>NZ_OZ245757.1:0-3705000 GCF_965227505.1 Pelagibius sp.
CAGCCGGCCGACGTAGGAGTACTCGCCGTCGGTGCTGACGATGACAGCCGGATCGCCGTCGGCGTTGGTGGTGTTGAAAGGATAGTCCTCATCGGGCGTATCGCCGTCGTTGAGGCCTCTTGTGACGTCCTCCGCATCGGCCTGCAGCGTGTCAGACCCGCCGGCGATGATCACGTCCACGCCGTGCAGCTTGCCGATCAGTTCCTTCTCCAGGCTGATCTGCTGCAGGTGGGTGACCAGGATGACCTTGTTCACACCCTGGGCGATGACAGCGTCGATCACCGGCTGCAGGACCGCCGCGAGGGCATCCATGTCATCCGGGTTATCGCCGTCGATGACCGTTGTGTCACCGGGTGAGGAGATGGCCGCCAGGTTCGGTGTGGTGGCGCCGATAACGCCGATCTGTTCGCCGCCTTCCTCGATGATCGTCGCCTGGGCGATCTTGGGCGAGGGGGTGCTGGTTGCCGATTGCTCCGGCCCGGTCTCGAAGTCGGTGTTGGGCAGGATCGCGTTGGTGAAGAGGTCGGCCAGGTTCGGATCTCCGGAGAAATCCAGGTTGGCCGCCAGGTAGGGAAACTGGGCGCCGGCCCAGCGGTCGTCGATGACGCCGTCTTCGTCGCGGAACTGCGGTGCAATGATGTCGGCAAGGGTTGCGGTGCCGAGATCGAACTCGTGGTTGCCCAGGGCCGAGGCGTCGAAGCCGATGGCGTTCATGATCGAGATGTCGACCCGGCCGCCGCCTTCGCGCAGACTCTCGTAGAGATCGTCCGGCGCTTCCAGACCGAAGAGCTCGTTGTAGAAGTCGTTGAACACACCCTGGTCGCGGAAGATATCTCGGTCGTCGGCGGCACTGAAGAAGGGGCCGCTCAGGAAGTTGTCACCGGCCGAGAGGGTGATGGAGTTCTCGTGGGTGTCCTCCAGGAAGTCGACGATGGCGGCAAAGTTGCCGGCCCGTTCAACGGCTTCGACCCCGCCTTCCAGATCCGAAGCGTGCAGGATCTGAAGCTTGAAGGTTTCCGGCTGGGGATCGAAGGAAATGCGACCAACGATGGGCTCATGATCGCTGCCGGTCTCGCTGCCCTCGCGGGCGCCGTCGTCGAAATCGACGTTCACGTGGACGATGTCGAATTCCGTGTCCTCGCGCAGGTTTTCGGTGACCAGAAAGTGGTCGAGAACCTGGGAGTTGCCTTGGAAGTTAAAGGTATAGACCTCGTCGTCGCCCAGCTCTTCGATCTGATTGAAGAGCACCTGGTTGCCATCGGATTCTCCGGTCAGGATCGGCTGGGGCGAGGCGAACTGGAAGTCGTTGAGGTCGCCGAGAACGATGACGTTGGCGTCCGGATCTTCCGCTTTCAGGCCGTCGACGTAGTCGTTGATGGCCTGCGACTGGGCTTCGCGTTCTTCGACGCCGGCGTCGATGAAGGGCTGTTGCGAGCCGTAGACAGGTGTCGAACCGAACTTGGAGGAGAAGTGGTTGTTGATGACGGTAAACTCGTTGCCTTCGAATGCGAAGTCCGCCTTCAGAGGAATGCGGCTGCCTTCAAAGGCCGGATCGGCCAGGGCTTCGACCGAGTCCGGGATCAGGTCTACCCGCTCCGGATTGTAGAGGTAGGCAACCCGGATGTTGCCGCCGGGCTGTCCGCCCTGGCTGCCGTCGTCCGGCGCGACGTCGAAGAACTGATAGGTCGGGCCGCCGGCCGCGGCAATGGCATCGACAAGCTGCTGCAGCGTCTGGCTTGCATCGGTTGTGCCGTCGTCGACCGTGCCGTTGTTGTCCTGGATTTCCTGCAGCGCGATGATATCGGGGCCGCCCAGGTTGTTGGCGATCTGTTGGCCCAGGATCGCCATCTGTGCGGCGTCCCCGCCGCTGCCGTCGAGGTTCAGCACGTTGTAGCTGGCAACGGTGACCTGGTTCTCGGTGCCGACCAGCTCTGTGGTTTCGGCCTGCAGGCCGCCATCGCTGGTGACGGCGACCGGGCCGGTGGGGCGCACCTCGTAGTTGCCGAAGTCGTAGCTCAGGACACCGGTGACGTCACCCAGGCCGTCGCCGACATCGGCGCCCAGGTCGCTGTCGGTCTGGATCTGGACGCGTTCCGGATTGAGGTCGTCGGCCTCTAGATCGATGCCGCCGCGCGGGTTCAGTCCCTCGGGGCCGACAGTGTCGCCCTCGTCGGCGACCACCCAGGTTTCGCCGAAGCGGTTGGTCGCGGAGACGGCCACGGCGTCGGGCACGGTCACCAGCATACCTTCCAGGCTCTCGAAGTAGTCGAGGCCATCCAGTTCGGGATCGAAGGAGCCGAAGGAGTCGTCTTCCACCACCTGCTGGGGCGCCACGCGTCCGCCGGTGCCAAGGATGGTCGCGGCGGGCAGGGTATTGCCGCTGCTTTCAATGCTGACCGTCGGGCTGCCGCCGATCTGGGTCGTTGTGAGGTTGGTGGAAGCGCCACCGGGCAGGTCTTCTTCGACCGTGCCGGTCACCTCGACCGCATCGCCCACCGCCACATTTTCGCCGGACGCAACGAAGATGGCATCGGAGGTTGCGATGTCGCCGTCGCCGTCGGGGTCCTGGATATAGAAGCCATCGGCTGCCAGGGCGGTGACAATGCCGCTGGTGGTCACGCTCTGTCCGACGAAGGCGGAGGTGTGGCCGGCGCCCTGGATCTGCATGATCGTGACTTCGGTGGCTGGAATCTCTTCCTGGATATTGCTGCTGCCCGGCGTATTCCTTGCTTCGCCTGGTGCTGCGTCAGAAGGATCGCCGGGGTCGGTGAACTCGTTGGCGATCCAGTCGTCGGCGGTATCGGTATCCGTGCCGTCGGGAATGCGGGAAGCGCCGTCGACGTCGGATCCCAGGACGGTCTCGGAGTAGGTCTGGTTGCTGCCGCTGCCGTCGTTGACCGCGACCGAGTCGACGATCGACGTCCAGGGTGTGCTGTCGAGGGTACCGTCTTCGTCGGGGTCTACATCGTCACCTTCACTGCCGGTGAAGTCCTCCACCAGCAGGATGGTGGCGGTGCCGTTCTCGAACTCGTTGGTGAGGAAACCGGTGGTCCAGAAGCCGTCGGCATCCGTGGTGCCGAGCTGGATTGCCGAATCGATGGTGCCCGCACCGTTGCCGTCGCCTTCGATCTGGATCAGCCAGAGGTTCGAGTAATCGGTATCCGGCGCACCGAGAACCTCAACGAACTCGTTGGTGTCGGTGCCCTGGTGATTGAAGACGAACTCATTGATGACCGGTGTGACGGGCACCTGCAGATTGCTGGCGCCGGGTGTGTTCTGCGCTTCGCCCGGCGCTGCGTTCGAGGGAGCGCCAGGGCTGGTGAACTCGTTGCGGGCCCAGTCAGCCGCCGTATCGCTGTCCGTTCCGTCAGGGATGCGCGAGGCGCCGCCGGGAGGAAAGGAGTTGCCATTGATCCCCGGTGCGAGAACCGTTTCCGAATAGCTCACGTCGCCGCCATCGCCGTCGTTGACGGCCACTGAATCGACGATCGAGGTCCAGGGCGTGGTGTTGAGGGTGCCGTCCTCCTCGGGGTCTAGGTCGTCGCCTTCGCTGCCGGTGAAGCCCTCCACCAGCAGCAGCGTTGCGGAGCCGTTTTCGAACTGATTGGTAAGGAAGCCAGTTGTCCAGAACCCGTCGGCATCCGTGGTGCCAAGCTGGATAACCCTGTCGATGGTGCCGGCGCCGGAGCCATCGCCTTCGATCAGAACCAATGAAAGGTTCGAGTAATCTGTATTCGGATCACCAAGGACTTCGACGAACTCGTTGGTGTCCTGACCACTGTGATTGAAGACGAACTCGTTTATGACTGCCGACATGCTGGCTTCCCTTCCTATGTCGTTCGCAGGTTCACTCTGGCGGCATGTTCAAAATGACAGGCTTGCGCCGTCCCTTTCGCCTCGTCGGCGACCGGCTCAGCGCTGCGCTACTGGGATGAAGCTGTTCAAAACGGACGGGGCCTCTGAAGGACTTGCTCGGGCTTTGGCCAGCCTTCTTCTGGTTGAGTGGGCGCAGCGAAGGTGTCGCGAAGCCATGAAGGCCGCGTGACACACTGTCGAAGTTTTTTTGAAACCAAGCCAAGGGTTGGACGGCCCGGTCGCGCAGTCGCCTGTGTCAGAAAACGGGCGCAGTTTCAGAAACAGGAGGAGGATGATTCGATGACGCGATGTTTCACCGCGTACATCGCCGATCACTGATGCGGTTTGCGGCCCTGGTTACTGGCCGATCGGCTTCGCGCGTTTACTTGTCTGCCGCTCCGTCCTGTACAGCCGTGCCAGAACGTCCGGTGAAATACCCAGGTAGTAGAGCAGATGGATCAGCAGCCAGCCGGCGACGATTCGTGGCGGCCATCTGCCCTCGAATCGGCGCGACGAGGTCGTGACAGGCGGTTCGGCGATGCAGATTGTCTTGCCGCTGCGTTCGAGGCGGCGGCAAAGATCGTAGTCTTCCATGAGGGCAATGGGCCGCAGGCCGCCGATCCGCTGCAACGCCTCCCGCCGGATGAAGATTGCGGAGTCCCCGTAATAGAGGCCGAAGCGCCGGAACCAGGCATAGAACCGCGTTAGCCAGCGGTCGAAAGGGCGACCGCCGTCGAACAGAATGCGAAAGTTGCCGCCGACCACCCGGGGGTCGGCCAAGCCTGCGCGGAGCTGTTGCAGGCCGCCACTGCCCAGCCTGCTGTCGGCATGCAGGAACAGCAGCACATCGCCTTCGGCGACCTCTGCGCCCAGGGTGAGCTGCTGGCCGCGTCCGCGGGCTCCGCGGATGGCCCGCGCGCCGGCTTTCAGGGCCAGGTCCAGTGTCCCGTCGGTGCTGCCGCCGTCGATGACCAGAATGTCACTGCCCGGGTCTTCCCGGCGCAGCTGATCGATCAGCGCGGGGATATGCTCGGCCTCGTTCAGGGTGGGAATGATGATCGACAGTCTCATGGCAGCGGGTCGGATAGGGTTGGAACGGTCGACGTTGCCGAAGGGCCGATGCCGAAGACGGCGAGCTGTGCCTCCCAGTGAGACCAGCGCCGGCGCGCCCAGTGACGGGCCAGCGGACCGCCGAACCAGGGCAGGGGGCTGACCCGCGGCAGGTGCTCCATGCAGCCGAACCAGAGTCGCCGCAGCCAGACGTAGATCTCGGATCGCTCCCTGGGTGTGAGATGGTGCAGCGCCGACGGCAGATACGTGCGCCCAAAGGCCACGTGACGCGCTTCATCGCGTGCGATGGTATGTGAGAGCGCGGCAAAGCGGGTGCAGCCTGTGAAGCGCCGGGCGGTTTCCTGAAAGGCCAGGGCCTCGCCCTCGATGATGACCTGGACCGCCAGCAACACGGCCTCGGGCGGTCCCCTCCAGGCCATGATCGCATCGCCGGCAGGCGCCAGCAGGGCAGGGGCGTCCTCGTCAGAACGACCGGCGTTCCGGCTGGTGTCCAAATAGCGCCGGTAAAGCTCCGCATGACGGCGCTCCTCCGCGGCCTGGAGCGCGAGACAGTCGCGGGCGAGACCATGAGGGACATGGGGGGCCAGGGACTCGCAGACCCGGGCCGTGATCTCTTCCCCGGCCAGGAACTGGCCGGCAAGCACTTGCGCAAGGCGGTCGTCCTCTGCGCGCTCGCGGGCGGCAATCTCCTTCCAGAGATCGCCCAGCGGGCGGGCGACTGCCGCCTGCCCTTTGTCCAACAGGCTTTCGAGTTGGGCCGCGCGCGGGGTTGTCACGGACGGGCGGACCACTGGCCCGGAGTATGGGCTTCGTTGGCGGCGGCGCGGTCGTCCAGGCTCCAGCGCAGGTGCTGTATCTTCGCCAGGGACATGCCGCCCAGATCGTCCGTATCGGCGGAGATGGCGATATAGAGACGCTGCGGCGGGGCTTCGCCGAAGGCTTCCTGGTATTCGGCGGCGAAGTCGATTTGCTCCTCATACCAGACACCGAGTCCGGCCTCCGTACCACGCAGAACCGTGAGGCGCCCTTCGTCAAAGTGCGGGTGCTCGAAGACGGTTCCGCGTGCGTGCTTGCCGCCCCAGACATAGGTCATGACCCGCCCGATGGAGGGATAACCGAACAGACCGCCCAGGCGATCGAAGAGGGAGCGCTCGGCATCCGGCGGCGGGAACCAGAGATGGATGGCCAGGGGCCGGTCGTCCTCGCCGACACGGTCCTGCGCGCTGGGCGCGATGCCCCGGTCGACGCGCCAACGCCAGGCCAGCTGTGCCCCGGGTGCCGCGGTCACTTCGGCGTAGAGGAAGGCGACCGCCGCGTCGGCCTCGACGATGAGGGCATCCGGACCGACGACGACGAAGGCGGCGGGCGGCTTCTCCGGCAAGGTCAGCATCTGCCATTGGTCGAAGGGCTGAAGCGCCGTGCCGGATGCCTGGATCGCGGCCAGCGCAATACCCGGTCCCGCGGCAAGAAGGACCAGCAGGCCGGCGAGGGCAGCCTTGGCTGAGTTGTGCTTTCTGCCCGGCAATCGGCTCACGTCGGCGGCTCCGCAGGATCGTCAGGGACTGCCGATAACCTGTGTTCGACCCGGCGCGGCGGCAACTCACAAGGGGTCACGTGTCGTTCAACTGCGCTTGAGGGCAACTGCGCTTGAGGGCAATTGCGTTTGGGCAGAGCGGCTCGCGGATGGGGATATAGCCCTCCTGCGCGCTGCCCGCGTGTTTCAAATGTTGCTAATGTGGGGATTCCCACTGGTGGCTTGCCATGCCAGGCGTAGGGACATGATCACCGGTCTCGGAGGCTGTTTTCCGGCCGGCGCATCGCCGCGCAAAAAAAGTGTGGGAGTGCAGAAGGACATGATGAGCCATGTCGACGCACGAGGCGAGCCGGTGAGCGGAGCCTCGGAAGACGCTATAACGCTATATGAGAAGGCCCTGGCAGAGCTGCAGTGTTATCAGGGCGACCCCGTCGAGACCGTGGAAGCGGCGGTTGCGGAGAGCCCGGAATTCGTGATGGCGCACTGTCTGCGCGCCTACGCCTTTGCCTTGGCCACCGAAGTGGGCGCCATGGTCGAAGCGCAGGACAGCTACAAGGCGGCGCGCGGCCTGGCCACCACGGCACGCGAACGCCGCCATCTGGCGGCGATCGACCAGTTCCTGAAAGGCAGTTGGGAAGGGGCGATCGCGGTGCTGGAGGACACGCTCGTCAACTATCCGCGCGATGCCCTGGCCCTGCAGGTCATCCATCTGAGCGACTTCTATGTCGGCGATGCGCGCCATCTGCGCGACCATGTCGCCCGGGTTTTGCCGGAGTGGTCGCCCGATGACCCCGGCTATCACGCCCTGTTGGGCATGTATGCCTTCGGCCTGGAGGAGTGCGGCGACTACCAACGCGCCGAGGAAATGGGCCGGCGGGCCATCGACCTCAATCCGCGGGACGCCTGGGCTCAACACGCGGTGGCCCATGTCATGGAGATGCAGGGCCGCCAGGAAGACGGAATCGCCTGGATGCGCGGCCGCGAGCGCGACTGGACCGCCGACAACTTCTTTGCCATCCACAACTGGTGGCACTTGGCGCTCTATCACCTCGATCTCGACCAGTTCGACAGCGTCCTGGCGATTTACGACAATCATATCCGCAAGGACCGCTCCCGGGTCATGCTGGATCTGCTGGACGCCTCGGCGCTGCTGTGGCGTTTGCACCTGCGTGACCTGGATGTCGGCGAACGCTGGACCGAACTGGCTGACTGCTGGGAGCCCCTGAGCGAAGATGGCTTTTATGCCTTCAATGACGCCCACGCGATGATGGCCTTTGTCGCGGATGGCCGTGCGGAGGCCGCCGACCGCCTGCTGCTGGCCCAGCAGAGGGCCATGTCAGGCAGCCGCAGCAACGCCATGATGACCCACCAGGTCGGCTACCCGCTCTGCAACGCGCTGCGGGCCTTCGGCCGCGGCGACTATGCCACCGCAGTCGATCTGCTGCGGCAGGTGCGCGGCCGTCTCAACCGCTTCGGAGGAAGCCATGCCCAGCGCGATGTCTTCGATCTGACCCTGGTCGAGGCGGCGCGCCGCGACGGCCAGCTGGCGCTGGTCCGCGGTCTCGCCAACGAGAGGGTCGAACTGAAGCCGAGCAGTCCTCTGAATCAGCGCTACCGCGAAGAGGCATCGCGGCGGCTCGCGGAGATCTCCGGCGCCGCCGTGCTGTAACGACGCCGGGACCGGCCTTTCGGACCCCAGGATCAGCCGGCTGTCCGGAAGGGGGGCGTATGGCCGGCGATGAGGTCGCGCCAGAACTTCTTCTCCAGCGCCTTGGGCAGATCCTCGGGGTCCTGGACGGTCATCAGAAAGGCACCCGGCCCGCCGATGACGTTCTCGCGGAAATAGGCTGGCAGGTCGCTGCGGCCGCCGAAGACGACCCCGTTCACCGTGGCACCCAGGCGAATCGCTTCGTCGCGCAGCATGGCGGGATCGAAGCCGGCGTTGTCGACGCCGTCGCTCAGGATGTTGATGACGGCCCTGCGGCCCCGGTAGGGCGCGCCGGCGGCCAGGCGTGTGGCGGCGCCGACGGCCTGGGCGATATCGGTCATGCCGCCGGTGGATACGGCAGCCCCGCCGCCTGCATGGGGCGCCTGGTGATTGCCATCGTAGTGCGAGCGGTCGATGCGCGGGGCGTCGCGGAGCTGAGCGGCGATCCGGGCCGCATCTTCCGGCCCGGCGATCACCGTCCAGGGCACCACGATCCGGACCTGACCGTCACTGGACCAGGTGAAGGCCATAAAGCCGATGCGCTGCATCAGGCCCTCGCGCACCAGGGACAGGAAGCCGGGATGGACAACCCCCCGCGAGAGACCGGTGAGTTGAAGCCACTCTTCGTGGCGGCTGATCGAGTCCGAAACGTCGATCGCGGTGATCAGGTTGAAATCGGTGGCAAGCGTCGAGGCGTCAGCCTGCGCTTGCGCCCTCTGCAGAGGCGCCGCGATCCCAAGAACTAGGACAACAATCAGCGTTCTGAACAGCATTTTTCTTGCTCCTCAGTCGGAATTTCAACATGCAACACACAAAAAACCGGTTAACGAGACGTCAGCGGCTTGGTGTTTTCTTGGTTGTGCGGCTTTTTTCACCCTCGATCTCTCAAGGGATTTCTCTAGTCTTGCTGCGTGACGGCGAAAGTCACTGGATGCCGCCGGCCAAACACTTGGCAGGCATCCGCGTCGCGTCGATGTTCAGCGTGGGTACTGCGGTGCGGCCTCTTCGGAGATGTATTCACCGCATAAGGTGAAAAATCATTTGTTTCTAATCGCGTCGATCTCTCGCTGAGACCGTCAGGAATTCTTTGAAATCATGGACCTCTACTGGCCGGTGAAAATCTAGCGGCCGGTCGTTTCTGAGTGATGTCTTCGAACGGCAGGGAATGTTTCAGTTGTTCTTCGGCCGCGACCGCTGCCCGCGGTCGCGGTTTGGGCAACATCAGGCCGCCAGGGGCGAGGAATGAGCGGTCTTGGGCAGGCTGTAGCGCTTGGTCAGGGGATTGAACATCACGGTGCAGCGCGCCGACATGTCGGCCAGAAAGGCTGCGGCGGTTGCCGGCTGAAGACCGGTGGCCAGGGCAATCTCCTCCAGCGTCGAGGGGAGCATGTCCGCGAGTGCCGCGACAAGCTGCCTGCGCGGGTCCTGGGCGACCCCCGGCAAGGATGCCCGCTGTCCCGCGGGCGCCTCGGCGGCGTTGTCGTTTGGTGACAGCAGGGCGCCGCAAAACCTTGAAATAAAAGAAGAATGAACGGCAAACATCTCTTGTGGTCCTTGGCTGGAGGGTCTTGGACAGGCCCGAATTGCTTCCTGTCCTAACCTACGCAGCCAGGGCCGGGAGGGTTTCAGTTTGTGTGAGGGATCACTCCGTGGCGTAAGGCGCCGGGACTGCCGCCGCATCTGCGCCGTCGCCGTGCGGCTGCGAAACCGCATCGAGAAACTGCCCGACCGCCTTCTCCAGGCTGCCGCCGTTTACGATGGTGACAGCCCTGATCCCCGCGGGCAGGACGGCGGTCCGGGACAGCCGCCGGCGCACGGCCGCCAGGTCCTCCCGCCCGCGTGCGAGAAGGCGTTCCTCAAGCACAGCCTGTGGCGCCGTCACCAGGACAACCGTGGTTTTCGGGTGTTTGTCCAGCGCCTCGGCGATTACCGCCCGCGATACATTCGCGATCACCGTGGCGCCGGCGGCGAGGTGTCCGGCGATAGAGGCGGGGAGGGCATAGCGCAGGCTATGGGCGCCCCAATGGAGAAAGAAGGCGCCGCCGTCCTTCAAGCTGTCGAACTCGGCGTCCTCAACGCTCTCGTGAGCCTCGCTTGCCGGATCGCTCGTCCGGGTGATGATGCGGCGTGGAAAGACATAGCCCTCATCGCCGGCAAGGCGCCGTCTTGCGCTGTCGATCAGGCTGTCCTTACCCGCGCCGCTCGGTCCGACGACAAGAACCAGATGGCCGCCCGCCGGTTTGGAAAGAGCCGCTTTGGAGGGTGCCGGCATATCAGTGCCCGCCGCTCACGACCCGGGCGATCAACGCTTCAAAGGCGCGCGGGGGCGGTGTTTCCATCGTCGGATCTTTTGCGGCTTCGTCCCAGCGCCGCAGGGCCACGGCGGCCTCTGCATGGGGCCGCGCCAGAAAGGCCTGCGCCTCTTCGGCTGTAAAGGGGCCGCCCTGGAGAGCCAGACTGCGGACGGACTCCGGCGACAGCCGATCGAAGTATCCGGGCTCGGCCTGGCACAGATAGCGCTTGGCGGCAACGTGCTGGGCGACCGGTGCGGTCACCGCCGGGCCGAACCAGCGGGACAGGTAGGTGGCGCCCACCGTCTCATGCGCTGCATCGATGCCCTCCGCCGCCGCGCCTTCGTCCCTGGGGTTCACCAGGTGACCGATATCGTGCAGCAGGGCGGCGGCGATCAGCGGTTCCTGCGCGCCGGCGGCGCGGGCCAGGGTGGCGCACTGAAGGGCGTGCTCCAACTGGCTGACCGCTTCGCCGCCATAGCGGCTTCTGCCGAGGGATTCGAGTTGGGCGATCAAAGCCTCTGCGACCTTGGCCGAATCGCCGTTGCCGGCGGCTCCGTCGGGCCGGCTGTGCTGTCCGCTTCCTTCGCCTGCCTTGCTCATCCTGCCAGTTCCCCTTTCTCCGCACCTGCCGGCTGCAGCGCGCCCGGTCCCGTCAGGCGGACGCGGTCCATCAGCCGAAAGGGCGCTTCCCGATCATGCTGGCCATAGAGGCAGACCGCGTTCACCGCAAAGGGGGCGACTGTATGCGGACGGAACAACTCGGACAGGCCGGTCTGCAGACGCTCCCTTTGCGGCGTTTCCAGCGGACCGGTCAGTGTCATGTGAAAGCGGAACTCCTCCATTACGTAAGGGTAGCCCCACTGGCGCAGCAATGTCTCCTGACGCTCCGTCAGTCCCGACCTCAGGCGCCGCTGAAGATCTCCTTCGTCAAGCGGCGCACGCAGGGGTTCGAAGGCTTCTACCGCAGCAGCGGCAAGCCGGTGCATGTCCTCCGAGGGCTCCGAGAGCACAAGCGCCAGGAAGGGCCCCAGCGCACGAACCGCCAAAGGCGGCGCCTCGAAAGGGGCCTGCCGAGCCGCGAAGACAGCCAGGGTATCGTGCAGGTCCCGCAAGGACGTGCCGGCGGCAAGGCGGAAGGGTGCTTTCAGCGTTGCGTGAAAACCGTAGTGGCGTGGACTGGTGGTGGCCGCATCGAGGGCTGCGGCATCGATGGCTGCCGCATCCGGGTCTTCTAGGGGCGGGCGCGGCAAGGCCGCACCGCTCTCGCAATCACGGCCGAGCCAATGCTGGGCCAGATCCCAGAGACCGCTGTTCGCCGGCGGTGCGTAATAGATGGCGTAGCGGGGTTGGGCGCTTGGGCTCACCGGTAGACCTCTCTGCGAAACACGACAGACTCCCAAAGAACACTAGCCTTAAGAGGAAGGCAGCCTCGAAAAAAAACCGGCGCAAAAGATGCGGTGCGCACTGCTCCGGACCGTCCGATGAAAAGGACCGATGCCTCAACTCAAGTCCTTCGCAAGTCTTGTAGGTCATCGGCGACCGCGTCGTACAGTGCTTCGAAAATTACAGTTTCATGACTCTTTTGTGATTTCCCGTCCTTTTGTGGCGCAGCGCACAGATGACTGTGAACCGTCCCAGTATTGAGGCTCGACGGAAACAGAAGAAACCGCATACCTGAGTCGAAGCAATCAAGGCGTTACAGGCAGATACTACAATCGGAGTCATTCAATCGGGCAGCAATGCCATCGTCAGCCGGCAGCTTCCGGCTGCGAAGGGCCCAGTTATTTCGGCCATTCGTATTTTTGGGGACTTGAGATGAAACAGTTGGTGTTAGCCGCAGCGGCGGCCACCGTGTTCTTCGGCGCTCAGGCCGAGGGGCGCGATACCATTCGCATTCTTTCTTCCGAAGCCAGCTTTCCCTATACCGCCATGGTCGGCGAGAGCTTTGCCAGCAACTACCGACAGCCCACGCCGATCATCGAGCGGACGACAGCGCGCAGCAGCACGCGGAGCTTCTGTGCCGGTGTCGGCCGTGAGTTCCCGGACATCATCGGCATCCCGCGGCGCATGTGGGACGCCGAATTCAAAGAGTGTCGGGACAACGGCGTCGACCGGATCACCGAGATCAAGGTTGGCTATGACGGTATCGTCCTTGTCGGAGCGCCCGGCGGCCCGGTCATCCGGCCCACCAAAGCGCAGATCTTCCAGGCGTTGGCCAAGCGCCTGGTGATCGATGGCGAGCTTGTCGACAATCCCCACACCCGGTGGAACCAGATCCACGACTCGCTCCCGGACATGCCGATCCGTGTGGTCGGCCCGCTGGTCAACACCGATCCCTCCAACGCCTTTCTGCTGGAGGTGATGGACACCGGCTGCCGCAAGATCGAGACGATGGCGCGCCTGCCGGAGGAGGTGCGCGACCCGGCCTGTGTTTCTCTGCGCAACGACACGGCTTTTGCCTCTGTCTCGAAAAGCTATGACGAAGCGGTGCGCATGGTGCGCTCGCGCGATCATCAACTCGCGATCATGCCGTTCTCCTTCTACGAGACCCATGCGGACTCCCTTGCCGTTCATCCCATCGACGGGGTTCTGCCGGACGAGCAGTCCATCGCCCTGGGGGACTACCCCGTCATCTGCACGCTCTTCGTCTACGTGAAGGTCCAGCACTACGAGCAGGTCCCGGGCATCCTGGAGTTCGTGACGGAGTACACGAGCGACCGTGCCTGGGGGCCGGACGGCTACTTGGTGGACCTTGGCATGATCCCGATGTCGCATCGCGAGCGGATCGATCAGCGCGCCAACGCCATCGGCCTCAATCCCATGTGGCGCTAGCTGGGCCTTTGGCGCTGGCCCCTTGGCGCTGGCCCATTTGGCGCTGGCCCATTTGGCGCTGGCCGGTCCGCCGGAAGTGCGGCCCCAGGGTCGACGAAGCAGTCTCTCCGAAGGGGCCTGCGATTCCCGCAGGCCCCATTTCGTTCGGCCGAATCCCGCAGCGCTTGCGCCGGACCAGCTGTGGATGAAAACGCATCTCTCTCCGAGTCGCAGGGATAAAGTATTCGCCCACGATGAAACGAATCGGGATTTCGTTCTGTTCGTTAACCAAAAGTAATTGCTGCATGTACTTTCTGTGACAGTGCAATGAACCTGCGATGATATCTGTACCTTCATTGATCGAATTTCTTTTTCCGGCTTCAGCATCTTGATATAAGCCGCCGAAAGATCACCATTTCTGGTGATCGCAATGGGATCTAGAGAGTGGACCCATGGACGGCCTGGCTCCTTCGCGACCGACTCGCTACCGCAGCATTTTTATCTCGGACATCCATCTGGGCACCCGGGGCTGCAAGGCGGACTATCTGCTGGACTTCCTCAAAGAGACCGAGTGCGAGACGCTCTATCTGGTCGGCGACATCTTCGACGGCTGGCGGCTCAGGAAAAACTGGTACTGGCCTCAGGCGCACAACGACGTTGTTCAAAAGCTTCTGCGCAAGGTGCGCAAGGGCATGCGGCTGGTCTACGTGCCCGGCAACCACGACGAAGTGCTGCGCGACTATCTGGGCATGCACTTCGGCGGCGTGGAAGTGATGAAGGAGGTGATCCACGAAACCGCCGACGGCAAGCGCATGCTGGTGATCCACGGCGACGAGTTCGACGGCATCGTCAAGTATGCGCGCTGGCTCGCGCTGCTGGGCGACTGGGCTTATGTGACCATGCTGCAGGTGAACACCTGGTTCAACTACCTGCGCCGCAAGCTGGGCTTCGGTTACTGGTCGCTCTCGGCATACCTCAAGCACCGGGTCAAGAACGCCGTCCAGTTCGTCTGCAACTTCGAAGATGCGGTGGTGGCCGAGGCGAAGCGCCACGGCGTCGACGGCGTCATCTGCGGCCACATCCACATGGCGGAGATGCGGATGATCGATGGCATCCTCTATGTGAACGACGGCGACTGGGTCGAAAGCTGCACCGCCCTGGTGGAGCACTTCGACGGCAGGCTGGAGATCCTGCCCTGGGCCGAACTGCGCGCCTTTCCCATGCTGGAGCCGGCAACCGCCGCGGCGTGACGGAGATGCGCATTCTTCTGGCGACGGACGCCTGGTATCCGCAGATCAACGGCGTGGTGCGCACCCTCAACCGGGTGCGCGAGGAACTGGAGCCGCAGGGCGATGTCTTCGAGGTCCTCGCCCCGCATCACTTCCGCACCTTTCCCTGTCCGACGTATCCGGAGATCCGGCTGGCGGTCCTGCCGCAGATCGGCCTGAAAAAACGCATCGACGCGTTCCGGCCCGATGCCATCCACATCGCCACCGAAGGGCCCATCGGTGTCGCCCTGCGCGGTTTCTGCGTGAAGCACAAACTGCCCTTCACGACCTCCTACCACACCCGCTTCCCGGAATACCTCTCCGCGAGAATCCCGGTGTCGGCTGATGTCGGCTACCGCTTCATGCGCTGGTTCCACCGGCCTTCCAGCGGCATCATGGTGGCCACCCAGTCGATGCGTGAGGAACTGCAGTCCCGCGGCTTCGAACGGCTGGTGGATTGGACCCGGGGCGTCGACACGGCGCTGTTCCGGCCGGAGGCGCCGCACGCGCTGGATCTGCCGCGGCCGGTGTACATGTACGTCGGCCGCGTCGCGGTGGAGAAGAACATCAAGGCCTTTCTGGACCTCGACCTCGACGGCAGCAAGGTGGTGGTGGGCGACGGTCCGCAGCGCGCCGAGCTCGAAGCCGCTTTCCCGGACGTCCATTTCGTCGGCGCCAAGCAGGGCGAGGACCTGGCCGCGCACTATGCGTCAGGCGACGTCTTCGTCTTCCCCAGCCGCACTGACACCTTCGGTCTGGTGATGCTGGAGGCGCTGGCCAGCGGCATGCCGGTGGCCGCTTATCCGGTGCCGGGGCCGCTGGACGTGGTGGACGGGGCAGGGGTCGGTATCCTAAGCGAAGACCTGGGCAGCGCGACGCGCGAGGCCATCAAGATCGACCGCGAGCATTGCCGCGAGCATGCCCTCAAGTTCTCCTGGGCCAACTGCGCCCGGATGTTCCGCGACAACCTGCAGCCGCTGGACTGAAGTCGAAGCGGATTTGCGCTTCCGACGCTGCGCGCTACACTCTCCGCGACAGCGGGCGGCGAAGCCCGGGCAATGAGGGGAGGGGGCCGATGAACCCGGACTACGACGTGCGCGATCCGCGCTTCAGGGACTACCTGCTGGGCAACTGCGCGGTCGAGAAACTCTATACGGGCACGCTCTGGGCCGAGGGGCCCGTCTACTTCTGCGACGGTGACTTCCTGCTGTGGAGCGACATCCCCAACAACCGTATCCTGAAGTGGACGGCGGGCGCCGGCGTCACCGAGTACCGTCGTCCCTCCGACTACTCCAACGGCCATACCCGCGACCGGGAGGGGCGGCTGGTCAGCTGCGAGCACGGCGCCCGGCGGGTCACCCGCACGGAGTGGGACGGCAGCGTCACCGTGCTGGCCGAGAGCTACCAGGGCAAGCGCCTGAACTCCCCCAACGACGTGGTGGTGAAGTCCGACGGCACGGTCTGGTTCACCGATCCGCCCTACGGCATCCTCTCCGACTACGAGGGCTACAAAGCCGACAGCGAGATCGGCGCCAACTACGTCTATCGCCTCGACCCCAAGGCCTGCGATCTGACCGTGGTGGCCGATGACTTCGACAAGCCCAACGGTCTGGCCTTCTCGCCGGACGAGAAGACCCTCTACATCGCCGATACGGGGGCGTCGCACGATCCGGATGGGCCGCGCCATATCCGCGCCTTCCAGGTGGCGGAAGACAACAGCCTGTCGGGAGGGGAGGTCTTCGCCGTCTGCGATGCGGGGCTCTTCGACGGCTTTCGCCTAGACGAGGACGGCAACATCTGGTCCAGCGCCGGCGACGGCGTGCACTGTTTTTCCCCCGCCGGCGAGCTGCTCGGTAAGATCCGGATTCCGGAGAAGGTCTCCAACGTCGCCTTCGGCGGCGCGAAGAAGAACCGCCTCTTCGTCACCGCTACCACCTCGCTCTACGCCGTCTACCTGAACCGCCGCGGCGTCCAATGGCCGTAGCCCTTGTGGGCGTCATGCTTCGAGACGGCCGCTGCGCGGCCTCCTCAGCATGAGGTGCGGCTGGGCCGAGGGCATAACCTCACCCTGAGGAGCTTGCGCGAGCAAGCGTCTCGAAGGGTGGAGAGGGAGCGCTAACCCTGTACCTTCTGGCCGCGGCCGTAGACCAGCAGCATGCCGATGATGACGCAGCCGTAGATGATCTGGCGTCCGGCCTCCGGCATCTGCATGACGGAGAGGATGGACTGCAGCAGAGAGATCAGGATCACCCCCGCCACCGTGCCCAGATAGGTGCCGCGCCCGCCCAGGATGTGGGTGCCGCCCAGCACCACGGCGGCGATTGCCGGCAGCAGGTAGGGGTCGCCCATGGCCTGATAGCCCTTGTTGGAATAGCCCGCCAGCAGGACACCCGCCATGGCGCTGCACATGCCGGAGATGGCGAAACAGGCGATCAGCACAGCCTTGGTGTTGACGCCGGAAAGGAAGGTGGCGCCTTCCTGGTTGCCGATGGCGTAGATGTAGCGGCCCAGCGGCGTGCGCTTCAGCAGGATGACCACGGCAATCCCGATGGCCGCCCAGATGAAGACGGCGTTCGGGATGTTGAAGAGGCTGCGCTCCACCGCCAGCCAGCGCATCGTCTCGCTGGCATGGTCCTGGGGCGCGAAGCCGCCGGTGTGGAGCACCATGACGCCCTGGGCGACCGCGTTGATGCCGAGGGTGAAGATCATCGAGGGGACGCGCAGGATGGCCACGCCCAGGCCGTTGATGAGCCCGAAGACGAGGCCGCAGAACAGGCCGAAGGGAATGGCGTACTCCGGCCCCCACCAGCCGGCAGCGGCGGTCGACATCATGCCGCCGACGGTGACCAGCCAGGGAATCGAAAGATCGATGTGGCCCAGCAGGATCACAAGCATGACGCCGGAAGCGATGATGCCGAGGAAGGCGGCGACCTGAAGCTGCTGCAGCAGATAGTTGGCCGAGAGGAAGCTGGCGGAATAGAGGCTGCCGGCCAGCAGCATGACGATGATGAAGCCGAAGGCGATCACCACCGGCTTGTCGACGGACTTGAGAGCCCCCTGCAGCGCGCCCTGCATGCTTTCCTGGATCGACATGGCTATTTGAAGAGCTCCAGGCGGTTGCGGATCTGGAAGACGCGGGCGGCCCCCAGGCTGACGGCGACGAGCAGCACGACGCCCTGAAACAGTGGCTGCCAGAGCGGCGGCAGGTCGAAGACGAAGAGCAGGTCGTCGATGGTGCGCAGGATGAAGGCGCCGAAGATGGAGCCGATGGCCCCGCCGGCGCCGCCGTAGAGCGAGGTGCCGCCGATCACCACTGCGGCGATGGAATTGAGCGTGTAGGTGCCGCCGATGGGGGCGCTGGCCTCGCCGGAGAAGGTGACGAAGGTGAGCATCAGCCCGGCCAGCCCGGCCAGCAGGCCGGCGAGGGTGTAGGCCGCCAGTTTCGAGCGCCCGATGGCGACGCCGGTCATGTAGGCAGCGCCCTCGGCGGAGCCGACCGCATAGCAGCCGCGGCCGACGACGGAGTTGCGGAAGGGCAGCCAGATGATCAGGACCGCCGCCAGCAGCACGACCAGGGAGGTCGGCACCACCTCGAAGACCGTATAGGTCATGAAGTCGGCGAGGTCTTCGTCGACATCGCCGCCGGGCACCGGCCGCAGCAATAGCGCGATGCCGTAGTAGACCGCACCGGTGGCCAGCGTGGTGATGATCGGCTGCAGGCGCCCGTAGACCACGATTACCCCGTTCACCAAGCCGGCCAGCGCCCCGGCCAGCAGCACCACGGCGGTGCCGATGGCGATCTGCAGCGGATCGCCGCTCACCATGCTGGAGGCCAGGCAGTTGGTCATGATGAAAACCATGCCCACCGAGAGATCGAGGCCGCCGGTCAGCACCGGCAGGGTCTGGGCCATGGCGACCAGCGCCAGCAGCACCGCCTTGTTGGCGGCTGTCGTGACCACCGGCACGGTGAGGCCCGCCGGGTGGTTGGCGATGTAGAGGGTGAACATCAGGAAGAAGACGACAACGGCCAGGATCACACCCTGGCTCTGGCCGAGCCGCAGCTTGAGGTCCTTCATGCCGGCGTCTCCACCTGGGAAGAGGCTTTCGAGCGGTCGTCCAGGCTGAGGTTCAGGGCGCTGGCGACGATGTTCTCCTCGTTGATGGCCGCGCCCTGAAGCTCCCGCACGATGCGGCCGTCGTACATGATGCTGACCCGGTCGCAGCAGCCGATCAGTTCGTCGTAGTCCGTCGTGTAGAACAGGATGGCAGTTCCGGCGGCGGCGAGATCGCGCAGCAACTGATAGATCTCCTGCTTGGTGCCCACATCGATGCCCCGTGTCGGGTCGTTCAGCAGCACGATGCGCGCGTTGGTCATCAGCCACTTGGCGATCACCACCTTCTGCTGGTTGCCGCCGGAAAGCGTGGCGACCGGGTCGTCGACGTCGCCGACCTTGATGGAGAGCCGGCGCACCATCTCGTCGATCTCCGCGTTCTGGCGTTCCCGGTCGATGAAGACGCCTCGGGTGAAGTGGCTGATGGAGGCCATGGAGATGTTGTCGCGCACCGACATGGGCAGCAGCAGCCCTTCGGACTTTCGGTCCTCCGGGATCAGGGCGATGCCGACGGCGCTGGATTTGGCGAGTTGCGGGCTGGTCAGGCGCAGCCGGCGCCCGGCGATCTTAACCTCGCCGGTAACGCCGCGCAGCACACCGAAGAGCGCCAGCAGCAGTTCGCGCTGACCCTGGCCATCGAGCCCGCCGAGGCCGACGATCTCCCCCTTGCCGACGGAAAGCGAGATGTCGGTGAGCCGATTGCCCCAGGACAGCCCCGTGATCTCAAGTTCCGGCTCGGGCGGGGTCTCGTGCCGGGGTTTGGGCGGATAGACCTGGGTGTAGTCGCGCCCGATCATCAGCTGCACGATCTCGCTGTCGCTGTGCGTGCCCTTGGCGAAGGTTTCGATGTGGCGGCCGTTGCGGAACACCGAGCAGGTGTCGGCCAGCTCCTCGATCTCGTGCATGCGGTGCGAGATATAGAGAATGGCGAGGCCCTGCGCGCGCAACTCCCCCAGAATTGCGTAAACCTTTTCCACGTCGGCGGCGGTGAGGGCCGAGGTCGCCTCGTCGAGGATCAGCATCCTGGGGTTCCGCCCCAGGGCCTTGGCGATCTCCACCATCTGGCGGCGCGACAGCGGCAGGTTCTTCACCAGCTCCAGCGGGTTGACGTCATCGCAGCCGACCTTCGCCAGCAGCTCCTCGGCGCGCCGCCGCTGGGCGCGGTGGTCGATCAGGCCCCAGCGCAGCGGCGGATCGGCCATGGAGATGTTGTCCGCCACCGAGAGGTCCGGCATCAGGGAGAGCTCCTGAAAGATGCAGACGATCCCCTTGGCGTTGGCGTCCTGCGGGCCGGCGAAGGTCACCGCCTCGCCATCGAGAAGCAGGGTGCCGGCGGAGGGCTGGACGACGCCGGCAGCGATCTTGATCAGGGTCGACTTGCCGGCGCCGTTCTCACCCAGAATCGCATGAATCGCGCCGGGATGACAGGCGAAGTCGACGCCGTCCAGGGCGACCACGCCGCCGTAATGCTTGCTGATTCCCCGCATCTGCCAGAAAGCGGAGGCATTGTCGGTCTCTGACGCGTTATCTGCTGCGGAGTCGTTCATCAGGCCAACCGGAAGGGGACATGTTGCAGTTCCATGAAGGGGCGCCGCGTCCGGTTTGCGGACGCGGCGCTTCAGTTATGGGGCGTTGCGGGCGGCCCCTACTGGTCTTCTTCCGTCTTGGCCATGATCTCCGTGGCGGTGATGTTGACCCCGCAGGGCGGGAACTCGTTCGGTGTGAAGAAGTTGTCCGTAAGATCCGGGTAGTAGTTCACGTTGGCCTTGAAGTCCGGATGCTCGACCAGTGGGATCGGCACCGAGACGTACTGCGGCAGAACCTTGCCCTGCAGCGCCTCCAGGGCGGTCTTGGCGGCGATGGCCACGAGGCCCGGAGACTGCCCGGCCGAAGAGCACAGCAGGCCGTCGCCGGCGTGCTCGGCGCAGAGCTTGCGGAAACCGTTTTCGGCCTCCCCGGCCACGGGCACGAAGGGATGGCCGGCATCGATCATCGCGCGCACGGCTCCGGTCGAGCCGCCCTGCACGAAGACGCCGTCGAACGTGCCGTGCACGGCGATGGCATCGGCGGTCACCTTCTGCGCCGTGCCGTCGTCCCAGTTGCCGACGACCTCGACGATATCGAAGCTGTTGCCGCCGGCTTCCATCAGTTCGCGGAAGCCCAGATGCCGGTCGCGGTCGACCGAGTTGCCCGGCAGGCCGCGGACTTCCAGGATCTTGCCGCTGCTGCCTACATTCTTCAGAAGCCAGCGTGCCATGATGCGTCCGATTTCCGACTGGTCCTCGTTCACCTGGATGATCTTGTCGCTGTCCAGCACGTTGTCGAAGGGAACCAGGACCACGCCGGCCCGGTTGGCGCGGCGGATGACCGGCCCGAAAGCGGTGGGATTGACGGCGATGGTCAGGATGGCGTCGTAGCCGGCGTTGATGAAGTTGTCGATGGCGGCGACCTGGGCGGCCACGTCCGTGCCCGTCGAAACGATCTTCAGCTCCTCGATCAACGGCTTCACGTCAGGCTGCTCGGCATAAGCCTTCAGCGTCTTGATCATCTGGATCCGCCAGGTGTTGCCGACAAAGCCGTTGGCCAATGCGATGCGGTAGGGCGGCTCCTTCGCCTTGAACTGGAAATGCTTGGTGTCGGCACTGAACGGTGCAAAGCAGCTGGGATTGTATCCGGGACCACTGACTTCTTCGGGGCCGGCTGCCAGGGACGGGGACGCGGCCCCGGCAGCCATCAGGCCCGCCAGGGCGGCAAAGGCTATCGCTTTCTTGACCATGAAAATTCCTCCCGGGATTGGGCGGGTTTTCCCGCGCGTTGTCTTATCGATGTCTCGTCGGTCGGAGCCATTGCGCCATGACGGGAGGCGTCGAGACGCCCATTTGTTTGCTGATGACGAGGCTCATGTTCCGATTAGGGCGCGTTAGCGTGGCCCAGGTTCATGATGCAGTCAATTGATCAGTCCCGCTGCTGTCGCATGGCTTGTCCTAGAACAAGTCTCGCTTATGCAAAGCGTCGCCAAAGCTGTGTGCACCTGCAGCATGGCACGGAGGTTGAGATACGGAGCAGCCTGCAATAGGCTGATCCGCAACAAGGATTGAGAACGACAACGGGAGCGCGCCTTTTGCCGCAGCCTCCCAGCGGGAGGGGAGCCCGAGGTTGCGCGAGCCGGTCAAGTACCTCTTTATATGGCCAGCCTTTCTTGTCGTGCTCTTGATCGGGCTGTTCCCGCTTATCTACTCGCTGACGGTGAGTTTTCAGTCTGTGCGGCTGGTGCCGCCGCGTCCGCCGCGGTTCATCGGCTTCGACAACTATGTCTCCCTGCTCGGCGAAGAACGCTTCTGGCAGGTCATCACCACAACGTCGGGAATCGTGTTTTCCTCGGTGCTGGTTCAGTACGTCATCGGCTTTGCCGTGGCTTTGGCGCTGTTCAGCCGTGTGCCGGGCGAGCGGCTGTTTCGGGTCGTCTTCCTTTTCCCCATGCTGATGGCGCCGATCGCCGTGGCCCTGGTGGGGCGGATGCTGTTTCATTCCACCGTCGGGCCGGTGAACCACTTCTTCACTCTCCTGGGATTCCCGAACCTGCCGTTCCTGACCGATGCCAACTGGGCGCTGGCCACCATCGTGACTGTGGAGGTCTGGCAGTGGACGCCCTTTGTCATCCTGCTGATGCTGGCCGGCTTGCAGAGCCTGCCGCGCGATGTCTATGAGGCGGCTTCGCTGGAGAATGCCACGCCCTGGCAGCAGTTCTGGGGCATCACCTTTCCCATGCTGCTGCCGATCTCGGCGGCCGTGGTCTTCATCCGCATCATCGAGAGCTTCAAGATCATTGACACGGTCTTTGTGCTGACCGGCGGCGGGCCGGGCATCTCGACCGAAACCCTGACCCTCTATGCCTATCAGGAGGGCTTCAAGAAGTTCAACCTGGGCTACACCTCGGCGTTGTCCTTCCTGTTCCTCATCGTGGTGATCGTGATCGGTGTGCTTTACCTGGCGATCCTGCGGCCCCATCTGGAGAAGCGGTCATGATGCGGCGCCCGCTGGTCTTCGGCCTTTGCCTGTTCTGGGCGCTGGTGACGCTGTTTCCACTCTACTGGACGCTGGTCACCTCCCTGAAGCCGCCCACGGCGGTGAACGGCGGGCCGACCTATCTGCCCTACATCGATTTCGTCCCGACGCTGCAGGCCTACCGGGACGCCTTTTCGGGCATTCGCGGCGACTTCATCGCGCCCTTCATCAACTCCTCCCTGATCTCGATCACGGCGACGGCGCTTGCGGTGCTGTTCGGCACCATGGCGGCCTACGCTCTCGTGCGTTTTGAGTTCCGGGTCCGGCTGATGTCCGGGCTGATCTTCGCCGCCATGGCGATCGGCGGCTTTCTGCTGTTCGATGAGGTTCTCGGGTATTCCCGGGCCCAAGCCATGGGCCTGGCGTTCCTGGTGGCCCTGCCGGCCTGCCTGCTGGCCAACCGCCTGCCGTTGCCGGGGCCGGTGCTGGGCAACAAGGACGTGCTCTTCTGGTTCGTTTCCCAGCGCATGTTCCCGCCCATCGTCACCGCCTTTGCCCTGTTTCTTCTCTATTCGGAGATCGGGCGGGAGGGCTTCAAGCTGCTGGACAGCTTCCTCGGCATGGTGCTCTGCTACACGGCCTTCTCAATTCCCATCGTGGTCTGGCTGATGCGTGATTTCCTGGCCTCCCTGCCGGTCGAGATCGAAGAGGCGGCGTTGGTGGACGACGTCCCGCGGATCCGCATTTTCTTCGAAATCGTGCTGCCCATGGCGCGACCGGGCCTGATCGCCACCTCGCTGATCACGCTGGCTTTCATCTGGAACGAGTTCCTTTTCGCACTGCTCCTGACCACCTCGGACTGGCAGACCCTGCCGATCCTGCTGTCGGGCCAGAACTCCTACCGGGGTGACGAGTGGTGGGCGATTTCTGTGGCCGCGCTCTTCGGCATCGCGCCGATGATGGTGGTGGCCATGCTGCTTGCTAAGCTGATGCGCTCGGGACTGACACTGGGGGGCATTCGCTAGCGGGAGAGACGAGAACGGGCCGGCGAAGCAGGAAATCCTGCAAACGGCCTTTGACGGGACAGCCGCTCACAAGGACAGAAAACAAAAGAGAAAGGGAGAAACGCCAATGAAAAAGCATCTCACTGCCACCGCCAGCGGTCTGGTGGTTGCCTTCGGGCTTTCGGGGGCGGCACTGGCCTGCTCGCCGGACTTTTCCGGGGTCACCTTGAAGGTCGGCTCGCAGACCGGGCCCTTCATTGCATCGGCCATGCAGGCGGCCGGGGAAAGCTGGGAGAAGCAGACCTGCGGCACGGTCGAGGTGGTGGAGTTCCCCTTCGGCGAACTCTATCCCAAGTATCTGACGGCGATGGTGGCGGGCGAAGCGGCCTTCGACGTGATCACCTTCGCGCCGGCCTGGACGCCGGATTTCGCGCCCTATCTCTCCGAAATGCCGGAAAAGATCCGCGGCACTGCCGATTGGGAGGATATCGCCCCGGTCTACCGGGACCGCCTCATGGTCTGGAACGGCAAGCACCTGTCGCAGACCATCGACGGCGATCTGCACACGCTGTCCTATCGCCTCGACCTCTTCAACGACCCTGAAGAACAGGCCGCTTTCAAGGCCAAGTACGGCTACGATCTGGCGGCGCCGGAGACCTGGGACCAGTATTACGACATCGCTGAGTTCTTCACCCGGCCGGAGGACAATCTCTGGGGCACGGCCGAGGCTTTCCGCCGCGGCGGCCAGCAGTTCTGGTTCTTCTTCACCCATGCCGCCAGCTACACCAACAACCCGAACAATCCCGGAAGCATGTTCTTCGATCCGGAGACCATGGACGCCCAGGTCAACAACGAGGGCTGGGTGAAGGCGCTGGAAGACTACATCCGCTCCGTCGGCTACGCCCCGCCGGGCGCGCTCAACTATACCTCGGGGGACATCCGCACCGCCTTTGCCGGCGGCCAGGTGGCCATGAACTTCGATTGGGGCGACACCGGCACCATTGCCTCCGACAAAGCCCAGAGCCAGGTCGCCGGTTCGGTGGGCTCCGCCATGACCCCGGGATCGACCCGCATCTGGAACCACAAGACCAATTCCTGGGACACCTTTGACGAACCGGTCCGCTCGCCCTTCATGGCCTACGGCGGATGGCAGGCGGCGGTGCCGCAGTCGGCCAACAACATCGACGCGTCCTGGCACTATGTCGAGTGGGCCTCGAACCCCGACAACTCGGGCCAGGCGGCCGTGACCGGCGGCTCCGGGGTCAATCCCTATCGCTTCTCCCACTTCACCAACCTGGACCGCTGGCTGAAGACCTTTTCGGAGGACGAGGCCAAGATGTATCTGGCGGCCCAGCGCGGCAGCCTGGAAGCGCCGAACATCGCGCTCGACATGCGTCTGCCCGGCTATTTCAGCTACACCGAGGAGTTGGAGATCGAGCTCTCGAAGGCCCTGTCAGGGCAGGTCGCGCCCAAGGCGGCCCTCGATGCCATCGCTGAGAAGTGGAACGAGTTGACCGACGAGTTCGGCCGCGAGGACCAGCTTGCGGCCTACCGCGCCTCCATGGGGCTGCCGCCGCTCTAAGAGGCTGAAGCTCTGGCACCGGGCCCCCGTCTGCTGCGGCGGGGGCCCGGGCAGTTCGTTCTTGTACAGGTCGTTTTTAAGGACTTCCGTTTCCATGGCCGACGTGCGTTTACAGGGTGTCAGCAAGGCCTTCGACGACGTGACCGTGATCCCGGCCCTGGACCTGGAGATCGCGGATACGGAGTTCGTCGTGCTCGTCGGCCCGTCCGGCTGCGGCAAGACCACGACGCTGCGCATGATCGCGGGGCTGGAGGCGGCCTCCGGCGGCGTGATCGCCATCGGCGACCGCGACGTGACGGAGCTGCGCCCGGGTCTGCGCAACTGCGCCATGGTTTTTCAGAACTACGCCCTCTATCCCCACATGACCGTCGCCGACAACATCGGCTACGGCATGAAGGTGCGGCGCATGCCGAAGGCGGAGATCGAGGGACGCATTGCCGAAGCCGCCCGAATCCTGGGTTTGGAACCCTATCTCGGGCGGCGGCCCAAGCAGCTCTCCGGTGGTCAGCGCCAGCGCGTCGCCATCGGCCGCGCCATCGTGCGCCAGCCCGATGTGTTTCTCTTCGACGAGCCGTTGTCGAACCTGGATGCCAAGCTGCGCATCGAGATGCGCACGGAGATCAAGAATCTGCACCGGCGCCTGAACAGCACCATGGTCTACGTGACCCACGACCAGGTGGAGGCCATGACCATGGCTGACCGTGTGGTGGTGATGAACGAAGGCCGCATCGAGCAGGCCGCCGATCCCATCACCCTCTACGAGCGCCCGGCCAACACCTTCGTTGCGGCCTTCATCGGCGCGCCCTCGATGAACTTCGTGCCGGCCCGGGTGGCCGCGCAGGGGCAGGGCCTGGCGCTGAAGCTGGAGGATGGCGGCGAACTGGCGATCCCGCAGGACCGCTGGGACCGCTACGGCCCTTACAGGGATCGGGCGGTCACCTTCGGGATACGCCCCGAACACAACGCCGGCGGCGACGCCGGGGGGGCGGTGATCCGCATGACGGCCCGAACCATCGAACCGCTCGGCCCACACACCCTCATTATCGGGGAGGCGGCGGGCCGTGGCTTCACGGCCCAGGTCGACTCCCACTTTCCCGCCGCACCGGACCAAACGGTGCCGATCTCCGTCGACATGAGCAAAATGCACCTCTTCGATCCGGACAGCGGAAAGGCAATCTAGGCCATGGCGAAGCTGCCTGAGAGGCGCCTGGGAAAGACCGGTCTGCAGGTCACCGAGATCGGCTTCGGCACCGCGCCGCTGGGGAATCTCTACGAGAAGATCGACGACCGGGTCGCCGCCGCGACCGTCACGGCGGCCTGGGACGCGGGTCTGCGGTTCATCGATACGGCGCCGTTCTACGGCTACGGCCTGGCCGAACACCGGATCGGGGAGGTCCTGCGCAACCAGCCGCGCGATGCCTTCGTCCTGTCGACCAAGATCGGCCGCCTGATCCGGCCACACGATCCGGATGACGAATGGCCCGGCGTCTTCAAGGGGGCGCTCCCTTTCAAGCCGGTCTTCGACTACAGCTACGACGGGGTCATGCGGTCCTTTGAGGACTCGCTGCAACGCCTCGGCCTGCACCGCATCGACATCCTGCTGATCCACGATCTGGAGCCGGTTTCCATCGGCTCGGAGGTGGAGGCGGAAACCCATCGCAAGGCCCTTCTGGGCGGTGCGAAGGGGGGCGGCTACGGCGCCCTCGACGAACTGCGCCGCAACGGCGACATCGGCGGCATCGGCGCGGGCCTCAATTACTGGGAGGTGGCGGAAAGCCTGATCGGCGAGGGGGATTTCGACTGTTTTCTCATCGCCGGGCGCTACACCCTGCTGGAGCAGGAGGCGCTCGACAGCTTCCTGCCGCTCTGTGCGGAGAAAGACATCGGGGTCTTTCTCGGCGGCCCCTACAACAGCGGCATCCTGGCCACCGGCGCGGTGCCGGGCGCCATGTACAACTACGAGCCGGCGCCGCCGGAGATCATCGAGCGGGTGGACCGCATCGCGGCGGTCTGCCGCAGTCACGACGTGCCCCTGGCCAGCGCCGCGCTGCGGTTTCCGTTGGGTCATCCTTCGGTGGCGGCGATCATTCCGGGCGCCCGGCGGCCGGAGGAGGTGGAGCGCAACCTTGCCACCTTCGATCAGCCGATCCCGTCAGCCTTGTGGAGCGATCTGGCGGGCGAGGGGCTGCTCCGCCAGGATGCGCCCTTGCCCTCCTGAACCAACCACGGGGGCAGCCGTCATGATCATCGACAGCCACGTCCACCTCTGGCAGATCGCCCGCGGCGACTATGACTGGATGACCGGCCCGGGGACGGAGGCGCTGACGCCGATCCGGCGTGACTTCGCCGCGGCGGACCTGCGCCCTTTGCTGCAGGCGGCCGGCGTGGATCGTGTTGTGCTGGTCCAGGCTGCGGCGACGGTTGCCGAAAGCCGGTTTCTGCTGCAGCAGGCTGCGGCGATGCCGGAGGTGGCCGGCGTGGTCGGCTGGGTGGCGATGGACGGCGGCGCGGTTGAAGACAGCCTCGAACGGCTCGCCGCGGACCCGGCCTTCAAGGGGGTGCGGCCGATGATCCACGACATTGCCGATCCGGACTGGATGCTGGGTGATGCCCTGGCCCCGGCGTTCCAGGCCCTGGTGCGCAAGGACCTGACCTTCGATTGCCTGGTGCGGCCTGTGCATCTGCCCAACCTTCTCACTCTGCTGCAGCGTCACCCGGACCTGCGAGCGGTGATCTGTCACGGCGCCAAGCCGGACATCGAGGCCGGTCAATTCACAGAATGGGCCACGCAGATGGCCGCCCTGGCGCGGGATACTGCGGCATTCTGCAAGCTGTCCGGCCTGATCACCGAGGCGGGGCCGGGTTGGACGCCGGCGGGACTGCGTCCCTATGTCGAGCACCTTCTGGAAGTTTTCGGCCCGCAGCGTTTGATCTGGGGCAGCGATTGGCCCGTATTGACTCTGACGGCCAGCTACGATGACTGGTGGACGGCGGCGCATGGGCTTCTGGCCAATCTCAGCGAAGGTGACAAGGCCGCCGTCTTTGGCGGCAACGCAATGCGGGCCTACCGCCTGCAATAAGAATCTTCCATTGCTTTTCAGGGCCTTGCAGCTTCGCTACCATTGGCCTGTCACATAGTCCGAGGATTCACTTGTCAGGAAGACCCGATGGCTCCGCGTTTCAGACGACCGATCCTTCTTGTCGCCTTTGCCCTCAGCATTGTTGCCCTCAGCATTGTTGGGGGTGTGCCCGTGGCGGAGGCCGCCTGCAACCACCCGCCGCGGGTCGGCGTGGACTGGACCAAGTGCGAGAAACGCCGGCTGAATCTCTCGGGTCAGGATCTCAGCACCGGCAAGTTCGGGTATACCGACTTCAGCCGCAGCGACCTGAAGGATGTGCGCTTCGTGAGGGCCGACCTCAGTGAGGCGGAATTCTCGAAAGCGCGTCTGGAGGGCGCGGATCTGAGCGAGGCCCGCATGATCAAGACCCACGGCGACCGCGCGGACTTCCGCAAGGCCAAGCTGGTCGGTGTCGACATGACAAAGGCAGAGATGGGGCGCGCGGATTTCACCGGGGCCGATTTCTCCGGCGCGGTGATGGTGAAAGCCGAACTCGGCCGCTCGATCCTGGTCGATGCCAATCTGGAAGGGGTCGATCTCAGCCGCGCGGAGATCGCGCGTGCCGTCTTCAGGGCGCGCGCCTGACCGGCAGCAACTTCGGCGGGGCCTATACCTACCTCACCCGCTTTGAAGGGGCAGACCTTTCGGAGACCACGGGCCTGGAGCAGAGTCAGCTGGATGTTGCCTGCGGCGATGACGCGACGGTCCTGCCGGCCAGCCTCGAGCGGCCGTCAAGCTGGCCCTGTTCGGACGACTGAGGGGCGGGCGGATGCGCCGGGACCGGGCGGTGCGATGCGGCCAGATGCTGGCGCTCTGCTTTCTGCTCTTCGGCTGTGCCCAGCCGCAGGGGTCTTCCCGGGAAACGGCAGCGCCCGCCGGTGGCAATGCTGGCGAGGGCCTTGCGGTCGCGGTTCCGAAGTTCGCCGAGGAGACCCGCCAGAGCGGCCTGAACCACAGTTTCCTGGGTGAGCGCAGGTATGTCGTCGGCGGAGGGCTGGCCCATTTCGACTGCGATGACGACGGCCTGACCGACCTCTATCTCGCCGGTGGCGCCGCGCCGGCCAAGCTGATGCGCAACCGGGGCGCCCCGGGCGGGCCCCTGGCCTTTGAGGAGGCAACGGCAGCGTCCCTGGCCCTGGACGCCGTCACCGGCGCCTATGCCTTGGACATCGACGGCGACGGCCGCCAGGACCTGGCGGTGCTGCGGTTCGGCGAGAACGTCCTGTTCCGCGGCCTTGGGGACTGCCGTTTCGAGCGCGCCAACGAGACCTGGGGTTTCGACGGCGGCAACGCCTGGTCCACCGCCTTTTCGGCGACCTGGGAGGAGGGCGCCGACTGGCCGAGCCTGGCGATCGGCAACTACATCGATCTGGAACGCCCGGGCGCCCCCTGGGGCACCTGCTTCGACAACGAACTGCACCGCCCGGCCGGAGAGAACCGCAGGTTTGCCGCACCCATCGCCCTTGCGCCGGGCCACTGCGCGCTTTCTGTCCTGTTCACCGACTGGGATGGCGACGGCTCCGCTGATCTGAGGATCAGCAACGACCGGGAATACTACCGCGGCGGGGAGGAGCAGCTCTGGCACATCGAGCCCGGCGCGCCGCCGCGGCTCTTCACCCGCGAAGAGGGCTGGGCCAAGCTGGAGGTCTGGGGCATGGGAATCGCCAGCCACGACGTCACCGGCGACGGCCTGCCCGACTACTTCCTGACCTCAATGGCCGACAACAAGCTGCGCACCCTGGACGGTGACGACCCGGCGGCACCGCAGGGGCCGGCCTACCGCGATATCGCCTTTGCCCGGGGTGTGACCGCACACCGGCCCTATCAGGGCGACCAGAGCAAACCTTCCACCGCCTGGCACGCCGAGTTCCAGGACGTGAACAACGACACCCTGGCCGATCTCTTTGTCGCCAAGGGGAACATCGAAGCGATGGAGAACTTCGCCCTGGAGGACCCCAACAACCTGCTGTTGGGCCTGCCGGACGGGCGCTTCGTCGAAGCCGGCGGCCTGGCGGGGCTGGACAGCGGTGCGCGCGGGCGCGGCGCGGCGGTCGTGGACCTCAATGCCGATGGCCTGCTGGACGTGGTGGTGGTGAACCGCAAGCAGCCGGCCCAGGTCTGGCGCAATCTCGGCCTGCAGGCGGGTACGAAGGGCCACTGGCTGGGCCTGCGGCTGCGTCAGGACGGTGGCAACCGCGATGCGGTCGGCGCCTGGGTCGAGCTGCGCTCCGCCGGGCGGCTGCAGCGCCGGGAAGTCTTCGTCGGCGGCGGCCACGCCAGCGGCGGTGCCGGCTGGCACCATTTCGGGCTGGGGGGCGCCGAAGCAGCCGACCTGCGGGTCCGCTGGCCCCATGATGCGTGGGGGCCATGGCTGCCGGTCTCGCCGGACCGCTTCGTCGAGGTGACCCGCGACCCTGTGGAAGGCGACCGCCTCGTGGAAATCCGCAAAGCGCCACGCTAGGCGACAGGACACTCAGGTGGATTGATGTAATTCCATCATTTTCTCATGATCGCTTTCTCGCTTCTTGAGGAAAACAGCTTATTGACAGAGCGGGTGCGTACGTCAAATATGGGCGGACAGGATAAGATTCGAAGAAACGAACGGGTGCTGTGGGATGACCCTGCGGCAGACCAACAGGGAGGAACTCATGAAACGCGTGGTTCGTGGACTGGCCGCCGGCGTGCTGGCGGCTGGAGTGATGGGTGCGGTTGCCGGCGCGGCAACGGCGCAGACCGTCGTCGGCGTCAGCTGGTCGAACTTCCAGGAAGAGCGCTGGAAGACCGACGAAGCGGCCATGAAGGCCGAACTGGAGCGTCTGGGCGCGACCTACATCAGCGCTGATGCTCAATCCTCCAATGAGAAGCAGATTGCCGACATCGAGGGCCTGATTGCCCGCGGGGCCGAGGCCCTGATCGTCCTGGCGCAGGATGCCTCGGCGATCGTCCCCGGGATCAGCAAGGCCAGCGCTGAGGGCATTCCGGTGGTCGGCTACGACCGCCTGATCGAGGTGCCCGGCGTCTTTTATCTGACCTTCGACAACAAGGAAGTCGGCCGCATTCAGGCCCGCGAAGTCTTCAAGGTTCAGCCCCAGGGCAACTACGTCTTCATCAAGGGCTCCTCCGCCGACCCCAATGCGGACTTCCTCCACTCCGGCCAGCTCGAAGTGCTGGATGCCGCCATCAAGTCCGGCGACATCAAGGTCGTCGGCGAACAGTACACCGATGCCTGGCTGCCGGAGAACGCCCAGAAGAACATGGAGCAGATCCTGACCGCCAACGACAACAAGGTGGATGCGGTGGTCGCCTCCAACGACGGAACCGCCGGCGGCGTGGTTGCCGCCCTGACGGCGCAGGGCATGGAAGGCCTGCCGGTCTCCGGCCAGGACGGGGATCATGCCGCGCTCAATCGCGTCGCCAAGGGTCTGCAGACCGTGAGCGTCTGGAAGGATGCGCGCGAACTGGGCAAGGCTGCCGCGTCCATCGCGGTTGAACTGGCCAAGGGCACGGCGCCCGACCAGGTGTCCGGCGCGACGAAGTGGAGCGACGGACCGAGGGGCGTCACCATGGATGCCATCTTCCTGAGCCCGATCCCGATCACATCGGAGAACCTGAACGTCGTGATCGACGCCGGCTGGGTCGGCAAGGATGTGGTCTGTCAGGGGGTGGACGCGTCCTCCTCACCGGCTGCCTGCAAGTAGCGCGGTTCCACAGCACGACAAGGGCGGGCGGCCGGCCTCCCCGGAGGGAGATCGGCCGCCGCGCGAAAGCAAGGAAAGGCCGGGTCCGCGCAGAGCGCTGTGAAAGGCGGGGCAGCGGCGCCGGCTGACTGGAAGACCAAATGGCTAGCGACGCTGACGTCAATGCGCCCCTGGGAACCGCCCCCCGCCTGTCGGCGATGGAGCAGTTCTCGCGGCTCACCGGGCTCGACACCCGCCTTCTGGCGATGCTGGGGGCGCTGATCGCGATCTGGGTCATTCTCAATCTGATGACGGGGGGCATCTTCCTGACGCCCCGCAACCTCTACAACCTTGCGGTCCAAAGCTCGGTGGTGGGGGTCATGGCAACCGGCATGGTCCTGGTCATCGTCGCCCGCCACATCGATCTCTCTGTCGGCTCGGTGCTCGGCTTCCTGGGCATGTGCATCGCCTTTCTGCAGGTCGAGGTCTTTCCCCTGGGCGCCGCCTGGAACTGGCCGCTGACCATCCTGCTGGGCCTGTTCCTGGGCGTTCTGGTCGGGATCTGGCAGGGATCCTGGGTCGCTTTCGGCGGCGTTCCGGCCTTCGTCGTCACGCTCGGCGGGCTGCTGATGTTCCGCGGCGCCGCCTTCATGATCACCGACGGCCGCACGGTGGCCCCGCTCGACCCGACCTATCAGCTGCTCGGCGGCGGCATCGACGGATCGATCGGCGCCACGGCCAGTTGGACCCTGGGTCTGGTCGCGGTGGCCGCAGTCGCCTTCTTCAGCCTCAAGGCGCGGGCGAAGCGCGCCCGTTACGGCTTTCCGATGAAGCCACTCTGGGCGGAGCTGGCCATGATCGCGGTCTGGTCCTTCCTGATCATCGGTTTCGTCCTGGTAATGAACGCCTACACCAAGCCGCGCAGCGACATTCCCCGCGGCATCCCGGTTCCCGTGCTGATCATGCTGACGGTGGTCATCCTCATGACCTTCCTGTCGCGCTTCACCAAGTTCGGCCGCTACGTCTTCGCCATGGGCGGGAATCCGGAGGCGGCGGCGCTCTCCGGCATCAACGTGAAGCGCACGACCGTGATGATCTTCGTGGTCATGGGTGTCCTCTGCGCGGTTGCCGCGGTCATCACCACGGCGCGGCTCAATGCCGGAACCAACTCCATGGGCACCCTGGCGGAGCTGAACGTGATCGCCGCCGCGGTCATTGGCGGCACTTCGCTGGCCGGGGGCATCGGAACCATACCGGGCGCCATTCTGGGGGCCGTGATCATGCAGAGTCTGGACAACGGCATGGTGTTGCTGGGCGTCTCCAGCGCCGTACGCCAGATCGTCATCGGCCTGGTCCTGGTGGCGGCCGTCTGGTTCGACGTCGTCTACAACCGCGGCCGGCGGTAGGAGGGGAGAGCCATGACCACGCCACTGGTGGAGATGCGCAATATCTGCAAGCGCTTCGGCGGCGTTCAGGCGGTCGACGATGTCTCGGTCGATCTCTATCCCGGCGAGGTGGTTGGCCTGCTCGGCCACAACGGGGCCGGCAAGTCGACCCTCATCAAGACGCTGGCCGGCGCCTATCCCTGCGACAGCGGTGAGATCTTTGTCAACGGCGAGCGGGTGGTCATCGAAACGCCGCGTGATGCCAGAACCCATGGAATCGAGACGATCTATCAGACCCTGGCGCTGGCCGACAATCTGGATGCCCCGGCCAATCTCTTCCTGGGACGCGAGTTGATGACCGCCTTCGGCACCCTCGACGACGACGCCATGGAGCACAAGGCGCGCGCCGTGCTGCATCGCCTCAATCCGAACTTCACCAACATCAAGGACCCGGTGAAGAACATGTCAGGCGGTCAGCGCCAGTCGGTCGCCATCGCCCGCGCCATTCTCTTCAACGCGAAGATCCTGATCATGGACGAGCCGACCGCGGCCCTGGGGCCGCAGGAGACCGCCATGGTCGCCGACCTTATCCAGCAGCTGAAGAAAGACGGTATCGGCATCTTTCTCATCAGCCACGACCTGCACGATGTCTTCGATCTCTCCGACCGCGTCTCGGTCATGAAGAACGGCCGTTTGGTCGGGACGCGCAAGACCTCCAGCGTCACCAAGGACGAGGTTCTCGGCATGATCATTCTGGGCAAGCTCCCCGGCGAGGAGAGACCAGAGGACATGGCCGCCCTTCACTGACCGTTGTGAATGGCCCGTTGTGAACCGCGCCGGCCGCGCCGCCACCGAAGCCTGCTCCCCTTTCAGAGGTATCCCGCAAGATGTCAGCACCAGCGATCTATCCCAGCCTGAAAGACCGTGTCGTGTTCATCACGGGCGGGGGGAGCGGCATCGGCGCGGCGATTGTCGAACACTTCTGCCGACAGGGCGCGCGGGTCGGCTTCGTCGACATCGACGCGGACTGCGCGGGGGAGCTGGTGACCCGGATGGAAGCGGCAGGCCACCACAAGCCCGAGTTCGTCGCCTGTGATCTCAGGGATATCGCGGCGCTGCGGGCGGCGATCGGCCAGATCCGTGCGGCACTGGGCCCGATCACCGTGCTGGTCAACAATGCCGCAAACGACCAGCGCCACGACATCGACGAAGTCACGCCGGAGTTCTGGGACGACCGCATCGCCGTCAATCTGAAGCATCAGTTCTTTGCCGCCCAGGCGGTCTATCCGGACATGGAGGCCGCCGGCGGCGGCGCCATCGTCAACGTCGGCTCCGTGTCATGGATGATCGGGCAGGGGGGGATGCCCTGCTACACGACCGCGAAATCGGCGGTGGCGGGCCTGACGCGGGCGCTGGCCCGCGACCTCGGGCCCAAGAACATCCGCGTCAATTGCGTAGTGCCCGGCTGGATCATGACACAGCGCCAGATCGATCTCTGGCTGACGCCGGAAGCGGAAGTGGATCTGATGAAAAGCCAGTGCCTGAAGCGCAAGCTTTACCCGGACGACATCGCCAAGGCGATCCTGTTCTTCGCTTCCGAGGATGCCGGGGCGTTCACCAATCAGAGCTACGTCGCCGACGGCGGCTGGGTTTAGGAAGTCGGGACTGGAATCTGAGTGAGGCGTGTGGGTGGTTGCCGGCACAGGCGCCGCTCTGCTGCGCACGGCAACCACCCGCCTGAGGGCGAGGGGGCGGGCCCCCGCCTCAGCTCTTTAGCGCGTCAGTTCGCGCTGCGGTCCGAATTCGGAAGCGCCGCCTGACGCTTCTTGTATTCTGCAATCTTGGCCTTCAGCTCCCGGTACTCGTCGCAGCCGAAGAAGCAGAGCGAGTCCAGCCTGCTGAGTTGTGCTTCCGCTTTCTCGATCTCGCCGGTGGTCAGGTAGAGCTCGCCGAGATATTCGTGAGCGCCGCGATGCTTGGGATCGAGGGAAAGGGCGCGCTGGTAATGGGACAGCGCCACGTCCAGGTTGCCGAGCTTGCGGTTGGTGTAGCCCAGGTAGTTGAAAATGTCGGCGTTTTTGGGCTGACGCTCGGCGGCCTTGGTCAGGTGGGCGATCGCCCTCTGATAGTCGCCTGACTTGATGTGCTTTTCCGCCTGGACGTAGTCCTTATCGGCGGCGGTGGTCGTTTCGTTGCTGCTCCAGCCCGCGGCAAGTGCGGGTGCGGCAGGAGCGGCGAGGGCTGTCACCACCGCTGCGGCAGCGAAGAGGCGAAAGACCACTGTGCGGGTGGGGCTTTGATTGCGCCGGGTGCTTGCGTTCATCATCAGATCCCTTCTTCTGTGAATGGCGCCGTCGCTTGCTCCGGCGGCTGTGCTTTGTCCCTACCTACGGGCCGGGTCCCGAAAGGGTTTCAACCGCTCTCCCAATCATGTGCGGATGGTGACTTCGAGGGCTCTGGCGGGCGCTCCAGCCAAAGCTAGTCCAGGCACGAAGAATCGATGGGGCCAAGGGCCAAAAAACCCCGGAATCCTGTTATCTTGCGGTGGCTTCTGGGCTAGAAGCGAAGAGCGACACAAAGACGCCGCGGTCCGCTACACCGTGGCAGACGCCGTACTTTTGTCCGATTCCGATGAGCGCAACCCCGCCGGTTTCCAAGGCGGCTCCCATAGCGGCGCGGCAGTTCGCAGAGGCGATTGCTCGCAAAGACGAGAAGGATTGATGGTCAGCAGCCCGTTCGAGACACCGAAGGAGCACGTCGAGACCTCGCCCTCCGTCGCCGATGAAGTCAAGCAGACCACCTGCTACATGTGCGCCTGCCGCTGTGGCATCAACGTCTATCTGAAAGACGGCAAGGTTCGCTACCTGGAAGGCAACGCCGACCATCCCGTCAACAAAGGCGTGCTCTGCGCCAAGGGGTCCGCCGGCATCATGCAGCACAACTCGCCGGCGCGGCTCAGCAAACCGCTGCTGCGCGTGGGCGAGCGCGGTAGCGGCGAGTTCAAGGAAATCGAGTGGGAAGAGGCGCTGGCGCTGGCGGTCGACTGGCTGGGCACGGTGCGCCGGCGCGACCCGAAGAAGCTCGCCTTCTTTACCGGGCGCGACCAGAGCCAGTCGCTGACCGGCTGGTGGGCGGCCCAATTCGGCACACCGAACTTCGCGGCCCATGGCGGGTTCTGTTCGGTCAACATGGCCGCCGCGGGGCTCTACACCATCGGCGGGTCCTTCTGGGAGTTCGGCGAGCCGGACTGGGAACACACCCGCTACTTCATGCTGTTCGGCGTTGCCGAGGATCATGATTCCAACCCGATCAAGGCGGGGCTCGGCCGGATGAAGACTCTGGGTCAGGCGAAGTTCGTCTCCATCAATCCGGTGAAGACAGGCTATTCGGCGATCGCCGACGAGTGGATCGGCCTCAGGCCCGGCACCGACGGCCTCTTCGTCATGGCGCTGATCCACGAGTTGCTGAAGGCGGAGAAGATCGATTGGGATTTTCTCGGGCGCTACACCAATGCGACCTGGCTGGTGGTCGACAATCCCGGCGGCGCGGACGACGGACTCTTCGCCCGCAACGCCGAAGGGGCCGCACTGTGCTGGGACTCTGCCAGCGGTGCGGCGGTTCCGGCCAGCGACATCGCTGCCAAGGCCGCTGTCGTGGGCCGCTATACACTGGCGGACGGCCGGACGGCCGTCCCTTCCTTCGAGTTGCTGGCGAAGCGCTATCTTGACGCATCCTATGCGCCGGAGGCGGTGGCGGAGCGCGTAGGCATCCCGGCGGACACCATCAAACGGATCGCCGCCGAGCTGGCGGAAGCGGCCTTCGAGAAAGAGGTGGTGCTCGACATCCCCTGGACCGACTGGGCGGGGCGTCACCACGACCGCATGGTGGGACGCCCGGTCTCCATGCATGCCATGCGCGGCATCTCGGCCCACTCCAACGGCTTTCACACCTGCCGTGCCATCCACCTGCTGCAGGTTCTGCTGGGGTCCATCGATTGTCCCGGCGGTTTCGGCTACAAGGCCCCGTTCCCGAAGCTGATCCCGCCGAGCCCCTTGCCCGCCGGCAAGTCGGTCGCGCCGGAGCGGCCCATCGCGGGCATGCCGCTGGGCTTTCCGCTCGGCCCCGACGATCTGCTGGTGGACGATGCGGGCGAGCCCTTGCGCATCGACAAGGCCTACAGCTGGCAGCATCCCCTGGCCGCCCACGGCCTGATGCACATGGTGATCCACAACGCCTGGGCGGGCGATCCCTATCCGGTCGATGTCCTGATGATGTACATGGCGAACATGGGGTGGAACTCCTCCATGAACGTCACCGGGACGCTGGACTATCTGACCGACAAGGATCCAGAGACCGGCGACTACAGGATTCCGCGCATCATCTATTCCGACGCCTATTACTCGGAGATGGTGCCCTATGCGGACCTGGTGCTGCCGGACACCACCTATCTGGAGCGCTGGGACTGCATCTCGCTGCTCGACCGGCCGATCAGCTCGGCCCACGGTCCCGGCGATGCCATCCGCCAGCCGGTCTGCAAGCCGGATCGGGACGTCCGGCCGTTTCAGGACGTGCTGATCGATCTTGGCGGACGCCTCGGACTGCCCGGGCTCACGGAAGAGGACGGCAGCCCGAAGTATCCCGGTGGCTATCCCGACTACATCGTCAACCACGAGCGTTCGCCCGGCATCGGCCCGCTGGCCGGCTGGCGCGGCGCAGGCGGGGAGCAGAACGGGGTCGGCGCGCCCAATCCGGACCAGTTGCAGCGCTATATCGAGAACGGCTGCTTCTGGACCCATCGTCTGGCCCCCACGCAGCTTTACTTCAAGCATTCCAATCGCAACTACATCACCTACGCCAAGCAGATGGGCTGGCTGCCGACCGAAGAGCCCATCACCATGCAGCTCTACAGCGAGATCCTGCAGAAGTTCCGCCTGGCGGCGCGCGGCCACGGAAAGGTTCAGCCGCCGGAAAGCGAACGGGCCCGGGTGGAGGAGTTTTTCGACCCTCTGCCCTACTGGTACGCGCCCTTCGAGGAGGCCGCCGTCGAGGGTCAGGGCTACGACCTCCACGCCATCACCCAGCGTCCCATGCACATGTATCACTCCTGGGGCTCGCAGAACGCCTGGCTGCGGCAGATCACGGCCCGCAACCGGCTCTTCGTGCATCCCAAGACGGCGGAGCGTCACGGCATCGCCAATGACGACTGGGTCTGGGTGATCAGCCATCACGGGCGGGTCAAAGGCCAGGTGCAGCTGATGCACGGAGTCAATCCCGAGACCGTTTGGACCTGGAATGCGATCGGGAAGCGCCGTGGCGCCTGGGCGCTGGATGCCGATGCGCCGGAGAACAAGCGTGGCTTTCTTCTGAACCACATCATCTCTGAGCTGCTGCCGGCCCGCGAGGGCGGTCACCGCTACTCCAACTCGGACCCCGTGACGGGCCAGGCGGCCTGGTACGATCTGCGCGTCCGGCTGGAGCGCTGTGCGCCGGACGAGGCCGAGGTGACCGAACCCTACCTGGAGCCCGTGCAGGCGCCGGCGCCGACCGGCGAGCGGCCGTCGGTGCTGCGCTACGGCGCGGATTTCAATGAAGCTCCGCCGGGGGCGCCCGGCCCCTCGGCGCCACGCCTGGAGCCGATGGAGTGGCTCGGCAATCGCCACGAGATCGCCCGCACGGTCGCCGGAGTTGCGGACGGTCACGGCAACCAGAAACGCGGGCAGGAAGCGGCCGAGCCGGACGCGGACACCGCCCACCAGGTGAAGGTCGCCGAATGACCTCCTTACCCCGCAACCCCGGCCCTACGAAACTGGGCCTCGTCATCGACCTGGACATCTGCGTCGGCTGTCATGCCTGTGCGGTGAACTGCAAGGAGTGGAACACCGGTGGCCACTCTGCGCCGCTGACCGACCACGATCCCTATGGCGCCGACCCCAGCGGCGTGTGGTTCAACCGCATTCACAGCTTCGAAGTGGTGGCGGACGACGGCGACAGCCGCACGGTCCACTTCCCGAAATCCTGCCTGCATTGCGACGATGCCCCCTGCGTGACCGTCTGTCCCACCGGTGCCTCCTACAAGCGCGAGGAGGATGGGATCGTTCTGGTCAATGCGGAGGCCTGCATCGGCTGCAAGCTCTGTTCCTGGGCCTGTCCCTACGGAGCCCGCGAGTACGACGAGGACGCCGGGGTGATGAAGAAGTGCACCCTCTGCGTCGACAAGATCTACAACGAGAACCTGCCGGAGCGCAGCCGCGTGCCGGCCTGCGTGTCCACCTGTCCCGCCGGGGCGCGCCACTTCGGCGACCTGGGCGACCCGGAGTCGGAGGTCTCGTTGCTGGTCGCGGCCCGGGAGGGTTACGCCCTGATGCCGGAGCAGGGCTGCGCACCGGTCAACCGCTACCTGCCGCCGCGCCCGAAGGCGGCTGCCGCCGATCCCTCTGGTGTGACCGCCCTGACCCCTGCTGCCGCAGAGGCGGGGTCGGCCGGGATGCTGGCCCGCTGGGTCGACCGGATGCTCAGCCGATGAGCGCGGACCGGACGACCGAAAGCTGAGGAGAAGGCCCGCGTGCACCCGGCAAAGTCGGTTATCCTGTTCACCACCGCGTCTGGCGCAGGCTATGGCCTGATCGCCTGGCTCGGCCTGCTCGCGGCTCTTGGCCTGCTGCCGGCCGACCGGGTGTTCGGCCTGATCGCCTTCGGCCTCGGGTTTGGCCTGGTGATCCTCGGCCTGCTGTCGTCGACCTTCCACCTCGGCCATCCCGAACGGGCCTGGCGCGCCCTCAGCCAGTGGCGGTCGTCGTGGTTGTCGCGCGAAGGCGTGGCGGCGGTCTTCACCTTTCTGCCGGCGGGCCTGTTTGCCCTTGGCTGGGTGGTTCTGGGCCGCAACGACGGCGCCTTCGCCGTCATCGGGGTGATCACCGCACTGAGCTGCGTGGCCACGGTCGTCTGCACGGCCATGATCTACGCTTCGCTGAAAACCATCCGGGCCTGGCATTCGCCCTGGACCCTGCCGGCCTACCTTGTCATGGCCGCGCTCTCCGGCGGGCTGCTGCTGCTGGTCATGCTGGGCTTCTGGGGACTTCCCTTGGCAGGCCCCTTCGCGGGGATCGTGCTGCTGTTCTTTATGCTCGCGCTTCTGGTGAAGCACGTCTACTGGCGCTCGTTGTTGGACACACAAGGCGCCAGCACGGCGGAGTCGGCGACCGGGCTCGGCGAGCTTGGCCGGGTCCAACTGCTGGAGGCACCGCACAGCGAGAGCAACTACCTGATGCAGGAAATGGGATTCCGGGTTGCCCGCCGACACGCCGAGCGTTTGAGGCGGTTCGTGCTCTTTGGCGGCCTCGCCGCCCCTTCGGTGCTGGTGCTTCTCGGCCTTCTGGTGTCCGGCCCCTTTGCGGTGGCGGCGGCGGTCGTGGCGGCCCTGCTGCTGGCGGCCGGGCTGGCCGTCGAGCGCTGGCTCTTTTTCGCCGAGGCCAAACACGTGGTCACACTTTACTACGGAGAGAGCCGCGCCTGAGGGGGAGGGGCTTCGAAACAGGGGCCGGGAAGCGTGGACCCGGATTTGGAGTGCCGGAAATCGGGGTTCCGGAGATCTCCCGGTGGCATTTCGAAACGATTTCGTTGCGATGCACCATCGACGGAATATAAGCTGATCCATCTTGGGCCGGTCCCAGGAAAGGGGCCTCTAGAAAGCCGATTTGATGAATATTTATCTGCCCATCGCAGAGATTTCTGTGAATGTCTTTTTGCTGTTGGGCATGGGCGGGGCAGTCGGCTTTCTCTCCGGTCTTTTCGGTGTCGGCGGCGGGTTTCTGATGACCCCGCTGCTGATCTTCATCGGCGTACCCCCGGCGGTCGCCGTCGCCACCGAAGCCAACCAGATCATGGCCGCCTCGGTGTCCGGCGTGCTGGCGCACTGGCGCCGGGGCAACGTGGACTTCCGCATGGGCGGCGTGCTGCTCTTCGGCGGCACCCTGGGGTCGGTGTTCGGCGTCTGGCTGTTCACACTGCTGCGCGGCCTCGGCCAGCTGGATCTGGTGATCTCGCTCTGCTACGTCGTGCTGCTCGGCGTGGTGGGAACGCTGATGTTCGTCGAAAGCAGCCGCGCCCTCTTTCGGCGCCGCCGCCAGGTCGACGTGCGCCGCAAGCTGCACCAGCACCACTGGATGCACGGCCTGCCGCTCAAGATGCGGTTCCGCAAGTCCAAGCTCTATATCTCGGCGCTGCTGCCGATCCTGATCGGCTTCGTGGTCGGTGTGCTGGCAGCCATCATGGGTGTCGGTGGCGGCTTCATCATGGTCCCCGCCATGATCTATCTGCTGGGCATGCCGACCTCCGTGGTGGTCGGAACCTCGTTGTTCCAGATCATCTTCGTGACCGGCACCGTCACCTTCCTCCAGGCGACCGAGAATCAGACCGTCGATGCCATCCTGGCCCTGATCCTGCTGACCGGGGGCGTCATCGGGGCGCAGATCGGCACCCGGGTCGGCACCCGGCTGCGGGGGGAACAGCTGCGGGTCCTGCTGGCGCTGCTGGTGCTGGCCGTTTGCGGCAAGCTCGCCTACGATCTGGTGGCGACGCCGAGCGATGTCTTCATCCTCGGCGCGCCGGGCGAACTCTGACAGGGGGAGCTGTGAGATGAAGCTGAAGCGCGTGCTCCTGACCCTTGCTTTCTTCGCTCTGGCCATGCCGAGCGCAGCGCAGAATCCCCTGATCGCCGACCTCTCAGAGCATCAGATCCAGATCACCACCGGCTTTACCGGGACCCAGGTGCTGCTCTTCGGCACCGTGGAGCCGGACAGCGACGTGGTGGTCGTGGTGCGCGGGCCGGAGGAGGATACGGCCGTGTGGCGCAAGGCGCGCTTTGCCGGGATCTGGGTGAATGACCAAAGGGTCGTCTTCCGCCGGGTGCCGAGTTTCTTCGCCGTGCGAAGCTCCGCACCCCTGGACGAGATCGCCAGCGACACCATTCGGGCCCGTCACGGCATGGGGGCCAACTTCCTGCGGTTGCGGCCGATCGAGGACACGGTCTCCGATTTCGAACTTGCGGAGTTCCGCGCCGGTCTGATCCGCAACAAGCAGCGGGAAGGCCTTTTTGCCTCAAGCGACGAGCGGATCAACTTTCTCGGCGGACAGCTCTTTCGGACCCGCCTGTTCTTTCCCGCAAACGTGCCGACGGGGTTTTATGACGTCGAGGTCTTCATGCTGCGCGACGGCAGGGTCGAGCACGCCCAGACCACCCCCTTGATCGTCAGCAAGGCCGGCCTGGGCGCAGACGTCTTTTACTTCGCTCACGGCTACTCGGCCTTCTATGGCCTGCTGGCGATTGTGCTGGCCGCGGCAGCCGGCGCCCTGGCGGCCTTCATCTTCCGTAAGACCTGAACCAGGCCGCAGAGGCCGCCGGCCGGAGCGGTCCGGCCCGGACGGTCAGGCTCTCTTGCCGGCGGCCGCGTTCTGACCCAGGGACAGCGGGCCCTCCTCGCTGCTCTGCCAGGCGAGGGCGTGCAGGGCGGTCATGCTGGCCGGGTCCGAGAGCAGGTCGCTGCGCTGCCCTCTTGTCAGGCTGTCGACTCCCTGTTCCTGCAGCTTGGCGATCAGCGCATCCAGGCGCAGCCGCTCGCTCTTGGTGCGGCTTTCCCGTGCCAGAAGGGTCAGGTGCAGCGCGTTCACGAAGGGATCGGCGATCGCTTTCTCGAAGAGTGTGCCGCCGCGTGGCGCTGGCTGACCGTCTCGTTCCATGGCAGCCAGGCGTTGGCTGAGGTCTTCAAGCACGGCCGGAGGATCGCTCTCGCAAGGGGTGAGAAACAGTCCCCAGCGCCTGAAGGTGCGGCCCAGATCGACCCGGCTGGTCAGCCGTGACAGCGGGATCGCCAGCAGCGGACCGGCGAGGACCGGCGTCAGCCAGGGAAAGAAGTCGGGCAGGTAGTGCCAGCTGGCCCAGCCGGCGATGGCAGCGACAAGGGTGTGGCTGAGATGCACCGCCCCGGCTTCGGCCCAGGACGTTTCCCCGTCGTCGCGCTTCTGTGCGGCCCAACGAACCGAGCGGCCAGCCAGAATCGAAACGACGAAGCCCAACTGAAACAGCATCAGGATGGGCGCCAGCAGAATTGAGGTCAGGCTCTCCAGCAACAGGCTGAGCCCGGCCCTGACGCCGCCGCCGTGCGCGATTAGTCGCCGCCGGTCGAGAAACAGGGTCAGGTACCCGAAGATCTTCGGCAGATAGAGGATCGAAAGGGTGATCACCAGAAGGGTCGCGGCTTCGAAAGCATAGGAGACCGGCCAGTTGGGGAAGAGGTCGCCCTCCATGAAGTAGCTGTGTTCGGTCTGCGCCTGGCGCAGGGCCTCCAGGCCCGACAGGACCAGCAGAAGGAACCAGAAGACCGAGGAGAGGTAGGCCATGATCCCCATGGCGAGGTGCAGCCGGCTGAGTGGGCGCAGCCCCTCGGCGAAGAGAACACGCAGATGCTGAAGGTTGCCCTGGCACCAGCGGCGGTCGCGTTTGGCGTGGTCGATGAGGGTCGGCGGCGGTTCCTCGAAGCTGCCGGAGAGATCGTCGGCCAGCCAGACCTCCCAGCCGGCGCGCCTCAGCAGCGCCGCCTCGACAAAGTCGTGGCTGAGGATCTCGCCGCCGAAGGGCTCCCTGCCGGGCAGCGTCGGCAGGCCGCAGTGCGCCATGAAGGGCGCCACGCGGATGATCGCGTTGTGGCCCCAGTAATTGGCGCTGTCCTGAAACCAGAAGCTCAGTCCCGTCGCATAGATGGGGCCGAAAACGCTGGCCGCGAACTGCTGGCTGCGGGCGAAAAACGACTCTCGAAGGACCGGGGTCGGCGGCACCTGTATCAGTCCCACCTTCGGGTTGGCGTCCATGCGCCGCACGAGACTGACGAGGCAGTGGCCGGACATGACGCTGTCGGCGTCCAGCACCACCATATAGTCGTAGCGATAGCCCCAGGACTGGCAGAACTCGGCGATGTTGCCGCTCTTGCGCGCCAGGTTCTTTGGCCGGTGGCGGTAGAAGACGGGCAGCCTGCCGGCGAACTCCCGGCTCAGCCGGCTCCAGGCAAGCTCTTCGGCGAGCCAGATTTCGGGGTCAGTGCTGTCGGAGAGAATGAACAGTTCGAAGCGATCGCCATGCCCGGCGCGGAGCAGCGAGGTGAGTGTCGCCTGCAGCCCAGCGACGACCCGTTGCGGGTCTTCGTTATAGATCGGCATCACCAGGGCGATCCGCGATGCCTCGTGTTTTTCGCTTGTGGACGGAGCGACCGGACGGTCTGCCAGGCGATGCCCCGGTCGGCCCAGGATGTGGAGCACGAAGCCGGCCAGCGACAGCCAGAACGCCGTGGTGATCCAAGCGAAGAGGAGGCCGAACAGCGCGAGGATCCCCAACTCGAGCACCGATATGCCCTGGCCCGCCAGGATGGTTCCGAGCACGAGAACGGCCGCTGCGGTCGCAGAGGCGACCAGCAGCAGCAGAATCATTCGCCGCATCTTTGGCATGCGTAAAGCTCCTCGCCTTCGACGTCAGGTCGCTAGGGAATCAGAATGACCGCCAGGCAGGACAGGCTGACGACGAAGTTCTGCGCCGGTCGCCAGGTCGAGGGGTCGAAAAGCCGGGAGAAGCTGGGGCTGCGGACCGTGAGTTCCTGGTCGGGCATGGCCCGATAGTGCCGGGGCGGCGTGCCCCAATCGGCCGTACGGCCCAGGGCTTCGGCTTGCTGTATGCCGCTGCGCTCATGCGCGCTGAAAACCTCGGCAAGTCGCCCGCGGCAACTCAACTGCGGCTCGCCGCCGGTATCGATCTCGTGGCGTTCCGCCAGCAGCCGGTCGACGATGGCGATCATCTGAGACCATGCCGGCTTCTTGTCCAGGTCGCACTGACTGACCAGGATTTCGCTGGCCTTGCCGATCAGGGCGGCCCGCTCCGTTGCGTCGCCGACCCCGGCGGCCGAGAGATAGTGATCGAGCCTGCACAGCACCTGCGCGCGGACCAGGTTTCTGCAATCGCCGGAGGGCACGGTTTCTCCGGCTTCTTCGGCCGTGTTCAACTGCGCTTCCAAAGGTAACTCCATGTTTCACTCAGAGCGTGGTCTTGGTCTTTCAGAAAGGCGCGGAGCTCAATGGACTCCTCCTCGCCGGGGTCGAGTTCAAACAGGGCAAGCCAGGTTCCCGTGGCATCGCTCTTGCGCCCGCGCGACTCCAGAATCTGGCCGGAGGACGCCGAGACCACCAGTTCGACCGTACCGTCATCGGGAATCTCGGCCAGGGTTCCGCCCCCGAACTCCACAGCGAAGCGCCGGCGCCCGGGTTCGCTGCCGGCGCCTTCGCGGGTCTGAAGGGTGCGGCCGGTGTTCGGGAAGTCGTTGAAAGCGCTGGCAAAGCGCAGGCGGTAGCGGAACGGCCATTCCTGCCCGGGTTCCACGGCGCGCTCGGGCACCCAGAGCAACGCGATGTTGTCGTAGCGTTCGGCATCGCTCGGAATTTCAATGAGCTGCACAACACCGCTGCCCCAATCGCCCTGGGGTTCGATCCAGGCGCTCGGGCGGCGCTCGTAGTTCAGATCCAGATCCTGATAGCTGCGGGCATTGCGGTCGCGCTGCATTAGCCCAAAGCCACGCGGGCTTTCGTTCTGGAAGGAACTGATCTGCAACTCGCTGCGGTTCGTCAGGGGCCGCCAGATCCACTCGCCGTTGTTGCCGGCCATAAGCAGGCCGTCGGAGTCATGGACTTCCGGGCGCAGGTCGTCTCTCGGCGGCGTCGAGTTTTCTCCGTAGAGGAACATCGATGTCAGGGGCGCGATGCCAAGCTTCTGTAAGGCCTGTCGGGTGAACACGCTGGCCCGCACCTGCATCACCGACTCGATGCCCGGAATCAGGACAAAGTGGTAAGCCCCCGTGAGGCTGGCACTGTCGAGCAGCGCAAAGATATGGATGGACTGGTCATCAGGCCGCGGCTTCTGGATCCAGAACTCCCGGAAGTAGGGGAACTCCTCCCTCTTGGGCAGGCCCGTATCGATGGCAAGGCCGCGTGCCGACAGGCCGAAGTGCTGACCCGACGCGAGCACCCGGAAGTAACTGGCGCCCAGGAACACAGCGACCTCGTCGAGATGGTCGCTTCGGTTCAGGGGATGAAGCAGGCGAAACCCGGCGAAGCCGAGATCCTCGGGCGTGCCTTCCAGAGGGCTGTCCGCATAGTCGAAGAGCGTCGGCGAATAGGGGATCGCAGCGATCTGCTCTTCGTCGATGATGTTGATCTTCACGGTCTGGCGAAAGTACGAGCCGCGATGAAAGAGCTGCATCTGAAAGGGAAGGGCCTCGTCGCGCCAGATCGTCGCCTCCGGGCGGAAGCGGATCGCGTGAAACTGCGCCGGCGTCAACTCGGCGAGATTCTGGGGCAGACGATCGGCATCGCCGGGCACCATGGGCTCCGATGCCAGCCGGGCGGCCGCGCCGCGCAGTTTCTCGAAGTCGAAAGGGCTGTCGGGCATCGCCCGATCCCATTGGCCCGCAGCCAACGCGCTCGGAAAGCCCGCCCACTGGGTGAGACCGAGACTGCCCAGACCGATTCCTGTAAGGAAACGTCGCCGATCAACCGTCTGAAATGACACGCCTTCCTCTCATACCGAGTGGCTCCGGACCTTGCGATCTGCCCTTCAAACGGCCGGGATATCCCTTAGCGGGGTGGATGGGTCCGATCACAGGCTTCCTGCCCTGCGTCCTGGCTCCGCAGAGATCTACATTTAGAGACCCGTCGACCCCTGGCAGTATTCCACAGGTTGAAAGGTGCCACTTAAAGTTACTTTGCTATGGTTTTGAAATGTCGGCCTTACTGGCCGGATTGCATCGATCAATCGGGTATAGACGGCGGTAATGTCGCCGCGGAAGAGTCAAGGAAGTGGCATTTCGCCAGCACCGGTGCGCGTTCATAGACCTTGTCAGTTCAGATCGCCGATGGAGACCCCGGACTGGTCGGTCTCGTAGGGTCGGCGTTCGGCAACTTCTTCGGCAGTAAGCTTTCGCGTACGCAGCAGCCGGGCACCGGCGTCGTATTCGAGCTCGCGCCATTCGATAGCGACCGGCTTGCCGCCGATGCCGAGAAAGCCGCCTTGAGAAACCAGGACCAATCTCAGTTTGGTGGTGCGCCGATCGAGGATCACGTCGTCGACCTCGCCCAGCAGTTCGTTGTCTCGGTCCCAAATACTCATGCCCTTGATGTCGCGCGCTGTCGTGACATCCGGGCTGTCGGCCGGGTTTGCAGGTGACGTAGCCGGCGCCTGCGTGCTGGGCGTCGTTGGCGCTGATTGGGCGTTAACGTTGCCGCCCTGCAGGGACACTGCCAGCAGCATCACCGCAGCGCCTATCGCCAAGATGCCCGGCCCGCGGCTGGACGAACTGCGACCGATCATACTGCGACCGGGCATGTTGCAGCAGGGCACATTGCGACCGCGCGGACTACGGCCGGGCGGATTGCGGCCGGAGAGAAAGCGGCCTGAAGGAACAGGATTCATGGGGCCTCCAGGGTCGGAAGTTTTCGGAGCCGTTGGCCTCTACTGTTCCGACGCGAAGGGGGCGGAATTATTCCGCGGCAGGCGCCGCGAAGGCAAAGTACGCTTCGTTAGAAGCCGTAGACCAGCGAGGCTTTGGTCGTGGTGTCCAGCTTGTCGGTGTCCTCTGGCACGGGGCTGCGGTACTGGGCGGAGAACGAGAAGCGTCCGGCCAGGCTCTCGATAATCTGGAGGGTGAGGCTGGTTTCGTTTTCGACCTCGCTGCGGTCGCTGTCCAGGCGCACCTCGGTTTCGTTGGCCAGCTTGGCGGTGTCCGAGATCTGCCATGTCAGGTCGCTGTTGAGCCGCGCGCCCGGAACGGCTTCGGTCTCGCCTGCGGCTTCTTCGCGGAACACCCGCACGCTTGGACCGGCGGCCAGAACCCAGCTCAGCCGCTCTTCGTCGATGACCTTGCTGCCGAGACCTGCCGACGCGGTGATCTCGTAGTCGAAGCCGCTGAAGCGATCGTCCTCGTAGTGGGCGAGGCTGTAGACGAAGGTACGCTCGGTCAGGTCGTAGTTGAGTTGGTACTCGGCCTCGATCGCCTGCTCTTCGGTTGCCAGGCGTGTCTCCAGGTAGTCGAAGGATCCACTCAGTATATGCCGCCAGGGCGCCACCTCGTAGATGACCTCGGCGCTGGCCGAAACGCCCAGATTCTCTGTGTTTCCGCTGCGTGCGACCCCACCCAGTTCCGCTTCGCCGGACCATGGGCTTTTCTCCTCGCGGGGCGTTTCGCCGGGCGCCGTAGGCTCTTGCCGGGCCACGGCGGAGGCGTTTGCGGCGTCCGCTGGAACGGCCGCCACGAACAGGCTCTCGCCCTCGGTGGTGGCGCCTTTCAGAGGTGGATCATAGAGCGCTCCCAGCAGCAGTTCCGCAGCCCAGTCGGATCGCAAGCGGATGGCGTGACGCAGGATTGCGCGACTGTGTTCGGGCGCAGCGGCGATGGCGGTCCGGAGCGTGCTCTGGAACTCCGCAATGTCGTTGCCGGTGGCCGACTCGATGATCGCTGTCTGCAGGTCGTCCGGGATTGGCTGTTCGGATGCGCACGCGGTGGTGAATGCGCCAAGCGAGCCGAAGAGGATCAACGCAAGAGGCAGTTGTCTGGTCAACATGGCTCGTGACTATAGGTGCGTGGCTTGAACGCCTGCTGTGTCTGATCTGTGTTGGGCTCTTGAGCTGTATTGGACCGTATCTGTGCCGGCTCGACAGCGCGGAAAGCAAAGGTCGACTCCGCAGAGGCGGTCACTGCCTTCCGGCAACGCCGCAGACGACGAAACCGGTGTCCGCTCACGGCGGTTCAGGCGCGGTCGATCCGCCATCGGTAAGCTTCGTTAACGCGTCTGGAACGACTTTACAGTCATCGGTCGCAGAGCTTTCTACAGTGGCTGGTAATTGCCTTCGTGCTGCGTACAACGGCAACACAGTCGAGTGGCTTGACAAGTTCATCACCGCGACAGCGACCGTCTCTTCATCGCCACAGTGAAAGGTTTTTGCATTCTGTTGCTTGAACACTGCTTCTCTTTTCTTGTCACTGCTTGACCAAAGAGGCACAATTCGCCGCGCGGGGTGGCATCACCGGATTCGTTCTGACGTTAGGGGATTAGACAATTGGCAACTACCAAGACTGCAAAGAGGCCGGCGAAGAAGAAGGCGCCGGCCAAACGCGCGGCGGCTAAAAAGTCGACCGCCCGGAAGACTGCGCGTAAGACGACGCGCAAAACCACAGCCAAGAAGAAGGTGGCTAAGAAGAAGGTAGCCAAGCGGCCAGCGGCGAAAAAGAAGGTCGCCAAGAAGAAGGTCGCTAAGAAGAAGGTTGCCAGGAAAAAGGTAGCCAAGCGGCCAGCCGCGAAGAAGAAAGTCGCGAAGAAAAAGGTCGCTAAAAAGAAGACTGCAAAGAAGAAAACCGCAGCGAAAAGAAAGCCAGCCGCGCGGAGAAAAGCGGCAAAAAAGTAAGCTAAATCATAACCTTACAACCTCGCGCCGAAACGGCGGTCCGCCGCCTTCGCTAACTAAGCCGGTAAGAGTTATGGTGAGAACGGCGATCGCTTCGACAAGCGGTCGCCGTTTTCTTTTGGGCTTTCAGGAGCGCATGGAGGGAGCGTTTCAAGCCGCTCGCCACACATGCCTCACGCGGCGCTATCGCAGAACAGCGGAAGCGGCTTTGGGCACTGAAAGCTTCGAAGGTGGATGCGCTCACGTGCCGTTGTCGTAGGGCTCGCGACCGAAGATCGAGATAGCATCGTGCAGGTCGGGAAGAACACGCTCTACCGACTCCTCTCCCTCGGTGATGATCTCATCGGCGCGGTCGAATTCGAAGAGCCCGATGTTTCCGAGTCGCGGGGTAATGTGCACGTCGGGAGGTTCGCCAGCCAAACGTGAACGCGAAATTCTGTCCTGAACGATCCCCAAAGCGGAGATCATGACTCCGAACATGCTGGGCTGACTCGGCTCGCGTCTGAAGATGCGACTCGCCAGAGCGCCGATTCGCGACTTGGCCGTCACTGCACCACTGGCCTGTATCTCGCTCAAAAGGTCGAAGCCGGCAACCGTCGGTACGTCCGCGCCGGCACGACGCTCCTTGCCGATGATGTCGGCGTTCAGATTGACCGCGATCACCATCTGCGCTCCCAAAGCGCGACAGACCGAGACCGGCACCGGATTGACCAGCGCACCGTCGACGAGCCATCGGCGATCATGCTGCATCGGCTCGAAGATGCCCGGCAGCGAGAAGGAGGTGCGCATGGCATCGACCATGTCACCTTTGCGCAGCCAGACTTCATGACCGGTCACCAGGTCGGTCGCAACGGCGACGAAGGGTGTGCCGAGTTCCTCGATCTTCATCTCGCCAAGTTCATGGCGCATGGCATCGACAAGATGACGTCCACCCAACATGCCGCCGTTGCGCACGCGGAAGTCGATGTAGGAGATCATGCGGACCTTGGTGAGGGAGCGGGCCCAGGCTTCGAGCGCGTCGGCCTTGCCGGCCAGATGGATCCCTCCGACGACGGCGCCGATCGACGTGCCGGCGATCACGTCCGGTTCGATGCCGTAGCGGCTCAATGCGCGAAGGACGCCGAGGTGCGCCCAGCCGCGTGCGACCCCGCTCCCCAGAGCGAGGCCAATCTTCGGTCGCCATTGCGGTTCGCTTACCTGGACCATGGTTAATCATATAAGGCCTTCACTTAAGCGAATCATAATCACCCCGTGGCGAGGCAGCCGTGAGCAGAAGAGGTCAAAGCCGGGATTGAGGCGGTACCGCCAAGGGGCGGTGGCCGCCGGGCGATCCAACCTGCGCCCTTGACATAACGATATCTTTATATCTTTATGATGGTATCTCCCAGGCGGGAACGAGGAAGGGGCCGGGGTAGGGCGATGGAGAGACTGCTCACAGCGATGAAGGCGGCCGCGGAGCCAACGCGCCTGCGGCTGCTGGTGCTTTGCGCTCATGGCGATCTGACGGTTTCGAACCTGGTCCAGATCCTCGGCCAGAGCCAGCCGCGTGTGTCGCGGCATCTCAGGCTGTTGACCGAGGCCGGCCTGCTGGACCGCAACCGCGAAGGTTCGTGGGTCTATTACCGTCTCTCTCAACAGGGGCCGGGAGCAGCGCTTGCCCAGACCCTCGTCGACTCGGTGCCGGATGCCGACACGACCGTGCGCGGCGACCTCGCCCGCCTTGAGCAGCTGATGAAGGAACGCGCGCAGCGGGCGGAGGACTACTTCAAGCGCGTGGCTGCGCGTTGGGACGAGCTCCGCGCACTTTATGTCCGCGACGACGAAGTCGAAGCGCTGCTTCAGCGGATGGTAGGCCGGGAAAAGGTCTCCGACCTTTTGGATGTCGGAACAGGGACGGGCCGGATCCTTGAGATTATGGCGCCGCAGGTCGATCGGGCCGTCGGGATCGATCTTTCCGCTGACATGCTGATGATTGCCCGCTCCAAGCTCGAACGCGCGCGGTTGCGCAACTGTGTGGTCCGCAAGGGCGATATGTATCACCTGCCGGTTGCGTCGGGCAGCTTCGATGCCGTGACCATTCATCAGGTGCTGCACTATGCCGAGCGCCCGGCCGAGGCCATCGAAGAAGCCGCGCGTGTGCTGCGGCCGGACGGCCGTCTCTTCATCGTCGACTTCAAGGCGCACGCGCTGGACTACCTGCGCGACCAGCATGAACACCGTTGGCTCGGTTTCGATGACGAGCGCATCGAGGGCTGGTTGGAAGAGGCCGGCCTGGAGCCGGTCGATCACGAGGAACTGAAAGGCGATCCACTCACCATTTCGATCTGGACCGCGCGCTGCGGGCAGAACGAGGTGCAGGCGACCGCCGCCTAGGCACTTCAGGACGAAGGACGATCATGGCTGACGCGAGACATATCATGGGACCGGCAGGCGGCGACGATGGCGAAAGCTGTGGTCCCGGACCACGGTTTTCCTTTGAGTTCTTCCCGCCGTCCTCCCCCCTCGCTGAAGAGCGTTTCTGGCGAGCGCTGAAGGATCTCGAGGCGCTCGAACCGCGCTTCGTGTCGATGACCTATGGCGCCGGCGGAACCACGCAGGAGCGTACGATCCGCGCTGTCGAGCGGATCCTGAACGAGACCGATGTTGTCTGTGCGGCGCACCTCACCTGTGTGGGTGCCAGCCGTGCCGAGATCGATGCCCTGGCCGAGCGCTACTGGGCCGCCGGGGTGCGCCGGATCGTGGCCTTGCGGGGCGACCCGCCAAAGGACAGCAGGGATTTCAGGCCGCACCCGCAGGGCTATGCTTTTGCCGCCGACCTCGTTGCCGGACTGCGCCGCGTCGCCGACTTCGACATCTCTGTTGCCGCCTATCCCGAAGTGCACCCCGAGGCACTGACGGCCCAGGCCGACCTCGACAACCTGAAACGCAAGCTGGATGCCGGCGCGCGCAGGGCCATCACGCAGTTTTTCTTCGACCCGGACGACTATCTCCGCTTCCTGGACCGCGCCCATGCCGCCGGCATCACGGCGCCGATCATCCCGGGTATCCTGCCGATCGTTAACTTCCAGCGGACCCTGCAAATCGCCAAGGCCTGCAAGGCGGCGGTGCCGGCCTGGCTGGTCCGGCTCTTTGAGGGGCTTGAGGAAAACGCGGAGGTGCGAAACCCGGTCGCCGTCTCCGTGGCCGCGGAGCTCTGCCGCTATCTTGTCGCCCGGGGCGTTGAGGAGTTTCACATCTATACGCTGAACCGTGCCGATCTGACGGCTGCCGTCTGCCGTCTGCTGCTCTCCGACGCGGCCGGCCGCGAACCGACAGAAGCCCCGAGGCCCCTTGCTGTCGGAGGACTGCGGTGAGCAAGTTCTACGATCAGCTCACGCAGCGCGTCCTGCTCTGCGACGGCGGCATGGGCAGCCGCGTGCAGGCGATGGACCTTTCCATCGAGGGGGACTATTGGGGGCAGGAGAACTGCACCGAGGTTCTGAACCTCTCGCGCCCCGATATCGTGCGGGAGATTCACCGCGGCTACTTCGAAGCCGGCGCCGACATGGTCGAGACCAACAGCTTCGGCGGCTCCCCCATCACCCTTGGCGAGTTCGGTCTGCAGGACCGTGCCGTGGAGATCAACCAGCGCGCGGCCGAGCTTGCCCGCGAGGCATCGGAGCTCTTTGCCGCCGACGGGCGTGACCGCTTCGTGGTCGGCTCTGTCGGGCCGGGCACGCGCCTGCCGTCGCTGGGCCACATTGACTACGACAGCCTGGAGCAGGCCTTCGCCACCCAGTGCGACGGCCTGATCGCGGGCGGCGTCGACGCGGTTCTGATCGAGACCTGCCAGGACACGCTGCAGGTGAAAGCCGCCGTCAATGGCGCGAAGGCCGCGCGGGCCAGGGCGGGCAAGCCGGACCTGCCGGTTATGGTTCAGGTGACGGTGGAAACCACCGGGACCCTTCTCGTCGGCGCCGACATTGCTGCGGCCGCAACGGTGCTGAAGGCCCTCGACGTTTCGGTGGCCGGCCTCAACTGCGCCACCGGGCCGCAGGAAATGGCGCCCCATCTGGAATGGCTGGCGGAAAACTGGGCCGGCCCGATCTCGGTCCAGCCCAACGCCGGCCTGCCGGAACTGGTGGACGGCAAGACGTCCTATCCCCTGCAGCCCCAGGAACTGGCCGGCTGGCTGGAACGCTTCCTGCAGGAGGACGGCGTGAACCTGATCGGCGGCTGCTGCGGCACCACCACCGATCACATCGCCGCCCTGGATGCGATGCTGCGCCGCCGCGCCGGCGAAGAGTCCAAGCTTGCGATCCGCCCGGTGCCGAAGCCGAGAAAGTCCTTCTGGGTTCCGTCCCTGGCTTCACTCTATGGCCAGATTTCTCTGCGCCAGGAAAACGCCTATCTTTCCATCGGCGAACGCTGCAATGCCAACGGCAGCAAGAAGTTCCGGGAGCTGCAGGAGACGGCCGACTGGGACGGCTGCGTGGCCATGGGGGTGGAGCAGGCCAAGGAAGGCTCCCACGCCATCGATGTCTGCACCGCCTTTGTCGGCCGCGACGAGACCGCCGAGATGAACGAGGTCGTGGGCCGCATGCGTGGCTCGGTGACCGCGCCGCTGGTCATCGATTCCACCGAGCTGCCGGTGCTCGAAGCGGCGATGAAACTCTACGGCGGTAAGCCGGTTCTCAACTCCATCAACTTCGAGGACGGCGAAGAGCCGGCGGCAAAGCGGCTTGAGCTGGCGCGGCGCTTCGGCTCTGCGGTGATCGCCCTTACCATCGATGAAGAGGGCATGGCCAAGGAGGCGGATCAAAAGGTCGCGGTTGCCAAGCGCCTGCACGACTTTGCCTGCATAAAGCATGGCCTGCCGGCCAGCGATCTGATCATCGATCCGCTGACCTTCACCATCTGCACCGGCAATGAAGACGACCGCAAACTGGGTGTCTGGACCCTGGAGGCCATCGAAGGCATCGCCCGCGAACTGCCGGACTGTCAGATCCTGCTGGGCCTCTCCAACATCTCCTTTGGCCTCAATGCCGCCGCGCGCCACGTGTTGAATTCGGTCTTCTTGGATCACGCCATCAAGCGCGGCCTGACCGCTGCCATCGTGCATGTCAGCAAGATCATGCCTCTGCACAAGATTCCCGAGGCAGAGGTGAAGGCGGCGGAAGACCTGATCTTCGACCGACGGAGGGAGGATTACGACCCCCTTCAGGCCTTCATCGGGCTCTTCGAGGGGCGCTCGGCCGTCGCCAGCGAGAAGAAGGCGCGCGCCGAAGATGTGGAGACGCGTCTGAAGGACCGTATCATCGACGGCGACCGCAAGGGTCTGGAAGACGATCTGGACGAGGCTATGGCCAAGCATCCGCCCCTGGACATCATCAACGTCCACCTGCTGGACGGTATGAAGGTCGTGGGCGAACTCTTTGGCGCCGGCAAGATGCAGCTTCCCTTCGTGCTGCAGTCCGCCGAGACCATGAAAGCCGCCGTGCGCTTCCTTGAGCCGCACATGGAGAAGGTCGAGGGCCAGGAGAAGGGCACCATCGTTCTGGCCACGGTGAAGGGCGATGTTCACGACATCGGCAAGAACCTGGTCGATATCATCCTCACCAACAACGGCTACAAGGTTGTGAACCTGGGCATCAAGCAGCCCATCGACAACATCCTGGCGGCCGTGGTCGAACACGAGGCCGATGCGGTGGGCATGTCCGGTCTGCTGGTGAAGTCGACAGTGGTGATGCGTGAGAACCTGGAGCGGATGACCCGCGAGAAGGTCTCTGTCCCGGTGATGCTGGGCGGCGCCGCGCTCACCCGCAACTATGTGGAGCAGGACTGTGCGGCGGCCTATGCCACTGGCCAGGTGGCCTATGCCCGCGACGCCTTCGACGGCCTGTCGCTGATGGACAAGGTGGTGAACGGCAACTTTGCCGCCCACGTCAGCGAGCGCACGGAAAAGCGGCAGCCGCGCTCCAACAAGACCAAACGGGTTCTGGGACAGGCGACACGGGCCGATCAGCGCCCTGTGGACCTGGAAGAGACCCGCCTGCGCCGGGGGGAACTGGCCGAAGGCGTGGAGGTTCCGGAGCCGCCGTTCTGGGGGCCGCGGGTGCTGGCGCGGGTACCGCTGGATGCCCTGGTGCCCTTCCTGAACGACCGCATGCTCTACCAGTTTCAGTGGGGCTTTCGGAAGAACGGCCGTTCACTGGGGGATTACATGAAGTGGGCGCGGCGCGAACTGCGCCCGACCCTGAAACGCATGCTCGACGTCTCCAAGCAGCAGGACATCCTGGTACCCCAGGCGGTTTACGGCTACTGGCCGGCCAACGCTGAGGGCAATGACGTGATCGTCTTCGATCCCGAGGAGCGGGACCGGGAGGTGGCGCGCTTCACCCTGCCGCGCCAGGCCCGCGCAGGCGGGCTCTGCATCGCCGACTTCCTGCGCGACGTCGAAAGCGGGGAACGGGATGTCCTGGGCCTGCAGGTCGTCACCGTCGGGCAGAACGCCTCCGACGTGGCGCGCGACTGGTTCAATGACGACCGCTATCAGGACTACCTCTACCTGCACGGCCTGGGCGTCGAAATGGCCGAGGCCCTGGCCGAATACCTGCACAAGCGCATCCGCGCGGAACTGGGCTTCGGCCACGAGGACGCCCGCGACATGGAGGTCATGCTGAGCCAGGGCTATCGCGGCTCGCGCTACTCCTTCGGCTATCCGGCCTGCCCCAACCTGGAGGACCAGGAGCAGCTCCTGGCGCTTCTGAATGCCGAGGAGATCGGCATCGTGATGTCCGACGAGCACCAGCTTCACCCCGAGCAGTCGACCTCGGCCATCGTCCTGCACCATCCGCAGGCGAAGTACTTCTCGGTCTAGCCCCGGCGTACTCCGTCCGAGAAAGGCTGTCCCAGAAAGGGAGGAACACAGATGATGGCAGCATCCAAGAAGGTTCTGGACCTTGGCGACTTTCGCCAGGAGAGCGAGTCCGCCGCCGCCGAGGCTGCCAAGGCGGCCGACTGGTGGGAACAGGAATGGCTGAAGTTCCCCACCGTCAGCCTGGATGGGGACGGGGCCTGGCGCTACTGGGATGTACCGGCCGACACCGGGGTCTATCAGGACGACTGGCCCTTGGGCGAGCGGCTGGCAAAGCAGACCATCGCCCAGATGCGCCGCTTTCCGGAGGGCAGCACCGTGCTTCGGCGCATCATGAGAGAGATGGACCCGGAGACCACGGTGGCGCAGGGCTTCCTGACCGCCCTGGAAGACTGCCTCTGCTATCCGGAGCGCGATCTCTAAGCAGAACGCGCCCGCGCGCCGAAGACCACGAGGAGCACCAGAAACAGCGCCGTCAGGGCGAGGGAGAGGCGCAGCCCCGCGGCATCCGCCAGGAACCCCACCCAGGCCGGACCCAGCAGCGCGCCGCTGTATCCGGCCGTAGCCACGGCGGCGATGCCGCTGCCGTGGCCGATGTCCCGCCGGCTGCCGCCGAGCGAAAAGAGGATCGGCACGATGTTGGCGACGCCGAGGCCGATCAGCGCATAGCCCGCCAGGGCGAGAGGAACCGCGCTTGCGCTGAGGGCGACCGCGTAGCCCAGCCCCGCCGCAACCGCGCTGACCCGCAGCACCCGGACCCGTCCGTGGCGGGCGACGACCCGGTCGCCCAGCAGGCGGCCCGCTGCCATGGCCGCCGAGAAGACGCCGAAGCCGAGCGCGGCGATGCTTGCGCCGCTGCCCATGACCTCACGCAGATAGACCGCCGACCAGTCGAACATCGCGCCTTCGCAGATAAAGGCGATGAAGGCGAAAGCGGCCACCAGCCAGAGTGGGCGCGGCGGCAGGGCGATGAGGCGCGCCTTGCTCTCTTTGCCTCGCGCATCGGTCAGCAGCGGCTGCAGGGCGACCATGGCTGCCGGCAGGAGCACAAGAGTCGCACCGGGCAGCAGATGCTGCAGGCCGCCGCCGAGCGCATAGGTGAGGGCGGCCGCGCCGGCGCCAGCCATGCCGCCGATGCTGAAGAAGGCATGCAGGGAGGACATGGTCGGTCGCTCGAGGCCGCGTTCGACGGTCACGCCCTGCGCATTCATGCTGACATCCATCAGGCCGTTGGCGAAACCGATGACCACGGCGACGAGCAACAGGTCCGACAGGGAGCCGGCGACCAGCACCAGGGGCAGGGCGAGACAAAAGCCCAGTGCGCTGATGCCGACGACGAGACGGCTGCCGAAGCGGTCGATCCTGGGGCCGCCGACCAGCATGGCGAGGATCGATCCGAGCGCGAAGCACAGCAGTGCAAGGCCCAGGTCGCCCTCGTCGAGTGCGAGCCGCTGCTTGATCTGCGGAATGGCCGAAGCCCAGCAGCCGATCAAGGTGCCGTTGATGAAAAAGACCGCGGTGATCGATTGGCGGGCGCGGAGGAGGACTGGCGTGGCCTGAAGAATGTTGACGCCTCCTGCAAGACCGATACCCCCGCCCGGGCCGCGACGGCGAAGCGTGCGTTCAGTCCCCCGCCGAGGACTCCGTAGCCCGGCGCAGCTGTTTCTCCATCTCTGCTGCGGGAATGAAGAGCCCACCGCGGGTTTTCCAGTGACGGTGGCGCAGCACCCGGTAGCCCTGGGATTCGTAGAACGGCAGGCCGACGAGGCTGGCGCCGATGGACACCCGGTGATGGCCTGTCGACCTGATCGCCGCCTCTGCGCGCTGGAGCAACAGCCGGCCGATACCCAGACGCGCCCAATCGGGGTCGACGTAAAGACCGCGGACCTCGTGGTCCTTGCGGGAGCAGAAAGCCACGATGCCCGCCTTGCGGTTGACCGCGACCTCGAAGATCTCCTGGTCTTCGAGCATCGCCGCGCCATAGCGTTCGGAAGTGTTGCCGCTGGCCCAGCTTTCCAGTTGGGCATCGCTGTAGATGCGCCGCCCCAGGGTCAGGATCGCGCGCTGATGCACCCGCAGCAGCGCGTCCCCGTCTTCCGGGGTTCCGCGCCGCAGCCTGTAGCCGGGAAAGAATCGCTTTACGCTTCGCATGGGTTAGAGGCTAGGAAAGCCTCGGCAGCCTGGCAAGGAGGATTTGGCTGCTCAGCCTTCCCCGGTTTCCTTGCGATAGCGCGCCAGCGTTTCCTCATTAGGCGGATAGAGGCCGGGGAGTTTCGCGCCATGGCCGACTTCGCGCATGATCCAGGCCTCCAGGCGTTCCTGCTCCAGGCCCAGGTCGGCCACTTCCCGGATCAGAGCCTGGGGGATGACCACGGCGCCGTCGCGGTCCGCGACGATGAGATCGTCGGGGAAGACCGCCACGCCGCCGCAGGCGATGGGATCCTGCCAGCCGACGAAGGTCAGCCCGGTGACCGATGATGGCGCTGCGATACCGTTGCACCAGACCGGCAGGCCGCTGGCCTCGACGCCCTCAAGATCGCGCAGCACGCCATCCGTCACCAAAGCCTCGACGCCGCGCTTGTGCATTCTTGCGCAGAGAATGTCGCCGAAGATCCCGGCATCCTGCACGCCCATGGCATCGACGACGGTGATGACACCTTCCGGCATCTCCTCGATCGCGGCGCGCGTTGAGGTGGGCGACGACCAGGATGCCGGGGTCGCGAGATCCTCGCGCGCCGGGACGAAGCGCAGCGTGAAGGCGGGCCCGACCCGGCGCGCGCGTGCATCGACCAGCGGCCTGGCGCCGCGCAGCCAGACGTTGCGCAGGCCTTTCTTGAGAAGGATCGTGGTGATCGTCGCCGTCGAGATCTGGGTGTAGACCTCGTGCAGGGCCGGGTCGAGTGCGGTCATGAGGCGTCCAGTCTAATAGCCCAGTCTAATAGCCCAGTCTAATAGCCCAGTCTAATAACCCAGCGCGCAGCCGTCCTTGCGCGGGTCGGAGCCGCCGGCCAGGGTGCCGGCCTCCCAGTCGATGCGGATCGCCTGGCTGCCGCCGATCGGCTTCGCCGGCTTGCAGAAACGATGACCCATGGCCTCGAGCTTCGACAGAACCTCTTGCGGAACCCCGCTTTCGGCTTCCACCTCCGTCTCGCCCTCGCCGGGCAGGGCGAAGATGCGCGGCATGTCCATGGACTGCTGCACGTCGAGCCCGAAGTCCAGCAGGTTGGTGAGGAAGCGGGCATGCCCTGCCGCCTGGTAGTGGCCGCCCATGACGCCGAAGGGCATGACCGCGCGTCCGTCCTTCACCATCATGCCGGGAATGATGGTGTGCATCGGCCGTTTGCCGGGGGCGATGCAGTTGGGATGCGCCGGGTCGACAGAGAAGGCGCCGCCGCGGTTCTGCAGCACCACGCCGCTCTTCGGACCGGTGATGCCGCTGCCGAAGGAGTTGAAGGTCGAATTGATGAAGCTGACCGCGTTGCGGTCTTTGTCGACGACGCTGAGGTAGACAGTGTCGGCATGGGCCGCGACCGGCGCCGGGGCCGGGGCGGCCATCGCGCGTTTCAGATCGATCTGCCGGCGCAGGTCCGCCGCATAGTCTTCGGAGAGCAGGCGCTCCACCGGGACTTCGGCCTGTGCCGGATCGGCCAGATGGGCGTCGCGCTCCCGATAGGCCAGGCGCATGGCCTCGATTTCCAGATGCAGACGCTCTGCCGTCATCTCGCCGAAACTGGCGAGGTCGTAGCCGGAGAGAATGTTCAGGATAAGCAGCGCGATGACACCCTGGCCGTTGGGCGGGCACTGAACGATATCGAAACCCCGATAGCCGGACTTGATGGGAGTGACGTACGCGCCTTCGGCCGTGGCGAAATCCTCCAGGCTGTGCAGGCCGCCCAGCGCGCGTAAGTGATCGACAAGATCTTCGGCGATCTCACCCTTGTAAAAGGCATCCCGGCCTTCGCGGGCGATCAGTTCCAGACTTGCGGCGAGCTGCGGCTGGTGGTGGACCTTGCCGAGCCCGGGCGGCCTGCCGCCGGGAAGGAAAATCCGCGCGGTCGCCGGATCGTACGACAGGGTTTCGATCTCGCTCTCCCAGTCCGTCGCGACACGCTCGGTGATGGCATAGCCGTCGCGCGCGAAGCGGATGGCCGGCTGCAGCATGTCGCCCAGGCTGCGTGTGCCGTGGTCGCGCAGCAGCCGGTCCCAGGCGTCGATGGACCCGGGAACGGTCACCGAGTGGGGGCTGTAGCGCTCGAGGGTGTCGATGCCCTGCTCGGCATACCAGGCAGCCGTCGCTGCCTTGGGTGCGCGCCCGGAGCCGTTGAAGGCAACGATGTCGGCGCTGCCGCGCGGGGCATAGAGAACAAAGCAGTCGCCGCCGATCCCGGTCGATTCCGGTTCCACCACGCCCTGCACCGCACAGGCCGCGACCGCGGCGTCCATGGCGTTGCCGCCGTCCTGAAGCACGTTGATCGCGGTCAGTGTCGCCAGGCTGTGCGAGGTTGCCGCCATGCCGTTCAGTGAGCGGGCGACAGAGCGGCCGGCAAGTTCCAGATTACGCATAGGTTCACTACCCTCCCAGGGACTTGGCCTCGCAAGAACCGCGCGGCCGCCGCAACGCGGCCAAGGTACCGATGGCGTGGTGCCGATGGCGTGGTGCCGATGGCGTGGTACCGGCGGCGTGGCGCCGAAAAGTGGAATGGTCAGCAGGCCAATTGATTGATCGGTTGCCTATCATGTAGCCCGACCGTCCCGGCTTGGGAAGCTTTGTATTCCCGCGGCCCGCGCGCCTTCCAAAGCAGGGAGCACAGTGGGTTCATCCGGTCTTGACCTTCCAGTGACTGGAAGGCGCAGACCTTGGGGATGAAGCAGGAGCCAGGAGCACAGGCGATGGCCACAGCGGCCAAATCGGGCTGTCACGAAGCGTCTACCCCGGCGGGCGGCTGCGGCGATCCCGAAGGCCGTCTCGAGACGGCTGTCGATCCGGTCTGCGGTATGGCCGTCGCCAGGACGGAGGATGCTCTGCACCACGTACACGCCGGTGCGACCCACTATTTTTGCAGCACCCATTGCCTGGAGAAGTTCCGTCGCGATCCGGAGGCTGTGCTCGAGGGCAGGGGGGCGCCGCAAGCGCCGGCCGACCCCGAGGCGCTTTACACCTGTCCGATGCATCCGGAGATCGAGGAGCGCGGGCCGGCCAGCTGTCCGCTCTGCGGCATGGCCCTGGAGCCCAAGGAGATCACGCTCGACGACGGGCCCAATCCCGAACTCGAGGACATGCAGCAGCGCTTTCGCATCTCAGCGGTTTTGACACTGCCGCTCGTTGCCCTGGTCATGGGCGAGCACCTCGCCGGGCTGCGGCTGCTGACGCCGACCTGGTCGGCCTGGGTTCAGCTGGGGCTCTCGGCACCTGTGGTGCTCTGGGGCGGCTGGCCCTTTTTCGAACGCGGCTGGGCGTCCGTCAGGACGCGCCACCTGAACATGTTCACCTTGATCGCCATGGGCACCGGGGCCGCTTTTCTGTTCAGCCTGGCGGCCACGACACTGCCCGGGGTGTTTCCCGCCTCTTTCCGGGACGCCTCCGGCGCGTTGCCCGTTTATTACGAGGCGGCTGCCGTGATCGTCACGCTGGTGCTGCTGGGCCAGGTGCTGGAGCTGCGGGCGCGCGAACGCACCGGCAGTGCGCTGCGGGCCCTGCTGGACCTCACCCCGAAAACCGCCCGCCTGGTGGAGAGCGATGGAAGCCACCGCGAGGTGCCGGCGGAATCTCTGCAGCCCGGCGATCATGTCTTGCTGAGGCCCGGCGAAAAGGTTCCCGCCGACGGCAGGGTGGTCGACGGCGAGAGCAGCATCGATGAGTCCATGCTGACCGGCGAAGCGGTGGCGCAGGCAAAGCGGCGTGGGGACCGTGTCGTCGGCGGCACGGTGAACGCCAGCGGCAGCCTTGTTTTCCGTGTCGAGAAGGTGGGGCGCGAGACCGTTCTCGCCCAGATCGTTCAACTCGTCGGCAATGCGCAGCGCAGCCGCGCGCCCGTCCAGCGCCTCGCAGACAAGGCAGCGGCCGTGCTGGTCCCCATCGTGGTGCTGATCGCTGTCGCCAGCTTTGCCGCCTGGGCGGTGTTGGGCCCGCCGCCGGCCTTCGCCTATGCGCTTATCGCCGCTGTCTCGGTTCTGATCATAGCCTGTCCTTGCGCGCTGGGCCTTGCCACGCCGATGTCCATCATGGTGGCCGTCGGCCGCGGCGCAGGCCTCGGCATTCTGGTGAAGGAAGCCGAGGCGCTGGAGCGTCTCTCCGCGGCGGATACCCTGCTGATCGACAAGACCGGCACTCTGACCGAGGGGCGGCCCTCGGTGGTCGCCGTCTCGCCGGCCGAGGGCGTTTCCGAGGACCGCCTGCTGCAGGTGGCGGCGAGCCTGGAGCAGCGCAGCGAACACCCCTTGGCGGCGGCCGTGCTGGCTGCGGCCCAGGCGCGCGGTTTGCCTGTGACACCGTTGACCGACTTCGAAGCCGTGACCGGCAAGGGGGTTCAGGGGCGGTTGGAGGGCGCTGTCTTGCGGGCCGGCTCCATCGCCTGGCTCACGCATCTCGGTATCGCGACGGGCACGGTGGATTCGGTGATCAGCGCTATCGAGAGCAGGGGCCAGACGGTGATTGCTGTTGCCGAAGACGACCGACTGCTGGGCCTGATCGCCATCGCCGATGCTTTGAAGCCGACCTCCCCCCAGGCGATCTCCGATTTGCGCGCCGACGGCTTGGAGGTCGTTCTGGTCAGCGGCGATACCCAGGCCGTTGCCGAAGCCATCGCCGGGGATCTGGGCATCACGCGCATCGTTGCCGACGCCCTGCCGGCCGACAAGGCGGCGCTGGTTCGACAGTTCCAGGAGCAGGGGCATATCGTCGCCATGGCCGGTGACGGGATCAACGACGGTCCGGCCTTGGCGCAGGCGGACATCGGCGTTGCCATGGGCAGCGGCACCGATGTTGCGATCGAGGCGGCCGGCATCACGCTGCTGAAGGGCGACCTGGGGCGGCTCTATATGGCGCGCCGCCTCAGCAGGGCCACCCTTGGCAACACCAGACAGAACCTTTTCTTTGCGTTCCTTTACAATGGCTTGGGCGTGCCTCTTGCGGCCGGTGTCTTGTTTCCGCTCACCGGATGGTTGTTGAGTCCGATGTTCGCGGCCGCCGCCATGTCGCTCTCTTCCGTCTCGGTGATCGGCAATGCCCTGCGTCTGGGCCGTCAAAGGTTCTAGCGCTGCTCCGTTTTTTCGGATGAACCCCCCGCCGGACTTGGATTATAGTGACGAGGAAAGCGCCGCACTGCGTGCGCTTGCGCCGGAAACAGGGCGGGGCTGGTTGAGATGCATGGTCTCAAGAACTACAACCTCGTTGTCGAGCCTTGGCCCGGAAATCCCGGGCCGCTCAGGCCGGTCGGCCGACCCGGATACCGCTGGCGTGTCACCTGGGAGTTGAACGGCGAGTTCTACGCCGAAGGCTTCGAAGACACCCATTCCACCGCCCGCGCCGCAGCGGAAGCCTACCTTTCCAAGCAGGGGATCAAGGTGATGTCGGCCTATCGCCCGGCGCTGCGTGCCATTGCGGAGAAGGCCAGGGCCGAGAAGCCCGCCGGTTGAGTCTCGAACAGGATTTCGTGGTGATCCGGGTGCTTAGCGGCTGTCTTGTCCTTCAAGCAGCGCAGATGCCGGCCGCGACAGGGCTGGGGTCGGGCGCAAGGCTGCAGTCCGCGGGAGCAGCGGCCTCCCTTGCCATCAGCCCCTTGAGTTGACCGCCGGCGTCAGCCCCAAGCTGCCGTAACCTGTTGTCGCCCTTTGCACTTTGCCCTAGGCTAGCGCCCGAAGGCGCGGAAACTCGTGCCGGGAGCCGCGCGGCGATGCTTCGCGCAAGAGAAATAAAACGGGAGGAACCCATGCGTTCATTGAAAATCGCCGCCCTGGCGGCGGCCACCTCGGTGTTTGCCGTCTCCTCGGCTTTCAGCGCAGAGCACACTCTGCGCATTCAGACCCACTACGCGCCGGAGACGGTCTCCGGCAAGCTCGCCCAGCAGTTTGTCGACGATGTCGAAACCATGTCCGGCGGCCGGCTGGATATCGAGATGTTCTTCTCCGCCTCGGTGGTGAAGCCGACGGAGACCTTCGACGCAGCGGCCAGCGGCATCCTGGATGGCGACATGACCGGCGGTGCCTACCAGACCGGCAAGAACCCGGCCTTCCAGTTCGTCGGCGACATCATGGGCGGCTACGACACACCCTGGCAGCAGTACGCCTGGTTCTACTACGGCGGCGGCGAAGCGGCGGCCAACGAGCTTTACAACGAATACAACATGCAGCTCATCGGCTGGTGGATTTATGGCCAGGAGTCGATGTCTTCCTCCCGGCCGATTGCCGGGCCGGAAGATCTGAAGGACTGGAAATTCCGCTCGCCGCCGGGCCTGGAGACCGAGATCTTCGCCAATCTGGGCGCCAAGCCTGTGGTGATGGACTTCACCGAGATCTTCACCGCGCTGGAGACGAAGATCATCGACGGGGCCGATGCCTCCGGTCTCGCCAACAACGTTGGCCTCGGCCTCTATGACCTTGTCAGCCATGCGACCTATCCGGGCTTCCACTCCATGCCCTCGGATCACCTGGCGATCCGCAAGGACGCCTGGGATGCCCTGCCGGAAGATCTGCAGCGCATCATCGAGGTCGCCATGCAGAAGCTGGCCTTCCAGACAGCGTTGACCTTCGAGGTCAAGAACAACGAGGCCGCGGCGATGCTGCGCGAGAAGGGTGTCACCCTCCACGACTGGTCTGCGGAAGACCGCGCCACGTTCCGTCAGGCTGCACAGCAGGCCTGGCAGGGTTGGGCCGAAAAGACGCCGGAAGCCCGTGCTCTGGTCGACAGCCACACCACCTTCCTGAAGACCCTGGGCCTGGTGCAGTAAGCGCTGGCGCATCAGTCCATAATCGGGCCCCTGGCTGCGGAACGCGGCAGGGGCCCGAACTTTCTCGGAGCGTTACCGCAGACCGTGCACTTCGTAGACTAAGCACCGGAACGGCGCATGAAGCGGAGAAGGGAGCCGGGTGATGGTTGAGCATGAGGTCGAAAACTGGATGGACCGCATCAGCATTGCGATCAGCCGGGTCGCAATGTTTCTCGTCGCCTTTATCGTCGCCATCATGTTCTTCGAAGTGGTGATGCGCTACGTCTTCGAGGCGCCGACCCTCTGGGTCAACGAGATGTCGATGTGGCTGGCTGGCTGCGTCTACCTGCTGGCCGGCCTCTACGTCATGCAGCAGCGCGGCCACATCCGCATCTTCATCCTTTACGACATGGTCCCGCGCGGCTGGCAGCGTCTCTTCGATGTGATCTCCGTGCTGCTGATCTGCATCTTTGCGGGTGCTGTCGTCTACGGCGGTTTCAACGAGGCCTGGGTCAAGATGCTGCGCTGGGAGACCTTTGGCACCGCCTGGGATCCACCGATTCCGGCGACGATGAAACCCTTGATCCTCGTGGCGGTGGTGCTGATCGCCCTCCAGTCGGTGACCAACCTGATTGCCGATTGGAACAAGAAGAAAGAGGTTCACGACCTCGCCGAAGAGGTAAAGGAAGAGCATATCGACTGACCCGGACGTCAACCGGGCATCAGGGGGGCAGCGGGGCCGGGGCCCGCGCTTGGCAGTATCAGGGTCTTTGGGGGGCCAGGTTTTATGGATATCGGAACGATCTCGCTGATCCTGCTCATCGGATTGTTCGTTCTGCTGGCAATCGGTATGCCGCTGGGCTTCGCGTCGGGCTTTCTGGCGGTTGCCGTCCTGATGATGAAGTTCGGGCCGGACATCCTGTTCCGCTCCTTCGGGACCGGTCCGCTGAACATCCTGGCCCAGCGCATGTACGGACTGATGACGGACTATGTCCTGATATCGGTGCCGCTGTTCATCTTCATGGCCTGTTTGATGGAAAGATCGGGCATCGCCAAGGCGATGTTCGACAGCCTCAATGTCTGGCTGAGCCGCACCCGCGGCGGCATCGCCATCGTCACCGCCATCATGGCCATCATCATGGCCGCCATGTCCGGCATCATCGGCGGCGAGGTTGTGCTGCTGGGGCTCATCGCGCTGCCGAACATGCTGCGCCTCGGCTATAACCAGGATCTCGCCATCGGCACGATCTGCGCCTCCGGCAGCCTGGGAACCATGATCCCGCCGTCCATCGTGCTGATCATCTACGGTCTGGTGACCGAGACTTCGATCCATGCGCTCTTCAAGGCGGCCTTCGTGCCGGGCTTCATCCTCGGCGGCTGCTACATCGCCTACATCATGTACCGCACCCGCAGGTATCCGGAGCAGGCGCCTCTGCCGGAAGGCGGCGACGAGGTCACCATGGCGGACAAGCTGCGTGCCCTGCCCGGCCTGATTGCGCCCCTGCTCATCGTCTTTGTGGTGCTGGGCTCGATTTATGGTGGAATCACCGCCATTACCGAAGCGGCCGGGATGGGCGTGGTCGCCGTGCTCATCCTCATTACGCTGCGCGGGGAATTGTCCTGGTCGCTGGTCAAGGAAGCGCTGATGCGGACCTGGAAGTCGACCGGCACCATTCTCTGGATCACCTTCGGGGCAACGGCCCTGGCCGGCGCCTACACCATCGCCGGCGGGCCGACCTATGTCGCCAATCTGATCATCGGGACGGAGTTCCCGACCTTCGGCATCCTGCTTCTGATGATGCTGATTTTCCTGCTGCTGGGCGCGGTGATGGATTGGGTCGGTATCGTGCTGCTGGTCATGCCGGTCTTCCTGCCCATCGTCCTGAAGCTGCCGATCGAGGAACTGGGGCTGACCGGCGCGCTGGTGGCGGCGCCCAGCTTCGTTGCCGTCTGGTTCGGCATTCTGTTCTGCGTCAACATGCAGGTGAGTTTCCTCAGCCCGCCCTTCGGGCCCGCGGCCTTCTACCTGAAGTCGGTGGCGCCGCCCCATATCACCCTGCCGGAGATTTTCCGCGGCTTCCTGCCGTTCATCGTCCTCCAGCTCTTCGTATTGGCGCTGGTCCTGCTGTTTCCGGAGATCACGATGATCTTCCGCAATTGAGGCGCGAATGGGGTAGAGCGCTGCAGCGGTTCGCCCCCTCCACCGCGATTGCAGTATGATGCCGCGGCGACTCCGGACCCCGGCCCACTGCCTGCAACCCTGAGAGCCTCTGTTCATGGACGTGACAAGTCTGGCGATTCCCGAGGTGCGCCTGATCAAGGCGGTGAAGCATGGCGACCACCGGGGATTTTTCTCGGAGACCTACAGCAGGCGCGACCTGGCTGCGGCAGGGATCGAAGCCGACTTCGTGCAGGACAACCAGTCGCTCTCGGCGGCCGTCGGGACGCTGCGCGGCCTCCATTTTCAGATCCCGCCGCACGCCCAGGCGAAGCTGCTGAGGGTGGTGCGCGGCGCGGTCTTCGATGTCGCAGTCGACCTGCGTCGGGGCTCCCCCACCTACGGCCGCCACGTGTCGGCGACGGTCTCCGCCGCCGACTGGAACCAGATCTTCATTCCCGTCGGCTTTGCCCATGGGTTCTGCACCGTGGAACCCGACACCGAAGTGATCTACAAGGTGAGCGATTACTACGCGCCGGAAACCGAGCGTGGTCTCCTCTGGAACGATCCCGACCTGGGGATCGACTGGCCGGTCGCGGCGGCGGAGGCGGTGCTCTCGCCCCGCGACAGCCAGTGGCCGCCGCTAAGGGAATTGTCAGGATTTTTCGAATATGGATAAGCGACTTAGCTCGTTTCTTGAACAGGGTCCGGCGGCCTGCCGCGGTGCCGGACCTGCTTTAGGGGTCGCTTCATGAAGGTTCTGGTGACCGGCGGTGCCGGGTTCATCGGCTCGGCGGTGATCCGTGCGCTGCTGTCCGGCCGGATCGCCCGGGTGGTCAACCTCGACAAGCTGACCTATGCGGCGACGCCGGAAGCCATCGAGCACTGGGCGGAGGATGCCGGCTACGCCTTTGAGCAGATCGATATCTGCGACGGGCCGGCCCTGCGCGCCGCCTTCGCGGATCATCGCCCCGATGCGGTGATGCATCTGGCGGCGGAATCCCATGTCGACCGCTCGATCGACGACGCCGGCGATTTCATCCAGACAAACGTCGTCGGCACCTACCGCCTGCTGGAGACCGCGACGGCCTATTGGCGCGAGCTGGAGGGGGAGGCTGCCGCCCGTTTCCGCTTCCACCATATCTCCACCGACGAGGTCTATGGCGCTCTCGGGGCGGAGGGGCATTTCACCGAGGAAACGCCCTATCAGCCGAATTCCCCTTATTCCGCCAGCAAGGCGGCTTCCGACCATCTGGTGCGCGCCTGGAACCGAACGTACGGGCTGCCCGCTGTCACCAGCAACTGCTCGAACAACTACGGGCCCTACCAGTTTCCTGAGAAGCTGATCCCGCTGATGATCATCAACGCGCTGGAGGAAAAGCCGCTGCCGGTCTACGGCAAGGGGGAGAACGTGCGCGACTGGCTGCATGTGGAAGACCATGCGCGGGCCCTGGTGACGGTCCTGACCGAGGGCCGCATCGGCGAGACCTATAACGTCGGCGGCGACAGCGAGGAGCGCAACATCGATGTGGTGGGCAGGATCTGTGATCTGGTGGACGAGCTGCGCCCGCGCGCTGACGGCACATCGCGCCGGGACCTGATCACCTTCGTCGCCGACCGGCCGGGTCACGACCTGCGCTACGCCGTCGACTCCTCGAAGCTGCGCGCGGCCCTGGGCTGGAAGCCGCGCGAGACCTTCGAAAGCGGCCTCAAGTCCACCGTCGCCTGGTATCTCGAGCACGAAGCCTGGTGGCGGGGCATTCTGGAGCGCCGCTACAAGGGCGAACGCCTGGGGCTCGCGAACCCGAAGAAGGCCGGATAGAGTGGCCGAGGCGCCAGAGCCGGGGAAGATCCTGCTGCTTGGGGCGGGCGGGCAACTCGGCTTCGAGATCGAGCGCCTGGCCAGCGCCCGGGGTCTCGATCTGATGGCGATGGGCCGGCGGGAGCTTGACATCACACATCGTCTTGCCCTGCGCTCCGTCATCAGCCGTGGCGTCGATGTGGTGGTGAACACGGCCGCCTACACCGCCGTTGACCGCGCCGAGACCGAAGAAGGCCGGGCGCTCGCGGTCAACCGCGACGGTGCGCGGTTCGTCGCCGAGGCCTGCCATGACGCCGGGGCGGCCTTGATCCACATCTCGACCGACTATGTTTTCGACGGCCGGAAGGGGAGCCCCTACGACGAGGACGACCCTGTTACACCGATCAACGTGTACGGCCGCAGCAAGGCCGCCGGCGAGGCGGCCGTACGACAAGCCTGTGCCCGACATGTGATCCTGCGGACATCATGGGTCTTTGGCGCCCACGGCCGGAACTTCGTGAAGTCGATGCTGCGCCTGGGCCGGGAGCGCAGCGAGATCCGCGTCGTCGCCGACCAGTTCGGCTGCCCGACCCCGGCACAGGGGCTGGCCGCGGCGGTGCTGGCGGTGGCCGGCCGGCGTGGGCAGATCCCCTGGGGAACCTATCATTGCTGCGGCGCGGAGCGGACGAGCTGGTTCGGCTTCGCTGAGACGATCTTTACCGAGCAGGCCGCCCTGACCGGCGGGCCCGGACCTTCGGTGCAACCGATCGGTACAGAGGATTACCCGACCGCGGCGCGGCGGCCTTTGGACTCGACCCTGAACTGCCACGCTTTTCAGGAGCGCTTCCATCAGGCGGCTGTCGATTGGCGGCTGGGTCTGCGCGATGTGTTGCGTGAGTTGCAGGCGGGCGGCCGCCTGATTTCGGCCGGCGGGGCCTGAAGGCGAGAGAGGACGCAGGGACAATGAAGGGGCTCATTCTCGCAGGCGGCGCCGGCACGCGGCTTCACCCTGTCACTCTGGCGGTCAGCAAACAGCTCCTGCCGGTCTACGACAAGCCGATGGTCTACTATCCGCTGTCGGTTCTCATGATGGCCGGCATCCGGGACATCCTGATCATCACAACGCCCCACGATGCGCCGCTCTTCCAGGCCCTGTTGGGCGACGGCGCGCGCTGGGGAATCTCGATCAGCTATACGGTTCAGCCCAAGCCGGAGGGGCTCGCCCAGGCCTTTCTGCTGGGCAGGGACTTCATCGCCGGCCAGAAATCGAGCCTGATCCTCGGCGACAACATCTTCTACGGTCAGGGCCTGCAGGAGGTGCTGATGCGCGCAGCCGGCCTGCGTGCGGGGGCCACGGTCTTCGGCTACCAGGTTTCCGATCCCGAGCGTTACGGCGTTGTCGAGTTCGACGACGCCGGCCGGGCGGTCAGCCTGGAAGAGAAACCTTCCCGGCCAAAGTCGCGCTTTGCCGTGACGGGCCTCTACTTCTATGACGAGCAGGTCTGCGATCTGGCGGAGGGCCTCAAGCCCTCGGCGCGGGGCGAACTGGAGATCACCGACCTGAACCGGCTCTACCTGGAAGCCGGACAGTTGAACGTCGAGCGCTTCGGCCGCGGCTATGCCTGGCTCGACACCGGCACCCATGACAGCCTGATCGAAGCGGCGCAGTTCGTGCAGACCATCGAGAAGCGTCAGGGCCTCAAGATCGCCTGTGTCGAAGAGATTGCCTACCGCAAGGGCTTCATCACGGCAGAGGACCTTTGCCGCCTAGCCGATCCGCTGCGCAAGAACGACTACGGCGCCTACCTGCTGCGCATCGCGCAGGAGGGGACCTAGGCCGCTTCGGCAATCGGCATTGAGTTTTGCTGTTCGGAAGGGCAGGCTCTAGGGCCAGGAGCCTGGGATGCCACGTGTCACCTTCACGGCCAATCTGCAGCGCCATCTCGACTGCCCGTCGCTCGAGGTCGGGTCAGGACGCCTCGACCAGGTGCTTGCCGCGGTGTTCACTGAGCGCCCGGTTCTCCGCTCTTACATCGTCGACGATCAGGGGCGCCTGCGCCGCCATGTGAATGTCTTCATCAATGCGGCGATGATCGCGGACCGCGACGGCTTGAGCGACGCCGTCGGCGAGTCCGACGAGGTATTCGTTTTCCAGGCACTTTCCGGGGGATAGGCAAAGTGGGCGGATTCACGCTGGTGGCGACCCGCAAGGGGCTCTTTGACGTCAACTTCGACGGCGACCCACAGCCGCGCTGTATCGGCTTTCTCGGCGATCCGGTCTCTGCCGTGCTGCAGAACGAGCACGACGGTGCGATCTACGCGGCCCTCAACCTCGGTCACTTCGGGGCCAAGCTGCACCGTTCAGAGGATTTCGGCGCGACTTGGCAGGAGCTCCCGGTTCCCGCCTATCCGCCCGGAGAGGGCGAAGACGCACCGAGCCTCAAGTTCATCTGGACCCTGGCCCGCGGCGGCCTGGAGCAGCCGAAGCGTCTTTGGGCCGGCACGCTGCCGGGCGGTCTCTTCCGCTCTGATGATCGCGGCGAGTCGTGGGAGCTTGTGGAGTCTCTCTGGAACCAGCCCTCGCGCAGTGAGTGGTTTGGCGGTGGCTACGACGAGCCCGGGATCCATAGTGTCATCGTCGACGATCGAGACAGGATCCTTGTCGGGATCTCCTGCGGCGGTGTCTGGATCAGCGAGGACGATGGTGCGAACTGGGTGCTGGGTGGGAAGGGTCTGGCCGCCGACTACATGCCCCCGGACCGCAAGGACGACCCCCGCATCCAGGATCCTCACCGCCTGGCCATCTGCCAGGATGCGCCGGAGGTTGTCTGGTGCCAGCATCACTGCGGTATCTTCCGTTCGGAAGACGGCGGCCGCTCTTTCGTGCAGATCAAGGACGTGGCCCCCTCGGCTTTCGGATTTGCCGTTGCGGCCCACCCCAGCGACCCCAAGACCGCCTGGTTCGTGCCGGCGGTGAAGGACGAGTGCCGGGTGCCGGTCGACGGACGCTTTGTCGTTACCCGCACCGGGGACGGCGGCGCCAGTTTCGAGAGCTTCTCGCGGGGCCTGCCGCAGGAAAGCGCTTACGACCTCGTCTATCGCCACGCCCTGGCCGTCGGTGGCGATGGCCGCAGTCTCGTCATGGGATCGACCACCGGGGCGCTGTGGTTCAGCGGCGATGCTGGCGAGTCCTGGTCGCAGCTGTCAGCCCATTTGCCGCCGATTGCCCAGGTCTGCTTCGCCGACCGACCTTGATCGCTGCGGCGAATCACGCTTGGCTGGCGCAAGCCGTCCATGGACAAGGGGGTGCAGGGCCGTGAGCCAAGACTCCAAGCCGCTCTACTACGCCGATTATCTGCAACTCGACCGGCTGCTGTCGGCGCAGCAGCCTGAGAGCGAGCGGCGCGGCCGGCCGGCCCACGACGAGATGCTGTTCATCATCGTCCACCAGGCCTACGAACTCTGGTTCAAGCAGATTCTCCACGAGATGGGTCTGGTGAACCGGATCTTCGCCAACGAAAAGGTTGCCGACCGCGACATCGGCGCAGCGGTGGCCGCGCTGCAGCGTATCCAGCGCATTCTGAAGCTTGTGACCGAGCAGCTCGACGTGCTGGAGACCATGACCCCGCTGGACTTCCTCGAGTTTCGCGATCTCCTGTTCCCGTCCTCCGGCTTTCAGTCGCTGCAGTTCCGGCTCATCGAGATCGGCCTGGGCCTGCGGCGCGGCCAGCGGGTGAGCCCGGACGAGCGCCCCTATGACAGCCGCCTGAACGAGGCCGACCGGCAGCGTGTGCAGGAGGCCGAGGCCGTCCCGAGCCTGAGCGACCGGGTCGAGGCCTGGCTGGGTCGCACACCCTTTGTCGAGCTTGGTGGCTACCGCTTTCAGGAAAGCTTCCGCGCCGCTGTGGCGCGGATGTTGGCCCAGGACAGCGCCACACTGCGCGCCAACGCCGCAATCGGCGCGAGGGAGCGCGATGCCGGTCTTGCCGCCCTGGAGGCGGCGCAGGAGCGTTTCGAGGCGATCTACGACGAGGCGCGCCATGCGGATCTGGCGGCCCAGGGGGTCTGGCGCTTTTCCTGGCGGGCGCTGCAGGCCGCGCTCTTTATCACGCTCTATCGCGATGAGCCGGCGCTGCAGCTGCCCTTTCGGCTGCTCAGCCTGCTGATGGATATCGACGAGACCATGACGGCGTGGCGCTATCGTCACGCCCTGATGGCGCAGCGCATGATCGGCATGAAGCTGGGCACCGGCGGCTCATCGGGCCACGACTACCTGAGCGAAGCGGCGCGCCGCTATCGCGTCTTCGGCGACCTCTTTGCGCTCTCCACCTTTCTGATTCCGCGCTCGGCTCTGCCGCCGCTGCCTGAAGACGTGCGCCGGGCCATGAGCTACGGCTATAGCGCCGGCGAAAGCTGAGCGCTGCCCGTGAGCCACTCCGTGAGCGATCCCGTGAGCTACAAGGAACACTTCAGCCGGTTCATTGCCGCTGCGCCCGGGCGTCTCCACTTTGCCGCCCACAGCCATCACCTCTGGCCCGATGTGACCTTCGACGCCCAGGCGGCCTGCTGGCAGGACGCGGCGCGGCTGGCCGACCGCAAATGGGACAGGATCTTCGGGGAGATCATACCGGACACGCAGCGCCGCATCGCCGCGGTGCTCGGCCTGTCGGACCCGGCGACGCTGGCTTTCGCGCCCAACACCCATGAGTTCCTGCGCCGCTTGCTGTCCTGCCTGCCGGCAGGGCGGCCCGGACGGATCCTCTGCAGCGACGGCGAATTCCACAGCTTCACCCGACAGGTGGCCCGCCTGGAAGAAGAGGGGCTGTTGCAGGTGACCCGCGTGCCGGTGGAGCCCTTCGGCGACTTTGCCGGGCGCTTTGTCGAGGCTGCGGGGAAAGGGGTCGATGGCAGAGGGGCCGCCGCGGGTGGCTTCGACATGGTCTACGTAAGCCAGGTGTTCTTCAATTCCGGCTTCGCGATTGACGCCTTGGATGACTTCGTGGGGCAACTGGCGAAGGAGGATGCCCTGCTGGTTGTCGACGGCTATCACGGCTTTCTGGCGCGGGCGACCGATCTCTCCGGTATCGAGGGCAAGGCCTTCTATCTTTCCGGCGGTTACAAGTATGCCATGGCGGGGGAGGGCGTCTGTTTTCTGCACGCCCCGCCGGGTCTGTGCGCGCGGCCCCGCGATACCGGCTGGTATGCCGCCTTCGGGGCCCTGGAGCAGCCGGGCGGCGGCGCTGTCGCCTATGCCGGCGATGCGCGCCGCTTCCTCGGCGCCACCTTTGACCCGGTGGGCCTCTACCGCCAGCGCGCGGTTCTTGCCTGGCTGGCCGACCTGGGTCTCACCGCCGCCGACATCCACGACCACGCCCTCCGCCTCCAGTGCCTGTTTCTCGAGGAACTGGACCGCAAGGCGCCTTCTTGTCTGCCCCTGGGGTCTCTTTTGCTCGACCCACGCAGAGTGCCCTGCGGCAACTTCCTGACCTTTGATCTGGGCGCGGCGGCGGCCGGCGCCCTGCACGGTCGCCTGCTGGACGCGGACATCATTACCGACTATCGCGGCGGACGCCTGCGCTTCGGGTTCGGCCTGTATCAGGATGCAGCGGAGGTTGTGCAGCTTGTCGACCGGCTCGCCGGTCTTTAGCTCGCCTCTTCGGTGGGTTCCGATCCATCCAGCGGAACGATGCAGGTGATGCGCTTGGCGCGCTGTTCTGCGAGCGTCCGGTCGGCGAAGGTTTCTCTGTAGACGGTGATTCCGATGATGCCCTCGGCATGGCCGTCGCCGTGCATCAGGGGCAGCAGGAGCCGCTCGCCGTACCCCGGTTGCTGCCACTCGTGATAGAGGCGGCCGATCACCATGGAAATGGCGGGCGCTTCGACGCAGGCCTGGAAGTAACCCCGGACCCGGGGCAGAGCCTCCGCAGCGACCGTGTCTTCCAGGCTGCGCCCGATGAGCGAGCGGTCGTAGCGTGCCCGGATGTGTTCGCCCTCCAGCCGATACCGCAGCTGCCCCGTTTCGGCATCGAAGTCCATGAGCCAGAGGTCTGGCAGAAGGGCTGGAAACCGCTCCGGCCGCAGGTCTTCCCGGCGCGGCGGCCGCTCCGAAGTGCCAAGGGATATCCACGCCTCCAGCAAGGTGATCGCCTCTGCACTGGCCAGGTAGCTCTTGGCCTTTTCCGCGGATTTTCGCCAGCTCGGAAAGATCAGCATACCTTTAGCACTGTGTCGTGGAGGAAGCGCGGCGATCGCTCGGAGGCACGAATCGGGCTGCGTAGAGTCTATAACACGAAACCGCGGCAACGCCGGTGGTCTTCCTGGGCGTCTCACGTCGGCCCGGGGGCTGGCCGAAAAAGGGCGCGGAGCCAGCGCTCCACGCCCTTTTTCTTGCAATTGGCTCCGCGGGCAGGACTCGAACCTGCGACCCGGTGGTTAACAGCCACCTGCTCTACCAACTGAGCTACCGCGGATCAGGATGTTAGGGCCGTCCGGGTTCCCCCGGCGCAGCGAAGCGGGGTTATATCAAACCGTCATGGCGGCTGCAAAGACTTTGCTAAAGGGTTCTCCCGCTTTCGGGCAGCCGTTTCCGCCTGATCCGCTCTAGGCGCCGGCCACCACCGCCAGGAGGCATTTGGCCACGTCGAGGTAGGAGGAGTTGGGCATGTGGAACCAGCGCAGGAAGTCCGCAGTCGTCATGTCTCCGGAGAGCCAGCGCTCCAGAAACATCTGGCTTACCGGATGCAGACGCTCCGGCAGGCAGGCGAGAACGTCGTCCCTGATCGCTCCAGTCTCCCCTATCCCGGACTTTTCGCCCTCCGGCCGGTGGCGTGCGGCGCGCCGCCGAATCCCTCACCAAGCCGCCACAGTGTAGAGGCAACCGGACGGATTGCTAAACGATTCCATATGTTCATGATTTGTTCTTGTTTGCGGAAGCAGACCACGCTAGGGTTTGCAGACAGTGGATCCAGGGTCGCTGTGCTCGACCGGGCCAGGCCCTGGCTAACAACTCTTGGACCAAAGGGGGAGTGAGGCATGGGTGACTTCGGAAATGGCGCGTATCAACCGCCCCTGTGGGAGCGTTTGGCGAGCGGCCTGGCGGCCCTTGGAACGTTTGCCTTCTTCTTCAGCGCGGTTGGCTACGGCTGGTACAGCCTGATCGCGGCGATGGCCCGCTAGGCCCCATCCGTTCTGGCCCCATCCGTTCTGGCCGCATCCGTTCTGGCCGCATCCGTTTCGGGCGCACCCGGGCCGCGTTCTGCACTGTCCGTGTGCCGGTCTGCCGTGCGAGGCCGGTAAAATGAGGCCGGTGCAATGAGGCTGGTGCAATGAGGAAGGCCACGCCTGCGAATACCGTCAGTGGCAGCCGTCGGGCTGGGCCGAATGTCGGGCCGGGCTGGGCATCGGATTGAGCCGGCTTTCGCCGGCGAGGTCGCCTGGAGGCCCGGGCCGGAATCGAACCGGCGTGCAAGGATTTGCAATCCTCTGGATAGCCACTCTCCCACCGGGCCGCAGCGAGCGGGCAGAAGCTATACTGCCGGCCCTGACCTTGGTCAAGCTGACAGGCCCGGACAGTCTTCCGCGACCCGGGGGTATGCTGCCGACGTCCCGGCGGCACATCGAACCGGTGTAACCTGTCCGTGTGGTGGGCCGGTGCTGCAGACCCATTCTGGTCCGTTGTGTTCTTAGGTCTCCGCGCCTATAAACCAATCCATTGGAGAAACCCGTATAAGCGTTCCGGTAATTTGGAATCCGCAGTCGGCTCCGGTATGCGATGCTGTGGTTTCGCAACGCTCACAGCTTGCTCAGCGTCGGTTTCAATTCACAGTGTAGTAGGTGACATGGTTGATTTTGCGGCCGCCCGTCTGAACATGGTTGAAAGCCAGATTCGCACCAACAAGGTCACGGATCTCCGCGTTATCGAGGCTTTCGAAACAGTTCCCCGCGAGCGATTCGTCGGCGAGCACCTGCAGGGAATCGCCTACGTCGACGAAGATCTGGAGGTCGCGGCGGCGCGCTACCTTATGGAGCCCATGGTGCTCGCGCGCCTGCTTCAGGCTGCCGCGCCCGGGCCCTCAGACATCGTGCTCGATGTCGCCTGCGCAACGGGCTACTCCACGGCGGTCTTGGCGGGCCTCGCCGAGACCGTTGTGGGAGTGGACCAGGACCGCGGCCTGGTGGAGAGCGCCAATCGCACGCTGAATGGGTTAGACATCGACAACGCCGTTGTGGTCGAAGGTCCCTTGACGAACGGCTATTCGAAGCAGGCCCCGTACAATGTTATTCTCATTCAGGGTGCGGTAAGCGAGGTCCCCGCCGCCATCAAAGAACAGATGGCCGACGGCGGGCGGCTGGCAACCGTGGTTGTCGATGAGGCGGGTCTCGGGCGGGCGACCTTGGTGGAGCGCTCGGGGGAGATCTATTCCTCCCGGGTTCTCTTTGACGCGGCGACCCCGGTGTTGCCGGGGTTCGAGCGTGCACCGGGCTTTGTGTTTTGAAGGAGGCTGTGCGTTAGAGGAGCCGGCAGCCCCGGGCGGGCGGCGGTACGACGAGCGGGGATGGCGCCGCGTTCGGGATGCGTATCGATTCCGCTGGTCAAAGCCGCGGGCCGGTTTCATGGGCTGGGTTCATGGGCTGGTCCGATTGGCGGGTCAGAGCGTTTGATGGGTTCGTCGTGAGCGGCCGGCTTCGGCACCGCGACGAGGAAGCAGGGAGACAGTCTGGCATGACATCTTTGACCGGCGATGAGCGCGGCGGCGTTCGGGCAGGGACTCTCGCATCGGCCGCTGGCCGTCTTCTTGGCCCTGCCGTGACCGGCGCGGCGCTCGTGGCGCTGACCATCGGGGCCCAAGCCATCGGAGCCAGGCCCGCGGCGTCGCAGACGCTGGAGGAGGCCTTGGTCCAGGCTTACCAATCCAACCCGACCCTGAGCGCGGCGCGGGCCGAACTGCGGTCGGTGAACGAGCGGGTGCCGCAGGCCCTGTCCAACTGGCGGCCCCTGCTGGAAGCGGATGCCTCCGCCGGTCAGGCCGTCGACGATATCGAAAGGCCGTCGGACAGGGGCTCGGACGGGCGCACGCCGCTGTCCTCCGATCTGACCCTGACCCAGCCTGTCTACCGCGGCGGGCGGACCGTTGCCGGGACGGAGCGGGCCGAAAACGAAGTGCTGGCCCAACGGGCGCTGCTGGCGGACAGCGAACAGACGGTGCTCTTCGATGGCGTGACGGTCTTCGCCGATGTCTGGCGTGATCAATCCGTGCTGCAACTCAACCTGAACAACGAGCAGGTGCTGGCCCGCCAGCTGGAGGCGACCCAGGACCGCTTCGAGGTCGGTGAAGTGACGCGAACCGACGTCGCCCAGTCCGAAAGCCGCCTGTCGACGGCAACCGCCGACCGCATTCAGGCGGAAGGAAACCTGACCTCCAGCCGCGCGGCCTTCGAGAACGTCATCGGCGTGTTCCCCGAAATTCTGGAACAGCCCGAGCGTCCAGGCGAGCTGCCGGCCGATCAGCAGTCGGTGATCGATGGCGCCGAGGCCGCCAATCCTTCTGTTCTCGCAACCCAGTTCACCGAGTTGGCCGCGCTCCGCGAGGTCCGCGAGGTCGAAGGCGAGCTTCTACCGGAAGTAAGCTTTCGGGGGCAGCTGAGCTATCAGAACGAAAGCGCCTCCCGCGGCAGCGAAAGCAGTTCCGCGGAGGTTCTGGCCCTGGTTACCGTTCCGCTCTATCAGCAGGGATCCGTTTCCAGCCGCGTACGGGAAGCCAAGCAGGTGGCCAGCCAGCGCCGCCTTGAAGTGCGCGAAGCCCTGCGCCAGGCGCGCGAGGATGCGATCTCCGCCTGGGAAAGCCTGCAGACCGCCCGGGCGCAGATTCAGGCCTTTCAGGAGTCGGTCCGCGCCAACGAGATCGCGCTGGAAGGTGTACGTCAGGAAAACGCGGTGGGCGCACGTACGGTCCTGGACGTTCTGGATGCCGAGCAGGAGTTGCTGGATGCGCAGGTCAACCTTGTGGGCGCGCAACGCGACGAGATTGTCGCCAGCTACCAGGTGCTTACGGCGATCGGCCGCCTGACGGCCATGGATCTCGGTCTGCCGACGGAGATTTACGACGCCGAGGCGGACTATCGGGCGGTGCGTGACAGGTGGTTCGGCCTCACGGCCCCGGGCGCCGCGGAGTAGCGGCGGGTAAAGAGAGGCGCCTGCCGTGGCGGGCGCCTTTTGGCCGAGATCTGCCGGATCCGGGTTTGGTTAATAGAAAATTTCCGCTTTGTCCCTATGCAGTGTTACAAGACCGTTCTGATCACGTGGCTTTCTGGGCCTCGGGGGACTTGGTGACGTAGGTATGCCGGAAGAGCAAAACGAACCGACGATGGAGGAGATTCTCGCCTCCATCCGGCGGATCATTTCCGAAGACGAGCCCGACGAGGCGCAGGACGGCAAAGCCAAGGCAAAGGAGAAGCCAGCGGACGCCGCCGAGCCGGCGCCGGAGCAGGCCACCGAGCAAGCCGCCGAGCAAGCCCCCGAGCAGGCCGCGGAACCGGCGCCCGAACCCGAGCCTGAGCCAGAACCGGCCCCCGAGCCGGCTCCCGAACCGGCCCCGGAGCCTCAACCCGAGCCGGAGCCCGAATCTGCATCCGAGGCTGCGCCCGAGCCGGCAACGCAGCCAAGCGGCGCTGACAACATCCTGGATCTGACCAAGATGGTGGCGGAGGACGGCAGCATCGTCGATCTCGAGGCGGAGGGCGAGGTGCAAGCCGGTGACGAGCCTGCGCCTGACCCGGAGCCCGAACCGGAAGCCGCCGCTGAACCTCAGCCCGAGCCCGAGCCGGAGCCCGAACCAGAGCCGGAGCCGGAGCCCGAACCAGAGCCCGAGCCAGAGCCCGCGGCAGAGCCGGAAGCCGGGCCCGAACCGGAACCCGAAGCGCCCGCAGAACCGGAACCCGCGGCGGAGCCGGAACCAGAACCCGAACCGGAAGCCGAGCCAGAACCGGAACCAGAACCCGAACCGGAACCGGAGCCTGTCGAAGCCACCGCCGTTGCGGCCGACACGGCTGTGGAAGAGGCCGCGGCGGAGGAGCCCGAGGCGGCGGAGCCCGGAACCGATCTGGCGCCGGCGGGTATGGACAGCGATCTCGTTTCCGCTGCGACCGCTGCTGCGGCGACCGCGTCTCTTGCGGCGGTCACCAAGGCGGCCATGGCCAACCGTCAGCCGGACGGCATTCCGCTGGGCGGCGGAAAGACCCTGGAAGACCTGGTCCGCGAGTCCCTGGTGCCGGAACTGAAAGGCTGGCTGGACGAAAATCTCCCCGATCTGGTAGAACGCATCGTTCGCGAGGAGATCAAGAAGATGGTACGACGCGCCGAAGATCAGTAGGCCGGGCCGCCCCCCAGGCGGCCGATGAAGGTGGAGCCTGCTGTATGGCGCAACGGCGCACCATCTGATATCCACATCCCGACTTTATCCGCCGAAGGCGCGCCTGGCTGCGCCGAACGGCTCGTTTTTTTGAAGGATCGCCAGCGATGCTGGAAAAGACGTATCGGCCTCAGGAGGTCGAAGACCGGCAGTATGCGCGCTGGGAGGCGGCCAACGCCTTTGCCGCGCAGTTCGACGAGAGCAAACAGCCCTACACCATCATGATCCCGCCGCCCAACGTCACGGGCAGCCTGCACATCGGCCATGCGCTGAACAACACCATCCAGGACATCCTCATCCGCTATCACCGCATGCTGGGGCGCGACGTGCTCTGGCAGCCGGGCACCGACCATGCCGGCATCGCCACCCAGATGGTGGTCGAGCGCCAGCTGGGTGAGCAGGGGATCGAACTGGACCGCGGCATGCCGCTGGCTCCCGGCAACACGAAACAGATCGGCCGCGACGAGTTCATCGAGCGGGTCTGGGAATGGCGCGAGGAGTCCGGCGGGACGATCCTGAAGCAGCTGCGCCGCCTCGGCGCCTCCTGCGACTGGTCGCGCGAACGCTTCACCATGGACGAAGGCCTCTCAGAGGCCGTTTTGAAAGTCTTTGTAACGCTTTACCGCAAAGGGCTCATCTATCGCGACAAGCGGTTGGTGAACTGGGATCCGCGCTTCCACACGGCGATTTCCGACCTGGAAGTGGAGCAGAAGGAGATCGACGGCCACCTTTGGCACTTCAAGTACCCGATCGAGGGTGAGGAAGGCCGCTTCATCACCGTCGCGACCACGCGGCCGGAAACCATGCTGGGCGACACCGCCGTCGCCGTGCATCCCGATGACGAACGCTACCGGGATCTGGTGGGCAAGCACGCGGTCCTGCCGCTGGTCGGGCGGCGTATTGTCATCGTTGCCGACGACTATGCCGACCCGGAGCAGGGCTCGGGCGCGGTGAAGATCACCCCGGCGCACGACTTCAACGATTTCGAGGTCGGCAAGCGCCACGGCCTGGAGATGATCAACGTCTTCGACCGCGATGCGCGCATGAACGACAGCGTGCCGGAGGCCTATCGCGGCCTCGACCGTTTCGAGGCGCGCAAGCGGGTGGTTGCCGACATGGAGGCTGCCGGCCTGCTGGAGAAGATCGACCGGCACCGCCATACGGTGCCGCACGGCGACCGCTCCCATGTCGCCATCGAGCCCTACCTGACCGACCAGTGGTATGTCGACGCCGCGACCCTGGCGAAGCCCGCCATCGAAGCGGTGGAGCAGGGGCGCACGGTCTTCGTGCCCAAGCAGTGGGAGAAGACCTATTACGAATGGATGCGCAACATCCAGCCCTGGTGCATCTCGCGCCAGCTCTGGTGGGGGCACCAGGTGCCGGCCTGGTACGGGCCGGACGGGGAGGTCTTCGTCGCCCACGACGCGGGTGAGGCCGCCAAGGCGGCCGAGGCCCACTACGGCAAGACGGTGGAACTGACCCGCGATCCCGACGTTCTGGACACCTGGTTCTCCTCGGCCCTCTGGCCCTTCTCGACCCTTGGCTGGCCGGAGGAGACGGAGGCGCTGAAGCGCTACTATCCCGGCGACGTTCTGGTCACCAGCTTCGACATCATCTTTTTCTGGGTCGCCCGCATGATGATGGATGCGCTGGAGTTCATGGACGGCGAGGTGCCCTTTCATACCGTCTACATCCATGCCCTGGTCCGCGACGAGAAGGGCCAGAAGATGTCGAAGTCCAAGGGCAACGTGGTCGACCCCCTGGACCTGATCGACCGTTTCGGGGCCGATGCGGTGCGCTTCACGCTTACCGCCTTGGCGGCGCAGGGCCGCGACATCAAGCTGGCGGAAAGCCGGATCGAGGGCTACCGCAACTTCTGCACCAAGATCTGGAACGCGGCGCGCTTCTGCGAGATGAACGACTGCGCCTACGGCGCGGACTTCGATCCGGTGGCCAACAGCCAGCGGGTCAACCGCTGGATCGTCAGCCAGCTGGCCCAGGTCGAGCCGAAGGTGCGCGGCGCCATCGAGAGTTACCGCTTCAACGAGGCGGCCCAGGCGCTCTACCAGTTCATCTGGCACACCTACTGCGACTGGTACCTGGAGTTCGCCAAGCCGCTGTTCCAGGGCGATGACGAGGCGGCCAAGGCGGAAACCCGCGCGACGGCCCTTTGGGTGCTGCACAAGGCGCTGTTCCTGCTGCACCCCATCATGCCCTTCCTGACCGAAGAGCTCTGGCAGCAGAGCGGGAACGGCGACGACGCGCTGATGACCACCGCGGCCTGGCCGAGCTTCCCGGCGACCCTGGTCGACGAAGACGCCGACAGTGCGCTCAACTGGGTGGTCCGCATGATCGGCCAGATCCGCGCCGTGCGGTCGGAGATGAACGTGCCGCCGGGCGCGCGCGTGGCGCTGATCGTCAACGACGCCGCCGAGACGTCGAAGGGGCGCCTTGCCGATCACGAGGCCCTCATCAAGACCCTGGCGCGGGTCGAGACCATCGCCTTCGACCAGCCGGTTCCAAAGGGCTCCGTGCAGGATGTGGTGGACGAATGCACCCTGGTTCTGCCCTTGGCCGAGGTGATCGACCTGGCCCAGGAGCAGGCGCGGCTGAAAAAGGAAATGGAGAAGCTGAAGGGCGAGATCGGCAAGCTCGACAAGAAGCTCTCCAACGAGCAGTTCCTTGCCAAGGCGCCTGAAGAGGTGGTCGCCGAGCAGCGCGAGCGTCTGGCCGACAGTCAGCAGACCATGGACAAGCTGCAGACGGCCCTGGACCGGCTGGCCTCCGCATAAGACGGTGGAAAAGGGCGGTGGGTAATCCTGAAAATGCGTTTTGTATTAGCGATTTGAAGGGATTTCTTCAGGGCTCGTGGAGTTTGGAGCGAAGCATTGAGGACCACCGCGCCCGCCAAAGCGGGCGGCTCGGCGGCGATGCCAGCTTCACCGCAGCGGGCGCGGATCTGGTCTATCAGGAGGAAGGCCGGCTGGTCATCGGCGACCCTGCCAGCCCTGTTTATGCCGGGCCCGTGCTGCAGTCCTATCTCTATGCGTTTCCGGTACCGTCGAAGGCCGAGGTGCGCTTTCGCGACGGCCGGTTCTTCCACGCGCTGGACCTTTCGAACGGCCCTTGGGCCTGTACGCACCTCTGCGATCCCGACCGCTACGAGGGCGAATTCACAGTTCTGGACGCCGACACTTGGCGCGTGGTCTGGACCGTGACCGGGCCGCGCAAGGAGCAGAGACTTGACAGCACGTACCGTCGGGCGCTGTAAGATGAGCCCGGCGTGGTCGATTCAGACTGCGAGAACATCTTGCCAGAACATCTTGCCAGAACATCTTGGATGAAGGGGAACCGAACGACATGACGGCTTTGCAAGCACGGCACGGGACCTTGGCGGCGGCCTTGTGGCCCAGCCAGGGCAGACTGGCGGAAATGAACAGCCTCCTGCGGGCCTCGCTGCTGGCGGTCGCCGGTTCGCTGTTTCTCTGGCTCTGCGCCAAGATCCAGGTTCCGTTCTATCCGGTACCGCTCACCATGACGACGTTCGGCGTGCTGGCCGTCGGCATGGCCTTCGGTTGGCGCCTCGGTGCGGCCACCGTGCTGCTTTATCTGGCCCAGGGCGCCATGGGTCTGCCGGTTTTCGCCGGGACGCCTGAAAAGGGCATCGGTCTGCTGTACATGACCGGCCCGACCGGCGGTTATCTGTTGGGTTACGTGCTGATGGCGGCCGCCTGTGGCTGGCTGGCCGAACGCGGCTGGGACCGGAACGTCTTCACCGCTGGTCTCGCCATGCTGATCGGCAGTGTTTTCATGTATCTGCCGGGTCTTTTGTGGCTCGGCGTCCTGTTCGGTTGGGACAAGCCGATTCTGGAATGGGGTTTGATTCCATTCATCCCCGGCGATCTGCTGAAACTGGCCCTGGTTGCTCTCAGCCTGCCGCTCGCCTGGAAGCTGCTCTCCAAGCTCCGCTAGGCAGCGGGTCAGCTTCACACCTCGAGGGGCCGGCCTTTTGCCGGCCCCTCTTGCATTGTCGGCCCGGACAGCGCGCCAATTTGCGCATGGCGGCATGCAGAATTCGCGGTGGTCGGGCCTCCGGGCCCCGGCTATCCTCGCCATAAGAGCAAAAACGAGACACGATCAAAGAGGGAGCCCCGCGCCAATGCCGCTCGATTCAAAGTCCAAGCCGGTCTTCGACAAGTCCAAGCTGCCCAGCCGCTACGTCTCGGTCGGCCCCGAGAGTGCGCCGCACCGGTCCTACTACTACGCCATGGGCATGACCGACGAGGAGATCGCCCAGCCCTTTGTCGGCGTGGCGACCTGCTGGAACGAGGCTGCGCCCTGCAACATCGCCCTGTCGCGCCAGGCCCAGGCGGTGAAGCTGGGCGTCAAGGCCGCCGCGGGCACGCCGCGGGAGTTCTGCACCATCACTGTCACCGACGGCATCGCCATGGGCCACCAGGGCATGAAGTCGTCTCTGGTGAGCCGCGACCTCATCGCCGATTCCGTCGAACTGACCATGCGCGGCCACTGCTACGACGCGCTGGTGGGCCTGGCCGGCTGCGACAAGTCCCTGCCGGGCATGATGATGGCCATGGTGCGCTTGAACGTGCCCTCGATCTTCATGTATGGCGGTTCCATCCTGCCAGGGCGCCACAAGGGCAGGGACATCACCGTGCAGGACGTCTTCGAGGCGGTGGGCGCGCACTCCTCGGGCAAGATCTCCGACGAGGAACTGCGCGCGGTCGAGTGCGCGGCCTGTCCCTCCGCCGGGTCCTGCGGCGGCCAGTTCACCGCCAACACCATGGCCTGCGTCTCGGAAGCCATGGGCCTGGCGCTGCCGGGGTCCGCCGGCGCCCCGGCGCCCTACGAGTCCCGCGACGCCTACGCCGAGGCGTCGGGCCGCGCCGTGATGAACGCCTTGGCCAAGGGCATTCGCCCGCGTGACGTCGTGACCCGGCGATCGCTGGAGAACGCGGCGCGCATCGTCGCCTGTTCCGGCGGCTCCACCAATGCCGGGCTGCATCTGCCGGCCATCGCCCACGAGGCGGGGATCGACTTCGACATGGAGGCGGTGACCGATATCTTCCGCTCCACCCCCTACATCGCCGACCTGAAGCCGGGCGGGCGCTACGTCGCCAAGGATCTCTACGAGATCGGCGGGGTGCAGGTGATCATGCGATCCCTGCTGGATGGCGGATACCTGCACGGCGACTGCCTGACCGTGAACGGCAAGACCATCGAAGAGAATCTGGAGGGCATCACCCTGCCGGAAGATCAGGACATCGTAAGGTCCTGCTCCGGCCCGCTGTCGCCCACCGGCGGCGTGGTCGGTCTGCGCGGCACCCTGGCGCCGGAAGGAGCCGTGGTGAAGGTCGCCGGCCTGACGAACCAGAGGTTCCGCGGCCCCGCCCGGGTCTTCGACTGCGAGGAGGACTGCTTCAAGGCGGTGGAGAACCGCGAATACGAAGAGGGCGAAGTTCTTGTGATCCGCTACGAGGGGCCCAAGGGCGGCCCCGGCATGCGGGAAATGCTCTCCACCACCGCCGCGCTCTACGGCCAGGGCATGGGCGACAAGGTGGCGCTGATCACCGACGGGCGCTTCTCCGGCGCCACCCGCGGCTTCTGTATCGGCCATGTCGGGCCGGAGGCGGCGGTCGGCGGGCCAATCGGCCTGCTGGAGAACGGCGACATGATTGTCATCGACGCCGAGACCGGGGTGCTGGACGTCGAACTGTCGGAGGAGGAACTGGCGGCCCGCAAAGCCAAGTGGCAGCCCCGCGAACACGATTATCAGTCCGGTGCGATCTGGCGCTATGCGGCGACCGTCGGCCCGGCCTTCCTCGGCGCTGTGACCCACCCCGGCGCAAAGGCCGAGACGCACGTCTTCGCGGATATCTAGAGCGGACAATTGGGCAGGGCCATGGCGCGCATCGCGGTCGGCGGGTTTCAGCACGAAACCAACACCTTCGCCCCCTCCAAGGCGACCTACGACGACTTCGCCGCGGCCAGCGCCTGGCCCGGCCTGACGCGCGGAGAAGGCTTGTTCGAGGCGGTGGCCGGCATCAACATCGGCATCGCCGGCTTCGTCGAGGCGGCGACCGCTGCGGGCCATGACCTGCTGCCGCTGTCCTGGAGCCAGGCCACTCCCTCCGCCCAGGTGACCGAGGATGCTTTCGAGCGCATCGTCGGTCAGATGGCGGAAGACCTGGCGGGCATGGAGGACCTTGACGGCCTCTACCTCGACCTCCACGGGGCCATGGTCGCCGACCATGTCGATGACGGGGAAGGGGAGATGCTGCGACGCTTCCGCGATGTGGTCGGGCCGGAGCTGCCCATCGTCGTCAGCCTCGACCTCCATGCCAACGTCACGCCGGCGATGGTCGCCTTTGCCGACTGTCTGGAGATCTACCGCACCTATCCGCATGTCGACATGGCCGCCACGGGCAAGCGGGCGGCGGCACAGTTGGAGGCCCTGATCGCGGGCCGGGGCGGGCGCTTCAAGGCCTACCGCCAGCTGCCCTTCATGATCCCGCTGTCCAGCGGCTGCACTTACGAGGGGCCGGCGAAGGAGATTTACCGCGAGGTGAAGCTGTTGGCGCAGGAGCCGGGGGTCACCGGCGTCTCCTTTGCCTGCGGGTTCTGCCCGGCGGACTTCCCCGATGCCGGGGCGTCGCTGGTGGCCTACGGGCAGACGCAGGGCGCGGCGGACGGGGCCGCCGAAAGTCTCTATCGGGCCGCGGTCGAACGGGAGTCCGCCTTCGCGCTCGAGGTTCTGTCGCCGGTCGAGGCGGTGCGGGAGGCCAAGCGCATCGCTGCCCATGCGGACAAGCCGGTGGTGCTGGCCGACGCCCAGGACAATCCCGGCGGGGGCGGCAACGCCGACACCACCGGGCTGCTGCGCGCGCTGCTGTCGGAGCGGGCCGAGGGCGCCGTCATCGGCAACATCTTCGATCCCAAGGCCGCCGAAGCCGCCCATGCGGCGGGCGAAGGGGCGGCGGTGTCGCTGTCTTTGGGCGGCCACTCCGGCATTCCGGGCGATGCCCCCCTCGAGGCCGAGTTCCGGGTGCTGAGGATCGGCGACGGCCGCCTGACGGGCACCGGGCCGTTCTACAAGGGAGCCCCTATGCAGCTTGGCCGCACGGCCCTTCTGGAACTGAACGGCGTGCGGATCGCCATTGCCTCCAGCAAGGTCCAACTCGCCGACCAGGCAATGCTGCGCCACCTGGGCGTGGAGCCGGCGGCCCAGAAGATCCTGGCCCTGAAATCCACCGTGCACTTCCGCGCCGACTTCCAGCCCATCGCCGAGACGGTGCTGGTGGTGGTGGCCCCGGGCCCCGTGATCCTCGACAACCGGGAGCTGCCGTTTCGCCGCCTGCGGCCGGGCCTCAGGATCATGCCGCTGGGGCCGGCCTTCGAGGGAGCGGACGGCCGCGCGGCCTCCTGACCGCCCAGCCAGCCTGCCCAGCCCGCCCGCCCAGCCAGCCCGGAAGGGACATGGAGAACCCTGATTCGTCCGGGTTTTTCTCGAATCCGCGCTTTTGTCAGTTGTTAACGGACACCGCGTCATAGTGGCCTCCGCTTTTCCTGTGGGTGGCCGGCGATCACCGTCGGCGTCCCACATGGCAACCCAGGCGGGTAGGGTCATGACAGAGCTACGGCTTGTCGAACAGCAGATTGCCGTCATGCAACCGGGCAAGCTTCACAGCCCGGACGGCATCGTCGATTGCGAGGTGCTCTCCGTATCGCGCGGTGCCGCACGAGTACGCCTGCTGGGGGACCTGCCGGAGCTTGGCCGGCTTTACCTCGCGATCCGCGGTTTCGGACAGCTGGAATGCCGGCTGGAGCGGACGGAAGGCGAGTCTGCCGATCTGGCATTCACCGGCGATGCCCAGAGCCTGGACGCCATGTTCCAGGACATGCTCGATCGCTTCGGCGATGCGGAGGGACGCCGCCGCTATCTGCGCCGCTCGGTGCTCTGGCCGGGCAGTCTGAAGGGCGACGGCGCCACCGTCGACTGTACGATCCTCAACATGTCCCTCGGCGGCGCCAAGGTCGCGCTGGTCGAGGAACGCGGCTTCTCCGGAACGGTCACCCTGATGGGGGACCGCTTCGAAGGACTGGCGGCCACCGTCGTCTGGAAGAGCGGGCGTGTGCTGGGGCTGCAGTTCAAGGCCGACACGGCCCGGGTCGCCGCTGCGCTGGGCGAGATACTGCCCGCCATCAAGGAAAGCGTTCTGGTCGGCGCTGCCCAGTAAAGGGCCTCGACAGCGACTACCCCCAGGGTCCTCGGCGCCGGCCGTCCTGCCCCTTTTGTTCGCGCTGCCAGCCGACGCCGCGCCGCAGGGTGACGCCACCGGGCGGATCGCCCAGCCCGAACAGCGGCACGGCCTTGTAGCGAAAGAACGGGATCAGGGCCGCTCCGGCCACGAAGCCGCCGATATGGGCCCACCAGGCCACATTGCTTCCGCCGCCATTGGCCAGGGCGACGAACTGAAATCCGAACCAGAACACCAGCAGCAGCCAGGCCGGCAGGTAGAGCGGGATCACCACCACCGGCACCAGCACCTTCGCCTTCGGGTGCAGAATGAGATAGGCGCCCAGCACGCCGGAGATGGCGCCGCTGGCGCCGATCAGCGGCGTGGTGGAGGCCGGATCGATCCCCAGCTGCGCGAAGGCGGCGAGCACGCCGCAGAGCAGATAAAACAGCAAGAAACGGACATGTCCCATGGCGTCTTCGACGTTGTCGCCGAAGACCCAGAGATAGAGCATGTTGCCGAAAAGATGCATGAAGTCGCCATGCAGGAACTGGTAGGTGAGAAGAGTCACCCAGGGGTCGACCAGAACCAGCGCCTCGGCGAGCTGAGCTTCGCCCGTCAGCGTCGCGGGAATGGTGCCCAGGCCGTAGACCATCCGGATAAAGCCTTCTTCACCGGCCAGGGCCTGGATCAGAAAGACAAAGGCGGTAACCGCCAGCAGGCTCCAGGCGGTCAGCGGCTTGGCGATCAGATAACGCGGTGTGGTGTCGTGCAGGGGAATGAAGGGCATGGCGGCGTCCCCGCTTGCGGCGCCTGCGGTCAGGCCGCGTCGCGCAGCCGGCAGACCACCGGCGTGTGGTCCGAGGCTTTCTTCTCCCCCCGCGGTCCGCGATCGATCTCGCAGCTGTCCAGCCGGTCGGCCGCCTGGGGCGAGAGCAGGAAATGATCGATGCGAAGGCCGTGGTCGTTCTGCCAGGCGCCGCCCTGATAGTCCCAGAAGCTGTATTGGTGCGGCTCGCTGTGGAGTGCACGAAAGGCCTCGGTGTAGCCCTGGTTCAAGAGCGCCCGGAAACGCTGGCGGCTCTCCGGTTGCGCCAGCGCATCGCCGGCGAAGGCCCTGGGATCGTAAACGTCCTCGTCCTGCGGGATGATGTTGTAGTCCCCGCCCAGCACCACCGGCGCCTCGCCTTGCAGCAGCGCGCGGCCGTGGTCCAACAGCCGGTCCATCCAGGCCAGCTTGTAAGTGAACTTCTCGGTCTTGATGGGGTTGCCGTTGGGCAGGTAGATCGAGGCGACACGCAGGCCGAAGGTGGTGGCCTCCAGATAGCGCGCCTGTTCGTCTTCCGGGTCGCCGGGCAGGCCGGTCATGACGTCTTCCAGCGGCGCCTTGGAGAGGATCGCGACGCCGTTGTAGCTCTTCTGTCCGTGGACGGCGACATTGTAGCCAAGGGCCTCGATCTCGAGCCTCGGGAAATTGTCGTCTACGGTCTTCAGTTCCTGCAGCAGAGCGACGTCGGGGGCCGCGGTCTCAAGCCAGGCGAGAACGTTCGGCAGGCGGGCCTTTATGGAGTTGACGTTCCAGCTGGCGATGCTGGTCATGGCCGGGAACGCCGGGTCGCGGACCGCGCTCTGCGATCAGATGGCAAAGGAGGTGCCGCAGCCGCAGGACGAGGTCGCATTGGGATTGCGGATCTGGAAAGACGAACCGCCGAGGTCTTCGACAAAGTCAACCTCAGAGCCAGCCAGCAGTTCCAGCGACGTCTCGTCGATGACGGCGACGACGCCGTCGCGCTCGAAAGTGCGGTCGTCCGGGTTGACGGTCTTGTCGAAGGAGAAGCCGTACTGAAAGCCGGAACAACCGCCGCCGGACACCGAGACCCTGAGCATCAGGGCGCTGTCGTTCTCCTGCTCGATGAGCCAGGCAACACGCTTCGCAGCGTTTTCCGTCAGGGCAAGTGCGGGGGCGGTCTCTACGTCCATCGCAGGCATCGTTCCCATTCACGATCCGTTAACCACAAGCGCCGTGGGCCTTTTTGGGCGCCATCCACAATGTATCACCAAAGATGTAGGGACTCCTGCGGGCTTGTCAAACGGTGCCTGCCCGCGCTGGCGGCGGCCGGCCAAAAACGGCGGAAAACCGCCATTGCCACCGGCTGACCGAGGTCTTAGGGTCGCGCCATGCCAGAGCCGATTCCCGCAGCTTCTTTTGCCTGCCGCCCGGACGAGACGCGGGGCCGGGATTATCCGGAGCCGGAAAGCCCGACCCGGTCGTGCTTTCAGCGGGATCGGGACCGCATTGTCCACGCCGCCGCCTTCCGCCGCCTGAAGTACAAGACCCAGGTCTTCGTCTATCACGAGGGCGATTACTACCGGACCCGGCTGACCCACTCCATCGAAGTGGCGCAGATCGCGCGTTCCATCAGCCGCAGCCTGGGCCTCAACGAGGACCTGGCGGAGGCCATGGCGCTGGCCCACGATCTGGGCCACACCTGCTTCGGCCATGCCGGAGAGGATGCCCTCAACAAGGCGATGCAGCCCTACGGCGGCTTCGACCACAACGAGCAGACCTTTCGCATCCTCACCCTGCTCGAGCGCCGCTACGCGGAGTTCGACGGCCTCAACCTGACCTGGGAGACGCTGGAGGGCATCGTCAAACACAACGGACCGCTCACCGGACCGGCGTCGCGCAACGATGCCGTGCCGGAAACCATTGCCCGCTATTGCCGCGAGGTCCGCGACCTGGAGGTCGACACCTTCGCCGGGGCCGAGGCACAGGTGGCCGCCCTGGCCGACGACATCGCCTACAACAACCACGACATCGACGATGGCCTGAGAGCGGGCCTCTTTCCCTTGGAAGAGCTGCGCGATCTGCCCCTGGTCGGGCCTGTGCTGGCGGAGGTCTCGCAGCGTTACCCGACACTGGAGGAAAGCCGCCTGATCCATGAGACCATCCGGCGCATGATCGATCTCATGGTCACCGACCTGCTGCAGGAAACGCGCAGCCGTGTCGGCGCCCATGCCCCGGGCTCCGCCGAGGAAGTGCGTCTGCTCGACCGGCCCTTGGTTGCCTTTTCCGACGAGATGCGCCAGAACGACCGCGCGCTGAGGGATTTCCTGTTCCAGCGCATGTACCGGCATTACAAGGTCAACCGCATGACCACCAAGGCCAAGCGGGTGGTGCGTGAGCTCTTCGACCACTATCTGGAGCGGCCGGATTGCCTGCCGGACGAGTGGCGCGCCGAGGCCGAGGAGGTCCGCGGGGTGGCGCGGGCCCGGCTGGTCGCGGATTACATCGCCGGCATGACCGACCGCTACGCCCTCGTGGAGCACGCCAAGAACTTCGATCTTCGAGTTGGAAACGCATGAATCTTTTCAAAGAGTTCCGGGGCATTGTCATCGAGCAGCTTGAAGCGCTGACAGCGGAAGGCCGGCTGCCGTCCGGGCTCGACCTCCGCCGTGTCGCAGTGGAACCGCCGCGCGACCCGGAGCATGGCGACATGGCCACCAATGCGGCGATGGTGCTGGCCAAGGCTGCCGCCTCGAAGCCGCGCGACCTGGCCGAGGCCCTGGCCGGCAAGCTTTCGACGGTCGATCACGTCAGCGAGGCCACGGTGGCCGGGCCCGGCTTCATCAACCTGCGGCTCGAAGCCGGGCTCTGGATGGAGCAGTTGCGCGAGATCCTGAGAGCCGGAACCGCCTATGGCGCCAGCACCCTGGGGCAGGGCCAGGCGGTCAATGTGGAATACGTTTCGACCAACCCGACCGGCCCGCTCACCGTCGGCCATGCGCGGGGGGCGGTGGTCGGCGATGCCCTGGCTGCACTGCTGGCCAAGGTGGGCTACGCCGTCACGCGGGAGTACTACATCAACGATGCCGGCGGGCAGGTCGACGTGCTGGCGCGCTCGGCCTACCTGCGCTACCTCGAGGCCCTGGGTGAGGACATCGGCGAAATCCCCGAAGGCCTCTATCCCGGCGACTATCTGAAAGAGACCGGCAAGGCACTGGCCGAGCGCGACGGCGACAAGTGGATGGCTGCGGCGGAGACGGACTGGCTGCCGGTCCTGCGGCGCTTTGCCATCGATTCCATGATGGACCTGATCCGCCGCGACCTGGCGGCGCTCGGTGTCCACCAGGACGTCTTCTCTTCGGAGAACGAGCTTGTCCAGGCCGGCGGCGTGGACGCAGTGCTCGCGCAACTCGAAGAGCAGGGGTTGATCTACACCGGCACCCTGGAGCCGCCGAAGGGCAAGCCGCCGCCCGACGATTGGGAACCGCGTCCCCAGTTGCTCTTCAAGGCGACGGAGTTCGGCGACGACGTCGACCGCGCCCTCAAGAAATCCGACGGCAGCTGGACCTACTTCGCCAACGACATGGCCTATCATCTCGACAAGTTCCGCCGGGGCTTTCCGACGATGATCGACGTCTGGGGCGCCGATCACGGCGGTTACGTCAAGCGCATGCAGGCCGGCGTGAAGGCGCTGACCCGGGGCGAGGGCGCGCTGGACGTCAAGATCTGCCAGTTGGTCAATCTGAAGCGCGGCGGCGCGGCGGTGAAGATGTCGAAGCGGGCGGGGACCTTCGTGACCCTGCGCGAGGTCATCGACGAGGTCGGCAAGGATGTCGTCCGCTTCATCATGCTGACCCGCAAGAACGATGCATCGCTGGACTTCGATCTTGAGAAAGTGGTCGAGAAATCGCTGGAAAACCCCGTCTTCTACGTGCAGATGGCCCATGCGCGCTGCCGCTCCGTGCTGCGGCTGGCGGCGCAGGAACTGCCGGATCTGGATCTAGATCCTGTGTCTTTGGCGGGTGCGGACCTCAATCTCTTGACCGACTCGGGAGAGCTGGGTCTGATTAAACAGTTGGCGGAGTGGCCGCGGCTTCTGGAGGCTGCGGCGGAAGCGCATGAGCCACATCGCGTCGCATTTTATCTCTACGATGTGGCTGCGGCGCTTCATGCGCAGTGGAACCGCGGGCAAAACCAGGCGCTGTTGCGCTTTCTGCTCCCTGACGAACCGCAGGTCACCCGGGCGCGCTTGGCGCTGCTGCAGGCCGTGGCCTTTGTGATCGCATCGGGGCTCGAGGTCTTTGGCGTCGAGCCGGTGGAGGAGTTGCGCTGAATGGCACCGAGCGACGGTCGGAACGACACTGGTCCGGGCGGCCGGGGATCCGACCTGTCGGTTGATCCTTCAGACGGCCCGCAGCGGGCCGCGTTCAGCGACGAGGGGATGCGGCGCATCATCTATGCCCAGGACCGCGATCCGCACGGTGATGCTTTCGGCGAGGACACGGCGGAGCTGGAGGCCGACCTTCAGGGCCGGCGCCGCCTGATCCCCGTTGTTGTGGCGCTGGCCGCGCTGGTCTGTTTCGGCGGTATCGTCTGGTACGCCTACTCCTGGGGTACGGGAGAGGTTGCGGAAGATCGCCTGCCGGTCGTCGAGGCGCAGCCTGGCCCGGAGAAGACGCGGCCCGAGCAGCCCGGTGGCCTGGAGGTTCCGCATCAGGACAAGCTGGTCCTCAACCAGGGTGAGCCCGAAGGCGGCGCCCCGCGGGTCGAGCAGTTGCTGCCGCCACCGGAAACGCCACAGCCGCCGGAGCCGCTGCCTGAGCAGCCCTCTGCCGGAGCGCAGGCTGTTCTGCCGCCGGAGAGCGAACTGCCGGACCTTCCGCCTCCGCCGGCCGGTCTTGCGGACGGCAGCGAAGCCCCGGCTGCCGGTGTTCCGGCTGCAGGGGGACAGACCGAAGCGCCCGAGGTTGCGGCGATTCCAGAGATCCCCCAGATCCCCGAGATACCGCAAGCACCCGGCAGCGGTGCGCAGGACACGGCCGTGGCGCAGCCACCGGCGGGCGAAGGGGGAATTGCCCTGCCGCAACGCAAGCCTGAGGCGCCGGAGCCCGCGGCGCGCAGCGGCGAGGATCAGATCGCCCGTCTGCTGGAAGCCGTACCTCTGGAAACCGCCGGCGGCCCGCCCGCGGAGAGTGAAGCCGTTCAGTCCGCCGCTGTGCCGGCTGGCCAAAGCCCGCGCGCGGGGGACATCGTTCTACAGCTTTCTTCGGTGAAGTCCGAGGCGGCGGCGGCGCGCGAATGGGCGCGGCTGCAAGGCGAACATCCGGCGCTGCTGGGGGGCCTTTCGCTGGCCCTCGACACCGCCCAGGTGCAGGGCACCACCTACTATCGGGTCCAGACCGGTCCCTTTCCCAGCCGCAGCGCCGCCAACGATCTCTGCGGCCAGCTGAAAAGCAGGAACCAGGACTGCCTTGTTAAACAGCGCTAGGGGGTCAATCAGCGCTGGGGAGCCAAACAGCGCCAGGGAGGCAGAGCGTGTCAGGCAGAGCGGCGTAGCCGCCGTGGTCTTTGCGCGATGAGCGACGGCGCCGCGCCCCGGGCGGTCATCTATGGCTGCGCCGGGCCGACACTCTCGGCGGCGGAAGAGGCCTTCTTCAGGGACGCCGATCCGCTGGGCTTCATTCTTTTTGCACGCAACTGTGAGTCCCCGGATCAGCTCCGCGGGCTGGTCGCTGCATTGCGCGCCTCGGTCGGGCGCGCCGACGCGCCGGTTCTGATCGATCAGGAGGGCGGCCGGGTGGCCCGCTTGAAGCCGCCGCAGTGGCGCGCCGCCCCGCCGCCCAGTTTTTTCGGCCGCCTCGCCACCCATGACCGCGAGCGTGCCGCCGAGGCGCTGGGCCTCAACACCCGCCTGCTGGCGATGGAGCTATGCGATCTGGGGATCGACGTCGACTGCGTGCCGGTCCTGGACCTGCAGTTTCCCGGCGCCAGCGACGTCATCGGCGACCGCTCCTTCGGCGGCGATCCGGCGCTGGTCGCGGACCTGGGGCGCATCGTCTGCGACACCATGCTGGCCGAGGGCGTGATGCCGGTGGTGAAGCACATCCCGGGGCACGGGCGGGCGCGGGTCGACAGCCACAAGGAACTGCCAGTGGTCGGGACCGGCCTCGCCGAGCTTTCCGCTACCGACTTTCAGCCCTTCGAAGCCTTGGCGCAGGCTCCCTGGGGCATGACCGCCCACGTCGTCTACACAGCGCTCGACGGCGAGCGGCCGGCAACGACCTCGGCGAAGGTGATCGCGGAGATCATTCGCGGCCAGATCGGGTTCCAGGGCCTGCTGTTGTCCGACGACCTGTCGATGGAGGCGCTGGAGGGCGGGCTGGACGCGCGGGCGTCGAAGGCGCTGGAGGCCGGCTGCGACATCGCGCTGCACTGCAACGGCAAGCCTGAGGAGATGGAGGCGATTGCGCGCATCGCTCCGGTCATGACGGCGGCGGCGCAGGACCGCTTTGCGGCAGGGCGGCAGCGCCTGGGGCGGCCGGAGGCCGCGGACCGGGAGCTGCTGCAGCGGCGGCTTGACGTTCTGATGAGTGTCGGCTAGGCGCTGGTGATGGATTTCAATCTTTCCGAGCTCGCCTACATCGCCTCTGTCTGGGCGCTGCCGGTCCTGCTGGCGATCACCCTGCACGAAGCGGCGCACGGATTCATCGCGTGGTCCTACGGCGACGATACGGCCTACAAGCTGGGGCGGGTCACGATGAACCCGCTGAAGCACATCCACCCGATCGGAACGATCCTGCTGCCTTTGGCCCTGATCGTTCTCAAGGCGCCCTTTCTGTTCGGCTACGCCAAACCGGTTCCTGTGGCCACCCACCGTCTGCGCAAGCCACGGCGCGACATGGTCTACGTCGCCGCGGCGGGGCCGATGGCGAACCTCATTTTGGCGGCGATCTCCGCTCTGCTCTACAACCTCGTCCCGTTGCTGCCGGATGGGGCGGCCCTCTGGCTCGCACAGACCCTGCGGATCTCCATCATCGTCAACCTAGTGCTGGCGGTGCTGAACCTGTTGCCGCTGCCGCCGCTGGACGGCGGCCGGATTGCCGTCGGGATCCTGCCGATTTCCCTCGCCGTCCCTCTCGCCCGCCTGGAACGCTACGGGATTTTCATCCTACTGGGCGCGTTTTTTCTGCTGCCTTACCTGGGCCGGGAACTGGGTCTGGACATCCGCGTGTTTGATTGGCTCATCCGTGCCCCTGTAAACTGGATGCTGCCGTTCTTTTCGGGCTTGGCCGGCCTGCCGGAGGCAATGCGACTGTGAGCGATGTGATTCCTTTCGAAGAAGGTGTCGAGGGTGCGCGCAGCGCCACCCGCGACCGCCTGTTGCTGGAACTGGACGGCTATGCCGGGCCCATCGACGTGTTGCTGGAACTGGCGCGCGACCAGAAGGTCGATCTGACCCAGATCCGCATCCTCGATCTCGCCGAACAGTACCTCGAGTTCGTGAAAGAGGCCCGGGCCATCCGGCTGGAACTGGCGGCCGATTACCTCGTCATGGCAGCCTGGTTGGCTTATCTCAAGTCGCGGCTGCTGCTGCCGGAGGTGGGCGGCGAGGAGGAGCCGACGGGCGCCGAGATGGCGGCGGCGCTGAAGTTCCAGATGCAGCGCCTGCAGGCCATGCGCGATGCCGGCCAGAAGCTGATGGCGCTGCCGCAACTGGCGCACGACATCTTCGCCCGCGGCACGCCGGAGCGGCTGCGCACGCGCACAACCACGACCTACGACGCCAGCCTCTTCGACCTGCTGAAGGCTTACGGACGCAACAAGACCCGCGCGACCGTCACCAACCTGGAGATCAAGGCGACCGAGCTCTACTCGGTCGACGAGGCCATGTCGCGGCTGACTTCGCTGTTCGGCGCGGCGGTTCCCGGGTGGCGTTCGCTGTCTTCCTTCCTGCCGCCGGAACTGCGCGGCGATCCGCTGCTCACTCGCTCGGCCCTGGCCGCGACCTTCGCGGCCAGCCTGGAGCTGTGCAAGGCAGGCAAACTGAAGATCCGTCAGGACGGCACCTTTGGCCCGATCTATCTGCGCGGCACCGATGAGGAGCAACAGGAGCATTCATGAGCGCTGACTTTGATAACGTGCGGTTGGTCGAGGCCCTGCTCTTTGCGTCGTCCGAGCCGCTGGCGCCGGCTCAGCTCGCCCGCTTCCTGCCGGAAGAGACCGACCTGGATGCGATCCTGAGCGATCTGGAAACGCTCTATGCGAACCGCGGCGTCAACCTGGTCAAGCGCGGCGGGCGCTGGGCCTTTCGCACCGCGGTCGATCTGGCACCGCGCATGGAGCTGGAGACCAAGGTCGTCCGCAAGCTCTCCCGCGTTGCTTTGGAGACCCTGGCGGTGATCGCCTACCACCAGCCCGTCACCCGCGGCGAGATTGAAGAGATCCGCGGTGTCGCGCTCTCCAAGGGCACGCTCGACACGCTGCTGGAGATCGGCTGGATCAGGCCCAAGGGCCGGCGCAAGACCCCGGGCCGCCCGGTCACCTGGGGGACCAGCGAGGCTTTTCTCGACCACTTCGGTCTTGAGTCCCTCGATGCCCTGCCGGGTGCCGAGGAACTGAAGGCGGCGGGGCTTTTGGACAGCCGGCCGGCGATCACGGCCCTGGGCGACCGCGGGCTGTTGCCTGGGGTCGGCGAGGTGGCGCCCGAAGCGGTCGACGAAGACGACGAAGACGAGGAAGACGAAGGCGGCGAGGGCGGCCTCGCCGAAGGCGACGAAGGGGTTCTCGATCCGGCATTCGGCGAGAACCTGCTGCCGCAGGAAGTCGACCTCGCTGCGCTCTCTGCCGAAGATCAGCACGGCGCCGACGCACAGGATGCGGAAGAGCCGCCCGCCGAGGCCGGCGCGGCGGACGACGCGGAAGCCAGTGACCCGGAAGAGCATGACCCGGAAGAGGGCGGCTCCGCAGAAGATGGCTCCGCAGAAGATGGCTCCGCAGAAGATGGTTCCGCAGAAGATGGTGCCGTAGAAGATGGTTCAGCGGACGAAGAGACGGGCGAGCTCGTCGATCTGAACGCCGATGGAGCCAAACGCGGCCACGGCTGACGGCCCGATAGGGCGGCACCCCGTTGCGAACGGCTTGCAGAACCGGCGGCAAGTCAGTATGGCAGGGGCGGTCCAATCCGCCGGAATCTCGATGCAAGCGCCAGTCCCATCAGCCCTCGTTCTTGAGCACGTCAGTCATGCCTTCGGCAGTCTCCAGGCGGTCGACGATCTCAGCCTCTCCCTATCTCCAGGCGAGGTGGTCTGCCTCCTGGGTCCCTCCGGTTGCGGAAAGACGACGGCGCTGCGGGTGGCTGCGGGGCTGGAGCCATTGCAGCGCGGCCGCGTTCTGATCGGCGGCGAGGTTGTGGCCGACACGGGCCGGGATCTGCCGCCGGAAGACCGCTCTGTCGGCCTGGTCTTTCAGGACTATGCCCTCTTTCCCCATCTGACGATCGCCGCGAACGTCGCCTTCGGGCTCAAGGGCCTTACCGCCGCGGAGCGCCGGGCCCGGGTTCTGGAGGCTTTGGAGCGGGTGGGCATGGCCCAGTCCGCGGAAGCCTATCCTCACACGCTTTCCGGCGGTCAGCAGCAGCGGGTGGCCCTGGCGCGGGCGCTGGCGCCGCGGCCGCGCCTGATGCTGCTCGACGAGCCCTTTTCCAACCTCGATGCCCGGCTGCGCAACAAGGTGCGCGACGAGACGCTGCATGTGTTGAAGGAAAGCGGTGCCACGACGCTGATGGTGACCCACGACCCGGAGGAGGCCATGTTCATGGCTGACCGCATCGCCCTGATGCGGGAGGGGCGTGTCGTGCAGGAGGGGACGCCGGCGGAACTCTACTACCAGCCTGTGGACGCTTTTGTGGCCTCTTTCTTCGGTGAAATCAATTATTTGGAAGGCATTGTTGACACCGGACAGGTATCCACACCCTTCGGCATGATCGATGCCGGCGGGCTCGCGGAGGGGACGCCGGTGGAGGTCCTGATCCGCCCGGAGGCCCTGCGCCTCGGCCCCGTCACCGGCGCCAACGGCAGCCATGGCGCGGTGCAGCAGGCGGTCGAGGTGATGGCGGCGCGGCTGATGGGCCGCACCAGCCTCATCCATATCCGCGCGCTTGACGTAGCCGATCAGGAGACACACTTCCATGCTCGAGTGCCCGGGCGGTTTTTGCCACCTGAGAACGAGCGTCTTCGGGTCGATCTTGATCGCTCGCAAGCCTTTGTTTTTCCGCGGGAGACGGATTAACCCTGTTGGCCAGGATCGTTGCGGCGTACGGGCCTTTTTGCCATAGTCCGCCACAAGAGGCCTCACGACAAAAGCAAGGAGATCCCGGAATGGGAACCTTTAGTATTTGGCACTGGCTCATTGTGCTGGTGGTTGTTCTTGTCCTTTTCGGCGGCGGCGGGAAGATTCCCAAGCTGATGCGCGACATGGGGCAGGGAATCAACGCCTTCAAGAAGGGCCTGAAAGAAGACCAGAAGGCCAAGGACAAGGCCGCCGAGGGCGATGACACCAAGGTGATCGACCAGGACGCGCCGGCCATGGCGTCCACCGAGGAAAAGGACAAGGCTGCAAACGGCTGAGGGCTCTCCTCAAGCCGTGCTTTGAGTCTTTTCCCTGAATTGACGGGCGGCCATGTTTGATATCGGCTGGACCGAGATGATGGTGATCGCACTGATCGCCCTCATCGTCATCGGACCGAAAGATCTTCCCGGAACGCTGAAGACCGTCTCGCAGTGGGTGCGCAAGGCGCGTTCGCTGACGCGCGAGTTCCAGTCGGGGATCGACGACATGGTCCGCGAAGCCGAACTCGACGATGCCCGGAAAATGCTGGAGGAAACCCGGCGCGGCAATCTCGAGAAGACGATCAGCAATGCGATCGACCCCACCGGGGACGTGGCCGAAGAAGTCCGCGACATCGAGCGCGAGGCACGGCGCGAAGAGCCCGCAAAGCAAGAGACGGCGGAGGGCGCGACGGCTGAGCCGTCTGATGACAGCAATGCGGCCAAGGCCTCGGCCCTGATGCCCAAACCGGCCGCAGCGGTGGCGCCCCCCCATTCCCTGGACACGGGCAGGCCGGCGGATACCGAAGCTCCATCCCCGGAGCCGGCGCCCGCATCAAAGCAGGACAGTAAGCAGTCGGCATGACCACGGTGACCGAGGCCCCCGACGAGAAGAAGATGCCGTTGCTCGATCATCTGATCGAGCTGCGCCAGCGCATGCTGTGGAGTGTTGCGTCGCTTCTGGTGGTCTTCCTGGTCTGCTTCTTTTTTGCCGAACAGATCTTCGATTTTCTGGCGAGGCCGCTGGCCGACGTTCTGCTCGAGGGGCGGGAGGACAACCGTCCGCCGCGCCTGATCTTCACCAATCTGACCGAGGTCTTCTTCACCTACGTCAAGGTTGCCTTCTTCGCCGCCGCCTTCATCTGCGCGCCGGTCTTTCTCATGCAGCTCTGGCTGTTCGTTGCGCCCGGCCTCTACAAGCACGAGAAGGCGGCCTTCGCGCCCTTCCTGGCGGCGACGCCCTTCCTGTTCTTCCTCGGCGGCGGTCTGGTCTACTGGATCATCTTTCCTTTCGTCGTGGAGTTCTTCATCGCCTTCGAGACGTCAGGCGGCGACGGCAACCTGCCCATCGAACTGGAACAGCGGGTGGCCGAGTACTTCTCGCTGATGATGAAGCTGATCTTCGCCTTCGGGCTCTGCTTTCAGCTTCCGGTCATCATGACCCTTCTGGCAAGGGTCGGCCTTGCCACCTCCAAGGGCATGGCGGCCAAGCGCAAGTACGCCATCGTCGGCGTCTTCATCTTTGCGGCGATCTTCACACCGCCGGATCCGATCAGCCAGCTCTCCCTCGCGATCCCCATCGTGCTGCTCTACGAGGTCTCCATCTACATGGCCAAGTGGGTCGAGCGCAGCCGTCCGAAGGACGAGTACGACGACCTGGATGATGACGAACTGGGCGGTGACGGCAGTGGCGATGACAGTGGCCCGGAGAGCGGTGGGCAGAGCGGCGGCACCACCCCGGCGACCACCTGACCGCCGACCGGCGCCTGACGGGCGCCCCCGGCTGCGCTTCTTCACAGATCACTTTACCTTCGGCGAAATTGCCGAATCGGGCGAGGGGCTTCGGCCCGGAGGCTGCGGTTTTCCGTGAAGGACTCGGCGCTCTGAGGATGTCATTTGTTGGGCGAATCGGGCCAGTCCATCGTGGACAGGCCCCGCGCGGGGACCGTATAAGTCCTTCGATTCGCTTAGCAACAGACCCGATTCGACAGACCGCCCATGCTGGACATCAAATGGATTCGCGACGAGCCCGAAGCCCTCGACGCCGCGCTGAAGCGCCGCGGCCTCGACCCGCTGTCGGAGGCCGTGCTGTCCATCGACTCCCGGCACCGGGCGACCCAGGCCGAACTGCAGGCGATGCAGACGCGCCGCAACGAAGCGTCGAAAGCCATCGGCGAGGCCAAGCGCAAGGGCGAGGATGCCGCCGCCCTGATGGAGGAGGTCTCCGGGCTCAAGACCAGGATGGCCGAGGCCGAGGACGCCGAGCGGCGCCTCAATGCCGAACTCAGCGAGCTCTTGAGCGGCATTCCCAACCCGACGCTCCCGGACGTGCCCGAAGGGGCGGACGAGGATGCCAACGTGTGCCTGCGCGAGCATCTGGCGCCGGCCGATTTCGCTTTTCCGCCAAAGGAGCACTACGAGCTGGGCGAGGCGCTGGGGTTCCTGGACTTCGAGACCGCAGCCAAGCTCTCCGGCTCGCGCTTTGTCGTGATGCGCGGACAGATCGCGCGCCTGCACCGGGCGCTGGCGCAGTTCATGATCGACCTGCACACCACCGAGCACGGCTATGAAGAGGTCGCACCGCCGCTGCTGGTGCGCGACCATGTGCTCTACGGTACCGGGCAGTTGCCGAAGTTCGCCGAGGACCAGTTCCGCACCACCAGCGACCACTGGCTGATCCCGACGGCGGAGGTGCCGCTGACCAATCTGGTGGCCGGTGAGATCCTGGAGTCAGAGGCGCTGCCGATCCGTGTGACGGCGCTTACGCCCTGCTTCCGCTCCGAGGCGGGCTCGGCCGGCCGCGACACCCGCGGCATGCTGCGCCAGCACCAGTTCGAGAAGGTGGAACTCGTCTCCATCACGCGGCCCGAGGATTCCGCCGCCGAGCACGAGCGCATGGTGGGCTGCGCCGAGGAGGTCATGAAACGCCTCGGCCTGCCGTACCGGGTGATGGTCCTCTCCACCGGCGACATCGGCTTCGGGGCTGCCAAGACCTATGACGTCGAAGTCTGGCTGCCCGGGCAGAAGGCCTACCGCGAAATCTCGAGCTGCTCCAACTGCCTGGATTTCCAGGCGCGGCGCATGAAGGCGCGCTATCGGCCCGTGGATGAAAAGGGCACCCGCTTCGTACATAGCCTTAACGGCTCCGGCGTCGCGGTGGGCCGCGCGCTGATCGCGGTGATGGAAAACTACCAGCAGGGCAACGGCAGCATCACCGTGCCGGACGCCCTGCGACCCTACATGGGCGGGCTGGAGGTGATCGGCGACCATGGCTAGCAGAGCGATCAATCTGAAGCGCGCGCGCATCCTCGTCACCAACGACGACGGCATCAACGCGCCGGGCCTGAAGGTGCTGGTGAAGCTCGCCAAGACCCTGAGCGACGACGTCTGGGTGGTGGCGCCAGAAAGCGAGCAGTCGGCGACCAGCCATTCGCTGACCCTGCGCCGGCCGCTGCGGGAGCGCCGCCTCGGACCCAAGCGCTTCTCCGTGGACGGCACGCCCACCGACTGCGTGCTGGTGGCGCACCACCGCATCCTGGCCGACCGGCTGCCCGACCTCGTGCTCTCCGGCATCAACGACGGCGGCAACCTGGCCGAGGACGTGACCTATTCCGGCACCATCGCCGCGACCATGGAGGCGGCCCTGCTGGGCATCCCAGCCATCGCCTTTTCCCAGCGGCGCGGGGAAGACGGCATCGCCCGCTGGAAGGTGCCGGAGGCTTTTCTGCCGGATATCGTCCGCAGACTGGTAAAGATGCGCTGGACCAAGGACCTGCTGGTGAACGTGAACTTTCCGGCGGTGGCGCCGGAGGACGTCACCGGCATCGAGGTCTGCCGCCAGGGGCGCCGCGACGAGGGGACGACCGTCAACGAGACTTTCGATCCTTCGGGCCGGCGCTTCCTGTGGATCGGCGGCTACCAGGTGGACACCTCCGAGGAGCGCGACAGCGATCTGGCGGTCACGGCCAAGGGCGGGATTTCGGTTACACCCCTGCATCTGGACCTGACGCACCGGGCAAGCATGAAGTCCCTGAGAGAGGTCTTCGGCTGATGGTGGCCTCGCGCAAGATCCGGCTGATCATGGAACTGCGGCGCGGCGGTATCGCCGATACCGACGTTCTCTCAGCCATCGAGCGCATTCCGCGGGAGGCCTTCACCCCCGACAGTTTCCGTCATCAGGCCTATGAAAACGTGGCCATTCCCATCGGCCAGGGCCAGACGCTCAGCCAGCCGCAGGTCGTCGCCCTGATGACCCAGGCGCTCGGCGCCAGCCGCCGCACCAAGGTGCTGGAGATCGGCACCGGCTCCGGCTACCAGGCTGCTGTCCTTTCGCGGCTCTGCCGCCGGGTCTACACCATCGAACGCTTCAAGGACCTCCTGGAGACGGCGGAGCGGCGCTTCCTCGATCTGCGCCTGCACAACATCACGACGCGCCACGGCGACGGCTGGAAGGGATGGCCGGAACAGGCGCCCTTCGACCGCATCATGATTACCGCCGCGGCCACCGACGTGCCGGCGGCTCTGGTCGACCAACTGGCCGAGGGCGGGCGCATGGTGCTGCCGGTCGGCCGCAGTTCGCGCGACCAGGCCCTGCTGTCGCTGCGGCGCGAAGGCGCGGACATTGTCGAGGAACACCTGGGCGACGTGCGCTTCGTTCCCCTGGTTGAAGGCGTCCCCGAGGAAGAGGCCTACTTTGCCCAGAGGGGCGGGAGCCTGGCATGAAGCTGTTCAAGATTGCTGTGTTGACCTCCGTGGCGCTGGTGCTCTCCGCCTGCAACCTGACGCCGGTCTATCGGGATGCGAACTTCCAGACGCCGAAAGATCCGCCCCAGCTGCCGCAGCGCAAGCCAGCGCCGCCGGTTAACTTCGCGGCCCTCAGTGAACCCATTGCGCCCCTGGAAACGGCGGCGGCGCCACGGGCGGGAATGACAGTGAGCGTGGAGCCCCTCGCACCTTTGGGCGCGGCACCGCAGGCCCAGGCCGCGCCGCTGCCGCCGCAGCGGCAGGTGGTGGAGCCGATGGCCCAACCGTTGGCCCAGCCGGCTGCAGCCCAGGCTCAGCCGATTGCCCAGCCCGCTGCGCAGGCGGTCCCCGCAGATGGGCGCTACGTGGTGGCGAAGGGTGACAGCCTCTACGGCATTGCCCGGCGCTTCGGGCTGCCGATCCGCGCGGTGATCGACGCCAATGGTCTGCAGCCGCCCTACAGGCTGGCGCTGGGGCAGAGCCTCACGATCCCGCAGGCCAAGGTTCACGTCGTGGCGCCCGGCGACACCGTCTTCAACATCGCCCGGCGCTATCAGGTGGACCGCAGCGCACTGGTGCGCCTGAACGGTATCGAGGCGCCCTATACCATTCCGCTGGGGCAGAAACTGATCCTCCCGCAACCGGGCAGCAGCCCTGCAGCATCGGTGGTTGCGACGGCAGCACAGCCACGGGCCGGCGGCGCTGCGACCGCCAACCCGGCAGCCCCGGGACGTCAGACCGCAGCCCTGCCGAAGCCCCCGCCGGGCAAGACGCTGGCGCCGGCACCGCAAAGGGCGCAGCCCGCCATCGCCAAGCGCGGCACCACGGACAAGCCGCCGCCGCGCGCGCAGTCGACCTTCCTCTGGCCCGTGCAGGGGCCGGTTCTGTCTTCCTTCGGCGGCAAGGCGGACGGCGTTCACAACGACGGCATCAACATCGCCGCGCCGCGCGGCACACCGGTGCGCGCCGCCGAAAACGGCGTCGTTGCCTACGCCGGCGAGGAACTGAGGGGCTTCGGCAAGCTGCTGCTCGTCAAGCACGCGGATGGCTGGATCACCGCCTATGCCCACAACGAGAAGCTGCTGGTCGTGGCCGGCGACGTGGTGAGCCGCGGGCAGACCATCGCCCGGGTCGGGTCCAGTGGTTCCGTTGGACGCCCGCAGCTGCACTTCGAAGTGCGCCGCGGCACGCGGGCGGTCAATCCGGAGACCATGCTGGGACCGCGTCCCACAACGGCTGCCAAGCCTGCCGCTGCGAAACCTACCGCCGGCAACTGAACATCCATACTTCGATGATCGCCAAAGCACCGGCGCTGGCCTCGGGGGGCGCCGCCAGCAATGCTGGCGGCAGTCAGACACAACACAGGGAAGCCGGATCTTGCACGTCGTAATCTTCGAGGTGCGGCCAAAGGACGGCCGCAAGGGAGACTATCTGGACATCGCCGCTTCGCTGCGCAGCGAGCTGGAGAAGATGGACGGCTTCATCTCGATCGAGCGCTTCGCGAGCCTGACCGATGAGGGAAAGATTCTGTCGCTGTCGTTCTGGCGCGATGAGGAGGCCTTGATCCGCTGGCGCCACCACGCCGAACACCAGGCCGCCCAGGGCCGGGGCCGCACCGAGATCTTCCAGGACTACCGCCTGCGCATCGCCTCTGTCATCCGCGACTACGGCATGCACGACCGCAAGGAAGCGCCGCAACCCTGACCCTTGGCCATGCTTCGAGACGGGCCTGCGGCCCTCCTCAGCATGAGGTGAAGTTGAGCCTCACCCTGAGGAGGCGCGGCAGCGCCGTCTCGAAGGGTGCGGTCAGTCCTCCAGGCGCTTGCCGAGACGGCCGGCGAGGTCCTGGATGAACTGCCAGGCGACGCGGCCGGAGCGCCCGCCCCGGGTCACGGCCCATTCCTTGGCTTCTGCCTGGAGCTGGTCCTGCGGCATCTCCAGACCATAGCGCTTCGCATAGCCTTCGATCATCGCGAAGTAGGTGTCCTGGTCGCAGTTGTGAAAGCCGAGCCAGAGACCGAAGCGGTCGGAGAGGCTGACCTTCTCCTCCACCGCTTCGGAGGTATGGATGGCCGTGGAGCGCTCGTTCTCGATCATGTCGCGCGGCATCAGGTGGCGGCGGTTGGAGGTGGCGTAGAAGATGACGTTGGCCGGCCGGCCCTCGATGCCGCCCTCCAGGACCGCCTTCAGCGACTTGTAGCTCGCATCCCCGCCGTCGAAGCTGAGGTCGTCGCAGAACAGCACGCAGGGCCGCTCGGTGCCGCGCAGCAGTTGCAGGAGGCGCGGCAGGCTGGGAATGTCTTCTCGGTGGATCTCCACGAGGGCAAGTCTGGGGGCCTGCCGGGTCCCGGATGCCGTCTCCGCATTGACCCGGGCGTGCACGGCCTTGACCAGCGACGACTTGCCCATGCCCCTGGCGCCCCAGAGCAGGGCGTTGTTGGCCGGCAGGCCCTGGGCAAAGCGGCGGGTGTTCTCGTACAGAGTCTCCGCCTGGCGCCCTATCCCTTGCAGAAGCACGAAGTCGACCCGATTTATCTGCAACACCGGCTCCAGCCGGTCGGCCTCGGGCTGCCAGATGAATCCATCGGCGGCGCCGAGATCGACGCGAGAAGAGGGCGCGGGGGCGATTCGCTCCAAGGCCTCGGCGATGCGCTGGAGTAAGGGATCGAGGCGCTCACTGACGGGTTCGTTCATGGATTTTCCAAAGAAATGCGGGCAAGAGATTGAATTTTTGCGCAAAAGCTAATACCTGCTTTGCGTGGGGTCAATCGGGTCCCGGCCGTTTCGCGTCTATCCCGGGTGGCGTTGCAATTCGCGGGCTTGCGGGTATAGTCCGCCGGTCTGACTGCTCGGAAAAGGTCTAAATCATGCTGATTTCACCGGCCTACGCCCAGGCCGCAGGTGGCGGTGGAGCCGATCTCTTCACGTCCTTCCTGCCCATCATCCTGATCTTCGTGGTCTTCTATTTCCTGCTGATCCGCCCGCAGCAGAAGAAAGTGAAGATGCACCGTGAAATGGTGCAGGCCCTGCGCCGCGGCGACAAGGTGGTCACTTCAGGCGGACTGATCGGCACGGTCACCAAGGTGCTGAGCGACACCGAGGTCCAGTTGGAACTGGCCGAAGGGGTGCGGGTACGCGCCGTGCGGCATACAATCCAGGATGTGATGAGCCGCACCGAAGCGGCGCCGAACAAGGGCGGCGCACCGAAGGCCGCAAACGATGCCGGGGGCGACAAGCCGAAGAGCATCCTGGGCGGTCTCTTCGGTGGTGGTGCCAAGCGCCCCAACGACAAGCCCTAAGCGGACGGCTTCGCCGCAGCCTCGCCAGGCAGCCCCTAGAAAGCGACGACGGTCATGGTCAACATCCCACGCTGGCAAGTAATCCTGATCATTCTGGTCGTTGTGGCGGGTTTCGCCTATGCCTCGCCCAATCTCCTGGGCGCCAGGGACGCGGAGAGCCTGCCGGGCTGGGTGCCGCACCAACAGGTCAACCTCGGCCTCGACCTGCGCGGCGGCTCCTATCTGCTGCTGGAGGTCGACCTCCCCACGGTCTTCGAGGAGGACCGCGAGAACCTGGTCGAAGAACTGAAAGGGGCGTTGGCCCAACGCGGCGTCGAAGCGACGGACTGGGGGCTGTTCGGACTGGCGGCAGGGTTCACGCTGGTCAACCCGGACGACTCCGGGCGCGCGCGCCAGGCTATTGCCGAGACCATCCTCCGCAGTCTGGACATCGACAACAACAACGGCACCTTCCGGGTGACGATTTCCGAACAGGGTATTCGCGAGCGTGCCACCAACGTCGTCAATCAGGCGATGGAGGTGATCCGCCGGCGCATTGACGAGACCGGCACCAAAGAACCCTCGATCCAGCGCCATGGCGACGACCGCATCCTGATCCAGCTTCCCGGCGTCGAGGACCCGGAGCGCATCAAGGCGCTGATCGGCGAGACGGCGGTGCTCAGCTTCCGCTTCGTGCACGACAGCTTTACAACGGGCGGGCGTGTCCCGCCCTCGGTCGAGGTGCTGCCGGCCGACGAACCGGGGCCGGGCGAGCCCGATGCCTATCCGGTCAGTAAGCGCGTCATGGTCAGCGGCGACCGTCTGGTCGATGCCCAGCAGACCTTCCAGGACGGCCTGCCGGTCGTCAGCTTCCGCTTCGATACCCAGGGCGCCAAACGCTTCGGTGATGCCACGACCGAGAACGTCGGCCGGCTTTTCGCCATCGTTCTCGACGAGCGGGTGATTTCTGCGCCGCGGATCCGCGAGCCGATCATCGGCGGCAGCGGCGTGATTTCCGGCACCTTTACCATTCAGGAGGCGCAGGATTTGGCGCTGTTGCTGCGGGCCGGAGCGCTGCCTGCACCGATCAACTACCTGGAAGAACGGACCGTGGGGCCGGGCCTGGGCGCCGACTCGATCCTGGCCGGCGAAATTGCAGCCGTGCTCGGCATGATCTTCGTGGTCGTCTTCATGGCGACGATCTACGGCCTGTTCGGCGCCATGGCCAGCGTTGCGCTCCTGATCAACCTGGTGCTCATGCTGGCGGCTCTCTCCGTGTTGCAGGCGACCCTCACGCTGCCGGGCATTGCCGGAATCGTCTTGACCATCGGCATGGCGGTCGACGCCAACGTCCTGATTTTCGAACGTATCCGCGAGGAGATGCGCAACGGCCGCGGACCGGTTACAGCGGTCGATGCGGGCTACCGGCGCGCGCTGACCACCATCATCGACTCCAACGTGACGACGCTGATCGCCGCGCTGCTGCTGTTCAATTTCGGCTCGGGCCCCATCAAGGGCTTCGCCGTGACCCTGGCCATCGGTCTTCTGACCTCCATGTTCTCGGCGATCATGCTGACCCGCTCGCTGGTCATCCTCTGGCTGCGCCGGCGACGGCCGCAGGCCCTGGCAATATAGGGGAGGGCGCAGCATGGCACTGATCCGCAAGCTTCCCCTCGATCTCGGCCTGAACTTCGTCGGCAAGCGGGGCATGTTCCTGGTGATGTCGGCCTGCCTGATGCTGGGCTCGATCGGTCTCTTCTTCACCCAGGGGCTCAACTTCGGCGTCGATTTCCGCGGCGGCATCCTGATGGAGGTGCGCACCGACGGCCCGGCCAATCTGGCCGATCTGCGCAGCCGCGTCTCCGGCCTCGGGCTGGGCGAAGTCACGCTGCAGGAATTCGGCGAGCCGACCGATGTACTGATCAACATCGAACGCCAGGAGGGCGCCCAGGAAGAGCAGATCCGCGCCATCGAAGTGGTGCGTGAGGCCCTGGGCGAAGGCGTCGAGATCCGGCGTCAGGAATTCGTCGGCCCCAAGGTGGGCGACGAACTGAAGCAGGCCGGTCTGCTGGCAACCCTTCTGGCCTTGGCGGGGATCGGTCTTTACATCTGGTTCCGCTTCGAATGGCACTTCAGCGTGGCCGCGCTCGTCGCTCTGGCCCACGATGTGATCGCCACCATCGGCTTCTTCGCGCTGACCCAGCTGGAGTTCAACCTCGCCACCCTGGCGGCGGTGCTGACCATTGCCGGCTACTCGATCAACGACACCGTGGTCATTTTCGACCGCGTTCGCGAGACTTTGCGGCGCTACAAGAAGCTGCCGCTCGTTGAGGTGCTGAACCGCGCGCTCAACCTGACCCTGTCGCGCACCATCCTCACCTCGATGACCACGCTGCTGGCCCTGGGGGCGCTGTTCTTCTTCGGCGGCGCCGTCATCCAGGGGTTCACCGCCGGCCTGATCTGGGGTGTGGTGATCGGCACCTATTCCTCCGTTGCGCTGGCGGTGCCGCTGCTGTCCTACATGAAGCTGCGCCGCGGCGGCGAAGAGGATGAAGCGGAAGCCAAGGGCGGGGCGGCGCAAACCTCCTGACGCCCGGGCCTCCTGAGCCTGCCGGACGCAGGCCGGGGCCCCGATATCGGAGCGGACGGAGCCCCTGGGCAATGGTGCCCGCAATCACGGATGGGACAGCCATGGACGTCACCCCCCTGGTCCCGGAGGGGCTGCAGATCATCGAGAGCTATGGCGGCGGCGGCTTCCGTGTCTCCGGCAAGCAATACAGCGGCAACACCCTGGTGCTGCCGGGCCGGACTCTGGCCTGGACGCCGCGCGATATCGCGGCGCTGGTGGTGGAGGACTTCGCCACCGTGCTGACGGACGCCCCGTCTGTCGAGGTGCTGCTGATTGGCTGCGGGCCGGCGATGGTCTTTATCGATCCGGACCTGCGTGAAGCGGTGAGGGCCCAGGGCCCGGCGCTGGAGCCCATGGATACCGGCGCCGCCTGCCGCACCTACAATGTCCTCGCCGCCGAAGGGCGGCCTGTCGCGGCGGCACTGATAGCCGTTGACTGACTCAGTCCGGGCCTGACCTGAAAACGCCGGGACGCATAAGCAAAAGGGGCCCATGAGGGCCCCTTTTTTCGATGCGGCATCGCGGCCTGTTGGCGCTACTCGGCGGCGGCGCTGGCCACGTCCTCGAAGTTCGCGGCTGCGAATTCCCAGTTCACCAGATTGTCGAGGAACGACTGTATGAAGTCCGGGCGCCGGTTCTGGTAGTCCAGATAGTAGGCATGCTCCCAGACATCGCAGGTCAAAAGCGGCGTCTGGCCGTTGGTCAGCGGCGTCTCGGCATTGGCCGAGGTGACGATCTTCAGCCCGCCGTTGTCTTTCACCAGCCAGACCCAGCCGCTGCCGAACTGGCCGACGCCGGCGGCCTTGAACTGTTCCTTGAAGGCATCCAGGCTGCCGAAGGCCGCATCGATGGCCTGCGCCAGCGCGCCGTCCGGGGCGCCACCGCCGCCGGGCTTCATGGAGTTCCAGAAGAAGGTGTGGTTCCAGACCTGCGCGGCCTGGTTGAACAGCCCGCCGGTGCTGGAAGCGATGATTTCCTCCAGGGTCTTGCCTTCATCGGCGGTGCCGGCGATCAGTTCGTTCAGCTTGTTCACATAGGCCGCATGGTGCTTGCCATGGTGGAAGCTGAGCGTGTTCGCGGAGTAATGCGGCTCCAGGGCGTCTTGGGCGTAAGGCAGGGAAGGAAGCTCAAAGGCCATGCCGTCTCTCTTTCTTTCCGTCAGTTGTGACTGTGCGTTTGGCGTTCGTTCGTACAGGGTTGGCTCTCCTGATCACGAGAGGCCCGCTATGCCGTGAATTAGGAATCGCTGACGGGATTTCCAGCGGAATCGGTGGCAAAAGCCGACAATCGACGTGACCGGATCACTGACCAGACCAAAGGCCCTTATGACCGGCGGGCGCGGTCGGAAATGCGGCGCTGGCGATGCGTTTTCGTGACCGCTTCGTGACGGTTCCGGCAGGCTCCGCCGCCGAGCGGGCGGCAGTCAGCCTTCGGCGTCGTTCCGCCCGGGCAGTCCGCTGAGATGCTCGGCAACCGCGTCAAGCTCGGGCCGCACGCGTTCGCCCGGCGGTTCGGCGGCGGTGCCGATGTAGATGAAGCCGATGATATGCTGATCCTCGGGCACGCCGAGCGCTGCTTTGACCGTCTCGTTGTAGGCCGGCCACTCGGTCAGCCACTGGGCCGAGAAGCCCAGCGCGACTGCAGCGTTCAAAAGATTGGTGCAGACTGCGCCGCAGGACAGCAGTTGCTCGATCTCCGGGACCTTGTGTTGCCGGTTGATGCGGCTGCTGACTGCGATGAAGGCGGGCGCCCGTTGCGGACGGTTCCGCTCGAAGGCCACCTGCTTTTCATTGGCCTCCGGAAACCGGGCCAGGAACTCGCCGGCCAGTACGTCACCCAGTGCCGCCTGCGCCTGCTTGTCCAGAACCTGAAGGCGCCAGGGGCCGATCTTGCCGTGATCGGGGACGCGGATGCCTGCGGTGAGGATCAGGTCCATCTGTTCCCGGTCGGGACCGGGCTCGCCCAGCTGGTTGGCGACCACCGACCGCCGGGTCAGCAGCAGGTCGATCAGGTCCCGCTCCAAGGTGACGCGGCCCGGCGCCAGGCTGTCGTTCCCGGTGTCCCGGTCCTCTGCAATGCTCGCACCCGCCATGGGCCCTCACTCTTTCCAGTCGTTCCTGGGGCTCGGACGCCTGCCGGGCCGCCTCCGTTCCTTGACAAGATAGGGGCAGCGGCCAGTTTTGCAATTGCGATTGATTCGCGACTGGGAAGGCGTCCGGGCAAACGATGCGGGACGGCGCGGAAAACCGGGGCCGGAACCTGAGCAGTTCCGGCCCCGGGCAAGGCCGTGTTTGCGGGCCTCTCTGGACGAAGCCCGCTTAGAACAGGTTCTGCGCCGAGACCATGGCGAAGAGCATGGGCACGGACAGCAGGGTGTTGGTGCGCGAGAACAGCATCGCGGTGCGGGCCGACTTCGCCTTGGTGTCGGCATCCGCCTCGACGATGCCAAGAGCGCGCTTCTGGTTCGGCCAGATGACGAACCAGACGTTGATGAACATGATGGTGCCCAGCCACATGCCGATGCCGATCATGGTGTGCTTGGGCACGCCGTCGGTGAGGCCCAGCAGGTAGGCTTCGACGAGATAGCCGTTGAAGCCGGCCAGGATGATGCCCGTGACGAGGGTCGCCATGGCGCCCCAGCGGAACCACCAGAGCGCGGCCGGCGCGATCACCTTGCCGATTGCCGGCTTCTGTTCGTCCGGGATGTTCGGCATATTGGGGATCTGAACGAAGTTGAAGTACCACAGCAGTCCGATCCACATGACACCGCTGATCACGTGAAGCCAGCGGAACACAAAAGCACCGAAACTATATCCGTCGTAGCCCTGCATGCCGGCATAGATCAGCGCCAGGATGACCGCCAAGACAAACCCCGAAATCACCGTGTTGCGCAAAGACGTCAGTATGCCAGCCATAGGGTCCCCTCCATATTTCCGCCGGGCTGATCTGCCGCAAGGCAGAGATCAGCGTGGTTCTTTACTTGAAACGACTACGCAACCTGCTGCCTAGCCACTTGGATTCGCTGTGAAAAATATTAGAGTGCGCTTGAACCCTTGCCAAGGGGCGGCCCATAACGGCAACAGAGCGGTCCGGCGGCCATGGTAGCGGCGCTGCCCGGGCATGTGGCCAGTCTCCGCCAACACGACCGCGACCGCTATCAGACCTGCCTCTTCGCGCCGGCAGCGGCGCGCGACCACCTCTTCGCGCTCTACGCCTTCAACTACGAGGTCGCCAAGACCGCGGAGGTGGTGAGCGAGGCGATGCTGGGCCAGATCCGCCTGCAGTGGTGGCGTGAAAGCCTGGAAGGGATTTACACAGGCGCGCCCCGTGCGCATGAAGTGGTCGAGCCTCTGGCCCGGGCGGTGGCGGCGACGGATCTGCCGCGCGAAGGGCTGGAAGCCCTCATCACCGCGCGCGAATTCGATCTGGAGGGCGAAGCACCACAGACGCTGGAGGCTCTCGAGCGCTATGCCGCCGGCACGTCCTCCCAGCTGCTGCGCCTCGCCCTGAAGGTGCTTGGGGTCGAAAGCGCGTCGGCGGAGGGGGCTGCGCATCACCTGGGGATCGCCTGGGCCTATCTGGGCCTGCTGCGGGCCGTGCCCTTTCACGCCCGCCAGAAGCGTCTCTATCTGCCCGTCGACCTCTGCCATGCCGCCGGGCTCGACTATGGCGAGTTCTTCGAACTGCGGGGCTCAGAGGCGCTCAGCGCCGTGGCGCGGGACCTTGGCGACGCGGCGGCGGAGCATCTGCGGCGGGCCAGGGCGGTGACCGGGGTACCGCGGGCGGCGCGTGCGCCGCTGCTGCTGGCGACCCTGGCGGATGCGCAGCTGCGGCGTCTCGACGTTGCCGGATACGACCCCTTTCACCCGGACCTGCAGGCGGAGGCGCCCGGCCAGATCTGGCGCCTGGCCTGGGCGCACTGGCGCGGGCGCTACTAGCGGCGCAGTGCTCGGCTACTCGGCGGCCTCGGCGGGTGTGGTCAGCCAGGCGGCAAGATCGGTGAGCGCGCGCGCCGACATGGCCGGCTTGCGGTCCTTCTTCCGCACCTTGCGCTTGCCCTCCGGTGGGATCAGCGGCGGGAAGAGCCCGAAGTTCACGTTCATGGGTTGGAAGGTCGACGCATCGGCACCGCCGGTGATGTGGGCCAGCAGGGCGCCGTGGGCGGTGGTCGGCGGCGGCGGGGCAAAGGCCTGACCCTGGCGCTCGGCGGCGGCGAAGCGCCCGGCCATCAGGCCGACGGCGGCGGACTCGACGTAGCCCTCGACCCCGGTGATCTGGCCGGCGAAGCGCAGCCGGGGCATGGCCTTCAGGCGCAACTCCTTGTCGAGCAGTTGCGGCGAGTTGATGAAGGTGTTGCGGTGCAGGCCGCCGAGGCGGGCGAACTCCGCCTGCTCCAGGCCGGGGATGGTGCGGAAGATGCGCACCTGCTCGCCGTACTTCAGCTTGGTCTGGAAGCCGACGATATTGTAGAGCGTGCCCAGCGCGTTGTCCTGGCGCAGCTGAACCACGGCATAGGGCCGCTCGTTGCGGTGCGGGTCGTGCAGGCCGACCGGCTTCATGGGCCCGAAGCGCAGGGTCTCCGGCCCACGGCCGGCCATCACCTCGATGGGCAGGCAGCCCTCGAAGTAGGGGGTCGAGGTCTCCCAGTCCTTGAAATCGGTCTTCTCGCCCTCGAGCAGCGCGGCGATGAAAGCTTCGTACTGGGCCTCGTTGAGGGGGCAGTTGACGTAGTCCGCCGTGCCGCCGCCCGGGCCCGGCTTGTCGTAGCGCGACTGGAACCAGGCCTTGGAGAAGTCTATGGACTCCTTGTGGACGATGGGGGCGATGGCATCGAAGAAGGCGAGGTATTCCTCGCCGCTCAGCCGGCCCACCGCCTCCGCCAGTTCGGGCGAGGTGAGGGGCCCGGTGGCGACGATGACCTGATCCCAATCCTCCGGCGGCAGCCCGGCGACTTCCCCCCGCTCGATGGTGACCAGGGGATCGGCTTCCAACTGGGCCGTCACGCGGTCGGAAAAGGCGACCCGGTCGACCGCCAGCGCGCCGCCGGCGGGCAGCTTGGTGGCATCGCCGCAGGCCATGATGAGGGAGCCGAGGCGCCGCATCTCCTCGTGCAGCAGGCCGACGGCGTTGTTTTCCGCATCGTCGCTGCGGAAGGAGTTGGAGCAGACCAGCTCCGCCAGGCCGTCGGTCAGATGGGCATCGGTCCCGCGCTCCGGGCGCATCTCGTGCAGCACGACCGAGACCCCGGCACGCGCGATCTGCCAGGCCGCCTCGCTGCCGGCCAGCCCGCCGCCGACGACATGGATGGGTTTCGGGTTTGTCTCGGTCATGATCCGAACTCTCGTCTCTATGGTCCCTCGAGTGGGTTCCGGGGACCGGTGCTGCCGGAGCAGATAGCCCCGCCGACCGGAATCATCAAGCCGGGGAATCGGCCAGGGTAAAGACTTCCTGCGCTTCGGCGATGCCCTTCAGCGGGTGGACCCCGAGGCTGCGGCTCTCTCCGCCCCAATGCGCCGCAAAGGCCGCGGAGTAGATGAGCGAGAGGCCGAGGGTACTGTTCAGGCCCTCGATGCGGCTCACCAGGTTGACCGCCGGCCCGATCACGGTGAAGTCCAGCCGGTCGGCGGCGCCGATGTTGCCGTACATGACCTCGCCGACGTGCAGGGCAATCCCGATCTCGTAGGTCTGCAGGCCGCCGGCCCGGCGGCGCTCCTGCAGCTTGCCGATGTTCTCCAGGGCTTGCTGCGCGGCGTCCATCGCCGCTGCGCAGGCGCTGTCCGTCGCCGCCTCGCCCGCGTGGTCCGTGGGGTAGACGGCAAGCAGGCCGTCGCCGATGAACTTGAGGATTTCACCGCCCGTATCGACGATCGCCGTGCCCATGATCTCGAAGTACTCGTCCAGCAATTCGACGATCTCCTGCATCGGCAGGTTTTCGGACAGCGCCGTAAAGCCGCGCACGTCGGAGCAGAGCAGCACCGCAGAGATCTGCTCGACATCGCCGCGTTTGACGGTGCCGCTCAAGAGGCGGTCACTGGTTCGCGCACCGATGTAGGTCTGGAGCAGCGTGCGGGCCGTGCGGTAGACGTTGCGCAGCTCGAGCACCGTGGCGAAGGCCGGAAGGCAGGCATCGATGGTGGCGATGTCCAGCTCGTCGAAGCCGCTTTCGCTCTTGCTGGCGAAGGTGACGGTGTTCATCTGCTTGTTGCTGAAGGGCAGGGGGCGTGCCGTGTAATCGCGGTAGCCTGCCGCCTGCAGGTCCTGGACGATGGGGAAGTCCATCGGACAGTCGGGCTCGCAAAGCCGCCGGCGGATTGCCGGGCCGCCCTCGTTCACCAGCCGCACCGGGCTGGCCATAAAGAAATCCGTCTGTTCGACGCCGTGGGCGCGGGGGATCTCCATGGCGCCGCCGGCCTCCGCCTCCCAGAGCACGGTGACGGCCCGCATCTGCGGGTGAAGCTGCGGCAGATGCAGGGTGGAACGGTCGATGGGGATGCCGATGGAGATCAGCTGACGGATGAAACCGTCGTGCAGCATGGTGATGCGGCTGCGGCGCATGCCCATGTCGGTCAGCCAGTCGATGACCGGCTGGGCTTTCAAGCGGGCCTGGGGCTGCAGCTCGGCTGCCTGCAGGCTGTCGCGCCCGGGGTCTGCAAGCGTCATAGCGGGAGTGTGGAGGGCCGGACGCCCGCTGGCAAGGCCCGGCGCCGTCTGCCACCGGCCGTCAGTCGCCTTCCGCGAAGCGCCGCAGGGCCGCGCCGTCGAAGCGGTAGTAGACCTTGTTGGTGACCTGCTGCGCGCCGATGTGCGCATAGAATTCCATGGCGCGGGGGTTGTTCTCCTCCGCCGTCCAGTCGAAGCGCACGCAGCCGCGCTCCAGCGCCATCGCGGCAAGGTAGCGCATGAGAATGAGGCCGACGCCCTTGCCGCGGGCCCGGTCGAGCACGAAGAGATCCTTGAGATAGAGCTGACCGCCCAGGTCCGGGGCCGGATACATGATGGTGAAGGTGGCAAAGCCCAGGGCGTCGCCGTTCTCCTCGGCCAGCACGATCTCCACGGCCGCGTCCTCGGCCATCACGCGCTTGCGCACGTGGGTGGCCATGGCTTCGGCGCTGGGGGCCCTGTCGCCCCAGTAGTGCAGGTCGCAGCGGTAGAAGAGCTCGCCGACCGCGGCCGTGTCGGATTTGCCGGCAAGGCGGCAGAGGATCGCCCCCTCCGTGCCGCTCATGCCCGTTTGCGCTTCGGCTTGTTGGAGATGCCTAGGTAGGGCGCCAGATACTGGCCGGTGTGGCTCCCGGAGACCCGGGCGACATCCTCCGGCGTGCCGGCGGCGACGATGCGCCCGCCGCGGTCGCCGCCATCTGGCCCGAGATCGAGGATCCAGTCGGCGGTCTTGATGACCTCCAGATTATGCTCGATCACCAGTACGGTGTTGCCCTGATCGACCAGCGCTTGGAGAACCTCCAGCAGTTTGCTCACATCCTCGAAGTGCAGGCCGGTGGTGGGCTCGTCGAGGATGTAGAGGGTGCGCCCGGTCGCCCGGCGCGACAGCTCCTTGGAGAGCTTCACCCGCTGGGCCTCGCCGCCGGAGAGCGTGGTCGCCGGCTGGCCGATGTGGATGTAGCCCAGGCCCACCTTCTGCAGGGTTTCCAGCTTCGCGCGGATGGAGGGGACCGCCTTGAAGAACTCCACGCCTTCGTCGACGGTCAGGTCCAGGATGTCGGCGATGGACTTGCCCTTGAAGGTGATCTCCAGGGTCTCCCGGTTGTAGCGCTTACCCTTGCAGACGTCGCACTGGACATAGACGTCGGGCAGAAAGTGCATCTCGATCTTGATGACGCCGTCGCCCTGGCAGGCCTCGCAGCGCCCGCCCTTGACGTTGAAGGAGAAGCGGCCGGGCTTGTAGCCCCGGGCATTGGATTCCGGCAGGCCGGCGAACCACTCGCGGATCGGCGTGAAAGCGCCGATGTAGGTGGCGGGATTGGAGCGCGGCGTGCGCCCGATGGGCGACTGGTCGATGTCGATGATCTTGTCGAGGTATTCCAGCCCCTCGATCCCTTCGTGCTTGCCGGGATTGGCGCGCGCCTTGTGCAGGCGCCGGGCCAGGGCCTTGTAGAGAGTCTCGACGATCAGTGTCGACTTGCCGCTGCCGGAAACGCCGGTGACGCAGGTGAAGGTACCGAGCGGAATCTCGGCATCAACGGTCTGCAGGTTGTTCTCCTCGGCGCCCAGGATCTTTATCGCCTGGCCGGGGTGGCCCTCCCGCCGGAGGCCGGGAATGGCGATCTGCCGCATGCCCGTGAGGTACTGTCCGGTCAGGCTCTCCGGCGCCGTCATCACCTCCTTGGGCTTGCCGCTGGCCACCACCTGGCCACCGCGGGTGCCGGCGCGCGGCCCCATGTCCACCAGATAGTCGGCGCTGCGGATGGCGTCCTCGTCGTGCTCCACCACGATCACGCTGTTGCCCAGGTCACGCAGGCGCTTCAGGGTTTCCAGCAGGCGCGCATTGTCGCGCTGGTGCAGGCCGATGGAGGGTTCGTCCAGCACGTAGAGCACGCCGGTGAGGCCGGAGCCGATCTGCGAGGCGAGGCGGATGCGCTGGCTTTCGCCGCCGGAAAGGCTCGCCGAGCCGCGGCTGAGGGTGAGGTAGTCGAGGCCGACGTCCACCAGGAAGCGCAGGCGTTCGTTGATCTCCTTCAGGATGCGCGCGGCGATCTCGCGCTGCTTAGGCCGCAGCTTCTTCGACAGCTTGGAGAACCACTCGGCCGCCTGGGCGACGGAGAACTCCGCCACTTGGCCGATGTGGTGGCCGTCGATCTTCACCGCCAGCGCTTCCGGCTTCAGGCGGAAGCCGCCGCAGGCCTCGCAGGCCTGGTTGCTCTGGTACTTGCCGAGGTCGTCGCGCACCCAGTCGCTGTCGGTTTCCCGCCAGCGCCGCTCCATATTGGGGACCACGCCTTCGAAGGGCTTGGTGGTCTTGTAGCTCCTGAGCCCGTCCTCGTAGGTCATGGTGATGGGCTTCTTGCCGGAGCCGTAGAGGATGGCGTCGCGCACCGTCTTCTTCAGCTCGCGCCAGGGGGTGCGGGTCGAAACCTTGTAGTGGCGGGCGATGGAATCCAGCGTCTGCTGATAGTAGGGCGAGGGCGTGGCCGAGCGCGACCAGGGCGCGATGGCCCCCTCGCTGAGCGCCAGCTTGTCGTCCGGCACCACCAGGTCGGGATCGAAGAAGAGGGTCACGCCCAGCCCGTCGCAGGAGGGGCAGGCGCCGAAGGGGTTGTTGAAGGAGAACAGCCGCGGCTCGATCTCGTCGATGGTGAAGCCGGATACCGGGCAGGCGAAGCGCGCGGAAAAGGTGGTGCGCGTGCCGGCCTTGTTGGCCTCTTCGGTGAAGGCCAGACCGTCGGCCAGCCCCAGGGCCGTCTCGAAGCTGTCGGCCAGGCGCGTCTCGATCCCTTCGCGGACGATCAGGCGGTCGACCACCACCTCGATGTCGTGCTTGCGCTTCTTGTCCAGCGCCGGGGCACTCTCGATCTCGTGCAGCTCACCGTCGATCTTCACCCGCTGGAAGCCGCGCTTCTGCAGGTCGGCCAGTTCCTTGCGGTACTCGCCCTTGCGCCCGCGCACGATGGGCGCCAGCAGATAGAGCCGCGTGCCCTCCGGCATCTCCATCACCCGGTCGACCATCTGGCTGACGGTCTGGCTCTCGATCGGCAGGCCCGTGGCCGGCGAGTAGGGGACGCCCACCCGCGCATAGAGCAGACGCAGGTAGTCGTAGATTTCGGTGACCGTGCCGACGGTGGAGCGCGGGTTCTTGGAGGTGGTCTTCTGTTCGATGGAGATCGCCGGCGAGAGCCCCTCGATCGAGTCCACGTCCGGCTTCTGCATCAGCTCCAGGAACTGGCGCGCATAGGCGGAGAGGGATTCGACATAGCGGCGCTGGCCCTCGGCATAGATGGTGTCGAAGGCAAGGGAGGACTTCCCAGAACCGGACAGCCCGGTGATCACCACGAGCTTGTTGCGGGGCAGGGTGACGTCGATGTTTTTCAGATTGTGTTCGCGGGCGCCACGAATCGCGATCACAGGACCTTGCGGACCGTTTGGCATCAAATCGGCACGGCCTTTCGGGGGCTTGGGTTCTGGTTTGGATACCATGGTCGTCGAGCGACCGGCAGGAAGCAATATGGAGGATGGGCGCGCGAAAATCGACCCCCTGATGGCCCCGGCGGCCTTGCGCGGACGGCATTGCTGACATAGACCTGCCAGACGCGCTAGAGTCGCGCGCTTCTAGGAAAAACCTCTGAAATTGGAGACAGTCGGTATGGCGGGGAGCGTCAACAAGGTCATTCTGGTCGGCAACCTGGGGCGCGATCCGGAAATCCGCAGCACTCAGGACGGGACCCGCATCGCCAATCTCTCGCTGGCCACCTCCGAGACCTGGCGCGACCGCAACAGCGGCGAACGGCGCGAGCGCACCGAGTGGCACCGGGTGGTGATCTTCAACGAGCGGCTTTCCGAGGTGGCGGAGAAATATCTTCGCAAGGGCTCCAAGGTCTACATCGAAGGCCAGCTCCAGACCCGCAAGTGGACCGACCAGTCCGGGCAGGACCGCTACACGACCGAGGTGGTCCTGCAGCGTTTCCGCGGCGAACTGACCATGCTGGACGGCCGCCAGGACGGTGGCGGCGGGTTCGGCGGCGGCGACCAGGGCGGCTACAGCGGCGGCGGTTCCGGCGGAGGACCGGGCGGCGGCTCGGGTGGTCCGCCCCCGGCCGGCGACCTGGACGACGAGATCCCGTTCTAGAAGCTCCGCTCCCCAGTAGTTCCAGGTCGGTAGTTCCAGGTCGGTAATTCCGGGCTGTCAGCGCCAAGCCTGCGCTTCGCGCGGGCGGTGGCGCGGTTGTCCGTATTGGGGGTGGGGGCGACGATCCGGCACAACCGGAACGCGGGTTTTGCGTCGCGCCGGGCATTGTTGCGCCTGTGCAGACCCGGGTTTTGCCAGGACGCCCGGACACACTTCCTAACTATCTGATATTCATACGAATTTTGGCGGCCTTTCGCAGGCGCGAGAGTTGTCGTGCCTGGGCTGCATTGCTATAGTCTTATGAGCGACTCGCGGGGGCCCTCCCGGGCTTCGGACCGGCTTCGGTCCAGCACTTCGGGAGACGAGGGGATCGCCCTGCGGATCGTGTGCGCTCTGTCTCTTTGCGGCCCCCTGCGGCCGTCCGTTCTTTGCCCGGGCACTGGGGCCCGGGACCGTCTCAAGGCCTTGATAACTTGTCAGATCCGACACAGCCGACCTCCGATCACGACATAACGCCGGTCACCATCGAAGACGAGATGAAGCGCTCGTACCTCGATTACGCGATGAGCGTGATCGTGGCCCGCGCGCTGCCGGACGTGCGTGACGGCTTGAAGCCGGTGCACCGGCGCATCCTCTACGCCATGAAGGAGGCCGGCTACGACTGGAACCGGCCCTACCGCAAGTCGGCCCGAGTCGTCGGCGACGTCATGGGTCAGTACCACCCGCACGGCGACAGCGCCATCTACGACACCATGGTGCGCATGGCGCAGGAATTCTCCATGCGCCTGCAGTTGATCGACGGCCAGGGCAATTTCGGCTCCATGGACGGCGACCCGCCGGCGGCGATGCGCTACACCGAGGCGCGGCTGACCCGGGCGGCGAGCGACGCCCTGCTGGCCGACATCGACGAAGACACCGTCGACTTCCAGGACAACTACGACGAGTCGACGCAGGAGCCGGTGGTCCTGCCGGCGCGCTTCCCGAACCTGCTGGTCAACGGCGCCGGCGGCATCGCCGTCGGCATGGCCACCAACATCCCGCCGCACAACCTGGGCGAGGTGATCGACGGCTGTCTGGCCACCATCGACAAGCCGGACATCAGCATCGACGAACTGATGGAGATCATACCCGGCCCCGATTTCCCGACCGGCGGCGTGATCCTTGGCCGCGCCGGCATCCGCGATGCCTATCACACCGGCCGCGGCAGCCTGCGGGTGCGTGCCAAGACCGATATTGAGGAGATCCGTAAGGATCGCCAGGCCATCATCGTCACCGAGGTCCCCTATCAGGTGAACAAGGCCCGCATGCAGGAACGCATTGCCGAACTGGTGCGCGCCAAGACCATCGAGGGCATTTCCGACATCCGCGACGAGAGCGACCGCCAGGGCCTGCGTGTGGTGATCGAGTTGCGCCGCGAGGCGGAGCCGGAGGTGGTGCTGAATCAGCTCTTCCGGCACTCCCAGCTCCAGGGCTCCTTCGGCTGCAACATGCTGGCGCTGAACGGCGGCCGGCCGGAGGTGCTGGATCTCCGGGCCATCATCTCCGCCTTCCTCGATTTCCGCGAAGAGGTGGTGACGCGGCGCACCGCCTTCCGTCTCGGCAAGGCCCGCGACCGCGCCCATGTGCTGGTCGGCCTTGCCATCGCGGTCGCCAACATCGACCCGGTGATCGCCCTGATCCGCGCGGCGCCGGACCCGGTGACGGCGCGCGAGCAGTTGATGGCCCGGCGCTGGCCGGCCCAGGACGTGGCGCCCCTGATCGCGCTCATCGACGAGCCGGGCCGGGCGGTGGAGGAGGACGGCACCTACAGCCTCTCCGAAGCCCAGGCACGGGCGATCCTGGACCTGCGCCTGCAGCGGCTGACCGGGCTGGAGCGCGAGAAGATCGCCGCCGAACTGGAAGGGATCGCCGGCGAGATCCGCGAGTTCCTGGAGATCCTTTCGTCCCGGGAGCGCCTGCTGGGCGTTCTGCGCGATGAACTGACGGACATGAAGGAGCGTTTCGCGACCCCGCGGCGCACCGTCATTCAGGAGCAGGGCTTCGAGCAGGAAGACGAGGACCTGATCCAGCGCGAGGACATGGTGGTCACCGTCTCCCACGGCGGCTACATCAAGCGCGTGCCGCTTTCCACCTATCGCGCCCAGCGGCGCGGCGGCAAGGGCCGTGCCGGCATGGCGACCCGCGACGAGGACTTCGTCAGCCAGGTCTTCGTCTGCAACACCCATACGCCGGTGCTGTTCTTTTCCTCCCGCGGCATGGTCTACAAGCTGAAGGTCTACCGCCTGCCCATCGGCACGCCCCAGGCCCGCGGCAAGGCGCTGATCAACCTGCTGCCGCTGGCGGAGGGCGAGGTGATCACCACCTTCATGCCGATGCCGGAGGACGAGGCGACCTGGGACCGGATGTACGTCGTCTTCGCGACCTCCGACGGGAACGTACGCCGCAACAAGCTCTCGGACTTCGTGCGCGTTGCGGCCAACGGCAAGATCGCCATGAAGCTGGACGGCGGCGACAGCGAACTGGTGAGCGTGCGCCCCTGCGGGCCCGACGACGACGTTCTGCTGGCCACCGCGGGCGGGCGCTGCATCCGCTTCAGCGTCTCCGACGTGCGGGTCTTCGCCGGGCGCACCTCGACGGGCGTGCGCGGGGTCAAGCTGGCCAAGGGCGACAGGGTGATCTCCATGTCCATCCTGCGCTCCGGCGAGGCCGAGAGCACGGAAGAGCGCGACGCCTATCTGCGCTATGCCACCGCACGCCGGCGCGGCGAGAACGGCAACGGCGAGTCGGTGCCCGAGAACGGCATCGATCTCTCGCCCGAACGGCTGGCCGAACTGGCCGCGGGGGAGCAGTTCATCCTTTCGGTCGCCAACGACGGCTACGGCAAGCGCACCTCGGCCTACGAGTACCGTCTGACCGGCCGCGGCGGACGCGGCATCGGCAACCTCGACCTCAGCCGTCCGGGCGGGCGGGAGTCCGGCGTCGTGGCGGCCTTTCCGGTGGCCCCGGGCGACCAGATCATGCTGGTGACCGACGGCGGCAAGCTGATCCGCAGCCCGGTCGACGATATCCGCATCGCCGGGCGCACCACCCGCGGCGTCATGCTGTTCCGGATCGACGAGCGGGAGCGCATCGTCTCCGTCGCCCACCTGCCGGAGGAAGACGACGAGGACGATAACGGCGAAGACAATACCGGTGGGGACAATGGCGGTGGAGCGGCGGACCCGGCCGCGGGCGCCGCCGAAACGCCGCCAGAGACCTCATAGCAAGAGGAGATCGAAGGACCATGAAAAAGCCTCTGGTCGGTGTGTATCCCGGCACCTTCGATCCCATAACCAACGGCCATCAGGACATCATCGGCCGGGCCTGCAAGATCCTGGACAGGCTGGTCATTGCGGTTGCGCGCAATGCCGGCAAAGGACCGCTCTTCACCATCGACGAGCGGGTGGAGATGGTCCGCGACGAGATCGCGCAGATGGAACACTACGGCGCCGAGGTGTTGGTCCACAGCTTCGACAGTCTGCTGATCAACTTCTGTCACGAGGTCGGCGCACAGGTCCTGGTGCGCGGCCTGCGCGCCGTCTCCGACTTCGAGTATGAGTTTCAGATGGCCAGCATGAACGCGCGCCTCGATGACGACATCGAGACCGTTTTCCTCATGGCCTCCGAACGCCAGCAGTTCATCTCCTCGCGCTTCGTCAAGGAGATCGGGCGTCTGGGCGGCGACATCTCCAGCTTCGTCGGCCCCCAGGTGGCGGCCCGGCTGCGCGACCGCTTCCACCTGGAGCAGGAGGATGGCAAGGCCGCGGCCAAACGCCTGCAGACCCTCAAGCAGGACTGACCAGGGATAGTCGGGCCACTCGGCCGGTGGCCGTTGAGACGAGGCCCGTTGACCGGGGCTGTCTACCAGGCCTGTCTACCGGGCCTGTTGACCGGGGCTGGGCCGGGCCTTATGGTGCGCGCGCCGTGCATTTCGGCCCGTTTCGCCGGAGTCCTAACCACACTCTGGCACCGCCCGGAACGCCGGCGATCCCGTCTCTCGGGGGCCCGTAGCTCAGTTGGTAGAGCACCTGACTTTTAATCAGGTTGTCGCAGGTTCGATCCCTGCCGGGCTCACCATCACTCCTGCGCTTTAGCCTCTCCCGGCAGCCTCCTTCGGAAGGGCTGCGCTCCGGGCCATGGACCGCGCCGCTGCGGCAAGGCCACGGTCGGCAGGAACACCGCTTTCATCAGCCAAGGCACTCCGGCTTCTTCCGCGGGATCGCTTACAGCGTCGGGCAGACCCGCATCCTGGCCGCCCTGCCGGGGGTGCGGCCATTGTCCGGCCCTTTCGACTACAAGAGTATGAAAATAGTTATTTCGTGTACTTTTCTTTACCAATCGTTATAAGTCAGGAGGCTAGGCTGATTTTCCGAATTTGTATTTTTAGCAAATACTGCAATGGCTTGGCGGTAACAGGGGTGACCTCTTGGACTTCGTGATGCGGATCGGGCGTTACACGCTGCCGAATGCAGCCGTCGACATCATCTTCGCCACCCTCGGCTTCTTGCTCGCGTTCCTTGTGGCTGGCGCCTTCGATCTGGCCGAGATGTGGCAGGACTTCGCCGAGGATCACGAAGCCTGGGAAGTGGACGAGATCCCCATTGCGGTCATGCTGCTGACGGTCTCCTTCGGCTGGTTCGCCTGGCGGCGCTGGTACGAGTTCAAGGCGGAGGCGCGGCGGCGCAAAGAGATGAACGCTCAGCTCGAGGAGGAGCTGCGCCGGCGCAAGGAGATCGAAGAGGGGCTCGTCAAGGCGCAGATGAGGGCAGAGACGGCCGACCGCGCGAAGACCCAGTTTCTCGCCAATATGAGCCACGAGTTGCGGACGCCGCTCAATGCCACCATCGGCTTTGCGGAGCTGATGGAGCGGGAAGTGCACGGGCCGATCGGCGTCGAAGCCTACAAGGACTACATCACCGATATCCGCGCATCGGGGCGCCACCTGCTCGGCATCATCAACGACATTCTCGATCTGACGAAGATCGAGGCCGGCAAGCTGGATCTCAAAGAGGAGGAATTCACACTCGAGGAGATCTCGGAGCCGGCGATCCGTCTGGTCACGCCGCTGGCGCGGGAGTACGACATCGCCCTGCCGTCCGCGCCGCTGCCGGGCTCGCTGGGGCTTTGCGGCGACCCGAGACTGGTTACGCAGATCCTCACCAACCTGCTGTCCAACGCCGTACGGTTCAGCCGTGCCGGCGGTTCCGTCCGCCTCTACAGTCAGATCGATCTGGCGGGGCGCTGCGTGCTTTCAGTCACCGACGATGGCATCGGGATGACTGCGGAGGAGATTGAGCTGGCGATGCAGCCGTTCGGCCAGGTCGACAGCGTTTTCGCGCGCAAGCGCGGCGGCACGGGCCTCGGCCTGCCTCTGGTGAAAGCGCTGACGGAGTTGCATGACGGCGAGGTGCAGGTCGAGAGTGCGCCTGACCGCGGCACCACGGTCTCGGTCGTCTTTCCCGCCGCGCGTTCCCGTGGCAACGCCGCTGTCACGGCGCCCGCCAAGGCCGCGTCCTAGCCGCAGGACTCCCTGAAGACCTCTTGGGAGGGGCTGGAGCGTCAAATCTTCTACAGTTCTGGAAGGGGAGAGGCCGCGGCGCGGCCCAGCCCAACCCAACCCAACCCAAGCTATTCCTGCCCGAAAGGTCAGTGCTTGGTGGTCCGCATCCGGGTCCAGGGCGAGCGGACGGGCCGGCGCAGGCTGCGCTCGAAGGCGGCCAGTTCGGTCGAGGAATGCTGCGCGCAGGGCAGGTGACGCCGCTCGCGGTGGGTTCCCATCGGCGGGTGGTTCTTGCGGATGGTCTCTTCCAAGCCGGTCGACCGCCAAAACATCAAATGGTTTGCCATTGTTCTCTCCCCTGATTCAGGTCTCTCACAGCCGGTCGGACGTCGTCTGCCCGTACCGATCACTCGATCCCTAGTCGCAGGCTAGCGACGTGCGGTTCACACTCTTGTGCGTATTGTCACACCCAGGGGTAAACATTCGCTTGCGGCCGATGCTCGGATTGCGGCTGGCCGGAGGGCTGGGGCAGGGGTATGGGGCAGGGGTATGGGGCGCGACGGTCAGTCGTCTTTTTTGCGCTGCAGCATCATGAGGTTCGCGGCCATGGAGACCGAACCGAAGGTGATGAAGAGTCCGAAGAACAGCAATGCCAGCACCAGGATCGGGGTGTCGCTGGAGAACGTCAGCCGGCGCAGCCCGGCAAAGTCGCTGACCAGAATGGCGGCGCCAAAGAGCGCCCCTGCAGCAATGCCGGTGGCGAGATGCCGGGCAAGAAACCCGAGAAAAGACCGGTCCTGAGGTGTCAAAGCGGCTTCCTCGCGAGGGTCGCTCGGCCATCCGGTTGCAAGAGCCCGGGTATGGGCGGCAGCCAGGGCGTTGCGGCCAGGGCGTTGCGGCCAGGGCGCTACGAACAGGGGAGAGGCCAGCGGGACGGGGCCGGCATGCTCTCCCGGAGGCTCAGGATCAGCCTCTCCGCCGTGCACTTCAAGGAGCATCTTCGGGGCCGATTGTCGCATCGCCGGAGGTGAGAAAAACCACAGTATTCGGGCTTCGGCGGACCAATACTAAGACAGGAATTTTCGCCAAATCTCGGCGGCAATTTAGTAACCGAACGTTAAAACAAGACGTGCAGGCTGTGTTGGTGCGTAGGCATGGGAGAGGTTGAAGCGATGAAAGCTCAGCAAGGCTTCGATCCGGCACAATGGATCGTCGACGCCTTTCGGGCGGGAATCTTCGCGCGTGTGAACGCCAACGGTGACCTGGCGCTTGACGTCGTCAACGCCTGCCCGCGTGAGACCGAGGAACTGCTCGGCCGTTTGAGCGGCAATTCGGAAGCCGTGATCCTGCAGATGCCCAAGCCCGACAGCGACGTCCTCTATCTGAACTGATCCCGGCCTGAACTGATCCCGGCCTGAACTGATCCCGGCCTGAACTGATCCCGGCCTGAATTGAACTGGGCCTGACCCGGCCCGGGCCTCTTCCGATACAGCCGCTGCGAACCCCGGCGTGTCCTCCGTCAGTCGACGCCGATCACGTCGATGTCGCTGTCGAGCACGAGTTGCCGCAGCGTCTTCAGTCCGATCTCCAGCTCTTCGAACTCCCGCCTCAGCAGGGCGACTTCCTCAATGGCTGTCTTGCGGCTGGCCTGACTGCGCGGCAGTTCCATCAGGGCGGCGAGATAGCGCCCCTTGGCATGGGCGGCGCGGCGCACCAGGGCTCTGATCTCACTCTGGCGCAGATTGACCAGGACCGACATCACCTCGCGACGGCCCTGCTCCTGGATGCTTTCGTCGATCTGCTCGACGAATGCGCCGGCGGAGACCTTTGGCTGCTCCGGCTCCGGCACCGCCAGGGTTTCTTCGAGCATGCGCAGCGCCTCGCGGGGTTTGCCGCTGGTCCGATGAAACCACTGCATCGCCTCGTTTGTCTGGGGGTCTGCCCGGGAGAGATCCGTGAAGGTCATGCGCGTTTCCCTGCTCCTGTCATCTGCGCTGCACGTCGCTGGACGAGCGTCCTCCGCCCGTCACTGCACAGATCAGACTTTGCAATCGACGGGCCAGTTGCGTGGGCCCGCGGCAGGCGCAGGATTCCCGGGCTCGGCCGGGCAGGCCCAGTTCCGGGCGGAGAACATTCGGTCGGGCGCGGCAAATCCTGCCGGGTGAAATCTGCCCTTGCCCGCAGAGCGGGCGGCGGGAGAACCTGAGAAGAGTGGGAGAGGCCGGCGCGGCGGCGGCCTTGGCGGTCAGTCGATGGCCAGCGAGCGCCCGTTCAGTGCCGGGTGGTCGTCATTGGCGGCCCCGGGGATTTCGAGGCGACCGTCCGGTCCGTCGGCCAGCCGCAGGACGCGGCTGCGGACCCGTTTCAGTCCGGCCCGGTTTTGGCGGTTCCGCCGGAAGCTCCGCAGGGCGCGCCAGCAAACGACCGCCATGATGATGCCCAGCCACATGTAGGGATACCACCAGGGCATCAGCACGATGAAGTCCCTGAGCAGGACATAGTAGGGGTCGGCTTCGGCGCCGGGCCCATAGATCCATTGCAGGACGTCCAACATGACGTCATCGCCTCCGCATTCTTCATACCTGAAGTGCGGCTATTATTTGGCAATGTTAAGAGAAAATCAACTAAATTTTTAGATGTTGTTAACCATGATCTCTCGAAATTCAAATAAATTTAAAATAAATCGCCGTTAAATACATGTTGTATTGTATATAATCTCTGCACAAGGCACGTTGCTGAGAAGACTCCATGGAACGCCGAACGCGGGCTTTGCGCAGCGGCCGGATCAGATCCGCTGATTTGGGCTGAATCACAAAGCTGTTTCGTCCAAACGCGGTCCGCTTCACTCGCCCAGGCCGCAGGCCCAGCGATTGAAGTCTTCCTTGGCGGGAACGCCCGCGGGCGCGGGCTCTATGTGGCTGAGGCCGAGGGTCATGAAATCGCCGGAGCCATCGATTGCGGCTACCGTGTCCACATAGTTGAGGCGCCCGCGGTAATAGAGCCGCGGTGTCTGCGGAATGACCCTGATCGGCGGCAGCTCCGAGATGTGGCCGCTTGCGCGGTCCAGCACGAAAAGCTCGACAGCCCGTCCAGCCTCCCAGAGTGTCGGTCCCAGGGTGACCAGCAGCATTTCCTCGCTCTTATAGGCGCGGGACTGGCCGTCCAGAATGTAGCCCCAGCCCCGCCAGCACTCGGTCGCCTGACCGGCGGACAGGGTCTCCGGGGGGGAACCGGGAACGCTTTGCGCCGCGGCCGGCGGACCGGCGGCGGCACAGGCTGCGATGACTGCGGCGGCCACGGCCAGGGCGCGAAGCCGGAGCGGGGTTACGAGAATGAACGGACGCACGGGCGGTTGGTTCTCAAAGGGACGGGGAGAGCGGCGGCGGGCGGCGGTTCCGAAAGCCGGCACGCATCAATCGCCGCCGGCTTTTCCTGCGCAGCCGACGCAGGTGGGCAGGGTGGGGTCGAGTTCCAGGCGTCGCAGCGGGATACGCTCGCCGCAAGTGACGCAGTAGCCGTAGTCCCCCGATTCGATGCGCTTCAGGCTGGCTTCAATGCGCTGCAGCTCCGCCTTGCGGCGGCGTTCAGCCTCCAGGGACATTGCTTGACTTTGGAGCGCATCCATTCGCGACAGCCTGCCAACCCTGGTCTGATCCAGTTCGACCGGTTTTCGGCTGTCCGCCGAGCTCGCGGCTAGATCCAGGAGCTCCCGGCGGCGCAGGATCAGGCGCGCGCGAAGAGCGGAGAGGTCCACCTGGATCGGTTCATTCATCCCGTATGATGAACCCCGCTGTTTCGCACGGCAAGGGGCTTTGCGCGGGGTGAAGTCGGCGCGGGCCCGGTGGTTTCGTGATCTGGAGAAGAGGAAGCCTGCAGGGATGTCTAGGGGGCCCCGGCCGTCTTCGGGGGTTGGTAGACATGAAGTCGTACAGGGAGGCAGGGTCCCCATCCCTGCAGGCTTACCGATCGAAGCCTAGGGGGCGGCCTCTATCTGCGGGGTGATCTTTTTGTGTCAAGCCTTAGGGTTTTCACCCTAAAGGGTTACGACTACTCACATTTCCGGTCCGCGGTGATGGTCGTCGTCGTGGCCCCGGCGGCTCGAGTAGAAGACCAGAAACATGAGGCCGCCGCCGAGCAGCAGGGAGACCAGGCAGCCCAGCGTCAACGCGATCATGCCGTGCAGGCTGATGTCGACATCGCCCAGGCTCCACCAGACGAACAGGCCGCCGATGACGGACACGAGAAGGAGACCGCCGAGCACGGCGATCAGCAAAGCTGTCTTCATAATCTGAGACGCGGTCCAGATTGACGAAACGGCGGTTTCACCCCGCGGCAGGCGGCATGGTGGACCCCGTTTCGCAGGTCCGTCCAGCCCTTTTTTCGGCACAGATTTCCGTTGCCCTTTTGGCGCAGAACGCTATAACACCCGCTCCGAGCCGGTGGCCAGGAGCCAGCGGAGACCTGCGGCTGTGGCGGAATCGGTAGACGCGCAGCGTTGAGGGCGCTGTGGGGGAAACCCCGTGGAGGTTCAAGTCCTCTCAGCCGCACCAACCCGTTTCCGGGCTCGGTTCATGCGAAGGGGCACCCCTTCATCAGCGTCGCGGCTGTGGCGGAATTGGTAGACGCGCTAGCTTCAGGTGCTAGTTTCCGTACGGAAGTGGAGGTTCGAGTCCTCTCAGCCGCACCAAGCCTTCAATCGGAAGACTTTGGGATCGCGCAGACTGCCGCCGGGCAATCCCGGCAATTGGGCGGGCTTCCTTGCCGTACCCGCCTTCGGACGCCGGTGTTAGCGCTTCCTTAGGGCTTTGACCGCAGTTTGGGGCCGAGCCGGGCCCCGCGACTCCGCCCGGGACGCGGTCTCTCTGGTACTTCCGCCCACAATGCCCATATCATGAGCCAGGTGGGGATGTGGGTCATGAGGTTGTTTGCAAGCATTCAGATGACAGGGATTCCATGTGCCGGCGCCGACTTGCGGCGCGGCCCTGTGATGCCAATTCAGCGCCTGGGTCTGGCTCGGCCGGGGGTCACCCCCCTTGTCTGACAAAACGCAGCACAGCCTGGGCACGCGCCTGCGCAACTATTTTCTGGCCGGCATCCTGGTAACCGCGCCGGCGGCGATCACCTTTTGGCTGACCTGGCGCGTCATCACCTTCATCGACGACCGCATCACGCCGATGATCCCACCGGGCTGGAACCCGGAGAGCTACCTGCCGTTCGGCATTCCCGGCCTTGGGCTCATCGTCGCCGTTCTCTTCCTGGTTCTCGTCGGCTTCCTCGCGGCCGGATATATCGGCCGCCTGGTCATGGGCATGGGCGAACGGCTGGTCGCGCGTGTGCCGGTCGTCCGTTCGGTCTACAGCTGGACCAAGCAGGTTTTCGAGACCGTGCTGTCGCAGTCCTCCTCGGCGTTCCGCGAGGTCGTGCTGATCGAGTATCCGCGCCGCGGCTGCTGGGCCGTGGGCTTCATCACCGGCGAGACCGTGGGCGAGGTGCAGAGCCTGACCGCGGATACCGTCTACAACGTCTTCATCCCGGCGACCCCGAACCCGACGACCGGCTTTCTGCTGTTCCTGCCCCGGGAGGAAGTCTACCACCTGGACCTGACGGTGGAGGAGGGGATCAAGCTGGTCATCTCCGGCGGCATCGTTGTGCCTGACCACGATCTTGAAACCACTGAAGAAGGACAGCTGTCCGGCGCCGAGGCCGCCAAGGCCCAGGTCGAGGCCTATGCCAGGAAAACCATCCGGCGGCGGCGCAAGGATAAGCCGCAGAAGACCCGGGCCGGCTTCATCACCCGGCTGCGCAACTACTTCTTCGCCGGTATCCTTGTGACCGCGCCGCTTGCCATTACCATCTGGCTGGCGTCCGAATTCGTGTCCTTCGTCGACAGCAACGTCGTGCGCTACATTCCGGCGCGCTGGAACCCGGAGACCTATCTGCCCTTCAGCCTTCCCGGGCTGGGTGTTCTGGTGGTCGTTGTCGGCCTCATCCTGGTCGGCTTCCTCACTGCCGGTTTCCTCGGCCGCTCCCTCGTTGCAAGCGGAGAGCGGCTGCTGGCCCGGATGCCGGTCATCCGCAGTCTTTACAGTGCGGTCAAGCAGATCCTGGAGACTGTGTTCAAGGAGCAGTCCCAGGCTTTCCGCGAGGTGGTGCTGCTGGAATATCCACGCGCGGACTGCTGGGCCCTGGGGTTCATCACGGGGTCGGCCGAGGTCGGCATTCAGGAACTGACGCCTGACGACACGGTCAACATCTTCCTGCCCACCACCCCCAACCCCACCTCGGGCTTCCTGCTCTTCCTGCCGCGCGGGGAAGTGCGCGCCCTGACCATGACGGTGGAGGAAGGCATCAAGATGGTGGTGTCAGGCGGGATCGTCACGCCGCCGGACCGCCGTCCCGCCGTTGTCGGCGAGGGCGACGCAGGCAGCCAGACGCCGCCCATCGCCCACAGCGGCTGACCAGCTGCATCAGCCAGCACTGCAGTTCGGAATCCCCGCGCGACCGCATCACCGCACCCAAGTCGAAGATCTTGGCGCAGAGGCGCCGCCGTTTGCAGGACCCCTTGCCGCACAAAGTGCTGCCCAGCCTCGGCTGCCAATGCTAGAACCACGGCAGCTCTAACCGAGCGGCCCGTGGGGGGCGATGAGGACAGCGACCGGGAACTGCCGGCGGGCGCAGGCATCGATGGCATGAGTACGGATGGCGTAGCCCGCGACAAGTCTACCGCGGCACATGCAGAGATCGGGGCTTGGTCCCCTGCTACGGCCGAGCCAGTTCCCCGGTTCTTGGTCCTGGACAGTTGGCGCGGGATCGCCGCCTGCTTTGTGGCGGCCTTCCATGCCGGGCCTGTCGGCCATCTGCAGGATCTTTCGCTGCTTCGGCAGGCATACTATTTCGTTGATTTCTTCTTTGTCCTCAGCGGCTTTGTTATAGCGGCGAACTATGGCAGCCGGCTCTTCGACCTTGCCTCGGTCGGCCGCTTCCTGTTGCTGCGTGTAGGCCGCCTCTATCCTCTGCATCTGGCGATGCTCACGGCCTTTGTCGGTCTGGAACTGCTCAAGTTCCTTCCGGGCCTGCAGGCCCTTGCCTTTCAGCCCCCGTTTTCCACACCGCAGACCGCGCCGAGTACCATTGCGACCAATCTGTTGCTGATTCACTCGCTGGGCATCCACCAGTTCTATACCTGGAACACGCCGAGCTGGAGCATCAGCACGGAGTTCTACACCTACGTCGTTTTCGCGGTGGCCCTGCTGCTTTTCCGCGCCCGCATGACCTGGGTTCTCATTGGCGCTCTCTTGGTCGGTCCCTTGGCCCTTGCTGCACTGCACGGCAGCCTCGGGGCGGGCTACGATTACGGGCTGATCCGATCGATCTACGGCTTCGCCGCCGGTGCTGTCGGTTGGCAGCTCTACGGGGTAATCCGGAGCCGCTGGGGGTCGCTGCCGCTGCGCCGGGTTCACTTCTCATTGCTCGAAGCGCTCGCCGTCCTGCTGGTGGCCCTTGCCATCATGGAGTCGACCTCGAGCCAGCTCTCGCTGCTGCTTCCGTACGTCTTCTGTGGAGCAGTGCTGCTCTTTGCGTTCGAAGGAGGAGCCCTGTCTTCGGTGTTGAAACACCGTGCCTTTCTGCTCCTGGGTGTCCTATCCTACTCGATCTACATGACCCATATGCTGGTTCGCCGGTTGATTCTGAAGACGGCAGACGCCGTCGAGAAACACATTGGTCTGGACGTTGTCCAACAGGCTGACGGCACCAGGATCATCGGAACGGAATTCTGGCATGGAGATCTCTACCTGCTTTCCTACCTGCTCATCGTCATCGGCGTGTCGATGCTGACCTACCGCCTGATCGAACAGCCTGCAAGAGCGTGGAGCCGTTCACTGGTGTTGAACCGTCGCGCTGCCGCGCGGCCGTCGGAGTCCGGCGCCTAGCGCGTTTGCGTGGTCAGCCAGACCGCAGGAAACGCACAGCGGCGTCCCGCTCGAAGAGATAGAGCAGGGTCCGCAGCGCCTGCCCGCGCTCGCCCGAGAGTTCCGGATCCTTGTCCAGGATCAGACGGGCATCGTCGCGGGCCGTCGCCAGGAGATCGCCATGCAGCGCCAGGTCGGCGAGGCGGAACGCGGGCAGGCCGCTCTGGCGCGTGCCCAGCAGTTCGCCGGCGCCGCGCAGCCGCAGGTCTTCTTCGGCAATGCGAAAGCCGTCGTCGGTTTCCCGCAGGATCGTCAGGCGTGCCCGGGCCGTTTCCCCCAGCGGGCCCTGCCACAGCAGAAGGCAGGTCGACTTGCCCGTGCCGCGCCCGACCCGCCCGCGTAGCTGGTGCAGTTGGGCGAGCCCGAAGCGCTCGGCATGTTCGATAACCATGACGGTGGCGTTGGGCACGTCGACACCGACTTCGACCACGGTGGTTGCGACGAGGATGCCCAGCGCACCCTCCGCGAAGCGTTCCATGACGGCATCTTTCTCCGCCGCCTTCATGCGGCCGTGCACCAGCCCCACCTGCGCGCCGAAACGCTCTGTGAGTGCGCCGTAGCGCGCCTCCGCCGCCGCCAGATCGCTGTGGTCGGAGTCCTCCACCAGCGGGCAGATCCAATAGACCTGCGCGTTCTTGGCAAGCGCCCGTTCCACGGCGGCGATGACCTGCGGCAGGCGGTCGAGGGAAAGGGCCACGGTCTCGATGGGCTGGCGGCCCGGCGGCCGCTCCGTCAGGCGGGAGGAGTCCATGTCGCCATAGGCGGTCAGCATCAGCGTGCGCGGAATCGGGGTCGCCGTCATCACCAGCACGTCGACGGCCCGCCCCTTGCCGGTCAGGGTCAGCCGCTGGTGGACGCCGAAGCGATGCTGCTCGTCGATCACCGCCATGCCGAGATCGCGGAAGGCCACGTCCTCCTGAAAGAGGGCGTGGGTGCCGACCACGATGTCGACCGTGCCGTCGGCGAGATCGTCCAGCAGGGTCTGGCGGGCCTTGCCCTTGTCCCGGCCGGTGAGGATTTCCAGCCGCACCCCGGCGGCCTCGGCCAGCGGTGCGATGGTCTGGTGGTGCTGCCGGGCGAGGATCTCCGTCGGTGCCATGAGCGCCGCCTGACAGCCGCTTTCCACCGCCGCCAGCATGGCCAGCAGGGCGACCACCGTTTTGCCGCTGCCGACGTCGCCCTGCAGCAGACGCAGCATCCGGTGCGGCGCGGCCATGTCCGCCGTGATCTCGGCGACGGCCTGGCGCTGAGAACCGGTGAGGGCGAAGGACAGGCTCTCCAGAACGCGCTGCTGCAGATGGCCGCTGCCCTTTAGCGACCGGCCCTTCTGCCGCAGCTGGCGGTCGCGAACCAGCGCGATGGCCAGCTGATTGGCCAGCAGTTCGTCGTAGGCCAGGCGCCGCCGCGGGAGACTGAGGGGGGAGAGGTCGGCCTCGTCCCGGGGGCTATGCACCTGATTCAGGGCGCTGTCCCAGGCCGGCCAACCCTCGCGCTGGCGCTGTGCCGGATCGAGCCAGTCCGGCAGCGTCGGCAGGCGCTCCAGCGCCGCGTGGACGGCCTTGCTGACCACCTTGAGACTGAGGCCGGCGGTCAGAGGATAGACCGGCTCCACGGCCTTTACGCGTTCGGCCTCGGCCGGTTCGGCGATGTGGTCGGGATGGGTCATCTGCAGGCGGTCGTTGAAGATCTCCACCTTGCCGCTGACCACGCGGGTCTGTCCGGACGGCAGGACCTTCGCCAGGTAATCGCGGTGTGCGTGAAAGAACACCAGCTCCAGCTCGCCGGTGTCGTCGTGGCAGAACACCCTGTAGGGCTGCCGCCGATTGGGCGGTGCGCGGTGCTCGCCGACCTCAACCGTCAGGGTGGCGATACGCCCCGGCTGAACCTGTGCAAGGGGCGGGCCGTAGCGCCGGTCGATGAGGCCGCTGGGCAGGTGCCAGCAGAGATCAATCACCGCCGGGCCGCCCACCAGGCCCTCGAAGAGTGCGGCAAAACGGGGCCCGACGCCCGTGAGGCTGGTGGCGGGGGCGAAAAGGGGAAAGAGAATCTCGGGGCGCACGGGTGGACGGGGCGAAATGAGTGACGGGCGGTATGAAGGACGGGATCGGTCGGAACAGCGGGGAGCCTGACAAAACGGCAGGATCGCTCTATATCCTATGCCAATTCCCGGGCTACGCCATGACAGAAAGCACTATGACCGAATCTCTCGAGAACCGCCGCAAGCGGCTGCGTTTCCGCAGCTGGCACCGCGGCACGCAGGAAATGGACCTGCTGATCGGCAGCTTCGCCGATGCCCATCTCAACGGCTTCGATGCCGCTCAACTGGGGCGTTTCGAGGCCCTGCTGGACGTGCCCGAGCCGGTCGTCTATGACTGGATCCTCGGCCGCAGCCAGCCGCCCGCTGAATTCGATCATGATGTCTTGCGGCTGCTCCTGGACTTCGAGTACAAGCCCCGCACGCGCTAGCCCGGTGCCGCGCGGCAGATGACAGCGCAGAAAACCGAAACGACAGACCCCCGATGAGCGATACTGCTTCCGCCCTGGCGACGCACGACGCGGCAGCGTCGGCGCGAGCGACCATCGCTTCCGCACCCCCGGGGGCAGATGCGCTCTATCTGGCCGGCCTCCTGCCGGACAGCGCGGGGCGCTGGCTGCACGTTGCGCTGGACGACGCCCAGGCGGCGCGGATGGCCGATGCGCTCCGCTTCTTCGCGCCCGACATCGAGACCATGGTCTTCCCGGCCTGGGACTGTCTGCCCTATGACCGGGTGAGCCCGCACCGTGACATCATTGCCCGGCGCCTGGATGTCCTGACGCGGCTGCTGCAGCCGGCCGAAGGCGCGCGGCAGGTCGTGATCACCACCGTGAACGCGCTCTTGCAGCGGGTGCCGCCGCCCGAGGCCTTCGAGGGACGCGTCATGACCCTGACGGCCGGGACGAGCATTCCGGCGGAAAGGTTGAACGCCTTCTTCGCTGAGAACGGCTACTACCGGGTCGAGACCGTCGGCGAGCCCGGCGAATTTGCCGTGCGCGGCGGCATCATCGATGTCTTCGCGCCCGGACAGGCGCAGCCGCTGCGCCTGGACTTCTTCGGCGACGAACTGGAGACCCTGCGACTCTTCGATCCGCTGACGCAGCGTACGACCGAGCAGGTTGACAGCGTCACGCTGAAACCGGTGAGCGAGGTCATCCTCGAACCGTCCGCCATCGAGCGTTTTCGAACCGCTTACCGCTCCACTTTCGGGGCCGTCCGCGACGATCCGCTTTATGAAGCGGTGAGCGCGGCCCGCGCCCATCCGGGCATGGAGCACTGGCTTCCGCTGTTCCACGAGCGTCTGGTGACCCTGCTCGACTACCTGCCGGGGGCGGGGGTCACCCTGGATCACCAGGCGAACGAAGCCCGGGCCGTGCGGCGGGAAACCATCCTGGACTTTTACAATGCCCGCAAGAGCCTGGAGGGCGGGGGCGAGACCGGCGGCTGGGTCTATAAGCCCGTCGAGCCGGCCGCGCTGTTCCTCGAGGACAGCGAGTGGGACGCAGCGCTGGCGTCACGGTCCGGCGGGCAGTTCACGCCTTTCGCTGCGCCGGAGGGCGAGACCGTGCGCGACGCCGGCGCCGGGCCCGGCGTCGATTTCGCCGAGGAACGGGCGGCCGGCCAGGGCAACCTCTACGACGCGGTCGGCCAGCAGATCCGGCGCCAGCAGGCGGCGGGACGCAAAGTCGTCCTGACCGCCTTCACGGCCGGCGCCCTCGACAGGCTGGCGGCCCTGGTCAGGGAGCATGCGGAACTCGTGACCGAGGCCGTGGAGGGCTGGTCCGCGATCGGCGGGCTTTCGGGAGCTGCCGTCGGTCTCGCCGTTCTGGGGATCGAGCGGGGCTTCCGCCTCGGCGACGTTCTCTTCCTCACCGAACAGGATATTCTGGGCGAGCGCATCGCCCGTGCGGCCGGGCGCAAGCGGCGGGCGGAGAACTTCCTCACCGAGATCTCCGATCTCTACGAGAAGGATCTCGTGGTCCACGTCGACCACGGCATCGGGCGCTACGAGGGGCTGGAGACCCTGGACGTGGGCGGGGCGCCGCACGACTGCCTGAAGGTGATCTACCACGGCGGCGACAAGCTCTTCGTGCCGGTGGAGAACATCGAGGTGCTGTCGCGCTTCGGTTCCGAGAACGACGCCGTGGAGCTGGACAAGCTGGGCGGCGTGAACTGGCAGGCGCGTAAGGCGCGGGTGAAGGAGCGCATCGCTGCCATGGCCGATGCGCTGATCAAGCTGGCCGCCGCCCGCTCCCTCAAGGGGGCCGAGGCCATGGAGAGGCCCGAGGGTCTCTACGACGAGTTCTGCGCGCGCTTTCCCTTTCCGGAGACCGAGGACCAGTTGCGCGCCATCGAGGAGACCCTGGCCGACATGGCGGCGGGCCGCCCCATGGACCGGCTGGTCTGCGGCGACGTCGGCTTCGGCAAGACCGAGGTGGCGCTGCGCGCCGCCTTCCTCGCCGTCATGGCCGGCAAGCAGGTGGCCGTGGTGGTGCCGACCACCCTGCTGTGCCGCCAGCACTACCGGACCTTCAAGGAGCGCTTCGCCGGCCTGCCGGTGCAGATCCGCCAGCTCTCCCGCCTCGTCGGCACCAAGGAAGCCAACGAGACCAAGGCGGACCTGGCCAAGGGGCGCGTGGAGATCGTGGTCGGGACCCACGCCGTTCTGGCCAAGTCCATCGCCTTCAAGGATCTGGGCCTGCTGATCGTCGACGAGGAGCAGCACTTCGGCGTCAAGCAGAAGGAGCGGCTGAAATCTCTGCGCGAAGACGTCCACGTTCTGACGCTGACGGCGACGCCGATCCCCAGAACCATGCAGATGGCCATGTCGGGCGTGAAGGAGATGAGCCTGATCGCCACGCCGCCGGTGGACCGCCTGGCGGTGCGCACCTTCGTGCTGCCGTACGACCCGGTCATCATCCGCGAGGCGATTCTGCGCGAGCACTACCGCGGCGGCCAGAGCTTCTTTGTCTGCCCGCGGGTCAAGGACCTGACAGAGCTCTACGAGCGGCTGGAGAAGCTGGTTCCGGAGGTGAAGGTGGCCGTCGCGCACGGCCAGATGCCGCCGACCCAGCTGGAAGCGGTGATGACCGACTTCTACGACCGCAAGTTCGACATTCTGTTGTCTACGAACATCGTCGAATCAGGCCTCGACATCCCCACCGCCAACACCATGGTCATCCACCGCGCCGATATGTTCGGTCTCGCCCAGCTCTATCAGCTGCGCGGGCGGATCGGCCGCTCCAAGGTGCGCGCCTATGCCTACCTGACACTACCGCCGGGGCGCATTCTCAGTGCCGCGGCGGAAAAGCGGCTGAATGTCATGCAGACCCTGGACAGCCTGGGCGCCGGGTTCCAGTTGGCCAGCCACGACCTGGACATCCGCGGCGCCGGCAACCTGCTGGGCGAGGAACAGTCCGGCCATATCCGCGAGGTCGGGGTCGAGCTTTACCAGCAGATGCTGGAGGAGGCGGTGGCCACTGCAAGAGCCGGCGGCAAGGCGGCGGAGGCCGAAGCCGCCGAGAGCTTTACCCCGCAGATCAACATCGGCATGCCGGTGCTGATCCCGGAAAGCTATGTCACCGACCTGAACCTCAGGCTGGGGCTCTACCGGCGGCTGTCGACCCTCGTCGACCGCGCCGAGGTGGACGCCTTCGCCGCCGAACTGGTGGACCGCTTCGGCCCGCTGCCGGCGGAGGTTGAGAACCTGCTGCAGATCATGACCATCAAGCGGCTGTGCCGGGAAGCCGGGGTGGCGCGTCTGGATGCCGGTCCCAAGGGCGCGACGGTGGCCTTTCACAACGACAGCTTCGGCAACCCGGCCGGCCTCATCGCTTTCATCCAGAAGCAGGCCGGTGAGGTGAAGCTCCGTCCGGACCACACTCTGGTCTACCGCCGGGCCTGGGACAGCGAAGCGGCGCGGGTCAAGGGTGTCCGCCTGATGCTCGACGAGCTGGCCAAGCTTGCAGCTTAGGATTGAGGCCGCCCGCCGGGCGCATCGTCTTGAGATCGCGAACTTTTTCCTTTTCCAGATGAGCGCTGGACCACAGTAAATCAGTGGTTAATATTGTCGGGCGCCGCTGGAGAGAGCCCAAGGGCCCCCAAGCAGCACCGTTGCCCGCGCGGGCATCATCTAGGGAGACGTATCGTGAGGAAGCTATTCGCCTGTGTCGTGGCGGCCACGATGGCCGTGACGGCGGCACCGACCGTTGCGGAGACGCCCCGTGACACCCTTGTCATGGCGTTCCAGATTGACGACATCATCACGCTGGATCCGGCCGAGATCTTCGAGTTCTCCGGCGCCGAATATGCCGGCAACACCTATGACCGGCTCATCGGCTACGACCCCAAGGACGTGTCGAACCTTTTCGGCGTGGCCGCCGAGTCCTGGACGATTTCGGACGACGGAAAAACCTATACCTTCAAGATGCGTGAGGGTGTGACGTTCGCTTCGGGTAACCCGATGACCGCCGAAGACGCGGCCTTCTCGCTGCAGCGGGCCATCATCCTCGACAAGTCGCCGGCCTTCATTCTCACACAGTTCGGCTTCACGCCGGATAATGTGGCGGACAAGATCCGCGCGACCGACGAGATGACCCTGGTCATCGAGACCGACCAGGCCTATGCGCCGACCTTCCTGCTTTACTGCCTGACCGCCACCATCAGCTCCATTGTCGACAAGGAGACGGTGATGGCGAACGAGAAGGACGGCGATCTCGGCCACGAGTGGCTGCGCACCAACTATGCGGGCGTCGGGCCCTTCAAGCTGCGCCAGTGGAAGCCGAACGAGTCCCTGCTGCTCGACCGCAACGACGATTACTGGGGCGGCGCTCCGGCCATGAAGCGGGTGATCATCCGTCATATCGTCGAGCCTTCGGCCCAGCAGTTGCTGCTGGAGAAGGGCGACATCGACATCGCCCGCAACCTGGGGCCGGATCAGCTCGAGAGCGTGCGCAACAACAGCGATCTCAGTGTGCAGGTGGGCGTCAAGGGCGCCATCTACTATCTGGGCCTCAGCCAGAAGCACGAGGCGCTCTCCAACCCCAAGGTGCGCCAGGCCCTGAAGTATCTGGTCGACTACAAGGGCATGGAGGGCACCATCGTCCGCGACCTGATGTCCGTGCATCAGGCCTTTCTGCCCCGCGGCTTCCTGGGTGCGCTCGAAGACACGCCCTTCACGCTGGACGTGTCCAAGGCCAAGCAGCTGCTGGCCGAGGCCGGCTTTCCGGACGGCTTCAAGGTGACCATGGACACGCGGAACACCTCGCCGATCATGGATATGGCCCAGTCCATCCAGGCAACCTTTGCCCAGGGCGGGGTCGATCTGGAGATCATTCCGGGCGACGGCAAGCAGACCCTGACCAAGTACCGGGCGCGCAACCACGACATCTACATCGGCCGTTGGGGACCGGACTATCAGGATCCGCACACCAACGCCGACACCTTCGCGCGCAACCCGGATAACTCCGACGACGCCAAGTCCAAGCCTCTGGCGTGGCGGAATTCCTGGGATATCCCAGATATGACCCAGATGGCCAATGCGGCGATCCTGGAGCGGGACCCGGCGAAGCGGGCCGAGATGTACCTGGATATCCAGAAGGCGCACCAGGCGACCTCGCCCTTCGTCATCATGTTCCAGCAGGCCGAGGTGGCGGGCGTGCGTGCCGACACCAAGGGCTTCATCATCGGCCCGGCCTTTGACGACAACAGGTACCACGACGTCACCAAGGACTAGGCCGGGGCCGGTTTGGGTACGGTATAGGTGACCATAAAAGTCGATCGGGAAAGCGGGGCAGGGGCAGGTCTGAGCGGCCTGTCCCTGCCGCGTCCTTTACGGGTCGCCCTCAGTGTTGTCGTTACGGTAGGGCTGACATTCCTGGGGTTGCTCTTCGTAACCTTCATCATCGGACGGGTGGTGCCCATCGACCCGGTGCTGGCCATCGTCGGCGACCGGGCGCCGGAACACGTCGTCGAGCGGGTGCGCCAGGAGCTCGGCCTCGACCTGCCGCTCTACGAGCAGTTTGCCATCTACGTCTGGAATGTCGTCCAGGGCGATCTGGGCAACTCGGTTCTGACCGCCAATCCGGTGCTGGAGGATATCAAGCGGGTTTTTCCGGCGACCCTGGAACTGGCCACCGTGGCAACGCTGCTGGGCGTCCTTCTCGGCGTGCCCATGGGCGTGCTGGCCGCCGTCTATCAGGGGCGCTGGCCCGACCAGGTGATCCGCGTCGTCGGCCTGCTCGGCTATTCGATCCCGGTCTTCTGGCTGGGCCTGATGGGCCTGCTGCTTTTCTATGCCACGCTGGACTGGGTGCCCGGGCCGGGGCGTCTCAACTTCGTCTATGACGGGCTCATCGATCCGGTCACCGGGGTCATGCTGATCGATGCGGCCATGGCCGGGGAATGGGACATCTTCTGGAACGCCGCCAGTCACCTGATCCTGCCGGCCTCTATTCTCGGTTACTTCAGCCTCGCCTACATCAGCCGCATGACCCGCTCCTTCATGCTGGAGCAGCTCAGCCAGGAGTACATCACCACGGCGCGGGTGAAGGGCGTGAAGGAATGGCGGGTGATCTGGGTGCATGCCCTGGGCAATGTGCGGGTGCCGCTGGTCACGGTGATCGCCCTCAGTTACGCCAACCTGCTGGAGGGCTCGGTGCTGACCGAGATCGTTTTCGCCTGGCCGGGGCTCGGCTTCTATCTGACCCAGTCGCTGCTCAATGCCGACATGAACGCCGTCTTGGGCGCCACCATGGTGGTGGGCGCCGTCTTCATCGGCATCAATCTGCTGTCTGACGTGCTCTACAGGGTCCTGGACCCGCGCGCACGATGACCAGTCAGGCCCAACAGGTGGAAAGCGAGGGGTTGCGGTCCTGGCTGCTCAGCAGCTCGCCGCAGTCCCGCGGTCAGGCGCGGCTCGGGCGGGCCTACATCGGCTGGCTCGCCTTCCGTTCCAACGCCCTGGCCATGATCGGCCTGGGCATCGTGGTCACGCTGATCGTCGTCGCCGTCTTTGCGCCGCTGATTGCGCCCTATGACCCTAACGCCCAGATCCTGGCCGACCGCCTGCAGTTCTTTTCCGCCCAGCACTGGTTCGGAACCGACGAACTGGGCCGCGATATTCTCTCGCGCATCATCCACGGCGCGCGGCTGACGCTCTACATCGTCGTTCTGGTGGCGGTGATCGCCGCGCCCATCGGACTGCTGGTCGGAACGACGGCGGGCTATCTCGGCGGCTGGGTCGACGCCGTGCTCATGCGCATCACCGACATCTTCCTGGCTTTCCCCAAGCTGGTGCTGGCCCTGGCCCTGGTGTCCGCCCTGGGGCCGGGCATCGAGAACGCCATCATCGCCATCGCCATCACCTCCTGGCCGCCCTATGCGCGCATCGCCCGGGCGGAGACCATCACCATCCGCAACTCGGACTTCATCTCCGCCGTGCGTCTGCAGGGGGCCGGCCGCCTGCGCATCATCTGGTCCCACATCGTGCCGCTCTGCACCTCCTCGCTGATCGTCCGGGTGACCCTCGACATGGCCGGGATCATCCTGATCGCTGCCGGGCTCGGCTTTCTCGGCCTCGGCGCCCAGCCGCCCCTGCCGGAATGGGGCGCCATGATCTCCAGCGGCCGCAAGGTGCTGCTCGATCAGTGGTGGGTGGCCACGGTGCCCGGCATCGCCATCTTTATCGTCAGCCTGGGCTTCAACCTGCTGGGCGACGGCCTGCGTGACGTGCTGGACCCGAAGTCTGGAGGGCAGGGCTGATGGCCGGCCCGCTGCTGACGGTGGAGGACCTGCACGTCGACTTTCCGACCCGCAAGGGCGTGGTGCAGGCTGTGCGCGGCATCAGCTTCTCCCTCGGCCGTGAGAAACTGGGGATCGTCGGCGAGTCCGGTTCCGGCAAGTCGATGACCGGCCGCTCCATCCTGCGCCTGGTCTCCGCGCCCGGAGAGGTGACGGCCCGGCGTCTGGAGTTTGACGGCATCGACCTGCAGCGGGCCAGCGAAGCCCAGATGCGTGACATTCGCGGCCAGCGCATCTCCATGGTCATGCAGGACCCCAAGTTCTCGCTGAACCCGGTGATGCGCGTCGGCGAGCAGATCGCCGAGGCCTACCGCACCCACCAGAAGGTACCCCGCGACGAAGCCCGCCGCCGCGCGCTCGACATGCTGGCCGCCGTGCGCATCCGCGATCCGGAACGGGTTTATCGCGCCTATCCGCACGAAGTCTCCGGCGGTATGGGCCAGCGCATCATGATCGCGATGATGCTGATCCCCGATCCCGACCTGTTGATCGCCGACGAGCCGACCTCGGCTTTGGACGTCACAGTCCAGCTCCAGGTGCTGGCGATTCTCGACGACCTGGTGACCCAGCGCGGCATGGGGCTGATCTTCATCAGCCACGATCTCAGCCTCGTCGCCTCTTTCTGCGACCGGGTCGTCATCATGTATGCCGGGCGCATCATGGAGATCTGCAACGCGAAGAATCTGGCCGCGGCCCAGCACCCCTATACCCGCGGACTGCTGAACTGCCTGCCGAAGATCGAAGGCGACGGCAGCGACCTGCCGGTGCTGCGCCGCGACCCCGAGTGGCTGGAGCACGGTCTGTGAGTGCGGCTGCTCCCGGGGCCATGATCGATATCCGCGACTTGAACGTGATTTTCGGCAGGGGGGCCGACCGGGTGCATGCGGTCCGCGATGTCTCCTTCGCTGTGGCCGAGGGGGCGACTTACGGTTTGGTCGGGGAGTCGGGCTCCGGCAAGTCCACGGTGTTGCGGGCGCTCAGCGGCCTCAACCCCGATTGGAGCGGCACCGTCACCATCGCCGGCCAAGCCCAGACGCCGCGCCGCGACAAGGCCTTTTACAAGCTGGTGCAGATGGTCTTTCAGGACCCCTACGGCTCCCTGCATCCGCGCCACACCGTCGACCGCATCCTCATGGAGCCCCTGGCGATCCACGGCCTGAGCGACCCGGAGCGCCGGATCGAGCAGGTATTGGAAGAGGTCGGGCTGGGGCCGCAGTTCCGCTTCCGCTATCCGCACCAGCTTTCCGGCGGCCAGCGCCAGCGCGTCGCCATCGGCCGCGCCCTGATCCTGGAGCCGCGCATCCTGTTGCTGGACGAGCCGACCTCGGCGCTCGACGTCTCGGTCCAGGCGGAGGTCCTGAACCTGCTGCAGCGCCTGAAGCAGGAGCGGGGCCTGACCTACGTTCTCGTCAGTCACAATCTCTCGGTGGTCGCCCATATGTGCGACGAACTGGCGGTGATGAATCACGGCGCGGTGGTCGAACGCCTGGACGTCGAACGCCTGAAGCGCCACGAGCCCCAGCACCCCTATACGCGCCAGCTCGTGACCGCGAGCCTCGGTTACGACCGTGCCGCCATCGACCGCTTCGAGGATTTCGGCAGCGGCAGTTGAGGGTCGGGCCCGCGGTCTGCGGGAGCGTGCGGGGTCTTACTCCGCCGGCGCGGCGGAGACTTCCTGGTGGGCGAGGTCGAGCATTTCGGCCAGGGCCTTTGGCGGCTGGGCGCCGGCCAGGGCGTGGCGGCCGTTGAAGATGAAGCAGGGCACCCCGTCGATTCCCAGCGCGCGGGCCTGACGGTCCTCTTCGCTGACCTCGGCACGATAGAGATCCCCGGAGAGGAACTGCTCGCTGTCCGCCCGGTCCAGGCCGGCGGCCACGGCGGCCTCCACCAGAACGCCCTTTGCGCCGATGTCCTCGCCGCGGAAGAAATAGGCCTCGAACAGGGCCTCCACGACCTCGGTCTGGCGGCCTGTGTCCGTCGCCCAGCGGATCAGGCGGTGCGACTCCAGGGTGTTGGGCGTGCGCGCGATGGCTTCGAAGGCGAAGTCGATGCCGTCGCCCGCCCCGGCGGCGCGGATACGGTCGTAGATCATGGTGGCGTTGTCGGCGCCGCCGAACTTGAGATTGAGGTAAGCCTGCCGCTCCATGCCTTCGGCAGGCATGTTGGGGTTGAGCTGAAAGGCGCGCCAGCGGATCCGCAGCGGCAGCTCCGGGCGCAGCCGCAGCGCTGCTTCGAGCCGGCGCTTGCCGATCAGGCACCAGGGACAGATGGTGTCGGAGAAGATGTCGATCTGGATCATGGCCTGCCTTCCGGACTCCGCTGCGCACTCCTTCGCCGCCGGGCGGTCAGGGCCAGAAGGTCCGAGACACCAGTTCTGGGCTTGACCGCAGGGCCGCGGAGCTTCCACCATACCGCAAGACAGCCCCACAGCCAAAAGCGGGGCAGGGTACGTGGGGGTAGGGAAAATGCCGATGGCCGACTCCGGTGTAAAGGCAGGCGCCTTCGAGTTGGGCTTGGAGCGGAATGCGGCCAACGCGGCGCCGCTGACGCCGGTCAACTTCCTGAGGCGCGCCGCTGCGGTCTATCCGGACAAGACAGCGGTCGTGTACGGCGACCAGCGCATCACCTATGCGGAGTTTTACCGGCGCGCCTGCCGTCTGGCCTCGGCGCTTGCGAGGCGCGGGTTCCGCCGCGGCGATTGTATCGCCATCATGGGGGCCAACACGCCGCCGATGCTGGAGGCCCACTACGCCGTGCCGATGATGGGCGGCGTGTTGAATTCCCTCAACGTTCGCCTGGATGCGCGATCGATCGCCTTCATCCTGGAGCATGGCGAGGCGAAGGTCCTGCTGACGGACCGCGAGTTTTCGCCCGTGATCAAGGAGGCCCTGGCGATCAGCGGCCGCAGCCCGCTGGTGGTGGATATCGACGACCCCCTGGCCGAGGGCGGCGAACTGCTCGGCGCTCTGGACTATGAGGCCCTGCTTGCCGAAGGCAGCGCGGAGGACGTGTTTGCCGAGCCGGAGGACGAATGGCAGTCGCTCTCGCTCCTCTATACCTCCGGCACCACCGGCAATCCCAAGGGGGTGGTCTACCATCACCGGGGCGCCTATCTGAATGCCCTGGGGAACATGATCACCTTCGGATTGGGGCGCGATTCGGTCTACCTCTGGACCCTGCCGATGTTCCACTGCGACGGCTGGACCTTCACCTGGGGGGTGACGGCGGCCTGCGGAACCCACGTCTGCCTGCGCCGGGTCGATCCCGCCGTGATCTATCCGCTGATCCGCGACGAGGGCGTGACCCATATGTGCGGTGCGCCCATTGTGCTGACGATGCTGGCGCACGCGCCGGCCTCGGTGAAGCTCGCCTTCGATCACACCGTGGACTGCGCGACCGGGGGCGCGGCGCCCCCCAGCGCCGTGATCGAGTCCATGGAAGCGCTGGGGTTCCGCATCATCCATCTTTACGGCCTGACCGAGAGCTACGGTCCCGCCACGGTCTGTGCCTGGCAGGACGACTGGGCGTCCCTGGACCTGCAGGCGCGCTCGGCCAAGATGGCGCGCCAGGGCGTCAACTACCTGACCCTGGAAGGCGCCGTGGTCATGAACCCCGATACCATGGCGCCGGTCCCGCAGGATGGAGAGACCATGGGCGAGATCATGCTGCGCGGCAACACGGTGATGAAGGGCTATCTCAAGAACCCCAGCGCCACCGCGGCGGCCTTTGAAGGAGACTGGTTTCATACCGGCGACCTGGCGGTCGCCCATCCCGACGGCTACATCGAGGTCAAGGACCGCTCCAAGGACATCATCATCTCCGGCGGCGAAAACATCTCCAGCCTGGAGGTGGAAGAGGCGCTCTACCGCCACCCGAAGGTGATGGAGGCCGCCGTCGTCGCGCGGCCCGATGAGAAATGGGGCGAGCACCCTTGCGCCTTCGTGACCCTGAAAGACGGGATGGAGGCAGACAGCGAGGAAATCGTCACCTTCTGCCGGGACATGCTGGCCGGCTTCAAGGTGCCCCGGACGGTCGTGTTCGGGCCGCTGCCGAAAACCTCCACCGGCAAGATCCAAAAGTATGTCCTGCGCGAACGGGCCGTGACACTGTGAGCGCGACGGCAGGTCCCTTCAGTCTCGAGGGCAAGGCGGCCCTGGTCACTGGTGCGTCCAGCGGTCTTGGCCGGCATGCCGCGCTGCTGCTCTCGGCGGCCGGCGCCAAAGTCGGCCTCGCGGCCCGGCGCCTGGAGCCCCTGGTCGAACTGGAACGCCAGATCGAGGCCAAGGACGGCCGCGCCATTCCGCTGCGCCTGGACGTGACCGACCCGGCTTCGGTGGCCGACTGCGTCAGCACGGCGGAGACCGAACTCGGCCCCATCTCCATTCTGATCAACAATGCCGGCGTCGCCGAGACCAAACCCGCCTTCGAGGTGAGCGAGGAGGACTGGGACCGGGTCGTCGACACGAACCTCAAAGGTGCCTGGCTGGTCGCGCAGGAAGTTGCGCAGCACATGGCGAACCTGGGCCACGGCGGCAGCATCGTGAACATGGCCTCTGTCCTGGGCCTGGTCGCGGGCCAACAGGTGCCTGCCTACGTCGCCTCCAAAGGCGGTCTCATCGCCCTGACCAAGGCCTTGGCGGCGGAATGGGCGCGCCACGACATCCGCGTGAATGCCTTGGCACCCGGATACATCGAAACCGATATCAACCGCGACTTCCTGGCGAGCGAGGCGGGCGAGCGCTTGCGCAAGCGCATCCCCCTGCGCCGCTTCGGGCGGCCCGAGGACCTCGACGGTGCGCTCCTGCTTTTGGCCTCCGACAGCGCGCGCTATATCTCCGGTACGGTGATTGTCGTCGATGGCGCTCAATCGGTAACGCTTTAGGCCGCCACAAAAGGATCAGGTATGGACTTCTCGCTTTCCCCTGAGGTGGAGGCACTCCGGCAACGCGTTCGGGCCTTCGTCGAGGCCGAGGTCATGCCGCTGGAGTCCGACCCGGCGAATTTCGACGACCACGAGAACATCAGGCTCCCGGTCCTGGAGCCGCTGCGCGCCAAGGCCCGGGACGCGGGCCTCTGGGCGCTGCAGATGCCGAAGGAAAGGGGCGGGCAGGGGCTGCCGGTGGCGGCCATGGCCGCTTGCTATGAAGAGATGGGCCGCTCGATCTTCGGACCCGTCGTCTTCAATTCCGCTGCGCCGGACGACGGCAACATGATCGTCCTGGAAAAAGTGGCGACGGAGGCCCAGAAGACACGCTGGCTGCAGCCGATCATCGACGGCAAGGTGCGCTCGGCCTTCGCGATGACCGAGCCCGCGCCCGGGGCCGGATCCGACCCGGGCCTGATGCTGAGCCGGGCCGAGCGGCAGGGCAATGCCTGGGTTCTGAATGGCCACAAGTGGTTCATCACCGGCGCAGGCGTGGCGGAGCACTTCATCGTCGTCGCCCGCACGTCAGAGGACCAGCGCAAGGGCCTGACGGCCTTCCTCGTGCATCGCGATGCGCCCGGCCTGACGATCGACCGCCGCATTCCCATCATGGGGCCGGAGGAGCACGGCGGCCATTGCGAGGTCCTGCTGGAGAATCTTCAGGTCCCGGACGACGACCGCCTGATGGAGGTTGGCGACGGGCTGAAGGTGACGCAGATTCGCCTGGGGACCGCGCGGCTGACCCATTGCATGCGGTGGCTCGGCATGGCCAGGCGCGCAATGGAGATCGCCGCGCCGCATGTCGCCGAACGCCAAAGCTTTGGACAGTCCCTGGCGGAGCACGAAGGGGTGCAGTGGCTGCTGGGCGAAGCAGCTATGGCGATCGAGGTCGGGCGTTTGCTGACCATGCGTGCGGCGGTCAAGCTGGACAGCGGCGACTTTGCCCGCAAGGAGATCTCGATGGCCAAGATCCAGGTCTCCGAGACATTGCACAAGGCCATCGACACGGCGATCCAACTACTGGGCGCCCGGGGATACTCCAAAGACACGCCCCTGGAGTGGATGTACCGCTACGCGCGGCAGGCGCGTCTGGTGGACGGCGCTTCGGAAGTGCACAAGATGGTGCTGGCGCGCAGTTTCCTGAAAGACGGGGTCGACTTCTGGAGCTGGGAGCGGTGATCACGCCAGCGGAGAGCAAGCTTGCGGCACAGAAAGAGCCGCTGGAAGCGTTCCTCGCGGCTGCGGCCGGTGCGGATGCCGTCGATCTGGATGACGTCATCCCGCTGACCGGGGGCGCAATTCAGGAAAACTGGCTGCTCGATGTCCGCGTTCATGGTGGTCCGCAAGCCGGGCAGCGCCAGCTTGTGCTGCGCACCGATGCCTCTTCGGGCGTTGCCGTCAGCCGCAGCCGGGCAGAGGAGTTCGCCCTGCTGCAGGCGGCCCGCCATGCAGGCGTGAAGGTGCCGGAGCCGCTGTGGCTGTGCGAGGATTCCTCGATCCTGGGCAAGAGCTTTTACATCATGGCCCGCGCCCAGGGTACCGCCGCCCCGCACCGTCTGATGAAGGAGCCCGGCCTCGGCGGGGACCGCGAGCGGTTGGCCGCCGATCTGGGACGCGAGCTCGCGAAGATCCACAGCATCACGCCACCGCGGGAGGATCTGGCGTTCCTCGGAACTCCGGCGCGGCAGCCCGCGCTTGCCGCTGTCGCACGCTACCGGGACTACCTGGACAGTCTGGGTGCGCTTTCGCTGGCGCTGGAGTGGGGGCTGAGATGGTGCGAACTGCATGCACCCTCCAGCGATGCGCCGGTTCTGGTCCATCAGGACTTTCGCACCGGGAACTACATGGTCGACGGCAAGGGTCTCACCGCTGTGCTGGACTGGGAGTTTTGCGACTGGGGCGACCGCATGAGCGACCTCGGCTGGTTCTGTGCGAAGTGCTGGCGCTATGCGCATCCGGAACTGGAAGCCGGCGGCGTCGGCTCCCGGCGCGCCTTTTACGACGGCTATGAAGAGGTCTGGGGCCAGACCGTCGATGCCAAGGCTGTGGCCTATTGGGAGGTCATGGCCCACCTGCGGTGGGCCGTGATCGCCCTGCAGCAAGGCGAAAGAACGCTGTCGGGTGATCAGGCATCGCTGGAACTGGCGCTTACCGGCCGCATCCATCCGCCCCGGCTTGAACAGGAAATCCTGCGCTGCACCGCGCCGTCTCTCTGGAGGGCTGTGTCGTGAACGGTGGCGAAGCCGGAGGGGCCCGGCTGTTGAGCCTGGCGCGCCGCGAAATCGAGGAGCAGATGCTGCCGCAGCTGTCAGGCGATGCCCGTTACCGGGCGCGGCTGGTGCTGAACGCTCTGGCGCTTGCCGAGGCCGAGTTGCGGCAGGGTGGCCGGCAGGGCGCGGAGGCTCGCGAGCGGCTTTCCGGCCTCCTGGCATTTGAGACAAAGGCCGACGGGTCCGCGCCAGACGACCTCGAGCGGTCGATCCAGGAACAGATCCGACAGGGCGCAAGGGACGGCGATGTCGCTCTGCACGAAGCGCTTCTCGCCGTCACCGAAGCCCGTCTCCGGGCCCTTGATGCCGGGCCCTGATCGTCATGTCCTGACCGTTGCGTACCGACCGCCGGGCCTCGTTCGCTTGGCATCGAACGCGGCACTGCCGACCGCAACGAGGGCCGGGAATACCATGGTGGTGGCGGAACCATGGGTAGAAGCGACACCCTTGCGTATTGAGCTTAAAAGGGGAAATTGAGTTACCCCCAAGTTCCACAGGCGGCTTGATTGACAGCTACGGGGTCTGGTGCGAGCATCACCCGCAACCACCAGATCTTGTGGACAAATCGGGGAATAACCCTGTGGATAAACCTGGCGCAGGAAACCGTGCAACCTTCATCAGCCCGTATCTTCGGCGGCCGATCCGGCCCCTGAAGACGGTGCTGGGCGACCGCGAGCAGGACCCGCTTGCGCAGCCGCAAACGGCGCCGGCCAATGATTTCCTGACCGAGCGGGTCGTGGTGGGGCCCGCCAGTTGGAGCGGCAAGTCCAAGCGGATTTCCTCGGACTGAATACCGGCAGGATGTCTTGCGGGGTCTTTTGCCTGACCGCGCCCCAACTCAGACGTAAAGCGATCGTGATTTCAGCGAAACAGCGGCGACCCTGCGGGAAGCGGCGATCAGGACTTGGTCTGAGAGTCGTGATCGACGATGTTGCGCACGCAGACAGAGACCAGTCCGAGAGACTCTTCCGAGAAATCGAACTGGATGCCGAGCTCGCGCCGCGAGCGCCAGATCGGCTCGCAGATGACCGGCTCCGCATCCGGGTGCAGCAGTTCGATTGAGCCGCTGCGACCGGTTTCCGCGGGCAGGTCGTCGTCGAAAACCAGGCGGGCGCCGCCGAGGGATACATCGGCGACGGTGCACAGATAGAGCTTGCCGTCCAGATTGGCGGAGAGTGTGAGCCTGCGCTCGGCGCTGTAGCGCGGCCATTCCCGATGTTCGTGCATCCGGGTCCGGGATACGACAGTTCGTGAACCTGCTGTTGCCGTCTGCGCCAAGTCCGCCGCCCGTTCTCTGGTGATGATTCTGCCCGCAGAGCGAGGAGAATCGGCATCGCTATGAGCGTGGCTGGCGAGTGTTAACAAATCGTTAGGATACGCCCTTCTGGGACATGGCCCGGGATATAGCCCGGGACATAGTTCTGGGGGCCGGCCACCGCTCAGGCGCCCGCTTCGGAACGGATACTGGCGCCCAGCAGCATGTTTGTTTCCTTGCCGTTGCTGGAAAGTGGCAGCACGAGGCGCTCATAGCGGATCTGGCGCCCGTCCTGCTTCACGTAGTCGCCGGTCATGTGGGCCGGCGTCATGGTTGCGACAACGTGGTCGAGGATCGCAAAGACCGGCGCCGGATCGGGACCGAGGTCGATCTCGTCGAGATACCGCCCGGTAACGTCGCAGCCATACCACGCGACGACCTCTGTGCCCATGATCCGGACGCGGTAGCGCCTGGGGTCATTCTCCACATCGAAGAGGCCCAGGTGCGGCAGGGTGCGGCGCATGGCCATCGGATCGACCTGGGCGCGGGCAGGGGCGGCTCTGTCCGCTCGCAGGGACAGCCAGTAGCGGTAGAGCTCTCGTATCGCATCGGAGCGAAAACGCTCTTCGATGTTCATGCGCCTTTGGTCCCAAGCCCGGCAACGAACACCTGACCGTCAACGGGCATTCGGCCGGCCGTGCGCTCCGGAAGTCAGGAAGTCAGACCGTCGTCACGGGGATGCACCACTACAACGACGCTTGCCCTTCGATTGATGACTATCGCACGTTTTTCGCGGCCCGGCCAAGGGGTGCACCGTTCTGGTCGGCAAGATCGTTGAAGGAAGCATCGCCGCATGCGGCCCCAATTGTGACCGATATTTGCTACATGCGCTGGATGATGCAGCAGACTAAGAATGACCTGCCATTGGAACTGGAACTACAAGCGCCTGGGTAAACCGGGCCGCGATTGGTGCGGTGGCGTGGTGCGGCTCCGGCAGTAAGTCCTGGCGTTTCAGGTGGCCACGAAGCGAGCACGGCGTCCGCCGTCACAACGCAAATCGGCAAGTCTTGGGGGGAGGGGTGGAGCTTCCGTAACGGCGGTCATCGTCGTTTGTCCGATCTGTTGCGCCAAGGTGGAGTGGTCCGGCGATGGCATCCGAAAAGGCAACTTTGGTCACCGGTGGGGCCGGTTACATCGGCAGTCACACGGTTCTGGCTTTGCAGCAGGCGGGCCGGCGCTTGGTCGTGCTCGACGATCTCTCGGCCGGCACCCGAGGGATCGTACCCGACGACGTGGCCTTCGTTCACGGTAACGCCGGCGATCAGGCGCTGGTCGCCAGCGTGCTGCAGGGCTACGACGTCGATTCGGTCATTCATTTCGCAGGCAGCATCCTCGTGGAACGATCGGTCAGCGAGCCGCTGGCCTACTACGAGAACAACGTGGCAGTGAGCCGAAACCTTCTGGAAACCTGCGCCAGCCATGAGATCGACCGCTTCATCTTCTCCTCGACCGCTGCCGTTTATGGCGCCGTTACCGTGTCGCCGATTCCGGAGGATACGGAAACCCGCCCGATCAATCCCTATGGCTCCTCCAAGCTCGTGACCGAATGGATGCTGCGGGATCTGGCCGCTGCCGCCGGGCTGCGCTTCGTCGCGTTGCGCTATTTCAACGTCGCCGGAGCCGATCCGGGGGGCCGCAGCGGCCAGCTCGGTCCGGTTGCCACGCATCTGGTCAAGATCGCCAGCCAGGTGGTGGCCGGCACCCGAAAGTCCATCGCCATTTTCGGCGACGACTACGACACACCGGATGGCACCTGTGTGCGCGACTACATCCATGTGTCGGATCTGGCCTCCGCCCACCTGGCGGCGCTCGATTACCTCGATGCGGGTGGCGAGAGCCAGATCCTGAACTGCGGATACGGACACGGCTATTCGGTGCGCGAGGTTCTGCAGGCCGTGGAGCGTTGCGCCGGGCGCCCTCTCAACCCCGACAGGGCGCCGCGTCGTCCCGGCGATCCGCCGATCCTCGTCGCCGACACCAGCGCGCTGCAGAAAACCCTGAGCTGGCAGCCACGCTATGACGACATTGACGTGATTATCAGCTCCGCAATCGATTGGGAGCTTTCACTGGGCCGCGGTGCGGCGGCCAACGGGTCGCGTGCCCATGCCTGATCACCATCACGATAGCCTCACGGCGGAGGTCCCGCACGAGCTTGCACTGACCGGTGGCGTTGCGTTTTTCGGGCACGATTGGGCGGAAAGCACCGTCATCAAGCGTGCGCGTGCTTTCGGCGCCCTGGGCCTCAAGGTGACCGGCTACTGTTTTCGGCGCGAGAAGTTCAATCAGTCCTTTGTTCCCTTCTGGGAGAACCATCATCTGGGAACGACGGAAGATCGCGCCTACCGAAAGCGGCTGCTGAAGCTTCTGGCGGCGGTCCCGGTGCTCTTCCGCCAGCGCCGCAGCCTGCGCCGGACGGGTTTCTTCTATGCCCGCAACATCGACATGTGCGCACTGGCCTGGCTGGCGCGCTTCATCTCCCGGTCATCGGCACCGCTCGTCTACGAGGTGCTCGACGTGCAGCGCGTCTTTACCCGGCGAGGTCCGGTCGGGATGGTCTTCCGCTGGCTGGAACGTCGTCTTCTGAAACGCTGCGATCTCCTGGTGGTCTCCTCGCCGGGCTTCATGACCGAGTACTTCAAGCCGGTGCAGGGCTATCGCGGCCGGGTGTTTCTTCTGGAAAACAAGATCAGCTTCGCACAGGCGCGGCAGGTGCAGCGGCCGGTTTTGGAGGGCGCATGCGCACCTGCCGAGGAGGACGCACAGCGCGCCGGCGGCAAGTGGGTCATCGGTTGGTTCGGAACGCTGCGCTGTCCGAAAAGCCTCGACATCCTCTGCCGGCTGGCGGAAAGCCTGCCGGAGCGGGTTGAGATCTACATGCGCGGTTATCCGACCGAAACCGGCATGGACTACTTCGAGAAGGCCATCGCCAAGCATCCCAACATCGTCTACGAGGGCGAATACCGCAATCCGGAGGATATGGCCGATATCTATGGCCGGGTTCACCTGACCTGGGCTTTCGACTTCCTGGACGAGGGCACCAACTCCGAGTGGCTGTTGCCGAACCGTGTCTATGAAGGCGGCTATTTCGGCAGCGTCGCGCTGGCCAGCAAGAACACGCAGACGGGGCAGAAGGTCCGCGAACTGGGCCTGGGCTACACCTTCGACGGGCCGCTGCTGGAGAACCTCGTGGCGTTCCTGAAGTGGTACTCCTGGGATGAGCATCTGGCGCGCCGCGCGCACATCCTTTCGCTTCCGCTGCAGGAGTTCTGCGATCTCCATGACACGCGCGATCTCTGCGACACCGTTGCCGGGATCGACAGACGGCGGCGCGATCTTGGCAGCCTCCGCCGCTTGAAGCGGCCCGCCGGCCCGCCCATTGGGGCAGGGGCCAAAGAGAGTGGCGGAGACTGAGCGTGCTGGACGGCATGTCCCTTTGGGCGCTGGCACTTCTGGGGCTCTGCGTGCTGGCGGTTGTGTATCCCTATGTGATCTACCCGCTTCTGCTGCGTCTGCTGCCGCGCCGCGGCGTGGCGCCCGGCGGCGCCGAGGTTGATGGCGGCACGCTGTCCCTCGCGTTCTGTGCCTACAACGAAGCCGCGACCCTGCCGGAGAAGATCGAGAATCTCCGGCGCCTGCGCCAGGCGGAGCCCGCGCTTGAAATCCTGGCATACTCCGATGGCAGCGCCGACGACACCGCCCGACTGCTTGAGGCTGAAGGCGACTGGATACGCGTCTTCGCCTCCGATCAGCGCCTCGGCAAGAGCCATGGCATGAACACCCTGGTCCAGGCCGCGCGCGGCGACCTGATCGTGTTCACCGATGCGAATGTGCTGGTCGAGCCGGCAGCTCTCCAGGCAGTCCGCCGGAGTTTCATGGATCCGCGGATCGGCTGCGTCTGCGGGCGCCTTGTCTATACGAACCCGGACGAAGGGGCGACCGCGGCCACAGGCGCGCTCTACTGGCGCCTGGAGGAGAGCATCAAGTCGCTGGAGAGCCGCAGCGGTTCGACCATGGGCGCCGACGGTGCGCTGTTTGCTGTAAGACGCAGCCTCTACCCGATGGTGCCGCCCGACATCATCGACGATATGTTCGTTTCCCTTTCGATTCTCTGCGATGGCTATCGGGTTGTGCGCGACCCCGAACTCCTCGCCTTCGAGCGGTCAGCGACGGACAGTGGCGACGAGTTTCGCCGCAAGGTGCGCATCGCCTGTCAGGCCTTCAATTGCCACCGCCTGCTGTGGCCGCGGCTGCGCAGGCTGTCGAGATCCGATCTGTTCAAGTACATCTCGCACAAGCTGCTGCGCTGGTTTGGGATCTACTTTGTGCTGATCGGCATCGCTGCGGCGATGCTTGTGCTGTGGCTCTGGGGTCTGGGGGTCGCCGCGGCGGCGCTGCCATTTGCACTCGTGCTTCTCTATTGGCTCGGAAGGCGCGCCCAAAGCGGCCCGCTGGCGCAGCTTGTCGAAATCCTGCGGGCAATGGCGGCCACCGGGCTCGGCCTTCTGAAATCCCGCCAGGGCGAGCGCTTTCAGACCTGGGAACTGCCGCAGAGCAGCCGCAAGACCGGATGAGACGGCAGCAGGCGCATAGACCGCTTGCGCGGCGGAGCCGCTCGCGGCCGGCCCCCGTACTCCCGGCCCCCTCACTCCTCGCAGCTGGGGCCGGCGCTGTCCAGCGGGCGGAAGGCGACACAAGCGACCTGCGCGGTCAGAGGCTGCCCCGGCCAGACAAAGTCGCCGATCCAGTGTGCCAGGTTCTTGCCGGCCCAGAGATGAAGATAGATCTTGCCCGGAACCGAGGGCAGGGGACCGCGCGCACCGGTCTCTTCATGCACCTGAACTCCGTTCACGAACCACCGGATCGAGTCCGGCCGCCACTCGAACGCATAGGTGTTGAAGCTTTCGGAGGCGTCGAAGCCGAGATCGATCAGCGTTTCGTGCTTGCCGACGCCGTCGGTGAAGTAATTCAATTGAACGTGCCGGGGCTTATCGCCAAGGAACTCGAAGTCGATTTCGTGATGGGGGTCGCCGTCGAAAGTCGGTCCGGTGTAGGTGAAGAAGCCCGTGACCACGCCGGGATAGGAGACAGCGCGGATGCGGGCCTCGAAGCGTCCGTAGTGATAGAAGGCGCGGGTCTGGTACTCGCCGCCGGAATAGGGCGTTCCTGCCGTGGGCCGGCGGGTCAGGTCGAGGTGCATGATGCCGTCGGTGAAGCGGACGTTTTCCCGTCGCCAGCCGGTGTTGTTGTCCGCCCAGGCGTTCTTCCAGTTGTGCGACTTTGTCCAATGGGACTTGTCGTGCCGGGTCAGCGGGTCGACGAAGGCAGCCCCCGCAGCGTAGCCCAGTCCGGCCGCGGCAAAGCAGACAGCAAAGGCAGCGGTGATCGCGCAGCCGGCGGCAAAGGCGGGTCGCGCAGCAGGGCCCGCAGTGGAGGCGGCTTTGTCGTGCGCAGGCGAGCGATCCATCATGCAGAGCCTCCAAGGTTGGTTGTCGCGCGGGCAGCTTATCCAGCGGGCCGGGGGAGCGCTGTGTCATGCGTGTAGCGCTCTGCGCGGCAACCTATAACCGGCCGCAAGGCTTGGTCCGCCTGCTGACTGCGATTGCGGCGCTGGAGCCCGCCGATGAGGCGCAGACAACCCTCTCGGTCGTGATCGTCGACAACAGCGCAGAGGCGAATGCGCGGGCGGTCGTGGAGAGATTCCGCGATGCCTGTCCCTGGTCGCTGCACTACGTGAGCGAACCCCGGCGCGGCATTACCTACGCCCGCAACGCGGCCTTGGAGCGGGCTGACGCGCTGGACAGCGACGTCATCGCCTTCATCGACGATGACGAGTATCCGGCCCCGGACTGGTTGAACCGCCTCTTGGCGCGCCGGCATAAGAGCGGGGCGGCGGCCGTTCTGGGTGCTGTCCAGCCGCTGTTCCCGGACGGCACGCCCGAGTGGATCATTGCAGGAGGTTTCTTCGACACGCATAGATTTCCGGATGGAGCCGAGCTTGACGACGCCCATACCGCAAACGTGCTGATCGACATGGCGGTTGTTCGCCGCCTCGGACTTGCCTTCGACCATCGCTATGCGCTGAGCGGCGGCGAGGACACCATACTCTTCCGGCAGATGCTGGAGGCAGGAGAACGCATTGTCTACGCCGCCGATGCCGTCGTCTTTGAAACCGTGCCTGAAAGCCGCGCACGGCTTGGCTGGCTGATGCGGCGCTGGTACCGCACCGGCAACATCGACGCCGCGCTGTTCCTGCGCGGAGCGCGGGCGGCCTCCTGGCGTCCGCTCGGCAATCTGGTCCGCGGCGGGGTGAGGGTCGTTGCCGGCAGCGCCTTGTTCGCTGTCAATCTGGCCGTGCTTGGGTTGGGCCGCCGCGAGAGGATCGTCCGCCCGCTGTACACCCTTTGCCGAGGCTGCGGCATTCTCGCCAGCACCCTCGGCCGGGATTATTTGGAGTACCGGGAGGTCCATGGGGCATGAGAAGCGCGCAGGTCGCAGGGGCAGCGGGGCCGCCGCTCTGTGTCTTTTGTCGGACATTGACCGGGGGCCGAGAAAAGCCCGACAGCCCTCTGATAAGGTTCCGAGAATTCGTGCCGGCGGTGGCCGAAAGATCGCCGCGCTGTCTGCGCGGTTTCCGGGTCCGCCGAACTGCGCCCAGGGGCCGAGCGGGGTCAGGGACCGAATGGGGTTACCGGGCATGGGGCCGTGGGGTGCAGCTAGATACGCGCTATGCAGGATCCGGGGCAAGGGGATGCCATGACCACCCTTAGACAGCAGCTGAACCGTGCTCAGGGGGACTTCATGAGCCTGACGATCCCCCAGCTTATTGCTGTGTTCTGGCGCCGCAAATGGATCATCGGCACCACCCTCTTTATCGCCCTTTGCACGGCAGTGATCGCCAACGGTGTGATCACGCCGCGCTACACCGCGACCGCCACGGTTATCGTGGAGCCGCGCCAGCAGAACGTCATCGAGATCGAGTCGGTCATGTCCAGCCTGCCTGTCAGCCTGGAGACCATGCAGAGCGAGGTGCAGATCATTCAGTCGCCGACCCTGGCGCGGCAGGTGATCGACGGCCTGGGGCTCGCCGCCCTGGCGGAGTTCAACCCCTCGCTTCTGCCGCGGGAACGCAGCGTGGTCGACGAACTGAAGTCGGGCGTAAAGGGTCTCTTTCGGCCGGTTATCGCCTGGCTGAAGGAGGAACCGGCGCAGCCCCGGGCAGTCGAGCTTGCCGAGGCCCCGGGCACCTGGGACCTGAACACCGAGCAGGTGCAGCAGGACTGGGGACAGACGAGGATCGTGAACCGCTTCCTGGGCAGGCTCAACCTCGCCATTCAGGGTTCCTCGCGGGTGATCTCGATCTCCTACACCACGGGCGATCCCGCCCTTTCCCAGCAGGTCGCCAATGCGGTCGCTGAAGAGTACATCCGGGATCAGGTGCGCTTGAAGACCGACGCTCTGGAGGGTGCCAACACCTTCCTCAGCGGCCGTATCGCGGCGCTGCGCGCCGATGTTCAGAAGGCCGAGAACGCAGTGGAGGAATTCCGCGCCACGACACCGATCATCTCGGAGCGTGACGGCGAATTGATGGCCGAACAGATCTTTGCGCTCAGCCGCCAGGAACTCGATGCTCAGCTCGAACTCGATACGGTGAACGAACGCCTGGACCGGGTGCGCCTCGCGGTGGCCAGCCGCGGCCAGACAGCGGCTTTTGAAGGCGTGCAGTCGACGGTTATCGATTCCCTGCGGCTGGAAGAGATGCGGCTGCGCCAGGAGGAGTCTCAGCTGCTCACCACCTTGGGAGACAAGCATCCCTCTGTGATCGCCGTGCGGTCCCAGCTCAGCAAGCGGCGCCAGCAGATGGTCGAGGAAGCTCAGAGCCTTGTTTCCAGTCTGCAGAACGAGAGGGATCTCGCCCAGCAGCGCGTCGGCTCCATCCGGTCCTCTCTCCGCAAACTGGAGGGCGACTCCGACACCTTGAGCGGCGCCCAGATCGAACTGAGAGCGCTGCAGCGTGAGGCCGAGGCAACGCGCGAGGTCTTCGAGTCTTTCCTGAATCGATACAAGGAGACCGAACAGCTGGACTACGACCAGGCGCAGTCGCGCATCCTGGCCCTGGCCAGCATTCCGACCAGCCCGTCCTTTCCGCGCACACGTCTGAATTACGCCCTTGCGGTGGTTCTGGGCTGCGGCCTGGGCGCGCTCATCATTCTGCTGCTGGAGCTCAGTGTGCGCGGCTATCGCGATGCGGACGAGCTTCAGTCCGCGCTGGGATTGCCGGTGCTGGCGGTGATCCCGAAGATCGCCAAACGCAGTCTTGCCGGCAGGGGGCTGGAGCGCTTCCTGAGCAGCGAGCCCAACTCCGCCTTTGCGGAAGCCCACAAGAGCGTTTTCGCTGCACTGCGGGTCGACCGCCGGGTTCTGAACCTCGGCAACGTACTGCTGGTGACCTCCTCGGTTCCCAATGAAGGGAAGTCGGTTTTCTCGCGCACGCTCAGCACGGCCTTGTCGCGGGCGGGCATGAATGTGCTGCTGATCGATGCCGATCTTCGGGCTTCGGAACAGGAGCCGCGACTGGGGCTCTCGGACTTCGTTCTCACCGACTGTCCGCTCGAGCAGGCCATCGAGATAGACAAGGACTCATCACTGTCCGTCATTCCGCCGGGCACTCAGTTGGTGGACCCCCTGACCGTGTTGCGCTCACAGAAGCTGACCCGCTTCGTGCGCGCCGCAGGCGAGCAGTACGATCTCGTCTGCATCGATGCGCCCCCGGCCCTGGCGGTCTCGGACGCGGCGAGCCTGGCGGAGCTGGCGGACCAGGTGGTGATGGTCGTGCGCTGGGGCCGGACGCCGAAGCAGTTCGTCCAGGCGGCGCTGGAGCGCCTGCGCAAGTGCAAGGCGCACATCGCGGGCACCGTCATGACCCAGGCGCAACTCACGCGCAGCGCGAAGTTCAATCCCTACACCGTCGGCTACGCCGACCGCAGCTTCCGAAAATACTACTAGGCTCCAAGGGTACGACAGTCGCATGACGCCGATCGTCTCGGTCATCCTTCCCGCCTACAACGCGGCAGAGAGTATCCCGCGCGCCCTGGATTCTCTGCTCTTGCAGAGCCTGCAGTCCTTCGAGGTCCTGGTGGTCGATGATGCCTCTGCCGACGGCACCGCCGATACGGTTGCGGGCTACGCGAAGGTCGACCCCCGCATCGTGCTTGTCCGGCGTGATGAGAATGCGGGTGCGGCTGCGGCGCGGAACATCGGCTTCGCCTGCGCAAGGGGAAAGTGGGTCGCCCTGCTGGACGCCGACGATGCCTACACGCCGGGACGGCTCGAGGGCCTGGTCGACCTCGGCGAGCGGGGCGAGGCCGACATCGTCGCCGACAACCTGCGCTTTGTCAGCCACCTTGGCGAGGCCGCGCCGCGTCCGGCGCTGCCCGCCGGGCACCCGGCGTTTCAAAGACCGGTTTCGGCGGCGGCTTACGTCCGCAGCAACCTGTTCCTCACCCGCGGGTTCAAGCTCGGCTATCTGAAGCCCATGTTCCGCAGGCGCTTTCTGGAGCGGCATGGACTGCGCCAGAACGGGAGCCTGCGGATCGCCGAAGACTATCACTTTTGCCTCGATGCCTTGCTCTGTGGCGCGCGCTTCCTGCTGTCGCCGGAGGCCGGTTATCTCTACACCCAGCGGCCTGGGTCGCTGTCGCGCAGCCTTACCCTGGACGATCTGCGCCAGCTCAGCACGGCGAACCGCCTGGATCTGCTCAGAGCCACGCCCCAGGGCGGCGCGGATTTGCGCGCCGCCCTGCACAGGCGGCAGATCTCGGTCGACCTGAACGTGAAGTTCATGCAGTTCGTGGACGCCCTGAAGGGCCGCAGGGTCGGGGATGCGGGCGCCATCTTCGCCAGCAACCCGGACCTGACGCCACACCTGGCGTTTTACGGGTTGCAGAGTCTCCGCAAGCGTTTGCCGGGGGGCAACCGCATTGTCTGAGGCAAAGCAGCGTCGGCGGCGCCGGTCGCGGCCTTCGGCTTTCTCAGCCGGCGGCGGGCGGCGCGGCCGTCGGTGCCGCGGGCGGCTCGTTGGCGGAAACGGGCGCCCAGACCGGCATACGGGCGCTGCGGCCCCTCAACTCCGCGTCTTCGATGCGGTCGAACCGCTTCATAAGGGCTTTCTCGGCGTCGCTGTCGGCCTGAGCGCGGGCCATCTCGATGACGGCGCCGCTGACGATGATCGAGCGGTTTCTCTGCCGTGTCAGGCGCTCCAGTCGGCTGGCCACGTTCACCGTATCGCCGATAACGGTGAACTCCAGACAGCGGGAATCGCCGACGGCGCCGACAACCACCGCGCCGAAATGCAGTCCCATGCCGGCGCGCAGGATCGGTTCGCCGGCGGCGCTCCGCTCTTTGTTCCAGGCGTCCAGGGTGTCGCGCACGGCGCAGGCACAGTGCAGCGCTGCAAGGGCGTCCTTCGCGCCGGGTTTCGGGGTGCCGAAGGTCGCCATGATGCCGTCCCCCAGGTACTTGTCGATGGTGCCGCCGTGCTCGAAGATGACCTTCGCCGTTCTCTGATGGAAGGTGCGCAACAGTTCGACCACCGCCACCGGCTCGAGCGTCTCCGCAAAGCGCGTGAAGCCCACAAGGTCGATGAAGAGGACTGCGACCTCCTGGGTGCGGACCTCGGCCAGGGCGTCGTCGCTGTCGGCCAGCTGTTCGACCACGTTGGGCGAAAAGAAGCGGGCGAGGTTGCCACGCGCGCGCTCCGCGCGCGCCTGGCGGATCAGCAGCTTGCGCGATCGCCAAACGGCTGCAGCCACCAGTCCGGTCGCAATCAGGAAGAGGACGACCTGGTTCGCCCATCCGGTGATGCTTACGAAGAAGGGGTCGAAGATCATGCCAAAGTTCTGGTCGATCCAAAGCGGATCGGCGGGCGTGGCCAGGTGCTCATTGACCTCCGTGACCGTCTCGGGCAGCGAAACCACCCACCACACGGCCAGGCTCCAGGCCAACATCGTCGTGACGCCGGTCCAGATCACCAGGATTGGCGAGTAGCTTATCGCCGCCAGGGCCAGCCAGATGTAGAGGTAAAGATCGTTGTGGATCTTCAGGTTGCCCTGGATCGGCCAGGGGGCATCGGAGAGGGGATTGGGAAAGATCAGGGCGATGGCCAGGAGCGCGGAATCCAGCGCGATGAAGAGGGCGGTCCAGGCCGTCGGATGTTCGGTCTGGCTACGAGTAACATAGTGTGCAGCGCCCAGGATCAGAAACAGCCCGATGATGCCGAGATAGTAACTCGCTCTGGGCATCGGCACTTCGATGATGAGCCAGACGCCGACGACGATCAGCGCCAGGGTGCGCGCACCGAGAGCGAAAATGAGGCCCGCGTCCTCCTCCCCACGCAGCGCATGGCGGACACGCGCCTGTGTGGTCTCGTCCCATACCATCGAGGTAACGCTCGACGTGAGGCTCATGCTCTTCCCTCGCAGATGCTTGCCTTCCCCAGTGGATCACGCTGCGCAGCCCCCAGAGGGCGGCCTGTGGCGCAGTTTTCCCAAGACCCAGACTGCGGCGGAATTTTGGACAGATTGTGGCAAGGACACAAGGAATCACATCTTCCGGTCGCCGCCTGGCCTCCGGCCCGGGAAGTCGGCTTATGAAAATCCTCTTTGCCACCGGGCACGGCTATCTGCCCCAACGCGTCGGCGGGTCTGAGTCCAGCAGCCATGAACTGATCCTGGCGTTGCGCGAGGCGGGGCATCACTGCGAAGTCCTTGCGCAGCTTCAGGGGAACGGCTGGCTGGCCCTGCGCAACCGCGTGGTGATGAAGCTGACCCGCCAGCCGTTGCTGGCGGATGCGACGCCGGGCTATCGGGTGTTCCGCGCCTGGTTGCCGGCAGATCAGGTCGACCGGCTTCTCGCCCGCTGGCGCCCCGAAGTTGCGCTGGTCCAGTCCGGCGAGTCGTTGCGCATGGCCAGGGGTTTTGTCGCGGCAGGCATTCCAACGGTCGTCTATCTGCGCGACGTCGAGTTCCACGAACTGGGCGGTGACCCGGCTGCGTTGCCATCGCTCGGCTACATCGCCAACTCCCAGTTCGTCGCAGATCGTTTCAAGGCGGCCTACGGGCCGAAAGCGACCGTCATCCGGCCATTGTTCCGCGCCGCCCGCTATGCGACGCAGGTCGAACCCAAGCAGGTCACCTTCATCAATCCGCACCCGGTCAAAGGTGCGGACCTGGCTTTCGAGATTGCCGGGCTCTGTCCGGAGATACCCTTCTGTTTCGTGGAGGGCTGGCCGATGAGCGCCGAGGAACAGAGCGCCCTGGAGGCGCGTGTTGCCGCCCATCCCAATATCCGCCTCCAACCGCGGACCCACGACATGCGCAGCGTCTATGGCGCCACCCGCTGTCTTCTGGTGCCGAGCCAGTGGGAGGAAGCCTGGGGGCGGGTGGTCACGGAGGCCCAATTCAGCGGTATTCCGGCAATCGGCAGCAATCGCGGCGGGCTGCCGGAGGCCATCGGTCCGGCCGGCCGGGTCCTGCCCCACGATGCGCCGGCCGAGACCTGGGCGGAGGCGGTCCGGGAATTCTGGGCCGATTCCGCAGTCTACAAGGAAGCCTCGGCGGCTGCGTGGAGCTATGGCAAGCGGCCGGAAATCGATCCTCAAAAACAGGTTGAGAGTTTGGTCATGACCCTGAACGCTTTTGTCACCGCCCGCGAGATGGCGGGCCAGGCGGTGACGGCGGCAAAGGAGCGCCGTTACCAGCCAGGGGCGGAAAGCCCGGCGGAAAGCGGGGCGGGCCGGAGCGGCGCCCTATGACCAATGCGCCCATCAAGCTCGTCTTCGGCGTCGACGGCAGCTACAGCCAGCATCTGGCTGTCACCCTCGTCTCCCTGCTTGAGAACAACCCCGCAAACGCTTTCGATATTCTGGCCATCACCTTGAACATGGGTGGCGAGGACGAAGCGAAGCTGCAGCGTATCGTCGCAGGGAACAGTCGGGTCAGCCTCAGGTTCCAGCCTTTCGATATCGAGCGCTATCGCCACTTCCGAACCGACAACCACATCTCCCATGCGTCCTATCTCAGGATCTTCATTCCCGAAATCCTGCCGGCGGATGTCGAGCGGGTGCTCTATCTCGACTGCGACCTCGTGGTTCAGGCCGATCTGGCGCCGCTCTGGGCAAGCGACCTCGGCGGGCGCACCATCGGCGCCGTGCACAACCCGTTCTTTGTCCGGCACGGCGACCTCGCGATGTCGCCCGGCGCGGACTATTTCAATGCAGGCGTTCTGCTGATGGACCTTGCGCGTTGGCGGCGTCTGGGTGCGACCGAGCGGCTCGTCCGCTTCATTGAAACCCATCACGCCCACCTCTATGCGCACGACCAGGACGCTTTGAATGCGGTCTTCGAAGGCGACATCACCGAGCTGCCGCCGCACTGGAACTTCCAGACAGCAATGCTGTGGTGCGAACCGGAGGCGCTCTCCATGAGCTATCGCGCGTTTCGCGAACTGCTGCTGACTCCGGGGATTATCCACTACACAACGCCCTCGAAGCCCTGGCATTTCCAGAACACACATCCCCATAAGGATGTTTATTATCAATATCTTGCAAAAACGCCTTACCATGATTTCCGACCGCGGGATGTCTCCCTGGCCGGCGTGCTGCGGCGCATCGCGCAGTGGCCTCAGGTGGCCTTTCGCGACCGCCTTCCCGCCGCCTACTACCCGACGCGGAGGGCATTTCGGCACCTGAAAGGCAATTGCCTGGCTCTGACCGCCCAGGTCGGCAGGCCATAGCGCGGAGTAGAGCATGACGGGACCGCTGGTCAGCGTTGTCATACCCACCTACAACCGCCGCGCCGAACTGCAGCGGGCGATCGAGAGTGTCCTGGCGCAGGACTACGAGCCCCTGGAGATCATCGTGGTTGACGATGCCTCGACGATCGATGTTTCCCTGACGCTGCCCCAGGCAGCAGAGCGCTGCCTGCGTTGGATCACTCTGGAAAGGAACCGCGGCGGGGCGACGGCCCGCAATGCCGGCCTCGATGCCGCGGAGGGAGAGGTCGTCGCCCTGCTTGATTCCGACGACGTCTGGACCTCCGACAAACTGTCGCGGCAGGTTGCAGCCTATCTGGCGGACGGCTGCCCGCAGGACAGTGTCTATTACAGCCAGGTCGTACTCGACCGCGGCATCGAGCGTCTCATCCTGCCGGAGCGCGGGCTGGGTGAGGGCGAGAGCGTCGGAGACTATCTTTTTCCCTGGCGCGGCAATCTGATCCACACCTCGTCCCTGTTCATGAGCCGGAGCCTGGCACGCAAGGTCCGTTTCACCGACGATCTGAGGATCCACCAGGACGTGGACTTTTGCCTGCGGCTCCAAAAGGCGGGTGCCGACTTTCGGTTCCACCCCGAACCGCTCAGCCGCTGGCATGCCGAAGCCCGCCCGGACCGTATGAGCTACCGTCCGAAGTTTCTGCTTTCTCTGGACTGGCTGGCGACGGCCCATGACCTGATGCCCTTCGAGACCCGCCGCAAGTTCGCCGCGCAGCTTGCCTCGAAGATGCCGGCCCAGGTCTGGCACAGCCCGGGGATTGTGCTGATGAGCCTCTGGCGCTGCTGGCGCGAAGGATACATCTCCTGGCGCTATGTGCTGCGCCTGCTCAGTCAGTTCGTTCTGCCGCAGCGCTGGAGCGACGGCCTGGCGCGGGCTCTCAAGACAACGACAAAGCCGGCGGCAAGCGGCTGATCGAAGACGCTCCGCGTCGGCTCAGGCGACCTTGTGAAGCGGCTGCCGCTGCGAGAGAACGTTCATGGTCATCTCGGTCGCCGTTTCCAGGGGAAGCTTGGCTGTCGCCACCCGATGCGGTCGCCCCGGGCTCATGATCCAGAAGGCGCCGTCCCGGTGGTGCTGACTGTTGTTGACGTAGCCGACCGGGGCGAAGAGCTCCGCGAAGAGCACGCTTTCCTCGTTTCCGCAATACATCAGGCTGCCGTCGTCCAGCGGCTGGATGAAGTTGCACCAGAACATCACCCGTGCGCCGTCGCGGCGCCATGCGAAGACCGGCTCGCCGCCGGCGGTCACTTTGCCGAGCGCCGCCTCGAAGCTGCGTGCATCCGCCTCGCTGGCGAAGCTTGCCCAGGCCTGATGCGTCATCACCGGCTCGACAGTCGCGCTCGCCGGGGCGCCCAGCCAGTCCAGCAGTCTGCGGAAGTCCCGTGGCCGGTGCACGAACTTGCCGCCGATATCCTCGTACCTCAGATTGGCTTCCTGGCTCAGCGCGGTGACGAGAACCACGGCCCCGTCGTCGCCGGCCATGCGCAAGGCATCCCCAACCAGCAGATCGAGGCCGCGGTAACCGGTCTCGATCGCATCGCCGTAGGAGGCAAGCTCCTCGTCACTGGGCTTCACGCTGTATTCCTCGGCGGCCATATGCCGCCAATAACGATGCTGGTAGAAGGCCACGGAGTTGGCGAAGAAGAAGGCGACCTCAGGGCGGCGTTTGCGGTAGCTGTGCTTGAAGACGTCCCAGGAGAGCTGGTCGAGGATCGTTGCCCGGTGCCAGCGCCGGTCGCGCCTGCCGAGCCGTTCCGCCATAAGCTGTGCGGCGGCACGCCCTGCGGTGCGCAGGCTCAATCCGTGGCTGGCGAGGAAACCTGCAAAGGCCAGTGCATCGCGGCCACCCGCTTCGGCATCGGGGTTGGCGTGTTCGGTCACCTTGTGGGCAATGAAGCGATGGAAAACCCGGAAGGCGTCATCCGAGGGCGGAACATGCCTTGACCAGGGATCGGGAACCACCGTTACGCGCTCGTTCCTCGACGGGCTCACGTTCATGGACCCGAAGACGAGGGCCCTGTTGCCGTCCTCGGCGAAGCGGTCCCAAAGCTGGCGCAGTTCGATGCAATGGCCCTGATCGAGCTCGGTGATGCCGTGGACCGCTTGCGGCTGGCCGGTGTGGTAGCTCACCCACTGGACCCAGGGCTCCAGGCTTGCGTCTTTTGTGGTGGAGACAAAAACCTCGGAGCGGTCGTGCAGACGCCGGAAATTCGGCAGCGCACCTTTGGCCATCAGCCTGTTTAGAATTGGCGGACAGAGTTCGTTGAACTCCAGAACGATCAGGGATTTCGGCGTCTCGGACATGGTGCGGCACCTTCCCAGTGTCATCTAACCCGGTGTCATCCAATGCCAGGTGTCGGTTCAAGCTCTCTACCGGCCCAGCTCCGTCGAAGTGGCTGCGCACAAGGCGAACCTGGGCGACGATGCGGCGTTTCCTCCAGGGCCGGCTGCCGTGCCTCTTGGCGGGCTCTGGGCCGTGTCCGGAACCGCGGCCGCCGGATTGGTGGCGCGGCCGGGAACGGATGGTGGGTGACGAACCACTTTCCCTTGTTTCCCAATAGTATGGGCGGGATGACGAAGGCAAGCATGCCACAAAGATGTTCTAGCCCTGCGGTCTCCAAGGAGGGCTAACCTGCCCCGCAGCGAAGCGGTTATTTGTACCCCAACGACAGAGGCTGGCAGAGCAGGTGTCAGGAACCCGCCAGGTACCACGGCCACCAGCATCGAGGCCACAAGCATCAAGTTCTGTGGCGTCGGACGTGCCCTGCGGCGAAGCCATGAGTGCGCCGCGCGTCTCCGTGATCATTCCTGCCTACAACGCAGCGGCCTATCTGGAGCGCACGGTCGCCTCTGTGCAGGGGCAGAGCCTCGCGGACTCTGAGATTCTCATCATCGACGACTGCTCCACGGACCGGACGCTTGCAGTCGCCAGATCGCTTGCGGCCGCCGACGACCGTATCCAGGTCATTGCGGCAGAACGCAACGGCGGGCCCGCCGCCGCCCGTAACCTTGGTCTCGATTCTGCGCAGGGTGACTGGATCGCATTGCTCGACGCGGACGACGCCTTCGAGCCGGGCCGGCTTGCGCGCCTGACCGCCCTTGCACGGGATTGCAGTGCTGATCTCGTGGCCGACAACCTGCTCCTGGAGGACGAGGCCGGCAATCTGGAACCCATGCTGCCGGCCGGCGAGGTCGCCAGCTGTGCGCCGATCACTGCTGCGGACTTCCTGCGCGGGAACCTGCCAGACCCAAAGCGCCCCCGGCGCAGCTACGGGTTTCTGAAGCCGCTGATCTCCCGGCGGTTTCTGGCGCGGCAAGCTCTGCGATATGAGGAGTCCCTGCGCTTTGCCGAAGACTTCGCCTTCTACATGGCCTGCTTTGCCGCGGGTGCGCGCTTCTTTCTGTGCCAGGAGCCGCTGTACCGTTACCGCCTGCGCTCGGACTCTCTGACCGCCTGTCACAGCACCGAGGATTTGCGCCGTCTTCTGGCGGTCGACCTGCGCTTTCTGGAGAATCCGGCGCTCGCTTCCCCCGGGTTTCGCGCGGCGTTGGAGGAGCACAGGAAAAGCCTTGAGCAGCGTCTGCAGTGGCGGGTGTTTATCGACGAAGCGCGGGAACGCAGCTGGCACCGGGCGCTGCTGGCCAGCCTTAAGGGCTGGCATGTCTTCAGTTATGTCTCCAGCCAGTTGTTTGCGGAAGTCTGGCGCCGCCTTTGCCAAGGGCGCTTAAGGTCGACTCCAGCATAGAGTCCCGGGCGCTCGCGCCGTAGCGCAGGCTGGCGACGAAGAGGGCCCCGAGAAGGATCTGTATCAGCGAATGCTGGCGGAAGAGGGCGTACTCGCTGAGCGAGTACACCGTGACAAACGCCAGGAAGAAAATGGGCAGGGCGGCCGTCGCATCGCTGCCGTAGCGAAGCACCCTCATCGCGGCAACGCCGAACCAGACCCCCGAGGCCAGCGTAAGAAAGAGGCCCACAAAGCCCATCTGGACGGTGATGTCCAGATAGGAGTTGTGGAAGTTCTTCAGGTTCTGCTGCATGACATACTGAATGTAGCTGCTTAGGGAGCCGTCGTTGCCGTCCCAGAAGGCATTGTAGCCGAGGCCGAGCACGGGCCTCTGGGCGATCATTCCGGTCGCGAAGTCCCAGAGCACGGAGCGGCCGGTCAGGGTGCGCTCCTTGCCCAGGGCGTCCAGCGCCAGACCGGCGGGGTCGATGCCGTAGGAGAGTACGAACCAGGCGGCGGATGCCCCCACCATGGCAGCGAGCAGATAGGCCAGAAGGCGCAGCGGACCCGGCGACCGCCAGGTCAGGAGCACCGGCGCGATGGCGCAGAGGCCGAACATCATGACGATCGAGGTCGCCGAACGGCTGAACCCCGTCAACAGCAGGCAGAGCGTCGCAGCCAACAGCACCAGCGGCCGCTTCCATCCTATCGCGAACAGGAGAATCGAGCAGATCAGCAGGAGAACCATGCGCCCGCCCAGGACGTTCTTATGCGGAAAGATGCCCCGCGCGATACCGTTGTGGTCGTAGGCGAAGCCGAGTTTGGCGAGGATTGCCAGCAGTGAGACCAGGGCGCAGGCCAGCATCACCCAGAACAGGCCGCGGCAGATGTCGAAGAGCGAGAACCGTCCGCCAAGGTAGGCTGCGATCAGCACCGTCATGGTGAGCTGAATGGTGGCCCGCAGGGTCTGGTTCGGCGTGTCGGACCAGAAGTAGGAGGTCGCCGCCAGAACGGGCCACAGCAGCAACGGCCCCATCAACCAGAGCGCCGACAGAAAGGTTCCGTACCGCAGAATGAAGAGACCGAGCGCAGTGAGGTAGATGAGATACCAGCTCAGTGTCTCAACCGGCCGCTGCAGGGCGAAGGCGTAGGAAGCGGCCAGGATGGTGAACAGCAGGAAGGCCCACTCCAGCGCGCGCAGCAGCGTCAGCGGCTCCTGCCCGGCGGGCTCCTGCGACGGCGGGTGGCGCTCCGAAAGCGCGCCCGGTTGCGCAGGGGTCGGGGAGTGCGGTTCGGCAGCCATTGTCATTCTACAGCGACCAATTGTTAAAGGGCATGCCGGCAAGGTCGCGAAACTGCGTCGCATCGTCCTGGAGCAGGTCCTTCAATTCAGCACGCAGGCCTTCGTCCAGCCGCGGCAGTTCGACTTGGGACCGCCGGCGCAGCTGGTTCAGCATGGCATCATAAAGCGGCCGCGGGATGCGGGCCTTGATTGCCCTTAGGACCGGCGATCGTCGGGCATTGAAGTACCATTGAGGCAGCCCCTGCAGGCTGCTGCGTTGATTGTGAATCCGGTCAAGCCCGTCGACGGTGATCGCGCTGTCGACTTCTAGAAAGTCGAACACTTGGCGCAGAAGGGCCTGGGGCCGGTCCCGCAGCTCGTCGAAACAGGCAATGAAGATCCGGTCCCGCTCAAAGAACTCCAGATATCGGGAGAGCTGTTTGAAGTACCGGCTGCACTCAAGGTAGTTGCGGCCGGCCTGGCTGTTCAGAACCTGCGCCGGGTCCTGGTTCGCTTCTCCTGCAATGGCGTGATGATGGTACTGGGACAGAAACCGGTCGATCGGGTCGCGCACGATGTAGATCAACTTCACGCCAGGGGCCGTGCTGAAGATACGTTCCGGTACCCCCGGAAACTCGCTGTGCTTTGTGTAATTGGGCGATGCCTCACCATGGATCCGGGCGCCGCTGGTGAACTGGGCGCGGTACCAGTCCAGCCCCTGTGCGAAGTTTTGTTTGGCGAGGAAGAAGTCCGTTTCCTTTTCACGCGAAAGTCCGATTTCCGGATGTGCCCCGAGGTAGCGGTAAAGGCTGGTGGTGCCGCATTTCATGGCACCAATGATGATGAAATCCGGCGCCATCGTGGCTTCCCGCATGCGGTCGTCGTGAACCCGGTCCGTCTCTAGCTTTTCCGCCCTGAGGTCACAACGTCGACTGAGGCGAGCGTCGACTGTAGCCGCCGACCCGTTCCGTGACCACCTTTTCGCGGTCGCACAAAGGCGTCGCGGAGGCCAGTGATTTTCCTATGACCGAGAAATTAGTCACAACAAAGCCCACAGTTAGCCCACGCGAAATCACACGTTCACACGCGCGGAAGGGGCTATGTTTTTGCGGTGCAGTAGTGAGGGGTGTCTCGTTCGGCTTCGGTGTTCGAGACCTGCGTCGTTAATCAGGATCGCGCGACAGAACGATCACAGACGCGCCGGGTATGCCTAGGAACGCAGTGCCGCTGAGTCTCACAGGGGGATTGTGTAATGGATGCTGCGCTGGCGGCAGTTGACGGTAAGCAGGCAAATCGGGACGTCAGACCGATTTCGCGGATCGCAGTCGATATCGCGTTTCGCACCTGCGACTTGATGGTGATCGGGGTTCTAGGACTTGCGTTTTTCTTTCTTCGGCAAGCCGACGATCTGAGCCTGTATTACCCGCGATATCTCGGCGCGATTGTCGTCGGTATCGTTGTTGCGAGCATGATGCTCCATCGTTTCGATGTTTATCGGGACGACTTTCTCTTCGCCAAGCGCATTCCCTACGGAAACCTGATCACGGCCTGGACGGTGACCTTCTGTGTCCTGCTCGCGCTGGCCTTTCTCATGAAGGTGTCCGACACCTATTCGCGCATCTGGGCGCTTTCCTGGTTCCTGGGGACCTCTGTGGCACTGGTCGCCGGCCGCCTGCTGCTGCGCCGCTGGGTGCGCGGGCTTGCGGTGGCCGGCCGTTTCGCCAACCGCACGGTTATCGTGGGGGCAGGGGAGCAGGGCCGCCGGCTTGCCGCCTACCTTCAGACCCACGGCGATCTCAGCACCAAGATCGTTGGCTTCGCGGATGACCGCCGCTCTCGCGTTCTTCGGGAAAGCAACGGCATTCCGCTGCTGGGCAGCGTGGAGGAACTGATCGGGATGATCCGCCGGGACGAGGTGGACCAGGTGGTCGTCGCCTTGCCGTGGACAGCCGACCAGAGACTGAGGGAGGTTGTAAGCCAGCTCGAACGCACGCCGGTTCCGATCCGCCTGGCGCCGGACCTCGCGGCGTTCAGTTTTCCCGACCGCGCCTTCACCCACCTGGCAAGGCTGCCTGTCATGCAGCTCTTCGACCGGCCGATCTCGGGCTGGTCGTTCATTCTGAAGACGATCGAAGATCGCGGGATCGCCGCTCTCCTGCTGGTCGCGCTCTCGCCGCTGTTTCTGCTGGTGGCGCTCGCGATCAAGTTCGATTCCCCCGGTCCGGTCTTCTTTCGCCAGAAACGCTATGGCTTCAACCACAATCTCTTCGATTGCTGGAAGTTCCGGACCATGCACCACCACATGACCGACGCCAATGCGGAAGTCCTCACACGCCGCAATGACGGTCGTGTGACCCGGGTCGGACGGTTCCTGCGCAAGACCAGCCTCGATGAACTGCCGCAGCTGATCAACGTCCTGAAGGGCGATATGTCGCTGGTCGGCCCGCGCCCTCATGCCACCTCCGCGAAAGCCGGCGGTCATCTCTACGAAGACGCCGTCGATGCCTATGCCGCGCGCCACCGTGTCAAGCCGGGCATCACCGGCTGGGCCCAGGTAAACGGCTGGCGCGGCGAAACCGATACCGTCGAAAAGATCGAACGGCGTGTGGAACACGACCTGTTCTACATCGAGAACTGGTCGCTGGCCTTCGATCTGCAGATCCTCATCAGAACCGCCTTCGTCGTTCTCGGTGATCGCGAAGCCTATTAGAAGGACGCTGGACAACTTGACTGTGATCCCTCTCCGCAAAGCCGTCATTCCGCTGGACGCCGCAGCCGCAAGGACGCTGATGGCGGCCGAGACCCACGGATCAGCTGCCGGTGCCGTTGGTGAGGATCCGGACCTGCAGACTGTGGTGGAGGAGGCGCGGGCAGCTGGATTGAGCGAAATCCTGATGGTGACCGAAGAGGGCACGACCGTCGTCGATGACCGTCATGCCGGCCGCAAGGTTTATGTGGCGGGCCGGTTCTCCGCATCGGATCGGAAGGACGATGGCAGGGCTTTGAGCCACCGCCAGGGACGCGCCATGCGCCAGCGTGGACCCCACGACCTTGGCGCCGCCCTGTGTGCCGCCCGGGAGGTCATCGGATCGGAGCCCGTCGCCGTTCTGGTCCCGGGGCGTCCTCAGGCGCGCGGAGCCATGGCGATGCTGCGCCTTCTGGCGCGCTATCGGCTGACCGGCGGCAACGTCGTGGCTGTGCTCGATGACGGGCTGCGGGAGCGGGAAGGGAGTTTCGCCGCCGTCTCTGCGGCGTCCTTGGGGCGCTACATCCTGCAGCCGGACGTTTTCAAAGCGTTGGAACGTCAGCCCGCTGCCGATCTGCATGCCGCCATTCTTTCGACAGCCGAAGCCTGGCCTTTGAGTGCCGTGCGCCTGCGCGTCGAGCCGGAAACCGGTCAGCGGCGGGTCGGCCGGCGGCGGCGGCCTGCCGGTCTGCAGGTGGCCGACCGCCTGTCCGAAGCCGGCGATTAGCATTGGTATCTGCTCGTTGCCGACCGGGGAGCGGCGCGAGTTTCTTATGATGTATGTAAAGTCTTATGATGTAGGTAAAGGAGGAGGAGATGCACGTCGGGGGAAGCTTTGCCGCCAGGGTCCTGGCGGCGGCCACGCTTTCGATTCTTGTAGCGGGCTGCACCGGGGCTGGCTCCCTGCCGCCGCTGCCGGCCCAGGTGGAGGGACCCTATAAGCTGGGGGCCGGCGACAGGGTCCGCCTTGTTGTCTTCGGTCAGGACGAACTCACCGGGGAGTACCTGGTCAGCGACTCCGGCTTTGTAACCGTTCCGTTGATCGGCGCGGTCGATGCGGAGGGTATGAGCGTTCAGGAGCTCGAAAACGCAGTCTCCGGGAAGCTTGCCGAAGGCATTCTGGTCGCGCCGAACACCACGGTCGAAATCGCGACCTACCGGCCGTTCTATATCCTCGGCGAGACAAAGGCGCCGGGACAGTACCCCTTCGTGCCGCGCATGACGGTGCTCACGGCGGTTTCGATCAGCGGGGGCTTCACCTTCAGGGCGGATCAGGACACCGTCTCGATCACCCGCGAAGTCGACGGCGAGCTGGCGGAATTCAGGGCCGATCCGCTGGCCTTCGTGCAGCCGGGCGATGTGATCAACGTTTACGAACGCTACTTCTAGGCGGTTCCCATTTCTGCTTTCGTTGATCTTGTCGCGGCGTTGCCGCCGACGCTGGCTTCGCGACGCTCGAATACCGGGCCCGATACCCGGCCCGGTATCGGGCCCGACCCCTCCGCCCGGCGGCGCTGTCGTGTACTGCCGCTGGCCCCGGCCGTGCTGGCTGGCGCTCTCGCAGTTCCGCTGGCTGCCACCCCTGCGGCCGCGCAGGAAGGCGACGAACCTGTCGCCGTGCTGGACCGGCCGCGAGACGCCTTTGATGCCAAGGGGCTCGACCTGGGCGGATTTCGCCTGTTCCCGCGCCTTAACATCAGCGAGACCTATGACGACAACATCTTTGCCGACGAGGACGGGGAGCAGGACGATTTCATCACCTCTGTCGCCGCTTCTCTGGTCGCCCGGAGCGAATGGTCACGCCACAGCCTGCGCATTGCCGGCCGGGTCCGCGATCAGTCTTTTCTCGACAACTCCAGTCAGGACCGCACCGAATATCTGATCCGTCCGCAACTGCGGCTGGATCTGGCGGAACGCAGCCAGGCCGACTTCGGCGCCGAGCACAGCCGACAGGTTATCGGCCGCGACGACCCGGAGGATACCGGCGACGAGGAGCCCACCGAGTTCAATCGCTTTCAGGGGAACGCGGGGTACATCCATCGTTTCAACCGGATTTCGCTGGGCGGGAGCTTCCAGGTGCGCCGGGACGACTACATCTCAGGCGGCGACGACGACCGGGGATCAGTTCGGCCTGCCGATCGGCTATGAAGTGTCGACCATCACAAATGTCACCTTGCAGCCGTTTTTCCGCATCCGGGATTTCGATGAACTGGACGAGACGGGCGCGGACCGCGATGCACGGGCCGGCGGCGCCACAATCGGGATCGAGACCGAGCTGACCCGGCTTGTCCATGTCGGCCTGGATGTCGGCTTTATCGCCAACGACTTTGAGGACCCCGATTTCGACGACGATATCGACTTCATCGTCGACGGCGACGTCACTTGGTACGTGACCGGACTGACCACCGTGACCGGTCGGCTCGCGCGCCGGGATATCGCGACCAACACGCCGGGTTCTTCGTCGAAAACCCAGTCTACGGTTGCCGCCGAGGTTCAGCATGAGCTGCTGCGCAACGTTCTGGTCGTTGCCGAGGCGCGCTACGTCCAGGATGATTTTCGCGAGGTCGACAGAACCGACGACCGCGCCATCTTCGGCCTCGGCGCGGAGTATCTCATAAATCGCTACGTCTCGATCGGCGCGGACTATCGCTTCGTGCAGCGTTGGTCGGACAGTGAGGATCGGGACTTCACCCGCAATCTCGTGACGCTGGGCCTGCGGACGAAGTTTTAGAACGAAGTCCTGGATCAGGCGTTCCGGTCAGGCCAGGCGGCGGGGTGGCTGCCAAGGGGAACGCTTGGCCGCGCGAAGCGGGCGGGGGTTTGCGACATCTCTGCAGCATGGCGAATGGCGCTGAGCCGGCCGAAACCGGAGTCCTGGGTTTCCATCAGGCTTTCCAGATAGCGCTCCCCCGGTTCGGGGCAATCGTGTCCGCCGGCAATCCGGCCGAGGCTCTGCAGCCAGCGGCCGCTGCGCGCCAGAGAGACGCGGACGTGCCAGCTTCCGCCCTCCCGGGCGCGCCGGACCAGAGCGGCGATAGCGCCCAAGGCCATGAGGTAGCCGGAGGCGTGGTCAAGCGCCTGACAGGGCAGTTCCCGGGGGCCTTCCGCCCCGGCTGCCTCCGCTTCCGCGTAATTGATCCCGCTGGCGGTCTGGACCAGGGAGTCGAAGCCCCGGCGCGCCGCCCAGGGTCCGTCGTAGCCATAGGCATTGAGGGAGACATAGACGACACCGGGCCGCAGGGCTGCGGCTTCCACCGGTCCGAAACCATGGCCTGCGACTGCCCCGGGGCGGTAGCCCTGGATGAAAACATCGGCCTCGCGCAGAAGGCGGGCCAGTCCCTCGCGTCCGTTCGCTTGGCGCAGGTCCAAGTGGGCTGAAAGCTTGCCGCGGCCGCTGTCGATCACCAGGGGTTCGATGAACGGCAGATGGGGGCCGGCGATCCGCATGACCTCTGCGCCGTGAGCGGCCAGGGCCCGGCCGGCGACCGGGCCGGCAATGATGCGCGTCAGGTCCAGAACGCGAAGGCCGCCCAAAGGGCGTGGCGCCGCCAGCGGCGGCTCCGCCGCGCTCTCCCCTATCCGCTCTATGGATAGGAGAGGCTGCCGGGCGAGCGCCGCGCCCTGAGGGCTGTCCAGCCATTCGCCCGGACTGCGCATCAAGGTGGCCACGAGGCCGCGCTCGGCCACTGCGTCCTCGAAGTCCGCCGCCTGCCAGCCGTCGAGGGCCTGCTGCACCGCCGCGCGCTCATAAGCGCAGTCCAGAAGGGCGAGAATGCCGTCGCGGTGGTGGGGGAAGTTGGTATGCAGGCGCACCCAGCGCCCGTCCCCGGTGCGGTAGACACCCGCAATGGGGTCCCAAAGACGCTGCGGCGCCTTGCCGTCGACGCGAAACAGGCGCTCGCTGCGGAATTCGCAGGCGGCATGCTGCATATCGACAGCAACTTCCTGCTCCGCGCCGCCGCGCAGCCGCCAGAGGGCGTCGGCTGCCAAAGCCGTTGCAGCGATGGTCACCTGCGCGAGTGTTCCCACCGCGAAGGAGGAGGGCAGGACCGGCTCGCTGCCGGTGAGCTCAGCCGTGTCGGCCAGCCCTCCGTCCAGTCCTGCGAGCGCCAGCAGGTCGCGCAGAACCGCCCGCGGGGCGGGCGGCGGTGTTGTCGGGAAGGGAGCGGTCACCGCTTGGGCCGGGCGGCGGCGATGGCTTCCTGCAGAACCCGCATATCGCCGATGTGATTGGCGAGCAGCAGGATCAGCTTGGCGTTGACCTTGGTGCTCTCCTCCGGGGCAAGGTCCCGGTGCAGTTCCGTCAGCGCTGCGTAGAAGTCGTCGGGGGCGTCAAGCCCCGGCTCGGTGATCAGGTGTTCGGGCATAGGGCCTCACGGAAGAGCAAGAGACTTGGCCATGGCCGCGCTGACAGCCTCTGCTTGGAGCGCGGGCCAACGCCCGGCCAGGTGCTGGTCCGGGCGGACCAGATAGAAGCTGCCGGGCCCGGCGCCGTAACGTTCGGCGAAAAGACCCTCGCTGTCTACCCAGGCGGTCTCGCGGTCCCCTGCGGCGGCATCGGGGGAGCGGATGGTCAGCACCGGAAGCTTCGGCTCGGCCTCCGCGAGCCGCGCGACGTGGTCTTCATTTTCAGGTGCAGCACCCGCCCCGCGATAATGCAGGCCGAAGAAACCGCCTGACAGGAGTTGCAGCAGCCAGGTTCTCTCGTTGCCGCGGGTCAGCGGAGCATCGGCACAGGGCGCGCCGACGGGAAGGCCCGGCTGCGCCGCTTCGGGCATCGTGAGGAGTGCCGACCCGGCCAGGGTTGCCGGCCGCGAAAGACGCCCGGAGTTCACCAGTTGCCGGGCGAAGGGATAGTCCGCCGCAAGCTCCAGGGTGGCGTCGCGAAAAGCCTGGCTGATCGCGTTCTTCGGCGTGATGAAGTCGGTGCTGCGGGTGGAATTCAGGATGTTCTCGTCGGCAGCGGGTATGCGCTCCGCATCGTAGCTGTCCAGCAGCCGTTCCGCTGCCTCGCCCTTCAAGACGGCGGCCAGCTTCCAGCAGAGGTTGTCGCTGTCCTGCAGGCCGCCGTTGCCGCCGCGGGCCCCGAAGGGCGAAACCTGGTGGGCGGAGTCGCCGATGAAGAAAATGCGGCCGTGGCGAAACCGTTCCAGCCGTCGGCACTGGAAGGTGTAGACGGAGACCCAGTCGATCTCGAAATCGACGTCCTCGCCCAGCATGGCCTTCAGACGCGGCATCACGCGCTCCGGACGCTTCTCCTCTTCCGGATCGGCGTCCCAGCCGAGCTGCAGGTCAATCCGCCAGACGTTGTCCGGCTGGCGGTGCAGCAACGCCGACTGGCCGGGGTGAAAGGGCGGGTCGAACCAGAACCAGCGTTCGCTGGGAAAATCGGCCTTCATGACCACGTCGCAGATCAGGAAGCGGTCGCGAAAGACCTGGCCGCTGAAGTCGAGGTCCAAGGTCCTGCGGACCGTGCTTCTGGCCCCATCGGCCGCCAGCAGGTAGTCGCAGGTCAGTTTGTAGGCGCCATCGGGTGTGTCGATTTCCAGCGCCGCTCCGCTTTCACCCGGGTCCACGGCGACGACGCGGTTCTTCCAGCGCAGGTCGACCAAGCCCGTCTCCCTGGCTCGCTCGACCAGCCATTCCTCGGCGTAGTACTGCTGCAGATTGATAAATGCAGGCCAGCGGTGGCCACCTTCGGGCAACAGATCGAAGTCATAGATCATGCTGCCGCGCCAGAAGACCTTGCCCTTGTTCCAGGTCACGCCCTTGGCCTGAAGCTGCGAGCCGAGGCCGAGCCGGTCGAGGATTTCCAGGCTGCGCTTGGCAAAGCAGATGGCGCGGGAGCCGAAGCTGACGGTGTCGTCGTCGTCCAGGACGACCGTGGCGATGCCCTGCTGGGCGAGATCGACCGCCGCCGCGAGGCCAACGAGGCCGGCCCCGACGATGACCACCGGGTGGTGGGCGGCGTCCGCGCCTGAGTCCTGATCGGCACTGCGGCGATAGGGGTAGCGCGGGTTTTGATAGGTCTTGGGCATGCCCGGCGGCGTTCTGACTGCGGCTAGCCCTGTTCCAGGGCGCGCCACATCTCCACGTCGCGCTCTGCAGTCCAGATCCTGGGGTCGGCGATCCCGGACGCCTCGTCGTAGGCCCGCGCGACGTCGAAGGGCATGCAGTGCTCGAAGATCACCCAGCCGCCGAACCTGGGCTCGAGCCGCTCGAAGGTCTCGCCGTAGATGTCCTTCAGCGGCTTGCCCTCCGCCACGCCCTTGGCGACCGATTGGTACATCTCGGTCAGGAAGGCCTGGGTGCCGGCGATGCTCTCCTCCACGGCTTCAGGGGTCTTCAGGGCCGCTCCGCGCCCGGGCACCAGTTTCTCCGCCCCGAGCTCACGCAGGCGACCCAGCGTCTCAGGCCAGTCCTTCAGATAGGCGTCGCCGGTGTAGGGCGTGGCGCCGAACTCCACCAGGTCGCCGGCGAAGAGCACCTTTTCCTTTGGCAGCCAGACCACGGTGTCGCCCTTGGTGTGGCCGCGGCCGAGCTGCAGGATCTGCACCTCGCGCTGGCCCAGATGGAGGGTGAGGGACTTCTCGAAGATCACGTTCGGCCAGGTGAGGCCGGGCACCGTCTCCACCGACTGGAAGAGCCGTGGAAAGCGCCCGACTTCGGACTCGTAGTCCTGCTGGCCACGCTCGACGATCAGGTCGTGGGTGTCACGGCTGGCAATGATCTGGCGGGCGCCGTAAGCCGAGGCGCCGAGTACGCGCACGGCGTGATAGTGACTCAGCACGACGTAGTCGATGGGCTTGTCGGTCACTTCGCGGATGCGGTCGATCACGCCCTGGGCCATGACGGGCGTCGCCTGGGTGTCAACCACCATGACCGAGTCATCGCCGACGATGATGCCTGAGTTGGGGTCGCCCTCCGCCGTGTAGGCATAGAGCCCCTCGGCCAGCTCTTCGAAGGTGATTGTCTTTCCGTCCAGGTCGCCCTGGGATGCGAAGGCCTTACCCGCCATCCTGCCGTCCTCTCCTAACTGTTCGCCGAGGGTCCGCTTCTCGGCGTCGCCCAGTGTGTTTACCCTGCGTGCTTGCACCGTTTGTGCGCAAATTTCTGTCCCAAGATGTAACCGTCAAGTCCTTCGGGAGCGCAAGCGTCAGCCGAAGTGCCGGCAAGCTGCACTACTCCCGGTAATCGCTACCGGTGCCCCTATTGACCGTCGAACGCGGCATGCGATCTAATGCAGGGAGTATCGCAAAAGGCGAAAGACGGCGCGACCCACCTCTTGCGGCCGGAGATCAGCCGGCCAATCCCGGATCACGCGCCGCAGTCTGCGGCAAGCCGCGCCCGGCCCTGCCGGCAATGAGAGGGGGTAGCGATGACACTGTTGAGAACCTGTATGTCCGCTTTGCTGGGGGCTGTGGTGGCCGTCGGCGCCGGAATCTCCGCCGCCCAGGCGGCCGAGGAGTGGCGGATGGCGCACAAGATGCCGCCCGACAGCCCGGAAGGAAAAGTCTTCCAGCGCTTTGCCGATCTGACCGAGGAGTACAGCGGCGGCAAGCTGAAAATCAAAATGTACCCGAACGAGCAGCTCGGCAAGACCAACGCGGTGATGGAGCAGCTCAAGCTGGGCACCGTGCATCTCTATGCCGAGGGCTCCACCTACATGAAGAAGTGGGTGCCCGAAATCACCTGGATCAGTGCCGCGTTTCTCTTCGACGACCGCGATCACTGGGTGCGGTTCATGAACAGCGACATGGCCAAGGGCTGGTTCGAGGAAGCCTCGAAGCAGGCCGGTGTCGGCGTGCTGGGCGATCCCACGGCCATCATTCGCGGGCCCTACCGAGTGATGGTGGCGAATGAGGACGTGCGCAGCTACGAGGATATGAAGGGCCTGAAGCTGCGCATGCATCCCAACAAGACGGCGATTGCCACCTGGACCCATCTGGGGGCGGAGGTGAAGACCCTCGCCTGGACCGACGTCTATCAGGCCATCGACAAGAAGATCGTCGGCGCGGTGAACAGCCCCATCGCCCTCGTCGAGTCCATGCGGTTCTACGAGGTGGCGCCCCACGTGGTCCGTCATGACGAGTACTACCAATCGATTGGTTTCATGACCAACCAGGCGGCTTACGACAAGCTCGCCCCGGAGCTGCAGGATGCCGTCAACCGCGCTTACGTCGATGCCGGTGCCTACAGCCACGACATCATGGGGACGGCAGCGGAGGAGTCGATCGCCCGCATGAAAGAACAGGGCGTGACCTTCGTGAACATCGACCGTACGCCCTTCGTCGAATCCATGGCGCAGTTCTATCAGGACCTGGAATCCCAAGGCGAACTGCCCGAGGGCTTCCTGGCGATGGTCGAGGCGACACGGGCGCCGCAGTAAGCGGTGTCGGGGGGAAAACACCTTGAAGGCGGGCCGCTGGCGCGGCTCGCCTTTCAGTTGGACGTATGGCTGGAGAGGCTCGGCCAGGTCTTTCTGGTGATCGCCAACCTCTGTCTCCTGCTGATGCTGATTGGCACGGCAGCGACCATTCTGCTGCGTCCGCTCAATCTCTCGTTCTATTGGATCTGGCCCTGGACGATGCAGTTCTTCGTCTGGATGTCGTTTTTCGGCTTCTATGCGGTCTACCGTTTCCGCAAGGACATTGCCGTCGACTTCGTGGTGCTGCGCCTGGGGGGCGGCGCAATGCGCGGCACGCGCTATTTCGTCGCCCTGGTGGTGATGACGGTGACGGGCGTGATCCTGCTGCAGATGCCCACCATCATCGCATCCCAGGTCGGGGTGATCGATGCCGTGGTGACGCCCTGGGGCGAACTGGAGCGCTACACCCTCTCGATCCCGCTGGGCATCTCCTGTTTTCTGATCTTCGTGAACGCCCTGCTGGACTTCGTGAAGGCTTGGTTGGACTGGCCGGAGCCGCACACGCTCCCCGCCGTGGACAGCTAGGAACAGGTCGGGGGAAACCATGGCCGCGGTCCTCTTCATCGCTTTCATTGCGCTGATCCTGCTGCGGGTGCCGGTGTCCATGGCCATCGGCGCGGCGGTTCTGCTGGCCTTCGCGACCTCGGAGTTCTCCGATGCGCTCTACATCGTTCCGCAGCAGATTCTGGAAGGGGTGAACAAACCCTCCCTTGCGGCGGTGCCCTTCTTCATCATGGCCGGCAACCTGATGAACGTGGTCGGCATGACCGACCGCATCTTCAACTTCGCCAACGCCCTGGTGGGGCACTTCAAGGCCGGACTGGCACAGGTCAATGTGCTGTCGTCGATGATCTTCGCAGGGGTTTCGGGCGCTGCCGTGGCGGACTGTGCAGGCCTCGGCACCATCGAGATCAAGGCGATGAAGGAGCGCGGCTACAAGGCGGAGTTCGCCGCGGCGGTTACGGTCTGCTCGGCCGTCGTCGGGCCGATCATCCCACCCTCCATCGGCCTCGTCGTCTATGCCTTCCTGGCCCAGCAGTCCATCGAGCGCATGTTCCTGGCCGGCGTCATTCCGGGTCTGATCGTCGGTCTCTCGCTCATGACCTTCAACCGCATCCTGGCCATTCGCCACAACTTCCCAACGCAGGAGAGAGCCGGCCACCGGGAGGTGCTGAGCACCGGTATCGACGGTGTGCTGGCGCTGGTCGCACCGGGGATCATTCTGGGTTCGATCCTCGGCGGCATCGTCACCGCGACCGAAGCCGGGGTGCTGGCCTGTCTCTATTGCCTGGTGCTCGGCGTCGTCTATCGCTCCCTGACCTGGGCGCGGCTGTGGAAGGCGCTCACCGACACCATGCTCATGACCTCCGTCATCATGATCATCATCGGCTTCTCCATCGCCATGGGCTGGCTGTTGGCCATCGAGCAGGTGCCGCAGAAGCTGGGGGACGCCATCTTCGCGCTCACCGAAAGCCGCGCCGTTTTCCTGGCGCTGATGATCGTCTTCGTCCTGCTCATCGGCTGTGTGGTCGAGGGCGTGCCGGCGAAGCTCATGCTGGTTCCCATGCTGCTGCCGGTGATCGACAGCTTCGGTGTCGACCGCGTCCACTTCGGGATCGTCCTGCAGTTGGCACTGCTTATCGGCATCGCCACGCCGCCCATGGGAATCGGCCTCTACATCATGGTGGAGGTGGGGAAGGTACCCTTCGAGAAGGTTACCATGGCAGTCATACCCTTCCTGGTCCCGCTGATCGTGGTGCTGATCCTCATCACCTACGTGCCGGCCCTGACTCTCTGGCTGCCGGATCTGGTGCTTGGCCCGGACACGGCGGTCATCTTCAACTGACGTGCTTCCGTTGGCCGACTTGAAAAGCCGCCTGATCTCTGGTCTCCTGTGCCTTCACGCTGCCTGCCGCTGAAGGGATCTCCGATGTCCGCCGAATACCTGCTGACCTCCATCGTGGTCATTCTGCTGCCGGGGACCGGCGTGATCTACACCCTGGCCTATGGACTGAGCAAAGGCTGGCAGGCCAGTATCCTGGCGGCTTTCGGCTGCACCCTGGGCATTCTGCCGCATATCGCGGCCAGCATCGCGGGGCTGGCGGCCCTCCTGCACACCTCCGCCCTGGCGTTCCAGATCGTGAAGTATCTCGGCGTCGCCTATCTGCTGTATATGGCCTGGGGCATTCTGCGGGAAGGAGGCAGCCTGGAGGTTTCGGAGCGCAGTGCGTCGGTTTCCGGCATCAAGGTCATCGTCAACGGCTTCCTGCTCAACATTCTGAACCCGAAACTGTCGCTCTTCTTCCTGGCCTTTCTGCCCCAGTTCGTCCCCGCGGCAGCGCCCAACGCCACCGCCTCCATGCTGGTGCTGGCGGCCACCTTCATGGCGCTGACCTTCATCGTTTTCGTCGGCTACGGTGCTTTCGCCTCGGCGACCCGCCGCTACGTGATCTCAAAGCCCAGGGTCATGCTGTGGCTGAGGCGCGGCTTTGCCGGCGCCTTCGGCCTGCTCGGCCTGCGCCTGGCTCTCGCCGAGCGCTGAGCCTTACAAACCCTGAGGCCGCAGCCGCGCGGGTCAGCGCCGGGCGCGACGGCCTTCGGGTTCTGTGTATCCGCTCAAAGCATCGCGCTCCGTAAGCTGACGGACGACCTCCAGAAGCGCGCGGCGCTGCGCGCCACTGAGCCCGGCGAAGAGCTTGTCCTCGGCCAGGTCGATCTGGGGGCGGATGGTCTTGAACCAGGTTTCGCCTTTGGCCGAGAGTCGGTAGCCGATCGACCGGCCGTCGCCGGTCTTGCGCTCCCGCAGCAGGACGCCGTCGCGGATCAGCGGCTTCAGCGACGTCGTCATGACCGAGGGGGCGGAGGCCATGGCGGCGCAGATGTCTTTATGGGTGACCCCGGGGTTCAGCATCACCAGTTCCAGAGTCATGAACTGCAGCGGGGTGATGGCCTGGTCGGCGAAGACCTCGGAGAAGACCTGCTGCCCGCGCAGGAAGGCATGGCGGAACAGGTGCCCGCCCAGGCCGTTCAACAGGCCGTAGTCCAGGTGTTGCGGTGGGCGCGTCATTTCAGAACATCGCCCGCATGAGCCACAGCGTGATCCCGGGAAAGGCGGCCAGGATCACAATACGCAGGATATCGCTCAGCACGAAGGGCGCCACCCCGCGATAGGTGACGCTCAAAGGAATATCGCGCGCCAGGGAATGAATAATGAAGAGATTCAGGCCCACGGGGGGTGTGATCAGGCCGACTTCCACCACCATCAGCGCGAGGATGCCGAACCAGATGGCCGTTTCCTCCGGCGTCAGGCCGAAGTCCAGGGCCATGACGATGGGGAAGAAGATCGGGATGGTGAGCAGGATCATGGAGAGCGAGTCCATGACGCAGCCGAAGACCAGGTAGCAGGCCAGGATCAGGGTCAGCACAACCCAGGGCGAGAGCCCGGACGCCGTGACCCAGTCGGCGGCGGCCTGGGGCGTCTGGGTGAGGGCAAGAAAGGTGTTCAGCGCCTGCGCGCCCAGCACGATGAAAAAGATCATGGCCGTTGCGGAGGCAGCGCCCAGGACGCAGTCGACGAAATCGCGGTGGCTGAGGCGTCCGACCGCCAGGGCATAGGCGCCGGTGGCCACGGCGCCGATGGCCGCCGCTTCGGTCGGGGTGAACCAGCCGAGATAGATGCCGCCGATGACGAGGGCGAAGATGAAGACCACCGGCCAGATGGCGGCCAGGGCGCGGAAGCGCTCCCGATACGGCACGCGGGGGGCGGTCTGGGCGGCCTCCGGTCTTACCCGGGCGTAGATGGCGACCGTGGCCATGTAGCCCAGCGCCGCCAGGATGCCGGGGATCAGGGCAGCGACGAACATCTTGATGATGTTCTGCTCGGTCAGGATGGCATAGATCACCAGGATAACCGAGGGCGGGATCAGGATGCCCAGCGTGCCGCCGGCCGCCAGCACGCCGGTGGAGAGCGCATCGGAAAAGCGCAGTCGCCGCATTTCCGGCAGGGCGACCTGACCCATCGTGGCGGCGGTGGCCAGGGAGGAGCCGCAGACCGCGCCGAAACCGCCGCAGGCCCCGACGGCGGCCATGGCGACACCGCCACGGCGGTGGCCCAGCCAGTCGGCAGCGGCGCGGAACAGGCTCTCCGACATGCCGGACTTGGCCGCGAACTGACCCATCAGCAGAAAAAGCGGCACGATGGAGAGCGAATAGCTGGAGAAGGTGTCGTAGGTCAGCGACTTCATCTGGGCCAGAACCGGCACTGGCGTTCCTGTCACGATCCAGGTACCGGCGAGGCCGGTCAGCAGCATGGCCGCGCCGATGGGCATGCGCAGGAAGATCAGGCCCAGCATCACCGCAAAGGCGAGGGCGGAGAGGGCAAGGCCGCTCATCGCGTCTCCTGCCTGCGGATCGCCTCATTGAGGCTGCGCCAGACGGTGTAGAGGCAGACAAGCGCGAAGAAGACCGCACCGGGAAAGGCTGCCGCGTAGGCGTAGCCGAGCTTGAAGCCCAGGATCATGGTCGTTTCGCCGTAGGAGAACTTGTCGAGCATGCCGAACCAGAGCCGCCAGGCGATCAGCCCGGCGGCTGCGGTAAGGGCGATATTGCCGATCATCGCCAGCGAGGCCTGGGCCCGTACCGGCAGGCGGGAGATGAAGATATCTACGGTGACATGGCCGCGGCGGTACTGACACCAGGGCAGAAAGGCAAAGACAGCGACGGCGCAGCCCGCCTCCACCAGCTCGAAATCGCCGGGGACAGGCCCCAACCCGGCAAAGGAAAAGCCGCGCCCGATGATCGAGACCACGGTCATCAGCGCGATGCCGGTCAGAACCACGCCGCCGGCCAGAGCCAGGACGCGGCAGACCGCGCCGAGTGCGCGCCCGATGCGGGCTTCCAGTTGGGGAGCGACCCCCGCTGCCTCCGGGCTGGTCACGGATCAGACGGCGACGATCGACGGGCGGGCGTTCAGCGTTTCCACATCGAAGCCGGCGATGTGCTTGTAGGCTTTCGCGGTGCGGTCCAGCTCTTCATGGCTGAGTACGTCCTCAATCTTCTCGAATCCCCCTGGTGCCCGCTCCTCGACGATGTCGAGGACCCTGTCCGGCCCGTCGCCGCGGTTGGCCGTGACGATCTTTGCCGTGGCCGGGCGGCGCTCCTCATCGTAGGCGGAGAGCGCCTCCGCCGAAAGCCCTCTCTGGATCAGTTCACGTGTGAGCACCCGTGCATCGATGATGGCCTGGGTCGCTCCGTTGGAGCCGATGGGATACATGGCATGGGCCGCGTCGCCCAGCAGGGTCATGCGGCCATGGGTCCAGCGGGGCAGAGGATCGCGGTCGACCATGGGGTACTCGTAGACGCTTTCGGCCTGGCGGATGATCGCCGGGACGTCCAGCCAGTCGAAGTGCCAGTCGGCAAAGCGCGGCAGGAAGTCCTCCAGTGCGCCCTTGCGGTTCCAGTCCTCCCGCTTCCAGAGGGTGTCCGGCGGCATCGCCAGATCGGCGATCCAGTTGATGACGGCGTCCTCTCCCTCCTCGGAAAGGGGATAGCAGACAAACTTGCGTGCCTTGCAGCCGGCCATGGCCATGGCAGCGCCGCCGAGGAAGCGCGGGCCGCGGGTGACGCCACGCCACATCATGATGCCGCCCCAGACCGGCAGGCCTTCGTCGGGATAGAGCTTTGCCCGGGCCGTCGAGTGGATACCGTCGGCCGCGACGAAGAGGCTGCCGCGCTCGGTTCCAAGAGACCTGCCGGTCTCCCGCTCGGAAAGGTCGACCTCCACGCCCTCGGCCGTCTCCCGCCAGCCCTCGACGGCCGTGCCGCTGCGGACCGCCTCCGGTCCCAGTCGCGCCCGGGCCGTCTCCAGCAGCATCATCTGCAGCTTGCCGCGATGAATGGAGAACTGCGGCCAGTCGTAGCCGGCGCTCTGGCCCCGCGGCTCCTTCCAGATCAGCCTGCCGCCGGTGGAGAAATAGGCCACCTCGCGGGTCCGCAGCGCGATCCGGTCGAGATCCTCCAGCAGGCCGAGTTCGGTCAGCTCGCGCACCGCATGGGGTTGCAGGTTGATGCCGACGCCCAGCGGCTTCAGTTCCTTCACCGCTTCGAAGACCCGTACGGGAATGCCTGCCTGATGGAGGCTGAGCGCCAGGGTGAGGCCGCCGATGCCGGCCCCGGAAACAAGAACGGTCATGACTAAGTCTCCTCACGTGAGTGCTGGCAGCCTGTTGCCGCACCACGACCTTCAGGGCCCTATTCCAAAGCGCAGCGGCGGAGACCGGTGCAGCATGCTTCGAGACGGGCCTTTCGGCCCTCCTCAGCATGAGGTCGTGCCTTGAGATCCAAGACCAACCTCATCCTGAGGTGCGGAGCGGAGCGAAGCCTCGAAGGATACGCCATGGCGCTGTGACGAAGCGCCTCGGCCTCACTCTTCGCCGGCGTACTTGGAGATCAGCGCCTTGGCATCGGCCACCATGGCCGCGCCGTCGTAGCCCTGGCCATTCATCTCCGCGATCCAGGCCTCGGCCAGGGGCGCGGCGGCGGCCTTCCAGCGCTCGACCTCCTCGGGTGCGAGCTTGCGGATCGCGTTGCCTGCCGCCTCGGCGGCCTTGATGCCCGGCGCGTCGCCTTCGTCCATGACCCGGCCGACCCAGGCCGAGGTTTCGCGGCCCGAGTTCGCGTCGATGATCGCCCGCAGGTCGTCCGGCAGTCCGTCGTAGCGGGCCTTGTTCATCACGAAGACGAAGAAGGCGGTGTAGAAGCCGCGCGCGGAGTCGAAGTCGGTGTGGCTGTTGACCAGTTCCGCCACCTTCAGCGGCGTGGTGACCTCCCAGGGAATGACGGTTCCGTCGATGACGCCCTTGGAAAGCGCCTCCGGCATCGCCGGCACCGGCATGCCCACCGGCGTGGCGCCGAGGGCGGAGAGCAAGGCATTCACCTGGCGGGTCGGGCCACGCAGCTTCAGGCCGTTCATGTCCTCCAGCCTGGAGACGCCGTCGCCCTTCACGTGCAGCAGGCCGGGGCTGTGGACGTGGACCGCGAGGACCTGCACGGCGGAGAACTCCGGCTTCAGATACTTCTCAAAGAAGTCCCAGGCCGCCTTGCTGGTGTTCTCGGCCGAGGCGGGCATGAACGGCAGTTCGAAGGCCTCGGTGCCGGGAAACCGGCCGGAGGTGTAGCCGGGCAGGGTCCAGACGATGTCGACCACGCCGTCCTTGGCCTGATCGAAAAGGGCCGGCGGTTTGCCGCCCAGCTGCATGGCGGGATAGACCTCCACCTTGATGCGGCCGCCGGACTCCGCCTCGACCTTCTCAGCCCAAGGGGTAATGAAGTTTTTCGGCACGGGTGCCGGCGCCGGCAAGAAGTGGTGAACCCTCAGGGTCACCTCCTGCGCTGTGGCCGGGCCAGGCACGACCGCGCTGAACAGAGCAGTCAGGGCCAAGGCCGCGACGGCAAGGGTGGTCAATCGCTTCATCGGTTCCTCCCAGTCTGGGCGACCGCTGGTTCGGTCGCTTGGTGTCCGGTCCGCCGCAGCGGCCAAGATTGTTTATGTCATAAACGAATATCGCAGGATGCGCTTCGGTTCAACCCTGCCGTCGTTTGTCCTCCTCGACCGGATAGGGACCTTGGTCGAAGGTCTCGGCATGGTATCCCTTGGACCCGACCAGCCGGGCGAGGGGGCTGCGCGGGTCCTGCCCGGAGCGCAGCAACGCGATGGCCCGGGCGAAGTCGTACCGCGGACGCCATCCAAGGTCCCGGCGCGCGCGCGCGTTCACGTAGACCCGGTCGATCGCATCCGGGAGCCGCCAGCCAAGCTGATCGTAGACTGTTCCAGCTTCTGGATGGAGGCGTCCGATCACCGCGGCCGCTTCGCCGCGCAGCGGCGCAAGGTCGCGCTGCGCGAAAGGCGAGGTTGCCGAGATAATGTAGCGGCCGAAGCCGATTTCCGGCGCACGCCGCGCCGCCGCCAGATGGGCGTCGACTATGTCCGCCAGGTCGGCGCGGCGATAGAGAAGCTCGTTGGTCTTGATGTTTTCATCCGCATAGGCGTCGCGGACCGCCGCACTGTCGTCTTCTTCCGGAAAGAAGCGCGACGTCCGCAGCGCGAGACAGGCCAGACCCTGGTTGCGGTGAAAGAGCTGACAGAGATCCTCCGCCGCAGCCTTGGTCGCGCCGTAAATGTTCTTGGGTTGGGGAACGACGTCTTCGGTGATCCAGGCCGCGGGCTCACCCGGCCCCGGTACCAGCGCGTCTCCGAAGACGCTGGTCGTGCTGGTGAAGATGAAGGCCTCCACGCCGACCTCCACGGCTTCCTCGAGCAGGTTCAGGGTGCCGGTGATGTTGGTGTCGACAAAGTCCTGCCGGCTGTGGGTGACGACATGGGGTTTGTGCAGTGTGGCGGTATGGAAGACCACGTCCGCACGAGCCATGCTTTGGCGGACGGCCTCGCGGTCGGTGACGGAGGCCACCCGGTCCGTGAAGGGTGATGGCAGGATGTCGAGGCCCAGAACGTTGTGCCCTGCGCCTCTGAGCGTGCGGACAAGGGCTTCGCCCAGATGGCCGCTGCTGCCGGTGACCAGGGCCTTCATCGACTGTTACGCTTGTTCAACACCCAATCCATGACCCCAATCCGTCGACTACGCGAGTTCGCCCTCCAGCCAGGACAGCAGCGCTTTCATTTCGGGCCGCAGCTGGCGTTTGTGGTGGCGGTAGACCGCGATTTCCTCGCCCCGTACCACAGATTGATCGAAAGGCCTGATCAATTGGCCGGACTCCAGCAGCTTACCCACGGCGCGCCGCCAGCCAAGCCCGATTCCATGGCCTTCCACCGCCGCCTGAATCATGACCGGATAGCTGTCGAAAACGCTGCCGTCGTGACCGACGCGCTGGTTGGCCCCAACCGCCTGCAGCCAGTCGTCCCACTCGATCCAGTCCTGCGGGTCGACAGAGTGGTGGAGCAGTCGTTGTGCCGCAAGATCAGACAGCGATAGCGGTGTGTCCTCGTCTTTCAGGTAGCTCGGACTGCAGACCGGGAAGACCTCGTCGGCTGCCGTGAAGACCAGCCGGTGCGGGCCGCAAGCCCTCTCGGCGGTCTGAATGGCGACGTCGAAATCGTCGTCCGACAGCGCGACCGGCCGCGTCGAGGCGGTGATCCGGACGTCGATCCTCGGATGCTGCTGATGAAAGGCGGAGATGTGGGGCATCAGCCAGTAGAAAGCATAGCAGAGCTCGGCGAAGAGAACGACCTCGCCATCGCGCCGCTTGCCGCGCAGTTCGCCGGCACCGGCGGCCATGCTCTCCAGGCTTTCCGAGACGATGCGGCTGAAGTCCTGGCCGGCCTGGGTCAGGAACACGGCCCGATGCCGGCGCTCGAAGAGCTTCACGCCGAGATCCTCCTCCAGCGCGCGGATCTGCCGGCTGACCGCCGCCTGGGTCAGGTGCAGTTCCTCCGCGGCGCGGGTGAAGCTCTCCAGTCTGGCCGCCGCTTCGAAGGGGAGAAGACTGGTCAGAGGGGGCAGTGCCTTGCCGAGCTTATTCATAACTATTGGTAATGTTAAACAGCCGAAAGCTCATTTGAAAGAGAAGGGTAGCACGAACCATTCTTTACCAGAACTGATAAATCCACTGTATTCCGGAGCACAACAATGGCGCCAGGCCCTGCCAGCCGCCCCGATGCGACCCTTGTGGGCGTGACCATGATCGTTGCCTCAGTGCTGATGATCTCCTTCGGCGATGCGGTCGTGAAATGGATCAGCGCCGATCTGACGCTCTGGCAGATCTTCGTGACCCGGTCTCTTCTGGCGATCCCCCTCTGCCTGCTTGTTCTGGGAGGGCTTCGTCAGGCTGTCGCGATCGGTCCGGGAAACGCCGGCTGGGTCTTCCTGCGCTGCCTGCTCCAGATGACTATGTGGATCGCGCTCTATGTCTCTTTGCCTCTTCTCAGCCTGCCGGTGGCTGCGGCGGCGATGTATACGGCGCCGCTGTTCATCGCGTTCTTTTCGGCCATCCTGATCGGGGAGCCGGTCGGCCCGAGGCGCGGCCTTGCCATCGCCATGGGGTTCGTCGGCGTTCTGATCGTCGTCAAGCCCGGCAGCGATGCCTTTTCCTATGCGACCTTGCTGCCGATCCTCGCGGCGGTCTGCTACGCGCTGGCGATGATCATCACCCGTGGCAGATGCCAGAACGAAAGCCCCTTCGTTCTGGCGCTGTGCCTGAATGCCATGCTCCTGGCCTCGGGAATGGTTGCGAGCGGTGGCGTCGCACTCCTGGACTTCAGCCCGCAGACGGCGGCGGTGAGCCCTTTCGTGCTTGGCCCCTGGGTAGCCCTGAGTGGGCAGGACTGGGCGCTCATGGCCGTGCTGGCCGTCCTGATCGTCGGGGCAGCGGCGGCTGCCGCCAAGGCCTATCAGTCCGGTCCGCCGGTGATCGTTGCGACCTTCGACTATTCCTACCTGATCTTCGCCATCGTCTGGAGCGCGCTGTTCTTTTCGGAGCTTCCGGACAGGGAGACGCTGGTCGGCATGGCTGTGATCTTCGCTGCCGGGCTGCTGGTCCTGCCGAAGCCAAGGACGCGACCGGACGAGGCACTGCTGAGAGGGCGCGGCGGCGAACGGAAGGGCATGCGGCCCTAAGCCCCGAGTTTGGCCGCCACCATCGCGCTGGCGCCGGTCCGCTCGCCGAGCTTCTCGCCGGCGAGCAGGCGCTTGTGGCCCTCCAGTTCCCCTTCCTGTTTGCCGAGCGCCCAGTCGATATCGCTCTCGGCCTCTGCCGGCGGCATAACCAGCACACCGGAGAAATCGGCGATCAAAAGATCGCCGGGGGTGACCACGGCGCCGCCGCAGCAGACCGGCACGTTGAAACTGCCGCCGATATCGTAAAGCCGGGTGGTGATCGGCGCGACGCCCCGGCACCAGACCGGCAGGGCGAGGTCTTCGATCTCCGGCAGATCGGTGCAGGGGCCATCGATGACGACCCCCGCGCAACCGGTCGCTTTGATGGCCGCCGCCACGCCGCCGCCGAGGCAGGCGTGCTTGTGGTCGCCGAGGCGGTCGATAACCAGAACGTCGCCGGGCCGCAGGAACTGGATCACGTGGTGAAGCAGGGTCGAGTCCTGGCCCGGCAAGGCCAGGGTGACGGCGGTGCCGGCAATGCGTTGCACGGGAAAGGCGCCTGTGGAAAGCACGCCCTGGATCGCCTTGTCGACGAAACCCAGGTGCCTGCGATGGCCGATGGTCGCGGTTTCCGCGCGTGCCGCTTTTTCCAGCAACCCCGCGCTCACCTGTGGCGGCATCTCTCTGATATCATAACTCATCGACTCTCTCCCCCCGGCACCGCCGAACGCATAACGACAAGACCCGCAACGACAAGACCCGCAACGACAAGATAGGGAGCTTAGCCCGCGTGAACGAAAACGTCGAACAATGGCAGGTCCGCAAGCCGGCGGTCTCTTCGCCGGATGGTGCGGTCGCCGCACAGCACTGGATGGCGGCGCGCGCCGGTGCCGCGATGCTGGCGCAGGGCGGCAACGCGGTTGACGCCGCGGTGGCCTGCGCCATGGCCCTCAACGTGGTCGAGCCCTGGATGTGCGGCCTGGGCGGCAGCGGGTTCCTCGTGGTCTGGTTGGCGAAAGACCGGGAAGCGCGGGTGTTCAACTTCCAGGGTACTCTGGCCGAGGCCATCGACCCGGCGGACTACCCGCTGGACCCCGCCGAGCCGGCGTCCCTCATGGGCTATCCGGGGGTCAGGGACCAGGCAAACGTGCGCGGCTACGGCGCCATCACGCTGCCGGGGGCCGTGGCGGGCCTGTCGGCGGCACTGACCGCTCACGGCCGCCTGTCCTGGGCCGAGGTGCTGGCGCCCGGCATCGCGCTGGCGGAACGGGGCCTGCCGGTGGACTGGCACACAACCCTGCAGGTCGCACTGGCGATGGACCTGATCCGCCGGGACCCCGCGGCATCGGCGATTTATCTGCCGGACGGCGCGCCGCCGCTGCCGGAGACCTACCGCCCGCTGCCGGCGCTGACGGCTACTCTCAAGACCTTGGCTGCAGAGGGGCCGCAAAGTTTCTACCAGGGCTCGCTGGCCGAGAAGATCGCGGCCGACCTCAAGGCCGGGGGCTCACGCATTACTATCGAAGACCTGGCGGGCTACACGGTCGAGCAGCACGCGCCGCTCAGCGGCAGCCACCGGGGTGCCGCGATCCATACCGCGGGCGAGACCTCCGGCGGGGCGCGGCTGCTCGACATGCTGGCGTACCTGGAGGACGCGTTCACGCCGGGCGAGGCGGTTGGTCCGGATACCTGGATCGCTTATGCCCGCGGCCTCGATCAGGCCTTCGCCACCCACAAGCGCAAGGTCGGTCTCGCTGCCGCAGGAGCGGAAGAGGGCGGCTGTACCTCCCACATGTCCGCCGTCGATGCCGAGGGCAACATGGTGGCGCTCACCTATACCCTGCTGAACCGCTTCGGCAGCGGTGTCGTCCTGCCCCAGACCGGCATCCTGATGAACAACTCGGTCTCCTACTTCGATCCGCGCCCCGGCAACCCTGTCTCCATGGCCGGCGGGAAGCGGATCAACTCGTCCAACATGTGCCCGACCATTGCCACCCGCGACGGCCAGGCGCTCTTTGCCGTCGGGGCCTCCGGCGCCAACCACATCGTGCCCTGCACCGCGCAGATCACCGCCCTGCTGCTGGACTACGGGATCAGCCTGGAGGAGGCCTTCCACAGCCCGCGCATCGACGCCTCGGCCCGGGGCTCGGTGCGCGTCAACCCGGCCATGGGCACGGACGGGGTGGCCGCACTGGCCAAGGTCTTCGAGCTGGAGGTGGCGCAGTTGATGGTCTTTCCGAAACTCTACTCCTGCCCCTCCGGCGTGCTGCGCGATCCCGAGACCGGCACCTGCTGGGGGGCGTCGGACCCCTCGGCGCCGGCCGCCGGCGCGGCCATACCGGCGCCGTTCAGTCTGACGCCCGAAGGGACGGGGACAACGGCGCCGCGAGCCTAGCGGTTTGAAAACACGGGGTCCGGTCCATGGCTAGAGCGGGAGGCCTTGCGGCGGCGACCGCACACCCGGGCCTGCCGCGCTTGTTGGGCGCGCAGGTGCCGGCGGACTTCGCCGACTGGCTGGACTTCGTAGCCGTCGGTGCGCTGCTGGCCTTTACCTGGCAGCAGGGCCCGATGGCCTTTGCCCTGCTGGCGGCGGCCATGGGGCTGCCCTATGTGCTGATCGGCCCGCTTGCTGGAGCCCTGACCGACCGCGCCGACCTGAAGCGGGTTCTGGTGTTCAGCAACCTCGGCCGCGCGGCAGCCACCTTCGCTGCGGCCTTTGCGCCCAACGCAACGGTGCTTCTGCTGATCGTCTTCGCACGCGGTTGTGCCGATGCCTTCTACACGCCCGCCAAGCAGGCGGCGATCCAGGCTCTGGTACCGGCGCAGGACCTGATGGCGGCCAACGGCATCAGCCATGCCATCAACCAGACCTCCAAGGTTGCCGGCCCGGCCCTGGGCGGCCTGCTGCTGCTGTTCCTGGCGCCCCAGGAAATCCTGCTGGCAAACGCTGCCGTGTCTCTGCTCGCTGCGGCCATGCTGCTGGGGCTGGGCCGGCGGCTGCGCTCCACCATGCCTTCGCACGAGCCGCGCTCGCTGTTCGGCGACGTGCGGGAGGGGCTGGCAGAGTTTCGTCACAAGCCGGCACTGCTGGCCGGCCTCGCGCTCATGGCCATGGGCTACTTCTTTCTCTTTCTCTACGACGCTCTGATCCCGCTTCTGACCCTGGCGCTGCGCTATGACGAGAGCGTCTTCGGTCTGGCGGTTGCGGCGGCGGGGGGCGGCGGCGTCCTGGCCTCGCTGGCGGTCGGCGCCTGGGGCGCCCGGTGCAACCCTTTCGTGCTCATGGGGCTCGGCTACCTGATCTCCGGCCCCCTGGCCATCGGCCTTGGCGTTGCGCCGGGCGCGGCTTTCGATCTGCCCTGGCTGGCTTACATCGGCATCTTCGCGGTCCTGGGCGCGGCGACGGCGGCGGTCGTCGTGCCGTTCCGCACCATCATCCAGATGGAGGCGACGCCGGAGCGGATTGCCAGGGTCACCTCCACCTGCGAGGCAGTGACGGTGAGCGTCATGCTGGTGGCGCCCTTCATCGGCGCAGCCGTTGCGGCGCTTTACTCGGTCGGCGCCGCCTTCATCGCCGGCGGGCTCGCCTTGACTCTGCTGGCGATGGCCGCTTTCTTGGTGGTGCGCCGCCTCGGGAACATGCATCCATGACCGCCACGATCCGCGACGCCACCGCTAAAGACCTGCCGCTGCTGGCCGATCTCAACGACGAGATCCAGCGCCAGCATGCATCAGCCTATCCCGACGACTTTCTCTATCCGGCAGACAAAGGGAAGGTGGAGAGGTTCTTCGCGGCCCTGCTGCGCAACAAGGACAACCGCATCGTCCTCGCGGAGCTGGACGGTGCCGCGGCAGGCTATCTCTGGTACGAGGCCCAGCACCGCCCAGCCAATGCCCTGAAGCCCAGGCTTGCGCGTTTGCTGGTGCACCATCTCTTCGTGCGCCCGGAATTCCGGCGCCGGGGCGTGGCGGCCGTGCTGATGGCTGAGGTGCAGAGCGCGGCGCTGGACGGCGGTTTTCAGGAAATCGCGCTGGACACCTGGGCCAGCAACGAGCGGGCGCAGGCCTTCTTTGCGGCGCACGGATTCGAAGTCTATCGCCTGGCGCTGAGAAAGCCTGCCGGCGGCTCCTGAGCCGCAAAGCTGCCGAAGCATTATCGTCCAACGGGTAGCGGCGGCAGACGGCGCGGCACCGGCGTGGCTTTGACGATGGCGGTGTTGGTCTCCGCCCGGTCGGCGACCGCATCCAGCAGGCCGTCCAGGCTGTCGATGTCCGCGACGCAGAGTCGGGCGATGAAGCAGTCCTCGCCGGTGACCTTGTCGCACTCGACGAACTGGGGAATCTTGCGGATCAGTTCTTCGACCTTGTGCAATTGGCCGGGCAGGGGCTTGATGCGGACGATGGCCTGGAGGCCGTAGCCCAGCGCCTTGCTGTCCAGATCGACGGTGAAGCCGCGCAGCACGCCGACGTCCTCCAGCCGGCGCACCCGCTCGGTCACGCTGGGCGCCGACATGCCGACCCGTCCCGCGAGGTCGCGCATGGAAAGCCGCGCGTTCTCCGTCAGTGCCTCGATCAAGGCGACGTCCACGGCATCCAGGCCGGCGCCTTTCATTTGTAAGGTTTTCATATTCAGAGCCTTCAAGATCAATGATGAAACGAGCCAAACACCTTCGAAAGACCCTGTAAAGGCCGAAGCGCCGGGGCTACGGTTGGCGTTCTCTCCCGGGCGCCGGCGAGCCCCCGGGACCCTTCATTTCTGATCGCTCAAAAGGACTGCAGCCATGGACGTGCTCCGCATTGCCGCTTTCTCCAAGGGGCCCGAAGGGGGCAATCCGGCCGGGGTGGCCATCGGCGACGCCCTGCCGGAGACCGCGGAGATGCAGCGCATCGCCGCCGAGGTCGGCTTTTCCGAGACCGCCTTTGCGGCACCCGACGGCGAGGGCTGGCGGGTGCGCTACTTCTCGCCGGAATCCGAGGTGCCGTTCTGCGGCCATGCAACCATCGCCCTCGGCGCGGCGCTGGCAATGCAGCAGGGCGACGGCGTTTTCCCGCTGACCCTGAACGAGGCGGAGATCACGGTCGAGGGGCGCCAGAACGGCGGCGCGGTCTCTGGCGCGCTGCAGTCGCCGCCGACCCGCAGCCGGCCCCTCGATGAAGACCTGCTTGAACGCAGCCTCGCGCTGTTCGGCCTGACTCACGATGACCTCGACCCGCGTATTCCGCCGGCTTTTGCCGAAGCCGGGGCGACCCACATCGTGCTGGGCCTGAAGGAGCGGGTGACGTTGGCCGCCATGTCCTACGACCTGGATGCCGGGCGCAAGCTGATGAACGACGCGGGCCTCGTCACCATCGCGCTGGTCCATGCCGAGGGCGAGCAGCGCTTCCATGCCCGCAACGCCTTCGCCTCCGGCGGCGTGCTGGAAGATCCGGCCACCGGCGCGGCGGCGGCGGCCCTGGCGGGCACCTTGCGCGACATCGGCTGGCCCCACGGCGGGCGTATCGAGATCTTCCAAGGGGAGGACATGGGCGCGCCCTCGCACCTGATCGTGGAGATCCCCGGGGAGCGGGGCAGTTCCATCCGGGTGTCCGGCAGTGCGCGCGTCATGACCTGACTGCTCAAGCGCGCGTCAAGATCTTGCCGCGCCGCCCCAGGATCGGGCTATAGTTGCCGTCTCACCGCAAAGGAGACAGCACCGATGAGCCTGCCGCGCTTCTTCACTTTTGCCTTTTTGCCCGCCGTGCTCCTGGCGGTCGCCGTTGTCGTTGCACCCGCGCCCAGCGTGGCCCAGGTCGCCATGCCTGCCTGCCAGACCGACTACCTCTCCATGGCGCGGCTGGAACTCTACTTCGGCACCACGAAGAAAGACGGCTCGACGGTGAGCGACGCGGCCTGGGGCAACTTCCTGGACGAGGAGGTGACGCCGCGCTTTCCCGACGGCCTCACGGTGCTGCGCGGCTACGGCCAGTGGCGCAACAGCCAGGGCGTCATCGCCAAGGAAGGCTCCATCGTTCTGGTGATCCTCTACTTCCCGTCGGAGGAAAGCGAGACCAAGATCGAGGACATCCGCGCCGCCTACAAAGACCGCTTCGACCAGGAAAGCGTCATGCGCGTCGACAGCGCGAACTGCGTGTCGTTCTAGCTCTGCGGCGGTGACGCCTTAGGGCGCAAGGCGGACGTCGAGCAGGAAGTCGGCGGCCCGTGGCACGGCGTTGTCGACCGTCACTTCCAGAATGCGGTCGGAGCGGCCTCTGAGCCGGCGCCACTGAGGGTAGCTGTAGTCCTTGGCCCGGGAAAAGGTGGCAAGTCCGCGGCGGGCCGCCCGGCGCAGGGTGGCGCCGGAGTTGATGGGGCTGAGACAGAGGCTGTCGATGTGGGCCTCGGCGAGACGGTGCGTGTCGAAGATCAGCACCTCCCGCTGCCGTCCCCGGTTCATGCGTGCCCCCAACAGCCGTTGCAGGCCGGCTTCGTCGGCCCAGAAGAAGACCTTGGCGTTCAGGATGCCCAGCCAGTCCGCCGGCGTCAGCCCGTCGTCGAGGCAGGTCCGCAGCGCCTTCTCGGAGAGCGGCAGGTTGTCGTTCAGGACGGCGGTGCCGTGTTCGGGGTGATGCAGCGGGACGGCCTCCGGCCGCCGGGTCGTTGCCAGCCGTTCCCGCTCCGCCGCCGGAACATCGAAACGCTCGAGCAGTGCCCGCGTGGACAAGAGGCCGTGCCGCCGGATGCTTTCATGCGCGCCTGGCTCGGTCACATGGAACAGGCGCGGATGCCGCTCCGCCAGTTCTTCTGGGGTCAACGGCCGGCTACCCGCACTTGCGTGTGGCCGGGTCGCCGAAGGCTGCGGCGCGCCGTCGGGACGTGGCGTCAAGGCGGGGCAGGGTATCGGCCATCTCCACCCAGGGCAGCTTGAGCGGCCAGAAGGAATGGGCCTGGGGCGGAAAGCGCTCCGGATGATCCATGAAGCCGATGCAGAGGTGGACCTCGCCGGGTAGGCCCGCGTCGCAATAGCCGATCGACGTGCCGCAGTCGGCGCAGAAGCTGCGTTCGATCCCTCTTGTCTTCGAGAAGGTTTTGGGCGTGCCGCGGGTGAAGCGCAGTTGATCCGACCGGTAGCCGATCCAGACCGTCAGGGGGCTGCCGATGGCGCGGCGGCAATCGTCGTCGTGATCGTAGACGATCCAGATGGGTTCGCCGCGCAGCTCCGCGGCAATCGCGCCGCAGAAGCAGGCTCCGGTTTCGATCCGTTCGGTCATGGTGATGCTCCCTCTGCCGCTGGGCGGGTCGGCATGACTGTAGTCCAGACAGACCCGACGTTCCCCCCTTTGCTGCCGGCGCGGACAACAGGCAACCAGCGGGGCGTGCAACTCACCCCCCACCCATCCTCCCCCCATCAAGGGGGGAGGGGCGTTCTCTGCGCCGCTGCTACAGTATCCCCCTCCCCCTTCGATGGGGGAGGGTTGGGGTGGGGGTGACACCCGCTCCGCCAAAAGCCTCCTACTGCTGAGCTTTCGTTTTCCTGTTCCGTACCGAACCGTGTAGCCGAGGGCTCAGTCCGTCACTTTTTTCACCGGCCGCGCCGGGTTGCCGACCACCACGGTGTTTGCCGGCACGTCCTTCACCACCACCGATCCGGCGCCGACGACCGCGTTCTCCCCGATGGTGACACCGGGCAGGAGGACGGCGGCGCCGCCGACCCAGACGTTGCGGCCCAGGGTGATCGCCGCCGTGGTCTCGACGCCGGTCGCCCGTTCGACCGGGTCGAGCGGGTGGATCGCGGTGTAGATCTGCACCGCCGGGCCGAGCATGGTCTTGGACCCGATCTCCACCCGCCCGCAGTCGAGGATTGCACAGCCGGCGTTGATATAGACGTCGTCGCCGAGGAAGAGGTTGACGCCATAGGCGCAGTGAAACGGGGTTTCGATAAAGACGTTGCGGCCCACGCCGCCCAGGGCCGCGCGCAGGGCCGGGGTCAGGCCCGCGTCCTCGTCTCCCACCGCGTGGTTGTGGACATGCAGCGCCTTGCGGATGTTCGCGCGTAGGTCCCGCAACTCGGGATCGGAGATGTTGTAGTGCAGGCCGGCCAGCGCCTTTGCCCGTTCGCTCATGGTCATGGCGGCATGCTCGCCGATAGCGACGTCCTGCTCAACTGCCGATCAGCCGCACCGCCTCCGGGATCTTCGCGGCCTCCGCCTGCAGGCCGGAGAGCAGGGCGCCGACGTCCGAGACGCCCATGACCAGGCTGTAACCCTGGTCGAAGAGGGCCTGGACGCCGGCGTCCGCCCGCGGCACGGAACCGAGGGCGAGGCCCCTGGCCTTGGCGGCGGCTTCGATCTTCGCGATGGCGGCCAGAACCTCCGGACCGTCGGTCTCCCCCAGGCGGCCGACGGCGCCGGAGAGGTCGTAGGGGCCGATGAACAGCATGTCGATGCCCTCGATGGCGGCGATGGCCTCCAGGTTTCCCATCGCCTCCCGGGTCTCGATCTGCACCATGATGGTGAGGGTCTCGTGCGCCCAGTCGGAATAGCCCGCGCGCTGCCCGTAACGCGAGGCGCGCACCGTGCGCGCAAAGCCGCGGCGGCCGTGGGGCGGATAGCGGCAGGCGGCGACGGCGGCCTCTGCCTCCTCGGCGGTGTTGATCTGCGGAATCAAGAGGCCGCTGGGCCCAAGCTCCATGATGCGCTTCAGGTAGATCGGATCGCCTGAGGGTACGCGGATGATGACTTCGCCGCCGCCCGCCTCGATGGCCCGCATCATCGCGAGCGTCGTCTCCAGGTCCGCACCGGCGTGCTCGTTGTCGATCAGCGCCAGAGAAAAGCCCGCGTTCACCAGGGCTTCGGCCACGTTGGCCGAGGCGAACTGCAGCCAGGCCCCGTAGGTGGGCGTCTTGGAGGCCATGCGTTTCTTGAGTGCGCTCATGAAGGGTTCTCGCTTTCGCTTTGTTTTGTTTGTCTTTTATTCCTCATCGCACGCAGCAGCGGCGCGAGGCAGAGATAGAGCCACAGCGCCACGGTGACGGCGCCCAGGCCGGCGGCGATGGGGCGGCTGAAGAAGCCCAGCAGGTCGCCCTCGGTCTTGATCATGGTGATAAGGAAGTTCTTTTCGATCACCTTGCCCAGCACGATGCCGAGGATCGCCGGGGCGATGGGGATGTCGTTGCTCTCCATGAAATAGGCCAGCAGGCCGAGCACCAGCATGATGCCGATAGAGAAGGTGGTGTTGTCGACGGCGAAGGCGCCGAGGATGGAGAACACCAGGATCAGCGGCATGAGGACGCGCTTGGGGATGGTCAGCACGTGGCGGGCGAGACGGATCGCCAGGCTGCCCAGCGGCAGCAGCAGCAGGTTGGCGATGATGAAGGCGAGAAAGATCGCGTAGACCAAATCGCCGTCGGTCTGAAAGACGCGCGGGCTCGGCGTGATGCCCTTCAGCATCAGCACGCCGATGGCAATGGCCGTAACGGAGTCGCCGGGGATGCCGAAGACCAGCGCCGGCGTCCAGGCGCCGGCGACGGCGGAGTTGTTGGCGGAACCGGCATCGACGATGCCTTCCTCATACCCCTTGCCGAACTTCTCGGGCTTCTTGGAGAAGCGCTTGGAGATGCTGTAGGCGATCCAGGCGGCGATGTCGGCGCCGGCGCCGGGCAGGGCGCCCAGCACGTTGCCCAGCAGGCTGGAGCGGATGATGTTCAGCCAGTAGCGCCGGACCGTGCCGACCATGTAGCCGAAGAGGGACCCGATCGGCGAGACCCGGCTTTCCGTCTGCAGGTCCGTGGTCACGGTCCGCAGGACCTGGCTCAGGGCGAACATACCGATCATGGCGGGGATGAAAGAGACGCCGTCCAGCAGATCGATCGCCCCGAAGGTGAAGCGCGGATGGCCGGTGGCGATATCGATCCCCACGGTTGAGATCATCAGGCCAATGAGCAGAGAGAGGGCGGAGCGCACCACCGATCCGCCCGATACCATGACCGCAGAGGTGAGCCCCAGGCAGCCGAGCCAGAAGTACTCCATGGAGGAGAAGCGCACGGCCACGCCGGCCAGCTGGTTGGCGAAGAGCGTCAGCAGCAGCACGCCGATGATTCCGCCGATGGCCGCCGTCACCAGGCTCGCCCCCAGCGCCTTCTCGCTTTCGCCGCGCTGGGTCAGAGTGAAGGCTTCGTCCACATAGGCGGCGGAGGCGGGGGTGCCTGGAATGCGCAGCAGGGCGCCGGGAATGTCGCCGGCGAAGATGGCCGTTGCCGTGGTGGTGACGATGGCGGCCACCGCCGGCACGGGGTCGAGGAAAAAGGTGATGGGCACCAGCAGCGCCACCGACATGGTGGCCGTGAGCCCGGGGATGGAGCCGACAAAGAGCCCGTAGAGCGCGGACAGGAGGATCGTCAGCAAGACCTCAAACGTGAAAACCGAAGTAAGGGCGGCGGCGAGGGCTTCGGGCATCGTCGCGCGGCCTAGAACAGCAGGGTTTCGACGAGGCCGCGCGGCAGCGGCACCCGCAGCAGCCAGGTGAAGCCGAAATGCAGGGCAAAGGGCAGGCCGAGCGCCAGCGCGAGTGTGATCGTCCAGCCCGCCGCCAGCACCCGCAGCAGGAAGACCAGCAGCAGCGCCAGGGCGAGCAGAAAGCCCAGGGGCTTCACCAGGGCGATGAAGGCGACAGTGCCGATCACGACGGCGCCGGCCCGCAGCAGGGCTTTGCGCCGCCGCAGGGCCGGCTCGATGGTGAGGGCCGGGCCAGCGGTTCCCGAAAGCCGCGCGCGCAGGTCGGCGGCGATCAGCACGAGCCCGCAGAGACAGAATCCGATGCCGATGATGATCGGGAAGAACTCCGGCCCGTAGGCCATGCCGGCCATGACCGGGAAGCTTGCAGCTTCCAGGATGATCGCGAGGCCGACGACCCCGGCCAGCAACCCGAGCGGAAGGTCCCCCAGTTTCATGCGCCGGCGTCCTCTGTCATTGCAGGGGTCATTGCAAGCTTGTGTTGCGGGCCTTCAGTCTTGCAGGCCCGCCCGGATTGAAAACATAAAGGAAAGGGGGCCGCCGGAGCTTTCGCCCGCGGCGGCCGCGTTCTCGCGGTGGGTCGCTACTGCGTCAGCCCGATCGCCTTCATGGTGGCGCCCAGGTTGTCGGAAGTGGCCGCCATCATGGTGGTCAGATCGGCACTGCCCATCTTCACCACTTCGGCCCCGCGGGAAGCCTTGAAGTCGGCCCAGTCCTGCGTCTCGAAGGCCTCCAGGGCTGCCTTCTCGTAGCTGCAGGCGATTTCCTCCGGCAGGCCCTTGGGACCGCTGATGCTGATGAAGGCGGCCAGGGTCCAGCCCGACTTCAGCAGTTCCTTGGTGGTCGGGACCTCCGGCAGCGCGCCCATGCGGCTGTCGTGCATGTAGGCCAGCGCCTTCAACTCGCCGGACTCGATCAGGGCCTTGCCCTCGGAAAGGGCGGGCGTGGCAACGTCGACGCCGCCGGCAATCAGTTCCTGCATGGCCGCGGCCGCGCCGTTGGAGGGCACCCAGCGGATCGCCGCCGGGTCCATGCCTTCGGAGTTCAGCATGCCGGCCAGGGCGAGGTGCCAGATGCCGCCCTGGGCGGTGCCGGAGCCGGTGAGCTTGCCGGGGTTGGCCTTGGCGTAGGTCAGGAGGTCGTTGAGGCTGTTGAACTCCGAATCCTTGGCGACCAGCACGCTGGAAGGAACGATGTCCACCAGGGCGATGGGCGTGATGTCGGTGTGGTTCAGCTCGGTCAGGCCCGCGTGATGCATGGTGGTGATCTCCACCGTGGCCGCGCCGATGGTGTAGCCGTCCGGCTCCGCCGTGGCGATGGCGCTGTGGCCGACGACGCCGTTACCGCCGGTGCGGTTGACGACGTTGAAGGGCACGCCGAAGTGCTTTTCCAGCATGCTGGCGAGCATGCGCGAATTGGCGTCGGTGCCGCCGCCGGCGCCCCAGGGCACGACGTAGGTGACCGGCCTTTCCGGCGTCCAGTCGCAGGCCGCAAAGGCAGCCCCCGCCGACAGCAGGGCCGCGGCGGCCGTTGCCATGATCACACCGGTGGTTCGAAGCATCCGCATGGTTTCCTCCCGAATTGTTATGTGGACCTGAACAGGGACTTGAGGGTGGCCGGCCGGACGGTTCGTTGGGCTGCCGTCCTAAGTGCTTGGGACACCAGGGAACAATGCTAGTGAGGCCTTGCCGCTTTGGCAATTGCCGCGACGATCAGATGGCGGCGGAAGCTGGGATGGATCAGCGCCCGCGGCTAGCGCCAGAGCGTATCCGGATTGTTCAGCAGCTTGGGCGGGACCGCCAGGCAGTAGTGGCCGAGGCTCCAGAGGTGTTTGCAGGCCTCCCCGGCGTCGCGCTGGTTCAGATCGACCAGCAGGGCGGTGTAAAGCTGTGGATCGTGGCGCAGCTTTGCGATCACCGCCGGGCGTCCGCGCCGGGTGACCTCCTTCAGGGACTGGCGGTGCCCCTTGATGACCGCATTGGCCTGGGCCTTGCTGCCGAAGGACCCGAGCACGAGGCCCCAGCCCGGCAGCTTGCCGTCGGTGGGGGCGGTGCCGACCGCCGGGGCCACAGCGCACTGCCCGCCGGGCAGCACATAGGGAACGGCGGCGGTCGGCGTGGCGGGCAGCGAACCGAGGGTCCCGGCGTCGGCGTCCGGCGAAGGCGCAGCGAAGGCCGCGTTCATCAGCTTGGTCATGCGGGCGTTGCGGACACCGCTGGTCTTGCCGCCCAGAACCACGGCAATCACCCGCCGTCCGTCGCGCTCCGCCGTGCCGATCAGGTTGTAGCCGGAGCCGCAGGTGAAGCCGGTCTTGAAGCCGTCGGCGCCGGGGTAGCCGACCATCCAGCCGTTGGTGGTGGGCCGCGCGCGGCGGTTCAGCATGAACTGGGTCTTGGAAAAGCGCGCGAAGTGCTGCGGGAAGGTGTTCAGCTGTGCACGCGCCAGGATTGCCATGTCCTTGGCGGTGGTGACCTGCATCGGGTCCGGTAGACCGGAAGCGTTCTTGAACACCGTCCGGCGCATGCCGAGCGCGCGGGCCTTACGGGTCATGGCGGTGGCGAAAGCCTCCTCGCTGCCGCTCACCGCTTCGGCCAGGGCCACCGCCGCATCGTTCGCGGAGCGCACGATCATGGCGTCCAGCAAGAGATCGACGCGCACCTGCTTGCCGGCGCCGAGGCCCAGCTTGGTCGGCGACTGGCCGGCGGCGTGCTTGGAAACCGGGACCTTCTGGTCGAGCGCCAGGCGGCCGTCCGCCAGCGCCTCGAAGACCATGTAGGCGGTCATGACCTTGGTGAGGGAGGCGGGATACCAGAGGTGGGTGGCGTTCTCGGACTGCAGGACCGCAGCGCTCTCCGCCTCGATCACCAGGACGGCGCCCTTCGGAAGCTCGGCACGGGCCGGATTGGTCGCCAGCGCGGGGGAAATGCAGGCAAGCGCGGCAAGCAGCAGCGCCCATCGCCTCCATCCCGACATGTCTTCCCCCGATCCGCCCGCGTTGGGTCACAGATAAATGCGTATCTCAGATAAGATAGTACGTCGGCGGATCAACGAGAAGGTTCACCAAAGGTCTACTCTGTTCGGCGTAGGGAGCAGGGCGATGATACACAATTTTCCTTCCAGATCAATCGCCTGAGCGTCTGACTTAAGAAGATACTTCCGCCCGAATTAGTACCCCTGTTCCAGATCGACCAGATCGGGGACCGGCTGGCCGGCGCGGAAGCGGCGGATGTTCTCCGCGATCACCTTGGCGCCGGCTTCGGGGTCGATGAGGCTGGCGATATGGGGCGTCAGCAGCACCTTGGGATGGGTCCAGAAAGGGTGGTCTTCCGGCGGCGGCTCCTGATGCAGGACGTCCAGTGTGGCGCCGGAGAGCTGCCCGCTGTCCAGCGCGGGGATCAGGTCTTCTTCGACCAGATGGCCGCCGCGTCCGACGTTGATGACCGCCGCGCCCTCCGGCAGTCGTGCGAAGAGGTCCTTGTTCAGAACACCCTCGGTCGCCGGGGTGAGGGGCAGCAGGCAGACGAGGATCTCTGACAGCGGCAGCAGTTCGGCGAGCCCGGCTTCGCCGTGATGGCAGACAATCCCGTTCAGGTTTTTCGGGCGCCGCGACCAGCCATGGACGGCGAAACCGATCCCCGACAGGGTGCGCGCCACCTCGGCGCCCATGTTGCCGAGGCCCAGGACGGCGACGTGACGCTCCGGCGCCGGCGGCGTGATGATCTGGTCCCAGGCCTTGCGCTGCTGCGCGGCCTGGATGTCCGGCAGGCGGCGGTGGTGGCGCAACACGTGGAGCGCGACGTATTCGCGCATACGCTGGCGCAGGTCGTCGCCGACCGTGCGGATGATAGGCAGGTGTTTGGGCAGTTCCGGGTCCACCAGCACATGGTCGATGCCGGCGCCCATGGAGACGACGCACTTCAGATTGGGAAAGGTCTTGAGCCCACCGGGCGGCGGCTTCCAGACCACGGCGTACTCCACATCGGCCTTGTCGCCGGGCGTCTCCCAGTCGCGGCAGTCGACGTCGGGAAGTAGGCCTTGCAGCTTTTCCCGCCACCACTCGGCACGGGCATTGCCGACGCGCACCACCAGGGCCATCAGATCATGCCTCCGAAGGGAAGGGTGGCTCGAAGGGATGCTCGCGCACCACGAAACGCTTGCGCAGCTTCACATGGGCCAGGGAGTCGGCGGCTACGGCCTTGCCCAGGTCGGTGCTGTAAGCACTCAGCATGGCCTCCTCGCTGTCGAACCAGAGCTCGCTGAAGCCGTCGAAGTCGTCCTCCGGGTCGGCGGCGATGTTTGCCTGATAGCGGCGCAGCCCCGGCAGCTTCAGCACCATGGGCAGATGCTCCTTCAGCAGCCAATCGGCAAAGGCATCCGCCGAGAGTTCGTCCTTGCGTTTCAGCAGCTCCACCGCCTTGATCATTCCGTTGCACCCCGATAGCTCAGCCCGCAACCGCGCAGCACCATGCGCACCACGGTCTCGGCGGCTGTGTCGTAGTCCTTGGCGGCGAGCTGGCGGCGGCCGACCAGGGCGCTCACCTGCACCTCGAAATCGGCATAGTGCTGGGTTGCCGCCCAGATCACCGAGAACAGGTGGACGGGGTCCACCGGCTCGATCTTGCCCTGGCGCACCCAGCTCTCCAGCACCTTCGACTTCGCGGCCACCAGGCTTTTCAGGTCGCTCTTCAGGAAGTCGCCGGTGTGCTTGGCGCCGCGGATCATCTCGTTGGCGTAGACCCGCGAGGCGAGGGGGCGCTCGCGCGAGTGGCGGATCTTGGCGCGGATGTAGTCCGCCAGAGCTTCGGCCGGATCGCTGTCTTCCGTCAGCCGGTCCAGTTCGCCCAGCCAGAGCGTCAGGATGTCGTCGAGCACGGCGCGGTAGAGCGCCTCCTTGGTGCCAAAGTAGTAGTGGACGTTGGCCTTGGGCAGGCCGGCGCGCTTGGCAATGGCCGCCGTGGTGGCGCCGCGGTAGCCCTGCTCGGCGAAGATCTCCTCGGCAGCCTTCAGAATGAGGGCCCGGTTGCGCAGCCGGATATGTCCGGGGGCGGTTTCCTCTTTTTCGGCCTCTTTAACCGGGCCTTCTTTTGCTGCCGTTTCGCTCATCGGCCTTCTTTGTTTTCCTATCGCGTCTTTCGAACCGACCGTTCGCACGCACCAGGATAGCGCAAAACCTGACCAACTGGTCAAAATTAATTGACCGCTTGGTCAAGGCAAGGCTACAGTCATCCTCAACAAAGAAGCAATACGCCGGAAGTGCGTAAGCAGGCAAATGATCGGGGAGATCAGGATGGGTAACCAACCGGACATTGCGGCCGGCCGCTTGACCGATTCCGATTACGCGGAGAACTTCAGCGACGTGCATCCGCCGCTGGACCGCAAGGCGGCGCTCATCGAGTCGAGCCGCTGCTACTTCTGTTACGACGCGCCCTGCATCGAGGCCTGCCCCACCGGGATCGATATCCCGAGCTTCATCCGCAAGATCTCGACAGACAACGTGCGCGGCGCGGCGCAGGACATCCTGGACGAGAACATCATGGGTGGCGCCTGCGCGCGGGTCTGCCCCACGGAGGTGCTCTGCCAGGAGGCCTGCGTGCGCAACACGCAGGAACACAAGCCGGTGCAGATCGGCCTGCTGCAACGCTATGCCACCGATGCAGTGATGGACGACGCGGCGCACCCCTTCCAGCGCGCCGAAGCGACGGGCAGGCGGGTTGCCATCGTGGGCGCCGGGCCGGCCGGGTTGTCCTGCGCGCACCGTCTGGCGATGCACGGCCATGACGTGGTGATCTTCGAGGCCAAGGCCAAGGCCGGCGGACTCAACGAATACGGCATCGCGGCCTACAAGGTGCCTGAGGACTTCGCCCACCGCGAAGTGGATTTCATCCTGGAGATCGGCGGCATCGAGATCCGCAACGACCAGGCCCTTGGGCGCGATATCTCCCTGGCCGACCTGCGCCGCGACTATGACGCGGTCTTCCTGGGCATGGGCCTTGGCGGCGTGCGGGCGCTTGGGCTGGAAGGCGAGGATCTGGAGGGCGTCCACAACGCCGTCGACTTCATTTCCGATCTGCGCCAGAGCGAGAACCTGGCCAGTCTGCCGGTGGGCCGTAAGGTGGTGGTGATCGGCGGCGGCAACACCGCCATCGACATCGCCGTCCAGACCAAGCGCCTGGGCGCGGAGGACGTCACCCTGGTTTATCGCCGGGGCCCCGAGGCCATGTCGGCGACCGGGCATGAGCAGGAGTTCGCCCAGGTCAACGGGGTGAAGATCAAGCACTGGGCGCAGCCGCGCGAGATCCGGGGCGCCCACGGGCACGTCACCGACGTGGTCTTCGAGTATACACAGCTTGATGGCGACGGGCGCCTCAGCGGCACCGGCGATGCCTTCAGCGTGCCCGCGGACATGGTGTTCAAGGCCATCGGCCAGGAGATGCTCCCGCTGCCGCAGGCGAACGGGAGCAGCGCGCTTTTGGAGATGGATGGCGCCTGCATCGCGGTCAACGACGAGCGCCAGACCTCGCTGCCCGATGTCTGGGCCGGCGGCGACTGTGTGGCCGCCAGCGAGGACCTGACGGTTGCCGCCGTGCAGGACGGCAAGCTCGCGGCGGAGTCCATCAATCGTTTTCTGCGGTCCTGAAGCGACCGCAAGCAGGAAGGGCTGCGGCCCGGGAGGCAAGGACATGGCTGACATTCGTTGCGACATCGCCGGTGTAAAGTCCCCCAATCCCTTCTGGCTGGCCTCGGCGCCGCCGACGGACAAGGAGTACAACGTCGTCCGCGCCTTTAAGGCCGGCTGGGGCGGCGTGGTCTGGAAAACCCTGGGCGAGGACCCGCCTGTTGTGAACGTCTCCTCGCGCTACGGGGCCATGACCTACAACGGCACCCGCATGGCCGGCTTCAACAACATCGAACTGATCACCGATCGGCCCCTCGATGTGAACCTGCGCGAGATCAAGCAGGTGAAGCGCGACTGGCCCGACCGGGCCATGGTGGTCTCGCTGATGGTGCCCTGCGAGGAGGAGAACTGGCGCAACATCCTGAAGCAGGTGGAAGAGACAGAGGCCGATGCGGTGGAGTTGAACTTCGGATGCCCGCACGGCATGTCGGAGCGCGGCATGGGCTCCGCCGTCGGCCAGGTGCCGGAATACATCGAGATGGTGACCCGCTGGTGCAAGAAGCACAGCCGCATGCCGGTCTTCGTGAAGCTGACCCCCAACGTCACCAATGTGCTGGGGCCGGCGCGGGCGGCCAAGGCAGGCGGGGCCGATGCGGTCTCCCTGATCAACACCATCAACTCCATCATGTCCGTCGACCTCGACATGATGGCGCCGACGCCGACGGTTGGCGGCAAGGGCAGCCACGGCGGCTACTGTGGCCCGGCGGTGAAGCCCATCGCCATGCACATGGTGGCAGAGATCGCCCGCGACCCTGAGTGCGCCGGCCTGCCGATCTCCGGCATCGGCGGCATCAGCGACTGGCGCGATGCGGCAGAGTTCATGAGCCTTGGCGCCGGCTCCGTTCAGGTCTGCACGGCGGCCATGCACAAGGGCTTCAAGATCGTCGAGGACATGATCGACGGCCTCGGCTACTGGATGGACGGCAAGGGTCATGCGGCGCTGGACGACTTCCGCGGCGCTGCGGTGCCCAACGTCACCGATTGGCAGTATCTGGACCTCAACTTCGAGACCGTCGCCAAGATCGACCAGGACCTCTGCATCCAGTGCGGCCTCTGCCATATCGCCTGTGAGGATACCTCCCACCAGGCCATCGCGGCGCAGAAGGATAACGGCGCGCGACGCTACGAGGTGATCGACGCCGAGTGCGTCGGCTGCAATCTCTGCATGCACGTCTGCCCGGTGGAGGGCTGCATCTCCATGGTCGAGGTGGACAACGGCAAGGATTACATGAACTGGACCCAGGACCCGCGCAACCCGATGAACCAGAAGGCGGCAGAGTAAGGCCGGTACAGTAAGCCTGGGGGCGAAGAACACATCCGCCGGCCCGCCCGATGGCGGCCGAACGGGACGAAGAGTGCAGGGGGACAGACTGCAATGACCTTGAAGAACCTCACGGTCAATCAGGACCGCTTGTGGGACTCCTTGATGGAGATGGCCCGGATCGGACCGGGCGTGGCCGGCGGTAACTGCCGCCTGGCCCTGACCGACTTCGACCGCGAGGGGCGCGATCTCTTCGTGCGCTGGTGCCAGGACGCCGGCTGCACCATCACCGTCGACAAGATGGGCAACATCTTCGCGCGGCGCCCGGGCAGCGATCCCTCCCTGCCGCCGGTCGCCACCGGCAGCCACCTGGACACCCAGCCGACCGGCGGCAAGTTCGACGGTGTCTTCGGCGTGCTGGCGGGCCTGGAGGTGATCCGCACCCTGAACGACCACGGCATCGAGACCGCGGCGCCGGTCGAGGTCTCAGTCTGGACCAACGAGGAGGGATCGCGCTTCGCCCCGGCCATGGTCGCCTCCGGCGTTTTCGCCGGGGTCTTCGATCTAGACTATGGCCATTCCCGTGCCGACGTCGATGGCAAGACCATCGGCGCGGAGCTGGAGCGCATCGGCTACCTGGGCGAGGAGACGCCAGGCGAGCATCCGATGAAGGCTTTCTTCGAGGCCCACATCGAGCAGGGGCCGATCCTGGAGGCGGAGGAAAAGACCATCGGCGTGGTCACCGGCGCCCAGGGCCAGCGCTGGTTCGAGGTGACGCTGACGGGGTCCGAATCCCATGCCGGGACCACACCGATGAACCGCCGCAAGGATGCGCTGGTCGCTGCCTCCAAGCTGGTGACGGCGATCAACGAGATCGCCCTGGCCCATCCGCCCCATGCCGTCACTACGGTCGGCATGATGCAGGTGAGCCCCAATTCGCGGAACACCATCCCCGGCTCGGTCTTCATGACCGTCGACCTGCGCCATCCCGACGACGACACGCTGAGCCAGATGGAAAGCGAACTGCGCGCCGCCTGCGCCGGGATCTGCGATCCGGTGGGCGTCGAAGCGGAGATCGAGAACATCTGGTATTCGCCGCCGATCGCCTTCGACGCGGACTGCGTCGCGGCGGTGAAGAAGGCGGCGGGGGCGGCCGGCTACGGCAACATGGACATTATCTCCGGTGCCGGGCATGACGCCTGCTACATCAGCCGGGTGGCGCCCACCGCCATGATCTTCGTGCCCTGCGAGGACGGGGTCAGCCACAACGAGAGCGAATCGGCCACGCCGGAGGACCTGGCGGCGGGCTGCAACGTTTTGCTGCATGCCATGCTGGAGCGGGCTAGTGCTTGACCTTTCCGGGCGAACAGGCCGGAATAGCGCAAAGCCCCCACAGGCAAGAGGGATGTGAGAGGGGCATGACAGGATGGCGCTAGAGGCGGCGATGCAGCAGGAAGCGGGGGCAGCGGCAAGGGAAGAGGGTGCGGAGCACCGGTCACAAAGCCGGTCCCGGCCGGTCATCGACGTCCAGAACCTCTCCCTGACCTTCGAGACCGCGGACGGGCCGGTCTATGCGCTGTCGGAGGTCGATCTCACCGTCAACGCCGGCGATTTCGTCTCCTTCATTGGTCCTTCCGGCTGCGGCAAGACCACCCTGCTGCGGGTGATCGCCGATCTGGAGCGCCAGACCGCGGGCAATATCAGCGTGAATGGCGTCTCGCCCCACGAGGCGCGCCAGGCCCGCGCCTACGGCTATGTCTTCCAGGCGCCGGCGCTCTATCCCTGGCGCACGGTGGAGCGCAACGTCATGCTGCCGCTGGAAATCATGGGCATGAGCAGCGCCGAGCGGCGCGAACGCGCGGCGCGCTATCTCGACCTGGTGAACCTGAAGGGCTTCGAGAAGAAGTTCCCCTGGCAGCTTTCGGGCGGTATGCAGCAGCGAGTCTCCATCGCCCGGGCGCTGTCCTTCGAGCCGGACCTGCTGTTGATGGACGAACCTTTCGGCGCGCTGGACGAGATCACCCGCGATCACCTGAACGAGCAACTGCTGCGCCTCTGGGAGCGCACGGGCAAGACGGTGATCTTCGTCACCCACTCGATCCCCGAGGCGGTGTTCCTCTCCTCCAAGATCGTCGTCATGTCGCCGCGCCCAGGGCGCATCATCGACATCATCGACTGCAACCTGCCGCCGGACCGCACCCTCGACAGCCGCGAGAGCAAGGACTTCGCGGAGATCGCGCACCGTGTGCGCGAGGGGTTGCGGGCCGGGCACAGCTATGACGACTGAGGCTCTCGGCGCTCCGCCACGATCCTCGCCCGGACTCCTGTCCCGGGTCTTCGCAGGCCGCAGCGGACCCCTTGCGGTGGTCTGCCTGGCGATCTTCGCGCTCTGGTACCTGGGCACGGTCTGGCTGAACGCGCCCCTGTTGATTGACCGCTACGAGCGCCAGGGTGAAGACTGGTCCATCACCCGCCTGGCCGAAGACGCCATGGCCATGGAGCGCCCGGTGTTGCCGGCGCCGCATCAGGTCGCGGTGGAGCTGAACAAGTCGATCTTCCAGCGCAACGTGACCTCCAAACGCAGCCTCGTCTACCACGGCTGGGTGACCCTTTCCTCGACCCTGCTGGGCTTTGCCATGGGCACCTTGCTGGGTATCGTGCTCGCCGTCGGCATCGTCCATGTGAACACCCTGGACCGCAGCCTGCTGCCCTGGGTGATCGCCTCCCAGACCATTCCGATCCTTGCCATCGCGCCGATGATCATCGTGGTGCTGGGCAACATCGGTTTCACCGGGCTGGTGCCGAAAGCGCTGATTTCCATGTACCTCTGCTTCTTCCCGGTGACCATCGGCATGGTGAAGGGCCTGCGTTCGCCCGATCCGCTGCAGATGGACCTGATGCGCACCTACAGCGCCAGCACGGGCCAGGTGTTCCGTAAGCTGCGCTGGCCCTCGTCGATCCCCTTCCTCTTCGCCAGCTTGAAGGTCGCCATCGCCATCTCCCTGGTTGGCGCCATCGTGGGTGAACTGCCGACCGGCGCCTCGGCAGGTATCGGCGCGCGGCTGCTGGTGGGGTCCTACTACGGCCAGACCGTGCAGATCTGGGCGGCGCTGCTGACCGCCGCGGCCATGGCCGGCCTGCTGGTGGCGGCCGTGGGCATGATCGAGCGGCTGGTACTGCGGCGCACGGGGGTCCGTCCATGATGCGGCGGGCCTGGAAGGAAGAGGGCGCCTGTCTCCTGGCCCTGTTGTGTTTCGCTGTCTCGCTTCTTCTGCCGGTCGGTCAGGACGTGCTCGGCAACAGCGTGGCCTGGCTGGCGGAGCCCGGTCTCCTGCTTGGTCTCGGCATAGCCGCCTTGGCCGCAGTGGGCCAGGCGGCGCTGGCGCTGCGCGGCCTCGCGGTCGGCTTGGTCCTGCTCATGGCCTGCGTCGCCGGCGCCTGGGTTCCGCTTGCGGCCATCAGCCGACAGTTCGCCGTTCTGGGCGCCGAAGCGCCGGTCGGGCTTCAGGGGATGGGGGTCTGGATCTTCGTTCTCGGGCTGGGCTTTCTGGTCTGGCGCACCCTCGGGCTGCTGTCGGAAGCCGCGGGCAAGGGCGACAGCAAAGGCTTCGCCGCGCTGCTGGTGCCCGGCCTCTTCGGCGCCTGGCTGATCTATCTCTGGCAGGTCGGTGTCACCGGCTTCGGCGTGCCGACGGTGCTGCTGCCCTCGCCGGAGCGCATCGCGGCCATCTTCATGGTCTCCACGGATACTCTGATCGCCGATTTCTACCAGACCTTCATCAAGTCGGTGCTGACCGGTTTCCTGATGGGCTGTGGCAGCGGCTTCCTGGTAGCGATCCTGGTGGACCGGGTGCCCTTCCTGCAGCGCGGCCTGCTGCCGCTCGGCAACTTCGTCTCGGCCCTGCCCATCGTCGGTGTCGCGCCGATCATGGTGATGTGGTTCGGCTTCGACTGGCAGTCCAAGGCGGCGGTCGTCGTTATCATGACCTTCTTCCCGATGCTGGTGAACACCATCACCGGTCTCCACGCCACTCAGGCGATGGAGCGCGACCTCATGCGCTCCTACGGGGCGAGCTACCTGCAGACCCTGGTGCGGGTCAGGTTGCCCAACGCCTTGCCCTTTATTTTCAACGCCCTCAAGATCAACTCGACGCTGGCGCTGATCGGCGCCATCGTGGCGGAGTTCTTCGGCACGCCGATCGTCGGCATGGGCTTCCGGATTTCGACCGAGATCGGCCGCATGAACGTGGAGATGGTCTGGGCCACCATCGCCGTGGCGGCCGTGGCCGGATCGCTGTTCTACGGGCTGTTGGCCCTGGCCGAGCGGGCCGCGACGTTCTGGCATCCCTCCTATCGATAAGGAAGGAAGACCAAGGATTTGGGATGCGTTTAGGGAGAGAAACCTCAAGAGCAAGAAACGAGTCTCAGAGAAGAGGAGAGGCAAGATGAGAAAGCTGATTTCACTGGCGGCGGGGGCGGGCCTGCTGCTGACGGCCGGGACGGCGGCGGCGGCCGACGAGGTGACGCTGCAGTTGAAGTGGGTGACCCAGGCGCAGTTCGCCGGCTACTTCGTCGCCCAGGACAAGGGCTTCTATGAGGAAGCCGGGCTCGACGTCACCATCAAGCCGGGCGGGCCGGACATCGCCCCGCCGCAGGTGATCGCCGGCGGCGGCGCCGATGTGATCATCGACTGGATGCCCTCGGCCCTGGCGTCGCGGGAGAAGGGCGTGCCGCTGGTGAACATCGCCCAGGTCTTCAAGAAGTCGGGCATGATGCTGACCTGCCGCAAGGACAGCGGTATCACCTCGCCGGCGGATTTCAAGGGCCGCACCCTGGGGGTCTGGTTCTTCGGCAACGAGTACCCCTTCCTCTCCTGGATGGCGAAGCTCGGCCTGCCGACCGACGGCGGGCCCGAGGGCGTGACGGTGCTGAAGCAGGGCTTCAACGTCGACCCGATCCTGCAGAAACAGGCCGACTGCGTCTCCACCATGACCTACAACGAGTACTGGCAGATCATCGACGCCGGGCTTAGCGCCGACGACCTCATCGTCTACAAGTACGAGGACCAGGGCGTCGCGACCCTGGAGGACGGCCTCTACGTTCTGGAAGAGAACCTTCAGGACCCGGCCTTCGTCGACAAGATGGCGCGCTTCGTGGCCGCCTCCCTGAAGGGCTGGGACTATGCCAAGAACAACGTCGAGGAAGCTGCCGACATCGTGCTGGAAAACGACGAGACCGGCGCCCAGACCGAGAAGCACCAGCGGCGCATGATGGGCGAGATCGCCAAGCTGCTGGAAGGCTCGGCCAAGGGCCTCGGCTATCTGGAGCCGGGCGACTACGACCGTACGGTGGACACGCTGCTTGCCAATGCGTCGACGCCCGTCATCACCAAGAAGCCGGAAGGCGCCTGGACCCACGCGGTCTGGGAAAAGGCCAACGGGATGTAAATCCCGCAGCATAGAGGGGTGGGTTTGGGGGAGCGCTGTGGCGCTCCCCCGTTTTCTTTAAGGCTTCGCATCCTTCGAGACGCGGTCCTCTGGACCGCTCCTCAGGATGAGGACATGGCCTGGACCCTCATCCTGAGGAGCCGCCGCAGGCGGCGTCTCGAAGGATGCGTATCCGGTGGACCGTCAGAGCGACGCGTCCAAGGCTTCCAACAGGCGCTCGATGTCCTCGGAACTGGTGTAGTGGACGAAGGAGAGGCGGAGCACGCCGGGCTCGGGGTCGATGCCCATGGCCTGCACGAGGCGGTAGGCGTAGAAGTTGCTGACGCAGGCGGCGATCTTGTGGTGCCGCAGGCTCTCGATGACCTCCGGCGCCGGCTTGTTCTTGGGATGGATGGCCACCGTGGGCGCGCGCACCGCCGGGTCGGTCGGGCCCAGCACGCGGATGTCGTTGCGCTGACGCAGGTGGTCGAGCAGCGGCGCCAGCAGCACCTTCTCCTGCGCCTCCATGAGCCCATGGACGCGGCGGCCACGTTCGGCTTCGTCGGCGTTTTCGCCGTCGAAGTGGTGGGCGTGGAGGGCGTCGAAGTAGTCGGCGATGCCGGCGGAGGCGGCGATCTGCGCGTGGTCCGGGCCGGCGGGCGTCAGCTTCTTCAGGATCTTGCCGGCGTTGAAGAAATGGCCCTGATTGGGCAGGCGCTCGGCCAGGTCGCGCTTCACGGTCATCAGGCCCTGATGCGGCCCGTAGGTCTTGTAGAGCGAAAAAAGGTAGATGTCGGCGTCCAGCGCGGCCACGTCGGGGAAGCCGTGGGGCGCGTAGGAGACTCCGTCCACCGCGACCACCGCTTCGGCGGCATGGGCCTTGGCCGCGATCTCGGCCACCGGATTCACGTGGCCGACGATGTTGGAGCAGTGAGGGAAGGCGACCAACCGGGTCTTCTCAGTGAGCAGCGCGTCGAGCCCGCCTGGATCGAGCTGGCCGCTCTCCGGGTCCACCTGCCACTCGCGCACCACGATGCCGCTGTCCGCCAAGCGCCGCCAGGCGCCGGAGTTGGCCTCGTGGTCCTGGTTGGTGACGACGATCTCGTCGCCCTCGTTCAGCATCTCGCGGAAGGCCTGGGCCAGCACATAGGTGTTCTGGGTGGTCGAGGGGCCGAAGTGCAGCTCGTTCTCGGCGACGTTCAGGTAACCGGCGAGACGCCGCCGCGCCTCGTCCATCTCCGCCCCGGCGCGCTCGGAGGCCGGGAAGGGGCCGTAGGGCTGCACCTTGGTTTCCCGGTAAAAGCGGGTCAGCCGTTCGATCACCGGCCCGCAGGCATAGGAACCGCCGGCGTTTTCGAAGAAGGCCCAGTCCTTCAGGGAAGGCTCGGCAAAGGCGGGAAACTGGGAGCGGACGAAGGCGAGGTCGAGCTGGGACAAAGGAGTTCCTCAATCGCACATCAGTGTTTCGTAAAGTCGATAGCTTCATTGCCCAGCACCTTCAACTGCGATTCCACCGGCGGGGTTTCGGCGATCACGCGGCCGCGGCGGATGACGGTGAGGCGGGCGGGGCGCAGACGCAGGGCCTCCAGCACGTCGCCGGCCTGGAGGATCACCATGTCGGCATTGCAGCCGGGGGCGAGGCCGTAGCCCTCCAGCCCCAGGGTTTTCGCCCCGTTCGTGGTGATCGCGGCGAAGCAACTCTTCTGCTCCTCGACGCCGGTCATGAGCCCGACGTGCAGGCCCATGTGGGCCACCTCGATCATGTCGTGGCTGCCCAACGGATACCAGGGGTCCATGACGCAGTCGTGGCCGAAGGAGACGTTGACGCCCTGGGCCAGCAGTTCCTTCACTCGGGTCATGCCGCGGCGCTTGGGGTAGCTGTCGTGGCGGCCCTGGATGGTGATGTTGATCAGCGGATTGGCCACCGCATTCACGCCGGCCTCGGCCATCAGCGGCATCAGCTTGGAGACGTAGTAGTTGTCCATGGAGTGCATGGAGGTGAGGTGGGAGCCCGTGACGCGTTCCTGCAGGCCCAGGCGCTGGGTCTCGTAGGACAGGGTCTCGATGTGCCGGGAGTTGGGGTCGTCGGTCTCGTCACAATGCATGTCGACGCGCAGGCCCCGCTCGGCGGCCAGTTCGCAGAGCAGGCGCACGGACTCGGCCCCCTCGGCCATGGTGCGCTCGAAATGGGGGATGCCGCCGACGATGTCGACGCCCTTGTTGAGGGCGCGGCGCATGTTCTCCCGCGCGCTGGGGGAGCGCAGGTAGCCGTCCTGCGGAAAGGCGACGAGCTGCAGGTCGATGACGTCCTTTACGGTTTCCCGCACTTCCACTAGGGCCTCGACGGCGAGCAGGCGGTCGTCGCAGATGTCGACATGGCTGCGGATCGCCAGCGTGCCCTTGGCGACCGACCAGCGGCAGAGCGCCAGCGCGCGCGCCTTCAGCGCCTCCACCGTCAGATCCGGCTTCAGCTCGCCCCAGAGGGCGATGCCCTCCAGCAGCGTGCCGCTCTGGTTTAGGCGCGGCAGGCCGAGGCTGAGGGTCGCGTCCATGTGGAAGTGGCTGTCGACGAAGGGCGGCGTGACGAGATGGCCCCGGGCGTCGATGACCTGCTCCGCCTCCGCCGCGATGGACGGGGCCACCTCGGCGATGACGCCGTTCTCTACGGCGATGTCCAGCCCGCTTGCGCCATCGGGCAGGGTGGCGTTGCGCACGATAAGATCGAGCATCACATCTCTCCGATCGAGTACCCATCCTTCGAGACGCCGCTGACGCGGCTCCTCAGGATGAGGCAAGGAGTGAGCCTCGTCCTGAGGAGGGCCGACAGGCCCGTCTCGAAGAGCGAGCCCACCTCACCGCTCGCCCTTGCGGAAGGGCACCAGCAGGGCCTTGGGGTAGGCCGCGCGCCGCGCCATGACGATCATCGCCAGGATGCTCAGAACATAGGGCATCATGAGGAAGAACTGGTAGGGGATAAAGGCCGAGGCGGACTGCTGCACGCGGATCTGCAACGCTTCGAAGGCGGCGAAGAGCAGCGCGCCGAGCAGCGCCTTGCCAGGCCGCCAGGAGGCGAAGATCACCAGGGCGACGCAGATCCAGCCGCGCCCGTTGATCATGCCGATGTAGAAGGCATCGAAGACGGAGATGGTGAGGAAGGCGCCGCCGACGGCCATGAAGGCGCTGCCCAGCATGACGGCAGCGGTCCGCAGGCGATGGACGTCGATGCCTTGCGCTTCCACGGCCATGGGGTTCTCGCCCACCATGCGCACGGCCAGGCCCAGCGGCGTGCGGTAGAGGCCATAGGCGACCAGCGGCACCAGCGCGAAGGCCAGGTAGGTGAGGGGGCTCTGGGTGAAGAGGACCTCGCCGAGGAAGGGCAGTTCCGACAGGCCCGGAACGGGGTAGGGCTGGAAGGGGTCGATCTTCGGCGGCGTGGTGACATCCGGCAGCAGCATGCGGAAGGCGAAATAGCTGAGCGCAGAGGCCAGCAGGGTGATGCCGATTCCGGTGACGTGCTGGGAGACGCCGAGATAGACGCTGAAGCCCGAGTGCAGCAGGCCGAAGAGGGCGCCGAAGGCCGCGGCCACCAGCACCGCCGACCACAGCCCGCCGCCCTGGTAGACCCACATCCAGGCGACCATGGCGCCCAGGGTCATGATGCCCTCGATGCCGAGATTGAGGACGCCGGCGCGCTCGCAGATCAGCTCCCCCAGGGTGCCGAAGATGAGCGGTGTTGCCATGCGCACCAGCGCCCCCCAGAAGCCCAGCGAGACGAAGATCTCCAGGATATCCATGCCGTCCGGCCCCTAGCGCAGGCGGGGCCGATAGCGCACGAAGAGCACGCTCGCCAGCACCAGAAGCAGCGCGGTCGCGGTCAGCACGTCGGCCAGGTAGTTGGAGATCGACATGGCCCGGCTCATGGCATCGGCGCCGTTGTAGATGGCGGCGACGAAGATCGCCGCCGCGATCACGCCCAGGGGATGCAGGCCCGCCAGCATGGCCACCGCGATGCCGGTGTAGCCGAAGCCGGGGGAGATATCGAGGGTGAGATAGCCTTTCAGGCCCGCCAGCTCGCAGACCCCGGCCATGCCGGCAAGGCCGCCGGAGAGCAGCGCCGTGCGCAGGACGGTCGCGCCCATGGGGATGCCGGCGAAGCGCGCAGCCTCCGGGTTGTTGCCGACGGCGCGGATCTCGAAGCCCCACTTGGAATAGCGGATGAAGGCCCAGGCCGCGACCGCGAAGAAGACCGCCCAGATCAAGCCCGAATGCAGGCGGGTGCGCGGGATCAGCGGCGAGAGCACGCCTTCGTCGATGATCGGCGCCGCCTGGGGCCAGCCCATGGCCAAGGGGTCTTTCCAGGGGCCGAAGAGCAGGTAGTTGGCGAAGAGCAGCACGACGAAGTTGAGGAGGAGGGTGGTCACCACCTCGTCGACCCTGAGCTTTAGCTTCAGGATCACCGGCAGGAGCAGCAGCAGTCCGCCGGCGAGGGCTCCGGCCAGGAAGAGGAAGGGCACCATCAGTAAGGGCGGCAGGGTGATGAGCCCGGTGCCGACATAGGTTGCCGCCAGCGCACCGGCATAGAGCTGGCCCTCGCCGCCGATGTTCCAGAGCTTGGCCCGGAAGGCGACGGCGGCGGCCAGCCCGGTGAAGATCAACGGCGCCGCGCGGGTCAGGGTCTCGCTCAGGGCGAAGACCGAGCCCAGCGCGCCCTTTACCAAAGCGCCGTAAGCGGCCAGCACCGGCGCGCCGGCCCAGGCGATGAGCAGCCCGCAGAGCAGGAAGGCCAGGGCGATGGCCGTCAGTGGGGCGGCCAGGTTCAGCCAGAGCGGCACATGGGCGCGGGGCTCAAGACGCATGGCGGCCCTCGTCGCGATGCCCTGCCGCACCGTGACCGGCCATCATCAGGCCGAGAGTCCTGAGGTCCGCCTCCTCCACCGGCATGGGCGCTGACAGGCGCCCGTGATAGAGCACCGCGATGCGGTCGGACATCTGCAGCAGCTCTTCGAGGTCTTCGGAGATCAGGACGATGCCCGCACCCTCGGCCCGTGCCTGGAACAGCAGGGCCTGCACCGCCGCCGCGGCACCGACATCGAGCCCGCGGGTCGGCTGGTTGGCGAGGATGATGCGCGGCTTCTCGTCCAGGACCCGGGCCAGGATGACCTTCTGCATGTTGCCGCCGGAAAGGCTGCGCGTGGCCGTGGTCGCATCGGCGCCGCGGATGTCGAAGGCGGCAATCTTTTCCTCCGCGTTGCGGCGCAGGGCCGCCCCCTTGACGAAGCCGAGGCGCGAGAAGCGATCCCCGCCGTAGGCTTCCAACGCCAGGTTCTCTTCGACCGTGAAGTCGCCAACGACGCCAGTGGCGTGGCGGTCCTCCGGCACCCGCCCGACCCCGCGTTTCAGCATGGCGGCAGGGGAGGCCGCGGTGATGGCGTCGCCGAGGATCTCGAAGCGTCCTGCTGTCGGGGCATCGAGACCGGAGATCAGGGCGGCGAGGGCGGCTTGACCGTTGCCGGAGACCCCGGCAATGCCAAGAACTTCTTTTTCACAGAGGGTTAGGTCGATGTTTTCAAGCGATACCTTGCCCTCTGCGCCGCGCAGCCCGACGCCTTCCATCTTCAGCAGAGGTGCGCCCGGCTCCAGGCGGCTGCGTTCGGGCAAGGTGACGGCACGCCCCACCATGCCCTCTGCAAGCCCTTCGCGCGAGGCTTCGGCGATGGGGAAGTCGGCCACCAGCCTGCCCTGGCGCAGCACGGCGACGCGGTCGGCAATGGCCATCACCTCGTTCAGTTTGTGGGAGATGAAAATGATGGAGAGCCCTTCCGCCGCCATGGTCTTCAGGGTGGCGAAGAAACTCTCAACTTCCTGCGGTGTCAGCACCGCGGTCGGCTCGTCCAGGATCAGGATGCGGGCGCCGCGATAGAGGGCCTTGAGGATTTCCACCCGCTGGCGCTCGCCGACGGAGAGGTCGCGCACGAGGCGCCGACCCTCCACCTGCAGGCCGAAGCGCGCCGCCAGATCCTCGACCCGGCGCCGGGCGGCCGCACGGTTCTGCTTCAGACGCCAGAGCGGCTCCGTGCCCAGCACGATGTTGTCGAGGACGGTGAGGTTTTCGCCCAAGGTAAAATGCTGATGCACCATGCCCACCCCGGCCGCGATGGCGGCCTTGGGGGAGCCCGGCGGCAAGGCTTCGCCGGAGACCGCGATCTCGCCCTCGTCGGCCAGGTAGTGACCGAAGAGGATGCTCATCAAGGTGGTCTTGCCGGCGCCGTTCTCGCCCAGGAGGGCCAGGATTTCCCCACGCCCCAGACCGAGGGAAATGGCGTCGTTGGCAACCAGCGCTCCGAAGCGCTTGGTGACGCCGGACAGCCGCAACACCGGCTCAGCGCTCGTGGCGGCAGCGGCGGACGCTTGCGCCTGCGCCATCGTCAGATCCCCCGATGATCGATTTCTGCGGGGGTCGGGGCAGCGTTAGAACTGCTGCCCCGACCCCTGACGCGTTCGGTCAGAACGTCGACTTGGGTTCGTCGTCGTTGGTCTGTACCACGAAGTCCCCGGCTTTGATCTCCTGGGCCAGCGTCTCGATCTTCGCCTTGGTTTCGGCCGGGATTTTGTCTTCGAACTCGTAGAACGGCGAGAGCGAGGCGCCGCCGGCCTTCATCATCGTCCACTCCTTGTAGTTCTCGGCCGTGAAGGTGCCGGCTTTCACCTGGGAAATGGCGTAGTCGATAGCCGGTTCCATGTGCCAGAGGGCAGAGGCGACCACCACGTCGGTGCCGTTCTCGGCCTTGTTCATGTCGTTCACGTTGCCGAAGGCGATGATGCCTTTCTCACGGGCGGCGTCGACCACGCCGGCCCGCTCGGCATAGAGCACGTCCACCCCGGCCTCGACCTGGGCGAAGGCGAACTCCTTGGCCTTCGGCGGGTCGTACCAGGAGCCGATGAAGGAGACCTTGAATTCGACGTCCGGATTGACCGAGCGCGCGCCTTCCATGAAGGCGTGGAACAGGCGGTTCACCTCGCCGATGGGAAAGCCGCCGACCATGCCGATCCTGTTGGTCTTGGTCATGGTGCCGGCGACGATCCCCATGAGATAGCAGGGCTCGTGGATCCAGTTGTCGAAGACGGAGAAGTTCTTGCCGTGGGGCACGCCCGGATCGCCCATGAGGAAGGCGATTTCGGGATAGTCATCGGCCACCTTGCGGGCCTCGCGGCTGATGCCGAAGGCCTCCCCGACCACTAGATCGACGCCGCCCTCGGCATACTCGCGCATCACCCGGACATAGTCGGTGTTGGACACCTTCTCCGAGAAGCTGTACTCGATGTCGCCGCGCTCCTTGGCGGCGGTCAGCGCCCGGTGCAGGGTGCCCACCCACTTCTGCTGGATCGGCACCGTGTAGATGCCGGCGACCTTCAGCTTTTCGGCCTGCGCCGTGCCGCCGGAAAGCCCAAAGGCGGCGGCCGCCACCAGAGCCACCGCGCCGGCGCGCAGAACACAGCGCCGGCCCCAACCTTGTTTCGCCAATACCGTATCGTTCCCCGAAATTCGAGAAGTCATCCCCCTAGCTCCCTTGTTTGCGGTGCTTCGCCGCCCGGCTATCACTGTCCGGTCGGCCTTGGACCCGTGTTGTTACATCCGGTTCACCGCCACCGGCGTCTTTGCCTCCCGCCGGCGGTTCACAGCGTCGTAGTAGGGCGCGAAGGTCGGCCGGTCGACGTAACGTCCCGCGCCGCGTTCGGTGCGGACGTCGCCGTCCTGGTAAACCACTTTGCCCTGGCTGATGGTGACCGTATTGATGCCCTTGACGGTCATTCCCTCGAAGATATTGAAGTCCACGTTCTGATGGTGCGTGTCCTTGGAAATCGTGCGCTCCTTGGTCGGGTCCCAGATCGCGATGTCGGCATCGGCGCCGACGGAGATCGAGCCCTTGCGCGGATAGATGTTGAAGATCTTGGCGGCGTTGGTGGAGGTGATGGCCACGAACTCGTTCATCGTCAGGCGGCCGGAATTCACCCCGTGGTGCCAGAGCACATGCATGCGGTCCTCGACCCCGCCGGTGCCGTTGGGGATCTGGGTGAAGTTGTTGTGGCCCATGCGCTTCTGCGGGGCGCAGAAGCAGCAGTGGTCGGTGGCTGTGGTCTGCAGCATGCCCGCCTGCAGGCCGCGCCAGAGCGCGTCCTGATGCTCCTTGGAGCGGAACGGCGGGCTCATCACGTGGGCCGCGGCAAAATCCCAGTCCGGGTTGCGGTAGACCTCGTCGTTGACCAGCAGGTGGCCGGCCAGGACCTCGCCGAAGACGCGCTGGCCTTCGTTGCGCGCCCGGGTGATGGCCTGCAGGGATTCGATACAGGAGTTGTGGACGATGTAGAGCGGCACGTCGAGCACCTGGGCGACGCGGATGGCGCGGTTGGCGGCTTCGCCTTCGACCTCGGGCGGGCGGGAGAGGGGATGGCCCTCCGGCCCGGTGATACCGCTCTTCAGGATCTCGTTCTGCAGGTGGAAGACCAACTCGCCGTTTTCGGCATGGACGGTGCAGATGGCGCCCAGTTCGCGGGCCCGGGTGAAGGAGTTCACCAGGACCTCGTCATCGCACATGATGGCGCCCTTGTAGGCCATGAAGTGCTTGAAGGAGTTGACCCCGTGGTCGCGGGTCAGGGTCCCCATCGCTTCCTTGACGGTCTCGTCCCACCAGGTGATGGCGACGTGGAAGGAGTAGTCTCCCGCAGCCTTCTCCGCCCAGCCGCGCCAGGTGTGGTAGGCCTCCATGATGTCCTGCTGGGGATTGGGGATGACGAAGTCGATGATCATCGTCGTGCCGCCCACCATGCCGGCGGTGGTGCCGGTGAAGAAGTCCTCGGAAGCCACCGTGCCCATGAAGGGCAGTTCCATGTGGGTGTGGGGGTCGATGCCGCCCGGCATGACGTAGCCGCCGCCCGCGTCGATCACCTCGGCGCCGGAAGGAGCCTCCAGGTTTTCACCGATGGCGACGATCTTGTCCGCTTCGGTCAGCACGTCGGCCCGATAGGAGTGGTCGGCCGTCACCACGGTGCCGCCCTTGATCAAGATCGCCATGACTGCTGTCCCTCCTTGTGCCTGTCCCTGTTTTGGATTTCCTGTCCGTTTGGTCAATTTTGCATCATGTCGCAGCCCGATGCGAGTCCGCTTTTCGTGCTTTCGCCCGGTTTTCGGTGCGAGCATCGGAGGCGAGAAGCCTGACGCCGGGCGAATAGGGCCTTGCATCACTTCCTGACCAAATGGTCAAATCTTCCGCAGGACAGATGGTGCCGCGGGAGAGCCGCGGCGCATTGCAGAGGGAGAGCGAGCGATGGCGACGGTGCGGGCGGGCCTTATTCAGATGGCCCTGAAGGCGGATACGGGGGAAAGCCCGGAAACCATCCGCGACAGAATGAACGAAGCGCATCTGCCGCTGATCGACGAGGCCGGCGCCAAGGGCGTCCAGGTGTTGTGTTTGCAGGAAGTCTTCAACCAGCCCTACTTCTGTCCCAGCCAGGACGTGAAGTGGTACGGCGCGGCGGAAAAGGTGCCCGACGGCCCGACGGTCAAACTGATGCAGGAGTATGCCAAGAAGCACTCCATGGTGATCGTGGTGCCGATCTATGAGGAGGACATCACCGGCGTCTACTACAACACCGCCGCCGTCATCGACGCCGACGGCAGCTACCTCGGCAAGTACCGCAAGTCCCACATCCCGCAGGTGGCAGGATTTTACGAGAAGTTCTTCTTCAAGCCCGGCAACTCCGGCTGGCCGATGTTCCAGACGGCCTACTGCAAGCTTGGCGTCTATATCTGCTACGACCGGCATTTTCCGGAAGGCTGGCGCGCCCTGGCCCTGAGCGGGGCCGAGTACATCGTCAATCCTTCGGCCACCGTGGCCGGCCTCAGCCAATACCTCTGGAAACTGGAACAGCCGGCCTCCGCGGTTGCCAACGGCTGTTACATCGGCGCGGTCAACCGGGTCGGCACCGAGGCGCCCTGGAACATCGGCAAGTTCTACGGCTCCAGCTATGTCGTCAATCCGCGCGGCGAGTTCCTCGTGGAAGCCAGCGAGGACAAGGACGAACTGGTCGTGGCCGATATGGACATGGACATGGTCCGCGAGGTGCGGAACCTCTGGCAGTTCTTCCGCGACCGGCGGCCGGAAGCCTACGAACCGCTGACGGCGATCTAGTCCGTTCCGCTCTTGAGGGGCGGTATCCGACTGCCGCTCATGAGGTCGTGGTTCGAGAGGCTCGAGCGAGGGAGGCGGAGAGGTCGCGGGCGGCCCGGTCCAGCAGTCCCTGCGGGACGTCGCCGATCACCAGAAAGGCGAAGCCGTCGGCGGCCCAGGACACCGCGGCGAGTCCCCTGAGGGTCTGTGTCTGCAAGGGCCGGTCGCCGGCCTCCGTCGGGGTTACGCAGAACGCCACCGGACGGTCCCGGCTGTCGAGAAAGGCGAACTGGGCGAGCGGCGCCGCCTCGTAGCCGAGGATCTGAGCGCGGCGATAACGCAGGCCGCTGACGTTTCGAAGCGTCGCGCCGGCGATATCCAGGCCCAGTCGGGCGACCACCCTTGCCCGTTCGGTTTCGAGTTCAGCCGGACTGGGATCGAGATGGGTCAGCGTCTCGCTGCGATAGAGCAACTGATACTCGGCAACGGCCATGCGCCAGTCTTCGGTCTGCGTCGGGGCGGTGATGCGGCCGCCGGCAAAGCCGATGGCTGCGACGGCGACAAGTGTCGCGGCGATAGCCGCCCGGCGGCCCAGGGGGCGACCCAGAGAACGACCCAGAGGACGACCCAGAGGACGACCGGGGGAGCGGTCCGGAGGGCCGGGAGGCCTTTCTTCAAGGGTCGGCTGCGCACGGCCCGGCGCCAAAGGAAGCAGGTTGTCGAAAGCCGACTTTACGGCGTCGGTGTCGATCCTCAGGGCATCCAGCCGCGCACGCAGGGCCGGATCGTCGCGCAGCGCCTGCTGCACGGCCTCCGCCTGCTCCTGCGGCAGTTCACCGTCCAGATAGGCAACCAGTTCTTCGTCGGCGATCGGCCTACTGTCCATCGTCATCCGTCAAAGGGTCCGTTTTCTGGCTGCGCCCGAGGTGGCGTTGAAGGCGGAGAGCTTGTTGCGGGCCGCGGCAAGCCGGCTCATGACGGTCCCGATGGGGATCTGCAGGTGCTCGGCGGCTTCCTTGTAGGAAAAGCCCTCCACATAGACCAGGAACACCGTCACGCGCTGCGCCTCGGGCAGGTCCATCACTGCCTTTAACACTTCGGCATGGAAAAAATTCGCTTCCGCATCTGCCCCGGGCGCAGGCAGCGCCAACTCCTCGCTGGGCACCAGTCCGCCGCCCCGGCGCACGTTCTCAGCTCTCAGGGTGTTGTACCAGAGGTTCTTGGCAATGCGGAAAACCCAACGGTCGGCGTGTGTTCCAGCTTGAAATTGATGCGCGCTCTCAAGAGCCTTCAGGCAGGCGGCCTGGCACAGGTCCTCCGCTGCCGGGAGCTCCCGGGTCAAGGCAAGGCAGTACCGCCAGAGCCGGGGATAGAAGCCCTCCAGCATCTCCTTCATACGGTCCTGCGCCGATCCTTCGACTGCCACGCGAATAAATTCCGGTCTTTGGGTGTTCTCGCTTCAGATCATGGCCGCGCCGGTCATGAGCCTAAGACGAACAGGGAGGTTATTCCATGCGCATTCCCGTGATCGCCGCCGCCGTGACTCTGGCGGCCGGTGCAGCCCTGGCCGGCGAGACGCCGGCGCCGCCCGATGCCAAGGTCTACTTCATCGATTTGCAGGACGGTCAGACGGTCTCCTCGCCGGTGACCATCCGCTTCGGCCTTTCCGGCATGGGCGTCGCGCCGGCGGGCGTGGACGACAAGAAGCACACCGGGCACCACCATCTGATCATCAACGAGGCGATCGAGGGGGAAGAGTTGAACGAGCCGATCCCGGCGGACGACAGCCACATCCATTTCGGCGGCGGACAGACCGAGACCACGGTCGAACTGCCCGCCGGAACCCATACGCTGCAGCTTGTCTTGGGCGATTGGAGCCACATCCCGCACAATCCGCCGGTGATGTCCGAGCGGATCACGGTGACCGTCGAATAGACACGTATAGTTCGCAAGGCATCCGCGTCGGCCTCGCCCGGCGCGGAGTCGCCGCAATTCCGCCCGTTTGGACACAAAGCCGGTCCGCCTAACTCCTAATTGTTGTTGCGGTGGCTCTTTCTACGTCCTTTTGTCGGCCCAAAGGGGCTGTTTTCGCCAGCAAGCCGCTTCATCCTGTATTTCGCTCCCATAATGGGTTAATTCTGACTACGAATTCTGACTAGGTGGGTCGGACTTGGGGGCGACATGACTGAGAACGGTCAAAGTCAGCATTTCGTCGTAGAGCTCATAAAGCCATCTCACTACGACGACGACGGCTACGTCATTCAGTGGGCCAAGGCCTGGGTGCCGTCCAACACGCTCTCGAGCCTCTACGGCCTTTCGCTGGATATCATAGACCGCAAGCTTCTTGGGGGCGACGTCGAGGTCGACCTCAACGCTTACGACGAGACCAACACGATCATACCCGTCAAGCGGATCATCGAGCGAATGACCGCGCCCGGCGTCCGCGGTGTGGTCTGTCTTGTCGGGGTGCAGTCCAACCAGTTCCCGCGCGCCATGGACCTGGCACGCCAGTTTCGCGCCGCGGGCATCCAGGTGGCGATCGGCGGTTTCCATCCGAGCGGCTGCCTCTCCATGCTGCCCGAACTGCCGCCCGACCTGCAGGAGGCCCTGGACCTCGGCATCACGCTTTACGCCGGCGAGGGCGAGGGGCGGCTGCACCACTTCTACCGCGACGCGCTGAACGAAGAGCTGAAGCCGATCTACAACTACATGAACGATCTGCCGGGGATCGACAACGAACCCACGCCCTACCTGCCGGAATCCCTGGTGCGCCGTTACGGCGGCTCGGTGGCGTGTTTCGATGCTGGGCGCGGCTGTCCCTTTCAGTGCAGTTTCTGCACCATCATCAACGTCCAGGGCCGCAAGTCCCGCTTTCGGGAGGCGGACGACGTCGAGCGCCTGGTGCGCGCGAACATCGAGCAGGGCATCACCCGGTTCTTCATCACCGACGACAACTTCGCGCGGAACAAGAACTGGGAAGCGATCTTCGATCGCCTGGGCGACCTGAAGGAAGAGACCGGCCTGCCGTTCTCCATCATCATTCAGGTCGACACGCTCTGCCACAAGATCGAGAACTTCGTGGCTAAGGCCAAGAGGGCCGGCGTCGCGCGAGTCTTTATCGGCCTGGAGAACATCAACCCGGACAACCTCATGGCCGCGAAGAAGCGCCAGAACCGGATCACCGAGTATCGGCTGATGCTGCAGGAATGGCGCAAGCATCAGATCCTGACCTATGCCGGCTATATCCTGGGATTTCCCGCCGACACGCCGGAGAAGATCGCCCACGATATCGAGGTCATCAAACGCGAGCTGCCCATCGACATCCTGGAGTTTTTCTGCCTGACGCCCCTGCCGGGCTCCGAGGACCACAAGAACCTCTATGTGAAGGGCGTCCCCATGGACCCCGACATGAACATCTATGACCTGGAGCACGTCTGCACCGGCCACTCCCTCATGACCAAGGAGGAATGGCAGGGCATCTACAACAGGGCCTGGGAGCTCTATTACTCCGATGAGCATCTGGAAACGCTCATGCGGCGGATCATTGTCAGCGGCAACAAGCCGGAGCGGATCTGGGCGCACGCGCTGCAGTTCGCCGGCTGCATCCGCTACGAAAAGGTGCACCCGCTTCAGGGCGGCTACTTCCGCCGCAAGGTGCGCAGGCAGCGCCGTTCGGGCCTGCCCTTGGAGTCGCCGCTGGTGTTCTACCCGCGCCGGGTCTGGGAGGCGCTCAGAACCTATGTCCCCTTTGCCGGCTTTGCGCTGAGGCTCTGGCTTAAGTGCCAGCGGATCAAGCGGGACCCGGCCAGCAGGAACTACACGGACCTGGCTCTGACACCGGTGACTGACCACGGAGAAGACGAGCGGCTGGAGATGTTCGCCCATACCGAGGCGGCACAGGCGGCCGTCGCCAAAGCCCAGCGGGAGGCAGCGGCCCGCGAGAAGCGCGCCAAGGCGCCTATTGCCGCAGCCGAGTAGGCGCCGGAAGGGCGAGCGCTAGAACAGGGGCCGGTCGGGCAGGTCGAACAGCGAGGCGCCGCCGAGGCTGTCCACCGTCACGCCGTCCTCGGCAAAAGGCAGCAGCAGGCGGCGGTAGTGCAGCAGTCTGTCGGGCAACCACTGCGCTGAGCGCTTTGCGTAGTGGGGCCGACCGCTTTGAACCACGCCATCGAACTCCCGCCTGATCTCAGCGGCTTGGTCTTGCGGATGGATCTCGTCGAAGGTCTTGCCGCGCATCTCGAAGCCCACCGTCGCACAGAGCATCGATCCGGCAAGGCGCATGCGGTAGTCCAGCGGCCCGCGAAGCACCTCATACATGAAGAAGTGCGGCATGAGTTCAGCCGGCAGGACCGACGGATCGAGCGCCTGGCGCGCCGGCAGCCCGTCGTCGACCCTGAGACTCTGCCAATAGTCCAAGAGCTCGATCAGCTGTGGATCGTCGATTCCCGTCGCCTGCCCGCCGCACATCGCTTCCCCCCAAGCAAGACTGCCCGTCTCCCAGCGTGTCGACACCGCCGGACGAATCGGTGACGTCAACCGCGAACAGTATAGAAAGCCGAACAACCGGACGGCAACGTCCCAGCCCCGGAACATTGGTACAAGAACGATGAGAGAGATGACCGGCGGTTCGTCCATAAAGCGGGGAGAAGGGCTGTCGGGCCGGGTTCGGGCGCTCTGACTTCACGCCGCTGTCATGCGAACGTCATTTGCGATTCACGCTTCCCTGAGCCACTAACGCCGTGTTGAATACGGGAAGATGGAGGCCGCAGATGAAAGCGTTGAAGGTGATGTGTCTGGTGCTGGGCGGGGCTGCGGCGGCGGGGTCCGTACAGGCCGAGACGATCCAACTGGGACCGCGGCCCTTCTTCCTGATCGACCAGATGGATGACGGCGTCCTGAAGTCCAAACTGCTGTCCTGCGCCGAACGGGACTTTGAGCGGAAGCTCTTCTCCATCGGTCACCGCGGCGCACCGCTGATGTTCCCGGAGCATACGGTCGAGTCCAACGTGGCGGCGGCGCGCATGGGGGCGGGGATCCTGGAATGCGATGTCACCTTCACCAAGGACAAGGAACTGGTCTGCCGCCACGCGCAGGACGATCTGCACACGACCACCAACATTCTGGCGTCGCCCTTGGCGCCCAAATGCACGGCGGGCTTCACACCGGCCGGGAACGGCGCCGATGCCAGTGCCGAATGCCGGGCAAGCGACGTCACCCTGGCCGAGTTCAAGACCCTCGTCGGGAAGATGGATGCGGCGGACAAGCGCGCGCAGAGCGTCGAGGAGTACATGGACGGCACGGCGGCGTGGCGCACCGATCTCTACGCCGCCAGCACGGGGACGCTGATGACCCATGCGGAGTCCATCGACCTTTTCCGCACGCTGGGCGCCAAGTTCACGCCGGAACTGAAGGCGCCCGCCGTCGAGATGCCCTTCGAGGGTTTCTCCCAGGAGGACTACGCCCAGAAGCTGATCGACGAGTACAAGGCCGCCGGCGTTCCGCCTGAAGACGTCTGGGCCCAGTCCTTCAATCTGAACGACGTTCTCTACTGGATCGAGAACGAGCCGGAGTTCGGCAGGCAGGCGGTCTATCTGGACGGCCGCTACAACGTCGAGGGCTTCGATCCCATGAAGCCGGAGACCTTCGCGCCCAGCATGCAGGAACTGGCGGACCGCGGCGTGAACTACATCGCCCCGCCGTTGTGGGTGCTGGTGACGGTGGCGGAGGGCGAGATCGTGCCTTCCACCTATGCCAGGGAGGCGCGCAAGGCGGGCCTGAACCTGATCACCTGGACGCTTGAGCGCTCCGGCCCGCTGGGCGGCGGCGGGGGCTGGTACTATCAGTCGATCAAGGAGGTGACCCGCTCCGACGGCGCCATGTTCGAACTGCTGCACGTTCTGGCCCAGGACGTTGGCGTCAAGGGCGTCTTTTCCGACTGGCCGGCGACGGTCACCTACTACGCGAACTGCATGGACCTGCATTGAGGCTGACGGCGCCCTGATATCCAAGGCGGGCCAGGCGCGCCGCGCCGTAGGCGGCCTCGGTCTGCGGGGCAGTGCCGACCGGCAGGCCCATGACACGCTCTCGGATCCGGGTCCAGGCCGCATTGGCGGCACCGCCGCCGACGGTCAGGACCCGCGCGACCGGCGTTGCGCCCAGGCTCGCCAGGCGCCCGTAGGCTTCCCGCTCGATCCGCGCGACACCCTCGAGAAGGCCCTGCAGGAAGACGGCGTCGTCTTCGGGACGGGGGGAGACCGAGGGCTGCATGTCCGGGTCCGCGACTGGAAACCGCTCCCCCGGGGCCGGAAGCGGATAGTAGGAAAGGCCGGTCGGCGCTTCCGGGCGCAGCTGCGGCGTCAGACGTTGCAGCTCCTCTACCGGAAAGTGGCGTGCAATGGCCGCGCCGCCGGTGTTGCTGGCGCCACCGGCCAGCCAGTGGCCGAGCAGACGGTGGCTGTAGACCCCGAACTCCGGCGCGAAAACCGGATCGGCGGAAACGAGTTTTACGGTCAGGGTGCTGCCGAGCGAGGTGACGGCCATTCCCGGCTCGAAGCGGCCCGCGGCCAGGAAGGCGGCATTGCCGTCGGTGGTTCCGCGGACGACCAGGCAGTCAGCGGGCAGGGCATAGCGTTCCGCCAGGTCCGGTCGCAAGGGGCCCAGCGGTTGGCCGGCAGGCTCCACTTCAGGCAGAAGCGAGAGATTGAAGCCGAGATCGGCCATCCAGGCGGGCCAGCGCTGCGCCACGGCATCGAAGCCGAGCTTCAGGCAGTTGTTGAAGTCGCTCTGGCCGTAGCGGCCGGTCAGCCTGCCCGCAATCCAATCTGCCTGGTGCAGGGCGAAGCGGGGCAGGGTCGCTCCTGTCTCCTCAAGGAGCCCCAGCAGCCGCGCGAGGGCGCCGCCGGTTCCGCGCGCCATACTGTCGGCCGGCGCCACGGTGTCGATCCGGCGGCCCTGGGCCACGGCGCTGCGGTCGTTGTACATGCGCGCGGGGGCAAGCGGTTCCCCGGTTTCATCGCAGACAAGAATGGTGCCGGAGGTGCCGTCGACCGCGAGCGCGGCAACCGTATGCAGATCGGCTTCGCGGCCGAGACGGACCATCAGTCCGTCGACGGCCTGCCACCAGAGGGCCGGGTCCTGACTGACACGCCCGTCTTTCTGGTCGGGCGGGGGCAGGGAACACTGGAGCTGCGTGAGGATCCGGTCCTGACCGTCGGTCAGGACAATGCGGACGCCGCTGGTGCCAAGGTCGACCCCGATGTAGCGCGCATCTGCGGTCACAGGCCGGACCCTAGCGGTCCAGGGCTTCGAGCTTTGCCACCTTGGGGGCCGAACGGCCGCCCTGAAACTCGTTGCTGAGATAGATGTCGGTCAGCATCCGCGCGACGGAAGTTCCGATGATCTGGGCGCCGAAGGTGATCACCTGTGCGTTGTTGGAGGCGATGGCCCGCTCGGCCGTGTAGGGGTCCATCACGCAAACCGCGCGGACACCCGGCACCTTGTTGGCTGCAATCGCCATGCCGGCGCCGGTGCCGCAGACCAGGATGCCCCGCTCGAACTCGCCGCCGGCGAGGCGGCGTGCCAGCTCGGCGCCGATATCCGGGTAGTCGACAGGGTTCTCGCTGTCGACGCCGATATCCGTGACGCTGAGCCCCTGGGATTCCAGGTGCGTCTTCAGCGCGTTTTTCAACTCAAGGCCCAGATGGTCACATCCAAGGCCAACGCTTTTTGCAAGGCTTTTTGCGGTGGTCATCGCTCTTCCTTTCCGGGCAGGCCGTCACGCAAAGCGAATGGCGGTAAAGTCCAGGGACAGCGGTCCGCCATCGCGGATGGTCGCAATCAGCGTGCGGGTCATCGGATAGTCCAGAGGATCCAGTTGCCCATCCGCGAAGGCTTTTTCCAGGGGCGCGGCGAGGACGAGGGCGGTGTCGGCCCCTTCCACCGTCTCGCCGGCGAGCGGGCCGCCGAGCGCTTCCTCCAAGGTCATGTCCTCTCCCAGGTGAAATCCCAGGCGGCTGTTGCGGCCGCCGCCGACGGTGACATTCAGGTCGCCGAGCCCGGCCAGCCCGTAGGCTGTCTGCGGCTGCCCGCCGAACCAGCGGGTCAGGGCAGCCATCTCCCGCACCGCCTGCGTGAAGGCGGCGGCGGCAGGGTTCATCGCCTGCGGCTTTGTAGGTTGCGGATTGATCTCCGGATAGCGTGTCAACATGGCACTGACGGCAATGGCGAGGAAGTTCTTCAGGGCAGCGCAGACCTCGACCCCCTCCAGGTCGTCGCTGAGAGCAACCCTGTAGTAGTCGGTCTGCATCACAGCCCGAAGCGCTTCCAAAACCTGACGGTCCAAACCCGCATAGACGACGGCGGTCGGTTGCCGGTCGGCGAGTTCCTTGGCGATGCAGGGGCCGCCGATACCGACCACCATGCCCGGCGTCATGCCGATATCGGCCAGCGCCTCCGCGAGGCCCCCGGCGAAGGAGCGCAATTGGCCGTTCCAGGGCTGCAGACCCTTGGTAACCAGAGCCAGGGGGCGCGGCGCGGTCAGAAACCGTTTCAGCTTGTCCGTCGCCCAGTCGATGCCGGGACTTGAGACGCCGACGATGACGAAATCGGCGTCGCGCAGGTGAGCTTCGCTGAGCGCATTGATCTCCAGCGGTTGGACGGACGGCGGCAGCGGGGCGTTGAGCTTTGGGTGGCCGTTGCGATCTTTTCTCAGAGCCTCGATGATCCGGCCGTCGAGATGGGTCCCGACCAGGGTCACCTGATGCCCGTTGTCGAGGGCGGGCACGGCTATGGCGCTGCCCATGACACCGGCCCCGAGAATCAGAACCCGTGCCATCAGCCGATCCGCTTTTCGCTGTCGGCATCGAAAAGATGCAGGGCGGCCGGGTTGATATCGAGTGCGCAAGTATCGCCGGGTCTGGCGCGGTAGCGTCCCTGAACCACGGCGCGCAGTTCCTGCCCATCGGCCGATAGAAGGATGTGCGATTCGGCACCGGTGCTCTCCACCAGGATGACCTCGCCCTGCACCGTCCCTTCGGGGGCGACGGAGACATCGACGGGCCGGATGCCGCAGACAACCGACTGACCCGGGCTCGCGCCGCAGTCCGCCGGCAGGGGCAGGGCGACGCTGCCGGACTGAAAGACTGGCGACCCGCCCTCGGCCCGCACCGCGCCTGTGAGGAAGTTGATGGAGGGGGAACCGATGAAGTCGGCGACAAAGCAATTGGCCGGGCGGTCGTAGATCTCCTCCGGCGTGCCGATCTGTTCGATGTTGCCGTCACGCATGACCACGATGTCGTCGGCCATGGTCATGGCCTCGATCTGGTCGTGGGTCACATAGATCGTCGTCGTCTGCAAACGGTCGTGCAGGCGGCGGATCTCGTAGCGCATCTGGCCGCGCAGTTTGGCATCCAGGTTCGACAGGGGTTCGTCGAAGAGGAAGACCTGCGGATGGCGGACCAGGGCCCGCCCCATGGCGACGCGCTGGCGCTGGCCGCCGGAAAGCTCCTTTGGATAACGATCGAGATAGGGGCTGAGGTTCAACAGGTCCGCGGCCCATTCGACCTGGCGGCGGATCTCTTCCTTCGCGTGCTTGCGGACCTGCAGGCTGAAGGCAATGTTGTCGTAGACCTTGAGCGTCGGGTAGAGCGCATAGTTCTGAAACACCATGGCGATGTCGCGGTCGCGCGGATGCACCTGGTTCATCCGCGCACCGCCGATGCGGATCTCCCCTTCGGCAATGCTTTCCAAGCCGGCGGTCATACGCAACAGGGTGGTCTTGCCGCAGCCCGAGGGCCCAAGCAGGACGACAAAGCGCTGGTCGGCGATGGTGAAGGAAATGTTCTCCATCACCCGGACCGGGCCGAAGCTCTTGCCGACGTTCTCGTACTCAACCGATGCCATAGTTTCTTTCCGCTATCCTCCTGCTCAGTATCAAGGATGCGCCGCCACGAAGGGCTCCAAGAGCCCGCTGTCGTCGGCCAGGTCCAGTGCCGTGAAGCGATCCCGCGTGAAACGGCCGTCCGCCAGGATCTGCCGGTAGAAGGCCGGGTCAAGGCCCAGATCCTCCGGCGTCTGCTGGCAGCCCGCCGCCGCCATCGCGGTCTGCAGGCGCTCCAGCGGCAGCATGACCTGACGCAGGGGTTCGACAAAGCCGTCCCAGTCCTGCGCAAAGCGCTCGTTGATGCGCTCCGCCATGGCGGCATCGATCGCCTTCTTGCGGGTCTGCTCGACCATGATGCCGGCCATCTCCGGCCCGTAGCGCGCGGTCAGTTCGTCATCCGGAATGGCCGTGGGGGCAACCTCCGGCGGGCTGTCGGCGCCCAGAATCTGATTCTGCAGGGCGGAGAGGGTGAGGGTGGTCACGCCGACCTGCTCGCCGTGGGAGGTGCCGGGGTGAGCCTCGCCCGCGAACATGTCGATGCAGTGGGAGATCATGTGCTCGGCCATGCTGCCGGAGTGTGTGGTGCCGGTGAAAGTCGTGCCCAGGCCCATGATCGTGGAAATGCGGGTCAGCATGGCAAGATAGTCGAGGTTGCCGGAGGTAAGTTCGCCGGCATGATCGAGCATGCCGTCCTCGTCGTAGGCCAGCAGGATGTAGGGAGAGGGTGAATAGGTGGTGTCGAAGAGCAGGTTCGACATCAGCCAGTCGACCTGGGCGGTGGTGCGGCAGATGACATCGGCGAAGGCAGCCCGCACCAGGCGCTTGGGGCAGTGAGCCAGCACCTCCATATCGATGAAGATGCCCCGCGCCGAATGACAGGTGATGGACTTCTTCATGCCTGACGAAGTGACCGAGGCCGTCGGCGTCGAGTAGGCGTTCATCGGCGAGGTCGGGAAAACCGAGTAGTCGCGGCCATCCTGGAAGGTGGCATACTTCACGCTGTCGCTGACAGTACCTGAGCCGACGGCGATCAGGGTTTCATAGCCGCGGGTCTCCGCCATCAGTTCGGCCACGCCCTCTTCACTGCAGCGTGGGTTGGCCCAGATATACTCGTCGACCTGGCCGAGCGGCTTCAGAGCCTCATAGACCCGCTTGCCGAGCACGTCCCGGGTGTTTTCGTCGCAGACCACCAGCAGCGGGCGCTTGGGATGCAGGGCGGCGATCAGGTCGGCCTCATGGCCGTCCAGGCTGGACTCGATCACGATGCTGTCGATCGGCAGCCTGACAGGCTTGCCGGTTGTCGGGTCGACCCACTCGCCGGCGACAAGCTGATCGATGACCCCGCCGTAGGATTTGGCGTGATGGATGCTGGTTGCCGTCATGCAGCAGTTCCCCGTGAAGCGAAGGCGACCAGCTTCCGGCTGGTCGCGGCGGTTGCGTCATAGAGCCCGCTGTAGATCTCCAGCAGCTCCTCGTAGTCCCTCCGGTGATCCTCGTTCGGTTCGACGGCCGTTGTTTTCCCGGCCATGGCTTCGGCGGCCTCGACGATAGAGCCGTACCAGCCGGCGCCGTAGCCCGCGATCATGCCCGCGCCCAGCGCGGAGGCCTCGACGGTGTCGGAGATCTGCACCGTCTTGCCCGAGGCATCGGCCAGCATCTGGCGCCAGAGCGGGCTTGCCGCGCCGCCGCCGATGGCTAGGTACTCCGTGATGTCGAGCTTCGCGTTCTTCTCCATCAGGCGGGTGCGCATGACCTGATCCAGGGTCATGCCCTCCAGAAGGGCGCGGTAGACATGGGCGGGCCCGTGTCCGCCGCCGAAGCCGATGAGACAGCCGCGCGCCGCCGTGTCCCAGTGGGGGTCCATGACACCAGACCAGTACGGCAGGGCCATGAGCCCTTCGCAGCCACGGGGAATGGCTTCGGCAGCTTCTTCCAGATCCGAGAAAACGTTCGGGTTGCTGCGCCCCTGCGGGGTGAAGCGGTCGACGAACCAGTTGATGAGGAAGGCGCCGGAGCGCAGGCAGTTCTCCAGAATGTAGCCTTCGCCCTGGGCGGCGATCTCGGTGCGCCATGCCCGGTCAAAGGCGTAGGTGGGCGACCAGACGCCGGAAACCACGGCGGTGCCCAGGTTGATGTAGGCGCGGGTCGGCGCCGTGCAGTTGGTGCCTAGCCCGGCAAGCTGGCCGTCGCCGCCGGCCGCAAAGACCGGTGTTCCGGGTTGCAGGCCCGTGGCGGTTGCGGCCTCGTCGTTCACCTCTCCGAGCAGTGTGCCGGGTGCAAAGGCCGTCGGCATCTGTTCTTCCCGCAACTCCAGGGCGGCCAGAATCTCGGGCGCCCAGCGTTTCTCAACGAGATCGAACAGCCCCATGGGGTCGGCTGAGATCCAGCCGGTCTTCAGGGCGCCGCAGAGACGCTGAACCAGAAACGACTGGACGTCGGTGAAGCAGGCCGTACGGGCGAAGACCTCCGGTTCGTGGCGTTTGAGCCAGAGGTAGCTGTACACGCAGGGGGTTATATCCGGAAAGCGCCCGGTGATGCGGTGGATCGTCTCGGCGCCAAGTTCGGCGCTGAGATCGTCGACTTCCTGGCGCGCACGCTCGTCAAGCCAGAGGATGCCGGGGCGCAGCGCCTGTCCCGCTTCGTCGAGCGGGACGAAAGTCTCGCGTTGGTTTGAGATCGCAAGGGCTGCGATCCGCTCCGCTTTAACCTTGGACAGCAGGTCCTCAAGCGCGATGACGCAGGCCCGCCACCAGTCCTCGCTGTCCTGCTCGAAGTGATAGAGCTGCGGGTTCGACAGGGCAAGCGGCGCTCGTCCTTCGGCCAGGGCCTCTCCCTCGCGGGTCCAGGCGATTGCCTTGGTGCTTTGCGTCGAGGAGTCGATCCCGATGACGAGGTCGCGAGAGGCGGCCATAGACCTTCAGCTTTGTTGTCCGACCACGGAAAATCCGAAAAAAAGGAGGTGGGCTGCGATCGTCTGCAGCCCACCGCCGCATCCCACTTTAACCGGATACGATCTTGTTGGTCTTCTCGGCAATGGAGTCCATTGCCGCCTTCGCACTGTCGTATTCACCGGCAAAGAAACGGCCAAGTTCAACAGGGATAGTGTCGTTTGCGAGCTCCGCCCATTCCGGCAGGTCGGGTTCGGAGCCCATGTAGTTGTCGATGGTTTCGCGAACCACATCGAGATGACGTGTCGTCCCGGGAATTCCTGGCTTGGCGTTGGCCTTCACCCGGGCGTCGTCGTAGACGCTGGTGCGGGTGGGACCGGTACCGCCGCCCAACGTGGTGATGAAGACCTGGGTGTCGGCGGAGGTCGCCCACTGGGCGAACAGCCAGGCCGCATCCGGGCTCTTCGAGTACTTGGACACCGCCAGCGAAGAGCCGCCCTGATGACCGACGCCCGGGATCTCGCCGAAGCCGGTCTGCTCGACCGTGCGCAGGGCGTTGGGGGCCGGCGGAATGGCCGCCTCCATGAGCCCGGAGACCCGCGAAGCATCGGGGTTGTCCCAGGAGGGGAAGAACTCGCCCCAGCTCAGCACCTGGCCGGCGATGCCCTGGGCCACCGACTGGCCCTGGCCGTCCCAGGTCCAGGAGGTCACGCCCGGGGGCATGTTCTCCTTCAGCCTCACCCAGTAGTCCATGGCCTCCAGGCCCTCGGCGTCGTTGCCGCTGAACTTCTGGTCCGGCCCGAAGATCGATCCGCCATGGCCCCAGAGCCAGGCCGTCCAGTCGCACTCCAGGCTGTAGTGGCCGGACTTCATCTGGCCTGTCGTGCCGTAGATATCCGGGCCTTTGGCCTTCTGGATCGCCTGCGCGTTGGCCAGGAACTCGTCCATGGTGGTCGCCACCTTCAGGCCGAGCTCGTCATAGACGTCCTTGCGGTACATGTAGATGAAGATCGGAATGTCGTAGGGAACGCCGACCATGATGCCGTCGTACATCGAGATGCCGTCGACCAGCGGGCCGAGGAAGTCGTCGAAGTTGTAGTTCGGCATCGCCAGGTCCGGCTTGGCGGCATACTTCTCGCGCGGATCGAGCACGTCGCCCGAGAAACTCGCCATCCAGCTCTGATCCAGATAGTAGAGGTCGTAGGTGCCGAGGCCGGACGCGACGTCCAGGGTCAGTTTCTGGAGCACCTGTTCCAGCGGCAGAACCTCGATCTCCACATTGATGCCCGTGGCTTCCTCGAAGAAGGGCTTCAGATGCTCGTTGATCGCATTCGACGGCGGCGTGGACTCGGTGGCGAGACGGATGGTCTGTCCCGCGAAAGGCTTCGCCGCGTCCTTCAACCAGGCCATCATGTCGGCATCGGGGACGATCTCCGCAGCCGCCGCCGTGTTGAAGACGCCGCCCCGAAATCCGAACGGCATGGTGGCGGTGAGTCCCAGCGCCCCGGCACCCAGGCCCAGCTTGCTCGCGGCGCGCAGGAACTTGCGCCGTGACAGGTCGCCGCGGACATAGCGGTCCGTGACAGAGGCAAGATACAACTTTCGATCAGACTCTCTCATCGCAACTCCTCCCTCAATCTAGGCCCAGGCGGGCCGTTCGCAGGTCAGCAGACAATCGTGGTGTCTCTTGCTCCACTTCACTGTTTCACTGATCCCAATGTGAGCCCGCGCACCAGGTTCTTCTGCACGAGCAGGATGAAAATAAAGGCCGGCAGAATGGCCGCGGTGCCGAGCGCCGCCATGTTGCCCCAGGCCGTGCCGGTCGAGGTGACGAAGGTCGAGGAGACCACCGGCACGGTCTTCAGGCCCGTCTGCGTCAGCGTCAGGACAAAGAGAAACTCCGTCCAGGAGAAGATGAAACAGAGCACCGCGGTTGCGGCGATCCCGCCCATGGCCATCGGCAGCACGAGTTTTCGGAACACCAGGAAGCGCGACGCCCCGTCGATCAGGGCGGCCTCGTCGATTTCCCGGGGGATGTCGTCGAAGAAGCTCTTCAGCAGCAGCACCGCAAGCGGCATGTTCATCAGCGCATGAATCAGGATCACGCCGTGATAGGTGTCCAGAAGGCCGAAGTCGCGGTAGATGAAGAACATCGGAATGGCGACGGCCACCGGCGGCATCATGCGGGTCGAGAGGATCCAGAACACGAAGTGGTGCTGGCCGCGAAACCGCATGCGCGAAAGGGCGTAGGCCGCCAGGGTGGCGATGACGATGGCCAGGGCCGTCGAGCAGACGGCGATGACGATGGAATCCCAGAGGCGGGGGGTCATGTAGAAGTCGCCGCCCCCCGGCAGCACCGACAGGCCCTGCTCGAAGCCCAGGGAGATGCCGAAGACCTCCTCGTAGGACTTGGCGCTGGTTTCGAAGGAGAAAACCTTGGGCGGGATCGAGAAGATCTCCCGGTCCAGCTTGATGGAGACCGTCACCCAGTAGTAGATCGGGAAAGCGAAGAGCATGACCACCGCCCAGGCGGCGAGGGCGCGGAGAATGCGCTGTCCGGGACTCAACAGCATGGGCTACCACCTGACCTTGAAGACGACGACGAAGAGGTTCGCGGCGATCAGGATGACGAAAAGCGCAAAGAGACTGAGGGTGGCGCCGTAGCCCCACTTGATGAAGCTGAAGGTCTGCTCCCAGGCATAAAGACTGAGGGTGTAGGTCGAAGTCCCCGGGCCGCCTGAGGTCATGACGAAGACGTAGTCGAACATGCGGAACAGGTCGATGCCGCGGATCAGCACCGCGATGGCAATGACCTTGCCCATCATCGGCAGGGTGAGCCGCCGGAACATTTGCCAGGAACTGGCGCCGTCGATCATCGCAGATTCAAAGGGATCGCGGGGCAGGGAGCGCAGCCCGGCCACGAAAATCAGCACCATGAAGGGTGTCCACTGCCAGACGTCGGCGACGATCACGCCCCACAGTGCCAGTGAAGGTGTGGCCAGGATCGGTGTCGCCTGGGTCAGCAGGCCCAGGGACTGCAGCGTCCAGGTGATGATCCCGAACTGGGCGTCCTGCATCAGCAGAAACATCATGCCCGTGATGGCCGGCGGGATGACCAGCGTCAGGGTGAGGACCCCGCGCAGGAAGCCGAAGCCCGGATCGTCGGAATCGATCAGCAGGGCGATCGCCATTCCAAGGACGACCTGAATGGTCAGGCAGATCCCGGTGTAAAGGAGCGTGACGGAGAAGGCGTTCCACATGCGCGGGTCGGCGAAGAGCTGGACCCAGTTGTCAAAGCCGACCGGCACCAGCTCGCGCTTGCGCGGCGCGAACTCATGAAAGGACAGGAAGATATTGTAGAAAAAGGGGTAGAGCGCGAAGACCACCAAAATCACGATCAGCGGCAGCAGCCACGGCAAGGGGTGGTCTGCGATCATGAAGCGGGGCGCGCGGATCATGCTGCCCGTCATGACGCCCGCAGCCCTCTGCGCGGCGGCCCTGCTGATTCCGGATCGCGCCGTGACGACGGCCGTGGACCCACCTCAAACCTCCCCAATCGCCGGACCGGCAGGCGGCGCCCGCGGCAGCGTTCCTTATGATTCTTGACTGCAAAGGTCGCATAACATTTTTTTCCGTGCAATATCATTTGTTCATGCTAATGCTCTCAGACCGAACGGACGAAGAGAGTGACCTATGGTTCGGGCGAACCATGATGCTCAGCGCCTCGGGGACGAGGCCCAGCGCGAGACCTGGCCCGAGCAGTTGGCGGTGCGCATCTGCTGGCACTACTACATGCTGGGGCGCACCCAGCAGGAAATCGCCGAGACCCTGGGCATCAACCGGGTGCGGGTGAACCGCCTGCTGGCGGAAGCGCGGCGGCGCGGCATCGTGCGGGTGACCATCCATTCCAAGCTGGCGGAAAACGTCGCCCTCGAGCAGCAGCTCGCCGAGACCTACGGCCTGGATCTGGTCGAGGTGGTGATCGGCGGCGTGGCCGACGAGGCGCAGCTGGCCGAGGTGCTCGGCCGTGCCGCCGCCGGCCCGCTGAGCGCCCTCTACGACGACGGCATGACCATCGGCATCGCCTGGGGTGTCACCTTGAAAGCCATGGCCCAGGCGACGGAGGACAAACCGCTGCGCGATGCGGCGGTAGTCTCAATGCTGGGCTCGTTGACGCGGCGCTCCTCGGTGGACGCCTTCGAGGCCACCACCGATCTCGCGGCGCGGCTACACGCGGAATGCTACTACCTGCCGGGGCCCATCGTCTGCGACAGCGAGGAGAGCCGCGACACGATCCTGCAGCAGCCGATGATGCGGGAGGTTTACCTGAAGACCCAGTCCGCCGATCTTGCCTTGGCCAGCGTCGGCGGGGTCGACTCCAGCACCATCCGGCGCATGGGCTTCGTCGACGATGCCGAGTTCCGCGAAGCCTCCAAGGCGGGCGCCATCGGCAATTTCCTGGGTTACTACATCGATGCCGAAGCGCAGATCCTCGATCACCCGATCAATCGCCGTGTGCTCGGCTTCCCGCCCAGCGACTTCATCAAGATTCCGCGGCGGGTGATGGTCTCCGGCGGCCCGGCCAAGGTCCCGGTATTGCGGGCGCTGCTGGAGCGCGGCTACTTCACCGATCTGGTCACCGATACCGACACGGCAAAGGCCTTGCTGGAACCCGCCTGAGCCGATCCCTTACCAGCAGGTATAGCCGCCATCGGCTATCACGACGGCGCCGGTGACCAGACTGGCGGCGTCGGAGGCCAGGAAATGGACCACCGAGGCGATCTCGTCCGGCTGTCCGACGCGGCCCATCGGCGTCATCTCCAGCCAGGTCTCGTACATCTCTGGACATTCGTTCATGCCAAAGGCGGTCAACGGGGTTTCGATATAGGTCGGGGCCACGGCGTTCACCCGTACGCCTTTGGCGCCCCACTCGGCGGCCAGGGACTTGGTCAGGTGGTGTGCGGCGGCCTTGGAGGCGTTGTAAAAGGCCTGTGGCTGCGGCTTGTTCACGATGAAGCCGGACATGGAACCGATGTTGACGATGGACCCGCTGCCCTGCTTCAGCATTTGTCGGCCGAATGCGCGGCAGCACCAGAACAGGCCGTCCAGATTGACGTTCATATGGAAACGCCAGTGTTCGTCGCTGGTGTCTTCGGCCCTCACATCGCTCTTGGCCACTCCGGCGTTGTTCACCAGCACATCCACACGGCCGTGGCGCGCGACGATCTCGGCCGCTGCGCGGTCGACGGCAGCGGACCGGGTGACATCGAGGGGCATGGCTTCCGCCTGAAGACCCAGTTCGACCAGCTCCGCGGCGGAAGCCTCGGCCCGCTCTGGATGGAGTTCGGCAATGACGACAGTGGCGCCGGCCTCCCCCAGGGCCCGGGCGCAGGCGGCCCCGATGCCTTGCCCGCCGCCGGTGACCACGGCAACGCGTCCGTCCAATTTCAGCTTTTCGAGATACATGACACCAGGCCTTTCAACTCATCCAGTTGCCGCCGTCCACGTTGAGCGTCTGTGCCGTGATATACCTTGCGTCCTCGGAGGCAAGGAAAACCGCGGGTTCGGCGACCTCTTCAGGCGCACCCATGTAGCCGAGCGGCACGGCTTCGCCCACTTCACGCTTCTTCTGTCCGACGGGCTTGTTTTCATACTTCGCAAAGAGCGCGTCCACCTGGGCCCACATCGGCGTGTCGATGACGCCCGGGGCAATCGCATTGACGCGGATCCTGTCCTTGGCCAGCTCCAGCGCCAGGGACTGGGTGATCGAGATCACCGCCGCCTTGGTCGAGCAGTAGAGTGTGATGTTGGGCTCTCCACGACGGCCTGCCTGCGACGAGAAGTTGATGATGACGCCGCCACCGCGTTTCCTCATGCTCGGCACGACAGCCTGAATGGCAAAGATCGTGCCCGCGACATTCACGTCGTACTGCCGGCGATAGTCCTCGACCGTCACCTCTTCGATGGAGGCCATGTTGAAGATGCCGGCGTTGTTGACCAGTATGTCCACACCGCCCCATTTCTGCTCGACCGAGGCGACACCAGCGGCAATCGCATCCACGTCGGTGACGTCCATCGCCACGGCCATGCCGGCCTCGCCGAGGAGCGCCGCGGTCTCCTGCGCGTCGTCGATCAGGCGGTCGGCAACGGCGACCTGCGCCCCCTCTGCCGCGTAGGCCCGACAAATGGCGCGTCCAATGCCGCGCGCCCCGCCTGTGACGACTGCAGTCTTGCCTTCCAGACGGCTCACCCGATTCTCATCCCTTGCGCGTCGAATTTATGGATCCGGTCCTCGCGGGGCGTCATATGGATTCTGTCGCCATGGCTGAAGCTGACTTCGCCGTCCGCGCGCACGGTCAGCGGATCGGTCAGACCGGAGTCATGGATATGAAAAAACGTATCGGAACCCAGATGCTCGGCCACGCCGACGACGCCCTGCCAGGGGCCCACACTGTCGGAAACCTCGATATGTTCGGGGCGAATGCCAATGGTGTGCGCGCCGTATTTCTGGGCCTCGGCACCTTCAATGAAGTTCATCTTGGGCGAGCCGATGAAGCCCGCGACGAACCTGTTGCGCGGTGACTGGTACAGCTCCAGAGGGCTGCCGACCTGCTCGATCACGCCGCCATGCAGTACGACGATCTTGTCGGCCATGGTCATCGCCTCGACCTGGTCGTGGGTCACGTAGATCATCGTGGTGTCGAGTCGCTTGTGCAGCTCGGAAATCTCGAGCCGCATACCCACCCGCAGCGCAGCGTCAAGGTTCGAGAGCGGCTCATCGAACAGGAAGGCCGCGGGTTCGCGCACGATGGCGCGGCCGATGGCGACTCGTTGGCGCTGCCCGCCGGAAAGCTGCCCGGGGCGGCGATCGATGTAATCCGCCAGGTTCAGCACGCTGGCTGCGTTGTTCACACGCCTGTCGATCTCAGCCTGATCCATCTTGGCCATCTTGAGCGGGAAGGCGATGTTCTTGCGTACAGACATATGCGGGTAGAGTGCATAGGACTGGAACACCATCGCCAACCCGCGCTTGGCCGGCGGCACTGCTGTGGCATCGTTGCCGTCGATCTGGATCATCCCGCTGGTCACATCCTCCAGTCCGGCGATCAGCCGGAGTAAGGTGGACTTCCCGCAGCCCGAAGGCCCGACGAACACCACGAACTCGCCGTCGTTGATTTCCAGATCCAAGGGCGGAATGACATTCACGTCGCCGAAGGTCTTGGTTACCTGGTTGAGCGTAATCTGTCCCATCTCCGTCTTCCCTATTTCACCGCGCCGAAGGTCAGGCCGCGGACGAGTTGTTTCTGGCTGAACCAGCCGAGGATCAGGATCGGTGCGATTGCCATGGTCGAAGCCGCGCTGAGTTTGGCGAAAAACAGGCCCTCGGGGCTGGAATAGCTGGCGATGAACGCGGTCAGCGGTGCGGCTTGGGCGGCGGTCAGGTTGAGGGTCCAGAACGCCTCGTTCCAGGCGAGGATGAAGTTCAGCAGAACGGTCGAGGCGATGCCGGGCAAGGCCATCGGCGTCAGGACATAGAGGATCTCCTCACGCAGGCCGGCGCCGTCCATCCGCGAAGCCTCGAGAATCTCAACGGGGATTTCCTTGAAGTAGGTATAGAGCATCCAGACGATGATCGGCAGGTTGATCAGCATCAGGACGAGGGTCAGCCCCAGTTGCGTGTCGAGAAGCCCAAACTGGATGAAAAGCAGATAGATCGGATAGAGCACGCCCACCGCCGGCAGCATCTTGGTTGAGAGCATCCACAGCAGGATGTCCTTGGTGCGGCGCGAGGGCACAAAGGCCATCGACCAGGCAGCGGGGACGGCGATGATGATACCCAGAAGAGTAGAGCCGCCCGCCAGGATCACCGAGTTCCAAAGGAAACGCATGTAGTCTGAGCGCTCCTGTACAACCGAGTAGTTTTCAAGCGTCCAGTCGAAGAACAGGAAGATCGGCGGGTCGCTGATCGCCTGGGCCTCGGTCTTGAAGCTGGTGAGGATCGTCCAGAGGATCGGGAAAAAGATCAGAAGGCCGATCACCCAGGCAGCGACCGTGTTGATCGTCTTGCGTTGCGTCGTGACAGCGCGGGCCATTATCCTTTCCTCCTCATGCGTCCAGGTTCTTGCCGACGATGCGCATCAGGAAGAGCGCGACGATATTGGCGAGGATGATGGCGTAGACGCCTCCGGCAGAGCCAAGGCCGACATTCTGGCTTTCCAGCACACGCTGGAAGATCAGGTAGCTGAGTGTCTTGGTGCCGAACGCGCCGCCAGTGGTGACAAAGATTTCCGCAAAGATCGCCAGGAGGAAGATCGTCTGGATCAGGACCACGATGGTGATCGCGCGACTCAGATGCGGCAGCACGATGAACCAAAACCGCTTCAGGACCGGAGCGCCATCCATTTCGGCGGCCTCCAGTTGTTCGCTGTCGAGTGACTGGATCGCCGTCAGGAGGATCAGGGTCGCGAAGGGTAGCCATTGCCAGCTGACGATCATAATCAGTGAGGGCATCGACGCCTGGCTGAGCCACTCCACGGGCGCGGCGCCGAAGAATTTCCAAAGATGTGCCAGAAGGCCGTTCACCGGGTCCATGAACATGTTCTTCCAGACCAGCGCCGACACGGTGGGCATGACGAAGAAGGGTGCGATGACGAAGATGCGAACCATGCCCTGGCCCCACATCGGCTGGTCCAGCAGGATCGCCAGCAGCACGCCGAAAACGACGGTGATGACCAGGACACCGCCGACGATGACCAGGGTCGTCTGCACACTCGGCCAGAACGAGCTGGAGGTCACGAAGCGGGTGTAATTCGCGAAACCGACCCAGTCCAGTCCATTGGCCATCGAGTCGCCGCGCATCGGCAGGTACTTCTTAAAGGAGAAGAAAAGCGTCATCGTAAGCGGCACGAGCATCCAGCCCAGAAGCAGGATCACGGCCGGCGCCAACATAAAGCGGGCTGCGGAACGCGAATGCTGGGTGGCCATTGGACAGACCTCCTCTGTCAACGCCCGAAGTGTTTAAGATTCGGGGTTGTAATCTCAAGAGAGAAAGGACCGGAGGGCGGGCGCACCCGCCCTCCGGCTGGGAGGAAGATTCAGTAGCCCGCGGCTTCCATGGCGTCAGTGGTCAGGGCCTGCGCCTTGGCAAGCGCCTCGTCCACAGTTTGCTGGCCTGCGTAGACGGCTGAGAACTCCTGGCTCACTTCGGTGGCAATACCGGCGAACTCCGGGATGGCGACGAACTGGATTCCGACATAAGGCACCGGCTGGACCGTCGGGTTCGTCGGGTCGGCGGCCTTGATGGACTCGAGCGTCTTCTGTGCGAAAGGCACCTTCTGGTACTCAGGGTTCTCGTAGAGCGAGGTCCGGGCGCCCGGCGGCACGTTGGCCCAGCCTTCGTTCGCGGCAACCAGCTCGATGTATTCCTTCGAGGTGGCCCACTCGATGAACTGCTTGGCCGCGTCAGCTTTTTGCGTGCCGGCCGGAATGGCCAGCGCCCAGGCCCAGAGCCAGTTGGAGCGTTTGCCGAGGCCGGCGTCCGGCGCCAAGGCAAAGCCCACCTTGTCCGCGACGGTCGAGTCATTGGGGTTGGTCACGAAAGATGCCGCGACGGTCGCGTCGATCCACATGCCGCACTTGCCCTGCTGGAACAGCGACAGGTTCTCGTTGAAGCCGTTGGTGGCGTATCCCGGAGGACCTGCATCGGCCATCAGGTCCACGAAGAAGTTGAGTGCATTGGCCCATTCGGGCTGATCGAACTGGGCTCTCCAGTTTTCGTCGAACCAGCGTGCGCCGAAGGAGTTTGCGGTGACTGTGATGAAGGCGCCGCCTTCGCCCCAGCCTGCCTTGCCGCGCAGGCAGATACCGTTGATCTCGTTCTCGCGGTCGGTCATCGCGCGGGCCAGTTCCGCAATCTGATCCCAGGTCGGGGCTTCGGGCATGGCCATACCGGTCGCCTCGACGAGGTCGGTGCGGTACATCACCATCGAGCTTTCACCGTAGAACGGCGCAGCGTAGAGCGTGCCGTCGTGGCTCAGACCGTCCCGCATCGCGGGCAGGATGTCGTTGACATCGTACTCCGCGCTCAGATCGTCGAGCGGAACCAGCCAGCCGTTCGAGCCCCAGATCGGGGTTTCGTACATGCCGATGGTCATGATGTCGAAGGCACCGCCCTTGGTGGAGATGTCCGTGGTCACGCGCTGACGCAGAACGTTTTCTTCCAGTGTGACCCACTCGACCTCGTGGCCGGTCTTGGCGGTGAAGTCGTCGGTATAACCCTGCATGCGGATCATGTCGCCGTTGTTGACGGTGGCGATGGTGAGAGTCTCGGCAGAGGCGAGGGCCGTCGATGCAAGAAGGACGCAAGCGCCCAGTGTGAGGCGCGGGACAAGTGCGAGTCGCGTGGGATCCATTTTAGCCTTCCTCCCAGGGTTATGAGCATGTAGGTTTTGGGCATATGCTCGTTTATTGAGCAATTGATCGCACGGGCTGATGAATAAGTCAAGCTTGTTGCTTTAAGAATTCTGCAGCATGGAGTGGCTGCGGATGTGGTGGGCATCGGAAGTGCCCAAGGCAGAATCGCTATAGTATGTCTGCCCAGTGTGTTAGGCCGTCACATTAGACCAGCATGTCAAAGGGGCTAGGCAGGTGGAAAAGACAGCCGAGAGAACGACGGACAGGCAGGCCGACCGGCGCAGGGACGACGCCGCGCGGGCGGCCTGGCTCTATTTCATTGCCGGCCGGACCCAGGATGAGATCGCCGCGCAGCTCGATCTTTCCCGCCAGGCCGTCCAGCGGCTGGTGGCGCTGGCGGTGAGCGAGAAGATGATCAAGTTCCGGCTCGATCACCCGGTCGCAGCCTGCACCGAACTGGCGGCCCGCCTGGCGGATCGCTTTGCCCTTGAGTTCTGCGATGTGACGCCGAGCGATCCGGCGGCTCCCGGCTCGACGGCGGGAATCGCGGTGGCCGCTGCGGTTCGGCTGCAACGGCTGTTGTCGCGCAAGTCTGCGGTCACGGTCTGCGTCGGCAACGGGCGGACGCTGCGGGCGGCTGTCGAAGAACTGGATACGATGGAGCGCCCCCAACACAAGGTTGTCTCCCTGGTCGGTGCGATGGCGGCGGGCGGTCAGGCCAATCCCTATGACGTGGTCATGCGGCTCGGGGACAAGGTCGGCGCTCAGCGCTATCCGGTGCCCGCGCCTGTGGTGACGGAGACGATTGCGGACCGGGAGGTCCTGCAGGACCAGCGTGCCTTTCGGGCTTTGCAGGAACTGCGCGATCAGGCCGATGCCAGTTTCGTCGGTATCGGAGAGATCGCATGGCAAGCCCCGATCCACCGCGACGGCTTTCTGAGCGATGCCGATATCTCGGCCCTGATCGAGGGCGGCGCGATCGGGGAAATCACCGGCTGGTCGTTCGATGCCGGGGGGCAGCCGCTCGACAATTCGATCAACAGCCGTGTGGCAAGCCTGCCTCTTGAAAGGCCGCCGAAGCGGCTGACCGTTGTGCTGGGCGGCGGAAAAAAGAAGGTCGTCGCCCTGAAGGCCGCGCTGACCGGCAGGCTCGCTTCAGCGCTCATTACCGACGAAGCGACGGCAAAGGCTCTGCTGACCAAGAACCCGTGAGGCCAGGGAGCCTGTGAGAGGCACTGCGTCTTGCCGCACGCTCAGCTCTCCTTCGGTCGGTTCGAGCGGCCTGTTGAGCTTAAGGCGAGTGGCGGTTGCAGCCCCCAGGAGACCAAGAGGGAGGCGAGGCGACCCGCTTCCATCGGATTGCCCGCGCGCAGTTGCTCCTTTACCCGCCACAGCAATCCCCGCGCCAGGGCCTGCGCCATCTGCCGCCCGCTGGATGCGCGTCGCGCGAGATTCTGTATGCGCCGTGAAACAGTCTTGTCGTCCAGCAGTTCCCGGCAACCGTACTTCGAAAAGACGGCACGCCGGACAACGGCTTTTTCCACATCGGATAAGGGGCTGGCCGACGCGAGCGCCGCAGACTCGAGATCATCGAGCGCCAGGGCCCAGAGTTTCTTGCGCGCCATGATGGTTGCCCGCTGCAGAAGGGCATGCCGCCGGTCCTCCGGGCTTTCGAGCGTTTTCGATGCAAGGTACTCGCGCAACTCCAATGCCCGATGACACGCGAGCAGGATCTGTTTGTCCGCCTCCATCCAGCGGTCCTCGCGCTGGTCGACGGCGAAGCGTGCGGCTGCGTGACCCCGGTCCCCGTCATGCTGACGCTGATGGAAAACGATCGCCTCCGTCGGGGCAGGCAGTGCAACGCGGGCAAGGCGGATCAGCATCTCGTAATCCTGCGACCGGGGCAGGCGTTCGTCGAAGGGCCCCACCCGGTCATAGAGCGCGCGGCGAACGAGCATGCCGGGTTGATGAACGAAGAAATCCTCGAGCGTGGCTGTCAGGAAGTCCGAGGGTGCGCAGGTGCGCCAATAGCCGGTGTCGAAGATCTCCTTGCGGCCGCTGTGCGGGTCGCCGGCAAAGCGCAGGTAGCGGCCATAGGCGAACCCGGCCTCGGGCGCGCCCTGCAGCAAGCCGGTCAGCATGGCCAGAGCCTCAGGCAGCACGAGGTCGTCGTCGTCGACAATCCAGATCAGTGGATGACGCGCCATCGACAGCGCCAGGTTGATGCCCGCCGACTTTCCCCTGTTGGCGCGCCGGACAACCTCGATCCGGCTCCCGAAAGCGCGCAGAGTCTCGTCCGTGCTGTCCTCTGATCCGTCGTTGACGACGATGATCTGTTGGGGCGGCAGCGTTTGACGGAGAAGCGCTTCCAGGCACTCCGAAACCAACGCGGCTCTATTGAAGGTCGAAACGATTGCGGTTGTCGAAAAACCTTCGCTGGATGCCGTCATGCGCTTCGGCGACGTCGCAGTTCTTTCGGACCTGCCGGCACCACAAAGGAGCATGCTGAAGTATGCAAGTGTAGATGCTTCATGAAGTCTTGCGGCGCCTCATAAACATAACTTCTAGGAAGCGATGGACTTGCAGTGAACTGGTCTGATTCGGATGTTCTTCCGACAGACGCCGCAGGAGTTGTGATCTCTATGTGTCGTTATCAATGACCGGTGGAATCGGAAGAACCGGGTGGTATCTTCGACGGCGCTGCCGGAAGGCAGCACCCATCGGCTGATTCCGGGTGACAGCGCTGTTGAAGATCGCTTTCTTCACAAATGGCTTTCCCATGATGTCGGAGCCATTCATTGCCCTGGCAGCGGCGAGTTTGATAGACCGCGGGCATGAGGTCGACATCTTCGGTCTTTCGGGTATTGAGCCGACCGGGTTTTCTTCCGATCCATCCGTGCAGCACAAGCTCCGTGATCGCTTCCGCAACGTGCACTGGCCGTCAGCCTACGGGCAGCGGCTTCTGCGGTTACCCGCCGTGTCCTGGCGGCTGGCACGCAAACGAGGCCTCGCTGCGCTACCCGTCCTGAAGCCGCAGATTTACCGCCGGGGCTGGGCAGACCTGACATCCTCCTATCAGGCCGAAGCCCTTGCGGATACCGGTCCCTACGACATCCTCCACTGCCACTTCGCCACCCTTGGGGAGTTCGTTCTGAAGCACCGGCAGGCGGGTATCCTGGAGGGACGCCTGATCGTGCACTTCCGCGGCTACGACATTTCGGAGGTGGTCGAGGCGGGGGGACCCGGGGTCTACGACTACCTCTGGGAAACGGCTGACGGTTTCGTGGCCAACTGCGCGCACTTCCGCGATCGCGCGATCGGCCTCGGGTGTCCGGCGGAGAAAATCGCGGTTGTCGGATCCGGTATCGATCTGAAGGGTTTTCCCTACCGCGACCCGCTGCCCGCCGGCCGCGGCCCGATAGAGTGCATCGCCGTCGGCCGTCTCACGCCGCGCAAGGGGGTCCACGTCGTTGTCGAAGCCCTGCGCCGTCTTGCCGCCGAAGGGCGCGCCCTGCGGCTGACCATCGTGGGGGAGGGTGACCAGCGTCCGGCACTGGAAGAGCAGGTTCGCCGGAGCGGACTTTCGGAGCGGGTGCGTTTTCTCGGCGCTTGCGATCATGGGCGGATCCAGTCGCTTCTGAACGCCAGCCACGTTTTCATAGCCGCGTCGATGACCAGTCCGACCGGCGGCGCGGACGCGCCGGTGAACACGATCAAGGAGGCCATGGCCGTCGGTGTTCCCACTTGTGCAACGCGGCATGGTGGCATTCCCGAACTGGTGGAAGAGGGGGTGACCGGCGTCCTTGCGGAAGAGGGTGATCCGGCCGACCTGGCGGCGGCGCTCGAGCGGCTGCTGTCGCGCGAGGCCGAATGGCCGGAGATGTGCCGGCGGGCCAGGGCGCGGGTTGAGCAGACTTACGGCAACGAGGCGATTACCGACCAGCTCTTGGAGGTTTACCGGCGGGCGCTGGCCTCGGGACCGCATGGCTTGGCCGAAGCCCAGCTTCCGGACCAGCTTGCCATGGCGCAACCCAGGCAGTGAGGCCGCAGGCCTTAAGACGATAGAGGAACGCGAACCATAGACGCACGACAGAAGGTGATCGAGATGTCGGAACCGACCGCACAGACGTCTGCCCTTGCCACGATTGTTGTGACGCCGCGCGAACGTTTCGGGGTGGCTGAAGAGTCCCTGCTCAGCATCGTGGACCTCACCGACGCGCCCTATGATCTGATCTATCTCGATGCCGGCAGCCCGGCGCGCATTGCCGAACGGATCAAGGCAATCTGCGAGGAGCGAGGATTTCGCTACCACCGCCAGGAAGAATTCCTCACTCCCAATCAGGCGCGCAACCTGGGCCAGCGACTGGTGACGACACGCTATGTTGTCTTCATCGACAACGATGTCATCGTTTCCAGGGGTTGGTTGCAGGCCATGATCGACTGCGCAGAGGAGACCGGCGCCGAAGTCGTTGCCCCTCTTACCTGTCAGCGTCTTCCGATCCATAGCGAGATCCATCAGGCCGGCGGGGAGTTCGCGAAGGATCTGCCGACGTTTCTGAACGCCGAACCCGGCCAGTGGCGCATGACCGACATTCATCTGCTGCAGGGTCAGAACGTCGAGGATGTCCAGCTTCGCCGGGGCGAAACCCAGTGCTGCGAGTTCCACTGCGCCCTGGTCCGAAAGGAGACCTTCGAGCGTCTCGGCGATCTGGATGAAAACCTTCTGGCGACAAAGGAACACATAGACTTCTGCATGACGGTCTGGCAGAGCGGCGGACGGGTCATGTTCGAGCCCAGCTCCGTCGTGACCTATCTCTTCCCGAGCCGCGCCCGGCCGCTGACCAGGGAAGACTGGCCCTACTTCGCGCTGCGATGGTCGCCGGTCTGGCAGCGCCGGAGCCTGGAGCACTTCCAGCGCAAGTGGTCCATGTATGACGATCCTTACTTCGAGACGCGCAAGGGCATGCTGCATTGGCGGCACATTGAAGGCATCGCAAAGCCCGTGGTTCGCCAGGTCCCGCTTGTCCGCCGTAGTTATACCGCTCAGAAGCTCGGGGTCGCGGTTGTCACCGCTGTCCTGAATCTTTGGAGTGCCCGGCTTGCCCGTAAACAGGCAGGTCTGGCCGCGTCCAGAAGTCAGAGCGGCTAGCGCGGCAAGACGATGCCATGGCCCGCGCCCAAATCCTGATCACCCAGACGGCCTGGGCTTCGGCCGGTCAGATCGTTCAGGTCGTCGCCGGCCTCGTCAGCTTGATTGTCCTGGTACGGATTCTGGGCGCGGAGACCTATGGGGTCTTTGCGCTTGGCCTGCTGTTCACCATGCTCGCGGATGTCTTCGTTGGCGGACACGCCGCAGATGGCGTCGTGCAGAAGGAAAGCCTGTCCGAGGCCGAGAAGTCCGGCATCTACGCCGCCTTGATGGCGGTGGGACTGGCGTGCGCCGCCGCACTGGTGGCTGCGGGCAGCCTGGCCGCGACTTTCTTCGATACACCCGGGCTCGCGGAAATCCTGCCGGTGATGGCGTTGCTGCCGGTTCTGACCGCCGCGGCCAGTGTTCCCAACCAGTTGCTGGTCCGGCAGCTGCGGTTCTCGACGCTGGCCAAGGTCAATGCCGTCGCCAGCGTTCTTGCCGTGTCTTTCGGAATCGCTCTGGCCTTTGCAGGCTACGGGATCTGGAGCCTGATCGGGCTGGAGCTGTTGCGGCGGTTCATCATCCTGATCCTGATCCATGTCGCTCTGCGCTGGATACCCAAGGCCCGGTTCTCGACCGGCGATCTCGTCGTCATGGGCCGTTTCGGACTGCGCCGCATCGAGAACAGGGTCTTGAGCTACATCTCGGTGCAGGCCCTGCCGCGCGGCATCATCGGCTACGTTCTCGGCACCGAGGCGCTCGGCTTCTTTGTCGTCGCGCGACGGTTCATCGATCAGCTGAATGCGGTTCTCAGCGGGCCGATGTCGGCGGTGGCCCTTCCGGCAACGGCCCAGCTGCGAAGCGAGCCGGAGAAGATCGAAAGCCTGATCGCGTCCCTCATTCGCGTCGGCACATGGACGTTCTGGCCGGCGCTCCTGGGAGCGCTCGTAACGGCCCCCTTGCTGCTGCCGCTCGTATTCGGCCGCGACTGGGCCGACACGGCCGTAGTGATGCAGGTTCTCATCCTCGCCTCCCTGCGCACTCCGCTTTCAGGCTTTGCCCCGAACGTGCTCACAGCCTATGGCGCGTTGGGAGACATCAGCCGCGCCCGGCTGATAGCGATCGCGGTGGGGGCGGTCACCTGCGGCATCGGCGCGCAGTTCGGCCTGCTCGGTGCCGTGGCGGGTCTCGCTCTCAGGCAATGGCTGCTGGCGCCGGTGCTGGCCGGCTTCGTGGCCAGACACAGCGGCGTGGCGGTCCGCCGCCAGCTTGGCGTCCTGGCCCATGCCGCGGTGCCGGCGGTCGCGATGGCCGTGATGGTGGCGGCCCTGGGCTGGGTGCTCGGGGATCGGCTGGCGCCGTCTGCAGAACTCTCAGCCCTGGTTGTGGCAGGGCTGTTCCTCTATCCGCCGCTTTGGTTGGCCTGGAACGCTCAGGCAAGGCCCAGCGCCCTGGCTGCGCTCGGTGGCCTGCTGCGCGGCGACCGTGCTGCCGCCACCCGGTCCCTGAAAGCTGTGATCGCACCCGGTCCCGGTTGACGGCCGGTGTTGGCGGCCGACACGGCCCCAGGCATCCGTCATGCACTGCGAGAACGCTCCCTGACCATTGCCGCCTGCAGTGAGGAAGCCGCCTGGACCGTCACCCCTTGTCGAAGAATTGCACAGCGTGCGATTGTGTTACGCTGTTTCCCCGTGTTGCCCGGGGTCAAGGCCGAGGCAAAGTCCCGACTGCAGGAAGAAACCATGTTTGAAACCGCCGAACTCGGCCGCGCCATCTCAAAGAAAGACTTCAAGAAGATCGCGCCGGTGCTTCGCCAGGAACTGCTTGAACTGCAGGATGATCTGCGCAAACAGCGGCACTTTCAGACAGTTCTGGTCTTTGCGGGCGTCGACGGCGGCGGCAAGGGGGAGACCGTCGGCCTGCTGAATGCCTGGATGGACGCGCGCTGGCTGATCACGCGCGCCTATGACGAGGTCAACAACGGTGACCACGACCGGCCCGAGTTCTGGCGGTATTGGCGCGACCTGCCGCCGCGTGGCCGCATCGGAATGTTCCTGAGCGCCTGGTACTCCCGTCCGGTGCTGGACTTCGTCTACGAGAGGATCGACGAGGCCGCTTTCCTCAAACAGCTCAACCGGATCGTGCGCTTCGAGCGCGCTTTGGCCCGCGACGGCGCCGTGGTGCAGAAGTTCTGGATGCATCTCAGCCGCGACGCTCAGGAACAGCGTCTGCGCAACCTGGAAAACGATCCTTTGACAAAGGCCAGGGTCACCGAACGGGACTGGGAGAACTGGCGCAACTACGATGCCTTCATCCGCACAGCCGAGCAGGTGATTTCCCGTACCAACAGGGGCATTGCCCCCTGGACGGTGGTGGAAGGCCAGGACCCGAACTACCGGGCGGTGACCGTGGCGACGATCCTGCGCGACTCCCTGGAACGGGAGATAGAGGACCGCCTGAACGAAGAGGCGATGGCGGCGGCCTGCGCACCAAGCAGCGATAAGGCCAAGTCCAAGGCGAAAGGCAAATCCAAATCTCTGGGCAAGCTCCCCAAGGCCAAGCCCAAGCCGGCTGACGATATGGGCTACCTTGCCGCCAAGTCGATCACCGTTCTCAGCAGCCTGGACATGTCGAAGCGGCTTGTCCGCGATGACTACCGTGCGCAGTTGGTCGACCTGCAGGCCAGGCTCTACAGGCAGCATTTACAGGCGAAGGCGAACGGCGTCTCGGCCATTCTGGTGTTCGAGGGACCGGACGCTGCCGGGAAGGGCGGTGCCATCCGGCGGATCAACGAAGCCCTCGATGCGCGAAACTATCAGGTCCACGGGATCGCCGCGCCGACCGAAGAGGAGAAGGCCCAGCATTACCTCTGGCGGTTTTGGCGCCGCATTCCGGCGGCCGGGCAGATCACGATCTTCGATCGCTCCTGGTACGGACGGGTCCTTGTCGAGCGCATCGAGAACCTGGCCACGGAAGACGAGTGGCGGCGGTCTTACGGGGAGATCGACGATTTCGAGGACCAGTTGATCGATCACGGGATCATCCTGGTGAAGTACTGGATTCATATCACCAAGGAAGAGCAGCTGGCGCGCTTCAAGCTGCGTGAGAAGACGCCCTACAAACGCTGGAAGCTGACCGATGAAGACTGGAGAAACCGTGACAAGTGGGATGAGTACGAGCAGGCCGTGAACGATATGGTTCAGTACACCAGCACGGCCTCGGCGCCCTGGACCCTGGTCGAAGGCAACGACAAGCGCTATGCGAGGGTGAAGGTCATCAAGACCCTCTGCGACCGTTTCTCGATGGCCCTCGGCGAAGCGCCGGAGTAGGGCGCTTCACCGGGCTCCAGCCGTGGTCCCGTATCCTTGGCGGCGCCAGCGGAGGCAGCCCGTGGCATCATTGCTCAGCGGCGCGCGCGTCGAAGACCTCCTGTGCCGCCCGCAGGCCGTGGAGTGAGGCGGGGAATCCCGCGTAGACCGACATCAGAATCATCGTCTCGACAACCTCTTGCTCGGTGATGCCGACGTTCAGGGCACCGTGGATGTGCACCTTCAGTTCGGGCTGTGTGTACCCCAGGGCCGCAAGGGCGGCGACGATGGCCAGCTGACGCTGGCGGTCGGTCAGGCCGGGCCGGCAGAAGAGGTCGCCGTAAGGATACTCGATGACGTAGCGCGCTAGGTCAGGCGACGTCCGCGACAGCGCCTCGACAACGGCACGCCCTTGTCCCCGGGTGATCTCATCGACGCGCTCAAGGCCGCGTTCGTAGCGGTCACCTGAAGGGCAGGCGGCGCGGGCAGGCTCGTTCGCGTCCGCCTGCGCGGCCGTGTCTGCTTGTGCGGCCGCAGCGGCCGGCCAGATAAGGCCGGCGAGGGCGAGGGCCCGCAGGCCCCATTTCCGGCGAGGTTTTCCTGGCATCGTTGGCTCCCGATCTGTGTGTTGCTGTCCAACCAGATGGCGCCACCTTGAGAATGAACAAACCTGATAATATTAATATCCACTATGAAGGAATCGAATTTAAGGGCGCTCGATACGACAGCTCTGCTCGTGTTCCATGCCCTTGCCGACGAAGGAAGTGTCGGCAGAACCGCGCAGCGTCTGGGCATGACCCAATCCGCGGTCAGCCATGCGCTCAACCGGTTGCGCGGTATCTGGAACGACCCGCTTTTCGTTCGCAGCGGCGGCCGCATGGAGCCGACACAAAAGGCGCTGGCACTGGCGCCGGGCATTGCCGCGGCTCTGAACGAGCTTGAGACCCTCCTGCGGCAGGAGCGGGAATTCGATCCGGCGACGGACCGGCGGCGCTTCGTCATCGGCATGTCGGACTACGCGGCATCGGTTTTTCTGCCGGCGCTGATCGACCGCTGCTCCGATAACATGGATCGCATCACCTTTCTGGTGCGCCACACCAGCCGCGCCACGGGCTTCGACATGCTGGACCGGGGGGAGGTGGAGTGCCTGGTCGGGAGCTTTCCCGCCGCGCCGAAGCGCATGCACCAGCGCACCCTTTTCCACGACCGCTTTGTCTGCGCCGTCGGCGCGGTCAATCCCATAGCCTCCGAAGCCCTGACGCTCGAACGCTACCTTTCGGCACGCCACGTCCACGTCTCCCTTGCCGGCGAGCCGACGGGCTATGCGGACCGCTTCCTGAGGCGTGCCGGCTGCAGCAGGGAAGTGGCGCTGACGGTCGGGCATTTCCTGGTCCTGCCCCACGTTTTGGCAACGTCTTCGCTCGTCGCGACGGAACCGCGCAGCGTGGTTGAGCCCTTTGTCGAACACTACGGTCTCAGGCTCAGCGATCCGCCATTCGATACCGATGATTTCGCGTTTTCCTGCGTCTGGCGCGGACGGTCGGATGGCGACCCGGGCCTCGCCTGGCTCGTCGCCACCCTGAAATCCATCGCGCAAACTCTGCCTTAGCTGCGCAGTCGGCTCCGATAACAACGCGACGCCGGGCGCCGCCGCGGCGCGCCGGGCTACTTGTGACCGGACCGACTCGGTAGGGCTCCGTCGTCAACGACGAGAAGATCCGGAAGCCCCCCGGAGGCGCCTCCATCAGTCTGGTACTTACCAAAAACTCAACTTCAGAGCGAAAACAGAAAAGAGTTTTGATTGTTCCGCCTTCCTCGGCGCGTACACTAATACGCGATTAAACATCACGTAAAACGCCTTTTGGAGCAATTCATGTACCAGAAGTCGAGGTAATGGAGGTTCAATGTACAAATCAATACTGATCTTGGCGGCCATCGGCTTCCTGGGTTTCATTGGCACCGCCCATGCTCAATTCTATTTTGGCGTGCATGGCGGGGCGAACGTCGTGCAGGACAGCGATCTGGAAGATCCTCTGGTGGCCGGTGCGGAGGCGAGCTTCGATACCGGCTTTGCGGTCGGCGGCGTCGGCGGTTACCGCTTCGGGGTCAACGACAGTCTCTCCATCGATGTGGAAGGCGAGATAACCTATCGGGACAACGCGCTCGACGAGTTTGAGATTGGCGGTGCGGACTTTGACGCGAGCGGGGATGTCTATTCGCTGGCTCTGATGGCGAACGCCTGGGTCAACTGGGAGATCGGCGACAGCGGCTTCGCACCCTACATCGGCGGTGGTCTTGGGGCTGTGTTCGTTGACATCGACGACCCCGAAATCGCGGGTATCGCCCTTGAAGACGGCGACGACACGGTGTTCGGTGGTCAGGTGGGGGCCGGACTGGGCTACTCGCTCACAGAGCACGTCGCGGTGTCCCTGGACTATCGTTTCCTTATCACGGATGACCCGGACTTTGACGGCACGGATGCCGAGTACCAGAACCACACGGTGCTGCTGGGCGTCCGATACCTGTTCTGAGGCCGGTTCTTCGAAAGCCCGGAGCCTCGCAAAGCCTGCCGCCGCCATGACGACCATGGCGGCGGTAATCGTTTGCGGAACGTCGAGACCGAGTGCCTTCGTACGCTCTCTGATCCGTCAAATCACTTGATGTCGATACCGTACTTGGCAAAGCCGCCTTCGGCATCGCCGAGCATGGTGAAACCCATCTGCTCGGCAACAGCCTGGGCACCGGGGCTGGTGGTGAAGGTGACCTTGGCCTCGCCGCCGATGGGCGCGAAGGACCAGTTGTTGTCGGCCGAGGGGTTGATGGATTTCTGGTCGAAGATGTAGTTGGCCAGCACCGTGCGGTTCTCGTCCGGCGCCTCGATGATAACCGATGAGCCGTCGAGCCCGGGGAAGTTGCCGCCGCCGCTGGCGCGGTAGTTGTTGGTGGCGACGAGGAACTCCATGTCCTCGGTCACCGGCCTGCCCTCGAAGGAGAGATCGACGATGCGGTGATCCTGTGAGACGCCCTCGCCCTCCCTGTTGTAGCGGGCCGGCTTGGTCACATCGATCCTGTAGGAAACGCCGTCGATGACATCGAAGTTATAGGAGGGGAAGCCGGTGTTGATCAGCGCCTGCTCGCCCCCTGCCGCCGGATCGATCTGATTGAACTGCCCGGCGGACATCTCCAGCCATTCGCGCACCTGCGCGCCGTTCAGCTTCACCACGCGCAGGGTGTTGGGATAGATGTAGAGGTCCGCCACGTTCTTCAGCGCAATATCGCCCGGCTCCAGCACGGTGTAGTAGTCGGCCCCCTGCCGGCCGCCGGCCTTGAAGGGGGCGCCGGCGGAGAGGATCGGGATGCCCTCGTACTCGGTGCCGCGGACGATTCTCTCGACGTACCATTTCTGCGCATTTGTGACGATCTGGATCGAGGGGTCGTCGGCCACCAGCGCGAAGTAGGAGTTGATGGGCGCGGTCGTCTCGCCGACGCCCTCGTTCATGTAGTCGATGGTTGCCTCGTGCTCCGCGGCTACCGCCGCCACGATAGCAGGATCGGCATCGACAAGCGGTATGCGCTGGCGTCCATCGCGCTTGTAGATGGCGCGCAGCGACCCGCTGCCGCCGATAACGGTCCAGCGTCCCTCGTCAACCTCGAGATCCAGGTCAACGATCCCCAGATGGGAACCCCAGAACCCCGGCATGACCGCGGGCACGCCGTTCAGCGTGCCCTGTTCCAGATCGGCGCCGGGAAAGCCTTCGAACTTGGCCGAGGGAAACTCCGAGTGGCCGTGCCCGAAGAGCACGGCATCGATGCCGTCCACGCCGGTCAGATAGGTCACCGCGTTCTCCTCCATGCCCTCGCGCGCGCGGGGGGAGATGGAGGAATGAGGCAGGGCGACGATGATGTCGGCGCCGGCGGCGCGCATCTGCGGGACGTATTTCTCCGCCGAGTCCACGATGTCTTCGACCCGCAGCCGGCCTTCCAGATTGGTCTTGTCCCAGAGCATGATCTGCGGCGGCGTGAAGCCGATGACGCCGACCTGGATGGCATGGGTCGAGCCGTCTTCGGCCTCCAGTTCACGGTCGAGGATCAGGTAGGGTGTAAAAAGCGGCTTGTCGTTGCTTGGATCGTCATCGCCGTCCAGCACGTAAACGTTGGCGAGCGTGTAGGGAAAGTCGGCGCCTTCGACGGTACGCATCAGGAAGTCGAGACCGTAATTGAACTCGTGGTTGCCGATGTTGCCGGCGTCGTAGTCCAGCAGGTTCATCGCCTTGTAGATCGGGTGGGTTTCCCCGGCCTTCAGGCCCCGGCGCAGGGCCATGTAGTCGCCCAGCGGATTGCCCTGGATGAGGTCTCCGTTGTCGAAGAAGAGACTGTTCTTCACCTCCGCCCGGGCAGCCTTCACGAGGTTGGAGATTTTTGCCAGCCCTACGGTGTCGGACTGGCGGTCTCGGTAGTAGTCGTAGTCGACGACATGCATGTGAATGTCGGCGGTCTCCATCAGCCGCAGCTTCACTTTGCTGGCGGCCTCTGCCGTCGGCATCGGCCCGGCCAACGCCAGGAACAGGAAGGGAAGGGCGATTGCGGCGGAACGGGGCGTCGGGATCATCTGTCTTGCTCCCTTGCGCGAAGATAAGGCGGGAAGGCACCGGAACAGCTGAGTTTCCAGGTGCTGGCCGGTGGGTGAGAGCGCTGCGAAGGAGTTTATCGCGAACTGCTTTTTCAGCCCAGCCAAGAATCCCGGCCAAAGGCGGTCTGTCCGCCTGTCGCAGGCTTGCCCAAGCCGGGCAGGCGCGAAGGCACCCTGCATTTTGACAGCAGGCCGTGATAACGCGCAGGCTGCGCAGCTGACGCAGTTTCTCAAGCATCCGCGCAAAGCAAAGGGCGGACCAAAGCGGTCCGCCCAGTGCATACACAGCGAGTGACGTGCTCAGAAGGGGGGGAACAGCCGCCCCGCTGCGGTCATGCCAGATCGAAACGGTCGAGGTCCATGACCTTGGTCCAGGCCGCGACGAAGTCCTTCACGAAGGCCTCCTGCGAGTCCTGGCACCCATAGACTTCCGCGAGGGCGCGAAGCTGGGAGTTGGACCCGAAGATGAGGTCGGCCCGCGTGCCGGTCCACTTCAGATCGCCGGTCGCGCGGTTGCGGCCCTCAAAGACGTCGTCGTCCTGTGACGTCGCCTTCCAGGTCGTGCCCATGTCGAGCAGGTTGACGAAGAAGTCGTTGCTCAGGGTCTCGGGCCTGTCGGTGAAGACCCCATGCTTGGAGCCGCCAACGTTGGCGCCGAGCACCCGCAGGCCGCCGACGAGGACCGTCATCTCGGGGCCGGTCAGCGTGAGCAGCTGCGCCCTGTCGACCAGCAGTTCCTCGGCCGAGACGCTGTACTTGCCCTTCTGGTAGTTGCGGAAGCCGTCAGCAATCGGCTCCAGCACTGCGAAGGACTCGACATCGGTCTGCTCCTGCGAGGCATCCGTGCGGCCCGGCGTGAAGGGCACCGTCACGTCCTGGCCGGCGTCCTTGGCCGCCTGCTCGACGGCGGCGCTGCCGCCGAGAACGATGATGTCAGCGAGCGAGACCATCTTGCCGTTGGCCTGCGCGCCGTTGAAGTCTCTCTGGATGCCTTCAAGGGTATCCAGAACCGTCTTCAGCTTTGCGGGCTCGTTGACCTCCCAATCTTTCTGCGGAGCGAGGCGGAGGCGCGCTCCATTCGCACCACCGCGCATGTCGGAGCCGCGGAAGGTCGAGGCCGAGGCCCAGGCTGTCGAAACCAACTGGGAAATGGAAAGCCCGGATGCCAGGATCTTGCCCTTCAGCGCGGCGATGTCCTGATCGTCGATCAGATGATGCGTGGGCGCGGGGACGGGGTCCTGCCACAGCAGGACTTCCTCCGGAACCTCTTTGCCGAGGTAACGCGCCCGGGGGCCCATGTCGCGGTGTGTCAGCTTGAACCAGGCCCGCGCGAAGGCATCGGCGAACTTGTCCGGATTCTCGTGGAAATGGCGCGAAATGGGCTCGTAGATGGGGTCCATCCGGAGGGCCATGTCCGCCGTGGTCATCATCGGCGCGTGGCGCTTCGAGGAATCGTGCGCATCGGGAACGGTGTCAGAGCCGGCGCCGCCCTTGGGCGCCCACTGATGCGCACCGGCCGGGCTCTTCACCAGCTCCCAGTCATAGCCGAAGAGGGTGTCGAAGTAGCTGTTGTCCCAGGTCACCGGTGTCGGGGTCCAGGCACCTTCGATCCCGCTGGTGATGGCATCGCCGGCCTTGCCGCTGCCAAAGCTGCTCTTCCAGCCCAGGCTTTGGTCCTCGATGCCCGCGCCCTCGGGCTCAGGGCCGACCAGTGCCGCGTCGCCGGCGCCGTGGCACTTGCCGAAGGTGTGTCCGCCGGCGACCAGGGCAACGGTTTCCTCGTCGTTCATGGCCATGCGGGCGAAGGTTTCGCGGATGTCGCGCCCGGAGGCGACCGGGTCGGGATTGCCGTTGGGACCTTCCGGGTTCACGTAGATCAGACCCATCTGAACGGCGGCCAGCGGGTTCTCCAGATCACGGTCGCCGGAGTAGCGCTTGTCGTCCAGCCAGGTGCTTTCGGACCCCCAGTAGATGTCCTCTTCGGGCTCCCAGATGTCCGCGCGGCCGCCAGCAAAGCCAAAGGTCTTGAGCCCCATCGACTCAAGCGCGCAGTTGCCGGTGAAAATCATCAGGTCGGCCCAGGAAATCTTCCTGCCGTACTTCTGCTTGATCGGCCACAGCAGCATCCGCGCCTTGTCCAGGTTCGCGTTGTCGGGCCAGCTGTTGAGGGGGGCGAAGCGCTGGGTGCCCGACCCGCCGCCACCGCGGCCATCGGCCGTGCGGTAGGTGCCGGCGCTGTGCCAGGCCATGCGAATGAAAAGCGGGCCGTAGTGGCCATAGTCGGCCGGCCACCAGTCCTGCGAGGTCTTCATCAGGTCGAAGATGTCCTTCCGCAGGGCGTCGAGGTCGAGGGTCTTGAACGCCTCGGCATAGTTGAAGGCTTCGCCCATCGGATCGGAGAGGGGGGAATTCTGATGAAGGATCTTGAGATTGAGCTGGTTTGGCCACCAGTCACGATTGGAAATATGTACCCGGCCGGTCACCGGGCATTTGCTGCCGCCGTCCATGTTTTGCCTCCGCGTCGTAGGGTCTGCGCTCAGGAATTAGAACTATTCTAATGATGTAGGATTTAGAATCGTTCTAACAAGGGGGCGCGAATCATTTTTTGCTTATCGATCGGATTGTCATGCGGAGTCATGGAAGCTGGGCATAAGAAAGCCACTCTATCCCTTTGAAAAAAATAGTCGAATTGGATGGGGAGGGCATTGTCCCTAGGCGGTTCGAGGCGACCCGGTCTCACAAATGACATCGACCGCAGCACGGCCGCTGATCTGTTGGGCGACGGATCGGCCACTGTGGATGGCACCCTCCACATAGCCCCAGAACCGGTCATCGACTTCGGCCCCGGCGAAACGGACCCGGCCGCTCCAGTCCGCCAGCCGGCAGACCGCGTCGGGGTTGCCCCCGACCCGAACGGTCGCGTTGTAACCGCCGCCGGACCAGGGGTGGTCGACCCAGACCGCTTCGGCGATTTCGCCATAACTGCGCACATCCTCGCCAAAAGCGTGGCTCAGCCGACTGAGGAGCAGGTCCTGGCGCGCCTCCTGCGACAACACGGCCCATTGCCGTGCGAGTGGTCCGCCGAGGAAGGCGATGAGGCGGGGCGGGAAGGGGCCGTCGCTGCTGCCATCGACCACTGCCAGGCCCGGTGTGTCTGCGAAGAGCGCCACGCCGCTGAGCCCCTTGAGGCGCCAGAATGCGCGATCGAAGACGAGGACCGTCTTGATCATGGCGCCGGCCGCAAAGGACGCCAGAAGCGCCGCCAGCTCGTGGCTGTTATCCATTTCAAACGTGATCCGCCGGGCGGCGGGCGGCGGTACGGCGACGATCACATGATCGGCTGTCCGGACCTCCGCCGCGGCGAAGACTTCGACCCGGTCCCCTGTGGCGCGGATGCACTCCACAGGCGTGCTCAGGCGCGGTCTGTGCCGCAGATCCGACGCAAGCTGATCGACGATCCCAATCATCCCGCCGGCGATCTGGAACTCCAGGTCATCCCGTTCGGAAGCGTAGCGCGCGAAAATGTCTCTGACCGCCTGCGCATGGATGTCTTCCGGCGCGGCTCCGAGGATCTCCGAGAAATGCGAATAGGCCATGGCGTGCTCCTCGGCCTCCAGCAACAAGGCACGCAGAGCCGCCGCGAGACTCTCCTTCGGGGCGGTCCGTTTTTCGACCAAGAACCTCAGCCCACGCCCCGCTTCGCCAGGGCTCTCCCAAGGGGTGTTCCACCACTCCAGCTTCAGGCGCAGCGCGCGAAGGACTTCGCCGGGACTGTCCCAGCGCACCACCTGGTCTTCGAGAAGGTCGTGAAGCTCGCTGGCCGAGATCAGGTCTTCGGAGCGCAGAGTCTGTTTTCCGGCGAGGCAGAGGCCGATCCCGGTTCGCGGGACCGGTGACAGATGCAGGCCCGCGCGCGCAGCAAGGCCGAGAACGGCGTGCATGTCGCCGTTCACCATTTGCGCTCCCTCGTCGAAAACGCCGCCGCTTCGCAGCGGTACTGTCCGGATGCGGCCCCCCAGACGCGCCTGTGCTTCCAGCAGCTGGCAGGACAGACCGGCCTGTTCCACCGCCGCAGCGGCGGCCAGTCCGGCCGCTCCGCCGCCGACGACGATAACGTTGACGTGGCTTTCGGGTTTCATGGGAGAGTCCTGGATTGAGCAATTGTTCAATTGAGCATATGCTCAGCTCAGGCAAGGATTTCAAGGAGGCATTGAGATGGCGCGCATGTCTGGCATAGAGCGCCGCCGGCAGATTGTCGAAGCCGCCACCGAGGCCGTGCTTCGCAGGGGGCTGGCGCAGGCGGCGACGCGGGATGTGACCAAGGCGCTGGGCGTCGGCTCGGGGCTCCTGCACCACTACTTCCCGTCCTGGGCGGACCTGCGGGCCGAGGCCGTGCGTCTGGCGGCAAGGCGGGAGATCGACGAGGTCCAGGCCATGGTCGCGACCCTGCCCGCGCTGCAGGCGCTCAACCGCCTGGCCGACTGGATGGTCGAAGACGAAGACATGCGGCATTGGCGGCTGTGGTTGAACGCCCAGGACGAGGCGCATCGCGACGATCTTCTGGCCGGAGTCATGAACGCGGCCATGGCAGACTGGCAGCGGCTGATCGCCGGTCTCCTGGTCAGGGTCGCGGGGGAAGGGCAGGCAAAGGGGATCGACGCCGAAGCCGCCGCCTGGCGCCTTGCAGCGCTGATGGACGGCCTCGCCGGCGCCATGCTGGTCAGGGGGTCGGTTGTGACGCCGGCAATGGCGCGCGACCTGATGAAGACCCAGCTTCTGCTTGAGCTCGGCCGCAAGCCATAGTCCGCTGGCTGCGCGTCCGGGCCGGTTTGGGACCCGAACACCGATTTCCCCGACCTGCGCATCGGCGCGAAAACGGAGCAGATCGCCACAGTTGATTTGTCTTGGCGCCGAAGGCATGGCGCCCACAAGCCGGCCCCAAAGCGCCAAGTCTTGAGCCCGACGCCCAGCGGCTCTCTTCGGCGTTCTCAGACCCGTCCTGACTTTCACGCCACGCAGATCAGGGAATTCAGAATCGGCACCGCGTCCTCGGAATACGCGGCACGTTCAAGTCTTCACCATGGCTCCTGGGTTCGGAGGCTGATTGCAGCCCGCTCCGAACCGGTCGATTCAACTCGCAACTTGAGTCGATTCAACTCGCAACTTGAAAGGAGCTTCGCGGTGAACGTTGTAACGCCTCTCAAGTCCTCACTCGGTCCCGCCGAGAGTTTCCTCAACCGGACCCACCGCCTGCTCATTGGCGGCGAGTGGGTCGACGCGAAATCAGGAGAAACCTTCGAGACGCTCAATCCGGCAACCGAGGAGACGCTCGCCTCGGTCGCGCTCGGCGATGCCGCCGATGTCGACGCTGCTGTTGCCGCCGCACGCAAAGCCTTCGATGAGGGGCCCTGGCCGAGCATGCTTCCGGCCGAGCGTCAGCGCATTCTGCAGAAACTGGGCGACCTCATTGAGGAGAACGGTGAGGAACTGGCCTGGATCGAAAGCCTCGACAACGGCAAGCCGGTGAAGGTTGCCCGCGTAGCCGACATTCCGCTGACCGCCGACCTCTTCCACTACATGGCTGCCCATACCCGCACGCGCGAAGGGCATGTGGTGCCGACCTCGGACTTTGCGATACCGGGTGCGGAATTCCACGCCTATACGGTTGAAGAGCCGGTCGGAGTCGTCGGTCTGATCACGCCCTGGAACTATCCACTGCTGATCGCCGCCGGCTGGCAGATGGCCGGCGCGCTTGCCGCCGGCAATACGGTCGTGCTGAAGCCGTCCGAAGTGACACCGCTGTCGATCATACGCTTCGGGGAGCTGGCGCTGGAGGCCGGTGTGCCACCGGGCGTCATCAACATCGTTCATGGCTATGGTACCGGCGCAGGCGCGCGCCTCGTGGAGCACCCGCAGGTGGACAAGATCGGCTTCACAGGCTCAACCCGCACTGGTCGCGGCCTGCTCAAGTCCGTCGCCGACTCAAACCTGAAGAAGGTGACCTTGGAGCTCGGCGGAAAGTCGCCGGACATCATCTTCGCCGATGCTGATCTCGAGGCTGCCATTGCCGGCGTTGCGATGGGCGTCTTCTTTAACCAGGGCGAGTGCTGCTGTGCAGGCACACGGATCTATGTCGAGGACAAGGTCTATGACAGATTCGTGGCAGGCATGGTTGAGGAGGCTAACAAGATCCGTCTCGGTTCGGGCCAGGAACCCAATACCGACATGGGGCCGCTCGTCTCCCAGAATCAGCTCAACACGGTGATGGGCTACATCGATGCGGGCAAGTCGGACGGCGCGACCGTAGCGGTCGGCGGCGCCCGGGCAAGTGACAAGGGTTACTTCGTGCAACCGACGCTTTTCACCGACGTCGATCCGAACATGTCGATTGTTCGTGAGGAGATCTTCGGGCCCGTCGCATCGATTGAGCGGTTTTCCGACATCGACGATGTCGTCCGGCGCGCGAATGATTCCGATTACGGGCTCGGCGCAGGGATTTGGACGACGGACGTCCGCAAGACACATCATGTCGCCAAGGCGATCCGCGCCGGGACGGTTTTTGTGAATTGCTACAACGTCTTTGACGCGGCGATGCCCTTCGGCGGTTACAAGCAGTCCGGATGGGGGCGCAACCGTGGCCGCCAGGCCTTTGAGGCTTTTACCGAGACCAAGGCCGTCTACGTCAAGCTGAACTGATCGCTCCGTTCTGACTGAGGCCGGGTGCTGAGAGACTTCCCGCATTGGCGGCGAGGCCCGTTCCCCCAAGCGTCCGTTCCGATCGCTTTGCGCTGTGAAGCGGTCCGCCCGGCCTCGTTTTTCGGATTGGTGTCAGAAACCGTGATTCCGGAGAACTGCTATGCCCGACTTCTTCTTTCTGCCCCCCATGAACATCGCAGGCGACGGCGCGCTCGATGCGGCTGTTGACCAGATGTTGTCCCAAGGTTTCGAGAAAGCTTTGATTGTCACTGATGAACCGCTCCATCGAAAGGTCCATGCGACGAAGCCGCTTATCGACCGGCTCGAGGCAAAGGGGATCGATTACGTCGTCTACGATCAGGTGACGCCCAACCCCACTGTCGCCGAATGCGACGAGGGAGCGGCGATCTATGCGGAGGAGGAATGCGATTTTCTTATCTCCTTCGGTGGCGGCTCTCCGCACGACTGCTGCAAGGGGATCGGTATTGTCGCCACCAATGGCGGATCGATCCGCGACTATGCCGGCGTCGACCGGATGCAGGTGAAGATGGCGCCGATGTTCGCCGTCAACACGACTTCCGGCACGGCCAGTGAAATCACCCGCTTCGCCATCATCACCGACGAGGAAGCCCGGTCGAAGCTGCCGGTCGTGGACTGGCGCTGCACGCCAAGCGTCTCCGTCGACGATCCGAAGCTCATGGAGGGGATGCCGGCAGGTCTGACCGCGGCCACGGGCATGGATGCCCTCAGCCATGCACTCGAAGCCTATGTGTCGACCGCCGCCAGTCACCTGACCGATCCGGGCGCGCTTCGGGCGGTCGAGCTGATAGAGAAATCGCTGGTCGAGGCCTATCGTGACGGCAAGAACCGCGCCGCACGATCCGACATGACCTATGCCGAATTTCTCGCCGGTATGGCCTTCAACAACGCGAGCCTCGGTTTCATCCACGCCATGTCGCACCAGGTCGGCGGCATGTACCACACCCTTGCCCATGGGGTCATCAACTCGGTCCTTATGCCGCATGTGATCGCCTGGAACGCCACGGTTGCCGGTGAGCGCTACGCCGAGATCGCCGAGCATATGGGCATCGAGCGACAGGGCCGCGCCACCGACGAGGTCGTGCAGGATCTCATAGGCAAGGTGCTGGGCCTCAACCAGGCGATGCGTATCCCCGGCAACCTTAGCGAGATGGGTGTCAAGGATGAAGACGTGCCGCACCTGGCGGATCACGCGCTTGCCGATGCTTGCGCAGCTACCAACCCAAGACCGGCGACCGTCGCAGAGATGCAGGCGCTCTTTCGCCGGGCTATCAGCGGCGAGGGGATCCCACAGCGGAGTGCCGCCGCTTGAAGCAGGACCCGGCGGCCCCAGGCCGCCGGGCTTCTCTCACATCAAGAACGGAGCTGCGCCATGACACAACACGGCGATGCAGGGTTTGCCGGCCGGCTTTGCCATAACCGCTGGCCGCTGGCGCACGCCTCCTATGCCACCGCTGCTAACGGAGAGTTGGCGCAATGAAAGCCGTTCGGATCCATTCTTATGGCGAACCCGAGGTGCTGCGCTTCGAGGAGGCCCCGGATCCCACCCCCGGTCCGGACGAGGTCGTCGTCGACGTCCATGCGGCCGGGATCAACCCGCTCGACTGGAAGATCCGTTCCGGTGCGCTGGCTGGGCTGATGCCGTTGCCGTTGCCGGCCATTCTCGGTTGGGACATTGCCGGTATTGTCGCCGCTGTCGGCGCCGCGGTGACCAACTTCCGGCCGGGCGATGCGGTGTTCGGCATGATTCCGATCGGACGTCCCGGTGCTTATGCCGAGCGCGCGACACTTCCGGAATCCGCGCTCGCCCCGCTTCCGCCGGAACTGACGCCAATCGAAGCTGCAGCCGTTCCGGTCGTCGGACTTGCGGCCCATCAACTCGTGAACGGTCCCGGCGATCTCCGTCCGGGCCAGACAGTGCTCGTTCTCGGCGCCGCCGGCAACGTCGGGCGCTTGTGCCTGGCGCTTGCTGCCCTGCGGGATGCACGGGTATGGGCCGCCGCCACGGCGCGCGACCTGGAGCACGCCGACCTGCCGGACCATGTTCAGTATCTTGCCACGGACAAAAGCGGGCTCGATGCTGCACCGCCATCAGTTGATCTGCTGATCGATACGGTTGGTGGTCCGCTCCTGGAGCGCGCAATTGCCTGGGTTCGGCCGGGCGGTCGGGTTGTCTCCACCGTGCAGCCTCCGCAGATCCCCGCCGGCATGGCAGTCGAAGGGCAGATGCTCCAGGTCACGCCTGACCGGGCGGCGCTTGAGCAGCTCGGTAAACTCTTCGCGGAGGGTCAGTTGCCGCTGCCGGAGATCACGACCTACGGGTTGTCAGAGGCTGCCAAGGCTCATGCGGCGGCTGCCGCCGGACAAACCGGAAAGCTGGTTCTCGTCGTCCCATGATCGAGTGCTTGGCTCAGTCGTGAACCCGGATGCCGATCTTGCCGACGTGGGACTTGGTCAGGAAGGCCTCCTGGGCGGCGCGCAGGTCCGCCAGCGCATAGCTCTGTGCGATGATCGGGCGGATCTCGCCCGCCTCGATGTAGCGCACCAGATCCGTGAACACATTGGCCGGCTGGTGCGTGCAGCCGAAGAACGAGAGGTCGCGCAGGTAAAGCGTGCGCAGATCCAGTTCGACGATGGGGCCGGCGATTGCGCCGGCGGTGACGTAGCGCCCGCCATCGCAGAGGGCGTCGATCAGATCCGGCCAGCGCGGCCCGCCGACAAGGTCGAGCACGATGTCGAAGCTGCGCTCCGGCAGCCCCGCATCGCGGTCGATCGTTTCGTCGGCGCCGAGTGCGCGCAGTTGATCGGCCTTGGACGGGCTCGTCAGGGCCGTCACCCGGGCGCCGCGCCGCTTAGCCAGCTGGATCGCGGCTGAGCCGACACCGCCCGAGGCGCCGGTGATCAACACCCGCTCCGCGCCAAGACCGCAGCGCTGGATCATGCCTTCGGCGGTCGAAAAGGCGCAGGGAAAGGAGGCCAGTTCCACATCCGATAGGTCTGACCGGACAGCGATCGCATCGCCCGATGCAGCAATCGCATACTCAGCGAAAGCGCCATCGCACTCCGATCCAAAGGTCGCGGTCGTCGGTTTGGAGCCTGACGCTCCTTCTGGGCTTTGCAGGGCCCGCACCAGGACTCGCTCACCGGTGCGGGCGGATGGCACGCCAGCCCCCACGGCCACGATTTCGCCGCAGCAGTCCGCACCCTGGATGCGCGGAAAGGACAGCGCAGTTCCGGACCAACCGCCATCCGCGTCCGCCGCGGAGCCGTAGCCCTCTACTGCGCCGGAGGCCGTATCCCCGCGTACGCTCTTGGAATACCACCCCGTGCGGGTGTTGATGTCGGTGTTATTCACGGAAGAGGCCGCGACCTTGATCAGGACCGCGCCGGCGCCCGGGCTTGGGACCGCGAGATCATCGCGCCACTCCAGCTTCTCGAGGCCTCCGTGGCCCGTCAGGACCATGCCCCGCATTGTCCGGGGAAGCGTCATCTGCGTCTCCCTGTAGCGCAACCGTTCTACGGTCTGAGCGGACGGCGCGCAACTGCTGCGCCGTCCGTCGCCAATCGATCACGCTGGCTGGGGAATACGCGCGATGGCCTTGATCTCGAAATCGAAGCCCGACAACCAGGTCACACCGACCGCGGTCCAGTTGGGGTAGGGCGGTTCCCCGACCGCCTTCAGGCGCACGGCGGAGACCGTTTCGACCTGCGCCGCCGGGTCGGTGTGGAAAGTGGTCACGTCGACGACGTCGTCAAAGGTGCAGCCGGCAGCCTTCAGCACGGCTGAGAGATTGTCGAAGGCCAACTGCACCTGCTTCTCGAAATCCGGTTCGGGCGAGCCGTCCTCGCGGCTGCCGACCTGGCCGGAGACGAACAGGAGGTCGCCGGAGCGAATAGCCGCCGAGTAGTGGTGCATCTCGTAGAGCGCCTGGCGGCCGGCCGGGAAGACTGCATCGCGTTTGCTCATGGGTTTGCTCCTGTTCGATCGGGCCTCGTTGCTCGGGTCGTATCGGGCCGAACGGCCATTGACATACGTTCCGTATGTCGGCATTTAAATTCATACAAGCCGTATGTCAATAGCATACGCGGCGTATGTACCTACAGGAGAAGACGGTGGCCGCACAACGGCGTGCGCAGATGGTGGAGGAGACCCGGGCGAAGCTTGTTCAGGCAGCCAGGAAGGCTTTCGCGGAGAAGGGCTATGCGGCGGCGTCGATGGACGACCTGACAGCCGAGGCCGGCCTGACCCGGGGCGCGCTCTATCATAACTTCGGCGACAAGAAGGGTCTGTTGCAGGCCGTGATCGACCAGATCGACGGGGAAATGCTGGCGCGCCTGCGCAGCGTCCAGAACCGGGCGAAAGATCCCTGGCAGGGGTTTCTCGATGAATACACCGCCTACATCGAGATGGCCCTCGAGCCGGAGATTCAACGCATCATGCTGCTGGACGGGCCGGCTGTGCTCGGCGACCCGTCGCAATGGCCGAATCAGAGCGCCTGTCTGCAAAGGACGACAAAGGCGATCCAGGCACTCATCGATGCGGGAACCGTCAAGCCGGTGGATGCGGAAGCGGCCGCGCGGCTGTTGAACGGAACGGCTCTCAATGCCTCGCTCTGGATCGCCGCCGCCGACAATCCTTACGCCGTCTTTGCGCGTGCCGTAGAGGCATTCCGCCATCTCGCAGCCGGCCTGCTGCGCAGCGGCGGCTGACCTTACGCGCGCTGCCGGGCAGGGAAGGGGATGGCCCTATCCTGAGGCGGATCTGCGGATCAGGTTTCTGAACTCGTTCAGCAAGACATCGCTGCTGTTCTGGCCCACCATGACGCCGCGCCGCGTTCCGCTGCCGTCGAAGAGCAGCACGGTGACGTGGCCGACGCCGTTTTCCGCAGCAAACGCCCGTCCTTCAGGCTGGCGAATGTCGGCGACGAGATACTGGATCTCAGCGTCGTCCAGTTCCGAAAGCGCCTTGCACACCTCGCGCTGCAGATCGCGGCACTGGGGACAGTGCGGATCGTGCACCTGTACGACGGTCGGGATTCCGTTTCCGAGGCGCGAGAAATCCCGCTCGAGAATGCTGGCGTGAACACTGCCAGCGAGGTACCAGCCGCTTCCGCCGACAACCCCGATGCCGAGAACACCGAAGCCGATGTTCTGCAGCAGATCTCGCCGGCTGCGCAGCTTCTTTCTCGGCGCGGCTTGGGGCGTAGTCTGGGCGCCGGAGCAGGGCCCCTGTTTTCTTTTCGGCGTTGCCTTGCGCTTCTGTCGCTTCATCGCGAGATCCCTCAAGGGTGCGGCTTTGCCCAGCGCCGGTCCGTGTTTGGCGGATTCCCGCCCGTTCAGCCACGGCCAAGGCCCGGAACGGACAAACTGTAGCCGAACAGCAATACGCGGCGCAGATCACCTCTGCGTGATCTGCGCGGCCTGCTGACTTCTGTCCGCATGGCACGCATCCCGGGCGCACTGCGTTCCACAGGTGCCGATCGGGCTCTGAGGTGATCTTCGGCCAGCGCCGGTCTGCACCCGCGCCAGAGCCATCTGAGCAATCGCCGCTGGGTTATGGGCCGACGACTAAGCCGTCTCGCTGGCGGTTTGCTGCAGTGGCACCCGCCGTCTGAGAAACGCGATAAAGACCAGCGCGGTGGCGAACATAAGCACACTGTAGGTCGCCGCCGGCACAGTCACGAGACCGCCGCCGAACAGCAGGGTTGCGACCGCGATCGCCAGCGTGCCGTTTTGCAGGCCGCATTCGATGGAGATGGCGACGCGCTGGCGGATGCCCGAAGCGAAGAGCCGCGCGATGAGGTAGGCCAGGGCCATCATGACGACATTCAGCACCAGGGTCACGAGGCCCGCCTGGGTCAGGTACTCGAGAATGTTGCTTCGCTCCTGATAGATCGCGCCGGCCAGCACCAGGGCAAACAGCCAGGTCGAAATGCGGCGGGCCAGAGGTTCGAAACGAAGCGCGATTCCTTCGGCGCTATGGCGCAGCAGCAGGCCAAGCAGTGCCGGAAAGGTCACGATAACGAAGACGCTTATGGCCGTCTTGGCGACCGATACATCGGCGCCGACATCGCCGCCCATGAACTGGCCATAGGCGAACACGACGACCAGGGGGATGGTGACGACGCTGAGCAGACTGATGACCGCTGTCAGGGAGATCGACAGGGCGACATCGCCGCGCGCAAAGGCGGTCAGGATGTTCGAGGTCACGCCGCCCGGGGCCGCCGCGATGATCATGACGCCCAGCGCCAGTTCCGGTGGCAGCGACCACAGACTGACAATCACAAAGGCGACCGCAGGCAGCAGCAGAATCTGCGACAGGGCCCCGACGATGAAATCCCGCGGACGCCGTGCGACCCGCGCAAAGTCATCGAACGTCAAACCCAGGCCGAGTGCAAACATGATGAATGCCAGCGCAAGCGGCAAAACGACTTCGGTCAAAAGACCCACAAAAACCCCCTAATTCTCAACGCTTGCGGCGGCGGGACTGTAGGTGCGCCGGCCTCCGCCAGCAAGCCTGTTCCAGTGCCGGTACCGCCAATGATCATGGTGCCGGTTCTGACAAAGACAACGGGGCGGCGCCGGGCAGCGCGCTCCGACGCCAGTCAGCAGAGGCTTCAGGTGCTGGGCGCTTCAGGTTCTGGGCTCGGCCGGGTGTTGCTCGGACCGAGCTGACGTGCATTCATTCGTCTGCATTCGATCGAGGGTCGTCAGCGTCAGAGTTTTCCGTGGCGCCCGGCGTCAGGTAGAGTTCTTTGGTTCGCTTCAGGATGGTGTGCCGGTGCCAGCAGCGGCGCGGCACGACTGTGGCGGCGCCTGACCGAAGCCGCCGTACCTCTGCGGGCCCACCGTCTTCGGGCAGGATTTCGACTTCGACCTCGCCGTCCAGAACCATAAGGAACTCCTCGCAGTCCGGGTGCATTTCCCAAGGACCGGTAGCGCCGGCGTCCGCCCAAAAGACGCCCACCGCGCCCTCGTTGAAACCCGCGAGCTCCCGGAACTCGAGCTGTTCGAGAGCCTCCACCTCGACCAGCGGATCAAACACCGATGTCGTCATGCTGCGCTCCAGCGTTGTAGTGCAGGGACCTTCGCATTTGGCGGGCCGGGTGTCATGAAAATGAGAACGAGACCCTTTCCGGGCAGGGGATGACCGCGGCTGGCTTCAGGCGTGGCAGCGCTCCCGTTCCATGAAGGCGATGAGGCCGGTCTTCTCGTCTTCCTGAAACCTGTCTTCCGTCTTGGTGAGTTCCGTGATCCGGTCCCATCGGAACGTCCGAAACCCTTCCCTGAGTTCGCACCAACCGGAGACCATCCAACCGTCCGGCAGGTCCCAGATCACGAGCGGACGCAGGCGCCGGCGGGTGAGGTTCCCCTGGCCATCCTTGTAGACGATCTGAACAATGCGTTGATTGCGGATTGCTTCTCGAAGGAGGCGGTTGTCTTGCGATGCGCCACGTTTGGGCTGAAGGCTGTAAAACGGCGCATCAGCAAGCTTGCGCTCTTCCGGTGCAGGCATGCTTGCCTGGATTTTTGCGCGCACTTCCCGCGCCGCAGTAGCAAGCACCGGATCGCCGGTGCGCTCCACAAAGGACAAACCGACTGCCAGGGCATCGACCTGGTCATGTGTGAACGTCACATTCGGCAGGTCGAAGCCGGGGCGGAGCAGGTAGCCAATTCCGGCCTCACCATCGATCGGCAGGCCGGAGGCTTGGAGATGGGCGATGTCGCGATAGATCGTGGTCACGCTCACCTCGAAATGCGCGGCCAGGTCCGCGGCGCGGCTAACCCCTCGGCTGCGCATTTCGTTCACGATCCGGAACAGTCTTTCTGAGCGACGCATTGGACTCTGTTTTCCAATGGTTACCGCGACGATCCTAGCGCGAATGGCCTTTGGGTTCCAATGCGGGCCGACCTTGTGATCAAGCTGCGGCTGTTGCTTCGATCTCGAACAGGAGCGGCGGCAGGGCAAGACGGCTCACGCCAAGCAGCGTCATGGGCGGTGAAACGCCAAGGGGTCCGAACCGGGCTCCGAGGATGTCGAAGTGCTTCATGGCATCGTCCACGTCGGTCGTGAAAATCCCCAAGCGGACGACGTTAACAAGCCCCATATCGGCTGCTTGCAAGACCGCTTCGAGGTTATCGACCGCCAGTGCGATCTGTCCCCGCATGTCGCCGGGGTGCTGCGGCGCGCCCTCTGCATCCACGGCGGTCTGTCCTGCGCATACCAGATGCCGTTTCGTACCTTCAAGGACCTCGGCCTGGTTGTAGCCGTAGTTCAAGGACCACGGCCACGGATTTACGGCTGTTCTCTTCATCTTGTGCCCTCCTATTGGGTTATGGGACGTCACGGAACCACAGGCCTCTTGTCACCGTGGTGACAGGAGCGAAGGCAGCCAGGTGAAAAAGCAGAAGGTCTTCGGGGCGCTGTCAGGAGCCTCGCACGCTTGACGGAAACGCCGCGACCTGACGCGCACCAGACTGGCTCGCTGTATGCATACAAGCGACCGTTGAGCGGCAGAAAGTAGGCTCGGCATAACAAGGGCGCTCCGATAAAGCGCGAATTGTCCTTGAACACACCACATATGACGGTGGCGAAGTCGACCGCACCTTCAAGAGCCTTACTTCAACACACAACCAAGCGGGGAATCATGGCCTACTACTTCTTCATGCCGACGGTGAACATTATGGGAGCCGGCGGGCTGGCTGATGCCGGCAAAGAAATCCAAGCGCTCGGGTTCAAAAAGGCACTTATCGTCACAGACGCCCCGTTGCACCGGGAGCTGAAGGCAACCAAGGTGGTGACCGACTTGCTCGACAAGATCGGCGTCGCTTACGCGATCTATGACGAGGTCGAGCCAAATCCGACCACAGGCCAAGTCGATGCCGGGACAGCTATGCTTCGGGAGGAGGCGTGCGACTTCATCATCTCGTTCGGCGGCGGTTCGCCCCATGATGCGGCGAAAGCAATCGGTATCCTGGCGACACATGGCGGCGATATTCGGGACTTCGAGGGTATCAACCAGATGTCGAAGCCTATGCTGCCGCTCGTTGCCATCAACACGACATCAGGCACGGCCAGCGAGATGACTCGGTTTGCGATCATCACCGACGAAAAGCGCCATGTGAAGATGGCAATTGTCGATTGGCGGACAACGCCGACTCTGTCCGTGGATGATCCGGAGCTGATGGAGGCCATGCCGCCATCGCTCACGGCTGCAACAGGGATGGACGCCCTGACCCACGCCATCGAAGCCTATGTCTCCACGGCTGCGACGCCGGTTACGGACTCGGCAGCACTGCATGCCATCAAGCTGGTCTCGGGATTTCTCGCACGGGCCGTGAAGGACGGCCACGATCACGAGGCGCGCGAAATGATGACCTATGCGGAGTTTCTGGCGGGCATGGCGTTCAACAGCGCGAGCCTTGGCTACGTCCATGCTATGGCCCACCAACTCGGCGGCTTATACGATCTGCCGCACGGCGTCTGCAACGCGATCCTGCTCCCGCATGTCCAAGCCTATAATGCACAAGCGGTACCGGAGCGGTTCGTCGAAGTCGCCGGCGCCATGGGGATAGACACACGCGACATGACATCGGCGGAGAGCGCTGAGGCGGCGCTAAACGCGATCCGAGCCCTCTCCAAAGAGGTCGGCATTCCCGCAAACCTGGCTGCGTTCGACATCGTGAATCCGGAGGACTTTCCGACCCTGGCAGACAATGCGATGAAGGATGCCTGCGGGGCCACCAACCCGAAACAGCCCATCAAGGATGAGGTCATCGGGCTGTTTCAAAGGGCCTACCAAGGTTAGGGCTTTCGGCGTCGGGCGGCGCAATCAGTGCGCCGCCCTTGCCCTGCGTTCCATGCACCCGCGCGGCGACCATGCTCGTGTCGGCTTTGTCCCGCAAGGCGACCACCGGCCCCGCATACAAGGCCGTCGCACAATCGGCGGGGAATGGCGGATGGGGTGGGATGCGCATTCTTTGTTCGGAGCCAACAAACACCGCCCTTACGCCCGTCTCGACCAGTGCGGCCTTGTCGGCTTTCTGTCCCGAAAGCGCGTGATCGCCATGACGGAGGCCGACGTGCTCATGGAGGTGGCGTGGGGGCCAGGTGCTCAGCAGCGGTATCGGCGCAAGGATCTGTGTAGGGCATCGGGTGCGGTGCTGCTGTGGGGACTGCCTAAAACTACGAAGGGGGAGCGCTAGTGATAGTCCATCACGGTCCGGCTGGCCGTCCAGAACGGCCTCTTAGTGCTCTGCCTTAAGGCCAAGTCCGGCGCGGTTCGGTATGGCAGTATCTATTGTCATCATGCTGCGCCCGGTCAGAGAGACGAAAGGCCGGGCCGGTTCCTGTTCTGCGAAACCGGACCGGCCTTTCAATCAGTCTGTATCCAGGCCTGCCAGGGCTTAGGCCGGGAGTGTCACCCTCCCAGAACCCAACCACCGTCGGCGTGATCTCGCCTTAGAACGGGTGAATGCGCGGCCAGTTCTCATCGCCAGCTACGATATGCGCCGGAATGTCTGCCTGCCAAAGCTCCTGCGCGCGCGGATGGACCTGCACATACAGTACTTCGTCCACGATCTGCCAAACATTTGGATCGCCCGGTGCTTTGTAGTTCTGGCTGGCCGCCCAAGAGCAATAGCCATCATAAGCAGGGGCGTAACGCTCCGGATCAGCCGCAAAGGCGTCCCGGTTCTCGGTCGAAGCAAAGTACCAGATCGCTCCGTTCCAGAAATGGTTGATCCGAGCCTCTCCCGGCATTGGACCATCTTGGTGATACGATACCGTGTCATACCCGCCAATCGCGACGGCCAACTGGTTTCCTGCGGACGCGGGCAAAGAGGCGATGGCAAGAGTCGCTACTGTAGCAAGTGCTGTTACAGATTTTCTGATCATATTAGTCTCCATACAAAGTCCCGCTGATGCGGTTAGTATGGTTCTACTAATAAAACGAACGGATCACTTACCAGTCACTTTTATGCCAGAGAGAAGTTACCCAGATAAAAATCTTGTGTTTTGATTTTATATCCGACATTTCCCATTTGGTTCCCTTCGCCGCAGCCTCTATCGCCCTCTCTTGGCAAAGCTCTTTCTTCAACTTGGTAAGGTCTTTCCGCTCCATGTCCGCGCGGATAAGGCCACTGAATGACTCGGCCCCCGAAAAGCCAGATGCAAGACCAACCGGTAGGTAGTGAAACTCGCCTCAGAGTTAGACGAGTTATCCGCCGTTGCTCGCTAAGCTTTGGCTTCAATCGCAACACGCCCACATGTGGGCGTATCTCGACATGTCGAGATGTCGATAATACGAACTACTCCTTCGCAATAGCCCTACGCTAGATTAGCCGATTGGTGAAAAACGCAGGTCTTAGTTTTCCAAAATATGTCGAAACACCGCGACCTGCATTCGAAACGAGGTGAGCGCGTGCTTCGCTGATCTGAGCTGAGTTTTTCGCTAGGATGCCGAAAGCCGTGAGCCCGCCATGGCGGCGTGACTCACACAACCCAGCCTCCGGCAAACCCGGTGCGGTTCAAAGAGCAAGGCAAATGGTATCAAGATCCAGGAACAAGAACACGCCTCAACTTCGTTCGTTCCGTTTTACAGACTTGCCGAAGTGCTACGAGATCGTGGCGCTGAGCTTTGGAGTTTCGGAAAGAGTATCGCCGCACATCTTGGCAAACTTTCTGGCAAAGCTCTATGTCGAGAGTAGCGTGATCGAAAGCAGCAAGGCTTTTGGCCTTGAGGTGGATGGGGAGGTTGTCGGCTTTCTGTTCGGGCGCCTGCCTGACGAGCCGCTTTTCCAAGGAAGGTATTCCGGATTCTTCGGCAAGCTGACCATGGTTGGTGAGCTGCTATTTCTCAAAGGTGTTAGTTTGGTCTCCAAATGGACCTGGCTGAAGAATGTCATTGAGCATGATCGGAGAAGTCCTGACTTGGGCGCAAAGTGCGAGGTGACACTTTTTGCGATCTCGCCAGCCGCACAAGGGCTTGGAGGAGGTCGGATTCTGTTAGAGGCATTCATCGACCATTGCGTTACAAATGATCAGAGTGATCTCTATTTGGAAACGGACACGTCATCTAACTTCCGATTCTATAAGCATCTCGGTTTCAAGCATATTGATAGTTTCAACTCGCCTATCGCGGCGGCTTTCTCAGGTGGATCAGGTGAAACCTTTGTGTATCGTAAGGCGTTGTCACTCTAATGGCTTTTAAGGCGAACCGAAAACTGACTTTCTGGAACACCAGTCAATAGAGCCGTGGGTTTCTCGAAACCTATGTCGGCGAGCGCGAGTGGGGAGGGCCGACTATGACGGCATGCCGAAGAGGGCCGCCAGGCAGGGCAAGACCGGCTGCAAGGGCCGCACAATCCAGATTGATAGATCGGCTCGATCATCTGATGGCGGATTATCTGAAGCATCGCCAGCTCGATCCGCACCCGGTGCAGGATATGCTCGCCGCGCATCTCGACCGCCGCCGGGACCGGATGAGCGGCGCCGAACACGACGATCCGTCGCTGAAAGAGCGGACCAAGGAATCGTAGACGACGCGCGACCATCTGCGAGCTTTCGCGCAGCGGGTCGAGATCGCCGAACACGAAGTCTGCATCATGGGCTCGAACAATGAGTTTCTGAGGCTGCTGACGTCTTCAAATGGCGCAGAAACGGCGGCGAACGACGTTCGCACTTATGTTCCAGGGTGGCGGATGGGGTGGGATTCGAACCCACGAGACGCTCTCACGCCTGCCGGTTTTCAAGACCGGTGCCTTCAACCACTCGGCCACCCATCCTCTGCGCCCGAACAACGGCCGCCCGGGCCCGCTTCATGAGGCCGGCGGGCGAGAGGTAGCAAAGCCCGCGGAGCCTGGAAACCCCGAAAAGCCCCATCCTGTGTCAGGGCCCAGCTTTGGGGCATTCCGGCAGACCCCGCTCCCGCGCAGATCAGCCCTGCGGCTTTCACCCCTCGCACCCGGGGGCGGCGGCGACTAAACTGGCGGCAACGGATGCTTATGCAGGAGGCTGCCATGCCGGACAGTGCCGATCTTCCGGGTCTCACCGAACACCTGGCCGCCGCCATGCCGGTGGCGCCGGCGCAGCTGGACCTGGGTGCCGAGGCGACCGGGCTGGTCATCGTCGACGAGGTCAACGGCTTTGCAACCGTGGGCGCCGGCAACCTGGCGCCGCCGGCGCCCAATGCCCAGGTGAGCACCATGGTGGCGGAGACCGATCGCCTGGCCCGGGCCTTCAGCGAGCGGAGATGGAAGATCCTGGCCTTTCTCGATACCCACGAGCCCGGCAAGCCGGAGCCGCCCTATCCGCCGCACTGCGAGGCCGGGACGGGGGAGGAGAATCTGGTACCGGAACTGGCCTGGCTGGAGAACGATCCCCACACCACCCTGGTCCGCAAGGACTGCATCAACGGTTTTGTCGGCGCCATCCGGCCGGACGGCAGCAATGCGGTGGTCGACTGGGTGAACGCCGCCGGGCTGCAAAGGGTGCTGGTGGTGGGCATCTGTACGGACATCTGCGTGATGGACTTTGTCCTGACGCTCCTTTCGGCGCGTAACCACGACCTCATGCCCAGCCTGAAAGACATCTCGGTCTACACCAAGGGCTGTGCCACTTACGACCTGCCCATGGCCGCCGTGGAGAGCCTTGGCCTGCCACGCACGGCGGCGCATCCGCAGGATCCGACGCACCACATGGGGCTTTATTTCATGGCCTCGCGCGGTGCAGAGATCGTCGACCGGGTGACCCTTCCGTCCTGACGCCAAGCCCGGCGGCGATTGCTTTCCCGCCACTCTTTGATCGGCTTTTCCGAAGCCGATGGCGCTGCCTCCGGCCACGTCATAGCTCTCTGTTTGGGACAGGAGTCCGCCGGCCGGGGATCCGCAAACCGGCGTTCTTGAGCCGACATCAGGGAACGGATTGGCTGGAAAGGACGCTGCAATGCCCAGCACGATGAAAGCCGCGGTCGTAACCGACTTCGGTAAGCCGCTCGATATACGGGAAGTGGAGAAGCCAAGCGCGCAGGACGGCAAGATCGTCGTCAAGATCGCCGCCAGCGGCGTTTGTCACACCGACCTTCACGCAGCCCAGGGCGACTGGCCGGTGAAGCCCAAGCCGCCGTTCATTCCGGGCCACGAAGGCGTCGGCATCGTCGCCGAGGTGGGCAAGGGCGTCACCGCGGTGAAGGAGGGCGACCGGGTCGGCGTGCCCTGGCTTCATACGGCCTGCGGCCACTGCCACCACTGTGTGGGCGGCTGGGAAACGCTGTGCGGCGACCAGGCAAACACCGGCTACAGCGTCAACGGCGGCTTTGCGGAGTACGTGCTGGCCGATCCCGGCTACGTCGGCCATCTGCCCGATGGCCTCGATTTCGCGCCGGGGGCGCCGATCCTCTGTGCCGGGGTCACGGTCTACAAGGGCCTGAAGGAAACCGAGGCGAAGCCGGGCCAGACGGTGGCGATCGTGGGCATCGGCGGGCTCGGACAACTGGCGGTTCAATACGCGAAGGCCATGGGTTTTCATGTCATCGCCGTCGACATCGCCGAAGACAAGCTCGCCCTCGCAAAAGAGTCCGGGGCCGATCAGGTCATCAATGCCGCCACCACCGACGCGGCGGCGGAGGTTCAAAAGGGCGGCGGCGTGGAAGGCGCGGTGGTGACAGCGGTTTCCCGCGAGTCCTTTGGTCAGGCGGTCGGCATGCTGGGCCGCGGCGGGACTATGAGCCTGGTCGGGCTGCCGCCGGGCGGCTTCGAACTGCCGATCTTCGAAGTGGTGCTGATGCGCAAGACCATCCGCGGGTCCATCGTCGGCACCCGCAATGACCTGTCCGAGGCCCTGCAGTTTGCCGCCGAAGGCAAGGTCGCCTCGCGTTACTCGACGGAAAGTCTGGACGACATCAACGCCATCTTCTCCCGCATGGAGGCGGGGAAGATCAACGGCCGTATCGTCATGGAGATCTGAGCGGGTCCAGGTCTACACGCCTTGCGGCGAGGGCCTGGTCTTCGCAGCGGATGCGGATCGTCAGGATCAGCGCATTGGCGGCCGAGAAGATCAGCGCCAGTTCCCAGGCGCCGAAGGCCAGCGGCAGGACCAGGATTTCCCCGGCCACAACGACATAGTTGGGGTGGCGCAACAGGCGGTAGGGGCCCTTGCGGACCAGGGGCGCCGACGGCAGCGTGATGATGCGCGTGGTCCAATACCGTCCGAGGCTGGCCAGCACCCAGAGCCGCAGGCCCTGCAGAATGACGAAGACCGCCAGAAGCGCCCAGTTCGGCGGCGTCTCGGCCGGAACGAAAATCGCGAGGGCGGCCAGCCAGGCGGCGTGGAGACCGACCAGAAAAGGGTAATGGCCGGCACCCACTTCCTGACCGCCCTCGGCCAGCAGGCGCCGGGTGTTGCGCTGCGCGTAGACCAGTTCCCCCAGGCGCTGCAGCGCCACCAGGGCCAGAACGATCCAGAGCACGCTCATGGCTTCAGGCTTCCAGGATCTGGAAGCCGGCGGTGAAGCCGGGCCCCAGGGCCGTCATCACATAGCGGCCGCGGAGGCCCGCCGCGCGCATACGCTCCAGCACGAAGAGCACGGTCACCGCCGACATGTTGCCGAAGTCGCGCAGCACAGAGCGCGCATCTTTCAGCGCGCCGTTCTCCAGTCCGAAGACCTCCTCCAAGGCCGCGATCACCTTGGCGCCGCCGGGATGGCAGATATAGCCGTCGATGTCGTCGCGGCTGAGGCCCTCTTGTGCCAGAAACCCGTCGAGCGCCGTTCCCAGGCGCTCGCGGACGAGGGCGGGGATGTCCCGGGAGAACAGGACTCCCAGTCCGTCGTTCTCCACAGTCCAGCCCATAACGTCCAGGGAGGCGGGCCAGGTGAACTCGCCGCCGGCGGTCAGCCGCGGCCCTTGGGTCACCCTTTCCGGAACCGTGCCGCCCGGGCGCGCGCCTCCGGGAGTTGCGGCGTCGGGTTCCGGCGCTTCCAGCAGCACCGCGGCTGCGCCGTCGCCGAACAAGGCCGTGGCGATGACGTTGCTCTTGGAGCGGTCGTTGGCACGGAAGGTGAGGGCGCAGAGCTCCACCACCAGGCAGAGGATCCGCGTGCCGGGCGCGGCTCGCGCCATGGCCGCCGCACGGGACAGGCCGACAACGCCACCCGCGCAACCCAGCCCGAAAATCGGCAGCCGTTTCAGGTCGCTGCGAAAGGCCAGGCGGTTCATCAGATGGGCATCCAGGCTGGGCGTCGCCACGCCGGTGGTGGAGACGGTGACCAGGCCGTCCACGGCTTCCGGCCCCAATCCCGCCTGCGCCAGGCAGTCCAGGGCCGCTTGCTCGAGGAGTTCCACGGCGTTGTCGATGAACAGCTGGTTGCGCGTCTTCCAGTCGCTGGGCGTGAGGTACCAGTCGATGGGCATGCAGGACCGGCGGGTCAGAATCCCGGCGTTGTCGAAAGCCGGCAGCAGACGGTCGATGTCGAGACGGCGGCCGGCAAAGAGATGCTTGACCCGGCGGACGACATCTTCTTGCCGCAGGGTGTAGCTGGGCACGGCTGTGGCGAGGGCCTGAAGGGTCACGGCGGGGATGGCAGTTTCCAGCGGCGCGGGCTCCGCCCGTCTGGCGCTGTGAAGATCGACGGCGGTGATGGTTATCTCCTGTCGACTTGGCGGCGCTGCGACAGGCTGCTTGCGGCTGGCGGCGCTGCGGATTTGCCCTTCTGCTTTATCTACGTGTCCTCGGCGGCCCCGGTTTCAATGGAAATCGCAGTGGGAGCGCAGGCACGGGAAGCCGCGTTAAGCCCTCGTTAAGGACAGACCTTAACGAGCGCAGAGACTTGTCGTGCTATGCTCGATCCCGGCTCAGGAAGAGCCCCCGCACGAGTGGAATGGTAGGTAGCCATGCGTAAGCTCTTGAAAACGTCCGCCTTTCTGGCGGCTGTGCTGGTGTTTGGCGGCGCTGGCGCTGCCGTCGATGCGGCGGACCTGCTTTCCACCCATCCGACCCACTACAAGCAACACCTCGGCGGCGGCTCGGCCAGCGGCGGGGCGCTTGGCCGTAAAACCAACCAGGCACGCGCCGGGTCGCGGCTGCTGGTCCGCGACGAGGGCCGACTCCAGGAGAAGTGGGTGCTGAGCGCGGACCTGTCCCAGGCCTGCCGCCAGCGGCTTTTCCGCCAGAAACGCGATAACTTCTATATCGGCCAGGTCGGGGGGGTCGTCTACGGGGCTGCCGTCGGCGGCCACGGAAGCCTGGTCGATCGTGCGAAAATGGCGGAAAACCAAGTGATTTATCTGTTCCGCGGGCAGGGCACGACGGACTGTCGCGTCTATCACCGGACGAAATAGAGCGAAAATTCACGAATCTTTAAGTCGTTAACCATTTGTTTACCAAGTTGGCTGCACACTGCGCTCACGGTTCATCGACCGTCTCCTGAAATTGATTGCATCGACCTCTCAAAAGCCCCGCCTCCCCGGCGGGGCTTTTCCTTAGGAAATGAGGCGGGGACAGCAGCGGGGCCGGCCGATTCGCAAGCCGCTCGCGAGAACGCTGTGCGATGCCTTTCGCGCCAGCGGCGAAGAACGGCGGGCATGCTTGCCTGGAGGGCTTGGCATGGTACATAGGGCGGCTTCATGGTTAAGGGGCAGTGGGCACATGCGGTTCTTCTTCTCCCTCTCGGCGGTCTTGATGACGCTCGCGCTCGCGGGCTGTTTTGCGCCGAGCAAGGCCGACCTGATCAAGAAAGCCGAAGGCGCATCGACGAAGGCCGAACTGGAATCGGCACTGGGCGAACCCAGCGACGTCTCGAAACTCGGTCCGATCGAGAAGTGGACCTACAAGGCCTCCGACGGCGCGGTTGTCTTCGTCCTTGCAGGCGACACCATCACCCTGGAGGTGACGGAAGGGCCGTAGGCACGGCGCCGCGCCTCTCCCTCTCGCCCTTCCGCGCCGATTGCCAAGACTCCTGGGCCTGTGGCACAAGGGCCGTTAACCAAAGTCTGCCATCATGCCGGTTTCCGCCATCATGACTGCTTTGCCTGTGGCACTGCATAACCCCGCGAGGACCATCCGTTCATGACAGGCCCGACCCGTTGCGCCCGCTTCCTTGTTTTGGTGATCTGCCTGTTGGCTGCTGTTGGGATCAACGTCCAGCGCGCCACAGCCAACCCCTCCGCTGGCAATGCCGATCAGGGATTCACCCAGTGGCTGCAGGAACTGCGGCAGGAGGCGCTCGCCATGGGGCTCAGCGCCGCCACGGTCGATGCGGCTTTGAAGGACGTGACGCCGGTGGCCCGGGTGATCGAGCAAGACCGCAGTCAGCGGGAATTCACCCTGACCTTTACCCGCTATCTCCGCTCCAGCGTGACCGAGACCCGGGTCGAGCGGGCACAGCGGCTGATGGCGGAGCATCGCGAACTGCTGCAGCGCGTGGAGGCGCGCTACGGGGTTCAGCCGCGGTTTCTGGTCTCCTTTTGGGGGCTTGAAAGCAATTTCGGCGACTACACCGGGGGCTTTTCGGTGATCCGGGCGCTCGCGACCTTGGCGCACGATTCGCGGCGCAGCGCGTTCTTCCGCGCGGAGCTGCTCTACGCCCTCAGAATCCTGGACGAAGGGCACATTACGCTCGACCGCATGACGGGGTCCTGGGCCGGGGCGATGGGGCAGGTCCAGTTCATCCCCTCGACTTTCGTGAATTTCGCCGTCGACTTCGACGGGGACGGCCGGCGTGACATCTGGAACAGCCTGCCGGATATCTTCGCCTCGGCTGCGAACTATCTCTCCCAGGAGGGCTGGCGTGGCGACGAGACCTGGGGCAGGGAGGTCGCCCTGCCGCCCGGTTTCGACTTCGGCCTTGCCAGCCTCAAGCTTTCCAAGCCGCTTGCAGACTGGTCCCAGGTTCACGGCATTCGCAAGGCCGACGGCAACCCGCTGCCCAAGGCAGACCTGGACGCATCCATCGTTTTGCCCTCGGGCCATCGCGGGCCCGCCTTTCTCGTCTACCGGAACTACCGCACCATCCTGATCTGGAACCGATCGATCCTCTACGCTCTGGCGGTCGGACATCTTGCGGACCGGATTGTCGGGGCGGCCCCGCTGGCGGCGCTGCCGGACGAACAGCCGATCAGCCTGAAGGCGATTGAGGAGATGCAGGCGCTGTTGAACGCGAAAGGATTCGATGCCGGCGAGCCGGACGGCCTTGTCGGTCGCCAGACGCGCGCAGCGCTGAGTGCCTACCAGCGCGCTATCGGCGTTCCGGCGGACGGCTATCCGACGGCGGAGATCATCGAGCGCTTGAGGCGGGACTAGCGGCGCAGGATTGGCTGCAAGATCAGCGGCGTCCAGTTGTCCCCGGGCGTCAGGCAGGGAGAGGTCACGACACATCCATGGATCGCGGTGCATTCCTGAACAGAGAGCAGGGCTTTGGGCGCAGTCGCTCGCTGGCTGCCTCCATCCTGGCGCTGGCTGTCCTGGCCGGCTGTGCCGAAACCGAACTGGCCGTGCACAACGCAAAGCGGTTCCAGAGCCCGCCGGGCGCAGCGACGGAAACCCTTGGCGACTACAAGGTCGGCAAGCCCTACCAGATCAAGAACGTCTGGTACTACCCGCGGGTCGACTACAGCTACGACGAGACCGGCATCGCTTCCTGGTATGGTCCGGGCTTTCACGGCAAGCGCACGGCCAATGGCGAGATCTACGATCAGAATGCGATGACGGCAGCCCACCGCACCCTGCCGATGCCCTCCCTGGTCCAGGTCACGAACCTTGAAAACGGGCGGTCGATCCAGGTGCGGATCAACGACCGCGGGCCCTTCGCCCATGGCCGCATCATCGATCTTTCAAAGAAGGGAGCCGAGCTTCTGGGCTTCGTGCGCCAGGGAACCGCGCGCGTCCGGGTCCAGATTCTGGAGCCCGAAAGCCGGCAGCTTGTCGCCAGGGCGCAGGGCGTCGAAGTGGCCAGCGATGCGCCCTCGGCCGCGCCGGTGGAGACGGTTGCCGTCCAGGATTTGCCGCCGGCCGGAGCGGCGGCACCGGCCGCGCCGCGTCCCGAGCGGGTCCGAACCGCCTCGGTGCAGCCCTTGGGCGCCGGTGACCGGGAGGCTCTTGCGCTGACCACGCCCGAACCCCTGGTGACCCAGCAGACCCCGCGCCGAACCCGGCTCTACGTCCAGGCCGGCGCCTTCACGCAGATCGCCAATGCCGAGCGGCTGCGGGCGCGGCTGGCTTCTGTGGGCAACGTCCAGATCTCCCGCGCGGTGGTGGGGGATACCCGGTTCTTCCGCGTGCGCCTGGGGCCGCTGCGGGACGTTAACACCGCCGACCAGACCCTGGACCTGCTTCTGAGAAACGGGTTTACCAATTCCAAGGTGGTGGTCGAATGACGCAGCAAGGCAGGCTTCTGCTGACCGTCCATCACCATGCTCATCACGGACCGGCATTTGGCGCGCTGGAGGTAGCCGCACGATGAAATCAATCAGATCATCCCTTCAACTCGCTTTTCTCGTCACCGTCCTTGGGCTGCTCGTCTTTCTTGTGCGGCCGGCGCTCGCCCTGGAGACCCAGGCCCGCGAGGCGCTGCTGGTCGATGCGACGACGGGGGCCATCCTGCTCGAGAAGAACTCCGACGTTTCCATGCCGCCGGCCTCCATGAGCAAGATCATGACAGCCTACATGGTCTTCGAGCGCCTTAAGGACGGCAGCCTTTCCCTGGAAGACAAGCTTCCCGTGAGCGAGAAGGCCTGGCGCATGGGCGGCTCGAAGATGTTCGTTGAGGTCGGCGACCAGATCCGGGTCGAGGACCTGCTGCGCGGCGTGATCGTCCAGTCAGGCAACGATGCCTGCATCGTTCTGGCCGAAGCCCTGGCCGGAAGCGAGGAAGCCTTTGCCGAACAGATGACCGCCAAGGCCCGCGAGATCGGGATGACGGGCAGCACCTTCGCCAACGCAACGGGCTGGCCGCATCCGAACCAAAGGATGACGGCGCGCGACCTTGCGGTCCTGGCCAACCGCATCATCACCGATCATTCGGAGCACTATCACTACTACTCCGAAAAGGAATTCACCTGGTCCGATATCCGGCAGGGAAACCGCAATCCGCTGCTCTACAAGAACATCGGGGCCGACGGGCTGAAGACCGGACATACTGAGGAAGCGGGCTACGGGCTGACCGCTTCGGCAATTCAGAACGGGCGTCGCCTCATCCTCGTGGTCAACGGCCTGCCGAGCATCAAGGCCCGCTCGGCCGAGGCCGAACGCCTGATGTCCTGGGGCTTCCGGGAATTCGGAAACTACGAACTCTTCAAGACCGGCGATACCGTCGATTCTGCGCCGGTCTGGTTGGGAGCCGAAGACACGGTGCCCCTGGTGGTCGGCGAAGACCTCACGGTCACGCTGCCGCGCAGCGCCCGCAACGGGATGCAGGTTGCGGTGGTCTATGACAGCCCGATTCCGGCGCCGATCCCGGCGGGCCAGGAGATTGCGCGCCTGCGCGTCTCCTGGCCTGACGGTGTGCCCGTGGAGGTGCCGCTCATGGCCGGGGAGGATGTCGAGCAGCTCGGGCCTTTCGGGCGCATCGCCGCCAGCATCAAGTTTCTTCTGCTCGGCACCCCTTGAACGCGCAGGCCACAGAGGCCGGCGGCCGACGCGGCTGTTTCATCACCCTTGAAGGCGGAGAGGGCGCGGGCAAGTCCACCCAGGTCCAGCGGCTGGCGGCATGGCTGGAGGAGCGTGGGCTGCCCGTGGTCACGACGCGGGAGCCCGGCGGCAGCCCCGGGGCCGAGAGCATTCGCGAACTGCTGGTGACCGGCGATGCCGGACGCTGGGATGCCCTGACCGAAACCCTGCTGCACTTCGCCGCGCGGCGCGATCATCTGGTCAGGACGATCCAGCCGGCCCTGGCGCGCGGCGATTGGGTGGTGAGCGACCGCTTCGCGGACTCCACCATGGCCTACCAGGGTTTCGGCCACGGCCTGGGGCAGAACCCGGTCGAAATCCTGAGCAACCTCGTTCTGGACGGTCTGAGACCGGACCTGACGTTGATCCTCGATCTGCCGGTTCCCGAGGGCCTGGCCCGGGCCGGCGCCCGCTTCGCGCAGGACGGCAGCGAAGAGCATCGCTATGAATCCATGGACCCAGACTTCCATGATCGCCTGCGGCAGGGCTTTCACGCGATTGCCGCGCGCGAGCCGGATCGCTGTACACTGATCGACGCCTCTGGAAGCGTCGATGAAGTCGCCGACGCCATCCGACGGGCGGTCGAAGCGAAGCTCGGGAGGGTCATGGCGTGAGCGACAAGGCGGAAGACTGGCCGCACCCGCGGCTGACAGCCGATCTCCTCGGCCAGGCTGCCGCCGAGGATGTGCTGCTTCAGGCGGCCCAATCCGGACGCCTGCCCCATGCCTGGCTGATCTCCGGGCCGCGCGGCGTCGGCAAGGCGACCCTGGCCTATCGTTTCGCCCGTTACCTGCTGGCCGGCCCCGGTGACGAACCGGGCCTCTTCGGAACGGCGGAAACGGCCGGACTCGCGGTGGACCCGGATCATCCGGTGTTTCGCCGGGTTGCCGCAAACGGCCACAGCGATCTCCTGACCCTGGAACGCCGGCCCGACGAAAAGGGCAAGCTGCGCAGCGTCATCCCTGTGGAGGAGGTCCGTAAGCTTCTGGCTTTTGCGCGCATGACGGCGGGTGAGGGCGGCTGGCGCGTCGCCATTGTGGACGCCATAGACGAAATGAACCGTAACGGCGCCAATGCCCTGCTGAAGGTTCTGGAGGAGCCGCCGCCGCGGTCCGTCATTCTGCTGGTCAGCCATATGCCCGGCGCCCTCTTGCCGACGATCCGCTCGCGCTGCTGCCAACTGGCCCTCGGGCCCCTGGCCGAAGACGTGGTCGCCAGCCTGCTCAGGCGGCACCGGCCCGATCTCGATGCCCAGGAAGCGGCGGCCCTGGCCCGCCTTGCCGACGGCAGCGCCGGCCGCGCCCTGGCGCTGGCCCGACAGGGGGGCCTCGGCCTCTACAGGGATCTGATCGCGATTCTGGAGGGATTGCCGCGGTTGGATGTTAGGGCCCTTCACGGCCTGGCCGACAAGTGGTCGCAAAGCCGCAACCCGGCCGCCTTTCACACCGGTATGGAACTGCTGATCTGGTGGCTGGGCCGTATGATCCGGGCGGGCTCGACCGGCGGCGAACTGGCTGAGGTGGTGCCGGGCGAGGCGGCCCTGGCCCGGCGCCTGCTGGCCGGGCGCCCCCTTGCGCAATGGCTTGGCCTGTGGGAGAAGATCAGCCGCCTTTTCGCCCGTACCGAGGCGGCCAATCTGGACCGGAAGCAGGTGGTTCTGACCGCCTTTCTGGACCTGGAGAACGCCTAGCCCCGGCAGGGAGCCTGGTCCTGGGCGCCGGATGCCATGCCGTCCGCGGGGCCGGATTGCCGAGCCCGATGGAGAGCAGCGATGACGGCAGGAAAGCCGGCATACTACGTGACGACACCGATTTACTACGTGAACGATGCGCCGCACATCGGGCATGCCTACACCACGCTTGCCTGCGACGTGCTGGCCCGCTTCAAGCGGTTGGACGGCTACGACGTGCGCTTTCTCACGGGCACCGACGAGCACGGCCAGAAGGTCGAGCAATCGGCGGAGAAGGCAGGCGTCGACCCCCAGAGCTTCACCGATAAGGTGTCGCAGAACTTCCGCGAGCTCTCAAAGCTGCTGAACTTCACCAACGACGATTTCATCCGCACCACCGAGCCGCGCCACAGGGCGTCCTGCCAGGCCTTGTGGAAGAAACTGGTTGAGGCGGGCGACATCTACCTTGGCACCTATGCGGGCTGGTATGCAGTACGCGACGAGGCCTTCTATGCCGAGAGCGAGCTTGAAGACGGTCCTGACGGCAAAAAGATCGCGCCCTCCGGCGCCGAGTGCGATTGGGTAGAGGAAGAGTCCTACTTCTTCCGCCTCTCAGCCTGGGGCGAGCGCCTGCTCAAGTTCTATGACGAAAACCCGGATTTCATTCTGCCGCCAAGCCGGCGCAACGAGGTGGTCAGCTTCGTCAAGGGCGGCCTGAAGGATCTCTCGATCAGCCGCACCACCTTTTCCTGGGGTATCCCGGTGCCGGATGCGCCGGGCCATATCATGTACGTCTGGCTCGACGCCCTGACCAACTACATCACCGCCGTCGGCTTTCCGGACCAGGAAGCGGAGGATTTCAAAACCTTCTGGCCCGCCGACGTGCATATGGTCGGCAAGGATATCCTGCGCTTCCATGCCGTCTACTGGCCGGCCTTCCTGATGGCCGCCGGGGTCGCGCCGCCAAAGCGGGTCTATGCCCACGGCTGGTGGACCAACGAGGGGCAGAAGATCTCCAAGTCGCTCGGCAACGTCATCGTGCCTTCGGAACTGGTGGCGACTTACGGCCTCGATCAGGTGCGTTACTTCCTCCTGCGAGAAGTCCCCTTCGGCAACGATGGCGACTTCTCGCGCAAGGCCATGATCGGGCGCATGAACTATGATCTTGCCAATCAGTTCGGCAATCTCGCGCAGCGCGTGCTGTCGATGATCGCCAAGAACTGCGAGGGCAGGGTGCCGCAGCCAGGGACTCTGCAACCCGAGGACCAGGCCCTGTTGGACGCCGCCTCGGCACTGTTGCCGGAGCTGCGCACGGAAATGGACGGGCAGCAGTTTCACAGCGCTCTGATCAAGGTCTGGGAGGTGGTTGGCGCCGCCAACCGCTACATCGATCACGCGGCGCCCTGGACCCTGAAGAAAAGCGATCCGGCGCGGATGGCGACGGTGCTCTACGTGCTGGCGGAAGCCATCCGCCGCCTGGCGCTGCTCTCCCAGCCGGTGATGCCGGATGCCATGGCCAGGATGCTGGACCAGCTGGCCGTCGATCCCAACGCGCGTGGCTTCGAGGCCTTGGAGGCTGCGCTCGAGGCGGGGACGGTTCTGCCGCAGCCGCAGCCGATCTTTCCGCGGTTCGTGGAAGAGGAGGCGGCAGCGCAGGGGAGCGGCGCGTGACTGCGGCTGCCGTGGACCCGGCGGTGGCGGCACGGCCGCTGGTCGACTCCCACTGCCACCTCGACTACCTAGAGCGCGACGGCGATATCGCCCCGGTCGTCGAACGGGCCATGGCGGCCGGCGTCGGGACGCTGGTGACGATCTGCACCAAGCTCAGCGAATTCGACCGCATCCAGGCGATCGCAGGGCGCTTTCCCCGCGTCTTCTGCTCCGTCGGCGTGCATCCGCACGAGGCCGGCAAGGAAGGCCAGAAGACGCCGCAGCGCCTGATCGAGCTGGCGGCCCTGGACAAGGTGGTGGGGATCGGCGAAACCGGCCTCGACTACTACTACGAACACTCGCCGCGCGAGGCGCAGCAGGTCAGCTTCCGCGCCCACGTCGCTGCGGCCCGGGAGACCGGATTGCCGCTGATCGTCCATGCCCGCGACGCCGACGACGACACGGTGGCAATCTTGCAGGAGGAGTACGCCCGGGGGCCGTTCCCCGGCGTGATCCATTGCTTCACCGCCGGTCCGGCTCTGGCGCGCGCTGCCCTGGACATCGGGTTCTCCATCTCCCTGGCCGGCATCGTCACCTTCAAGTCGGCGCAGGCGCTGCGCGACACGGTGCGCGACGTGCCGCTCGACCGTTTGCTTGTGGAGACGGACTCGCCTTACCTGGCGCCTGTCCCCAGGCGCGGCAAGACCAACGAGCCGGCCAACGTGGTCTATACCGCGGCAGCCCTGGCGGAACTGCGCGGTGTCGACCCGGCGGACTTCGCCGACATCACAACGGAGAACTTCTTCCGCCTGTTCTCCCGCGCTGCACGCCCCTGAGGACCGGGTCGGTTCGGCGATGAAGCTCACGGTTCTCGGCTGCGGCGGGTCCGGCGGCGTGCCGGTCGCAGGCCGCGAGGGTGCCAAGGGCTGGGGGCTGGCGGATCCCGGCAACCCGAAGAACCGGCGCTTGCGTGTCTCGGTGCTGATCGAGGGGGCCGCGGATGCCGAGGGGAACCGCAGCCGCATCCTTATCGATACTTCGCCGGACCTGCGCCAGCAGATGCTGGACAACGCGATCACCGCGCTGGACGCGGTGCTCTTCACTCATGCGCATGCCGACCATTGCCATGGCCTGGACGAACTGCGGGGACTGGTCTATGCGCGCCGCGCACCGCTCGACGCCTTCATGGACGCCGAGACGCGCACGGCCCTCACGACCCGCTTCGGCTACGCCTTCGCTTCCAGCCGCGATCCCGACAGCCTCTATCCTCCGCTGCTCAACGACCGGCTGATCGACGGCCCCTTCCGCATCGGCACCATTCCCGTAACACCCTTCCGCCAGCAGCATGGCGAGGAGACGACCCTGGGCATTCGCTGCGGCGACATCGCCTATTCGACCGACGCCAGCGCCCTCGACGAGGCGGCTTTCGCGGCGCTGGCTGGCGTCAAGCTCTGGGTGGTGGACTGTCTGCGCGACGATCCCCATCCGACCCATTCCCACGTCGCCCAGACGCTGGAGTGGATCGAACGGGTGAAGCCCGAGCGCGCGGTCCTCACCCACATGAACGAGCGCCTCGACTACGACGACCTTCTGAGCCGCTGCCCGCCGGGCGTCGAGCCCGGCTATGATGGGCTCGTTATCGACGTTGAAGACTGAGCACGGCCGATACCGCCGGCAGAGTCGCTAGCGGTCGAACCAGAACCGCTCCGGGCGGTAGATGCCGAACTGGGCGCCGGGGTCCCAGTTGTAGATGCCTTCCTGCGGCACGTTGCGCAGGCTGTCGGCAACCGTGACCGGTTGCGGCACGTGAGCCACCAGGCCGATGGTGTAGACGTCCTCTGCATGGATCTCCAGGATCTCCTGCCAGATCGCCGCCTTTTCATCGCGCGATTTGGCATAGAGCCAGTCCTTGTAGAGCGCCATCAGACGTTCCGGCCGCTCCATATCCACCGCTTCTCCGGCCTTGCCGTTGGTCTCCGCATGCTGGCCCCACTTCGGCCAGTGGAAGCTCTGCTGGTGGATCGGTACGAACTCCTCAGGGCTGGTGTAAGGCGTCGGGATGCCGTTCTCGTAGCCGTACCACATCGCCATGATGGTCTCGCCGGCGAAGATCCGGTTGCGCAGCACCTCGCGCTGCGATGGCTTGGTGAAGAGTTTGATGCCGATCGCCTTCCAGGAATCAGCGATGAGTTCGAGGACATCCACCTCTTCGGTGTTCTCGCCGGCGGTCTCGACGATGATCTCTATCGGCCGTCCGTCCGGCATCAGGCGGATGCCCGCGCTGTCGCGCTCGGTCAGTCCGATCTCGTCGAGCAGGGCATTGGCCTTTTCCGGATCAAAGTCGGCCCAGGCGGCGCGGTACTCTTCCTTGAACAGAGGGCTGTCGGGCAGCACCGAGTTGTTACCCTCCAGCGTCAGGCCGTAGTAGATGACCTGATTGATCTCGCTGCGGTTGATGCCGAGGGAGAGGGCGCGGCGGAAGCGCGCATCGCGGTTCAGCTGGCGCCATTCCGGATCGTTGACGTTGAGGTTCGGATAGAGCGCAAGCTGCGATCCGCGCACGGTCTTCCAAAGGCGTACGTCGAAGCCGCTGCGTTCCTCAGCGGCCTTCAGAAAGGTGTAATCCGAGAAATGCAGGCCGCGGGACTGCAGGTCCGACTCCCCGGCGCTGGTCTTCGCCGGCACCAGCGCGCCGCCGACGACGGAGAGGACGAAGCGGTCCGCATAGGGCAGCTGCTGGCCTGAGGCATCGATCCGGTGATAGTAGGGGTTGCGTTCGGCAACGAAGCGCTGCGACGGCGGCCTCACGGAGTTGAACCAGGGCTGCAGCGTCGGCAGATCCGGGTTCGTGGCTTTGTACATGTTGCCCAGCCGGTTGTGCAGCTGTGCCCAGTTGCGCGCGCCGGCGGCCGCCACCGCGGCGTCGATTTCCGCCTGATCGCCGTACGCCGGATGGTACTTCTTCAGATAGTGGGCCGGCACGAAGAGATCGAGCGGGCGGGCCCCGGCCAGGGCGGGGATGAGAAAGGGGTTGGGCTTGGACCAGCTGTAGCGGATCGTCGTTTCGTCCAGAAACTCGACCTGCGGCAGTTCGCCATCCACCCGCAGAACCTGCGGCGGGCCGGTGGGCTTCAGCGCTTCGTTGTTGGCCACGTCCTCCCAGTAGTATCGAAAGTCCTCAGAGGTAAAGGGCTGACCGTCGGACCAGCGATGTCCTTCTCGCAGCTTGAATGTGAAGATGCGGCTGTCCTCGACCTCAAGGGATTCGAGAATGTCGGGCTCGACCTCCAGCGTCTCGTTGTAGCCGATGAGGCGCGCATAGCCGTAGACGTTGAGCAGCCGCACATCCTTGTCGCGAGTGACCAGCATACGCAGTTCGCCGCCGTGTTTGCCGACGGAGAGATTGGGCCCGCTGACGGAGACCCGCGGCACCTTGGGCAGGCGCTCGTCTATCGCCGGCAACTGGCCTGCATTCACGATCGGCGCCAGCGAGGGCGTTTCCTTCAGCGCGGCGACCTTGGGCGCCTCCGGGGCGCGGTAGATCATGGTCTCTGCGCCCACCGCCACGGCCGCGAACGGGATCAAAAACAGGAAAGAGGCCACCACAGCAGCCCCGAAGCGAACTCCCAGTGACATGAAGCTGGTCCCTGAACGCATTGTTATTGGGGTAGTATCCCCGCTTGGCGCGGATTATAGAGCGACAGGCCTGCAAGCGCCAATTAAGTTGCGGTGTCTAAGGTTTAGGTTGAGTCAACAAGTGTCTCCTCGCCTCTCGCAGCGTCAGGGAGGGGCAGGGGGCGAGAGGGGAAGGGCATACGGGAGACCACCATGAACGAGGCATGGACCAAAGGGCGCTACGAGGTCAGCACCGATCCCGGCCGGCTGGACCTGGCTCTGATTCACGGGTTTCTCGAGACGGCCTACTGGTCCGAGGAGATCCCGCGCGAGACCGTCGAGCGGGCGGCTGCGGGTTCTCTCAATTTCGGCCTCTATGGGCCCGAAGGGCAGCTTGGCTATGCCCGTGTGGTGACCGACAAGGCCACCTTCGCCTGGATCTGTGACGTCTTTGTTCTGGAGGCCGCCCGCGGACAGGGGCTCGGGCGCTGGCTGATGGCCTGTGTGATGGGGCATCCGGCTCTGCAGGGGCTGCGCCGCTGGATGCTGGCGACGGCCGACGCCCACGAACTCTACCGCGGCTTCGGGTTTGAGATTCCGGTGGAGCCGGAACGCCTGATGGCCCTGCAGATCAAGGACATCTACAAGGCCGGCAAGGGTGCGGAGGCTCCCGCCCGGGCTGGCGGCCCAGCAGTGGGCACGACCGGCAAGTAGGCTCGCACGGGCATTGAGAACCTTTCGTTACGGTCTTGTAAATCAACATTAATCTCCCTTAAGCATGCCATGCTGCCAGCGCATTGCTGCGGTGCAACAATTGCGCTGCACAATGGCGCCTTCCTGGCCCATATCTAGCCTGTCGGGAGTGACCGGCCTCACGAACAGACTGATGGATCGCAGCAGGCCCAGGTTCTCCGGAGTGATTGGTTTGCCGCCGGTGCTTCCGGTGGCCTCTGTGAAGGAAGAAGACGATGAATACTGTTCCGATCGATCAGATCAAAGACCCCGTGGTCCGCGCCGAAGTCATGCGCTCCATGGCCGTGGCCGAAGCGCTGCAGGATTTCTTCATTGCCGTTGGCCGACTGGCGAAGGCCGCGACGGCGAAGGTCAGCAAGTACATGGCGTATCGGCGTGTCTATCAGACCCTGAGCGACATGAGTGACCGCGAGCTCGACGATATCGGGCTGTCGCGCGGCGACATCGATATGGTGGCCCGAGGCCATGATCCGCGGCCGCGCCGCGAGGCTTACATGACGGCAGCCTTGGCCCAGCGCGGTGTGACCGTGAAGGCGCTCGACGCCGAGGGCGCCAACGACAACCGCACGGTCGAGGCGGCGTAACGCCAACGACCCGGAAGCGCTTCGGTCATAGCACCGAAGCCTAGACGACAGGGCCGCTTCAGCGGCCCTTAGTCTTTTGGGGGCTGCGCAAGTCCAACCGCGCGCCCGGCAGGTCGCCCAAGCCTGGAATACCGGGCATCCCAGGGCCTAATCAATATTTTCCATAATATACATTATGCGCGTATCGCGAAGTGGATCATACGCCGCGCCGAACGCTTGCGGGTGGTGCGTTCAGCCCTGGCCTGCACCACCCCCGCCACGCCGCGCGAAGCGGTGGCCCTTTTTCAGACGGCCACTTTTCTTCAGTCCCCAGGCATCCTGGGTCCGCCTGTCGCGCGCGGTGCTCACCGCGCAGTGGGGTTTGCCGGGATTTCGTCATGGGAGAGCGACATCGGCTTTGAGCGCGGAACAGGCATCCGACTGTATTTCCAGGTGTCCGGCCTCTCATGCCGAAAGGGATTTCGGGCCTTGGATACAAAGCGGCGCCGCGACCCGCATACCATGAACTGCAATGATGCTTCTCTTCTCCGCGTTGCAAAACACTCTCTCCGCGCGCTAGTCTGCGAGGCATGTGAAAAGCTGTGGGTTGTGCGAACGGGGGGCTCCAAATGCGAACACTCATTCACTGCGCGGCGCTGTGTTTCGCCATGGGATTCGCAGTCGAGGCCGATGCGGCAACAATGCCCTCGTCCGGCCCGAACCCGGCTTGGACGGAGTCCCAGAAGTTCGAGTGGTACCTGGGATACATGTCAGACGCCGCTTCGATCTGCCGGGATTACGCAGCGGCCACCCAGTTGGCGGAGGTTGCCAACCTTTCTCCTTATGGCCGGATTGGCCTCAGTGCGGTCGGCGTGGATGGGTTTAACGGTGCCGCCTGCGGGCGCATTCGTGGCCGTGTGAAAGAGCTACTGCAAAAGAGAGAAACCTACATCCGCTATCTCACGGAAAAGTATGACTGCTCTCCGGACGGGGAATGCCTGGAACCCGGAGTAGATCCCCTCGCCTCCAATCACAGTTGCTCGTCGCAGGTCGACAAGGCGCTTGAGCGGCTGAACGTTTCGCGCAGCGACGTCGCGCGCATCACCGTTAAGTCGGAGACCGGGCATCTCTATGGCAACACGCCGGCGCACCAGGCACAGGTGAAGCTCAAAAACTGCGAAGGCACGCTGTTTCTCGACATGTCCGAACAGTGCCGCGTGAAGCAGAGCTATACCCGCGGTGACTGTGAGATCGCCGGGGTGAGCGCCTACTGAGGCGGTATCTCGGTTACATGCAGAAGGCGGCGGCGACCTGCCGTCTTGCTCCTCTCAACTGTCGGCCCTCAAACGCCCCGGCCGTTGAACCATCGCGGCTCCGGCCGCGACTACCTTGCTGAACTCCAGCGCCAGAGGCGCGAGACCAAGTCAGTGAGGTCTTGATTATGCGTATGAATCCGAGGATTGCCGGTGCCGCTGTGGCAGTGGTTACCGCTCTTTGCCTTGCCCTGCCGGGCGGCGCCAATGCTGAATTCCCGCAACCCGGCGCCCCGACCGGCATGGCCAGTGGTCTGCCGGACATCATCCCGACCACTTTGGGTTTCTGGGTGAATGGCGGCGGCCCGACCGGCTGGGGCGGCAGCACGACGATAGACAATCCGGCCGTGGTCGACGCGGTCCAGATGGGCCCGCAGAACAACATGTGCCGTTTCAGTTTCGCGGCCTATCGCACGCATAACAAGGGCGACGCTGCTGCCGGCGCTTTCGTCAACAAGGTCTATCGAGATGGCGTTCTGATCCACGTCCAAAACGTGCCTGGCGGGCTGCCGGCCAAGTCCGGGATCGACTGGAACAAGTTCAGGATCGATCTGAAGGAAGGCATGAACACAATCAAGGTCGATTTCGATGCCAACAAACAGGTGGCGGAGTCCGACGAACAGAACGCCTACTCGATCCGGGTTAACGTCAAGATCGATTGCGACGGCGACGGCAGTATCAACGGCGTTGGCGGGTTCCAGGCGAAGCCGGAAAGGCCCGGCCCTGGCGGGGATCCGGTCAGGTCTCGCAAGCTGCGCGTAATGCCCCGCAGCTAGACCCCGCGGTCCCTCCTCTGGCTTCGCCCGGTGCCGGCGTCCTGTCCCCAGGACGCCGGCAACTCTTTGTGCCAGGGGCTGTCCCTGCGCACGGAAGATCTGCTCTCAGATGCCAGGCGATGCAGGAAAGCGCTCCAGAAGCGCCTGCAGTTCGGCGAAGTGGGCGAAGCGCGCGTGGTGCGGAATCTGTTCGGGCGGGCTTTTGCGATAACCCTCCGTGAACAGCGCGAAGGCGATGCCGGCGGCCTGCGCTGTCGCAGAATCGACCTCGCTGTCGCCGACGTAAACGATGGCCTCCGGACTCGCCCCTAGGGCCCTTGCAACATGGAGCAGCGGTTCGGCGTCGGGCTTGCGCACCGGCAGGCTGTCGCCGCCGACGACAGCCTCGATCGGGTCCGCGAGGCCAAGCTGCGCCAGCACCGCACGGGCCGGTGCCAACGGCTTGTTTGTGCAGAGGCCCAGACGGTAGCCGGCCCCGGCCAGCGACTGCAGGGTCTGCGGCACGGAGTCGAAGGGGCGCGAGAGGGCGGCGGGCGAGGCCTGATAGATCTGGTGAAACCGCAGGGTGGCAGCCTGACGCGCCGTGGCGTCCTGCGTTTCCCCGGCCCAGTCGAGCAGCCGTTCCACCAGGGCAGCGACACCGTTGCCGACAAAGCCCTTCACCGTCGACAGGTCCGGACTGGCATGGCCGCGTTCGGTCAACAGCTTTGCGGCGGCCGTATGGATATCCGGCGCGGAGTCCACCAGCGTGCCGTCAAGATCGAAGATGACCGCCTCGACGGCCCTGAATTCACGCACCCCTACCCCTCCTGCGCAGTGTCGGCCGGTTGCGCCTGATTGAACCCGCGGCGCGGAGGCTCCGACCGATGGTTAACGCCAACACCTTCGGCCGGGCGTGAAACGAAAGGAACGAGCCATGTCCAACAAAGCGATTACCTCCTTAAGCCTGGCGGCCCTCGCCGCCATGACGCTCGCCGCTGTGCAGCCTTCCGAGAGCCTGGCCGAAAGCTCCGCCAATCAGGCGCGCCCTGCGGCTCAGATGAAGATCGTCAAGCCGTCCAAGCCACCGCGGACCGCCACCCTCAAGACGCCGTCACGGCCTGAGAGGCCGCGCCCGGGCAGGCAAAGCGGCCCGGACACCCCGAGTCAGATGGCGAACCTAGTGGTGATTCCCTTCTACAACAATCCACATGGTCTGCCGGAGGGCTTCCCGGAGCATAGCTACTGCGTGAAGAAGCCCACCGGCGGCACGCCGGTTCAGATCAAGTTCTGGATCCGCAACGCCGGCGGCAGCGACAGCGGCAGCTTCCAGTGGACGCCGAGTTTCCCGACCGCCGGCGCCGCGCCGGCCCAGGTGGTCCCCAACGTGCCGGCCAACGGTCAGCTGCTGATCACACAAGGTCTGCCGAACGGCTGCTACACGCCCGGCTTTTCCGGCGTTTGCCAGTTCTCCATTTCCCTCGACGACCACGACGAGGTGGAGGAGTGGAGCGAGGCCAACACCTTCGAGAGCCATTGCGTGAGCCCCGCGGGCTGAGCGTTCTGGTGTCTGGGCGTTCGGGTATCTGGGTGTTCGGGTATCTGGGTGTTTGGGGGGCCGGTCGCTGCGGGCTGGCTGTAATCCGGCGTATTGGTTAGATTGCGGCCATGTCAGATGACCGGCCCCCAGAACCTACTCCAGAACCCGCCCCCGCACCTGCTGCAACCCCCGCTGCCACGCCTGCTCCGATCAACCGCCTGTTGGACGTGATGGCCCGGCTGCGCGACCCGGAAACGGGATGCCCCTGGGATGTGAAGCAAAGCTTCGCCACCATCGCGCCCTACACCATTGAAGAAGCCTATGAAGTGGCCGACGCCATCGAACAGGACGATATGGCGGCGCTTAAGGATGAACTGGGCGATCTGCTGTTGCAGGTCGTCTTTCATGCACGCATGGCCGAGGAGGCCGACCATTTCGCCTTCGACGACGTCGCCGCAGCCATTGCGGACAAGATGATCAGCCGCCATCCCCATGTTTTCGGAGATCACGAGGCGCAGACGGCCGACGACGTCAAGGTCACCTGGGAAGAACAGAAGGAACGGGAACGCGCCGCCAAGGCCGCCGACAACGGCGGGGGCTCCGTCTCGGCGCTGGACGGGGTTACGGCCGCCCTCCCCGCCCTGCTGCGCGCCGAGAAGCTGCAGAAGCGCGCCGCAAGGGTTCGCTTCGATTGGCCCGACACCCAGCCGGTCTTCGAAAAGATCGATGAGGAGATCGGGGAAATCCGGGAAGCCATGGCCGAGGGCGGCGACTCAGACCGCCTGGAAGATGAGGTCGGCGATCTCCTCTTCGTGGTGGTGAACCTGGCCCGGCACCTGCAGGTCGATGCCGAGACCGCCCTGCGCCGCAGCAACACCAAGTTCGAGCGCCGCTTCCGCGCGATGGAAACACTGCTTCGGGAGACCGGCCGCCGCCCCGAAGACGAGAGCCTCGAAGCCCTGGAAACGCTCTGGCAGCGGGTGAAGCGCGAGGAGCGCAGCCGCCGGAAGTGATTGCCCTTCCGCTTCGCCTCACTGTGCAAGGCAGCAACTTTTGATTTAGTCTTTCGCTTAGAGGCCACCTAAGCAAGCCGCTCACTGCATTGATCATTCTTCGCAGGGCGATTTCTGTAGCTCCAGGCCCCGCAGAATTTCTCTCCAAATCAAGCTCATACGACACAAGCCGCTGGCGCTGGTAACTCTGCGTTGTTTCATGGACTCGTAAACTTCTTTTGGTTGATTCGCCTTAAAGTAGCGTGCAAGAGTCAGCTGGTGTTCAACCGATAAAATCGAGGGAGTTTATCGCCATGGCATCGCCGACCTCTTCCACAGCCTCTCCCGTCTCCTCGACAGCAGCGCCCGGCCCCAAAGAACAAGGCCCCGCTTACGCGGAAACCCTGGAGGGCGTTCCCACGCCGGCTCAGGCTGCGCTCGCCGCCTTGGTCTCGGGCGATGCCGGCGACAACACCATCAACGGCGGCGCTGCCGATGATCTGATCGAGGGGCTCGCCGGCAACGACCGGCTCTCCGGCGCCGGCGGCAACGATCAGATCGGCGGCGAACGGCTGCTCGTCGGCGCCGACGGGAACTTCATTGCCTCCTTCCCCAACGAGACGACTGCGCCTGGCCTTCTGGAAGGCAGCGACTCGATCCTGGGCGGTGACGGCAATGACAGCCTGGCCGGCGATGTTCTCGTTGCCGTGCAGAACGGGACGGCAAGAGCCACCAGCTTGAATGTCTCGTCAGGCGGCACAGCGGGCGCCGACACGCTGACCGGCGGGTCCGGCGACGATCTGATTGCCGGAGACTCCTTTGCGATCGGAGACCTTGGGGCGGAGGCCACAGTCCTGAACGACGCCGAAGGGGCAGCGGCGTTCGCGGGCAACGACAGCATCCGCGGCCTGGACAACAACGACACGCTGTCCGGTGATGCTTTCGCGCTGAGCGATGGCCTCGCGGAAGTGTCGGTTTTCAACGGTGCCCGGTCGGGCGGCGCCGCAGGCAACGACAGTCTGGAAGGCAATGGCGCCAAGGACACGATGGCCGGTGACGCCTTGGCCATCAGCACGTCGGGCCAGGCCGTTATCACGCTGACGAACCGGGTCGACGGCGGCACCTCGGGCAACGACCTCGTTGCCGGAATGGGCGGCAAGAATCTGATGGCGGGTGACGCCCTTGGTATCGGCGATGCGACCTCGACCGTCGAAGTTACCAATATCGCTGACCTCGCGGACGGTGGTTCCGGCAACGACAGTCTCATCTCCGGCGACAACAATGACACCATTGCCGGCGATGCCCTCATCAAGGGCGGCGGCAGTGCCACGGTCACCAACACCGTTGCGCTCGGCATCATGGCCTCGGTCGGAAACGACACGATTGAAAGCGGCAACGGCGCCGATCTGGTGTCCGGTGACGCCCTGGCCCAGGACGGCGGGACCGCAACCGCCGACAATGATATCAACCGCGAGGCTGGAAACGACTTGATTCTGGCGGGCAGCGGCGACGACAGGGTGGCCGGCGACGCCCTCTCCCAGGGTGGGCATGCCGCGGCTCTTTCCGGCGGCGACGACAGCCTCTACGGCGGCGATGGGGCCGACATCATTGCCGGCGATGCGCTGGCTCTCGGCATGGCGACGGCCTCGGTTTCCGGCGGTGGCGACGACTTTATCGATGCCGGGGAGGGTAACGACACGGTCTATGGCGATTCCAACGGCAGCGTGACCGGCGGCGGCAACGACACCATTCTCGGCGGTGGCGGGGCCGACGTGATCTACGGGAACTCAGGCGACGACTCCCTCGTCGGCGGCGCCGGAAACGACACCCTGAACGGCGGCGATGGCAGCGACGTCTTCGTCTATACCGACATCGTGGATGCCGGGGACCTGATCGAAGGCTTCGATGCAACGGGGGCGGACAGCATCGATCTGGACGGACTGCTCGACAGCCTGGGCGTTGCCGATGCCGACCGCGCCGCCCGCGTCGACGTCCAGCAGGCCGGCACGGGTCAGGATGCCGTCATCGCAGTAGACACAACCGGCGACGCGGTCTTCGACACCGTTGTCGCCACCGTCACCAATGTGACCGGCGATTTGGATCAGAACGATCTGAACCTCGGGAACCTGGTCTAGTCGACGGAAAGAGGGGCCGCAGCGCCTGCCCGGCGCTCCGCCCCTTCCGTCCCCCGCGTTTCCTCTGCGCCTTTTACAGTGAGGCCGCCACCCAGACGCCACCGAACAACGCAGCGCCGTAGACCACGTGGTTGACCAGGGCCACCAGCGGCGGCATCCATGGCTTGGGCGCCAGCCGCCCCATGACGCCGATACCCAGGCCCGGCTGCATGATGAACCAGGGAATGACGACCGAAGCGGCGCCGAAGACAAGGCCGTTCATCAAGGTCACCGGCCGATCCAGCACGAAGACCATCAGCCCGAGGTAGGCAAAGCCGTAAACGACGCCGACCAGGTAGTGCATGACCCAGCCGATGGCCGCCTCCCCCGGAACGGCGGCGGTCTGGCCGATCGGACGGTGCACCAACCGTCCCCGCGGGATGTAGGCGAACCAGCGCCCGATGAGACCCCAGTCCGCTGCTGGAATGCCTGCAACAGCCTGCAGGAGGCGCTGCCAGAGGTCGAGCACGACGGTTGCGAAGATCCCGGCAAGGACGGCCTGCAAGAGGAAGTTTTCAAGTGGCATGAAGGGAGCCCCTTTCGTCGCGGCGACCAGGGCTGGCGAAGCCGCCGGCGTCAGTCGTTGGCCACGAGGTGCATCAGGCTGGAAGTGTCCCAGCGATTGCCGCCGCAGGCCTGGACCTGGGCATAGAACTGATCGACCAGCGCCGTGACCGGCAGGCGCGCTCCGTTGTTCTGGGCCTCGGTCAGGCAGATGCCGAGGTCCTTGCGCATCCAGTCGACGGCAAAGCCGAAGTCGAACTTGCCCTCACACATGGTGACAGCGCGGTTGTCCATCTGCCAGGACTGGGCCGCACCTTTGGAGATGACGTCGATCACCTTTTCCATGTCGAGGCCCGCCTTTTGGCCGAAGTTCATGCCTTCCGAGAGCCCTTGAAGCAGCCCGGCGATGCAGATCTGGTTGACCATCTTGGTGAGCTGGCCCGCTCCCACCGGGCCCATCAGGGTGACGGCGCGAGCGAAGGCGTCGATCACGGGGCGGGCCCGGTCGAAGGCGGCCCGCTCGCCGCCGCACATCACGGTCAGCTGGCCGTTTTCCGCGCCCGCCTGCCCGCCGGAGACTGGTGCATCGATGAAAGCGATGCCGCTTTCCGCCCCCGTGGCCGCCAGTTCCCGTGCCACCTCGGCGGATGCGGTCGTGTTGTCGACCAGGATGCTGCCTTCGCCCATCTCGGCAAAGGCGCCCTCCCCGCCCAGGATGACGCTGCGCAGGTCGTCATCGTTGCCGACGCAGGAAAACACGATCTCCGCCCCGGCTGCTGCCTCGCGCGGGCTGGCCGCGGCGCTGCCTTTGTGCTGGCCGGTCCAGGCTTCCGCCTTCGCGGGCGTGCGGTTGTAGACCGTTACGTCGTGGCCTGCCGCGGCCAGATGTCCGGCCATGGGGAACCCCATGACCCCAAGCCCGATGAAGGCAACCTTGGTCATCGTCGAAGTCTCGCTTTTGCTTTGCTGTGGTTTCTCTGCGTGGGACGTGAGGCGACTGGCCGCGAGCCTAATGAGAGCCTCTCCGGCCCGCAAGACACCACGACGCAGACCAGCCTTGTAAGGCTAGCAGGACGGGTGAACTTCGCAGGAAGGGCCGGAGGGCCCCGGTTGTCGTGAATTCTTCATCTGTGCCAGGATGATCTGTACCAGGATGCGGCGCAGGCGGAGCCGAACCGACAGGAGCGGTGGGGGCCATGCTCAGAGTTGCAGCGTTTTCCGGCAAGGGCCGGGGTGTGGAAGCAATCCGGCCGATCGTCGGAGGTACGCTGATGGAGCGGGCGCCAGGCCTCCGGCTGCCGGGCGACCAGCGGCATCTGATCGATCGGACCGCCCTGTTCCCGTACTATTTCGCCGACCCTTCCACCTTTGCTGTGCAGGAAACATACGATTGTCTGCTGGCTTTCGGATGTCTGACCTGTTGCAACCACGCCGACGACCCCAATGCGGCCGTGTCCTGGAAAGAAGACGGCATCGGCCTCTGGGCCGAACTCCATGCCTTGAGGGACATTGCCGCGGCGGAAGAGGTCACACTCCGCTACACCAACATAGCCGAGTATCGCGCCGCGGACCTGATTATCTAACGGCGCGATTACCCGGCCCCCGCATCACCTGTAAGTATATGTCCTGCGGGGACTTTTCTGTTCTGGAAAGGAAAATTAAACCTAGTCCGTGATTGAATCCCAGTGTCGGCGGGCACACTGGCCCGTCTCTCCGCCGAGCGGAAACAGGGGCGATTGGGACCTTCTCGATGACTTCATCAGGACCGCAGGCCTTGGCAACGGCTGCCGACAACGCCGCCGGCTCCGCCGATGAAGCCGCGCCCAAAGCCGCCAATGCCGACACCCGCCAGGCCTACACCGGCACGTATCGCCTGCTGGTGAAGGGTAAAAACATTAATGAGGACACCCTGTTGGCGACTGATTATCTCAATCACTTCAACGAGATAATCATGCTTCTCGAGATGGTTCCTTCGATGCCGGAGTGCTTTGAGGACTGCCAGGAATGGCAGCCCAAGGACTACGCCGATCACTTCCGGGACAGCTGTTTCTCCGATGCGGAACTGGCCATCCTGGCCTACGAGAACGCGCCCCGGAACTACCGGCAGGCCTTTGACGCCACGGTTGATCAGATGAATCGCCTGATTGCCGATTCCATGCCGAAGATCAAGGCGGCCGTCGACGCCGGCGAAGAAGGCCCCTTGCAATTGACCGTCGAAGGGGTCACGCGCAGGCTGCAAAGCTTCGTCGACGTCGCTTCCTCGATCATCAACGGCAACATGGACACCCTGGACCAGACGCAGATCGACAGTGTCATGAACGGCTGATCCGTTCCTGGTTGGCCCATTCCGGGCTGGCCTCTCCCAGGTTGCCGCCTCAGGCCCGATGCAGCAGATCGCTGCCGGGGCGCCTGTCGATCAATTTCCGCAAGGCCTGCAGGCCCGGCAGAATACTGTCCGGCTTCACGGAAGAGAAACCCAGACGCATGAAGTTGCGCGGCGGCTTCTTCGAAAGGAAATGCAGTGAACCGGGCTCGATCACGATTCCCTCGCCCAGGGCTTCGCGGGCCAGGACGTCCGTATCCAGACTGCGCGGTCCTTCGAGCCAGAAGCTGGTTCCGCCGCAGGACGGGCGCGGCGCAAACTGCGGCAGATACCTGGCCAGCCCCTCCCCCATGATTTCCCAGCGCGTGCGGAAGTCACGCTGGAGGCGATGGACCAAGGCGTCATAATGTCCGCCGGCGATGAACAGCGCCATGGTCCGTTGATTGTTGGTGGCCGGGTGGCGCAGCATCAGCCGGCGCAGCATCCGGGCCTCGTGGATGAACTCCTCGGCGCCGACCATGTAGCCCATGCGCAGGCCCGGGCCCAGGTACTTGGAAAAGCTGCCGATGTAGATGACGCGGCCGGAGCGGTCCATGGCCTTCAGCGCCGTGGTCGGCGCGTGCAGAAAGTTCGCCTCCGCCTCGTAGTCGTCCTCGATCACCAGGAAGTCGGATTTCTGGGCACGCTCCAGAAGCGCCATGCGCCGCTCCAGCGGCAGCGTGACGGTGGTCGGCGACTGGTGGCTCGGCGTCACGTAGGCGCAGGCGCAGCCGTCCAGGCGGTGATCCACCACGATCCCTTCCTGGTCGACCGGAATGGGGCGGACCTGGGTTCCGTTGAGCGCGAAGATGTTGCGGGTATCGACGTAGCCGGGGTTTTCCACCGCCAGCGTGCGCCCCGGCCCCGCCAGGAGCTCGGCAATCAGGAACAGCGCATTCTGCGCGCCCAGGGTGATGAGGATCTCAGAGGGAGCGGCCTTGATGCCGCGGCGCGGCAGCACGCGGGTTCTGATCTCCTCGATCAGGCGGGAGTCGTCCTCATTGAAGTTGTCTTCGGTCCACTTCTGGATTGCTTCGACGCCCAGCGCCTGGCGCGAGCACATGCGCCAGGTCGAAACCGGAAAGAGGTTCGGGTCCGGCTGGCCGTAGATGAAGGGATAGGGATAGCGCCGCCAGTTGCGCGGCTTTTCAACGTGGACAAGCTCGGAAGGGCGCAGGCGCAGGCGGTGCCACCAGTCGACCGACTGGCCCGCCTCCGGTTCCGGGAAGCCGGCCTTGGTCTCGGTCTGCTGGAACACCATGTCCGTGTTGACGAAGTAGCCAACGCGCTCCCGCGAGACCAGCAGGCCCTCGTCGGCCAGCGCCTGATAGGCCAGCACCACGGTGTTGCGCGAGACCCCCAGCGACTGGGCAAGGCGGCGGCAGGACGGCAGGGGATCGCTGCCCGACAGGCGCCCGTCGATGATGGCATCGATCAACTGGCGGCGCAGCTGGGCCTGCAGCCCCAGATCGCTGTCATGACGCACGGGAAAGATGAAGTCGCGCATGGTCCTTTGCCTGCCGAGAGTGTCAAGTACTGGCCGGGTCAGGGGCCAGATTAGGGGCCCTGAGAGGGCGGCTCAAGTCCGCCCCTGCACGGCAACTCGGCCGCTTCCTCTACCTAAGGTTCCAGCTCGCCCCGCGCTATGGCGCGGAAGTGGCGGCTGGCGCTCTGCCCCTCGTCCCGGCACCACGCCCTGAAGCCGCCCAGGCCGCGGTTGCGCCACTCCTCGTCGGCTTCCACCCAGCCCTTGATGCGCTGACGCCGGGCCGCTTCGGCATCCAGGCCCGCGCGTTCGGTAATCGCCGCCAGCTCGCGGCGGAAACCGCGCTCTACCTCTGGGTCCAGAGTCCCGCAATAGCTTGTAACCGCGTAGTCATAAACCACGCGCGTCAGTCCCCGTTCGGCGGCAAGCGCAAGGGAGCCTGCGAGAACAGCTGCGGAAGCAGCCGAAAGCGCCGCAAATCCAGGCAACCTGAGGCTGGAGGCGAACCACATATTGCGGGTCCCCAAGGTCAAAGACAGACTGGCACCATGGGTGCTGAGGAGTTGGCCTTGACACCTTTCAAAGCCCACTGCCAGAGTTGGCCAAGGCTCTATCGCTATAGCGCAAATCAATCAATAAATCGCCTGTCCGGGTCCGGGCGGCTATCCACACGGCATTGTCTGAGGGGAGAACGAGCGTGAGTACGAGACGGAAACTGACATCCAGTATGAAGACCCACCAGGCGGCGCGGAGCTTTACGCGCCGGCGCCTGCTGAAGCAGGCCGCTGCCGGTGGTGCGATCGCCGCCGTGGCTCCGGCGATCGTCAGCCCCGCGGCGCTGGCCTCCTCGGGCGAGCTGGTGGTGATGAACTGGTCGGACTATCTGCCGAAGACCTTCCTCGATGGCTTTGAGAGCAAGACCGGCATCAAGATCAAACACACGCCCTACGGCTCCAACGAGGAGCTGCTGAACAAGATGCGGGCCACCAAGGGCCGCGGCTTCGACCTCGTCGGCCCGACCGTCGACCGCGCCGGCGAATGGAAGCCCCTGGGCCTCCTTCAGCCCTTCGACATGAACCGCATCGACACCTCCAATGTCGTCCCGGGTCTGCTCAAGGGCTCGACGGATGGCTGGACATGGGACGGCGGCAATCATCACCTGCCCTACCACTGGGGCACGGAGGCCCTGGCCTGGCGCACCGACAAGTGGCAGCGGGACTACGCCGACCTGTCCTACGGCGATCTCTGGTCCGACGATCTCAAAGGCAAGGTCATGGGCCGTCCGCACTCCATGATGCTGGGCATCGGCCTCTACCTCGATGCCTCCGGGCAGGTGCCATCCAACCGCATGCTCGATGCCTACAAGGACGAAGAGAGCATGCGCCGCATCTGGGACGAGATCACCAAGTTCGCCGTCGAGCACAAACCCTGGGTGAAGCAGTTCTGGAACGACGCCGACGCCCAGATCAACGGCTTCATGCAGAACGACGTGGTGCTGGGCCAGACCTGGGATGGTCCGCCGCTGCGCCTGAAGTCGGAAGGCAACCCGGTGACCTACATGGCGCCGCAGGAAGGCGCCCTCACCTGGCTCGATGGACTGACGATGCCCATCGGCGCCAAGAACATCGACGAGATCTACGAATACATCAACTACGTCTACGATCCCGAAGTGAATGGCCTCATCGCCAACGAGACCGGCTACAACCCGGTCGCGGTCGGTGCCGAGAACCATCTCTCCGAGGCCAGCAAGAAGAACTTCTCGGAAGCCTATCCCGGCGATGCGCTCGACCGCCTGTGGTGGTGGCCGCCGTCGGAGCCCTGGTACACCGAGATCCGCGCCGAATACCGCGACAAGTTCGTCGCCGCCTAAGGCCGGTTGCGGTAAGTTCTGCATAGCGGGTCCCGGCCTTCCGGCCGGGACCCTCTTGCCGTGAGACCAAGAGCTGTCGTTTCAGCACCCGGCAAAGAGGTGCAGCGGTCTTGCGGCAATCCCGCGGTCTTCGCGGAACAGGGATGTAAGGGGGACAGGCTGGCATGAGCGCCGATGTCGAGCTCGACCACGTAACGATTCGCTTTGGCGAATTCACGGCGGTACACGACGCCGATCTGAAGATCGAAGACGGCGAGTTCTTTAGCTTCCTCGGGCCGTCCGGTTGCGGCAAGACAACCATTCTGCGCGCCATCTCCGGCTTTCTGGAGCCGACCAGCGGCGCCGTTCGTATCGGTGGGCGCGACATGCAGGGGATCGGGCCCAACAAGCGGCCCACGGCGCTGATCTTTCAGAACCTTGCACTGTTTCCGCTGATGTCGGTCGCCGACAACATCGCATTCGGTCTGGAAGTGCGCGGCGTCGACAAGGCGGCGCGGCGCAAGCGGGCCGATGAGCTGCTGGAGTTGACCGCGCTTGACGGTCAAGGCGACAAGAAGGTCAGTGAGCTTTCCGGCGGTCAGAAGCAGCGCGTCGCCATCGCCCGGGCGCTTGCCGTGGAACCCGATGTGCTGCTGCTCGACGAGCCGCTCTCGGCGCTGGACCTCAAACTGCGCCAGCACATGCGTACCGAGCTGCGCGCGATCCAACAGCGGGTCGGCATCACATTCATCTACATCACCCACGATCAGGGTGAGGCCCTTACGATGTCCGACCGCATTGCGGTCATGAGCGACGGGGTGATCCAACAGGTCGGCAGCGGCACGGAGGTCTACGAAGACTCCCAGACGGCCTTCGTCGCCTCCTTCGTCGGGGAGAACAATCCCTTTTCTGGAAAAGTCGTCGGCCTGGAAGGTTCCCATGCCCTGGTCGATACAGCCTTCGGGCGCCTGCGCGGGCGCAATCTGCGGGACATGCAGGTCGGCCAGGAGGCCATGCTTTTCGTGCGCCCGGAATCCATAAGCCTGGCCAATGGGTCGGCAGGCGGGGAGAACGTCATCGAAAGCCAGGTGCTGCACAGCGAGTTCGAGGGGTCGTTCTTCTCGGTCTTCCTGCGCGGCGAAGGCACCAAGGACATCGTCATGTCCATGGCCAACTCCGGCGATCTGCCCGAGTTCACGGACGGCCAGGCCGCCAGGCTCGCGTTTCGGGCGGAACGGGCCCTGGTGCTGCCGGCCGGGGAAGTGGCCCATGAGTAGGTCCATAGCCCCCCGCCCGTCTGGTACCAGCCCGTCTGGTACCAGCCCGGTTGAGCCCTACCCGGTTGACGGTGGGAGGCTCCGCTGATGTCCGCCTTCTTCCAGCGCAACGGCGCGGTCATCTCCGCCTACCTGCTTCTGGCGGTCCTGTTCTGGGTGGTCATGATGATCGTCCTGCCGCAGGCCTACATGCTGAACTTCTCGTTCCGCCATGACCTGTTGCCGAACGAGATCGGCGGCCCCAAGGACGTCTACACCCTCAGCAACTACGAGTATCTGCTGTTCGGTCGGCCGGGCGACGAGGAGCTGTTCAACTACCTCCATCTGGAGGTTTTCCTGCGCACCATCATCGCGTCGATCTTCGTGACGCTGCTGAACTTTGCACTCTGCTACCCCATCGCCTACTACATCGCCCAGGTCGCCAAGGGCGGCTATGCGCGCTCCATGATCCTTCTGCTGATCCTGCCCTTCTGGGTGAACGAGATTCTGCGCGCTTTTGCCTTCCGCATCCTCTTCGGCACCTCCGGCGTCATCAACGCCTTTCTCCAGACCATGGGCATCATCGATCAGCCGATCGATTTCATGCGCGCCGACGTGGCGCTCTACGCAGGCCTGACCTATGCCTACATCCTCCTGATGGTCTTCCCGCTCTACAACGCGATCGAGAGCCTGGACCACAATCAGGTCGAGGCGGCGCGTGACCTGGGCTCCCCGTGGTGGCGCATTCACTGGCGGGTGGTGATGCCCCATGCCAAGGCCGGCATCGCCTCCGGCTGTACGCTGGTCTTCATGCTCGCTGCCGGCGCCCTGGCCGCGCCGCAGATCCTCGGTGGCCCGTCCAGCCTGTGGTTCACCCAGATCATTTACCAGTGGTTCAACACCGGCGGCAACTGGGCCCAGGGCTCGGCTTACGCCATCGTCCTGCTGCTCGCCTGCCTGGTTTTCGTCCTGACGGTGATGCGGCTCTTCAAGGTCAGCCTCGGGGAGATCGCACGATGACGTCGACCGGCATTCAAAGGCTGATGATCGCCTTCTACATCCTGCTGTTCTTTCTTTTTCTCTTCGCGCCCCTCTTCATGATGGGGGCTGCGGCCTTCAACGACGTGAACTTTCCGCAGGTCGTGCCCTGGCAGGGTTTCACGTTCAAGTGGTTCCCGGCTCTCTTCGACGACGAACTGATGATCGAAGGCTTCGTCAATTCGATCTGGATCGGGCTCGGCGTGGTCTGCCTGTCCGTGCCCATCGGGCTCGCCGCGGCCATCGTCATGACCCAGGTGCACCGGCGGCTGCAACCGATCTACTACACCGTGGTGGTCTCGCCGGTGCTCATGCCCGGCGTGATCCTCGGCATTTCGACGTTGGTGTTCTGGGACAAGCTCGGCACCTTCATGGACGCCGAGTACGAGAGCTTCTACTACAGCGGCATGTTCCTCACCATCATCGGCCAGTCGACCTTCATCTCGGCCTATACGATGCTGATCTTCCTGGCGCGCCTGCAGCGCTTCGACCGCACCCAGGAAGAAGCGGCCCTGGACCTGGGCGCGACCCACGTGCAGGTGTTCTGGAAGATTCTCATTCCCTTCCTGCGGCCGGCCATCTTCTCGGCGATGGGCCTCGCCTTCCTGACCTCCTTCGAAAACTACAATACGACTGTATTCACCATCCAGGCGGAGAGCACGCTGACGACCGTGCTGGCAGGCAAGGTGCGGATGGGGACCCAACCCGACCTGGCGGCTCTGGCAGTGCTGATCATCGCCGTGACGCTGGTCGGCGCCATCGCCATCGAGGTGGCGCAGCGGCGGGAGCGGCGAAAGGCAGAAGCCGCCCGGGCCGAGGCCAAGCGGCTGGACAACGCCACTGACATGGCGATGGCGGGCCAGCCCGCCCAGTAGGTTTGGCCCGGCTGCTTCGGATCAAAACCGGGCCCGCTTGCCAAGAAAGTTGCGTCCTTTTGCGGGCCCGTGCGTCTAACCGGAAAAGCAACCCGGAAGGAGCGATCCCATGCGCCTGCAACTGGCCCTTAACGTCCGCGACATCGATGCGGCGGTCGACTACTATTCCAAACTGTTCGGCGTGAAGCCGCACAAGCACTACGACAGCTATGCGAACTTCGCGATCCAGGAACCGCCGCTCAAGCTGGTGCTCTTCAGGAACCCTGAGGCCAAGGAACGGCTGCATCATGTCGGTGTCGAGGTCATGGACGACAGCAGCATCAGAACGACGCTGCGCCGCCTCACCGAGGCCGGCGTGGTCGACGAGGTTCAGCGGGAGGAAACCTGCTGCCATGCCACCCAGGACAAGGTCTGGTCGCGCGAACCTGATGGCCTGCGCTGGGAGTGGTATCGGATCACCGACGACGCGCCGGTCGAGGCGCTGGACAGCCTGGGCAAGACCTGCTGCACGGAGGCTGCGGGCGATGGCACCATCGGTTGCAGGTGAGTTCAACCCGATGGCGGAACCGCAATGACGGAGGCGCGCGCGCTGACGGCGGAGTCCTGGGCGGACTTCGAAGGCCGGCTCAGGAGTTACGTGCGCCGGCGCGTCGCCCCCGCTGCGGTGGACGATGTCGTCGGGGGCATCCTGCTGCGCCTCGTCCAGCATCAGGACGATCTGATGGCGGCCCGCAATCCGGTGGCCTGGGCCTATCGGGTCGCTGCCAATGCCGTCACCGACCACCATCGCCGCAGTGCGAGCGAGCGCCAGGCGCTGACCCAACAGGCGCTGATACAGGTCTGGGAAGAGGGCACGGCCGAGCCCCATGCTGCCAATGACGAGTCTTCGGCAAGTGAGGATCTGGCCCGCTGCCTGATCCCGCTTATCAAAGGTCTGCCGGCACCCTACGCGGAGGCGTTGCTGCTGACGGAGATCGAGGGTCTGACACAGTCAGCGGCGGCGGAGCGGCTCGGCCTGTCTCTCTCCGGCATGAAGTCCCGGGTCCAGCGCGGGCGGCACAAGCTCAAAGCCGCCCTCCTGGGCTGCTGCAGGGTACATACAGACCGGCGCGGCGGCGTGGTCGACTACAGCTTCCGGCCCGGTGGCAAAGCGCTGCGCTGCTAGCGTTTCGACGGCGGGACCTTCCTCTTCAGCGCCAATTGCGGCGGCAAAATTCTCCGCTATGATTGGCGCAGAAGCGACCACCGCGGCAACGCCGGTGGCATCAAGAACAGGGGAAGGCAAACATGAGCATGCTTCATAAGGCCCTGGCGGGCCTGGCTTTGGCGATTCTGCCATTCGGCGCGTCGGCTGCCGAAATCAAATGGGATATGGCGAACGAGTACAACGACACCTCGATACACGCGGAGGGTGATCGCCTGTTTTCCTCGAAGCTCGCCGAGATGACCGGTGGCGCCATCGAGATCACCCACCACTTCGGCGGCTCCATCGGTTTCAAGTCGAAAGACCAGTTGGACGCCGTGGGCGACGGGGCCCTTCCCATCGCCAACACCTATGTCGGGCCGCTGGGCGGCATCGATCCGATGTTCCTCCTGCCCTCCCTGCCCTTCCTCGCCAAGACCGCCGAGGAGGCGCGCCGGCTGCTGGATGTGGCGCGCGCGGACTACGAGGCGATCTTCGCCGCCAACAATCAGAAGCTGCTTTGGGCCTCGCCCTGGCCGCCTTCCGGCATCTGGGCCAAGAAGCCGGTCGACAGCGATGCGGCGATCACCAACCTGAAGATCCGCACCTATGACGCCAACGGCACCATCACGCTGCAGCAGGCCGGCGCGGCCCCGATCCAGCTGTCCTGGGCGGACGTGGTGCCGCAGCTTTCGACCGGCGGCATCGATGCGGTTCTGACCTCCGCCGAGGGGGGCACCAACGCCAAGTTCTGGGAACACCTCTCCCACTTCACCGAGGTGAACTACGCCATGCCGCTTAACATGATCCACATCAACCTCGATACCTGGAACGATCTTTCCGCCGCGCACCAGGCCGCCGTGCTGGATGCGGCCAAGGCGGCGGAAGATTATGTCTGGGAGAAGGTGGAGGCCCGCGTCGCCCAGAACTATGCGGATATGAAGGCCGCCGGCATGACCGTCGTCACCGGGGTGAGCGATGACTATCTGGCCGAACTGAACGCTGCCGGCAGCCAGGCGCGCGAGGAATGGCTGGCCAAAACCGGCGCCAAGGGCGAAGCGATTCTTCAGGCATTCAACAACTGAGGCCGCGCGAGGCACGGCACGAACGGCCGCAGGGTTAGCCGGTGTTCGAACGCATCGTCGGCTGGATCAGCCGCTGCGCGGGCGCACTGGCGGCCCTGCTGCTCGTCTACCTCTTCATCCACATCCTCTATGAGATCGTGCTGCGCAGCGCGTTCGACTCCTCCACTTTTGTCCTCGACGAGTTCGTCGGCTACGCAGTCGCTGCCATGACCTTCTTGTCCCTTGGCTATGCTTTGGACAAAGGCGCCCTGATCAGGGTCGACCTGGCGGTGGGGCGGCTGCGCGGCCGCCCGCGTCGCTGGGTAGAACTGCTCTGCATTGTCGCGTCCTTTGCCATGGCCGGCTTCTGTGCCTGGTGGGTCGGCCGCGATGCGCTGAGGCACTGGACCCGGGGATCGGTCTCCGAAAGCATCGCGGAGGTCCCGCTCTGGATCCCCGTCGGTGCAGTCTGGCTGGGTCTCCTGCTCTTCATGCTGCAGTTGCTCGCCTACTTCCTGCGGGTTGCCAAAGGCGGCCCCCTGGTCGGCCAGGACGTGGCGGACCCGGGCGTGACAAAGCCGGACGGCGTGGACTAGGCCGGCTGCTCGATGGACGCGCTGCTCTCCGGTCTCATCGTCCTGGTGCTGATCCTGCTGTTTCTGGGGTCGGGGACCTGGGTCTTCGTCAGCCTGCTGCTGGTCTCCACCTGCGGGCTGATCCTGGTGCTGGACTTCCCGCCCCAGCGCATCGGCGTCATCCTCGGCAAGATCCTCTTCCGCAGCGCCAGTTCCTGGGAACTGGCGGCGATCCCCCTGTTCATCTGGATGGGGGAGATGATCTTTCGAACGAACATCTCGGAGCGGCTGTTTCGCGGCATCACGCCCTTTGTCGCCCGGGTGCCCGGCGGGCTGATCCACACCAACGTGGCCGGCTCCACGCTCTTCGCGGCGGTCTCGGGCTCCTCCGCGGCGACCACGGCGACCATCGGCAAGATCACCACGGTGGAACTGAAGCGCCGCGGTTACGACCAGTCGCTGTCCATCGGCTCCCTTGCCGGCGCCGGCAGCCTGGGCCTGCTGATCCCGCCGTCCATCGTCATGATCATCTACGGCGTGCTGGCGGAGGTCTCGATCTCCCGTCTCTTCGCCGCCGGCGTTCTGCCGGGCCTGCTGGTCGCCCTGCTCTACTCCAGCTACATCGGCCTGCGCTGCGCCGGCCGCCCGGACCTCGCCCCGCGCGAGGACGGGGACGGCCGCGGTCTGCTGGCGGCGGCGCTCGACCTGCTGCCGATCGTTTCTCTCATCGTTGTCGTCTTGGGGGCTATCTACTCCGGGCTGGCGACGCCTTCTGAAGCCGCCGCGGTGGGGGTCGCCGGGACGCTGCTGCTGAGCTTCTTGCTCCGCCAGCTCACCTGGCGTCTTTTCGTCGACAGCCTGATGGGGGCGGTCCGGACCTCGGCGATGGTCTGCTCCATCCTCGTGGCCGCCGCCTTTCTCTCCACCGCTATGGGCTACATGCACGTACCGCAGGACGTCGCCGCGGCTATTGCGGCCATGGAACTGGGCCCCTACGAACTGATCGCCATCCTGGCGGTCTTCTACATCATCCTCGGGCTGTTCCTGGATGGCATCTCCATCACCGTCATGAGCCTGCCCATCACCCTGGCGCCGGTCGTCGCCATGGGCTTCGATCCCATCTGGTTCGGCGTCTTCCTGGTGCTGATGGTGGAACTGGGGCAGATGACGCCGCCGGTCGGCTTCAACCTCTTCGTGCTGCAGGGGCTGACCGGCGAGCCAATCAACAGGGTCGCCGTCGCCGCCCTGCCCTTTTTCCTGCTGATGGGCCTGGGCGTGACCATGATCACGGTCTGGCCGGAGATCGCGCTCTGGCTGCCCAACGCGCTGTTCGGCTGACCCCTTATCAGAAGGGGCGGCACCGGTGACGCCCAGTAGGTAACTTCGTAGTTACTTCTTCTAAGCATATGAAAATGAATGTAATTTTCCTTTGAACTGTTTCCTCCGGGTCCGCGACCTATGCAGTGATCGAGGACAAGAGCCTCGGCCTCGTCGACCTAGCGACCAGGAGGAAGAAATGAAGCGTTTTATGATGGCGGCCTTGGCCGTTACCGCCCTGGCCGGCCTGGCCAACACGGTCGAGGTGGCCGATAGCCAGGCGCAGGAGTTCCGCGCAGCTCACGGCTTTGGCAACACCACCGAGAATTCGCAGGCTCCCTACATTGTGGCTCAGTTGAACCGCGAGAACACGCAGAGGGTTGCACCGAAGTCCAAGACGGGCGGTGGCGGCGGCTCTCCGGGCGCGCCCGGCGGTTACCAGACCGTGCAGCCGCAGTGCCTGACCGGCTTCAGCCGCACCGAGCTCAATTACATGCACCACGGCCATATCGAGCGCATGACCTGTCTGACTCCGGTCATCCAGTGCCCGAAGCCGACCATGCCCGGCATCAATGTGGGTATCGTGGTCAACAAGGTTCCGGTCAGCCCCGAGGATGGCCGTTTCCGGATCGAGTACAAGTGCATCTATACCGGCACGGCGGGCTGATTCCCCAGCATCGTTCGGTTCAGCAAAAGCCCTGTGGAGCGCTCCGCTCCACAGGGCTTCAACTCAAGATCAATCTCAACAGGCCTTAGTGCGTGGCGAGCACGCCGCGCAGCTTGGTGAAGATCTCGTCGATGTGGGCGTCTTCGCAGATCAGGGGCGGCGAGACCAGGGCGCAGTCGCCGGTCATCTTCACCATGGCGCCGGCATCGTAGAGTTCCTGCATCACCCGCATGCCGCGGGCACCGGGGGTTTCCATCGGCGCCAGGTCGATGCCGCCCATCAGACCGTAGCCGCGGATGTTGGCGACCACCGGCAGGTCCCTCAGGGAGAACAAAGCCTCCTGGAACTTCGGCGTCATCTTCTCGGAATTCCCGACGAGGTCCTCTTCCTCGAAGATGTTGCGCGTGGCAATGGCCGCGGCGGAGGCCACGGGGCAGCCGGAATAGGTGTAGCCGTGGAACAGCTCGATGCCGTTGCCCGGCGTCGCCTCGGTGATGGCCTCGTAGACGTGATCGGCGCAGGCGACGGCACCCATGGGTACAACACCGTTGGTGAGGGCCTTGGCCATGGTGACCATGTCCGGCACGACGCCGAAGGCATCGGCGCCGAACTGCTTCCCGGTGCGCCCGAAGCCGCAGATCACTTCGTCGAAGATCAGCAGGATGCCGTGGGTGTCACAGATCTCCCGCAGGCGCTGCAGATAGCCCTTCGGCGGGATCAGGGCGCCGGTGGAGCCGGCAATGGGCTCGACGATGCAGCAGGCGATCTGGTCGGCACCGTGCAGTTCGACAAAGCGCTGCAGGTCCTCGGCCAGCTCCGCGCCGGTCTCCGGCTGGCCCTGGACATATTCATGCTCCGGCAGGTGGGTGTGGCGCATGTGGCAGGCGCCGGGCAGCCCCAGGCCGAAGGCCTTTTTGTTGTTCAGCATGCCGGCGACGGTGAGGCCGCCGAAGTTCACGCCGTGATAGGCCCGCTCGCGCCCGACCAGACGGAGGCGCTGCCCCTCGCCCATGGCCTTGTGATAGGCCAGTGCGATCTTCAGCGCCGTCTCCACGGCCTCCGAACCGGAGTTGGAAAAGAACACATGGTTCAGGTCACCCGGGGTGACGGAGGCGATCCGCCGCGCCACTTCGAAGGACGCCGGGTGGCCGAACTGGAAGGGCGGCGCATAGTCCATCTTGGTGAGCGTCTCGTTCACCGCTTCGGCGATCTCCCGCCGGCCGTGGCCGGCCGCCACACAGAACAGCCCGGCGGAACCGTCGATCACCTGGTCGCCGTGGTCTGTCGTGTAGTACATCCCCTTGGCGGCGGTCAGGATGCGCGGATTGGCCTTGAAATGCCGGTTCGAGGTGAAGGGCATCCAGTGCTGTTCCAGAGAATTCGGAATCGGCGGAATGACGTTCATCGGCCCAACTTTCCCAAGTGTTGCTGATCTTGGCGCCAGTCTAGTCGTGCGTCGTGGCCCTGAGCCAGACCCAATTGGCCGCGATTTATGAGGCCAGTTGGCCAACGCAGAGGAGAAAAAAGCCCGGAAAACCGGGGTTTTTGACTTCGGCTAGGGGCTCACCAGTACGCCAGGGCGTCCCGGTAGAGTCCGGTCAGGCGGTCGCGGCTGATCTCGAGAGGGGCGTTCTGCAGCAGGCGGCGCTGCGGGAAGGCCCCCTCCGTGAGGGCGCCCAGATCGTCCTCGCCGTAGCCCACGCCGCTCAAGCCGTTGGGCATCCCGGTCTGCTTCATCAGCGCGACGATCTGGCCGGCCAGCACCTCGCCGGCGTCGTCCTCCCCGGCGCCCCGTTTGTCGGCCCCAAGCCAGCCGGAGGCATCGAGATGGCGGTCCGGGCAGGCCGGGGCCGTAAAGCGGAACACCGAGGGCGCGTTGACGATCACCGACATGCCGTGGGGAATCAGCGGCGCATCATCGGGATAGCCCTCGGGCTGGAAGTCCCGGACCAGCCCGGCAACCGAATAGGCCATGCCGTGCGGCGCGTGACAGCCCGCATTGCCGAAGGCGATGCCGGCCAGGGTCGCGGCCCACAGGACCTGCTCCCGCGCTTCGGTATCGGAAGCATCGGCGACGGCACGGGCGAAGTAGGTGCCCAACAGCCGCAGCGCCTCCCGGCAGCCGAGATCGCTCCAGGGGTTGGCGCCCTGGCTCATGGGGCGCTGGCTCGCGTCGCCCGGCGCTGCGCGATGGCTGTAGGGCTGGGCGGTATAGGACTCCAAGGCATGGCTCAACACGTCGAAGCCGCTGGCCGCCACCACGTTCGCCGGCAGGCTTGCCGTCACAGCCGGATCGATCAGGGCCCGGTCGGGCCTGAGCCGGCGCGACACGATGCCGGTCTTCGCCTTCATGGCCAGCAGGTCGAAGACCGCGATGCCGGTACATTCGCTGCCGGTGCCGGAGGTGGTGGGGCAGGCAATGTGCGGCTTCAAGGCGCCGGGAACGGCCTGCCCGGCACCGATCGGCGCGTTCACATAGGTGAGGAACTCGGCCGGATAGGTGGCATAGAGGTTGGCCGCCTTGGCCGTGTCGATGACCGAGCCGCCGCCCACCGAGATGAATCCGTCGACGCCGCTTTCGCGGGCAAATCGGGCCGCGTCCTGAAAGGACACGTCCGTCGGCTCGACGCGTACCTCGTCGTAAACGACGGTGTCGACGCCCGCCGCCGCAAGCGCCTGCTCCACCTGCGCCACGAAAGGCAGCGCCCTCAGCGCCCTGTCGGTCATCAGCGCGATCCGCCCGATGCCCAGGGCGCGTGCCACCTCTCCCGCCTCGGCCAGACAGCCGCGTCCGAAGGTGATGGCCGAGACATCCACCGAGAAGGCCCGGTCGCCGCCCTCGGCCGGCTCGAAATAGTGATGACAACAGGCCATTGAACGAGGTCTCCCGGGGATCTGCTCGGTTTCGAGGAGGCTGGCACAGGGCCGGGATCGTGACAAGCTGGAGGAACTGGGGCAGTGTCGGCAGAGGCGCCGCACCGGCCCCGGGAGAGGAGCTTTCCATGACTGTTGATTCCGACGACCAACTCGCAGCTCTGAAGCGCGTAGGACAGGCGGTGCGGGAAACCCTGGCGCTCATGCGCGCTCTGGCCCGGCCCGGCATCACCCCGCGAGACCTGGACGAGATCGGCCGCTCGAAGCTGCGGGATTTCGGCGCGCGGCCTGCGCCGGAGCTCGCGTACGGGTTCCCCGGTGCAACCTGCATCAGCGTCAACGAAGCCATTGCCCACGGCGTTCCCGATGATCGCCCGCTCAAAACCGGCGATCTGGTCAACATCGATGTATCGGCAGAGATCGATGGCTATTGGGCCGATTCCGGCGCCAGTTTCGCCATAGGGCCGGCGAGCCCTGAGATCCGCAAGCTCTGCCGTACCACCCGCCGGGCCCTGCAGCGCGCCATCGAAAGCGTGCGCGCCGGGCGGCCGCTCAATGTCATTGCACGGGCGGTCGGCAAGGAGGCGCGGCGGGCGGGCTACCGGGTGATCCCGGAACTCGCCGGTCACGGTGTCGGCCGCTCCATCCACGAAGCCCCCACCGTCTCCAACGTCTACGACCCCAGCAACCGGCAGACGCTCCACGAGGGCCTTGTCATCACCATCGAGCCGTTTCTGACCAAAGGCAGCGGCCGCATCTATCAGGCGGAGGACGGCTGGACGCTGAAGACCGTAGACGGCGCCCCCGCCGCCCAGTTCGAGCACAGCCTCGTCGTAACCAGGGGTCAGCCGGTCATCCTGACTTAGCCCGAATATCTGAAAGTCAAAATGCTTCGGCTTTCGTTCTAGAGACCGAGCGCCTCTTCGGCCGGCGTGTAGTCGAGGTTGTGGGCCTCGGCGACGGCTTTGTAGGTCACCTTACCGCCGGCCACGTTCAGCCCCTCTTTCAGATGCGGGTCTTCGGCAAGGGCGCGCCGGTGCCCCTTGTTCGCCAGGGCCAGCGTGAACGGCAGGGTGGCGTTGTTGAGGGCGAAGGTGGAGGTGCGGGCCACGGCGCCGGGCATATTGGTGACGCAGTAGTGAACGGCGCCCTCCTCCACATAAGTCGGATCGGCGTGAGTCGTTCCGCGCGAAGTCTCGAAGCAGCCGCCCTGGTCGATGGCGATGTCCACCAACACCGAGCCCGGACGCATCTGGCGGATCATGTCCCGCGTGACCAGTTTGGGCGCCGCGGCGCCGGGCACCAGGACCGCCCCGATCACCAGGTCGGCGCCGACGACGTGTCGCTCAATGGCATCGACCGTTGAGTAGATCGTGTTCAGCATGGGGCCGAACTGCAGGTCCAGTTGGTAGAGACGCTCCAGGGAAAGGTCGATAACGGTGACATGGGCCTCCATGCCCATGGCCATCCGCGCCGCATTGGTGCCCGAGACGCCGCCGCCGATGATGACCACCTTGGCGGCGGCTACCCCCGGCACACCACCGAGGAGCATGCCGGAGCCGCCCTGCTCTTTCTCCAGGCAGTGGGCGCCGACCTGGACCGACATGCGGCCGGCGACCTCGCTCATCGGCGCCAGCAGCGGCAGGCCGCCGCGCGCGTTGGTCACGGTCTCGTAGGCGACGGCGATGCAGCCGGAGTCCATCAGGCCCTTGGTTTGCGGCAGATCGGGGGCCAGGTGCAGGTACGTGAACAGGACCTGCCCCTCGCGCAACCGAGCATACTCGGCCGGCTGCGGCTCCTTCACCTTGACGATCATCTCGGCCTGGGCGAAGACCGCCTCGGCGTCGCCCAGGATCTCGGCGCCGGCCTGCCGGTAGTCGTCGTCGCCGAAGCCGATGCCCTCGCCGGCGGTGGTTTCGACCACGACCTTGTGGCCATGATGGATAAGCTCACGCACAGACGCCGGGACCAGCCCGACCCGGTACTCGTGGTTCTTCACTTCCTTGGGCACACCCACCAGCATTGCCTGCTTTCCCTCTGCCAAAGCTTTGTCGTTTGGGTCCCAGCCCTTCTGCCAGCGCTGGGCAGAGCTGACGTGCTCCTGCGCCTGGGTCAGCGCGAGACGGCGTGGATGCGGGGCCCCTCTTTCGCCGAAACCTACGCCCGTACCGTCGCCGGGCGCCAGAGCCAGATTCAGCCTGTCCCTGATGCCAGGAAGTGGTCGCATCGGCGTCTGAATTCAGCCGATTTCAGCCACCGGATGCCTTGATCTGTGTCACCGCATGCTGCCGACGAACCGGCGGTTCGCGGGCTGTGTCCATCTGCCGGTGAGATGCCGGGCAGATCGCGTGTCGGCCTTGCCGGTCCGCTAATCCTCGGCAAGCAGGACTCCGTAGAGTGCCTCCCAGCTTGCTTCGTCCGGCGCCATCATCAGCCCCAGCTCACGGTAGCGGTCGGCGCGGTAGGGCTGACGGTCGAAGCAACGGGAAAATCCGCCGGCTTCGCGATGCAGCAGCGTCCCGGGCACGTGGTCCCAGGGCATCAGCCGCGTGAAGAGGGAGAAGTGCGTCCGCCCTTCCGCCAGCCGCAGGTATTCCGCGCCGGCACAACCGAGCGACCTGATGGCTGCGACCTTGGCCCGACCCTTCTCGACGCGCCGCCCCAGTCGCCTGGGGGCATAGCTGGAGGCATGGAGGCTGCCGCTCATCGCTTCCGGGCGATCCGGCAGCGCAGCCTGAAGGCGCCGTCCGGCCATCCAGGCCCCCGACCCGGCTTCCGCCACACCGAAGCGCCCGCTCGCGGGTTCGAGGATCCAGGCAGCCCGGCTCTCCCTGCCCGAGACGAGGGCGACCATGATGGCAAAGGCCTCCCGGCCGTGGGCGAAGTTCCGGGTACCGTCGATCGGATCGATGATCCACAGTGTCTGTTCGCCGTCGAGGTGTCGCATCAGAGAAGGATCGGCGTGCACACCCTCTTCGCCGACAACCAGGGAACCCGGCAGCAGGTCCAGAAGGCGCGCGCTCAGGGCCTTTTCAACGGCGATGTCGGCAGCCGTCACCAGTTCGCCGGCCACCTTCTCCTGAACGTCCTCGTCCTTGAGATTGCGGAAGCGCGGCAGGGCTTCCTGCTCGGCAATCTCGCTGATGACGTCCGCGACCTTCTCAATATCGAGCAAGGGACCCCTCTGAACCGGGCCCCAACGGACGGGCCCTTGACTGTCGCTCACCGTAATCCAACACAGAAGAAAGGGGCCGCGGCGATGACCGCGGCCCCCTCTGAAGGCTTGGTCGGCCCGGGCTGACTAGAAGCCCATGCCACCCATGCCGCCCATGCCACCCATGTCAGGCGCAGCGGGAACCGCCGCATCCTTCTTTTCGGGCGCATCAGCGACCATGGCTTCGGTCGTGATCAGGAGACCGGCGATCGAAGCGGCGTCCTGCAGTGCGGTCCGCACGACCTTGGTCGGGTCGATGATACCGGACTTGAACATGTTGACGTACTTGCCGTTCTGGGCATCGAAGCCGAGCGCGGCGTCCTTCGCCTCGGTCACCTTGCCGACGACGATGGAGCCTTCGTGACCGGCGTTCTCGGCGATCTGGCGGATCGGCGCCTGCAGGGCGCGGGCCACGATCTCGATGCCGACACGCTGGTCGTCGTTGTCGCCTTCCAGCTTGTTCAGCACCTTGGCGGCGTTCAGCAGGGCCGTACCGCCACCGATGACGATGCCTTCCTCGACCGCGGCGCGGGTGGCGTTCATCGCATCTTCGACACGATCCTTACGCTCCTTCACCTCGACCTCGGTGGCGCCGCCGACACGCAGAACGGCAACGCCGCCCGCGAGCTTGGCCAGACGCTCCTGAAGCTTCTCACGGTCGTAGTCCGAGGTGGTTTCCTCGGCCTGGGCGCGGATCTGCGCGCAGCGGCCCGTGATTTCCTTCTTCTTGCCGGCGCCGTCGACGATGGTGGTCTCTTCCTTGGTGATGACCACGCGCTTGGCGGTGCCGAGCATGTCGAGGGTGGTGTTCTCCAGCTTGATGCCGAGATCCTCGGAGATCACCTGGCCGCCCGTCAGGATGGCGATGTCCTCCAGCATGGCCTTGCGGCGATCGCCGAAGCCGGGCGCCTTCACGGCGGCGACCTTGAGGCCGCCACGCAACTTGTTCACCACCAGGGTCGCCAGGGCTTCGCCCTCCACGTCCTCGGCGATGATCAGCAGCGGCCGTCCGGCCTGCACGACGGACTCGAGCAGCGGCAGCATCGGCTGCAGACCCGAGAGCTTCTTCTCGTGCAGCAGGATGAAGGGGCTCTCCATCTCGCAGACCATCTTGTCGGCGTTGGTGATGAAGTACGGCGAGAGGTAGCCGCGGTCGAACTGCATGCCCTCGACCACGTCGAGCTCGGTCTCCAGGGACTTCGCCTCTTCGACGGTGATCACGCCTTCCTTGCCGACCCGCTCCATCGCCTCGGCGATCATGGAGCCGATCTCGCCCTCACCGTTGGCCGAAATGGTGCCGACCTGGGCAACCTCGGCGGTGGTGGAGATCTTCTTGGACTTCTTCTGCAGTTCGGCAACGACGGCCTCAACGGCCTGATCGACGCCGCGCTTCAGGTCCATCGGGTTCATGCCGGCGGCAACCGCCTTGGAACCTTCGCGCACGATGGCCTGGGCCAACACGGTCGCCGTGGTGGTGCCATCGCCGGCAATGTCGTTGGTCTTGGAGGCAACTTCGCGCACCATCTGGGCGCCCATGTTCTCGAACTTGTCGGAGAGCTCGATCTCCTTGGCCACCGTGACACCGTCCTTGGTGGTGCGCGGGGCACCGAAGGACTTGTCGATCACCACGTTACGGCCCTTGGGACCGAGGGTGACTTTCACGGAGTCGGCCAGAATGTCGACGCCCCGCAGCATACGCGTGCGGGCATCAGCGCCAAACTTAACGTCTTTCGCAGCCATGTCTGGATTTCTTCCTTATTGCATAACGCCCATGATGTCGGATTCACGCATGATCAGCATGGTCTTGCCGTCCAGCTTCACTTCCGTGCCCGACCACTTGCCATAAAGGACCTTGTCGCCCTTCTTGACGTCGAGAGCCGTAACCTTGCCGTCGTCGCTCCGCGCGCCGGAGCCGACCGCAAGGATCTTGCCCTGCATCGGCTTTTCCTTGGCCGTGTCCGGAATGATGATGCCACCGGCGGTCTTTTCCTCTTCCTCCAGCGGCTCGACCACGACACGGTCATGCAGAGGCCTAAATTTCATTGAATTCCACCCTGTATGAGTTGGATTGGATCGCAAACGCCCTCGGTTGGCCCCGCCAGGCGGCACCCCGAGATACCGTTGTTAGCACTCACAATCCGTGAGTGCTAGGCAGCATATAGAAGGCTGCCCGGAAAGAGTCAACCGCTGTGCAGTTGATTTCCGGTGATGGCGCTGTGGCCGCTCGACCCCTCCGCTGCTTCCGCTTCTTTTTCAGCCAGTTCCGGGAAGAGCTTCAGGTAACGGTCTAAATCAGGCTGGCCGATCTTCACAGTCAGACGGGTCATCAGCCCATCATCCCGGCGTTCCAGCACCTCGGCGTGCTCGTACAGCCAGGAAAGCGCGGCGCCCTGGCTCAGCGGCAGGCGGAGGCTGCGCTCCACCCGCCGGGCCGAAAGCGCCTGATCGATCATTGCCAGAACCTGATCGCAGCCCTCGCCGGTCAGGGCGGAACAGAGGACCGCCTGAGGCAGTCCAGCGTCCCTCAGGGCGAGCCGGGCGCGGTCCTGCGGTCCGAGAAGGTCCGCTTTGTTCAGAACCTCCAGCAGGTGGGTGGCGTTCTCCGTGACGCCCAGGTCCCCCAGCACCGCTCTGACATCGGCTTCCTGGGCGCGGCTGTCGGGATGGGCGATGTCGCGCACATGCAGGATCAGATCCGCCTCCAGCACCTCCTCCAGGGTCGCCCGGAAGGCGGCGATCAGATCGGTCGGGAGGTCCGAGATGAATCCCACCGTGTCCGACAGGATGACCGTCTGACCGGACGGCAGCACGACCCGCCGCATGGTCGGGTCCAGCGTGGCGAAGAGCTGGTCGCGGGCCAGGACCTTGGCTTCGGTCAGGCGGTTGAACAGGGTGGACTTGCCCGCGTTCGTGTAACCGACGAAGGCGACGACGGGGTACGGCACGCGCTGACGGGCGCCGCGGTGCAGGCCCCGGGTGCGCTGGACCTGCTTCAGCTCCTTTTTCAGGCGGGTGATCCGCTCGGTGATCAGCCGTCGGTCGATTTCCAGCTGGCTTTCGCCGGGGCCGCCCATGAAGCCGACACCGCCGCGCTGACGTTCCAGGTGCGTCCAGGAGCGCACGAGGCGGGAGCGCTGGTAGCTGAGCGCAGCCAGCTCGACCTGCAGCTTGCCTTCCTTGGTGCGCGCGCGGGCGCCGAAGATCTCCAGAATGAGACCGGTCCGGTCGATCACCTTGCACTGCCAGGCCCGCTCGAGATTGCGCTGCTGCACCGGGGTCAAGGCACTGTCGACGATCACCACATCGATGTGGCTGTCGGCAATGGCCTCTGCCAGCCGCTCCACGAGACCGCCGCCGATCAGTGTGGCCGGACGGACCTGCTTGACCGGCGCCACCTCGGCGTGCTCGACCACCAGGCCGATCGCTTCGGCCAGGCCGGCCGCCTCCTGCAGGCGCGCCTCGGGGGCCCGCAGACTTGGCTGCAGGCCCGGCTGGAGCAGATCCGGATGCAGGACCAGTGCTCTGTCTGTCATGGCATGCGGTGGCGCGCTGCGCCGCCCTTTCTTTGTAGGCCGGTGGTTACGTCAGGGCTTACCGGCGCGCGCCGATGACACAACCGCGGCCGCGTGTCCCGGATGGGAACCCTGATCGATAAGAGAAGGATCGTCCCTAGCCCTGAGCCGTTTCTTCTTCCTTCGCCGGCTCGAAGAGCTGAACCGGAGTCGCCGGCATGACAGTTGAGATCGCGTGCTTGTACACCAACTGCGAATGCGCGTCACGGCGGAGGAGAACAGAGAAGTTGTCGAACCAGGTAACAATCCCCTGGAGCTTGACCCCGTTCACAAGGAACACAGTCACCGGCACCTTGTTCTTACGAATATGATTGAGGAATACGTCTTGCACACTTTGGTTTTTTTCAGCGGCCATTTTTTCGAACCTTTATTGTTTTTCTTAGTCGCGACTTACTTTTCTTGATCGGCCTTCAGGCACCCAAATAAAACGCTGTCGATCATCGGATTTTTGTATCCGGCGCGGCTGCGCTCGGTGTGATCTTGAAACCTTCAATACCACGCCGCCGACCAAATGGAAATTCATGCTCACAGCATAGGTGTGCGCCTTCTCGGGGAAATCAACCGCCTGGCGCGGCGGCCCGGGCGACCAGCGCGGCGAGACCGGGGCAGTCCCGCACATGGGCATGGGGCTCCACGTCTGCGAATTCCCCCGGCGCGGGCGGCTGGTCCCGCAGCAGGACTGCGCTGCAGCCGCTGTTCCGGGCGCAGAGCAGGTCGATGTCCGTATCGCCGACAAACCACACCGTTGGGCCGGCGGCGACGCCGCTGCCGGACAGCGCCAGTTCCACCACCTCCGGCGCCGGCTTGTCCCGCGGCGCGTCGGTGGCGCCCACCACGGCGATGAAGTGGCGGTCCCAGCCCAGCGCCTCGGTCTCCCGGCGCAACAGTACCCCTTTTTTGTTGCTGATGACCGCCATTGGGAGCCTGCCTCGGGCGGCCAGTCCCTCGAGCATGGCCTCGGCGCCGGGAAAGGGGTTGAGCTTCTCCAGATGGGTCTGCTCGAAAGTCCGGTAGAAGATCTCCATCGCCTCCTCCGCCCGCGCGCCGAAGAGCTCCGGAAAGCTGTCGCGCGCCGACTTGCGGACGTTCCTGCGCGCCTCCTCCAGGGTCCAGGGCCGCTGCCCCATCGCCTGTAAGGTGACCGAGAGAGCGTGGTGAATCACCCCCCAGCTGTCCACCAGGGTGTTGTCCCAGTCGAAGAGGATCGCCGCAGGCGCCGGCAGGGTCATCGCCGCACCACGCTTACGGGGCGGGTGGGACCGTCCGACGGCAGGACTCTGCCCAGCAGGACCCGAAAGTACTCGAGATTGACCTCGTAGAGGCCCGCAAGCGCCAGATCATCGGGGGCTGTCCCTCCAGCGAGCTCAAGCAACTGTTTCAGGCGCATGCCGTCGATCCGGATTGTCTTGCCGTCGTCTGCCCCGACAAAGAGTTTCATAAGGCGGCCCTTCAGGGTGGCCCGCTCCGCGATCTCTCGCTCCCGCAGACGCAGCGAGTTGGACAGCGAGATCAAGAGCTCCTCATCGCTGTAAACGAGGCGCTGAGCCAGGTGACCGACCCCCGGTTTCATGACGGAAAGCAGTCGATAGGGTGATGCTTGGGCAGCCACTGGAACTGCGCGCTAGGCGCTCTGCCGCAGGGACTGCATATAGTCCATGTAATGCTGGCGCAGCTTTGTCGTGAGGATGCCGGGATGGCCGTTGCCCACCGGCTGACCGTCGATCTGGGTGACCGGCAGCACAAAGGAGGTGCTGGACGTCAGGAAGGCCTCGCGCGCGGCCCTCGCCTCTTCGACGGAGAACGACCGCTCCTCCAACTCGTACCCCTCCGTCCTGATGAGATTCAAGAGGGTAATGCGCGTGATGCCGTTGAGGATGGCGTTGCTGGCGTTGCGCGTGATCACCCGGTTTCCTTCGGTGACGATCCAGGCGTTGGTGGAGGTCCCTTCCGTCACCTGGCCGTCGCCATCGACCTGCCAGGCCTCGTAAGCGCCCGCCTCGGCCGCGGCCTGTTTGCCCAGCACGTTGGGCAGCAGCGAGACGGACTTGATGTCGCACCGCGCCCAGCGCTGATCCGGCAGCGTGATCACCTTCAGCCCTTCCGACAGGACCTTCTCGCTGTGCGGTTTCATCTGGCGGGTCATCATCACGAGAGCCGGCTTCGTGTCGTGTGGGAACTTGTGATCCCGCGGCGCAACGCCTCTCGTCACCTGCATGTAGAGAAAGCCGTTGTTCAGGCCGTTGCGGCGCATCAGCTCCCGGGACACCAGCTTCAGGGCCGGGCGGGACATGGGCGCCTCGATCTGCAGTTCCGAAAGGGAGCGGTCCAGCCGGTCAAGATGCAGGTCTTCATCGACGAGAATACCGTTGTGAACCGGCACGACCTCGTAGACCCCGTCGGCGAAGAGGTAGCCGCGATCCTCGATATGCACAGCGGCTTCGCGATGCGGTTTGTAGGAACCGTTCACATAGGCTTGTCGGGGCATCGACCGGATCTTTCCTGCTCTGGTTCATGACGGGCCGGGCCGCGGGCGGCACGGCGGCGAGACTAGAAGAACTCGAGTTTCACCGCAAAGAGCTTCTCGACCTTCTTCACCGCTTCCGAACGCGCGAAGATCACCACCAGGTCGTTGGCGCGGGTGATGGTGTCGCCGCGCGGAATGATGACCTCCTTGCCGCGCACGATGGCGCCGACGATCACTCCCTCCGGCAGGCGTGCCTCGCGGATCGGGACGCCGACAAGGCTGGAGGTCTCCAGGGCTTCCGCCTCGATGACCTCGCCGAAGCCTTCGCTGAGCGAGTGGACGGAGCGGATGCGGCCACGCCGCACGTGCTGCAGAATGGTGGACACGGTGATGGCCCGCGGACTGACGACCGTGTCGATCCCCAGGGTGCCGATCAAGGGGCCGTAGGAGGTCTTGTTGATCAGGGTCACCGCCCGGCCGCAGCCATAGCGCTTGGCCAGCAGCGAGGTCAGGATGTTCACCTCGTCGTCGTTGGACACGGCGATCACCGTCTCGGCAATGGCGGCGTTGGCCTCTTCCAGGATCTCGGTATCGAGCGCATCCCCGTGGATCACCACCGTTCGCTCCAGAGACTGGGCCACCATTTCGGCGCGCCGCTTCTCCACCTCGATCACCTTCAGGTTCACCTGCGGATGATTCTTTTCCACCGCCGTGGCGAGGTTGAGGCCGATGTTGCCCCCACCGACGATGATGACGCGCCGCGCCTCCTGCTCCTCATGACCGAAGGCGGCCATGGTGCGGTCTAGATGGCCGGTATCGGCCACCAGATAGACGTCGTCGCCGACCTGCATGTCGTCGTCCGGGGTCGGCACAAAGCCGTGGCCATCGCGCGAAATGCCGATCACGACGATGTGGAGGTCCGGAAACAGGGCCGTCAACTGGCGCAGCGGCGTGTTGATGACCGGCGTATCCTCGGTGCAGTGCAGCCCGACCAGGGAGACCTTGCCGTCCGCCAGGGGCTGGACATCAAAGGCGCCGGGCAACTGCAGGCGCCGTTCGATCGCCTTGGCCACCTCGATCTCCGGCGAGATGATGACATCGATCGGCATGTGGTCGCGGCTGAAAAGATCAGACCACATAGGGTCCAGATAGCTTTGCTCGCGCACCCGGGCGATTTTCGTCGGCACCTCGAAGATCGAATGGCAGATCTGGCAGGCCACCATGTTCACCTCGTCGGCATAGGTGACGGCGATCACCATCTCCGCATCCGAGGCACCGGCGCTTTCGAGCACATTGGGGTGCGAGGCAAAGCCCACCAGGCCCTTCACGTCGAGCGAGTCGGTGATTTTTTCGATCAGCTCGCGCGACTGGTCGATCACCGTAATGTCCGCGTTCTCGGTGGCCAGGTAGCGGGCGATGTTGAAGCCGACCTGACCGGCGCCGCAGATGATAACCTTCATGGATGAACCGCCCCCGCTCCCCCGTTCAGGCCCTGTCGGCCGAGCCGACGCCGAGCGAGCGCAGCTTGCGGTGCAGGGCGGAACGCTCCATGCCGACAAAGGTCGCCGTGCGGGAGATGTTGCCGCCAAAGCGCATGACCTGGGCCTCGAGATATTTCCGCTCGAAGACTTCCCGCGCCTCGCGCAGGGGCAGCGACATGATCTCTTCCCCCGTCTCCCCGGGCAGAGAGGCCGGCGCCACCGCGCCGATCTCTGGCGGCAGCATATCGGGCCGCACCGCGTCGTCGCCGCCGCCGGGCGCCATGATCAGGACCCACTCGATCACGTTGCGCAGCTGCCGCACGTTGCCGGGCCAGTCATAGGCCCGCAGCGCGGCAAGGGCGTCGTCGCTCAGACGGCGCGGCGGCAAGCCCGCGTGTTCGGCCGCGCGGTCCATGAAGTATGCGACAAGGTCGGGGATATCCTCGCGGCGGTCGCGCAGGGCCGGTACCTCGATGGGTACGACGTTCAAGCGGTAGAAGAGGTCTTCGCGGAAAAGCCCCTCCTCGATGAGGCCCGGCAGATCGCGGTTGGTCGAGGCGATCACCCGCACGTCGACTGCCACCCGCCGGTCGTCGCCGACGCGCTGGAAGGTCTGTTCCTGCAGTGCGCGCACGATTTTGCCCTGGGTCTCGATGGGCATGTCGGCCACCTCATCGAGCAGAAGCGTACCGCCATGGGCTCTTTCGAAGGTTCCCACCTTGCCGGGTGAATCGCCGCCGTCCAGTCCGGGCGCGGTACCGAAAAGTTCCGGCTCCAGGCGGTCCGGGTGCATGGTGGCGCAGTTCAGCGCGACGAAGGGCGCGCTGGCGCGGTGGGACAGAGCGTGGAGTTGTCGCGCGACAACCTCCTTCCCGGCTCCGGCGGGCCCGGTGATGAGAACGCGGCTGCCGGTTGGTGCGACCTTGCGGACGGCCTGCGTCACGTTGTGGTACCAGGGCGAAGAGCCGATCAGGTCGGAAGGCTGGCCCGCGCGCAGGCGCAGCTCCTCGTTTTCACTGCGCAGCTTGGCCGCCTCTATCGCCCGCTGAACGATGAGCATCAGGCGGTCGGACTTGAACGGCTTTTCGATGAAGTCGTAGGCCCCCAGCTTGATCGCATTGACCGCAGTCTCGATGTTGCCATGGCCGGAGATCATGACCACTGGCACCAGGGGATGTTCACGCTTGATGACACGCAGCATCTCCATGCCGTCGAGCTTGGAGTTCTGCAACCAGATGTCGAGGATAACAAGGTTCGGACGGCGGTCGCGCAGCATGTCGAAGGCTGTGTCGCTGTCCCCCGCGTCACGGATCTCATAGCCTTCGTCTTCGAGGATCCCGCGGATCAGCAAGCGTATGTCGATCTCATCATCGACGATGAGAATCTCGTCAGCCATGGCCGGCAACTCTCTTGGCGAGCGCCGCGGCCTCGTCGGTTGGTGACGTCGCGCCCTTTTCCGCAGCCTCCTCCAGCAACGGGAAGGTAAGGCTCACGACGGCGCCGCCACCGTTTCTGTCTTTCAGCACCAGACTGCCATGATGGTCTTCCATGATCTTCTTGACGATAGCCAAACCGAGACCGGTTCCCCTCTCCCGCGTGGTCACATAGGGTTCCGTAAGGCGGCTTCGATGCTCATGCGGCAAGCCTTTGCCGTTGTCCAGCACTTCGATAACACAGTTCCCATCTTCTACCCGCACCCGCAGCTCGATCGCGCCGCGCGGCGCCTGTGAACCATCGCGGGCCTGTCGACCCTCGATGGACTCGATGCCGTTCAGGATCAGATTAGTCAAGGCCTGAACCACTTGGCGGCTGTCGCATGCAAGCCGCACGGCGTCTTCCGGCAGGCTGAGACTGAAGTCGATCTCGTGATGCGCCGTACGCTGCAGGAAGACGGCCTGCTCGACCAGTTTGGTGATGTCTTCGGTCTGCATCGACGGTGCGGGCATTCGGGCGAAGGCCGAGAACTCGTCGACCATGCGGCCGATGTCGCCGACATGGCGGACGATGGTGTCCGTGCAGACCTTGAAGGTTTCGGGGTCGTTGACGATCTGACCGACGTACTTGCGTTTGAGCCGCTCGGCAGCCAGCTGGATCGGCGTCAGCGGATTCTTGATCTCATGGGCGATGCGCCGCGCGATATCCGACCACGCCGCCTTGCGCTGCGCCGCGAGGAGCTGGGTGATCTCGTCGAAGGTCACGACAAAGCCCATGGTCGTTCCGCCTTCGACCTCGGCGGAGATGCGCACCAGCAGCACGCGCTCGGAACCGCTGCTGTCAGGCATCGTCAGCTGCTCCTGCGCCAGTCTCTGCGGCCGCGCCCTTGCATTTTCAAGCAGCGTCCCCATTGCCGGCAGTACGGCCGTCAGGGATTGTCCGCGCAGGTCTTCGGGCGAAGAGGACAGAAAGTCGCAGGCCATGCGGTTGGCCAGGTTTATGCGTCCGGTATCGTCGAGGCCGATCACCCCGGCGGAAACGCCGCCAAGCACCGCCTCGATGAAACGACTGCGGTAGTCGAGCTGGGCATTGGCTTCCAGAAGTGCATCCTGCTGGCGTTCCAACTGCCCGGTCATCTTGTTGAAGGCGCGGCTGAGATTGCCGATCTCGTCGCGGCGCGCCGGGCCCGCGACCCGCGCCTTAAGGTCGCCTCTTCCAACCCGCTCCGCCGTCGCGATCAGGTTGCCGATAGGCCCCGTCATCTGGTTGGCGAAAGCGAGGCCGATCCACACGGCGACCAGCAGCAACAGCAGGGCCACCACAAGGAATATAAGCGCAAAGGTGATCTGAAGACTGAAGCGGTTGCCTTCGAGGTCCTCATAGCGCTGTACGGCCCATCGCGTACTTTCCACATGCCCCAGCACACGGGAATCCACCAGGCGCCCGATGTAAAGAAAGGCATCCGCCGTCAGATCGAGGCGGACCAGCGCGCGCACCCGATCCTCGTCCTCGGAGGTCATGATCGCCATGCCCTCGCTGCGCGCCCTTTCGAAGGCCCACTCGGGAATCTCGGGATTGAAGGCCAGAAGAAAGCTCGACGAGCGGGCCAGCATGCGCCCGGAGCTGTCATAGACCGCCGCCTCGGTGAGGTAGCGCAGGCTCGCCTGGCGCGTCATGACGCTGTTGAAGAGATTAGGATTATAGGCCAGGGCAACGCCGCCCTTGTTGAGTACCTGGGCGATCGCCAGCGCATCGGCGGCAATGGTCTGCTGATGCTCGTCCAGATAGGCCGCCGAAACGGCGCGCGAGTTTTTGATGGCGGTCGAAACGCGCTCGCTGAACCAGAACTCGAGACCCAGGTCGAACATGATGACCGAGAAGGCCGCCACCAGGATCGTCGGTGCGACTGCGACAACGGAAAACAGAGCGACCAGCCGCCCATGCAGGCGCGATCCCGCGCGTCCCTTCTTCCGCTCGATCCAGAGGATTGCCAGACGCCGGGTGATCAGGGCCGCAAGGCCGAGAATGATCACCAGGTCGATCAGCAGCAGCAACAGAACGTGGTCGGCATTGGCGGCTACGGAAAGGTTGCCGGTCATCGCCACGAAGGTCGCGATCCCGCTGGTCAGGCCCGCGACCAGAAGCACGATCGCCAGACTGCGCTCCAGCTTGACCTGGCGCGCCCAGCGCACCAGGCGTGCGCTCCAGGTCTCGCCGCCGCCGGCGCCGGTCGTCTTCGCCGCCTCGCCGACCGGGCCAGGGGCTCTGTCCGTCTGTTGTATATTTGCCACAGGCTATTTAAGGCCGCGAACCACCTGGATGTCCAGGTCCCGAATCTTCTTACGCAAAGTATTCCTGTTCAGACCCAGCAGCTTGGCTGCGCGGATCTGGTTGCCCCTTGTGGCGGAAAGCGAAAGCTCGATCAAGGGGCGCTCCATTTCGCGCAGAACGCGGTCGTAAAGACCGGGGGCCGGAAGGTTCCCGTCGTGCGCCGCAAAGTAAGACCGCAGATGGTGTTCCACCGCACTGCCGAGCGACTCCGTCGGTGCGGAGACCTCGCGTTCACTGCTGCCGCCCTCACTCAACTCTCCGGCGATAACGTCGACGCCGATGGTTTCCTGACTGTAGAGAACGGTGAGACGCCGGACGAGGTTCTCCAGTTCGCGGACGTTGCCCGGCCAATGATAGGCGCGGAGAGCATCCATGGCGTCCCCGTCCAGTGTCTTGCCGGCAAGTCCTTCGCTTTGCGCCTGGCTGAAGAAATGGCGGATCAGTTCCGGAATGTCTTCGCTGCGTTCGCGCAGCGGCGGCAGGCGGATCGGAACCACGCTCAAGCGGTAGAACAGATCCTCGCGGAACAGTCCCTGGCGGACCATCTGACGCAGGTCCCTGTGGGTCGCGGCGATGATACGGACGTCGGCGCGGATCGGCGTGCGCCCGCCGACCGTCGTGTACTCGCCCTCCTGCAACACGCGCAGCAGGCGGGTCTGGGCCTCCAGCGGCATGTCGCCGATTTCATCGAGAAACAGCGTGCCCCCCGCGGCCTGCTCGAAGCGCCCGGAAGACCGGGTCGTGGCGCCGGTGAAAGCCCCTTTTTCATGGCCGAAGAGTTCGCTTTCGATCAGCTCGCGCGGGATGGCCGCCATGTTGACAGCGACAAAGGTGCCGCGCCGGCGCTTGCCGTAGTCGTGCAGCGCGCGGGCCGCCAGTTCCTTGCCCGTGCCCGACTCGCCGTAGATCATCACGGTCAGATCCGTCGGCATGAGGCGCGCAAGAACCCGATAGATTTCCTGCATCGCCTGAGAGCGGCCGATGAGCGGCAACTGCTCGTCCTCATCGTCGTCCTCACCGTCGGCGGCCACACCCTCCCCGCCGGCCGGCTCCGACAGGGCGCGGTTGACCACCGACACCAGCTCGCGCAGATCGAAAGGCTTCGGCAGATACTCGAAGGCGCCACGCTCCGTCGCCTTGACGGCGGTCAGCAGGGTGTTCTGTGCCGACATCACCAGGATGCGGAGATTCGGCCGCAGCTTCTTGATCCGCGGGATCAGGTCGAGGCCGTTTTCGTCAGGCATCACCACATCGGTGATGACGAGGTCGCCCTCGCCGGCACTCACCCACTGCCAGAGCGTCGAGGCATTGCCGGTGGTGCGCACGACATGGCCCTGCCGGCCCAGGGCCTGGGTCAGGACCGTGCGGATAGCCTTGTCATCGTCGGCGATCAGAATCGTTGCGGCGCTCATGCCTGGCGCACTCCTGCCTGTCCGTTCTGCGCGCGATGATCCATCGGCGCCATGGGCAGCATGACGCGAAAGACTGTTCGCCGCGGCTCGCTGTCGAACTCGATCACGCCGCCATGGTCGCCGACGATCTTGGCCACGAGCGCGAGTCCCAGCCCGCTGCCGCCGGCCTTGGTCGTCACGAAGGGATCAAAGAGATGGGATTGCAGATCTTCCGGGATGCCCGGCCCGTTGTCCTGGATCATCAGGGTCAGCGGCAGGTCGACCCGGCTTCCGCTGCCCGGCACGGCCAGGCGCACGCCCTGCTGGTAGCGCGTCGAAAGAAGGATCTCGCCGCCCTCGGCCGGCGCGGCCTCTGCCGCGTTCTTCACCAGGTTGAGGATCGCCTGGATCAGCAGGTCGCGGTTGCCGTAGACCGGCGGCAGCGAAGGGTCGTAGCTTTCGACAAAGCGCAGCTTGCGGGCGAAGCCGCTTTCCGCGAGGCGGCGCACGTGCTCCAGTACAACATGGATGTTGACCGCTTCGCGGGCCAGCGGGCGTTGGTCGGAGAACATCTCCATGCGGTCGACAAGGGCAACGATTCGGTCGGCTTCCTCGCAGATCAGCCGGGTCAGTTGATGATCGTCCGGTGCGGCATTCAGTTCCAGCAGCTGGGCCGCACCGCGAATGCCGGAAAGCGGGTTTTTGACTTCATGCGCCAGCATGGCCGCCATCGCCGTGACGGAGCGCGCGGCGTTGCGGTGAACCAGTTGGTGATCGATCTTGCGTGCGATGGAGCGCTCATGGATCGAGACGACCACGCTGCCCGGCAGGTCGGCCATCAGCGCGGCGTCGATGGATACGAAATGCGAACCGATCTTCGGGCTGGTCAGCGTAACGCCGCTCTCGGAGATGCTGTGCCCTCCGGCGCGGGCCTGATGGATCAGCGCAACCACGGGACTGTCCTCGGGCAGCAGGTCCAGCAGCGGGCGCCCGATGAGCGTCGTGCGCGATGATGCGAAGAACTGCTCCGCCGCCTGGTTCACGAAACTGATGCAGCCGTCTTCGTCGACCACGAAAAGCGGCACCGAAAGCGCGGAGAGCACGGCGCCGGCTTCCGGGGCCCCTCCCGCCTTCGATCCCCTGGCGAATGCACCTGCGGCCCGCGACATCAGGCTGCCTGCGCCGCGCGCGCGGGTTCGAACAGAGCCGCGATCATCGCCTTCACCCTGACCGGCTCTTCTTCGCGATAGACCGCCGCGCGGAACTCGGCGGCGCCGGACAGGCCCTTGGCGTACCAGCCCAGATGCTTGCGGGCAATCCGCACGCCGTTGCGCGTGCCGTAGAGCGTGAGCAGCCCCTCGTAGTGTTCGAGCATCACCGCGACGCGTTGGTCCAGCGCGGGCTCCGGCGTGCGGATGCCGGAGCGCAGGAAGTCCATCACCTGCCGCAGCAGCCAGGGCCTGCCATAGGCGCCGCGCCCGATCATGACACCGTCGGCCCCGGAACGGCGCAGGGCCGCGGCGGCCTCTTCCACCGTGGTTATGTCGCCATTCACGATCACCGGCAGGCCGACGGCGTCTTTGACGGCCTGCACGAAGTCCCAGTCGGCCTCGCCGTTGTACTTCTGGCAGCGGGTGCGCCCATGGACGGTAACCATGCGCACGCCGCAGTCCTCGGCGATCCGCGCGATGCTGGGGGCGTTGCGGTGCTCGCGGCTCCAGCCGGTGCGCATCTTCACGGTAACAGGCAGATCGACCGCCCGCACCACCGCGTCCATGATCTGTCCGGCCAGGCGTTCGTCCTGCATGATGGCGGAGCCGCAAGCCTTGTTCGTGACCTTCTTGGCCGGACAGCCGAAGTTGATATCGATCACGGCCGCACCGCGGTCGGCGTTGAGTTTGGCTGCCTCGGCCATCACCGCCGGGTCGCTGCCGGCCAACTGGACGGAAAGCGGATATTCGTCCGCGCAAGAGCCTGACATCTTGCGCGATTCCTTCACCGACTGCTGCATCTGCCGGATCATCGCCTGACTGGCGATCATCTCCGAAACGACCAGCCCGGCACCGAAGCGCTTGACGATCTTTCGGAAGACCTGGTCGGTGACCCCTGACATGGGCGCCAGGATCACCGGGTCAGCCAGGTGATGCTTTCCGATCGCTATTCCCAAAGTGTGTCACTCCCCGCAAGGCGGGCGCGATCCGAGGCTGTTGCGCGCGTTGCCGGCTTCGGAGGGCCGGGGTGGCCCGTCTCGCCTGCCTGCGCGTCCTGCTCTCCTGCCCGTCTTGTTCAACCGATGCCTGAACCCTTGCCGCGCAGCCGCACTCCGGTGCCTTGCTGCGCACTCCCGACCGGAATGATGCACAAATATTGGGCGATGTCACGCCGATTGAGGGCTTGAAGGCGAGTTGCGGGCGCTTCCGCCCGTTAAACGGGCAATTCGATAAATTACAGTAAAAACAGGACCTTACGCTCAGGAGACGAGAAACCCCGTTACGAATTTGACGCCGGGATAGGCCAGAGTGAGTAAGAGATAAGCAACGAGCACCAGCCGCGCTGCGCGGCGCCCGCGCAGACCGCTGCGGTAATGAAGCACCAGGAGCAGCCCGATGAAGCCGAAGGCCAGCAACGACAGCAGGGTCTTGTGGTCCACGATCAGAAGGGTGCCGGAGGAGACGTAAAGCTTTGAAATGCCGGTGACAATGCCCACCCCAAGGACGATTTCGGCGGCCAGCAGAATACGCAGGACCAGCCGTTCCGCATCGCTGACGGAGGGCAGCATGCGGGTGAAACTGCTGGGCGAGCGGCGCTTCAGGGCCCCTTCCTGTATGAAGGCTGCCGTGGCCGCCACTGCAGCCAGGGTGCAGAGCCCGTAGGTCGCGACCGAAAAGGCGATATGGACGGCAAGCCAGGCATCGAAGGCGGTGCTGAGCCCCGGCTCGCCGCTCAGAGGTTCCAGCCCGGTCCCCAGAACTCCGAGAACGAGGGCATAGGGCAGCAGCAGCGGCGCCAGGCGCGAGGCCTCCCGGACCAGGGCCACCAGCAGCGCGAAGAGCGCCAGCGATACGGCAACCGCCAGCCACAGCGCCGCGGGCAGACTGGTTTCCCAGCTTCCGGCCAGCGCGACCACGCTGTAGCCGGCGGGTCCGACGATGGCCGCGACCAGAAGCAGCCAGAACAGGCCGTCACCGTTGGAAACACGGCGCGCGAAGGGCAGCACCGTGGCCGGCAGCAATGAGACCAGGGCCGAGAGAGATAAAGCTAGGGTACTCATGGTTGCTTCTATATATCACCTCTTGGCTGCGCCACCAGCGCCCACTAGGCTCGCCCCAGAACGAACATCGAGTCCCGCCCCCCGGCCCCGGCCAATCGGAGACCTGCCCCCGGCCAATCGGAGACCCGCCGACGTGAGTACTGCAACAGCGCTGATTGTCGCAGCCGGCCGTGGCCAGCGCTTCGGGACCGAACGTCCCAAGCAATACGCGCCCTTGGGTGGGATGCCGGTGCTGCGGCACTGTGTTTTGACGTTTCTGGCGCACCCCCGCGTGGACGGGGTCCGGGTCGTCATCCATCCCGACGACCGCAACCTTTACGACGACGCGGTCCAGGGGCTTGATCTCGCCGCGCCCGTTCCCGGCGGCGGCAGTCGCCAGGAGTCGGTCCGGCTGGGCCTGGAGAGCCTCGAGCAGACCGCGCCCGACCTCACCCTGATCCACGACGCGGCCCGGCCCTTTATCGACCGGGCGACCATCGACCGTGTGCTGGGTGCCCTGACCGATCGGCCCGGCGCCATTGCCGCCCTGCCTGTGGTGGATACCCTCAAGCGCGAGGAGGACGGGCGGGTCTCGCGCACGGAAGACCGCAGGGGCCTCTGGCGGGCGCAGACTCCCCAGGGTTTCCACTTCGATGCGATCCTGGCCGCCCATCGCGCCGCCAGCGGGCAGACCCTGACGGACGACGCAGCGGTTGCCGAGCGCGCCGGCCTGGCGGTTGCCCTGGTCGAAGGCAGCCCGGCCAACATCAAGGTGACGACGCAGGATGACCTGGAAAGTGCGGAGCGCTGGATCCGCAGCGCCCAGGCCACGGAGATGCGCGTCGGCCAGGGTTTCGACGTCCACGCCTTCGGTCCCGGCGATCACGTCATGCTCTGCGGCCTGCGGATCGGCCATGACGCTGCCCTGGTCGGGCATTCGGACGCCGACGTCGGCCTTCATGCCGTGACCGACGCCTTGTTGGGCGCCTTGGGGGCCGGTGACATCGGCAGCCATTTTCCGCCAAGCGATCCGCAGTGGAAGGGCGCGAACTCGCGCATCTTCGTCTCCCACGTCTGCGACATGATCGCGGAGCGCGGCGGGCGGATCACCCATGTGGACCTGACGCTGATCTGCGAGCGCCCGAAGATCGGGCCGCACCGCGAGGCGATGCGGAGTCAGCTCGCGGCGCTGCTTGGCGTGTCTGAAGACCGGGTCAGTGTGAAGGCGACCACGACGGAAAAACTCGGCTTCCTCGGGCGCGGCGAAGGCGTTGCCGCACAGGCAACCGCGACCCTGGCCCTGCCCGTTATCTGACGTCACAGCTTGCTGGCGCCCATGGCTTCTCTCTCCCCCTGGCACCCGGCCTCGCTGCTCGCCACCTGGTTCGGCAGCGGCCTGCTGCCCTGGGCGCCGGGAACCTGGGGCTCGCTGGCCGCCCTGCCCTGCGGACTGCTGGTGCTCTGGCTGGCTGGGCCCTGGGGGCTGCTGGCCGCAACGGCGGCCGTTTTCGGGCTGGGCCTCTGGGCGGCCGGCAACTACGAACGGATGATGGCGGTGAAAGACCCCGGCGCCATCGTCATCGACGAGGTTGCCGGGCAGTGGCTGGTGCTCTTCGCCGTGGCGCTGCGGCCGGAACAGCTCTCCTGGCGGGAGGTGCTGCTGGCCTTCGTGCTGTTCCGGGTGTTCGACACCCTGAAGCCCTGGCCCGTCAGTTGGGCGGACCGCCATCTGAAGGGCGCCTTCGGCATCATGGCGGACGATATCGTCGCGGCGCTCTATGCCGCCCTGATCGCCGTGGGAATCCTATGGCTCCTGGAGAGATCCTAGTGTTCGACGATCTGCTGCTGAACGAAGCCGAAGACCTGCTGCAGCATTACCGAAAGGCGGGCAAGCGGCTGGCAACGGCGGAATCCTGCACCGGCGGCCTGATCGCCGGCTGCCTGACGGAGATCGCCGGCTCCTCCGACGTGGTGGAGCGCGGCTTCGTGACCTACTCCAACGCGGCCAAGACACAGATGCTCGGCGTCTCGCAGGACCTGCTGGACCATCCCGGGCCGGGCGCGGTCAGCGCCGAGGTCGCCGCTGCCATGGCCGAGGGTGCGCTCAGCAACTCCCAGGCCGACGTTGCCGTTTCGGCGACCGGCATTGCCGGCCCCGGCGGGGCGACCGAGACCAAGCCCGTCGGCCTGGTGTACCTGGGCTGGGCGCGGCGCGGCGCCACGGCAGAGGCCGAACGTTTCGTCTTCCCCGGCGACCGGAGCGCCGTGCGTCTCGCCACCGTGACAGAGGCGCTGCGGCTGTTGCAGCGGGCCTTGTCCTAGGTGTTCTGGCCACCTGCAACGCGGCGGCCGCTGCCGGCGGTGACGGTCTGGGACGTCGTCCTGCTGATCGTCCTCTTTCTGGTCGTCGGCCTGGCTCTGGGCGCCCTGCAAAAACCGCTGGCCGAGACCTTTGGAGAGGCGCTGTCACAGAACGGTCTGGTGCCCATCCTGCTGCTGCAGTCGGGCAGCCTCATCCTGCTGGTCTACCTGCTTATCGTCGTCCGGCGGCGTATAAGCTGGACCGATCTCGGCTTCCGCTCCGTCGACCGGGCGTGGTACCGCATTGCCCTTGCCGGCGGGCTGCTTTGTGTGCCCCTGGTTGCGCTCTCCCGCCTGCTCCTTGAACCCCTCATCGGCAATAACTTCGAAAACCCGCAGTTGGAAGTGCTGGGCGCAGGGGGCTTCGACTGGGCCAACCTGATCACGTTGCTGGTCCTCGTCGGTCTGCTGGTGCCCTTCACCGAGGAACTGCTGTTTCGCGGCCTGCTCTACCCGATGCTGCGCCGACGCCTTTCCGTCGTTGTCGCAGCGCTCTTAAGCGCCGTCTGCTTCGCTCTGCTGCACTGGATCCCGCCGTTGGTGCCGGCGTTCACCCTGATGGGCATCATCCTGGCCATGGCGCGGGAGTACAGCGGCTCCCTTTGGCCGCCCTTCATCATTCACAGCCTCTTCAACTGCGTGAACCTGATCACCCTCTACACGGCCCTCGCCATGGGCCAGGCGGGCTGACAGTGCAGGCCTGGCCCTAGGTTGCAGTCACCTGCAAAAGGTGTGTGGCCAGGTCCGATCTGAGGATGTCAGCGGACGCTGCCTTGCCCAGGCGCAGGGCAACGCTGCCGCGGGCGGCCTCCTCCGGCCCGACCACGGCGAAGCCGGGGATACCCAGGTTGCGGGCATCCATCACTTTCTTGCCCAGGCGTTCGTGGCGGATATCGGCGACGGCCCGGAGGCCGGCGACCGAGAGGTCTGCCGCCACAGCTTCGGCATAGGCCGCCTGCTCCGGACCGACGGAGGCCACGACCACCTGATCCGGGGCCAGCCAGAACGGCAGGTTCCCGCCGTGGTGTTCCAGCAGTACGCCCAGGAAGCGCTCGATGCTGCCCAGCACCGCCTGGTGCAGCATGATGGGGCGCCGCTGCTTTCCGTCGCTGTCCGCGAAGGCCGCGTCCAGGCGCTCCGGCAGAACCAGGTCCACCTGGATGGTGCCGCACTGCCAGGACCGTCCCTTGTTGTCGCGCAGCACGAACTCCAGCTTCGGGCCGTAGAAGGCGCCCTCGCCCGGCTGCAGCCGATAGTCCAGGCCCGCCGCCGTCGCGGCCACGGCCAGCATGTCCTCGGCCCGGTCCCAGACCGCGTCCTCTCCCGCGCGCTGCTCGGGCCGCGTGGAGAGCCCGACCTTCACGTCCTCGAAGCCGAAGCGGGCGTAGACTGCCTTCAGCAGGCGGCAGAACTGCGCCACCTCCTCTTCCACATGCTCCTCCAGGCAGAAGATGTGGGCGTCGTCCTGCACGAAGGCGCGGGTGCGCATCAGCCCCAGCAGGGCGCCGGAGGGTTCGTTGCGCATGCAGGCGCCGAACTCCGAGAGCCTGAGCGGCAGGTCGCGGAAGGAGCGCAGCCGGCTCTTGAAGATCTGCACGTGGCCCGGACAGTTCATCGGCTTCAGGGCGCGCTGCTGGGTGCCGTCCTCGAAGACGAACATCTCCTCCGAGAACTTCTGCCAGTGACCGCTGGCCTCCCAGAGCGCACGGTCGAGGAGTTGCGGCGTGCGCACCTCCTGGAAACCGGCGGCGCGCATGCGCTCGCGGATCTCCTCCTCGATCAGCTGGTAGATCGCGAAGCCGCGGGGATGCCAGAAGATCATCCCCGGCCCTTCTTCCTGCTGGTGGAAGAGATCCATGCGCCGGGCGATGACGCGGTGATCCTGGTCTTCCATTGTTCTCATCCTCTCTCGCGTTGGCGGAGCGGGCTGGAGACGACGGAACCGGAATCAAAAAAGGCCCCGTCGTTTCCGGCGGAGCCCCGTGTGGGTGTTGGCCTAAGCTGTCGAAATCAGCGCAACAAAACCCCCCGCGGCCCGCCGGTGCGGGTCGTGGTGGTGGTGGTCACAGTGATGACGGCCAAATAGTTCATAAGCAGAGACATAGTCGATCCGGCGAGAAATGCCAAGAGCCGTTACGGTTCAGAAACCTTTGGAGTTTGGGCGGCCAGGGCGGGCCGCGCAGCGGCGGAGAACCCGTTGGACGGCGGCGGCACCGCGACCCAGAGGGCGACCACCACTGCCAGCAGGATGTAGTAGAGGCCGCGCCATCGGCTTGACGTCCCCTGAAAGCCGGCCAGGATATCGGCGGCGGTCCCGGCCTCCGAGGCCGGCACCATGATGGCGATCCCGCCGAGCGCCTGCGAGCGGTGCCACGCTACGGAGAGGAAGTGGAGAGACTGGGCGAAGACCGGAATGCCGGCGGTCCTCAGCATCGCCATGGCGAGGCCGGCGTCAGTAGTGCTGTAGGCCCAGCCGACGCTGACGAGATCCGGGTCCCTGCTGCAGATTGTCCTGCTCCGCTGACGTTGGGGGGCAATTCAGCCGGCGACACCCGGCCCTGGCGCCGGTCACGATAGCCGGACGCCATGCACGCGTCGATAGAAAGAAGATAGACCGTATTGCCGCCGCAGCGCTGGCAATCCTCGAGGCCTCAGGGCTCGCTGCCGGTCTTGGCCAGGGAAGGTTGCTCTTCGCGCAGCCCGTTTTCCCCATGGAGCGCCCGGGCACGGGTTTCGAAGGCGGCCACCATGCGGCGCACCGCCTCGTGGAACAGGGTCTCGATGACCTTTTGCAGAATCCTGTTGCGGAACTCGAAATCGACATAGAAGTCGATTTGGCAGCCTTCCGGGTGATCCTCGAAGACCCAGTGATTCTGAAGGTATTTGAAGGGCCCTTCGGCATAGGAGACATCGATGCGGTACTCGTCCGCGTTGGGATGGACCTGGCTGGTGAAGCGCTCGCGGAACATCTTGAAGCCGATGATCAGGTCGGCGACGATCACGTCCTCCCGCCGCGACTTTATCCGCGCTCCCAGGCACCAGGGCAGGAATTCGGGATAGCGCTCAATATCGACCACGAGGTCGAAGAGCTGCCTCGGCGTATAGGGCAGGACGCGTTTTTCCGAGTGGGTGGGCATGGGCGGCAGACTAACCTGGGCAATCTTGAAAAACGACTAACCCGCCGCGGCCAGCTTGGCTTCCCGCGCCGCGCGCAGCCGGGCGAAGTCCTCCCCGGCGTGATAGGAGGAGCGGGTCAAAGGCGTCGCCGAGACCATGAGGAAACCCTTGCCGTAGGCCATGGTCTCATACTGCTTGAACTCCTCCGGCGTGACGAAGCGATCGACCACGTGGTGCTTGGGCGTCGGCTGCAGGTACTGGCCGATGGTGAGGAAGTCGACGTCGGCCGAGCGCAGGTCGTCCATCACCTGCAGGACCTCTTCCTTGGTCTCGCCCAGACCGACCATGATGCCGGACTTGGTGAACATGGCCGGGTCCTGGCGCTTCACTTCGTCGAGCAGGCGCAGGGAGTGGAAGTAGCGCGCGCCGGGCCGCACCTCGGTATAGAGCCGCGGCACGGTCTCCAGGTTGTGGTTGAAGACGTCGGGCCTGGCATTGACCACCACCTCGACGGCGCCTTCCTTGCGCAGGAAGTCCGGCGTCAGGATCTCGATGGTGGTCTCCGGAGAGGCATCGCGGGTGGCGCGGATCACCTGGGCAAAGTGCTCGGCGCCGCCGTCGTCCAGATCGTCGCGGTCGACGGAGGTGATGACCACGTGCTTCAGGCCCAGCTTCGCCACCGCCTGGGCGACGTTGGTCGGCTCGAAGGGATCGAGCGCGCCGGGCTTGCCGGTGGACACGTTGCAGAACGTGCAGGCGCGGGTGCAGATCTCCCCCATGATCATCATGGTGGCGTGGCGCTGGGCCCAGCACTCCCCGATGTTGGGGCAGGCAGCCTCCTCGCAGACCGTGTTGAGCTTGTGGTCGCGCACGATCTGGCGGGTCGCGTGGTATTCCTTGGAGACCGGCGCCTTCACCCGGATCCAGGCCGGCTTGCGCTTCACCTCCTGGTCCGGCTTATGGGCCTTCTCCGGGTGGCGGACCCGCGGGGTCTCGGTGGTGCTCTCGCTACTCATCGTCTACCTGCTTTCCGCGCCAGTAGTACAGATCCTGGCCAACGTCATAGTCGGGTATGGCCTCAAAATACGACCGGCCGCCTTCTGGGCCGGAAGCAAACCTCACCGCTTCGTCTCTCCGCAAGGGGCGCCAGTCCGGATCACGGTGAAATCCTCTCGCCTCCTTCATCTCGAAGGGAAACCGGCGCAGCGCCGCTTCCTGCTCGATGACCAGCGGACGATTTGGCCCCGCTGCCGCAAAAGGGTAACGCAACTGGACCGCGCAGTCCTCCCAATCGCATAGCGGGCACAAGCTGTAGCTTCCGGGCCTCTCCTCGAAGACCAGAAAACCACAGGCCGGGCAGGGAAATAGGCTGTCTACAGACGCCTTCAAGGTTCCCACCCGCTTCCCCATTACATATGGATGACACGGTCGTAGGCATCAAGCACCGACTCGTGCATCATCTCCGAGAGGGTGGGATGCGGGAAGACGGTGTGCATGAGCTCCGCCTCCGTCGTCTCCAGCCCCATGGCCACCACGTAGCCCTGGATCAGCTCGGTCACCTCGGCGCCGACCATATGGGCGCCCAGAAGCTGGCCGGTCTTGGCGTCGAAGATGGTCTTCACCATACCTTCCGGCTCGCCCAGCGCGATCGCCTTGCCGTTGCCGATGAAGGGGAAGCGCCCGACCTTGATGTCGTGGCCCGCCTCCTTGGCGCGTTTTTCGGTCAGGCCGACGCTGGCGACCTGCGGGTTGCAGTAGGTGCAGCCGGGGATCTGCTCTTTCTTCATCGGATGGACGTCGTTGAGGCCGGCGATCTTCTCGACGCAGATCACCCCCTCGTGCTCGGCCTTGTGGGCCAGCATGGGCGGGCCCGCCACGTCGCCGATGGCATAGATGCCGGGCTCGGCCGTGCGGCCGTATTCGTCGATGACGATGCAGCCCCGGTCGGTTTTGACCTTGGTGGTCTCCAGGCCGATGTTCTCGATGTTGCCCTGGACGCCGACGGCGGAGATCACCCGGTCGACGGTGAGTTGAGAGGTCTTGCCGGCCTTGTCCTCGATGGTCGCGGTGACGCTGTCGCCGTTCTTCTTCACCGCCGTCACCTTTGTTTCGGTCATGATCTTGATGCCCTGCTTCTCGAACTGCTTGCGGGCATGCTTGGAAATCTCTTCGTCCTCCACCGGCATGACCTGGGGCATCACCTCGACGACAGTCACATCGGACCCCATTGAACGGAAGAAGGAGGCGAACTCGATGCCGATGGCGCCTGAGCCGATCACCAGCAGGCTCTTGGGCATGGTCTCCGGCACCATGGCCTCGAAGTAAGTCCAGATCAGCTTCTTGTCCGGCTCGATGCCAGGCAGCGCGCGCGGCCGCGCACCGGTGGCGAGGATGATATGCGGCGCGGTCAGGTCGCTGACCTTCTTGCCGTCCTTGGAGACGGTCAGCCTGCCCGGCCCGTTCAGCTTGGCCTCGCCGTCGATCACCGTCACCTTGTTCTTCTTCAAGAGGTGTCCGACACCGCCGTTGAGCTGCTTGGAGACGGCGCGCGAGCGCTGCACCACCTTGCCGAGGTCGAAGCCGACGCCATTGGCCGACAGACCATAAGCATCGGCGTGCTGCATGTAGTGATAGATCTCGGCCGAGCGCAGCAGCGCCTTGGTCGGGATGCAGCCCCAGTTCAGGCAGATGCCGCCCAGGTGCTCCCGCTCCACGACGCAGACCTTCATCTTCAGTTGCGCGGCCCGGATCGCCGCTACATAGCCGCCCGGCCCACCACCGACGACAATCAGATCGAAGTTCGTATCAGCCACAGCAACCTCCAAACGCCGGATCAGCCCGGCGGGTTCCAGATGTTCGCATCGGGCGCGCGCCCGGTGATGAGATGAATGATCAGCGGCACCGCCCCGCCCTTGCCATCCTTGGTCTGCAGCTTCGAGAGCAGCCCGGCCTGGGATTCGAAGACGGCGCGGAAAGGCGCGATGGAAGACAAGAGATCGAAGCGCCAGGTGCCCTGCTCTTCCTTGAAATGCACGTTCACCGGGATCGGCGAGCCCTTGAGGTTGGACAGCGGCGCCTGCGCTTGGGTCCCGTTCACGCTGAAGGGCTCCGCCGTCAGCTTCTGCACCTCCTCCATGTCGAAAGCCTGCTGATCGACAGCGTAGGCCACCGGATCGCTCTCGGTCATGCCGCGCAGCTGCTCGGCCGTCATGTTGTGCCGGAGCATCAGGACGGAGATCTGGTCCAGCAGCGGCAGGGCCCGCAGCTCCGATTCCTCCATGGTCAGCGCCCGGTCGAGCGTCTGCGCCAGAAAGGCATGGGTGTCGGAGGCCGTGAGGCGGGAGGCGGCAGCCCCGTCTCCCTCCACCAGCGCCTGCTTGTAGGCGTCGAAGCTCTGATCGACGGCAGCCGGATCGGCCAGCGCCGCGCTCTGCATGGCTGCGAAAGCCATCAGACAGGCCATCAATCGCAATGCCAGCCTTCTCAAGCTGCGTCCTCCTGGATAGAGACGCCGCCTACAGCAGCATCGACAGCGGATCTTCGATGAGCTTCTTGAAGGCGGCCAGGAACTCGGCGCCCACGGCGCCGTCCACCACCCGGTGGTCGACCGAGAGGGTGCAGCTCATGACCGTAGCCACCGAGAGGGCGCCCTCCTTCACCACCGGGCGCTGCTCGCCGGCGCCCACCGCCAGGATGCAGCCCTGCGGCGGGTTGATAACGGCGGAGAAGTCCTTGATGCCGAACATGCCGAGGTTGGAGACCGAGAAGGTGCCGCCCTGGTACTCCTCGGGCGTCAGCTTGCCCTCGCGGGCGCGTACGGCGAGATCCTTCATCTCGTTGGCGATGGTGGCAAGCCCCTTGCCTTCCGCCGCCTTGATGATCGGCGTGATCAGTCCGGCCGGCGTCGCCACGGCCACCGACACGTCGGCGTGCTCATAGAACAGCAGGCCCGAGTCGTCGTAGGAGGCGTTGGCCGCCGGCACCTTCTTCAGCGCCAGGGCGACCGCACGGATGACGAAGTCGTTCACCGAGATCTTGTAGTCGTCGGAACGGCCGTTCAGTTCCTTGCGCACCTTCAGCAGCTCGTCCACCTCGCAGTCCACCGTCAGGTAGAAGTGCGGCACCTGCTGCTTGGACTCGGTCAGCCGCTTGGCGATGACCTTGCGCATGCTGCTGAGCGGCTCTTGCGTGTAGGCCATGCCCAGGAGGTCGGCCATCTCCTTTGCTCCCGGACCGCTCGGGGCCGGCGCTGCCGGCCCTTTTGCGGCAGGCGCAGCCGCCGGGGCCATGGCAGGCGCGGCAGCACCCACGGGCGCAACCTCGACATCGGCCTTGACGATGCGGCCGTGCGGGCCGCTGCCGCGCACCGTGGCCAGATCGACGCCGCGCTCCTTGGCGATGCGCTTGGCCAGGGGGCTGGCGAAGATCCGCGCGCCCGGCGCCGCCGGGGCGGCGGCAGGGGTCGGGGCCATTGCAGCGGCGGGCGGCGGGGCCGCGCCGTTGGTGCCGGCTGCTGGCGCAGGAGCCGGCGCAGGGGTTGGCGCCTCGCCGGGCGCCGCAGCCGGTGTCGGCGCGGCCGGGGCGTCGCCGATGGCGGAGGCATCCTCTCCGTCTTCCAGCACCACGGCGATGACCTGGTTCACCGGCACAGCTTCAGTGCCCTCGGCCACGAAAATCTTTCCGATGGTGCCTTCGTCGACGGCCTCGACCTCCATGGTCGCCTTGTCGGTTTCGATCTCCGCGATGACGTCGCCGGAGGCGATCTCGTCGCCTTCTTTCACCAGCCAGCGGGCCAGCGTGCCCTCGGTCATGGTCGGCGAGAGCGCCGGCATGAGAATATTGATCGGCATGTCTTCGTTCCCTCTTCCGCCGGCCTAGCTGCGGTAGCAGACTTCTTTGGCGCCGGCGACGATGTCGTGCGCCTGCGGCAGCGCCAGGGCTTCCAGGTTGGCGGCATAGGGCATCGGCACGTCGACGCCGCAGACCCGCTTCACCGGCGCATCGAGCCAGTCGAAGGCCTGTTCCATGACAACGGAAGCAACCTCCGAACCGATGCCGGCATAGCCCCAGCCCTCCTCGCAGTTGACCAAGCGGTTGGTCTTCTGCACCGAGGCGACGATGGTCTCGGTATCGAGGGGCCTGAGGCTGCGCAGATCGATGACCTCGGCGTCGATGCCTTCGGCCGCCAGGGTCTCGGCCGCCTCCAGGGCCTTGCCCACCATGATGGAAAAGGCGGTGATGGTAACGTCCTTGCCGGGCCGGGCGATGCGCGCCTTGCCGATGGGTACGGTCCAGTCGGGGCTGTCCGGCACGTCGAAGCTCTGTCCGTAGAGAATCTCGTTCTCCAGGAAGATCACCGGATTGTCGTCGCGGATCGCCGACTTGAGGAGCCCCTTGGCATCGGCGGCCGAGTAGGGCGAGACCACCTTCAGACCCGGGATGTGGGCATACCACGAGGCGTAGCACTGGGAATGCTGGGCCGCGACGCGGGCCGCCGCACCGTTGGGGCCGCGGAACACCATCGGCGAGGAAATCTGGCCGCCGGACATGTAGTGGGTCTTGGCGGCCGAGTTTATGATCTGGTCGATCGCCTGCATGGCGAAGTTGAAGGTCATGAACTCGACGATGGGCTTCAGGCCGTACATGGCCGCGCCGACGCCGAGACCTGCAAAGCCGTGCTCGGTGATCGGCGTGTCGACCACGCGCCGGGGGCCGAACTCGTCCAGCAGGCCCTGGCTGACCTTATAGGCGCCCTGGTACTCGGCGACTTCCTCGCCCATCAGGAAGACACGGCTGTCGCTGCGCATCTCTTCCGCCATGGCGTCGCGCAACGCTTCCCGCACGGTCTGGGTGACCGTGGCGCCGGTCCACTCGGGCTCGGCGGGCGCCGGCGTCGCGGTCGGGGGTGCTGCTGCGACCGGCGGGGCTTCGGCTGTCGGCGCTTCCGGTGCGGCAGCAGGGACCGCTGCGGGCGCAGCCGAGACGGAGATCGCCGAAGCGTCCTCGCCGTCTTCCAGAAGAACGGCGATCACCTGGTTCACCGGCACTTCCTCGGTCCCCTCGGCGACCATAATCTTGCCGAGAACGCCTTCGTCCACCGCCTCGACCTCCATGGTCGCCTTGTCGGTTTCGATTTCCGCCAGGATATCGCCGGAGGAGACTTCGTCCCCCTCCTGCTTCAGCCATTTGGCCAGCTTCCCCTCGGTCATGGTCGGCGAGAGCGCCGGCATCAGTACTTCGATTGGCATGGTCCCTCCCGGGAGATTGCATCCGTCGGCTGACGCGGCAGACGCCGCTGGCCGTGCCGGTGTTGTCTCGGTGCTTTAGACGTAAACGTCGGTGTAGAGCTCGCTGGGATCGGGCTCCGGACTGGTCTGAGCGAAGTCCGCCGCCTCGGAGACGATGGCCTTCACTTCCTTGTCCAGGGCCTTCAGGCGATCCTCGTCCATCACCTTGCGCTCGATCATGATGCCGCGCAGCCGCTCGATGGGGTCGCGCTCCTGGCGCACTTTCTGAACTTCTTCCTTCGAGCGGTACTTGGCCGGGTCGGACATGGAATGCCCGCGGTAGCGGTAGGTCAGCATCTCCATGATGAAGGGGCCCTTGCCCGAGCGTGCGTGGCCCAGGGCCTTTTCCGCCGCCTCGCGCACCGCCAGCACGTCCATGCCGTCGACCTGAATGCCCGGAATGCCGTAGGCCTGGCCGCGGTTATAGAGTTCCGTGCTCTTTGCAGAGGAACGCTCGATCGAGGTCCCCATGCCGTACTTGTTGTTTTCGATAACGTAGACCGCCGGCAGCGACCAGAGCGCCGCCATGTTGAAGGACTCGTAGACCTGGCCCTGGTTGAGGGCGCCGTCACCGAGATAGGTGATCGAGACGGCGTCTTCCTCGAGATAGCGGTGGGCAAAGGCGAAGCCGGTGCCGAGCGGCACCTGGGCGCCGACGATGCCATGGCCGCCGAAGAAGCGCTCTTCGCGGCTGAACATGTGCATCGAGCCGCCCTTGCCCTTGGAATAGCCGCCGCTGCGCCCGGTGAGCTCGGCCATCACGCCCTTCGGATCCATGCCGCAGGCAAGCATATGGGCATGGTCACGGTAGGAGGTGAGAACGGTGTCCAGCGGGCCCATGGCCGCCTGCACCCCGACCACGACCGCTTCCTGTCCGATGTAGAGGTGGCAGAAGCCCCCGATCAGACCCATGCCATACATCTGCCCCGCCTTCTCCTCGAAGCGGCGGATCAGCAACATGTCACGGTAGTAACTCTGAAGGTCTTCGACGGAAACCTTGATCGGTGCTGCGGCGGCCTTGCGTTTGCCGCCGCGCGACGCCGTCGCTTTGGTGCTTGCCATAGGGGGGCTCCCTGCGTTGCGCAAAGGGTCAAAGGCGGTTTGTCTCCGCCGGATTGCCGGCGCAGCTTAACGCAACCGATGCAGGGATGCAATCTTGGTTAATCTTTTGATTTATATTGCATAATTGTGAATTAACACAATATACGTTAAACCTGAAAGAAGCAATCCTTCTGGCTGATCATGGAAGCGCCGGAGAGCGCTGCAGAGCGGGTTCCAGAAAGATAACATGGTCCCGCTCGGCCCCGTAGTTCAAGATTGCATGCGCCTGCTCTTCCAGCAGGTCGGGGTCCAGGGTCGCGCCGCGCAACAGGGCGACGCGCCGTTCCAGCCGGCCGCGTTCCTCCTCCAGGCTGTCCGCCTTGGCCATCACCTGCTGCTGTTCCTGCTTCAGCAGGATCCAGGCATAGAAGCCCCGGTCGCCGTTCATCGCATGGTATGCGAAGTAGGCAACCATGCAGGCGGCAAGAACCTGGGGGACGGCCTGTCGGGCGCGGGTCTTGATCTCTCGGAGCAAACGCATGACCGGCAGCGAATCACACCCCGATTCGCCCGGTCAAGGAAAAAAGAGTCAAGGATTCCAAATAGATTCAGGAAAGAGTCCGGCGGCCCAGGTGTTCCGCCTTTGGACTCGTTTTGGACTCTTCTTTGCCGCCCCCGGCAACTGCGACACCGCCGCGGATCACCCGGTCCCGACCACGCGCCCGGCGTAGATTGCGCTGGTGCCGAGCTCTTCCTCGATGCGGATGAGCTGGTTGTACTTGGCCAGGCGGTCCGAGCGGGAGAGCGAACCGGTCTTGATCTGACCGCAGTTGGTGGCCACCGCCAGATCGGCGATGGTCGCGTCCTCCGTCTCGCCGGAACGGTGCGACATCACGGCCGTATAGGCCGCTTTGTGTGCGGTGTTCACGGCTTCCAGGGTCTCGGACAGGGTGCCGATCTGGTTCACCTTGACGAGGATGGAGTTGGCCACGCCCTTCTCGATGCCGTCGCGCAGCCGCACCGGATTGGTGACGAAGAGATCGTCACCGACCAGCTGGACCCGCTCACCCAGGGCATCGGTCAGCAGCTTCCAGCCGTCCCAGTCGTCCTCGCTCATGCCGTCCTCGATGGAGGCGATGGGATAGCGGCCGCAGAGCTCGACCAGGTAGTCCACCATGGCGCCGGAATCGAGGCTCTTGCCCTCGCCTTCCAGCTCGTACTTTCCGGATTTGAAGTATTCCGTGGAGGCACAGTCGAGCGCCAGCACCACGTCGTCCCCAAGGCTGTAGCCCGCCGCCTCGGTGGCCCGCGCGACGAACCCAAGGGCCTCGTCGGTGGAGGCCAGGTTCGGCGCGAAGCCGCCCTCGTCACCGACGTTGGTGTTGTGCCCCGCGTCCTTCAGGCCCTTGCGCAGGGCATGAAAGATTTCGGCGCCCATGCGCACGCCCTCCGCCAGGGTGTCGGCGCCCACCGGCATGATCATGAATTCCTGGATGTCGATCGGATTGTCGGCATGGGCGCCGCCGTTGACGATGTTCATCATCGGCACCGGCAGGGTCCGGGCATAGCTGCCGCCGACATAGCGATAGAGCGGGAGGCCCGCCTCTTCCGCCGCCGCCTTGGCGACAGCGAGGGAGACGCCGAGGATCGCGTTGGCGCCCAGGCGACCCTTGTTGTCGGTCTCGTCGAGATCGATCATGGTCTGGTCGACGTGAACCTGGTCCTCGGCATCGAGACCGGAGAGCACGTCGAAGATCTCGTGATTGACGGCCTCGACGGCCGCAAGGACACCCTTGCCGCCATAGCGCCCCTTGTCGCCGTCGCGCAGTTCGACGGCCTCATGCGCGCCGGTCGAAGCGCCGGAGGGGACCGCCGCGCGCCCGAAGGCGCCGCTCTCCAGCGTCACGTCGACCTCGACGGTCGGGTTGCCGCGGGAATCCAGGATCTCCCTGCCTCTGATGTCGATGATTGCCGTCATGGTTCCTGCGGTCCTCTCCGTCTTTCGTGTCCTGCATCGTTCTCCCGTGGTGCGGCAGCTCAACGGCTGCCTGCTCCGAGGCCGATGGATACAGGGTTTTCAAACAGATTTCCCGCAGAAAATGGATCGCTGAAAAGCAAAGCGGCGGATGCACCCTGCATCCGCCGCCTCTCTCGGTCGGGCTCTCCCAATCAACGCCAGACCCAGTTTCTATGCCGCCTTGTTCTCATCCAACTTGCGGATGCCGTCGAGGAAGCTTTGGACATTGGTCTTCATGGTGTCCGCCTGGCGCGACAGCTCGCTGGCGGCGTCCTGGACATCCTTGGCGGAACTGCCGGTTTCTTCGGCCGCCTGGGAGACGCCGGTCACGTTCTTGTCGACCTCCGCCGTGCCGGCGGCGGCCTGTTCGACGTTGCGGGCGATCTCCTGGGTCGCTGCGGTCTGCTCCTCCACAGCCGAGGCGATGCTGGTGGAGATCTCGTTGATGCTGGTGATCGTCGTGGCGATCTCCTTGATCTTGCCGACCGCCCCGCCGGTGGCCTCCTGCATCTCGCCGATCTGGCGGGAGATATCCTCGGTGGCCTTGGCGGTCTGGTTGGCCAGCGACTTGACCTCGTTGGCCACCACGGCAAAGCCCTTTCCGGCCTCGCCCGCCCGGGCTGCCTCGATGGTGGCGTTGAGAGCCAGAAGGTTGGTCTGCTCGGCAATGTCGGAAATCAGCGCCATGATTTCGCCGATGCGCTGGGCGGCATCGTCCAGGCTCTGCATCTCCGTATTGGCGCTTTGCGCCTGGGCCACGGCGCCCTGGGCGACCGAGGTGGACTGCGCCACCTGGTTGCTGATCTCGGCGATGGCGTTGGAGAGCTCCTCGGCAGCCGCCGCCACCGTCTGAACGTTGGCGGAGGCTTCCTGCGAAGCCGCAGCCACGGAGCTGGACTGTGCAGAGGTGCGCTCCGCGGTCGAGGTCAGCGAGCCTGCGGTCGACTGCATCTCGGTGGCCGCCGAGGAGACCGTCTCGAGCACAATCTGAATCTTCTGGTCGAAATCGCGGGTCAGCTCGGACTGGCGCAGCAGGCGTTGTTTCTGACGCTCCTCCTCGGCCTTCTGCTGTTCGGCCAGTTCATTCGCTTTGATCGTCGTCTGGCGGAAGACCTCGATGGTCTGGGCGAGGTCGCCGACTTCGTCCTTGGTGTCCACCTTCAACTCGACCGAGGTGTCGCCGTCAGCCAGGGCCTTCACGGTGTCCACGGCGCGGCCCAGCGGCCGGGAGAGCCCGTTGGCCATGAACCAGCCAAGCCCGAGCCCCACAACGATCCCGATCCCCGAAACGGTCGCAAGCAGCACAAAGGCGCGCTTCTCGTCATCCTCGGCCTTCAGGGCCGCCGCCTCGGTGAAGGCCTCGAGCTCTGCAACTAGATGCTCCAGCTCCTTGCTCAGGACATCCTGCTCCGCCTCAACCGCCTCGGCCTTCTCCTCGACCTCCGCCAGCGCGCCAGAGTCGATCAGGGTAAAGATCTCGCGCGCATGGACGACGTAGTCGTGGTGGTGCTTATCAATGACCGTGAGCTGTTTAAGGGCGCTTTCCATCTCGGCGCGCTGTTCAGCCGTATGCACCCGCTCAATGCCCGACTGCGCCAAGTCCTTGGCCTTTTTCAGCTCAGTCTCGGCCACCTCGTTGAGGGCGTCGAAGTTCTCGCGCGCGCTGAGATAGAGGTCCTCTGCGTGGCTGTCCGACCGAATCATCGGCGCTAGGCGCAGGGCCCGCTCGAAGAGGATCGCCTTTTCAAGCTGCGCCACGGTCAGCAGCGAGACATGGCTGGTCAGCGGAACGTCGACCTCTGCGAGGTCGGCGATCTCCGTGCCGATCAAATCCAGCTTCCACAGCGTGATGGCGGCGTTGACTCCGACAATCGCCAATAGCACGCCGACGAGCCCGAGAATCTTAGCGCGCAGCTTCAGATTCCCGAGGTATGAAAGGACGTTAAACTTAGTCATGGCCAGCTCCGATCAAGATTGCTCCACCCACTCGATCGCCGACCTCTTTTTTGAGGCTAATCTAAACGTCATTGATGGATCTTTGATTAATCTAGAAAGATTATAGTCATATCGCGTAGAAGTTGTTTTATTAGACTCTTTTATATTAGGTATTCCTAACTCTTTGATCGGCCACTCTTTATCGGCGCGTGCAGTGCAGCTTGTGCGGCAAGCCGGGCGCCGTTCCGGGGTGCACGGCCAAAGAAATCTGCAGTGCCTGGAGACCTTGTCGACCTTGGAGGCCTGCAGCCAAGCGGCTCTGATGCAAAGGCGGCAACCGAGAGAACCGGCAAGCGGCGACAGCGGGTGAAGCGGGATCGCGCATCACCTTGCGGTGACGCAGCCCCGCCGCTATGAAGCTGCCTCCACGGGTCAGTTCGAAATGCACTGACAAATCCTGATTGGCGGCGACGAGGCGACGGCGATGCAACTCACCCTGAAGCAATGGGATCTTTCACTCGGCGACGGTCAGCCGCTGTTCTGCATCCTCGGCCTCAACGTACTCGAAGACCTCGGCCTGGCCCTGGAGACGGCCCAGGAGCTGAAGCATGTCGCGGCAGAGCTCGACCTGCCCTTCGTGTTCAAGGCCAGCTTCGACAAGGCCAACCGCTCCTCGTTCAAGAGCTTTCGCGGGCCCGGCCTGAAAGCAGGCCTGGAGACCCTTGCCGCCGTGAAGGAGCGCGAAAACCTGCCGATCGCGACGGACATTCACGAGCCCGGGCAGGCCGACGCCGTGGCGAGCGTCGCCGATCTGGTTCAGATCCCGGCTTTCCTCTGCCGGCAGACCGATCTGGTGGTGGCCGCCGCCAAGGCGACCGCGGCCAAGGGCGGGCTGCTGCACGTCAAGAAGGCGCAGTTCCTTGCGCCCTGGGACTGCCACAGCATCCTCAGGAAGATCGAAGAGGCTGCGGGCCCCGGCCTGACCATCCTTTGCGAGCGCGGAACCGCCTTCGGCTACAACAATCTGGTGGTGGACATGCTGAGCATTCCGGCGATGCGGCAGCTGGGCGTCCCGGTCACCATCGACGCCACCCACGCGGTCCAGCTCCCCGGAGCGAAAGCGGATTCCGACGGAGTGTCCACCGGCGGGCGGCGCGACGGCGTCGCGGTGATCGCGGCGGCGGCGGTTGCCGCCGGGGCGGATGGCGTGTTCCTGGAGTTTCACCCGGATCCGGAAAAGGCCCTATGCGACGGCCCGAGCTGCCTGCCGCTCGCCGGCGCCCGCGAAGTCCTCGGCCGGCTGAAAGCCCTGCACAGCACACTGAGTGCCCGCAACGCAGCCTGACTGGAGGCTGCCGCCCCGGACCGCCGCCCCAGACTGCCGCCCGGGACTGCCTCACGCCACGTTGCCTTCCGGGCGCTTAGACCAGGCGCGACTGCTCCACCGCAGCCTCGACGAAGGAGGTGAACAGCGGATGCGGGGCGAAGGGCTTTGACTTCAGTTCCGGATGGAACTGGACGCCGACGAACCAGGGGTGGTCCGGCAGTTCCACGATCTCCGGCAGCTCGCCGTCCGGCGACAGCCCGGAAAACAGCAGACCGGCCTGCTCCAGCTTCTCGCGGTAATTGATGTTCACCTCGTAACGGTGCCGGTGGCGCTCGTTGATCGACTCAGCCCCGTAGATGGCCCGGACGCGGCTGCCATCCTGCAGGAGGCAGGGATAGGCCCCCAAGCGCATGGTCCCGCCCAGGTCGCTCTGGCTGTTGCGCCGTTCGATCGCGTTGCCGCGCGACCACTCCGTCATCAGGCCGACCACCGGATCGGTCGGCTGGCCGAATTCCGTGGATCCTGCCTGCGGCAGGTCTGCCAGATTGCGGGCGGCTTCGATCACCGCCATCTGCATGCCAAAGCAGATGCCGAAGTAGGGAACCTGATGCTCACGGGCAAAGCGCGCGGCGGCGATCTTGCCTTCGGCGCCGCGTTCTCCGAACCCGCCGGGCACGAGAATGCCGTGCACGCCTTCCAGTTGCTGGGTCGTCCCTTCCCGCTCGAAGATCTCTGAATCCAGCCAGGAAACCTTGACCCGGACGTTGTTGGCGATTCCGCCGTGGGTGAGAGACTCCGCCAGCGACTTGTAGGCGTCCAGCAGGCTCACATACTTGCCGACAACGCCGATGGTGACCTCGCCGTCGGGCTCGTCGATACGGGTCATGACCCGGTCCCAGCTCTCGAGCGTCGGCTGGCCGACCTCGAGGCCGAAGTGGCGGCAGACTTCGTCGTCCAGGCCTTCCTCGTGATAGGCCCGCGGTACCGCATAGATGGAACGCACGTCCAGCGCGGGAATGACCGCTTCCTCGCGCACGTTGCAGAACAGCGCGATCTTGCGCCGCTCGTCCTTGGGGATTTCCCGCTCGCTGCGGCAGACCAGGATGTCGGGCTTGATGCCGACCGACTGCAGTTCCTTGACGGAGTGTTGGGTCGGCTTGGTCTTCAACTCCCCGGCGGCGGCGATGTAGGGAATCAGCGTGCAGTGGAGAAACAAGCTGCGCTCCCGGCCCAGCTGGTTGCCCAGCTGGCGGATCGCCTCAAGGAACGGCAGGCCCTCGATGTCGCCGACGGTGCCGCCGATCTCGCAGATCACGAAGTCTTCGTCGGCAAGGTCGCCGAGAACGAAGGCCTTGATCGCGTCGGTCACGTGGGGGATCACCTGAACCGTTGCGCCCAGATAGTCGCCACGGCGCTCTCTCGCCAGAACGTCCGAATAGATTTGCCCCGTCGTCACATTGTCGCTCTTGCGTGCGGGCACGCCGGTGAAGCGCTCGTAGTGACCGAGGTCGAGATCGGTTTCGGCCCCGTCATCGGTGACGTAGACCTCGCCGTGCTGATAGGGCGACATGGTTCCCGGATCCACGTTCAGGTAGGGATCGAGCTTTCGCAGCCGAACCTTGAATCCGCGAGCCTGGAGAAGCGCCCCAAGCGCTGCGGAACAGAGGCCTTTGCCGAGGGAGGAAACCACGCCGCCGGTGATGAAGATGAACCGCGCCATGGGCCAACACTATTGAACGATCAGAGAGCGGGAAGCAAGCCTCGGCGGAGAGAAGTTTTCACTTTGTCATGATCGCCCGCAAAGCCCGCAAAACCCCGGGTCAACCACGCCGCGGTGGCACCGTCACGACAGCCGCGAAGGCGACTGCCGGGCGTTAGGCAGGCCGGGTGCATCTGAAAGGGCGACCGAGTCGCGCCCGGTCAGCGCTGGCTTACCGCCGTCCTGTTCCCGGATGGCCCTTGATCGACGCCTTGCCTGAGTGCCGCCGTGAAGGCAGACCGCGACGTTGTCCGCCCTCCTGGCGGGCCTCCTGGCGGGCCTCGGCGAAGGACTGTCGAGCGCTGTTACTGCGTTGGAACCGTAGGCGCGGTCGGGACGGACGGCTCGGCCGGGGCCGCCGGGGCGACCGGGGCGGGCATGCCGCCGTGGCCAGCCGCAGGATCGTCGAAAATGGAGCGCTGTCCGCCGCTGTCGCCGGCCAGGATGGTCAGGACGATGCTGCTGGCCATGAAGCAGGCCGCCAGGATGGCGGTTGTCCTGGTGAGCAGGTTGGCGGTTCCGCGGCCGGTCAGAAAGCCCCCCATGCCACCACCGCCGCCGCCGGAGCCGCCGCCGCCGATCCCCAGGCCGCCGCCCTCGCTGCGCTGCAGAAGCACCACGCCGATCAGGGCCAGGGCAATCAGGATGTGGATGACCAGGAGTACGCTTTCCATATCGCTCGTTCGCTGAAACCAGCGCCTTCGAAATGATGTGTTCCGGCAGGGATCGCTGGCAGCGTTGCTGTCCTGGCGATGGCCGCTGGGTCGGCTGTCCCGCAAGCGCGACGTTACGCCCGGAGGGCGGCCGCCCTGAATGCCGGCTATGTAATGGCTTCCAGTCCGAAAAACCAGCAAAAACAGAGGGGACTTAGCCAAGCGCGGCGGAAGGCCTGGCGCCGGCTGCCTAGGAACAGGCCCCGGCAATCGCAAGGAAATCCGCGGCTTTCAGACTGGCGCCGCCGACCAGGGCCCCATTGACGTTCTCCTGGGCCAGAAGTTCGGCGGCGTTGTCCGGCTTCACCGAGCCGCCATAAAGAATGCGTACCTGCGCAGCGCTCTCGCCCACCAGGCCGCCCAGGACCCGTCGGACCTCGGCATGCACCTCCGCGACATCGCCAGGGGTGGCGGTGCGGCCGGTGCCGATGGCCCAGACCGGTTCGTAGGCGACCACCAGCCGTTCGGCCGCCATCCCCACGGGGACGGAGCCCTTCAGCTGCCGCCCGATGACGGCGAGGGCCTGACCGGCTATGCGTTCGTCGAGGGTTTCTCCGACACAGACGATCGGGACCAGGCCGGCGGCCAAAGCGGCCTCCGCCTTGGCCCGAACCAGGGCATTGTCCTCGCCGTGGTCGGCGCGCCGCTCGGAGTGGCCGACGATGACATAGCCGCAGCCGAGATCGCGCAGCATGGTCGCCGAAACATCGCCGGTATGGGCGCCGCCTGCGGCCGTGTGGCAGTCCTGGCCGCCCAAGCGTACTGCACCTTCTCCCAGGGCGCCGCCGACGGCTGAGAGATGCACGAAGGGGGGGCAGACCAGGAGTTCACACGAGAATCCCCCCGCTTGCGCCCCGCCGAGCACCTCCTGCGCCAATGATCGGGCATCGGCCAAGGTGCCGTTCATCTTCCAGTTTCCAGCGATCAGCGGCGTCATCCTCCGACCTCCCCCATTTCACGGTTATGTGCCTTTGTTTCGGGAGGTTGTCCTAACACAGCCGCTCACACCCGGCCAATCCCCGGTGCCAATCCCCGGTGCCAATCCCCGGTGCCAATCCCCGGTGCCAATCCCCGGCGCCAATCCCCGGCGCCAATCCCCGGCGCCAATCCCCGGCGCCAATCCCCGGCGCCAATCCCCGGCGCCAATCCCCGGCGCCAATTCCCGGCTGCTGACCACCCGTGGCAGGAAGCCGCATCCTTCCGCCTTTCGGCAGCCATCCAATCAGCCGGTTCAAATGGCTGGGAAGGGGCGGATTTGCTTGTTGCCCGCCCGGAGGCGGGTTTCTAAACTGCCGCCGCTTTGACAGCCGCCGAAAACAAAGCCCAAGGCCCCCCAAACGGAAGACTCAGGCGCAAGCGATGAAAAACCAGAAGCTTATAGTCAAGATCTTGATGTTCCCCCTGTTCGGGCTCTTGATCCTCAGCTTTGCGGTCTGGGGCATCGGCGACATCTTCCGGACCGGCGGCCACGGTCAGAGTGTCGCGTCTGTCGGGAACACCCTGATCGACCAGCGCAGTTTCAGCCAGGAGCTGTCGCGGGAGGTCGCCACGATGAGCCAGCGCTTCGGGACCCAGCTCACGCCCGAGCAGGCGCGCGCCTTCGGCATTCCGCAGCAGGTGCTCAACCGCATGATCAGCCGCGCGCTGCTCGACGAAGCGGCCAACGAACTGGGCCTGATGATCACCGAAGAGCAGATGCGCACACAGATCCTGGACAATCCCTCCTTCCAGGGGGCGACCGGCAACTTCGACCGCAACCGCTTTGCCCAGGCTCTCCAGTTCAGCGGCATGAGCGAAGCGCAGTTCCTGGCCATCCTCTCGGGCGATACCAAGCGCGAGCAGCTGATCCAGGCTGTGACCGAAGCCGCTGTCGCGCCGGAAAGCGTCACCGAGCGTCTCTTTGCCTACCGTGAGGAGCGGCGCGTTGCCGACTACATCGTCATACCCAACGACAGCCTCGGCGAACCGGGCGAACCGGACGAGGCCGCCATTCAGGAAACCTACGAAAACGCATCCGACAGCTTCATGACGCCGGATTACAAGCGGATCACGCTGGTGCACCTGCGCGTCGCCGATGCCATGGCCGGAATCGCCGTGTCTGATGAGGTTCTGCAGGAAGAATTCGACTCCCGGCGCGACGAGCTTTCACAGCCCGAACGGCGCGACGTCGTTCAGGCCGTGCTGCCGGACGAAGCTGCCGCCCAGGCTTTGGCCGAGCGCCTTGCCGAAGGCGCCGACTTTGCAGCAGCCGCCGAAGCCGCCACGGGCCGCGCCCCGGTCGCGCTGGGCTTCATTCCGGAATCGGCACTGCCGGCCGAACTCGGCGGACCGGTCTTTGACCTGGAACCCGGCCGGGCGAGCGCCCCGATCCAGAGCCCGCTGGGCTGGCACGTCGTGGTCGTCAACGCGATCGAAGCCGGCCAGGAGGCGCAGTTCGAAGATCTGCGTGATCAGCTCAGCGACGAGATTGCGCGGGCGCAGGCCATCGATCTCGTCATCGAACAGGCCAACCGCTACGACGAAGCCATCGCCGGCGGCATTGCCATCGAGGATGCGGCTGCGAACCTGGGCGTCGAGTCCCGCCGGATCGAGGCGATCGACAACCAGGGCCGCGACCGGGACGGCAACGTAATCGAGGCCCTGCCGGCCTTGAACGAGTTCCTTGAGCTGCTCCGCACCACGGCGCTCGGCGATACCAGCCTGCTGACCGAGACCCTGGACGGCGACTACTTCATAGTGCGGGTCGACGACGAGATCGCCGCCACGCTGCGACCCCTTCCGGAGGTCCGCGACGACGTCATTCGTTTGTGGCAGGCGCGCGAGCGTGCCCGCATGGGGCAGGAGAAGGCGGAATCGGTGGCCGAACGGTTGCGCAGCGGCGAGGACTTCGGCGCCGTCGCCGAGGCCGAGGGGCTGCAGCTGCTGACGACCGAGCCCGTCACCCGCTTCGAGACCGACCCGGCGCGCACGCCCGCGCCTGCCCTCTCCCAGCAGCTCTTCGAGATCGAGACTGGCGAGATCGCCCTGGTTCCGACGCCCGGAAGCCAGATCGTGGCGCGCCTCGCCGACATCCAGGGGGCCGCAGCGGAAGGCCAGGAGGCCCGCCTACAGCAGCTCTCCGATCAGCTGGCGGGATCGATCCGCGACGATATCTTCCAGCAGTTTCTGGCATCGCTTGAGCAAGACCTGGACGTGACCGTCAATCAGCGCCTGATCGACGAAGCGCTCGCCGGCGCGGCCTACTAGCCCGGGCCATGCAGACGACACCTGACTTTACCGCCTTCGAGGCGGGCTATGTGGCTGGCCGGGCGCAGGTGGTGCGGACCGTCCTCATCGCCGACCTGGAAACGCCGGTCTCTGCCTTCCTGAAGCTTGCCGAGGGCAAGCCCAACTCCTTCCTCTTCGAGTCCGTCGAGGGCGGATCCATCATCGGGCGATACTCCTTTCTCGGCATGCGCCCGGACCTGGTCTGGCGCTGCCGCGGCGAGCGGGCCGAGATCAACCGGCAGGCGCGCTTCGATCCGGAGGCTTTCGTTCCGCTTGAGGAGCCGGTGCTGGAAAGCCTGCGCAGCCTGACCGCTGAAAGCCGCATCGATCTCCCGGAAGGTCTGCCGCCCATGGCCTCCGGCCTGTTCGGCTACATGGGTTACGACACCGTGCGGCTGATGGAAGATCTGCCGGACGACAATCCCCAGCCGCTGGACCTGCCGGACGGCATGTTCATCCGCCCCACGATCATCGCCGTCTTCGACCGGGTGGAAGACCAGGTGACGCTCTTTACGCCTGTCTGGCCGCGCGGCGATGTCTCGGCGCGGGCCGCCTATGCTCAGGCCTGCGAACGCCTCGCCGATGTAGCGCAGGACTTTGAGCGTGCCCTGCCCCAGCGCCGCGACGTGATCGCCGACCTGGAGACACTGCCGGAGCCGTCGTCCAACATGACACGGGATGGCTTTCACGCCATGGTCGCCAAGGCCAAGGACTACATCCTGGCCGGCGACATCTTCCAGGCGGTGCTGTCGCAGCGGCTGTCCCTGCCCTTCAAGCTGCCGCCCTTTGCGTTGTACCGCGCGCTCCGCAGGGTCAATCCATCGCCCTTTCTGGTCTTCATCGATTTCGGCGGCTTTGCCATCGTCGCCTCGAGCCCGGAGATCCTGGTGCGCCTGCGCGACGACACCGTGACCATCCGGCCCATCGCCGGCACCCGGCCGCGCGGCGCCAATGCCGAGGAAGACCGCGCCCTGGCCGAAGAACTGCTGGCCGACCCCAAGGAACTGGCAGAGCACCTGATGCTGTTGGACCTCGGACGCAACGACGTCGGCCGGGTGGCCGAGATCGGCAGCGTGAAGGTCACCGAGAAAATGGTGATCGAGCTCTACAGCCACGTCATGCACATCGTTTCCAACGTCGAAGGCCATATCGCCGCAGGCAAGGACGCCATGGACGCCCTTGTCGCAGGCTTTCCCGCCGGTACGGTTTCAGGCGCTCCCAAGGTCCGGGCGATGGAGATCATCGACGAACTGGAGCCGGAGCGCCGCGGCGTCTACGGCGGCTGCGTCGGCTATTTCGGCGCCGGCGGCTCCATGGATACCTGCATCGCCCTGCGCACCGCCGTGGTGAAGGACGAGGTCATGCACATCCAGGCCGGCGGCGGAGTCGTCGCCGACAGCGACCCGGAGGCGGAGTATCAGGAAAGCTGGAACAAGGCCCGTGCCCTGCTGCGCTCCGCCGAGGAAGCCGTGCGCTTTGCGGCCCGGCGGGGCAACTAGCGCCACGGCGACGGGCTGCATGCGAGGGGCTTCTGCATGCCGGATCTGACCCTCTGGGGCCGCCTGTCCTCCTGCAACGTGCAGAAGGCGGTCTGGGTTCTGGAAGAACTGGGCTTGCCCTACCGGCGGATCGACGCCGGCGGCCGGTTCGGCGGCCTCGACGACCCGGCCTACCGCGCCATCAATCCGCACGGCAGGGTGCCGACCCTGCGCGACGGCGAAACGGTGGTCTGGGAGAGCGATGCCATCATCCGCTACCTTGCCGCCCGCTACGGCGCGGGCGGCCTGTGGCCGGCGGACCCGGCACAGCGGGCCGCCGCCGACCAATGGCTGGCCTGGGCCAACGCCACGCTCTACCGCGATTGGATCGACCTCTTCTGGATGTGCGTGCGAACGCCGGACGAGGATCAGGACGCGGTGGGTATCGAGGCCCGGAGGACCAGAACGGCGGAAAGGCTTACCCTGTTGGACCGGGAGCTAGCCGGGCGCCCCTGGCTCGCCGGGGCGGACTTCAGCCTGGCCGACGTGGGCGCGGGCATGACCCTCTACCGCTGGTACCAGATGCCGATCGAGCGGCCCGCCTTGCCGAATCTGGCCGCCTGGTACGAAAAGCTTCGGGCCCGCCCGGGCTATGTCGCGGCGGTCTGCATTCCCTTCGACGACCTGGTTGGCCGCTTAGCCTATTGATTGCATTCATAAAAATGCAACATCCTGTGGATTTCTCTTGCCGCCTGCCGCGAATCAGGGCGATAGTCGCAGTCCTGTTTCAACAGCTGAAAGGAGGTGATCCAATGTCTCATGAGATTTCGGTGAAGTCTGAGGGCTTTGGATGTTCAATGGGTTTGACGGAGCAGCCTTCGTCCGACGCATGACACCTTCGGAGCGGGACCCCGTTTCGGGGCCTTAAGACTCACCAGCTCATGGGGGGCCGCAGCGATGCGGCCCCTTTCGCTTTGTCCCGGGCCGCAGCGATGCGGCCCCGTTCATTCAAGGGGGCGCAGAAGCGGTCAGTGAACCTAGGCCAGGCGCTTGCGGCGGATCGCACGCTCCGGCGGGAAGCTCACCGTCACCGTCGTACCCTCGCCAAGCGCGCTCTCGATCGTCATGGCGCCGCCGAACAGCTCCATGAAGTTGTCGCAAAGATGGAGTCCCAGGCCCGTCCCCTTGTGCTCCCGCGCCCGCGGGTTGTGCGCCTGCTCGAAGGGCTTGAGGGCCTTCTTGACGCCCTCGCTCGTCATGCCGATGCCGTTGTCCGAAACGCTGAGGAAGATCCGGTCGCGCGCGTCGCACCATGACTTCACCTGAATGAGCCCGCCTTCCGGCGTAAACTTGACCGCGTTTGACAGCAGGTTGTTCAGGATCTGGGTCAGCACCCGCTCGTCGCCTCTGAGGACAGGCAGGTTCCGGTCGACCTCGGCTTTCAGGCGGTGGCCGGCGGCCTCGGCGCCGGCGGCGACCTGACGAATGCAGCTTTCCACAAGGGCGCGCATATCCACCGGCTCTTCCGTCAGCTCGTACTTGCCCGCCTCGACTTTCGAGATGTCGAGGAGATCGTTGATCAGGCTGATCAGCAGGGATCCGCTGTGGTGGATATCCTCGATGTATTCGTCATAGCGGGGATCGCCCAGGGGGCCGAAGGCGTGGGCGCGCATCATCTCGCTGAACCCCAGAATGGCGTTCAGCGGGGTGCGCAGGTCGTGGCTCATGTTGGCCAGGAACTCGGTCTTGGCGCGGTTCGCCTCGACGGCCTGCTGGCGCGCGCGCTCCAGTTCCGCCGTCCGTTCGGTGACCCGCTGCTCCAGATTGGCGTTGGCGCGGCGCAGTTCCCGCTCGACCTGTTCGACGCGCAGGCCCTTCTGCCGCAGCCGCTCCAGGGCCTCGGCCATCCGGCTCACCTCGTCGTCGCGTCCGCGTTCGGGGACCGGCGTGTTGAGGGCGCCCTCGCCGATGCGGATCATGGCCGCCGTCACCCGCGACAGCGGGCCGGAAATCAGATTGACCCCGAGGAAGACGACGACAGCCGTGAGCACCGCCAGCGTGGCCCCGGTGGTCGCATCGTTGCGGACCACACGCCAGACATCGGAGGAAACGCCGGCGGTCGAGACCCAGAGGAAGAGAGTTCCGACCCGCTCGCCACTCTCAGCCGTGATGGTGCGGTCGAAGACCAGGTAGTCGCCAGCGATCTCCGGATCGAAACCGGCGACCAGAACTTCCGCCAGCTTTTCGCCTTTGTTGTCGAAGACACGCGCACCGGTGATCGCACCGGTGGCCGCCAGACGGTCCAGGCGCTGCTGCACCATCTGGTAGTCATAGTCCCACAACGGATCCGACAGGGTGTCGCCGAAGACGCTGGTCAGAACCTGCGATTCCGCCTTCAGATCGTTCAGCAGGCGGTTTGCCTGCTCGCGGCCGGAGAGTGCCGTGCCCAGCATCGACACCAGCACGACCGTCGCCAGCACCGTGATTACGATCCGGTTTCGGATCGAGTTGCCTGGAAGTTTCAGACGGATGAGCTGCATGCTCTCGACGACGGCCTCAGACTATCCCCGCTTGGAACCGTGGTCTTGTGTTCATCTTTTCTTAACCACCGCATCCAGGAAGCAACCGTATCCAGCTTCTCTTAAGTAACCATTTACGCGTATCGCGTAGATTTTAATCACGCCAGCGGTGTGTACTTGCCTTTACTCAACCCTGCAGATGGATCGGAAACGCACGGGTCCCGGGGCAAGAGACAGTTACCTGGAGAGAAGTCATGACGCGGATGACCAAGACCCTTACCGCAGTTGCTTTGCTCTCAGCCTGTATTCTCAGCCCGAGTTTTCTTGGCGGCGGCCCGGCCAAAGCCAGCGAAGTATTGCAGCTCACGACCGAGCAGTACGCCCCCTTTAACTTCGAGCAGGATGGCGAAATCGCCGGGCTTGGCGCCGACCAGGTCAGGGAGATCATGCGCCGGACCGGGATCGCCTATGAAATGACGCTGCTGCCCTGGTCGCGCGCAATCGGGCTGGCCGGCAGCCAGCCGATGACCTGCGTCTTCACGACCGCCCATACCGTGGATCGCGATCAGCGGTTCAAGTGGGTGGAGCCCCTGCTGCTGGAGCGCACCCTGCTGATCCGTGCCGCCGGATCGGGCATCGATCCCCAGGACGTCGAGAGCGCGACACACTATCGTACCGGCACTCAGACCGGCGACTACACGGTCGAACTGTTGCGCAACGCCGGCTTCGCGGACATCGATCTGGCGCGGGATCTCGATCTCACGCTGCGCAAGCTGCTGAACGGCCGGGTAGACCTCATGGCGGTCTCGGAATCCTACTTCCATCAGCTGGAGCGCCAAGGGGTCCCCGTGGAAGAGGTGGCCGTGCTCTATGAACAGGTCTTCTCCATCGCCTGCTCGCCGCAGACCCCCGATGACATCGTGGTGCGCATGCAGGCCGCCCTCTCCGCCATGATCGAAGACGGCACCCAGGCGGAGATCCACGCCCGTTACAACTGAGCGCCCGTTACAGCTTGGCGCGGTTACGCCTGAGCGCGGGCGGCGTCAGCCGTCGCCACTGTGGGCGCTTTCGATGGCAAGCCGGTGCCGCACGACGGCAGAGATCGGAACCAGGGCAAAGCCTCTGCTGCGCATCTCCGGAATCCAGTCGTTGAGCGCCTCAACGGTCGCCGCGTGGGGATGACCGATCCCCACGGCATAGCCACGCTCTCGGGCGATCTGTTCAAGAAGCGCGAGCTGGCGTTCGATCGCAAGGCGGTTTTTCGGCTCGTTGTCGAGAAAGACGTCCCGCTCCGCGAAGGGCACGCCCGCACGCCGCGCCAGGCTGCCGGCTACGGACTCTTTGGCTGTCAGAGAGTCGAGAAACAGAAGCTCCCGCGCCTTCAACTCAGCCATCACCATGGCCATGCCTTCGGGCGAAGCCGTGAAGCGGCTCCCCATGTGATTGTTGATCCCGACGTAGCCCTCGAAGCGATCGAGGCCCCAGGCCAGGCGCTGCGCCAGCTCCGCCGCCGGCAGGGCCTCGGCCAACACGTTGGGGCCGGGATCAATGGCGGGGTCGCGCGGCTGCATGGGCACATGGAGCATCAGTTCGTGCCCTGCCGCCCTTGCCGCGGCAGTCATGTCCGGCAAGTCGTCCGCGTAGGTCATGAAAGCAAGCGTCAGCGGCCCCGGGAGCGCAATGGCCCGGCGCGCATTGCGCCGGTTCACGCCGATATCGTCGAGGACGATGGCCACCATGGGCCGGCCGGCCTCGGGAACGGTCGCGACGGCGTGAAGCTGCCATGCCGCCGGTTCGGGTCGGCTCTGATCGGTACTGAAAGCCGGCGGCAGCGCTGCGCTCTCCCTTACATCAGCCTGTCCCTCCGCCTGTTCTGCCGGGTCTTCCTCGGCGGCGCGCTGGAACGCCGCTTCCAGCGCCTCCCGATCGACAGAGTCCTCCCAGGCAGCGGGCGGGCGGCCGTCGGCTTGTACGGGCGCTGACCCCGCAACGCGTCGCTGCGGCGCAGGCTTAGAATCGGCCGCTTTTTCGCCGGGCACTGGCGAAGCGCTGTCCGGCCCGTGGCTGCCGAGGAGGCCGCTGCGATCGAGTACTACGCCCGCGACCCCGCCGACGACGATGCCAATGCACAGCAGGCCCACCACCGCGGCGACATTCCAGGCGGCGTCGCTTCGGCGGGCTGGGGACGGTTTCGAATCGTTTCGGGCCATGGCCGGCGGAGCCTAGCACGGCATGGTTAACGAAGCTGCGGCCAAAGGCGGCCCGCTCGGCCGGCGCTAGCCCCCGGCCCCCCGACCGCCGGCAAGGCCGTTGAGAATGGGGCAGTCCGGCCGCTGATCGCCATGGCAGCGGCGCATGAGGTCCTTGAGAGTGGCCCGCATTTCGGTCAACTCGGCGATCTTGCGGTCAATGTCGGCGACCCGGCGCCGGGCCAGGGCCTTGACCTCGGCGCTGCTCCGTCCGCGGTCATGCCAGAGGGCGAGCAGGCTGCCCACATCCTCGACCGAGAATCCCAGGCTGCGGGCCCGCTGGACGAAGCGTAGGGTTTCGACGTCGCGCTGGCTGTAGACGCGGTAGCCGGCCGCCGACCGCTCCGCAGCGGCGATCAGCCCAACGGATTCATAATAGCGAATGGTCTTTGCCGGCACGCCGGATCGGCGAGCGACGGCACCGATGTTCATGACGACCTCCTGCTCTGTGTTTCGCGCGCGAACCCACCGGGACGATCCTACTTAATCCTTCCAGTAACTGGAAGCTCGAGATCGAGCATCTGACCGCTTTCCGATGGCTTGGACGACCTGCTATAAGAAGAACCAAGCAACGAGGCGATCACTCAGGAAAACGGCGCAAGCATCTGAAATGTTTTTGCTAATCGATAACTACGACAGCTTCACCTACAATCTCTACCATTTTCTGGGGGAGCTGGGTGCGACGATCGAGGTGCGCCGCAATGACAAGGTCAGCGTGGCCGAAGCGCTGGCTCTTCGACCCCAGGGAATCATTCTCTCGCCGGGCCCCTGCGACCCCGACCGCGCAGGCATCTGCCTGGAGCTGATCAGGGCGGCAGCGGGCGAGTTGCCGGTCTTCGGCGTCTGCCTGGGCCACCAGGCGATCGGACAGGTCTTCGGCGCCCAGGTGGTGCGCGCCCCGACACCCATGCACGGCAAGCTGAGCGCCCTCACGCACAAGGGCCAGGGCGTCTTTGCCGGCCTGCCCTCACCGCTCACCGGAACACGTTATCATTCGCTGACCCTCGACCCGGCGACCTTCCCGCACGATACGCTGGAGGTCACGGCGGAGACGGAGGACGGCGTGATCATGGGGCTGCAGCATCGCGAACTGCCGCTCTACGGCGTGCAGTTCCATCCCGAGAGCATCGCTTCGGAGCAGGGCCATGCGCTGCTGCGCAACTTCCTGAGCCTTGCCGACCGGGCCGTTGCCGCCTAGCGGCGTTCTGCGGCCCCCTTCTATGCGTTGCAGGATCCCGGCATGAGCGGCAGTCCCCAGGTCTTCAAGGATCTCATCGCCAAGGCGGCAGCGGGCCAGAGCCTGAGCCGCAGCGAAGCGGAGGCGGCGTTCGACATCATGATGTCCGGCGATGCCACGCCGGCTCAGATGGGCGGTTTCCTGATGGCGCTGCGCGTGCGGGGCGAGACGGTGGAGGAGATCACCGGGGCCGCGACGGCGATGCGGGCGAAGATGACAACCGTAAAGCGCCCGCAAGGCGCCATCGACATCTGCGGCACCGGCGGCGACGGCAGCGGCACCTACAATATCTCCACTGCCAGCCAGTTCGTCGTCGCGGCCTGCGGCGTGCCGGTCGCCAAGCACGGCAACCGGGCCGCCTCCTCCAAGAGTGGCGCCAGCGATGTTCTGGAAGCCCTCGGCGTCAACATCGAAGCCGACTTCCGCTTGGTGGAGCGGGCTCTGGCGGAGGTAGGAACCTGCTTTCTCATGGCCCAGCGCCATCACAGCGCCATGCGTCATGTCGGGCCGAGCCGCGCCGAACTCGGCACGCGCACCCTGTTCAATCTGCTGGGCCCCCTGTCCAACCCGGCGAAGGTCCGCCGCCAGCTGATCGGCGTTTTCGCCCCCGAATGGATCGTGCCCCTGGCCGAGGTGCTGCGCGACCTGGGCCACGAGAAGGCCTGGGTGGTCCACGGCGCCGGCGGGCTGGACGAGGTTTCCACCCTGGGTCCGACACAGGTGGCGGAGCTCAAGGACGGCAGCGTCTCGACCTTCGAGATCAACCCCGAAGATGCCGGCCTGCCGACGGCATCCCTGGACCAGATCGTCGGCGGTGACCGCGACCACAACGCCGCCAAGCTGCGCGGCCTCCTGTCGGGAGAAGCCGGGGCCTATCGCGATATTGTGGTGCTGGGCAGCGCCGCGGCCCTGATCGTGGCCGGATGCGCCGGCGACTTGAAGGAAGGCGCGGCCATGGCGGTCGAGGCGATCGACACGGGCGCGGCCATGAAAGTGCTCGAGGGGCTGGTGAGGGTGACCAACGAGGAGGTATCGCCATGACCGCGGCTGCGACAGCAACGGGCGGTGACGTTCTGCAGCGCATCTGCGCCGACAAGCGTGAACACGTCGCGGCCGCAAAACGGGCCGTCGGCCTCTCCGAACTGGAGAGCCGCGCCCAGGCCGCGGAAGCGCCGCGGGGCTTCCGCCAGGCTCTGGAGCGCAAGGCGGCGGAAGGGCGCTTCGCGCTGATTTGCGAGATCAAGAAGGCATCGCCGAGCAAGGGCCTGATCCGCGCGGACTTCGATCCGCCCCGCCTCGCCGAAGCCTATCTGGCCGGCGGGGCCGCCTGCCTCTCCGTCCTCACTGATGCGCCTTACTTCCAGGGCTCCGATGCCTTCCTGGAGGCGGCCCGCAGCGCCGTGGCCCTGCCCTGCCTGCGCAAGGACTTCATGCTCGACCCCTATCAGATCGTGGAGTCCCGCGCCCTCGGCGCCGACTGCATTCTGCTGATCATGGCCGCCCTCGGGGACGCTCAGGCCGCCGAACTGGAAGCCGCCGCGCTGGACCTGGGCATGGACGTGCTGATCGAAGTCCACGATGGCGCCGAGCTCGAGCGCGCCCTCCAGCTGCGCTCACCGCTTCTTGGCATCAACAACCGCAACCTCAAGACCCTGACGGTCGATCTGGCGACAACGGAAGAGCTGGCCCCCACTCTGCCCGCGGACCGCCTGCTGGTCGCCGAAAGCGGACTCTACGAGCCGGCGGACCTCCAGCGCATGGCAAGGGCGGGCGCGCGGGCCTTCCTGATCGGCGAATCCCTCATGCGCCAGGACGACGTCACCGCCGCCACCGCCGCCCTTGCAGCGGCTCCCATCGAACCGAAGCAATAGGTGGCCGGTGATGGGCGACTTCACCCACTTCGACGCGGAGGGCAAAGCCGTGATGGTCGATGTCTCCGACAAGGATGTGACCGAGCGGATCGCCGTCGCCAGGGGCTCCATCGTCATGCAGCCGGAGACTCTGGCGCGCATTCGCGACGGGGCCGTGGAAAAAGGCGACGTGCTTTCCGTTGCCCGCCTCGCCGGCATCATGGGGGCCAAGCGCACGCCGGATCTGATCCCGCTCTGCCACCCGCTGGCCCTCACTTCGGTCTCGCTCGACCTCACCCTGGATGAGGCGCGCTCGGCCGTCGACATCACCGCGCGCTGCAAACTGAAGGGGCGCACGGGCGTCGAGATGGAGGCCCTGACCGCCGTCAGCGTCGCGGCGCTCACGGTCTACGACATGTGCAAGGCCGTCGACCGCGGCATGCAGATCACGGATATCAGACTGCTTCGCAAAGAAGGCGGAAAATCCGGGCTTTACGAGGCTTCCTGATGATCTCAGTCGAAGAAGCTTTGAACCGCATTCTCGACCACTTCCAACCGCTTCCCGCGGAGACCGTCAGTGTCAACGAAGCTTACGGCCGGGTACTGGCCGCGGACATCCATGCGCGTCTGACCCAGCCGCCCAAGGCCGTTTCCGCGATGGACGGCTACGCCGTGCGGGCCGCCGACGTGGCCGCGGTGCCGACCGACCTCACGGTGATCGGGGCTGCGCCGGCGGGCAGGCCCTTTGACGGCCGCGTCGGACCCGGGGAGGCCGTGCGCATCTTCACCGGGGCGCTGCTGCCCGACGGCGCCGATGCCATCGTCATTCAGGAGGACACGGAGGCCTCCGGCACGACCGTGACGGTGAAGGAAAGCTGCGCGGCGGGGCACTATGTCCGGCCCGCCGGCCTGGACTTCAAGGCCGGCGACCCCGGTCCGCGGGCGGGACGGGCCCTCACCGCCCGTGACGTCGGGCTGATCGCCGCCATGAACCATCCCTGGGTGTCGGTGCGCCGGCGGCCGCGGGTCGCCATTCTCTCAACCGGCGACGAGGTGGTGATGCCCGGAGAGCCTTTGCGGCCAGGGCAGATCGTCAGTTCCAACGGCATAGCGCTCGCCGCCTTTGTCCGCGCCTGCGGCGGCGAGCCGGTCCAGCTGGGAATCGCGCCGGACCGCAGCGACCAGTTGGCCGCCCTCGCCGCCGGCGCCGAGGGAGCCGACCTGCTGCTGACCGCCGGCGGGGCCTCCGTCGGCGAGCATGATCTCGTACAGACCGCCCTGCAGCAGGAGGGGCTGGAACTGGATTTCTGGCGCATCGCCATGCGCCCCGGTAAGCCGCTGATGTTCGGCCGCCTCGGCAACACCCCGATGCTGGGGCTGCCCGGCAACCCGGTCTCCGCGCTGGTCTGCGCCACGCTGTTTGCCCGCCCGGCGCTGCACCGCCTGCAGGGACGCAGCGAACCTCCGCATCCCCTGGAAACCATGATCCTGGGGGCAGACCTCCGGGCCAACGACCGGCGCCAGGACTATCTGCGGGCGGCAATCTCCAGTGACGACGAAGGCCGCAAGGTCGCCACCCCTTACGGTGCCCAGGATTCTTCGATGCTGGCCATGCTGGCGGCGGCCGACGGACTGATTCTGCGGCCGCCCGAAGCGGCCGCCGCCGCGCGCGGCAGCCTCGTCCCGGTGCTTGAGCTCCGCAGCCTGGCAGAAGGGCTGTAGCCTCAGATCCCCGCGACCGCGGAGCGGCAAACAGAGCGTTGTGCGTGCCGCTGTCTGCAACCATAGATGTTCCCAACTACCTCATAGGTAGTTTCTCCGACAAAATTCTTGACCCCAAACAGGAACCAAACTAGAACATGTGCTGAGGTTTTTGTTTTGTTCCATATCTTGTGTCGTGACCGGGGCCGCAGACGACACCCTGAGGGTCTACCAGCAGATGCTAACCAAAAAGCAGCACGAGCTACTTCTGTTCATCCACGGCCATCTTCAGCGCCATGGCGTCTCACCGTCCTTCGACGAGATGAAGGATGCGCTGGCGTTGAAGTCCAAATCCGGCATCCACCGGCTGATTACCGGCCTTGAGGAGCGCGGGTTCATCAAGCGCCTGCCGCACCGCGCAAGGGCCGTCGAGGTGACGCGCCTGCCGGAGGACCTGGGCATTGCACCGCGGGCGGGCGCCGGACGGCCGGGGAACGGCCAGGAGGGAGTCGGTCAGGCCGGGCCGGTGATCGGCGACCCGAAGCCGGGCTTCGCGCCACGGGTGATTCAAGGGGATTTCTCGGCCTCGATGCCCGGCGCCCAGCCCGCCAACGACAGCGAGGCCCTGCAGTTGCCGCTCTACGGGCGCATTGCCGCAGGCACGCCGATCGAGGCGCTGCGCGATTACTCCACCCATGTCGACGTTCCTTCAGCCATGATCGGAACGGGTGAACACTACGCGCTGGAGGTCGACGGGGACTCGATGGTGGACGCCGGCATTCTGGACGGTGACACCGTGCTGATCGAACGCTGTGATTCGGCCGACAACGGCGCCATCGTCGTCGCCCTGATCGACAAGGAGGAAGCGACGCTGAAGCGTCTCCGCCGCAAGGGGGGCGCCATCGCGCTGGAACCCGCCAATCAGGCCTACGAAACCCGCATCTTCCCCCCGGAGCGGGTCACCATCCAGGGCCGCCTCGTCGGCCTGCTGCGCCGCTACTAGACTCGATCCCCCAGGCCGGGGCCCATATTGGCTCAATCCCCCGGCGGCTGCCGGTCGGTCAGCGCCGACCAGGGGCGCAGCCCCTGCGTGTCCAGCACGGTCCGCCGGCTGAGGCGGCCATCGGTCACCCAGATCGCCTGGGCGCCTTCGCGCCAAAGATCGAAGCGGTCTATGACGCGCTGAGGGCCGCCGCAGGCCTGCCGCCGGAGCGGCTCCAGGCTGACCACGACATCGGCAACGGCACAGTCCTCGGCGAGCCCCCGCGGGTCCCAGGACAGCGCCAGGAGTATTCCCTGCTTGCGATAGAGGCAGCCGAGCGGATCGCAACTCAGCGCGCCGCCCGCCACCGTCCCCGCCCGCGGCCAGCGGAGAACCTCCTGCGCGTCGCTGCCGCGGCGCCAGGAGTCGATGACAAAGCGGCTGCCACGCCGGTCGGCCAGCCAGAGGCCTCCTTCCTCATCGCGCAGCGCGGCGAGGCGGCCGTCGCCGCTGACCAGCAGGTCCGGCGGTTGGAAGAGCGCCGGCGACAGCGCACCGGCAATGGCCAGAGGCAGGCCCCAATACCGCCACCGCCCCCGCCAGAGACACAGCCAGAGCCCGCCCAGAGTGACGCAGACAAGGCCCCAGAGCGGCATCGGCGGGACCGTGACCAGGGCGCCGGGAAGATCGGCAACCCGGCCCGCGATCGACAGCAGCGCGTCTATTCCCCAGCCCATGGGGACAAACCCCAGGCTTTCGAGGCCGAGGGGCATCAAGAGCATGCCGATGACAGCGGCCGGCATGATGACGAAAGCCGTCAGCGGCACCGCAACAAGATTGGCCAGCAGCCCGAAGACGGCCAGCCGCTGGAAATGGAAGGCCGCAAAGGCGCTGGTCGCCAGGATCGCGACCAGGGACGTGAGGGCAACGCCCAGGATATAGAGGCCGAGCCGTCCTAGGACGTGGCGCCGCATCTCCAGCGACGCCGGCGACCGCTCCCAGCCCTCATAGACGCTGACCAGGGCGACGACGGCGGCAAAAGACATCTGAAAACTCGCCGAGACTAGGCTTTCGGGAGCGACCAGGAGGACGGCCAGAGCCGCCCAGGCGACGAGGCGCAGCGAGATCGCCCGCCGGTCCAGCAGAACGGCCAGCAAAACGATAGAGACCATGATGAAGGCGCGCTGGGCCGGGATCGTGAAACCGACAAGGCAGAGGTAGAGCAGACCACCAAGGCCGGCCGTCACGGCCGCCGCCTTCTTGATCGGCCAGTGCAGCGCCAGCGCAGGCGACAGGGCAAGCCCGGCGCGCAGCGCGAAGAAGAGCAGCCCGGTCACCAGACCCATGTGCAGGCCCGAGATCGCCAGCAGGTGGGCAAGCCCCGCCGCCCGCATGTCTTCACGGGTCTCCTCGGAGAGGGCGCCGCGCTGCCCCGTGACCAGGGCCGCGGCCACGGCGCCGGACTGGCCCGGCAGGTGACTCGTAATCCGCTCGGCGATGCGATGACGGGCGGCGGCCCAGAAAACACCCCATCGCCGGGCCATGCTTTCCGTTTGCGCGCCTGCGCCTGGCGCAGCGTGGTCGGCGGCGCGCAGCGGCCCGAGCGCGAAACCGATTCCGCCCAACTGCTGGAAATAGGCCTGGCGGGCGAAATCGAAGCCCCCGGGCATCGTAGGGGCCGAAGGCGGCCGTAACCTGGCACGCAAAGTCACCACGTCGCCTGGACGCAGCTCTGCATCGGTTGCGGCGGCGGTGATGCGGACCCGCGCCGGCAGGTCCTCCGCCGCGAGGCCTGCCATGGCCAGGGGCCTCAGCAGGAGGCGGCGACCCCTCGGCCTGGTCTCGAGTTCCAGCACTTCACCGGTAAGCTGGCCAGGACCCCAGGACCTTTCCAGCTGCGGCGCCTCGACCCAGGCGCTGCGCAGTTGGGCTGAAGCAAAGCCGACGCAGGCCATCGTCAGCGCCAGGGCCAGGAGACGCGGGCCGGCCGCGCTGCGCCAGCACCACAGGAGTGCCAGAGCCACGGCGCTGATCCCGGCGCCGATCCAAAGCGCAGGTTCCTGCGCCAGAGCGAAGTAGAGCGAGATGCCGAGGGCAAAGAAGACGGGAAGCCAGAGGATCCAGCGCTCCCGCTCCGCCAGCAGGGCCATGTAGGGATTGCTGACAAGGCGTTCCCAGCGACCCCAAGAGCGGCCCCAAGAGCGACCCCAGGGCGCAACAGCCCTCCAGGACGCTTCCTGCGGCGCTTTGCCTGCTTGGCCGATAGGCTCCACTGGCTTCCCCTGCCTGTTCCCCTGCCCTGCCGCCGCGTAATCGCATCGCGATTATAGACTCAGGCTCGGAACACGCAAAAAGAGAGCTTGCGAAGGCTTCGCTCCGGCCTGAACTGTCCGTTTGGATTGGCCGTTTGGAAGGGCCGGGCCGCTGTGCTACACCGCGCCGGTCATCTTTCCATCTTTCCGGATCCATCCAGCAGACATGAGTTCAGCACCCTCGTCCGTCGTGACGCGCTTCGCGCCTTCACCCACCGGCTTCCTGCATATCGGCGGTGCCCGGACGGCGCTCTTCAACTGGCTCTTTGCCCGCCATCACGGGGGAACGTTCAGGCTGCGCATCGAAGATACCGATCGCAAGCGGTCCACCCAGGAAGCGATCGATGCGATCCTCGACGGCATGCGCTGGCTGGAACTGGACTGGGACGACGAGGTGGTCTTTCAGTTCTCCCGCGCCGGCCGCCATGCGGAGCTTGCCCGGCAGCTCCTGGCCGACGACAAAGCCTACCATTGCTATGCCTCGCCGGAGGATCTGGAAGAGATGCGCGCCCAGGCGCGCGCCGAAGGTCGCCCGATGCGCTACGACGGGCGCTGGCGCGATCGCGACCCGGCTGAGGCGCCCGCCGGCGTTGACCCGGTGATCCGACTCAAGATGCCGCAGACCGGTGAGACACAGATCGACGATCTGGTTCAGGGCAACGTTACCGTGGCCAACGATCAGCTCGACGACATGGTGCTGCTGCGCGCCAACGGTACGCCGACCTACATGCTCTCCGTCGTGGTCGACGATCATGACATGGGGGTCACGCATGTGATCCGCGGCGACGATCATCTGACCAATGCCTTTCGGCAGACCCAACTCTATCGCGCCCTGGGCTGGGAGACCCCGGCCTTCGCCCACATCCCACTCATTCACGGGGCCGACGGTGCAAAGCTTTCCAAGCGCCACGGTGCGCTGGGCGTCGAGGCCTACCGCGACATGGGCTATCTGCCCGCAGCCCTGCGCAACTATCTGCTGCGCCTCGGCTGGGGCCACGGCGACGACGAGATCATCTCCACCGAGCAGGCCGTCGGCTGGTTCGATCTGGACGGCGTAGGAAAGTCGCCGGCCCGCTTCGACTTCGTAAAGCTGGACAACCTCAACGGCGTTTACATGCGCGAAGCGGACACCGCGGTGCTGCTGGACGCCGTGCGGCCGATCATAGAACACAAGATCGGGGGCGGGCTCTCGGCGGCGGCGACCGAGCGTTTGGAGCGCGGCATGGAGGGTTTGCGCGCCCGGGCAAAGAATTTGGTGGAACTGGCCGAAAATGCTATGTTCTACGTGATCGATCGGCCGCTTTCGCTGAATGCCAAGGCCGAAAAGATCCTCAAAGATGAAGCGCGACAGCGGTTGGACCGTCTACAGGCGGCCCTGAGCGCTATCGAAGAATGGAGCGAACCCGCACTGGAATCCGCGGTACGCGCTTTCGTTGAGTCGGAGGGGTGCAAACTGGGCGATGCGGCACAGCCGCTTCGCGCTGCGCTATCCGGCTCCAACACCTCACCCGGCATCTTTGAGGTCATGGATATCCTGGGGCGCGACGAGTGCCTCGCGCGGATTGCCGATCAGGCACGCGCGGCCTAGGGTTTTTGCTGCACCGCGGCAATTGATTGAAGGGGGCAGATTCTCTATGCTCCCGGCCAAACGAGCACACCTCTGGACTGTCATGGGGATGGGAAGATGAACGATGTAGCGCGCGACAGCAGTACCAACCAAACCGTCACCGTGACCGACAATTCCACCGGCAAAAGCGTGGAACTCCCGATCCTTGGCGGAACCGTCGGGCCACGTGCAATCGATGTGCGCCGGCTCTATGCGGAGACCGGTTGCTTCACGTATGATCCCGGCTTTACTTCAACCGCGAGTTGCGATTCCGCAATCACTTATATCGATGGCGAAGCCGGTATTTTGATGCATCGCGGTTACATGATCGAGGACCTGGCCGAGCACAGCGACTTTATGGACGTCTGTTACCTGCTGCTGCACGGCGAGCTTCCGAAGGCCGAGGAAAAGGCGGGCTTCGAGCGTTCGATCACCTACCACACCATGCTGCACGAGCAGATGAACTACTTCTACCGTGGTTTCCGCCGGGATTCTCATCCCATGGCGATCATGGTGGGCGTGGTCGGTGCGATGTCGGCGTTCTATCACGACTCCACCGACATCAGCGATCCACACCAGCGCATGGTCGCCTCTCACCGGCTCATCGCCAAGATGCCGACCATCGCGGCCATGGCCTATAAGTTCTCCATCGGCCAGCCCTTCGTCTATCCGCGCAACGATCTGAACTACGCCGAGAACTTTCTGAACATGGTGTTCTCGGTACCTTGCGAGGAATACAAGATCAGCCCGGTGCTGGCGCGCGCCATGGATCGGATTTTCATCCTCCACGCCGACCACGAGCAGAACGCGTCGACCTCCACGGTGCGCATCTCCGGCTCCAGCAACGCGAACCCCTTCGCCTGCATAGCCGCGGGGATCGCCTCGCTTTGGGGGCCGGCCCATGGCGGGGCCAACGAGGCGGTGCTGCAGATGCTGCAGGAGATCGGCAGCAAGGACCGCATCCCCGAGTTCATCGAGCGCGCCAAGGACCGCGACGATCCCTTCCGTCTTATGGGTTTCGGGCACCGGGTCTACAAGAACTACGACCCCCGCGCCAAGGTGATGCAGAAGTCCTGCCATGAGGTTCTCAGTGAGTTGGGAGTCCAGGACCCGCTGCTGGACATTGCCATGGAACTGGAGCGCATCGCGCTGGAGGACGAGTACTTTGCCGAGAAGAAGCTCTTCCCCAATGTCGACTTCTATTCCGGCATCATCCTGAAAGCCATGGGCTTCCCGACCACCATGTTCACGGTGCTCTTCGCACTGGCGCGCACGGTCGGCTGGGTCGCCCAGTGGCGCGAGATGATCGAGGACCCGAGCCAGCGGATCAGCCGCCCGCGCCAGCTCTACAACGGCCACACCGAACGCAAGTACGTCCCCCTCGACCAGCGATAGCCTGGTCGTTCGCGGGCAAGCGGAACTGCAGAAACGAGGGCGCCTGGGGTTCTCTAGGCGCCCTTCTCCTTGTCCGCCAACAGGCTCAGCACCGCGCGGGCGGCGCAGCGGCTGGGGCTTTCGCCGGAGGCAGGTTGAAGCGCCCGGATCACTTCCAGATAGGCTTCGCGCTGGGCCAAGCGCGCGGCGGGGTCGCTCAGGAGGCGGTCGATCGGCCCGAGAATCTTCTCGGGCCTGCAGTCGCGCTGCAGAAGCTCGGGCTGCACCATGCGCCCGGCAAGAATGTTGACCAGGCTGGCATAGGGAACGTTCAGCCAGCTGAACGGCAGCAAGCCCGTGAATCCGCCCAGGCGGTAGGCAATGACGGTGGGCACCGCGGCTACAGCCAGTTCAAGAGCCACGGTGCCGGAGGCCGCGATAGCCGCCTGGGCCCGGGCAAAAGCCCGGCGCTTTGCGGTCACGCCCCGCGTCACCTCCACGGGAACCGGCCAGGATGCGGTCGCCTCACGCACGGCTGCATCTACCGTCTCCACCGTGGGGATCACGACCCGCAAACCCGGGTGCTTGCGGGCGAGGGCCGCGACCGTCGCTTCAAACACCGGCAGCAGCTTGCGCACCTCCCCCTTGCGGCTGCCCGGCAGCACGGCCAGCAGCGGCCCCTCGCCTGACGGCGAGGGCCGGTCGGCCAAGCGAGCCTCCTCCCCGGCCGCGTCCTCGACGGCGGAATGGCCGACAAAGCGTGCGCGCAGGCCATGGGCTTCGAAAAGCGGCGGTTCAAACGGGAGAAGCGCCAGCACGGCATCGAGGTAGCGTGCCATGCGCTTGGCGCGCTTGGCCTTCCAAGCCCAGACCTGGGGGGCGACGTAGTGGACCAACGGCATCCCTGCGTCCTTCAAGCGCTGCTGGACCTCCAGGGTGAAGGACGGCGAGTCGATGGTCACGACGATGTCAGGGTGCTGCGCCCGAACCGCGGCAGCGGTCTGGCGGATACGCCTGATGATGTGAAAGACATGGGGCAGCACCTCGAGGAAACCCATGACTGCGAATTCCTGGATAGGAAAAAGGCTCCGCAGGCCTTCGCGTGTCATCTCCTCCCCGCCGATACCGGCAAAGCGCACCGCCCCGCGCCGTTCGGCTTTCAGGGCTGCCATCAGGCGTGCGCCCAGAACATCTCCCGAGGGTTCGCCGGCAATCACGAAGATCAGCGGCCCTGATTCCTGAGCGACTTCTCCCTCCACGTCCGTCGCAGTCATGCCGGCCGTTCGATTCCGATCAGGAACAGCCCTGCCCTGTCGGCGGCGCGCGCGACGGCGTCGGTGTCGACCACAAGGGTGTGTCCGGCCTCGATTGCGATCCCGCGAAGACCGGCCGCGGCGGCGCCCTCGACCGTTCTTACCCCGACCGTCGGAAGATCCGCCCGTCGCTCCTGTCCGGGTTTGCTGAGTTTGACCAGAACGCCGCCCAAACCGTTCCTCTGCAGCGGTCCGCAGCGCTCCAGCAGAGCATCGGTCCCCTCGATAGCCTCGACACCCAGAACCATGCCATCCTGGATCACCGTCGCCTGCCCAACATCAGCGGCCCCCATCGCCTGCAAGACGGCAACTCCGCGCGCGATGTCGGCCTCGGCCTGGGCATCGGGCAGAAGCCGCCCATAAGGCCCTTTGAAGGCCAGCAGATCGCCCATCAGTTCGTCGACGCCACGGACGACGAAGCCTTCCTGCTCCAGCGCCTTGACGAGCGCTCCCAGGAGGCCGTCATCGCCCAGGCTGTTGAACTTCAGCTTGGTCAGAGCCTTCAAGGTGTAGCCGTCGGGGCGCAGCTCGGACAACGAAGGGCGCTTGACGGGGCCGATCAGAACGAGTTCGGCCACGCCGGCGGTTCGCAGCGCGTCCATGGCGCGCTTGGTCTGGCCGAGCTTGACCCAGAGGTGCTCGACGCCTTCCACCGTGGACGGCTCGGTGTTGCCTTCGATGGCAACCACGAAAGTGCCGCGGCCCTGCGACCGGCAATGCTCGATAAGCCGGCGGGGAAGGTGTCCGCCGCCAGCAACAATGCCCAGCGGCCCCGTCATCAGCCTGAAACCACCATCAGTACTCTTGCGGGCGCAGGACGGGCCGGCCCGTTTCGACCCGCAGGAAGGTCAGCAGGTTGCGCACGGTGTCCAGCTCCCCGAAATCGTCCTCGATGCCATCCATGCGCTCTGTCAGCGTGCCGCCCTCCTCTCCGAAAAGCCGGTCGTAGACTTTCAGGAGCTTCTGGATCTCATCGCTGGCGATGCCCGCGCGCTTGAGCCCGATCAGGTTCAGCCCATCCAAACGGGTCGGGCGGGCCATGACGATGCCATAGGGAATGACGTCATGCTTCGTGCCGACCATCGCGCCGAGGATGGCATTGCGGCCGACGCGGACGAACTGCTGCACGCCGGTGAGCCCGCCAAGGATCACGTTGTCCTCGATCGTGACATGACCGGCCAGGGTGCAGTTGTTCGCCATGATCACGTTGTCGCCGATCTTGCAGTCGTGGGCGACGTGAGATCCCGGCATGAAGAGGCCGTGACTGCCGACACGGGTCACCATGCCGCCGCCCTCTGTGCCGATGTTCATCGTGACATGCTCACGGATGATGTTGTCGGTGCCGATCCGCAGTTCCGAAGGCTCGCCGCGGTACTTGAGGTCCTGCGGGGTTTGACCGATCGAACTGAACGGCAGGATCTGCGTGCGGGCGCCGATTGTCGTATGCCCGTCGATCACGACATGGCTGTGGAGCTTGATCTCCTCGCCAAGAACCACGTGCGGCCCGATGATGCAGTAAGGCCCGATCAGACATCCGTCACCGATCTTGGCGCCGGGTTCGACAATCGCTGTGGGGTGGATGTCCGGCATCAGTAATCCATGATCATCGCGGAGTAGCTTGCACTCGCGACCAGGGTTCCATTGACCTTCGCTTCGCCGGAGAACTTCCAGACGTTGCGGCGGTTCCGGACTCTCGTGACATGAATGTGGAGGACGTCGCCGGGAACCACAGGCTTGCGGAAGCGCGCATCGTCCACGGTCATGAAGTAGACAGGCTTGCCGTGAGCGTCCTCGCCGAGGGTGAACATCACCAGAGCGGCGGCGGTCTGGGCCATGGCCTCGACGATGAGGACACCGGGCATCACGGCCCGTTCCGGGAAATGGCCGAGGAAAAACGGTTCGTTGATCGTGACGTTCTTCACGCCGGTCGCTGACTCGTTGGGTACGATGTCTTCCACCCGGTCAATCATCAAGAACGGATAGCGGTGCGGAAGCAGCCCCATGATGTCCTGGACATCAAGGCTGGCGACACCGTTCCGTTCACTGCTCTCTTCACTCATCCTTCTTCCTACCTCTTGCCTTCAGCTGGCGATCCCATAGCGCGCACAGCCGAAAGAACTCCCGGGCCGGCCGGGCCGGGCTGCCCAACACGGTCATACCTCCAGGAATGTCACGCATGACGCCCGACTTCGCACCGATTCTGGCGCCCGCGCCGACCTTCAGATGGCCGGATACTCCCGCTTGTGCCGCAACCGCCACAAAGTCCTGCAGAACGGAGCTGCCGGCCACGCCGGACTGCGCCACAAGCACGCAGCCTTTGCCGATGCGCACGTTGTGCCCGATCTGTACAAGATTATCAATCTTTGCCCCGGCGCCGATTACGGTGTCCGGCCCGGCCCCGCGATCGATGGTCGAATTGGCGCCGATCTCGACGCCGTCTTCCACGATGACCCGCCCGAGCTGGGGCACGTCGACGAAGCCCTCTGGGTCCATGGAAAAGCCGAAGCCCCGGGTCCCGAGCCTGGCACCGGCATGAATCTGGCAGGCCCGTCCGACGACGCAGAATTCCAATGAGACGTTGGGTCCGACAACGGTCCCGTCGCCGATTTCGACGCCTTGGCCGACAACGGTGTTGGCCCCCAGACGGCAGGCGCGGCCGATCTTGGCCCCGGGGCCCACCACCACTCCCGGACCGATCTCGCTGTCCTCGCCCAGGCTGGCGCTTTCGTCGACGACAGCGCTTGGATGAACACCCGCCACCGGCATCCGGGCCGGGTAGAACGCCTGGGCGACCTTGGCATAGCCTCGATAAGGCCGCTTGGTCAGGATCAGCGCCATTCCTTTGGGCGCCCGTCCGGCAAACTCCGGGTCCAGAATGCAGGCCCCGGCCTCGCTCTGCTCGAACTGCTCGACGTAGCGCCGGTTGTCGAGAAAGCTGACATCCTGTGGGCCGGCCCGATCAAGGGGGGCCACGTCCTGGAACGTGGATTCCGGATCACTGCCGGTCTGCAGCTCTGCTTCCGCCAAAGCAGCCAGCTTCGAAAGGCTGAGAGGCCCTGCCCGTTTAAAGAATCGGCTGTCCGCCATACCACCACCCCTTTGGGTTCGCCGTCTCTGCCCGCAACGGCCTTGCCCGTCGTTGCCTAGTTGCCTGCCGTGCCCGAGGAAACATCGGTCAGGCGGCTGTTCAACCGCCGCAGCGCCTCCTCCGTCAGATCGAACTCGGACTTCACGATGATGACGGTGGTCTTCGCAAGAACCAGGTCCAGATCACGTTCGATCGCTATCTCCTGGGAGATCGACTGAAGCACCTGTTGAACCTGCGCCATGCCTTGGCTGAAGAGTTGGTCGAGGCGCCGCCGTTCGGCCTGCATCTCCCGCTGAAGCGCCACGCCCTCCGCTTCAAGGCTGCTGCGCTCCTGGCGATAATCCTCGGCAGACAAGCTGGATCTGCGCTGTGCCAGATCAAGGTCTGCCTCGCGCAGCGCCACTTCCCTGTCCTGCATGGCTTGTTGAGCTGCGACCCGTGCGGTCTCGACGCGCTGAGCCAGGGTCTTCACCGCGACCGACTCGCGAAGCACGGCCTGAACATCGATGACCCCGATGAGCGGTGCCCGCTCAACCTGCGCGTTGGCCGCAACCGGAATAATACTCAAGAAGACAAGAGCAGCGGCGAAGCGCAACGGCCAGCTGCATTGACGCGTCATGTTGCCTAAAACTGCGTTCCGAAACTGAAGCTCAGGATTTCGGTTTCGTCGAAATCCTCCTTGACCACTGCGAAGCCCAGGTCCACGACAACCGGCCCGAAGGGCGAGTTCCACGAGACACCCGTGCCGACCGTGACCCTGGGCGACGAAGAATCTTCCACATCGACATCCAGGTTGCCGTCCTCGTCCAGATCCCAGGCAGCCCCGACATCGGTAAAGAGTCGTCCGCGAACATCCAAATCGAAAGGTAGGGAGATCGGGAAAGCGACCTCTACCGTCCCTGTGTAGAAGTGCTTGGCGCCCAGCGAGTCGCCGGTACGTTCATCACGCGGCCCGATGCCGCCGAATTCGAAGCCGCGCGGATTGCCGCCGCCGCGGAAAAAGCGATCGGAGATGCGCGTGTCTTCGCCGATGCCGAAGATGGTCCCCGCAGATCCGCGCAGACTGGCCGTGTAGTCCTCGAAGATCGTGTAGTAGTAGCCGCTGTTGACCGAGGCTTTGAGGAAGCTCACGTCGCCGCCGAGGCCGGTGACCTCCGTCCTCAGGCGTCCGATCACGCCGTCACGGGGATCAAAGCGAGAGTCCCTGGTGTCGTAGATGAGTTCGTTGCTGACGCCGGAGCGCAAGGTCTCACCTTCTTCGGAGCGAACCAGCAAGGAGGCGTCGCTGCCGACGTCGGTGATGTCGCGGTTCTCGATGGTGTAACGCACCACGTTGCGGATTTCTTCGGTGAGATTGAAGCCCGCGCGGACCGACCCGCCGAGGCGTTCCTCCTCGAAGGAGCTCTCGTCGTCCCTGTCGTCGGTGGTTCGGAAGAGGTCGAAACCGGCGGCCAGATTGCGGTCGAGGAAGTAGGGCTCGGTGAAACTCAAGTCGACCTCCGAAGCTTCGCCCGCAAGGGTAAAGCTCAGCCGCAGATCCTGCCCGCGGCCAAGAAGGTTGCGCTCGCGGATGCCGATGTTGCCGATAGGCCCGTCGGCCGAGGAGAAACCGGCACCGAAGGTCAGGTCGCCGGTGGACTGTTCCTCGACCTCCACCCTGACGACGGTGCGGTCCGGCGCGCTGCCCGGTTCGTTCTCGACGGTGACCGTCTTGAAGAAGCCGAGGTTCTGGACGCGCTGGCGCGAACGGCGCAGCTTGGAACTGTTGAAGGCATCGCCTTCCACCAGCCTGAACTCCCTGCGGATGACGCGATCAAGCGTACGGACGTTGCCCTCGATGTCGATGCGTTCGACGAAGACCTTGGGTCCCTCCTGAATGTCGAACACCAGGTCGATAGTGAGGTTCTCGCGGTCGCGCTGCACACGGGGGCGAATATCGACGAAAGCAAAGCCGAGATCCCCCACCGCCTCGGTGAGGGCTTCGATGGTCTTGTCGACCTCGCTGGCGTCGTACCAGTCGCCCTCGTAGGTGGTGAGTTCACCCCGCAGCGATTCCGGGTCCAGGTTGCGCAGGGTCGTTTCGATCCCGATCGCGCCGAAGCGGTAGCGCGGCCCCTCCTCGATCGTGAAGGTGACGATGAAGTCCTGATTGTCAGGGGTCAGTTCGGCAACCACCGAGACCACCCGAAAATCGGCATAGCCTTCGTTCAGATAGAAGCGCCGCAGGAGCTCCCGATCGAAGGTCAGGCGGTCAGGGTCGTAGGTATCGGTGTTGGTAAAGAAGTTCCAGAACGACGCCTCAGAGGTGGTCACCTCGTCGCGCAGAGTGGAATCCGAAAACTCGCGATTGCCGATGAAATTGATGGAGCGAATGCTCGTGAGCGGCCCTTCGGAAATCTCAAACGCCAGGTCGACCCGGTTCTGCTCGAGCTGGATGACCTTGGGTTCGACCGTGGTGGCAAACCGTCCGGAGCGGCGGTAGATTTCCAGGATGCGGTCGGCATCGCTCTGAACCTTGGTGCGCGTGAAGACGACGCGTGGACGCAACTCGATTTCCTGCTGCAGAGTCTCATCGTCGATGCGGCGGTTGCCCTCGAAGGCAATACGATTGACGATGGGGTTCTCCGCAACGACCACGACCAGTACGTTGCCTTCCCGACGCAGGCTGACGTCGGCGAAAAGGCCGGTGGAGAACAGGTTCTTGAGGGAGCGGTCAAGGCGAACCGGATCGAAAGGATCGCCGGGATTGACCCGCATGTAGGAGCGCACGGTCGCGGCCTCGATGCGCTGTGTGCCCTCGACGCGGATCGCATCGATTCGGCCCCCGGAGAGCAATGACTGTGCCTGAAGTGGCTCTGGCAGGCTGACGCACACTGTACCGGACAGCAGGCACGCCAAGGCGACGACGAACAACCGTCCGCGAAACACGTTCCCTCGATCCTTCCCCCGTGGCTCTGGCGCTTATGCTCTAAGTGACCAGGCCCTTAACGAAACTCACCAAGCCTTCGAAGCGGAGCAGGTCGTTCCACGTCACGAAAACCATCAACGTCAATACCAGAGCCAGTCCGATCCTGAAACCGTATTCTTGGGCCCTTTCGCCCAGGGGGCGGCCCCGCAGAGCCTCGATGGCGTAGAACAGAAGATGGCCGCCATCGAGCATGGGTACCGGGAACAGGTTAATCAATCCCAAGTTAATCGAAAGGACGGCAGCGAAGAAAATCGCCTGCGGAATCCCGTGCTCGGCAACCTGACCGGACATCTGCGCGATGCGGATCGGTCCGCCCAGTTCATCGGCGCCCCGGTCGCCCCGGATGATCTGACCGAGGGCCGTAAAGGTCTGGTTGATGATCGAGACGGTTTCTCGCGTGGCCTGCCAGACCGCAGTTGCCGGGTCGTGGCGAATGAAGTCGCTGCTGCTGCGCTGAATGCCCAGCTGGCCGACCTCCTGTTCTTCGCCCAGGCCGTTTTCCCGGACCACGCGCGCCGGGATGGCGACAAGGTCGACTTCCTGGCCGTCGCGGAGCACGACCACCTCGAGCCGTTCTTCCGGCCTCAGGCCGACGATGCGCTGCAGCTCTTCGAATCGGGCAACCGACTGGCCATTGACCGAAATCACTTCGTCTCCGGGCTCGAAACCGGCGGCCTCGGCGGCAGAGTCCGGCATCACCTCGCCGACCACGGCCGGCGTGAAGGGCTGGCCGATGACGCTGAAAAGGCCAGCGAGCAGCACAATGGCAAAGAGGAAGTTCGCAATCGGCCCGGCCGCGACAATCCAGGCCCGCTGTCCCAGGCGTTTATGCGGAAAGGCAACGGCCCTCTCGGCCGCGCTCAGCTCCGAAACGCTGCCGTCGGGCATGCTGGCCGCATTGGCGTCGCCGAACATCTTCACATAGCCGCCAAGCGGGATGATGCTGAACTTCCATCGCGTTCCGGCCTTGTCCGTCCAGCCGAAGAGTTCCGGCCCAAACCCGATGGAAAAGATCTCGACCCGCACACCGTTCCAGCGGGCGACAAGGTAGTGCCCCAGCTCGTGGACGAAGACCAGCGCAGTGAGGATGACCAGGAAAGGAATGCCGAAGCCGTAAAGGCCGCCAGAAAAATCCATAACTTATAGATCGTTCCTAAATCTTTGTCTGAAAGATGCGCGGCTTCCTGGCGCTGGTCGGGCGCAGCCGGAAAAGACCTCCGCTCCGCTGTGCCAGCTGCCCTGGTGATACTCCAAAACCGCTGTCAAGAAAAGGACTTAGGCCCGCCCGCCTCGTTCTTCAAGCCGCCTTCCGGCGGTGGACCGCGCCAGGGCGTCGGCAGCCTCGACCTCCTCCAAAGACGTCAGAGGGCCGCTGGGGTGCCGTGCCAGGGTCTCCTCGACCACTGCGGCGATCTCGACGAAGCCGATCTGCCCCGCCAGAAAGGCCGCGACCGCCACCTCGTTGGCGGCGTTGAGCGTGGTCGGGGCCGTGCCGCCGGCCTTGAGGACCGAACGGGCGAGCGCCAGGGCGGGAAACCGTTCGGCGTCGGGCGCCTCGAAATCCAGGCGCGCGATGGCCGCCAGGTCCAGACGGTCCACCGGTGTCGCCATCCGTTCCGGCCAAGCCAGAGCATAGGCGATCGGGGTGCGCATATCGGGCTGACCGAGCTGGGCCAGGACCGAGCCGTCTACATAGGAGACCATGGAATGGATCACCGACTGCGGATGAACCAGGATGTCGATGCGGTCCGCCGGCATGTCGAAGAGGTAATGGGCCTCGATGAGTTCCAGGCCCTTGTTCATCATGGTCGCTGAATCGACCGAGATCTTGGCGCCCATGTCCCAGTTCGGATGCGCCACCGCCTGCTGTGGCGTAACAGCGGCCATATCCTCCCGCGACCAGGAACGAAACGGCCCGCCGGAAGCGGTCAGGATGAGACGGTCGACGGTCTCGCGGTTCTCCAGATCCAGAACCTGAAAGATCGCGTTGTGCTCGGAATCCACCGGCAGGAGCTGCGCATCGCAGCGCGCCACCTCGCCCGTCATCAGCCCCCCTGCGCAGACCAGCGTTTCCTTGTTGGCCAGCCCGATCACCCGGCCCTCGCGAACCGCCGCCAGGGTCGGCGCCAGCCCGGCCGCGCCGACAATGGCCGCCATGACCCAGTCGCAGGGTCTCGCCGCCGCCTCGGCCACCGCCGCGGCGCCGGCTGCTGCCTCAACGCCGCTGCCGCTCAGCGCCTCTTTCAGATCGGAATAGCAACTTTCGTCGGCGACCACGGCGAGGCGGGCGCCGACACGCTTGGCCTGAAGCGCCAGACGGGAGACCGAGCGGTTTGCCGTCAGAGCCTCGACCTCGAAGGCCTCGGGATTGCGCTCCACAAGGTCAAGCGTGCTGCAGCCGATAGACCCCGTCGAGCCCAGAATCGTGAGGCGCTTTGATTGGACCGCGGTCTTCAAGGAGGGGGTTGCCAGGGACATCTGCGATCTCAAACCTCCAGGGCCCAAACGAACACGAAGACGACGGGCAGGACCGCCAGCAGGCCGTCGACGCGGTCAAGGATACCACCATGACCGGGAATCAGGTGACTGGAATCCTTCACGCCGAAGTGGCGCTTGCAGAAAGACTCCAAAAGGTCACCGCCCTGGGCCACGACGGCCAGGGCGCAGCCGACGAAAAACAGCGTGCCGGCCTGTTTGTCCAGCCACAGGGCCGCCAGCGCGCTGACCAGGCCGGCCGCGAGGCTGCCGCCGATCAGCCCTGCCCAGGTCTTGTTCGGGCTGATCCGGGGCGCAAGCTTCGGCCCGCCGATTCCACGCCCGGCGAAGTAAGCGCCGATGTCGACCGCCCAAACGACGGCCAGGACCCAGAAAACCAGATCACGCCCCTGTTCCGGGAGGTGCCGCAGCCAGAGAAAGGAAAGCACGGCAAGCCCGATGTAGAAGGTTCCGCCGGCCAGCCAGAGAGCCTGATGCCAGAGAGCCTGATGGCGATGCAGAACCAGGCTCACCACGAGCACGGCCAGCGTTCCGGCCAGAAGCTCCAGCAAGGCGTGCTGCGACAGGCCGACCGCGAAGAACAGCGGCAGTGCGACCAGAACGACAATCACGAGATAACCCCCAGGCACAAGCCTGGCGCCGCTGCAGAGCCGCGCCCACTCCCAGCCCATCAGGCCCGCCGCCAGCAGCATCAGCGCGTCCAGCCAGATGCCGCCGACATAGATGCCCGCCAGCACCAGCGGGGCGAGCACGATCGCGGAGAGAATGCGGACTTTGAGCAAGCCCGCGGCCTACTGGGACTCCGCGGCGGCGCCGTAGCGGCGGTCGCGGCGGAGATATTCCTCGACGGCGGCCATCAGATCGGCCTCTTCGAAATCCGGCCAGAGCTTGTCGACAAAGACCAGTTCGCTGTAGGCCGCCTGCCAAAGCAGAAAGTTGCTGAGCCGTTGCTCGCCCGAGGTTCGGATAAGCAGGTCCGGATCCGGAATCCCTGCCGTCAGCAGACCCTCGGTAAAGAGCTCCTCATCGATCAGCGACGGATCAAGACGTCCTGCGGCCGCCTCCTCAGCCAGGCGGCGCGCGGTGGCGGCGATTTCCTGGCGGCTGCCGTAGCTGAGGGCGATGATCAGGTTCAGGCGCGCGTTGTCGCAGGTGCGTACTTCGGCATCGTCGATCAGGCGGGCGATGTCGCCCGGCAGACGGTCCCGCTCCCCGATGACGCGCAGGCGGATGCCCTGTTCATGAAGCTCCGCCAACTCGCTCTGCAGGTAGCGGCGCAGCAGGCCCATGAGGTCTTCGACCTCTGTCATCGGCCGGCGCCAGTTCTCCGACGAGAATCCGTAGAGTGTCAGATAGGGGATGCCCATCTCCACCGCGCCGGCGATACAGCGGCGCACGGCCTCGGCGCCCTGGCGGTGGCCCAGGGTTCGCGGCAGGCCGCGCGCGTTTGCCCAGCGGCCGTTTCCATCCATGATGACAGCCACGTGTTGTGGCAACGCCGGCTCGGTTGAAAGGCGAGACTCATCCATCGCAGTCAGACCTGGAGTATCTCCTCTTCCTTCTGCGCGAGGGTGTCATCGACCTTTTTTATGTGGCTGTCCGTCAGGCTCTGTATCTCGTCCGACCAGTGATGGTGCTCGTCCTTGGAGATTTCGGAGTCCTTTTCCATCTTCTTGAGCATTTCCATGCCGTCGCGGCGGACGTTGCGGACCGCCACCCGGGCCTGCTCGGCATACTTTCCCGCGATCTTGGTCATCTCGACGCGCCGCTCCTCCGAAAGGGGCGGAATGGGAACCCGCACAAGCTGGCCGTCCGTCGCCGGGTTGAGGCCGAGGCCCGAATCGCGGATCGCCTTTTCCACTGCGCCGACAAGACTGCGGTCCCAGACCTGCACAGTGACCATGCGCGGCTCCGGCACCGAGATGCTGCCGACCTGGTTCATCGGCGTCGCCGAGCCGTAGGCCTCCACGGTGATCGGCTCCAGCAGGCCGGCGGATGCCCGGCCGGTCCGGAGCCCGGCGAATTCCTTGTGCAAGGCATCGATGGCGCCGTCCATCCGGCGCTTGATGCCACTTAGGTCAGGGTCTGCCACGTCTCAGTCCTCGTTTTTCACCAGTGTGTAGCGCCCGTTGCCCTCCAGCACCTCGGCGAAGGCCCCCGGCCGATAGATTGAAAAGACCAGGATCGGGATCTTGTTTTCGCGCGCCAGGGAGATGGCCGCATGGTCCATCACCCCCAGGTCGTCGGTCAGCACCGTCATGTAGTCCAGGCGCTCGTAGCGCGTGGCCTCCGGCGACTTTTCCGGGTCGGCGTCGTAGACGCCGTCGACCTTCGTCCCTTTCAGCAGGACGTCACAGCCCATCTCCGAGGCCCTCAGCGCCGCGGCGGTGTCGGTCGTGAAATAGGGATTGCCGGTGCCGGCGGCAAAGATGACCACCCGGCCCTTTTCCATATGGCGCTCGGCGCGGCGGCGGATGTAAGGCTCTGCGATGGTGTCCATGGGAATCGCCGACTGCACCCGGGTATCGACACCGATCTGCTCCAGCGCGTTCTGCAGCGCCAGGGCGTTAATGACCGTCGCCAGCATCCCCATATAGTCGGCTGAGGCTCGCTCCATCCCGGCGGCCGCGACAGAGACGCCGCGGAAGATATTGCCGCCGCCGACAACCAGGCAGACATCCACGCCCCGCGCCCTGACCTCGCCGACGTCGCGGGCGATCTGCGCCACCATGTCCCGGTCGAGACCGTACTCGCGATCGCCCATCAGGGCCTCGCCGGAGATTTTCAGAAGCACGCGCTTATAGCGCGGCGCGGGGTGCAGCTGGGTTTGCGTCTCGGACATGAGCCTCTGTGAAGCCTAGCGACGGGTACTCGTCGGCGGGAATGGAGCGGGCCGTATGGTAATGCGCCCAGGGCCTTCACGCCAGTGGCCCGAGGCCCCCGGAGGCGGGACAAATCTATAGCCGAGAAAGCCGCCGCGGACAATTGCGGGGCGCCCGTAGAACCCGGACGCACGCCGGCCCCGGACCACCCCAGGACCACCCCTGGACCGCCCCGGGCGCCCCCCCTGGGGCCACCTTGCCGGCGTCCCCCGTGGAAAACCGTGAGAATCCCCTGGCTGGCCCTCAGCCGCCGAGGGTGGCCGCAACCTCGGCAGCAAAATCGGCCTCTTCGCGCTCGACGCCCTCGCCCAGCTGGAAGCGATGGAATCCAGCGATCTTCACCGGGGCGCCCGCGTCCTTTGCCGCCGATTCGAGCACCTTGGAGACCTTGTTCTCACCGTCGATGACGAAGACCTGCTCCAGCAGGCAGACTTCTTCGTAGAACTTCCGCAGACGGCCCTCGACCATCTTCTCGATGATCTCTTCGGGTTTGCCGCTCGCACGCGCCTGCTCGCTCAGCACGCTGCGCTCGCGCTCCAGGGCGGAGGCATCGACCCCGTCGCGGTCCACGGCCAGAGGCTGGGCGGCGGCGACATGCATGGCGAGCTGACGCCCGAGGGCTTCCAGCTTGCTCGTGTCGCCTTCGGACTCCAGGCCGACAAGAACGCCGATCTTTCCGAGGCCCGGCACCGTCTGGTTGTGGATGTAGGAGCAGACAACGCCCTTGCCGACGGAAATGCCGGCACTGCGGCGCAGGCTCATATTCTCGCCGATCTTGGCGATCATGTTGGTCAGTTCGTCCGACACGGCATTGCCCGTGGCGGGATAGCTTGCCGCCTTCACCTGCTCCAGGTCGCCGCCGACGCCCAGGGCGATCTGCGCGCAGTTGCGCACGAAGTCCTGAAAGGTCTCGTTGCGGGCGACGAAGTCGGTCTCGGAATTCACCTCCACGACCGCGCCCGAGGTGCCCTCTGAGGCGACGCCGACCAGACCTTCCGCCGCCACGCGGCCCGCCTTCTTGGCGGCTGCGGCCAGCCCCTTCTTGCGCAGCCAATCGACCGCAGCCTCCAGATCGCCGTCCGTTTCGGTCAGCGCCTTCTTGCAGTCCATCATCCCCGCGCCGGAGGATTCGCGCAGCTCCTTCACGAGTGCCGCGGTAATCTGAGCCATGACTCGTTCCCTTTTTCTGGAGTCCAGTGTCGCCTGAGAGCCCGGCGGCCGGTGCCGCCGGGAACCGATCGCGTCTGTCCGGCAGCCTCAGCCGCCGGTGGAGGCCTCTTTGGCGGCCTCGGATTCGGATGCAGCCGCACCCTCTGCCGCGGGGGCTTCGGGAGTTGCCGCGGGGGCCGCGCCTTCGCCGGCTGCTTCCGCCGGAGCTTCAGCAGCGCCCTCGCCTGAGGCCTCGCCCGCCGCCGGGGCTTCGGGCAGCGTCTCGACCGGGGCTTCCTCCGACGCACCGACATCACCGCCGCTCGCCGTCAGCTCGACCTGGATACCGTCCAGCACGGCATCGGCGATGAGATCGCAGTAGAGGCTGATGGCACGCAGGGCATCGTCGTTTCCGGGCACCGGGAAGGTGACACCCTTCGGATCGGAATTGGAGTCCAGCACACCGATGACCGGGATATTGAGGTTGGTGGCTTCGTCGACCGCGATGTGTTCCTTGTTGGTGTCGATCACGAAGATGACGTCCGGCAGGCCGCCCATCTCCTTGATGCCGCCCAGCGCGCGCTCCAGCTTGTCGCGCTCGCGGGTCAGGTTCAGCAGTTCCTTCTTGGTCAGGCCGATCTGCTCCTCGCCAAGCTGGTCCTCGACCGTCCGGAGCCGCTTGATGGAATTGGAGATGGTCTTCCAGTTCGTCAGCATGCCGCCCAGCCAGCGGTGATTGACGTAGTACTGGCCACAGCGCTTCGCGGCCTCGGCCACCTTCTCGCTGGCCTGGCGCTTGGTGCCGACGAAGAGCACACGGCCGCCGCCGGCCACGATGTCGCGCACCGTCACCAGGGCCTGGTTCAGCAGCGGCAGGGTCTGCTCGAGATCGATGATGTGAACGCCGTTGCGCGCCCCGAAGATGTAGGGGGCCATGCGCGGATTCCAGCGACGGGTGGTATGTCCAAAGTGAACGCCAGCTTCCAACAGCTGACGCATCGAGGGGCTCGGAAGCGCCATAAGATCTTCTCCGGTTGGTCCACCGCGGGCCTGTCATCGGGACCTTGCCGAGGTTGCGCCAAGGCAGCGTCCTGACACCGGAGCGACGGTCGGGATGTCTCCCCGCCAGCCGCAATGCCCGCGTGTGAGATTGAAAACGTGGGCGGTTTAGCCCCCGACAGTGCAAAAATCAAGCACAAACGGGCGGATTCGGACCGTGTCCGCGCGCCCTCTCCCCCTTTGACGCTATGGCCCAGGTCCATCGGCTGCTGCAGGGACTATGTAGCGCGCCGCCACAGCCTGAGCGGCCGCCTGCATCGCCGCCTCAGCGGCTTTCGCATCGCCGTCGTTGCTGGCAAATAGGATAGACATCCTATGTTGCGGCAGAATCAGCATCAGGGCGTACCACATCGTGTTTGAGCCGTTGTGCCACAGCAGCGGCCCGCGTGCGCCCAGTTCACCCGCATCGCCCGCCACCCAGCCATAGGCATAGTCCTCGGCCTGCGGCCGATGCAGCCGCTGAAAGGTCGCCGACCGCAGCAGGGGCTCTTCCTCTCCGGGAAGCGCCAGATGCGCCTGGGCAAAGCGGGCCCAGTCCCGCAGCGACATGTGCAGCGTCCCCGCCGGCCCCAGGATCGCACTGTTGTCCGCGTTGGGACCAGGGGCGACAGCCCGTTTCGTCAGCCCCAGGATCGTCTGGTGTCCCCAGGGCTGGTCGATGCTGCCGGCCCGGCCCGGCGCGCCGAAGCCGGCAGAGGTGATGCCGAGCGGCGTGAAGACCTCGCGCTGCATCAACTCTTCCCAAGAAACCCCGGTTGCCTGTTCGGCGACCACGCCAGCCAAGGTGTAGCCCACATTGGAGTAGAGATGGCCGCTGCGCGGTGGGTGGACGGGTGTCTGCGCGAGGATCTTCAGCACCGCCTGCAACCGCTTGTCCGGGAGTTCGCCGTCAACCGGCGGACGCTCGAAGTTGGAGAAGAAGGAGAAGTTCGCCGGCAGGCCAGCCTGGTGGGTCAGGAGGTCCTCCAGCGTAACCGAACGATAGCCGCTGTGGACGCTCTCGGTGTGAGCTGGCAGCAGGTCGGATAGGGTCGTTGTCCAGTCCAGGACCCCGCGTTCGACCAGGCGGGCGATCATGGTCGCCGTCATGGCCTTCGTCACGGACCCCAGATGCCAGAGATCGTCGACGGTCACTGCGACCGGATGGCCCTTGCGCCTCAGGCCCACGGCCGCCATCTCCCGAACCTCTCCGTCCTTCAGAACCAGGCCGGCCAGGGCGACGAGGTCGTGCTGACGGCGCAGCGCCTCCAGGTCCGCCTCCAGCGACGCCGCCTCAGCCAAGGCGGCACAGCAGACAAGGGCGAAGGCCATCCAGGCGCCGGAAAACCAGGTCACAGCGCAGCGGCGCAATCAGAGTTCGTAGCCCTCGTCCTGCAGCCGCTGCTCGACCCTGCCCGGCAGGTTCTGCATCAGGGCCATGCCCCAGCGCTGGCTCAGCGGCACGGTCTCCGCCATCATCGCCGGCATCTTCTTGATCATGCTCTGGCCGGCCGGGCTCTTGTAGAACGCCAGCATGGCGTCCAGTTCTTCCTCGGTGAAGACCCGCTCGTAGATGATCGCCATCTCGTCCATCAGCAGGGGCATGGACTCCTTCAGTGCGGCCAGAATCTCGTCCTGGATGATCTCGCCGACTTCGTTGGGCAGCTCCGGGTTGGCCTGCCGCGCCATGGCGTTGATCTGGGCAAACGTCGCCTCGAACATCTGCTCCATCAAACCGTCGCCCTGAAAGACCTGGAAGACCTCCCTGGCCTTTTCGGCCTTCGTCGACTGGGCCGCGGCCGCCCCTGCACTTGCGGTCGCCGCCAGGGCGACAATGAGCACGCAGGCAAGACGCTTAAGGGACGGCATCGGCTTCTCCTTCTCGTTGTCGCGTGCCCCAGTGTACTCCTGACCGGCGACAGTTGCACGATCCCGGCGTCCTGCAACAGGGCGGACGTGAAGGCGCGCGGGCTTCAGCGGTCCTGCATGACCAGCCCGGGAATGGCCTTGATGGCCTGCCGCGTCGCCGGCGAGAGGCGGTAGCCGCCGCCAAGCGCCAGTTCGACCTCCTGTCCGTCCTCGAGAGCCAGCACCAGCTTTACCTTGCTGCGACCCCTGCCCTCGCGCTCCAAAAGCGACTTCAGACTGCCGAGCGGTGCGGGATCGTGCAGGTAAAGGTCCAGCCCCTTGGAGGCCTTGGCCGCCGCGTTGTCGAGGGGCTCCAGCGACTGTGCCGTCAGCCGCGGCTCATCCTCGCCGCGCTGCTCGACGGAGACCTTGAGCAGGAGCGGCTGACCGCCGTCCAGCAGTTCCCGGGCCTGGCTGAGGGTCTCGGAGAACAGGGTCACCTCAAAGACGCCGGCGGCATCGGTGAACTGAACGAAGGCCATGCGGCTGCCCTTGCGGCTGTTGAGCTCGCGCTTGCCGATGACGATCCCGGCCATGGTCACCAGGCCCCCGGCGCTCCCCTGCAGCACGTCGCTGCTGGTCGCCACCGCCATCTTTTCCAGCGTGGCGCCGTAGGTGTCGAGCGGATGGGCGGAAAGGTAGAAGCCGATGGCATCGAATTCGTGGTTCAGCCTTTCCATACCCGGCCAGTCCTCTACCGGCGGCAGCGGCAGGGGCGCCGGGCCCGCGTCGGCGACGGCGCCGAAGAGATTGACCTGCGCACTCTCGCGTTCATTGGCCGCGGCACTGGCGTGGCGGACGATGGTTTCGGCGGCGTGGTAGACCTGGGCCCGGTTCGGACAGAGCTGGTCGAAGGCGCCGGCACGGGCAAGGTTCTCGACCTGGCGCTTGTTGATCAGCTTCACGTCGACGCGCTGGGCGACGTCGCCCAGGCTCTTGAAGGGCCCCGCGCTCCGCCGCTCCTCGACCACCGCCTGCATGGCCGCTCCGCCGACGTTCTTCACCGCCGCCAGGGCATAGCGGATCGCCGCCGTGCCATCCTCCTGGACCTCCACCGAGAAATCGCGTTCCGAGCGGTTGATGTCGGGCGGCAGCAACGGGATACCGAGGCGCTGAAGCTCCTGCCGGAAAACGTTCAGCTTGTCGGTGTTGCCCATGTCGTAAGTCATCGAGGCGGCGATGAACTCGACCGGGTGATTGGCCTTCAGATAGGCGGTCTGATAGGCGACCAGGGCGTAGCCGGCGGAGTGGGCCTTGTTGAAGCCGTAGCCCGCGAACTTGTCGACCAGATCGAAGACGTAGGAGGCGCGGTCCTTCTTGACGCCCTTCTCCATGGCGCCCTTGACGAAGACGTCACGCTGGGCGTCCATCTCCGCCTTGATCTTCTTGCCCATGGCACGGCGGAGCAGATCGGCCTGGCCCAGGGTGTAGCCGGCGAAGACCTGGGCGATCTGCATCACCTGTTCCTGATAGATGATGACGCCGTAGGTGTCCTTCACCACCGGCTCGATGGTTTCGTGCAGGACCTCCGGCTGTTCGCGGCCGTACTTGCAGGCCACGTATTTCGGGATGTTCTCCATCGGCCCCGGGCGGTAGAGCGCCACCAGCGCGATGATGTCCTCGAAGGTGTCGACCCGCGCCTCGCGCAGCAGGCTGCGCATGCCGGAACTTTCAAACTGGAATACGCCGACGGTGTCGCCACGGCTCATCATCTCGAAGGTCTTGGGATCGTCCAACGGGATGTGGGCGAGGTCGACCGCCGTCCCCCGCCGCTCCAGGAGCCCGCAGGCGCGCACCAGGACCGTGAGCGTCTTGAGGCCGAGGAAGTCGAACTTCACCAGGCCCGCCTGCTCCACGTACTTCATGTTGAACTGGGTCACCGGCATGTCGGAGCGCGGGTCGCGGTAGAGCGGGACCAGTTTGTCCAGCGGGCGGTCGCCGATCACCACGCCGGCGGCATGGGTCGAGGCGTGGCGGTACAGCCCTTCCAGGCGCAGGGCGATGGTAATGAGGCGGTCCACCGCTTCGTCGTCGCGGCGCATCTCCTGAAGCTGCGGCTCGCCGTCGATGGCCTGCTGCAGGGTGACCGGATTGGCCGGGTTGTTGGGCACCAGCTTGCAGATGCGGTCGACCTGCGGATAGGGCATCTGCAGCACCCGGCCGACGTCCCGCAGGGCGGCCCTGGCCTGCAGCTTTCCGAAGGTGATGATCTGGGCCACATGGTCGCGGCCATACTTGTCCTGAACGTAGCGGATCACCTCGTCGCGGCGGTCCTGGCAGAAGTCGATGTCGAAGTCCGGCATCGACACGCGCTCGGGATTGAGGAACCGCTCGAACAGCAGGCCGAACCGCAGCGGGTCGAGATCGGTGATGGTCAGGGCCCAGGCGACGACGGAGCCGGCGCCGGAGCCGCGGCCCGGCCCCACCGGAATGTTGTGCGCCTTCGCCCACTTGATGAAGTCCGCAACGATCAGGAAGTAGCCGGCAAAGCCCATTTCCTGAATGACCTTCAGCTCGAAGGCCAGGCGTTCGCGGTAGGGCGCGGCAACCGCTTCGCGCTCCGCCGCTTCGACGCCCGGGAAGACCTGATCCTCCAGCCGCTTCTCCAGACCCGCTTCGGACTGGGCCTTCATCTCCTCTTCCTCGCTGCGCCCCGCCGTCGTCGGGAAGGCCGGCAGAATAGGCTTCACGAACTCGGGGAAGTAGGCGCAGCGCTCGGCGATCACCAGCGTGTTGTCGACCGCCTCCGGCAGGTCGGCGAAGAGCGCCCGCATCTCCGCCGCGGACTTGAAGCCGTGGTCCGGCGTCAGGCGGCGGCGGTCGCCCTGGGCGATGTACGCGCCTTCCGCGATACAGAGCAGAGCGTCGTGAGCCTCGTAATCGCCGGCACCCGGGAAATAGGCCTCGTTGGTGGCAACCAGCGGCACGTCGCGGGCGTAGGCCAGGTCCAGCAGCGGCCCCTCGATAGCGTCCTCTTCCGGCAGGCCGTGGCGCTGCAGTTCGATGTAGAGGCGCCCCGGGAAGATCGCCGCAAGGCGCTCAAGGAGGGCCTCGGCCGCGGGCCGCTGTCCTGCGGCAAGCAGGCGGCCCAGAGCGCCGGAGACGCCCGCGCTAAGCGCCAGAAGCCCCTCCGCATGCGCCCCTAGGACATCGAGGCTGACCTGGGCCGCCTCGCTGGGCTCGCTCTCCAGGAAGGCGACAGAAACGAGATGCATGAGGTTCCGGTAGCCGGTCTCGTTCTGAACCAGCAGCACGAGCTGGTCCGGCGGCGGCGGAGTGCCGTTGCGCTGTTCGGTGTCCGGGCGGCTGATCCCGAGCTGGCAGCCGATGATCGGCTGGATGCCGGTCTTCTGCGCTTCCTGGGCGAACTCCAGGGCGCCGAAGAGGTTGCCGCTGTCGGTGACAGCGACGGCGGGCATGCGCTGCTCCTCGCAGAGCTTCACCAGGGCCTTGGGGCGGATGGCTCCCTCGGAGAGCGAATAGGCGGAGTGAACCCGCAGATGAACGAAGTCGGCGCGTGACATCGGTCGAGTTTGCCTTCAGAGGGCGATTCGAGTCACGACCCAGGAGCTGTGAAGAGGTGCCGTTTCCTGGGGGTAAGTCGCATCTGACTGTGGAAGCGCAGGCTCCGACCCACGCGATGCGGGAAACTTTCTGAAATGCGCGGCGGCGGGCCCGAACAGATCCTGCCTAGGTGCGAAGGCTGGCTTCGATCTTCCGGACCACCTCCGAGCGGACCTTTGCCGAGAGGAAATGCGAAGGGATATACCGAAGCCCAGGCGCATATCGAGAAGGCCGAATCTCCTGACCTATGTAGTTCAGGATCTGCTGAGCGTGGTGCCTGTCCCAGGCCCAGAGGACCTGCCCGCGAACGATCCACTGCCAATACGCATCGTTTGGCCAAGAAAGCCTGTGTTTCCGGTTCGCATGGCAGGCCGGGCAAAGAACCAGGCCGTAGGTCAGCAACGGATAGCCATCGTTGCCGGTTCCTCCCCAACGCAGGAACTGGCAGGACCCAGAAGGCGCCTTCCACGCAAATTGGCTGGGGAAGCGCTCAACGACCGACCATCCGCCCCATTGATGAACCGGCTGATCGGAAGATGGCCGTCTATCGCGACCCAGAAACTCGAACGGCTCCTCGAAGCTGGCAAGTTCGCCGCAGTCCGGGCACTTGATGTCAATTGAACCGCAATTCACGGAATCCGACCTCAGGATCAACGTCAGGCAGTGGCGACGATTTGTGGGATCGGATGGTAGCCCGGCTCAGGCTTCGACGATATGCCCATGTTCCAGGCGCAGGATGCGGTCCATACGCCGGGCCAGGTCCATGTTATGGGTGGCGATCAGCGCCGCCAGGCCACCATTGCGCACGAGGCCGACCAACTGGGCGAAGACCCCGTCGGCGGTGTCGGGATCCAGGTTGCCGGTGGGCTCGTCGGCCAGCAGGACCGAGGGATCGTTGGCAAGACCGCGGGCGATGGCCGCACGCTGCTGCTCGCCGCCCGAGAGGCGGGCCGGACGGTGGTCCGCCCGTGGCGTGAGGCCGACGGAGTCCAGGAGCGCCGCCGCCCGGGCCTTCGCGTCCGACCGCCCCACTCCGGCGATCATCTGCGGCAGGATCACGTTCTCCAGCGCCGAGAACTCGGGCAGCAGGTGATGGTACTGATAGACAAAGCCGATGGCGCGCCGGCGCAGCGCCGTGCGCGCGTTGTCGGAGAGTTTCAGGCAGGGCTCACCGTCGATCAGCACCTCGCCGTCGTCCGGCTTTTCGAGAAGACCGGCGATATGCAGCAAGGTCGATTTGCCGGCGCCCGAGGGGCCGACCAGAGCCACCATCTCCCCCGACCGTAAGGCGAAGGAGGCATCGTTCAGCACCTCCAGTTCGTTGCGGCCCTGCCGGAAGACGCGCTTGACCTGCCGCAGTTCCAGGTTCGGAGCCGCATTGCCGCCGCGCGTCCCCTCGACCGCCTCCTTGGCAGCCTCATTCATAGCGCAGGGCCTCAACCGGATCGAGGCGCGCCGCCCGCCAGGCCGGATAGAGCGGCGCCAGGAAAGAGAGCGCCAAAGCGAAGATCACGACGACGATGACCTCCGCCGGGTCCACCACCGCCGGCAGGCGCGAGAGGAAGTAGATTTCCGGATCGAAGATGGTCCGCCCGGTCAGGTTCTGCAGGCCTTCGCGCAGGGTTTCGATGTTGGCGGCAAACGCCAGCCCCAGGCAGAATCCCGCCACGGTGCCGATGACCCCGGTGCTGGCGCCGCTCAGGAGGAAGATGCGCAGGATCATCCCCCGCGTCGCCCCCATGGTGCGCAGAATGGCAATGTCGCGCCCCTTGTCCTTCACCACCATTGTCTGACCGGAGATGACGTTGAGGGCCGCGACCACGGTGATCAGCGACAGGATCAGCGCCATCACGTTGCGCTCGACCTGAATGGCGTTGAAGAAGCTGGCATTGGTCTGCTGCCAGTCCACCGTGCGGAACCCCGGGCCCAGTTCACGCTGCAGGTCGTACCGCGCCTCAAGCGCCTCGTCCGGATCGCCGACGAAGACCTCCAGGGCGTTCACCGCCTCCGGCAGGCGGAAGAAAAGCTGCGCCGCCTCCAGGGGCATGTAGATGAAGCTGTTGTCGTACTCGTACATCTCCACATCGAAAAGCGCCGCGACTTGGTAGGTCTTCATGCGCGGGACGGTGCCCACCACGGTGGTGGTGCCCTGCGGCGCCACCAGACGCACGCTGTCGCCCACCCTGAGACCAAGCTGCCGCGCCAGCCGGTGACCCATCAGGACGCCGTCCTCAGCGCCATAGTCGGAAAGGCTGCCGGCGACGATGTTCTCGGCGAGGATGGGCCGCGCCTGCACGTCCGCGCGACGCATGCCGCGGACCAGGGCGCCGGTCGCAGCCCCCTGGGCCGTCACCATGACCTGTCCCTGAATCTGCGGGGTCGCCGAGGCGATGCCGTCCACCGCCAGCAGGCGCGTGGTGAGGTCGTCGAAGCCCTGCATGCCGCCGCCGTCGGCGTAGACCGTGAGATGGCCGTTGACGCCGAGAATGCGCGACAGCAGCTCCTGGCGAAAGCCGTTCATGACGGCCATGACAATGATCAGGGCCGCGACGCCGATCGCGATCCCCAGAATGGAGAAGGCGGCGATGAGGGAGACCGTGCCCTCCTGCTTGCGGGCCCGCAGGTAACGCAGCGCCACCATGCGCTCGAAAGCGTCGAAGACCATCAGGCCGCCGAATTGGCCAGGCGGGCGACGGCGGCATCGGGCGAGAGCTCTTCGCGCTCCTCGTTGCCGCCGCGGCGCTTCATCTCGACGACGCCGTTCTTCAGGCCACGGGGGCCGACCACGAGCTGCCAGGGCAGGCCGATGAGATCCATGGATGCAAACTTGGCACCGGCGGGCATGTCGCGGTCGTCATAGAGCACCTCGACCCCCGCTTCGACCAACTGGCCGTAGAGCGTGTCGCAGGCCGTCGTGCAGTCGGTATCGGTGGCCCGCAGGTTGATCAGCCCGAGCTTGAACGGCGCCACGGATTCCGGCCAGACGATGCCGTTGTCGTCATGGCTGGCCTCGATGATGCCGCCGACGAGGCGCGACACGCCGATGCCGTAGGACCCCATGTGGATCGGCACGGTCTGGTCGTCCGGCGTCGTCACCAGGGCGCCCAGGGGTTCCGAATACTTGGTGCCGAAGTAGAAGATGTGGCCGACCTCGATGCCGCGGCCGACGTAGCGCCTGGTCTCAGGCACCTCGGCCTCGAAAAGCGCCTGATCGTGCTTCTCGTCGGTGCGGGCATAGAGGTTGGTGAAGTAGTCCACCACCTTCTGGACGCCGCCGTCATCCTGGTAGTCGAAGTCCTCGCCCAGGACATCGTGGTCGAGGAAGTCGCGGTCGCAGTAGACCTCCGACTCCCCGGTCTCCGCCAGCACGATGAACTCGTGGCTGAGATCGCCGCCGATAGGGCCGGTGTCGGCCTCCATGGGGATTGCCTTCAGGCCAAGGCGGGCGAAGGTCCGAAGGTAGGCGACGAACTGGCGCTGATAGGCCCGCCGGGCGCCGTCGTAGTCGAGGTCGAAGGAATAGGCATCCTTCATCAGGAACTCGCGTCCGCGCATGACGCCGAAACGTGGCCGCACCTCGTCGCGGAACTTCCACTGGATATGATAGAGCCCCTTGGGCAGATCGCGGTAGCTCTTGGCGCCGTTGCGGAAGATCTCGGTGATGAGCTCTTCGTTGGTCGGCCCGTAGAGCATTTCGCGCTCATGCCGGTCCTGGATGCGCAGCATCTCCTTGCCGTAGTCGTCGTAGCGGCCCGACTGCTTCCAGAGGTCCGCCGACTGGATGGTCGGCATCAGGAGTTCCTGGCAACCGGAGGCGTCCTGTTCCTCGCGGACGATCTGCTCGATCTTGCGCAGGACCCGATAGCCCAACGGCAGCCAGGAGTAGATCCCCGCCGAGGCCTGGCGGACCATCCCCGCGCGCAGCATCAGACGGTGGGAGACGATCTCCGCTTCCTTCGGGGTCTCCTTCAGGGTGGGCATAAAGTACTGCGAAAGGCGCATGCGATACTCTGGCGGTAAGCTCTGGCAGTGAATACAGGGCCCACGGCGACCGGGGCCAGACCGGCCGGGGCCAAAGCGGGAGGTGAAGGTTGTATATGGGAAGCCCCGGGGCTTGTCCATGCCGCGGCGGCGCCTCTCCGCCTCTGCCAACGGCCCTTACTTGTTTCCTTCTTCGCCCCGCAGGATGCGCTGGCAGCGGGCGGCGAGCTCGGCTTCGGCCTCGGACTGCAGGGGCTGGCCGTTGAAAAAGGCCTCGCCCGTGGCGAGATCGACGGTCACCTCGCCGACAAAAGCATCAGCATCGAAGTTGACGCCCCCGGCGGGAATCCCGAAGCGGTCGAAAAGATCCACCTCAATGGGGATGACCACGGCCCGCGGCAGCGCCAGAGGCGGTGCCGCACCCGGCTCCGACGCCCCCAGGTCGGCCGGGGCCACCGGCCTGCCCCGCACGTCCACGCCGGGCTGATAGTCGACGTCGGCCGCCGGCAGATGCCGAACGAGCCTCTGGCAGTCGGACCGGGAGATGGTGAGGTAGGGCTGCTCGGCCAGGGCCGGCGCGGCTGTCCCCGCCGCAAGCCACAACCCGAGGAAAGCGGCCCGGAGGGTTGAAAACGAAGCCATCGGCGAGCCTAGGGCGCCGCCGCTTAACAAAGCCATAAGGATTTTCGCGGGAGTCGGACCCTGGCGGGGCAAATACCAGAGGCAAAACCGTGTCATGTAAGCTGTTGTTGCGATGCAATATGCACTTCTGCGCAGAACCCGATAGAAAAAAGATGACGAACGATCCCGTTTACGCTAATAGTAGTGCCCCGTAAGAACTGCCTAATGAAAGGCAGCGCGGCCCAGGTTTAGGGTGGAAACGCCTGATAGACGGCACTTTGGGTCGTCCAATAAAATGAGGGTTCTAGAAGGAACTCCGCAACCTGACAGGGAACTGGCAACGGCAAGCCTTGAGCTTGCCTATTTTTTTGCCCTTTTGGCCTTTTCGGGGCCTGTCTTTTTCGCATTTGCGGCGTCCATCCACGGCGGGTTCAGGCGGGCGATCCTCTTGTAGACCGGGCAGCTTTCCCGATGGGCACCGGGCAGATACCCGATGCTCATCAGAAACTCGCCGACAATCTCGCCGCCGGTGAACTTGAAGGTCCTGCGGAACAGCTTGACCCAGTCCTCCTTGGGAAGCGGATGCTGGGCAGCGATCCAGCCGCCAAACGATCCGTGCTCGGCGCGCAGGGCTACGATGCGCTGCGCATTCTCGATGGCCGCGTTGACCTTCAGCCTGTTGCGGATGATGCCGGCATCGGCCAGCAGGCGCGCCCTTTCCTTCTCGCCATAGGCCGCCACCCGGTCGATATCGAACCCGTCATAGGCGGCCCGAAAGTTATCGCGCTTCTTCAGCATCAGTTCCCAGGAGAGCCCGGCCTGGTTGATCTCCAGGATCAGCCGCTCGAAGAGCACGGCCTCGTCGTCGACCGGAAACCCGTATTCATGATCGTGATAGTAGGCATGAATAGGGTTGCCGGGCGCAAAGTCGCAATAGCTGCTCATACAAAGAGGTCCCGGAGAAGAACCGAGGGGATGCTGCCGGCCGGAACGCTAGGCATTCGGGCGAAAGCTGATCCAGTCCTGCTCGATAATGAAGAAGATGACCGTGAAGATGACGGCGGAAATCAAGGTCGTGGCCAGGACCTTGCGCCACAGCATGGGGCGCTCCGGCGCCCCCACCTCATGGCCGGGAGGCGGGTTCTCGAGCCGTTTCACACCGAACGGCAGCGTGGTCAGGAAGACCACGCACCAGACCATGCAGTAGACCAGGATGCCGGTGAACCAGTTCATTGGGCGACCTCAGGCCTGCTCCAACTCAACCAGAGTTCCGCAGAAGTCCTTGGGATGTAGAAACAGCACCGGCTTGTCGTGGGCGCCGATTTTCGGCTCGCCGTCGCCCAGAACCCGGGCGCCTTCGGCTTTCAGATGATCGCGGGCAGCGAGGATATCGTCGACCTCGTAGCAAACATGATGCATCCCGCCGGCCGGATTGCGCTCCAGGAACGCGGCGATGGGCGAGTTGTCGCCCAAGGGATGAAGCAGTTCGATCTTGGTGTTGGGCAGGGTGACGAAAATCACCGTCACGCCGTGGTCGGGCTGCGGCACGGGATCCGAGACCTCGGCGCCCAGCATGCTGCGGTAGACCGCGGCGCCGGCCTCCAGGTCCGGCACGGCAATGGCGATGTGGTTCAAGCGTCCGATCATTCTGCATCTCCTCTCGTCATCGACACCCCAGACTATTCGAAGCGGATCACGTGGACCATGGTTACCGGCTTCTTGCCGAGCAGGCGGTTGACCGTACGGCGCACGGCCTGCCCGACGACTTCCTCTACTGCCATATCGTCACGGCGCTCACGCTTGCCAAGGCGCTGGACGGCATCGCGGACCGCGCGGTCAATCTCTGCCAGTTCCTCCTGCTCCTCCTGGGGTTCGAAGAGGCCGGCCGTGCTGATCTCGGGATCGCCATCCAACTGTCCGCGCTCGTCCAGGACCACGGTCACCGCCGCGGCCCCGTTGAACACCATCTTCTGCCGGCTCTTCACCACCGGGCTGTTGAGCGGCAGGAGCCGCCGCCCCTCGTAAGCCAGGCGGCCGGCTGGAACCTGGTCGACGATCCGCGCGTCGCCCGGCGCCAACTGGATCATCGCGCCGTTGCGGGCGACGATCTGCTGCGGGATCTGGCACTCCTTGGCGATCTGGGCGTGGGCGGCCAGATGGCGTAGCTCGCCGTGTACCGGCACCGCGACCCGCGGGCGCACCCATTGGTACATCTGGATTAGTTCTTCGCGCCCGGGATGGCCGGAAACGTGAATGTCGTGATCGCGGTCGTCGATGATGTCGATCCCGGCCTCGACCAGGGCGTTCTGCAACTCGAAGATCTTGGTCTCATTGCCCGGAATGACCCGTGACGAGAACACCACGGCATCGCCGCGGTCAAGCGCCACCGCAGGATGATCGCCGCGCGCCAGACGCCAGAGGGCGGCGCGCGGCTCGCCCTGGCTTCCCGTGCAGAGGAGCATCACTTCGTCGCGCGGCAGATAGTCGATTTCGTCTTCCGACAGAAAGGGGGTATGCCCCTTCAGGTAGCCGCTCTCCTCCGCGCAGTCGACGATGCGGTGCATGGAGCGGCCGAGCAGGCAGACGCGCCGGCCGGTTTCCTCAGCCACGCGGATGACCGTTTCCAGCCGCGCGACGTTGCTCGCGAAACAGGCAACGGCAACCCGCTGTTTGAGCCCGGAGATCACGGCGCGGAGGTGTTCCCGCACTTCGGCCTCGGACCCGGCCTCGCCGGGCACCATGGCGTTGGTCGAATCTCCCACCATGGCCAGCACGTCTTCCTCGGCGAGGGCCTTCAACCGCGACTCGTCGTAGTTGTCGCCCACGAGCGGGTCGGGATCCAGCTTCCAGTCGCCGGTGTGAAGCACCGTCCCCGCCCCGGTGCGGATCACCACGGCATTGGGCTCCGGGATCGAGTGGGTCAGCGTGATCAGCTCAATGTCGAAAGGGCCGACGGAAAACTGGCCGGAGAGCGGTACTTCCGTGAGCGGCACCTCCTCCAGCAAGCCGAACTCCGCCAGCTTGCGCCGCAGCAGGGCGGCGGTGAAACGGGTCGCATAGACCGGACAACGCAGCATCGGCCAGAGATAGGGAACGGCACCGATGTGATCTTCATGGGCATGGGTCAGCACCAGTCCGGCCAGATCCTCGCGCCGCTCCTCGATGAAGAGGGAATCCGGCATCAGCACATCGATGCCCGGCAGGCGACCGTCGGCAAAGGTGATGCCGAGATCCACCATCAGCCAGGCGCCCTTGTGGCCGTAGAGATTGAGGTTCATGCCGATTTCGCCGGTCCCGCCGAGCGGCAGGAAATACAGGCTTTCGGCGCCGAGATCGGCGGCGGCGTAATCGCCCTCCATGCCCTCAGGCTCCCGCATTCGCCGCGTGGATCAGGCAGAGACCGCGCAGCGTCAGGTCTTGATCGACGGCCTCGATGACCGAGGTCGCTTCGGCATAGATCGGGGCCAGGCCGCCGGTGGCAATCACCTTCATGGGCTGACCGTACTCTTCGCGAATGCGTGCAACCAGCCCTTCGATCAGCCCGACGTAGCCCCAGTAGATGCCGGACTTCATGCCCGGGACCGTGTCCTTGCCGATCACATGCTCGGGCCGCTCGATCTTCACCCGCGGCAACTGTGCGGCCGCGCGGTAGAGCGCCTCGCTGGAGTGCTGGGCCGAGGGCGCAATCACGCCCCCCTCGTAGGCGCCGTCCGGACCGATGATGTCAAAGGTGGTCGCGGTCCCGAAGTCGATGGCGATCAGCGGTCCGCCGTAGCTGTGATGGGCGGCGACGGCGTTGACCAGGCGGTCGGCGCCGACATTCTCTGGCCTGTCCATGCGCACCTGGATACCCAGATCGACCTGGGGATCGCCGATCACCATGGGCTTGGCCTGAAAAAACGACTCGCAGAGCGCCGTCAGGTGGTAGGCGGCGGCGGGGACCACGTTGGCGATGATCGCTTCCGTGACATCGGCCGGCCGCAGGTCCTCCAGGGTCATCAACTGCGTGAGCCAGACGGCATATTCGTCGGCGGTGCGCTTGGAGTCGCTGGACGCACGCCATTTGGCTCTGAGCGTCTCCCCATCGAAAATCGAGAAAACGACATTGGTGTTTCCGGCATCGACGGCAAGCAGCATCGGTTCTCCTTCCCCGCCCTGTTATCGGGCCATGGGGAAGTAGACCTCCCCCGCCGAGATGCTGCGCTGGCTGCCGTCCGGCAAAGTCAGCTTGAGGGCGCCCCGCGGATCGAGATCCTCAAAGCGACCGGTCAGGGTTTCCTGCGGCAGCCGCACCTCGATCTCCTTCGACAGGCCCTCGGCATGGTTCAGCCAGGCCTGACGGATCGGCGCGAAGCCGTCGTCAAGCCAGCGGTTGATCCAGGAAAGGCAATGGCGGCTGAAGGACTCCAGCAGGTCGATGGCCGTCACGCTGCCGGGGCAGCCTTCGAAGTGCAGGCTGGTGGCGGGGAAACGCGTCTGGGTCGGAAAAGAGGTTACGTTGGCACCAATTCCGATCACCAGCCAATCGAGGCCGCCGTCAGCTTTGCTCTTGGACTCCAGGAGGATACCCGCACCCTTGCGGCCATTGAAGAGAACGTCGTTGGGCCATTTGTAGGTGACCTCGATCATTGGCGGCGCCACGCTGCCGACCGCATCGCCCAGCGCAAGCGCGGCCAGGAAGCTCAACTGCGCGGCCTCCTCCAGCCGGCAGTCCGGCCGCACGATCAGGGAAAAGAAGAGATTGCCCTGGTCGCTGTCCCAGCCGCGGTCCTGACGCCCATAGCCCGCGGTCTGCCGCTTAGCCCAGATCAGGGTGCCGTCCTCGGCGCCGTCCTCGGCGCGGCGCTTGGCCTCGCTGCTGGTGCTGTCGATCTCCTCCAGCTGAACCAGGCGGTAGGCCGGGGGCAGCTTCGGCACCCGGTCCTTCGATGCCGCGGGTGTCATCCCTCGAACAGCGAGGCGGCCGCAAAAGCCGTGCCGTCGCCCAGGGGCGCGAACCAGACCGTGGTCAGCAGGATCAGAAGGCTGGCGCAGGCGACGATCGCCGTCATCTCGCGACCGATGGGCCGGTCGAAGGCCTCCACCGGCTCATCGAAATACATCAGCTTGACGATCCGCAGATAGTAGAAGGCGCCAACCACCGAACTCAGGACGCCGGCGACGGCAAGGACATAGAGCCCGGCCTCGATGGCGGCGAGGAAGATGTAGAACTTGCCGAAGAAGCCGACCAGCGGCGGGATGCCGGCCATGGAGAACATGAAGGTGGCCAGCGCGAAGGCCATGCCGGGGTTGGTCTTGCTCAGGCCCTTCAGGTCCTCGATCCCCTCTACCATGATGTCCTTCTGACGCATGCAGAGGATACAGGCGAAGGTGCCGAGGTTCATGACGAGGTAGATCGTCAGATAGATCAGGATACCCTGAACCCCCTGCTCCGTGCCGGCGGCAAGACCGATCAGCGCATAGCCGATATGACCGATGGAGCTGTAGGCCATCAGGCGCTTGATATTGGTCTGGCTGATCGCCGCGATGGCCCCCAGAACCATGGACGCCAGGGCGATGAACCAGATGATCTGCTGCCACTGCGCCACCAGGTCGCCGAAGGGCTCGATCATCACTCGCACGATCAGGGCCATAGCCGCCATCTTGGGGGCGGTGGCGAAGAAGGCCGTCACCGGCGTCGGCGCGCCCTCGTAGACATCCGGCGTCCACATGTGGAAGGGCACGGCTGAGATCTTGAAGGCAAGGCCCGCGGCCAGGAACACGATACCGACGATCAGACCGATGGGTGGTGCTTCGTCCGCGGCGTTCATCTGCGCCATCAGCCCGGCCAGCCCTTCGAAGGAGGTGGTGCCGGCGAAGCCGTAGACCATGGACATGCCGTAGAGCAGCATGCCGGACGACAGCGCGCCCAGGACGAAATACTTGAGCCCCGCCTCGCTCGAGCGCAGGTGATCGCGGCGGAAAGCCGCCACGACGTAGAGCGAAAGGCTTTGCAGTTCGAGGCCCAGGTAAAGCGACAGCATGTCGTTGGCCGAGATCATCAGCAACATGCCGAGGGTCGCAAAGAGGATCAGCACCGGATACTCGAAGCGCGCCATCCCCTCCCGCTCGATGAAGCGGATGGACATCACCAGAGTGACCGCCGAGCCCACCAGCGCCAGCAGCTTCATGAAGTCGCCGAAGGCATCGGCGACGAAGAGGCGGTTGAGGGCGACCTCGTCGCGGCCCATGGTGACCAGGATCATGACGAAGGCCACGGCAAAGAGCGCCACCGTCAGCCAGAGAACCAGGCGCGTGCCGCCGTTGCCGCGGAAGACCCCCAGCATCAGCAGGGCCATGCCGCCGATCGCGAGCAGCAGTTCCGGCAGGACCGCCGTCAGGTTCAGTTCGGTCATCGCCCCCTCCTAACGCGTCGGCCAGAGGCCGGCAAGCAGCGGGCCCTCGGCGCCGGCAAGCGCAAGTTGATAGTTCTCCACCAGGCGTTCGACCGAGGGCGCCATCACATCGATGAAGGACGCGGGGTAGATGCCCATCCAGAGCACCAGGACGACCAGCGGGGCGAAGACCGCCTTCTCGCGCCAATCCATGTCGAGAATGGACTTCAGGTCGTCCTTGGTGATCTTCCCGAAAATGATGCGCCGGTAGAGGTAAAGCATATAGGCCGCGCCCAGCACCATGCCGGTGGCCGCCAGCAGCGCGACCCAGGTATTGACCTGGAAGGCGCCCACCAGCACCAGGAACTCTCCGATAAAGCCGCTGGTGCCCGGCAGCCCGACAGAGGCCAGCATGAAGAGCATGAAGACCAGGGCATAGGCCGGCATGCGCTCGACGAGGCCGTCGTAACGCTCGATCAGGCGCGTGTGCATACGGTCGTACACAACACCGACGATCAGGAAGAGTGCGGCCGAGACGATGCCGTGCGACAGCATCTGGAAGATCGCGCCCTCGATCCCCTGCTGATTGGCGACGAAGATGCCGATGGTCACGAAGCCCATATGGGCCACGGAGGAATAGGCGATCAGCTTCTTCATGTCCTCCTGGGCCAGAGCCACGAGGGAGGTGTAGATCACCGCGATGACCGAAAGGCCGAAGACCATGGGGGCGAAGAAGTCGGAGGCCAGCGGCATCATCGGCAGCGAGAAGCGCAGGAAGCCGTAGCCGCCCATCTTCAGGAGCACGCCGGCCAGGATGACCGAGCCGGCGGTCGGCGCTTCCACGTGGGCGTCCGGCAACCAGGTGTGGACCGGCCACATCGGGATCTTCACGGCAAAGGACGCGAAGAAGGCCAGCCACAGCCAGGCCTGCATAGAGGCCGGGAAGCCGTGCGCCAGCAGGGTCGGGATATCGGTGGTGCCGGCGTCGAAGTACATGGCGAGGATCGCCAGCAGCATCAGCACCGAACCCAGCAGGGTGTAGAGGAAGAACTTGAAGGCCGCATAGACGCGCCGGCCGCCGCCCCAGATGCCGATGATCAGGAACATCGGGATCAGCACGCCTTCGAAGAAGATGTAGAAGACCACCAGATCGAGCGCGCAGAACATGCCCACCATCAGCGTCTCGAGCACGAGGAAGGCGACCATGTATTCCTTCACCCGCGTCTGGATGGCGTTCCAACTGGCCAGCACGCAGAGCGGTGTCAACAGCGTCGAGAGCAGGACGAACATCATCGAGATGCCGTCGACGCCCATGTGGTAGCTGATGTTGAAGGCCGGGATCCAGTCGACCCGCTCGACGAACTGGAAGTCCGCCGAGTTGCGGTCGAACCCGGTCCAGAGGAACAGCGAGACGATGAAGGTGACGAAAGACGTCCAGAGCGCCATGTAGCGCGCGTTCTTCGCCACCACGGCCTCGTCTTCATGACGCCCGATCAGCAGGATGATCAGCGCCCCGACCAGCGGCAGGAAGGTGATCGTCGAAAGAAGCGGCCAACCCGTCATCGCGTGATCACCCCAGCTGGCTCAAGATGTACCAGGTAACCAGGATCACGACCCCGATCAGCATGGCAAAGGCATAGTGGTAGACGTAGCCGCTCTGCAGCAGCGAGGCACGGCGCGAGATATTGCGGGTCGTGGCCGCAATGCCGTCGGGCCCGAGGCCGTCGATGACGGCACCGTCGCCGCCCTTCCAGAGACCGAAGCCGATCAACCGCGCCGGACGCACGAAAACCCGGTCGTAGAGCTCGTCGAAATACCACTTGTTGAAAGAGAAGAGGTAGAGCGGGCGCAGCGACCGCGCCAGTTGGCCCGGCAGGTCCGGCGAGCGGATGTACATCAGCCAGGCGATGGCGATGCCGATGAGCCCGGCAACCAGCGGCGAGGCCTTTACCCAGAAGGGCACGTGGTGCGCCTCCTCCACCGTGTTGTTGCCCGGCAGGACCAGCAGCGACTCGCCCCAGAACGCGTTCATGCCGTCGCCGACGAAGAAGTAATACATCCCGCCGCCGGCGATCACCGCGCCCAGCGCCAGGAAGTAAAGCGGGATCAGCATCACCTGCGGCGACTCGTGAATGTGGTCCATCACTTCCTTGGACGCCCGCGGTTTGCCATGGAAGGTCATGAACATCAGGCGGCAGGAATAGAAGGCCGTCATTGCGGCGGCGGAGACGCCGACGATAAAGGCGAAGGTTCCGTGGCCCGAGTGGTCGGCATAGGCCGCCTCCACCACGATGTCCTTGGAGAAGAAGCCGGCAAAGCCGATCGGCGTGCCCGGAATGCCGATGCCCAGGAGCGACAGGGTGCCGATCCACATCAGGATGTAGGTCATGGGAATCATCTTGTAGATGCCCCCCATCCGGCGCATGTCCTGCTCGTCCGACATGGCATGGATGACCGAACCGGCGCCGAGGAACAGCAGCGCCTTGAAGAAGGCGTGGGTCATCAGGTGGAAGATCGCTGCCGAATAGGCCGATACGCCGATGGCAAAGAACATATAGCCGAGCTGGGAGCAGGTCGAATAGGCGATGACCCGCTTGATGTCGTTCTGGGTCAGGCCGACGCTGGCGGCGAAGAAGGCCGTCAGGGCGCCGATGTAGGTGACCAGCTCCAGGGCGGTGGGCGCGTACTCGAACATCGGCGAGAGGCGCGCGACCATGAAGACGCCGGCTGTCACCATGGTCGCGGCATGGATCAGGGCGGAAACCGGGGTCGGGCCCTCCATGGCGTCCGGCAGCCAGGTATGGAGCCCAAGCTGCGCCGACTTGCCCATGGCGCCGATGAACAGAAGGATGCAGATGATGGTCAGCGCATGGCCCTCGATGCCGAAGGCGACGAACTCGGCATCGGCCATGCCGGGAACCGCGGCGAAGACCTCGTCGAAGCCGGCGGCCCCGAAGAGCACGAAGGCCCCGCAGATGCCCAGCGCGAAGCCGACATCGCCGACGCGGTTGACGAGGAAAGCCTTGATGGCCGCTGCGCAGGCGCTGGGCCGCTCGTACCAGAAGCCGATCAGCAGGTAGGACGCCAGGCCGACGCCTTCCCAACCGAAGAACATCTGCACGAAGTTGTCGGCAGTCACCAACATCAGCATGAAGAAGGTGAAGAGGCTCAGGTAGGCGAAGAAGCGCGGCTTGGCCTTGTCGTGCGACATGTAGCCGACGGAGTAGATGTGCACCATGGAGGAAACCCAGGTGACAACCACCAGCATGACCGCCGTCAGGGTGTCGACGCGCAGCGCCCAGCTGACCTCGAAGCTGCCGGAATCGATCCAGGTGAAAAGCTCCGTGGTGCGCGCATTGCCGGCGATGGCGACGTCGTAGAAAACGATGCCGGAGAGGATCGCCGAAACGACCAGCAGGCTGCAGGTGACCAGCATGGAAACGCGGTCGCCGATCCAGGGCCCGAAGAACCCGGCGACGATCGCGCCCAGAAGGGGCAGCAGGACGATGAGTTGATCCATGAGAGCGGCCTTCCCCTAGCCCTTCATCATGTTGATGTCTTCGACCTCGATGGAGCCACGGTTGCGGAAGTACACAACCAGGATGGCCAAGCCGATGGCGGCCTCCGCCGCCGCCACGGTCAGGACGAACATGGCGAAGACCTGCCCGACCAGATCCTGCAGATGGGTCGAGAAGGCGACGAGGTTGATGTTGACCGCAAGCAGCATCAGTTCGATGGACATCAGGATGATGATGACGTTCTTACGATTGAGGAAGATTCCGAAGATCCCCAGCGTAAAGAGGATGGCGGCGACGGTCAGATAGTGGCCAAGCCCGATTTCCAGCATCTGCCTAGACCCCGCTTCCGGTTGGGATCTGCTTCACCTCGACCGCTTCCTCGCGGGTACGACTGGTCTGCTCCGCGATGGACTGCCGCCGCACGCCCTCGCGCTGGCGCAGGGTCAGCACGATGGCCCCGACCATGGCCACCAGCAGGATGAGGCCCGCCGCCTGGAAGAGGTAGACGTAGTCGGTGTAGATCACATTGCCCAGGGCGCGGGTGTTGTGCAGGTCGCCTGCCGGCGCCGCCGGGACGGCGGCAAGGGTTTCGGCCGCCGGCGCCACCACCCAGGCGACGCCGACCAGAACGAGTTCCACCAGCAGGATCAGCCCGATCATCGCCCCCAGGGGCAGATACTGCATGAAGCCTTCGCGCATCTGCACGAAGTTGATGTCCAGCATCATCACCACGAAGAGGAAGAGAACGGCGACCGCGCCCACATAGACGACGACCAGGATCATAGCGAGGAACTCGGCGCCCATCAGGACGAAGAGGCCGGCCGAGTTGAAGAACGCCAGGATCAGGAAGAGAACGGAATGCACCGGGTTGCGCGAGGTGATCACCATCACGCCGGCAGCCACGGTCACGGCCGCAAAGAGGTAGAAGGCCAAGCCCTGTAGGATCATGGCTGACCTCCTCCCGCCATCGCCCGCGGGCTGCCGCCCTGGGCACTTGCTACTGCGCGCACGGTACTTCCCCCAATCACATGCCCACTTGGTGCGTCTTCCGCCGCGTCTTAGCGGTAGGGCGCGTCCAATTCAAGGTTCTGGGCGATCTCGGTTTCCCAGCGATCGCCGTTATCCAACAGCTTTTCCTTGTTGTAGAAGAGCTCCTCGCGGGTCTCCGCCGCGAATTCGAAGTTCGGCCCTTCGACGATGGCATCCACCGGACAGGCTTCCTGACAGAAGCCGCAGTAGATGCACTTGGTCATATCGATATCGTAGCGCGTCGTGCGCCGGCTCCCGTCGGCGCGCGGTTCGGCTTCGATGGTGATGGCCTGGGCCGGGCAGATCGCCTCGCAGAGCTTGCAGGCGATGCAGCGCTCCTCGCCGTTGGCATAGCGCCTGAGCGCATGCTCGCCGCGGAACCGCGGGCTCAAGGGGCCCTTTTCGTGGGGATAATTCAGGGTCACTTTCGGCTTGAAGAAGTACCGCAGCGTCAGCGACATGCCGGACAGCAGTTCGCTGAGCAACAAGCTCTTCAGGCCACGTTCCATCATGCCCATGTCATTGCTCCTGCCTTACTGGCGGGGTCTGCAGCATCGCCTTGCCCTCAGGTCTGCGGCACGAGGTCGAAGGCGACCAGAACACCAGCGGTCAGCACCACCCAGAACAGCGAGAAGGGCAGAAACACCTTCCAGCCCAGGCGCATCAGCTGGTCATAGCGATAGCGTGGGAAGGTGGCCCTCACCCACAGCATGCAGAAGAGTACGAGGGCGACCTTCAGGGCCAGCCAGATCGGCCCGGGTATCCAGTTGAAGGGCGCTATATCGAACGGCGGCAGCCAGCCGCCGAGGAACAGGATCGCGGTCATCGCGCTCATCAGGATCATGTTGGCGTACTCGCCGAGGAAGAAGAGCGCGAAGCTCATGGAGGAGTATTCCACCATGAAGCCCGCCACCAGCTCCGACTCGCCTTCCGGCAGGTCGAAGGGGGAGCGGTTGGTCTCGGCCAGGACCGAGACGAAGAAAATGATGAACATCGGGAACATCGGCAGCCAGAACCAGCTGAAGATCCCGTAGGCCCCGTCCTGGGCCCGCACGATCTCCGTCAGGTTCAGCGAGCCGACCAGCAGCAGGACGGTGATGATCACGAAGCCCATGGAGACCTCGTAGGACACCATCTGCGCCGCCGACCGCAAGGCCCCCAGGAAGGGATACTTCGAGTTGGAGGCCCAGCCGGCCATGATCACGCCGTAGACGCCGAGCGACGAAATCGCGAAGAGGTAGAGAATCCCGACGTTGATGTCGGCCAGCACCAGGCCGTAGTCGAAGGGGATCACCGCCCAGCCGATCAGCGCCAGGACAAAGGTCAGCATGGGCGCCATCAGGAAGACCACCCGGTTGGCGCCCGCGGGCAGGATGGTTTCCTTGAACAGCAGCTTTACGGCATCGGCGATGGGTTGCAACAGCCCGAAGGGCCCGACGACGTTGGGGCCCTTGCGCAGCTGCATGGCGCCGATGACCTTGCGCTCGGCATAAGTCAGGTAGGCCACGCCCAGCAGCAGCGGCACCAGGACCGCCAGAATCTGAAGAACAATAAAGGCGCCCTGGCCCAGCGGGTTGTTGTTCAGAAAGAACCAGACATCGGCGTAGAAATCAGCCATCGGTGCCGGTCGCCTCCCCCTTGGCGCCCAGGCCGATCGCCTCGGTGCATTCGGCCATGGTCACCGACGCCCGGCTGATCGGGTCGGTCATGTAGAAGTTGCCGATCGGCGAGACGAAGGGATCGCTGCCCATCGCGCCGTCCTGGCCGAAATCGCCCCAGGCCGCCGGTTCGATCTGATCGATGGCGGAGAACAGCGGGTTGACCTCGATCAGGGTCTGGCGCAGTTCGCCCAGATTGTCATAGGGCAGGCGCTGGCCGATCACCTCCGAAAGCGCCCTGAGGATGGTCCAGTCCTCCCGCGCCTCGCCGGGCGGGAAGCTGGCGAGGCGCGCAAGCTGCACGCGCCCCTCGGTGTTCACGTAGGTGGCGTTCTTCTCCGGATAGGCCGCTCCCGGCAGGATCACGTCGGCACGGTGCGCACCGGCATCGCCGTGGTGACCCTGATAGATGACGAAAGGCCCCTCGCCCGACCGGCCGAGGCCGCTCATGTCGATCTCGTCCGCCCCCAGCAGATAGACGGCTTCGATGGAGCCGTCCGACGCTCCCTGAAGGATGCCCTCCAGATCGCGGCCGCCGGGCCCCGGCAGGAAGCCCAGGTCGAGGCCGGCCACACGCCCGGCAGCGGTGTGCAGCACGTTGAAGCCGTTCCAGCCGTCGCGGACCATGCCGAAGCGCTCGGCCAGCTTGCGCGCCGTGGCCAGCACGGCTGCGCCGTCTGCGCGCGCCAGCGCGCCCATGCCGAGGATCAGCATCGGCCGCTCGGCCTTCTCCAGGATCTCGGCGAAGCCCCCGCGCCCCTCCGCCAGTTCCGCGAGACTGTCGGGTCCGGCGCCGAGATAGTCGTAGGGGAAGGTCAGGTCGATACGCTGGCCGATCAGGCCCGCCTTCAAACCGCCCATCAGGAAGCGCTTGCGCAGCCGCGCGTTCACCATGGCCGCTTCCCAGCGCGGATTGGTGCCGATCATCAACACCGAATCGGCCTGTTCGATCCCGGCGATGGAGGTGTTGAAGAGATAGCCGGCGCGGAACGACGGGTCGAGCTTGGCGCCGTCCTGGCGGCAGTCCAGGTTCTGCGAGCCCAGGCCGTTCATCAGCTGCTTCAGCGCCAGCATGGACTCCGCATCGCAGAGATCACCGGCGATGGCGGCGATCTTGTCCCCGCTGATCCCTTTCAGGCGTTCCCCGATCGCCTTGAAGGCCTCGGCCCATGACACCGCTTCCAGGCGTCCTTCGCCGTTGCGCAGATAAGGCCGGTCGAGACGCTGCCGTGCGAGCCCGTCGCAGGCGTGGCGGGTCTTGTCGGAGATCCACTCCTCGTTGATCTCCTCATGCAGGCGCGGCAGAACCCGCATCACCTCGCGCCCGCGGCTGTCGATGCGCACGTTCGAACCCACGGCGTCCATGACGTCGATGGAGTCGGTCTTGCGCAGTTCCCAGGGCCGCGCCGCGAAGGCATAGGGCCGGGAGGTCAGGGCGCCGACCGGACAGACGTCAACCATGTTGCCCGAAAGCTCTGAGTTTACCGCCTTCTCCAAGGTCGTGATCTCGGCATGCTCGCCGCGGTTCACCAGACCGATTTCTTCCACGCCGGCCACCTCCGTGGCGAAGCGCACACAGCGCGTGCACTGGATGCAGCGCGTCATGATGGTCTTGATGAGCGGGCCCATATACTTCTCGGTGACCGCGCGCTTGTTCTCCTGATAGCGGCTGCGGTCGAAGCCGTAGGCCATGGCCTGGTCCTGCAGGTCGCACTCTCCGCCCTGGTCGCAGATCGGGCAGTCCAGAGGGTGGTTGATCAACAGGAATTCCATGACCCCCTGGCGGGCCTTGCGGACGGTGTCCGTATTGGTCTTGATGACCATGCCCTCGCCCACCGGCATGGCGCAGGAGGCGATCGGCTTTGGCGCACGTTCCATCTCCACCAGGCACATGCGGCAGTTGCCGGCGACCGAGAGGCGGTCGTGGTAACAGAACCTTGGGATCTCGACGCCCGCCAGTTCGCAGGCCTGCAGAACGGTCAGGCCGTCCGCGACCTCGATTTCCCTGCCGTCGATCGTCAGCTTCGGCATCGCTTCTCCCCTACTCCGCCGCCTGCTGGGTTTTCTTGAAATCCAGGATGCGCCGCTCGACCTCCGGGCGGAAGTGGCGCAGCAGGCCCTGGATCGGCCAGGCCGCCGCATCGCCCAGCGCGCAGATCGTATGCCCTTCGACCTGATAGGTCACGTCCAGCAGCGTGTCGATCTCTTCGACCTCCGCATCGCCGCGGATCATGCGTGTCATCACCCGATACATCCAGCCCGTGCCCTCGCGGCAGGGCGTGCACTGGCCGCAGCTCTCGTGCATGTAGAAGTGCGAGAGCCGGGCGATGGCGGCAACGATGTCCGTCGACTTGTCCATCACGATGACGGCCGCGGTGCCGAGGCCGGACTGCGCCTCGCGCAGCGAGTCGAAGTCCATCAGAATCGTGCTGCAGATGCTCGCCGGCAGGCAGGGGACCGAGGATCCGCCGGGGATCACCGCCAGCAGATTGTCCCAGCCGCCGGTCACGCCGCCGGCGTGCTTCTCGATGAGCTCCTTCATCGGGATGCCCATCTCCTCCTCCACGTTCAACGGCTTGTTCACATGGCCGGAGATGCTGAAGATCTTGGTGCCGGTGTTGTTCGGGCGGCCCAGCGCCGTCCACCACTCCACACCGCGGCGCAGGATTTCCGGCACCACGGCAATGGTCTCGACGTTGTTGATCGTGGTCGGGCAGCCGTAGAGACCGACCGCGGCCGGGAACGGCGGCTTCAGACGCGGCTGGCCCTTCTTGCCTTCCAGGCTTTCGAGCAGCGCCGTTTCCTCGCCGCAGATGTAGGCGCCGGCGCCGCGGTGCAGATAGATGTCGTAGTCGTAGCCGCTGCCGGCCGCGTTCTTGCCGATCAGCCCGGCGTCGTAGGCTTCATCGATGGCCTTCTGAACCTGGGAGCCTTCGTGGAAGTATTCGCCGCGGATGTAGATGTAGCAGGCCTTGGCCCCCATGGCGAAGCCGGCCACCAGGCAGCCTTCCAACAGGCGGTGCGGATCGTTGCGTAGGATCTCGCGGTCCTTGCAGGAACCCGGCTCGGACTCGTCGGCGTTGACCACCAGATAGGCCGGGCGGTCGCCGCTCTCCTTGGGCATGAAAGACCACTTGAGGCCGGTCGGGAAGCCGGCGCCGCCCCGCCCGCGCAGACCGGAGTCCTTGACCATCTCGACGATGCTCTCGCGGCCAAGCTGAAGGAGCTTCTTGGTGTCGTCCCAGACGCCACGCTTGCGCGCACCCGCCAGGCTCCAGTCCTCCTGGCCGTAGAGGTTGGTGAAGATGCGGTCCTTGTCGCTCAGCATCAGTCGGCCTCCCCCGGATTGGGGGCCGGACCGGACCCTGGATCGGCCGCCGGAGCGGGAACGTCCACAAGGGTCTGCGGGCCGCCTTCGGGCGCCGAACTCAGGCGGCCGGTCTGCGAGCCGACAGCCACCTCTTCGCCGGCGCGCAGCGCGTCGATGATCTCGGCCATACGCTCCGGCGTCAGGTCTTCGTAGTAGTGATCGTTGATCTGGACCATCGGCGCATTGGCGCAGGCGCCGAGGCACTCCACCTCGATGACGCTGAAGAGCCCGTCTTCGGAAACCTCGCGCAGTCCGACGCCCAGCTTCTTCTTGCAGGCCTCCGTGATCCCGTCGGAGCCGCGCAGCCAGCAGGGCGTGGTGCGGCAGACCTGGATGAAGTACTTGCCGACGGGCTTCTCGTTGAACATCGAGTAAAAGCTCGCCACCTCGTGCGCGCGGATCGGCGCCACGTTCAGGTAGTTGGCCACGTACTCGATGGCCGGGACCGAGAGCCATCCGCCGTTCTGCCGCTGCGCGAGATCGAGCAGAGCGATCATGGCGCTGGACTCACGGCCTTCGGGATAGCGCGCCATGATCGTCTTGGCACGCGCATCGTTTTCCGCCGTGAAGGCGAAGTCATCGCTCTCGCCTGCGGGGAAGCTCGTGGTCTTCATCGGTCCACCTCACCGAAGACGATGTCCATGGAGCCCAGGATCGCGACACTGTCGGCGAGCATGTGCCCCTTGCACATGTAGTCCATGGCCGCCAGGTGGGAAAAGCCCGGCGCGCGGATCTTGCAGCGGTAGGGCCGGTTCGTCCCGTCGGACACCAGATAGACGGCAAACTCGCCCTTCGGCGCCTCGACCGCGGCATAGGTATCGCCCGGCGGCACGTGATAGCCTTCCGTATAGAGCTTGAAGTGATGGATCAGCGCTTCCATGGAGCGCTTCATCTCGCCGCGCTTGGGCGGCGTGATCTTGTGATCGGCCACCTGCACAGCCCCCGCCGGCATCTTCTCGATGCACTGGCGCATGATCCTCAGGCTCTGGCGCATCTCCTCGATGCGCACGAGGTAGCGGTCGAAGCAGTCGCCGTTCTTGCCGACGGGAATGTCGAAGTCGATATCGGCATAGCAGTCGTAGGGCTGCGACTTGCGCAGATCCCAGGGCACCCCGGAGCCACGCATCATCGGGCCGGAGAAACCCCAGTCCTCAGCCTCTTCGCGCGAGATTATGCCGATGTCGACGGTGCGCTGACGGAAAATGCGGTTCTCCGTCAGCAGCCCTTCGATGTCGTCGATAACGCCGGGGAAAGTCTCGCAGAAGGTCGCGATGTCCTCCAGCAGCCCGGCCGGCAGATCCTGGTGCACGCCGCCCGGCCGGAAGTAGGCCGCGTGCAGGCGCGCACCACAGGCCCGCTCGTAGAACTCCATCAGCTTCTCGCGCTCCTCGAAGCCCCAGAGGATGGGCGTCATGGCGCCGACGTCGATGGCGAAGGTGGTGATGTTCAGAAGGTGATTGAGGATGCGGCCGATCTCGCAATAGAGCACGCGGATGTACTGGCCGCGCAGCGGCACCTCGATCCCCAGCAGGCGCTCCACACCGAGAGCAAAGGCGTGCTCCTGGTTCATCGGCGCAACGTAGTCGAGGCGGTCGAAGTAAGGCACCGCCTGCAGATAGGTCTTGTACTCGATGAGCTTCTCGGTGCCCCGATGCAGCAGACCGATGTGCGGGTCCGCGCGCTCGATCACCTCGCCGTCCATCTCAAGGACAAGGCGCAGCACGCCATGGGCGGCCGGGTGCTGGGGGCCGAAGTTGAGCGTCAGCGGCTTGATCTGGACTTCGCCCATCAGGCACCCTCCTCCTGGGTCTTTTCGGCCTCTGCCTTTTCGTCACCCGGCAGGCGCAGCATGCCCTCCCAGGGACTGAGGAAGTCGAAGTGGCGAAACTCCTGCTGCAGCTTGACGGGTTCGTAGACCACCCGCTTCTGCTGTTCGTCGTAGCGCACTTCCTTGAACCCCGTCAGCGGGAAGTCCTTGCGCAGCGGATGCCCTTCGAAACCGTAGTCGGTGAGGATGCGCCGCAGGTCCGGATGGCCGGAGAAGAACACGCCGAACATGTCCCATGCCTCCCGTTCCGGCCAGATGGCCGAAGAGAACACGCCCGCCACCGACTCGACAGGGCTGCGCTCGTCGGTCGTCAGCTTGACCCGGATACGCTGGTTCAGTTTCAGCGACAGCAGATTGTAAACCAGTTCCAAACGCTCCGGCTGTTCCGGACGGTCGACCGCGGTGATGTCCATCAGCTGCTTGAACTGGCAGTTCTGGTCATCGCGCAGGAAGGTCAGCACCTTGACGATCGATCCCCGGGCGGTCAGCAGGTTGAGCTGTCCATGGCCGATCTCCTGACCCTGCAGGTCGTCGGCCAGGGCCGTGGAAAGGTATTCGCCAAGATCCCGCAGCGCTTCGATCATCGGATTTCGGCTCTTCCTTTTAGAGACAGTGGGGACCGGGGCTCACCGGGGCTCACCGGACGATGGCCGCAGAGCGCTTGATCTTCTTCTGCAGCTGAATAATGCCGTAGAGCAGCGCCTCGGCTGTCGGAGGGCAGCCCGGAACATAGATGTCAACCGGCACGATCCGGTCACAGCCGCGCACCACCGAATAGGAGTAGTGGTAGTAGCCGCCGCCGTTGGCGCAGGAGCCCATGGAAAGCACCCAGCGCGGCTCCGGCATCTGGTCGTAGACCTTGCGCAGGGCCGGCGCCATTTTGTTGGTCAGCGTGCCGGCGACGATCATCACGTCCGATTGCCGCGGGCTCGGACGGAAAAACATCCCAAAGCGGTCGAGGTCGTAGCGGCTGCAGGCGGTGTGCATCATCTCCACCGCGCAGCAGGCCAGGCCGAAGGTCATCGGCCAAAGCGACCCGGACTGGGCCCAGGCGGCCAGCTTGTCCATCTGGGCCACCACGAAGCCCTTGTCGGAAATCTCCTCGGCGACGCGGCTGATCACCGCGTCCTGTGCGGCCCCGGGCGCCAGAGGGGAATCGCTGCGGGCAGCGGCGGCAGCCGTCGGGTCCAATCGCTCTACTCCCATTCCAAGGCTCCCTTCTTCCATTCATAGATGAAGCCGATTGTCAGGATCCCCAGGAAGATCACCATGGACCAGAACCCGAAGACCCCGATGTCGCCCAGGGCCACGGCCCAGGGAAAGAGAAAGGCGACCTCAAGATCGAAAATGATGAACAGGATGGCGACGAGATAGAAGCGGACGTCGAAGCGGCTGCGGGCGTCGTCAAAAGCCTCGAAGCCGCATTCGTAGGCGGAGACCTTCTCTGAGTCCGGACGCTGCCGGGCCAAGATGTAGGAGGCGGCAACGATCAGCACCGCAAGCGCCACCGCAATCCCGAGAAACATCAGGATCGGCAGGTACTCAGCCAGTAAGGCATCCATGCTTCACTCTCCTGCCCGCCATTCCTGGCGTGTCTTTCCGGCCGGCTTTGCGAAGGCTGTTTTGCGGCAAACCGGCGAAGGTTTACTGCCGCAAGCAATGCTGCATTGCAAGGTCATTCGTCCGGCGCATCTCCCATCGCCGTCATATACTGGAAATATAGGGCGGAAGGGATTCCCGGGAAAGCGCCAATCCCCCTGATTTCGGGGCTGCGCGTCCTTCTGTCGCGCGGGCAGGCCTGATGGAAAGAACCGTCCATTTCCAGAGACTTACTGGAGCGGACGCTGGCTCTGCGGGCCGCGCTTCTATCGTCGGGTGAATGGCGGGAGTGACGGGACTTGAACCCGCGGCCTCCGGCGTGACAGGCCGGCGCTCTAACCAACTGAGCTACACCCCCGTAGCTGGGACGCGGTGATGTACTCCACCGCCCCCCGGGTGTCAAGCAGCGCGAAGCCATCCTGAAGCGTATTTCCCCCTAGTTTCTTTGCGGGAAAGCCGAACCCCCGGCGTGACCCGGAGGCCGGACCGCGAAACCCCCGCTCATGCAGCGGCAATCCCGCACCCGCAATCCCGCAGCGGGCGATCATGCCGCACAAGGCCTTAACGATGTCGAAAGATCTGCGCTGACGTCCCGGGATCCGCTCGGACGCCCTGAGGCAAGCGGCCGGCACAAACGCGGGGAGTGGGAGGGTGGTGGGCGGTGACGGGATCGAACCGCCGACACTCGCGGTGTAAACGCGATGCTCTGCCAGCTGAGCTAACCGCCCCAGGACCCGGTGGCAGCGCTGCTACCCGGTCGCCACTGCCGCACGCCTCGACGGCTGCGGCACGCTGCTCTGCGCGGTCGTACGGCGCAGGCAGGGCCCAAAATAGCACCGGCCGCCTCCGATGCAAGCGGGGCGGCCGGCAGCTCTCTCAAGCTTGTGCAGGCGGTTTAGTTCACCGCGTCCTTCAGGCCCTTACCGGCCTTGAACTTCGGCTGCATGGACGCAGCGATCTGAATGGGTTCACCGGTGCGCGGGTTGCGCCCCTGAGAAGCAGCGCGCTTCGTCACGGTAAAGGTGCCAAAGCCGACGAGGCGCACCTCGTTGCCGGACTTCAAAGACTCGGTGATTGCATCGAAGACACCGTCGACCGACTTCGTCGCATCAGCCTTCGACAAACCCGTCTTGTCCGCGACAACTGCTACCAAATCATTCTTGTTCACGTGGACCCCCTTCTAACAGTAGGGATAGAAAGTGCAGAGAGATAAAGAAAACCGCTCCGAGGAGGCCCAAATTGTAGATCGCTAAATCCGACACAGTCAACGTGAGAAGCGCAGAAATGCAGGGGTTTTAGCCGGTTTTGGGCTAAAGAACCCCCACAATTCAGCAAACGAATCGGCGATTTCCGAGTCGCGTCTAGTGGGTCAGTACGCCGGAGCGACCGCCCTCTCCTTCCGGCGCTCGAGTCGCGCCGACGTCCTCATCCGATTCGTTCCACTCGATCGGCGTGAGTTTTTCGACCAGCGCGCGCTCCAGCACTTCGTCGACGGTCGAGGTCGGAACGATCTCCATACCGCGCTTCACGTTGTCCGGAATGTCGGCGAGATCCTTCTCGTTCTCCTTGGGAATGAGAACGGTCTTGATGTTGGCGCGCAGGGCCGCGAGCAGCTTTTCCTTCAAGCCGCCGATCGGAAGCACACGCCCACGCAAGGTGACCTCGCCGGTCATCGCAACGTCGCGCCGAACCGCATTGCCGGTGAGCACGGACACGATTGCGGTCACCATCGCCACGCCGGCGGAGGGTCCGTCCTTGGGCGTCGCCCCCTCCGGCACGTGCACGTGAATGTCCTTGCGCTCGAAGAGGGTCGGCTTGATGCCGTAATCGACAGCACGGCTCTTCACATAGGACTCGGCGGCCTGGATCGACTCCTTCATGACGTCGCCGAGCTTGCCGGTCGCGGTGACCTTGCCCTTGCCGGGCAGCGTCACGGCCTCGATCGACAGAAGCTCGCCGCCGACCTCCGTCCAGGCGAGTCCGGTGGACACGCCGACCATATCTTCCTGCTCGGCCTCGCCGTGGCGGTACCGAGGAACACCGGCAAACTTGGCCAGGTTGCGGCGGTTGACCGCCACGACCTTGGTCTTGCCCATGGCGATCTCCTTGACCGCCTTGCGCACCAAACCGGCAATCTCGCGCTCCAGGTTTCTGACGCCGGCTTCGCGGGTGTAGAGGCGAATGAGATCGCGCAGCGCCTGTTCGGAGATCGACCACTCCTCCGGCTTGATGCCGTGGTCCTTCATCTGCTTGGGGATCAGATAGCGCGTCGCGATCTGCGTCTTCTCATCCTCGGTGTAGCCGGGAATGCGAATCACTTCCATGCGGTCGAGCAAAGGGCCCGGCATGCGCAGGGTGTTCGCCGTCGTCACGAACATCACGTCGGAAAGGTCGTAGTCGACCTCCAGGTAGTGATCGTTGAAGGTGCTGTTCTGCTCGGGATCGAGCACCTCGAGCAGGGCCGACGACGGATCGCCGCGCCAGTCCGCACCCAGTTTGTCGACCTCGTCGAGCAGGAAGAGCGGATTGGAAGACTTTGCCTTCTTCATGCTCTGGATGACCTTGCCGGGCATCGAGCCGATGTAGGTGCGGCGATGGCCGCGCACCTCGGCCTCATCGCGCACACCGCCCAGGCTCATGCGCACGAAATTGCGGCCGGTCGCCTTGGCGATGGACTTGCCCAGCGAGGTCTTGCCCACGCCCGGCGGTCCGACGAGGCAGAGGATCGGCCCCTTCACCTTCTTCATGCGCTGCTGGACGGCCAGGTATTCCAGGATGCGTTCCTTGACCTTCTCCAGGCCATAGTGATCGGCGTCCAGGATGTCCTGGGCGTTGTTGATGTCGCGCTTGATCTTGGTGCGCTTCTTCCAGGGAATGGAAAGAATCCAGTCCAGGTAGTTGCGCACCACCGTTGCTTCCGCCGACATCGGACTCATGGACCGCAGCTTCTTCAGCTCCGCCATGGCCTTTTCGCTGGCTTCCTTGGAGAGCTTGGTCGCCTTGATCCGCTCTTCGATCTCGGCCAGCTCGTCGCGGCCGTCCTCGCCCTCGCCCAGTTCCTTCTGAATGGCTTTCAACTGCTCATTCAGATAGTACTCGCGCTGGGTCTTCTCCATCTGCCGCTTGACGCGGTTGCGGATGCGCTTTTCCACCTGCAGGACGCCGATCTCGCCTTCCATGAAGGCATAGACCTTTTCCAGGCGATCACTGACGGTCTCGCTTTCCAGCAGTTCCTGCTTCTCGGGGATCTTCAGCGCCAGGTGGGAGGCAACCGTGTCCGCCAGCTTGCTGAAGTCGTCGATCTGGTTGATCGACACCAGCACCTCGGGCGGAATCTTCTTGTTCAGCTTGATGTACTGCTCGAACTGCGAGACCACCGTGCGCGCGAGTGCGTCCAGTTCGCGGTCGTCGCCGTCATCGTCCTGGACGATCTCCGCGTGGGCCTGAAAGAAATCCTCCGTATCCGCATACTTGGTGATGCGCGCGCGCTGCCCCCCTTCGACCAGCACCTTCACCGTGCCGTCGGGCAGCTTCAGCAACTGCAAGACCGTCCCGATGGTACCGACGGAGTAGATGTCCGGCGGTGTCGGGTCGTCCTGCGCAGCGTTCTTCTGCGTCACCAGGAGGATCTGCTTGTCGTCCTTCATCACGTCTTCGAGGGCGCGCACGGATTTGTCGCGGCCGACGAAGAGCGGCACGATCATGTGTGGAAAGACCACGATGTCCCGCAGGGGCAGGACCGGGAAGAGATTGCCGCGGGCGAGTTCCAACATAATACCTCTTATGAGATTATGAGCCGGACAGGGAGGGTTCCGGCAAACACCCAGAATGGACGGAGTCTACCGCATTTCGATTTAAAAATTGTAGATTCTGGCCCGGACTTCAAGGCCCGGCATTAACCAAGGAATAACAGCCGCTTAGGCGCTTGTACCCAGGTCTTCCCGACGGTCGGTGTAGATGTAGAGCGGCTTTGCCCGGCCATCCACAACCTCGCGGTTGATGACGATTTCCTCCACCCCTTCCAGGCTGGGGAGATCGTACATCGGATCGAGAAGGATGCTTTCCATGATCGAGCGCAGGCCGCGGGCGCCGGTCTTGCGGGCGATGGCCTTGGCCGAGATCGCGCGCAGCGCATCCTCGGTGAAGTCGACCCGCACATCCTCCATCTCGAAGAGCCGCTCGTACTGCTTGACGAGCGCATTCTTCGGCTGGGTCAGGATCTCGATCAGGGCGTCTTCGTCCAGATCCTCGAGCGTCGCAACGACGGGCAGGCGCCCGACGAATTCCGGAATCAGGCCGAACTTCAGCAGATCTTCCGGCTCGACGTCCTTCAGGACCTCGCCCGTTGCGCGGTCGTCCGGCCCCCGCACGTCGGCGCCGAAGCCGATGGAGGTGCCCTTGCCGCGGCCGGCGATCAGCTTGTCGAGGCCGGCGAAGGCGCCGCCGCAAATGAACAGGATATTGGTCGTATCGACCTGCAGGAATTCCTGCTGCGGATGCTTGCGCCCACCCTGCGGGGGCACGGAGGCCACCGTGCCTTCCATGATCTTCAGGAGCGCCTGCTGCACGCCCTCGCCGGACACGTCGCGCGTGATCGACGGGTTGTCCGACTTGCGGCTGATCTTGTCGACCTCATCGATATAGACGATGCCGCGCTGTGCGCGCTCAACGTTATAATCGGCGGACTGCAACAGCTTAAGGATGATGTTTTCCACGTCTTCGCCGACATACCCCGCCTCGGTCAGGGTGGTCGCATCGGCCATGGTGAAGGGCACGTCCAGGATTCGGGCCAGGGTCTGGGCCAGCAGCGTCTTGCCGCAGCCGGTCGGCCCGATCAGCAGGATGTTCGACTTCGCCAATTCGACGTCGGCGGATTTCGCGCCATGGGCGAGCCGCTTGTAATGGTTGTGGACCGCAACCGAGAGCACCCGCTTGGCATGCGCCTGACCGATCACATAGTCGTCGAGGACGGTGCAGATGTCCTGAGGCGTCGGCACCCCGTCGCGCGACTTCACAAGCGTTGTCTTGTGCTCTTCGCGGATAATGTCCATGCAAAGCTCGACGCATTCATCACAGATGAACACGGTCGGTCCGGCGATGAGCTTGCGCACCTCGTGCTGGCTTTTGCCGCAGAAGGAGCAATACAGAGTATTCTTGGAATCGCTGCTGCTAGACTTGGTCATACCGCTTTTCTAGAGGCCAGTTCCGCACAAAGCCATGTTAGTCAAACGCCCCGTGCCCGCACAACGACAAAAACCAGCTTGGCCGGCTTCCGCCTTCGCGCCGCCCGGCTTTCCGCCAACACGACAATTTGAGCCTAATTGCCAGGGCTCAATAATCCCTTAACGAAAAGGTTAACGTCCCTTCGCGCACCAACAATCCGGCCGGTACCGGCCGGACCGGGGGCCTGGCCGCCCCCGCAATCCCGGCGCGCAGGGCCGTGCCCTTAGTCGAGCTTATCGTGGTGCGAGGTCGCTTCCAGCTCGTCGCTCGGCCGCTGGGACACCACCTCGTCGATCAGCCCGAATTCCTTGGCTTCTTCCGGCGACATGAAGTTGTCGCGCTCCATGGAGGCTTCCACCGTGGCCAGGTCCTGGCCGCAGTGCCTGACGTAGATCTCGTTCAGCCGGCTGCGGGTGCGCAGGATATCCTCGGCATGAATCTGAATGTCCGTCACCTGCCCCTGATACCCGCCGGAGGGCTGGTGGATCATGATCTTCGAGTTGGGCAGCGCGAAGCGCTTGCCGGCGGCGCCGGCCATCAGCAGCAGCGAGCCGGCGGAGGCCGCCTGGCCGATGCAGACGGTGTGCACGTCCGGCCGCACATACTGCATGGTGTCATACATCGCCAGGCCGGAGGTCACGACACCGCCCGGAGAGTTGATGTAGAAGAAAATGTCCTGGTTCGGGTTCTCCGACTCCAGATAGAGCAGCTGGGCGCAGATCAGGCTGGCCACGGCATCGTGCACCGGCCCGGTCAGGAAGATGATGCGTTCCTTCAAAAGGCGCGAATAGATGTCGTAGGCGCGCTCCCCGCGGCTGGTCTGCTCGACCACCATGGGGACCAGGGTATTCATCACCGTTTCTTGATGCTTCATGACCGGATCGGACAGATAACTCATGGACCTTCCTCTGATGCGCGTGCGCCGCGGCGCAGCATGGACTCATTTGGGGTCGGCGGGCGGTGACAGCAAGTTCGGAGCAAGTTCCAGGCAAAGCCCTGCCGTTGCAAGCCCCGCCGCCCGCAGGCCCCTTCTCTAAGAGGGTTCCTCGTCTTTCGCCGCCTCGTCGACCGCATCGTCCGCGTCGGCTTTCTTGGCCTTGCTCTTGGTCTTGCCGGCCGCCTTCTTCGCCGGTTTCTTGGCCGCCTCCGACCGCTTCTCGGCGGCTGCGGCGTCCTTCTCCTCTTCCTCGCGCAGTTGCTCGGGCGAGACCTCGCGCTCGGTGACCTGCGCCAGATCGATGATGTAGTCGATCACCTTGTCCTCGAACAGGGGCGCGCGGAGCTGGGCCAGCGCTTCCGGATTGGCCTTGTAGAACTCCAGAACCTGCTGCTCCTGTCCGGGATGACGCTGGGCTTCCTGGAACAGGGCGCGGTTCACCTCGTCCTGGGCGACATCGATCTGATTGAGCCTGCCGACCTCGGAAAGCAGCAAACCCAGGCGGACGCGCCGCTCGGCGATGGTGCGGTACTCCGCCTTGATGGCGTCCTCGTCCTTGCCCTCGTCGTCGGGGTCGACATTGCCCTGCTGGCGGTCGGCCTCGACCTGGCGCCAGATCGCGTCGAACTCCAGGTCGACCATGCTTTCCGGCACGCCGAAATCGTGCGCCTCGGCGAGCTGGTCCAGAATCTGGCGCTTCAGGCGCATGCGTGAGAGGCCTTCGTAGTCGGCGCCCAGGCGCTCCTTGACCTTGTCCCGCAGGTCCTCGACGCTCTCCGCACCCATCGACTTGGCCAGGTCGTCGTTCATCTCGACCGGCACGGTCTCGCGGATCTCCTTGATGGTGCACTCGAAGACCGCCGGCTGGCCGGCCAGCTTCTCGTTCCCATAGGCCTCCGGAAAGGTCACGTTGACCTGGCGGGTCTCGCCGGCTTCGGTGCCAATCAGCTGATCCTCGAAGCCCTCGATGAAGCTGCTCGAGCCCAGTTCCAGATGATGGTCGTCGGCAGCCATGCCGGGCAGCGCCTCGCCATGCACCGTTCCCTTGAAATCCAGCACCAGGATGTCGCCCTTCTCCGCCTTGCGCGCCGTCTCAAGGGGCTTTGAATCCTTGCGCGCGGAGGCCAGACGCTCCATGGCCGCCTCGAGGTCGGTCTCGGGGACGGCGACGCGCAGTTTCTCCAGCGCGATCTTCGAAAAGTCCATCGGCTCGATCTCCGGCAGGAGTTCGATGGCCATGCTGTACTCGAGATCCTTGCCGTCGTCGAAGGACACGATCTCGATCTTGGGCTGAACGGCGGGGCGCAGTCCGCGCTCGTTGAGCGCCTGGGCCGAGGAATCGGTCACGGCACGCTCCAGCACCTCGCCCATCACCGACGGTCCGTAGCGCTGCTTCAAGAGCTTGATCGGCGCCTTGCCCGGGCGGAACCCAGGGATCTTCACGCGCGCGCTCAGCTCCCGCAGCCGCGCTTCAACTTTATCGCCTATCTCCTTGGCGCCAATGACGACTTTGAAGTCGCGCTTCAAGCCTTCGCTGCTTACTTCCGTGACCTGCATGATCGGCTAGGCCTTTCCGAGCCTTGTCTTGAGGGGATGAAACGAAATGTGCCCGACGTGCCAGGCGGAGCAGACTTTCTCGCCGCCTCCAGCTGCTGGTGCGGGCGGAGGGACTCGAACCCCCACGGATCGCTCCACTGGTACCTAAAACCAGCGCGTCTACCAGTTCCGCCACGCCCGCGCTTTCCGCGGAGGGCCGATGTATATCATCGTAGCCGCTCACGCAATAGCAAGCGCGCCCTGCCTGCGACACAAGGGAGTGAGATATCCGCCGGTTTGCCGGTCAGGGCGTTCCGGGCCAAGAGACGTTCACGAGAGAGAAAGCGGGATGGCGGGAACGGTGGCGAGAAACCGAAACCCGGTTAAGCGTCCACTAGGACTTGATGGGCTCGCAGAAGTGCTCGACGAAGGTCTTCATGCCGAGCACCCGCGGGCCGTCCTCGAACGGCCGGTGCCCCGGCTGGTCAATGCGCAGGTCGAAGCGCACGTGCGGCATTCCGAGAATCTCGCAGAGCCCGATGACCGTGGCGGTCTCGCTGCGCCCGCTGCCGTCGCTGTGGCGGAAGATGCGGCCGGCCTTGACGGCGTCGGGATTGGTGCCGCGGCGCGAGAACAGCCCCCGGCGATCCCCGCCCAGTGCTCCGGAGAGCTGCTGCCAGAGGGTCGTCGGCCGAGCCGTTGTCGATGTCTTGTCCTGCCGCGTCGTAAGCATGAGAGACAGATTAACGCTAATTCTTTGACGTAGGATTAATGTCGCTCGCCTTGCCGTTGCGCGACGGCGCGAAGCGGTCCGCCTTCGGACCGCTAGGCGTCGTGCTTCACCTTGGCGGCGGCTTTGGCAGAGGCTTTTAGAGAGGCGTTTTCAGCGCCGGCGGCATCGCCGCCGATCGACTCCTGAAAGCGCTCCGCGAAGCTTTCCAGCCCCAGGGTGCGGCGCTCTTCATACTTGGCGAGGCGCGCGCGCTCGACCGAGACCTCATAGGTCACGTGGGGAATGCCCAGGGCATCGCGCCCCACGTCGATCACCCTCGCGGTTTCGACGATGTTGCCTTCATGGGCGCGCTTGTAGACGCTGCCGACCTTGATTTCGTCGGTGCGTGCCGGTTGTTTGAACCAATGCGCTGCAAGCATGATCTCAATACCTTTTCAATCAAGGCCACCCCCCGATAAGGCCAATCCTTGACCGTATTAAACCCTATAGTGCGCCCGCAGCCGTGAAGTTTTCGTTAACGAATGAGTCCGAACTATCTCAAATTATTGAATAAATTCCGGTGATCCACAGGCCGGGAAGCGCTGTAGAGCTCTCCCAGAACCTCAGGCAGGGCATCGGGCAGGTCCTCGGCGATCATGCCGGGGCCGAACCCGAAAGCCGTGGCCGCATGCAGCCATACCGCCGCATTGGCTGCCATGAAGGGCGCCATACCCTGGGCCAGCAGGCCGGCGATCAGTCCGGCCAGCACATCGCCGGTGCCGGCCGTCGCCAGCCAGGGGGGCGCCGCCCCGTTGATCGCAGCCGGTCCCTGGGGCGCCGCCACGACGCTGTCCGGCCCTTTGAGAACGATGACCGCGCCGCTGCGATCCGCCGCCGCGGTGGCCCGTTCCAGGCGGTTGCCGGAGAGATCGGGAAAAAGCCGCTGGAACTCCCCGTCGTGCGGAGTCAGGACAGCGGCACCGGCCGACCCCTGAGCGGCCGCGAACAGCCGCTCAGCCTCGTCCTGGAAGGATGAGAGGGCATCGGCATCCAGCACCACGGCGCGGCCGGCCGGAGCGCTCTCCAGCGCCAGCACCGCTCTCTCCCGGGTTTGCTGCGACACGCCGTTGCCGGGCCCGAGCAACACCGCGTTGCGCCGCGGATCCGCAAGGGCCTCGCCGAAGTCCGCCGGGTCGGCCAGCGGCTGGGTGATCACCGAAGGGTTGGCCAGCGCATAGATCGGCAGGCTGCTGGGTGTGCATACCACCGTTACCAGGCCGGCGCCGACCCTGAGGGCGGCGCGCGAGGCCAGTTGCGCCGCCCCGGTCATGCGCTCGCCGCCGCAGATAACGGCGTGGCCGGCCTGATACTTGTGGGCCTGCGCCTGGCGCCAGGGAAAGTCCTGCCCCCAGAGCGCCGGTCCGTTCGCCCGGCAGCGCGGCTGGATGCCGTCCAGCACCGTTGCGGGGATGCCGATATCGATCACGTGGATCTCGCCGCAGAAGAATCGCGACGGCGCAAGGAGATGTGCAGGTTTCTTGCGAAAGAACGTAATGGTCTCCAGAGCCTGAAAGGCGATCCCGCCCAAGGGTTCGGCGCGGTCTCCGGCAATGCCGCTCGGCACGTCGACGGCAAAGACCGGCAGACCCTGATCGCGCGCCGCTGCGGCGAGGCCCGCCACGGCGCCCGACAAGGGCCGGTCGAGCCCGGCGCCAAACACTGCGTCGATCACCTGGGCCGCACCGTCCATACTGTTTTCGTCCAGGGTCTCGATCGCCGCGTCCCAGTCTGCCGCGGCCCTTGCCGCGTCGCCGGAGAGGCGATCCCTGGAGCCCAGGAGCGCTACACGTACGGGGAGGCCGGCGGCCCGGAGGTGGCGGGCCGCGACAAAGCCATCGCCACCGTTGTTGCCCGGGCCGCAGAGGATGACGACGGGGCCATCCAGGGTTCCTTGCCCTGCCCCTTGCCCCGGCCTTTGCCCCGCCTCCCGGCGCCGCGCCAGAACCCGCGCCGCAACCGCTGCACCGGCCCGCTCCATCAAGGGATAGCCGCTGCCGATCCCGGCGATGGCCAGGCGGTCGGCCTCGTACATCTCCTGGACCGTCAAGACCTCCGCCGCTTCGTCCTGGCCGGCCATGGTCACCTCAAGCCTGGGCGCGCCCAGCGGCCGCAGCCACCGCATCCTTGAGCGCCGCAACCCCCGCCGCCGCGCCGTCGCGCAGCAGGAGGACGTCTATGTCGGCCAGAACCAGATCGTAACCGGCCCGGTAAAGCTCCGCCGGCGACCGCTCCGGCGTCGGGATGCCGCCCAGCAAGCGCCCTTGCGCCTTGGCCGCACGTTCGGCGTCTGCAATGGCCTGCCGGACCTGGGGATGATCGGGTTCGCCCATGAAGCCCAGGCTCGCGGAAAGATCGAAGGGGCCGATAAACAGCATGTCCAGCCCCTCGGTCGCCGCGATGGCGTCCAAGGCGCCCAGCGCCTCGCGGGTTTCGATCTGGCAGATGACCAGCATGGAATCGGCCGTCTCCTGGACATAGGCCCGCCAGTCCAGGCCGTAGCCGGAGGCACGTACGATTGGCGCCGCCATCCCACGTACGCCCTTGGGCGGGTAATGGCAGGCGGCGACGGCGGCCGCCGCCTCCTGCGCCGAATTGATCGCCGGCACCATCACGCCCTGGGCGCCGCCATCCAGCAGGCGCTTGATCCAGGCCGCGTCGTTGGCCGGCACCCGGACCAGAGGCGTACAGGGACTGGCCTGCATGGCGCGCATGACGGCAATCGCCGAGGCGGCGTCGCCCGGGCCGTGCTCGCAGTCGATCATCGCGCAATCGTAACCGGCTCCCGCCATGATTTCGGCTGCGGCAGGGCTGAACAACTCCGCCCAGAAGCCGCAGGCCGCCTGTCCTAAGCGCATGCGCGCCTTCAGCGCCGTATCCGCCGTCATCGTTCCCTCTCCTGCCCTCACAGCCTTTTCGATTCCCTCCTCTGCGCCCTCACACCGGCCAGCCCTCATCTTGCCGGAACCCAACCTGACGGGACCCGCTCGGAGTCCATCGGCAATCCCCATCATAGTGGCCCGGCAGGCGCATCCAAGGACCGGCTTCCCAGCCGGGGCCCGACAGCGCCCGCTGGGGCCCGCCGGCGGCTGCGAGCGCGGCTGGAAAGTATTTCTCGGCGCCGGATACTCAGAACCGCCTGTCGCATCGCCGGTGATCGATTGTTGGCCCGTACGCCCCAAATCGCCAGCCCCCACCCGAAAGAGTTAAACCCAAAAGGCTGAATTCTTTAACTGGTCACAGCGATACCACAGACCTTACAATTGCCACAGAGCTTGCGGGATCCGGCCATCTCAACTTGCTATCCCGTGACTATACTTCAGCCGCACATGTTTTTATTTATTTTCTCTCAGAAGATAAGACTCTGAGAACTTTTTGTTTCACGTGAAACGTATTCTAAAAACATGGTTTACGAAATATTAAGAGAATTACTTTATTGTTTCTTAACGAAAGGTTACCGGACCTTTGCACCCGACGACCAGATGTGAGCAAGACGGATTATGGTGCGGCACCTGCCTTCGATCCTGTTGAAGACGTGCTTCCCCGCAAGCGCCTTCGTGCTCTTCGTCCTTGCCCTCCCGCTCGCTTCGCCTCAGGCGGACGGCCTTGACTTCGTCATGGACGATGGAGGCTCTGCCATCGGCGAGTTCTCCGCGAGCACCAGCTTCGGGCCGCTTACCGTCTCAGCGAATCATAAGGAGTATCTGGCCGCCCTCGGCGACGACGAGGGCGCGGCGGACGATCCCATCGAGCGGCGCAGCCGGTTGAACGCCAAGGGACGCATTCAGGTCCAGGATGAGATCATCCTGCCTCTGAGCTTTACCGGCGCCTACGACCAGCACGAGTCCGGCGAGCAATCCCTGGACTTTGAGCTTTCGGGCGGCGTGGAGCTTCCGCACCTGCGGTTCGGGAGCGAGATCGCCCTTGGCAACAGCTTCGGCGCCGGGACCGCGCCGACGCAGGATCTGGAAGGGTCGCTCTCGTTTGGCTTCGACTGGCTGGGCGCGCGCCATTCCGGCCGGGTGGACTACGGGCTCGTGCCCAGCGGCGAGATCACGGAACTGGCGCTGTCCTCCAGCCTGCCCATGGCGGCGGGACTCGAAGCCGCGGTCGACCTGATCCACGATCCGCTGGACCAGCTTTCGGAAGCCCGCATCGCCCTGGATCACCGCCAGGGACCCTTCGTCTTGTCTACCGAGCTCAGCACCAAGAGCGACGGGGCCTACGCCGTTGGGTTCAGTTTCTCCGTCAACCTCGCGCCGCTGCAAGCCGCACCGGAATGGCGGCTATCGACCCTGCTGGCGGGCCTGCGCGCGCACACGCGCCGTGAGGTCGTTTCTGACAGCTTCGGCCTGCTCTCCCTCGGCGGAACCGAAAACTGAGCGGCCTTCGGGCGCGGGCTCTTTAGCGGACTTCTTCTGGCGGGGGGTCAGGCGGGGCGGCTTGGGGTGGCTGATGGGACTTGAACCCACGACCTCCTGGACCACAACCAGGCGCTCTAACCAACTGAGCTACAGCCACCATACCTGAGAGGAAGGATCGCAGTCGCGGCAGGCACGCAGACAGTGATTTACCTGCGCACACCGCGGCGATCCCTCGCTTCGGATGGGCGTGTTTAAGCCTTTGACTGGTGGGCGTCAAGGGGAGCGCAGCGGCACCCCACCACCGTTCGCGGCCGGCCACCACCCTGCCCCGACGCAGACCCGGACCGGATGGAATCGCCGAAGACGTTTCATCACGCCGGTGAATCTGCTCTAACTCTGACAATCAGAGCGGCATCGCCTGCTTCGGCGAAACCACCAGATGGTTCCGGCAGAACATGATCCGCTCTAGTCTGCAGCCCACACGCCAGACAGGAGAAGCTGAGATGCCCAACTTGGCCGCAGCCGTTGCGAGGCTGGGAACCGAAAGTGCATTCGAGGTCCTCGCACGGGCCAAGCAACTGGAACAGCAGGGAAAGCCAATCATCAACCTGGGCATCGGCCAGCCCGATTTCCAGACGCCGGAGCATGTCGTCGAGGCGGCCGTCAAGGCGCTGCGCGACGGCCACCACGGCTACACGCCGGCCAACGGCATCCTGGAACTGCGTGAGGCGGTCGCGGAAGACCTGGAACTGCGGCACCGGGTCAGCGTCGACCCGGGTCAGGTCGTGGTGGTGCCCGGCGGCAAGGTGACGATGTTCTTCGCCGTGCTGATGTTCGGCGAAGCGGGGGCGGAGATTCTCTACCCCAATCCCGGGTTTCCGATCTACGAGTCGGTGATCAACTTCTCCGGCGCCACGGCCGTGCCGATTTCCCTTTCGGAGGACAAGGGCTTCGCCTTTTCCGCCGAGGCGGTGCTGGACTCGATCACGCCGAGAACGCGCCTGATCATCATCAACAGCCCGGCAAACCCGACCGGCGGAGTCACTCCGCGCGACGAGGTGGAGCGTCTGGTCGAGGGACTGAGCGCCCATCCCCAGGTCGCGATCCTTTCCGACGAGATCTACAGCCAGATGCTCTACGACGGCCGCGAGCATGTCAGCCTGCTGCAGTACCCGGAGATCCGCGACCGCGTCATCATGCTGGACGGCTGGAGCAAGACCTACGCGATGACCGGCTGGCGGCTCGGCTTCGCGGTCTGGCCTGCCGGGCTCGCCGACCTCGCCACGCGCCTCGCCATCAACTGCCACTCCTGCGTCAATGCCGCGGCCCAGTACGCAGGGCTGGCGGCCCTGCGCGGCCCGCAGGACGCCGTCGCCGAGATGATGGCCGCCTTCGACGTGCGCCGTCGCGCGATCCACGGCGCCCTCAACGGCATTCCCGGCATGTCCTGTGTCGAGCCGGCCGGCGCGTTCTATGCCTTTCCCAACATCTCGGGAACCGGGGTGCCGGCGAAGACCCTGGAAGTGGAACTCCTGGAGGAAGCCGGCGTTGCCACCATCGCCGGAACCTCCTTCGGGCGCTTCGGCGAAGGCTACCTCCGCCTGTCCTACGCCAACTCGCTGGAGAACATCCGCCTCGCGCTCGAGCGCATTCGCCATCACCTCGAATCCCGCCAGTCCGGAGCTGCCTGACCGGAGCTGCCTGACCGGTCTCCATGGGCCGGGCCCGCGACCCGCCACGGCTGACTAGAAAAACCTCAGGCTGCCTAGAAAATGGGCAGAAAAGGGCCCGATTTCGGTCACGAATTGGCGGGTAGGCCAACAATTCCCCGGGTGCCGCGCGGCCCGCCGCAGTTGGCACGCCTCCTGCTTAAGCCGCGGCAGGGCAGAGGTTTGCCGGTACTTGTCAGCACAGAGAGTGAGGCCCAATCACGCAATGAAAAAGATCGAAGCGATCATCAAGCCCTTCAAGCTGGACGAGGTGAAGGAGGCTCTTCACGAGGTCGGCATCAAGGGCATTACGGTCACGGAGGCGAAGGGGTTTGGTCGCCAGAAAGGCCACACGGAACTCTACAGAGGGGCAGAGTATGTCGTCGACTTCCTGCCCAAGGTGAAGGTCGAGGTCGTCCTGGAGGACGACCTGGTCGAACGCGCTGTCGAGGCCATCCAGCAGGCCGCACACACCGGCCGCATCGGTGACGGGAAAATCTTTGTCAGTGGCATAGAGGAGTCGATCCGCATTCGCACCGGCGAGCGCGGGGCGGCCGCCGTCTAACCGCAGCATTGCGGTCGGCCGGGGATACCAGAGGGGCCCGGGCGACCGAATTCCAGTCCATCACAAGACTTCAGGAACGGAAGAATATCCATGTCAGACGTCAAATCCATCCTCGAGATGATCAAGGAAAACAATGTCGCCTATGTCGACTACCGCTTCACGGATCCGCGCGGGAAGTGGCAGCATCTGGCCATGCATGTCGATGCCGTCGACGAGGACGCGCTCGCCGAAGGCGTGATGTTCGACGGCTCTTCGATCGCCGGCTGGAAAGCGATCAACGAGTCGGACATGATCCTGCGGCCGGACCTCAGCACCGCGGTCATGGACCCCTTCTCCAACCTGCCGCAGCTGATTCTGTTCTGTAACATCGTCGAACCCTCGACCGGCCAGCTCTACAACCGCGATCCGCGTTCCACCGCGGTGCGGGCGGAGAACTATCTGAAGTCCTCGGGCATCGGCGATCAGTGCTTCTGGGGACCGGAAGCCGAGTTCTTCGTGTTCGACGACGTGCGCTTCGACGTCACGCAGAACCAGACCTACTACTTCCTCGATTCGGAGGAAGGCCCCTACAACACCGGTTCGATCTTCGAGAACGGCAACCTGGGCCACCGTCCCGGCATCAAGGGCGGCTATTTCCCGGTGCCGCCGGTGGACTCGGGCATGGACCTGCGCGCCGAAATGCTGAAGATCATGGGCGAGATGGGACTGACCGTCGAAAAGCACCACCACGAGGTCGCTCCGTCACAGCATGAGCTCGGCATCAAGTTCGCGCCGATCGTCCAGGCCGCCGACGCCCTGCAGATCTACAAGTACGTCGTGCACCAGGTCGCCCACCAGTACGGCAAGTCGGCCACCTTCATGCCCAAGCCGGTTGCGGAGGACAACGGCTCCGGCATGCACACCCACCAGTCGATCTGGAAGGACGGCAACCCGCTGTTCGCCGGTGACGGCTACGCGGGGCTTTCCGAGACCTGCCTGCATTACATCGGCGGCATCATCAAGCATGCCAAGACGATCAACGCCTTCACCAACCCCTCGACCAACAGCTACAAGCGGCTGATCCCGGGCTTCGAGGCGCCGGTCCTGCTCGCCTATTCGGCGCGCAACCGCTCGGCATCCTGCCGCATTCCCTACGGCGACAGCCCGAAGGCGAAGCGGGTGGAGGTGCGCTTCCCGGATCCGACGGCCAATCCCTATCTCGCCTTCGCGGCAATGCTGATGGCCGGCCTGGACGGCATCAAGAACAAGATCCATCCGGGCGACCCCATGGATAAGGATCTCTATGACCTGCCGCCGGAAGAGCTGGCCGACGTCCCGACCGTCTGCGGTTCGCTGCGTGAAGCGGTGGAAGCCTTGGAAGCCGACCATGAGTTCCTGCTGGCCGGCGATGTCTTCAGCAAAGACCAGATCGCCGGCTATGCCGAGCTCAAGTGGGAAGAGGTGTACCAGTTCGAACACGCCCCCCACCCGGTCGAGTTCAAGATGTACTACTCGGTCTGACCGAGGCCCGACCACAGCCCTGCGCGGCGCCTGCCCGGGCGGCCGCAGGGCGAAACCGAACGACCCCGCCGGTCCCTCCGGCGGGGTCTTTCTTTGACCGGAAAGGGCCAGACGTTAAAGAACCGTAAACCGCATCGCGAAATCACAGAACAGCTTTATTTTCACCATATTTCTGCCGCCAAGAGAACACGCCGCAGGCACAAGAAAGACTGTAAGAAATCCGCAGTGTTATACAGTGTGGTAAGTCCAAAGATGTTCCCTACTCCAGTTTGGCGCGGTTGCGTCGTTGTCTTGTTTCTGGCCATCGGTCTGTTTGCCTTTCCGCGTTCGGCCCAGGTGCCGTGGATTACCACTGCGGAGGCGCGGCCGATTCCGCCGCGTATTGCCATCGCCCCGGAGCGGCTGAGCCTTGCCGCCAGCGAAGGCCGCGCGCCCGTGCAAAGCAGCGAACAGGAAGTCGTCGGACCGTAAGAACGACGAAAGCGCACCAAGCCCTGGGCAGCGCCTTCGGAAGGATGTGGAGTTGTCGAGACTGCCGGGGGACCGGCGGCAACAGCATCGCCTGCACCGACCCGGCCAAGTCGTTTGTTAATGTAAGATGAATATAAATTGTCAATTAATTGTAAAAAATTAAGAAGAGATTAATTTATTTCAGAAGTCATTTCTTTCTTTTTTTGATATCATAAAAACACCTTCAATATCGCACGCCCGTAGCACAGTAATTCTTCTAAAACTCCGGCAATCGTATTTCCGATCCGGAGTTCACCGTGACACCCCAGACTTCGCCCTCCCGTCAGCCCCCGCGCCTGCGCCGCCGGCAGTTTCTCGGCGTCCTCGGCGGCCTGGCCGCAAGCTGCGTTCTGCCGTCAGAAAGCAGGGCCAATCTTACGACACTGCCGCCGCCGCTGCCGAAATCGACGGCCATGCGCCAGAGCGGCTACCGCGCCGCGCCCGTCGCCTGGCTGAAGCTGATCGAGCAACACCCGGACCTGGACCCGGCAGCCCACCGCTTCGCACCGATGACGTTGACGCCGGACCGCGAGGCACAGCTGTGGCAGGTCCATCAGAAAGTGAACCGTCTCATCCGCTTCCGTCCCGACGGGCCGGACCGCTGGCAGCTGGTGCGATCGGAAGGTGATTGCGAGGACTACGCCATCCGCAAGCTTCACATGCTGTGCAGCGACCACGGCTGGCCCCGCGCGGCCCTCACCCTCGCCGCCTGCCATATCGAGAGCGGACAGGGCCATGCCGTGCTGCTCGTGCACACGACACAAGGCGTTTATGCACTCGACAACCGGCGGCGCCGTGTCGAGCCATGGAACCGCCTGCCCTACAAGTGGATTGCCCGTGAGGAACCGGGCGCTCCCTTCGGCCTCTGGCGCAAGCTCACAGCCTGACCGGAGCGCGGTCTCGGACGAAGCAGTCAGCGCGGCAGGGTTACGGTCAGTTCCGCGCCGCCGTTGCCGTGGACGGAATCATGCGCGCGAACGGTCACCGTATCGATGTCATCGGGGATGACCACGCCGCCGAGGGAACGGGTGAAGGGCTGCTCGTTCTCATGCGGGTGCAGCAAGACCCGCGTGCCCAGCACCCGACCGTCCGGTGCCACCACCTCCCAGCGGTCAGCATAGTGGTCCCAGCCCTCGTCGGCATGGGCGACTGTGACCCGGAAGCGCCAACTGCCGTCGCCCTCCTGGGCTGCCTCCACCGCGACGACATCGGCCTCGCCTGCGAAAGCCGAAGGCAAAACCCCGACGAAGACTGCGATGGCGAAAAACAGGCGCATCATGCTGCCGGCTCCTTGTTGCTCACTGGTGGCTGTGTTTCCAACGCCTCGGCGCCGCCGCGGACCGGCGGCACCGGCCGCGGCTGGCCCTGGTCGTCGATGGCAACGAAGGTGAAGGTGCCCTCGGTGACCTTCACGCGCTCGCCCTGCCGCCCTCTCAGCGCCCAGGCTTCGATATGAATGGCGATGGAGGTGCGGCCGATCCGGATGATGTCGGCATAGACGCAGAGCACGTCGCCCACGAAAACGGGGCGGTGAAAGGTCATGGCGTCGACCGCCACGGTGGCGACACGCCCGGCGGCCCGGGCGCCGGCGGTGATGCCGCCAGCGATATCCATCTGCGAGAGCACCCAGCCCCCGAAGATATCCCCGTTAGGGTTGGCATCGGCGGGCATGGCGAGGGTTCGCGTCGCCAGGTCGCCGCGCGGCGCCTCCGATTCCTTTCCGCCGCTAGCGGCCATGACCGGAAGACATGGGCTTGTCCCCTCCTCTCGACTCGGCTATCTGGACACCTAGATATCGGGGGTAAACTTCAGGTACCATACCTTATAAGCCGATTCCCTCAGCAGACCAGTGCGCCTGCCGTCCCGGGGTCCACAGCGGCCGTCCGCGGGGTCACGGTGCAGCGCCTCGAACCATAGGCCAAGATGGCAGACCTTTTCCAATCCGCACCCAAGAAAGCCCAGCGCAACTACTCGGCCAAGGACATCGAGGTCCTGGAGGGCCTGGAGCCGGTGCGCCGCCGTCCTGGCATGTACATCGGCGGCAGCGACGAAAAGGCCATGCACCACCTGGTCGCCGAAGTGCTGGACAACGCCATGGACGAGGCCGTGGCCGGCCACGCCAGCCGCATAGAACTGCAGCTGCAGAAAGACAACGTCGTCGTCATTTCCGACAACGGCCGCGGCATCCCGGTGGACCCGCATCCGAAGTACAAGCCCAAGTCGGCGCTGGAGGTCATCCTCACCACCCTGCACTCCGGCGCCAAGTTCTCGCAGAAGGCCTACGCGACCTCGGGCGGTCTGCACGGTGTCGGCGTCTCCGTCGTCAACGCGCTCTCCGACGATCTTGTTATCGAAGTGGCCCGCGACCAGAAGCTCTTCACCCAGACCTATGCCAAGGGCAAACCCAAGACCAAGCTCTCCAAGGGCAAGCCGGTCAAGAACCGACGCGGGACGACGATTCAGTTTCATCCGGACCCGCAGATCTTCGGCAAGGAGGCGCAGTTCCGCCCGGCCCAGCTCTATCGTATGGCGCGTTCGAAGGCCTATCTCTATCGCGGCGTGGAGATCCGCTGGAGCTGCGACAAGAGCCTGATCGAGAAAGGCGACGCGACCCCTGAAAAGGACAGCCTGCATTTTCCCAACGGCCTTTCCGACTTTCTCGAAGCGACGCTCCAGAAGCGCAAGACCCTGACCCCCGACCCCTTCGTCGGCGAAGCGACCTTTCCGGACGAACAGGGCCGGGTCGAATGGGCGATCTCCTGGCCCGCCGACGAGAACGGCTTTCTCAACTCCTACTGCAACACCGTGCCGACGCCCGAGGGCGGCAGCCATGAATCGGGGCTGCGCTCCGGCCTGCTGAAGAGCCTCAAGGCCTATGGCGATCTGACCGGCACCAAGAAGACCGGCCAGGTGAACGCCGACGATATCCTGGGCGGCGGCTGCGCCATGCTGTCGCTGTTCATCCGCGACCCGCAGTTCCAGGGCCAGACCAAGGAAAAGCTGGCGACCACGGCGGCCACGCGCCTCGTTGAAACCTCGATCAAGGATCACTTCGACCACTGGCTCTCCGGCCACCCCGAGCGGGCCAAAATGCTGCTGGAGCGCTTCATCGAGCGTGCCGAGGAGCGGCAGCGCCGCCGCCAGGAAAAGGAACAGAGCCGCAAGACCGCGACCCGCAAGCTGCGGCTGCCCGGCAAGCTTTCCGACTGCAGCCGCAGCCGCGCCGAGGGGACGGAGATCTTCCTCGTCGAGGGCGATTCCGCCGGCGGCTCCGCCAAGCAGGCCCGCTCGCGCGAGACCCAGGCGGTGCTGCCGCTGCGCGGCAAGATTCTGAATGTCGCCAGCGCCTCCGCCGACAAGCTGAAGGCCAACCAGGAAATCGCCGACATCACCCAGGCGCTGGGCTGCGGCACGCGCGGCAACTTCGACGTCGACAAGCTGCGCTACGAGCGCATTGTCATCATGACCGACGCCGATGTCGACGGCGCCCACATCGCCTCGCTGCTGATCACCTTCTTTTACCGGGAGATGCCGGGCCTGATCGAGAGCGGACGCCTTTACCTGGCGCAACCGCCGCTCTACCGCCTGACCCAGGGCAGCGAGAGCGTCTATGCCATGGACGATGCCGACAAGGACCGCCTCACGAAGTCCCACTTCAAGGGCCGCGGCAAGATTGACGTCAGCCGCTTCAAGGGTCTGGGCGAAATGCCGGCACGGCAGCTGAAGGAAACCACCATGGACCCGGCCAAGCGCACCCTGCTGCGGGTTACCATCGCCGGCAAGAAGGATAAGAGCCCCGCCGCCGAGGACAAGAAGGCCGCCGACATGATCGAGCGCCTGATGGGCCGCAAACCCGAGGCGCGCTTCGCCTTCATCCAGGAAAACGCCCGCTTCGTCGCCGACCTGGACGTCTGAGCCGATCGCACTCCTCGGGCACCCCGAAGCCATAGGGCATTTCATTTACGGCCCGGGCAATGCTCGCGAGTGTGCGCGCGCTCGCGTTTCAATTCGATTGCAACGGGCCGCAATCTACCGCACAGTGCGCGGCGATGGTTCTGCCGGTTCTTCACGGGCCGGCGGATGAAAAGGGAACACGGTGCGGTCTGTCCTTGCAGTGCCAATGCCGTGGCTGCCCCCGCAACTGTAAGCGGCGAGCGAGCACCCGATAAGGCCACTGATCCGGCAGGATCGGGAAGGCGGGTGCGAAGCGATGAGCCGCGAGCCAGGAGACCTGCCATCGCCGCGTTTGAAACCGGGACGGGGTGTTTCCGAGGGTTGGAATGGCCTATCACATTTATTCTGGCAACACCTACTCCGGTGGTTCTTCCGGGTCGCTCACCCAGCGATCGACATCGCCCACAGACCTGAACTGGCCATGACGGATTCACCCGGCAGTCCGGTTGTGCTTCAGGCCGAAGGGCTCACTTACCGAACCGGCGCCGGGCGCTCCCTTGTCGCCAATGCAAGTGTCACCGTCCGGAGCGGTGACATGGTGGCCATCGCGGGCCCGAACGGCGCGGGCAAATCGACTCTGCTGCGGATGCTGGCCGGCCTGCTGGCCCCGACCGAGGGCTCCCTCCAGCTCTGCGGCCGGCCTTTCAACGCCTACGCGCCGCTGGAGCGCGCCCGCAGGATTGCCTATGTCGGCCAATTGGACGAACCGGACCGCCGGCTGACTGTCTATGACTACGTGGCCCTTGGCCGCATCCCGCATAGGGCAAGTGCGTCGCGCGCGGAAGATCGGCGGATCGTCGAAGAAGCGATCGCGGAACTCCGGCTGACCGGCAAGGAACTGAGCCCGCTTGGACAGATCTCCGGTGGCGAGCTGCAACGGGCCTCGGTGGCGCGCGCGCTTTGTCAGCAACCGGATGTCTTGTTTCTGGACGAACCGACCAATCACCTGGACCCCAAGGCCAAGGGGACGCTCCTTTCCCTTCTCTTCGCCCGCGGGATCACCAGCCTCTGCGTGCTCCACGAACTGGCGCTGATCCCCAAGCTGGCCAGCCACACGCTCCTTATGAACCGCGGCCAGGTGGTCGCTGCCGGGCGCACGGCAGACGTGCTGACTGCGCAGGCCGTGCACCAGGTCTTCGGTGTCGATTTCCTCCATCTTGCGCATCCGACCGAGGACCGCCTGGTTTCCGTCCTCGATATCCCGGTTGGCAGCAGTCATTCCGCCTCAAGCTGAAGGAAGCCCATTCGATGAAATACCTCCTGCCCACCCTGCTCAGTCTTGCAGTTGCAGGCACCGCCCAGGCCTTCCCGGTGACGGTCGACAACTGCGGGGAGCCTCTGACCTTCGAGAAAGCGCCGGAGCGCCTGGTCGTCCACGACATCAACATGTCCGAGATGGCCTTTGCGCTCGGCCTTCAGGACCGGATGGTGGGCGTGACCGGGATCTCCGGCTGGTACAAGACAAGTCCGGAGTTCGAGATCAAAAGGGGCGCAATCCCCGAACTGGCGCCCAAGTACCCGACGGTCGAAACCCTGGTCGCGGCCGCTCCGGACGCCTTCCTTGCCGGCTGGTACTACGGCATGAAGCCCGGGGGAGATGTTACCCCCGACACCCTTGCCCCCCATGGCATCAAGACCCTGATCCTCTCCGAAAGCTGCATTCACCTGAACAAATCCCAGCCGCCGGCCTCCATGGACCTGCTGTATAAGGACGTTCTGCGTCTGGGTGCGGTCTTCGGCAAGACCGCGGAGGCCGAAGCGCTAGTGGAGGGCTGGAAAGCGCAGCTTGCCGACATCACGGCCAAGATCGGCGATGCAAAGGGAACCCGGGTGTTCCTCTTCGACTCCGGCGAGGACAAGCCCTTCACCGCAGGCAAGTACGCCATCATCAACGCGATGATCGAAGCAGCCGGCGGCGTTAACGTCATGGGCGATATGGAAACCAGTTGGGGACGCTCGTCGTGGGAAGCAGTCGCCGCGGCCAACCCCCAATTCCTGATCCTGCTCGACTATCAGCAGGGCACCGGCGCCCAGGGCCTTCTCGACTGGCTGAAGTCCCATCCGGCCATGAAGGAAACCGATGCGGTCAAGGCCGAACGCTTCGTTGCGTTGCGCTACGAGGAGCTGACGCCCGGCCCGGCAAACATCGCCGCCATTGCCAAGATTGCAGAGGCGATGAACCCCAAAGCCTTCTGATCGTCTTGTGTTCCGTCTGTCCTTCACGGCCGTGGCGGGGGTGGCGGGGCTAACCGCCCTCGCGCTGCTGTCGGTCGGCTGGGGGGCAACACCCATCCCTGTCGCAGACCTTCTGGCCGCGTTTGCGCGGGCCCTTGGCCTGGCGGAAAACACAGCGGCGACGCCGGTTGACCGCATCGTCATAGACCTGCGGACACCGCGGGTCCTGCTTGCAATCCTGGTCGGCGGCGGTCTCGGGATGGTGGGCTGCCTGCTCCAGACCGTGACGCGCAACGATCTGGCCGACCCGTTTCTCTTCGGCCTCTCATCCGGCGCGGCGGCTGGCGCGGTCTTTGTCATTACGGTCACCGGCGACCGGCTCGGCATCTGGACCCTGCCGCTGGCGGCCTTCTGCGGCGGCATGCTGGCGGCGCTGATCGTCCTGGCGCTGGTCCGGCGCATGGGGTTTCAGGGACCGGAAAAGCTCGTGCTCGCGGGGCTGGCTGTCTCCTTCCTCTTTACCGCAGTGACCAACTACATGGTCTTCGCCGGCGACCAGCGCGCCGCCCACTCCGTCCTGTTCTGGAGCCTGGGGGGCCTTGGCCTGGCGCGCTGGGAAAACCTGCCGCTGGTCCTTTTTGGGTTCTCCGCGCTTCTGGTCTTCGCTGTGGCGCGCCACCGTCATCTGGACGCCCTTCTGGGCGGTGAGTTGACGGCGAACAGCCTGGGCGTGAATGCAGACCGCTTTCGCCTGCAGGTCTTTCTGGCCGCAGCCTTCTCGACGGCGATCTTTGTCTCGGTGACCGGCGTCATCGGCTTCGTCGGGCTGATGGTGCCGCACATCGCACGGGCTTTGGTCGGGCCGCTGCACCGCGCCAGTCTTGTGCTCAGTGCGCTTTTTGGGGCGCTGCTCCTGCTGGCCAGCGATCTCGTTTCACGCGTTCTGCTGGCCCCTCAAGAGCTCCCCATCGGGATCGTGACCGCGTCGATTGGGGCGAGCTTCATCGTGGTGCTGCTGCTCCAGCGCCGCCTCGCCTGAGCCGGCCTCCCTCTCCCTCCTCTTGGTCGACTGTCAGCCCAGAAGCCAGCGCCGCATAGCAGCCGTGACCGGCTCCGGGCGTTCCAGCGGGGCCAGATGGCCGCAGTCCTCAACCACCACCAGCTCCGCATCCGAAATCGCCGCCGCCATGGCCTCGTGGTCGGCCAGCGGCGTCAGAGCGTCCTGGCGGCCGCAAAGAACGAGGGTCGGCACCGTGATCCCGGGAAGCGTCTCCCGGTGGTCGCGCCGGGTCATGATGGCATGCTGCTGGGAGAGAAAGGCCTCCCGTCCGACGCGCGCGGCCATGCCCATCACCGCCGCGGTCAGAGCCTCATCGTCCATCCGGCTTTCCAGGATGAAGAGCGGCAGCAGCCGTGGCGTCACGCCCTTGAACTGGCCCTTCCGGGCGAGTTGGATCAGGCCGCGCCGGCGCGCCGTCGCTTCCTCCGAGTCGCCCTGGGCCCGGGTGTCGATGAGGGCCAGGCGCTCGACCCGTTCCGGCGCGCGGGCCATCAGCTCCAGCGCCACATAGCCGCCCATGGACAGCCCGGCTAGGGCAAAGCGCGGCGGCATCGCGTCCAGCACATGCTCAACCATGGCGGCGCTGCTGTCCTGAGTGGTGAAATCGGCCACCCAGCAGTCGGCGATATCGGACAGGCCTTCGATCTGGTGGCCCCAGAGGGCACCGTCGCAGAGCAGCCCCGGCAGAAGCGCAAGCGGGATCTTCTCGGTCATGGGAGATTTCTTAGCTGGGGAAAATCATCAGGTCGCGGCTCGGGAGTGTCAGTCTAGGCGGTTCCGGCGGCCTGCCCAAGCCCTCCGGGCTGCGCGGGCCGGTGCAGCCGGATCAGCACGCTGTCGCTGTCCGTCAGGGCGACCCCGGCGGCTGCCATGCGCCGCAATGCCAGTTCCTTGTTCAACGGCACGCGCGACGCTACCGCATCGCTGACCAGGGCGACCTTCGCATCTCTTGCACGCAGGCAGAGCACGGTCTGGAGGACGCAGACATGCGCCTCCATGCCGGCCACGATCCATTCGGTGACCCCGGCCCATTCGGTGACCCCGGAGTGGCGATCGAGCGCCGCCGTGAAGGCGGCCTCCCGCGGGGCGCCGAAGGCGGTCTTCTCGATGATCTCGTCCGGCGTCAAGCGCTCACGCAGAGCCGCGACCGTCGGCCCCAGTCCCTTGGAATACTGCTCCGTAGCGAGAACCGGGCGCCCGGCGGCCTTGAAAGCCTCCAGCAGCCGCAGACAGCGCGCGACGACCGCCGGGCTTTCGGCAATCGCCGGCGCAAGGCGCTCCTGAAGATCGACCAAAAGCAGCCCGGCATCGTTACAGTCAACCAGAGGATGCAGCCCAGTTGTATCGGAAACATTAACCATAATAGGCCCAAGATATAGGAACATTATTTTATTTGGAATGACGACTGTTCGCGGTTTCATGAATAGGGCCGCAAATGATTGACATGTTGACGGCAATTCTTATGATCCGCGCAGCCGTGATTGAATCGAATTCAATCGGCGTAGCTACTCCAGAGTGACACACGGTTTACATGATTTTTGAAGATCTTGGACTGAGTCCAGAGGTCCTGAAGGCGGTTGAGGAAGTGGGTTATTCCACCCCGACCCCGATCCAGGAAAAAGCGATCCCGGTCGTCCTGATGGGACGCGACGTCTTGGGCTGTGCGCAGACCGGCACCGGCAAGACGGCGGGCTTCACACTACCGATGATCGACATCCTCTCCAGCGGCCGCGCCCGGGCGCGCATGCCCCGCTCGCTGATCATCGCGCCGACGCGCGAGCTGGCCGCCCAGGTGTCCGAGAACTTCGAGCTCTACGGCAAGTACGGCAAGCTATCCATGGCCCTGCTCATCGGCGGCTCGTCCTTTGTCGAGCAGGAGCAGAAGCTGGACCGCGGCGTCGATGTTCTGATCGCAACGCCGGGGCGCCTCATCGATCTCTTCGAGCGCGGCAAGATCCTGCTGGCTGACGTCAAGATTCTTGTGATCGACGAGGCCGACCGCATGCTGGACATGGGCTTCATGCCCGATGTGGAGCGCATCGTCGGGCTGCTGCCGAAAATCCGTCAGACCCTGTTCTTCTCGGCCACCATGCCGCCGGAGATCCGGCGGCTGGCCGACAGCTTCCTGATGAACCCGAAGGAGATCTCCGTCGACCCGCCGGCCTCGGCGGCCGAGACCGTGACCCAGGGCCTTCTCAAGGTCCGCGGCGCGGCCAAGGAGAAGCGGGCCGCCCTGCGCGATCTGATCCGCAGCGAGGAGGTCAAGTCCGCCCTCGTGTTCTGCAACCGCAAGCGCGACGTCGACATCGTGTTCCGCTCCATGCAGCGTCATGGCTTCTCGGTCGCCGCCCTGCACGGCGACATGGCGCAGCCGGTGCGCATGGAAACCTTGCAGACCTTCAAGGACGGCGCGGTGCAGTTCCTGGTCTGCTCCGATGTGGCGGCGCGCGGACTGGACATTCCGGCCGTATCCCATGTCTTCAACTTCGATGTGCCGTCCAACCCGGAAGACTATGTGCACCGGATCGGACGGACCGGCCGCGCCGGACGCAGCGGCAAGGCCTTTACCCTGGCGCTGCCGGAAGAAGGCAAGTATCTGGCGTCCGTCGTCCGGATGATCGGCAAGGACATCCCCGCAGTCACCCTTGAGACTGCGGAAAGCTGGGATGCCGGCGAAGCCGAGGAACAGGCCGGCGGCCGGCGCCGCCGCGGATCGTCGCGCCGGGGCTCCCGCTCCGCCGCGGGCAAGAGTTCCGAGGGCCGGAGCCGCAAGGGCCGCGGTGAGGGAGACCGGGGCGAAAGAGACCGGGGCGAAAAGGATCGGGGCGAAAAGGATCGGGGCGAAAGGCGCCGCAGGGACCGGTCGGACAAGGGTCACGCCGCAGAGGCGGATCGGGACGTGGTCCCCTTCGAGACCCCGGCCGAGCAGGACGCCCCCAAGACGGACCGCAGCAAGGCCAAAGGCGAGAAGCGCGAGCCGCGCCGCGCCAAACAGAAGCAGGAGGGCGATGCCCTGGCGCCGGGCGAAACCGCCTTCGGCGACCATATTCCGGCCTTTCTGCTGCGTCCGGCAAAGGTCGCCTGACGGTTTCGTCCTTCCCCTCTTACAGCACCACCGCTTTACCGGGTAACCACTGCAGCCTCGGGCGCAAAGCCATCCTCGACCGCGGCCAGGACCACGTCGCGCTCCGCCACGCCCTCCGGCAACGGCAGACCGCGGGCCACCCGGAACGCCCCGTCATAGGGCCCGATAAAGACGGCCCGTTCTCCGGCCAGGGCGTCCAGACGCGCCGCCTCATCGAAGCTGTGCCCGAGGCCCGAGACCGCATAGCCCGGCGGCGCGGGCTGGGGTTCCAGGTAGCCTTCGACGGACAGCCGCTCCAGCGGCCCGGCGAGCCCCCGGAAGCGGCCGGTCGCGATACGATCCGCAATCAGCAGATCTCCGCGGCGGCGGCCTACCGCCGTTACGAACCCGCCAGCCTGCGGCACCGCTGTCCCGGGCGGCAAGACGAGGTCAAGACCGCCGAGGCGCAGGCGGTCACGCGTCCCACCGGCCAGGGCTACGCCCGCCACGACATCATCGAGGCTGATCGCACTCAGCAGGTCGACCCGCGCCGCGACGACGCTGTTTCCGCGCCACAGACCGGAGACCGCGACCCGCTGACCGGGAGCCGGCTGAAATCGGCCCCGGGGGCCGGTTAACGGCGCCCCGCGCTCGACCAGCACGTCGACCCCGAGGCAGCGGAAACCATCATCGGTCAGGCTTTCGATCCGCCCAACCAGCGGGTGCACCACGGTGACGCCGGCGGCAACCAAGCCGCCGTCCGGTCCGGCCGCGGCCTCAATGGTTACGGCCTGGCCCGGGCCCACCGCGCTCAACGGCAGCGTGCCAAGGGCGTGGCGCACGGCAAGGCCCGGCGGCGTTTCGATGGTCAGGCCATTCACCCGCAGGCTTGCCGTACCGTGAACCAGGCCGATGATGCCGGTTCCGCCGACCCCGCCCTCGGAGGGGCGGTCGGAGGACCCGCCCGATGCCTGCGCAAGGCGTTGACCGCGCGCCGGCGCGCCAGGCGGGCTGCAGGCCGCAAGCGCGCTCAGCCCAAGCCCGATCAGGACGGCCCGTCGCCCGGCATTGATCTTCTGTCTCATGGTCCTCCCCCGACTAGCGCTCGTCCTCTGCGGCTTCGTCTTCGCGATAGAAATAAACGCCGAAGCGGAACCGTTCGTTGGCCTCGCCGGCTTCGGCACTCTCCTTATCGGCGTCCTGCCGCTCAAAGCCCAGACGGTTGAGCTCAGCCAGGACCTCACCGGCCAGCAGGCGTGCGCGGGCTTCGACCGCATCCACGGAGGCGGCGCTCAGGTTGTTGTAAAACACGGCCCGTTCAAGAAAAGGCGCCGGGCCCTCTTCGGTCAGGATGTTCTCCACGGCGGCGGACACGTGGTCCCCGATGTTCCGGGAGAAGAAATGAAAGCGCTCGCCCTCGCCTTCTCGCGACAGCAAGGCATCGCCGCGCAGGGTGACGCTGTCGCTCTCGCCGTCGAGAACGACAAGCCCGCGGCGCAACAGCTCGTCGAGAATGGTGCGCGGGCGCACGTCGGTGCTGACGGATTCCACCAGGGTCTCAAAGGAAACGCCGTCCCTGGCCTGCCGCGGCAACGGCAGGGGCGCGCCCTCCGGCGTCGTGGTCCGCGGGTCGGCCAGCCAGCGCCCGATAACGGTCGCCAGCACACTGACCCGCTGGCCAAGCGCTTTGTCTTCCGCACCCTCATGTTCGCGCAGGGTTCGGACGTCCTTGCGGTGGACGCCGGTGATCACGCTGACCCGGCTGTCGGTCGGCGGCTCGCCGTCCAGCCGGAAGTCCTCGCGGGCCACCTCCACATAAAGCTCCTTGAGCACCCGGTAGAGCGACGGTGCGGTGACGCCCTTGGCGATCAGGGCTTTCACCAAGGGGCGCAGAAGCCGCCTGAGGGCTGGTCCCAGTTCCGACGCGTCCGGATCACCAGACTGTGTCATGGGCGTGATATAGAGCTTGGTGGGAAAAAAGACCACAAAAAACCTTGGAGCTGCGGAAGCCGGAGTGTATGGTGACAAGATAAATGGGATTTTTTCCCACATTCAATCATATGGGGTCTTAACCGCTGTCCTGCAACGCTTTTTGAGGAGCTCCCCCCATGTCCTTTTTCTCCAGCATCCTTAGTCTCTTCGGCGGTTTTACCCGCTTTGGCAGCAACGACGATGACTTTATCACCCGGTTTTTCGGTGGCCGGACCGTTGCCCGAGACGGCAACGACACGGTCGTCGGCGGGTTCTTCAACGACGTGGTTTACGGCGGCGACGGCGACGACCTGATCCGCGCCCGCACCGGCCATGACCGGTTGTTCGGCGAGGACGGCAACGACGACCTGCGCGCCGGCCGTGGCGACGACACCCTGGTCGGTGGCAGCGGCAACGATCATCTGAGGGGCGGCTTCGGGGCCGACCGCTTCGTCTTCGATCCCTCGAATCCGGATGAAGGCGACGACGTGATCAAGGATCTGGACATCGCGGCCGGCGATCGTCTTGTTCTCAACGCTGCGGATGTGTTGCGCTCCGCCCCGGGGGTCACCTCCGCCTCGCCCTTCGGCGACCCGGGCGCTGTCGAGGGTGCGGACCTGGATGAAGACCCCGACTGGACCATCACCGCCTCCCCCGACGGCTTCGTCGTGGTTGGCCATCCCGGCGGCACGATCACCATCGAGGGATTACCGTTCTCGGACGCTCTGCGCTTTGCCGACCTCCTGCCCGCCATCGAAATCGCCAATGCGCAAGCCGGGGATGACGGCAATAACCGCCTGCGCGGCAGCCGTGACGACGACTTCCTGAACGGTCTGGCCGGGGACGACCGGCTCTCCGGACGGGCCGGCGACGATGTCATCCTGGGCGGTGAGGGCAACGACACGCTGCGCGGCGGGCGTGACAACGACCTTCTGAGCGGCGGCCTCGACGATGACCGCGTTATCGGCAACCGGGGCGACGACACCCTGATCGGCGGCAGCGGCGACGACCATCTGCGCGGCGATGCCGGCGTCGACCGCTTCGTCTTCGATCCTTCGAATGCGGAGGAAGGGGCCGACGTCGTGCAGGATTTCACCCTGGGCGAAGACCTGCTCGTGCTCTCCGCCGCCGACATCGCCAAGGCGACGCCGGAGATCCTCTCCGCACTCGCCAGCGGCGATACCTCGGCCATTGCCGGGGCGGCAGAGCTTCTGACAGCCCTGGACAACAGTCCGGAATGGAGCATCACCGGTGCGCCGGGCAGCAACAACCTGACAGTCGGCCACCCGGGCGGCACCATCGAGTTCGAAGGACTGGCCTTTGCCGGCCAGAGTTTCGTCGATCTGGCGGGCGCCTTCGATGCCGCCGCGCTCAATCTGCAGAACGGGACCGACGGCGACGAGACCTTGACCGGCGGGCGCGGCGACGACCTCTCGAACGGCGGCGGCGGACTGGATCTCTTGATCGGGGAGAGCGGCGACGATCTGCTGGTCGGCGGTGACGGTGCGGACCTCTTCCGCTTCGACCCCTCCAACGGCAACGAAGGTGACGACATCATCGCCGACTTCAATCCCGGTGAAGGCGATCAGATTCAGCTTGTGATCCAGGACGTGATCGACTCGCTGGAACCGGAACTGCTGGACAACGGCCTGCAACTGACCGATCTGGATGCTTCGGCGAACTGGGACTTCACCGCCACCCCGGGCGGCGATGCGACCATCACCCATACCGGCGGCACCATCACCCTGGTCGGGCTGGGCGACGCCTTGGGTGGTGTGACCAGCTTCGACGATCTGGCCGGCGCCATCGATCTGATCCCCTGAGGCAGCCGAAGAACGCTTATCGCGGGGCCGTGCGGTTTACGGCGCGGCCCCGCAGCGGCGCAACGCCTTGACCATGCACAGGCGTGGGCTGACGCCATCCAGGCCGCGCGCCCTCTCCCCGGCGCGCAGGGCCTGCAGGTCAGGGCCGACCCGATCCTCGTCAATCTCGGCAAACCCCAGTTTCTCGTAGTAAGGCCGGTTCCAGGGCACGTCCCGGAAAGTGGTCAGGAAGAGGCTTCGGAACCGCCGCTCCAGCGCCCAGGTCTCGACACGACCGATCAGTGCGCGACCGAGGCCCTGACGCCCGTGGCCCGGATGCACCGAGACCTCCGCCAGATAGCCTTCCCCATCCACGCTGCCGGCAATGGCCAGCCCCACAGGCACACCATCATCCGGTTCCGCCACCCAGAGAAGCCCCGCCTCCGCCAGGGCGCGATACTCCTCCGCCGCGGTGGGGCGCCCTTCGGCGATGGCGTCCAGACCGATGTCGCGAAAGCGCGCCGCCGCGGCGCGTTCGACAGCGCCGAGGCGGGGTGCGTCGGCCGGACGGCCAGGACGCAGCCTTACCGTCACGGCGCTCCTCGCCTGTTGGCGCCCTTGGCCTCCGGCGCTGAACAGCTATGATGGCCGCAGCCTGTACAGGGCAAGTAGCAGAATCCGGCCCCGGCCCACCTCAGGGCTGAAGGCAGTGAAAGACGGGATGGCATGCAGACGATTTTCATCATGATCAAATGCGACCTCGGGAAGGCCTATCCGGTGGCCGATGCCCTGGTGGAGAACGTGGAACAGGTCTCGGAAGTGCACTCGACCTCAGGCGAATACGATCTGCTGGTCAAGTGCTACCTGCAGGACAGCGACGACATCGGCCATTTCGTGAACGAGAAGATTCAGACCCTGCCCGGCATCAAGGACACCTTCACCCTGATCGCTTTCAAGGCGTTTTCCTGACGCCGGTCACAGGCCGCGAATGGTGACGGGCTCGTCGCGGTCCCGCGCCGCCTGCAGCCAGGACCCGAGATCCTGCAGCATCGCGCTGAACTGCTGCCGCCCGACCTCCCAGTCATCGATGGACAGGAACTGGGTGTAGCCGTAGCTGGAGGTCAGAGGCCAGACCTGCCTGGGGCTGTCGCTGTGGGAGATGCGCCGCGACGCCTCTTCCAACTCTTCGACCAGGCGATCGATCGCAAAACCGGCGATGGTCGTCGTGCTGGTGACCCGGAAGTTGCCGGCGACGAAGCAGAGGGCTTCGAAGGCATCTCCGTCCATGTAGACGGTATCGTCGGGACGCAGGGGCGCGTCCCGTTCTCCCGGGTAGAAGGCGGCGTAGTAAGAGCCGACACGATCCCCGGCGTTTCTCAGCAGGGTCAACTGCATCCCGCCATTCTGCGCCAGGGCCCGGACGTCGGGCAACGGCGCAGATGAGCGCTAGTCCGCGGTCACCCGGCGCTCGGCAGGTACGAAAAACAGGTGATCCTGATCTTCCTGCGCCAGGTGGCAGGCAATGCAGAACTCCACCCGCTGTGCGCCCTCGCCTCCCGTCTCCCCCAGGAACTCGCCGGCTTCGGAAATCATCGAGTAGCGCCAGTCGCCGGTCACATAGCTGAACCCTGGGGCCATCTTCTCCATCACGAACAGCGGGCCCAGGGTGATCTCTCCCTCGTCGGTCACCACGAAGCTGTCCTTAACCACCACGGACCCCACAGGCAGCTGTCCGGCCTCCTCGTAGCGGCCATAGTCGCGGGCCTGAGCATTGGCATAGTTGCTGACGTAGCGCCGCCCGTGCGTCATGGATTTGTAGGGTGCGCTGCTGTAGCGCTGCCAGCTCTGATAGTCCCCGACGATGCTGCTGCCGCTGCGGGCATAGACGGCGGCCAATTCGTCGGCGAGACCGAGATAGATCTCCGCGGCTTCCCGATCACTGAGAACTGCGGGATTGGGAACCCTGAGATGCCGGCGCGGCTGATCGGGGCTGCCGCTGAAACCCTGGGCGAGTTGCAGTTGCTGGGGCGGGCTGCCCGCCGCAGGCTCCCTGTCGCGATCGGCGGCTCCGGCGGTCTGCCCGAGCGCGCAAACAGCGGCGAAAACAAGGACAGCGGTGCGTCCGGGCATGCGCAGATGACCTCCTCGCAGATGATCTCTTCACAGCGACCCGACCCCTCCCCTTCGGTCCTGTACTAAAAGAATATGGGGTGCGGCCGAACACAATAAAGGGTTGTGTCGGAGGAGCCGGGGCGCGGAGAAAGAGTGAGGACGTCGGGCGACCGCGCAGGGCGCAGGCGCTTACTTGGTGCCGAAGATCCGGTCGCCGGCGTCGCCCAGGCCGGGCACGATGTAGCCCTTTTCGTTCAGGCGTTCATCGACCGCCGCGGTGAAGATGGGCACGTCCGGATGGGCGTCCTGCAGGGTTTTGATGCCCTCCGGCGCCGCCACCAGGCAGACGAAGCTGAGAGCGCCGGCATTGTCGCGCTTCAGCAGTTCGAGGGCGGCAACAGCGGTGTGCCCGGTCGCCAGCATCGGGTCGACAACGATGGCCAGACGCCGGTTCATGTCCTGTGGAACCTTGTAGTAGTACTCCACCGCCTCGAGGGTCGAGGGATCGCGGTAGAGCCCGACATGGCCCACCGAGGCCGCGGGGATGAGATCCAGCATGCCGTCGAGAAGCCCGTTGCCGGCCCGGAGAATGGTGATGAAGCAAGGTTCCGGCTGCGCCAGCACCGGAAGTTCCGCCTCGGAGACGGGGGTCTCCACCGTCACGGTTTTCAATTCCAGATGCCGGGTCACTTCATAGGCCAGCAGAAGGCTGATCTCCCGCAACAGGCGCCGGAACTCCGGCAGAGCCGTATCCTTGTCGCGCATCAGCGTCAGTTTGTGCTGGACCAGCGGGTGGTCGACGGTCGTCACCGAGTTTTGCATGGTTCCCCTGCTTGTCGGCCCCTGGATGTACCGGGGCGTTTTCCTTGGCATTCCGGCCCTTCCCTGCCGGGCCGGCGCTTGGGCAGAGTGTTAAAAGACGTGGGCGGTTCTGTCGAGAGCCAAGGACGTGATTGCCGGCAGCTTCCGCACTGCGGTCACGCCTTGTTGGCTGCGGCCTCGGTACCGGTGACGGCGGAGGCGGCCGCCTTCTCCGCCGCCGCCCGCTCCTCTGCATCCATTTCTTCGGACCCCGGGACATGAACCGTCACCCGCCGGTCGGCGAACTTGATGCCCTCGCGCGCAAATGCCTCCTGAACCGCCTGAAACACGGCTCTGCGGATCAGGAACTGGCGGCCGGGTCTGGCCATGAACTTGCCACGCACGACAAAGGCGCTGTCGTCCGTGGCCAGCACCCCCTGGGACTTGAAGGGCTGCAGGAAGTCCGGGCCGATCTCCTCGTGCTTCATCAGGTCCTGACCGATGCGCTTGAAGATCTTGCGCACTTTCTCCAGGTCGGTGTCGAAGGGAACGCGGAACTCCAGCTTCATGATCGCCCAGTCGCGGCTGTAGTTGGTGAGATGCTGGATCTCGCCGAAGGGAACCGTATGCAGCGCGCCGCGGTGGTGGCGCAGGCGCAGGGAGCGCAGCGAGATCTTCTCGACCGTGCCCTTGACCACCCCGACATCGATGTATTCGCCGAGGCGAAAAGCGTCGTCAACGAGGAAGAAAACACCGGAGACGATATCGCGCACCAGCGTCTGCGCGCCAAACCCGACGGCCAGACCGACGACCCCGGCGCCGGCCAGCAGCGGGCCGATGTTGACCCCCAGCGCGCTCAGAACGAGCATCACCGCCATGACGACGATGGTGATCTGGATGGCAACACGCAGCAGCGGCAACAGGGTGCGCACCCGCGAGGCGCCCTGCCCGCCCTGCTCGCCCGGTTCGGGCTCGCCCTGGCCTTCAGCCGCCGCCTCGGCCGCATCCTCCGCCAGCCGGCGGTCGATGGTGATGCGCGCCAGTTCCCACAGCACATAGGCCACAAGGCCGGTCAGGCCGATGTCTACCATGGCGCCGGCGAGGCGCCCGCCGAAGCTTTTCTCCGCCAGGGAAAACAGGTCGACCCCCCAGATGCGCGCCAGAAACAGCGCCACGGCGATGCAGAGCAGGAAGCGCGAAGCCCGGAGCGCGACAATGCGCAGCTGGGCAAAGAGGGTTTCGTCCTGGGCGCTGCGCCGATCCAGACGCTGGGCCGCCCGCTCCAGGATCGCGTCCATATGGGGAAGAAAAATGACGGCCAGCAGGCTGCCGAAGGAGGCCAGGTAGGAAACGCTCCCCCCCGTCAGTTCGATGACCACGACGATCACGTAGAGTACGGCGGAATAGAGAATCGTGACCAGCGGCCAGTACTGCGCCAGCATGGCCCGAAAGGGTGCCGCCCGCTCCGGCTCCCAATTGAGGTCGCCGGCAATGGCGTGGCGCGCCCTGGCCAGGCTGTAGATCAGCGTGGCGATCAGGACCAGGCCGACAGTGAAGGTCAGCACCTGGTGGGCATCATCCGGCATTCCCAGGCTGTGCAGCAGACTGCAGGTCAGGAATCCGAAACCGGCGATGCTGGCCATCACAACGTTCTGACGGTGGATATAGCGGGCATCGTGATCGCTCATATGGGCGAGGCGCAGACCCGGCAGGCGCGGCGCCAGCAGGAAACGCGAGAAGATGGCGTAGCTGCGCACCACGACCACCGCCGCAACGTATGTCATGACGGCGGTGCGCGTGACCTCGTTGCCCTGGGTGAGCGTGAAGAAGACCGCCAGTGCGCCGGCGACGAAGACGCCCAGAAGAACGAACTCCAGGAACAGCCGCAGGACGAGCCGCCCGAAGCGCGCTGCGGCGGCGTCCGGATGGGCTTCGGCGATCTGGCGAAAGAGCTCCCGCAGTGTCCGCCGCGCCAGCCGTTCGGCCAGCCAACCCACCGCCATCATCAACGCAAAGCCCGCTGCGATCCACAGCAGGATCCCCGCCGGGCGACCGTCGCGCAGACGGTCCAGGGCAGCCGGCATCGCGGTCGGCAGAACCGGCACAGCGGCAATCAGTCTGGCAAGACCGTCGCGCAGCGCTTCCGCGCGATCCTGTGTCTGCATCAGAATGCCGCCCAGGCTCTCGCCCTGCGGCACGTTCTCCCGCTCGGCGACCGCATCCAGGCGTTCGAGCAGCAGGCGGCGCACCTCGGCATCGTCGAGGCGGGCGACGAGATCGCGGATGGTTGCTTCCGAAAGGCCGGGGTCCGCCGCTTTCAGGGTCTCGACCGCGGACTCCGGTGCATCCCCTTCCGCCGCCGGCTCCGACTGCGCGAACGCGCCGGGGGCCATCAGGCAGAACATGAGAAGCGCCATGACAAGGCGTATGAAGTGAAAGTCCACGGGCCGACCCAGACCTTTTGAAGTCCCAGACTCTGCGAAGCAGACTGTCTAAATGACCTGACTATATACCCGGCTTGCGGGAAACCCAAACGGCCCGCTCTACGACCGGCATGTCTTGGGATGCACGGCGCACCGCGGAGGTTTCAGAGTCTAGGGAGTCTGATCGGCCCGGTACGCCGCGCGCAGGCGCCGGCCGAGGCGCTCTGCCGCCTGGCGTTGGACCGCCGTCATGGTGGCGGAAAGGGCATCGCGCCGTTCGGCGGCCCATCGCCGCCCCTGTTCGGCGGCCAGGGAGAACCAGGCCAAGGCCTTGACCGGGTCGCGGCCAAGGCCCCGGCCCTGCGCATAGATGTCGCCGAGGTTCATCTGGGCGACGGACTCTCCCCGTTCCGCAGCGCGCCGGTACCAAAGCGCCGCCGCCGCCGGGTCCCGGGTCAGCCCCTGCCCGCCGGTTTCGAGGATGCCGGCAAGCGCGACCTGGGCCTGGAGGTTGCCGGCTTCGGCAAGAGGCAACCACTCCGCATAGGCCGCGCCCAGGTCGCCGGCATCGTAAGCCTCCAGTCCCTGGGCGAAGTCGGCAAAAGCAGGCCGCCCCGACCCGAGGGTCGAGGCGGCCGTCACAAACAGGATAACCAGCGCAGTCCAAGCGCCGGCGGCGATGCCATGCCGCCAAAGCCGGACCGGCATGGACCCTGCCTTACCGCACCCGATACTCCTCGGGCAGCAGCAGGACATTGTCCTGGTCCGGGGTTACCGACTGATGGCAACCGATGCAGAAAGCCACGTTGTCCGAGCCGGCACCGTTTGTGGTGCCGAACACCGAACCGTTGGGCATGACCAAGGTGTAGCGCCAGTCATCGCTATCCGGGTTGAATCCGGCCTGCATCTTTTCCATCAGGAACAGCGGCCCGACCGAGACATCGCCCTTGGCGTTCACCGCGAAGCTGTCCTTGGCCAGCTTGGCGCCCTGCGGGAACGTGCCGGCACGCTCGTAATTGCCGTAGGCCTTCGCCGCCGTGTTGCCCCAGTTCTGGACATAGCGCCCGCCGTGGGTGGCCGACACATAGGCCTGGGTGCTGTAGCGGCGCCAGTTGGTGTAACCGGCGGCGTCGCCCTTGTCCGACTTCGCGTAAGCGGCCTTCATGGTCTCGAACATGCAGTCATAGGCGGCCAGCGCTTCTGCGTCGGTCAGCTCGGGCGCCGCACCCGCTGCGCAAGGATTGCAGGGGCTGCAGGGGTTACAAGGATTGCAGGGGTTCGCCGCGGCGCAGGGATTGCACGGGTTGGCCGCGCAGGGATTACAGGGGTTGGCTGCTGCACAAGGATTGCAAGGGTTCGCAGCGGCGCAGGGGTTGCAAGGATTCGCCGCCGCACAGGGATTGCACGGATTGGCCGCACAAGGGTTGCAGGGGTTTGCAGCCGCGCAGGGATTGCAGGGATTACAGGGATTCTTCGCCGCGCAGGGGTTCGCCAGAGCGGCAGCCTGGATACGCGGGATCGCGCAGGCTGCAACAGTGCCCCCGCCGCCGGCCGCGCAAGGATTGCACGGGTTGCAGGGATTGCATGGATTGGCCGCAGCGCAGGGATTGCATGGATTGGCCGCACAGGGATTGCAGGGGTTGGCGGCTGCACAAGGATTGCACGGGTTGGCCGCACAGGGGTTGCAAGGGTTCGCCGCCGCGCAGGGGTTGCAGGGGTTGACCGGCTTCTTCGCCGCACAGGGGTTGCAGGGATTACAGGCAGCCCGGGCCATGGGAACGCCCACCTGTCCTGTCGTTATCAGCTCGCCGGCCGCCACGCCGGCCAAGACCGCCAGCGGAACCACGGCGGTCGACATGAGTAAGCGTTTCCTGGACTTCATCAGATCACTCCCAGACGAGGTTTTTTTGTTTTGTGTTTGATTGCAAAACCGACCACAGGCGGCCAGCTTTGATCTTCTAAGCCTATGACTCTCGTGCAATTCTGTTGAGTCACGGCCACTCACGATACCGTGATGCATACTTGCTGCCCGCGCTTTGGCATTAGCAGAAGAATCGCGCGCGGACTGCCCTACCGAAGATTGAGGAACTCAACCCGGAATTTCCTGGGCACGAAGAACAGCTGTTGCCGGTCTTCGCCCACGGCCTCGTGGCATGTGATGCAGAACTCCACCCTTTCGTTACCCTCCCCGTTGGTTGTGCCGAACAGGCTGCCGTCGGGCATGATCATGGTATAGCGCCAGTCGTGCGCTTCGGGCCGGAAGCCCTCTGGCATCTTTTCCATCAGAAAGAGCGGGCCGGTGAAAACATCGCCACGCTGTGTAACGGCAAAGGAATCCTTTGCGAGGATCGATCCGACCGGCAGTTCGGCGGCATTCTCGTAGTCGCCATAGGCCCGCGCAGCCGCATTGGCGTAGTTGTTCACGAAGCGCTGGCCGTGCGTGGCGGAACGGTATGGCGCCGAGTTGTAGCGGCGCCATTCCACAAAGCGCTCCGCGGCAGGATCGTGGGACAGGCGGTAGCCCGCAGCCATCCGGTCACGGACATTGTCGTAGATGATCATCGCATCGGCCGGAGACAGGTCGGCCGGACGATCCACCGAGAAATGATGGTCGGGCCTGGAAAACTCGGAGGACTGTCCGGAGGCGGCAGCGGGGGGAACGAACGCGCCTGCCGCAAAGGCCGTCGCGAGGAACAGCAGCAGGAGGTTTTGTTGCAGGCCAAGGCACGCAACAGGCAAGAGAACACGGATCAAGCCAGCCTCCCATCGAAGTCCAGCCGCAGGCGCCTTCGCAGCGCCCGCTCCGTGCTTATTCTGCGTCTCCTGGGCTCTCTTCGCGCATCAACTCCCAATCACAAGAGGTTGAAGCGCGGCGAAAGGGAAGCGCCGGTCCCGCCCGGGGCCGGCGCCTCAAACCAGAATGATCCGGGGTTTACTCTGCGGCCTTGAACTGCATGAGATAGGCGATCACATCCGCCCTTTCCTCAGGCTTCCTCAGGCCTGCAAAGGCCATTTTCGTGCCTTTGACAGCCTTTCTCGGCGCTTCCAGATAAGCGTCCAGAGTGGCCATATCCCAGATCGCGCCGCCCTCGCCATAGGCGGCCATGGCCTTGGAATACCTGTAACCTTCCACGTGGCCGACCGGGCTGTCGACAACGTTGAACAGGCTTGGGCCGACCTTGTTCTTGCCTTCTTCAACCGCATGACAGGCCGCGCATTTGCGGAAGACCTTCTCGCCGTTGGCGGCATCGCCCTCGGCCAGGGCGGGCATGGTATGAAACGCGGCGGCGGCAAACACCACTGCGACAAGCGAGCTCTTTACTCCCATGAATTCACTCCGGTCTTGGTCTTGTTGGTTTTCCCTCGCGGGAAAGACTCTCCTGAGGCGGCCGCAAAGGGCTGCCGACGCCGCAGAGTATGGAGCGCTCAGCCATTAAGACAAGGTCCGAAGTGTCGCAGGCCTGTCCTGGCAAAGCCCGGCAGGCCGCCATCCCGAAGCGCTCGGACGCACAGGGCGGCGGCTGTCATGACTCCCTGCAGGGCCGGTCCTGCGAGGGACCCTGCGAGAAAGCCGACCCCTCCACGGTCGGATGCAAGAGCGATATGGCATTGTCGCCAGCGCCCGGCAATTGCCCGGACAGCCCCGGACAGCATAGAACCCCGACCGCAGGCGGTTTTCGGTCCCAAGGCAAGACACCGCCCGTCATAAAGTTCTTCCAGGGGGAGGCCCCGCGGCTCCCCTTTTTCCGTCTGGCGCCGCCGACGAACCCGGCAGCCGGGAGTGGGCTGGAAACTTTACCAAATTAGTCCGAGTTGCGAGCCGTTATCACTTGATTATCCCGCAATATCTTATATTTAAAATCATACCAGATTAGTATGATTTGAGGCTGGCCATGTTCCGGTTGAACCGGCTGACAGACTACGCGGTGGTTGTGATGGCGCAGATGAGCCTGCGCGGCGAGCTGCGCTCGGCGCAGCAGATCTCCGAGGACACCGCCGTTCCCCTGCCGACCGTATCGAAGCTTCTGAACCTCTTGGGACGGGCCGGGCTCGTAACCGCGCAGCGGGGCGCGGCCGGCGGCTACACGCTGAGCCGCAGTGCCGAGCAGATCACGGTCGCCCAGATTATCCAGGCGCTCGAAGGACCGATCGCCCTGACCGCCTGCGTGGACGGCGCTTCGGACTCCTGCGGCGTGGAATCGCTCTGCCCGATGCACGGCAACTGGAACAAAGTGAACAGCGCGATCCAGGAAGCGCTCAGCAGCGTCAGCCTGGCGGACATGACCGCCTTCCCCGAACCTTTCAGGCTGCCGCAGCGCGCCGAGGAAGAATCACGAGAGGCTGCATCCCTTACCAAAGTCTGATTGCCCAAAGTCTGATCGCAGGAACCCCCGGTAAAGAACGGGAATGTCAGGAGAATAGTTGGATGGCTGCAACGGTTGAGACAGTCGAACAGGTCCGCGGGATCGAGAAGTACAAGTACGGCTTCTTCACCGAGATCGAGACCGAAACCGCGCCCAAGGGTCTGAGCGAGGACATCGTCCGCTTCATTTCGGCCAAGAAGGACGAGCCGGAGTGGCTGCTTGAGTGGCGCCTCAAGGCATATCGCCATTGGCTGACCATGCCGGAGCCGGAGTGGGCCAAGGTGCAGTTCCCGCCCATCGACTATCAGGACGCCTACTACTACTCCGCCCCAAAGGCGCCGGAGGATCGTCCCCAAAGCCTCGACGAGGTCGACCCCAAGCTGCTCGAAACGTACGAGAAGCTGGGCATTCCCCTGCGTGAGCAGGAGAAGCTGGCCGGCGTCGCCGTGGACGCGGTCTTCGACAGCGTCTCGGTGGCCACCACCTTCAAGAAGAACCTGGAAGAGGTCGGCGTCATCTTCTGCTCGATCTCGGAAGCCGTGCAGAAGCATCCGGAACTGGTGCGCAAGTACATGGGCTCGGTGGTCCCTTACGGCGACAACAAGCACTCCTGCTTGAACTCGGCGGTCTTCACCGACGGCTCCTTCGTGTACATCCCCAAGGGTGTACGCTGCCCCATGGAACTCAGCACCTATTTCCGCATCAACGCGGAAAACACGGGCCAGTTCGAGCGCACCCTGATCATCGCCGACGAAGGCTCCTACGTGAGCTATCTGGAAGGCTGCACCGCGCCCATGCGCGACGAGCACCAGCTCCATGCCGCGGTGGTTGAACTCATCGCCCTCGACGATGCCGAGATCAAGTACTCGACCGTGCAGAACTGGTATCCCGGCGACGAGGACGGCAAAGGCGGGATCTACAACTTCGTCACCAAGCGCGGCGCCTGCCGTGGCCGCAACTCCAAGATCTCCTGGACCCAGGTCGAGACCGGCTCGGCCATCACCTGGAAGTATCCGAGCTGCATCCTGCAGGGCGACAATTCGGTGGGTGAGTTCTACTCCATTGCCATCACCAACAACCATCAGCAGGCCGACACCGGCACCAAGATGATCCACCTGGGCAAGAACACCCGCTCGCGGATCATCGCCAAGGGCATTTCGGCCGGCAAGTCGGACTCGACCTACCGCGGGCTCGTGCGGATTTCCGCCAAGGCCGAGGGCGCACGCAACTTCACCCAGTGCGACTCGCTTTTGATCGGCGACCGCTGCGGCGCACACACCGTGCCCTACATCGAAAGCAAGAACCGCAACGCCATCCTGGAGCACGAGGCCACCACCTCGCGCATCAGCGAGGACCAGCTCTTCTACTGCCGCCAGCGGGGCATCTCCGAGGAAGACGCCGTCGCCCTGGTGGTCAACGGTTTCTGCCGCGAGGTGCTGCAGCAGCTGCCCATGGAGTTCGCCGTGGAAGCGCAGAAGCTGGTCGGAATCTCCCTGGAAGGCAGTGTCGGCTAGGCGGCGTTCCGATGACCGAGGACACCATCACGCTCTACCGGCCGACGGGCTCGAACGAGCTGGCGCTGATCCGCGAGGCCGACTTCAAGGGCTTCCCGCCGCGCCTGCCGGAGCAACCGATCTTCTACCCGGTGACGAATGAGGCTTACGCCTGCCAGATCGCGCGGGACTGGAATACCAAGACCGGCGACGGCAAGGGCTTCGTGACCCGCTTCCATGTTCGCAAATCCTTCCTCGACGGCTTCGAGCGCAAGATCGTCGGTGGCGCCGAGCATGAGGAATACTGGATCCCGGCCGAGCGGCTGGAAGACTTCAACGCCAACATCGTCGGCAAGATCGAAGTGATCAGAGAGTTCACGCCTGCGGACCGCGAAGCGGCGCAAGGCAAAGAGACAGAGGATGCGTAGACCCAATGCTTGAAATCAAGAACCTGCACGCCACCGTCGACGGCAAGGAAATCCTGAAGGGCATCGACCTGACCATCGCGCCCGGCGAGGTGCATGCCATCATGGGTCCCAACGGCTCGGGCAAGTCGACTCTCTCCTACGTGCTCACAGGCCGGGAAGGCTATGAGGTGAGCGAGGGCGAGGTTCTCTTCAAAGGCAAGAACCTGCTCGATATGGACCCCGAGGAGCGGGCCGGCGAAGGCGTCTTCCTGGCCTTCCAGTATCCGGTGGAGATCCCCGGCGTCCCCAACACCACCTTCCTGAAGGAGGCGCTGAACGCCGTCCGTCGCTACCGTGGCGAGGACGAACTGGACGCCATGCAGTTCGTGAAGATTGTGCGCGAGAAGACCAAGCTGCTGAACATCAACGACGAGATGCTGAAGCGCGCGGTCAATGTCGGCTTCTCCGGCGGCGAGAAAAAGCGCAACGAGGCCCTGCAGATGGCGGTGCTGGAGCCCTGTCTGGCGGTGCTCGACGAGACCGATTCCGGCCTCGACATCGACGCTCTGAAGACGGTCGCGAATTCCGTCAATCTGCTGCGCGGGCCCGAGAACGCCATGCTGGTGATCACCCACTACCAGCGCCTGCTGGAGTACATCGTGCCCGACCATGTCCATGTGCTGGCAGGGGGGCGCATCCAACGCAGCGGCGGTAAGGAACTGGCGCATGAGTTGGAGGAGAAGGGCTACGCCGAATTCACCGGGGCAGCGGCCTAAGCGGCAGGCAGGACGAAGAGAACATCATGACGCAAGCATTCAGTGAGCATTTCGGCGCCCTGCAGGACCACCTTCCGGGTCAGGACCTGCCCTGGCTGACGGACCTGCGCGCCCGCGGCCTCAAGCGTTTCGCCGAAAGCGGGCTACCGACCCCGCGCTGGGAAAGCTGGAAGTACACCAGCCTGCGGCCCATCGAGAAGGTCGATTTTGCGGCCGAGGGTGTGCCGCGCGCCTGCGTGTCCATCGACCGCGCACCCAGCCTGCTGCCCGATGCGACCGAGAGCCATCGCCTGGTCTTCGTGGACGGCCACTTCCGCAGCGACCTCTCGAGTCTCGGCACCCTGCCGGAGGGCGCCAGCCTGCTGCCGCTCAGCGAGCAGCTGGCAAACGACCCCGACTGGCTGGCAGGCCATCTGGATCACCTGGACGATGCTGCAGCACAACCGATGCTCGCCCTCAACACGGCGATGATGATGAACGGCTTCGTCCTGCGCCTTTCGCGCGGCGCCGTGCTGCAGCATCCGGTCGAGGTCATTCATCTCGGCGGAGCCGGGATGGCGCCCCTCGCCTATCATCCCCGCAACCTGGTGATGCTCGAAGAGGGCAGCCAGGCCACGCTGATCGAGCACTTCAGCCACATCGGCGAACAGGCTTACCTCAACAACACCTTCACCGAGGTAGCGGTCGGCCAAGGAGCCACCCTGCGCCACTACAAGCTGCAGGCCGATGCGCTGAATGCCTTCCACCTGGCCACCGTGAAGGCGGAGATCGGGCGCGATGCCAGCTACGACTCCTTCGTTATGACCACCGGGGCGCGACTGTCGCGCAACGAGGCCAGCGTGCGCCTGGCCGGCGAAGGCGCCAACTGCCATCTGAACGGTGCCTATCTGGTGCGCGGCGAACAGCACTGCGACAACACCACCGTGGTCGAGCACCTTGTGCCCAATACCACCTGCCGGGAAGTCTTCAAGGGCGTGATCGACGAGCGCGCGCGCGCCGTCTTCCAAGGCAAGCTGAAGGTCCACCGCGACGCCCAGCAGACAAACGGCCATCAGTTGAGCAAGGCGTTGCTGCTGTCGGACAAGGCCGAGATCGACGCCAAGCCGGAGCTGGAGATCTACGCCGACGATGTGGTCTGCAGCCACGGCGCGACGGCAGGCGATCTGGATCACGACGCACTCTTTTACCTGCGTGCCCGGGGTATTCCCGAGGCTGCGGCCCGCTCCATGCTGATCGAGGCCTTCCTCGCGGAAAGCATTGACCAGATTGCCGCCGAGGGTCTGTGCCCGGCCCTGATGAGTTCCATCGGTCACTGGCTGGCGGACACGCGGGGGGACGCCTGAAATGACGGCCGCAAGCACCCTGGCGGAGATCGCCGCCGGCAGCAACTCGACCCTCGCCTTCGACGTGGAGCGGGTGCGCGAAGACTTTCCGATCCTGAAGCAGGAGGTCTACGGCAAGCCACTGGTTTACCTGGACAGCGGTGCTTCGGCGCAGAAGCCGCAGGTGGTCATCGACACCATGCGCGAGATCCAGGAAACCTGCTACGCCAACGTTCACCGCGGCGCCTACTACTTCAGCCAGCATCTGACCGAGCGCTACGAGGGCGTGCGCGAGACCGTCGCCCGCTTCCTGAACGCCGGTTCCGAGCGCGAGATCGTCTTTACCCGCAACGTCACCGAGGCCATCAACCTGGTGGCCCACAGCATCGGGAACCGCCTCTCGGCTGGCGACGAGGTGATCATCACCGAGATGGAGCATCACGCCAACATCGTGCCCTGGCAGCTGCTGCGCGAGCGCATCGGCATCACCTTGAAGGTGGTGCCGGTCGCCGAAGACGGCAGCTTCCGCATGGATGCCTATGAGGCCATGCTCGGGCCGCGCACGAAGCTGGTCGCGATGACCCATATCTCCAACGTGCTGGGCACGGTCCTGCCGATGAAGGAGATCATCCGCCTCGCCCACCGGGCCGGCGCGCTGGTCCTGGTGGATGGTGCCCAATCGGCTGTGCACGGCAAGGTGGACGTGCGTGACCTGGACGCCGACTTCTACGGATTCACCGGCCACAAGCTCTACGGGCCGACCGCCATTGGCGTGCTCTACGGGAAGGCGGCGCTGCTGAAGGAGATGCCGCCCTTCATGGGCGGCGGCGACATGATCCGCTCCGTCAGCTTCGAGGAAACGGTCTATGCCGACCCGCCGCACCGTTTCGAGGCGGGCACGCCGCCCATCGTCGAAGCCATCGGCCTGGCCGCAGCCATCGACTACGTGCAGGCCATCGGCCACGAGGCGATCGCCGCCCACGAGGCCGGCCTGCTCGCCTACGCGACCGAACGGCTGCAGCAGATCGAGGGTTTGATGATCTACGGCACGGCCAAGGAAAAGGCGGCCATCGTTTCCTTTACCCTCGACGGCATCCATCCTCACGATATCGGCACGATCATCGACCGCGAAGGCGTGGCCATCCGCGTCGGCCACCACTGCGCCCAGCCGCTGATGGAACGCTTCGGCCTGCCGGCGACGGCCCGCGCCTCCTTCGGTCTCTACAACACCCGGGCCGAGGTGGATGCCCTGGCCCGCGCCCTGGAGAAGGTGAAGGAGCTGTTTGGATAGTCCTATGCAGCAGGACCTGCGCGAACTCTATCAGGAAGTCATCCTGGATCACGGCAAGCATCCGCGGAACCATCGCCACCCGCCGGATGCGAACCATGAAGCGCGCGGCTACAATCCGCTCTGCGGGGATCAGGTGACGGTCTATCTGTCTACCGACGATGAGGGCCGGATCACCGATGCCGCCTTTGAGGGGCATGGCTGCGCCATTTCCATCGCTTCTGCCTCCATGATGACCGAGATCCTGCTGGGCAAGACGGAGGCTGAAGCGCGCCAGCTCTTTGACGACTTTCACCGGCTGTGCACCGAGGAAGACTTCTCCCTCGAGACCGCGGCGACGCCAGACAAAGACGCCCTGGACCGGCTCCAGGTCCTGGCCGGCGTGCGCGAGTTTCCGGTCCGGGTGAAGTGCGCGACCTTGGCCTGGCACGCCATGGCTTCCGCCCTCAATGGCGGTGAAGACGCGACGACGGAATAGGGGTTGGCACGATGAACGATCATCCGCTCGGTATGGAGAGCTTCGGGTTTGGCGCCGCGCCGGAGGGACTGACGGCGCGGGCCGGCTCCCCCCTGCAGCCGGGCATGCCTGTCGCCGAGCGCCTGACGGTGGAGAATGCGATCCGCGAGGTCCACGACCCGGAGATCCCGGTGAACATCTATGACCTCGGGCTGATCTACGATCTCGACATCCACAAGGACGGCTCTGTGGCGATCCAGATGACCCTGACGGCCCCCGCCTGCCCTGTCGCCGGCGAGATGCCGCAGCAGGTGGCTGAGGCCGTTGCCGGCGCGGAGGGCGTCGGCGAAGTCCAGGTAACCCTCACCTGGGATCCGCCCTGGACGCCTGAGAAGATGTCCGAAGACGCCAAGCTGGCGTTAGGAATGTTTTAGGTAAAACAGATACTTAATACCCCTTCCGGTTGACACTCAGAATCCCTATATTAAGGGCAGAGAACACGGAACCGAAACCCATGGCCATTGCGAACCTCATCACCCTGACCGATGCCGCCGCCGAGCGGGTGAAGCTGCTGATCGCCAAGAGCGAGGAGCCGGTGCTCGGCCTCCGGGTCGGAATCAGCACCAAGGGCTGCTCGGGCATGAGCTATGTCGTCGAGTACGCCAAGGAACAGCGCAAGCTGGAGGACGTGGTCGAGGACAAGGGGGTCAAGATCTTCATCGACCCCACCGCAGTGATGTTTCTGCTGGGTAGCGAAATGGACTATGTCGAGGACAAGTTCCAGACCGGCTTCGTGTTCTCCAATCCGAACGAAAAGGGCCGCTGCGGCTGCGGCGAGTCGTTTCACGTCTAAGGCCCACCTGGAGGCTCGCCCCGTCCTGGGCTTTTCCACAGATTCGCATCGGCGCGCGTGACGCCAGCTTAACCGCAGTTTAACGGGCAGCGGGGAGAATCGCCCTCTCTTGTCGAAGGCGAACAGAGTCTCGGTCACGGCCCGTCATGCAGACGTTCAAACGCACCTACGCTCATGCCATGCAAGGCCTGGGCAGCGGCCTCTACAGCAGCGGCGTGTTGAGGCGCGAGGAAGCACCCCCATCAGGTGATTGGCAGCGCTGGCTCCACAGCCTCTTCGCCATCCACGACATTGACGCCATGATCCGCCTGGACCTTCCAAGGTGGACTTTGCGCGCAACCCGGCTGGTCAACACCTTCCTGCAGCAGCGGCCCCGGGCCCAGGTCTTCGAATACGGTTCGGGGGCCGGCACGGTTTTCCTCGCCAAGCGAGCCGAGATCGTGGTCTCGGTGGAACATGATCGGCGCTGGCACGGTGTTGTGACCAGGATGGTGGCACAGCACCCGAACGTGCTCGCCACTCTGGTGGAGCCTGGCCCTGCCGAGGCGGACTGCAGTCACTGGTCGGCGCATCCGGGCTGGCGCGGGCGGGACTTCCTGGATTACGTCCATGCGATCGACCGCTTCGAAGGGCAGTTCGACCTGATCGTCATCGACGGCCGCTGCCGGGCCCACTGCCTGAAGGCGGCCCTCAGGCGGGTCAAGCCGGACGGCCTCATCCTCTTCGACAACGCCGGGCGCAGGCGCTACCGCGCGGCCCTGGAGTGCTGCGCCCTGCCGAAGCTGACCACCGGCGGGCTCACCGCCTGCCTTCCCTATCCGGATCCGTCGATGCTGATCGCACCGAAACTCCAGACCCTGCAATCCCTGGCCGGCACCCCATGAAAGAGGCGCTGCGCCGCCTGGCGTTCGCGCTGCCGGCAGCGGCGCCAATCGCTGTGCCCGTCTTTCGCGGCGGAATTGCGGGCTGAGCCGGAGACTCTTCGTCCTCCCGGGGCGTTTCTATTCCCGGCTTCCGAACGGTTCAGCGACCGGAGCCACCGGTCGCTGCCGGTGCAGTGATCCGGTAGAGCACGAAGAGCCGCCCTTCCGTCACCTTTTCCAGTTCCTCAAGGCCGTGCAGTTCCGTCCCGTTCTGGCGCAGCCATAGAAGATAGTCGAAATGCTTTGGCCAACCGTGCCAGTACCGATGATCCGGATCGTGCTGGCGCAGCGGCTCACCGAGAGAACGATGACGGTCGTCTCTCAACACCTCCTCCGACGGCGGCCAGCCGTAGGGCACATCCAGATTGGCCCGCGCTGGTGCCGCGGCCACCGGTGATGTGACGGTGAACAACATCGGCACAAACATGCTCCGCTCGATAACCGCCAGCGAACCGCTGTGCAGGTAGTCCGCCCATGCCGGATAGCAGCCGCGACACACCGGGTCGTAGCCGCCGGCTACAAGCAACGCGCCGCCGGGTTCAGCCTGCTGTAGAGCCTGCCTGATCGCCTGCAGTTCGCGGTCCTTGCCGGCCATCGCCAGTCCACCGGCCAGGAGGGCGGTTCCGACCAGTGCCGCCAGTACAGCGTTCAACAGCGCTGTCCCGCCAAGGCTGCTGGACGGCCTCACCGCCGCCACCAACAGAATGAGCGCCACGGCGGGAAAGCGGAAGTCGAGGCCCCAGATCCCGAGATTCTTGTTGGGCATGGCGACGACCAGCACCAGCATCGCCCAGAGCAGCGGTTTTAGCTGCCCGTCGATCACGGCAAGGCGACGCCGCAGCAGACTGTACACCAGCAGCAGAGAGGCCAGCAGGATCAAGGGCCCGGCAGGGATAGCAAGGGCTGAGGTCGGTGACCAGAATGCTGCCGCTTTGGTCCCGACATTGCCATAAGAGGTCTCGCCGTCGCCCACGCCACCCTGGAGGAGAAGTAAGTAGGCAAAGAGCAGCAGCGGAGCAATGAACGGCGTCATGTGCCGGAAAAAGACCGACAAGCACTGTGCCAACCCTTGTCGGCGCTCACGCCAGGCCCGATGCAGCTCCAACACCAGAATCAGGTAACCGCAGAGCAGGAAACCCAGCAGGTGGGCGAAGAACAACGCCAGTTGCGCCGCCGCAAGAAACACCAGGCGTTGCCAGCGCAACACCGGCCCGCCGCCTAGCCAGAAGTGGACAACCCAGAGGGCGAGACCGACGCTGAACAGGAAGTTCATGAAGCCCCAGCGCAAAGCCTCGTTGAACACAAAGACCAGCGGCAGCAGCGCCCAGAGGCTGATCGCACCGGCATGACGGCGCTGCAGTGCGACACCGGCGGAGAACAGCAGCAGCAGGGTCAGGCCATTGAACAGGCCGCCGATCAAATAGGGCGACAACCAGCCGGCAAACGGAACAGCGAAGAGGTCCATCGCCAAGTGCGGGATCAGGCGCCACTCCAAAACGTAGTTTGCCGCCAGCAGCGGGTCCTGATCCAGGCGATACTGGATAAAGACGCGAGCCAGATGGTTGGGAAAGTCACGCGCGATCCCCAGGGGGAAGATCAGCGGCAACACAAAGACCAGTGCGCCGCAGCCGAAGACCGCCAGGGACGGCAACCAATGAGCCAGCCGCGGACCGGTTGCATCTTCGGAGAGTGGTAGGCTGGGCATGGCGCGGTTCTACCGCCGGTTTGCGGAACAAGGAGGTATAGGGCATCCAACTTGTGAAAGGATTAACAGCTCACCGGAGACCGCCCCGACGCTTGGGGCAGTACTCCCGCGCGGCCGCTGCGTTGCCGGGCTCAGTCCCCCTGTAACGCCAGTTCGCTCCTGCCCGCCTGCGTCACTGACGCGCTCTGGATGCCGGCCCGCACGCGCAGGAGAAGGTAGACAAAGCAGGTTGCCAGAATCGGCGTGCCAAGCGGCACCCCGACGGCGTTCATCCATTGTACTGTGATGGGCAGCAGCCAGGTCACCGCCAAGACAATGCGCTCCCCGGGAAGGAACCCGGAGTCAAGGCCGCGCAGCGCCACCAAAGCGACAGCGAGGCTGACAGTCGTCATGTCGTAGTTGAAGGCGTAGGGCGACGCGATGAAGGTCCCGACAGCCAGTACCGCCAACTGCAGGCTCCAGTCCTGCGAGCGCGCGAAAACCCAGAGCACAGCCGCCAGCGCCCCCAGGGCCAGCAGCGCCTGTACGACCGTGCGAAGATCCTGCTCGATCCCCAGCAAGCGCAAACCGATGTAGGCAGAGGGCATCATTGTCAGGAAGGGACCCCTGCCTTCGTTCATGATCATCGTCTGCAGGGGCGCCACGAGATCGAAGTATGCCTTCCAGCTCTCAGCGCCGAACAGGAAGACACTGCCGCCAACGAGCGCCGCGGCTGTCAGACTTGCTGAAGCGATCGCAGTCCACTGCCGCGCCGCCAGAAGGGCAAAGGGGATCAGAATGCCCAGCTGCGGTTTTATGGTCAGGATCCCGAACAGAATACCGGCGAGCACCGGATGTCGGCGCAGCAATCCGAATCCGCCGATAAGGAGTGCCCCCGTCAGAAACCCGTTCTGCCCGCCGGTCAAGCAGATGAAGGTCGCCGGCGCGAGAAGCAGGGCCGGAACGAGCGGCCAGCGCAACCGGGAAGTGGCGAGGCATGCCCAAAGGTAAGCGCTCAGAGTGACGACCGACCACAAGACCAGAGCCGGTACGTAGGACAGCAGGCCAAGGGGCCAAAGCAGCAGCAGGATGTGCGGCGGATACGACCAGTTGTGGTCTGCAAAATCTGTCCCGAGAAGCCGTTCCTGATAGGGGTGGTAGAGGCTGACGTCGAAGATTTCCGGGTACATGCCGTCAAAGACCGCATGCCCGCCTGTCCAGTAGTTTATGAAATCGCGTCCTATTGGTCGCCCGGCGAGATCGAGGATCCCTTCGGAGATGGAAGCGAAGTAGGTGAAGAGCGCGTGTGCGTTGTAGATCAGGCAGACCGCGAGAATGAAGAGGCAGAAAACAGCGTCGCTGCGATAGCTGTCTGGGCCGTGTTGCCCCAGGCCCTCACCGAACGATCCGTTTCTTCTTTCCGAGGGAACCAAGAGTGTTACCTTCGCGATCGGCAGAGCTCAGGTGAGCTCATTTCAGTGAGTTTGCGACGACAAACCATCGGACGGCCGATACTTCACCGCACCGGGCAGGCACAGCTGCAAAGGCTAACGGCAAGTCATTAAGCGAAATTGAAGAGCGAGGCCTTCGCAGACCTCTTCATGCCGGCTCGCCGGGCCTTCTGCCGCTGTGCGCTAACCCACAGACTTAATCGTTCCTTAGCGCTTTATATCCAGGATTGCGCCCTCGCGGGCAGCACAACAAGCGGCAGGGCGATGCAATCATACACGGCGAAGCGTTTTGGGGGCGGACAGCTGCTGCCCTACGTCGCGCTTCTCATCACCTGGGCTCTGGTCCATGCCAGCCTGATCATCTTCCGCGAACTGCCGGTTTTCGAGTCCGGCCTCACCGGCCCGGACAGCTACATGCGCATGCTCCGCGTTACCGAGCTTTACCAGGGTTGGGATTGGTTCGACGGCACCATCGACCGCGCCAATGCCCCCTACGGCGATACCCTGCACTGGACACGGCCGTTCGACCTGCTGATCCTGCTCCTGGCGGTGCCGGCCTCCCTTGGTCTGGATTTTGAGGCTGCGCTCTTTCTGTCCGGCATCATCGTCTCGCCTCTCCTGCAACTCGCCACCGGCTTTGCCCTGGCCTGGGCGATGCGGCCGCTGATCCGCCCGGAGGCCTGGTTCCTGCCGGCTGTCGCGTTCTTCCTGCAGCCCGGCGCCCTCGCTTACTCGGTGGCCGGCCGCGCCGACCACCACAGCCTGCTGATGCTGGTCTTTGTAGTCACCGCCGGCTTTACCCTGCGCGCCCTGCAAAACCCGCTGGACGCCCGTCCCGCTGCCTATGCCGGCGCCTTTGCCGGCTTCGGTGTCTGGCTCTCGACCGAGTTCCTTCTGGCGCTGACGGTCAGCGTGGCGGCCCTCGGCCTGCCCTGGCTGGCCGGGGAACGGGAAAGGGCCGCACAGAGCAAGTGGTTCGCCCTCTCCGTCAGCGGCCTTCTGCTGGTCGCGCTCTTCGTTGAGCGGCCTTTGGACCGCTTCCTGGAGGCCAGCTATGATCGGGTCTCCGTGGTCCAGTTCCTCGTCTGTGTCTGCATTCTGCTGTTCTGGCGCATAGCGGAAAGCTACGAGAACAGGGCCTCGGCCGGCAGTCATCCGCTCGGCCGGCTGCTGCTGGGCCTCTTCGGAGCCGCCTCTGCGGCCCTGCTCGTAAACACCGCCTATCCCCCCTTTTTCATGGGGCCGATGGCCGAAGTCGACCCGCGAATCCTGCCGATCTGGCTTGACAGGGTCATGGAGATGCGTCCCCTCGTGCCGACCGATATGGACAGCTTCGGGCGCTTCGTCTTTTACTTCGGTATCGGTTTGATGGTGGTCCCGCTCTTCGCCGCGGTCCTCTTCCGCGAGCGGCACAAGGGGCGCTTTTGGGTGATGGCCTTTGTGGCGCTCGCCTGCCTGCTGCTCTGGCCGGTGGCGGTCATGCACGTGCGCTTCTCGGGCTATGCGCAGATTGCCTTCATCATGGCCTTTGCGGTGGTCTTCGACCGCTTTCTCCAGTGGAGCTACGGCCTGGGCAGCGATCTCTACCGCGGCATGCTGCGCGGCGCTGTCATCACGGTCTTTCTGCTGGGGCCCCTCACCGTCAGTTCTACCATGACGGCGCAGACCGCCAGGGCCAAGGATGTTGCCGGCCAATCGCTTGCCGCGTGCAACGTGCGCCAGGTCGCGGCCTTTCTGGAGAACGACCCACGCTGGGCCGGCTCCCGACAGACAATCCTGACCTTTCTCGACATCGGGCCGGAGCTGTTGTTTCGCACGCGCCACGCCGTGATCGGCACCCCGTATCACCGCAACGGCGATGGGATCTACGACAGCCATCGCATGCTGGCAACAAACGACCCCGATGAGGCCCGGGCCATGATGACACAGCGCGGCATCGATCTCGTGCTGCTCTGTCAGAGCCCGGGAGAGCGCCTGTTCTTCACCGCCGCAGGGGCGGATGCAGATGGAGGCGTCGGTCTTTACCGGCAACTCGCAGAGGGCCGCCCTCCGGCCTGGCTCTCGGAAATCGCACTGCCCGAGCCGCTGACGCAGCAGGCTAAACTCTTCACAGTCGAGCGCTGATCAGCGCAACACCGATTGCGCCGCCACCTGCGGCCGTTAGCAAAATCTTGAGCCTCTTCGATAAGACTGGCCGCTCCGGATCAGGCAGATCCGAACGGAACCGGCAGAGAGGCCAGATGCAAAGCATCCCCGTACATCAGCAGCAGGCAGCCTTGGCGGCTTCCTGGCCCACGGAGGGCCCGACCATGGCCGTCCTCCTGCCCTGCTACAACGAGGAAGCGGCCATCGGGCAGGTTGTCCGCGACTTTCATGAGGCTTTGCCGGCAGCCAGGATCTTCGTCTACGACAACGCCTCCACCGACAACACCGCCGAGGTGGCCCGGAAAGCCGGCGCCACGGTCATCAGCGAGGCCTTGCGCGGCAAAGGCAACGTCGTCCGCCGCATGTTCTCCGACGTCGAGGCGGATATCTATGTCCTGGCGGACGGGGATGATACCTACGATGCCGCTGCAGCGCCGAAGTTGATCGAGCGGCTCTGCAGCGAGCAGCTGGACATGGTCAACGCGGCACGCCGCAACACCAGCGACCAGGCCTATCGCCCGGGACATCAGTTCGGTAACCGTCTCTTTACCAAGCTGGTCAGCAGGCTGTTTGGCGAGCGTTTTGGTGACATCCTGTCCGGTTACCGGGTCTTTTCGCGGCGCTTCGTGAAGTCCTTTCCCGCCCTTGCAAAGGGCTTTGAGATCGAGACCGAACTGACCGTTCATGCCCTGGAACTGCGAATGCCGGTAGCCGAGGTGACAACGGCCTACAAGGAACGCCCCGAAGGATCGGAAAGCAAGCTCAACACGTTCAGGGACGGTTTTCGCATTCTCACCACCATTGTCCGGCTGGCGAAGGACGAGCGTCCCCTGGCATTCTTCTCAACGGCCGCTGTCCTTCTGGCCGCCTTCGCCATCGCCTTGGCAGTGCCCCTGTTCCTCACCTTCTTCGAGACGGGCCTGGTTCCGCGCCTGCCGACGGCGGTCCTGGTCTGCGCCCTGATGCTGCTGGCCTCTCTCAGCACCGCCTGCGGCCTGATCCTGGACTCCGTGTCCCTCGGCCGGCGGGAAATGAAGCGGCTCCACTACCTGAGATTTCCTGCACCGCCCGCCGCGGCGTTCCCATGGAGTAGGGAAACGGCAGACAGCGCAACCGGCGCAGAAGACACAGGCCGGTTCGGGGCCTGAGTCTTGTCCGGGAAGGAACCGGCAACTGCGTCCGCAACGACGAATTACTTAAAACTTTACTTAATTACATGATCTGTTCAAAAGGTATTTATCATATTATCAGCATTAAGTGGTTGTTTTATTATATTTTTCTCACCGAATGAGGCTCTTGTTTTTTACTATTTCTTAATGCGATGAGCAGATTATTCGCTCGGATATGCGTGCATAGGAGGTCGCAATCATGTTGAACACTATCAAGTCCTTTCTTCAGGACGAGTCTGGGGCGACGGCTATCGAGTATGGCCTGATCGCCGCCCTCGTGTCCGTTGCCGCCATCGCCGCACTGCAGGCGATGGGTAACTCGCTGGAAAACATCTTTACGATTGTTTCCAACGAGCTCGAGGATGCCGCATCCGGCGCTCAGGCTACTCCTTAAAGCTTGCTGCGGCGGGCCCCGGGCCCGCCGCTCCCAAGTCAGGAAGATAGGGCCCGGGGATACACCCTCGTGGCCCTATCTTTCGTTTGGGCCGGCGCATGATGCCCGCCTCTGCCCAAACATGAGCCACTGGACAACCTTGAAATGGATCTATCCCTCGCCACGGCGCGATTCACGATACTGGCATTCAGCGGCCTGCTGATCATGGCCGCGGCCAGTGACTGCCGCAATCTGACGGTGCCGAACCGCTTCAGCGTGGCACTGGTAGCGCTCTATCCGTCTTTCGTGATCGCCTCCGGCGGGACTGTCGATTGGCTGAACGGGCTGATCTTTGCGTCGGCCGCTTTCTTTGTCGGTTTCATCCTCTTCGCCCTGCGGCTCTGCGGTGGCGCGGACGTGAAACTCTTCGCCGCGGTTACGCTTTGGGCGGGGCCAAGCCTGATGTTCCCAATGGTGCTCTGCACCACCATCGCCGGCGGCCTGCTTGCCGTTGCTCTGTGGTTTCGGCACCGCCTGTTGCGGGCCGCGACGCCGACCTCAGCCTTTTTCGTGAAGAGCGATCCGGATTTCATCAAGCAACCGATGCCTTACGGCGTCGCAATCGCCGCAGGCGGCCTCTACGTCGCGCTGCAGCTGCTCATAAGTACCTAGACCGATGCAATATCGTCCCGCTTTCGGCGCCCCAACGGCCATGCCCGCGGCCGTTTCCAACAGCCCGCCCCTGCACAGAGCCGGCGCCTAGGAGATCGAACCCATGTCACTCAGGAACATACTGCTGATCGCCGCCGCCTTACTGATCACCCTCGGCACAACCGTCGTGGCGCGCAGCTGGCTGGCCAGCCAGCGCGTCCAGCCGGCGACCGTCGCCGCCCCTCCGCCCGAGCCGGAGGGCATCAAGGTTCTGGTTGCGAAAGTCGAGCTGCCGACCGGGGTCTTCATTCAGGAAGAGCAGTTGCGCTGGCAGATCTGGCCGGACGACGATATCCCGGAGAACTACTTCACCGATGAAGAGATCGACCCTTCGGAGCTCTACGGCGCCGTGGTGCGCCGCGGCTTCACCGCCGGTGAACCGATCACGCCCAAACGCGTCATTCGCCCGGGTGAGCGCGGCTTCCTCGCCGCCGTCCTGCGGCCGGGATATCGGGCCATGGCCATCCGCGTCAACGCCACCTCCGGCGTCAGCGGCCTGGTGTTTCCCGGTGACCGGATTGACATCATTTTGACACATACGGTCAAGGTCGCGACCGGAGAGAAGATTATGGAGCGACGCGCGAGCGAGACGGTTCTCCGCAACGTCCGCGTGTTGGCCATCGACCAGCTTGTGGACGACAGCGGGTCCGAGCCGAAGTACGCCAAGAACTTCACCCTCGAGGTCACGCCCAAGCAGACGGAGATGCTCTCCGTGGTGCGGGAGCTTGGTGCTCTTTCCATCAGCCTGCGCAGCCTTGCCAAGGATGAGGAGGAGCTCGAGCGCCTGGCGGTCCTTAACGAGACCAAGGAAGAATCCGACCCCGAGCGGGGCGAAACCTACACCTGGGACAGCGAGGTCAGCCGGCTTGTCGGCCTGCGCGGCGGCGACGGCAATAAGAAGGTTGTTAACGTAACACGTGGTAATGAGGTGCAGGAGCTGCGCTTCTAAGTGAGGTCCTTTATGCGCGTGATTTCAAGGCTTTGGCTGGCGGTCGCCCTGGCGATCGCGGCAGCCGTCTGGACCGGGCCGGCAAGCGCCGGCCTGCAGGGCCGCGCCGTGCCGACCAATGGCGATCCCATCGTCGTCGAGCTCAGCGAAGGACAGCTCCTGCGTCTCGACCGCGCAATGACCTCGATTTTCATCGCCAACCCGGCCATCGCCGATATCAGTGCGAAGTCCGACCGTCTGCTCTACCTCTTCGGCAAGGCGGTCGGCACGACCACGCTTTTTGCCCTGGACGCCAACGAGAACATCATCGCCAGCGTCATGGTGAAGGTGAACCATAATCTCTCTCAGTTGAGGGCTTCCCTGAAGGAGCTGGTGCCGCACGGCCGGATCGAGGTCAACTCGGTCAGCGGCGCCATCATCCTCTCAGGCAGCGTTGCAACCGCCACGGAGTCAGAGGACGCACGCCGGGTCGCCGCGCGCTTCATCGGCGAAAACGAAGAGATCATCAACCGCCTCGCCGTCACGGCGCCGAACCAGGTCAATCTGCGCGTCCGCATCGCCGAGGTTTCACGCGAGGTCATCAACCAGTTCGGATTCAATTGGGACATTTTCGTCGAGGGCGACTTTTCGTTCGGTCTGCAATCGCTGCCGCCGGTCGCCGGCATCAACACCATCTTCGCCGGCGGCGATTTCGGTGACGTGTCCATCGACACCTTGATTGATGCCCTGGCTGAAGACAACCTGGTCGCGATCCTTGCCGAACCCAATCTGACTGCCCTCTCCGGCGAGACCGCCAGCTTTCTTGCAGGCGGCGAGTTTCCCATTCCCGTATCCCAGGACGACGATACGGTAACGGTCGAGTTCAAGCAGTTCGGCGTCAGTCTCGCCTTCACGCCGACACTCCTGGGACGGAGTCGCATATCCATGCGCGTCCGCCCGGAGGTCAGCCAGCTTTCCAATGCCGTACAGGTTCTCGCCGGCGGCCTCTCCATTCCCTCGCTGACGACCCGGCGGGCCGAGACCACGGTGGAGCTCGCCTCCGGTCAGAGTTTCGCGATCGCCGGACTGATCCTGGACAACAGCAGGCAGGAAAACCGCAAGATTCCTGGCCTCGGCGATCTGCCGATCCTCGGAGCGCTGTTCCAGAGCGATCGTTTCGAGCGCGACGAGACGGAGTTGGTGATCATTGTGACGCCCTACATCGTGCAACCGGTCAACAGCGACGATCTGCGGACTCCTCTGGATCCCTACCGCGCACCGCCGCCGCCGGCCGGCAACGGCCCGGCGACCGCCGGCGCCCAGGGCGGGCGCACCGTGCCGCTGGAAGGAAACCAGGCCCAGCGGCTGGGCGGCAGCGCCAATACCGGCTTCATTCTGGATTAGGAGCATGGCGATGACGGGACGAAAGCAGATCCGCCTGACCACGGCTCTGACACTCAGTCTGCTGGCGGCGGGCTGCGCCGCCGATCCCGAGCGGTCGCCGGACGCACAGGCGGTCGCCGATGTGGTCAACGTGGTGTTCCATCACGGCAAGTGGCAGCAGATTCCCGCCTCGCCGGAGAACCAGGCCGACGCCATCCTGTTCCAGCAGTCGGTCTTCTTCAGCGGTACTTCGGCGGTGCTCGGCGAAGATGGCCAGCAAGCGGTCGACGCGCTGCTGCTGGAAGCGGAGCCCGACCCCGGAACCGTCGTATCGCTCTCCGCCGGTGACGGGGATACACCGCGCTACGACCGCCTGACACTGCAGCGCCTGGAAGCGGTTCGCGTCGCTCTTGCCGACCGTGGCTACGAGGCTGTCCTGGGCGACGCCCCGGCCGTCCCCGCGCCGGGGTCCCAGAGCAACGAGGTACGCATGAGCCTGACCAAATTCATGCCGATCCTGCCCGACTGCGACCAGGCCCAACCCCTGGAGCCCGCCAGGCCCGCCTTCGATTCCGCATTCGGTTGTTCCAACGCACACAACCTCGGCGTCATGATCGCCAACCCGGCTGACCTGGAGCGGGGCCGCTTGCTTGAACCCGCGGACGGCGAGCTCGCCGCCGGCTCGGTGCGCCGTTACCGCCTCCGCGAGATCGAGCCGTTGGAAGAAGAGGAAACGAAGTCGCAATGAGTGTGGCCGAACGTATCTTGGACCACAAACCGGCCGATGCGACCGCTGCTGAATGCATTGCCTTTGTGGGGGACAACCAGACCCATTCCGTGGTCGACTCCGTCTTGAGAGAGTACTTCGCAGAGCCGCTGCTGAAAGACGGAGGCCCCAATCAGGCTATCGAATTTCTGAGCTCCACGGTTCCGCCCAGCGTCCTCATCGTCGATGTCTCCGAGGCCGCCTCTCCGCAGACCGCCATGATGTCCCTGCGGGCCGCGATCCCCGAGACGACGAAAATCATCGGCATCGGCACCGTCAACGACATTTCCGTTTACCGGGAAATCGTCGATTCCGGCGCCACCGACTATCTGGTCAAACCGGTCACGGAAAAGGCGCTGGCCTCGGCCCTCAACCGGACCGAAGAGTCCCAGGAAACGCCGGAGCCGGAGGTCGCGCCGGAAGAGAAGGCCCGCATTGCCGTCATCGGTTCGCGCGGCGGGGTCGGCTCCAGCACTCTTGCAGTCAACCTGGCATGGATCCTGAGCGAGGAGCGCAAGCACAAGACCGCCCTGGTGGACCTCGACCTTGAGTTCGGAACGATCGCCCTCTCGCTGGACCTGGAGCCCACGCGCGGTCTGCGCGAGGCCCTGGAGAACCCGGCGCGGGTCGACGGCCTGTTCATCTCCAGCGCCACGGCCAAGCTCACCGAAAAGCTCTCGATCATGGCCACGGAAGAGAACCTGACGTCGGAGATCAAATACAACCCGAACGCTGTCGATGCGCTCTTCGAAGCCCTGAGCCGCACCAACGACGCCATTGTCATCGACGTACCGCGCTCGGCTTACGCGGTGCGCCGCCGCGTTTTCGAAACAGCCACCGAAGTGATGCTGGTGACCGAGCTGAACCTCTGCGGCCTGCGGGACTCGCTGAGAATTCTCTCCGGTATCAAGGAGGTCGCTCCGGACACCAAGGTCCGGGTCATCGCCAACCGCTCCGCAGGGCCCAAGCAGGCAATGCAGTTGAAGGACTTTCAACGCGCCCTGGACCACAAGGTCGACCTGTTGTTGCCGGACGAGCCCAAGGTTTTCAACGCGGCCGCCAACACCGGCAAGCCCCTCGCCCAGTCGCACGCCAAAGCGAAGGTCAGCAAGGTCATCCGCAAGCTTGCCGGCGAGATCAAGCTGCCGGAACCGCAGCAGCCGAAGGGGCAGAAGGCCCCGAAGAAAAAGAGGGGGCTCGGCGGCCTCTTCCGCAGGAGCTAGCAGGTCGTGACGGGGGTGGCAGACAGCGAACAACCGCGCAAACCGGCACCGGAGGAAATCGAGGACTCCAATCTCGATGCCGTCCGCCGCCAGTTGCAGCCCTCGGTCCTTGCCCTCTTCGGCGACGACGATATTTCCATGATCCCGCGGCCCGAGCTGGCGCTGCGCATCGGTAACCTGCTGACCAACGAAGTCGAACGAAGCGGCACGAAGCTCACGCTCCTGCAAAGGCGGAAGCTGGTCACCGGGCTGATCGACTGGCTGCTGCAATGCGACGCGCTGCAGCCGGAGGAACGTCAGGAAATCATCGGCGCGATGCCGGAAGCCGAGCCCGGCGCGGTCACCCCGCCCGAGGGCCACCCTAAAGACAAGGCAACGTCCCACACGCCGACCATCGAGGCGGCCAGGAACAAGGTCCACCCGCTGGTGATGGAACGGCTGGACGTCTCGGCCGCCTCTCAGCTGCCGCGCGACGACCTCACACGTCAGATCGGCGAGATCGTCCGCGAGATCGTCATCGACGAAAAGCTGAACCTGAACGCGCCCGAGCAGCAATCGATCGTCGACCTGATGCTCGACGACATGCTCGGCCTCGGTCCTCTGGAGCCGCTGCTGGCCGACGAGAGCGTCACCGACATCATGGTGAACGGCCCCTACCAGATCTACGTGGAGCGGCGCGGCAAGCTCGAACTCTCGAACATACGCTTCCAGAACGACGAACACGTTCTCAACATCGCGCGCCGAATCGTTTCGCAGATCGGCCGGCGTGTTGACGAAACGACACCGCTGGTCGACGCACGCCTGCTGGATGGCAGCCGCGTCAACATCATCATTCCGCCCCTGGCCATTGACGGCCCTTCGATCTCAATCCGTAAGTTCGCCAAGAAGGGCATCACACTGGACGTGATGCAGCGTCAGAACAACATCTCGGCCGCCATGGCGACGGTCCTGAAGATTGCGTCGCGCAGCCAGCTCAATATTCTGATTTCCGGCGGTACGGGTTCCGGTAAAACGACTCTGCTGAACGCCATGTCGCAGATGATCGACCCCGGCGAGCGCATTGTCACCATCGAGGACGCCGCCGAGCTGCAACTGCAGCAGCCCCATGTCGTGCGGCTGGAGACGCGGCCGCCAAACCTGGAGGGCAGCGGCGAGATCACCATGCGCGATCTCGTCAAGAACGCCCTGCGTATGCGGCCGGACCGCATTATCCTGGGTGAGGTCCGCGGCTCAGAGGCCGTCGACATGCTGCAGGCCATGAACACCGGCCACGATGGTTCGTTGGGCACGATCCACGCCAACCGGCCCCGCGAGGCGCTGACGCGCCTGGAGAACATGATCGGCATGGCCGGTATCAACCTTCCGGCCCGGGCGGTGCGCACCCAGATCGCCTCCGCCCTGGATATGATCGTTCAGGTCTCGCGCATGCGCGACGGTATGCGCCGGGTGACCCATGTCGAGGAAATCGTCGGCATGGAAGGCGAGATCATCACGACCCAGACGCTCTTCACCTACGAGTTCGAGGGCGAAGGCAAGGACGGCCTGCTTCTCGGCAGTTTCAAGTCATCGGGTTTGCGCCCGAACTTTACGCCCCGCGCTGCCTACTTCGGTCTGGACAAGCCGCTGATGGAGGTCATGGGATGATTATCGAGCTGCCGCTGGGTCTCGGCCCCGTGTCGGCCGAACTCCTGCTCATCATCCTCCCTGCCCTCGCGACCTTGGTGGTCTTCGCCCTGATTTTCGGCGGCGACGGCCTCACAAAACAGACCCGTCGGCGCATCGAGCGGGTGCGGACCGCCAACAGCAAGACGATCACGCCCGAAGAGATCGTCTCGATCCGCCGCTCGAACACGGACAGCGAGATCGCCTTTCTCGACAGCCTGATCAAGCGCCTGACGCCGCGCCCGGAACTCCTGCGGCTGCGTCTCGCCAGCGCCGGATACGGCAGTTCCCTGGGCCGCTATCTCTCTATCTGCCTGGTGATCGGCCTGATTGCCTTCTCCAGCCTCCAGTTCTTCGACATCGTGCCTTTGCTGGTGTCCGTGCTGGTGGGCCTCTTCGCCGCAATCATGCTCCCCCACCTCGGCCTCAGCCTGATGATCATCCGGCGGCGGAACCGCTTCATCGCCAATTTCCCGGAGGCCATTGACCTCATGGTCCGAGGGCTCAAATCCGGCCTGCCCATCACTGAGTCCATCAAGGCCGCCGGTTCGGAAATTCCCGATCCCGTGGGCACGGAGCTTTCGCGGATTACCAACACGGTGCGCCTGGGCGAGTCCCTGGAAGACGCCCTCTGGGACACCTCGAAGCGGCTCAACATTCAGGAGTTCAATTTCTTCACCGTCGCCCTTGCCATCCAGTCCGAAACCGGCGGCAACCTTGCCGAAACCCTCTCCAACCTTTCCGACGTCCTGCGCCGGCGGCGACAACTCAAACTGAAGATCAAGGCCCTCTCCTCCGAAGCCAAGGCCAGCGCCTATATCATCGGGTCGCTGCCCTTCGTGATGGCAGTACTCATCTATCTCATCAACCCGGGCTACATCTCCGATCTGGTCGAGGATAATCGCGGCATCATCCTCATCTGCCTTGGCTTCCTCAGCTTCGGCATGGGCATCGGCGTCATGTACAAGATGGTGAAGTTCGAGATATGAACCTGGAGGATTTTCTGCCCGCGGGCATGTCGGTTGAGACCCTGCTGGTGACCATGTCGGGCATCTCGGTTCTGGTCAGCGTCGCCGCTGTCTGGTTCACCCTGCTGCACCGCGACGTTTCCACCAAGCGCGCGAAGATGATCGCAGACCAGCGCCGCGACCTGCGCGCCGGCATCATGTCGCCCAAGCGGCGCGGCATGAACAAGCAGCCAAGCGTCACCTTGATGCACAAGATCGTCGACCGCCTGAAGCTGCTCCGCAGCGCCCAGGCCAAGAAGGTCGGCATGAAGCTGATGCAGGCGGGCTGGCGTGACAACGACGCCATGGTGAAGTTCTTCTTCTGCAAGCTGGCGCTGCCCTTTGCCTTCGGCGGTCTGGCGACCTTCCTGCTCTACGGGCTCGAAGCCTACAACCTCAGTTCGACCGGAAGGGCTGCGGTCTCCTTGGGGGCGGTCGTCTTTGGCGCCTATCTGCCGGACCTGATGGTCAAGAATCAGGCACAGAAGCGCCAGGCGGCGATCCGCAAGGCTCTGCCCGACGCTCTCGATCTGATGGTGATCTGCTCTGAGGCAGGCCTCAGCCTGGATGCCACGCTGATGCGCGTTGCCAAGGAAATGGACAAGACAGCGCCGGAGCTTGCCGACGAATTCAGCCTTACGGGCCTGGAACTGGGCTTTCTTCCCGACCGGCGCACCGCCCTTCAAAACCTGGCCCTGCGGACCGATCTTACGGTGATCCGCGGGATGGTCGGAACACTGCTTCAGGCCGAGCGATACGGCACGCCCCTGGCCCATTCGCTCCGCGTCCTCTCGGCCGAGTCCCGGGAAGAGCGGGCCATGAAGGCGGAGGAAAAGGCGGCCCGCCTGCCGGCGCTGCTGACCGTGCCGATGATCATCTTCATCCTGCCGCCGCTCTTCATCGTCCTGATCGGCCCGGCGATCCTGCGTACGATCGACGCCCTGTCGAACATGTAACCGGCGGATGGCGGAGGCGTGCTGTCCCGCCTGCTCGCGCTTTAGAGAACCGGGGCCAGAAGCCGTGACAGGCTGACCCCGAAGCGAAACCAGACCGACTTGTCATCCAGCTCTCCCGCAATGACGCGGCGGCTTACCGCGAAGTCGGCCAGCAGCATCGCCTCAACCTGCTCTGCAAAGGCGCGGTCGAAGACCACCAGGGAGACTTCGAAGTTCAGCCGGAAGGAGCGGTTGTCGAGGTTCGCAGTCCCGACGCTGGCGAGGTCATCGTCGATCAGGAGCACCTTCTGGTGCAGAAAGCCGGCCTCGTAGCGGTAAATCTCGATACCGGCCCGTTCGGCCATGGGGTAATAGGCATAGCTGGCCCAGTCGACCCAGACGTGGTCGGCTTTCTCGGGCAACAGCAGGCGCACCTCGACGCCGCGCAGGCGCGCAAGCTGCAGGGCGGCCAGGGTCTGTTCATCCGGGACGAAATAGGGGCTAGCGATCCAGATCCGTCGCCGCGCCGTGGATATGGCCTCCAGGAAGAACAGAGCACAGCTTTCCCAGTAGTCCGCCGGACCGGTGGGCAGAACCAAGGCCGCGCTGTCGCCCTCGGCCTCAGCGGGATCCCAGCACAGCGACGGCACTTCACGCGCAGCCCAATACCAGTCCTCGACAAAGGAGAGCTGGAGCGCCTGAACGCAGGGCCCGAAAAGCCGCACATGGGTGTCGCGCCAGGGGCTGAACTGACTGTTCCTGCCGAGATACTCGTCGCCGAAGTTGAAGCCGCCCACAAAGGCCAGGGACCCATCCACGACCAGAATCTTGCGATGATTGCGGAAGTTCAGCTGAAACCGGTTGACCGGGCCCTGGGTCGTCGAGAACGCGCGAACGTTTACGCCCTCCTTTCGAAGATCGGCGGTGTAGTGCGCCGGAAGGCCGTGGCAGCCGATCTCGTCAAAGAGGAAAAAGACCCGTACACCGCGCCTGGACAGGCGGCCCAAACGGGCCTTCAGATCGCGCCCCAGATCGTCATCGCGCACGAGATAGGATTGCAGGAGCACATAGTGCTGCGCCTGATCCATAGCATCGAACATGGCCCCAAAGGCCGCGCAACCGTCGCGCAGCAGGTCGATCCGATTGCCTGCGGTAACCGGCATGCCGGCAAGCTGCTCCAGCACATCCAGCCGCGCCGCTCCGGCCTCCCCGCTACGCCCGGCCGCCTGCGCCAGCCGCTCGCGCAACTCTGCAGCGATATGGTGGATCTGCAGGTCGCCGCTGCGCCGGGCCGCGACGTAGCCATGGAACTTGCCGCGGCCAAAGATCCAGTAGAGCGGCAGCGCCAGGTAAGGAAACGTGATCAGCGAAATCGTCCAGGCGACGGCGCCCTGGGCCGTGCGTGTCCGCACGACGGCATGCAGGGCCGAGAACAGGCCGGAGAAGTGAATGAGGCCCGCCACGAGGGCCAGGATCACCCAGGCATTCTCACTTTGAAAAACGGACAAGGATGTCCCCGGACCTGTTTGCATCGACGCATGCTTTTACCGCGACGCGGGCGACGCTGCAGCAAAAAGCGGTGTCTCGGGGAGCCCGGCGAAGCCCTAAGAGGCAGCCGTGCCCGCGGCGTAGCCGTTTCGGAGTTCCAGCAGAGCGGCCTGGAGGTCCTCGGAGCGAACCGGCTTGCGCAACGACTTGAAGCCATGGGCGGCAATCTCCCGGCGCGGCTCCACACCCTGATCGGCGGTGACGATCAGAACCGGTACATCCCGGCCGCAAAGGTGCCTCAGGCGGACCGCAACCTCGACCCCGGTAACATGGTTGGGCAACCTGTAGTCGGCCATGATCAGGTCGATCGGCGCCTCGGCCGCCTGCAGTTGAGCGCAGGCTTCGTCGTAGTCGGTCGCAACCTGCACCCCGCAGCCCCAGGACTTCAGGACCATGGCCATACCCTTCTTGCTTTGCACATCGTCCTCGACGACCAGGACCTGAAGCCCTTCCGCCAGGAAGGCGCCCTCGGCCTTCTTCTGCACCACCGGCACCTGCGCCACCGAGGCACCGGCCATGTCCAGTTCAACGGCAAACATGCTGCCCTTGCCGACCACGGACTCCACGACAATCTCGTGCCCGAGAATGTTGGCCAGGCGCCGCACGATTGAAAGGCCCAGGCCAACGCCTTTGCGCCGGTCACGGGCCGGATTATCAAGCTGATGGAATTCCTCGAAAATGGCTTCGCGCTTGGACGCGGGAACGCCGGGCCCTGTGTCCCAGACCTCGATACGGATCTTCCCGGCCCTGCGACGGCAGCCGATCAGAACCTTGCCCGTCTGGGTGTAGCGCAAGGCATTCGACATCAGGTTTCCGAGAATCCGTTCCAGGAGGTCCGGATCGCTGTAGACAACCTGACTGCAGGGCACCATGCGCAGCTTCAGCCCGCGATCTTCGGCCTGATGGGCGTAGACCCTGTGGAGGCCGTCGAGGATTCTTTGCACTCCAAAGGCCTGGAAGTGGCCCTCAAGCTGACCGGTCTCGAGTTCGGAGATGTCCAGCAGGGCGTTCAACAGTCGGCCGGCCGCCTCGGAGGCCTCTCTGATATCGGCAACGATGTCGTGTACGTCTTCGTCCTCGACCGTTGCCTCCAGTGCCGCGACGAACAGCTCGATGGCATGGAGCGGCTGACGCAGGTCGTGGCTTGCTGCTGCAAGAAAGCGGGTTTTGGCCTCATTGGCCGTCTCCGCTGCTTCGCGGGCCCTCTGCAGCTCCGTAATGTCCGAAATGACGCAGGCCGTACCGCCGTCGCGGGTCCGGCGTTCGGTAATCAGGAGCGACCGTCCGTCGTTCCAGTCCTGCTGCAAAAAGCTCTCCGCCGCCCGGTGATGGGCAAGGCGCTGCTGGATCCAGGCCTCGGCAGCCTCGTGGTCGTCCAGGCCAGGGACGTAGCCATGCCTGACGTTGGTGCGAATGATGTCTTCAAAGCTGGCGCCTGGGACGATATGCGCACCACGATTTACAGAGGGATGCCTGTAGGTCTGGTTGCAGAGAACAAGGCGGTCCTCGGCGTCGAAAAGCGCAAAGCCCTCGGACAGACTCTCGATGGCGTCGATGAGCCGCGCCTCCGCCGACTCGGCCTGTTGTCGCGCCTCGATCTCCGCCGTTTCGTCCTCCGCAACGCCGCGGTAGCCGCTGAAACGCCCGCTGCGGTCATAATGAGGCTTGCCGTTGATGCGCCAGTGATAGCGCGCACCCGCGGCACCGGTGAAGGCAGCGCGCAGATCGCGGATTGGCCGACGCGCTTTGAAATCGTCGTAGAACCCTCGCCAATAGGGGTCGTTGACGATGTCGGCGCCGAAAAGCTCCCAAAACCTGCGGCCGACGGCCTCCTCGGCAGAGGGGCGCGATGGGCCGCTCGCCGTTTGCACATCGAGGAAGGAACTGATTCTCAGATCCTGATCCATCTCCCAGAACCCACCCGGCCCGGACTCGGCAAAGTCCCTGAACCGCTGCTCGCTGTCCTTCAGGGCGTCTTCGGCCTGCACCCGTTCGGTGATGTCAAGCCGGATACCGATGAAGCCGCCCGCTTCGACCGGGTGATTGCGCGCTTCGATCCAGCGGCCCTCGCTGGTCTTGGTGCGAAAGGTGGGATGGCTCATGACATAGCGCGGAGTCTCCTGGTGCCCGAGCGGTACTTCATCCGCCGCCATGACCGAAAACTGATCCCGGTCAAAAGCCAGCTTCATGAGATCGCTGTAGTCGGCGCCGGGACGGATCTCCTCGGAGAGTCGCGGAAACAGCTCGCGGTACTTGCTGTTGCAGAGGATCAGCTTGCCGTCGTTGTCGTACCAGACGAAGCCGTCTGTCATGCTTTCGATCGACTCGGACAGCAAAGCTTTCGTTCGCGCCGCCTCCAGTTCGCTCTGGAACAGCGCCCGCTCGGTGCGCTTGCGCTCGGTCATGTCGCTGCCGAGTGACGCCAGACCGATGACCCTCCCCTTGCCGTCGCGCCTCGGAAACTTGATGGTCAGAACCGTCCGCTTCCCGCCTTTGGTCTGCACGACCTCTTCCTGGATCAGCAGCCGGCCGCTTCGCAAGACCTCCATGTCGGCCGCCCTGACCTTTTCCGCCCACTCGGCATTGGCGGAGATTTCAGCCGGAAGCCGGCCATAGATTTCCTGCGGCGTCAGGCCGTGGACCTCGCAGAGCTGCCGGCTCACCGCCATATAGCGCCCTTCAGCGTCCTTGATGTTCATATAGAGCGGCGCATGCTCGAAGATCATGCGCAAACACTCCTCGCTGTCGCGCAAGGCCTGCTCCACCTTGCGCCGCTGCGTGACGTCGGAGGAGATGGTGCCGATTCCCATCAGCGCGCCGCTCCGCCCGATCACGGGAAACTTGATGGTAATGGCTTCGATGGCACCGTCCTGCAGCGGGATCGATTCCTCGAAGACGATGGCCTTGCGGTCTTCGAGCACCTGCCGATCGATCCGGAGGTTCCGCTCGACCCACTCCTCCGCCACGCCCAAATCGGTCACCCGTTTGCCGGGAAGCTCTTCACGCTTCTTTCCGTAGATCTCGGCGAAACGCCGGCTGGTCGCGACATAGCGGCCCTGCAGGTCGCGGAAGCACATCTCCATCGGCGAATGCTCGAGCACCGATGCGAAGTGCGCCTGGCTGAGTGCCAGCGCAGCCTGTATGTCTTCTTCGCCGTCCTGTGGCGTGAACGTGACGGACCATCCGGCACCGCCGCCAAGAGGCATCCCCAAGGGCGCCCATTCCAGGCGGAACAGCGCGGACCCGCGACCGGACCCGCCCAGACGGGCGGTCTGGACAAAGGAAGACCCGAGAGAGAAGCCCGCGGTGCGGTCCACTGCGTCGTCTTCACCGGGCTGCGGCGCGAGGATCGACGCCAATGGGACCGGCTCGGCCGCGCTGGGCGTCACGCTTGTCAGATCGACGAAGGCCTGGTTGCCGTAGACCAGCATCGGCTCGTCGCCGCCCTCACGGCAGGCTGCGACGGCAACGGGCAGCGGAAGCCGCTCCAGTACCCGCTCAGCGAAGTCCGGCAGTGCCCATTCGTCTCGGACCTGGGATTGTCCACCCACCTGCATGGCCTAACTCGGCAGCCTTCCTGTGACAGTTCCTGCCCGTTACCAGTGGCGCTGGAAGCGAGGGCCGCGGCCCGCCCCTTTCTGGCCCTGCGCGGACCCGCTCAAGCGGCCGATCTCTCGCATAATCAATTCAGCATCAGGAACCATAAAGGAACGGTTAACCATATTGAACCGGCCCACTTTCCCGCTTAACGAAAGCTCAAGGCGTCCTGGGCGATGATCGAAACGGTCGATGATATCAAGGACGGGGCGTATTTCCATGCCGAAGTACGACGTAAAGCTTCAGCTTGACGACGATGAGCACCAGATCCACCTGGAGATCTACCAGCAGGTCGTCAGCGCGCACGAGCAAAGCGACGAGGAAGTCGTGCACCGGGCCAAACAGCAGTTCCGCCATTGGGCGGAGGCGCGCGGGCCGGAATGGAAGTTCGTCGCCCTGCGCGTGCCCTTCGCCATGGTGACCGACAGCGAGATCAGAGTCACACCATAGAAGGCATCAGAACAGGAGGCGCCAGGCGGACGCCCGGTCCCCTTCCGCCAATCGCCGCTTACGGCCGCTCCACGACGAAACACGGCTGACCCCGTTCGGTCAGCAGCGTGCAGGCGTTCTCGGCCTGCGTTTCCGAGGCGAATCCGCCGGCCTGGACCCGGAAGAAGACCCCGCGGTCCCCCAGCTTGGCCTCCTCCACCACCAGCCGCAGCGGGCCCAGAACCTCCGGGTAGCCGCGCTTCAGCCGGTCCCACTCGCCGGCCACCTTGTTCTGGTCCTGGATCGCGGAGATCTGGACAAGAATGGTGCCCTTGGGCGCATCCCAGTACGCCGTCGGCTGGTCTGCGGCCGGGTTGTCCCGCATGGCGGCCTGCGCAGCCGGCGCCGGGGTTCTCGGAGCGCTTTCGGTAGCCTCCGTGGCTGACAGCTTGGTCTGCGGGCCCGGGGCCGCTTCGCCCTCCGGACGCGTCCCCTCTGCCCCAACCTCCTGCTGCTGGTCCTGCTGCTGCCGGGCCTGCGGCGAGTCCGCGCGCGGCTCCACCGCCGCGACCTGCGTCGGAGGCTCCTGGGGCACCGGCTGCTCGGCCGGCGGGGCCTGTGCCGGCATCACCGGCGGCGGCGGCAAGGATGGCCGCTGGCGTCCCGATCCGGCTGCCGAGCCGCTCTCCTGCTGTGTCACGGTCTCGGCCACGGCAGCCGCTTGGGCCGAACCGTCGCCGGCAGGGCCCGCGCCCTGCGGCGGAAGGGCTTCGGCACTGACCGTTTCGACCGGAGCGGCTGCGACACTGGGAGGGGCGATCGGCGCGGCCGTTCCGACCTGCCCCCGGGCCTCCAGAAGGCGCTGCCGCGCCCGCTCGCGGATCAGTTCGGCCTCCGTGGGCGGCCGCTCGGTCGATTGGGCACTCTCGAACGTGAGACGCTCGGCGCTGTAAGTGCGGGGCTGATCTTCGGCGACCAATCCCTCGGCAAGCTCGCCGCGCTCGAAACGCCTCTCGCCGCCGTCGAAATCCAGGTCTCTGGACCAGGCCTGCGGCTCGGTGGGTTGCGCCGGCGGCGGGGGTCCCTGCTGGGCTTCGGAGACCAGCGGCGGATCGGAGTCCGGCGGCGGCCCCATCTCGATGGTGCAGCCGGCCAGCAATGCCAGAGCCAGGCCGCCGGTCAGCGGACCTCGGCTGAGCATCTTCACCCTGCGCCCTGCCCGGCAGACCGGACCTGCGCAAAAACGCCTCACAACCCCCTTATCCATGGGGGCAAGGTACGACCCTGCGACGGTGCCGACAAGGGCCTGAAGCGGCCCCAGACCGGAGCAAAGGCGTTAACCTTTCCGGGCCCCAGAACGCGGCGCCCTACTCCGCTGCGGGACTGGCTGGCTCATCCGGCTGAACGATCACCGGCTGCATCTCCTGGAAGGCCTCAACCGAGAGGTGACAGGCGATGTGGTGTCCGGGCTCGGGCTCGTAGACGGGCGGAACCTCGGTCTCGCAGATGTCCCCGATCTTGCGCGGACAGCGGGTGTTGAACGGACAGCCCGTCGGCGGATTGGTGACCGAGGGCAGATTCCCCTCCAGGATGATCCGCTTCTTTTCGATGGAGGTGTCCGCGATCGGCACGGCCGAGAGCAAAGCTTCCGTATAGGGATGATAGGGCGGCGAGAACACGTCGTCCGTCGTCCCCTGTTCCACGATGTTGCCCAGGTACATCACCACCACCCGGTCGGCCAGATAGCGGACCAGGCTGAGGTCGTGGCTGATGAACAGCAAGGTCGTGCGATAGGTCTTCTGGATGTCCATCAGCAGCCCGGTCACTGCCGCCTGCACGGAAACGTCGAGCGCCGAAACCGGCTCGTCGGCGACCACGGTCGATGGGTTGCCGGCGAAGGCCCGCGCAATGCCGACGCGCTGTTTCTGGCCGCCGGAAAGCTGGCGCGGGCGGCGCCGCGCGAACTCGCGCGGCAACTTGACGAGGTCGAGCAGTTCCATCACCCGCGCCTCGACCTTGTCCTTGTCGGTGTGCACACCGAACTTGCGGATCACCCGGGCCAGCTGGGACCCCACCGTGTGGCTGGGGTTCAGGGTATCGAAGGGGTTCTGGAAGACCATCTGCATGGAGCCGATCTGCTCCGGCGAGCGCTTCTGAACCTCGTCCTGAGAGATATCCTTGCCGTTGAACACCACCTTCCCTTCGGTGGCCGTCTCCAGCCCCATCAGAACCTTGGCGAAGGTGGACTTGCCACAGCCGGACTCGCCGACGATCGCCACCGTCTCGCAGGCTCGGGCATCGAAGGAAATGCTCTCGTTGGCCTTTACGTGGCGCACCCGGTTGCCCTTGATCATCGCGGCAATCGAGTTGTCCGTCACCTCGTAGTACTTCTTCATGTTGTCGATGGAGAGCACGACTTCGCCCGCCTCCATCTCGCTCGCCCCGACGCCTTCGGGGTTGTAGCTGTCCCAGTCGATCTGCTGCCAGCGCCGGCAGCGCACGCTGTGGCCCGGTTCGTTGGGAACCCCCGTCATGCCGAGGCCATCCTGGTCGCAGGTTCCGGCCTGGAAGAAGTCGCAGCGCGGCCCGAAGTAGCAGCCCTGCGGCCGCTGATGCGGCAGCGGCAACTGACCCCGGATCGGTACCAGCGGGCGCGCGGTTTTGTCGGCGCCGGGCAGCGGGATGCAGCCGAACAGCCCCTTGGTGTAGGGATGGCGCATATGGTCGAAGACCTCGTTCACCGAGCCGTGCTCGACGACGACCCCCGAATACATGACATTGACCCGGTCGCAGGTCGCCAGAATCAATCCCAGGTTATGCGAGATGTAGACCATGGAGGTGTTGAAGCGCCCGGCGATCTCGCCGATGAGTTCCACGATACCGGCCTCGACGGTCACGTCGAGCGCGGTGGTCGGCTCGTCCAGCAGCAGCAGCGACGGGTTGGACAGCAGCGCCATGGCAATGACGACGCGCTGCTGCTGCCCCCCGGAAATCTGGTGCGGATAGGCGGCCATGACCCGTTCCGGATCCGGCAGCTTGACGTCAGCGAGCATCTGCCGGGCCCGCTCGTAGGCTTCGCTCTCGCTGATGTCCTCGTGGCAGAGCGGCACCTCCATCAACTGGCGCCCAAGGGTCATGCTTGGGTTCAGCGAGGCCATGGGCTCCTGATAGACCATGGAGATCTCGTTGCCGCGCAGTTGGCGCAGTTCCTCAGGGCTCAGGGTCGAGAGATCCCGCCCCTTGTAGAGCACCTGGCCGCCGACGATGGCGCCGTTCTTGCCCAGGTACTGCATGATCGCCATGGCGACGGTCGATTTGCCGCAACCGGACTCGCCCACCAAACCGATCGACTCGCCCTGATGCAGGGTCATGTTGAAGTCGATCACCGCCGGGATTTCACCGGCCCTGGTGAAGTAGGAAATACAGAGATCCCTGCACTCCAGCACCGGACCGTCGTAGCTGTGGCTGCCGTTTTCCATATGCCCTCTCCCTAGTCCCGCAGCGAGACTTCGCGCAGGCCGTCGGCCAGCAGGTTGAACCCCAGGACCAGCGAGGAAATGGCGATGCAGGGGAAGATCGCCATATGCGGCATGAACTGGATGAAGGCCCTGGCTTCGGTGATCATCTTACCCCAGTCCGGATCGGGCGGCGGCAGGCCGAGACCGAGGAAGCCCAGCGTTCCGATGGTGATGATGACGTAACCCAGACGCAGGCAGCCGTCGACGATGAGCGGCCCCCGCGCGTTCGGCAGGATCTCGACCAGCATGATGCGCCAGGGCGATTCGCCGCGGGTTTCCGCCGCAAAGACGTACTCCCGGTTCCGCAGGTCCAGCACCAGTCCGCGCACGATACGCATGATGCCGGGGGCAGATGCGAAAGTGACGGCGATGATGATGTTGATACCCGAAGCGCCGATGGTCGCGATGATGATGATGTAGAGGACCAGCACCGGGAAAGAGAGGATCACGTTGGCAATGAACGACAGCACGTCGTCGGTGAGGCCGCGGCGATAGCCGGCCGCGAGGCCCATGGGAATCCCCACGGCATAGGCGCAGAGGGTCGCCAGCGGCGCATAGAGCAGCACCTGGCGCGACCCGTGAATGATCCGCGACAGGATGTCCCGGCCCAACTGGTCGGTTCCCAGCCAGTGGATGCCGCTGCCGTCGAGCGCGGGACCGCCCGGCAAGGTCATCGGCGCCCCGGTCGCATTGGGCGGGAACGGCGCAATGACGTCGGCGAGGATCGCGACGACCGCCCAGAAGACGATGATACCGAGCCCGACCATGCCGACCCAGCTTTCGCGGATCAGCGCGACGGCCTTGATCAGCCGCAGCAGCGAGGATTCCCGGCGCATCGGCGATATGGCTTGTTCCGTCATCGCGCCCTCCTAGCTGAACCGGATACGGGGGTTGAGATAGGTGTAGCCGATGTCGGCCAGCGTCTGGGTGCCCACCGCCACGAAGACCGCCACCATGGCGCAGGCTTCGATCAGGAAGATGTCCTGATTCAGCGAGGCCTCCAGGAGCAGCGATCCGAAGCCTTTGTAGGCGAAGAAGACCTCCACCACGATCACGCCGGAAAGCAGCCAGTTGATCTGCAGCATGATCACCGTAAAGGGCGCGATCAGCGCGTTGCGCAGCGCGTGCTTGCGGATCACCGTGCCATAGGGCAGCCCTTTCAGAACCGCCGTGCGGATGTAGTGGGTCATCATGACCTCGGCCATGGATGCGCGGGTCATCCGCGCAATGTATCCGAAGTCGTAGAGCACGAGGACCATGATCGGCAGGATCAGCTGGGTCCAGTCGAATCCCGAGGACATGGAACTGGTGCCGGGAAGCCCCCAGCCGATGACCTGCGGCAAGTAGAAGACAAAGAGAGCGGACAAAAGCGGAGCGGAAGCAAACTCCGGGACCGAGGTGGTCACGATGGAACCGACGGAGATCGTCCGGTCCGTGCCGGACCCTTCGCGCATACCCGCCAGGACGCCCAGAAACAGCCCGATGAGGGAGGCGATCAACAGCGCCCAGAACCCGAGTATTGCGGTATTCCAGATCCGCTCCGGCAGGATCTCCGAAACCGGAACCTTGAACCGCACCGAATCCCCGAAGTCCCCGACCACCGCATTGCCGAGCCAGCGCGCGTAGCGCACCGGCAGAGGATCGAAGTAGCCGTTGTTCTCCAGCCAGATTTCACGCTGCTGCTCGGAGCTGTAGGCGCCCAGCACCTTGACGGCCACGCCTTCGACGTTGATCTCCAGCAGCAGGAACAAAAGGAGCGACACGACGAGCATGGTCAACACCATGGTCCCGATGCGTCGCGCAATGAATATCAGCATCGCTTCCTAGCCTTCCCGTCCCCCGACGCGGCCCCCCGGCTGTTGTCTGCGCTCTCTGGCCGTCCCGGTCATACGAAGCGGTGGCGCGGCGCTGCCCCGCCACAAAAAGAAAGGGGCCGCAACGTCCCTCCGTTGCGGCCCCATAAGCCTCACGCCAGCCAGACTGTATTGAACTGGTGATAGCGTGTCGGATGGGTGCTGTAGCCCTTCACGTTCTCCCGCGCGGCGGTAAAGACCGAGCGGAAGAAAGGCTGCACCATGACGGCGTCGTCCTGAAGGATCTGCTCGACCTTCACCATGGCCTTGCGCCGTTCCTCAACATCCAGGATCGACTCGGCAGCCTCGAGCGCCGCGTCGAACTCCGGGTTGCTGTAGCTCGACTCGTTCCAGGGCACGCCCGAACGGTACGCCAGCGCCAGCGCCATGGTGCCGAGCGGGCGGTGGGTCCAGGAGGTGATGCTGAAGGGTGCCTTGTCCCAGACTTCCCAATACTGCGCCGCCGGCATCACGTTGATGTTGATGTCGATCCCGGCTTCGGCGACCTGTTCCTTCAGCACCTGCAGGGAGTCCTGTTCCCAGGTGCCTTCGGTGTTGCCGACGTTACAGGTGACCTTGATGCCGTCCGCATAGCCGGCTTCCGCCAGCAGGGCCTTGGCCTTTGCCACGTCCCGCTTCAGCGGCGGCAGTTCCGCATACTCCGGGTGCACCTGGGAAACATGGTGGTTTTCGCCCATCGCCCCGAGGCTGCGGTAGGCCAGCTTCAGGATCTGATCGTTGTCGGCGGCGGCAACCATCGCCTTGCGCACCAGCGGGTTGTCGAAGGGGGCTTCCGTCACCTTCATGCGGATCACGCCGGTCTGGGCCGTGACGACCTGGGAAATGAAGACGCCCGGGACCCGCTCTGCGATCTCGATCGTGGAGATGTCGAGGTTGTAGAGCGCATCGACCTGACCCGAGGCGAGCGCAGCAATGCCCGCCGAAGCATCCTGGCCGGTGTCGATGTAATGGATCTCGTCGAGATAGACCTCACCGCCCCAGTAGGGCTCGCTGCGCTTGCGCAGCACGCACTTCTCGCCGACCGCGAAATCGGCCAGTTCGAAAGCGCCGGTGCCCACCGGGTTCTTGGAGAGATCGCCGCCGTCCTTCGTGAAGTTCCGGTGCACGATCGCCGTCGGGTAGTTGTAGAGGTTCTCCGGCATCGAAAGGACCGGGGAATTCAGGCGGACGCGCACAGTGTGGTCGTCGACCTTTTCGACCGCGCCCTCGGTCATGCGCTTGCCCATCTTGGGATTGCCGCTGTCGTCCTTCTCGCCGGTGTCGTAGTCCTCGGTCATGGCGGAGAACAGGCCGAGGTTAGACGATCCCGTCGCCGGATCGAGCCAGCGGGTGAAGTTGAAAACGACGTCGTCGGCATTGAAGTCGTCGCCGTTGCTCCACTTCACGCCTCTGCGCAGGTTGAAGGTCCAGGTCTTCAGATCGTCCGAGGCTTCCCAGCTCTCGGCCAGATAGGGCCGCGTGATGTTGTCGTTGCCGGTGATCGTCAGGTACTCGACGATATGGCGCGCTTGGTTGGACATCTCGGTCCAGTCGTAGGTGGCCGGGTCGACCATCTGCTGGACCTGCATGGCAACCCGCAACACGCCGCCCTGCTTCGGCGTTTCCGCCGCCGCTTCCTTGAACAGCCCGCCGGTCGGATCGCCGGCAAAGGCATAAGCCGAGGCGGCCGAGACGCCGAGGAAGGCGCTGAGGCGCACGAATTCACGGCGATCCATTTTGCCGCTCTCGAACTGCTCGCAGAGCGTCTTCACGCCCGGATGCAGCGGCTTGCCGTTGATGGTCTCTAGCTTTTTACTCATATGCATGTCTCCCTGGTGATCTTGTTCAGAGCCCGCCGGCGGCCGCGCGTAATCAGCCCGTGGCCCAGTCTGGTCCAGATGATCGCCCACCGTCCCTCATTAAATCTACCTGTGCGCGTTCCATCCGTGTGAACTCCACAAGCAAAATCTACAATGCGGATTGGTGGAATCCTCTCATATCCGTGCTCAAGTGCTCCCAAATCGGACTGCCGCTACCCGACGGGCAGAACAAACGATATGGCTGTCGCCGCGCTGGAGAATATCAGTCGCGTCGGATGACGGTGCTTTCGTTGCCGTTTGCCGCCGTTCCGCGGCGCCCACCGTTAACGCCCTTGCCCTCTCCGCTGGACTGACTCTGTCAGCGGGTATCCGCAAAGCCCGGTTTTTCCCTGTTCCTCAAAAAAGCTTCTCTTTGTTGTGCCGCCACTACGCTTCCCTAGGCGGCCTGTTGGCTCGTTTTTCTCGTTTTCAACCAAAAGCCTAGCAAACTTTATCGTCGCCCGAAACCCGCGAGTTGTAGGTTTGCGACAGTCACTGGGCCATAAGCGACCCTCCTCCGGCCTGGGCCCACCGCCGGGCGGGACCGTCCTGCCGCCTCGGCCTCGCCTGCAGGTTGGCGCTTAGCGGCTCTCGGTTGTAACCACCTGGACTTCGCTCTCCAACGTCCGGTGGACAGGACAGCGGTCCGCAATTTCCACCATCCGCTGGCGCTGTCGGTCATCCAGGTCGCCGGTGATTTCGATCCGTCTCTCGATACGGTCGATCTTGCCCTCTTTGGTTTCGCACTCCGCGCAGTCGACGGCGTGAATCTTTTCGTGTGTGAGGGTCACCCGCACCTTCTCGAGCGGCAGCTTCTTGTGCTCGGCATAGAGCCGCAGCGTCATGGAGGTGCAGGCCCCCAGTCCCGCCAGCACAAGATCGTAAGGTGACGGGCCGGACTCCAGGCCGCCGTAGCTCTCCGGCTCGTCGGCACGCAAGCGGTGCGGCCCGGCTGCGATCGCCTGGGTGAAGCGGCCTTCCCCGGTTTCCTCCACCACCACGGTGCCTTCAGCGGCCCGTGGCGCGTCTGCACTGCCATCACCGCCCAGGTAACGCGCCGCCCAGGCGCCCAGCACGTTGGCAACGTAGATCGCATCTTCCTTGCGGCTAAGCAGATGATCGGCGTCATCCAGCGAGACAAAGCTCTTGGGATGCTTGGCCGCCATGAAGATCTTACCGGCGTTCTCGATGCCCACTGTCTGGTCCCGGGGTGCGTGAAACACGATGAGCGCCTTCTTCATGTCGGCGATCGCGGCTTCCAGACGCTGTGCTTCGATGTCCTCCAGAAACTGCTTCTTGATGCGGAACGGCCGCCCCACCAACAAGACTTCGGCCTCGCCGGCCGCTTCGATCTCCGCGCGCGCCTCGGTGAAGTGGTGCGCGACATGGGCCGGTTCGGCAGGGGCGCCGATGGTGGCCACGGCGACGGCCTCGGGCACCTGGCCGGCAGCGGCCAGCACCGCCGCCCCGCCCAGGCTGTGGCCGATGATCAGCTTCGGGGCCGCCCGCGTCTCGCGCAGGTAGTCCGCTGCCCGCACCAGATCGCCCACATTCGAGGAGAAATTGGTGTTGGCAAAGTCGCCTTCGCTGGCGCCAAGCCCCGTGAAATCGAACCGCAGCACCGCGATGCCCTGGTCTGCCAAAGCGCCGGCGATGCGCGCGGCGGCAAAGATGTCCTTGGTGCAGGTAAAGCAGTGGGCGAACAAGGCATAGGCGCGCGGCGGACCCACCGGAAGTTCCAGGCGCGCGGCCAGCATCTCTCCGCCCGATCCCGGAAAGGTCAGTTTCTCGCTCTTCATACCCAGTCTCCCGTCATGCGTGATCGCGAAAGTACCCTATGCCCCGGACGGCGGCGCACCCCAGCGCCCGCGGCGGGGCGGATCGGACCATGGCGCCTGTGTTTTTGGCAAGGCCATCGTCCCGGCGCGGCAAAACCGGATGGGATCGGCCGCGGCGCTCGACTATGGTCCGGCTGTCCCGCTTCACGGGCGAGGCCGGCCACAGCCGCAGCGATGCGCCGGACACAGGAAAACCAGGTTCAGCAACTCTTCAGGAAGCCACGCATGAGCACCACCGGTGACCCTTCAAGCCCCGGACTCCCTCCCGACGAGCGCATCGAGATCATCGAGAAGACGACGCCCTTCAAGGGCTACTTCCGGGTCGACCGTTACCGACTGCGCCACCGCAAGTTCGACGGCGGCTGGACTGACGAGATGGCCCGGGAGATTTTCGAACGCGGCCATGCCGCCGCGGTCCTGCTCTACGATCCGACGCTGGATCACGTGGTTTTGATCGAGCAGTTCCGGCTCGGCGCCCACACCGCCGGCCTGGAGCCCTGGCTGATCGAGGTCGTAGCGGGGATCATCGACCCCGGGGAAACCGCCGAGGCGGTGGTGCGCCGCGAAGCGGTCGAGGAGGCCGGCTGCGCGATCACGGCGCTCCATCCCATCGGTCGGTTTCTGGCCACGCCGGGCGGCTCCTCGGAGAGCCTGGAGATCTTCTGCGGCCGGGTCGATGCCTCCAAGGCCGGCGGGATCCACGGGCTCGACCACGAAGGCGAGGATATCCGCGTGCTGCCCATCAGCCGCGCGGCCGCCCAGCAGAAGCTGGCCGAGGGGGCGATCGTCAACATGACCGCGGTGGTGGCCCTGCAATGGCTGGCCTTGAATTACACTGAACTTATGCGTATTTGGAAATAATCTACGGCGCTATAGTGCTAATAGGGCCGGCTTGCTGCGCTTTGCCGCGCCGCGGGGCGGATCTGCACGGCGGTCAACCTCTCCCAGGGCTGGGATTCACACGTCTGGGGAAGCCAACAAGGAAGACAGAGACATGGATGTCTGCGATGGATTTGTCGGTGCCATCGGCAATACGCCCCTCATTCGGCTGCGCAAGCTCTCCGAGGAGACCGGCTGCGAGATCCTGGGCAAGGCGGAGTTCCTTAACCCCGGCGGTTCGGTGAAAGACCGCGCGGCCTGGGCCATCATCAAAGATGCCGAGGAAAGCGGAGCCCTGCGCCCCGGCGGGACCATCGTCGAGGGCACTGCCGGCAACACCGGCATCGGCCTGGCGTTGGTGGGCCGCGCCCGCGGCTACCGCACGGTGATCGTGATCCCCGATACCCAGAGCCAGGAGAAAAAGGACATCCTGCGCATCTCCGGCGCCGAGCTGCGCGAAGTGCCTGCCGTGCCCTACCGCGATCCGGAGAACTACGTGCATGTCTCCGAGCGGCTTGCCAAGGAACTGTCGGAGAACGATCCGAACGGAGCGATCTGGGCCCAGCAGTTCGACAATACGGCCAACCGGCGCGGCCATTACGAGACGACAGGGCCGGAGATCTGGGATCAGACCGACGGCATGGTGGACGGCTTTGTCTGTGCCGTCGGCACCGGCGGGACCCTGGCGGGCGTCTCCGCCGCGCTGAAAGAGCGCAACAAGAACGTCGCCATTGGCTTGGCAGACCCGATGGGCGCGGCGCTTTACCACTACTATGCCCACGGTGAATTGAAGGCCGAGGGCAGTTCCATCAGCGAAGGCATCGGTCAGGGCCGCATCACCGCCAATCTGGAAGCAGCCGAGATCGACCACCCCTTCCAGATCCCGGACAGCGAGGCGATCCCCGTGGTCTTCGATCTGCTGGAGCACGAGGGGCTCTGCCTCGGCGCTTCCAGTGGCATCAACGTGGCCGGCGCGGTCCGGCTCGCCAAGGCATTGGGGCCCGGCCATCGAATCGTTACAATTCTCTGCGATGGCGGAATGCGCTATCAAAGCAAGCTTTTCAATCCGGCGTTCCTGCGCGAAAAAGGTCTGCCGGTGCCGGAATGGCTGTCCTGGCGGGGCTGAAACGTCGGTCCTGCGCGGCCTTCCAGCCTCCGCACCGGCCCGATAACGGCCCGGCAAAGGGGCCCCGGCAAGGGAAGGAATGACGAGGACGATGGACCTGCTTTTTCGTGACGATCCCTATCTGAAGTCCTGCGAGGCGACGGTTGTCTCCGCGGGGCCGGAAGGGCTGCGACTGGACCGCACGGTTTTCTATCCCATGGGCGGCGGCCAGCCGGGCGACTGCGGCCGCCTCAGCCTTGCCGACGGTTCCACGCTCAGGGTCGTCGACACCCGCAAGGGCGAGACCCACGAAGACGTCGTTCATGTTCTCGAGGAGGGGACCGCCCCGCCCGCCCCCGGCACCGCCGTCACCGCTGAGATCGACTGGGAGCGGCGTCACCGCCTGATGCGGATGCACACCTGCCTGCACCTGCTGTGCTCCGTCGTCACCGGCGAGGTCACCGGCGGCCAGATCGGCGACGGCAAGGGCCGGCTGGATTTCAATCTGCCGGACACCCAGCTCGACAAGGAAGGGATTACAGCAGCGCTCAACCGCCTGATCGAGGAGAACCACCCGGTGGCCTCGCGCTGGATCAGCGACGACGACCTGGCGACCCAGCCGGATCTGGTGCGCACCATGTCGGTCAAGCCGCCGAGTGGAACCGGGCGTGTGCGTCTGCTGGATATTGCCGGGGTCGATCTGCAGCCCTGCGGCGGCACCCACGTCGCCCGCACCGGGGAGATCGGCAAGGTCCGGGTCGGGAAAATCGAGAACAAGGGGCGGCAGAACCGCCGTGTGAACATCCTCTTCGATGACTGACGGCGCGCCAGCCGCAAACACCCGAGATGAGCAAAACGAGGCAGGAAGCTATGGTGGACTTTGACAGAGAGGCACTGGTCAGCACCGAGTGGCTGGCCGAAAACATGAAGGCGCCGGACCTGCGGATCGTCGACGGCAGCTATTACCTGCCGAACGAGGGCCTCGACCCGCGCCGCGAGTTCGAGGCGCAGCACATCCCGGGCGCGGTGTTCTTCGACATTGACGAAATCAGCGATCCGGACAGCGATCTGCCGCATATGCTGCCGCCCCCGCATATCTTCTCCTCCAAGGTAAGGCGTCTCGGGCTCGGCGACGGTCTGCGGATCGTGATCTACGATCAGCGCGGCATCTGGAGCGCGCCGCGCGTCTGGTGGACCTTCCGCTACTTCGGCCATCAGGAGGTCGCGGTGCTCGACGGCGGCCTGCCGAAATGGCTGCACGAAGGGCGCGCCGCCGAAGACGGCCCGGCGGTCAGCGAGGAGCGGCACTTCACCCCGCGAGCCAACAGCTTCCTGCTGCGCGACCGCCAGCAGCTCCTGGCCGGGCTGGACGACCGCCGCGAGCAGGTCATCGATGCGCGCCGCCGGACCCGCTTCGAGGGCAGCGAGCCGGAGCCCCGCGAGGGCATGCGCTCCGGCCACATTCCCGGCAGTCTGAACCTGCCGTTCACCGAGATCGTCGACCAGACGAGCCAGACCCTGCTGGCGCCCGACGCGTTGCGCCGGCGCTTCGAGGCCGAAGGCCTGGATCTTTCCCGGCCTGTGGTGACGTCCTGCGGCTCGGGTGTGACCGCCGGCGTTCTGGCCCTGGGGCTGCACCGCCTGGGGCATCGGGAAACGGCGGTCTACGACGGTTCCTGGTCGGACTGGGGACGGCCGGGCGATACCCCTGTGGAAACCGGCCCCGCGGGGTCTGCCGACGCCTCTTCCGGGTAGAGCGAACGGTATGGATGGGCTGCGTCCCTACGAGGATGCCGATCTCGCCGGCTGCGTCGATCTCTGGCAAGGCTGCGGGCTGACGGTCTGGTACAACGACCCTGCTGCGGACATCGCCCTTTGGACGCGCAGCGACTGCGCTGAGATCTTCGTGGCGCCGGAGGACGGGCGTATCGTCGGCACCATCTGCTGCGGCCACGATGGCCACCGCGGCTGGCTTTACTACGTCGCCGTCGATCCACAGCGCCGCGGCACCGGCCTCGGTCGTCAACTCGTACACAAGGCAGAGGACTGGCTGGGCCAACAGGGCATCCGGAAGATCCAGCTGATGGTGCGCGAGACCAACCGCCCGGTGCTCGATTTCTACGCGGCGCTCGGCTATGCCCATACGCCCCGCGCCGTGATGGCGCGCTGGCTGGAACTGCCGTCCGACCCGCCCGATGGCGCCAAACTGCCGCTCGACCTGGCGGTCGCGGCGGGGCGCGACCTGAAGGTGAACTTCGTGATCACCTTCCTGCAGATGACCGAGCGCCCGCGGCTGACGCCCGTGCACCCACCGCGTCACCTGCAGGTGGCCTTGATGCGGGCCCACCGGCCGACGGTGGATTTCTACCGCTTCCTCTATCACGGGGTTGGCGCGGAGTGGAACTGGTGGTACCGCCGCCAGATGGCCGATGACGACCTGGCCGCAATCCTGGAGGACGAACGCGTCGAGGTCTTCGTGCTTTACGTCGAAGGCGTACCAGCCGGCTACTTCGAACTGGACCGACGCGAGGCGCCGGACGTCGACCTTGCCTACTTCGGCCTGCTGCCGCAGTTCGTCGGCCAGCAGTTGGGCCCCTACCTGCTCAATCAGGCGATCGAGCAGGCCTGGAGCTACGAGCCCGGCCGGCTGACCGTGAACACCAACACCATGGATCACCCCAAGGCGCTGCCGCTTTATCAGAAGTTCGGCTTCCAGCCCTACCGTCAGGAACGGCTGGTCATGCCGGACCCGCGGCTGAACGGAACCATACCGGGATAAAGACCGGGGGCCCCGCCTCTCAACCCTTCTCCTTCTCAACGACCGCGGCACGCTGCGCCGCCAGCCGGTTGAGGCGGATGGCTTCGCGGCGCTCCGGGCTACGGTAGTAGCCGCAGCCGCGGCACTGCTCCGGCGGCCGCCCCGCTTCCAGGGCCGCGTCGATCTGCCGGCGCTGCGCCAGCACCGCCTCCAGCGGCGTCAGGCCGACCTTGCCGAGACCGAAGCGGGCCGTGTCCTTCACCATGCAGCAACTGGCGATGGCGCCGTGGCGGTCAATGTAGAGAGCGCCCTTGACCCAGGGGCAGCCGTGCTCCGCGGCAAAGCGCCGTCCCATCTCGATGTAGAAGTGGCGCGTCCTGCGGGTCTGCGCCAGCATGGCGCCGATCGCCGGCGTCCCCTGGACCACCTGCCGCAGGCGCTGGCCATCCGCCGGACCCAGCAGGCGGGCCTCCATCGCCTTGTCGTAAACTCCGGTATAGCTCTCCATCCGGTTCAGGGGCTGGATGGTCGCGCCGCCGTCCATCTTCAGCGCGCGGTACAGCGCAGCGACATCCGGCAAAGTATCGATGGTGTCCTTGAGAACGGTGACCGCAAAGCCGACGGTGGGGCGCTGCAGGCCGCGTTCATCGCGCGCTGCCAGCAGTCTGGAGATCCCCGCCTTCACCTTTTTCAAGGTTCCGCCGCGGATCTCCTGAAAGGCCGCATCGTCAGGCGATTCGATGGAAACGTAGATCGCCTCCATCCCGACGTCGAGGATCGCCGCCACCCGTTCCTCCGACAGCAGGCTTCCGTTGGTTATCATGGAGAGGCGGATACCGCGCGCCCGCGCCTCGCGCGCCATGTCGAAGAAACCCCTGTGCAGCAGCGGCTCGCCCTCGCCCTGCAACTCGATGTGCTCGAGGTCCGGCAGACTGTCCAGCAGCCGCTCGAAGTCACCCGCATCGAAGTCGCTCTGGTCCATCTGGCGACCGCTGCAGAAGCCGCAGGTGAAGTTGCAGCGCGTCGTTGGCTCCACCTGCACGAAGACCACCTTGTCCGGCGCTTCCGCCGCTGCGGCAGCCCCCTGGCGCTCAGCCGTTTCTTCCATCACCTCGTCCGAGTTGGTTCCTGGCCGGGGCCAGTCTACCAGATCTCCGGGACAATGCAGTCACGTCCGGCCAAGCCGGATCGCCCACAAAGAAGGGGCCGCGCGGCTTCTGCCGCGGCGGCCCCTTCTCCCCCCCAATGTGTACCTGATCAGTGATGCAGAATCTGGCTGAGGAACAGCTTGGTCCGCGAGGACTGCGGATTGTTGAAGAACTCCTCTGGCTCGTTCTCCTCGATGATCTCCCCGCCGTCCATGAAGATGACCCGGTTGGCCACCTTGCGCGCGAAACCCATTTCGTGGGTCACGCAGAGCATGGTCATGCCGCTCTCCGCGAGACTCACCATCACGTCCAAGACCTCGGAAATCATCTCGGGGTCGAGCGCCGAGGTCGGCTCGTCGAAGAGCATGATGCGCGGGTTCATGCAGAGGGAGCGGGCGATGGCCACGCGCTGCTGCTGGCCGCCGGAGAGCTGGCCCGGGTACTTTGCGGCCTGCTCCGGGATCTTCACCCGCTCCAGGTACTGCATGGCGACCTCTTCGGCGTCCTTCTTCGGCATCTTGCGCACCCAGATCGGCGCCAGGGTGCAGTTCTCCATCACCGTCAGGTGCGGAAAGAGATTGAAGTGCTGAAACACCATGCCGACCTCGCGGCGGATCTCGGCGATGTTCTTCAGGTCGTTGGTGAGCTCGATGTCATCGACGATGATCTTGCCCCTCTGGTGTTCCTCCAGACGGTTGATGCAGCGGATCATGGTCGATTTCCCGGAGCCCGAGGGTCCGCAGATGACGATTCGTTCCCCCCGGTTGACCGTCAGGTTGATGTCCTTCAAGACATGGAAGTCGCCATACCACTTGTGCATGCCGAGAATTTGGATCGCCACCTCATCGGAGATCGACATTTGCGTGGCAGCAGCATCTGACATCCCAGTTAACCTCCTCGTTCGGTCCGCACCCTGGCACCCATCCAGTGGGGCCTGTTTCAGCCGGCGCCTTTGCTAGCGCTTGTGGCCGGTGTGCAGCTTCTTTTCCAGATAGATCGAATAGCGCGACATGCCGAAGCAGCAGATGAAGAACAGGATCGCCGTGAAAACGTAGACCTCCCAGGCGAGACCCTGCCACTTGGCATCGGACAGCGCGGCACGCCCGACGCCCAGGGCGTCGGTCAGACCGATGATAATGACCAGCGTGGTGTCCTTGAAGAGCCCGACGAAGGTGTTGACGATGCCGGGGATCGAGATCTTCAGGGCCTGGGGCAGAACCACGAGACGCATGGACTGCCAGTAGCGCAGCCCCATGGCATCGGCGGCCTCGGTCTGACCCTTGGGGATCGCCTGCAGACCGCCGCGCACCACCTCGGCGATGTAGGCCGCCGAGAAAATGGTGACCATGATCAGCACCCGCAGCACCAGATCGAACGTGGTCCCCGGCGGCAGGAAGTAGTTGAGCATCGTCGAGGCGACGAACAGCAGTGCAATCAGCGGCACGCCGCGGATGAACTCGATGAACATCACGCAGAGCGTGCGCACGATCGGCATGTTGGATCGCCGGCCCAGGGCCAAAAGGATGCCAAGCGGCAGCGACGCGGCAATGCCGGTAACCCCGATCACGACGTTCAGCGTGAAACCGCCGATCTTGCTGGTTTCAACCGGCTCCAGCCCCAGACCACCGACCAGCAGGAAGTAACCGATGAAGGGAAACAGGCAGGAGTAGATCAGCCAGCGGGAACGGAACGGCGCCTTGTCCCAGAGAATGGGTACCAGCGCCAGAAGGAAGAGGACCGCCAGCAGATCGACCCGCCAGCGCAGGTGCTCGGGGTAGAATCCGTACATGAACTGCCCGAAGCGGACATCGACGAGGGCCCAGCAGGCGCCCTGCCCCTGTTCCCGGCACTCGGCCCGGGACCCCGCATCCCAGACCGCGTCAAAGAACGCCCATTGCAACGCACCCGGTACAATCAGGTAGAGCAGGTAGATTGAAACCAGGGTGAGCGCGATGTTTAGCGGCGAGCTGAACAGGTGCTTGCGCATCCACACGATCGGCCCGTGGGTTGCCATGGGCGGCGGCAGGTCGGGGTGGGTTCCGGGCTCGTAGCGTTCGGTGGTGTCCGTCATCGCACCGCCCTCCTCAGCGTTCCACCAGCGCGATGCGCCGGTTGTACCAGTTCATGAAGGCCGAGATCATCAATGAGATGGTCAGGTAGATCGACAGCACGATGATCATGACCTCCATCTCCTTGCCCGTCTGGTTCAGGGTGATGCCGCCGAAAGTCGCCATGATGTCCATGTAACCGATGGCGATGGCGAGGGAGGAGTTCTTGGTCAGGTTCAGATACTGGCTGGTCAGCGGCGGCACGATGACCCTGAGCGCCTGCGGAATGATGATGAGGCGCATCGTCCAGTTGGGTTTGATGCCCAGGGCGAAGGCCGCCTCTGTCTGGCCGTGGCTCACGGCCTGGATGCCGGCGCGCACGATCTCGGCGATGAAGGCCGCGGTATAGATCGACAGGGCGAACCAGAGCGCGACATACTCTGGCGGCAATGACATACCGCCGCTGATGTTGAACCGGCCCATCTCCGGCATCTCGAGAGTCACCGGCATGCCAGCGGCGAAGAAGGCCAGCAGCGGCAGGCCGACGATGGCGGCGACGCCGATGGAGAACACGGGATAGATCTGCCCGGTGGCTTCCTGGTGCTTCTTGGCCCAGCGGCTGAAGACGATGACGCCGGCGAGCGCGGCCAGGAACGCCAAGACCACCAGCGAAAAACCGTCCTCAAAAACCGGCTTCGGAACCTGGAAACCCCTATTTGAGAGAAACACGCCCTCGGTCGGGGTGAGCGCCTCCCTAACGGGGGGCAGGGTGTGCACGATCACCGCATGCCAGAGCAGGATCTGCACCAGCACCGGGACGTTGCGCGTAAACTCGATGTAGCAGTAGACGATGCGGTTGATCAGCCAGTTGCTGGACAGGCGCAACACACCCAGGATGAAGCCCAGGATGGTGGCGAAGATGCAACCCGTCACGGCGATCAGCCCGGTGTTCAGCAGCCCGACGACGCCGGCCCTGAAATGGGTATCGCGCGAATCGTAAGGGATAAGCGTCTGATTGATGTCGTAGCCGGCCGGCGCCTGCAGGAACGCGAAGCCGAAGGTCTTGCCCAGGGCCTCCAGGTTCTGCACCGCGTTGGTGGCCAGAAAAGCCAACAGCATGAACATCCCGGCGACCACCAGAATCTGCGTAATGACAGCCCGGTAGCGCTTGTCGGACCAAAGCCGACCCAGCGTCATCTGTTGTGAATCTTGTTCGATTGCGGCCATGGCTTCACCCCGCTGCGATGCCCGCGCGCGTCAGGGAGTCCCGAGGCTCCCGCGCCAAAAAGAAATGGGCAGGGAATACGCCAGCACGGTTGCCAGCGTATCCCAAGCCCACTTCATGCGTTGCGCGCTTAGCGCATCGGCGGTGCGTAGATCAGACCACCGTCGGTGTAGAGCGCATTGATGCCACGCTCCAGGCCAATCGGCGTTTCCGAGCCGATATAGCGCTCGAAAACCTCGCCATAGTTGCCGACCTGGCTGATGACGTTGTAGGCCCACTTCGCATCGAGGCCCAGCATGCCGCCGAGGTCACCCTCAGAGCCCAGCAGACGCGCAACTTCGGGATTGTTGCTGGCGCCACCGGCCATCTCGTCGACGTTCTCGGAGGTCACGCCGTATTCTTCGGCGTTGATCATGGCGTTCAGCGTCCAGCGGACGACGTCGCCCCACTGCTCATCACCCTGACGCACGAGCGGACCCAGCGGCTCCTTGGAGATGATCTCCGGCAGAACGATATGGTCGCCCGGGTTGTCGAAGGCGGCGCGGCTGGCGGCCAGACCGGAAGCATCCGTCGTGTAGACATCGCAGCGGCCGGCCAGATAGTTGGTGCGCGCTTCTTCGTTGGTTTCGATCGGCACCGGCTCGTAGTTCATGTTGTTGGTGCGGAAGAAGTCCGCCAGGTTGAGCTCGGTGGTGGTGCCGGTCTGGATGCAGACTGAGGCGCCGTCAAGCTCGCTGGCGCTGCCGACACCAAGTCCCTTCGGAATCATGAAGCCCTGGCCGTCGTAGTAGTTCACGCCGATGAACGTGAAGCCAAGATCGACGTCGCGGCTGAACGTCCAGGTGGTGTTGCGGGCCAGCATGTCGATTTCGCCGGAAGCCAGCGCCGTGAAGCGCGTCTTGCCGGTGGTCGGCGTGTACTTCACCTTGCTGGAATCGCCAAACACAGCAGCGGCAACGGCCTGGCAGACCGAGGGATCAAAGCCCCGCCAGTTGCCGGCATCATCGGTGAAGGAGAAACCGGGGACACCGGTCGACACACCGCATTGCACAAAACCCTTCGCGCGGACGTCGTCCAAAGTGCTTGCGGCAGCGCCGGTGGCACCGACGGCAGTGATTGCGCCGGCCGCGAGCAATACCTTCAGTGTAGACATGGAAAGACCTTCCCTGCTGTTCGTCGTTTATTGTCTTGTAGCGAACCCCGGTCCCGCTCTGACTGCCTGTTATTGTTAACTTTTCAGGCTCCCTGCGGGGCGCGTGAGCACTCGCATGGGCGAACCATGTCTCACTCGCCAAGGAAAGGCAACAGGTTGCAGGAGGCCGCGAGGCAAAAAATGACCGGCCTCCCTGGATTCTTCCGGCCTCGACAGGCAGCGCAGCCGCGCGCGCCCCGAGGTGGTTGGCCGGGCGGTTGGCCGGGCGGCTGGTCGGCGGGCCTCAGCCAGCCACCGAAACGCCGAAGGGCGCGCCGGCGACCACAGGGGGTGACCAGACCCTTGGCGCTTGGATTTCGCGGCCCGATGGGCGACCTTTAGCCGAAGTCCCCGCAGTTGCGGGACCTCTCCGCCCCGACCACAACCACATCAAAGGCAAATCGGAAGGCCGCACCCTATGAGCAAAGGCGAAAAGCGCCGACCTGAAACCCTCCTGGCCCACCTCGGGCGCGACCCCAGTGCCCATTTCGGGACCGTGAACACGCCCGTCTACCACGCTTCCACACTGATCCGGGAGAGCGTGGACGCGCACGAGGAGGCGGGGCGGAATCGCTGGGTGAAGGGAAAAAGTTCCTATGGCCGGAGCGGTACGCCCACCACCTTCGCCTTCGAGGAGACGGTCGCCGCGCTCGAGGGGGCCTATGGGGCGATCGCTTTGTCCTCGGGCCTGCAGGCGATCGCGGTCTCCCTGATGGCCTTCGCCAAGGCCGGCAGCCATGTCCTGGTTCCGGATTCCATCTACTATCCGGGCCGCAAGATCTGTGAGGATCTGCTGCGCGAGAACGGGGTCGAAACGACCTTCTACGACCCGCGCATCGGCGGCGGCATCGCCGCCCTGATCCGGAACAACACGGTGATGGTCTATCTGGAGTCCCCCGGTTCGCTGACCTTCGAGGTTCAGGATGTCCCGGCCATCGCAGAGGCCGCCCGCGCCGCCGGCGTGGTGACTGCGATCGACAACACCTGGGCAACCCCGCTGTTCTTCCGGCCGCTCGATCACGGCATCGACATCGCCCTGCATGCGGCGACCAAGTATATGGTCGGACACTCCGATGCGATGCTGGGAGTCATCGCCACGCGGGAGGAGCACTATGAACGCCTGCGGCGCACCAGCCAGCAGCTGGGCTGCGCCGCGGCCCCCGATGACCTCTACCTCGGCCTGCGCGGCCTCAGAACGCTGGCCGTGCGCCTCGACCGCCATCAGGAGAACGCGCTGCGTCTGGCCGCCTGGCTGCGGCAGCGCCCGGAGGTGGACCGCATTCTCTATCCCGCCCTGCCGGAGAGCCCCGATCACGCGATCTGGAAGCGCGACTATCGCGGCGCCAGCGGACTGTTCGGCGTCGTGATGAAGCCCTGCGCGCGTTCCTCCGTGGTGGCGATGATCGACGGGATGGAGTACTTCGGCATCGGCGCCAGTTGGGGCGGCTACGAAAGCCTGATGTTGCTCACCGACCCGCGCCCGATCCGCACGGCGACGGTCTGGACGGACCCGGGCCCGGTGGTGCGCATCCATGCGGGCCTGGAACACAGTGACGACCTGATCGCCGATCTCGAAGCGGGCCTCGACCGTTTGAATGCGGCCGAGGATACTCTTGCCGCGCGGGCCGGATAATCCTGGCATCCCGGCCTGGATCCCTGACGTGGATCGCAGCCATACAGAATGGAACAACGCATCATGACATCACCGGCAGCGAAGATCGAAGAGGCTGTCACCTTCAACGACCAGGGCCTTGTCCTGGCCATCGCCCAGCAGCACGACAGCGGCGAGGTGCTGATGGCCGCCTGGATGAACCGGGAGGCTTTGGCCGAGACGCTGGAAAGCGGCCAGGTCTGTTACTGGTCGCGCTCCCGCCAAAGCCTCTGGCGCAAAGGCGAGTCTTCCGGCCAGACGCAAAAGCTGATCGAACTGCGCATCGACTGCGACGGCGACTCCCTGCTGCTGCGCGTCGACCAGAAGGGCGTCGCCTGCCACACGGGCCGGCGGTCCTGTTTCTACCGCGCCATCGACAAAGGCGGCGACATGAAGGAACTGCTGCCGGTCGTCGTGGACCCCAAAGCTCTCTATGGGCGTTGAGTCCCGATGATGGCCCGGGCCCTGTGCCGCCGGCCGCTTGCCGCGATGGTCTGGCTCGCTGGGATGCTTTGGCTTGCCGGGGTGTCGGCCGGTCCCGGCACAGCCGCGGCGGAAACCGTGACGCTTTTCGCGGCTGCCAGCACCACGGATGCGGTCAACGACATCGCCGAGGCCTTTGCGGCGGAAACCGGCGGGTCGATCCGCCCGGTGGTCGCCGCCTCCTCCACCCTGGCACGCCAGATTGGCCAGGGCGCGCCGGCGGACCTCTACCTTTCCGCCAACGTGCGCTGGATGGACCATCTCGCAGAGCAGGACCTGATCGAACGACAGAGCCGGCTGACCTTGCTGTCCAACCGGCTGGTCCTGGCCGCCCCGGGCGACTCCGACCTTCATGTCACCCTCTCGCGGGACGTGGACCTGGCCGCGAAACTCGGCGACGGGCGCATCGCCATCGGCGACCCGGCCCACGTGCCGGCGGGCATCTACGCCCAACAGGCTTTGGAGGCGCTCGGCCTGTGGCAGGACCTGACCGGCAAGCTTGCCCAGACCGCCAACGTCCGCGCCGCCCTCGCCCTGGTCGAGCGCGGCGAGGCGCTTGCCGGGATCGTCTACGCGACCGACGCCGCCATTTCCAGACGCGTCAGGGTCGTCGACATCTTTCCGGCCGCGGTCACGCCGGAGATCAGCTATCCCCTGGCCATCGTCGCCGGGCGCGACCGGCCGGCGGTCCGCCGGGTCTTCGAATACCTGCAGGGTGAAGCAGCGGCAGCGATCTTTCGCAGGCACGGCTTTACAGTGGCGCCCCCGGGAAGCTAAAGGGCTGGGACCTGTTGCCGACTGATTTGCCGGAACCATGCTCGAACTGACGCCGCTGGAAAGCGAAGCCCTCCGCCTCAGCCTGCGCGTGGCCTTCTGGGCCGTGCTGGTCAGCCTGCCGTTCGGGCTCGCCATCGCCTGGCTGCTGCAGCGCTACGAGTTCTACGGCAAGACCCTCCTCAACGGCCTTGTCCATCTGCCGCTGGTCCTGCCGCCGGTGGTGGTCGGCTATCTGCTGCTCCTGCTCCTCGGGCGACGGGGACCGCTGGGCACCTGGCTCTATGAAAACCTCGGCATCACATTGCCCTTTACCTGGGAGGGCGCCGCCCTGGCCGCCGCGGTCATGGCCTTTCCGCTGATGGTCCGGGCGATCCGCCTTTCCATCGAAAGCGTCGATCAGAACCTCGAAACCGCCGGCCGCACCCTGGGCGCCTCACGCGCGGCGGTCTTCTTTACGATCACCCTTCCCCTTATCGCGCCCGGGATCCTCACCGGCTGCGTGCTTGCCTTTGCGCGGAGCCTCGGCGAGTTCGGCGCAACCATCACCTTCGCCTCCAACATTCCGGGCGAAACGCGGACCCTGCCCTTGGCGCTCTACAGCTTGATCCAGACACCGGAGGGAGAGGCGGGAGCGTTGCGGCTGGCCGTTCTCTCTGTGCTGCTGTCGTTGGCCGCGCTCGGCGCATCCGAACTCCTCGCCCGGCGCCTGCGCGCCCGGCTGGCCGCTTAGCGACCGGGGCCGCCGGCATGACCAGACAGCTGGAAGTCGATGTCGCACGCCGCCTGGGCGAACTGCAGCTCGAAGCGCGGTTTTCCTGCGCGGCGGCCGGCATCACCGCCGTGTTCGGGCGCTCCGGCGCCGGCAAGACGTCCCTGGTGAACATGCTGGCCGGGCTGCTGAAACCTGAACGCGGACGCATCGCCCTCAACGGCGTAACACTGTTCGACTCCGATGCCGGTATCGATGTGCCCATCGAACGCCGGCGCCTTGGCTATGTGTTTCAGGAGGGGCGCCTCTTCCCCCATCTCTCCGTGCGCGGCAACCTCGCATACGGGCTCAAGCGCGTCCCCAGGGCCGAGCGGCGCATCGAACTCGACGAGGTGGTCGCGCTGCTGGACATCGAGGATCTTCTGGAACGCCGCCCCAGCGCACTCTCGGGCGGAGAGAAGCAGCGCGTGGCCCTGGGCCGTGCGCTTCTGGCCAACCCCAAGCTCCTGCTGATGGACGAACCGCTGGCGGCGCTGGACCAGCCGCGCAAGGAAGAGATCCTGCCGTTCATCGAACGCCTGCGCGACGAGATGGCCATGCCCATCGTCTATGTCAGCCACTCCATGCAGGAGATCGTGCGCCTGGCCGACACGCTGGTGCTGATCTCCAAAGGCAGGGTCGAGGCTGTCGGCAGCGTCGAGGACCTCACAAGCCGTCTCGACCTGCGGCCGCTGACCGGGCGCTACGAAGCCGGCGCTGTCCTGACGACGGCCGTGGCGGGCCAGGACAAGGCCTTCGGACTGACCGAACTGCGCTTCGCAGGCGGCCGGCTGCGGGTGCCGCACCTGAACCTGCCCCTGGGACAGAGCCTGCGAGTCCGCATCCGCGCGCGCGATGTCTCGATTGCCCTCTCCAAACCTGAAAACACAAGCATTCTCAATATGATCGAATGCACTGTTCAGGCAATTGGGGAAGAACGGAGCCCACAGGTCGACCTGCAGCTTGACGCCGGCGGGGCGGCGATCTGGGCCCGCATCACGGCGCGCTCCTGCCGCGCCCTGGACCTGCGCCCGGGCCTGAAGGTCTTTGCCTTGATCAAGAGCGTCGCGATCGACCGCCAGAGCCTGGGACGGCGCGACCGGGCCGAGCGCTTCCTGGCCGAAGACCAATGAATTGCGCGACAACCTTCGCGGATTTTGCTAATATGGTTAACAAGATCTGCAGGTGCCCGCCATTTGTCACAGTTCCGACGGCAGGGAGCGCGCTTTAATCATGTCCATGCATACATTGAACGAACTCACGATTCATCGCGCGCGGGTGCTTCGCGAGCTGGACCAGCTCAGCCGCACGGAGGCCGAGGCCAGCGTGTCGGAGTTGGACGAAGAGATCATCTCCCGCCCGGCCAACACGCCCGATGAGGGGTTCGCAAAGCTGGAGCTGGCGCGTGATCTGGCTGCGATCGACGGCTGTCCCAATGTCGTAAAGCTGATCGAGGGCGCTCTGCTGGCGCTCAGGCACTAGGCTGGCCCCGAGGCACTGAAAGGCATTCACCAGGAGGCACTTCGGCGCCAAGGCCGAACTGGGAGCGGCCAAAGCCCGGCATCAGCGCGTGTTCGTTTTCGACCTGCAAGTCCCCAAACCGCCGCCGGACCCTCCTGCTCCGGTGCCGCCACCTCCCGGTCCGTTTCCCGACACGCCGCCCGACGTGGAGCCGCCCGACGTCGAGCCGCCCGACGTCGAGCCACCGCCGGAATGGCCGCCGGGGGTCCCCGACGAACCGCCTGCCCCGCCGCCGAGCGGTCCGGCCCGGCCAACCCACCCAGTGCACGGCGAGCCCCCAGCCGGCCTGCCGTTCGTCCGAAATCACCAAGGGCTGCACTTCCGGCGGGCTTTCGCTAGAATGAGGTTGACGACCCCTCTCAGGCAATCCACGTAAGGGCCATGAAAAAGCATGATATCCTGATCGAACCGTGGCGCGGCGATACCGAGTCGAAGACGCGGCGCGGCACCACCGAGTTCCGCTGGACCGTCTCCTACGAGAAGGACGGGCGCTTCTATGCGCAGGGTTTCGCCGACTCCCACGCCGAGGCGCGCGCGGCGGCCGAAGCCTATCTGAAGGAGCAGGGCATCGATCTGAACTGGCAGTCCGGGCCCAGTGAGTCGGCAAAGCTCCTCAAGCCACGGTCGAAGCCGGCGGTGGTGCGCGGCCTGCGCTGAGCCACACCCTAGCCGCAGGGTGCCGAGATAAAGGCCCTGCGATCGGGACAGCAGCCCGGGCATTGGCGGCATGACGGACCGCAATATCAGCCAGCCGGCCTCCTGAGTTTCCCAGTCCTTTCGAGCCGTCCACCGGCTCCACAAGTCCATGAGAATTCTTTTGCTCTTGCACCTGCTCTCAGAGCGGGGCCGGCCGACTCTGCCTAACCCTCCCGGCTTAGTCCGGAATTCGCGGTTGCGGCGCATCGGCGTTCGGCCAAAAATCGCTCTCGGAGTCTTAGCGAAAGCGTTTATCCGGGACAGGAACGCGGGGGGCGAAACATGAACCGTGCCGAGGGGCCTTTTTGCATCTTCACCGCCGGCGGCTGCCGCCGCTGTGGAGGGCAGCAATGAGATACGCTCTGCGCTGGCCTGCCCTACGGTGGCCTCCGATGCGATTGCATGCCATGCGGTGGTTTGGCGCCACGACCCTTCTCGTCCTCCTCGCCGCCTGCAGCACGCCGCGGGACTTCACGGTCTACCAGGAGACCATCGGCGAATTCCAGACGGCGACCGACAGAACGGCTTCGGTCGCCCTGGACTACGTGCAGGGCATCAACACCTTCGAGCGGGGTTTCGAACTGAAGCTGCTGCGCGAAGACCCCGATCGTCCGCTCAACATCTCCAAGCTCTCGGAGCCCATTCTCTCGCCGGAGGCGATTTCTGCGCGCGACCGGGCCTTCGGGGTCCTCAAGCAGTACACACAGATGCTTGCGTCGCTTGCCGCCAGCGATGCCAGCGAGCGGTGGAAAGCAGCGAGCGAACGGGCCAAGGCTTCAGCGGATACCCTGCTGACGGACCTCAACGCCAACAGCGGCGTCCTCGGCAACCTGCCGATCACCGGCATCACGAGCCCGCTGAAGACCATTTCCGATGCCATTGCGACCGAGATCATCAACGCCAGGCGTACCGCCGCGCTTGACGCTGCAATCGGCAAGGCCGCACCGGCGATCCAAGACATCTCGGCCACTCTGCGCGACGACCTGGCCTTCGTGGTTCGCCAGCGCGATTCGGTCAAGCAGTTGGAGATCGCCGAACTCACCATCAGCTACGCCCAGGCGCAGGAGGCGAACAACAACGCCGCGCGTCTGAACACACTCACGAAGATCGACCAGGCACTGCAGGCACGCACACAAAGCCTCTCGACGCTTCAGGGCCTCTTGCAGACCCTCGACCAGTTCGATGCCGCACACGATGCGCTCGTGCGCTATGCGATCTCCGATAAGGGCCCGCAGGAGCTTTCCGACCTTGTATCGATCGTACGCAGCTACGCGGATTCCGCCGAGGAGGTGTTCGAGTCCTTCAAGGAAGTGAGCGAGGCAAGACGTTGAGCGAAGCCGCCGCGACTTAACGGAAACCGGTCCGGGCGAAGGAGAGCGCGCCCGTCCAGGTGTTCCGCCTGCGATCGCAGAGGGGAGAAAACGATGCCGGATGTGAAAGCGAACAAGGCCCTGCGGGACGGGCTCTACAAGTGCTTTGAGGAAATCGTGCAGAAAGCCATGCGGCCGGACATCCCGATTCCGCAACGCCAGGCCCTGCTGAACCGCTCGCAGGAGCTGCGCGCGCAGTGGGTCGAGCTTGAGGCCGCCCGGTTCAACAACGCCGCCGCCGGAATCGCTTCTTCACAGACCAGAATCCTGGATGCCGTCACCGACCTGCGCCAGGCGACCAAGGAACTGGATGACGCGATCAGGATCGCGGAGAAGGCCACAAAGGTTTTTGGATTACTCGATAAGCTATTGAAAAAAGCTGTGAAATTCGCGGCCCTTTGATCTGACGGACAGCGATCCGAGGACCCCGCAAGACGGCACGGGCTGCCGCCGGATCGGGGACTCCACCCTGCGCCCCCGGGAGAGACAGCGATGGCAAGAGATGCGGAGTTCCAGCTGGGACTGGTCATGGCGGGCGCGGTTTCCGCCGGCGCCTACACCGCAGGCGTGATGGACTTCCTGATCGAAGCCCTGGACGCCTACTACAGCGAGCGCGACCGGCCGGACTGGGACGGCCCACGCCATGACGTGAAGGTGCCGGTGCTGGCAGGCGCCTCGGCCGGCGGCATGACCTCGGCGATCTCCGCCGTCCACTTCATGCATGCAATGGACCATCAGCGCCCCGGCAGCGATGCAACCAGCCCAACCCGCAACCGGCTCTACGATTCCTGGGTCCGCCAGATCGACATCGAGAAGCTTCTCGGGCAAAGCGACCTGGCGCAGCGCCCGGCTCTGGTTTCCCTCTTGGACTCCAGCGCGCTCCAGGGCATCGCCAGGGACTCATTGGAGATGGCCGGCAAACGGTTCAAACGGCCCTGGGTCGGCGATCCCCTGGCCATCTTTCTCACCGTGGCGAACCTGCGCGGCGTGCCCTACGGCTTCAAGCTGTTCGGCACTCGCAGCGAAGACTCCTACGGCATGACCAACCACATGGATGCCATGCGCTTCGCGGTCGCCTGGGATGCCGAGGCGCCGGCCGGGTTCCGCCCCTTGCTGCCGCAGGACTGTCCGAACGGGCATTGGCCCGACCTGGCCCGGGCCGCGCTTGCGACCGGGGCCTTTCCCGTCGGCCTCAGCCCCCAGGTGCTGTCTCGCCCGCTTGCCGACTACTTCGACCGCCCCGACCGCCGCGACCCGGACTTCGGGCCGGCACGGCCGGACCCCTACGAGTTCGTCTGTGTGGATGGCGGCCTGATGAACAACGAACCCCTGGAGCTTGCGCGCCGGCATCTCTTCGGCGGCACGGGAGAACATGAACACAGCGCGGGCGAGGAGGCCCAGCGCGCGGTGGTCATGATCGACCCCTTCCCCAACCGGATCGACTTCAAGGCAAAGGCCGACAACAGCGACCGCATGGTGCCGGTGGTCCTCAAGATGTTCGGCGCCCTCGTCAACCAGGCGCGCTTCAAGCCGGAGGAACTGGCCCTTGCCGAAAGCTCCGACAACTACTCGCGCTTCATGATTTCGCCTTCCCGCCGCAACGCCGACGGCCGGCAGACCAGGCACGCCATCGCTTCTTCCACGCTGGAGGGTTTCGGCGGGTTCTTCGAGGAGTCGTTCCGCCGCCACGACTACCTGCTTGGCCGCCAGAACTGCCGCTCCTTCCTGCGGCGCTATCTGGCGCTGCCGCAGACCAATCCCCTCTTCGACGCCATGACGCCCGAACAGAAGGCCGCCTGGCATGTCCGCGACCGCAACGGCGAGGTCCGCAGGGTCGCGGATTCCAGCGGCACGATGCATCCGGCCTTGCCGGTGATTCCCCTGAACCCGGACCTGGCGCGCGACGAGCCGATCCCACCGCAGGACAGGCCGCGCCGCGAGCGCGTGGCGACGGCACGGATCCGGGCGCAGGTGCGCAGCCGCATCGGCGCCCTCGGCGAGATCGCCATCGACCAGGACCTGGAGCCGGTTTTCGGCGGCCGTGCGGGCCCCCTTTTGCGCTGCGCCGCAAAGCTGGTTTTGAGAATCTCTCTGAAGGGCCGGCTGACCGACAAGGTCATGGATCAGATCGACAAGCGCCTCAAGCCGCTCGACAACTTCGACCAGGCGGGTCAGCCTTAGATCGGCCCAGCGATAGCGCGGATCGGTGGCGGCTTGGGTCGGCTTGGCCTTCGCCCTATATAGGAAAGAGAACACATCCGAGGCTGCGATCGCTATGCCCTAGGAGCGCAGCCCCCGCTTTACTGAAGCCTGGACCGAAGCCTGGAGATCCCGCCGCAATGACCCGCCTGCCCGCCGCCTCAGGACCCGGAAAACGTCTCGTGACCGCAGCCGCAGTGACGCTGATCTGTGTAGTCCTGGCGGCCTGCAGCGCGCCCTCGGGCTCCTCCTTCGGGCATCCCGATTCCCTGCGCGCCGGGCCCTTCTGGGAGCGCAACGATCAACGCGACCGTTAGCCGACCCGCAGCCGCGCTGCGCCCGCAGCGGTGCGCCCGTTCGGACAGAATTCAGGCTCATTCAGAAAACCGGGCACCGTTCCCGAGGGAATGGCGCGCCCGGCAGGATTCGAACCTGCGACCTACGGATTAGAAGTCCGTTGCTCTATCCAGCTGAGCTACGGGCGCTCACGGGTGGGAACGCGCCGGCGACAAGCCAAGACCGGCGCTAGTGGGTCCAGCGACCCTTACGATCATACTTGAAGTTATCCGAATAAGCCTTTGGCTTTATTTTTCTTTCTCGAGGCTTTTCGACACTGTACATCAGGCCTTCAGCCTTGGCGTAGGCGATCGCCTCCTCCAGGCTGTCGAAGCTGAGTCGCAGCTGGGAGCGGGTATCCGCCGAGGAAGTCCAGCCCATCAGCGGCTCGACCTGCCGCGCCGCCGTCGGCTCGAACTCCATCATCCAGACACTCGTCCGCGCGCGGCCCGACTGCATTGCCGTTTTCGGGGGCTGATAGATCCGTACCTGCATGGTCGATCGGCTCTCGCTTCTCAAAGGACGGCGGTTCCCGCGGAGCCGCCTGCAAATCGCGCGCATGATAGCCGCTGCCTGAACGGGCGCAATGCCTTTGATGGAGCCCGCCGGAGCCGCTTCAGACGGCCGCAAGAGCCGGTTCGTCGGTGACCGCAGCCGCCTCGGCCGGCTGAAAGTCGACATGGATGTGATTGCCGTCGGGGTCATGGATGTTCACCTGGATGATCTGAAATCCGGGTACGACACCGATCCGGTAGTCCTCGCCGCGCTGCCGCAAGCCCCCGAGGAAATCGGCAAGACCGCTGGCCGAAAAGGCAAAGTGCTCCAGACGCAGCTCCCCTTCCGGCGCAGGCTGGTCCGGCACCTCGATCAGATGGACCACCGGCGCCTCGCCGCAGTAGAGCCAGGCCCCCGGGAAGCCGAAGGGCGGCCTCTTGCCGCTGACAAAGCCCAGCACCTCCTCATAGAAGGCAACCATCTTCGCCAGGTTGGCGGTTCTGATGTTCACGTGATCGAGTCTGGCAAGAGCCATGGCCGTTTACCTCCGGGGCGCCGATGCGGCGACTGGAACAGGAGCAGGGCTCATCTTAACAGCGATGCAGGCAGCAGCCATGCAGTCTGCGTCTGGGTGCCATGCCGGGCCGAGACGCCCGCGTTACCGTCCAGACATTCCCCTGAAACGAATCATGGCCACCGTGACTGCGCCTTCCCGTCGCCCGCAGAAGCGCGGCCTGCGCCGGGAACAGGCGCCGCGCCGCAACTTCGTGACACTGCTACAGGAGCGACGTGTAATGACGTGGTCATCTCCCCTTCGCAAAACCCTGGCTGCGGCCGGGCTGCTGATTGCAACCAGTGGCCCGGCGCTGGCCGAAATCCCCATTGCCACCGCCGGCCCCATGACGGGTTCGCTTGCCGGCTTTGGCGAACAGTTCCGTCACGGCGCCGAACTGGCGGTCCGCGACATCAATGCCCGCGGCGGTGTCCTCGGGGAAAAGCTGGTCCTCACGGTCGAGGACGACGTCTGTGATCCCAAACAGGCGGTGGCCGTAGCCAACCGTCTGGTCGGCAAGGGGGTCGCCTTCGTTGCCGGGCACGCCTGTTCCGGCAGCTCCATCGCGGCCTCAAAGGTCTACGACGAGGAAGGCGTGCTGATGATCTCGCCGGCCTCGACCGCGCCGGAACTCACCGAGAACGGCGGCGATCTGGTATTCCGGGTCTGCGGGCGTGACGATCAGCAGGCGGCGGTGGCCGCGCGCTACATCCACCGGACCATGCCGAAAGCGCGCGTCGCGGTGCTGCACGACAAGTCTGCCTATGGCAAGGGGCTGGCGACGGAAACCCGGCGCAAGCTGGCCGAACTGGGTCAGACCATCGCCCTCGACGAAGCCTATACCGCCGGCGAGAAAGACTACCGGGCCGTCGTCAGCAAACTGAAACAGGCCGACATCGACCTGGTTTTCGTCGGCGGTTACCACACCGAGATCGGCCTGATGCTGCGCCAGGCAAAGACAGCGGGCCTGAAGGCGACCTTCATGGCCGGCGACGGTCTCATGAGCCCCGATTTCTGGTCCGTGTCCGGCGGCGAGGGTGAAGGCACGCTCATGACCTTCTCAGCCGATCCGCGCAAGAACGCGGCTGCCCGTACGGTGGTGGAGCGCTTCGAGGCGGAAGGGATCGAGCCCGCGGGCTACACCCTCTACACCTATGCGGCGGTCCAGGTCTGGGCGCAGGCGGCCGAAAAGGCCGGCAGTGTCGACCCCGAGCGCGTTGCCGAGACGCTGCGAAGCCATGACTTCGAAAGCGTCCTGGGCGAATTGGCCTTCGACGGCAAGGGCGACGTTTCGGTGCCCGGCTACGTAGTCTACCGCTGGAGCGCAGGCAGCTACGACTACGCGTCCAAGCTGGACAACTGACGGTCCGGCCAAAGTCGGCGGGCCCCCTGTGCGCAGAGGCCCGCCGACCTCTTCGTTCGCGCTCGCCTCTAGGCCGGACGGTGGACCACCTCGAAGCGCTCGAACAGCAACTCGCTCTCGTTCTCGTCAAAGGGCAGACCGATGGCTTGGGAACGCCGGGCGAAATAGCGCCGATGCCCATCAAGCCACCAGGCAAGCGTGCGGTCCCCCTCGCCCTCATCCCAGGCAAAGGCCTCATCGACCGACATCAAGGGGCCGCGGCGGGTCTCGGTCGTCCTGATGGTGCAGCGCGGGCGGCCCGAACCGTCCAGCACAATGAAATGAGCGCCTACTTCCGGCAGGGTGTCGCCATCAAGTTCCGCCTCCGCAACCCAACCGACGGTCGCCCGCTTGGGTCCCGAAACGACGAGCTCGGCGAGTTCATCCGCGAAGGCCGGTGAATCACCGAAATGAAAGGCTTCGACAACCGTCTCGGCCGGCAGCCCGAGGTCCGCCTTCACCCGCTCCCGATAGGACGCGACTTCTTCCAACTCGCTCATGGCATCTCCTTTACCGGCATCTGCGCCGTTCTTTGCCCGCGGCTTCGCGCCGCCAGAATATCGCCCTTGAATCGTCTGGCAACAGCCGCCATGAACAGCAAGCCTCCGCACTCCGGCAACGAGATACGCCATGCCGCACAAGCGCAAGACCACGCTCACGGATCGGGAACTCTGGGACCAGAAGGCCGAGGACTGGCACACCCAGGTGGGCGACGAAGGCGACCTCAACCGGCGCCTGAACAGCGATCCCGTGCTGTGGCGCTTCATCGGCGACGTTGCCGGCCAGGACGTGCTCGACGCCGGCTGCGGCACCGGCTATCTCGCCCGCCACCTGGTCCGCAGGGGCGCGCGGGTTACGGGCGTGGATCTTTCCGGCGCGATGATTGCCGTGGCGCAGCGCCTGGCATCCGAACAGGGCCTCGGGATGACGCTGATGCAGGACGACTGTACAAGCCTCGCCCGGGTCGACGATGCCAGCCAGGACTGCGTCGTCTCCAACTACGTGCTGCACGATGTGCCCGACCACCGCGCGGCGCTGGCGTCCGTCGCCCGGGTCCTGCGGCCCGGCGGCCGCGCGGCGGTGGTTTTTCTGCATCCCTGCTTTCCGCTGGACGGGCCGGGCGGCGACCCCGATGCAGTGACCTATCGCTGGTCCTGGAGCTACTTCGAGGAAGCCGCCCTGGAAGAACCGCCATGGGCCCACTTCACCTCGGTCTTTACCAGTTATCACCGGCCGCTCTCCGCCTACTGGCGGGCTTTCACCGAGAGCGGGTTCAGCATTGTCGATTTCGAGGAGCCTGTCGTGCCGGCGGAGGCCGCACTGCCGCCGGAGCGGTTGCGCTATCTTCGCATGCGGCCGAACTCCGTGGCTTTCCTCCTGGCGAAGACCTGACCATCCAGGCTTTCGCCGGCGGTCGCCGATCCGCGGCCGGACGGTGGTCGGGGCGAGAGGATTCGAACCTCCGACATCCTGCTCCCAAAGCAGGCACTCTACCAGGCTGAGCTACGCCCCGAGCCGCGGGAAAGCTATGATTTTGCGCCGGCCTTGGCAATCGCCTTTCCTTCGGATCGACGCCCGCGGCGACGTCGGCTTCCGCCTTGACCCGGCCCCATCGGCCCCATCGGCCCCGTCGAACGGAGCTGGTCGGGCACAAGAGCGGGGACGCCAGAAGCCGGAGCACTCAGACCTGCGGCTCCCCCGACGGTTGTAAAAAACGTTGCCGACTACTGCTGAAGGCCGGGGATCGCCGGAACCGCGGCAGCGCCAGGGTTGGGCGAAGCTGTCCAAAAACTGCAAAAAAGGGCTGCCTGCTCACGCTGCGCCTTTCATTCTCGCAACTTTCAGGATATTAGGGGGCGTGGGAGAGTCGCCTCTCTTTGTCCGCCTCGGGGGTGGGGCGAAAGGCAGGGGCTATGCGTAAGGGAAGACGTGGCAGCAAGGGGGCCACGCCGTTATTTGGTATGTCCGGCCCGCGCAGGGCCGGTGCGTGGGCGTTTGATCTGCGTCCCTCATACGGTGCTGTTCTTGGCAGTGCGGTCCTGGCGGCCGGGCTGACTTTAGGTATGTCCCCATCCTGGGCGCAGGATTGGGTGCCCGAACTGCAGGGCGCGGAAGACGAAGCCCGCGGCCGCAGCGACCCCATCGTCATATCGCTTCCGCCGGACCTCGACACCGACGTTTACGCCCGCCTGGCCGTTGAGATCGACGACATCGACATGACCGCCTTCGCCAGCACGGCGCCCGGTCAGATCACGGTGAGTCCGCCGGAGGCGCTGAGTACGGGCCAGCACACGGTGCGTCTGATCGAACGGGGGGAAGAGGGCAGCATCCTGGAACGCGGTGTCTGGGTTGTCGAGGTTCGCTTTTCCGAGTTGGTGCGCGACTTTTCCGTCAACGCCGATCTGGCCGGAGAGGTCAACGGCCGCGTTCTCGACGGCGGGCTCTCCACCCCGTCCCAGCACGTGACCGGGGAGAGTGGCGGCAACCTGGAAGCCGCCGCCGGCGACGAGAACTGGCGCGTCTCGCTGCAGGGCAACTATGTCTACAACTCGCAACTGGAACTGGGGCTGAACGAACGCAACCTGGATCTCGGCGAGTATCGCCTCGACGGCGACTTCCAGAACGAGGATTTCTTCGCCGGGCTCACCGCCGGCAACCACGATACCGGCATCGAAAGCCTGATCATGTCGAGCTTCAACCGGCGCGGCGTTTCGGTGCGGGCCGGCACTTCCGATGACCGCATCAGTGCGACCGGTTTCGTTCTGCGCACGGAGTCGATCGTCGGCACCCGGCACGTCCTCGGCATCAGCCACGACGAGGAACGCATCGAAGGCGCATCCATCTCCGTAAGGCCGATCGAGGCCTTGCAGGACAACATCCTGCTGACCGGCGTCTATTACAGCGGCGAAGGCAGCGACGGGGGCTTCGGCATCGGTGCCGAGGAGGTGGTCAACGAGGGCGACGGCTGGTCGGTTGCCGCCGACACGCTGTGGTTCGACGAAAGCCTGCGTCTGCGCGGCGAGTTCGCGGAGGCCAGCTTCGACTTCGATGGCAAGAACGTGGGTTTCGGCGCCGAAACGGCAAACGCCTATTCCGTCTTGGCATCGGTCGAGCCTCTGCGCGGCAGCACTCTCGGCGGCAGCGTCGTGAACTGGACGGTCGGCGCCGAGCACAGCGTCGTCGACACCTTCTTCCAGAGCCTGGCCAACCCGTCGCTGCAGGCCGACCGCGAGACGACCTCCGCCTTCAGCCGTTTCTTCTGGGATGAGTTCAGCGCCGACCTCACCGTCAGCCACCAACTCAGCAACGTCGACGACTTCGATTTTCTGCCCACCGACCGGACCATCGACGGCTACTTCAACGGCACCTACACACCCTATGTGGAGCCGAGCGAAGACGGCAGCCTGCCGTGGTTCGGCCAGCCGTTCTTCGGTGTGACCGCCACGGTGACGGATATCGAAAGGGTCGAGCGGTCGTCGGACTTTCCCGAAGACGACGCCAACAACATCAGCAAGTCGCTGACCCTCAACGCCGGGGCCAACTACGAGACCTGGAGCTGGAACCTTTCGCACACGATCTACACCTTCGACGATGAGATCAACGTCAGCAACGACAGCATCAACAATACCACGGGGCTGAGCGGCTATTTCCTGATCGACGACTGGCTGACCCTGTCGCCCAGTGTGCAGTACGACGTTTTCGAGGACACGGATAGCGGCAAGGCCAACCGCACCATCAACCTGGGGCTGGCCACGGATATCACAGTGATCCCCGAGACGCTGTCCGCCAGCCTCTCCTACAATATGAACGTGAGAACCGGCGACGGCGACACACCCGATACCACGAGCCTCGGCGGCGAGGTGGTCTGGACCCTGCGGGAGCCGGACATCAACACGTTGGGCATTGCTTTGGCCTTCAACGGCTTCATCCAGGAAACCCGGAATGACGATTTTGTCAGTGAAGAGGACGATGTGCAGTATCAGGCATTCACGACGCTCCGGCTCTCCTTGCCGGTGAGCTACTGAGGGTGGCGGCCATGATGAGATCTATCGTTGGCATTGCCACGCTGGTGCTCGCCGTCATCGGCATCCTCCTGGCAACCCCGGCCGCGCAGGCTCAGACTGTCGACGTCGACCCGACGCCGGATCGGGCGACGATTTCGCTGAACGGCGCGTCAACCGTGACCATCGCCTGGGGGGTCACGCGCAGTGCAACGGCGCCCGGTACGGTCAACGCCCCACCCGCACAGCTCTCGGTCGGAGGTTTCAATGCGGGGACCTCCGGCGCCACCCTCTCGCGCGTTTTTCCCACGGCCGGCACCCAGTCCACGACCTTCGTGGAAACCTTCGTGATACCCCGCGAACTGGCTTTCCGTGCCGCCAGATCCGGCGCCCCGATTCTGGTTTCGCGCACCTTCACTGACATTGCCTTTGGCAGCAACGACACCGGTGTTGTGGCGCTCTTCCCGGGCGGTCCGGGGTCTGAACCGTTCTCGATCCGCCGGCTCGACCTTACCTTCGACGACCGCTCGCGCGTGCGGGTGCTGTCCAAGGGCAGCCGCCTGCGGGCCATCGCGGAGATCAACACGACCGGATCGGGCCTGATCGTCGGACAGTGGGAGGTCGCATCGGCAACGACCACGGCGGGAACGCCCGTCTTCCGCCCGCTCGCCCTGGTGCGCCAGAACGTCGCCGGGGGCCGGCGCGTCTTCATCACCAGCCCGCCGCTGCCGACGCGCTTCGAAGGCACCAATCTGGTGCGCCTGAACATCACCGACCCGGCGACCGGCTTCGATGAACCGGAACTGCAGTACTACGTGACGCCGGAAAGCCCCCTGCCCGACCGGCAACAGCCGCGCCTGCTGTTGATGACCAGCCCCAGCCCCGGCACGCCGCTGACCCTGACGACCCGCTTCGCCTGGCAGGCCGTGCCCGGTGCCAAGGCCTACAAGCTGGAGTTCTTCCCCGCCGTCCCAGGGCCGGCCCCACCGGCACCCCAGGACGAGATCGTCGCCAGCCTGCCGCTGGACCCGAGCCCGGACCCGCAACCCGATCCGCCAGGCGGCCGCGCCGCGGGTCCCCTGACCGGGATTGTGCTGCCCGGCGCAGTCACCGAGACGCGGCTGAAGGACTTTACCCTGGCCCACCTGCCCGCCCAGCGCCGCTATCGCTGGATCGTCACCGCCATCGGCGAAGACGGCGCCATCCTGGGGGCCAGCGCCATGCAGGAGATCTACAAGCCGTAACACCCTGCCGCACGCCGTCACCCCGTTGAACCCCGGCCTTGGCCAAGGCGACCAATGGGAGAACCGCAGCCAAGGCCCGATTGCCCGGGCCTCGGCTGTGCAACGGATCGTTAGGCAAGGAATAGAATCATGCGCTCTCGAGCAACCCGCTTCATTCTCGCACAGGCCACGGCGGCGGCGGCCCTGATGCTTTCAAGCCTGCCGGCCGCGGCTGCGATCGATTCGGTCGCGCCCTCGCCCGTCAAGGTTCAGGTCGCCGCCACGGGCGCAAGCAGCATTGCCGTCACCTGGCGTGTCGGAAGATCGTTCATGGCGACGCCGCCGGTGCCTGCCACCATTGAGTCGGCCCGTGCCGAACTGCTGATCGGCGGTGCCGTGGTCGGGACCGTCGGCCGACGCCTGGGGCAGACCACCGAGGGTGACCTGACGCCGGAGACATTCCTGTTCCGGGAAACCGTCAGCATTCCCAGGGCCGTTGTTTACCGCGCGATCAAGCAGGAAAGCCCCATTGTGATCCGCCGCGTCTTCGCGGACAGCGCCGAACTCGCCGAGACGGAAGACGGTGAGGTCCTGGTGGTCCCCGCCGGGCCCGGCTCCGCGGCGTTCTCGATCCAGCGCGTCTCTCTCTCCTTCTTTGACGATTCCCGCACCCAGGTGCTGTCCAGAAACAGCGAACTGCGCGCCGTCGCCGAGGTGAACACCACCGGCGTCAGCCTGCTGACCGGGGTCTGGGAGGTCGCCAGCGGCAGTTCGACGGCCGGCACGCCGGTCTTCCGGCCGCTGACCCTGGTACGCCAGGGCGTCGCCTCCAGCGGTCGAACGGTGCTGACCTCTCCGCGCCTGCCGACGGCGACGGAAGGGACAAACCTGGTGCGGTTTCGCATCACCAACCCCGAGACCGAGCTGCAGCAGCCCATACTGCAGTACTATGTGACGCCGACCAGCACGACCGTCGCGGTGAATCCCTTGCGTGAAATCCTGGTGTCGGAGCCGCGTGCCGGCGCAGCCCTGACCGAGGATACGCGTTTTGCCTGGACCGCACTGCCGGGTACGGCGACCTATCACCTGGAGCTCTTTGCCGCACCCGCCGGCCCTGCCGGGCCCGTCGATACGCAGGCCCTGCAAAGCGAGATTCCCTCCGATCCGTCACCGGATACGGAAAAAACCGACGGTCAGGTTGCGCTTGCCGGCATTTTTGTGCAGGGCAGCGAAACCGCGGCCCGTCTGGCCGACTTCACCCTCGCCCAGTTGCCGGGCGATCGCCGCTATCTCTGGAAGGTCAGCGCAATTGATGCTAAGGGCGCTGTCATCGGGTCCAGTTCGGTCAGGGAGATCTACAAACCTTAGGCGTCCTCGGACCCGGGTCGCCGCTTGCCGTGAGGACTTCTCTTGACACAAGACGATCGAGAGCTGCTTCGTCGCATGGCCAACGGCGACCAAACCGCCTTGGACGACTTTTACCGGCAGTACGAAGGTCGCGTTTACCGCTTTATCCGGTCAAAATTGAACGATTCCTTCGATGCCGCCGACGTACTGAACGAGGTCATGTTCGAGGTCTGGCGCAGCGCCGGGCGCTTTGAAGGACGATCCGCGGTGAGCACATGGGTTTTGGGTATCGCTCACCACAAGGCAATCGACCGGATACGCCGACGCAAGCCAGGTGAGAGCGTGGAGCTGGACCCGGAAATCGCAGAAGACGACTCACCGGATCCCGCAGAAACGCTCTCCGCAGCCCAGAATGCCGAGCAAGTGCGTCACTGTGTCGATCAACTCTCAGAGGCGCACCGCAGCGTGGTTCATCTGGCGTTCTTCGAAGACCTCCCCTACGGCGATATAGCCTCCATCGTGGGCTGTCCCGAGGGAACGGTGAAGACAAGAATGTTTCACGCGAAGAAGGCACTGATGAAGTGCCTCGCGGGGCTCAAAGAGATGGGACTGTTGTGATGGCTGAGAACGGAAAACGAGACGAGGACCTGGACCTCCTCCTCCCGTGGTATGTGAACGGCACCTTGAGCGCCGAGGAGCAGCGGGCGGTCGAGGCCTACCTGGAAACCAGCGCGCATGCGCGCGACGAGGTCGCCCTGCTCTCGGCCATGCGCCAGCAGGTGAAGGACGAGAGCATCGAAAACAGCCCCGGCGAGCTGGGCCTGAAGCGCCTGCGGCGGGAGATCAGCCTCGGCGATCAGCAGGCGCCGGCGCCCGCCGAAACCGACAAGGTCGTCTCCATCGCTTCCTGGTGGCGCCCGCTGGCCGTTGCCGCCTGCCTGGCCGTGGTCATTCAGGCGGGCGTGATCGTAACCGGCGGGCCGGACGGCGATACGACGATCGCGACAGGCCCCAACCCAGCGGTTCTCCAGGTCACCTTCGAGCCTACGGCGACGGAGCAGGAGATCCGGGAAGTCCTCCAGGCGGCCGGCACGTCGATTGCCGGGGGCCCCAGTGCTCTTGGAATCTACGACCTGAGCCTGCAAGCTGCTGACGGCGGCTCCGCCGAGATCGAAGCCGCGCTTGCAGCGCTGCGCGCTCGCGGCGACGTCGTGACCTTCGCCGAAAGGAACTGACTCGTGCGGGGTGTCCTGCGGATTGTCGGCTTGGTTGCCTTGCTGTTCGGTCTTGCCGATACGGCGGCCGCGCAGGTTCCGACCACCGACCAGGGCGCCGCACCGCGGATCACGGGCATCGGTGTGGTCCGCTGTGTCGAGCCCGGCGACCGCATCGCCGTGCGCGGCAGCAATTTCGGACGCGCCGGCGGCAAGTCGCTGATCATGCGGGACTCCGCCCATCGCGTCGAACTGCCGATCACCCGCTGGACGGACCGCAGTATCCTGGCAACCGTACCGCGCAGCCAGCAGTTGGTGCCCGGCAGTTGGTACGAACTGGGCATCGAGGACCGCAGCGGAAACTGGACCAGCGCGCAACGCCGCCCGCTGCAGATCTGCCCGCCCACGCGGCCGCAATCCGATTCCGCCGGCATTCCCATCGACCCGCAGCGCGCCACCATCGATCCGAACCGGCGGCCCGGCACGCGCGAACCGGGCAATCGCCCGCAGCAGGCCGACCGTCCGCGCCAGCCAAACCGCCCCGCCCCGCAAACGCCGGGAGGCACGACCGAGCGCCCGGCGCCGCCGACCCTGCCGGGTCTTCCGCCGCCGCCGGCGCAGGCTGCCGGAGCGGACCAGGAAGACGACGAGGTTCTGGTTATCACCGGCAGCCTCCAGGATGCCACGGCCCTGGCGCAGCAGTTGACGGGCCAGGGTTACGCCGTCCGGTCCCTTCAGGAACTGCCTGTCCTGGGCTTTGCCCTCATGCGCCTCGGCATCCCGGGCGGTCAGGACGTGCCGACCGCGCTGGATTCCCTGCGCCAGAGTTTCCCGACCACCCTCTTCGACGCCAACACGCTCTACGGCCCGCAGGCGGCCGCCGAGCCCAGGCACTATGCCAAGGATCTGATCGGCTGGCCGGAGCCGCTGCAGGACTGCCGGCTGGAGGTCGACGTCGGCCTCGTTGACACCGTGGTCGACCGCAGCCACCCGGCCTTGCAGGACAGCCGCCTGCTCGCGAAGAACTTCCTCACCTCCGGCCTTAAACCCGCACCGCCCGACCACGGCACGGCAATCGCCTCTCTGATTGTCGGCAACCCCAGGTCCAACACTGCCGGCCTCGTTCCCTCCGCCCGTCTCTACGCGGCGGCGATTTTCGGTTTAAGGGACAACGACCGCGTGGTGGGCACCACCGACTCCATTGCCCGCGCCATCGACTGGCTGGGCCAGCAGGGCGTACGCATCGTCAATCTCAGCCTCTCCGGGCCCAGCAACCAGGTCCTGCGACTGACCATGGAGCGTGCTCACGAAAGCGGCATGATCCTGATCGCGGCCGCCGGCAACGAAGGCCCCAATGCCGCGCCGGTCTTTCCCGCCGGCTATGCACCGGTCTTGGCGGTCACGGCCGTCGACGCTGCGCTGCAGCCTTACACCGAGGCAAACCGAGGCGATTACATCGATCTCGCAGCGCCGGGCGTGGACGTCTGGAGCGCCCGCAGCGGGCGCGGCGGCCGCTACAGCAGCGGCACCTCATTTGCCGCGCCTTTCGTCGCAGCCTCCGCCGCCGTCCTGCTGGCGCTTGAGCCGGACGTCTCCGCCGAGGCGATGCGGCAGCGCCTGACGGACTCCGCCCGCGACCTGGGCTCACCGGGACGCGACAGCACCTTCGGTTGGGGCCTGCTGCAACAGCCCTCAGGCTGCTAGAGCAGATCAGCCGCCGATACAGTCCAGCAGAGGACCCAACTGCCCCACCCTCTTGCGGATCGTCGCGGCACGCCCGGCGACATAGTCCCCCGGCGGGTTGGCGCGCCAATTCAACGGGCTGGGCAGCACGGCAACCAGTTGGGACGCCTGACGCAGGCTGAGGTCCTTTGCGCTGGTGCGGAAGTTGGCGCGGGCCGCAGCCTCGACCCCGTAGATCCCGGGGCCCCATTCGGCGATGTTCAGATAGACCTCAAGAATGCGCTGCTTGGGCCAGAGCACCTCCAAGGCCGTTGTCAGCGGCAACTCCAGGACTTTGCGCAGGATCGAGCGCTTCGGCCAGAGGAAGAGGTTTTTCGCGGTCTGCATCGAGATGGTGCTGCCGCCGCCCGCACGCCGACCCTCGGCATAGGCCTTGACGGCCGATTCCAGAGATCCCCAGTCGAAGCCATCGTGCTCGCAGAACAGGTTGTCTTCCGCCGCGACGGCGGCACGCTTCAGGTGCGGGCTGATCTCGTCCCAAGACACCCAGTCCCTGGTCAAGCCCTGTCCTTCCACCAGTCGGATGACCATCAGGGGCGTGATCGGCGGCGGCACGAAACGGTAAACCACTGTCAGCGCCAGCGGCGCAAAGAGGACAACGAGGAGCCCCCAGATGATCCAACGCCGGAACCTGAACAGGACGCGTCTGATCATCGGCCGCCGCGCCGCCGGCCGGTCTCAATCCGCAAGGGAGGGTTCGTCCACGGCTTCCGTCCCCCAGTTCCGCTGCCATTTCAGCAGCGCACGCTGCGCCGTCTCCGGCGCAGTCCGGTCATAGACGTCGAGGATCGCAGCCACGCGCTCGGGGTCCGTATCCGCATCGCCGCCACGCAGGTGATCGGTCAGAATGAAAATGGCGCCGAACAGAAGTTTGTCGACGCCGACTGCGCGGCAGGCGATCGCCAGATCCTCGCCGCCGCCGCCATAGACGATGCGCTGCAGTTGGGGGCTGCGGAGCTCCGTCAGTTCTGCGAACAGCAACTCGAAAAGCGGGAGGTTGCCCTTGCGCAAAGCACGGACGATAGGGTGGCTGGCGATGCGTTCTTCGTCGCCCAGCGTCGCCGCCTGAACCGCAGCGGCGGCGTTGCGCAGATGCTCCTCCCCCGGGTTGGCGGCCGGCGGTTCCGAAACATCGTGGCCGAACCCGGCGCCGTTCGGCGCCGCGGTCCCGTTTTCCGGGGCCGCATCGGCGGCGACATCATCCTCGCCGGGGCCGACGTCGATGACCTCAGGCGGCGGCGTTTCAGCCGCCAGGGCGCTGCGCCCGGACAGCGGCGCGGCCAGAAGCTTTGGCGGTGGCGCGACCTGCCGTGGTGGCGGCCGTTCCTCGTAGATCACCACCTGGCGATCGCGCCGCCACAGCCATACGGCAACGGTCAGGATGAACATCACCCCGATGGCCGCCATCATATAAAGCTGGCGTTGCTCGATGCGGGTCACCGCCGGCGCAATGGCGGCCGCCGGGTCCCGCTGCGCTTCGGCCAGTTGCTCCTGCAGCATCGCCGTCTGTTCGTCGCGCACCGTCAAGGCCGTGTCGAGGTCGTCGACCTGGGCCCGCAGGCTCTCCACCTCCTCCTGGGCCTCGTCCAATGCGCCGACCTGCTCTTGAAGGTCGGCAACCTGGCGCTCGGTCTCCCGCAGCTCCGCCACTTCGTCCTCCAGGACAGCGACCTGCTCTTCGGCGTCGCGCAAGACCTCCACCCGTTCCTGCAGAACGACAACCTCTTGTTCCACCGGTTCCAGCTCGCTGACCCGGGCTTCCAGGGCCCGCAACTGCTGCTCGGCGACCTGCAGCGCCTCTTCGCGCCGGGCGAGTTCCACCTGAGGGTCCGGCTGCTCCAGGACCTCCTTCAGGCGTGCGGCAAAGGCCCTGAACTCGGCAGAGTCGGACTGCGAGGAGCGGATCTCCGGGCGCAGCATCAGGGCCTGCAGGGGAATCGTCGCCGCAACCTCGCCGCCCAGCGCTCTCTGGGCTGCGAGCCGGCCCGCCCCCTCCACCAGGGCGGCAAGGCTCGGGCCCGTTGCCGGGCCCTGTCCGGTTCCGTCCACAAAGGGCGTCGGCGAGATACCGGGCGGCCGCTGGCCGTCGCGCAGTGCCATGATGGAACTCTGCCGGGCGGAGACGATGTCGTCGGCGGCACGGCGGATGGTCCCGGGCGGCAGCGGTTCCGCCGCCTCGGTTAGGCGCAGCGTCGGATCCAGCATCAGCCAGCCCCTGGTAACCGCAAAGCCGTCGACCAGCGCCACGTAGTTCGACCAGTCCTGACGCAGCAGCTCGGCGGGGCCCGAGCCGAAGCGTTCGGCGAAGCCGCGCCGCAGGCTGCGGACTTCGGTGAAGGCGCGCATCTGGCGCCGTGCCCAGGCATGGCGCAGGCCCGGGTCCCCCTCGGCAATGCGCCGCATGGAAAGACTGAGATAGCTGTCCTTGAGGAAAAAGTACCGCGCCAGCTCGGCGCGGCTCGCCGTCTGTCCGGCGATCGGTGCCAAGGTGCCGGAGCGGCGGACGTGGTCGTCGAACCAGGGCCAGTCGGCCGAGGCATCCACCTGCGACAGCGCTTCGATCATCACCGGCAGCAACTGGTCGCTGTTGCTTTCCTCACCCCGCTCGCGCAGCCGAGAAAAGCGGACGAGGCTGGGCAGCCATTGCCCATCCAGCCGCTTGTCGATTTCCACGATGCCCTCGGGCGAGACCCGCAGCGCCCCCTCCGGCAGGTCGACGATACGCAGCCGCCCTTCATCCAGCAGGGTCGTCAGCCGCTGGGCCAGGGCCCGGTAGTTGCCTTGCAGCTCGGCCCAGCGCGTGCTGGCGAAGCTGTTGCTGTCCCGCCCGGCAATGTCACCGTAGAAAAACGCGAGAGATTCGAGCTCCGCGACCGCCGTGCGCAGATCGGTCTGCTCCAGGGCGCCACTTGCCTGACCGGCCACGGGCTGGGCCAAAGCCGGTACCGACGCGGGGACCGCCGCCAGCAGCCCGCAGACCAGCACGACGATGGCCAGCACGACTGTACCCACGGCGCGGCCCGCCCTCGACGGACTGCGTTCAGCGAACACTGCTCTGCGGCTCGATTGCGCCGACCCCATACCACCCGGTTCGGCCGCTCGCAGACGGCCGTTCTTGTTGTTTTCCCTGAGGCGGATCCGCTCCAGGGGCGTCACGCCGACCGGCGCCAGACTCGCGATCGACGGATCTTCCGCACCGCGTAACCTAGAGCATTTGACCCGCCTCTGGAAGGCAGGCCGCGCCACCGAAAGCGGGTCAGCCGGCCGGATCCCTGGAGAACGGAGATCCGGGCTCGGCGCCGGACCCCTGCCCCAGAAACGTGCGCAAAGCAGGCAAGGACGGGGCCGCCAGCAGCTCTGCCGTCTTCCCCTGCGCGGCAATGCGGCCATCGCACAAAAAAGCGGTACTGGGGGCAATCCGAAGGGCGTCTTCGGGGTTGTGGCTCACCATCACCACCGTCAGCCCGTGGTCGCGCCGCAGACGGTCGACCAGATCCAGCATCTCAAGGCGCAGGCCGGGGTCGAGGGCCGAAAAGGGCTCGTCGAGCAGCAGCAGCGGCCGGCGGCGCACGAGGCTGCGCGCCAGGGCGACCCGCTGGCGCTGGCCGCCGGAGAGCTGGGCCGGGCGGCGCCCCCCAAGCCCCGTCAGCCCGACACTCTCAAGTGCTTCGGTCACCGTCCGGCGCTGCGCCGCGTCGAGCCGCAGGCCGGGATCGAGGCCGAGGCCGACGTTCTGATCCACGGTGAGATGGGCGAAGAGATTGTGCTCCTGGAACAGGCTGGTGACGGGCCGCCGGGCGGGCTCCACCGCCGTCACGTCCCTGCCCTCGATCTCCACGTGGCCGGACAGGGGCTTTTCGAATCCGGCGATCAGGTTCAACAGCGTCGACTTGCCTCCGCCGCTCGGCCCCAGCAGCGCCAGACAGTCGCCGCGCTCAACCGCCAGGTCGAAGACCATGGTCATGTCCTCGTAGCGGAAGGTGACCGCGCTCACCGTCAGGATCGGCGCCTTGGCCGCTGCCGCCGGCGGCCTCTTGTGCAGGGGGCCGTCATGCATGACGCGGTCTCCGCAGCGGCAGCCCGAAGCGCGCCCGGCCGAGCAGCCCGTCGATGGCAAAGAAGACCAGCAGGCAGACCAGCGACAGGAATGCGGCGATCACCGCAGCCTCGGCCATGCGAAAGCCGCCCATGGCGCGATACAGGAGCAGCGGCAGGGTGGCGAAATCCTCGCTGCCGAACAGGGCGATCACACCGAGATCGCCCATGGACAGCGTCGCCGCCACGGCCAGCGCCAGAGCCGCCGGGCGCCGCAGGTTCGGCCATTCGATCAGCCGCAGCCGGCTCCAGCCGGCGATACCGAGGCTCTGGCAGAGGCGGTCGTGGCGCTGGGCCTCGTCCATCATCGGTCCGCCGAGAAAGCGCACCACGAACGGCAGGGCCATCAGGGCGTTGACCAACACCACCAACGGCAGCCCCAGGGCAAAGACGTCGGTCAACGGGCGCAGCAGGACGAAGAGCCCGGTGGCCAGCACGAAGGGCGGCACGACCAGGATCAGCGAGGCGGAGAGTTCCAGGCGCGCCGCTGCCTGGGCCCGCAGCATGCGGTGGCGCAGGATGCGGCTGCTGATGAGGATGGCCCCGCCCAGCACCAGGGCGAGACCGCCGGAGCTGAGCGCAATGGTGAGGGACTGGCCGAGAGCGCGCCACAGCCGCGGGTCGCTCAGCACCGCAGGCGCTCTGTCGTTGAAGCCGGCCAGCGCGACCGCGGCCAGCGGCAGGACCACGAAAAGCGTCCCGAGGCCGATGAGGATGCCGTCCAGCCAGCGCCCCAGGGGGGCGGCCCGGTCCGGCCGCTCGAAAACCCGTCCCTCGGTCATGGTCAGGCTGCCGGGCACCGAAAGCCGCAAGAGGCAAAACACGATGCCGCCGCAGAAGACGAGCTGGACGAGCGCCAGGGTGACCGCCCGGCCGAGATCGAAGTCGAAGCGCAGGGCCTGATAGACCGCCACCTCCAGGGTCGTCGCCCGCGGCCCGCCGCCCAGGGTGAGCACCACGGCGAAGGAGGTGAAGCAGAGCATGAAGACGAGGCCCGCGACGCCCGGCAGCACGCTGCGCATGGCCGGCCATTCGATCAGCCGGAAGATGTCGCGGGAGCGCAGGCCGTACTGGCTGGCCACGCGCCAGCTCTCGGGCGGGACCGAGTCCAGCGCCTGCAAGAGAACCCGGGCGACAAAGGGCAGGTTGAAAAAACAGTGGCCGATCAGGATGCCGCCCAGGCCATAGAGATAGTGCAGGCCCTCAAAGCCAAACAGTTCCAGCCCGTCGTTGACCCAGCCGCGCCGTCCGTGCACGGCGACGATGCCAAAGATGGCGACAATCACCGGCACAACGAGGGAAAGGCTGAACAGCCGCAGCAACAGCCCCCGCCCCGGGAAATCCCGGCGTGCCAGGGCACGGGCAAGCGGAATGGCAAAGCCCACCGACAGCAGGGTCGACAGCGCCGCCTGCCAGAGGGTGAACCAGACAACACGCCAAAGGTAGGGCTGGCTGAGAGTCTCGGCGAGGTCGAAGCCGCCAGCCGCAACGCCGAGGGCGACCAGCGCCCCGCCGGCCAGGAGAGCCACCAGGCTGAGGGCCAGGCCCGCCGGAAGCCACCAGGGCATCACGCTGGCGCGGCCGCCGCGCCTAGCGGCTGACCGCCTGCAGCCACTCGTCGATCCAGGCCTGGCGGTTTTCGCTCACCTCATCCGGGCTGAACAGCAGCGGCCGTGAGGGGTCGACCAGCTTGTCGAATTCGGGCGGCAGGCCATCGGGAAGGTCGACGACAGGATACATCCAGTTCCCGGTGGGAATGGCGGCCTGAAAGCCGGGGCCGACCATGAAGGCAAGGAACTGGCGCGCCAGCTCCGGCTGCGGCGCCGCCTTGGGGATCGCCGCCACCTCGACCTGCATGTAGTGGCCCTCCTCAAAGGCCGCCGCCTGATAGCGCTCGGTCTGCTCGGCGATCATGTGATAGGCGGGCGAGGTGGTGTAGCTCAGCACCAGCGGCGCCTCGCCTTCAAGAAACAGGCCGTAAGCCTCGCTCCAGCCCTTGGTCGTGGTGACGGTCTTGCGCGCCAGCCGGGCCCAGGCCTCCGGCGCATCCTCGCCATAGACGGCGCGGACCCAGAGCATGACGCCAAGCCCGGGCGTCGAGGTGCGCGGGTCCTGGAGAATGATCTTCAGGTCGTCCGGCGCCTCCACCAGTTCCTTCAGGCTGCGCGGCGGTTGGGCCAGCGCCTCGGTGTCGTAGACGAAGGCGAAGTAGCCGTAGTCGAAGGGCAGAAAGGTCTCGTCGGTCCAGTCGATCGGCAGGGTGAGATCCTCGGCCGTCACCCCGTGCGGCGCCAGCAGGCCGGTCGCCTTGGCCTCGGCCATGAGGTTGAGATCGAGGCCGAGAATGACATCGGCTTTGCTGGTCTCCCCTTCCAGGCGCAGGCGGCTCAGCACGCCGCCCGAGGTGTCGATGGCGACGAAGTCCAGCACACAGCCGCACTCGGCCTCGAATGCCTCCTTGATGCGCGGGCCCGGCCCCCAGTCGGAGGTAAAGGCGTCGTAGGTGTAGACGGTGAGACGCTTTTCCTCTTCGGCGGCGGCTCCGCCGGCAAACGCAGGCACCATGGCCGCCAGAACGGCAACAAGAGACAAAAGACGCATGACATCGCTCCATAAAGCTATGGGGCGGATGGCTTTGAGGATCGCTGGGCCTTGAAATCGTTGGGCTTCGAAGGGCCGGTGGCTCAAATCCCTCCGCCGGCATTACCCGGGTCAGGTTCTTCGGGTTGTCCGGGCGGAAAGGCGCAGCCCGGTCTCTCAGCCCGTTTCAGGGCACCCCGTTGAGACTGAGCAGAGACTAGGGCCGCCCCCCGCCCATGACAAGCCCCCCGGAACGGCTGACAACAGAGCGGGTTCCTCGCTTTTGGCGACACTCATGCTTCGATATCAGGCGAACCATCACGCGCACGATCTGTGGTGAAGTGCCGCCCTCACCCTGACGCCATCGCCACCCGGAAAGGACGCCGATGATCACCTGTTTCATCCGCTACGAGATCGACCCCTTCAAGAAAGCGGCCTTTGAGACCTACGCCCGGAACTGGGGACAGGCGATCCCGCGCTGCGGGGCGGACCTGATCGGCTACTTCGCGCCGCACGAGGGATCGGCCACCACCGCCTACGGCGTCTACACCATCGAGAACCTGGCGGCCTACGAGGCCTACCGCGCCCGTCTGGCGGCAGACCCCCTGGGCCGGGAGAACTACCGCTTCGCGCAGGAAGAGCGCTTCATCCGCCGCGAGGACCGGGTGTTCCTGAAACTGGCTTCGGCACCGCACGCCAAGATGGACTAACAGCCGGCGGTCACCTCGATTTCGACCAGCAGCTCCGGCCGCGCGAGCGCCGCGACCACGAGGGTGGTCACCGCCGGGGCTTCGAAGGCTCCCCAGCGGTCCTGGCGGATCTTCGTGAGCGCCGGCAGGTTCTCGGCGTCGGTGACGTAGTAGACGACCCGGAGGATGTTGTTCACCGAGAGATCGAAGGAAGAGAGGATCGCTTCCACGCTGTTCATGGTCTCGTGGCACTGCGCGTCGAAGAAGGCAGGCGTCTGCCCTTGCGGATCCACCCCGATCTGCCCGGCGATGAAATACAGCTTCTGCGGCGACTGCAGTTCGACCACATGGGCGAAGATCGTGTCGAAGGGCGGTCTGACCGGTCGAACCGTGGTGGGGTTGTGGCGCTTCAGCATGGTCTTCCCTCCTGTCGCGATCTTGGGGGCCTTGGGGAGATTCCGGGGCGCGGCCGTCCCGCCGCCGCTTCTCCTGTGAGCTGAAGGGCCAGGGTCGATATCGTCACCGCCCCCCTGCCTCCTGGCTCACTCCAATAAAAACGGCCGTTTGAGCCCAGGCGCAAACGATATAAGCTCAACCTTCTGTGAGTTTGTGTAACAGCAAGGTGCGGCATGAGACTCCCGTCGCTGCGCGCGATCCAGGCCTTTGATGCCGTGGCCCGGCACGGCAGCTTCAGCCGTGCGGCGGACGAGCTGGCCGTCACCCACGGCGCGGTGAGTCGCCAGATCCGCGCTCTGGAACAGCAGCTTTGCACCCCGCTGTTTCATCGCACGCCGAAGGGCGCGGCCCTGACCGGAAACGGCGAGGTGCTGTTCCAGGCCTCCCGCGCTGCCTTTGCCGCGCTGCGCGGCGGGGTCGCCGACCTGGCGCGGCGCAACGCCGACAGGTCGGTCACGTTGTCGCTGACAACCTCCCTCGCCCTGAAGTGGCTGGTGCCGCGGCTGCCGGCCTTCCGCCGGCGCCATCCGGAGATCGCGGTCCTGCTCGACACCAACGATGCGCCGGTCGACCTTTTCGAGCAATCGGTCGACTGCGCCCTGCGCTTCGGCACAGGCGGATGGGCGGGCCTGCATGAAACCCGGCTGACGGACGAGGAACTGGTGCCGGTCGCGGCGCCCGGCCTGGTCGGCGACGCAACCCTTCCCCTTTCGCCGCGCGATCTGATCGCCTTCCCGCTGGTCCACGACGACTACAACCCGGGCTGGGACCAATGGCTCGAAAAGGCCGGCGCGATGCCCCAGGCCGGCGCTTTGCCGGGGGACCGCTATATCGACAGCGGGGTCCTGATCGCTGCCGCCCTGGACGGCCAGGCGGTGGCGCTGGTGCGGCGCCTGCTGGCCGCCGACGACCTGGCCGCCGGGCGGCTGATCCAGGTGAGCGACGTGACCCTGCCGCTGGAACGGTCCCTCTTCTTCGTCTGCCGGGCGGGCGATCGGAACCGGCCGGTGGTGGTAGCGCTGCGCGACTGGCTGGCCGAAAGCTTTGCGGAGATCCGGTCCCCATCCTAAGTGGTCCCCTGCTCTGCCCCCATCTGGCCCTTGCCCGAAAGACCGCATCGGGGCATCAGCGGGGGCTGCCACACAACGCAAAGCCCACTGCAATGCCCGATACGACCGCTACAACCGATGCCGGCCCCGACCTGCCCTTGGGCGAGCCCCTGCCCGGCTGGACACCGCGCCCGGCACCGCCCCGAAGCGCCCTGGAGGGCCGCTTCTGCCGGGTGGAGCCGCTCGATCCGGAAAGCCATGCCGGCGACCTCTTCGCCGCCTACACCGCCGACCCGGAGGGACGGAGCTGGACCTACCTGCCCTACGGTCCCTTCGCCACCCTGGCCGACTTCAAAGCCTGGATCGACGCCACCTGCCTGGGCGAGGACCCGCTGTTCCACGCGGTTGTCGACAAGGCCAGCGGCAGGGCGCTGGGGGTTGCCAGCTACCTGCGCATCGCCCCGGCCATCGGCAGCATCGAGGTCGGACATATCCACTACGCCCCCGCCCTGCAGGCGACCCCGGCGGCGACCGAAGCCATGTATCTCATGATGGCCCGGGTCTTCGACGAGCTGGGCTACCGCCGCTACGAGTGGAAGTGCAATGCGCTGAATGCCGCCTCCTGCGGCGCGGCGGAGCGGTTGGGCTTCACCTTCGAAGGCGTGTTCCGCCAGGCCACGGTCGTCAAGGGCCGCAACCGCGACACGGCATGGTACTCCCTCCTCGACAAGGAGTGGCCCGGCGCCAAGGCCGCCTTTGAAGCCTGGCTGGCGCCTGACAATTTCGATGCCGAGGCGCGGCAGGTCAGGTCGTTGGCGGATATCCGCGTGACGCTAGCCTGCTGACGGTTTCGATCGCATCGCGTCCAGCGACCAGGAGCCACCGCCGGCGAAGACGAGATAGAGGAAGAAGAAGCAGAACATGATGGCCGCGTCGCCGCCGTTGAGCGTCGGGAAGAAGCTGCGCGGCGCATGGGCGATGAAATAGGCAGCCGCCATCAGGCCGGAGCAGAGGAAGGCCACCGGCCGGGTGAAGAGGCCGAGCGCCAGCAACGCGCCGCCGATCAGCTCGATGATGCCGGCGATGCCCAGCATAGAGAGCAGTTCGGGCCCCGGCCCTTCGCTGGTCCTCATCGGGAAGTTCAGGAGTTTCTGCGTGCCGTGCGCCATGAAGATCAGCGCGGCCATGATGCGGGCCACGGAAAGAACGCGCGGCGCCCAGGCGGTGAGTGTTTCCGTCATCGTCTGCTCCCTCGTTCAGTCTTTGGGGGTCTTTTTCGGGGTCTTTGGGGTCTTCAGGCTGCATGGGAAGACGCGGGCCCGCCTGCCGGGCCGTGATCACGTCTTCCTGGAGAGATAGGATCGCCGGGGCCGGAGCCAAGTCCCCGATGATCAGCCGCAACGATCGCGGCAGAGACCGCATGCTTCGAGACGGGCCTGCCGGCCCTCCTCAGCATGAGACAGTGCTAAGGGCCAGGCACCCACCTCATCCTGAGGTGCGGAGCGCAGCGGAGCCTCGAAGGATGGGCCGCCGGCCTCGACCGGATCGCCTAGGTCCAGGGGCCCTGGTAGAGACCGACCGCGAGGCGCAGCAGCGTGCCGACGAAGATCAGGAGCAGCACCCAGACCTTGGAGAGGCTGGCCAGGGCATAGAAGGTCTTGGCGTCGTTGATCATCGCCTCCCGCTCCGGGCCTTCGGGCAGTTTCTCCGCCTGCACTTCCTTGTACCAGCCGCGCAGGGCCTGGCCGGTGACGTAGAGCGCCGCCACCGCCAGCATGATGTTGGAGAGAAAGGCGAGCCAAGCGGCGATCATGAGCAGAGCACAGGCCGGCGGGCTTGAGAGAAGCCCGAGCGCCAGGCTTCTCGCATTCCCATTCTACTCAATCGTGATCTTCAGGGATTTGTTCATGGCCAGCGCGATCTGCGCCAGGGAGGCCACGGTGGCGCCCTGCTTGTTCACCTTGCCGCTGGCCAGCTTGGAGACGAAGGCGGGATCGAGGCCGCTCGCCTTCTGCAGGTCGCGCAGGCTGCCCTCGTAGGCGGCCAAGGCCTCGGCCACCGCGTCGGCCACCTCCAGCCGCGCGACACCGCGGGCGGTCGCGCGCAGCGCCTCGATGTCAGGATCGCCGGCTTTGGAGGCCTGGGCCTGGGGGCGCTTGCGCGCCTTGGCGGCCGCCTCCGCAGGTGCCTTGTTCTCGGACATGAACACGCCCTTTCCTTGCTCGCAGGCGAGGTTGGATGTCTCGGGTGGTAACCCGCAGGTGGTTCCGCTTGTTGTCGAATTCAACAACAAATCGATCTTCTTGTCAAGATCCTGACAGCAGGAGGGATACCGGGATCAACGGTCGGGATTATCAGGCCTGCGCAGCTTTGCAGGCCTTCTCCAGCCAGTCCGCATAGTCCGGGCTGACCGGGCGCCAGTCGGTCCAAAGGCGGGTTTCCCGTCGCAGCCGGGCGACTGCGAGCTGATGGTCGCTCTCCGCCCCGATCCAGAGAATCCGGAGCTGCTTCAGGGGATGCAGATAAACCGCCAGCGCCGTGGTGTCGCCCAGCTCCCGGGCCTGGGCCGGACCGTCGTCCAGCCGGGTGCGGTAGCTCGCGGGATCGAGGGTGGAGAGGCCGGGGCCGCCCTTGCAGCAGGCCGCAGCGGGCAGCAGGGGCGTCGCCGGCAGATGCAGGCCGTGCAGCACGGCGGCCGCTCGCCTGGGCCATCCCTGCCCGGCCAGGGGCCCGAACAGCGCGTCTTCCAGGGTTTGCTGGCGGCCATCCTCCAGCAGGGGCCCGCCGCGGGTCATGGCGACAAGCTGGCGCTCGCCGAAACGCCCTGCGGCATGCCGCAGGATGTCGCGCATCACCCTGACACGGTTGGCGCGCTGGGTGCCGGCGCGGGTGCGCTGGTCCAGATAGCCGCGCTGGGCCGCGTTGACGCGCTCTAGATCAAGCTCGACGGTCAGCACGGGTGTAGGCTTATCCTGGACGGCGGCGGAAGTGCGCGCAGAGTCGCGGCGCCGGAAGACTGGCACCGAAACCCGCGCCCGGCAACCGCCACACCAGGGGAAACCTGGGGCATAAAGTGGTCCCCAAGGCCCGCCGCGGTCCACTGGCTCCGGCGGTCAGGGCATCGACAATCCCTGCCCGCCCGGCTATAAGGCGCGCCGTTGTCGCGGTGCCCGGGCCTGTGGCCGGCACTGCAGGAAGCCAGATTTCGAGCATGACAGACCTTTCCGAAGCCGTCGCGCGGCGGCGCACCTTTGCGATCATCTCGCACCCCGACGCGGGCAAGACCACGCTGACGGAAAAACTGCTGCTGTTCGGCGGCGCGATCCAGATGGCCGGGGCCGTGAAGGCGCGCGGCGAGCAGCGCCGCGCCCATTCGGACTGGATGAAGGTGGAGCGCGAGCGCGGCATCTCCGTCGCCTCCTCCGTCATGACCTACGACTACGCCGGCAAGACCTTCAACCTGCTGGACACGCCGGGCCACGAGGACTTCTCCGAGGACACCTACCGCACCCTGACGGCGGTCGATTCCGCGGTCATGGTGATCGACGCCGCCAAGGGCATCGAGGCCCAGACCCTGAAGCTCTTCGAGGTCTGTCGTCTCAGGGACATGCCGATCATCACCTTCGTCAACAAGCTGGACCGCGAGGCGCGCGACCCCTTCGAGCTGATCGACGAGGTGGAGCAGCGCCTGGCCCTGGACGTGACGCCGGCCACCTGGCCTATCGGCATGGGGCGCTCCTTCCTCGGCTGCTATGACCTGCTGCGCGACCGCCTGCTGCTGGTGGAGCGCAGCCGCGACAAGAAGGGCGCCGAGGGCGAGGCCTGCGACGGCCTGGACGACCCCAAGCTGGACGCCATGCTGCCGGCCGACGCTGTCGCCCAGCTCCGCGAAGAGGTGGAGATGGTGCGCGAGCTCTGCCCCGCCTTCGACCTGGAGGCCTACCGCGAGGGCACCATGACGCCGGTCTACTTCGGTTCGGCGCTCAACAACTTCGGGGTGCGCGAGCTTCTGCAGGGCGTGGCCGACATGGCCCCCGCCCCGCGCCCGCAGCCGGCGGTGGGCCGCGAGGTCGAACCGACGGAGAAGAAGATCAGCGGCTTCGTCTTCAAGATCCAGGCGAACATGGACCCCAACCACCGCGACCGCATCGCCTTTCTGCGGCTCTGCTCCGGCCACTTCAAGCGCGGCGCCAAGCTGAAGCATTCGCGCAGCGGCAAGACCCTCAACATCCACAACCCGGTGCTGTTCCTGGCGCGCGACCGGGAGCTGGCGGAGGAGGCCTGGCCCGGCGACATCATCGGCATCCCGAACCACGGCAACCTCGGCATCGGCGATGCGCTGACCGAGGGCGAGGAACTGAAGTTCACCGGCATTCCCTCCTTCGCGCCGGAATACCTGCAGACCGTCCGGCCGAAGGATCCGCTGCGCGCCAAGCACCTGGGCCGCGCGCTCCAGCAGTTGGCCGAGGAAGGCGCGGCGCGGGTCTTCAAACCCAACATCGGCGCCGACTGGATCGTCGGCGTCGTCGGCCCGCTGCAGTTCGACGTGCTGGCCGACCGCATCCGCACCGAGTACGAGGTGCCCGTCCTCTTCGAACCGACCACCCTGCATACCGCGCGCTGGGTGGAGGCCGACGATGCCCTGAAGCTGAAGCGTTTCGTCGACGCCAACCAGGGCGCCATGGGCGAAGACCATACCGGCGCGCCGGTCTTCCTCGCGCGCAACGCCTGGCACCTGGACCGCGCGGCGGAGGACAATCCCGAGCTGCGCTTCCTCAAGACCAAGGAACAGATTTAGGGCGCGCTCGTGTACGCATTGCTATCACGATCCCCAGAAGTCACGGAGCTTTCCCGGGGTTCCTCACGCAAGTCCTCCCCCCTTGCGGGGGAGGATTTAGGAGGGGGGTGCCACGCTAGCGGCTATGCTCTGAGCGGGCTGAAGCAGTCCCCCCCACCCCAACCCTCCCCCACGAGGGGGGAGGGAGATATCGCTTTTGGCCCGGCCTTGATATCTGTGTTCCGGTCGGCGCGCCAGCAGACTCGGAACGAGCGATGAGCCCTTCCGATTGGCAAGCCGACGGTCGCCTGCCGAGCGAGGTCTGGATCAAGGCCCATCTGCGGCGCTGTTTCGCCGAAGGCATGCCGGCGACGGTCGTGCACCGCGGCGAGAAGAACAGCGGCACGCTGATCCTGAAGATCAACCAGCTTGAGGCCGGCTGCCGGGTACTCAATCAGACCCGTGATCTCGATGGCGCCATGGCCTGGATGCCGGCGCTCGGCGGCGAACTTGTCACGGAAAGCGACGCCGACGCCTATATCGAACGGGCCGTCGCCCGCGACCCGGACGTCTGGGTCGTCGAAATCGAAGACCGCGAGGGCCGCCATCCCTTCGAAGGCAAAGTCCTCTAACCCGGAAGCGAGACGCCATGGCCAACCGCAGCATCGATCTGAGCGACGCGCTCTACGATTACCTCCTGGAAAACTCCCTCAACGAGCCGGAGGTGATGCGCCGCCTGCGCGAGGAAACCGCGACCGTACCGCTGTCGATCATGCAGATCGCCCCGGAACAGGGCCAGTTCATGGCCCTGCTGGTGCGCCTGATGGGCGCGAAGCGCTGCATCGAGGTCGGCACCTTCACCGGCTACTCGGCGCTGGCCGTGGCCCTGGCGCTGCCGCCGGACGGCCGGATCGTGGCCTGCGACGTGAATGCGGAAACCACGGCCATCGGGCAACGCTACTGGCAGGAAGCCGGCGTTGCCGGGAAGATCGACCTGCGGCTCGCACCGGCTGTCGAGACGCTGGAATCGCTGCTGGCAAACGGCGAAGCCGGGACCTATGACTTCGCTTTCATAGACGCCGACAAGTCGAACTATGATTCTTACTACGAACTGTCGCTGCAGCTCCTGAAGCCCGGCGGACTGATCGCCATCGACAACGTTCTGTGGGGCGGCGACGTGCTCGACCTCAACCGGACCGACTCCGACACTCTGGCGATTCGCGCGATCAACACGAAGGTTTCCACCGATTCGCGCGTGCAGTGCTCGCTGATTCCGATCGGCGACGGGCTGATGCTCGCACGCAAACAAAGCGCTTAGTGTTCGTAGACAAAAGTTAGCTAATGCCGTTAACGCCCCGTTAAGCAAGTGTTAAGGCCATCTTCATCCGCACGTGGAAAACTTGTGTGATCGGCGAAGGGGATTCGCCAAACGTGCAATGAAAGATGAGGCCAACCATGTGGAAGATCTTAGCGCTTAGCGCCGGGCTCGCCCTCGTTAGCACCAGCACTTCGGCGGCGGCGCAGCCTCAATGTGACCAGCGTGACTCTGTTCTGAAGATCCTTCAGCAGAAGTACAAGGAAGCGCCGGTCGCTCTGGGCGTCACCCACAACGGCGGACTGGTCGAGGTGCTCAGCACCGGCAATGGTACGACCTGGTCCATCATCGTGACGACCCCGCAGGGCATGAGCTGCCTGGTGGCTGCCGGTGAAGGCTGGCGTGCCATGGACCAGGTCGCTGCTGACCCGGAGGCCTAAGTTGGCACTTCAGGAAACTGGGCATGCTGAGTTGAGGTCGGTGCTCTCAGGAACCTGATTCGAACGCAGAATGAACGACCCGGTCACCGGGTTTGATTGAAAGACGCGAAGACGTCCCCGCGTTCAGCTCCAACACCGCGATGACGTCCTGGCCGGACGAAATGGCCTGCAAAGAGAAGGGCACCGTGCGCTCCTGAATGCGTACGATCACACCGCCCTCGTCGATGAAGAGCATATCCAGAGGGATAAGCGTATTCTTCATCCACATGGCCCGGGGTTCCGGCCGTTCAAAGAGAAACAGCATGCCCGCCGTCGCGGCCATACTGTGCCTGAACATCAGCCCCTGAGAGCGCTGATCCGGCGATACCGCCATCTCCACTTCGAAAACGTGACGCCCGCCCGCGGCGGTTTCGATGGCAAGCTCGTCCTTGTCGAAGGTCACGACGTTGGCCTGCGCTTGCGCAGGGCCGGCCCCCGGCGCAACGGCCAGAAGCAGCACGATGGCGATCGGGGTGAAAAACCGCAGCAGCTTCATCATGGGCCAAGCATTAGCCGCCGCCGCCGGTCAGGACAAGGCCGATTCAGGGCCATGACCGGATCTAAACCGCTACCCCATCAGGGCGCCGTGACCCGCGCCGCCAGACCGCGGACTTCCCGGCGCAGCGGCCCGTCCCGCGGCGGGTCGGCCAGCGTCGTGAACCAGTGGTCCGGCGGATTGCGCCCCTTGCTGTGGCGCCAGTCCAGGCCGCGCAGGACCGCTTCCGCCGCTGCCGGCAGGCGCTCCGGTACGGGAAAACCGTTCAGCGTCGCCCAGACCCCGGCCCAGGCACGCCCGACGGACCAGGGATTGTAGCCCCCGCCCCCGAGGACCAGCAGGCGCGGCGCCAGAGCGCGCACCTGGGAGACCACCCGCCAGAGGGCACCGTTGGACAGAGAGAGCTTACTGAGAGGATCTTCTTCCAGCCCATCCGCGCCGCACTGAAGAACCAGCGCTTCCGGTGCGAAGCCGGCGATCATCGGCAGCACCGCCTCCTCCATCAGAAACGCCATCTCGCTGTCGTTGAAGCCGGCCGGCACCGGCAGGTTGCGGGCGAGGCCGCCGGCGCGGTCGTCGACGCTTCCGGCGGCGGGGGCCTCGTCCGGGCCACTCGCCTTCATGGGCCAGCGCGCATCCTCGTGGATCGAGAGGGTGAAGACGCGCGGGTCGTCATGAAAGGCGTCCTGCACGCCGTCGCCGTGATGGGCGTCGATGTCGAGGTAGGCGATCCGCGTGAGGCCGGCGTCCAGCATCGCCAGGATCCCCAGCACCGGGTCATTGAAGTAACAGAAGCCGCTCGCATGGTCGGCGCGGCCGTGGTGGGTGCCGCCGGCGGGACTGTGGATCACGCCCGGCTCCGCCAGGAGTTCACCGGCCAGGATGGAGGCGCCGCAGGCCGTCGCCGGACGGCGAAAGACCTCCGCATAGATAGGGTTGCCGTTGCGCCCGAGGTTGAAGCGCAGTTGCTCCTCTTCGCTCAGCCTCTGCTGACGCTCGGCCCGCTGAACCGCAGCGATGTAGGCCGGATCGTGGAACCGCGCGAGCTGCTTCGGGGTTGCCCGCGGGCTGTCGACATAGACCGCGTCCGGCAGCCAGCCCAGGGCGCGGCAGAGGTCGATGCAGGTGGAGACACGCGGGATGGCCAGCGGATGGCGCCCGCCGTAGGTCGAGCGGCGGTAGATCTCACTGCCGATGAAGCGCGGCGGAGGTGCAGAGACCGGCGAGGCAGAGACCGGGCGCTCAGTCATCGGCCTTCAGCAACCACCGCAGTGCCAGCGGCGCAATGAGTGTCGTGGCGACCGCCATGATCACCAGCAGCGAGAACAGGTTCTCGACGACACCGTCCTGCTGGCCCGTCACCAGAATACCGGCTTCCACCACCACGCCGAGGATGATCAGTTCCACCGCGCCCCTAGCACTCATGCTGACGCCGACCGCGCAGGCATGACGCCGGTCGAACCCGGCCCACAGGGCCGGCAAGCCGGCACCGATCAGCTTGCCGAAGAACGCGGCAAAAACGATCAGCGCTGCCAACAACGGCGCATCGAGAACCGCGGCCAAATCGACCTGAAGGCCAATGGAAACGAAGAACAGCGGCCCCAGAACGCCGCTGTTGATGGCCGCAAGAATCAGCTTCAAGTCGTCATAGGCCCGCTGGCCGATCTTTGCAGACTCCACGAAGAGTCCCGCCATGAAGGCGCCAAGGATCCAATGCAGCCCGAGGGCCTCCGCGAAGAGTGCGTAGGCAAGCCCAACCGCCACAACGGCGCTCAGTTCCAGCGCCACCAGCTTCTCTTCCCGCAGGCGCTCGCTCAGGTGAGGATAGACATGTGCGCCCAACAGGCCCGTGACCGCGAAGAAGATGCAGGCCTTGGCCCCCAGCCAGGCAAGCCCGCCCAGATCAGTGTTTCCCCCGCTCAGCACGTAGGTGGTGACAGCCGCCAGCATCACAAGGCCCAACACGTCGTCGATGAGCGCCGCAGCGAGAACCGTGACGCCCAGGCGGCTGTGCAGCAGGCCCAGCTCCTGCAATACCCTGGCGGTCGCCGGAATGGCGGTCACCGACATGGCGATGCCCACCACCAGCACCTGGGCAGTCTTCATGTCCGAGGGCGGAATGAACCACCAGGCCAGGCCGCAGCCCAGCGCAAAGGGAAAGAGTACGCCCCCGAGGGCCACCGCGAAGGCACCGCCGGAAGCGGCAATCATCTCCTGTGGCTCCATGTCGACACCGGCCCGCAGAACCAGAAAGAAGATCGCCATCTGCGCGATGCCTTCGAGGTACGGCGCGGCGCGAAGATCTTGGAGAAGCCCGTCACCTGTTCCGAGCGCCATCACCGCGAGGGCGATCAGGATGCCGCCGACCAGCTCCCCCACCGGCGCCGCCTGGCCGACCCGCTCCGCCGCAACCCCGCAGAGCCGCGCGACCAGCAACAGGCAGAGCAATTGGGCAAGAACCTCCAGCATCGCGGGGCATGGTCCTCTCGTATCGACCCATCCGGTTCTACAGATGCCCTGCCCGCAGCGTGCGACGCTAGGGCAGTCTGGCGAGGCGTTCTCGGATCAGGTCGTAAAAGCCGGCGGCGTCGATTTGGTTGATGACATGGCAGTTGGGCCGCCGGTCGGTGACCCGCCACCAGTCGACCACCGTCATCCCCATGGTCAGTTCCGAGCCGGTTTCGACCTGGACGTTGCAGTCACGTCCTTTGAACAGTTCCGGCTGCAACAGATACGCCAGAACGCAGGGGTCGTGCAGCGGCCCGCCGTCTTCGCCGTACTTCTCCATGTCGAAGCGCTCATAGAAGTCGAGCATGCCGGCCGCCGCGGTCCCGGTTTTGGTTCCCAGCGCGCGCAGGGAGTCGATCCACTCCCGACTCATGAGGGCTTTATGTGTTACATCAAGCGGATGCATAACGAGCTTCACACCAGAGCTGAAGATAACGTGGGCCGCATGCGGGTCGACGTAGATGTTGAACTCGGCGGTCGGGGTCACGTTGCCGCCTTCGAAGTACCCGCCCCCCATCATCACAAGTTCGGCGATGTGGTCCACGATGTCCGGCGCCTTGATCATCGCCGCGGCGACGTTGGTCAGCGGCCCCAGGGTGCAAAGCGTGAGTCCCTGCGGCGGGGCCGCGCGCAGCGTCTCGACCAGCCAGTCGACGGCGTGACCGTCCTGCAGCGGCATCGTCGGATCCGGCAGGCCCGACCCGTCGAGGCCGGTCTTGCCGTGCACTTCTTCGGCCGTGACGAGCGGTCTGACCAGCGGCCGGGCGCAGCCGGCAAAGACCTTCATGTCGCTGCGTCCCGCCAGTTCGCAGACACGGCGCGCATTGGCCTCGGTGAGGCGCAGCGGCACGTTGCCGGCCACGGCCGTGATTCCAACGACCTCGAACTCTTCGGAAGCAAGGGCGAGCAGGATGGCAATGGCATCGTCCTGTCCGGGGTCCGTGTCGATGATGATGGGTCTTGGGGGCATGCTATGGGTTCCTGGAGGGCTGCAGGCCTTCCGCCCGGAAGCGTGAGGCTGCTTGGTGACGGCGCGCCGCGCGGCTTCTAGCGATGCCCGATTGGCGCGGCCCCTGCAAGCCCTGCGGCACGGACTTCGCTGGCGCCCCAGGGGTTGCAGGGGCGTACCAAATCGGAATCGCACGGAAATCCGCAGGCTAACGTACCGCTTTCACTTGAAAACCGAGGCGCAAAGGGACATCTGCGACAAAACAGGGTCGAACAGGCGGCGCTCCGGGGCAAAATCCATCATCTCTGTCGCGGTCACCCCGCTCACCTACCCTGCCGGGCCGAAAAGCCAGGCGGGACGGAGGGCGGCGGATCACCTGTCTGTCTGGCTTGCTGTTTGCCTTGACCGGGTCGCCTCGATCAGGGCAGAACCGTGCTAGGCGCGAATTCACAACGGTCCGGGCTTGCGGGGGGACGGTTTCCCGGGGCCCAGGGCTGAAACAAAAAACCGCAGAAACGCTTTGACGCAGGGCTCGTCTCCTCAGGTGCCACGAACACTCCTCAGAAACACCGCCGCCGGAAGGACCGCCCCCAGAAGGGCCGATCTCGTAAAGGCAGGGGCGGCATGACACTGGCTTGGATCGTCCTCCTGCCGTTCCTGGGCGCTCTGCTGCCCGGCCTTCTGATCCGCGCCGGCCGCGACGCCTGCGCGCTGACGACCGGTGCCGTCACACTGACGGCCCTTGTGCTGTTGCTCGTGCAGGCGCCCGCCGTCTTCGCCGGCGAGGTGATCCAGGCGCGCTGGGAGTGGCTGCCGGCGCTCGGCCTGAACGTGACCTTCTTTCTCGACGGCCTCGGGCTCTTTTTCGCCGCCCTGATCCTCTTCATCGGCCTGCTGATCATCACCTATGCGCGGTACTACCTCGCAAAGGAAGATCCGATGGGGCAGTTCTATGCCTATCTGCTGCTCTTCCAGGGCGCGATGGTGGGCATCGTCCTCTCCGACAATGTGCTGCTGCTGCTGATCTTCTGGGAACTGACGAGCCTGTCGTCCTTCCTGCTCATCGGCTACTGGAAACACCTGCCGGAAGGCCGGCAGGGCGCGCGCATGGCGCTGGCGGTGACCGGGATGGGCGGCCTTTCGATGATCGCCGGCATGCTGATCCTCGGCAGCATCGTCGGATCTTACGATCTCACCGTCATTCTGCAGCACGGGGAGGAGATCAAGGCCTCCCCCTTGTACATTCCCGCCCTGCTGCTGATCCTCGGCGGCTGCTTCACGAAGTCAGCGCAGTTCCCCTTCCACTTCTGGCTGCCGCACGCCATGGCGGCGCCGACACCGGTCAGCGCCTATCTGCATTCCGCCACCATGGTGAAGGCAGGCATCTTCCTGATGGCGCGCATGTGGCCGGTTCTGGCGGGCACCGACGCCTGGTTCTACATCGTCGCCACCACGGGGCTGGTCACCATGGTGGTCGGTGCCTGGATTGCGCTCTTCAAGGACGATCTCAAAGGCCTGCTGGCCCACTCGACGGTCAGCCATCTGGGCCTGGTGACCATGCTCTTCGGCTTCGGCACCCCCATGGCAGCCATCGCCGGCGTCTTCCATATCCTCAACCACGCCACCTTCAAGTGTGCGCTCTTCATGACCGCCGGCATCGTCGACCACGAGGCCGGCACACGTGACGCCAGGCGTCTGGGCGGGCTGGCCGCGCTGATGCCCATCACTGCGACCATCGCCACCCTCGCCGCCTTTTCCATGGCCGGGATACCGCCTTTCAACGGCTTCATCTCCAAGGAGATGATGCTGCACGAGGCGGCCCAGACGCCTTGGGCCGGGAACCCCTGGATTCTGCCGGCGCTTGCGACCCTTGGCGCTGTCTTCTCCGTCGCCTACTCCTTCCGCTACGTCTTCCACGTGTTCTTCGGGCCGAAGCGCGACGACTATCCGCATCACCCCCATGATCCGCCGGCTGGGATGTACCTGCCGCCGGCGCTGCTGGTGGTGATGGTCATCGTGATCGGGCTGCTGCCCGGGATCGTGGCCCAACCTTTGGTGACCGTGGTCTCCGGCGCTGTCACCGGTGCCCCTTTGCCGGATTACTATCTGGCGCTCTGGCACGGCTTCAACCTGGCCCTGGGTATGAGCGCCATAGCCGTCGTCGCCGGCATCTTCCTGCTGTTCCGTCACGCCGCGTTCAACCGGCTGCGCCTGGCGCTGCCGCGGCCGGAAGCAAAGACCATGTTCGACGCCACGGTGAACGGGCTGGCCGCTTTCAGCAATCTGGTCATCGACGGCCTGCACAACGGCTCCCTGCGCCGCTACATGGCCTTTTTCATCGCGTCCGCGCTGGTGGTGGGCACAGCGGCCTTTGCGGGCGGGGAGCATCTTGCCGGAACCCGCGAGATGACCGAGGCGCCCTTTGTCCCGGTGCTCGGCTGGCTGCTGCTGATCGGCGCCTGCATCTCCATCGTCTTCTTCCACCGCAACCGCCTGCTGACCCTGGTCCTCGTCGGCGTGATCGGCCTGATCGTCTCCATCGCCTTCGTCTATCTCTCGGCCCCCGATCTCGCACTGACACAGATCTCCGTCGAAGTGGTCACCGTGATCCTGCTGTTGCTGGCGCTCAACTTCCTGCCCAAGGAAACGCCGCGCGAAAGCTCGGTGGGGCGGCGGGCCCGCGACGGCCTGCTGGCCGGCCTCAGCGGACTTGGCATCGGATCGCTGATCTTCATGGTGATGACCCGCGACTTCACCTCGATCTCGGACTTCCACCTCGCGGAATCGAAGCCGGGCGGCGGCGGCACCAACGTGGTGAACGTCATCCTCGTCGACTTCCGCGGCTTCGACACCTTCGGGGAGATCATCGTTCTCGGCATCGCGGCGCTGGCCATTTACGCGCTGATCGACGGCGCCCTCCACGGCCCTGCCGCCAAGCGCCTGAACTCCTGGATTCCGGACCAGGAGCGCGCCCAGGACCGCCACCCGCTGATGATGGTCGTGGCGACCCGGGTGATGCTGCCGCTTTCGCTGCTGGTCGGCATCTACATTTTCCTGCGCGGCCATAACGAGCCCGGCGGCGGTTTCATCGCTGGCCTGGTCGTCGCCATCGCCTTTCTCATGCAGTACATGGCCAGTGGCTTCGGCTGGGCCGAACGGCGCATGAGGATCGACTACCACGCCGTAATCGCCTGGGGCGTCCTTATTGCCGGGCTTACCGGTGTCGGCGCCTGGCTGGCCAGCCGCCCCTTCCTCACCAGTGATTTCACCTATGTGAAGCTGCCGATCCTGGAAGAATTCGAACTGGCCACGGCCATGAGTTTCGACGTCGGCGTGTTCCTGACCGTCGTCGGCTCGGTGATGCTGGCACTGGCCAATCTCTCGCGGTTAGCGCGGCGCACTGAAGAGCCGGTCAGCGCCGAACCGATGGATTTCCGCCCCGTGCCGGACGACGAGGCCGGAGAGACCGGAAGCGGCGGTGATGACAGCAAGGCCGGCGTGGCCGCGAAGGAGAGCGTGTAGATGGAATTCCTGGTCGCCAGCGGCGTTGGCTCCGTGACCGCGGCAGGGGTCTATCTGGTGCTGCGCGGACGCACCTTTCCGGTCATTGTCGGACTCGCCCTGCTGTCCTACGCCGTCAATCTCTTTCTCTTCGCCACCGGGCGACTGGTCATCGACCAGCCGCCGGTGATCACTGACGGCGTGACCAGCTACACCGACCCGCTGCCGCAGGCCCTGGTGCTGACGGCCATCGTGATCTCCTTCGGCATGACCGCCGTCGTCGTCGTGCTCGCGTTGCGGGCCTATCTCGAGGCCGGCTCCGATGCCGTCGACACCAACGTGGATGCGGAGCCCGAAGACACCGGTGACGGGCGTCCGGCCGGCGGCGGAGGGGCCTCCACATGAACCACCTGATCATCCTGCCGGTCATACTGCCGGCATTGCTGGCCCCCTTCATCGTTCTGGCGATGCGCCACGACCTCTTGCTGCAGCGGGTCTTCTCCATGGCCGGTGCGGTCGCGTTGCTGGGCATCGCGCTGATGCTGCTGGACCAGGCTGCCGGCGGGCCGCCGCAGGTCTACGAACTCGGCAACTGGCCGGCGCCCTTCGGCATCGTGCTGGTGCTTGACCGCCTATCGGCCCTGATGGTGCTGCTCACCGGCATCCTGGCCGTGGTGGTGGCAGGCTATGCCATCAGCTCCGGCTGGGATGCGCGGGGCCGCCATTTCCATGCCCTCTTCCAGTTCCAGCTGATGGGCATCACCGGCGCCTTCCTGACCGGCGACATCTTCAACCTCTTCGTCTTCTTCGAGGTGCTGCTGATCGCCTCCTACGGCCTGATGCTGCACGGCGGCGGCGCGGCGCGGACTCGCGCGGGCGTCCAGTACGTGGTGGTGAACCTCGCCGGCTCCACGCTCTTCCTGGTCGCCGTCGGCATCATCTACGGCGTCACCGGCACGCTGAACATGGCCGACCTCGCGGTCAAGGTGCAGCAGGTGGGCCCGGGGGATGAGGCGTTGCTGCGGGCCGGCGGCCTGCTGCTGCTGATGGTTTTCGCCGTCAAAGCGGCCCTGGTGCCGATCCATTTCTGGCTGCCGGGAACCTATGCCAACGCGCCGGCCCCGGTCGCCGCGCTTTTCGCCATCATGACCAAGGTCGGCGCCTATTCGATCCTGCGGGTCTTTACGCTGGTGTTCGGCGACCAGGCGGGATCGACGGCCTGGATCGCCGCCGACTGGCTGCTGCCGGCGGCCCTGGTGACGCTTGTCATCGGCACCGTCGGTGTGCTGGGCGCCAAGGCCCTCACACGGCTGGTCTGCTTCGCGGTGGTGGGCTCCATGGGAACGCTGTTGACGGCGATTGCCCTCTTCACACCGACTGCGACCGTGGCGGCGCTGTTCTACATGATCCATTCGACCTTCGCGACAGCAGCGATGTTTCTGCTGGCCGATCTGATCAGCACGCGCCGCGGCGGCGCCGGGGACCGTCTGGTCACGGCGCCCCGCTTCGCCCAGACGGGTCTGCTGGCGTGTCTGTTCTTCCTGGGCGCGATCGCCATGGCCGGGATGCCGCCGATGACCGGCTTCCTGGGCAAGCTGCTGGTGCTGGACAGTGCGCGCGCGTCTGACTCGATGGCGACCATCTGGACGGTCATCCTGATCACCTCCCTGATCGCCATCGTCGGCTTCGCGCGGGCCGGCAGCGTCGTGTTCTGGAAGAGCGCCTCCGTGCCCGGACCGGACGAGGACAGGAAGGCCGCCACGCCCGCCGCCCTGCCCATTGCCGCAGCGGGGACCATGCTGGCGGCGATGGTGGCCCTGGCCATGTTCGCCGGCCCGGTTACGGGCTATCTCGAAGCGACGGCGGCCAGCCTGTACGAGCCTGCCGGGTACATCCGGGCGGTGCTCGGCCCCGACATGACGGCAGCGCGATGAGCGAGGAGACCAGCCGATGCTAGCCAAGTTGCTCCCGCACCCACTGCTGACGGTCACCCTGACCATCGTCTGGATGATGCTGCTGAACGCCTTTTCGATCGGCGGCCTGGTTCTGGGCGTGATCCTCGGCGTCACCGTGCCGCTCCTCACGCAGGCTTTCTGGCCGAGCCGTCCGCGGGTCCGCAATCCGCTGATGATCGCGGAGTATGGCCTGATCGTGCTCTGGGACATCGTGCTCGCCAACATCCAGGTTGCCTACATCGTCGTCTTCAAGCCCAACGACAAGCTGCGCCAGCACTTCGTCGCCGTTCCCCTCGAGATCTATTCGCCGGAGGCCATCACCGTGCTTGCGGGGACCATCACCATGACGCCGGGAACCGTCTCCGCCGACCTTTCAGCCGACGGCCGCGTGCTGCTGGTTCACTGCCTGGACACCGGCGATCCGGAAGGAACGGTGGCCCAGATCAAGGCGCGCTACGAAGCGCGACTGAAGGAGATTTTCGAATGATCACCTATGCGCTCTTCTTCGGCTTCGCCTGCTTTGCGCTGGGGCTTCTGCTCAATCTCTACCGCCTCGCCAAGGGCCCCGGCGTTGCAGACCGCGTGCTGGCCCTGGACACCATGGTCATCAACGGCATAGCGCTCCTGGTGCTCTACGGCGTGGCGCAGGGCACCGCCGTCTACTTCGAGGCGGCCCTGCTCTTTGCCATGGTCGGCTTCATCACGACAGTCGCCTTCTGCAGGTTCATCCTGCGCGGCGACATCATCGAGTAGCGGCGGGCTGTCATGGACTGGCTGGTTGAACTCCTGCTTTCGGCCGTAATCGTCTTCGGCGGTATCTTCGGGCTCGTCGGCTCATACGGCCTGGCCAAGCTGCCGGACCTCATGAGCCGGCTGCACGGCCCCACCAAGGCCACGACACTGGGCGTCGGCTCGGTGCTGATCGCCTCCATCATCTTCATGCTGTGGGACCAGAGCACCCTCACCGTCCACGAACTGCTGATCACGATCTTTCTCTTCCTCACCGCGCCCATCACGGCGAACTTCATCGCCAAGTCGTTCCTTCATCGCCGCGGCGAAACCGATCTGAACCTGCCGCGGACCGGGAGCGAGTGCGGCTGGGCCAGCTTCGACAAGCCGCCAAATGCGGACGACGACGAGCCGAGTTCGCTGACCATCCCCCGGCGGCACGGCAAGTAACGCCCGCCTCGGCGCTGACCGGTCGGCGCCAGGCCCCCGGCTGACAAGGTCAATATCCCTACGGCCAGGGGGGACTTGCGCCTGACCGTGGCCTCTTTATTATCCCATGGCAACCGCTGCCGCAGAGCCGCGGAATTGAACGATGCAAGCCATACGCTTGGACCATGGGAGGAACAGCAAATGCATCTGGGCTACCCGTCTGAAAAGACGAAGAAAATCACGACGAGGCGCGCCTTCTCGGCCGTGCTCGCAGCAGGCACGGCCATCAGCCTGCTCGCCGCCGGCGCGGCAAACGCCAAGGTTGAGGGCGACACCATCGTGCTCGGCTCGGCGATCTCGCTGACCGGCAAGTACGCCACCAACGGCGTCCACGCGCAGAACGGCTATGAGATTGCCGTCAAGAAGATCAACGACAACGGCGGCGTCACCGTCGGCGGCAAGTCCTACAAGTTGAAGGTCGTCTACTACGACGATGAGTCCACCCCGGCCCGCGGCGCGCAGCTCGCCGAGCGCCTGATCAAGCAGGACGGCGTGCAGTTCATGTTGGGCCCGTACTCCTCCGGCCTCACCAAGGCGATCGCGCCGGTGACCGAGAAGTACAAGATCCCGATGGTGGAGGCCGAGGGCGCCTCGCGCTCGCTCTTCACCCAGGGCTACAAGTACCTCTTCGCCGTACTCTCGACCTCCGAGCAGTACCTGGCCAGCGCGATCGATCTGGCCGCCGAGATGGCGGAAAAGGAAGGCCGCAAGCCCTCCGACATCAAGATCGCCATGGCCTTCGAGAACGATCCCTTCTCGCTTGACGTGCGTGCCGGTGTCATGGACGACGCCAAGAAGTACGACATGAAGATCGTCATCGACGACAAGCTGCCGCGCGACCTCTCGGACATGTCCGCGACCCTGACGAAGGCCAAGGCCCTGAAGCCGGACCTGCTCATCGTCTCCGGCCATTCCAAGGGCGCCGCCACGGCGGTGCGCCAGATCAACGAGATGAAGATCGACATCCCGATGATCGCCATGACGCACTGCGAGGCCGCCAAGGTCACCGACAAGTTCGGGGCCGGTGCAAACGACATCCTCTGTTCGACCCAGTGGGCCGAGACCCTGACCTACGAGGACCAGCTCTTCGGAACGGCCGCCGAGTTCCACGAAGAGTTCAAGCAGACCTTCGATGGTTACACCACGGTGCCTTACCAGTCCGCACAGGCCGCAGCGGCCGTGATGGTCTGGAAGGACGCCTTCGAACGGGCGGACAGCTTCGAGATCGACAAGGTCCGCGACGCCATCGCCGCCACTGAGATGAACACCTTCTACGGTCCCATCAAGTTCTCGGAGGCCGGCAACAACATCGCCAAGCCGATGGTGCTGCGCCAGATCCAGGAAGGACAGTACAACGTGGTAGCCCCGTCGAAGTGGGCTTCCCATCCGGTGAACTATCCGCGCGACGCGGGATTCTGAGGTGCTTTGGCGGGGACCGCCCGGTGGGCGTCCCCTCACCCGGATCCGCCGCCGCCGGCCGAGTGGGCCGGCGGCGGTCCCGGCTGCGCCCTATCCCGCTGCAAGCCTTCATTCTGAGTTGATCTGCAATGCTCGATAACCTGTCCCTTCTGGGGCTGGCCCCTGTCTTCAACATCCAACTGTTGCTGGACGGGCTCTTCATCGGCGCCATCTTCGCCCTTGCGGCCTATGGACTGGCCCTGGTCTGGGGTGTGATGAACGTCAAGAACCTGGCCCAGGGCGACTTCGTCATCATGGGCGGCTACATCGCCTACAGCCTGGCGGAGCTTGGCATTCATCCCATCTTCGGGCTGCCGGTGGCTGTCGTCGTGATGTTCGCCTTCGGCTGGGCGGTTTACGTTCTGGTCATCCGCCGGGTCATCGACCGCGACCTCTTCACCTCGCTGCTGGCGACTTTCGGCATCGCTATCGTCGTCCAACAGACCCTGAACCTGATCTACGGTCCTGAGGTGAAGATTGCCGAGTCCGGCTTCGCGATCCGCTCGGCGCTCGACAACCAGCTGACCGTCGCCGACATCAAGCTGGTGTCCTTCGCGATGGCCGCGGCGCTGGCCATTGCGGTTGTGATCTTCATGAAGCGCAGCCGCATGGGCCAGGCGATCCGCGCGACGGCGCAGGACCCGCGCGCCGCAAAGATCATGGGGATCGACACCGACCGGGTCTACGCTTTCACCTTTTCGCTGAACGCCGCGATCTGCGGAGCCGCCGGCGTGCTGATCGCCATGATCTGGGTGATCCAGCCCTTCTACGGCATCACCCACTCGATCCGATCCTTCGTCATCGTGACAGCGGCGGGTTTCGGCAACCTGCCGGGCGTCATTATCGCCGGCCTCGGGCTCGGGGTCGCCGAACAGTACAGCGGCTTCGTCATGGGTGCCGAATTCCAACAGGCCACGGTGGTCGGCCTGTTGGTCGCCGTTCTTGTCTGGCGGCAGATCCAGCAGAGCCGGATCAGGCAGGTGGTGCAATGACGGCGCAACAGAGACAGTTTCTTCTCTACGGGCTGATCCTGCTCGGCGGGATCGCCGCGCCCTTCGTGTTTCCCAACTACACCTTCCAGATCGCCGTGCTCTGGGTGATGATTCTCTTCGCCCTGACCTGGGACATCATGGGCGGGCAGATGGGCTACAACTCGCTCGGCAACATCTTCTTCTTCGGTGCCGGGATGTACGCCTGCGCCGTCGTCCAGATCGGCCTCTACTACAACGTCGGGGAATACACCTCGGCCTACGGTGCGGTGCGCGTTGACTTCACGCCGGGCCAGTACTACCTCGGCCTGCTGCTCGGCATCCTCGCCTCGGCGGTGATCTCCGCGATCTTCGCGGTGATCTTCGGCTGGATCGTCTTCGGCCTGCGCGGGCCCTACTTCGCCATCGGCACCTTGGGCGTGGCGATTGCCGCCGGCGAACTGGTGGGGGCCTGGGACTGGCTGGGCGGCGGCAGCGGCATTTCCATGCCCACCTATCCCGGCGAGCCCGACGCCCGCGCCAACCTGTTCTACTTTCTCTGTTTCGGCAGTGCGGTCGCCACCTTCCTGTTTCTCAGGATCCTCTACGCCACCCGTTTCAAGCTGGCGATCAACGCCATCCGCGACGACGAGGCCAAGGCCGAGGCCATGGGGGTCCACACCCTGCGCTACAAGATCGTCGCCTGGTCCATCGCCGCCTTCTTCCTGGGCATCTCAGGCGCCATCTACGGCAACATGAGCGGCTTCATCGAACCGCTCGAGGTCGCCTTCCCGACCGTCACCTTCGGCATCTTCATGGTGCTCATGGCGCTGCTGGGCGGCAAGGGCACGCTCTGGGGCCCGGTGCTGGGCGCCACCCTGTTCCACGTGATCAAGGAGGTGACCTGGACCCACCTGCTGGGCTGGCAGTGGGTTGCCCTCGGCCTGCTGATCATCGTCAACGTGGTCTACTTCCAGCAGGGCCTGCTGGGCTGGGCGCAGGAGAAATGGCCGGAGGCTTTCGGCATCCGCGTCGACGAGGACGACAGCGCCGCGAACCGCGAACAACGGAGTGCCGCGGAATGACCGACATGATCGAGGTCGCCGGCGTTTCGAAGGCCTTCGGCGGTGTGCAGGCCAACCGCGCCGTGTCGCTGCGCGTCCCGCCCGGCAAGATCACCGGTCTGATCGGGCCCAACGGCTCCGGCAAGACCACGCTGTTCAACTCCATCGTCGGCTATCACCCCATCGACGAAGGCTCGATCCGCTTCGAGGGGCGCGAGATTTCCAGGCTGCGCGTGCCGCAGATCGCCCGGCTGGGCCTGCTGCGCACCTTCCAGCAGACCCGCATCTATTCCAAGATGGACTGCGTCCAGAACATGCTGATTTCGGTGCCGCACCGGGAGGCCGGCTGGCGGACCATGTTCACGCCCTTCCAGCCGGAACTGGTGGACAAGGCCGAGCAACTGCTGGAGTTCGTCGGTCTCTACGCCAAGCGGCGCCTGATCTCCGGCGATCTCTCCTTCGGCCAGCAGAAGCTGCTGGAATTCGCCATGGCGCTGATGAACGAGCCCAAGGTGCTGCTGCTCGACGAGCCGACCGCCGGCATCAACCCGACCCTGATCAACGGCCTGATCGACCGGCTGAAACGGGCCAACGAGGAGTTCGGGATCACCCTCTTCGTCATCGAACACAACATGCGCGTCATCATGAACCTGGCGGAAAACATCTACTGCCTTGCCCACGGCGAACTCCTGGCGGAAGGCCCGCCGGGCGAAATCCAGAACGACCAGCGGGTGATCGATGCCTACCTGGGGGCCCACTGATGGCGCCTGAAAACAATCAATCTGAGAGCAATCAAGAAGACGCCAAGCGGATCCGCGGCTACGGCCACGGCGGCGTCGAGACGGTCATCTCCGTCGAGGACGTGAACCGCCAGGCGGCGGCGCTGACCGAGTCCGGCATTCCCGAGGGGCGCATCGCCGCCCTCGCCGCGGGCGAGCCCTATGTCAGCATCGACGGTCTGCGGGCCGGCTACGGCAAGATGGAAATCCTGCATGACTTCAATCTGCAGGTCGGCCGCGGCCAGTCGCTCTGCCTGATCGGGCCGAACGGGGCGGGCAAGTCCACGGTGCTGCATTCCATCTTCGGCTTCACCAACATCTTCGCCGGCGCCATCACGGTGGGCGGCCGCGATGTCACCAAGCTCTCCCCCAAGGATAAGCTGCGCACGGCAGGCGTCGCCTACATCCTGCAGGACAAGTCGGTCTTTCCGGCCATGACGGTGGAGGAAAACCTCTGGATGGGAGGCTACCTGATGGACAGCCCCGCCCAGGCCAGAGAGAAGGCGGAGCAGATCTTCGACAAGTACCCCCGCCTGGCGGAGCGGCGCAGCCACCAGGCCAAGGTGTTGTCGGGCGGCGAGCGCCGGCTGCTGGAGATTTCCCGCGCTCTGGTCATGGAGCCGGAGGTGCTGCTGGTGGACGAGCCCTCCATCGGCCTGGAGCCCCGTTTCATCGACATGGTCTTCGAAATCCTCAACGACCTGCAGAAGGGCGAAGGCAAGACCATCATCATGGTGGAGCAGAACGCCAAGAAGGGCCTGGAGTTCGCCGATATCGGCTATGTGCTGGTGTCCGGCGAGCTTGCCATGGCCGATGCCGGCGACCGCCTGTTGGAGGACCCGCAGGTCGGACGCCTGTTCCTCGGCGGATAGGAGGTTTGAGGGTTTGTCGGCACCGGCCCGCTCCCCTTCCCGACCACCCATTAGGATACTTTCGTGGGTGGTCGGGAAGGGGAGCAGGCTGGAACCGCTAGACAAACTAGTCACCCTTCCCTGCGTTTGACGCATGGCCGCTTGGCCGAAGGTAGGGCTTGAACCCCCGGGGTCGAGCGGCAATGCTCTGACGCTTGGGCAGTAGTGCAGGCTGCGTCGCCGGCGGCCAACCGAAAAAAGGTTTCTCAAGATCATGCAGATGACCGGCCAGTACCGTATCGAGGCGCCGCGCCAGGCGGTTTGGGAAGCACTCAACGATGTCGAGGTGCTGCGCGCCTGTATCCCGGGGGTGGAAGAGATCGAGAAGACCTCCGACACCGAGTTCACGGCCAAGGTCAAAGCAAAGGTGGGGCCTGTCTCCGCGCGCTTTGCCGGTGCCGTCACGCTGAGCGACCTGGACCCGCCCAACGGCTATACGATTTCCGGTGAGGGCAAAGGGGGTGCAGCGGGTTTCGCCAAGGGGGGCGCCAAGGTGCGCCTGGAGGAGGACGGTGGCGGAACCCTGCTGAACTACGACGTCGAAGCCAAGGTCGGCGGCAAGCTGGCCCAGATCGGCTCCCGCCTCATAGACGGCACGGCCAAGAAGATGGCGGATGACTTTTTTTCGCGCTTTGCCGAAACCGTCGGCGCGGCGCCGGCAGAGGCTGTAGCCGCCGAGGCCCCCACTGCAGCCCCCGTTGCGGCGCCCGCAGCGGCACCGGCGCCTGCCGCAGCGGATGCGGATGCCGATGTCGGCGCCGGCGCGTCGCTCGGCGTCTGGGTGACCGGCCTGCTTATCGTTGTCCTTATCCTGCTTGCGGTCTTTGCGCTATGAACCGGGTTTGCGCTGCAATCATTGCGTCACAAATCAGCGTTTCCGGGGCGACCTAGACCAAAGTATCAGGCCGGGGACAGCCGCGCCCCTTGACCTGAAAATCCTACCGCAACACACTGATTCCCCGCAGAACATCCGGCGGCCGCAGGGTACCGACTGGCAATCGGGCGGTTGCAGACAAGAATAACCGGACATTCCGTTCGGAGGTCAATGAAGGGAGATCCCCATGCCCACTGTTTCGATGACAGTCAATGGGCAGGCGGTGACGGGCGAGGTCGAAGGCCGCACACTGCTTGTTCAATTCTTGCGTGAACAGCTGTCGCTTACCGGGACGCATGTCGGCTGCGACACCAGCCAGTGCGGCGCCTGCGTGGTCCACGTCGACGGCGAATCCGTGAAAAGCTGCAGCATGCTGGCACTGCAGGCCGACGGCGCCGAGGTGACAACCATCGAAGGGCTGGCGAGCAACGGCAGCCTGCACCCCATGCAGGAAGCCTTCCGCGAACACCATGGGTTGCAATGCGGTTTCTGCACACCTGGAATGGTGATGTCGGCGGTCGACCTGCTGAACAAGAACCCCAACCCGGACGAGGGTGAGATCCGCGAGTGGCTGGAAGGCAACATCTGCCGCTGCACCGGCTACCACAACATCGTCAAGGCGATCCAGTCCGCCGCCGCAAACATGAGGGGTTAGGGCCATGACAGACACCGGAATTGGCGCCAGCGTAAAGCGCAAGGAAGACTTCCGTTTCCTGACCGGCGAGGGCCGCTACACCGACGACATCAACCGGCCGGGCCAGCTTCACGCCTACTTCGTGCGCTCGCCCCACGCCCACGCCACCGTCAAAGGCGTGAACAAGGCAGACGCCGAGGCCGCCGAGGGCGTTGTCGCCGTCTTCACCGGCGCCGACATGGCCGCCGACAACGTCGGCTCCCTGCCCTGCGGCTGGGTGGTCAACGACCGCCACGGCGAGCCGCACAAGGCGCCGCCGCACTTCCCGCTGGTCCGCGACAAGGTGCGCTATGTCGGCGATCACGTCGCCGTTGTCATCGCCAAGACCTATGCGGCGGCCCGCCAGGCCGCGGAACTGGTCGAGGTCGACTATGACGAGCTGCCGGCGGTTGCCGAGACCGGGAAGGCCCGCGACGGGTCAGCGCCGCTGCTCCACGAAGAAGCGCCGGGCAACCTCTGTTACGACTGGGTGCTGGGCGACGAGGCCGAGGCCGATGCCGCCTTCGCCAAGGCGCACCACGTCACCAAGGTCGATCTGGTGAACAACCGCCTGATCCCCAACGCCATGGAGCCGCGCGCGGCCATCGGCGAATACGACATGGGGACCGACAGCTACACGCTCTACTCCACCAGTCAGAATCCGCACTTGCTGAAGCTCATCCTCTGCGCCTTCGTGCTGGGGCTGAACGAGAACAAGCTGCGGGTGATCGCGCCTGATGTCGGTGGCGGTTTCGGCTCCAAGATCTTCTGCTACGCTGAAGAGACGGTCTGCACCTGGGCCGCGAAGAAGGTGAAGGCGCCGGTGAAGTGGACGGCGGAGCGCACCGAAAGCTTCACCTCCGACGCCCACGGCCGCGACCACATCACCCATGCCCAACTGGCGATGGACGAGAACGGCAAGTTTCTGGGCATGAAGGTGGACACCACGGCGAACATGGGTGCCTACCTGTCCAGCTTCTCGACCTCGGTGCCGACCTATCTCTACGCCACGCTGCTCGCCGGGCAGTACACCACGCCGGTGATCTTCGCCAACGTGAAGGCGGTCTTCACCAACACCGCCCCGGTGGATGCCTACCGCGGCGCCGGGCGGCCGGAGGCCACCTACGTGGTCGAGCGGCTGGTGGAGGTCGCGGCGCGGGAAATGGGGCTCGACCCCGCCGAAATCCGGCGCCGGAACTTCATCCAGCCGGACCAGTTCCCCTATCAGACCCCGGTGGCGCTGCAGTACGACATCGGCGACTACGGCGCCTCCCTCGACAAGGCGCTGGAGATGATCGACTACGACGGCTTCGCAGCCCGTCGTTCGGCCTCCGAGGCCAAGGGCATGCTCCGGGGCATCGGCTTCTCCGCTTACATCGAGGCCTGCGGCATCGCTCCTTCCGCCGTGGTCGGCTCCCTCGGCGCCGGCGTCGGCCTTTGGGAGTCAGCACAGGTCCGCTTCAACGCGACGGGCTCGGTTTCGGTCTTCACCGGGGCCCACAGCCACGGCCAGGGGCATGAGACCACCTTCTCGCAGTTGGTGTCCGATACCCTGGGCGTGCCCATCGAGAACGTGGAGATCGTGCACGGCGATACCGGCTCGATCCCCATGGGCATGGGCACCTATGGCTCGCGCTCCCTGGCGGTCGGCGGCTCGGCGATCTCACGGGCCTGCGACAAGATCATCGAGAAATCGCGCAAGATCGCCGCGCATCTGATGGAAGCCTCGGTGGACGACGTCGAGTTCGAAAACGGCACCTTCCGGGTCGCCGGTACCGACAAGGAGAAGTCCATCGCCGAGGTCGCCTTCACCGCCTATGTGCCGCACAACTATCCGGAGGGCGTGGAGCCCGGCCTCGACGAGACCGCCTTCTACGATCCTCTGAACTTCACCTATCCCTCGGGCGTGCACATCTGCGAGGTGGAGATCGATCCCTCGACCGGGGTGACGGAGATCGTCGACTGGGTTGCCGTCGACGACTTCGGCAAGGTGATCAATCCGATGGTGGTCGAGGGCCAGGTTCACGGGGGCATTGCCCAGGGCGTGGGCCAGGCGCTGCTCGAGAACTGCGTCTACGACGGCGACAGCGGGCAGCTTCTGACCGGGTCCTATATGGACTACTGCATGCCGCGGGCCGACGACCTGCCGTCTTTCCGCGTCGGCATGACGGAGACGCCCTGCACCCACAATCCCTTGGGGGTGAAGGGCTGCGGCGAAGCGGGCGCGATTGCCGCCCCGGCCGCCACCATCAACGCCATTACCAATGCGCTCGGCATCCTGTCCATGGATATGCCAGCCAGCCCCGAGAAGGTCTGGCGCCTGGCCAACCAGCAGAAGATGGCCGCCGAGTAAGGGGAGACGACGACAATGTACGATTTCAACCATCACCGCCCAGGCTCGGTCGCCGAGGCGGCAAGCGCCCTGGCCGGCGCTTCGGACGGCAAGCTTCTGGCCGGCGGCATGACCCTGATCGCGACGCTGAAGCAGCGCCTCGCCAGCCCTTCCGACCTGATTGACCTCGGCGCCATTGCTGAGTTGAAGGGTATCAAGGAAGACGGTGGGGCGCTGGTCATCGGCGCGATGACCACCCACGCCACGGTGGCCAACGACGCGACGGTGAAAGCCAAGATCCCGGCGCTGGCTGCGCTGGCCGAGGGGATCGGGGACGCCCAGGTCCGCAACTGCGGCACCATCGGCGGGTCCATCGCCAACAACGATCCAGCCGCCGACTATCCCGCCGCCGTGGTGGGACTCGGCGCCACGGTCCACACCGACAAGCGCCAGATCGCGGCGGACGATTTCTTCACTGGCATGTTCGAGACGGCCCTCGACGAGGGCGAGATCATCACCGCCGTCTCCTTCCCGATTCCGGAGAAAGCCGGCTACGCCAAGTTCGCAAACCCGGCCTCGCGCTATGCCATCGTCGGCGTGATGGCCGCCAGCGGCCCGGCGGGCACCCGTGTCGCGGTGACCGGCGCCGCCCCCTCCGTGTTCCGTGTCGGCGATGCCGAAGCGGCACTCGGCGGCGGGTTTTCCGCCGATTCAGTCTCGGGGGTGACCGTGGGTGCGGACGGTCTGAACGCCGACATGCACGCCTCGGCGGACTACCGTGCCCATCTGGTCAGCGTGATGCTGCGCCGGGCGGTCGAATCCGCAGGCTGAACCGCAGCCAGAAGTCTGCGCAAGGCCGGGCCCGCTGGGCCCGGCCTTCGCTTTTCCGAGTTTGCGGCGGAGGCGGCGCGCGGTAGCTTGCGCCCATGGCCGACCCGCAAAGCGTAGCGCCCTCCAAGACAAAGCGACCCTGGCCCCGCCGGCTGGCCGTTGGCCTCGCGGTCCTGATCGCTGCCGTCGTCCTCGCAGCGGTGGGGCTGCGCAAGGAGATCGCGGGCGGGGTCCTGCACAGCATCCTGGAGGGCCGCGGGATCACCGTGGCCGCGCTCGAGGTCGAACAGCTCTCCCTCAGCCGAGCGACGCTCGGGCCTCTGGCGCTGGGCGATGCCGAGGAACTGACGGCTGAGCGGATCATCCTGGATCTGGATATCAGCCTGACGGGCGCAGAGATCACCGCGGTGACGGTTGAGAGCCCTGGTCTCTCGGTCGATCTTACCGGCCAACGCCCTCTTTTCGGCAGCCTTCAGACCGCGGTCGAGGCTCTGCGCGCTCAGGACAGAGGAAGGCGCGCTGAACCCACCACACCGGCTGTCCCGCCGGTCACGCTGCGCGGCGGCCGGATCCTGGCGATGACCCCGCAGGGCGCTATGGAAGTCTCGCTCGACGGCGGCATCGAACCGCAGACGGACGGCACATTGGCAGCCGCCCTGGCGGCAAGTGCGGACAGCCCCCTGGGCCGGCTTGCCGCCAGTCTGCAAGGGCGGCTCGGCAGCGCGGGAGACTTTGCCGCGCGGGCGCAGATCGACGAAGGCGAACTCCGCTGGCAGGACTTCGGCATCGGGCAGGTCGCCGGCACCCTGGCCATCGCCCGGCCCGCCGGCGGCACGCCGAGGCTGAACAGCAACCTCGCCTTCGAAGATCTTTTCTACCGGCCAGAGGATGGGCCACCGCTGACCTTCATGCAAGGACGTCTGGAAGCGCGCGGCGATCTGAGCGGCCTGACCTTGAGCGCCCGGCTTGACGGCGAAGGCGAAACCATCGTCCTGGACCTGGATGGCGGCCTGGAAGCCGGCGATCCGGCGGAAGGCACTGCGAGCCGGGAGCTCGCCGTCTCCTTCGCCGCCGAAGTCAGCACGCAGGGCGCCCTGCCCGGCCTGCTGAAGCTGCCGGAGCCTGCACCCGAGCGGGGCCAGCTCACCTTCATCGCCGATCTGCGCGCGGATGTTCCGGGATCGGCCCTGCAGCCGCAGGACCGCAGCAGATCCTGGCAGAATGCAACCAGCGACGCGCTCGCGGCGCTGATGGAGAGTGGCAACGCCCTTCTGCATGGCGACGTCATTCTGGCCGATGTCGCACTGTCGGACGGCAGCGCCGGTCTCTCGGCCCACATTCCGCTGATCGCCGATCTGCAGGGCGGCACCTTGAACCTGCGTCTGACCGACGACATGGAACTGCGGATCGAAAGTCTTGCAGCGCAGACCCTGGCGGGTCTCGGGGTGCTGCAGGAGCATCGACCGGTTCTCCAATCAGGGTTCTCGCTCTCCGTTTCGGCTGCGCAACCCAGGCCCGCCGCGGCCACCATGACGGCCGCCTGGCCGCCCGAAGATGCGCAGGTCACGCTTCCGCTCCGATTCAGCAGCGAACAGGGCGTCAGCGCCGAGGCCGTGGTGCTGGGCCGGGCCGCGCTGGCGCGCAACGGTCTGCTGAAACGCTTCAGCGGAACCCTGTCGACGGCGCTCACAGCCGAGCGCTTTGCCATTGCCGCAGGCGAAGCCCGCGGCCTGGCCGTGTCGCTGCCGCTGCGTGTCGACTTCCGTCCCGGCACGCTCGAGGCCAGCCTGGACGGCAGCGGCAGCATCGCGGCGCGGCAGGTGGCCGGCGCGCTGCCCCTGCGCTTCAGGGAGCGGACCGCTCTGACGATTACCCAGGCCCGTGTCCGCTGGACCGAAGCGGACGCGGCCTACAGCTACCGGCTGCAGGCGCGCGACCCTTCGGCAGTCCTGGACCTCATCACGGAGGACGAGCGTCTGGAGGTTGGTCTGGAGGACGGCGCCTTTACCCTCGACGGGCGTTTCGCGGTGGATCGGGGCCATAGCGCCACCGCCGCGGCCCGGTTCGGCCGGATCGCCATCCCGGCCTACGGCGTGACGGCTGCGGACATGACGGCCGAAAGCGACCTGGACCAGGATCTGCTGCCCGCACTGGGCCGCTTTTCGGTTTCCAGCCTGACGGCGGACGTGACGAACCTGCCCCTGGAAGCCGTTGCTCTGGACGGTGAACTGCGGCGCGCCGGCACCGGCTTCGACCTGGCCGCGACGATCGGCCTCGTCGATGGGCCGCAGCTTGCCAATCTGACGGGGCGCTACGACGACGCGGGCACCGGCACCGCGCAGATCGTCCTTGACGGCTTGCAGTTTGCGCCGGACGGACTCCAGCCGTCGGACATCTCCCCGGCTCTTGCGGAGCTGGAAGACGTGGAGGGCCGGCTCAGCGGCGAAGCAACGCTGCATTGGCCGATGGAGCGTGCTCCCTCCGAAGGGAGGCTAAGAACCGAGGGCCTGTCGTTCCGCAGCCAGGGCGTCGGCGTGAAGGGACTGGCTCTGGATCTCGAACTCGACGATCTCTTGCGGCTTGCAAGCAAGCCGGACCAGCGGCTGCGCATCCGGGAGATCGACGCCGGCGCACCCGTCACCGAGATCGACCTCCGCTTTCGCCTGGACCAGCAACCGGACCCGGGCGTCGACCTTTCGGGGGGCAGCTTCCGCCTGGGCGGCGCGACCTGGCGGATCGAGCCGACGCGGCTGGACCCGGCCGCAGCTGAAAACGCCATCGCGCTGGCCACCGAGACCCTGGATCTCGCGACCTTCTTCGCTCTCATCGAGGTCGAGGGCCTCTCCGGCAGCGGCGTTCTGGCTGGCCGTATCCCGATCCGCGTCGGCGAAGCGGGCGTGGTGATCGACAACGGCAAGCTGGAGGCACAGGCACCGGGCCGGCTCTCCATTCGATCGCAGGCGCTTGTCTCGGCCCTCTCCGGCGGCGGCGAGACGGTGGAACTGGCGATCCGGGCGCTGGAGGACTTTCGCTATGACCGGCTCTCGGTCACGGTGAACAAGACCCTGGCCAACGATGCCCAGGTCCTGCTGTCGATCCTCGGCCGGAATCCCGCCGTCCTGGACGGCCAGCCCTTTCAGTTCAACATCAACCTGGAGAGCAACCTGACCAGCGTCCTCGAGGCGGTCCGCCAGGGTTTCTCCCTGTCCGACGACGCGCTGCGCCGGGCCTGGCGCCTGCGGCAGTAGAGCGCCTCCAGCCGTAAAACACCGCCGGGGATGAACCGCGGAGCACCGCCGTATGACCCCTTGCACCATAGGGGCGTTGGATCACCATCCGGCGGACTGCTATGCTGGCAAAGGATTGGATATTCGGCGCGATTCGTAAGGGGAGAACAGGCTTTGACGAGAGTTTCCGGCCGCACCTTGGCCTATGCAGTGGTCTGTCCCTGCCTGCTTCTCGCCGCCTGTACACCGAAAGTACAGGTGGAGGCCCCCAAGGAGCCCATTACTATTAACCTGAACGTCAAGCTCGATGCGGAGGTGCGGGTGAAGCTCGAGGAGCAGGCCGACAAGGACATTCAGAGCAATCCGGACATCTTCTGACCGGCAAGCCCGACCCCGACGAGACGCCCAGCAGGCGGCACTCCAAAACTCTTTGAGGACCAAGGTATGACAAGGTTCCGGATTTCCCTCTTCGCAGCGTTGACGGCAGCCGCCCTGCTGCTGGCCGCGCCGGGCGGACCTGCGGCTGCGCAGTCGCTGGACGACCTGCGGGCAGCGGGGAAGGTCGGCGAGAGCTACACGGGACTGGCGGTGGCCCGCGATCCCAGCGTTGCCGACTTTGTCGAAGAGGTGAATGCCAAGCGCCGGGCAATCTACGCCGAGCAGGCGCAGAAGACCGGGGCGACGGTCGCGGATGTCGGCGCTGTCTATGCGCGGGAGATCGTCGAGCAACTGCCCGCCGGCACTTGGGTTTTGACAGACAAGGGAGAGTGGGTACAACAGTAGTCGGCATCCTCATCGGGTGCTTCCGGCCAACCCCTCCACATTCACGAAGCGAGATCTTGAACCATGGGCGAGCCGAGCCCCCTCTCCGTCCCTGTGCCCGTCTCTGTGGACGAGACGCTGGATCTCCTGGCGCGCGGCAACTACGTCGGCGAACGCAGTCTGGCGACGGTTCTTTTTCTCTCGCTGAAACTCGGCCGGCCGCTGTTCCTGGAAGGCGAAGCCGGTGTCGGAAAGACGGAGATCGCCAAGGTCCTGGCTCAGACCCTGGGGCGCCGCCTCGTACGCCTGCAGTGTTACGAAGGGCTCGACGTTTCCGCAGCGGTTTACGAATGGAACTACCCGCGCCAGATGGTCGAGATCCGCGTTGCCGAGGCCGCGGGCGCAGGCGACCGGGCGAGCCTGACCAGCGACATCTTCGACGAGCGCTTCCTGATCGAACGCCCCTTGTTGCAGGCGCTGCGGCCGGACGACCGGGGTGCGCCGGTCCTGCTGATCGACGAGCTCGACCGCACGGACGAGCCCTTCGAGGCTTTCCTGCTGGAGGTTCTGTCCGACTACCAGATCACCATTCCGGAACTGGGAACCATTGCCGCGGCAACGCCACCCATCGTGATCGTGACCTCCAACAGGACACGTGAAATCCACGATGCCCTGAAGCGGCGCTGCTTCTATCACTGGGTCGACTACCCGAACGCCGAGCGCGAACTGGAAATCCTGCGTGTCAAGGCGCCGCAGGCACCGGCGAAGCTCTCCGCAGAAGTCGTCTCCTTCGTGCAGGCGCTGCGCAAGGAAGACCTCTTCAAGCTGCCCGGCATTGCCGAGACCCTGGATTGGGCCGAGGCCCTCACCCAGCTCGACAAGGTCGCCCTCGACCCGCAGGCGATCGATGACACCCTGGGCGTCCTGCTGAAGTATCAGGACGACATTGCGAAGATCCAGGGCAGCGAGGCTGCACGCCTGCTGAACGAGGTGAAGTCGGAGCTGACAGGCGCCGTCGTCGCCTGATTCCGGTTCAAGACCGGCCGCAGGGCTGCGGAACGCAGCTCTCCCTGGCCCGCATGCGTCCCATCTTTGTCCCAGAGATTGCAGAACGTTCAGGAATCTAACCCTGGCGTTTATTAGCGTTTCATGTAAACGTAACAGCGTAGATCTGCTTGCAAACGAAGGCGGTGCGCTGGCCGCGTGACCCGCCGAAACTGGGGTGGGGGAACCATGGCAGATACCTTGCTCGTCGGGATCGACGGCAGCGATGGGGGGGCACGCGCCGCAAACTTTGCCGCACAGCGCGCCCACGACAGCCAGGCACGGCTGGTGGTGGCCTACGTCATCGAATGGTCACCGTACACCTTCAATACACCGCAAGAGAACGAGGTGCGCCATAAGCGCCGCGAAGAGGAAATCGAGCGCGCGGAGAAAGAAGTCATTGCGCCGGCCCTGGCGACGCTCAAGACCCATGGGGTCGAGGCCAAGGGCATCGTCCGCCACGGCCACGCGGCAGAGGTCCTGAGCAGCCTCGCCGGCGAGGAGAAGGCCAGCCAGATCTTCATCGGCCGGCGCGGCCTGACCAAGCTGCAAGCGCTCTTGTTCGGCAGCACCGCAGGAAGCCTGGTGCAGATTTCGCCGGTCCCGGTCACCGTCATTCCGTGATCGGGCACTGACCGGATGCCAAGGGTTCGGCCCTCCGGGAAAAACAGTCGTTCCGCAAAACCATAAAACGGTAACGGCCCGCTGCAAGGGGACCGCAGCACAACGAAAAAAGCGAGGCTTCTATGAAAACGTCGTTCTTGGCCTTTTTCGCTACGCTGTTCTGGGCAACCACAAGCCTGGCCCAGGACGCGCCCATGGGCCTGGATGAACGGATCAACCAGACCATCTCTCCCGTCACCAATGCCATTGCCGGGGTGATCTTCTATTCGATCCCGGTTTCAGACGATATCGGCCTGCCGGTCATCGTGGTCTGGCTCGTCGTGGCCGCCCTCTTCGCGACGTTTTACTTCAACTTCATCTCCGTGCGCGCCTTCAACCACGCCATCGCTCTGGTGCGCGGCGACTATGCCGACCCGAAGGACGCAGGCGAGGTGTCGCATTTCCAGGCCCTGGCGACGGCACTGTCGGGTACGGTCGGCCTCGGCAACATCGCCGGTGTCGCGATAGCCGTTTCGATCGGCGGCCCCGGGGCGACGTTCTGGATGATCCTCGCCGGTTTTCTCGGCATGTCGCTGAAGTTCGCCGAGTGCACCCTGGGCGTCAAATACCGCAACGAGTATGCCGACGGCACGGTCTCCGGCGGCCCGATGTATTACCTGAGCAAGGGGCTCGGCGAAAAGGGCATGGGCGGGCTCGGCAAAGTGCTGGCGGTCTTCTTCGCCATCTGCTGCATCGCCGGGTCGCTGGGCGGCGGCAACATGTTCCAGGCAAACCAGTCGTTCCAGCAGTTCGTCAACGTCACCGGCGGCGAAGCCAGCTTCATGGCCGACAAGGGCTGGCTCTTCGGCCTCATCATCGCGGCGCTGGTCGGCGTGGTCATCATCGGCGGCATTCAGTCCATCGCCAAGGTGACGGAAAAGGTGGTGCCCTTTATGGCGATCATCTACTGCACGGCCGCCGTCATCATCATCGTCATGAACATCGACAAGGTGCCGGCGGCCTTCGGCGCCATCATCACCGGCGCCTTCAATCCGGAAGGCGTGGCCGGCGGTGCCATCGGCGCGCTGATCCAGGGCTTCCGCCGCGCTGCCTTCTCCAACGAGGCGGGCATCGGCTCGGCCTCCATCGCCCACTCAGCAGTGCGCACCAAGGAGCCGGTGACCGAGGGCCTGGTCGCGCTGCACGAACCTTTCATCGACACCGTCGTGATCTGCACCATGACGGCGCTCGTCATCGTCATCACCGGCACTTACACCGCCGGCGGCGGCATGAGCGGCGTCGAGCTGACGTCACTGGCCTTCGAGAGCGCCTTTTCCTGGTTCCCTTATGTGCTGGCGCTGGCGGTGATCCTCTTCGCCTTCTCGACCATGCTGTCGTGGTCCTACTACGGCGTGAAGTGCTGGACCTATCTGTTCGGCGAAAGCCGCTCCATGGATCTGCTCTTCAAGGTGATCTTCTGCATCTTCGTCGTCATCGGGGCCTCCATGAACCTGGGCCCGGTGATCGACTTCTCCGACTCGGCGATCTTTGCCATGTCGATCGCCAACATCATCGGGCTCTACATCCTCTTCCCCGTGGTCAAGGAAGAGCTTTCCTCCTACTGGTCGCGCCTGAAGTCCGGCGAGATCAGGAAGTACGTTCCGGGTGAAGCCGGCACCGGCACCTGAATCGCCCAGTCCCTAAAAGCGAAGACCGGCAGCCTCCCGGCTGCCGGTCCTTCTGTGTTGCGGTCTGCCGGCATCAGGGCGCATAGCCGATCCACTTTCCGCGGCCGTCATAGTCGACCGCTCCGGACGCCGCCGGCGCTTCAAGGGCTTCTTCGTTGCCGCTCTGGTCCGCCGTGCCAAGACTGAAGACGAACAGGAAGACGAGCGCGAAAACCGCGATGCTGCCAACGATCCAGCGCAGCTTGCGCAGAAGGTCGCCGGTCGCAGGAAGGGCGCCTTCGAAGCTTCCCCGGTGACCCAGGGGATGGGGTTGAAACTGCTGTTGAATACTGGACATGGTCTGTCTCCAAGCTGCTGTGGGGAGCGGAGCCGCAGCGGCGCCGCGGGACCTGCTATTCCAGTCCCCTCACTCATCTCTTGACCCTCATGTGCGGCCTTAAGGCCTTGCCGACAAACGACTTCTTCTTATCTCTGGGATTAGCTCCACTAATTCGCCAGGACCATCGTGCCGCTAGGCGGCCCCCGCCTGATCGGCTAGTCTGCGGCCATGGAGACAACGGAGCCTCAGCCGGGACGGGAGAGCGGCCGCCTGGCCGATAACATCCTCTATTTCGCCCGCACGCTGCGGGCCGCCGGCTTGCCGGTGGGCCCGGGCAAGGTCCTGGACGCCATCGAAGCGGCGACCACCGTCGGACTCTCCCGGCGCGAGGACTTCTACTGGACGCTCCATGCGGTCTTCGTGAACCGCCGCGACCAGCAGGAGCTTTTCGATCAGGCCTTCCATGTCTTCTGGCGCAACCCGCAGATCCTGGAGCGGGTGATGAGCCTGCTGCTGCCGGACATCACCCCCATGGCGGGCCAGCAGCCGGACAACGCGGATGAACTCAGCAGACGCCTGACCGATGTGCTGCGGCCGAAGGACCGCGATGACGGCCTGCCGCGCGAGGAAGAAGAGCAGACGGAAATCGACGCAGTGATGACCTTCTCCGACAAGGAGGTGCTGCAGGAGATCGATTTCGAGAAGATGTCCGCCGAGGAACTGGCGGAGGCCAAGCGCGCGATCCAGGCGATGCGCCTGCCGATCATGGAGGTGCCGACCCGCCGCTATCAGCCGGCGCAGCAGGGACAGCGGGCCGACCTGCGCGCCACCATGCGCGCCGGTCTGCGCAGCGGTGGCGACACCATTCCGCTGCGCTGGAAGCGGGAGCGCCGGCGCCACCCGCCCCTGGTGGTGCTTTGCGACATCTCCGGCTCCATGAGCCGCTATTCGCGCATGCTGCTGCACTTCATGCACGCCGTCACCAACGACCGCGATCGCGTCCACAGCTTTGTCTTCGGCACGCGACTGACCAACATCACCCGCCACCTGCGCCACAAGGACGTGGACGTGGCCGTCGAGAAGGTCTCGGAATCCGTCGTCGACTGGTCGGGCGGCACGCGGATCGGCGCCTGTCTCCACGACTTCAACGTCACCTGGGCGCGGCGCGTCCTGGGTCAGGGGGCGGTGGTGCTGCTGATCTCGGACGGGCTGGACCGCGACAATGCGGAGGGGCTTTCCGGCGAGATCGAACGCCTGCACAAGTCCTGCCGCCGCCTCATTTGGCTCAATCCGCTCTTGCGCTACGAGGCCTACGAGCCAAGATCTATGGGGGCAAAGGCAATGATCGATCATGTCGACGATTTCCGCACCATCCATAACCTCGAGAGCCTCAGCGAGCTCTCCGCGGTGCTCAGCCATGCGCCCCAGCGCCGCGAAGAAGGATTGACCTCATGGCAGAGCAAGCAAGCCTGACACCGCGCAGCGAAGACCTTCTCGCAGAGGCGCTGCGCTGGCGCGAAGAGGGACACACGGTGGCGCTGGCTACCGTCGTCTCCACCTGGGGTTCCTCCCCGCGGCCGGTCGGCAGCCAGTTGATCGTTGACGATGAACTGCGGCTGCAAGGCTCGGTTTCCGGCGGCTGCATCGAAGGCGCCGTCGTCCACGAAGCGCAGCAGATCATGGCCGGGGCTCCGCCCAAACTGCTGGAGTTCGGGGTTTCCGACGAGCAGGCCTGGGAAGTGGGCCTGGCCTGCGGCGGGACCATCCGCGTCTTCGTCGAGGCCCTCGAATGAAGCGCGCCCTCCTGGAAGCCCTGCAGACCGCCCGGGCGGAGAAGCGGCCGACGGCGCTGGTCACCGATCTCAGCGACGGCCGGCAGGCCCTGATGATCGCCGGCATCCATCACGGCGACCTGGCGCTTTCGGACGACCTGCGTGCGGCAGTCGAAGAGGCCATCCAGGCCGACCGCAGCGGACCGCTGGCGGCCGACGAAAACCTCTTCGTCCATGTCCACAATCCGCCGCTGCGCCTGATCGTGGTCGGCGCGGTCCACATCAGCCAGGCGCTTGTCCCTATGGCGCAGCTCGCGGGCTACGAGGTTCTGGTGGTCGATCCTCGCAAGGCCTGGGCCAATGCCGAGCGCTTTCCGGACGTGACCCTGGTGGACGGCTGGCCGGACGAGGCCCTGCGCAGCCTCGATCCGGACCATCGCAGCGCTGTGGTGGTCCTGACTCATGACCCCAAGCTGGACGACCCGGCCCTCGGCGTGGCGCTTGCCTCGACGGCGTTCTACATCGGTGCGCTTGGCAGCAAGAAAACACATGGCAAGCGCCTGGACCGCCTGCGTGAGGCCGGCATGGGGGAAAGCGTCCTGGCACGCATCCACGGCCCCATCGGTCTGCCAATCGGCGCCAAGAGCCCGTCGGAGATCTCCATCGCCATTCTCGCCCAGATGACCCAGGCACTGCACGGGGCGCCGCCCCTGGTGCGCGCCGTCCCGCCGGACCCCGGCGCCGTGGCGGCACAATGATCTTCGGCGACCTGTCCGTCGACGACGCCGTCGGCGCGATCCTGGCCCACTCGATCAAGGCGCCGGGCATTGCCTTCAAGAAGGGGCGCCGTCTCTCTGAAGGCGATGTCACAAGCCTGCGCGAAGCCCAGGTGCATCGGGTCGTCGCGGCCCAACTCGAAGCCAACGAAATTCACGAAGACGAGGCGGCCTCCGCCCTGGCCGGGGCCGTCTGCGGCGAGGGTCTGACCGCCAGCGCCAGTTTCACGGGCCGCTGCAACCTGATGGTCCAATCCCGGGGCGTGCTGGTGGCTGAGCGCGCGCGCATCGACGCCCTGAACCTGGTCGACGAGTCGGTCACCCTGGCCACCCTGCCTCCTTACGATCTGGTCGACCCCCGGCAGATGGCGGCGACCATCAAGATCATTCCCTTCGCCATCACCCGGCACGTTCTGGAGGCCTGCCTCGCCGTCGCCTGCAGTCAGGGCCCGATGATCCGCATCGCGCCGCTGCAGCCGCGCAAGGTCGGACTGATCCAAACCAGCCTGTCCGGCACCAAGGAAAAGCTGCTGGATAAGACGCGAGACGTGGCCAACCAGCGCCTGGCGATGCTGGACTGCGAACCAGCTGTCGAGCGCCGCTGCGCGCATACGGAAGCGGCCGTGGCCGAGCAGCTGATCCGGCTGGAGCAGGACGGCTGCGAAATCGTCCTGATGTCCGGGGCCTCGGCCATCGTCGACCGTCGCGACGTGCTGCCCGCCGGTCTCTCCGCCGCCGGGGGCGAAGTGGATCACTTCGGCATGCCGGTCGATCCCGGAAACCTGATGATGGTCGGCAACCTGCGCAACTGCGCCGTAATCGGGCTGCCGGGCTGCGCCCGCTCGCCCAAGCTGAACGGCTTCGACTGGGTCCTGCAGCGCCTCGTCGCCGGCATCGAAACCACGCCCGAGGACATCATGCGCATGGGCGCCGGCGGTCTCTTGAAGGAGATCGCCAGCCGTCCCCTGCCCCGCGCCGAGGCCGTGGAGACGGAAGCCGGGCCGCCACGGGCGCCGCGAATTGGGGCGCTCATGCTTGCGGCCGGCCAGTCGCGCCGCATGGGAAAGGACAACAAACTGCTGCTGCCGGTGGACGGCAAGCCCATGGTCGCCCATGTGGCAGAGTGCCTGCTGGCCTCCCAGGCCGGGCCCCTGGCCGTGGTCACCGGCCACGACTATGCGGCCGTCGAGGCGGCGCTGCCCGAGGGGCGCTTCACCCTGGCGCACAACCCGGACTATGCCAGCGGCCTCGCCTCCTCCCTGCACCGCGGCCTTGCCGCTCTCCCGGAAGACATCGACGGCGTGCTTGTCTGCCTCGGCGACATGCCCCGGGTCTCGCCGCAGATCGTCGACCGCCTGATGGCCGCCTTTAACCCGCTGGAAGGACGCGCCATCTGCGTGCCGACCTGGCAGGGCAAACGCGGCAACCCCGTTCTCTTCGCCCGGCGCTTCTTTGCCGAAATGCAGGAGGTCGCCGGAGACGTCGGCGCCCGCGCCTTGATCGGCGAGCATGCGGAGGTGGTCTGCGAGGTACCGATGGACGACGATGCGGTGCTGGTTGACATCGATACGCCCGAAGCGCTGCAGGCGCTGAGCGGCTAGGTGAAGCCGACCTTTTAAGGCTGAATTTTCATCACCGTCTTGTCACGGATAAAAGCGATCACCGCCTCCACCACGTCGCGGTAGTCCAACAGGTCCGTGTGCATGGCGTTGTCATGGAAGATCGCCTGCTTGGGCTCGTTGGCCGCCTCGTAGAGCTTGCGCCCGAAGCGGACCGGCACGACATGGTCGCGCTCGCCGTGCATCAGGAAGAGCGGCACCGAAATCGAGCCGATGCGCGCCAGGGAGTCCCAGGGGTCGCGGATCAGCAGCCTGACCGGCAGATACCAGTAGTGGGCGGCGGCCACGTCGGCGATGGAACTGGGCGGCGCTTCCAGTATCAGCGCCGCCGGCGGCCGCTCGCTGGCGAGCGCGACGGAAACGGCGGTGCCAAGCGATTCCCCGAAGATGACGATCTGGCCGCTGTCATAACCCGCCTCCAGCAACCAGTCGTGCACCGAGCGGGCATCGGCGCGCAGGCCTGCCTCGCTCGGGCTGCCGGGGTTGCCGCCGTAGCCGCGATAGCCGGTGATGAGAAGGCCGAAGCCGGCATCGATCAGTGGCCGCATTTTGGGAACACGGTCGCCGCGATGGCCGGCATTGCCATGAAAATACAGGATCACGGGCTGGTCTTGAGAGGCCGGCGGATGGAACCAGTGCGTGAGTCTGAGACCCGCCTCCGGCTCCGTCTCGATCGCCTGCATGCCGGGCAACGCATGGTCCGCCAGCCGCGGCATGTCCCTGCCGGCCGGGTACATCAGGCTGCGCTGGGCCAGGAACATGATCACCAGGATTATGAAGTAGGCGATCAGCGCGCCCCACAAAAGCTGCATAAAGAAGCCTTTCACCGTGGATTCCAATGCCTGCTCCGATCCCTCGTAAGGTCGTCGTCGTGCCAGGAGGTTAGCGGCAAAGCATTGAAGAATACTAACTCTTCCCGGAACGACTGCTATGGCCAAGCCTTTGCATTTCCTGGGAAATCCGGCCTCTGGGGATTGACCACGCAGAACCGGTGTCCGCTCGGCGCTTCCATCACCCACCAGGTGCGGACCCGGGCCACCCTCTTGGCGCCCAGGTTCTCCAGGCGCCTGACCTCCGCCTCGACGTCGTCGGTTTCGATGTCCAGATGGGCCCGGCTTGGGTGGTCGACCTGCTGCAGCAGGATCTTCGCCTCGCCCGCCGGCGTGTCGAGGTCGCGGTAGCGCGGGTCCTGACCCTCGGGAAGCGGCTTCAGATCCAGGCCCAGGGCCGCCGACCAGAAGTCCGCGTCGCGCTCGTAGTCGTCGCTGCGGCAGTCCAGCACGATGGCGGCAAGGCGGCTCTTGTGCATCGGGTTCGCTCCGGCCTCAATTCAGGTAGCTGGCGTCCTCGGCATCCAGGAGGCGTTTCAGCGCCTCGAAGTGCGCCTCGGCGTAATGCTGGGCGGCCTCGGGCTTGGTGAAAGTGGTGGCGGCGATGTTGTCGGTCACCCGCTTCAGGGGCCGCCCGGTGGAGTGCGCCAGCACCTGCAGCTGGCAGGCCCGCTCCAGGTAGTAGAGATCCTCGAAGGCCTTGGGGATGTTGTCGCCGACCACCACGACGCCGTGGTTGGCCAGGAACAGCACCCGTTTCCCGCCCATCGCCGCGGCCATGCGGTCGCCCTCCTCCACATCGCCGGCAAGACCGTTGTAGCTCTGGTCGTAGGCCACATCGTTGTAATAGCGCAGCGCGTTCTGGCTGATCGGCTCCAGCGGCGTGTCCTCAAGCGACGTCAGCGTGGTGGCATAGGGCATGTGTGTGTGCAGCACGCAGGCGGCGCGCGGATGACGCATGTGGATGCGCGAGTGAATGCAGAAGGCAGTGGTTTCCAGTTCGCGCTCGCCCTCCAGCACCTTCCCGTCGTTGTCGACCAGCAGCAGGTCGCTGGCGGTCATCTGCGACCAGTGCAGGCCGAAGGGATTCACCAGGAAGCAGCCGGGACGTTCCGGCGGCGCGTAGCTGAAGTGGTTGCAGATGCCCTCGTTGAGCGCAAAGCGCGCCGCCAGCCGCAGGGCCGCCGCAAGGTCAATCCGCGCCTGGCGCAGAGAGTCATCCATGAGCATCTTCCTTCTCTTCCACTTGGGCTCTCCGCCTAGCCTCTCCACCTGGCCTCTCCACTCTGCGGCCAGACTTCGTCGCGGGCCGCCGCCGTCGTTCTTCAGGTATAGCGAATACGCGGCTGTCGTCCTAGACTGCCGGGAAAGCCTTCGATTCCAATAACATTCCTCATAGCACTCTTGGGGGGAGACGACAAAAGATGGACGTGCGCGCTGCGGTTGCCCTGGAAGCGGGCAAGCCTCTGTCGATTGAAACGGTTCAGCTTGACGGGCCGAGGGAGGGCGAAGTCCTGGTCGAGGTCAAGGCCACCGGGATCTGCCATACCGATGCCTTCACACTGTCCGGCGAGGATCCGGAAGGCCTGTTCCCCGCCATTCTGGGCCACGAGGGCGCGGGCGTCGTCGTGGATACCGGGCCCGGCGTCACCTCCCTCAAGAAGGGCGATCACGTCATTCCGCTCTACACGCCGGAGTGCCGCCAGTGCGACTACTGCCTGAACCCCAAGACGAACCTCTGCCAGGCGATCCGGACCACCCAGGGCCAGGGGCTGATGCCGGACGGGACCAGCCGTTTCTCCCTCGACGGCAAGCCGGTGCTCCACTACATGGGCTGCTCGACCTTCGCCAATTTCACGGTGCTGCCGGAGATCGCGCTCGCCAAGGTGCGCGAGGACGCCCCCTTTGACAAGATCTGCTACATCGGCTGCGGCGTGACCACCGGGGTGGGCGCCGTCATCAACACGGCGAAGGTGGAGCCGGGCTCCAACGTCGTTGTCTTCGGTCTCGGCGGTATCGGTCTCAACGTCATTCAGGGCGCCCGCATGGTCGGCGCCAACCGCATCGTCGGGGTCGACCTGAATCCGGCCCGCAAAGCGCTGGGCGAACAGTTCGGCATGACCGACTTCGTGAACCCCAAGGAAGTCGGAGGAGACCTGGTCGCACACTTGGTGGAACTGACCGGCGGTGGCGCCGACTACAGCTTCGAGTGCATCGGCAACGTGAACACCATGCGCCAGGCCCTGGAGTGCTGCCACAAGGGCTGGGGCGTCTCGGTCATCATCGGGGTCGCCGGCGCCGGCCAGGAGATCGCCACCCGCCCCTTCCAGCTGGTCACCGGCCGGGTCTGGAAGGGCACGGCCTTCGGCGGTGCGCGCGGGCGCAGCGACGTGCCGCAGATCGTCGACTGGTACATGGACGGCAAGATCAACATCGACGACCTGATCACCCACACCATGCCGCTGGACGACATCAACCAGGCCTTCGACCTGATGCACGAGGGCAAGTCGATCCGCAGCGTCGTCGTCTACTAGGCCGTATCCGGACCAACACAGCGGTCTTCGCCGACAGGTCTCGCCGCAGGGTTGCTAGGCTACATCTCTATGGCGCAACCGCCAAAGGCGATATCATAGGTGGAGTCGCCGAGGCCGGGTTGAGAGGCCTGCGGTTGCAGCCTGATCGTCGGGCGGCGGGGGAACAGCAGGGCGGCCAAGCCGTTCCGCGCGATAACACTTGGGGCAGATATGGATCTTTCAGTCGTCAGCCAGCAGCGTTGTTTCGAAGGAACCCAGGGGTTCTACAGCCACGGGTCCGCGCTCTGCGGTGGCCCGATGAACTTTGCCGTCTATCAGCCGCCTCAAGCCAAGGGCGGCGCCAAGGTTCCTTTGGTCACCTACCTCTCCGGCCTGACCTGCACGGAAGAGAACTTCACCGCCAAGGCGGGCGCCCAGCGGGTGGCCGCGGAACTGGGCCTGATGCTGCTGATGCCCGACACCTCGCCGCGCAACTGCGGCTTTCCCGGCGAGGACGACGACTATGACTTCGGCAGCGGCGCGGGATTCTACGTCGACGCCACCGAAGCGCCCTGGTCGAGCCGCTACAAGATGTACTCCTATATCACGCAAGAGCTTCCGGCCCTGATTGCCGAACACTTTCCCGCGGACATGGGCCATCAGGGGATTTTCGGCCACTCCATGGGCGGGCACGGGGCCATCACCATCCACCTGAAGAACCCAGGGGTCTACCGCTCCGTCTCGGCCTTCGCACCGGTCTGCGCGCCCAGCGAATGCCCCTGGGGTCAGAAAGCCTTCACCGGCTATCTCGGCCCCGACCGGGAGGCTTGGGCGGACTACGACAGCTGCGCGTTGATCCGCAAGCAGCCTTCGGACGCGCAGATTTTCATCGACCAGGGCGCGGAAGATCCCTTCCTCGCCGAGCAGCTGAAGCCGGACCTGCTGGTGGCGGCCTGCGAGGAGGCCGGTCAGCACTTTGAGTTCCGCATGCAGCCGGACTACGATCACAGCTACTACTTCATCCAGACCTTCGTGGAGGATCATCTCCGCCACCACGCGAAGGTCCTCTGCTAGGGACAGCTGCCCGGCGATGGAAGAGGACGTCTATCGCAACGACACGATCGACAAGCAGGCCCTGAAGGCTCTGGCGGTGCGCAGCGATGCCAAGGGGCTGGCCCAGGCGACGGGACATCTCGGGCTGCTCGCGGTCACGGGCGGTTTGGTTCTTCTCGCTTCAGGCCCTGTTGCCTTCGCAGCGGCGGCTCTCGTTCACGGCATCGTGCTGGTGTTTCTCTTCGCACCGCTGCACGAAGCCATCCACCGGACTGCCTTCGCCAGCCGGCGGCTGAACGATGCCGTGGCCGCGGCCTGCGGCTTTCTGCTGCTTCTGCCAGCCGGCTACTTCCGCGCCTTCCATTTCGAGCATCACCGCTTCACGCAGGATCCGCTTCGCGACCCGGAACTGGCGGGCCCGCCGATCTCGAGCATCGCCGGATACCTGCTGCATGTGTCCGGTGCATCCTACTGGCGCGAGCGCTTGGGGACCTTGCTGCGGCACGCCGGCGGCAGGGTGGACGAAGGTTTCGTCCCGCCGCGCCAACGCCCGGCAACCGTGCGCGAAGCGCGCTGGCACTGCGGACTCTACGGCGCTTTGCTGGCCGGCAGTCTTTGGGCGCAGTCCCCTCTTCTGCTGATGCTCTGGGTTCTGCCCATGGTCCTCGGGCAGCCATTCCTGCGGCTCTTTCTGCTCGCCGAACACAGCGGCTGTCCGCAGACAGCCGATATGCTCCGGAACTCCCGAACGACAGAAACCCATCGCGCGCTGCGCTGGCTCTGCTGGAACATGAACCGGCACACTGCGCACCATGCCTATCCGGCACTGCCGTTTCACGCCTTGCCGGCGGCAGACCTGCTGCTGGCGCCGGAGATCGCCGTGCGCGGTAAGGGTTATGGCGCCGTCAACGCAGAGATCCTGCCGGCTTTACTGGGCGGACGCGCGGGCGCCGGCGCCCGGTCACACCGGCCCTGAGCGCTCCAAACCGCCGTTTAGGCGACGTCTTCGTCTGCGACCAACGCCGGGATCAAGCCGACATCGCCGCGGATCTGACCGCCGGGGCGAATGGAGATCTCGGCATAGCGGATGGTACCGCTGACCCGCCCTTGAGGCTCGATAGTCAGGAGCCCGCGGACCGTGAGGTCACCCTCGACCTCGCCCGCCACCGTGGCGGTTTCGACCGATGCCTTGCCCTTGAAGACCCCGCCCTTGCGGACTTTCAGTGCCGAGGCTTCCAACGACGCTTCGACGCGGCCCTCGACCGTGAGCGTCTGACAGGACTCGATCTCACCCTTCACGAAAATGCCGGCGCCGACCATAAGCGTCCCATCGCCCTGCGGATCCGCGGAAGGCTGCTGAGGCGCCGGGTCGGGCTTCGCGATCCCCAGAACTCCGGAAGCGGGTCGCAGGCCCGGAGGTACATCCACCGGCACAGCCGGCCGGCGCGGTTGAAATGTCTTGGCCATTGCCGCCACGTTCTCCCGTGTTGGCCGCCGCAGTGTCGGGCGAACCGGTTATCGTTATGGCCTTAGGCAAGCACAGCCCGGGCGGGCTGACAAGGTGTGCGTCTGGGGAAAAAACCGGGCGCCGCGAAACCGCGGTTTCGCCGTGACGACAAGCCAGTGAAGACGGGCCGGTGAAGACGGGCCGCTGTTCCGGCCCGTCGCCTATCCGCCGTAGGAAACCCGGTCCGGCTGGCGCAGATGGCTGAGCGGCTCAGGCGGGTGGTCGCTCTCCTTGCCGCCGAGCCGGAAGACGGCAGCCCCCATCAAGACGTCAATGGTCACACCGTCACTGGCCAAAGGCAGCAGCAGGCGCTTGATCTCCCAGTGCTCCCGTCCGGGGACCAGCATCTTGCCTTCGCGGTAGCGCGGCCCGCCGCCACGGGCAACTTCGATGTGGTGGGCCACCGGGATGGGTGTCCCGGCACGCTTCTGGATCTCCGCGATGGACTTTCCCTTCAGCGGCATCGAGAAGGCATCCTCCACCAGAGTTCCGGCGAGGCGGAATACGAAGTCTTCAGCGTCCCCGACCACATCGATCAAGAAGATGTTCGGCAGAAGCGTGGGTATCTCAACGGGATCAATATCACGCCGCGACGGCAGGCGCTCCGCACCGCCGAGGCTTTCCCAATAGGCATAAAGCTGTCGAAGCTTTATGTCCGGAAGAAATGCCGGATCAAAGGCCTCCCCCACGACCGCACCCCTCATATACCCCCGTTGGGAGGAGGATACACTACATCTTGTGGCAAAGGCGAGTGTTTTGTGCGCCACCGGCGCAGGGGGCCAGGCTGCAACCCGCAGGCAGCCCTCCAAGGGCACGCCCTGCGGCTTCCTGTCTGTTATGCGGACTTGCCGACGATCCGCGGCGTGTCGTCGAAATCCAGATCCTCGGTGCAGACCCGGGTGTCCGGGAAGTCGATGGTGACGGAGGTGCCCTGCCCGGCCTTGCTCGCCAGGGTCAGGCAGCCACCGTGGAGGTCGACCAGCCGGCGGGTCAGCGGCAGCCCGAGGCCGGTGCCCTCGTACTTGCGGCTGAGGGAGGAGTCCACCTGGCCGAAGGGCGCCATGGCCTTGGCGATATCCTCTTCGGCGATGCCGATGCCGGTATCCTTCACCTGGACGCGCAGTCCGCCGGACCCCAGCATCCGCGCTTCGACCGAAACCTGTCCGCCCGCATCGGTGAACTTCACCGCGTTAGAGAGCAGGTTGAGGAGGATCTGCTTGACGGCGCGCGGATCGGCCCGCAGGCGGGGCAGCTGCGCGGGGAAGTCCAGAATCAGCACGACGCCGGCCTCTTCGGCACGGTCGCGCATGATCCGGAACGACGCCTTGGTCGCCGCCTCCAGGTCGATGGGCTCTTCGTGGAGTTCGAACTTGCCGGCCTCGATCTTCGAAAGGTCCAGGATATCGTTAATGAGGCTCAACAGGTGCGTGCCGCTGTCGTGGATGTCGATGGCGTACTCGCGGTAGCGCTGGTTGCCCATGGGGCCGAAGAGCTGGTCCTTGATGATCTCGGAGAAGCCGATGATCGCGTTCAAGGGCGTCCGCAGTTCATGACTGACGTTGGCCAGGAAGTCGGACTTGGCCCGGCTGGCCAACTCCGCCTCTTCCTTCGCGCTGCGCAGCTGACGCTCGGCGCTGTAACTGCCGGTCACATCGTCATAGGTCGCCAGGGTGCCGCCGCCGGGCATCGGCCGATGCAGCACGTTGATCACCCGGCCGTTGGACAGGAAGTCCTGCAGCTTGGTCTCCTGCGCACTGGCCGCCGCCGCCATCCGGCGCTGCCGCATGATGCTGGCCTGGTCCTTGGTCAGCCCTTCAAGCTGAGCGGTGTAGTCCAGGATCTCCACGAGATCGGTGCCCGGCTGGCCCATGCTCGCCGGCAGGCTGTAGAGATCGAGGAAGCGCTGATTGCAGATGATCAGGCGCTGGTTGACGTCGTACATGGCCAAGCCCTGAACCATGTTGTCCAGGGCCGCGTCCAGAAGGACGTTCTTGTGACGCAGTTCCTCGCCGATGCTGCGCAGCTCTGATTCCCGGCGCCGCAGTTCGGTGATGTTGGTGCTGATCACCACGAAGCCGCCGTCGGCAGTCCGCCGCTCGGCCACCCTGAACCACGCCCCGTCGCGCAGCTCGATCTCGAAGGGCGGGCCCGGGTTGCGGAAGCGCTGCAGGTGCTCTTCCACCCAGAGGTCCGCACGATCGCCGGCCTGCGGGAAGTTCCCTGCGCCCGCCGCGGCGGTCACGATCTCCTCAAAGCGCATGCCCGGGACCAGAAGATCCCGTGCACCGGCATAGAGATCGCCGTAACGCCGGTTGCACAGGACGAGGCGCTCGCTGGCGTCGAAGAGCGCAAAGCCGCCGGCCAGGGACTCAATGGATTCCCGCAGGCGCTGCTGTGCCGCAGCGGCGGCCAGTTCGGAGCGGCGTTCCCGGAAGATGAAGGCGACCAGTACCACCGTCAGCGAGGCGATGACGATCACCACCAGGATCAGCGCGCCGCGGAAGCGCTCCAGATTGGCCGCCTCCGCCTGGAGGATGGCGAGCGCGTTGCTGTTCGCCTCGCCGAAGAGCTTGGCGATCTCGACCCGGGCGGCGCCGACCCGCTCCAGGGCCAGTTCGAGCACCACCTCGGAATCCGGCGCAAGCCCCTGCACCCCGTCCGTCAGCCAGAGTTTCAGGTCGGTGGCGACCGGCTTCAGGGTGGCGTACATCGATGCGATACCGATCTGGCTGCTGAACTCGTAGGACTCGTTCAGCCCCTCGATCCGCCGCTCCACCAGTTCGATGCGATCGAGAATGATCTGTCGGCCCTCGGCGCCCGGCAGGTCGCGGGCCTGGCGGATTGCGTCCTGGAGATAGACCAGATCGTCGATGATGAAGACGACGTCGCGTTCCTGACGCAGCACCTCCACCGGCAGCACCTGCTTCAGCTGCGAAATGCTGGCCTCGACATAGAGAACAAGCGCCGTCGTGCCGATCAGAACCGCCGCGATGAAGGCGGCGGGCCAGCGCGACAGAAGGGGGCGCTTTGTGGTCTCGGTCCAGCTCATCTCAGTTCGCATTGCAACTTATCGGACAACTTATTGGATTATCGGGCCTTCCGGCCACAGGCTTCCCGACCATACGCTTCACGGCCGTGCGTGCCACCGTCCCGTGGCGGCACCGCCCCGTTGGCGCTTCCCATACGCCTGATCGGCCAGCGGGTGCACGCAATGACTGTTCGAAGTATCCTTGGTCCGCATCGTCGCCTCCCCCATCAGGCCCCGGATTGGGAATCCAGACCTGGCATCGCACCGGACAAAGGACTCAATACCAAACGAATTCTGATAGTTATGATTGTTTCTTGCGACCTTATGGAGTCTCATCCTAACAGTTTATTAATAGGGGGACGGCGTTAACAATTGGTAAAGGCCCCCCTGCCTGCTGCAGGGCAAAAATGGGGCAAATTTCCTGTGGGGAAAGGAGAAAGCTTTGGACATCAGCAAGATCCCGGTGGGCCAGAACCCGCCCTGGGACGTTAACGCGATCATCGAGGTCCCGATGGGCAGCGATCCGGTGAAATACGAGATGGACAAGGATTCCGGCGCGATCTTCGTGGACCGCTTTCTCCATACAGCGATGCACTATCCGTTGAACTACGGTTTCGTGCCCCACACGCTGGCCAACGACGGCGATCCGGTGGACATTCTGGTGGTCAACAGCGTGCCGGTGATTCCCGGCGCTGTGGTGCGGGTACGCCCCATCGGGGTGCTGATCATGGAGGACGAGGCCGGCGAGGACGAGAAATTCCTCTCCGTTCCCGTTGACGATCTGCACCCCTTCTACGCCAACGTCTCGTCCTACCGTGGCCTGCCACAGATCCTGCTCGACCAGATCGCGCACTTCTTCGGTCACTACAAGGACCTGGAAAAGGACAAGTGGGTGACGATCAAGCGCTGGGGCGAGGCCGACGAGGCCAGCAAACTCATCGTGGAGTCCATTGCCCGGGCGAAAGGCGAGCGCGCGGCGTCATGAGGCCCGCTGCTGGGCTCGGCGAGGACATGCAGGATCGCCTCGCCGCGCAGCCGCGGATCACCCTCGCCCATCTGCCCACGCCTCTGGAGCGGCTGGAGCGCCTCTCGGCGGCGCTTGGCGGGCCGAAGATCCTGGTCAAGCGGGACGACTGCACGGGCCTGGGTCTCGGCGGCAACAAGACCCGGAAACTGGAGTTCCTGATGGCCCAGGCGCGCGGCCAGGGCGCCGATACGGTGATCACCACCGGCGGCATCCAGTCGAACCATGTGCGCCAGACGGCGGCCGCGGCGGCCAGGCTGGGCCTGGCCTGCGAACTGGTCCTGACACGCGTCGTGCCCTGGGGCGCGCCCGACTACGAGCTGAGCGGCAACATCCAGCTGGACCGGCTGTTCGGGGCGAATGTGCATCTCCACGACGGCGGCACCGACCGGGTCGCAGCCATGGAGAGCCTTGCCGAAAGCCTGCGGCGGACCGGGCGCAAGCCCTACCTCATCCCCACCGGCGGCTCCAACGCTGTCGGGGCGCTGGGCTACGTCGCCGCCGCTATCGAACTGGCCTCTCAGCTTGCCGAAGCTGGCGAGACGGTCGCCGCCGTGGTCCATGCCTGCTCCAGCGGCGGCACCCAGGCGGGGCTCACCGCCGGCCTCGCAGCCCTCGCCCCGGACGTCAGGGTCATCGGGATCGATGTCGACGCGAACCCGGACGCCGTCGCCGCGGAGGTCCGCCGACTGGCCGGCGAGGTCTGGTCGCAACTGGCCCTGCCGGGCAGCTTTCCGGATGCCAAGGTCATCCTGCAGCCGGGCCACGCCGGGGCGGCCTACGGCCTGCCCACCGATGAAATGCGCGAAGCGGTTCTGCGCACCGCGCGCCTGGAGGGCCTGCTGCTGGATCCGGTCTACAGCGGCAAGGCCATGGCCGGCCTGATCGGGCTGATTCAGGCCGGCGGTTTCGGTGCCGACGAGACGGTGGTCTTCCTCCATACCGGCGGTATGCCCGCGCTCTTCCCATACCGTGAGGCGCTGGAGAACTAGAAGCTGCGGAGAGCTGAGAAGCATTCCATCAAAAAGCGAACTCTGCTAGCGTCCCACGCCTGTCAACCGCGATGCAAAACGGGACCAGATGGCTTTTCGACACCTACTCGCCGCTGTGGGATTTATCCTGTCCGCCGCGAGTGCACCGGCCTATGCCGCCAATGCCCCCCTGGTCGAGGAAGAGCTCAGACGCGTGTTCGAAGACTTGCGCGCAGGCACGTTGACGCCCGCCGAGGCAAGCGCCAAGTGCTTCGTTGCCATGATAGAGGGCGACGATGCGCACTCCATGCGCGAGGTGCTTTCAACCTTTCTTGAGGTTTCCGAGCCCACAGCCCTGCCGGTCTTCTGCAACACCCTTGTAGCGGCGACGGAACAAGGGGTTCTGGAACCCGGTGACCTCGATCCGATCATCGATCCAAGAGACGAACAGGCAGAATCCTATGCGATCGGGCGCCTGTTGCGGGTCGTCTACTTTCTGCACAACGGCTTGCCGACCGCCCCCTTGTCAGAAGGCCGCACACCATGAACCGCCTCGCCGCCATTCTGATTCTCGTTCTCGGCACCTCCCTCATCCTGACAGGCTGCACAGCGCCGGGCGAAACCCGGTCCACCACAGCAACAAGAAGCGGCGGCCTTGCGGCCGTTCTCGAAGACCTGCGCCGGAACCCGGAAGGTCGCCCCGCTGCGGAGGCCTATTGCCGGCTTTCGGTGTCCGGAGGCGACAGCGACTTTCCCTACGAGGCCTTCATCTCCAGCTTCCTTTCGGTGCCGCCGGCCCTGAGCGGCAACGCTTTCTGCGCCGCCCTGATCGAAGCCGTTGTCTCGGATGGCCTGACCGAAAACGATCTGGCCCAGTTCAACGACCGCAACAGGAACCGGATGCCTCTTGGGACCCTGCTGCGGGAAATCCTGGCGGCGCACCTGCGTCTTCAGGGCCAGACCGCATCTCAGACCGAAGTCTCCGGAGACGCCAGGGCTGGCTGACTCCCCTGAAATGCGCGATGGCGTCCGTCAGCACGGCAGTGCAAAGATAGCGCCGTGCTTTGGGATTTTTTGATCAGCGGACCGGACGTCAGCGCCGCGCCTGTCCTTGCCGTCCTCCTGCTGGCGATGGTGATCGATCTCATCACAGGCGATCCGCGTTGGCTCTACCGCCTGCTGCCCCACCCGGTGGTGCTCATCGGCCGCGTGATCGACATGCTGGACCGGCTGCTCAACCGGCAGACCTTGCCCCGCAACCGCCGCATCCTTCTGGGTGCAGTCTGCGCGGTCTTCGTCACCGGCGCCTTCGGGGCCCTGGCGGCGGCAATCCACGGCCTTCTGACGGGAATCCCGTTCGGCTGGGTCCTGGAGGCCGCGCTGGCCAGCAGTTTGCTGGCTTTCCGCGGGCTTTACGATGCCGTCCGCGCGGTGGCGGCGGGACTGACGGAGAGCCTGACTGCAGGCCGGGAAGCGGTTGCCCACATCGTCGGCCGCGACCCCGAAAGCCTCGATCAGGCGGCTGTGGCCCGCGCCGCGGCGGAGTCGGCGGCGGAGAACTTCTCCGATGGCTTTGTGGCACCGGTGTTCTGGTTCCTGCTGCTCGGTCTGCCCGGGCTGCTGGCCTACAAGGCCATCAACACCCTGGACAGCATGATCGGCCACCGCAACGCCCGCTATGAGGCCTTCGGCAAGGCCTCGGCCAAACTGGACGATGCGGTGAACCTTGTGCCCGCGCGCCTCGCCGGTCTGCTTATTGTCGCCGCGGCGCTGATCCTGCCGCGCGCGCGTGCCGCAGCGGCCTGGCGCACGATGCGGCGCGATGCCCCGCGCCACCGCTCGCCCAATGCCGGCTGGCAGGAGGCTGCCCTGGCCGGCGCTCTCGGCATCGCCCTGGCCGGCCCGCGCCTCTACGGCGGGCAGACGGTGGAGGACCACTGGATGGGCGACGGCCGCCGCGACCTGACGCCCGACGACCTGGGCCGCGTCCTCGACGTCTACCTGACCGCCGGCGCCCTCCTTTTCGGCGCCGTCATTGCAGCGCTCGTCCTGGCCTGACCTTACGCAGGGGCCTTCATAACAAGCGGCAGGCCGGCGGCCACGAAGACCACCGACTGTGCGGCAGCGGCCATGGCCTGGTTGAGCCGGCCCGCCGCATCACGAAACCGCCTGGCCAGGGCATTCTCGGGCACGATGCCGAGGCCGACCTCGTTGGAGACGAAGACCACCGGACCGTCCAGTTCCGCAAGCGCGGCGACCAGTTTCTCACATTCATCATGCACATCAAGATCAGCCAGCAAGATATTGGAAAGCCACAAAGTAAGGCAGTCGACCAAGACAGTGGATTCGGGCTTGGCCGCGGCTCTCAGGGCGGCGACGAGATCCAGCGGCGCTTCACGGGTCTGCCAGTTCCCGCCCCGGCGGCGCTGGTGCTCGGCGATGCGGGCGGCCATTTCCGCATCGCCCGCCGTTGCCGTTGCCAGGTAGACCCACGGCCCGGGCCGGCTTTCGACGAGGTTCTCGGCATAGCGCGACTTGCCCGATCGCGCGCCCCCAAGCACCAGTGTCACTGGCGGAAGAAGAAGAGAGGTCATAGTCTTGAAGCAGTGGCTGGGATTCGCGAAAGTGCTGGCCACGAACTTAGTGGGAGGCCGCGCAGAGAGACAGCCCAAATGCGGCATTCTGCAGCCCGCCGCAGCGACACGATCAACGGCGGCGGGATGAGAAGCGGCAGGACCTGCGCGCTCCCACAAAGGAAGGCGTCGGGCTGAGTACAGTCGCTGAGTACAGTCAAAGAGAGAGCAGTCAGAGACATGGCGGACCACGGTAGTGAAACCGCCGAAGTTGGGGGTCGTTGGATGAGAGTTTTTGGTACAGGAAGATCAAATGGGCCCGGCAGACGGGCCAGGCTGAAGGAGTGCTGCCTGGCGGCGGTCGCGCTGTCCTGCCTGGGATCCGGGGTCGCCGCCGCACAGGAAACCGCAGCCGGAGCAGCCAGCGCGACATTCTTCACCGCGCCGGGCTTCAGCGGATCGCCGAAGACCCTGACCCTCGCACCCGATGCTCCCTTTCAGGCAATTCCCTTTGTCGGCGACGAACTCAACGGAAAGATCGCCTCGATGAGGGTAGACGCGGGGCTTGGTGTCGTCTTCTTCCAGCGACCCTACTTCGCCAGCCGCGACGACGTTTGCGGCCCGAACCTGGGAACGCGGGAGAACCCGCAGGCCTGGTGGCTCGGCAGGACCGCAGACTTTGAGCCGCCCCGCGCCGTGGCCGGCGACCAGCCCTACGAAGCAGCTGAGATGCAGGATGACGATTACTCGTCGCTCATCGCCTTTCGCCGGGATCTCGGTCCGCCACCGGGCTTTCTGCTGCTGGAGCGGAGGAGCTACTACAACCGCGCCTGCGAGCGCTCCGATGAACAGAGCTACTTCAACCGTCTCTTCGTCCCGGTGCCCAACCCGCCGCAGCGCCAGGCCTGCATAGACCTTGCGCAGGCGGCCAACAGCCATGGCGCCGGCGCCGATGCCCCCCGTTTTGTGCGGCTGAGCGAGGCAGTCGCCCTCTTCCCCGAGAACTTCAACCCCCGCTATCAGGGAGCCGACCACCGCTTCACGGCGACCATCTTCGCCGGCCCCGGCTGCAGCGGCGCTTCCATCACCCTGACCAGCCAGCAGGACGGCCGCCCCGCCCGGCACAAGCTGAAAGACTACGACTTCGATCGGCGGGCCCAATCGGTGCTCATCCGCTACCAGCGCGGACCGCTGGACCCTTATCTTGAGGCCCCGGAGGTTGCGTCCGCAGCGCCGGCGACGGCGGCCAGCGGCGGCCTGGCGCCCAGCAGCCCGGCCGCTTCCATCCAAGCTTCTCCCGCCCCGTCACCGGGATCGCAGCCTGCGGCCCCGGCGTCTGGCGGCGGTCTGCAACCGGCGCCGCCCCAGGCGGCACAAACCCCGGCCGCTCCGGCGCAAGCAGCCCCGCGGCAGGCACAGCAGCCCCTTGCCCAGCCGCCCCTTGCCCAGCCACCCGGCAGCGGTCTGCAGCCCGCACCGCCGGGCGCCCCCAGTCAGGCACCCCAGCAGGCACCCCAGCAGACGCCCCAGCAGCCCCCGCAGCAGGCCCTCCAGCCGGTCCCGCAGCCGCAGGTCCAGCCGGCACCGGCCGTGCCGCCGGCCCCGCGTACGCCCACGACAGCACCGGAAGAGACCTTCCGCTTCCCGGTGCATCAGGTCTATCGGCTCAACTTCTGTGTCGACGGCGACCGTGGCTGCGGCGACCCGGCCGCCAATGCCTGGTGTCAGGACAAGGGCTTCAGCAGCGCGGCACGCTGGGCCCGCGAGGAAAACATCGGCGCGCTCTATCCCACTGTCTTCATCGGCAGCGGCGCAATCTGCGACAAGTTCCTCTGCGACGGTTTCGAGGAGATCACCTGCCAGCGCTGAGCCCCGCGGAACCGGGCCGGCTTGCCCAGGCTCGGCAGCCCGGACGAGGAAAACCGCAAAAGAAAGCCCCGGGCGCCTGTGCGACCGGGGCTTTCGTGCTCCAGGACCTGTCCCGTCAGCCGCTGGCCTGGCTGCTCCGCAGAACCAACAGGGACAGATAATAGGGATCCGACTTCGGTGACGGCTGGACGGCGCTGAAGTCCTCGCCAGCAGACGCGGATGCCAGCACGGGCTCCGCCTCCTCAAGAGCGGCCTCTTCAAAAACCGCCTCTTCAAGGACTGTCGGCTCAAGTACTGCCGGCTCAGCCGGTGCGACGGGCAATGGCGGTGCGGGCGGCTTGGGGGCTGCCGGCGGCAGCTCCGCCAGCAGCGAGCCTGGCTCGAAGTCCGCCCAGGCCGGCGGCTCCAGCAAGCGAGCGACCGCATCGGCGATCACAGAGAACGGTCCGTCGTCTTCCGCCGGGCCTGCCGTGCCTTGGGTGTCAGGCGAGCCTGCGCTGGTCTGCTCCGTCTCACCGGCGGTGCTGGGAACCAGCAGGGGAATGGGTTGCTCCGGAATGGCCGGCGGCTTACCGCCGCCCTTGGCGGGCTCGCTGCCATGGCCCTCAAGCGCGTCGACAATCACCGGCTTCGGTGACGGCACAATCGCCTGCGGCGGTTCGGCCGGCGCCCCTGGAGCCGGCGGCAGCCCCGCCGGAGCGGAGCCCGGCAGCGGCACGGCCATAGCCGTTGAGGCATAGGCGGCTTCGAGGTTCCGCAAGACGGTCTCGTCGACGCCCGGCTCCACCGCAGCCTCGGCCAGCACCTCAATGGCTTCATCACGCTGACCGTTCAGGGCCAGCGAAAGGCCCAGGTTGTTGCGCGCCGAGAGGTAGCGGGGATTACGCTCGAGCGCCAGGCGGTAGAGCTCCTGCGCCGCCTGGTGCTCGCCCGCCTGATCGCGAATGATTCCAAGAGCGTTGTAGGGGCGCGGATCCTCAGGATTGCTCACCATCGCCCTGTTGAACTGGATGGACGCCATGCCGACCTCGCCGGAGTCCATGTAGACCTTGCCGAGGCTGTAGAGGGCCTCCTGATGTCCAGGATGCTGGGCCAGCAGCGCCGTATAGGTCTGCGCCGCCGCATCGTCGCGGTCCAGCGTCTGCAGCAGCCCGGCGATGCGCATCATCGTTTCGGGGTTCTGCGGGTCGATCTCGTGAGCGCGCGCACAGAGGCCCAGGGCCGTCAGGTACTTGCCCTCCTCGGCCAGGCGATCGCAGTAGCGCACGAGACGCTCCGCCCTGCTGGCATCGTCCTTGCCAAACCCGGCCGGCGCGTAGGCAGGTCCGCCGTCGGTGCTCGCGCAGCCGACAACAAGGCCTGCGAGCCCGAGCACGGCAAGCATCCGCAGCATCGGGCGGCCTGTTGATCCTTGTGTCATCCCGGTTCTCCGCATCGCGGGGCAGCGTGGCCGACGGCTCCCGAAAACGGGCCGCGGGCCGGTCGCCCCTCTCCTGTTCGACCAAAAAAGAAACCAGCGACAAGTCTAGATTCAGGTGCTTAAAGGAAGGCTAAGGCATTCAAAACATTTGAGAGAACCGCTCTGACCGCGGGGCAGCAGAAGATCGGCCATTTGAAATGCTTTGTGGCAAAACTCATTCTTAATGGCTTTGTGGGACCCTAGGCTTGTTGACAAGTAGTCGATAGGACCCAAAGCAAGATGCTTTTACGCCTTATTCTCTTCACATACTTCGCCCTTTGGGGCCTCTCGAGCCTGATCGAGGCGCCCATCGCCTCCTGAGGTTCGCCGGGCTGCCCGGCGAGAGCGTGCCGGGACGACCCCAAGTGCCGCAGGAAGGGCCCAGCGCAAGCCACGTTGGCCGCAGCCGGCCGCTCGGCCTTCCAAGTCAGCCGCCGGTGGATTGCCGGCCGCTTCTGAACACCTTTATCTAAAATTCCGGCGAATATTGATCACAACTTGATCCAAGCTGTGACAAGACTGTGTTCGCGCGCCCATTCTTTACGAAATGGCGGGGGGATTTACCTTCATTTAACCTTCGTTACTTAGTCTGGCGTTTCTGCGATGCGGGAGTTGTTCCCGGTGGTGCGAACGGGAGTAGTTCATGACAATGCAAACAACGACAAAAAGGGACCGGGGTGGCGGTCGGGCAGAGATGCCCGCTGGAAAGGGCGTCGAGGGCGTTGGGCAGCGGCCCCGTATGGCCAGCAGGTCGAGCCGTCTTCATTCCTGGAAGGCCACTCTGTTTCAGAGCCTGGGGCGCGAATTGACGGCGCTCCATCGCCAGCATCAGGAGCGTGCCTTCATGGCCACCTCTCACGGTCTGGCTTACCGCAGCGACGCGGTCACCCAAGCGGGTACATTGCACTAGCCCGGCACACTAGACCGGCGCCGGCCCGCGGCCATCAGCGACGCCGCGCCGGCTACGCCAAGCGAGGACATCCCTAATCCCCCCAACCGCGGGACTCCTCATACAAAGGGCCGCCGAGAGGCGGCCCTTCGTTTCTGGGTGTCTTGGTTTCGTGGTGCGCGGCGGCCGGCGAACCACCCTTTTCCTCCACCACCGGACAGATCAACTGCAGCCGTAAGCGCCCCAGAGGGTGTATTTCAGTTCGCGGGAGACGCAGCCCCAGTAGACCTCTGAGTCGCGGTCCGCGCTTTCAAAGCTGCAGGCCGCCTCGACGATTTCCTGCATACGGCCGCAAATCTGCTGCTGCTGCCAGGGTGCCGCCGCGGCAACCCCAGAGGTGCCGGGCGCCGCATCCCCCCCGGCCTCGACAGATCCCGAAAATCCGCGGATCTGCAACCATTGCGCAAAGCCCGGACCTGCAGGGTCGGAGGCCGGACCGCTGCGGCTGCTGGCCTGCAAGGCGTAGGCGGTGACGCCACAGGCAACGATCGCCAGGGCGAGCATCAGCCGCGGGTGATCGAAACGGACCGGAAACCCGCTTTTCAGGCGTTGCAGCGTCATCTCGGTGCTGGCCATAACGTCTCGCGCTGGTTGGAGATCGACAAGAAAACAGTATGAATTGAGTAGCTTAGGAAGCCGTTAATCGCAGACCGGCGGGCCCGCAGGCTTGCAGAACGACCCCCGCAGAGTGGCGAAAACGGACCGCCGGCGGACTACAGTCCTGGTTCGAGATGACGGATGACATAGACCCGGCAGCGGGCCGTATCCTGGCCCCGCACCGCATAGACCAGATCGGGCACGGCCAGGCCTTCCGGGTCGTAGAGCGCCCAATGGCCGCCGACCACCGCCCCGTGGGTATACCCGCCCAGGCGCACGATCAGGAAACGATCGCGCTTCTGCCGAAAGCGGCCGAGGCGGCAGAGCTCGGTCAGGCCATAATCCAGGTCGAAGCGGTCGAGCCGACGATCGTCCTCAAGCAGCAGGTGGGAGCCCTGCCGCGGGTTCACCGGCCGGCGCGGCAGGGATGGTGCCGGGGGCGCCCCGCGCAGCTGCGCGCGCTCCGGGCCGACCGGCAGATGACCCTCGGCTGCAAACGCCGGATAAGCGCCGTCACAGAGAAGCACTGTGAGCAAGAAGACAAAGATCTGCCGGAGGCTGCGCATGGCCGAAGCCTAGGCGCAAAGCCTTACCGGACCGTCAAACCGTGGCCGGCGCCGGGGCAAAGACAATTGGGCAAAGGAAAACGGCCCGCCGAACCGGCGGGCCGCTCTCATGAACGCTGGAAATGCACCCTACTGCAGATAATCGTAGGTGCCGTCTTTCCACTCGTAGAACACATAGCCCGGCGCGGTCACATCGCCCTTCTCGTCGAAGCCGATGTTGCCGAGCACCGTGTCGAACTGGTTGCCGCGCAGCGACGCGATGACCGGATCGAGGTCGACCGTACCGGCCTTCTCGACAGCCTGGGCCCAGGCCTGGATGGCGCCGTAAGTGTAGAGCACATAGCCCTCCGGCTCGATGCCCTTGCCCCGGAACACCTCGACCACCGGGGCGGCCACCGGGTTCTTGCGCGGATCCGGGCTGAAGGTCATCAGGGTACCCTCGCCGGCATCGCCGGTGATCGACCAGTACTCGTCGGTCACCAGCGCGTCACCGGAAACCAGCAGCGTGTTCATGCCCTGGTCGCGCATCTGGCGCACCATCAGGCCGGCCTCGGTGTGGTAACCGCCGACATAGAGCACGTCGATGCTGTTCTGCTTCAGCTTGGACACCAGCGCCGTGTAGTCCTTCTCACCGGCGGTGTAGGCTTCGTAGAGCGCCTCGGTCACACCGGCGGAGTTCAGGTTCTTACGGGTCTCGTCGGCCAGGCCCTTACCGTACTGTGTCTTGTCATGGACGATGGCGATGTTCTTGGCGCCGAACTTCTCGGCCAGGAACGCACCGGCCACCTGGCCCTGCTGATCGTCGCGCCCGCAGACGCGGAAGACGTTGTCACCGCCCTCTTCTGTAAGAACTGGGCTTGTCGAGGCCGGAGAGATCTGCAGGATCCCCTCTTCTTCGTAGACCTGCGAAGCCGGGATCGACGAGCCGGAGCAGAAGTGCCCGGCCATGAAGACGACGCCCTTGTTGACCATCTGGTTGGCCACGGCCACCGCCTGCTTGGGATCGCAGGCGTCATCGCCCACCTCCAGGACCAGCTTCTGGCCCAGGACGCCGCCGGCCGCATTGATGTCGGCGACCGCCTGCTCCGCGCCGGCCTTCATCTGCTGGCCGAAGCTGGCGTACTGGCCGGTCATGGGTCCGGCCGTGGCGATCACGATCTCGGCGCGGGCCGCCGTGACCGTCAAAGCCGTGACCGCTGCAGCGGCCATGAGCACCGAAGTGAATTTGCGCATTTTGGAAGTACCCTCCCGTCTAGCTTGAAATCCCTGTTGTCCCAATACTCAGGCTCATTTGAGCCCTTTACTTCTGTGGCAGGCTGACGCCATTCCACAGCATTGTCATGCCATTTCGGCAGACAGCTTAGGCAGGCCTGTTGAGGCCCGCAATCTCTTTTAGTCCAACGATTTCGCGTTAACCATCTTGACGCGCGCGCCAGCCGAACGGTCCGGCACGCTCGTAGAGCCAGGGGTACTGCGCCACCATGGTGCGCGCCCGCGTCAGGCGATAGGAGAGCAAGGCTATGGCCATGATCACGGCGGTATCGATCACGTAGCCGCTGAGCAACAGCAGTTCACCGCCGAAAAGGCTGAAGATGACGAAGCGATCGGCGAGGCCGAGCAGCAGCGAATAGCCCACCACCTGCCAGGCCGGGCGCCAATGCGCACTGAGCGCCTGACCCGCGAGAAAGGCCGCGCCGCCGACCAGAACCACAGTGACGGCGATGAAGACCGGAAGGCTGGTGCCCAGGATGGGGATCATGGCACGGCCCTCCCAGATCGACGCCCGCTCAACATCCGCTCAGTGCCCTCCTTCAAGGTAAGCCGCGCGCACCTCCGGCATCGCCAGCAGCTCTTCGCCCGTGCCGCTCAAGGTGATGTTTCCGTTCACCATGACGTAGCCGCGGTCGGCGAGTTTCAGGGCGTGAAAGGCGTTCTGTTCGACCAGAAAGATGGTCATGCCTTCGCTCTGGTTGATGTCCTTCAGCACTGCGAAAATCTGCTTCACGATGAGCGGTGCCAGACCGAGCGACGGCTCGTCCAGGAGCAGCAGCCGCGGACGGCTCATCAGGGCGCGGCCGATTGCGAGCATCTGCTGTTCGCCGCCCGAGAGGGTTCCGCCGCGCTGCTGCTGACGGTTCTTGAGGATCGGGAAGAGTGTGAAGACCCGCTCCAGGTCGTCGTCGAAGTGCTGCGGCGGCGCCACGGTCGCCCCCATCTGCAGGTTTTCCATGACGGTCATGCGCGGAAAGATACGCCGCCCTTCCGGCGACTGCGCGATCCCCATGCGCACGATGTCGTGGGCCAGCTTGCGGGTGATGTTCTCACCGTCGAAATGAACCGTGCCTTGCGCAGCGCGCGGGTTGCCGAAGACCGTCATCAGCAGTGTCGACTTGCCCGCGCCGTTGGCGCCGATCAGGGTCACGATCTCGCCCTGCTGGACGTCCAGATCGACACCGCGCAACGCTTCGATGTTGCCGTAGAAGGTGTGGACGCCGGCTATGGAAAGCATTGCCATGTCAGCCGCCACCACCTTCGCTGCCGCCGCCGGGCCGCGGGCCCAGGTCGTCTGCCAGGTCGGCCGCCACCTCCGGCGGGATCTCGTCGTCTTCCTCTTCGCCCAGGTAGGCGCGGATAACGGCGGGATCGGCGCGCACATCGGCCGGCGTGCCGTCGGAGATCTTGCGACCGTAGTCCAGCACCACGATGTGATCGGAGATCTCCATCACCACGCTCATGTCGTGCTCGATCAGCAGCAGGCCGATCCTATGCTGCCGCTTGATGTAAAGCAGCAGTTCGTTGAGCTCGGCCGACTCGCGTGGGTTCAGCCCGGCCGCCGGCTCGTCGAGACAGAGCAGCGCCGGACGGCTGCACATGGCGCGGGCGATCTCGAGGCGCCGCTGCGCGCCATAGGGCAGGTCGCCTGCGTTGTCGTCGGCACGCTCCACGAGGCTGACCTGTTCGAGCCAGTAGCGTGCCCAGTCGACCGCCTCGCGCTCGGCCTTCTGGTAGCCGCCGATGCCGAACAGACCAAAGACGGTATAGCCGGAGGCGCGCATCAGCGCGTTGTGCTGGGCGACGATCAGGTTCTCCAGCACCGACATGGCCGGAAACAGCCGGATGTTCTGAAAGGTCCGGGCAACATGCGCCTGCTGGGCGATGCGGAAGTCATCCATCCGCTCGAGAAGAAACTGCCGCTCGCCATTGTCCAGGGTGAGGCGCCCGACCGTCGGCTTGTAGAAGCCGGTGAGGCAGTTGAAGAGCGTGGTCTTGCCGGCACCGTTCGGCCCGATGATCGCGGTGATCTCGGCATCGCCGGCGGCAAAGGATACGTCGTCCACGGCGACCAGGCCGCCGAAGCGCATGGTCAGATGCTCGACCGTCAGCAGCGCCCTGGCGCCGCTCGGGATGGTGAGGTCGTGGTTCGCCGTCTCTGCGGTTGCCACGGTCATGGAGAACTCTTCCCGGCTGCGGCTTTGGCTGAAGCGGCGCCGAGACGCATGGTCGGATCGCGATGCGCCAGAAGCCCGCGGGGCCGCCAGACCATGATCAGCACCATCAGTCCGCCGAAGGCCAGCATGCGGAACTGCTCCAGTTCGCGGAACAGTTCGGTCCCACCGATCAGGACAACGGCTGCAATCACAACGCCGATCTGGCTGCCCATGCCGCCCAGGACGACGATGGCCAGGATGACCGCCGACTCAACGAAGGTGAAGCTCTCGGGCGAGATGAAACCCTGGCGCGTCGCGAAAAAGGATCCGGCGAAGCCACCGAACATGGCACCGATGGCAAAGGCCGTCAGCTTGGTGTTGGTGGGATTGATACCGAGCGAGCGGCAGGCGATTTCGTCTTCGCGCAGCGCCTCCCAGGCCCGGCCCACCGGAAGCCTGCGGATCCGCATGGTGAAAAGGTTGGTGATCAGTGCCAGAGCGAGGATGAGGTAGTAAAGAAACACGATCCTGTGCATCGAAGAGAAGTCGAGGCCAAAAAACGTGTGGAAGGACTGCTCACCCTCCTGCACCCGGCGCGAGAACGGCAGACCGAAGAAGCTGGGGCGCGGAATGCCGGAGATCCCGTCGGGCCCCCGGGTGAATTCGTACCAGTTCAAGAGCACGACGCGGATGATCTCGCCGAACCCCAAAGTCACGATCGCAAGATAGTCGCCGCGTAATCTCAGCACCGGAAACCCGAGCAGAACGCCGAAGGTGGCGGCGAAGAGCCCGGCCAGAGGCAGGCAGATCCAGAACGAGAGATCGAAGTAGACCGCAATCAGGGCGTAGGAATAAGCCCCGACCGCATAGAAGGCGACATAGCCGAGGTCGAGCAGCCCGGCCAAGCCGACGACGATGTTCAGGCCCCAGCCCAGCATGATGTACATCACCACCAGCGTGGCGATGTCGACGATGTAGCGGTTCGAAAAGGGCATCCACGGTAGGGCGATGGCAAAGACCACCAGCAGCGGGCCGGCGATCTTGGCCACTCTTTGAACCTGGGCGCCGATCCGGTCCATCGCCTCTTCGCGCTCGGCCCGCCGGGCCGGGCTGCGCGTTTCGCGCCGATAGGCCAGGGCAAAGCGCCCGAGGAAGACCCCAACGACGGCAAAGACCACCCACTCCCAGCGGTACTCCAGGCCGAGGCCGCCCGGGATTGTCACCGTGCGGACACCGACGATGGAGATCGCGAGGCCGAAGGCGACCAGGGCCGCCAGACCAGCCTCTTTCAGAACAGCCTGGATGTCGACGCCGTCGGCCACCGCCGCGCGCTTTCCCGCTTCAACGGCCATGGCTTAAACCTTTTCCACTTCGGGCCGGCCAAGCAGGCCGGTCGGCCGGAAGATAAGCACCAGCACGAGGATCGAGAAGGCAGCCACGTCCTTGTATTCGATGGTGAAATAGGCCGACCAGAAAGTCTCGATGAGGCCGATCAGAAGCCCGCCGAGCATGGCGCCCGGCAGCGAGCCGATACCGCCCAGGACGGCGGCAGTAAAGGCCTTAATGCCGGCAAGAAAGCCGATGTAGAAGTCGATGACGCCGTAATAGACCAGAAAGAGGATACCGGCGACCGAGGCAAGCCCGGCGCCCGTGACGAAGGTCAGGGAGATTGTCCGGTCGACGTTGATGCCCAGGAGCGCCGCCATGGTGCGGTCCTGCTCGCAGGCACGCTGTGCGCGACCGAGTGCCGTGCGCGCGATGATCGTCGCGAAGATCGCCATCAGCGCAACGGTGACGAGGACGATCATGATCTGCACGTAGCTGAGCTGGACCACGAAGGTCTCGGTTTCCATCAGGGTGATTCCCCCCTGGATCACCGGCGGCATGGGACGCACCCGCGCGCCCTGGAGCAGCTGCACGTAGTTCTGCAGGAAGATCGACATGCCGATAGCCGAAATCAGCGGCGCCAGCCGGTGTGACCCGCGCAGCGGTCTGTAAGCGATGCGCTCGACCGTCCAGCCGTAGACCGACGTCAGCAGCATCGCAACGACGAGCACGATCAAGAGCGCCAGCGGCACCCAGGTGATCCCCACAAGCCCCAGAATGAGAAAAGCGATCAATCCGACGAAAGCGCCGATCATGAAGATGTCGCCATGGGCGAAGTTGATCATGCCGATGATCCCGTAGACCATCGTATAGCCGATCGCGATCAAGCCGTAGATCGCCCCCAGGGTGACCCCGTTGATCAGCTGCTGAACGAAGTACTCCATAACCCCTGTCCGCCGCGGCTTCCGCCCGCCCCGGCTTTTGTTTGCTCAGATCGTTTTCCGTTGGCTGAACCCACCGGCGTTCTGCTCTGCTGCAGCGACGCGCACCGGCCTGTTCCGCCCCCCTGTAACGGCTTCAGCCGCGCACCTTACGACAAATCGCAGAGCGGTCAAACGCAAAGGCGTGGCGGGGGCCGGAGGCCCTGCGGAGCGGGCCCGGGACACCCCAAGTGCGCCGGATAGCCTAGTACCCAGCCAGTCAAGCGTTCCGCGCATAGCTCTAATGCGTCGCAGCAATTTTCTTGCAACACATTCGAATCGCAATACTATTTTAACTGTGCACTGCAACAATCAGTGCTGTTTAGGGAGGTGCTCAAAAAGAAACGCCGTTTCAAAAGGAAGTTTCGAGATGACGCACCAAAGCCACGCAGAAAACCTGAATTCGCCGGCGCCGGAAGGCTGGACCGTTGACAGCATGAGCGCCGGATTCGACCACGCTTTTGACCGCGCCCGCATCGAGCGGCATATCGCTGAAGGCCGCAGACTGCAGGCCGAGGCGATGGCTGCCGCCCTGAAGGCCCTCTTTGCCCGCCTCTGGCCGGCAAAGCGCCCGGCCGCGAAAGCCGGCGCCTTAGCGCAAAGCGCACCCGGGCAGGCCGTTCAGGCCTAACCCCACCCGCTGTCGGGAACCACAGAAGAGCCGCGCCTGGGCCCTTCCGGTGCGAAGAACTGGTTGAAGGGCTGGGCCGCGGCGCTGGAGTCACAATGACGCTTGTTCGCAAGCTGTCGGCTTTTGAGGCCGATAAGCTGACGCATCATCTTTGCCGTCTTTCTCCGGAAGAGCGACGGCTGCGGTTCGGCCACGCGGTGAGTTCACAGGGCCTGGCCGATTTCGTCGAGGCTATCGACTGGTCTGAAACCTGGGCCATAGGCGCGGTCGACGGACAGGACCTGCACGGGGTTGTCGAACTGCGCCGTGCGGGTGCCTGGTGGACCGGCGCGGCCGAACTCTCAGTCTCGGTCGAGGAGCCTTATCAGAACCAGGGACTGGGCACGCGGCTGGTCGCCGAAGCGCTGCTGGTCGCGCGCAACCGCGGGATCCGCACGGTCTTTCTGCTGTGCCTGCCGGAAAACCGGCCAATCCAGCGAATCGCAAAGAAGTTCTCCGGACGGCTCACCATGGTCGACGGCGATCTGGAAGCGCGCATCCAGCCACTCCAACCGACCCCGCTGACGGTGATGATGGAACTCTTCAACGACACCCGGGGGATCGTGCAGAGCGTTCTGGAGCAGGCCGCCAAGGCGCCGGCCGGGTCAAGCGGGCGCTAGGCCAGGGTTGCGGAACGGCTGCGGGTCGGCGAAGGCCGGGCGCTCACCAACTGTCGTTTGGAGGGAAGGATGGCGACCCCTACGGGACTCGAACCCGTGTTTTCGCCGTGAAAGGGCGATGTCCTAGGCCACTAGACGAAGGGGTCGTCGGGCAGAGGATTTAGCCCCTCGCCCGCCGGATTGCAAGCCAATCTCGGCGCTGCGGCGCTTAAAGACGCGCCTGCAAAAGCGGATGCTAATAGCCCGGCGGATCGGGGGCCGGGTCGACCGCGCCCGCGCTGCCGGACTGCGCCCCACTCTCCGGCGGATTGCGCTCGGCGAGTTGCGCGGCGCCGTAGACTCTGCCGGGCCCCTCAGGGGGCAGTTCGGCAATGGGAACGGCGCCGATCTCCTTGATCAGTTTCTCCAGCATGGCGGCCGCGAAGTCTTCGTAGTTGTTGGCCGTCATCACGAAGGCGCCGGTCCCGCCGATCACCGAGGTCCGGTAGTAGGCGTCCACCGAGGAGTCTTCGTTGAGGATGGCCAGCCCGTTGATGGTGATGCCGCGCAGCACCGCCAGATCGCGCAGCTTCGACGGCTGGGCGCCCTGATTGGCCCGGCCGTCGCCGGAGATGTCGATGACCCGCCGCACGCCCTGAAACCCGTTGCGGTCGAGCGCGCGGGCCGCAAATTCGATGGCGCCGCCGATGGCGGTTCCTCCGCCGTCCAGAAACCGCGGCGTCGAATCGATGATCTCGGCGAAGCCCTGCGCCGAATCCGCTGTTGTCAGATGCTGCCAGTCGATCGCCATGTGCTGGCGGCGGTTGTCGGACCACTGGATCATCGCCACGGCGACCCCCAGTTCCCCGGTGGCGCGGATCGCCGAAGCCACAGCGGGATGACGAAAGGCGTCGGCAAAGCCGCGCATCTGGAGGTCGAACTCCTCGGCGGAGACCGAGGAGGAAGCATCGACCGCCAGCACCAGTTCCAGATCGACAGGCTGGCCACCACCGTCAGCCTGCGCCAAAGCCTCCCCCGAAGGAGAGGCGCGGCTCTCTGTGCCGGCCTGGGCCGCTGCCGGAACAGCCGCCAAAAGGGTGGCAAGCAGTCCGGCGCGCAAGGCCGCAGCGATCCTGCCTGATCTCGGGAAACCGTCGAGCCGCATCACCATGAAGCAGAGCTTAACCGCCAAAGGCGCCCGCTGTCGCGCGGAATAGCGCCGCTGACCGCAATTTGAACGCCGGCTCCCTGCGCCGTATATCGCTAATTTACCAGCAAAATCAATGGGTCAGTGGGGCAGCATCCTCAATCACGAACTGCACGGTCTCAACACCGCCCCAACGGTCGATCTGCAGGCGGCCGGCAACATGCAACGGAAGACCGGCGGTCTGCAGAAGCGCAGGCCCCAGCGCCCCGTCCATGGCGCGGAACGCGATGGCTTTCAACCGGCCGCCCCCTGCCCCGGAGAGGTAGCAACGCACGTGATTCTCGCCGACGACCGAGGCCTGCGCCACCTTCACCGACGGCAAGGCGAACCGCGGCTGGACGTTGCCGACTCCAAAGGGGGCACAGCGCTCCAGGGCGGCCAGCAATTCGAGGGTCGCCCCCTTGGGCTGCAGCGCGCCGTCGATGCCGAGCGCGGGGCGATAGGCGATTTCCGTCAGGCGCTGCGCCAGGCGTTCACCCAGAAAGGCCGCAAGATCCGCAAGGCTGTCACGCGCCACGGTCAGCCCGGCCGCCATGGGATGGCCGCCGCCGTTGACCAGCAGGCCGGCCTGGCGCGCGGCGATGACCGCGCCCCCCAGGTCGACCCCCGGAACCGAACGGCCGGACCCCTTGCCGACCGGGCCGTCCAGGGCGATCACCAGCGCCGGCCGGTTGTAGCGTTCCTTCAGGCGGCTGGCGACGATGCCGATCACACCCGCATGCCAGCCCTCCGCCGCCGCGACCACCAGCCCCTCGCCAGGTCCGGCCTCTTCAACCTGCAGGATCGCCTGATCCAGAACCCGGGCCTCGATCTCCCGGCGCTCGCTGTTGTAGCCGTCCAGTTCCGCGGCCATGACCGCCGCCGGCCCGGGCTCGTCGCAGCACAGCAAACGGGCCCCCAGGGGCGCCGCGCCGACGCGCCCGCCCGCATTCACCCGCGGGCCCAGCAGGTAGCCGGCGTGATAGGTGCCCGGCGCCTCATTGATGCGGGCGACATCGCAGAGCGCCGCGAGCCCGGCGTTGCCGCGGCGGCCCATGACCTTCAGACCCTGGGCCACCAGGGCCCGGTTGACACCGGTCAGGGGCACCACGTCGCAGACGGTCCCCAGCGCCACGAGATCGAGCCACTGGCGCAAGTCCGGCTCGGGCCGGCCGGTCTGCGCGTACCATCCCTGCGTCCGCAGGGTCCGGTTCAGCGCCACCACCAGCATGAAGGCGACGCCGACGGCGGCCAACTGTCCGTGGCCGCTGGTGTCGTCCAGACGGTTCGGGTTCACCACCGCCGCGACGGCAGGCAGCCGGGGCTCTGCGGCGTGGTGGTCGACGACCACGATGTCCAGCCCGGCGCCGGCCGCAGTCTCCAGCACTTCGAAGGCAGAGATCCCGCAGTCGACCGTGATGACGAGGTCGACCCCGGCCTCCGCGAGGCGCTTCAGCGCCGGTCCGTTCGGTCCGTAGCCTTCCGCCAGGCGGTCGGGAATATAGATTTCCAGCGGCACGCCGAGCGCGGCGAAGAAGCGGTGCAGCAGCGCCGAGGACGTCGCCCCGTCGACGTCATAATCGCCGAAAACCGCAACCTTCTCGCCATTCCGGATCGCAAGCGCCAGCCGCGCCGCCGCGCGGTCCATATCCTGAAAGGCCGAAGGATCGGGCAGATAGTCACGCAGCGTCGGTGCTAGGAAGCGTTCCGCCTCCTCGGTGCCGACGCCTCGGGCGGCAAGCACCCTTCCCACGACCTCCGGCAGGCCGAGCTGCTGAGCGAGGGCAAGGCCCAAACGGCCGCCGCCCAGGCGTTCTTCCCAACGCTTGCCGCCGAGGGAGCGCTCGACCCCGAGAAAGCAGTCCCGCCGGGCCTCGCCCGCCGACGCCGCTGCGGAGCCTGAAGGACCGGCGGCCACGACCGCTAAACGCCGAGCTCGTCGTACCAGGTCTTGCGCTGGAAATTATGGTGGGCCTCGACATAGCGCACGGTGCCCGACTTCGACCGCATGACCACGGAATGGGTCATGGCACCGCCGTGATAGCGCCGCACGCCCTTCAGCATCGACCCGTCGGTGACGCCGCTGGCCGCGAACATGACGTCCCCGCTGGCCAGATCGTCCAGGCTGTACTTCCGGTCATAGTCGGTGATGCCCCAGCGGTCGGCACGGCGCCGTTCTTCTTCATTGCGGAAGACGAGCCGGCCCTGGAACTGACCCCCGATGCAGCGCAGAGCCGCCGCAGCCAGAACACCCTCCGGCGCGCCGCCGACGCCGATGTAGATATCGACGCCGCTTTCCGGGCTGCTCGTGGCCATGACGCCGGAGACATCGCCGTCGCCGATCAGCATGATCCGCGCCCCGGCTTCGCGGACCTTGGTGATCAGATCGCTGTGCCGCGGCCGGTCCAGGATGCAGGCCACAAGGTCGGAAACTTCGACCTGCTTGGCCTTGGCAAGATTTGCCAGATTGGTGGCCGGCTCCTCGTCGAGGTCGACGAGATCATCCGGCAGCCCGCCGCCGACGGCGATCTTCGACATGTAGGTGTCCGGCGCGTTGAGGAAGTTCCCGGACTCGGCCATGGCGATCACCGCCATGGCGTTCTGCCCGCCCTTGGCGGTGATGGTGGTGCCCTCGAGAGGATCGAGGGCGATGTCGATGGAGGGCCCGCCACTGCCGACCTTCTCGCCGATGTAGAGCATCGGCGCCTCGTCGCGCTCGCCCTCGCCAATCACCACCGTGCCGTCGATGCCCAGGCTGTTGAGGGACTGGCGCATGGCGTTCACGGCCGCCTGGTCGGCGGCCTTTTCATCGCCGCGCCCCATGAGACGCGACGCTGCCAAGGCAGCCGCCTCCGTAACGCGGACGGTCTCCAGGGCCAGGTTTCGATCCATCGCACTGTTCGTTGCCATCGCTGCCTCTTCCTTTCGGACCGCGCCTCGCACCGCGCCGGTCATCAGGTTTTCAAAAATCTACGATACGGATCAGTTGCGGCGGCTCCAAGGTGGCTTCCAGGACCGCGATTCGCGCCAGCGCAGCTTGCATCGCCGCTTCGCTGGTCTCGTGTGTCATGATGATGACCGGAACCGGCTCGCCCTCGCCCTGCGCACGCCCGCGTTGCAGCATGGACTCCATGGAGATATCCGCGTCACGCAGCACCGCCGAAACGTCTGCAATCACCCCGGGCCTGTCGAGCACCAGCAAGCGCAGATAGTAGGCACAGGCGTGCCGCTCCATGGGCAGTGTCGGCAGCTGGCGCAGTTGGGTGGCTGCAATGCCAAAGACCGGCGGCGCCGTCCCGCGGGCCAGATCGATCAGGTCGGCGACGACGGCCGAGGCCGTCGGCCCGGCCCCTGCACCGCGGCCTTCGTACATGGTGGTGTCGACGAAGTCGCCGTCGGCCACGACGGCGTTGAAGACACCGTCGACCGATGCGATGGGCCGTCCCTTGCGCACCATGCAGGGATGCACCCGCTGTTCCACCTCACCATTGACCTGCTGGGCCACCCCCAGAAGCTTGATGCAGTACCCCAGCTCCTCCGCATAGGCCACGTCGAGCGCCGAAACGTTGCGGATGCCTTCCACATAGACGGCATCGAAGTCGACTTCGCAGCCGAACGCGAGGGCCGTCAGGATCGCCAGCTTGTGTGCGGTATCGACGCCGTCGACATCGAAGCTGGGGTCGGCCTCGGCGTAACCGAGGCGCTGGGCGTCCGCGAGAACCTCGTCAAAGTCCTGGGCCGCGCCGACGTTTCCACCCTGGCCGCCGGCCGCCGACATCTGCGTGAGGATGTAGTTGCAGGTGCCGTTCAGAATGCCGTAGACGCGGCTGATCCGGTTGCCGGCCAGCCCTTCACGCAGGCCCTTGATAATCGGAATGCCACCTGCCACCGCCGCCTCGTAGGCGATTGTGCAGCCCTTGTCTTCGGCAAGGCGGGCCAAGGCCGTCCCGTGGTGCGCCAGCAAGGCCTTGTTGGCGGTGACGACCGACCGGCCGGCAGAAAGCGCCGCCTCGACCGTTTCGCGCGCCACCCCTTCGGCCCCGCCGATCAGTTCGACGACCACGTCCACCTCCGCCTCGCGGGCCATGACGACCGGATCGTCGAACCACTGCTGGGCCGAGAGATCGATCCCCCTGTCCCGGGACCGGTCGCGCGCGCAGACCGCCGCGACTCTGACGCCGCGCCCGGACCGCGCCGCGATGGCGCTCGCGTTCCGCTCCAACAATTGGAGCGTTCCCGCGCCGACCGTACCGAGGCCGGCGACCGCTATACGCAGAGGTGTTGTCAAGAGGCGATGTTCCGAACCTTGGGATCACCGGGCCCGATCCCGGAAGACCGGAGGAAAGACCTTATGTTGCGGACGGCCTGCCGGGTGCGCTGTTCGTTCTCCACCAGCCCCAGGCGCACAAAGCCTTCGCCGTATTCGCCGAAGCCGACGCCCGGCGCCACGGCCACCTGCGCCTCCTCGAGCAGCAGCTTTGAGAACTCCAAAGAGCCCATCTCCTTCAGCGCTTCCGGCAGAGGCGCCCAGCAGAACATGGTGGCGGGCGGACTAGGGATCGGCCAGCCGGCCGCCGCGAGGCCGGACACCAGCACATCGCGCCGCGAGCGGTAGCGTTCACGCATCTCGTCGACACAGTCCTGCGGTCCGTTGAGCGCCACGGTGGCAGCCACCTGGATCGGCGTGAAGGCGCCGTAGTCGAGATACGACTTAACCCGGCTGAGGGCCGCCACCAGATCCGCATTGCCGGCGCAAAAGCCGATCCGCCAGCCTGGCATCGAGTAGGTCTTGCTGAGGGAGGTGAATTCCACAGCGATGTCGCGTGCCCCCGGTATCTGCAGGATCGACGGCGGCGGCGTGCCCTCGAAGTAGACCTCGGCATAGGCGAGGTCGGAGATCACGTAGATCTTATGCTCGCGGCAAAAGTCCACCACGGCGGCATAGAAGCCCAGATCGACGACCTCCGCGGTCGGATTGGCGGGATAGTTCAGAACAAGGGCCGAGGGCTTGGGCACGGAGTGGCGGACGGCGCGCTCCAGTTGCTCCATGAAGTCGAACCCGGGCCCTACGGGCAGGCTGCGGATGGCGGCGCCGGCGATGATGAAGCCGAAGGCGTGGATCGGATAACTGGGGTTCGGCGCCAGGATGATGTCGCCCGGACTGGTGATCGCCTGAGCCAGGTTTGCAAGGCCCTCCTTGGAGCCCAGGGTCACGATCACCTCTCGTTCCGGATCAAGCTCGACACCGAAACGTTCGCCGTAGTAGCGGCAGAGGGCGCGGCGAAGGCCGGGTATGCCGCGCGACGTGGAGTAACGGTGGACGCGCGGGTCGCCCAGGGTTTCGACCAGCTTGTCGACCACGTGCTTGGGGGGCGGCTGGTCCGGGTTCCCCATCCCGAAATCGATGATGTCCTTTCCGTCCGCGCGCGCCTTGGACTTCAAGGCATTCACCTCGGCAAAGACGTAAGGCGGCAGGCGCTTGATACGGTGGAAGTCCTGGGACATTGGATCTTGGTCTGTGGTGCCGGATCGTTGCCGGGGGTCGCTTAGGGGATCGCTTACGGGGGACGGTTACCGGGGCTTGTTTACCGGGGCTCGTTTATCGGGGCTCGTTTATCGGGGCCCGTCACCGGGCCGCCTTGCTGCCCCCGCCCGGCTCCGACGCGGGGCCCTGCAGCCGACCTGCAGCCGAAACGTCGGCGGGGCCTCGTTCAGCGCCCCTTGTACCGGGGCCCCGGCTAGTTTTCCAGGAAGATTTCGACCCGCCTGTTGCCGGCTTCGCCCGAGGGCATGAACTCATGATACACGGGCTCGGCATCCGACCGCGCTTCGGTCTTCAGGGCGGCGCCGGACACGCCAAGGCGCCGCAGCTCCGCCGACACGGCGTCGGCCCGCTTCAGCGACATCTCGAAGTTGGCGACCTGATGCTCGTCCGGCGTCGCGTTGCGGGTCCGGCTGCTGGCGTGCCCCACCACCCGCAAACTGCCCCCGCGCTGCTGGTGCAGGGTCACGAGGTCCCGCAGGACGTCACGGTCGTTGCCGTCCAGGTCGACCGAGCCATGGCTGAAGAAGATGATGGCCGCCAGCTGCCCGCTGTCGCCTGCCGACGACTGCGGCTCCAGCGCGGCGACCTGATCGCCGCGGGTCACCGAGCCGGACGAGATGATCAGGCTGTTGGCGAAGGGGTCGGCCGAAGCCGCCGTTTCGAGCGGCGGGACCTCGGTGAACGTCGCGTTGTCGCGGTCCGCCGAAAGCTCCGCCACCATCTGATCGCGGGCTTCCGGCGGGGTATGGGGCTGGGGTCCGCTGGGAACCTCCGACAAATTAGGAAATTCGTCCTTTGCCCCCTCCGTGGTGACCCTCTGCGGCTGTTCGGCCGCCTGCTGCTCGGGGGACATGGTCGCATCGTCCAGCGCGACACAACCGACCATCAGCAGCGCCGCAGCACAGCAGACGCTCCAGCGGCCCAAAGGGCCGGCAACCCCCTCCGTCCAGCGCGTCCGGCGCGGCCTCTCGGGCGTCCCGGCGCTCTCCTGCAACCTCGTCATTGCGTCTCTTCCTTGCATCGCCAAAGAACCCGAATTCTCAGCCGATCCGGGCCCGACCGCCCGACTTGAGGCGGGATTCTCCGCTATTGAATCGGCGCTACCCCCCTATTACTTTGCGGGGCGTTTCGGCGCCGACAGCCTGAAACCGGAGTCCTGCCCCGGGTTCAGGCCCGCAGTTCCCGGTAGGATAAGGAAGCCGTCATGGCGGAGCAACAGCCCCCCGACATCAAATTGCCCGATCCGGTGGAGATCTCGAAATCGGTGGCCGGAATCGCCGAGCGCAGCCAGAAGCTGGTGAGCGAGTTCCTGGAGCGGCAGTACAAGGACGGCAACGGCAGTTCGGCCGCCTTCGATCCCATGAACATCGGCGCCGCTTTCATGGAAATGACGAGCCGCATGATGGCCGATCCCGCGAAGCTGGTGCAGGCGCAGATGTCGCTCTGGCAGGACTACATGCGCCTCTGGCAGACCACCGCGCAGCGCATGATGGGCCAGGAGGCGACCCCGGTGGCCGAACCGGAACGCGGGGACCGGCGGTTCAAGCATCCGGAGTGGGACGAGAACGAGCTTTTCGATTTCGTCAAGCAGTCGTACCTGCTGACCGCCCGCTGGATGCAGACCACGGTCAAGGATGTCGAGGGTCTGGACGACAAGACGTCGCAGAAGGTGGACTTCTATACCCGCCAGTTCGTCGACGCCATGGCGCCGTCCAACTTTCTGATGACCAACCCGGAGGTCTTGCGCGAGACCCTGGAGTCCGGCGGCGAGAACCTGGTCAAGGGCCTGGAAAACCTGTTGGACGACCTCGAGCGCGGCAAGGGTCGGCTCAAAATCCGGATGACGGACACAGAGGCCTTCGAACTGGGCGAGAACATCGCCGTCACGCCCGGCAAGGTGGTCTACCAGAACGACCTGATGCAGCTGTTGCAATACGAGCCGACAACCGAGCAGGTGAACAAGCGGCCGCTGCTGATCATTCCACCATGGATCAACAAGTTCTACATCCTCGACCTGCGGCCGAAAAACTCCTTCATCCGCTGGGCGGTATCCCAGGGCCACACGGTCTTCGTCATCTCCTGGGTCAACCCGGATGAGAAGCTGGCAGCCAAGTCCTTCGAGGATTACATGCTCGAAGGCCCGCTTGACGCGCTCAGCGCCGTTGAGAAGGCGACCGGCGAGAAAGACGCCAACGTCATTGGCTATTGCCTGGGCGGCACCCTTCTGGCCTGCACCCTCTCCTATATGGCGGCGAAGAAGGATGAGCGCGTCAAGTCCGCGACCTTCTTCACCACCATGATGGACTTCGACGACGCCGGGGAGCTGGGCGTCTTCATCGACGAGGTGCAGCTGGCCGCGCTCGAAGAGAAGATGAGCGAGAAGGGCTATCTCGAAGGCGGCGACATGGCGACGACCTTCAACATGCTCAGGGCCAACGACCTGATCTGGTCTTTCGTGGTCAACAACTACCTTATGGGCAAGGACCCCTTCCCCTTCGACCTGCTTTACTGGAACTCCGATTCAACGCGCATGCCCGCCGCGATGCACAGCTTCTATCTGCGCAACATGTATCAGGAGAACCGCCTGGTCGAACCCGGCGGCGTCACGCTGAAGGGTGTCGACATCGACCTGTCAAAGGTCAAGGTGCCGAGCTGCCTGGTTTCCACGCGCGAGGATCACATCGCCCCCTGGAAGGCGACCTACTCGGCCACCCAGCTTCTGGGCGGGCCTGTCAAATTCATCCTGGCCGGCTCGGGCCATATCGCGGGCGTGGTCAATCCGCCGGAAGCCAACAAGTACGGCTACTGGACCAACACCAAGAACCCGAAGTCGCCGGAGAGCTGGATCAACGGGGCCGGCGAGCATGCCGGGTCGTGGTGGCCCGAGTGGGACAAGTGGGTGAGCCGCCAGAGCGGCGGCAAGGTGCCCGCCCGGAAACCGGGGGACGGCAAGCTGAAGGTTCTGGAAGACGGCCCGGGCAGCTATGTGAAGGTGAAGGCGCACGACTGACGGGGCCGACCGGGCGGCCCGCCCCACTGGCCCTTGGGCGTAGACCAGTGCCGGCCGCAGGAGGCCGGGGCGGCCGGCAGAGCTGGTGAACGCCGCCTCCGCCACATCGAACGGCAATCCCGACCGGATCAGCCTTCCCGTTCGCGCAGATAGCTTGCGGCGCTTTCCTGATAGTGGCTGGCGAGATAGGGCAGGTCCGCAAGTTCCGCCTCGCTGAGCGCGCGCATCGGCTTGGCCGGGCGGCCGGCCCAGAGCTCACCGCGGGCAACGCGTTTGCCGGGCGTGACCAGGGCGCCGGCCGCCACCATCGCCTGCCCCTCGACCACCGCACCGTCCATAACCACCGCGGCCATGCCGATGAAGGCCCCGCTTTCGACCGTGCAGGCATGAATCAGCGCCTGATGGCCGATGGTCACGTTGTCCCCGATAAAGGTCGGCATGCCGCCCCCGGTTTCCCTGTAGTCGCCGGCACGGTCATGGTTCACGTGAACGATCGTGCCGTCCTGCAGGTTCGTTCCCGCCCCGATGCGGATCATGTTCACGTCGCCACGCAGAACGCAGCCATACCAGACGGAGGACCCTGGACCGATTTCGACATCGCCGATCACGGCCGCGGTTTCGGCCACAAAGGCGTCGGGATGGATCTTCGGGAGCACGCCACGGTACGCAATGATATTGCCGGCCATCGTCTGGTCCATTGAGGATGTGGCACCGCATGGAAGGTCGGACCTCCAGCCGGTGCCGGTGAACGGGAAAGCACAGATGCCCCGGAGATAGCCGGAGTGGCCCGGCAGGTCAAACCTGCCGCGGCACACTGCCAGCCAGTTTGAGAGGCCGTTCGAGGTGTCAGGCCGGCACAGGCGACACAGCCGGGCGTTGAAAAAACAACCGGATGTTTTCCGATCGTGTTAGCCTTGCCGCAAGCTGGCCGTCGGTGGACTGTGGCGGCTCCTGGGGAGAGGCCCACTCCTGGGAGAGGTTCATGGGGAGAGGTTCATGGAGAGAGTTCGAGTGAAAACATTGGCCGCTCTAGGCTGCCTTGCCATTGGATTTGCCGGCGGCGGCCCTGCTCCGGCCCAGGCCGCCGACCTCGGCCCGCCCTCGCAATGGGACGAGATGCAGAAGTTCGAGTACTACATCGGCAACATCGCCGGCGCCATGAACGTCTGCCGGATGTACAGCCTCCATGCCAGCATGCGCGAACTCTCCGTGCTGACCCCCTATGGCCAGAAGGGACTGAGGGACTGGGGGTCCTATGACGGGATCCGGGGGGCCGCCTGCGGGGGACTTGCCAACGACGCAAAGGCCATTCTGGGTGACCGCGACAAGCTGATCGACTACCTGAAGGCCCGTTACGACTGCGCCGGGGGCGACTGCGTCGAGCGCTAGCTGCCGGCTTGCGAGCTGACGAAGAGAGCGGCGCCCAAGGTTTCCCGACGACGCGAGGACGGGCCCAAGGAGAAAACGGGCCGCTGTGACGGCGGTCTGTGTTCCGTGTGGAAAGTGAGCCCGTTGCGGCTCAGCGTTTCGCTGACTCTTGTCCTCATGTCTTATCGCTGTTCATAGATAACTCTTCTCGGACAAGCAGGTTTAGCGCCTCTGCCCAGCCCCTTTCGCTTCGGTTTCCACCGTGATCGCGCGCCGCGAAACCAAATCACCACATGCTATTGCAAAACGTTATAACATAACGTATCAACATCAGACGAACTGGTCGATGTAAACGTCGCCGGATGGGCCGGATGGAATGACGGTCGAGGTTTCGTTTGCTCCCCCTCGACATCGCGCACCACCGCGCGACGCCACTCGCTCATGCAATCGAACCTAAATCGAACGGGGCATGAACTATGAATGCTGAAGCCACCCGCCTTCCGGTCACGGTACTCTCCGGTTTTCTCGGCGCCGGCAAGACGACACTCCTGAACCGCGTGCTGAACAACCGCGATGGCCGGCGCGTCGCCGTCATCGTCAACGATATGTCGGAAGTGAACATCGACGCCGACCTGGTGCGCGCGGACACAGAACTGAGCCGCACCGACGAAACACTGGTGGAGATGTCGAACGGCTGCATCTGCTGCACGCTGCGTGATGACCTGCTCGCCGAAGTGCGACGCCTCGCCGGCGAGGGACGCTTCGATTACCTGTTGATCGAGTCAACCGGCATCTCCGAGCCTTTACCCGTCGCAGCCACCTTCGATTTCCGCGACACTGAGGGCGAGAGCCTGTCGGACGTCGCCCGTCTCGACACCATGGTGACTGTCGTCGACGCGGTGAATCTGCTGCGCGACTACTCCAGCCACGACTTCCTGCGTGACCGGGGCGAAACCGTAGGCGAGGAAGACGAGCGCACGCTTGTGCATCTTCTGACCGACCAGATCGAATTCGCCGATGTGATCATCCTCAACAAGGTCGCCGATGCAGAGCCTCATCAGGTTGACGCCGCACGCAAGATCATCCGCAGTCTCAACGCAGATGCACAGATCATCGAGACCAACCATTCCGACGTTCCCGCAGAGAAGATCCTCGACACCGGACTCTTCGATTACGAGAAGGCGCATGAGCATCCAATGTGGGCCAAGGAACTCTACGGCTACGCGGATCATGTGCCGGAGACCGAGGAGTACGGCGTCGCGAGCTTCGTATACCGCGCCCGTCGTCCGTTCGACCCTGAACGCATCCACGCGGTGCTGAACGGCGACCTGCCCGGCGTCATTCGCGCCAAGGGGCATTTCTGGATCGCCACGCGGCCCGACTGGGTGGCCGAGTTCTCCCTCGCGGGCGCCCTGTCTTCGGTCAATCCACTGGGCATCTGGTGGGCTGCGGTGCCGAAGGAACGCTGGCCGGATCATGAAAGCGCGCGTGCCTACATGAAGGCGCAGTGGCAGGAGCCCTGGGGCGACCGGCGGCAGGAAATCGTCTTCATCGGTAGCGGAATCGACTGGCCGGAACTGACGGCGCGGCTCGACGCCTGCCTCCTGCCCGAGCACCTCGCAGATGGACCCGATGGGCTCCCCGACTTGCCGGACCCGTTTCCGGCCTGGCGGCGTGCGGAAGCAGCGGAATGAACCCTGCTTGGCAGAGTCCGGCGGATCTCAGCATGACGCCGGCATCCCAGGAACTGGAGACCGACGGGCAGACCGCCGCGGCGATCTCCGGAGTGAGGGCTGTCGACACACTGGACGGCCTCGCCACCATCAATGAGCCCACCACTGAACTCGTGATCTGGCAGCGCTCGCTTCCTTTGTGTTTCAGGGACTGGATCGATCGCTTGGATGCTGTGACGCTTCCTCACATACGGATCCTCGTTGAACCTGGCGATCTGCGGTGTGCTCTCGTGCCCCTGCTGGACGCGTGTGGACTGGTTCAGAGCGATATGCGCGATCTTCTGGTCGAGGATATCGACGATCTCGTCAGCGCATTTGCAGACATCACCCGCAGCGACAGGGTCGATGTCCGGCTGGAGCGGGTCGATCACGATGCCTGCTGGAAGTTTCATCGCGACACCGTGGAAGCGCGCCTCGTCGCAACCTATCGCGGACCGACGACAGAGTGGGTTCACATGGCGCATGCCGAGAAGGCCATGGCCGAACAAAGGGACTTTGACGGTCCGTTGGAGCGCCTCGGGGATCACGATGTCGCGCTGTTCAAGGGCAACCGTGCCGGCCCGAACCGCGGGATCGTTCACCGTTCGCCGCCGATCGCCGGAACAGGACTTACCCGACTGTTTCTCTGCCTCAACAAGCGAACGGTTGTCTCGCCGGATCCGTGGGTTAAGGCCTGAGCACCCGCGGCTTCCAGTCATTCGCTTCGCGTGCCCGGCGACCCGTAGGGTTTCGTCTGGGTCCTTGGTCCACCACCGACCTCGGGTGTTGGCGGACGAAGCACCACAGGAACCGACATAAAGATGCGGCGCCCCCAGTCTCCTGGGAACGCCGCACAACACATTGATATAGTTATATTCTCGCGGTCAGCGCTTGGAGAACTGGAAGCTCCGGCGCGCCTTGGCCCGACCGTACTTCTTACGCTCCACCACGCGGGAGTCGCGGGTCAGGAAGCCGCCGCGCTTCAGCACCGGGCGCAGACCCGGCTCATAGAGCGTCAGCGCCTTGGAAATGCCATGGCGCACGGCACCGGCCTGGCCCGAGAGGCCGCCGCCCTTGACGGTGCAGACCACATCGAACTGGCCGGCACGGTCCACCACGACAAAGGGCTGATCGAGGATCATGCGCAGCACCGGACGGGCGAAGTAGACCGCCTGATCCTTACCGTTGACCGTGACCTTGCCGCTGCCCGGCTTGATCCACACCCGGGCCACCGCATCCTTGCGCTTGCCCGTGGCGTAGGAGCGGCCCAGGGCGTCACGCTGCGGCTCGGCAACCTCAGGCGCCGCGTCGGGGGCAACGCCTGTCGCCTCACCCAGGTCGCTCAGGTCGCTCAGGGTCTGGGTTTCATCAGCCATGGTCACTGGCTCCTCTTGTTCTTCGCATTCATTGCCGCGAGATCCAGGGTCTCGGGCTGCTGGGCCTCGTGGGGATGCTCGCTGCCGGCATAGACGCGCAGGTTCTTCATCTGCTGACGGCCCAGGCGATTGCGGGTGATCATGCGCTCTACCGCCTTCAGGACGACCCGCTCCGGGTTGTCCCCGTCCAGGATCTGCCCGGCGGTCCGCTGCTTGATGCCGCCCGGATAACCGGTGTGCCAGTAGTAGACCTTGTCGCTGGTCTTCTTGCCCGTGAGCTTCACCTTACCGGCGTTGATCACGATCACGTTGTCGCCGCAGTCCATGTGCGGGGTAAAGCTCGGCTTGTGCTTACCACGCAGGATCTTCGCGACCTGCGAGGCCAGACGCCCGAGCACGACGCCTTCGGCATCGATCAGGATCCACTTCTTGTCGATATCCGACGCAGTGGCGGAGTAGGTTTTCATCGTGCCAACCACTTCTTGCCAATTGCTTCTTGAATGAGAACGGGGAAGGCGTGGACTGGGCCACCCTTCGGCGCGCCGTTTCTATGGGCCGTGCGCCTACCTGTCAATCAGAAAAAGCCAAGAAACGAGAAGATGTTAGGCATACGGTATTATATTACCTAAGAATAACCCTCTGTTCCGCATACAACAACGATCCAGGCGCTGCCGATCAGCGCTCATCGCTGCGCGGCGGAATCGAATAGGTTGCCGTCGCATGTGAAATCGGCCCGCTAACGCCCTGAGAAGTCATATAAACCTCGCCAACCGCCAGACGCTTCCCCAGCTTGATCAGACGGCACTCTGCATGGATGTCCCCCGGATTGGGCTTGTGGAGGAAGTTGATCGAGAGGTTGGTGGTTACCGCGAGCGGCACGTTGCCGATGGCGCCCAGCACCGCGGCGTAGACGGTGAAATCGGCCAGGGCCATCTGGGCCGGCCCCGAGATCGTCCCGCCCGGGCGGATGTGATCGTCGGTGGCCGGCATGCGTGCCCGCGCCCGTCCGAAGCCGATTTCTTCGGTTATGAAGCCATAAATCCGCTGGAAAGGAGCCGTCTCGTCGAGCAGCCGGTTGAACGCCTCGAGCGTGATCTGGGGGGCCTGCCTGTCGTGGTCCATCTGGATGGCGCCTTCCTTCTTGGATATCATGCGATTGGACGACTGTAATAGCGCTTGATATCGGCTTGGCGAAAGCGCCAAAGTCGCCCTGCTCGCAAGAGCGCATCCATGACAAAACAAAAGGGATTACGACCAGCGATGTCAGCCGAAGCCGCGCGTGCGAGCGATCCTGCCCTCCTCCTGCGTTCCGACGACGACGGGATCGCCCGTCTGACCCTGAACCGGCCTCAGGCCTACAACGCCCTCTCCGTCGCTCTGATGACAGATCTGCTGGCATGCCTTGACCAGATTGCCGAGGAAGCGGACACACGGGCGGTGATCCTGGACGGGGCCGGCAAAGGTTTCTGCGCCGGTCACGACCTGAAAGAACTGCGCGCCCGCAGCGGCGACCGGGCGTTCTTTCAGTCCGTGTTCCAGCAATGCAGCAAGCTGATGGTGCGCCTGACCACCCTGCCGCAGCCGGTGATCGCCCAGGTTCATGGCATTGCAACCGCTGCCGGCTGCCAGCTGGTCGCAAGCTGCGATCTGGCGGTCGCCGCCGAAAGCGCGCGCTTCGGCACCCCGGGTGTCAACATCGGCCTGTTCTGCTCGACACCCATGGTCGCCCTGTCCCGGGCCGTCCCGCGCAAGCAGGCCATGGAAATGCTGCTGACCGGCGATATGATCGACGCCGAGACTGCGGTCCGCTATGGCCTGGCCAACCGCTTCGTGCCGGAAAGCGAGCTGCCGGAGGCCGCCCTGACCCTGGCGCAGAAGGTCGCTACGAAATCGCCGCTGACGGTCAAGGTCGGCAAGGAGGCCTTTTACCGGCAGGTCGAGTACGGCCTTGTGGAAGCCTACGCCTACACCAGCCAGGTGATGACGACCAACATGCTGGCGCGCGACGCCGAGGAAGGCATCGACGCCTTCATCGAGAAGCGCAAGCCCGACTGGCAGGGCCGTTAGAGCCGGCCGCCCGCCGACAGAAAGCCTTTTCCCTTATGCAACAGTTGCAAGAGTTTTGGGCCCTGGTCCTGGATGTCTGGAACCAGGGCTTTCTCGGAATCGAGATCGGACGGCTGCTGATCGCCCTCGGCATCTTCCTGCTGTTTCTGATCTTCCGGCGTCTTTTCACCACGATCGTGCTGGCGCGGTTCAAGCGCTTCGTCGCAAAGACCGAAGGGCGCTTCGACGACGAATTGATCGCCGCGCTCGAACAGCCGGTGCGCTTCATCCCCGTCGTCATGGGCGCCTTCTTCGCGATCGAGTACCTGAGCCCCCAAGGCACCTTCGAACTGATCGCGGAGAACTTCCTGCGCTCCCTGGTGGTGCTGACGATCTTCTGGGGCTTTTTCAACGCCGTCGGGCCCCTCTCCTTCCTCTTCAAGCGGCTGGAGCGCGTCTTCACACGACCAATGATCGAGTGGCTGGTGAAGGCGACCAAGATCGGCATCGTCTTCATCGGCATCGCAACTGTGTTGGAGATCTGGGGGATCCAGGTCGGGCCGATCATCGCCGGTCTCGGCCTCTTCGGTGTCGCGGTGGCGCTGGGCGCCCAGGATCTCTTCAAGAATCTTATTGCCGGGATCCTGGTGCTGGCGGAAAAGCGCTTCCACCCTGGCGACTGGATTCGCGTTGACGGCGTGGTCGAGGGCACGGTGGAGACCATCGGCTTCCGCTCCACGCGCGTGCGCCGCTTCGACAAGGCACCGGTCTTCGTTCCCAACGCCAAGCTGTCGGACAACGCGGTGACGAACTTCAGCGCCATGACGCACCGCCGGATCTATTGGAAGATCGGTGTCGAGTACCGGACGACGGTGGATCAGCTGCGCCAGATCCGCGACAGGATCGAAAGCTATGTTATCGGCAACGACGCTTTCGCGCAGCCCCCGGAGGTCTCCACCTTCGTGCGCATCGACAGCTTCAACGACTCCTCGATCGATATCATGCTCTACTGCTTCACCAAAACCACCAACTGGGGCGAGTGGCTGGAGATCAAGGAGCGGTTGGCCTATCACATCAAAGAGGTGGTCGAAGGCGCGGGCAGCGGCTTTGCCTTCCCCAGCCAGTCACTCTATGTCGAGAGCCTGCCGGACGACCGCCCCGAACCCTTCGTGCCACCGCAGGACGACGGCAAGGCAACGGCAGCCGTCGCTGCCCGTGCAGCGGACCAGGCCTCATGACCACGCTTCCCAGCTACAGCAACAAGGACCTGCTGGCGATTCTGCAGAGCACCCGCAGCATCGCCATGGTCGGCGCCTCTCCCAAGTGGAACCGGCCCAGCTTCTTTGCGATGAAATACCTGCAGGAGAAAGGGTACCGGGTGATCCCCGTCAACCCCGGCGCGGCCGGCAAGGAGATCCTCGGCGAGACCGTCTATGCCTCGCTGGCCGAGATTCCGGCCAGGTTCGAGATGGTCGACATCTTCCGCAACTCCGCCGCAGCCGGTCCGATCACCGAGGAGGCCATCGCCGTCGCCGGGGAAAAAGGCATCCAGGTGGTCTGGATGCAGCTCGGTGTGATCAACGTCGAGGCTGCAGCGAAAGCGGAAGCGGCCGGCCTGACCGTGGTTATGGACCGCTGCCCCAAGATCGAATTCGGGCGCCTGCATTCGGAGCTGTCCTGGGGCGGCTTCAACTCCGGCATCATCTCCGCCAAGCGCCGCCGCGTGCGCCTGTCATGAAGAAGATCGCGACATGAAATCCAACAAGACCCCGGGCTTCGAGACCCGGATGATCCACGCCGGCACCCAGCCGGAGCCGGTGACGGGCGCGCGGCAGACGCCGATCTTTCAGAACACGTCCTATGTGTTTCACGATGCCGACCATGCGGCGTCGCTGTTTAACCTGCAGACCTTCGGCTTCATCTACTCGCGCCTGACCAACCCGACGGTTGCGGCCTTAGAGGAGCGCCTGGCGAGCCTTGAGGGCGGGCGCGGCACCACCTGCTGCGCCTCCGGCCATGCGGCGCAAATACTGGTCTTCTTCGCGCTGATGGCGCCGGGCGACCGCTTCGTTGCCTCCAACCGTCTTTACGGCGGCTCCATCACCCAGTTCGGCAAGACTTTCCAGAAGTTCGACTGGCAGGTCGACTTCGTCGACGTCGACGATCCCGAAAGTGTCCGCCGCGCGATCACGCCGAAGACCAAGGCCGTGTTCGTCGAGAGCCTGGCCAACCCCGGTGGCGTGGTGAGCGACCTGGAGGCCTTGGCGGAGGTGACCAGGGATGTCGGCATACCATTGGTGGTGGACAATACCATGGCCACGCCCTATCTCTGCCAGCCCTTCCACTGGGGCGCCGACCTGGTGGTGCATTCGACGACCAAATTCCTCTCCGGCAACGGCACGTCGATGGGTGGGGCGGTGATCGACTCAGGCCGCTTCGACTGGTCGGCCGGCGACAGGTTCCCCGGACTGGCCGCTCCCGAACCGGCCTATCACGGCCTCAGCTTCTATGAGACCTTCGGCGACATGGCCTTCACCATGCAGGCGCACGCCGTGGGTCTGCGCGATCTCGGGGCGACCATGGCGCCGATGAACGCCTTCCAGACCTTGCTGGGCTGCGAGACCCTGAGCCTGCGGATGGAGCGGCACTGCACCAACGCCAAGGCGGTGGCCGATTTTCTGGAGGCGCATCCCGCCGTCGGCTGGGTCTCCTGCGCCGCTCTGCCGTCCAGCCCCTATCACGACCTCGCCCGGAAGTACCTTCCGCGCGGCGCCGGCTCGGTCTTCACCTTTGGCGTCAAGGGCGGCTACGAAGCCGGCGTGAAGGTGGTGGAGGCCTGCGAGTTGTTCTCCCACCTCGCCAACATCGGCGACACCCGTTCGCTGATCCTGCATCCGGCCTCCACCACCCACCGCCAACTGAGCGAAGAGCAGCGCCAGGCCGCAGGTGCCGGGCCCGAAGTCATCCGGCTGTCCGTCGGTCTGGAAACCGTCGAAGACCTGATTGCCGATCTCGAACAGGCCCTGGCGGCTGTGCTGTAGGCGCAACACCGGACAGAACCGCGTTTTCTCCATCAGACCGGCTGCGCAACCACAGGTGAACGCATCGCTGCAAAGGACGAATACGGGAAGTGGGCGCTTCAGACCGCGTCGTAGCAGGCAATCTCGACAAGGTTGCCGTCGGGATCGCGGAAATAGACGGAGCTCATCTCTCCCAGGGCGCCGGTGCTCGCGACCGGCCCCTCTTCGATGCCGACGCTGCAGGCCTTCAGCCGTTTGAGGACTTCCCGCGGCGGAACCTCGGTCACGACGCAGAAGTCCGCAGAGCCGGGCACCGGGACGGCAGCCTTCGGCGTGATCGGCGAAGGATTGGGGTGCAGATTGATTTTCTGGCGGCCGAAATGGAGCGCCACCCGCCCCTCGCCGCAATCGACGCGGCGCATGCCAAAGACCTTCTCGTAAAAGGCGCAGGTTTCCTCAACGTTGCGGACCGTCAGGACGAAGTGGTCGAGACGGTCAAGCTCAACAGGTACAGAAGACATAAGGGATATCGAACTCGCTCATGAAACGTCTACTTGGCGATTCTTCTACTCCGCCGGCACAGCCATGCTTGGCTGTGATCGCTTGTTCGGCAGGAACAGTGTAACGAGGGCTGCTGCGGCAGCGGCGGCGGCCATGAGGCCGTAAAGCCAGGCAAACTCTCCGGTGCGCCCCTCAACCCAGGACGCCAGCAAGATTGCCGGATTCGCGATGGCAAAAGCCAGAACAAATTTCACGCCATAGGCGAGGCTGCGGTGACGTTGGGGCGTGTAGCGGGCGAGCAGCATGTTCTCGGCCGGAAGCGCCGCGGAACTAAGAAGTACCGTCAGAATGGCCAGCGCGATCAGGGGCGTGGCGCCGGCACTGGCCAGCAAGGCCATCACCGGGATCTGGAACGCGAAGGCGCCCAGGTAGATCAGCTTCAGAGAGTAGCGGTCGGCCAGCCAGCCACCGGCAAGCTGCATCAAGCCGCCCACGGTATAAACCGTAGCCACCAGCAGGCCGATCCCGAATGCCCCCTCGCCAGCCAGGTCACGCAGACGCAGGTCGAAAACCTTCGGCAAGGAGGCCTGGGTGGCATGGAACATCAGGCCCATCACCGCCATGGTGAGCAGCAGAATTGCATAGACCCGCACCATGTCGTTGCGGCTGGGGGGCGGATCGTTCTCCTGCTCCCCGTCGCCCTCGGCGATCCAGCCAAGGCGGAGCGCCGCAAAGAGGGCCAGACCGGTAATCAGGCAGATGACCCCGGGTAGGATGAAGGCAGCCCGCCAACTGATCGCATCGATCAGCAGACCGGCGACAAGCCCGGCGGAAGCGACGCCCAGGGATCCGAAGATCCCATTCACCGCCAGGGCCATCCCACGTTTGGTCTTCACGCTGCGCACCAGCCAGGCGATACCCACCGGGTGATAGATGGCGCTGAAGAGACCGATGGATGTCAGGCCGAGCAGGAGGGCGCTGGTCGTACTCACGAGGCCGCAGAGGATGCCCGAGAGGCCAAGACCGATGAAGTAAACGGTCATCATTCCCGGGGTCGACCAGCGATCCCCCAGCCACCCCGCCGGCAAGGCGGCGATGCCTACAAGCAAAGATCCCAGCGCCCAGAGTTTTATCAACTCGTGGTTGGGCATGCTCCACTCGACTTCGAGGGTCAGGGCGATCACGAAGTAAAACGCCGTGAACAGGTGCATGTAGGCGTGGCCCAAGCACGAAAACAGCAGCGTCAGTTGTGCCGACCCGGCCTTCAAGGCGATACCCCTTATCGATCCAGAATACTGGTGTATATGCAGCCCTTGGCGAGGGCAAGGCGCGGCCATGCAGGTCTGCCATGCGTCCGCGGCCTCACCCGGTCCGTTGCCGCCGCCACTATTGCGCCGCAATCCGCCATGACAGGGTCATGATCCGGTCCTTCGGCAGCCCAGATTGGCCATCACCATGATCGTCGATGGCACAGGCAGATCCCCAGAGTACGAATACCCAGTGCCCGAAGCGCCGCGCGCCGGCGAAGGGGCCGCGGCGTCGCCAGGCAGGTGAGAGGAAGACGATGATCATCGCAGAACAGGCACAGGCCGACACGCCAGGCCCCCGCCGAAGGGACCCCGCGCCCCTGGAAGTGGACGAGGCTATTGACCTGGAGCGCGTGGTTTGGGACCCGGAGTACAGGAAGGCGGTTCGCCACCTCTTCAAGCCGGTGGACTGAGGGTTCCAACCAAAGAGGCGGGACCCGGACCGGCGCCCACAACACGCTATCCAGGACACGGGTCCCGGAACATCCGGTGTCGAATCAGGGACCCGCGGCGGTCTCCGCCTCGATCCAGCGGAGAAAATCCGGATTTCCCCCTTCGATCGGCAGAACCGTAATGCAGGGGCAGTCGTAGCTGTGCTGAGTCTTGACCGCTTCGATCAGCGCCGGCAGCTGACGCTCCGTCGTCTTCAGGAGAAGGAGGCTTTCCTCCCCCTCCTGGACCTCCCCGTTCCACCAGAATATCGGCAAAATCCCGGGAACGATGTTGGCGCAGGCGGCGAGGCGCCCCTTAACCACGGCCCGTCCGATGGCCCGCGCTTCCGCGAGGTCACCGGTCGTCACGTACACCAGGCAGGCCGACACGCCACCCCCTCCCGATTCGCTTTCTTCCTGAGGCTAAGCTAGCATAGCGCAGCCAAAGGAGAGAGAGCATGGCCGACTTGTCCCCCACGGCCCAGGCGCTCGAACACAGGCGGCGGCGCGTCCGGCCGACGGTAACGCAGCTCGCTTGGTTACGTCGCGGCCTCGACCAGGCCGGCGGCAAACTGCCTTTGTTCGATCACTATGGGCAGCGTTACGACAGCCGCACCATCCGCAGCTGCATCGAGCAGGGCTGGGCGGAGCCCTGGTTCGACAACCCGACCAAACCGGACTGGCTGGTTTGCAAGCTTACGGAAGCCGGCCGCAAAGTGGCCGGAACCCGTCAGCCTGGGGGCGAAGCCAGATCGCGAGAGCTGGCCGAAGACCTGTTTTCCTGAGGGCGGCGGAGGCTTTGGACCTCGCCGTTTGGGCGGCGTTGCTCTAGCGGATCTGTTTACGCCAGCGCTCAACGGTGTTGGCGACGAAGCCGTCCAGGCCGCGCTCGGACTGCCAGGTCTCCGAGAAGCTGGCGGTATCGCTCTGCGGACGCTTGCCTTCGGGCAGATCGTCGAAGCGGATGCGCATCGGCAGGACGGCGCCCTCACCCACCACCACCGCCTGTTGATTGCGCAGGGCCGGCAAGCTGGCGAGCATCCCCTCGGCGCTTTCCGGCAGGGCGCGGCGCACGAAGTCCTGGTCTTTCTGATTGCCCATGCGCAGCGCGAAAAGCGTGCTGCACTGGGAGACAATGGTCTCCGAGAGCTCGGAAGGACGCTGCGAGACCAGCCCCAGGGACAGACCGTATTTGCGCCCCTCCTTGGCGATGCGCGAGATCATCCGCCGTGTCGGCTCAAAGCCCTTGTCGTCATCCTCCGGGATGTAACGGTGCGCCTCTTCGCAGACCAGGAGAACCGGCACCGCGGCGTCACGCTCGCTCCAGACCGCAAAATCGAAAAGCGTGCGGCAGAGCAGCGAGACGACGACGTCGACGATCTCCGAAGGCACGCCCGAGAGGTCGAAGGTCGTAAGCGGCTTGCCGTCGACGGGTACGCGGATGATCCGCGCCAGCACATCCGGCAGGGTGTCCTTCACGGAAAGGCCCGAGAACATGAAGGCATAGCGCCGGTCAGCCCGCAGATTCTCGATGCGCGAGCGCAAACGCAGATAGGGCTTTGCCTGCTCGGCCTTCTGGAGCTGGCCCATGGCGGCCTCGATGTTCTGCAACAGCGCGCTCAGCGGATAGGGCGCCGGGGTATCGACCGTCAGATGACGGCCTTCGTCTTCGCTGGCCGCCGTGGCCCGCTTCGCCATGAGGATTGCGTCTTTGAGAATGAAGGACTCGGCCGAGCGGTTGATCTCGTCCCGGCTGCACATCACCTCGACCATTTCCTCGAAGTTCAGCAGCCAGTACGGAAGCTGTAGATTCTCCGGCGTCACCACTTCGGTCAGACCCTGGAAGGCGCTGGAGTACTCGTTGTGCGGATCCAGCAACACCACATGGCCGAAGGGATGTTCGGCGAGAATGGCGTGCAGGACGGTTGCAAGGGCACAGGACTTGCCGGAACCGGTGGTGCCGAGGATGGCGAAGTGCTTGCCCAGCAGATCGTCGGTCACCAGATAGGCCGGCATCTCCCGGTCCTGATGCAGGGTCCCGATGCACACGTTGGAGGCCTTGGGGCGCTTGTAGATCTGCCTCAACTCCTCGGGGGTCGCCGCCATGATCGGATCGCCGAGCCCGGGATAGATCGAAACGCCGCGCAGCAGATCGAAGCCGTCGGCGCCCTTCGCGTCCTGCAGGATGTACTCGCCGAAGAGGTCAATCTCCACGACCCACTGCTCGCCGAATGACGGCGATGGCGAGGGGTTGCCGGTGGTGAGCGAGGAGACGATGCCGAAAGCGACCGAGCGGGCGGTCGGCATCTTCACCAGGGCGCCGATCTGAACAGCCTCGTTGAGGCGCGCTGCCGTGTCCGCGTCCGGCCCCACCGAGACCAGGCTGCCCATGATCTTGGAGCCCGTCACGGAAACGATATGGCCGACCTTCAGCCCGGCCTCCGCTGCATCCTTCGGCCCCTCCGGAGCCGGCACTAGGTTTTCAGCCGTTTGCATGCCACCTGCTTTCCTGCATGAGCCCTGGCAGAGGGCCAAATCGCCCGGAATCATTGCAGCCAGATGTTAAGCAATGGCGAAGACCGGAGTTTTAGGAACCTGACCTAACCCCCAGGCATTTAAGGATTTTAAACCACGCAGGCTCTAGCATAACCGGATCGGGCCAGCGTGGTTAACACCGCCTGCCTCAGAGCAGGCCAGAGGGCGCCTGAAGCGCGGAGTACGGCATGATGCGCCACAAGATCGGCCGCCTTGGCGGTTTCGTCCTTATCCTGACGGGCGTCGTCGGCCTTTCGGGCTGCCAGGCGATCTATGACGACACCAAGGGCTGGGCCAACCGGCTGGAGGCCTCGATCCTGGAGGCTGCGGACGATCTGTCGAAGGGCAATGCCGCACCGAGCAGCCCTGACAGCAGCCTGGAATGGGTGCCCGAAACCCCGGAGCGCAGCGGTGACGTGGCCAGCGGCGTGATCGGGCAGACAGCCGCCACAATGGCTGGTTCGAAGGTCCCCGAAGCCGCCGGCCCGGGCGCCAGCACATCCGCCGCCCCCTCAAGCAGCGCGCGGTCCGAAAAGGCCGGCGCGGCATCCACGGATAACCCAGCCGAAACGCCAGTGGCCGTGATCGATCCGACGGGCCCGGTCGGCGCCGAGCCCCAGGTTGCCGCGCCGCCGATTCCGCAGCGCAAACCGAAGGGCGCTACGGCTAAGCAGACCGTCAAGGACGCGCCGACGGCCGAAGGCGATCCCAAGAAGCGGCCGAACACCGGAAACCTGGTCGCCCACCTCTCCTCCCTGCGCTCGGAGGAAGCCGCCCGGAAGGAGTGGCAGGCCCTCAAGAAAGCCTTCCCGGAACAGCTGAGCCGGTTCGACCGGGCCATCGCCAAGACCGAAATCGCCAAGCGCGGAACCTTCTACCGGGTTCTGGCCGGCCCCCTGAGGTCGAGGCAAGCGGCGCGGGAACTGTGTACGGCCCTAAAGGCCAAGAAGCAGTACTGCCAGGTGATGAAGGCGCCACAGCCCGCCGAGGCTCAGCCGTCCAGCGGCGACGGCAGGAACTCCGCAGTCCGCCCTGTCACATAGTAGGCCAGCAGGCCCACCCACTCATGCAGGGCCAGCGCCGCCATATCCAGTGAACCGCCGGGCTGGCGCGGCCAGACCAGCCTGTCCGGGTGGGTCCTGTAGTCCACCGGGTGCGGAACCACCGAAAGGCCGGCCGCCCTGAAGCTGGCCACGGCGCGCGGCATGTGCCAGGCAGAGGTGATCAGCAACCAGGGCCGGTCATCATCCCCCGCCAGTCTTGCCGTAAGGCGCGCGTTCTCGGCCGTGTTGCGCGACTGGGCCTCAAAGCGCACCCGCGTCATCGGCAGACCTTGCTGCGCGAACAGCTGCCTGGTGATCTGTGCTTCGTTGAGCCCGCGCGGCACGAGGCGGCCGCTGAAGCCGGAGACGATGAGCGGACGGTCGAGCATCGCGCGGTGCAGCGCCATTGCCGTGGTCAGACGCTCGGCATTGCCATTCAGGGTCACCTCTCCACGTGCCGCGGCAATCTCGCCGTCGCCGGTGGCGCCTCCCAGGACAATGATACCCGCTACCGCCGGGCCGGACGGCGGCACCGCGAAGCGGTTTTCGAGGGTCCGGACCAGAAGCTCCGGGACCGGGGTCGCCAGAATGAGCAGCCCGTAGAGCACGAGCAAGAGGCCGAAAAGGCGCCCGAGGCGGCGCCACCCGATGGCCCGAAAGCCGAGCCAGGCAAGCCACAGAATCAGCAATGCGTTCAGTGGCTTGAGAACGAACCACGCTATCTTGGAAAGGAAGAAAAAGCTCATTTCCATTTGATTCTAAACAAGTTTTTCCCCGAATCTCTCGGCGACCGAACCTGCCAACAGGATACAAAAAAGCCGCGCCCCGAGGCGCGGCCTTTTCGGAATTGATGGTCGGAGCGGCAGGATTTGAACCTACGACCCCCACACCCCCAGTGTGGTGCGCTACCAGGCTGCGCTACGCTCCGACAGGTTCTTCTCGCGCTCAAAAGCGCGGGCTTTGTATAGCGACCGGCAGGGCTGAAGGCAATGCTTGCCTGCCGTGCTCAGCCGGCCTTCTTGTTGGCGCTCTTCAGGAGATCCCGCAACTCGCTCAACTCGGCAATGATCTCGTTGATCTCCTGCGTCTTCTGCCCGTCGAAGGCGGCGGTCTCCGGCCCGGCCGCCGCTTCGGGAGCAGCCCCGTCATCTTTCGCCCGTCCCTCCCTCAGCAGCTTTTGCACGCCTTTGATCGTATAGCCCTCGCTGTACAGCAGATCGCGGATCCGCTTCAGCAGCGCGATGTCTTCGGGCCTGTAATAGCGCCGGCCGCCGCCGCGCTTCAGGGGACGGACCTGGCTGAACTTGCCCTCCCAAAAACGCAGAACATGCTGGGGTACATCCAGCTCTTCGCTGACCTCGCTGATGGTCCGAAAGGCTGATGCTGACTTACCGGCGGGGCGACTGGCTTGCATTCTGACCTAGGAAAATCCTGCTGATGACTGCGTTAGTGGGAAACTTCATGACCAACGCTGCTGAGCGAGTCGTTGATCCGGTTCTTCAAGACATGGGAGGCGCGGAACACCAGGACCCGGCGCGGCAGGATCGGCACTTCTTCGCCTGTCTTCGGATTGCGGCCGATTCGCTCTCCCTTCTCGCGAACCGAGAAGCTGCCGAAGGAAGAGAGCTTCACCATCTCTCCACGGACGAGGGCGTCTGAGATCTCATTCAGCACCGACTCGACCAGATCCGCCGACTCGTTTCGAGACAAACCGACCTCCTGATAGACGGCCTCACTGAGGTCAGCCCTCGTAATCGTCCCTCCTGCCATTCCCCCCTCCGTCGTATTGCTAGGTTCGGAAGACCTTAGCGCAACGCTAATAAGCGGTCAATTATGCAGGGAATACCGTGGGATGCGACTTATTTTTGACGCAGCCTGACAAGCCAAGGGCAGAGCCGGCGGCAGCGCTGCGGTTTACCAGCGAACCAGCGCTGATCCCCAGGTAAAGCCGCCGCCCATCGCTTCCATGAGCAGCAGGTCGCCGCTTTGGATGCGGCCGTCGCCGACCGCTTCGTTGAGCGCCAGAGGGATCGACGCAGCGGAGGTGTTGGCGTGACGGTCGACCGTCACCACCACGCGGTCGCTCGGCAGGTTCAGCCGCCGCCCCATCGATTCGATGATGCGGATGTTGGCCTGATGCGGCACCAGCCAGTCGACATCGCCCGGCGTCAGGCCGTTGGCGTCCAGGGCTGCATCGACGGCCTCGGCCATGCGGACAACGGCGTGGCGAAAGACCTCCCGCCCCTCCATCCGCAGATGCCCTACCGACTGGGTCGACGAAGGGCCGCCATCCACGTAAAGGGCGTCATGGTGGCTGCCGTCGGAGTAGATATGAGTCGAAAGGACACCGCGACCGCTGCCGTTGACGCCGGCGGCAGGACGGTCGGCCTCCAGCACGACCGCGCCGGCGCCGTCGCCGAACAGCACGCAGGTCGAGCGGTCCGTCCAATCGAGAATACGCGAGAAGGTCTCGGCGCCGATCACAAGGGCCTTCTTCGCCTGTCCGACACGCAGGAAGTTGTCCGCAACCGACAGGCCGTAGACAAAGCCGCTGCAGACCGCCTGCACGTCGAAAGCCGCCCCCTGAGACATGCCGAGCCGGTGTTGAATACGTGTCGCCGTGGCGGGAAAGGTTTCATCCGGCGTCGAGGTGGCGCAGACGATGAGGTCGATCTCCTGGGCAGCCACCCCGGCCACGGCCAGAGCCTCGCGCGCCGCGGCAACGCCCAGATCGGAGGTCATCTCCCCCTCGGCAGCGATGTGGCGCTGGCAGATGCCGGTGCGCTGACGGATCCACGCGTCGTTGGTGTCAACGCGCTCGGCAAGCTGGGCGTTGGTGATGACTTGTGCAGGCAGGTAGGCCCCGCAGCCTGTGACAAGGGATCGGAACATCACTAAACCGCGGCCACCTGCGCCTTGTCGGGGCCGCGATCGAGGATTGCGAGATCCGAGCGGATTTTCTCGGTGATGCCGTGGCGGTGCATGTCGACAGCGACGCCGATGGCGTTGGCAAAGCCAAGCGCGTCCGTACCGCCATGGCTCTTCACCGCGATGCCGTTGAGGCCCAGAAACATCGCCCCGTTGTATCCGCGTGGATCGACCCGCTTGCGCAGCTTGCGCATGGCCGGTCGGGCCAGCAGGTAGCCGAGGCTCGCCAGGATCGAAGATCGGAAGGTGTGGCGCATGTATTCGTTGATCAGCTTTGCGGTGCCCTCTGCCGTCTTCAGCGACACGTTCCCGGTGAATCCGTCGGTGACAATCACGTCGGCCGATCCCTTAGCAATATCGTCCCCCTCCACGAAGCCCAGGAACTCGCCCGGCAGTCCACTGGTCTTCAGGATGCCGCTGGCCTCATGCAGCGCCTCGTGGCCCTTGGTGTCTTCCGAGCCGACGTTCAAAAGCGCGTAGCTGGGCTGCAGCAGTCCGAGGACGGAGCGCGCAAAGGCGTTCCCCATCACCGCGAAGTCCACCAGGTTCTCGGCATCGCAATTGACGTTGGCGCCGAGATCCAGCATCACCGATTCGCCGCGCATGGTAGGGAAGAAGGAAGCGATCGCCGGCCGGTTGATGCCGGGAAGAGTCTTCAGCACGAACTTCGCCATCGCCATCAGCGCGCCGGTGTTGCCCGCCGAGACGACGCAATCCGCCCGCCCATCCTGGACCGCGTTGATGGCCAGGCGCATGCTGGACTGGCGCCCGGACCGCAGCGCGACGGAGGGCTTCTCATCGCTGCTCACCACATCGTCAGTGTGGTGAAGCGCGGTGACCTCCTTCAGGCGGCGCTTGCGCTGAAGCAAGGGCGCAACCTCGGCTTCGCGCCCGAACATGGCGAACTGCACCTCGGGAAACCGCTCCCGCGCGATGTCGGCGCCGTGCACGACCATGCCGGGCGCCGCATCGCCGCCCATGGCGTCAAGCGCGATGGTGAGAGTCTTGCCCATCGGCTAGACCGCGCCCAACGGCCCACAGCGGGCCGGACGCAGCGCCGGACAAGCCTCAGAGGCTCTCCGCGTCCGCAACTTCGCGTCCATCATAGTAGCCACAGGCAGCGCAGACGTGATGGGGCCGCTTCAGTTCGCCGCAGTTGGGGCACTCATGGTAGCTGCCAGCGGCCAGGGCATCGTGGGCCCGGCGGTTGTTCCGCCTCGATCGGGTCACCTTACTCTTTGGAACAGCCATTTCTCTCTTCTTTCTTCGTAACGCAAAGTCGCGGAATTCAGCGACTACTTAGCCAATCCAGGCCACATCAGCAAGCAATGCCGAAACAGCATCTCAGATACAACTTAACCTATTCTTTACCCTTCAGCACCTTCAGAGCGGCGAAGGGATGGTCCGCCGCCACCTCGTCCTGCGCCTGATAGTCCGGCGGCAGGACAGCGCCCTCCGCCCTCGGATACGGATCCAGCGAAACAGCCAGGTCCTGGACCACCAGTTCCCCGAGGTCAATTCCCTCCAACGGCAGCGGTTCCGGCGGATCCTCGCCCTCCGGGTCCACCACGATCTCGTGGACCGCCTCGCCCCGGTCCCCGGCGCCCGCACCGGCGCCGGAGGTCAGGAAAGACGTCCGGAGACATCCTTCAAGCGCCTGATGGACAGGATCCAGTGTCACGACACAGGCCTGGCTGAGTTCTGCCCGCCAGTCACAGCTTACCAGCACCAGCCCGCCCAAACCGCCGCGAATCCGGCACCGGGCCGAAAGGCAGTCGAGGCCAAGGAGTCCGAGCCTTTCCTGCAGCCGGCCCCTTTCCTCCGCGGAGGCTTCGATCCGATCCTCGATCGCCTGGCTTCCCAGGCGCTCCGGACCCACAATCCTTGAAAACTCGCTCCCCGCCTGTGCGGCAGTTCCACCCACGGCAGTCCTCCGCCTCCAGCCTCGAAAAGCGGCGCACCATAGGGGCTGCGCCGCGCCGGGTCAATCCCCTAGAGCGCCCCTCGCAAGCCGCCAAAACCCCAGGTTTTTCGCCCTTCTTCAGGCCTCCAGGAGTACGAAGTCGACTGTGCCGCCACGCAGGTCAGCCCCCGGCTGGCGGTCGAGGGCCTCGACCTGGGTTCGCACATAGTCGAGCAAGTCCTGGGGATCGGGCGGGCGGTCGGAAACGGTGCCGTAGGCATTGCGGATCAATGCCGCCTTCAGGTCCTCCGCGCAGCCGGGAAATCCGGCTGCCAAAGCGCGCTCGTAGCTGGACAGGCGGCCCATGAAGCCTTCGGCCATGCGCTGGACCCGCTTGCCGACCCCCAGGTCGCCGGCCCCCATTTCCCGGAGGGAGCGGTCCATATCGGCGAAAAACGCTTCCTGCAGGGCACCGGCCAGGGCCTCGCCCTCCGGGAAATCGCGCTTCATGCGCCTGAGGACCAGGACAAGATGCAGCACGATCGATTCAAAGCGGCCGTCGACGCTGTCGGGTATGCCGAGATCGCGGAAAAGGCCGGGCTGCCGCGCCGCCTCGACCACCTGACCGTAAAGCGTCCAGGCCGTCCCCTCCACCGGGTCGGGCTTCAGAAGTCGCCTGAAAAACATTGCTTTCCCGTCCTGCCCCGCGCCGATTGCGGTTGCGCTCTTGCAAAGTCCTTGCGATTAAGGTCTTGAAATGGCACCAGCGCCGGGTTTAATCAAGGTATTCGGGGTCTAACGAGGGGTTCACCGTGACCGTCACCATGGAGCAGAAACTGCGCCGTTGGCGCATTGTGCTGCCCGCCACCGCAGTTTGTGCCGCCTGCCTGGCCCTTTCCGCCTGCAGCAACGCAGTTCAGGTCCGCGGCAACATGCCGGACATGGAAGAAATCGCGGAGATCGAGCCGGGCGTCCACAGCCGCCAGGACATCGTCGACATGCTGGGCTCCCCCTCGACCGTCTCCACCTTCCAGGACCGCAAGTGGTACTACATCGGCCAGAAAACCCAGGAATTCGCGTTCCTGAAGCCGGAGGTCGTGGACCGCAGCGTCCTGGTGGTCACTTTCGACGAGGCAGGCTACGTCGACCAGACCTCACACCTCACCCTGGCCGATTCGCAGGAAATCCAACCGGTGGACCGCACCACCCCGACGGAAGGACGTGACCTGACGCTGCTGCAGCAGCTGTTCGGAAATCTCGGACGCTTCGGCGGACCAAGCTCGAACTAGCCCCTCCCCCGGCGCCTCACAAAGAGGCCAGACGAAAAAAAGCCCCGGAACGTCGTTCCGGGGCTTTTCTTGTACCGAACCTCCGCTGCCTCAGTGGGCCAGGAAGGCCAGCAGCAGCAGTGCCACGATGTTGGTGATCTTGATCATCGGGTTCACCGCCGGTCCGGCCGTGTCCTTGTAAGGATCGCCGACCGTGTCGCCGGTCACCGCGGCCTTGTGCGCCTCGGAACCCTTGCCGCCGTGATTGCCGTCCTCGATGTACTTCTTGGCGTTGTCCCAGGCACCGCCGCCGGCCGTCATGGAGATGGCCACGAAGATGCCGGTGACGATGACCCCCAAAAGCATGGCGCCGACGGCACCAAGCGCCGCAGCCTGGCCGCCGATCGCCAGGACGACGAAGTAGACCACCACAGGCGACAGCACCGGCAGCATCGAGGGGATGATCATCTCCTTGATCGCCGCCTTGGTCAGCAGGTCGACACAGGTGCCGTACTCGGGCTTGCCGGTGCCTTCCATGATGCCGGGGATCTCCTTGAACTGTCGACGTACCTCGATCACCACCGACCCCGCGGCACGGCCCACCGCGGTCATGCCCAACGCCCCGAAGAGGTAGGGCAGCAGACCGCCGATGATGAGACCCACGACCACGTAGGGATTGGAAAGCGAGAAGTCGACCGCGCCATCGAGCTGAATCGACCCGTCGGCTACGAAGAGCTCGAGGTCGGAAGTATAGGCGGCGAACAGCACCAGTGCGCCGAGGCCGGCGGAGGCGATGGCGTAGCCCTTGGTCACCGCCTTGGTGGTGTTGCCCACGGCGTCCAGCGCGTCGGTGGTCTTGCGGACTTCGTCGTCCAGTTCCGCCATCTCGGCGATGCCGCCGGCGTTGTCGGTGACCGGACCATAGGCGTCGAGGGCAACCACCATACCGGCCAGCGCCAGCATGGTCGTCACCGCAATGGCGATGCCGAGCAGACCCGCGAGCAGGTAGGTGGTGATGATGCCGGCGCAGATGATAAGCGCCGGCACCGCCGTGGCTTCCATCGAAATCGCCAGCCCCTGGATCACGTTGGTGCCGTGGCCGGTCACCGAAGAGGCGGCCACCGACCGCACCGGGCGGTATTCGGTGCCGGTGTAGTACTCGGTGATCCAGATGATGGCGCCGGTGACAACCAGGCCGACGATGCCGCAGATGTAGAGGTCGAGACCGTCGAAGGTGACCCCGGCCGCAGTCATGGTTGTGTCCATGCCGACGATGTAGTCGGTCACCGGCCAGAGACCGATGGCAGACAAGACGGCCGAGGCGATGAAGCCCTTGTAGAGCGCGCCCATGATGCTCTGCGAGGCGCCCAGCTTCACGAAGAAGGTGCCGATGATCGAGGTGACGATGCAGACGGCACCCACGGTCAGCGGGTAGACCACAAGCGAGGAAATGTTGGGATCGCCGACGGCGAAGATCGTGGCGAGCACCATCGTGGCAACCACGGTCACCACATAGGTCTCGAAAAGATCCGCCGCCATGCCCGCGCAGTCGCCGACATTGTCGCCGACGTTGTCGGCGATCACCGCGGGATTGCGGGGGTCGTCTTCGGGGATGCCCGCTTCGACCTTGCCGACCAGGTCGGCACCGACGTCGGCACCCTTGGTGAAGATGCCGCCGCCGAGGCGCGCGAAGATCGAGATCAGCGAGGCGCCGAAGCCGAGGGCCACCAGAGCGACCGAGATATCGCGCTCGCTCACGCCCATCTCGAGCAGCACGACGTAGTAGCCGGCGACCGACAGCAGCGCGAGTCCGGCCACCAGCATGCCGGTGATCGCGCCGGCGCGGAAGGCGATGGAGAGACCCTCTGCCAATCCCTTGCGCGCCGCTTCCGCCGTGCGGACGTTGGCGCGGACCGAGACGAGCATGCCGACATAGCCGGCGACGCCGGAGAGAATGGCGCCGATCAGAAACCCGATCCCGTCTGCCCAGCCCAAAGACACGCCGAGCAGGACGAAGATGACGATACCGACCAGGGCAATCGTCCGGTACTGGCGATTGAGGTAGGCCTGCGCCCCCTCCTGCACCGCACCGGCAATCTCCTGCATCCGTGCATTTCCGGCAGAGGCCGAGAGAACCGACCGGGTGGCCCAAACGCCATAAACAATGGCCAGCCCACCGCAGACGAGCACCAAGATCAACTCGATTGACATATGGAATCCCTCAAGATGGAAAGCCCGGTTCGACGACGGGAACCGGGCGCAAAGACTCTGCCGCAGAGCAGCAGCACCCCGAAATCGCGCGGAAAATGCCAGAATCCCCAGGGTAAGGCAACCGCTACGCGACTGCTTTCTTGGGGCAAATTTCGCCCGCCCGGTGCGGCCGAACCCGGTTCAGCGCTGCGCAGAGAGCGGATTCAGGCGCTGGCGCGCTGGCGGACCAGCCAGAGCGCGGCAGTGGCCGCCGCGAGGATCGGCAGGATGATGCTGATGTTGAGGATCTGCCATCCCAAGGCGTTGAAAACCGCGCCTGAGGCCAGGGCTGTGAAGGCCGTGGTGCCGAACACCATGAACTCGTTGAAGGCCTGCACCCTGGACTGTTCCTCAGGCCGGTAGGTCTCGGTCAGAAGGGTTGTCGCCCCCACGTACATGAAGTTCCAGCCGACCCCCAGGAGCACCAGGCCACCCCAGAACTGGAGCACCTCGACACCGGTCAGGTTCACCGCGACGCAGGCCAGGATCAACAGCGCGCCGATGGAGATCACCTGCAGCACGCCGATTCGCTCGATGATATGGCCGGTGACGAAGGAGGGCGCATACATGCCGACGACGTGCCACTGAATCACGAAGGCCGCGGTCTCGAAGGGGTGCAGGCAGGCGATCATCGCCAGCGGCGTCGAAACCATGATCAGGTTCATCGAACCGTAGGCCACCATGGCGCAGAGAACCGCGACGATCAGCGAAGGTTGGGAAAGGAGTTCGCGCAGCGGGCGGCCGCCCCCGCCCTGCCGGTGTCCGGGGGCGGGCGGCAGATCGATAGCCTGGACCAGCGCCAGGCCGGCAAAGGCCAGGGCGGCGATGGCCGCATAGCCACCGGCAAAAAGGATCGGGGCAAAGAGGTCCCGGCTCCATTTCGCGAGCTCAGGACCCAGGATCGCCGAAGCGACCCCGCCCACCATGACCAGGGAGATGGCGCGGCTGCGCAGTTCCGGGCCGGCCACTTCGGCAGCGGCGAAGCGATAAAGCGCGACATGGGCAGAAAAGGCGCCCAGCAGCGCCGCGCCGGCACAAAACATGGTGAAGCTGCCGAGAATGACGGCCTGGCAGGCGACCGCCCCGCCGGCAATGCCGAGCAGCCCGCCGATGGTGAAGCCGACCCGCCGCCCGAAGCGCCCCATCAGCAGCGAGGCCGGGATGGTCGAGGCCGCTGTCGCCACGAACTGCAGGGCCAGCGGAAAGGTCGCCAGGGAGGGGTCCGGCGCCAGGCTGTTGCCGACCAGGGCGGTAATGGTGATCGACAGCGCCATACAGCTCATGCCCAGGGCCTGACAGACGGCCAGCAGAGCTACGTTGCGCATGACGGGTCCGCGCCGGGTGATCGAAGCGTCATCCATGGCGACAGTCTAGCCGCAGACGACAGAATGACGAGACCCCATTGACGCGCGGTCCTGCGCGCAATCGCCGCATCCTTCCGGCGCGCGGGTCAGGCCCGGTTCGGCTGACGCCTTTCAAGCTCCCGCAGCAGGATGTCGGCCACCACGCCCTCCCCCAGAAGCCGGTCGCAGAGGGCGAGCAGCCGCTTGCGGACCAGGGGGGATTCAAAGCCGGTCTGGCGCACGATCCGCATCGCGAAGAGAGCGTGCATTTCATGCAGGAAGGCATCGCGGAGCCGCGCCATGTTGCGGTCCGTGATCTCCTGGTCCCAGGTGTCGTAGAGCTGGAGGGTCAGCTGCATCGTTATGTGGTGCGTGACCTCCCCTTCCTGAATCAGGGAGATGATCAGCGGCCGCAGAGGAACGTAGGCAGGCTCGGGTTTGCTGATCTGAGAGATCAGTTCTTCGGTCTTGGCGGCGCCGGGGCCCATCACGAACCACCAGGCCCCGCCGCCCGCGCCGAGCAGCAGAATCACAGCGACCACTATGAGAATGACAATCCGCACCAGACCCGATCCAGTCCGCACCCAACAACGTCAGCCCCCTGTCATAGGACCGGCGGGTAAAGATGGTGTTAAGCATTAACGCCTTGATAATGTTTTAGAAATGGGTCCAGCCGGTGGACTCGAGCTGGACCTCCCGCCCGGCCGCGTCCAAAACCGCAAGCCCCGGGTCGCGGCGCGCCTCACCGATGCGGGTCAGGGGCAGAGACAGGTCCGCTGCAAGCGCCGTCAGCGCATCGCGCCGATCGGCAGCAGCGCCGAAGAGAAGCTCGTAGTCGCCGCCGCCGGACAGCAGACCGGCCCGCGTTTCGCCCGCTTGATCGAGCGCCTGCCGCGCCGCATCGCTGACCGGAAGGTCCTGCAAACGGACAACCGCACCGACGCCGGAGCCTGCCAGCAGATGCCCAAGGTCCTGGGCAAGGCCGTCAGAAACGTCGATGGCGGCGCCGGCGAGGCCGCGTTCCAGGAGCGCCTGACCGAGATCGACGCGCGGATCAGGGCAGCGGTAGCGCTGAATCAGGCCATCGCGCGGCACGGGCGGCAGTCCCGGGATCTCGCCCCGGAGCAGCCTCAGGCCGAGATGGGCGTCCCCAAGGGTTCCCGAGAGATAGAGGTCGTCGCCGGGCTTCAGCGAACTGCGGTCCAGCACAGCCGCGCCGGCCAGCGTGCCGAAGGCGGTGAGGCTGAGGGTCATCGGGCCCGGCGTTGCCGTGGTGTCGCCGCCCACGAGGGTGACATCGTAGCGCGATTGGTCCGCAGCCAGTCCCAGGCAGAAGGCCGCAAGCCAGCTCTCTTCCAGATCCTGGGGCCAGGATGCGGACAGCAGGTAGGCCAAGGGCTTGGCCCCCATGGCGGCCAGATCCGAGAGGCTGACGCGGAGCAGTTTCTTGGCCACCGTCTCCGGCGGGTCGTCGGGCAGGAAGTGCCGTCCGGCGATCATGCAGTCCACGGTGGTGACCAGCCGGGCGCCGGGCTCCAGTTGGAGCACCGCCGCGTCGTTCTTCAGGGAAAAGGCTCCGGCAGCACCCTGGGCCAGGGGCGCCAGATAGCGCTCGATAACCGCAAACTCCCCTGAGATCCGAGCCACTGGCGCCGTCCCCGGCGGCTTCAGGTGATGTCCGGCAGAGCCGCGGCTTCGCCGAACTCCTCCGCGCGCAGCACATGAGCCAGGCGGTCGAGCATGCCGTTGACGAAGGCCGTCTCGCGCCCGTCGAAGAACGCGTTCGCGAGATCGACGTATTCCGAGATCACCACCCGCGCCGGCACTTCAAAGCGTGCCGAAAGCTCGAAAGCCGCCGCACGCAGAAGCGACAGCAGCAGGATCTCCAGGCGCTCGATGGTCCAATCCTCGTCGAGGACTGCCGCCAGCATGTCGTCCAGGTCGTCGACCTCCGCACAGACGCCCTCGACCAGTTCCGACAGCAGCGGCCGGTTGACGCTTGCGTGCTTCAGACCCTCCAGATCCTCCTCGATCCGGTGCTCGAGAAACTCTGCAATCACCTCGGAAGGAGGCTTCTTGTTGAGGCTGATCTGATAGAGCGCCTGGACAGCGAGCAGCCTTGCGGCACTGAGCCCGGAGGGCCGTCGGCGGCCCGCCTTGCCGGCGGAAGGGTTTTGCGAACTTTTGGCCACCTGAAAGCGATCCCGGGTCCAGTCCTGGGGTGGAGACGAAGCGTTCAGCGAGGATAAAGGTGGAAGTGCCGCTTCACGTCAAGCATTGCAAGGCAGGCAGCAGCCGCATCCCCGCCCTTGTTCTTCTGGTCGACATCGGCGCGCACCCAGGCCTGTTCCATGGTCTCGCAGGTCAGAATTCCGTAGCCGAGCGCCAGGGTGTGGCGGCAGGCAAGATCCTGAAGTGCCCGCGCACTCTCCGTGCAGACGTAGTCGTAGTGCGTGGTCTCGCCCCGGATCACGCAGCCGAGAGTCACATAGCCGTCGAAACGGCGGCGTCCGGCGAAGAAGTTCATGGACTTCACCGCCATCTGGACAACGGCCGGAATCTCGAAGGCGCCCGGCACTTCGACGCGCTCGTGAGTCACGTCGGCGGCATCCAAGGCGGCCCTGGCGCCCGCGTAGAGCGCGTCGGCGATGTCGCTGTAGAACCGCGCCTCGACAACCAGGATATGCGGCCTGTCATCCATGCGGTCGCTCATTGCGCCTCCCCCCCGGCGGGCTCTATCCGGCGCTGGCCCACCACCCTGAGCCCATAGCCTTCGAGGCCGACGATGGTGCGCTTGGTGTTGGACAGCAGGATCATGTCGCGCACCCCCAGGTCCAACAGGATCTGGGCGCCCACGCCGTAATCGCGCAGCGCGGCCCCCGGCTTGCGCTTGCCCTCCAGGCGCGACTGCAGAGAGGCCGAGAGTGCGTCGGCCGAGGGCTCGCGGATCAGCACGACGGCGCCGCGGCCCTCCTCGCCGATGATCCGCATGGCTGCCTGAAGGTCGCCCGCCTTGCCGCTGGAGCTGTCGCCCAGGATGTCGTCCAGCACGTTGATGGCATGGACCCGCACAGGGACCGGATCCGGGCCGGAGAGATCGCCCTTCCAGATCGCGACATGCTCGGCGTAGTTCACCGTGTTGACGTAGACGGCCAGCTTGAACTCACCGCCAAAGCGGCTTTCGAAACGGCTCTCCAGACGCCTTTCGATCAGAGAGTCGTGCTGACGCCGGTAAGAGATCAGGTCCGCAATGGTCGCGATCTTCAGGCCGTGGCGCTGGGCAAAGGCGATCAGGTCGTCACGCCGCGCCATTGTGCCGTCGTCGTTCATGATCTCGCAGATCACCCCGGAGGGGTTGAGCCCCGCCAGACGCGCCAGATCGACCGCGGCCTCGGTGTGGCCGGCCCGCACCAGAACCCCCCCGTCACGCGCCATCAGGGGAAAGATGTGGCCGGGCGTCGCGATATCGTCGGCGCCCTTGCTGGGATCGATGGCCGTGGCCACCGTGTGGGCGCGATCCGGCGCCGAGATCCCTGTGGTCACACCCTCCGTCGCTTCGATCGACGCGGTGAAGGCGGTCTGATGGCGGGACTCGTTCTTGCGCGCCATCAGCGGCAGCCCCAGTTCTTCGATCCGCTCACGCGTCATCGACAGGCAGATCAGGCCCCGGCCGTAGCGGGCCATGAAGTTGATCGCATCCGGCGTGGCCATCTGTGCGGGGATGACGAGGTCGCCCTCGTTCTCCCGCGACTCATCGTCGACCAGAATGAACATCCGGCCGTTGCGCGCTTCCTCTATGACTTCTTCTACCGGCGAGACCATCTCACCGAAGGTGAGCCGCCAGGGCTCCTGCGACTGTTCCATCTAAAGCCTTCCGTCCAGCAGGCGGTGAACGTAGCGCGCAAGCTGGTCGATTTCCAGGTTAACGCTATCGCCCACCTGTTTGCCGCCCAGCGTCGTGACGGCGGCGGTGTGCGGGATCAGATTGACCCCGAACCGCCGTCCGTTCACATCGTTCACCGTAAGGGAAACGCCGTCCAGGGCGACGGAGCCCTTGGGCGCGATGAACCTGGCCAGCTCCTCCGGCACCTCGAAGTCCAGGCGCAGGGAGCCGTCCTCCGGGCGGCGGGAGACGACACCGGCAACGCCGTCGATATGGCCGGAGACCAGATGCCCGCCGAGCTCGTCACCCATGCGCAGGGAGCGCTCGAAGTTGACCGGCGTTCCCGGCTGCCACGCGCCCAGCGTCGTTTTCGACAGGGTTTCCCCGGACACATCCGCTGCAAACCAGCCGGGCCCCTTGTCCACCACCGTCAGACAGGCCCCGGAACAGGCAATCGAGGCGCCGATGTCGATCTCGCCGGTGTCATAGGCGGTCTCGAAGGTGAAACGGGCATCCGCCCGCTGCTCAACCGCGCGGAGGGTGCCGAGGTCGGTAACGATTCCGGTAAACATGCAAGCGATCTTCTTTGCTGTGCGCCAGGACCTAGCGTGGAGTTCCGCCGGGCAAAACGTCCGCGTGCAGGGTCTCCAGAACGTCGCCATCCAGCGCTATGCGTGATGACTGGATGAACTGGGGCGCTTCGTCAACCCTGTCAACGCCAAAGCTCGCCAGCGCCGGCACGCCGTCTCCACCGATGACCAGCGGTGCCCGGAACCAGGCCAGACGGTCCACCAGGCCCTGGCGTAGCAGCGCGGCACCGAGATGCCCTCCGCCCTCGACCAGAAGACCGTTCACGCCCTTTTTTGCGAGGCCGGCCAGCGCCTCCTCAAGCGCACAGTGCCCGAAGGCGTCCTTGCCGACCTGCAGCACCTCGACCCCGGCCTCGGCGTAGGCCCGCAACCGCTCCGAGGGGTTGCCCTGGTGGGTAACCAGAAGCGTCGGCACCTGGGCGGCACGGGCGACCAGGTCATGGGTCAGCGGCAGGCGGAGCCGGCCGTCGACGACAACCCGCAGCGGCGAGGCCCGCTCCAGACCTGCAAGACGCACGTCCAGGCGCGGGTTGTCCAGAACCGCCGTACCGCTGCCCACCAGAACGGCATCGGCCTGCGCCCGCAGAAGATGCCCCCGGCGGCGCGACAGCTGGCCGGTGATCCACTGGCTGTGACCCTTGTGGGTGGCGATGCGGCCGTCCTGAGAGGTCGCCAGTTTCAGCGTGACTGCGGGGCGTCCCCGCAGGATACGGGAAAAGAACCCGGCGTTGAGGTCACGGGCGGCATCGCCGCAGAGGCCGAGGTCGACCGCAATCCCCGCGTCGCGCAGCCGCGCCAGACCACGCCCGCTGACACGGGGGTCCGGGTCCTCGACGGCGATCACCGCCCTGGCGATCCCGGCTTCGACCAGCGCGTCGGCGCAGGGCGGCGTGCGCCCATGATGGGAACAGGGCTCCAGCGTGACATAGGCTGTCGCGCCGGCAGCCGCGCCGCGCGACCGGCGCAGCGCCTCGGTCTCGGCATGCGGCCGGCCGCCGGGCTGGGTCCAGCCGCGGCCGATGATGCGGCCTTCCTTTACCAGCAGGCAGCCGACGGCCGGATTGGGAGCAACAGACCCGAGGCCGCGGACCGCCAGGCCCAGAGCGACCTCCATGAATGCCCGATCTTGGCGGTCAGTCGTCTCCGTCACCGAGCTTGCCAACGAACTCTTCGAAGTCCCGCGCTTCGCGGAAGTTCCTGTAGACCGAGGCGAAGCGCACGTAGGCCACCTGATCGAGATTGGCCAGCGCATCCATCACCAGTTCGCCAATCAGCTTCGTCGGGATCTCCGACTCCCCGGAAGACTCCAGCCGCCGCACCATGCCGTTGACGACACGATCCAGGCGGTCCGGATCAACCGGGCGCTTTTGCAGCGCCAGGGCCATCGAGCGCATCAGCTTGTCCCGGTCGAAAGGTTCGCGTTTTCCGGTCGACTTGACGACCGTCAACTCCCGCAACTGGACGCGCTCGAAGGTGGTGAAACGGGCGCCGCAGTTGGGACACTGGCGGCGGCGCCTGATCGCCGAGTTGTCTTCGGTGGGCCTTGAGTCCTTAACCTGCGTGTCCTCGTTACCGCAAAACGGACAGCGCATACCTCCCCCTCTCTCTGGTCTCCCTTATCTGACAGCGCGGTGCTGCCGGGCAGTCTTTCCGCCGCCGACCTTCTTCACCCGCCGCTGACACTTAGATGTCCATATCGGGATAGATGGGGAAACGCGCGCAGAGGGCGCGGACATCCTGGCGGACCGCCTGCTCCACCTGGCCGTTGTCCTCTCCCTTGGCCGCCAGTCCGTCAAGGACCCGGCCGATCAGGGCGCCGACGGTGCGGAACTCCTCGGCGCCAAAACCCCGGGTGGTCGCCGCCGGCGTGCCCAGGCGGATCCCCGACGTCACCGTCGGCTTTTCCGGATCGAAGGGAATCCCGTTCTTGTTGCAGGTGATGCCCGCCCGATCGAGGCTCTCCTCCGCAACGTTCCCCGTCAGTCCCTTCGGACGCAGGTCGACCAGCATCAGGTGCGTATCCGTTCCGCCGGTCACGATGTCGAAGCCTTCAGCCATCATGGCATCGGCCAGAACCTTCGCATTGTCGGCAACCCGCCGGGAGTAGGCCTTGAACTCCGGCCGCAGCGCCTCGCCGAAGGCGGCGGCCTTCGATGCGATCGCATGCATCAACGGCCCGCCCTGAAGGCCTGGGAAGGCGGCCGAGTTGATCTTCTTGCCCAGGTCCAGGTCGTTGGAGAGGATCATCCCCCCGCGTCCGGCCCGCAACGTTTTGTGCGTGGTGGTGGTGACCACATGGGCGTGGGGCAGCGGACTGGGATGAACGCCGCCGGCCACCAGACCGGCAAAGTGCGCCATGTCGACCATGAAATAGGCACCGACCTTGTCGGCGATCTCGCGGAAACGCGCAAAGTCGATGAAGCGCGGATAGGCGGAGCCGCCGGCGATGATGAGCTTGGGCTTGTGCTCGTCGGCGAGCCGTTCGACCTCGTCGAAGTCGATCAGACCATCCTGTCGCCGGACGCCGTACTGGACGGCATCGAACCACTTGCCGGAGAGGTTGGGCTTGGCGCCGTGGGTCAGGTGGCCGCCCGCCGAGAGCGCCATGCCGAGGATGGTGTCGCCCGGCTGCAGCAGGGCCAGGGCTACGCACTGATTGGCCTGGGCGCCGGAGTGCGGCTGCACATTGACGAACTCGCAGCCGAAAAGCTGCTTGGCCCGCTTGATGGCCAGTTCCTCGGCAACGTCAACATATTCGCAGCCCCCGTAGTAGCGGCGGCCGGGATAGCCTTCCGCATACTTGTTGGTGAGGACGGAGCCCTGCGCCTCCAGCACGGCCAGCGAAACGACGTTTTCGGAAGCGATCAGTTCGATCTGCTCCTGCTGCCGCCGCAGTTCACCGCGGATGGCTTCGGCCAGTTCGGGGTCGGTCTCGCTCAGATGGGCGGAGAAGAAGGTGTCCTGTTGCGGCAGGGTCCTGGCGGCATCGGCAGCAGTCATTGGCGCTCACATCTCCTGACGGAAAGGGCATTCAGCCCAACTTGGTCACCCGCCGGGCATGGCGGTCGCCGGCGAAATCGGTGTTGAGGAAGGTATGCAGGCAATCCTTGGCCACGACCTCGCCGATCAGGCGCGCGCCCAGGGCAAGGACATTGGCGTCGTTGTGCTCCCGGCAGAGCCGGGCCGAAGTCTCGTCGTGGCAGAGCGCCGCACGCACCCCGGGATGCCGGTTGGCGGCGATCGAAATCCCGATCCCGGTGCCGCAGACGACCACGCCGCGATCGGCCTTACCGGAGGTTACGGCGTCTGCGACCGCCTTGCCGAAGTCCGGATAGTCCACGGAGGTGGACCCATCGTCGGTGCCGAGGTCCGAGACCTCGTAGCCGGCAGCCTGCAGTTCCTCCACCAGCTTCGCCTTAAGGTCAAAGCCGGCGTGATCGGCCGCGATTGCGATCGATTTCGGCACCATGGTCCTCGATTGCCCATCCAGTCCGGAAAACCGGCGGACCCTACCATATGTCGCAGTCGCGTGAAAAGCCGCCACAAGGTCTCGCGGCGGCGTAATCTGTGGATTCGGTGTCGCCTGGGCGCCAAAGGCGCCGAAGTGTCGCCTGGGCGCAAAGGTCCTTGCAGGCGTACCGGCAGATCGAACTAGGCGATCAGCCCGCCACGCTGGCCGTCCGCCCGCTTCTTCAAGACATACTCGAGCTTCCGCGCCGCGAGGCGCTCCAGTTCGACCTGCCCGGCGGAGGGCGGCCCGACAATGGAGACCTCGGCCGAGGTCATCGTGTCGACGGCGGAGACCTTCACATAGCCCCCCACCCTCTGGAACTCGAAGATGATTTCACGGGTCTGTTGCATGGACACATTCTCAATCACTTATGGCAAACAAACCCTTAACACCGCTTTGTGTCTTCATGATGACAGCGGGCGCGGGCCCGCCACGCCTGCATACGCCAGCATGTCCGGACTTCAAGGGTCGCCAAGCAGGCGGCTTTCTGGCCTCCTGGATCTGCGCTATATCTGAACGCATAAGTGTTCCCCCGATGAAAAGGACCGATTTCCCATGTCCCAGGCCGCTGCCACAGCGGGGCCCGTCCCCGGCCCCTCCTCCAAGGTCCAGTTCGACTGGCAGGACCCGCTGCTGTTCGACGATCAACTGAGCGAAGACGAGCGGATGATCCGGGATGCGGCCCGCGCTTACTGCCAGGACGCCCTGATGCCGCGCATTCTGGACGCCAATCGCAACGAGGTTTTCGACCGCGCGATCATGACGGAGATGGGCTCGCTGGGGCTGCTCGGCTCGACCCTGCCGGAGGAATACGGCTGCGCCGGAACCAACCACGTCGGCTACGGATTGATCGCCCGCGAGGTGGAGCGCGTCGACTCAGGCTACCGCTCGGCGATGTCGGTCCAGTCGAGCTTGGTCATGCACCCGATCTACGCCTACGGCACCGAAGCCCAGCGCCAGCGATTCCTGCCGGGGCTGGCGCGCGGCGACCTCGTTGGCTGTTTCGGCCTGACGGAACCCGATCACGGTTCGGACCCCGGCGGCATGCGCACGCGCGCCCGTGCGGCGGACGGCGGCTATCGTCTGACCGGATCCAAGATGTGGATCACCAATGCGCCGATCGCCGATGTCTTCATCGTCTGGGCAAAGGACGACAGCGACACGATCCGCGGCTTCATTCTCGAAAAGGGCATGGAGGGACTGAGCGCGCCGAAGATCGAGGGCAAGTTCTCGCTGCGCGCCTCGATCACCGGTGAGATTGTCATGGAGGACGTCTTCGTTCCGGCGGAGAACCTGCTGCCCGGAGTGTCCGGATTGAAGGGACCTTTCGGGTGCCTCAACAAGGCGCGCTTCGGTATCTCCTGGGGCGCCTGGGGCGCTGCCGAGTTCTGCTGGCAGGCCGCGCGCGACTACACGCTTGAGCGCAAGCAGTTCGGCCGGCCGCTGGCGGCCACACAGCTGGTGCAGAAGAAACTGGCCGACATGCAGACGGAGATCACGCTCGGCCTGCAGGCAAGCCTGCGGCTGGGCCGTCTGCTGGACGAAGGCAAGGGAGCGCCGGAGGCCATTTCACTGTGCAAGCGCAACGCCTGCGGCAAGGCGCTGGATATCGCCCGCCAGGCCCGCGACATGCACGGTGGCAACGGCATCGCCGACGAGTATCACGTGATCCGCCATGCGATGAACCTGGAGGCGGTGAACACCTACGAAGGCACCCACGATGTCCACGCCCTGATCCTGGGGCGGGCGCAGACAGGCCTTCAGGCCTTCTTCTAGGCCTCTTTCAGGGAGCCAGAAAGCAAAGCAGCCCCGGCCGCAAGCGGCGGCCGGGGCTTAGCTTTATGCGAAGGGCAATACCGCCCGGCCCGGCAGACCGGGGGGTACGAAGCTGTTACGCAGCGCTCAGATTGCGCGCCATGCTGGCCGGCGTCGACCAGAACTGCTGAACCCGCCGCAGCGCATGATTGGCCGCGTCCAGGCCGTCTTCCGACAGCTGGCCCTCGGTCAGCTGCGTGGCGTGCTGATCGAAAAGCGCCGAGATGCTGCGATAGACAGCGATGCCCTTTTCGGACGCGCGGACATGGAAGGACCGGCGGTCGTGGGGCGAGCGCTCCTGAATGAGATAGCCGTGCTCGACCATCTTCTTCACGTTGTAGGAGACGTTTGAGCCCAGGTAGTACCCACGCTGGGTCAGTTCGCCGATCGACAGCTCTTCATCGCCGATGTTGAACAGGATAAGGGCCTGAACGTTGTTCAGGTCCCGGATGCCCTGGCGGTCGAGGTCGGCCTTGATGACTTCAAGACACTGACGGTGCAGCCGCTCCACCAGGCTGATCAGGTCAAGATACTTCGACTTCACGGTACCCTCGCATTGCTCTTTGATTGGAAGCCTCTTGGCATTCCTACAAGGCTAACGGGGAGCCTGTTAAACTTTACTTAACAGATGAGGGAATTATCTTATTGATTTAAAACGATATTCACTGAGTTTCCGCTGATTGCCACAGTCTTTGGCGGCCAGGAGCCGGCGGTCCCCGGCACTGCCGGAGCGCATGAAACCCTCACACCTCCTGCTTTCCCTGGATCAGCTTGATAATCGCCGAATAGTCGAGACCGCCGTGACCGGCGTTGACGAAGAGGGTGTAGAGAGCCGCCGCTTCGGCGCCCAGGGGCGTAGCCGCCCCCGCATGATTGGCGGCGGTCTGGGCGAGCTTCAGGTCCTTGTGCATCATGGCCGCGGCGAAGCCCGGCTGATAATCCCGGTTGGCCGCCGCGGTCTCGACCAGCCCCGGGACCGGGTTGTGGTTGAGCATCGCCCAGCAGGACCCTGAGGCGGCGGAACTGATATCGAAGAGGTCTTTGGGATCGAGCCCCAGCTTCTGCCCGAGGGTGAAGGCTTCGGAAATCGCGATCATGGAAATGCCGAGGATCATGTTGTTGCAGATCTTGGCGGCCTGGCCGTTGCCGGCGCCCCCGGCATGGACGATGTTGCGCCCCATGATCTCCAAGCAGCCTTTGGCCCTCTCAAAGGCCGCAGCCTCGCCGCCGACCATGAACGTCAGGGTCCCCGCCTCCGCGCCGGCGACGCCGCCGGAAACGGGCGCGTCAATCATTGCGTGGCCCTCGGCGGCGGCTGCGCCGTGCACCTCCCGCGCGGTCGCCACGTCGATGGTCGAGCAATCGATAAAGAGGCTGTCGGCACCGGCCCGGGCCAGAAGGCCGTCCTGCCCCGTGTAGACCGAGCGCACGTGCTCACCGGCGGGCAGCATGGTGACGAGGATGCCGGTGCCGTCCAGGAGCGCGTTCCGCTCGGCCACCACCGAGAGCCCGGCGGCGGCGGCCGCATCGCGTGCGGCGGCAACCACATCGAAGCCGACGACCTCGTGCCCCGCCGCCAGAAGGTTCTTCGCCATCGGCAGCCCCATGTTGCCCAGGCCAAGAAATCCGATCCGCGCCATCTCTTCCTCCCCTTTGATTGCTTTGCCCTGTCGAGGGCTTTGCACCGTCGAGTGCTTTGTTCTCAGCGGGCTTCGTTTGCGGTCCGCTACGGAAACGTCAGGTCCCGCTCACCCAGGGGGCGGAAGTGTGCTTCCACCGCCTCGGCAGTCACCTCCGGCAAGGCTGCCGGCTTCCACTTCGGCTGGTTGTCCTTGTCGACCAGCACCGCGCGAATGCCCTCGTAGAAGTCGGCCCCGGCCATGAAGGCCTGACTGAGCCGGTACTCGTCGACCATCGCACTGTCGAAGTCCATGCCCTCGCCGCGCGTCACCTGCGCGAAGGTCACCTTCAGACTCGTCGGAGACTGGCGGCGGATGATCTTGGCGATCTTGGCCGGCCAGTCGCCGGCTTCCGCATCCAGGGCTTCCAGGATCTGTTCGACCGAAGGGGCCGCAAAGCAACGGTCGATCAGCCGGCGGTGATCAGCCAGCGCAGCGGCGCCCGGCTCGGTCTTGAAGCGATCGATGACGGCGTCGACAACACGCTCCGGCGCTGCACTGCTCCAATCCGCCGCAGCGAAAGCCTCCGTCAGCGCCGCCATCCTGTCACTGGCGACGACGTCGGTGGCCAGCCCGCAGTAGAGCGCATCGGCAGCATCCAGCCGCCAGCCGGTCAGGGCCAGAAAGAGGCCGAGCTTGCCGGGCAGCCGCGGCAGGAAGTAGGTGCCCCCGACATCCGGGAACAGCCCGATGCCGGTTTCCGGCATCGCCAGCATCGTCCGCTCCGTCGCCACACGATGACTGCCATGAACCGAAAGGCCGACCCCTCCGCCCATGGTGATGCCGTCGATCAGCGCCACATAGGGCTTGGAGAAGACGTGGATCATGCGGTTCAACCGGTACTCCTCCCGGAAGAACTCCCGCGTCAGTTCGCCCCCGTTGAGACCAGCTTCGTAAACCGCGCGCACATCGCCGCCGGCGCAAAAAGCACGCTCGCCCGCCCCGCTGATCACCACGGCCTTGATCTCCGGCGCGGCGCGCCAGGCCTCCAGGCGCGGCATCATGGCGTGGATCATATCCAGGGTCAGCGCGTTCAGCGCCTTCGGCCGGTTCAGCGTAATGAACCCGGTTCCACCCTTCTCCTCGAACTCGATCTCGGTCCCTTCAGTCATACAACGGTATCACCCTATCCTGTCGTGTTACTCACCAAGCAGTCGGCGCGCGATGATGACCCGCATGATCTCGTTGGTCCCTTCCAGAATCTGGTGGACACGCACGTCACGCAGAAAGCGCTCGACCGGGTATTCGCGAATGTAGCCATAGCCGCCGTGCAGCTGCAGGGCGTCGTTGCAGATGTCGAAGGCAGCATCCGTCGCGTAGCGCTTGGCCATCGCGCAGTGCAGGGTCTTGTCGGGCGCGCCTTCGTCCAGCATGGCCGCAGCGCGCCAGACCATCAGCCGCGCGGCTTCCAGACGGGTCGCCATGTCGGCATACCTGAACTGAAGCGCCTGGAATTGACTGAGGGACTGTCCGAACTGACGGCGCACGGTCATGTGTTCGCGCGCGGCCTCCAGGCAGGCCCTGGCTCCCCCCAGTGAACAGGCGCCGATGTTCACGCGCCCGCCGTCAAGGCCCATCATTGCGAACTTGAAGCCCTCACCCTCGCTGCCGAGCAGATTGGCGGCGGGCACCCGGGCATCTTCGAAGATGACCGCCGCAGTCGGCTGGCTGTTCCAGCCGAGTTTCTTTTCCTGCTTGCCGAAGGACAGCCCTTCCGTCTCCTTGGGAACGACCAGGGCCGAGATGCCCGCCGGCCCCGCGCCGCCGGTCCGGCACATGACGATATAGACGTCGCTGGCACCGCCGCCGGAGATGAAAGCCTTCGAGCCGTTGAGGACATAATGGTCGCCGTCCTTGCGGGCGGAGGTCTTCAACGACGCGGCGTCCGAGCCCGAGCCCGGCTCGGTCAGGCAATAGCTGCCGAAATGCTCCATCGTCAGCAGCCTTGGCAGGAAGCGCTCGCGCAGGTCGTCCGCGCCAAAGCTGTCGATCATCCAGGCAACCATATTGTGGATCGACATGTACGCTGCAGTCGATACACAGGCCGCGGCCAGTTCCTCAAAGATGACGGCCGCGTCGAAGCGCGTCAGCCCGGCCCCGCCGGACTGCTCGCGCACATAGATCCCGGCCAGGCCGAGGGCGGCCGCCTTACGCAGTGTCTCGACCGGAAACTCACAGGCTTCGTCCCAACGCGCGGCATGCGGCGCCATCTCTTCCGCCGCGAACTGGCGGGCCATGTCCTGGAAGGCGCGCTGTTCATCGTTGAGATTGAAGGACATGGTGACCCCGCAGGACGAAGCAGAGAGGCAAAGGAGGAAACGGCGGCGATGATAGGGCCGGACCGCGTTCTGTCAATCGACCTCGCCGCAAGGCCCTCCGGCCAGCCGGAACGTCGGCGGCCTGCGTTTGCGCAGGGAAGCTGCGGACCGGGGTCTTTGGCTGCCAGGGGCGGCCGGTCTCCCGCCCCGGTTGAGCGGCCGAGGGGCCGCCGGCGAACCGCGCGGGACAAGAGACTTGACATTGAGCCGGCTTCGTCGTTCCTTGCTGAGACAGCGCCGATTTGGTCTCAGCTTGCGGGCGCTCAAGAAATGCGGCTAAACGAGTGGTGAAAACCGCCCGGGTCAGCCGCGGCGGTTTTTTGCTGAGGAAGGCATGAGGTCTGACCCTCCCAAGGGGTTCGCGGTGATTTGAGGGGTAGCTTGCTCCGCGTCAACAAAAGCTAAAAATCCACTCCTGGGTGGGCCCCTCTGGGAGATGACGTTCCAGGACGACCAAAGGCAAGCGAGGGCCCAGACATGACCAAAACCCTGAAGAAGACGCTGAACCCGGAAACCCTGGCACTGCATGCCGGCTACCGCAGCGACCCCCATACCGGCTCTGTTGCCGTTCCCATCTACCAGACCACGTCCTACGAGTTCCAGGACACGGATCACGCGGCAAACCTCTTTGCGCTGAAAGAGCTCGGCAACATCTACACGCGGATCATGAACCCGACCTGCGACGTCCTGGAGCAGCGGGTTACGGCGATCGAGGGTGGGGCCGCCGCGCTGGCGGTTTCCTCCGGCCAGGCCGCGTCCGCCATCGCGATCCAGAACATCGCCCGCTCCGGCGACAACATCGTCAGTTCGACCGACCTCTACGGCGGCACCTGGAATCTCTTCGCCAACACCCTGAACACCTTCGGCATCGAGGTGCGTTTCGTCGACCCGGCCGATCCGGAAAACTTCCGCCGCGCCACCGATGAGCGGACCCGCGCCTACTACGCGGAGACCCTGCCGAACCCCAAGCTCGCCGTCTTTCCCATCGGCGAAGTCGCCGCCATCGGCAACGAACTGGGTGTGCCGCTGATCGTCGACAACACGGCCGCCCCCGTGATCTGCCAGCCCTTCAAGCACGGCGCCCACATCGTCGTCTACTCGACGACCAAGTACATCGGCGGACACGGCACCTCCATCGGCGGCCTCCTGGTGGACGGCGGCACCTTCGACTGGGAAAAGCACGGAGAGCGCTTCCCGCTGCTGACCCAGCCCGACCCCAGCTACCACGGCGCCGTCTGGACCGAGGCGGCCAAGCCGCTGGGGCCCATCGCCTATATCCTGAAGGCAAGGGTCACGCTGCAACGCGACCTCGGCTACGCCATGAGCCCCTTCAACGCGTTTCAGTTCATTCAGGGGCTGGAGACCCTGCCGCTGCGCATCCGCGAGCACAGCCGCAATGCCACGCGGGTGGCGGCGTTCCTCGACGGCCACGCGGACGTCACCAACGTGATTCATCCCTCGCTGCAGGACGGTGAGAACCGGCGCCGGGCCGATGCCTATCTCGACGGTGGCTATGGCGGGCTCGTCGGCTTCGAACTGGCGGGCGGCAAAGATGCCGGGCGCCGCTTCATCGACTCGCTGAACCTGTTCTATCACGTCGCCAACATCGGCGATGCGCGCAGTCTGGCGATCCACCCGGCGACCACGACCCACTCACAGCTTGCCCCGGAAGAGCAGCTGGCGACCGGTGTCACCGACGGCTACGTGCGCCTTTCGATCGGCATCGAGCATATCGACGACATCCTGGCCGACCTGGATCAGGCTCTGGCCGCCGTGCGGGGCTCAGCGGCCGCAGCGGAGTAACCGCCCGGTCTTCTCACCCGGGTGTTGGTGCGGCCGGACGGCGAGGGTCCGGCCGCACCCAACGCCCCCGGGCAGCAGCCGAACGAGACCAACACAACCATGTCCTATAAGATCGCAGAAAACGCCGCCCTCATCATCGTCGACTTCCAAAAGGCCATCGACGACTCCAGATGGGAGCGCCGCAACAACCCTGACGCCGAGGGCAACGCGGCCAGACTGCTCGAGGCCTGGCGCGCTGCAGGAAGACCGGTCCTTCATGTCCAGCACCTGTCCACAGAACCGGACTCCCCCTACCGGCCCGCGCAGCCGGGCTGCGACTTCAAAGACCTGCTGGCGCCGGGTCCCGGCGAAATCGTGGTCCAGAAACGCACCAACAACGCCTTCATCGACACCGGCCTGGAGGCCACCCTGCGCGGCTTTGGCATCGGCGAGGTGGTGATTGCCGGTGTCCTGCTGCACAACTCCGTCGATGCGACGGTCCGCATGGCCGGAAACCTGGGCTTCCGGACCTGGCTCGTCGAGGACGCGACCGCCAGTATCGACCTGACCGACCTCGATGGGCGCCTTTGGTCTGCGGAGGACGTCCACGCGCTCAGTCTGGCCCAGTTGAATGGAGAGTATGCCAGTGTCGTCCGCACGGAGCCTTTTCTGGCTGCGCTGCAGACGCTTGTTGCCGATGGCGCGCCGGCCTAAACTGGGGGTCGCCGCAGTTTGCGCGCAAAACCGAAGGAATCCGGGGCCCAGAGAACGCAATGACCGACCTTTCCAAGAAAGAAACGCCTTCCCTTCGCGCCGTTCCGGAACAGGAGCAGGCGGCACCGGCGCGCGCACCGGAGAGCCTGGGCGCCTATCCGCAGATCCGTCTGCGGCGCAACCGCCGCGCGGGCTGGATCCGACGGATGGTGGCGGAGAACCGCCTCACGGTGGACGACCTGATCTGGCCGGTCTTCGTCCACGACGAGAACGGACGCAAGCCGGTGGCATCAATGCCCGGCGTCGATCGCGTCGGCCTGGATTGCCTTGTCGACACGATCGGTAAAGGCAGCGACCTCGGGTTGGGCGCCGTCGCCCTGTTCCCCTACACCGAACAGGCGCTGAAAACCTCAGATTGCGAGGAGGCGGTCAACCCAAACAATCTGATCTGCCGCGCCGTGCGCCAGATCAAGCAGGCCTTCCCGGAGGTCGGGGTGATCTGCGACGTGGCGCTGGACCCCTACAACGCCGATGGTCACGATGGCCTGGTGCGGGGCGGCGAGGTTCTGAACGATCAGTCGATCGAGGTTCTTTGCCAGCAAGCTCTGATCCAGGCGCAGGCCGGCTGCGACGTCGTCGCGCCGTCCGACATGATGGACGGACGGATCGGCGCCGTGCGCACTGCGCTCGACGAGGCCGGGCTCAACCATGTCGCCATCATCGCCTACGCTGCAAAGTATGCCAGCTGCTTCTACGGGCCGTTCCGCGACGCTGTCGGCTCGGGGACCAACCTAGCCGGCGACAAGAAGACCTATCAGATGGACCCAGCCAACAGCGACGAGGCCCTGCGGGAAGTTGCGTTGGACCTGCAGGAAGGCGCCGACATGATCATGGTGAAGCCCGGTATGCCTTACCTGGACATCATCCGGCGGGTGAAGGACCGCTTCGCCGTGCCGACCTCCGCCTATCAGGTGAGCGGCGAGTACGCGATGATCAAGGCAGCCGCCGCGAACGGCTGGCTGGACAACGACAAGGCTGTGATGGAAAGCCTGCTCGCCTTCAAGCGCGCGGGGGCCGATGCGATCCTGACCTACGCGGCGCCTGAGGCAGCACGTCTGCTGCAGGCGGACTAGCAGCTCCTGCCGCCGGCCCGGCCGGGCCGCTTCTTTGCCTGAGGAAGTGCCTGCATTGCACTGGCGCTTTCGCGAATCTTGATTACCTAACCGATAGACAGTCCCCTCAAACGGAGGAAACGATCATGGCGTTACAATTGGGCGACACCGCACCGGACTTCACCGCGGACACGACGGAAGGGCAGATCAGCTTTCACGACTGGATCGGCGAGAGCTGGGCCGTGCTGTTCTCGCACCCCAAGGATTTCACACCGGTCTGCACGACCGAACTCGGCTATGTCGCGAAACTGAAGCCCGAATTCGAGAAGCGCGACGTGAAGATCATCGGCCTCAGCGTCGACACCGTCGAGGATCACAAGCGCTGGGCCGACGACATTGCCGAGACGCAAGGCACGGCCCCGAACTATCCGATGATCGGGGATCCCGATCTCGCGGTCTCGAAGCTTTACGGCATGCTGCCGGCCGGTGCCGGCGACAGCGCGGCCGGCCGTACGGCCGTCGACAACGCCACGGTGCGCAATGTCTATGTCATCGGCCCGGACAAGAAGGTGAAGCTGATGATCACCTATCCGATGAGCACGGGGCGCAACTTCGACGAGGTGCTGCGGGTCATCGACTCCCTGCAGCTCACGGCCGACTACAAGGTGGCGACCCCGGTCAATTGGAAGCAGGGCGAGGACGTGATCATCGTGCCTGCCGTCAAGAACGAGGAGGCCAAGGAGCTGTTCCCGGAGGGCTGGCAGGAGGTGAAGCCCTACCTGCGCGTGGTGAAGCAGCCGGACGCCTCCTAGCCGCCACGGAGCAAGATGCAGAAGCATGAAAAACGGCCGGCGCCTTTTGGCGCCGGCCGTTGCACTTGATCCAGGCAGTCGCTTCTAAGCGGTCACAAAGGAGAAGAAACGCGCGATCTCGCTGTCGTGCCAGGGGGTGTCTCGCTCGCCCCCGTGAAACCCGACATGCCCGCCCTTGGCCGGCATGGCCAGCGCGAGCGACGGGTTGGCGGACCAGTCGAACCGGCGATAGGCAAGATTGGGGATCCAGGGGTCGTCTTCCGCGTGGATCACCAAGGTCGGCGTTCCGATCTGTGGCAGAAAGCGAAGGCCGGAACAGCGCGCATAGTAGTCGTCGGCTCCGTCGAAACCGTTTGCCGGGGCCACCACGCGGTCATCGAAGTCGTAGACGTTGGCCACACCGGCTATCGTCCGCTTCTCCGCAGGGCTGCGGCTGACGGGTGCGGCCAGAGCCTCGTCGCGCATCCGTGCCAGCAGATAGCGATGATAGACCCAATTGCGCGGCTCCATGATGCGGCGCTGCGCCGCCTTCAGATCGATCGGCGCCGAGACGCTGGCCGCAGCCACGACCGGAAAAGCTCCCGCCTCCTCCGCCAGGAAGCGCAGCAGAAGGTTGCCGCCGAGCGAGTAGCCGATGAGGTAGACGCCACGGTCGAAGATCCTGCCGCTGACGACCGCCAGTGCGTGCAGGGCGTCGCGCAGGTCCGCACTGCGCCCGGCGTGGTACTGCGACCGGCAGAGCGGACGCGAAGGACCGGCGCCACGAAGATTGAGGCGCAGCACGCCATAGCCGCTCCGCAGCCAATGGCGCGCGGAAAGCCGCAGGTAGAAGCTGTCCTCGCAACCGGTCAGCCCGTGCACGAGAACGACAAGGCCACGATTTCCATCGCGGCGGTGGTGCAGGCAGGCCACGAGGCGGTCGCCGCTGCCGTCGCGCATCGGCAGTTCCAGACGCTCGCCCGGCCAGGGCGCCAGATCGACGGGCGGGCGGCGCAGAAAGTTGCGCAGGGTCTGAAGGTCGCCACCGAGCCAGGGCAGGCGCGGCCGAAACCCGGAAGGCGTGAAGGCCCGCGCCTCCTCTCGCTGCAAAGAGGAACCGGCGCGCGCTCCGGGGCCCGCCCTGTCGCTCAGGACCCGTTCGTCAGCCATTGGCACAGCGGATCGATCTGGCTGTCGTCCAGCAAGGCGGGAGCATGGCCGCAGCCCGGGAACTCGATAAAGGTGGTCGCGGCCCGGTCCTTCATCATGGTCTCGGCGGTCTCCCGCAGCAGCAGGTCCGAGTCCGCACCGCGCAGCAAGAGGACCGGCGCGCTGACCGTGCTCCAGACGGGCCAGAGATCGATGTCTTCGATTTCCGCGGCCTGCAGGGGTTCGGCGATCCGCGGATCGTAGTGAAGACGCAACACCGCTCCGTCCTGCCGCAGCGAGGTCTCAGTCATATGACGCCATTGGTCGTCGCTCAGGGCGCCGAAGCCGCTGTAGACGTCGCGGTGATAGGCCTCGGCGGCCGCAAGATCAGGAAACTCAGGGTCCTTCCCGAAGTAGTCGAGAATCCGCAGCAGCGCTGCCTTGGGAATGAACGCACCAACGTCGTTCATGACCAGCCGCCGGATCGGATTGCCCGGCAGGGCGGCGATCATCATGCCGATCAGCCCCCCCATGGAGGTCCCGACCCAGTCGACCGCTTCGCAATCAAGACGCGCGATCAGTGCGGTCATGTCGGAAACGTATTGCGGATAGCCGTAGTCCGCGGGATCGCCCAGCCAGGCACTGTGCCCGCGTCCGACGACGTCCGGGCAGACAACACGCCGCCCCGCCGCCGCCAGCTTCTGCGCCAGACTGTCGAAATCCCGCGCGTTGCGGCCCAGACCATGGACGCAGATGACAGGCCGCGGATGCTCCGGTCCGTAGACGCGATAGGCAAGCCGATGGAAGCCCGACTTCGACAGGCAGAGCAGCGATTCATCCCGGGGTTCTTCCATCTCGCAGCCATCTATAGGAAGCGCCGGAGCGCGCCGCAAGGGCCAATGGGCTGAGACCGGCGGACCGTCGGAGCCTTGCGGTTGGCGCGCTAGGCCGCGGAGCCTCGATTGACGGCGGCGCCGAGACAGACCTCGATCTCCTGGGCATCCAGGCTCTCGCGCTCTTCGAGGCGGCGGATCAGATTGTCCATTCCTTGCCGGTTGGCGCGGATCACCTCGGCTGCGCGGCCTGCAGCCTCCTGCAGCAGCTTGGAGACCGAAGTATCGACATCGTGTGCGGTGGTCTCGCTGAAACGCCGCGGCTGGGCGATTTCACGGCCCAGGAAGGGGTGCTCGTCGCTCTGACGCAGGTCGACCGGCCCGATGTCCTCCGACATACCCCAGCGCGCCACCATCGCGCGCGCCATCTGGGTGGCCTTCTGAATGTCGTCGTCAGCGCCGGAGCTTACGCTGCCCAGAAGCTCCTGCTCGGCGGTGCGCCCGGCCAGGAGAACGGCCAGACGATCCTTCAGATAGTCGACAGGCAGGGTGTGACGCTCTTCCTCCGGCAGCATGTGCGTGCCGCCCAGGGAACGCCCGCGCGGAATGATGGTCACCTTGTAGAGCGGGTCCGCCTGGGGCAGGAAATGCGCGACGACCGTGTGTCCGGCCTCGTGGACGGCCAGGCGGTGCCGCTCGTCCGGCCGAATCGCCAGGCTGCGCACTGTACCCATCATCACCTTGTCACGCATGTCTTCGAAGTGGCCCATGTGGATGGCCGCGTCGTTTGCCCGGGCTGCCGCCATGGCCGCCTCGTTTACGAGGTTCTTCAGATCCGCACCCGAAAATCCCGGCGTGGCCGCGGCCACGGTGCCGAGGTCCACATCCTGCGCCAAGGGCACCTTGCGGGTGTGGACGCGCAAGATCGCCTCGCGGGCGTCGCGGTCCGGCAGTTCCAAGGTGACATGGCGGTCGAAGCGGCCAGGCCTCAACAAAGCCGGGTCCAGCACATCGGGGCGGTTCGTGGCGGCCAGGACAATCACCGCTTCATGGCCGGAGAAGCCATCCATCTCAGCGAGGATCTGGTTCAAGGTCTGCTCGCGCTCGTCGTTGCCGCCGCCCAGGCCCGTGCCGCGCACACGGCCGACCGCATCGAGTTCGTCGATGAAGATTATGCTCGGTGCACGCTGCTTGGCTTCCTCGAACATCTTGCGCACCCGCGACGCCCCGACGCCGACGAACATCTCGATGAATTCAGAGGCCGAGGTATGATAGAAGGCGACCCCCGCCTCGCCGGCCAGGGCCCTTGCGAGCAGCGTCTTGCCGGTGCCGGGCGGCCCCATCAGCAAGACCCCGCGCGGCGGCTCCGCGCCCAGGCGGCGGTACCGCTCGGGATCTCTCAGAAAGTCGACGAGTTCCCCGACCTCGCGCTTCGCTGCGTCCTGTCCGGCGACATCCTCGAAGGTGATGCGACGGCTCGTCTTGGTCTCCCTCTTGGCGGAGCCGGTCAGGAAGTCCGAAGGGTCGCGCCCACCGAAACGCCCCACGATATTGCTCTGCATACGCTGCCAGAACCAGAAATACAGCCCCAGGAAGATGAGCCAGGGCAGCAGACCGATGATCCAGTTGCTTCGCTCCTCCTCCTCCGGCCGGACCACCAGGGCGGCCCCGCTTTCTTCGATCAGTTCAAAGAGTTCCGGGTCCTGAAGCGCCGGGAGGGTGGTGACCACCCGCCCCTCAGCGGAGGAATCGTCCCCCGGTGTGTCGCGCAGGCTGGCGGTGACGCGCTGCCCCTCCAGCACAATGTCGCCGACGCGGCGGTCCTTCAGCAGGGTCTTGAATTCGCTGTAGGCAATCTCCGTCGTCCGCTCCGTCTCGCGGACCGGGCCCTGCAGACTGATGAAGTATCCGAGCAGCAGCAAACCGATCAGCAGGAACGGCAGCCACTTGGTGATTCCCTTCAGCCCCGCCTCCTATGCGACTGAAATTCCTAACTCATTAGGATTTAGCAATAATTTGCCACCCGCTGAATGATCCAGGTCAAGCCCGGCCCGCTGCATGGCGGCGTCGCGGCCGCACAGACGGCCGTGACCGCCACCAGGATATCCTGCGCCGCCTGGAGAGCCCACTGGTTTCCCGGACAGCCCAGTGGTTTCATGGCCACCTCGGACTCATAGAGGCCTGGTTTCGTAAACAGAGAACCGCTTCGGCAAGCGGCCGGAACGATACCGATTACCGTGGACACGAACCCGTCCGAATTCTGGATCGTCCACCAGTTTGCCTGAGGAGAAGCCTTGGGACGCCAGCCATCGATCCCATCATTCCCACGGTGTTTTCCAGCAAGACCACAAGGATCGAAGGGTCCTTACCGGCCAAAGCAGCGACGATGACCTTTTTGAATCCCCGTGCAGCCATGGCCTTGCCCCCCTCGCACGAATATCTTACCCGTTGGACCGGGTGAATCGGGCGCCAGCGGATTTCACGACGTTCGCGCAGGGGATTTGCTTTGGAACCGGAAAACGGAACGTCATGGATCTGCAATCATTGGCGGTGAGATGCGGAAATCTTTGAAGTATATCGGTGTTTTCGTTGGCGGCCTGCTTGGCGTTGTCTTGCTCGCCGCAGTCCTGGCCACCCTCTGGATGTTCCGGTCCCTGCCGCAGACCGAGGGCGAAATCCTGCTCTCGGGCCTGGGCGCGGAGGTCTCTGTGGAGCGCGACCGTGACGGGCTGGTTCGGATACGGGCACAGAACGAGCAGGATCTTTACCGCGCCCTCGGCTTCGTTCACGCGCAGGAACGCCTCTGGCAGATGGACTTCATGCGCCGCACGGCCAGCGGGCGGCTTTCCGAGGTTGTCGGCGAAGCAACGATCCGCCACGACAGGTTTTTCCGGACGCTGGGCTTCCGGCGGGTTGCCGAAGCGAACCTGGAACACCTCGATCCGGAGACGCGTACTGCCCTGGACGCCTACGCCGAGGGCGTAAACGCCTTCCTGGAAAACCGGACGGGGCCCCTGCCCCTGGAATTCCAGATCCTGCGCTACGAGCCTGAACCCTGGAGCGCCGTCGATTCCCTGCTATGGGGCCGGGTGATGGCGCTGCGCCTGTCAGGCAACTGGCGGTCCGAACTGAGCCGTGCGCGGCTCGCTGGCCGCTTCAGCCCGGACAAGATCGCGGCGCTCTGGCCGAGCTACCCGGAGGACGGCCCCCTGACCCTGCAAGGCAGGGCCAGCCTGGTGGATCAATCCGTCGCCGAACAGCTCTCACATCTGTTGCCGCCCTGGCTGGAGCCGACCGGCGCATCCAATGCCTGGGCGGTCTCAGGCAGTCAGACGACCAGCGGCATGCCGATCCTGGCCAACGATCCCCACCTTTCCCTGGACTCGCCAGGGGTTTGGATGCTGGCCCGGCTTGAGGCGCCGGGCCTTACGCTGGCCGGCGCGACTTCACCGGGCGTGCCCTTTGTGATCATCGGTCATAACGAGCGGCTTGCTTGGGGCCTGACCACCACCCACAGCGATACGCAGGATTTCTTCATTCAGCGCCTGACGGCTGACGACCCCAGCCGATACGACTCCCCCGAGGGAGCTCTTCCCTTCCAAACCCGGGACGAGGTGATTCGCGTGCGCGGTGGCGATGCCCAGCGCCTCGTCGTCCGCGAGACCCGCCACGGCCCTGTCATGAGTGACGTCATTCCGAGCGGCTCGGCCGGCACGGATGCTGTGCTTGCCCTGTCCTGGCCGGCGCTGCGCAAGGACGACCGCACGGCCGACGCCCTCTACGGCATCAATCATGCGAGCGACTGGGCGACCTTTCGCAGCGCTCTGCGCCAGTTTCATTCGCCACAGCAGAACTTTCTCTACGCCGATGTCGACGGCAACATTGCGTTTATCGCGCCGGCGCGTGTTCCCATCCGCCGGGCCGGCAACGGCCAGCACCCGGTTCCGGGCTGGGACGGCGCCTTCGACTGGATCGGCTTCATACCCTTCGAGGAACTTCCCGTCTCCGTCAATCCGCGCAGCGGTGTCCTGATTAACGCGAACAACAAGATCGTTCCGGACAGCTATCCTCACCTGATCGCGGTCGACTGGCCGGCGCCTTACCGCGCCGAGCGGATCGAGGCGGCGCTCAACGTGGCCGGTGGAACTCACTCGGTCGGAGACTCTGTCATCCTGCAGCAGGACATCGTTGCCAGTGGCATGAAACAGGTCCTGCCGCGTCTGCTTGCCATGGAACCCGGGAACCAGCGTGCGCGCGAGGCGCTCACCATGATCCGGTCCTGGGACCTGCGCATGCACCGGAACGCGCCGGAGCCACTGATCGTGCAGGCCTGGATCTGGGCACTGACCCGGGAGATCCTGGCGGACGAGCTGGGCAGCGACTATCGCGACTTCGTCGAGGGCGGCCTCTACACCGTGGAGCGGCTCATCAGCGACGACAGCCCGTGGTGCGATGACGTGACGACGGAAGCCGTCGAGAGCTGCGACGACCAGATCGCTGTGGCCTTGGATCGCGCCCTCGACCTGCTGTCAGACCGTTTCGGCAGCGATATGACGAGCTGGCGCTGGGGAGAGGCCCATGTCGCCCGCTTCCGCCACCCCGTGCTCAGCCGGATCCCGGTGATTGGCGATTTGCTGACCAAACGTGTGGAAACGGACGGCGGCAGCGACACGATCAACCGCGCGTCACCGCGCCTCGGGGGCGCTCCGGAAACCCTCTTCGAGAACGTTCACGGAGCCGGCTTTCGCGCGGTCTATGATCTGGGGGATCTCGACCGGTCCCGCTTCATGATCGCCACGGGCCAGTCGGGCAGTCCGTTCTCTCGCTTCTACGGCAGCCTTTCCGAGCGCTGGCGCGATGGCCTTACGGTGTCGCTGGCCCCCGAAACCTGGGCGGTTGCGGAACAGTTAATGCTGCGGCCGGGGTCACAATAGGACCGTAAGATCAGCGGCGACAGTCATTGCCGGCACAAGCCCCGGCGCCCGCAAGGGCCCAGCAGAAGGGCAAGGCCGGAATCCGGGGAGGGCACGACCATGACGACCGTGGAAGCAATACGCAGCGCCGCCGAGCAACTGCGCGGCCAGGTGATCCGGACGCCACTGGTGCGGGCCAGCCGGCTTTCCGAGCAGTTGGGATGCGACCTCTTCCTGAAGCTTGAGAACCTGCAGCACACCGGCTCCTTCAAGGACCGCGGCGCCTACATCCGCCTGAGCAAGCTTTCCGGGGACGAGGCCAGGCGGGGTGTCATCGCGATGTCGGCGGGGAACCATGCGCAAGGGGTCGCCTATCATGCCCGCCGCCTCGGCATGCCGGCCACCATCGTGATGCCGGAGTTCGCCCCCTTCTCCAAGGTCGAGAGAACCCGGGCCTTTGGGGCACGCGTGGTTCTGACCGGCGATACCCTGGATGCCTCTGCGCACGCGGCCTACCGGATCGCCGAAGACGAAGGCCTGACCTTCGTCCACCCATTTGACGACGAAGACGTCATCGCCGGCCAAGGGACTACGGGCCTGGAGATTCTGGAGGACTGCCCGGACGTCGAGACCATCGTGGTGCCCATCGGCGGCGGCGGGCTGATGTCGGGCATCGCCACCGTCGCAAAGCACGCCAATCCCGCCATCGAAATGGTCGGCGTGGAAAGCGAGTTCTTCCCCTCCATGCGCGATGCCCTCCAGGGCACCGCCACCATGACCGGCGGCTCCACCCTCGCGGACGGCATTGCGGTGAAGGTTCCCGGCAAGCTTACAAAAGCCATCATCGAAAGGCTCGTCGCCGATATCGTCGTTGTGGCGGAAAACATGATCGAGGCGGCCATTCACCGGCTGGCCGAAGAGCAGAAGCTGGTGGTGGAAGGCGCCGGCGCTGCGGGCGTCGCTGCTATTCTCGCAGAGCCCGAGCGTTTCGCAGGGCGCAAGGTCGCCTGTGTGATCTGCGGCGGCAACATCGATCTGAAGCTGCTTTCCAGCATTCTGACCCGCGGCCTGATCCGCGACGGACGGGTCGCCCGCCTGCGCATCGGCATTATCGACCAGCCGGGTGTTCTGGCCCGCATCGCGAGCATTATCGCCAAGACCGGCGGCAACATCATCGAAGTCTATCACCAAAGGCTGTTTTACGATGTGCCCGCCAAGCAGGCGGAGGTGGACGTGGTTCTGGAAACCAGGAACGCCCAGCACATCGAAGAGGTCGTCGCGCGCCTCAAAGAGCACGGATTCCCGGTTCGCATTCTGTCCGACCTGTCACAGCAGGGAACGCTCTGACCTCCTTCTCCGTGGCATCCCAGTGGCATCCCAGTGGCATCCCCGTTGCTTCCACGCGGCTTGCCGGTCGAAAACCCGCCTCCGCCAAACAGCGGGCCTTGCGGGCAACCGCCTTATCCCTTAGGGGATAAGGACGCTGCGTCCCTCGTCGTCGCTGTCCAACCTGGGAGGATCCGAGAATGGCCGAAAGCGGCGCTGTCTTTCACGGTGTCATGGAGCGTATCGGCAACACGCCCATGATCGAGGTGACTAAGACCGACACGGGCCCCTGCCGCCTGTTCCTGAAGCTTGAAAGCGAAAACCCCGGCGGCTCGATCAAGGATCGCATCGGGAAGTCGATGATCGAAGCGGCGGAACGGGACGGTACCCTGAAGCCCGGGGGACGGCTGATCGAAGCCACCGCCGGCAATACCGGGCTGGGTCTGGCCCTGGTGGCCGCCCAAAAAGGCTATCACTTGACCCTGATCGTGCCCGATAAGATGGCGCAGGAGAAGATCTTCCACCTGCGCGCCCTGGGGGTCGACGTCATGCTGACCCGGTCAGACGTGGGCAAGGGTCATCCGGAATACTATCAGGACATGGCCGAGCGCATCTCCAAGGAAACCGGCGCTTTCTATGTCAATCAGTTCTCCAACCCTGCAAATCCGCTCGCGCACCAGACCACAACGGGGCCGGAGATCTGGGAGCAGATGGGGCACGACCTAGACGCCATGGTCTGTGGCGTCGGCTCCGGCGGAACGATCACCGGCCTTTCCCGCTTTTTCGCCTCCGTGTCCAACAAAGTGGAGATGGTGCTGGCGGACCCCGAGGGCTCCGTTCTGGCCGACTACGTTAAGACCGGGGTCCTGAGCGAGGAAGTCGGGAGCTGGATCGTCGAAGGCATCGGCGAGGACTTTCTGCCCGACAACTGCGATCTTTCAGACGTGAAGAAGGCCTATGTCATCCCGGACAGTGAGTCGCTGGCAACAGCCCGCGACCTGCTGCGGGTCGAGGGGATCCTCGCCGGCTCCTCCTCCGGAACGCTGATTTCCGCCGCTCTGCGCTACTGCCGGGAGCAGAGCGAGCCGAAGCGGGTCGTGACCTTCGTCTGCGACAGCGGCAACAAATACCTTTCCAAGATGTTCAACGATTACTGGATGGTCGACCAGGGCTTCATCGAGCGGCCGCAGAAGGGTGATCTCCGCGATCTGATCAGCCGGCGCCATGACGAACACGGGACAGTCACCGTGGCCCCGGCGGACAACCTGCTTGTCGCCTATGGACGCATGAAGCTCTACGACATCTCGCAGTTGCCGGTCTTGGATGAACACGGCGGCGTCGCCGGCATCATCGACGAGAGCGACATCCTGTTGCGGGTGTTCGGCCATGACGAGCGCTTCAAAGACCCCGTTTCCAGCGCGATGACCGCGAAGCTGGAGACCGTCAGTGCCGACCAGCCGATCGACGCGCTCTTGCCGATCTTCTCTCAGGATCACGTCGCCATCGTCTTCGATGGCGGAACGTTCCTGGGCCTTATCACGCGGATTGATCTGCTTAACCACCTGCGCCGCCGGATGAAGTGACCCGCCATGCCAGACTCCTCACGAAGCCGCAACCGCCCGGCCTTTGCGACCCGCGTTATCCACGCAGGGCAATCGCCCGACCCCACGACGGGCGCTATCATGCCGCCGATCTACGCCACCTCCACCTACGTCCAGGAGAGTCCCGGCGTCCATAAGGGCTACGAGTACAGCCGCTCGCAAAACCCGACACGCATGGCCTACGAGCGCTGCATCGCTGATCTGGAAAGCGGACAGCAGGGCTTTGCCTTCGCGTCCGGCCTCTCCGCGATCGCCACCACGCTCGACAGTCTGGAGAGCGGCAGTCACATCGTCGCCATGGACGACCTCTACGGCGGCAGCTACAGGCTGTTCGAGAACGTGCGCAAGAGCTCCGCGGGGCTTTCCTTCTCCTTCGTCGACCTGACGAAGACCGAAGACCTGGAGGCTGCGATCCGGCCGGAGACGAAGATGGTCTGGGTCGAGACCCCGACCAATCCCCTTTTGAAGCTGGTCGATCTGGAGGCTGTGGCCGCCATTGCGAAGAAGCACGGCCTGATCTGCGCCTGCGACAATACCTTCGCGTCGCCCTGGGTCCAGCGGCCGCTGGAACTGGGCTTCGATCTGGTCATGCACTCGGCAACAAAATACCTGAACGGCCATTCCGATATGGTCGGCGGGGTGCTGGTCGTCGGAGAAAACCCGGAACTCGCGGAGAAGCTGGCCTTTCTCCAGAACGCCGTTGGCGCCGTCCAGGGACCCTTTGACAGCTTCCTGGCGCTGCGGGGTCTCAAGACCCTCGCCCTACGCATGGAGCGGCACTGCAGCAACGCCCAGGCGGTTGCCGAGTACCTGGAAGCCCATCCGAAGGTGGAGCGGGTTTACTATCCGGGCCTGCACTCTCATTCGCAGTACGATCTGGCGCAGCAGCAGATGGATGCGCCGGGCGGCATGGTCACCGCGGTCCTCAAAGGCGGCCTGGACACGGCACGGCGGTTTCTGGAGCGCGTCGAGCTCTTTGCCCTGGCCGAGAGCCTCGGCGGCGTCGAGAGTCTGATCGAGCATCCGGCGATCATGACCCACGCCTCGATCCCCGAAAGCATTCGCGCCGAACTGGGAATCAGCGATGGCCTCGTGCGTCTCTCCGTCGGTATCGAGGGGGAAGACGATCTACTCGCGGACCTGCAGAACGCTCTGGCCTGAGCGGGCGCCCGGCGCCAGCCGATTGATCAGAGACTTGGGCCGATCGCGCGATATCCGCTCTGATAGTAGACCAAGGGTTCCCGCGTTTCGCTGATACGCAGATCCTCGACATAGCCTACGATGATGACGTGGTCGCCGCCGTCGTAGACCGCCTCCCGGCGGCACCCGAGGTTGGCCAGGCAGCCCTTGAGCATCGGCAGGTCGTCGGCCCAGGAATCATAGGCGACGCCATCCCACTTGTCGGTGGCGGAAACAGAAAAACGAATTGAGAGGTGATGCTGCTCCGCTGCCAGAAAGTTGATGGCGAAGCGGTCGGCACCGGTGAAGGCGCCAAAACTCATCGCTTCCCGATCAAGGCAGAACAGGACCAGCGGCGGCTCCAGCGAGACGGAAGCGAAGGAGTTGACGGTCACCCCGCAGTTCTGCCCCTCGGCATCGCGGGTCGTCACGACCGTCACGCCCGTGGCAAAGGTGCCCATCGCCTTGCGGAAGGCAAGGGAATCAAAGGTCATTTCAGCATCCGGTAAAACACGAGCCAGGCTGGCGGCGGGATATTAATGCGATCCAAAACCAAAAAGCCACCGCAATTCAGCCATTTCAGGCGCTTCCGGGGGCAAACTAAACTACTTATTAACTCAAATCCGCGAACTTCAAAGCCTCTTTCTGTGCAGGCCTTGTTTCAGGGATTGGGGCTCTATGGGGCTTATCGTCGGCATATTGATGGTCATCGGCTGCACGCTCGGTGGCTATATGGCTATGGGCGGCAAGCTCGGCGTCCTGTGGCAGCCCTTCGAGGTCGTAATCATCGTCGGCTCGGCGATCGGCGCCTACATCATTTCCAATCCCGCCAGTGTGATCAAATCCACCGGCGGCGCCTTCGGCAAGACCCTTAAGGGTGCGCAGTTCAAGAAGGAACACTACCTGGAACTGCTTCAGCTTCTCTACCAGCTCCTGAAGGTCGCCAAGACAAAGGGCAACCTGGGGTTGGAGCAGCACATCGAGAACCCTCAGGACTCAGCCCTCTTCCAGCAGTTTCCCGGCATTCTCGCGAACGACACGGCGATCACCTTCATCTGCGATTATCTGCGCATGCTGACGCTGGGGTCGGACAACCCGCACGAGATGGAAGCGTTGATGGATGAGGAGATCGAGCTGGTCCACCACGAGCACTCCGAAGTTGCCCATGCCATCCAGACCATGGCCGATGGCATGCCGGCGCTCGGTATCGTCGCTGCGGTCCTGGGTGTGATCAAGACCATGGGCTCGATCACGGAGCCTCCGGAGATCCTTGGTAAGCTGATCGGCGGCGCCCTTGTCGGAACCTTCCTCGGTGTCTGGGTCTCCTATGGCTTCGTCGGGCCCATCGCATCCAAGGCACAGTCCGTCTACGACGCCGAGATCAAGTTCCTCCACTGCATCAAGGCGGCGCTGCTGGCGCATATGCATGGTTCGGCTCCGGCGGTCTCGGTCGAGTTCGCCCGCAAAGCCCTCGTTGGCCACGACCGCCCGACGTTCTACGAAGTCGAGGAAGCGGTGGGCGCCCTTCCCCCGGTCAGCTAAGACGAGGGAGTAAGCCGCAATGGCAGCGGGCGCGAACGACGAACAACCAGTCATTATCGTCAAGAAGATCAAGAAGGGCGGCGGCGGACATCACGGCGGCGCCTGGAAGGTCGCCTATGCCGATTTCGTGACCGCGATGATGGCCTTTTTCCTGCTGCTGTGGCTGCTGAACGCGACGACGGAAGAGCAAAAGCGTGGAATTGCCGAGTACTTCACGCCGGTCACGGCCTTCGCGCCGGAGAGCGTGTCGCAGAGCGCCAGCGGATCCGACGGTGTCCTGGGCGGGCGGACTCTGACTTCGGAGGGCGCGCTTGCGAACGATACCTCCCCGGTCGGCGTCACCGTTTCCCTGCCCGGCGCCAGCCAGGACGAGGGCGAACTGCGCGAAGACCCGGTTGAGGACCCGACCGACGGCAGCAAGGCCGGCGAAGGCCAGCAACGCGCGGGCGACCCCGCCGACGCGAACCGGTCGGGCGACCTCAACGAGGCTGACCAGCTCGCCCAGGAACTGGAACGCGAGCGTTTCGAGGCCGCCGAGACGGAACTGCGCCAGGCGATTGAAGCCGTCCCGGACCTGGCCGACTTCGCGAAGAACCTCGTTGTCGATCAGACCCCGGAGGGGCTGCGCATCCAGATCATCGACCAGGAAGGCCGATCCATGTTCGCCTCCGGGTCAGCTGAAATGTATCCGCACACGCAGCGCCTTCTCGCCCTTGTCACCAACGCCATCGATCAGTTGGAAAACCCGGTCGCCATCAAGGGCCACACGGATGCAACCCCCTATGCCGCGGACAACGGCTACTCCAACTGGGAGCTCTCGACCGACCGCGCCAATTCCAGCCGGCGCGCCCTGATCGCGGCAGGCCTGCCGGCGGGCCGGATCGCCTCGGTGGTGGGGCGCGCGGACCAAGAGCCCTTTATCAAGGAAGACCCCTTCTCCCCCCGCAACCGCCGGATCTCGATCATCCTGCTGCGCCAGGCGCCGGGCGGCGACGTGCCGGTCTACGAGTCAGACGGCTAGGGCGGCTTGTCCGCCACGCCCGATCCTGCACGCCGCAAGGTCTCGGTTCACCACCCAGGACACAGCAAATCCGCAGCTTTCACGTGCGATGCGATTGAAGGCTGGCCTCCGCTTCGGTTTCCCTGCAATAATTCCCCAAAACAAGCCGATCCAGGAAAGCCGGGATCATCTGCCGCCACGGCGGCGGGAATGAGCAGGGAGTCATCAATTTGGAAGGCACGGAGAGGCTGCAATCCGGCCCACTGACCGCCTACAGCCCGGAAGGGTTCTTCTGCGAGATGCTGGGCAGCCCCGAACGAACCGCGGAGCACACCCAGCGCATCCGCGACCGCCTGCAGGCCCTTGACCTCGGAGAGCTGCGCGGCCGCGCCCGGGACGCGGAGCTGGAACTCTACAGCTTCGGAATAACCTTCACGGTCTACACCCAAAAGGACGCGATCGACCGCATACTGCCGTTCGACGTCATCCCGCGAGTCATCTCCGCCGACGACTGGGAAACGATCAACGCCGGCGTCGTGCAGCGGGTCAAGGCGATCAATCTCTTCCTCTGGGACATCTACCACGACCAGAAGATTCTCAAGGACGGGACCATTCCGCGCGAACTCGTTCTGGGCAATCCCAACTACTGCGCGGAGATGTGTGGGATCGATGTTCCTCTCGGCACCTACGTGCACATCAACGGGACGGACCTCGTGCGCGGCGACGATGGGCGCTTCGTCGTTCTCGAGGACAACGCACGCTGCCCCTCCGGGGTTTCCTATGTGGTCGAGAACCGCCACCTCATGCAGCGCAGCTTTCCCGATCTCATGGCCAACATCGGTATACGGCCGGTGTCCAACTACGGACAGAAGCTGCATGACGCGCTGGTCGAGGTCGCACCCAAGGATGTTGCCTCGCCCCAGGTCGTCCTGCTGTCTCCGGGAACCTATAACTCGGCCTACTTCGAGCACATCTTCCTGGCGCGGGAGATGGGCGTACCCCTGGTCGAGGGAAGCGACCTCGTCGTGGACAACGATCATGTCTTCATGAAGAGCATCGACGGGCTGCACCCCGTCCATGTCATCTATCGGCGTATCGGCGATGACTTCCTTGATCCGGAGGCTTTCAACCCGGACAGCGTGCTCGGAGCGGCGGGGCTCATGCGCGCCTATCGCAAAGGCACGGTGACACTGGCGAATGCGATCGGCACAGGTGTTGCCGACGACAAAGCGGTCTATGCCTATATGCCACGGATCATTCGCTATTATCTGGATGAGGATGCGATCCTGTCGAACGTGGAAACCCACATTTGCCGGGAAGCGGAGGGCCTGGCCTACACCCTCGACAACCTCGAGAAGCTGGTGGTCAAACCGGTCGGGGAAGCCGGGGGCTATGGGATCACCGTCGGCCCGCTCGCAAGCAAGGCGGAACTGGAGAAGTGCCGGGCCGACGTTATGGCCGATCCCGCGAACTACATCGCCCAGCCGATGGTCAACCTTTCGGTCTGCCCAACGGTCACTGACGAAGGCGTCGGTGCCCGCCATGTCGATCTCAGACCCTTCGCCGTGACCGGCCGTTCGACCTGGGTCTTGCCGGGGGGACTTTCCCGCGTTGCGCTGACGAAGGGCTCAATCATCGTCAACTCCTCCCAGGGCGGAGGATCAAAGGATACCTGGGTCCTTGAGTAGACTTCTCAGTCGCTACGCGGAAGCCATCTACTGGATGGCCCGCTACATCGAGAGGGCCGAGAACCTCGCCCGGATCCTCGATGTCAACGAGACCTTCAGCCGAGACTCCCGCGGTTGGCAGAACTGGCAGTCGATCCTTCAGCTCTACAGGGACGAAGAGCTGTTCTTTGAAAACCACGAGAGGGCAGACGCCGACAGCGTGCTGTACTTCTACACTCTCGATCAGACCAACCCGACCTCCATCATATCCGGGGTCAACGCCGCGCGCGCCAATGCCCGCACCCTGCGCCCGCTGATCTCCACCGAAATGTGGATACAGTTGAACATCTTCTACAACACGTTGAAGGGCTACAAGCCGGGTGACCTCACCGAGCCGCGCCTCGCCCGTTTCTGCAATACGGTCAAGGAAGCCTGCCAGACCCACACCGGCATCACCGAGGGCACTTTCTATCGGGACGAAGGATGGTTTTTCTATCAGATCGGACGCTGCCTGGAGAGAGCCGATCAGACCACGCGGCTGCTGGACGTGAAGTACCACCTTCTGCTTCCCAACCATGAGGCCGTGGGGTCACCCTTCGATGTGAGCCAATGGAACGCCGTCCTGCGGTCTGCGGCGGGCTATCACGCTTTCCGGCGGGTTTACCCCAGCGGGCTCAGCCAGTCGGCGGTGGCCGGTTTTCTGCTGTTCCATGCACAGTTCCCGCGCTCCGTCGCCTCCTGCATCCGCCAGGTCGATAGGCGCTTGTCGGAACTTCGGTCCAACTACAGACTCCGCCGCGGCAGCCGGGCCCTTGAAGAGTTGGACGAGCTCTGCGCTGTGCTGGACGACACCACCATCGACGAGGTGATCACCAAGGGCCTGCATGAGTTTGTCGACTGGGTTCAGATCAAGCTGATCCGAACCCACACGGAGTTGGGCGCGGCCTTCTTTGGCTATGCGGCGGAGGAGTTGAGCGATGCCGCCCAATGACTTGACGCCTGCTTACTTGACGTCCTGCCGGCGCCCCCATAAATGGGCAGGGGAGCCGTGGGAGCGCTGCCACGGCATCCGCCCGGTCGAGAACAAGGCTTCGATCCGAGGGACATAGCTACCTGAGCCGATGAGACAGGATCGTCCGAACAGCGTCGAGGTCGCCAGCGAAGAAGGCGCCTTTGGCCCCCTCCAGGACTTCTTCGTGCTGGAGCCTTCGCCCTGTCCCTATTTACCGGACCGCATGGAGCGCAAGCTGCTGACGGAGATCAGTGGCCCGCAGGCACGATCGATCTATACCCAGCTGAGCCACGGCGGCTTTCGGCGCAGCCATCGTTTTGCCTACCGCCCGGCCTGTGCAACCTGTGACGCCTGCGTGCCGGTCCGCGTCGTGGTCGAGCAGTTTCAGCCCAGCAAATCGCTGCGGCGGATCGCACGTTCCAATGCCGACCTCTCCATTGCCTCGGTGCCCAATCGCGCCACCCGGGAACAGTTCGAACTGTTCAACCGCTACATCCGCTCGCGTCACGGCGACGGGGAAATGGCGGGCATGATGCCCGAGGAGTACGCTTCCATGGTCGAGTCCAGCGACGTCGATACCCGGCTTGCGGAGTTCCGCGACCGGGATGGCCGGCTCGTCGGCGTCTGCCTTCTGGACTGGCTCTCGGACGGCCCCTCGGCCGTCTACAGCTTCTTCGAGCCCGGCGCCGCCCGCCGCTCGCTCGGGACGTTTGTCGTTCTGTGGCTTATTGACGCAGCGGCTGCAGCCGGGGCGCGGCATGTCTACCTCGGCTACTGGATCGAGCACAGTCGTAAGATGGCATACAAGACCAGATTCCAGCCTCTGGAAGGGCTGGTATCGGGGGTCTGGCGCCCCCTGCTCCGCCCCGGCGCCGACCGCCCCCTGGCCATGCCGACAACCTGACCTCTTGCCCGGATTTCTGCCCCCGCCGCCACCATCCCTCTGGTTGCGTCGCCGGGCCCCCGCGCCTATTCTCGCGGCACAAATGACAGGGTAGGTCGAATTACCCGTACACCATACTTGGCAGTTACCTCTGACATCGGGGAGGACCGATATGAAACGTCGTCAGTTTATGAGGCGTGCTGTAACCACTGCGGCGGCGACCGGCGCCATCGCCGCATCCAGCTTTCCAGCCCCTGCGATTTCCCAGGGCCTGATGAAATGGCGTATGCAAACAACCTGGCCCAAGAACTTTCCCGGCCTCGGCACCGGTGCCAACAAGCTGGCAGAGTTCATCGGGCAAGCCTCCGGCGGCAAGCTCACCGTCGAGGTCTATGGCGGCGGCGAGATCGTTCCTCCGTTTGAGACCATGGACGCGGTCGCCAACGGGACCATCGAGATGGGTCATGGCGCGCCCTACTACTGGAAGGGCAAGGTCTCGGCGAGCCAGTTCATCGCCTCTATCCCCTTTGGCCTGAACGCACAGGAGCAGAACGCCTGGCTTCAGTTCGGCGGCGGCCAGGAACTGGCCGACAAGATCTACAGAGAACTCGGCTGCAAGTTCTTCGCTTCAGGCAACACCGGCGTGCAGGCCGGCGGTTGGTTCAACAAGGAAATCAACTCGCTGGAAGACTACAAAGGCCTGAAAATGCGTATCCCGGGCCTGGGCGGCGAAGTGGTGAAGGCGGCCGGCGGCAACGTGGTCAACCTTCCCGGCGGCGAGATCCCTCCTGCGCTGCAGTCGGGCGCCATCGACGCGACAGAGTGGGTCGGTCCCTATAACGACCTTGCCTTCGGCCTCTACAAGAGCGCCCAGTTCTACTACTACCCGGGGTGGCACGAGCCGGCGACCCTGCTGGACAACTTCATCGGCCTGGAGGCCTGGGAGGCGCTCTCCGACGACCTCAAGGCCGTCGTCGAAGCCGCCAACGCCTACGCGAACACCTACGTGTTGAACGAGTTCGTTGCCAAGAACAACGGCGCCCTCAACACGCTGGTGAACGAGCATGGCGTCGACCTGAAGCGCTTCCCCGACGACGTGCTGAATGCCCTGGGAACGCTGTCCGGGACCGTTATCGGCGATCTCGCTTCCGCCGACCCCTTGAGCCGCGAGGTCATGGACTCCATCATTGCCTTCCGCAAGCAGGCCATCGCCTACGCAAAGGTGTCGGAGCAGGCCTTCTACAATGCACGCGGCCTGCCCTTCCAATGGGCCGGCTGAACGCGGTGCGGTAACAAGCAACAGTGCTCCGAAACTCGGGCACAAAAAAAGAGGCCGGCGGGTCACCCCGCCGGCCTTTTTCTATGGATGCTCCCTGCAGTTCAGGAGCATCTTCTGTCCTTGATCAGTCGAACAAAACACTCGGAAGCCAGGTCGCCATTGTGGGCACCGCGGCGATCAGGATGAGACCCAGGATCTGGATCATCACGAAGGGCAGCACCCCCCGATAGATGTCCATCGTCGTGATGATGGCCGGCGCAACCCCGCGCAGATAAAAGAGCGCGAAGCCGAAAGGCGGCGTCAAAAACGATGTCTGCAGGTTCACGGCGATCATCACGCCAAGCCAAATCGGATCGAGCCCCATCGTCAGCAGTATGGGTCCGACGATGGGGACGACCACGAAGACGATCTCGATGAAGTCGAGAAAGAACCCCATCACGAACATCAGGGCCATGACCACTACCACGGCCCCGAAGACACCACCCGGAAGCGCATTGAGAACGTCGGAGACGATCTCTTCGCCACCCAGGCCGCGGAACACCAGGCTGAACACCGAAGCCCCCAGCAGGATCACGAAGACCATGGCGGAAATCTTGACCGTGGTCCGCATCACGTCGATCAGGATGCCGTTGCGATAGACCCGCGAAAGGGAAACGGCGAGGCCGAACGCAAGGGCGAGGATGCAGGCCCCGGCAACGATGGCAGCGGCCAGGTCCGTGAAGGGCACGGTCTCGCGCTGCATACGCAGATCGAAGATCGTCGACAGGGGAACCAGCGCGACAAGACAGAAGGCCGCCAGATAGATCGCTCCGGACCGCTCCTCGAAGGCCGCCCTGCCGGCCAGCAGAAGCGCGCCGATGCAGCCCATGGCGGCCGCCTCCGTCGGCGTGGCGACGCCCAGCAGGATCGACCCCAAGACCAGGACGATCAGCGATGCCGGCGGCACCAGAACCCGGAGGACCCGGGGGCCCATAGGCTCGGTGTCGTCCGCCGAACGCTGCAGCGGCGGACAGGCATCCGGACGGCGCCAGGCCGAAAACAGGATCCAGAGCATGTAGAGCCCGACCAGCATCATGCCCGGCAGGAACGCACCAGCGAAGAGGTCGACAACAGAAACCGGGTCCGGTGCAAAGTTCCCGAGGGCGAGCTGCGCTTCGGTGTTGGCACCCTGAAGAATGTCACCCAGGAGCACCAGCACGATGGAGGGCGGAATGATCTGGCCCAGGGTGCCGGATGCACAGATGGTACCGCAGGCAATCTTCGGGTCGTAGCCTGCCTTCAGCATCGACGGCAGCGAAAGGAGCCCCATCGTGACGACGGTGGCGCCGACAATGCCGGTCGATGCCGCGAGCAGCATGCCGACAAAGATCACCGAGAGCCCGAGCCCGCCCCGCAGACGGCCGAACATCAGGCCCATCGTCTCCAGAAGTTGCTCGGCGATCCGCGACCGCTCGAGCATCACGCCCATGAAAACGAAGAGCGGAACGGCGACCAGCAGTTCGTTGGTCATGACGCCGAAGTAGCGCGACGCCAGGCCGCCCAGCAGCCGCATGTCGAAGATGCCAAGGCCATAGCCCAGGAAGGCAAACGCCAGGGCGACGCCGGCGAGCGTGAAGGCGACCGGGAAGCCGAGCAGAAGCACGCCACAGGCCGTCGCAAACATCACAAGGGAGAGAATCTCCCCAAGCAGCACGGGATCCATGGCTCAGATGGGCTCCGTCTCTTCGTCTTCCGGTTTGAACTCCGGATGGCCCGTCAAAACCAGGAAACTTCTGCAGGCGAGAGAAAGGCCTTGCAGCCCGATCAGAGCGCAGAACACAAGAATGACGCTCTTGAGCAGGAAGAGGCCCGGCAGTCCCCCTGCCTCTCTCGATTCCTCAAGCCTCGCCCAGGAAGCGGCGACGTAGTCGAAACTGACCAGGAAAACCACGATGACCAGGGGGAGCAACAGCACGAGCGCGCCGCAGAGATCGATCCAGGCCTTGTAGCGCGCGGAGTTGGGGCGATAGAAAATGTCGACCCGGACATGCCCGTTGTGCAGCAGGGTGTAGCCGGCCCCCAGCATGAAAACGATGCCGTGCAGCCAGACGTAAGACTCCTGCAGCCAGACCCAGCCGATGGCATAGACATAGCGCAGGACCACCACCACGAAGGTGATGATCACCATGAGCAGTGTCATCCAGGACACCGCCCGACCGATGTGCTCATTCAGTGAGTCAACGAGATTGACGAAGGTGGCAAGCCCCTTCACGACCCTCTTTCAGCCCCCCGTTGTCCGCCGGACGCGCAGCCTTGATTTCTTGCGAACCGACTCCGCGGCCTCTCCGGCGCCTTTCACATCGTTTCGCAGACCACGGCCCTTATCTGTGTGCCTATGACCCGCCTCCCAGCATAACCCCAGATTTCCGGGGGTTTCCTGCCCTGTTGGCGCTTTGCCACCCGGCTTATAGGCCGCCGGACAGGTCAGAACAACGGGAAAATGGGCGCGGTCAGCCGAATTTGTTGGCACGCGAAAAGCCGGTCGGCGGCAGCCGTCCGGCCTGGGCGCGCTTGCCCACCCAGGCGACCAGATCGCTTTCGGTCCGCGTACGCCCTGCCCCGGAGGACCATGTCAGCCCTTCAGCCAGGGTAAAGGTCTTGGCATCGGACAGGCCGCCGTCCTTGTACTTCTGCATGATGACGCCGCGGCCCCTCGTCATTTCCGGCAGCTCATCCAGCGGGAAGATAATCAGTTTCCGGTTTTCCCCGATCACTGCCACATGGTCTCCCGCAACCGGTCTGCAGACTGCCGCCTCAACGCCCTGGGCCAGATTCAGGACCTGCTTGCCGTTCTTGGTCTGGGCGACCACCTCGTCCTCCGGAACGATAAAGCCGCGCCCATCGGCCGACGCCACGAGCAGTCTGCGGCCCGGCTCGTGGACCTGAAGGCCGACAATGTCCTGATCGTTCGGCAATCCCATCATCAGCCTCAGCGGTTCGCCAAACCCGCGGCCACCCGGAAGCTTGTCCACGCCCAAGGTGTAGAACCTGCCATTGGTCGCAAAGACGAGCAGCTTGTCGGTTGTTTGGGCGTGAACGACGAAGCGCTCGCGATCCCCTTCCTTGTATTTCGCGTCGCTGACGTCGTCCTGGTGTCCTTTCATGGACCGCACCCAACCTTTGGCGGAACAGAGGACCGTAACCGGTTCCCGCTCGACCACGGCCTCCAGCGGAATCACCACTTCCGACGGCGGGGACCCGATCTCGGTACGCCTGGCCCCGATCTCCGTTTTGGCACCGAACTGATCCCGGATCTCCTTGACCTGCTCGCCGATCACCGTCCAGCGCCGCTTCTCGTTTCTCATCAGCTGTTTGAGATCTTTTTGCTCCTTCGATAGAGCCGCGTGCTCCTCTCGAATGGAGATCTCCTCGAGCTTGCGCAGTGCCCGCAGGCGCATGTTCAGAATGGCTTCGGCCTGCACATCCGAGAGCTTCCAGCGCTTCATCATGCGCGCTTTCGGATCGTCTTCCTCCCTGATGATGCGAATGACCTCATCGATGTTGAGGTAGGCGATCAGGTAACCGTCGAGCACCTCTAGGCGGTGCTCGATCTTCGCCAGCCGGAACCGTGTCGTCCGCTTGAGGACTTCGTGGCGGTGGTCCAGAAAGGCCCGAAGCGCTTCGCGCAGGTTCATCACCCGCGGCGTGTTGTCCGCATCCAGGACGTTCATATTGAGGCCGACGCGGGTTTCCAGATCCGTCTGCCGGAACAGCGATTCCATCAGCACTTCGGGATCGACGTTGCGGCTCTTCGGCTCCAGAACAAGGCGGATCTCTTCCGTTGACTCATCACGGATGTCAGCCAGCATGGCCAGCTTCTTGGCAAGCAAGAGCTCCGCGATCTTCTCGATCAGACGCGATTTCTGTACCTGAAAAGGGATTTCCGTGACGATGATCTGGTAGCTGCCGCCCTTGATCTTCTCGGCCTCCCAGCGTGCCCTAAGGCGAAAGCTGCCGCGACCGGTTTTGTAGGACTCGACAATGCTCTCACGCGCTTCGACGAGGATACCTCCGGTTGGAAAGTCGGGCCCCGGCACCAGATCCACCAACTTGTCGAAGGTTGCGTTCGGCGCGTTTATGAGGTGCAGCAGCGCGTCGCAGAGCTCGCCCACGTTGTGGGGTGGGATCGACGTCGCCATGCCGACGGCAATGCCCTGCGCGCCGTTCGCCAGAAGGTTTGGAAAGGCCGCCGGCAGAACGACCGGCTCCTCGGCCTCGCCGTCATAGGTGGGACGGAAATCCACGGCATCGGCATCAATGCCTTCGAGCAGCGCGGCAGCGACCTCCGTCAGTCGCGCTTCGGTGTATCGCATCGCCGCGGCGTTATCGCCATCCACGTTCCCGAAGTTCCCCTGGCCATCGATCAAGGGGAAGCGAAGCGAAAAGTCCTGAGCCAGACGAACAAGGGCGTCGTAGATCGCCTGATCGCCGTGCGGATGGAACTTACCGATCACGTCGCCGACGACACGCGCCGACTTCTTGAAGCCCGAATTGGGGTCCAGCCGCAGTTGGCGCATCGCATAGAGAAGACGCCTGTGGACAGGCTTCAGCCCGTCCCTGACATCGGGCAAGGACCGCGCCATGATGGTCGACAAAGCATAGGACAGATAGCGCTCCGACAGGGCGTCAGAGAGCTTGATATCGCGGATTTCTCCCGCCGGCGAGCTGTTCATGGTTCCGTGCGAATCGGCAGTTGAGGCACCAGATACAGTAGTCAGCCCGCAGCCGAGATCAATACTCTGCCGTGATCGGCGGCACCTAGAAGCGGTCGGCCCGGTAAGGCGCCATGTCGATGCCGCTGTCCCGCCCGGCGATCATGTCCGCAATCAGCTGGCCGGTGCGCGCACCCAGGCTGAGTCCGCAGTGCCCATGGCCAAAAGCGAGGTAGGCGTTGCTGTGGTGCGGCGCCCTGCCTATGACGGGCAGCGAGTCGGGCATTGACGGGCGATAGCCCATCCATTTGGTTTCCCCCCTGCGGTCCAGCCTCGGATACCAACGCGATGCGTTCTTGAAGAGTACCTCTGCCCGGCGCCAATCCGGCGCCTTTTCGAGACCGCCGAGTTCCACCGTCCCGGCAATCCGCAGACCCTTCTCAAGGGGCGTGCACACAAAACCGCGCTCGGTGGAGTACACGGGAAGTCGCGGGCTGATACCGGGATCGGGCAACGTCAGGTGATAGCCGCGTTCGGTGTCCAGAGGCGGCCGGCAGCCGAGCATCGCCGTCAGCGCCTTCGACCATGCGCCGGCCGCCACCACAACAGCCGAACAGGCTGTCTGTCCATGGTCGGTGATGACGGCGTTCACCTTGCCATCGGCCCGTTCGAAGCCCGAAACGGCCTCGCGGCGCAGCTCACCGCCCAGGCTGACGAACGCCGCGGCGAGTTCCTGGACAAAGCGGAGATTGTCCACCGTGTAGGAGACGTCCGGATAGAAAACGCCATACTTGAAGATCGGAGCCAGCGCCGGTTCGAGCTGGCGCAACTCCGCCGCCTGCAGAACCTCCAGGTTGACACCGCGTCGGCGCTGCAGGTCCAGCAAGGGTTGGTAGGACCGGAATCCCGCATCCGTCTCATAAACCGATATCCAGCCGCTGCGCCTGATCATGTCCTCAATCCCAGCGGCCTTGACCAGCGGGTCATAGGCGGCCGTTGCGCCACGGAGCAAGGCTCTGAGCGCAATCGAGATCTCTTCGACGCGATGGGGGCTGCTGGCGGCGATGAACTGGATCAGCCAGGGGGCAAGCCGGGGCAGGTACTGCCAGCGGATGGCAAGCGGTCCCAGCGGGTCCACCAGCATCTTTGGAACCTTCCAGACAACCCCGGGAGTCTGGACCGGTACCACGGCCTCCTCGGTGATGATGGAGCCGTTTCCAAACGAGGTGCCTTCGCCGGGCTCGCCGCGGTCCAGCAGCACCACGCGACGGCCCTCGCGGAGCAGGTAGAGCGCAGTACAGACCCCAACGATGCCCGCGCCGATCACCACAATCGGCGCGGTCTCTTCGCGCTCCAGACTCATGGCCCTCCCTTCAAAGCGGAAGCGTCCCCGTCGCCGCCTGCGTCGGGCGGCGCCATTGGGAAAAGCTCGGCGAGCCGGCGGCGGGCTGCCGGCAGAGCTTTGTCGCGGGGATGAAATATGTGCCGCTCCAGAAAGTACCCAGTCAACGCGAGGCCGTCTGCGACCTCCTCAATGCCTCCTTCCCCCCGGCCCAGAAGAAACCGCGGGAGAGGCAGGAGCTTCTCCTTGAAAGGCGCGCCCGCCGACAACGACACCGCGCGTCCCGAACGCGGGCTCACGTAGCTGAGTTGATCGTTGTCCCCGCCACCGGCGCAGCGGGTCAAGTCCAGTCCAAAGCCCAAGGATGCGAGCAGACCCAGTTCCCACCGCACATAGATCTCGGCCCAGTGGTCGTCCGACAGCGAGTCGAGAAGGACCAGAAGCCCCTGATAGCAGCCCGGATGCGGTTCGCGTTCAGGCATCGCCCCCTCGCAGACTGCCGTTGCAGCAACCAGACCCACAAGCCGGTCCGGATCGTCCATCGCCTGCGCTGCGTAAGGATGCAACAGCTCACATTCGAAGCGCCCGAGGTGCTCCGCCAGGCGGCCGGTCCAGACCGCCCTCACCTGGTTCCCCGGCTGATAAACGCCTCTCGCCCGTGCACTCTGGGCGCCGCGGACAAGGCCTGCGTGACGGCCATGCGACTGGGTCAGAAGCTGTACGACAGCCGAGGTTTCACCATGCGGTCGCACCGAAAGGACCACGGCTTCGTCGTCCCACTGCATCAACGAACCCGGAGAGTCGCGGGCGAGGAAGAGAGATCAACGCTAGGCATCGTACTCCAGCCCTAGTTGCCGATAGCGTTCCGGATCGTTGATCCAGTTCTCTCTGACCTTCACGAAGATGAAAAGGTGGACCGGCTGGCCCAAGGCCTCCTGAAGCTCTGCCTGGGTCGCCTCGCGCACGGCACGAATGGTCCGGCCACCCTTTCCCAGGCACATCGCCTTGTGCTGCTCTCGTGCGACATAGACCGTCTGGTTGATCCTGACGGACCCGTCCTTGAACTCCTCCCAGTCTTCCGTCTCCACGGTCAGAGCGTAAGGCAGCTCTTGATGAAGGTTGAGGAACAGTTTCTCGCGCGTGAGCTCGGCCGCCATCATGCGCAGGGAAATGTCAGAGAGCTGATCTTCAGGAAAGAGCCACGGCCCTTCCGGCATCTGCTCGGCCAGGTAGTTCATGATATCCCGGAGACCGTCACCGGTAAGTGCCGAGATCATGAAAACCTCTTCAAAGGACGCCAGGGCCGAAAGCTGCGCCGTGAGGTCCAGAAGCCGCTCACGCTTCACAAGGTCGATTTTGTTCAGAACCAGAACGAGCCGGCCGGCACGCTTTGCCAGGCCTTCGATCACCTTGCGGGCATCATCGGAAACCCGTTTGCGGCCAGCATCGTAAACGAGCAACACCAGATCCGCGTCTTCAACGCCGGCCCAGGCCGCCTGCACCATCGCTCTTTCAAGCCTCCGGCTCGCATCGAAGATTCCCGGCGTATCGACGAAGACAATCTGGCTGTCGCCCTCAATCGCGATGCCGCGCACGCGCGTGCGCGTAGTCTGCACCTTGTGCGTAACGATGGAGATCTTGGCACCGACGAACTGGTTGACCAGAGTTGACTTGCCGGCATTTGGCGCCCCTACCACAGCCACAAGGCCGCATTTCTCTCGGGTCGGGTCGGCACTCACGACGGTTCCTCCCCAAGAACGCCAAGCAGCTTGGCCGCCGCTTCCTGCTCGGCTGCGCGCTTGGACCTGCCCTGCCCTTCTATCGCCGGAAAACCCTGTACCTCCACGCTTATGGTGAACAGCGGTGCATGCGCCGGGCCGCTGCGGTCCCTCTCTGCGTAGCTCGGCAAAGGAAGGCCGCGGCCCTGCGCCCATTCCTGAAGCTTGGTCTTGGCATCCTGTGGCGGCGCTATGTCGGCCGCAATGTGGTCGCGCCAGTTCGCGCCGATGAAGCGCTGAGCGGTTTCGAGGCCGCCATCGAGATAGAGCGCTGCGATCACGGCTTCGCAGGTGTCCGCCAGCAGACCGGGATTATCGCGCTCGCCGCGCCCGCTTTCTCCCATCTCCAGGCGAATGAAGCGGCCAAGATCAAGACTCCGCGCCACCGCGGCCAGGGTCTCTTTCCGCACCAGCTGGGCGTGTCTGCGCGCCAACTGGCCTTCGGTTTCCAGGGGGAACTCCTGAAAAAGCATCTCCGCAACCACGAGGCCCAGTACCCGGTCACCAAGAAATTCGAGGCGCTCGTAATCACCGCCGTCGTAACTGGGATCTGCTGAGACGCTGGGGTGGGTCAGCGCCCGCTCGAGACACTCCAGGGCTCTGAAGCTGTACCCTAGGCGCTGCTCCAGCGGAGCGAGCATATCGCTACCACTCGCCGCGGTCTGCGCAGTTGGAAACTCGTCATTGGATGGCATCGCCGATCCGGCCAAAACGAATTGCCCCAGGCCAGCGCCAAACCTCCCACCAGGAGGCGCTGCTGTCATGCGAGAAGAAAAGCACGTCAGCACGGCCCACAAGATTTTCGAAGGGAATCTGCCCCACGCTTCTCGACCGGCTGTCCTGACTGTTGTCTCTGTTATCGCCCATGGCAAAGACGTGTCCCGGCCGCACCACCTCCGGCCCCCAGTTGTCCCAGGGAGCTGTGTCCATCTGCTCATGGATAAGATGGCGTCGACCGTTGGGGAGAGTCTCCCAGTAGACCGCGCCCTGTGCCGAGGGATAGTCCACCGCCTCAAGCTCGGAGGGCAGCAGACGCTCGCGCTCGGCCGGCTCGCCGTTGATGTAGAGTACGCCTTCACGTACTTCGATCTCGTCTCCGGGCAGTCCGACAATGCGCTTGATGTAGTCTGTCTTGACATCCCGCGGGGTTCTGAACACCGCAACGTCGCCCATCTCCGGTTCGGAGAAGAAAACCCGGCCATCGAAAAGATCCGGACTGAATGGCAGAGAATACTTGCTGTAGCCATAGGACAGCTTCGAAACGAAAAGATAGTCGCCGATCAGCAGTGTCGGCTCCATTGAGCTCGAAGGGATGTTGAAGGGCTCGTAAGCGAAAGTGCGGACACCAAGCGCGATCAGCACGGCAATAACGACGGTGCGCAGGGTTTCCATCAGCGCGCCGGTCGAGGATTGGCCGCTTTCGACGCTCTTCTCCGGATCTGTATCCGGACCTCTGTTGCTCATTGAATTGTCCATTGTCGTCTGCTGCGCTGCGCGTTCTCGGGCCAAGGCCCGGCTTTTCCCTACTCGCCCGGCAAGGCGCTGATGATCACGATGACCTGTGCAAGCGGATAGTCATCGGTAATCGTAATGTCAATCTGTGCTCGCATGCCCGCCGGTGTAAGCTCTTCCAGCCTTGCCGCTGCTCCGCGGGTCAGCGCCATGGTCGGCTTGCCGCTTGGCAGGTTGACGACACCCAGGTCGCGCCAGTGCACGCCTCGCCGGGGAACACCTGTTCCCAGAGCCTTGGCGCAAGCCTCCTTGGCCGCGAACCTCTTGGCGTAGCTGGCGGCACGGGCGGCCCGGCGATCCGATTTCTGCCGTTCAACGTCAGTGAAGCAGCGCTGCGTGAAGCGCTCGCCAAAGCGATCGAGGGTTTTCTCAATGCGCCGGATATCGATCAGGTCGCTGCCCAGGCCCAGTATCATGCGACCAGCCCGGTCTCATCAAACCCTGAAAATGCCGGACTAGGCGCTCCGCGCACTCCCGGCCTCCGCACGTGCCTTGTCCATCAGGGCCCGCATTCTGCGGATCGAACTGTCGAAGCCGCCAAAAATCGCTTCTCCAACCAGGAAGTGGCCGATGTTCAGTTCGGCAATTGTGGGGATCGCCGCCACCGCTCCGACCGTGTCGAACGTCAGGCCGTGGCCAGCGTGGCACTCCAGCCCCAGCTCCGCAGCCTGCTCCGCTGCCTGGCGGAGCTGCTCGAGGCACTGCTTTGTGCGCTCGCCCTCTGGGTCCTCAAGAAAGGCTTCGCAGTAGGCACCCGTGTGCAGTTCGACGACGGGCGCGCCGAGCGACACAGCAGCTCGCAACTGCTCCCCGTCCGCTTCGATGAAGAGGGATACCCGGGAACCCGCCTCGCGCAGACTGCTGACAAAATGCTGAAGGTGGTTGTGGCCCCCGGCAGCATCTAGTCCGCCCTCGGTCGTTCGCTCCTCCCGTCGCTCGGGCACGATACAAGCGGCATGCGGCCGATGGCGCAGGGCAATGTCCAGCATTTCCTCGGTTGCGGCCATCTCCAGGTTCAGCGGAATGTCCAGTTCGGCCGTCAGCCGCTCGATATCGCTGTCGGAGATGTGACGTCGATCCTCACGCAGATGAGCGGTGATTCCATCGGCGCCGGCCGCCGCCGCCAGCCGCGCCGCGCGCACCGGATCAGGATGCAGGCCGCCGCGGGCGTTCCTGATCGTGGCAACGTGGTCGATGTTCACACCAAGCCTAAGGTGTCGGTTCAAGGCTGCCTCTCATAGTCTTTGGCAACGCGGAAGGCCTTTCCCCGCTTAGCCGGGCGGCCCTTGGACCCACGGGCCTCTCGCGAGTGCCTGAGTTTCCGGCGAATGCGCCGGCGCCTGGCCCGCTGATACTGGTCCACGGTTTGCTTGATGGGCCAAAAGAAGACGAACCACGCAAGAATAGCTGTCGGCACGCCCCCGACCGCCATGGGAAGCAGCACCTTCAGCGGATTCTCAGTTATGTATCCCAATGAAAGGCTTTGTGGCAGGGCCGTCAAGTCATCGTTGCCGATGAGCCATGTCCCGAGACTGTAAATCCACAGCCAGATAAAGGGAAATGTCCAAGGGTTTCCGACAACGGTGCCGATGGCCGCGGCAAGGAGGTTTCCGCGCAGAACAACCGCCAAAACAGCCGCAAGGATAAAGTGGAGGCCGATAAAGGGGGTAAACGAGATGGCCGCGCCCGAGGCAAATCCGGCCGCAATGCGATAGGGCGTGCCGGGCAGTCGCCGCAAGCGATGCGCGACATAAGTCCCGGAGCGGCGCCATCCGCCCTTCGGCCAAACAACATCGAGCACTCGCTGAAACGCGGGGCGGGGCTTACGGCGCTTGAACATCTTCTGATCCTAAACGCAAAAGATGGCCGTGACCTTAACCGCGCGCCCGTTCGACGGAAGTAATGACCGGCATGGCCCTCAACGCCGCGATTATATTTGTCAAGTGCTTGACGCTGGTGACCTCTACGTCAATAAGCATCTCAAAGAAATCTGTCGAGCGATTTGTAATCTTTAGATTGCTTATATTTCCATTATTCTTTCCGATGATCGTGGAAAGCCCCCCGAGGCTGCCCGGCTCGTTCGCGACGATCACGTGCAGTCTTCCCGTTCGTTGTTCCTCGCTGTCATCCACATCCCACGCCAGATCGACCCAGCGCTCCGGTGTCGCCTGAAAACTCTCCAGTGTATCGCAGTCTATGGTGTGCACGGTGACGCCTTTTCCCGTGGTGACAATCCCAACGATGCGGTCCCCGGGCAGGGGGTGACAGCAATGCGCATAGTGTACCGCCATGCCGGGGATCAGTCCCTTGATGGGGACTGACGTCTCCTTGTTTTTCCCCTGCCGCGCGCGCGCCCGCGCAATCGGGACGACTTTCGGCTGTGCGGCCTCGGCCTTTGCGCCAGGGAAGACTGCCACGACAACCTCCCGCCCGGTCAAATGCCCCTGCCCGACGGCGGCACTGAGGTCCGTCACGGTGTCGTACCGAAAGCGCTTGAGAACCGTCTCCAGAGCCTTCTCGCTGAAGTCGTAGCCCTCCTGTCGAAACGCCTTTTGAAGGATCTGACGGCCAAGCTCCGTGTACTGCTCAAGCTGCTTCAGCCTGACAAAGCGACGAATGCGCGCCTTTGCCTTGCCGCTGACGACAAACTGCTCCCAGTCGGGCGACGGAGTCTGCGCCCGTGAAGTGATGATCTCCACCTGATCGCCGTTTTGAAGCGGCGCGCGAAGCTGCACCATGCGGCCGTTGACCTTTGCGCCGACACAGGTATCGCCGACCTCGGAATGTACGGCGTAGGCAAAGTCTACGGGCGTGGCCCCTCTTGGCAGGGCAATGACGGCCCCCTTCGGCGTGAAGCAGAAGACCTGGTCCTGAAACATCTCAAGCTTCGTGTGCTCGAGAAACTCCTCCGGATTGTCGGCATGCTCCAGAATGTCCAGCAGCTCGCGCATCCAACGATACTGCTTGCCTTCCACCTGGGGATGGCTCTGCTTGTACTGCCAGTGTGCCGCGACGCCATACTCGGCAACCTCGTGCATGTCGTGGGTCCGGATCTGGACCTCAATCCGATGGCGTTCGGGACCGATGATCGTGGTGTGAAGCGAGCTGTAGCCGTTTGGCTTCGGAATGGAGATATAGTCCTTGAAGCGGCCGGGCACGACCGGATAGCGGCTGTGGAGAAGACCCAGGGCGTGGTAACAGTCTCCGGGCGTATCGACGACAATCCGGAATGCCATGATGTCGGAGAGCTGCTCGAAGGTGATGTTCTTGCGCTGCATTTTGCGCCAGACCGAGTAAGGGGTCTTCATCCTGCCGGAAACCGCAGCCTTTATGCCTTCGCTCGTCAGCGTGTTGCGCAGCTCTTCGATGATCCGCCCGGAAAGGTCCTGCCCCTGGCCCCGCAGGAAATCGAGGCGCGCCAGAACGGACTCGCGCCCATCCTTGTTCAACTCTGCGAACGCCAGGTCCTCGAGTTGGTCCTTGAACCCGTGCATTCCGATGCGCTCGGCCAGCGGGGCATAGATATCCATGGTTTCGCGGGCGATCCGGCGGCGCTTCTCCTCAGAGTTGATGAAGTGCAGGGTCTGCATGTTGTGCAGACGATCAGCAAGCTTCACCAGGAGCACGCGAATATCCTCAGACATTGCGACAAGAAGCTTACGGAAGTTCTCGGCATGCTTGGTTTCTTCGGACTGAAGCTCTAGGCGTCCAAGCTTAGTGACGCCATCGACCAGGCGCGCGATCTCGCCGCCAAAATGAGCTTCCAGATCGTCAAGGGAGGCATCCGTGTCTTCCACGACATCGTGGAGCAAGGCCGTGATGATCGAAGAATCGTCGAGCTTCAGGTCGGTCAGGATGCCTGCGACTTCAATCGGATGTGAGAAGTAGGGATCGCCCGAAGCACGGGTCTGCGTACCATGCGCTTTCATGGCATAGACATATGCGCGGTTGAGGGCGTCCTCATCCGCGCCCGGGTCATAGGATTTGACCCGTTCGACCAGTTCGAACTGCCGGATCATGCCGTTTTTGACCCGTGCCTTGCCAATAAACCGATTAAAACGATTCCAGCATAGGCGCTAGGCTGCTGGTCGCCAAGTCCAAGAATGCGGCTGCAGCAGCGCAATACGGCTGCTTGAAAACCCGAGAAAGCGAAGCTTATTGCTGTTCTTCGGAGGCCTCAGAAACCTCCGGGTCCGATGCCTCCGCCGGCGCCTCCACCGTCGGGCCGGCGCCCAGCCCCTGCTCGGCAGCAGTCGGAATGACGAGATTGTCCGGCTCGACGACATCGTCTTCCGGCTCATCCTGCTCGCTTTGCTTCTGGAGACCGGTAATCAGCGCATCTCCCAGGGCGTCAAGGCTGATTGTCTGGTCCGCAATCTCCCGCAAGGCCACGACCGGGTTCTTGTCGTTGTCCCGGTCCAGGGTCAGCGGTGCTCCCGCCGAGATGTCTCGCGCACGCTGGGCAGCCTTCATGACCAACTCAAAGCGGTTGGGGACCTGTAAGACGCAGTCTTCGACTGTTACCCGTGCCATCTGCGGCAACCTCTCCTAATGGGAAGCGAAACCTCTGCCCGGCATTCACCCGCGGCGGGCGGAATATATGGACCGAACGGCGGCTTTACAAGCCTCAAGCGGAGAGCAAAATAACACAAATAATATGTATTTAAAGAATGCGCTCAACCGCTTGACTGGCGGGCAAACGTCTCAGCATCTCTGCGGCCGTCTCGCCCGTCACCGGGTGATGCCAACTCGGCACCAGTTCCACCAGTGGCTTTAAGACGAAGGCCCGCTCTGCAATCCTGGGATGTGGCAAAACGACGGCCGACCCTTCTTCGGTTCGCCGATCATCAAATGTCAGAAGATCGAGGTCCAGCACGCGGCTCTCGTTCTTCTGCCGCCGGATCCTGCCGAACCGGCTCTCGACCTCATGCAAACGGGCCAGAAGGTCCTCGGCTAGCATGCGCGCCTGGACACGCGCCGCGCCGTTCACATACCAAGGTTGATCGGAAACAGGTACGGGGGCTGAGCGGTACCAGGAACTTCGCTGGACCACCTCGATGCCGTAGTCTGGTAGGGCTTTCAAGGCCGCCTCGAGGGTTTCCCGTGGTGTGCCATGTTCCCTGGTCTCAAGATTGGATCCCAACGCGACGAGGATCACCTGACAGCCCTCCATTTCGCAGCTCTCTTGCGCCGCCTGGGCAACGGCATAAATCTATGGCGAAGAAAATGCGATTGATTTCTTCAGTTTGCTGGATCTCGCGTGTAGATTGATACTGCCACAACAGATTGGAAAAGATGCCTAGCGGGCATTAGTAAAACAGTATTCGGTTCGGAAGGATTGTTATGAATCTCTATGACCAGGAACGGGTCGCATTATTCATTGACGGCGCAAACCTCTATGCCACCGCTCGGTCTCTTGGTTTCGATATCGATTACAAGCGGCTGCTCGATGTATTCAACGGGCGCTGCAATTTAGTGCGCGCGCTTTATTACACGGCCCTTATAGAAGACCAGGAGTATTCGCCAATCAGGCCTTTGGTCGACTGGCTGGATTACAACGGCTACACCATGGTGACCAAGCCGACAAAGGAATTCACGGACGCTGCGGGGCGGCGAAAAGTGAAAGGCAACATGGACATCGAACTCGCGGTCGATGTTATGGAGATGGTCGATCGCCTCGATCATGTGGTCCTGTTCTCTGGAGACGGCGATTTCAGACGTCTTGTGGAGGCCGTACAAAGACGCGGCTGCCGGGTGACCGTCGTCTCGACCATCAGGTCGCAACCGCCGATGATCGCCGATGAACTGCGCCGCCAGGCCGACACCTTTGTGGACCTGGCCGACCTGCAGTCGCAGATTGCCCGGCAGCTTCCGGGGGACCGGGCAAGAGCGGGGGAGCGGTTGCGCCAGGACGGCTACCAGGACGATCACTTCTCGGATGACGATGACGGCGAGTATTTTGAGGACGAAGCCGTCTAGCCAGAATTCGGAACTTAGAAATGTTTTCGGAACCTCCGCCGGACTGCGGACGTTGCCCTCGCCTGGTGGACTTCAGACAGGCAAACAAGCTCGCTTTTCCGGAATTTCACAACGCACCGGTTCCGGCTTTCGGGCCGCTGGGTGCCCGCCTGTTGATCGTTGGCCTGGCCCCAGGACTCAAGGGGGCAAACCAGACCGGCCGGCCGTTCACCGGAGACTATGCCGGTGACCTCCTCTACGAGACGCTTTGCAGGTTCGGGTTTGCGAAAGGGCGTTACGGCCGCAATGCCAACGACGGCCTCGTTCTCGAAGACTGCAGAATCACCAATGCTGTCCGTTGCGTTCCCCCTCAAAACAAGCCGACGGGCGCCGAGGGTAAGAATTGCAGGCCCTTCCTGGAAGCAGAGATACACCAGATGCCTCGACTTCGGGTCGTGCTGTGTTTGGGGGGACTGTCACATGCGGCGGTGATGAGTACCCTCAGCCAGCGCAAGGCCCTGTTCCCTTTCGGTCATGGCAGTCTGCATGACATCGGCGGGCTGGTTGTCGCCGATAGCTACCACTGCTCCAGGTACAACACGAACACCGGCCGGTTGACCGTCGCGATGTTCGAGCAGGTCTTCGAGAGCATTCGCGAGCGCCTATCCGCGCTCCCGCAAGAGCTTTGACTTTCGTCGCTCCCACTCGCGCGATTTGATGCTCTCTCGCTTGTCGGCCTTGCGGCGTCCCTTCGCAAGTCCCACTTCGAGCTTTGCCCGCCCCCTCTGGTTGAAGTAGATCGAAAGGGGAACCAAGGTGTAGCCTTCCCTGCGCACCTGGCCGATCAGTTTGGACAGTTCTCGCCGGTGGACCAGCAGCTTGCGCAGACGTCTTGGCTGATGGTTGTTGTAAGTGGCGGCAAGGTATTCCGGAATGTGCGCCCCCTGCAGAAACAACTCCCCCGATCGCTCGCCGACATAGGCTTCGCTGATCGAGGCGCGCCCGGCCCGCAGGGACTTGACCTCACTGCCGGTCAGCACGAGGCCCGCCTCGAACGTTTCCTCGATCTGGAAGTCGCGCCGTGCCCGTCGGTTCTGGGCGGCGATCTGCTTCGCGCCCTGCGTCATCGCTCGAAGGATCCTCGGGTCTAGTTGAGCAGCCCGGCGTGAACCATTGCGCTCTTGACCTTGGCCTCGGTTTCGGGCCGAACGGAGATCATGGGCAAACGAAGCTCGTTCTCGCATTGGCCCAACAGCGATGCCGCGAACTTTACGGGTGCCGGGCTCGATTCTTCGAAAAGCGCCTTATGGAGCGGCATCAGACGGCTGTTCACTGCGTCGACCTGGTCAAAGTCCCGGCGTCGCCAGGCTGCATGGAGCTCGGCGCAAAGACGAGGGGCCACGTTCGAAGTGACGGAGATACAGCCATGTCCACCTTGCGCGAGAAACGGTACGATCGTCGCGTCTTCGCCGGAAAGCTGGGCGAAATCCTCGCCAATCGCCGCCCTTGTCAACGCCGGGCGCGCCAGATCGGCTGTCGCGTCCTTGACGCCCACGATGTTCGGCAGTTCCGCGAGACGCTGCATGGTTTCAACGGTCATATCGACAATGCAGCGGCCGGGGATGTTGTATATCACAATCGGAATGTCGACCGCATCGTGGATCGCCCGATAATGCTGGTAGAGCCCCTCCTGGGTCGGCTTGTTGTAGTAGGGAGTTACCACCAGCGCGGCGTCTGCCCCGGCCTGCTTCGCGTGCCCGGTCAACTGAATGGCTTCGTCGGTAGAGTTGGATCCGGTACCGGCAATAACCGGTACACGCCCTTTTGCCACCTCGACACAGAGGGCCGTCACCCGCATGTCCTCGTCATGGCTGAGGGTCGGGGACTCGCCGGTCGTTCCGCAAGGAACCAGGGCTTGGGTCCCTTCAACGATCTGCCACTCGACGAAGCTCTGAAATGCGGCCTCGTCCACCCGGCCATCCCGAAAGGGGGTGAGGAGCGCTGTAATGGATCCCGAAAACATTGGGCCCGACATGGTAAAAACCCTTAGAAACTCTTGGTTCAACAGCCCGCGAGCCAGGGTGGTCGCAGTGAGGGCAGACCATAACCGCTGCGGTTGGCCTCGGCAAGAAGAGCCCGTGTTGCTTGACGCCAGAGTGCTGGATTCCGGCGCTCTATCTCTCTAGCATTGACGCATCGCTTCAAGAGGGGACGCCATGAGGTCAGATCAGTTGGTCGGGGTGCCCGGGGTCCTGCTGAGCATCCTGTTCGCGATCCTCCTCTGCTCCCAAACTGTATTCGCCGAATCTCCCTCCCCTCCCCTCTCTGTCGAGGAATCGGCTCTCTACGGTGATGCGATTGAACTCGTCAGAAACGGACGGGAGGAAGAGGGTCTGCGGCTGGCGCGCCAGGGCGCCAATCCCTTGGCCGCAAAAATCGTCGACTGGATCGCCCTGACCCGCCGCAACAGCAATCCCGCTTTTGCTGACGTTGAGGCTTTCCTTCGCTCGAACCCCCAATGGCCAGGGCGTTTCCAACTCTACCGAAACGCCGAGCCGGCACTGCCGGAGGACTGGGGTCCGGATCGCGTCCTGGCATGGTTTGGCAGCCGGCCGCCGATTACAGCCGAGGGCGCAAGGGCCTACAGTCTTGCGTTGCAGCAATTGGGGCGTGTGTCAGCAGTCAGAGAAATGGTGCCGCTGCTTTGGGTTTCCCTCGACTTCGATCAGAGGGAGGAGGAGCGCTTCCACCGCTCCTTCAATGGTTTTCTCACTCCGGAAGATGAGCGACGGCGGCTGGAGAGGCTGCTCTGGGACCGGCGCACAGCAGCAGCCAATCGGCAGCTCCAGCGAGTCGATAGCGGACACCGACACCTTGCGCGGGCGCGGATCGCCCTCTATGGCAACAAGCCCGGCGTGGACGCAGCCATCAGAAGGGTCCCGGCGGAACTGCAGAGTGACGAGGGCCTGCTCTACGAGCGTGCGGCGTGGCGTCAGAGGCGCAACCGCTTTGACGGCGTCGTTGAGATCTTGAACAAGGCACCAATGCAGGGTGACCACTTGGCCAGCTGGTGGCGCCTGCGCAAATGGGCATTCTGGCGCGCCCTCGATCGTTCGCAATACACGGTTGCGTATCAGGTTGCGAGCCGCCATGGGCAGAGCGAGGGCCTCGGATTTGCAGAGGGCGAGTGGTTGGCGGGCTGGCTTGCACTGGCTTACGCCAACCAGCCAGCTGTCGCAGTGCGACACTTTGAGCGGCTCTATTCCGGGGTCACCTCGCCGATCAGCCGAGCACGCGGTGCTTTCTGGGCGGGCGAAGCACAAAGCCGCCTGGGCGAGGCCGAAGAAGCGCGTAGATGGTATGGGCTTGCTGCGGTCCATCCAACCACCTTCTACGGACAGATCGCCTCTCAGAGAATTGGTTCTGGCGGCGCTGCAGGTCTCAGGGTGCCGGCCCCGGTACCCCCCGCCGAAATGTCCAGCTTCCGTGATCGTGAGCTCGTTCGAGCAATCAGAATCCTTGGCCAGTTGGATGAAACAAGACTGCAACAGCAGTTCATTGCGCGCTTGCGACAGGATGCCAAGACAGAAGCCGACTTTCAGCTGATCGTGGACCTGGCGGCTTCGCTGGGCCGGCACGAAGTGTCCCTTCGAACGGCCAAGCTTGCGTTGCGGCGCGGGATCGATCTGGGCACTTTGCTCTATCCGACGCGTGAGCTTTCAGGGGCGGCCGGGCCGGAGACGGCGCTCGTTCTAGCGTTGATGCGCCAGGAAAGCGAGTTCTACGCGAAGGCAAGAAGCCCAGTCGGCGCGCTCGGCCTCATGCAGTTGATGCCGGCGACCGCCAGGCAGACAGCCCGCGGAATCGGGCTTGCTTACGACCGGGCGCGCCTGACCAGTGATCCTGAATACAACATCGCTCTGGGTCGCGCCTACCTCGCGCAGCTTCTGGAACGGTTTGACGGATCGTACATTCTGGCCCTGGCAGCCTACAACGCCGGCCCCTCCCGCGCTGAGCGTTGGATTTCACAGTTCGGAGACCCCCGCTCACCATCAGTCGATCCGATCCTCTGGATTGAAAGAATTCCCTTTGCGGAAACTCGCAACTATGTTCAGCGGATCCTCGAAACACTGGTTGTCTACAGGCAGATGGGCGACCCGACCGAAACGCCCTGGGCCCTCAGGGTTTCTCCACTCGGATCTTAGTGAAACCCTGAAGACACTGCGTTTGAAGTCGCAGCCCGGCCGCGCTGCGCATGAAGGAGGATTCCCGTGGCATCAGATAGCGATCCTCATTTTAAAGAGATTAAGGCTTGCGTTTTCGATGCCTACGGAACGCTTTTCGACGTGCACTCTGCGATCCGGCATGGCGGAGAGGAACTTGGCGACAAAGCCGATGAGGTTTCGGAGCTCTGGCGTCAGAAGCAGCTCGAGTATACTTGGCTTCGCAGTCTCATGGGGGCTCACACCGACTTCTGGCAAGTGACCGCAGACAGCCTGGACTTCGCTCTTTCCGCAACAGGGGCCAACAGCGCAGGGCTTCATCAGAGGCTTATGGACCTCTACCTCACGCTCGATGCCTATCCGGAGGTGGAAGGTATCCTGAGAGGGTTGAAAAGCGCCGGCCTCGCGACGGCAATACTCTCAAACGGAAGCCCCAGGATGTTGAGCGCCGCTGTCGAGTCCGCCGGGCTTCAGCCGGCCCTGGATCTGGTGTTGTCCGTCGAAGACGTCGGAATCTACAAGCCGGACTCGCGGGTCTACCAACTTGCCGTGGACCGCTTGGATCTGTCGCGCGAGAGCATCTGCTTCCTTTCCAGCAATGGCTGGGATGCGCGCGGCGCCGCATACTTCGGCTTCAGCGTTGCATGGGTAAACCGTTTTCGCAGAGAACCGGATCGCCTGCCCGGCGAACTGGGCGCAACGATCAGCACACTCGCTGACCTGCCGCCCCTGCTTGGTATCGGTTAGGTCCGCAGGAACAGCACGAAGAAGAGTTGCTGCAGCTAGGAAGGATAGCCTCTTGCCCGACACAGCTATCGCGAATCAGTTTGATGAGGTCCCGACCTTTGACGACATCCTGCACGCAGCCGATCGGCTTCGTGGCTGGGCGACAGAGACACCTCTGCTGGAGTACGCCGCGCTGAACGAGTTGGTTGGCGGCAGGGTTTTGCTCAAGGCGGAGTCGCTCCAGCGAACCGGTTCTTTCAAGTTTCGCGGGGCCTTTAACAGGATAGTCCAGCTTCCAGAAGCTCAGCGCAAAAACGGGGTTGTGGCTTTCTCGTCGGGAAACCATGCCCAAGGCGTCGCCGCCGCGGCCGCTATTCTTAATCTCCCCGCGGTCATCGTGATGCCGAGAGACGCGCCGAAAATCAAGGTGCGAAATACGAAGGCTTACGGGGCAGAAGTCATACTCTACGATCGACTGTCAGACTCTCGCGAAGAGATCGGTGACCGGATCTGCCGGGAGCGCGGCGCTACTCTTGTGCGACCCTACGATGACGGCGGCATCATCGCAGGCCAGGGAACCTGTGGTCTTGAGATCGCGCACCAAGCGGAAGCCCTGGGCGCAAGGCCGGATACACTGCTGGTGTGCTGCGGCGGTGGCGGACTGACTGCGGGTTGCGCGATCGCCCTTGAGCGTACGTTGCCGGGCGCCACCGTGATGACAGTCGAACCGATCGACTACGATGACACAAGACGATCCCTCGAGGCCGGACAAATCCTGCGGAATGACGCATCATCAGCGTCAATCTGCGATGCGCTCCTGGCACCGCAACCGGGAAGCCTCACCTTTGCTGCCAACAAGTCCCTTGTCAGTGGCGGCCTTGCCGTAGCAGACCAGGAAGTCAAAGCTGCGATGGCCTATGCTTTCCGGGTGCTCAAGCTGGTGCTCGAGCCGGGCGGCGCGGTCTGTCTTGCCGCGGTCTTGGCAGGCAAGATCGACTGTGCCGGCCGAACAGTGGCTTTGACACTGTCCGGCGGCAACGTCGACCCAGACCTCTACCGCACCGTTCTGCAGGACCAAGCCTGAAGAACCGGTGCGGCAGCGGCCCTCAACTGGCGAGAGGCTTGCTGGTCTGACTGCTTCCGCTGCTGGATGCCGTCGGTGCCGGCGTGACATTGCTGGCTCCGCCGGAAGACCTGCTCGCGCCTTCCAAGCGCTTGATGTTGCCTTCGATGAAAGCGCCCGCCTCGATAGCAAGGCTGTCATGAATAATGTCGCCGATCACTCGGGCAGACTTGGCCATTACGACCGACTTGGCTTTCACAGCACCATCGATGGTTCCGCAGATCCGCACAGCATCGCAACTGATATGGCCCTTGACCTGGGCTCCCTCTCCGACGGTGAGGGTCGCGCTGTCGATGTCACCTTCGACATAGCCATCCACCTGGATATCGCCATCGCTTCTCAGGTTGCCGGTTATTTTCAAATCGGCACTGATGATCGAAGGCACACCGCTGTTGGCGGGGCCGCGCTTCGGCTCCGTGCTGCTGGTGGGCGTCACAGATTCAGGGCTACCACTGGTCTCTTTAGTCTTTGAAAACATGCTTGCCTGCCGTCAAGAACTTCATGGGGTTGAGCGGAGCGCCGTTATAGCGCACTTCGTAGTGCAAGTGTGGACCGGTGCTGCGGCCCGAAGAGCCAACAAGACCAATCTTCTCGCGATTAGCTACCGACTGTCCTGATTTGACAAGAATCTTTTTGAGGTGGGCGTAGCGCGTTCGAATGCCATGGCCGTGATCGATCTCGATCATTCGGCCAAAGGGCCCACTCCAGCCGGCGTAGGTTACCGTACCTGGTGCTGTCGAATAGATGGGTGCCTTCATGCGCGCCCTGAAATCCAAACCGCGATGGTATGCCATACGTCCATTCAGCGGGTCTTTGCGCTTGCCGTATCCGCTGCTGATGGAATAGCTATCCAGCGGCACCGTAAGCGGCAGCGTGCGCATTATCTTCTGTAATGCATTCCAACGATTTAGGCGCAGATCTAAAAGCGACAGGGCAATTTCGAGTTCTGCATCGCCGTTAAAGTCGCCCGAGTAGTCACCGGCAATGAAAGGGCCGCCTTGGGAAGCGCCACTGCCTTCAACCCGTGCCAGCAGATCCTCAACCTTCAGGCCCGTCATCGCGACAGTACGCTCGATGCTGTCGACACCGAGTTCCGTCCGGTCTCGCAGGCGTTGAACAATACTGTGCTGCGCGGTGCGCAGACCCGACATGTTTTGGCGCACATCGGCGAGTTCGCTTTGCAGGACGGATCTGTCATCCGCCAGCCCATCACCCCGGTGGATCGCTGTCTCCAGAGACTGCTGCAGTGCGGAAACCTGTCGATCCAGTCCATCTTTGCGATCAGCTGCCAGCCTCAGTTGCGACTCAAGCACCTCAATCTCGTCTTGAAGCTGTGCTCTAGCGCTTTCGGTCGCGTGTCGCTGTTCCAGTGCTGTACTGATATTTGCGCGAAGGTCAGCAACTACTGCTTCAAGTTCAAGTCTTGCGGTTTTGGACTCGGACAGCTCGCTTTCCATAGCCTGCAGCCGCTGCCCCAGCATCTGGCGCACTTCCGCTGCTTCAACCGCGTCTGGCTTGACCTGCATCAGAACAGCACGCATGGACTGAACCCGAGCGCGCAGCGCTCGGTCGCGCTCAAGGATCTGCTCGAGTTCAGCGTCAAAGCCTTCAGCCTTCGCGCTCAATCCCACCCGCGCAGCCAACACCCTGTTTCTCTCGAACTCACTCTTGCGCAGGCGCTCTTCGATGTCGGCAACTGCGTCCTCACCCTCCACGCCATCGCGCAGCGCCGAAAGCAGATACGACTGATTGTCTTCGAGATTGCCTGCAATGCGCGCAAACTGCTCGTGGTATTCTGCGACTTCGCTTAACAGGGAAAAGTAGTCGAACTTCTGCTGCTCGATTTCTCGATCTTTGCCGACGATCGTGTATTCCTGCAGAACAAACCCGCCGCTCGCCGACAAAGTCCAAGCAAAGATCAGGAAGACACCAAGCAAGCAGACTTGTTGAGCGCGCACCGAGAGCCGCAAGACCGTGACGCGATCATGGGCACGGAGAATCAGTTCGCGCGGCACAAAGACCTCGCTCACCCTTGCAGCTATCTTCTTTCTCAAGCCCTGCAGCATGCTTCGGGCCAACCTCCCTGAACATGATCCAACGCGCTGGCCCAGACTTCAGCGACTGAAGCTCTCGCCAGAAAAGCCCGAACGAAAAAACAAAGTAATATCAAAATATTAACAGAAAAAATTAAATTGAAGTATCAATATTTCAGTTTAACAGCACAATGCAATTTAAAAGCGAATCAGAGCCATGTTCTTCAATGGTTGAATCGACACAGGCAGTAGATTCGAAACTATGCGTTAAGGCCCGCGACACCACCGACAGCGCGAGAGCGTCCAAACGCCCGCTCATCAAGCCGGATCAAACTTAAGCAAGAGTTAACACGCCTCTTGTGTCACATGGATTTCATGTGCGAATGAAATCGCCATCAGCCTGTAGACGGATAGGGCGCTTCCGACCTCTGAGGTCCTATCAGGAAGCCAAGGTGTCTGGGGGAGACTTGGGACGGGATTGCTAAGGCGCCCGGAAGAGCGAAGCCCCAGCCGACATATCGCATTTCAGAAGATCGCAGATACCCGTCAGGGGTATGGCGGACAGGGAGGGATTCGAACCCTCGATGCAGCTCTTAACCACATACTCCCTTAGCAGGGGAGCGCCTTCAGCCACTCGGCCACCTGTCCTCGCCGGGAAAAGCGCAGTTTTCCTAGCGTCTTGCCAAGGGGTCGCGCAAGCGCAAAGTGCAGGTTCGCGCAGAAAAGTACGGAACGGCGCTGGTTGCTCAGCCCACGGCCCAAATCCACGACGCTCGCGTCTCCGATAAGACCCTGAGCGCGCTCACCAGTCTCCCGGCGGGAGTGCTCTGAACAGCCACTCCCAGCCACTCTTCTGACTCTGCGTGGCTCTGCTCGCAGCACTTGGGCTCTTCGCGGCGGCCTGGATCTCTATCGGCGTTGAAGCGATGACCGGCAGGGCTGTCTCCGCAATGTCACCGCTTTTCTGGTCCCCGTTCTCGGCCTTGGCAATGATTGCTTTCGTTACACTGTTGCCGCCAGCCGTGATGGTGCTGTCCTTCCACTTCCATCGTGTCTGCAGCCAGGTCAGACGGGACGGACACATGGCCGCCTGGAAGAAGCCTCCAAGGGATGGCCGTAGTGAACTGCTAACTGCCGCAGGGTGCCTTCGTGACATATAGGCAAACGGCATCCACAAGCCCTGTGCGGACTTCCGGGGTGACGCTTTCCCAGAGCTCAGCAAGCCGTGCCGCAAGATCGCTTTCGACCTGGGCGCGGGCGAGTTGCCCCTCAAAGCCCCGAAGCCCGGAGGCATCGTAGCTGATAACGGTGCCATCCGGTGTGGTGAAGGCAATGCGTGCAGCTTCCGCCTCCTTGCCGGAGAGCCATTCAGCGACGACCGGCGGCGCGCCTTCCTCCCCGGGATAGATAATGCGCCCGGCTGTCATGCCGGCGTAGTTCGGTGGCGACCAGTTGAAGGGGGAGTAGGAAGCCTCTGTACCCACCGGCCGGTCTTCGGTCTCAAGAGCCTGCTGGCCCGTCGGGCCGAAGGTGGAACATGCAGTCAGGAGGATACCTGCCGCGAACAAGGCCGGCAGTTGGTAAGTTAAGGAGGGCATATCCGCTACTCCGTGTTCTTGTTTGGAACCAGCCACACAAGGCCGGCGGTGACCAGAATACCGATCGCTCCTACCACTTCTGAATCCAGACTGGTGACAGCTGCGAGAACCGAGGTGACGGCCGAGCCGATGGCGGCAGCAGCCGCCTTGTCATGAGCGGTGAACATGGCGGAACTCCTGATTGTCCTGGTAAGAAAGAAGCGGTCGGCTCAGATCAGCCTTGAGAGCAGAAATCCGCCGAGCAGAAGGATCACGCTACCCTGCCCGCCGATGATCCACCCCGTCAGGCGACGATGACCCTGCTCCATCGCAACGCGGGTATCGAAAATGCGCTGACGCAGCTCTTTCAGTTCATCGCGGGCTTCGCGCCAGCGCTCGCTGCAGCGATCTTCGTGGGTATCGATCTTATGATTGGCGGCGCGCGCCTGCTCGCGTGCGAAACGATCCTCGGTCCTGCGTTCCACCCAGCGCATCAAGCGGCCGGCCCCTCGTCTTTGCCAGCATGCGGAAGACGCCGCCAGCCCTCTCCGCTGGAGACCAGGCAAGTCGCACCGCCGGGCGTGGTTACGAGAATTGACCAGGAGCCGGAGGGCGAAGCCAGAACCTCTATCAGACCCCCGGCATTGGTGATGCCGCGGCCTATCGGAACTTCACCATAGCGCTCCGCCAACGCCTCCAAGAGCGCATCCCGAGGGGCGCACCGCGGCCCTTGCGCTTGCACCGCGCCGGTCACACACAACAAGCCGAGCAGCGCCAGGAGCGCCGCATTTCTCAATGCCGCCATGGTCGATGTCCTTTGGTTGAGAGTGATTCAGGGCGGAACTGCCTAGCTCCGCAAGTCCCGCGCCGAGATGTTTGAGTACATCTTTCCGCCGGAAACGCTTAAAGACGGAAACCGCGTCCTAGGCTGTTCGCTGGACAAATCAGGGTGCACTTACAGCCCCATCAGTATCGGGGCACTCTGGGGCGAAATCGCAGCACCAGCCGGGCGAAGGATAATATGCTGAGCTCGCCACGCACCTGTTCCCACTCCGCCAAAGGCCGCGGGGTTTTCTGTGCTGGCTGGATCAACAGTCTTGGATGCTGCCATTACAGTGGCACGTTCGCTGAAAGCGATTTCTTCGGTGACAAGGTTGGAGTATCCAGCCGGCGCTGTCACAGAGGCTCCCACAGCAGCATCATCCAACATGCCAACAGCGATATGCAGGGCACCATCATTGACAGACGCATTAGAGCCAGCATTCGGCATCCCTGAGCCACCTGAAGCGTCCACCAAAGGAACATCAAATGGGTTACTTGGATCAACACCGCGCCAGATTTGAAAACAGTAAGCTCCCTCAGCAAAAGGACTTGATATGCCCACATCAGGCGACGCACCCATTATCTTATATTGAATAGTTCCATGAGGGGATATCGATGGTGATAGATACTCCACTGTGTACCCATCAGATAAGAACAGAACTTGATGATTTTCGTCGTTATCAGCTGCTGTAAAAATAAACACTATGTCATTCTCTTGAAGCGCATTTATGAACTCTCCGCCTCCCAACTGTTCTATAGTACCTTGCTCGACAAATGTGATAGCCATGATCACACGCCCGCCTTCTCGAACACCTTGGCGCCGTAGAGTGTCGTTCCACCGTCGCGGCTCCAGATCACCACTTCTAGGATCGCACCGGTGCCCGTTGGCATCACTGGCGCGCCAGCGTCACCGAAGTCGATGCCAGCAAAGCTTACGGTGAAGGCGCCGGCTGTCGGTTGTCGGAGTTGCAGTGTGATCTTGCCCAGCGGTCCCGACGGCGGCCATAGCGTGATATCGATGTTGGTGATGTTGGCTGATAGTTGAAAATCAAAATCCGGGCCATTCTCGTAGTTTAGATTGAGTTCCCCTAAAGAGAATGCTCCGTCATCGTTCCTAACTGCATAGTCGCGGACCACGGCGCGGCGCAGTTCGTTGTCGCCCATTTGCAGGGCGCCGTTGAAGGTGACCGTGATCGAGTCGGCGCTTTCAGCAAAGATCGCTGCCTGCACGCCTCCGGCGGCGATACCCAGGCTGTCGGTGCCGACGCGGTAAAGCCCGGTGTTGGTGTCACTGGCGAAGGTGAAGGTCGGAGAAGCGACGGACCCGTCGGCGGCCTGACCAATCGATCCCGCCGGGCCTTGATCACCCTTCGCGACGGTCAGTTCCCAGAACACCGGCGAAATGTCCGGCGTGTTGCCCTGGTTGCTGGCCTGCAGACTGCGCCAGAAGCTGCCGTCGAAGGCCACCCCGTCGTCTGGACCGTAAACCGTGCCGGCGTTGTAAACCCCCTGAGGCGTGATGTTGATGCCGTCGGCACCGTCGTTGCCAGGAGGGCCTTGGATGCCTTGACCCCCTTGTATGCCCTGGTTTCCCTGAATGCCCTGATCGCCCTGCGGGCCCTGTTCGCCCCGTGCGCCGGTGCCGCTGACCGTCCAGGCATTGAAGGTACCGGAGCCCTGCGCTACTTCGATGTTCAGCGTCAGTGTGTTGGACACGCCGTCCCAAGCGGTGACCTGGCCCCACATGTAATGCGTCGCCGGCGCCGCCGTGCGCGCAACCTGAATGAACTGCCCGACCACAAAAGCCCGGTCATCGGCGGTCACGAACGCCTTCGTTCCCGCGCCGATGGTGACGGAGGACGTACTGGTCGTATTCAGTTGCGCGAAGGTCGCGGCGTTCGTCTCGCTGGTGGCCGCCGCCGCGGCGCTGCCGGCTGCGTTGGTTTCCGATGTGGCCGCCGCAGCTGCGGAAGACGCAGCATTGGTCTCGCTCGCCGCTGCGTTCAACGCCGAGCTTGAGGCAGTTGCCGCGCTGGCGGCTGCGTTGGTTTCCGACGTTCCCGCCGCGGAGGCTGAGGACGCGGCGTTCGTTTCGCTGTTCGACGCGTTGGAGGCCGAAGTCACCGCCGTCGATGCGCTGCCCGCTGCGTTCGTCTCCGAACTTCCGGCCGCCGTTGCCGAACCCGCCGCTGCGGCAGCGCTGCCGGCGGCATTTGTCTCGCTGGCCGATGCTGCCGAGGCGGAGTTCGCCGCGCTGGTCGCCGCTGTCTCGGCCGCGGTCCTGGCGGTTTCCACATCCTGCACGTTGATTGCGAGCGACCAGCGGTTGGCCGCCAGGTCCGTCGCAAAAACACCGGAGCTGTGGACAACCTCGCAAACGTAGATGTCATTGCCGGGAGTCACCCGAACGATATCAAGCGCCTCATAGTCCGTCGCCGTCGCCCAGTCACCCTGCCACATCCCGATCCGCGTCCGGTTCTCCAGGCCGTCTCCGGCCGCGTTCCAGGCGACTGGTTTCCCCGCTTCTGGCTCCGGGAAGGTCACGTCGGCCAGCGCCGTCGTCTCCTTGAACTTCACAGCACGGCTGAGCGCCTCTTCCAACTGCTGGTCGCGCAGGGCGGCCAAGTCGGCCATGCCTTCGACGGCGGTCGAGGGAAAGGCGCCGCCCAGCGGCAGGGCTGTCTGCTGCTCCGGCGGGATGGCCAGCTTCACCAACAGGGTCTCGCCCACCTGGGGCGTGTGGTCGGTCGGGCTGGTCGAGACCGTGACGGTGCCGCCGCCCGGCGCGCCGGCGCCGCTCAGGCTGTACTCGCTGCCCTCGGTCCAGAGGGTCTCGCTGCCGTCGGCCTGCTGCAGGATCACCCGCACATGGGCCGCGTCGAGAAACTTGAAGCCGGTGGGAAAGCCCGTCGTGCCGCCGTCACCGGCATAGCGGCTCTTGGCCGTGGTGGTCGCAATGGTCATGGGGTGCTCCTGGCAAGTCTCCTGATCGGGTGGGGGATTGTCGGGTGGAAAACGCTCGGCTGGGCACGGCGGCTCGGCTCGCGCGCGTCGCGAAGCGGTCTCTTGGGGTCGTTCAGCCGCGAAGACGGAAACGGATAGCCGGTCCTCGCTCGGTCCTCGCCGCCCTCAGGACCAGCGGCGCGTCAACGGCAAGAAAGCTCTGTCACTGAAATCGGGCAAGCGGCGCAGGGCGAGACCCGCCGCCCCGCCCTTCGAGCTCCGCCGCGAGGCGGCCGTTGCGCGCGCTGGGTTTCACGCAATACAGCCCGGGCCGCAGCCTGCTGCTCCGCCGGCAGGGCCTACAGGCCATGAAGGACCAGAGCCGCCTCCTCCCGGCTCAACAGGCGTTGCACTTCCGTCGTCAGGCCGAGGGCGGCTTGCGCCGCCGGGCGGGTGTTCAGCGCAAAGGGCAGGAAAGCCGGGTTCGCCCGCACCGCCGCAAAGGCCGCCGGCCGGTCCATCACGGTGGCCCCCAGGTCCTCGCACCGCGCCGTCAGCAGAGTCACTGGAGAGAACAAATATTGAACATCAAAGCAATCAGCGGTAGAGTTGAAGAGGCTCGGGACCAAGCGACCAATCATTACGCTTCGGCGTTAGACTCAGAGATTGATATGAACGAAAGACATCGAAACCGTTTCTGTTTCTTTTGGCGGTCCGCTTTCGCGATCTGCGCCCTATGGCTGCTGCTGTTGAACGCGCACCCTGCCGCAGCCGACTTCGATGCGGGCATGACGGCTTTCGAGAATGGCGATTTCGTCGCGGCCCACGACGCATGGCTGCCCTTGGCAGAGGCCGGAAATGCGGATGCTCAGTACTGGATCGGCGAACTCTACAGCTTCGGAAAGGGTGTCACCAAAGACTTCGACGCAGCGCTCCCTTACTACCTGAAGGCCGCCTATCAGGGGCACGGCAGGGCGCAATACGAGGCCGCCTCGCTATTGAAGTCCGGAAATCGGAGAGATGAATCCAACGAGATGCTCTCGTTCAGCCTCTACATGCGCGCAGCCGTGAATGGAGTTACCTCAGCATACGTCAGTATCGCCAGCGCATATTGCTTTGGGATCGGCGTCGATGAAGATCCGGTGATTGCCGACATCTGGATGGCACTGGCGATGGGACCCTTCGCAGATCGCCTTGACGTCATGGAGGGCGTTTTTTGCGACATCTTTGGCAAGAACGACGAAGCTTATCTTCGAGAAATCAATCGCAGAGCGGGGCTGCTAAAGCAGGCTTACGGTCTGGCAAGCTACCCACCGCCCTGACTGGCGCAAGGAGGTGGCATGAAGCAGCTTCATCGCCAACTTTGGGACCTCATTGAGTCCACTAGCGCCGCAGCGAACTGCGCGCTGCTAGGTCTGGACCAATGTCATGATTTCGGCCTCGTAAAGATCCCCCGACGATACAATTCCGCTTCATATGCACTGCGAAGACTGTCCTGTTGAGCCTCACTGAGCTCTCCAATTGCGGCTACTAGAAGGGCATACGGATTGACCAACGCCGCCACCTCCGCGACGTCCGCCACAAAGTCTGCCACCTCGACCGACCCTCCCAGCGATCGGTAAACGCTGTAGACCTCCGCATCGGTCAACGCCCATGGTACGGTTTCGGGGCGATCGAGCGCACGGTTGACCTTGGCCTGAAGCTGCCCAACGAGAAACTTTTGATTGGTGCCCTCAAGGGCTCCTATCTCTTTTTTGAGGCTTTCCTTCTCTTGAAGATCACCGGCAGCAATGGCCTGACGCACATTCATTATTCTGCGTATCAGCCCCCGCACGACGATGGCGTCCTCAGCACGTGCGATATCGCCTCTCAAAGCTGGGGTGATGCCAAGCGTGATCAGATCCTCGTCGAGCTTTCGAGTTGCCCCCAAAGCAACAAAACTGGGTTCAGTGACGGCGTGTTCCGATGGCGCAGCATCTGGGTTTGACGAGACCACCTGATCACGCGCATCAAGCCTCATGAATGGCCGTTCATTCCCAGTTCGGAGATTCCGATCCTCTATTCCCACTTCACGCAAAGCAAGCGCGAGCGCATCGGCGAAGGGATAACCGTTACGCAGATTCTGCGCCGCTAGGCGACGCGCCAGATCTTCGATCTCTGAACTTGCCCCGGCCCTCTCGGCTTCTCGGTTGATGTGTTCCTCGAAGCTCGCCACCTCTGCTGGGTCGAGACCATCAACGAGCGCGTCGTAGTTCTCTTTTCTGAGCGGACGGTATCTGTTCAACAATCGTTGTTCGGAAGGGCGCACATCGCTCCTTGATTCTTCTTGCGAAGTCGAAAGCGCGGCGCTCGCATCATCAGAAGACTGGGCGCTAGTGGGTACAGAATTCGTTCTACGCGGCTTGAGCAGGGGACGCGGTGGCAAAGGGGCCGCCTCCCCTTCGGCCAGCAGAAGCTGTGCCGTCTCCGCGATGATGTCGCTTTCGAAACCCGCGCGCGGTGGCTCGGGTGCTTCGCTGATGGGGCGCACAGGAGTGATACTGTCGCCGGCATCGAGTTGGGCCGCCAGGGGCGCCGCTAGTCCCGCCTCCTCCAATTCCGCCGCGAGGCGGCCGCTGCGCGTGCCCTGGGTCTCGCTCAGGGCGGAGAGCGCCGCCGCCTGCTGGTCCGCCGGCAAGGACTGCAGGCCCTGGCGCATCGACGCCGCCTCCTCCCGGCTCAGCAGACGCTGCTCCTCCGCCGTCAGGCCAAGGGCCGCCTGCGCCGCCAGGCGAGCGTCCAGCGCATAGGGCAGGAAGGCCGGGTTCGTCCGCACCGCCGCAAAGGCCGCCGCCACCGCCGGCTGGTCCATCACATAAGCCGCCGGGTCCGCGCGCCGCGCCGCCAGCAGAGCCTCGCCGCCGCGCCGCACGCCCTCCTGGATCTCCAGCCGCGCCGCCCGGTCCGGCGCCTCCGCCGCCGGGCTCAGAGCGTCGATGGCGCTTTCGAAGTCGGCCTCCGGCGCAAAGCGCAGACCCTCCACCGCGCGGTTCACCCGCTGGCGCGTCTCCACCGCCAGCTCGACATCCGCCAGGTTCCCCGCCGCCAGCAGAGCATTCATGGTCTCGCTCAGTTCCTTCGGCGGCCGGCGGCCCTGTTCCGCCGCCGCCACCTGCGCCCGGGCATGGGCCTGCCCCTGCGCCGTCTCGCTCTGCAGTCGCCAGCGGGTCTCCGTCAACAACTGATCCTTTAGCGCCGGATCGTCCAGGGCCGCGTCGTAGAGCCCCGCCTCCAGGTCCGTCACCACCGCCGCCGCCGGCTGGCCGCGCAGCATGTCGGTATAGAGCTCCCGCTGAAAGGCCGTGCCCTCGCGGTCCAACTGCGTGGCCGTCAGGGCGCCGGCTTCATGGAGGCCCTGCAGCAAATCCAGGCCCTCGGCCAGCAGCATCTCCGCCGCCGCCGGATCGTCGACGGCTTGAGCCTTCAGCCCGGCAAGCGTTTCCGCCTTCGCCTGCTCCAGCGCCGCCACCTTCTGGTTCTGCGCAAGCTGCAGGCTGTGCAGCACATGGGCCCGCTCGACCGGTTCGGCGGCCGCCCGTGCCGCCGCCCGCTGCCCCGGCGCCAGGACCTTTAGCCGCTGCTCCCCCTCTGCCCGAATTGTCTCTTGTGCCTGGCGCGCGACATCCACGGGCGAGCTGCCGTCGTAGTCCTGGGTTCGGTTCAGTTCCTTCCCCTGGCCGCGCATCGCGACTTTATGCCCGATAGCGGCAACGACACCTTCCGCAGCCTGTGTTCTGCCGATGACGGCCGGCACACCGGCAAAGGTCCTTGGTGCCGCTCCGGCAAAGGCGGTGTTCCTGTGGCCGGGCTCACGGGCATCTCCGCCCCTGTCGCGACCTTTGCCGCCGGTCTTGTTGCCCTGTTTCTCCTTCGGCTTCGGGTCGTCGCTGCCCTTGGTTTCGTCCTCCGGTGGATTGCGTTCCAGCTCCGCCAAGCCGGCTGCGAGGTCACCCAGCCCCAAGCCCAGCCCGGCAAGCCCGCGTGCCGCCGCGAGGCCGAAGTCTTCGGCCGTCGCCCGCACCCCGGGATCGCGGGTCACGCCTGCGGAAACGGACCGGACATCGGAAACGGAAGGAATTCGGGGCATCGCATGAGCCTCATGATTGAGTGGATTCTGACTGTTTGGAACGGGCCTCGAAGGGCCCCGGGCCTAGCCTTCCTCGAAAACGGAGAGGTCGGTCCGCCCGACCCCGGTCAGCAGCGTGGAACCCGCACCGAGAACACCGCCTGTCCGCGCCGAGCGCGCATTGGTACGGTCCAGCGCAGCTTGTTGCTCCAGCCGCGATGCCCGCGTCGCGCCGCCGGCCAGGATGTTCTGGGCAGAGAGTTCGATCTCCGCCGCCGTCGCCTCGTCCACCAGCAGGGGGGAGCCCTGAAAGGTGACGCCGGAGCCCGCGCGACGCGCCCGGGAGGCGGCCAGGATGCGGCTTTGCTGGCGACGAAAGTCAGCGGCCTCGCGCTCGGCGATCTGCCGCTCCCGCTCCGCCTGCTGCTGGGCGACCTGAGCATTGAAGGCAGCGGCGTCGGCCTGGGCCTGCCCTTGCGCGATGGAGCCGACGGCCCCGACGGCCGCACCGGCCAGGCTGGCTATTGCAGCGATTTCTGGGAGTCCGCCCATAGGCAATACCTCGCGTAAGTTTCCGTTGTGCCCTCGTAGCGCGGCGCTAAGCCGGCGAAGCGAAAGCCGAGCCGCTCCAGCCAGCGCCGCGCTGCAGTGAAGTCCTTGTGCGCCTCGGCGGTGACCCGCTCCAGATCGTAGTGGTCGACGAGGGCCGGCAGGGCGCGGCTGACGGTGCGGTGCAGAAGCTGCGGACGGCGGCGCAGGTCGTTCGACAGAAAGGCCCAGGCCCGCCCGGTCCGCCCGTCCAGCACCAGCCCGGCGCAGCCCAGAGCCCGACCCGCCTCCGTCAGAGTGAAAGCAGGCCCGGTCGGGCGGTAGGCTGAGGCGAAGCGCTGCATCTGTGCGGGGTCCAGCACCGGAGGATCGATGTCGGCCAGGTGCGCCGGCACGAAGGAAATGATCTGGGGTTCGGCCATCAGAGCTGCTCGTTGGTCTTCAGCTCCGGCGCAGCGGCCAGAAGGGTGAAGGGCAGCGGCGCATCATCGGAGATGACGATCCGCGCATCGCGCTCGAAGTCGCCTTCGAAGCTGACATGGCGCTCGCCGGTGAACAGCGGCACCGCGGTGTCCATGGCGTCCTTCACCTCGCGCAGGGGAATAGCTTCCAGCTTATCGATCGACGGTCCGATGCGGATGCCCAGGCTGTGCAACAGCACCAGCACGATGCCATGCACCCGCTTCACCTTGCCGACCGCCGTGCCGGCAGCGGCGCCAAAGGCTAGCTTCAGACTCCGGAAAACGTGGCGGTAGCCTAGTCCCACGACTGCCTGGGAAACAGCGCTGTCGAGCGTCACTTGGCCGCCCGAAACAACCGCATCAGGCTGGATGGCGCCGTCCCCCAGGATCTTCACGGTCTCCCCCTCAAGATGGTCGAGACCTGAAATCGTGGTGACAGCCTTGCGCAGATGACCGCCGCCGCTGTAGGAACCGAGTAACGAAGCATCCACACCCACGACCTCAAGGGTGTCGTCCGTGGTGTTTGCGACCACGTACCGGTTCCCATTCAGCTCCGTCAGTCCTTGTAAGCCGTCGAAATCGACGCGATCCCCATCAGTGAGGCCATGCCCAGGCGCCGTAACCTCTAACGCCATGATCGATGAGTTACGGAGTCGAAGCTTATCCACATATTCGGCAACTCCCGAGAAGGCATCCCAGCGAAGTTCAATGGTAACCACACCGGTATACCCACTTAAATCAACGACCTGCGTTCCACTTGCATTCAACTGGCTGTATTCGAGCCCACCATCAACGCGAACCTGAAAGGTCGCGCCCGTGCCTTCAGCATCAACCTCCAGCGTGTCGACATCTGTAACATCGAATGAGCGTGAGATATGATCGACAAGCCCGGAGAAAAGGACACTGTAAACACCGTCTGTGACGTTGACCGTGCTCTGCGAGATGTTTCCGGTACCTCCTACGACCCACCCGTCAGGCACGTTACCAGTCCAGTGTTCAAAACTGTCCTGAGCAACCACTGCGGGTGCGAGGCTCGCACCTGAAATCTGTATCGAATTGTCCAAAACCAACCCGCCATCGACATAGAAGGCGCACTTCTGAGCTGCCAGAACCGCTTTGTCGTAGGCTGCCGTGTCGTCGAACCGCTCCGGGTTCGGTCCTTCGAAAGGACCTTCGAAGGCCTCGATGCTGCGGCGCGTCGCACCGTTGATGGTGCGCTTCACCGCAACCCAGGTCTCGTCGCGATTCTCGCTGCCCGCCGCCTGGCTGCCCGGGATGGTCGTGATGCTCTCCACCACCGCACCGCCGGCCTGAAAGCTCCCGCCCAGGATGTGCCGCGACCAGCCCACCACGTCCTGCTCGCGTCGATAGGTGAGCGTCGCCAGCACCCCGTCCTCGCGCAGACAGTGGACCTGGCTGTCCGGTTCCTGCTGATAGGCGACCTCGCGGATGCCGCTTTCGGAGATGTGGTCGGCCAGGATGGTCAGGTCTGGCGTGCGGAATCCGTCGGTCTCGAAGCTGAACACGAACTCGCGAAGCTTTCGTTTGGCCCGCTGCACGAAGAGCACGATGGAGCTGATGCGCACCGGCAGAGTATTAGCGCTGCCGTTGGTGGACTCGCGCCGCACCGTCAGATCCAACGGAGTCAGCACCGGCCCGTCGGAGGTCACCGACCACTCGCCGCCGGAGGTCCCCAGGATCAGCTGCCGCCCCGGCGACATCCAGCGGATGGCGTTCACCTGGTCGGCTGCGATGGTGAAATCCAAGGCGTCATCATCCTGAACCTCGATGGCACCGCCCTCTTCGCTGTCCGGCTGCATGTTCTCCAGGTCGCCGGACTGAGACATCCAAAACGTCTGTGGTTGGCTTCTGGTATTAGCCCAGACCAGCCGTTGCTCGAAGAAGGTGACGACCGAAGGATAGCCCTGCTCCGATGACCAGGCTCCCAACCGCCACTCGGAGGAGGCGGTGGTGCCGCCGAAGTTGCGATTAGGCAGCTGGGAAACCGCGACACTTTCCGGCGAGACGACGTCCGTGATCTGCGCGACGCCCCAGGTGCTGCCGTGCTTGATCCGCACCAGGCGGCCGACGTCGCTCTCCTTGAAGGGGGCGTGCCCGGCCGCTGTGATGTTGCCGTTGTTGAGGGAGGACGGTTGCAGCGTTTTCTGCGTATCCGTGTTCTCCAGACCAAAGGGACCGTCTTGAAAGGCCACCTCGACCAAAGACCAGGTGGTCCCTCCCCGGCGCTCCAGCTTGTGCGGGGCATGGTCGGGGTGAGCAAAGTACATCACGTCCGCCGACTGAGCCCACTTCAGGGTTCGGTAATCCGCTTCGCCGTAGGGTACCGTCAACTCCAGCGGCGCAGACGACCCCGCGCCTGAACCGATCAGCGCCACGTCATCGACGTAGATCGTTTTGTTGGCGCTGTTACGGAACTGGACGTAGAACGGGCTCATCGCCGGCGTGAAGGCGATGCTGTGAAAGCCCGTCTTCAGTTCCAGATCGGCAAGAAACTGATCCCCCTCGCTGGTGTTGCCGATGCGAAGCTTGATTGCATCCCCCGGCGCCCCGATAACCCGGAATCGCAGCACATGCTCCTGACCCGTGTTGGTGGTGGCTACGGCCTGCTCGGCAGTCGCAACGTCGCTCCCATTGCCGAGCAGAGCTAAGGCACCGTTGCTGTTGGCGGTTTCGATATCGATCTTCATGCGAAGATCGCGGGCGCCGAAGAATCCGCCGGAAGCGTCAGCAATGCTCGTAATGACATCGCTGAAGCCCGAGGAGAAAGCCGGCCCCCGATCTGCACACTGACTGAGGTTCACGCTGCCGGGACCGGGGGCCGATACATCTGACAAGACCATCCAATATGTGGTGCTGTCCGTCACACCCGGCTGCGTCGTCCAGGTGAAAGTGTAGAGGCCTGGCGTATCGAGAGCCAACGACACGCTGTCGCTACCGACCTGGACGCCCGGGCTGCCTGCGTTGTCGGTATAGAGACGGGCCGCCGCCGTCAGCGCGGCAACAAGGCTGGGCACCTGGACTCTGGCTCGCGCAATATTCCCGGACGCCGCGGGGGTGAACTTCAGGCCGACGTTGAGCCTGGGAGACACGCCGTCGCCAAAGCCTTGGTTGTTGATCTCCGCGAACTGCAAGAGATCTATGGAGTCGCCACCAAGAAAGACATGGTCGATTGAGGCGGCACCCGTCGAGCGATCGTCCCAACCGGTGATGTCACTGTCGAAGGTCCCATTGCTGATCGCTGCATCGGTCTCGGAAACGACGACCTGTCCTTTGTCACGGAAAAAGCGGAAGCAACCGTCACAGCCTTCCAGCACATAGGCCTGCTCGGTCGAAAACTCGAAAGGCAGCAGACGTGGGCGCTTCTCATGACTGCTGGCCGCCGCGACATATCGGGTTCCGGGGCGCCGGGTCAGCCCGCCCTGCGGTAAGGGGATCAGGTTCTCGACCCGTGAACCGGCATTCTGGTACTTGCCGAAATCGACGCGTGCGGCGAGGCGCGGTCCGATTTCGCCAGCGTTGAAGGCCGCTTGCAATGGATTGGCGCGGGGCATGGCTTACCTCACCCCCGCCCAGGCGCCCAGCGGCAGCGGGTCGGCCCGGTCTTCCAGCCCGTCTGTTGTGCGCGCGCGCCTCAGACGGGTGCGAAAGCGCGCCTCGAGCTTTTCCTCCAGGGTGTTGGACTGCGCAATGGGCACCGCTAGCTCGCGCGCGAGCAAGGCAGCGAGCGCCTCGCGGAAATCCGCCGGCATGAAGGTCACGTCCTCAACGCGCCGGACATAGCGCAGATAGACCTCCTCGGCATCGGTCACCAGATCTTCGCCCTCGATTTTGAATTCCAGCGACCCCAGGCCGGCCTCGTTGTCGTAGGCTCCGACGCTGCGGATCCAGTCCGCAGGTAGGGCGAAGGCCGCCGCGTAGCCGAAGGCCGGTGACTCACTTTTCTTGGCGAGCTTCGCCCGCGCCGTGGCGAAGTTCCAGGAGTGGGCGCGCAGGAGGTCGTCGCGGCAGCGCTCATAGAGGGTGGCGCAGAGGTTCGCATTCCGGCTCCCCTCCTCCAGCGAGGTGATGCGCGCGGCGCCGATCTTCGCCAGCGCACTGTTGCAAAGTCCCGTAACGTCGGTCATCGGCCTGCTCCTCAGGCGGCCTTGCGCGCACGGCGCGCCGGTTTCTTGGCTTCCTCGGTGCCGATCTGCGGCCCTGTGGATCTCGGCACCAATGCGCTGCGCAGGAAGGTCAGCCCATTGATGGTATCGGGCACCAGGCCGGCCACGTTTTCCAGAACCACTCTGTCGGTCTCGACAGCGCTGACCAGAAACAGGCCCCAGGCCGGCTGCTGCTCCGCATCGGCGCAGATCAGGATCATGTCGTTGGCCATCAGCCGCGAGGCACAGCCGAGGAAGTAATCGTCGCGGGTGACCGCGGTCAGCGGATCGTCGCTCTGATAGCCGAAGATGCAGAAGCTGTGCAGGGCGGCAATGGTCTCGAGGTTCTGGGACAGGGCTCTTGGCATCTCGTTCGCTCCGGGTTGCGGAAAGGCTCGAAGAAAGAGGGGACGGGCCGAAGCCCGTCCCCAAAGGCAGACCTCCGGGAACCGCCCGGAAGTCTGGGCGGCGGAGAACCGCTCAGTCGGTGTCGGCGGTGGTCAGTACCGTGGTGTTGGAAATGTCCACGGTGCTGCCGTCGTTCGAGAGCACCAGGTGCCAGCCCGACGCCGTGACGCTGCCCGGACTATCGGGATCGTCGACCTGCTGGACGAACACCAGGTCTCCGACCTTCAGCATGCCCACGGCCTCGCCGGTGAAGTAGCCGGTGGTGTCCACCGTGGCGGGGGTATCGGTGGTGCGATAGGCCCACCACTGCTGGCCCGCGCCATGGGCCATCAGCGTCAGGTGCTTTGCGTTGTATGCCATCTCTCAGGTCTCCTTAGGCCGGAATGGTCGCGGTGTCGTCGACGCGGATCTCGACAACGCCTTGCGTATCGATCAGGCAGGCACCCTGGCTCATCATGTTGTTGACGAAGTGTGCCGCCCGGTCGCCCTGCCAGGTGATGTCGCTGGTGACGTCGGCGCCGGAGGCATGGCCCAGGGCGTTCTTGTGGTAGGTGAAGCAGACCGCATTGGCCGTGCTCTTGCCCGGCAGCCCGGTATGCCGCATCCAGTTCACACCCAGCCAGGAGCGGGTGCGGTTCCTCTGCATGAACGGCAGATCGTCGCCTACGAAGTCGGCGCTGGCGAACTCCGGAATGGTGAGCGCGATGGACCACTGCCGCGGGGTAAGCAGGCCCCAACGCATCCCGTCGTCCGGAACGTCGTTGTCGTCCAGCGCCTCCACCGCCTGCAGCAGCAAGGTCCGCGTCAGGCCGGTGGTGAAGTTGCCGACCGCGGAGGTGGTTTGATCCGCCTGGGCGATGATCAGCTCATCTGTCTTGCGCCCCAGGCCCCAGGCGCCGGCGTTGGCGATCACCATGCGTTCGTCATGGTTGATCTTGGCTTCGTCGAGCTTGTCGACATAGTCGCCGGCGTAGAAGTCCTGCAGCGTGCATTCGATCGGCGTGTGGTCGACGTTCATCGGCGTCACCTTGCCGTGGCGCGCCTTGGTGGAGGCCACGCCCTTGCCGATTTTCTGGAAGGTGGTCGAGGCCCCCTTCACGTTGTTCTTGGAGCGCACCGTGGCCCGCAGCAGCGAGCCCTGGCGCTGATAGGCTTCGTGAACCTCTCGTTCGAATTGCTTCACGAAGGACAGATCGATGGAAGTGCTCATCGCACATCGTTCCTTTGCATCAGGTGGATGGGTGGTGAGCGTTCCGGTCGGTTGTCCGCGCAGCCGTAAGCGCGCGGGTCCCCGCTTCATGCGGGCCGCGGCTTCGGGCCTCGGGCCTTGGGATTGCTAAGGGAGTCCCCGCGGGGCCTCAGGGGTTATCCCGGGGAAAGAAAGAAGACGCTCTGACGGGCAAGGGAAGCCGGAGGGCTCGTCTGCCTAGTCGGCGAGATCGACCAGGACCTCGTTGCGGCGCAGCGGGCCCGGCGTGAAGGGATCGTTGTAGTAGGCGTAGGTGGGGCTGCCCTGAGGGGTCAGGCCGCGCCGCTCCAGCCAGGCCATCAGCCTGGCCTCCTGCTCGGCGATCAGGACGTCGGTCGCCACGCCGGAGAAGCGGATCGCCGCCCGGCGCGCCGGCGGGACCGGTTTCAGGCTGACGTCCGCTGAGGCCGGCAGCGGCAGATCCTCCAGCGCGTATTCCGAGGGCATGATGAAGCGCACGACCCAGCGATCGTCCGCGCCTGGTTGCAGCCTCTGCGTGACGGGCGCCGTCATGGCGATGCTCTCGCGCCTCTGGGTGACCGGCGCGGTCATGGCGATCGATTGCCCTTCCCGCTCCTTGGCGAAGATGTAATTGGCCAGGGGCGAGAAGCCGGCGCGCACGGCGGCTCTGCGGTCGCCGCCGCGCACCACCTCGGCCACGATCAGCGCCGGGTAGTCGCGCACCTCGATGGAACCGTCCCGCGTGACGACGGCGTACTTCGGCTGTTCGACGTTGTTGGTGGTGTACCACCAGCCCGCCACCGCAGCGGCCGCCAGACCGACGCCGCCCAGAACCACGAAGCCGAACACTTTCCAGACCTTCCGCATTGCCTCGCCGAAACTATCTCAGATACAGCTTATACGGCCGGCGGCGGCGCTTGGTTTGGTTCGTGCTTCTTAAAGCCGCTCCCCTTACAGCCGCCGCCCTTCGCTGCCGACGATGGGCTGGCTGCCATAGAGCCGGCCGTAGAGATCGCGCAGTTCCTGCTGGACCGCCGGGCTGGTGTAGCGCCGCGGATCGCTGTCCTGCAGGGCGTGCAGGCTGTCGATGCGGGACTGCAGGCTCCCCTCGCCCGGCAGCGGCTCGCCGCTCAGCGGCTGGTCCTCGCCCATGCGCCGGCCGATGGCGGCAAAGGCGCGCACGAAGGCCGGGTGGTCGCCCAGCATCACGCCGTCGATCTGCTGGTTCTCTAGCAAGGTGACGAAGTCGTCGTCGCCGAAGTCCCGCACGGCGCGTTGGGCAAAGGTCAGGTTGCGTTCGTGATCGCTCCCCCAGGTATGGCGCAGGCTCGCCTCCGCCTCTGCGCGGCGCTCCACGGAGCTGCGTTCCTGTTGTTCGACCGTCTGACCGAGGGTCCCGTAGTACCAGTCCAGGGCCTTCTGCACGACCGCGTTGCTGGCGCCCGCTTCGTGCATCGCGGCGGCGAAATCCTGCTGCAGGGCCTCGCCCGCCGCATCGGGGCGCAGGCTTTCCGGCAACCCCTCCGGCAGACTGAGATGATAGCCCTCGGGGTTTTCAGGCACCCCCAACTGCCGGCGGTAGGCGGCCTGTTCTTCCGCGGAGGCATCCGGTCCCGGCTTCACCACCGAACGGCCGAGCCGCGACTGCAGCGCGGCGTAGGACTTCACCACATCGCGCGGCGAGGTGAACTTCTCGGCGACGCGCCGCAGCTCCGGCTCGGCAATGGCGTCGCGCCAAGTGCCGCCCGTATCGGCGCCGTTCGCCGTCTCGCCTGCGGAACCGCCGTCCGCTTCCAGTGCCATCGGATTATCCGTCATCGGGTCCGTTCCTTTTCGCAGTGATCGAGGGGTTTTGGTGACCGGCTGACCGGGCGGGATCGCTCCGTCCGACAACCCAAACGTTTAGTGGCGTCCACTGATGTTCGTTTAAGCCATAGTCTTGCCTTATTTGGACGCCAACCTTAAGTAGAGTAAATCGGGAGGGATAAACATCCGTCGAAGAGGGAGAACACCAATGAAGACCAAACCAAGCGACGGTTCCGCCACCCACTGTCCGACCCCGCTTCGGAGGCTGCGGTGATGCTCGAAATCATTCTCTTCAAGCCCAGCCATCTCGCCGATATCGATCCGCCGGATCTCCTGCGCGAGCCCATGCGCCGCTTCGCCATGGCCTACTGCGACCGCGGCCCGGCGCTCACCTTCGTGGAGGACGGCCGGGTCCTCGGCTGCTTCGGGCTCATCCTCGACGGGCGCCAGGCCCGGGTCTGGGGCTTCCTCTCCTCGCTGCTGCGGGGCCGCCCGGCGACGCTCCACCGCATGGTCAAGGGCGCCCTGCCGAAGCTGAAGCGCCACTATGGCCTGGACATGATCCTGGCGGAGGCCCATCCCGACCACGCGCCCAGCTGGCGCTGGCTGGAACGCCTGGGCTTTCGCTTCAACGGCGTCGCCCAGCGCTGTCCCATCGCCGGGGAGCGGCACCTGCGCTATCTCTATTGACGCTGCTGGCGCGAGATCGGTGGGCGGGAACGCGGATCGCCGGGCATGCTTTATTGGCTGCGCGTCATGTGCGGGGCGTGGAAGCCCGCTTGAAGGGGACTGCGCCACTGCCTATCCTATAGCGGTGCCTCGCTCCCACGGTGGGACGACAAGACGTAGGCCCATCGTGCGTAGGCCCAATGGAGTACGAACCTCCCTGGGTTCACCGAGGCACACCTTCTCCCCTAGTTCCGTTTGAAGAACATCGGCCCGCGAAGTTGGCTGAGGTTAACGTCGTCTTCTGTCACCATCGAAGTTTGATCGCCGAGCGCCTTGAATGCGGCCCATGAAGCTCCTACACTCTGACCGTGCCTCGCTCCCACGGTGGGACGACTAAACGTAGGCCCATCGTGCGTAGGCCCAACGGAGTACGAACCTCCCTGGGTTCACCGAGGCACACCTCATCCCCCTCAGTTCGGATTGAAGAACATCGGCCCGCGAAGTTGTCTGAGGTTAACGTCGTCTTCTGTCACCATCGAAGTATGATCGCGGCGTGCCTTGAATGCGAGCCGGGAAGTCCCTACACTCTAATCGTGCCTCGCTCCCACGGTGGGACGACCAAACGTAGGCCCATCGTGCGTAGGCCCAACGGAGTACGAACCTCCCTGGGTTCACCGAGGCACACCTTCTCCCCTAGTTCCAATTGAAGAAGATCGGCCCGCGAAGTTGGCTGAGATCGAAGTTTATGTCACTGATACCGGTCTTGAACCCGGTGAGCAGCCAAGTCTCGCGATCCCCATTCTTGTATAGGCTCAGAATGGCTTCGTGACCGCGGTGAAACAGAACAACCCGTTTCCCGGTGCCAGTTCCTCGCTCATCAATCTGAATTCCCTTTGCTATCGTCTCGATCAGGTCATCGATGACTTCGGTTCCGTGCTTGGCGATGATATGGGAAATTCCGCTTCCCCCTCGATAACGACGCTCTGGAGCGCCGGCCTTGCCGAAGAGAAACGCGACCGGCCCGACGTCCTTGCGGAACATGGCTTCCGCCACCACACCCGCCTCGCCGCGCAGCGCCTGCTCGATCACCAGGTCGACCGAGGCCAGGCCGCGCCGTACGTTCTCGCGCGGGTCGCGCGGCGGAAAGCGGGTCTTGGCGATGGCCTGTGCCGCCGTCTGATCGAGGAACCCGGGCGGCAGGTCTCGTGCCGCCAAAGCTCTGATCTGGCGCAGGCGGCCCTGCTCATTGCGCCCCGGCGTCTTCTCCAAGACCACCTGCAGCGGCCGTCTTGACGGAACACGCTTTGCTTTCTTCGCCGCGCCGCTGGCTCTGGCGGTCTCTTCGAGGCTGCGGGTACCGCGCAGGGCAGGCCCGCCCAGCGGGATGGCACCGGCCAACCCCATAACCGTGTCGGCTGCGGCCTGCTGCGCAGCCGCCGTGTCCCCTGCGCCGACGCTGTCGACAAAGCGGTTGGCTGCCTCGTTGTAGTCGAGCAGCGATTGCGCTTCTCCGGAGCCGGGGGCAACTGCCTTGACCAGTTCGACCAGGTCCTGCCCTTTGGGCAGGGCGTCATAGGTGTCGCGGAGGCCGGGCGGGATGTAGCGGCGAAGGCCGTGCCGTTGCAGCCGCTGCCATTCCTCTTCGAACGCGTCGGTGATGCGCCCCAGGCCGCCAGCGCTGGTCTTGCGTTCGATTTCCTCGAACGCTGCTTCCTTCAGGCTGTGCAGGCGGGAGCCCGGCAGGCTCGGCGCATCGATGTCGACGCCGAGTTGTTCCAGCAACGCCAGTTCGGTGGCGGGATCGAGTGCGAAGGTGGCCTGATCCGGCGTCTCCTCCTCCGAAGAGTCTGCCGCTGAAGCGCTGGCCTCCGCATCCCGCGCGTCGAATGTCTGCGCCGGATCTGTCCCTGTGAGATCTGCAGCGCCACCACTGGAAGCGGCGGCGTCGCCGACGATCGTCTCGGCGCCCTGCCCGCTCAGGATGTCTTGCACGGGCGCCTCGGCGGGCGCCAGATCTTCCGGAGCCGCCATCGCCGGCGCATTCGGATCGGGGTTGGGGGTGACGAGGACGAGGCCGGTGTTGCGCCGGTTGCGCACCCAGAACACATCTTCGGGCGCCAGGCCCTCGGCCTGCCACCGGCGCCGCGCCTCCTCGGCCACGGCGGCGATGCGTCCGGTCTTGATGTAATGGGGACCGTAGCGGCGCGGCACCGTGAAGCTGTCGTAGACGTGGTCGAAGCGCCAGATGGCCTCGAAGAGCCCGCGGCGCACCGCGCCCTCGGGATCGGAGCCTTCGCGGTAAAACTGCCGCGCCAAGCGCTTGCCCCACTCCTCCCGGTCGCCGGGCTGGCCGATGAGCTGTCCCGCCGCCTTGGCCAGTTTCTGGCTGCGGCGGTAGAGGCGCTTGTGCTCGCGGTCGTGTTTCCAGGGCTCCACCGCCTCGCCGTTGGCCTCGATGAAGTCGACTTCCAGCGCCCAGCCGCGCGTGTCGCGCACCGGCGCCGCGCCGAAGACCAGCGCACGGGCCATGGCGTCTTCCTTGACCCGCTGTTCCTCCGGCCCCAGCGGCGCGACGGCACGCAGGTCGAAGATCGAGGGCCGGCGGCGTTCCGGCGGTGCAGGCGCAGCGGAGGGCGGGCCGCCGGCACGCGCGCCGGCAGCCTCCGGGGAGGCGTCGTCTGTCATGGAAAACTCCGTTCGGAAGGGCGGCGGCCAGAAAGCGCCTTCAAAGGAGAAGGCTCAGAAGGCTGTCAGCTCAGTCTTGAGCACTGCCTAGATGCCGCTCCTACGGGCCCGGCGGTAACGCCAGTGCGCGTAAGCAATCGTGGTCAGCGAAAGGAGGCTGACCGAAACGTAATACGGTGCATAGGCATAGTCCAAAAACCAGTCGTCAGCAAAGCCGTGGGGAGGGTCCCTCAATATGAAATCACAGGGACTCAGACCGGCGATGTTCACAACCTTGAATAACTGCACCCCTCAGTATGCCTGCCAAACCATGAACCCAAGAAGCGGCAGAGCAAGAGCAACCCCCTCTGAGTCCAAGCGGGCTCTCGCCAGTATCAGAAACGCAATAAGATAGCAGGGAGCTGATATGATAGTGTGCACCCCAAGTGCCTGTGCATCCCCCATCGGGCAATGCTGAGGAAGAGTTCCTCCCCAGCTGAGAAACGCCGCCAGGTATAAGGGTGCAATGGACCACCTCCTCACAGTTCTCTCCCTGGCCCACGCGGCGGCATCGCATCCGATCTCACGGAGAGGTTCTTGCGCGTGCGCTGATAGCGCCAATGCGAATAGGCGATGGCAAACACCGAGGCGAGGCTCATGGAGATGTAGTAGGGTGCGTACAGCAGCTCGAACCAATCGCTGTCTGCCTCTCCGAACTCCTCACCCATCATGAGATTGCAGGCATTGCGTCCATTGATGTTCAGCAAAACGAAGAGCTCAAAACCCCAAGCTGCTTGCCAAAGCATCAAAGGCACCAGCGGCATAGCAATGACGAGGCCAATGGGCTTTAGGTGGCGAGCCAGCAGGACCGCAATTGATGCTGCGTAAGGAATCCAAGAAAACATGAGGGCGCCAGCCAGTGACTTTGGATCTCCCATGGTGCAGGTCGTCATAAAGGTCCCACCCCAGCTCAGAGCCCAAGCGAGATACAGAACCGGGATCACCCAAGCTGCCAAGCTGACATCCCCCCAACGAGTACTAAGAAATCCAACCGCCAGCTTCTTTCGCTGCAGTGTCAGAAGTTCGATCAATTCAGGGCGAAATCGAGGCGAGTTGAACGGTATCCACGATGAGCTGCTGGCGCCGCGATATGTATGGCTTACGCGGTGCTCTGGCGTTCTTGCCAATGACACCAATGCGCATAACCAAGCGCGGCAATCGCTCCCAGACTAACAAATAGATAGTACGGCGCATAAACTTGCTCGAGCCAGCCGCCCTGCGACGGCCCAAACTCCTCACCGAACATGTGGCTGCATGCGCTCCGCCCGTTTACGGTCACCACGATGAAAAGCTGCGCTCCCCAATAGGCTTGGCGAACCAGAAGGAGCATCAATGGCAGCGCTACGATGAGTCCAAGGGGGTTGATTCTAGCAAAGCGAAGACAAGCGAAAGATACCAGGTATGGACCAACAGAGAGAACCAGGCCGCCTGCAAGTGATTTCGGATCGCTGCCGGTACATGTTGTCGCAAAGGTGCCAAACCAGGACAGGAACCAAGCAAGGTACAAAAAAGCAATTCCAACTGCTGCCAATGTGTCTACCCCATTAGGCTGCTGTTCTGTCGGCCAAGCCTTACGGCGAGCACTCCTCTCTTGCTATCCAACTGTGACGACAATCAGGCGGTTCTAGGGAGATGCTTTGTTTCTGATCACTCAGATACTTCGGAGCCCAGATGCCTTTTCAGCTCTTCCCGGCGGCGATGAAATTCCTCCAGGTATGCCTTTCGAGCTGGCGTCTTGTTGAGTTCCGGATCAGCAAATCCCAGAGGCGTTCTCTCCCATGCGCGTGTTTCGTATACCTGTCCGGGATCGGGCAAGGCATGTTCAGCAATCCGCTACGACAGTCCGTCTAATCAAAGACTTGAGCGACCGCGTTGCGACTAGCTTCATGTTGACGAAGTCGTCGATATGCGTGGAGAAGGCCGAGAATGGAGCCCATGCTGACAAGGATATAGTAGGTGCCTGCGATCTGTTCCAGCCAATCGTCCGATGCGGAGCCGAAGGGCATCCCCATTGTCAGAGTGCAGGCACTTAATCCGTCGACGTTAACGATATAGAACAAGCGAAAGCCCCAAACGGCCTGCCATGCCATCATCGGGATGAGCGGTGCGGCCAGCACAAGTCCAAACTTTTCCACCCGTACACTCGCGAGCAACATGAACCCAACCGCATAGGGGATGACCGACAAGAGAATTGCGATTTTCAGAGGCTGTGCGTCTCCCATCGGACAGTGGTCGATGAAGACTTGGTGCCAGGAAACAGCCCAGGCGAAGTAGAGCAACATCGAAACAGCCGCGCCTGCCATGGAGCACCTCAGGAAACAAACAATGCCACCGACCAAGACGGACAATCTGCGATGATGGCGTGTCAGCATTAGGGGCCGGAGATGGCAGAATCTGGGCAACTTTCATGGAAACCCCATAGAAGCCGAAGCAAAGGTATCTCAGAAGGCTACCATCAGTTCGATCCTAGTGAGCGTTGCTCCAATCGCCTCTTGAGCGCCTCTCGGCGCTCTCGCCTTTGTCTGAGGAACGATTGCCTGATACGCATCTTGTTTCCTTCGGGATCAGCGAACCTGTCCGGAATACGCTCCCAGAGTCGATTTTTGTAAACTTCGGCGCGCCCCATTCGCTCAGCTACGCTCTTCCAATGAGGTTAGCTAGTTTGTCTGGCTCGGCGGTAACGCCAGTGTGCATGAGCAATTACAAGCGGCGAACCTAGGCTTACGATTATGTAGTATGGCGCAAAGACATACGCCAAGCGACTACGGTCGGCAGGGCCGTGGGGCTCTTCCATTATGAAATCGCAGGGACTCAGACCGGCGATGTTCGTAACCTTGAATAACTGCACCCCCCAGTATGCCTGCCAAACCATGAACCCAAGGAGCGGCAGCGCAAGAGCAAGTCCGTCTGTGTCCAGGCGGGCTCTAACTAATATCACGAAGGCGAGTAGATAGCAGGGAGCTGACAAAATGGTGTGCACCCCAAGTGCCTGCGCATCTCCCATCGGGCAGTGCTGAGGAAGGGTTCCTCCCCAGCTGAGAAACGCCGCTAGGTACAAGGGTGCGATAGACCACCTTGTCACGATTCTCTCCCTGGCATCCGCCGCAGCATTGTGTCAACTCGCACAGAGAGGTTCTTGCGTCACAGTGACGAAAGTTCGATGAGACGAGGGCGAAATCATGGCATGCGTTCCGCTTGCTCTCGATAAACTCCAAATGCTGCAACAGACCAATGGTCATGCGCCTTGCCTCAGGGAATTCGCTTTTTCATTTTGTCTCGGCGACGCTGCATCGCCCTACGTACTCTGGGCGTTGTGGCCGGTGACGGCTGCTCCCATAGACGCTCTTTATAGACCTCAGCAACACGCGCGCCGTAATCGCTTACGTTTTCCATGCCCGTGAACTTGTACGGCGAGGCTACCTTGGCAACAGTCTGGTCCTCGACTCGCTCTTGCAGTCGTCGAATGAGCGTCACGCCAGCCCGTACGTTTACAAGTGGGTCTTCAAACTCCTTGCTGCCATCGCCCAGCTTGCCCCATATGTCAGGATTGATGTTCATCGGAAGGATCGTCCCTGCGACACCAAAGGTCTCAAAAAAGCGCCCGTAAGATGCCCCCTGGGCATTCTCCACGTACGCGATGGCCTTGACCAAGTCGGGATCGACACCCTGTCGCTTTGCTTCATGCTCAATAGCGTCTTGATGCACCCAAACGGCCCAATATCCATGGCCGTGAAAAGCATGGATCGGCTCTTCGCCACTTGCTGTTGCAGAGTCCGCGATCTCAAAGACGGCGGGTTCGTCGGCCAGGATGTTGGCGATGCGGTCCTTTTCTAGGTTGATCACTGGCGCCAGAGAGCCGTCGGCAAGACGGGTTTTCGAGGCAACGACATCGCTGGCAAGCGGAAGATCGGGATAGCTGAGTCGCACCGGCTGCTTCGTGCCGAAGTCCGTCCCCAGGTGTTCCGCCGGAACACGATCGGCGCCTTCAGGAAAGTAGGGCTCGAAGGCCTCTTCGATGTCGGCCTGGCCGGTGACGGTCTCGGCGCCCTGCCCGCTCAGGATGTCTTGTACGGGTGTCTCTGCAGGGGGCAGGTCTTCCAGCACCGGGGCTGCCGGCGCCTTCGTATCGGGGTTCGGCGTGACGAGGACGAGGCCGGTGTTGCGCCGGTTGCGCACCCAGAACACATCCGCGGGCGCCAGGCCCTCGGCCTGCCATTTGCGGCGCGCCTCCTCCGCCACCGCGGCGATGCGCCCGGTCTTAATGTAATGCGGGCCGTAACGCCGCGGCACCGTGAAGCTGTCGTAGACGTGGTCGAAGCGCCAGATGGCCTCGAAGAGCCCACGGCGCACCGCCCCCTCGGGGTCGGAGCCCTCGCGGTAAAACTGCCGTGCGAGACGCTTGCCCCATTCCTCCCGGTCTCCCGGCTGGCCGATGAGCTGTCCCGCTGCCTTGGCCAGCTTCTGGCTGCGGCGGTAGAGGCGCTTGTGCTCCCGGTCGTGTTTCCAGGGCTCGACCGCCTCGCCGTTGGCCTCGATGAAATCGACTTCCAGCGCCCAGCCGCGCTGGTCGCGCACCGGCGCCGCGCCATAGACCAGCGCGCGGGCCATGGCGTCTTCCTTGACCCGCTGTTCCTCCGGCCCCAGCGGCGCGACGGCACGCAGGTCGAAGATCGAGCGCCGCGGCTGAGGGTGCGCCGGCGCAGCAGGTCCCGCGCCGCGGGTGGCTTCGCCCGCAGCGTTGTCCAGATCCTCTCTTGTCATGTCAGGTTCTTTCTTCCGGCGCTTCGTTGACGGCGGTCTCGGTCAGCGGCGCAGGCTCCGGCTCGGCGTTCAGGGTCATGAAGACTTTCAGGCCGATGTTGCGCTCGCCGTCGCGGCGGTAGGTCTCGTGGGGATCGCCCGGCGCGCTCACCGGGCGGAACAGGCGGCACCACTCCAGGATCTGCCAGAGCACCCGGCGGCCCTGCAGCGGCGTCGACTCGCCGAAGAACACGGCGCGGAAGTCGCGGGTGCGGTCCAGCGCCGTGTAGCGCTCCCCCAGGGAAGCGCGGCGCAGGTCCTCGAAGAAAGCCTCCGGGTCCGGGTCTCCAAGCGGCTTGGGCCTCCGCCGCAACCAGCCCATTAACCGGGCCCTCCGGTACCGGAAGGACCACCCGCCGCCTGGGCCAGGGCCTGCACGATGCCGCCGGCCTCTCCGGCGCCTGCCGCCGCATCGCCCGACTCAGCGCCGGGCACCAGAGCCCCACCCAACTGCGCCTGCTGACGGCCTTCGCGCAGGCTCTCGACCGCCTCCTTGGGGCGCAACCAGCGCTGCGGCATGCCGAAGATCTCCGGCGTGTCGCGGGCGATGGCATCGCCGTCGAAGTTGTCGAGGATGCCCGGGTCCGCCTGCACGAAGGGGGCCAGCAACTCCACCGAGCGGGCGGCGCCCGCCGCCTCGATCTGGCGGCGCGCCTGCTCGACGGGTGAAGCGAAGTCGAAGACCACTTCGCGCCCCTGCAGGATCTCCGGCGCTTCGGGAAAGGCGCCGGCCCGCAGCAGGATGTTGAAGCTGCGCTCCACCACTTGGCCGATGTAGTCGCTCTCCAGCCGCCCGAAGACCGGACCGATGGTGCGGATGAACTCCTCCTTGCGCTCCAGTACCTCGGTCGCCGTCATGCGCGGCGCGTCGACGGGAAGCTGCAGCACGTTGCGGAAGAAGGCGGCCCAGATCTGGTCGCGGGCATCCTTCTGCATCTCGCGGCCGAGCGGCAGGTTGAAGCCGGTCTGCAGCGGCTCGATGGGAATGCGGCCGAGGTCGCGGGCCGCCTGCATGTCGAAGGTGGTGATGCCGCCGGGAAAGGTCTTGGGCGTGCCGAAGACCGAGTCGTCGCCCACCAGCAGCGGCGGATCGACCGCCTTGTGTCCGGCCACCAGCAGGGTCTTGCCCATCTGCTGCAAGGTGTTGGCATCCGGCAGGGCGATCATCCCAGGCGAGCGGCCGTAGACCTCCCCCGCCGCCGTGTCCCAGCGCGGCACCGCGAAGGGAAACTCGTGATAGCCGCTTTCGCTCACCCGGTGTTCCGACTGCACGTCGATCACCACCGAGGCGAAGGGCAGGCTGGCGTTGTCGCGCCGCCGGCTGTCGCGCCCCCGGCGCGGCATCACCGCCTGCAGGAAGGTGAAGGGCTTGTCCTCGCCGCCGTCCTTCAGGGCCTCGCGCGTGTCCCGGCCCAGCGCCGCTTCGCCGAAACGCTGCGCCGCCTGCCGCGCGGTCAGGCGCAGGGTAACGAAGACCGTGTCGATCTCGCCGTCCGCGTTCTCCCCCAGCACCACGTCCTTCAGATGGAAGGAGCGGAACAGCAGCCGGTTGAGGTCCCGCCCCTCGCCGACGAAGAGCACGCCGGTACCGAAGGTCACCAGGTCGTCGTCCACCTCGCCGGAGCGTTGGATGAAGCGCGCCCGGCGGTCGTAGAGCGCGCGGTAGAGCCGCTCCTCCGCCATCTCCAGCCAGCGCTTCACGGCTTCGTCCTCGCCCAGGTCCTCGTCCCGGGTCTTGATGCGGAACCAGCGCGCGGTCTTCGGCTTCAGCAGCCCGTCGATGGCGGCGGAGAGGCCGCGGCGCGCCAGCATGGGCGTGCCGTCGAAGAGATGATCGCGCCGCCGCTCGCCGGCCAGGTGTTCGGTGGTGAAGTCCGCGCGCCGCGGCAGCATCACCTCGGCCAGTTCCTGCCAGTGGCTTTCCCAGAGGCGGCGCTGGTCCTTCAGGCGCTTGTGACGCGCCAGCAGATCGTCGATTTCGCGGGGCATGGAGGCGTCCTGTCTTGTTGGGGGCCTTGGCTTGTGGCTGGAGGGATATCAGCCGAGCAGTTTCTGCTGCTGCACCTGCGGCTGGTTTGGGTCGCCCAACCCGCTGGTCAGGATGGTGGCGGCCCGGCCGCGGCGCCGCTTGGCCGCCTCCCGCTCCTTCCGCCGCGCCTCATTGATGGCCGGGTCTTCCGGCTTGGGCGGCGGCGGGGGCGGTGGCGGCGGTGCCTTCGGCTTGGAGGGTTTGAAGATGCTGCCCATGGGTTTTCTCCAGATGGCGGTAGAGTTGATAGGGGGTCCAGATCCACCAGCCGCGCAGGCCCAGCATGCGCTTGACCGCTTCGACGCAGGTGAAGAACCAGACCGGATAGGGCTGCGCCTGCGGCGCCGTCGCGCAGTCCAGCACCGTGAAGCCCTGATCCCGGTAGAAGGCGGCTAGGTCGTAGTCCGCTGCGACCTCGGCGCTGATCTCCGTCCCCCGGCTGGCGGGATCGGCGATCAGCCAGGCCCGGCCGTCGTTCAGCGCCACGAAGCAGTGGCGGAAGCCCGGGCGGCCGAACAGCCGCGGCCAGAAGCCCGCGCCCTTGTCGTGAAACACGGCGATGGCCCGCATCGGCAGGTCCTCCGGACGTTCAGGGAGAAGAAGGTTCGGGAAGAGAATGAAGCCCGCAGCTGGCCGCGCGCCTATGGCGTGACCGGCTCTGATATGGCCGCATCGCCTGAGGGATGGCATCGTCACGCTGCCGTCTCGCAGCGGAGAGATAGCAGTCCGTTGGGTGACCGCTGGCCCTGCCCGTACTCCGGCCGGCGCGAGGCGGCACGGGATCCTCGTCTACAAAATGATAGGCTCAGATATGGCCGCTTCGTTGGGGCAGTGCTAGAGTCATGTTGCCGTCTCGCAGCGGAAAAATTGCAGTCCGCTGGGTAACCGCTGATCCTGCGTGTCCTTCGGTCAGCGCGAGGCGGCGCCGCGCGACCGATTCATAGAACATGAAGCTGATCTCCCGACCACGGGCATGCTCGGTCTGGACACTGTGGAACTCTGGAAGCGGATCTCTTGAGGTTCGCTTCGGGCCGTGAGACGCCACATCGTTGCGTCGCTGATTATGAACGGCGCAGCGGATCAGTTGTTCGCTTGGCGCGCCGTATCTTTGAGTGAGAAGAGGAACTCACCCCTTTGGTGCGGCCTGACAATTTCACGGAGCAGAAGCGTTGCGCCAAGGTCTCGGGAAGCTAGAACCGCTCTTTCAAGCTCTTCAACCTGCTCGCGGCGGCTGCCGTACACACTGGCGATGACAGCGTATTCCCGATAGTCGTCCATGCACCAATCGCCGCTTTCCGCCGCAAAGTTCGGGCGCATCCATACGATCATGCTCTGCCCGCCACCACCTTCTTCCCGGCCTTCGTAGTACACCCCTCCCCGCGAAGGGCTGTCCCAGCCGGTGAGCGCAATGCCCGTGGCCCGTTCCAGATGCCCGGCCAGCCGATCGGTCACCGCATCCACACCCTCTTCCCAATCCTGCTCATCTACCTTAATCCCAAATATGTGAGAGTACTTGCTCATTGCTCTCGTCCATCTGTCTTCTGTCTTCATTCGGTCAACGTAGCATCATGAAGGTGCCACGTGACAGCAAAGTCTGGTTGGAGTCGTAGATCATGAAGGTCACGGTACGCTTGCCCACTTTGTCTTTCAGCTCGCCATCGAGGCCGCCGAGTCCGAGCCTATCCAAATCCTGCGACGTCAGTTCTGCTGTTCGCTTTCTGTTGGACCGCAGGGGGATCCCCAGTTCCCTCGCCCTTTGCATCAGCGTCGGGCTGACGAGCGCCAGATCGAAATCGCTCGCTTCAGAAGGCTTGGCGTCGAAGTAAGGCCCCGTATAGTCCTTGCGGACTCCGTGAAAGGACCGGCCCGTCACCGCACTGCCTCTCAGCGCGATCCGCAGGCCGAAATCCGGGGGCGCAGGATGGGATTCAATCTTGGCAAGAAGGATGTCATTCACGGTGCGGCTGAAGGCAGCCGGCACATCAGATCATACTTCAGATAGCTTCGCCACATCCTTCAGCGAATAGGCGACCTCACGTCTCTGGCCTGACCGGTGGACCGTGCGCTCAAGAAGCGTTGCGCCAAGCTCGTGGGAGCCGAGAATGGCCCTTTGGAGGTCCTCAACTTGCTCCTGGCGGTTGCCAAAAAGGCCAACGATGACGGCGTGTGTCCTATAGTCGTCCATGCACCAGTCACCGCTCTCCGGCGCGAAGTTGGGGCGCATCCATACTTGGATTTCCTGGCCGTCATCGCGCTTCTCCCGGCCTTCATAGTACACCCCACCCCGCGACGGGCTGTCCCAGCCGGTGAGGGTAATACCGGTGGCCCGTTCCAGATGCTCGGCCAGCCGATCGGTCACGGCCTCCAGACTTTCTTCCCAGGCGGCCTCATCAACCTCGATACCGAACTCGCCTGCATACCAAAGCTTGGCTCTCATCAATCTCATCCTGTCTGTACGGTGTCATCGTAGCATCATGACGGTGCCACGCGACAGCAAAGTCCGATTGGAGTCGTAGATCATGAAGGTCACGATACGCTTGTCCACTTTGTCTTTCAGATCGTCGTCCAGACCGCCAAGTCCGAGGTCCTGCAAATCCTTGGACGTCAGTTCTGCTGTTCGCTTTCCGTTGGACCGCAGGGGGATTCCCAGTTCCCTGGCCTTTTGCATCAGCGTCGGACTGACGAGCGCCAGATCGAAATCGCTCGCTTCAGAAGGCTTGGCGTCGAAGTAAGGCCCCGTATAGTCCTTGCGGACTGTGTGAAAGGACCGGCCCGTCACCGCACTGCCTCTCAGCGCAATCCGCACGTCCGGCGCCACACCGCGAATCCTGTTGAAAGTGATCGTCGCAAAGGTTCGCATGTGATCGGCGGAGCGGAACCCCAGGGGAACGCCCCGCTCCCAGACGCGCGTCGCGACCACCTCGCCCTTGCCGACGTAAAGCTGGGTTCCCACGGCGTCGAACTTTTGCAGTCTGGCCTTATCCCTTGCGGGCTTGATCACCGTCATCTCCGAGAGCGGCAAGGTGAAACGCTCCTTCGGCCCGTCCCGGCTCTTGCCCGCCCCGCCACTCCCGCTGCCAAGGACACTCCCGGGTCCCCCGCCGCTACTGCGCCCTCCGCTGCCGCCGGCTGACGCCATGGCCAGCACCTGGGGCTTGACCTCCAGGCGGCGGCCGAAGGTGAGCAGCAGGTTGGCGAGCTTCACCGCGCCCTTGCCGAGGCGCAGCAGGTCACCGAAGACCGGCACCGCCCCGACGGCGTTGAGCAGCGACTCGCCGCCCTTCAGCAGCGCCTCTTCCCAGTCGCCGTTCTGCATCGCCGTGCTGGCGGCCTCGAAGGCGAGGTAGGCCTCGCGGGCCGAGATCGCGTGACCCGTGCCCGGCAGGAACTCCGCCAGCAGCCGCGCGCGCTGCTGCCATTGCGGATCGTCCGGGTCGCGCCCGGCATCCAGCACGGCGAGGAAACCCTCGGCGAGGTCGTCCAGGCTGCGCGGATCGATCCGCCGCCGCGCATCCGCCGCCGCCGCCTCGGGATCGAATACGAAGACGGCGCCGTCCTCTCCCTCCTCCAAGCGGTAGAAGCCGCTGGGGTCGTAAGCCTCGGTCGGGATGTCGAAGTCGTCGGGCGGAAGGAAGGGCTCGAAGGCCTCCTCGATCTCCGCCTGACCGGTGACCGTCTCGGCGCCCTGCCCGCTCAGGATGTCCTGGTCAGGTGCTTCCGGCGGCAGGTCTTCCGGCACCGGGACTGCCGGCGCGTTCGGATCGGGGTTGGGGGTGACGAGGACGAGGCCGGTGTTGCGCCGATTGCGTACCCAGAAGACATCCGCGGGCGCCAGGCCCTCGGCCTGCCATTTGCGGCGCGCTTCCTCGGCCACCGCAGCGATGCGCCCGGTCTTAATGTAGTGCGGGCCGTACCTTCGCGGCACGGTGAAGCTGTCGTAGACGTGGTCGAAGCGCCAGATGGCCTCGAAGAGCCCGCGGCGCACCGCGCCCTCGGGGTCGGAACCTTCGCGGTAAAACTGCCGTGCGAGACGCTTGCCCCATTCCTCCCGGTCTCCGGGCTGGCCGATCAACTGCCCCGCCGCCTTAGCCAGCTTCTGGCTGCGGCGGTAGAGGCGCTTGTGCTCCCGGTCATGTTTCCAGGGCTCCACCGCCTCGCCGTTGGCTTCGATGAAGTCGACTTCAAGCGCCCAGCCGCGCGCGTCGCGCACCGGCGCCGCCCCAAAGACCAGCGCCCGGGCCATCGCGTCTTCCTTGACCCGCTGCTCCTCGGGCCCCAGCGGCGCGACGGCACGCAGGTCGAAGATCGAGGGACGGCGGCGCTCCGGCGGTGCAGGCGCAGCAGAAGGCAGGCCGCCGGCGCCCGCACCGGCAGCCTCCGGGGAGGCGTCGTCTGTCATGGAAAACTCCGTTCGGAAAGGCGGCGGCCCGGCAGGACGTCAGGCCCCCGGGGTCATGGCAGGCCGCGCCCAAACTTCGCCGCAATCCCCACGCATGTTTCGGATGAACACGGGGGAGACATGGAAAATGAAGTGTTCGGCGGTCTTCTGTTCAGTCGCGCTGTGGCTGTTCGTCGCTTCGCCCACAATGGCTGGCGGTGGGGAGCCCTTCGAACCCTTCGACCCTGAGCCGATCATCTCTGCCTGTTGGGAAGAATCGTCAGACTTACGGGCCGCCGGTTCCGCGGCTGCCTACGGCGAAGGGCTCGACATCACGCAGGCTTGTATGGAGCAGGCTGTCCTTACACAAATCGATGCCTGGCTGCTCCCGGAATTCACCCAGAATGCTGCGGCCCACCTGAAGGCCATGGAAGACCTTCACGGAGAACTCTACTTTCGGATCTACTCCCTCAATCGATACTGCTCGCAGTCGTGCGGACTTCTTCCAGGGATGCGCTACATCGAGAGCTACATCAGATTCCTTGAGACGATCCTCAGAGACGTCGCTGCGGAGAAGAGGTTTCGCTATTGCTAAGGCGCGGTCGGCCCAATCCTGAAGGATTCCGCCCGCGGAAACCATCCGGGATTGGCGCCTGCATTGGGTAGTGTCCTAACTTCGCCACATTCCCATGCATCCTTTGACTTAGTAAAGGGGAGACAAGGAATATGAAGCGTTCGGCGGTCTTCTGTTCGGCCCTGATGTGGCTGACTATTCCGTCACCCGCAATGGCCGGCGGAGGGGAGCCCTTTGAGCCAATCGATGCTCAGGCCATGATCGATGCCTGCTGGGCACAGAGCTATGAGCTTCGCGCGGGCTCCACCGCTGACGCACGAGAGGGAATACTCCGCAGCGTCCTTTGCCTCGAGGAACGGATCCTCGACCAGTTCGAGGTTCTCTTCTCGCCAGACGTTCTGACAAGGGAGGAAGCTGCAAAGCAGCTCGATACAATCCGCATGAGCTATGGCGGCCTATACTGGAAACTGTACAACGAACATCAAGGCTGTCTCTTCTGCGGTACGCAATATCACACTTCGCACGTTAGCGCGCTTGCCCGCCTGATGGAGCAAACTCTCCGCGCAGCGGCTGACCAACGCAACCGCTACAAACTCTGAACGAAGAAGGTCGGAAACAAGTTATGGACTTGGCGGCTTGATCCGAAAGGACTCGGCCCGCGTGATCCAACCGGGATTTCCGGAGTAATTGGGCAGCGCCTTCATGTAAGCGATACGCTTATCGACAATGAGATCATTCACCTCGGTGATCTTTCCCGCCTTCACCGCTTGTTCAACAACCTTGCGTGTTCCCGATCCGACGATTCCGTCGTATTCGAGCTTTCCTTTGATTGCGCTTCTCAGGTCCGTTCCGAGCGTTTCATCGAGCGCTTCCTGAAGCCACTTCCCGGGGTTGTCGATTCCATGCTGTACACCAGCGTCAAACATCTGTTCAACAAGTTGTGGGGCGTCCGCCAAGAGGCCCGTAACCTGTGCCAGCCTCCAGATCTGCGGTCGGTCAAAGTTCTCTGTACGGTAGATGGCATCGATCTGCGCATCAGAGAGACTTCGTGGATCGGACGGCAGGTTACGATACCTGGGCAGCTTTCTAAGCTCGTCTAGAAAACCCTTCGATATTCCTTTGTTGGTGACGCCTCCCGGATCCACGCTGAGCGGCCTGTCGGCGACACCGCCTTCCCATATCGCAAGGTTTTGACGGTAGGTTTTGAAGAGGGCATCCGCGGTGATTGGAGACTACCCGGTTTGTTGCTGAGGGTTGGCCTGCGTAAGCTGTGGCATCGCACTGGACCCGATCTTGGCCTCGCCGGTGACGGTTTCGGCGCCCTGCCCGCCCAGGATGTCCTGCTCAGTTGCTTTCGGCGCCAACTCGTCCGGCACCGGGACTGCCGGCGCTTTCGGATCGGGGTTGGGGGTGACGAGGACGAGGCCGGTGTTGCGCCGATTGCGTACCCAGAACACATCCGCGGGCGCCAGGCCCTCGGCCTGCCATTTGCGGCGCGCCTCCTCCGCCACCGCGGCGATGCGCCCGGTCTTAATGTTGTGGGGGCCGTAGCGCCGCGGCACGGTGAAGCTGTCGTAGACGTGGTCGAAGCGCCAGATGGCCTCGAAGAGCCCATGGCGCACCGCCCCCTCGGGGTCGGAGCCCTCGCGGTAAAACTGCCGTGCGAGACGCTTGCCCCATTCCTCCCGGTCTCCCGGCTGGCCGATGAGCTGTCCCGCTGCCTTGGCCAGCTTCTGGCTGCGGCGGTAAAGGCGCTTGTGCTCCCGGTCGTGTTTCCAGGGCTCGACCGCCTCGCCGTTGGCCTCGATGAAATCCACCTCCAGGGCCCAGCCGCGCCCGTCGCGCACCGGCGCGGCACCAAACTCCAGCGCGCGAGCCATGGCGTCCTCCTTGGCCCGCTGTTCCTCCGGCCCCAGCGGCGCGACGGCGCGCAGGTCGAAGATCGAGGGACGGCGGCGCTCCGACGGAGCTGGCGCAGCAGAGGACGGGCCGCCAGCCACATCGCCAGCAGCCTCCGGGGAGGCGTCGTCTGTCATGGAAAACTCCGTTCGGAAAGGCGGCGGCCCGGTAGGCAGTCAGGCCCGCGGGGTCACTGTGTCACCGGCGGGGTGGCCCGGTGCCGTTCGGCAGGGAGGGAGGCAGGACCGAACGTGGGGATGCACCGGGCCGTTGCCGCCGCGGCAAGGTCGATCGCCACCATGTGCAGGTGTCACCTGGCGGCCGGCGAAGAGACGCTGCTAGAGCTTGATCTGATAGGCGGGAACGTAGAAGGGCGGCATGTTCTCGTGCGCTTCACCCGTGCCCGAACTGGTCGTGGTGAAGGTCTGATTGCCTGCGTTGCCGAGATCGTTGCCCCAGCCCGCACTGCCGCCTTGGTCGGAGCCGAACTTCCTTCCCTTGGTGATGCTGTGATCGTGTGGCCCGTTCTGCGCCGCAGTCAAGGCAACCGTTTCGGCACCGCCGGTATCCCCGGCCTCACGCGCGGTCAGACCCGCCGCCGCGCCTGCACCAACGCCCACACGGCCGTTCCGGTTGGGAAGAGTGATTGCCTTGTTCGCCGCCCAGTCTGCTTCCGCCGAGGCGCCGCGGCCGCCGACAACCGGATTTCTTGTGTCGTCGTAATTGTTCCAGATGAACAGAAACAAGGCCTCGTTGTCGGCGCTTGCCTGCGTGGCTGAGGAGCCCGCCGACCCGATCGTATCGCCGTTTGCCAGCAGCCAGCCCGGATCGGCCGACTTCCGCATGGTCTCCCTGAAGTCACCGGTGCGGAAAATGGCTTCCGAGTTCTGGTTGTTGAGTCCGGTGATCATCCCGTCTTTGAGCAGCACACCCTCGATGGTCACCCCGGCGTCCAGGGTGCTCTCGATGATGGTGTCCGCTTTCACGGTCTTGCCGCCGAAGTCCGCGCCTGCCACAACGGCAAGCACGCGACGAAATGCATCGTCAATCTGTTCCACTTTCATACAGCCACCAATGTCGACAGACATCACGGTTATGTTGTCGGCCGGGTTGGTGGAGAAATCACCGATGTTGGCATCGGACATTATGCTGAACCTCCAATGAGAAACACGAAAAGAGCACGGCCCCGTCGGGCGTGACAGCCAGACGGGGCCGCGGGCGGGTGCGCCTCTTCCATCGCCGTCGGCAGGCGCGTCACCGACGGCGCAAACGCGCGTTCCCCTCAGCCTTCGCAGGCGAAGTGCGGGCGGGCGCGCTTTCCTTGAAAATCGAAACCGCGATGACGGCCGGTGGGCCCGGTGCCGTTCGGCAGGGAGGTGAGGCAGGACCGAACGTGGGGAGTGCACCGGGCCGTTGCCGCCGCGGCAAAAGAGAGACTCAGGGAGGCGTCACCAATCATGGACGGTGTAGGCGGTTTCGCTGCGCTCGGCCTGGCTGCGCCGATCGCGGCGCACGGGCTCGGCGAAGGTCAGCGCCAGCGCGTCGCCGGCATCGGGCGAGAGTCCGAGGCGCGCCTTGATCCTGTCCTTGGCCTCCAGCAGCAGCTGCTGGTTGCTGTTGATTTGAAAGCCCGGCGCGCAGAGGTGGCTGTGCAGCAGCGGGTCGTCGGGCAGTTCCGCGCCGCCGGCGTCGGCCAGCCAGTCGCGCAGCGCGCCCCAGATCTCCGCGCGCTTGTTGGCGTACTGGCGCGCGTCCTGGGCACGGGCGCCGAAACTCACGCCCGTCACCCGGCGACGGTAGCCCAGCTCCGCCAGGCGGTCGTAGACCGCGGCCCCGAAGGAGCCCATGTCGATGAAGGCGCGCTCGGGCTGCAGGCGCTCGATCTCCCGCGCGATGAGGCCGGCCAGTTCCATGGTGTCGCCGCAGTCGACGGCGCGGTTGATGTGCCGCCCGGCGGCCCGCCCCTGGCGGTCGATGAGGTGGGAGCGGTCGCCTCCGCCCCGTGCCACGTCGATGCCCAGCACCAGGGGCGCGTGGTCCTGGTCGCCGGCCTCGTGGCCCTGCGCGCGCACCACCAGTTCGGGGCGGATGAGAGAGGTCTGGCCGCTCACCTGGAAAGCCTCCTGTGCGGTTGCCGGGTACTCCTGCTTGAAGCGCCAGGTCAGTGCGTCTGTACCCTCGCCGCTGGCCGCAGCCAGCTCGGCGTTCTTGGCCCAGGCCCAGTAGAGTTGGGGCCGGGTCAGGCGGTGCACGGCGCCATAGGTGCGGAAGGACTCCGGCGGCCGCCAGCCGCGCGGCGCCGGTTTGCGGTAGCCGTCGTGCAGGAACCAGGGAATGAAGATCGCCTGATAGTCCCCCTCCCCCGCACCGCCGCCTGCCAGAGATTGTAGAACAGGCCGCCGACGCCGTTGGCGGTGGACTCCAGGATGATCTCGGTGCCTGTGCTCTGGGGCACCGCCTGCAGGGCGCCGGCGGCATGCTCCTCGGCGTTGGCCCAATGGGCCACCTCGGAGCCGTGGAAGAACTGGATGGTGTCGGAGCGCCCGACGCCGGAGGCCTTGGCGGTTCCGACCTGATAGCCCGAGTCCAGCAGGCCGAAGGTCAGCTCCTTGGCGTTGCTCGCCTTGGTCAGCGGTTTCACCGGCGGCGGGCAGCAGTCGTGGAATCTTTTGGCCATGGCAAAGAGGTTTGCCGTCGCCTGGTCGCGGTGAGTCAGAATAAAGGCGCGCAGGCCGCGCCCGTGGGTGACCTTCCAGTAGAAACGCGCGCCAACATAGGTGGAGACGCCGGGCTGCCGCGCCTTCAGGATCAGCGCCCGCACCCGGCCCGTTGCCGCCCTCTGTGCCTCCACCTTTTCGTGAATCTGTTTTTGCACCTTGTTGAGGCGCAGCGGCTCCAGGCTGCCGGCCTTGGTGCGGATGGTCAGGCAGCGCGCGGCATAGTGCGGCAGGTCGTCCTTCAGGCGCTGTCGGATCCTGCGTTCGCGCGCGGGCGCGCTCATGCCAGGTCCTGCAACGCGTCCTCGTGGCGCAGGGTTACTTCACCGCCGTGCTCCACTGTCTGCAGACGCGGATGCAGGTAGGGCGCCGCCTTCTCCGCCGCCCACTTGCGGTCCGCCAGGCTGGCTTCGGGGTCGCGCAGCACCGACAGCATGAACTCGAGCGGCGTCGCAGGGGCCGCGGGCGGAGCCTCTGCAGGCATATCGGTGCTGTCGCCGCGCGCCTCGGCCTCCGGCGCATCCTTTGCGGTTTGCGCAAGTCCGGGCGCCACGGTGCTGCGCTTTGGCATCGCGGGGAGTTCCGGGAAGTTGTCACAGGGGAATTGCAGGGACCGTCGAGACTGCTTGGAACGCCGCATTTTTCCAGGCCTCGGCGCCGTTCGCAATTCGTGGACCCTACTCAGACAAGATGCCAAAACTGTGCAGGCTGTGCAACATAAAAAATTGCGTCAATCGCAATTTCTTTGAGCAGCTGCGAAACCGGAACTGGGTGCCCCGCCGGGCAGCGCGCCGGGCACCGGCCAGGCACAGGACGACAAAGGCCGCCTTTCCTAGCCGCTTTCCTAAAGTTCGCGCGGGCGGCTCATGATTGTCCGGGCTGTCGTTTCGGGGCGGCGACTCTAGAGGGAGGGCGTCTACGGGGGCGTCGGCCCCTCGACGAAGGCGCTGCGTCGCGGGCGCAGGATAGAGACTTCCTCGATGCTGGTCTGGCCGACCACAAACTCGAAGAACACCGGCGCATAGCTGTAAGTGGCCCTGACGATGACGACGCCCTCGCCCGGGGCACCCATGTTCTGGGCCAGGGTAAGTGCATTGGGAACAGTTCCGCCGTTCTTGCTTTCCTGCCAGTCCATCACGGGCGCGCCGGTGTCCTCGTCGAAGCGGACCGCGCTGATGCCGACTGCCAGGGGCGCTGACGGGAAGGGTTCGACAATGAGCTCTGCGGCACGAAGAATGTCGGTGATCTGGCCGTTTGTGACGCTGCGCTGCTGGGTGATCAGATCCGCCGTCGTCTGGGCGGCGGCGACCACCTTTCTGTCGAGACGCAGCAGGTTTGTGATCTCGACAACCCCGATCAAAAGCAGAAGCAGTATCGGCAGCAGAGCGGCAAACTCCACTGTCGCGTTGCCGCTCTTGTCAGCGGTGAGTCTGCGCGCCAGCCTCAGCATCAGTTCACGTCGTAAGGTTCGTTTTGGAACGCGACGGTCGAGATGATCAGGTTACCCGCCTGACCGCCCGGAAGCGCCTCTTCGATCAACGGCGTGATGAACTCCCAGCGGTAGATGGCGCGAACCACGGTGACAGCACCGCTGCCGCCGGGCGTGAAGCCGTTGTTGATGATCTCGCCGTCCTGATCGATCTCGATCGGCATGGAAACGGACCCGAAGTCGGAGAAGGTGCGGACATTGAACAGCACCTCCGTGCAGTCGATGATGTTGTAGAGCGAGTCGCAGAGCTTGGTTCGGAATGCCGTCACGGGGTCTGCATCGCTCTGTATCTGGCCGGTGCGAATCGCGCGCGCCGCTTCCTTTGTCGCGCCCTCGATCACGCTGCCGGTGAAGAACATCACGGAAATCTCAATCAATCCCGTCAAGAGCAGTATGAAAGGCGGTGCAACAAAGGCGAACTCGATCACCGCGCTGCCGCGTTCGTCACGCAGCAGCCCGGCAGCGCATGCAGCGCGCTTCAACAGGGCGCGGCCATAGCTTCGGCCCCGGCGGCCCGTTCCGGGCCGACCCCCTTGATCAACCTTTGCTTTCGTAAGCATCGCAGTCCTCTCAAAGGAGGCACGCAAACGCTCTTGCGCCTGCGAGTCCTGATCCTCCTGAATAGCGATTCGACTGCGTTCCGCTTAACAAACCCTTAAGCGAAGTGCGCCGCCGGCAGTGCCCCCGGTCCGGGCGTTCCCCGCGCGGCCGCGCTCATGAAGTCGGCAATTTAAGCGAATTAATTTGTCTATTTTTTTTATTGGGTTATGCGCCTTCTCTCTCATGATACCGCAGAAGAAAGCAGATCGGATTTAGCGCAATTTCGAACCGATTCTTCGGGCGCCGGCGTAGGCGCCTGGGCGTGCCCCCGGCGACTGCTCCCTTGTCTCTTCCCCGAAAGACCGCATATGACTAAAGGATAAAGAAACGGTACAGGGCCGCTCCGGCGGCAAGCAGATGATGAGAACGGCAAAGTTTCAAATCGGCCAGATCGTGAAGCATCGATTCTTTCCTTTTCGCGGCGTGATCTTCGATGTCGACCCGACCTTCTCCAACACCGAGGAGTGGTGGCAGGCGATCCCGGAGGATATTCGGCCACGCAAGGACCAGCCGTTCTATCACCTCCTGGCGGAAAACGCTGAGACGTCTTACATCGCCTACGTATCGGAGCAGAACCTTGTGATCGACGAAAGCGGGGACGCCGTATCCCACCCTCAGGTCGAAGATCTTTTCACCGGGTTCGAAGACGGCCACTACGTGCCACGGCAGTCTCTCGCCAACTGACCGCGTACCCCAACCAGGCAGCGGCCGCTTCGCTGTGTGCCCGTTGAGGGACGAACCGCCTAAAGCTCCGCATCTGCCTCCAGACCCAGCTCTGCTGAAATGCGCACAGAAAGACGCTTCAGCGCACGGTCGCGAATGTCATAGATCGTTCGCCGGCCACACCCGAAGCGTCTGCGCAACACGGCGACCTTGGCTCCGCAGGCAAGGCCGAAGAGGACGGCCAGGTCGCGCCGCGGGTTCTTGCCTCCGGCCAACGGCAACCAGGCAAGCACGATGTCCATGCGGTCGATAGCCTCGGCGCTCGCAGGGCTTCGCCGCAGCGTCGTCGTATCGGTCGCCGCGTGCCCGCCGCGCAGACTGTCGTCGTAATGCCGGACGAAATCCGGCCAGTGCGCGCGACTTGCCGCCGTCAGCCAGCCCCGCTCGCGGTTTGGCAGGCGCGACAGGGTATCCGCGGCTTCCATCAGCAGCTCCCAAAGCGCATCCCGCAGGCTGGGCGCGTCGCACCCGGCCGACTTGGCGAGAACACGGCCGTGCGCAAGGGCCGAGCGGCCGCGCGCCAAGGTCTTTCCGGTGGCGCGCTGGCCATTCATTGTCGTCCGGCTCCGCATCCTCTCAGGCACCGCGCCAAAAGCGAAGCGGCGGGCGGTTCCCCGATCTGGGTGAACGGGGGATCTGTCGGTCGCCCTTTCTCGCAGCCGGCGCGTCCGGATGCAGCCGGCAGCCCCATGCGACCAGAGCGCGCCGCGCATCCTCTTCGCTCCAAACGGCACGTGCACCATTCCCGGCGCGCTTCAGGTGCGCCATCAGTCGCCGTTCCTCCTCTGTCACCTTCTCCGCCTCCACCCGCCTGATGTCACCGTCCCACCAGCGGTCTCGCGGTGCCTTTACCAACAGGAAGTAGCACCGCCCGGCAGGAGAGATGATCACCGTATCAGGCAGCTGCCCCGGGCCCCGGCAGCCATCGGCTGCCGGCGGCAGCATGCGAAAGGTCCATTCCGGTGGCATGCTCCGCAGCAGCAGATCCTCGACCGCACGGCGCACGGCAGCCGCCGGGATCCTGCGCCCCTCCTTCGGCGACCCACGCTGTGCGAATGCGCCCTTTCTGGCGGACGTCTCAGACGAAGGTCCTGCTGCTTCTGCCACCGCATTCTCCCTGGAATATGTTCCGTAATTCGCAACTCATCGTAGCCATGGATTGCGAAAATTGCAATAGACATATCGTAGCAAATTTCGCAATTTATGCTCATGCAAAAACAATGGTTCCAACAACGCCTGCGCCAGCTTGGCAAAACCCAGAGGGGGCTGGCCAAGCACATGGGGCTGGACCCCTCGCGCATCACCGAGATCCTCAATCAGAGCCGCAGCATCAAGATCGAAGAGGCGGTCGAGATCGCCGACTATCTGGAGACGCCGCTGGACGACCTGATGATCAAGCTCGGCGCTCCGATCAGCGGCAGCATCAAGGCCTCCAGCCTAGTGGTCGGCTACGTCGGTGCCGGGGAGACAGTGATGTCAATCGACGATCATGCCAAAGGCAGCGGTCTCTATAAAATTGAGGCGCCTCAAGGCGAAGGCGGGGGTGTCTGTGTCGTCGTCCGCGGCAACTCCATGGCTCCGCGCTTCAAGGATGGAGAGCATCTCGGCTACACCCGCGAGGAGGGGCTCGATCTCGCGAACTGCTATGGGCGCGAGTGTGTCGTCCAGACCAAGGACGGCCGTCAGCTCGTCAAAATCGTCGAGCCGGGCAACAAGAAGGGAGAAGTAACGCTTGTCTCGGTCAATGCCGCCACGCCGATCGAGCACAACGTTCCCGTCGAATGGGTGGCACCGGTCACCTGGGTTAAACTGAGGCCCCGTCCCTAGTGCCTGACCCGTTGCGGTAACCGCTTTTCACCGGCTGACGATCCAACCTGAAGGCGATTGTCTCGACTCATTTATCCGGAAATCCAGCCAGGATGCGAACAGGACTGTTGCGGTTTTCGCCCTTTGAATCACCAAGGCGGTCCAAACACGCAAGGCCCTCGAAACATCAGGCGCCACACCGGCCAGCCGCGCCGCTCTTGACGCTTGACGTCGCTGAGCAATGTGGTCCCTCTAGAGAGGGGGCATCAAAAAAAGCATTCCGAACATGGACTCTGGGTCAGCCATTCTGAAGTCGACCGCCGGTGCAGGGCCGGGTCCGCAAGGCCCTGTGCCGCCTGCACAGTCTGCGCTCTTTCTCGATGTGGACGGAACGCTGCTCTCATTTGCTCCGCGTCCCCAGGAGGTGCGCGTGCCGGACTTCCTGGTGTCTCTGTTAGCAGACATACAAGAACGCCTCGATGGCGCCCTGGCCCTGGTCAGCGGGCGCCGCATCGCCGAACTGGATGCCCTTTTCACACCGCTGCGCCTGGCCGCTGCCGGGGTCCATGGCTTGGAGAGCCGCAAAGCGGAGGGCGACATCGCTACCGGGCACCGAGCGGATGTGTTAAACGCTTTGCGGCAACCTCTCGCAGAATTTGCCGATGCCTACCCGGGATTGCTGCTCGAAGACAAAGGACTCGCAATGGCTCTGCACTTTCGCATGGCGCCCCAGCTTGAGGGTGAGGCAGAGCGAATCGTCGCAGCCTTGCTGCGGGAATCAGGTCCGCTGGTCGAATTGAAACGTGGCAAGATGGTGCTCGAAGTGAAGCCCAAGGGCGCAAGCAAGGGAACCGCCATTGCGGCTTTCATGGAAGAGGCTCCCTTTCACGGCCGGGCGCCGGTCTTCGTCGGCGATGACGTCACCGACGAAGACGGCTTTGACACGGTGAATCGCCTCGGCGGACTTTCCATCAAAGTGGGGACTGCCGGCGCCACCAAGGCCCGGCACCGCTTGTCCGACGAACAGGCGGTGCATGCCTGGCTTACAAGATTTACTGCTGACAGGACCCAGGTCTGACGCGACGTGAACACACTTGATCTTGCCGTAATCGGAAACTGCACCTTCGGGGCTTTGCTGGATCAGCGCGCCCGCATCGTCTGGGCCTGTATGCCGCGTTTTGACAGCGACCCGGTGTTCTCCAACCTCGTCGCCGGCGACGACAGCGCCAGAGGCGTCTACGAAATCGAACTTCTCGACTTCGTGCGCTCCGAACAGCACTACCGGGAGAACTCGGCCGTGGTGGTGACCCGGCTCTACGACTCTGCCGACGGCGTCGTCGAGATCACGGACTTTGCGCCACGCTTCAAGCACTTCGACCGTATCCACAGGCCGCCGTCGATTATCCGGCACGTGAGGCCCTTGTCCGGCAGCCCGCGCATAAGGTTGCGCGTCAGCCCGACTTACGACTACGGCCGGTGCGATCCCGAGATCACCCGGGGCAGTAACCATCTGCGCTTCGTGATGCCGCATCTTACCCTGCGGCTGACCACCGACGGGCCGATCACCTATGTCACCGAACAGACGCCGTTCATTCTTGAACGCCCGGTGACGTTGATCCTGGGACCCGATGAAAGCCTCACCGCCCCCGTGGACGAGACCAGCCGCGAGTTCTTCAAGAAGACCGACGAGTACTGGCGGGAATGGTGCCGCTACCTGGCGCTGCCTTTCGAGTGGCAGGACGCGGTGATCCGCGCCTCCATCACCTTGAAGCTGTGCAGCTACGAGGAGACGGGGGCCATCATCGCCGCCATGACCACCTCGATCCCGGAGGCCCCGGACTCCGGCCGCAACTGGGACTATCGTTACTGCTGGCTGAGAGATGCCTACTTCGTCGTCCATGCCCTCAACCGTCTTGGCGCGACCAAGACCATGGAGGGCTTCCTCAACTACATCTCGAACATCGTGGCCTCGAATGTCGGGGCCAACGCCGCCGACGGCCACCTTCAGCCGGTCTTTGGCATTTCTCAACTGGCCGAGCTCGACGAGGCCGTCTGTGAGTCCCTGCCCGGCTACAGGGGCATGGGTCCGGTGCGTATCGGCAACAGCGCCTATACGCAGATTCAGAACGACGGCTATGGCAGCGTTATCCTCGCCTCGACCCAGAGCTTCTTTGACCGCCGCCTCGACCACCCGGGAGACATCAGTCTCTTCGAGAAGCTGGAGCGCCTGGGCGAACAGGCGGTCAAGCTCTGGGACGCGCCCGACGCCGGCCTTTGGGAACTCAGAACCCGCCAGCAGGTGCATACCTACTCCAGCGTCATGTGCTGGGCGGCCTGCGACCGCCTGGCCAAGATCGCCGCGCAGCTGGAAATGCCGCAACGCCAAAGCCACTGGGCTGCGGCGGCGGAAAGCATCCGCCAGGGTATTCTGGACCGTGCCTGGAACGACGATCTGGGGAGCCTCGTCTCGACCTTCGGCGGCAAGGACCTGGATGCCAGCCTGCTGTGCCTTCAGGAAATCGGCTTTCTGCCCGCCACGGATCCGCGCTTTCTGGGCACCCTCGAGCAGATCGAAAGACACCTGAAGCACGGCCAGTTCATTCAGCGTTATGCGGCACCGGACGACTTCGGCTCGCCGGAAGTCGCGTTCAATGTCTGCACCTTCTGGTATATCGATGCGCTTGCTGCCGTCGGCCGGACCGACGAAGCCCGCGCCCTCTTCGAGACCATGCTCGCCGCGCGCAACGCCATGGGCCTTCTCTCGGAAGACCTCGCCCCGCAGAGCGGAGAGCTCTGGGGCAATTTTCCCCAGACCTACTCCATGGTCGGCCTGATCAGCTCCGCGATGCGTCTCTCGAAGTCCTGGGAGGAAGCCTATTGAGCCGCCTCGTCGTCGTCTCCAACCGTGTTGCGGCCAGCAAGCTGTCCCGGCCGGGATCGGAGGGTGGGCTCTCCGTTGCGCTGCGCGCTGCGCTGCGACAGCACGGCGGCATCTGGTTCGGGTGGAGCGGCAAGGTGCTGGCACGCGACTACGACCAGCCAAGCGTCGCCGAAGTCGGGAAGACCACCTTCGCCACCATAGATCTCACCCAGCGTGACTACGACGACTACTACAAGGGCTTTGCGAACTCGACGCTCTGGCCGCTTTTCCACTACCGCCTCGACCTGGCGGAGTTCTCGCAGCGAACCTGGCAGGGCTATGAGCGGGTCAACGCGCATTTTGCGCATCGGCTGCAGCCGCTCCTGAAGGACACGGACGTTGTCTGGGTGCATGATTATCACTTCACCCTGCTCGCCGAGCGCCTGCGCAACGCCAACTGCCGGCACAAGATGGGTTTCTTCCTGCATATCCCCTGGCCTGCGCTGCCGGTTTTCACCGCGCTCCCCTGGCACCGCGAGATCGTAAAGGCCCTCTGCGCCTACGATCTTATCGGCTTTCAGACGGAAGAAGACCTGGAGTGCTTTCAAGACTACATCCGCCGCGAGGTCGGCGGCGAGATCGGCGAGAACGGGGTTATTCGCGTGTTCGGCCGCACGCTCCGCGCCGGCGCCTTCCCCATCGGCGTCGATACGGAGATCTTCGCCAAGATGGCCGAAGACAGCGAGAACTCGAACCAGGTCGAGCGTCTCAAGAAAAGCCTCATCGGCCGGGACTTGATCATCGGCGTCGACCGGCTGGATTACTCAAAGGGCCTAATCAATCGTGTCGAGGCTTTCGAGCACCTTCTGACCACTTACCCCGACAACCGGGGCAACGTGGTGTTCCTGCAGATAAATCCCCCTTCGCGCGCCGATGTCGCGGACTACGTGGACATTCGCCGGGAACTGGAGGCCACCGCCGGGCGCGTGAACGGCGCATTTGCCGAGTACGATTGGGTACCGATCCGCTATCTCAACAAGAGCTTCAGCCGGCGGGTCCTCGCGGGGTTTTTCCGCAGCAGCCGCGTCGCGCTTGTCACACCGCTGCGCGACGGAATGAACCTTGTGGCGAAGGAGTACGTTGCCGCCCAGTCCGCAAAGGATCCTGGGGTTTTGGTGCTCTCCCGCTTTGCGGGCGCAGCGCGGGAACTCGATGGCGCGCTCATCGTGAACCCCTATGACGTCGAAGGCGTGGCCGAGCGCATCCAGGAAGCCCTCACCATGCCGCTCAAGGCACGGCGGGAGCGCTGGCGATCAATGTATCGCGCCATTGCCGTGAACGATGTGACAGCTTGGTGGGGCAATTACCTCGACACCTTGCAGCACGGGAAACCGATCCCTTGAGCGCTCCCGGCAACGACGCTGCCGCACTGCTGGCCGACATCGGCGGCACCAATGCGCGCTTTGCGCTACTGACACCGGACGGGCGCGGACCTCTGGTCCGGTTGAAGGTTGCCGAATACGAGACCTCCTATGACGCCCTGGCCTCGGCTCTCGAAACACTGGCGATGCCGGTCCAGACACCACCGGCAGCGGCCGTCCTTGCGTTTGCAGGCCCGGTCAGCGCCGAGCACGCTCAAATGACCAACTCGGGCTGGGAGGCCCGCAGCGACGAACTGCGCCGGCGCTTTGGCTTTCGTTCGGTCCGCTTGATGAACGATTATGCCGCTCTCGCCCTCGGCCTTGACCGCCTCACGGAGGAGGACCGCATCGCGATAGGCCCCTCTCTTCCGGCCCCGGGCGGTGCGCTGGCCGTGATCGGGCCCGGCTCGGGTCTCGGCGTCGCCGCCTTCATGCCCGCTGCGCCACAGCCTCGGGTTCTGGTTGGCGAAGGCGGCCATTCGACGATGGCAGCCACCAACGATGTCGAGGCCGATGTGCTGGCTTTTCTGCGCACGCGCCATGGTCATGTTTCCGCCGAACGTCTGCTGTCCGGCCCGGGTCTCGCCAACATTCATCAGGCTCTCTCCACCCTCGAAGGCGTGGCCGTCGAAGCGATGACGCCGGCGGAGATCACTGACCGTGGGCTTGAGGACTCGGACGCTTTGTGCCGCCGCACGCTGGAAGTCTTCTGCGCCTTTCTCGGATCCTTTGCGGGCTCCATGGCGCTTTGCTATGGCGCGCAGGGCGGGGTCTATCTCGGCGGCGGCATCCTGCCGCGCTTTCCTGAATTCCTCGCCGCATCGGATTTCCGCAAACGGTTCGAAGACAAAGGCCGCTTGAGACCCTATCTCGCCGAGATTCCGACCTGGCTCATCCGTCAGCCTGATGCCGCCTTCGCCGGCCTTTCCGTGGCCGCACAGCAGCTCTTGTGTACCCCGGATCGCTTTCCCGCCGCATAGCTGAAGCCCGCAAGAAGCGGATATAGAAGTCTGATGAGGCCCCTATTCTGGCCGCGGAACCGGTTTTTGGAGACGGCGCATGCGTCCACCGCAAATGACCTATCGCGATTGGTTGCAGATCGTCCTGCTGGCTCTGGTTTGGGGCATTTCCTTTTTCCTCACCGAGATCTGCCTCCGCGACCTCGGGCCCCTTACCCTGGCCACGGCACGCGTCGGTCTTGCCGCCATGGCGCTGCTGGCCTTTGCCGCGATGCGGGGCGAGGAGCTGCCAAAGGGCTGGACCGACTGGGGCACCCTCGCCTTCATGGGGCTTATCAACAACGCCCTGCCCTTTTCTCTCATCATGTGGGGGCAGGTCTCTATCGACAGTGGACTGGCCTCGATCCTGAATGCCACGACGCCGCTCTTCGCCTTCGTCTTCGCGCATTTCCTGACGAAGGACGAGCGCATGACCCGCCACGGTGCGGCCGGGGTCGGCATCGGCTTCCTGGGGGCGGTGGTGTTGATCGGCCCGGGCGCCCTGGCCGGCATCGGTATCCAGTCCTGGGGCCAGATGGCCGTCATGGCCGCCGCCATGTCCTATGCCATGGCCGGCATCTTCGGCCGCCGTCTCAGACGCTTCAGCCCGATCGTCTCCGCCGGCTGTATGACGGCCTGCGCCGCGGTCATGCTGTTGCCGGTCGCGCTGCTGCTCGAAAGCCCGTGGACCGCGAGGCCCGATCTCGCAACCTGGTCCGCCCTGGCAACCCTGGCGGTGATCAGCACCGCCTTCGCTTACATCCTCTACTTTCGGATCCTCGCCAGCGCCGGCGCGACCAACCTGCTGTTGGTCACCTTCCTGATCCCTGTCGCAGCTGTCCTTCTCGGCGCCCTGGCGCTCGGTGAGGCGGTCACCCTTACGGCCCTGGCGGGAATGCTGCTTATCTTCCTGGGCCTGGCTGTGATCGACGGGCGTCTCTTCAAGGCCTTCCACCGTCGCCGCGGCTCTCTTCTTCGGCGTCGGGCGGAGCCTCCCAATCCCTCCTGACACCTCGGTCCGGGCGGGAAGAAAAAATCCACAAGCCGATGGCTGTGGCTTTACTCCCCCTTAACCGGTTTACTCAAAAAATGCCCTCGATCTAATCAAAACAGTCAGGGGCATCAGATGGGACTGTCGAAATCCTCCGTCGAAACGCTGATCGATCTCGTTGAGATCAAGTTGAGCTGCGTCGAGGTCTATGATCGGGACGATTCGCGGGAACTCTTGAACCTGCAGCGCTGCAAGGACGAGCTGGCCGTCCTGGCGGGCCGCGCCGAGACCGCACCTTCCGAGATTGTGGCTCTGCGGCCGAGGGGCCGGCGCCGGGGTCGCAGGCCGTCCGCCTGACCGCTGGGAAGTCCCGGCGGTTCCATCGCAGGGACTTTATGTCCTGCCTAGCCTGGAACCGCCATGCCCTTCTCCACCGCCGGCCGGGCCGCGATGGCGTCGTACCAGCGCTTCACCTGAGGGAAGTCCTCCAGGACGATCCCCTGCCACTCGTGCCGGGCCGCCCAGGGAAAAGTCGCGATATCGGCCACCGAGTAGTCTCCGGCCAGATACTCAACCTCCTCCAGGCGCTTGTTCAAAACGCCGTAAAGCCGCCCTGCTTCGTTTGAGTAGCGATTGACGGCATAGGGAATCTGCTCTGGCGCGAAGCGCCGGAAGTGATGGGCCTGCCCCAGCATCGGGCCGAAGCCGCCCATCTGCCACATCAGCCATTGCAGCGCCGCGTTGCGGTCGCGCGGGTCATCCGGCATCAGCTGCCCTGTCTTCTCGGCCAGGTACAGCAGGATCGCGCCCGTCTCGAAGACCGAAATGGGCTCGCCGTCAGGGCCCTGGGGATCGACGATGGCGGGGATCTTGTTGTTCGGGCTGATTTTCAGGAAATCAGGAGCGAACTGCTCATCCTTGGTGATGTTGACCGAGTGGGCGGCATAGTCCAGCCCCAGTTCCTCCAAGGCGATGGAGACCTTTCTGCCGTTCGGTGTGGTCCAGGTATAGAAGTCGATGGTCACCTGTCAGTGCTCCCCTGCTCCGCATCACCCCTGAATGAATGACTCTTCGAACGGGTCGGCGCGGATCGCTCCCGCACGAGAGAGCGTTCGTCTTCGCCGATCCCCTTTCCGCCCCTATCTCCGGGCGTATTGCGTTGCCCCGAAGAGGATTTCCTTGGCCTTGGCGTCGAAGCCCTCGCTGCGCAGATTGGCCAGCACCTCAACGCCCCGCTGCACCGCCGGGCGCTCGGCGATTTCCTCGAACCAGCGCTTGTAGTTGGGATAATCGTCGCGGTTCACGCCCTGGCGGTCGGGCGTGCGGGTCCATGGCCAGGCGGCGATGTCTGCGATGGAGTATGCGTCGCCGCCCAGGAAGCGGGCTTCGGAAAGGCGCGTATCCAAGACACGGTAGAGCCGGTTGGCTTCATTGGTATAACGCTGATAGGCGTACTCGATGCGCTCGGGGGCGTAATTCCTGAAGTGGTGCGCCTGCCCCAGCATCGGCCCGAGGCCGCCCATCTGCCACATCAGCCACTGCAGGGTTGCGTAGCGCGCACGGGGCTCTTCCGGAAAGAACTTCCCGTACTTGTTGGCCAGATATATCAGGATCGCCCCGCTCTCGAACACCGAGATGGGCTTGCCATCGGGTCCCTCGGGATCGACGATCGCCGGCATCTTGTTGTTCGGGCTGACCTTGAGAAACTCCGGATCGAACTGGTCGCCGGCGCCGATGTTGATCGCATGCACGTTGTAGGGAACGCCCAGTTCCTCCAGCATGATATGTATCTTGTGCCCGTTGGGCGTTGCCCAGGAGTAGAGCTCGATTGCCATGACCTTCTTCCTTGCCCCATAGGAGGATGGCGTTCCTTTCCAGGGACCATCCGGCGGCACCCCTGCCGCGCATGGGGGAACACATGCGGTCCCTGGAGAGTCTTTGCAAGGCCGAAGATCGATCTTGAGGCCGCCGGACAGTGTCCCTACCTAGGGATAGAGAGACCACGGAGAAGGCGATGAGCTACAGCCTGAACGCCGATTTCAGCCAGCCGGCGGAAATGGACACGGCCAAGATGGACTGGCAGGCAAGCCCCAGCGCCACCGTGTGGCGCAAGCGCCTGGACTTGGTGGACGGGGAGTTCAGTCGCGTGACTTCGGTGGTCCGCTACGACCCCGAGTCGAGTTTTCATTCCCACGACCATCCTCAGGGCGAGGAGATTCTGGTCCTGGAGGGTACCTTCTCGGACGAGCACGGCGACTATCCGGCCGGCACCTATCTGCTGAACCCCCAAGGCTTCCGCCACGCCCCCTTTTCGACGGAAGGCTGTACGATCTTCGTCAAGCTGTGCCAGTTCCCAGGCGCAAACCGCGAGCACGTGGTGGTCGACACCAACGGTGCCGATGGCTGGCGGGCCGTCGCCCCGGGCGCCGAGGAGCTGATGCTCTACCAGGACGCCGGCTATCCGGAGGACATCCGTCTGGTGCGCCTCGCGCCGGGCGCGTCCCTGCCGCCGGCCCTGGTCGACGCCAACGCCGCCGGGGCCGGCTTGGAGATCTTTGTTGTCTCCGGCCGCCTCGGCCATGACGAGCGGCGCCTGAATGCCGGTGCCTGGTTGCGGGAACCGAGGGGGCTCTCCACTGTCGTGACCGCCGGGACGGAGACGACGCTCTATATCAAGCGCAATCACCTGCGGGCCTAATCCGCGCCGTCTTACCCGAAGCCATATCTCCGCCACGTGCGATCATCGGGTGCCCTTGCGGTCCGGTGACCGGTCGATCGTCGCTCGGGGATGGCCTTGCTTTGAACAACAGGCAAAGTCGGATCGGATTTATCTAAAATCTATGACAAATACATATTGAACTTAATTCAAATAAAAAGGAAATTCATATCAATAAAAATTGACTACTATTTTCATTTTGTTTAGCTTTCTCGCAACGAGATCATTAGATGGATAGTTCGATGGTCGAACTTGCGAGTAACACTCAGGAATTCGGCGGAGACCTGGCGCCCTTCACGCCCGGCCAGATTGCGGTCCGCGCTGCCGAAGCCTTCAGCCGCGGCGTTATGTCGAACGAGGAGCGCTCGGCAGCGCTGGAGGTCTTCCGCTGGCTGGCCTGCCATACCGAAGCCGACGTGCGCCAGAGCTTCGCTGAGCACATCAAGTCCTCACCGCTGCTGCCGGACAGCATTGCCTTTACCCTCGCCCAGGACATCGAATCCGTCGCCACGCCGATTCTCCGCACCTCTCTGGCACTCTCGGACCGGGACCTCCTTGCGATCGTCGAGGCCGGCAGCACCGAAAAGCAATGCGCCATTGCCGCCCGCGACACCGTCAGCGAGGTCGTTTCCAGCGCCCTTGTCGATACCGGCAAGCAAAGCGTGGTGGAGATTCTGCTGGCGAACGACGGCGCGGAGATCTCCGAGACGTCCTACCGCAAGCTCCTCGACGCCTTCGCCGAAGAGCCGGACATCCACAAGCTTCTCGTAGAACGTCGCACACTGCCTTTCGCAGTTCAGGAGCGGCTGGTCGTCCTCGTATGCGAAGAACTCCGGGCGCGCCTTGTCGACAAGCACAGCTTCCCTGCGACGCTGGCCGATCAGCTTGCCCGGCACGGCCGCGAACGGGCTCTTGCCCGGTCTCTGGCCACACTGGATTCCGCGGAGGAGATTGAGGCGGCGGCCATGCGGCTTCACCTGAACGGAAGCCTGACGGCGACCTTGTTGCTGAGGGTGCTCTGCACCGGCCAACTGGAGTTCGTCGGCACCGGATTTGCCACGCTTGCCCGCGTCTCCGCTTCCAAGGCGCAGAAGGTCCTGCGCGAAGCCGGCACCCCGGCGCTGCAGTCCCTTTATCGGAAGACCGGCCTTCCGGATCATCTCCAAAAAGCGTTCCAGGTTGTCCTTGAAATCGTGTTGCAGGCGCGCCGTGCCAAGGGGTCAACGATCCATGCCGACGTCCTGGAGCAGCACATCGTCGACGACCTCGTAAGGGCCTACCGCAGGCTCAGTCCCGACGGCTTGGAAAGTGTCATGTTTCAGATCGGCCGGTTGACGGAACAGGATTAGGCGCTCCAGCCGATGGGCGGCTGATCGCCGCCGCGATCACCCCAGCTTCTTGCGCAGGACCTGGTTCACCATGCCGGGGTTGGCTTTGCCCTGGGTGGCCTTCATCACCTGGCCGACGAACCAGCCCAGGATCTTCTCGTTGCCGCCCTTGAACTGCTCCACCTGCTTGGGGTTGTTGGCGATGATCTCCTCCACCAGGCCCTCGATCGCAGAGCTGTCGGAGATCTGCTTCAGCCCCTTGGCCTCGACGATGGCCTCGGCCTCCTCGCCGCTTTCCCACATCGCCTCGAAGACCTCCTTGGCGATACGCCCGGAAATGGTGTTGTCCGCGATGAGGTCCAGCAGGCCGCCCAGCTTCCTGGCATCCACCGGCGCTGCCGCCAGTTCGGCGCCGCTTTTGTTGAGCGCACCGAAGAACTCGCCGATGACCCAGTTGGCCGCCAGCTTTGGATCGCGCCCCTCGGCCACCGTCTCATAGAAGGCCGCCGTCTCTCGGTCGGCCACCAGCACGCCGGCGTCATAGGCCGGCAGGCCGAAGTCGCCGATAAACCTCGCCTTCTTGGTATCCGGCAGTTCCGGCAGAGAGGCCTTGATCTCCTCCACCCAGGCCGCGTCCAGCTCCAGCGGCAGCAGGTCCGGGTCGGGGAAGTAGCGGTAGTCGTGCGCCTCTTCCTTGGAGCGCATGGAGCGCGACTTTCCGGTCATACCATCGAACAGGCGGGTCTCCTGCACGATCTCGCCGCCTTCCTCCAGGATTTCGATCTGCCGCTTCGCCTCCATTTCGATTGCCTGCTGCACGAAACGGATGGAATTCACGTTCTTGGTTTCCGTGCGGGTGCCGAAGGGTTCGCCGGGTCGGCGCACAGAGAGGTTCACGTCGGCGCGCATGGAACCCTCGTCCATGTTGCCGTCGCATGTGCCGAGGTAGCGCAGGATGGTGCGCAGCTTGCGCAGGTAGGCTCCCGCCTCCTCCGCCGAGCGCATGTCCGGCTTGGAGACGATTTCCATCAGGGTCACACCGGACCGGTTCAGGTCGATGTAGGACTGGGTCGGATGCTGGTCGTGGATCGATTTGCCGGCATCCTGCTCCAGGTGCAGGCGCTCGATGCCCACCTCCCGGCTCTCCCCGTTCTCCAGGTCCAGGATGATGGTGCCCTCCCCGACGATGGGATGGAGGTACTGGGAGATCTGATAGCCCTGCGGCAGGTCCGCGTAGAAGTAGTTCTTGCGCTCGAAGACCGAGGTCAGGTTGATCTGGGCGTTCAGGCCCAGGCCGGTCCGCACCGCCTGCTCCACCGCGACCTTGTTCAGCACCGGCAGCATGCCCGGCATGGCCGCATCGACGAGGGAAACCTGGCTGTTCGGCTCCGCGCCGAAGGCGGTCGACGCCCCGGAGAACAGCTTGGATTTGGAGATCACCTGGGCATGGACCTCCAGCCCGATGACCATCTCCCAGTCGCCTGTCTTGCCTTTAATCAAAGTCATTGCCGCCTCGCCATACTTAACATTCAGCCTAGCAAATCTGGTAGCCGAAGTAACTGCACCAGCCTGAATAGGCAATCTTCGCGCCCAGGGCCATCGTAGTGACCGCCGTAAGTGCCAAGGAGGTTTGCGGATGCCTAAACTGGCGGTCCCAGTACTGGCGGACGTTTCCGAGCGTATCTCGGCGATAGGCCTAAAGACCCCCGATTGGAATAAGGCCAAGGACGAGAAGCATCAATCCAATCAAAACCTCTTCGCACCTTCGGTCGCCAGAGGCACAAAGAACATATCGAGCCTCACTCTCACCTGGCCAGACGCAGAGCATCGCTGGAATAAGGACCAGAGGCAACTTGCGCCAACAGAGTCCCGTCGTTCGCAGCCATGCCATCACAGCGCCCGCTCGTAAATCACCCGCCCGGTTTCGACGAATCCCCGCGCCTCATACCAGGGCACCAGACTCGCCTTGGCCAGCGCATGGGGCGTCAGCACGATCTCGATATCCGAGCAGCCCTTGTCCCGGGCCCAGTCGGCAACCGCCTCTACCAGGGCCGAGGCCGCACCCTTGGCGCGCCAGACCGGGTCGACGAAGAGATCTTCCAGCTCCGCATAGAGCCCCACCTCCAGACCGAAGGAGGTGCTGGCCGCCGCCGCCCCAACGGCATCCTCACCGGCGCAGGCAACGAAAGCCGCCGTATCGTCACGGGCCAGAATCTGGCGCAGGTTCTCCGCGACGCCGGCCACCGCGCCTTCGAACCCCTCTTCCGCATAGAAGCGCTCGAACAGCGGCAGCAGGAGCCCGAGGTCGTCGGGCCCGGCTTCGCGCACGGCGATCGCTGTTGCCTGCGCCGCCATGGCCACTACGCCGCCCGGAAAGCCGGTTTGGCCTCGAAGCCCGCCGCCTCTTCCAGCACGCCCGCCACCCTGAAGACCGTTTCTTCGTCGAAGGCCTTGCCCAGGATCTGCAGGCCGAGCGGCAGGCCTTCCGCCGAGAGGCCGGCCGGCACCGAGATCCCCGGCAGCCCGGCCAGGGAGGCCGGCACGGTGAAGACGTCGTTCAGGTACATGGCGATGGGGTCGTCCATCTTGTCGCCGACACCGAAGGCCGCCGAGGGCGCGGTCGGCGTCAGGATCGCATCCACCGTCTCGTAGGCCTGGGCGAAGTCGCGGGCGATCAGGCTGCGCACCCGCCGTGCCTTGTTGTAGTAGGCATCGTAGTAGCCTGCGGAGAGCACATAGGTGCCGATCAGCACCCGGCGCTTCACCTCGGCGCCGAAGCCCTTGCCGCGGGTCGCTTCGTACATCTCGTCCAGGCTTGCGCCCGGCTCGCGCAGGCCGTAGCGCACGCCGTCGTAGCGTGCCAGGTTGGAAGAGGCCTCCGCCGGCGCGATGATGTAATAGGTCGGCAGCGCATAGTGGGTGTGCGGCAGGGAAATCTCGACCGTCTCAGCCCCCGCCTCTTCCAGCCAGCGGATGCCCTGCTGCCAGAGCGCCTCGATCTCGTCGGTCATGCCCTCGACCCGGTATTCCTTGGGCACGCCGATTTTCATGCCGCGGATGTCACCGCTCAGCGCCGCCTCGTAGTCCGGCACCGGGCGGTCGACCGAGGTCGAGTCCTTGCTGTCGTAGCTCGCCATGGCCCGGAGCATCAGCGCCGAGTCTCTGACCGTCCGGGTCATCGGCCCGGCCTGATCCAACGAGGACGCGAAGGCGACGATGCCCCAGCGCGAGCAGCGCCCGTAGGTCGGCTTCATGCCGACGATGCCGCAGAAGGCCGCCGGCTGGCGGATCGACCCGCCGGTGTCGGTCCCGGTCGCCGCCAGAACGGCGCGGGCGGCCACCGCGGCCGCCGATCCGCCGGAGGAGCCACCGGGCACCAGGGGCCGGTTGTCCCCTTCCCGGCGCCAGGGGTTCTCCACCGCGCCGTAGTGGCTGGTCATGTTGGAGGAGCCCATGGCGAACTCGTCCAGGTTGGTCTTGCCCAGCAGCACCGCGCCGGCGTCCCAGAGATTCCGGCTCACCGTCGATTCATAGGTCGGGTGAAAGCCGTCCAGGATGTGGGAGCCGGCGGTCGTCAGCACCCCCTCGGTGCAGAACAGGTCCTTCATGCCGATGGGCAGGCCTTCCAGAAGACCGGCCTCCCCGGCAGCGCGCCGGGAGTCGGAGGCCTCGGCCATCGCCAGCGCCTTTTCCGGCGTTTCGGTGATGAAGGCGTTCAGGGGCCGGGCCGCCTCTACGGCGGCCACGTGGGCCTCCGTCAGCTCCTTGGCAGAGACTTCGCCCTTGCCCAGCAGGTCGCGGGCGCCGGCCAGCGTGAGGGCGGTCAGATCGCTCATCACTCCACCACCTTCGGCACCGCATAGAAGCCGTGGGCGGCTTCCGGCGCATTGGCCGTCACCTTGTCGGGGTAGCCGCCGTCGGTCACTTCGTCTTCGCGCAGCGGCAGAGTCATCGACACCACCGAGGTCATGGGCTCGACCCCCTCGGTGTCCAGCTCGGAAAGCTGCTCGATCCAGCCCAGAATGTTCGAAAGCTCCCCGGCCAGGGCCTCGCTCTGGGTCTCATCGATGCGAATGCGCGCCAAACTCGCGATTTTCGCGACGGTATCCTTGTCGACCGACATCGGCCAGCCACCCTCTTTTTGGAAGGCCCCGACCGTCCGTGCGAGCTGGTCCGTTGAGCGGTCGTGCACCACGAAGATCAGGGCATTGAAAAACCGCCGGAAACTAGCACCGGCCCCGGCGCCCTGCAAGGTCGCGCCCGGCCTGCCTTGCCGGCCTCCGCCCGCTCCGCCTATAACGGCCCGATGCAGGAAACGGCACCCCAGGATCTGCCGCAGAAGCTCGCCCGCGGCCAGCGGCTGCTGGGCATCGACCCCGGCAGCAAGACCCTCGGTCTCGCGGTCTCCGATGGCCTGCTCTCCATCGCCTCGCCGCTCACCACCCTCAAACGCGGCAAGTTCACCGAAGACGCCGCCCGGCTGGCGGAGATCTGCCGGGAGGAGCGGATCGGCGGCCTCGTCATCGGCCTGCCCGTCAACATGGACGGCAGCGAGGGGCCGCGCTGCCAGTCGGTCCGCCAGTTCGCCCGCAACCTTGCGGAGAAGGCCGGCTTCGAGATGCCCATCGCGTTCTGGGACGAGCGGCTTTCCACCGCCGCGGTGGAGCGCTTCCTTGTGGACGAGGCCGACATGACCCGAAAGCGCCGCGCCGCGGTGGTGGACAAGATGGCCGCCGCCTACATCCTCCAGGGCGCCCTCGACGCCATTGCGGCCCGCAGACCCGGCTGACGGGGAGGCCAACTCTTGACCCGCCAGCCCTTGACCCTGGGATGACCGCGCGGCAAAACGGCTGATATTCCGCCACCGAGCACGCCGCCAAGGACCCCCGTCGCATGACCGCTCCCCTTTCCGGCCTGCGGGTCTTCGATCTGACCCGCATTCTGGCAGGCCCCACCTGCACCCAGCTCCTGGGGGATCTGGGGGCCGACGTCATCAAGGTCGAGCGCCCGGGTCAGGGCGACGATACCCGGAAGTGGGGGCCGCCGTTCGTCCCGGGCCCCGACGGCAGCGACACCACGGAGAGCGCCTATTTCCTCTCCGCCAACCGCAACAAGCGCTCCCTCGCCATCGATATCTCCCAGCCCGAAGGGCAGGCCCTGGCCAGGAAAGTCATCGGCTACTGCGATATCCTGGTGGAGAACTTCAAGGTCGGGAACCTCGCCCGCTATGGCCTGGGCTACGACGACCTGAAGGAATCCCATCCCGGGCTGATCTACTGCTCGATCACCGGCTTCGGCCAGACCGGGCCCTATGCCGCCCGGGCAGGCTACGACTACCTGGCCCAGGGCATGGGCGGGATGATGAGCCTGACCGGCGAGCCCGAGGGGGAGCCGGTGAAGGTGGGTGTCGGCATCGCCGACATCATGTGCGGAATGTATGCCTCCTCGGCGATCCTGGCCGCCCTCCACTGCCGCGGTATGACCGGCCTCGGTCAGCATATCGACCTCGGCCTGCTGGACAGTCAGGTGGCCTGGCTCTCCTACGAGGGGCTCAACTACCTGACCTCGGGCGAGGTGCCGAAGCGTCAGGGCAACGAGCACCCCAACATCGTGCCCTATAAAGTGATGCCCTGCGCCGACGGGCTGGTGATCATCGCCGTGGGCAACGATGCGCAGTTTGCGCGTTTCTGCGAGTTTGCCGGCTGCGCAGAACTGGCCGAGGACGAACGGTTCCAGACCAACGCAGCCCGCGTGCGCAATCGCGACGCCCTCTATGGCCATCTGCCCGAATACACCAGGCGCAAGACCCAGAAGGAGTGGGTCGACGGCCTGGAAGAACGCGGCGTGCCCTGCGGACCCGTGAACACGCTCGACAAGGTCTTCGCCGATCCGCAGGTTCTGGCCCGCGGCATGAAGGTCGCCCTGCCCTACCCCGGCTGCGAGAAGGGCGAGGTGGATGTCATCGGCAACCCCATCAAGTTCTCGGAGACCCCGGTGGAGTATCGATTCGCACCCCCGCGCGCCGGTCAGCACAGCGACGAGATTCTGCGGGAACTGCTCGATATGGGGCCGGAGGACTGCGCGCGACTGCGCGGAAAAGGCATCATCTGAAGCCGTTCTCGCAAAGGACCGCCGGACCCGCTTGCCCAAGCTCCCGCCCGGTGTCATAACACCGCTTTAATGACCTCGGTTGAAAGAACGACCGCCTTTGGCGGCTATCGGCACCGGCACCTCCTCGGGATCGAGGGGCTGACGGCACCGGAGATCCTTTTCCTTCTCGACCTCTCAGACAGCTACGTTGCGCTGAACCGCGGCAGCGACAAGAAGAAAGACCTTCTTGCCGGGCGAACGGTCATCAATCTTTTCTTCGAAAGTTCAACGCGTACCCGGACGTCCTTCGAGCTGGCTGCGAAGCGGCTGGGGGCCGACGTCATCAACATGTCGGTCGCCTGGTCCTCGATCAAAAAGGGCGAGACGCTGATCGATACGGCGATGACGCTGAACGCCATGCACCCCGATGTGCTGGTGGTGCGCCACCCCGATTCCGGCGCCGTCCAGCTGCTGTCCGAGAAGGTGAACTGCGCCGTCATCAACGCCGGCGACGGCAGCCATGAACACCCGACCCAGGCGCTGCTCGACGCCCTGACGATCCGCCGCCGCCTCGGCGGGTTGGAGGGGCTGCTGGTCGCCATCTGCGGCGACATCGCGCACAGCCGCGTGGCGCGCTCCAACATCCATCTGCTGACGACCCTTGGCGCCCGCGTGCGCCTGATCGCGCCGCCCACGCTGATGCCCGGCCAGGTCGAGCGCATGGGTGTCGAGACCTTCCATGACATGCGCAAGGGGCTGGAGGGCTGCGACATCGTCATGATGCTGCGCCTCCAGACCGAACGCATGCAGGGCAGCTACGTGCCCTCGACACGGGAGTACTACCGCTTCTTCGGACTCGATCAGGACAAGCTCCAGGCCGCCAAACCCAATGCCCTCATCATGCATCCGGGGCCCATGAACCGCGGCGTCGAGATCGACAGCGATCTCGCCGACGACATCAACCGCTCGGTCATCCGCGAACAGGTGGAGATGGGTGTGGCCGTGCGCATGGCCTGCCTGGAGACCCTGAACGCCAACCTCATGGCCTCGGAGCATACGCCGGAGCGCCTCGCCCGATGACTCAACCGGCGACTCAGCTGCTGCCCAAGCACCGCACCGCCTATGTCAATGCACGGCTTCTCGACCCGGCCACGGGTCTCGACGTGCCCGGCGCCCTGCTGGCCGAAGATGGCCGCATCACCGACTTCGGCCCCCAGCTTTTTGCGGACGGCGTGCCGCAGGGCATCCAGACCGTCGACTGCCGCGGCGCCTGCCTAGCGCCGGGTCTGGTGGACATGCGCGTTCATATCCGCGAGCCCGGCGAAGAGCAGAAGGAAACCATGGGCAGCGCCGGACGGGCGGCCGCCGCGGGGGGCGTGACCTCGGTCGTGGCCCTGCCCAACACCGATCCAGTCATCGACGACGTGGCCGGGGTCGAGTACATCGCGCGGCGCGCCCGCGAGGAAAAGAGCGTCAAGGTCTACACCTACGCCGCCGTCACCAGGGGCACGGAAGGCAGGGAACTGACGGAGATGGGCCTGCTCGGCGAATACGGTGCCGTGGCCTTCACCGACGGCACCCGCTCCATCGCCTCGGCACAGGTCATGCGCCGCGCGCTTTCCTACGCCAAGACATTCGGCCATCTGATCGTGCAGCACCCGGAGGAACCGAGCCTTGCCGGCGGCGCCATGAACGGCGGCGAGATGGCAACCCGCCTGGGACTGCCCGGCATTCCGGCGGTGGCCGAGGTGATGACGGTGGAGCGGGATCTGCGCCTCGTCGAACTGACCGGCGGGCGCTACCACGCCGCCCATGTGTCCACCGCCGAGACGGTGGATGTCATCCGCCGGGCCAAGGCCCGCGGCCTTGCCGTCACCTGCGATACGGCGCCGCACTATCTGACCCTCAACGAGATTGCCGTGGGCGATTATCGCACTTTCGCCAAGGTCTCGCCGCCGCTGCGCAGCGAGGAGGATCGCCGCGCGGTGGTCGCGGGTCTGATCGACGGCACCATCGATGCCATCGCCAGCGATCACAGCCCGCACGATCAGGAATCCAAGCGCCTGCCCTTCGCCATCGCCGAGCCCGGCATCGTCGGTCTGGAAACCCTGCTGCCGCTGTCGCTGCAGCTCTACCACTCGGGCGGCATCGGCCTGCTCGACCTGCTCGGCCGGCTGACCGAGAAGCCGGCGGCCATCCTGGGCCTCAAGGGTGGCCAGCTGGCGAAGGGGGCGCCGGCGGACCTGATCCTCTTCGATCCCGACCGCGCCTGGCGGATCGACCCGGACCGCTTCGAAAGCAAATCCAAGAACACGCCTTACGAGGGTCTGCCGGTCCAGGGGCGCGTGCGCCGCACCGTCGTGGACGGCCGCACCCTTTTCGAAGCGGCCTGAGCGGGCCAGGCGCGATGCCCGACCCGATCTCCTGGGAGTTCACCTGGCCTTACCTGGCCGCCGCCCTCGCCGGCGGCTACCTGCTGGGCTCCCTGCCCTTCGGTTTGATCCTCACCCGCCTCGCGGGCCTTGGGGACGTGCGGCAGATCGGTTCCGGCAACATCGGCGCCACCAACGTCCTGCGCACCGGGCGGAAAGGCCTGGCCGCCGCTACCCTGCTGCTGGATGCCGGCAAGGGCATCGCCGCGGTCCTGATTGCCCAGATCTGGGGACCGGATACGGCGTTGGTTGCCGCTCTCGGGGCAGTGGTCGGACACCTCTTTCCCGTCTGGTTGGGCTTCAAGGGCGGCAAGGGCGTCGCCACGGCGCTCGGCGTCTTTCTGGCCCTCTCCTTTCCTGTCGGCGCCGCCTGCTGCGGCGTCTGGCTGCTCGTGGCTCTGGTCTTCCGGATGTCTTCCCTCGCGTCTCTCTGCTCCGTTGCCGCAGCGCCGCTGCTCTCCTGGTTTCTGCTGTCCGACCTGCAAATGGTGGAACTGACGGCTGCAGTTGCCGCGCTTGTGTGGTGGCGCCACCACCCCAACATCCGCCGGCTGTTGAAGGGCGAGGAACCAAAAATCGGCCAGAAGAAAGAATGAGTCCCCCCGATCATGGCGGGCCTAGATCTACAGAACCGGCCAACCTGTACCAGAAGCCTGGTTCAGGTACCCCTTAGATAGCGAGCTGCGTGGACCGAATCCTGTATGAGGTTGCGATGACCACAACAAAGCTTGAATTGACGGATTATCACGAGATCTATGCGCTCCACCGCGCCCTTCTTGAAGGAAAGTTCTCTAGGGCTCCTTTTAGCACGGAGGTCACTGGGAGCCCGTTTGTCGCCAGCGTGGCAAACAAAACCATGGATGCCCTAATCCAAAAGGAGCGCGACCGCGGACGCGAAGATTACGCCCGCATTTGGGAAGAGAGGCGTCAGATGAGCCCAAAAACACATTCTGAGTACTGGGAAGCTGCGATCCGAAGTCTGGAGGGCTCAGAAATCTGGCTTACTTGGTCAGCCGAAAAGAAAAAGGAGGTTGCGGCAACTGTGCTCAGCCCCTTCACAGCTTCTGACGATGTTATGCGAAGGTTTATCGAAGAAGCTGACAAGGCTGCCCAGAGGTAGCTTATTGATGGGGAAATCGGCTGACCATTGCCGCTCCTGACAGGCGAGGAGCCAAGAATCGTCCAGAAGAAGACCCGACACAGGCCTTCTCTTCGTTCCCGTCATCCGCCGGGGCTTGACCTTTGTGCCCCGGCGTGACGATCTAAACGGGATGCAGCAGGACACCATTAAACCTCTGGACGATGAAGCGCGCCTCGCCTGGCTGCGTCTGATCCGTTCGGAAAATGTCGGCCCGGTGGTGTTCCGCCAGCTTCTCGAGCGTTTCGGGTCGCCAAGCGGTGCCCTCGACGCATTACCGGAGGTCGCCGCCCGCGCCGGCGGAAAGCGCAGGATCAGGGTCTGCTCCCGGGCCGATGCCGAAGCGGAGATGGCCGCGACCAAGCGGGCCGGCGCAAAGCTGCTGGCCTGGTGCGAACCCGCCTACCCGGTCCTGCTGCGGGAACTGGAGGACGCGCCGCCGCTGCTGATCGTCCTTGGCGATCCGGCGGCTTTGTCCGCCCCGGCGGTCGGGATTGTCGGCGCGCGCAATGCCTCGGCCAACGGCCGGCGCTTCGCACAGGGTCTGGCGGCGGAGATTGCGGAAGCGGGATACGCCGTCGTCTCCGGCATGGCCCGGGGCATCGACACCGCCGCCCACCTCGGGGCGCTGCCGAGGCCCAGCGTCGCGGTACTGGCCGGTGGCGTCGATGTCGTCTACCCGCCGGAGAACGACCGCCTCCACCGCGATCTGCAAGAAAGTGGTGCTGTCATCTCCGAGATGCCGCTGGGCACCACACCGCAGGCCCGGCACTTCCCGCGCCGTAACCGTCTGATCTCCGGCCTCGCCTCCGGTCTGGTGGTTGTCGAGGCGGCCAAGCGCTCCGGCTCGTTGATCACCGCGCGCTTCGCAGCCGAACAGGGGCGCGACGTCTTCGCCGTGCCAGGTTCGCCTCTGGACCCGCGGGCGGCCGGCTGTAACCATTTGATCCGGGAGGGCGCGACCTTGGTGGACTCCGCCGCACAGGTCCTTGACGACCTGCGCAGAACAGTTCCGGCGGCCGGGCCGCAGCAGGTCTCCACGCCCGGGCATCCGGCGCCGCCGCTCCCTTTGCCATCCGTCCGGGAAAACGCCGAGGCCGGTTCCGCCGAACGCCGGAACCTGGAGGAACTGCTGGGTGCGGAGCCGCTTCTGGTCGACGAACTGGTACGTCTTTCAGGCCTGCCGATCGGCGTTGTCCATAACGCTTTGCTCGACCTCGAACTGTCCGGACGCATCGAGCGCCATCCGGGTAACCGTGTTGCGCGACTTTACAAAGCCCCTGCCGACCTATTATGAGGTCGGTCCCATTGACCGAGCATTGACTTGGTATTGACCGGGGGCCCGCTGCGACACATCTGTGGCAGGGGTCGCAGAAAGCCTGGAAAGGCACAGCTTTAGCGAGATCGTAAGGAACTGAGCGAATCATCCCAGCGCATGAACGTCGTCGTCGTTGAATCGCCCGCCAAGGCGAAAACCATCAATAAGTACCTGGGCAAGGACTTTCAGGTCCTTGCCAGCTATGGCCACGTCCGCGACCTGCCGGCAAAAGACGGCTCGGTGCGGCCCGACGAGGACTTCTCCATGAGCTGGCAGGTCGACGACCGGGGCGAAAAACGCCTGAAGGAAATCGCCGATGCGGTGAAGCAAAGCAAGCACCTCTATCTCGCGACCGACCCGGACCGCGAGGGCGAGGCGATTTCCTGGCACATCGTCGAGGAACTGAAGCGCCGTCAGGTGCTCGACGGCGTCGATGTCGAGCGCGTGGTCTTCAACGAAATCACGAAGAAGGCGATTGCCGAGGCCTTCGACCATCCTCGCAGCCTGAACCGCGAACTGATCGACGCCTACATGGCGCGCCGCGCCTTGGACTATCTGGTCGGCTTCACCCTGTCGCCGGTGCTCTGGCGCAAGCTTCCCGGCAGCCGCTCTGCCGGACGCGTGCAGTCCGTGGCCCTGCGCCTGATCTGTGAGCGCGAAGCCGAGATCGAGGTCTTCCGCCCTCAGGAATACTGGTCCATCGAGGTTTCGCTGCTGAACAGCGCAGGTGCCGGCTTTACCGCCAGGCTCACCCACCTCGACGGTACCAAGCTCGACAAGTTCGACCTCGGCAACGAGGCCGCGGCCAAAGCGGCGACGGCAAAGCTGGAGGCGGCAACGCAGATTGCGGTGTCCCAGGTCGAGCGCAAGCAGACGAAGCGCAACCCCTACCCGCCCTTCACCACCTCCACCCTCCAGCAGGAGGCTTCGCGCAAGCTGGGCTTCGGCGCCACGCGCACCATGCGCGTCGCCCAGAAGCTCTACGAGGGCCTCGACCTCGGCGGCGAAACGGTCGGCCTCATTACCTATATGCGGACCGATGGGGTGCAGATGGCCGACGAGGCCCTGTCGTCCACACGCTCGCTGATCTCGACGGACTACGGCGATCCCTACCTGCCGGAGGGTCCGCGTCAGTACAAGTCGAAAGCCAAGAACGCCCAGGAAGCGCACGAAGCCATCCGTCCGACGGATCTCTTCCGCCGGCCCAAGGACATCGCGGCCTTTCTCGATGACGACGGCCGCAAGCTTTACGATCTCATCTGGCGCCGCACGGTGGCCAGCCAGATGGCCTCGGCCGAACTCGACCAGGTCGCTGTCGACATCAAGGCCGACGGCGGCGTCGCCCAGCTGCGGGCGACCGGCTCCATCGTCACCTTCGACGGCTTCCTGACGCTCTATCAGGAAAGCAGGGACGACCGCGACGGCGAGGCGAATGGACCCAATGGCGAGTCCGACAAGCCGGGCGACCGCCGCCTGCCCAAGCTGAGCGAAGGCGAGGCCCTGACCCGCCAGGAAGTCCGCCCCGAACAGCACTTCACCCAGCCGCCCCCGCGCTACACCGAGGCCAGCCTCGTGAAGAAGATGGAAGAGCTGGGCATCGGGCGGCCCTCGACCTACGCCTCGATCCTCCAGGTGCTGCAGGACCGCGACTACGTGCAGCTCGACCGCCGCCGCTTCGTGCCGGAAGACCGCGGCCGCCTGGTTGTCGCCTTCCTCGCCAGCTTCTTCGAACGCTACGTGCAGTACAACTTCACCGCCGAGATGGAAGAGAAGCTCGACGACATCTCCGGCGGCCGCATCGATTGGCGCCTCGTCCTGAGGGACTTCTGGTCGGCCTTCAGCACCTCGGTCGAGGGGGCCAGCGGCCTTTCCATCACGCAGGTCATCGACGCCCTGGACGAAGATCTTGGGCCGCACTTCTTTCCCCACGACCCGAAGAACCCGGACAAGAACCCGCGTGCCTGCCCTTCCTGCGGCGACGGGCGGCTGGGCCTGCGCTTCAGCCGCACCGGCGGCTTCGTCGGCTGCTCCAACTACCCTGAATGCCGCTTCACGCGGGCTCTGGCCGTGCCCGGCGAGGGGGACGACACCGACGGTGTCGATCTGACCAACCCCAAGCCGATCGGCGAAGACCCGGAAAGCGGCAAGACCGTCACCCTGCGCAAAGGGCCCTTTGGCATCTATCTCCAGGTCGGCGAGCCGGAAGGCGACACCAAGCCCAAGCGGGCGTCCCTGCCCAAGGGGCTCTCCCCGGCAGAGGTCGATCTTGCCAAGGCACTGGCCCTGCTTGCCCTGCCGCGCGAGGTGGGCAGCCATCCCGAAGACGGCAAGACGATCACCGCCGGCATCGGGCGCTACGGCCCCTATGTGAAGCACGGGTCGACCTACCGTTCGCTTACCGAAGGCGACGACGTGCTGACCATCGGGCTCAATCGGGCCGTCGCCCTGATCGCCGAAGCGCCGAAGCGCGGCGCGGCGGCGGGCCGCCCGCTGGGCGATCATCCCGATGACGGCAAGCCGGTGACCCAGGGCAAAGGCCGTTTCGGGCCTTACGTGAAGCACCTGCGTCTCTACGCCTCGATCCCGGGCGATGTCGATCCGGAAACGATTACGCTGGAGCAGGCCCTGCCGTTGCTCGCGGCTCAGGCCGAGAAGAAGGCCGCGAAGAAACCGGCAGCCAAGAAAAAGGCCGCCGCGAAAAAGAAGCCGGCAGCCAAGAAGAGCGCAAAGAAAAAGACGGCAAAGAAAGCATCTGCCAAGAAAGCACCGGCGAAGAAGGCGAAAGCCGTTCCCTCGACGGTCGCCGACTGACGTTGCCGCGCAAGAAGGAACCGGCCGCCAAGGCCCGCTCCGCCCCCTTCCCCACCAAGGAACAGGTCCTCACCTTCATTAAGGACAGCGCGGAGCCGGTCGGCAAGCGCGAGATCGCCCGGGCGTTTCGCATCAAGGGCAACGACCGCATTCGCCTCAAAGCGCTTCTGAAGGAACTGCAGGCCGACGGCCTGCTCGAGCGCCAGGTCGGACGCCGCCACGCGACGCCGGGACACCTGCCCTCGGTAATGGTGATCGAAGTGAGCGAGCTCGACGAAGACGGCGAGCTGCGTGCCCGACCCGCCGTCTGGGAAGACGAGGCACCGCCACCCACCATTTATCTGGCGCCGCCGCGAGGCAGCCGTTCGGCCCTTGCGATCGGCGAAAGGGTGCTTGCCCGTCTCAAGAAGACCAGCGATCAGAGCTACGAGGCCCAGGTCATCCGCAAGCTCGATCGTCCGCAGCGCAGGGTGCTGGGCCTCTATGAGCGGGGCGACGAAGGCGGGCGCCTGCGCCCGACCGATCGGCGCGCCAAACGGGATTTCATCCTGTCCTCCGAGAATGCCGGCGAGGCCCGGCCGGGGGAACTCGTGCTGGCCGAAATCCTGCCGGAGCGCCGGCGCGGCCCGCGCCTGGGCCTGCGCTCCGTCCGCGTCGTCCAGCGTCTCGGGCGCGGCGACGATCCGAAGGCGCTCAGCCTCATCACACTGCATGAACACGGCCTGATCAGCGAGTTCCCGGAGGAGGCCGTCGCCGAGGCGGAGGCCGCTGGCCCTGCAGAACTCGGGAAGCGCGAGGACCTGCGCGCCCGTCCTCTGGTGACCATTGACGGTGCCGATGCCAGGGATTTCGACGACGCGGTCTTCGCAGAGCCCGATAGCGACCCCGGGAACGCGGGCGGCTGGCACCTGCTGGTCGCCATCGCCGATGTCGCCCACTATGTGCGGCCTGGCAGCCCGCTCGACCGCTCGGCCTATGCGCGCGGCAATTCGGTCTACTTTCCCGACCGCGTCCTGCCGATGCTGCCCGCTGCGCTCTCCAACGGCTGGTGCTCCCTCAACCCGAAAGAGGACCGGCCCTGCATGGCGGTCCATCTTTGGATCGACGCCGAGGGCCGCCTGCTGCGCCAGCGCTTCCTGCGCGGGCTGATGCGCTCGGCCGCGCGGCTCACCTACGAGGAGGTGCAGGCCGCCCATGACGGCGGGCCGGCTCCGCACGGTCAAGGAGACAACGAGGCGGTCTTGGCCCAGGTGCTGCCGCCGCTCTATGGCGCCTTCGCTGCTCTCATCAAGGCGCGGGAGAAACGCGGCACCCTTGAACTCGACCTGCCGGAGCGCAAGGTGCGCCTTGCCGAGGACGGGAGGGTCGTCGCCATCGAAGCGCGCGAACGCCTCGACAGCCACCGCCTGATCGAAGAATTCATGATCGCCGCCAACGTGGCCGCGGCGCGGGAATTGGAACGGCTTGGCCAGCTTTGCATGTACCGGGTTCACGACAAGCCCGACCCGGTGCGCCTCAAGGCTCTGGCCGAGGTGCTGCGCGGGCTGGGCCTGCGCCTGAACGCCAGCCAGGTCGTGCGTCCGCGCATGCTCACACAGCTTCTGGTCAAGGTTGCGGGGCAAGCCGAATCCGGCCTCGTCAACGACCTCATTCTGCGGGCCCAGAGCCAGGCGATCTACAGCCCCGAGAACATCGGCCACTTCGGCCTGGCCCTCACCCACTACGCCCACTTCACTTCGCCCATCCGGCGCTACGCCGACCTTCTGGTGCACAGAGCGCTCATCGCGGCTCTGGGGCTCGGCAAGGACGGGCTGCCGCCGGACGCGGAAGGCCGCTTTGACGAGGCCGCCTCCCACATCAGCACCACGGAGCGCCAGGCCGCCGCCGCCGAGCGCGATGCGGTCGACCGCTTCACCGCGGCCTTCCTCCAGGACCGGGTCGGGGCGGACTTCGATGGACGGATCAACGGCGTCACGCGCTTCGGGCTCTTCATCACCCTTGACGAGAGCGGCGCCGATGGCCTGGTTCCCATCAGCACTTTGCCCGACGACTTCTACCGCCACGTCGAAGCGCGCCACAGTCTGGAGGGCGAGCGCTGGGGCCGGGTCTACCGGCTCGGCGACCGGGTGCGGGTCCGTCTGCTCGAATCCGATCCCGTCACCGGCGGTCTCATCCTCTCCCTGGCGGAGCCGGAGGACGAATCAACCGAAACGGGTAAATCTCTGGAGAACTCTCGTAAGAATTGGAACCCTCTGGACGACGCCCAGGGCCGGCCCGCCAAGGCCCGAAAATTGCCACAAAAGCCGGGCAGAAAGAGAAACCCTGCCAAGCCGGGGCGGAAAGCAGCGCCGGCCGCCAAAGGGCGGACGCGGAAAAAGCGAAAGGGTCGGTAGAGAATTATTACCTTGGCGTTAACGAATCTTTGACGCTACGCGGTGCTTACTAACAAACGCAAAGTGTTGAATCTGCCTGGATCAACGGATTTGCGCTTTGCGTAGAGTTAACGACTTCGTTTATTGTTCCGACCAAGGGGCGCATCGGGGGTTGCTAAGGGTGGCAATGAGGTTTGGGTCAATCAAGACCATCGAACTGAACGTGTTTGAGTTCCGCGGCCTGCTGCGGCGCGCCGGGCCCTTGTGCTTCGCATTCCTCATGGTCGCCTGCGCCTCGCAGGACTCGGCCCCGCCGGTCGGCTATGACGAGGCCCGGGCCGGGCACCTTTTCAGCACCGGCTACGGCTACGTTTCGGACATCTTTATTGAGGAAGTCTCGATTTCCCAGCTGGCGATCGCCGGCATGGGCAGCTTGGCCAGCATCGACCCGGCGATTGGCGTGGCCCGGGACGGCGATCTGGTGAAGGTCAGCATCGACGGCACCTCGATGGCCAGCTACCCGGCGCCCGGACCTGACGACGCCAAAGCCTGGGGCGCCTTGACGGCTGCCGCCATCAGCGCCAGCCGCTACCACTCCGATGACCTGGACGGGGCCGATCCGGAGCAGCTCTACGAGGCGGTCTTCGACGGGGTGTTGAGCCAGCTGGACAGCTTCTCCCGCTATGCGGGGCGCGAGGCGGCGCGTGAGAACCGCGCCAGCCGTGACGGCTTCGGCGGGATCGGCATCAGAATCCGTCTGATCGAGGAAGGCGTCCTGGTCCTCTCCGTTATGGAGGGCACACCGGCCGAGGACGCCGGCCTTGCCACCGACGACGTGATCACCGCAATCGACGGCGCCCCGGTGGAAGGGCTTTCCCAGCGCCAGGTCGTTCGCCGCCTGCGCGGACCGGTCCGATCGGCGGTCAACCTCACGATCGACCGCAGTGCCTCCGAGACGGCGCTGCAGTTCGTCGTAAAGCGCGCCCACATCGTGCCGCAGACCGTGTCCTATCGGCGCGAAGGCGACCTGGCCTACATCCGCCTCTCCAGCTTCAACAAGCGGACGACGGATAGCCTGAAGCAGAAGGTCAAGCAGATCGAGAACGAGTTCGGCGAAGATCTGAAGGGCCTCATCCTCGATCTTCGCGGCAATCCTGGCGGCTTCCTCGATCAGGCGGTCGAAGTCTCCGACCTCTTCGTCAGCGACAGCCGGATCGTTGCCACGCACGGCCGTCATCCCGACAGCCATCAATACTTCAGCGCCGGCCGCGGCGACCTGATCGCGCGGGTGCCGATGGTCGTCCTGGTCGACGGCGGTTCCGCCTCGGCGGCTGAAATCGTCGCCGCCGCGCTGCAGGACTCGGGCCGCGCGGTGGTCGTCGGAAGCACGTCGTTCGGCAAGGGAACCGTCCAGAGGATCGAACAGCTGCCCAACCAGGGTGAACTGACTCTGACCTGGGCCCGCTTTCATGCACCCTCCGGCTATGCCCTGCACCGCCGCGGCGTTCTGCCGGACATCTGCACCTCCGGCGAAGTCACCGACCTGGACGACGTGATGACGCTGATCGACAGCGGCGCCATGCCGCTGGACCGCAGCCTGCGGCTCCAGGAAATCGACCTCAACGACGATCAGGCGGTCGAAAACCTGCGGTCCAACTGCCCCTCGCGGGAGGAGTTGGCCGAGCTGGACCTCGAGGTGGCGACCCAGCTTCTGGAGGACCCTGCCCTCTTCGCGCGGGTCTTCGAGAGCGCCCCGGACACCGCACTCAGAAACAACAGCCTCGTCAAAGCTTCCGGCGGCTGATAGGACGAAAGTCTCATGTCTGTCTGGCCCGGGACCGCTTGACAGACCGCGCCAGACCAGTATTTTCCCCGCACTCCCCGACACGTTTGGGTGTCGAGTTCAGGTTTAAAGGACGGCGGACATGGCCAAGCCAGCCACGCAACTGATCAAGATGGTGAGCACCGCGGACACCGGCTACTTCTACGTGGCCAAGAAGAACCCGCGCACCATGACCGAGAAGCTTGAATTCCGGAAGTACGATCCCGTCGCGCGCAAGCACGTGATCTTCAAGGAATCCAAGATGAAGTGATCCTCGGCCGCCCTTGGCGGCCATGGATCAAGCAGCGCTGAGCGGCCGCCCTGACGCGGCCGTTTTGCGTTTCCGGGATCTGTTCTTTGGCTTGCGGTCGACCGTTCGACCTAATCGGCACCGGCGGCAGTGGCGGAGGGGGAACGCTGGGCGCGCCGCTCCAGCTCTGCGGAGCGTACGCAATTCCGCCCCCCGGCCTTGGCCGCGTAGAGGGCTTCGTCGGCCCGTGAGATGAGCATCTCCGGCGTTTCCGTGGGATCGCGGGTCGTCGCAACGCCGATTGAAATGGTCACGTCCAACGGCGCGTTGCTGCCTGAAACCTCGAATGCCTCGCCGGCGACCAGGCCGCGCACCCGCTCCGCCACGTTGACGGCCACGTCGATGTCCGCATCGGGCATGACGATCACGAACTCTTCGCCGCCGTAGCGGCAGACGAGATCGATGTCCCGCACGCCGTCGGCGACCCGCTCGGCCAGCTCGCGCAGCACCTCATCGCCGGAAGTGTGTCCATAAGTGTCGTTCACGCTCTTGAAGTGATCGAGATCGAACATCAGCAGCGAGACAGGCTTCACGGTCTCCGCGATCTCGATGATCTTGCGGTCGAGATGGGCGTTCATGTAGCGCCGGTTATAGACACCGGTCAGCGTGTCCGTATAGGCCAGCGCGACGGAGCTGCGCAGCATATCGCTCAGCTTGTCGTGGTAGCGCCGGCGGCGGATCTGGGTGCGCGTACGCGCGCGCAGTTCGTTGCGGTCGATCGGCTTGATGACATAGTCGGTAACGCCGATCTCGAGCCCCTTTGGCAGGCGCGGCAGATCCTCTTCGTCCAGAAGCAGGAGGACCGGAACGTGACGGGTATCCTCCTGGGAGCGGAACTGCGAACAAAGCCGCAGGCCGTCTTCCTGGCCCAGATGCAGACTGACGATCAGCAGATCGTAAGCCGTGCCTTGTGTTGCGTTGAGGGCCTCGGATGCCGTCCGGACATGGTCCGTCCGGTGCCCGTCCTCGCCCAGGTAGTCGGCCACCTTGGCGGCAAGGGTATCGCTGGCATCGGCCAGCAGCACGCGGGCGTCGCGGATACGGCCATCGACCTCAACGTCATTTTCCGACAGCATCTCGCCATTGCCGCTGGCCGCCTGTCGCACCCGCAGCTCGTCCGTCATCAGCTTCAGCCGCGCCAGAGACCTTACCCGGGCGAAGAGAGCGATGTCGTTGACCGGCTTGGTGAGAAAGTCGTCGGCGCCCGCTTCGAGCCCGCGCACACGGTCGGAAACGTCGCTGAGCGCCGTCACCATGACCAGGGGAATGTGACTTGTCGCCGGATCGGCCTTCAGCTTCTCGCAAAGCTCGAAGCCATCCATCCCCGGCATCATCACATCGCTGAGGATCAGGTCCGGCGCCTCGTTGCGCGCCATCTCGATGGCCTGGTGTCCATCCGAAGCGGTCAGAACCTCGAAGTACTCAGCCGAAAGCTTGACTTCAAGGAGCTTCACATTGGCGGGAATGTCATCAACAACCAGGATTCGCGCGGTCATCGTCGGCCGTGCCCTGTCGCGGCTAGTTCAGGAACCGCTCGACAGTCTCCAGGAAGTTCGTGACCGAGATCGGCTTGGCGATGTAGGCCTCGCAGCCACCCTCGCGGATCTTCTCCTCGTCGCCTTTCATGGCAAAGGCGGTCACGGCGACAACCGGAATGGCTTTCAGGTTGTCGTCTTCCTTGATCCACTTCGTCACTTCCAGGCCGGACACCTCGGGAAGCTGGATGTCCATCAGGATCAGGTCGGGCCGGTGCTCGCGCGCCAGGCGCAGCGCTTCCATCCCGTCCTTGGTCTGCAGAATGTTGTAGCCATGCGCCTCGAGGAGGTCATGGAAGAGCTTCATATTCAGTTCGTTGTCTTCCACAATCAGCACAGTCTTCGCCATGCCCTCGCTCGCAACGCTGTTTGTTCCATTCATCATGCTGTTTGCCCTGCCCCGTGGCATTCTGGATAGATGGCACTGTCCTCGGGAATGACGGCACCGACGAAACCATCTCAAAGTCCGGTGGAATTACCGCAGTCCCCCTGCCGCGCCCCGACACCAGCTTCACCACAGTGATAGAACGATAAAGTTAATTTTTGGTAAGTTTTGCCTACACTACGTTCTGGTGCCACGTTCACCAAGAGGCAAAATAGGTAGGAAATTCATGCAGATCGGCGTTGATCTTGGCGGCACGAAAATCGAAGCCGTCGCAATCGACCGAAATGGCGCCACTTTGGTACGCCGCCGCGTTCCCACGCCGCGGGAAGACTACGCCGCGACCATCGCAGCCATCGCCGATCTGATCGACGACGTCGAGCGCGAGGTCGGCGCGCGCGGAACCGTTGGCATCGGCATCCCCGGCGCCTTTTCTGCAGCCAATGGTTTAGTCAAGAATTGCAACTCAACTTGGCTGTTGGGAAAACCGCTCGACAAGGATCTCACCGCGCGTCTCGGCCGGCCACTGCGCATTACCAACGACGCCAACTGCCTGACCGTCTCGGAGGCCACCAACGGCGCGGCTGCCGGCGCCGGCATCGTGTTCGGCGTGATCCTCGGTACCGGCGTGGGCGGAGGCATCGCCATCAACGGGCGCCCCCATGTCGGACGGAACGCCATCGCCGGCGAATGGGGCCACATGTCCCTGCCCTGGCCACAGCAAGACGAGCTGCCGGGGCCGCCCTGCTACTGCGGACTGCAGGGTTGCGTTGAAACGTTCCTGTCGGGACCCGGGCTGGCCCGCGACTTCGAGGCGGCGACGGGAACGAAAGCGACCGCCGCGGAGATCGCGGAACAGGCAGAACGCGGCGGCCAGGCCGCCAATGCGGCGCTGGAACGCTACGAGGACCGCCTGGCGCGGGCCCTGGCCCCGGTCATCAACCTTCTGGACCCGGACGTCATCGTGCTCGGCGGCGGCGTCTCCAACATCGAACGGCTCTATTCGAACGTCCCCGCGCTGCTGCCGCGCTATGTGTTCTCCGACGAGATCACTACCCCGGTTGTCAGGGCGGTTCACGGCGATTCGAGCGGCGTGTTCGGGGCCGCGCATCTCTGGCCGGCAGAGGGCCAGCCCCTTCCGGCGCGAGAAGCGGGCTGAGCGGTGCCGGCCGTTTGTCGAGATTGCCTGCAGCAGTTTGGTGCGCGGGACGCGCCGGCGCCGGACCTGGAGACAAACGGCCGCTGCCCCAGCTGTGAAAGCCCGCGGCTGATCCGCCACGCGGAACTCGACAGCCTGTCGATCGCCCACATCGACTGCGATGCCTTCTATGCAAGCGTGGAAAAGCGCGACCGGCCGGAACTGCGGGACAAGCCGGTGATCGTCGGCGGCGGCCGCCGCGGCGTGGTTTCGGCAGCCTGCTATGTCGCCCGGATGTACGGGGTGCACTCGGCCATGCCGATGTTCAAGGCGCTGAAGGCCTGCCCCGACGCGGTTGTCATTCGCCCGGACATGGCGAAGTACAGCACCCTGGGAAAGGATATCCGCGAACGCATGCGTGCGCTCACGCCTCTGGTGGAGCCGCTCTCGATCGACGAGGCTTTCCTCGACCTGAGCGGGACGGAGGTGTTGCACCATGGCTGGCCGGCGCGCAGCCTGGCGCGCCTCGTCAAGAGTATCGAAGACGACCTCGGGCTGACGGCGTCCATTGGCCTCTCCTTCAACAAGTTTCTCGCCAAGATCGCATCCGACCTGGACAAGCCGAGGGGCTTCGCGGTGATCGGCCGTGGCGAGGCACGCGCATTCCTGGCGGAGCAACCCGTCAGCATCATCTGGGGGGTCGGCAAGTCGCTCAGGGCCGCACTGGCCCGCGACGGAGTTACCAAGGTGCGCCACCTTCTGCCCTACGAGGAAAACGCACTCATCGCCCGCTACGGCAGCATCGGCAGCCGCCTTTACCATTTCGCGCGCGCCGAGGACGGGCGCCGGGTCAGTCCCGAGGGCGTAACGAAGAGCATCTCTTCGGAGACGACCTTCAACACGGACATCGCCTCCGCCGAACGGCTTGCGGCGCAGCTTTGGCCGCTTTGCGAAAAGGTGGCCAAACGTCTGAAGCGCGCCGCGCTGGCTGGCGGATCCGTTCACCTGAAGCTGAAGACCGCGGAGTTCAAGCTGGTTTCCCGTTCGCGCCGCCTGCCGACGCCAACCCAGATGGCCGAGGAAATCTATCGCACGGCGGAGCCGCTCTTGCGTCACGAGGCCGATGGGCGCGCCTTTCGGCTGATCGGTGTCGGCGCCGCCGATCTGGTTGCAGACGACGACGCCGACCTGCCGGACCTGCTCGACCCCGAACGCAACAAGCGCGTCAAAGTCGAACTGGTGATGGATCAGGTTCGCAGCAAGCTGGGGGACGAGTCGATTATCAAGGGTCGCGGCCTGAGCGCCGATCCCAGCGGCGACCTGCGCGGCGGCGACAAGGATGGGTCGAAGCGGGGCGCCGGCCGCGGGCCGCAGGCGCGCAAACCCTGAAGCCGGTCAGCGGTTGAGTGGCGACAGCCGGATGTCAGCGGCCCGCGATCAGCAGTCGGGCACCGGCAAAGGCTCGACGGCGCTGAGGTCGGCGTCGAGCACGAAGTCGCCGTAGTTCAGACGCATCTCGTCGACGATACCGTTCGCGAAGAGGCGCAGTCCCTGCTCCTGCTCCGGCTCGGCATTCGACTCGTCGGCGCCGTAGAACGCAAGGGTCATGCGCCAGGAGGGCACCTTCGACAGCAGCGGGCTGGCAATGCCGGTTCCGCTTCCTGGCGGCAGGCGGCGTGACAGCGCAGCCGAAACCCCGAACAGCCCTTCCTCTCCAGAGCCGTCGAAGACCAGCCGCCAATGCGGCACCATGGTCTCCTGCGCCTTGGCCAGAACTTCGATCGTGTGCTGGGTCGGAAACAGGGTCCCGTCCGGAAGCACGATCTCACGTTCCTCCGGCTCGGTGAATACCGCCCGCCCTGAACCGTCGTCGTTCAAGGTTGCCTCTCCGCGGACGCGCTCGGTCTCGCCACCGGCACCAAACCGGCGAATGAAAAAACGATACCTCTTGCCGTCCTTGGACTCCCAGGACGACAGGCTCCATCCGAAGTCAGCCACAAAACCGTCGTCGTAAATCAGATTGACGCGGAAGCGCTGGACCACGGTCCAACCGTCGCAGGCATCCGCCCACTCGAAGTCGAAGCGACCCTGTGCCTGCACCACCGGGCTGGCACTGCTCGCATCGCCCAGGCTCAAGGCATAGCTCGCCCGGTGGGGGACGAGGTCGACGCCGGCCGTGTCGGCCGCAGCGGATGCCGGCAGCCCCCAGCACAAAGCCAGGATCGCCAAGGCACCCCACTTCGGTAAACGCATGATCAGTTCCCCTGCGGCTTGGGCCGCGCCCGCGGTGCTGTCCGTCATTAGCTCTAAGTGCTTGCATATCTCTTAAACATCAAGCCCTTCGGCCCAATTGCGCAGGGATCGAAGAAGCCGGCCAGCGGCTCGCGGCGGCGGCAAAATCTGCCGCGCGGGCGGCAGATTCCTCCTTTCGTACAGCCGGAAAATAGTCATAACTAATTGATTTTTATAAATATTACTGTGGCATCAGCCTTGCATCGATACCCTTGGGACGGGGACTAAAGTGGGTGGACAACGGGATGATTCCAGATCTTTTGGATGGGATGAGGTTCGAGAACCTGATCGCGCAGGACAGCCTGCCGCAGCTCTGCTCGGTGGCGGACCGCCTGCGGCGCATTGCCAACGATTCTCCGGACGCGCTCGGACCGGGTGGCCTGAGGCTGCTGGACGATCTGCTCGAAGCGGCGGCGGCGGCGGAACAGTCCATCGCGCTGCAGCGCGCCCGCATCCGCTTCCTTGAATCGCTCTCGGTGACCGACGAGTTGACCACCCTGCTGAACCGCCGCGGGTTCGAGACCGAGCTCTCCCGGGCTCTCGCCCGCGCCCGCCGGATGGACGAAAAAGGTCTGCTGCTGCTGTGCGATCTGAATCATTTCAAGGCGGTCAACGACACCTACGGCCATCAGGCCGGCGATGCCATGCTGCGCACGGTCGCAAAGGCCCTGAGGCGTTCGACCCGCGAAAGCGACTATGTGGCCCGGGTCGGCGGAGACGAGTTCGCGGTGATCATGACCCATACGTCGATCACAGAGAGCGAATTCCTTGCGCGCAAGCTGTCCAGGCTGATCAATGGACTGAGCGTGCCCTGGCAGGACACTCTCCTGTCCGTCTCCGCAAGCTTCGGCATGGCCAACTACGACCGTCGCAGCCAGCCCGAAACCCTCATCTTCCTTGCCGATCAGGATCTCTACCGCAACAAACGCCCTCAGCTTGTCTCCAGCGGAGGCTGACGCCCGTCCGCATTGCAGTGCAGGCAGGTGTCAACCGGGTCTTTTCCCAATGCCCGATGCGATGCTATAGGCTGGCAGCATGCGCCTGCCCCGTGCGATCCGCCTCGATCAGTCCGATCCCCAGGTCTTTCCCAAGGCTTGCCCGCCGGGCGAGTGGGCTATTCCCGGCACCTTTGTCTTTGCCGACCTGCCGGCCGAGAGCGTCGATAACAAGCTGCGCCTTGCGTTCGGCTCGGCCTGGCTGGGCATAGAGAGCTTCGGCTTCACGACCCTGGTTGAGGTGGCTGAGATCGACGAGGCGGGGTTCTTCCGCCTCGTGGAACAGTTGGGCCGGCATCTGGTCACGCAGTACGGCGCCCCCGGGCTTCCCGAAGCGCTTCTGGCGGCGCGGGCGGAGCTGGAAGATACGGCCGGTCTCTGTGACCACAAGCTCGGCAGCCTGCTGGCAATCGAGCGGGAAATGACAGAGGCGGGCATCACGGAGCGGGTTCGCGTGGTCCAGCCGCAGCGGGCCAAAGATCACGCCCGAATCTGGACGATAACCGACGACGAAAACGGCAGCGGTTAGACTGCGCCCACGGGGCGGCACCGTCGATGGACGCCGCCGCCCGCAAGCTCTGTGGATCAGGCGCTGCGCACCTTTTCCAGGAACTGGCCCACCTGGGACTTCAGCTCGCCCGCCTGTTCGGCCAGCTTGCCGGAAGCGCCGAGGATCCGCTGTGCGGACTCGCCGGTCTCGCCGATGGCCTGATGCACGCCGGAGATGTTGCTGCCCGCCTTCTGGGCGCCGTTGGCAGCCTCCTGCACATTGCGGGAAATCTCCTTGGTCGCCGCCGACTGCTCTTCCACCGCCGACGCGATCGTCGTGCCGATCTTGTCGATCTCGGAGATCGTCGTGGTGATTTCCTTGATCGCATCCACCGCGACCCGGGTGGCCGCCTGGATGTCATTGACCTGCTCCGCGATGTCTTCGGTGGCCTTTGCCGTCTGGGTCGCCAGACCCTTGACCTCACTGGCGACGACCGCGAAGCCCTTCCCGGCTTCGCCGGCCCGTGCCGCCTCGATCGTGGCATTGAGGGCCAGCAGATTCGTCTGCTCGGCGATGTCGGTGATCAGCTTGACGACCTCGCCGATCTTCTGCGCGGCCTGGGCCAGGCCTTCGACCTGCTCGTTCGTCTTCTGGCCCCGGTCGACGGCCTGCGCCGCGATCTTGGACGACTGGTTGACCTGACGCCCGATCTCCTCGATGGAGGCAGCGAGTTCCTCGGCGGCGCTGGCGACCGTCTGCACGTTGCCGGCGGCCTGCTCGGCCGCGCCGGCAGCCGCATCGGCCTGCACCTTCGCGTTGTCCGCCCGTTCGGCCATGCCCTTCGATGAACTCTGCATCTCGCCCGAAGCCGCGGAAACCGACTCGACGACCCCCAACACGGAGGCCTCGAAGCCGTCGGCCAGTGCCATCATGGCTGCCTGCCGCTCCATCGCCGCCGCCGCGCGTTCTTCCTCGATCTTGGTGTTTGCCTTTTCGACCTCGGCCAGGCCGTCGCGGAAGACCATCAGGGTCGTCGCCATCTCGGCGATCTCGTCATTACCCTTGACCGCAAGCTGCGCCTTCAGGTTGCCGCCCGCGATCTCACGCATCGCCGCCACGACCGCGGAGAGGCGGGCGACCAGATTTCGACCGACATAAAGCCAGGCGATCGCCAGGGCGAAACCGAGGCTTACCACCGCAATGACGGCCAGCCAGAGCTGGCCTTGCGAAATGGCGCTCTCAGAAGAGTTGGTACCCTCGTTCAATTCATCAGCCGCCTGCGCCACCAGGGCGTCGACCTGCGTGGCCAGCTGCTGTGTCAGTTGACGGCTGTCGTTCAGCACGTCCTCGGCATAGTCGGCCGCTTCGAGTTCGGCCTTGCGCAGGGTGAAGATGTTCACTTCGTCCGCCCCGAGGGCGACAAGACTGCCGATCAGGAAACCGAGAGTTTCGGCCTGCTCGCCTTCGGGGATCAGCCCAAGGCTTTCGCTCAAGGTCGCCACGGCCGTATCGAAGCGCTCCTTGAGGGGCTCCAACCGGCTGGCATCGTTGGTGTTGGCGGCGTCGCGCAGGATGCCGTCCAGTAGGTTCGACTGGGCCTCGACCTGGAGGACGGCGCGCAGAGAGGTCACGCCGCTGTCAAACAGCTCCGTCACGGCCTCGCCGCCGATCAGCGATGCATCATCGGCCTGGATGACCAGCTCGAAGTTGACGTCGTCGACCAGCGGCACGGTGATCGACAGGATGTCCGCATGAACGCTGGTGATCTCTTCGACTTTCGTTTCCCGTGCGGCGCGGGCCGCAAGCATTTCACCGACAGCCTCGTCCAGCAATTGCAGGTTGGCCGTTGCCTCTCCTGTCATCGCCTCGATTGCTTCCAGCTGTTCCGACTGGCCGAGACGTGCGCGCAGGGCTGTCAGGTTGGCGTTCATCGCGGTGCTCATCTCCGCAAGCACCGCTTTGCGTTCCGCGCGCTGCGCATCATCCCTAGCGGCAACCAGGGCCGGCGCCTCGGCGGAGAGGGCCGCGCTGATGGAGGACAGCCTCAGCGCCTCGGTCATCGCCGGCACGCTGCGGCTGGTGACCTGGTAGAAGACCTCTCCCACGTTCGAGAAGGCGATCAGCGCCACCGCGCTGGCGGCAACGGTCAGAAAGGCCACAGCGCCGAAAGCGCTGAACAGTCGTGCGCGGATGCCGCTCATGCGTTGCTGAAGGCCTCTGCGACCCGGCTTCCCGGCCTTCCCGGCCTTCCCAGACGGTTCGGCAGCCTGCTTCGCCGCCGGGGAGGGCTTCGCCTCCTTGGTTTTTGGATTGCCCATCACACTAACCCCAATGCTGCAACCGAAGAGCCCGCATGGGCTTGCGGTAGAAAGGGGCGCCCGGAAGGGGCGCCCCTTTGCAACTGTTCCAGTTAGCTGGCGCCGCCGAGGCGTTCGACCGCCTTGAAGGTGCCGTCAGACTGGATGATGGAGAGGAAGACCTCGTCCATGCCCTGGTTGTCGCCGGGGCCATAGGTCAGCGTAACGCCGCCCAGATCAAAGCTGCCGGTTTTGGCAACGGCCTGCAGGAAGGATTGCCGGGTCAGTTCCCCACCGGCATTTTCCAGGGCCATGATGGCGATGCGGCCGACCATGTAGCCCTCCAGGGAGACGAAGCCGGGCTCGGCGCTGGGGTCATGCGCCTTCATCGCAGCCTGGTACTGCTTGACCAGCGGGATCGAGGCATCCCAGGGGAACGGCACGACCTGGGTGATCACGACGCCGTCGCCGTCCTTGCCGAGTTCCTGGGCCAGCGCCTTGGAGCCGACGAAGGAGATGTTGACGAAGGTCGCCGACAGCTTGGTCTTGCGGGCAAGCTTGATGAATTCGGCGATCGGCTTGTAGGCGCCAACCATGACCACCGCCTGCGGCTTGGCCTTGCGGATCGCCAGCAGGGCGGACTTCACGGCGGTCGTGTTGCGCTTGTAGGTGCCCTCGGCGACCAGCGACAGGCCACGCTTCTCAAGCGCCTTGTTCACGCCGGCAAGACCGACGCGGCCGAAGGAGTCGTCCTGATAGAGGATGGCGATACGGTCGTACCCCAGATCCTCGGTCAGATGCTTGATCCAGGCCTCGGTCTCCTGACCGTAGGTGCCGCGGACGTTGATGACGTTGTCCAGCGCCGGGTCGCGCAGGAAGCCGGCGCCGGTGAACGGGCCCACAAAAGGCACGCCGGCGTCGGTCGCGATCGGCTGGGTGGCCTTGGAGGTGGGCGTGCCGACAGCACCGATCAGACCGAAGACCTGGTCCTGGTTGATCAGGTTCTGGACGTTGCTGATGGCCCGCTCCGGCTCGTAGCCGTCATCGTAGCTCTTGAGTTCGAGTTGACGGCCGGCGACGCCGCCATTGCGGTTGGCCTCGGCGAAGGCCGCCAGAATACCCTCGCGCATGCCGGTGCCGAGTGCGGCCGCCGGGCCGTCAAGCGCGGCAGACTGGCCAAAGGTTATGGTGGTGTCGGTAACACCGACCTCGGCGTTTGCCGCCATCGTTGTGGTGGCCGCCATGGCAAAAACAACGGCCGGCAGCAGCGCACGCTTCAGGTGAAGATTTCCCATGATCCCCAAGATCCCTTCTAATCATTACGTTTGTGCTCGGCTTTGAAGCTCTCGGAACAAAACCCAAGGGCAACTGCAAGCTTAGGGGGGCTATAGGGAATGCAAGTGAAGTATCCGTTAATACAGCAAATAGCGAGTCAACTTGATCAATCTAAAGTACGCAAGATGTTTGCTTAACGAATTCTTGATGGCCGGCGAGAAGGAGAAGCCCGGCCAAAGGGAACCGCTGCGAAGGAATGCACGCCTACCGATGATTGCTTATCTGCCCTGGGATCGAAACGCGCTCCCGGTTCATCGGTTTGCGCCTATGGGAACGAAGCCCGTCGGCGTTACGGCAGCGGTTGCTGCTGGGTGATGCAGTGGATGCCGCCACCGCCGACCAGGATGTCGCTGGCCGGCACCTGAACCACCTGCCGGTCGGGAAAGCTCCCCGCGACGATCTCCCGGGCAACCGGGTCCTGCGGGTCGCCGAAGGACGGCATCACCACGCCACCGTTGGCGATGTAGTAGTTTACATAGGACAGCGACAGCCGTTGGCCGTCCAGGTAGCGGGCCTCGCGGGGCAGCGGCAGTTCGACGACCTCCAGCGCCCGCCCCTTGGCGTCCCTCGCTTTGGCAAGCCGGGCCAGGTTGTCCCGCAGGATCGCGTGGTTCGGGTCGGCCGGGTCGTCGCAGGTCACAGCCATGACGACACCGGGGCGCAGGAAGCAGGCGATGTTGTCGACGTGGCCGTCGGTGTCGTCCCTGTCCAGGCCCTGGCCCAGCCAGACCACAGCTTCGATGCCGAGGTAGCGGCGCAGCAGATCCTCGATGGCCGACCGGTCCAGATCCGGATTGCGGTTGGGGTGCAGCAGGCACTCCTCGCTGGTCAGCAGCGTCCCCTCACCGTCGACGTGGATCGAGCCGCCCTCCAGAACCAGGGGCGCCCGGTACCGCGCCACGCCGAGCTGCGCCAGAATCCGCTCGGCGACCAGGGCATCCTGGTCGTAGGGGTGGAACCTGTTGCCCCAGGCGTTGAAGCCCCAGTCGACGCCCGCCAGCCCGCCTTTGCCGTCGACCAGGAAGCTGGGCCCGAAGTCGCGCATCCAGGAGTCGTCGAGCGGCAGGGCAAGGCAGTCGACCTCCACGCCGCAGCGCGCGCGGGCATCTTCCAGTTCCGCGGGCTTGGCCAGCATGGTGATCGGCTCGAAACCGGCGATCGCCCGGGCCACGGCGGCATAGGCGTCGCGCGCCTTGTCGAGCCCCTCTTCCCAGAGGCTGCCACGGCAGGGCCAGGCCATCCAGCAGCGCTCGTGCGCGGCCCATTCGGCCGGCATGAAGAAGCCGTCCTCGACGGGAGTCCGTTCAGCCATGGCCCCTCCCCCCGGCGCCAAGCCCGGCATCACTCGGGCGGCAGATCCAGCTTGATGTGCAACTCCGCCAGCTGGCGCGCGCTCACCGGCGCCGGAGCCTGCATCATCAGGTCTTCGGCCCGCTGGTTCATGGGGAAGGCCACCACCTCGCGGATGTTCGGCTCGTCGGCCAGCAGCATCACGATCCGGTCGATGCCGGGAGCAGAGCCGCCATGCGGCGGCGCCCCGAACTTCAGGGCGGAAATCATGCCAGCAAACTCGGAATCGACCTGTTCCTGGCTGTACCCCGCGATGCCGAAGGCCTTGTACATCACTTCAGGCAGGTGGTTCCGGATCGCCCCGGAGGACAGCTCGACGCCGTTGCAGACGATGTCGTACTGATAGGCCAGAACCTCCAGTGGCTCGTTGGTGTCCAGCGCCTCGAGCCCGCCCTGCGGCATGGAAAAGGGGTTGTGGCTGAACTCGATCTTGCCGCTGTCCTCGTCCAGTTCGAACATCGGATAGTCGACGATCCAGCAGAACCGGAAAGCGTTCTTCTCAAGCAGGTCCAGCTCGTCGCCCAGCCGGTTGCGGACCTGACCGGCCAGCTTGGCGGCCGCCCCCTCCTTGTCGCAGGCGAAAAACACCGCATCGCCGTCGCCAAGCCCTGCGCCGGCCTTGATCTGCGCCGTGCGCTCAGGGTCCAGGTTCTTGGCAATCGGCCCCTTGGCGCTGCCGTCCTCGGCAAAGATGATGTACCCCAGACCGGCCGCGCCTTCGCTGCGGGCCCAGTCGTTCAGCTTGTCGAAGAAGCTGCGCGGCCGGCCGGCTGCGCCCGGCGCGGGAATGGCCCGCACCACCGATCCGCCCTCGACCGCCCTGGCGAAGATGCCGAAGCCGGACCCGCGGAAAGCCTCGGTCACGTCGGCGATCTCCACCGGGTTGCGCAGGTCCGGCTTGTCGGAACCATACTTCAGCATGGCCTCGCGAAACGGGATGCGCGGAAAGGGCTGCGCCGTGACCGCCCGGCCGTTGCTGAACTCTTCGAAGACACCGCCCAGCACCGGCTCCAGGGCGGCGAAGACATCGTCCTGGGTGACGAAGCTCATCTCCAGATCGAGCTGATAGAACTCGCCGGGCGAGCGGTCGGCGCGGCTGTCCTCGTCGCGGAAACAGGGCGCGATCTGGAAGTAGCGGTCGAAGCCGGCGATCATCAGCAGCTGCTTGAACATCTGCGGGGCCTGCGGCAGGGCATAGAACTTGCCGGGGTGCAGGCGGCTCGGAACCAGATAGTCACGCGCGCCTTCAGGGCTGCTGGCGGTCAGGATGGGCGTCTGGAACTCCTGGAAACCCTGCTCCACCATGCGCCGCCGGATGGAATCGATGACCGCCCCGCGCAGCCTGATGCGTGCCTGCATCTTTTCCCTGCGCAGATCGAGATAGCGGTAGCGCAGGCGGGTCTCCTCGCCGGCATCCTCCTCTGAATTGACCTGCAGCGGCAACACCTCGGCACGCGACTGCACCGCCAGTTCCTCGACCTGGATCTCCACCTCGCCGGTCGGGACCGACGTGTTAACCGTATCCGGCGTTCGCTTGACGACCGGGCCGGTCACGGTGATGACGCTCTCGACCCGGGTTTGCTCCAGGTCCTGAAACAGGGGGCTGCTGACATCGATCACGCACTGGGTGATGCCGTGGGTGTCGCGAAGGTCGACGAAAAGCAACTGCCCGTGATCGCGTTTGCGATGAATCCATCCGGAAAGCCTTACACGCTCGCCGGCGTGGGCCGCGCGCAGTTCTCCACAGCTATGACTACGATAGGGGTGCATCGGAAAAGGTCCTGGGATCTTGTCGGCGGGGCAGTCAATGAGCGCGCAAAAGGCCGGGATTTGGCCGCTTTGTCAAGTCTGCAGGCGGCCGCTGGTGGCGCCGGGCCGGGCCGGGGGTGGGCGCCTACTTTCCTGGCCTGCCGCCGCCTCGGCGCTTCCACCCCATAGTGATAACGTGTATACCGCTGACATGAGCCTGATTACCGAAACCGCGGAGTTGGAAGTCCTCTGCGGGCGCCTTGCCAAAGCCGACTTCATCACCCTCGATACCGAATTCCTTCGCGATTCGACCTACTGGCCGAAACTCTGTCTCGTCCAGGTGGCGGGTTCGGACCACGAGGCCGCCATCGATGCGCTCTCCCCCAAGCTCGACCTCGCCCCGCTTCTGGCCCTGTTCGATGACCCGAAGATCCTCAAGGTGCTTCACTCGGCCCGCCAGGACATGGAGATCTTCTTTCATCTGACCGGGCGTCTGCCGGCGCCGATCTTCGACACCCAGGTGGCTGCCATGGTCTGCGGCTTCGGGGAGTCCGTGGGCTACGATACCCTGGTGCGCAAGATGACCGGCGCGCATGTGGACAAGTCCTCTCGCTTTACGGACTGGTCGCGCCGTCCCCTGGCCGAGCGCCAACTGAACTATGCGCTGGCCGACGTGACGCATCTGCGCAAGATCTACCGCAAGCTGGCCGCCCGCCTGGCCAAGTCGGGCCGGGCCGCCTGGCTGGAGGAAGAGATGGCGGTGCTGACCTCGCCGGAAACCTATCGGCTGGAGCCGGAGAATGCCTGGCGCCGGCTCAAGACCCGCTCCAACGACCGCCGCTATCTTGCGGTGCTGCGGGCGCTTGCGACTTGGCGCGAGGAAGAGGCGCAGCAGCGCGACGTTCCGCGCGGGCGCGTGCTCCGCGACGAGCAGCTCTTTGACATCGCCGCCCACCGGCCGACAAGCGATGCGGAGCTTGCCCGCTCCCGCGGCGTCAGCAAGGACATGGCCCGCGGCCGCCTCGGCCGGGCCATCCTGGAGGCCGTCGGCCGCGCGCTGGCCCTGCCGGATACCGAACTGCCGACACCGCCACCGAAGGGGTCCGCCCCCAACGGCGCCGGGCCGCTGATCGACCTGCTCAAGGTCCTTCTGAAGCTGCGCTGTGACGAGCATGACGTCGCACAGAAGCTGATCGCCAACTCTGCCGACCTCGATCAGATCGCGGCCAGCGACAAGGCTGACGTGATGGCCCTGAAAGGCTGGCGCTACGAGATCTTCGGCCGCGACGCCCTCGCGCTGAAGCGCGGAGCGGTCGCCCTGTCGGCCAGGGGCAACAAGGTGCGTCTGGTGAACCTCAAAGAACGCGAGGAAGCGGGTTGACCGCAGGGCGCCGTCTCTTGCGAGGGCTGGCCGGCCTGGCAGTTCTGGCCGGCCTCGTGTTCTTGGCTGCGCCTCAAGCCGCCAAGGCGGAGAGCCTCAGCCCCCCCGGCGGCGGCTTCGGGCTGCCGGTCGACTGCGTGATGGGCGAGCTCTGCAGCATTCAGAACTACATCGACTATGACGGCGGCGAGGGCTGGAAGGACCACACCTGCGGCAGCCTCAGCTACGACGGGCACCGGGGTATCGACTTCCGCGTTCCCACAGAGATCGAGATGCGCGAGGGCACTGCGGTGATCGCCGCAGCCGACGGAGAGGTGATCTTCGCTTTCGACGGCCAGCCCGACATCCTCATGAGCGAGACCGGGCCGGGAAAGACGCGGGAGGAAAGGAACGGCAACTGGGTCGCCATCAGTCATGGCGGCGGCTGGGTCACCACCTACGCCCACCTGATGAAGGGAACCGTGGCGGTGAAGAAGGGGGACCGCGTCAAGCGAGGCGACAGGCTGGGCCTCATTGGTCTCTCCGGCAACAGCGAGTTCCCCCATGTCCACTTCGCCGTCACCCATCGGAACAAGCTGCTCGATCCCTTCACCGGTCTGGAGCCTTCAGCGGCTTGCGGCGAGATGGGCCAAAGCCTCTGGTCTGACGCGGCGCAGGCGCAGATCCCCTACCGCGCCGGAGGGCTCCTCTCCGCCGGCTTTCTTGACCGTCAACCAGACCACCAGGAGATCCTGGCGGGCATCGATGCGCCCGCGGGAATCTCAACTGAAGGGAGGGTGCTCGTTTTTTGGGCGGGAACTTGGGGGCTCCGCGAGGGTGACCTGGAAACGCTCATGATTCTCGGGCCGGACGGGCGAACCTTCTTCAACAACAAACGTGTGCTTGAGAGAAACAGGGCGGTCTGGACGGTGAGCTTCGGCTTGCGAAAAAGAGGCGAGAACCTGCAGCCCGGTCAGTACGTCGGGTTTTACAGGGTTCAACGCCCAAACGCGGACTGGGCGAAAACAGTTCTCGCGGTGCGCAAGACAGTCGCCGTTCGCTAAACGACGATCCGGCAATCGTCGAAGCCGCCGATGGCGGCGAGCGCCCGCAGGCGGCGGTGTACAGCCTCGCCGTCGGGCACGGTCCCGTCATTCGGCAGCACCAGTTCCAGCACACGGCCGTCGACACGCAGCTGGCAGCGGTCGAGAATCTCCCCGGTTGCACCGGAGACGCGGAAGGCCAGCCTGAGGGCCGAGCCCAGCAGGTTGGCCCGGGTCCGCCAGTTTTCGCTGAGCAGCATCGTGGCAGCCTCGCTGTCCCGTGAAGCGGCTCCCCCGCCATAGCGCAGAAAGACGGTGTACGCCAGGAAGCTGCGTCCCCGATGGTCGATGGCCACCAGCGGATAGTGCAGAACACGCCGCATCGCCTGGCTTGCGCGGAAGTCCGGATGCTCGCGCCAGGCAAAGTCTGAGAGATGGCAGGCAGCCTCCCTCAGCCGCCGCTCCTCTGTATCCTCGTCTGGAAAGAGCGGATCGCTCCAGCGCAGCAGTGCATCGCCGAGGCCGCCGAAGCGCCCTTCCCGTTCGGCAAACTCACGTGCTGCTGAAAGCAACGGATCCTCAGCCTGATGGCGCTTGGAAAGCTGGTCGAAGAGATAACCTTCACGCAGGCCGAAGGTCGAGAAGCTCACGTCCTGCGACCTCGTCTTCCGCAGCAGTCGCCCGAGGACCAGCGATCCCAGCGGCAAGGTTTCGCGCCGCCGCCGGGAGATGAAGTCAATCCCGGAAAGCGAGCTCTTTCCCTGGCGGCTCACCAGACGCGCCAGCTTGACCGCCTCGTCGCTGGTGATTGTGTGGCCGTGGATGGCGTGCAACGGGTGACGCTTCTGTTCTATGTGCAGGCGCGCCAGATTGCGCCAGGCGCCTCCCACGGGATAGAAGAACCGCCCCTCCCCCGCCTTCAACCAGTCCACGGCCTCCAGGGCTTCGTCGATCTTCCCCCGCGCCTTCTGCCGGTTGTCGCCACAGCTTTCCATCAGGCGCAGCGGCCCCAGCGCCAGGGTCGTCGCCGCACCGATCTTGCCGTTCTTGACGTCGACCAGTTCCAGGCTGCCGCCGCCGAGATCCCCCATGATGCCGTCGGCCTGCGGATTGCCGGCAATAACCCCGAGCGCCGACAGCCGGGCCTCCTCGGCACCGCTGAGCACGGTCACCGAATGCCCGCAGGCCTGTTCGATGGTCTTGACGAAGTCGGGCCCGTTCTGGGCATCGCGGACGGCCGCCGTTGCGATCAGATCGACACGCGCCACGCCCATGGCGTGGGCCAGCGCCGTGAATCGGATGAGGTTCGGGACCGCCAACTCGACGCCCCCCGGGCTCAGCTGGCCGCTGCTTTGCAGCCCCCGGCCCAGCCCGCAGAGCACCTTTTCATTGAAGACAGTGACCGGCGCCCGCTTCAGGCCGTCGAAGACCACCAGCCGGATCGAATTCGAGCCGATGTCGATGACCGCGATCCGCCGATCCTTCGTCGCTGATTTCGGAAGCCTCGAGAGCGTCGCGCGGGAAGCTACATCCATGGAGCCTTTACATCTTCTTGAGCACCAGCCTCGGCGCCTTCTTCGACTTCTTCAGGGCCGACCCACGCCCGGACAGGCTGGGGTTGGTCATGAAGTAGGTATGGGCGCTGAAGGATTTGGTGGTGGACCTGACGCGGCGATAGGTGCCCTCGGGCTCCAGAATCCAGGACTGCGCCTCGTCGTTGAGATTGGCAATCATGATCTGGTCTAGAATCTGCTGGTGGACCGTCGCGTTCTCAATCGGCACCAGGGTCTCGATCCGCCGGTCGAGGTTGCGGGGCATCCAGTCGGCGGAAGAGATGAAGACCTTGGCGCTTCGAGACGGTAGCTGTTTGCCGGCGCCGAAGCAAACAATTCGGCTATGCTCCAGAAAGCGGCCGACAATCGACTTGACCCGGATGTTCTCCGACAGGCCGGGCACACCCGGCCGCAGGCAGCAGATGCCGCGCAGCACCAGGTCGATCGACACCCCGGCCTGAGAGGCCTTGTAGAGGGCATCGATGATCTCCGGGTCGACCAGGGAGTTCAGCTTGACCCAGATCGTGGCCGGGCGGCCGGCCCTGGCATGGGCGATCTCGTCGTCGATGAGCTCGAGCAGCGTGGACCGCAGCGTGAGTGGCGCAAAGGCGACCTTGTCCATCGCCTTGGGCTTGGCGTAGCCGGTCATGTAATTGAACAGACGGGTCGCGTCGCGGGCCAGCAGCGGATCGCAGGAGAAATACGAGATGTCGGTATAGATGCGCGCGGTGATCGGATGGTAGTTGCCGGTGCCGTAGTGCACATAGGTGCGCAGAGACGCCCCCTCCTGCCGCGCGACCAGCGAGATCTTGGCATGGGTCTTCAGCTCGATGAAGCCATAGATCACCTGCACGCCGGCCCGCTCCAGGTTGCGCGCCCAGCGGATGTTGCGCTCCTCATCGAAGCGCGCCTTCAGCTCGACCAGCGCGGTGACCGACTTGCCGGCCTCGGCCGCCTCGGCCAGGGCCCGCACGACGGGAGAGTTCTCCGAGGTGCGGTAAAGCGTCTGCTTGATGGCGACCACCGCGGGATCCATGGCCGCCTGGCGCAGGAACTGGACGACCACATCGAAGCTCTCGTAGGGGTGATGGACGGCGAAGTCCTTTTCCCGGATGGCTTCGAAACAGTCCCCGCCGAAGTCGCGGATACGTTCCGGGAAACGGGGGTTGTAAGGCGTGAACAGCAGGTCCTGGCGGTCGTCGAGGATGATTTCCTTGGTATCGACCAAGCCCAGCATGCCGTCCAGCGGAAAGACATTCGCCCGCTCGACCTGAAGCTCGCGGATGACGAAGTCGAGCAGCGTCGTCGGCATGTTCGAATTCACCGTCAGGCGGATGACCGATCCGCGCCGCCGCCGCTTCAGGGCGGTCTCGAAAACGCGCACCAGATCTTCAGCCTCTTCCTCCACCTCCAGGTCGCTGTCGCGCAAGACCCGGAAATAGCCGGTCGACGTCACCTCGAAACCGGGAAACAGCTCGTCGAAGTAAAGCAGCAGCACCTCTTCCAGCCGAATGAAGCGCGCGCCGTCGCCCGGCAGCCGCAGGAAGCGTTCGATCTTGCCCGGCAGGGAGATCAGGCCGTTGATGTGGGTGTTGTCCTCGTCGCGCAGCAGCTCGACCACCAGGCAGAGCCCACGGTTGGGGATGAAGGGAAAGGGATGGGCCGGATCGATGGCGATCGGCGTCAGCACCGGGTAGAGCTGCTCTGTGAAGTACTGGTCGAGCCAGCGGCGCTCGGGGCGCTTCAACTCTCGTGGCCTGACCACTTCGATGCCCTCGGCCTTCAGTTCGCCGATCAGGTCGTGCCATTTCTCCTGTTGCCAGCGCATCAGCTTGGCGACGCGCTCGTTGATGGCGGAAAGCTGCTGGCCGGGGGTCAGCCCTTCGGGTGTACGGGTTTTGACTCCGGCGCGGATCTGACCCAGCAGGCCGGCCACACGCACCATGAAGAACTCGTCGAGGTTGCTTGCGGAGATGGACAGGAATCTCAGTCGCTCGAAGAGGGGATGATTGGCATTGTAGGCTTCCTCGAGCACACGCTCGTTGAAGGCCAGCCAGGAGATCTCGCGGTTGATGAACCGCTCCGGCGCGGCAAGATCGATCGCGGCGACCTGGGACCCTTCGGGCAGGTCGGATTCCTGCTCGAGCTGCTCTATCTCCAGTGCCACGCTCTCACTTTTGACCACTTGAGAATCTCCCGTCCTGTGTCCTATCCGAAAGACCGCTTCCTATAGCACGGCTCCCTTCCCCCTTGATGACAGATTGATGGAACTCTGCGGGGACGCCGGCAACGCCTGTGCGGTACCAATCCTGACGAAGAAATCCTAACAGTATGCGCCCCAAGGGACAAAGCGGCCCTGGCGGGCAGGAACAGGCGCGCCCCGCCTGCTGGGAGCAAACGGGGGCCACGCCGGAGTATGAATAAAATTTCCGAACAAAATCAGATATCTAAGAGGCAATCTCCCAGTATCCGTCCGGCTTGAGGCAGGCGACGCCGTAGCCCGCCTGACGCTGGTTGCCGACAATGATCTCCTGCTGGAACTCGCGGCAGTAGTTCCCGCTCCGGTCGCTGCCCTCGCGGACCGGAACCACCGCCCCGGACGCCCGTCCGTCGTACCAGCGAATGGACTCGCCCAGCGGCGCAACCGTCGCTCTCTGCTGGGCCACTGCGTAGCTGTGGCGCTGGCTCTCGTTCAACACATCCACGATCTGCAGGGCGAGGATCGCGAAGATCGCCCAGTCCCGATCGTCGTGGCGGTCGTAGCGCTGCTTCCTGTGAGTATGTTTGTAGTGATGGTGGTGATGTCCGCCATGGCGGTAGTGGTGCTTCTTCTTGTGGCGGTGCTTTTTGGGGTAGTGGTGATAGACGTGTTTCTCGACGTAGACCTTCTTCTTGGCCTTCTTGCGTTTTGGCTTGTGCCAGTGATGGTGGTGATGACCGCCGTGATGGTGGTAGACGTGCTTCTCCGCCTTCTTCCAGTGCTTGCGATGCTTCTTGTAGTGCCTGTGCTTGTGTTTATGCCTGTGATCGTCGTCGTAGTCGTACCAACGGTAGTAGCGGTAACCGTCGTCATCATCATCGTCGGCATGAGCCGGCGCTGCGGTGAGCAGAAAAGCCGCGCAGGCGGCGAGCGCAAACGTTCTTATCATTTTCCCGATCCTTCCAAAGCTGCCTCGAAGCCATGGTGTGATCGGTGCTACGCCGCTGCCGCGCGGCGCATCCCCGCAGCCGTTTAATGTCACAGCAACGTGTTTGCGCGATACGTCAACCCGGACCGCGTCAGACTTTCACCCGAACCTACAGTGTCCCGGGAAAGGCGCCCCCGTCCAACAGGATGTTCTGGCCGGTGATGTAGCCTGCCTGCGCTGCGCAGAGGAAGGCGCAGGCCTCTCCGAACTCTGCAGGATCGCCGAATCTGCCCGCCGGGTTGCCATCAGCACGTTCCTTGGCGACTTCCTCCACCGGCCGGCCCGCGTTGTCCGCCACCACCTGAAGGTTCGAGCGCAAGCGATCGGTATCGAAGGGGCCGGGCAGCAGCGCGTTGATGGTGACGTTATGGCGCACGGTCTTGCGCGACAGCCCGGCGACGAAGCCCGTCAGGCCCGCGCGCGCCCCGTTGGACAGACCGAGGATGTCGATGGGTGCCTTCACCGCGGCGGAGGTGATGTTGACGATGCGCCCGAAGCGCCGCTCGATCATGTGATCGACCGTTGCTTTGATCAACTCTATCGGGGTCAGCATGTTGGCATCCAGCGCCTTGATCCAGACGTCGCGGTCCCAGTTGCGGAAGTCGCCGGGCGGCGGACCACCGGCGTTGTTCACCAGGATGTCCGGCGTCGGGCAGGCCTCCAGCGCCTCGGCGCGGCCTTCCGGTGTGGTGATGTCGGTCGCCACCGCGGTCACCAGCACGTCGCTTGCCTCGCGGATTTCCTCCGCAGTGTCGGCCAGTGGGCCAGCAGTGCGCGCGACAATGGTCACATCAACGCCTTCGCGTGCCAGCGACATGGCGCAGGCCTTGCCCAGCCCCTTGCTTGCCGCACACACCAGAGCCTTGCGGCCTTTGATACCGAGATCCATCCGGGGCCTCCCTTGTCCGTCTACTTGCTGCTGTCTTCTTGTGGGTCTGCGTGAAACGCCGTGCCCGCTTCGGAGAGAACCAGCCGCACCAGCGGTACTGTGATCTGGCGTCTTGCCTCCAGCGCACGGGTGTCGATTGCCGATACGATGCGGCGGGCCGCATCCAGCGACCGGTCGATGCGCGGGGCGAGGAACTGAATGACCTCCGGCGTTACCGTAAGCTGCCGGTCGGAAAAGAGCTTCACCAGGACGGCCTGCACCAGCGCCTCGTCCGGCTCGCTGAGTGCGACGGCCTGCATGCCGGCGAGGCGCGAGCGCAGATCCGCCAGGGGACAGGACCATCGGGCCGGCGGCAGCCGGTCGCTCAACAACAGATAGCCGCCGCGCTCGAGCATCATGTTGTAAAGATGCAGCAGGCGCCGCGCGACCTCCGGGTCATGCTCAAGAGTCTCGGCAACGGTCTCGACGACGCAGGCGCCTGCCTCCCCCAGAAGCGCCGGCGGCTCGTGCCGGCGCAGACCGGCCGCGTCCACCGAGACCGCGCCGCTGCTGTGCCGCCAGACCTGGCAGAGGTGGGTCTTGCCGCTGCCCGGCGGCCCGTAAACGGCAAGCGCCTGCGCGGGCCACTGCGGCCAGCGGTCGATCCAGGCAACCGCCAGTTCGTTGCTCGGCGCCACCAGAAAGTCCTCGCGCCCCAGCGCCGGGCGGTGCCCCAGATCGAGGGCCAGCTGCCGAGTCGCCTTCACGCCTGGTCGTCCGGCCCCGTCCGCTGTGCTTCGCCGGGATGACGGCTGGCCATAGAGGAGCTGTGCTCACCGGTGTAGAGGTCGCTGCGGAGGTACTGGCTGACGGCGAAGCGCACGCCGACCCCGACGATGGCTGCCACGGGTACCGCCAGGAGCACACCGACAAACCCGAAGAGCGCACCGCCGGCCAGCAACGCGAACATGACCCAGACAGGGTGAAGCCCGACCTTCTCGCCCACCAGCTTGGGGGTGAGGAAATTGCCCTCGATCGCCTGCCCGACGAAGAAGATCGCCGCGACGATGGCAACATCGAACAGGCTGTCGAACTGCACCAGCGCCAAGCCGACCGAAAGGAAGAGGCCGACCAGCGAGCCGACATAAGGGATGAAGGAAAGCGAACCGGCAACCAGCCCGACGACCAGCCCGAAGTCGAGGCCGACCAGCGTCAGCCCCACCGCGTAGAAGACGGCCAACAGCACGCAGACCATGCCCTGCCCGCGCAGGAAACCGGCCAGGGTCTGATCCACTTCCCGCGCCAGGCCACGGATCGTCTCGAGGTGTTTGCGCGGCAGGACGTCGTCGGCCTGGTCGACGATGCGGTCCCAGTCGCGCAGAAGGTAAAACGCGACCACGGGCGTGATGACCAAGAGAGCAAGGAAATTGAAAAAGGCCACGCCGCCCGAGATCAGACCGCCCAAAAGCTGCGTCAGCCAGGAGACCAGTCTGTCCGCCGAACCGCCGAGGGCTTCGCGCAGACGGTCCAGTGTCTCCGGCGCCAGCCGGTCCTTCAGCATGGCGATCAGTTCGCCGATCTCGCGTTGAATCGCACTCACATAGACCGGTGCGCGTTCGATCAGGGTTGCGATCTGCCCGACGATGGCCGGCACCAGGATCAGCAGGATGATCACACAGATCATCAGAAAGGCGACGGTTACAATGGCGGTCGCCCAGGTCCGCGACAGCTTCCACTTCTCCAGTCGGTCGCAGACGGGATCGAGCAGATAGGCCACCGCCATACCGGCAACGAAGGGCAGCAGCACGCTGCGCAGCAGATAGACGCAAGCGAGAACGACGACGAGCAGAACGAGCCAGAACCTCCAGCTTCGTGCAATGGGTGGAGCTGGTGGCTGGGCCGCAGCACCCGCCGGCCCTGGCTCCGCGGGCCCGCCGCGCGCCGGTGGATCTTCCCGGGGCGCCGTCATTGCGTCTCGGGCGGCAGCAGCGGATCGGAGCCCGGGGGCTGACCAGGGGGCGGCGGCTGATCGGGCGCCAAAGATCGGTCAGGCGGCGGCTGGATCGACCCTGCGCCGCCGGCGGGCCGCCCGGTCAGTGTCAGTTCCCAGTTGCTGTCTTCACGCAGCGAGAGGAACAGGTCGCGCTGGGCAAGGGCCCGCGTCAGACGGCCCTCGTCACCGACGAAGGAGATCTCCATCTTCGCCTCGTTGCGCGTCAGCGTATTGACGTCGACCGCCTGTATCGCGGCCACGCCGCCGAGACGCTGCTTGACCGTCAGCCAGTCCGACAGGCCCGTCAGCGGTACGAAGACGGCAATGGAGCGGCGGTTGCCGAACTGCAGCACGTTTTGCTGCTTCCAGGCTTCCTGAACCGCTGCGTCCACCCCGCCGGCGGCTCGGGCGAAAAATCCGGCGCCGGCCTCGCCGTCTTGCTGGGTCACGGCGTCGCGTGTCGTTGTCAGGCGCCGGCCCTGTTCATAGCGGCTGATGACGATGTCGAGGCGCGCGCCACCCAGCGCCGGATCACCGCGCAGCGTTGCATGGGCGACCAGGACGGCGCTTGCACCATAGTTGGCCGCGATGGCGCCCAGTGCGGTTGCGTCGCCGGCCAACGCGCGCGCGGCATCCACCGAGGCCACGTCACTGAGATCGCCCAACGGCACCCGAACCGGAACCAGGCCTTCGTCCGGCCCGCGCTGGGCCCAGGCGCCGCGCCAGGGGTTGGGCTCACGCCAGAGACGCGGTGCCTCGCCCTCCGCCCCGAAGACCGGCAGGACCACCAACGGCTTGCTGCGGGTCTCCGCGAAGCCCACGCCGCTGTTGCGGAGCAGCGTCCGCACTTCCTGGGGATTGAAACGGAAGTTGAGCTCGGCCAGATACCGGACCGCGGATGTCCGTTCGTTGTTGACCGAGAAATCGAGCACGTAGAACTCCACCAGGCCCGGGCCCAGCACCGGAACGCTGCCCTGCTGGGCCTTGGGGACCAGGCGGTCGACCAGCCGGACAAAAGCGGCCTGGTGGCCGGCGCTGATGGCCGCCTGACGGGCCTCGGCCGCCGTGCCGGCGGTCTCGTCCACCGGAACCCCGCGCACCGTGTAGATGTCGCTCTGCGCCGATGCCGGCACCGCAGCGACTGAAAGCAGCGCGGCAACGCCCGCAAAGGCCAGCAGGAAAGCTGGAATCGAAGCGCTGCAGCGCCGGCGAAACCGCATTGCAAACCGTCCCGGATTCTCTATGGTCGCCCGTCACAGCGGGCTCTCTCGCGTCCCACCTAAATACTCCATGTGATGGGAGGAAGCCATAACAAGCCGGGATCCCAACCACAACACGCTGAGCTACAAGGACGCTGGCGTGGACATCGATGCCGGCAATGCGCTGGTTGAGGCCATCAAGCCCCTGGCGCGCGCCACGGCGCGCAGCGGGGCGGACGCCGGCCTGGGCGGATTCGGCGGGTTCTTCGACCTGAAGGCCGCAGGCTTCAAAGATCCGCTGCTGGTTGCCGCCAACGACGGGGTGGGCACCAAGCTGAAGGTCGCCATCGAGGTTGGGCGCCACGACAGCGTCGGCATCGACCTCGTTGCCATGTGCGTCAACGATCTGGTGGTCCAGGGGGCCGAACCCCTGTTCTTCCTCGACTACTATGCGACCGGTCGTTTGGACGTCGCCGCCGGGCAGGCCGTCATCGCCGGAATTGCGGAGGGCTGCCGTCAGGCGGGCTGCGCCCTCATCGGCGGCGAGACCGCCGAGATGCCGGGGCTCTACGAGGGTGCGGACTACGATCTGGCCGGCTTTGCCGTGGGCGCGGTCGAACGCGACGCGGTCGTCACCGGGGCCGAGGTCGCGCCGGGGGACCTGCTGCTCGGCATCGCCTCCTCCGGCCTCCATTCCAACGGCTATTCCCTGGTCCGCAAGGTGATCGAGACCCTGGGTCTCGGCTACGATGCCCCGTCGCCTTTCGAGCCTCAGCAGACCCTCGGCGAAGCCTTGTTGGTGCCCACCCGCATCTATGTCAGGCCCTGCCTGCAGGCCCTCGCGACGGGCGGGGTCAAAGCGCTGGCGCATATCACAGGCGGCGGCTTCCCGGAAAACCTGCCGCGCGTGCTGCCCGACGGCCTGGCTGCGCGTTTGCCAGGCATCGACTGGCCTGTCCCGCCGGTGTTCCGCTGGCTGGCGCGCGCGGGCGGCATCCCGCCGGCGGAGATGCTGCGGACTTTCAACTGCGGGATCGGCATGGTCATGGTCGTCGCGCCTGAGAGCCGGGCGCAGGTCATCGAAGTCCTTGAACGGGCCGGCGAGCAGACCTTCGTCATCGGCGCCATTGAGGCCCGCGAAAGCGGCAAGGCGGCTCTGCATGTCGAAAACCTGGAGAGCAGTTGGCCGGCATGAGGGTTGCGGTCCTGATCTCCGGACGCGGCAGCAATCTGCGCTCCCTCCTGGAAGCCGCAGAGGCGCCTGGCTACCCCGCCAAGATCGTCCTCGTTGTCGCCAACCGTCCGGACGCCGGCGGCCTGGAGCACGCCGCCGCCTTCGGCGTTGCCAGCCGGGTCGTCGATCACCGGACCTTCGATGATCGCGCCGGCTTCGAAGCGGCGCTCGACGCAGCCCTTGCCGAAGCCGATCTCGACCTCATCTGCCTGGCCGGCTTCATGCGCGTCCTCTCCGCGGCCTTCGTCAAACGATGGGAAAATCGGATCATCAACATCCATCCCTCCCTGCTGCCGCTGTTTCCGGGCCTGGACACCCATGCCCGCGCGCTGGATGCGGGCGTGAAACTGCACGGCTGCACCGTCCACTTCGTGAACGAGGCCGTCGACGGCGGCGCCATCATCGGCCAGGCCGCGGTCCCGGTGCAGGCCGGCGACGATCCGCAGAGGCTGGCGGCGCGGGTCCTGCAGGCCGAACACCGCCTCTATCCCCACTGCCTGCGCCTGCTGGCGGAGGGCCGGGTGCACCTGCTGGAGGGGCGCAGCCAGATCGAAGGGGCGTCCGACCCCGGCGCTGCGCTCTTCAGCCCCGATCTCTCGGCCTGAAGCCGCCGCCCCGCGACCGGCAGGACTTGCCCGCACAAGCGGTCTCGGGCTAGAACCTCAGGCGAAGAATCGCAGGGGTTCCAGGATTCCAGGAACGGCAATGGCAGAACCTTCTGAGGATAACAGAGAACAGGGAAACGACATGTCGGATGATCCACTGCTCCGGGAACACCAAAGCAACTGGAAGGGCTTCGTGCGCCTCATGACCTACTCGACGGCGCTCGTGGTGCTGATCCTTGTGGGGATGGCGCTCTTCCTGCTCTAGCTGCAGAACGCTTTTCCGGCCCCGGCCGGACTGAAAAGGGCGGGCCCTCAGGGCCCGCCCTTTGTATCTCTGCCGCATGTCCGGCGATGCCGGGGCGCGGCGCCTAGCCGACCAGTTCGTCGTCGCTGAAGAAGAACTTGATCTCGACCGCCGCTGTATCGGCCCCGTCGGAGCCGTGCACCGAGTTGGCTTCGATGGATTCGGCAAAGTCGGCGCGAATGGTGCCGGGCGCGGCATCGGCCGGGTTGGTGGCGCCCATGACCTCACGGTTCTTGGCAATGGCGTCCTCGCCTTCCAGAACCTGCACGACCACCGGCCCGGAGGTCATGAAGTCGCAGAGATCGCTGAAGAAGGGCCGCTCCCGGTGGACGGCATAGAAGCCCTCGGCCTGCTCGCGGGTCATATGGATGCGCTTGCTGGCGATGATGCGCAGGCCCGCTCCCTCCAGGCGATCAGTGATCTTGCCCGTGATGTTGCGCTTGGTCGCATCCGGCTTGATAATCGAAAAAGTCCGCTCGATGGCCATGGACTCCGGCTCTCCTTCTGATTGACGCTTGCTGATTGACGCTTGCTTGCGGGGTGACGCTTGCCGGCCCCGGCGAAAGATCGAGACAGGCACGCCGGCGAGAGCCGGTCAGCGCTGATTTTCGCGGGGCTTATAGACGCTTTGCCAGGCAGGGGCAACGGCCCCGGGCCGCGGAGCGCCCCCGCCCGAACCCGACCCCGCGGGCCTTTCGGTGCGCGACCCGCCGTGCTATCACCCTGCGCCGCAAAGGCCGTTAATCCGCCACAGGGCCCGACCACACGCCGGCAGCCGGATTTATGTTGCATATTAACGACTTATCCTATCGCGTTCAGGGCGATCCATTGTTCGACCGCGCCACCGTCGCGGTCAACGGCGGCGAGCGCGTCGGCCTGGTCGGGCGTAACGGCAGCGGCAAGACAACTCTCCTGAAAATCATCTCCGGTGAGCTTCACCCCGACCAGGGCAGCGTTTCCGTGCCGCGGCGGATGCGCATCGGCAAGGTGGCGCAGGATGCCCCCTCCGGGCCCACCAGCCTGATCGACACCGTGCTCGCCGCCGATCAGGAACGCAGCACCCTGCTGGCCGAGGCGGAGGAAACCAGCGATCCGGCCCGCATTGCCGAGTTGCACGAGCGGCTGGCCGCGATCCAGGCCGACAGCGCCCCGGCCCGGGCGGCCCGTATCCTCGCCGGGCTCGGCTTCGACGAGGCGGCCCAGCAACGGCCCTGTGCCGAGTTTTCCGGTGGCTGGCGTATGCGGGTCGCCCTGGCGGCGCTGCTTTTTGCCGCCCCGGACCTGCTGCTGCTGGACGAGCCCACGAACCATCTGGACCTGGAGGCCGCACTCTGGCTCGAAGGGTTCCTGAAAAGCTATCCGGGCACCCTGCTCCTGGTTTCCCACGACCGCGGACTGCTGAACCGGGCGGTCAACCGGATCGTTCACCTGGAACAGCGCAAGCTGACTGCCTACAGCGGCAACTACGACCGCTTCGAGCGCCTGCGCCGGGAACACCTGGAGCGGCAGGCCGCGTTGCATGCCAAGCAACAGGCCGAGCGCCGCCACATCCAGGCCTTCGTCGACCGCTTCCGCTACAAGGCCAGCAAGGCGCGTCAGGCGCAGTCGCGCCTGAAGGCTCTGGCGCGCATGGAACCGATCGCCTCGGTCATGGAGGAACGCACGGTCGCTTTCAGTTTTCCGGAGCCCGGGCGCCTTTCTCCGCCGGTCATAACCCTGGAGAACGCGGCCGTCGGTTACGAGCCTGGCAAGGCCATCCTCTCGCGTCTCGACCTGCGCCTGGACATGGATGACCGGGTGGCATTGCTGGGGGCCAACGGCAACGGCAAGTCCACCCTCTCCCGCCTGCTGGCCGGCCGCCTGAAGGCAATGGAGGGGCGCATGACCCGCTCCGGCAAGCTGAAGGTCGGCTACTTTTCTCAGGATCAGGCCGAGGAACTGGACCTTCAGGCGACGCCGCTGCAGCTGATGGAGCGGCTGATGCCGCTGGAAACCGAAACCAAGCTGCGTTCACAACTCGGCCGCTTCGGCTTCGGCGCCGACCGGGCGGAGGTGGCGGCGGGCAAGCTTTCGGGTGGGGAAAAGGCACGCCTGCTCTTTGCCCTGATGAGCCGCGAAGCGCCGCACGTGCTGATCCTGGACGAACCGACCAACCATCTGGACGTCGACTCGCGCCAGGCCCTGATCCAGGCCCTGGGCGCTTTCGAGGGCGCGGTGATCCTGGTCAGCCACGACCCGCACCTGATCGAGCTGACCGCCGACCGCCTCTGGCTGGTCACCGAAGGCACCGTGACCGCCTTCGACGGCGACATGGACGATTACCGGAAGCTGCTGATGGAGCAACGCCGGCAGGAGCGTTCGCGCCAACGCGGCGAGCGCCCCAGGAAAGTCGACGTCGTATCCAAGAAGGATCGCCGGCGGGCTTCGGCGGAGGCCCGCGCCGCCGTGGCCGATCTGCGCAAAGCCGCCAAAAAGGCCGAGGCCGAGATCGACAGACTCGGAAAGGAAAAAGCGCGCCTGGAAGCCAGGCTGGCCGACCCGGAGGTTTACGAGGGGCCAACCGCCGCTTTGCAGGACCTGCAAATCACCTTCGGCCAGATCAAGCAGAGCCTGGCTGAAGCGGAGGAGCGCTGGCTCACCCTTCAGACAGCCCTGGAAGACGCTTAACCATCGTGAGGGAGGCCGCCCGGCGCCAGGGGGCCGGGACGCCAGAACGGCAGCTGAGTCTCGCGGCGCACCGCGGCCTCATCCAACCCGATATCGCGGATCAGATGGGGTGAGGCCTCCAGCAGGCGGGTCAGCTCGCGCCGAAAGGCCCGGCGCTTGACCCAGCAGGCCAGCCGTTCAGCCAGGGTCGCCGGGCTGCGGCGATGTTCGGCGGCGCTCTCCCGCGCGTCGCTTCCTGACGGAAATGAGATTACCGTCGCACCGGCAAATGCGCGCAGGTCATCCATCTCCACCTCCTCGTCTTACTCTAAATCTCTGTATATCAGATAGATAAACTTGACAGCCTCGTCTCTCAATGGATGAATACTCATTCATGCCATGAGGAAAAATCATCCGAATGCGGCGCCGCCTACCTCCTTTGAATGCGCTTCGGGCCTTTGAGGCTGCCGCCAGGCTGAGCAGCTTTACGAAGGCTGCGGAAGAGCTTTCCGTCACCCAGGGAGCGATCAGCCGGCAGGTGCGCGGCCTGGAAGACCACTTCGGAACCGACCTTTTCCGGCGCGGCCACCGCTCCGTCGAGCTGACCTCAGCCGGCAGCCGCCTGCTCCCCGCCTTGAGTGCGGCCTTCGACCAGATCATGGTGGCCGCCGAGCGGGTGAAGGAGCGGCCCGGCGAGATCAAGTTCAAGTCGGTGCCGACCATCGCGGTCCGCTGGCTGGTCCCGCAGATCCTCCGATTTCAGGCCGAGCGACCGGACATTCAGGTCCGGCTGACCACGTCTTGGTGGCATGTCGATTTCGCGCGCGAGGACTTCGACGCCGGGATCATGGTCTTCGAAACCCGCGAGGATCGGCCCAACGCCGACTTGCTGATGGTGGAGCGCATGGCGCCGGTCTGCGCGCCGGCTCTCCTGGAGGGCCCGCGTCCGCTACGCAAGCCGGAGGATCTCGCCCACCACCGCCTTCTGCATGCCGTACCGGATCACCGCGACTGGCGGATTTGGCTGACACGCAATGCGGTCGATGGTGTCGATGCGGAGAGTGGCGAGGACTTCGACTTTCTCGACGCCACCCTGCAGGCCGCCGTTCAGGGCTATGGCGTGGCCATGGGCGATCTGATGCTGATCGACGAGGACCTTAAGGCGGGGCGCCTGGTGATGCCCTTCGATCGCCCGCCGACGGAGATCGGGGCCTACTATCTGGTCTACCCCGACGGCCGCGCTCTCAGCCCGCAACTGGAAGCCTTCCGGGATTGGCTGCACGCAGCGGCGGCGGTCGGCCGGACGAGCATGGACGACGAGGCGCCGGCCTAAGCCTTCTGCGACCAGCGTCCGCCTTCATCCTGCTGCCAGTAGGTCACGCCGTGCCCGGCGCCTTTGAGCGCAGTCCACTGGGCGCGGGCCGCCGACACGGCATCCGGATCGCCGCCGTCAAAGAGAATGGCGCAGAGTGTGAAACGCGAAAGATCTTCGCTTGTGCTGCCGTCCGTCAGAAACAGGACCTCGGCGCCGTTGGGCGCGGCATCCTCCGTCGTCAACCAGATGGGCTGCAGTTCGGCGCGCCCGTCCCTGATGCTTCCGTGCGGCAGAAAGGATCGGTCGTTGTAGGTCCAGAGGCCGGCGGCCAGAGCCTCCACCCGCTCCTCCGAACCGGCCTTGACCACGGCCCGCTGGCCGCGCTCAAGTGTCCGTTCCAGCATCTGCGGCAGCGCCTGATGCAAAGGCGTACGGGTCAGATGATAGAATCGGACCTCGGTCATCGCGGTGGCCTCAGGACCGGAAGCGCACAGGGGACAAAGCCTGGGCGGCAAGCCCTGCGCGCGGGGCCTTACTTCTCGTAGTACTTGGAAACCAGGGTGTTGAGCAGGCGCACGCCGAATCCGGTGCCGCCCTTCGGCACCGTGGGCTTGTCCTTGCTGGTCCAGGCCGTGCCGGCAATGTCCAGATGCGCCCAGGGCGTGCCGTCCTTGATGAAGCGCTGAAGGAACTGGGCGGCGGTGATGGACCCGCCGGCGCGACCGCCGCTGATGTTCTTCATATCGGCAATGTCGCAGTCGATCAGCTTGTCGTAGGCCGCGCTCATCGGCAGGCGCCAGACCTCCTCACCCACCTCTTTGCCGGCCTTCGTCAGCTGCTCTGACAGCTTGTCGTCGTTGCTGAACAGGCCGGCGTTTTCGTGGCCCAGCGAGATGATGATGGCGCCGGTCAGTGTGGCCAGGTCGACGATGAGCTTGGGCTTGAACTTCTCCTGGGTGTACCAGAGCGCATCAGCCAGCACCAAGCGGCCCTCGGCATCGGTGTTCAGCACCTCGATGGTGAGGCCGGCCATGGAGGTCACCACGTCGCCGGGCCGCTGGGCGGTTCCGGAGGGCATGTTCTCCACCAGGCCGCAGACGCCCACGGCATTGACCTTGGCCTTGCGGCCGGCCAGGGCCTTCATCAGACCAACCACCGCACCGGCGCCGCCCATGTCCCACTTCATGTCCTCCATGCCGCCGGCCGGCTTCAGCGAGATGCCGCCGGTATCGAAGGTCACCCCCTTGCCGACGAAGGCGAGCGGTGCCTTGTCTTTGGCGTTCGGGGCGCCCTGCCACTGCATCACAAGCATCTGCGGTTCGTGGGCCGAGCCCTGGGCGACGCCAAGCAGGGAACCCATGCCCAGCTTCTGCATCTCCTTCTCGCCGAGCACCTGCACCTTGAGGCCAAGCTTGGTCAGCTTCTTGCCCTCGGCAGCGAAGGACTTGGGATAGAGGATGTTGGCCGGCTCGCTTGCAAGATCGCGGGTCATGAACACCCCGTCCGCCACCTTTTCCAGGCGCTGGAAGGCCCGCTTCGCCGCTGCCGGGTTGTCCAGGTGAAAGCGGATTTCCTTCAGACTGGGTTTGTCTTCGGCCTTCTGCTTGGTCTTGTAGCGCTCGAAGCGATAGCTGCGCAGAATCGCCCCGAAGCCCGCGTTCGCTGCGCGTTCGGCGGCCTGCTTGCCGCCCCGCAGCTTGTCCATCAGGACGGCAGCCTTCTGCTCGCGCACCCGCGTCAGATGCGCTGCGATGTTGCCGCCGATGTCCTGCAGGTCTTTCTCCGTCAGCTTCGCCGGCGCCCCCATGCCAACCATCAGCACGCGGCTGTTGTTCACGCCGGCGGGCGCGACCACATCCAACAGCTCGCCCCGCTTGCCAGAGAAAGCGTTTGCGTCGATCGCCCGCTCCAGCGCCCCCTGCGTTGTCTTGTTCAGGCTGGCGGCGGAGGGGGTGAGTTTCCCACCCTCCAAAACCCCGACGATCAGGGCACCGGACGTCGGGACGCTGGGCGTAGCGAAGGAGATGTTCATGAAAGTCCTCACGGAGAGCTTTTTCGGGTGGCCGCCGTAGGGGCTCCGATAGATTGAAAATCGAACGAGTCTTGATTGGCAAAGTAAACTGTCAGCCAGGGCACGCAAGTTCAAGCCCCGCAGCCCTAATGCACAGCCGCTATGCATCGTCGCCGGAGCCGGGAAGCCTGCAAATTCGCTGGACGGACGGCGGGCCGCCGGGCTATCTCTGGGCGTCCAGACCGCAGCAACTGGGTCCAATGCCTTCCATTACACGCTACGTCCTCGGCCAGTTGATGACGGCTACCTTGTTCGTCACCCTGGCCCTTACCTTTGCGATCTGGCTGACCCAGTCCCTCCGGCTCATCGACTACATCGTCAACCGCGGCCTGCCCGCCTCCACATTCCTCACTTTCGTGGCGTTGCTGCTGCCATCGTTCCTGGGTGTCGTGTTGCCGGTGGCGTGCTTCGTCGCCGCGCTCTTCGTCTATCACAAGCTGGCCATGGACAGCGAAATGGTGGTTATGCGCGCCGCCGGCCTGTCACAGATGCAACTCGCCCGGCCAGCCATTATCCTGGGTGTGGTTGTAACCCTGGCGGTCTACGCTATCTCTTTGTATTTCCTTCCCGCTTCTTTTAGGAATTTCAAAGATTTACAGAATGCTTTTAGAAGTGACTTCTCAGCTGTCCTGCTGCAGGAAGGTGTGTTTACGACGATCACCGACGAGATCACCGTTTACGTGCGCGAACGGTCTCCGGAGGGCGAGCTGCGGGGCATCCTGGTTCACGACAACCGGGATCCCGACAAACCGGTAACGATGATGGCGGAGCGCGGCGCCCTCGTCGCCAGCGAAGCCGGACCGCGGGTGGTCATGGAAAATGGCAACCGCCAGGAGGTTCAACCCGGTACCGGCCGTTTCTCGCTGCTGTACTTCGATCGCTACACCGTTGAACTGGCCGATTTTGACAACGCTCCGCGGGCGCGCTGGCGAGAACCCAAAGAACGCTTCCTGCCGGAGCTGCTGAACCCCGGAGATGACGGCCGCGATCAGCGCTACCGGCTGGAACTGATCGCCGAAGGCCATCACCGCATCGTCGGCCCGCTCTACAGCCTCGTCTTCGTCGTGATCGGCATGGCAGCGTTGCTGGCCGGAGAGTTCAACCGACGCGGTCAGGCCAAGCGCGTTTTGGCGGCAATTGCCTGCGTCGCGGCGTTGGAGGGCATTTCGCTCGCCCTGCACGATCTCGCGAACCGCCATGTGGCGGCGATCCCCGCCATGTACGCGACCGTGGCGATCTCTCTGGGCCTGGCCTTCTTCGTTTTGCTGCGGCGGCCTGCGCGGCGTCCCCAGGAGCCGCTGGCCGGAGCGCAGACCGCATGAGCATCGCCGCCACGCAACCAGCGATGCGGCGGTTACGCATCTCGCCGACGCTGACGAAGTACATCGCCCGGCAGTTCTTCTTCTGGTTCGCCAGCTTCGCTTTCGCCATCGTCGGGATCATCTTTCTGGCCACCGTCGTCGATCTCATCGACCGTCTGGCGGCCAAAGACGCTTCGCTGGGGCTGGTTTTTCAGATGGCGCTGCTGAAACTGCCGCACCTCAGCCAGGAGGTCATGGCCTTTACCGTGCTGTTTGCGGCCATGACCACGTTCTGGCGTCTCACCCGCTCCCATGAGCTGGTTGTCGCCCGCGCTGCGGGCGTCTCGGTCTGGCAGTTTCTTTTGCCGGTGCTGGGCAGCGCATTGCTGGTCGGCTGCCTGACGGTGACGGCGCTGAACCCCCTTGCCTCCATTCTCCTCAGCCGCTTCGAACGCCTGGAAGCCAACTACATCCACAACGAGTCCAGCTTTCTTGCGGTCTCCAAGACAGGTCTCTGGCTGCGTCAGGCCGACACGGGCGGCCAGTCGGTCATCCACGCGGCGCGGGTCAGCGCCGAATCGGCACTGCTGCACAGCGTGATCGTCTTCCGCTACGCCGATGAGGACCGCTTTGTGGACCGAATCGATGCCGACAGTGCCCGGCTGGAACCGGGCCACTGGAAGCTCTTCAATGCCTGGACGTCCAGTCCCGGAGAGCCTTCGGTCTTCCACGAAGTCTTCGATCTGCCTACGGACCTGACGGTCGACAAGATCCAGGAAAGCTTCGCACCGCCGGAGACCATCTCGTTTTGGAACCTGCCGGAGTTCATAGAGATCATGGACGCCGCCGGCTTTTCCGCGCTGCCGCACCGCCTGCAGCTTCACAGGCTGCTTGCCTTGCCGATGCTATTTGCCGCAATGGTCTTGCTTTCCGCAGCCTTCTCCATGCGCCCGCAACGCAGGGGCCGGGTAGGTTTGGTCATCATGGCGGGCCTGCTGATCGGATTCCTTTTGTACTTCATGTCCAATTTCGTGTTTGCGATCGGACTTTCGGGTACCATACCGGTGGTATTGGCGGCCTGGACTCCGGCGGGCGTGTCGTTGATGCTGGGGGTGGCAATGTTGCTTCACTTGGAGGACGGATAGGCTAACGGCGATGCAGGGGGGATTGGGGCGTGCGGCAGCAGCAGCTGCCGTGATTTCTGTTATGCTGCTTGGCGGGGGCGGCGAAGCGGCTGCGCAGAACCTCGATATCGAGGCGCTTGAGAATGTGCCGGCTCTTATCACCGCCGACCAATTGACCTACGACGAGGAAAACGGCCTCGTCATTGCGTCCGGCAATGTAGAGATCTCTCAAGAAGGCCGGGTGCTGCTGGCGGATAAAGTCACCTACAATCTGAATAGCGACATCGTTGCGGCCGAGGGCAACGTCACCCTGATAGAACCCAGCGGCGATACCGTTTTTGCTGAGTTCATCGAGGTGACGGGCGATCTCAAAGAGGGCTTCGTGCGCGACATTCGCGTGCTGATGGCCGACGACACCCGCATAGCCGCGGCCAGCGGCACCCGCAGCGGCGGCAACCGCACCGAGTTCAGCAAGGGGGTCTTCAGCCCCTGCGAACTCTGCCGCGACGACCCCAGCCGCGCCCCGCTGTGGCAGATCAAGGCGAACGAAGTCGTCCATGATCAGGAAGCCAAAGACATCATCTATCGCGACGCCTGGCTGGAGTTCTTCGGGATCCCGATCCTCTACACCCCATACTTCTCGCATCCCGACCCGACGGTCGACCGCCGGAGCGGCTTCCTGGCCCCCACCATCGGCAGCAGCGACTTTCTCGGCACCTCGACCACAATTCCCTATTACTGGGTCATCGATGACGACAAGGACCTGACCATTGCGCCCCTGCTGTCGACAGAACAGGGCATCAATCTCACCGGCGAGTACCGCCAGTTGTTTGAGAATGGGGAAATCCAGATCGCCGGCAGTGCGACCATCGCCGATCGCGAAGAGCGCGGCTCGAGCGTTGCCGAGGATCGCTTCCGCGGCCATCTGGATGCCCAAGGTCAGTTCGAACTGGACGAGACCTGGCGCTGGGGTTTCGACGTCGAGCGCACGACGGACGATACCTATCTGCGTGCTTTCAACTTCGATTCGGAGCGCACACTGACCAGCACCGCCTATCTGGAGGGGTTGAAAGGGCGAAATCACGCCGCCGTGCGCGGATTTGCCTATCAGCGTCTGCGCAGTTCGGACGTTGACTCGGAAACGCCGATCGCCGTCCCCTTGGCGGATTACAACTTCATCAGCGAACCCGGCCTCGGGCTCCCGGGTGCGCGCTATACCGTGGACGCGAATCTGCAGGTTCTGACCCGCGAAGAAGGGCGCGACAGCCGGCGTGTTTCCCTGGTCGGGGGCTATCATGTCCCCTACACGAGCCCGCTCGGCGACATTTACGAGGTGACGGCGCAGGTGCAGGCCGACGGCTACTGGACCGACGGCGTGGTACCCGGCTCCTCTGACGTCAATCCCGCCGGAGCACCCGGCAGCGACACCGCGGGCCGCGTCTTCCCGCAGCTTGCGGTCAAATGGCGCTATCCTTGGATGCGCCAGGACGGCTCCGTGCAGCAGGTGATCGAGCCGATCGTCCAAGCGGTTCTGGCGCCAAACGGCTCGAACCCCGGCGAGATCCCCAACGAAGATAGCTTGGATTTCGAATTCGATGACACCAACCTCTTCAACCTGAACCGCTTTGCCGGCAACGACCGGGTCGACTCCGGCAGCCGCATCGACTATGGGGTGAAATGGACAGGCACTTTCGGCAGCGAGGGCGCGGCCGGCGCCTTCATCGGCCAGAGCTTCCGTTTCTCAGAAAACAGGGATGCCTTCTCTGAAGGATCCGGCCTTGAGGACACCGAGTCCGATATTGTCGGCCGCGTGCTCTTGAAGCCAATCGAACATGTTGATTTCCTCTACCGCTTCCGTCTCGACAAGGACGACTTCAATGCCGACCGGAGCGAACTGGACCTGAGCCTCGGGCCCGAGGCCCTTAACCTCGACCTCTCGTATTTCTTCATCGACGACGAGGCGGGCAACGACGAGTTCGACGAGCGCGAGGAGCTCCGGATAGCCCTCAGTTCCAGGCTTACGGAGCACTGGAGTGTCGGTTTTCGCCACCGTCGCGATCTCTTCGAGGATACCTCGCTCGAGACGGCATTCAGCCTTGCCTACCAGGACGAGTGCTTCCTGATCGAAGGCGTCGCCGAACGATCGTTCTTCCGAGACCGCGATGTCGAATCCGAAGACAGCGTCTTCGTGCGGGTTGTCCTGAAACACCTGGGCGAAGCCTCCGGCGGGTGATTGCCTGCCGTCACCAATCGCCTCACGGCTGTGCTGCCACATCAGCTTCCGTTTGAATGCAAGCGGGTGAAAACTGTATAGTGCGCGGTGCTTTTTCCAGGGAACTGACGATGGCTTCTCCACTGTCCTATCGACCGGCACAGCGAGTCTGGCTCCACATCTTCGTGCTGCTTTGCGTCGCTCTCGCGGCGCTGGCTGTATCCTCCTCTTTGCGGGCACAGGAAGCCTTTCGTCCCGCTGCGGTTGTAAACGACGAGGTTATCTCCGTCCTCGACCTGTCGATGCGTGTCCGCCTGGCGATTATCGGCGCGGGCGTACAGGATTCTCCAGAAGTCAGACGTCGTCTGACCCCCCAGGTCCTCCGCGGCCTGATCGACGAGCGCCTGCAGATGCAGGAGGCCAACCGCCTGGACATCGCCGTCAGCGACGACCAGGTGGCGGGGGCTCTGCAGCAGATCTCCGACCAGAACGGCATGACCGAAGGCCAATTCCTCTCCATGCTGCGGAACCGCGGCGTGATCCCGACCACGCTGATCGACCAGATCCGCGCCCAGATCGCCTGGCAGCGGGTTATCCAGCGCCGACTTCGGCCAACCGTGGTGATCTCGAACGAAGAAGTTCAAGAGGTCGTGGACCGACTCGCCGCACGCCAGGGATCCATCGAGCGGCGGGTCGCCGAGATCTTCGTCGCGGTTGAGTCGGCGGCGCAGGAAGGACAGGCTTTGGCCAACGCCAATCGGCTTCTGGAGCAGTTGCGTGCCGGCGCCAACTTCGCGGGTCTGGCCAGGCAGTTCTCCCAGTCAGGCACGGCGCGTCTTGGTGGCGATCGCGGCTGGGTCCAGGACGGGGAGTTGGACGACGCACTGAACCAGGCCCTTGCCCGGATGGGACCGGGCGAGATCTCCACGCCCATCCGTACGCTCGCCGGCTTCCACATTCTCCTACTGCGTGACATGCGCAAGAACGACGGCCAGGGGATCGACCGTCAGCGCATTCAGCAGAACCTGACCGATCAGCGCGTGAACCAACTGGCGCAGCGCTCCATGCAGGAACTGCGCAGAACAGCGAACGTGGATGTTCGCATTTGAGCAGGCGCAGATGACCGGCGGCGGGGTATGAACGCCTCCCGGCGTGCCGATGCGGTGCGCCAGCGCCCTGGCCCCCCGCTCGCGGTCACCATGGGGGAGCCCGCGGGCATTGGCGGAGAGCTCAGTCTGCGCGCCTGGCAGGGGCGCCATGATGCCGATCTGCCTTGCTTTCTGGTCATCGACGACCCGGGGCGGCTGCAGCGTCTCAGCCGCAGCCTGGACCTGGGCGTGGCGGTCGTTCCGATCGAAGCGCCGGGCGAAGCCTTGGAGGTTTTTGGGCGGGGCCTGCCCGTCCTGGCGCTCGGCGATCCCGTGACAGCGGAGCCCGGCCGCCCTTCCCCGGCAACCGCAGCGGCGGTTCTCGAGTCAATCAGCCTGGCGACCAGACTGACTCTGGGCGGCGAGACGGCGGCCGTGGTCACCAACCCGATTCACAAGAAGGTCCTCCTGGATGCCGGGTTCGAGCATCCGGGCCATACCGAGTTCCTGGCCGAGCTTTGCGGTTCTCCCGGCAAGGCGGTGATGATGTTGGCCACTCCCGGCCTGCGCACCGTACCCGTCACCATCCACCAGCCGCTGGCCGAGGTGCCCGCAAGCCTTACCGGCGCGTTGATCTTGGAGACCGCCCGGACGACGGTGCGCGGCCTGCAGCAGCAGTTCGGCATTGCGCACCCCAGGCTGGCGGTCGCGGGTCTCAATCCCCATGCCGGCGAGGACGGCAAGCTGGGTACCGAAGACGGGCTTGTGATCGCCCCGGCCGTGGCCAGTCTTCAGGCCGAGGGTATCGACGTCTTCGGTCCCGTCGCCGCCGACAGTCTGTTCCACCCGGCGGCGCGGCGCGGCTACGATGCCGCCCTCTGCATGTACCACGATCAGGCCCTCATCCCGGTCAAGACCCTGGACTTCGAGCACGGGGTGAATGTGACGCTCGGCCTGCCGATTGTCCGCACGTCACCAGACCACGGGACTGCTCTGGATATTGCAGGCAAAGGTCTCGCCTCACCTGTCAGCCTTCTGGCCGCGATCGCTCTGGCGGGAACGCTGGCTGCCAACAAGCAGACCGGCGGAACCCAGGGGACGACCGTTTACGACCATGTCTGATGAGCCGCTTCCGGGAGGGCCGGTGAACCTGCCGCCCTTGCGCGAGGTCATCGCACGCCACGGCTTGGGCGCGCGCAAGGCGTTGGGCCAGCACTTTCTGCTCGACCTCAACCTGACCGGGCGCATTGCCCGTGCCGCGCCCCAGATCGACATCGGCACGGTCATTGAAGTCGGCCCCGGGCCGGGCGGCCTCACCCGCGCCTTGTTGAGCGAAGGGGCAGGCCACGTCGTCGCCGTGGAAAAGGATCGCCGCTGCCTGGAAGCGCTGGGCGAACTTGCGGAGCTGTATCCGGGCCGCCTGGAGGTGGTGGAAGGCGATGCGCTTGCTTTGCCGCTGCAAGACCTCGGGGCCGCTCCACGCCAGATCGTCAGCAATCTGCCGTACAACATTTCCACAGCGCTTCTGGTCGGCTGGCTGAAGGCTCTGGCCGGAAACCCCGCGACCTTCAGTGCTCTCACGCTGATGTTTCAGAAAGAGGTGGCCCAGCGTCTGACTGCGGAACCGCGCAGCCGCCACTACGGCCGCCTGACGGTCGTCACGCAGTGGCTCTGCGAGGTCCGCGCCTTGTTTGACATCCCGCCGCGCGCCTTCACGCCACCACCGAAAGTGACCTCCACGGTTGTCGCTTTCAGGCCGCGCAGCGCCCCCCTGGCGCCAGCAAGGCTTGGCAGCCTCGAGCGGGTGACAGCGGCCGCCTTTGGCCAGCGCAGGAAAATGCTGCGGCAGAGCCTGAAACCCCTCTTCACCCACTGCCCGGAGACGCTCGCAGACGCGGGCATCGACCCAACGGCGCGGGCGGAGGAACTGACCATCGAGGAGTTCGCACAGCTTGCGCGCCTGCTCGACGGCCCGCAGGCGAACAGGCCCGAGAGTCCCTCCAGCGTCTAACGGCCGCGGCGCAGATCCTCGACGAAATCGCGCAGGCCAACGCGCCGCTCGCGCTTGAGGCGCTCAGCGGTGAGGATAGCCTGCACCTGGGAAACGCTCTCATCCATGTCGTGATTGATGATGATGTAGTCGTACTCCGGCCAGTGACTCATCTCATCGGCGGCCTTTGCCATGCGCCCGCGCACCACCTCTTCGCTGTCCTGGGCGCGGCTGTGCAGGCGCCGCTCCAGCTCTGCAGTCGATGGCGGCAGGATAAAGACACTGACAAGGTCCTCCCGTGCGCGTTCAGCGACCTGCTGAGTGCCCTGCCAGTCGATATCGAAGAGCACATCGCGACCGGCCTCCAGGGCACTCTCGACAGGCGCGCGCGGCGTCCCGTATTGATGGCCGAAGACCGTCGCGTGCTCCAGCAGCGCGCCGGCCGCGACCATCTCGGCAAAGCCCGCATCGCTCACGAAGAAGTAGTGAACCCCTTCTGTCTCACCGGGGCGCTGCGGGCGCGTCGTGGCAGAGATGGAAAGTGAAAGACCGCCGTCCAGTTCCAGAAGCCGCCGGGAGATGGAGGTCTTGCCGGCTCCGGAGGGCGACGACAGGACAAGCATGAGGCCCCGCCGCTTGATCTTGGCTTTATCCATCTGCGCTACTCGATGTTCTGAACCTGCTCGCGGAGCTGTTCGATCGCCGATTTCAGATCGAGCCCGATGCGCGTAAGCTCGACGTCTGCGGACTTCGAACAGAGTGTATTGGCTTCCCTGTTGAACTCCTGGCAGAGAAAGTCGAGCTTGCGCCCGATGGTGCCGCCCTCACGCAGCAGGTCGCGCGCAGCCTCGATATGAGCGGCCAGTCGGTCCAACTCCTCGCGGACATCGGCCTTGCTGACCAGGATGGCAGCCTCCTGCGCCAGACGGTCTTCGGCAACGCCGCTGGTTTCGGCGAGCAACAGGTCGAGTTGTTCGCGCAGACGCTGCCGCAGCGCGTCCGGCTGGGTGGCGGCGCAGGCGGCCGCAGCCTCGCAGAGAGTCTCGATCGACTGCAGATGTCCCTGCGCCAGCTCAGCAAGGCGCAAGCCCTCTTCCGACCGCATCGCCACCAGAGCCCCAAGAGCGGCCTGCAGGTCCGCTTCAATGCGCCGAAACCGCGCATCGCGACGCTCCGTGCTCTCTTCTTCTTCAACCGGCTCGAGGACACCCCGCAGGCCCAGCAGGCCGTCCAGACGCGGAGGAGCGGCGTCGAGCCGCGACCGCAGGCGCTCCATGACCTCAAGGATCTGCTGCAGCAGATCCTCGTTAAGCTGCCAGGCTTGTGCTGCTTCGCTGCGCTTGACCACCAGGTTCACCTGGGCGTTGCCACGGCTGCAGGCAGCTGCAACAGCTTTGCGGATGATAGGGTCCAGGGCCTCGTAGCCGCCCGGCAGACGGGAGCGTACATCGAGGCTGCGACCGTTGACGGTCCTGATTTCCCAGGCCCAGGCGACACCCTCGTCGCCGCCCTCCTGGCGCGCGAAACCCGTCATGCTGTGCACCACGGCCGATTGTCCGGTCACCGGAGCCACTCCCCCCTTGTTCGCGATCGCGCCCGGCTTGCTCTTGTCGCTCCCGGCAGGCGCCCCAGGAAGCCGGTCCCATATATACTGGCCGCCCAGAAGCACAACAAGCTTGCGCCCAAACCCGGGAACGGCTTATCCCGGAGCCGACCAAGGGACTGTGAAACGCTGGAGCGCCATGCGGGAGCCAAAGTCAATCGCAATCACCGGCGGATCGAGTGGGATCGGGGCCGCCCTGGCGCGCCGCTATGCCAGGGAGGGACGCATCCTGGCACTCAGCGGGCGCGACGCCCAACGGCTGGAAGCGGTCGCGCAGGAGTGCCGGACTGCGGGCGCAGCGGTGGAAACCGCCGTCTTCGATGTCACGGATCACCAGGCACTGGGGAACTGGCTGCGGCAGTCTGACCAGAACCACCCTCTGGACCTTGTCATTGCCAATGCCGGGATCTCCGCCGGGACCGGGGCCTTCGGCGAAAGCGCCACTCAGACCAGGGAAATCCTGGCCGTCAACGTCGACGGGGTCGTCTCCACCGTGCTGGAGGCGGTTGCGCTGATGCGCCCGCGCCGGCGCGGCCAGATCGCCATCATGTCATCCTTGGCGGCGTTTCGCGGCTTTCCCGGCGCACCGGCCTACTGCGCCTCCAAAGCCGCTGTTCGGGTCTGGGGCGAAGCCCTGCGGGGCACGGTCGCCGGGGAAGGGCTGACCGTCTCGGTCATCTGCCCCGGCTACATCAAGAGCCCGATGACCGCGGTCAACGACTTTCCCATGCCCTTCCTAATGGACAGCGACCGGGCCGCCCGCATCATCGAGCGCGGCCTCGCCGCCGGCAAGGCGCGCATCGTCTTCCCGCGCCGTCTCTTTGCCGCCGTCTGGCTGCTCTCGCTGCTGCCCCCTTCGTGGACGGACCCGCTGCTCACCCGCCTGCCTGAAAAGCCCGCCTCTGACAGCTAGTACTGCAGCTATTCGCTTTTGCGCCTGAGGCTCCTCAGGTGCTTGCGCCACTGGGCCACGTTGCGGTTGTGCTCGGCCAAGGTTCTGGCGAAGGCATGACCGCCGTTGCCGTCGGCGACGAAATAGAAGTATTCGGTCTCCGCCGGATTGACCGCAGCCTCCAGCGACGCACGACCGGGGTTCGCAATGGGCCCAGGCGGCAGGCCGCCGATCTGATAGGTGTTGTACGGCGTCGGCGTCGCCAGGTCCTTGCGCGTCAGGGAACGGCCGAGCGGGGCCTTGCCCTCGGTGATGCCATAAACCACAGTCGGGTCGGACTGCAGGGGCATGCCCTTGTTCAGGCGATTGATGAAAACCCCCGCGACCAGCGCGCGTTCTTTGTCCACGCCGGTCTCGCGCTCGATGATCGATGCCAGGATCACCGCCTCCTCGGGGCTGTTCAGCGGCAGATCCGCTGCCCGCCCTTCCCAGACTTCGGCGACGACCTGCGCCATGGAGCGGGTCATGCGCTGCAGCACTTCAGCGCGGGAATCGCCGCGGTGAAGGTGATAGGTTTCCGGCAACAGCACGCCTTCGGCCGGGACCGGACCCGCCTCGCCTTCGAGAACCTCGGCCTCCTGCAGCAGCGTCATCACTTCGCTGCTGGTCAGGCCCTCAGGCACGGTCAGGCGGTGGACCACCGTGCGGCCGCTCGCGATCAGCGCGGCCGCTTCGGCCATGGAAACGGAGGCGGCGAAAGAGTACTCGCCGGCTTTCAGGGCCGTGGCATCCCCGAAGAGGCGCACGCCGAGAGCGAAGACACGGGCATCGCTCACCACACCGGCGGCCGCGAGATCGGCTGCGATCCCTTCGAGGCCGGCGCCGCGCGGCACCATCAGCGTAACCTCGCTCGCCAGCGGGCCCGGCTGCGTGAACTGCTCTTTCAGGTAGACCCAGGCACCGCCGGCGCCTGCGGCAAGCAGGATGACGATGAGAACGGCAAGGCCGCCTAATCGCCGCATGAACCGCCCACTACTGGTAGTCTGCCAGGATCAGACTGGCGTTCGTGCCACCGAAGCCGAAGGAATTGGAAAGGGCCCGTCGGATCGGCCGTTCCTTGGCTTGATGCGGGTTCAGATCGACCCCGTCACATGTCGGCGAAGGATTGTCGAGGTTCAGGGTCGGAGGTGCGACGTTGTCGCGGATGGCGAGGATCGAGAAGATCGACTCCACGGCCCCGGCGGCCCCCAGAAGGTGCCCGATCGCCGACTTGGTGGAGGACATGGTGATGTCCTTGACCGCATCGCCGAAAAGCCGGCGCACGGCGCCCACTTCGATCTCGTCGCCCAGCGGCGTCGAGGTCCCATGGGCATTGATGTAGTCGATGTCGCTGGGATCGAGCCCGGCGCGGCGCATGGCCGCCTGCATGGCGCGGTAGCCGCCATTGCCGTCTTCGGGCGGCGCGGTGATGTGATGAGCATCGCCGGAAAGGCCATAGCCGACCACTTCGGCGTAGATGGTCGCGCCCCGCGCCTTGGCATGCTCCAACTCTTCCAGCACGACCACACCGGCTCCCTCGCCCATGACGAAGCCATCGCGGTCTTCGTCCCAGGGGCGCGAGCTGCGCTCCGGCGTGTCGTTGAAGTTCGTGGAAAGCGCCCGCGAAGCGGAGAACCCTGCCAAGCCCAGGCGGCAGACCGCCGCCTCGGCGCCGCCGGCGACCATGACATCCGCATCGTCGAGCATGATCAGGCGCGCCGCATCGCCGATGGCATGGGCGCCGGTCGAACACGCCGTCACCACGGCATGGTTCGGGCCTTTGAAGCCGTAGCGGATCGAAACCTGGCCGCTGACCAGGTTGATCAGGGCGGCCGGGATAAAGAACGGAGACAGACGGCGCGGACCGCGTTCGTGGATCGTAATGGAGCCATCGTAGATGGTCTCCAGTCCGCCGATGCCGGATCCGATCATGACGCCGGTGCGCCAGAGGCTTTCATCATCCTCCGGCGTCCAGCCGGAATCCTCGATGGCCTGCTGTGCAGCCGCCATCCCGAAGACGATGAAGCGGTCGAGCTTGCGCTGATCGCGCGGCGCGACGAAGTCGTCGGCATTGAAGAGCCCGTCCGCGGTCTCGCCCTGCGGAACCTGACCGGCGATCTTCGACGGAAGATCGGAAACGTCGAAGCTTTGAATGCCCCGCAGCCCCGATTCGCCCTTGATCAGGCGGTCCCAGACCGGCTTGACCCCACTGCCAAGCGGCGTGACCAACCCAAGCCCTGTAACGACAACGCGTCTCATACGCCTTGAAATCCTCGCGCGGCAACGCTGGCGGGCAGCAGCGCGTCAAACCCAACCGCTGCCGCGTTGTTCACCGGCTCAGGAGTGTTCCTGGATGAAGTCGATCGCGTCTTTGACGGTCACAATCTTCTCGGCAGCGTCATCGGGGATCTCGCAGCCGAACTCTTCTTCGAAAGCCATGACCAGTTCGACCGTATCCAGGCTGTCAGCACCCAGGTCATCGATAAAGCTGGCGGTGTCGGTTACCTTTCCATCGTCGACGCCCAGATGCTCGACGACGATCTTCTTGACGCGATCGGCGATGTCGTTGCTCATTTGACTTTGTCCTTAGGTTCTTTTGCGCATCCTCGCGGGACGCGGGTACCGTCACAACAGGTAATGATCTTGCGGATAACGCCCTCGCTGCTGCGCAAGGCGCCGCCTCTTATCACAGTTCTCAAAGGTTTGCCAACGCCCCAGAGACGCATAGTTGAGGTGGGATCCCCCGGGTTTCCTCATATCATGGCCATTCCACCGTTCACATGCAAGGTTTGGCCCGTCACGTAGGCCGCCTCTTCGCTTGCAAGAAACGCTACCGCAGACGCGATTTCGTCTGATTTCCCAAGACGTTGCATCGGGATGGCCGAGAGGATGCGTTCGCGCTGCTGCTCGTTCAGCGCGTCGGTCATGGCGGTTTCGATCATGCCGGGCGCAACGGTGTTCACGGTGATGCCCCGGGTCGCAACCTCCTGGGCCAGCGACTTGCTGAGGCCGATCAGTCCGGCCTTGGAACTGACGTAGTTGGCCTGGCCCGGATTCCCGGTCACACCGACCACCGAACTGATGCTGACAATGCGCCCCCAGCGGCGCTTCATCATGCCCTTCAGGCTGGCCCGGGCGAGACGGAAAGCAGCGGTCAGATTGACCTCGAGAACCCGGGCCCAATCTTCGTCCTTCATCCGCATGATCAGGCCGTCGCGGGTCAGCCCCGCGTTGTTGACCAGGATGTCGAGCTGGCCCAAGGCCGCTTCCGCCTTGCCCACCAGCGCATCCGCCTCTGCCGGATCTCCCAGATTGCAGGGAATGACCTGCGCCCGGTCGCCCAGTTCGCCCGCCAGGGCCTCGAGCGCTTCCGCCCGGGTGCCGCTCAGCGCCACGCTGGCGCCCTGGGCATGCAACTGCCTGGCGATCGCCCCGCCGATGCCGCCCGATGCCCCCGTGACCAGGGCGGTCTTTCCATTGAGATCAAACATCACGTCTTCTCCGCGGTTCTGGGAATTGTTCTCTAAGGGGTCTTGCTTCCGGATAGGGTCCCGCCTCACGGGGCATCCGCTCCACTGACCGACGCAGCTGCGCGATAGCCCGAGGGCGGGCTAGAGCTGTTTCAGGAGCGATTCCATCTCCTCGGGCGTCCCGGCGGACTGGGCATACAGGCTGCGGTCGATCCGCTTGCTCAGGCCGCTCAAAACCTTGCCGGCGCCCAGTTCCACGGTCTTGTCCACGCCTGCGGACACCATGAAAGCAACGGACTCGCGCCAGCGCACCATGCCGGTCACCTGTTCGACCAGCTTGCTGCGGATCTCGTCGGGGTCGCTCAGACGCCCGGCGGTGACGTTCGCGATCAGCGGCACGGCGGGCATCCTGACCGTCACCGCCGCCAGGGCATCCGCCATCACCCCCGCCGCCGGCGCCATCAGCGGACAGTGGAAAGGCGCGCTGACCGGCAGCAGCACCGCCCGCTTGGCTCCACGCTCCTTGGCCAGGGCCATGGCTCTGTCGATGGCCTCCGCATGGCCGCTCAGCACCACCTGACCCGGCGCGTTGTCGTTGGCCGCAGCGCAGATCTGGTCTTCCGCTGCCGCTTCGGCGATCTCCTGTGCCGGCTCGAGGTCGAGGCCGAGGAGCGCCGCCATGGCCCCCTCGCCGACGGGAACGGCCTCCTGCATGGCGGCGCCGCGGCGGCGCAGCAGGCGCGCCGCATCGCCCAGGTCCAGCGAGCCGGCAGCCGCAAGAGCGGAATATTCTCCCAACGAATGGCCGGCGACGAAAGCGGCCCGTTCGGCCAGCGGCTTGCCGCCCTCGGCTTCCAGCACCCGGACCGCCGCCAGGCTCGCCGCCATCAGGGCCGGCTGGGCGTTGGCCGTCAGCCGCAGGTCTTCCTCGGGCCCTTCGAACATGAGCCGCGAGAGACGCTGTTCCAGCGCGTCGTCCACCTCCTCAAAGGTGTGCCGGGCCACCGGAAAGGCGTCGGCCAGGGCTTGGCCCATGCCGACCGCCTGGGACCCCTGCCCCGGAAAGACGAAAGCCAGGCTCATGCGGACAACTCCCTGTTCTGGGTCCCTCTTCGGGGACCCTTATCTGGATAAGGCGGCGGAAACGGCCGGCTGGAGAGGCGAAAATGCCGCCCAGAGATAGCGAGGCTGCTTTAACTGTCAAGCCGGATCGCGGGGGAAGCCTCGCGGCGCCGGCTTGCCGCTTGCGCCTCCGGCGGGAAAGTGTATAGTCCGCCGGCTTCGCGCCCCCTCGGCGCGAACACTCCTTGCCGGCGCCCTGTGCGGTGTCGGCTAGGGCCGGGCGGCTGGAAGGACCAGCGCCGGCCCAAGAAGAGCCAAAAGGAGTTACAGAATGGCTTTCTACGAATGCGTGCTGATTGCGCGCCAAGACGTCTCGTCTTCCCAGGTCGAGAGCCTGGTGGCGGACTACACCAAAATCCTTGAAGACAACGGCGGCCGTGTGGCGGGGTCCGAGTACTGGGGCCTGCGCACCCTGGCCTATCGGATCAAGAAAAACCGCAAGGGCCACTACGTCCTTTTGAACATCGAGGCGCCCGGCCCGGCCCTGCACGAGCTGGAGCGCAACATCCGGCTCAGCGACGACGTGATCCGCTATCTGACCGTGAAGGTCGACGAGCTGACCGAGGGCCCCTCGATCGTCATGCAGCAGCGTCACAGCCGCGACGACCGCGGCGGCCGGGGTGATCGCGGCGACCGCCGCGGCGGCGGCCGTTTCGGCGGTGACCGCGGTGGAGACCGGGGCGGCGACCGGGGTGGTGACCGGGGTGGCGCACCGCGCGGCGGCTCCGAGGGCGGCGCAGCGGCCGCTACCGGCGCCGGTGCCAAAGCCAGTGAAGGAGCAGCAGAATGACCGTCCGTATCGTCAGTTCCGGCGGCGGAGCCCGCCGTCCGTTCTTCCGCCGCCGCAAGAGCTGCCCGTTCTCCGGCCCCAAGGCGCAGAAGATCGACTACAAGGACACGCGGCTGCTGCAGCGCTTCGTCTCCGAACGCGGCAAGATCGTGCCGAGCCGGATCACCGCCGTGTCGACCAAGAAGCAGCGAGAGCTGGCGCGCGCCATCAAGCGTGCGCGCTATCTGGCGCTTCTGCCCTATGTCGTGAAGTAGCGGCCAGTCGGGAGTCAATGAGATGGAAGTGATCCTGATGGAGCGCATTGAGAAGCTTGGCCAGATGGGTGACGTGGTCACCGTCAAGCCGGGCTATGCGCGAAACTTTCTCCTGCCGCAGAAGAAAGCGCTGCGGGCCACCAAGGGTAACCTCGCCCGCTTCGAACAGGAGCGTTCGCAGCTGGAAGCCGACAACCTGAAGCGCCGCGAAGAGGCCGAGCGGATCGTTGGCGACCTCGACGGCATGACCGTGACCCTGGTGCGCCAGGCGGGCGAAAGCGGCCAGCTCTACGGCTCGGTCAACAGCCGCGATATCTCCGAGGCGGTGGCTGCAGCCGGTGTCACCATCGACCGTCGGCAGGTCGCCCTCACCGCCGTGATCAAAACCCTCGGCCTCCATACCGTGCGCGTTCAGTTGCACCCAGAGGTGGCCGTGGAGATCACCGCGAACGTCGCCCGTTCTGAAGAAGAGGCGGAGGCCCAACTGAAGAGCGGACGTGTGGTGACCGCCGAAGACCTGCGCCAGGCCGAAGAGGCCGCCGAGGCCGAAATCGAAGCCGTCGTCGAAGCGGTCGAACAGGAAGAAGCCGCGGAGACGACCGAGTCGGAAAGCGCCGGCGACGAAGCCGCCCCGGCGGAGTCGGCCGAGGCCGAAAGCGAAGAGACGCCGAAGGACGCGTAGCTGCGCGCGCCTGACATCGACCAACCAAGCTGAAGCGGCGGTCCATTGTAGGGCCGCCGCTTCTTCTTTGCGCTTTCCGCGGGTTTATCCGCAACGGTCAAAGCGTTGCAGCGCTTATCCCCGTCTTTCTCTCAATCCCCGAAAGCTTCTCAGCACCACTGCCTTGGACTGCTGCCGCGGTTTGCTATTCTAGCCGGCCATGGAATCGACACGCCCCAGCCTGACCGCCCTCCCCGACCCGCTCGAAAGCGGGGATACCCTGCGTCTGCCCCCTTCCAACGACGAGGCGGAACAGGCGCTGCTGGGTGCCATCCTGGCCAACAACGCGGCCTATGAGAAAGTCTCCGACTTTTTGCGGCCGGAGCATTTCGCCGACGGCGTGCACGCACGGATCTACGAAGCCTGCGGCAAGCTGATCGAGCGCGGCCAGGTGGCCAATGCGATCCAGTTGAAAAACCTTTTCGAACAGGAAAGCGCCCTCGCCGAGGTCGGCGGCGCCCAATACCTGGCTCAGCTTCAATCGAGCTACGTCACCATCATCAACGCCGCCGACTACGGCAAGACGATCCACGATCTCTATCTCAGGCGCGAGTTGATCACCCTGGGCGAAGACATGGTGAACGATGCTTTCGAGCATGATCTGGATGTCGAGGCCACACAACAGATCGAAGGTGCCGAGGACCGGCTCTACAAGCTCGCCGAGATCGGCCAGACCGAAGGCGGGCTGATCGGCTTCCGCTCGGCGGTGCTGGAGTCGCTTCACATGACCGAGGCGGCCATGCAGCGCGACGGGCTTTCCGGAGTGTCGTCGGGTCTTCAGGACCTCGACGGACTGCTCGGCGGCTTCCACCGCTCGGACCTCGTCATCCTTGCGGCCCGCCCTTCGATGGGAAAGACCTCACTGGCCACCAACATCGCGTTCAACGTGGCTTCGGCGCCGCGTATCGAAAAGGATGCCGAAGGCAACCCGGTCGAACAGCGCCAGCCGGTCGCCTTCTTCTCGCTGGAAATGTCGGCCGAACAGCTTGCCACCCGCATTCTCTCCGAGCGCACCGGCGTTCGCTCGGACTCGATGCGGCGCGGCGACATTCGCGACGAGGATTTCGACAAGGTCTTCGAGGCCAGCCGGGAGCTCTTCGAACTGCCGCTCTTCGTCGACGACACGCCGGCGCTTTCGGTCAGCCAGATGCGCACCCGGGCGCGCCGTCTGAAGCGTCAGCACGGCCTCTCGCTGGTGGTGGTCGACTACCTTCAGCTCATGCAGCCGCCGCCCAACAAGCGTTCCGACAACCGGGTCCAGGAAGTCTCCGAGATCACCCGCGGGCTCAAGGCGCTCGCCAAGGACCTCGACGTCCCGGTCATCGCCCTCTCCCAGCTCTCGCGTGCTGTCGAGCAGCGCGAGGACAAGCACCCGCAGCTGGCCGACCTGCGCGAATCAGGGTCGATCGAGCAGGACGCCGACGTCGTGATGTTCATCTATCGCGAGCAGTACTACGCGGAGCGCGCCGAGCCGACGCGGCGCGACGGCGAAGACGACAACAAGTTTCATGAGCGCCTCGAGCGCTGGAAGGAACGTTGCGAGCGCGCCTACGGCAAAGCCGAGATCATCGTCGCCAAACAGCGCCACGGACCGATCGGCTCGCGTGAATTCTCCTTCGACGGGGATACGACCCGCTTCAGCGACCTGATCGCCGATGACCACCTCCCCGAGCAGTTCTGACAGCAAACGAACGACCTCCGGCAAGGCCGACATCCCCGCCACGGCGGCCGGGGCGCTCACGGTCGACCTTGGGGCCATCGCCGAAAACTTTCGCCGCCTGCGCACGGCTTTTCTGGAAAAGCCGCTCGCGGCCGTCGTCAAGGCCGATGCCTACGGGCTGGGCGCGGCCCAGGTCGTCCCGGTCCTGGTAAAGGAGGGCGCCCGCTCGATCTTCGTTGCCCAGCCTGACGAAGCGATTGCACTGCGCCCGGTGCTGGATGCCTGCCATCCGGCCCTCAGCCTCTATGTGCTGAACGGCCTGATGCCCGGAACCGAAGCGGCCTGCGTCGAACACAGTCTCCTGCCGGTGCTTAACTCGCTGGGCGAGATCGACGCCTGGCGGGCGGAGGCCGGCAGGCGCGGCCGACCGCTCCCGGCGGCCATCCAGGTCGACAGCGGCATGAGCCGCCTTGGGCTGCAGCCGGCGGACCTGGATATCCTCCAGGGGGCTCCGGACCGCCTGGAGGGCATCGTTCCGACCCTGGTCATGAGCCACCTGGCCTGCGCCGACGAGCCGCAGCACCCCCAGAACGCCCTGCAGCTCGCCGCTTTTCGCGCGGCTCTCCGAACGCTGCCGAACGCCCCGGCCTCGCTCTGCAACTCTCCCGGGATCTTTCTGGGCCAAGAATACCACTTCGATCTGGCCCGTCCGGGCGCCGCCGTCTATGGCGTCAACCCGACGCCGGCAGTGGCGAATCCGGTCCTTCCGGTGGTCGGATTGAAGGCGCGAATCCTGCAGGTTCGGGCAATTGACGCCCCCCAGAGCGTTGGCTATGGTGCGACGCACCGCGCCACCGGGCCGGCTCGAATTGCCACAGTTGCTGCGGGCTATGCGGATGGCTACCTGCGCTCGCTTTCGGGTCGGGGGCGAGCCTGGATTAACGGTCACGAGGTTCCCGTGGTGGGGCGGATTTCGATGGATCTGATCACTTTGGATGTCTCTGGGGTTGCGCCGGATTCGGTGCGCCCGGGCACGATGGTGGATCTCCTGGGGCCGCAGCACGGGGTCGACGACCTTGCGCGCGAAGCCGGGACGATCGGCTATGAGATTCTGACTGCTCTTGGAAAGCGCTATCACCGGACTTATTTGGGCTGATTCTTGATGCCGATTCTCCAGCCGATCGGCCGGACCTTTCTGACGTTTCTGGAAGCCACCGGCCGGCTGACCCTTTTCACCGTTATCTCCCTCTCTCACTGTGTCCGGCCGCCGTTCTATCCGCGGCTGGTCGTGCGGCAGATGATCGAGATCGGCTACTACTCGCTGCCGGTGGTCGGGCTGACCGCGATCTTTACCGGCATGGTGCTGGCGCTGCAGAGCTATACCGGCTTCGAACGGTTCTCGGCGGAAAGCGCGATCCCCAACGTGGTCGTCGTCTCCATCACCCGGGAACTGGGTCCGGTCCTGGCGGGGCTGATGGTGGCCGGCCGGGTCGGCGCCTCCATGGCCGCCGAGATCGGCACCATGCGGGTGACCGAACAGATCGACGCCCTGGACACCCTGGCGACCAATCCCTTCAAGTACCTGATCGCGCCGCGCCTGATCGCCGGGTTTACGATGCTGCCGATCCTGGTGCTGATCGCCGACATCATCGGCGTTTTCGGCGGTTATCTGGTCTCCACCCAGAAGCTGGACTTCAACCCCGCGACCTACCTGAAAAACACGCGCGATTTCGTGGAGGTTCAGGATGTCGTTTCGGGCCTGGTCAAGGCCGCCGTCTTCGGGTTCCTGGTAACCCTTATGGGCTGCTATCACGGCTACAACTCGCGCGGCGGCGCCCAGGGCGTGGGAGCGGCCACCACCAACGCGGTGGTCTCCGCCTCGATCCTGATCCTCTGCTTCAACTACTTCATCACCGAACTGTTCTTCGCCCGATGAACGACGCCGGCAGCAACCAGATCCCGAAGATCAAGATCCGCGGCCTCAGCAAGGCTTTCGGCGACAAGGTCGTGCTCGACAACGTGAACCTGGATGTCTTTCCCGGCGAGTCGGTTCTGGTGATCGGCGGCTCGGGCAGCGGCAAGTCCGTGCTCTTGAAATGCATCCTGGGACTGCTCCACCCCGACGCAGGCTCGATCGAGGTCGATGGCGAAGAGGTGGTCGGCCTGATGGGCGAAGACCTGGATCGCGTCAGGCGCAAGTTCGGCATGCTGTTCCAGAACGCCGCGCTCTTCGACTCCCTGCCGGTCTGGGAGAATGTCGCCTTCGGCCTGATCCAGGGTCAGGGCAAGCCGCGCGCCGAGGCGCGCAGGATCGCCCTGGAGAAACTGGCCGCCGTCGGCCTGGGCGAAGATGTCGGCGCCTTGATGCCGGCGGAACTTTCCGGCGGCATGCGCAAGCGCGTCGGCCTCGCCCGCGCCATCGCGACGGAGCCGGAGATCATCTTCTTCGACGAACCGACCACGGGTCTCGACCCCATCATGGGCGACGTGATCGACCGGCTGATCGTGAAGTGCGTGAAGCAGCTCGGCGCCACGGCGCTGTCGATCACCCACGACATGGCTTCGGCGCGGCGCATTTCCGACCGCACGGCCATGCTCTATCGCGGCAACATCATCTGGGTCGGCCCCACGGCGGAGATCGACAGTTCGGGCAATCCATACGTCGATCAGTTCATCAACGGCCGCGCCGAGGGCCCGATCCAGATGCAGGTCCGGGCGCTGTAGCTGCGGGCCCGAGGGGCCCGGCACGGCGAAGGCCGGCTGACAACAGGCGACAACCATGGCGAAACCCCAGTCCCGCTATGTCTGCCAGGAGTGCGGCGCCGTCTCTGCCAAGTGGGCCGGACGCTGCGAGAGTTGCGGTGCCTGGAATTCGCTTTCAGAGGAAGTCGTTGAGAAAACCCCGGGGGGCCTTTCCGGCGCCGGCCGGTCGGCACAGCGGCTCGCCTTCGTGGATCTCCAGAGCCGCAGCCCGGCGCCGCCACGCATGACCTGCGGCCTGGGCGAATTCGACCGCGTCACCGGCGGGGGCCTGGTGCCGGGCTCGGCGGTGCTGGTGGCGGGCGATCCGGGCATCGGGAAGTCGACCCTGCTGCTGCAGGTCGCAGCACGCCTCGCGGCGGGCGGCAAGGATGCGGCGCCCTGCGCTTACATCTCCGGCGAGGAGTCCATCGACCAGGTGCGTCTGCGCGCCCAGCGCATGGGCCTGGGGGCGGCGCCGGTGCAACTGGCGGCAGCAACCGCCGTGCGGGACATGGTGGCGACACTCGATCAGCCCAAGGGGCCGGCAGTCGTGGTCGTCGATTCGGTACAGACCCTTTACATCGACAGCCTCGAATCCGCGCCGGGCACCGTCTCCCAGGTCCGCGCCGCCGCCCAGGAACTGATCCGCCTGGCCAAAAAGCGCGGCTTCAGCCTGCTACTGGTCGGCCATGTGACCAAAGAAGGCCAGATCGCCGGGCCTAAGGTGCTGGAGCACATGGTCGACACGGTGCTGACCTTCGAAGGGGACCGCGGCCACCATTTCCGGATCCTGCGGGCCTCGAAGAACCGCTTCGGGCCGACCGACGAGATCGGCGTCTTCGAAATGACCGACGGCGGCCTGGAGGAGGTTGCCAACCCCTCTGCCCTGTTCCTGGCCGAGCGGCGGGGCAACATCGCCGGAGCGGCGGTTTTCGCCGGGCTGGAGGGCACCCGCCCCCTGCTGGTGGAAATCCAGGCTCTCGTTTCCACCTCTCCCCTGGCGACCCCGCGGCGCGCCGTGGTCGGCTGGGATTCGGGCCGCCTGGCCATGGTGCTGGCGGTGCTGGAGGCGCGATGCGGGCTGGCGTTGGCCGGCCAAGAGGTATATTTGAACGTAGCCGGCGGCCTCAGGATTGGCGAGCCGGCAGCGGATCTGGCCGTCGCGGCGGCCTTGGTATCGGCGGCAACGGGACAGGAAGTGCCGGAAGAAACTGTGATTTTCGGCGAGATCGGCCTTTCCGGAGAGATTCGACCGGTCAGCCAGGTCGAATTGCGGTTGAAAGAAGCGGAAAAGCTTGGATTCTCCCGCGCCTGGGTGGCCCCCCGGGCCAAGAAGGGCGCTGGCAAAGGCAGGCCGCAGAGCGGAGGCCTCGTGATCGAGGAGATTGCCCACCTGCAGGATCTGGTTTCGCGCCTGGCCCCGCCGCAGGCCGATCCCGTCGGTTTCCGGTCCTCGGCGCCGTAGAGCCCCGGCGGACCCGGAGCGCCTGAAAGCCACATCGCCCGAAAGCCAAGTCGCCCGAAAGCCAAGTCGAAGGACAGACGAACACCCGATGGACAGCTTGCCGATCAATCTGGCGGACCTGATCGTGATCATCGTTCTGGTGATCTCCGGCATCTTCGCCTTCGTGCGCGGATTCGTTCACGAGGTCTTCGCCATCGGCTCCTGGGTCGCGGCCGCCTTTGTGACGCTCTATGCCTTTCCGCATGTCCAGCCGCTGGTCGAGCAATACATCCCCACCGAGTTCTTCGCCAGCCTGGTCACCGGCGTGGTGATCTTCCTGGTTTCGCTGATCGTCTTCTCCATGATGACGCGGTTGCTTTCCAACCGGGTGCAGCAAAGCAGCCTCGGCGCTCTGGATCGCTCGCTGGGCCTGCTCTTCGGATTCGCCCGCGGCGGCGTCATCGTGGTGCTGGCCTGGATGACGCTCTCCTTCCTGATGCCCGAAGAAGAGATGTTCGACTGGGTGAAGGAAGCCAGAAGCCGGCCTCTGGTCGAACGCGGCGCCGACCTGCTGCTCACCCTGGTGCCGGAGAGCATGCTGGAGCAGGGCAACGAAGCGGCAGACGACGCGCGCCGCCGTGCCGAAGAGCTGCGGCGCCAGGAACAGACCTATCAGCTGCTGGTCAGCCCGCTTCGGAAAGCCGATGCACCGGAGGCCGAGCCGGAGTATAACGAGGACATGCGCGGCGAGATCGAAAGGGCGATCGAGGGCCTGATGGGCCAGGAGCCCCCGGCAGGCGGGGTCGCAGGAGGGAACGAGCAGTGATCACCACCAACCCGCTGGTTCCCCGCCCGGGCACCGGCCCGGATGACGACACGATCCAGGACGACGACAAGTTTCACGAGGAATGCGGGGTCTTCGGGATCTACGGCCACGAAGACGCGGCGGCCCACACGGCGCTCGGTCTGCATGCCCTGCAGCATCGCGGGCAGGAAGCCGCCGGCATCGTCGCCTTCGACGGCGAGCACTTCAACGCGCACCGCGACCTCGGCCATGTCGGCGACATTTTCTCCTCCGGCGAGGTCATGGCACGGCTGGCCGGCCATACCGCTATCGGTCACAACCGCTACTCGACCACCGGCGAGACAGCCCTGCGCAACGTACAGCCGCTCTTCGCGGATCTCTCCTGCGGCGGCTTCGCCCTCGCCCACAACGGCAATCTGACCAACGCCCGCCAGCTGCGCCACCGGCTCGTCGACCAGGGCGCAATCTTTCAATCGACCATGGACACCGAGGTGATCATCCACCTGATCGCCACCTCCGATGCCAGCGCACTGATCGACCGCATGACCAATGCCCTGCGGCAGATCGAGGGCGCCTACTCTCTGGTGGCGATGACCGAAAGCTGCCTGATCGCGGTGCGCGACCCCTCGGGCGTGCGGCCTCTCGTGCTGGGGCGCGTCGGCAAAGCCAATGTGGTCGCTTCGGAGACCTGCGCCCTCGACATCATCGGCGCGGAGTTCGTGCGCGACGTCGAAGCCGGTGAGATGATCGTTCTGGACGACTCGGGCGTCCATTCCCTCCGCCCCTTCCCGCCGGCGCCGCGCCGCCCTTGCGTCTTCGAGTACATCTATTTCGCGCGCCCGGACTCTCTGATGGAAGGCACCAGCATCTATCAGGCGCGCAAGCGCATCGGCATGGAACTGGCCCAGGAAAGCGGCGTGAGCGCCGACGTGGTGATCCCGGTGCCGGACTCCGGCGTGCCCGCGGCCATCGGCTATGCCGAGCAGGCCGGCGTGCCTTTCGAACTGGGGATCATCCGCAACCACTATGTCGGTCGGACCTTCATCGAACCGGCGCAGCAGATCCGCCATCTGGGCGTCCGTCTGAAGCACAACGCCAACCGCCAGTCCATCGAAGGCAAGCGCGTCATCCTGGTGGACGACTCGATCGTGCGCGGCACCACCTCCATCAAGATCGTGGAGATGGTGCGCGCCGCCGGCGCTCAGGAGGTGCATATGCGCATCGCCGCGCCGCCGACCACCCACTCCTGCTTTTACGGTATCGATACGCCCCAGCGCGAGGAACTGCTGGCCTCCAGCATGGACGTGGCTGCCATGGCTGCCCACATCGGCGTCGACAGCCTTGCATTCATTTCCATCGACGGCCTCTACCGCGCCATGGGAGAGGCCGGGCGCGACCCGGAGGCGCCGCGCTTCTGCGATGCCTGCTTCACCGGTGACTATCCTGTCCGTCTGACCGACTTCGAACAGTCGGACAAGCCGGCCCAGCTCTCGCTGCTGGCGGAGGGCGCCTGACCAGGATTAACGGCTGCACACAGGACCGATGTTCGCCCGCTTCTTTTACAGCCTCTTTGGCGCCCTGGGTGGCGCCAGTTTCTCGCAGTTCCCCGAGTACCTTGCCCACTATCTCCAGCGCCTGGGCGGCCGCATCGACCAGGCCCGTGTGCGGGTGCAAGAAATCGAAGAAGACGCCGCCGCCAAGGACATGTCCGTGCCCGACTACATCGCGAGCTTTACCGCTAGTGACCCGCACAGCCTGGAGGGTGAGCGTATGCGCGAAAGCTTCTTCGATCTGGCCGACATGGAAGCTGCCTACAGCGCCCTCAGCACCGCCGGAACGTTTGAGCGACCGCTGGCTTTCGCTCAGCACTTCGATTCCGGTCTGGTCAGCGCCACCATTGGCGACTTCGCACCCGCCGTGCCGCTGACCTCGGAGGGACTGATCTACGGCGGCGCCGGCGTCCTGGCCGGCCTGCTGCTGTGCGGCGGATCGCGGCGCCTGCTGCGGCGGCGCAAGACCAAGCAGGCCGCCGCCTGATGGCCGTGCAGACCGGAGCCCTGGACGGCCGCGTGGCGGTCGTCACCGGCGCCTCGCGCGGCATCGGCGCCGCCGTCGCCCGGCGCTTCGCCGCCGAGGGCGCACAGCTCATCCTCATCGCCCGCACCGTGGGCGCCCTGGAAGAACTGGACGACGAGATCCGCGCCGCCGGCGGCCGTCAGCCCGTGCTGGTGCCCCACGATCTGCGGGATTTCGACGGGCTGGACCGCCTCGGCGCCTCCCTGAACGAGCGCTATGGGAAGCTCGATATCCTGGTCGGCAATGCCGGCATCCTGGGGCCGCTCACGCCGGTCAGCCATATTCCGCCAAAGGCCTGGCAGGAAGCCTTCGATGTCAATGTGACTGCAAACTATCGACTGATCCGCAGCCTCGACCCGCTGCTGCGTGTCTCCGATGCGGGACGGGCCGTGTTCGTGACTGCTGGCGCCGCCGAGGAGCATACCGCCTACTGGGGCCTGCTGGCCGCCACCAAGGCCGCCCTCAATGCCCTCGTGACGAGTTATGCCGCGGAGATCACCCGAACCCCCGTGCGGGCCAACCTGATCGACCCGGGGCCGGTGCGCACGGGCTTCCGGGCCGCCGGCTTCCCCGGCGAGGATCCGGCGAGCCTGCCGCCGCCCGAAGCGCTCGGCGATCTCTTCGTGGAGCTTGCCAGCCCCGCCTGCCGGCGCAGCGGCGAGGTGGTCAAAGCGCAGCAGGCTGTTGCCTAGACCTCATCCCACGACGGGAAGAGAGCCTTTCAGGTGACCTGAAGAAACTCAAGCACGGCCTCGTTGAACGCTGACGGCGTTTCGAAGTACGGCGAATGACCGGCATTGGGCACCTCCGTCAGGCGAGCGCCGGGGATGGCCGTTGCTGCCTCCGCCATCACCGCTGGTGGAAACAGCAGATCCTCCGGCGCGGTGATCATCAGGGTCGACACCGCATAGTCCCGCAGTTCCCCGGCGGTGACGAAACCGGCCCGGGTGATGCGGCCGAAGGGCTTGGGGAAGTTGCTGTTGAGGCCGGAGATCTGGGCGCAGAGATAGGCCGCTTCCGGGTTTGCCGCCTTGAAGCTGGCGCCGAGTTGGGCCGAGCCGGGCGGAATCGCGCCGGACGCAAGATGCTCAATCGCCGCGGTGACCGCCGGGGTATCCACGCCGCCCGGCGTGTTGGAGAGAACCAGCGCCACGACGCGCTCCGGATGGGTCGCGGCCAGCTTCAGGCCGCCCCAGCCGCCCATGGACTGGCAGACCAGGCTCGCCCTCTCAATACCCTCGGCATCGAGAATTGCCAGGATGTCGCGGTGAAAGTGGCCGCAATCGAACTGCGCGGCATCGCAGCGCGAGCGCCCGAAACCACGGTGGTCGAAGACGACAACCTTGTAGCGCGCGGCAAAGGCGGGCACCTGTTGCCACCAGCTTGCCGCATTGCCGCCGCGGCCGTGGGCGAAGACCACCGCCGGTCCGTCGCCGTGGACTTCGTAGTAGAGCCTCGCCCCCTCGGTTTCGACCGTCGCCATATCGCCTCCCGCAGATCCCGTTGCGGGCAGCCTACTTCTTTTTCTTGGCCTTGGCCTTGGTCTTGGTCTTGGCGTAGGGGTTGTCGCCCTTGCGAATGTTGATGCGGATCGGCGTACCCGGCAGGTCGAAGGCGTCGCGCAGGCTGTTTTCGAGGTAGCGCAGGTAGGAGGTCGGCAGTTCCTGCGGCTTTGAACAGAAGATCGCAAAGGTCGGCGGGCGGGTCTTGGCCTGGGTCATGTACTTCAGGCGCACCCTCCGCCCGGCACTGGCCGGCGGCGGATGGGAGGCGGTGACGGCATCCAGCCAGCGGTTGAGGTCCGCGGTCGGGACGCGGCGGTTCCACACCTCATAGGCGGCGAAGACGGCGCGCATCAGCCGGTCGACGTTCTGCCCCTGCTTGGCGGAGAGCGTCACCAGCGGAATGCCGCGGGTCTGCGGCAGAGAGCGTTCGAGCCGGTCGCGAATGCCCTGCAGGGCGGCCTCGCGGTCGCGGCAGGCGTCCCACTTGTTGACGCCGATCACCAGGGCGCGTCCCTCGTCCACAACCATGCGGGCGATGGTGAGATCCTGCTTCTCCAGCCCCTCGTCCACGTCCAGCAGCAGGACGACCACCTGGGCAAAGCGGATCGCCCGCAGGCTGTCGGCGGTGGAGAGCTTCTCGATCTTCTCGGTGACCCGGGCCTTGCGCCGCAGCCCTGCGGTGTCCACCAGGCGCACCGGGCGCCCCTCGAAAGCCCAGTCGACGGCGATGGAGTCGCGGGTGATGCCGGCCTCCGGGCCGGTCAGCAGCCGGTCTTCACCCAGCAGGCGGTTGACCAGGGTCGACTTGCCGACATTGGGCCGGCCGACGATGGCGAGCTGCAACGGGCCCCCGGGCCGGTCACCGTCTTCGGCCTCTTCGTGCTCGGTCTCTTCGTCCTCGCCCACCGCCTCCGGCAGAGCGGCGCGGATGGCATGGAACAGATCGCTCATGCCGAGGCCGTGCTCGGCGGAGATCGGCACCGGATCGCCCAGGCCCAGCGCGTAGGTTTCCGCCAGCCCGGTATCGGCCTCCCGCCCCTCGCACTTGTTGGCGATCAGTGCCACCGGGCGGTTGCTGCGCCGCAGCCAGTTGGCGAAGTGCTCGTCCAAGGGCGTCAGCCCGGCGCGTGCATCGATCACCAGCAGGGCCATGTCGGCCTCTTCCAGGGCGCGCTCCGTCTGGCTGCGCATCCGCCCCTCCAGGCTGTCATCGAAGCGTTCCTCGAGACCGGCGGTGTCGATGACGCGAAAGGCAAATCCGAAGAGGTTGGCCTCACCCTCGCGCCGGTCGCGGGTGACCCCCGGCGTGTCGTCCACAAGGGCGAGTTTCTGCCCGACCAGCCGGTTGAAGAGGGTCGACTTTCCGACGTTCGGGCGACCCAGGATGGCGACGGTGATGGTCATGGTCCTGGCCAGAGCAGAATGAGCGTTGGGGCGGACGCCGGGCGCCGCGCCAAGGCGTCCGTCAGCGCAGAGCGACCAGCGTGCCGGAGTGGGTGACAAGATAGAGGCTGTTGTTCGCCACCACCGGCGACACCGCCACGCCGCTGCCCACGTCGAAGAACCCCAGGGGCTTGCCGTCGTAAGGCGAGACCGAGAGGACCTGGCCGTGGGACCCTGCCACCACAAGCCGGTCGCCGGCGAGCACGGGACCGGTCCAGCGGATCGGCTCGTCCTGATCCTCCGGATCCTCGAAACGCGGCAGAGGCTGGACCCAGCGGATCCGGCCATCGCGGCGCTGCAGGCAGACGATCTGGGAGTCCTTGGTCAGGACGTAGATCACGTCGCCCGCCGGCCAGGGCATCTCGATCCCGCCGAGATCGGCCTGCCAGACCCGCACGCCCTGGCGCGTGTCGATGGCCAGCATGCGCCCGGCATGGCTGACGGCCAGGACCATGTCACGGTCGATGACCGGGAGGCCGCGGATCTGGGCGATGTCGGCCAGGGGATCGACGCGCCGGATGGCACTGAGGTTTTCCGACCAGACGACGCGCCCGCTGTCCGCCAGCATGGCCAGGATCTCGCCGGAGGAATAAGGCACCACCACAAGGTTGCCGGCGGCGGCCGGGCTGGCGGAGCCCAACAGGCCCGCCGTTTCCTGAACGCCGACGTGGTTCCACAACCGCTCACCGCTTTCGGCGTCGACCACGATCAGCTGGTTGTCGAAGGTGATCGCGAAGACGCGGCCGTCGTTCACCGCAGGTCCGTTGCGCATCGGGGCCGGCGCTCGGTGCTCCCACAACACCTCGCCGCTGCGCGCGTTCAGGGCGAAGAGCTTGGCAAACCCAGTGGCGACGAAGATCTTGCCATCCTGATAGGCGATGCCGCCCCCGAAGAAACCGTCGTCCTCGTCGTCGTCTTCCAGGTCGGCGCGCCACACGCGGCTGCCGTTGCTGGCGGAAAAGGCCGATACGACCGAGCGCGCATCCATGGCGTAGACCAGGTCGCCGACCACCAGCGGTTGGGCCAGGATCTGCGCCACATCGCCGGACCCTTCGCCGATGTCGGCGCTCCAGATGCGCCGCGGATTGGCGCTCAACGAAAGATGATACATCGCATGCGCGGCCGAACCGCCGGGCTGCGCCCAGGCGCTGTTCACATAGGGCTCGGGCAGGCGCACCGCGACGTCGGCGATACTCGGATCGGGGCTCAGCCCCCGCTCGATCGCCAGGATGGCGATCCGCTGACCGGGAAGCGGCGGGTCCTCGGGCTCGCCGAAGAAGTCATCGAAACTGCAGCCGCCAAGGACCACAGCCAGCGAAGCGAACAGGAGGGTCGGCAGCGCGCGAGCGCGCAAGCGAACGAAAGACATCGGCGGAATCATCCAGGCAATGCTGCAAGCAGTTGGGCGGCGCGGGTTCGGCTGCTGGCGGGAGCTTCGGGATCGTCTGTGATCTCGGTCAGGATCTGCCGGGCCTCCTGATCGTCCCCCTCTTTCAGAGCAACCGCGGCCAGCAGTTCAAGGGCGGTGAAGCGGTAAGGGGCACCGACGGCCGCCAGCGGCCGCAGGCGGCCGCGCAGTTCGGCCGGATCGCCGTCGTCAAGGTCGCGCATCACGGCGTTGAGGGCACCAAGGCCACTCAGGGCTTGCGGCGCGGAGCCGTTCTCGGACAGCTGGGTCCAGATCTCCTGGGCCGCGGCCGTGTCCCCGGCTTCGGCCGCCAGGCGCGCTTCGGTCAGCGCCGCCAGGAGTTCGTAGCCATTGCCGCCGGGGTCGCTCAAGGCGCGCAGGGCCTGGCGCCCCTCCGCCTCGTTGCCGGATTCGATCAGTTCCAGCGCAGCGGCATAGGCATCGGACTGCTCGCCGCGCAGCTTCTCGTCGTAAGCGCGCCAACCCTGATAGCCGGCAGTGCCCAGCACCACCAGCGCCGCGACGATATAGATGTAGAGGCTGTAACGCTTCCACCAGTCCGCCGCCTTATCGCGGCGCAGGTCCTCTTCGACTTCCTTAAAGATGTCGGCCACTCAAGACTCCTTGACGCTTTCTCCCTGACCGCCCCTTCCCGGAGCGGGGCCCGGGATCCGCTCGCCAGACCCCGGGAAGCGTCCTCCGGATAAAGTGCTGCCGCTGCCGGCGCCTCGCCCCCCGCGGCAGGCCCGATCAGCGCTCAGGGGGTCATCGTTCTGCAACACGACCGCGCCCCGTTGATAATGCCCCGGGAGACGGTCATCAACCTTCTATTCGCGCCGACGCGGCGCCGAAGGGCAGCAGATCAGGGGCAGCAGATTAAGGAGGCCGCCGATCAGGCCGCCTTCCACTTGATGCTGCACCCCATGGAGGCGACCTGCTCTTTCGGGCCCTGGCCGGTTTCGGCCACCGCCTGCATGGCTTCGAACAACTCCCGCCGGGCATCGGGAACCAGGGTGGTACGCGATTCGTCCAAACGGCCGCGGTACTGCAGTTCCCAGTCTGTATTGAAGCCGAAGAAGTCAGGGGTGCAGATCGCGTCGTAAGCCCGCGCGGTTTCCTGTGTCGGATCAATCAGATAGGGGAAGTCGAAGCCATGTTCCCTGGCGAATTCCTTCATGTTCTCGAAGGAATCCTCGGGATAGGCGGTGGCGTCGTTGGCGTTGATGCCGGCAAAGCCGATCCCGATTTCGCGCAGCGCCTGGGCCTCCTCGGCCAGCCGCCCGGCGACGGAGCGGACATAGGGGCAGTGGTTGCACATGAAGACGATGACGGTGCCCCTGGGCCCGGCAACGTCCGCGAGGTTGTAGGTCCGCCCATCGATCCCCTGCAAAGAGAAGTCGACCGCTTTCCAGCCAAAATCGCAAATCGGGGGCACTGCGGCCATCTTTCGTCCTCCACAAGAGTCTTTTAATTCATGAGCTTAGGTGGCCGTTATGACAGCTTCTGACAAGCGGCGCACGTTAACATTTTTTTCAAGACGAGAGGACAGACTGATTGTCCGGCTTTCACCAAAGGCCCCGTGCCGTGCGCAGGACGCGCAAGCCGGGGAAAGCCCGCGGCCCGGGCCGAGTATCCGAGAGGAATCAGGGCCTAAGAGAGTTCGAGGCCTATGGGAAATCAAGGTATGAGACGCCATCGCCTGTCCGCCCTTCTCCGCGCCGCGGTCCCCGTTCTCGGGCTGAGCCTGGGTGCCTGCGATCCCGCGTCCCAGGCCATGCTGGCCGGCGCCAGCCTGGTGACCTTCGTCCATACCGATAAGACCCTCGGGGATCATATGGCCACCTGGGCCTTCGACCAGGACTGCTCGGTCCTCTATGCGGCCGACGGCGAGCCCTACTGCCAGCGCTTCGTCAGCGAGGAGGAACGCCGCGCCGCCGAGGCGGCCGCTGCGGCCCAGCAGGCCAACACCTACTGCTACCGAACCCTGGGCGCCATCAACTGCTTCCGCGAAGCCGACAGCCTCGCCAGCACCCAGGCCCGCGTACGCTGACCTCCCCCCGCCGCCCGTGCTGCGATGCACAAATGTCCTCTCTGGACGGCGGCAGAAAATTCGGGAACACTAACAGGCCTGAGGACTAAGACGCCTGGGAGACTGACCGCGTCCATGAGCCAGCTGTACCGCTTCAGCGAACACCGCAAGGCGCCCAGGCGCGTATTCTTCAGCCGCACCGAACTCAATCAATTGTTGTCGCTCTACAGCCGCAACGTGGCCAACGGCAACTGGCGCGACTATGCCATCGACCAGATCGGCGGCACCGCCATTTTTTCGGTGTTCCGGCACACCCACGATGCCCCCTTGTTCTCCATCGCCAAGCAGGGCAACAGCCGCAGTCCGGAATTCGTGGTCTTTTCCGGCCGTGAAAAACTGAAGCGGGCCAAGACCTTGCCGGACGCCCTGAAAGTCTTCAGAAATCACCTGAAGGTCGTTTCCTAGGACCCTGCACTACCGGATATCCGGCACCCATCACACCCTCGATTTCATCTTAATGAAACGCACTAATTCATTGATATTCAAATGAATTATGCGAGTCCGAGCGCTATCGTTCTGATAGAATTCTTAACCTAATCTCTTAAGCCGCGGGCAATCTCTTCGTGGGACCATGGGACAATTCCTGAGCTTTCCCCAATCGGCTTGAGGAAGAGTATCTGTCTCGATCGGGCCAGCGGCGGACTCCCCCAACTGCCGCTGGCCCACCCCGACCCAGAGGAGCGGTGTCAACGCGCGTGCAGATCGGCGCAGGCGATGCCTCTTCTTGCGGATGGGGCTGGGAGAAATCGGGCCGCTGAGGAGAGGTGCAGACATGGCGCGGGATTCGGAGATTACAGTGATCGACCAGGCTGCGGAGGATGGGGCCGATGGGTCCGACCGGCGGCGCTTCATCCGCGCCAGCACGGTCCTGAGTGCCCGCCTGCTCACCCGCAGAGGGGCCTTCGAGGGCACGGTCCTCGATGCCTCCTTGAACGGCGTCAAGGTCTGGACGGCCGGCGACGTTCCGGTAGGCAGCGCGGTGACCCTGGTCCTCGCCGGCGCGGTGCACTTCGGCGGCACCGTGGTCTGGCGCCGCGGCGAGACCCTGGGCGTCTGCTTCCACGACGACCCGGAGAAAGTGGCCAGCATCATGGCCGCCCTGCTGCCCCAGCGCTGCCTCCAGGTCGGCCACGCCTGAGGCGGGCTTTCCCCTACTCCCGCTCGCCCTTTACTCCCACTCAATCGTGCCGGGCGGTTTCGAGGTCACGTCGTAGACCACCCGGTTGATGCCGCGCACCTCGTTGATGAGGCGCGTGGCCACTGCCGCCAGGAACTCGTGGTCGAAGGGATAGCTCTCCGCCGTCATGCCGTCGGTGGAGGTGACGGCGCGCAGGGCGCAGACGTAGTCGTAGGAGCGCGCGTCGCCCATCACGCCGACGGTCTTCACCGGCAACAGCACGGCGAAGGCCTGCCAGATGGCGTCGTACAGCCCGGCCTTGCGGATGGCGTCCAGGTAGACCGCGTCGGCCTTGCGCAGGATGTCGGCCTGCTCGCGGGTGACCGGCCCGGGAATGCGGATCGCCAGACCCGGCCCGGGAAAGGGATGGCGGCCGACGAGGCGCTCCGGCAGGCCCAGTTCCCGTCCCAGGGCGCGCACCTCGTCCTTGAAGAGTTCGCGCAGCGGCTCCACCAACTTCATGTTCATGCGCTCCGGCAGGCCGCCCACATTGTGGTGCGACTTGATGGTCACGCTGGGCCCGCCGGTGAAGGAAACCGACTCGATCACGTCCGGGTAAAGCGTGCCCTGGGCCAGGAATTCGGCACCGCCCATCTCATGCGCCTCTTCCTCGAAGACGTCGATGAAGGTGGAGCCGATGATCTTGCGCTTCTGCTCCGGGTCGGCAACGCCCTCCAGCTTGCCGAGGAAGACGGCGCTGGCGTCGCGGTGCACCAGCGGGATGTTGTAGTGGTCGTGAAAGACCTTCACCACCTCCTCCGCCTCGTTCAGGCGCAGCAGGCCGTGATCGACGAAAATGCAGGTGAGCTGGTCGCCGATCGCCTCGTGGATCAGCACCGCCGCCACGGAGGAGTCGACGCCGCCGGAGAGGCCGCAGATGACCCGACCGTCCCCGACCTGTTCGCGGATCGCCTCGATGGCCTGCTGGCGAAAGGCTGCCATGGTCCAGTCGCCGCCGCAGCCGGCGACCTTGTGGGTGAAGTTGGCGAGCAGCCCGGCCCCGTCGGGCGTGTGCACCACTTCCGGGTGGAACTGGACGGCATAGATGCGGCGCGCCTCGTCCGCCACCACGGCATAGGGCGCGCCTTCGGAGGTGCCGTAGACCTTGAAGCCCTCCGGCAGGCGCACCACCCGGTCGCCGTGGCTCATCCAGACCTGGTGCTTCTCACCGGTCGCCCAGACGCCCTCGGTCAGGGTGCAGCTCTCCTGCATCTCGACGAAAGCCTTGCCGAACTCCTGATGGTCGGAGCCTTCAACCTCGCCGCCCAGTTGGGCGCAGAGCGTCTGCTGGCCATAGCAGATGCCGAGGATCGGCACGGCCAGATCGAAAACCGCCTGGGGCGCGCGCGGGGTATCGCTGCCGGTAACCGAGGCGGGGCCGCCGGAGAGGATCACGCCTTTCGGGGCGAAGGCGGCAATCTTCGCGGGATCGGTGTTGAAGGGGAAGATCTCGCAGTAGACACCGCTTTCGCGGACACGCCGGGCGATGAGCTGGGTGACCTGGGAGCCAAAATCGAGAATGAGAATGCGGTCGGTCATAGAGAAGGTCCATCGGTCTTGAATGTGGGCGTCCGGTCGCTCTGCGGCGGCGATGCGAGAGGTGTAGCGCTGATGCGGGTCATGCCTTGGTCTGCTTATGCTGCGGTTTGCGCGGTCCAGGTTTCCAGGTCGGGCCAGCCGTAGGCCAGTTCCGGCAGGCCGACGCCCGCGAACTCCTCGACGCGCTCCCCGGCGCGCTGCCCGCCCATAGCCTCGTAGAAAAAGCGCGAGGGGTTTTCGGCCAGCACCCAGACATGGGCGCCGCGGTGGCCCTCTCCCTGGAGCCCGTGAAAGGCGGTTGCGAGCAGGCGGCGCCCCAGGCCCTGGCTCTGCCAGTCGACGGTGACATAGAGCGCGAAGATCTCGCCGCTGTAGGGCAGACCCTTGCTGCGCGACGGCCCGAAGGTGACGAAGCCGACGATCTCCTCGTCGATCTCCGCCACGACAAGATCGTTGCCCTTCGTGGCATTGGCGGCGGCGCGATGCCACTGGGCGGAGGAACGCGCCACCGTCATGCGCGCCAGATAGTCGGCCGGAACCAGACCCGCATAGGTGCTCTGCCAGGTTTCGACGTGGACCCGGGCTATGCCATCGGCATCGCGGATCAGGGCCGGGCGAAAAACGACGTCATCGGTCATAGGTCTGATTCAGTCATGGTTCTGCGCGCCTGTCGAAGACGGCAACGAAGAATCCGTCCGTGCCGTTGGCTGCCGGCGTCAAAGTCAGGCAGTTCCCTTTCGCCGGGCAGGGCCCATTCAGGTGACGCGTCCAGACGTCCGCGATCCGATGGGGGGCAAAGTGTTCGTGCGCCGCCAAAAAGGCCTCCGCTTGGTCTTCATTCTCTTCGCGCAACAGAGAGCAGGTCACATAGATCAGGCGGCCGCCCGGGCGAACCAGGGCCGCCGCCCTCCACAGGGCGTCACGCTGGCTTGCGCGATAGCCCGAGAGCTCCGCCGCGGTCAAGCGCCATCGGGCGTCGGGCTGCCGCCGCCAGGCCCCGCTGCCCGAGCAGGGGGCATCCACCAGAACGCGGTCGAAAGCCTGATGGAGATCGCTGCGCGCCTCTGCCCCAGCCAGGACACGGCACTCCACGAAGCCCGCCCCGGCGCGCTTCAGGCGTGCCTCTGCGCGCGCCAGGCGCCGCGGATCCGGGTCGCTGGCCAGCAGCCGCCCCTGTCCGGCCATGGTGGCGGCCAAAGCCAGGGTCTTGCCGCCGGCCCCGGCGCAGACATCGGCGACGGCCATGCCCGGAGCGGCATCGCAGAGCAGCGCGGCGACCTGGGAGCCTTCGTCCTGGACTTCGATCAAGCCGTCCCGAAACGCCTGGCTTGCCTGCACCGCGCGGCGCCCGGACAGCCGCAGGCCGAGCGGCGAGAGCGGCGTCGGTTCGGTCTCGATGCCCTCGGACGCCAGGGCCGCCCGCGCCGCCGCCCGGTCTGCCTTCAGGCTGTTGCACCGCAGGTCCGTCGATGCCTGGTCGCCCAGGGCCGCCAGTTCCGCCTCCAGGTCCGATCCGAAAGCCCGCTCAAAGGCCGGCAGCAGCCACTCCGGGATCTCGAGACGCACCTCTGTCGGCTGATCAGGGGAGTCCAGCCCCCTGCCCTCTAGGATCCGCAGCAGGTCGCGCTCGCAATCAGCGAGCCCGGCGGGCCCATAAGGTTCAGCCCCACAGAGTCGGTCGAGGGTCTCGACTGTCTCCGCAGCCCGCAGCACGACGTCAGCCAGCACCCGAAGGCGCGGCGCTGCCGCTGTGTTGCCGGCATGGTCCAACCGCCAGCCGAGGCGGGCACGGTGACGCAGAACGCTGTAGATCAGCGACGAAATCGCGCGCCGATCCTTCGACCCGATGTAGCGCCGCTTGCGAAGGTAGTCGGCGATCACCTGGTCGGCAGGCCGGTCCGCGGCCTCGATCGCTTCGAGGGCCTCGATCGCGGCCTGGAGGCGGGCACCGGGTTTCACCGCACCACCGCTGGGGCTTCAAGGCGCGCCGGGGCTTCAAGGCGCGTCGCAGCTTCAAGACGCAATCCCGCTTCAAGTGCTGGACGGAGGTGCAGACCTCTCCCGGTCACATCTCGTTGCGGTAGTTCGGGGCCTCGCGCGTAACGGTGACGTCGTGCACGTGGCTCTCCCGCAAGCCCGCATTGGTGATGCGCAGGAAGCGCGCGTTGCGTTGCAGATCGACGACGGTCGCGCTGCCGGTATAGCCCATCGCCGCCCGCAGGCCGCCGACAAGCTGATGGATAACCGCTGCCACCGGCCCTTTGTAGGGCACGCGGCCTTCCACACCCTCGGGCACCAGTTTCAGGTTGTCCGCCACCTCCTGCTGGAAATAGCGGTCCGCCGACCCGCGGGCCATGGCCCCCACCGAGCCCATGCCGCGGTACGACTTGTAGGACCGTCCCTGGTAGAGAAAGACCTCGCCCGGGCTTTCCTCGGTGCCCGCGAAGAGCGATCCGATCATGGCCGCAGAGGCGCCTGCGGCCATGGCCTTGGCCAGATCGCCGGAAAACTTGATGCCGCCGTCGGCAATCACCGGGATGTCCTTGGCCCGGCAGGCCTCCACCGTGTCGATCAACGCGGTCAACTGAGGGACTCCGACCCCCGCCACCATGCGCGTCGTGCAGATAGACCCCGGGCCGATGCCCACCTTGATCGCATCGGCGCCGGCATCCACCAGCGCCTTCGCACCCTCGGCCGTGGCGACGTTGCCGGCGATCACCTGGGTCGAATTCGACAGCCGCTTGATCTGGCCGACCGCCCCCATCACGCCCTGCGAATGGCCATGGGCGGTATCCACGACGATGACGTCGACTTCCGCTTCCAACAACGCCTCGGCGCGTGCCAGGCCATCGGGGCCGACACCGGTCGCCGCCGCCGCGCGCAGGCGGCCCTGCTCGTCCTTGCAGGCATTGGGGAAGGCCTGGGCCTTTTCCATGTCCTTCACGGTGATCAGGCCGATACAGCGGTAGCTCTCGTCCACGACGAGCAGCTTCTCGATGCGGTGCTGATGCAGCAGACGCTGCGCTTCCTCTTTGCTGACCCCCTCCTTGACCGTGATGAGGTTGTCCTTGGTCATCAGCGCCGAAACGGGCTCCTGCGGATTTTCGGCGAAGCGCACATCGCGGTTCGTCAGCACGCCGACCAGCTTCTTGGTCTTGCGCTCTACGACCGGAATGCCGGAAATCCGATAGCTCTGCATCAGGGCCAGGGCATTGGCCAGGGGCTCATCCGGGTGGATGGTCACCGGGTTGACCACCATGCCGCTTTCGAACTTCTTCACCCGGCGCACCTCGTCGGCCTGCTGGGCGATATCCAGGTTCTTGTGGATGACGCCCAGGCCGCCGGCCTGGGCCAGGGCGATGGCCAGGCGGCCCTCCGTCACCGTGTCCATGGCCGAAGACAGCAGCGGGATCCCCAGCTCGATGGAGCGGGTCAGGCGCGTCCGGGTGTCTGTCTGGTTTGGAAGGATCGCGGATTCCGCCGGCTCGAGCAAAACGTCGTCGAATGTAAGAGCCTGACGAATATCCATGCCGATCCCCTTGGCGGTGATTGGCGCTGCATCATACACATGGGCTTGGCAATGCCAAGCGCTTTGCCGTGCAGCCCTGGGCCGCAGCCTCGGCATAGCTCGCCTCCGAGGTCCGGCCCGCCCGGGCGGGGCCTTGACCTGCATCATCGCGGGGCGGGGCGCACGGCGGCAGACTTGGTATCAATGCCAAGATTGTCCTGCGAGAAGAGCCGCCATGAAGCCCATACGCAGTTGGATTGTGATCGCCGACGGGGCGCGCGCCCGAATCCTCGAGAACGACGGCCCCGGAAAGGGGCTCCTCCCCCTACCGGAAGAGGAAAAGCACCACAGCCATCGCCCGACCCGGGAGATCAACGCCGACCGCCCCGGCCGTACCCACGACCGGCTCGGCCCCGGGCGACACGCCATGGAACCGCCCAGCGACCCGCACCGGCAGGAAAAGCAGCGCTTTGCCGCCGAACTTGCCGAACGCCTCAACGCAGCGGCGGCGGCGCGCAGCTATGACAGGCTGATCCTGGTCGCCCCCGCCAAGACCCTGGGAGATCTGCGCCGCGGTCTCAGCAAGGAAACGGCCGCGAAGGTCCACGCCGAACTGGCCAAGGATCTGACACCTCTGGCCGACGCCGAGCTTCCCGGCCACCTTGAAAAGGTGATCGCGCTCTAGTCGTCGTCCCGGGCCGCGCGAAAGCCGGTCGCCACCAGGTACATTTCGGATGAGTCCGCGCGGCTGGCCGCCGGTTTCATATGGTGGACCTTCTCGAAGTCGCGCTTCAACTGGGCCAGCAGGTCCCGCTCCGTGCCGCCCTGCAGAACCTTTGCGACAAAGGTGCCGCCCGGGGCGAGAACCTCCCGGGCGAAGAGATGAGCGGCCTCGACCAGCGCCATGACCTTCAGATGATCGGTCTTGGCATGCCCGGTGGAGGAGGCCGCCATGTCGGAGAGAACGACGTCAGCCTGCCCGCCGAGGGCTGCCTTCAGCCGCTCCGGCGCGTCGTCATCGAGGAAATCCCCGAGCAGCAGCTCGGCTCCGGCGACCGCCTCCACCTCCAGCAGGTCGATGCCGACGATATGGGCCGCCGGCCCGCAGCGCTCTGCGGCCACCTGCAACCAGCCGCCGGGCGCGCAGCCCAGGTCGACGATCCTTGCTCCCTGCTTCAGAAAGCGGAAGCGGTCGTCCAACTGGGCCAGTTTAAAAGCGGCTCTGGAGCGGTAGCCGCGCTTGCGGGCTTCAGCGACGTAGGGATCGTTCAACTGCCGTTCGAGCCAGCGCGCGGACGATGCCGAGCGCCGCTTGGCGGTCTTCACCCGAACTTTAAGATTGCGTCCGGAAAGGCCGCGCCCGCTGTCCCGCGGACCCGCGCCGCCCCTGCCGCCACCGGATCGGCCGCCCTGGCCTCGTCCGCCGGAGCGTCCACCGGAATACCGCGCCATGCCGCTAGGCCCGCGACTGAGGCCGGCGTCGGCTGGATCGGCGGTCCGTGCCGTGCATCATGGTATAGAGCATGCCCTCTCTCAATCCGCGATCCGCCACGCGCAGCCGCTCGGCAGGCCAGAAGCCGCAGAGCGCGGTCAGGATGGCGCAGCCCGCCACCACCAGGTCCGCACGCTCGACGCCGATGCAGGCGTGGTCGGCTCGTTCTCCATAGCTCATGGCTGCGATGCGCCGGCAGATCCGGTGAACGGTATCCATGTCCAGATAGCTGCCGTCAACGAAAGAGCGGTCATAGCGCGGAAGGTCGAAATGTACGCCGACCAGGGTGGTCACTGTGCCCGAGGTCCCCAACATCTGCACCTCCCCGCCGGCAACGGCCCCACCGAGATCACTCAGCTCGGTGAAGTCGGACATGGCCTCGCGCATGACGTCGACCATGGCATCGTAGTCCCCGGGCGTGAGGTCGCGGCCGCCGAACCGCTCCGCCATGGAGATCACGCCGATCGGAATCGAAGACCAGGCGTAGAGGGAGAGATCGGAACCGGTCAGGCGCCGCGCCGCGCCGCCCTTCGCGCGCGCGGCTTTCAGCCAGCACACCTCGGTGCTGCCGCCGCCGATGTCGAAGAGGAGGATGTCGGGAACCTCTGGATCGATCAGCGGGGCACAGCCGTAGATCGCCAGCTTCGCCTCCTCGTCCTGAGAGATGATTTCCAGTTCGATGCCGGTCTCGCTCTTCACCCGGGCCAGAAAGGTCTCGCAGTTGCGGGCCCGCCGGCAGGCCTCGGTTGCGACGGCACGGACCTGCGTGGCGCCGCGGCGGCGGATCTTGGAGGCGCAGACCTTCAGCGCATCAAGGGTACGCGCCATGGCCTGGTCGGAGAGCATACCGGAAGCCGAGAGCCCCTCCCCCAGGCGCACGATCCGGGAAAAGGCATCGACCACCCGGAACCCGTCCCGCTGCGGGCGGGCCACCAGCAGGCGGCAATTGTTGGTGCCCAGGTCAAGGGCGGCATAGACGCCGTTAGGCCGCGCTGGCCCGTTACGGCGCGCGGAAGCCCCGTTGCGCTTGGCCCGACCCGGCCGGCGCTGCCCGTTTCCGAAGGCTGCCACTAAAAACACTGCTCCTGTTCTTTCCGGCCGAACATTTGCCGCCGGCCGTTAACGTCTGATCATACCGTGAAGCCCCGGCTTTGCACCAGTCCCGAGCCCCGGACTTGATGCGCCAAGCCGCAAAAAAGCTACGGAAATCAGTTGAAAAGACCCCCGCGATGGGACTATGTAATGCCTTCTCGCGCAAACGAGGGTTTGCGGCCCTGGCGCTTGGCCGGGTGCCTGCCAGGCCCGTCTCTCTTGGGGGATAGTTTAGCGGTAGAACTCTCGGCTCTGACCCGAGCAGCCCTGGTTCGAATCCAGGTCCCCCAGCCAAGTTTCTCCAGCCAAGTCTCCGCAGTCACCGAAGCGGTTCAACGTGGCTCACGCGAAGCGGGTTCCTCTGCCTGCCGCCTCCGCCTCCAGACCGGCGAGGACGGACTGGATCTCGCCGCTGCCGAGGCCGACGCCCGCCAGATAGTCGGACATCCGGTTCCGGCGCTCTTCGATCAGGGTGCCCAGCGCCCGCCGCTCCGCATCGCTGGGGTCGGCGTTCAGAGCACCAAAGACCTTCGCTTCCTTGTCGCGCCGGTTCTGCAGGCCCTTGTGGCGTTCGCGGTTCGAACCGAAACGGATCTCGTACCAGGCCTTCTCGCGCCGGCCCTCGCGCAGCGCGGCGGTCAGGCCCGGACCGATGAGCGCCGGGCTGTTGTAGCAGAGAGAGAACAGCACCATCAGCTCCTGCGAGCCCTCCAGCGCCTGCATCAGCCCGCCGCCCAGACGCTGGCGCAGCACGCCTTCGTAGTCGGCGCGGATCCGCTCGAAGAGCCGGCGTCCCTGATCGCGGGAGATCAGAAAGCTCAGGACATTGCGTTGCCCGGAGTCCTCACCGAAGGAAAAGGGTGGCACCAGCGCCTTGGCTTCGGTCACCGCGCCGCGGACCAGCGCCTGGCGCAGCTTGCCCAGAAGCGCCCGATCCCCGTCCGTCAAAGAGACCCCGATTGCCGTCAGGTCGTCGTCCAGACCGTCGCGGTCAGGCCAGCCCGGCGCGTCGACAAAGAGCGCATAGCCGAGGCCGAGGGTGGGGATGCCGCGGTGGTCGGTGTAGACTCGCGAGACGAAGCCCTCACTCTCCACAATGAAGTCGAACAGGGCCTCGTCATAAGACCCTGGCACCGGGCGCGGGACAATCGCCATGGCCCTTCTCCCTTCCTCGGGCTGAGAAGGAAGCCTCGGCGCAGGCCTAGGCCGCGTCAAGCAAGCATTGGGACAGCGCTGCGGCGCACAGGGGGCTGCCGGGGGCGCAAAGGAAGTGCCACGGATTTGTGGAGCGGGCGCTCTGGAGCAACCGGGCCATCCCATCGCGCAGCGGCCCGCTCCAGCCTACCTGGCCCCAGCCTACCTGACAGTCACCTCGACACGGCGGTTGCGCGGCTCGGCGACTTCATCGGCGGTTTCGACCAGTGGGTTGTTCTCGCCGTGGGAGTCGACCTCGATCAGCTGCGGTTCCAGCCCCTCGGCGATGAGCAGATCCCGGATCGTCTCGGCACGCTGCAAGGCGAGCTGAGCATTGCGCCGCTCTCCGCCGATGCGGTCCGTATGTCCGACCACCGCAACCTCCGCCGCCGGATACTCCTTGATCGAGTCGAGGATTTCCGGCAGTTGGGCAAGGGATTCATTCGTCAGCCGGTCGGAGCCGATAATGAAGTAGAGAATGAAAGTCCGGGGTTTGCGCGGACTGGCGCCGAGGGTGGCCCCCCAGGTCTCGTCGATTTCCTGCTGGCTGATCGCGCGCGGCTGCCCGGGCGCGGTTCCGGCATCGGACACCCGGACCGCGATCCCGGGACTGTCGAGCGTCTGGGCACCGGCTTCGTTTTCCACGGTAATCGCACCGACGCTGCCGTCGTCGTCCTCCAGCAGGACGAAACGGTTGCCGCCGGCGCAGGCGGCAAGGCCCAGCATCAGCGTCACGGCCAAGAGCTTGCGCATCATCCGATCAGTCCCCCGCAACTTCGGCCAGAAAGCGTGTTCCGCGGACAGCCACCGTGGCCACCGGTGTCTTCACTTTCACGGCATCCGGCGACAGCTTTGCGATCACCCCGGAGATGTACTGCATCGTGCCGCGAAAGAGCTCGACGACGAAGGAGAGCCGTCCTTCCGCCGGGGCGAAGACGAACTCGGTAAACTGGACCCTTGAATTGGGGCCGATCGAAATGCGCGTGCCGTCCTTGAATGTCAGGCCTATGGAGCCCTCGGCGGTTTCGATCACATCCATGGCATAGATCGCCTCCCCGACGTCAAGCTGGGCGCGCTGCTCGGCGCGGCGCGCAAAGGCCTGACCGTCGACCACCTTTACCAGGGCGACCTCCTGTTGCTGCGCAACGGCAGCCGAAACCCAGCCCGCCGCCAGAACGGCAGCGAGGCAAAGCCCACCGATGACTGACTTGAGGCTATGCGGATTCTTCAAAGCGTGTGACCTCCTCACCTTTTCGATCCTTCGGGTTGCGCAGGCGCGACGCCGGAAAAACCAGGGTCGCTGTGGTTCCGTGGTCGGTGATGCTGGTGAGCTCAAGCCGGCCGCCATGCATCTCGATCATGGCCTTCGTCAGGGGCAGGCCCAGGCCGATACCCTCCAGGTTGGAGGCAAGGGCATGATCGATCCGCCGGAAGGGAACGAAGGCCTCGGAGACCTCCTTGTCCGACATGCCGATCCCCGTGTCCGAAATCGAAAGACAGAAGTCGCCTTGCTCATCGAGGCGCCCGGTCAGCCGGACCTCTCCGCCTTTGGGTGTGTACTTCACAGCATTGGAAACGAGATTGAGCACCATCTGCGTGAACATCCGCCTGTCCGCCCAAAGCGACTGCGCGACGGATGCCGTATCGAAGAAGACCGCGATCCCGCTGTCGCGATAGGCCGACTGAACGGTCCGCACGCAGTCCTCCAGAACGTCTCGGAGAGGAAACTCCGACTCAGAAAGATGGCTTTCGCCCGCCTCAACCTTTGACATCTCCAGGATATCGTTCACGAGCGACAGCAGATGGCTGCCCATGTGGTGGATGTCTTCCACATAGTCGCGGTACTTCGGGGGAGAGACAGGCCCGAGGATTTCGCGCTTCATCATCTCCGAGAACCCCAGGATGGCATTCAGCGGGGTTCGCAGCTCATGGCTCATGTTGGCGAGAAAGCTGGTCTTGGACCGGTTGCCGGCCTCCGCCAGGATCAGCGCCATCTCCCGCTCCTCGGCGCTGCGCCGCCGCTGGCGCTGTGCCTCCGCCAACCCGCGCCCCAGGACGACCAGATAAGCAACCGAGCATATGATCGCCGTATAAGTCGGATCGAAGAGGATGCCGCCGCCCTGCATCGCCACCAGGCTGCCGCCGGCCAGGAGGCTCAAGAGGCCCAGCATGCCCAGCAGGCTGGCGTGGCCCGACAGTCTGGGCACGGCCAGGACGATCAAGGACAACAGGGCAAGGGCCAGCAGCGCTTCCCAAAGCGCCGCCGCCTGAGGCCTGATGAGATAGCTCTCCGCCATCAGGTTCTCCAGGAACAGGGCCTGGACATCCACGTCGGAGAGCAGCCTGCCGCTCGGGGTGACGAACTCGCGCCCGAGGCCGACGGCGGTCGAGCCCAGCAGGACGGTATGACCCTGCAGGCTCGCCAGCGGAACGGCACCGCTCATGAGATCCGCAGCCGAAACCCGCAACACACTGTCGGACGGCCGGTCGCGCAGCCAGACATGGCCGGAGTATGTCGTCGGTATCTCCATGCCGGCCAGCGAGACCGCCGTCACGCCGGGGCCGTTGATCTCGACCGATACAGCCTCGCCGCCCTGGGCGATACGCAGCACTTCCAGGGCGAAGCTCGGCAGCACCGCGTCGCCGACCAGCATGACCGCCGGCATCTTGCGGACAACGCCGTCTCCTGAGAGCTCCAGGCTGGCGACACCGACGCCGCTTGCAGCATCCTCCAACAGCGCAAGGTTGCGCAAAAGCGCCGGATAGCGCCGCAGTTCCGTGGCGCCCTGCTGTCCGAGCCTCAGCCGGACCGGTGCCTGCATGCCCCTCTCACCCTCGGGCACCGCGCCATCGTCGATGGCAGCCACGGCGAGCACCGTTGGCAGCATGCGGAGCTTGGCCGCCAGGATCTCATCGTTTGACGGCAGAGCCGCCAGGCTTTCTCGCAAAGGGGCATCCAACGGAAACCGCTTCAGCAGGTTCTCCGGTGAAAGCCGGTCACCCTCGGCGAAGATGATGTCGATCCCCAGCACCAGGGGTTTGCTGGCGGCAATGCGCCCGACAAGGTCCGCGATCAGGTCTCGCGGCCAGGGCCACTGGCCCTGCTGCGCCAGACTGCGCTCGTCGATGTCCACCACCGTCAGTTTCAGGCGCTGCGGTTCGACAGCGCTGACGAACATCGATTGCGCCGCGTCAAAGAACGCGTAGCGAAGGGTCGTGAAGGGACTGGGGTCGGCGAAACGCAGGAACACGACGGCCGCGAGCGATACCCAAAAGGCCGCGCGCAGGGACCATCGGCGCAGCGTCACCGCCGCCGGCATCGGTCTCGCCGAAAAGGGATCGAAAATGCTGGCTGCCGGACCGCAGCGGAAGAGGTCGAAGCAGCGGGAGCTGGAGCAGCCCCCCATGAGGGCGCACTCAAGCGGCGCCATCTATGAGTGCCTCGTTGATGCATGCTCCGAAACGTCCCTGCGGCCGGCCCCGACAACTCTCAGGATAGCACGGAGGGCTGGCTATCGATCAACAAATCGATTAGCTCCGGCGATGAGCTTCCGCTCCTCCGCAACCTCATCGGGAGTACGCTCCGGAGGCCGGACTCACCGCAGGATCAGCGTTAACCCTTTAAAACATTGATCTTTCGCCCCATCCCCAGCCGCCCTGGCTGCGCCGGCGAAGCGGGCAAGCGGTCGAACGCAGTGATGGCCGGGCTGCGTCTGCTTCGCAAACTGCAAGCTGTGGATCCGATCCGCGAGAGCGCGCCAAGCAATACGTCCCGAAACAGCCCGATCAATCCTTGATTGGAATCGGGCTTCCCATGAAAATCAACTATAGGTAACGTGGCCCGGTCGATGCGAAAGACAGGTTTGTGGGGTCAGTCTTGTCGGCAGGGTGGAACCTAAATGTGGGGGAAAGACGACATCATGTCTTTGGCAGAGCGGAAGTGGTTCGACCTGCGCTTTCTGCCGCGGCTCCGGCTGATCGTGCTGGTGCCGCTGCTCTTCGCGGCCGGCTGTGCACAGACCAGAAGCCTGGATGCCGGCGATGCCTTTCAGCGCCCAACAGGTGAAGTGACGGTCTTGCTGATGCCTGCGGACGTCGAGATTTCGCTGCTGACCACGGGGGGCCTTCTGGAGCCCAACGCGGCCTGGACCGAGCAGGGACGCCGCAATGTCGTTGCCGCGCTCAAGGCGGAGATGGCAGAGCGCAACATCAAGGTCGTTTCCTATGCGGACGACAGCAACCCGACCTATGACGTCGAACCAGAGCATCTGCAGCTTGTGAAGCTGCACGAGGCTGTCGGCGGCGCCATCGCGCTTCACAAGTTCGTGCCCGGCTTGGCGCTGCCGACCAAGAAGGACAAGTTCGATTGGACGCTGGGCGAAGGGGTCCAACGCCTGCGTGACTCTCACGGCGGAAACTACGCCCTCTTCGTCTATGCCGAGGACTCCTTCTCAAGCGAGGGCCGTGTCGCCCTGACAGTCGCCCTGGCGCTCCTCGGTGTTGGTGTTCAGGGCGGACAGCAGATCGCCTTTGCTTCCATGGTCGACATGGATAGCGGATCGGTGGTCTGGTTCAACGTGCTGAACAGCGGCGTTGGCGATCTGCGTGACCCGGAGTTGGCACGCAGTACGATCGATACCCTTCTGGACAGCGCACCTCTATGAGGCTGTCCTGCCTGCTCGCGGTGCTCGCCATCACGGTCGGCGGTTGCACGGCGGCCCCTCGGTCCGATCTGCAGCCGGGGACGACGCCGGCAGCCGACAGCGTGGAAGGCGGCCTCTGGATGGTCATGGAGCGGGCCGAAGCCCAGCTGCGGACTTCCGGCAAGGTCATCCCCGATCCCGAGTTGCAACGCTACGTCCAGGATCTGACCTGCGAATTGGCCGGCGAGTACTGCGGTCAGATCCGGACTTATGTCGTGCGTCAGCCGGGGTTCAACGCCTCGATGGCGCCAAATGGGTTCATGACGGTGTGGAGCGGCCTGCTGCTGCGCTGCGAAAACGAGGACCAGTTGGTAACCGTTCTGGGCCATGAGATCGCGCACTACGTCAGGCGCCACTCCGTGCAGAGATGGGAAACGGCCCGCGACACCCTGACAGCGGCCACGGTCTTCGGTGTCATGACGGCCGGCGTCGGCGTACCGGTCGGCGGTCTGGCGCAGCTTGGCGTCATTGGACACATTCAGGCCTACAGCCGGGACCATGAACGCGAGGCGGACCGTCTGGGTTTCGAATTCATGGCGAAACACGGCTACGATCCCCAGGCGGCGGCCCAGGTTTGGAGCAACCTGATTGCGGAAAGAGAGGCCGCCGAGGAGGATCGGCCCGATCCTTTTTTCGCCTCTCACCCGCCGAGCGAAGAACGGATGGAGTCGCTCAGGGAAATGGCCAATGCCCTTGCGGAGGTCACGGTTCCGTCGGATGCAGAAAGCAGGGACCTGCGTTTTCGAGCCGCCATGATACCCCATCTCGAAGCCTGGCTGGAAGACGAGGTCGACCTTGGACGCTATGCGCAGACCCAGGTTCTTCTGGACCGTCTGAAGGAACGCGAGCATTCCAAGGGCCTTGTCTGGTACTACCAAGGCGAAGTCCTGCGGCGAAACCCGGACTCCGAGGACAGATCAGAGGCGGTGGCCGCCTACAGGCAAGCGGTCGAGCACGCAGACGCGCCGGTCGCGGTTCACCGCAGCCTTGGCATCCTGCTTTCCAAAGAAGGCGACGTTGCCGGAGCCCGTGCGGCCTTTGCCACGTACCTGCAGGCCGCTCCGGATGCGGAAGACCGCGAGATTGTCCAATACTACCTGAGCGAACTGGAGAAAGAACCGTGATCCGTGGACTGAGGATGTTCGCTGTTCTGGTTGTCGCCGGATTGGCGGCGGGCTGTACGACCTTCTCGGAGGTACCGTCATCGGAGCCCCAGGTGATCGGCGGTGTCTTCCGCGTTCAGCCAGGCGTTTTGTGGAGCGCGGCAAAGGACGGCAACAACCAGACCTGGACCATCAATGGCATCGGTCTGGAGTCTATCTCCTTCCTCACCAATGTCGGTGACGGTGAGGCGATTGCTCCCCGCCTTCAGGGGGAAAAAGCGCCCACCTTCCGCAGCGATATGACGGCTTCGGACATTGTCGACCTCTTTGAAGCGGTCCTCACCGCCCGCGACTACGCACAGGTTCAGATCCTCAGCCTTCGGCCACATGAGATCTCAGGCCAGGATGCCTTTCGTTTCGAATATGCGGCCTTCAATACCAACGGCCTGGAGAAAAAGGGCATCGTCATTGGCTTGATCGACGAGGAGACGGGCCTGAACCTGGTCATCTATGAGGCCGCAGCGGAGCACTACTTCGCGGCCTCTCTGGATGCGGCGGAGAAGGTGCTCAACTCTCTGGAACGGATCTAGACCCTCGATCGACATGATGACGAGCGGCGGGCCGCCCTTTCGCGGGCCGCCCTTTCGCGGGCCGCCGGCCGTCGATGCAGCCCAAAGCCGTTAGGCATGCAGGCCCCTGATCTCCGACAAGACGGCGGCCGGCACTGAGAGGCCATCGCGCGCCGCGGCGGCACGGGCAGTCAGACGACGCGTTCCCGGCAGACGCGTGCCGGGCTGGTCCTCCAGAGCCTCAATCAGCACTTCGAGCCGATCCGTGAAGCCGCCGCCGGAGAGCGGTACGGGATCGATCGCGATCAACAGCTGCCCGACAGCCGGCGCCGGGCCCTCCGCCTCGAAGAAGGAGGAGGCCTCAAACCCGTGGTTGGCGCCGACCAGCGTGGCGGAAAGCACCTCGACCATCATGGCCAGCGCGGCGCCCTTGGCCTCGCCCATGGGAACCATAGTGCCGCCCAGGGCGGCCTCGGGACTGCGGGTCGGCCTGCCCTCGGCATCCAGGGCCCAGCCCTCCGGTATTTCCTCTCCCGCCTTGGACGCGGCCATGACCTTGCCACGGGCCACCTTGGCAAGGGACAGGTCGATCACCAGCGGCGCGCCGCTGCGGCGTGGGGCCGCCATGGCGATGGGGTTGGTTCCAAAAAGCCCCCGGTTGCCACCCCAGGGGGCGATGGCCTGCGGCGAGTTTCCGAGCAGCAGCCCGACCAACCCCTCCTCTGCCAGTTGCTCGACATGGTAGCCGCCCTGCCCGAAGTGGTGCGAATTGTATATCGCCGCCAGGGCCACGACCTGGCCCCGGGCCATGGGCAACAGAGCCTTGCGCGCCAGATCCAAGGCCGGAAAGGCAAAGCCGGCTGCGGCATCGATACGCACCACCGAGGCGGAAAGTCGCTCCATCCGCGGCGATGCCCCGCCGCGGACCTTGCCGCTGCGGGCCTGCGCGGCATAGGAGGCGACCCGCGACAGACCGTGCCCCTTCTGCCCGTCCGCCTCGGCGGCCACGAGGGCGGCAGCGACCGAAACGGCGTTGCTCTCCGCCGTGCCGGATGCCACCAAGGCGCCGACCACAAGGTCGCGCGCCTCGGCCAGCGTCAGCCGCTCGGTCGCCGCGCCGTCAGGCACTGCGGTAGAGCTTGGTCATGACGAACTCGCGGTGCTTCAAGGCTTCCGCCGCCGTCAAACGCCCATTACAGGTTCGGACCGTGATGTCGATCAACGCGTCGCCGGCCTCATCCATGTTCATCTCGCCGCGCAGAATGCCTGAGACGTCCAGGTCGACATGCTCGCCCATCTCGCGGGCCGTTTTTGGATTTGCCGTCAGCTTGATCACCGGCTCGATCGGGTTGCCGATGATATTGCCCTGCCCGGTCGGGAACAGATGGACGACAAATCCAGCCGCAGCCTGCAGGGTGACACACTCCGCCGCTGCCGAACTGGTGTCCATGAAGTAGAGCCCCGGTCCCTTGGCAGGCTGCTCGGCCGGCTGCAAAACGTCGATGAACTTGGTCTTCCTGCCGATCTTCTGCAGATTGCCGAAGGCCTTCTCCTCAATGGTGGTCAGGCCGCCCGCGATGTTGCCCTTGGTCGGCTGGCTGTCGGAAAGGTCGCTCGTCTTATGCGGCTCGATCACCTCATCCATATAGGCCTGCCATGTGTTGAGAAACTTCTCGGCGACTTCAGGCGTCGCGGCGCGGGTCGCGCAGACCTGTTCCGCCCCTGTCAGCTCCGAAGTCTCGCCGAAGCAGGTGGTGGCACCGATCTCATCGAACTTGTCGATGAAGTTGCCCACGGTGGGGTTGGAGGCCAGACCCGAGGTGGTGTCGGACTCGCCGCACTTGGTCGACACCCAAAGCTCGCTCAGGTCGCAGGGTTCGCGCTGCAGTTCGCTGGCCCACTGGGCGAACTCCTTGGCCTTGCGCGAAGCATCGGCCACGATCTTGATCTCGCCGTGACCCTCGATGGCGAAACCCTCCACGCGCTTGCCGGTCTTGGCGATACCCTCGACCACACGCCCGGTCCAGCCCGGCTCGATCCCGATCACGATCACAGCAGCCACGTTCGGATTGCTGCCGGTGCCGATCAGGGTGCGGAAGTGCAGCTCCAGATCCTCTCCGAACTGAAGGCGGCCATAGTGGTGCGGCAGCGCCAGGCAGCCATCGATGTTGTTCGCCACCTTCTCGCAGGCGGCATTGGAAAGATCGTCCAGAGGAAGAATGACGACGTGGTTGCGAACACCGACCCGGCCGTTCTCCCGCCGATAGCCGTGAATCTTCTGTGCGCTCATCTTACCACCTCTTCGTCTTGACGTTTTGCGTGTGCACGTGACCGCCCTTGGCGATCGCCGCGACGGCCTTGCCGATGTCATTGCCGTACTTCAGGATGGTGTCGCCCTCTGCGATGTCCCCCAGCGCGATCTTGTGGCCGAGCGGGATCGGGTCGATGCAGGCGATCTCGACGCGCGAATCGTCAGCCATGACCCAGCCGGAGAGCGTGGTGTTTGCGGCAATGCCCTCTTTCACGATGACCCCGACCGTGTCCTCGGCATCGTGCACAATGAAGTCTGGTGCCGACATTTTCGGATCTTCTCCCTATTTGTTTCGTTCTTGAATCACGACAAAAGGAGCGCTCCGGCAGATTGCCTCGGCAGAGGCACGGGCGCTTGTCTGTTCAGCTTTTTAAATTTATATGTTATGTCTTATATAAGACAAGGAATTTCTTTTAACGCATCGACGAAATATGGGCCGCGGCGCAGTTCTCCACATCGCTCCGCTTCGCGGCCGGTATCCTCGCTGAACTTGGGAACCTCGCCTTGGCCCAGCAATCACAGCCACTCCCCGGGCTCCGCCCGCTCTACCAGCAGGTCAAGGATCTGCTGATGCAGCGCCTGGTCGGCGGCTATTGGCGCCCCGGCGACCTGCTGCCCAGCGAGTTCCAACTGGCCGCGGAGTTGAACGTTAGCCAAGGCACGGTCCGCAAGGCGCTGGACGAGATGACGGCCGGCAACCTGCTGGTCCGGCGCCAGGGGCGCGGCACTTTCGTCGCCGAGCACGACCAGGAGCATGCCCTCTTCCACTTCTTTAAGATGATCGGACGCGACGGCGAACCTGTGGTGCCGGAAAGCCGCGTTCTGCGCCGCAGCCTCGGCACCGCACGCAGGGAAGAAGCCCAGCGCCTCCAGCTTGGCGCCGAGGAGGCGGTGTTCCGGATCACCCGGGTTCGCACGATCGACGGGAATGCGGCAATCCTGGAACGGATCGTTCTGCCGCAACGGCTGTTCCCGGACCTCGCCGAGCGGCGCGAGCTCCCGAACACGCTCTACACCCTCTTCGCTCACGACTACAACGTGACGGTCACCAAAGCCATCGAGCGCCTGCGCGCTGTCACGGCACCGCCCGAAGCCCTGCGCCACCTGGACCTGGAGCCGGACACCCCGTTGCTGGAGGTGGATCGCGTGGCGCTTGCCCTGGACGGCAAGCCGGTGGAGTGGCGGATTTCGCTCTGCCACACTGCGGAAACCGCCTACGGGATCTCCCTGTCCTAGCCTCCGGCTGAACGCTGACGTCAGCGGCGCGTCAGAAAGCCACCGGCTCCCAGAAACGCAAGCGTGTTGCGGTAGGCCCGCTCCGCCGCCTCCTCGTTGCCGCCGGCGTGCCCGCTGCGGCTGCAGCCGGCCAGCACGGCGCCCAGGTTTGCGGCATTGATCTGCAGCCCGCTGCGGGTTTCGACAAAGCCCCCGTCTTCCTGCTGCTCAAGCTCGCAGAAGGCCGGCGAAGGCGCCGTGATATCGACCTTGCCGAACATCTCCAGCAAGGGATGATCGAAGGCGTGCCGCGCCCCAGGGTGGACGACAAGCGTCATGTTGTTGGGGCCCTCCGGACCGCGTGTCGCGGCTGCCAGTTCGGCACAGCGCTCCGGCGGAACCAGATCGTCCAGCGCACCGGACTGGATGAGGATCGGTGCACCGGTCGTCACCGGCCGGCTCAGCCGCAGGCCGCACCAGGGATAGTAGGCGATGTGCAAGGCAAAGCGTGCCTCCGCAACCGCCAGCTTTTGCCGGATCGCCTCGTAGCCCGCATAGAGCGCGGCGATACCGCCTTTCGAAAAACCGATGACACCGATACGCCGGGGGTCAATCCGCGGGTCGGCGAGCAGGAACCGCAGCCCGCCATAGGCATCCGCCAGCATCGAGGCCGTGCTCACAAGGGTCTGGTCGCGCACGGTGTGATCGACATCGCGTGGCGAGAAGCTGTCGACGGCCAGCACAGCGACCCCTTCCTCGCGCAGACGCTGGGCGTAGAGCCAGTCCTGCGAGCCCTGACCGTTGGACGTGTGGAGCAGAACGAGGGCCGGATAGGGCGGTTTGAAGGTCTCGCTCTCCGGCAGCACCAACACCGCCTCGGCCTGCTGCGCCTCACCACTCTGCCCTGCCAGCAGCTGATCGACGAAGCCGTAGGTTCGGCTCTCGAAGGCGACGGCCTCGACCATCGCCGGCCTGGCCACACAGGCGCCGGCCGTGAGCATCAGAGTCAGCGATACCAGCAGCCGCAGCGACCGCCCGACACTTCTTCCTTCTACTGCGCCTCTTTCTGCTGCGCTTCTTTCAACTCCATCCCCCATGCGCCCCTCCCCTGGCGCGTCTGGCTAGCCCATGCCTAACGCTCCGCCAGGCTGCAGTCCGTCACGCTGGTCAGCGTGGGCCAGCCGCCTCCACGCCGCCGCTGGCAGCTTTCCAGCCATTGGATCGTTGTGTTGACGAGCGCGATGGTGCGTTGACGCAGGGTCTCGTCCACCATGTAGTGGTCGCGTCCGAAGTCGGCGAGCGTGACGCTTTCAGGCGCGATCAGATCGGCCAGCAGATTGAGGCCGTCGTTCGGCCCATAGGGCCTCAGGATGATGTAGGTGTCGCGCACCTCGTCCGAGATCGTGCCGGTCACCGGGATGCCGATGTAATTGATGATCAGCAGATCCTCATCTGTTCTGATCTGCTTGAATGCCGCGCGGCGCCGTTTCGTCAGCATGGAATGCATGCCGGGATCGTCGACGAAGGCGCGATACCTGGAGAGCGGCCCATCGCCCAGGACCTCGTCGGCCAAGGGCGTTCCCTGCAGGGTTCCGACAATGTTGATCCAGGCCTTGATGCGCCCGGCGTGCTCCGGTTCGAGTGCGGAGAGCGCCAGCGCCACCTCCGGGCTCGACTTGCTGGCGCTGACCACGATCACCTTGCTGTTCGGGGCGGTTTTGCGGCGCAGAAAGTCGGCAACCACCAGCGCATTGGTGTCGATGGAGCCGATCTCGTCGGTCCTGACAAGCTGCGGCGACAGGCCGGCGTCGCTCAGCGCTAGGCGTGGATCGGCCAGGTCGGCCCCGGTGTTCTTGTGGCTCTCGTAGTGATAGGCCGGCACGAAGACGAGCTGGTAGTCCGCCGCCTGGGGCAGCAGCGTCCGCCCCTCCTCCGCCGCGTAGCCTTGCAGGGCCCGTGCCAGGTGCAGATCGTAGGAGCGGCGCAGCAACCGGTTTGCGGGAACCCGATTGATCAGGTCGGCAAAGTAAATGGCGGCAAAGTCCACGGAGAAGGCATCGGCGATGCGGTTCAGAGTGTCCCGGTCCGGCAGCGCGCCGGCGCCGGGATCGACGTAGAGCGTATCGATGCGCCGGTCGAGTTCGGGGCGCAGACGCGCGCCCGCCAGATAGTGCTCCATCAGATAGGCCGCTTCCTCAGAGTCGACACCGACGGAGAAATGATGGCCACCCAGCGCTCCGCTCGCCGGAAGCGTGTCCGGCAGCGTGGCACAGGCCCCGAGCATCGCGATGAGCGGCAGCAGATATGCAAAGGTGCAGCGTGACCGGGCGATGGGCCGGTGTTTCCTTCTCGAGTGGATCATTGCAAGGCATTCCCTGGGCCGGGCTCATCGCCATCGCGCTGCCCATCGAGATCCCGGTCCAGCGCACTGCGCCAGCCGTCGCCCGGCGGCACGCAGGCGAAGGTCACCGGCGCCGCGGCCGCATGCGCCAGCAGATCGTCCAGCCGCCAAGACACCTCCCCCTCGCGGTCCGGCAGGAAGCCCTCGGCACGCCAGAGCCATCCCCGCTCGCGACCCTCTGCGCGCGCCCAGGCGATCAGGTCACAGTCGCCGGCGGCAGCCTGCCCGGTCATCAGGGCAAGCCGCGCCGTCTGCCCGTCATCCACGGTTCCGCTGACGGTGGTCTGCAGACCGACCGCCGGCGCCATACCGGTGTTGAAGGCCATGACGAAGGCGTTCAGATCAGCCCGCAGGCTGTCGCGTTCTTCCTCCGTCTTTCCGGGAATGTGGAAGACGTCCAGTTTCAGGAAGTTGATGATGGTGTCGATGCTGCCGTCATGCACCAGGCCGAAACCGGAGACCTGAGGCCCAGGCCGATTGAAGCGGCCGACCTTCTGGTAGACGTTGCGCAGGTGGGCCGTCTTCATGTCGATGCCCGCGTCGGCGCCTTCGAAGTTGATCAGGCCGTTGGTGCCCAGCGGCGCGGCGTGGCAATCGCGGCAGCTCAGGAGTCCGCGGTCGATGTCGATACCGTCGTTGAAGATGCGGAACCCCGCCTGCTGTCGCGAGTTGTAACTGCGGTCAGGCGCCTCGTTGGGGTTGGGCGGATAGCGGATTGTGTGAACGAAGCGCGCGAAAGCCTCCATCTCCTGCCGGCCGGGCGGCTGCGCAAGACCCATCAGATCGACGAAAGCCCTGTCGAAGTCCATGAAGCTCGGCAGGTTCGCGCCCGGCTGATCGCTGTCGCGGCCGAAGCGGTCGCCGCGCCAGTGCAGCGGCCCGGTGTCGACGATGCCGCGCAGGCTCTGGGTCATCATCGGACCCTTCAGGGGATGAAACGCCTGCTGCGGCACGAAGAGATCGTGCTGCAGAGCCTCGGGCATGGCCACCAGTTCGCCGTCGGGATTGCCCAGGTCCCAGCCAAGGCCGTCGACGTCGGCGAAGACATGGCAGGACGCACAGGACAGCGTGCCCTGGCCCGAGGTTGCAGCCGCGTCATAAAGCAGTCCGCGGCCGGCCTTGATGACCGCGGGTGTCGGATCGTGGCGCAGCGGCACGGTGGCAAGAATGCCGTTGGTCCCTGTGTCCACCACAGAGATCGAGGCGTCGAGCCGGTTGAAGACGTAGAGCCGTTGTCGGCTGGCGTCGTGCGCAAGACCGGCCGGCCCGAAGCCGACATCGATGCGGTCCATCACCGCGGCGTCGCGGGAGAGCACGGCGACCTTGCGTGACCCGAAAGCCGCGACATAGGCCCTCTCTCCCGACGGCTCGAAGACGATCTGCAGCGGTTGGGCGAGGCTCCTGGCGCGCAGCGCGGAAGGAGCCGGCATGCGCGCCGGATCGACGTGGGGGTTCAGATCCTGCGAAAGCACCGTCCAGCCATCGCCATTGCGGCGCAGGCGGGTGATGCGGTTCTCGGCAAAGCGGCCGCGCAGGCGCGGTTCGTGGATTTCCAGGTTTGCCGCCTCGCTGTTGGAAACCCAGACCTCCGCCGCTTCGCCCTCGTTGGCCTGCGGGCGCACGGCGATGTCGAAGAGGACCGTGCCGACGCCGCTGATCGCCTCGGCCACCGTCGGCCGGTCTCCGGAAAGGTCGATCCGGAAAACGTCGTAGTCCGGCAGATCGAAGGGCACCAGACGCGACCAGTCGCGCCCCCCGGCATCGATCCATCTATCGTTCACCTGGCGCACGATGGCACCGGCCTTCGGCGGGCCGTTCGATGGCGGCAGATTGTCCAGGCTGTAGACCGGTGCCCGGTCGATGCTGGCCGCCTCGATGCCGCCGACGCTGGCTGTCCCGTTGCCGGAATGAAAGATACCGGCATAGACCGAAAGCCCGTCGGGCGAAACCGCCAGGGCACGGGGCTTCGCGCCGAACAGCGTCAGCACCTGCGGCGCACGCTCCGGCGCGTCCCCATCGAAGACCCAGAGATGGGCGCGGCCGATCCCGGCCTTCAGGCTGTCGCCCCGCTTCGCGGTGGCGACGATCACCCAGCGCTGGTCTGGCCCCGCCGCGACGATGCCGCGGGGCTCGTCGCCGACATCGAGACTACGGATGACCTTGGGCGCTGTCGGGTCGCTGACGTCGACCACGGAAACGCTGTCGGACAGGTGGTTGGTGACCCAAAGCTCGCCCGCGCGGCGCAGCGTCAGCGCAATCGGCCGCAGGCCGAGGCGGGCCTCGGCCACCGATCTCAGGCCGTCCGGACCGGCCGCGAAGACTTCCAGGCGATCGTCGGGTGTGTTCAGGGCATAGAGAAAAGCGCCGTCCCCGGAGAGGGCGAGTGGACGCAGCGGTTCGGTCTCGAAGTTGGTAAAGCCCCCGGAAGGCTCCGGCACGGGGAAATACGGCGCGGCGCAGGCTGCCAGCAGAAGCAGCCCTGTGAAACCAAGCGCCAGGCGGCGCAGCGCAGGCCCTCGCCCCGCGCAAAAGTGACCCCGGTTCAGCAACGAAATGCGGCCCCCCTTCATTTCCTTGCCTGCCGGATCTGGCCCCGACGGCCAGAACCCGGCAGCTCAAGAATGTCACAGGGGGAAAACCGCCTCAACGAACCTAAAGGCGATCCGGATCACGTTTGCTCGACCAGGCCAGCGGCCACGAACCGCGGTCCGACCTCACAGCCCGACCTCACAGCCCAACCTCACAGATTGTGTCAAGGTGATCCAAGAAGCGCGCTGCCTGCTCTCTTGCTCCGGCTTCGGTCATCAGAGCACCAAAGCCCCCAGACCGACTGCGCGCACCCAGCCGTCACCGCAGGTTTGCGGTCCCCACCACCTTGTCGAGGGCCGTCCTGAGGTTGGCCACCGTGCGCTCGACATCGGCCAGCTTGTCGAGACCGAAGAGGCCGATGCGGAAGGTCTGAAAGTCCGCCGGCTCGTCGCACATCAGGGGCACACCGGCGGCGATCTGCAGGCCCTCGGCGGCGAACTTCTTGCCGCTCTTGATATCCGGGTCGTCGGTATAGCAGACCACCACGCCGGGGGCGCCGAAACCTTCCGCGGCCACGCTCTTGAAGCCGGCGTCGGCCAACAGCTTGCGCACGCGGTCACCCAAATCCTGCTGAGCCTCGCAGGCCTTCTCGAAGCCGGTCAGCTCGGTCTCGCGCATGGCATCGCGGAACCCGGCGAGCGCATCGGTGGGCATGGTGGCGTGGTAGGCATGGCCGCCCTTCTCATAGGCTTCCATGATCTCCAACCACTTCTTCAGATCACAGGCGAAGCTGGAACTGGTCGTACCGTCGATGCGCTCCCGCGCTGCCTTGCTCATCATGACAAGGCCGCTGCAGGGCGAGGCACTCCAGCCCTTCTGCGGCGCCGAGATCAGGACATCGACCCCGACCGCGGCCATGTCGACCCAGATGGTGCCCGAGGCGATGCAGTCCAGCACGAAAAGCCCGCCGACCTTGTGGACCGCCTCCGCCAGGGCTTTCATATAGCCCGCTGGCAGGATCATCCCGGCGGAGGTTTCCACATGCGGCGCGAAGACGACGTCGGGCTTCTCCGCCTCGATGGCCGCCACGGCTTCCTCGATCGGCACCGGGGCGAAGGGTGCCTGATGGCCGGGCGCCGTCTGCCGGGCCTTCAGAACGACGGCTTCGCCGGGAATGCCGCCGGCTTCGAAGATCTGGGTCCAGCGGTAGCTGAACCAGCCGTTGCGGATGACCAGGCACTTCTTGCCGCCGGCGAACTGGCGCGCCACCGCCTCCATGGCGTAGGTGCCGCCGCCCGGTACCACCGCCACCGCCTCCGCCTTGTAGACCCGCTTCAGGGTATCGGAGATGTCGCGCATCACCCCCTGGAAGGACTGGGACATGTGGTTCAGGGCGCGGTCGGTGAAGACCACGGAATACTCGAGAAGTCCGTCGGGATCGACGTTCTTCAGCAGGCCGGACATCGCTCTCTCCTGGCGGCAGACTTTGGGGGTTCTGGCTGCCGCCAGCTTAGCCGCTGGCCATCGGAGAGTCTCAGATTTTCATCCGGAAACTTCGTTTGGCACATACGGTCGCAGCACGGCCGGCCCTGCCGCCGCCCGGGCTCGCACGCTTGTCAATTCAGTGTGGCAACCCGGTTCCGCCAAACACGGAAGTAACCACACAACGACAACACCATGACGGCGTCTCCTGAAGGCGCGAGAAGCATCCCCGTATCCGCTCCGCGTTCTTGCCGAAATCCCGATGCCGATCCGGCTGACGGACCGGACGTCGACCGCCGCGCCTCCTGCTTCGCCGGAAGCGATCATGACAACGATGGCGCCCGTGAATCCGAACCAACCGATCTCATCGACGGTCTCAAGGCGCGCCGTGTCTCCAGCCTCCTCACTCCCTTGCACCGATCAACCCAGAGTCACGGCCACATCCTCAGCGCGGTTTGTCGCCTCGCCCACGGCAAGCGGCAGCACCAGCGTCTCAAGGTCCTGGTAGATTGCATCGTGGGTTTCACGTGACGACAGCAGGCCGTTCCCGCAATCCCCCAACTTAGATGCAATCGCCGAACTTGAGAGCGTGACGTTTGGTCACTGGAGAACTGTTCCTTGTTGTTAGCTTAGGTTGCTGTAGAATCCTTCCATGGACTGGGAGATCGACTTCAGAAATGGCTGCGGCGCGCTGCGATTTGGCATGTCCACCGCGGAAGTCAGCAGAGTTATCGGCCCGCCGGATGAGAGCCGCCTTCGTCACGAAGTTGAGTGTTTCGGCGACGATGAGTGGCGAGATTGCACCTATCTTCACGAAACACGCAGTGAGCATGGTTGGCGGGAATGCGTATTTCTCAACGATAGTCTTAAGGAGCTGCATGCAAGCCCGATGCGGCTACCCTGCCTCACTTTAGGCGGAACTGACGTTCTGACTCTGCCGATCCTGTCCTTCATCGAGGAATTGGACAAAGCGAACAGCGGCATTGGCCAAGCGCAAGGAGGATCGCTTTACTTCGACGATATCGGAATTGCGATTCTGCAGTTTGAGGTGCCGTCCATTCGTGAATTCGTGATGTTTGCAGCCGACTACGATCACGAAGAACCGTTAGCGCCAGTCAGCCTCGCTGAGGTAAAAGCCTACTATACTCAGACAGGCGGTCATCTTCCCGACAATGATCTGCTGAAACCTGTCGCGCCGAGCTGACACCTAGGCCATAGCTCCGAACGCCTTGAATTCGGATTTCGCCCTCCGGCGCCTACCCCAGAAACTTCACCCGGAATTCTTCGTCGTAGTAGCGCTCGCCGATTTTGAGGGCGCGGCGTTCGGTGCCGTAGCGCTCGAAGCCCATCTTCTCGTAGAAGCGGCTGGCGCGTTCGTTGTCGGCGATAACGGAACACAGCAGTTGCTCCACCTCGCCGTGGGCGTGGTCCACCACGGCCTCGACCATCTTCTCGGCCAGGCCGCTGCCGCGCGCATCCTCCTTCACGTACATGCCCCACATCAGGCCCTTGTGGCTGATCTTCGGATTCTTGAGCCCGAGGAAGCCGACGAAACCGCAGAGCTTGCCATCGAGGAAACCGCCGAAAAGCGCGTAGCGGCGCAGGCGCTGGCGGTAGGCATCCAGCGGCAGGTTCGCCACGCTCTCGTAGGTCGCCTGAAAGGCCTCGGGATGGCGCTCCAGCGCCTCCAGCCGGATCTCCCGATAGCTCTCGGCATCGTCTTCCGTCAGCTGCCGTACGTCCATCCCCATGGCTCATCTCCCGATCTTCGCGGCGGGGCCGGCGCGCAGCCGGCCGCCCGGCCTTTGCCCTGCCACCGCTTTGCCGCAAAGCCTAGCACAGCGCGGCGCGGCCGTGCACGAAGCCTGAAGCTGGGGATCCGGAAGGCCGCCGGAAAGCCTGTCGCCGGGCTGCCAAAGGCCCTAGACTGAAAGACGCTGGGCTGTCGGGAGCGCAGGGCGATCCGCGGGTGGGGCGCGGAGTGCTCTGCGGTCCCGGATGGAGAGATGTCAACAGACGGGTTCCACGAAGGGGCGGCGGACCATGACAGCGGCTTGGCGATTTTTGGCTCTGGGGCTGGCACTGCTCTGGCTGCCGGCCTGTGCGGGCGCACCGGAGCGGGCTTTCTGGGGGGCGGACGCGCGGGCGCTGCCGGGCTGGGAGCGGCTCGGCGAGGCCGCCCTGACGGCGGCCACCGACCCCTTCACCTGGCTGCCCGCCGCCGGGGCCGCGGCGCTGCAGATCGGCGGCGCCGACGAGGACGTGGCCGACTGGGCCAACGAGGAGCGGCCGCTCTTCGGCTCCCGCGACACCGCCGACGACGTGAGCGACGGGCTGCGCATCGGCAGCTACGTGCTTTACGGCGCCGCCGGCCTGGCCGCCCCCGCGCCGGAGGATGCCTGGCTGGAGACCAAGGCCAAGGGCTTTGCCGTCGGCGCTGGAACCCTGCTCGCCACCCGCGGCGCGACCGACGGCCTGAAGGCCGTGACCGACCGCGAGCGCCCGCTGGACCAGGACGACGAGTCCTTCCCCTCCGGCCATGCCAGCATGACCGCCGCCGCCGCACGGCTCACCAGCGACTCCCTGACGTATTACGACCTCTCCCGCCCCGCAGAGATCGGCAGCGACATCGCGCTGGCCGGGCTCGTCCTCACGACCTCCTGGGCGCGGCTGGAGGCCGGCGAGCACCACCCGGCCGACGTCCTGGCCGGCATGGCGCTCGGCAACTTCCTCGCCGTCTTCGCCACCGAAGCCTTCCTCGCCCCCGCCACAGAAGACCGTCTCGCCCTGGGCGTCAGGCCCGAGGACGACGGCATGGTGGTGCAACTCGGGTGGCGGTTCTAGCCATAACCCGAACCAAGCACACTCCGGGGTCTGTGCCTTGATACCAGAGCATTCCCTACCAGAGAGGCACGGCGGCGCGGCGCAGCCCGTGATCCTCAGTTTGCCCTTCTTTAGGCCGACTGGAGTCAGAGGATCCGCATGAGCTCAGCGTCGCCCCACAACAAGATCATCAACGCCGTCGCCCGGGCCAAGTTGCGGCCCCTCGGCATCCAGCAGAAGGGCCGGTCCCGCGTCTGGTACGACGACCGGCGCTGGCACGGCATCGTTATCGAGTTTCAGCCGTCGGGCTTCTCAAAGATGTCCTACCTGAACGTCGCAGTCGCGTGGTTCTGGTACCCGAAGGATCACTGGTCGTTCGACTGGGGCTACCGCGAAGCGGACGCCGCCGAGTTCGATGGCGATGAAGCACAGTTCCGCGAGGATTTCGAGGCCCTGGCGGATACAGCCATCGAAGCCATAAACCGTTACCGCGCCCGGACCGGAACACTGAAAGACGCGTACGATGGCCTTCTCGAGAACCACAAGCAGTTCACGCGACCGGGTGGATGGCCGGACGTACACCTCGGCATGCTGGCGGCTTTGAATGGGCAACGCGATCAAGCCGAAAAGCTCTTGAGCTACGTCGCCAATGAGGAAGGCGAAACCAAGGCGGACATGAGCCTGAAAAGGTTCTGCAAACAGGCGGTTGCGCACTTGGGGAATCCGGACGGTCTACGAACCTGGGTCGAGGGCAACATCGCGGAATGCCGCAGCATGCGCCGCCTACCGCCACTTGATCCGCCTACGCTGCCCAGCAGCTAAACATCTATCGCATTCGAGCCAGAGACTACGAAAGGTGCGGAGAACTGTCCGAGAGAGTCGCCCCTACCCCCTCACCCGCTCGCTCTTGGGGTCGTAGAGCGGCTTGAGGCTGGCCAGCGCCGGGACGCGTTCGCCGGCGACCTCGATTTCGTAGCGCGAGCCCAGCACGGCCTCGGCGTTCTCGGTCACCTCGCAGGCGACGTAGCCGAGGCCGATGGCGGCGCCCAGGTGGTGGCCGTAGTTGCCCGAGGTCAGGTAGCCGGCGATGCGCCCGTCGCGCCAGATCGGCTCGTTGTGATAGAGCAGCGGCTCCGGGTCCTCCAGCTTGAACTGGAGCAGGCGCTTGGAAAGGCCGAGTTGCTTCTTGCGCAGCACCGCCTCGCGGCCCAGGAAGTCGCCGAAGCGCGAGGCCGGCTTGTCCGGCTTCACGGCGAAGCCCAGGCCCGCCTCCAGCACGTGGTCCTCGTCGGAGATGTCGTGGCCGAAGTGGCGGAAGGCCTTTTCCATGCGGCAGGAGTCCAGCACGTGCATGCCGCAGAGTTTCAGCCCCTGCGGTTCGCCCGCCGCCAGGATGGTGTCGAAGACGTGGCGCGCCATATCGACCGAGACATAGAGCTCCCAGCCCAGTTCGCCCACATAAGTGATGCGGTGGGCGCGGGCCAGGGCGGCACCGATCTCGATCTCCTGCATCGTCGCGAAAGGGAAAGCGCCGTTGGAAAGGTCGGTGGCGGTGAGCGGTTGCAGCAGGGCGCGCGCCTTCGGCCCCATGACGCAGAGCACGGCTTCGGCCGCCGTCACCTCGGTGGCGATGCAGTGGGCGTCTTCGGGGATGTGGCGCTTCAGCCAGGTCAGGTCGCGCCGTCCGACGGCAGCGCCGGTGATGACCAGAAAGGCGGTCTCCGAGAGGCGGGTAACGGTGAGGTCGGCTTCGATGCCGCCGCGCCCGTTCAGCCACTGGGTGTAGACGATCTTGCCCACCGGCACCGCGACGTCGTTGGCGCAGACCCGCTGCAGCACCGCCTCGGCGTCGCGGCCTTCGACCCGGATCTTGGCGAAGGACGACATGTCAAAAAGCCCGACACCCTCGCGCACCGCGCGGTGCTCCTGCGCGGCGTAGTCGAACCAGTTCTGCCGCTTCCAGGAGTAGCGGTAGTCCGCCGTCTCGCCGGCGGCTTTCGCCTCCGGCGGCAGGAACCAGTTGGCCCTCTCCCAGCCCGCCACCTCGCCGAAGCAGGCGCCGCGCTCGGCCAGGCGCTCGTGCAGCGGGCTGTGGCGCACGCCCCGCGCCGTGGCGAACTGGCGGTAGGGAAAGTGGTCGGCGTAGAGCAGGCCGAGGCTCTCCTTGGCGCGCTCGTAGAGGTAGGTACGGTTGTTCTGGAAAGGCTGCATCCTGCGGATGTCGACGTCCCAGAGGTCGAAGGGCGGCTCGCCGGCGTCCATCCACTCCGCCAACGCCTTGCCCGCCCCGCCGGCGGACTGGATGCCGACGGAGTTGAAGCCGGCGGCGACGAAGAAATTGCGCAGCTCCGGCGCCTCGCCCAGCAGATAGCGGTCGTCCGGGGTGAAGCTCTCCGGCCCGTTGAAGAAGGTGTGGATGCCCGCGGTCTCCAGGATCGGCAGGCGCGCGACGGCATCCTCCAGGATCGGTGCGAAGTGGTCGAAGTCCTCCGGCAGCTGGTCGAAGCAGAAGTCCTCGGCGATCCCCTCCATGCCCCAGGGCTTGGCCAGCGGCTCGAAGGCGCCGAGCAGGATCTTGCCGGCGTCTTCCTTGTAGTAGGCGCACTCGTCGGGAATGCGCAGCACCGGCAGGTCGCGCGGCAGGTCGGGAACGTTCTCGGTGACGATGTAGAAGTGCTCGCAGGCCTGCAGCGGCACGTCGACGCCGGCCATGCGGCCGACTTCGCGCCCCCACATGCCGGCGCAGTTCACCACCGCCTCCGCCTCGATGCGGCCCTTGTCGGTGACCACGCCGGTGACGCGACCGCCCCCCTGTTCGATGGCGGTCACCTTGGTCTGCTCGAAGACCTTCACGCCCTTCTGCCGCGCGCCCTTGGCGAGCGCGAGGGCGATGTTGGCCGGGTCGGCCTGGCCGTCCTTGGGCAGGAAGACGCCGCCGGTAACCCCCTCCAGCGACAACAGCGGGTAGGCCGCATTCACCTCCTCCGGCGTCAGCACCTCCACTTCCAGCCCGAAGGTCTTGGCCATGGAGGCGCCGCGTTTCAGTTCCTCCAGGCGCTCCCCGGTGAGGGCGACGGAGAGGGAGCCGTTCTGCTTGAAGCCGGTGGCCACGCCTGTCTCCGCCTCCAGCGTGCCGTAAAGCTCGGCGGAGTACTTGGCGAGCTGGGTCATGTTCATGGTGGCCCGCAGCTGGCCGATCAGCCCGGCGGCATGCCAGGTGGTACCGCAGGTCAGCTGCTTGCGCTCCAGCAGCACCACGTCCTGCCAGCCGAGCTTGGCCAGATGATAGGCGACGGAACAGCCGATGACGCCGCCGCCGATGATGACCGCGCGGGCCTTGGTTGGAAGCTCGCTCATGGTTCCCCTCCCGCTTCTCCGCTCAGGCCCGCAGCCGTTCGTTCTTGGGGTCGAAGAGCGGCGACGTGCCGACCCGCGCCGGGCAGCGCTCGCCGTAGATCTCCACCTCCAGGGCCTCGCCTTCTGTGGCCAGGTCCGTCTGCACATAGGCCAGGGCGATCGATTTCTCGATGCGGTGGCCGTAGCCGCCCGAGGTGACGAGACCGACCCGGCGCTCGCCCTTCCAGACCGTGGCGCAGAAGGGCGCGTCGGAGTCCTTCGCCTCCACCAGCAGCGGCACGAAGCGCTCGCGGGGGCCGGCCTGCTTTTCCGTCAGCAGCGCCTCCCGCCCGACGAACTGCGCCTTGTCCAGCTTCACGAAGCGGTCGAGGGCGCCCATCAGCGGCGAGTACTCGCTGGCGAGATCCTGCTTCCAGGCCATGTAGCCCTTTTCCAGGCGCAGGGAGTCCATGGCGTACATGCCGAAGTCGCGGATGCCGTGGGCTTCGCCCGCCTGCCACAGCAGGTCATAGACCGGCGCCACGGTCTCGATGGGCAGGTGCAGCTCCCAGCCCAGTTCGCCGACGTAGTTCACGCGGATGGCAAATCCCCTTGCCTGTGCGACCTCAATGGACTGTACGGAGAGCCAGGGGAAGGCCCCGTTGGAGAGATCGCTCTCCGTTACCGGCCCCAGCACATCGCGCGCTCTGGGGCCCGCCAGCACCAGGGTGCTCCAGCGGCTGGTGATGTTTTCCAGGGTAAAGGCAGCGTCGGCCGGCCGGTGGCTCCTGAGCCAGTCCTCGTCGTGCCACTCCCCAGCGGCGGCCGAGATCAGCCAGAAGTGGTCCTCGCCCAGGCGGGTCAAAGTCATCTCGGTGACCACGCCGCCGCGCGGCGAACAGAAGTAGCCGAGGGAGATGCGCCCCACCTTGGGCAGGGCCCCGGCCACCAGGCCGTCCAGCCAGTCCGCCGTGCCCGGCCCCTTCACTTCGAAGCGCGCGAAGCCCGGCAGGTCGAGGATGCCGACGGCCTCGGCCACCGCCCTGCTCTCGGCGGCGACGGCGGGATACCAGTTGCCCTCCCGCGCCAGGGTCAGGTCGCCCTTGGGCTGCGCCCCGGGCTCCGCGAACCAGACCGCCCGCTCCCAGCCGCCGCGGGCGCCGAAGACCGCACCCTTGGCCTTCAGTCTCTCGTAGAGCGGCGAGACCTTGGCCGGGCGGCCGGCGGGACGTTCCTCGTGCGGGAAGTGCATGGCGTATTCGTGCTGGTAGAACTCGACCGCCTTGTCGACCACGTAGCGCTTGGTGGCGAAGTCGGTGTAGCGGCGCGGATCGATGACCCAGAGATCCCACTCCGGCTCGCCCTCGACGATCCACTCCGCCATGGTTTTGCCGGCACCGCCGGACTGGGCGATACCGAAGGAGAAGACGCAGGCCTCGTAGAAGTTGGTGAGGCCCGGCGCCGGACCGACCAGCGGGTTGCCGTCCGGCGTATAGGGGATCGGCCCGTTGATCACCCGCTGCACGCCGGCGCTGCCCAGCATCGGCACGCGCGCGCAGGCCTGCTCGATGTACCACTCCAGCCGGTCCAGATCGTCCGGGTAGAGCTGGAAGGAGAAGTCGTCGGGCATGCCGTCCAGCCAGTGGGGTGTCGCCTGCCACTCGTAGGGACCGAGGATCAGGCCCTTGCCCTCCTGGCGCAGGTAGTAGCTGTCGTCCGGGTCGCGCAGCAGCGGGACCTTGTGGTCGAGGGTCGCCAGCTCAGGGATCTCCTCGGTCACCAGATACTGATGCGACATCGCGACGGTGGGCACGTCCCGGCCCACCATGCGGCCGATCTCCGCGGCGCGGTAGCCGGCGGCATTCACCACCTTCTCGGCGATGATGCTGCCCTTCTCGCTCTCCACCTTCCATTCGCCCGACGGCAGCTGCGAGAGCCCGGTGACGGCACAGAAGCGGACCACCTTGGCGCCCAGGTCGCGGGCGCCCTTGGCGTAAGCCTGGGTGAGCTGCGCCGGATCGATGTCGCCGTCCATGGGGTCCCAGAGCCCCCCCTTCAGGTCATGCAGTTCCAGGAAGGGATAGCGGTCCTTCACCTCGTTCACCCCCAGCACCTCGTAGTCCATGCCCTGATAGCCGGCCATGGAGGCGACGTGGCGGAACTCCGCCATGCGGTCTTCAGACTGGGCGATGCGGATGGAGCCGGTACGGTGATAGTTCATCGGGTAGTCGACGTCGTCGGCCAGGCGCGCGAAGAGCTCCGCCGAGTAGCGCTGCAGCTTCATCATGTTCCAGCTGCCCGAGAAGGTCGGGCAGTTGCCGGCCGCGTGCCAGGTGGAGCCGGAGGTCAGCTCGTTCTTTTCCAGCAGCACCGCGTCGCTGCAGCCCATCTTGGCCAGGTGATAGAGCGTCGAGGCCCCGACGGCGCCGCCCCCGATGATGACAACCCTGGCATGGCTGGGCAGATCTGACATGACTCTCTCCCCTTCGGACGGCCGCTTCCAAGAAAGCTCAAGAAAATGGCGGCTCAGTAGATTGGCGGCGCGATCACCCAGATCACCTCGGCGCGCACCCGCCCGGGGTTGCGCCAGCGAAAGGGTTCGCGTTCGATGCGAAAGCTGTCCCCGGCCTTCAGGCGGAACTGCCGCCCGTCGATCCAGAGGTCCAGCGCGCCGGAGACGACGTAGCCCGTCTCCTCCGTATCGCGCTGGGCCGGCTCCTTCAGCTCGGCGCCGGGCTCGAAAAGGCTGCGGATCACTTCGAAGGCACCGCCCAGGTCCGGCGACAGCAGCTCTTCGGTCAGGCCGTCCGCCGCCAGCCCCAAGGGGCGGCGGGCACTGGACCGCACGACGATGCCGCGTTCCTCCGGCGGCACGCCCTCATGCACGAAAAACCACGACAGCGGCGCGCCCAGGGCGCCGGCCAGCCGCCGCAGGTCGCTGATGGACAGTTCCGAGAGCCCCCGCTCCACCTGGCTCAGGAAGCCCACCGAGCGGCCGACTTCGGCCGCAAGTTCGGAAAGCGTCAGCCCGCGGGACTTGCGCAGGGCCCGAAGATCCCGCCCCACGCCGGAGGCGAGCGCGCCTGTCAGGGCCGCCGCGTCCTTCGCGACCATGAGGTCCTGTCGACCGTTGCCCTGGCTCACCCTGCCCGCTCCCGATGCAAACTCTCGATAAATCAAACTGCCTCTCTCGCCGTGAAATTTCCAGAGATTTTTTCATCGAATTGCGCCGATCCGACGCCCGGCCGTCGCCGCCGCAGGACAAAGGTTCAAACTGCCCGGCGAAGGTTCTAAAGTGCCGGTCTCCTCACGGCGCCCCGCTTCAAGAGCGCCGGTTCCAAAGATGCCTTCAGCGAGATCTGCCCGATGGACCTTTCCGCCGACTTCATCCTGCCCGACGACAAGACTTCAGGCCTGCTGGTCGGGCGGGCCTGGCTGCCCGGCACGCCCGCCGGGCCGAGCCCGGTGGTGCTGGCGGACGACGTGGTGCACGACCTCTCTGCGCTCGCGCCCACCGTCTCGGCGTTGCTCGACCTGGAGGAGATGACCGAACGCATCCGCGCGGCGCTTCATGGCGGCAAGCTGACGGCCATCGGCGAACTTGAAGCCATCCTGTCGAACTCCGCCTGGGATGCGCGGCGGGAGGGGATCGCCTATTTCCTCGCGCCCTGCGATCTGCAGGCCCTGCGCGCCAGCGGCGTCACCTTTGTCGACTCGATGCTGGAACGGGTGATCGAGGAACAGGCCAAAGGCGATCCGGCCCAGGCCGAGGCCATCCGCGAGAGCCTGGCCGCCGAGATCGGCACCCAGCTCGCCAGCCTGAAGCCGGGCTCGCCGGAAGCGGCGAGACTGAAGGAAAGCCTCATCGAGCGCGGCCAGTGGTCTCAGTACCTGGAAGTCGGCATCGGCCCGGACGCGGAGATCTTCACCAAGTCCCAGCCCATGTCCGCAGTCGGCTGCGGGGCGGAGATCGGCATTCTCGCCACATCGGTCTGGAACAACCCGGAGCCCGAGGTGGCCGTGGTGGCGAACGGGCGCGGAGAAATCGTCGGCGCCACACTCGGCAACGACGTCAACCTGCGCGACGTGGAGGGCCGCTCGGCCCTGCTGCTGGGCCGCGCCAAGGACAACAACGCCTCCTGCGCGCTGGGTCCCTTCATCCGCCTGCTGGACGAGACCTTCGATATGGCAGCCCTCACCCGGACCGCCATCGAAGTGGAGGTGAGCGGCGAGGACGGCTTCACCATCGCCGACACCTACCCGCTCTCCGCCATCAGCCGCAGCCCCGAGGAGCTGGTGCGACAGGCCTTCAACGCCGACCACCAATACCCTGACGGACTTGTGCTTTTTCTCGGCACCATGTTCGCACCGGTCCAGGACCGGGAGGTACCCGGCGAAGGCTTCACCCACAAGCTGGGCGATATCGTCACCATTCGCTCCAAGGAGCTGGGGGCGCTCGTCAACCGGGTGAACCACTGCGACAAGATCGCCCCCTGGACCTTCGGCAGCCTGGCGCTGATGCGCAACCTGGCCCAGCGCGGACTGCTAACCTGACGTGAGAGTCGCAGGCTCCACGACTCTGAAAAGACTTTGTTTTCTGGCAACCCTATCCTTTCAGGAGATCGCATCGTGCAGAACAACCTGATCGCCGGGTCCTGGGTCGAAGGCCCGGACGCTGTCGACAATATCAACCCCTCCGACCTGGACGACGTGATCGACAGCTACGCCCGCGCCGATGCCGGCCAGGTGAACGACGCTGTCGCCGCCGCCAAGGCCGCCTTCCCGGCCTGGTCGACCGGCTCCATCCAGGCGCGGGCCGGCATGCTGGCCGCCGTGGCCGCCGAGATCATGGCCCGCAAGGAAGAACTGGGCGAACTGCTGGCCCGCGAGGAAGGCAAGACCAAACCCGAGGGCATCGGCGAGGTGATGCGGGCCGGACAGATCTTCGACTTCTTCGCCGGCGAGGTGGTGCGCCAGAGCGGCGAGAAGATCGCCTCGGTGCGCCCCGGTATCGACGTGGAGATCACCCGGGAGCCGCTGGGCGTCGTTGGCCTCATCACGCCCTGGAATTTCCCCATCGCCATCCCGGCCTGGAAGATCGCCCCGGCGTTGGCCTACGGCAACTGCGTGGTCATCAAACCGGCGGAGATCGCCCCCGCTTCCGCCCATGCGCTGGCCGAGATCATCCAGCGCGCCGGCGTGCCGGAAGGTGTCTTCAACCTCGCCATGGGCAAGGGCTCGGTGGTCGGCGAGGCGCTGGTGAACCATCCGGACGTCGCCGCCATCTCCTTCACCGGTTCGGTGGAAACCGGCAAGCGCATCGCCGCCAACTGCGCCGCGCGCCTCGCCAAGGTGCAGTTGGAGATGGGCGGCAAGAACCCCCTGGTGGTGTTGGACGACGCCGACCTCGGCACGGCGGTGGACTGCGCCCTCAACGGCGCCTTCTTCTCCACCGGCCAGCGCTGCACGGCGTCTTCGCGGCTGGTGGTGCAGAAAGGCATCCACAATGCCTTCGTCGACGCCCTGGTCGAGAAGATGCAGGCGCTGAAGGTGGACAACGCCTTGCTGGAGGGAACCCAGATGGGCCCGGTGGTCGACCAGTCCCAGCTCGACCAGGATCTCAAGTATCTCGACATCGGCCGCGACGAGGGCGCGAAGCTCGCCTGGGGCGGTGAGCGCCTGAACCGCGCGACCCAGGGCTTCTACCTGCAGCCGGCGCTCTTCACCGAGACCGACAACGCCATGCGCATCAACCAGGAGGAAATCTTCGGCCCCATCGCCTCGGTCATCGCCGTGGACGGCTACGAGCAGGCCCTGGATGTCGCCAACGACACCGCCTTCGGCCTGTCCGCCGGCATCTGCACGTCGAGCCTGAAGCATGCCAGCCACTTCAAGCGCCACTCGCAGGCCGGCATGGTGATGGTGAACCTGCCGACGGCAGGCGTGGACTATCACGTCCCCTTCGGCGGGCGCAAAGGATCGAGCTATGGGTCGCGCGAACAGGGCCGCTACGCCGCTGAGTTCTACACCACGGTGAAGACAGGATACACTTTGCCCGTCTAACGGCCGGCGCGATGCAACCCGCCGCGCCGGGCCGCTTGCCGCGCGGCTTGGCGCAGGCGGTGGATTGGCTCTATGCTGGTCGCCAGCCGCGCTTGAGACCTGACCGCCGTGACCCTGGACCCCCGGCAGCAAGAGATCTACGACGCCTGGTGCCGCGAACAGGCGGCCCTCGGCGCCGTGCCACCGCGCACGGCTTTCGACCCGATCGCCTTTCCCCGCGCGCTGTCCACGCTGGTGCTGGTGGAGCGGGTTGAAGACGACGCCCTCTGTTTCCGCCTGGTGGGCACCGACATGGTGGAGGCCTGGGGCGGCGACTTCACCGGCCGACGCCTGGACGAAATCATGGAGGGCGAGTACCACGGCTTCATCCGCGGGCTGTTCGACGAATGCATTGCGCGCCGCGGCCCGATCTTCTCCCACAGCCGTTTCCAGTGGGACAAGGGGCGCGCCCTCGACACCCGCCGGCTGATGCTGCCCTTTCGCCGCGATGCGGAGTCTGAGGACATCGCTTTCATTCTGGTCAGCCAGGTCTTCGACCATGGCAAGCGGGGCCCGACCCAGCCCATCGTGCAGGCCGGCAAGGGCTTCGAGATCGTCGAGTTGGAGCGCGAACATCTCTCGGAGACTCCGCGCAGCTAGAACATGTCCCGGCTCAAAACAGGAGATCCCTCATGTCCGAGCCTACCCACCGGGCCACGCTGTCTCCGGCGCCCGCGCCCTACGTCGCGAAGGTCGGCAACACCGTCATTGCGCGGAGCAGCCGTGCGCTCGTCCTGGAAGAGGTCTCACCGCGCAAGACTTACGCACCGGTCGTCTACTTTCCGGTGGAGGATGTGGACCGCGGCGTGCTGCGCCCGAGCGACCACAACAGCTTCTGCCCGATCAAGGGCGAGGCCAGCTACCACGATATTGCGGTGGACGGCCGACTGCTGGAACGGGCCGCCTGGTACTACCCCGATCCGCTGCCCATGGTGGCCGGGGTGAAAGGCCACGTCGCTTTCTACAGAGACAAGGTAGCGGTCGAGAAGGCCTGATACCCCCTATGGCGGATCGACCTAAAGCGAAGCAACATCAAGTGTTTGTGCGTAGTTTTTAGCCTTTTGTTGAAAAACTTCTTCGCTGGGGCCAGCAGCGGCGGCGCAGACGAACAGCGGGATCGACTTCTCCGGCTCCGGGTGGCGCAGTTCGATGACGTAGAAGGTCCGATAGTAGCTGCCGCGTAGAATACGCTGTGCCCTGGCCTCTACGCCGTCGAACGCGCTGTAGGGCGCGAACCAGTTCTCCATTCGGCGGAACCACCGGCCGCGGACCGTCACGCCGTCGGACGCGAAGGCGAGGTCCCGCCCGGAACGGTACGACAGCGCGGCGAGATACAGCAGACCGGCGCCGATGCACAAGGACGGCAACGCGAGCAGCAGCGCCGAGGCAACAGAAAGCTCGCCGGACGACAGCAGCACGGCGGTCGCCAGAGCGCCGGCGGCGAAGCCGCCGAAACCCGCAACGACCAGGAGTGCTGCGTTCAAAGGTGCCGGCGCCTGACGGATGGTCACCGGCAGGCTGGAGAGATCGAGGTCGATCCCGCCCACCCAGCGCCAGACCTCAAGCTGCCGTTTCAAAAGTCCGATCATCGGCTGCGCAGGACTCCCGTGCTTCGTCTGAAGGGAAGTCGCCCGCGAAGCGCAGGCGGTTCACTGCGCGCCCTGACCTTTACTGGAAGATCTGCTTGAAGCGATCGACGGAGCCGCGGAAACCCGCCTCGAAGTCACCGTCGCCGGGGTGGTAGACGCTTTCGTAGGAGATCACGCAGTCGTAGCCGTCGCGTTTCAGCGCGGCGGCCAGGGGCTCCCACTGGGCGGCGAGCTGGCCTTCGCCGAAGGGACGCACCTCCAGTGTTGCCTTGGGCGTATCCGCCCGGACGTCTTTCACGTGCATATGGCCGAGGTAGCCCCCCGGCGCGGCGCTGCCCAGGGTCTCGTAGCCCTCCGGCCAGGCATCCTCGTGGGCCCAGCAGTTGTTGGCCGGGTCCCAGAGCACGGTCAGCACGTCCTGGGCGCCCAGGTCGTCGATCAGACGCTTGCCGGTCCAGCAGGAGTTTACCATGGTGCCGTTGCCGGTCTCGACGACAAGCTGCGCGTCTTCCGCCCGGGCCAGTTCGATGGCCGGGGCGATCAGCGGCAGCAGCGCGTCCCAGGCGCCCTTGGCGACGTTCCACTGCTCGGCGCCGTGCAGGCCCCAGAGGATCGTCTCCTTCTTGCCGGACAGGATACGCACTTTGGGTGAGCCAACCTGCCGCGCGATCTCGATACAGCGCTTCAGCCTGTCCATGTGCTTCACGTGCAGCGGCTCGCCTGGCCGGGTGGTCATCGGCATACCGGCGAAGACGTGGTGGCAGATGTTGGAGACCTTCTTGCCGTGGCGCTCAAGAAGGTCGCAGACGCGCGCCCGCTCCGCCGTGTCGAGATCCCCCACCTCCTTGTCCCAGACGAACTGCAGTTCAGCGTAGTCCAGACCGAACTCGTCCATGACGGTGAGCGCGTGTTCGAAGTCACGGCTGATGCCGTCGGTGATGACACCCAGTTTCATGAAATCTCGCCCTCCCATTTCTTCAGGTAGGCCGCGTAAGCTGCCGGATCGATGACTGACCTCGTGCTTCGAGACGCTGCGCTCCTCAGCATGAGGTGAATCCCCGCACTACCTTGCCTCACCCTGAGGAGGCCCCCTTTCAATCGCATCCGGGAGCCGTCTCGAAGGGTTTGTGCTTCGACCTTATCACTTGTGCTACAGGCCCTAGCGCTTCAGTTCGGCGCCGACGATCTCCTCCAGCACGCGGGTGACGATCCAGTTGTCGCCCTCCGGGTACTTGGTCTTGCCGGCCTGGAAGAGCTGCATGGCCGCGGTGGCGGTGAACAGCGGCACGCCCAGTTCCCGCGCCAGGTCGAGGCTGATGGTCAGGTCCTTGTGCATGGTGCTGATCTGGCTGCCGGTGCCGACGAACTGCCGATCGATGATCTTCTCCAGCGCCGTGTTGGCGGCGATGCTGCCGCCGCTGGAGGTGGAGACCACGTCGTAGAGCACCTGGCCCGGAACGCCTGCCTTGGCCGCCAGGGCCGCCGCCTCGAAGGTGGCCGAGAAGACCCCGCCGATGAGCGACTGCAGGCAGGCTTTGACGGTCTGGCCCATGCCGGGCGTATCGCCGACCCGGTGGATGGTCTTGCTCACCGCCTCCATGGCCGGTCGGGCCTTTTCCATCGCCGCGTCGGAGCCGGCGGCCATCATCGTGAGGGTGCCGCCCTGGGCGCCGGGAAAGCCGCCGCTGACCGGGGAGTCGATCAGATCAATACCGCTGCCGGCCAGGCCCTCGGCAATCTCCCGCGCCTCAGCCGCGCGGATGGTGGCGCTGAGGATCGCCACGGCGCCGGGCTGCAGGGTGGACGCAAGCCCGTCGCCCAGGATCACGGCCTTGGCCTGGTCGCCGGTCATCACCATCACGAAGACCACATCGGCCTGGCGGCCGACATCGGCGGGACTTTCCGCCGCCTGCCCGCCCATCTCGGTAAAGGCAGCCATGCGCTGCTCCGAAAGGTCGAAGCCCGCCGTCCGAAGCCCCTTGGCAATGAGATTCTTCGCCAGGCCGCTGCCCATGTCGCCCAGCCCGACCACGCCGCATCTGATCATCGCGTTTCCTCGCCCCCGGTTGTCGGCGCCGCGACCTGTCCCGGCGCGGCGTTCTTGGGCGCAAGTCTCAGACGATCACGGCGCCTTGGCAAGGCGCAAGCTGTAACGATGGCGTCAGATCAGGCGCTTGCGCAGCTGCGAGGAGAGGATATCGATGATGGACACCACCACGACGACCACGATGATGACGGCGGCGGCGCGGTCGTACTGGAAGGCGCGGAAGGACTCGTAGAAGGTGAAACCGATGCCGCCGGCGCCGACGATGCCCAGCACCGTGGCGGAGCGCACCAGGGTCTCGAAGCGGTAGAGGGAGAAGCTGCTCCACAACGGCAGCACCTGGGGGATGACGCCGTAGATCACCTGCTGCAGGCGGCTGGCGCCGGTGGCGCGGATGCCCTCCACCGGGCGCGGGTCGATGGCCTCCACCGCCTCGGAGAAGAGCTTCGAGATCACGCCCAGGTTATGGATGAATAGCGCCATCACGCCGGCAAAGGGCCCGAGGCCGACGGCGGCGACGAAAAGGATGGCGAAGACCAGCTCGTTGATGGCGCGGGCGGCATCCATAAGGCGGCGCATTGGCTGAACGATCCACACCGGCGCGATGTTGTTGGATGACAGCAGCCCGCAGGGCACGCCGACCACGATCGAGAGGAAGGTGCCCCAGATGGCGATCTGCACGGTCTCGACCATCTTCAGCACGAAGAGTTCGAGGTCCGTGAAATCGGGCCTCAGAAAGTCGCCGATGAAGACCGCCATGTTGTCGGCGTCGGTGATCAGGTAGGTCCAGCGGTCGACCTCCGCCGGATAGTAGGAAACCCCCAGCAGCACCGCGATGACCAGCGCAATCACGCCCTTGTTGAGGAAGCCGCTCCAGCGCGGCCGCAGGGCGTCGCGCACATCGGGAGAGATCTCAAGGGGCTTGGCGGCGGGACCGGCGCTGGCGAGTGACATGGGCGGACGCCCCTAACGGCTGGTTTGGCTTGGAAAGAAGTCGGCGGCGTCCGCGAGCGGCGGGGCGGAGCGAAGACTCCGCCCGCGCCGTCCGCGACGAAAGGATCAGTAGCCGGCCTGGCCGACGATCCCGGAATAGGCCTGCAGCTCGGCAAGCTTGGCCTCGGCGGCCTTCACGCCCTCTTCGTCACCGGCGTTCTGGGCCTTGATCTTGTCCTTGAAGGCCTCGATCTGGCGCACGTCCAGAAGCTGGGCGTTGGAGGACGCCAGGAAGGGCCCCCAGCCGTCGGAGAGGTTGGCCAGCACGGCGCGCTCGCGTTTCACTTTCTCCAGGTCGCCGAAGCGGCCGTACTGCATGAAGAAGAAGTACATCTGCTGCTTCACCTCGGCGGAAAGCTCCTTGCGCCAGACCATCGGGTCGGAGGGGATGATCGGCGAACGCCAGATCTCCTTGATGTTGGAGGCAGCCTCCGGGTTGGTCTTGGCAAGGCGCGCATAGATGGACTCAGTGTTGTTGGTCGCCACGTCGACCTTGCCGCTGGCCACCGCCATGGCATTGCCTTCATGGTTGGAGTTGGTCACTCGCGCGAAACAGTCTTCCGGCTCCTTGTTGTTCAGCGCCCAGACGTAGTAGCCGGGGATCGCGAAGCCGGAGGTGGAGTTCGGGTCGCCGTTGCCGAAGCTGAGGGTCTGGTCGCAGGCCAGCACGTCTTCCAGCGAGTTCAGCTTGGAATCCTTGTGGGTGATCAGCAGGGAATGATAGCCGCGCGAACCGTCGTCCTTGATGGTCTGGGCGAAGACCTCGCCGCCGGCGCGGTCGACGGCCTCGATGGCCGACTTGTTGCCGAACCAGGCAACGTCCACCTTGCCGAAGCGCATGCCCTCGATGACACCGGCATAGTCGGAGGCGAAGAACGGCTTCACCGTCACGCCAAGCGACTTTTCCATGTCCTCGAGGAAAGGCGTGAAGGAGGCTTCCAGCACGGTTGCCGATTCCGTCGAGATGATCCCGAAGTTGATCTGCTCCGGCATTTCGGCCTTGGCGGCGGTGGCGCCGAGAGCAAGCGCCGTCGCGATGCCGGCGGCGGATGCGGTAAGGGTCTTGAGCATCATTTACTCCTGTCAGTCAGATGCAACGAAAGGCTGGGTAGGCGAATCTCAGAGGCTCGCGGCGGCGCGGTCGTCCTGATGATCCAATCCATTGCCGGGGCGGCCCGGCGCGGGCGCCGCGGGCTTGGCCGGCCGCGCCTTGATGAGGTCCAGGCTGCCGGTCTCAACGCCATAGAGATCGGCAATGTCGGCCGGCGTGATGTCGCCGGTCGGCCCGTTGTGGATAACCTCGCCGCCTTTCAGCGCGATGATGCGGTCGCAATGCTCGAAGGCATGGTCGATCTGATGCAGGGAGACGATCACGGTCGTCTTGTCCTGCCGGTTGATCTCCCTGAGGGTCGACATCACAAGCTTTGCCGAGGCGGGATCCAGCGAGGCGATGGGCTCGTCGGCGAGGATCAGCCGTGCCTCCTGGGTCAGCACCCGGGCGATGGCGCCGCGCTGCTGCTGGCCGCCGGAGAGCGTGGAAGCGCGCTGATGCGCCTGCTCGATCATGCCGACGCGCTCCAACGCCTGCAGCGCTTTGACCTTGTCCTGGCGCGGAAACAGCCCGAGCGAACCGCGCCAGCGCGGAATCCGACCCAGCCGCCCGGCCAGCACGTTGGTCAGCAGCGCCAGCCGGCTGATGAGGTTGAACTGCTGGAAGATGACGCCGACGTCGCGGCGCAAGGTTTCACTGTGCTCGCTGAAGCGACCGTTGATCTGCGTGTCTTTGCCGAACAGTGCGATGCGGCCGTCGGTGTCGCGGTCCATCCGTTCCAGGCCGCAGATCAGGCGGATCAGAGTCGACTTTCCGGAGCCGGAGGCCCCGATCAGGCCGACCATCTCACCTTCACCAACGTCCAGGTCGACACCCTGGAGAACCGTCTTTGCGCCGAAGGACTTACGGACGCGCGCCAGTTTGATCACTGACATATGGTAATCACAGACATAGGCAGGCCCCCCTGAGCCCTGCGGCGCTGCACGGAACGCCTCAAGCTCTACAGCCAGCCGATGACGGTATGATGACGCTATTACTTCGAATTCTTTGCAGATCGCGTAAAAACGCCAGAGGGGAAAGGCGGGTGCGTTCGCAGCACTTTCGCTCCGGGCCGCTCTAGGCGGCAAACCTGCGCCGGGTTCGAAACGCTTGGGCCATGAGCCAATCGGCGCGCTTCAGGCTACGCCGCAGATAGGCTTTGCTGCGTTCCTGCCCCTCGGAACGGTCGCGGCACCAACAGGCCAGCGTGGAGAGAAAAATCAAAGTCATCCCCATCTCCTCGACCGAGCGGCGCTGACCTTTGCCGTCCAGGAGTGCCGCCTCGCGCCACCATTGTACCGTGCGCGAGGTCCAGGTGATGAGCTTCAAATTGTGGTGCACATGCACCGGCCAGAGCTTGCCCAGGAACATCTCCGCGGTCACTTTGCGGCGCGGGGCGAGCGCATCGAGCCAGGCTTCCAGCGTGATCTGCAGGCGCTCTTCAGCCGGCAAGGCCGCGAAGCCCTCCTGCTGCCCGGCGAGCATCGCCGTGTCGGCCCGGGCGATCCAGGCATCGGCGATTGCGTCACCGTCGCGGAACTCGGCGCGGATGGCGGCAAGCGGAAGGTTCAGCCGCTCGGCCACATGATGCAGGCGGATGTCGTACCAGCCCCAATCCTCGGCGATGTCGAGCGCGGTCTCGATGATCAGCGCCCTCAGGACCTCGCGTTCCTCCTCGGGTGGGTTTCCGCTTGGCGCGTCGGTCTTTCGCGAACGCTTCGCCGCAGCAGCGCGCTTCTTTCCAGGGCCCGGTTTCGCAGCGGCCATGGGTTAAGCTCCTGTGGTCGTTGCAACCTCATAGAGAGCTTACGACCCCACATCGGACGCTGTCCACAGGTTCCGGCGGTCCCCGATCTGCGTTCAGGTCAACAAACGGCCGGCCATCCACTGGTGGAAGCAGTGGGTCGGGCCATCCATAGCCGGTGAGAAGACCCCGCCGCGAAAGGCCGGCGAGGCGCGCCCGGCCTGCATCCCCTCCACGACGCCGCGGTCCTCCTCGAAGATGCCGCGCCACTGGTGGGTGTTGGCGGCACGCAGGTCGGCCAGGTCGTCGCCCAGCGCCGCCTCGCCGAAGTAGTAGATCTCGAAGTGCTCGCGGGTGCGGTCGGGCCCCAGAGGTTCCAGCACCACGGTATAGAAATGGTCGGCATGAATGCCGAAGAGCACATTGGGAAAGAGCGCCAGGTACTCCGCCGCCCCGCGCCAGGTCTCCGGCAGGTCCGGATGCTCGGGAAAAGCGCGGCCGTCGTCGCTCAAGGTGGGGCGGTAGGCAGTGCTGCCCTGCCCCGCCATGTGACCTTCGACAGCGATGTTGTAGTGATCCTCCAGGCGCGAGTATTGGTTCAGGCTGGGGTGAATCCACGGCAGGTGATAGGCCTCGCAGTAGTTCTCGACCGCGAGCTTCCAGTTGCAGGCGACCTCGATCGTGAAGGCTGAGTCCGCGCCGCCGTGGCGCAGCCGGCTGCCGTCGAAAGCCCCCCAACGCTCGGCCAGGGGCGCGATGAAGGTCTCGAAATCCTCCGCCTCGCCGGAAAGGTCGACGAAGACCGCGTCGCACCAGACGGCGCTGCGCACCGGCTTAAGCCCGTGGCGCGTCCGGTCGAAGCCCGGGCAGTCGCGGGTGCCTGGGCCGCCGACGAAGGGCGTGGCCTTGAGGTTGCCGTCCAGGTCGTAGCTCCAGGAATGATAGGGGCAGCGGATCAGCCCTTTGGAGCGCCCCGGCGTGGCGACCAGCTCCAGTCCGCGGTGACTGCAGACGTTGTGGAAGACCTTCAGGCCGCCCGCGGCATCGCGCAGCATCAGCAGCGGCAGGCCGAGAAGCCGGACCGGGCGCAGATCGCCGGGCTGCGGGACCCAGCGGCCGACACCGATGCAGGTCCAGCCTCGAGCCAGCACCTGGTCGCACTCCACCGCGGCAAAGCTCTCGGAGGTGTAAGCCGCATTGGGCAGGCCCCGCGCCTCCGCGATCGGCAACAGGACCTGCTGCAGCGCCTCGCGCTGCGCCTCGATCTCCCTTGGCAGCCAGCTGCTCATGGTGACCTCCCTTCCGAGAGTCCCTCCGGGGGCTCTGTCTGAGGGGATCAGTCTCGCGCGGGAAGGCCGCAGCCGGCGTCCTTGGAAGCGACATTCCTGTCGCTGCCGCGACGGCGCGCCGCAAGGATCATAGCCCCGGCACCCAGAACAGCAGCAACGGCCATGGCCGCGACGAAACCATGCGGCTCCCAGAGATCCATGGCGATGCCGCCGACCGACGGCCCGACCATGGCCCCTGCCTGATAGGTGATCAGGAAGGCCGCATTGGCCACCGCCAGATCCTGAACTCGCACGCGCTGGCCGATGAAAGCCAGCCCCAGCGTATAGAAGCCGATGCCCAGGCCGCCGAGGGTGAAGACCGCCGCCGCGCGCAGCCAGGGCTCGGCGATCACGGGCAGAGCAGCAGCCAGGGCCGCAAAGGCCAGGGCGGCGGCAATCAGGACGCGCTGCGCCGAAACGCGGTCGGCCAACCAGCCGACGACGAACTGCAGGGCGATACCGCCGACCATGAAGAGCGTGAGCAGGTGGAGCGCCTCGGCCTCGGACATGCCGGACTGCAGTGCATAGACCGGCAGCAGGGCGAAGTGCCCCATCTCCAGCAGGCCGCCGACGACGCCCGCCACCATGGCGATGGGCGCCAGCAGGAAAGCCCCCGCGACTCCGGTCTCCGGATGCTCCGGCATCTGCGGCGCCAGTTGCGCGGCGGCCACGATGGGGACGACGGCCAGCAGGATCCCACCCGCCGCAATCAGGAACGGGAGCCATCCGTCAATCCCCACGGTCTCCAGGAAGAAGGGACCAGCAGCAAAGCCGGCAAAGAGGACGATCGCATAGAGCGCGATCATGCGCCCACGCGTCTTGTCGCTGGCAACGGTGTTGATCCAGGTCTCGCCGACCAGCCAGGGCAGCGCGATCCCGGCGCCCATGATGGCGCGGAGCACAAGCCAGGCCTCAGGCGAAGGAAAGACCGGCATCAGCAGGAAGCCGCCGCCGACCAGCACGCAACCCAGCGCCATGGCCCGGATCGTTCCGAGACGCCCCACCAGCTTGGGAAAGAACGGCAGGCACAGCAGGATAGCAAGCGCGGGCGCACTGCCGACCAGGCCGATGTACCAGTTCGGTGTGCCCCAGCTTTCAAAGGTGAGCGCGGTGATGGGATAGCCGATACCGTAGGAAATGCCGACCCCGACCGTCGAGGCTATGACGGCCGCAAGGCTGAGGGCACGCTGGCGGGGCGACAGGTTTTCCGGTGCAACGGACGACATTTCGATCTTCCTTCGGTTCAGCGTCATGGGACAGCCGCAGGGCAGTTCCTGGCAAGCGCGTTGATCTCTACGCTGTAGAGATATATTCTACACCGTAGAAACTTCAACAACGGAGTTGCCTTGCCAAAGAAAAATCCGCGCCCGGGTCCACGCGGCCTCTCCGTGGAGGAGATTGTCCGCGCAGCCGTGGCCTTGCAGGAAGCGGAGGGGGAACGCGGCTTCACCCTGCGCAAGCTGGGGGCGAAGCTCGGCTGTGATCCGATGGCGGTGCTCTATCACTTCGGCTCCAAGACCGGGCTCGAACGGGCGATGGCGGATCTGCTGAACGCGGAATTGCGGCCCGTCGACCCGGCAATGCCCTGGCGCGACCGTCTGGCCGACCTCGCCCGGCAGTACCGGGATCTGGCGCTGCGCTATCCGGAGACCTTTCCGCTGCTGAACCGCTTCTGGGTCACCGGCCCGGCCGACTACCGCCATGCCGAGGCGATCTACCAGGCGCTGGAGGATGCCGGCCTGGAAGATGCGCAGCTGGCGCAGATCTGCTGCGGCCTCTACGCCAGCCTCCTGGGGCTCGCCGCTGCGGAACTGGGTGGCCTGCTGCAGCCGGCGACGGCGGAGAACCTGGCCGAGGTCAAGGCCCTGCCGGCGGAGGACTTTCCGGTGACCAGCCGCCTGCTCCCCCTCTATCGCAAGCAGCGGCCCGGCGGGATCTACGAGACCATGCTCCAGACATTGCTCGACGGCATCGAACAGCAGGTGCCGGACCGGAAATCCGGTGGCCAGAAGCCGCGACGGAACAAATGAACGCCGGGGCGGAGCACCTGACGAAACGCATCTGCTGAAAGTCACAACCTGGGATCGCAGATCTGCTGCCCCGTCCACGTTTTCCCTATCGGACCGCGCACGCCGCCCCTATCTTGCGCGGCTGATCATCACGTTGGATCGGGGGGAACGGAAAGCTGAAAGCGTTGGTGCTGGAAGGCAGGCGGCAGGTGTCTGTGCTCGAGGTCGAGCCGCCCGTGGCGGGGCCGGATGAGGTCGTCATTGACGTGGCTGTCGCTGGGATCGGCGGAAGCGAATACCTGGGCTACAACAACCCGGGCATACGAACTCTGCCGAACATCATGGGACATGGATTCGCCGGCACAACGGCAGAGGGTCGCCGGGTTGCGGTCAATCCCCTGCGAAGCTGCGGCACCTGCGAATACTGCCGGCGCGAACTCCGTCAGCTTTGCAACGACTGGCATCTGATCGGGGTCCAGTCGGACGGCGGCTTTGCCCAGCAGGTCGCCGTGCCTGAGGAGACCTTGGTCACACTTCCGGACGATCTGGGCTGGGAACAGGCAGCCTTTGTGGAGCCCTTCGCCAACGCCGTAAACGCCTGGGAGCTGTCCGGCGCAGATGGCGGGTGCTCGGTGGCGATCCTCGGCGCCGGAGGGCTGGGCCTGGGGCTGGTCGCCTGCGCGGCCGGCGCCGGCTGTGCGCAGATCGCTGTCAGCGATCTCTCCCAGACCCGCCTGGACGCGGCTGCCGAACTCGGTGCGGCGACCTGTGGAAACGATACCGAGACACACCCAGAGGGCAGCTATGATAGCTATGATGTTGTGTTCGATACCGTCGGCTCGGTGGACTCTCGGCGGCGCGCAATCGATCTCACCCGCAAAGCCGGGACCTGCGTCCTCATGGGCTTCGCCGCGCCCGACCTGGAAGCCAATGCCGGGGCCTTCATAAGAAGCCAGCGGCGGCTCCTCGGCGCCTTTGTCTATTCGATGACGCAGTTCCAGACGGCGGTCAGCCTGGCGGCGCGCTGCAAAGCCGACTGGGTGGCGAACCTTTCGTTCGCGGAGGTGGAACCGCTGCTGCAGCGCTACCTGGAGGGTGATTTCTCCACCGTCAAGGCCGCCCTGCGACCCAACGGCTAGCTCCGTTCAAAGGCTACGCGGACACCGCGGCAGCCACCTGCCCTTGCGGCAGTTCGCCCACCCGCTCGAAGATCGCCTTCTGCCCCTCCGGGTCGATATGACCGTCGACGTTGGCGGCTGCATCAGTCTGCCCCCAAGTCCGCCGACTTTGCTTCACCGACAATCCATTCGGTAAACGCCTTGATCGGTCGTTCGCGACACCGCCGCTCGGCACAGACCAGGAAGTAGGAGAAGGGCGACGGCAAGACCATGTCCCAGGGAACGACGAGGCGCCCGGAGGCAATGTCGTCCGATGCAATGGTGCGTCGGCCCAGCAGGATTCCGGCGCCGGACATCGCCGCTTGGAGGGCGTGGTCGGTCTGGGCGAAGTGCTGGCCCTTCTCAGCCAACCCGGGATCGAGGCCTACCTTGGAGAACCAGTTCGCCCAGCCGGAACTCTGGCCGGGGTAGGTCGCAGCGTCGTCATGGAGAAGCCGTAACTCCGTCAGGTGCTGAACCGGCGCCCCTGCGGGCACATAGCCCGGCGCGCAGAGGGGTACATAGGCCTCCCCAAGCAAGTACGTGATCTTGTGATCGGGATAGTCGCCCCTGCCGTGCCGCAGCGCCAGGTCGCTGTGCCCGGCCAGCAGATCCACGACCTCGTTGGTGGTGCCGACCTCCACGTCGATTGCCGGATAGAGATCGTGGAAGCGATGCAGCCGCGGCAGCAGCCACTTTGCAGCGATCGACGGACCGGCAGAGATACGCAGCCGCGTCTCCTCGGTCAGAGCCCGGGTCTCGCGCAACGCGGTGCCGATCAGATCGAAACCCTCGCGCAGCGGCGGATGCAAGGTCCGTCCTGCAGCCGTCAACTCGATGGAGCGGGCACGGCGCACGAAGAGCTTTTCTCCCAGATACTCCTCCAGCGTTCTGATCTGATGGGAGACAGCTGAGGGCGAGGTGCCCAACTGCTCAGCCGCGCGCTTGAAGCTCAGACAGTCCGCCACGACGGCGAAAGCGCGAAGAGCGGAGAGGTGAGCAATACGCTGCGGCATGAGATGAGAATATCTCAGCCCAGGCTGAGAACAACGCGTTTGTCCCTCTGTCAGCCCCTCGCCATCTCTGCTGCATCGAACACCTCACCCCAGGAGACAGCCATGTTTGATGCACTGAAATCTCTTGTTCTGGCAGGCACCGTCCTCGCCGGCAGCACAGCGGCCGCCCTGGCCGAAACCGACAAACCGACCGTGCGCCTCGGGCAGGTCGGCCTCTCATTCTATGCCGTCACCGGCGGCGTCGTTCAGGAACTGCTGGAACGCGACGGATACACGGTCGAATTGACCGTCGGCAGCCATGCCGAGATCTTCCCGCAACTGGGCGCAGGCGAGGTCGACATTCTTGCCGCCACCTGGTTGCCCGGGGGCCATGCCTCACTCTACGCACCGGTGGCGGACACGACCTTTCGAATTGCACCGATTTACGAGGACGCACGCTTTTTCTGGGTCGTTCCGGCCTACGTGCCTGAAGACGCCATCTCCTCCATCGCCGACCTGACCAAGCCCGAAGTGCGCGAGCGCCTGCCGCAGACCATCGTCTCGCTGCCCGAGGCGACCGGCCTGACCACCGGCGGGCGTCGGGTCATGGAGGCCTATGGCCTTGGCGATGCAGGCTATGAACTGCGGGCAGCACCCCCGGCGGAGTGGCTCGGCGCCTTTACGGAGGCGGTCGAGAACGAAGACTGGATCGTCTTCCCGCTCTGGCAGCCGCAGTGGGTGAACGCTGCCTTCGAGGTGCGGGCGCTTGAGGAACCGCTGAACGCCTATGGCGATCCCGACACCGCCTACCTGCTGGGCCACACAGATCTGCGGGACAAGCTGGCCCCGGAAACCCTGCAGAAGCTGGCAGACCTGCGCATCCCGGTCGAGGCCGTGACGGAAATGGATCGGATGGTCAGCCAGGACGGCAAGGCGCCCCGGGAGGCCGCCCGGGCCTGGCTCGACGCCAACCCCTCGCTGCTCGAGGCCTGGGGCAGCTGATCTCCGTTGCAATCAGGCTTTACAGCCGGCGCGCCCGAGGCGCGCCGGCTGCTCATGTGTGGAGATGCGCAAAGGCAGGATGGACCTCCGGCCGCAGGCCGGACTGTGGTCAGGCCGGGATGCCGGCCACCTGTCCTTCCAGATGGGCGACCAGGTCCGCCGGCAGCGACAGCCGGCTGGCCAGCGCTTCCAGGTAGGCCTGCTCCATCGGATGATCCGGATCGATGGCCAGGCGCGAGGCGAGGTAGAGTTCCGCCGCCTGCTCCGGACCCTGGGCCAGACCGGCGATGTCCTGCAGGCTCGGCGGTTCGGCCAGCGCATCGAAGACGAAGGCCTTCTCTTCGGCATCCAGCGGCAGTTCGCCCACCCGTTCGAAGATCGATTTCTGCTCGTCGGGGTCGATATGTCCGTCGGCATTGGCGGCGGCGATCATCGCCATCACCAGCGCCAGTTCGAAGGGCTTGCCGTCGCTGGCCGGCGCGGCCTCGGGGTGGAACTTCGATCCTGCCGGCGGCGGCGCGCTCGGAAATCCTGCAGCGTCCGGTGCCGGCTGGTAGGCCACCTGCCCAGCGGCACCGGCCCCGGGCGACTGTTGCGGGACCTGCTGGGGCGCCTGCTTGCCGTCCTGCCAGTTCTGATAGGCACGGTAGGCCAGGGCGCCGAGCGCGGCCGCGCCGCCATAGCCGACAACGCCGCCGGCCAGTTTTCCAACTTTTTTGCGTGCTTTCTTGTTGCCGATCAGAACGCCCAGCAGACCGCCGGCCGCCAGGCCGCCGGCGACGCCGCCGATACCGCTGTTGGCCAGCTTGCCCTTGGCGTTCTGGACCGCCCCGCCCGCAGCACCGGCCGCGTTGGGCCCGAGAAACTGCTCCAGAAGACTTTGGGGATTCATGCTCTACCTCTCGTTTTACCCGTCCGTTAGATAGGAAGGGCGCCCCCCAAAGGCAAACAGAACCGTCTGTTGGGCCGCTTTGCTCAACGAAGTGGTTAACGGTTCCCTAAGGCACCGCACGGAGATAGCGGATCGGCCGGCCGGCGGAGGCGGCGTTGGCGGCAGCGACGATGGCCGCGGTGTCGATTCGGTGATGTGCATAGAGGTCATCGACCGTTCCGGTCTGGCCGAAGTGCTCGACACCCAGCGCCTGGACCCTGTGGCCCTGTACGGCGCCGAGCCAGGAGAGGGTCGTCGGATGGCCGTCCAGGACGGTCACCAGACCGGTATCGCGGTCGAGTGGCGCCAACAGGGTCTCGATGTGACAGCGGGCGTCCCGCCGCCCCTCCTGGCGGGCCCGCTCCGCGGCATGCCAGCCGGCGCTGAGGCGGTCGGACGAGGTCACCGCCAGCACGCCGACATCGCGCCGGTCCTCGCCGATCAAGCCGGCCGCCGCGATGGCTTCGGCGGCCACCGCACCCTGGTAGGCAATCACCACCGCGCAGTTGGGGCCGGGGCGGCGCAGCCAGTAGGCGCCGTTGATGATGTCCTGCGCCAGAGCCGCGTCGAGCGCGCGCTTCGGCTGCTCCAGCGGTCGGGTCGAAAGGCGCAGGTAGACCGAGCCGCCGTTCTCGTCGCGCAGCCAGGGACCGGAGGGCTCCCCCTTCCCGTCGCGCTGCATGTAGTCGAAGGACCAGGTCATGATCGCCGCCAGTTCGTCGACGAAAGCCGGCTCGAAGGCCGCGAGGCCGTCCTGCGCGAGCCCGATGAGCGGCGTGCCGACCGACTGGTGGGCCCCGCCCTCCGGCGCCAGGGTGATGCCGGAGGGAGTCGCCACCAGCAGGAAGCGGGCGTCCTGATAGCAGGCATAGTTCAGCGCATCGAGACCGCGTTGAATGAAAGGATCGTAGAGCGTGCCGATGGGCAGCAGGCGTTCGCCGAAGAGCGAATGCGAGAGCCCCAGCGCGCCCAGCAGCAGGAATAGGTTCATCTCGGCAATGCCGAGTTCGATGTGCTGGCCTTCCGGGCTCATGATCCACTTCTGCGCCGAAGGCACCTTCTCATCGCGGAAGGTGTCGCCGAGCGGCGTGCGATTGAAGAGGCCGCGGCGGTTCACCCAGCCGCCGAGGTTGGTCGACACCGTCACATCCGGCGAGGTGGTCACGATGCGCTGCGCCAGGGGCGAGTCCTCCCGCGCCAACTCGTTGAGGATCTTGCCGAAGCCCTCCTGCGTCGACATCACCGCCCCAGCCGGTGCCGGCAACGGCGCGACCGGCACCACGGCGGCCTGGTAGCGCCGCCGGCCCTTGGCGTTGAAGGGCACCGCCTTGAGAAAGGCCTCTGCCTCTTCGCGGGGGGTGGCCAGCGCTTCGAAAGGCTCCCATTCCTGTCCCTCCCGAACGCCGAGGCTGCCGCGGTAGGCCGCCATCTGGTCGGGGGTCATCAGGCCGGCATGGTTGTCCTTGTGGCCGGCCAGCGGCAGGCCGTAGCCCTTCACCGTGTAGGCGATGAAACAGACCGGGCGGTCGTGGTCGACGGCAGCGAAGGCCTCCAGCACCGCCGGCAGGTCGTGGCCGCCCAGGTTGGTCATCAGCCGTGCCAGTTCGTCGTCGCTGCGCGCCTCGATGAGCGCCGTCAGCGGGCCCTGATCGCCGAGATCATCCAGCAGGCGTTTGCGCCAGGCCGCCCCGCCCTGAAAGGTCAGCGCCGAGTAGAGCTGGTTGGGACAGCGGTCGATCCAGTCGCGCAGCGCCTCCCCGCCCGGCTCCTGGAAGGCCGCCTGCAACAGGTGGCCGTACTTGATCGTCACCACCTCCCAGCCCATGGAGCGGAACAGCTTGTCGAACTGGCCGTAGAGGCCTTCGCGCGCCACTGCGTCCAGGCTTTGCCGGTTGTAGTCGATGACCCACCAGGTGTTGCGCAGGCCGTGCTTCCAGCCCTCCATCAGGGCCTCGTAGATGTTGCCCTCGTCAAGCTCCGCATCGCCCACCAGCGCCACCATGCGCCCCTCAGGCGCGGTCTTGGCACCTGCGGACCATCCCTTCAGGCGCACGTAGTCCTGCACCATGCTGGCGAAGGAGGTGATGGCAACGCCGAGGCCGACCGAACCGGTGGAGAAGTCCACGTCGTCGCTGTCCTTGGTGCGCGAGGGGTAGGACTGCGCGCCACCGAAACCACGGAACGCTTCCAGGTTTTCCCGGGTCTGATTGCCCAGCAGATACTGGATGGCATGGAAGACCGGGCTGGCATGGGGCTTCACCGCCACACGGTCCTCGGGCCGCAGCACGTGGAAATAGAGCGCCGTCATGAGGGTGACCAGCGAGGCGCTCGACGCCTGATGGCCGCCCACCTTCAGCCCGTCCGTCTTGGGGCGCAGGTGGTTGGCGTTGTGGATCATCCAGGAGGACAGCCAGAGCACCTTCTGCTCCAGCGCCTCCAGCATCTTCAGGCTATGGGAATCCGTCATGGTTTTCGTTTAACTCTCGGCCTTCGCAAGGAAGCGGCGCGGAGCGGCAGCTTACGCCAAAGCGCCCTGGCAGGACATGCCAAAGGCGCTACGGATTTTATCAGACTTGGTATCTTTGCATCGCCAGGAGGAAATTCTTGGCATATTATGCCGAACATGGAGCTCGACAGCATCGACCGCAAGATCCTGACCGCGCTGCAGGCCGACGGCCGCCTCAGCAACGTCGACCTCGCCGAACAGGTCGGCCTTTCCCCCTCGCCCTGCCTGCGGCGGGTGCGCCTGCTGGAGGAAGCGGGCATCATCGACCGATACGTCGCCCTGGTCGCCCAGGGCGCGGTCGGCCTGCCGGTCTCCGTCTTCATCTCCATCAAGCTGGAACGCCAGCAGGAGGAGGATCTGGACCGCTTCGAAGCGGAGGTCAGCGCCTATCCCGAGGTCCTGGAGTGCTACCTCATGACCGGCACGCAGGACTATCTGCTGCGGGTGGTGGTGGCCGACCTCGCGGCTTACGAGCGCTTCCTCAAGACCAAGCTGACGCGCGTCGGCAACGTCGCCTCCATCGAGTCCAGCTTCGCGCTCAAGCAGGTGAAGTATACCAACGTGCTGCCGCTCGATGGGGCGCCCATTGACCCGGCACAAGCGCGCGGATAGCGTGCTGGCTTCCAAAGAACACACCAAGAATGCTCCCGGGGAGGACAGACCAGATGTTGCACTCGCTGCGCCGCGGCCTTGCCGCCGTTTCCCTCGCCTGCAGCCTCGCGCTCGGCGCCACGGCGGCGCAGGCGGAGAAGATCACCATCTCCGCCCTTACCTTCGTGTCCTCCTCGCCGCTGTTCATCGCCCAGGACAAGGGCTATTACGCCGAGGAAGGCCTGGAGGTGGAATTCAAGTTCTTCCGCGCGGCGCAGCCGGTGGCGGTTTCGATCGCCTCGGGCGATGCCGACTTCGGCGTCACCGCCTTCACCGCCGGCTTCTATAATCTGGCCGGCAAGGGCGCGCTGAAGGTGATCGGCGCCCAGAGCCGCGAGGAGCCGGGCTTCGACTTCTCCGCCTACATCGCCTCCAACAAGGCTTATGCCGCCGGCTTCGACAGCCCGGAGAAGTTCGCCGGCAAATCGCTCGGCATGACTCAGAGGGGCTCCTCCTTCCACCTTATGATCGGCATGCTGGCCGACCGACTGGGTATGGACCTGGACGATGTTCAACTGAAGCCGCTGGAGAAGGTGCCGAACATGATCGGCGCGGTGAAGTCGGGCCAGGTCGACTCCATCATCCTGCCCGCCCACATCGCCACCCGGCTGGAGAACGACGGTTCGGCCAAGATCATCGGCTGGGTTCACCAGTACACGCCCTATCAGTTGGGCGGCCTCTTCACCTCGACCCGCAACGTCGAGCAGCGGCGTGACGTGGTGGAGCGCTTTGTGCGTGCCTATCAGCGTGCAGCAGCCGACTATGCCGAGGCCTTCATGCAGCGCGACGCCGCCGGCCAGCGCGTCTTCGGTACCGAGGCCGAGGCGCTCATTCCAATCATCGAGAAGTACACCAAGGCCAAGCCCGCCTCGATCAAGGCCGGCGCCCCCTTCATCGACCCCGAGGGCCGGCTGAAGGTGCAGTCGATCTACGACCAGGTCGCCTGGATGCAGGCCCAGGGGCTGGTCGGCAAGGATATCGATCCCGCGGACTTCGTCGATCTCAGCTTCATCGAGGGCCACCTGGACGTCCCGACCAACTGAGCGACTCTTCCGGCAGCCGACCATCATGGAACTGCGCCTCGAGGCTGTCGGCCACCGCTACGACGACCTGACGGTTCTGGAGGACATTTCCTTCACCGTGCAGGCGGGCGAGACCTTGGCGCTCATCGGGCCTTCCGGCTGCGGCAAGTCCACCCTGCTGGGCATCCTGGGCGGCTTGCTGCAGCCCGGCAGCGGCCGGGTGGTGGCCGCGGGCGACACACCGGCGGACTGCCTCAACCCCCTGACCTACGTCTTTCAGGATTTTGCGCTGCTGCCTTGGCGCACGGTGGCCGACAACGTCTCCCTGGCGCTGGAGCACCACGCCCTTTCGGCTGGTGAGCGCCGGGCGCGCATTGCCGAGGTGCTGGAGCGCACGAAACTCAGCGACTTCGCGACAGCCTATCCGCGCCAGCTCTCCGGCGGCATGCGCCAGCGGGTGGGCATCGCCCGGGCCCTCGCCGTGCGCCCGGCCGTGCTGCTGATGGACGAACCGCTCTCGGCGCTCGATGCCCAGACCCGCGACCTGCTGATGGAGGACTTCCTGGATCTCTGGCTGCGCGAGAAGACGACGGCGGTCTATGTCACCCACAATCTGACGGAGGCGCTGCGTCTGGCGGACCGGGTGGCCGTCCTCTCCCGCCGTCCCGGACGGCTGCGCGAGATCGTGCCCCTCACCCTTCCGCAGAGCGAGCGGACCAAGCCCGCGGCCCAGGCGGAGCTCGCCCGGCTTCAGAACCACCTTTGGACCCTGATCAAGGAGGAAGCGCGTTCGGCCGAGCGGGAGATGGCCGATGGCTGAGCTTGGCCGTGAAACCGCGCAAGACCGCGTGCGTTTCCGCGGCGGCGGCTTCGCGCCGGGCCAGCGCCGCGGGCCGGCGCTCCTGGTCTTCGCCGCGCTCATCGCCTTCTGGCAAGGCGGCAGCAGCCTGGGCTGGATCAACCCCCTCTTCCTGCCCAGCCCGGCGCATATCGCCCAGGCGCTCTACGATGTCGCCGCCAGCGGTGAGCTCTGGCGCCACTTCACCGCCTCCCTCGGCCGCATTCTCGGCGGCTGGGCCATCGGCACGGCGGCCGGTCTCGCCCTCGGGACGGCCATGGGCCTTTTCACCCTCGCCCGTTCCGTCGGTATGCCTCTGGTCTCGGCGATCTTCCCGGTCCCCAAGATCGCCCTGCTGCCGCTCTTCATCCTCTGGTTCGGCATCGGCGAGCCCTCCAAGCTGGCCACCATTGCGCTGGGCGTCTTCTTCCCGACGGTGATCAACTGCTACAGCGGCATCGACGGCGTCGCGCGCAATCTGATCCGCATGGCCCAGTCCTTCGACCTGCCGCCGCGCGACATCGTCCGCAAGGTGGTCCTGCCCGGCGCCATGCCCACCATCATCGCCGGCTTCCGGATCTCGTCTTCCGTCGCTCTCATCCTGGTGGTGGCGGCCGAGATGATCGGCGCCGAATACGGCCTCGGCGCCTTCGTGCTGCAGGCGGGCCACCTGATGGCCACGGACCAGCTGTTGGCCGGCGTCGTCTGCCTTTCGGTGCTCGGGCTGATTTTCGGTGCGGCCATCACGGCTTTGGAACGCAGCCTGCTGCGCTGGCGCTGAAGCTTTCTCTACCTCTCCGGAAACGATTTCCGCCGCTCAGCCGTAGACTCCTCTAGCGGCCGCGTTCGGCCGCATGCATTTGAACCGGCGCCACCAGTGCGCCGACAGAGATCTGACGCAAGCGCAGAGGAGGCCGAAGTCGCCATGATCAAACCGGGGCGCCGATCTTCACACCACCGTGCAGCAGTGACGCGCCGCGATATCCTGAGCATGGCGATTGCCCTGGCTGTGGTCTTGATGATTGCGGTGTCATGGCGCGAGACACACGGCGAGGCCTCCGCCTCCGCCGATCCGCCGGGCCTGCGCGCACCGCTGACGCAGCACCTGCTCTGAGGCCCGTTTCAGGCCGCTGCCCGGGCGCTGGCGCTTCGAGGAGCTAGAACTGAAGCAGTCCAAAAAGATAGGTAACGCCGACAACGACCACCGCCGCCACAGCAATCCCCTCGACCCAGCGCAGGATGCGCCGGCGCTCGCTGCCCTCTTGTTTGCTTTCAACGACAGAACGGTACACTGCACCTCTCCCTGTGCTTCTTGTTTGGCGCTTCTTATTCTGGCCGTCCCTGCCCCGTTCTTTGGGCCTGTCTTACGGGCCCCGTCTTCAGGGTTTACGATGGCGAAAAGCTTACCAGATCCTTAAGGCCCCGACAAACGAACCGCTGAGAATCAGTTCCGACACCACAACCCGGGATTGTTTTCCCGATTCGTCTGACTAGCCGCACCGGCGATTCGCGCGCTGCCGCCGCCCGGCACTTGCGGGATACGGGACGACGCTCGACTTCTCCGGTCGACATCCGCCGACCGGCTCTGGGATCTTTGTCTTATCGGGGCGGAGCCACACCTTGCGCCCGGTCCCGCCATGGGCCCTCGCGGTCGATGGTGTCTTGGTCGAAAGTCTCTGCCGTCAACTGCCGGGGCCATGCGAAGGTTGCAAATCTGGCTTGCAGCGAATCGTCACCGCAGTGCAACATTTTTGTTGCAATAGAAACGTCCGAGCGGTATCTACCCGCGCATGAGCAACTCAACGAAAAACTCCAAGCCGAAGTCCGACCGCTCATACGAGAAGAAAAAGCGCGCCTGCCTGATGTGCCGCACCGACTTCTTGAGCACCTGGCCGGGTGAGCGCATTTGCCAGTCCTGCAAGTCCACCTCTGCGTGGCGCGAGGGGATTGCCGCTTAGCCTGCTGGTCACCAGCGCGTACTGGGGAAACAAAGCCTGCTCTCCTGAAAGGGATTGCGGGCTTCTTGCTTGTGTGCTGACCGCTTGAAGCGCCGCCCCGTGGCCGCGAATTCCGAAGCCACATCCCTTTCCAAGGCTCTACCGATCCTGCAGGTCCGGCTCTCGGCTGCCGACCCGGGGTTGCCCGTCCGTTGACAGCCGTGTGTCCGCACGGGGTTGAAGGGGGAAATCGCGTCTTAGGCGGCGCGGAGCCGGGTCAGGAACTCGTCGAGCTTGCTGCGCAGGACCTCCGAACCCTTCGACAGCTGCTCTGAGGCGCGCAGCACTTCGCCGGCCGACTGTCCGGAGTTCGACGCCGCTTCGGTGACGGCACCGATGTTGGAGGTCACCTCGGTGGTTCCGCGCGCCACCTCCTGGGCATTGCGTGAAATCTCCTGGGTCGCCGCCTGCTGCTCTTCAACCGCCGAGGCGATAGCGGTCGCCGTGCTGCCGATCTGGTCGATGATACCGCGCACGCCTTTGATGGCCGCCACGGTGTCGCCGGTAGCGGCCTGCATAGCGCCGATCTGCGCCCCGATGTCCTCCGTGGCCTTGGCGGTCTGATTGGCCAGTGACTTCACCTCGCTGGCGACCACCGCAAAGCCCTTGCCGGCCTCGCCTGCGCGCGCCGCCTCGATGGTCGCGTTGAGGGCCAGAAGATTGGTCTGCTCGGCAATGTCCTGGATCAGGTTCACGACATCGCCGATCTTCTGGGCCGCCTCGGCAAGGCCGTTCACGGTCTCACTGGCGCGGTCGGCCTCCGTCACGGCTTTGCCCGAGACCTCCCGGGACTGGTTCACCTGGCGCGTGATCTCGCCAATCGAGCTGGAAAGCTCCTCTGCAGCCGAGGCGACGGTCTGAACGTTGGACGATGCCTGGTCGGCAGCCGATGAGACGTCGTTGGCGCGATCGCTGGTCTGGGACGCGACTGTAGACATTCCCTCGGCGGTGATGCGGAGCTGGTTTGAAGCTGTGGAAACCTCGCTGACAACGGGATCGAGGCTGGCCTCAACATCGGCGGCAAGAGAGCGGATCGCGTCGCGCTTTTCCTGCTCGCCGCGTTCGCGTTCGCGTTTGCGTTCCTGGCTTTGGCGATCCGCCTCGATTCCCTGATCCTTGAAGATCTGAACCGCGCGCGCCATGTCGCCGAGTTCATCGCGCCGCGCAGCACCGTCGATCTCGATCGAGAGATCGCCGGACGCGAGAACCTTCACCTGCTCCGTCGTTCGGGCGATAGGGCCGGTCACGCTGCGCACCGCAATCGTCACAATCACCAGGGTACCGATCATCAGAGCCAGCGCCACAAACACGTCAAAGAAGAGAGTGCGTTGCGCCTGCCCGCCGAGGGTGCTGACTTGTGCCCGCAAATCGGCGGCGATTCGGTCCTCCACGCCCTTCAGCAGGTTGATCTTCTGCGTGATGGTGTCAAACCAGACCGGCCCGGTCACACCGCCGAGGTCACCGCCGTAGGCATTGCCGATCGCCAGCCCGCGCATGCGCTCGACCTCGCCGACCGCGTCCGCCTTCAGGGTCTCGGCCAGGAGCGCACGCTGGCTTTCAGTCGCGTAGGCGTGAAAGGTCGCGAGAAAGGCCTGCTGCTGGGCGACCAGGGATACAAAGCGCTGATGGATTGCCGGCGCGAAACCACCCTTGCCAAAGCCGTTGGCGCCCATGGCGCGCTCGATCCCCGTCCGCTCCTTGGCCTGCAAGAAGCTGATGTAGGCCACAATCGAGTTGGTGACACTTGCATCGGCGCTGAGCACGGCCATCTCGCCGACGGTCTCAAGCATCCTTGCGATGGTCGTCGTGTAATACTTCGCCATCTCGCCGACGGTCAGCGAGAGCGCGCTGACCGCAGCCCGCTGCTGCTGCAGCTGGGACACCATGTCCAGGGCTTCCTTGAGCTTCCCCTGAAAGACCGGGCCGTAGGCAGCGCTGTCGAAGGCATTGATTGCCTTGGCAAACTGTTCGTACTGAGCGTCCGTGGCCTGACGCTGTGTGGTCAGTTTCTCGGCGAAAGCCCCCTGCCCCCTCTTTCCGATAAAGCCGGCAGAGGCGCCGCGTTCCTTCTGAAGCTCATGAACCATGGCCGAGATCTCAGGCGCCAGGCTGGCCAGGGCGTCGAGACGATCCATCTCACTCGCTATGCGCCATTGGGCGCCAACGGCTATGGCAGCAAGCACCAGCAAGCCAAACAGCGGCACAGCCAAGGCAAAGCCGATTCTGGTGCGGATTTTGAACCTGCTGAGAAGATCACCGATCATGGTCCGGCCCTCATGGCAAAGTCATAAACGCGGGCCAGTACTGCACAAAATGATTACTCAAGACTAAACTGGATTAGGTCCAAAACATCAAAACATCCGGCGAAGTTTGCCTATATCTTTTCGATCAATCTCCGATAGATGGACTGCGGCCACCATTGGCGTGAAAAGCGACGCGGATCGGACTCGCGACTTCCGCGACCCGCGTGCGGTGTACCGGAAAGGCGGCCCTATGCAGCTCGGGCTGCCCGGGCCCGCTCGGCCGGGGCGGACCGGGTAAAGGTCCGCAAGCGCGCACTACCAAATGAAAGCAGGCTCGACGGGACTGCGCTGGCGGGAAATCAGCGGGGAGTGAAAGGAAGACCTGTGCTAACCTAGGACTTTATGTCTAGAAGACTTTCGGTCACTTCGTCCTGGGTCCGGATGGCGGCGGCATTGGCCTCGTAGGCGCGTTGCGCCTGGATCTGGGTCACCAGTTCCTCGGCCAGATTGACGTTGGGGCGGTTGACCAGGCCCTCTGCGTCGGCATCGGGGCTGCTCGGCTCGTAGCTTTTGACCGAGGCCGGCGTGACCGGACGCACCTCGCCACGCACGCCTCCGCCGCCAGCCGTGACGTCGACGACCCGCTTGGGCTGATAGGCGCCGGGCTGCGCCGCAGGCCCTTCCGGATCGACGCCGCGGCTGCGCATGTTCGCCACGTTGTCAGCCGAGACGGCGAGGCGTTTGCTCTGTGCCATCAGGCCCGAAACCGAAATCGAAAACCCCTGAATCATGGTCCTGCCATGCCGATATTGATCTTCTATCAATTCTACAAGGCTTCGGGATTACGAGCAAATATTTGATATTGTTGATATTTTTCCAAAAATTTGTGACAAATACAGCCTTGCGTCAGCCGCATGGCCGCGTTGCAGACAGCGTTGTACAAGGCGTTGTGGAATCCGTTGTATATATTGAATTGATATATCTCGGGCCGATATAACAAACGGGCCGTCACAACTCAGCCAACCGGAAGTCTGCCATGGACGTTAAGACTCTTTGCCTGGGGGTCCTCTCGCGCGGGGAGGCCAGCGGCTACGAAATCAAGAAGGCTTTCGCGGAAGGCCCCTTCAGCCACTTCCACCAGGCCAGCTTCGGATCGATCTATCCGGCGCTCAATGCGTTGAGCGCGGAGGGCTTGGTGGCCTGCCGCGCCGAAGCCCAGGAAAAGCGCCCGGACAAGAAGATCTACTCGATCACGCCCGCGGGCGAGCGCGCCTTTTTCGACGCCCTGCTGGTGGAGCCGGATGCGGATCGCGTGCGCTCCGACTTCCTCTTTATCCTGTTTTTCGCCCAGTGCCTGCCGCCGGCGCGGGTGGCCGAACTGATCGATCAGCGTATCGCCTGGTACCGGGAATCCCTGGAGCGCATGGAAGACTGCGCCGCCAACAACGTCGGCCCCTCGGGCGCCTGTTTCGTGCGCGGCATGGGAATCGCCGTCTACCGCGCCGCCACAGAGTACCTGGAGACCAATCGCGAGGCCCTGTTGAAAGAGATCGCTCGTCCGGCTGCCATGGTTGCCGAGTGACGAGGCACCGCGAAAAAAAAGCCGGCCATGACCGATGGGGAGGGAAACGCAAAGCCGCCGTCCTGCGTATAACCCCCGACCGCAACGACAGAGTTTGAAGACGACAACAAAATGAAACGCTCCCTAATCCTGGCCTTGGTGTTCGCCGTTGCGGCTACGGCCTGGGTCGCTTCGGGCCAGCTTGGCGAGAGCGGCGCCGAGCCGGAAGCCCAGAAGCCGCCCGCCGACCTCGCCGCACTCGACAAGGTGCCGAGCGTGCGCGTGCGCAGTTCCACGGCTCAGACGCACCCCATCGTCGATCTGCTGCGCGGCCGCACCGAGGCGAACCGCATGGTGGAAATCAAGGTCGAAACCGACGGCCGCCTGATCGAGTTGGCGGTCGACGACGGTACGGCCGTCAAGGCGGGCGATATCATCGCGCGCCTGTCGCCCGGCGACCGCCCGGCGCGTCTGGCCGAGGCGAAGGCGCTGCTGGCCCAGCGCAAGATCGAATACGAAGCCGACCAGAAGCTCTCCCAGAAAGGCTTCCGCGCGGAAACCCAGGTCGCCGCGACGGAGGCCTCTCTGCAAGCGGCGGAAGCGGCGGTGAAGATTGCCGAAGTCGAACTGGGCTATACCGCGATCCGCGCGCCCTTCGACGGCATCGTCGACGAGCGCATGATGGAGATCGGCGACTATGTCGACCGCGGCGATGCCATTGCCCGCCTTGTCGAGTTGGACCCCATGTTGATCGTCACCCAGGTCAACGAGCGCGATGTTCAGCGTCTGGGGTTGGGTAACGTGGGCGCCGCGCGACTGATGACCGGCGACCAGGTGACCGGCCACATCCGGCACATTTCAACGGTTGCCGACGAGGCGACCCGCACCTTCCGGGTCGAACTTGAAGTCGAAAACCCGGACGGCCGCATCGCCGACGGCATGACCGCCGAGATTGCCCTGCCCCTCGCGGAGACCGAGGCACACGTTGTCTCCCCCGCGATCCTGACCCTCTCAGACGGCGGCCTGATCGGCGTCAAGGCCGTGGATGGGGACACAAAGGTCGTCTTTCATCCGGTCAAGATCGTCGATACCGACAACGAGGGCATCTGGATTACCGGCCTGCCGAAAGAGGTCACCCTGATCACCGTGGGTCAGGAGTACGTCAGCCCGGGCGAAAAAGTGCAGCCCGTGCATGAATCCGAGATTGAAGACCGGCTGAAGGATCTGGCGTCGTGAAAGCCGTCATCGACGCGGCCATATCACGCAGCCGCACTGTCGTCTCGACCCTGATTCTGATCCTCGTTGCGGGAAGCGTCGCCTATGTGTCCATTCCCAAGGAGGACTCGCCGGACATCAACATCCCGACGCTCTATGTCGTTGCGGCCCATGACGGCATCTCGCCGGAAGATGCGGAACGGCTTCTGATCAAACCGCTGGAGAAGGAACTTCGGGCAATCGAGGGCGTCAAGGAGATGACGTCCACCGCGTATCTGGGCGGCGCCAACGTGGTGATGGAGTTCGATGCCGGGTTCGACGCGGACCAGGCGCTGATGGACGTGCGGGAGAAGGTGGACCTGGCCAAACCGGAGCTTCCGGAAGATGCGGAAGAGCCGACGGTTCACGAAATCAACCTCTCGCTCTTCCCGGTGCTGACCGTTTCTCTCTCCGGCAACGCACCAGAGCGCACGCTGCTGCGCATCGCCCGGGACCTGCAGGACAAGATCGAGAGCCTCTCCAGCGTGCTGGAAGCCAGCATCGCCGGCGACCGGGATGAACTGGTGGAAGTGGTGATCGATCCGCTGGCGCTGGAAAGCTACAACCTCAACGCCACTGACATTCTGGAGATGGTCTCGAAGTCGAACCGCGTGGTCGCGGCGGGTTCGCTGGACACCGGCCAGGGGCGCTTCGCGGTCAAGGTCCCCGGCCTCTTCGAAACCGTCGAAGACATCATCAACCTGCCGGTGAAGGTGAACGATGATGCGGTCGTGCGCTTCCGCGACATTGCGAGCCTGAGGCGCACGTTCAAGGATTCGGACGGCTTTGCGCGGCTGAACGGCGAACCGGCACTGGCCTTGGAGGTCTCCAAGCGCACCGGCGAGAACATCATCGAGACCATCGAGCAGGTTCGCGCCGTCGTTGAAGAGGCCCGGCTGGCCTGGCCCGAGACGGTCACCGTGACCTATAGCCAGGACAAGTCGACGGACATTCGCAACAACCTGCTCGACCTTCAGAACAATGTGCTGAGCGCCGTGTTACTGGTCATGGTGGTGGTGGTCGCCGCGCTCGGCCTGCGCTCCGCCCTGCTCGTCGGCATCGCCATTCCCGGCTCCTTCCTCACCGGCATCCTGGTGCTCGCCATCGCCGGCCTGACCGTCAACATCGTCGTGCTTTTCGCGCTGATCCTGGCCGTCGGCATGCTGGTGGACGGCGCTATCGTGGTGACCGAGTACGCCGACCGCAAGATGAGCGAAGGCAGGCCGAAGAAGGAAGCCTATGCCTTGGCCGCCAAACGCATGGCCTGGCCGATCATCGCGGCAACGGCGACCACGCTGGCCGCCTTCCTGCCGCTGATGTTCTGGCCGGGCGTCGTCGGCGAATTCATGAAGTATCTGCCCATCACGCTGATCGCCACCTTGAGCGCATCGCTGATGATGGCCCTGATTTTCGTGCCGACACTGGGCTCGGTCTTCGGAAAGCCTGGGGGCACCGCCGACCCGAAGACGATGAAGGCGCTTGCGGCGGGTGAGAGCGGCGACCTGAACGATGTCGGGGGGCTGACCGGCACCTACCTGCGAACGCTCGGGTTCATTCTGCGGCACCCGGCAAAGGTTCTCCTCTTTGCCGTGATGCTGCTGGTCGGCGTGCAGATGGCCTATGCCAGCTTCGGCCGGGGCGTCGAGTTCTTTCCGGACGTGGAACCGCACAATGCGGTCTTGCAGCTCCACGCCCGCGGCAACCTCTCGGTCGAGGAGCGGGACGAGCTGGTCCGCCAGGTCGAGAGCGTGGTCCTGGCCATGCAGCGCGAATACGGCGAATTCCACGCCATCAGCGCGCAGTCGATGGCTGCCTCCGGCACCCAGGGCGGCGAGGAAGCGGAAGACGTGATCGGCAAGATCATCGTTGAGTTCACCGACTGGTTCTCCCGCCGGCCGGCGGACGAAATCCTTGGCGAGATCCGCGAGCGCAGCGCGATCTTCGCCGGCGTCTTCGTCGAGGCGCGCAAGGAAGAGTCCGGTCCGCCGGTGGGCAAGCCCGTGCAGATCGAGGTTGCCTCGGCACAGCCTTCATTGATCGAACCGGCGGTTCAGCGCATCCTCGGCGCGATGGCCGACATCGGCGGTTTCGTCGACATCGAGGACGGCACCCAAATTCCCGGCATCGAGTGGGAACTGGCGGTCGACCGCGCCCAGGCCGCAAAGTTCGACGCCGATGTCAGCCTGATCGGCAGCTATGTGCGCATGCTGACCAACGGCATGGACCTGGGCGACTACAGGCCCGACGACAGCACCGAGGAAATCGACATCGTCGTGCGTCTGCCTGAACAGTATCGCAACATCGAGCAGCTCGATCTGATCCGAATTCAGACTTCTTCCGGCTTGATCCCGATTTCCAACTTCGTCACGCGCGAGGCGAAACCCCGGGTCGGCCTGCTGAAGCGCACCGACAGCCGCCGGGCAATGACGATCAGGGCCGACGTGGCGCAGGGTCTGCTGGCCGACGACAAGGTGCAGGAGATCCGCGGCTGGCTTGCCGAGCAGGACTTCGATCCCCTGCTGGCCATCACCTTCAAGGGCGAGGACGAGGAGCAGAAGGCCGCTTCGGCGTTCCTCGGCAAGGCCTTCGGCGTGGCGCTGTTCATGATGGCGATCATCCTGGTGACCCAGTTCAACAGCTTCTACAGCGCCTTCCTGATCCTGACGGCGGTGATCATGTCGACGGTCGGCGTGATGATCGGCCTGCTCGTCACCAACCAGCCCTTCGGCATCGTCATGTCGGGCATCGGTGTCATTGCCCTGGCCGGTATCGTGGTGAACAACAACATCGTCCTGATCGACACCTTCGATCGGCTGCGCGCCACGACCGCGACCACCCGCGAGGCCATCCTGCGGACCGGCGCCCAGCGCCTGCGCCCGGTGCTGCTGACCACGATCACCACGATCCTGGGGCTGATGCCGATGGTGCTGGCCACCAACATCGATTTCTTCTCGCGCACCGTTCAGGTCGGCGCCCCTTCGACCCAGTGGTGGCGGCAGCTCGCGACCGCCATCGTCTTCGGCCTCACCTTCGCGACGCTCCTGACCCTCTTCGTGACCCCGAGCGCGCTGATGCTGCGCGACAACCTGAAGGGCGCGGTAGGGCGCCTGCGCGGCTGGCGGGGCCCGCGGCGTCGCATCATCGGCGAGCCCGACACGCCGGAAGCGGGTCAGGAAGGCCGCGGCGGCGCCGGGAAGAGCGGCCCGGGCGTTCCGCAGGCCGCCGAATAACCGCCGGTCGTCGTAGCCAAAAACCGAGCGAAGAAACCGTCAGTCGGTGTCCTCTTCGTCATCGCCCGCGGCCTCGCTGCGGGCGCCGCTTCCCTCCTCCAAGGCCAGAGCGCGGGCTTCCTTGCGGTACTGGATTGCGGCCAGGGGAATACTGGCGAGATAAAGCAGGCCCACCAGCGTGACGGTGATCCAAGGCTCGGAAATCAGGAAGGCGGCAAAGAGCACCAGGCCCACCATGGCGACACGGCGCTGCGGCGGCCGGAGCTTCAGGCGCTTGGCGGAGAACGTCGGGACCTGGCTCACCATCAGGATCGCCACGGCCAGGAGGGTCAGCAGGTTCAACAGGTCGCTGCGCAGAATGCTGTCGCCGAAGACGAAGCTCATGGTCAGCGGCAGCAATGCAAGGCCGGCGGCGGCCGGGGCCGGAACGCCGACAAAAAAGCGTGCGGCCAGGGGTTGGGGACTGTCCTCGCCCAGGGCGGCGTTGAACCGCGCCAGGCGCAGAGCGCAGCAGGCCGCGAAAACCAGGCAGAGCGCCCAACCCAGTCCGCCGGCGTCGGACAGCGTCCAGAGATAAATCATCACCGCCGGCGTGACGCCGAACGCGATGACGTCCGACAGCGAGTCGAGCTGCGCCCCGAACTCGCTGGTGGCCCCCATCAGGCGGGCGATGCGGCCGTCGAGCCCGTCGAGCAGCATTGCAACGACCACCGCGCCCACCGCCGCCTCCCAGCGATCCTGCAGCGCCAGCCGGATTGCGGTCAGCCCGGCGCAGAGCGCGAGCAGAGTCAGCGCATTGGGAATCATGCGGTTGATGGAAAGGGTCGAAACCCGTCTCCTGCGCAGGCGCGCCATGCTAGCGCTCCTCGCCTTGGCGCGCGGGCTCGTCGGACTGCAGGTCGGCCAGAACGGTCTCGCCGGCAATTGTCGTCTGATAGAGCGACACCAAGGGCGCCGTGCCTTCCGGCAGGTAAACGTCCATACGGCTGCCGAAGCGGATCAGGCCGAATATCTGCCCGGCGCGCACCGGCTGGTCCTCCGAGACATCGCAGACGATGCGCCGCGCAACCAGACCTGCAATCTGCACGAAGGCGATATCAATCCCGTCGAAGGTCGTGACTTTCAACGACATCCGTTCATTGTCGACGGAAGCCTTGTCCAGCGCTGCATTGAGGAACTTGCCCGGTCGATAGGCCAACGCCGAAATCCTGCCGTCCACCGGCACCCTGTTGATGTGAACGTTGAAGACGTTGAGGAAGATCGAGATCCGCGTGAGCGGTTCTGCCCCCATCTCCAGTTCCGGCGGCGGCACCGCTTTCTCGATCATCTGCACGAGGCCGTCCGCCGGGGCAATCACCAGACCCGTTCGCGTCGGCGTCACCCGCGGCGGATTGCGGAAGAAGTAGGTGCAGAAGGCGACGGCCAGAAGACCGAGCCAGAACAGCGGCTCCCACAACAGGCCCAGCAGAATCGCGACGGCCAGTGCTGCGGCGATGAAAGGCCATCCGGCCCGGTGGATTGGTACCAATACGCTTCTGAACACGCGGTCGTCCTGCCCCCAGTCCATATCCCTACAGCAGTAATAGACCAGCGGCCGCCCCTCAGACAGCGGAAAAAACAGCGAAACTGGTGCTTTACCGATCGTTAAAGCCGAACTGTTAGCCTTGCGGGCTGTTGATGCGGGAGAGAGTGCCTTGGACGCCCCGGGGAACGAGCCAAGCGAATCCACGACCTCGAAGGACGATGCGAAGTCGGCTGTCAAATCGGTGGCCGATGCCGCGCTGCCACTCGAGGTCGGGTCTATTGCGCTGGGTGACGACGGCCATATCAGCCGCCGCGACCCTGACCAGCCTCTGCATTTTGCATTTACGGCCTGCGGCGTTCGCTTCGATGCGGACCTGGCCGACCGCTCCGCCCCCCTGCGCCTGGAAGCCAACCTCGGTAAGCTGCCCTACACGGCCGAATCGCCGGAAGGACGGCAGCTGGCCCGTTCGGTGATGGCCGCCACGGATCGCCTTGGCTGCGGCCAGATCCTGCTTTCGGATCAACAGGACATGGTTCTGAAAGCCGAAATGGCGCCGCCTGCGCCGCGCACAGCGGTCAACGTGATCGCGACGGCGGCCTACCTGGTTGCAGCGCTCAAACCCTACCTCGATCTTCTGGGCGAGGCTGTCGCCATTCGCCGACCGCCGCCCAGCGAGGATCAGCGGTCCATCGAGGGCCAGCCGGTCGTCGAGGACGAAGCGGCGCAAGACCAAGCCGCGCCCTGACGGTCAAGCGGACCGCTCCCCCTTCTCACCTGCCGCCGGATCGGGCGTCATCGGTCCACGCGCATCCGGTTCACACGCTCTCAGTTCGCTCTGGGAAGGGCAAAGACCTGGCCCGGATAGATCAGGTCCGGATCGCGGATCTGGTCTGCATTGGCTTGGTAGATGACCGAATAGCGCAGGCCCTGGCCGTAGGTGCGCCGGGCAATGCGCCAGAGAGAGTTTCCGGGCTGCACGATGACATAGTCGTCGCCCTGGGCGATCTGCCGTGCCGGCTCGCGCGAAAACGGTGTTTCAACCCGCGCGATCACAGATCCGTCGTCCGCCAGCTGATCGACGCGCAGATCATGCAGACCTTCCAGAATCGGCGATGCCGGAGACAAGGCCCAGCGCCCTTCGCCGTCGGCGACCGCCTCGCCGATGGGCCTGTTGTTGAGATAGACAAGCATCCGCGCACCCGGCGCGGCCCGCCCCCCGAGGATGGCCCGGCCGCTCTCGTCGTAGTCGACGGAATCCAGAACCAGGCCGCCGACGGCGATACCTTCCTCAGGCTGCTGCGGCAGCACCTTGCTGGCACCGCCGCCTCTCGGCGTGAGAACCGCCAATACCGGCGGCTCCGCGCTCGCGGCTGTACCGGCCGTCTCTCGAGACTCCGGTCCGGCGGCTCCGCCGGCCTCGGCCGAAGGCGGGGCCGGCTGCGTCTTCGGCACCATGACGACGACAAGGTCTTCGGAGAGCCGCTTGCGGCCGTCAGGCGCCTTGGCCTCGATCCCGATCTCATGGCTGCCCGGCGCCAGCGGTTGCTCCGCCACGATCGCCCAGGCACCACTGCCGTCGGCTTTCGTGGTGCCCACCGTGCCGTCGGCGCCGAGCGTGACCTTCACCTCGCTGTTGGGTTCGGCGCGCCCGGCGATCACCGCCTCGCCGCTGGGCTCCACACGCACGACATCGAAGGTCGGGGCCGTGCTGTCCGTCGCCGCATCCCCGTCCGCAGCCGGCAGGGCGGCCTCCTGACGGCGCTTGACCGACGGCCCTGCCGGTACCACGCCGGCCCCGTCGCCGGCTGTGGCGGCATCGTCGCTGGCGGGCGTTGACGGAACCGGGCTTTCCGAAGGCGCTGCGTCCGGGCGCGCGGCGGTCTCCGATCCGGCAGTGTCGCGCGAAGCCGCAGAGGGAGCCGCAGAGGGAGCCGCAGAGGGAGCCGCAGAGGGAGCCGCAGAGGGAGCCGCAGAGGGAGCCGCAGAGGGAGTTGCAGAGGGAGTTGCAGAGTCGGAAACGATCCGGGCATCGTCCTCGCCACCGAACTGCAAGTATCCCACCAGGGCCGCCGCCGCGATGGCGACCGCCCCCAGACCGATTACGAGCTTTTTCAAACTCCTAGCCTCCTATCCCCGCAAAACAGCCTAGTACGCGGGGATCAGGGGCGCAATGCCGGCCGGCTTAGGATCAAGGTCCGCTTATGGGCTGCAAGCTCTTGAGATAAATGGCTATTGCCGTCAGGTCCTCGTCGCTGAGGTGACTTGTGCCGTGCTCGATCACCTCCCCCATGGAGTCGCTGAGGAAGTCGCCCTCCGGTGTGATGCCGATTTTGAGGGCGCTCGCGATGTCGGATTCGCTCCAGCCCGCGAGGCCGCCCTCCGCGGGAGTCAGGTTCGGAACCCTGCCACCGTCCGGCCCTTTCGGGTTGCCGGCCAGTTCGAGGCTGTCGTCGACGGCGCCGAGGAACCCGCGCGGGCTGTGGCACTCGCCGCAATGCCCGAGGTGGCGGGTGAGATAGGCCCCCCGGTTCCAGGCCGCGTCCTGCTGAGCGTCTTCCTGGTAGGCACCGGCCTCGAAGAACATGGTCTTCCAGAGCCCCAGCGTGAAACGCAGATTGTAGGGGAAGTTAAGGTCGTGCGGCTTGTTCTGGGTTTCCGCGGGTTCCTGCGCGAAGAGGTAGGCTTGCAGGTCGGCGATATCTCCGTCGCTCATCCCGGTATAGGACGTATAGGGAAACGAGGGGTAATAGGGATCGCCGTCCGGCGATACGCCGTGACGCAGGGCGGCCTGAAAGTCCTCGTCGCTCCAGGCGCCGATGCCGTAGACCGGATGCGGCGTGATGTTCGGGCTGTAGAACGTCCCGAAGGGTGTTTCCAGGGCGCGGCCACCGGCCAGGGGCGCCCCGCCCCCCTTGGTGTCGGTGTGGCAGCTGTAGCAACCGGCCGCGCGGAACACATAAGCGCCTCTTTGAACGGCATCGTCCGGCACTGCACCTGCGTCTGAGGCGTCTTCCGCCGAAACCGCCGGTGCCTCGGCGGACTGCCCGGCCACCGGCGCCGACCAGACAGCCGCTACGCCCCAGACTGCCCCATACGCCAAGCGGCGCAGCAGCGCCCGCACTCTACCTGCGCTATGGATCATGCTCACAAACCGTCGCGGTTGAGACTCGCGTTCGCGCGGTGACGGCGGGCACGGTCGCTCCGCACCCGCCGTCCCTTAGCTCGGCTTCTTGAAGCCCGATCTTGAAGTTTAGGTCTCGGGTCCGCGATAGGTCGTATGGCAGCCGCCACACCCCTCTTTCCCAAAGGTCGCGAACTGGGCCTGGATGGTGCCGGCATCTCCGCTGTTGAGCACAGCAGCCATCTTCGCGGCCTCATCCTCCAACACCTTGCCGCGCTCGAGGAAGCCGTCCCAGTCGGACCAGATTTCCGGTTTTGACCGGTTCTTACCGACAGTATCCATTTCCTCAAGCGTCGCCTTGACCTCGAAGATCTCGGGGATCGACGTGGCCAGTTCGCCAATCTTGGCCGCCGCCGCCGAGGCTTCGGCCGCCGTGCCCTTGGAGGCCTTCACGAACTCCGCGATGATTTTCATATTGCCGCCAACGTCCTTCATCGTTTGTTGGCGCTGCTTGACCGCCGCCATTTCATGGGCGTCGGCAACCAGCAGGTCGCTCGCATGGGAGGTCTGCACCACGCTGTTCGACATCAGCAGGGCGCCTGCGGCAACTGCGCAAACGCCTGCTGCGAGAATCGACTTTCGTAGCATCTTGATCTGCTCCTTGCTTGTTTTTCCCCGGCCCGCTTTATCCCTGGGCCTCTGTGTTGCGTCCTGCGAGCGGCGCAGGTGACTTGGCCTCCCTTCACCAAACGCGGCAAGCGGCCATTACTGGCGGCCGGCCGCCGGGCTGTGCTAGAAGGCGATCACGCGGTTGTGACGCAGCGTCACACTACCGCATCAGGGGGCAAATTCAATTGTGCCATTCTGTGTCCCCAGTCGATAACGGGTTTGTGATGACGAAACTCACCGCGCTCTGCGTCTACTGCGGCTCTTCCGGACGGGTCCGCGAAAGCCACCTCGAAGCCGCCCGAAAGCTGGGGCGGCTGGCCGGCGAGAGCGGCGTCGACATCGTCTTCGGCGGCGGGCGCGTCGGGCTGATGGGCGCGGTGGCAGAAGGAGCCCTGGCGGCCGGCGGACGGGTCGTGGCGATCATCCCCCACCACCTGGAGGCTCTTGAGGTGGGCCTGCGCAATGCCAGCGAATACCTGGTGGTCGATTCCATGCACAGCCGCAAGCAGTTGATGGCCGAACGGGCCGATGCCTTCTGCGCCCTGCCCGGCGGCCTCGGCACCCTGGACGAAACCTTCGAGATCATCACCTGGCGGCAGTTGAAGCTGCACGACAAGCCGATCCTGCTGGTCAACCTCGACGGTTACTGGGACCCCTTGCTGCGCCTCATCGATCACCAGATCGAAGAAGGCTATCTCCGCGGCCCCACCGACGGCTTGTTCCAGGTCGTCGACAGTGTGGAAGCGGTCCTGGACACCGCGGCAAAGGCGCCCAGCCCCGCAATACCCGACAAGATCGAGCAGATGTAGCCGGTCAGGGGCGCCGCCCGGCGGGCCCTCCGGGCGCCGGACTGCAAGGCAACCGCGGCTCCCTTGCACCCTGCGGACAGCCTGCTATGTTGCGGCGCAACGCGCCAGCCTTCCCAGGCAGCCGGCGGGCCTTCTTCCCACCATCAGTACCTCCGGAGATTCCAGATGGGCAAAATCAAGGTGAAAAACCCGATCGTCGAACTCGACGGCGACGAGATGACACGCATCATCTGGGAGAAGATCAAGACCAAGTTGATCCTGCCTTACCTCGACGTCGATCTGAAGTACTACGACCTCTCCGTCCAGAAGCGCGACGAGACCAACGATCAGATCACCATCGATTCCGCCAATGCCATCAAAGAACACCGCGTCGGCGTGAAGTGCGCGACCATCACGCCGGACGAGGCGCGGGTGGAGGAGTTCGGGCTGAAGAAGATGTGGCGTTCGCCCAACGGCACGATCCGCAACATTGTCGGCGGCACCATCTTCCGCCAGCCCATCATCATCAGCAATGTCCCGCGCCTGGTGCCGGGCTGGACCCAGCCGATCGTCATCGGCCGCCACGCCTTCGGCGACCAGTACCGGGCCACCGACTTCAAGGTGCCCGGCGCCGGCAAGTTGACCATGACCTTCCAGCCCGCCGACGGTGGGGAACCGACCACCTACGACATCTTCGACTTCCCGGAGGCCGGGGTTGCAATCGGCATGTACAACCTCGACGAGTCGATCCGCGGCTTTGCCCGAGCCTGCCTCAACTACGGCCTGAACCTGGGCTGGCCGGTCTACCTCTCGACCAAGAACACCATCCTCAAAGTCTACGACGGGCGCTTCAAGGACATCTTCCAGGAGACCTTCGACAAGGAATTCAAGGAGGCCTTCGAGGCCAAGGGCATCCACTATGAGCATCGTCTGATCGACGACATGGTGGCCGCCGCCATGAAGTGGTCCGGCGGCTATGTCTGGGCCTGCAAGAACTACGACGGCGACGTGCAGTCCGATACCGTGGCCCAGGGTTTCGGTTCGCTCGGTCTCATGACCTCGGTGCTCATGACCCCCGACGGCAAGACCATCGAGGCCGAGGCGGCGCACGGCACGGTGACCCGGCACTACAGGCTGCACCAGCAGGGCAAACCCACCTCGACCAACCCCATCGCCTCGATCTTCGCCTGGACACGCGGCCTGCACTTCCGCGGTACCTTCGACGAGACGCCGGAGGTGGTGAAGTTCGCAGGCGACCTGGAGCGCGTCTGCATCGAAACCGTGGAATCCGGATCCATGACCAAGGATCTGGCTTTGCTGATCGACCCCGATCAGAAGTGGATGACAACCGACGAATTCATGGACAAGCTGGATGAAAACCTGCAAAAGGCCATGAGCTAGCCTGCCGAAACCCTGCGCGCTGGAGCTTTTGCAATGAAATCGTTTCTTTCACTTCTCGCGATTGGAATTCTCGCCATGACCCTTGCAAGCAACGATGCCGGCGCCCAGTCGGACCCTGAGAATACCCTGGTCATGGAACTGAAAGACGGGGTGGTGCGCATCGAGATGCTGCCCGATTTGGCGCCCCAGCACGTCGAGCAGATCAAGACCCTCGTCCGCCGCGAGTTTTATGACGGCATCGTCTTCCACCGGGTGATCGACGGTTTCATGGCGCAGACCGGCGATCCGACCGGAACCGGTCGCGGCGGCTCCGACCTACCCGACCTGCCTGCCGAGTTCTCGGCAGAGCCTTTTGAGCGTGGCGTGGTCGGCATGGCGCGGTCCCAGAGTCCCGACAGCGGCAACAGCCAGTTCTTCATCACCTTTGCCCCGGCGCGTTTCCTCGACAAGCAGTACACGGTCTGGGGCCGTGTGACCGAAGGCATGGAATACGTCGACCTGATCAAGAAGGCGCCGCGCGGTGACCAGAGTGGCACAGTGCGCGATCCCGACAAGATCATCACCCTGCGGGTCGCCGCCGACGTCGACTGACGGGCGCGCCGTCAACCTGACGGCATGCGTCACCGCGGCCTGAGCGGATTCCTTCCATGGAGTTGGACGCAGCACAGATCGAAAGCTTGAGCAGGCTGGGCGACCAGCTGCTCAATTACGCCTGGGACCTGCTGGCCGGGATCGTCCTGCTGGCGGTCGGCTGGATACTGGCGGGCTGGGCGCGCAACACGGTTCTGCGGGTCCTGGACCGCACCCCCCGCATGGACCGCACACTGCGCCCGGTGATCGCCAGCACCGTGCGCTATGCGGTCCTCATCATCGTTTTCGTCGCCGTGTTGGCGCAGTTCGGCGTGCAGACCACCAGCATCATCGCAATGCTGGGCGCCGCCGGCATCGCCATCGGCCTGGCCTTGCAGGGCACGCTGCAGAACATCGCCGCCGGGATGATGCTGCTGTTCCTGCGCCCCTTTCAGGTCGGCGACTACATCGATGCCGAGGGCCAGGCCGGCACGGTGGAGGAGATCGGCCTCTTCGTGACCCAGCTCACCACTTTCGACGGTGTTTACCGCTCTGTGCCGAACGCCCGTCTGTGGAACGCCTCCATCATGAACTACAGCCGCCTGCCGACCCGGCGCCTGGATCTGCAGGTGGGCATCAGCTACGGCGACGATATCGCCCGCGGCCAGGATGTCCTCATGGGCCTCATGGCCGGCGACGCAAGGGTCCTGGCCGATCCGGCCCCGCAGGTGCTGGTGCACAGCCTCGCCGACAGCGCCGTGACCCTGAACCTGCGCTGCTGGTGCGGCAAGGACGACTACTGGCCCCTGCTCTTCGATCTGACGAAGGCCTCGAAGCTGACCCTGGAAGCGGCGGGCTTCACCATCCCCTTCCCGCAGCGGGAAGTGCATGTGGTTTCCGAAGCCGGGCAAAACGACAGCGCCACAGCGCCGTCCCAAGCGGCGTACCCGCCAAAGCCCGGCGCGCCGGACTGAATCGGATCTGCTCTAACCGGCAGCGAGCGCCGCTTCGATCGCCGTGACGGCCTCGGCCGCGGCGGCGCCGTCGGGGCCACCGGCCTGGGCCATGTCCGGCCGGCCGCCGCCGCCCTTGCCACCCAGAGCCGCCGAGCCGACCTTCACGAGATCCACCGCGCTCGCCTTGGCGGTGGCATCGTCGGTCACGCCGACCACCAGCGAAGCCTTGCCGTCGTTGACGGCAACCAGAACCACGACGCCGGAGCCGATCTGCTTCTTCAGATCGTCAGCCATGGGCTTCAGGTCCTTCGGCGGAATGCCCTCCAGCACCCGGGCCGCGAACTTCAAGCCGGCAATCTCGCGGGTGTCGCCGTTCGCAGCGCCGCCGCCCGTGGCGAGCTTGCGCCGCAGGTCGCCGACCTCGCGGTCCAAGCGCTTGCGCTCTTCCAGCAGCGCCTCGATGCGGTCGTTGAGATTCTCCGGCGTCACCTTCATCAGGGCGGCCGCCTCAGCCAGGGCGGAAGCCTGCCCGGCCGCGTGGGACGCCGCCGCTTCGCCGGCCAGGGCCTCGATCCGCCGCACTCCTGAAGCCAGGGCCGACTCCCCGGTAACCTTGAAGTAGCCGATATCGCCGGTGCGGACGACATGGGTGCCGCCGCAGAGTTCTGTGGAGAACTGCCGCCCGCCTTTGGCCGCATCTTCGCCGCCCATGGAGAGAACCCGCACCTCGTCGCCGTACTTCTCGCCGAAGAGCGCCAGGGCGCCGGCCTCGATCGCCTCGTCGGGGGTCATGAAGCGGGTTTCGACGGCTGCGTTTTCGCGAATGCGGGCGTTGACTTCGGCCTCGACAGCCTGCACGTCCTCTGCCGTCATCGGCTTGGGATGGCTGATGTCGAAGCGCAACCGGTCCTCGGCGACAAGAGAGCCTTTCTGGGTGACATGGTCGCCCAGGCGACGCCGCAGCGCTTCGTGCAGGAGGTGGGTGGCGGAGTGATGAATCCGCAGGCCCTTGCGCCGCTCTCCATCGACCCGCAGTTCGACTGCATCGCCCACCTTCAGGCTGCCATGGGCCATGGTGCCGATGTGCACGTGAAGGTCGCCCAGCTTCTTCTGGGTATCGCTGACATGCAATTCGCCGCCGGCCGCGCTGAAGATGGCGCCCCGATCCCCTTCCTGCCCGCCGGACTCGCCATAAAAGGGCGTCTGGTTGACCAGCAACTGAACGTTCTGGCCGGCAGAAACCTCGGTAACCTCCTGGCCGTCCACGATCAAGGCGACCACCTGCCCTTCGGCGGCCTCCGTCCCGTAGCCGAGGAACTCGGTCGCGCCCAGGCGCTCGCGCAGTTCGAACCAGAGGGTCTCGGTCGCCGCCTCGCCCGACCCGGCCCAGGCCTTGCGCGCCGCAGCCCGCTGGCGCTCCATGGCGGCATCGAAGCCGGCGGTGTCGACGCTGCGGCCCTGGCCGCGCAGGATGTCCTGGGTCAGATCCAGCGGAAAACCATAAGTGTCATAGAGTTTGAAGGCGACCTCGCCGTCCAACGCGCCCTCGGCGGCCAGCTTGTCGGTTTCCTCTTCCAGCAGCTTCAGGCCGCGCCCCAGCGTGTCCTTGAAGCGGGTCTCCTCCAGCTTCAGCGTCTCGGTGATCAGGGCATCGGCGCGCGCCAGCTCGGGAAAGGCGACGCCCATCATGGATACCAGAGACGGCACCAGCCGCCACATCAGCGGGTCCTTGCAGCCTAGCAGATGCGCATGGCGCATGCCGCGGCGCATGATCCGGCGCAGCACGTAGCCGCGCCCCTCGTTGGAGGGCAGCACACCGTCGGCGACCAGAAAGGCGCTGGCGCGCAAGTGGTCGGCGATGACCCGATGCGAAACCGCATGCTCGCCGTCAGCCGCCCGACCGGAGTACTCCGCCGAAGCCTCGATGATCGCGCGCAGCAGATCGGTGTCGTAATTGTCGTGCTTGCCCTGCAGCACGGCGGAGATCCGCTCCAGCCCCATGCCGGTGTCGATCGACGGCTTGGGCAGGTCGTTGCGGGTCTCGGCATCGAGCTGCTCGTACTGCATGAAGACCAGGTTCCAGATCTCGACGAAGCGGTCGCCGTCCTCGTCGGGGCTGCCCGGCGGGCCGCCGGGAAGGTGTTCGCCGTGGTCGTAGAAAATCTCCGAACAGGGACCGCAGGGCCCGGTATCGCCCATCGCCCAGAAGTTGTCCGAGGTCGCAATACGCAGGATGCGGTCTTCCGGCAGGCCGGCGATCTTCTTCCAGAGTTCCGCGGCCTGGTCGTCCTCGGCGTAGACCGTCACCAGCAGACGCTCGTGCGGCAGGCCGAACTCCTTGGTCAACAGGTTCCAGGCCAGTTCGATGGCCAGATCCTTGAAGTAATCGCCGAAGGAAAAGTTCCCCAGCATCTCGAAGAAGGTATGGTGGCGGGCCGTGTAGCCGACGTTCTCCAGATCGTTGTGCTTGCCCCCCGCCCTGAGGCACTTCTGCGAGGTGACCGCACGGCTGTAGGGACGCGTCTCGTTACCGGTGAAGACGTTCTTGAACTGCACCATGCCGGCGGCAGTGAACAGCAGCGTCGGGTCGTTGCGGGGGACCAGCGGCGAGGAGTCGACGATCTCGTGGCCGTTGCGCCCGAAATAGTCCAGAAACGCCGTCCGGATTTCGTTGCCAGTGCTCATAGTCTATATTTATTCTTCAGAGGCTTGCACCTCAAGTTAGAACTTCTCCAGGATTTAGCGGGAGAGCCCGCCGCCGCGGCCGCAGGGCAGGGCGTTGTAGCGCGGCCCTCCGGACCTGTCCACCGAAAGCCCGCCCGTCCAAGACCCGCCGCCAGGCTCAAGATACCGCGACGCCCCAGGCTTAGCGCTGGCATTTTCGCCGCTGTCCGATTATGTGAAGGGAAGTTTACCCGGCATCACCCTGCGCCGGGTTCAGTACCATGCCACAGGAGAACGCCCGCCCTCATGGCTTTGCACTTCGTTCTTGGCGGTTTCCGCCGGCCGCATCCGGATGCTGCGGCAGCCGTGTCCTCGCCTGTCCCCGACGCAGCTTCCCACCCGAAGAAGGCCAGGTTGCCCCGCACCCTGGCGCTCGCCCTGGTCATGCTCGCAACGCTGTCCGCGCTGCCGACCGCCGCCGGGGCCCAGCAGCAGGGGCCGGGCCTGGCCCCCGGGACACCGCCGCCGCAACAGCGGCTGGAGCCGACGGGCGAGACCTTTGGCCGCTGGCAGTTGATCTGCGCCGTCGCCGATGATCAGGCGGCGGCAGAGCCGGGTGCCTGCTTCATCTCGCAGCGCTTTCTCGAGCCCAATTCACAGCAGCCGATCCTGATCGTGACCATCGGGCAGTTCCGCGCCAACCCGCAGCATTCGATGCTGGTGGCAATGCCCCTTGGCATACCGCTGGCCAACGGCATCCGGGTGAGCGTGGATGGCCGCGAGATCTCGACGCAGTCCTTCGAGGTCTGCCGGCGCGACGGCTGTCGGGCCTACATGCCCCTGAGCGACACCCTTGTGAATGCCTTCAGGGCCGGCAACGAGGCGACGGTCACGGTGCAGTCCAGCACCGGCGGGGCCATCAACGTGCCGTTCTCTCTTCAGGGCTTCACCGCAGGCTACGCCAAGGTGCGATAGGAAACCGCCCGCAGCGACCGGCCGGGCAGGCGTTGTGGATCCGCGCCAACATCGCGAAACAGAAGCCGCAGAATAGAAGCGGCATCGCAGATCAGAAGCAAACGGGCCCCGAGAAGGGGCCCGTTTTCCGTACGGATGCGGTTTCTTTTACGGATGCCAATTCTTTGGCGGGTTCTTTGGCTGGCGGCCTTGACCGACCGCCTCCCCCGCCGCGAAGCGGCTGAAGATGAGGATCAGGAAGAGGCGGCCCCTTCGCTCACCGCTCCGCCCTCGGCGGCGCCTTCGCCCTCGGGCCCGCCTTCGAGCATGGCCGCGGACACCAGACCTGCATTCTCCCGCACCCGGTGTTCAATATGGGCGGCGACCTCGGGGTTCTCCTTCAGGAAGGTCTTGGCGTTCTCACGCCCCTGGCCGATGCGCTGGCCGTCATAGGAGAACCAGGCGCCGGCCTTGTCGACAATGCCCGCCTGCACCCCAAGATCGAGCAGTTCGCCGGTCTTGGAGATGCCCTCGCCGTAGGTGATGTCGAATTCCACCACGCGGAACGGCGGGGCCATCTTGTTCTTCACCACCTTCACACGGGTCTGATTGCCGACCACCACGTCCTTGTCCTTGATGGCGCCGATGCGGCGGATGTCGAGCCGCACGGAGGAATAGAACTTCAGGGCATGGCCGCCGGTGGTGGTCTCCGGATTGCCGAACATCACGCCGATCTTCATGCGGATCTGGTTGATGAAGATCACCAGGGTCTGCGACTTGGAGATCGAGCTGGTGAGCTTGCGCAACGCCTGGCTCATGAGGCGGGCCTGCAAACCCGGCAGGGAATCGCCCATGTCGCCTTCCAGTTCGGCGCGCGGCACCAGGGCGGCCACCGAATCCACCACCAGAACGTCGATCGCCCCGGAACGCACCAGCGTGTCGGCGATCTCCAGCGCCTGCTCGCCGGCATCCGGCTGGGAAATCAGCAGCTCTTCGACGTTGACCCCCAGCTTGTTGGCATAGATCGGGTCGAGGGCATGCTCGGCGTCGACAAAGGCGCAGGTGCCGCCGGCCTTCTGCGCCTCGGCCACCACATGCAACGCCAGGGTGGTCTTGCCCGAACTCTCGGGCCCGTAAATCTCTACGATGCGGCCGCGCGGCAGCCCGCCAATCCCCAGCCCGATGTCGAGGCCCAGCGATCCCGTCGAGACCACCTCGGTTTCCACCACCTCGTTCTCGCCAAGGCGCATGATCGAGCCTTTGCCAAAAGCCCGCTCGATCTGACTGAGCGCGGAATCCAAGGCTTTTTTCTTGTCCACAGAGTCTGTCTCCACCACCCGCAAAGCGTTCTGAACCATGAAGTCGTTTCCTTATCTCATAGGGTCCGAGCGACTGCAACGCGGGTCTGATGTACCATATTTGTTCTCATTCTCCAAAGGAGAAAAAGACCAAAATGAGAACAAAGAAAAAAATTTAGGACTTATTTGCCTAAAATGCGGGAGATTGTGAACGCCATGGCCTTGACCGCATACCAGCGTGCGAGGCCCACTGTCGCAGGGCGGCGACCGCGGCCGCCGCTGGTCACGGCCGAGCGGCGATCTCTCCTCGCCGTCTCTACTCGCCGGCCCTATTCCCAGGCCCTATTCGCCGCCTCTATTCGCCGAGGACTTCCTTCACCTTCCCGGCCAGCTGCTTGAGGCTGAAGGGCTTGGGCAGGAAGTGGATCCCGGCATCCTCGTCGAGGCGCTTGCGGAAGTTGTCCTCGGCATAGCCGGAGATGAAGATGACCTTCAGGTCGGGGCGCTGGGCGCGCACCTCCTTCACCAGGCTGGGCCCGTCCAGGCGCGGCATGACGACATCGGTCACCAGCAGGTCGATGGGGTCCCCCTCGCCGTTCAGCATCTCCAGGGCGGTCTCGCCGGAGTTCGCCTCCAGCACGTTGTAGCCCTTGTTCCGCAGTGCCCGGGCACTGAAGGCGCGCACCGCATCCTCGTCCTCCACCAGCATCAGCGTGCCGGCGCCGGTCAGGTCACGGCGGTCCTGGGCCTCGGCATCGGCGATGCTCTCGGCCACCTCTTCCTCGGCTGCCTGCGGAAGGTAGATGGAAAACACGGTGCCTTCATCGAGCTTGCTTTCGACGAAGACGTAGCCGCCGGTCTGCTTGACGATCCCGTAGACGGTCGAAAGACCGAGGCCGGTGCCGGCGCCGACCTCCTTGGTGGAGAAGAAGGGATCGAAGATGCGGTCCAGGTTCTCCGGCGGAATGCCGCAGCCGCTGTCGTCCACCTCGATCAAGGCATAGCTGCCCGGCGGCATGACCTCGTCCTTGATCTTGCGTTCCTCCTCGACCTGCATGTTGGCGGTGCGGATCGTCAGCACGCCGCCTTCCTGCATGGCGTCGCGCGCGTTGACCGCCAGGTTGATGATCACCTGTTCGAGCTGGCCCTGGTCGGCCTTGATCACGCCGAGGTCGCGGCCGTGGCTCATTTTCAGTTCGATGTTCTCGCCGATCAGCCGGCGCAGCAGGTGCGAGAGTTCGGCCAGGATGTCGGTGATATTGAGCAGCCGCGGCTGCAGGGTCTGCTGGCGTGAAAAGGCGAGAAGCTGACGCACCAGATTGGCGGCGCGATTGGCGTTCTGCTTGATCTGCATGATATCGGCAAAGGACTGGTCGCCCGGCCGGTGGCGCAGCAGCAGCAGATCGGAGAAGCCGATCATCGCCGTGAGCAGATTGTTGAAGTCGTGGGCAATGCCGCCGGCCAGCTGGCCGACCGCCTGCATTTTCTGTGACTGGGCGAACTGCCGCTCCAGGTTCTTCTGCTCCGTGCTGTCGATGAAATGGACGACAAAGCCGTCGAGCGATCCGTCGCTTGCTTCGGTGCGGTTCACGTAGAGCGCGCAGACGGGCCCCTCCTCTCCTTTGAGATGGGCCTCCAGCGGAGCCGCCAACTGCTTGTCCTTGCCCCCGGCCGAGGCGCTCAGCACGGCCCTGAGGCCCGCGACGTCGCTTTCCGCCAGCAGCTCGAAAATCGAAACCCCGTGCTGACCGGTCGCCGGCTTGCCGATCAGTCGGCCGAAGGCGTCGTTGCACTCCTGAATCATCCCTTCCGGATCGATCAGGGCAATGCCGGCCGGCGCCTTGGCGAAGAGCTGCTCGAAGCGGCGCTCCGACTGCTCAAGCGCCGCGGCCATCGCCTCTTCACGCGAGAGGTCGCGGACCACCGAGCGCGTGCGCAGAACCTTCCCATCCTGATCGCGCACCACGTCCTGACGTATGGCGGCGCGAAATCCCTGCCCCCCGGCACCCTTCAGGATCACTTCGCCCTGCGACCGGCCGTCGTCGCCGAAGGGATCGAAGGGCGAAGCGCCTGTCAGAGGCCCGCCCTGCACCACGTCGTGCAGCCGGATGCGGCCCTGCTCCAGATCGTTCTGAGCGAGTCCCAGCCACTCGCAGAGGGTATGGTTGGCGAAGAGGAAGCGGCCCTGCGCGTCGCAGGAGTAGAAGCCGACCGGTGCGTTCTCCAGGAGGTCGACGAAGCGCTCCTGCTCCTGGCGCATGATCTGTTCCATCTGACGGCGCGGCGTGATGTCGTCCACCATCCAATAGACGCATCCGGGATGCTCCGGCAGTGGATAGGCCGCGACGAAACGCCAGTCGTAGGCACCGCCAGAGCTCTGTGAGGGGCTCTGTGAGGGGCTCTGTGAGGGGCCCTGTGAGGGGCCCTGTGAGGGGCCCTGTGAGGGTCCCTCTGGAGATTCCCCTGCCGGCCCGGCGTCGTCCCGAGGGTCCCGACCGGCGGCCGGCACGCGAATTTCGCATTGCCCGGCGAACCCGCTGCGGGCCTGCTCCTCCAGGCTGCGCAGCTGCTGGCTCGCCTCCGGATCGTCGCGCACCTGCTCGGCGAGCAGCGCTGGGATGGGCCTTGGGGCACCGCCGAAGAAGTCCTCCAGGGCCGGATTGGCGAGCAGGCTCTTCCCCTCCGCCGAGACCACCTGCCAGGGTTTCGGCACGGCGGCGAAAACCGCACTGCAGAGACTGCGGCGGCGCAGCCGGTACCAGGCGCCGACGGCGCCGGCCAGCGCGCCCAGGAGCCCGCCCAGGACGAAGAAAAGCAGGTCCAGCACTAGCGATCCCCTCCCCGGTCCCTGCTGCACCCGGGCCGTTCAAACGATTCCGGTGCAGGGCTTTTCGGACAGTCCTCAGCCATACGCGCGATCCTAGCCGCCAATGGTTAACCAAGATTAACCACAGCGGCCGAGTCTTCGGCAAGGACCATGGCGCCGGCGTAGGGGAATGGCCGGGCGCGGCAAGCCGCGCAAAGCGCTCAACGCGGCCGGCGGTTCAGTCCGCGGCGCAGCTTCATGACGTAGCCGATGATCTCGGCCACGGCCTTGTAATGCTCGGGCGGGATTTCCTGGTCGACTTCGACGGAGGCATGCAGGGCGCGGGCCACCGGCGGGTTTTCGACAATGGGGATGTCGTTCTCCTCGGCCACCTCGCGGATCTTGAGGGCGATGTTGTCGGCGCCTTTGGCCAGGACCTTTGGCGCCTCCATCGTCGCCTGGTCGTATTTCAGGGCCACGGCAAAGTGGGTCGGGTTGGTGACCACCACGTCGGCCTCGGGCACCGCTGCCATCATGCGCTTGCGCGCCCGCTCGGCGCGGATCTGCCGCAGGCGCCCCTTGATCATCGGATCGCCTTCGGTCTGCTTGTGCTCGTCCTTCACCTGCTGCTTGGTCATGCGCAGCTCTTTGTGGTGCTGGTAGCGCTGGTAGAGCACGTCGATCAGCGCGACGATGGTCATGACCGACAGCACGCCGATCACGACCTTCACGGCCTCCAGGCGCACCAAAACCAGCAGGTCCTGCACCTCCATGGTCGGCATGTCCAGGACCATGTTGCGGTCGGGCCAGACCATCAGCCCCACCACCGTGCTGACGATCGCCAGCTTCAGCAGACCTTTCGCGAAATCGGTCAGGGCCCGGCTGGAGAACATCTTCTTGAAGCCGCGCTTGAAGCCGATGTTCGAGAGCTTCGGTTTGATCTGCTCGGCGGTTACGATGACTCCGTTCTGGATGGTTCCGGCCAGAAGACCGGCCAGCACGATAATGGCCAGCGGGATGGCGGCCACCCGAAGGATGTCGAGAGCGGTGCCGCTGAGAACCTCCTGCAGCAATCCGTTGTCGAGCGAGAGGCGGTGCGGCTGCTCCAGGTAGGGACGCATCAAGCCGCCGATATCCGACATCATGGATTCCGAGAACAGACCGACGACGATGGCCAGCGCCAGGATCATGAACCAGTGCGAGACCTCCTGCGAGCGGGCGACCTGGCCCTTCTCGCGCGCATCGCTCAGGCGTTTGCCTGTCGGTTCCTCTGTTTTTTGTGAATCGTCGTCTTCGCCGGCCATCGCCCGGGTCTCCTAGGGCAGCCCGACGAACGGCAGGGTCATTTCCTGGAATCCGGTCAGGAACCAGCCCATGATCGCCGGCAGGGCGATCATCAGGATCGCCATTCCGACGAGGATCTGCAGCGGAATGGCGATGAAGAAAACCTGCATCTGCGGCATCAGCCGCGCCAGCAGGCCAAGGCCCAGATTGAAGATCAGGCCGACGGCGATGAACGGCGACGAAATCTGAAAACCGAGCAGGAAGGCCTTGGCAACGACCCGGGAGATCATTTCCGAAATGTCGCCGACAAAGATCGGCGCCCCGGGCTGAAAGAGCTGATAGCTGTCGATCACACCGCGCAGCAACAGGTGGTGCAGGTCCAGCACCAGGATGATCAGCAGTGCCAGGGTGGAAAGGAACGATCCGGCGATGGAGCCCTGCTGCGCCGCCGTCGGGTCGTTGGTCAGGGCATTGGCCAGGCCGGTTATCGTCGCGATGATCATGCCGCCGATGGACAGCGCGGCCATCAGAAGGCGCGACAGCGACCCCAGGAACAGGCCGATGAAGGCCTCGCCGAAGACCAGCAGCAGAAGCGCCGCCGCGCTGTCCGGCAGCGGCGGAAGGCCGGGGGCGATCGCGGGGTGGATCACCACCGCGGTAACCAGCGCCAGCAGGAGGCGGATCCGGGTCGAGATATAGCTTTCGCCGTAGCCGGGCAACAGCATGAGGGCGGTGCCGATCCGGGTGAAGATCAGCAGCAGCGCAAAGATCTGGTTGGGTAAGAGCTCGGCCAGCACGGCAGCCTATCCGAGCGCGACCATGCGGTCGAAAAGCGTCTGCGAGAAAGTGGTCAGGCTGGTGAGCATGAACGGCAGAAGCAGCATGACGCCAACGAAGATCACGATGATCTTCGGCACGAAGGTCAGCGTCATCTCCTGGATCGACGTCAGGGCCTGAAAGAGCGCGATGATCAGACCGACGGCCAAGGCCATCAGCATGACCGGCGCGCCGACCTTGAGCATGACGTATATCGTCTCGCGGCCGATCTCAATGGCTTCGGTGCCGTTCATCCGGTGAACCCCCTTGGACGGATCGGACGCGCCGTCCGAAGACCGTCGCGCCGCCCTAGATCGGCATCCGAAGGATTTCCTGGTAGGCCTGGACGACCTTGTCGCGCAGCGTCACCACCGTCTCCAGGGTCATCTCCGCCTTCGAGACGGCCATCACCACTTCGGTCAGGTCGGCGGTGCCGGCGGCGGCCTGCAGCGACTGGCTTTCGCCCTCCAGCAGGGTGTCGGCGGCGCGCTCCGCGGCGCGCTGCAGCATCGAAGAGAAGTCTGCACCGCCCTGGTCGCGTGCCTCCAGGCCGGCCGTGCCGCCCTGCCGCAGCATCTTGTCGTAGGCTTGGATGGCACCACTGGGATTGGTAATCATGGCTCACTCCTTAAGGGCGTCTGCACTGCCCCCCGGTGGCCGTCCTGGCTGTCGACGCCGCCTTCCTGGCGGCGCGATGAATGGATGATGCTTAGCGTAGGATGTCGATGGTCTTCTGCAGCATGGCGCGCGAGGATTCGATCACCTTCAGGTTGGCCTCGTAGCTGCGCTGCGCCTCGCGCATATCGGCCATCTCCATCAGGGTGTTCACGTTGGGCGTCAGGACATAGCCGGCCTCGTCGGCGGCCGGATGGCCGGGCTCGAAGCGGCGCCCGAAGGAGCCACGGTCGTTGACAATGGAGTCGACGCGGACGGTCTCGACGCCGAGCGCCCGGTCGAGCACGTTCTCGAAGGTGACCAGCTTGCGGCGATAAGGCTCGCCGCCCGGCACCTGGGCCGTCGAGTTGGAGTTCGCGATGTTCTCGGCAATAACCCGCAGGCGCGAGCCCTGCGCACGCATGCCCGCTGCCGAGATGTTGAGGGACTTGTCCAGATCCACGTCGCTCAGGCCTCCTGCTCTCGCTCAAGGATCGCCGCTACTGGGCGCGCCCGCGCAGCGCCATCTTCATCATCGCCACCTGCTTGCGGTAGAGATTGGTGATGGCGTTGAAGTCGTTCTGCGTCTGCGCGACTTTCACGAGTTGCTCTTCGATCACCACGGCATTGCCGGAGGGTGCCGTCTCGTAGCGCTCCTTCTGCTCGGCGCTGCGATGGCTGTCGCCGAGGCTGGAGCTCTGGATATGTCCGGCCCGTGTCGCCTCTGGCCGCAGCATCGGCATCGCCTGGCGTTCAATCAGCCGACGAAATTCCTGCGGTTTCAGGTCATGCGGCTTGAAGTCGGGGGTATCGGCATTGGCGATGTTCTGCGCCAGCACCTTCTGGCGCTGACCCAGCCAATCCATCCGTTTGGCGAGCAAACTGAAGAGTCCAGGTTTCCCGTCCATGACGTCCCCGTGCCAGCATCGACAAGTGGCGGTACCCTAGGAAACCCCCGGTTCCACAGGCGTCTAGCCTCTATGATCAAGCCTGCCTTGTTAAGAATCCGTAAAACGCGCTAAATTGTATCCATTAACCATGGTCGGGGGGCCGGGGAGCCGAAAGGGCGATGCTTTATCTGACACGCAAAATCGGCGAGTCCGTCATCATAAACGATGACATCGAGGTGACCGTGGTCGATATCCGCGGCAAGTCGATCAAGCTGGGGTTTACCTTCCCAAGCTCAGCCACGGTGCTGCGGCGCGAAATCTTCGAGCGTATCCAGGAAGAAAACCGGGCCGCCGCGGCGGTCGGCAGCGAGGCCCTGGCCGATGCAATCCGCGACGCCGGCAGCCCGCCGGTGCCGCCCTCCTCCACGACGAAGACGGAAACCGGTTCCTAACCCGCTCAAGTTGTTCGGGTTTTTTCGCGAATTTGGCATATCTTCTAACCAATCATTAAGCATGATCGGTCACCATTGCTGAACCTGCGGGGGAAACCCCGCGGCCCCCTCCGGCCACGCCAAAACCAACAGGGCGGGAGCGGGCGGACCAAGGATCAGCGAGGCGGACCGCGGCGTGACAACAAACCGGCTATCGGAGCAGGCAAAGGCCCGCGCAGGCGCGCGCGCCGCAGGCTCTGCCGTCGCCGAGCCGGCGGGCCTTGCGATCGCCCTGGAAAACGTCAGCGCAGATGCGCTTGAGCGCATGGCCGCGCCCGGCTGCACACCGCGCGGTGCACCGAAGGTAACCGCCTCCGGCCGCGGCGCCGTCGCCGAACAGATCCTCCAGATTGCCTTTGAGCGGGGCATCAAGGTGCGCAAGGACAGCGATCTTGCGGAAATCCTCTCGGTCGTCGAAGTCGAGAGCGAGATCCCGCTCGCCGCCCTCGCAGGGGTCGCCGAGATCCTGCGCTACCTCTACCAGACCGACGGCGACCATCAGACCGACAAAGACCCTGGGGCGAGGTCCACAGACGAGGAGAACCGCCAATGACCGGAAACCAGCTTGCCCAGCCGGGCGTCATCGAACCCGGCATCATCGAATCGGAAGTCGGCGCCCTGGCGGCGCGGCTGAGATCGGCCCGGCAGACCCTGGCCAAGGGCTCCATCGTCGATCTGACACCCATCGAGGAGGATGTCCGCTGGCTCTGCAGCTCGATCGAGGCGCTCCCGCGGGAGCAGACCCGGGATCTGCGGCCGCGGCTTATCGGCCTGCTCGAGGAAATCAACTATCTGGGCGAAAACCTGCGCGCCGGTCTGGGCGAGCTGGCTCAGCTGCTGGGCGCCGCGAGCGAACGCCGCCGTGCGCTTTCCGCCTACGCCACCCAGAAAACCAAAAAGCCCTGAGCGCCCAGACTTGAACGCTTAGAGCAGTTGCCGGAGACTTCGGATGGATCTTGCGGAGTATTTCCGCTTCTTCCTGGCCCTGGGCTTCGTGCTCGTCCTGATCGCCGGTCTGGCGGCGCTGGTGCGCCGTTCCGGCCTCGGCGACCGCCTGGCCGTCAGCAAATCGACCGGTCCGCGACGCCTCGACCTGATCGAGGTGCGCCCGATCGACGCCAAGCGCAAGCTCGTCCTGCTGCGCCGCGACGACCGCGAGCATCTGGTCCTGCTGGGTCACGGCAGCGACCTGCTGATCGAAAGCGCGATTCCCGCCCCGCCCGCCAGCCGGGACCGCGTGGCGGGTCGGCCATCCGCACCAGATGCGAATGCCGATACGGACGCAGCCCCAGGCAGCCCGCTTGCCCGGTTCGCGGCAAAGCTGCGCGGAGCCGCATCGTGAGCGCCGCCGTCCGCCGGACCGCCGGCCTTGCGTCGATTGCGACAGCGATGCTGGTTCTCCTGTTGCCGGAGCCGACGCTCGCCCAGGCCCTTACCCTCGACCTCGGCAGCGAGACCACCGGGACGATGACGGGGCGCATCATCCAGTTGATCGCTCTCATCACCATCCTCTCCCTGGCCCCCTCGATCCTGGTGATGATGACCTCCTTCACCCGGATCGTGGTCGTCCTGTCGTTCCTGCGGACCGCCATCGGCCTGCAGCAGACACCGCCCAACTCGGTCATCGTCAGCCTGGCGCTGTTCCTCACCGCCTTTGTGATGATGCCGACCCTGGAGGCGGTCTACGATGAAGCACTGGAGCCCCTGATCGCCGAGGAGATCACGGAATTCGAGGCGCTCGACCGCGCGCAGGCGCCGGTGCGCGACTTCATGCTGCGCCACGTCCGCGAATCGGACCTGCGGCTGTTCCTCGATCTGACGGATACCGAGGCGGTGGAGGACCCGGAGGCGACGCCCATGCGCGCCCTCATCCCGGCCTTCATGATCAGCGAGCTGCGCCGCGCCTTCGAGATCGGCTTCCTGCTCTTCCTGCCCTTCCTCATCATCGACATGGTGGTGGCCTCCATCCTCATGTCCATGGGCATGATGATGCTGCCACCGGTGATGATCTCCCTGCCCTTCAAGCTGATCTTCTTCGTGCTAGTCGACGGCTGGTACATGGTCGCCGGCAGCCTGGTCCAAAGCTACGGCGGCTAGGAGCGGACGGCGCCGGCCCCTTGAATTCCCTAAAGTGCCCCAGCACGTATCAGGTCAGACCGAACATCCCGGCTGCTTTGCATCATGGCTTCGCCTAGATCTGAAGCGTATCGTCGGGCAGGGTGTCGGATTGATTTGACGGCCCACACACGAAGGTCCTCGAAAATGCCAGAACTGCCGCGGATGATAAGGGCTATCGCTGTGGCGCTGGTCACTCCGCTTCTTCTTGCCGCTCCGGCCACTATGGCGCTGGCCGAATCCGGTGATTCGCTCGAAAAATGGCTGCCGCTGGAGAGATCGCAACTTGTTCGCTCACTCTCCGAAGGATCCGGTATTGACCGCCCGACGCTTCAAACGCTTGACGAGTATGTGAGCGACAAGCGAACGGCTCTCGCATCGAACCCGGAAGAGCTGAAACGCTTTGAGAAGCGCTGGGGCGAAACAGAACGACGCCTGAAAGCGGAAGGTACGGTTTGGCTGTTGTACGACAAGATGCTCCCATTTTGGGCCGTGTTGGCAGGTCGGGGTGAGCAGCTCCATTCCCTTGTCATAACCGTGCCGGTCGTCAATCATTCCAAGGAAGAGAGCAAAAGGGCTTTCACGGCTCTGTCGAACCTCTTCGAGGCCATCTATCCAGACTGGAACGAGGCAGAGGAATGGCCGGGCAAGAGCCTTCAGGCCGCCTGGGAAAACAGCCCACTTGTCCGCAAGACACCTTCCGACGACCACGATAGTGTTTTCGTTCGCTGGGCGAATCACGGCATTACGAGTACGACTTTCGGCGTCCCACCCGACATAGTGGTCTACTCGATCACCGCCCGTGAGCACTGCATCCCCGCCCATACCCAAGGAAACCCGTTTACACGGGTGATATGCTAAGGCCGATCTCCGCGATCTGCTGACCCAAAGCCGCCCATGCGCCATCGCAGCTTGGTCAAGAATGAGAGCGGCTGTCCGATCGTTCGCTCTGGCCCGGCTGTCTGGCTGCTCTATCTTCAAGGGCGGTTGCCGACGGATTAGGGGAACAGAGATGCAAAGGTTGGGAGCTCTTATGATCGGCGCGGCTCTCTGGCTGCCTCTGCCGGCCCTGGCCGCCGATACCGCCGAAGACGTCATCGCGCAGGCCCGGGCCGACTGCCGGTCTTTCGAAGGCGGCACGCTGACGCTGGGCGAAAACGCGATTGTCCCGGCGGACCTGACGGGTGACGGCGAGCCGGAAGAGATCGTCGACAGCCGCGCGTTCACCTGCTCGTCTGCGGCGTCGCTGTTCTGCGGCACCGGCGGCTGTACGGTTACGGTGGTCGTCGACGGTGCCGCGAGCGCGTTTCTCGCCAAAGCCTGGCGGATCGTCGACTGGAACGGTCAGCCAATCCTGCTGCTGGCGGTTCACGGCAGCGACTGCGGCGGCACCAATCTGCGGCGCTGCTACGAAGCGGTGGTCTGGAGTGAGGACGGGTTCAGAAGCCTGCGGCCCGAACCCTAGAAGAGACCGACCTCTAGTTCACCTGGCTGAGCTCGCCGTCGCGAATGCGCTCTCGGTAGTTGGCCATGAAGTCCTGGGCCCGGGCGACCTTGCTGAGTTCGTCCGCAATGGAGGTAATGGCCGCCTTCTCCCCGTCGCCAACCAGCAGCGTAAAGGTGTCACTGTGGGGGCCATCGGCCATGGCCGCGCCGTAGCGCCGGTTGAGGTCCTCCAATTCGACGGCCTGGTTGGAGAGCATCAGGGCAACGGCCAGGTTGACCACCAGCTGGCTCTCATCGACCGTCATGACGCGCTGGGGCGGCAGCAGCGGGATAAGCTTGGACAAGGAGGAGACCGCCTCCGGCCATTGGCGCAGGCGCCAGTGGACATCCGCCCGCAGGGTCTCCGCATCGAGGCTGTCGTCGCCCTCCAGCATCTTGAGCGCCTCTTCGGCCCGGTCCAGTTCGGAAAAGGCCCGGGCCCGCAGGTGCTGGCGCTGCAGCCTCAATGCGTCCGAGGGGGCTTCGATCTCGCTGGCATCCAGCGCCTCCAGGCTTGCCTCGGCCTTGCGGTCCAGCAGGTGGACCAGCGCCAGGCGCGCCCCGATGCGCGCCTTTTCCTCGCCTTCCAGGCGATACCTGACCTGACCGTCCAAAAGCTCGGCGGCCCGATCCAGGAGATCGACCTCGACCAGCCGGTCGGCCAGTGCGGCGATCAGTCGATCCCCGGCGACCCCCGGCGGGGTCAGTTCCCTGAACTCCTGGTAAAGAGCCAGCGCCCGCAAGGGCGGCACCGCAGGATCGCCGGGACCACGGTAGATATCGGCAAAGATCTCACGCATGCGCTGCGCCGAAGCGCGCGCGCCGGGGCTGTCGGGAAAGCTGGTGACGGCCTGCCGCAGCGCGTGCAAGGCCTCGCGGTGCCGGCTTTGGCCGACATAGAGCTCGGCCAGGCGGCGCAGCAGCACGAATTCGAACTGGTCCCCGCGCCACGCAAAGCGCAGACGCTCCAATTCCTCGATGGCCGCCTCCGCCGAGAGCGACCCATCCTCCAGCCCCAGGTCGATCAGCGCCAAACGCGCACGCGCCTGCGAAGGACGGTGGCGGCTGTCGCGCGCGGCGCTCCAGAGGTCGCGCGCCTCCTCGGGGTTCTCGCGCTGAAGCTGGATTGCCCCTTGAATGACGTTGATCTGCGCCACTTCCTGCGGGCCGAGGTCATCCCGCCGCAGGGCGCCGATCTGCAGTGTCGCGGCCGCATCGTCGCCGGCCTCCAGGAAGGCCTCTGCCGCCGCCAGACGCAGGCGCAGGCGCACCCGCGGCGCATAGCTGTCGATCAGATCGTCGGTCAGGGCGAAGGCGCTGGCCGCTGCCTCCCAGTCTTCCGCCGCGCTTGCCAGGGCCGCCTGCCACAGGAGCGCCTCGCGCTCGCCCTCGAGGGAGGAATGCGCCAGCCCGCCCGCCGCAGAGCGGTAGTCCCGGATCAGCCACTGGCTCGCAGCCTGCATCAGGCGGTGGGCCGGGTCCTGCGCCAGGCGCGGATGCTCCTGGTCGATGACGCGAAGCGACCCGAGCGCCTCGCTGTCGAAGCCATGAGCGAAGTAGAATCGGGCAAGATCGGTTCGCAGGATACCCAGGCGTTCCGTGTCGGCACCGACCATGGCCCGCACCAGATCGCCGCGGACCTGCTGAAAGTCATCCATGCCGCCACGCCGCCAGGCCTCGAGGTCGAAGAGGCGCCTGCCCTCTGCACCGGCGTCGCCCGGCGTGCCGAGGCGCCGGCGCTGCTCCCGGCCGGACACCAGAAGCCCGTTGGCATCGCGTACGAGAACGCCGGTCCGCACGACGGCGACCTCCAGGCTGGAGGTGAGCGGCTGCAGAACCACACCCTGCTGGCTCGGCAGACTGCGGAACTGAGGATAAGCGTAGCCCAGTGCCAGGCCCATGCCGGCCCCACGGGTCGGCACGATGACCAGGCGGTCGCCTGCGTCGGGATCGGTCACCCAGAGGGCCCGCCGTGCGCCGGAGAGCGGAAAGCGAACCCGGTCATAGTCGCCCTTCTCCACCACCGGCGCCGCCAGAGCCTTCTGCGGCAGCGCGCTGCGCGGGCGCAGGTCGACCTGCCAGCTGTTTTCCTCCCGCGTCAGGCGCGGGGCGACCGTAGGCAGTGCGCCGATGACCAGAACGGTCGCTTCGCCCGCTTCGATCAGCCGCACCGGCCCCAGATGGGGCGCTTCGGCCGCCAGACTCTTCACCAGGGTCTTCGGTGGCGGACGGTCGAACACCAGCCACAGGTTCTGCCCCCGGCGAAAAGCCGCCGCGGCCGTGGGGCGGCTCCAGGAAAAGGTCAGCACCACCGGCACGAAGCGATCGGCCGTGGGGCCCTGGGCAGAGGAGTCCTCGAAGGTGAGGACCGGCTCCAGGTCGATCCGCAGGCGCCCGCGCGCCGCATCATCGATGGGCCTCGCCGGCACGGCCGCCGCATCCTGAAAGGGCACCGCCCCGGGGGCTTCAGGCTCCGGCACCGTCGGCTCGATGACAGCCGGCTGCTCCGCCGTGGCGCTCTGGCCCGTCGTCGCGTTTTGGCCTGCCGGGGCGCTCTGGCCTGCCGGGGCATCCCGGTTCAGGGCCGCCTTCTGATCCGTCGCGGCTTTCTGCGCGGCCGCCGGCTCAGCCGGCGCCGGTTCCTGAGGTTTCGCTGCTGCGGTGTCGTCCTTGACCGCGGTTCGGGGGGCGGCCTTGGCCTCCCCACCCATGGACTGTGGCACAAGGGATGTCGGCGCTTCAGATGCCGGTGCGGCAGTCTTGGCGCTGGCCGGCTCGCCGGCTGGAGCCTCGGCGGGGCGCGGGCTCAGATCGACGACACCCCCTGCCGTCTCGGCCTGTGCCTTCGCAGCCGGCCTTTCTTCGGCTGCATCCGTTGCGGGTTGCGGACCGGCCGCAGCGTAGATATCCAGAACCGTCTTGCTGCCGCTGCGCGAGACCTGCACACGGGACGGCTGCGGCAGGGTCACGGTCACGCCGGTCTCATCCGCAGCCACCCCCGCCACCTGCGGCAGGCCTGCCGGCCGCACCGCCGAAACATCGAAGCGCGCCGGGCGGTCAAAGCGGATACGAACCCGTTCCGCGCTTTCTTCCAGACGGCTGCCAGCCGATTCCGGCCAATCGAAGACAAGGCGGCTGTAGTCTGCGTGGCGGCCGCCGCGCACCCGCACCCGCGGCAGATCCTCTGCTGCATCGCCCTGCGAAGGCGCGGCGCGGCCGTCACCGCCGCCACCGTCAGGCTTGGCGGCAAGCGCAGCCGGGCGCAGGTCGATCACCACCTTCGATCCCAGTCGGAAGTGCTTGAGCTCCACGTCGCCGTCGAGATCGAAACTGAGCCGTCGGCCGCCCTCGGCGATCTCGGGCACCCCGGCGTAGCCGCGCAGGCCGCGCGTCCGCACCGTTCCGACGTAGGACGCCGCCTCGGAAAAGGTGACGACCAGCTTGCCATCGGCAATGCGGGCCTCATAGTCGACAGTCCGCGGCCAATCGAAGACCAGCCGCCCGTAACCCGGATGCAGACCGCCACGCAGGGTGATCTGCTCCGCCGCCTGGGCCGGCAGCGGCAGAGACAGCGGCAGAGACAGCGGCAGAGACAGCGGCAGCAGCGCCAGCACAAGCAAAAGGGACGGCAGCCAGCGCATGGTCAGCGGCGCTCCGCCGCATGGGCGTGAATGACGATCTCGACGCGCCGCGCCTCCGCCATGCTCGCCGCCTTCTCGCTCGCCTGCGCGGGCGCCTGGTAGCGGGCGTGGCCATAGCCGCGCACCAGGATCTCACCCTTGTACCCGGCTGCGGTGATCATGTCGGCGAGGGTCGTCGCCCGCGCCAGCGACAGTTCCCAGTTGCTTTCAAAGCTGCGGCGCGGGCGCAGCGGGTCCGCAAAACCGGCAATCTCGATCACGTTGCGCAGGTTGCGCAGAACCCCGCCCAGGGCAAAGATCGACGCCTTGCCCTCTTCGCTCAGCTCGATGGAGCCGGATGCGAAGAGCAGGTCGCCCGGCAGCGCGAGGACAATGCGCTCGCCTTCCCGCCGGACCACCGCCTCAGCCAGGACCGGGTCCTCCCCCACCTGCTCCTGCAGCAGGCTGGCGAGATAACCGAGGTCCGTGCCAGGCGTGCGGTCGATCGCCTCGGCATCCTTGTCCTGGCTCGGCAGGGCGACCGTGACCTCCTGCACACTGGGCAGCTTCGGCGACAGGGCATCGACCAGGTTCTGCCAGTCGTCGCTGTTGATGGTCGACATCGAATAGAGCAGGACGAAAAACGTGAGCAGCAAGGCCGTTAGATCGGTAAAGGTCATCAGCCAGGCCTGACCGCCGTCATCAGGCCGCCCGCGGTATGCCGGCACCCCGAAGACCGGACCGCGCCAGGCCTGACTTTTGTTCTTCGATTGGGTGCTTTCCCGCGCCATGACGCTAGCCCCCTTCGGCCGCCGGAGCGGCGCCGTCGGCGGTGGGCGGTGAGAGGATGAAATGAAGCCGGACCTGTCCGGCAAACGACGGCAGCAGACCGGCGGACAACCGCGCCGAGGGCACGTCCTCGCGCTCCAGCGATCGAACCAGCGCCCCGGCACGGCGCACCGGCAGCAGCCGGCTGCCGAGGTCCTCTCCCCTGCCGCTGACGCCGTAGAGGACGTCGAGCTGATAGGTCCCGGCCGAGAACCGGGGGTCGGCCAGCACCGAGGCGATGGCCGTCAGCAGGTCCAGGCCCTCGCCGCTGAGGACGATACTGTTGGGCGCAAAGAGCTCGTTGCTGGGAATGTCGACCTGCAGACTGCGGCTGCCGCCGGGCGTCTCGCGTTCCACCACCGGCAGGCTGTCATCGAAAAGGCGGCCCAGCGCATCGGTGATGTCTTCGGCGCCGTCCAGGATCTCCAGCGCCGCGATCTCTTCGCTGACGCTCTCATGCGCCGGCACGACGCCGCGGAACGCCTGGCGCACGCTGTCGAGCACGGCGGTACTGCGTTCCGTCTCGAACTCGGCCAGTGCATTCAGGAGGATGAAGAAAGCCAGCAGCAGCACCTTCAGACTGAGAAGGGCCATGACGTGGCTGTTGCTTTGCCGCCGGCCTGGTTCGTGCTGCAGACCCGCCATCGGGGATCACCCGAAGAGGGCGTCGATATCGTCCTGGCTGATCGCGTCTTCAGGAAGCTGCGGACCGTTCATGAGGTCTTCGTCCGGGCGGGCCGGTGCACCGCTGGGCGCAGTGGCCTTCTTCTCCGGCTGCTTCGGCCGCTCGCCCGCGAAGGTCTCGTCGCCGAAGGCATGGAGCAGCGCGTCCACCTTCGACTCCACCTTCTGCAGCGCAGTGACCACCTTGGTGATCCGCTGGCCGGTGATGTCCTGAAACCCGCAGGCCTCGTAGATCGAGGTCACCGCCGCCGAGACCTTCTCGCCCACGTCCTCGGGCATCTTCTCGGCCAGTTCCTCGATCGCTTCAACCGCTTCGAAGATCGTGTGGGTGGCCTGCTCGGTCGCGCCGACGATGGCTGTCAGTTCGTCAGTGGCGGCGGGCAGATGCTCTGCGTTGATGTCGTCAGGACGCAGATCCGCGATCTCGCTGCGTGCAGTATCGATGTAGCGCGCCAGGGCTTCTATATCCGCGTAGACCTTCAGGCTCACGGCGGACATATCGCCTTCGATCGTCTCGACGATCGACTCGACAATGGAAACGATCTCCTCAGGTGAGACCGCACCCTCGGACTTCTGCAGCTCCACGAGCTGAGATGCGATTTTCTCTTTGACCGCCGCAACAGCCATAATGCGGCTCCTTAAATAGAGTACAGGGCGCTTAGAAGTTACCGAGGACAGCCGTGAGCTTGGTCTTCAACGTCGCCGCGTTGAACGGCTTCACGATGTAGTTGCTGACGCCGGCCTCTTTCGCGGCGATGACGTTCTCGGTCTTGCTCTCCGCGGTGATCATGATGAAAGGCAGTTCTTTCAGCTTGGTATCGGCGCGCACCTCGGTCAGAAGCTGCATGCCGCTCATGGGCTCCATGTTCCAGTCGGAGATCACCAGATGGTACTCCTTGTCCCGCAGCTTCTGCAGTGCGGCACTGCCGTCAGTGGCCTCATCGACGTTGTTGAAGCCCAACTGCTTCAGCAGGTTTCTGATGATCCGAAGCATGGTCTTGTAATCGTCCACGATCAGGATCGGCATGCTCATGTCGACTGTCGACATCTCAAACTCCCGTGAATTCTGGCCCGCAGAAGGTGCGAAACGGTCTGCGGGGAAAGCTAATGAATCGGCGTTAACAGTCAGTAAAAAGCGCTGAAAAGCCTCGAATTTCCACCTTATTCGCGCGGGATCGGCAGTTCGCGGCGCTGGGCCAGTTCAAGGGTCACGGCCTTGGCGCGCTGCGGGTTCATCTGCGCGAGGATCGGCGCCGACTTGCGCTCTTTCATCCGCTCGATCACCTCGAGCAGGACTTCCATGTCGAGCTCCTCGAAGATCCGTGCCGCCTGTTTCGGTTTCATGCTCTCGTAAATCTTAACGAGGCTCTTCATCTGCGATTCGGTCTGCTCGTCGTGCTCGACCAGAAGCGCCTCGATCGATTCCTGCAGGCCCTCCAGCTCGCGAATCTTCTGTTCGATCCGCTGTTCGGCGGCTTTCAGAAGGACTTCGCGCTCGTCAACCTCGCGGGCCCGCTGTTCCAGTTCTTCGCGGCGCTGCGAGAGCGACTGCAGCAGACCCAGTTCCTCATCCGTCAGATCGAAGACGTCGGCGGAAAGATCGGTGATCTGGCCCGGAGGGACCGGATCTGTCGGCACCTCCGCCGTCTCGACTTCGGCTTCGCCGGAGGAAGCGGGGGCGGAGGACGCGCGGGCGGAGGACGCGGGCGCGCCGCTTTCCGCAGGCGCGGGCCCAGGCGTTTCGCCGGCCGCCGTTTCGGCAGCCAGAGCCGGCTGGGAACCGCCGAGATCCTGCCAGATACCCGCCAGCTTGGCCGTCATGGCCAGGCCGGCGACCAGGATGACCAGAGGCAGAAGCCTGAAACGCATCGCCAGTTCCTGAATTCGAGAGGGCTTCTAGCGCATCGCCTGAAGCGTGCGCATCAGCTCGCTGTCGGAGCGCGAGAGCCGCTTTTTCGCCAGCTTCGCAATGCCGTTCACCGGCTTCGCGGGGGTGACCGGCGCGGCCACCTCCGGCTCCTCCAGCGGCTTCTTCTCCATCTTTGTGATATCCATCGGCGCGCGGTGCAGCCGCTGCTTCGACAGCCCTGCGACGGCACCGCCGGCCTCACGCTCCAGCTTGCGCGAGGCGGCGATGGAGACTTCCAGCCGGTCGGCGATCTCGTTGCCCTTCTTCACCAGAAAGGCCATCTCGTCAGCCAGACGGCAGGCATCGTCGACCTTGCGGGCCAGGCCGTCGCCGGCCTCGACGCTGCGCTGCTTGAGCGCCTGCAGTCCGCCCTCGGCCCTGCCGGTCGCGGCGGAGAACTCGCCGAACAGCTTCTCCATGTCGCCGCGCGCACGGCGCAGTTCGGTCAGCTTGCGGTTCAGCACCATGGCATAGCCGATGGTGGTGACAAGCAAGACACAGATGGCGACGTCAAAAACAAGACCGTAGTCCTGCAGCCAAGTCATTTACGAGTCTCCCTCACGCACGATCTTGTCGGCGACCTGAACCGCGATATGGCCGCTGCGCCGGCCCATGCGGCCCTTGAACATGGAAACATCACCGCAACGCAGTTCGATCTTCGAGTTGGGCGTGCAGTTCAGCTCCAGCTGGCTGCCCTCAATCCACTCCAGGACCTCGCCCAGCGGCATCTCCACCTGGTCCAGCACCGCATCGATGCTGATATCGGTCTGCCAGAGCTCCGCCGTCAGATGGCCTTCCCAGATCGAATCCCGGCCGAACTTCTCGCCCATGAACATCTGCAGCAGCAGTTCGCGCACCGGCTCCAGCGTGGCGTAGGGAATCAGCAGTTCGATCAGGCCGCCGCGGTCTTCCATGTCCACACGCAGCGTCACCACGATCACGGCGTTGGCCGGCCGGGCGATGGTGGCAAAGCGCGGATTGGTTTCCAGCCGGTCGAAGCGGAAGGTGACCGGCGAAAGTGGGTCGAAGGCAGCCGAGAGGTCCGCCAGCACGACGTGAACCATCCGCTCGACCAGGTTGCGCTCGATCGTCGTGTAGGGGCGGCCCTCGATACGCATCGCCGCGGTCCCGCGGCGGCCGCCCAGCAGCACGTCGACAATCGAGTAGATCAGCGCGCTGTCAACGGTCATCAGGCCGTAGTTGTCCCACTCCTCGGCCTTGAAGACCGAGAGCATGGCCGGCAGCGGGATGGAGTTCATGTGATCGCCGAAGCGCGCCGAGGTGATGTTGTCGAGGCTGACCTCGACGTTGTCGGAGGTGAAGTTGCGCAGCGAGGTCGACATCATGCGGACCAGGCGGTCGAAGACCACCTCCAGCATCGGCAGACGCTCGTAGGAGACCAGGGCCGAGTTGAGAATGGCCTGGATGCCGGATTCCTCGCCCTCGTCGTCGCCGGCGCCGGCGACGCCCAGCAGGCTGTCGATTTCGCTCTGATCGAGGACTCGTGTGGAACCGGCCGGGGCGGCTTCATCGGGGGCGGCGTCGTCGGCGTCGGCCTCGCCCTCCTCGGCCATGGCCTCCCACTCCGCCATCATCGCTTCTTCGTCGGCCATCTACCTCAGACTCTCTCGCCGTTGGGTCTCAGCTTGCGCCAAGCCGCCGCTGCGCGGCTACTGAACCAGCATCTCCTTGAACAGTACGTCGCGGACCTGGATCGGCTGTGCCGCCGTGTTCACGCGGATCAGCAGCTCTTCGCGCAACCGCTGCAGGCCGGCGGAGCCGCGCAGATCCTCGATACGCAGTTCCCTCAGATAGACCTGGAAGTTGTCCACGATGCGCGGCAGGACAGTGCCGATTTCGGCACGGTCGGCCTCGCGCGCCAGCTCCAGGCTGATGGAAATCTTCAGGTAGTTGGTCTTGCGCCCACTGGAATTCAGGTTCACCAGCATTTCCGGCAGATCGTAGAAGACCGCCTTGCTTTCGACCGGGGCCAGCTCTTCCTCGACCACGGGTTCCGGCGCCTTCCCGAGCAGCGAGTCCAGAAGCCCGGAGAAATAGGCGCCGGCGACCGCGCCAATGAGCAGCAGGATCGGCAGGATGATGAAGAGAACGAGCTTCTTGCCGTTCATGCCCCCTTTCGGGGTGGCTTCGATCTCGACATCACCGGCGCCCGGAGTTGCAGCCTGTTCGGCCATTGCGGTCAACCTATTCAGTTATCTTGAGTTTTCGACTGCCACGAGCCTACGGATGGTTGGTTAAGACTTGGTTGAAAGGCGCAGCTTCCCGGGCATTTCCCGACGATTTGGGCGCGGGGCAAGATCTGCCGGGCAAGCTCTGCCAAGAGCGCCCGGCGGTCCCCCCAAGCCGGCCACAGGCTGCGCCTCTAAAGCATTGAAATCATTGAATTCATAGCCTGGCACGCGGCTTGCTTCTCTGTTGGCGACGGCCCCTGCGGCCGACCGACTGCCCCATTGCAACTGCCCAACGAGTGTCAGGTAAGATTATGGAAAACGCCGGTTACATCGCGCTATCGCGCCAGATGGTCCTGAGGCGGGAAATGAGTGTGATCGCCAACAACATGGCGAACCTCAACACCAACGCCTACAAGGGCGAAAGCATGCTTTTCGTCGAGCACCTGGAATCCACGGATTCAGGTGAAAAAATGAGCTTCGTCCAGGACATCGCCCTGGTCCGCAACCTGACGGAAGGCAATCTGACCGCCACCGAAAACCCCTTGGACACGGCGATCTCAGGAGACGCCTACTACGAGGTGGAGACGCCTCTCGGCCCCCGCTACACGCGTAACGGCAGCTTTCGCCTGAACGCAGAGGGAGAGATGGTCACCGCCACGGGCGACAAGGTCCTTGGCGAGGGGGGCAACCCGCTTGTCCTGCCGCCCAACAGCAGCAACGTGAGCATCACCCGGGACGGCACGGTTTCGACCGACGAGGGCCCCGTCGGCAAGATCCGCCTCGTACGCTTTGAAGACCAGCAGAGCCTGGTCAAGCTGGCCAACGGCTTCTACGACGCCAACGGCCAGGAAGCCTTGGCCGCCGAGGATGCCGAAGTGGTCCAGGGCATGATCGAGGGGTCCAACGTGGCCGGCATCGTCGAGCTGACGAAGATGATGCAGACCGTGCGCAGCTACAGCTCGACCGGGCGAATGGTCAACGACGAACATGAACGCATGCGCCGCGCCATTCAGGCGCTCGGCAGCCCGGCACGAGGATAGGAGAGGAGCAAGCCATGAGATCCCTGAACATTGGCGCGACCGGCATGCTGGCCCAGCAGCTGAACGTCGAAGTCATCTCCAACAACATCGCCAACATGAACACCACCGGCTTCAAGCGCCAGCGTGCGGAATTCCAGGATCTGCTCTATCAGAACCTGCGCCGTGTCGGCGCCGCCTCCTCGGACGCCGGTACCATCGTTCCGACCGGCGTGCAGCTGGGCCTGGGTGTCAAATCGGCGGCCATCTACCGCCTTTCCGGCCAGGGCAACATCCTGCAGACCGAGAATCCGCTGGACCTGGCGGTTAACGGACGCGGCCTGATGATGGTGGAGCTGCCGAACGGCGAGACGGCCTATACCCGCGCCGGTTCGCTGCAGCTCAGCCCCGACGGCGACATCGTCACCGCCGATGGCTATGTGGTCCAACCCGGCATTACCGTGCCGGAGGATGCCCAGGCGATCACCATCAACGAGAGCGGCGAGGTCTACGTGGACCTGGACGGCCAGACAGCACCGCAGCGGGTCGGCCAGCTTGAGCTGGCGAACTTCGCCAACGAGGCCGGCTTGGATGCCATCGGCAACAACCTGCTGCTGGAGACGGCCGCCTCCGGCGCCGCGACGGTGGCGACCCCGGGTTCGGCAGGGTTCGGCAGGATCATCCAGGGGGCGCTGGAAACCTCCAACGTCAACGTGGTCGCCGAGATCACCAACCTGATAACCGCGCAGCGCGCTTACGAGATGAACTCGAAGGTCATCGAGTCGTCCGACGAGATGATGCGCAGCGTGACGCAGCTCCGCTAAGTCGGGAGGGTATGATGCATAAGCATATCTCCACGGCACTCTCGGCGGCATTGATCGCTCTGGCCATGCTGGCCGCGCCCGCCAGCCGGGCAGCGGCCCAGACTGTGGGGGCAGACGCTGAGATTGCAGCGCTGATCACCCTCAAGGACGAAGCGCTGGTCGATGATCGCGTGGTGCGTCTGGGCGACCTCTTCGAAGGCATCGCCGATCCGGCCCTGGCGGAGACAGCCGTTGCCCGCGCGCCGAGTCCGGGTGCGACGGTGGATATCGGCGCCCGCTGGCTGCTGGCGGTGGCCCGGGCCCATGACCTCACCTGGCAGCCGCGCTCGCGCTACGACCGCATCACGCTGCGGCGGGCCAGTCACCGCATCGGCACCGAGCAGATCGAAGCAGCCCTGCGCGTGGCGCTGGCGGACCGCGGCGTCAGCGGCCAACTGGAGCTGGCTCTGGACAACCCGAGCCTGGAACTGCAACTGCCCAGCTCAAACGAGCCCAGCCTCGCCGTCACCGGCCTGTCGCTGGATTCCGCAAGCGGGCGCTTTGTTGCCCACGTGATCGCACCGGCCAACGGAGAGCCGGTGGCCCGCGCTTCGGTGACCGGCCGGGCGGTGATGCTGACGGATGTGCCGGTGCTGCGCCGCGACCTGAGGCCCGGCGACGTCATCCGCGCCAGCGATATCGAGTGGATCGCAATGCCGGCGAACCGGCTGACCCGCGGCACCGTCAGCTCCCAGGATTTGCTGCTCGGCATGAGCCCGCGCAGGCCGATCCGCTCGCAGCAACTGATCCGCGCGACCGACCTGCAGACGCCTGTGGTCGTTGCCAAGAACAGCCTGGTGACGATCCGTCTGCAGACCCAGCGCATGCAGCTGACGGTCCAGGGCCGCGCCCTGGAAAACGGCGCCCAGGGCGATGTCATCAGAGTCATGAACACCAAGTCCAACAGCGTGGTGAACGCCGTGGTGATCGATACCGGCAACGTCGTCGTCACACCCACCGCCAGCGCCCAAAGCAATTGAGGGGAGCACGAAGCATGACCTCCAGCCACACCAGCAACCGCCGGGGCCTTGGCGCCCTGCTGTGCCGCGCGCTGCTTCTGGGCATTGCCGGACTCTCGCTCAGCGCCTGCAACATGCTGACCCGGCTGTCCGAAGTCGGCGAAGAGCCGCAACTCTCTGCCATCGAAAGCCCGGCCCCACTGGCCGGTCCGGAAGCGGTGTCCCTGCCGATGCCGGCCCCCATCGAGGTGGAGCGCCAGCCCAACTCGCTCTGGCGGCCGGGATCGCGCGCTTTCCTGAAGGACCAGCGGGCCGGAACCGTGGGCGATATCCTGACCGTGATCATCGAGATCCAGGACAACGCGGCGATCAACAACACCACGACCCGGAGCCGCACCAACGCCGAGGACGCCTCGGCCAGCGCCTTCCTGGGCTACGAGGCCAGCCTCGCCGACATCCTGCCGGAGGCGGTCGATCCGACGGACCTGGTCGACCTCGACAGCACCTCCTCCTCCGAAGGCAGCGGCGGGGTCAACCGTACCGAGTCGATCAACCTGCGTGTCGCCGCGCTGATCACCCAGGTTTTGCCCAACGGCAACCTCGTTCTCGCCGGCCGCCAGGAGGTCCGGGTCAACTACGAGAAGCGCGAGTTGCAGGTGGCGGGCATCATCCGGCCGGAGGACATCACCTCGCAGAACACCATCGGTTACGATCAGATCGCCGAAGCGCGCATCGCCTACGGCGGCCGCGGTCAGATCTCGGACGTCCAGCAGCCGCGCTACGGCCAGCAGGTCTTCGACATCATCTGGCCGTTCTGACAACCGCTCCTTTTCACGCCATCCTCGCAGGCAACGAAAAAGGGCCGCGTCGACAACGCGGCCCTTTTGCTTTTGGCTGAGCGGCAAGCGACATCAATCGTCGCGGTGGGTCCGCTCCATGCGTTCGTGGCGCTCCTGAGACTCGATGGACAGGGTCGCGATCGGGCGGGCTTCCAGGCGCCGCAACGAAATCGGCTCCCCCGTCTCCTCGCAGTAGCCATAGGAGTCCTCTTCGATGCGGCGCAGCGCGGCATCGATCTTTGAGATCAGCTTGCGCTCCCGGTCACGCGTCCGCAGTTCCAGCGAGCGGTCGGTTTCCAGAGAGGCGCGGTCGGCAATATCGGGTTCGTGTAAAGAGACTTCCTGCAGGTGCTGCAACGTCTCGCCGGATTCGCGCTGCAGTTCATCCTTCCAGGCCAGCAGTTTCTGACGGAAATACTCACGCATCTTCGGGTTCATGAAGGTCTCGTCCTCGCTGGGACGATAGTTCTTCGGCAGCTTTACAGTCATCCCTGGTCCCGTTAATGAGTACCAAATCGCGCCGGGAGTATATGGAATTTGCCTTGCCCGGCAAGCCTTTGAACGCATCAAATCTTCTTGTGGCGAGACGGCCCTGCGGGGGGCCGTCGACCGGCGCTTCTGTGCGGTTCCCCGCCGGCCGGTCAGCGCCCGCGCTTGGCCAGTTCGACCGCCGCGCGAATCTCGATTTCGTTCACGATTTCAGCCAGTTTCGGGTCCTCGATCGACCCTTCCCGCTGGGCCAGAAGGGCGCCGAGCTGCTCCAACTGGGCTATCGGAACCTCGCCGAACATCAGCGCAAGGCGCAGGTCTTCCAGCTCGTCGAGAATATCTTCCGCCCGGCGCCGGCCGCGGCTGGGGCCCGCCGAGGCGTCTGAAACCTCCTGAATCGCCAGGAGCGCGCTGACCGCCTGAACCGGCCCACCGCCGCTGGTGCCACCGGCCTCCTGCGCGGAACCGGCAAGGGCTCTGGCAAAGCCGCCGTCCGCAGTGGAGGAGGCACCGGCTTTTTTGCGCTTTGCCGCGCTGCGAGGCCCCGAGAGGCGGTCAATCTTCATGGCCTGTCCGACACTGGCTGGTTCTTCAGCGACACTGCGCCGGCGCGGTTAATAACGGGTTAACCTACTGAAAAACCGGCAATATTTTCCCGGGCCAGGGTGATCCCTTTTTGCCGGGCAGCGGGCCTGCGGCTGACACGGGCCACCAGAACCGGCGGAATTCCGCCGTTTTCAGAGGCGCTTCAAAGATCGGGCGTTTGGCACGCCTTTCGCATTCCCTAGACCGAACAAGGAACCCACGACGCGGAACGACCTGATGAACCCTGTCCTGCCCCCGCTTCTGTCCATGGCCCGGCCGAAGATGATTCGCCCGGTCGGCGCCGCAGCACAGCTGCTGCAGTGGCTGTGCCTTGCGGTCTGCCTGCTGCTGGCCTCGGGTCTCGACAGCGTCCAGGCACAGTCGCGAATCAAGGACCTGGTGGATTTCGAGGGCATCCGCGACAACCAGCTGGTGGGCTACGGCCTCGTGGTCGGCCTCAACGGCACCGGCGACGATCTGGACAGCGCTGTCTTCACCCGCGAGAGCCTGATCGGCATGCTGCAACGCATGGGTGTAAACGCGCGGGATGACGATCTCGATACGGACAACGTCGCCGCAGTGATGGTCACCGCCAACCTTCCCCCCTTCGCCCGTCAGGGCACGCGCATCGACATCCACGTCTCGGCCATCGGCGACTCCGAGAGCCTTTTGGGCGGCACGCTGCTCGTCACCCCGCTGCTGGCGGCGGACGGCGAAGTCTATGCTGTCGCCCAGGGCGGCATCGCCGTCGCCGGCTTCAGCGCGGCCGGCAATGGCGAGACCATCGTGCGCGGCGTGCCGACCGCCGGACGCATCGCCAACGGGGCGATTGTCGAGCGGGAACTGGGCTTCGAGATGGAGCAGATGCGCTCCATAAAGCTCGCCCTGCGCAACCCCGACCTCACCACCGCACGCCGCATCGCCGATGCGATCAACAGCTTTGCCGGCGAGACGGCGGCCCGCTCCCTGGACCCGATGACGGTGCGGGTGTCGGTGCCCTCGCGCTACAACGGCGACACCGTCGCCATGATGACCGACATCGAGCAACTGCCGATACGGGTCGACCAGCCGGCCCGGGTGATCATCGACGAGGCCTCCGGCATCATTGTCATGGGCGAAAACGTGCGCATCAGCACCGTGGCCATCGCCCAGGGCAACCTGACCATCCGCATCACCGAAACGCCGCAGGTCAGCCAGCCCAACGCCTTTTCCAACACCGGCAACACCGAGGTCGTGGACCGCACGGAAATCGAGATCGACGAAGACGCGGACAACCGCCTGGCCGTCGTCCCCGCCGGAGTCAGCCTGCAGGAGCTGGTCAACGGGCTCAACGCACTCGGCATCGGACCGCGGGACATGATCTCCATTCTTCAGGCGATCAAGGCCGCCGGCGCCCTGCAGGCCGAGATCGAGGTGCTCTGACCATGCTGCAGGCCCCCGTAAGCCCCTTTGTCGCCGGTTTGGAGGCCGCAAGGCCCCAGGCCGGCGCGTCTGCCAAGACCACGCCCGCCGGGACCCTGGAAGCGGCGGAGCGCGCCGCGAAGAAGGCCGGCGAGGAGTTCGAGGCCCTCTTCATATCGGAAATGCTCGCGCCGGTGTTCAAGAACCTCAAGACAGACGGGCTTTTCGGCGGCGGCTCCGGCGAGGAGATCTACCGGTCGATGTTGGTTCAGGAGTACGGCAAGGCCGTGGCCAAGGCCGGCGGCGTCGGCATCGCCGAATCGGTGCAGCGCGAAATCCTCAAGATGCAGGAGATGCAGTCATGATCGAACAGCAGTCCGAGGCACAGCCGCCGTCGCCGGCGGAACTGCGTCAGGTCATCCAACTTGTCGAGGATCTTACGGCCGTCATGAGCCGTGAGGTCGAGCTCTTGCGGGCTATGCGGGTTCGCGACTTCGGCGAGCTTCAGGACCACAAACTGGCGCTGGTGCAGAGCTACGAAAAGCAGACGGAGGCGCTGCGCAGCAATCCGGCCTTCGCGGAGCTGATCGACCCGCGCCTGCGCGAAGAGCTGACCGACGTCATGGAGCGCATGCACGCCGTGATGTCCGAGAACGAAACCGCCATCAACGCAGCCCGGGCCGCCAACCAGCGGATCGCCACGGCCATCGTCAACGCCGTGCAAAGCTACCAGAGCGAGTCGAGCGGCTACTCGAACAACGGCGGCGCCAGCCGCTCGGCTGGCCAGCCGCCGGTTTCGGTGCAGATTGACCAGCAGCTTTAGTCCTCAGCCAAGGCAAACCGCGGAACAGATGAGAGAGAGACGCCAAAGATGTCGCTGAGTATCGCTCTTTCCAGCGCCCTGGCCGGACTCCAGGTGAATCAGACCGCCTTGCAGGTCACCTCCGGCAACGTCGCCAACGTGAACACGCCGGACTACGCCCGCAAGGTTCATCAGCAGCAGAACCGGGTCCTTGGCGGCCAGGGCAACGGCGTTGAGACCGCCCAGATCGTCCGGCGCATCGACCAGTTCCTCCGCCGCGACCTGATGAGCGAAACCACCGTGCTCGGCAATGCGGAAGTCACCGCTGACTACTACAACCGCATGCAGGCGATGTTCGGCTCCCTGGGCAACAACAACGCCCTGGGCAACTCCATCACCGACCTCGCATTGGCGATCGAGAACGTGGCCAACAGCCCGGAGGTCGCCGCCCACCGTTTCGACGCCGTCAACGAGGCCGTCGAAATGGCGCAGTACTTCAACAATATGGGCACCGACATCCAGAACCTGCGCACCCAGGCCGATGCGGAAATCAATGCTGCGGTCGACATCATCAACGCCGAGCTGGAGATCATCGCCGACCTCAACTCGCAGATTGCGAACAACATCACCAAGGGCCTGCCGGTCGGCGACCTGGAGGACCGGCGGGATGTGGCGGTCAAGACCATTTCCGAGTACATGGAGCTGCAGGAGTTCACAGACTCCTTCGGGCAGATCCGGCTGTTTACGGCTTCCGGCCGCTCCCTGGTCTCCGGCACCTCCTACGGCACGCTTTCCTACACCGTCACCCCCTTCATGACGGCCAACGAGACCTATCCGACGACCATCAGCGGCATCTACCTGAACGGCGGCGCGACGCCTCCGCCGACCAGCGACATCACCACAGAGATCCGCGGCGGCAAGCTGCAGGCGCTGATCGACATGCGCGACAACACTCTGCCGGCAATGACCGAGCAGCTCGATCAGCTCGCCGGCCAGATGCGCGATTCCCTGAACCGTGTCCACAATCGCGGCGCCAACACGCCGATGGGCCAGGGTACCGGCGCTGCCGACCCGGCCGCCATGTACGGCACAAGAGTGATCAACACACCGACCGATCCGCTGACCCTGGGCTCCGACGTCAGCTTTGCCATCCTCGACGCAAACGGCAACGCTGTCAGCGCACCGCTGACCATCGCCGCCGGCGCAACGACGCCGAACGCAATCATCGCCGCGATCAACGGCCATCTGACGGCGGCGCCGGGCTACGGCACTGCGGCCTGGAATGCCGACCGCATGGAAATCAAAATGGAGCCGGGTTTCCGCCTGGCTATTCTCGACAACGGTCCGGCCGCCGACTTCGGCGACGCGACCATCCAGTTCGACGCCGACGGCGACACCGCGCAGGAAACCTATATGGGTTTCTCGAACTTCTTCGGCCTCAACGACATGTTCGAGACGCCGGAGCTGAGCACCGGCATTCCCGCCGCCACCAACCAGGGCAGCCAAACCGGTATCTCCAGCACCATTGCGGTCCGTCAGTCGCTGGTGGACGACCCCTCCTACCTCTCCAGGGGCATGCTGCGCGGGACCCCGCCGGCCCTCTCCCTCGGCGTCGGCGACAACGAGATCGCCCAGCAGCTGGCCAACGCCTTCGGGGAAAACCTGACCTACAACAGCGTTGCCAACGGTCCGTCGTCGACCAGCACGACTTTTTCCGGCTATGCCGGGGTGGTTCTTTCCTTCAACGCCTCGGCCACCGCGGCAGCGGAAGACACCCTGGACTTCCAGACCTTCTTCTTCGAGGACCTCCAGGCCAAGTTCCTCTCGGAGGCCGGGGTCAATATGGATGAAGAGTTGGCCAACATGACCATCTTCCAGAACGCCTACAACGCTTCGGCCCGTATCGTCCAGGTGGTGGACGAGATGCTCGAAACGCTTCTGAACCTGACCTAAGGATGGGAGCCCGCTGATGTTCCGCGTTGCAGACTTCGCCCAGTACCAGCTCACGATGTCCTACACGATGCGCACCCAGAGCAGCGTCGCCGAACGCCAGATCGAGATTGCCAGCGGCAAGCGCGCGCAGCAGTACTCAAGCATCTCCACCGACGCCAGCGAACTGGTCAACATCGAGCGCTCCGTGGCGCGGACTGGACAGTTCAACCGCAATATCGACCAGGCGCTGACGCGGCTGGGGGTCATGGAATCCTCGGTCGCCATCATGGTCGAGCGCGCCACCGAGGTTCTGGCGATCATGAGTTCGGCAATCTCGGGCGAGAACATCAACGATGTCCCGCTGCAGGAGTTCTCCGCAACCTTCCTGGCCGAGGCGGAGTCCCTGCTGAACACCTCGCACGAGGACCGCTATCTCTTTGCCGGCTCCCAGACCGACGCTCCGGCTGTCGACCTGGCGGACGTGGCCTACACCCCGCAGGCCGGCCTGCCCGGCGTCTTCACCGCGGACTTCGACTATTACCAGGGCGACACTCTGGGCCTGACCGTGCGGACCGACGAGACCTTCGAGACCACCTACGGCATCACGGCCGATGAGCCGGCCTTCGAGGAGATGCTCCGCGCGCTTTCCTACATGGACTACGCAGGCGCCAACCTGGACGGCGCGGTTCTGGAACAGGCCTATACGATGATGAAATCTGCCGTCGACGGGCTCAGCGACATTCGCGGAAGGATCGGCGCCAGCAGCAAGGTCCTGGAGGCCGCCAGCAGCGGCCATGACGACTACCTGACCTATGCCACCAACCTTGTCTCGACCCTGGAGGATGTGGATGTCGCCGAGGCGACGACCCGCCTGGCGCAAGACGAGGTCCAGCTCCAGGGCTCCTATCTGGCGCTCTCGAGGATCAGCGAGTTAAGCCTTTTAAACTACCTTAGATAGCGATTTCGTAACCACAGGACGGCGATAATATCTCCGTCACCAGTAAGGAGTTAACCATGCCCCGCGAACACATGGCAGCCAAGAAGGCAGCACCAGAAGCCCCTGGAGCGATGGCCTCGGCACCGCTGTCCGAGGGGAATGACAAGAAGACGATCGATACGCGCTTCGGGACCATTGAGTTTGATCTGGATCAGGCCCTGAACTTCCCGAAGGCGATCCCCGGCTTCACCGGCTACCACACCTTCGGCCTGGCCATGGTGCCCAGCGAGACCCAGTCCAGCTTCATGCTGCTGCAGGCGCTGGAGCCCACCGACCTCTCCTTCATCGTGCTGCCCTACGACCCGGGCGCGGCGCTGATTGAACCGAAGGACATCGAGACGGCCCAGCAGCATCTCGGCATCGGCGCCGGCGACTGCGCAATCATGCTGATCGCAACCTTTCGCAGGATCGGCGACAGCTTCGAGACCTCGGTGAACATGCGTGCGCCGATCTTCATCGATACCGCAAACCGCCTCGCCTGGCAGCATATCCTGCCGAACGACCGCTACGACGTGCGCCACACCCTCTAGGCTGCTTCGCTGCAAAGCTTCCGTCGAAGAAGCGACAAAAAAGGGCCCGCTCGCAGCGGGCCCTTTTTTATCTTCCGGGCATACTCGGCCAGATGCGCTGGGCAGGATGCGCTGGGCCAGCTGGGCTGGGCCAGCTGGGCTGGGCCAGCTGCGCTAAAAGGCTGCCGCCTCGACGCGGGCCTTGAGCGCCCGGGCGATACGTTCAATCAGAACCGGCCATTCTTCGGTCCAGTTTCGCTGCCAGATCATGCGGTTCGGCAATCCGTAGTCGCCCGTCACCGGCTGGTCGGGGCGACTCGCCCCGGCCATCATCAGCCAGACCTCCGTACCCATCGCGTCGGCGATGCGGTTCGGCGATGACGATGTGGAAACCACCAGATCGAGCTGCGCGGTCAGGGCGAAGGCACCGTCAAGATCCATCCTCAGATCGAGGTCGTCCCAGCGATGGATCTTGATTCCGAACATCTCCTCGGCTTTGCTCATCTCTTGTTCGTCGGGGTCATACTGCACATTCACGAACTGCGCCCCCGGGATCTTCAGTATGGGTTCCCACATCTCCAGATCGGTGTAGTGGATGTCGCGGTCGCGGTGGGAGAACTTACTGCGCCAGCAGATGCCGATCTTGGGGCCTTCCGGAACATCGGCCAGACGTTCGGCCATTTCATCGAACCTTTCCGGATTCGGAATCAGATAGCCCTTGCTGTCCTTGCCTCGTTCCCAGCAGGCGAAGGCCGCTTCGATGTCGTCTTCAGGATAGGTCTTGGCGATGGCCAGGTCTTCCTGACCGAAGGGAAAATACTGCATCAGATTGCCGGCGGGCAGATGAAGATCGCAGTCTTCGCGCTCCCAATCGTTCTTGCCGTTCAGACGCTCGGGCAGAAACCTGGCCTCGGGAAAGCTGCGCTGGAAGATGTCGACCAGGCGCTTGTCGGACTCGATAACGACCTCTTTCGCCTTGTCCACAATGTGCTGGAACCGCCGGGCGAAGTCGATCTCGTCGCCGACGCCCTGCTCGCGCCACACCAGAATCCGTTTGTCGTGGATATCCTCGCCCTGCCAGCGGGGCACCTGGAACCTGCGGTTTGGCAGACGCAGCCCGCCGGTCAGGCCGGCATCGAAGTGCTCCCAGGACTCCTCGAAAAAGCCGTTGGTCCAGAGAGACCGCGCGAGAGAAAACTCCAGGCCGTGATGCTCGGGCTTCAACTTGTGGGCAAGGCGGAACTTCTCCAGCGCCTGCTTGTGCAGCCCCTGCTCCTGATAGACCAGACCCTTGTTGTGATGGAATTCGCCGCGCTCGTCCTCCAAGGCCAGGGCCTGGTCGTAGGACGCATGAGCCTTGTCGAGATCGTGCAGCAGGCGCAGAGCGTTGCCGAAGTTGAAGTAGCTGGTCGCAAAACTTGGCTGGAATTCCATCGCCTTGCGGAAGCAGGCCAGGGCTTCCCTATAGCGATGAAGATCCATGTAGACGTTGCCCAGGTTGGATTGAGAGGCGCCGCTGCTCGGATCAAGATCGACGCCCTTCTTTGAGTACTCCAACGCCTCTTCGGGCTTCTTCAGTTCGCGCAGCACCATGCCTAGATTCACGTAGGCTTGCGCAATGGTCGGGTCCGCTTCGATGGCTCTGCGGCACGCTTTCTCGCCAAGCTCGTGCTTGCCATGGTCAATGGCAATCTTGCCGAGGTTCACGTGGGCCTCGGCGTAGTCGGGCTTGATCGCGGCCGCCATGCTGTAGGCGTCGATGGCCTCCGACTCCGCGCCTTGCATCTTCTTGATCAGGCCCAGGTGGTAAAAGGCAATGGCGTCCCGCGGATTCAGCTTGATCGCCACGACAAGTGCCTCGGTCGCCTGATCGAGAACACCGGCATCGATCAGCAGAATTGCCAGATCGCGATAGGCGTCGGCGTATTCCGGGTTCAGATTGAGGGCCGTGGTGTAAGCGTTGGCAGCCGCATCCATCTCGTTGAAGGTATGCAGCATCTTGCCGTGCAACCTATGCACCTCAGGCTCCATCGGCGCGGCCTCCAGCGCACGCTTCATCAGCTTGCGAACGTCAAGAAGCTTGCGCTGGTTCATGTACACATGAGACAGCAAGGCCATGGCAACGCCGTTGCCGCGATCCGAATTCAGAGCACGCTTCAGAAGGTTTACGGCATCCTTCCAGCGTTTGGCCGCGATCTTCTCGCGGGCCGTATCGATCATTTTTCCCGTGTTGCGCAGCGGTCGGGCGCCCTTGCCCTCGCGGTGCCGGCGCTTCTTTGAGGAGCCTTTGGCCTTTCGTTCCTCGCCGGCCCCGACGTCGGCGTCTGGGGCTGCCTGCTCGTAGCTCATGATATCTTGCTCTTCGGATGCCTAGAGTTGCGACTGCCGGTCGGACCGGCGACATGCCGGCTGCCTGGCGAACAGGCAGGTTAAGCCGCGATTCACTAAGAGAACCTTTCCGGCCGTTAACATTTCTGTCGTGATGGGCCCTTGCAGGACGGGCCAGGCGCTGGATCGGGCTGTTCCGCCGGCGTCGGCGGCCATGCCGGCAGCCGAAGGCCGAGCTTCAGGCGCAAAGGGCCTCAGATTGAAATCGTGAGGGAGGAGGCCTCAGGCGGACGCTCGGGTTCCTGCGCGGGCTTGGCCGGCTTGGCCTCCTGGGCCTTGCCGTCCGGCGACCCGGTACGCTGCTCGTTCTGAGCCAGTTCGGACCAGCTCGCCCGCACCTCGCTGAGCGCGGTGATGATACCGTCGCAGATCTGCGCCGAGTTCTTCATGTTGACCTGCTGTAGGTCGCGGAAAATCGTGTGGTAGAACTGGTCGAGCATCAGCGAGATGTTCCCGCCCTTCTCGAAATCCAGGTGCGACTGCAGGCCGACCAGGATCTTGCAGGCCTTCTGGGTGGCATTGAAGCGGTCCTCGATGCGCCCCTCCTCGATGGCCGTCTTGGCGTTGGCCACCTCCTTGATCATCGCGTCATAGAGCAGCACCACGGCGCCAAGGGAGGAAACCATCTTGGAAGCGGTCTGATATGCGGAAAGAGCATTGAAAGACTGCGTCAAGTCACCAAACCTCAAGCATGATCACGGATGGGAAGGCCTCTGCGAAGCCGGCCTAGTCGTCGCCGCCCTTGAGAAAAGCCTCGAGCTGGCTCGAAGCGGCCTCGGCGGCGGCGACGGCACGCTCCATGGCAGCGTATTTCTCAATCAGCTTGTTCTGAAAAATCACCAGCCGCGCCTCCAGGGATTCGATCTGATCGACGAAATCCTCGTTCTGGGCCTGCAGGCGGTTCACCTCTTCGGTGATCAGCCCGTCGCCCTGGTTGATATAGTTGTCAAGGCGCTGATAGAGCCGCTCGGCGATACCGGTCGAGGTGGAAATGCTGATGCTTTCCGCCGGCTCGGCGGGATTGCGGTTGTAGGCCAGCGTCATGCCCTCGTAGACCGTCCCGTCCAGCCCGCGCAGCAGGCCGCCGTCGACCTCGAAGGCGTCGACACCGTCAACCTGCAGGTTGGTGCCGTCGATGGCACCCGCCGGAACGTCGATGGTGAAGTCACCGACGTTCAGAAGCTCGTTGCGGGCGATCATGCGGATGTCGGGCGAGCTGGACTGAAATCCGAACTCGAAAACACCGCGCACCTCGTCCAACTTGTCGACCAGATTGGCGTCGAGCGCACCATTGTCGACGGTCAGGGTCCCGTCTTCGGAAAGCTCGATGCCGACGCCCCGCAGGGTCGCGAGCGCCGTGGAATCAAGCCCGTCCACCAGATCGGCGAGATCGGTCCCGAGATCCCGGCCCAGAGAGCGCAGCAGGTTGTCACCGAAGAGGATCGCCGAGGCATCCACCTCCCCGTCTTCGGAAACGACCTGTTGGGAGTTCAGGAAGGTCTTGACGTCGTTGTAGGCCGCCACGAAGCCTTCGATCTGCGCCTTCACGCCGGAGAGATCGGGCTCGATCTCCAGGGTAATCGTCGTGCCGGTCGAATCGCTTTCCTTGAACAGATCAAGAGTCACGTTGTCGATCAGATCGTCAATCTCGTTCGAGTCCCGCTCGATCACCGTGGGAATGCCATCGAGGCGGAGCTGAGCCGGCTGCGAGGGCTGCAGAACAGTCGTATAGGTCGCGCCGTTGTCAGCAGAGACATCCAGACCGGTGGCTCCCAGGATCTGGCCGGTCGTACCGCTGAGCTCGATGTCTTTGTTGGTCTCTTCCGCGGTGAAGACGATCCGGAAATCGTTGTCGGCGATCTTCAGCGCCGAGGCCCGCACGCCGGTCGTCCCGGTCACGGCGTTGATGGCAAAGACAACGTCGGTGGCCGTCATATCCGCCGTGATGTCGATGGTCGCCGTCTCTTCGGCCGCAGCGCCCGCCAGGTTGATCGTCAGCGTTTCCGTGATGCCCAAGCCGGTACTGACGTCGGTCAGGGTGCCGCCGGAGATCTTATGCGCCTCCGCGATCTGATCGACGATGATCTCGTAGACCCCCGGCGCGGCATTGTTCGTCGCTGTCGCGCCCAGGATTTCCGTTGCGGGCGTGGCTGTGTCCGATGTGATGAAGGCGGACTTCTGCTCGAAGACGTTGCTCAGAATGCCGGTGGAACCGGGCGGATTGCGCAGGGCGTTGACGCTCGACTGCAGCGTTTCCAGCAGCGCCGTGAATTCGTTGAAGGCGGCGACCCGCGTATCGTTGTCGGAGATCCGGTTGTTGAGCCGGTCGATGGGGATACGCTTGACCGCCAGCGAAGCCTCAATAATGGCCGCCGTGTCCAGACCGGAGAATGACCCGGTCAGGAGCGGTGAGTTCCCGATAAAGGAAACGGTGCCTTGGGTACCTGCAACCATCAGACTCCTCCTAACCGCCCAATGCTAGCGCCCCAATCGCTCAAAATTCGTTAAGAATTGTTGGTTATCAATGTGTTAAACTCACGCAATCACGCTCGATTTGGGCCGGGATACGGCGCTCGGCGACGCCTTTTCGATAGGACGAAATGCCTTTTCCGGTGGAAATTCCACCAGAACATCTCCACTTTCGCGATCGTACACCCGCACAATCAGTCGGCCGCTGTCCTGATCGCGGTAGGTCGTCAGGGCCGAATTCGGGGCGCTTTGGCGCAACACCGGCTGGCTGGCGGCCCGCCCCGCAGCCGGCTCCACCGCATCGCTGCGAGGTCCCGTCCCCGGGCCTGACAATGCCGCGGGCCGGTCGCTTTTGGCGACCGCTGCGGCGTTCGAACCTTTGCCGCCGGCGGGTGCCGAAGCGCTGCGTTGCGGTGCGACCAGCGCCGTGGAACTCAAGAGTGTCGTGTCCATTGTCCTAAGCCCTCCTTACGCGGGCTCGTCTACCGGTCCGGAACGGCCGGGATGATGCCCTGAAGCGCCACCCCGGCCTTGCTGGTCCGGACCTGGGTCGAGACCTACTGCAGGACCCGCAGGAGTGACTGCGGGATCTGGTTGGCCTGCGATACGGCCGAGACCGCCGCCTGAACCAGCACCTGGTTTGACACCAGCTTGCTTTGCTCAGCCGCCAGATCGACGTCCATGATCGCAGACTTGGCCGCGTCGATGTTCTCCAGCGAGGTGGCGATCTGCTGACCGCGGAACTCGAAACGGGAGATCAACGCACCAGCCGTCGCCCGTGCCTCCGAAACCGCGTCGATGGCCGTGTCGATCGCGTCCATCGCGGCCGAAGCAGCGGGGGCGGCGCCGACCGAAAGGTTGACGCCCAGGGTTGCCGCGCCAAAGGCGGAAAAGCCCGTGGCCAGCCCCTGGAAGTCCACCGTGATGGTGTCGGAGACATCGGTACCGACGAAGTAGTCGGCCGTGGCAGGACCGCCATCCAGCAAAGATTGACCGTTAAAGCGCGTGGTATCGGCAATATCGGTAATCTCGCTGACCAGTTCCTGGTATTCGGCATCGATGAAGCCGCGTTCCGTATCGGTCGGCACGCCCGACAGCGACTGGGCCGCCAAGGCCTTCATCCGCTGCAGAACGTCGGCGATACGGCCGAGGCCGCCATCGGCAACCTGCACAACGGAAGCACCCTGGGAGGCGTTGATCCCCGCCTGGGTGAGCGCCGTGACATCGGCCTTCAGACGGGTGCCGATGGCAAGACCGGCGGCATCGTCCGAGGCCTTCACGATGCGCGAGCCGGAGGCCAGCTTGCCCACCGAGGCCGAAGCCTGGGACGAGTTTTTGTTGAGATAACGAAGGGCGGAGTTGGCCGCCGTATTCGTAGCAACAACAGGCATAATTCAATTCCTTCTACTTGAAGAGCCCCCGCCCGCCCCTTGGCAGGACGAGCGGAATGAACCGGCCTACTTGGCCAGCGACGCTTACTGCAGGACCCGCAGGAGTGACTGCGGGATCTGGTTGGCCTGCGACACGGCCGAGACCGCCGCCTGAACCAGCACCTGGCTGGACACCAGTTTGCTTTGTTCAGCCGCCAGATCGACGTCCATGATCGCGGACTTGGCCGCGTCGATGTTCTCCAGCGAGGTGGCGATCTGCTGACCGCGGAACTCGAAACGGGAGATCAACGCACCGGCCGTCGCCCGCGCCTCGGAGACCGTATCGATGGCCGCATCGATCACCGACATGGCACCGGCTGCCGCGGTGGCGGTAGCCACGTTGGTGTTGGCAGTCGCGGCAATGCCCAGCGCGGTCGAGGTATAGCCGTCAACGCCGGAAAGGGCGGTGAAGGCCACCGTGATGGTGTCGCTGACGTCGGTACCGACGAAGTAATCGGCAGCCGCAGCGGCAGCCGTCGCACCATCCAACAGGGAAGCACCGTTAAAGCGCGTTGTACCCGCAATATCGGTGATTTCCTGCCGCAGCTCCTGGTACTCGGCGTCGATGAAGCCACGCTCCGTATTGGTCGGCACGCCCGACAGCGACTGGGCCGCCAGGGCCTTCATCCGCTGCAGAACATCGGCAATACGGCCGAGACCACCGTCGGCGACCTGCACGACCGAGGCACCCTGGGAGGCGTTGATGCCCGCCTGGGTGAGCGCGGTGACGTCGGCCTTCAGACGCGTGCCGATGGCAAGACCGGCGGCGTCGTCAGAGGCCTTCACAATGCGCGAGCCGGAGGCCAGCTTACTGACCGAGCTCGTCGCCTGGGACGAGTTACTATTGAGGAAACGAAGGGCGGAGTTGGCCGCCGTATTCGTAGCAACAACAGGCATAGTACAGTTCCTTCTACTTGAAGAGCCCCCGCCCGCCCCTTGGCAGGACGAGCGGAATGAACCGGCCTACTTGGCCAGCGACGCTTACTGCAGCACCCGCAGCAGGGACTGCGGGATCTGGTTGGCCTGCGACACCGCCGAGACCGCCGCCTGAACCAGCACCTGGTTTGACACCAGCTTGCTTTGTTCAGCCGCCAGATCGACATCCATGATCGCAGACTTGGCCGCGTCGATGTTCTCCAGCGAGGTGGCGATCTGCTGACCGCGGAACTCAAAACGGGAGATCAAAGCACCAGACGTCGCCCGCGCCTCGGAGACCGTGTCGATGGCCGTATCGATCAGCGCCATGGCAGCGGTCGCTGCTACGGCCGAGGCCACATTGATCGCAGCGGTCATGCTGAGCGCCGTCGAGGTATAGCCGTCAACGCCGGAGAGAGCGGTGAAGGCCACCGTGATGGTGTCGCTGACGTCGGTACCGACGAAGTAGTCGGCAGCCTGGGCAGCGGCAGCACCACCATCCAACAGAGAAGCACCGTTAAAGCGCGTCGTGATCGCAATATCGGTGATTTCCGAGCGCAGCTCCTGGAACTCGGCGTCGATGAAGCCGCGTTCCGTGTTGGTCGGCACGCCTGACAGCGACTGGGCCGCCAGGGCCTTCATCCGCTGCAGAACGTCGGCGATACGGCCGAGACCGCCGTCGGCAACCTGCACCACCGAGGCACCCTGGGAGGCGTTGATCCCCGCCTGGGTGAGCGCGGTGACGTCGGCCTTCAGACGCGTGCCGATGGCAAGACCAGCGGCGTCGTCGGAAGCCTTCACGATGCGCGAGCCGGAGGCCAGCTTGCCCACCGAGGCCGAGGCCTGGGACGAGTTGTAGTTGAGAAAACGGAGAGCCGAGTTGGCCGCCGTATTCGTAGCAACAACAGGCATGGTTCAATTCCTTCTACTTGAAGAGCCCCCGTCCACCCCTTGGCGGGGCAGCCGGGATAAGCCGGCCTACTTGGCCAGCGACGCTTACTGCAGGACCCGCAACAGGGACTGCGGGATCTGGTTGGCCTGCGACACCGCCGAAACCGCCGCCTGAACCAGCACCTGGTTGGACACCAGCTTGCTCTGTTCAGCCGCCAGATCGACATCCATGATCGCAGACTTGGCCGCGTCGATATTCTCCAGCGAGGTCGCGATCTGCTGACCGCGGAACTCGAAACGGGAGATCAACGCACCAGCCGTGGCCCGCGCTTCCGACACCAGGTCGATGGCCCGGTCGATCGCCGACATGGACGCCGAAGCGCCCGTCGCCGAAGCGACGTTACCGACCACACCGAGCCCCGTGGAGGTGAAGGTGGTCGCACTGGCCGCCAGGTCCTGGAAGTCCACCGTGATGGTGTCGCTGACATCGGTACCGACGAAATAGTCGGCTGTCGCAGCGGCACCACCCAGCAACGACTGGCCGTTGAAGCGGGTCGTGTTGGCGATGTCCGTGACCTCGGATTTCAGCTCCTGATACTCGGCATCGATGAAGCCGCGCTCCGTATCGGTCGGCACGCCCGACAGCGACTGGGCCGCCAGAGCCTTCATCCGCTGTAGAACATCGCCGATTCGGCCGAGGCCGCCGTCGGCGACCTGCACAACGGAAGCACCCTGGGAGGCGTTGATCCCCGCCTGGGTCAGAGAGGTGACATCGGCCTTCAGACGCGTGCCGATGGCAAGACCGGCGGCATCGTCCGAGGCCTTCACGATGCGCGAGCCGGAGGCCAGCTTGCCCACCGAGGCCGAAGCCTGGGACGAGTTGTAGTTGAGAAAACGGAGAGCCGAGTTGGCCGCCGTATTCGTAGCAACAACAGGCATGGTTCAATTCCTTCTACTTGAAGTCGTTCCAGCCACCCCCTGCGGGAGCGGACGGGATGAGCCGGCCTACTTGGCCAGCGACGCTTACTGGAGGACCCGCAACAGGGACTGCGGGATCTGGTTGGCCTGCGACACCGCCGAGACCGCCGCCTGAACCAGCACCTGGTTTGAGACCAGCTTGCTCTGTTCAGCCGCCAGATCGACGTCCATGATCGCAGACTTGGCCGCGTCGATGTTCTCCAGCGAGGTCGCGATCTGCTGACCGCGGAACTCGAAGCGAGAAATCAACGCACCGGCCGTCGCCCGCGCCTCGGAGACCGTATCGATGGCCGTATCGATCAGCGCCATGGCGCCGGTCGCACTGGCCGCGGTGTCAACGGCAACGTCGACGCCCAGCGCAGCGGCCCGGAAGTCGGCTGTCGCCGCCGCCAGGGTACCGAAATTGACGGTGATGGTGTCGCTGACGTCAGTCCCGACGAAGTAATCCGAAGCGCCGGCGGTACCGACCAGCAGCGACTCGCCGTTGAACCGGGTGGTCAGGGCGATATCGGTAATCTCGCTGACCAGTTCCTGATACTCGGCGTCGATGAAGCCGCGTTCCGTATCGGTCGGCACGCCTGACAGCGACTGGGCCGCCAGGGCCTTCATCCGCTGCAGAACGTCGGCAATACGACCGAGACCACCGTCGGCAACCTGCACCACGGAGGCACCCTGGGATGCGTTGATCCCCGCCTGGGTCAAGGCGGTGACGTCGGCGTTCAGACGCGTGCCGATGGCAAGACCGGCGGCATCGTCCGACGCCTTCACGATGCGCGAGCCGGAAGCCAGCTTGCCCACCGAACCTGACGCCATGGACGAGTTGTAGTTCAGAAAACGGAGGGCCGAGTTGGCCGCCGTATTCGTAGCAACAACGGGCATGGTTCAATTCCTTCTACGTGAAGTGCCCCCACCACCTCCTGCGGCGGGGTGCATTGAGTGCCCTACTTGGACACCCGGAACCCCGACGCCGGACGGAATCCGGGCGCAGTGGTCCGAAGCCTCCTAAGCAAATCGAATACCAACATCAGGATGAGTCCGAAAGAGCGATGCTCTATGAACACTTAGATAATGAAGTTGATTATGATGATAGATGCTCTACCGGACAAAACGGCAAGTTCTGCCGCTGTACGCGGCAAGAATTGCCCAGTACAGGCAGTAACGCGGCAGATTTTGCCGCCCGTGCATCTCGCTGTGGACGTCAGGCTGGAATCGGCTGACGACGGGAAGCTTTCGGAAAGACGGGTGCCGCGATGCCGTGATCGCGGCGTTCTTTTTTGACGGACAGCGCCCCCTGCTGTCCCGTTCGCGCAAAAAAAAGGGGTGCCGGCGAACCGGCACCCCTCTCTCGAAAGCCCTACTCCTAAGAGAAGGCGTTCTCTCCTGCGCCTACTGCAGGACCCGCAGGAGTGACTGCGGGATCTGGTTGGCCTGCGACACGGCCGAAACGGCCGCCTGAACCAGCACCTGGTTCGAGACCAGCTTGCTCTGTTCAGCCGCCAGATCGACGTCCATGATCGCAGACTTGGCCGCGTCGATGTTCTCCAGTGAGGTCGAGATCTGCTGACCGCGGAACTCGAAACGGGAGATCAGCGCACCCGCCGTCGCCCGTGCCTCGGATACTGTGTTGATCGCAACATCGATAGCCGCCATGGCAACCCCTGCGGCTGTGCCAGTGCCAACGCTCTGAGCAACACCGGCGAACAAAGCCGGCGCCGCAAAGTTGGTAACGGCGCCAGGAGCGGCAACAAGATCGTTGAAGTCGACCGTGATGGTATCCGTGACGTCGGTGCCGACGAAATAGTCAGCCGTGGCCGCGGCGGGCGCGCCGGCCGCAGAAACGCCCAGCAGGGTCGCTCCGTTGAACCGGGTCGTCGTCGCAATATCGGTGATTTCACCGACCAACTGCTGGAACTCGGCATCGATGAAGCCGCGTTCCGTATTGGTCGGCACACCCGACAGCGACTGGGCCGCAAGAGCTTTCATCCGCTGCAGAACATCGGCAATACGGCTGAGACCGCCGTCGGCGACCTGCACAACGGACGCACCCTGGGAGGCGTTGATCCCAGCCTGGGTCAGGGCCGTGACGTCGGCGTTCAGACGGGTGCCGATGGCAAGACCGGCGGCATCGTCCGACGCCTTCACGATGCGCGAGCCGGAGGCCAGCTTGCTGACCGAACCCGACGCCTGGGATGAATTGTAGTTGAGAAAACGGAGGGCCGAGTTGGCCGCCGTATTCGTAGCAACAACAGGCATAGTACAGTTCCTTCTACTTGAAGAGCCCCCGCCCGCTCCCCATGGGAGCGAGCGGATTGAACCGGCCTACTTGGCCAGCGACGCTTACTGCAGCACCCGCAGCAGGGACTGCGGGATCTGGTTGGCCTGCGACACCGCCGAGACCGCCGCCTGAACCAGCACCTGGTTTGACACCAGCTTGCTTTGTTCAGCCGCCAGATCGACATCCATGATCGCAGACTTGGCCGCGTCGATGTTCTCCAGCGAGGTGGCGATCTGCTGACCGCGGAACTCGAAACGGGAGATCAAAGCACCGGCCGTCGCACGCGCTTCCGACACCGTGTTGATGGCGTTGTCAATTGCCGCCATGGCCGACTCCGCGTTGACTGCGGTATCAACAGCTTGAGCCGCACCGGAGAACAGCGCCAGAGCCTGGAAGCTGGCCGTCGCGGCCGCCAGATTCTGGAAGTCCACCGTGATGGTGTCGCTGACGTCGGTGCCGACGAAATAGTCAGCTGCCGCAGCGGCACCATCCAGCAACGACTGGCCGTTGAAGCGGGTCGTATCTGCGACGTCGGTGATCTCGAGCACCAACTCCTGGAACTCGGCATCGATGAAGCCGCGTTCCGTATTGGTCGGCACGCCCGACAGCGACTGGGCCGCCAGGGCCTTCATACGCTGCAGAACATCGGCAATACGGCTAAGACCGCCGTCGGCGACCTGCACGACCGAGGCACCCTGGGAGGCGTTGATGCCAGCCTGGGTCAGAGAGGTGACGTCGGCGTTCAGACGCGTGCCGATGGCAAGACCGGCGGCGTCGTCAGAGGCCTTCACGATGCGCGAGCCGGAAGCCAGCTTGCTGACCGAGCTCGACGCCTCGGACGAGTTGTAGTTGAGAAAACGGAGGGCCGAGTTGGCCGCCGTATTCGTAGCAACAACAGGCATAGTACAGTTCCTTCTACTTGAAGTCGTTCCAGCCACCCCACAACAGGATGGCCGGGATAAGCCAGCCTACTTGGCCAGCGACGCTTACTGCAGCACCCGCAGCAAGGACTGCGGGATCTGGTTGGCCTGCGACACGGCCGAGACCGCCGCCTGAACCAGCACCTGGTTTGACACCAGCTTGCTTTGCTCAGCCGCCAGATCGACATCCATGATCGCAGACTTGGCCGCGTCGATGTTCTCCAGCGAGGTGGCGATCTGCTGACCGCGGAACTCGAAACGGGAGATCAACGCACCGGCCGTCGCACGCGCCTCGGACACTGTATTGATCGCCGCGTCGATCACCGCCATGGCGACGGAGGCGGCGCCGGCGCTGGCCACGTTGGTGTTCGCCGTCGCGGCAATGCCCAGAGCAGTCGAGGTATAACCTTCAACGCCGGAGAGGGCGGTGAAGGCCACCGTGATGGTGTCGGTGACGTCGGTACCGACGAAGTAGTCGGCGGCATCGGCGGCAGCCGTCGCACCATCCAACAGGGAAGCACCGTTAAAGCGCGTTGTACCCGCGATATCGGTGATTTCCTGCCGCAGCTGCTGATACTCGGCATCGATGAAGCCGCGTTCCGTATTGGTCGGCACGCCCGACAGCGACTGGGCCGCCAGGGCCTTCATCCGCTGCAGAACGTCGGCGATGCGGCCGAGACCGCCGTCGGCGACCTGCACCACGGACGCACCCTGGGAGGCGTTGATCCCCGCCTGGGTCAAGGCGGTGACGTCGGCGTTCAGACGCGTGCCGATGGCAAGACCGGCGGCGTCGTCCGAGGCCTTCACGATGCGCGAGCCGGAGGCCAGCTTGCTGACCGAGCTCGTCGCCTGAGACGAGTTGTAGTTGAGAAAACGGAGAGCCGAGTTGGCCGCCGTATTCGTAGCAACAACAGGCATAGTACAGTTCCTTCTACTTGAAGTCTTCGCCCTGCCAAGCCTCTCGGCAAGACGCTCCCAGCCGACCTACCTGGCCGGCATTTCAACTGACGCTTACTGCAGGACCCGCAGGAGGGACTGCGGGATCTGATTGGCCTGCGATACAGCCGAGACCGCCGCCTGAACCAGCACCTGGTTTGAGACCAGCTTGCTCTGTTCAGCCGCCAGATCGACGTCCATGATCGCAGACTTGGCCGCGTCGATATTCTCCAGCGAGGTGGCGATCTGCTGACCGCGGAACTCGAAACGGGAGATCAAGGCACCGGCCGTGGCACGCGCCTCGGAAACCAGGTTGATCGCCGTGTCGATCGCCGACATGGACGCCGAAGCGCCCGTCGCCGAAGCGACGTTGCCGATCACGCCAAGACCCACAGAGGTGAACGCGGCAGCACCGCCAGCCAGATCCTGGAAATCCACCGTGATGGTGTCGTTGACATCGGTACCGACGAAGTAGTCGGCCGTGGCAGCGTTACCATCCAGCAACGACTGGCCGTTGAAGCGGGTCGTCAGGGCGATATCGGTAATCTCGGACTTCAGCTGCTGATACTCGGCATCGATGAAGCCGCGCTCCGTATCGGTCGGCACGCCCGACAGCGACTGGGCCGCCAGGGCCTTCATACGCTGCAGAACGTCGGAGATACGGCCGAGACCGCCGTCGGCGACCTGCACCACGGAGGCACCCTGGGAGGCGTTGATGCCAGCCTGGGTCAGAGAGGTGACGTCGGCGTTCAGACGCGTGCCGATGGCAAGACCGGCGGCGTCGTCTGACGCCTTCACGATGCGCGAGCCGGAGGCCAGCTTGCTGACCGAGCTCGTCGCCTGGGACGAGTTGTAGTTGAGAAAACGAAGGGCGGAGTTGGCCGCCGTGTTCGTAGCAACAACAGGCATGGTTCAATTCCTTCTACTTGAAGTCGTTCCAGCCACCCCCAGCGGGAGCGGACGGGATGAGCCGGCCTACTTGGCCAGCGACGCTTACTGCAGCACCCGCAGCAGGGACTGCGGGATCTGGTTGGCCTGCGATACGGCCGAGACCGCCGCCTGAACCAGCACCTGGTTCGAGACCAGCTTGCTCTGTTCAGCCGCCAGATCGACGTCCATGATCGCAGACTTGGCCGCGTCGATGTTCTCCAGCGAGGTCGCGATCTGCTGACCGCGGAACTCGAAGCGAGAAATCAACGCACCGGCCGTCGCCCGTGCCTCCGACACCGTGTTGATCGCGGTGTCGATCAGCGCCATGGCACCATCCGCTGAAGCGGCCGTGGAGACGGAGACATCAACACCCAGGGCCGCAGCCCGGAAATCGGCCGTCGCCGCCGCCAGAGTGCCAAAGTCGACGGTGATGGTGTCGCTGACGTCGGTGCCGACAAAGTAGTCGGAAGGCCCGGCGGTGCCGACCAGCAGAGACTGGCCGTTGAACCGGGTGGTCAGGGCGATATCGGTGATCTCGCCGACCAGCTGCTGATACTCGGCGTCGATGAAGCCGCGTTCCGTATTGGTCGGCACGCCCGACAGCGACTGGGCCGCCAGGGCCTTCATCCGCTGCAGAACGTCGGCGATGCGGCCGAGACCGCCGTCGGCGACCTGCACCACGGAAGCACCCTGGGAGGCGTTGATCCCCGCCTGGGTCAGAGAGGTGACGTCGGCGTTCAGACGCGTGCCGATGGCAAGACCGGCGGCATCGTCCGACGCCTTCACGATGCGAGAGCCGGAGGCCAGCTTGCTGACCGAGCTCGTCGCCTGGGACGAGTTGTAGTTGAGAAAACGGAGGGCCGAGTTGGCCGCCGTATTCGTAGCAACAACAGGCATGGTTCTACTCCTTCTACATGAAGTGCCCCCACCGCTCCTTGCCGTGGGGATTGAACCCGTCCTACGTGGACGGATATGCCCAGCGCCGCGCCTTACCGGCACGGGGCAGCGGTCACCTTTGCAGCAAGTCGGATGCCAGACTCATCATCCAAGGGTTGTTCTTATTCAGAATCAGATCCCTAGCCAGCCTTGTTCAGAAACAATACGAAGGTAAGAAGTGGGAAAACGGCAAGATTTGCCGAGCGAACCCGGCAAATCTTGCCGTTTTTTGCGAAACGCCGGTGCAATTTGCCGATGCAAATCACTTATGACGATAGTCCAGTCGTCCTAATCAAAATGCAGCAGAACGAAGGCTATAGAGTTCGGTCAAGCAGGCCAGCCGGCCGGGAAAAGGGGCGCCGGCGAAACGGCGCCCTTTCTCATTCACTCTGCGTTGCGGGCCTTACTGCAGCAGTCTCAGCAAGGCCTGCGGTAGCTCGTTGGCCTGGGACAGCGCCGAGACAGAGGCCTGCACAAGGACCTGGGAGGAGACCAATCTGCTTTGCTCCGCCGCCAGATCGACATCCATGATCGATGATTTCGCCGCCTCTATATTCTCAAGCGAGGTGGCGATCTGCTGACCGCGGAACTCGAAACGGGAGATCAAAGCACCGGCCGTCGCCCGCGCTTCCGAAATGATGTCGATGGCCGAATCGACAATGGTCATCGCCGACACCGCGGCGGTTATACTCGAAACTGCTGCGGCAGCGACCGACGCAGCACCAAATCCCATCGCCGTGGCATGGAAAGCCGAAGCGGCCGCTGCCATGGAAGAATAAGAGACAATGATGTTGTCGCCGGCTTCACTGCCGACAAAAAAGCTCTGCGGCGACGCGCCGGAACCATCCAGAAGCGAGGCACCGTTGAACCGCGTTGTCGCGGCAATGGCCGTGATCTCCGCCCGCAGTTCCTGGAACTCGGCGTCGATGAATCCACGCTCAGTGTCGGAAGGCACGCCGGACAGCGACTGGGCCGCCAGGGCCTTCATACGCTGCAGCACGTCGGCGATACGGCCGAGGCCACCGTCGGCCACCTGCAGCACCGAGGCGCCCTGGGAGGCATTGACTGCCGACTGGCGTAACACCGTGACGTCGGCCAGCAGGCGCGTGCCGACGGCCAGGCCGGCGGCATCGTCGGAGGCCTTCACGATGCGGGAACCTGAAGCCAGCTTGGAGACCGAGGAGCCCGACTGCATTGAATTGAAGTTCAGGAACCTGAGTGCTGAGTTGGCGGCCGTGTTCGTCGTAACCGTAGGCATGATATTGCTCCAAAGACCTGCTTGAGTGCTCGTCCGCCCCCCGCCTTCCTGCCGGGGCGCTGCGCCGTAAGTGCTTGGCGCGCAAGGGACACGGGATGATTTGCACAGACCGTGCCAGTTTCCGCTTCTCCATTTTTATCAACTAAAACAATAGGTTGAAGATAATCGGTTGGCAGAAGTCATGCAGTCCCGCGGCAACTTGCGGAAGAATTTTCTGTGCCGCCGGGAAAGCTTTGCCGCCCGGCAGTTGGCGGCGGGGCGTAGAGGACGAAAAAAAGGACTGCAGAGGAGGGCGCGAAAGGAAAACCTGTGAGGGGTGGAAAAAGAACGGGGCGAGAAGCCAATGGTGGCCCCCCGCCCCGCTCACCTCTGCCCAACGAGGTAACTACTGAAGCAGTCTCAGCAAGGCCTGCGGCAATTCGTTGGCCTGCGAAAGTGCCGAGACCGAGGCCTGCACAAGGACCTGGGAGGAGACCAATCTGCTTTGCTCCGCCGCCAGGTCGACATCCATGATCGATGACTTGGCCGCCTCGATGTTCTCCAGCGAGGTGGCGATCTGCTGGCCGCGGAACTCGAAACGGGAGATCAGCGCACCCGCCGTCGCCCGGGATTCGGAGATCAGATCGATGGCCCGGTCGACGACCGACATGGCCGCCGAGGCGGCGCCGGCGCTCGCCACGTTCGTCGTCGCCGTGATGCCGATCGCCGCTGCCGAGTAAGCATCGGCGCTGCCGGCCAGGGCGGAGTAGATCACGGTGATATTGTCTCCGGCCTCGCTGCCGACGAAGAAGCTCTGCGTGGTCGCGCCCGTGCCGTCGAGAAGCGACGCACCGTTGAAGCGCGTGGTCTGGGCGATCGCGGTGATTTCCGACCGCAGTTCCTGGAACTCGGCGTCGATGAAGCCGCGTTCCGTGTTCGAGGGCACGCCCGAGAGCGACTGGGCCGCGAGCGCTTTCATACGCTGCAGCACGTCTGCGATGCGCGCGAGGCCGCCATCGGCCACCTGCAGCACCGAGGCGCCCTGGGAGGCATTGACTGCCGACTGGCGCAGCACCGTCACATCGGCCAGAAGCCGTGTGCCGACGGCCAGGCCGGCGGCGTCGTCGGAGGCCTTCACGATGCGCGAGCCGGACGCCAGTTTCGAGACCGACGACCCCGACTGCATCGAGTTGTAATTCAGGAACCTGAGTGCCGAGTTTGCGGCGGTGTTCGTTGTTACTGTAGGCATAGGTCCACTCCAAATACCTGCTAGGGCAGAGACCCGGCGGCGTTGCGCCCTCGATCGGCAAGACCGGCAAGGGCAGACGACAACCGGACAATCCCTTCTCAGCACAGAACGTGCCAACCCGACCAACTCGTCAATAACAGTTGAATCCCAGCAGCTTACGCGACTGCCTCTCGACCGCAGAGGGGCCTGCAGCGGCCGGATTGTGGAAAATCCTGCAGCGCGATCCGGGTAAAGATTTCCCCTCTCGAGCGAGTCACGGCGGGAGCCGAGGCCACCGCCCCACGCGGCAGGTCACCTTATGAATCTACATGGCGTTGGCAGCGTGCCGTCCGGGAGCAGGCCCGCTGCAACCCCGCTCCTCCTACAGTCCCCTGCCCGGCAAAGCGTAGCCGGAGAGGGCCGCTGCGCTCCCCCAGAAGACCGCCGCTCTGTGCCCCTGCAACCCGGCAAAGCTGTTCCTGCGGGCAGCAAGAACTGCAGGGCAAGAATCGACCGCGGGCTGGGCCAGGGTTTTTGCCTTCATTTTTTCATTATGAAAATCAAATACTTAATCCTCTGCAGCCAGTTGGCCCGGCGCTTGCTTACTTCTTGCGTGACATGGATTGACCAGACAGATGCCGCCGACCGGTTCGGTGGACGCAGTGGCCGCAGACCGGCCCCTGCTCCAACACCCCGGAACGCGACACGGAGAAGAACAATGCCGCTTACCGCAACCGAAGCATTCCGCAGCGAGGTCGCACGCGCCCGCCCCACGCGGGTTCTGGTGATGCTCTACAACGAAGCGATCAACGGCCTGGCTGCCGCGATCAAGGCGATCGGCGACAACGAGATCGAGGAACGCTGCAACCGCATCAACGTGGTGACCGAGATCGTGGCCACCCTGCACATGAGCCTGGATATGGAAAAGGGCGGCGACGTCGCCGAGCAGCTGGGCGGCCTTTACCGCTTCATCCTCGCGCAGCTGATCCGGATCAACATTCACAGCGACGCGGAAATGGCGGCGCAGATCATCGATGTGCTGAAGCCGCTGCGGGACGCCTGGGAAGAGGTCGACCGGCGGATTGCCGCAGGCGAAGACCTCTCGGCGATGGAAACCGCCATGCTGCAGCGGGTCGAGGCCGCCGGCAACCGCCTGGCCATCCACGCAGCCTAGGCGCTGCGTCGGCTCCCTTCACCATCGGCACCTTTAGAGAAGACGCGTAGAACCGGCGATGCAAGTAACCAACAGCGAATTTCCCGCCATCGTAGGCGGTCCGCAGAACAACACCGAGCAGCGGCCGGGCGACGGCGCGTTCGACGAGCTCCTGCGGCAGGAAGAAGCACGCTACGAAGAAACGGACTCCTGGCTTTCGGACCGCCAGCGTCATGACGATGCCGGCAGCGAGCGCGCGGAGGACTATCGTGACGACGATCAGCGGGAACCAGCATCCGCGCGGGATCGTGACGATGATGACGACCGCGACAGCGAGTTCTTCGATCAGGCAACCGAAGAGCCCGATGAGGATCTGAGCGGCGACGCGCGTGAACCTTTGGAAACGGCTGAGAAACCATCGGAAAGCCCGAGCGGCGACCCCGATGAGCCCTTGGACGCCGGTTCGTCCGACACCACCACCTCAGCCGCTCAGAGCGCCGGATCCGACAGCAGCACTCAGGGCCAGACGCAAACGGCCGGGGCGGACGGGGCCGGCACGCCGGCTGCCGCGCAGAGTAATGGTAACGGCACTGCCGCAGCCGCAGTCTCCGGCGGGGCCGCAGCAGCAGCACAGACGACGTCGGCGCAGCCCGGTTCCGCCAACCGCACCGATACCGGTCAGGCCGCAGCGGCGGCCAGCGGCAGCGCCGCCACAACCGGCCAGACGACCGGCGCCGCCGCTCCGCCGCCCGCGACCTCAGCGGAGGGCCAGCAGACCGCTGGCACGGAGGCGGCCAAGACGAAGCCCGCCGACAGTGCTGCCCGCGGCGAAGCGGCGAGGCAAGCGGCGGGTCCCGGGTCCAACGCAGCGGCCACTGCCCCACGCGGCGAGGCGGCCGGAACCGGGGACACCGCACCACCGACCGATGAAGCGATGGTGACCACCGAACGTGCCGGCGTGACATCCCGTCCCTCCGCTGCGCTTGGCGGAGCAGCCGCGACAGCCGCCATGGCCGAGCAGGCGAGACCCAGAGACGAGACCGCGGGGGGCGCCGAGCGCAACACCCGTAAGAAAGGATCGGCCACTCCAGCCGGTCTGACGGGAAATGACGGGGCCGCCCAGTCCGCGGCGAAGCAGGGCGCGGGCAACACCGCAGCCGCCAATGCCGCCGCCCAGAGCGCGCAGCAAGCGACCGGCGCGGCCAACAACGCCAAGCCGGGCCCGCTGCCCGCTGCGGATGCCGGCGGCAATGCCAGCGGCAGCAATCCGTCACCGGGCGGCACGGCGCCCGGGACCATGACCGCGGCCTCGAGCCAGAACACCAGCTTTGCCGAGACCCTTGCCTCGACGCGGAGCAACCTGCCGTCAACGACGGCCGAGCAGGTCGCCGTGCAGGTTCAGAAAGCCCATCTTGCCGGCAAGGACCAGGTCAACATCAAACTCAACCCCGCCGAACTGGGCCGCATCGACGTCAAGCTCGAGCGTGGTGACGACGGCGTTCTGCGCGCCGTTATCTCCGCCGAGCGGTCGGAGACCCTGGACCTGCTGCAGCGCGATGCCCGCGGCTTGGAGCGGGCTCTCCAGGATGCCGGCGTGAAGACCGACTCCGGCAGCCTGAGCTTCAACCTGAAGGGCCAGCAGCACGCCGACCGTGAGGCCTCGAACGACAACACCGGCGGCGGACAGCCGACCGCCGACGCCGAACCGGAAGACTCACCGGCGACACCACCGCCGCCGGCTCTGGGCAGTCATGACGGCGCCCTGGACATCCGGGTCTAAAACGGAAGGGACCGCGATATGGACATCACCCAAACACGCAGTCCGGTCAACGGTGTCCCCTTTGTTGACTCCAGCAGCAACGGGGGTCTGACAAACGGCACATCCCTGGCCGAGACCTTCGATACCTTCCTGACGCTGCTGACCACCCAGTTGCAGTATCAGGACCCGCTGGACCCGATGGACACCAACGAGTTCACCTCCCAGCTTGTCGAGTTCACCGGCGTCGAACAGGCGATCGCCACCAACGACAAGCTGGACGCGCTGATCAATCTGCAGAACACAAGCCAGCTCAACGACGCAGTCTCCTATATCGGAAAAACCGTGTCGGCGGACGGTATCGTCCTCATGCTTCAAGACGGCAACGCAACAGTCAACTACGCGCTCGGCGGCAACGCCTCCGAAGTCAACATCCTGATCATCGACGAACAGGGCGAGACCGTGCGCACTCTGGAAGGCAAGACCGCGGTCGGCGAGCACGAGATCGTCTGGGACGGTTTGGATGACGACGGCGACCCGCTGGACGACGGGCTCTACGGCTTCCTGGTCACGGCAATCGACGGTGACGAGAACCCTGTGCCTCTTGTTCAGGGCACAGCCGGCGAAGTGACCGGCGTCAAGGTGGTCAACGGCGAGGTCGTCCTGGAGATCGGAGAACTGGAGATCGAACTCAGGAAAGTCCTGACCATCAAGCAGACCGCCGACAGCGGAGGCGGCGACACACCGCCCGATGGTGGTAGCGACGCGCCGCCGGATGGAGACAGCGATACTCCACCGGATGGAGACACTGATCCACCTGCAGACGAGAACAGCGATCCGCCGGCTGACAGCTAACGGACCATGAGCTGACGCCGGAACGAGACAAGATGCAACGAGACTTCAAGAACGGAAATCGGATCCGGGGCGCAGAGGAAAACGGCGCCACACCGGTTGTAACCAAGGAGACGATGTCATGAGTATTTACGGCGCAATGTTTGCCGGTGTGTCGGGTCTAGCCGCTCAGAGCAATGCTCTGGGCATGATCTCCGACAACATCGCAAACGTGAACACCATCGGGTACAAGGGCGTGAGCGCGCGCTTCTCGACCCTGGTTACCCAGGCGGCGACCGATACGACTCACACGCCGGGCGGCGTGAGCTCCTCGCCCTACTCCTTCATCGACCGCCAGGGCCTTCTGCAGGGCTCGGCTTCCGGCACCGATCTGGCGGTGGCGGGCCAGGGCTTCTTCGTGGTCAACGAGTCGGCAAACCCCGGCTTCGGCGACGATTACTACTTCACCCGTGCCGGATCGTTCAATCCTGACCAGAACGGCAACCTGGTGAACGCCGCCGGCTACTTCCTGCAGGGCTATGACATCCGCAACACCGCCGCCCCGCCCAGCGCCAGCACCTTCACCGGTCTGCAGACGGTGAACATCTCCAACCTCTCGGGCAGCGCGGCGGCCACGACCAACATCGCCCTGGGCGTCAACCTGCCCTCCACCGCACCGACGACCGCGCCGGGCAACTCCTTCTCGGTCACAGCGCAGGTCTTCGATTCCCTGGGTAATGCCCACGACATGGACATCACCTTCACCAAGACCGCAGCCAACACCTGGACCTGGACTGCCGGCAACCCGACGCTGGATGGCGGGGCAACGGCTTCCGGTACGGCAGCCGGTACCGGCACCATCACCTTCGCCACTGACGGTACGCCTTCGGCCTTCACGCCGGCAGCCCCCAGCATCACGCTGACCGGCTTCACCACCGGCGCCGGCAACGCCACGATCACCCTGGACCTGGGTACGGTGGGCGCGACCGACGGCCTGACCCAGTTCGCGGGCGATTTCACCATCTCCAACATCGATCAGGACGGTGTGCGCTTCGGCAACTACACCGGCATAACAATCAGTGAACAGGGGATTGTGACAGCGCTCTTCGACAACGGGCAGAGACTGGATATCTACCAGTTGCCTCTCGGTATGTTCCGAAACCCCAATGGCCTGGAGGCCCGCACCGGCAACGTCTACCTGGAAACCAACCGCTCCGGTAACTTCCAGCTGAACCTGGCGGGCAACGGCGGGGCCGGCGATATCGCCCCGGCGGCGCTGGAATCCTCCACCGTGGACCTGGCCGAGGAGTTCACAAAGATGATCATCACCCAGCGGGCCTACTCCGCAAACACCAAGGTGATCACAACGGCAGATGACATGCTTGAAGAGCTGATCCGCGTGAAGCGATAGGTTAACGCCACCGGACCCGAGCGACCGCAAGCCCTGAGGCCTGCGGTGGTTCGGGTCCTTAAGGAAGCCTTCAAGATCTCTAAAGCAACCCTTAACTACCTGATTTAGCGAATTTTAAACAGGGCACGCCTATCCTGACCGGCACAGAGAGAGTGTGATGAACCACGGGAACTTGTTGATGTATTCCGACAGCTCAGGTAGGCCGAGCAACATCATCGGTCCGGCAGGCAAGCCGCTGACCCTTGACGACCTGCCCCCGCCGTCAACGCGGCGCTGGGTGATCCGCCGCAAGGCCGAGGTCGTGACCGCCGTGCGCGCCGGGCTCCTGACCCTGGAAGAGGCCTGCGAGCGCTACAACCTTTCGGTCGAGGAGTTCCTGTCCTGGCAGAGCCTCATCGACAAGCATGGTATGCGCGGCCTTCGCACCACCCGCCTGCAGCAGTACCGCCGCGTTGCCGGCCGCAGCAGCCCGCCCGAGAAATCCGACGACAACCGTTCGGGTTCCTGAAGCTGCCTCAGCAAGCCTAGGGCGGTCCACGCCGCTCCCTTCAGACCCGCACCCTCAAACCCGCCCCCTCAGACCCGCACCGGACCGATCGGGGGCCAGCCAGCCCCTCCCAGCCAATCTGACAGCCCCGCCGCAGGCCTCCGGCGGGGTTTCCGCTGTCTGGTCCCCGCCCCCTTCGCGGCCCCGCTCCTTTCTCGGCCCCACGCCGTTCCCGCGCCCGCGCCGGGCGGGAAAAAACTTCCCATCGAGTAGGCAAATATTGCCCGCTGTTAACGGCGCCTTTACCGGAAGCCCCTAGCCTAAAAAACGTAAGCCAGCCAAAGCGATGAACTGATAAACGCTGGTTCGATGGAGCCTCTGGTCGAAGGCTCTGATTGCGGTCGTTAGAGTTTCAGGACGGTAAACTTTGAACTCTCTATTTGAGACGCTAAGAAACCTGGGCCCCGCGCGCCTGGGGACAATGGCTGCGGTTGCCGCGGGCATCATTGCCTTCTTCATTTATCTGACAAGCCGCCTGGCATCGCCCGAGATGGCACTGCTTTACGCCGATCTCGATGCGCAGGACAGCGGACAGATCACTGCGCGTCTGGAACAGATGAACGTGCCCTACCGCATCTCCGAAGACGGCGGACAGATCCTGGTGCCACATGACCAGGTCGGCCGCACGCGTCTGGTGATCGCTGAAGAAGGTCTGCCGAGCGGTGGCTCGATCGGCTATGAGATCTTCGACCGTTCGGAAGGGCTGGGCACGACCAACTTTGTCCAGAACATCAATCATGTCCGCGCCCTTGAAGGCGAGTTGGCACGCACCATCAGGTCGGTTTCAAACGTGAAGCAGGCCCGGGTGCATCTGGTTCTGCCGCGCCGGGAGCTGTTCAGTCGCGAACGGCAGAATCCCAGCGCCTCGATCGTGCTGATGCTCGGCGGCGCCCGCGGCATCGACCGTCAGCAGGTCTCGGCGATCCAGCACCTGGTGGCTGCGGCAGTGCCGGGGCTGAAACCGAACATGGTGTCAATCGTCGACGACAGCGGAACGCTGCTGGCGCGGGGTGCGGCCGAAGGCGACCTGGAGCAGTCGGCTTCCCGGGCCGAAGAGATGCGGGTGGGCTTTGAGGCCCGCATGGTCCGCACGATCGAAGAACTGCTGTCGCGCTCCCTGGGTGCCGGCAACGTCCGCGCACAGGTTTCCGCCGAGATGGACTTCGACCGCATCACCGAGAACGCGGAGATCTTCGATCCGGACGGCCAGGTTGTCCGCTCCACGCAGGTGGTGGAAGAGCAGGCAAACAGCCAGGACGGAGCGCCCGCCGGCGTCACCGTCGGCAACAATCTGCCTGACGCCCTGCCCGACCTCGACGAGGGCGGCGGCAGCCAGAGCCAGACTTCGCGCACGGAAGAAACCGTCAACTACGAGATCACCAAGACCGTCAAGACCCACATCCGCGAGGCCGGCCTGGTCCGGCGCATTTCCGTTGCGGTGATGGTGAACGGCAGATCGGTGACCAACGAAGAAGGCCAATCGGCCTACGAAGCCCGCACGCAGGAGGAGATGGAGAAGATTGCCTCGCTCGTGCGCTCGGCTGTCGGCTACGATGAGACCCGCGGCGATACCATCGAAGTCGTGGAGATGCCCTTTATCGAGCTCGAAGGCTCCGAGGGGATCGTCGAGACGAGTTTCCTCGGTCTCGCGAAGGCCGACCTGATGCGCGCTGCCGAGCTGCTGGTTCTGGGTGTGGTCGCCGTCCTGGTTCTGCTTCTGGTGGTCCGGCCTCTGCTCGGCCGCCTGCTCGAAGTCGACGAAGCCGAAGGCGGCGAAGGGGCGCCCGGGCTGCTGCCCGACGGCAGCCCTCAGCCTGTCCTTACCGGGCCGGACGGGCAGCCGGTACCGCGCCTGCCCGGCGATCCCACAACCACCGTGGCAACGATGGTCGACGGCGGTGGCGGCGAGCTTGCCGACAGCAACGTAGCCAGTGAAATCGATCAGATGATCGACCTGAACCAGGTCTCGGGCCGGGTCCGGGCATCTTCTATCCGGAAGATCGGCGAGATCATCGAGAAACATCCGGAAGAGGCGGTCGGGATCATCCGCGGCTGGCTCTACGCCGACGCCTAGCCTGGAGGAGCTGCGATGGCGCGCGAAGACATCCAGAGTATGAGCGGACCGGACAAGGCCGCGCTGCTGATGCTTGCGGTTGGCGAGGATAATGCGGCGCGCCTCTTCAGCATGATGGAAGACGACGAGATTCGCGAGCTGTCGCAGGCCATGGCGAATCTCGGGACCGTCACGTCCGAACTAATCGAGCAGATGCTTGTGGAGTTTGCCGACCGCATCTCCACCACCGGCTCTGTGATCGGCAACTACGACAGCACAGAACGCCTGCTGAGCAAGGTCCTCGACAAGGAAAAGGTCGAGGGCATCATGGAGGAAATCCGCGGTCCTGCCGGGCGCACCATGTGGGACAAGCTGGCCAACGTCAACGAGATGGTGCTGGCCAATTACTTGAAGAACGAGTATCCGCAGACCGTCGCCGTCGTGCTCTCCAAGATCAAGCCGGAGCATGCCGCCAAGGTGCTCGGCGTTCTGCCCGAACCCTTCGCCATGGAAGTGGTGATGCGCATGCTGCGCATGGAAGCCGTCCAGAAAGAGGTGCTGGACGACGTCGAGCGCACGCTGCGTAACGAGTTCATGTCGAACCTGGCGAAGACCAACCGCCGGGATTCCCACGAGCTGATGGCGGACATCTTCAACTACCTGGACCGCACGCTGGAGTCGCGCTTTCTCACGGCATTGGAGGAACGCAACCGGGATTCCGCCGAGCGCATCAAGGCTCTGATGTTCACCTTCGAGGATCTCGGAAACCTGGACCCTGGCGGTATCCAGACCCTGCTCGGCGCCGCCGACAAGGACAAGCTGGCCATCGCCCTGAAGGGCTGCTCGGAATCGCTGCGCGACTTCTTCTTCTCGAACATGTCGGAGCGCGCGGCAAAGATCATGAAGGAGGACATGCAGTCCATGGGGCCGGTACGCCTCAAGGACGTCGACGAGGCGCAGATGTACATGGTCACCACGGCCAAGGATCTCGCCGAAAGGGGGGACATCGTGATCAGCGAAAGCAAGGGAGAGGACGAACTCGTCTACTAGGCGGTTCGGCAATCAGCCATGGACACTCACGACAAGTTCCTGTTCGAAACCTCCTTCGAGCCGAATGTGCTGTCAGGCGCGGCGCAGGCACGGGCTGCCGAGGAAGCGGAACCGGAAGAGCCCCCTGCCCCGACCTTCAGCGAAGAAGAACTCGCCGCCGCCAAACAGGCCTCCTTCGCGGAAGGCAAGGCCATCGGCGAAGCAGAGGCCGAACGCGGCATCGCGCAGCGCACCGCCGAGCAGCTGGCCCAGCTTTCCGCGAAGTTCGAGGCACTTTCCACCGAAATGAACGAAAAGGTGGACACCACCCACCGGGAAACCCTGACCGCCGCGATGGCGGTGGTGCGAAAGCTGTTCCCGCGCCTCAGCGAAAGTCAGGCGCAGACGGAAATCCAAGCCGTTGTCGAGGACTGCCTGGAACGCCTGCGCGACGAGCCGCGCCTCGTGGTGCGTGCGGCCGACCAGGACCTCGATGCCCTCAAGCTGCACCTGGACGGCTGCGTCAAGCGCAGCGGCTTCAACGGCGCCCTGGTGTTCCTCGCGGACGACCGTCTCAGCCCGGGCGACATCCGGGTTGAATGGGCCGATGGCGGCGCGGAACGCGATCTGGCCGCGTTGTGGCGTGAGATCGACGCCATCATCGAGAGAACCCTCGGCCACGAGACGGAAGCGCAGGGCAAGGCCTCGAAGGCCGCCGAACCGCAGGCCGCAGAAGAACCGCAGACGCCCCCGCCGGCCGCCGTCGAGCCGCTGCGGCGGGCGAAAACCGCCTAGCGGCGTCATGTTGAGAGGAGGTCTTAAATGACCGAAGAAGACAGCCTGGACCTGGCCGACCTCGACGTCGGCAACCCGGAGCCGGCTCCCGAGGAGGAAGACACCGGCCAGCTGCCCGACGGTGGCCGGCCGCCGACCAACGCCAAGGAACTGGAGGCGGTCTATGACATCCCCGTCCAGGTTTCCGCCGTCCTCGGCAAGGCGAACATGCAGGTCAGCCAGCTTCTGAAACTGGGCCGCGGCGCGGTTGTCGAGCTCGACCGCAAGGTCGGCGAGGCGATTGACATCTATGTCAACAATCGGCTGGTGGCGCGCGGCGAGGTCGTCGTGGTCGAGGAACACCTCGGCGTCACCATGACCGAGATCATCAAGGTCGACCGCAGCTAGGCGGCATCGGGCGGAGATCCTCGAAACCATGGCGAACGTGGACACCACGAGCAGCAGTCGGCAGCCCGCCGCAGCGCCCCAGGCGCCGCGGATCGGCCCGACCGTTGACTTCGCCACCTTGCTGGGTGTCAGCGGCGCCTTTGCAATGATCGCCGGCGCCATGGTGCTCGGCGGCCAGCCCTCCGCCTTTCTGGATATTCCCGCGGTGCTGATCGTGATCGGCGGCACCTTCCTGGTCACCACCGTCTCCTTCAGCCTGACCGAGATCGGGCAGTCGCAGGGCCTGATGCTGCGCGCCGCGGTCTACAACTCGGAGTCGCCCGACAACGCCGTGCTGCAGGCGCTCTATCTGGCGGATCTCGCACGCAAACGCGGGCGTCTGGCGCTGCAGAACGTCACCGACGACCTGATAGGCGTCCCCTTCCTGCACCGCGCCATCACGCTTGTGGTCGACGGCCTGCCCGCCGAGGAGGTGGAGCGCATTCTGTCTCAGGAAAGCCAAGCAACCTACGACCGTCATCTGCGCTCGGCTGGCGTGCTGCGCCGCGCGGGTGAAGTCGCGCCGGCCATGGGATTGATCGGCACGCTGATCGGCCTGGTGCAGATGCTGGGCAATCTCGATGACCCTTCGGCCATCGGCCCGGCGATGGCCGTGGCGCTGCTGACGACTTTTTATGGCGCCGTGCTGGCAAACATGGTGTTCACGCCGCTGGCAACCAAGCTCGAGCGCAACGCCCGGATCGAACTGGCCGTGCGACAGATCTACACCATCGGCGCAGCCTCGATCAGCCGACAGGAAAACCCGCGGCGGCTTGAACTGCTGCTGAACACCGTTTTGGCGCCCCGTGAGAGAGTTGATTATTTCAGTTAACAGTGATTACCGGATTCAACAGTTAGGACGTGGAGAGAAGGCATGCGGCTTCTCATTGTAGGAACACTGGACGGACATATTGCTACGGCGGGGAAACTCGCCCTGCAAAGCGGCGCCAAGGTCGCTCATGTCGACGACGTCTCGGGGGCCATGAATGCCCTCCGGTCGGGCCAGGGCGCCGACCTGGTGATGGTCGAGGTCAGCCTCGACATCGGCAGCCTCTGTGCCAGCCTGGAGTCCGAGCGCATCGCCGTCCCGGTGGTCGCCTGCGGCATCGGCCCGGAGCCTTCGGCCGCCGCCGATGCCATCCGCGCGGGCGCGCAGGAGTACATCCCCCTGCCCCCCGATGCGGAGCTGATCGCCGCAGTCCTCTCCGCCGTGGCCGAGGAGACCAGCACGGTCGTCTTCCGCGATCCTGCGATGAGCGATGTGCTGCGTCTGGCAGAGCAGGTGGCGCCGTCGGATGCCAGCGTCCTCATCACCGGTGAATCCGGCACCGGTAAAGAGGTCATGGCCCGCTTCCTCCACAGCAAGTCAAAGCGCGCTGCCCAGCACTTCATCTCCGTGAACTGCGCGGCGATTCCCGAGAACCTGCTGGAATCCGAGCTTTTCGGCCACGAGAAGGGCGCCTTCACCGGCGCGGTCACGCGCCGGGTCGGCAAGTTCGAGGAGGCCAGCGGCGGCACCCTGCTGCTGGACGAGATCTCGGAAATGCATCCGCGCCTTCAGGCCAAGCTGCTGCGCGCGATCCAGGAGCGGGAAATCGATCGCGTCGGCGGCGGACAGCCCATCAAGGTCGATATCCGCCTGCTCGCAACGTCCAACCGCAACCTGGAAGAAGAGGTCGCCAAAGGCAACTTCCGCGAGGATCTCTACTACCGGCTGAACGTCGTCAACATTCCGCTGCCGTCGTTGCGGGAGCGTCCCCAGGACATCCCCATTCTGGCCCAGCACTTCACCGCAAAGTATGCGGAGGCCAACGGCATGCCCTCGCTCGAGCTGACAGCGGAGGCCCAGGCCGTTCTCGCCGGACACCATTGGCGCGGCAATGTCCGCGAGCTCGAGAACACCATGCATCGCGCCGTCCTGCTGTCGCGTGACGGCGTAATCGATGCCAGCGCCATCATCCTGACCGGCCAGAGCCTCCGCCCCTCCGCAGGAAAGGAACCTGAGGGCGCAGAAGCGGAGACGGGAGCCGACGGTCAGGCCGCGGGCGACGTGAAGGCCCTGGTCGGGCGCACTGTGGCGGATGTGGAAAAGGACCTGATCCTGGATACCCTGCAGCACTGCCTGGGCAACCGCACCCATGCGGCCAACATCCTGGGAATTTCGATCCGCACGCTGCGCAACAAGCTGAAGCTCTACAGCCAGGACGGCATTGCGGTGCCGATGCCCGGCGACAACGAACGGACGACACCGGCTTGAACGAAAGCGGATAAAGCGGCACGAGAGCCAAGATGGCCGAGTCCAACGCAGAAGGAACTTCGTCGGGCGGCAATCAGCTAGCCGGCGCCTTCAACATGCTCAAGCGCGGCGATGTCGCCCTGGCGCTTGGCGTGACGACGATTCTCGTGGTCCTCATCCTGCCGATGCCGAGCTGGATGCTGGACATCTCGCTGGCCGTCTCCATGGCCTTCTCCGTGTTGATCCTGATGACTGTCCTGTTCATCGGAAAACCGCTCGAATTCAGTTCGTTTCCGACGGTCCTGCTCATCGCGACGATGATGCGTCTCGCCCTGAACCTGGCCTCGACGCGCCTCATCCTGTCCGAGGGCCACAGCGGTACCGATGCCGCCGGCAAGGTGATCGAAGCCTTCGGCAACTTCGTCATGAGCGGCAGCTTCATCATCGGGATCATCATCTTCGGCATCCTGGTGATCGTGAATTTCATAGTAATTACAAAGGGTTCCGGGCGCATCGCGGAGGTCTCCGCGCGCTTCAGCCTGGATGCCATGCCGGGCAAGCAGATGGCCATCGACGCCGACCTGTCCGCAGGCCTGATCGACGAAGCCTCTGCGCGGGCCCGGCGCAAGGAGCTGGAAGACGAGAGCACCTTCTTCGGTTCCATGGACGGCGCGGCCAAGTTCGTCCGCGGGGACGCCATTGCCGGTCTCATGATCACCTTCATCAATGTGATCGGCGGCATGATCATCGGCGTCGCCCAGCAAGACCTGAGCTTCGGCGAAGCGGCGGAGACCTACACGCTGCTGACCGTCGGCGACGGGCTGGTCAGCCAGATCCCGGCGCTCATCGTCTCCACCGCGGCGGGCCTCCTGATCACCAAGTCCGCCCAGACGGGATCGATGGACAAAGCCGTGGTCGGTCAGCTCAGCGGCTATCCCCTGGCCCTCGGCCTCTCATCCTTTCTCATGCTGGCCCTGGCATTGCTGCCGGGCATCCCCGCCCTCCCCTTTCTGACGCTGGCGGGCATCGCCGGCGGCTTCGCCTGGCTCGCCAGCCGGCGCAATGCCAACGCCGCTGCCGAGCAGGCCCAGGTCGCGGCAGCAGAGGCGACGGCCCCGGTGGCCGAGGAACCGATCGCCCAGGCCCTGCAGATCGACCACGTCCGCCTCGAGCTCGGCTATGGCCTGCTGCCGATGATCAACGGGCAGGGCGGCCAGCGACTAACAGACCAGATCAAATCCCTGCGCCGCCAGCTGGCGCAGGAGATCGGCTTTGTCATGCCTTCCGTGCGCATACAGGACAACCTCCAGCTTCCCGCGAACACCTACGTCATCCGCGTGAAGGAGATCGAGGCAGGCCGCGGCGAGCTGCGCCCCAACATGCTGCTGGTCATGGACCCCCGCGGCGAGAAGATCCCGCTGCCAGGCGAAGACACGGTCGAGCCGACCTTCGGACTGCCGGCGCTCTGGTGCGACGAGTCGAGCCGCGAGGAAGCGCTCTTCCGCGGTTACACGGTGGTCGACCCCCCGACGGTTGTGACCACCCACCTGACCGAAACGATCAAGGAAAACATGTCCGAGCTTCTGTCCTATGCGGAAACGCAGAAGCTGCTGGACGAACAGGAAAGCGAACAGCAGAAACTGATCGCCGACCTGATTCCGAACCAGATCACCGTCGGGGGACTGCAGCGCGTTCTGCAGAACCTGCTGGCCGAGCGGGTGTCGGTCCGCGATCTGCCGACCATCCTGGAAGGCGTCTCCGAGGCCTGCGGCTACACCCGCAACGTGACGCTGATCACCGAACACGTCCGCGCCCGGCTCGCCCGGCAGATCTCCAACGAACAGGCGAACGCCGAGGGCTTCATTCCCATGGTGACGCTGTCGCCGGAGTGGGAGCAGTCCTTTGCCGAGGCGATCATCGGCGAAGGCGAGGACCGCCAGCTCTCCATGGCGCCCACGCGCCTGCAGGAGTTCATTACCGCCGTGCGCCAGACCTTCGAGCGCCATGCCATGCTGGGCGAGAGCCCGGTGCTGCTGACCAGCCCCCCGGTCCGTCCCTTTGTCCGTTCCATCGTCGAGCGCTTCCGTCCGTCGACTGTCGTGCTGTCTCAGAATGAGGTGCATGCCAAGGCGAAGATCAAGACGCTGGGGCAGATCTGATGCTGCTCCGCAGCTTCACCGGCCGTACCCTGCCTGAGGCCATGGACAAAGTGCGCGCCGCGCTGGGGGAAGAGGCGATCATCCTCTCGACCCAGGACGACGACGGCGAAGGCGTCAAGGTCACGGCAGCGATCGAGAGTGCGGCCGATGACGGGGCCGCGCCGGAGGCCCTCTACGGGGAACTGCAGCAGGCAGACCGGATTGCAGCCGTTCTGGACCACCACCGTGTACCGCGCGGACTGGCCGACCGCCTGCTGAACACGGCAAGCAGCCTGCTGATCGACGACTGGGTCATGGCCCTGGCCGCGGCCCTGGATCACGAATTGGGCTTCCAGCCCTTGGCCGAGGTTGGCTCCGACCGGCCTCTCATGCTGGTCGGCCCCTCCGGTGCCGGCAAGTCGGTTACGGCGGCCAAGCTCTGCGCCTGCGCCCGTCTGGCCGGTGCAAGCAGCCTCCTGGTCACCATGGATGCCGACAAGGCGGGCGGGCGGGCGCAGGCGGAGGCCTTCGCCGAGGCTCTGGGCGCCCGACTGATCTGCGCCGCCGGGCCCGAGGCGGTGGCCGAGGCGGTCCGCGAGCGCAAACCGGACGAGATGGCGGTTATCGACACGATCGGCAGCAACCCCTTCGATGAGGTCGAACTGCGCGAACTCGGCGACACCGCGGAAGCCGCCGGGGCACGGCTGGCGGTCGTGCTCTCCGCCGGCGGCGATCCGGCGGAGGCCGCAGACGCGGGCCTTGCCTACGGCGAACTGGGCGCAACCGCCCTGATCCCCACGCGCCTGGACGCCGCACGCCGCTTCGGCGGCGTGATGGCCGCCGCCCATGCCGGGGGCCTGTCGTTCCTGGCCGCCGGCGTTTCCCGGCATATCGGTGCCGGGCTGGTGCCGGCCAATCCCGTATCCCTCGCACGGCTCCTCAGCACCTGCGAACCTTTCGAGCCCACCACCCTCATGGCGGCGGAATGAGACGATGATTGAAGCACCCGTGATCGAGACTGCGAAAAAGCTCCAGCGTTGCGCCAACATGATCGCCATCGCCTCGGGCAAGGGGGGTGTCGGCAAAACCTGGCTCTCCGTCACGCTGTCACAGGCCCTTGCGAAGGACGGCCGCCGGGTCCTTCTTTTCGACGGCGACCTCGGTCTCGCCAATGTCGACATTCAACTGGGGCTGCAGCCCGGGCGGGACCTCAGCGGCGCCCTTTCCGGTCAGTACAGCCTGGCGGAGGCCGCGACCGCACATCCCGAAGGCGGCTTCGACGTAATTGCCGGACGCTCCGGCAGCGGCGGTCTCGCCGGCCTTGCCGCACCCCGCTTCTCGACCCTGCTGCGCGACCTCGCCGCGCTTGCACCCGGCTACGACCGCGTGGTCCTGGACCTCGGCGCCGGGCTGGAGCGCAGCGTGCGCCAGCTTGCAGCCCTGGCTGCGACCAGTCTGATCGTGGCAACCGACGAACCGACCTCCCTGACCGATGCCTATGCCTTCATCAAGCTTGCCCATCGCCAGGACCCCAAGGCCGATATCCGCATCGTCATCAACATGGCCGGCTCGCCCGCCGAAGGAGAGCGGACCTACGCGACCCTGCTGAAGGCCTGCGAGTCCTTCCTGAAGATTTCGCCGCCGCTCGCCGGCGTCGTGCGCCGCGACCCACGGGTCAAGGACGCGATCCGCCATCAGATCCCCACCCTCACCCGCCACCCCGTGAGCGATGCAGCCCGCGACGTCGAGAAGCTGGCTCAGCATCTGCGGCAGCGGGGATAGGCCAGGCGGAGCGGAGCGATGCGCAGCTTCACCTCCGGAGTAAGTCCAGGCGCGGCGCGCGCGCTGCCGACCGCCATCCCCGAGATCGCCGCCCGCCTCGTCGACCCCGCCCCCGAGGTCGCCCGGCTGAGCGCGGGCCAGTTGCTGCGCGGGCAGGTGATCGGCCAGGACGAAGCCGGGCAGTTGCTCATCCAGACCAAGCTCGCCGTCGTGAAACTCGCAGTCGCCCGCAGCCTGGCGGTCGGCAGCGAAGTGATCCTCCAGGTGCGCGCAGGCGGCACCCAGGCTGGCCTCAGCGTCATCCCCGTGGAAGGCGCGGCCCAGGCGCCCGTCGGCGGAGACGACACGGCACGGCCTGCTTTGGTCAGCGGCCCGGCCGGCCCAGGCGTCCGGCCGGCGGCGGTGCCCCAACTCATCGCCGACTTTGTTTCCAGCGCCTCCCTGCTTCGCGCGGTCTTGCAGACGGCTCCGCCGCTGCCCCTACTCGCCGGGCTGCCCAGCGCCGAACCCGGCAGCGAGCTGCTCTTGCGCATCCTCGCCATCGCAACGCCACAACGCGGCACCGCACCGGCTGCCGCCGGCCCGGGCGGATCTCCCAGCCCGGGCAGCACCCCGGGGCCGGCGGGCCAGCCCGCCCCCCCGGCGCCCACCGTCAACCCGGGCGGCAACAGCCCGCAGCCGGCGCCTCCGGGCCAACCGCTGACGTCTGCGGGCGGACAGGGCGGTGGAACAGCCGGCGCGGTCGCCGGCGTCCCCCGGCAGCAGCCCGCCGCGCAAGGTACCAACAGCGCCGGGGGCGAGCCGGGACTCCGCCTGGCGCCGCAGACCTCGGCCATCGGCGCAGGGCGCAACGTGACAGCCGCCCTTCAGGGCATGACCGCAGCGGGCGCCGCCCAGGCCGCAGGTGCGACGCCGGCGGGTATCAATGCCGCAGCGCCTGGCGCGCCCGCGCCCGCCCCGGACGCCCCGGCGACCCAGGCGGCAGACGGCAGGACGCTGCGCCTGACCGGGCTGGTGACCACCAAGGCAGCCGGCGCCCCAACGATCCTCCACACGCCGCTGGGCAGCATTACCCTGAAGGCGCCCATCGATCTGCCCCCCGGGAGCAGCGTGTCGCTGGAAATCCTGCTGCCGGAGGGCGGCCGCCCACCCGCTCTGCCGCCCGGGCTCTCCGTCGCCTGGCCCACGCCGGAGGGTCTGGAGGACACCCTGCTTGCCAATCTGCCGCCGGCCCAGGCCGAGGCACTGTTGCGCGCGCTCCCCCAGGTCAGCCCCCGGCTGAGCTCCGGGCTGCTGTTCTTTCTGACCGCCATCAATCAGGGCAACCCGCTGGCGTGGCTGGCCGGACCGGCCGCTGCGCTGGAGCGGGGCGAGCGCAGCGAGTTCCTGGACCGTCTCGGCCGGGAACTGACAGGGCTCAGCCGCAGCGTCGAAGCGGCAAGCGGCGATTGGCGGATGTTTCAGATCCCGGTCTGGAGCGATCAGGGCCTGCGCGAGCTGCGGCTGTTCTTCCGCCAGCATGACGGTGGCGGCCAGGCCGGCGCCGCGGGCGAGGAGACTGCCACGCGCTTTGTGCTGGAACTGGAACTCAGGCGTCACGGCGAACTGCAACTCGACGGTCTGATCCGCGGCCAGCAATTCGACCTCATCCTGCGCAGTCGCCAGCGCCTCTCGCCTCCGCTGCGCGCGGATCTCCTGGCGCTCTTTGAAGAAACGAATGCAATCGCCGGCTATCGCGGGCAGCTGCTGTTCCAGACCTCCCAGGACTGGGAGCACATTCATCCGGCCACCAAGCCCGGCGGCCTGGAGCCGGTGCTCGAAGTCTAAGGTGGAACACCGGCTGTCCGCCGGTATCGATCGCCGTGTCGATCGCGGGCCGGCCGGGGGCTAACGCGCGGCGGTTATCGACTGCCCAGCGGTTATCGACTGCCCGGCAGCGGGCGTGTGGGCGTCAGTCCGCCCCGGCGGCGCGGCGACGGTGTATCTCCAGCCCGGTCTCATCGGCCAGGACCTGCTCACGCTTGGATTGCTTCTCGGCCTCGCGCCGGCGCTGGTTGTTGTGAGCCGTCTCGTACTTCTTCAGTTCCTGAAAAGCGTCAGCGATCTCTTCGCGCGCGGCGCTGATCGAACGGTCGACTTCGGCAACCGACTCCTCGATCTTCTGGCGACGCTCCAGGGTCGCGCGGATGAAGGCCGGCAGCGAGATGCTGGTCACATCTGCGCGGGCCGCCGCCTCCTTTTCGCGCCTCAGTTCGTCTTCCAGAGCCTCGACGTTCCCTTGCAGGCGCTCGCGCAGGCGCTCAAGCTCGGCCAGCTTCTGCCGCTTTTCATCCAGGTTCCAACGATGCAGACGCATCAATTGATTTAGAGCCGCCACGATCTTCTATCTCCTGAAGGTACGTCTTATCTCGTTGCCTCGACATCCGGGGCCGCCCCCGCTGCCGCGGAGGTTTTCTTGCTGCGCCGCAGGTTCAACGCTTCGGTCATGCGCTGGCGTCGCTTCTCAAGGTCTTCGGCCCGGTTGCGGACACGCAGGGCTGCCGCGGCCGCCTCGGCAGTCTCGCCGCTGGATGGGCCCTGCGCCGCCTCAGGCGCCGCGCCGCCGTCCTCCGGCAGGCTGTCTTGCCCCTCCCCCGGGGCTGCCGTCTCTGTCGCGGGATCGGGCAGTCCAAGCAGCGCAGCAAGCTGTGCATAGCCCTCGGCCAGCGTGCTGCAGTCTTCCTTTCTCTGCCCGAGAAAGTCTTCGATGGCCTGATAGTATTGGATCGCCTCGTCGATCGCCGGATCGCTGCCCTGCTTGTAGGCGCCGATGCGGATCAACTCGGCCATGTTTTCGTAAGTGGAGAGCAGCCCGCGCGCACGGTCGACGAGGCTGTTCTCGCCATCGCTGTTGCAGCCCGGCATCGTGCGCGACACACTGCGCAGCAGGTTGATTGCGGGAAAGCGGTTCCGCTCCGCAACCGCGCGCTCCAGGATGATGTGTCCGTCCAGAATACCACGCACCGCATCGGCGATCGGTTCGTTGTGGTCGTCGCCTTCCACCAGAACCGTGAAGAGGCCGGTGATGGAGCCGCGGTCGATGCCGGGCCCGGCCCGCTCGAGCAACCGCGGCAACTCGGCAAAGACCGAGGGCGTGTAGCCTTTGCTGGCCGGCGGTTCTCCGGCGGAGAGGCCGATCTCGCGCAGAGCCATGGCAAAGCGGGTCACCGAGTCCATCAGGCAGAGAACGTCCTGGCCCTGATCGCGAAAGTACTCCCCGAGGGTTACCGTCAGGTGGGCCGCCTGGCGGCGCATCAGCGGCGGCTCGTCGGAGGTCGCCACCACCACGACCGAGCGGGCAAGGCCCTCCGGACCCAGGTCGTCCTCGAGCCATTCCTGGACCTCGCGGCCCCGCTCTCCAATCAGGCCGATCACGTTGACGTCGTCCTTGGCGTAGCGGGCCAGCATCGACAGCAGCACCGACTTGCCGACACCCGATCCGGCAAAGATGCCCATGCGCTGGCCCTTGCAGCAGGACAGAAATGTGTTGATGGCGCGCACGCCGAGATCGATCTTGCCGCCGAGCCTCATCCGGCTGTGTGCCGGCGGGGGCGCGCTGCGCAAGGCATAAGCGAGGGGCCCGCTGGGCAGTGGCCCCTTGCCGTCAATCGGCTCGCCCATGGCGTTGACGACGCGCCCGAGCCAGGCCGCGGTCGGCCGGACCGCAGGCTCGCTTTCCAGAACCTCGGCCTTGCAGCCCAGACCGACACCCTCCAGCGACCCGAAGGGCATCAGCAGGGCGCGTTTGTTGCGAAATCCGATCACCTCGCAGACGACCCTGCGCCCGCCCCTAGCGGTAACGGCACAGCGCGATCCAATGGAAAGGGCCTGGTCGAGGCCGGCCACCTCGACCAGAAGGCCAAGAATTCCGGCGACGCGACCATAAAGACGGTAGTCCGCCACTTGACCGATTTCCTTAACAAATGCGGAAACAACCATCTGTCGATCGACCTTGGAGGGGTGCAAGACCCGATGAAACTCACCTCTCGGGCAAGTGTCGGCGATCGGACTTAAGGTTGGGTAAAATCCGGGGAACGGGGGCCGGATCGCACAAAAATGCCCGAAAGCAGCCAAACAGTTGCCCCCAAGCAGCGCCGGTAAGAATTTATTAACAAAGGTTCGGCAAAATGGTTAATAATCAAGTCTCAGGCGAACTATACGGGCTTTAGGTCAAACATCATGCGAGTTCTGCTTGTCGAAGACGATACCGCGACCGCACAGGGCATTGAAATGATGCTGCGGTCGGAAGGTTATGTTTGTGACACCACCGATATGGGCGAAGACGGCCTGGAAATCGGCAAACTTTACGACTACGACATCATCATCCTGGATCTCATGCTGCCGGATATGGACGGCTATGAGGTCCTGCGCCGCCTGAGGGCGGCACGGGTGAAGACGCCGATCCTGATCCTCTCCGGCCTCTCGGGCCTGGACGACAAGATCAAGGGTCTGGGCGTCGGTGCCGACGACTACCTGACCAAGCCGTTCGACAAGCGAGAGCTGGTTGCGCGCATTCAGGCCATCGTGCGCCGCTCCAAGGGCCATTCGGACTCGGTGATCTCCACCGGAAAGCTGACGGTGAACCTGGACACCCGCACCGTCGAGGTGGACAGCCAGCCCCTTCACCTGACCGGTAAGGAGTATGGCATTCTCGAGCTCCTTTCCCTGCGCAAGGGCACGACCCTGACCAAGGAGATGTTCCTCAATCATCTCTACGGCGGCATGGACGAGCCTGAACTGAAGATCATCGATGTCTTCGTCTGCAAGCTGCGCAAGAAGCTGGCGAACGCGACCGGCGGCGAGAACTACATCGAAACCGTCTGGGGCCGCGGCTATGTGCTGCGCGATCCGGTCAACGCCGAAGGCAGCGAGCCCACGAAGCAGGCGGCCAACGCGTGAGGCACGATTTGAGCGCCGGCTAGGCGAGGCGCCACAAAACAGAGGGCCGGCTTCCTTCGGGAGCCGGCCCTTTCTGTATCTGCTGTATCGATGTTCGCTGATGCGTCAGCCGGCCTTGCGGTCAAGCTCTGCCGGAGTGTCCGACAGACGATAGATGCCCCGCTGTCCCGGAATCACCTCGAAAGCATCGGAGATGCCGAGCACGGTTTCGGCCCCCCCAAGATAGAGGAAGCCGTCATTGGGCATAATCTGCGCCAGGCGCCCGAGCACCTGGCCTTTGGTTTCCTGATCGAAGTAGATCAGAACGTTGCGGCAGAAGATCACATCGAAACGGCCCAGGGCGGAAGGACTGTCCAGCAGGTTGAACGGCTGAAACTTCACCATATGCCGGATCTCGTCGCTGATCCGCCACTTGTCGCCCTCCTGCGTGAAGTACTTCATCAGCAGGGTAATGGGCAGGCCGCGCTGAACCTCGAACTGGGAGTAGAGCCCTTCCTTGGCCTTGCCGAGGATCTCCGTCGAGAGGTCGGTGGCGACGATGTCGACGGTCCAACCCGCCAGTTTTGCCGCTTCCTCCTTCAGGATCATCGCCAGGGTATAGGGTTCCTGTCCGCTGGAGCAGGCCGCGCTCCAGATGCGAATCTTCTTCTGACCCCCGCGCGTCTCCAGCAGGTGCGGCAAGACCACGTCCTTGAACTGCTCGAAGGGCCGGTTGTCACGGAAAAAGAAGGACTCGTTGGTCGTCATCGCCTCGGTCACATCCACGATGACTTGCTCGTCCTTCTCCTTGCGCATCTTGGCGATCAGCGCTTCAAATCCGTCCAGATCCCACTTGCGTGCAACCGGGTTCAGGCGGCTCTCCAGAAGATAGGCCTTTTCCTGCGTAATAACCAAACCAGAGCGCTGGTAAAGCAACTGCGCGATATATTCAAAATCATCTACGTTCATGCCGCCGACCTCATGATCAACTTTCGGACCTGGGGTCCGATTTCCTTGAGCGGAAGGACTTCCGAACAGAGACCGCTTGTCGCCACGGCCCCCGGCATACCCCAAACAACGCTCGTCGCCTCATCCTGGGCAATAACAGAACCGCCTGCCCCGACAACATCTGCCGAGCCCTTCTGACCGTCGCTGCCCATCCCCGTCAGGATGATGGTCAGCAGGCCGGAGCCGTAAAGCGGCGCCATCGAACGCAGCATGGGATCGACCGCAGGCCGGCAGAAGTTCTCGGGCGGGTTCTGGTTCAGCTTGATACGGTCGACGGTGCCCTCGCGCTCGACGACCATGTGATAATCCCCGGGCGCCAGGTAGATCCGGCCCGGCTGAATGATCTCGCCGTCCACGCCCTCATTGGTGGGAACGCCGGTCGCCCTGGCGATGTGCTCGGCCAGCAGGGTGGTGAAGGTGGCCGGCATGTGTTGCGTGATGAGAATGGGCACCTTCACGCTGGCCGCGATATCGCCGAGAAGTTCCAGCAGCGCCTGGGGCCCTCCGGTTGAGCTCCCGATCGCAATGATGCGCGGACAGACCATCGGCCCCTTGCGGAGAACGACCTGGCGGCCGCCGTAGAGGTTGCCACTGGCTGCGGCAGGCGCCTCGGCCGCCGCAGGCGCCGTAGAACTGCGCGGTGCCGGCGCCTTGCGGTTGGCTCCGGCCAGGGCCTTGACCTTCGCGGTCAACTCGCGCTGAAAGGTATCGGCCGAGGTCAGCTCGCTTCTCGAACTCGGCTTCGTCACATAGTCGGCCGCGCCGGCCTGAAGCGCGCGAAGGCTGACCTCCGCATTCTTGCGCGTCAAGGCCGAGGCCATGACGACCTGGACACCGCGCTGGGCAGCGAGCAGCTTGGGCAGCGCGGTCAGGCCGTCCATCACCGGCATCTCGATGTCGAGAATGATGACGTCGACCGTTTGCCGCTCCAGCGCCTTCAAGGCCGCCTCGCCGTTGCCGACGGAGGCCACCACCTTGATGCTGTTGTCGGCTTCCAGGGACCGTGTCAACAGACCGCGGATGACCGCGGAGTCATCCACGACCATGACCCGAAAGCGGTCGTCGCCCGTCTGGTCCCCGCCGCCCGTCGCGGCTTTAGCATCTGGCATCAGATAAGGCCTACCTGGGTAAACTTCGACTCGATGATGTCGCTGTCAAAGGGCTTCATGATGTACTCATTCGCCCCTGCCTCCAGGGCCTGGCGAATGTGGCTCATGTCGTTTTCCGTTGTGCAGAAGACGACAACCGGCTGTTCGTTGCCGCCAAGCGCCCGAAGTTCCTGCAGGAACTCCAGGCCGTTCTTCACCGGCATGTTCCAGTCCAGCAACACCGCATCCGGCATCTTGCGCTGACAGGCTTCGAGGGCCTTCTGACCGTCTTCCGCCTCTTCGGTGCTGAAGCTCAGGCCTTCCAGGATCTTGCGCGCCACCATACGCACGACCTTGGAGTCATCTACGATCAAGCAAGACTTCATTTCTCGGCTCCAACTTCCTCTCCGGTTGTAGGCCTTGACGGACTAGCGCGTTTTGGCCTTACCGGGTTCCCCACTTTTCTGTTGACTGAGCTAGGCCGCCTGGACCCGCTCGTAATCCAAGAGGCGGTTGACGTCCAGGACGACAAGCAGCTTCTCGTCCAGACGGTAGATCCCCGCGGAGTAGTCCCGGAACTTCGGATCCAGGGTCGGGGGATTACGCTCGTAGTCGCTGGCGTTGAGTGCGAGGACCTCGCCCACGGAGTCGACCATCAGGCTGTACAGCTCGCCTTCATGCTCGGCGACAATACTCATCGAGCCGGCTTTTTCCTTGGGCGGCAGGCCCAGACGGAGCCTGACATCCATGGCCGTCACGATACGCCCGCGCAGGTTCAGGGAGCCGGCAATCTCCGGCGGCGCCAGCGGAATGCGGGTGATGTTGTGCGCGGAGAGCACGTCCTGAACCTTGAGGACCGGAATGCCGAAAAGCTGATCGGCAATCACGAAGGTGACGAAGTCCTCGGTGTCGCTGAACGCCGTGGCCAGGGCGCCGTGCTCCTCTGTGTTCGGGGTCTGGCTTTCGCTGCTCATGCCGCACCTCTCAGATCAGCAAGCGTGTCGTGCAAAGTGTTCAAAAGAGCTTCGCGATCGGTCTTGGCGACATAGTCGCGGAAGCCGGCGTCCCGCCCCCGCGCCAGGTCTGCGGGGTTCGAGAAGCTGGACAGCGCGACAATCGGCGTGTCCGACCAGCGTGAGTCCGTGGTCACCTTCTTGGCGAAATCGAAGCCGTTCATGCCCGGCATCTCGATGTCCGAGATGATGACGTCGAAGTTCTCGCCAGCCTCGCAGAGCTCCAGGGCGGCATCGGCGGACTCGACGCAGATGACGTCGTAGCCGGAAACCGAAAGCAACGGCTGCAGCATGTTCCGGAAGAAGGGACTGTCGTCGACCAGCAGCAGCCGGCGGCCGGAGGTCTCATCGCCGGTGGAAGACCGCTCGGCGGCAAACCAATCGTGGAAGGCCTGGGTCAGGTAGTAGCCGGCATCAACCACATCGGTTGCCTTGTTGTCGATGACGGCGGTGCCGATATAGCCCGGCCGGTCGGAAGACAACTCGATGTTCATCCGGTCTTCGACGATGTCGACGATTTCCTGAACCACCAGGCCCATGGTCCGGTTGCGGTCGGCGAAGACCAGCACCGGCTGGCGGCCTTCCTTGCCGAGCTCCTGCCCGGACTGCATCAGGACCAACGGCATCAGCTGACCGCGGTACTGAACCACGTACTGGCCGTTGGAGAACTCCACCTGGGCCAGATCGATCTCTTCGAGCCGGGCCACCAGGGCCAGCGGAACCGACTTCGGCGTGTCGTCGACGGCGCGGAACACCAGCATCGCAACGCTGTCTTCGCTGCTGACGCTCTGGCGGTCCTTGACACCGTCGTCGGCCCCCTCGGCCACGGAGATCTCGCCCGTCGTTGCCGCGATGCCGTTTGGATCCAGGATCATGACGACGCTGCCGTCGCCCAGGATCGTGTTGCCGGAGAACAGCTGGATATCCCGCAGGATCGGCGCCACCGGCTTGACAACGATTTCTTCCGTATCGAAGACACGGTCGACGATGATGCCCATGGAATAGGTGCCGATCTGCGCCACCACGATGAAGACCTCCTCATCGCCGGCCTCCACCTCGCCACCGTCTTCGCCGGCCACGGCCGGGTCCTTGGTCTCCGCGGCCGGCTTGTCGTCGGCCGTCTCCGGCGCGGCAACCGCCACGGCCTCGTCGTCGGCCTCCAGCGCTTCCTCAGGCTCGGCCGGCGCCGCCGGGTCCTCGAGCTTCAGGAGGTCGCGCAGGTTGACAAGCGGCAGCAGACGGTTGCGCAGGCGCAGGACCGGAGTGTCGTTGATCCGCTCGATCGTGTGCTCGGTATGGGCGGAGGCGCGGACCAGTTCAACCACGGACAGCTGCGGGATGGCAAAGCGCTCGCCCGCGCATTCGACAATCAAGGCGGAAACGATGGCCAGGGTGAGCGGGATCTTGATCACGAACTTGGTCCCGCGGCCCTCGACCGACGTCAGTTCGATCGTACCGCCGATCTTTTCGATATTGGTGCGGACCACGTCCATGCCGACGCCGCGTCCGGACACCGAGGTGACCGCCGCAGCCGTCGAGAAACCGGCCTTGAAGATGAACTGCTGGATCTGCTGCTCGGTCATCGTCTCCAGCTCGGCTTCGTTCGCCAGGCCGTTGTCGATGCACTTCTCCTTGATCTTCTCGCTCGACAGGCCTTTACCGTCGTCGGAGATCTCGATGATGATGTGGCCGCCCTCGTGGAAGGCGTTGAGGATGACGCTGCCGGTTTCCGGCTTGCCGGCGGCAACGCGGTCGGCCGGCATCTCAAGACCGTGGTCGGCCGAGTTCCGCACCATATGCGTCAGCGGGTCCTTGATGAGTTCCAGAACCTGGCGGTCCAACTCGGTCTCAGCGCCCTTCATGACAAGGTCGATCTTCTTGCCGAGTTCGTGCGCCAGATCGCGGACGATACGCGGCAGCTTGGCCCAGGCATTGCCGATCGGCTGCATACGCGTCGCCATCACGCCTTCCTGCAGCTCGGAGACGACATGGTTCAGGCGCTGAAGCGGTGCGGCAAATTCGCTCTCGCTCTGGCTGCGCAGGATCTGAAGCAGCTGATTGCGTGTCAGGACAAGCTCGGAAACCATGGTCATGAGGTTCTCGAGCACATCGACATTCACGCGCAGCGACTGGTTGGCGACCGAGCCTTCTTTCTTGGCGTCGGCAGCCTTGGCCTCGGCAGGCTTCTTCGCCGCCGGCTTGGCCTTGTCGGCTGCGGCCGGCGCAGGCTTCGGCGCCTCGGCAGCAGCCTTTGGTTCCTCCGCAGGAGCCGCGGCCTCGGCAGGCGCTTCAGCGGCCTGCTCCGCACCGGCCTCTTCGGCGGCCTTGGCGGCGGCCTCGGCAGCCAGTTCCTCCGGCCCCTTGGCCGCATTGAAGGCGGCTTCCAGTTCGTCCAGGGAAACCTCGCCACTGCCGGACTCCGCTGCGGCCTCGGGCGCCTCAGCCGGTGTTTCGGCGCTCGCTTCAGGGGCCGGCTCTTCTTCGGCCGGCGCGGCAGCAGCCGGTGCGGCGGCGCCACCACCTTCGGCAAAGGCGTTCAGGCGCGCAATCAGATCGGAGTCATCCCCTTCCGGCTCGGCTTCGGTGGCTTCGAGCTGCTCGAGAAGGATGCGGATCTGATCTATGGATTCGAGGATCAGGGTGACGGCTTCGGGCGAAACCTCGATTTCACCGTCGCGGACCTTGCCCAGGACGTTCTCCCCGGCATGCGCAACGCTTTCCAGGCGCGGCAGACCGAGAAACCCGCAGGTACCCTTGATCGTGTGCATCAGCCGGAAGATGTTTCCCAGCAGTTCCTGATCATTGGGGTTCTGCTCGAGCTGCACCAGCTCGACGTCCAACTCCGCAAGGCTTTCGTTGGTTTCTGTCAGAAACTCACTGAGAAGATCATCCATCGCCACTGTCCCACGCTCGCCCGAATTCGGGCCACCAACAGGGGCGGTCAGGCCTGTTAACCTTTGCCCCCAGACTGTTGCGTGACAGTGGCAAAGAGAAATTAAGATCCCCTTACCTAAGCGAATCCCTAAGCACCGGAAACGGCTTGGCTTTCTAACGCTAGCGCGCTTTTGCGCCAATTTGCCGGTTGCCCCTCGGCCCTTGAGATCGCCGCTTTTGATGCTATTCAACCGGACATAATGATTATGCGGTTCGAAGCATGAGACTGCTTCTCATTGTCAGAAATCTCGGTTACTCTCCTGCGCGCTCCGCAACGGGCCTCTGCGGGGTCGGTCAGGCCTCACCGGCGAGAACACAGGACCGGAAACCGGTGGACGCCCGGTGCATGACTGGTGCGTGACCGTCTGGCGCCGCCTCTGCGGCCCCGCCCCTATCAACCCAGCCGCCCCCTCAGGACCAGGGGGATACGGATCAAAACGGCGGAACTCTTGGCAAACCTCTCGCCCTCACCTCTACCAGCCGCCAAATCCCCCGAGCTTGGCGGAGCCCGTTCGGCCGTCTTCGCAGCAGCGAGAGCCTGGCGCCGACCGCTGCGCGGCGGGCCTTTGACCTGGACTTCCGTCGCGGTCGCCGCCCTCTTCCTGATTCCGATCCTGGGTGTACTGCTCAGCCTCACACAACCCAGCAGCGCGACCTGGTCCCACTTGGCGGAGACGGTCTTGCCGCGCTACATCTTTAATACGGCTGTGCTGGTGATCGGGGTCGGCCTGGGCGTTCCCATCATCGGCAGCGGCACAGCGTGGCTGGTGACCATGTGCCGCTTCCCCGGCCGGCGGGTCTTCGAATGGGCGCTGATCCTGCCTCTGGCCATGCCGGCTTATGTCATGGCCTACGCCTATACGGACTTCCTGCAGCCGGCAGGGCCGGTCCAAACGCTGCTGCGTGATCTCACCGACCTCAGCTTCCGCGAGTACTGGTTCCCGGAGATCCGCTCTCTGGGCGGCGCCGTCGCGATGCTCGTGCTGGTGCTTTATCCCTATGCCTACCTGCTGTCGCGCGCGGCCTTTCTCGATCAGTCGGTCTGTGCCCTGGATGTCAGCCGCACCCTGGGCTGCGGTCCCTGGCGCAGCTTCTGGCGGGTGGCCCTGCCCCTGGCGCGTCCGGCGATCGTGGCAGGAACGGCCCTCGCGCTGATGGAAACGCTGGCGGACTACGGCACGGTCTCTTTCTTTGGCATTCCGAACTTCACGACCGGGATCGTGCGGGCCTGGATTGCTTTCGGGGACCGCACGACGGCGGCACAGCTGGCATCGATCCTGTTGATCTTCGTTTTCGCTGTCCTGCTGTTCGAAGCCCAAAGCCGCGGCAAGGCGCGGTTTCACCAAGCCACCAACAAGTACCAGCAGCTTCCCGGCTATCGCCTGGGCGGCTGGGCCGCGCTCGGAGCCTTCAGCGCCTGTCTCCTGCCGCTGCTGCTCGGCTTTCTGCTGCCGGCTGCGGTGCTGTTCTTCATGGCCCTCGAGGCAGGCGACGGGCAGTTCGGCCGCCGCTACTTCGAGCTTGTCGGTAACAGCTTCACCCTGGCTCTGATCACGGCGGTGCTGGCGGTCCTCCTGGCCACCCTGATGGCTTATGGCCGTCGGCTCCAGGGCGGCTGGCTCGTGACGACCTCGCACCGGCTGGCCTCCATGGGCTACGCCCTGCCGGGAACCATTATTGCCGTGGGAATCCTTATTCCCTTCGCCGCCTTCGACAACGCGCTGGACGGCTGGCTGCGGGCAACCTGGGGGATCTCGAGCGGACTGCTCCTGACCGGCGGCATCGCCGCGTTGGTCTTTGCCTACCTGGTGCGCTTCCTTGCGGTTTCGCTCAACACGGTGGACAGCGGCCTGGGCAAGATCCGCCCGTCGATGGACGACGCCGCGCGCAGCCTCGGGTCGCGCCCACTGGCGACACTGCTGCGGGTGCACGCGCCGATCATGTGGCCCAGCATGCTGACGGCGGGCCTGGTGGTCTTTGTCGATGTGATGAAGGAACTGCCGGCGACGCTGGTGATGCGGCCCTTCAACTTCGACACCCTTGCCGTCCAGGCGCACAATTTCGCCGCCGACGAACGGCTGAGCCAGGCAGCGACGCCGGCCCTCACCATTGTCGCCGTCGGCATCCCGCCGGTCATTCTGCTCAGCCGCGCCATCGCACGCGGCCGTCCCGGCGACGCGCACCCTGCACCGTAACGTCGTCGACAGGCCGGATACCGAGGCTTGGGAGGCCCATCCGCCTCAGGCAGCCAGGGTGCGGGCCTCCAGCATGTCCCGCAATACACGGGCACGATCGACGCAGGCCGCCAGCTCGGCCCAGTAGCGGCGCTGGATCTCCAGCATGAGGATCGTGCCCGGCTGCAGCGGCAGCGTCGGGAAGACCTCCTCCCACTGCATATCGCCCCAGCCGAGCGGGGCATGGAGGTCGCCCAATCCATAGGCCAGGTTCTCGGACTCCGCCGGGGTCCAGATGGTGCGCGGCGTCCCGAAGCAGTCGTGCACGTGCAGATGGCCGACCTGCGGCGCGAAGGCGCGGCAGGCATCGCCATAGTCCTGCCCCAGCAGCTGGGTCTGAATCCGCGCATGGCCGAAGTCGAGGGTGCCACGCACCCAGTCATGGCCGACGGCAGCTAGTTCTGCGGCCAGATGATCAGGCGCCGCGGTGTGCTCGTCCTGACCGTAGACGAAGACGTTTTCAACGCAGAGGCGCACACCGGCCGCAGCCGCCGCGTCACCCATCTCCGCGAGCGCATCGCGCTGAATGTCATAGAGACGGGCATGCTCGCCCTGGGTTGTCGCTTTGACGATGCCGCTGTGTATCACCATCACCTCGGCGCCGATCCCGCCACAGAGCTGCAGGAAGGCGCGGCAGACCTGCTTGTGCAGATCCAGGTGCATCCAGTCCATGAAGTTGATAGCGATCGGCCCATGCACGCTGTAGCGCAGCGGCCTTGTTTCGATGAGCGACTTCAGGCGCGCCAGTTTGTCCGGCAGGATGCGCCCGCCGGCGACGATGTCTTCGTCGCAGAGCGACAGCTCGACATAGTCGACACCCAGTTCGACCGCCCGGTCCAGAAAAGCCGGCAGCGCCTCCATGTTGGGCGATCCCCCCATGGTGCTGACGCCGATGCCTTTGATGATTTCCGTTTCCGCCATGCCCCTGCACTCCCCAGCGCGACTCCGTTCTCGTCGCCCAGTCTAGTCCAAAGCGGTGACACGGTGGTGACGGTCGTTGCCAGCCTGCATAGCCGGCTTGCATAAAGAGAAGGGGCCCCGCCACCCGGCGGGGCCCCTTCGTGCAATGGAGCTTTCCGTAACCGTTGACTATGCGGTCAGTTCCAGCCGGCCCGGTCGAAGATCTTCTGGGCGTCCGGCTGGTTTTCGCCGTAGACCGCCACGTTCAAGGCATCGGTCTCGAAGTTGCCGAGAGACTTCAGGGCCTCGTTCGGCTCGATCCCCGGCACGACGGGATACTCATTGTTGCCGTCGGCGAAGTAGCGTTGCGCTTCTGCGCTCGCCAGGTACTCCAGGAACTTCACGGCCGCTTCCTGGTGCGGGGCGTTCTTGAGTACGCCGGCACCGGAGACGTTCACGTGGGTTCCACGGTCACCCTGGTTCGGGAACACCCAGCCGATCTTTTCGGCCAGCCCCTTGTCCTTGTCGCTGGGGTTGGTCATCAGGCGGACGAAGTAATAGGTGTTGCCGACGGCCACTTCGCACTCGCCGGCACCGATGGCACGGATCTGATCGGTATCTCCGCCGACGGGATCGCGCGCGAAGTTCGCGACCATACCCTTGGCCCATTCCTCGGCGGCGTCCTCGCCGTGGGCCGCGATGATCGAACTCATGAGGGAGAGGTTATAGATGTTGGAGCTGCTGCGAATGCAGATTCGGCCTTTCCACTTGGGATCGGCCAGGTCCTCGTAGCTCTTGATCTCGTCCGGCTGCACCTTGGCTTTGTCGAAGTAGATGACACGGGCGCGCGTCGAGAAGCCGTACCAATGCCCATCGGGATGACGCAGGTTCTCGGGAACCGCGTTGGTCAGCGCATCGCTTTTCACGGGCTGGAACAGTCCCTCCTGGTCGGCCCGCCAGAGCCGTCCGGCATCGACCGTGAGAAACACATCGGCGGGGCTGTTGACGCCTTCGCTCTTGATGCGTTCGATCAAGGCATCGCCCTTGCCCTCGATGCGGTTGATCTCGATACCGGTTTGCTTGGTGAAGTTTTCGTAGAGCGCCTCATCGGTCTGGTAGTGACGCGATGAGTAAAGGTTCAACACCTCCTGTGCCTGGGCGGAAGTGCCGAGCGCCACTACCGCAGCACAAACGGCGGCTGCTAGAGCCGTCCGGCGGCCAACGATCATTGTAATCCTCCGAGTGTTTCGCTGTGCCCTTGAGCGGGCTTGCGCAGAGATGATAGTAAGTCGCAATTGCGAAGTAAATGAAAATCATTCTCATCAGAACTGCGGATTGCGTGCATAAGGAGCGTCGGAATCCGCCCGCGCCAAGAAATCTAGTCACTTAGACTATAATCAAAATCAAGTAAAACCCAACACTGGGCTGATTTATAGGCGAGAAAAACCGCGAACGGCGCTAACGCAAAATTAAAGAGATTCGAATGAATGTGGCGCTGAAGTAAATCGGCGCACAACTGCGTGCCGCTGCTTTGGGGAACACTATTGGAGCAATAATGATGTCTAAGACCAGCCTCTTGAAGGGGATTCTGGCGGGCGCGGCCGTTTCTGTCTTCGCCTCTGCCGCTTATGCCAGCGACGAGCACGTCGCGCCGATGACCGAATTCGCAAACGCGACGGTCAAGACCTGGATTGCCGACAGCACGGTGATCGAAGCCATCAAGGCCCAGAACGAGCGCCATGCCGGTCTGAGCCAGGCTGACATCGACAAGATGGACAAGGACTGGCGCGCCCAGACGGACGCCAGCAGCCGCCCGATGATCGACGCCGTCCTGAGCAATGCCCTGTCTGCCTATCTCAACAAGCAGAAGGAAAGCATGCAGGGCCTGGTGACCGAGATCTTCGTGATGGACAATCGCGGGCTCAACGTCGGCCAGAGCGACGTCACCTCCGACTACTGGCAGGGCGATGAAGCCAAGTGGCAGAAGACCTACAGTGCCGGACCGAACGCCATCTTCATCGATGAAGTCGAGATGGACGAGTCGACTCAGACCTTCCAGTCGCAGCTCAGCATGTCCATCGTCGATCCGGCGAGCGGCGAAGTTGTCGGCGCGATCACCATCGGTGTCAACGTCGACGCTCTCTAGGCTCTAAAGAGTTGAAACGGTTCTGAGCAGTAACCTGGCCGGGCGGTTGGCTGGCCGAAGGAGTCCTCCCAATGACCGACGCAAACACGTCAGCCCCCTCCTCCTCCGGTGCCAAAAAGGCCCCGCGCTCCCGCCCGGCCGGGTTTTCCAGGCTCTCCGTCGTCCGCAAGGTGATTCTGACCGCTGCGGCGATGGCTTCCCTGGTGCTCGTTACTCTCGTTGCAATCGGAATCAATCAGACGAGCCGGGTGCTCGTGGAGACCGGCGAAGCCGGCTTCACCACCATGACCCGCCTCATCACCAACAATGCGGCCGGCGGCATCCGCTGGAAAAAAGCGGAATCCATCGAAGCCGCCTACATCGACTTTGCCAATGCCGAAGACACGGCAATCGCCAACGTGGTTGCACTCGACAAGGAAGGCGCCGAACTCATTCGCTTCGACTCCAAAACCCTGCCGCATGGCGACCTTGACGCGTTCATAGAAGGTGCAAGGGGTTCGGAAGAGCGCCTGGTGCAGGAGACCCCCACCCACATTCTGGTCTCCAGCCCCGCGCTGTCGCCCAAGGACGGCTCCTTTATCGGGTCGGTCATCATCGCCTGGTCGATCGAGCAGCTGAATGCGGAGATCACCGCTGCCATGTTACAGCAGACGACGGTCGCGCTGATCGCGCTGGCTCTGCTGGTGACGTTGCTGAGTGTGGTGACGTCGCGCCTGGTGGGCAAACCGCTGAAGATGATGACGGATACCATGGGCCGGCTTGCCGATGGCGATACCGGCGTCGAGGTGCCCGCGATGGAGCGCCGGGACGACATCGGCGACATCGCGCGCATGGTACAGACCTTCAAGACCAATGCCATCGAGCTCGATCGCTCGACAGCGGCGCGCGAAGCCGAGAAGGCCAAGGCCGAGGAAGAGAAGCGCAGGACCATGCACCGCCTGGCCGACGACTTCGAGTCCAGCGTCAAGGCGGTCGTGGAGGGCGTCGGCGCAGCCTCCGATCAGGTCCAGTCCACGGCCCAATACATGTCGGAAACCGCGGAGCGCGCCAATCGGCAGACCGCCGCCGTCGCCTCCGCCACCGACCAGGCGGCAAACAATGTCCAAACCGTTGCCAGCGCCGCCGAGGAACTCAGCGCCTCCATTCAGGAGATCAGCCGGCAGGTCGCCCAGTCGACGAAGATCTCCAACGCCGCTGCCGATCAGGCGCGCAACACCAACAGCGAAGTGGAGATGCTGGCCCAGGCGGCCCAGAAGATCGGCGACGTGGTGACCATGATCCAGGATATCGCCGAGCAAACCAACCTGCTGGCTCTGAACGCGACCATCGAGGCTGCGCGTGCCGGTGAAGCCGGTAAGGGATTTGCCGTCGTCGCCTCGGAAGTGAAGCAGCTGGCCACCCAGACCGCGAAAGCGACGGAGGAGATCCGCCAGCAGATCAACGACATCCAGGGGGCCACCGGCGGCGCCGTCGAGTCGATCGCCCAGATCACCGCAACCATCGAGGAGGTCAACGGCATCGCCGCCGGCATCGCCGCCGCCGTGGATGAACAGACCGCAGCGACGCAGGAGATCTCCCGCAACGTCCAGTTGGCCTCCACCAGCACCAACGAGGTCTCTTCCAACATCGGGGAAGTGACCAACGCCGCGGAGGCCTCCGGCGAGTCCGCAAAGACAATGCTCAGCGCGGCCAACGATCTGGCCGGCCAGTCGTCGACTCTGCACAAGCAGGTCGAAAGTTTCCTCACCAGCATCCGCGCAAGCTGACGCGCGGGGCTGCGCCTGGCGGCGTCCGGGGCGGCGTCACATGTCTTGGCGGAACCACCGCTTGGTTCCGCCGGGCATGCGCCCGCTCTAGGCGGGCAGCGCCACCTTCAGGCGCAGCATGTCCTCGCCGGGGGTATCGACCTCCAGGTCACTGCCGAGCCGCTTTGCCAGAACCCGCGTGAAATAGCTGTGGGCCCCACGCGGGCTCAATTCACCGACATCGATGGATTCGTCCAGCCCGGCCAGGCTCTCGGGGCGCAGATGGGCGTCCTGACCGCTGGCGGTGACGACCAGGGCCTGATCGCCGCCCTCGCCGCCGATCTCGACGGTCAGCTTGCCGCCCCGCGGCAGGGCCTCATGCGCCAGGGCCACCATGTTCATGACCATCTTGCCGGCGCCATCGGGCAGGCCCTCCGGCGCGGCGATGGTCGCCCAGTCCAGTTCCGACTTGGAGGCCTGCAGCAGGCCGGCGGCCAGATCGCGCAGCGGCGTGAGGTCGGTGCCCACACGTGCCCCCGCCATGCCATAGGCCAGGCGGAAAAACTGCAGAATCGCGGAAGCCTGGCGGGCGGAGTTGCTGGTCAGTTGCATCGCATCATCGGCCATACCGAACTCGTCATCGGCAAGCAGTTCGAGCCCGTTGCCGACGGCTCCGATCGGCCCCACAAGATCGTGGCAGAGGCGCGACGCCAAGAGTTCCGCGACGCGCAGATCAATCATTGTTTGCATGCTTTCCAGGTCCCACTCGCTAGCCCCAAAGTCAACATCCTTATACACTAGATTCCCCGGACGTTCCGGCCAAACGGGATGTGCTCCAGGCGAAAACAGCGAGGCAAACCATGACCTTACACCTCAGCCCCGGCATGCGCGTGCGCCACCCCGGCCGGCCCGAGTGGGGTGTGGGGCAGATCCAGTCCGTGGTGGCGGAGCGGGTCACGGTGAACTTTGAGAATGCCGGCAAGCTGCTGATCATTGCCACGGAAGTCGACCTGGAGATTGTCGGTGAAGACCGTGTCTAATGGCGCGGCGATTTGGGGTCCGCTGTCCCGCTTTGCCCGGAATCTCGGCCTTGCGCTGATGGTCGGCGCGGCGGCCGCGCCCGTCTCTTCCCCCGCCCCCGCCCAGTCGGTGCCCGACCAGGCCCTGCACCAGGCCGCCCGCAGCGACGACGCCGACCTTGCCGCCTTCGCCTTGGAGCGCGGCGGCGACCCGGAGGTGCGGGACCAACTGGGCAATACGGCCCTGCAGGTCGCCGCAATCTACGGCAGTGCCGCAGTCGCCGCTGTGCTGCTGGAAGGCGGCGCGGACCCCGCGTCTGCGACCCCCGACGACGCCTGGACCCCGCTCCACTATGCGGCTTACGAAGGCCACGACCGGGTCGCCCAGGTGCTGGCCGAGGCCGACGCCCCCCTGGAAGCCCGCGAGCGCGACTATGGCAACACGCCCCTGCTGCTGGCGGCGCGGCGCAACAAGCGCGCGGTGGTGTCGGTCCTGCTGGCCGCCGGAGCGGACTATGAGGCGCGCGACCGGCGCGACGGCAACACCGCGCTGATCAATGCTGCCTTCGATCCCCTGGCGACGACAGTCGTTGCCGAACTGCTGGCTGCCGGCGCCGAACCCAATACTGCGGCATCGGACGGCATGACAGCGCTGATGGCCGCGGCCCGGGCGGGGGCGGAAGGCAGTCTTCAGATGCTGCTGACCTCCGGCGCGGTGGCCGCTGCAAAGCGGCGCGACGGCTGGACCGCGTTGCATCTGGCTGCGGCACGTGGGCATACGCCGGTCTTCGATGATCTGATCGCGGCGGGAGCCGCCATTGATCAGCGCGCGGCCGAGGGAGAAACGGCCTTGGGTCAGGCGATCCAGGCCGGCCATGTGGACAGCGTCATCGCCCTGCTGGAGGCGGGGGCGGACATCGAGCAGCCCGGGCGCAGCGGGCGGCCGCCGGTGGTGCTCGCCGCCATGAACGGTCAGGCAAGTGCGCTCTATGTGCTGCTGAACGCCGGTGCCGATGCCGACGCGCGCGAAGCGGAGACCGGCAACACCGCGCTTATGCTGGCCGCCAACCGGGCGCGCCTGGAAGAAGTCCGCCTGTTGCTGGGCGCCGGCGCCGACGTCGACCTGAAAGCCGAGGACGGCTGGACCGCTCTCCAGGCCGCGACGATGATTGGCGACGACGAAGTCGCCGCCCTGCTGCGTGAGGCGGGGGCCCGGGAGTGACGCCGCCAAAGAAGCCTCCCCGCCGCGCTGTGCGACCAGGACAACTGAGGCCCCCTGCACGCCCCCTTTCCGGGAACGGCGGGCCGGCTTCGCATCGCGAGGTCCGGTATTACAGGCGCACGTTGGAAGTCGAGAAGAGATCCGCCGAACTGATGCCATAGAAGCTGAGAACGACGGCACTCAGAACGGCTATCAGGATGGCGACGACGCTTCCGATCACAACTGATTTCATGGGTCCAAAAATCCTCGCAAGCTGAAGCCCCGGAAAACGCGGACACGCCTGTAGGCGCACCGCAGGCAGGGAGCGAAAGTCGGTTGAGTCATTGTCCGAGCCCTTCGTTTGACGGCTCGGTTCCGGCATTCGGTTGCGCGGCGCCGGTCACTTGTTTCAGGTAGGCGATCAGCTCCGCACGGTCTTCGGCCGAAGGCATGCGCTGCAGCGGCATCTTGCTGCCCGGCGTGTAGCGGTCGGGCCCCTCGTCGAAAAGGCGGTCGATGGTTTCGGCACTCCAGATGATCGCGCTGCCGCGCAGCGCGTCGGAGTAATTGTATCCCTCCACCGTACCCGCACGCCGTCCGAAGACGCCATGCAGTGTCGGGCCTGCGCGATTGCCGCCGTCGACCGTCGTGGTGTGGCAGGCCACGCAGGTGCGGAACAACTTCGCACCACGGCCGCCGTCGTCGGAAATCTCCGACACGACCGCGACGTCCGTCCCCTCGGCGGCATGGACCGCGCCGACTTCGCTGCGCGCTTCCAGGTCCCAAAGACGGGTCACGGAATCGGCTCCCGCGGAAAGAAGCTGCCGCCCGTCCGGCGTAAAGGCCAAGGCCCAGACCGGCTGTCGGTGCCCCGTGAGAGACGTCACGATGCGGCGTCCCTCGATGTTCCAGAGGTTCACGGTGCCGTCGACACCGGCGGAGGCGGCGAAACGCCCGTCGGGCGAAACCGAAACGGCAAAGACCGGCCCGTCATGGCCGCGCAGAACAGCAACCTGGTCGCCGGTCTTCAGATCCCAAAGGCGCACCGTTTCGTCCACCGATGCAGACAGGGCGTGCTCACCGTCCGGCAGGAAGGACAGCGCGTTGACCCCGAAGTCATGCCCCTCCATCACCCGCAGCAACTGCGGGCGCTGATCGTCCGGCGAAAAGGCCCAGAGGCGGATCGAGGAGTCATAGCTGCCGGTCAGCAGATTGCGGCCATCGCGGGAAAAGGCGACGGAATTGACGTTGCTGCGGTGCTCGTCGAGCACGTGGGTGGCCTGCCGGGTGGTCAGGTCCCAGAGGCGCACGGTCTTGTCCCAGCCGGCCGAGGCGGCCAGGCGGCCATCCGGCGCCACCGCGACGGCGGCCACCTTGCCCTGGTGGCCTTCGAAGACATGCTCCAGCGTGCCGCTTTGAAGATCCCACAGACGCAGCGTGCCATCATCGCTGGCCGACAAAGCCTGCCGCCCCTGGTCTGTAAGAGCCACGGCGTTCACCGCACCTTCGTGATCATCGAGAACCTGGATGGCCCGCTGGCTTTCAAGGTCCCAGACGATGAGGCTGTAGTCGAAACTGGCGGTGACGGCGCGCGATCCGTCCGGCACGACGGCGACGCCCTTCACGAAACCGCCGTGGCCGCGCAGCTCAGCCTGCGCCGCGGCGCCGAACAGGAGCAGCGGGACCGTGAGGAGCGCCACGGCCCAGAGGCTGCGCAGCATGCGCGGCGCCCGGAAGCGGACGCGAAGCGGGCTAGCGTGCTTCGAAGGGCTCATTGGCTGTCGATTTACCGAGAGTGTCGACCAGGGGCGGCACCATGGAGCGTGCAACGCGTTCGGCATCCGGGGATTGCAGCTCGTAGTAGGCATCGCCCTGCCAGAGAACCTCACCGTTGTCCTGATCGCGCAGCACGGCGTTGATGTGGAAGACGCTGGCGCCGACATCCTGGGCTTCCTGGCGTCCGCCCAGCACGCTGTCTTGCGTGTTCGACCAGACATTCACGTTGACGTCCACCTGCACGTTGTCGCCGTTGTCCTGCCGTGCCGGGTCATCCCCCCTCCCTGAACGGGCGGAGACGCTGCCCAGGCTCGGCCGTCTGGGGGCTTCTTCGGCCGAAATAATCTTGGTCTCGAACAGCAGGAGCAGCCCCGTCTTGGCCTCGGTCACGCTCCGCTCGCTGGCCTGCAGTTCCGTCTCGAACTCGCTCTTCAGCTGCAGATTGAGATCGCTGTCGTCATAGGGCGTGACCGTGATGGGCGCGCTTGTCGGAAACTCCTTGAAGGCCTGGCTGGTGATCATGCCGGGCGCCGGTGGCCCTGCGGACTTGCCGGCCTGGGCCAGTTGCGGGTCCACCGCCCGCGCGCTGTCGGGCCCGACCGCAAGAAGGCCGGCAACGACACCGAGGCAGGCGGCAACAGATGCGATCGAGACCCTCATAGCAATCTCCTGACTGTCCTTCGGCTTTCCCCGCAGATCGCGCATGACCAGCGCAGACAGCCTCGTGAAGTCAAGAATCCTCTTTGGGTCAAGGCGGCAAAGCGGCTCCGCGCGGCGGCGTCCATCCCTGGAACTCTCAGAAAGGGCGTCCGCCGCCGGCCGTCGGTGGCGGCAGGTCGTAGCCGCTGCTGCGGTGCCGGAATGAAGGCAGCAGGGCTCCGCTCTCCTGGTCGACGGCCAGGATGTGCACCTGGAAGGTGGCGTTGCTGGAGCCTTCGGGCTGCATGACCGTGAGCAGCCAGACTGCCCTGCCGTCCCGCTCACCCGGCCGCACCCGCAGCACTTCGACGCCGAACTCCTCGGCAATGCGCTCGGCCGCCGCTTCCTCGGTCACCGCCGCGGCAGCCGGCGAAGTCAGCATCAGCGCGGCTGCTGCGATGCCGAGACAGAGGCTGCGAAGTGGCTTTGCGCGCACCATCGAACAGTAACTCCTTTCCCAGGAACCTTCCGGTCGGTCTACTCGGCCGCTTGCGAGCGGCTGGCGTTCACCTCCGCCGCCCAGACCGAGTGGTGCTCGCGCGCCCAGTTGGAATCCACCTGGCCGCTGCCCATGGCGTCGAATGCGCCTTCCATACCCACCGAGCCGATGTAGATGTGACCGATCACGATGGCGATCAGCACCAGCGAGACGATGGCGTGCCAGACCTGCGAAAGCTGCATTTCCTGCAGCATCGTCAACTGCGTCGGAAGATCGAAGCCGAAGATGTTCAGGAAGGCGAAGGTCTTGCCGAAGAAAGCGAACTCGAAGGGAAACAGCAGAGCAATCCCCGAGACGCTGACGGAACCACCCCCGAGGATTACGGCCCAGAAGATGAACTTCTGTCCGGCGTTGAACTTCGCAGCCGGCGGATGCACGCCCTTGGCAAAGAGCCCGCCGCCCTTGGCCAGCCACTGAAGATCCATCTTGTTGGGAATGTTGTGGCGGACCCAGAGGAAGAACATCATCACCACGCCGACGATGAAGGCAAAGGCAAGGAAGTTGTGCGCATACTTTCCGCCGATGCTGATGGCCGTGAAGATCTCCGGGCCGAGGACCGGCAGCAGCACATGGCGGCCGTAGAGCATGTTCAGCCCGGTCAGCGCGAGAACGATGAAAGATACGGCGGTTAGCCAGTGGGCGGTCCGTTCGATCAGGTTGAACCGCTCGACCGTGGTGCCACTGGGGCCGGCATCGATCTTGATGCGTCCGCGCAGCACGAAGAACAGCGCGACAACGATGATGATCCCCAGCATGGTCCAGGCGCCGTAAACCGTGACCGGCCCGTTGCGCACGGCCCGCCAGTTGTCGCCTTCCGACTGGATCAGAAAGGCCGCCTGCGGGTCGGGAATCGAAACGGACCCTTCAACGCCGCCGCGCACGGCCCGCCACATCTCGCTGTCGGCCTGGTTGCCCAGCACGTTGCCGGGCACCTGACCGCCGGTCGGGCTTTCCTCGGCAACCGGGTTGCTCGACTGCTGCCCCCAGGCCGCAGACGTCAGGCCGCCGAAGGCCAGCAGGGCCGCGGCCAGCAGCAGTGCTGCGAGCGGCAGAAGGCCGGGAACGCGGTCCGTGCGGGCCGTGGCGGCCGGTGTCGCATGTCTCTTGTCAGCAGGGCTTTGCATCACAAAATTCTTCGTCCAGCGGGTTGGTCCATGGGGTTCCGATGAAAGGCTCCGACCGCCTCCGGCACGACCATGGGCCGCCATTGGGGTCTGCGCCTCTCGCCGCGCAAGGCTAGTCGCCCTGCAGTGACGTACGGGCGCGCAGGGCCTCAAGGGTTTCTTCGGAAAGCTCCGTGTCTGTCGGGCCAAGATAGGTTCCCTTTTCGTAGCGCAGAATACGCCCCTGCTCGTCCTCGTCGCAGGCCGCCAGGCCGAGCATCAGGACTGCTCCAAGAGATAAGGGAATCAAGGATTTCAGCGCCATAACGACTCTCATTCCTCCGATCGAGGCAAGCAGAACAAACGGTTATGGTTGGTTCTCGGTTTTACGGTGGCAACAGCCCCTCGGGCCCTTGCCGCCGTTTCCGTTCATTCTCTGCCGGCCATCCTGCCCGGTCCGCCTGGATGGGAAGGGGCGGCGCTGATACGCCGCCCCCCTCATCACGAAGCTGCCCGTTCAGGCACTTCGGTTGACGTCCGAAAGCCGGATCAGGATCCGGACTTCTGGTCGTAGGCGGTACCCCAACCCCAGGCGCCGGATCCGAAACCACGGGCGACAACGCGCTCGCGGTAGATGTCCGACACCATATCGCCGTCGCCGGCGAGCAGGGCCTTGGTCGCACACATCTCCGCACAGAGCGGCAGCTTGCCCTCGGCCAGGCGGTTGCGGCCATAGCCGGAGAACTCCGCGGCGGACATGTCCTCTTCCGGCCCGCCGGCACAGAAGGTGCACTTGTCCATCTTGCCACGGCTGCCGAAGTTGCCCGCCTGCGGATACTGCGGCGCGCCGAAGGGGCAGGCATAGAAGCAGTAGCCGCAGCCGATGCAGAGGTCCTTGGAGTGCAGCACGACACCTTCTTCGGTCTCGTAGAAGCAGTCCACCGGGCAGACCGCCATGCAGGGCGCGTCCGAACAATGCATGCAGGCCACGGAGATCGACCGCTCACCGGGCTGACCATCGTTGATGGTCACCACCCGGCGCCGGTTGACGCCCCAGGGCACCTCATGCTCGTTCTTACAGGCCGTGACACAGGCATTGCACTCAATGCAGCGCTCAGCATCACAGAGGAATTTCATACGTGCCATGAGTCAGCTCCTCCCTTATGCCGGCTCAATACGGCAGAGCGTGGCTTTGGTTTCCTGCATATTGGTCACCGAATCGTAGCCATAGGTCTGCGCAGTATTGCAGGCTTCACCGAGTACGTAGGGATCAGCACCCTTGGGATACTTGGACCGCTGATCCTCGCCTTGCCAATGGCCGCCGAAGTGGAAGGGCATGAAGGCAACGCCCCGCCCGACACGTTCGGTCACCATGGCCTTCACCTTGACCCTGGCGCCCTCAGGTCCATACACCCAGACCATCGCCCCGTCGCGCACGCCGTTGTTGTTGGCGTCCACCGGGTTGATCTCCACGAACATGTCCTGCTGGAGCTCGGCCAACCAGGGGTTCGACCGGGTCTCGTCGCCACCGCCCTCGTATTCGACCAGTCGGCCGGAGGTGAGGATGATCGGGAAATCGGTCGAGAAGTCCTTGTCCTGGATCGACTTGTAGAGGATCGGCAAGCGATACATCTTGCGGTCCTCGTAGGTCGGATAGTCGGCCACCAGATCACGCCTGGAGGTGTAGAGCGGCTCGCGGTGCGTGGGCACCGGATCCGGGAAGTTCCACACCACGGTACGGGCCTTGGCGTTGCCGAAGGGCGCACAGCCGTGCTTGATGGCGACCCGCTGGATACCGCCGGAAAGGTCGGTCTTCCAGTTGGTCTTGTCGCCGGCGATCTTTTCGATCGTGGCCCGCTCCTCGTCGGTCAGCTCGCCATCCCAGCCAAGCTTTTTCAGCATGGCCATGGTGAACTCCGGATATCCGTCCTTGATCTCCGAGTCCACCGGATAGGAACCCTCGGCCAGCAGGTTGTCGCCGTCCCGCTCGACGCCGAAGCGTGCACGGAAGCAGAGACCGCCTTCGGCCACCGGCTTGGAGGTGTCGTAGAGCACCGGGGTTCCCGGGTGCCCCATCTCCGCCGTACCCCAGCAGGGCCAGGGCATGCCGTAGTAGTCGCCGTCGGCCGGACCGCCACGCGCCTGCAGCGTCGTCTTGTCGAAGGTCTGCTGATTGGCCATGTGCAGCTTCAGCCGTTCCGGCGACTGGCCGGTGTAGCCGATGGTCCACATGCCGCGATTGAACTCGCGGGTGACGTCCTCGATCAGCGGCTCGTTGTTCTCCACCGTGATGTTCTTGAACATCTCGTCGGCGAAGCCGAGCTTCTTGGCCAGGAGATACATGATCTCGTGGTCGGTCTTGGACTCGAAGAGCGGATCGAAGATCTTCTCGCGCCACTGGATCGAGCGGTTGGAAGCCGTCACCGAACCATAGGTCTCGAACTGCGTCGCCGCGGGCAGCAGATAGGTGCCGTCCTTACGGTCGTTCATCACCGCCGCCATCGTCGGATAGGGGTCGATGATGACCAGCATGTCGAGCTTTTCCATCGCCTTCTTCATGTCGGGCAGACGGGTCTGCGAGTTCGCCGCATGCCCCCAGAAGACCATGGCCCGGAGATTATCGTTCTGATCGATATTCTCCTTGGCTTCGAGCGCCAGGTCGAACCAGCGGGAAACCGGCACGCCGGATTTCTCCATCATGTCCTTGCTGGCAAAGCGGCTCTTCAGCCACTCGTAGTCGACATCCCAGACCCGCGACCAGTGCTTCCACGAGCCGGTCTTGAGGCCGTAGTAGCCCGGCAGCGTGTGGCAGAGCACGCCCAGATCGGTGGCGCCCTGCACGTTGTCGTGGCCGCGGAAGATGTTGGTGCCGCCGCCCGAAGTGCCGATCACGCCCAGGGCCAGGCCCAGGACGCAGTACGCGCGGGTGTTGTTGTTGCCGTTGGTGTGCTGGGTACCGCCCATGCACCAGATGATGGTGAAGGGCCGGTTGTTGGCCAGCGTCCGCGCCACGCGCTTCAGCTGGGAACCCGGCACGCCTGTGACCCGCTCCGTCTCCTCGGGCGTCCACTTGGCGACCTCGGCCTTGATCTGGTCCAGGCCCCAGACGCGCTGGCGGATGAACTCTCTGTCCTCCCAGCCGTTCTCGAAGACATGCCAGAGGATGCCCCAGATCAGGCCGACGTCGGTGCCCGGGCGGAAGCGCACGTATTCATCGGCATGGGCGGCCGTGCGCGTGAAGCGCGGATCGCAGACGATGAAGGGCGCGTTGTTCTGCTCCTTGGCCTTCAGCATGTGCTGCATGGCCACCGGATGGGCTTCGGCCGGGTTGCCGCCGATCTGGAAGATGGCGCGCGAGTTGTGGATGTCGTTGTAGCTGTTGGTCATCGCGCCATAGCCCCAGGTGTTGGCGACACCTGCGACCGTGGTCGAGTGACAGATCCGCGCCTGGTGGTCTCCGTTGTTGGAGCCCCAGAAGGCGTAGAACTTGCGGAAGAGATAGGCCTGCTCGTTGTTGTGCTTTGCAGAGCCCAGCCAATAGACGGAATCGGGACCGGAGCTGCCATAGATCTCCAGCATCTTGTCGCCGATTTCGTTGATGGCCTGATCCCAGGAGATCTTGGTCCACTTACCGTCGACCAGTTTGGTCGGATGCTTCAGGCGGCGTTCGCCGTGGGCATGCTCGCGCACCGAGGCGCCCTTGGCGCAGTGGGCGCCGAGATTGAAGGGGCTGTCCCAGCCGGGCTCCTGCCCGGTCCAGACACCGTTCTGAACCTCGGCTATCACCGTGCAGCCCACGGAGCAGTGGGTGCACACGGACTTCACAAGCGTCACGTTGCCTGTCGCCGCAGAGGCCGCCTCGGCCTTCTTCACCATTCCGAAAGGAACCGTAGCAGCAGCGGCACCGCCGGCTGCAAGCCCGGATCGTTTCAGGAATGTACGGCGGTCAATAGCGCTTCCGGAAGCACCGGCAAACGCCTTTGACAAACGGGGGCCATTCGCAACCCCATTCGTCCTTTTGGTAAGCATTGACCTCTCCCTAATTCGCGGTCGGTACGGAGGGGCGGGATGCCCCGGTTCTGGTCACGGGCAGGCGCTTCTAGAAGCGCGCCAGATCGTAAAACGTCCGTACGTGGTCAGTTTCGGTGTAGCCGGCAGACTTCTTCTGCGGCGCCGCAGTTTCGACAGCGCCCGCCTGGGAGGCTGTCACGGCAACCGCGGCCGCACCGGCGCCAAGGCCGGCCTTCTTGAAGAAGTCCCGACGACCGAGTTTGATCTCTTCCTTCTTGCTCAACGGTTCACCCTCCTTGCTGTGTGGTGACCTTGTTCATTGTGCGACGAAACTGCCCAGCGGGTCGTCGCTTCCCGGCTTTGCGGCCTCAAAAGGTGAGGCCGCTGGCGCTAGGCCGCCATCTCGAAAGCCTGGCTTTCGATGTTCATGAACGCCCGGCCGATGGTGCCGACGGGCATGAAGAGCACCGCCGACTGGGCCGCCTGCAGGTCCTCGAAGAACCGCGGCGCCCAGCAGCCGATGTGTGTGTCGAAAAACTTCCTCTGCTCCTCCAGATCCGCCGGCGCGCCGAAGCTGCCCTTGATCAGGCCCGCCATCATCTCGCAGAGCGCGGCAACGTGGTCCTCCGGCTCGGTGACGTCATCGGCCCGCGCGATCCGCAGCCGGGCCATGTCGTCCCGCAGCCTAGCCAGCGGCTTCTCGTTGAGGAAACCCGTCAAATAGTAGGAGGCATAGGGCAGCAACTCGCCCTGGCCCAGCCCGACAAAGAGATCGAAGTACTCCTGACGCGCCGCTTCGACCGTCGTGCCCCGCGCCGCTGCAGCCAGCGCCTTGATCCCCTCGCCCAGTTCGGAGTCGTCGCCGCTGAGCCCGCCCAGCATGCGCAGCGTCGCCTCGCTCGGCTCGCCGGCAAGCAATTGGCCCAGCAACGCGTACCATCCGGCGCGAAGCTGGTCTTCTTCTGAAATGGGTACCTGCGCAGCGAAGCCGCTCAAGCGCACAACTCTCCCAACCTGCAGTAGAAATCACTTAAACAGCTGACCGTGGTCGGCTCGGCTAACCCGATTTACCCCCAACCTCGGTCGTTATTCCTACTGCTGTTATATCCCTGATTTTCCCAGGGTTTTTGCTGCTTACCGGACGATTAGACTGCCTTTACCGCGCAGCTGTCAACTAAATCAGATGTTGCACTGCACAACTCACGGCGCGCGAATAATCCCTTCCGAAACAGGTGTTTACAGACGACCCGAAACCGATTTTGCCGGCCGGTCCGCCAACCATGACGTGCAGTCAGCCCGATCGGTCGCCCCAGCGCCGCCTGATGGCCGCGCCACGTGGCGGCGAGTCCGAATCGCCGGCCCTGTGCTTCCCCTCCTCCCCGGGCAGCGGCACCGGCTGGGCGCGCTGCTCCGGCGCGGGGGGCAGGCCGTCGTCCAAGGCGGCGGCGGACACCTGACGGTCGGCGTCCCCAGAGGCCGCCACTGCCGGTTCCCCATCACCGGCCTTCTCCCCAGGCTCATCGGCGTTGGGCCCGTCACCACCGGGTTCATCGACACCGGGTTCATCGACACCGGGCTCATCGACAGCGGGCTCATCGACAGCGGGCTCATCGACACCGGACTCATCGCGACCGGACGGCTCACCGGCCTCAGCCGCCGCCTCCGGTTCCTCGACCAACATGCCCTTGCCGACCTGATAGGCGGTCTTCAGCCCTTCGACCACCAGGGCGGCGTCGGTGTAGTCCTCGTCGTAGTCGTTCATGCCATCCAGATGGGCGAACACCGGGTCCACGCGCCACAGACGGCGCAAGGCGCGCCGTCGAAGCGCCTCGGGCACCTTCTCGTGCATGAAGACGGAAAAGTCGGAGTCCTTTTCCAGCGTTTCGATGTCCGGCAGATCCTTCGGATCGAAATCGCGTTCCGGCGGCGCGCCGCCGGGGGCGGCTCCGTCCGCAGATGCACCGCCCGCCGATGCACCGCCCGCCGAAGCGCCGCCCGCCCCCTCCGGTTCGGCCTCAGGGGCCGATTGCTGGCGCTCGGTCGCCTCCCGCTTGCGCTCCGCCCAGCGCGACAGGAAGCCGCCGTCGTCGGGCCTGCGGTCCTGCGGTCTGCGACCGGCCATGGCGGCCTCAGTCCCGGCGGCCGCGGCCCGCCGCGGCGCGGGCGACCGGCGCCTGGCGGCTGAAGGCATCGTCGCCGCTGCGGGCCTTCTGGCGTTTGCGCTTGTGGAACACCTCGTCGACGTGATGAGCATCGACGAAAGCCTGCACAAAGGCCACGAGATCCGGGGGCATCGGCACGCCCTCGACGATCTCTTCGCCGCTGTCGAGATAGTCCTGGGCCTCGTAAGGGCTGGCCGTCACCAGGAAGGGCAGGAACTCGTGCGGGCTTTCGGGATCGTCTTCGCTGCGCAGCAGGACGAAGATCTGCGGCGGTTCCTGGCTCAGGTTGACCTTGTAGCCTTCGGTCTCCCGGCGAAACAGCTCCAGCGGAAGCGTGCCGCAGTGATAATGGACCCAGCCCTCGCCTTCACGCAGCACGGTCCAGTCCGTCTCGGGGTCGAGGGGCGGCGCTCCGGGAATAACCGCAACAGGTTTCCAGGCCCAGTCCTTCCAGGGATGGTCGATGCGTCGCCGCTCGACCACCACCCCTAAAGGCAGGACTTCGCTCGATTCCATGGGCCTCCCTGTTCAGACTCTGCTGCCAACTGCCGCTTGGCGCGGCAGATCCCCCGGAAAGGCAACCTAGGCGGTCGTGGTGGCCTTGGCGAGTCCCCTGAACACAAACAAGCCCGGTCCTGGGCTTTCTGTCCCAAAATGCACCGGACCGGTTTCGACTTCAGACCAATTGCCCAGGCCAATTGCCCAGGCCAATTGCCCAGGCCAACTGCCCAGACCAACTGCCGGACGCTCGCGCCGCAAGGGCGGCCGCCCGCCATGGCAACGGGGATACAGGCCGTCAGTCGAGGGCCGCTTCGAAGATGCGGATAAAGGCCTCAGCCGAGTTGCCGCGGGCGAGCCGCACGTAGTAGGCAACCTCGTCGGTTTTCGCCTCGCAGTCTTCCATGCTGTTCAGCACCGCAAGCTGCAGCAGCCCGCCGATCGGCTCGTCATCGATATGACGGCGGCCCGCCTCCTGCACCGGCGCGCAGGCCACGTTCAGCTGTTCCTCGACGGCATAAAGCGCATCGAGAATGACGGCGTGCTCCGCCTCGGCATCGACAATCGTCTGCGCCAGAGCGGAGGAAACCTGGTTCTGGTACGTGAAGATTGTTGCTGCCCGGTCTTCTACCGAACCATCCATCAGCATCGGCCACACGAGGGAGTTCGCGCCGCTGACGGTCGTTCCCACCGCGCCCAACGCCACCAGCCCTGCCAGGATCCGTTTCTTGATCTTGCCCATACTTCGTCCCTCACCTCAAATCACCGCATCGCCGCAGAAACCCGCTGCAGGAAATTGTTGCAGGCCCGCCCTTCGGGTGCTCCTTCCGCGGGGCAAGGCCCAAAGGAGGAGCGCAAGGCCGGTGGAGGCCTGCTTTTCGTCGCAAGAGGAAGTGTGGGGAATCAGGCTTTATCGAATCTTACCGGGGCCCGGAGGTTCCGATCTTGTCACAGACCACGGCAATTTGACGGAAAAGCGAGGGTAGAAAGGGACCGGAAACCGGCACTGCCTTCAGGCAAACCGCATTTGCCGGGCATTCGCGCAAACTGCGCGGGGAACGGCTATCCGAAAGACCGGTGGCTTTGCCGAAGCTTCAGCTTCAGGCCGACGACCTTGTAGATATCGAGGCCGGTGATGCTGGAGATCTCCCGGAACGACAGCGACGTCTCGCGCAGCAGCGTGGCCGCATGACGATAAGGGTTCATGCGCCGCGCCTTGGCGCGCCAGCGTACGGTGGTGCTGGCCACCGAGCGGCGCAGTTCCTCGGCATCCAGGCCGCGCGCCTGGGCCTCCCGCAGCGCGGCCTCGCGCCGCGCCTTGTCGTCGGAGATGAAGCTGTCCATCAGATGGACGGCACGGGCGAAACGGTCCAGGGACTCCGGCCGGAAGCCGACATCCTCGGCCATATGCGCATCGCCGCGGTCAAGGTCCGGCGGTGGTTCCTGCAGGGCGCCGCCGGCGGCCGCCTCGTCCAGGGTCAGACCGAAGCGCGCCGCCAGCCGCGTCGCCGCGGCCAGGGCGTTGGCACGCTCGCCCTCAAACGGGCTCTCCGCCGCCAAATGCAGCAGATTGTGAAAGCGCTGGCGCTCGGCCTCTGTGAACCCGCCGGAAATACCAGGTCTCCTAGCAGCATCGGTTACACCAGGCAGGCGCCGCCGCTGCCGAAGCGGCGCCAGCCCAAACGCCCACTATACCATCAAGGGTTAGCAAAACCCAAAGCGGGCGGGCGGCAAGATCGTGAAGCTTCTGTGAAGAGAGGCCCGGAGAAGGGAGGCCCGGAAAAGAGAGGTCCAGACCCGGCATTCGGCGCGGACCCTGCGTGCGGCGTTCAGTCCTGCTTGTTCACGTCGCGGATACGCTGGCCGAGACGCCGCGCAAAACCGGCCGGATCGTCCAGCGGGTTGACCTCGCTGGTCAGGTCGCGGAGTTCGTCCTTGGCCGCGTTCAGCTTCGGCTTCACACCCCGCTCATAGACGTCCGCGGCCTTGGCCTGCATCTCGGGGTCTTCCGCCAAGCGGCGCGCTGCTGAAAACAGAAGCCTTCTCAGCAATGGCACGGGTTTCGTCTCCTCTTCCTGCGCGCCCCGCGACGGCGGTCCGGCTCACGCATCCTGGCGCTCCTCCGCACGGGCACGTTCATGGCGCCGGATCGCGCGGCTTACAGAGCTGTAGTGTACATCAAAATAGGCCGCGATGCTGGCCTGACTATAGTGTCCGGACTGATAGGCCAGGGCCATGGCTTCGTCGCGGCTCTGCGCCTGCTCGGCAAAGTCCTGGAGCGGCGGCGGCGGGGCCTGCCACTGCGCACGGGGGATCTCAGCAAGACTGCCCCTTGCGGCCGCGGCGCTTCGAGCCTCCTCGCGCATCGCTTCGACGAAAACCTCCGAGCCCAGGAAGACCTGATGACGCAGATGCTCCCAGACCGGCGGCTGGGGCTCGGTCCCGATCTCCCGCGCGAGGCGCTCTCTCGCCCGTTCCGGATCGCCCTGACCCGGATCGGGGGCGCAGGCCCGCAGAAGCCCGGCGCGATCGAGCCAGGGCGGAGCCTCACCATCGCGCCCTTGGCCAGCGTGCTCCCTGCGGGCCAGGCAGTGACGGGCGCTGGACCAGCGCCAGGCGGACGCATCGGGGGCCAGGCCCAGCACCACCGGCTGACGCAGGACCTCGCAGCAGACCGCAACGAGGTGAGGCCCCGGTTCGACCATCACCGCCCGGTAGCGGCCCTGGAACAGGTGTCCCGCCGTCCCATAGCGCCGGTGAAAGGCCTGTGTGTAGCGCCCGTTGATCTGCCGCATGCCGCGCGAAAGCGTCGGCGCCTCGGTCACGACGACCAGGTTATAGCGGTCGGGCAGCAGGCAGTAGGCCAGGCATCGCCACTGATGGCGGGCGCAGGTCTCGCCCAGAACCTCAAGGAACCGGCGCGAGTCCTCCGGCCCGCGGAAGACGGTCAGGCCCGCATTGCCAAGGGTGGAAATGAAGTAGGCCGCGCCAGGCCGCTCCAGTCGCAAAGGTCGCGCCATGGATTGGAGCCTATCCTTCGCATTCGATTTGCGCAAGACCTGACCCCGTTTCACTGCAGTTGCTCCTGGCCGGAACGCGCTTGGCCGAGGTCATCGGCATGCCGACGCCCGCAAGGGCCCCGCGCCGCGATTACAGGCGAGTCCTCGCGCGGGTTTCACCCAAACGTGACGGGACCTTGATCGTTCCCGCATCCATCTGCGCCGTCGACAGGCCATCGCCTTGGGGAGTATCGATGCCTGCAAAGTCTCCCCACACGCCTGCGTTTAGGGACGTTACAGATGAACAACGACTTCCGGGCCACCGGATCAGCGAAGGACACCTTCTGATGAAGAAACTCATCCTTGTCGCATTTATCGCCGGCACAGTCGGCTTCGTTGCCGGCAATGCCTTCTGGTATCTGGCCAGCCCTTTGTGGATCGACCAGGTGGTCGATGAGGGGATTTCCCAATCCGAAACAGCCCGGATCCTGGCACGCGGCACCTTCTCCGATGCCGATGCCGCCCACCGCGGCCGCGGCACGGCGACGATCTTCGAAGGCACGGACGGCCGGCACACGCTGCGGCTCAGCGACTTCGAAGTGACAAACGGCCCGGACCTGGAGGTCTGGCTGGTGGCGGCGGAAAACGTCACCGCCTCATCGGATGTGACCGGAAGCGAATGGCTGGCTCTTGGCCAACTGAAGGGCAACATCGGCGATCAGAACTACGACATTCCCGCCGGGACCGATCTGTCGAAGTACAATTCGGTGGTCATCTGGTGCGAGCAGTTCGGTGTGCTGTTCTCGCCCGCATCCCTCCTCCGCTGAGCGCACAAAAAAGCGCCTCCTCGATGAATAGAGGAGGCGGCGAGCTTTTCTATACTGCGTTGAAATAGGGCACTTTTCAAAAATGGTGGTGGGGTACCGCTGGTCGCGGCACCCCACCAACCCAGGGACTGGGTAATCCCTGGTATCCCGGACTGCTGGGAGATGGGGTTAGCCTTCCGGGATAGGGGCAGGTCAATGACGAGGAATTTAGGCGCGGCTTGTTTCTGCTCTGTGTCTCGCCATCCGTTTTTTTGTTTCTTTCACTTCAGATTCTGCGCGGAAAACCGGCAGAACCCGGACCTCCACAGCCGCTAGCTGCCGTCCAGCACAAGACCCTGAACCTGCATGGCATGCAGTTTCTTGAAGTGGCCGTCCTGGCGCGCCAGCAACTCCGCCTGGCTGCCCTGTTCCACGATCGCGCCGTCACGGAAGACCAGGATGCGGTCGACGCTGCGCACCGTCGACAGACGGTGCGCGATGACGATCGTGGTGCGCCCTTCCATCAGTTCCTCGATCGCTTCCTGGATCTGGGTTTCCGTGATCGAGTCGAGACTGCTGGTCGCCTCGTCGAGAATCAGGATCGGCGCATCGGCCAGAAAAGCGCGGGCCAGGGCAACCCGTTGACGCTCGCCGCCGGAGAGCTTCACGCCGCGTTCGCCCACCAGGGTCTCGTAGCCCTGGGGCAGCCGTGCGATGAAGTCGTGCGCATGGGCGCGCCGCGCCGCCGCTTCGATCTCGGCCTGGCTCGCTTCCGGGCGGGCGTAAGCGATGTTCTCCGCAAGGCTGCGGTGAAACAGCGCCGGGTCCTGCGGTACCAGGGCGATCGCCCTGCGCAGACTCTCCTGCGTCGCCTCCGCCACGTTCTGCCCGTCGATCAGGATGCGGCCGGCATCGACATCGTAAAGACGCTGCACCAGCTTCACGAAGGTCGACTTGCCGCTTCCCGAGGGCCCCACCAGCGCCACACGCTCCCCTGCTGCGATCTGCAGCGAGAAGTCGGCATAGATCGGCTGCTGCTGATTGCCGTAGCGGAAGGTCACGCCGTCGAAGGCGATGGCGCCCTGATCGGCGGCCAACGGTTTGGCATCTGCGCGGTCGGCGACGCCGATATCCTGCTTCTCGAAACCGACCAGGTCCTCGATCTCGTTGATCGCCTTTTGCATGTTGCGGACATGGTGACCGATTTCACGCAGATAGCCGTGCACGACGAAATAGCTGGTCATCACGAAGGTGACGTCGCCGGCCGTGGCCAGCCCCTTCGACCAGTACCACAGCGCCAAGACAAGCAGGCCGGCCTGCAGCAGCAACGACATGGCCGAAAGGACCGTGCCGCTGTTGATCTCGCGCGACCAGGCCCGGCGGGCAAGGCGGCGCCAGCGATCGGCGACGTCGAAGAAGCGGCTGTCCTCGCGCACTTCCGCCCCGAACGACTTCACCGCCGCGTTGCAGGTCACCGCATCGGCCATCGCAGCGCCCATCGCCGAGTCCGACTTGTTCATAACGACGTTGGCCGGGGCCACGTAGCGCGACGCCAAGGCGATGCTCACCGCCACGTAGGTGATGGACGCGACCAGGACGAAGACGCCCATCAGCAGCCAGTGCACCATCAGGTTCGCCGTCACCCCGACCAGAACGATGGCGGCCGGCAGGAAGCCGATGTAGATGGTGTCGGCGAACTCGTCATAGGCCCACATGCCGCGCGAGATCTTGCGCACCGTCGCGCCGGCGAAGGCGTTGGCCTGCCAGTCGGCGGAGAACCTCTGCACGCGGTAAAAGGCGTCGCAGACGATCCGCCGCATGGTGATGGTCGCCAGCGGTATCCAGAACCGATAGGACACCTCGCGAAAGACATAGAACCCGAGCGAGATGCCGATAAAGGCGGCAAGCGCGGCATAGGCCGCGCCGATCTGGGCGCCCCGTTCGCTGAGCGCGACGTCCGCCAGCGCGTCGATCAGCCTGCCTGCGAAGAGTGGCAGGAAGACGTCGCAGAGCGTCGCCAGGGCCATCGTGAAGAATGCGCCGCCGAGCAGCCAGCGAACCTGCAGCCAGTAACGGCCGACAAAAGCCGCGGCGTCGCGGAAACCGAATTTGTCCTTCATGGTTTTGTCCGTGCCGCCCGCAGTTCACCCTGCGCGGCAGCCTCCTTATCTTCTGAACCATCTCAGGCGGCGCGGCGAGCGCCACCACACAGGGAGAGCGACCGAAGGCTCAAGCGGAGAAGGTCAGGAGGCGCACGTGCAGAGGCTGGGTGCCACGTGAGCCTGAAAGGTCTGGAATGGAAAGATCCGCCGGCCCGGTCAACGTCCCGGGCCGAGGTGCCACCGCCTTAATTGGGTGGCGCAAAGACGCGGGACGCGACGATGTCGAACATGGTGCTAGGCATCCGCTATCCCTCTTTCTTAAAAGTCTTTGCCAAAGGCGCGCGCACGGCGCCCGACGGAAGGTGTCTTGTGCCACAAAGACGCGCCGCTGAAAAGTGACAAATCTGTTGAGCCATGGCGGCAGACCCGAAAGGGGTAAGCCCTGCCGTCATGCGCCGTCGGGGGCAAGGCGCAAATAGTTGCAAGCGTCCTTGAACCTAAGAGCACCGTCTAGACGACAGAACTACGCAGGTCACGCTTCCCTTCCAGGACGGATCAGTCAGTGAACGAGGAGATGGATCATGCGTAGCACCGTTGGAGCAGGCTGCCGCCTGCTGATCACCGCCCCGGTCCTCGCCGTTGCGGTCTCCCTTTTGGCTTCAGCCACCCTGGCCGAAGCCCAAGCCGGAGAAAACCGGCCTCTTCCCCCATCACACGGGGCCCAGGCAGGTGACGCAATGAAACTGCGCGCGCTGCCGCACAAACCCGGGCGGACTCTCGGCGCGCAAAGCCAAGGCATGTCAAAGCTGAAAGCGCGTCCCGGCCGGCCCACGGGGCCCGGCAGCTTCGCCGCGCCGCCGCATGAACTGGCGGACTGGTACTGCGGCAAAGGCTCCGGTCCCGGCGGCTATGCCGAATGCACGGACGATCTGATCGCGTCGTGCAGCGGCACCTATAAGCCGCCCGGCACCAACGGGCCCCAACAGACCTGGGGTATGTGCCACGAGTCGACCGGCTGATACGCCGAACGGCCCGGGTCTTCCGCGCCGCAGGGTTCGCAAGTCCAACGTGAGCCCTGCGGTGCGGAGACTGTTCCGGGGACCGGGACATCGTCTGTCGCGAACACCGAACGGACACTGCAATCGCAGGGGGCCTATGCTATGCAGTCTGCAGCTCTGCGCACATCGGGTGAGCGCAGGTTTGCAGGAGTGAGCGATGGCCCAGGCAGCCGCCCTTGATGCGTCCCCCTTTCGTCCGCTGAATCCGGCGGACGACGCGCTGCTTCATGTCCGCTGCGGCAGCGACATCTACGAAGGCCTGCGGGAGGCCGGCATCCCCGGAAGCTTTCTCGAGGTGTCGGACCCGCTCTGCCAGGGGCCGCTTTCCCCGATGCACGCGCCCGGCGCGCTGCGCCGTCACCGTGCCGACGTGATCGCCTCGACCTACAAGGATATCGGCAATGCTGACCAGGTATTTGAGAAGCTGGAAGCCGAGGCCTGGGGGCTGAAGCACCTGGATCGCTATACCAGGATCGTCCTCTGGTTCGAGCACGATCTCTACGATCAGGCGATCCTCCTGCGTCTCCTTGCAGACTTCGGCAAGCGGCCCGCGCTGCAGGATCGCCTTTACCTGATCGCAATCGACGGCTTTGCGGGCATCGACCGCTTCATCGGCCTGGGCCAGCTTGCCCCCGACCAGCTGGCTCAGCTGTGGGGACGCGAAGCGGCCATCACCCAAGCTCAGTTTGACGAAGCGGCGGTACTCTGGGCGCGCTACAGCAGCGGTGACCCCTTGGCATTGCAGGACAGCCTGCAGGCGGTCGGCGGCACCCTTCCCTTTGCGCGGGCGGCCCTGCGGCGCCACCTGCAGGAGCTGCCCTGGATCGACAGCGGGCTGGGACTGACGGAGCAGCTCGCCCTGACCGCGATCGCCGAAGGGGCGGCCACACCGGGCAGGGTTTTCGGCAGGCTCATGAGGGATCTGGACCCCCAACCCTATCTGGGGGATGCCATGTTCTGGCCCATCCTCGCCGGGCTGGCCAAAGCGCCGGCACCGGCGGTTACTGCGTTCTCAGAGTGGCGCGATCCAATCGAACTGACGGATCTGGGCCGCCGTCTTCTCGATGGCCAAGGCAACTGGCTGGATCAGGGACGCCTGGATCGCTGGGTCGGCGGCCTGCATCTGGTCGGCCAGCACCCGCCTTACCTCTGGGATCCGGCGCGAAGCCGCGCAGTTCCCGGGCCAGGCTGACCCGGTCAGTCGCGACCACCGGCCAAGCGCGACCACCGGCCAAGCGCGACCAAAAGACGAAGCGCCCCTCACTGTTTCTCAGAAAGCGCGTGTTGTGCGCGTCCCGCCTTCGCGTCACCCTGTCAGGCGGTTGTATGCAGTGCCGCCTGCATGCACGAGCCTCGGGACCGAAATCACTTCATGGCGAAAAAGCCCCGTTCTTACAAACCGGTCTCCGGCTTCGCCCTGCCGCGCTTTGCGGGCATTCCCACCTTTATGCGTCTGCCGCACGTTCCCTTGGACGAGCCGGAAGACGTCCAGATCGGCCTGATCGGCGTACCCTGGGACGGGGGCACGACAAACCGCGCCGGGGCCCGCCACGGTCCGCGCCAGATCCGCGACCTCTCGACCCTCGTGCGCAACGTGCACCATGTCAGCGGCATCAAGCCTTTCGACCTGGCGAACTGCGCGGACCTGGGCGACACGCCGGTCAACCCCATCGACCTGAACGACACCATCGACCGTATCGAAACGTTCTACCGCCAGGTGCATGCCGCCGGCATCGTGCCGCTCTCGGCCGGCGGGGATCATCTGGTCACCCTGCCCATCCTGCGCGCCATCGCCCGCGCGGAGCCCGTCGGTATGGTGCATTTCGACGCCCACACCGACACCAACGACCGCTACTTCGGCGAACACAAGCTGACACACGGCACCCCCTTCCGCCGTGCCATCGAAGAGGGCCTGCTCGATCCCAGGCGCACGGTGCAGATCGGCATCCGCGGATCGCTCTACACCAGCCACGACATGGACTGGGGTCTCGAACAGGGGATCCGGGTCATCACCATCGAGGAATTCTACGATCTCGGCGTGGATGCGGTCATCCAGGAAGCCTGCCGCGTCGTCGCAGACGGGCCGACCTACCTCTCCTTCGACGTCGACGGGCTGGACCCCGTTTATGCCCCCGGGACCGGCACGCCGGAGATCGGCGGCTTCACCACCCACGAGGCCCAGCGCATGATCCGCGGCCTGCGCGGCGTTAACCTTGTCGGCGGCGACGTGGTCGAAGTCGCCCCGCCTTTCGACCCCAGCGGGGCCACCGCCCTGGTCGGCGCCACCATGATGTATGAGATTCTCTGCCTGCTCAGCGAAACCGTCGCCAAATCGTAAATGATCGGTTAAAATATCCTTGCAGTTTCAAGGGTATGGTTAACGGCCACGAGGGCCGTGACAGCGATGCAGGAGGCGATCATGAGGAAGTACAGAGCGGCCCGCGCGCGGGCCCATGCCGCCAAGGTCGACAGCAAACGTCAGGGTCTGCTGCTTGGCGCGGTGATCACGATCTTGGCCTGTCTGGTTTTGGCCGCGTGGGCGCAACACGTGAATGCCGCCATTCGGGGCCCCGCAACCGCCGATGCCGAAACCATGCAGTCAGACGAGGCGATCACGCCCCGGGACGTTCTGATCGGCCGCTGGTACGGTGAGCAGCAGCGGGCGGGCGGCAAGGTCAAACGCTGGACAGTGGAAACCTTCCCGGACGGGGTCTTTCTCATCACCTTTCGCTTCTACGAGCCCGACGGCGATTACCGCGAACAGATCGAGGTCGGCGAGTGGGCGATTTCCGGTCCGGTTTACTTCCTGTCCACCAAGGGGTGGATCGATGGGGACACCCTGCTGGAGGCCGACACCACCAGCCCGGAGCTTTACGACGCTTATCGGATCATCCGTCTGGAGCCCGAGGTCTTCGAGTACGAGCACTTCGTCAGCGGCAACCGCTACCGCGTACACCGCGTGAGCAGCGGCTTCGCACTGCCGGAGTAGCGGCGGCAGCAGCGCAGCGGCCCCACTCGGGTCGCGGTCTCGGGTCGCTGTCTCGGGTCGCGGTTTCAGGTCGCATAGTCGACCGGCAGGGCGGTCGTGTACTTGATCGCCTCCATGGCGAAAGACGAACTGACGTCGAACAGCGGCACCGCCGCGATGAGGCGCTTGTAGACAGCATCGTAAGCCTTGATGTCCGGCACCACGATCCGCAGCATGTAGTCGATCTCGCCACTCATGCGATAAAGTTCCACCACTTCGGGAATGCGGGTGACCTTGGTGGCGAAGTCGGTCAGCCAGTCCTCATCATGCCGCGACGTCCGGATGGCGACGAAGACCGTTACCCCGACATTCATCTTCTCCGGATTCAGGAGCGCCACACGCCGCTCGATGATCCCCTCTGCCTCCAGCTTTTGAATGCGCCGCCAGCAGGGCGAGGCCGAAAGGCCTACCTGCTCGGCGATCTCGGCGACCGGAAGGTCCGCATTTGACTGAAGAACCTTCAGGATTCTGCGGTCAACGTCATCCAAGGTTATTTTTACCCCAAATTTCTATTTTGAAGAAATCACATACCCCGATTATCCGATATAACCGCAAATTTGCAAGATCCTACCTCCGAATCCCCGATATGCTTGCTCCCGTTGCCGTCAATGCGGCTGTCTTCGCCCCCGGCGGGGTCAGCCAGGACCTTGTGGAGTTGATCCGGTGCCTTTGCGTTCCCTTTTTGAAGATCATCCGGCCTCGGTGGGCGAGACCTACTGGCAGCATATGGCCTCGGCCTGGGGCTTCTCCTGGCGCATGGCGATTGCCAGCCTGGCCTGTCTGGTCCATGCACTGCTGCCCTTCCTGTTTGAGAAGTACGGCAGCCAGATGATCACCAAGCTGCACGACCGCATGGTGGTCAACCGTCACCGTGACAGCAAGGCGACGGCCGAGACGCCGGCTCTGCAGAGCGAGCGCAGCGCCGCCTGACCGGCGCCGCACCGCTGCGGTCGTTCAACATCTTTCCCTGATCTCCCGGCGCACACCCCGGGAAACACAGGAACCCGCCGCGCAAAGCTGCTAGACTTGCCCCGTTGCCGAACGGGGCGAAATCCATTGCCCTCCCCCGGCATCGCACAATCAAAAGAGCCACTACGGCCAAAAGAGCCACTGCGGCCAAAAGAGCGACGGCGGCGCGACCGCATGACTCGGTCGACCGACCCAGCCAACGGGAGGAGAGATCATGAGTGCGACGCTTTTCACCAATGTGCAGATCATCGATGGCTCCGGCGATGCGCCTTTCGCTGGCGAGGTTCTGGTCGAAGGCAACCGGATCAAGAGCGTAGCCAGGTCGACCGACGGCCTTTCCAGGGACGGCGCCGCGGTCATCGATGGCGGTGGCCAGACGCTGATGCCGGGGCTCATCGAGTCCCACGCCCACATCAGCTTCTGCGATACCCCCGATCTGGAGGGGCTCGGCGACATCCCGCCCGAGGAACACACCCTCAAGACCATGACCTATGCGCGCAAGATGCTGGACCAGGGCTTTACGGCGCTGTTCTCGGCGGCGGCGGCCAAGGCGCGGCTGGATGTGGTGATCCGCAACGCCATCGACGACGGTCTCATACCCGGGCCGCGCATGCGTGCGGCCAGCCCGGAACTGACGGTGACAGGCGGCCTGGGCGACGTGCGCCGCGCGCATATGTACCGCGAAACCTTTGCGATCTGCTGCGACGGTGCCGATGAGTTCCTGCGCACCGCGCGGGAAATGTGCCGCGAAGGCGTCGACACCCTGAAGATCAATCCTTCCGGCGACGAGTTCGTGCCTTTCGCCCGCGCGCATCAGACCGTGATGAACGAGGCCGAGGTGGCCGCCGTCTGCGAGGTCGCGCGCTCCCGCGGCAAAAAGGTCGCGGCCCATGCCCGCTCGGCGGAATCGGTCAAGATGTGCGTGCGCAACGGGGTCGACGTGGTCTATCACGCCACGCTCTGCGACGAAGAGGCGCTGGACATGCTGGAGGCACGCAAGGACGATATCTTCATCGCCCCGGCCATGGGGATCATGTATGCGACCTCCCAAGGCGAGGGAGCCAAATGGGGCATCGACAAGGATCATCCGGTCGCCATCTACTTCGCCCGCGAACTGGAAATGTGCATCGAGAACATGAAGCTGCTGCGCAAACGCGGGCTGCGGGTGCTGCCCGGCGGCGACTATGGCTTTGCCTGGAATCCGATCGGCACCAACGCCCGAGACCTCGACCACTTCGTGAAGCTGCTCGACTTCACGCCGCTGGAGGCAATCGCCGCGGCAACCGGGCTGGGCGGCGAGCTGATGGAGATGGACACGGGCCTCATCAAGGAAGGCTGTCTGGCCGATCTGCTGCTCGTGAACGGCGATCCCGCCAAGGATGTGACCTTGCTGCAGAAGGCCGAGGCCCTGACGGCGATCATGAAAGACGGCGCCTTTCATAAGAGCCCCCGCGGCGATGCCGAACCGGGCAGAGTCGCAGCCGAGTAGGCATTGGCGACTCTCTGTCGTATGGACTTCCGCGTCCGTTCCGCTATTTCGTTGTTAGGGAATGCGGAAGACAGGCTGAGAGAAATGGTGAACGGGTTTTTTGCGGACCGGCTGCGCGCCGCCAGAAATGCTCTGGCCGGTCTGGCTTTGGCGTGCGCGCTTTCAGCCGCGCCGGCATCGGCCGGCAGCGACGGGCTGTTGCTTCAAGGCCATCCGCTGGTCGGCAGCATCTGGGACGCCCGCGCAAACCGCCAGATCACCGAAGCCGAGCTGGTCGCAGCGGCGGTCGAGGCCAAATGGGTCCTGTTGGGAGAAAAGCACGACAATCCAGCACACCATCGACTGCAAGCGCGCGTCGTCGACGGCGTCGGCGCTGCCGGGCGCCGCCCCGCGGTGGTTTGGGAGATGGCCACTCCAGAGCATGCCGAGGCGCTTCGCAGCGCGACTTTGGACTCTCTCGACAGTCTGGGCGATGCCCTTTCCTGGGAAGCGCGCGGCTGGCCGGCCTGGTCCACCTACCGCCCCATCGCGGCGGCGGCGCTGAAGCACGGCATGGTCATGGCTCCCGGCAACGCTTCACGGGAGATGACCGGAAAGGTCAGGCGCGGCGAGCCCCTCTCCGCCGCGGACGCCGAGCGGCTCGACTGGAGCCTGGAGTACTCACAGACACAGCTCGCGGATCTCACTGAAATACTCGCGGCCTCGCACTGCGGCATGGTGCCGGAGGAAGACCTGCCGGCCATGGCCGACGTGCAGCGCCTGCGCGACGCCTCGATGAGCGCCAGCCTGCGCGAAGCCGACAGCGGCGACGGCGCCATCCTGATCGCAGGCGGCCACCACGTCCGGGAGGATTGGGGCGTGCCCTGGCGCCTCGGAGAGCCGGTGTTCAGCCTTGCCATCGTCGAGGTGGCAAGGGGTGTGCACCGCGCCGCAGACTATCCGTCCTTCGATGCCGGGCGGTTCGATTTCGTCTGGTTCACGGCCCGGGTCGACGAAGAGGATCTCTGCGAGAAATTCCGCCGGCAGATCAAAGGTTGAGGTCGGCCAAAGGCCGGGTCCGTCGAAACTGAAGCGGTCAGGCGCTTTCACCGAGGGTCAGGCGCAGAACGGTGTTGCCGCCCGCATCCAGAAGCAGCAGATCGTCCCGGTCCAGGCGATAGCCCCGCGTGCTGTCCAGGGCTCGCAGCATTCTGTCTTCCTGGCCCATCGTCGCTCCGGGGCAGGCCTTCTTGGTGGTGCCCAGGTTGCCGAAGGCCATGGCATCGTCATCGACGATGGCCGACCCGAAGTAATTGTTGCAGCCGGCATTGCCGCTGACCTTTCCGTCCGCAGCGATGAGAAGGTCGGAGGTGATGCCCGGAACGACCGGCGCACCCTCGATCTGGCTGGCGATCCAGGTCTTGCCATAGATCTGCTCGGCCATCTCGTCCCGTTCGTCGATGGCCAGCGAACAGGCGCCCAACAGAACGGCGACGGCCCCACACACAGCACCTGCCCGTCCGCCGGCAGCAAAGCGCACCCGAATTACCTGACCCATAACCCCGCTCCTCACTCTCAGAAAGGCCACCTCGCACCCACGGCCCCACCGCCGCCTTCGGCGCCCTCAGGCTACCGCCAACCGTTGGTGGTTTTCCAGCCCCTCGAGCATCCAGCGCTCTCTCAGGCTGCGGTTTTCGTCACGGTTGAAGGCCGCGGCAAGAACGACGCCGCGGATTGCTAGGCCGTCTCCGCCGGCAAGGCGCGATCGACGATGGCGCGGCTGTCGGCATGCGCGGTGCCGGCGCCATAGGTGTGGCGAAAGCCATCCACCAGTCGGCTGGATATAAAGGCGTCGGCAACGGCAGCCGGTGCGTGACGCCGCAGGAGCACCGCGGCGGCGGTAACGGCCAGCCGTTCGACGAAGCGGCGCGCTCCCGGTCCCAGGCCTTCGGGCTCGACCTCCCGCAGGTCGCGCAGCGCGGACGCCAGCACCCGGTCATCGCCGCTTGCCGTCTCCAGTTCATCGAACACGAGCGCCGCCGTTCCCGCGTCCTGGGAGAGTACGCGCAGCACGTCCAGACACATGACGTTGCCCGAGCCTTCCCAGATGGCATTCAGCGGCAGTTCCCGGTAAAGCCGTGCGGCCAGCCCCTCTTCGACGTACCCGTTGCCACCCAGACACTCCATGGCTTCGTAGCCCAGCGCCGGTGCCATCTTGCAGACCCAGTATTTGGTGACTGGCGTCATCAGGCGTCGCCAGGCCGCCGCTGCGCTGTCCTGCGCGGCCTCGTCGAAGGCGCGCGCAAGGCGGAAGGCGAGTGCCGTCGCCGCCTCGACGTCCAGTGCCATGTCGGCCAGCACCTGGGTCATCAGCGGCTGATCGACGAGCCGCTTCTGAAAGACGCTGCGGTGACGGCAGTGACGAATGGCCTGCGCGAGCGCCAGCCGCATCTGACCTGCCGAGGCGACAGCACAATCCAGGCGCGTCATGGTCACCATTTCGATGATGGTGGCGATGCCCCGGCCCTCCTCGCCCACCAGCCAGCCATGGGCGCCCTGCAGCTCGACCTCCGAGGAGGCATTGGACCGGTTGCCGAGTTTGTCCTTCAGGCGCTGCAGGCGCAGCGGGTTCACCGCGCCGTCCGGCCGGAAGCGGGGAACCAGAAAACAGGAGAGGCCGCCCGGCGCCTGGGCCAGCATCAAAAAAGCATCACACATGGGTGCCGAGAGAAACCACTTGTGGCCCACCAGGATGTACTCGGCCCCCGGCCCGCCCCTGCCCGCCGGCTGCGCCGTCGTCGTGTTGGCGCGCACGTCGGTGCCGCCCTGCTTCTCGGTCATGCCCATGCCGATGGTCGCGCCCGACTTCTCCGCGACCGGCTTGAAGGCCGGATCGTAGCGGCGCGAGAGGACCTTGGGGAGCAGCGGTTCGGCGAGATCGGCCTGCATCAGAAGGGTCGGCACCGCCGCGTTGGTCATGGTGATCGGACAGACGTGGCCCGGCTCCATCTGGGTCATCATGTAGAGCCGCGCCAGACGCGCCACCTGCGCCCCCGGCGGCGGCCCGGAAGCGGTCTCCTTAAGGTGTTCCCAGGGGCTGCAGTGCAGGCCGGCGGCGCAGCTCATGGTCATCGCCTCGTGATAGGCCGGATGAAACTCGATGCGGTCCGCGGGGAAGCCTTTCTGGTCGAAGCGCAGGAGCCTGGGCAGGTTTTCGTTTGCAAGACGGCCGATCTCGAAACCGCGTGCCGAGCCGGTCATCGCGCCGAAGGCGGCCAGGTCCTCGCGCGCGGTCCCGGCGCCTTCCCGCGCCGCCGCGTCGCGCAGCGGCGCATCGCTGAGAAACAGGTTCACATCCTCAAAGGGCGGGCTCTGGTTGATCACCTCGTGGGTGGCAAACTGCGGTGCGGACATCGCCGCCTCCTCTCGAACAGGCCGCTCGGCGTCAGCTGCAATCCTAGCGCCATCTCCGGCCTATCCTACAGCAGGGAATTATATGCGGCGCGAAGCGTCCACAGACTGGGCGCAGAACTGCGCGGCCCCTGCGCGCCCCCATCCCTTCACAGCGCTCCCCTCACAGCGCTGATCACCGGAATCTCACAACTGAGCCAGGCTTTGAGACCTATATGTTCGTGCATCCGCATAACCAATCGAACGGCAGAACATGAAGATCACTCGGCGTCAGACGCTGGGCCAGGGTTTGGCTGTGCTGGGCACCGCCCTCGCCCTTCCACGTCTGGCCGGCGCGCAAGCGCCGGCCTTGCGGCTGGGACTGCCCGAAGACTTCGATTGGAACTGGCTGATCGATCACGCGCGCCAGCGCGCCGCCGGCTCCTACCTGGAGCCGCCGCGTCCGGCCCCCGGGGTTGTCCAGGAAATCGACTACGACGCCCACGGCAAGCTGCGCCTGCATCCCGAGTACGCGCTCTGGGGAACGGACGGCAGCGTCTATCCCATCACCTTCGTCCATCTCGGGCGCTACTTCCCCAAATCCGTTCGTATGCATCAGGTGGAGAACGGCCAGGCCCGCGAGGTGCTCTATGCGCCGGACTACTTCACCATCCCGGCCGACCATCCGGCAGCCCGCATCCCGCCCGACGCCTCCGCCTTCGCCGGCTTCTGGGTCCAGGAATCGCGCCGCTCCGGCGACTGGCGCGCGCGCGAGCCCTGGGCCACCTTTGTCGGCGCCTCATACTTCAGAGCCGTGGGCCCACTGGGACAGGTTGGTCTCTCCGCCCGTGGGATCGCCATCAACGTCGGCGACCCCGGCCCGGAGGAGTTTCCCGACTTCACGCAGTTCTGGTTCACGCCGACCCAGCGGGAGGGCGACCCCCAGGTCGTTTACGCGCTGCTGGAGGGACCCAGCCTGACCGGCGCCTACCGCTTTGTCATGGAGCGCGGGCGCGCGGTGGTGATGGAGGTGGAAAAGCGCCTCTTCATCCGCCGCGACATTGCGCGCCTGGGCATCGCACCGCTGACCTCGATGTTCTGGTTCGGCGAATACGGCGACCAGCGCCTCAAGGACTGGCGGCCGGAGGTGCACGATTCCGACGGGCTGGCGCTCTGGACCGGCACCGGCGAGCGCATCTGGCGCCCGCTCAACAACCCGCCCCGGCTGATGACCTCCAGCTTTCAGGACCGCGATCCGCGCGGCTTCGGCCTGTCGCAGCGCGACCGCAGCTACGCGCATTACCTGGACGGCGTGAACTACCACCATCGCCCCACCTGCTGGGTGGAGCCTTTGGACTCCTGGGGCGACGGGGCCGTGCAACTGGTCGAGTTGCCGACCGACGACGAGATCCACGACAACATCGTCGCTTACTGGCGCCCGGCCGATCCGGTGCTGGCCGGCAGCAGCCTCACCTACCGCTACCGCCTGCACTGGGTCGAGTTCGAGCCCTTCTTTCCCGTGGTCGATCTGGCACGCTGCGTGGCGACCCGCATGGGCCGCGGCGGCGAGGCCGGCAAGCCCCGTCCGGAGGGTGTGGTGAAGTTCGTGGTCGAGTTCGACGGCCCCAGCCTGGCCGACATTCCCTGGGGCGCCCGGCCGAAGGTGGTGGTCTCCACCTCACGCGGGGAGGTCAGCCTGAACCGCTCCGAGCCGGTCTGGTACACGCCGCGCTGGCTCGCCTCCTTCGACCTGACGGTGACCGGCAGCGAGCCCGTCGAGTTGCGTTGCTTCATGGAGTTGGAAGGCCGGGTGCTGACCGAAGCCTGGCTCTATCAGTACCATCCGCCGGGCTGACCCGGGGCTGCGCGGTTAAGGGCGGCGGCAGGTGATACGCGGCTGGCCGGGGCGCGTATAACCCAGATACCTCGTCACGTCTGGGCAACTTCATGGCCGTTAGAAACCTCGTCCTCATCCTCGGTGACCAGCTGTCGCCGGGGCTTTCTTCCCTGAAGGCCGCCGATCCGGCGCAAGACCGGCTGCTCATGGTGGAGGTCCAGGAGGAAGCCACCTACGTCCGGCATCACAAGAAGAAGATCGCCTTTCTCTTTGCCGCGATGCGTCACTTCGCCGAAGCCCTGAAGAAAGCGGGTTGGCAGATCGACTATGTCCCACTCGACGCGGAGGAAAACACCGGCAACTTCGGCGGCGAGGTGGAACGCGCCATCGCGCGCCACAGCCCGAAGCGTCTGATCGTTACGGAACCGGGTGAGTGGCGCGTCCGCGACGCCATGAGCCGATGGTCGGATGACTTCGGTCTGCCCGTCGATATCCTCGACGACGACCGTTTTCTGTGTTCACGCGACGACTTCGCCGCCTGGGCCGAGGGGCGCAAGCAACTGCGCATGGAGTTCTTCTATCGGGACATGCGGCGCAAGACCGGGCTGCTGATGGATGGCGGCCAGCCGGAAGGCGGAAAGTGGAATTTCGATGCCGAGAACCGCAAGCCGGCCAAGGCCGATCTCTTCCTGCCGCAGCCCCACCAGGTCGAACCCGATGCGATCACGCAGGACGTCCTGGACCTCGTCGACGCGCGCTTCGGCGATCACTTCGGCGATCTGCACCCCTTCTGGTTCGCCGTCACCGAAGTGGAGGCCGAAGCGGCCCTGGAGCACTTCATCGAGCATGCCCTCCCCCTCTTCGGCGACTACCAGGATGCAATGCTGGAAGGAGAACGCTTCCTCTATCATTCCGTTCTCTCCCTCTACATCAACGCCGGTCTTCTCGACCCGCTGGCGGTCTGCCGGCGGGTTGCGGACGAGCACCACGCCGGCCGGGCGCCCTTGAACGCAGCCGAAGGCTTCATCCGCCAGATCATCGGCTGGCGCGAATACGTGCGCGGCATCTACTGGCTGAAGATGCCGGGCTACGTGGAAGAGAATTTCTTCGGGGCCGACCGGCCGCTGCCGGACTTCTACTGGACCGCCGAGACCGACATGGCCTGCCTCAGGGCCGCCATCACCCAGACCAAGGAAGAGGCCTACGCCCACCACATTCAGCGCCTGATGGTGACCGGCAACTTCGCCATGCTGGCGGGCGTCGATCCCCGGCAGGTGCACGAGTGGTATCTGGCGGTCTACGCCGACGCCTACGAGTGGGTCGAACTGCCCAACACGCTGGGCATGAGCCAGTTCGCCGACGGCGGCCTGCTCGGCTCCAAGCCCTATGCCGCCAGCGGCAACTACATCAGCAAGATGTCGGACCACTGCGCCCACTGCCGCTACGACGTGAAGCAGAAGACCGGAGACAAGGCCTGTCCCTTCAATCCGCTTTACTGGGACTTCCTGCTGCGCAACGAGGAGAAGCTGCGCGGCAACCCGCGCCTCGCCCAGGTCTACCGCACCTGGCAGCGCATGGCCCCCGAAAAGCAGGCCGACTATCGGAAAAGCGCGAAGAAGGTCCTGGCGCGGCTCGGCTAGGCACTGAGGCCGAGGCCATTCAGCAGCTTCGGAATCTTTGCCTTCAGTTGGAAGAAGCCTTTGCCGGCATGGGGCCAGACGGCACGGTCGTAGCGGCGCGCGACTGTCAGCAGCGTGATGCCGGCGTCGGCAAGCACCGGACCTGCGGTCGTCAGAGAATCGCGGATCGGGCCGACGGGTGGCGCGGCGGTTACGATCACAGACAGGTCGCGATTGCGCGCCCAGTCTACAAGCCGCGGTCCCCAGGCCTCGGCACCGGGCTGGAGATCACCGGTATGAGCGGGCTCTGCCCCGAACGCCTCTGCGGCGCGGGACAGCGCATCGCCAACGGCTGCCTCGGCGAAGCTGCGTGCAACGTCGCTCACCGCCAAAGGCGAACGCTCCGCCGTTGCGGCCAGCCCCAGGAGCGCAGAGGGCCGGCCCGGCAGGTCGAGGGTCTCCGGCTGCCCGTCCTCCTCCGTCACCAAGAGACCGAAACGCCCGATATCCTTCGGCGTTGCATCGAACTGCGGAGAACGCGGTGCGTCCAGAGCGGGCTCGCTCAAGGCCGGCGCGGCGGTGGCAAGCTGGCCCGCCGGATCGAAGCGGCCGTCGGTGTAGCGGGCGATGTTGGAGGCCCGCGCAAGGTAGGTCTTTCCCCTGGTGTGAAGCCCGCCCACCCAGCGCCAGCCGAGGGTGTTGGAGGCCGGGTCGCCATCCAGCAGGTGGCGCAGGAAGAGATCGGCGCCCAGTTGCCAGGGCAAATGCAGGGTGAAGATCCAGATGCTCGCAAACCACATGCGCGTGTGGTTGTGCAGATAGCCCGTGGCGACCAGTTCCTTCGCCCAGGCATCGAAGCAGTCGATCCCGCTGCGCCCCTCGACGGCGGCTTCGTAACGGTCGCGCAATGCCGGGTCCCGATCCAGACCCTCGAGGCAGTCGGAAAGATCGCTGCGGTAGCGGGCCCAGACCTGCGCGCGATGTTCCAGCCACCCCTTGAAGTAGCCGCGCCAAAAGACCTCCTGAACGAACTTCTCGGCGGCGGAGAAGCTGTGGCGTTGCAGCACGCTGCTCAGAACTTCTTCTTCGAGAATCAGCCGATGGCGAATCCATGGCGAGAGCGCCGAAACGTTGGAGCGGTCCTGCGGGCCGAAGTCGAAGTTGCGGCGGGCGGCATAGGCCCGCCCGGCCCGGGGCGCGAAGCGCTCCAGACGGTCGAGCGCCGCGCTGCGCTGCGGCGTCCAGATCAAAGCGCTCAAATCCGTGTCGGTTCCGGCGTCCACCATCTATCCTGACTTTGACTGTGACACTGCAATGCGAACGCGGGAACAAGGACGGCATGAACGGCTTCAGCGACGAGGACATTGCCGCCTGCATTCTTGCGCTTTGCCGCGAGCGCGGAGTGGGCAAGACGATCTGCCCGTCGGAGGTCGCCCGCAGGCTGACATCGGACGGCAGTGACTGGCGGTCGCTGATGCCTGACGTCCGCGCTGCTGCTGCGGCACTGGCGAGAGACGGCCGCGTGGTCGTTCTGCAAAAGGGTGTGGCGATCGATCCGGGCGCGGCCCGAGGCCCCATCCGGCTCGGCCTTCCGTCGTCTTGAGCCTGCACGGTCGTCAGCCATGCCTGCGCTTGGCCTCCCGCCGACACCGCTCGGAACAATAGCGCACCTGTTCCCAGTCCCGTGCCCATTTCCGGCGCCAGGCGAAAGACAGACCACAGTGCGCGCAGATCTTCGTGGGAAGATCGCCCTTCCTGCGCATCTTCATGACTGCTCCTCTCGCCCGAGCGACAGGGACAGTTGGTCGCCCGGCGGCGACCGGCGCTTGGGGCGGACGACCGGCCGGACGCCGCTCTTGCGGCTGCCGTGCTTGTCCTGAATCGCATCCGCCGTCGCCCGGTAGGCAGCCCCGCGCCGCACTGCCCAGACCTTCTGCCGCGCCTCCTTGGCTGCGGCCAAATGGTCGACGATGGGAAAAGGATAGTCCCGGTCCAACACGCGCCCCGCCGCCTCCCATCGCCAGGGCTCATGAATGAACTGGTCGGGCACCGCCGCAAGCTCGGGGAGCCAACGGCGCACGAAGGCCCCCTGCGGGTCCTGGTCGTGGCCCTGCTTGACGGGGTTGTAGATCCTCACGGTGTTGATGCCGGTCGTGCCCGACTGCATCTGCACCTGCGGCCAGTGAATACCGGGATCATAGTCGGTGAAGAGGCGCGCAAGATGCTCGCCGGGCCGCCGCCAGTCCAGCCAGAGATGGTAGCTGGCGACCGCCGTCAGCATGGCGCGCATGCGAAAGTTCATCCAGCCGGTGGCCGTCAGCGCGCGCATGCAGGCATCGACGAAGGGCAGACCCGTCTCGCCGTTACACCAGGCCATCAGGCGCGCGCGGTCCGGCTCGGCCGGGCGCAGCCCCTCATAGGCGCTGTGCAGGCAGGCAAACTCCAGGCGCGGCTCGTCTTCCAGTTTCTGGGCAAAGTGGCAGCGCCAGTGCAGCCGTCCGGCGAAGGACGTCATGGAACCGCGCCAGCCTGCAATGGTTTCCCTTGCGGCAGCTTCTTTGGCCGCAGCCTTCAGAGCCTTTTGCCGCGCCCAGGTGGCCTGAGTCACCTCGCGTGCCGAGAGGCTGCCCCAGGCCAGATGCGGTGAGAGCCGCGAACAGGCCGCCGCGCCCTCTGCGGGGTTCGACATGGCGCGGCGGTAGTCGCGGCCACGCTCGCTGAGGAAGGTCTGCAGGCGCTCCAGCGCCGCATCCCGACCACCCCTCTGCCGCTGCGGACAGGGATCATGGCCGAGGCCCAGGTCCGCCGCCGCGGGAATCCCGCCGGGGTCCAACCCCGCCAACGACGGCAAAGCCGGCGGCGGCGCGGTCGCCGGTTCCGCCATAAAGCGGTCCCACCTGCGGGCCCAGCCGTCGCGCGAGCCGAGCCGGCGCATCACCCCGTTCTGCCGCTCCTGGTGCCAGGTCACGCCACGCGCCCGGCACCAGGCTGCCACCTCCAGGTCGCGGGCGTAGGTCCAGGCGTTGCCGGTTTCCTCGTGCGACCACAGCGCGGCGATGCCCCGGGCCGCATCGATTGTTTCCAGAACCTCAGTGACAGAGCCGACACGCACGACAAGCGGCTGGCCGAGAGCCTCCAGATCGTGGCGCAGTTCGACGAGGCAGTCCGCGACAAAGGCCCAGTGGCGCCCGGCCATATCCGGCTGCCGCCACAAGGCGGGCTCGGCCACGAAGAGCGGCAGCACGGCACCCTGCGCCGCCGCTTTGGTCAGCGCGCGGTGATCGGCGATCCGCAGATCGCGCTTGAACCAAACCACGTGAACGGGATCTGTCATGGGGGCCTTCGTCGTTCGGCGCTGCCTTCGCAGATGCAGTCCGCCATCCAAGAACTAGGGCGCAATCGGGCCGAGGCGAGGCTGCCGAGAAGGCATTCCCGATCCCGGCCATCGCAGGGCGCGCCTGGCCGCTGTGAGGCTCCCGCTCCTGGGCTCCCGCTCTTGGGCTCCCGCTCTTGGGCTCCCGCATTGGCGAAGGGAGCCTTCTTCGCAAACGGCTACGGCGTGTTCTGAGGCACTGCTGCCGTCGCGGCCACAGCAGGATCGTCGCTCGGCCAGAGAAGGTCCTGCGCAACATAATCTCTTCGATTAATCAAAACTATAACGATACTAGCTGCCGCGATCACTCAACCAAATGTTAACTCGGCAGGCCCAGTCTTCGTCTCACCGCATCGCCAGTTCCGGGAGCTTTCTGGGAGTTCCCCAGCCTGGGAGTTTCCCAGTCTTAAGCGCCCGATGGCGTATTCGGCGAAGCTCGGTTTCTGCAAACCATGATCTATCACCTGTACGACAACAACCGCCAGCACCTGGCCATGTCGGACTCGCTCGAAGACCTGCAAAACGCGGCGCGGCAGGCCTTCCAGCAGGACGGCCTGCCTTACGCCTACGTGCGCTGGGCTGACGTCACCGGCCAGCATCAGGAGGTGCGCATCACCTCGGCCAGCCTCGCGGCCACAAACCGCCCCGCGACGCTAGGCACCCGCCGGGTTCATGCCGCCCAAAGCGGCAGGCCCCGCGGGCAACGCAGCGCCCGCCAGCGCGCGAACCTGATCACCGGCGTGGCGATCGTCTTCCTGCTGCTGTTTCTGACCAGCGAGATCGCCGCGATCATCCTGCAGAAGCCCCTTTCCGCCGCGGTCTTCGGATACTGAGGCCGGAGAACGGCCTCGCACAGCGAAGCCGCCTTTCCAGGCTACCCCAGGTACCCCGCAGCCTCTTCCAGATCTTCCGGCCGGTTGGTGTTGAAGAAGGGGTCGAGGGGGCCGGCCGGCGTGTCGAGGTCGGGGAAATCCACCTCAACCAGACGGTGGCGCGCCGTCCAGCGGTCGACCTTGCGCATCTCTTCCTCCAGCATCGCCCGGCGCAGGTCTTCGCGCAGGCTGAGCCGCCAGAGGCCGAAGACCGGGTGGGTGCGACCGTGGGTGACGGCGCAGGCCAGATCCGCGCCCTCCGCCTCCACTGCGTTGGCCATGCGCTCCACCAGATCCGCCGGCAGGAAGGGCGCATCGCAGGCGAAGCTGGCGAGCCACTGCGCGCCGGGCGCGTTTTCGGCCGCCCAGTCGAGGCCGGTGAGGATGCCGGCGAGCGGCCCGGCGTAACCTTCCACCACGTCGGCGGCCACCGGCAGGCCGAAGGCCTCAAAGCGCGCCGCATCGCCGTTGGCGTTCAACACCAGCGCCCTCACCTGGGGCGCTGCCCGTTCGATGATATGGGCCAGGATCGGCCGCCCGCCGAGATCGCGCAGGCACTTGTCGCCGCCGCCCATGCGCCGCGACAGGCCCCCGGCCAGCAGCACGCCGGCTACGGTCTTCTTATCCATTGTCATGCGAGTTGGCGGACGCTAGGCCGCATCGTCGGCGCGGCTGGACTTGCGCTGGTGGCGCGGGTCTTCCTCTTCCAGGCTCTCGCTATCGTGGTCGAAGACCAGGCGCTCCTCGCCGGCCAGGGCGACGAAGCGCTTGCCCTTGGCGCGGCCCACCAGGGTCAGGCCCGCCTGGCGCGCCAGTTCCACGCCCCAGGCGGTGAAGCCGGAGCGCGAGACCAGGATGGGAATGCCCATCTGCACGGTCTTGATCACCATCTCCGAGGTCAGGCGCCCGGTGGTGTAGAAGATCTTGTCGTCCGGCGCGATGCCGTGGCGCAGCATGTAGCCGGCGATCTTGTCGACCGCGTTGTGGCGGCCGACGTCTTCCATGTAGAGCAGCGGCCGGTCGCCCTCGCAGAGCACGCAGCCGTGGATCGCCCCCGCCTCCAGGTAGAGGCTGGGCACGGCGTTGATCTTTTTCGAGAGGCTGGCCAGCCAGGAGGTCTTCAGGACGGCCTCCGGCGGCAGCTTCACGGTCTCGAACTTCTCCATCAGGTCGCCGAATACCGTGCCCTGTGCGCAGCCGGAAGTGCGCACCTTCTTCTTCAGCTTTTCCTCGTAGTCGGTCTCGCGCTGGGTGCGCACGACCACCACGTCCAGTTCCTCGTCGACGTCCACCCCCTCGATCACATCGTCCGGGCGCAGCATGTTCTGGTTCAGCAGATAGCCCAGGGCCAGATAGTCCGGGTAGTCGCCGATGGTCATCATGGTGACGATCTCCTGCCCGTTGAGGAACAGGGTCAGCGGCCGCTCCACCACCACGGCGGTCTCCACCGCCGTGCCGTCCTGATCAACGCCGGCGATGCGCTCGGTCAGCTTGGGATCGGCGGGATCGGGGCGCAGGGCGAACTCCTCCAGCAGCGCCGGATCGCTTGCCTTGGCGCGGCCCTTGCGCAGGCGCTTGAGCCCGCCGTCCACCCCCCCTTCTACTCCCGGCCCTGCCGTCTTCTCGGCCATTCGTTCTCCTCCGCTCCGCCGCCCGAAAGACTGTCTGGCAGACTATGGGGTCCGGGCCCGCCCCCTGCAAGCCACGGCCGGACATCTTACTTCAAGAACGTCATTTCCTAACGAAAATTCAAAGGATTGGCGGATATACCTCAACGCGCCATGACTCCTGCACGAACGCCCTCCAGACCGCCCCTTGGTGCGCGGCAGCGGCCCGGCTATAAGGGCGGGATGAGCCCGCTCCGGACCCACATCGCCGCAACGCTGCTCGCGGCGACCACGCTTGCCGCGACCGCTGCGGCAGCCCAGGAAGCACCGGAGTCAAAGCCGCCGCAAGAGCCCCCCGCGCTGCGATTCGAACTGGCCACCGGCGCATTGCCGTCCCTCACCGAACGTCTGCCGGCGGAGCCGAAGAGTGCCCTCCCCAATCGCGACGGCTGGCAGGAAGGGCGCTACGGCGGCAGCCTGCGCCTGTTGAGCCGGGCCGGGCGCGATGCCCGCGACCTCGTGCTGCTGGGCTACGCACGCCTGATGGTCTGGAACGAAGACCTGGAACTGGAACCGGACATCCTGAAGTCTGTGGAGGTCCAGGACGGGCGGAGTTTCACCCTCACCCTCAGGGCCGGACACCGCTGGTCCGACGGGGCTCCTTTCACCACCGCCGACTTCCGCTTCTGGTGGGCGGAGATCGCCAACAACAGGGAGATCTCGCCGCGCGGCCTGCCGCCGGCGATGCTGGTGGACGGCAAGCCGCCCCGCTTCGAGGTGCTGGATGACGCCACCCTGCGCTTCACCTGGGAGCAGCCCAATCCGCTCTTTCTGCCAGCGCTGGCCGCGGCCTCGCCGCTGTTCATCTACCGCCCGGCGCACTATCTGAAACAGTTCCATGCCAGCTACGCCGACGAAGAGGAGCTGACCGCCCAGGCGGAAGCCATGGGGCTGCGCAGCTGGGCCGAGCTGTTCCAACGCCGCGACCGCCCCTTCCGCTTCGACAACCCGGAACGGCCGACCCTGCAGCCCTGGATCAATACCGTACCGCCGCCCGCCGACCGCTTCGTCGCCACGCGCAACCCCTTTTTCCACCGGGTCGACGGCCAGGGCCGGCAACTGCCCTACATCGACGAAGTCATCCTGACGCGCACCCAGGCGCGGCTGATGGCCGCCAAGGCCGCCGCCGGAGAGGCCGACCTGATCGCCCGCGGGCTCTCCTTCAAGGACGCCGCGGTGCTGAAGGAGGCGGAGGATCGCGGCCGCATCACGCTGCGGCTCTGGCCCATCGGCCGTGGCGCCCAGCTCGCGCTCTACCCCAACCTGAACGTGGTTTCGCCCGGCTGGCGGAACGCTCTGCGGGACGTACGCTTCCGCCGCGCCCTCTCCCTCGCCACCGACCGCGAGGAACTGAACCAGGTGCTCTACAGCGGCACCGCCCTGCCCGGCGCCAACACCCTGCTGCCCGGCTCGCCCCTCTACAAGGAAGAAGACCGCCGCGCCTGGGCGGACCACGACCCGGAGCGGGCCAACGCCCTGCTCGACGACATGGGGATGCTGTGGCGCGACAAGGACGGCATCCGCCATCTGCCGGACGGGCGGCGCGCCGATCTGGTGATCGAAACCGCCGACGCCGACGCCTCGGAGACCGATGCGCTGGAGGTGCTTGCGGCGCAGTGGCGGGAGGTCGGCATCGCCGTCCTCATCCGCAGCCAGGGGCGCCAGGCCGCGCGCCAGCGGGTGCGCAGCGGCGCCACGGTGATGAGCATCTTCTACGGGCTCACCAACGGACTTGCCACGGCCTCCATGAGCCCGGCGGAACTGGCCCCAACCAGCAACCGCCAGAACAACTGGCCGCTCTGGGGCCTACATCATCAGAGCGGCGGCAGCGCCGGGGAAGCCCCCGACCTGCCGGTCGTTCAGGAACTGCTGGGACTCTACGAGGCCTGGGCCAGCGGCCCCGACGATGACGCGCAGGAGAAAATCTGGCGGCGCATGCTGGCGATCCACGCCGACCAGGTCTTCACCATCGGGCTGCTGGGCGCCGTGCGCCAGCCGGTGGTCGCCAGCGCGAGCCTGCGCAACCTGCCAGACGAAGCCGTCTACCTTTACGACCCCGGCGCCTACTTCGGCCGCTACCGCGCAGATACCTTCTGGTTCGACGAAGAGTAACGGCTTTGGAAGCAGTCCGTTCTAGGGACAGGTCCTGGAGACCGTTCCTAGAGGAAGGTGTCTTCGGGAATGAAACCGTGCTCGGTGAGGATATCGTCGATGCGGTCCCGCAGAGCATCGGCCTCCGCCTCGCGTCCCTGGGCGCCGTAGAGCTCAACAAGGTTCACGAGAACGCCGAAGAGGCGCTGATCGGTCGGCGCGAAAGCCGTTTCCATGAGGTCAAGCCCGCGCAGGTACTGGTTCTCGGCCTCCTCAAAGCGGCCCAGTTCATAGTTGATGGCCCCGAGGCCGTTGAGACTGGGCGAGAGAGCAAGATCGCTCGACCCCAGCCGCCTTTCAAGGATTGAGAGCGCGCGCTGGAACAGCGGCTTGGCCTCGTCGAACCGCTCCTGGGCATAGTAGAAGCTGCCCAGGTCGTTGAGCCGCTCCGCCACCGCAGGGTGTTGCATGCCGACGGCCTCCTCCACAATGGAAAGCCCGTGTTGCAGGAGTTCTTCCGCCTGCTTCTCACGTCCGGTGTGGTAGTAGGCCTTGGCCACGTTGCTCAGCGTGTAGGCGCAATCGGGATGATCGGCGCCCTGCGCCTCTTCACAGATCGCCTGGGACCGGGCAAAGCGGCCCTGCGCCTCCCGGAACTGGCCACTGCGCAGATGAGTCTCTCCAAGTCCGGTCAGGGGCAGGACCAGCAGCGGATCGTCCTCCCCCACAAGCGCGGTCTTCACGCCGAGGGCGCGCTGGTAAAGCACGGCGGCCTGATCGTAGCGGCCCTGGATCAGGTAGACCCCGGCGATCTTCTCCAGCGTCGCGGCGAAGCGCATGTCCTCCCGCCCCCAACGCGCCTCCACGTCGTTCAGCGCATCGCTGTAGCGCTGCATAGCCTCGTCGAAATGGCCGTAGCTCAGGTAGCAGTCGGCAACCGCGAAGCGGCCCATCCAGAAGCCGTTCTCAACAGACTCCATTGCCGACATGAATTCCTCAATGACGGCGATCGCCTTTTGATGCTTGGCGTAGCTCATCTTCGGCCCGCACACATCAAAGGCTTCGGTGACGTTCATCGTGGTGCTGCCGAAGGTCGCGCTTCTGGAGCCGAAATCGGTTGCCGGGCCGCCACAGCCCGCCAGAGATGCCACAACGCCAAACACGAGGAGTCTTGAGATCATCGCCCTACCGTTCTTCATGGATTGGTCCGTTCAACTATTAGCTGAACGACCCATCCCTTTCCACCCAGGAAAGTCTGTGAATGACCGCAGCAAAATTAGGGTCGTCATGGCCGGGGCCGGGCCGTTAAGATACGGTCAGATTGGTCATACCACTTGCGCCGGGTCCAGGGGCGACGCGGCCAACAAGAAGCATCGTCTGCGGAAGCTGGGCACTGGCGTCGGGCCGGGGCTTGGCGAACCTGCGGACGCACACAGGAGAGTTTCCTTATGGAGATGGGCGGCAAACGCGTCCTCGTCTGCAACTGCGAATCCACCATGCCGCTGGACGAGAAGGGCCTGACCCGCGCCTGCCAGGCCGCCGGCGCCAGCGGCGAGGCCGATCTCAACAGCCAGCTTTGTCGCGCCCAGCTCGGCAATTTCCAGAGCGCCATCCTGGGCCAGCAGCCGGTGCTGGTGGCCTGTACCCAGGAAGCGCCGCTGTTCCGCGAGGTCGCCGAGGAAGACAACCCCCAGGCCACCGTGGAGTTCTTCAACATCCGCGAGAACGCCGGCTGGTCCGGCGAGGCCGAGGCGGCCACGCCGAAGATCGCAGCGCTGATTGCCGCGGCGGCGGTGGAAGCGGAGCCGACGCCGCTGGTGGCCCTGGCCTCCCAGGGCGTCTGCCTGGTCTACGGGCGCGATGAGCGCGCGCTGGAGGCGGCCCGCCAACTGGCCGGCCGCCTGGAGGTGACGGTGCTGCTGAGCGCGCCGGGCGAGATCCTGCCGCCGCCGGCCATGGACGTGCCGGTCTTTCAGGGCACCATTGTCCAGGCCAAGGGCCAGCTCGGCGGCTTCGGCATCACGGTGAACGACTATGCGCCCGCCTCCCCCTCCGGCCGCACGCACCTGACCTTCGAGCCGCCGCGCGACGGCGCCTTTTCCGAATGCGATCTCATCATCGATCTCACCGGTGCGACGCCCCTCTTCCCGGCCCACGACAAGCGCGACGGCTACTTCCGGCCCGATCCCGGCGATCCGGTCGCGGTGCAGCGCGCGCTCTTCGAGGCCGCGGATCTGGTGGGCGAGTTCGACAAGCCGCGCTACGTCCATTACGACGCTGACATCTGTGCCCACTCGCGCAGCCGCAAGACCGGCTGCACCCGCTGCCTGGACATCTGCCCCACCTCGGCCATCACCTCCGCCGGCGACACGGTGGAGATCGACCCGCTGGTCTGCGCCGGCTGCGGGTCCTGCGCCTCGGTCTGCCCCACCGGGGCGGCGACCTACCAGCTTCCGGCCGGCGACAGCCTGTTCCAGCGCCTGCGCACCCTGCTGGAGGCCTATCGGGAAGCCGGCGGCGAGGCGCCCCTGCTGCTGCTGCACGATACGAGCTACGGTGCCGAGGTGATCGCGCTCTCCGCCCGTCTGGGCCGTGGCCTGCCCGCCCGCGTTCTGCCCTTCCCGCTCAACGAAGTGACCCAGGTGGGCATCGACTTCCTGGCCGCGGCCTTCGCCTACGGCGTCGAGCAGATCGTCGTGCTGGCCGACCCCAAGAAGCGCGACGAGTTGTCGGGGCTCGCCGGGCAGATCGGTCTGGCGGAAGCCGTCTTGGACGGACTCGGTTACGGCGGCGGGCGCGTGCATGTGGTCGAGGCAGCGGACCCGGACGCGGTCGAGCAACAGCTCTACGATCTCGCCGTCCCGGAGCAGGCCATGCCGGGCGGCAACTTCCTGCCCCTCGGCGGCAAGCGCAGCCGCGCCTTCCTTGCCTTGCGCCATCTGCACGACAATGCGCCACAGCCGGTGGACGTTCTGCCGCTGCCGCCGGGCGCGCCCTTCGGTGCCGTGAAAGTCGATACGGAAGGCTGCACCCTCTGCCTTGCCTGCGTCGGCGCCTGCCCCACCGGTGCGCTGCTCGACGACGAGGAACGCCCCTGGCTGGGCTTCAAGGAAGACGCCTGCGTGCAGTGCGGGCTCTGCCGCAACACCTGTCCCGAAAGCGTCATCACCCTGGAGCCGCGCATCAACTTCACGACGGCGGCGATGGGTGCGGTCATGCTGAACGAGGCCGAGCCCTTCGAATGCGTACGCTGCGGCAAGCCCTTCGGCGTGCGCCAGTCCATCGAGCGCATCGCCGAGCAGCTGGCCGGCAAGCACCATATGTTCCAGAACGCCGAACAGATCGAACGCATCAAAATGTGCGACGACTGCCGGGTGGTGGTGCAGTTCGAAGGCGGCCAGGACCCCTTTGCCGCAGGGCCGCGCCCCACCCCGCGCACCACCGACGACTACCTGCGCGAGCGCGAGATCGAAGAGGCGCGCCAGAAGGTGCTGGCGGAGCGGGCGGCAGGCAAGACCGGCGGCAACGGAGAGGACGCCGGCTAGAGCAGGCGGTTAATCGCCTTTTCATGGGCGGCGCGCTAGACTCCCGCGCATGACCCAGCCCTGCGCCCCTCTCGACCCGCGCCTCAACGCTTTTCGCGACGATCTGGCGGATGCCGCCCTCAAAGGCCGGGTGTCATCGGAGCGCTTCGCCGAGGGACGGTCCGCCGGCGTCGTGCGTGGGATTGCCGATCTGCGACGCGCCCCGAATGCCCGCTCCGGCCTCGACACACAGCTGCTCTTCGGTGAGGCCGTGACCGTCTTCGACGAAGCGGACGGTTGGGCCTGGGTGCAGAACCGGACCGACGGCTACGTCGGTTACGTTGAAAGTGCCGCCCTCGGCGCCGCGCCGCCGCCGCCCACCCACCGGGTGACGGCCCTGCGCAGCTATCTGTTCCCGGAGCCGAACCTCAAGGCGCCGCCCCTCGACTGCCTCAGCATCGCTTCGCCGCTCTGCATCGTCGGCCGCGAGGGCGACTACGCCGCGCTTCACGGCGGCGGCTACGTTTACGGCAAACACATCGCGCCGCTCGACGACTCCGAGCCGGACTTCGTCGCCACGGCCCTGCGCTTTCTCGGCACGCCCTACTATTGGGGCGGGCGCAGCAGCGTCGGCCTGGACTGCTCGACCCTGGTGCAGCTGTCGCTGGCCTGCGCCGGTGTGTCGCTCAGGCGCGACTCCTGTCAGCAGGCCACCTCCGCCGGCGAGGCGCTCAACGGCCTGCCCGGCGAGGTCGTCCTGCAACGCGGTGATCTGGTCTTCTCGCCCGGGCACGTCGCCATGGTTCTGGACGCCAGCATGCCAGACGCCGCACGCATCGTGCACGCCAACGCCTTTACCATGACAGTGGCCATCGAGGATCTGGCCGCCCTGGAAGGCCGCGTGCGCGCCGAGACCGGCGGCGGCTTCACCGCCGTGCGGCGCATCGCGCAGGGAAACTGAACCGCCTGCTGCGGCCCTTATTGGGGCGGCAGGGGCGGGCCGCCTCCACCGCCGACCTGAGACTGGCAGAGCGCCTCGGCACGGCTCTTGAACAGGTCGGCCTGGGCTGCGGTAATCGTGCCCTCTTCGACCATGCCGTCGATGTCGGCCGCGCGTTCGGCGAGGCAGCGGGCGACCGGGTCATCCGCCGCCGGCTCTGCCACTTCAGGCGGAAAGAGATCGTCGCGGTGCATGACGCCCAGTGCCACAACCATCAGGAGCGCCACGCCCAAGGCGCAGACGCGGGCGATGGGACGGTCTAGAAAAGAGACCTCTTGCCGGGGTTCAGCCATGGCGCAGAGGCTAAAGCCCAGGCGGGGGGCCTACAAGCCCTCGCGCAAGGCTCGCGAAACCCGCTGGAAGGCTCGCGGAAACCCGTCGAGGGCCGGCAGCCCGCGCCCCGTTCCGCCCGCCCTGGCGATCTTTGGCCCTACGAAAGTTGGGGGCGAAATCGGCCCGGGCTGGTATTACTTTTGATAAGCATCAATTAGAAATCGTCGAGTCCGGTTTACCTTCGGCCGGATCAAGAGGTCGGGAGAGTCGGAATGGTTCAGATGATCGATCCCTACGGGAGAGCGATCACCTATCTGCGTGTATCGGTCACGGATCGTTGTGATTTCCGCTGCGTCTACTGCATGGCGGAGAACATGACCTTCCTGCCGAAAGCACAGATCCTGAGTCTGGAGGAACTGGACCGGGTCTGCAGCGCCTTCGTGCGCCAGGGCGTGCGCAAACTGCGCATGACCGGCGGCGAGCCGCTGGTGCGCCGCGACATCATGACGCTGTTCCGCAGCCTTTCCCGCCACCTCGAAAGCGGTGCCCTCGACGAACTGACCCTCACCACCAACGGCAGCCAGCTCGGCCGCTTCGCCCACGAACTGGCCGATATCGGTGTGAAGCGGGTGAACGTCTCGCTGGACACCCTCAACCCCGACAAGTTCGCCGCCATCACCCGCTGGGGCAAATTCGATCAGGTGATGGAGGGGCTCGCCGCGGCCAAGGCCGCCGGCCTGCAGGTCAAGATCAACGCCGTCGCCCTGAAGGGCGTGAATGACGACGAGGTGCATCGTCTCGTCTCCTGGTGCGGCGACGAAGGCCATGACCTCACCTTCATCGAAGTCATGCCCATGGGCGACATCGGCGGCGAGGACAGGGTCGAGCAGTATTGGCCGCTGTCCATGCTGCGGGCCGAACTGGCCGAGAAGTGGACCCTGGACGAGATCGATTACCGCACCGGCGGACCGGCACGCTATGTCCGCGTCCGCGAAACTGGCGGGCGCCTCGGCTTCATCACGCCGATGACCCATAACTTCTGCGAAAGCTGCAACCGGGTGCGCCTGACCTGCACCGGCACGCTGTACATGTGCCTGGGCCAGGAGGATGCCGCGGATCTGCGCGCGCCGCTGCGCGCCAGCGACAGCGACGACCTGTTGGACGCGGCGATCATGGAAGCCATCGGCCGCAAACCCAAAGGCCACGACTTCGTCATCGACCGCCGCCGCAAGCAGCCGGCGGTCTCCCGCCACATGAGTGTGACCGGCGGCTGACGCATGGCCGGCGGCTGATGCAGCCGCCGCCTGATCCTCAGCAGCGACTTATCGGCGGTGCCTCAGCGGCTGCGTCTCAGCGGATCATGACCTGATGGGCGAAGTCCCGCCCGTTCGAAATGGTGATCTGCTCAAAGCCCAGCATCTTCGCAAGGTCGAAGAAGGTAAAGAAGTCCTCCACCCCCAGCTCCGAGAAGACCGGCAGCAGCCGGGCTACCGCCGTCATCTGCGCGAAGATCGCGCGGGCGCGGAAGACCGTATCGATGCGGCCGTCATCGAGAGCGACGATAATCAGCTTCTCGGCTTCGCTGCCCTTGGCGAAGATCGCCGCCGTCGGCGGATAGGGCGCCTTGTTCTGCTCGCTGGTGATACCCGTCACAAAGGCGATGCGGGACTTGCGTGAGGTCTCCGGCAGGGTGAAGGAGCGGGCCTGATAGGTCTCGCGGGACGTCGGCTCGGGATAATAGTAGCCGGCATGCCGGTCGTCCGCATGAGCCGGCGCCGTCACCGCCGCGAGGCCCGTAAGAACTGCGCCTGCCAGAACCACGCCGGCCAGGATCGCTGCCGTTGCGCAAAACCGCCGCCCTGCTGGTGGCCAAAACCCCATCAACCCTCTCCCTGTACAAAGCCCAGTCCGTTGTTGCGCCAAGCCTGCGGGAGGACGGGACGTTTGACAAGAGCAGGTTTGACCAGACTGCTTTTGACAATGGGAAAGCCTTCGGCGAAAGGCACGGCCTGGACACAGACCTCCCCGATCGGGCCGGGGGGCGGGCTGGCGCCAAAGCAATTCATGGCTATACTCTGGCCCGTCTCAACCGACGCCCCCAATCGTCAGTGCCCCGAAGCGGGGCCCTCTGGAAGGACTCCCCTTAACCGTGACCGCCCCGAAGTTCGCCCTGGTTGCCAGCGAGACGCCGGAAGCCGCCGAGGCGCTGGACCGCCTGGAGCAGCGATACGGCCACCGTGACGTCGAAGACGCGGAGATCATCGTCGCCCTTGGCGGCGACGGCCTGATGCTGGAGACCCTGCACCGCTTCATGAACCAGGGCCTGCCGATCTACGGCATGAACTGCGGGACCGTCGGCTTCCTCATGAATCAGTACAGCGAGGACGACCTGCCCGAACGGCTGAGCGCGGCTGAGCCGGCCACGGTGCACCCCCTGCGCATGACGGTCGACTGCGTCAACGGTACAAGCTGCGAGGCGCTTGCGATCAACGAGGTCTCCCTGCTGCGCGAAGGGCGCCAGGCCGCCAAAATCGGCATTGCCATCGACAGTGTCGAGCGCATGGACGAGTTGATCTGCGACGGGGTGATGGTCGCAACGCCTGCCGGCAGCACCGCGTACAACCTCTCCGCCCACGGCCCCATTGTGCCGATCGGCGGCCAGCTCCTAGCCCTCACGCCGATATCCGCATTCCGGCCCCGGCGCTGGCGCGGAGCCCTGCTGCCGGCCTCCGCCGAAGTCGTTTTCACCGTGCACGAGCCGCAGAAGCGCCCGGTCTCCGCAACCGCGGACTTCACCGAGGTGCGCGATGTGTTGAAGGTCCGGGTCTATGAGGACAAGAGCCTTGATCTCAACCTGCTCTTCGACCCCGAGCACGACCTGGAAGAACGCATCATCAAGGAACAGTTCCAGCCCTAGGCGGCCAGACGTTCGTCGCAGATCTCCTTCAGGCAGTCGACAAAGGACATCAGCGCCTCGTGGCGCCGTCCGCTGCCGGAGAGGAAGTAGCCGAAGTCCACTGTCATGGCCGGCCGCCAGGGAACGAGTGCGACATCGTCGACGAACTCCGGGTCGAGCGCCACGGGATCGGCAAAGGTGAACCCCAGCCCGTAGCGCACCAGGCGATAGGCCGCCGCGCCTGCCGAGACCTCGTGCGCCACCTCCAGATGCGCGCCGATCTTGGCGAGTTCCTGATCCACGATCCGGCGGATCACCGTGTGCTGGTCCAGCGCAACGTAGGGCTGATCGGCGACATCCTTCGGCGTCAGGAAGCGCCGCCTTGCGAGTTTGTGGCGCTTCGGCAGCACCACATGCAGTTCGGCGGACCGCAGCCTTTGCGGCGTGAGGGTTTCCACCGGCAACGGCAGGGTCGAGACCCCGATGTCAAAGATATCGTGCATGATCCGCCGCCCGAGGTCGCGGCGCGGATGCATCTCCAGCTTCATCTTCAGACCCGGTCGGCTGTGGCTGAGCCTGGCCATCGCCGGCAATACCAGGCCGTTCAGAATGCGCGGGTGGCAGATGATGCGCAGGGGAACGACGGCGTTCGCCTTGATCTGAGCGAAAAAGCCCGGGATGTCGTCGATGGACGAAAGAATGCGCAGGGCCTCCGGGTAGAAGAGCTCTCCTTCCGGCGTCGGGACCAGGCGCTTCTTGTCGCGGTAAAAGAGCGCGCAGCCGAACTCCTGCTCCAGGATCTGCAACAGCCGACTCGCCGCCGGCTGGCTGAGATTCAGCCTGCCGGAGGCCCGCGCCAGCGTGCCCTCTTCCATCACGTGAATGAACACGCGCAGGCTCTTCAGATTCATATCTTCGAATTTTTCAAATTGTCATTCGAATTATTATAATTTTTCAAATAACAGAAATCCACTACCGTTGCGCCAGCGTGAAACCAGCGAAAACATGCTGGAAGCATTCATCCTGGGAGGAAGCCATGGACCGCAGAGACCTTCTGCGCCTTTCGATTGCCGCATCGGCCCTGAGCCTTGTACCCCTGCGGACCGCCTTCGCCGAGTGGAAGCCGCGGCGCCCGATCAATGTGATCCTGCCGTACAAAGCCGGCGGCGGCACCGACAGTTTCGGCCGTGCGATGACAGCGGTCTCCGACAAGGTGCTGGCGGTGCCCTTGGTGATCGTGAACAAGCCAGGATCGTCGGGCATCACCGGTGCCACCGAAGCGGCACGCGCGCGTCCGGACGGCACCACGGTCATGCTGACCTCTGCGGGTTCGTTCCTGCTGACCTCCATGCTGCGCGAGACCGAGGTGACGCCGCTGGACAGCTTCCGCATCGTCGCGCAGATCGGCAACCTCACCACCTCACTGATGGTCGCTGCCGACAGCCCCTACCAAACCATCGACGATCTGGTTGCCGATGCCAGGGCGCGGCCCGGCCAACTGCGCTGGGCGCACACCGGGCGCGGCGGCGTGCACCACGTGGCCGGCCAGGGCTTCCTCAACGCCAACGGCCTGGAAGCCCAGGACGTTCCCTTCAAGGGCGGATCGCCAACCCGCGCCGCCATCATCGGCGGCCAGGTGGACTATGGCTTCACAGGGGTGCAACAGGCCGCCGGCTTCGAGAAGGAATTGCGCGTTCTGGGTCTGAACGCCGACTCCCGCGATGCCATCATGAGCGACGTGCCGACCTTCACCGAGCAGGGCCATGACTTCGTCGATGTCAGCTCACCCATCGTTCTTTTCGCACCCATGGACGTGGACGACGAAACGGTGGCGGGCATGGAAGCCGCGATCAAGGAAATCGCTGCCCTGCCGGAGTTTGCCGAGATCATGGCGCAGCGCGGCAACACGCCGGCCTTCCTCAGCGGTGCCGAGGCCGAGGCGCGGCTGCGGGCCATGAAGGAGCAGGCGGCCCCGATCATCGACCAGCTGAAGTCCAAGAGTTGACGCCATGACCGTGACGCGGTGGAACAGCGCCGTTGTGGTCGGCGCTGTCCTGACCGCCTTCGGGGCCTTGGCGCTGATTGGCAGCTTCGGCATCAATCCAGACCCGGACGGCGGCTGGGGCGCGCGCATTTTCCCGCTCGCCGGGTCCGCCTCGCTGCTGGTGCTGGGCCTGCTGGAAGTGATGAAGGGACTGACGGCCGGAGAGACCGCACCGCCCCCTGCCACACCTCAGCTCTCCGCCGTCTTCGCACTGCTGCTGCTTTCCCTGGCCTACGTCTGGCTTATGGCCAAACTGGGCTACCTGATCAGCACGGCGCTGGCAGCGCCCCTCGCGCTCTGGCTCTTCGGTGTCCGCAACCTCTTCGCTCTGCTGACCGCCGCGCTGCTCTGTCCGCTGCTTTACCATCTCGTCTTCTTCGTCGGTCTCGGTGTCTTTCCGCCCCTGGGCGCATGGTTCGACCTGCTCGACGTGATCGGGGGACCTTGAGGCATGGAGATCTTCGCCGGCCTCGCCACGGTCCTGACCGATCCCGCGCTGGTCTTCTTTGTCCTGCTCGCGGCCATCGTGGGCATGGTGGTGGGGGCCATTCCGGGGCTCACGGCTTCGGCGGCGATCGCCATGCTGCTGCCCATCACCTTTTACATGGAGCCCCTCTCGGCCCTCGCCTTTCTCTATGTCATCGGCAAGTCGGGCCGCTACGGCGGCTCCATCGCCGCGATCCTGTTCAACACGCCGGGCACCGCCGCCTCCGCCGCCACCCAGCTCGACGGCTACCCCCTGGCCCGGCGCGGCATGTCCTCCAAGGCCATGAAGGTCGCCACGGTGTCCTCCGTGATCGGCGACTTCACCGGCGAGGTTCTCCTGATCGTCGGTGTCGGCTTCATCGCGGCCATCGCGCTCAGGCTTGGCCCGCCGGAACTCTTCGCCATCTACTTCGCGGCCTTTGTCGTCATCGGCTCGGTGATCGGTAAGTCGATCCTGAAGGGCCTGGCCAGCGCCGCCCTCGGCGTCCTCGTGCAGATGGTCGGCCTCGACCCGATCTCCTCCGAAGAGCGCTTCACCTTCGGCAGCTTCGACCTGACCAACGGAATCTCCCTGGTGCCGCTGATGATCGGGATCTTCGTGCTCGGCGAGGTCTTCGCCCAGCTCGAACAGCGGCACCGCAAGACCGAGATCTTCGCGCCCCCTTCCAGCGCGGAGGCCCGGGCACGCAACCGCCTGACCTGGGCGGAGTACAAGCCCTGTATGCCCCACGTGGTTCGCTCGTCCTTCATCGGCGCTTTCATCGGCATGCTGCCGGGCCTCGGCTCCGCGATCGCCGCCTTTGTCGCCTACGGCGAAGGCAAGCGCCGGGCGAAGAACCCGGAACAATGGGGCCAGGGCGCTTTGGAGGGGATTGCCGCGCCGGAGGCCGCCAACAATGCCGTATCCGGCCCCTCCATGGCGCCGCTGCTCACCCTTGGCATCCCCGGATCGACCATCGGGGCGATCCTGGTCGGCGTGTTCCTGATCCACGGCATCCAGATCGGCCCGACCCTGTTCCTGACCTCCCGAGAGCTGGTCTACAGCCTCTTTGCCGCCGGGCTGCTGGGCATCGTTCTCTACGGACTGATCGGTTACTTCGGGGCGGCCTTCGTCGGTCGTTTCATCCTGCGGGTGCCGACCGGCGTTCTCTACCCGGTCATATTCCTGACCGCCTTCGTTGCCGCCTACGCCTCCCGGGGCAACCTTTTCGATGTCTACGTCATGGTGGCGGCGGGCTTCGCCGGTTGGCTGATGCGCAAACTCGACTTCAATCCAGCCGCCTTTGTCATCTCCTTCGTGCTGGCGGGCGGCGCGGAGGAGACCTTCCGGCAGTCGCTGCTGTTGTCCGACCACGGCGTGCTGATCTTCTTCACCCGTCCCGTCGCGCTGGCCTTTCTGCTCTTGGGGGTTGCTGCCGTGTTCTTCCGCGCCCGCAGCCTCAGCCGCCAGGCGCGCCAGACCGCCCTGGAGGACGCCTAGACATGGCCCGGCGCAACGGACAGACCGACGAGGCGGCACCCGCACCGCTGGCCGGGCTGCGGGTCATCGATTTCACCCACGTGCTGGCCGGTCCGGCCTGCGCCTACTTCCTGGGTCTCCTGGGGGCGGAGGTCATCAAGGTGGAGTCCGCCGGGCGCGGCGATGCCATGCGCTATCGCGGCGGCACCGACAGCGCCCGCGCCGACGCCGGGATGAGCACCGCCTACCTGACCCAGGCGGCCGGCAAGAAGTCGGTCGCGCTCGATCTCGAATGTCCAAATGGCCGCGAGGTCATGCGCCGGCTGATCGGCTCCGCCGACATCCTGGTCGAAAACCACCGCCCCGAAACGCTGACAGCCCTCGGCCTCGATGAATCGTTCCTTCGGGTGCTGAATCCGCGCCTGATCCACTGTGCAATGACAGGCTACGGCCGCAAGGGGAGCCTGGAGAACGCGCCGGCTTACGACGTGAACATCCAGGCGGCCTGCGGCCTGATGACCCTGACCGGCACGCCCGAGTCCGGCCCCCTGCGCACCGGCGCGCCGATCATGGACTACGGGACCGCGCTTGCCGCAGGCTTCGCCATCACCGCGGCCTTGCATCAGCGCGAGCGCAGCGGGCAGGGCACCTTTGTCGACGTATCGATGCTGGAGACGGCCTTCACCCTCATGAGTTCGACGATCACCGATTTCTTCGCAACCGGTAACGCACCGGCACCCAGAGGAAACGCTGCCAACAGCCGTAGTCCCGGCGCCGGCAACTTTCCCTGCAAGGAGGGTGTCCTCAGCCTCGGCGTCAACGAAGAGCATCAATTCGAGGCGTTGGCGCGGGTGCTGGGACGTGCGCAGTGGCTGACCGATCCGCGCTTCGTCGATCGCCGGTCCCGCGGGGTGCACAGTGCCGTCCTCGAAAACGCAATAGCCGAAGCCCTGCTGACGCGCACGGCAGCGCAGTGGGAAGAGGAGATGCTCGCCAACGGGGTGCCCGCCGCGTGCCTGCGTTCGTTGCCGGAGAGCCTCGCGCTTGAACAGACGGCCACGCGCCGTTTCCTTCATCACGACGGAGAGACCGGCCTCACGCTGCCAACCCTGCCGTTCCGCATCGGTGAGGCCGCAACCCACGCCCCCGTCTCCCCACCGCCACGCCTGGGCGAAAACTCGGCGGAGGTGCTTGCCATGCTCGGCTACACGGTTGCCGAAGTCGACGCGCTGTGCAGGTCCGGGGCCGTCAGCAGACCCCGGACGGAAACAACAGACCTGAACGCCCTCGACCATTGACAGTCCGCAGGTCGGAGCAGCGGTCACGGCGGCTCAGATCCGGCCCAACGTTTCCTCGATCCAGCCTCTGACGGCGCGCATGCGCGGCAGGGCGGCCAGTTCGCGCGGGACCAGCAGCCACAGCTCGCGCGTGGGCAGTTGCAGGCCCCGCGGCGGCGGCAGTTTTCGCAGGCGCGGATCGTGTCCGGCGACGGCGGCGGGCAACAGCGTCCGTCCGCAGCCTGCGACTGCGGCCTCGTGCGCCGCATCGACATCGCTCACTCTGAAGGGCGCGGCCGATCCGCCCGACCTGCGCAGCGCCGCCTCCAGCCAGCGTGCCTGCGGCAGGTGGCTCATGGTTTCGTCGTAGGTGACCCAGGGCTGTGGCGGCCGGGCAGCGGCGCTCCGGCCGACGGCTCCGTAAACGCCGAAAGCCAGCCGGCCGACGCACTGCGCTTTCACCCGAAACCCGCCGCTGCGCGGGCGCGCAAACCGCAAGGCCATGTCGGTTTCCCGGCGCGTCAGACTGAGATCCTTCAGGTCCGACACCAGTTCCAGCCGAAGCGCGGGATGGCTCCGCTTCAGCTCCGGCAGTCTCGGAATGAGAATGCGGTTCATGACGTAGGGCACCGTGGTCAGCCTCACCACGCCGGCCGTGTCTTCGACGCCGCCGTCTCCGCCATCGAGTGCGGCGCCATCGAGTGCGGCAAGGTCGCGCTCGGTCCGCTCCGCGATGCGCACCAGAGAGCGTCCGAGCGTCGTGAGTTCGAAGCGGCCGTCTGCAAGGCGTTGGTACAGCCGCTGTCCGAGGGCGGCCTGAACAGCCGCCAACCGCCGGGATACCGTCGTATCGTCGACCCCGAGCCGCCGGGCTGCCGGTGTCAGACGCCCGGCCCGGCTGATGGCCAGCAGGTAGCGCAGATCGTTCCAGTTCGGCTTCTGCATTTCTGCAGCTCCAATTGCATAACTTCGCCTTCCACCTGCAAGTATGCAGGCCTAGGCTGCCCTGCGAAAGGTCATCCATAACCCGGGAGTGAGCCATGCTCTTTGCGGTACTCTTCGAGGACGACCCGCGAGAGGCCGCGGCGCTGCGCGCTCAGCATCTGCCGGCCCATCTGCGGTTTCTCGAAAGACACAGGGAGCGCGTTGTCGCCGCAGGCCCGCTCCTGTCGGCGGGCGGCGAGGCCGAAGGCGGGCTTTGGCTGGTCGAGGCGGACGACCGCGACACCGTCGACCGTATGGTTCGGGAAGACCCGTTCTGGCCGACCGGGCTTCGCAAATCGGTTCGCATCGCTACCTGGAAGCAGGTCTTCGCGCAGGGCCGCAGAATGGTCTAGGGGGTCCGGGGCGCCTACAGCCGGCGGACAGTCATTCGCCGGTGTCAGGTCTCAGAAGATTCCGGCATCGAGGCCGGCCGCCATGGCGGCGCCGAGGTCGCGCGCTTCATCCAGAAAGCTGTCCTGCCACGCGCCCTTGAACACCAGTGGCGGCTGCACAGCCCGCCAGCGCAGCCCGGTGGTGATGCTCTCAACGGCGCGCCGGGTGCCGGTGCCGTCGTGTCCCGCCCGGATGTAGAGGCAATAGGGCAGGCCCTGGGTCTTCTCGAGGCAGGGGTAGTAGCTGCGGTCGAAGAAGTCCTTCAGCGCACCGCTCATGTAGCCCAGGTTCTCGGTCGTCCCGAGAATGACCGCCTGCGCCGCCAGCACGTCGTCCGGCCCTGCATCGAGCGGCGGGACCGCCGTGACGTCGAGGCTGTCGGTCTCGCAGTCCCGCGCGGCGCCGACCACGGCCTCCTTCAATGCTCTGGTGTTGGCCGAAGGCGCGTGGGCCACAATCAGCAAGCGCTTGTCAGCCATTGCGCGGCTCGCTACCTGCCGGAGACATCCGTCCCCGGTCCGGTGCCTCGCGGGCGCTGCGCCGGACAGACACGGGGCCGGCGCGCCTCAGCCGGCGGCGGCGCCTTTGCCGAGCCGCGCCGAGAGGGCCTTCAGATAACGCAGGTCGCCGGCGGTGAACTCGTCCTCGGCGATGTCGGTCTTGTAGCCCTCAAGCTCTTCGCGCAGGTCGTCCGAGACACTGGGGCCGGCCAGGAGCTTTTCGATGATGCGCAGCGCCTCCGCATGATGGGCTTGCCGCTCCTCTGCGCTCAGCGGCGCGTGCGCGTCATCGGACGACTCGTCTCCGCCCTCGTCTTCCGCCTCGTCCTCAAGCTCGCCGTCTTCGAAGTCGTCCTCGAGATCGTCAGCCTCAAGCTCGTCCGCGGACGCGTCGTCGTCTTCCTCGGGCACGATGAGCGCATCCCAGGACTGGCCGGCACCGCTTACCATGCCATGCAGCCGGCGCGCCGCCGCAAGGGCCTCCTCGTCCTGCGCACTGCCCAGTTTCTCAAGCTGCTCAATCAGAGTGGCCCGCTCAAGCGGTTCAGTCATACCCGTCCTCGCCAGCATCAGATCAGAATCGCATCAACGCCGGGAGCTTAGCGGGTTTTGTACAAAAGCTACAGGGCCGGTCGCAGGGCCGGTCGCAGGGGCGGTCGCAGGCCCGGCCGGGCCCGGCGCCGCGTAGCGTGCTGCCGGGCGACCAGTTCAGATGCGGCGGCTCAGATGTGGCGGCTCCAGCGCAGCCTGCTGGCCATCTCCGACAGATCTTCTTCGGTAAGACCGATATCACGCCTCTGGTGCTGGCTCATCTGGGCCATGGAGGCGCGTTCCTCGGAACGCTGCTGCCAGTCGATCATCAGGTCCAGCACGGCCAGCGGCAGCCGCAGCACGGCCTTGAGGATGTCGGTGAGGGCCGAGGGCTGAGCGCCCAGGACCGGGGACGGTCTCCGTGAAACTGCGTTCGACATCTTAGGCTTCCTTATACGAAAAATTCACTATGAGGCGCCCGGCGGCGCAGGCTTTTACAACTTTGGACAATCTCTTAGCGCAAGATTTATTGACGATTGCTGAATCCGGCAAACGATGATATTTCATGCACATCATCAGCAAATCTAATGCGAAAGCATGTCCCGAAAACTCCCGCCGTTGAAGGCCTTGCGGGCCTTCGAGGCCGCGGCGCGTCACCTCTCCTTCACCCAGGCAGCCGCCGAGCTGAACGTCACCCAGGCGGCCATCAGCCACCAGGTGAAGCTGCTGGAGGAGCACCTCGGGCTCCAGCTCTTCCGGCGCCTCAACCGGCGCCTTGTCCTGACCGAGGCCGGCCAGATCTATCTGCCGGTACTGCGCGATGCTTTCGACCGCATTGCCGCCGGCACCAGCCAACTCTTCAAGGACGATGACTCCGGCCCGCTGACGGTGAGCGTTCTGCCCTCGCTGGCCGCCAAGTGGCTGTTGCCCCGAATGTCGCGCTTTCGCGACCGGCACCCTGACATCGACGTCATGATCTCGGCCAACAACAAGCTGGTCGACTTCTCGGACGACTCCGTCGAGATGGCAATTCGCTACGGCGCCGGCAACTATCCGGGTCTGCAGGTCGATCTCCTGCTCAGAGACGAGGTCTTTCCGGTCTGCAGCCCCTCACTGCTCAGGGGCCCCAATCCGCTGAAGGCACCGGAGGACCTGCGTCACTACACGCTGCTGCACGACGAGGTCTCGCGGCACGACGAAAGCCCGGACTGGCGCAACTGGCTGCGGGCGGCAAAGGTCAGCGGTATTGATTGCACCCGCGGCCCCGGCTTCAGCGACTCCTCCATGGTGATCGAGGCGGCCGCCGCCGGCCAGGGTGTCGCCCTCGCCCACCGCTGGCTGGCCGCGGCCGACCTGGAGAGCGGGCGTGTCGTCCAGCCCTTCGGACCGAGCGTGCCGTCGAAGTTCGCCTACTACATCGTCTGCCCACCGGCCTTGGCGGAGCGTCGCCGCGTCCGCCTCTTCCGCCAGTGGCTTCTGGAAGAAGCGCGGAAGACTGGCGCGGAATCCGCCGCTCTGTCATCCTGCTGAGGCTGCAAGCTCGATGTTCCTGTCCCCCTGCCTCCATCCCCTTCGCCCCCCAACCCTTTGCCCGGAGTGATCCTGTCTTGCCCGACACCCTGAATGCCGAAAGACCGGCCATCAGGCCGGAATCCCGCGCCATGATCGAGCGCCTGATCGCTTTCGACACGACCAGCCGCAACTCCAACCTGGACCTCATCCACTATGTCCGGGACTACCTTGCGGATCTCGGCGTGACCGCAACGCTGGTCCATGACCCCGGCGGCGGCAAGGCGAACCTCTATGCCACTTTGGGGCCGCAGGACCGCGGCGGCATTGCGCTCTCCGGCCATACCGACGTGGTTCCCATCGACGACCAGGACTGGACCCGCGATCCCTGGCAGGTCAGCGAATCCGGCGGCCGGCTCTACGGGCGCGGCACCTGCGACATGAAGAGCTTCGTGGCGGTGGCGCTCGCCCACGCGCCGCGTTTCCTGAGCGGCGAGTTGGAAACGCCGATCCATCTCTGCCTCTCTTACGACGAAGAGGTCGGCTGCCGCGGCGTGCCGGGCCTCCTGGCCCATCTTGCCGAGCAGCCGGTCCGCCCGCGGCTCTGCATCGTCGGCGAACCCACCGACATGAAGGTGGTCACCGCCCACAAGGGCAAGCTGTCGATGGCCTGCCACGTGCGCGGCAAGGAGGCGCATTCCTCCCTCGCCCCCCACGGCGTGAACGCGATCCAGGCCGCCGCCAGGGTGATTGGGCTGCTCACCGACATGGCGGCAGAGAAGACGGCGAACGGCCCCTTCGACAGCGACTACGACGTGCCCCATACAACCATCCATACGGGGCTCATCGAGGGCGGCACCCAGTTGAACATCGTACCTGGGCACTGCCGCTTCGAGTTCGAGTTCCGCTATCTGCCGGAGGACTCCCCCGATGCGCTTCTGGCCAGGGTCAAGGCCTACGCCGAGCAGGAGATCGCCCCGGCCATGCAGGCCATCGACCCGGCGAGCGGCTTCACCTGGGAGCCGCTGTCCAGCTTCCCCGGCCTCGACCTGGCCCCGGAGGCCGAGGTCGTCGATCTGGCAAAGGCCCTGACCGGCAGCAATGCGACGGGGAAAGTCGCCTTCGGTACCGAGGCCGGGCTGTTCGACGACAGCGGCATCCCCGCCGTGGTCTGCGGCCCTGGGTCCATCGACCAGGCCCACAAACCCGACGAGTTCGTGACCCTGGAGCAGATCGCACTGTGTGAGCGTTTCATGGACCGGCTGGAGGAACGGGTACGCCCCGGCGGGCTCGCCCATGGCTGACGAGAGGTCGCAGCAACAACAGGGCGGCCGCAACGTGGCTGCCGTGGTCTTCGACCTCGGCGGTGTTCTGATCGACTGGGATCCGCGGCACCTCTACCGCAAGATCTTCTCCGACGACGCGGAGATGGAGCACTTCCTGACCAGAGTGTTCTCCTCCGACTGGAACGAACAGGCAGACGGCGGCCGCCCGACCGCGGAGATCACTGCCGAACTCTGCGCTCTCCATCCCGAAAAACTTCCACTGATCGAGGCCTACTACGATCGCTTTCCCGAGATGATGAAAGGGGCGATCGACGGCACCGTGTCCGTGGTCGAACGCCTCCACGAAAAGGGACTGCCGCTGTTCGTGCTTTCCAACTTTTCCGCGGAGACCTTCCCTCACGCGCGCCGGCGCTTCGCCTTCTTCGAACGCTTTTCGGGAATGGTGATCTCCGGCGAGGTCGGCATGAAAAAGCCGGAACCGCGCATCTATGATCTGCTGACCGAACGCTTCGGTCTGACACGCGCCGAAACTCTCTTCATCGACGACCGCAGGGACAATGCGGCGGCCGCCCGGGAGGCCGGCTGGCAGGCTCTGCACTTCACGTCGCCGGATCTCCTGGCCGATGATCTGACGCGCCTGGGACTGCTGGATTGAGGTCGCTCCCTCCATCCGCGGGCCGAGCCGGTCCGCTGAACGATTCGCGCGCCGGAACAGCAAGATCGCGCCGGCGGACCGCCGGCTGATGGCACCGAAACCAAAACAGGCGCAAGCCACGCCCTGGCACAAGATCGTCCTGGCCCTGACCGTGGGGGCCGCCGGCGGCTGGTTGGCCAGCCTTCTGGCGCTGCCGCTCGCCTGGATGATCGGGGCCATGCTGGCGACCACGATCGCCGCCATGGCCGGCCTGCCGATCGCTCTGCCGATCCTCTACCGCACCGCCATGGTGGCGGTGCTGGGGGTCATGCTGGGCAGCGGCTTCGCACCGGAGATTCTGGACCGGGTCGGCGACTGGGTCATCTCCCTCCTGGGCCTCATCGCCTACACGCTGGTCGCCGCGGCGGTGGTGTCGGTCTTCCTGCGCAGGGTCGCCGGCTACGATCCGATCACCGCCTACTTCTCCGCCTCGCCGGGCGGTCTTTCGGAAATGATGATCATCGGCGGCGCCATGGGTGGTGACGAACGGATCATCTCCCTTACCCACACTTCGCGGATCCTTCTGGTGGTCCTCGCCCTGCCCTTCGTCATGCAGTGGGTCTTCGGCTTCACCCCCGGCCCGCGGCCGCCCGGCGGCATTCCGCTGGTGGAGGCCGAGGCCTTCGACATGGCGGTCCTGACGCTCTGCGGCGTCGTTGGCTTCTTCGCCGCCCGCATGGCCCGCCTTCCGGCGGCCGCAATCCTGGGGCCCATGGCCGCTTCGGCGGCCATCCACCTGGCCGGCTGGAGTGATGCCAAGCCGCCGAACGAACTCGTCGCCGCAGCGCAGGTTGTGGTGGGAACGACGATCGGCTGCCGTTTTGCCGGGGTCGGGCTCAAGCTTGTCGGGCGTACCTTGCTGGCATCGCTGGGAAGCACCGTCATCCTGGTCGGCGGCTGCCTGCTGTTCGCGGTGATGCTGCATCCGCTGACCGGTCTGCCGACCATCGCCCTGTTCCTGGCCTACGCGCCGGGCGGCGTCGCAGAGATGAGCCTGATCGCCCTTGCACTTTCCGTCGATGCCGCCCTGGTGGCAACGCACCACATCGTGCGCATTTTCTTCATCGTCGTCTTCACCCCGCTTCTCTTTCGCATTCTGCCCGCCGGGATGACCGGACGAAGCAAGCTGCCAGCTTCCGAATGACAGGCTCCGAGTAACAGCCGCCGGGCCGATTTGGCGGCCTCGGCCGGCCCTAGACTTGACACACTCCTGTCACGCCGCCCGGGCCAGCTTTGGCAGTGTCTCGAAAGAGTCGCAGGGGTCGTGATGTCGGATCGTTTTCTCGCCGTTTTGCTGGCTCTCTGCCTTGTGCTGCCGCTCGGCCTGAACCTCGACGGGGAACTGTTCGGTCCGGACGACGCCGTTTCTCCCGGGGCCGAACTGGAGTCTCTCCTGAACAGCCCGGACGCCCAGCCCCCTGCCCGGCAGGTCATCGTCATTGCGCCTGACCATTTCGACGGCGACAGGGCAGTCGATGGGTCTGTGCCCGTCAGCGTCGAAGACACCGCGCCCGCGAGCCCCTGGGGCGCCTACCCCATCGACGCCACCAGCCTGGGGCACACTGAGCCCTGACCGCGGCTTTCGGGCCAGCCCTTCCCAGCCCGCGCTGACGATCGCCCGCAGAGCCGCGGGCGGCCGGAGGTTGGGCCGCGCCCCAAACGCCAGGGTTGATCAAGATAACCATTCATTAGCAGATCGCTTGTAAATTATCGCACAATCTATCGTAGATTTTAGGCGTAGGCCGCAGCCGCTGTAGAATTTATCTATGTAATTTAGATAGTTACAGCGAAATCCGGATGAAAAACGCCATTCAAATAAACATCATAAGCAATCGCTAAATAAGAGGTGAACGACCATGACCTTCGACGCTTCTTCACCCGGGACCCGGGCCCGCAGCGGGATCGCAGCCGCGCCCGGGCGGACGACGCCGCTGTTCGCCTTCATCAACGACATCAGGGTGTCGACGCGGGTGTTCGGCGGCTTTGGAATCGTTCTCCTGCTGCTTTGCAGCCTCGGCGGCTTCTCGATCTACGCCCTCGATGCGGCCAACGACACCTTTACGGAGTACCGCGCCCTTGCGCGTCAAACCGCCACCGTGGGCGAGGCACAGGCCGACCTGCTGATGACGCGGATGAACGTGAAGGACTTCATCATCAGCAATTCCGAACAGGACCGGGAAGACGTCAACAAGTACCAACTGCAGACGCTGGCCGGCATCGACGCAACGCTCGAACTGGTCGCCCACCCCGACCGCCGGGCCGAACTCAATGAGGTCAAGCGCGCCATGGAAGACTATCGCGGCCACTTCGACACCGTCGTCGCGCTGAATGCCCGGCGCAACGAGATCGTGCATGGAACGCTGGATGTACTGGGTCCGAAGATCGAAACAGAACTGAGCGAGATCATGGAGACGGCGAACCGAGACGGCGACGCGGAAGCGACGTTCCTTGCGGGTATGGTCCTGCGCAACCTGCTGCTGGCGCGGACCTATGCGGCCACCTTTCTGGTCGACAACAAGCCCGAGTCTTACGAGCGGGTCATGCAGGAGTTCGAAGAACTGACGGCGCTTTCCGACGACCTGCTGGCCAGCCTCCAGAACCCGCGGCGCCGAACCCTTGCCACTCAGGTCGCCGATGGTGTCGCCACCTTCTCCGGCGCCTTTGAAGAAGTCAGCAGGGTCATCAACCATCGCAATACCGTAATCGCCGAGAGGCTCGATCAGATCGGCCCTGCCATCGCCGGCACGATCCGGGACTTCAAGCAGGCGGTCAAGGCGCGGCAGGACCAGATCGGTCCGGCAGCCGCAGCGCAGATGCGTCAGGCCGAACGGTTCGGCGCCATCGTTTCGGGCCTCGCCCTGGCCTTGGGCATCCTGATCGCCTGGGCAATCGGTATCGGGACGTCCCGCCCCATCAACCGCATGACGTCGGCCATGAACCGCCTGGCCGACGGCGACAAGAGCATCACCGTGCCCGCCCTGGGCCAGAAGGACGAACTTGGCGCTATGGCCGAAGCGGTGCAGGTGTTCAAGGAAAACGCCATCGAAATGGACCGCCTGACCGCCGAACGCGTTGAACAGGAAAAGAAGGCCGAGCAGGAAAAACGCCAGGCGATGGACGGTCTGGCCGGTGATTTCGAAGCTTCTGTGAAAGTGGTGGTCGACGCCGTCGGGTCTGCCGCCGACGACATTAAGTACTCCGCACAGAACCTCAGCAAGGCGGCGGAAGACGCAACCGCGCGCTCGACGGCCGTAGCCGCTGCGTCCGAACAGGCAACGGCCAACGTCCAGGCCGTGGCCTCCGCCTCAGAGGAAATGTCCGGATCGATCAACGAGATTGCCCGCCAGGTGACGGAATCGACCCGCAGCACCGGCGAGGCGAAGTCGGAGGTCGAGGAAACCGACACCGTGGTCCGCGATCTCGCCAGCGCCGCCCAGAAGATCGGCGAGGTCGTCACCCTGATCTCCGACATCGCCGAGCAGACCAACCTGCTGGCCCTCAACGCCACCATCGAGGCCGCGCGGGCCGGCGAAGCCGGCAAGGGCTTCGCCGTGGTCGCCTCTGAGGTCAAGAGCCTTGCCCAGCAGACCGCCAAGGCGACCGAGGAGATCTCTCAGCAGATCGCCGGCGTCCAGTCGACCACCGACTCGGCAGTGCAGGCGATCGGCCGGATCAAGGAGACCATCGTCAAGGTCGACGAGATCGCCGGTTCGATCTCCGCGGCCATCGAGGAGCAGACCGCCGCCGTCTCGGAGATCTCGACCAACACCCAGCAGGCCGCCACCGGCACGCAGGAGGTTTCCTCCAACATCGGCGACGTGCAGAAGGGTGCGGCGGATACCGGCACCGCCGCCCGCGCGGCGCTGGAAGCGGCCACCGGCCTCTCCCAGCAGTCGGTCGAACTCAACAAGAAGGTCGAGGAATTCCTGGGCCGCGTCCGCGCAGCCTAGCTACGCTCCTTCAACTGCTGCGCCCCCTCACCGGGGGGCCGATCCCGGCTCGGGGCGTCTGGCGCAACACGCCAGGCGCCCCGTTCTTTTGCCGCTCTCCCGAAGCGAAACGGCTTGAGCGGCGTTCTCACCCTCAAATCGCAATAAAGGCGCGACGAAACCCGTTGTTAATCATCTAGTCGGAATATGCATAAAAATAGCTCTAATTATTATAAAAACTTTGAGTAGATAAACCTGTAAGAAACTCGCGCTTATGGCTGCCGGAGACCTCTTCGCCGAGGGAGATGGAACGAGGCGCGATTAACACGGTCACAGCAGTCATCGGATGGGTAAGGACAATGAAAAGCGCAAACCTGGGCCAAATCTCTTCCGTTAAGGAGAAGGCGGGCAGTCTGCTCGGCTTCATGAGCAATCTCAAAATCTCGACCAGGGTCTTCGGAGGCTTTGGCCTGATCCTGGTCATGCTGACGGTGATCGGCGTCTTGTCGATCTACTCGCTCAACTTCGCGAATGAGACTTTCGGCGAATACCGCACCCTGGCCCGCCAGGCCAATGCGATCGGGCGCGTGCAGGCCAACCTGCTGATGACGCGGATGAACGTGAAGGACTTCATCATCACCAAGTCCGAGAAGGACCGGGACGAAGTCTTCCACTTCGAGGAAAAGACCGCTGAGCTGATCGACGATGCCTTGACGCTGGTCGTCGACCCGGGACGGCGTACCCTGCTGGAAGGCATGAAGGGACGCATGGCCGAATACAAGGGCCACTTTGAAAACGTCGTCGCACTGAATGACAAGCGCAACCAGATCGTCAATAGCACCCTGAACGTCATCGGTCCGCAGATCGAAAAGGACCTGACGGCGATCATGGAGAGCGCCTATAGAGACGGCGATGCCGAGGCTGCCTTCACCGCCGGCATGGTGTTGCGCAACCTTCTGCTCGCGCGGCTCTATGCCACCAAGTTCCTGGTCGACAACAAGCAGGAGTCCTATGACCGCGTGATGAAGGAGTTCGGCGAGCTGACCGAGCTGTCCGACGATCTGCTGGCCAGCCTGCAGAACCCGCGCCGGCGCCAGCTGGCCACGGCTGTGGTCGAGAACGTCTCCATCTATGAGACGTCTTTCGGTGACGTGAACGTGGTCATCAATCAGCGCAACGCCGTCATCAGTGAGCAGCTCGACAAGATCGGTCCGGAGGTGGCGAAGGCCATCGAGGACTACAAGCTCTCCGTCAAGAGCCGCCAGGATCAGATCGGTCCCGAGGCAACCGCTGCGATGGAACAGGCCGAAGTCACCGATGCGATCATCTCCGTCGTTGCCCTGGCCCTGGGCGTGGCCATTGCCTGGGTGATCGGCATGGGCATCTCTCGCCCGATCAACCGGATGACCGCGACCATGACGGAACTGGCCAAGGGCAACAAGACGCTGGAGGTTCCCGCTCTGGGCCAGAAGGACGAACTTGGCGCTATGGCCGAAGCGGTTCAGGTGTTCAAGGAAAACGCCATCGAGATGGACCGCCTCGCCGAGGAGCGCGTCGAACAGGAGAAGAAAGCCGAGGCAGAGAAGCGCCAGGCTATGAACCAGCTTGCCAGCGACTTCGAAACTTCGGTCAAGCAGGTCGTCGACTCGGTGTCTTCAGCCTCCAACGAGATCAAGACTTCAGCGCAGAACCTGACCAGCGCCGCGGAGGAGGCGACCTCCAAGTCGACGGCCGTTGCCGCGGCCGCGGAGCAGGCGACTGCCAACGTCCAAACGGTCGCGGCTTCCTCCGAAGAGATGTCGAGTTCGATCAACGAGATTGCCCGTCAGGTGACCGAATCGACCCGCAGCACCGGCGAGGCGAAGTCGGAGGTCGAGGAAACCGACACCGTGGTCCGCGATCTCGCCAGCGCCGCCCAGAAGATCGGCGAGGTCGTCACCCTGATCTCAGACATCGCCGAGCAGACCAACCTGCTGGCCCTCAACGCCACCATCGAAGCAGCCCGCGCCGGCGAGGCCGGCAAGGGCTTCGCCGTGGTCGCCTCTGAGGTCAAGAGCCTTGCCCAGCAGACCGCCAAGGCCACCGAGGAGATCTCTCAGCAGATCGCCGGCGTGCAGTCGACCACCGACTCCGCCGTGCAGGCGATCGGCCGGATCAAGGAGACCATCGTCAAGGTCGACGAGATCGCCGGTTCGATCTCCGCGGCCATCGAGGAGCAGACCGCCGCCGTCTCAGAGATCTCGACCAACACCCAGCAGGCCGCCACAGGGACCCAGGAGGTCTCCTCCAACATCGGCGACGTGCAGAAGGGTGCGGCGGATACCGGGACCGCCGCCCGCGCGGCGCTGGAAGCGGCCACCGGCCTCTCCCAGCAGTCGGTCGAGCTCAACAAGAAGGTCGAGGAATTCCTGGGCCGCGTACGCGCAGCCTAGCTTACGCCTTCCCGGCTGGGGCGTCCGGCGCTGAGGCGCCGGGCGCCCCTTTTCTTTTTGCGCGCGCTAGCCCTACGAAAACTTGGCCTACGAAAACTTAGCGGTGATGCCGCCGTCGACGATCAGCTCGGTGCCGGTGATGTACTTGGCTTCGTCCGACGCCAGAAACAGCGCAGCGTAGGCAACGTCCCAGGCATCGCCCATTTTGCCGGTCGGGCACTGGGCGTCGCGCTTGCGGACCATTTCGTCCACGTCGCCCTCGGCATAGGCATCCTTCAGAGGTTCCACGATCATGGGCGTGTTCATGAGACCGGGAAGCACCGCGTTGGCACGGATACCCTTCTTTGCGTATTGCAGTGCGACCGAGCGGGTGAAAGGGATCACCGCACCCTTGCTGGCGGAGTATGAGACGTAGGGCACACCGGTGTCACGTATCCCGGCGATGGAGGCGATGTTGACGATGGCGCCGCCGCCTTGGCGCTCCATCACCGGCAGCACATGCTTGCAGGTCAGAAACATCGACTTCAGGTTTACGTCAATGACCCGGTCCCAATCGGCCTCGCTGGTCTCCACCGGTCCGCCGACGGCAAGTATGCCGACGTTGTTGTCCAGCACGTCGATGCGGCCGTAGCGCTCCAGACACTGCGCCACCGTCGCCGCCACATCTGTGGCCTGGGAGACGTCGGCCTGCAACGCCTCGGCATCGCCGCCCTCCCCGCGGATGATCTCCGCCGTTTCCTCCGCCGCTGCGGCATTGATGTCGACACAACACAGCGCCGCACCTTCGCGCGCGAACAGCACGGCAGCCGCCTTGCCATTGCCCCAGCCGGGCCCGGAAGAGCCGGCCCCTACCACCATTGCCACCTTTCCGTCGAGCCGCCCGGCCATACCGGTGTTCCTCCCTCTGCCGCTTTCTGCTGCCGTCCCACCGTGTCACAGATCCTTCATAGAAGAAGTACGCGGGCAGGGCCAGTCCGCCCGGCATCCCTCCGCGCAGGCGGTTCGAGGGGCCTCACCGAGACGCCCAATGACGGCCCGTGTGATGGCCCGCCGGCGGGGACCTAGGATTTGCTCAGAAAAAGAGAGGCGCCCCACGGGCCGCTCCAGGGGTGGAGAAGGCTGCGACCCGTGGGGCAACGACAGACTGGGTGGAGGGGTGGGAGAGCCCTATCAGCCTGTCGACTTGTCTCTGCTTGGAAAAGGAAACGCTGCGGTGTCTGTCGGGCAGACGCCCTGCGTTAACGAGGGGGTAAGCGATCCTTTCCCAAACAGGCTGGCGCGAGCGCCGCGTTCCTATATCTTCAGTCGTTCCCTCTGCTGCCGCGGTTCAATCTTTGTTGCGGCAGAGGGCTGTTTTTCTTGAGTTCGAGGAAGCGCCTAAGCCACCCCAACCCGCGTTGTCGACCAGCGGCCCGGTTCCGAAGAAGCCTCTGGCGCTGTCGGGGTGGTGGCACCGGGCGCGTTGCGGATAACAATCATCATCAAAAAATCCTCAATCAAATAGGGCCAGCACTCAAATACGGTCAGCACAGCGGCAGATCCTCGGCTTACCGGGTCTCGCCCGGGCATCAGTCAGGTTTCCGCCGGTATCACCTCGTGACTGTAGGCACTTCTGATCATCAACCGAGAAACATCGTCATAAGCCTTGACCCAAGCCGCCCGCGTTTGCGGCGTGAAATCTTCGCCTAAAACCTCCGCGAGCATCCGGATCAGCGCATCACCGACCAGGGGATAATGCTGCGGCTTTACGCCATAGGCGACATGGCGCAGTGCAAGATCCTCCAAGACCGGAACGAGCCCCGGTATATTCTGCAGCTCGGCAACAATCAGGCCCAGCTTGCTCATCAACATTCCTCCCTGCTGCTCCATGTCGTTCAAAAACATGTGGCGCAGGTGGGGCGACCGCTCGAAGAGGATCCGGTAAAAACGGTTGGCCGCCTGCTGGCTGTCCTGCGAGACAACCCGGAAGCTGCTACGGATCAGCTCTGTTTCGTCGGGAGTCAAAGCCATCGGGCGGTGTCTCTAGTCAAATCCCTCTAATCACAAACTCGACACTCCATGGTATCCACGATCCTGCTGAGCGCCGGCGAGCAATAAATAAGTACCGGCAATTGCACGAGGCTTGAACCCGAGAAACCGCACAACGAAAATGCAGCATTGCATGTTCCTGCCAGGAGGCCGCATATGGACTGGGACAATCTGAAAGTGGCGCTTGCGATCAGCCGCCTGGGCTCCCTGACCCAGGCAGCCCAGGCGCTGGGCATCGACCAGTCCACCGCCGGCCGGCGCCTGACGGCCCTGGAGGGCGATCTGGGGACAATTCTCTTCGTCCGCTCCAAAACTGGCTTCGCCCTGACCGACGCCGGGGAAGCCGCCATTAACCAAGCCATCGAGGTGGAGCGCCGGATCGACCGGCTGCGGGATGCGGTGACGCCGAGCGAGAGCGGGCCCGCCGGGACGGTACGCCTGCTCGGCAACCACTGGACCCTGGACCGGCTGGCCCGCACCACGATGGGCGCCTTCCTGCAGCGCCATCCGCGTCTCGACCTGCGGCTCATCACCCTCACGCCGCGCAGCCGCATGCGCGGCGAGGCCTCGCTGTCGATCTGGTTCGAGGTGGAGCCACGCGAAAGCGAGTTCGCGATCAAGCTGGGCGACGTGCCCTATGCCGTCTACCGCGCGCACAACGCCGACGAAGCGGAGCTCGGCTGGATCTCGTTCTACGACGAGGACGCCGCCCGCCCCATCGTCGCCCGCGCCCACAAGCGCCTGCGCAGCCGCGGAGAGCCGCTGCGCATGACCGCGACCGATGCCGGCATCATGCTCTCCGCCGTGCGCCACGGAGTCGGAAAGGCCCTGCTGCCCATGTGCCTGGCCGAAGGGGACGACCAGCTGGTCCGCGTGAAGGAGGGAGAGCCGGAACTGATCCGGGCACTGCACCTCCACGCCCACCCCGACACGGTCGAAGCGGCGCGGATCCAGGCCACGATCCGCTGGCTGCGCGAGAGCTTTCAGTCGGTGTTCCTGCCGGCGAACCATGCCCCCTGCGCAGGCAAGGTCGCCGAGGCGCCCTGAGCCCAAGACCTGAACCCACAACCTGAGCCCACGCGGTGAGCCCAGGGGGTGAGCCCCTCCCCCAGCCCGCGAAGGAGGTGCCCCGCGGGCCTGTCCCCGGGGTGGATTGGGGAGTGGGCCCGCGGGGCGTTCGGCAGGCCGTTCGAGCTGTGGGAGAGCCCTGTCAGCCCGCCGAACCGGTCCCGGGGCAGGCCGTCTGCGCGCACGGAAAGCCCACCCCGCAGCAGCCTTTCGCTCGCGTCGGCGCCGCGCGCCTGCGGCACAGGCGGCACCCGGGCCGCCGGGAGGCGGTAGAAGATGCGGTTATGGGTGAGAGGGGTTCCCGGCGAACGACGCGCCCGAAAAGGCGCAACTCACGGTTCGTCGCCACCGGACAGGGATCGGTTCAATGGAGCCCGTTTGATTCAATCTGAGGTTTTATGCGACGCTGCCCATCCCCGCAGCCGCGCGCCCTATTGCTTCGGGCGGTGGCCTTGGGGCACAAGGAAGGCGCGGCGCCTGCAACGCGCACCCGTGGAATTGCCCGCTTGATGGAATTGCCCGCTTGATGGAATTGGTAGACATACGAGACTTAAAATCTCGGGACCGAGAGGTCGTGCCGGTTCGAGTCCGGCAGCGGGCACCAAACTCGTCGAAGCGTCCGGGTCGCGGCACGGCGGAACGGCGGCCTGCCTGGTCCGCCGCTCTCCTGGATCAGGCCATGAACCGCAGGGCATGGCCGAGCAGAAGGCAGGCCAGCGCCGATCCCGCCATGATGGGCAGGTAGACGATCGCCGTCCAGGCGTCGCCAAAGTCGACGGTGAAGAACGGGACGGCCACCGCCAGCAGCACCAGCAGGAACTGAAGCCAGAGCACGGCAAACCCCGGTTGAAGCTGCCAGACCGCGAAGCCGTAGACCACCACGGTCACCAGCAACGTCAGCACGATCGCACCAAAGACAGCGTAGTAGGCCGGGTGATGGACCGAGGCCGGCACCAGAGCGAAGAGGAAACCCGCGGTCAGATGCAGCGGAACCACGGCAAAGGTGGCGGAGGACGGCAGGGTCATGCGATCACGCTCCTTTGCCGTCGGTCGCCTCACCACCCGCGAAGGTTCATTTCGCTCTTTGTTTCCCGAAGGAAGTGGCCGGGTTTCCCGAAGCAAACGGCCGGGCCCCATGCGGTGAGGGACCCGGCCTTGTGCTCTAGTTCGTGTTGATCGCGCCGGGGGTGATCAGCATGATCTCCGGCGTCTGCCCGCCCGGGGGCGCATGCGGGCCGCTGCCGCTGCCCTTCTTCACCACCTGGAAGGTACTCGCCTTGCAGTGCGAGCTGTGCGCAGTGGCAGTCCCCCCTTTCTTGCAGGCCCGCAGCTTCCAGGTCCCGCTTTCGACAGCATGGACGTTGAAGCTGGCGCTGGCGCCGGTCATCTCTCCGGGCAGATGGGCCGAGGTGACGGGCTTCCACTGGCCGTTGTTCTGGCGATGCATCCATTCCAAGGTGTAATCCTGATCGGGCTCGGCGCCGCTCAGGCGGATGTTGCCATTGGTGGCGACAGCCCGGGGCGCCAGGATCTGGAACCGGAAATTGACCTTGCCGGCCGCCATCACAACGGGCGCCTTGCGGCACCGGAGGACAGCAGGCCTCGACTTCGAGCCAACCATGTCGCCGTTCTCGTTCAAGAGCCTGACGGTCAGCGGCATCGTCTGCTGGGGCGCGGCGCCCTCGGTGAAGGCAACACCGGTCCAGGAAACGTCGTAAGGCGCGTTCACATCGGTGAAGACGGCGAGCCCCTGGGCAGCGACGCTGAAGGGCACCGGATCGAGCGTCTCTGTGCCCACTTGCATCACGGCCGACCCCGAGAAGGCGGAGCCCTGACTCACGATCTGGGCTTTCAGCCCCACCTCGCTGGGGCAGATCATGCCATTGAGTTCGACCTCTTGGAGCACCTGCGGCTCGGATACCTCCGATACCTTCGGTACGAAAGTGACGGCGCCGGGAACGATCACAGCCTGCGGCGGGACAGCGTCACCCTCCTGGCCGTTGCCGCCCTGCGGCGGGCCGGCCCAGTTCGGCTCACGGCACTCGAGAACCGCCGAACGCCAGTCCGAATCGACCTCATCACCGTTTTCATTCAAGAGCCTGACGGCATATTGAATCGTCTGCGCCGACTCATCGGCAACGTCCCAGGTCACCACGTATGGGAAGTTGACGCTGGTGACCTGGGCAAAACCCTCCGCGCCGACGCTGAACGGCACCGGCTGGGACGTCTGCGCGCCCACCTGCACCACGGCAGAACCCGAAAAGGCGGAGCCCTGGCCTGCGATCTGCGCCCCGAGATTCACTTTGACGGGGCAGAACCTGCCAAGGCGCGGGGCCTCTTCAAGGACCGAAGGGTCCGGCAGTCCGGTCACCGTCGGCGCGAAGACCACCAGGTTCGGGTTCAGGACAAGCTCCTGCGGTTCCTGGCCCCCCTGTCCTGTCAGCAGCGGCTTGCGGAAATCGCTGACCTTGCAGTCCAGCGGGCTGGCCACCCGGCAGACCTGCAGGCGCCAGAAGCGCGTGCCCGTCAGCGCCGCCAAGGGGAAGCTCTGGGTGAGGCCCGACATGGTCGCCGGCAGTGCGGCGGACTCGAGGGCTTCGTAAGACCCCGCAACCTTGCGGTAGAACCGCAGCGTGTAGTCCTCAGCCGGTACGCCGCCCGTCAGACGGATCTCGCCATCAGCACTGCGTCCGGGCACACGGCCCTTGGGCGACACGATGTCGAACGCCTTGGAGCGGCAGGACAGATCCTTGGTGATCCGCGATTGAGCCAAAGTCTCGCCATCGGGAGCGACGGCCACCAGACTGTACTTGATGCTCTGCGTGGTCGCCGGCTTGTTGTCCCAGGACAGCTCATGATCGACGTTGTAGACCTCGCCCTTGCCGGCTTCGAAGTCATAAGCGGTTTCCAGGAGCGGCTGGCTGTCCGCGGCCACCCAGACCGTACCCAGGGAGTCGCTCTGCGCGATCACTGTTCCGGTGATCCGCACAGCCGCCGGGCAGACCATGCCCTGATGAAGCACCTCATCAGTGACCGTAATCGCCTGAATCAGGGTTTCAGGCGGCTCGAACGTCGATTGGATGGAGCGGCAGTACAAGGTCTTGTTGACGGTTTCCGACCCGATGTAACCACCGGCCGAGCTATAGACATCCAGGGCGATAACCAAGGATTTCTGAGGCGCCGGCTGGACACCGGGGGCCGCTTTTTCGTCCTGGATGCCCCCTCCTCCCCAGGACAACTCGCCCGAGCGCAGGACTGTGTAGATCTCTTCGCCGGTGATGCTGTAGCCCTCGAAGGGCTTGGTATTGCCGTTGATGGTGATCGCGGCCGTACCCGATGCAGGGCCGCGGCCGTGAAGCCTGCCTGCGGCCAGGATACCCTCGGGGCACATGTAGCCCTGATGCAGCACTTCCGAGACCACGCTGTAGTTCAGCTCAAGCGTCGGCGGCAACGGGATCTCGACAGTCAGCGGCCCGCTGGCACAGTCAACCTCGTAGTCGGCCCAGTCGGACTGGAAGACATGGCTGACGCCGACGATCCGCACCTTGCCGGTCGTGCCGTCGGCTTCCTCAAGCGGGTAAACATGCTCGAAGGTGGCCACGCCGTTGCTGTTGGTTCCGATGGTCTTCACCTCGCTCTTCTGGCCGCTGCCGTGATGGTAGCGGAAGCGAAGCTCGGCCCCCGAAGTCTTGGAGGTGATGGTCCCGTTCAGGCGGAGCTGACAGGACCCGACCATGCCGCCCAGGCCGGTTTCGGCCTCCATGGTCGCGTCGGTGACGATCTTGGGAGAAGAGAAGCGCTGCGGATCCCCATAGCAGGTGATGTTCATATACTGTGGTGAGTCGACTTCGGGAGGTGTCGGTGAACCCGACGGGCCCGACATCTCGTAATCCAGCGTGGAGCCGACATCGATCATCGCCGTGCGGTGCTCGGCGAAGATCTGCTGGTCGGTGAGACCGTTGTCCCGCAGGTTCTCGGCCATCATGTTGCAGGCCTCGACAACATAGTCGGCGTACTGCTGCTTGGTGATCTCGAAGCCGAAGGTTTTGTTCACCGACTTGGGGCGCGGGGTCGAGTAGCTTTCGGAATGACCGCTTTCTTCGAACTTCGTGAAGTTCGCATAGGCGGCAGGGCTGGGGTAGTTCGCGGGCTCGACCAAGACCGACAAGGTCGGACCGGCGCTCCAATGCAGGACGCGCCCGGCGACACCGGTATTCAGCTTGACATTGATCTGGCCTTTGATCGACTGGCTCATGTTCGCCACCACGCCGATGTAGTTCGAGCCATCGCTCTTGACGATGATCGGCGGGTTGTTAACGGAGACGACATCGCTTTCAGCCGAATCGCCCGCAGAGGCCGGCGCGGCCGCCGCGAGGGCGGCGCCGAAGACCGTGAGGGTCAGCAGCGTGCGGTGTGCAGAAGGCTTGGACAGACAGCCGGCACCGCCGAGAGGATTCATGAGGCCCATAGCTCAGTCTCCGTATCGGTTCGCGTTCGTTCGCTTGGCCGGCGGTGTGGCCATCCCCGGTGGGTCGCACGGGGGTAAAAGCGGGTTCAGTCAAAACCTTGCCTTGTGGCGGAACCTCGCTTTGTGAGCAGTATGTCGTCTGTGGTCGACATGGTTCGTGATCGGACGTGTTTTGTGATCCAAGGTGCCATTGGTCGGCGCGGACGTTGACCGGCCAGGCCCGCATCGGGGCCGGGCGCAGAGAGTCGCAGGCGGGGAGTACAGCCTTGGCGCGCAACGGGGAACCCGCGAAACCGCACTTGCGCCATGCAGTTCTGCCAAGTCGATCACTTACATCAATGATTGCAGAAGCATTGATTAGCAATGCTCTGCCGGGAGGCCGCAGAGACGGCGACCGCCGCGGGGGTGCCGGACCCGCCCCTGCGGGCCCGGCCCATCATTCAGTTGCCGACACTCAACCGCCGCTGCCCGGCAGGATGAAGACCTTGGCTTCACCCTGCGTGCCGGGCGCCCTCGCCTTGCCGGCGGCCCGCGCCGACGGCAGCTGGAACTCCGAGGTCTTGCAGTCTTTCGTCCCCTTGCTGGCGGCGGGGCAGACCTGCAGGCGCCAGCTGTGGCCACCGGTCAGCGCCGCCAGATCGAACGACGCCTTCGATCCCGTCATCTGCGTGGGCAGCTTTGTCGACCGCAGCCGCTGATAGCCGTTCGCCACCTTGCGGTAGAAGCGCAACACATACTGCGCATCCTTCTTGCCGCCGGCGAGTTGGATATCGCCGCTGTTGATGAGACCCCTCGGCGCCCGGATGGCAAACCGCGGTGCCGCCGCCCCGTCGCCGGCACCCGCCGACCGGCGGCACTCAAGGCGCCTCATCTTCTGCAGGGTATCGACCGTGTCGCCGAGAGCGTTCTGCACCATCATCGTGAGGGGCAGGTCCTGCCGGGTCGCGGGCTTTCCCTGCCAGGAGATCTGATGCTTGCCAACGAAAAGCTTCTTCTCGTCGCCTTCGAAGCTGAAAGACTTCTCGGCGATCTGATTTCCGGCGGCCCCGAGCATCACCTTACCGGACGCCTTGCCACGGCCATCGACCCGGCCGATGACGGTGACAACCGCAGGACACATCTTACCCTTGTGCGACACCTCTTCATCCACGGCCATGGTCAGTACCGCGGCCTTGGGCGGCAGCAGGGTCTGCAGCGGCAGTTCGCAGCGGACTTCATAGTCCTCCCAGTCGGACTTTACGCTGTCGCCCTCGATCACCATGCGGATCTTGCCGGTCTTGGTGGTGCCCCCGCCGGGAAGCGGATAGTCGTAGCGCTTCTGCACGAAGGCATTCCCCGGCGTTGTCAGCTTCTTCAGGTCGCTTTTCTGGCCGCCCTGGCTCTCGAAATAGAACCGCGCCTGGGTGTGCGGCGCTTCCGTCTTGAGGGTCGCCAAAAGCGACACCGAGCAGGCGCCGGTGTTGCTGTCGTTGCCGACCACCTTCAGATTGGCGAGCGTCACCGTTGCCACTTCCGGCTTCTCGCGCACCGGGTCCGCCACCGTCGGCGCATCTGCCGCCGGCGCCTTCGCACAGAGAATCTGCACCCGACTGGTTTCCGGCACTACGGGAAGATCAGGGGGATGAGGATGGTCGGCGAGGCCGGTCATCTCATATGTATAGTCGCCCATGATGGCGAGCGGAATCATGTGGTCCTCGGCGAAAATCTCCTCGTTGGTCCGGCCTTCCTCATACCGCATATGGTCAGCCAGCGTGTTGCAGGCCGCCTTTGTGTGATGCTTGTAGTCCGACGGAGAAATTTTGAAGGAAAACCTGCGCTTCACGACTGAAGGCCGGTCGCCCCGCCGATAGCTTTCAGACAAGCCGAGGTGGTGAAGCTGAACTTTATTGTCCATTCCCTCTGCCAGGATGCTCGGCCAGGCCCGCCATTGTTCGACTGTTCCGGTTCCGTCCGAATTGAAATAGGCGATAATCTCGCCGTGAATGGGAGAGCTCGGAATCACAGTCTGCGTATAGCGTTCTCCATCGCTTTCGACCTTGATGGTCACCGTATTTACCGCGGTTACTTGAGCGTAGGCGAAGTCCGCTGACGCCGGACCGGCTGCCGCCATGGCCGCAGCCATCGCCGCTGCCGCAAGCGAACCATGCTTGAAGACTCTGCTCCGCGTGATGTTGCCTGCATGAAATACACAACCGTCCCGGCGCTTGGAAATGAACCGGTGAAACATGGTTTCGTCCTCTAAGAATCAAAAAAATGAACTTGATGAAGGGCGCGGCCGCCGGGCCCGCGGGTGCGGGCCCGGCTTCCGATTTCGATCTAGCTGCCGCTGCCTGGCATGATGAAGACTTTGGCATCGCCCTGCGTGCCGGGCGTCTTCACCTTGCCGACGGAGCCGCTCTGCAGGATGCGGAAGTCGGAGGTCTTGCAGGCCGCTTTTGACTTGCTGCCGGCCGGGCAGACCTCGATGCGCCAATCGAGTCCGCCACTCAGGGCCCTGAGGCTGAAGCGCGCCGCGCGGCCCGTCATCTGCCGGGGAAGCTGGGCGGAGCGCACCGACCGGTAGCCGCCCTTGTCCCCGCGGTAGAAGCGCAGGTCATACTTGGCGTTCGCCGCGCCGCCGGACAGCTGGATCCTGCCCTCACGCACCTGACCCTTGGGTGCCTGAACCGCGAAGGCCGGCCCCGCCTGCAGGGCGAGCTGCGCAGCCGCACCATTCCCCGGCGTCGCGGGCTTTCCAGCCTGCTGCCCATGGGTTACCGACGGGTTGCCGATCGAGAGCGCATCCGCCCGGTCTCTGGTCGCGTTGGCAAGCTGCGGCTTGCGGCACTCAATGGTCTGAGTCTTCGCCAAGCGGCCTACCTCGGTCCCTAGGGGGTCAATGAGGTGCAGCACAACGTCAACATCCTGCTGGAACGGGCCCTCAACGCCCACCCAGTTGAGGGTGTGTTCGCCTCGAACAGTCCCGACATCACCGTCGTCGATGGAAAAGGATTCCTGCGTCAGGAAACTTCCATTCGCGCCCAAAAGGGCATTACCGGAAGCGACACCCTGGCCGAGAAAGGCCCCCATGACTTCCACGCTCGCCGGACAGATTTGACCTTGATAGAGGACTTCATCCGTCGTCGGAACGACTTGCAGGTTGATCGCCTTGGGCGGATCGAAACTGATGCCGACGTTCGGGATACTCACGCCCGTGCAGTTCACCTCCACGGACCGCTCGGTCGTGTCGACGACAGCGCCGGCCCTGACAATCTGGACGGTGACGTCCAGCGTCTGCTTGGGCGGCGCATCACCGTTCTGGGGCACGTTGCTCCATCGTACCTCGGGCGCGAAGTCGAACAGGAGGCGCTCACCATCTGTGATGGCGAAGTTGAACTCCTTCACCTGCGATTGGGCTTCGAACAGCGACGGCTGCTGTCTGACGATAAAGGTCGTCCGTCCGTCAAAGTCTTCCTGACCCCGAAGGCTGGCTCTCAGAGGCACACTTTCCGGGCACATGTAGCCCTGATACAGCTTCCTTTCCCCCACCCTTACGGAGAGGGTCAGCTCCGGCAGTGCCGGCTCGCGGCATTCAACGGTCACCATCTTCTGCAAACCGCCCTGCAATGGCCCCAGAGAGTTCTCCCCTGCTCCGTTGTCAGCCGGCTTAAGCCCATGAATACGCAGTGTCAAAGGCACGTCCTGCTTCAATCGGGCCTTGCGTTTCCAGGAGATCTGATGTTGGGCCGCAAAACTTTTGCTTTCATCGCCGATGAATTTGAAAGGCTTTTCGGCAATCTGATTCCCATCTGCGCCGAGCGTGACCGTGCCGGAGGACCCACCACGGCCTTTGACAACGCCGAAGACCGTTATGGCTGAAGGGCAAACCATGCCATGGCGGACAACCTCTTCTTTCACGAAGTAGTTCAAACTCGTGGCCTCCGGCGGCAGCTCAGTGGTCAGACTACCGATCGGCTTGTCTTCACACTCGTATTCGAAGTCCTTCCAGGGCGAGGCGAAGTCGAAGTTCTCGCCAACGATCCGGATCTTGGCGTCTCTCTTCTGACCACGGTTCAGGGGATACTCGTGCTCGAAGCTGGCCCATCTGTCGGCGCCAGTGTTGACCGTCTTCAGGTCACTCTGGTTGCCTTTGTCGTCGACGTAGCGAAAACTGATGCCATCGACATTGGGCAGGTTGGAGATCAGTGAGCCGCCGAGCCGCATCCGGCAATTGCCCTGGGAGTTGACCGGATCGATGCCCTGGACGAAGACGGCTGCCCCATTGACCTTCGGCGGGGCCGGCGGCGTCTTTAAGCAGAGGATGGTGACCGTCTTGATCTTGGGGTTTGGCTGGCCGCCGCCGGAGACCTCAGTCAGCGGCGGGTTAGCTTCAGCTATGCCCGACATGTCCCAGCTGACCTCAGCACCAGCCTCAACGGCAATCGAGCGATCCTCCGCAAAGATCTCCGCGTCGGTCTTCCCGTGCAGCAATTGCAGATCTTTGGCCAGTTCGTTGCAGGCTTCCTCCGCGTATGCTTTGTAGGCCTGTCTCGGAATGGAGAAAGGCAGTTCGCGGCGAACCTTTTTGATCCGCTCGCTGAGCTTATAGTTCTTGGAGTAATTGAGATCCGGAAACTGCTCCTTGGGCATGTTTTCCGCCTGGATGCTCGACCAGAGCTTCCACCGCCTCACAAACCCATCTCTGTGGGCGTTCAGAGTCATACGCATCACCCCAGTAATGGGGGGTGACGAATTCAGAACTGCCGTATAGCGCTCACCATCGCTGGCCACTTGGATGACGGCCTGGTCCAGCTCAATCACCGAAGCGCTCCCAGAGTCCGCCAGCGCCGGTGCGGCGGCGGAGACCGTAGCGGCTAGGACGGCAGCGGACAGCAGTCCGCGCCGGAAGGCACTCCTCCCGGTTGGCCGGGAGGCAACACAGGGTTTTCGGAAAGGGATGCCGGAACTATCGCGACTGGACATCATGTCTTCCTTCTCAATCGGCAAAGCGGAAAGGCTGCCCATACGGCAGAGTTTCGTGTTGGTCGCTGGAGGAAGCGCTTGGGTTTAAGGCACCGCGGTTCTGTGCAAGACCCCATTCGACCGTCCCACATCGGCGGGACGGCTGGGATACAGCTACGCAACGCGAGGGTGAACCCGCGAAACCGCATAAGCACAATGGGATTTTGCCGGATCGTGCCTTTAATTCATTGATATTGATTGATTTTTACGAATTCGGAGCCAGAACCCGACGCTTGGTGAAGGGAAAGCGGGCGGCCGCCGTCTCACCCACGGCAGCCACCCGTCCCCTGCCGCCAGACCCCTTTCGGGGGCCGGCCACTGGCTCTCTTGCACGGTTGTTTGTCGGAGCGCGCGGACCCTCGGCGCTCAGGTGCTTGCCTCAGGAATCGCCCGATTAAATTGCGGAGAAGAGGCCGCCGGACGACTGCCTGAGACAGAGACGGGCGGCTACAATCACCGCCGGTAGCCGCCCGCCTGCGAGTGCAGAGCAGACCAATTGCTCAAAACCTGCCCTTCGGCTAAACTCAGCGTCAGGGCGGGTGCGATCCGTGAAGATGCCATGTGGGCGGCCCTCCGCGGTGTGCACTCGCCCGAACCAGATACAGATCCGGCTGCCAGCCGTGAACCCGTGAAACCGCACAACCTCTATGCAAGTTCGCAGGACCCTTGGGGCCCGCGGCAAAGGAGGCAGACGCGACGGGGTTTCGCGGCCTGAACAGCAGAGCGCCCCGCGCCCCTTTCAATTACGATGTCTGTGCAAAAGGGCCAGTGCGGGGGCCGCCCATCCGGCCGACCGTCTGAACCGGCGAGCCTGCCGGGCCATTCTCCGGAGAGCCGGACTGTCTTGTAATCGGAAAGGAAACGGGCGGCTGTAGTCGCCGCCAACAGCCGCCCGCCCTGGGCGCGCACGCAGATGAATTGCGCCGGCCCGTCCCCCGGGTCAGGTGCCGACCCGTTGGCACTTCTTAGTCGCGGCTGCGACGGCGGCGGTTCAGGCAGGCGAGGCTTTTTTCGGGATCAGTCTTCGGGAAGCGGAATGAACTCGTCGTCGCCGGGCACCATAGCGAACCGCCCGGCTTTCCAATCCGCTTTGGCCTGCTCGATGCGGTCCTGCGAGGAAGCGACGAAGTTCCACCAGATAAAGCGCCGTCCGTCGACCGGAGCCCCGCCCAGCAGCATGACCCGGCTGGCCGTTGCGGCCGTCAGGCGAACCGGCGCACCGGCCTTGAACACCGCCATGGTGTTGGCCGCAAAACTCTGACCCATTGCCTCTCCATTGGCCATCTCTCCAGCGGCCATCTCTACCGCACCGCTCACCACGTAGACCGCGCGCTCGGCGTAGTCCGCCGGCAGTTCCAGCGTCGCGCCCGCGTCCAGTTCGGCATGGAGGTAGAACATCTCGGAGAAGACGCGCACCGGCGCGCAGTGGCCGAAGGCCGAGCCGGCGATCAGCCGCATCCACAGCCCCGGGGCTTCGATCTCCGGAAGATCGGCTGTGGGATAATGGGTGAAGCTCGGCGCCGCCTCCTCATGGGCCAGCGGCAGGGCGATCCAGGACTGCATGCCGTGCAGGCGTTGGGGGCCGGCGAGCGCCGCCTCCGGGCTGCGCTCGGAATGGACGATGCCTTTGCCCGCCGTCATCCAGTTCACCGCACCGGGCTGAATAGGCTGCTCATAGCCCAGGCTGTCGCGGTGCATGATTTCGCCCTCGAAGAGGTAGGTCACGGTCGCCAGTCCGATGTGGGGATGCGGCCTTACGGAGATGCCCTGCCCTGCCGGAAAGTCCGCCGGGCCCATCTCGTCCAGGAAGATGAAGGGGCCGACCAGGCGCCGCTTCGCGTAAGGCAGGATGCGCCGCACCTCGAAACCGCCAAGGTCGCGGCTGCGCGGCTCTATGATCAGGTCGACCGGGTCTCCCTTGGCCTGCTTCTGCGCTTCGCTCATCTGCTCCTCTCCTCCCACGTCTTCCTGAACCACGAATCCCATCAAAGCAAATGGGACGCGGCGGCGTCGAGCATCAAAGGGATGCCAGAGTCAAAGGGACGGCGGCATCAAAGGGACGGCCGGGTCGCTTTCAGGCGCCAGAGCTCGAAGAGCGCGAAACAGATCGGCACCAGGCCGCCGAGCACCAGGACGAGTCCGCCCAGCTCGTAGTCCAGCCGCCGGTGGATGTAGGCCGTCGCATAGAACTCGTCGATGACCGGCTGACCCCAGTCCCCGTAGGACAGCATCGCTATGCCCCAGGCAACCAGGCAGGCAGCCGCGGCAAAGAGGGAGACGACTCGAATGATGGTGCGCGCAAGATCGACGCTGCCGAGGGCCAGGACGTAGGCGACCAAGGCAGTGGTAAACAGCAACGGCAAGAGGTCCATTGCTCGGTTTGCCCTTCTTTCTCCCCTAGCCGATTGGTGCTAAGGCATTAGTCCGCACCCAAGACGCCCGACGATTGCCCGGTCGGCCGCGGTTCCACGGGGCCATGCCCCGCCGGGTCCCAATCCCCGCGGCTTCCGAGTTCTAGGATCAATTCATCGACCGCCTGCCCCGCCGCCTCCAGGCGCCGGGGATCGGTCGACCGCAGCACCAGGCGAACGCCGAAGGTGCCGTTCCTGTTGAAGGGGTAGCTGCCAAGCTCCACATCCGCAAAGCGATCCTGGATCTCGCCCAGGCCCGCGGCGAGGGTGCCTTCGCCCAGATCCACCGAGACCGTTCTGGACAGCAGCGGCTCCCCGCCGGCCAGACGGTGGCGCAGGCTTTGAAACATTGCCTGCATGATGGCCGGGATGCCCGCCATGACGAAAACGTTGCCCATCTGGAACCCCGGCGCGCGGCTGACCGGGTTCTCGATCAGGTCGGCGCCCTCCGGCGTGCGTGCCATGCGCAGCCGCGCTGCGTTCAGCTGCCCCTTCTCGTAATGCGCCTCCAGGATCGCCCGCGCCTGCGGGTTGACGATCAGCGGAACACCGAAGGCCTTGGCCACGCAGTCCGCCGTGATGTCGTCGTGGGTCGGACCGATGCCGCCTGTCGTGAAGACATAGTCGAAGCACTGCCTGACCTCGTTCACCGTGGCGACAACGACATCTTCCACGTCGGGAATGACCCGGGCCTCCATCAGGCGGATACCCAGACGGTTCAGTTCTTCCCCCAGAAAGGCGAGGTTCTTGTCCTTGGTGCGGCCGGAGAGGATCTCGTTGCCGATAATCAGCAGGCAGGCGGTGACCTTCTCTTGCGCCATGGGCCTCAGAATTCCAGGCGCGGCAGCACGGTGTCGGTGCGGACGTAACCCTTGGCTTCCATGCAGCCGGTCATCAGCGATCCGCGGCGCTGGCGCAGGTCGAACTCGTCGACGCGCTGGCGCAGGGCCGAATAGCGGGACTCGCTGGTCAGGGTGTCGATGCCCGCATTGCGGTCATCTGTGATCTGCGCGTCGCGCCGGGTCTGCGCCGTCGCATAGGCATAGCAGTCTTCGATGTCGTCCCGGTAAGCCTCTTCGTCCCTGTCGCTGCTCACCGCCCAGTTGGTCCCGTCAGGGCCCTTCAGAATGACGGCTTCCCCATCCCCTTCCGGTGCGGCGGCCTGCTGCGACGGCAAGCCTTCCGAAGCGGTCGGCGGCAGCGTGGCGCCGGCCTCGCCCGAGGCGCCCGGCGGCGGCAGCGCCTGGCCGGTCTGTGCGCCGCGGTCCGCACTGCCGGGCGGCGGGGCGGAGCCCGTTTCCTCCCCCCCGAGACCGGGAAAAGACGAACATGCCGCAAGCAGCAGAAGACCGGCCGTCAAGGTGGAAAGACGCAGAGCGACACGCGGTGAGTGATGCACGGACATCTGGGGTTCCTTGCGGACGCCTGTCCCTCAAGCCGGAACGGCGCCCCTTGGTGTGGAGCGGGCGGAGGTCAACTGCTAACCTACGCTGCGTACAGTGGCTTTACAGCACCGAAGTTGCAAGCCCGTGTCATCGGCCTTGGTGCCCGAATCCACACCTGAGAGTTGCGTATCCTGACCCTCCATTTAATCCGCCCAGATGCGTTTTCCAGCCCCCCTGATTCCCGGCCGTCTTCTCAAGCGATATAAGCGCTTCCTCGCCGATGTTGAGCTGGAGGATGGCGGTGTCGTGGTGGCCCACTGCGCCAATCCGGGATCGATGCTAGGCCTCGCCGCTCCCGGTTCGGTTGTATGGCTGTCGCCCGCACAAAACCCGGCGCGAAAGCTCAGATTTTCCTGGGAGCTGGTCGACTCGGAAGGGGCGCTGGTCGGCATCAACACCGGGCGGGCCAACAGCCTGGTGGGCGAAGCCCTGGACCAGGGGCGGATTCCGGCCCTCGACGCCAGCGGCCGGGTGCGCCGGGAAGTCCCCTACGGCGCGCGGAGCCGGGTTGACTTTCTCTTGCAGAAAGACGGTGTAAAGGATTGTTATTTAGAAGTGAAATCAGTCACTCTGAAGCGCTCGGACGGTTTGGCCGAGTTTCCGGACTCGGTGACCGCCCGTGGCGCCCGACACCTGGAGGAACTGGCGGCGATGGTTGCTGGAGGCCATCGGGCCGTCCTGCTCTTCCTCGTTCAGCGCGGCGACTGCCGGGAGGTCGGAGTCGCCAGGGACATCGATCCCCACTACGGCGAAGCGCTGGACCGGGCGCGCGCCCAGGGGGTTGAAGTGTTGTGCTATAGTTGCGAGGTATCTCCCGAGGGCGTGGCGTTGGACGCGCCACTGCCCTTGGCACTATAACTTGGCACGATAAGCGGTCGCCGGAGCCAGCGGAGGCTCGGGCGTCACGACGAAGACGGACCAGGGTTGCGGGCCGGCGCGAAGAGGGCGCCACCCGAAAGGTTCACCCCTGAGAGGATCGATTCGATGAAGCAAGGATACAGCGTGGAGCGCGTGAGCCCGAAGGACGGCGGCTACGTCATTCACGACGAGGCAGGCTTCGAGGGCATGCGCCGGGCCGGCCGCCTTGCCGCCGAGACCCTCGACATGATCACGCCGGAGGTGAAGCCGGGCGTGACCACCAACACGCTGAACCAACTCTGCCACGACTTCATCGAGGCCCATGGCGCGGTCCCGGCGCCGCTGAACTACCGCGGCTTTCCCAAGTCGATCTGCACCTCGGTCAACCACGTGGTCTGCCACGGTATCCCCAGCGACGACAAGCGCCTGGAAAACGGCGACATCATCAACATCGACGTGACGGTGATCGTCGACGGCTGGCATGGCGACACCAGCCGCATGTTCTTCGTCGGCGAACCCAAGATCAAGGCGCGGCGCCTGGTCGAGATCACCTACGAGTCCATGATGCGGGGCATCGAGGTGGTGAAACCCGGCGCCACGCTGGGCGACATCGGCCACGCCATCCAGAGCTTCGCCGAGAAGCAGCGTTTCTCCGTGGTGCGCGACTTCTGCGGCCATGGCCTCGGCCAGGTCTTTCACGACGCCCCCAGCGTGCTGCACTACGGCCGGGCGGGCGATGGGATTGCCCTGCGCGAAGGCATGTTCTTCACCATCGAACCGATGATCAACGCCGGCCGCCCGGAAGTGAAGATCCTGCAGGACGGCTGGACCGCGGTGACCCGGGATATGAAGCTCTCGGCCCAGTTCGAGCATTCCATCGGCGTGACCGCCAGCGGCTACGAAATCTTCACTGTCTCGCCCCAGGGCTGGAGCGCGCCGCCCTACGCCTGAAGCGCCACAAGCGGACGCACCCACCCAGAACTGAAACGGACGAATTGAAACGGGCGCCGGGCAGAGAACTGCCCGGCGCCCCTGCTTCATGGCGGTGGCGGCAGCGCCGCCGCGGACGTCAAACGATCTCGACCCGCAGCAGCGAGCGGACGTGCTGGATCTGGTTCAGGATCGTCACCAGCGGCGAACCGGCAAAGAGCAGCCCCACCGCGAAGTTCTCGCGGTCCGCCACCAGCGAACCGGAATCGCCGCCCGCCGACATCGGCGTGGTGAGAATCTGGTCACGGAAACGGGCCACCCGCCCGCCGCCGAAGTTCACGTCGACGGTGGCGTTCACCGCAGTGATACGGCCGGTGGTGTAGTTGGTGGTGCGTCCCGTCTTGTGCAGCAGCGTACCGACGGTGACATGCCCGCGCGAACGCCAGCCGCGCAGATGGCCGACCCAGTGGATCTCACGCTTCAGGTCGTGGAACTCGCCTTCCGCAACCGCCGCATCGACCAGGTTGCGATGCAGAGCCCGTGGCACCGGCGGGTCGAAGGTAATGGGGATGAATCGGCTGAGCGAGGCGATGCGGTCGGTCGGGTCGCTGCCGCCGTCGAAGGGTCCGGGCTGCAGAACCGCATCGCCCGGCGTGGCGTTGTTGCTGTTGGCCAGCACGTGGTTGTTGGACAGGATGTAGTAGTGCCCCGGCATGCCGACCGGATTGCCGGGGGTTCCCACCATGTCGAAGACGCAGGTGCCGATCGTTCCGGCGGTGATGTTCTTGTGGCCGACGCTGCTGCCGCCGGGGGCCGGACGGGCGCGCTGCGCCAGGGCCTGAACGCCGACCTCCAGCGGTTCGGCCTGACCGGCGAATGGCTGGCCGATCGCCAGCACGTCGGTGGGCAGATCGCCGATCTTGCCCGGCACCATGTCGGCCTCGGTCAGTTCCTCCTTGTCGACCTTCTGAGAGACAAGGGCCAGAAGGGCCGGCTTACCGGTCGGCTCACCGTCGCTCCACTTCACCCCATAACCCATGCCGACAACATTGGCGGGCGCCTTCTCCGGCTGCAGGAAATCGTCCACCGCCGCTGCATGCGCCTTTTGGGCCTTCTGGGCATCCTCGGGGCTCAGAACCATCTTTTTCGCATCCATCATGATCTTCTCTCCCGGATGGGTACGGCCCTAGCGGGCCGTGATCTCGCCAACTTCCTCGACGTCCAGCGCACAGCCTTCCAGTTCCTTGGGAAGGATCTGATCGGGCGGCAGGGAGGATTCCGGAACCTTCTTGATGACCATGACCTTGATCACCGGGCGGCCGGCCCGCTCTCCGATCCCCACGCCGTTGACGTTGAGGTAGGACAGCAGGCTGTCTTCGTGCTTCCTGAGAACCGCTTCGATATCCATGGGGTCATACCTCCATCCGCTTCCGGCCGGATGCCAGAGGGGTTTGCTGTTCATGGCCGCGCTTCCTGCGCGTCAGAACGGCGGTGCGAGCATCGCTTGCCCGGCGGGAACCGTGGCCACGGCACCCGGCAGACCGTTTTCGCTATCCTCACCGCGCCCCTTGTCGGGACGCAATCACCGTCTTGGGATCGCCTGCTTGGCGGCTGCTTGGAAGTCGCATCGAGAGGAACAGTCCCACGCCGCGCGGGCGGCGCCTGGGTCCGGCGCCTGTACCGAACAGGGAGCGCCGAACCGTCGAATACCGAACTGTCGATCCGTAGATCGGACCTTCAGGGTCTGCAGGTCCTGAAGCCGGAAACCCTTCTCTGAAGGCTGCGGCGTGATCAGCGCCCCGTCGTTCAGATCGGGCCCTGCAGCCCACCCGGGGCCACAGGCAAGGGGTCGACCGACGAGAGACTGATACCACCCCGGGCGGTCCAGGGAACGCTCTTCGCGGTCATGAGCAGATGGTGGTTACGCTACGCCTGCCCGCAGGGCTTGTCTATCGAATCACGGGCTTGCAGGGCTGCGCATTTGTGGTGGACGGCGCCCAAACGGATAGCTGTGTTTGGCTGAAACTGATGGCGGGGACGAAGACCGCGGCGGCCCCAGGCGCGTCGCCCGCGTCGCCGGCGCTGCCCTCCTGACCGGGCTCAGCCGGCCTCGACTTGCGCGGCCGCCTGCGCGGCCGCCGCTTCCGGCCGCAGCCCGTCGCGATAGGCGGCTTCCCAGTCGAAGCCGCTCGCCGCAATGTCGTGCCCGAGAATCGAGAACTCGCATTCCGCCCAGCTCAGCCAGTCGCGATACGCCTCGGCGGGGCTCGAAGGAGCCGAAGAGGGCGCGTGTCCTGGAAACGCGATCACGGTGGCATCGGTCATGGTCATTCCCTGCAGCAGTGATGCACAAAGGTGGGCAAAGACTCCATGGTGGTACCCATTATAATGTTGTGCTCGGTTAACAAATAGCTAGCCCTGGGAAAGGGCGACCCCAGAGTTGAACGGCAGCGCAGACAAATCTCCGCCGCTGCGGGAGCGAGCCGCGGACGGAAGCGAATGCAGGCGGATGCGAGATAGGGATATCTTCAGGGAACACGGTCCGGTGAGCGCGGAAGAGAAGAACGACCAGCCCCACTACCACGGCCATCGCGACCGTTTGCGCGACCGCCTGCTGGATCGCGGCGGCGAGAGCCTGGCGGACTATGAAGTCCTCGAGTTCCTCTTGTTCAGCGCCCGGGCGCGCGGCGACATGAAACCGCTGGCAAAGGCGCTGCTGGCGGAGTTCGGCAGCCTTTCGCGGGTGCTGACCGCCGACCCGGAGACGCTGGCGAAGGTTCCCGGCATGGGCAAGGCCTCCGTCGCCGCCCTGCGGATCGTGCCGGAGGCTGCCGCCCGCCTCGCCCGCGAGCAGATGGTCGATGCTCCCGTGATCTCCGCCTGGGACCAGCTGCTCGACTACTGCCGGATCACCATGGCCCATGCGCCGGTCGAACAGTTCCGCCTGCTCTTTCTCGACAAGCGCAACCGGGTCATCGCCGACGAGGTGCAGCAGGAGGGCACCATCGACCACACACCGGTCTACACGCGCGAGGTCATGAAGCGCGCCCTGGAACTGGGGGCGGCAGCCCTCATCCTGGTGCACAACCACCCCTCCGGCGAGCCCGAGCCCTCACCCGCCGACATCGCCATGACCGAGGAACTGCGCGATGCCGCCGAGAAGCTGGGCATCGTCATCCACGACCATCTGGTCATCGGCCGCGCCGGCCACACCAGCTTTCGGGCCCAGGGTTTGCTGTAAGGCGGGCTTGCTGGAGGGCGGGTTTGCTGTAGCGCGCCCATGGGTTTATAAACCGGGGCGTCTGCCGAACAGACTCGCATCGCCTCAAAGCCATCCCCTTCCACGGCCCCTCTTCGGGGGCCGCGCGCGTTCAGGACCCGACCTTCATGATCCCTCGCTACAGCCGCCCGGAAATGACCGCCATCTGGGAACCGGAGAACAAGTTCCGCATCTGGTTCGAGATCGAGGCCCATGCCTGCGATGCCCAGGCGGAGCTGGGGGTGATCCCCAGGGAAGCCGCCAAGGCAGTCTGGGATCGTGGTGCTTTCGCGGTGGCGCGCATCGACGAGATCGAGCGCGAGACCAAGCATGACGTCATCGCCTTTCTCACCAACCTGGCCGAGCACGTCGGCGAGGAGGCGCGCTTCGTGCACCAGGGCATGACCTCTTCCGACGTCCTCGACACCTGCCTCGCGGTTCAGTTGACCCAGGCCAGCGACATCCTGCTGGCCGACCTGGACCGTGTGCTGGCCGCACTGAAGGCGCGGGCGCTGGAGCACAAGAACAGCGTTTGCCTGGGGCGCAGCCACGGCATCCATGCCGAGCCCACGACCTTCGGCGTGAAGCTGGCCGGCCACTACGCCGCCTTCGCGCGCTGCCGCGCCCGCCTGGAAGCGGCGCGGGCGGAGATCGCCACCTGCGCCATCTCCGGCGCCGTTGGCACCTTCGCCAACATCGACCCTTATGTAGAAGAGTACGTCGCCGGGAAGCTGGGCCTGACGCCGGAGCCGGTCTCCACCCAGGTGATCCCGCGCGACCGCCACGCCGCCTTCTTCGCGACCCTGGGGGTCATCGCCTCCTCCGTCGAGAACCTCGCGACCGAGATCCGCCACCTGCAGCGCACCGAGGTGCGCGAGGCCGAGGAGTATTTCGCGCCGGGCCAGAAAGGCTCTTCGGCGATGCCGCACAAGCGCAACCCGATCCTGACGGAAAACCTCACCGGCCTCGCCCGGGTGGTGCGCGCCGCCGTGGTGCCGGCGCTGGAGAATGTCGCCCTCTGGCACGAGCGCGACATCTCCCACTCTTCGGTGGAGCGCATGTTCGGGCCCGATGCGACTGTGACCCTGGACTTCGCCCTCAACCGCCTCGCCGGTGTCATCGAGAAGCTGCTGATCTATCCGGAGGCCATGCAGCAGAACCTCGACCAGCTCGGCGGCCTGGTCCATTCGCAGCGCGTGCTGCTGGCCCTCACCCAGGCCGGCGTCAGCCGGGAGGACGCCTACCGCCTCGTCCAGCGCAACGCCATGAAGGTCTGGGGCGGCGAAGGCGATTTCCTCGCCCTCTTGAAGGCCGACCCCGAGGTTTCGGGCAGCATCGAGGCTCCGGCGCTGGAAGCCTGCTTCGACCCGGCCTATCACACCAAGCACGTGGACACGATCTTCCGGCGCGTCTTCGGCTGAAGACGGCTTGATGTCTTCAAAGGAGGCACGGCATGGAGCGGTTCACCGGCGGCTGCCTCTGCGGCAAAGTGCGATTTGTGGCGTCGGGACGCCCCTACCGGGTCGGCCTTTGTCACTGTCTCGACTGCCGCAAGCACCATGGGGCGCTTTTTCATGCTTCCGCAGTGTTCCCAGGGGACGCTGTGACGATCGACGGCGAAACGCGCAACTACGAGAGGCGGCACTTCTGTCCGCACTGCGGCTCCACCGTGTTCGGACGCAACGGGGATGAAATCGAAGTGAACCTGGGATCCCTCGATGCCCCGGACCAACTGAAGCCGACCTACGAACTCTGGACCATCCGCCGCGAATCCTGGCTGCCGGCGTTTCCGCTGAAGAGACGCTATGACCGCGACCGCACTTCCGCGGGCCGCTCTGAGGACTAGGCGGCAGTCTCAGTCTGCGTGCGACCCCGGCATGTCCGGGAACAGGAAAGGGCCGCCCCCGCGGGACGGCCCCTTTGCGTCAGGCTTGAAAGCGCCGCGGCCTACTCTTCCATGATCTGCTTCTTGGCGATGGCCAGCAGTTCGTCCATGCGGTGGCGCAGGCGGTGCTCGCTGAAATCGACGGCCTTGGCCTCCAGATCGCCCATCACCTTGCGGACCACATCATCGGGCCCGGGCTCGTCGAGGTCCGAGGCGATGACGTCCTTGGCATAGCTTTCCACAGCCTCGCCCTCCAGGCCCAGCAGTTCGGTGGCGACCCACTGGCCCAGAAGCTTGTTGCGGCGAACCTCGGTGCGGAACTGCAGGTCCTGATCGTGTTTGTACTTGTCTTCGAAGGCCTTTTCGCGCTCGTTGAATGTGGTCATCGGACCCTTTGTCTCCCGGTACGATAGCTGCTTTCTTTCAGGTGGCGGTTCTATTCCGCTGCGTCAAGCATTAGAACCTCAGGATAAGTATATCGGTTTCTTGGCAGGCGGGTAAGCCCGCTTGCCGCTCAATTTACGTCCTCCGGAGGGGGAAATGCGCCCCTTCGCCGCCCTTGGAGAGCCGACGCCGCGCCATGTGTACTCTCGTGCTTCTGCGACGCCCCGAACACCCCTGGCCGCTGCTGCTGGCGGCCAACCGCGATGAAATGGTCGACCGGCCCTGGGCGGCGCCCGGCCGCCATTGGGCCGACCGGCCGGAGGTGGTGGCCGGCCTCGACCGCACCGGCGGCGGGTCCTGGCTGGGGGTGAACGATCACGGCCTCGCCGCGGCGATCCTCAACCGGCGCGGAACCCTCGGTCCCGCGGCCGACAAGCGCAGCCGCGGGGAGCTGGTGCTGGAAGCCCTCGACCACGCCGACGCCCTGGCGGCGGCGGAAGCGCTGGCGGAGCTCAACCCGGCCGCCTATCGCAGCTTCAACATGGTGGTGGCCGACAACAGGGACGCCTACTGGATCAAGAACGCAGGCAGCGAAGGCGGCAGGGGCGGTGGCAGGGACGGTGGCAGGGATGCCGGCGCCCACCCCGTCGAAGTCCTGCCGGTACCGGAAGGCCTGTCGATGATCACCGCCTACGACCTGAACGATCCTGCGAGCCCGCGCATCGCCCGCCATGCCGAAGATCTGCGGCGCGCGGCCGCACCGGAGCCGGACGACGGCGCGTGGTCCGCCTGGCAGGCGATCCTGGCCCGCTCGGCGGAGAGCGATCCCGGCGCCCCGGCCGAGGCGGCGATGACCGTCAGCCTGGGTGGCTTCCAGACCGTCTCCTCCTCCCTCATCGCCCTGGCCGCGGCCCCGCCGCCCGGCACCCCGCCGGCCCGCTGGCTGTTTGCCGCCGGGCGCCCGGACCGGCACCCCTACGCGGCCGTCGACCTTGCTCTGCCGCCGGCGCTGGCTACCGGCAAAGGGCCGGTTTTCGGGGGGTTTTAGGGGCGAAACCGGGGCCTTTGGCGGGCCCGGGAGGCACGATTGTTTTGCGCATCACCACCTGCTATATCACTGGCCCCCCGGGCCGGCCGGCGCCGCCGGGACCATGGCGCGGCGGCGGGCCGTCCGATGGACCCGGCGTCAGACCGACCCTGCAGATTGCAGGATATTTTTCCTAGAACTGGATGCAGCCAATGCGACGCAGACAGATTTACGAAGGCAAGGCAAAGATCCTCTTCGAGGGGCCGGAGCCCGGCACCATCGTCCAATACTTCAAGGACGACGCCACCGCCTTCAACAATCAGAAGCACGGGATCATCACCGGCAAGGGGGTGCTGAACAACCGCATCTCCGAGTACCTGATGACGCGGCTGGAGAGCATCGGCATTCCGACCCACTTCGTGCGCCGGCTGAACATGCGCGAGCAGCTCGTACGCGAGGTCGAAATCATCCCGATCGAGATCGTCGTGCGCAACGTCGCCGCCGGCACCCTGGTGAAGCGCCTGGGCATGGAGGAAGGCGCGCCCCTGCCCCGCTCCATTGTCGAGTACTACTACAAGAACGACGAGCTGGGCGATCCGCTGGTGTCCGAAGAGCACATCACCGCCTTCGGCTGGGCCCACACGCAGGATCTGGACGAGATGCTGCAGTACGCCCTCAGGGTGAACGACTTCCTCTGCGGCCTCTTCCTCGGTGTCGGCCTGAAGCTGGTGGACTTCAAGCTGGAGTTCGGGCGCATCTGGGAAGACGAGGAGATGCGCATCGTCCTGGCCGACGAAATCAGTCCCGATTCCTGCCGGCTCTGGGACATCGCCACCAACGAGAAGCTGGACAAGGACCGCTTCCGCCGCGACCTCGGCGGCGTCGAGGAGGCTTACCAGGAGGTTGCGCGGCGTCTGGGCGTGCTGCCGGAAGCCGGCCCCATCGATATCAAGGGCCCCCGGCTGCTGCAGTGATGCAGGCCCGCCCCCAGGCGGCGAAGCAAAGACTGCTGAAGGGGGGTGGCTTCACGGCTGTCCCCTTTTCCCTGCCGGTGAGATGGCGCTAGACTTCCGCCCAGTTGAAGGCGATTCGCTTTAAACGGGGCAATTGATCGGTCGGCTTGCTCAAAGAAGGGAGCAGCGATGCGCGTGCGATTTCCAAAGATCCTGGCCATCCTGATTGTGGCCGCTGTGACGCTTGGCCTTGGCGGCCAGACCGCTTTCGCCGAGAAGGCGGCCACCATCGAGCAAAACTCCCGCGATGCGCTGGCGCTGCTGCTGGACAGCTCCGCGGGCGCCAAGGCGCTGTCGCAGAACGCGGCCGGGATTCTGGTGTTCCCGAAGATCGTCAAGGGCGGCCTCATCGTTGGCGGCCAGTACGGCGAGGGGGCCCTGTTCAAGAGCGACGCCGTTTCCGGCTACTACAGCACGGCCGCCGCCTCCTTCGGGCTGCAGGCCGGCATTCAGACCTACGGCTACGCCGTCTTCTTCCTCGACGACGCCAGCCTCAACTACCTCGACAGCAGCGACGGCTGGGAAATCGGTACCACGCCCAACGCAGTGGTGGTCGACAGCGGCGCCAGCGCGGCGCTTTCCACCACCACGCAGCGGGAAGGCATCTACGTCTTCTTCTTCGACCAGAAGGGCCTCATGGCCGGGCTGACGATCGAGGGAACGAAGATCACCACCATAAATCCCGAATAGGCCTGCGCGGGTAGCACGCACCGGCTGCCGGCAACCCTGACGACCGGATGACAAGACAGTTGTCATCCGGCCGTCGGCCCTGATACTGCTGGTCCATGGCCAAGACCTCAAAGATCGCGGCAGCCGACCCGCGCGCCGAAGCCGTCTTCGACCTCTTCCTGGAAAGCCTGGCGCTGTCGTTCAAGCTGCGGGCCCTGGGCCAGCGCAACGGCAGCGTCACCTCCTGGGGCGGCGGCCTCTGGGGGCTGCTGCGCAGCCTGGAGACCGAGGGGCCGCAGACGGTGCCGCACCTGGCCCGCAGCCGACCGGTCGCACGCCAGCACATCCAGAAGCTGGCCGACGACATGGCCGGCCAGGGCCTTGTCGAGTTCATCGACAACCCGGCCCACAAGCGCTCCAGGCTCCTCCGCCCGACCGCCAGGGGCAAGGCGCTCTACCGGGAGATAACCCGGGACCTCATGGCCCTCTGCCACGATCTCGCACAGGGCCGAGACCTCGAAGAGCTCAAGATAAGCTCTCATACAATCAGAGACTTGAAGGACCATCTTGCCACAACGATCGAGACCGATTCCGCCTGAGGCAATGGATCGCCAAATCAATATTGACAATTAAGTTGTCAATTTATAGGCTTCGCTTAATTGACAATTTTCTTGTCAAATAAGGAGGCAGAAGTGCATCGGCACCGTCGACAGACCTGTCACTTGGCAGACGAAGCCGCCATGTTCGATCGCATGGCTGATTTCATCGAGAACAACCTGGATCTCACGGCAGGCCAGCTACCGGCATGGCGGCACCTTGTCGCCGATGCCAAGGCGGCCATGGCCCAAACCCGCGAGGCCCGCGGTGACCTGCCCGGCCGGCCATCGGCCTCGGCGCCCGAACAGCTTGCGGCGCTGCGCGAGCGCATGACGGCCGGTCTTGCCGCCTTGGACAGCGTCGAGCCCGCTTTCGCCGCCTTCTACGCCCTGTTGGACCCGCAGCAGCGCAGCCGCATCGACGCTGCGGTGGTGGGGAGCCAGCGCTGGTGAACGCTGGGAACCACGACGACTCGGCGGGCGTGATCGCCCACCCGCCGGTGCTCTATCTCGGCGCCCTTTTCATCGGACTCGGCGCAGACTGGCTGCTGGCGCTGCCGCCGCTGCCCTACCTCCCAGGCGGGACCGGGCTGGCCGCGGGGGTCGTCCTTGGCGCACTGGGCCTCGCCCTGCTGTTCGCCGCCGCGTTCCGCTTCATCAAGGCCGGCACCAACATCCCGACCCACCTGCCCTCGACGGCGCTGGTGACAGACGGCCTCTACCGCTATAGCCGCAACCCGATCTACCTGGGGCTCACCCTGGTCTACCTGGGGCTGGTGGCGGGCCTCGCCAGCCTTGGCGCCCTGGTCCTGCTGATACCGCTGCTGGCGGCCATGCAGATCGGCGTTATCCACAGGGAGGAGCGCTACCTGGAGCGCAGGTTCAGTGACGACTACAGGGCCTACAAACAAAGGGTTCGGCGCTGGCTCTAAGACAGCAGGCCAGCCCGCGTCCGGCGTTGGCGATGGGCTGTCTTGGCAGTTGTTTTGCGGGGCCGGCGCGTCTAAGGTCCGGCCAACTTTCCACCCCGCGAGTCGGAGCGATCTGCCCATGAAGGCCCGCGTCCACGTTACCCTCAAGAACGGTGTTCTCGACCCCCAGGGCAAGGCCATCGAGCAGGCCCTGGGCGCGCTCGGCTTCAACGGCGTCGAGGACGTCCGCCAGGGCAAGGTCATCGAGTTCTCGCTGGCCGAGCGCGATCCGGCGAAGGCCCGGGCCGACGTCGAGGCCATGTGCCAGAAGCTGCTGGCCAACACCGTGATCGAGAACTACGCCATCGAGTTGGATGGCTGATCCGGGTGCGCCTGACCCGGGACCCGAAATTCTTAGGAGAGCGCGCATGAAAGCGGCGGTCATCGTCTTTCCGGGATCGAACTGCGACCGGGACGTGCAGGTCGCTTTGCGCCAGTCCATGGGGCGGGAGCCGCTGATGGTCTGGCACAAGGAAACCACTTTCGACCCGGTCGATCTGATCGTGCTGCCCGGCGGCTTCTCCTACGGCGACTACCTGCGCTGCGGCGCCATGGCGGCCAACTCCCCCGTGATGAAAGAAGTCGTTGCGCGCGCCGCCAAGGGGGTGGCGGTGCTTGGGATCTGCAACGGCTTCCAGATGCTGACGGAGACCGGCCTCGTCCCCGGCGTCCTGATGCGCAACGCCGACCTGCGCTTCGTCTGCCGCGACGTGACGGTCAAGGTGGAAACCAGCCAGAGCCTCTTCACCAGCCGCTACGAGCAGGGCCAGGCGATCCGCATTCCCGTCGCCCATCACGACGGCAACTACTTCGCCGACGGCGACACCCTGGCGGCGATGGAAGACCGCGGCCAGGTCGCCTTCCGCTACTGCGAGGCGGATGGTGCGATCACGGCGGAGGCCAACCCCAACGGCTCCCAGCGCAACATCGCCGGCGTCTACAACGAGACCAAGACGGTGCTCGGCCTGATGCCCCATCCGGAGCGCCTGGCCGACCCGCGGCTGGGCGGCAGCGACGGGCGCCCCCTCTTCGACGGCCTGGTGGAGGCGCTGTCGTGACCGCTGCCATGGCCAACGAGCGGCCGGTGACGCCGGAGGTGGCGCGCGAGCACGGCCTCAGCGATGCCGAGTACGACCTCATTCTCGACATTATGGGCCGCGAGCCCAACCTGCTGGAGCTCGGCATCTTCTCCGTCATGTGGTCGGAGCACTGCTCCTACAAGTCCTCGAAGAAGTGGCTGAAGACCCTGCCCACCAAGGGCCCGCAGGTGATCAAAGGGCCGGGCGAGAACGCCGGCGTGGTCGATATCGGCGAGGGGCTGGCCGCCATCTTCAAGATGGAAAGCCACAACCACCCCTCCTTCATCGAGCCCTACCAGGGCGCGGCCACCGGTGTCGGCGGCATCCTGCGCGACGTCTTCACCATGGGCGCGCGGCCCGTCGCCAACCTCAACGCCCTGCGCTTCGGCGCGCCGGACCATCCCAAGACCCGCCACCTGCTGGCCGGCGTGGTGGCCGGCATCGGCGGCTACGGCAACTGCGTCGGCGTGCCGACCGTCGGCGGCGAGGTGAACTTCGACCCCTCCTACAACGGCAACATCCTGGTCAACGCCATGACCGTGGGCATCGCCCCGGCCGACCGCATCTTCTATTCGGCCGCCGCCGGGGTCGGGAAGCCCGTGGTCTACGTCGGCTCCAAGACCGGGCGCGACGGCATCCACGGCGCCACCATGGCTTCGGCCGAGTTCGACGAGGACTCGGAGGAAAAGCGCCCGACCGTGCAGGTCGGCGACCCCTTCACCGAGAAGCTGCTGATCGAGGCCTGCCTGGAGCTGATGGCCACCGACGCCATCGTCGCCATCCAGGACATGGGCGCCGCCGGCCTCACCTCCTCCTCCTTCGAGATGGCCTCCAAGGGCGGCTCCGGCGTCGAGCTCGACCTCGACAAGGTGCCCTGCCGCGAGGACGGCATGACGCCCTACGAGATGATGCTCTCCGAAAGCCAGGAGCGCATGCTGATGGTCCTGCAGCCCGGCAAGGAGGACCTGGCCCGCGGCATCTTCGAGAAGTGGGACCTGGATTTCGCGATCATCGGCCGGCTGACCGACAGCGGCCGCATGGTGCTGAAGATGCATGGCGCGGTCGTCGGCGACCTGCCCATCGACCCCCTGGCCGAGGCCTCCCCCGAGTATGACCGGCCCTGGCAGCCGACGCCGGAGCGCGCGGACATCGACCCCGGCTTCACGCCCGTGACCGGTGCCGCCGAGGCGCTGAAGCGACTGATGGCGGGCCCCGACCTCTGCTCCAAGCGCTGGGTCTGGGAACAGTACGACCACATGGTCATGGCCGATACCGTGGCCCGGCCCGGCGGCGATGCGGCTGTCGTGCGCATCCACGGCTCCAACCGCGGCCTCGCCATGGCGAGCGACTGCACGCCGCGCTACTGCGAGGCAGACCCGGAGCGCGGCGGCGCCCAGGCGGTCGCGGAAAGCTGGCGCAACCTCACCGCCGTCGGCGCCCGGCCCCTGGCCGTCACCGACAACATGAACTTCGGCAACCCGGAGCGCCCGGAGATCATGGGCCAGTTCGTCGGCTGCGTCGCCGGCATGAAGGCGGCCTGTGAGGCCCTCGCCTACCCGGTCGTCTCCGGCAATGTGTCGCTCTACAACGAGACCAACGGCCAGGCGATCCTGCCCACCCCGGTGATCGGCGGCGTCGGCCTGATCGACGACCTCGACCGGACCGTCGGCATCGGCATGCCGGGCGCCGGGGAGACCATCGTCCTGATCGGCGAGACGGAAGGCCATCTGGGCGCCTCGGTTTACCTGCGCGATATCGAAGGACGCCGCGAGGGTGCGCCGCCGCCGGTGGATCTGGCTGCCGAGCGGCGCAATGGGGATTTTGTCCGCGCCCAGATCCATGCCGGCGCCGTCACCGCCTGCCATGATCTCTCCGACGGCGGCCTCGCCGTCGGCCTGGCGGAAATGGCCCTGGCCGGGGACTGCGGCGCCGATATTGCGGCCTCCGCACCGGAAAACACCCCTCTGTCCGCATGGTTGTTTGGGGAAGACCAGGCGCGCTATCTTGTCACCTGCCGGGACGCCGAGGCGTTGCTGGCCGCGGCGGCCGAGGCCGGGGTTCCTGCCCGGGTTCTGGGCCTGAGCGGCGGGGATCGCTTGAATCTGGCGGAAAACGAGGCCATATCGCTTGCGGAGCTGCGCGACGTCCACGAACCCTGGCTGGCCGCCTACATGGCCGGAGAGGTCTGACCGCCGCCAGCGCCGATCGGGGCGATCAGCAGCCTATCAGAGGGACCCCCACGAGAGGGGCTGGGGAAGGACAGAGCCAATGCCGATGAACCCGTCGGAAATCGAAGGCATGATCAAGACCGCCATGCCGGATGCGGAGGTCCGCATCGAAGACCTGCGCGGGGACGGCGATCACTACGCCGCCTACATCGTCTCGGAGGCCTTCCGCGGCAAGACCCGGGTCCAGCAGCATCAGATGGTCTATCAGGCCCTGCAGGGGCGTATGGGAAACGAACTGCACGCCCTGGCGCTGCAGACCTCGACCCCGCCGGAAGCATGAACGCCGGGACCTGAACGCCGGGGCCTGAGCGCCGACCGCCAGAGGGGCGCGGGGTCAGCCAGGCGCCAATCGATCAAAGAGATCTCGAAAGACAGAGATCGCGACACAGAGACGCCATAGAAACAAGGAGTGAAGGTTATGGACGAAACCGTAGCCGCGAGGATCAAGCAGGAGATCGGCGACAACCATGTCGTCCTGTTCATGAAGGGAACGCCGGTGTTCCCGCAGTGCGGCTTTTCCGCCGCGGTGGTGCAGATCCTGTCGCATCTGAACGTCAAGTTCAAAGGCATCGACGTGCTGCAGGACCCGGGCATCCGCCAGGGCATCAAGGATTTCAGCAACTGGCCGACCATCCCCCAGCTCTACGTGAAGGGCGAGTTCGTCGGCGGCTGCGACATCATCCGCGAGATGTTCCAGACCGGCGAGCTTTCCGAGTTCCTCCAGACCAACGGCATCGACATCAAGCCGGCGGCGTAAGCCGGCGCGCCAGACGGCGATAGAGACCAAGGGCCGCTTCCTTCGGGAAGCGGCCCCTTGATTCATGGACGTTAGAGGATTCATGGACGTTAGAGGGGCGACGCCGCCTCGCCGGTCGCGGCGGCCTCCGATCAAAACATCCCGTTGTCGTGGGCCATTTCGGTCGGGACTTCCTGCACGACATCCCAGTGTTCGACGATCATCCCCTTCTCAACGCTGAAAAGATCGTAGAACGCCGTTGGCGCCCCTCCGATCTCTCCCTCGCTCTGTGTCATCACGAAGTTCCCCTCCGCGACGACGTTGTGGATTGACCCGTAGGAAAACGAGATGTCGGTCGCCCGAAGATGCTCGAGGAATGCTCCGAGCCCTTCGAGTCCGTCGCCGATCCGGGGGTTGTGCTGGAGATAGGTCTCGCCGATGTAATCGGTGATGCGGTCGCTTTTCCCGCCGACCAGAATGTCCTCCACGAAGTTGACGACAAGCGCCCGGTTTGCCGCGGTCCCGTCCAGATCGACGATTTCCGCCGGGCCGTCTGTCATCGACCGGCCGCTGACGGTGGTCTCCGGCTTCGGCTGGATGCCGTCCCAATGCTCCATGGCTACGCCGTTCTCGAAGCGGAACAGATCGAAGGCGACGCCTTCGGTTCCAATGACGTGTTCGCTATGGACGGCGACCAGGTCGCCATCCTGAAGGACACGCAGAGGCGTGATCTGAGGTTTCCTGTCGAGCGAATGCAGATGATCGATGAGCGCAAGCAGGCCCGCCCGCCCGTCCGCCACGTTCGGGTTATGCTGGATGTAATCCTCGGCGACGTGCTCCTCGATAAAGGACCTGTCGCCGTTCACGATGCCTTCGATGAGAATGCCGACTGCCGTCTCTTTCATGTCGTCTGCTCCTGCGCTCGATGCACCGGCCAGACCCGCGATGGCGGCGCTGGCGAAAGCGGTGCGTTGCAGCAGCGGATGTTTCATCGCTGCCTCTCTTCCCGACTGGGACCCCTCGATGGTATTTGTTACTATCAAGAACAAACGCGCAGAATTGAAGTAGGCACTTTTTAGTAACAAGAGCAGGTGAAAGTATGAGACGGAGCCCGAACATCGCCCCGGCCGAGTTCTACGACCGCGAGCTCTGCCCGGTGCGAAACGTCCTCAGCCAGATTGGCGACAAATGGAGTCTGCTGATCTTTGCGCACCTTCGCTTCGGCTCGCACCGCTTCTCGGAGCTGCTTGGTGCGCTTCCGGACATTTCCCAGCGCATGCTGACCCAGACCCTGCGAAAACTCGAACGAGAAGGATTGGTAGAGCGGACCGTAACGCCGACGACACCGCCGCGGGTCGACTACGCCCTCACCGAGCTCGGACAGTCGCTCATTGATCCTTTGGCGGGACTGTCGGCATGGGCGCTGGAAAACCGCCCAAAGATCGAAAAAGCCCGCGCCGTCTTCGATAACCGCAGTCTTCAGTAGGCGGGGAGTCTGAACCCAATCACGACCTGTGTTTGTGGCGCGACCCTTGCTTATGGGCAGCAAAAGTTTGTTTTGTCCGCACGGACACCTGTCGCCTGACCAGAGACGAATGACCGCTCAGGGCCGGCTTAGGACTTTTGAGCAATCTAGGCCGCGGACCCCTTCTCGCCAGATTTACTCGCCGTCTCTTCCACCAGCCAGTCGCGAAAGATCCTGAGCGGACGCTCGTCGAGGGCGGCGCGGCGGCAGATAAAGTAATAGCCGACGGGCTGCTCGACGGTGCGGCCGCCGATGTCGACGAGGTGGCCGGCGGCGAGGCTCTGTTCGGCGAGGCTCAGGTCGATGACCGCGGCGCCGAGGCCGGCCACCGCCGCCTCCAGCATCTGGCTGCGGGTTTCGAAGACGGTGATGCCGGCAGCGGGCTCTCCTGCATCATCATCCCCCAGGAAGAGCGACCAGTCGTCCATGCGCGAGCGCGCCTTCAGGCGCGGCAGCGCGGCGATGGAGGCCCCCTTCTGTCCATCCAGCAGGCGCGGACTGGCGACCACGGCCAGGTGTTCGCGGAACAGCGGCAGCGTCACCAGCCCGGCGGCTTCAGGCGGGCTTGTGGCCCAGCGGATCGCGCAGTCGAAAGGTTCGGCATTCAGGTCCACCGGGCGCAGGTCGGTGGAGACCAGGATGTCCACGTTGGGCAGGCGCGCCCGCAACCGGCCCAGACGTGGGATCAGCCAGAGCACCGCGAGTGAGGACAGGGTCGAGACGCGGATGCTGGCGCGCTGCGCGCGGTACTGTCCGACGGCATGGGCGATGGCCTGAAAGGCCGGCTCCAGACTGTCCACCAAGCGCTCGGCGCGCGGGCTCAGGCGGGCGCGGCGCCGGTCCTCGAAGAGGGTGCCGCCGAGCTCCGCGTCCAGCGCCGCGATCATGTGGGAGACCGCCGAGGGCGTGACGCCGAGGCGCTGGGCCGCCACTGCATAGCTGCCGCTGCGCCGCACCTCCAGCAGCACCCGCAGGGCCTTCAGGCTGGGCCGGTCAATCATGAGAGAATCTCAATATCTATCACGAACCCTCATTAGCACATCGAGAAATCTTGGGATAGGCTGACGCTTCACCGCAGATCAAGAAACAATCTCATGATCGGATCAGGCCCGGACGGCCGCACGGCCGGACCTTCCCGATGCCAGAAAAGGACCCCTGCGATGGCCGGCAAGAAACCCCTCAGCGCCCTGATCGACGACCAGTTCGGCCCGCGCGCGGCCGCCTATGTCGCCAGCGCCGTGCACAGCAGCGGTCCCGATCTGGCCTGGATTGCCGAGCGGGCGGAGCGCGCACGCCCGCAAGTCGCCCTCGACCTCGGGAGCGGTGGCGGCCATGTCAGCTATGCCATCGCACCCTACGCCGGGCGGGTGGTCGCCTGCGATCTTTCCGAGCAGATGCTGGCCGCCGTGACGGAGACGGCCCGCGCGAAGGGGCTGGACACCCTCGAGACCAGGGTCTGCGATGTCCGCGCCCTGCCCCTGGGCGATGCCAGTGTCGACTTCGCCGCCAGCCGCTTCAGCGCCCATCATTGGCAGGATCTGGATGCGGCCCTGCGGGACTGCCGGCGCGTGCTGCGGCCCGGCGCCACGGCCGTCTTCGCCGATGCGGTCTCTCCCGGCACACCGCTCCTCGACACCCATCTGCAGGCCATCGAACTGCTGCGCGACCCCTCCCACGTGCGCGACTACGCCATCGAGGAATGGGTGGCTGCCCTGCAGGCCGCGGGCTTTGCACTTCAGGAGGTCAAACGCTTTCGCCTGCGCATCGACTTCAAGCCCTGGATCGAACGCATGCAGACGCCGCCGGACCGGCAGCGGGCCATACGCTCGCTTCAGGCTCAAGCGCCGCAGGAGGCCGCCACCCACTTCGACATCGGCGAGGACGGCAGCTACACCCTGGACTGCGCCGGCTTCGAGGTGCGGGCAGTCTGAACGCGCTCGATCAGAACGCCTTGATGTAAACGAGAGTCTGCTGGTGGGCGCCGATCTGGTACTTCGGCGTCCAGCCGCCGAAGGGCCGGGCGTGGAGGCGCGGCGTCAGGTTGTCCAGCAGAACCTGCCGCCCGTCGGCATAGTCGACACCCAACATCATGTGGCCTTCGCCTGTTGCCAGGATACCGGCCACCAGGTGCAGGGCCTGATCAGGCCAGCCCCGGTTATGGAGCAGCAGGCCCTTCAGCAGGGCGTAGTCCTCGCAGTCGCCCCCTTCCGCCAGGGTCTCGACCGGGCCGTACCACTTGTCCCGCACGTGCCCGTGGTCCCAGTCGGAGCGATAGCGGACGTCGCAGTTCACGAGCAGGTTCACCTGCCGAACGAGCCCGTCGCTCCGTCCCGAAGGGAGCGCCGCCAGGTTACGGCGCCAGCGCACCAGCACGGGATGGTCGGAGCTTGCCAGCGTTGCTGCCTCGCGCCGCGCCAGATCCGACCAGCGGCGCAGGCGCGCCTCCACCTTGGGCGCCGCCCGGCGCATGGCGAGAAAGGCGTGGTGATGGGCCGTTCCCGGTTCGAAAGGGCTTTTTGCCGGATCGGGGGCCGAGGGGCCGGCAGGGCCGCAAGGGACCAGGCCCCCGCCAGCGCGACCGGGGCGGCCAGGATACGACGGCGCACGAGGTCCATGTGATCCTCCGGTTGCCGCCCACGGCGGCCGAAAGGAGCCGCAGGCTAAGCTAGTGCGCAGGCGCACCCTCGCAAGCCGCCGTGGGCGCCTGCGGCGACGCGAATGCGAAAGCGCCCGCATCAAGTGACCGTCAGACGGTGAATGCCGGGCCGCCTACGTCCGCGGCGGCGGCCAAGCAATCAGGACAGCATGGCAGAAAAAGAGGGGTCCGCAGGCCGGCTGACGCAGGAATGCGACGCCGAAGCCATGCCGGCAGGGCATGCCCCCGGTCAGCGACCGGCGTTTGCCGGAACCCTCGGCGATCCTTAGACTTCGAAGCAGTGAGACAGCGCGCCCGAGGAAGCACCCGTCGATGACCGCCTCTGCCCCCACCGAGCCGCAAAGTCCGTTCTGGCGCACGACGCTTTTCGTCATCGCCGCCGGCTGCCTGTTGGCGCTGCTGTCCTTCGGGCTGCGCTCCAGCTTCGGGCTTTTCCTCGACCCGATGTCCAGCGAATTCGGTTGGGGGCGCGAGGTCTTCGCCATCGCCATCGCCCTTCAGAACCTGCTCTGGGGATTGTCCCAGCCGGTCGCCGGCGCCTTTGCCGACCGCTACGGCTCCGGTCGTGTGCTCACCATCGGCGCGCTGATCTACGCTGCGGGCCTCTTCATCATGGCCGACGCCTCGACGCCGGGGATGCTGACCCTCTCCGCCGGCGTTCTGGTTGGCCTTGGCGTGGCCGGCGCCTCCTTCGCCATCGTGCTGGCGGCCTTCACGCGCCGGGTTTCACCGGAGAAGCGCTCCTGGGCGCTGGGCATCGGCACGGCCGCCGGCTCGGCCGGCCAGTTCTTCGTCGTGCCGCTCGGCCAGAGCTTCATCTCGGCCTACGGCTGGTCGATGGCGCTGACGATCTTCGGCTTCATGGCGCTGCTGATGGTGCCCTGCGCGGCGGCACTGACCGGCCGGCCCGACACCCGCCAGGAGGCCAAGCAGTCGATCCGCGCGGCCCTCGGGGAGGCCTTTGCCCATCCCAGCTACAACTACCTGACCGCCGGGTTCTTCGTCTGCGGCTTTCACGTCGCCTTCATCCAGACCCACCTGCCCGCCTACATCACCGACATGGGCCTGCAGGCGGGCCTCGCCGCCTGGGCCCTGGCGCTCGTCGGTGGCGGCAACATCATCGGCGCCTACACCTCCGGCGTGCTCGGCGGCAGGTTCAGCAAGAAGTATCTGCTCTCCGCGCTCTACTTCGCCCGGGCGATCGTGATCGCGCTCTTCATCCTGCTGCCGATCAGCGAGGCCAGCGTGCTGGCTTTCTCGCTGGCCATCGGCCTGCTGTGGCTGTCCACCGTGCCGCTGACCTCCGGGCTCGTGGCGCAGTTCTTCGGCACCCAGCACATGGCCATGCTCTTCGGCATCGTTTTCTTCAGCCACCAGGTCGGCGCCTTCCTGGGGGTCTGGATGGGCGGCTACCTCTTCGATGAGACCGGCTCCTACGACGTGGTGTGGTGGATCAGCGTCGCCCTTGGCCTGCTGGCCGCGGCGATACACTGGCCGATCCGCGAGCAGGGCGTGGCGCGCCTGGCGCAGGCCGGGTAACGGTAAGCCATGGCTGAAGGGACCCACGGCATTGCTCTGAAGGTCCTGCTGCTGCTGCTCGGCCTCTGGCTGGCGGCCATGGCCGTCGCCCTGCCCAGCGCCGCTCTCGACGACACGGAGAGCGGCCTCGTTCTTGTCGCCTTTCCGATGAATGTCGGCGACGACCGCAATCTTCTGCGTGTTGCCGCCGCCGAGGGCCGGCCGATCCGCAGCCTGCTCGGCGGCCGTCTCTGGCTGGCCCAGTCCGACGAGCCCGGCTTTGTCGGCGCGCTGAAGGCCGCCGGCGCCTGGGCCGTCTTCTCGCCCGACATGCTGGCCGCCCTGCCCCAGGGCGGCTGCTTCGACATCTCCGTGCGGCCGCCGGGCCCGCCACGCCCCAACCCGCCGATCTGATTCAGTCAATCCCGGTTTTCCCGTTAACCGAGACCCTTAACCAGGCTTTCAGCTTCCTGCCCGAAAACCTTGGTCTTTGAACCCTCTTGCGTATCGCCGCGACCAATAGGGCAATCCACCCCTACTGGAGCAGTTTTCCATGTTCAAGAACCTTGTTTTCGCATCCGCCACGGCAGCACTGGCCCTGGCCGTCACCGCGCCGGACTTCGGCGTCGTTTCCGACGCCGCGGCACAGCCCGGCGTTCAGTCGGCGCAGTTCAAGGCGGTTCCCGCCAAGCCCACACCGCCGACGCGCGGGCCGGCTGGCAAGCCGGGTGCGGCGGATGACCTGAAGACGACGCCGTACGTCGATCTCTACGGCTTTCCCTATTACCCCCTGGGCCTGGAGGGCACGCCGGGCAAATGGTACTGTATGTTCCTGGCCGGCAACGACACACGGCCCCGAGGGGCACAGATTTCGGTCAAGAACAAGGGTGACAAGCCCGCCGGCAAGGTGACCGTGCAGTTCAAGTTCTCCGGCGGCAAGACTGTTTCCGAGACTCAGACGATGATGCAACCCGGTTCGAACTACATGTTCGAGGCGCTCATCCCCGACAGCGCCTGGGTGAATGGCAAGGCGAGTTTTGTCATGAGCATCGACCACGGTAACAAGGTCGCCGAGAGCAACGAGAAGAACAACGTGTACTCCAGCTTCTGCCTGGACCCCGAGTATGAGCGTTCGGAGCCGACGCGGACGTTCAACTAGGTGACATAAGAAATGGGGGCGGCCGCGTTCTATCGCCGGCCGCCCTTCCTTGTTTCTCAGACAGCGCGTTCCACAACGACAGTCTCGCCATCGCGCACCGTAGCCAGTTTTCGCACGTCGTCGAGGGCATCAGCCCAGATGTTGGCCGGGGACGCCAGCCGGATCTCATCACCCCGGGACACCGGCGTCGGCCCGAAGCCGATGGCGATCGCGTCGCCGGGAAGCCAGAACGCAATCTCTCCTGCTTGGAGAATTGTCTTGGCGTCGGCTTCCTGCGGCACGCTGACCGGCGTGTCGAAGTAGACCTCCTCGCCCCAGGTTCGGGCCCGGGCATGGATCGGCAAAGCTTCCAGGATCGCTGCCGCCGTCGGCGTGTCGCGGGTTTCGATCGCGATCGTGACCGATCCGGCGGTTACGTTCAGGCGGGTCATGGTCTGTCCCCCTCATGAAAAAAGCCGCCCGGCAGCATGGCCGGGCGGCTCCGTTCTTGGCAGCCCCCAGAGACTTGAGACGCGGGGGCTGCGTCTCCCAGAGTAAATGCTGTCAGACCGCGTTAACGCGAGTAGTACTCGATGACCAGATTGGGCTCCATGGAAACCGGATAGGGCACGTCGGCCAGCTTGGGCGCGCGCACGAAGGTTGCCTTCATCTGGTTGTGGTCGACCTCGATGTAATCCGGCAGGTCGCGCTCCACCGACTCGACGCCTTCGAGCACCAGCGGCAGTTCGCGGCTCTTGGCCTTCACCTGCACCACGTCGCCGTCCTTGACCATGTAAGAGGGGATGTTGACGCGCTTGCCGTTGACCGTGATGTGGCCGTGGTTCACGAACTGGCGGGCGGCGAAGACCGTGGGCACGAACTTGGAGCGGTAGACCACCGCGTCCAGACGGCGCTCCAGCAGGCCGATCAGGTTCTCGCCGGTGTCGCCGCGGCGGCGCGAGGCCTCTTTGTAATAGCTGCGGAACTGCTTCTCGCCGATGTTGCCGTAGTAGCCCTTGAGCTTCTGCTTGGCGGCAAGCTGAATGCCGAAGTCGGTCGGCTTGCGGCGGCGCTGACCGTGCTCGCCGGGTCCGTATTCGCGCTTGTTGACGGGGCTCTTGGGGCGGCCCCAGAGATTGACCCCGAGGCGGCGGTTGATCTTGTACTTCGACGCAAGGCGCTTGGACATGGCCCGGCGGCTCCTTTCTTTGCTTGGCGCCGTCCCGCTTTCGGGTCCGGCTGATATTGTCCCGGTAGTTTCAAGACCGGCCGCAATGGCCTAGGAATGGTCCTGAACGGGGTTGGGGCCTCTGCCCGCCCGCATTCCCGGGAAGAAGCGCGGACTATACGAATCGCGGCGGAAATGTCAAACCTGCAGAAACTCTATAAAGATCAAGGACCTGGTGCCCGTTTTCAGACCGGTTTCGGGGGTCTGCGGCCATGATCGCCATCACGAGAGACATCGCCATCGACCCCGCCGAGGTCGAGGAAAGCTTCCTGCGCGCCTCCGGCCCCGGCGGGCAGAACGTCAACAAGGTGGAGACCGCGGTCCAGCTGCGCTTCGACCTCAGGCATTCCCCCTCCCTGCCGGCCCCGCTGCGGGCCCGGGCCGAGCGGCTGGCCGGCAAGCGCCTGACGAAGGAAGGGGTGTTGGTGATCACCGCCGCGCGCTTCCGCAGCCAGGAGCGCAACCGCGAGGACGCTTTGGCGCGGCTGGTCGCCCTGCTGCAGAAGGCCGCGATCCCCCCGACCCCGCGCAAGGCGACCCGGCCGACACTGGCCTCCAAGAAACGCCGCCTCGACACCAAGGCCCAGCGCGGACGCCTGAAGCAGATGCGCCGGCGCCCGCCCGAGGACTGACACTGGGCCTAGGGCTTGCCTTCGGCAGTTCTGCGTCTAGCTGACAGGAGAGCACCACCGGAGCCTTCCATGCGCGCAAGCCTGCTCACTCTCTTCGTCGTCGCCACCGCCCTGCTGGCCACGAAGCCTGTCGAGGCGAACCCGATCCTGGACCGGCTGACTGAGCCGGGCACCCATGCGATCCTGCGCCATGCGCTGGCCCCCGGCACCGGCGATCCGGCCGACTTCACCCTCGGCGACTGCACGACGCAGCGCAACCTGGATGACGTCGGGCGGGCGCAGGCGCGCGCCATCGGCGCAGCGGTCCGCGACGCCGGCATCGCCATCGACCACGTCCTCACCAGCCAGTGGTGCCGCACGGCGGAGACCGCCCTCCTGCTGGATCTCGGCCCGGTGACCGAGGCGCCGATGCTGAACTCCTTCTTCCGCGACCGCAGCACCGCCGATTCCCAGACCGTCGCAACCGCCGCCGCCTTGGCAGAGTTACCGCCCGGAGAAACAGCGGTGCTCGTCACCCATCAGGTGAACATCACCGCCTTGACGGGTGTGTTCCCGCGCTCGGGCGAGATGGTTCTGCTGCGCGTCGGCAAAGACGGTGACGTCACGGTCCTAGACAGGGTCCTGCTCGCCGACTAGAGCGCGTCATGCGCCACATGCGGCTGTCTTTTACACCCCGCCCGTTGAGTCATTAGGCGTCCGTGATCCAATCGAATGCGCGGCGGACGTCTTCCTTTGCACCGCCTTGCAGGCAATGGCCGTGCGCAACGATGAGATTGTCGAAGTCCCAAGCAAGAACCGTTTCGATGCCGCGCCGCATCGCCACTTTGTTCCGAACGCTGAGCTTGATATCCAAAGGGACTCCGCCGTCCTCACCCAGGACGCCCGCCATGCCTTTCACGCCGCGCCAAAGCCATGATTCGCCGGCGGCTTCATGCTTCTGGATCAGATCCGTGACGATGAGCGTCTTGGAGGCCTTGTGCAGAAACCAGACCTCGTCCAGAACGGCATGGCCATCAATCACACAGTGATCGATTTCACCGCTCCAAGGGGCTTCGATGTCATTCGTCAGCAGCGTGTCGACGGCGATGTCGGGATGACGCTTGTTAAATGCCGGCGAGGCCCAAACCCTGGCTGAAGGGTACAACGCCTTCCAGGGCGTGATGCCAAGGCTATGGATCTTGTTGGGCGCAACGAGATGCTCGACCGGGCCGAGCAGATCAACGGCGCGCTGACATTCCGGCGTCGGCCGCACGGGGGAATGAAGCCAGACCCCGCCGGATTCCAGTCGAACGACCGTCATCCTTGTCGTGAACGGCAGCACCGCGTACATGCGGACATCGTCGCCGCTCACCGTCCATATGTTCTGTCCGAAGGACTGCATGTCACGCATCAAGCGGAGTGTTCTCTCCTCTGAGGGCAGTTCGTTCGTATGCCGAACTGGCGAGACGCCCGCCGCACACCCGGCGAGCGCCTCCTTCAAACGCAGGGCTGCACTATCCGCGCCCGACAAAGGGCATCTTGGTGGCCATGACGGTGATGAACTGCACGTTGGCCTCCAGGGGCAGCCCGGCCATGTGGACCACCGCGTCGGCCACGTGCTGTACGTCCATCGTGGGCTCCGGCTTCATGGAGCCGTCGGCCTGGGGCACGCCCGAAGACATGGCTTCCGTCATGTGGGAGGCGGCATTGCCGATGTCGATCTGGCCGCAGGCGATATCGAAGGCGCGCCCATCCAGGGAGATGCTGCGGGTCAGCCCGGTGATGGCATGCTTGGACGACGTGTAGGGCGCGGAGCCGGGCCGCGGCACGTGGGCGGAGATGGAACCGTTGTTGATGATCCGCCCGCCCTGGGGCGACTGCCGGCGCATCAAATTGAAGGCGCCGTGGGCGCAGAGGAACATGCCGTTCAGGTTCACGTCGATGACCTTTTTCCAGCCGCTCCAGTCGAGGTCGCCGAAGTTCGTCGCCGGGATGTTGGTGCCGGCGTTGTTGAAGATCACATCAAGGCGTCCGACGTCCGCTTCGATCTTTGAGAACATCGCCGCCACCGCCTCCGGGTCGGTGACGTCGCAGGGCAACACCGTCATGCCGCCGCCGCCCTCGGCATCGGTTTCCTTCAGCGCATCCGCGCGCCGTCCGCAGATCGCCACGCTGAAGCCCGCCTTGTGCAGCGCCAGGGCCGAGGCCCGGCCGATGCCCGAACTCGCACCGGTCACCAAAGCCGTTTTCGCCATTGCATCGTCCTCCGACCGTTTCCTTGGATTTTCGTTTCGCCCGGACAGGTCCCATTGAGCTGGGCTTGGGCGTGCGCGGCGCAGTCTAGTACAGCCGGCGTGTCAGGCCAAACCGCGGCCGCTTAGCGGTCCTGCCCCTGCTTGCCACGCAGCGCCGAGATGATGCCGTGAAGAGTGTTCACCTCCGCCTCGGTGGGGGTGATGCGGTGAAAAAGGTTGCGCAGGTTGCGCACCATGTTGGGGCGCTTTTCCGGCGGGAAGAGGAAGCCGGTCTCGTCCAGCGCCGTCTCCAGCCGGGTGAAGAAGTTCACCAGTTCCTCCTTGCTGGCCGGCTCGCCGACCCCGGTTTCCAGGCGGCGCGGCTCGGTCTCGTCGGCGGCCATGAACCAGGCATGGCCCACCAGCAGCACCGCCTGGGCGAGGTTGAGGGAGGAAAAGGCGGGGTTCAGCGGCACGGTCAGGGCCGCATCGGCCAGCGCGATGTCGTCGTTCACAAGGCCGGAGCGCTCGGGCCCGAACAGCAGGCCCGTCTTCTGGCCGTCCGAAGCCGCCGCGCGCAGCTCAAGCGCGGCCTGTGCCGGCGTGACCACCGGTTTCACCATCCCGCGCGGCCGCGCCGTGGTGGCGTAGACACGCTGCAGGTCGGCGATCGCCGCCTCTGTGGTGTCGAAAAGCTGCACGCCGGCAATCACCTCGGAAGCGCCGGAGGCCGCCGCCTCCGCCTTCTCGCTGGGCCAGCCATCGCGCGGGCGCACGAGGCGCAGTTCGGTCAGGCCGCAGTTCAGCATGGCGCGGGCCACCATGCCGATGTTTTCGCCCAGTTGCGGAGCCACCAGGATGATGGCCGGCCCTTGGCCGGTCACCGGCGTCTGCGTATGGTCGGTTCCCGCCACGGCCCGCCTATTCGGCCAGAAGGGCGCGGGCCCGCAGCAGCGTATCGGAAAGGCTGGCGCCGACCTCCAGCTCCGGGCGGAAAAACAGGGAAAAGACGGCCTTGCCCAAGGGCGTCAGGCTGGGCCCGCTTGCCGGATCGGGATCGATGAGACCGGTCAGCTCCGGTCCCAGCGTGACGCCGCCCAAGGCCCAGACGGTCGCCAGGATGAAAGAGGCCTCGCGTGCCCGCTCCGGCTCGTCGTCAGCCAGCAAAACGACACCCCGGCGCGCCGGCGCTTCCGTGAAGGAAAAGACAAAGGGCAGCGTGCCGATTTCGAAGCGCGCCAGCATGCCCTTTTCGAAACCGGCCGCGAAAGCGATCTCCGCCAGATCCTGACGCGGCCCGACCGCGATCACCAGATCGGCACCGGCTGACAAGCTGTCGAGGGTATCGCCGGGCTGCGGCGCGGCGCCGGTTTCGGCCAGGGCGATGTCCAGTCCGGTGGGATCGGAGAAGGCAGCCGCGACCCGGCTCAGCGACGCCGCTGAAGTCTCGGCACTGTCGCTCAACAAGGCAATGGCGAGCGAGCCGCTGTGGCGCCAGAAGGTGTCCGGCGGAAGGCCGAAATGCCGTCTTGTCTCGCTCTGCTCGACCAGCCGTGCGAAGGCAGCGTGAACCGTGTCCGCATCTTCAGGCGCAGTCTGCGGCGCCTGGGCCGCGGCCGTCCCTGCCCACAGCGAGAAGAAGCAGAATGCAGCCGCAAGGAGCCTGCCCGGCATCCTCATACCGCTGCCTCCGCCGGTACCTCGGCGCCATCCTGCAGAAGCTTCCAGGTGATGCCGTCGTGCAGCGCGTTGAAGGAGGCGTCGATCACGTTGGTCGACACCCCGATGGTGGTCCAGCGCCGCCCTTGGGAATCCGCACTCTCGATCATGACCCTGGTTACCGCGCGGGTACCGGCCTGGGGTGTGAGGATCCGCACCTTGTAGTCAACCAGGCGCATGTCCTCGAGCTGCGGATAGAGCGGCACCAGGGCCTTGCGCAGGGCGGTGTCTAGGGCGTTCACCGGGCCGTTGCCGTCGGCCACCTCCATCTTGGCCTTGCCGGCGACCTCCAGCGTCACCGTCGCCTCGGACTCGGTGACCAGTTCGCCGCGCGCGTTCCATCGCCGGTCGTCCATGATGCGAAAGCGCGCCAGGGAGAAGTAGCTGGGCACCTCGCCGCGCGCGCGCCGCGCCAGCAGCTCGAAGGACGCTTCGGCGCCGTCGTAGGCAAAGCCCTCGAACTCCCGCGCTTTGACCTCGTCGACCAGCTTGTTGACCCCCGGGTCCTTGGGGTCCAGATCGATGCCGATCTCGGCGAGGCGCGCCAGGATGTTGGAGCGCCCGGCCTGGTCGGAGACCACGATGTGGCGGCGGTTGCCGACTGTGGCGGGGTCGATGTGTTCGTAGGTACGCGGGTCTTTGGCGACGGCGGAGACGTGCAGACCGCCCTTGTGGGCGAAGGCCGCCTCGCCGACGTAGGCGGCGTGACGCGCGGGCTGGCGGTTGAGGCGATCGTCCAGCAGGCGGGAGACATGGGTGAGCTGGCCGAGGGCATGCTCGTCCAGGCCGACGTCGTAGTCGGTCTTCAGCATCAGGTTGGCGATCAGGCTGATCAGGTTGGCATTGCCGCAGCGCTCGCCCAGACCGTTGATGGTGCCCTGCACCTGGCGCGCGCCCGCATCGATCGCCGCCAGCGAGTTGGCGACCGCGTTCTCGGTGTCATTATGGCAGTGAATGCCGACGTGGCTGCCGGGGATCCGCTCGCAGACCGCGCCGACGATACGGGCGACCTCGTCGGGCAGGGTGCCCCCGTTGGTGTCGCAGAGCACCACCCAGCGCGCGCCGGCCTTATGGGCGGCCTCCAGGCACTCCATCGCATAGGCGGGGTTGGCCTTGTAGCCGTCGAAGAAGTGCTCGGCATCGAACATCACCTCGTCCTTGCGGGTGAGCGCGTGGGCCACCGAGTCCGCAATCATGGCGACATTTTCCGAACGCTTGATCTCCAGGGCGACATCGACGTGGAAGTCCCAGGTCTTGCCGACCATGCAGACGGCCTCCGCCGAGGAATTCAGCAGGCCGGCCAGACCGGGATCGTTCTCGGCGCTGCGGCCCGGGCGGCGGGTCATGCCGAAGGCGACGAAGCGGCTGCGCTCCAGGCCGGGAGACTCCGAAAAAAAGGCGTCGTCCGTGGGGTTGGCGCCGGGCCAGCCGCCCTCCACGTAGTCCAGACCAAGGCGGTCGAGGACACGGGCGATGGCCAGCTTGTCCGAAACCGAGAAGTCGACGCCCTGACTCTGCGCCCCATCGCGCAGGGTCGAGTCGAAGAGATAGACCCGCCTGTCATTAACCATAGTGATTATCCGCCCTTTGGAGGGCGCTATTCAGCACAGGCAGGCCCTCAGGTCAACTTGGCTGGCGCGCACAATCCCGGCCGTCTGGCGCGGCCGCGCGACCCGGGGCGATCTCATGAGGGCTGTGCGACGCGGTGGTCCTCTTCGGCGCCGCGCGCCAGGCTGCGGCCCTCCTCCTCCAGCCAATCCCGAAAAGCGATCACCTTCTGTTTGCGCGCGGCCGCTTCGGTGCAGACGACGAAGTAGGACATCGACCCTTCGACCGCGCGGTCGAACAGCCGCACCAGCCGGCCGGCCCGCAGATCGTCTTCCGCCAGGGTGGCCCAGGTCAGCCCGACGCCCTGTCCGTGGATCGCCGCCTGGATCATCATGTAGCTGTTGGGAAAGGCGGGACCCTGCGTCGGGTCGACCCCTCTCGCCCCCAGAATCCCCAGCCAGACCGACCAGGTCGCCATGGAGTTCACCTCCATGCGCGCCGATTCCGTATGCAGAAGCGTGTGGTGTTTCAGGTCCTCCGGCCGCCTGAGCGGCGGGCCCTTTGCCAGAAGCTCCGGGCTGCAGACGGCAAAGACCGTCTCATGCATGATCGCTTTCGAGACGAGCCCCGGAAAAGGACCCTGGCCGAAGCGGATGGCCATGTCGATGGTGGCTGCCTCGGCCACCAGATCGATGCGGTTGCCGGTCGGCCGGATGCGCACGTCGATCTCCGGATGGATGTCGTGGAAACGCCCGAGTCGCGGGATCAGCCATTTCACCGCGAGCGACGGGCTGGCAGTGACTGTCAGGATACCGCTCTCATCGGGCTGCTGCAGTTCCGCGACCTTGTCGAACAGCCGCCGAAAAACCGTCTGCGCCGTCTCCGCCAGGTCCTCACCCTTCTCAGTGAGCGTCAGACCGCGCGCGCCGCGGTGAAACAGCGCAAAGCCCAGGCTGGCTTCCAACTGCTTGATCTGCTGGCTGACCGCGCCCTGGGTCACGTGCAGCTCGGCAGCCGCCTTGGTGAAACTGAGGTGGCGGGCCGCCACCTCGAAGGTCCGCAAGGCTGCCAGCGGGGGCGATGGCATCGGCGTCTCCGGGGACGTCTCGGGGCATGATCACCCATTAGACCAGCTTATTAAGCCCATTACGAATCATCGTTTGTGGCTTTCTCGAATCTGGCCAATATTTCTGGTCAGAACCTTTGGGATCCGTCAACCCGGACACCACCCCCAGCCTATCAGGTGACCTAATGACCAGCTCTTCGAACGGGGCCTCTTCTGGGGTCCACGCAACCCTTCCGTACCGCCAGCTTTCAGGCACACCCTCCGGTCGCTATGCCGATCTCGGCCGGCCGGAGATGCGGTGGCGCCGGGACCGTGCGGTGGTCGCCAATCTGCTGCTGGACGGCTTCTTCGCACTGGCCCGCCCGCTGATCGCCTGGCAGAGACGCCTTGAGGAGAAAGACCGGCTCAACGACATGCCGGACTACCTCCTGAGGGATCTCGGACTGACCCGCGAAGACATTGTCGATATCTCGGCATCAGCAGGCCGCGACCGCTAAGGCCTCGCGCCTATCCCCTGCACACACACCCATAACCCTGCAACTTGCGGCGGCGGGCCGCCCCCCGAGCAAAGGGCCCGCCGCCCCTCTTTTTTCCGGACCGGTTCTCAGTCCTCCGCATCGAAAGGCGATCGGTCGACGGGACCGCGCAGTCGCGCGATCTCAGCCGTCACGCGCGGCGCGTCGGCGATGCCGTAGAACGCCTCGATCTGATAGCTGCCGCCGGCGCTGCGTTTCCACCACGGCAGTTTGCGTTCAATGAACACGGCTGCCCCGCGGCCGGAGTCATCGGCCAGGGCGCGCGGTTCATCCAGGTCTTCCGGCATGAACACCCGCTTGCTGCGGAAGGGCCAGAACGACAGGATCATCAGCCGCCGGCTGGTGACCGCATAGACCATGCGCCCTGCCGAGACCTTGGTCACCTGCGGCGCTACCACCAGCGCCAGACAGTAGAGGGCGGCCGCCACCAGGAAAGCAAACAGCAAGGCGCTTTCCGCCGAGGCGCGAAAGTCCGGAACATAGCCGTACCAGTGCAGGCCGGCGATCACCGCCAGCCCCAGGGTGCCGCGGATGACCTGCGGCAGTTTGGTGCGCGCCAGAACCTCCGGCTGTGGGCGGTCCGCCCAGATCAACTCTTCGCCCGGCTCCAGTTCCTGTCGCGCCACCGTCAGCGGATCGTCTGTTTTCGAGGCCACGGCTCCCCTTCCTCTTCGGCCGCTTTGCGCAGGGCGGCGGCCGTGTCGCACCCGTCGTCAAACCGGCCCTTGAGCCTGCGCGACCAGAACGGGCACCTTGGCGAGGTGCAGCACCTTGCGGGAAACGGAGCCGAGCAGCAGTTCGGCATATTCCCCCAGGCCGCGGCTGCCGACAACGATCAGGTCGGCACCGCTGCGGCCGGCTTCATCGAGGATTTCGTCGGCCGGGTCGCCGTAACCGACACGCTGTTCCACCGTCACCCCTTTGGGGACCTCGGCCAGAATGCGGGCGGAGGCGAGGATGCGTTCAAAGACCTCGGACCGGCTCAGGTCCTCCGACTTCGCGAGATCGGCCAGGGGGGCTTCAAGCGGCCGATGTCCGTCCACCGCCAGCATGACCAGCGTTGCATCATAGGTCTTCGCGATATCGCCCGCACAACGCACCGCATTGGCCGCATGGCCGGACCCGTCAACGGCCACGAGAACGGTCTTGAACATTCATGGTCCTCCCAACACTCGATTGCCCCTCAGCCTCGCGGATCCAACGGACTCCGGCGCGGCGACCGGCAGCTTAGCGTCCCGGGCCGCCGCACTCCAACCGGCAATGGCCGGCACACGAAGGATATGACGGCGGCCCCGCCACAAAAAAGCCGTAAGCCCGGGTGAACCTGCCTGCGGTTTGCTGCGACCAACGGCTGGACAGCAAGAGACATGAGCGGATGACCAAACCCGGATCGCACAACCGTCGTATGGAACCCTTGCGGTCGACAGCCTTCTTTGGTCACACCCTTCCCGGCCTGCTCGGCTTGGTCCTGGTTATTGCCGGCAGCGCGCCGGCCCTGGCCCAGCAGCCGGCCCAGCAGCCGATCCAGCAGCCGATCCAACAGTCCGCCCAGAGCGTTGCGGAGAGGCTGAACGCGGCGGCCCTCGCCCGCACCGCGGCTCACGTCACCTACGACCCTGCCTATCGCCGGATCGCCTATCCCGGCGGCGACGTGGCGGCGGACCGCGGCGTCTGCTCCGACGTTGTGATTCGCGCATACCGTGCCCTGGGCATCGACCTTCAGGAACTGGTCCACGAGGACATGCGCAGGGCCTTCGATGCCTATCCCAAGCTTTGGGGCCTGACGCGGCCTGACAGCAACATCGATCACCGCCGGGTGCCCAACCTGGAGACCTTCCTGCGGCACCAGGGCGCGATGCTGGCGGCCAGCAACGACCCGAACGACTACAAGGCCGGCGACGTGGTCGCCTGGAATCTGCGCGGGTCCCGAGGGTTTCTGCCGCACATCGGCATCGTGACAGACCGCATCGCCGCCAGCGGACGGCCGATGATGGTACACAACATTGGCGCGGGGCCGCAGTTGGAAGACGTGCTATTTACGTGGCCGATCACCGGCCGCTATCGCTATCTGCCGGACGCGGGTACGGCAGCGGCGAGGAATTGACCGGTGCGGCGCGCCATGGGTGAAAGCCGGGTTATGCGTGACGATTGGGAACGCCAGGAAGACCTCATCGATCTCAGCGCAGCCGACATCGCCGCGCTGCTGCAGCCGGCTTTTCCAGGCGTGGCCATCGAGTCCGTCGCACCCGCCAAGGGCGGCAAGGCCAACACCAACGTGCGGGTGGAACTGGCGACGCCGGCCGGGCCGGTTCTGCTGCGCCTCTTCGTGCGCGATCCGGCGGCCGGGGCCAAGGAGGTGGCGATCCTCCGGCGCCTCGCGGGCCAGGTGCCGGTCCCGAAGGTACATGCCTTCGCGCCGGACAACGCCGTAACCGGACATCCCTATGCAATCCTGGACTGGGTCGAAGGGCGGCGCATGGACCTGGCCCTGAGCGCGGCGCGCAGCCAGTTGGAGCGGTGCCAGATGGCCGCCGCCGTGGGCGAGACACTGGCCCGGATCGGCGCGCTGACTTTCCCGCAGGCCGGCTTTCTCTCCGGCGATCTGGCGGTTTCGCAGGGTTTTGAAACCGGCACTGAAGGGTTTCGATCCTTTGTCGGCGAAATGACCGGCAGGCCGCGCGTCGCACAGCGGCTCACCCCCGCTTTGACCGACGAGCTGCTGCGCTTCGTCCAGGAAGCCGCGGTCGTCCTCGACGGGCCGCCCGGGCCCGCCCGCCTCACCCACTGCGACTACGACCCCAGCAACATCCTGCTGCGACGGGAGGACACGGGCTGGCGCGTCGCCGCCGTGCTGGACTGGGAGTTCGCGGTGGCGGCAACGCCGCTTCTGGACCTCGGACATATGCTGCGCGCCCCCCAGGGAGAAGACCCGCTCTTCGTCGCGGCGCTCGGCAAGGGCTTCAGGGCGGGCGGCGGCGCCCTGCCGAAGCACTGGGTGGCCGCCGCCAGGCTGCTGGACCTGCTCGCCTGGCTCGATTTCCTCGACCGGCCCGTGGAGCGGCCACGCCTCTTTGCCGATGCCCGGAGTGTGATCCGCACCACCATCGACAGCTGGCCGGCGCTGCTGGCACAGAGCGACCACGATCCCATGCCGCCCGACCCGACCCAAAACGACTGACCCGACCCAAAACGACTGACACACAAAGCAGCAATAAGGTCTTTTCCATGCCCAACAGTGTTTTCGGTTTCGCTGCCGCCCTGGTTCTGGCCGTTGGCCTCGCCATCGCCGGCTGGTTCGTCGGCGACGGCTTCCTGCAGGGCCGCAAAGCCGACCGCTATGTCACGGTGAAAGGCGTGGCGGAACAGGAGGTCAAGGCGGATCTCGCGGTCTGGGCCCTGCGCTTCGTCGCCACCGGCAATGACCTCGCCGAGGTGCAGCGCAAGATCGCCGCTGACGCCACGCTGGTCCGGGATTTCCTGACCGCCGGAGGCTTTGCAGCGGAGGAAATCGAGAGCCGCGATCTTCAGGTGATCGACCGACTGGCGCAGCAATACCAGCAGGGTCAGGTCGACAGCCGCTTCATCATCGCCCAGACGCTGACCCTGCGCAGCGGCGACGTCGACGCGGTAACGGCCACGGTCGAGCGCATGAGCGAACTGGTGGCCGCCGGTCTGGTGCTGTCCAACGAGAACCAGTGGAACAGCGGCCCGACCTACATATTTTCCGGCCTCAACGACCTGAAGCCTGCAATGATCGCCGAGGCGACCCGGAACGCCCGGGCCGGAGCCGAGCAGTTCGCGGCGGATTCCGGCAGCGGCGTCGGCGGCATCCGCCGCGCCAACCAGGGCGTCTTCCAGATCCTGCCGCGCGACAGCATTCCCGGCGCCCAGGAGGCAAAGCAGATCCACAAGACCGTGCGTGTGGTCTCCACCATCGAATTCACACTGCAGGACTAGCGTCCGCTCTCGTCCAGCCAGGTCCAGGTTTCCGCGCCGTCGAAGTGGCGCACTTCGAGACCGGCGATGTCCGCAGGCTCGGCCATGGCCAGGTTCACCGCCATGCGCGCCTCAGGGCTGGAATCCAGGTTTTCCCAATGGGTCGTGCAGCCGCAGGTGCGGCAGCTGTGGAACGCCAGGGTCTTGTCGCCCCAGATGTAGCGGATCGTCGCCCCGGCCTCGAAATCCAGGGTGATCTGCCGGGTCTCGGCATAGGCCCAGAGCGCCCCTGCGCGCCGGCAGTAAGAGCAGTTGCAGCGTGTCAGCCACTTTGGGCAGCCGGGATAGTCAAAGCGGACGGCGCCGCAATGGCAGCTTCCACGGATCATCTGCTCCTCCTGGCGCACCGGGTTAACCCTGTTCGGCAGCGCAGCGGATTCGAGGGGGGCTGCCCGACTCCAAGGTTAACCGGGTTTTTTGTCGGTCCGAAAGGCCGCTTTTCCTGTGGAAAAACCGGGTCAAGGCGCGTAAAACCGGCGGTCCGAATTGCTTAAGGAAGAAAAGGGGTCCCCCTCATGGCCACGACCTGGTCGCCCGAGTCCTGGCGCAGCAAGCCGATCCGCCAGGTGCCCGACTACGCCGATAAGGCGGCTCTGGAGCGCGTGGAGGAGCAACTCGCCGTCTATCCGCCCCTGGTTTTTGCCGGGGAAGCGCGGCGCCTGCGCCAACAACTCGGCGATGTCGCCGAAGGCCGGGGATTTCTGCTTCAGGGGGGCGATTGCGCGGAGAGCTTCGCCGAGTTCCACCCCAACAACATCCGCGACACCTTCCGCGTGATGCTGCAGATGGCGGTGGTGATGACCTTCGGCGCCGCCTGCCCGATCGTGAAGGTGGGACGTCTCGCCGGTCAGTTCGCCAAACCCCGCTCCGCGCCCACCGAGGTGCAGGGCGAGGTCGAACTGCCCAGCTACCGCGGCGACATCATCAACGGCATCGACTTCGAGTCCGACGCGCGCCAGCCGGACCCGGAGCGCCTGCTGCGCGCCTACAACCAGGCCGCGGCCACCCTCAACCTGCTGCGCGCCTTCGCCCAGGGCGGCTTTGCCGACCTGCACAAGGTGCATCAGTGGAATCTGGAGTTTGTCTCCGACAGCGCCCAGGCCCAGCGCTACGAGGAACTGGCCGAGCGCATCGACGAGGCCCTGGCCTTCATGCGTGCCTGCGGCATCGCTCCGGAGACCGTGCCGAAGCTGAAAGAGACCGACTTCTACACCAGCCACGAGGCCCTGCTGCTGTGGTACGAGCAGGCGCTGACCCGCGTCGACAGCCTGACCGGCCAGTGGTACGACTGCTCGGCGCACATGGTCTGGATCGGCGACCGCACGCGCAACCCCGAGGAAGCGCATGTGGAGTTCATGCGCGGCATCCAGAACCCCATCGGCATGAAGTGCGGCCCGTCGTCGGACCCCGACGAACTGCTGCGGGTCATCGATGTCCTGAACCCGGAAAACGAGCCCGGCCGCCTGACCCTGATCGCCCGCATGGGCCATGACAAGGTCGGCGACCATCTGCCCGCCCTGATCCGTGCGGTGCAGCGCGAAGGCCGCAAGGTCGTCTGGTCCTGCGATCCCATGCACGGCAACACCATCAAGTCGTCCAGCGGATACAAGACGCGGCCCTTCGACCGTATCCTGGACGAGGTGAAGAACTTCTTCGCCGTCCACCGGGCCGAGGGCAGCTATGCCGGCGGCGTGCATTTTGAGATGACCGGACAGGACGTGACCGAGTGCATCGGCGGCGCCCAGGCGATCAGCGACGAGCGGCTTGGGGACCGCTATCACACCCACTGCGATCCGCGCCTGAATGCCAGTCAGTCCCTGGAACTGGCCTTCCTGATCTCCGAAGCGCTGAAGGACGAGCGTGTCGCCCGCCAGAACGGCAATGGCCGCCGCGGCAAGGTGGCAGCGGCCTCTTAGGCCGCCGTCCCACCGGCATTTCCGCGGGATGCCTCGCAGAACGCATGGCTGCCATCGCTCCAGGAGGCTGGCGTCCTGCGGCCGCTTCGCGCTAGATTTCCGGTTTCTTGAGCCTGTTTCTCGCCTCTATCCCGGGAGGCAGCGGCTTAAAGGAGCGAGCGATGCCAGAGGGTCCCAGCCGCCACGCATCCCCTGAGGGCGAAAGCCCACGCGCGACCGCCAGGATGGACCGTTGGCCGTTGGAAGAGGCCGATATCGCCGCCTGGACGGACGTCTATTTCAAGAAGACGCGCAAGGCGGTGGAACGTTTCGGCGACATCAAGGCGACCTACGCCGTCTTCATGCGCCGCCCGGTTATCTCGGCGCCGCGCCTGGCGATCGAGTGGCTGGGTCAGATCGCGAAAAACCGCGAGACGAGCTTCGAGATCGACCTGCGCTACCCAGAAGGCAAATGGGTCGGCGCCGGTGAGCCCCTGCTCTACGTGACCGGCCCGCTGTCGCAGTTGGCGGACCTGGAAACCCTGCTGCTGCAGAAACTGGGGCCGACCTGCCTGGCCGCCTACAACGCCTACAGCATGTGCGCCGAGTTGCCGAAGACGGCCTTTCTGGCCATGGACGCCCGGCACTGTGCCGGCGCCGAGATGGCCGAAGCCATGGCCTATGCAGCCTCGGTGGGCTCGGACCGGGCGAGGCGCAAGGTCGCCGCCGTCGGTTTCATCGGCAACGCCACGGACGCCACCGCCCACTACTTCGGGCGCGAGGGCGGCATGGGCACCATGCCGCATGCCTTCATCGGCTACGCCGGCAGCACGCTGCGGGCCGCGGAGATGTTCGACGAGACCTTTCCGGACGAGCCGATGACGGTGCTGGTCGACTATTTCGCGCGGGAGGTGACCGATGCCCTCACCTGCTGCCGCCGCTTTCCCAGCCGCGCCGCCGCCGGCAACCTGGCCGTGCGCATCGACACGCCGGGCGGGCGCTTCATCGAGGGGCTCGACCCGCCGGAATCCTACGCCGTGGTGGAGCGCAACGCCCCCGGCGCCCTGCGCGGCTACCGTACCGACGACGAACTGCGCTACCTCGTCGGCCCGGGCGTTTCGGCTGCGGCCATCTGGCGCATGCGTGAATGCCTGAATGCCGAAGGCTTCGACAAAGTGAAGATCGTCGCCTCCTCCGGCTTCAGCCCCGCCAAGTGCCGCCTGATGGCCGAGGCCAAGGCGCCCGTCGATGTCGTGGGCACCGGCTCCTACCTGCCGGACCGCTGGTCTGAGACCTATGCGACGGCGGATATTGTCGAGTATGACGGCGTCCCGCGGGTCAAGGTCGGCCGCGAGTTCCTGTTGCGAAAGTAGGGCGTATCGCCGATAACCGCGGCTGCGCCGGGGCCTCGGGTGGCGCGCGCCGGAGCGTGCCGAGGACGACCGAACTGAGTGGGGTGTCATGAGCGATCCGCGTGTTGAAGAGATGATCGACAACTTTTCCTTCCTGGACGACTGGGAGGACCGCTTTCGCTATCTCATCGATCTCGGCCGCAAGCTTCCCCCGATGGAAGAAGCGCTGAAGACCGAGGAGTCCAAGGTGCGCGGCTGCACCAGCCAGGTCTGGATCGTCGACGAACTGCAGCCCGGCACGCCCCCGACCCTGCACTTCAAGGCCGACAGCGATGCCCATATCGTCAAGGGCCTGATCGCGGTGCTGCTGTCGATCTACGACGGGCGCAGCCCGGAAGAGATCCTGGCCGTCGACATCAAGGACATGATCGGCAAGCTCGGCTTCGAGCAGCAGCTCAGCCCCAACCGGGCCAACGGCCTGTTTTCCATGGTCGAGCGCATCCGCCATCTGGCCCGCCAGGAAGCGGCGCGCTGCGCGCCGGCCTAGAACGGTTCCGCTCTGGCCCGTCAACCCATCGCTTCCCCGGGCGGGCTTGCCGCCTCCCTGGCAGGGGAGTAAGTAAAATCCATGGCAGACCGGCTGAAGATCGCACTCGCGCAGACCAATCCCACCATGGGTGACATCCAGGGCAACCTGGCGCGCCTGCGCGCAGCGCGCATGGAAGCCGCCGCCAAGGGCGCGGACCTGGTGGTGGCCTCGGAAATGGTGATCACCGGCTACCCCACCGAAGACCTGGTCCTGAAGCCGATGTTTCTGGATGCCGCCCGGGCGGCCATCGAGGAACTGGCGAAGGATACCGCGGACGGCGGGCCCGGCATGATCGTCGGCGGGCCGTCGCGCAGCGATGCCGGTGCCAAACCGCCGCTCTTCGGCAAGGTGCTCAACTCCGCCTACATCCTGGACGAGGGCAAGGTCGTGACCCTGCGGTCCAAGTACGACCTGCCCAACTACGGCGTCTTCGACGACAAGCGGGTCTTCGGCGCCGGGCCGCTGCCCGGCCCCGTGAACTATCGCGGCGTGCGCCTGGGCGTGATGATCTGCGAGGACATGTGGACGCCGGAGGTCAGCGAGTGCCTGGAGGAGTCCGGCTCCGAGATCCTGATCGTGATCAACGGCTCGCCCTACGAACTGGAGAAGACCGAGGAGCGCATTCAGCTCGCGGTACAACGGGTGACCGAAACCGGCCTGCCGATCATCTATGTGAACCAGGTCGGCGGCCAGGACGAACTGGTCTTCGACGGTGCGTCCTTCGCGCTCAACGCCGACAACAGCCTGCCGATCCACCTGCCCGCCTTCGTCGAAGCGGTGGAGGTCAGTCAGTGGGAGCGCGGCGATAGTGGCTGGCACTGCGCCAACGGGCTGCGCGAAGCGCCGGACAGCGGCCTGGAGGGCAACGGCCTGGGCGGCCGGGCGGACGCCGGGATAGAGCCGATCTACCGCACGCTGATGCTGGGCCTGCGCGACTACGTGAACAAGAACCGCTTTCCCGGCGTTATTCTGGGCCTCTCGGGCGGCATCGACTCAGCCCTTTCGGCAGCGATCGCCGTCGACGCGCTGGGCCCCGAGCGGGTGCACTGCGTGATGATGCCCTCTCCCTACACCAGCCGCGAAAGCCTGGAGGACGCGGACGAAGCGGCGCGGCTGCTGGGCGTAAAACTGGACCAGGTGTCCATCGAGCCCGCCATGCAGGCCTTCGGCGGAATGCTGGAGCCGATCCTCAACGGCTACGCGGCCAAAGCCAACGCCGGCGACACGACCGAGGAGAACATCCAGGCGCGCTCGCGCGGGCTGACCCTGATGGCGATCTCCAACAAGCTCGGCTACATGGTGCTCTCCACCGGCAACAAGTCCGAGGTCTCGGTCGGCTATGCCACCCTCTACGGCGACATGGTCGGCGGCTACAACGTCCTGAAGGACGTTTACAAGACGCTGGTCTTCGCCCTGGCGCGCTGGCGCAACCAGGTGCTGCCGCCCGATGCCATGGGCCCCGCCGGCCGGGTGGTGCCGGAGCGCATCATCACCAAGCCGCCCTCCGCCGAGCTGAAGCCGGACCAGAAGGACGAGGACAGCCTGCCGCCCTACGACGTTCTGGACGACATCCTGAAAGCGCTGATCGAGGACGAGGAAAGCATCGCCGGGATCGTCGCCCGCGGCCACGACCGCGATACCGTGAACCGCGTCTGGCGGATGCTGGAACTGGCGGAGTACAAGCGCCGCCAGGCCTGCCCGGGGGTGAAGATCACCCGCCGCGCCTTCGGCCGCGACCGCCGCTATCCCATCACCAACGCCTTCAAGGGGCCTGCCTGAGCAAGCCCCCTTCCGACGCGGCGTTCAAAGCTTCCGGACTTCGCCCAGGAAGGCGCCGACGCGCTGCTTCAGGTCGTTGGCCTGATTGCCGAGTTCCTCGGCAGCCGAAAGAACCTGATCTGCCGCACTTCCTGTCTGGGCGGAGGCGCTGGAAACCCCACTGATGTTCTCGGTGACGTCTTGCGTGGCAGCCTGCTGTTCTTCGACCGCGGCCGAAATAGCCGTCGTCACCTCGTTGATCTCCCCGATGACATCGCTGATCACCGTGATGGCGCCCACCGCACCGTCGGTCGACGTTTGGATCTGCGAGACCTGGGACCCGATCTCCTCGGTCGCCTTGGCGGTCTGGTTGGCCAGCGCCTTCACCTCGTTGGCCACCACCGCGAAGCCCTTGCCGGCCTCCCCGGCGCGAGCAGCTTCGATGGTGGCGTTCAGCGCCAGCAGGTTGGTCTGCTCTGCGATGTCCTGAATCAGGCTGACCACGGCGCCGATCTTCTGCGCGCCTTCGGAAAGGCCGTTGACGAGATCGGTCGAGCGCTTGGCCTCGCCGACCGCCTTGCCGGCGATGGACGTACACTGGCTGATCTGCCGCGCGATTTCCTGTGCCGATGCGGTCAGCTCTTCGGCAGCGGTTGCAACAGAGCTTGCCTGGCTGTTGGTTTCTTCCGCCGTCGTGGAGAGCGCCCTGGCGCTGCTCTGCATCTCGGTGGCCGCCGTAGACACGGTCTCGACCACAGCCCCGACCCCACTCTCGAAGTCGTCAGCCAGGCGCTCAAGTCCGGTCGCCACCGACCAGGTTACCATGGGCCCGATGTAGCCGCCTGCGTCGTCGAACACCGCCGAGACCCGCAGATCGAGGATGTCCTGCCCCAGCTTAATCTTCGCGTTGTGTGGCAGGTTCGCCGGATCGGAAAGCAGCGTCCTGGGGCGTTCCGGGGCCTTGTGGAAGATGTCCATGGAAGATCCGACCACCTGTTCCACCGGCACCGGCAAGGCGTCCTGCAGGGGCCGCAGAGTCTCAAGGCTGGTCTTGTTCATGTAGGTGATCTTGAGGCTGCCGCTTTCAGCCATCATCACGTTGATCGGCAGTTGGTCCAGCATGGTGAACAGCCGATCGACATCCTGCTGTTTGCGCACCTCCGCCGTCACGACCTTCCAGGTCAGCATCGGGCCAGTGTATTTGCCGCCGCGGCCGAAGAGCGCAGTGACCTGAAGATCGAGAAATTCTCCTCCGACCTCGATGCGGGCTTCCCAGGGCAGATTGGCGGGATCGGACAGCAGGTTGCGCTGGTGGCTCGGCTCTTTGTGAAAGATGTCGATGCTCTGACCGACGATGGCCTCGGCCGAAACCGGTAGGACATGCTCGATCGAACGCAGGGCCTCGATAGAGGCCTTGTTCGCATAGTTGATGGTGAAGTCCGAGAGATCGAGCGTCATCACCGCCACCGGCATGCTGTCGATCATCTGCGATAGGCTGTGTCGATCAAAAGCCGTAACCGGGCGGTCTTTAAACTTGAGTGCTGCCAGCATGTCTGGCTCCTTTCTAATCATTTACGTTACGCCCAGTTGCTTATGTAACACTGCATACACCCCACAATTGCAGTAAATGCGCTGGGGTTGATTAAAGAATAATGAAATGAGTTCAACAGCTTAATTATGTGCTTCGTCTCGCCGGTCCCGCCGGGCTCTCCCTCCACCCGTCCCCATCGGCTATGTTTTTCGGTCTGCCCCATCCAGTTCCGACAGGCCTCTGCGGCCTTGCTCCGCGCCCCGCATTCGGTCTTTGTTTCGCCTCAGCCGGAGTGATAACAAGACGCCTTCAGTCCTCTCCCAGGAACCGTCGAACCGCCCGATCATGAAACTGCGCTTTGCCCCCAGCCCGACGGGGCTGATCCATGTCGGCAACCTGCGGCAGGCCCTGGTGAACTGGCTTTACGCCCGCACCCAGGGCGGCCGGTTCCTGCTGCGGATCGACGATACGGACAGCGAGCGTTCGACGGCGGCGTTCGCCGCGGCCATCGAAGAAGACCTGCGCTGGCTGGGGCTGCTCTGGGACGAAAAGGCCGTGCAGTCGCAGCGCCTGGACCGCTACACCGCCGCGGCCGAGCGGCTGAAGGAAAGTGGTCGCCTCTACGCCTGCTACGAGACGGCCGAGGAACTGGGCCTGAAGCGCAAGGTGGCGCTCTCCGCCGGCCGTCCACCGATCTACGACCGCGCCGCCGTCACCCTGAGCGAGGCCGACAAGGCGGCGTTGGAATCAGAGGGGCGCCGGCCCCACTGGCGCTTCAAGCTGGACCACAGCGCCATCGCCTGGGAGGACCTGATCCGCGGCTCTGTCGCCTTCGAGGGCGCCAATCTCAGCGACCCGGTGCTGATCCGCGAGGACGGGCGGCCGCTCTATACGCTGACCTCCGTCGTCGACGACATCGAACTGGAGGTCACCCACATCCTGCGCGGCGAGGACCATGTCGCCAATACGGCAGCGCAGGTGCAGCTCTTCGAAGCGCTGGGCGGAACCGTTCCGGTCTTCGGCCATCTCTCCCTCATCGCCGGGGCCGGCGGCGAGACCCTCTCCAAGCGCCTCGGCACGCTCTCCGTCGCCGCCCTGCGCGAGCAGGGCCTGGAGGCCATGACCCTCACCTGTTACCTCGCGCGCCTCGGCACGCCGGACCCGGTCGAGGCGCTGCAAAGCCTGGACGACCTGGTGGCCGGCTTCGACCTCTCGCGCTTCGGGCGCGCCACGCCGAAGTTCGACCCCAAGGACCTGGAGCACCTCAATGCCCGCATCCTCCACGGCATGGCTTTCGAGACAGCGGCGCCGCGCCTGCCGGAGGGCTTCGACGCCGCGCTCTGGGAAGCGGTGCGCCCCAACCTGACCAAACTCTCCGAGGCGCGCGTCTGGCAGACCATCTGCCGCGGCCCGGTGGTGCCTGTGATCACCGACGCAGCCTTTGCAAGTCAGGCCGCCGAGCTGCTGCCGCCGGAGCCCTGGGACGAAACCACCTGGCAGGCCTGGACAGGGGCGGTGAAGGCCACCACCGGCGCCAAGGGCAAGGCCCTCTTCCTGCCGCTGCGCCAGGCGCTCACGGGCCTCGACCACGGCCCGGAACTGAAGGCCCTGTTGCCGCTGATCGGGCGTGACCGGGCGGCGGCGCGGCTGGCCGGGGAAACGGCGTAAGCCGAATGGGCCCCCGACGCTCCCCGAAAGACCCCTTGACCCTGACAACCACGGCCCTAAAGTGCGCCGCATGTTCGTCTGGACCGTTCTCCGCGCTTGTGCGCGATGTTGCGACTGCCCGGCCCCCGCGGCCTGAGGCAGCCCTTTTGCTTGCGGGCCTCTTTGAGAGCGGCCCGCGCCCCCAGACGATCCGGATAGCCCCATCATGGACCTGCAGCTTCACAACACGCTGACGCGCCGCAAGGAGCGTTTCGAACCCCTCGACCCGCAGAACGTGCGCATGTACGTCTGCGGCCCCACGGTCTACGACTACGCCCACATCGGCAACGCCCGGCCCGTGGTGGTCTTCGACGTGCTGTTCCGCCTGCTGCGCCATCTCTACGGCGCCGAGCACGTGACCTACGCGCGCAACATCACCGACGTCGAGGACAAGATCATCGACGCCGCCAGGCAGAGCGGCGAGACCATCGATCAGGTGACGACGCGCACCGCCCAGGCCTATCACGACGACATGGCAGCCTTGGGCGCCATGGATCCGACGGTGGAGCCCCGCGCGACCCAGCACATCGGCCAGATGATCGCCATGATGGAAACCCTGATCGACAAGGGCCATGCCTACGCCGCCGAGGGCCACGTGCTGTTCGCGGTCGGCTCCATGGCGGACTACGGCAGGCTCTCCGGCCATAACCGCGACGAGATCATCGCCGGCGCCCGGGTCGAGGTGGCGCCTTATAAGAAAGACCCGGCGGACTTCGTGCTGTGGAAACCCAGCAACGCCGCGCAGCCGGGCTGGGACAGCCCCTGGGGCCGTGGCCGACCGGGCTGGCATATCGAATGCTCGGCCATGGCCTTGGAGCACCTGGGCAAGGTCTTCGACATCCACGGCGGCGGCCTCGACCTCGTCTTCCCGCACCATGAGAACGAGATCGCCCAGAGCCGCTGCGCCCACGACACGGCGGAGATGGCGCGGGTGTGGATGCACAACGGCTACGTGGTGGTGAACGGCGAGAAGATGTCCAAGTCCCTTGGCAATTTCTTCACCGTGCGGCAGTTGCTGGAAGAGGGCTTCCGCGGCGAGGCCATCCGCCTCGCCCTGCTCTCCGGCCACTACCGCGCGCCGCTCGACATCACCCGTGACAAGATCACCGAGTGCAAGGCGCAGCTCGACCGGCTCTACGGCGCGCTGCGCGGTGTCGAGGCTGAGCCTGCGGAACCGCCGGCGAAGCTGCTGGAGGCCCTGACCGACGACCTCAACACGCCCTTGGCCCTGGCCGAACTGCATGAGGTCGCGGGGCGGCTGAACAAGACGGCGGATGCCGCGGAACGCCAGGCGCTGGCCGGGGTTCTGCTGGCCGGCGCCCAGGTGCTGGGCCTGCTGGGGGCCGAGCCGGAAGTCTGGTTCCACGGTGCGCGCGCCGACGGCGGGCTGACGGCCGAGGTCATCGAGGCACAGATCGCCGCCCGCGCCGCCGCGCGAAAAGCCAGGGACTTCGCCGAGGCCGACCGCATCCGCGACGACCTGCAGGCCGCCGGCATCCTGTTGGACGACGGCCCCCAGGGCACCACCTGGAAGCGGGCGGGCTGAGGTCCTGAAGTATCATGTCATGCGCGGGCTTGACCCGCGCATCCATGGTGCGGCCAACTCCGGCCGTGGATTACTACGTCTACATCTTGGCGAGCCAGCCTCATGGGACGCTCTACATCGGCGTGACCAATGATCTGGTCCGGCGCGTCTACGAACACCGGGAAGGTCTTGCCGACGGCTTTACAAAGCGGCACCGCGTCAAACGCCTTGTCTATTTCGAGCAATGTGCCGACGTCGAGCGGGCTCTCCAGCGGGAGAAGACCCTCAAGCACTGGAAGCGCGACTGGAAGATCGCGCTGATTGAGGACGAGAACCCACACTGGACCGATCTTTGGGACGGACTGAGTGGCTGATGGATGGACCCGCGGATCAAGTCCGCGGGTGACTGACTTAAATGGGTCCAATGCGCAGCCTTGGTGAGATCGCAGATCGCGCCTAGGCGAAGCTGGGTGAGGGGGAGAGGCCCCTACTCCACCGCTTTGGCCCGGCCACTGGGAGGTCGCGACTGGCGCATTTCCAACCACTCAAGGAGCAACGCTGCCGCGAAGCCACCAGGCAGCGTGAAGTACCAGCCAAAAACAGCCGCCAAGAATCCGGTTAAGATGAGGTCATACAGGATTTCGCCACTGGCCCAAAAGGGTGTTTCTGGCAAAGTCATCCTCACCAGCAGAATCATCGAGCTGAAAACAACACCGATAAGCAAATGCGCGACCGCTAGGGTCGAGCCGCAGACGACCAGAGCCCGGCCCCACAAAGGCTCACACCTTAAGCGCCAATTAAAGCGCCTGACCAAGATAAATGACAGGGCAGCGGAGATACCGGCCGAGAGGCACAAGATTGAGCGTATCCAGATGGTCTCAGAGAGACCGTAGTCCGGATGGGGAACGCCGTGCGCGACCATGGCAGCCAAAGCCGCAATCACCGCCGCGCCCGCAAAAACCGCCGCTCCCAGATAGGCACTTCCGCGACCAGCCCTTGCCATATCCCTACTCCGCCGCCTTGGCTTCCGGTTCGGGGAGGGGTTCGCGCATGGTGACGAACTCCTCCGCCGCCGTCGGGTGGATGCCGACGGTGGCGTCGAAGATCTGCTTCGTCGCGCCGGCCTTGATGGCGACGGCCATGCCCTGGACGATCTCCGGCGCGTCGAGGCCGACCATGTGGACGCCCACCACCTTCTGCCCGGCACGCTCGACGATGAGCTTCATCATGGTCTTCTCATCGCGGCCCGAGAGGGTGTGCTTCAGGGGCCGGAAGGTGGAGCGGTAGAGGTCGAGCGCGCCGTACTTCTCGCGCGCCTCGAACTCGGTCAGCCCGACGGTGGAGACCGGCGGATGGCTGAAGACGGCCGAGGGCACGTCGGCGTGGTCCATGGCGCGGGGCCTGCCGCGGTAGACCGTGTCGACGAAGGCCATGGCCTCCTGGATCGCCACCGGCGTGAGCGCGATGCGGTCGGTGACGTCGCCGACGGCATAGATGTTTTCCGCCGTGGTGCGGGAGTAGGCATCGACCTTGATGGCGCCCTTCTCGTTCAGTTCCACGCCGGCCACCTCCAGCCCCAGGTTCTCCACATTGGGCTTGCGCCCGGTGGCGGCCATCAGCAGGTCGGTCTCCAGCGTCGAACCGTCGGAGAGATGCAGGAGCAAATCATTCTCACGCTTCTCGACCCGGTCGATGATGGTTTCGACGATGATGTCGATACCCTTCTTCACCATCTCCGCGGCCAGGGTGTTGCGCACGTCGTCGTCGAAGCCGCGCAGGATCTGCGGGCCCCGGTACATCTGCGTGACCTTGCTGCCGAGGCCGTTGAAGATGCCGGCGAACTCCACGGCGATGTAGCCGCCACCGGCGATCACCACCCGCTTGGGCAGGTCTTCCAGATGAAAGGCCTCGTTGGAGGAGATGCCGTGCTCCCAGCCCGGCTCCATCGGAAAGGACGGCGTGCCGCCAGTGGCGATCAGGATGGTCTCGGCTGAGAACTCCCGGTCCCCCACCTCCACCCGGTGGGCATCCAGCAGGCGGGCGTGGCCGCTGTGGATCTCGACCCCTGCCGTGTTGAGCAGCTTCTTGTAGATGCCCTCCAGCCGGTCGATCTCCTTGTCCTTGTTGGCGATGAGCGCAGCCCAGTCGAAGCTGGGCTCGGGCACCGTCCAGCCGAAGCCGGCGGCATCCGCGAAGTCCTCGTGGAAGTGGCTGGCGTAGGACAGCAGCTTTTTGGGCACGCAGCCGCGGATCACGCAGGTGCCGCCGTAGCGGTAGGATTCCGCAATGCCGACACGCGCCCCGGTTGCAGCCGCCATGCGGGCGCCCCTGACACCACCGGACCCGCCGCCGATAACAAAAAGGTCATAGTCGTATCCGGTCATGTCTGGTCCTTCGAAACGGGCGGAACTTGTGTCGGTATGATTAAAGTCCAATCTAGGCAGGCATTTACGGGCCCGCAAGGCTTCGGCAGCAGGGCCCGGGGGAAGTCCGGCCCCGAAGGCCGGGGAGTTGCGCGATGCGGATCATCGCGCCAAGATGCTGTTACATAAGCAACAAAAGAAACAAGAAAACACAAGGAACCACTTTGAGGGGTAGATATTCGGAGTTGAACGATGCTGTTCCAGAAGCTGATGCAGAAGGTCGTCGAGAAAGGCAATCTGCGCATCATCGACGCAAGCGGGCGAACCTTTGATTGTGGCGACGGCAGCGGCCGCCGCTGCACAATGCGCCTGCACAAACGCCTTCTCGACTACAAACTCGTCCTCAATCCGCCGCTCTATCTGGGTGAAGCCTACATGGATGGCGACATCACCCTCGATGAAGGCACCCTGCGCGACTTCATAGCAATGATGGCGCGCAACTATGAGCAGTTGGAGAGCAACAGGCTGGTCTCTCTGGGCTTCGCCCTGGGCCGCCACACACGCCGCCTGAAGCAGTACAATCCCATCGGCAAGGCGCAACGGAACGTCGCCCACCACTACGATCTCTCGGGCGAACTCTACGATCTGTTCCTCGATGCCGACCGCCAGTACTCCTGCGCCTACTTCCGCAGCGGCGAGGAAAGCCTGGAGCAGGCGCAGGCGGACAAGAAGCAGCACCTGGCCGCCAAGCTTTACCTCAATCGCCCGGGCCTGAAGCTGCTGGACATCGGCTCCGGCTGGGGCGGCCTCGGCCTCTACCTCGCCCGCGCCGGCGGCTGCGAGGTGACCGGCGTCACCCTCAGCACCGAGCAGCACAAGCTCAGCCAGGAGCGCGCCAAGCAGGCGGGCCTGGAAGACCGGGTCCAGTTTCACCTGCGCGACTATCGCGAAGATGCCAACCGCTACGACCGCATCGTCTCGGTCGGCATGTTCGAACATGTCGGCAAGAAGAACTACCACGAGTTCTTCCGCAAGGTGAGCGACCTGCTGGCCGACGACGGCGTTTTCGTGCTGCACTCGGTGGGCCGGGTCAACGACCCGGGCCCCGTGAACCCTTTCATCCGCAAGTACATCTTCCCGGGCACGGACGTGCCGACCCTGGGCGAAGTGCTGCCGGTGATCGAGGACTGCATGCTGACGGTGACCGACGTGGAGGTGCTGCGGCTGCACTACGCCGAGACCCTGCGCCACTGGGAGCAGCGCTTCCAGGCCAACCGCGGCAAGGTGGCCGAGCTCTACGACGAGCGTTTCTGCCGCATGTGGGAGACCTACCTGATCGGCTGCGAGATGGGCTTCCGCCACCAGGGTCTGATGGTGTTCCAGATCCAGATCACCAAGAACGTCTCCGCCGTGCCGCAGACCCGCGACTACATCTACGAGTGGGAACACGGCCACGCCGGAGGCGCCAGCCAGGCGGCGGAGTAGGTCTCGCCCGATTTTGATAGACAAGGGGCCGGTCTCGAAGAGACCGGCCCATCGCTTTTGCTGTTGCCCTCAGGGCTGGTCAAAGCCGGGGCGCTATTGCTGTCGTTTTCAACCTGGCAGTGAGCTTGCGCGGAAAGGGTGTCACCCCCACCCCAGCCCTCCCCCATCGAAGGGGGAGGGGGCAGATTCACGAGGTGCCTACAGAAACCCCTCCCCCCTTGAAGGGGGGAGGTCGGGAGGGGGGTGGGGCAAGCGCTGAAGCTTGTCCGTTTCAGTTTTCCAGTAGCAACCGGGGTGCCGTAGAACGCGCCCCAACATGACTGATGCTGCAGGCGCCTTCCCTACACCCCGCCCATGCAGAGGTACTTGGTTTCGAGGAACTCCTCGATGCCGTACTTGGAGCCCTCGCGGCCGATGCCGGACTCCTTGACGCCGCCAAAGGGCGCCACCTCGGTGGAGATGAGGCCGGTGTTGATGCCCACCATGCCGCTTTCCAGCCCCTCACTGACCCGCCAGATGCGGCCGATGTCGCGGGCATAGAAGTAGGCCGCCAGGCCGAACTCGGTATCGTTGGCGAGCGCCAGGCCCTCCTCCTCCGTCTTGAAGCGGAACAGGGGCGCCACCGGGCCGAAGGTCTCCTCGCGCGTCACCTTCATGTCGGTGGTGACATCGGTCAGGACCGTAGGCTGGTAGAAAGTGCCGCCGCGTTCGTGGCGCGCACCGCCGATCACCACCTTGGCACCCTTCGCGGTGGCGTCGGCGACATGCTCCTCGACCTTCTCCAGCGCCGCCTGATCGATGAGCGGGCCCTGGCTGACGCCGTCTTCCTGACCCGCGCCGACCTTCAGGGTCTTGACCGCCTCGGTCAGCTTGGCGGCAAAGGCGTCATAGACCCCCTCCTGTACCAGGATGCGGTTGGCACAGACGCAGGTCTGGCCGGTGTTGCGGTATTTGGAGATCATCGCACCTTCAACGGCCGCGTCCAGGTCCGCGTCGTCGAAAACCAGGAAGGGCGCGTTGCCCCCCAATTCCATCGACACCTTCTTCACCGTCGAGGCGCACTGCTGTATCAGCAGCTTGCCGACCTCGGTGGAGCCGGTGAAGGACAGCTTTCGCACAACGGGGCTGGAGGTCATCTCGCCGCCGATTTCCCTGGCCGAGCCGGTGACGATGTTGACGATGCCGGCGGGGATGCCCGCACGCTCCGCCAACTCGGCCAGGGCCAGCGCCGAATAGGGGGTCTGGGCCGCCGGCTTGATGACCACCGGGCAGCCGGCGGCCAGCGCCGGCGCGCATTTGCGGGTGATCATGGCGTTGGGGAAGTTCCATGGGGTGATCGCCGCCACCACGCCGACCGGCTGTTTGACGACCACGATCCGCTTGTCGGCCTGGTGCTGGGGAATGGTGTCGCCGTAGACCCGTTTGGCCTCTTCCGCGAACCATTCGATAAAGCTGGCACCGTAGACCACCTCGCCGCGGGATTCGGCCAGCGGCTTGCCCTGCTCCAGGGTCATCAACTGGGCCAGGTCCTCCTGGTTTTCCAGAATCAGCTCGAACCAGCGGCGCAGGATGGTGGCCCGCTCCTTGGCCAGCAGGCCGCGCCAGGCCGGCCAGGCCCGCTCGGCCGCCTCGATCGCCCGGCGGGTTTCCGCCGCGCCCATTTTCGGTACGGAGCCGAGGACGTCGCCGTTCGCCGGATTGCTCACCTCGATAACACCGCCGCCATCGGCGTCGGCCCAGCGGCCGTCGATGTAGCACTGCTCACGGAACAGCTTGGGATCGGAAAGCCGGGGAGCGGCGGCGGCGATGGGCTGGGCTTGGGCGGTCATGGCGGGGGGTCCTCCGGTCCGGCCGGGTTTCGAGGCAAAGCAAGGCCCGGCATTGTCAGGTCTTGCCGCGGAGTATAGACCTGTGGGGAGAAAGAACAATTCCCAGGCGGGGGGCGGCGGGGCCGTCCGGTCCTGCGGAGGGCTGCCGCCCGAGGGGCCCCAATGACGACGCGGGAGGGTGAGATGACGCCGACGACATCGCAGGCCGGCAGCGAGGCTTCGCGCGGCAGAGCCGGAAGGACCCTGGCAGCCGCCGCAGCAGGGGTCTTTGCAGCGGCGCTTATCCCGGCGGGTCAGCAGGGCATCGCTGCCGAGCGGTGCAGCGCCGAGGTGCGCGACCACCTCGGGGAGCTGCCGTTGGCGGAGGGCGACGTGAAGAGCCTGCGCATCATGGAAAGGGTGAACATCGCCGACGATTTCGGGCCGGACATCTTCGGCGTCGATGCCTGGGTCCGCCTGCATTCCTGCAGCGGATATCTGGTCCTCAACATGAGCAGGGGTTGCTTCCTGCGCCAGGCCTATACCCGTGGCGACTGTCAGGTTGAAGGCTTGCCAAATTACTGAACCCACCCCACCTGCAATCTGGTCAGTATCCTGGCCGCCGCCGCGCAAGCCCCACGATTCGCCACCTACGATTCAGCACCCACGCCGCATGACGAGGCCCTTATGATGTTCCGGCGACTTGCCGCAGCGGCGCTGCTGCTCCCAACCCTGGCCCTTGCTCCGGCAACGGCCTCCGCGCAGATGACCCTGGCCTGCGCGCCCCAGGCCGAAGAGGCCTTGCAGGCTCTCCAGCTTGGCGGCGACGCCGTGCGCACCATTCGCTTCGAGAGAATGCTGAACCCCGCCGAGCGCGGGCCGGACTTCCTGGGTGTCCGGGCCTGGGTCAGCCTCACCTCCTGCAGCGGCTTTCTGGTCATCGACATGACGCGGAGCTGCTTTGTGCGCCAGAGCTACACCCGCGGCAGCTGTGCGATCGAGGGCGTAACCCGATACTGACCGCCGCACCGGCGCAAAAGGCGCCGGTTCAATGCCGGCTGAGAACGCTCTTGTTACCGATCCGTGACTGGGAATTTCCGCGTATCGACCTATCTGAAAAGCCAAGAACGAATTGGCAAAGAGGTCACCCCTCATGATCAAGACAAACCTCGGTGTCTGGCTTGCTGCGCTCGCGCTCGTCGCGTTCCTGGGTGCGGAAGGCGCCGCCGCCGACAGCCGCACGGACCGCTTCGAAGCCAAGGCGCGCGAGCACCTGGCTGAGCTGAACCTCGCGGAAGCGGACATACAGTCCATCCGCATCGTCCTGCTTCGGCGCAAAGACGACCGGGCCGGACCGGATATCCGGGGCGGGGAGGCCTGGGTGCGCCTCAATTCCTGCAGCGGCTATGTGGTTGTCGAGATGAACCGCGCCGCCGCCTTCGTCCGCCAAGCCTATACGAGAGGCGATTGCTCGGTGTCCGGCCTGTCAAACTACAGGTGACCCAAACAGCGGAAAGATGACCAGACCAGCGGGCGGCGGCCAGGCGGCGCTCCTCGAGCCGATGTATACGCAGGCCGCCGTCTACGCTGAAATACGTCGGTTCCGTGACACTGCCGGGCGCTCGTCTGAACGCGATGCATAGCTGGGTTGCGTAGCCTTGGCGGGCTCGCAGCAATCCCCATGTGCAAAGTTCCGATCTCACAGCACCGGAGCGTTGTCATGAGCCTGCGCGCCCTCTTCCTTGGTTGCCTCTTCAGCCTTGCCTCCGCCACAGCCCTGCTCTCCTCTCCCCAGCAAGCCCATGCGGTCCGCTGCGAAGCACAGATCAACGCAGCGCTCGAAAAGATGTCGGTTCCCCAAAGCGACGTGAAGTCGGTCAAGGTCACCCGCCGCAGCAAGGGTGCCAAGTCCGCGTCGAACTACACCTACGACGCCTGGGTTCGGCTGAACTCCTGCAGCGGCTACTTCATGGTGCAGATGACACGCTACTGCTACGTCATGGACAGCTACACCAGCGGCGACTGCGACTTTTCCGGCATGACCAACTACTGATACCTAGGCACAGCCGGCGGCTACTCGACCGTCACCGCCTTGGCGAGATTGCGGGGCTGGTCGACATCCGTGCCTTTCAGCACCGCCGTATGATAAGCGAGAAGCTGGACCGGCACGGTGTAGAGCAAGGGTGCGACGAAGGGGTCGACGGCCGGCAGTTCCACAACATGGGCTGCCTGGTCGCCGGCCCGCGCGATACCTTCCGCATCGGAGATCAGGATCACCTTGCCACCGCGGGCAATCACTTCCTGCACGTTGGCTGCAGTCTTCTCGAACAGCGGCCCGGCGGGGGCGCAGACGACGATGGGCACATCCTCGTCGATCAGGGCAATAGGGCCGTGCTTCATCTCGCCAGCGGCATAGCCCTCGGCGTGGATGTAGCTGATCTCCTTCAGCTTCAGGGCGCCTTCCAGGGCGATGGGATAGAGCGTTCCGCGCCCCAGGTAGAGGACGTCGCGGGCCTCCATGACGTCGGCCGCGATCATGCGAAGGGCCGTGTCGTGGTTCAGCACCTCCGCCACCCGGGCCGGCACCTCCAGCAGCGCCTCGGACAGCGCTGCCTCGCGCGCCGCGTCGATGCTGCCCTTGGCGCGCGCCGTGGCAAGCGCCAGACAGGCGAGCACCGTCAGCTGCGTGGTGAAGGCCTTGGTCGACGCGACGCCGATCTCCGGCCCGGCCAGGGTCTGCAGCACGGCGTCGGATTCCCGGGCGATGGCGCTTTCCGGCACGTTGACCAGCGACAGAATGGTCTGCCCGCAGCGCTTGGCGTAGCGCAGCGCCTCCAGGGTATCGATGGTCTCGCCGGACTGGGAGATGAAAAGCCCTAGCCCGCCATCGGGCATCGGCGCTTCGCGATAGCGGAACTCCGAGGCGATATCCACCTCCACCGGCTGGCGGGCAATCTGCTCGAACCAGTACTTGGCGACCAGGCCGGCGAAAGAGGCTGTGCCGCAAGCCGAAATGGTGATCCGCGGGATGGCGGAGAGATCGATATCGAGATCCGGCAGTTGCACGGAGCCCCTCAGCGGGTCGAGGAAGGAATGCAGGGTATCGCCGATCACCGCCGGCTGCTCGAAGATCTCCTTCTGCATGAAGTGGCGGTACTCGCCCTTGCCGATCATCGCGCCGGAGAAGGCCGTCTGCTTGACCTCGCGGGCCACCGGGCGGTCTTCGGCATCGTGCACCTGGGCGCCATGCTTGCTGAGCTCGACCCAGTCGCCCTCCTCGAGATAGCAGATCTGGTCGGTCAGGGGCGCCAGGGCGAGCGCATCGGAGCCGAGAAACATCTCGCCGTCGCCGTAGCCCACCGCCAGGGGAGAGCCCCGCCTTGCGCCGATCATCAGGTCGTGGCGCCCGGCGAAGACGATGGCCAGCGCAAAGGCGCCCTCCAGCCGTTTCAGGGTAGCGGCGACGGCTTCCTGCGGGCTCATCTGCTTTTCCAGGTAGTCGCGCACCAGGTGGACGACCACCTCGGTGTCGGTCTCGGTCTCGAAGCTGTGGCCGGCCGACTGCAGTTCGCTACGCAGGTCCTTGAAGTTCTCGATGATGCCGTTATGGACCACGGCGACACGCTCGTTGGCGTGAGGGTGGGCGTTGGTCTCGTTCGGCCTTCCGTGCGTCGCCCAACGGGTGTGACCGATCCCGATGGTGCCTTCCACCGGTTCGCGCTCCAGCAACTCGGCCAGGTTCACCAGCTTGCCCTCGGCGCGGCGGCGGTCGATCGAGCCGTTCATCAGCGTGGCGACCCCGGCGGAATCGTACCCGCGGTACTCCAGGCGCTTCAGCCCTTCGATCAGCAGGGGCGCGACCGGAGCGTTGCCGATAATGCCGATGATGCCGCACATGATGTCTCTGCCTTTCTCTGTCCCGCGTTCCGCGAAACCGCGGATCGCTGCCTAGCCCTGCTTGGCGTCCTTGGCCGCCTGGCGTTCCTGGCGGAAGCGCGCCGCCCGGCCTTCGCGGATTTCCTGGTCGCTGCGCTCGACCGCCAGGGCATCGCCCGGCACATCCCGCGTGATGGTGCTGCCGGCCCCGACGATAGCCCCCGCCCCCACCGCGACCGGGGCGACGAGCGCCGTGTTGGAGCCGATGAAGGCCCCCGCGCCGATCGCGGTATGATGCTTGGCGAAGCCGTCATAGTTGCAGGTGATGGTCCCGGCGCCGATGTTGGCCGCCGGCCCGACGCTGGCATCGCCCAGATAACTCAGGTGGTTCGCCTTGGCGCCGGCGCCGAGCTCCGCATTCTTGATCTCGACGAAGTTGCCGACATGGGCGCCCGCGCCAACGCGCGCGCCGGGGCGCAGCCGGGCAAAGGGGCCGAGAACGGCCCCCTCGGCGACCTTGGCCCCTTCCAGATGGGAGAAGCTGCGGATCTCCACATTGTCGCCCACGGTGACGCCGGGACCGAAGAAGACGGAGGGATGAACCGTCACGTCCCGCCCCAGGCGCGTGTCGGCCGAGAGCCAGACCGTCGCCGGGTCGATCAGGGTCGCGCCACCCACCATCGCCTGACGGCGCAGCCGGTCCTGCATCGCGGCTTCGGCCAGGGCCAGGTCCTGGCGCGAGTTGACGCCCAGCACCTCCGCCACCGGCCCCTCCACCACACCGGCCGGTCGGCCCTCCTGATGGGCCAGGCCGAAGATATCGGTGAGATAGTACTCGCCCTGCGCGTTGTGGCTGTCCAGGCGATCAATCAAGTCGAACAGCCGGCGGCCGGAGCCGATGACGATGCCGGCGTTGCAGAGGCCGATCTGCCGCTGGGCCGAGTCGGCGTCGGCATATTCGACGATCTTCTCGATCTTCTGATCGTCATCCAGGATCACCCGCCCGTACTGCGCCGGATCGTCAGGGCGAAACGCCAGACCGACGATGTCCGGCGCGGCCGGCTCGGCACGCGCGTCGACCATCCGCTGAAGCGTCGCGGGTGTCAGCAGGGGCGTGTCGCCGAAAACCACCAGTACGTCGGTTTCCACCAGCTCCAACAGCGGCTTTAGCGCCTCCTGCGCCGCGGCCACGGCGTGCCCGGTACCCAGCGCCTGCTGCTGGACGGCGCAGCGGCTGGGGGCTGCAGCGGCCTCGACATCGGCCATTCCGGGCGCGATGACGACAACCGTCTCCTCCGGCGAGAGGGTGGCGACGCTGGCCTGCACATGCCAGAGCATGGCCTTGCCGGCGACCGGATGAAGGACCTTCGGCAGATCGGACTTCATGCGGCTGCCTTTGCCGGCGGCCAGGATCACAACGGCGAGCTTACGGGTGGGCATAGATAAAGGCAGACATAGACGGGGCAGCAAACCAAAGTGGGTTGGAAACAAGTAACGGCCAAGAGAATCGGACCCGGGCGTTCAACGCCCGCCTCCCGAAAACGGCCGGAGACTGCCATAGGCCGTTTTTCCTCAGCAAATCAACAATTGTTGCCGCTTATTACAGTCTGTTTCCGACTGTGACAACTGATCAGGGCGCCGATCTGAGAAGACGCATCGCTTGCGAACCTGCGCACTCCCTCCAAAAAAGCTGAAGGCGGGTGCCGCTGGGCACCCGCCTTCTACTGCTTTACACCAGAAAAGCCGAAATCGCGTCAGTAGTTAGCGGCGCGCCATGCCATTCCGGTAGGAACGCATACGAGTCGCCCTGGCAATCGCTGCCATGCGATTGGCCGTCGACGGACGCGAAGAAGCCAAGCGAGACGCGATCAGGCGACGCGTTGCAAGGGCCTTACGGGAAGGTGCCTTGCGCGCCGCCGTCTTGCGGGCCGTGGTCCTGCGGGTCGTCGATTTGCGAGCGGCCGTCTTGCGAGCCGGGCTCTTGCGAGCGGCGGTCTTGCGAGCGGTCGTCTTCCGCGCGGTGCTCTTGCGAACAACGCGCTTCTTGGCGGCCGTCTTGCGGACCGGACGCTTACGAGCGGCGGTCTTGCGAGCGGTCGTCTTCCGCGCGGTGCTCTTCCGAACGACACGCTTCTTGGCGGCCGTCTTGCGGACCGGACGCTTACGCGCGGCGGTCTTGCGAGCGGTCGTCTTCCGCGCGGTGCTCTTCCGAACGACGCGCTTCTTGGCGGCCGTCTTGCGGACCGGACGCTTGCGCGCCGCGGTCTTGCGAGCGGTCGTCTTCCGCGCAGTGCTCTTCCGAACGACGCGCTTCTTGGCGGCCGTCTTGCGGACCGGACGCTTGCGCGCCGCGGTCTTGCGAGCGGTCGTCTTCCGCGCGGTGCTCTTCCGAACGACGCGCTTCTTGGCGGCCGTCTTGCGGACCGGACGCTTACGCGCCGCGGTCTTGCGAGCGGTCGTCTTCCGCGCGGTGCTCTTCCGAACGACGCGCTTCTTGGCGGCCGTCTTGCGGACCGGACGCTTACGCGCCGCAGTCTTGCGAGCGGTCGTCTTCCGCGCGGTGCTCTTCCGAACCACGCGCTTCTTGGCGGCCGTCTTGCGGACCGGACGCTTACGCGCCGCAGTCTTGCGAGCGGTCGTCTTCCGCGCAGTGCTCTTCCGAACCACGCGCTTCTTGGCGGCCGTCTTGCGGACCGGACGCTTACGCGCCGCAGTCTTGCGAGCGGTCGTCTTCCGCGCGGTGCTCTTCCGAACGACGCGCTTCTTGGCGGCCGTCTTGCGGACCGGACGCTTACGCGCCGCAGTCTTGCGAGCGGTCGTCTTCCGCGCGGTGCTCTTCCGAACCACGCGCTTCTTGGCGGCCGTCTTGCGGACCGGACGCTTACGCGCCGCAGTCTTGCGAGCGGTCGTCTTCCGCGCGGTGCTCTTCCGAACGACGCGCTTCTTGGCGGCCGTCTTGCGGACCGGACGCTTGCGCGCCGCAGTCTTGCGAGCGGTCGTCTTCCGCGCGGTGCTCTTCCGAACGACGCGCTTCTTGGCGGCCGTCTTGCGGACCGGACGCTTACGCGCCGCAGTCTTGCGAGCGGTCGTCTTCCGCGCGGTGCTCTTCCGAACGACGCGCTTCTTGGCGGCCGTCTTGCGGACCGGACGCTTACGAGCGGCGGTCTTGCGAGCGGTCGTCTTCCGCGCGGTGCTCTTCCGAACGACGCGCTTCTTGGCGGCCGTCTTGCGAGCCGGGCTCTTACGAGCGGCGGTCTTGCGAGCGGTCGTCTTCCGCGCGGTGCTCTTCCGAACGACGCGCTTCTTGGCGGCCGTCTTGCGAGCCGGGCTCTTGCGAGCGGCGGTCTTGCGAGCGGTCGTCTTGCGGGCCGTCGTCTTCTTCACAACGCGCTTCTTGGCGGCCGTCTTGCGAGCCGGGCTCTTGCGAGCCGTGGTCTTGCGAGCGGTCGTCTTCCGCGCAGTCGTACGCCGGGCCGCGGTCTTGCGGGCCGTAGTCCGCCGGGCCGTCGACTTCCGGGCAGCCGTCTTGCGAGCCGTGGTCTTACGGCGCGCCGTGGTCTTCTTGGCGGCGGTCTTACGCACCGCCCTAGTACCAGACTTCCGGGAAGCCTGTTTGCTAGTGATAGCCATCGCTATTTCCTCGTCAAACTTTGTAAACCCAAGTGGATTTCGGCTAATGGCTCGAGGTTCATATCCCCATTGCATTAATAAAACCTTACTGGAACCGCTACCCGATAGACGGGGAACAGTAGCCGGTATTCCGGACTTACGACGAATTGAGCAGAAATCACACGACGACTATCGCCTTCACTGGAAGCTCGGAAGGCCTGGGAAGCCGCCAAAAACCAGAGGAAACCTGGGACAGACCGGCAGAACTGAGGGCTTCCGCGCTGGGAGTAGAGCGACCCGATTACTGGCATCTTAACTTGCCCGTCGATCGGGGATTTCTCGGTCGTTTCTTCCCTGCAATGAGAGTGGCTGGAATTGACTTATCGGTGCGGCAAAACGGGAGATTTCCGCGGTCTTGACAGCCTGCGGTGCCTGTCCTACACCACGCAGCCGCCGCCGAGGGCGGGTGGCCCCGGCCAAAGGGGTCAAAACCATCAATCGGGCGATTAGCTCAGCGGGAGAGCGCTCGCTTCACACGCGAGAGGTCGCTGGTTCAATCCCAGCATCGCCCACCATCGCACTCCTGCCCCATTCCTGCCCATTCCCGCAGTTTCGTCCGGCAGACGTCGCCGGACACCGGGCTTTGGCACTCTCCACTTCGCAGGTTTAAGCAGGCAGACTCGATGGGCAGACTCACCGCGCATCTCAGGTTGTGAGTTTGGCCACTGCAGATACCGCATCGCCACGAGAGAGTATCAATTGGCCGCGATGATCGTGCGGAGTGGGAGAGCATGGCAAGCGAGACATCAGGAAAACCAGCCGCGGATTACGTTCTGGGCCGACTCGTCCTGGACTACTTCCGGGCCTTCATGTGGCCCCTGGTCGCCGTCGTCGTGGTGCTGGTTTATCAGAACGACGTGCGGACTCTGGTCTTCGAACGTGAAATCGACGTGTTCGGCGTCAGGATCGGCGCCAAGGTCGAGCAGATCGAATCCCAGGCCCTGGCGGAAATCGCCGATGTCCGGCTTCTGCTGGAGGCCCAGCAGTCCAGCGGGGGCGAGGGCGGCAACCCCGAAATCGCCCGCGACATCGATGCCAAGCTCGAAACCCTGGAGCGCAATCTTTCCCGGGAGATTGCGGAGGTCCAGAGCGTCCAGCAAACGCGCCGCCCGGCACCGCCTCCGCAGCGACCGGCGCCCTCGCCCGCCGCCGCGGTGAGCCCGACGACGCTGGCCGCTGCGGCCGAGCGCCGCGGCTTCGAAGCCTTGGTCAAGCACGACGTCGCAACAGCCATTGCCGCCTTCGACGAAGCGCGGCGCATCCTGCCGGACTACCGCAATGTCGCCGAGATCGGAAATGCACTGCGCAGGTTCGAAGATCGACTGAAAGACCCGGAAAGCCCCATGTGGGCGCAGCTCTACCGGGAAATCCTGACCCGCTATTCCTGGGGGCTGCCGGACGATCTGCGCAGTGTTATCCGCAGAGGCGCCAAACAGGCATACTGAGCGGTAGACCGGGAAGCCCTTCGACAGACGCACGGCCACGCCGCTGTCCAGAGCTTCCGCAAGGATCCACAAGGTACAGATGCACAAGACGGTGGCGCCACAGCGCTGCCGCCTTATGATCCTCTGCGTGTTGCATCGGCTGGGCGGGGACACGGGCAACGCAGATCCTTCGCCTGCAAACGATGAAAACCTCAGGCGTCGGTGGAGCGGTCCTTGGCAATTCTTTCGCAAGCAGCAGTGTTTCTGGGTGCGGCGGTCATCGCCGTACCGCTGGCAAAGCGGTTCGGTTTCGGTGCGATTCTGGGTTATCTCGCCGCGGGCCTCGCCATCGGCCCGGGCGGGTTCGGCCTCATTGCCGAGGTCGATGCGGTCCTCCACTTTGCCGAGTTCGGCGTCGTCCTGCTGCTTTTCGTGATCGGGCTGGAACTGCAGCCGAGCCGCCTCTGGGCCATGCGCAAATCCGTCTTCGGCCTCGGCCTTGCGCAGGTCGTCATCACCGCCGTGCCGCTGGGCATCGCCGCCTTGCTCTACGGCCAGCGCTTCGAGACGGCAGTCATCATCGGCCTCAGCCTCGCGCTTTCCTCCACCGCCTTCGCTCTGCAAAGCCTGGCCGAGAAGAACGAGCTGACCACCCGCCACGGCCGCTCGGCCTTTTCGATCCTGCTGTTCCAGGATCTGGCGGTCATACCTCTGCTCGCCCTCATCCCGCTGCTGGCCGCCGACGACGCCGGGTCCGAGACCGCGGGCGGCTGGATCGACGCCGCCATCGTCATCGCGGTCCTCGTCGCCATCGTCGTGGGAGGGCGATACCTGCTGCGCTACGCGCTGAGGATCGTCGCAGTCACCAAGGTGCGGGAGATCTTTACCGCCATGGCGTTGCTGACGGTGACGGGTACGGCCCTGGCCGTCGAAGCGGTCGGCCTGTCGATGGCTCTGGGCGCTTTCCTGGCCGGCGTGCTGCTGGCCGATTCCGAGTACCGCCATGCACTGGAGGCCGACATCGAGCCCTTCAAGGGCCTGTTGCTGGGCCTCTTCTTCATCGCCGTCGGCATGTCCTTGAATGTTGCGCTGATCGCCGAGCGGCCGATTGAGATCGCCGGTTGGGTGATCTTCCTGATGACGACCAAGGCCCTGGTGCTGATCGCCCTCGGCCGTCTGAGCGGCCTCAGCTGGTCTTCGGCGCGCAACCTCGCGGCTGCCATATCCCAGGGCGGTGAGTTCGCCTTTGTGATCTTCGGCATTGCGGTGGCCGCCCGGCTCATGGACAGCGGGCTTTCCGATCTGCTGATCGTCGTGGTGACGCTCTCCATGGCGGCGACACCCTTGGCCGCGGCGGCCAACAACCGCCTCTTCGCCCATCGCGGCAGCGGCGGCGGCGAGGGGCCGGCGGAGCCGGTGCCCCTGGAAGAGAACCAGGTCATCATCGCCGGCTTCGGACGCTTTGGGCAGATCGTCGCGCGCATCCTCAGGGCCCGCAAGATCGGCTTCACCGCGCTGGACGTGAGCGCCGAACAGGTCGACTTCGTCAAACGGTTCGGCAGCAAGATCTACTACGGCGATGCGTCACGGCTCGACCTTCTGCGTGCAGCCCAGGCGGCCAAGGCGGAGATCTTCGTGCTGGCCATCGACGATGTCGAGGCCTCGCTGCGCACCGCCGAAACGGTCGTCGAACACTTCCCGAACCTCACGATCTACGCCCGGGCACGCAACCGCAAGCACGCCCATCAACTGATGGACCTGGGCGTCAGGATCATCCGCCGCGAAACACTGCACGCCAGCCTGGATCTTTCGCAGGCGGTGCTCCGGGGTCTCGGCCTGTCGCAGCGCGAGGCCGAACGTACGGTGAAGACTTTCCAGGAGCACGATGAACGGCGTTTGCTCATGCAGCACGCCGAACACAACGACGAGGAAAAAATGATCTATCTGGCGAAGGAAGCGGCGGAAGAGCTGGAGGAGCTCTTCGAAGAAGACCGCAAAGCGGAAGCTGCCGAGTAGCGGCGGCATGAACGAAGAGACTGCAGCACCCCCGCCTCTGGTTCCCCGCGACACCCTTCGCAAGCTCAGCGGCCTCGCGCTGCTCCAGGGCATGCTGGAGGGACGGTATCCGCCCCCGCCCATGGCCGAGACCCTGGACTTTCATCTGCTCTCGGTCGCCCGCGGGCAGGTGGTCTTTCGCGGTCACCTGGCCGGACGCTTCTACAATCCGCTGGGGACCGTCCACGGCGGTTATTCGGCCACCCTGCTGGATTCGGCCATGGCCTGCGCCGTGCATAGCACCCTGGAGCCGGGTGAGATCTACACCACCATGGAATTCAAGGTTCAGTTGGTGCGCGCCTTGACGGAAGACCTCGGCACGGTTCTGTCGACAGGCAAGGTGCTGCATCGCGGTCGGCGTTCCGCCACTGCGGAAGCGAACCTGACATCCGAAGACGGAAAGCTGTTCGCCCACGGCACAACGACCTGCATGATCATGCCTCTAGGGTCGTGACCTTGCCGGACCGGGAGGGTGAAGCCGCAGCCGGCTCAGGCGGATTTGGAGGCCCTGTAGACTGCGTCGGGAGCGTTGCTGTTGTGCGCGCCGGGCGGGTGCGCGCTGCCGGAGACGAGTTGCCCGGAATGCCGATAGGCACGCCGGCCCCGCAGGACTTCCTGCAGGCTGCGCAGCGGGCGCTGGAGATAGGGGCTGACGGGCTTTGACGGCTTCATGTCTCTATCTACGGCAGTATCGTCCTGAAGGTTTCGCGATCCTCAGCCTTCGCGCCAGGCAGCGGTGGATTTGCAGCGCTTGCAGATGCGCTCGCCATGCCAGGCGCTTTCGAAGCGGTCCCGGCACATCAGACAGCGCCTGACAATCGCTTCCTGCGGTACGTTTGCCGCCGGCTTCTTGAAAGATGACTGTTTCATGACGTCGATATGGGGACGGATGCAAACATTTCAAGGAGTTATAAGCTTACTCTAAGGTTACCAAAGGCCCCGCAACTGCCACGAAAGGTCGTAAGGAGATGAAATTCCTAGATCCGGCCGGGCGTCAGGCCATCTGGGCGCGGGCCCGGTCCCTTCGGCCGCTGTCCAGACCAAAAAGCGGCCTGAGCGCGTTGCCCAGATAGCTGCCGCCCAGGCCGGCGGCGAACCACAGCCAACCGTGCAGACTGCCGGAGGCGACACCGCTGAAATAGGCCCCCACGTTGCAGCCATAGGCCAGACGCGCACCGTAGCCCATGAGCAGGCCGCCCAGAGCCGCGGCCAGCACTGTGCGCCAGGGCAGCCGCCAGGCCGGATTGAACTTTCCGGCCAGCCCTGCCGCGAGCAGGGCGCCGACGATCACCCCGAAGTTCATCACCGAGGTGCTGCTCTCGAAGACCGATCCCGCCAGCGCGCGGCTGGGGAAGGGCCAGGTCCAAAAGGCCCAGGCCGAGAGGTCGATGCCGGCGGCGCTGGCAAGCTTGCCCGCCCAAAGCGTGTAGCCGAAGCTGATGGTCCAGGGATGGCCCGCGGAAACCAGGGTGACCGCATTCAGCAGCGCCAGCAGGACTGCACCCCAGAGCAGCGGCCAGGGGCCGGAGACGAACCGCCGCCAGCCGCGTGTCGCCCCGTCCCGCGGCACCGCGGTGGGCCGCCGCCGTTCGACCCAGAGCGTAAGGCCGGCGATGCCGGCCAGAAACGCGAGCTGCGCGCCAAGCGCCGGGAGCAGACCCCACTCCCTGAGAATGGAGATGCTGCCGAGGCTGGGCGTGTCGATCCACCAGGGCATATGCATGCTGCCGATCAGCGAACCGACCATAAAAAAGATCAGGGTGAAGACCATGCGGGTGGACCCGCCGCCGACGGTGTAGAGCGTGCCCGAGGCGCAGCCCCCGGCAAGCTGCATTCCGACCCCGAAAATGGCCGCGCCGAAGGCCACGGACAGGCCGAGCGGCGCAACGGCACCGCCGCCCACCGCCTGGCCGAAGAAAGACCCCTGATCGATCAGCGGGAAAAACAGAAGGCTCGCGAGCGCCAGCATCACCATCTGGGCGCGCAGGCCGGCGCCGCGCCCTTCGGCGATGAAGACCCGCCAGGCGGAGGCGAAGCCGAACGCGGCGTGATACAGCACCAACCCCAGGGCGGCGCCGAGCAGATAGAGCCAGGCCATCCGCTGGCTGGCGTCGTCCGCGATGGTGACCATGCCGGCGGCAAGCAACAGCAGCGCCGGCGCCGCCACCCGCCAATCCACCTGGCGCATATTCTCCGCCTTGGCGGCTGCGGCGGTCCCTGCGCTGGTCATCTGCGCCATGCTCTTCCTGTCCTCGGACACCGGAGACCTTTGTTTCCAGTCGCGGCCGCGCGGCGCCGCGACCCGGTTTCAGTAAACCGCAACACCAAGCCTGTCGAGGCGGGGGCACGGCATTGTGAGCAGAGATGAGCAGCCGAGATAAACGGCGGCCACGCGTCTGTACCGAAGGTGCGGGCCCTCGTCATGCGGGCCGCGACGGCCTAGGGCGCGTCCCTGCCACCGGCAGCCACCGGCAGGTCCGGCTGCGCCGTCCAGTCGACCATGGAGCCATCGTAAAGGCGGACGTTCTCCTGCCCCAGAATCTCGCTCTGCACGAACCAGCCGAGCGACGCCCAGTGGCCGGTGTTGCAGAAGGTGATCGTTCCCTCGTCCGAAGCGTCGATGCCGGCCGCCTGCGCGAGGGCGGTGGCCCGGGCCTTGCTGACGAAGCGTCCGGCGCCATCGGTCAGGCGTCCTTCGGGAAGCGACAGCGCGCCGGGGATCGTTCCCGGACGGCGCGCCGCAGGATGGCTGCTCTGCCCCAGGTACTGAGGTGTCGGGCGATTGTCGATCAGCCTCGTACCCGCCTGCAGGGCCGCGACGACGTCGTTCCGGTCCGCAATCAGTTCGGGGCGGAACTGCGCCTTGAAAACAGTCGGATCCGGCGTCGCCGCGCCCGTGGCAATCGGGTTCGCGGGATCGGCGGTGTAGGCGCGGTAGCCGCCGTCCAATATGGAAACCGCATCGTGGCCCAGCACCTTGAAGGTCCAGTAGACGCGGGTCGCGCTGCCCATTTCCAGCGCGCTGGCCCCGGCGGCGACGATCACCACGTGATCCTCATTGCCGATTCCCAGGCCGCCGATCAACGCTTCCAATTCAGCGATCGGCGGCAGCTGCCCGGGCACGCCTGCTTGCGACTTACGCCAGCCGTCGCGCAGATAGTCGCTGTAGACCGAGCCTGGAATGTGACCGCGGGCGAAGACCTCGGCGGAGCCGCCGCTCATCCGGTTGCGGACGTCAAGCAGACGCAGGTCGGCGCGGCCCGCGTTGGCCGTCACCCAGTCGACATCGACCAACGGTCCCGCCGCCTGCCCGGCCTGAACAGGTCCGCCGGCCGGCGCCAGCATCGCGATGCCGGCAACCGCCATCACCGCCCCGAGACCCCGGAGCCCGGGCTTCAGGGCGCCGGCCAGAGTGGCGAAGGCCGACCTTGCATCTAAGGCGCCGGTGGAGCGCATGTGCCTGTTCTCCTGCTGCAAGCCTCTATGATTTCAGCATTCCACAAAGTAAAATATATTTAAATAACTAACTCAATATGTATTTTATGCCGCTATTTTGCCTCTTGCGGTTTCGCGCGGCAGTCGATTGAACAGGACGTATTCGGGGCAGAGGGTGCCCAAAAGTCTGTTTTCCATAGGGCATTGTTCAAGAAGGGGGACCATGCCGGCCATTTCTGTGGCACCCGCGTCAGAACTGGCGCGCGGGGCGGTAATGGTTGACGTCGTTGTCGATCCGGCCGATGAAAGTCGCCGGACGAACCGCCATTTAAGATCGGGCATCGACGACCGGGCAATGAAAACCGGGTCTTTCACATCGCCGCGGCCTGCGGGAGGCCGGCGCAGAGGCTTGCTCGCCGGCCGCCTTCCGGGGGTCGGGTGCGGGCCCGATCAGAAACACCGCCGCATTGCGGGACGGCCACGAGAGCCGTTTTTCCTGAGGGGAGTTTCCATGATCTTGACCGGCAAAGGACGCCGCGGCTTCGGGACCGTGGCAGCCGTTGTTCTTATCGGGTCCGTCGCCGCTGGCTGTACCGAGGTCAAAGACACCTTGGAAGGTGCCAGCGAGAGCGTCTCCAGCATTTTCGACGACGAGACACCCCTGCCCTCCGGCGAGCAAGGCGCCTTGGTGGACAGCGCGGCGCTGAACGCGCTCTATGACGAAGGCCTGCGGCTGCGCGAGGGCGGCGCCGAGGAAGAGGCGCTGGTCCGGTTTCGCGAAGCGGCCGTACGCGGCCATGGGCCGGCGGCCTATGAACTGGGCGAAGCCTACAACGCCGGCCGCGGCGTCGATCAGGATCTGGACGAAGGCGCCAAGTGGATCAACGCAGCGGCGACCCGCGGCGAGCCGCGCGCGCAGTATGTACTGGGCTCCGCCTACTATGCCGGCGATGACGTCCAGCAGGACTTCATCCGTGCCGTCCGCTACCTGGGCGATTCCGCCGAGCAGGGCTACGCCCCCGCCCAGTACCTCCTCGCGGAGTGCTACGCGAACGGGCGCGGGGTGACCAAGAACCTCTCCTGGGCTGCGCGCTGGTACGGCAAGGCCGCCGAGCAGGGCCACACCGAAGGCGCCTTCTCCTACGGTGTGGTCCAGGCGGCCGGCCTTGGTGTGCCGGAGAACCTGGTTTCCGGCTATTCCTGGCTTTCGGTCGCCGACCAGCAAGGTCACGCCACGGCCCTAGAGATCCGCGCCGCCATCGCCAACAACATGTCCGCCCAGGAGCTGCAGAGCGGCAAGGCGCGGGCAGCGACCTTCCAGGCGGTCGAGGAAACCGTGTTCGCGGACAAGCCGACGATCATGTTCGTGCAGCACAGCCTCAACCAGCTTGGCTTCAATGCCGGCGTGGTCGACGGACTGATGGGCCCGCGCACCCGCGGTGCCATCGGCGCCTATCTGACCAGTGTCGGGGCCGAGAGCGAGGCGGCGGTAACGCCCGAGCTTGTGCAGCGCCTCTTCGAAAGCCAGCAGAACACCGCCTGACCGCCTTCCAATCCGGCGATCTGCACCTTCAGGCCGTCTGCCGGTCGGCGGCAGCGGCCTGCCGGTCTTTGAGGTAATGCTAAATTAACCAGCTTTGGGCAGGCTGCTTATCCTCCCAACGAGTCCATGGGCAAGAGCTTGACCGCATCCCCGCTCTACAGGCTGCTCTACATGAGCACGGCCCGTCACGACATGTCCGACGGCGATCTGGAGGCCATCCTCGTGGATGCCCGCCGCGCCAATGCCGCTGCGGGCATCACGGGTATGCTGCTCTATGGCGACCGCCACTTCCTGCAGTGCCTGGAAGGGGAGCGGCAGACTGTCGAAGCGCTTTATGATCGGATCGCCGCCGACCCGCGGCATCGGGGCATGACCCGGCTGATCGCAGGTCCGATCGACGAGCGGGCCTTTCCCGACTGGTCGATGGGCTTCCGGCGGCTGGACCGGGATCAGGCGGCCGCGGTCGCCGGCTTCGTCGACCTCGCAAGGCAGGACGTTACCGATGTGCTCCCGCCTGAGATTCCGCAAGAAGTCGCTGTGTTCATGGAACACTTTTCCCGGCACAACATCCTGCTGTCCCGCGACCGCTAGTCAGCCCCGGACCGCTAGTCAGAAAGCGCCCCCGCGTGCCCCAGCGCGCAGCGTCAAATCAGCTTCAGTTGCGCGGGGGACTCCGGCAGCACGTCCTCTTCGAGCAGTCCGGCGTCGTCTTCGCGAACCGCGTTCACGCGCTTTGAGACCGGCGTCAGGGTCACCGCCGCCGCGGGCAGCGGCTGCAGCAACGGAAAAAGCTCGCCCTGGCCGCTGGCGGGATCGAGCCAGGGGCCAACGGCCTCCGGTCTCAGGATGACGGGCATGCGATGATGCACCGCGGCCATCTTGTCGTTGGCCTGAGTGGTGATCAGCGCGCAGGTTCCAGTTGTCCCCGCCTCCGCAGCGGCGCGGTCCCCCGGCTCCCAGACCGCGGCAAAGGCAAATGGCGCCGCGTCGACAAGGCGCACGCAGTAGGGCTGGCGGTTGCCGTCCTGCCGCCATTCATAGAAGCCGTCGGCGAAGACCACACAGCGGCGCTGGCGGAAGGCGGCGCGGAAGGACGGCTTCTCCGCCACGGTCTCGGCGCGGGCATTGATCAGCGGGGTCGCCCGGCGGCCGCTTTCAGCCGCCCCCTCCCCCTTGGCCCAGGAGGGCACAAGGCCCCAGCGCAACCAGGTGAACTGCCGCCGGCGCTGGGCATCCAGGCGCATCGCCGCCACCGCCTGCCCGGGCGCGACATTGAACCGCACCGTCAGATTCGGCAGTTCGGGAAAGCCGAAAAGCCGCTGCAGCGCCTCGACCGGGGCTGTCAGAAGGAAACGTCCGCACATCTCTCAAAAACTTTGTCTGTGGGTAACCGGCGCAATGCCCTTGCTCTGCCACACCGCTGCGCTACTATGATTAATGTTCTCATTTTGTTCATGATGACAGAATCAAGACCGCTGGCTAGATTTGGCCCATATCTGGTGTGGGCGCTGGGAATCAACCCCAGATATTGTTACCACAATTGAATATCACAGTGATCCACAGGTGGATCGAACTGTGGACTGAGGGGAACCAAACATGGATGGATCGGGTATTTTCGGGCGCAGCGGAACCGTCGACAGCGATGTCGAAACCGGGCCGGTCACTGTGGATAAAGAAGTCGCCACGGAAAGACAACCCGACGAATCCAGAACCCGGGGCGCGGACACCGGCAGCGCGGCGAAAGATCTGCCCGACGATCTGCCCGAGGATCTGCTGGGCAACGGCGAGATTCGCGACGAGTTCCAGAACGAGCGCGGCATTCACGTGCGCATCCACCGGGAGCGCGACGACCTGCTGACCGCGTTCGGCAAGGCGACCCTGACCGACCGCTATCTGATGCCGGGCGAGAGCTTCCAGGATCTCTTTGCCCGCGTCGCCGCCCACTATGCCGACGACAGCGCCCATGCCCAGCGCCTCTACGACTATATCTCGAAGCTCTGGCTGATGCCCTCTACGCCGGTGCTGTCCAACGGCGGCACGACACGCGGCCTGCCGATCTCGTGTTTTCTCAACGAGGCGGGCGACAGCCTGGATGGAATCGTCGGGCTGTGGAACGAAAACGTGTGGCTGGCCGCGCGCGGCGGCGGCATCGGCAGCTACTGGGGCAACCTGCGCTCGATCGGCGAGAAGGTCGGCCAGAACGGCAAGACCTCCGGCATCATCCCCTTCATCCGGGTGATGGATTCGCTCACGCTGGCGATCAGCCAGGGCTCGCTCAGGCGCGGCTCGGCGGCCTGCTACATCCCCGTCTCCCATCCGGAGATCGAGGAGTTCGTTGAGATGCGCCGGCCCACCGGCGGCGATCCGAACCGCAAGGCGCTGAACCTGCACCACGGCGTGGTGATCAGCGACGCCTTCATGCGCGCCGTCGAAAAGGACGAGGAATGGGGGCTGCTGAGCCCCAAGGACAGTGCCGTGATCCGCAAGGTGAAGGCCCGCGATCTCTGGATTCGCATCCTCACCGCCCGCATCGAGACCGGCGAGCCCTACATCATCTATGGCGACCACGTGAACCGGCAGATCCCGGAACACCACAAGCTGGCCGGCCTGACGGTAAAGATGTCGAACCTCTGCAGCGAGATCACGCTGCCGACCGGCATCGACCACCACGGCGTCGACCGCACGGCGGTCTGCTGCCTGGCGTCGATGAACCTGGAGACCTACTTCGAATGGCAGGACAACGAAGCGCTGATCGAAGATGTGATGCGCTTCCTCGACAACGTGCTGCAGGACTTCATCGACAACGCGCCGGATTCCATGGAGCGGGCCAAGTATTCGGCAATGCGCGAGCGCTCCGTCGGCCTGGGCGTCATGGGCTTCCACTCCTTCCTCCAGGCCAACGGCATTCCCATGGAAGGCGTCATGGCGAAGGTCTGGAACAAGCGCATCTTCGCCGCCATCCGCAAGGACGCAGACGCCGCCTCGCGCAAGCTGGCCGAGGAGCGCGGCGCCTGCCCGGATGCCGAGGAGTTCGGCATCATGGAGCGCTTCTCCAACAAGATGGCGGTCGCGCCCACGGCCTCGATTTCGATCATCTGCGGTGGCGCTTCGCCCGGTGTCGAGCCGATCGCCGCCAACAGCTATACCCACAAGACGCTGTCCGGCTCCTTCAACGTGCGCAACAAGCACCTCACCGCGCTGCTGGAGGAAAAGGGGCGGAACACCGAAGAGGTCTGGACGTCGATCACCGTCAACGAGGGCTCGGTCCAGCACCTGGATTTCCTCAGCGATGACGAGAAGGACGTTTTCAAGACGGCTTTCGAGCTGGACCAGCGCTGGCTGATCGAACACGCCGGCGACCGTTCCGAGTTCATCTGCCAGGGCCAATCGCTGAACATCTTCGTGCCCGCCGACGTGCACAAGCGCGACCTGCACCAGATCCACTATCAGGCCTGGAAGAAGGGCGTGAAGAGCCTCTACTACTGCCGCTCCAAATCGATCCAACGGGCGGAATCGGCGGAAGGTGCCGGCACCACCGCAGCCGTGCCGCACCTGGGCAAGATCTCCTCCAAGGAGACGCCGGCCCTGGCGGCCGCCAGCACCACCGACTACGAGGAGTGCCTCGCCTGCCAGTAGGCGCGCCTTAAACGATCAGGCGGCCCCGGCCTTTTCCGACGCAGGCGGCCGCCCAAGCAATGCCTTCCGAAGATTTCAAGTGTGTGTAGGGGATACTTCGGAGGCCCGAGGCCGGCGGTTCGGGGGGACCGCCGGCCTCAGCACCCAAAAAACCCTGCCGTGGGAGAACCAAGACGCCATGTCCCTGCTCGACGCCAGCCCGGTCTACAAACCCTTCCGCTACCCCTGGGCCTATGACGCCTGGCTGATGCAGCAGCGCATCCACTGGCTGCCGGAAGAGGTGCCGCTGGCCGACGACGTGAAGGACTGGAACCGCAACCTGACGGGCGCCGAGCGCAACCTGCTGACCCAGATCTTCCGCTTCTTCACCCAGTCCGACGTGGAAGTGAACAACTGCTACATGAAGCACTACAGCCGGGTCTTCCAGCCGACCGAGGTGCAGATGATGCTGGCCGCCTTCTCCAACATGGAGACGGTGCACATCGCCGCCTACTCGCACCTGCTGGACACCATCGGCATGCCGGAGTCCGAATATTCCGCCTTCCTGCATTACAAGGCGATGAAGGACAAGTACGACTACATGCACGAGTTCGGCTGCGACACGAAGGAGGAGATCGCCAAGACCCTGGCCGTCTTCGGCGCCTTCACCGAGGGCCTGCAGCTCTTCGCCAGCTTCGCGATCCTGCTGAACTTCCCGCGCTTCAACAAGATGAAGGGCATGGGCCAGATCGTCACCTGGTCGGTGCGCGACGAGACCCTGCACACCCAGTCGGCGATCCGGCTGTTCAAGACCTTCATCGAAGAGAATCCGGAAATCTGGACCGAGGCCTTCGAAAAGGATCTCTACCGGGCCTGCGAGACCATCGTCACCCACGAGGACGCCTTCATCGATCTCGCCTTCGAACAGGGCGGCATCGAAGGGCTCGAGGCGGAGGAGGTGAAGACCTACATCCGCTACATCGCCGACCGCCGCCTCACCCAGCTCGGCCTGCAGCCGATCTACCGCACGGAGAAGAACCCCCTGCCCTGGCTGGACGCGATCCTCAACGGCGTCGAGCACGTGAACTTCTTCGAAAACCGCGCCACCGAGTACTCCAAGGCGGCGACCCGGGGGTCCTGGGAAGAGGCCTTCGACTAGGAGGGCATCGTCTTCACCCTTCGAAACGCCCCCTCCCGGGCGCTCCTCAGGGTAAGGACTTGTCTTGACGCCTCATCCTGAGGAGCTTGCGCAGCAAGCGTCTCGAAGGGTGGACTGCCGAAGGACGGTCTGTCGACCGCTCTGAAGGACCTCACTTGTCGCTCAAGGGCCCGTCGTGCGCCACGTAGGCGCCGAAGGCCTGGCGGAAGAAAGCGAGACACCGGGTGAGGCGCAGGCTTCCGTCCGTCGCCTGCTCCACGTAGGGATTGAGTTCGACGACCACGTCCAGGCTGTCGATCTCATGCCAGCGGATCAGGCTCTGAATGCGGTCGAAGAGCGCCCGCTTGCCCGCGATCTTCTCATCCGCCCCGTCACTGCGCGGGTCGGTCCAGGGCATGCGCAGGGTGACCCCCTGGCAGCCCGGCGCGGCGATGCCCGGCAGGTCCCCCTGCAGGTAGACCTCGAACTGGCCGCCGTCGCTGAAGCGATACTCCAGGTCCGGATTGCCGATGGCGCCGATCTCCACCAGCCTGTCGCGCGTCAGTTCCAGCGTCAGGTGGTAGTAGGTCCGTCCGCCGAAGACGTTGTCCTTCACTCCGTCGGCCAGGGCCGGTAACGCAGCGGCAAGTGCCAAAGAGACAGCAACAGTCGCCAGGACCGCCTGCGCCAAACAGATCTTTCGCATGGCTTCCCTTCCGAGACAGCGTTCAACTGCAAACGAAGCTGTGGCAGCGCGGCGATCGCTAACCCAGCCAAGGTAGCGGGTCCGGCACGGTCCGCAACGGACATACAGTACCGGGACCGGAGATTCGGCTTTCTCTTACCGCCCCCGAGCACCCAGCATGTGCTCACGGCAACGCAGATAACGCGGCGATCCGACATAAGGTACATCCATGCCGTAAAGGTATGGAGCCATCGACAGCTTTGAGCAAGCGAACTGGTGATCGAAAGCAGCGTTGGCGAGGCAAGCAGCCGAGGCGCGTCCCTTGAGGTTCTCGAAGCACCAACGGATGTGGCTTACCTGAAACGTTCCATGCAGGGTCACAATGCCGTCCAGCATATTGAAGACCTTGTCGTCAAGGGCCTCCAACTCCTCGGTGCTATAGCAGTCCTCCAAAGACAAGCTGCCTGAGAAGGAACGCTTCACTCCGTTCATCTTTGCAAACATGCGGTTGACCGCACTGGGATGATGCACACTGGGGCAACGATTACGCTCAGTAACATGCTGCCATCCGCCTCCCCAAACTGTCGCGACAAGCGGATTGACGAAGGAGAGCCCAACCTCGAGGTAATTGTGGAAACTCTGCGAGCGCTCAAAGGACTCCTCTTCCTTCTCAAGCAATCGCAGTGCGGAGAAAGGGTCCGTTAGATACCTGACACCGCCACGCACTGCGGTCCAGCGCACATTCAGCGACATCTCGACCTCATCGTCGGTGCAATCGTAGTCCTCGAAGATGCAGAGCAGCGCCAGCCGAAACACCGCGCCGCCGTGCTTCAACGCGATGGCACGCTTCAATAGCGCGTAGGTCTCCCCATTTCCCAGCCCCAGGATTTGCGTGGGCGCACCACGTTGCGGATGGAGGTAGCCCGCCCAGTAAGCAGATTCGGCTAACTGAAAGATGGCCTCCGGGTGATCTCGCTGAGCAGCGCGCTCGAAGTGAGACATGGCAGTCTCGTCGTCTCGCGCCTCATAAAGCGGATCGGCGTAGAGGTAGCCGAGCAGGACATCGGCGTCGGCAAGTCCTTCAGCGCTCAATTCGTCGAGGATCGCCTTGGCCGCGTCGTCCTCCAGATCGGCGAAGTGCTGCGCCGCCTGCTTGAGGCGCGCATCGGGCTCGGCGGCGATGGCGACGGGCGCACCCGAAGCCAGAAGCAAGATGGCCATGGAAGCGCAAGCAAGGCCCGAAAGGCTCTTCCAACGCGATGCCCAAAAAACCTGACGCCAAAACCTGCCCATGCCGCCCCGTCCAACGCTCCATCCCGGATTCAATCTTAGCGATTGTTTCCCGCTCTGTCGCGATGCTTTGAGTGGCGTCGAAGCAGTAGCCGCGACCGCCGCGCTCCCTGCTTAGGCACGACCCGAGGGTCATGCCCGAAGACAGGCGCGGCGCTCAGGCCAGCACCACCTTCATGGCGCTCGTGAGGGTGTAGACGTTGGCGACGGCGAGCAGGCGGCCGTTGTGCTGCACTGGCGCCAACAGGCGCTGCATTTCCCGGCTTTCGAAGGCGTCCAGGCGATCCCAGGCGCCGGGCAGCCTGGGGCTCTCCAGCAGCCTCGCCGAAACGGCCTGGCCTTTGGGGTCCAGGCGCAGCGCCGGCAGGCCCTGGTGCTCGCCCTGGCCGACACGGTCGAGCACGCCTTGCAGCGTCGCTTCCGTCCAGCGGCCGCCGAGCCCGGCGATCTGGTGGTGGTTCGCCTCCCCCGGCGCCAGGGTGCCGTAGATGGCGAGCTTCTCCGAGGGCCTGAAGAGCATCTCGATGACGTCTTCCACGGCTTCATCGTCCCTCGCCAGGCCGAGACGGGCGCGATTCACCCGCATCAGCATCGTCAGCAGGCCGTCATGCTCCAAGGCCATAGGCCCGACACGCTCCCCTCATCTCAAGTCTTTGTCGGTCACGCCTTTGCCGGCAGCGTGACGCTGCCGTCGTCATTCAGCGTCCAAAAGGGATTGAAGGCAACCTCCCAGAGGTGGCCGTCGGGGTCGGCAAAGTAGCCGGAGTAGCCGCCCCAGAAAACCTCCTGCGCCGGCTTGACGATCTTCGCGCCGGCGGCCTCGGCCTCCTGCAGAGTCGCATCCACTGCGGCTTTGTCGCGGACGTTGTAGGCCAGCGTCGTGCCGCCGAAGTTGGCGCCGGGCTTCAAGCCGGCCAGCGGCAGCTCTGCGTCCTCGGCGAGAGCCTCCAGCCCGTAGAGGCCCAGCAGCATGCCGCCCAGCTGATAGAAGGCGACGCGGCCCTCGACACCGTCGCCGAGGGTCCAGCCCAATCCCTCTTCATAGAAGGCGCGGGCGCGCGCCATATCGCGTACGCCCAGGGTCACCATAGAAAGCCGCTGCTCCATCTGCATCGCTCCTGTTTTCGACCGGTTATCATGCGGGCCCGGAGCCTAAACCAGGGGCCAACGAACAATCTCCTGCCAATGCGGAACGGCACGCTGGGCAGCAGCCATGCAGAACTGTCATGACTTTCCTCTTGGTCGCCGCCGCCGGTCTCGCCTATCATTCCGGGTAATTCTTCCGACATCCCTTCTTCACGGAGACCTTAGGACCCATGGGGCGATTTGGCGTTGGCCAGGGCCTGCGCCGGGTGGAAGACGTACGCTTCCTGACCGGCCAGGGCCGTTATAGCGACGATATCAAACTGGAGGGGCAGAGCTACGCCGTCTTGGTGCGCAGCCCCTTTGCACATGCAGAGATCACCGGCATCGATCTCGGCGACGCCAGGGCGGCGCCCGGCGTGCTGGGGGTCTTCACCGCTGAGGACCTGAGCGCCGACGGCGTCGGCGACATCCCCTGCCTGGTGCCCATGCCCGGCAAGAACGGCGGCAAGACCGTGATGCCGCCACACCCGGCACTGGCCCGCGGGCGGGTGCGCCATGTCGGCGATCCGGTCGTACTGGTGGTGGCGGAAAGCGTGGCAGAAGCACGCGATGCCGCCGAACTGGTGATGGTCGACTACGACGAGTTGCCCGCGGTGACCGAGACCCGGACCGCCGCCGCGCCCGGCCAGCCGCAGATCTGGGAGGAGGCCCCCGCCAACACCAGTCTGGTCTGGGAGATGGGCGACGAGGCGGGCACGCGCGCGGCCTTCGACAAGGCCGACCACGTGACGCGGCTGGAGTTCGTCAACAACCGCGTCGTCGTCAACGCGATGGAGCCGCGCGCCACCATCGGCGACTACGACGCGGCCAGCGGGACCTTCACGCTGCACACAGGCAATCAGGGCTCCCACCGCATGCTGGGGCCGCTCAGCGGCATCTTCCAGGTGCCGCAGGAGAAGCTGCGCGTCATCTCGCCCGACGTCGGCGGCGGGTTCGGCATGAAGATCTTCGTCTACCCGGAAACCGTGCTGGTGCTCTTTGCGGCGCGGCGTCTGGGCCGGCCGGTGCGCTGGATTTCCGAGCGCAGCGAAGGCTTCCTCAGCGACACCCAGGGCCGCGACCACGTCACCCTGGCCGAACTGGCGCTGGACTCCAGCGGCAAGGCGCTCGGCCTGCGGGTTACCACCACCGCCAACATGGGCGCCTACCTGTCCAACTTTGCGCCTTTCATTCCGACCGGGTGCTACGGCCCGATGCTGAGCGGTCTCTACACCATTCCTGTGGGCTACACGGAAGTCACCTGTGTGTTCACGAACACCGTTCCGGTCGATGCCTACCGCGGCGCCGGCCGGCCGGAGGCAGCCTACATGATCGAGCGGCTGATGGACGCCGCGGCCCGCGACATGGGGCTCAGCCCCGACGATCTGCGGCGGCGCAACTTCATCGCGCCGGAGGCCCTGCCCTTCACCACCGCCTTCGGCGAAACCTACGACAGCGGCAACTTCGCCGAGATCATGGAGCGCGGCATTGCGGCGGCGGACTGGGCGGGCTTTGCCGAACGCCGCAGGGAGGCATCCAGCCGCGGCAAGCTGCGCGGCCTGGGCCTGGCGAGCTACGGCGAGGTCTGCGGCTCCAACGGCGAGGAAACCGCGCGCCTGAAACTGCGCGAGGACGGCGGCGTCACCCTGTGGATCGGCACACAGTCCAACGGCCAGGGGCACTTCACCGCCTACACACAGCTACTCGCCGACAAGCTGGGACTGGAGCCCGAGCAGGTCGAGATTCATCAGGGCGACTCCTGGGATCTGCCGCAAGGCGGCGGCACCGGCGGTTCGCGCTCGCTGCTGATGGGCGGCATGGCTCTGGACGGCGCGGCGGACAAGGTGATCGAACGCAGCCGCAAGATCGCCGGCCACCTGCTGGAGGCCGCCGAAGCGGATATCGAGTTCGCGGAAGGCATCTTCACCGTCGCCGGCACGGACCGGCGGGTGAGCCTGGCCGACGTCGCCAAGGCGACCCAGGGGGACAGCCTGCCGGAGGACCTGCGCGAGACGCCCGACGAACAGCACCACATCGTCGCCGGCAAGCAGACCTACCCCAACGGCTGTCACCTCTGCGAGCTGGAGGTCGATCCGGAGACCGGCGTGGTGCGCCTGCAGCGCTATGTCGTCGTTGACGACTTCGGAACCCTGGTAAACCCCATGATGGCTGCCGGCCAGGTGCACGGCGGCACGGTTCAGGGCATCGGCCAGGCGCTGCTGGAGCGCACCGTCTACGACGAGAACGGCCAATTGCTGACCGGGTCCTTCATGGACTACTGCATGCCCCGGGCCGACGATCTGCCCTCCATCGAGCTTACCATGGTGGAGGATATGCCCTGCGAGACCAACCCGATGGGCGTGAAAGGCGCCGGCGAGGCGGGGGCCATCGGCGCCTGCCCGGCGGTCATCAATGCGCTGGTTGACGCACTTTCGCCCCTCGGCATCCGTCACATTGACATGCCGGCAACGCCGGAGAAGGTCTGGCGCGCCATCCAGGACGCCCAGCAAAGTCAAGCAGCGGAGTAAGGTTTGAGCACGGAAAACGGCGCCCTGGCGGAAACGGCCGCGGAGATGAACGAGGACTTGAACGGGGAGATGAACGAGGAGGACATCCTCGCCACCCTGAAGCTGATCGCCGAGCGGGCCGGCAAGATCATCCTCGCCTACTACGTCGAAGGTGAGGACATCGAAGTGCGCCACAAGGACGATGCCTCGCCGGTGACCGAGGCGGACGAGGCGGCGGAGACCTTCATTCTCGGCGCCCTGAACACCCTGACGCCGGACATCCCGGTGGTCGCCGAGGAGGCTGTCGCCGGCGGCGAGGTACCGGTCATCGAGGGCAACCGCTTCTGGCTGGTCGATCCGCTGGACGGCACCAAGGAGTTCATCTCGCGCAACGGCGAGTTCACCGTGAACATCGCCCTCATCGAGGACGGTCAGCCGGTGGCCGGCGTCGTCCACGCGCCGGCCATGGCAATGACCTGGGCCGGAATCTGCGGCGAGACGGAGGCCGGCGGCAAGGGGGCCGGCCGGGCGGTCTTCGCGAACACCGACCAGCCGCTGATGGACATCCGTGTGCGCAAACGCCCCGAAGAAGGTGCCGTCGTCGTGGCGAGCCGGCGTCATGGCCAAGGCGAAGACCTGGAGAACTTCCTGAGCAGCTACAAGGTCGCCGAAACGGTCTCCGCCGGCAGTTCCCTGAAGTTCTGCCTCGTCGCATCCGGCCGCGCCGATCTCTACCCGCGCTTCGGGCGCACCATGGAGTGGGATACGGCTGCCGGCCACGCAGTGCTGCTGGCCGCCGGCGGGCAGGTTTACACCCTGGACGACGAACCGCTGGACTACGGCAAGCCCGGCTTCGAGAACCCCTTCTTCTACGCCTCCGGGGAGCCGGCGGCGGGGTGAAGCGAGTCTCCTAAGTCGCCGCTTTCAGCACCTCTTTGGAGAGGGCGCGGATTTCCTGGGCGGCGCGGCTGCTTTTCTGGAACTCCGTGACGCCCTGGCCCTGCAGCATGGCGCCGCCGAAGCCGACCCGGTTGCCGATGCGGCTGCGCGCCACCTTGGCGCCGTAGTCCTTGATCTCCGCCAGCATCTCGTCGGTCAGGTTGGCGCGCGGCGGCACGCGGTTGAGCACCAGCAGCACCTGTGCCCTTTCCTTCTGCGCCAGATCCAGCGTCGGCTCCGTCGCCCAGACGTCCATCGGCGAGGGCTGAATCGGCACGATGACGAGGTGGGCGTGGCGCACCGCGATCTTGGCTTCGGTTTCCGCATGGGGCGGGGAGTCGACGATGACCACGTCGTGATCGCGCTTCAGGCGGTCGATCTCCCCGGCCAGCTTCCAGCCGCCGACGGAACTGATGGTGAGGCCCGCAGTATCGCCGTGCAGCTTCGCGCGCAGCGCATTCCACATGGTCAGCGACTGCTGCGGGTCGATGTCGGCAACCGCAACACGCATCTTCGCCTGGGCATACGCAACCGCAAGATTGGCCGCCAAGGTCGTCTTGCCGGCGCCGCCTTTTTGCTGCGCCACGGTAAGAATCTTTGCGGCCATGCTGCCCACCCGCGCGAATAGCGATTTGCATCGAGTTTGCACATGCAAAATCGTCGGTGCAAGGCAGGTTCGGGCTGGACTTTTCCACAATTGGGCTCTTGACCAGACCACTCGATGAGTCGCAAGCTATACGCACGTGGCCGGAAAACCGGTGACGATATAGCCGCCGCAAAGCCTGTGCGGTGACTCGACAGGAGGTTCCCCAAACCGCGGTAGGAACCGATCCTGGACTGACGAGAGCAAAGGACCGGGGCTAAATGCCCCGGTCTCGTCGTTTGGGGCCTTTCAGTACTCCGCCTGTTGGGTTCTCATTCCTCCAACCGCGCTCTCCCCTGCATCCAACGAGGGTTTTCTTTGCGCTGCCCGTCGTTAGACTGCGCCGCCATGCAGCTGGACAGCGCGAACATCAGGGCAGCGGACGATGCGGGGTTCCGGAAGGCCGCAGAAGTCCTGCAGGCCGGCGGTCTCGTCGCCTTTCCGACCGAGACGGTTTACGGCCTCGGCGCCGATGCGACCAGCGACCGCGCCGTCGCCGGCATCTTCGCAGCCAAGAAGCGCCCGCAGTTCAATCCCCTGATCGTGCATTTCCGTGATGCGGAGGGGGCGGCCAGGGAGGTTGTCTTCGACACCAGGGCTGAGAGCGTGGCGCGGCAGTTCTGGCCCGGCCCCCTGACGCTGGTGTTGCCGCGCCGTCGGGAAAGCGCCCTCTCTTTACTCTGCAGCGCCGGCCTGCAGACCCAGGCGGTGCGCGTGCCCGCCCACCCGGTCGCCCAGCGCCTGCTGAGCGAGGCCGGACTGCCCCTGGCCGCCCCCAGCGCAAATGCCTCGGGCCGAATCAGCCCGACCTGCGCCGAACACGTGGCCCGGTCCCTGGGTGCGCGTGTCGCCGTGATCCTGGACGGCGGACCCTGCGCCGTCGGCCTGGAGTCGACCGTGCTGGATCTCTCCGTCCCGCAGCCGACGATCCTGCGCCCGGGCGCGGTGACGGCGGAAGACCTGGAATCGGTTCTGGGGCCGGTCGCCGATCCCGGCCATGACGCGGCGGTGAAGGCGCCGGGCATGCTGCTCAGTCACTATGCCCCCGCCAAACCGCTGCGCCTCGCCGCCGAGAGTGTGGAGGCCGACGAGGCCCTGCTGGCCTTCGGGCCCCAGGTTCTCCAAGGTGCGATGATGACCTTGAACCTCAGTGAGGCGGGCGATCTTGCCGAGGCCGCAGCCAACCTCTTCGCCCATCTCCACACCCTGGATATGAGCGGGGCCCGGGCGATTGCCGCGATGCCGGTTCCCGACCATGATCTTGGCGTTGCCATCAACGACCGCCTGCGCCGTGCCGCCGCGCCCCGCAGCCATACTTGAGAGCACAGTCTGACCTAGGTTCCGCACATGCTGGTCAGAACATCGGGAGGGTATTAGACTCCGGCTATGGACGCTGCGAGCCCCAAGACCGCTGACTATGATGACCTGCGCGCGAAGCTGACCGCGCTGCTGGGCGAAAAAGGCGTTGTCGGCGATGCCGAGGCCCTCGCCCCCTTCCTGAAAGAACAGCGCGGCCGCTATGAGGGACAGACGCCCTTCATGATCCGCCCGGCAAGCACGGAGGAGGTGTCCAAGGCCGTGGCGCTCTGCGCCGAGGCCGGGGTGCCGATGGTGCCGCAAGGCGGCAACACCGGCCTCGTCGCCGGTGCGGTGCCCTTCGCCGGGGACGATGCGGTCCTGATCAACCTGGGGCGGATGGCGCGCGTGCGCAATCTCGACCCGACCGACTACAGCATCACGGTAGAGGCCGGCTGCATCCTGCAAGACGTCCAGGCCGCCGCCGAAGGCGTCGACCGGCTGTTCCCCCTCAGTCTCGGCGCCGAAGGCTCCTGCCAGATCGGCGGCAATCTCTCCACCAATGCCGGCGGCATTCACGTCCTGCGCTACGGCAATGCCCGCGACCTCGTGCTGGGTCTGGAGGTGGTGCTGGCGGACGGCAGCGTCTGGGACGGGCTCACCGCCCTGCGGAAGGACAACACCGGCTACGATCTGAAGCATCTCTTCATCGGTGCGGAAGGGACCCTGGGGATCATCACCGCGGCAACCCTGAAGCTCTTTCCCCGGCCGCGGGAAACCGCCGTCGCCTTCGTCGCGATCCCGGACCCGGAGGCCGCCATCGACCTGCTGGCCCGTACCCGCAGCGCCTCCGGCGACCGGGTGACCGCCTTCGAGCTGATCCCCCGCATCGGCCTCGACTTTGCCATGCGCCATGTGGATGGGATCGAAGACCCGCTGGCGGAACGCCATGACTGGTACGTGCTGATGGAACTGGCTGCCGGCCAGTCTGATGGTGGACTTGCAGGCGTACTGGAAGACCTGTTGGCCGACGCTCATGAGGGGTCGCTGGTCATCGATGCGGCGCTGGCAGCCAACGAACGCCAGGCCACCGCTTTCTGGCGCATCCGCGAAGGACTGGTCGAAGGTCAGAAGTTCGAGGGCGGCTCCATCAAGCATGATGTTTCGGTTCCCGTTTCCAAGGTGCCGGCCTTCCTGGAGCGCGCCCTGGCCCTCGTCGGGGAGATGGTGCCCGGCATCCGTCCCGTGGCCTTCGGCCACCTGGGCGACGGCAACATCCACTTCAACCTGTCGCAGCCGGAGGATGCCGACCGGGAAGCCTATCTGGCGCGCTGGGACGAGGTGAACCAGGCCGTGCACAGCCTGGTGGTCGAGATGGGCGGTTCGATCTCCGCCGAGCACGGCATCGGCTATATGAAGGTGGCGGAGAACGCACGCTTCAAGGCGCCCCTCGAAATCGAGATGATGCGCCGGGTGAAGACGGCCCTCGATCCTCAAAACCTCATGAATCCGGGCAAGGTGATCGCGGTTTAGCGCGGCCGGTCGCGGAACGCGGCCGGCAGTTCGAGATCGAAGGCCTCGGCCAGCGCCGTGACATCGCGGTGGTCCTTGTCGGTCAGGGCATAACCGCTGTGGGACTGGACCTGGAACGCCGCCGACGTGCAGCGCACCGCCCGGCCGTTCACCTCGCCCCGCCCTTCCAGGGCTTCGGCCGGATAGCACCCCTCGCCCGCTTCCGGCGGGCCGTAGCGTCCGTTGCCCCGGTCATCGAGCACGACCACATGAAGGTCGACGATGCGGCCTGTTTGGTCGCCCAGGGCGAAGTTCCAGGGGCGCGTATCGGGGCGCGGCAGATCGCGATAGCCGCTCCCCTGCAGAAATCCGACCACGTCCTGAAGGTCCTTTTCCTCCACGACGATGTCGAGATCGCTGTGCGCGCGGGTTTGACGACCCAGCAGAGCGTCGACACCCCAGCCGCCGTCAAGCCAGATGCCGATGCCCCGTGCCGCCATCGCGGCACAGAAAGCCGTCACGTCCTCCGCAGTCATGCCTTCGCCGTCTTGACGGCCCATATCGCGAACCCTCATGCCCCCGCCGAGGGCGACGGAGCCTGCGCGCGGCGGCGCCAGCTTGCCATGACGATACCGGCGACGATGGCGGCAATCCCCACCGCATGGAAGGCCTGCAACCGCTCGCCCAGAAAGGTGAAGGCAAAGACGGCACCGAAGACCGGCACCAGATGCATGAACAGGCCGCCGATGTTGGGACCGAGAACCTCGATGCCGCGGTTGAAGGCGAGGAAGGCCAGGAGCGAGGCGAAGACCACCACGTAGGCGAGCGTAACCGCCGAAGCCGTCGACACGGGCATCGCCCGCAGCGTCGCGGTCTCCCAGAGATAGACTGGAAACAGCATGGCAATGGCGAAGAGCATCGTGACGGCCAGCAGCACCTGGGGGTGCAGCTCCGGCGGCCGGCGTTTCACCAGCACGGTGTAGACAGACCAGGTGAATACGGCGATCAGCATGGTCAGGTCGCCGGTGTTGAAGCTGATCGCCAGCACGCGCTCGACATCGCCGCGGGTCACGACCACCACGACGCCCAGCAGCGAGACGACCGTCGCCACCACGAGCCGCAGGGTCACCGCCTCGCGGTAGATGGCCCAGGACAGCACCGGCACCAGCACCGGGCAGATAGCCACCAGCAGCGCCGCATTGGTGGCCGTGGTGAAGTTCACCGAGAGATAGAGGGCGGTGTGGAAGGCGGCCATCCCGAAGAAAGCGAGCAGGGCCAGAAAGCGCCAGTGCCGCCGCACGGCCGGCCAGTCGGCGCGCAGCCGGACGTAGACGAAGGGCAGCAGCACACAGAAAGCCAGCAGCCAGCGCCAGAAACTGAGCCCGACCGGCGGGATCTCGGTCGCGATCGCCCGGCCGAGGGTGATGTTGCCGCCCCAGCAGGCCGATGCGAAGGCCAGCAGCAGGGCCGCCACCAACGGCCCGGCCGCCTGTCTGTTCGAAGACTTCATCGACGGTGTGGTCCCTTCATATCCCCTGGAAGGGTCGCGGCGGAAAGCTCTCGGACTTTCGGATACATACGGCCCGGGAGTCCAAAGTCATCTTTCGCTGTATGATGATCGGGAGCTGCAGAAGGACGCAAGAGCTTCGCAGTTTGCGCCGGCGTTCAGTCGAGTTTCTTGCCGTCCAGGTCCCGCGCCGTCTTGTCGCGCTCCGCTTCGGCTTTGCGGCGCTCCGCTTTGCTGCGGCCGAAGCGGGTCCGGTTCTCCGTCGCCTTTTCGGCCTTCTCCTGACGCTTCAGGCGCTTGCGCGCCTGCCGCAGATTGACGATCTCAGCCATTCGGCAATGCTAGTCAATCGATGCAGAGGCGTCAGCAGCAAAGTGCCGCGTCACACGCGATGTGACGCGGCACTCAGAGGACTACGGGGCTGGAGTCCAGCCTTCATCGGGCGACCCAGTCGAGGAAGGCCAGCATACGCTCGGCGATGAAGGCGCCGTACTCCTCCAGCGCGAAGTGGCCGGTATCGAGCAGATGAAACTCGATGTCCTTGAGGTCGCGCTTGTAGGGATGGGCCCCCGCTTCCGGGAAGATCTCGTCGTTCCTGCCCCAGACCAGCAGGGCCGGCGGCTGATGCGCGCGGAACAGGGCCTGCCACTGAGGGTAAAGCGCGACGTTCGTGCGGTAGTCGTAGAACAGGGCAAGCTGGATTTCCTGGTTGCCCGGCCGGTCGAGCAGGTACTGCACGTGCCAGAAGTTGTCCGGGCTGATCTGCGCCGGGTTTTGGGTGCCGTGGAGGAACTGCCACTTGGTGGCTTCCAGCGTCAGGAAGCCGCGCAGCGCGTCGCCGTTCTCCGTCGAGCGGTCGGCCCAGTAGGCGCGGATGGGGTCCCAGAACTCCGGCAGCCCCTCTTCGTAGGCATTGCCGTTCTGGATGATGAAGCCGGTGACGCGCCCAGGATTGTCGGCGAACATGCGGTAGCCCACCGGTGCGCCGTAATCCATGAGGTAGACGGCGTAGCGCCCGACGCCCTTGCGGTCGATGAAGGCGGTCATCATCTCGGCCAGTCGATCGAAGCTGTAATCGAAGTTCTCGACCGAGGGCATGGCCGAGGCCCCGAAGCCCGGGTAATCCGGGGCCAGCACATGATAGCGCTCACCCAGAACCGGAATCAGGTCGCGGAACATGTGGGAGGAGGTCGGGAAGCCGTGCAGCAGCAGCACGGTCGGCCTGGAGGGATCGCCGGCCTCGCGATAGGCGATCTCCACCTCGTCGATCACGACTTTGCCGAACTGCACGCCGTCCGCGGGTCCAGTGGTGGCTGAAGTAGAGTCGTCGGCCGCGGAGGCAGCGGCCAATCCAAGTGTCAGTGCGAGCGTCAGAGCCGTTGCACTGGCAAAACCATAGACTCGGTCAAGCATTGGTCTCTCCTTTCGAATCTCTCATCTCGGTTTTCAGGGATGGGTTCGGGTGCGCGACGGGGCGCCGTCAGCCGGCCGTTTCAGCGACGGCGCCCGTCCCGGCGCGTAACGCGGCGTTCTCCGCTTCCAGGCGGCGCAGCTCTTCCTTCAGCGGGGCGAGCACCGGCTCCAGCTCCTCCAAGGTGAAGCGCTGGGGAATGTGCTGGGGGCAGTTCCAGTCGAAGGCGGCGAGCGTGATCACAACCGCACGCTCCGGCTTCGCCCGGTAGGCGGCGTCGTGCAGGCTGTCGACCAGCGCCGGGTCGTCGGCGCGCTCCACAATCCGGGCATGGCCCCAGACCTTCAGCCGGCGGCGGTTCGGGTAGTCGACCAGGATCAGCGAGACCCGGTCGTCGCCCTTCAGGTTGCCGACGCTGAGGTACTGCCGGTTGCCGCGAAAATCGGCATAGGCAACCGTCTTCTCGTCCAGCACCTTCAGGAAACCGGCGGGGCCGCCGCGAAACTGGACATAGGGCCAACCGGTCTCGCTGACCGTCGCCTGGAAGAAGCCGTCGCGGGCGGCGATGAAGTCCGCCTCCCGCGCGGTCAGGCTGTCGCCGCCTTCGGCCGCCGGTTCGAGGAACCTGGCATAGCTCGCGGCCGAGCCCTGGCGCGTCTGTTCGGCGCGCACCGCCTCGGTGAAAGCGATCTCTGCAAAAGCGCGGGCCATGGTGCATCTCCTCTTGCGAAGGCCGCCGTGCCGCGGCCCGTGGATCTCCCGGACGGTGTTGGCGCCGCCCGTGCAGAGAAGATGACATCTGCCTCAGTTCAGAATAATATCTCAAATTCAGAAGATATAATTCCGATTGCTGGAATAATGGATCGCTTTCGAGAACTCGCTGCCTTCGTCGCCGTGGCCGAGGAAGGGGCTTTCAACGCGGCGGCACGCCGCCTCGGCAGTTCGCCGCCGGCCGTCACGCGGCTGATCACCGGTCTGGAGGCGCGCCTGGGCGCGCGGCTTCTGACGCGCACCACCCGCAAGGTGACGCTGACCGAGGCGGGCCAGCGCCTGCGCGAGGATGCCCAGCGCATCCTGGCCGATCTGGAGGAAGCGGAAAGCACGGTGGCGGGATCGCAGGCCGCGCCCAGCGGCCACCTGCGGGTGACGGCGCCCGTGCTCTTCGGCCAGCGTTTCGTCGCGCCCGTCCTGCGCGCCTTTCTGGATGCCTATCCGGCCGTCACCGCAAGCGCGCTGTTCCTGGACCGCAACGTGAGCCTGCTGGACGAAGGCCTGGACGTGGCGCTGCGCATTGGCGACCTGCCGGACTCCTCGCTGATCGCCCGGCGGGTCGGCGCGGTCCGGCGCGTCGTGGTGGCGGCACCGGACTATCTGAAACGTCATGGAACTCCGGCGGCGCCGGCGGCGCTGCGCGATCACCGCGTCATCTTCCCGGCCAGCGTCGACGACGCGCCGGTCTGGGGCTTTGTGAAAGGCAATGATCAGCAAAACCTGCGGCTGGCCCCGGCCCTGACGGTGAACACCATGCAGGCGTCCATCGACGCGGCGCTTGAGGGCTGGGGCGTGACCCGTGCCCTCTCCTACCAGGTCGCCGACGCCCTGGCCGAGGGGCAGTTGGTGGAACTCCTGGCCGGTCACGACGAAGCCGAGATGCCGATCCACCTGCTCCACGCCGAAGGCCGTCGGGCGGCGGCCAAGATCCGCAGCTTCATCGACTTCGCCGCCGAGCGCCTGCACCGCGAGGGAGATCGCCTGCTGGCCCGCTAGCGTTTCAATCGGCCTCGTCTTCCAGTGCCTGCGGGCGGACACGGAACCCGAAGCCGACGACCCAGCCGACGAGACCGCAGCAAGCGGCGAAAGCGGCAGCGAAGGCAGCCTGCCAGTTCACCGTGAGCCCGCCGTCGCTCCGGGCAAGCACCACGTTCAACCAGGACTCCCCCGGCGGCGAGAGAATGTATCCGCCGGCAAGCAGCAGCGCCGGCGACAGCAGAACGATCCACCAGATGCGCAGTTGCCCCATCCAGATCAGCAGCAGGACGATCGGCAGGAAGACGAAGATGCCGCAGGCCACGGCAAGCCCCGCGCCCACGAGAAAGGCAAAAGCGCCGGCGACCGGGCCGACGCTGACCGCGATGACGAGCACGGCGAGACCGGCGCCGGCCGCGTACCCCAACAGGGCACGCTGCAGTTGGTAGGCTTTGTCCATCGGCTCATTCCACGGTCGTCACGCCAGTCCTTGCACGATCCTTCGTCTCTGTCGAGCGCAGGCCGGGCCCGGGTTCAAGACGGTGTTCCGGGGACTGCCGCAAGCATTGCCAAGTGGAGCCTGCTACTCCATCTTGCTACTGTAGAATTCAGCAAGAACCGGCCCCGCTTTGGGCAAAGTCCGGCGGGAAAGCCGGTCCTCTGGGCGCCCTTTGGAGTTTACCTGCCATGACCTATGCCGCACCGCTGGCGGAGATGCGCTTTGCCCTGAATGCCGTTGCCGATCTGCCGGAGATCGCCAAGCTGCCGGGCTACGAGGAGGCGACGCCGGACCTGGTCGACGCCATTCTGGAAGAAGCGGGCAAACTGGCCGGCGAGGTCCTGGCACCCCTGAACCATCCCGGCGACCGGGAGGGATCGGTCTACGAAAACGGGGTGGTGCGCACCCCGCACGGCTTTCGCGAGGCCTATGGACAGTTCGTGGAAGGCGGCTGGAATGCCCTGCCCTTCGACCCGGACTACGGCGGTCAGGGGCTGCCCTGGACCCTGGCCTCGGCGGTCCAGGAGATCTGGCACGCGGCGAACCTCAGCTTCGGAATCTGCCCGCTGCTGACGGCCGGGACCGTCGAACTGCTGCAGGAGCACGGCAGCCCCGAGCAGAAGGAGACCTATCTGCCGAAACTGATTTCCGGCGAGTGGGCGGGTACCATGAACCTGACGGAGCCGCAGGCCGGCTCCGACGTCGGCGCGCTCAGAACCAGGGCGGAGCGCAACGGCGATCACTATCTGATCTCCGGTCAGAAGATCTACATCACTTACGGCGAGCACGACTTCACGGAGAACATCGTCCATATGGTGCTCGCCCGACTGCCCGATGCGCCGCCGGGCACCAAGGGCATCAGCCTCTTCCTGGTCCCCAAGGTCCTGGTGAACGAAGACGGCAGCCTCGGCCCACGCAACGACCTGCGCTGCGTTTCCATCGAGCGCAAGCTGGGCATCAAGGCCTCGCCCACGGCGGTCATGGCCTACGGCGATTCCGGTGGCGCCATCGGCTACCTGATCGGGAAAGAGAATGAGGGCATGGCCTGCATGTTCACGATGATGAACAATGCCCGCCTCGCCGTCGGCATCCAGGGCGTCGCGGTCGCCGAGCGCGCCTATCAGCAGGCCCGAGGCTATGCCTTCGATCGCGTCCAGAGCCGCCCGATCGACGGAGGAAACGGGCCGGTGACGATTGTCCGCCACCCGGACGTGCGCCGCATGCTGGCGACCATGAAGGCGAAGACCGAGGCGGCGCGGGCGCTGACCTACTGGGCCGCCGCGGCGCTCGACCGCGCGAAGCGGGAGCCGGACGCCGAGCGCCGCGCGGCGCAGCAGGCCCTGATCGATCTGCTGATCCCGGTCACCAAGTCCTGGTGCACGGACGTCGGGTGCGACGTCGCTTCATTGGGCGTCCAGATCCACGGCGGCATGGGCTTCGTCGAGGAGACAGGGGCCGCCCAGCACTACCGCGACGCCCGCATCCTGCCGATCTACGAAGGCACAAACGGCATCCAGGCCATCGACCTCTTCACCCGCAAACTGCTGCGCGACAAAGGCGCGGCCATGACGCAGCTGCTGATGGAGATGCGCGCCGGCCTGCCGGCTGTGAACGGCAACAGCGACCTCTCAGCCCTGCGCGCACCTCTGGCGAAGAGTCTCGAAGCGCTTGACCGGGCTGCGGTCTGGATGCTCGAAGAAGGCGGCACGGACCTTGCGCGGGGCGCCGCCTCCGCCACCGCCTTCCAGAGTCTCTTCGGGGTCGTCCTCGGCGGCTGGCTGTTGGCAAAGGCGGCCCAGCAGAACGGCGGCAACGACCCCTCGACCCTGGCCGGCAAGATCAAGACGGCCCGGTTCTATGCAGAGAATCTGCTGGGCGAAGCCGCGGGGCTGGCGGACGCCGTCACCGGCGGTGCCGACTCGACACTGGCTTTCGGCGACGAAGACTTCTGAACCGCGCCAAGGGAAGGACCGGCGGGGGAGGAACCGGCGCCGGGCTTCATCAACACCAGCGCGTTGCCAGCCAGCACCAGCACAAGGCCAGCAACCGCCTCGGGCGACCAGACATAGCCCTCCACCAGCGTCGAGATGGCCAGGGCCACCACCGGAAACAGGACCGGAATGTAGGACGCACGCGCCGGTCCCAGACGCGCAACGATGGTGAGGAAGCCCCAGAAGCCGATCACCGATCCGAAGAGGATGAGGTAAGCGAGCGAGACCGCGTAGGACGGCGCGGGATCCCAGGCCCATCCGCCCGCGACCTCTGCCGGCGCGAGGGTCACATAGACCGCGGTGGCCAGCCCGCCGTACAGCATGCCGAAGGCGCTGACCTGCACCACCGGAATACCCGCCTTGCTGTTGCGGCTGCCGATCACGGTTCCGCTCGATCCCATGAAGGCCCCGAACAGCGTAAGCAGGATCGCAATCAGCGTAAGGTCGGAAAGAACGAGGCCGTCCAGTTCCGGCCAGAAGACCAGGCAGAGCCCTGCCACGCCGCAGAGCGCCCCGAGGCCGACACGCCGCTCGATGGGCTTGCGGTCGACCATACGGCCAAGCAGCAGGCTGAACAGCACCACGGTCGAGAAGGCCACCGCCACCAAGCCGCTGGTCAGCCACTTGCTGGCCCAGTAGAGCGGAACGTAGTTGAGGCAGAACAGGCAAAGCCCCTGCAGCGCCATGAACAGGTGATCGCGCGGCGCAAAGCGCAGCGGAAGGCCGCGCAGTCCGCACCAGAGGAAGAGCAGCAGCGCTGCGCCCAGAAAGCGGTAGGCCACCGAGGCCTCCGGCGCCACGGGGCCGGCCTGGTACTTGATGGCGATCCAGGTGCTGCCCCAGATGAAAACGGTCATGAAGAAGATTGCCACGCTGGCCATGCCGGGATGCTCCTTGTCCGAGGGTCGACTGTCGCGCGGCGTGGAGCACCAGATAGTTTGAGAGGCTTGATCCTGACAAACCATGTTTTCTGGGTTCAACTATCAGAAAATCTAATGTAACGTGGAGGGATGAACACACTGCCGCCGCTCAAGAGCCTGCGGGTCTTCGAAGCCGTCGCCCGCCACCTGAGCTTCACCAGGGCGGCTGACGAGCTCTGCGTGACCCAGGGCGCGGTGAGCCAGCAGGTGCGGGTCCTGGAGGACGCCCTGGGGGTCAAGCTGTTCCGACGCCAGCACCGGGAACTGCGGCTGACCAGCGCCGGTGAGCGCTATGTCCTGGCGGTGCGGGAAGCGCTGCGCCTCATCGGCGCCGCCACGGCAGAGCTGCGCAAGGACCAGCAGCCCGGCCGGCTCACCCTGTCCTGCCTGCCGAGCTTTGCGCACAAGTGGCTGATGCCACGCCTCGGCGATTTCATCGAGGCGCATCCGGAGATCTCGCTGCGCATCCACACCAGCTTCGAGGTGGTGGACCTGGCGCGCGACGGCATCGACTGTGCCATCCGCCATGGCCCGGGCGGCTACAGGGATCTTTTTGCGGAGGTCCTGCTGACCGAGGAACTGACGCCGATGTGCAGCCCGCCGGTGGCTGCGCGGCTGGCCCGGGCGGAAGATCTGGTCGGCGAGACTCTGCTGCGCGATTTCGGCACCGAGTGGGCCGACTGGCTGGGGCAAGCCGGCTTGTCGAGCGAACGCTTCAGGATGGGGGCCGAGTTCCTGGACAGTTCCATGGCCATGCAGGCCGCCATCGACGGCCGCGGCGTCATTCTGGGGCACACCGCCCTGGCCCGCGACGACCTCGAAGCCGGCCGTCTGGTCGCCCCTTTCGAGGCCCGCGTGCCCTACGACTGCGCCCATTGGTTCGTCTGCCTGCCGGGCCGGGAGACCACGGCGGAGGTACAGGCGCTGCGCGACTGGCTGAAGCGGCAGGCGGCGGCTTTCCCGACACCGGCGATCGCTGCCGCGCGGCGCAGCGTGCCGCAGCCGCTGCCGTTCGACTGAGCACCGGCCATGACGACCACGCGATGACGGACTCAGAGAGTCTCGGCCCCTGCCCGATCTGCGGGCGCTCGATGATCAAAGGGCCCAGCGTCGACCGCCACCACTGGGTACCGCGCGGCGAGGGCGGCGCGGAGGCCGCCTTTCTGCACGTGGTCTGCCACCGCATGATCCACCGGCTCTTCGATGGAAAGGCGCTGGCGGCGGATTTCGCCGACCCCGTCGCCCTGCGCGACCATCCGGATCTCCGCCGCTTCATCTCATGGGTGCGGCGACAACCCCCGGACTATATCGACTGGCCGAAGGACCCGCGCGACTCCCGTCGCGGCTCCCGGCGAAGCCCCAGGCGTCGCCCGGCGCGCTGACCTTCACTGCAACACCCACCAGTCTGAACGGCGCGCCCAAAAAAACGGCCCGGTGCCGGGAGTGATCGGCACCGGGCTATAGCTTGCGGACACTGCTTCGGAAAGCCTCCGAAATGTCCGCTCCGGTCCAACTGGGCTAAGACCGGTCTGCCGCTCGGAAGGCCAAGAGTTATGGTGGGGACCACCTCCCGAAGCGCGACAGATGCAGCACCCTATCGCCGCGCAACCGCCTGTTGCCTTGACGCAGATCAATTGATCAGAAATTGCTTAAAGACGGTACCACGGCAGCGCTTGGCGGACATTCCGAAGGCTTGATCTTCGCCCGCCGGGCCGACACCATGCGCGCGCAGCGACGCCGCTTCGACGGCAGCTCGCGCTCGGAAAAGAACAATTCTGAAGAACGACTCTGTCTTGGGGGGACGCGGCGCCATGGCCGAAGGCAACAGCATTCTGGCAATCGATCAGGGGACTACCAGCACCCGGGCCATTCTGTTCTCGCCCGAAGGCCGGATCCTCGGCCAGGCGCAGCAGGAACTGCCGCAGCATTTTCCCCAGTCCGGCTGGGTCGAGCACGACGTGGAGGATATCTGGCGGGACACCCTGAAAGTCTGCGCGGGGGCCGTGGCCGATGCCGGAAAGGCCATGACCGACGTCGCCGCCATCGGCATCACCAACCAGCGCGAGACCACGGTGATCTGGGACCGGGAGACCGGCAAGGCGATCCACAAGGCCATCGTCTGGCAGGACCGCCGTACCGCCGACCTTTGCCAGGATCTGCGCGCCGCCGGGCACGAAGATCTGTTCCGCGAGCGCACCGGGCTGCTGTTGGACCCATACTTCTCCGGCACCAAGATCGCCTGGCTGCTGGACAAGGAGCCGGGCACACGGGCGCGGGCCGAGCGCGGCGAACTGGCCTTCGGCACCATCGACTCTTTTCTGCTGTGGCGGCTCACCGGCGGACGGGTGCACGCGACCGATGCGACCAACGCGGCGCGAACCCTGATCTACGACATCAAGCGCCAGACCTGGGACAAGGACCTGCTTGAACTGCTGAAGATTCCCGAAAGCCTGCTACCCGAGGTGCGGGCCAGCGATGCCGACTTCGGCGATACCGAGAGCGATCTCCTGGGCGCCGCTCTGCCCATCGGCGGGATTGCCGGCGACCAGCAGGCCGCCACCGTCGGCCAGGCCTGCTTCGAGACCGGGATGATGAAGTCGACCTACGGCACCGGCTGCTTCGCCCTCTTCAACACCGGCAAGAACCTGGTGCATTCCCAGAACCGCCTGCTCTCCACCATCGCCTACCGCCTGGGCGAGGAGACCACCTACGCCCTGGAGGGCAGCATCTTCGTCGCCGGCGCGGCGGTGCAATGGATGCGCGACGGCCTCGGCATCATCCGCTCGGCGCAGGAAACCGAGGCCCTGGCCAAGCAGGCGGACACCAGCCAGCGGCTCTATCTCGTACCCGCCTTCACCGGCCTTGGTGCACCCTACTGGGATGCGGAAGCGCGCGGCGCGGTCTTCGGCTTGACCCGCGCCAGCGGCCCGGCCGAAATCGTGCGCGCGGCCCTGGAGGCGGTCTGCTACCAGACCCGCGACCTCCTGGAGGCGATGCGGGCCGACGGCGCCGCCGGGCTGGAGGCCCTGCGGGTCGACGGCGGCATGGTGGCCAACGACTGGATGCTGCAGATGCTGGCCGACATTCTGGGCGTTGCCGTGGAACGGCCCCAGGTGGCGGAGACCACGGCCCTGGGGGCAGCCTGCCTCGCCGGTCTCAGCCGCGGCCTGCTGCCCGATGTGGAAGCCATCGCCGGACAGTGGCAGTGCGATGCCCGCTTCGAGCCTCAGATGGCCGATGGCGAGCGGGATGAGCGCTACGCCGGCTGGAAGGACGCCGTGGCAAGGGTGCGCAGCGCCGGCTGACAGCGCCCAAAAGGACGACAGAGCCGCTGCAGGCTGGATTCCGTTAACCCGCCGGGCTTAGACTTCGCCAATCGTGCAGCTTGGCCGCCGGAAGACGCCGAGGCCACGAAGCGGAGAGGCGGAGCATGGAATCAGTCAGCCTGAAAATCGCCGAAATCTACGTGCCGGCCAAACGCAAGCGCACGCTGAAGGCCGAGACGGTCGAAGCGCTGGCCGAAAGCATCATGGAGGAAGGCCTGAAAATGCCGATTTCCGTACGCCAGGGCAATGGCCGCTACGTGCTTCAGGAAGGCCTGCACCGCCTCGAGGCCTGCCGCGCCCTGGGCGAGGAGACCATCGACAGCATCATCGTCCGCGCCCGCCAGCACTGAATACCGGCATCCAACAAGCCGCAGGCGCCTCAGAAACGGCGCGCCCGGGATGCAGCCGGGGCGCGCTCAGAACGCGCCGAGCTGACCGGCCACGAAACCCAGGATGACCGGCAGGGGCAGCGCCAGGACGAAACGCTGCAGGGCCGGCAGGCGGCCGACGATGGGCACCTCCCAGACCAGCAGGCGGTTCAGGTTGTAGAGCGACCAGGCGGTGACGAAGGCCATGATCTGCGGCGCCCCTGCCCCCACCTCCAGCGCCCCGCCGCCGACGGCGAAGGCCAGCATCGGCCCGCCGGGGGTCAGTGCCCCGATGAGGCTGGCCAGCAGCAAACCGGCAAGACCGGTGTCGCGGCCGACGAAGGTGGCAACCCATTCCGGCGGCACCAGCGCGGCGATGAAGCCGGCACCGATGACGGCCAACACGATCCGCGGGGCAACGGAAAGGGCCTGGTCCCGCGCGATACGCAACGCCTCCGGGATGGCGCCGGCGCCGCGCCGGTAGGCCAGCACGCCCAGACCGAGAACCGCGCCATACAGCAGCACGGAGGCGATCAGGATGCTCACTCCCCGCCCTCCTGTTCCCTTGCCTGTTCTTCGGGCGTCCGCTCCGCCGCCTGCCTCGCCTTTCCGAAGAGCTGACGGGCCAGCCATCCCAGCAACAACGGCAGCAGCAGGCTGAGCGCGTAGCGCAGCAGGACGAAGTCGTTGTCGAAGAACGACATCTCCCAGACCAGGGTGCGGTTGACGCTGAGCAGAGCCCAGCCGGCGATGAAGGCGGTGGCGGTGCCGATGTCTGCACCGGCAGCGCCGAGCGCAACGGCCAGCGGAAAGATCATCATCGGGCCGCCCGGCAGCAGCGCCCCGGCCACAGCCGCCAGGGCCAGCCCCTTGAAGCCGGAGCGCGATCCCATCCAGCGCGCCACCTGCTCACGCGGCAGCAGCACCGTCAGCAAGCCCGCCAGCAGAACGCCGGCCAGAACCTTCGGCGAGATGGCGGCCAGCAGCCAGAGATCGTCGTGCAGAACCTGCCAGAAGATCTCCGGCCCCTTCAGCACATAGCAGAGGGCGCCGGCCGCAACGGCGACAACGAGGACGATCAGCAGACCGGCATCGGCTTTGCGCCGCACCCGGCCCGACGACGGCGTCGACAAAAGTTTGGGTCCGCTGGGTAAAGGAAGACGCGAAGCCTGGAGGGTAGCACCGGCTGACCTTGCCTCACCAGCGGCCTGCCCGCATGCCGCCCCTGCCGTTTAAGCATGGAACAAGGAAGATCCCAGTATTTCAATGTCTTATATTGAAGAATTCCAGTTTCACGATAAGGCTTTGGAGCGCAGGTACAGTGGTGGAGCCTCAGGGCGATTCTTCCGGCACCTCCGCCTCCGCTTCGGATTCCCGGTGGCGCACGTCGGCCGAGCTGGTTTCGCGGTGCCAGTCTTCCACCGCCGTCCAGGCCTTGATGCCGGAGGGCATGGGCGGCGAACGCCGCCGCACGCCGAGCGCGGCCAGGACATCGGCGGAATGGATCTTGCGCCCGTCCTCGACGAAAGCCGCGCGGACCAGGGCCAGCGCGGAGATCCGCCCGTCCGCCATGAAAATCTGCTCCATGTAGACGAAGTCGTCGTCCCAGCACACCACGCGGGTATGCAGTTCGAAAACCTGCAGCGGCCGGAGCGAGCGGCGAAAGGTGATGGTCTGGGCGGCGACGACGGGCATCCAACGGCGCTGGCGAAAGATCTTCAGGGAGCCGTTACGCGCCATGAGATCGATCCGCCCCAGATCCATGACCGTCAGGTAACGCCCGTTGTTCATGTGAAGGTTGAAGTCCAGGTCGTTGGGCCAGACCCGCAGGCGGATGACCGAGACGTCGAGCACCCCCAGGGCGGACCCGAGCCTCGCCGCCAGCAGCACCTTGATCAGACGAAGGATGAGGTTCATCGCAAAAGTGGCCGCCCTGCCCCAACTTTTCCGCCAGTCCCATCATCGGTGTGGAGGCGCACTGCCACAACGGACTGCGCCCCCGTCACCGGCTTGCAAAGAGAGGCGCAAACGCGCCAGACTTTCAACAGAAACAAACGGCTTTCGAGGATGGACCACCACGCGACCGGCGGGGGCCGGGGGTGGTCGACGCCGCAGCCCCGGAACCGGACCGGAACGATGCGGAAAGGGGAAGCGCCATGCCGGATTCAATCGCCGTCACCGCTGACAACCACGCCCACTATCTGGTGCGCCCGCTGCGCCGAAGCGACCGCAGGCTGATCGAACAGGCCCTGCGCCTGCTCTCGGCGCGCACGCTCTACGCGCGCTTTCATACGCGCCGCACACGTCTTTCACCCCGCGAGATCGACTATTTGGTCAGCACCGACGATCGCGACCACGTATCCTGGCTGGTCCTCGACCCGGTGCAGCGTGCCCACGACGGTCCGGGCGGCCTGCCCATCGCCCTGGGCCGCTATGTCCGCGACGCGGAGAATCCGAGCCGCGCTGAGGTAGCGCTGACGGTCTGCGATCACCATCAGGGGCGCGGGGTTTCGAAGGTTCTGCTCGGTGCGCTCGCCGCCTCCGCCAGGACCGCAGGGATCGAGAGCTTCTGCGGCAGCCTGCTGGCCGAAAATCACGCGATGCGCAGCCTGATGCAAAGCCTGGGGGCCACACTCCGGGTGCAGGACGGCACTGTCTGGGCCGAAGCCTCGGCCGACCCCTGGCATCTGCCGGACAACGGAACAGCAGCGCGGATCCGCCGTGTCGCTGCCCAGGTCGATGCGGCGCTGGGCGCTCAGCGGCGCTCGGCCAGCATGGCGAGGATGCGCTCGTAGAGCCGGTCGTCCTGCTCGGCGGCCTGGGTGATGGAGTTGTACTCGTCAACGGTCAGGCCCTGTGCCTCGACCTCGGCAATCATCTTCTCGGTCGCCTCGCGGGTTAGAGCCGCCGCTTCGCCGGAAGTCTGGGCGTCTTCGATCCGCGGTTGCCAGGCCTGGTCGATTTCCTGGATCTTCACCACCGCATCGACGTAGGCCTCCAACTGGCCTTCGCTGTAGTCGGCAGCGTCGGCCTGTGCGAACTGCATGAGGAGACTGCCTCCGGCGGTCTCCGCGCGATCGGACAGAACCCCGAACGACAGGGCAAAAGCGAAAGCAAGTGCGCCAAGCACCAGGAATCTCGACATCGGCAGATCCTTTCTCGTTTCGGGCCCGGGTCGGGTCCGGATCAGGCCCAGGCCCGCACAACGCCGGTGCGGTCATGCGTGAACGCATGACCATGGCGCAATCGGGCTGCAAAGCTCCCTAACAGGGATGACGTCGCCGCCGCGCGGCTATTCCAGACAAGGCCCGGCGGGGGCGGCAGACCGCGAACCTCAGGCCGGCGGCCCGGGCAAACACCGGGACCCACCGGGCGGCTGGACCCGAATTTGTCACGTCTGGGCCATTGTCAGCGCATCCGGGCCTGTGGTCCCTTGCCCCGTGGTCCCGTACCCCGTGGTCTCCTGCCGGAAGAAGACCGGCAAGCGGCTCTCCGCAGATCCCGGCAAACCCGAAGGCGAACCCAGGGAGGCAATCGATGACCCAGGCAACCCCGCGGACAGAGCGGCAACGCCTCCAGCCGCGGCTTGCGGCAGCCTGCATCGCCGCTTTGCTGGCCGCTCTCGCCACAACGGCAGCCTCCGAAGCCGGCACTTTGGACAGCATCCGCGAAACCGGCCAGTTGAAGATCGGCTTCCGCGACGATGCGGCGCCGTTTTCCTTCGTCCGGGACGGGCAGCCCGCCGGCTACAGCGTGGCTCTCTGCCGTGCCGTGGGCGGCGCATTGCAGCAGCGCCTGGAACTCGAAACGCTCGACATCGCGTTCACGGCCGTCACGGTGGAGGATCGCTTCGACGCCCTGAAGCAAGGACGCATCGACCTGCTTTGCGGCGCGACCACCGTTACCCTGCAGCGCCGCGAGGAGGTCGACTTCAGCCTGCTCACCTTTATCACCGGCGCAAGCGTTCTCTATCGCCAGGGCGGGCCGTCGAGCTTCACCGCCTTGGAGGGCGAGAAGGTCGGCGTGCGGTCCGGCACCACCACCGACGAAGGCCTGCGCCGCGCGCTTTCCGAAGCGGGGATCGGCGCGGAGGTCGTTGCCATCGCCAGCCACGAAGCTGGCCGGGATGCCCTCGAGTCCGGAGAGATCGCGGCATACTTCGCCGACCGGGCGATCCTCATTATGCTCGCCCGCGAGGCTGCTGAACCGGCCGACCTCGTGCTCTCGCAACGGTTCTTCTCGTATGAGCCCTACGCTCTCGCCCTGCGGCGCGACGACGGTGACTTCCGCATGGAAGTCGACCGCGCGCTGGTGAAGACCTACCGCACGCCGACCATCACAGAGATCTACGAGGCGAACTTCGGCAAGGCGCGTATGAGCGAACTGCTGCGGGCCATGTACACCCTGCAGAGCCTTCCCGACTAGGCCGCAGCGGCATGAGAAATCGTATACGCTGACCGCTTTCCGTAAGGTTGCCGATATGGATCCTCCGGGTGCCGCGGCCACGCCCGATGACAAGACCGCAACAACAGAGCTTCCGTAACCGGCCGCTACAACGGTCGCTACAACGCCCCAGGCTCATAGAGATCCGACGGCGTGGCAGCATGCTGCGAACACCCGATCCCGGTGGGCCGCTTTCGGGGTCTGCACATTCGCTTTGAGCGAGGCGCCGCGGTAACGTCTGATCGGAACCTTCCGCGCAATCAAGGAGACCAGATCTGCATGGCAACCCCCCTCTCAAGGCCGACGGCGGAGGCGCGTCGTTCATCGCAGATCGCTGACAGAATTGCGGCGCTTGACCCTGAAGAGAACTATGAGGAGATCGCCCGTCTTCTCTACGCCTACGAGTTCTCCTGGGACATCGAACGTGCACTTGAGTTCGCTCTGTTCCGAACCTACGCGGTGCCCTCGATCTCCGGACTTCTGGCAAAAACCGGGGAGTTCGAAACCCGGCCGCGCAAACGCTATGACGATACAGAACTCCTGCTGGCCGAAACAATCGAACACGGCCTGGACAGCCCGAGAGGGCGCAGGTCGATCGCCAGGATGAACGCCATGCACGGGCGCTTCCGGATCGACAACGCCGACATGCTCTACGTCCTGTCGACCTTTATCTGCGAGCCGATCCGCTGGCTCGACCGCTTCGGCCGCCGCCGCATGACCGAAAACGAGCAGAGGGCATGGTTCCTCTATTATCGCGGGCTGGGCGAGCGCATGAACATCCAGGGTATTCCCGACCAGCTCGCTGATCTGATGCACTGGAATCAGGAGTACGAGGCGGTCAACTTTCAGTTCTCGGAGTCGAACCTTCGGATTGCGGAGATTACCCGTGATCTGCTCCTCGGCTTCTATCTGCCGCGCTGGCTGGTCTGGGCCGGCCGGCCGGCTGTCCGGGCATTCCTCGACCGGCCCTTGCTGGAGAGCATGGGCTTTCGGCCTGCTCCCGGCTGGCTCCGGCGACTGATGCTGGCGGCCTTGCGAACCCGGGCCAGCGCCCTGAGACGCCTTCCCCTTCGCCGGGATCCCCGCCTCCTGACTCAGGTCCCGCGTCCGACATACCCTGAGGGTTACCAGATCGAGGAACTCGGCACCTTCCGCTCAGCGGCGACCCCATCGAAAGAACCCACCGGCTGATGCCTTTGCGCACGCGGTGGAGGTTGCACCCAGGCTGACTAGAAGCTTTCCACCCAGGGCCGCAGTTCAACGCTGGTGGACCACGCGCTGGGGTGTTGGCAGTGGGTCTGATAGTAGGTTTCGGCAATGGCTTCCGGATCGAGCCGGGCATTGCCTGCGTCGCTGCCGATGGCGCCGTCGATGACGAAGTGGGCGACATGGATGCCCTCCGGCTGAAGCGCCCGGGCCATCGACTCCGCAAGGGCGCGCAGACCGTACTTGGCGACGGCGAAACCGGCCGAAAGCGGAAAGGCCTTCACGCTGGCGGTCGCACCGGTAAAGAGGATGCTGCCGGCCTTGCGCGGCTGCATGCGCCGCGCCGCCTCGCGCCCGACCAGAAAGCCGCCGAAACAGCCCCGCATCCAGGCATCGATGAATTCCTGCGCTTCGATATCGGTGATCGGCTTGCGCACCCGGCCGGAGGCGTTGAAGACCGCGACGCCGGCAGGCCCCAGGTCGCTTTCGGCGGCCTCGAAGAGCGCGACAACATCATCCTCCACCGTGGCATCGGCGCGGTAGGCTTTGGCCGTGCCGCCGGCCTGCTCGATCTCGGCGACCAACGGGGCCAGGCGCTCCGGATTGCGCGACGCCATTGCCACCGCATGACCGCCCGCCGCAAAACGCTTCGCCACTGCACCGCCGAGGCCCGGCCCTACTCCGACGACCACGCAGGATCCCTGATCCGCCATCTTCCGCTCTCCCAGTTTTCGTCCAGATTCTCGCACCTGCTCTCAGACTAACGCAGATGCCGGCAGACGCCAGTCCGGACTAGCGCGTGAGCAGTCGCGTTTCACCCGGCGTGCGGTCCTGCCAACCGTGACGTTCGAGTTCGGGGTCCGTGTGTTCTTCCTCGGGATAGCCCAGGCAGAGATAGGCAACCATGTGCCAGCTTCCCGGCACCGCGAGAGCACGGGCAACGGCATGAGGCTCCAGGATCGAAACCCAGCCGACCCCGATCCCGGCGGCCCGGGCCGCCAGCCACAGGGTATGTACGGCACAGACGACGGAGTACTGCAGGGTTTCCGGCATGGTGCGGCGGCCGAGCCCCTGGCCTGCCTCCGGCGTCAGCTCGGCGAAGACCGCCAGATGCTCCGGAGCCTCGCGCAGGCCCGCAAGCTTGAGTCGCGCGTAGAGGGCGGCCCGGCTGCCGGAGTAATCCGCCAAGGCGGCGGCGTTGGCGGCCTCGAAATTGGCGACGATCTCGCGCCGCAGGTCCGGGCTCGTCACCCGTACGAAGCGCCACGGTTGGCTGAGACCGACGCTCGGCGCCAAGTCGGCCAACGCCAAGAGGCGATCCAGCAAACCTTCAGGCAGGGCGTCCGGACGAAACCGCCGGACATCACGGCGCCAGCGCAGCAGCGCTTCGAACTGCGCCTGAAATGTCGCATCGAAGACCGGTGCCGAGGATTGAAACGCCGAAGAGGGTGAAGAGGATTCCGTGGTCATGACGGCCACTATCCATCCCCGCCACCGTCCCCGGCAAGCCCAACCACCGATCACCTGGCCTGAAACCTCTTTCAACGGCGGGACAAGCAGTTGTGAAGAGACGCGGCCGCTCTCTTAGCGTAGGCTTGAAGAAACAGACGGGTCTCGGCTCCCTCGCGGCCGGCGACCGAAGCCAGGCGTCAGGCCGGGATTGGGCCGTGTACACCCATACGGTAACTTTGCGAGGGACGACCCATGGACACGATCCGTAACCCCATAGAGTGGGGAATGGACGCGCTGAAACAAGCGGCCCACACGGTAGAGGGCGTCGCCGGTGCAGCACCAGACGGCGAAACCGCCGCCGGCACGCGTCCGGCCATCCGAAAGATCACCAGCGATGACTTGCGCGAATCAGTCGCGCTCGGTTTCGCCGATTTCACCGCCTTCCGCAGCGACGTGATCTTTCTCTGCATCATCTACCCGCTGATCAGCCTGGTGCTCATCTACTCCGTCTTGAATTACGACCTGCTGGCGCTGCTCTTCCCGCTGGCCTCCGGCTTCGCCCTTGTCGGACCGGTGGCCGCCATCGGGCTTTACGAGATGAGCCGCCGGCGCGAGCGCGGCATGCCGGCCAGCTGGGTCGACGCCTTTGCCATGGTGCGCTCGCCGTCCTTCGGCGCCATCGCCATCCTGGGCCTGATCCTGCTCACCCTCTTCCTGCTGTGGCTTGGGGCGGCACAGTTGATTTATCTGCTCACCCTCGGCCCGGAACCACCGCTCTCAGCCGCGGCTTTCCTCTCCGACGTCCTGACCACCGGCGCCGGCTGGACCATGATCGTCGTCGGCATGGGCGTGGGCTTTCTCTTTGCGCTGGTGGTGCTGATGATCAGCGTGGTCTCCTTTCCGCTGCTGCTGGACCGGCCGCTGGGCATCGGCGCCGCGATCAGCGCCTCGCTGCGCGCCGTGCTGGTGAACCCCGGCGCCATGGCCCTCTGGGGGCTCTTCGTCGCCGCCGCCCTCGTGGTGGGGTCGATCCCGCTGTTCCTCGGGCTGGTGGTGGTGCTGCCGGTGCTCGGCCACGCCACCTGGCACCTCTACAGAAAAGTGGTGCGTCCTTAACGCGGCTCCGCCGGGGGAGCCAAAACCGCAACCGACTAGCATCCATGTTTCGATGGATGGCGAATCTTTGTTACTTCTTAACGGGCTAGAATAGCGCGTCCTCGACAGAACGACGCCTATCGGAGCCGCCTCATGCAATCCAGATCCCGTTGGTCGCGCGTGACCTTGCCGGCTGCGCTACCGGCGGAGCTGTCCCTCCTCGGGCTTCTGGCGCTGCTTTGGGGGTCATCCTACCTGCTGATCGCCGTTGCGCTTGACGGCCTGCCGCCGGTTACGCTCATGGCGCTGAGGGTCTCTCTTGCAGCAGCCTTGCTTCTTCTTGTCGCCCGCTGGCAGGGACGTCGCCTGCCGCGCGACCCGGCCACCTGGTGGCACCTGTTCCTGCAATCGCTGCTCAACGCCACCGCGGCCTGGACGCTGCTCGCATGGGGGCAGCAGCATGTCGACAGTGGACTGGCCGGCGTTTTGAACTCGACCTCGCCGGTTTTCGTCTTCTTCATCACCCTGCTCATAACCCGTCACGAGCCACTCTCCCTGAGGAAGCTCTGCGGCGCGCTGCTCGGCATCGGCGGAGTGGTGCTCGTCGTCGGCGTCGGGGTACTGGACGGACTTGGGCGGGAGGTCGCTGCGCAGCTTGCCATCCTGCTGGGCGCCGCTCTCTACGCCTGCGCGGCGGTCAACGGTAAGCGCTTTGCCGAGCTGCCGCCCCTGGTGACCGCTGCGTCGGTCCTGCTTTGCGCCTCGGCCGTCCTGGTGCCGGGCGCGCTGTTGCTGGACCGTCCCTGGACCCTGGCGCCCGGCCCCGAGGCTCTCATTGCCGCGGCCGCCCTTGCGCTCTTCTGCACAGCGCTTGCGCTGATGCTCTACTTCAGGCTCGTCCGCACTCTGGGTTCCATGGGCGTTGCCAGCCAAGCCTACCTGCGTGCTGGGGTCAGCGTTGCTCTGGGGATGGTCCTGCTCGGCGAAACCTTTCGGCCTGCCGTCGGGCTCGGGCTTCTTGCGATCATTCTGGGGGTCGTCGCGATCAATCTGCCGCCGGGCAGGCGCTGGCTGCTCCGGGGCGATTGAAGATGCCCCAACCCAAGCCTTTCCGCACTTTCCTGTCCATTTGTGTGCAATGCAATATAACTCTCCTTGACTTCGGAGCGGGAAAGGGGCATTTACCCGCCAACGAGATCTCGCGATCGCGCGAAAGGCCCTCCTGGCGGGGCGCCTCTCATCCCGAGATCCATCTTCCAGAAAAACCCTCCGTTTGCTCCAGGTGCGCGTGGACCACGGTAACGCGCTCACCGGCGTTTCGCCGGCCCGCAGGGGCCGCGATGCCCGGCGCAAAAGGACTCTGTCTTGAATACCTCTGCTTTGAATACCTCTACCCAGACCGAAGATACCCCCAGGAACACCTCCGCCACCCCTCAAGGCGAAAGCGTGACCTTCACCGACCTGGGTCTGGCCGAGCCGCTGCTGCGCGCCCTGGATGCTGCCCAGTATGTCACGCCGACGCCGATCCAGGCCCAGGCGATCCCGGTGCTGCTGAAAGGCCGCGATGTGTTGGGCATCGCCCAGACCGGCACCGGCAAGACTGCCGCCTTTACGCTGCCGCTTCTGCACCGGCTGTCGGCCGAACGCCAGCACGTCGCGCCGAAGTCGACGCGCGCCCTGATCCTGGCGCCGACCCGCGAACTTGCGGTGCAGATCGGTGACGCGCTCAAGGTCTACGGACGCCAGCTGAAGCTGCGCCACACGGTGATCCTGGGCGGTGTTTCCCAGCACGGCCAGGTGCGCGCGCTGTCGCGCGGGCTCGATATCGTCGTCGCCACACCCGGCCGCCTCATGGACCTGCTCAATCAGCGCCATCTGCGCCTGGACAAGGTCTCCCACCTCGTGCTGGACGAAGCCGACCGCATGCTGGACATGGGCTTCATCCGAGACGTCAGAAAGATCGTCGCCGCCCTGCCGGCGCGCCGCCAGTCGCTGCTGTTCTCGGCGACGATGCCGCCGGAGGTCGCCAAGCTGGCGGCGGACATGCTGCACAATCCGCAGCACATCGAGGTGACGCCACAGAAAGTGACGGTGGAGCGCACCGCCCAGTCGGTGCACCACGTCGCCACCGCGCAGAAACGCGCCCTGCTGGTTTCGCTGATGCAGGACCCGGCGCTGAAGCGCGTCATCGTCTTTACGCGCACCAAGCACCGCGCCAACCGTGTCGCCGAGCAGCTGCAGAAGGCCGGCGTCAGCGCCGACGCGATCCACGGCAACAAGTCGCAGAATGCCCGCCAGCGCGCCCTCGACGCATTCCGCAAGGGGCGCGTCCGGGTACTGGTCGCCACCGACATCGCCGCACGGGGCATCGACGTTTCCGATGTCACGCACGTCATCAACTACGAGCTGCCCAACGAACCGGAAAGCTATGTCCACCGCATCGGCCGCACCGCGCGCGCCGGCGCGGACGGCAGCGCGATCTCCCTCTGCGACGGCAGCGAGCGGGCCCTGCTGCGTGATATCGAACGTCTGACCCGGCAGCGCCTGACCGTGATCGGCGATGCGCCGGCCAACGACAATCCGGATCGTGGCCGGAACGCTCAAGGCCGTGCCCGGCAGAACGCAGAAGGTCAGCCCAAGCGCACGCCGCGCAAGCGCGGCCGGGGTTCCGCGGAGCGGCGCCGGCAAGCTTCCAAGGCCGAGGCTGCGAAGCCCCCGGCACAGAAGGCAAAGCGCCCGAAGAAGAAGCGGACAAAGGCGCAGGACGGCAATGCGTCTGGTCACGGCCCCTTGCGGGGCCGGCGCGGCGCACCCGGAAAACCCGGCAAGCCGCGCCGCCCCCGGGCCGCCTGACCCGAGAGCCTGACCCGGGAGCCTGACCCGGGAGCCTGACCCAGGAGCCCGATCCGGGAGCAGCTGGCCCTCTGGGCCGGCGGCCGGACCGGGTCCCTGCAGCAGTCCGAACCCGGCCTTAACCATAAACCTGCAGAGCGTCCGCCACGCCTAATCGCGACCGGCGGCGGCGTTGGCTGCGGCATTGGCTGCAGCTGCAATCGCAGATAGAATGGCGGGCGGAACACGGGGGCCAACCCCGGCGGCCAACCCCGGTGGTCCGGGCCAGCGCGGGCCTGGGTTGGTGTGTACAGCTGTGCGTGCAGGGGAACTTCGGGACATGAACCGACCTCGTCTTTTTGCGGCGACGGCCATCGCTCTTGCGGTATCTGCTGCGGCGGCCTCTCTGCCGGTGCCGGTTCTCGGCCAGACGCCGGCGGGCGGGGCCTGCGCAGAGGGCCAGGGCGCACTCGATTTCGGCATGCCCGACGTTGCCGTGTCGGCCTTGACCCGCTGCCTCGCCGAGAACGCTCTGAGCCCGCTGAAGCGGTCCGAAATCCTGGCGGCGCGCGGCCATGCCTATCTCGGACGAGAGGACTTCGACGAGGCCATCGCCGACTACAGCGAGGCCCTGGCGCTGGGGGGCGATGACACCGATCTGCTGATACGGCGCGGACGCGCGCACTATTACCGCGAAGACCACGAAGCGGCGCTGGCGGATCTCAACCGCGCCGTGGCCCTGGATCCCGAGAACCCGGACGCACTGTATTTTCGCGGCCGTGTCTTTCACGACGAGGAGCGTCATCACGATGCCATCGTCGACTTCGCCGCCGTCGTCCGTCTCGATCCGGAGGCGGCGTCCGCGCACTACTTTCGCGGCCGCAGCCTTGCCGCGCTCGGCCGCGACGACGAGGCGATCGCCAGCTATCAACTGGCCATCGAACAGAACCCCTTTGACAGCTGGTCCTTTAACAGCCGGGGCAACCTCTATCTGGACAGGGGCGATTACGAGCTTGCGATCCTGGACTACGACCAGGTGATAGAGATCGAGCCCCATGAGGCCTTCGGATACCTGAACCGGGGTACCGCCCTCACCGAACTGGAGCGCTACGGCGAGGCGCTCGCCGACCTCGACATTGCCCTGGATATCGTTCCCGGCGATTCCGACGCTTACGTCCAGCGCGGAATCATCCATGCAGCGCAGGGCGACCAGGACAAGGCGCAGGCCGACTACCGCGCGGCCCTGCGCCTGGCGCCGGACAACCACTGGGCCCTGAACAACCTGGGCAACAGTTTTTCCGATCAGGGCCTTTACGAAGAGGCCGTTGCCCAGTTCACCGCCGCCCTCGAACTGGAGCCGGACTACGTCGCAGCTCTCTACAACCGGGGCCTTGCAAAGTATCGGGCCCACGACTTCGAAGCGGCGGAGGCCGACTTCGCGGCGGCACGCACCTTGGATGCCGAGGACGTCGACCTTCTCTACATGAGCGGGCGCAATGCCTACTTCATGGATCGCAGCGAAACGGCGGCGGAGTACTTTACGGCTGTCCTGAAACTGGACTCCGATCAAAGGAGCGCTTTTGTCGCGCGCGGCCTGGCGCTGCACGATCTCGGCCGCTTCGAACAGGCCCTGGATGACTTCGACAGCGCCCTGGCGCTCGACCCCGACTACGCCTGGGCGCTGTATAACCGCGGCCGCACGCTGAACGACCTGGGGCGCCATGAGGAGGCGATCCCGGCCCTGACCGGCGCGATCACCCAGGAGCCGGACTACACGGCCGCTCTCTCCAACCTCGGCGAAGCCCACAGCGCCCTGCAGGAGTTCGACGCGGCGATCGAAAGCTACAGCAGCGCGCTCCAGCACGATCCGGAAGACGTCGACGTGCTGGTCTATCGCGGCCAGGCCTACAACGAGCAGGAGCGGTTCGACCTCGCCCTCGCCGACTTCGACAAAGCCCTGCTGCTCGACCCGGAGAATCCCTGGGTCTGGAACAACCGCGGGATCGTCTTTGCCGACAAGGGCGAACCCGATGCGGCCATTACGGAGTATGAGGAGGCGATTGCCAGGGACCCGGGCTACTACCCGGCCATCTTCAATCGCGGCCTCGCACATTGGAAGCTGCAGGATCTCGACTCCGCCTTTGACGACTTCAGCCGCACACTGGAAATCGTACCAAAGGACCTGGACACCCTGCACTCCCGCGCCGACCTGCTCTATGAGATGGGCCGCTTCGAACAGGCGGTTGACGACTACACCCAGGCCATCGCCCTCGAGCCCGACAATCCCTGGGTCTTCTATCTGCGCGGCCTGTCCTTCGCGAAGCTGCGTCAGAGCCGCTCCGCCCATGCCGACTTCGAGCAGGCCATCGCGATCAGCAAAGAGGCGGGGCGTGCCGAGATGACCGCGGAGGTCTGCGAGCAGCTCGTCGCCGACCGCCACATCGCGCTCTCCCTGCGCTACTGCCGCCGTGCCTTGACGGAGTAGGCTGCAGTGCGAGGCGGCCTGCACAAGATCCGCACACTCATCCTGGTTCTGACGATCACTTGCGCCTCGGCTGCGCAAAGCGGCCCTGCTGCTGCGGAACCCCTGACCCCGGCGAGCTGTGACAACGGGCGAAGGGCGCTTCTCGCGAAGTCCTACGAGACCGCGCTGCAGAACTACCAAGACTGCCTGGCCGAGAACGGCCTGGACAAAGACATGAGGTTCGAAGCCAATATCAACAGCGGCGATGCGCTTATCCAGCTCAAACGTCATCAGGAAGCCGAGAAGTTTCTGCGCGAGGCGGTTCGCCTTGCACCCGATTACTCGGTAAGCACGATTGCGCTCGCAACTGTTCTAGGAGAGCAGGGTAGGTTTCAGGACGGGCTCGATCTTCTCGAACGCTTTGCGCAACTCCACGATGTTGCCGGCAATACTGTGTTTTTTGCCCGCCGCGGCTGGCTCCGCGTCAGCACCGGGAGCTACAAGGACGCTATCCCCGACCTCAATGCGGCGATACGCCTTGGCCCTGAGCGCGCTTACGTTTACGGCAATCGAGGTCATGCTCTGGCGATGCTCGGCCACTTCCGAGCAGCCTATGACGATCTTGAAGCGGCGATTGCGCTCGATCCATCAGATGCCCGGCTCTACGCCTATTACGGACACTACCTGGGCCTCCAAGGCCGCTTTGAAGAAGCCATCGGAAAACTTGATAGGGCATTGGAGTTACACCCCACCGACCTGGACTCGCTCATCGAACGAGGCAACGCAAAATCGGAACTCGGCGATCTTCGAGGAGCCATCGCCGATTACAGCCGGGTCGCCGAGATCGATCCCGAAGAAGAGTGGGCCTATGCCAACCGAGCCAATGCACTGCAGCTTCTGGGCGACCCCGAGGAGGCAATGAAGGATCTGGAGCGGGCTCTAGCCATTGCCCCCGACAACGTAAACGCTCTTGGTCTGCGCGGTGAGCTTCTCAGCAACCAGGGGCGGTACGAGGAAGCCCGGGAGAGCCTGGAAGCGGCTCTGGCTATCGATGCTGACAACAGCTACTCCCTTCACACATATGGCGGTGTGCTCTACAGCCTGGGGCACTGGGACAAGAGCCTGGAGGCGTACGACCGTGCGCTCAGCTCTGACCCGTCGAATAGTTTTCATCGGGCCGCGCGCGGCTACCTGCGGCTGCGTCTGGGCAACACCGGGGCAGCGCTTGAAGACTTCGACATGGCCTTGGCGGACGACCCGGACGTCTTTCAGTTCTATCTCTATCGGGCCCATGCCCTTGCCTGGGCCGACAGAGGCTTCGACGCAGCCAAGGATATCGATAGCGCCCTGGCTCTGATGAATAACGACGAAGCCTCCTGGCACAGCAACGAGATCTGCTGGGACCTGCTGCTTCAGGCTCGGACAGATCTGGCCGAACCGCTGTGCAAACGGGCGGTCGACGTTTCCGATGACGCGCCAGCCCATAGCAGCCATGCCTTCCTCGACTGGCAGCGGGGGCACATGGAGGCGAGCGAAACCCACCTGTCAAAAGCCTTCGAGCTTTCCGGGGGCGACAGCGCCTTCGACCCGTCACGCCGGCTCGAGGCCTTTCCGACCATTCTGGCCCAGGGGCTCCTTATGTACCTGGGCTACCGACCTGATGAGCCGGACGTCGCGAACACCGAAAAGACCCGCCAGGCGATCGAGGCCTTTCAGCGTGATCATGGCCTGCCGGTTACCGGCGAAGTCACCGAGGCGCTGCTCACCGCCTTGAAGGCAGCCAAGCCCTAGCAGCGCCCCGGTAAAGAGGCTGAGGGTTTTAAGGCCGGCAGACGTAGTAGTAGTTCACCGGGTCGTGGTCCAGTTCGTGCGTCTCGACGGCGCCGAAGCCCGCCTCGGCGAAGTAGCGCTCCGCCGTCTCGCGGCCCCACATGGCGCCCAGCCCCTCGCCGCCCTGCGCCAGGGAAACCGTCATGCAGTGCATGCAGGACACCGTGTAGAGCATGGGGCCCAGGGGGTGGTCGCGATCCAGGTGATGATGGCTGGACCCCTTGATGTCCTGGGCCAGATAGACGCCGTCGTCGGCCAGGGCGCGGCGGATGCCCTTCAGCAGGCGCAGCGGCTGCGCCTGGTCGTGCACGGCGTCGAAGGTGGTGACGAGATCGAAGGCCGCCTGCGGCGCGGTGGCGTCAAAGTCTCTGAGGTCCCGCGCCTCGTAGGTCACGTTGGTGAGCCCCTTGCGCTTCGCTGCATCGCGCGCCCAGGCGGTGGCCTCTTCGGAAAGGTCGAAACCGGTGAAGCGGCTCCTGGGGAAGCGTTCGGCCATCAGCATCAGGGCACGGCCCCGCCCGCAACCGGCATCGAGCACCCGAATGCCCGACTCCAGGCGCGCGATCAGATCCGGGACCAGGGGGAGGATGTCGCTTATGAGGGCCGGCAGCACGGCCTGGCCACTGTCCTCGGCCATCACTTCATGAAAGCGGCGGTAGCGCTCGTAAGGCACGCCGCCGCCGTCGCGGAAACAGGTCAGCAGGTCCTCTTCGACGGAGCCCAAGAGCGGCACGTACTGGGCATAGACGGCGAGGTTCGCCTCTCCCGAACGGGTCAGCAGCGCGGCATGTTCGGCCGGCAGGCTGTAGGTCGCAGCCTCCGGGTCGATCTCCACGATGCCGCCGGCCACCATGGCGCCCAGCCATTCGCGCACATAGCGCTGCTGCAGCCCCGCGCGCGTGGCCAGGTCCTCCACCGTCATAGGCGCGGCCCCGTTCAGGGCGTCGAACAGCCCGCTGCGGTGGCCGATGGACGTCATCAGCATCAGGCAGGCTTCGTTGAGCGCCGTCAGCATGCGGCCTTCGAAGGCCTCCTGGCGGGCGGGGTCGCATGGCGTGGCTTGGGGGCTGGAAACGGCAGCTGTCATCTCGGGGGGCTCCGATTGCGTAAGTAGTCGCTGCGGCGCAAGGGGTTCTACCCCCGCTTCTCGTCTCGTGTTAACGTCGTTCCGGTCGAAAACAGGTCAAATCTGCCATGAACACAGCCATCAAGTCGGCGACGGCCGCCTCATCTCCCCCGGACCCGGCCAGGGCCGGAGCCAAAGCCTCCTGCGCCAAAGCCCCCCTGACCGTCGCCCTGGTCGCCCTTCCCGACAGCAGCGCCTCGACCCTTTACGGCATGTTCGACGTCTTCTGCTCCGCCGGGCGCGACTGGGAGTTCCTGACCACCGGCAAAGCCGGGCCCTCGGCCATGCGGCCCCTGGTGGCCGCAGAGACCCTCGGCACCTTCCGGGCCGCCAACGGCGTGAGCATCACACCGGACGTGACCTTCGCCGACTGCCCCCCGCCCGCGATCGTCTGCGTGCCCGATGTCCACGTGGCCCCGGGGGCGCTGGCCGCCGAAGACTACACAACCGTGATCGATTGGCTACGCCGCTGCTATGCAGCCGGCTCCACCCTTGCGGCCGCCTGTTCCGGCAGCCTGCTGCTCGCCGAAAGCGGCCTGCTGGACGGCCAGGACGCGACCACCCACTGGGGCTACTGCGAGGCCCTTGGCCAGAACTATCCCGCCGTCACCGTGCACCCGGCGCGTGCCCTTGTCGCCTCCGGCGACGGCCAGCGCCTCATCACCTCGGGCGGCGGCACCTCCTGGCAGGACCTGGCTCTGTTTCTGGTCGCGCGTTTTCTCGGCCAGGACGAGGCCATGCGTCTCGGCCGCGTCTACCTGGCGGATTGGCACAGCCACGGCCAGCTGCCCTACTCCGCCCTCGCCCGTGTCCGACAAGTGGAGGACAGCCGGATCGCCGCCAGCCAGGAATGGATCGCCGATCACTATGCCGAAACCGGTCCGGTGGCCGCCATGGCCGCGCGCAGCGGCCTTCCGGAACGCTCCTTCAAGCGGCGCTTCGCCAAGGCGACCGGGATGACGCCTCTGGACTACGTCCACACCCTGCGTCTGGAAGAGGCAAAACAGATGCTGGAAACCACCGACCTGGCGGTCGAGGCCGTCGCGCAGGAAATCGGCTACGAGGACGCCAGCTTCTTCCGGCGCCTGTTCCGCCGCAAGGTCGGGATGAGCCCGGCAGACTACCGCCGGCGCTTCGGCGGCTTCCGCCGCGCCCTCACGGCCGCGGCTCTCTGAGGGAAGCGGCCCTTTGAGGGAAGCGTCCGGGCCCTAGCAGCTCGGCGCGGCTGCCGGCCTGCGCGTTTCGGTCTCGACAAAGGCGACGATGTCATCGAGCACCGGAGCGCTGCCGCGCAGCGGGCGCGAGAGCGCGCCGACGATACGGATATGGCCGAGCCCGTCGTAGAAGCGGGCTTCGGCCGTACCACCGGCGGCGCTTTGTCGCTCGGCGAGAACACGGCTGTTGCGCGGTGACACGATGCCGTCGGCATCCCCGCTCAGCAGCAGAAGCGGCGGAGCTTCCGCATTCACGTAGGTCACCGGCTGCGTCGCCGGCCGTTCCTCTTCGGGCCCGAAGATCGCCTTCAGGTCGCGATCCTTCAAGGGCAGGAAGTCGTAGGGACCGGCGAGGCCGACGACTCCGGCAAGCGCGCCACAGGGCGAAAGCCCTTCGCCCTCCAGCCAGCGCCCGTCCAGCGCCAGCATCACCGCGTTGTAGGCGCCGGCCGAGTGGCCGAGGAGAAACAGCGGCTCGTCATGGCGGGCGCGCAGCCAGGCGACGGCGGCCGCCGAGTCCTCCAGAAAGGCGGGATAGACCACCTGCGGATAGAGCCGATAGTCCGCCACGGCCAGCGCGATGCCCCGCGAGGCAAAGGCCTCCCCCACGAAGCGGTAGTCGCCCCGATCCCCGTCCTCCCAGGAGCCGCCGTAGAAGAACACCACGAGCGCCTCCGGCGCCTTGTCTTCCGGCAGATAGAGGTCAAGGCGATGGCGCGGGTCCGGGCCGTAGGCCAACCCCTCCTCCAGACGGTAGCCCTCCTCCGGCGTGAAGGCATTCACGAGGTCGGCGCCCGAACAGGACGCAAGGGAAAAGAGGCAGGCCAAGAGGGCGGAAAGGCGGAGCCATAGCTTCTGCATAACTCTGTCTACGAGCGATCGGGATCGCTGGATGCCTCTATCCTGCCTCCGGCAGCGGAGCGACACAGGATTCCAGCACCCGCGGGTCGCGATAGTACTCCAGGTGGGTGCGACCGCTGAGCTTCTGCGGCCAGGGCGCCTCAAAGCTGAGGCGCCGGCTCATGGCTTCGCCATAGCGGGCGCGGTGCCCGGTGACCGCCCCGCAGAGCCAGTCGCTGGGCGAGAAGAAATCCAGCCAGCGCACCAGCCGATCCGCGTTCAGCAGCGTCTCGCGCTCCGCCTCCAGCCAGGCGGAGCGAAATCGCAGAACGCCGATCGGTGATCCGAGGGAAACATAGGTCAGGCGTTTGAAGTCGGCCCGATGCGGCCAGTCGGCAAAAATATCGGTCGCAACCACCGTGCCGAAGGAATGCGCCATCACGACCACCTCGTCGTAGTCCGCCTTCAGCACCGCCTCCAGGGTCGTCCCGACGCGGCGGCGCAGGCGGTCGCGCAGGCCGACGCCCTGTTCGTCTTCGCGGTTCTCGAAGTAGTCCTTGATGAAACGGGCCAACAGGACGATGGCGTCGACCTGCAGCATTGTCAGCAGAAAAGGCAGCACCGCCCACCAGGCGTGGGAGGCCAGCCATCCGGTAGCCGATCCGAAAGCCCCGACGGCATCGCCGATCACCGGCAGATTCAGTTCCTGCGGAACGCTGCCGCCCGGCGCAACCGCCTGACCGACCAGAACGGCCAGCAGCAGATACCAGACGACCAGCGTGGCGCCGCCGATCAGAAGACCGAAGGCCACCAGAAAGGAGCCCTTGGTCAGCGAACTGAGCACCGCCTGCCAGGTGCGCAAGCTGAAAACCCAGTAGCCCACGAGTTCCAGGCCTTTGTAAAGCTTGGCCCAGGGCGGCAACTCGGTCTGCTCTGGGATCATGTCGGCCCAGTAGGCTTCGAAGACATCGACGCACTGGCTGGTGCTGCCGCCGGGTGCATCGCCGTCGCCCAGAAGCGGGTCGTCGCGGAGCGGATCGACGCGAAAGCGCAGTCCCGCTTCACCCCCGACCATGATCTCGCCGACGCGGGTCACGGGGAAGCGCTCCACCGTTTCCAGGTTGTTGGCCAGAATGTCGCGGCGCTGAAAGCGTTCCTCGCGCTTCATGCCGGGGATCAGGACAATGGCGCGGCGCTTCGCCTCGGGCGTGGCGGCGCCTGCCGGCGTGCTTGGGTTCGGTCCCATGATGGCGGCTTCCCCTGTCGGTCGTTCGGACGGCCCTTCTGTGCTAACCCAGTCCTGAAGCGGCTTCAACAACCTGTGGTGCAACAGCAGTTCCACCATGACCATGCTTTCCTGCGACGAGCCGGTGATGTATCCCTGCGGGGCTGCGCGTCCCTGGTCGTGTGGCGGGACCAAAGCGACTGAGGAGACAGGACTGTGAGCGAGAAACCCGTGGCAATCGTCGTGGCCGGCGGCAGCGGTATGGGGGCGGCGGCGGCGCGCAAGCTGTCTACGGAGGGCTTCGAGGTTGCAATCCTCTCGTCCTCCGGCAAGGGAGCAGCGCTGGCCGAAGAGCTCGGCGGGCTCGGCGTCACCGGGTCCAACCTCTCCGTCGACGATCTCACCGCGCTTGTCGATCAGACCCTGGCCCGCTGGAACCGCATCGATGCGGTGGTGAGCAGCGCGGGGCACGGACCCAAGGGCCCGGTGCTGGACATCAGCGACGCGGACTGGCAGTTGGGCATGGAGGTCTACCTGCTGAACGTGATCCGCATCGCCCGCTTGGCGACGCCGCATATGCAGAGCCGGGGCGGCGGCAGTTTCGTCAACATCTCCACCTATGCGACCTTCGAGCCGGAGGAGACCTTCCCGACGTCGGGCGTGTTCCGGTCCGGACTTGCGGCCTTCACCAAGCTGTTCACCGACAAGTACGCGGCCGAGAACATCCGCATGAACAACGTGCTGCCCGGCTTCATCGACAGCCTGCCGGAGAGCGAGGAGCGCCGCGCCCGCATCCCCATGGGCCGCTACGGCCATGCCGAAGAAGTGGCCGACCTCATCGCCTTCCTGGCCTCCGACCGCTCCAGCTACATCACCGGGCAGAACATCCGTATCGACGGCGGGATCACGCGGTCGGTCTAGATTTCGTCGGCGCGGCGTCGCGCAAACCAGCAGGAGGCGGGCGTCCTCAATGACCTATCTCTACACCGCTCTGGTCTTGATCGTCGTCGCGGTCGTCACGGCGGCCGTCTTCTTCAGGGTCGCGCCGATAGCGCCGGAGGACTGGCACGTCGATCCGGTCACCGTGGTGCGGCCGGACAAGGACAATTACTATCTGCTGCGCCCGGAGGACGGGCACGGCCCGGCGCCGGTCTTCGGGGTCGAACCGGAGAAACTCTCCTCCGAACTGCACGAGATGATCAGCACGATCCCGCGAAGCGAAGTGATCGCGGGTTCGGCAGAGGAACGACACTTCACTGTGATGGTCCGCTCCCAGGTGATGGGCTTCCCCGACTTCATCACCGTGAAAGTGATTGCAGCCGAGACAGGCGCCGCACTCGTGGTTTTCTCGCGATCCCGCTACGGGTATTCCGACCTCGGCGTCAACAAGGCCCGCGTCGAGGCCTGGGTGCAGGCGCTGGAGCAGAAGCTGAAACCCTGACGCCGGAACTCATGCCACAGACGATCAACGTTTTGCTGCCAGGAGAGCCACCTGCATTTCCAGGCGTTTCAAGGTCCGCATCATGCGGTTTGCCTGAATGGACGGCAGAAGCCCGACCTTGGCGATCACCGCAACCAACAGGAAGAAGGTCGCGATCAGTCCCCAGCGCACGACATCGACCACCTCTGTGACCTGATAGCACTTCCACGCCGCGTAGAGACCGATCCCGAAGAAGATGACCTGCCCCAGGAGCAGGGACCAGTTCAGCAGGCCGAACTTGCCGCGAAACAGATCGCCCGCCATCTCCGTCGGGCTCTGCTCCCAGCCGATCCTGTCCAGGATCTCACGGTCTTCGTCATCCAGAGTTTCGCTGATCATTCTGTCAAACTTGTCCATAGCATTCTCCTTCCAGAGCCGCGCGCAGCTTCCGGCGCGCGTGCATCAGGCGGGATTTCACGGTCCCCACCGGTATATCCAATGCGACAGCCACCTCGGCGACCGTCATCTCTTCCAGATAAAACAAGGCAATGGTCGCGCGGTGCTCGGATGAGAGGCCAAGCAAGGCAGCGCGCAGCGGCGCGCTGTCCGCCGCCATTTCGCAGTCCCGAGCACCGCGGTCAACCGGGTCCGGCGCCATCGAAGCGAAGCCAAGGACTTTGCGGTTCCTCTGCTGTGCAGCAACGCGCCGCGCACATCTGCGCGAAACGATGCGGAACGCCCAGGCCGCAAAGGCCTGCTCGTCCTTGAGCTTCGGCAGACCGCGCACGATTTCCACCCAGGCATCCTGAACCGCGTCCCGGGCCTGTTCGGCATCGCCGAGGAGGCGATAGGCGTGGCGCAGGAACCGCCGCTGATAGCGCTCGACCAGATGCTCCCGCGCCGCTTCGTCCCCAAGGCGGGCGCAGGCAACAAGATACGCCTCGACGATCCGTTTCGAAGACTTCGTCACCTCTGCTGACCCTGCCCCCCGATTCCACCACGGCTCTTACAATAAAGGTGGCGGACCCGGCGCTTTCGGTTCATCCGAAACCTCGTAAAAGCATACACGCAGCATTGAAACTGCGGTCGGGCCCACCAAGCCGCGGACGAGCGGGTGATCCATCCGACAGTCTTGCCGTATCACTCTGCAGGAAGCGATGCGACCGATGGCAACACTCTACACTTTCGGCGCCTCTCATTACTGCGAGAAGGCGCGCTGGGCCCTGGACCTGAGCGGCCTCGACTACGAGGAGGTGCGCTGGGCGCCCGGACCGCACCTGATCGCCGTGCGCGGGCTGGCGCCCGGAACCAGCGTGCCGATCCTCCGCCTCGCCGGCAGCACCATCCAGGGCAGCGACAGGATCATCGACCGGTTGGAGGCCGAGGGGCGGGGTAGCTGGTGCACCAGGGCCGAACCGGACGAGACCGAGGAGATCGTGCGGCTGGAGCGCAGGGCCGACGAGGGAGTCGGCGTTGCCGTCCGGCGCCTTGCCTATGCGATGACTCTGCCGGCGAAAGGCGGGCACAGTGCGCGACGGCTGTTCACCGACGCAGTGTGGTGGCAGAGGCCGCTGGCCCGCGTGATGTGGCCGGTCACCCGGCGGGCGATCATGAGGGGTCTGGGCGCGACGGCCGCCGACCTGCCCGACGCAAGGGCCGGCCTGGAACGGGAACTCGACCACTTCGACGCCCTGCTGGCGGACGGCCGGCGCTTTCTCGTCGGAGGCCGCTTCAGCCGTGCCGACATCGCCTTGGCGAGTCTGCTCTCACCCATCGCAGACCCGCCGCAGCACCCGGTTTATCCCGGGCTGCCCGACTCCACCGCCACGGAGACTTTGAAGGCTGCCTATGGCGATCGACCTTGCGTGCACTGGGCATGCCGGGTCTATCGCGACTGCAGGACGCAATCCCGCTCCCGATGACCGTCGCCACCGCGTGACGCCTGCCGTCGACCGCGCTAAGCTGCCTGTCGGATGCAAAGACGTAGCCGTGCAGCCCCGGATCACAACGGGACCGCGGCTGGCGCGGGAGGATGCCATGGACCGAGAGACAAGACGGGAAGTTCTGAGCGACGCGCAGGCCCGGCACTACGGGGATCACGGCTATCTGGTGCTGGAAAGCCGCATCCCCGAGGAGGTTCTGCAGACGATCCGCACGGAAATCGCGCGCTTCGTCGAGGAGGCACGCGGTCTGACCGTCTCCAACGCGCGGCTCGACCTGGAGGACAGCCATAGCCCGGAGGCGCCGCGCCTGCGCCGCGTGAAGGCGCCCTACCAGCTCTCCTCCGTTTTCCGCGACCTCGCCCGCTCCGACTGGGTCCTGGCACCGGTGCGCGACCTGCTCGGGCCGAACCTGCGTCTGCACGGCTCCAAGCTCAACATGAAGGCCGCCGGCTATGGGGCCGCCGTGGAATGGCACCAGGACTGGGCCTTCTATCCCCACACCAACGACGACGTCCTGGCGGTGGGCGTGATGATCGACGACATGGCGGAGGAGAACGGCCCGCTGATGGTCTTTCCCGGTTCGCACGAGGGGCCGGTCCATGACCATCACAGCGAGGGCGTCTTTGCCGGTGCCATGGACCTGGGCGCTTCTGCGCTCGACCCGCAGGATGCCGTCATGCTCACGGGGCCGGCGGGCTCGATCTCGCTGCACCATGTGCGCACGGTGCACGGCTCCGCCGTCAACAGATCCGTCCGCGACCGCCGCCTCCTGCTCTACGAAATCGCAGCCGCCGATGCCTTCCCCGTCGTCGGTTCGACCTCGCCGTACGAGGACTTCGAGGAGTTTCAGTCGCGCATGCTCTGCGGCCAGGCCACGCTGGCGCCGCGGCTGCGCGCGGCCCCCGTGCGCATTCCCCAGCCACCGCCGGCGACCCAGGGATCGATCTACGAAATCCAGAAGGCCCTGAAGGCGCGCAGCTTCTAAGCGCTGACAGGCTCTGCCGCGACGGCGGCGCCGCTTTGGATCATCCGTGTGATCTCGGCATCGGCGTATCCGGCCTCGGCGAGGACTTCGCGGGTATGCTGGCCGAGCAAAGGTGCAGACCGAGTGACCGCAGCCGGCGTGGCGGAGAATTTCACCGGCGGACCAAGGGCCCTGGTCTTGCCGGCCCTGGGGTGCTCTGTCTCGACAATCATGCCCCGCGCGAGAGTCTGCGGGTCCCGATGCATCTCGTTGACCGTCAACACCGGTCCGGCCGGCAGCCCCCCGGCCTCCAGGGTTTCCAACCACTCGGCTGTCGGCTGGTGCCGAAAGATGGCGTTCAGGATGGTTTCCAGTTCGATGCGGTGCTTCATGCGCCCCGCATTGTCCTGAAAGCGCTGGTCCTCCAGCAGTTCCGGGGCCTCGATCAGTTTCGTCAGACGCTCCCAGTTCGCCTGGTTGGCCGCGCCGATGTTGATCCATCCGTCGGCCGTCTCGAAGGCCTGGTAAGGGGCATTCAGGGGATGGGCGGACCCCAGAGGCTCCGGCGTCTCCCCGGTCGCCAGCGCGATGGCCGACTGCCAGAAGGTCTGGGTGATGCCGGCCTCGAAGAGCGAGGTGTCGACCATCTGCCCCTCGCCGGTCTTCAGCTTGTGGGCATAGGCGGCGGCGATGCCCATGGCGCCCAGGATGCCGGCGGTGATGTCGCTGACCGGCGGGCCGACCTTGACGGGCGGGCGCCCCGGCCCCTCGCCCGTCACCGACATCAGCCCGGACATGCCCTGGGCGATGAGATCGAACCCGCCCCGCTCCGCATAGGGGCCGCTGCGCCCGAAGCCGGACAGCGCGCAGTAGATCAGCCCCGGATTGTCCCGGCGCAGCGTCTCGTAGCCGAGGCCCAGTCTTTCCATGGTGCCCTTGCGGTAATTCTCGATGACCACGTCGGCCTCGCGCAGCAGGCGGCGCAGGGCCTCCTTGCCCTCGGGCTGCTTGAGGTCCAGAACGATGCCCCGCTTGTTCCGGTTCATCATCAGGAAGGCCGCACTCTCACCACCGATGGTCGGCGGCACCATGCGGCGGGTGTCGTCGCCGGTGACCTTCTCCACCTTGATCACGTCGGCACCCATGTCCGCCAGCAGCATACCGGCGGCCGGTCCGGCCATGATGTGGGCCAGTTCAATCACCCGGCAGCCGCTGAGCGGCCCTGAGCGCACTGGCGGCACGTCAGCGGCCCCGCCAGTTGGGTTTGCGCTTGGCAAGGAAAGCCTCCAGGCCCTCGCGGAAATCCTCGCTGGTGTAGCAGGACACGATCAGATCCCTGTCCTCGACGTCATTTTGGGCGAGGCGGCGCAGCCCCTCCTTGGTGGCGCGCAGGGTGAGCGGTGCCTGTTCGGCCAGGATGCCGGCCAGATCCTTGGCCCGTGCCATCAGGGCGGAATGGTCGTCGAGCAGCTCGGAGACCAGACCGGCGGTCAGCGCCTCCTCCGCGCCTACGAGGCGGCTTGTAAAGATGATCTCCCGCGTGCGCCCGGCCCCCAGCAGCGCCGAAAGCCGGGCCAGGTTCGACACCGAGAGGCAGTTGCCCAGGGTGCGGGCGATGGGAAAGCCGAACTTCAGATCGGCGGTCGCGATGCGCAGGTCGCAGGCGGCGGCGATGGCCGCGCCGCCGCCGGTGCAGGCGCCGGCGATGGCGGCTATGGTGGGCAATGGACAGGTTTCCACCGCACCCAGCACTGCATCGATCTTGTCCTCATAGTCGAGCGCATGCTGGTCGGTCGTGAAGCCGCGGAACTGGGCAATGTCGGTCCCGGCGGCAAAGGCCTTCTCTCCGGCGCCGGTGATGACCAGGACCTTGACGCCCAGGTCTTCGGGTGACCGGCAGAGCTCCGCCAGACGCTCGTACATCGCGAAGGTGAGCGCATTGCGCGCCTGCGGCCGGTTGAGGGTAATCAGGCCGAGCGTGCCATCGCGTTCGAACAGCAACTCCTCGGTCTTGTCGGCGGGGGCGGGTGCGCTCATGCCAGGGCTCCTAGCGGTAGAGGGTTTCCACAAGGAACATAGGGATGGCCGGAACGTAGGTGCAAATCAAGAGCACTGTCAGCAGAACCGCCACGAAGTAGACGTTCACCTTGGAAACCGCCCAGATGTTGGCGCGCGCAACGGCGCAGGAGGTGATCAGAACGCTGGCAACCGGCGGCGTCTGCTGCCCGATAGCGAGGTTCAGCGTTACCACGAGGCCAAAGTGGACGGGGTCGATCCCCGCCGCCGAGATGAGCGGAATGACGATCGGCACCACCAGGATGATCGCCGCGGCCGAATGCAGGAAGAAACCGACCACCAGAAAGAAGAAGTTGAGGATCAGCAGGATCACGTACTTGTTGTCGGTGAAGTCCAGGATCGCCGCCGCCAGTTGCTGGGGCATCTGGGCACGGGTGAGGAAGCCGCCCATCAGCACCGAGGCGGCCACCAGCAGCATGACGACCGCGGTCTGCATGCCGCCGTCCAGCATGGCGCGTTTCAGGTGCTTCAGGTTGAGCTGGCGGTACCAGAGGCCGACCAGGAAGGCGGCGATGACCGCCAGCCCCGCCGCCTCGGTGGCGGTGACGAAGCCGCCGAAGATGCCGCCCAGGATGATGACCGGCAGCGAAAAGGCCGGCAGCGCCTCCATGAAGGTATGGCGCAGGCGGCGGAGGTTGAAGGCTTCCTCCACCGGCAGGTTGTAGCGCCGGGCGAAGAGGTAGGCGACGAACATCAGACCCGCCGCCCCCAGCAGACCCGGCACGACGCCGGCGACGAAAAGCTGCTCCACCGAGGTGTTGGCGGAGGTGGCGTAGAGGATCATCGGGATGGAGGGCGGAATGATGATCGCCAGAGAGGCCGAGGACGAGGTGACCGCCGCCGCCAGGGGCGCGCTGTAGCCGCGCTTTTTCATCTGCGGGATGAGAATAGAGCCAAGGGCCGCAACGTCGGCGACCGCCGAGCCGGAGATCTCGGCGAAGAACAGCGAGACCCCGATGTTCACCATCGCCAGCCCGCCTTTGACGAAGCCGATGAGGGCGGAGACGAAGTTGATCAGCCGGTCGGTGATGCCGCCCGCGTTCATGATCGCCCCGGCCAGCACGAACATCGGGATCGCGATGAGGGCGAACTTGGTGGAACCGTCGTACATGTCCAGCGCCACGGTCACCAGGCTGTCCGGCCCCTCCGTGATCAGCAATCCGAGGACACCGGAAACCGCCAGCGCGACGGCGATGGGGACGTTGAGGCAGATCATCACCAGCAGGGCGATGAAGATGAAGAGCATCAGCATCGCTCAGCGTTCTCCCTGCCGGTCCATGCTTTGCGCGTTCTTCATTTCCTGCTCCACCTCCTCCTCGATCTCGGCATGTTCGAGGGACGTGCCCGCAACCGTCATGCGCCAGTAATCAGGGAAGGAGAGAATCTCGCAGAGGATGAAGAGCGCGGCGCCGATGGGAATCACCGACTGGGTGAACTGCACCGGCACCCAGGTGAGCGAGACCAGGCGGTCGCCTTCGAGGACCGCCAGCACCTGCATGCCGGCCCAGGCCATCAGCGCGAAGAAGCCGATGACGATCACCTCGGCGACGATGATGGCGACCTTGCGGATACCGAGAGGCAGCGACAGCAGCACGGAATCGAAACCGATGTGGCGGCGCTTGAGGGCCGCCAGCGCCGCGCCGTAGTAGGTGATCCAGGCGAGCTGGATCGCCGCGACCTCGTCATACCAACTGAAGGAATTGCCGGCCAGGCGGTAGAGCACGGCGACGATCACCACCACGCTCAACAGGATCATCAGGATGATCGTCACCCATTCCAGCAGCCATTCGAGGCCCCGCCTCGCGGCAGCGAGCATGCTCCAGATCTCCTCCGCTGCGCGCCCTTGAGCGGCGCGTCTTATCGCGCTCCGTTACGCCGGAGCTTCTTGAAGGGGAAAGAGAGGGAGAGGCCCGGACGGGAGCGATCTTTCCCGCCCGGACCCCGGAAACAGGTCAGCTCACGACCCCTCGGCCAGCCGCAGCACCGTGTCGATCAGCTCCTGGCCGCCCTCGACACTCTCGGCGAACTCGTCGTAGATCGGCTTGGAGGCCTCGACGAAGGCCGCCTTGTCGGCCGTGTTCACCTGCATGCCGCCGTCGGTCAGCTTCTGCAGCAGATCTTCCTCGAGGCGCGCGGCCTCTTCATACACGAAGTCCTGCGTCTCGCGGCCGCACTGGACCAGAGCGCTCTGCACGCCGTCCGGCAGCTTGGCGAAGTGCTTGTCGGAAACCAGCACATAGGCCGGCGTGTAGACATGGCCGGTGATGGAGAGATAGGTCTGCACTTCCTGGAACTTGGCGGAATAGATCTGGGCGTAGGGATTTTCCTGTCCGTCGATCACCTTGGTCTGCAGCGCGGTGAAGACCTCCGAGAACGCCATCGGCGTCGGGTTCGCGCCGTAGAGCTGGAACATCTTCACCCGCCACGCGCCGCTCGGGGTGCGCAGCTTGATGCCGGACAGGTCGTCCGGCGTGTTGATCGGCCGGATGTTGTTGGTGATGTTGCGGAAGCCGTTTTCGAACAGACCGATGATTCGATAGCCCCTGGCCTGGGCGGCCTTCTGGAAGGTGCTCTCCATCAGTTCCGCCTGGACCCGGCGCATATGCTCGCGGTTCTGGATGATATAGGGCATCTCGAAGACGCCGAACTCGTCGGCCACCGACGACATCACCGACGACGGCAGGGCGAAATCGACCTGGCCGAGCTTCAGCTTCTGCAACAGCTCCTTGTCCTTGCCGAGCTGCGAAGAGCCGAAGGCCTGCACCTCGCCGGCATCACCGAGCGCCGCGTTGGAGCAGGCCGCAAAGGCATTGACCGAGGCTTCGAACAGCGATCCAGGCGCCCCGACGTGGCCGAATTTCAGGCTCAGTTTCTCGGCGAAGGCCGGGGTCGCAACGACGGAGACCAACGCGGCCCCCGCCAGAATCTTCATCACGCGCATGGCGTTTCCTCCCTTGTTGGTTCAGTTCCTGCCGCCGTTTGCGTGCCGCCCGGCGGTCTGTTGTTTCGGAACGGATCGGGCGCCTCAGGCCGCTGAGGCGGAAGCCTGCTCCTTTCCGCAAAGATAGTCCAATGCCGCCTGCACGCCGCCGCGGCGATAGGGCATGCCGGAAAGCTCCAGCCCCATCTCGACGCCGGAAAGCGTGCCCATCAGCATCAGGTCGTTGAAGTCGCCCAGGTGGCCGATGCGGAAGACCTTGTCGGCGATCTTCGACAGGCCGTTGCCAAGCGACATGTTGAAGTTCTCGAGCGTGGTCTTGCGAAACGCGTCCGCGCTGTGCCCCTCCGGCACCAGGACGGCGGTCAGCGATCCCGAATAGTGCCGCGGCTCCAGGCAGAGCACCTCCAGCCCCCAGGCGCGCACCGCACGGCGCGCGGCCTCGCCATGGCGCTGGTGGCGCGCAAAGACGTTATCCAGACCTTCCTCGTGCAGCATGTCGATGGCCTCGACGAGACCGTAGAGCAGGTTGGTTGCCGGCGTATAGGGGAAATAGCCCGTGGCATTCGGCTCCGCCATCTCGTCCCAGGACCAGTAGGCGCGCGGCAGGCCGGCACTCTGCGAGGCCACCAAGGCCTTCTCGCTTACCGCGTTGAAGGAAAGGCCCGGCGGCAGCATCAGCCCTTTCTGGGAGCCGGCGACAGTCACGTCGACGCCCCATTCGTCGTGACAGTAGTCGAGCGACGCCAGCGAGGAGATCGTGTCGACCATCAGGAGGGCCGGATGACCGGCCGCATCGATGGCACGGCGAATCTCCGGCACCTGGGTCACCGAGCCTGTCGACGTTTCGTTGTGGACCACGCAGACCGCCTTGATGGCGTGACCGCCGTCGGCACGCAGCCGCTCTTCGATCGCCTCGGGATCGGCGCCATGGCGCCAGTCGCCGGCAATGAACTCCGGCTCCAGGCCGAGACGCTGTGCGAGCTTGTTCCACAGACTGGCGAAGTGCCCGGTTTCGTACATCAGAACCTTGTCGCCGGGCGAAAGCGTGTTCACCAGGGCCGCTTCCCAGGCACCGGTGCCGGAGGCCGGGTAGATCACCACCCTGCCCGCGGTTTTGAAGATCGACTTCATGCCTTCCAGCGCCCTGCCGCCGACATCGGCGAAGGCAGGCCCGCGATGGTCCATGGTGGGATAGTCCATGGCGCGCAGCACCCGGTCGGGGACGTTGGTCGGCCCGGGAATCTGCAGGAAATGACGGCCGGGCGCCGCACCGGGGCGCTGGGAGTCGGGGCGCTGAGACCCTGGGCCTTTGGACATGGGATCCTCCCTCCTCGCCGCCTGCCTTTCTCCGGCCCTTCCCAACCTTTGCGGGTGGTGCCGTTGTGTGATCGGAAGGCTTGCCTTCGCCCTGAGAAAGACGTTATGAATTATGAATATTGAATACAAAATACAAATCACCGGCGGATGTCAATGGCTGATGTGCAGCACCGCGATCAGGGAGCCCTCGCCCGGCGGCTGAACGCCGCAGTGGAGGGCGACGCCTTCGGTGACCCCTTCTCTCGCGGCCGCTACGCCACCGATGCTTCGATCTATCAGGTGATGCCGCGCGCGGTCGTGGTGCCCAGGACCATGGCCGACGTCGACGCCACCCTGGCCATCGCCCGCGAGGAAGGCCTCGCGGTCCTGCCGCGCGGCGGCGGCACCTCGCAGTGCGGGCAGACGGTGAACGACGCGGTGGTGATCGACTTCACCAAGCACCTGAACAAGGTTCTCTCGCTGGATGCCATCGCCGGCACCGCCGAGGTCGAGCCCGGCCTCGTTCTCGACCATCTGAATGCCTCCCTGAAGCAGCACGGTCTGTGGTACCCGGTCGACGTCTCCACGGCATCGCGCGCCACCCTGGGCGGCATGGCGGCGAACAACTCCTGCGGTTCGCGCTCCATCCGCTACGGCACCATGCGCGACAACGTGCTGGGCATCGACGCGCTGCTCGCCGACGGCACCCGCATGGCCTTCGGGCCGGTTCCGCGCGATCTCAGCGGCATCAACAGCCCGGACCCGCGGCACGACCTGTTCCGCGACCTGCTCGATCTCGGCCGCCGCGAGGCCGGGGAGATCAGGGCGCGCTTCCCGGACCTGATGCGCCGGGTCGGCGGTTACAACATCGACGCCCTGGTGCCCAACGGCCCGACCAACAACCTCTCCCACCTGCTCGTGGGTTCAGAGGGCACTCTGGCCGTCAGCGAGAAGATCACGCTGAAGCTTTCGCCGCTGCCGGCCAACAAGGTGTTGGGCGTCTGCCACTTCCCCAGCTTCTACGAAGCGATGGATGCGGCCCAGCATCTGGTGACGCTCGATCCGACAGCAGTCGAGCTGATCGACCGCACGATGATCGAACTGGGCCGGGAGATTCCCCTCTTCCGTCCGGTGGTCGAGCGCTTCGTGCGCGGCGAGCCGGAGGCGATCCTGCTCGTGGAGTTCGCCGAGGAGGACCAGAGCGAAAACCTGCGCCGCCTGAAGGCGCTGGGCGAGATGATGGCGCAGCTCGGCTTCCGCTGGGGCGATCCCGGCAAGAAGGACGGCGGCGTGGTGGAGGCCATCGATCCGGACTTCCAGAAGCAGATCTTCGGCGTCCGCGCCCAGGGCCTCAACATCATGATGTCGATGAAAGAGGCGGGCAAACCGGTCTCCTTCGTCGAGGACTGCGCGGTGCGTCTGGAAGACCTCGCCGACTACACCCAGCGGCTCACCGAGATCTTCCGCAAGCACGGCACCATGGGCACCTGGTACGCCCATGCCTCGGTCGGTACTCTGCATGTGCGCCCGGTTCTCAACCTGCGCCTCGACAATGACGTCAAGGCCATGCGGGCCATCGCCGAGGAAGCCTTCGAGATGGTGCGCGAGTACCGCGGCTCCCACTCCGGCGAGCACGGCGACGGCATCGTGCGCTCGGAATTTCACCGCGACATGTTCGGCGCGCGCATGGTGGAAAGCTTTGAGTGGGTGAAGGACCGGCTGGACCCAGAGGGTCTGTTCAACCCGAACCGCATCGTGCGGCCGCCGGCCATGGACGACCGCAGCCTCTTCCGCTACCCGCCCGACTACACGGTGCCGGAGCTGCGCAGCGTCTTCGACTGGGCCGGCTATCCCGGCGCCGGGCGCGGCCTCCAGGGCGCGGTGGAGATGTGCAACAACAACGGCGCCTGCCGCAAGATCGGCGACGGCGTCATGTGCCCCTCCTACCGGGTCACCCGCAACGAACGCGATCTCGTGCGTGGCCGCGCCAACACCCTGCGCCTCGCCATCTCCGGCCAGTTGGGGCCGGACGCCATGACCTCCGAGGAGATGGCGGAGACCATGAAGCTCTGCGTCTCCTGCAAGGGCTGCCGGCGCGAATGCCCGACCGGTGTCGACATGGCCAAGATGAAGATCGAGGTTCTGGCCGCCCGCGCCGAAAAGCACGGCCTCTCGCTGCGCGACAAACTGGTCGCGCATCTGCCGCGCTATGCGCCCTGGGCGGCACGCCTTGCCGGCCTTATGAACCTGCGCGACCGCCTGCCGGGCGCCGCCAGGCTCTCGGAGAAGCTGCTGGGCCTCAGCGCCGAACGCAGCCTGCCCAAATGGCGGCGCAGCCCCTACCGGCCCACCAACAGAGGCGATGATGACGCCGAAGTCATCCTCTTCGCCGACACCTTCAACCGCTACTTCGAGCCGGAGAACCTGCAGGCCGCCGAATCGGTGCTACAGCGCGCCGGCCTGACGCTGGGCCACGCGCAGCCTGATGACGGTAGCCGCCCGCTGTGCTGCGGGCGCACCTATCTGGCCGCCGGGCTGGTGGAGGAAGCCAGGGCGGAAATGCAGCGGACTATCGCTGCCCTGAAGCCCGCCCTCGAGCGCGGCGCGGTGGTGGTGGGGCTGGAGCCCTCCTGCCTGCTCACCTTCCGCGACGAGGCCCCCGCCCTGCTCGGAGACGACTGGTCCGCCGAACTGGGAAGCCGCATCCTGCTGTTCGAGGAATTCATTGCCGGAAAGCTGGATGACGGTGGCTTCGACCTGCCGCTTGCGGCCCTGCCGCAGAAGAAGGCGCTGCTGCACGGCCACTGCCACCAGAAGGCATTCAACGCCGTGACGCCGGTACAGCGGGCGCTCGGCATGATCCCCGATCTTGCGGTAGACTTGGTCGAGTCGTCCTGCTGCGGCATGGCCGGCGCCTTCGGATATCAGGCCGAGACGCTGGAGGTATCGCGGGCCATGGGCGAGCTCAGTCTGCTGCCGGCGGTGCGGGCCGCCGACGCCGAGACCCTCGTGGTCGCGGACGGCACCTCCTGCCGGCACCAGATCGCCGACGGCAGCGCCCGCGAAGCCGTACATGTCGCCGTGGTGCTGGACGAAGCCAGCCGTGCCGCGGCCGGAAAGTGACTGCGAGGGGGATCATGAGCCTGCCACAGCCCGAGGTGATCAGCCGCCGTCCGCTCCATCACGAGCTGGTCGACCGCCTGCGCGACATGATCATCCAAGGCGAGCTGGAGCCGGGCCAGAAGATCTCGGAAAAAGCGCTCTGCGAACGCTTCGGCGTTTCCCGCACGCCGCTGCGCGAGGCGATAAAGATCCTGGCCGCCGATGGCTTCCTGGACCTGACGCCGCACCGCGGCGCCTCGGTGGTGAAGCTGAGCCTGAAAGACTTCGAAGAGGCGCTGCCCATCATGGGGGCCCTGGACGCTGTGGCCGGAGAGCTGGCCTGCCAGAACGCCACCGACGCGGAGATCGAGGAGCTGGCCGCCCTCACCGATCGCATGACCGAACGCTTCACGGCCGGCGACCTGACGGGCTACTACAAATTGAATTCCCGCATCCACGAGCTGATCATGGAGATGGCGCGCAACCCGACCCTGACGCGCTCCACCCGCGTGCTGTCGGAGCGCATCCGCCGGGCGCGCTACGAACTGGTGATGTCACCGGCGCGCTGGGCCCAGGCGGTGGACGAACACCAGGCCATGGTCAAGGCGATCCAGAACCGCAAGGGCGTACAGCTCGGCCGCATCATGAAGGTGCACGTCATCCACAAGCTGCAGGATCTGCAGGCCCACCTCTTCGCCAAGGAGCGCGAAAGCTAGAGCGGGTCATGTTTGGGCGCAAACACGAGAGTGTTTCCGTCCAAACATGTGAACCCGCTCTAGGCTTAAGAATTGGAGCAGATTCACCGGGTTTGATGGATCGCATCTGCGATTCCATCAAACCCGGTGAATCTGCTCCAGGCTTCAAGCCCCGTGGTCGCGGTAGAGCCGTCCGGTCGGGGTGTCCAGAAAGGCCTCGAAGGGGATCTCCTCCTGCTTGATGAAACCACGCGCCGGCAGTTTGCCCTCGTTCACCATCTCGATGACCGCGCAGGCCGAAGCCGACGTCGTCCAGGCAATCGCCGTCCAGCGCTCCCCCGCCACCGCGATGGGGTAGTAGGCCTGCACGTACTCCTTGCGGTTCAGCCGGTCGTCGGACCAGCCCTCCGCCGAGACGTGGACGTAGACCACGTCGTCATCCACAGGCGGTTTGGCGTGGGTGAGGATCTCGCCCGCGAGATCGCGGCGCTCGCGCATCAGGAGCTCGTGGAAGAAGAAGTTCATCATGTCCACATGGCCGGGATAGCGCATGGACTTGTAGTCCAGGTTTTCGATCCGCCCCTCGAAGGTCTCACACATGGTGCCGAGGCCGCCTGAGGTGGTGAAGGCCTCCAGCTTCACGCCGCCGACGTAGAGGGTCTCGATCCACTCCATCGGCGAGACCCACTTGTGCTGCCCCTCCTCGATCACCTCGCAGTCGTTGAGGTATTCGTTCACGACGCCCTCCGGCGACCAGTTGAAGGCGTAGCCCAGATGACCGGTGGGGTGCTGCGGAAGCGCGCCGACGCGCATGCGCAGGGTGCGCACGGACTCGAACTGGCTGGCGAGGTGGGCGCCGACGATGCCGACGAAGCCCGGCGCCAGCCCGCACTGCGGCGCCATCACGCCCTTGGAGGTCTTCGCCAGTTCACGGATCGCCTGGGTAGTGGGTACGTCCTCGGTGAGGTCGAAGTAGTGCAGCCCCTCCTGATGGGCGGCGGTGGCGATGGCCGTGTTGAGGGCATAAGGCAGGCAGGAAATGACCGCATCGTAGGGCCGCAGGAGCGCAGGCAGCGCCGCTGCGTCCGTCAGGTCTGCGGCGACGACGTCGAAGGGGGGCGTCCGGCGCAGCCGCCGCGTATCGACGCCGGTCACCCGGAACCCCGCCTCGGTGAGCATCCGCGCCGTCAGGGAGCCGACCTTGCCGAGGCCCAGGACAGCGATCTTCTCAATGGACATGGCAGGGTTCCTCGGGCGGGACAGAACGGGGTCTCGGCGCAGCAGCGGCAATGTGCGTCCTCACCGGGGCATCGGGGACGATGATCACACCGCTTCGCCCCGCAACACCGCCGCGCCGCGCAACACTGCCACGGCGGCGCAAAACTCGCACTCGCTCTGCGCCAGGCGCCAGCCATCCAGGTTGACGATGCGGCCGTCCGCAAAGTCGGCGCGCACCGCCGCGTCGAAGTCTTGCAGCCAGGTCGCCGCCAGAACCGGATCGTCTTCCGGCGGCGGCGACTGGCGGGCGGATTGCTCAACCCGTGCGGCCAGGGCGCCGGCGCGGTCGGCGGGCAGGCTGAGGAGATAGCGCCGGCCCAGCGAATGGAGGGCCGCGTCGTCGCCATACCGCTCGGCCAGACCGGCGAGCCGCGCATCGAGCGACGGCGCGGCCTCCACGGCCGGCAAAACGGCAAGCGTTTGTCCCGTCACAGCAGGGCTGGCCGCAAGGGCGGCCAGAGCCAGGAGAAGGGTCCGCCGGGAAACCGGCTCCGGAGAAACAGACATCACGTCAGCTCCTGTCTCAGATCGTCGGTCAACCGAAGCGCGAGGGCGATGAGGTTCATGGTCGGATTGGCATGGCCGGCCGTCGGAAAGACGGAGCTGCCGGCGATCGAGAGATTGCTGACCCCGTGCATCCGGCAATCGCGGTCGACGACGCCCTTCCTCGGGTCGTCGTGCATCCGGGTTCCGCCGCAATGATGGATCTGCCAGCCGACCTGCTGCTGCCAGCGCAGGTTTTCGGCATCGAAGTCGATCTGCATGCGCGCATAGTTCTTCGTCCCCACAGCGGCTGCGAAGCTTTCGAAGACGGTGGCCAGGGTCCGGCCTTCGAGGTCGCCGAACCGCAGCGCGAGGCGGGCCCGCGGCAGGCCCAGGGCATCGACCTCGTCCGCGAGCGTGACCCGGCTTTCCGGATTCGGCGCCTGTTCGAGGCGGATGCGCAGCTGATAGCTGGCCGGTCGCGCGTCTTCGTCGTCGAACCAGTCCCCCACCCTGTTCCACAGACGCATCAAGGCGCCGCCTTCCGACTCCTCGTCCCGTCTGGGGATCAGGAAGGCGGAGTGATTGAGAATGCCGGCCTCGCGCTGCCGGGCGTCGGACAACCTGAAGTCCAGCCGCACCTCCTGGTCGCCCCGGCGGGCGCGCGGCTTTGCGAAATAGGGGACGTTGGCGGACGGCGAAAAGACGACCCGCCCGGCGCCGAAGTTCGGGTGTTCCATGAAGTAGCGACCCGTCGACTCTTGAGAGGCCGGATCGCCGAGCTTTGCGATCAGCAGGATGCGGGCGTTCTCGATACCGCCGGCCGCGAGGACGTAGTGCCGCGCGGCAATCCTTGCGCGCTTGCCGCCGATCGAAGCGACCCTGGCGCCGGTAATCCGGCCGCGGGCTTCGTCCGTCTCGAAGCCGACGAGGTTGCAGCGGACGATGCAGCGGACGTTGGCGGCCTTTTCGATGTCGCCGCGATAGACCTCTCCGAATCGCGTCACCGGCTCCGGAAAACGGAAGACTTCCGGCTCGTAGCCGGTGCCTGCCAGAGGGAATTCCGGCAGAGGATCGCTGAGGGCCCAGGGATCGACGGCTGCGGCAGGCATGGTCAGGCGGCAGACCTCCGCCGCCTCGCGCAGGTAGGACGCGAAGTCCTGGTAACCGATCGGCCAGCCGCTGTCGGGAACCCAGTCCCGCACCGCAAAGTCTATGGGGTCGAGGGGCGTAGACTGGCCGGCCCAGTGGCCGGTGGTGCCGCCGAAGACGCGCAGACGGACGCCGTCCAGCGCCGGATAGTCCAGTCCCGCGACCGCGCCCTCGGCAAGCTCCTGGATGTCCGACTCCAGATCGAAGTCGCCGCTTTCGATCATAACGATGGACAGCGGCGTGTCGCGAAGCTTGCGGGCCATGGCGATGCCGGCCGCGCCGGCGCCGACGATGCAGAGGTCCGCCGCGATGGTCTCATCGTCGGACAGCTCGTCGATCCGCAGAAACATGCTGACCCCTTTGCAACCGGATCTCTCAGGGACTGGTGTCCCCCCGATAGTGCTGCGCCGCCCGCAAGTCAACAGCCGCGGACGCCGGGCCTGCAGCGGGCGCCCTCGCGAGACGCGGGTATCGCACCCCCGGAAGCGTCGCGCCGCATGCTTGTCCGGTCCCGGGCGCTGTGCCAAGTTGCGGCCTCCGCGGGCTGCCCGCCAGAGAACGACTCGCCGCCGAGTGCAGGGGAAATTCCGACGTGAGCGACGACAGGCTTCGCTATTTCATCATCAATTCCGGGCGCTGCGGGTCTTCTTTGCTGGCGGCCATTCTGGCCGACTCCGGGGCTGACTTCGGGCTGCCCGTGCCGGCGGACTGGAGCCAGGACGAAGGCGCCCTGGAGCACCCGGACATCGACTACGTCAGCCGCCAGTTCCGCCGCGCGGCCTACCTGCTGCCCCGCAAACGCTCGTCCCTGCTGGTCAAGTACCAGATCGACATCCGCCAGAGCCGCGCCAAGAAGCGGGCGCGCCAGGTGTTGAGCCAGGTGGGCTATGCCAAGACCGACAACCTCGACCTCTGGACCTGGCACGTCACCAAGATGGGCTATCACCCGAGGATCATCGTGTCCTACCGGGATTTCGCGGCGACGGCGCGCAGCTTCTTCATCCTGCGCGGTCTGCACTTCCACCACTTTGCCGAAAACTACAGCCGCACCTACGAAAACGCGCTGATGATGCTGGATGTCTACGGCGGCTGTGCGGTCGCATTCGAGGAGATGGTGAACCCGAACGAGACCGCCTGGGCCGACGCCCTGTCCCAGGCAACGGGGCTGCCGAGAGACCGCCTGCTGCACCACCGCGACGAACGGCTGAAGGAAGGCGGCGGAAGACCGCGGGAGACCGCGGGCCCCGACGGCGCCGCGCCGGCGGCCAACCGCCCGAAGATCGTCCTGGAGAGCCCGCGGGCCGCGGCGGTCGAGGCGCAGCTGCGCCGGCTCAAGGGCTGCTACCTGCCGCCCAGCGCGCAGATCCGCCGCAAGTGGGGCATCTGAGCCGCGACCTCCAAAGCTTGTTCTAGCCGTCGATCGCCTTGCCGATGCGCCCTTCCACCGCCCGCATGGCGGCGGAGAAGTCCTCCTCGCCGAAGCCGGCGGCCTCAGCCTCCTCCAGGGTGGCGATGACGGCCTGCAGCGCCGGATAAGCAGTGGCTTCGGGGGCCATGGCGCGGGCGAGCCGCGCGTCCTTCAACATGAACTTCAGCATGAAGAGCGGCGAGAAATCGCCGGAGCGCATACGCGGCACCCGGTTCTCGAAGTAGCGCGAATAGGCAAAGCCGGTGCCCTGGGTGACGATGTCGAAGAAGGCTTCGATGTCGGCGCCGGTCTCCAGGCAGAGCCCCATGGCCTCGGCCACCGCCACCGCATGGCCGGCGACCAGGGTCTGGTGGATCAGCTTCATGTGGTTGCCGGCCCCTGACGGCCCGCAGTGGCGGATCAGTTGCCCGCAGGCGGCCAGCACCGGCTGCGCCCGGGCGAAGGCCTCCGCGTCGCCGCCGACCACGAAGCTGATGGTGCCCTCCTGGGCCTGCTTCACCGAACCCAGCATGGAGGCGTCGAGATGGCTCGCCCCCCGTGCCTTCAGGCCGGCGCAGACGTCGCGCGTGGCATCGGGCCCGACGGTGGAACAGTCGATGGTGATGCTGCCGGCGCGGATCGACGCGGCAACGCCCTCCGGGCCCAGGTAGACGGCGCGCAGCACGTCGTTGTTGGGCAGGCAGGACAGCAGGACGTCGCAGGCCCCGGCGATCTCCATCAGAGAACCCGTGGCCTCGGCCCCTGCCTCCGCGCAGATCCGCGCCGCCAGCGCGCTGTCGAGATCGTAGCCCAGCACCGCGCCCGGAAAGGCCGCCGCCAGACGCCGGGTCATGGGCGCCCCCATGGCCCCCAGACCGATAAAGCCGATTTTCATGGCATTTCCCCCGTCCAACCTCGTCCCGCAAAGCGGCGCCGAATGCACGCAGGCCTTGCCGATGACTAACGGGGACGCAGCATATTAGGAGAAGAGAATGGTGCCCAGGGGCGGAATCGAACCACCGACACCATGATTTTCAGTCATGTGCTCTACCAACTGAGCTACCTGGGCACTGGAGAGGCAAACTGTGGAGCCTGGGTGGCCCGATACCTCCGCGCGCTGCGCGACAGCGACGCAGGCTTATAGGCCCTGGGCCGGCCTCTGTCCAGCCCCCCGGGGCAAGATTCCCGGGACAGGAATCTCGAGGCCCTGGAGCCGTCCCTCAGGGGTCCAGGATCAGGCGCAGGCTGAGCGGCCGGCCGTCCCGCAGAACCGTCAGTTCGACGGCCTCCCCCGGACGCTTCAGCTGGATGGCGCTGGTCGCCTCGGGCACCTTGCGCACCGGCCTGCCGTCGATGGCGGTCACCAGATCGCCGACCTGCAGCCCCGCCTTGGCGGCCGCACCGCCGGGCTGCACGCCCCAGGCCCTGAGACCCGCCCAGCGTCCGCGCTCCTCCGCCTTCAGGGGCGCAAGGCCGAGGCCCGGGCGCCCGCGGCGCACGGCACCATGGGCCAGCAGATCGTCAACCACGCGGCGCAGCAACGCGGCGGAGACGGCGAAGTTCACGCCGATGTTGGCATCGCTCTGCTTGGTGAAGATGGCCGAGAGCAGTCCCACCAGCCGCCCCTCGGCGTCGACCAGCGCGCCGCCGGAGGCGCCGGGGTTGACCACCGCATCGGTCTGAATGAAGTCCTCTATCGGATTGAAGCCGGTGCCCGCCCGGTTGACGGCGGAGACCACGCCGCAGGTGACGGAGAGATCGAGCCCGAACTGGTTGCCCACGGCGCAGACCGGGCTCGCCAGCGCCGGCTCCGGCCCGTAGGGCAAGGGCGTCAGATCGGCCTCCACCTTCAGCACCGCCAGATCGCTGGGCGGATCGCGGGCCACCAGTTCCGCCGGCAGCACGCGCCCGTCCGGCAGGCGCACGGAGATCGACAGCGCGCGGTCGACCACGTGCAGGGCCGTTGCCAGATAGCCGCCGGGGGCGATGGCCACCGCCGTCCCCTCCGGCGCCACGCCGGGCGGCAGGTCCGGTTGGCCGCCCTGCGGCTGACCGGGCCAGAGCGGCAGCACCGAGACGACCGACTGGAGGACGCCGGGATCGAAAGTCTGCGCGGTTGCGGAGCCACCCTGCAGGCCCAGCAGTATCAGCACGGCGGCCAGGCCCAGGGCCCGAGGCACGAAAAGTCTCAAGGCTCAGGGCTCCTCCTCGCCGTCGTCCCCTGTCTCGCCCGGGCGATCGCCGGGGCCGTCTTCCGTCGGGATGCGGTAGTTGCCCTTCATCCAGCGTCCGAGGTCGATGTCGGCGCAGCGCTTCGAGCAGAAGGGGCGGAAGCGGTGCAGGGTCGGCGCCGAGCAGATCGGGCAGCGCCGCCGCGCGCCGTCCTTGCGCGGCAGAGGGACCACGCGCGCATCGCCGGGTCCTGTATCGTCGGTCATGACGCCCCCTTTCCTCCGCTTCACTCTAGCACGAGGTCGAAATGGGTCACCAAGGGGTCGGCCACAAGGGCAATCGGCCCACCGAGGCGCTGCTCCACCGCTTTCAGGGCCGCCGCCTGACCGTCCTGCAACGCTTCCGCAACCGCAGGGGCAACCTTCAAAGACACCCTGTTCGGCGGGCGTCCCCTGGCCGCGGCGGCCAGATGGCGCAAGGCCTCGTAGGCCAGGGTCTCCGCCGATTTCTCCCAGCCGCGCCCGCCGATCCCGCAGGGCCGGCAGAGCACCTCGTGCAACGGCGCGCGGCCGCGCCGCCGGGTCATCTCCAGAAGTCCGGAGGGCGACAGGCCGAAGACCTGGCAGGGCTCCGGATCATCGGCCACCGCACGGCGCAGCGCGGCGGCCACGGCCTTGCGGTCTTCGGGTTTCTTCAGCGCCAGGAAGTCGACGACGATGAGGCCGGAAAGCGCACGCAGCCGCAGTTGCCGCGCAATCTCCGGCACCGCAGCGAGATTCACCTCCAGCGCCTGGATCTGACCGCCGCCGCGTCCGTCGTGCCGGGCGGCGTTCACGTCGATGGCGGTCAGGGTCTGCACCGGCTCGATCAGGATCTCCGCGCCGCCGCCACAGGAAACCCGCGGCCGCAGGAGGGCGTCGACCTCCGTCTCGATCCCGTGGACCTGAAAAAGGGAGATGGTCGGCGCCGCAAGGTCGAAGTCGCATCCCTGCTCTCCGACCTCCGCCTTCAACCGCTGCAGAAGGTCGGCGTCATCGCCGATCACAGTGCTTACGTCTGCGCGCGCAATGAGATCGAGCAGGATGCCCCGCCCTCCGTCAAGCCGGGCCGGGGCGCGGAGGCCCCGGGCCTTGTCCGGGGGGGAGCCGGCCCGCCTCGCGCTGACCCTGGCGCCCTTGTCGGCGGAGGGCGCGCGGATCACGGCTACCTGCACGGAGCTTCCTTCCGGCGGCATGGGTCCATCGACCTCGCGGGACGGCAGCAGACCGTCGCGGTCCAGCCCGAGGTCGACGAAGGCGCCCTCCAGGCCCTTGTCGAAGCGGCGGATGCGCGCCAGGAAGCGGTCGCCCACCTGGACCGGTGCATCGTCGCGCAGGATCAGCAGGTCTTCGAGCGCGCCATCGCGCAGCATCGCCGCGCGGATCTCCCCGGGCAGTGCGGAAACGATCAGGTCTGCAGACATCGCCTGGATCAGGCCTTGTAACCGAGGCCGACCAGAAGGTTTCGGGTTTCCGCCAGCGGCAGCCCGACGACATTTGGATAGGAGCCGATGATCCGCGGGATAAAGGCCGCGGCACGACCCTGGATGGCGTAACCGCCGGCCTTGCCGCGCCACTCGCCGCTGGCCAGGTAGTCGTCGATCTCCTCCTCGGAGAGGCGTTTGAAGACCACCGCGGTGGTCACCAGCGCTTCGGACCGGCGGCCGTCCGGAGCGTGGAGCACGACCGCGCCCAGCACCCGGTGGCGCCGCCCGGACAACAGGGTCAGGCAACGCCGCGCGGCGGCCTCGTCCTCCGCCTTGGGCAGGATGCGCCGGCCCACCGCGACCACGGTGTCGGCGGCCAGGACGAAGGCGCCGGGATGGCGCGCGACGACAGCCGCAGCCTTTTCCGCTGCGACCCGCCGGGCATAGTGCGGCGGCAGTTCGCGCGCCCGCGGCGTTTCGTCGACGTCGGCAGGATCGATGTCCGCCGGTGTCATGCCGATCTGCTGCAGCAACTGGAGGCGCCGCGGCGAGGCCGAGGCAAGCACCAGCGGCGCAGCATCGGTCAGCGGCCCGGTCTCAGCCAGGCCGGGCGCCTTACCCTGCGGAACGGCCATGATCCGGCCCGCAGCTTTACTTGTAGCGGAAAGTGATGCGGCCCTTGGTCAGGTCATAGGGCGTCATCTCCACGTTCACGCGGTCGCCCGCCAGAACGCGGATGCGGTGCTTGCGCATCTTGCCGGCCGTATGGGCCAGCACTTCGTGGTCGTTGTCCAGCTTCACGCGGAACATCGCGTTCGGCAGCAGCTCAACCACGGTACCTTGGAACTCGAGCAGGTCTTCCTTGGCCATCAGTCCTTCGATCTTGGCAATTCGCCGAAGCTTGGATCGCCCCGGCCCCGATCATCTCCCGGCCCCCGGCCTCTCACCCCGGGCAACGCGCGCGGATGATACAGAAAAGCTCAGCGAAGAACAAACACCCCGATCAACGGCCCGGACCCGGCTGAAAACCCCTGAAAATCAAGGGGAAACCGGGGAATCCGCGCAGGCTGCTCAATGCGCCGGTTTGAGGTCCAGGGTGAAACGCTGCTCGATACGCTTGCGCAGTTGGTCGCGCACGGCGCGATAGGCCTGCAAGCGGGTGTCGCGGCTGCCTTCGATAATCGAGGGATCGAAGGTGTTCCAGAACTCCACGTCGCAGGCCATCGTGCGCGTCAGTTCCACCGCCTGGTGCTGCGCCTCCGGCGAAAGCGAGATGATGAGGTCGTAGGAGGTGTCCTCCAGATCGTCGAAGGCCTTGGCGCGGTGCTTGGAGATGTCGATGCCGATCTCGTCCATGACCTCGATAACGAAGCCGTCGATCTCCTGCGGGCGCACGCCGACGGAATCGACATAAATCCGGTGACCCAGCAGATGCTTCAGCAGCGCCTCGCCCATGGGCGAGCGCACCGAATTGTGCGTGCAGGCAAAGAGCACCGCTTCGGGAAGTTCGCCCATGCAGTGGGCTACCCGCGGATATGGAGCACGCAGATCAAGGTGAACAGCCGCCGCGCCGTGGGGAAGTCGATCTCGATCTTGCCTTCCAGGCGATCGCGCAGCAGTTCCGATCCGTCGTTGTGGAGGCCTCGCCGGCCCATATCGATGGCTTCGATCTTGGCCGGGCTGGCGGTCTTGATCGCTTCGTAGTAGCTCTCGCAAACGGCGAAGTAATCCTTGACCACCCGGCGGAACGGAAGCAGCGGCAGGGTGACCACCCCAAGGGTCTTCCCCTCTTCGGTCCGGATATCCCAAAGCAGGCGGTTCTCGGAGATCGAGAGATGCAGATGATAGGGTCCGGCGAAGTCCCCGACCGGGTAAAAGACGTTGTCTTCCAGAAGATCGTAGATGGCAACAGCGCGCTCGTGCTCCACCTCCGGGCTGCGCCGCACAACCGAGCTGTCGTCCAGGGTGATCTCGGTCAGGCGCTGGGTCGGATCAGCGCTGGTCTCAGGCGCGTCCTTGTCCTCTTCCGCCGCCATGATGCTCTGGCCTCCCGCGCCGCCGCCGGTCAGGACGGTTCCGGGTTTGCCGCCAGGCGCAGGGCGACAGAGCGGGCGTGGGCGTCCAGCCCCTCCGCCTCTGCGAGGCGCACCGTCGCCGGGCCGATCGCGCGGATCGACTCGGCATCGCAGGCCACGATCGACGAGCGCTTCATGAAGTCGAGCACCGAAAGCCCGGAGGAGAAGCGCGCCGAGCGGGCGGTCGGCAACACATGGTTGGGGCCTGCCAGATAGTCGCCGATGGCTTCCGGCGTGTGGCGGCCCAGGAAGATCGCGCCGGCATTGCGGACCTGGCGCGCGAGACCCTCCGCATCGGCCACCGCCAGTTCCAGGTGCTCCGGCGCGATGCGGTCGATCAGCGCCGCAGCATCGGCCATGGACTCCAGCACAATGATCGCCCCGTGATCGCGCCAGCTCGCCCCGGCGATCTCGGCGCGCGGCAGCGTGGCCAACTGTTCTTCAACGGCCTGCGCAACCGCGGCCGCGAAGCTGGCGTCGTCGGTGATGAGGATCGACTGGGCGGCGGTGTCGTGCTCGGCCTGGGACAGAAGGTCGGCGGCGATAAGATCCGGCCGGTTGTCGGCATCGGCCACCACCAGCACCTCCGAGGGGCCGGCGATCATGTCGATACCCACGGTGCCGAAGACGCGGCGCTTGGCCGCCGCCACGTAGGCATTGCCGGGCCCGACGATCTTGTCCACCGGGCGGATGGTCTCGGTGCCATAGGCGAGCGCCGCGACCGCCTGGGCGCCACCGACGCGGTAGACCTCGCTCACCCCGGCCAGGCGTGCCGCCGCCAGCACCAGCGGGTTCACCACGCCGTCGGGCGTCGGCACGGTCATCACCAGGCGTTCGACACCCGCAACCTTGGCCGGTAGCGCATTCATCAGGACGGAGGACGGATAGGCCGCCGTGCCGCCGGGCACATAGAGCCCCGCCGCCGCGACCGCGGTCCAGCGGTGGCCCAGGCGCACGCCGGCACCGTCTCGGTAGTCCAGGTCCTCGGGCTTCTGGCGGCGGTGATAATCCGCGATGCGTTCCGCCGCCAGGCGCAGGGCGGCCAGGGTCTCCGGGTCGCAGTCGGCCTCCGCCGCGGCCAGGTCTTCTGCTGAAATCCGCAAACCGGCGGCACCGAGATCCAGGCGGTCGAAGCGGGCGGTGTAGGCGATCAAGGCCTCGTCGCCCTGCCGGCGCACCGTTTCCAGAATCTCGGCGACCGCCGCATCGACGTCTTCATCGGTCTCGCGCTTGCCGCTCAACAGGGCGGCGAAGGCAGTCTCGAAGTCGGGATCGCTGCTGTTGAGCCTAAGCGGCATCGGCGACCTCGCGGAAGCCTTCGACCAGCTCCGAGAGCTCCTGCGAGCGGGTCTTGAAGGCGGCGCGGTTGACGATCAGCCGGGAGGTGACCTCGGCAATGGTTTCCACCTCCACCAGGTCATTGGCGCGCAGGGTCGACCCGGTGGACACCAGATCGACAATGCGCCGGCACAGGCCGAGGCCGGGTGCCAGTTCCATGGCGCCATTCAGCTTTATGCACTCCGCCTGTACGCCGCGGGCGGCGAAATGGCGCCGCGTGATTTCCGGATACTTGGTGGCGACGCGGATGTGGCTCCAGCGGCTGGGGTCGTCGCTTTCAGCAAGCTGGCGGGGGGCCGCCACGGAGAGACGGCAGTGCCCGATGTCGAGATCGACCGGTGCATAGAGCTCCGGATAGTCGAACTCCATCAGAATGTCGTTGCCCGCCACGCCCAGATGGGCCGCGCCGAAAGCGACGAAGGTCGCCACGTCGAAGGAGCGCACGCGGATGATGTCCAGGCCCGGCCGGTTGGTCTTGAAGCGCAGCTGCCGGGCGTTCTCGTCGGCGAAGGCCGCCTCCGGCTCGATACCGACCCGGCTCATCAGCGGCGTCAGTTCCTTCAGGATCCGCCCCTTGGGCACCGCCAGAATCAGGGCTTCGTTCGAGGTCACAGGGTCGCTCCGCAGTCGTCAGCCATCGTCGTCAGCCATCGTCGTCAGCCATGGTCCGGCCATGGGGGGTCTTCAACCAGGGGGCCGGGAGGGGCGGGCAATGGGTCCAGGCCCCGGTTCAAGCCGCTTCGAGGGCCTCTGGCCCGCCTTCAGCCGCCCTGGTATGGCGATTTTTCCCCGGAATTGCCACCGCCTTTTTCAGCCTGAGCCCGGCTGCGCCAAGCCTGAAAGGCCGATCAGCCCGACGATCCGCCCTCCGACTTCGCCGGCGCCTCGTCGTCCTCCAGCGCATGCTCGGGCCGCCAACGCGTCGGCCAAGGCCGGCCGAGATCCTCCAAGTGGCAGCGCACGGCCTCCACTTCCAAGTGGATGGCCGCGTCCCCCGCGAACAGCAGGGTGATGGACCTGGGGTCCGAGGTGATCGTCAGCAGGCTCAGGATCTCGCCCTTGGCATCGGGCGACAGGCCCCGAAAGCGGACCCGCTGCACCTTGTCGAAGCAGACGCCGGAGTTGACCCGCTCAAAGGGCGGTGGATTTTCGCTGTCGTCAAAGCTCGCGTCCTCGCCTTCCGGCGTCGGCTCGGGGCGCGAAGGCGCCTGGCGGACGCCTGCCTGCGTCTGATCCTTGGGCCAGTGAAAACGGTTCGCGACCATCACGAAGCGCTTTTCCTCCGGCAGGAAGGCCATGTCGACCCGCGGAACCAGGGCGTCCTGAAGCAAGGCCGCGATGACGTCCATGTCCTGCGGGTCGTGGGCGCGCAGCCGCAGCGGCGCCTCCTCCTCCATCGGGCTGTCCTCCGCCATCACTCGGCAGTCCGGCGGCGGCTGATGGCAGCTCCGCAGGCGGCGAGCTTCTGCTCCAGACGCTCATAGCCGCGGTCGAGATGGTAGACGCGGTTCAGTACCGTCTCGCCCTCCGCCGCCAGCCCTGCCAGAACCAGCGAGACCGAAGCGCGCAGATCGGTCGCCATGACCTCGGCGCCGGTCAGGCGCTCCCGGCCGCGCACCATCGCCGAGGCGCCGTGGACATTCACGTTCGCACCCATCCGGCTGAGTTCGGGCACGTGCATGAAACGATTTTCAAAGATCGACTCGGTGATCATCGAGGCCCCGTCCGCAGTGGACATAAGCGCCATGGTCTGGGCCTGCAAGTCCGTGGGAAAACCGGGATAGGGCTCGGTCATGACGTCAACGCCGATGACGCGGCCGTTGGCCCGGCTGACCTTGAGACCGCGGTTGGTTTCCTGGACCGAGACCCCGGCCTCGCTCAGGATCTCAATGACGGCCGCCAGATGGTCGGCGCGACCGCCGATCAGGTCCAGTTCGCCATCGGTGATGGCGGCGGCCATGGCGTAGGTGCCCGTCTCGATCCGGTCGGCGACAACCTTGTGGGAAGCGCCATGCAGGCGCTCGACGCCGCGCACCGTGATCCGGTCGCTGCCCAGCCCCTCGATCTCGGCGCCCATCTTGATCAGACACTCGCCGAGGTCGACCACCTCCGGCTCGCGCGCCGCGTTGACCAACTGGGTCTCCCCTTTGGCGAGGCAGGCCGCCATCAGCAGGTTCTCGGTCGCGCCCACCGAGATCTTGGGAAAGACCACCGCCGCGCCGGTCAGCCCCGCCGGCGCGCTGGCATGGATATAGCCCTCCTCCAGCGCGATCTCGGCGCCCAGGAGTTCCAGGCCCTTCAGGTGCAGATCGACCGGCCGCGTACCGATGGCGCAGCCGCCCGGAAGCGAAACCTTGGCCTCGCCGATGCGGGCCAGCAGCGGCCCCAGGACCAGAACGGAGGCGCGCATCTTGCGCACCAGATCGTAGGGCGCCACCACGGAGCCGATCGTACCGGCCTTGAGTTCCAGGACGCCGCCGTTGCTGCCGTTCTCGGCACCGCCGTTCATGTGCAGAGCGACACCGTGCTGGCCCAGCAGCCGCGCCATGGTGGAGATATCAGCCAGATGCGGCACGTTGGAGAGCGAGAGAGTCTCCTCGGTCAGGAGGCTGGCGGCCATCAGCGGCAGCGCCGCGTTCTTGGCGCCGCTGATCCTGATTTCGCCCCTCAGCGGCCTGCCACCCTCGATAACGATCTGGTCCATCTTCACTTCACCTTGCGGCTTTCACTTTAACTCTCGAGTACCGCGCTAGAGCCGCGGCAGGGTTACGCCGCGCTGGCCCATGTACTTGCCGGCCCGGTCGGCGTAGGAGACCTCGGGCGCGGTGGCCCCCTTCAGAAACAGGAACTGACAGGCGCCCTCGTTGGCGTAGACTTTGGCCGGCAAGGGGGTGGTGTTGGAGAACTCCAGCGTCACGTGGCCCTCCCACTCCGGCTCCAGGGGTGTCACGTTCACGATGATACCGCAGCGCGCATAGGTGGACTTGCCCAGGCAGATCACCAGCACGTCGCGCGGGATGCGGAAGTATTCGACGGTCCGCGCCAAGACGAAGGAGTTCGGCGGGATGATGCAGACCTCGGCGTCGCGCTCGACAAAACTCTGGTCCGAGAAGTCCTTCGGGTCCACCAGAGCATTGTCCACGTTGGTGAAGATCTTGAACTCGCTGGCGACCCGCGCGTCGTAGCCGTAGGAACTGACACCGAAGGAGATCACGCCTTCGCGGCGCTGGGCCTCGACGAAGGGCTCGATCATGCCCTCGCTTTCGGCCATTTCACGAATCCAGCTGTCCGGCATGATGGCCATGGCCGTCACTGTCCCCCTTGATTGAAATCGGCGGGTCCTGCGAGAGGCCCCGGGCGGAAGCCGGACGCCGCCTGGGCCGGCCGTCCCGCGATGGCTGAGGATGGCGCGTTTCTACTGGAAACCCGGGCGCGCCACAAGCGGGCCGGATTGGCCGGGGCGGATTGGTCGGGGCGGATTGGTCGGGCCGGGGAGGATTGGTCGGGCCGGGGAGGATTGGTCTGGCCGGGACCGGCACGGCGTGCAAAGCCTCTCGCGGTCACCGGCCGTCCGGCTCCCCCTCTTCGGCGGTCCCGCGGGCGGTTTCGCCAGGCGCCTCATCGGCGGGCGTGCTGTCACGGCGGCCGCGCTGCTGCGCCTTGCGCTTTCTCAGGTTTTCCCGCAGGGCCTGGGACAGACGTTCCTGACGGTCGGCACCCGGCCCGGGTGCGCGACTCCGGCCGGAGCCCCTGGGCGCGCCGTTTCCGCTGTTTTCCGCCATTCCCGGACACTGCCGGGCGAATGTGGCGAGGTCAAGACCGCCTGGGGCCCGCCGTGCGCCGGGACAGGGTTGTCCCGCAGGGATCGTGGGCGTTTGCAGGGGTGTCGCAAGCCCTCGCCCGACTGCGGATACGCCGTGGAACGGACTTGCCATTGCCGATTACCGGTGGCATGGTCCGCCCCCATCAGACAGAGGCCTTTCTGTGCCGCCGTAGCTCAGGGGTAGAGCACACCCTTGGTAAGGGTGGGGTCGGGTGTTCAATTCACCCCGGCGGCACCATTCCTCTCAAAGACGGGACTTCTCCCAAAACAGAACGCTGATCCGGCCCCGAGCCGGCGGGCCGCCGGGCCGATGCGCCGCGTCCCGCGGCCCATCAACCCGGCTCGGCAATCCACCAGCATCCTCAGCGCTCGAACACGATCTCCACGCGGCGATTGCGGATCTCCGGCGTCTCGACCGGCACCACCGGGTCGGCCTTGCCGAAGCCCTGGCCGAAGATCTTCTGCCGCTCGACGCCGCTTTCGACCAGGAAATCGATCACGGCATTCGCTCGCTGTTCGGACAGAACCTCGTTGTAGGCGTCACCGCCGACCAGATCGGTGAATCCACTGACGTTGATCATGTCAAAGTCCGACTTGTTGGCGGCTTCGATCATGTCCGCCAGCACCGTGCGCGCATCGACCGAGAGGTCGGCCTTGTCGAAGTCGAAGAGCACGGTGACCGGGCCCGGTACCGGCTCCGGCGCGGGCGGCGGCGGTGCCGCCGCCACCGGCGGCTGCTCCTCAAGCGCAGCCATCGCGATCATGAAACGATCGCGGCAGCCGGCGATGTCGCCCGGCTGGCGGTTCTCCTCCTGCTCCTGCATCCAGCAATCAAAGGCAATCTGCGCCTCGACCGCGTCCTGCGGCTTGCGCGCCGCGGCTCCGGTCGCCTGGGCCGCAACCAGGCGGTCACGGGCCGCGGACAGTTCCGGCACCGTGTCGCCGGGCAGGTTGCGGGCGCTGATCGGCTCCGGCTCAACGCCGTCACCCTGGGCAGCCTGCATTGCCCGCATGGCAAAGGTGTCGGAATCCCTGTAGTCGCCCTCGTCGTATTCGTTCTTCGAAAGGTCGACGTAACCGGCGTATAGATCACGGTCATAAGCCGTGCCCCCTGGTGTTGTCCGCTCGGCCTGGTCCAGTTGGGTACCCGCGCAGGCCGCCAGCACCATCAGCCCCAACGACGATATGGCAATGCGCAACGTTCCTCTCATGGCCTGATACTCCCTTGTGTCTCCGGTTCTCGGCAGGGCTCCGGCCATTGCTGTCACCGACCACGGCGCCCGGCCGCCAATTGCGAGAAGCGAACGTCCCTTCCCGGACAGTCGCCGCCCAAGTTCGAGAAATCGCCAGCAAACCCAGGGCAATTGGCACCTGACGGCCGACCTTCCGGCCGAGGTCCGCCTTGCAACCATATCGAGAAGACAGATTTCGTCGAACTGGCGAGAGATCTGCCCTCTCGGGCCTGGACTACTGGATCAGCGAGCGTTCCGGCGTTTCTCGTTTTCGCTATGCCGGGCAACTCCTTCGCCTCCTGACTGGGCAAGTTAATTGAAATATTTCAAATGATTATAGGAACTCTTTCACTCAGCCAGGGGTTCATTATGTGCCTAGGACAGCAGTCTGCAAGGGACAAAAAAGGACACGGCTGCGCCGGCCACGCCTTACCGACCCGCTTCCGGGATTTCCCCTATCGATTGAGCAACGGACCTCTACCTTGAAGCGGATGAAGAGCCGCTCTGTTGTCGCAGCGCGCTGGCGAGCGGCAGTAAAACTGTACAGTCCATGAATTCAGACAGGAGCAGCATCCCGGAAACACGACGACAGAATCCGGCATCCCGTCACCATCCGGCATCCCGTCACCTGCCGAGGCGGGCCGTCAGGCGGACAAGCGTGACCACCAGAGGCCCAGGGTGCGCCGGGCGCGGCGGCGCAGAACCAGATCCGGACGCCGGATCAGAAAGGCCCGGTCCGGCGGATTGAAGGGCAGGCTCAGCAACCCCGGCAGCGTCGCGGCGATGAGATCCCGCTGCAGGTCGGAACCACGGCGCGCAGACGCGTCGATGCTGAGAATGAGCGCGTAAAGCCTGGCGCAGTTGAGGACCGGAAAACGTTCGACGGCGTTCAGGTCCGAGACCTGCTCCTTGGCGGCCAGCCAGCCGGCCTGGCGCTGTTCCAGGTACAGGCGGTCGCGCCAGTCCAGGTGGGGCTGCGGCGTTTCGCGGATCCAATCCAGCCAGGCGGTCAGGCCGGCCCTGGCCGGCGATCCCGCGGGCTCGCCCACACACTGCAGAAACGCGTCCACGGCTGCCGGCACGGGGGCAGGTTCCGCCGGCAACGCACGCCAGTCGGCGAACCCGCCGGCGATGGCGAAGCCATGGCCGCCGATGCTGATGCCGCTGAGGTCGTCGCGTTCTCCGCTGAGGAGGGGGCGGGCATCGCCCTCGGACACGTGGTCGAGGGCATGGCGCCGCAGCAGGGGGCGCCGGTCCTCCCGCGCTGCCGCCGGGTAGGTGAGGCGATGCCCGTAACCGGCGATCCGCGCCAGCGCCGCCGGCAGCATACGGTCGGCCACGGTCATGCGGGGGGTGACGCGGGTAAAAGGCTGCAGCGGCAGAGCGGCCTTCGATGCGAGGGCCAGTATCAGGCGAGAGTCGTAGCCGCCGGTGAGACCGAGCCAGAGCGGTTCGTCCGTCTCCGCCGCCAGGCGCTGCAGCACGGTCACGAGGCGCCGCACGATCTCGGCCCTGCCCTCTTCCGCCGGCCTGGCGGGATCGATCGGTGGCATCATGGGGCGCGCCCCGACCGCTCCCCCGGCGAGCCGCAGGGCCTGACTCGGCAGCAGACGGCGCATGGCGGCGAAGCGCGCCCGGGGCGGCGGATACCAGGCGACGCCGCTGTTGTAGACCAGCGCGCGCGGGTCGCTCAGCACAGCCGCCGCGCCCGGCGCGTGCTCGGCGAGGAGAGCCGGGCTGCTCGACACCCAAAGGCCGCCCTCAGGGTCCCGGCAATAGAGACACCCCAGCAGGGCCGAAGCGTCCGGATAGATCCGGCCGTCCCGGGCCACATCCTGCGCCGTAACCGGTCCGATCAGCAGCCAGCGCCCCGCCCAGTCATAGCGCAGGGCCGGAACGGCGGCGCTGCGGGCCGCGGCGATGGAGCGTGTCGGCGCGCTGCGCTCCGGGTCCGTCTCGACGGCACGGCCCAACAGGACCCAGGCCCGCCCCTCCGCGTCCTCCGTCCGTTCGACGCGCAGTTCCGGGCAGCAGTGGAGATGGAGCCCCGGGCCGAGACGTTCGCCCGTCCAGCCCTCGGCAACGGCGACCTGCCGCGGGGCCAGAAGAAACTGCCGCCGATGAAGGCGCAGCGGGATTGGGCGTAATGGGGGCAGGCGCAAGGAAGGCGGCATCGCGGATGGAGCATCCTGCTTCGGGGCAATGCCCCTGGCGTTTCGCACGCCGGGGAGTGAGCCTCCATAGCCTGGGAAACGCCAGGGGCATTTGCCGGGCAAGGCACCCCCACGCGACGCCAGCCCGCCGCCACAAGCAGGGCAGCCCAGACGATTGAGCATCCCTCCGCCCGCGCGAGGGTGCTATGTCAGAGTCCCATGTCCGTCGCTTCCCTTTCCTCCTGCTGACCGCCCGGGCCGACCGCGACCGCCATGGCAAGCCTGCTGTCCTTCACCGCGCTGTTCCTGTCGATCTTCCTCGTCCAGATGGGCTCCGGCTCGCTCGGGCCGCTGGATGCGCTTTCCGGCGCGGCGATCGGTTTCAGCACCGAGGAAATCGGCCTGCTGGGCTCGGCGCACTTCCTGGGGTTCTTCTTCGGCTGCTATGTCACACCGCGGCTGATCGGCGATATCGGCCACTCCCGCACCTTTGCGGCAGCCGCGGCCATCGGAGCCATCGGCGCGCTGCTGCATCCGGTGCTGCAAGACCCGCTTTACTGGGCCATGCTGCGGGTGCTGACCGGCTTCGCCATCGCCGCCGCCTATACGGTGGTGGAAAGCTGGCTGCAGGCCAAGACCGAAAACCAGTATCGCGGCCGGGTCTACGGCGTCTTCCGGGTGGTCGATCTGATCGGCGCCATCACCGCCCAGGGGCTGATCGCCGTTCTCGAGCCGGGCAGCTACGTCGCCTACAACATCGTCGCCATGTTCTGCTGTATCTGCCTGCTGCCCCTGGCGTTGACGCAGCGCGCCGCACCGCCAACGCCGGAGGCGCCGCGGCTGCAGCCGCTGAAGGCCTTCCGGCTCTCGCCGACAGCCATCACCGGCATCCTGGTCGCCGGCGTCACCAGTGCCGGCTTCCGCATGGTGGGGCCGGTCTATGGCGTGGAGAACGCGCTCACCCAAGGGCAGATCGCCATCTTCCTCGCCTCCGGCATGCTCGGCGGCGTCGCCGCGCAGTATCCTGTCGGCTGGATCGCCGACAAGACCGACCGGCGCATGGTGCTGCTCGGCCTTTCCGTCATCGCCGCGGCAAGCTGCCTGGGGATCGCCTACCTCATCACCCCGGGCAACGCAGCGGCCATTTATCTGGCGGCCTTCGTTTTCGGCGTCACCGCCTTTCCGATCTACTCCGTCTCCGCCGCCTACGCCAACGACTTCGCCGATCCGGATTTCATCGTCGAGCTGAGCGCGGCGCTGATCTTCTTTTTCTCGCTGGGCGCCATCGCCAGCCCGCTGATCTCAGCCTGGCTGATCGCGCAGGCCGGCGCCAATGCCATGTTTCTGTTCATGGCGGTGGTGCACCTGGCGCTGGTCGCCTTCGCCCTCTTCCGCATGACCCGGCGCCAGAGCGCCGAGCCGCGCGAGCCCTACCAGTACCTGCCGCGCACATCGATGATCCTCGCCCGCCTGCGCCGCGCCGCCAACGGCGGTGACCGAACTTGAAGGCACGACCGGCAGTCCCTCCAACATGGTCAATCCGGCGGCGCCGTGACCACGGGCCCGCCACCCCAGCCTTGCCGCTGCGGTCAGCGCGTGTCAGCTTGCGCCGCCGCGCCGTCTTCGCGCCCCCCTGGACCTTTCGATGATCTCTGCCTCCCCCACGACCAAAGCCATCGCCTGGATGATGGGCGCCCTCACCTCCTTTGCGGTGATGACGGTCTCGGTGCGCGAACTGACCGGGGAGATGCATGCCTTTCAGATGCTCTTCATCCGCAGCGCCATCGGCATCCTGATCCTGCTGCCGTTTCTGCAGCGCGGCGGCTGGGGGCAGATCCGCCTGACCTATCTGGCCGGCCATGGGCTGCGAAACGTCATCCATTTCACCGGCCAGGTCTTGTGGATCTTCGGCATCGGGCTGCTGCCGCTGGCCACGGTCTCGGCCCTCGAGTTCACCTCGCCGCTCTGGGGCGGGCTGCTGGCCGTCCTCTTCCTCGGCGAGAAGATGAACCGCGGACGCTGGACCGCCTTCGGGCTCGGCTTCCTCGGCGTCCTGGTCATCGTGCGGCCGGGCTTCATCGAGGTCAGCGAAGGCATCCTCATCATGCTGGCCTGCGCCTTCTTCTTCGGTGCAACCGGCGTCGCCACCAAGTGGCTGACCCGCCGCGAAAGCGCGCTCGCCATCGTTTTCATGATGGTGGTGATGCAGACCGTCTTCGGGGCCGTCGCCTCCAGCTTCGTCTGGGCGCCCCTGGCCTGGCACCAGGCGCCCTGGCTGATCCTGCTGGCCGTCACCGGCCTGACCGCCCACTACAGCCTCACCCGGGCGCTGGCCGCCGCCGATGCCACTTTCATCATGCCGATGGAGTTCCTGCGGCTGCCCATCGTCGCCGTCGTCGGTTTCCTGCTCTACCAGGAGGCCTTCGAGGCCATGACCCTCCTCGGCGCGGCCATCATCTTTTCCGGCAACTACGCCTCGATCCGTCACGAGACACGGACCGTCGTACGCTGAGGCCCGGTTGCGCCCGGAACGGTCTTCAGGCTCAATCGGGCTCCCTGCCGAAGCGGAGGAGCAGTCCATGGCCTATGAAACCCTCGACTACGAGATCCGCGACGCCGTCGCCTGGATCACCTTCAACAGGCCGGTGCGCTTCAATGCCATGAACCCGGTCCTGGTGCGCGAGCTCTGCGATGTCGCCACCCGGTGTTCCAGCGACAAGACCGTGCGCGCCGCCGTCCTCACCGGCGCCGGCGACCAGGCCTTCTGCGCCGGGGGCGATGTCTCGGAGTTCGCCAAGCGCCTCGACGACATCGACCTTCTGGTCAAGGAGATGACGACCCATCTCCATGCCGCCGTCTCGCGCTTCGCCTGGATGCGCGCGCCGCTGATCGGTGCCGTGAACGGGGTGGCCGCCGGCGCCGGCCTCAGCGCCGTCGCCTTCTGCGATCTCGTGATCGCGGCGGAGACCGCGACCTTCACCTCGGCCTACACCCAGATCGGCCTGACGCCGGACGGCAGCTCGACCTTTTTCCTCAGCCGCATCCTGGGCCCGCGCCGCGCGATGGAGCTCTATCTCACCAACCGTGTCCTCAGCGCCCAGGAGGCACTGGACTGGGGGCTCGTGAACAAGGTGGTTCCCGCCGACCAGGTGCTGACGGAGGCGGGGGCCCTGGCCGCAACCCTCGCCCAGGGACCGACCGAGGCCTACGGCGGCGTCAAGAAACTGCTCCAGACCGCGGCCACCGACAGCCTGGAAAGCCAGATGGAGCGGGAGACCCGCTTCATCGCCCGGGCCGGCGCCAGCGCCGACGGCCAGGAAGGCATCCGCGCCTTCCTGGAGAAGCGCCGCCCGACGTTTTCCGGAACCTGAGCCACCCGCACGGCGGTCCCGCCGGACCGCAACCCGGAGACGCCGCCGACCTCCCTAAAAAAACACGCACAAAGACTGTGGCCGTTCTTGACTGACCTGACATTGAGAGTCATTCTCATTCGCATCGCGACTCGTCCCACGCCCCTGGCCACAACCTCAGTGGATCTTCCCATGCACCCTCTTCCTGACCCGCAGCACCGGCCTCCTCGCCTGCCGCGCATCGTCGCCAGCCTGGCCTTTCCAGAGATCATTGTGATCTGGTCGCTGCGCCATGCCTCTGCAGAAGCTCAAGGCGGGGACGACGCCTCCGGGCGGATCGCCAAGGAGTTTGCCCGCGCCCTGGGTCTGGCCCGACTCGAGGAGGCTATGGCGGCGCTTTCGACCATGGTCGACGCCCTTGCCGGCGCCAGCCGTCTGCCACAGGCAATGCCACAGTTGGACGATGACCGCGTGTCTGCCCGCGAAGAAGCGGTCCTGGCCTTGCTCGGCGCCTGCCAGCGCAATGACGGGAGCCTGTCGAAGCGCCTTGTCGAGTGGCTCGTATTCCGCAACACACAGCAGAGCTTTGCCGAAGCCGCCGCCTGTCTTGCCCGCATCATGAAGGAAGCCGGGCAGACGATCCCGCTGGATTCCCAGCGTCATCGGCCAAGGCTGCATCTGGCCGCTGTGGGTGACGAGGCCATTCTGCAGAACAAGACCCTGCTGTCCTCCGCGCCGGACTGGCAGAGCCTGTCGCTGCCCGAACGCCACCTCGCAGGCGGCGTCAGGCTGTGGGTCCAGGCCTTTCGGCAGGACCAGGACCCGCTTGCCGCAGTGCGGATGCACTTCGCCAGCCGGACCGCATCCGATCCGGGCCTCAGCCTGCACGCGGTCCTGCGCAACACGACCCTGGCAGCGACACGCTCCATCGACGTCAGATGCCTGCGCTGCCCCGGCCTCTCGCCCGACGAGGCCCGGCTCTTGGGGGCGATCGCCTGGCTGCAGCGCGAACAGGTGGAGCCCGCCGAACTGGCGCTCGGCAGCTGGCTGCCACGGGCGGCCCTGCGCCTTTCGCTCGACGCCGCGCGCGGGCTCGCCGGCTCTTTGGCGCGGGAAGGTTATCTCCTTCCCTTGCGGGACTGGGACTATGCCGCGCTCGAGGCCAGGACTGCGGGGCACGCGGGTCAAAGCCCGAGGCGCCAACACAGCGACGCCCCCAGCATCGATCTTCTGGAGGGCGGCTACGCCGGCAACGGCGTCGATCAGGCGATCTCTCCCACCTTGCATTGAAGCCACGCTTCCAACCGAAATGACGAGAAGGAGAAGAACGATGCGCAGCATCGGCGACTCGGTTCCTGAGATCACGTTCAAGCTTCGCACCGCCGGGGAATGGCAGAAGAAGACCAGCAGCGATTTTTTCAAAGGCCGTCGTGTGATCGTCTTTGCGCTGCCGGGCGCCTTCACGCCGACCTGCTCCTCAACCCACCTCCCCGGCTATATGACCCTCTCGAAGAGCCTCAAGACCATGGGGGTTGATGAGATCTTCTGCCTTTCCGTGAACGACGCCTTTGTCATGAACGCCTGGGCAAAGGATCAGGGGGTCGACGAAGAAGTCACCATGCTGCCGGACGGCAGCGGGCACTTCACGCGGCAGATGGGGATGCTTGTGGACAAGGACGACCTGGGCTTCGGGGAGCGTTCCTGGCGCTATGCCATGGTCGTTGACGACGCTGTCATCGAGAAGCTCTTTGTCGAAGACCGCACCACACCCGGCGACCCCTTTGCGGTGAGCGACGCCGTGACGATGCTGAGCTACCTTAGCGAAGCGGCGGCAAGAAGGGCCAGCGCCTAGCCCCGGTTCGGTATCGATCAGACACGCTGGTTCTGCTGCATCAGGGCCAGTATCTCCTGCAGCATGGCGGCCCGGCGTCTGCGCAGCGCCTGCCCGGCGCCGGGATCGCTCATAGCCGTCACCTCCTCCAGATGGCCGAGACGCTCTTCAAGCTCGCAATAGGCCCGGCAGAGCGCGCTGAAGGCGGTGTTCGCGGCACAGAGATCCCGCACCTCCGTCTCACGCCCGGGGAAACGGTCAAAGACGGGCTGCAAGCGGTCACTCATGAAGACGTCTCCCTTTCGGAAAGCCTTCATTGTGGCCGAGTGCAACGTCCCGGGCATTGATCTGACCCCGGCGCGGCGACCCCGCGATCTGAATCCGGCGGGTTGAGGCACCTCAATGCGCAGAACCCGGGACACGCTAGTATCGCCACAGTCTTGGCCGGGTCAGGAGCGAGCGTTCCCCGCAATGACTGCCGCAGGAACAGCGGATGCCGCACGGCCTCAGGGCCCGGCAGCCGACACCCAGGAAGCCGCGCAGGCTTTCCTTGGTAATGCGTCCAGCTTCGGGCCGGATGTCACAGAGGTGGAGCGCATCGACACCCACGGCGCGATGGTCTTCCTGGCCGGCGACTTCGCCTACAAGATCAAGCGGGCGGTGCGCTATCCCTATATGGACTTCTCGACGCTGGAAAAGCGCCGCCGCGCGCTGGAGCGTGAGCTCTCTCTGAACATCCGCACCGCCCCCTGTCTCTATCTTCAGGTTTTGCCGCTGACGCAGGAGGCCGATGGCGGTTTCGCGTTCGACGGTCCGGGCACGGCGGTCGAGTGGGTCCTGGTGATGAAGCGCTTCCCGCAGAGCCAGTTGTTCGACCGCCTCGCCGAGGCCGGCCAGTTGAGCGATGCCACGATGACGGCCTTGGCCGATGCGGTCGCCGTCTTCCACGACGCCGCCCCCTCCATCGACGCGCTCAGCGGCCCGCAGCTCCTGCATGGGGCGCGGGCCATGGAGTGGGTCGTCGAAGAGAACAACGAAGAGATCCTGCAGCGACGGGACCTCTTCGTTCCCGCGCAGGCGGCGCGTCTGGCCGAAGGCTCCCTGGCAGCGCTGGAGAGTCACCGCAGCCTTCTGGACCGGCGAAGCCGGCAGGGCCGGCAGCGTCTCTGTCACGGCGACCTTCATCTGCGCAACGTGGTGTTGCTGAACGAACGGCCGGTCCTTTTCGACGCCATCGAGTTCAATGACGCCATTGCCTGCATCGACGTCTTCTACGACCTCGCCTTTCTGCTCATGGATCTGGAGGAGCGCGGCTTCAAACGCTTCGCCAACCTGGTGCTGAACCGCTATCTCCAGCAGCGTGACGATCTCGAAGCCCTGGCGCTGCTGCCGTTGTTTCTCTCCGCCCGCGCCTCGGTCAGGGCAAAGGTCGCCGCGAGCCTGGAGGCCGTCGAGTCATCGCCGGAGGCAAAGACCCGGCGCCGCGACGAAGCCCTGGGCTATTTCGCTCAAGCGCTGCGCTTTCTGGAGCCGCCGCCGCCGCGCCTGGTGGCCGTGGGCGGGCTTTCCGGCAGCGGCAAGACCAGCCTGGCCCGCCTGCTGGCGGTCGACCTGGGCGCCTCGCCGGGGGCGGTTCACCTGCGCAGCGACGTGCTGCGCAAAACCCTGTCCGGGGTGGAGGAACATGTGCGCCTGCCGCCGGAGGCCTATGACAGGACCGCCAGCGAAGCGGTTTACCGCCGCCTGCTGGAGAACGCCGAGCACGTCCTGAAAACGGGTCATGCCGTCATCATCGACGCCGTCTTCGCAAGGCCGGAGGAGCGGGCGGCCGCCCAGGCGGTCGCCACGGCCTGTGGTACGGAGTTCACGGGCCTTTGGCTGCAGGCACGCCCGGAGACTCTGATCGCGCGCGTCGACCAGCGCCGCGGCGACGCCTCGGACGCGACCGCGGCCGTGGTCAGCCAGCAGCTTTCCTACGACATCGGGGCGCTCGATTGGCAGGCCATCGACGCGGAAGCCCCGCTGGAGGCCATTGCCGCCGGCGCGCGCAAGGCCCTTGGCCTCACCGGGTAGGCGAACTCCCCTCGTCGGCCCAGCGCTTTGCCGCTTGTTAAGCAACCCTGTGATAAATCGCGCATCACTTTGGGGCGGTTTCGCCATGATTGGACGCAGGCTGCCTGAATCCCTGACGTTTTTTTTTGAACCCTGAAGTCTGCAGGCGCGACAGAGCTGTGTATCCCGAAGAAGACCGGGAATAAGCGGCGCCCCGGAGCGTTCTTAGACTAGAACAGCAGCGCCGACGCCCCGGAAGACAGGGCCAGGACAGATACGGAGGCCTGAGTACCATGACCGCAACCACCGTCGATCCCCGCAATGCCGTGACCATTCAGCGCGACCTCGCCGACCTAGCGCTGGAACTGGTCGACCGCGTCGGCGTCGAAGGCGCCATCCGCTATTGCCACAGCCTGGGATGGGGCGGTGTTCTGGCCCAGATCGAGGCCATGCGCGCCCGCCGCGAATTCCAAAGCTGACGCTTTCCTCTCTGCGTGGGGCGGGCCGTTCCAGCGGCCGCCTCGCCACCCTTCTTTAGCAGGAAATTCAAACGCTTCCCTCCTCCCGCCCGCCTGACCTGCGTTTACGCTAAATCCTAAGGGCCTGTTAAGGGCTCTCCGCCAGACTGATGCCCGAAACTTGAGCCGCGCTCTCCCCGCAGAGCGCGGCCGTTTGGTCTTTGAGGAGCAGGCAAGATGGCGGAGACGATCGGCCAGAATAGCGGTCAGGATAGCGCTGCCGCGCAGAGCGACGGCAGTCAGGCGGACGAGAGCATGACTCTCGATGCGCCGCCTGCTGGAGAAACGGTGACGCTCCCGGTCGGCACCGCCAAGCAGCTTGAACTGCAGTTCGATCCGAAAGTCGTTCAGGTGGCCGCGCGCGACGGCGACCTCGTTTTCGAGTTTCCCAACGGCGGCCAACTCGCCCTCAAGGACTTTGACGAAGACGACGGCGAAGCGCCGCAACTGCTGCTGCCCGATGGCAGCGCGGTTTCCGGCGAAGCCCTCTTGAACCAGCTCGCACCGCTCCTCCCGCCACCGCTGGAGACCACCGCCGGCCCGCAGCAGTCCGGCTCACCGCAGTCAGGAGGCGGCGGCACTTCCGTCTATCAGAGCAATCTCGGCAGCCTGATTGACGGCCTGCGCAGCGCCGCGGCCGAAGGCGGCGTCGGCGGAGGCCCCGAAGGGATCGGTGATGCGGGCGTCTCCACGCCCGGCTTCGGACCACTGGCTCTCGGCGATGACGAAGACCTGCCCGAACTGCCGGTTCAGACCGTCTCGACACAGCCGGCGCAAGCCCAGGCGGCGATCTTTGTGCCGCCGGAAAACCCGGTCGGTCCCGGCGCCAATCAGGCACTGTTCGCCAAGAAAGCCGACAGCATCGATCTGAACGCCATCGACGTCGGCGGTTACAGCGACGGTACGCAATACGATGCCGGCAAGGGCAACGACGTGGTGATCCTGCCGGGGACCGCGCGCGAGGCGCTGGAAGCCGGCTTTACGGAGGGCAGCGCCTTCAACGCCGGCAAGGGCAACGACCAGGTGACCGGCGGCAGCCTTGCCGATCTGGTGGACGGGGCCCAGGGCAACGACACCCTGCTGGGCGGTGCCGGCGACGACAGCCTGTTCGGCGCCCAGGGCAACGACAGCCTGGACGGCGGCGCCGACAACGACCTGTTGAACGGCGGCAGCGGCAGGGACCTGCTGATCGGCGGCGAGGGCGATGACAGCCTGACCGGCGCCGGTGGCCGCGACACCCTGGAGGGCGGCGACGGCCTGGACCTTCTGATCGGCGGCAGCGGCAACGACAGCCTGCTGGGCGGCGGCGACAATGACCAACTGTTTGGCGAAAACGGCCGCGACACGTTGGACGGCGGCCTCGGCAACGATCTGCTGAACGGCGGCGGCAGCAACGATCTGCTGCTGGGCGGGATCGGCGACGACACGCTCACGGGCGGCTCCGGCCGTGACACGCTGGACGGCGGCCTCGGCGATGACGTCATGACCGGCGGCAACGGGCGCGACGTCTTCAGCTTCTCCCTGGCCACGGACCAGGGCGACGACGTGATCCTCGACTTCAAGACCGGCAACGGTGGCGACCGCCTCGAGCTCGCCGACCTGCTGGATGAGAACGGCGACAACAGCATCGACTTCGCCGATCTCGACGCCGGCGGCCACACAGTGGCCGGCAGTGCGGATTCGGTCGTCATCACCTTTGCGCAGGGCGGCAACGTGACGCTGGAGGGTATCGACGGCAGCGGCGTCGACTCCTTCGCCGACCTGCTGGACATCAAGGTGAACGTCGACATTTCCTAGAGTTTTTGGGAATCGTCCGGGGTTCTCTAGAGAACTTCGGGCACGCTCTTTTTCGCTGCCTCAGTCAAAAGGGGCTACCCCCTCTGTACGCCTTGTGGCCGCTGCGTCCTGCGGGCAATCTCTGCCTCGCGCCGAACATCGATGCAGCCATCGAACTCCCCCTTCGGCGCGTCCGATTTTTGCCTGACACTCCCTGTTTCAAACTCCCCCGGCGTTCCGCGCCGGGGGTTTTCTTTTGGTGCAGCTATCGCAACAGAAACCCCTCCCCCAGCGGGTCGTCGGGCTCCAGGGTGAAGCGGGCTTCGCCGATGTAGTGGGCCTTGCCGGAAACCTCGACGATGACGGCACGGTGACGGCCGGCGGCGGTCTCCTCGACCGCTGTCCCGGTGAAGACGGCACCAGTGACGCTTTCGAAACGCCGGGTCTGACCGAGGGCGATCTCGCCGCGGGTCCACTGCAGGGCAACGCGCGCGGTAACGCCGGAGCCGGTGGGGCTGCGGTCCACCTGTCGGCCGGCGAAGATGCAGAGGTTGCGCGTCGGCGCGTCTTCGAAGCGGTCGCCGCCGTCGGTGAAGACCGTGCCGTAGAGAAAGCCCAGATCCGGATCGTCCGGATGCTGCAAGGGGATCTGTTCGGCGGCAGCGGCGGTGATCGCCTCGCCTGCATCGGTCAGCACCCTTACGGAGGCCGGCAAAAGATCGAGCCCGATGGAGGCTGCCGGCAAGACCGCATAGAACGCCCCGCCATAGGCAATGTCCAGTTCCAGCGGCCCCCAGTCCCGCGTTTCGACTATCGCCCGGCGGGCAAAGGCGAAGGCCGGAACGGAGCGGAAGCGCACCACCCCGGCCCGGCCGTCGCGGACCTCGACCACCGTGCGCACGAGGCCGCAGGGGCATTGGATGGCGACCGGCGTTTCGGGTTCGCGCGCCGCCACCCGGCCGCTGTCCACCGCCCAGCGGCCGAGCGCGATCACCGCGTGGCCGCACATGGTGGAATAACCTTCGTTGTGCAGGAAAAGCACGGCCAGGTCCGCCTCCGGATGGTCCGGCTCCACCAGAACGGCGCCGTACATCTCCGCATGGCCGCGCGGCTCGAACATCAGCAGGCGGCGCAGGGCGTCGTGACGCTCCCGCGCGTCGCGCCGCTTGGCCAGCAGCGTGGTGCCGGAAAGCGCGGGGTAGCCCGCTATGACGATACGAACCGGTTCGCCGCCGGTGTGCATCTCGATGGTGTGCATCTCGACGGCGCGAACACCGTTGGAGGAAGGGGCGGTTACTGGAACAGACTCAGCGGCCATGCCTTCCTCTGCTCAACCTTGACCGGCGGGTCATAGAACGCGACGCGCCGGTTCTCCTCGCCGGGCAGCGGCGCGGCGTGACAGTCGACCTCCGCCAAGGTGCGGTAACAGGGTCGCTCCGCATAGGTCAGCCGCGGCAAAGGGTCGGCCGCGCAGGCCGCCAGCACCAGCGGCAGTGCGAAGCCGAGGAGGCAGCCGCAAGCACCCAGAAATCGCCGTTGCATCCGTTTGTCTCCCTTGTTACCTCCATCTGGTCGCCCCAGTTCTTCCACAGGGCTCTTCGAGCATAGCCCTGTCCCCTCCCCCTCACAAAGCCGCAAAGGACGGGCAGCCATGGTCGATCGCCTGTTAACCAACATCATGGTGCAGAATCTGAAGGCTAGCAGAGACTTCTATGTCGGCCTTCTGGACCTGAAGGTCCATTTCGACAGCGACTGGTACGTGATCCTGACGGACCCGGCGGCAGAACGCTTTGAGCTGGGACTGATCGAGGAGAGCAACGAGCTGATCCCCGCCGACCTCCGGGGCCGCCCCTCGGGGCTTTACCTGACCTTCGTGGTGGCGGACGCCGATGCCGCCTTTGAGCGCGCCCGCGCGCAGGGCTGCCGCATCGTGCAGGAACCGCAGGACACCTTCTACGGCCAGCGTCGGTTCATCACCGTCGACCCGGACGGCCTCATGGTCGACATCTCCGCGCCGACCGCACCGCCACCGCAACACGGCTGACGATCATGACAGACCAGAACGCCACGGCGCTGACGCGCTCGACACCCGTGCTGAAGACCGGCGACTATCCGCGTGCCCGGACGTTCTATCACCAGACCCTGGGTTTTCGAATCCTCGAAGAAGGGGGCAGCCCGGCCCGCTTCGGCATCTTCGAGCGCGACCGCGCCGTGGTCTTCGTCGACGCCTGGCACGGCGCCCCGCCGGCGAGCCCCGGGGGCTGGGATGCCTATCTGCACTGCGAAGACGTCGACGCCCTCTGCCGCGAACTCGCCGGAGCCGGCGCCAGGATCACGCGGCAGCCGGAGGATACGACCTACGGCATGCGCGAGTTCGAGGTGACCGACCCGGACGGCAACGTGCTCTGCTTCGGCACCGACATGGATACGCTCACCAAGTCCTAGCAGCCGCGCCTAGAACCCGGTAAAGGGCGCCAGTGCCGCGATCAAGCTGCCGCCCCCGCTCCCGTTTCTGCCTTGGTCGGCGACGGAGAGCTCCGGCAGTCCGAGCCTCAGATTGGCCGGAAGCGCCACATCCATCATCTTCGGCGGCGCCAGGTTCAGCCTGCCCATCAGGTCCACATAGTCTTCGCGCGTGGGCGCCTGCAGCCGCGGGTTCAAGGCTTTTTCCTCGCCGAGACTGCTGACCCAGCGGCCCCTGTAATCATGGCCTGGATAGACGAGTGTTTCTTCCGGCATGGTCAGGATTCGCCCGAAGAGCGCGTCGTACTGGGCGCCGGCATCGCCACCCTGGAAGTCGGTGCGACCGGTACCGCCAATCAGCAGGGTATCGCCGGTGAAGACCCGGTCGGTCATGACGATGCAAAGGGAATCCCGCGTATGACCCGGCGTGTGGATGGCCCGCAGCACCAGCCCGTCGGCGCGCAGCAGGTCGCCGTCGCGCAGCCGGATGTCGACCATTTTGCAGCGGGTCTCCGAGCTCATCGCCGTCAGGCAGCCCGTCGTGCGCTTCAGCGCCCCGAGCCCCGTGACATGGTCGGCATGGAGGTGGGTGTCGACCGCCTGTACCAGCTTCAGGTCCAGGCTGGTCAGCAGCCGCAGATAGCGGGGCACCAGATCGTTCACGGGATCGATCAGGATCGCCTCGCCGCCGCGCCGACTGGCGACCAGATAGGTGAAGCTGCAGGACTTCGGATCGAAGAGCTGGCGGAAAATCATGAGTCGCTCCTGTACGCTCGACGCTGGAAACCAGGCGGCCTCCCCAGAGCAGGACTTGGGGACACCGTGACATCGGGAGAAGCCGCCCGGCCTCCGCGCGGTCAGCCGCCCAACTCGGCGGCAGACTTCGGCAGATCGTCGGCCATACCCCACTCCGCCCAGGAGCGGTCGTAGCTGCGCACCCGCGGGTAGCCCAACAGGCGCAAGGTGAAGTACGTGTGCGCAGCCGCCTTACCGTTCTGGCAGTGCACTGCAACGTTCTTGTCCGGGGTCACGCCATAGCCGGCGAAGTGCTGCAGCAGGACCGAAGCCGACTTCATGGTGCCGCCCTCGGTCAGGTTCTGCTTCCAGGGGATGGACTGCGCCCAGGGGATGTGGCCGGCGTCGTAGAGCTTCGATGGACGCACGTCGATAACCACAACCGAGTCGTCACCCTGGCGGTCCAGCAGCCAGTCCGCGGTGGCATGGCGGCGGGGCGTCGGCGTATAGGCGAAGGAGGTCTGCTTTACCTTCGGAGCCCGGGTGCTGACCTTGCGGTCCTCGGCCACCCACTTGGGAAAACCCCCGTTCAGCACGCTGGCCTGACGATGGCCGAAGTATTCCACCATCCAGAACAGCCGCGCCGCATGGAAGCCGCCTTTGTCGTCGTAGAAGACGACCGGCGTATCCTTGTCGATCCCACGCTCACCGAGCATGCGCACCAGGGTCGCATGCGGCAGCAGATCGCCATCGACGTGAGCATTGGGATCGATCACATCGTCAGCCCCCAGGTGAACGGCGCCCGGGATGTGGCCCTTGTCGTAGGCCTCTTTCGGGCGCACGTCGACAATGTTCACCGGCCCGGTTTCGATCATCACATGAAGGGTTTCGGTATCGGTCAGAAGCTGCTTGTTGGCATAGCCTTCATCGGCGGCATGGCTGGCGCAGGCGGTGAGCCCGATCAGCGCAAGCGGCGCCAGAAAGCGGCTGATCCCTTGACTGAGTCCTAACATCTTTCGTTCCTTCTCCTCGCTTTGGATCGGCGGCCCCCATGCCGCCGGTTGGTTTGCTGATTGGCCCTCCTGGCCGCTGCCTGACGTGCGCCCCTGCTTCCGAGATTCCGGCCAGCGCGTGTCACGCCTGGGGTTTGCGGGCCCGGGCGTAGAGAACGCTGGTATCAAAGGAGGCGACGGCGTTGTCGCGCACCCACTTCACATTTGCCTGGTAAAGGGTCTGCGCTTCGTCCGGCGCCATCTGGTCGACGGTCCAGCACAGTCCGGAGCCCAGCACCGCGGTCCACCAGTCTTCGGGATTGGTTAAGTGTTGGTGGTCCGAATGCTCTTCGACTTCGATGTTGGAAAGACCGGCGGCCTGGAGCATCCGCAAAAGACTCTCCCGGCTGTCGATACGCTCCCAGGGATTGAAGGCGCGGTGCAGGTCCGGGCGCAGGGCTTTCACCTCGTCCCAGAAAGACTCCACACAGGGCTTCAGGAAATCCGGTCCCCAGGAGGTGATGGCCAGCTGACCGCCGGGCCGCACCATGCGCCAGAGCTCCGCCGTGAGACGCTCCATGTCCGGGACGAAGAAGACCGCGAAGACACAGACGACGGCGTCGAAGTGCATATCCGGAAAGCCGAGGTCGGTCATATCGCCGCGGCGAAAGTCGATGTTGGTCAGCCCGCGGCTCGCCGCCCGGGCCCGGCCCTGGCCCAGCATGTTTTCGGCCAGATCGACGGCGACGACGGTGCCGCGTGGCCCCACGCGCTCGGCAGCCGGAACAGCCGAGGCACCGGTCCCGCAACCGACGTCCAACACCGTGGCGCCGGGCACGAGATCCAGCCGTTCGACGGTTCCCTGACCGTGTCGGGACCAGAAGGCGTTCGAACCTGCGTCGAAGAGATCGGCGGCCGAGTTATAGGTAGCCTCGGCCTTCGCCTTGGCCGCTTCCAAGTCGTTCTGCATAGCAGCGCTTTCTTCGTTTGCGGCTCCGGGCCGGGACGGGAGAAGCCCGGCCCGGAGCCAACGCGGCGAGATTGGTGTTCTGCGTCTACCCGCGCGACACCCCTGCTTCAGCCGGAAAAGCTTCAGTCGGGTTGGGCGACGATGCGCAGGTAGGGACGGGGCGCGCGCCATCCGTCAGGGAACTTCTTGCGTGCTTCCTCATCGGCCAGGGCGGGAACGATGATCACGTCCTCTCCCTGCTTCCAGTTCACCGGAGTCGCCACCGAATGGTTGGCGGTGAGTTGCAGCGAATCGATCACCCGCAGGATTTCGTCGAAGTTCCGCCCGGTGCTCATCGGATAGACCACCATCAGCTTGATCTTCTTGTCCGGGCCGATGACATACACCGTGCGCACGGTGGCGTTGTCCATCGCCGTGCGGCCGTTGGCCGTATCCCCGGCGGTGGCGGGAAGCATGCCGTAAAGCTTGGCGACCTTCAGATCGGAATCGCCGATGATGGGAAAATTCGGGGCGTGGCCTTGCGTCTCTTCGATGTCGGCGGCCCAGCGCTCATGGTCCTCGATGGGGTCGACGCTGAGGCCCACCACCTTGACATTGCGCCTGTCGAACTCGGGCTTCATCTTGGCCATGTAGCCCAGCTCGGTGGTGCAGACCGGCGTGAAATCCTTTGGGTGGGAAAACAGAACCGCCCAGCCATCGCCGATCCAGTCGTGAAAGCTGATGGCTCCCTCGGTCGTCCGGGCCGTGAAGTCCGGGGCCGTTTCGTTCAATTGCAGCGCCATGGTTCTACCTCTCTCCTGCATCGTTCAGGTTATCGAAATGGCTTTGTGAGGCCCGGCTGAGAGCCGCGGTCGGCCGCAGCCACCGGGGTACCGATGCCTCCTATGGCTGCGGAGGTAGCGTTCCAGGCGGGGCAAAGACCTGAAGAAAAGAAAAGGAATATGTGAAAGATGCATGCAGGTGTCCGCCTGGCCGGCCACGGCATCGCAGGCCTGAGGCCAGCGCCGCCGAGGTTCACGAACTTGTGATCCCTGGATCGGGATCGGCTTTCAGGGGAAATTCAACTGAAACAAAGGCCCACCATGATCCCTGCCCCATTGAGGGACTTGGGAGAGTTCAGTGGGAGTATGTGTGGGAGAGAGACCGAGTCTGCCCAAAGTCAGGGCATCGGCGGCCGCGTTTCAGATTGGTGACTGGAAGGTCGACCCGGCCTCCCGGCGGATAACCCAGGGCGAGAAGACACGGCGGATCTCCCCGAAATCGGCCCTGGTTCTGACGGTTCTGGCCGAGGCGGAAGGCGAGGTGGTGTCGCGCGAAGACCTGCTCGACAGGGTCTGGCCCGAGGTGACGGTCGGCGAAGAGGTGCTGACCCAGGCCATTGCGGAACTCCGCCGTGCCTTTCGCGACAGCGCCCGGGCACCACGTTACATCGAGACCGTGCCGAAGGCCGGCTACCGCCTGCTGGCGGAGGTGCGCACACCATCGCTCGGCGCTGCCGGCGCAGCGCGCGAAACCACCACGACCGAAACCACTGCGGCCCACACCACTGCGACGCCCCCGGCCGATGACAGCCCTCCCGAAGAACCGGCGATCTTCGTTCTCGGCCGCGAGCACAAACAGGTCACGGTACTGGATTGCGCCCTCAACGATGCGGCGGCGCTCGCCGCCAGGATCGACGCCGAAACCATCGCCGATACCATCGACTTCCTCCATCAGATCGCCCAGGACGTGGTGACCCGCTACGACGGCACTATCGCGCAATGGCAGGGAGACGGCCTGGTCGCGCTCTTCGGCGCTCCGAAGGCTCTGGAGGACCACCCGCGCCGCGCCATCGGCGCCGCCCGGGAGCTAATGCGCCGCTTCGCCGGGGAGTGCCTGCACCTCGGCGACGAGAGCAAAGTGCTGATGCTGAGCGTCGGGGTTCACACCGGCCCCGCGGTCGTCGGCTTTCGGGGACCGGGGTCACGGGAAATCTTCACCGCGATCGGCGTGACCACCGAAACCGCCAAGCAGCTTCGGCTCACGGCACCGGCCGGCATGCTGCTGGCCAGTGCGGACACCTGCAGGATCGTCGGCTCCGAACTCGTTACCTCCGTTTTCGAGACCGCCGGCGGCGCGAGCGACGAGAACAAGCCCGGTGTCTTTCAGGTGCATGCCTTCGCCAACCGGCGATCCGGCGTACCCCGCAGCGGGCAGTCCTTTCTCAGCAGGTTCGTTGGCCGTCATCGCGAATTGGACATGATGCTTGATCGCATCGACTCGCTGTCGACCGCGGGGGGGCAGGTCATCACCGTGACCGGCGATCCCGGAATCGGCAAATCGCGTCTGGCCGCCGAACTGGAGACACGGCTTGCCGCAACCGAAGTGCGGGTCCTGCGCGCTCACTGCCTCCCGCATGGCCGCAGCAGCCCCTACCTGCCGCTCGCCCGCCTGCTGCAGGAGCTCTGCCGCCTGGGCCGCGACCCCAAAGACGCCGACCTCGCAGGGGCTCTGGCGGAGCGGCTTTCCGAGGCCGGGCTGGATCAAGGCGAGACCGCCGCGCTTCTCGAACAACTGCTTGGCCTGCCTTTCGACAGCGCCATTCTGCAGCCGCTGAGCGCGGACCAGAGAAGGCAGCGCATTTTCGAAGCCCTTAACGGTCTGGTTGCCCAGGCCGCACGCAAGGCGCCGCTGGTCGTCCTGATCGAGGATCTGCATTGGATCGATGCAACCTCCGAGGCCTGGCTTGCGCAACAGGTGATGCGCCTGACCGGCGTCGCCGTGCTTCTGCTCGTCACACACCGGCCCGGCTACCGCGCACCCTGGCAGAGTCAATCGTCTGCCACGCAAATCGCCCTGCCGGCCCTGGGGGCCGACGACAGCGGCGCCCTAATCCGCTCGGTGCCCCGCAAAGCCGCCCTCACCCCGGACGCCATGGACCACGTCGTCGAGCGCGCTCAAGGCAATCCTTTCTTTCTGGAGGAGCTGGCCTTCACCTACCCCGGCGACGGGCGCCATGTCACGGCCATTCCGGACACGGTCCAGGCGGTGATCGCGGCCCGCGTCGACCGCCTGCCGCCGCGCGAGAAGCGGCTGCTGCAGATCGCTTCGGTGATCGGCGCGCGGATCCCGCTGAACCTGCTGGAAAAGATCGACGGGCTCGAGGCCGCGGCGCGGCGGGAGAGCCTGATGTATCTGCAGGAGACCGAGCTGATTTACGAGCGGCACGGCGCACCGGAGCCTGTTTTTGCCTTCAAGCACGCACTGACACAGGATGTCGCCTATCTCGGACTGGTCGCCAAGACCCGGCGCAGAATCCATCAGGACATCGCCGACGTTCTGGCACGGGATTTCTCCGAGCTTGTCGATCAGCGCCCGGAAATCCTGGCCCGGCATCTGACGGAAGCCGGACGCGCGCGCGCGGCTATCGCCCACTGGCGTTCCGCCGGCCGTCAGGCGGCGGCGCGCGCCACGGGCATCGAGGCGGTGGCGCACTACGAAACGGCGCTCAGCCTGATCGATCGCGAGCCCCCCGAGGATGCCCTCGCGGAGATCAAGCTCGCGGTGCTGGTCGATCTCGGCGTCGTTCTTCAAGCTCTCAAAGGTGCAGGTGCCGCAGAAGCCGGCGAGGTCTACCGCCAGGCCTGCGCCCTCAGCCGCCGTATCGCCCAGTCGCGCGTCGCCCAGTCGCGCAACGGCTTCGTCGCGCTCTGGGGCCTGTGGCGCCATACCGTGATGAACGCGCGCTTCGAGACATCGGAAAACCTGGCAGGGGAACTGCTGGACCTCTCGGCGCGGGAACCGGATGGGGAGTTGGATCTGCAGGCACACCACGCGATCTGGACGACCGCGCGCTTTACCGGTTCGCTGACCCAGGCGATCGAGCATGCCGAGGCCGGCCTGGCGCTGGACGATCCGCGCTTTCGCACCGCCCCCCACTACGCCTTCGGCGGCCACGACCCCATTTGCTGCGCGCGCGGTACGCGGGCCATAGCCTTGGGACTGCAGGGCAAGCCGGATTCGGCGAGACGTGAAATCGACGCCGCAATCGCCTTGGCCGAAAGCATCGGCCACCGCCCGACCATCGCCGGCGCATTCCTCAATGCCACCGACCTTTATCTCGCGGGGCGGGACTGCGCCTCTCTGGCCAATGCTGCCGGCCGGCTGCGGCGGCTGGGAGAAGACCTCGGCTTTGCCATGCACGTCAACATCGGCAACTTCGCGCTCGCATGGTGCCGCTTCAAGGACCATCGGGACCCTCAGGCACTGAACGACATGCGGCAGGTGCTCGACCGGGCCAGGCGCGGTGGGGGCAACGCCCGCGAACCCTATCACTACGCGCTCTTCGCGGACTGCCTGGCCGAGGCGGGGCAGTTCAACGAGGCGCGCTGCGTGATCAACGAAGTCTTCGAAGAGATCAGCGAGAAGCGCCAGAACCACTGGGCCAAGAGCGAAGCCCACAGAATGCTGGGGGAGATCCTCCTCGGCGCAAGGGCCGACCAGGAGCGTGTTGCGGAGCATCACTTCAAGCAGGCGCGCCGCATCGCCCGGGAACAAGGGGCGCTGGCGCTTGAACTGCGCGCAGCCTGCAGTCTGGCGCGACTATGGCAGCGGCAAGACCGCCACGACGAAGCCGCCGTGCTCCTGACGTCGGTCTACGATCGGTTCACGGAGGGCTTCGAGGGCGCCGACCTCGTCGAAGCGCGCGGCCTGCTCGGCCAGCAGCCGTAGCACGCGCGAGGACGGGCTGTAGAGGATTCGTAGATGCGCAGCCGGAGTCTGGGACCGGCGCGGAAGGGGGAGTCACATGGGAGGCTTCTCGCTGAAAGGCTGGTCGGTCGACCCCGCCACGCCCTCAGAGCAGCTTCCACTCCCCTGAAGCCGTCTTGCAGCGGTCGAAGATGTAGCGAAAGGTATCCTCAACATCGTTGATCTTGATGTCGTGCTGCAGGCGCCGGCAGGTAAGGCCCTGATGCTCGAAGATCTGGACCAGTTGAACGGCGCCGGTGTTTCCGCTGGCCGCGTTCGACCAGGTCTCCACCGTTCCGACCTCAGCCGTTTCGCCTTGGTAAAGACGGGCGGCAGCGGTCTGCAGCATTTGGATGTCCTCGGGCGTCAACTCAAAGCCGGAACGCTGAAAAGGGTTGAGCTGGGCCTGGACCGGCAGCGCCGAGCCCACAATAACGCCGGCAAGAGCGACGCTGGCCACGACAGAAACGGCGATTTTCCTAACCACGCAATTCCCCCTCGGTTGATAGCCCGGATCAGCAATGAGCGATGGAAACGCCCCACTGAATTACAACATAGCGTGGCGGCTGCTCCCGGTCTATCCGCGCGGGCCCGCAAACAGCCAGATGATGAAGCCGATAAACGGCAAAATCAGGATCAGAACGATCCAGAACACCTTGGCGCCGGTCGAGGCGCCGCTTTGCACGGTCTTGACGATCGCCCAGACATTGGCGATCAGCAGCAGCAGACCAAAAAAACCACCTACTTCAATTCCCACAGCAGTCGCTCTCCGGAGGGTGATTGGTATCGCGGCGTTATGACACGGCAGCGGCGGGCAGGAAAGGCGCTACCGCCCCTCCTGCCCGCTGCGCCTCCGGCGAGCAGTCAGCTCTCCTCCCTACTTCTTCAGATTATTGCGAAAGCACCGCACGCAGCATCCAGATGGCCTGTTCGTGGAACCGCATCCGCTCGGTCAGCATGTCGGCGCTCACGGCGTCGCGCAGGCTCTCGGCAATCTCCACTCCCTCTCGGAGTCGCCGCACAATCGCCTCGTGATCGCGAATCAGGTTCGAAACCATCTCCTCCGCAGAGGCGCTGCCGGTGTCTTCCGAAATGACCGTCAGCGGAATCATCTCCGTGATACTGGTCGGCGCCGGATGGCCGAGGGCCCGAATGCGCTCGGCAAGGTCGTCGGCTGCCTCAAACAGGTTTTCGTACTGCTCCTCAGTGAGCCGGTGCAGGCTGATGAAGAGTGGGCCGACGACGTTCCAGTGATAGCCTTGCGTCTTCACCAGCAAGAGGTAGGTGTCTGCGAGCAGCGCTGACAGGTTGCCCGCCAGGCGCTTGCGATCCTCGATACCGGTTTGCGGGTGTTCGACATCCGCCTTCATGTGCAAGACACTGTTCGTCATTGGCAATTCTCCTTTTCTCTTCGTTACTGCTCTATCAGGTCGTCCAGCGGCCGCGTCAGGCGCTCGCAAAACTCACGAGGACGGCGACCATCAGGGCGCCGGCCAGCAGGATGGAAGCGCCGAGCACATAGCGCATGGGCTTGACCTCCGTTGCTTGTCGGACGTCGTCTTTTGCATAGCGTTCCTGCATTGCGATCCTCCTTTCAGTCACTGCGGCTGGAGCGGTGCGACAGGTCTGTGCGGCACTGTCTAATGCTGCACCGCCGACGCCCCAGGTTACCTGCCCTTGGCGGGCAAGGACCGTTGGGGCTGCGTCCCAGCCTGATCATGAGATGGGGTCTCCAAAGATATTTTCAAATAAAAACATATACTTAAACTGTGTCTCTTCAGTCGCTGATGCACCTTACGGCGCCACGTGAACCCACCGATGGTAGGTGCGTTCCAGAACTGTCCGACCTGACGGAACGGCTGATTCTTCCAGCCCTTCCGTCCTTGGCAGGTGATCCAGCAGTGCCATGGTTAGCGTAAGTGGAGTAAGTAATGTATGTTGCGTGCAGACTGCGATCTGCCCGCGGGAGGCCAAGATGAGCGACAAACCAACGCCCAAGCGCACCGAGAAGCTTCAGCTGATGCTCGACGATCAGGAGCTGAAGACGATCGACGACTGGCGTTTCGAAAACAGGCTGCCTTCGCGCGCAGCGGCCATCCGCGAGCTCATCCGCCGGGGCCTTGCCGTCGACGACCAACTCGAACCGCCGGAAGAGGCCCCTTCCACCGATTTCCGCGTCGTTGAGAGCTAGGCTTCGCGCCGCTCGCCTATCAATTTCGCGATCGCATCCTTGGCTTCGGCGGCGAGGTCTGCCGCTGCAGCCCTTTCCTCATCCGCCAGTTCTGCTTCCTGTGCACTGACCGCCTGGTCCAGAACGCCGGTTTCCCGCTTGGCGCAGTCTGAACGGATCACGGCGACTTCGTCCTCACTCAGCGCCGCCTTGGCTCTCGTGACGACGGTTTCCAGGAACGTCCTTTCTTCTGGCGCGGCCGCGGGCAGGTCGCCGGCTTCGCGCATGCGCGCCGCGAAATAGTCGGCCCGTTCTGCGCGAGCGCGAGCCAGACCGCTGAGGAACTCGGCCAGAGGATCGCCCTCAAGCATCTCGGCTGCCGCCTCGTAGCTCCGCGCCGCCGCAGTGCAGACCTCGACCAGGTCCTTCAAAACGACCAGGCGGTCGCTGCGCAACAACTTCATCCGTTCATCGCCTTCTTCGTCATCTCCGTCGTTTTCGAGCGCGGCCGAGGATGCCGGAACGAAAACCCGCAACGCTCCCGGCAAGATGTCAAAGCGTGCCGGCGTCTCCGCCAGGAGTTCGCCATCGACATTGATCGTCATGGCACGCCGGGTGCGCAGTTCCACCGACCTGGCACGCCGAATGGCCGCATGCTCGGCGCGGTGAAGCCGGCCGAACCGTATGGCCGGCAACAGCCTGACCAGGCCGAATAAACCTGCCGCCCGCAGATAGTAAACGCGCAGCCAGCCGTCGTCGATCTCGGCGCGCTCGGCAACCGTGAGCCCGCCGCCATAATGACGGCCATTGCCCACAGCAACCTGGGTACAGCGGCATCGCAGGGACTCCCGGTCGGCGACGATCTCGACGCTGAAGGGGCGATGGTCGCGATAGGCACGCCACAGACTGAAAGGGTAGTTGAGAACGCCGAAACGGCGCTTCATCTCGCCGCGGTGCTGGCGCGCGACATCGACGCTCAAGCCCAGACTGGCGACGTTGAAGAAAGGCCGACCATTGACGCGGCCCACGTCGATCGCCCGAAGCGCACCGCCGAGGACGACCTCGGCTGCTTCGCCGGGGTCCGGCGGAATGCCCAGAGTCCGGGCTAAATCGTTGGCCGTGCCCATGGGAATCACGCCAAAAGGCTTCCCCGCTTCGAGAAGCGCCGGCAAGGCGGCGTTCAGGGTTCCGTCGCCGCCGGCCAGAACAATCACGTCCTCTTCGCTGGTCTGCACCCGCTCCCGCAGGGCTTCGATCGACGGCGGGACCGCGACGGCAACCCGCTGTCCGCCGGCCTCCAGGACCTCCCGCGCGCGATCGTGACCCGCCTGACCGGAGCCGCTCTTCTTGTTGGCAACCAACAGAACCGAAGGGATAGCGCTCTCCTTTTCCGGCATCGATGACAATGCCGCAGCCGTTGCGCGGAAACGATCTGAATCCCGCCGGCGGTTATCCGTTGCGTGCCGTAAAGACGGCGACCCGGCCCTGCATGCGCAGTTCCACCTCGACGAAGTGCTGCGCCAGCGCCTGGCGCAGGCTCTCGGCATCGTCCTCCGCATTGCCGAAGATGCCCTTGGCGTTATAGAGCGCCATCACCCGACGCCCCAGCGCGTTGTGGGTCACGCCACGGCCCAGGATCGTCGCCCCGAAGAAACGGCCGCCCGGCGCCAGATGAGCCTTCAGGTAACCGAAGGCCGCGGCCTTGCGGGACATCGGTCCCGGCAGGCAATGGAGCAGGTAGGTCATGGCGATGGACTGAAAGGGCGGCGCCTCGATGGCGATCGGCTGCAGGACGTTGGCACGGTAGATCTCTGGGCTGAAGCGGGCCACCCGCCGCGCCGCCGTATCCAGGCAGGTCTGATTGAGGTCCAGCAGGGCGAGGCGCGGCCGCTCGACCGGAAAGCGACAACGGTCAAGGAAGAAGCCGGTTGCAACCCCGACATCCAGATGGCTGGCACTGACATTGCGGTCGTAGAGCTTCAATAACTCGTCCGTAGGGCAGCCCCAGAGAAAGCGGTTGGAAAACCCCAGGACCATCAAATCGTAGATGCGCAGGCTGACCTTTGTGTAGGCCGCCTGGCCCGGCAGAGCCTCTTCGACGGAGGTGACCGGCAGATCGATGTCAGGCTGCGGAGATGCGGTCATCTGTCTCTCTACGCATGTGTGTCCACCACCACGCGGCCGCGCACCTGGCCCTTCAGGATCTCGCCGCCAAGCGTGAGCAGGTCCGACAGCTTTGCCTCGTTGATCATGCCGTCCAGCTTGTCCATCGGCAGGTCGCGCACCAGCCGCGCCCAAGCCGCCCTGCGGCGATCCAGGGGGCACATCACGGAATCGATGCCCAGCAGGTTCACACCGCGCAGCAGGAACGGCAGCACCGTCGTCTCCAGCGCATTGCCGCCGGCCAGCCCGACGGCGGCCACCGAACCGCCATAGGCGATCTGCGGCAGAACGCAGGCCAGGGTTTTGCCGCCGACGGAGTCGATGCAGGCCTGCCAGCGCTCCTTGTCCAGAGGCCGCCCCGACGGCTCGGCGATCTCCGACCGCTCGATCAGGCTCGCCGCCCCCAGGCCGGTGAGGTAATCATGGGTCTCCGGCCGTCCCGTGGAGGCGGCCACCTCATAGCCCAGCTTGTGGAGGATGGCGACGGCGACGGAACCGACGCCGCCGGCCGCCCCGGTCACCAGGACCTCGCCCTTGGCTGGGTCCAGGCCATGGTCCTCCAGCGCCATCACCGCCAGCATGGCCGTGAAGCCGGCTGTGCCGATGGCCATGGCGCGCTTGGCCGTCAGTCCCTCCGGCAGGGGGACCAGCCAGTCGCCCTTCACCCTGGCCTTTTCGGCATGGCCCCCCCAATGCATCTCGCCGACCCGCCAGCCGGTCAGGACGACCGGGTCGCCGGCTTTGTAGTCGGGATGGCTGCTTTCGGCCACGGTGCCGGCGAAGTCGATGCCCGGCACGTGAGGATAGGTCCGCACCAGGCGTCCGATGCCGTTCAACACCATGCCGTCCTTGTAATTCAAGGTGGAGTAGTCGACGGCTACCGTTACGTCACCGTCCGGCAGGCTGTCTTCGTCCAGTTCGGTCAGTTTGGCCGCCACCTTGCCGTCGCTTTCCTCCAGGAGTATCGCCTTGAACACGCCTCGTTCCTCTCATTCACTCATCGTCGTTGGGCACTCTTCATCGTTGGGCACCCATTCCTGCAGCACCAGCTCCAGGGTGATGCAGATGGGGTTCTCACCGCGGCGGAAACGCCCTCCGTAGACCCGGGCGTCGCTGTCGGACAGCGTTCCGCGCAGATCGCTGGACAGCGTACCGTCGGCGCTTGTGCGCAGTTCGCCGCCAAGGGTGAGGATCTCGATCCCGGGGCCCGTCACCGTGACGACCTTGCCGCCGGCATCCAGACTGGCGTCCACCAGGCTTCCGACAGCCGAGCGCACCACTGCATGGCGCAGGGCGTGCTCCCGACAGGCCGTCTCGATCCCCGTCACCAGGTCTTCGTTGGGGCGCAGGCGGATAACAGCGATGCGGCCCAGACTGCCGTTCTCGATCTCCGCCGCGCCGCTCATGGCTCGCTCCTTCATGCCGTAAGCCTTGTCGGCTGGAACAGCGGATAGTTGGTTTCGCTGTCATAGGCCGCCGCGAAGGCCGCGCCCTTCAGCGGTGCGGCGATGGCGGTCGCGCCGTCCGGTCCAAGCCGGCAATCGCCGGGCGGCAGGTGGCCGCCGTGCAGCCGTCCGGCGGCATCGACCACCACGGCGTGGCAATGCAGCAGGGTTTCGCCCCCCGGCCCCGGTCCGAGAATCCCGTTGGCGCCCAGCAGGGTGACCGGCCCCTCGAGCCAGGTCGGCGCGCCGTAAGTGGCCGCCCGCTGCCCGGTGGCATCCGCCTGCCCGGTCAGGTAAGCCATGCGGGCGATGTCGGCGGCAAGAACCTGGACCGCGGCGTGGCGCACGCCCCGGGCCTCCAGCGCCTGCGTCAGCCCAAGCAGCAGATCCTGATCGCCGCCGAGGACGATCCGCAGGTCGTGCCCCGCCTCAGCCCATTCCAGAATGCGGCGCGGCTGTAGCGGCGTTCCGGGCTGAACCAGAGTTCTCACGTTCTCGCCTTCATTGCGCCGCATCCCGCGTCAGATCGCCGCGGTCATAAAGCTGGTCGCGGATCAGGTGCTTGGGCACCTTGCCGTAGCCGGACTTCGGCAGTTCGTCCCAGAAGAAGACGCGGCGCGGCTGCTTGTAGCGGGCCAGCTTGTCCTTCAGGAAGGCCAGCAGCGTATCTTCGTCAGCAGCCGCTCCGTCGGCGGACACGACCACCGCGACGCCGCTCTCGCCCCAGTCCGGATCGGGCACGCCGAGAACAGCAACTTCCGCCACCGCCGGGTGGGTGAGTAGAACCTCTTCGGCCTCCCGAGGATAGACGTTGGAGCCGCCGGAGATGTACATGTCGGAAGCGCGCCCGGTGATGGTGAGGAAGCCCCGAGCGTCCAGGCAGCCCAGGTCTCCGGTGTGAAACCAGCCATCCTTCAGCGCCTTCGCGTTGGCTTCGGGATTGTCGTGATAGCCGGCAAAGACGGCGGGACCGCGCACGCAGATCTCGCCCTGCTCCCCTTCCGCCAGGCGCTTGCCTTCCGGATCCTTGATGGCGATCTCCATGCCGGTGCGCGCATAGCCGCAGGAGCCGACGGGCATGGCCGCGTCGTCCAGGCTGTGCAGCTCGGCAGGAAGGACGGTGATGTTGCCCGTCACCTCGCCCAGGCCGTAGTACTGCACGATCACCTTGCCGAGCTTCTCCAGGGCCTGCTTCTGGTCGGCACGGTACATCGGCGCGCCGGCGTAGATGACATAGCGCAGCGAAGAATGGTCGACCTGGTCGACGGCCGGATGGCGCACCATGCGGGTGAGGATGGTCGGCACAGTGAACATGTTGGTGATGCGGTGGTCCTCGACGAGCTTCCAGACCTCCGCCTCGTCGAAGCGCTCGCCCGCCAGCAGGACCGACTTTACCCCGCGCGCCACCTGGGACAGCGCATGGGCGCCGGCCCCGTGACTGAGCGGCGCCACCACCAGGGAAGCATCGCCGGGACCGGTACCGGGCATGAGGTCGGCCAGGTGGTTGTTCACCACGAAGGCGAGCTGGCCATGGGTCAGCACCGCGGCTTTCGGGCGCCCCGTGGTGCCGGAGGTGAAGAAGAACCAGCAGGGGTCATGGTAGTCGACCTCGGCCTCTTCATCGCCCGCCGCCTCGCCCCCCGCCACAAGGTCCTCATAGGCCACCTCGCCCTCGCCGGCCGTCCCGATTGCCACCGTCAGAGAGAGGACTGAAGAAGCCGCCTTCACCGCGGCGGCATGCTCGGTGAAGACGTCGTCGCAGATCAGCGCACGGGCGCCTGAGGACGTGGCGATATAGGCGACCTCCGGCGGCGTCAGGCGGAAGTTGGTCGGAACCCAGATGCCGCCCAGCTTGAAGGCGGCCCAGAGACTCTCGAACATCTGATGAGAGTTCCGGGCCTGCACCAGGATGGGGTCGCCCTTGCCGAGCCCACGGCGCCGCAGGGCCGCCACCAGCGCATTCACCCGGCCGTTGGTCTCGGCCCAGGTCCAGGAGCGGTCCCCCCAGACCAGCGCCGTCCCACCCGGGTCGCGGCGGGCGGCCTGCGACAGCAGCCCGCCCAGATTCATCACGTTGCCCACAGCAGCCGGCCCTCGAAGATACGCGGTAGCCTTAGCGCAGAGGCTCGAGGATCGAGACGTAGTTGGCGACGGCCGCCCCGCCCATGTTGAAGATGCCGCCCAGCCTGGCGTCCTTCACCTGCATGTCGCCCGCGGTGCCGGTCAGCTGCATGGAGGTCATGACATGCATGGAAACCCCGGTCGCGCCGATGGGATGGCCCTTGGACTTCAGGCCGCCGGAGGGATTGATCGGCAGCTTGCCGTCTTTCTCGGTCCAGCCCTCGGCGATCGCCCGCGCACCCTGGCCGCGCTTGGTCAGGCCCATGGCCTCGTACTCAAGAAGCTCGGCGATGGTGAAGCAGTCGTGGGTTTCGACGAAGCTGAGATCATCCAGCGTCACCGCACCGGCCTCCAGGGCCTGGTTCCAGGCCTGCTCGCAGCCCTCGAAGAGCGTAATGTCGCGCTTGCTCATCGGCAGGAAATCGTTCACCTGCTGGGCGGCGCGGAACACCACCGCCTTGTTCATTGCCAATGCCGTGTCGACATCGGTCAGCACCAGGGCCGCCGCGCCGTCGGAAACCAGCGAGCAGTCCGTGCGCTTCAGCGGCCCGGCGACCAGCGGGTTCTTCTCCGAAACCTCGCGGCAGAAGTCGTAGCCCAGATCCTTGCGCATCTGCGCCAGCGGGTTGGCAACGCCGTTCCTGTGGTTCTTGGCTGCAATGCGCGCCAGCGCGTCCGACTGATCGCCGTGCTTCTGGAAGTACTGCTGGGCGATAAGGCCGAAAACGCCGGCAAAGCCGCCCTCGATTTCGCCGTCCTCCTTCAGGTAGGAGGCCTTCAACAGAACATCGCCGATCTCCTTGCCGGAGATGCCGGTCATCTTCTCGACCCCCACCACCAGCACAAAGCGCGCCGAACGCGCGGCGATGGACTTCAGCCCCTGGTGGATCGCCGCAGAGCCGGTGGCACAGGCATTCTCGACCCGGGTTGCCGGCTTGAAGCGAAAGCGGTCGTCGAACTGCAGCACGAGCGAAGAGGGAAAGGCCTGGGCCGAGAAGCCCTCGTTGAAGTGACCGACGACGATCTCGTCCACCTCGTCCGGGCCGATTCCGGCGTCTTCCAGCGCCTGGGTCGCCACCTTGCCGATCAGCGATTCGACGTCCTCGCCTTCGTGCTTGGCGAAGGGGGTGTGGCTCCAGCCGACGATGCAGGCGGTCATGGCAGGTCTCCCAAGGAATTGCGCGGTGCACAATAGCAGAGCCGCTCTGCCCCGTACAGACGCAGAGCCGCCGCCCGGTGGCGGGAATCCGTGGTTTTCCGAGCGGGATTGCCCTATGAACGGTGGCAGGTGGAACAATCCGCGGCGCAGCCGGTCTCACACTGAGATACCGGCGAGATACCGGCGCGGAGAGCCGGTCGCATTCAGGATGGGGGCCCCGGGCCAGGTGATGAAGCGTTGCGTTGCGGCCATGACGGGGCTGATCTGCCTGGGCTGGCCCATCCCGGCAGCGGCGGAGCAGGAGCGATCGGCCCCTCTGGACCCCGACCCTGCCTGGATCGTCACGCTGCAGTTCAGCAACGATATCTTCGGCGGCTCGGACCGGCACTTCACCCACGGCAGCCGCCTGGCCGCCCTTTCCCCCGACGGCCAAGTGCCGGAGGCGGTCGAGACCGCCGCCAAGGCGCTGCCGCTGTTTCCCGACGACGGGCGGCTGCGCGTCACCTACAGCCTGGGCCAGGACATCTTCACGCCGGAACGCATCGAGGAGCGTGCGCTGCAGGAAGACGACCGTCCCTATGCAGGCTGGCTTTTCGGCGGCATCGGCCTGGTCTCGGAGAACGGCGAGCGTCTCGACAACCTCGAACTGAACATCGGGGTGGTCGGGCCCGCCTCTCTGGCCGACAAGACGCAGATCGAATACCACAAGCTCATCGACGTGCAGATTCCGGAAGGCTGGGAAAACCAGCTGGAGAACGAACCCGGGATCGTCCTCTATTACGAACGCAAGTGGCGGAACCTCTGGGAGACCCGGGTCAGCGATCTCGTCATCCTCGACGAGCTTGCGGTCGACGTCACGCCCCACCTCGGCGGCGCGCTCGGCAATGTCTACACCTACGGCGCGGGTGGCATGACCCTGCGCCTCGGCGAGGATCTGCCCAACGACTATGGGCCGCCGCGCCTGCGCCCGGCCCTGCCCGGCTCGGACTACTTCCGCCCCGACGACGCCTTCGGCTGGTATCTCTTTGCCGGCGCCGAGGGGCGGCTCGTCCTGCAGAACATCTTTCTGGACGGCAACACCTTTCGCGACAGCCACAGCGTCGACAAGCGCCCGCTGGTCCTCGACGTCCAGGCGGGCCTCGCGGTCACGCTCGGCCAGAGCATCCGCGTCGCCTATACCCACCTCTGGCGCAGCAAGGAGTTTCGCGGCCAGGACACCGGCAACCAGTTCGGCACGCTGAGCTTGTCGGTGCGCTTCTAGAGCGGATCTGCTCTAGCGGTCGCCGGGCTTCCTGCGTCTCAAGGCTGCGATTGCGGAATGCGGACCTGCATCGGCGTGATCTGACGGAGACCGCCGAAGCCGAGCATCTCCGGAAGCGTTTCGAGCGCGATCTCCGGCGCCGCTTCCAGGATCGCCGCAAGGCTCTCCTCCATTTCGATCCGGGCCAGCATATCGCCGACGCAGCGGTGCGGCCCAATGCCGAAAACCATGTGGAGGCGCGGATGATCGTTGCGGCGGATATCGAAGCGGTCCGGCTCGTCAAAGAGCGCAGGGTCCCGCATCGCTGACATGGTACTGAGGCGCAGAACCGCGCCGGGAGGCAGGTCGATGCCGTCGAACCTGATCGGCGCCGTCGTCACCCGTGGGATCGACCCGACCGAGGGGTCATAGCGCATCCCCTCGTTCACCGCGCCGGGAATCAACGTGGGATCGGACCGCAGCGCGGCCCAGTCATCGGGACGCTGGAGAAGCAGGGCGACCAGCATGGCGAAAGCCGCCCGGGTGGTGTCGCTGCCGCCGATGATAACGCCGATGACCTGAAAGACGAGGCTTTCAAACGGGATGCTCCTGTCTGAATGCCAGTCCGAAACCAGCGCTGTGAGCAGGTCGTCCTTTGGGGCGGCCACCCGCAGACAGAGCTGCTCCTCGACATAGTCGTACAGCTCTCCGGCGGCGTTCTCGATCTCCTGGTGGTGTTCGTGCGGGTAGATCGGCGCAAAGGCACGGGCGAGGCTGTAGACACGCTCTGCAAAACACTTCGCATCGCAGGCCGGCAAACCCAGGATCACGGCGATCATCTCGGCAGGGACGCGGGCAGCCATGGAGTCCACGAAATCGAAGCTCACGCCGCGCGGCAGGCTGGCGACAATGCCGTCGGCGACCGCTCGGATCTGACCCCGCGCCTCCCGCATGATCCGGTGGGCAAAGCTGCGGGCGAAGAGGTTGCGCTTCGCCCGGTGCGCCGCACCGTTCGAGAACAGGAACAGGTCCGAAAGAAACCGCGCCAGGGTCCCATCGGGAATCTGGTGCAGCGCCACGAATTCCGGCCCTTCGATCTGGCGCGTCCTCGGGTCGGTGAAGAGCGGCACGACGTGTTCGGCGCGCAGCACGAGATAATGATTGGGGCCGAGTTGCACCAGCGGCGCCTCTTCGCGCAGTTCGGCGAGACGGGCGTGCGGCGCATCGTTCAAACTGGCCGGGTCGATGAGGCGAGGATGGGCCGCGATACTCAGAGCATGTTCGTCCATGATCCTGCTCGGGTCTGTGATTACAGCGGTCGAAGGCACCAGGCTGCCGCTTCCCCGATACAAGGGGGGAGGACGGCGAGTCGGCGGCGGCTGGTGTTATGCGGCTGAAAAGCATTCATTCATCGCCAAGCGTTGTCGTGAGCGTTGCAAGGGCTGTGGTAATTGCCACGGCGCGGCGTTGTTTTTTTCATGAAGACCGACGCCGCACTGGCGGCAATTCACGTAAGTCGGTTATGGGGGGCAAGCCGCCGTTCTCGCGGCGCAGGTATCTTACGATGATTATCTTCCGCTAACGCGCGGTTCTTCTTTGGCGGGCTCGTCGTTGATTTAGTCATTTCCAGGGACAAACTGTATTTATGCAAACAAAACCGCCTGCATTTTGCTCGGAGGGAGTGTCGACCATGGACCTCGAGATATTGCTCTTGGGCGAGTTGCGCGTGGTCCGGCAGGGTACCGAGGTCCAGCTTCCAGCGTCACGCAAGGCGCGGGGTCTCTTGGCCTATCTTGTCGCCACGGGTCGGCCTCACCGACGGGAGCGTCTTTGCGAGCTCTTCTGGGACCTGCCCGACGACCCCAAAGCGGCTCTGCGCTGGTCGCTTTCCAAGCTGCGTAAAGTGGTCGACGGTCCCGAGCGGATTCGGATCATCGCGGACCGCGAGCGCGTTACCTTGGATGCGACGGGGGCCCGCATCGACATTCGCGACGCCCATGCGCGGCTGCGCCAGGACGCCGAAGAACTCTCGGTCGTCGAGCTCGAAGACTTGGCGGGCCAGTTGGACGCGGTGTTGCTCGACGGTCTCGACGGCGCGGGTGACGACGCGTTCGACTCCTGGCTGGCGGCGGAGCGAGAGGATGCCCGGGCGGCGCGGGTCAGGGTTCTCCGCCTGCTGGCGACACATCCCGACATCCCCTCGGTCTCCGTGCCGAAATGGCTGCGCCTGTGGCGGGCCTCGGATCCGGAGGGCGCGGCGGCTTTCGAGCGCTCCGGGGCCGGCCGTGGCAGCATCGCGCCATTTGCCCGGTCACAAACCGGGGCTTCCACCCCACGCGGGGCGCCGCCCCCTCCGCCACTTGCCGCAAACGACCCTGGTCTCCCGCCGCTGCGAGGACGCGCGCGGGCGCTTCGCGCACAACGCATAGGCTTCTGTGAGGTGCCGGACGGAACCAAGATCGCCTACGCGACACTCGGGTCGGGGCCCCCTCTTGTGAAGGCCGCCAACTGGCTCACGCATCTCGAGTTTGACTGGACGAGCCCGATCTGGGGCGAGTGCTTTTCAGAGATCGCGCGCACGCGGACTCTCATCCGCTACGACGAGCGCGGCTGCGGGCTGTCGGACTGGGAGGTGAAGGACTTGAGCTTCCACGCCTTCGTCGAAGACCTTGAGGTGGTGGCCGACAAGCTGACCCTGGAGCGCTTCCCGCTGCTCGGCATCTCCCAGGGTGCCGCCGTATCCATCGAATACGCTGTGCGGCACCCGGAACGCGTTTCGGGGCTGATCCTGATCGGAGGTTATGCGGCCGGCTGGCGTCATCTCGCAAGCCCAGAGGAACAGGCCCGGCGAGAGGCCGTGCGAACCCTTACCGAGCTCGGCTGGGGAACGGACAACCCCGCCTATCGGCACATCTTCTCGCAGACCTTCATGCCCGATGCCGGAGCCGCGGAGCTTGCCTGGTTCGACGAGTTCCAACGCCTGACCACCTCGCCCGGCAATGCCGCGCGCTTCCAGGATGCCTTTGGCGACATCGACGTGCGCGACCGGCTCAGCCTTGTCAGCACACCAACGATCGTACTCCATTCGAAAGACGATCAGCGTATTCCGCTTGAACAGGGGCGGGCCATGGCCTCCGGAATCCCCGGCGCACGTTTCGTGCCGCTCGAGAGCCGCAACCACGTTCTCGTTGACTATGAGCCCGCGTGGCGGACCTGCATGGACGCGGTGCAGGGTTTTCTGGCGGAGAACCATCTCTAGGCATCTCCGGGGCTGCTGCCGTAGAGGAGCGGAGGTGAATTCTGAGCATGGCGTTCGCCAACGCCGATTCAACCCTCGGCACAACGCTGACCACAACGTTCGGCCGACAAGGTCGCCGCGGCGGCTGAATGCACGCCGAAACAATCACGTCCGGCGACGAAGTCTCCCCCCAACGTCCGCATCGCTGCCAGCCGTCGTAACGCGTTCCTCGGGCTTTTGCCGCGAAGGAGCGCAAGCGAGCCGCAAAACAGGTGCAAGGAATCAGTCAGGTGACCGAAACGCCTCCGACCATCGACTCGTTTATCGCAAGCTCATCGAGTCGAGCGACCGCGCCGCAGCCTCCCGCCACCCCCTTCGTTGCCGGCATTGCCGACACGGCAGCCGAACTGCAGCGTGTCACGCTGTCCAACGGCAACTCCGTCGCCGTCGATGCAACCAGGCATGCCACCGCTGTCGGATTCACACTCAGGGCCCGGCTGTTCGACCCGCTCGGGAATCCGCTCGGCGAAGAAATCACGTTCCTGTTTGCCACCGCCTGGGACATCGCAACCCCGGAGTTCGAGATTGTCGTGCTCGGCAACGACCGGGTCGTCATCCTCAGCCAGGACCCCGTCGACATCCTCACGATCCGGGATTTCGAAGCGCCGGAACACGGTCTGGAGACCTTCCGGAGAAAGACCGATGTCAACGCAGCGCGGTTCTCAACCGAAGACTACCTGTGGCCAAAGATCGCCGGCCTCGACGATGGCGGCGACCGGGCCGACTGGGTCGACACGCAGACGGACGAGGAATGGCCCGAAACGGAACGGCGCGAGAAGACAGCCGACGGGCACGCCGCGGCCGAGGTTGCGTTCTCGCGCTATCATGGCGCGCTCCATGCCGAGCCTGGCTCCCACAGCATGACGACTGAAAGCGGTTTGCAGATCCGGGATCGGGATGACGCCGACAACGCCAACAACCGTATCTACTTTCGCGTGAACGAGCCTGGGCTAGCGGTGGTGGCACGCGAAGATCTCTCGCCCCCAGCGGCCAGGGGTCGAACGCGATACTACCCCAAGGCGCTACGGAGACGGTCCCCAGACAGTCGGGTTTTATTGAGTATCAAGTGATTAAGCCACGATCTAACGTCTTCAAACCCCTTCAAACTCCCCCTCACATCCACCCCTGATTTAAATAACGCTGATCAAAATCGAGCATTCGTTGGTGCGCTCCGATCTGAGCCCCGGTGACGCCGGTGACGACTGCCCGAGAAATTGAGGCCTCTGCCGTTTAGGCACACTTGGAGAATTCAGAGGAGAAAGCGATGACTTTCGTAGCTGAAAGACTTGCCGCCAAACATCAACGAGCGAACGATGCAAGCAAGCCCGAGGAAGCCCCCGAGGAAGCCGATGCGCGCCGCGACAAACCGCAGCCCAGGGGAGAGTTGACCACTCGCACCTGGGCGTTCCCCAACAACGCCAATCCACGCGGCAGCATTTTCGGTGGTTGGATCATGTCGCAGATGGACGCCGCTGGCGCAATCTCAGCTGAAGAGGTTGCCCAGGGCCCGGTCGTCACGCTGGCCGTTGACCGCATGACTCTGCTGCGGCAAGTGAAGGTAGGCGACGTTGTTTGCTGCTACACCGATCTTGAGAGAATCGGCAGAACGTCGCTTTGCCTTTATGTCGAAGTCTGGATATCAAGCCAGGAGCGCCCCCAGGCCGTTAAAGCCTCCGAGGGCCAGTTCACCTTTGTCGCCATAGATGCCGAGGGGCTACCGCAAAGCATCCGGCGCACAGAGCAGAGCCGCGCAGTGATCGAGTCGAGTCCGGGTGTGATTTCGGTACCTGGCGGGATTCGCCCCGCGGCCGTCAAGCCTCACAACGACAACAACACTTCGCGATCGGTCACGAGACCGCGGGAACCTTTGCTAAACCCCTGACCTCTGAGGCCAGCCGACCTGCCAGGGCACCAAAACACCTGGTGGGTCGGCCGGTGTCATGACCACACCAGTAGCATAGCAGATGCACAGGCCTTGATATCCATTGGCCTTGATATCCATCGGATGACGACCCGCCGCCAAGTCATCACCCCCGAGGTTGATTTTGGAGAGCAGGACATGGGGTCGACAAAAAGAACCGGGCGTAATTACCACAGGCCCCCAACCGCACTCCTTCCGCGCAAGCGCGCGGGCATCCAGGTTGAGAGCGGGTAGACATGGATCGATCCGCTAGCACTCAAGGCGCAGCAGTCATGCGACCTGAAACCCGAAAACCCTAGAGCTCGGAAACAACGACTCCTTGGTACCAATGCCTGGAGCACTTAACGGCGTGGTCGAGTTCCCAAGAGTTCTCGGTTCGCGCCTCAATCACCCGGTTAAATCCGTCTGTTTGGAGGAAATCCCGAAGTTCAAGAAGTAAAACGAGGATGGCGGGGCGCAATGTGGATTAAGAACGGCCCTGCACGAGGAATGCCGCAATGTGCGACCACGGTTCCTCCAGCGTTGATGCGCTCGGCGGTCCGAAGCAGTGTCTGGCAAGAAGGCATGACAGATTTCCAAAACCACTCAGATGAGGGCTTGCACCATCATCTGCCTGCACCCGCGGCTGAGGCGGTCAGGGTGCAGGTCGAGAGGATTGTAGCAAGCCCGGGATTCCAACAGTCCGTCCGCATGAAGGACTTCCTGCGCTTTGTCATTGAGGAAGCGCTCGCCGGCCGCGGCGAGCGGGTCAAAGAACACACCGTCGCCCAGGAAGTCTTCCAGAAGGACGAAACCTTTGACCCGAAGATCAGCTCAATCGTTCGCGTTGAGGCGAGCAGGCTGCGGTCCAAATTGAAGCAATACTACGAATCCGAAGGTCAGTCCGACCTGATTCGCCTGGAGATACCCAAGGGAGGTTACGTTCCGAAAATCCGCACGCTCGTAGCGGAGCCACGCCCCAACGCCCTGGTGCTGCCAGCTCCGGCAAGTGGGCGCACACGACGCAGAATTGCCGCGATACTGAGCGCGGATGTTGCCGACTACAGCCGGCTCATGGGTATGGACGAGGCGAGAACGCTCACTGTGTTGCGGGCTCATCTTGGAGAACTGATCGACCCGGCAATTACCGAGTACCACGGGCGTGTCGTGAGGTTGATGGGCGACGGCGTGCTCGTCGACTTCGCCAGCGCTATCGATGCCGTGGAATGCGCTGTCCAGATTCAGCAAGGCATGGCTATGCGCAACGCAGACGCCCCAGATGATCCCCAGATTGCCTTTCGGATTGGCATCAATCTTGGGGATGTGATCCTGGAGGGGGACGACATCTTCGGTGAGAGCGTAAACATCGCCGCACGTCTTCAGGAACTCGCCGACCCCGGCGGGGTATACATCTCGGGCCCGGTTTTCGAGCAAGTGGACGGCAAGGTTGGTCTGGACTTCGTTGATCGGGGCAATCAGAAGGTCAAGAACATCGCCAAGCTGGTCCGCGTGTATCGCGCCAGCCTGCCGGACTGTTCGTCAATTACCCAGCAACGGCCCCTGTTCGACATGCAGGGCAGCAAGAAGGTGCCCGTCACCGGCGGATGCCTGTGTGGCGAGGTGCGCTACGAAATCACCAAGCCGGTGATCGAAAACAATTTCTGCCACTGCCGCATGTGTCAGAAGTTTTCCGGTGCACCCGTGGTCGCCATGTCGACATACCCCGAAGACGCCCTGCGGTTCACGAAGGGTGAGCCGAAGTACTACAGGTCATCGCCGTTTGTCGAACGCGGGTTCTGTGTCACCTGCGGTTCCAGTTTGACATACAAACCGCTGGCACCCGCGGTAGCGCCACAGTGGGCCGGCTGGATCGTGGTCCACACAGCGAGCCTGGACAATCCGGAGCCCAACGCCCCGAGGTGGCACCTGGGTATGGAAAGCCAGATGCCCTGGGTCGACATACACCACGCCCCCACCCGGGTACGCTGCAAGGATGCCCCGGACATCGTCGCTGCCTGGGCAGCCTTCGACATGCCGGTCCCGTAAGGTGCCACAGCCGTTGTATTGGGCCCGCCTATGAAGAGGCACCAACTGACTAACGGACTGATCGCTGGTTCCAGACGCGGTTCGCGGCACCGACCGCAACGTCGTTCTTGTGAGGATGAGTCGGGCAGCCTGATCCATCGGGAAGCATCGCAACAGCAGGGGCCATCGACAAGGGTCATCGACGAGGGCCATCGAAACGATCCCGGGACCGGCGTCGTGACGGCCTCTCCTCCCCGGCAGGCCTCCATCGCGTTCCATACGCGGACATCGGGCACACCTTTACCCGCAGAGCAGCCTTGCACCAGTGGGGCACGGCTCATTTTTCTGAAGCCTGGCGCCGGACAGTTCTCGTAGGTCAGTGAAAGCTCAACCGACAACCGGATGGTCCGTTGGCGAGATGCACCAAGCGAGCGGACCGGCAACAGCATCTCGGAATAACCGATCGCGCAACCGGAGGGGCGGCCCGGGCGCGCGGTGGGTTAAAGGCAAGATACGGAGAGGATTGAACGTATGACCGCCGCGCCGCAGCTTCGCACCGCCGCCTTCGTCGCCGACACTGCAGACACTGCAGACACTGCAGACTTTGTAACCAGGCTGAAAAGCGTCACGCTGTCCAACGGCAACTCCGTTGTCATCGATGCGACCAGGCGTGCCCGCCGTCCCGGACGCACGCTCAGGGCCCGGCAATTCGACTCGCTCGGTCGTCCGCTCGGCGAAGAAGTCACATTCCTGTTTGCCGCTGCCTGGGACATCGCTACCCCGGAGTTCGACATTGCCGTGCTCGACAATGACCGCATTGTCATCGTCGGTCAGAATCCCGTCGACGTTCTCACGATCCGGGATTTCGAGGCACCGCAACAGGGCCTGGAGACCTTCCGGAGAAAGACCCTTGTCAACGCAGCGCTGCTCCCGGCCGAAGACTGCGCATCGCCAATCATTCCCGGCCTCGACGGTGGCGGCGAGCGGGTCGACTGGGCCAGCACCCAAGCGGCTGAAGACTTGCCCGGCATGGAACGGCGCGAACGGTCAGACGGCGGGCACGCCGCGGCCGAGGTTGCGTTCTCGCGCTATAACGGCGCGCTCCATGCCGAGCCCGGCCCCCGCAGAACCACGGACGGCAGCCGTGTTGTGACCCTGGACCGCTACGGCGCCGGCAGCTCTGACGGGCCGGTCCCTCCCCGCATACCGTTCTTGTCGCCGAGAAAAAATCAGCCTGATTGGAAGCAACGCTGAGGCTGCTTGGCGCTGAAACTGCATGGCGAGGCGGCAAACACCGAAAGCACGTCCCGACACGCCTGTCCTCTATGCAATGAGCTGCCACCGCGGCCGGAGGCAAGACACTGCAGGCCGGTTCAGGGCATTGCGCGCCGCAACCGCGCGCGCAAAGACAGCTTCTAGCCCGCTGTGCCGCGCGGCAGCGTCTCCATGAACTGCACCGGAACGCCCGCCGGCTCGCCGGGCAGTTCGTCCTCGCGCATGACGATCTGGCCACGGATGATCGTTGCCATCGGCCAGCCGGTGACGGTCATACCTTCGAAGGGCGACCAGCCGCATTGCGAGGCCAGCCAGTCGCCGGTGATCTCGCGCCGCGCCTTCAGGTCCACCACCGTGAAGTCGGCGTCATAGCCCACGGCGATGCGGCCCTTGCGGGCAATGTTGTAAATCCGCTGTGCGCCGGCAGAGGTCAGGTCAACCAGCCGCGGCAGGGTAAGGCGCCCGGCGTTCAGGTGGTCCAGCAGCAACGGCAGCAAAGTCTGGACGCCCGGCATCCCTGAGGGCGTGCGCGGATAGTCGGCGGCCTTCTCCTCGCGGCTGTGGGGTGCGTGGTCGGAGCCGACGACATCGACGATGCCGCGGCGGATACCCTCCCACAGGCCGGCCCGGTGTCGCTCGTCGCGGATCGGCGGGTTCATCTGCGCCAGACTGCCGAGCCGCTCGTAGCAGTCCGGGGCTGCCAGTGTCAGATGCTGCGGCGTCACCTCCACGGTGGCGACATCCTTGTTGGCGGCGAGAATCGGCATCTCGTCGGCGGTTGTGATGTGCAGCACATGAAGGCGGCGCCCCGCCTTGCGCGCCAGCTTCAGGATGCGCCGGGTGGAACGCAGAGCGGTTTCCTCGTCACGCCAGACCGGGTGCTGGTCGACGTTCGCGCCGTCGCGCACCAGCTCGAAACGCTCGCGCAGGCGCTCCTCGTCTTCGGAATGTATGGCGACCCGGCGCGTGCCGCTGCTGAGTGCCGCCAGCAGGGTGTCGTCGTCGGCCACGAGCAGCGAGCCGGTGGACGACCCCATGAAGATCTTGACCCCGCAGCAGCCCGGCAGGCGTTCGAGTTCGCCCAGCTTGTCGGCGTTCTCCGCCGCTGCCCCGATAAAGAATGCATGGTCACACCAGGCCCGCCCCCGGGCACGGGACAGCTTGTCGTTCAGCGCCGCCGCATCGATGGTGGCCGGGCTGGTGTTGGGCATCTCGAAAACCGCGGTGACGCCACCGAGAACCGCCGCCCGGGTGCCGCTCTCCAGGTTTTCCTTGTGATCGAGCCCGGGTTCGCGGAAGTGCACCTGTGTGTCGATCACTCCCGGCAGAACCGTCAGGCCCGAGGCGTCGAAAACCTCCGCGGCCCCTCCGGGGTTGAGGTCACCGATGTCGGCGATGCGGCCGTCTTTGACCGCCACTGCCGCCGGTGCCAGACCGGCCGGCGTAAAGACCTCGCCGCCGGTGATGAGGAGATCCCAATTTTCAGCCATCTGTACCGTCCCTTGTTGAGCCCGCTCCCAATCGCGCTTGTGTCGCCCTTGCCTGCCTAGCCTGCCGATCGAACCGGCGCGGCGCTGCCATCCAGCAGACCGGCAAAGAGATCGAGGTAGCGCGCGACAGCCACCTCTTCCGTGAATCCTTCTTCGAACCGGCGGCGCCCTGCCTGAACCAGCCGTTCCGCCGTCTGCGGCTCGGCGATCAGACGGCCGATCGCCGCCGCCATGGCCGGCGCGTCGTCGATGGGCACCAGCAGACCATCCTCCTGATCCTGAATCAGCCAGGAGGGCCCTTGGCTGGCTGCGGCCACCATGGGCAGGCGGTACATCCAGCCTTCCAGCACCACCGAGCCCAGCGGTTCGTGGCGCGACGGCACGATGTAGACATCGGCAGCCGCGAAGTAAGGCGCCGGATCCTGCTGCCAGCCGAGGAACCGCACCCGCTCCGCAATGCCGAGGGCGACCGCCTGACGCTCCAGCGTCTGCCGCAGAGGCCCGTCACCCGCCAGCCAGAGATAGACGCCTGGAAGCTGGGCGATGGCCTGCAGCAGGGTGTCGAAAGCCTTGTTCTCGTGCAGGCGGCCAAGGGCAAAGACGAGCGCTGCATCGTCCGGCGTGTCGAGCGCTGCCCGGTCCTGCGGATCGGCGCTGCGGTCCTCGACGAAGTTGGGGATCACATGGATCCTGTCTTCGGGAAAGCCACCGCCCGCGCAGTGAGCCTTGATGTCCGGGGTGATGCAGATCAGATGATCGCAGCGCCGGTAGTATTTCAGGTCGTAATAGCCGCCGAGGCGGGCCAGATGCAGGAAGTCGCCCTTGGGCATGGCGGCGGAAGCCCGGCTCATATAGGTCAGCGCAAGCTGCGGACGGAAAGCGGCGATTTCCCTTTTCAGGATACGGCCGGTCCTGCGGTCGAACAGGCCGCCGAAGGGCACCGTCACTGGCTCGATACCGCCCGCTCTCAAGATCTCAAGGCTTTCCGGATGCGGGCGGATCACCACCCGTTGGTCCACGCCGGCGCGCTTTAAGGCCAGGCAAAGCCGCAGGAAATGCATTTCGGCGCCGCCTTGCGGCGCACCGGCCAGGGCCTGCAGCAAGCGCGGCATGGACTGCGGTCACCCCCTGTTTGGTCGAGCCCGCCGAGGCCGCATTGCGTCAGCCTTGGCGCAGCGATTGCGGTGAGACGCCTCAGCCCTGCATGGCCGGGCGGCTGGCGAGCAGGCGTTTGCGGAACACGACGAGATAGAAAAGGATGAAAAGAACGAAGTAAAGCTCCTGGATCTCGCTGGGGCGTCGGAAGATGATGATGTCCCAGAGCCCCTCGCTCCGCAGCCGGTCCCAGGTCTTCGCGAACTCGGCGATGACGGCCACGGGCAGGCAGACGAGCGGCGGCAGGAAGACAGCAAAGCGCCCCTGTCGAATCTGCGGGCGTTTCAGCGCCAGCAGCGGGATCACGATGCCGCCGACGATGACGCCGATCTCCAGCAAGCTGCGGGGTTTCTGGTCGAACCAGGAACTGATGTTGTGGAGATTGGTTTCGCCCTGGTCATTCAGCGCTTCCCAGCCCTCCGGCGTCGCCCAGCCCAGGTAGTGCTGACCCCAGCTTGCTTCTTCGCCGGCCAGGTAGATGCTGCCGAGCAGGCCGAGGAGGATCCAGATGAAAATCAGCCGGTCACGCCGCGCCTCCGGCAGCGCAAGGATGCGCAGACAGTAGACCACGCTGATCAACGGAATGATCACGTGGCTGGCTTCCAGGATGCCGACCTCGCTGCCGATGTGGGCTTCGTAGAACTGCGGGTCGGCATGGCCGGCGGCGATCAGGATCACGGCAACGGCCAGCGGCAGCCAGAGGTACAGCCATTGCGGCAGGCGCTCGGCCTGTTGCAGCTTTTTTTCTCCCGCCAGGTTTTCGGCGGTGCTGAAGTGACTGCTTTCCTGAACCACGGATCCCGCCAACTGCGCAGGCAGGCCGCCTCGGACGGCCTGCCCTCTGCCTCACGAAGCCTTGGAGCAAAAGTGCCTTGGATATGTCATGGACGCGGCTGCGATTCAATAGCAGGTCGCGACCGGAATCACGACCTCCGGCGCAGATAGGCTCCCCTCAGCCGCCTCCATAGCGATCACAGCGTGCATTTCTGAACAGAAGGTCCGGGTCGCGCCATACATGACCTGAACCCGGAAATTGCCCGTCTTCGGCAAAGAGCGACTCCTCGTCGGGATGAGCCTCGCCGAGAAAGCGCGGCAGCCTGGTGGTGCTGAGATGGGCGACCGTTTGAGCCATGAGTCCGGGCAAGGGGGGAACGCGGCCTTTGAGAAGTGCACAGGGGAAGAGTTTCACGACTCTCCCGGCCCCGACAACGCTAACGGTGGAACCGCGGTGGCCAAGCTTTTGTTGCGTGCTGCGGGCGCAGCGGGCTAGATGCGCGGCGAGCCGTTCCATGAATACCATGCCCGCCGAGCCGTCAGACCAGATCCCAGAGCAGATCCTCGTCATCAAGCTGTCCGCTTTCGGCGACTTCGTGCTCTCTATCGCCGGTTTTCAGGCAATCCGCGCGCACCACCGCAACGCGCGAATCACCCTGATGACGACCGCGCCCTTCCGCGCGATGGCGGAGGCCAGCGGCTGCTTCGACCGCATCTGGATCGACCGGCGCCCGAAGTGGTGGCAGGCCGGGGCCTGGCTGGCCCTGCGCCGGCGCCTAAACGCGGCCGGCTTCTCCCGAGTCTACGACCTGCAGCGCTCCGACCGCAGCGGGGCCTACTTCCGGCTGCTGAAGGCCCCCAAGCCCGAGTGGGTCGGCATCGTCCCCGGCGCTTCCCACCGCTATGTGATGCCTGGCGGGCCCGCGACCCACATCTGCGAGCGGGAGGCCGACCAGCTTGCACTGGCCGGCCTGCCGCATCCGGGCCTGCCCGACCTTTCCTTCATGACCGCCGACCTGACCGAACTGGACCTGCCACAGCGCTATGCACTGCTGGTGCCGGGCGGCGCGGCGCACAGGCCTGCCAAGCGCTGGCCGGAGGACCGCTACGCGGCGCTGGCCCGTCACCTGTTGGAGCGGGGCCTCACCCCACTGCTGCTGGGGGCCGAGCCCGAGCGGGCGGAAATCGCCAGCATCGCCGAAGCGGTGCCGGGCGCCCGCGACCTCTGCGGTCGGACGCCGCTGATGGCGTTGGCCGCCCTCGGGCGGGGCGCCAGCCTCGCCGTCGGCAACGACACCGGGCCCATGCACCTGATCGCCGCGGCCGGGGCGCCCTCGCTGGTGCTCTATTCCCACGACTCCGATCCGGCGAAGATTGCGCCGCGCGGGCCCAGCGTCGCGACCCTCAGGCGCCCGTCGCTGGAAGATCTCAGCCTTGAAGAGGTTCTGGCGGCCCTGCCGCCGGCGCGCTAGCGGCGGCGCCGGTCCTGGACCAAAGGTCCCGGGCCGCCCTCTCAGCGGCATCGACGGTGAGACTCTCCATGAAACAGGCCCTGGCGGCGAAATCGAAGCCGGGCACAGCGGTCAGTTCCTCGAAGCTCTCGGGCGTGCGCACGAAAGCCGCCTTCGGCCCCCAGGGACGGTAGCGCGCCTCCGGACTGGGCCCGAACAGCCCCAGCGTGGGAGCCCCCGCCGCCGCGGCCAGATGCATGAGACCGGAATCGTTGCCGACAAAGAGATCGGCACGCCGCAGGCAGGCGGCCACCTGCAGCAGGTCGCCGCAGTCGATCAGATCGACGCCGCGGTCCCCGGCAGCCGCCAGCACCGGCGCCGCCTGGGCGCGCTCGTGCGGGGCCGCGAAGACCGCCACCCGCCCGCCGGGCAAAGGCCCTTGCGGCGCCGTCAGGCGCATGGCCAGTTCGGCAAAGCGATCCGCCGGCCACTGCTTGCCCATCCAGTTGGCCGCCGGGGCGACCGCCAGCACCGGCCCGCCCGCCGGCAGCAGAGCGGCCGCTTGCGCTTCGGCCTCCGGCGACAGCCAGACGGTGGGGCTCGGCGGCGGAGACAGGTCGAGCAGATCGCCCAGTTCCTCCACCCGGTGGCGCCCGCGCCGGCGCTTGCCGATGACGATGCGTTGACCGGTCCACAGCAGGTAGGCGGTGGCCGAGCCGCGCAGGTCGACGACGATGTCCCAGCGGCTCAGCACCGCCTGGCCCCAGAGCTTCAGCCAGTGGCGGCTGTAGCTTTGCTTTTCGATGGCGATGATCCGCTCCAGCCCCGGCACCGCCTGAAACAGCGGTGCCGACAGGCGGCCCACCGCCACGGTCACCCGAATCCCCGGATGCCGCTTGAGCAGATGATCCAAAAGGCCGGTGGACAGCACCGCATCGCCGATGCGGGTGGCGGTTATGAAAAGCAGGCGCATAGCGCCGCTTATAGAGGCGCCGTCTCAGCTTGGCAAAGGGCCTTGCGCAGGACAGCGGGGGATGCCACCTCTAGGGGATCGGCCACCCCAAGCAAGGATCGGAACCCTCATGAGCGACGCCAAGGCGGTCATCCTCGACCATCGCGGGCTGCTGCGCATCGGCGGCGCCGACCGGGTCGACTTCCTGCAGGGTATCGTCTCCAACGATGTGGCGCGGGTTTCGCCCGAGCGCAGCGTCTGGGCCGCCTTCCTCACACCGCAGGGCAAATTCCTGCACGAGTTCTTCCTGGCTGCGGAGGACGGGACTTTTCTGCTGGACTGCGAGGTGGAGCGCCGCGCCGATCTCGGCCGGCGGCTGAAGCTCTACAAGCTGCGCTCCCAGGTCACAGTCGAAGATGCGAGCGAGGACCTTGCGGTCGCCGTGCTGATCGGCAACGACGCGCTGGCAAAGCTCGGACTGCCCGAGGAGCCCGGCGCGACCGCGCCCTTCGGCGGCGGTCTTGCCTTCGTCGACCCGCGTCTGGCCCGGCTCGGCGCCCGCGCCATTCTGCCGAAATCCGGCGCCGCCGCGGCCTTGGCGGACGCCGGTTTCGCCGACGCGAGCCTCGAGGACTACGACCGCCTGCGCATCGCCGCCGGCGCGCCCGACGGCAGCCGCGACATGGAGATCGAGAAGTCGATCCTGCTGGAAAACGGCTTCGACGAACTGCACGGCGTCGACTGGGATAAGGGCTGTTTCATGGGCCAGGAACTGACCGCGCGCACCAAGTACCGCGCCCTCATCAAAAAGCGCCTGCTGCCGGTGGAGATCGAAGGCCCCCTGCCGGAGGCCGGCAGCGCCGTCACCCGCGACGGGAAGAATGCCGGCGTGCTGCGCTCCGTCGTGGCGGGGGAAGGCGACACCGCCCTCGGCCTCGCCCTCCTGCGCCTGGACTCCCTGGGCGAGCGCTACGACGCGCCGCTCATGGCCGGCGACGCCAAGGTCACCGCCCAGAAGCCCGACTGGGCGGAGTTCTAGGCCGTACTTGTCGGCATTCGATCTTGAGGTTCATGCTTCGAGACGCGGCTTCGCCGCTCCTCAGCATGAGGATTGCCAAGCCGCCTCACCCTGAGGAGGACGCGAAGCGGCCGTCTCGAAGGGTGGATGCTCGGGTCAAGCCCACTGGTGTCCGGTTTAGATTTGGTGGACTGAGCGCACGGTGTTGATTCTACTTGTGTCCAAGCGTTTGGCGACGTCCTGGGACACGAGAAAGGAACAACACCGTGCGACACCAGAATAGCGTTTTTCACGATCTTCTAAAGCGGGTTCCCTGGGGAGAGTTCGAGCGCCTGGTGGCTGAGCACGGAGCGGACCATCGGGTTCGCCGTCTGCCAACCAAGAGCCAGTTTATAGCCTTGCTTTACGGGCAGCTTTCCGGGTCGACGAGCCTGCGGGAGATCGTTGGCGGCCTGGAGAGCCATGCCAGGCGGCTCTACCACCTGGGTGGGCGACCAGTGTCACGCTCGACTTTGTCGGACGCCAATGCCCTGCGCCCGAGCGCGGTATTCAGCGATCTCTTTGCGGCGATGGTTGGTCAAGCCCAGCGGGGCCTGCGCCGCAAAGTCGGTGAGGCGGTCTATCTGATTGATTCCACCAGTATCCGCCTCAGCGGGATTGGCTGCGAGTGGGCGCACTTTTCAGCCAAAGCCTGCGGCGCCAAGGCGCACGTCATCTATGATCCCGCCGCTGACCGGCCGATCTATGCGGCGGTCACCGCGGCCAAGGTCAACGACATCACCGTCGCCCAGACGATGCCGATAGAGGCAGGAGCTACCTACGTCTTCGATCTCGCCTACTACGATTACGGCTGGTGGGCCAGGATGGATGCCGCCGGTTGCCGCATCGTCACCCGCTTCAAGTCCAATACGCCCCTGGCTGGAGCCGTTGAACTCGACGTAGTGGAAGGCACCAGCATCCTCTCCGACCGCATCGGGCTGTTGCCGCAGCGTCAGGCTAACAGCCGCAAGAACCCCTTCAGCAGCCCGGTTCGCGAGGTGCGCGTCAAGACCCACACCGGCAAGATCTTGCGCATTCTCTCGAACGATCTCAAGGCCCCAGCCAGGGAAATCGCCGATCTCTACAAGCGCCGCTGGGCCATCGAGCTGTTCTTCCGATGGGTCAAGCAAACCCTCAAAATCCGCCACTGCCTCGGAGCCAGCGAGAACGCCCTACGCATCCAGATTGCCGTCGCCCTCATCGCTTTCCTGATCCTGCGCATGGCTCAGGGCGACCAGAAAACCATCCAAAGCCCGCTCAAGTTCGCCCGTCTCGTCCGCGCAAACCTCATGCACCGACGCCGTATAGATCGGCTGATAACCGCCCAACCCGATCCACGCGAAAACCCAAATCAAATGGCCTTGCTATGGGTTTGAATCTAAACCGGACACCAGTGGGCTTGACCCGAGCATGACAAAGCAATGCGGGCGGCCTAATCCGCGATCGCTGCCGAGAGGTCGGCGAGGCGCTCGTAGGGGGAATCGCCGCGGTCGAGGTTGAGGCGGCAGCCGATGATCTCGGCCCGCTTCACCCCTTCCCGCCCGAAGCGGGTGCGCAACGCCTCGGCGAACCAGATCCGCGCGTTGGTGTGGCGGCGCTTCTCCAGCCGTCCGGCATCGGCCAGCCAGGCGGCGTGGCGGTCGATGGCGGCGACCAGCGGCGCGATGCCGTCACCGCGCTGGGCGGCCACCGGCAGGATCGGCACCTTCCAGCCGTTGGGCCGGCGCTGGTGGGTCAACGCGGCGCGCAGGTCCGCCTGGCTGCGCTGCGCCGCCTCCATATCCGCCTTGGTGACGACCGCGAGGTCCGGGATTTCCATGATCCCGGCCTTCATGAACTGCAGGGAATCGCCGGATCCGGGCTGCACGCAGAAGACCACGGTGTCGGCGACCCAGGCCACGTCGGTTTCAGACTGGCCGACACCGACGGTCTCGATCAGCACCACGTCGTAGACCGCGCGCATCAGCAGCATGCCGGCGACGGTGAGTTCCGCCAGACCGCCCAGGCGGTCGCGCGCCGCCATGGAGCGCACGAAGACCCCGCCATCCTCCGGGTCGGTCATGAGCCTGAGGCGGTCGCCGAGCAGCGCCCCGCCGCTGCGCCGCGACGAGGGATCGACGGCGATCACCCCCACGGTCCGCCCGGCGCCGCGCAGTTCCGGCAGCAGCGCGCCCAGCAGGGTCGATTTGCCCACCCCCGGCGGCCCGGTGACCCCGATAACGTGCCCCTTGGGGGCCGCAAAGGCGGCATCCAGCAGCGCGACGGTGTCCGGCGCCTCCGGTGCCGATTCGAGCACCGCCAGGGCCTCCGCCATGGCGGCTTTGCCGCCGGCGACGAGGTCCTTCAGGGTCATGGCATGCCCGATGGTCATGACGGTTAGTTGGCCGTGTTGCGGCGATCCGGTCAAGGGCGAAGAGGGGTTTTAAGAGCCTTCTTCACCGGGATTTGCTTGATCTGCCTCAAGGCAGAAAGCGCCGTGCTCCCGTACCCTTCCGGCAAAAGGTCGCCACCCGGCGCACCCATCCCGAAAGAAAGGACCGGTTCTACTTAGGAGGTTGTAATGGCCCTCAAAGATCTGACCCCCTGGCCGCACGGCAAGGCCGGCGCGGCGCCCTCCATCTCCGACCTGCACCGCGAAGTCGACCGCGTGTTCGACGACTTCTGGCGCGGCTTCGGCCGTCCCTCACTCTTTGCCGGCAACGGCGAGGCCATGAGCTTCGATATCCGTGTCGACACTAGCGAGGACGACAAGGCCTATCACGTTGTCGCCGAGCTGCCCGGCATGACCGAAAAGGATGTCGAGGTCACCTTCACCGACAACAGGCTGACGATCTCCGGCGAGAAGAAGGAGGAAAAGGAAGTCAAGGAGGAGAACTACCACCGACGTGAGCGCTCCTTCGGCAGCTTCCGCCGCTCCTTTACCCTTCCGGCCGACATCGACGAAGCGAAGATCGCCGCCACCTTCAAGGACGGTGTGATGACCGTCGATCTGCCGAAGACCAAGACCGCCCAGAAGAAGGCGAAGAAGATCACCATTTCCCGCGGCAAGTAAGCCGCCAGGCTTTTCCGATCCGTCCTGACCCGGGCCGCCCTCCAACGGCCCGGGTTCGTTTTGAGCGCTTCAAGCTGAACGAGCGAGCCTGGACTGCAGCTTCCTCAAGAAGATATCACCGGGATAGCTGCGCGATTCCAGGGTCACGCCCAGCGGGAAGTCATCGAAAACAAGCTGCAGCGGTGTGGTCTCGATCTCCACGTCCCAGATATGGCCGTCGGGCCCACTCACCTTCTTTATCAGCGTTCCATCGAGGCGGTGCAGCAACTCAGCGGCATAGGCCTCGAAGTCGTCCCATCCGGCTCTCTCCGTTAGCAGCAGCGACAAGTGGCCTGAAGCCTGAGGCTGGAGGGTAAGCCTCTCCATCGGGAAGTCCCACATCTTGCCGCCTTCGTCCTCCCGCAGCAGGCGCCGCAGCCGCATCTGGATGAAAGGGATGCTGACAAGCCAGTAAAGCAGCAGGATCGCCGTTCCGACCTTCAGGCCGAGCCGCGTGGCCGCACCGCGTTCCGCTTCCACCAGATCGACGGCAGCCCGAATGAAGACGTAGAGATATCCTGCAGCGCCTGCCAACAGACCAACTGCGAAAGCAACCACTCCGAAAGTGCCGAGAGCGTTGTTGAGCGCCTCAATCGCCGATTCAGTACCGGGCAGGAAGACATAGAGGGATGTGATTATGACAACCGCGAGAGCGAAGGCCGCAATTGGGCGGCGGATGGCCCGTGAGCGCTGTGATCTGAAGCCGCCGCTCGTCACCAAGATGACAAGCAGCGCATAGCCCATAGGCACGATGCCAAATGAAATCGCGAAAGCCCGATCAATGGGGTCCAAACCCGCGGCGTTGGCGAGCAGCGCATTACCAAAGAGGTAGTTGACCCCGAAGCCGGGAGCGAGAATGAGTCCAATCACCAGCAGCCACATCCATGCCGGGTGCAGACGCGCAAGCCGCCGGAGAATACTGCTTTTTGTCGGCACCTCGGCCAAGAGGGCAACCTCCAAAGGACTCCGATCGCCTCTATACCACGGGTTGAAGCGGGCCGTAACGATTGGGCGAATCTCCCTGCTCCCGTTAACCCTTGTTAAGCATCTTGCGGGGATACTGGCGTGGCCCGTTGACGGCAGACAAGGGAAGAGCCCCGATGAGCAAGCATCTGGTATCGGCCGACAATCCGAACGGCCAGCGCAGCGAGGAACTGCTGGCGGAGATCCGCGCCGAGATCCTGGGCCGCATGGCCGCCTATGCCGAGGACCCGCGCCCGGAGGCCAAGACTGTGCTGGAGAACAACCTGGAGATCGCCCAGCTTCTGACCGATGCCATCCATCTGGCGGAGGTCAACTCCCAGACCCTGGCCGAAGACCTCTAGGACCCGGCCCGTGCAGCGCAGAACCGACCCGCGGGCCGATCCGCGGAAAGCCTTGCGGGCCTATGCCCGCCGGTGCCATGCTCGCGATCCTTATGAGCCGGTCACCCAACGTCGCCTCGCACTACGCCCGGGAAGGCGCGCCGAGCGGGCGCATCCTCTCCGCGCTTACGGCCGCCGGTAAGGACCTCTCCCGCCTCAGCCCGGCGGACCTCATCCCCTACGATCAGTTTCACCTCCGCGGCCACGAGGCGACGGAGGAATTGGCTCAACTCCTCTCACCCCAGGCCGACGCCGTGGTGCTGGACCTGGGCTGCGGCATCGGCGGCCCGGCGCGCTGGCTGGCCGACCAGCGCGGCTGCCGCGTTATCGGCATAGACCTCACCCCGGACTACTGCCTGGCGGCGCAGGAACTGAGCGCCCAGGTGGGGCTCGCCGAACGCGCCGGTTTCGTCTGCGGCGACGGCCTCGCCCTGCCCTTCGCCGACGCCAGCTTCGACCAGATCTGGACCCAGCACGCCGCCATGAACATCGCCGACAAGGCGCGGCTCTACCGGGAGGTGGCGCGGGTGCTGAAGCCCGGCGGGCGCTTCGGGCTCTACGACATCATGGCCGGCGCCGCCGGCGACCCCCATTTCCCCGCGCCCTGGTCCAACACACCGGAGTGGAGCCACCTGACGGCACCGGCAGCGGTGCGCGAGGCGCTGCTCGCCGCCGGCCTGAAGGAACGCCACTGGCGCGACCTCACCGCGGAGGCCAGGGCCTGGAGCGAGAAGGTCATCGCCGCCCAGCAAGCCGCAAAAGGCACAAATCCCCAGAACCCCGTGGGGCCCGCAATCATCCTGGGCCCGGCCTTCGCCGAGATGTTCGCCAACCTGAGCCGCAGCCTTGCCGAGAACCGGGTCACCGTGGTCCAGGGCGTCTTCGACAAGCCGGGCTGAGCACCGGCGAACCCTTCCGCTCAACAGAAGGCCCCCTCACCCTCCCGCTGACGCGGGCCCCTCCGTCTCCCACGAGGGGAGAGGGCCTTTAACGCCGCCTCAGAGTTACCCCCTCTCCCCTGGTGGCAGAGGGTTGCGCAGGCTTGGCGAGCGCAGCGAACCCCTTGCAGTACTGATGGGCCGGAGCTGGGTGAGGGGGAACTGCCGCCGGCCGAACAAAGGGCGCCAGTTCCCTACCCGCCCTTGCGACCCCGTCTGAGGACGCGGCGGCCGACGGTCTGGACCTCGGTACTGGCGTCCTCCTCGTCGCGGACGGCGAAGAGCCAGTCGATGAAGACACTGGCGATGGGCGCTGCCTTCACCTCGTTGCGGCAGACCACGTAGAAGCTGTCGATGGCCGGCACCGCCAGGTCGAAGGGCGCGACCAGGCTGCCGCGGGCCATCAGGGTGCTGGCGGTCCGGCTGTCGCCGATGGCCACGCCGTTGCCCTGCAGCGCCGCCTCGACGGCAAGACGGGCGTCGCTCATGAAGTGATGGCGGCCCTTGCTGAGTTCCAGTGCCCGCGCGACGGTCAGCCAGGTCTGCCATTCCCGCCCTTCATCGGCGTGCAGCAGCACATGGTGGGCAAGGTCCTTCACAGACCGCAGGGGGCGGCTGTTCAGCAGGGTCGGGCTTGCAACCGGAAACAGCTCGATGTCGGACCAGTGCCGCACCCAGCAGTCGCCCCAGGTGCCCTGCCCGTAGCGGATGCAGACATCGACGTCGGGGTCGAAGACCGCCTCGGGATCGTTGCCGCCGGTCAGGCGCAGGCGCACCCCCGGGAACTGCTCGGAAAAGCGGCTGAGACGCGGGATCAGCCAGAGCGACAGCAGCGCGGGCACGCAGCTCACCACCAGATCGCCGCCGGTGGAGGGCCGGGTCATCCGCGCCGTCGCCGTCGCAATGTCCTGGAAGGCGTTCGAAAGCGTGGGCAGCAGGGCCGCGCCGTGGGGCGTCAGCTTGACCCGGCGCGCGCCGCGTTCCAGTAGCGCCACGTTCAGCGCCGCCTCCAGGCTGCGGATCTGATGGCTCACCGCACCATGGGTGACGTTGAGTTCCTTGGCGGCGCGGGAAACCGAGCCGTGCCGGGCCGCGGCCTCGAAGGCGCGCAGGGGATTGAGGGGTGGCAGGCGGGCGGACATGGCGACACTTCTATGTGATTTTTTCTCACATAAGACCGTATAACAATGTCAATTGCTCTCGCAACAGGCCTTCCGCGATACTGTGACCCAAGGAAAACGAAGGGTTTGCGCGGGGGCAGGCGGCGATCATGGCATGGGATGCGGACAAGCTGGCGGCCTTGCGGGAGAAGTACGCGCAGGGCCACGGGGGCGATGTCTTCGATCCGGCGTACCGCAAGGTGGCCGACCAGATCTTCGATGCGAGCGGCACCCGCATGGCGCCCTATGCGGGGATCTCGACGCTGCTCGACGCACCACAGCGCGAGATTGATCCGCAGGACCCCGACTTCGGCGACCTTCAAGTCGCGCTGATCGGCGTGCCCATGGACCTTGGTGTGACCAACCGCCCCGGCGCGCGCTTCGGGCCGCGGGCGCTGCGCACCATCGAGCGCATCGGGCCCTACAATCACGTCATGGCCTGCGCGCCGACCTACGATCTGCGCGTCGCCGATGTGGGCGACGTTCCCTTCGCCAGCCGCTACCGGCTGGAGGGCAGCCTCGACGACATCGAACGCTACTTCGAGAAGGTGCACGCCGCCGGCGTGGTGCCGCTCTCCGTCGGCGGCGACCACTCCGTCACCTATCCGATCATGAAGGCCATCGGCCGCGACCAGCCCGTCGGCATGGTTCACATCGATGCCCATTGCGACACCGGCGGGTCCTTCGACCACAGCAAGTTCCACCATGGCGGGCCGTTCCGCAACGCGGTGCTGGACGGCGTGCTCGACCCCACCCGGACGATCCAGATCGGCATCCGCGGTTCGGCGGAGTATCTCTGGGAGTTCTCCTTCGACAGCGGCATGACGGTGGTTCATGCCGAGGAAGTGCCGAAGCTGGGAATCGCCGCCGTGGTGGAAAAGGCCCTGTCGGTCGTCAGCGAAGGTCCGACCTACATCTCCTTCGACATCGACGGCATCGATCCCGCCTTTGCGCCGGGCACCGGCACGCCGGAGGTCGGCGGCCTGACGACCCGGGAAGTACTGGCGATCCTGCACGGCCTGAAGGGCATCAACGTTGTCGGCGGAGACGTGGTGGAGGTGGCGCCGCAGTACGACACCACCACCAACACCGCCCATGTGGGTGCGCAGGTTCTGTTCGAGATTCTCAGTCTGATGGTTTACAGCCCACGGTTCGCGTGAAGGCTGGTGTTGGGGCAAACCCAACCGAAACAGGGGGAAGGTCCAGTCAATCAGGCCACGCCAAGTGGCCTCAGCAACGACAATGCCAGAAATGACAGTGGAGGTAGGTGAGAGATGAACAAGCGAATTGCCAAGAGCGGCATCAGCCGCCGGAGCCTGATGGCCGCGGGACTCGCAGGGGCGGGGGTCGCCGCGGCCGGCGCCCTCGCCATGCCGACGGTGCTGCGCGCGCAGGACCGCTCGCTGAAGGTCGGCGTCTACGGCGGCTACTTCAAGGATTCCTTCGACAAACACATTTTCCCTGAGTTCACCAAAGCCACCGGCATCGCCGTGGAGTCAGTGGCGGAACCGACGGGTGAGGCCTGGCTGGTCCAGCTGGAGCAGGCCGCCAAGGCCGGCCGCGCGCCCGCCGACGTCTCCATGATGTCCCAGGTCGCCATGCTCAAGGGCCAGGCGATCAATCTCTGGACCGCGCTCGACCGGAACCGTATGCCGAACAGCGAGAACCTGATCGGCGAGTTCGTGAACAGCTATCCCGACGGCCGGGTGGCCGGCATCGGCGCCGTGGCCTGGTACATCACCCTGGTGTCGAATACCGAGGCCTATCCCGAGGCACCGACCTCCTGGGCGGCTCTGTGGGACGGCGCCAACCAGGACAAGCTCGGCCTGCTCGCCCTCGTCTCCAACTCCTTCCTCCTGGAGGTGACGGCCAAGACCTACATGGGCGGCACCGATGCCCTCGACAGCGAGGAGGGGCTGCTGAAGGCCTTCGACAAGCTGGCCGAGGTGAAGTCCAACGTGCGGCTCTGGTACCGCGACGAGGCCCAGTTCGAACAGGCTCTCAAGTCCGGCGAGATTCCCATGGGCCAGTACTATCACGACGTCACCGGCCTGGCGGCGGCCGACGGCCACCCGGTGCGCTCGACCTTCCCCAAGGAGGGCGGCATCCTCGACAGCGGCTGCTGGGCGCTGTCGCGCGCCTCGAAGAAGTCCGACGAAGCGCACATCTTCATCGACTACATGAGCCAGCCGTCGATCCAGGCCACCATGTCCCGCAAGGTCGGCACGGCACCGACGGTGAAGCGCGATCTGCTCGATCTGACGGGCGACGAGTTCGCCTCCGTTTCCTCAGAGATCGATCCGATCATACCGCGCTACGACCTTTACCAGACCAAGTCCGACTGGCTTAATCAGAAGTGGACAGAGCTGATCGTCGGCTGAAGACCACGCCGAACGAAACCGAGGGGGCCTGAGGGCGCCGCCACTTCCGGCGGCGGCGCCCTGCCCTGTCGCCCATCAGCGCTGTCGACACGCAACGCGGGGACGCCATGTCGGGACTGGCCCTTGAGGGCATCGCAAAGCGCTTTGGCGCGCTGACGGCGGTCGACGATCTGTCGTTGACCGTTCCCCACGGCACCTTCGTCTGCCTGCTGGGCCCATCGGGCTGTGGCAAGACGACCCTGCTGCGCATGATCGCCGGTCTGGAATCGCCCAGCGCCGGACGCATCGTGCTGGACGGTGCGGAGATCACCGACCTGCCGACCCACAGGCGCGACTTCGGCATGGTCTTCCAGTCGCTGGCGCTGTTTCCGCACCTGAACGTCCGGGACAACATCGCCTATGCCCTGCGCATCCGCGGCGTTCCCAAGGCCGAGCAGGAGGCGCGCGTCGCCGAGCTACTCGATCTCGTCCACCTGCCGGACTTCGGCAACCGGCCGGTCGGCAAGCTTTCCGGCGGACAGAAGCAGCGGGTGGCGATCGCCCGGGCGCTCGCGGTCTCGCCGCGGCTGTTCCTGCTCGACGAACCGCTCTCCGCCCTGGATGCCAAGCTGCGCGAAGCCATGCAGGTCGAACTGCGCCAGCTGCAGCAGAAACTGGGCATCACCACCATCGTCGTCACCCACGACCAGCGCGAGGCCATGACAATGGCCGATCTGGTGGTGGTCATGGGCGAGGGGCGCATCCGCCAGGCGGCGGCGCCGGTCGAGATCTACCGGAGGCCGGCCGATGCTTTCGTCGCCGACTTCATCGGCTCCACCAACCTGCTCGACGTCGCCGCGAACGGCAGCGGCCACGCGCTGGTCGACGGCATCCCCCTGCCCGGCGTCGCCCTGCCGGCGGGCCTGAAGCGGGCGCGCCTTTCCATCAGGCCGGAGGACGTGCGCCTGACCGCCCCGGCGGAGGCACCGCTGACCGGGCGGGTGACCTTTCTGCGCGACCTCGGCGGCACCGTGGAGACCTTCGTCGCTGTGGCGGGCACCACCGTCATCGCCGTCTCCACGCCGCGCGAGCGCCCCCAGGTCGCTGCCGGCGACGCCATCGGTATCCAGCTTCCGCCCGAGGCCTGCGTGGTGCTGCCGCAATGAGGCGGGAGCGGGCCAGAACTCTCTCCGACCACCTGCCGCTGGCCTTTCCGGCGGCCATGCTGGTGGTCTTCTTCGTCGTGCCCTTCGGCATCATGATCGCCGTCAGCTTCTTTCGGCGCCAGCAAGGCGGCTTTTACACCGTCGACTTCGTGCTCGCCAACTACGAGCGGTTTCTGACGCCCTTCTTCGGCAGCGTGCTCGGCTTCTCGCTGTTCCTGGCCGCGGCGGTGGCCGTCTGCTGCGTGGCCCTGTCCTTTCCCTTCACCAGCTTCCTGGCCGGGCGCAGCCGCCGGGTCCAGGTCTATTGGCTGGTCGGGCTGCTCGCCATTCTCTCCCTCTCGGAAGTGATCATCGGCTTTGCCTGGTCGACTCTGTTCTCGCGCACCGCCGGGGTCAGCAACCTGCTGGTCGCCCTCGGCCTGATGGCGGAGCCCAAGGCTCTGTTGCCGGGCTTTGGCGCTGTGCTGACGGGGATGGTCTACCAGGCCCTGCCCTACACGATCCTGCTGCTCTATCCCTCCTTCATGCGCCTCGACCCGACGTTGCTGGAGGCTGCCCGCACCCTCGGCGCCTCCCCCCTGCGCGGCTTCGTCACCGTGGTCGTTCCGGCGCTGCGCAACACCATCGTCGCCACCCTGATCATGGTCTTCGTCTTCGCGCTCGGCTCCTACCTGCTGCCGCAGATCCTCGGGCGGCCGCAGCACTGGACGCTTTCGGTGCTGATCACCGACCAGGCGATCTACCAGTCCAACATGCCTTTCGCCGCGGCCATGGCGGTCTTCCTGGTGCTGATTTCGCTGGCGCTGGTGGGCCTGACCCTACTGGTCGGCGGCCGGCGGGAGACCGCGTGATGCCGGAGCGCAGGCCATGACCGCAAGCTGGCTGCGCCGCGGCTACATGGCCCTCATCGCGCTCTTCCTGGCGGCGCCCCTCGCCGTGGTCGCCGGGGTCTCGGTGAACGAGAAGCGGACGCTGCTGTTCCCGCCCGAGGGCTTTTCCCTCGCCTGGTACGCCGACATCTTCGTCGAGCCGGAATGGCGCAGCGCCCTCCTCGCCTCCCTCGGCCTCGCCGCCCTCTCCGCCGCTCTGGCGGTGCTTATCGCCCTGCCGCTCAGCTGGTTCTTCTGGCGCCGCGTCGCGCCCTGGGCCCGGATCTTCCAGTTCCTGGGCGTCGCCCCTTTCATGCTGCCGCCGGTGATCACCGCGCTCGGCTTCCTCTCTTTCTGGGCGACCGGCGGCTTCTACGGGGCGCCCTGGACGGCGGTCATCAGCCACGCCATCTTCTTCGTGACCTTGCCGCTGGTCACGCTCTCGCTCGGCTTTGCCTCCATTGACCGCTCCCTTGTCGAGGCGGCGGCCACCATGGGCGCCGACGACCGCAGGGTCTTCCGCACCGTCGTCGTACCGCTGATCACGCCCTACATGATCTCCGGCTTCGCCTTCGCCTTCGTGCTGTCGCTGAACGAATACATCGTCGCCTACATGACTGTCGGCTTCACGATGGAAACCCTGCCCATCAAGATCTTCAACGCCCTGCGCTATGGCTACACGCCGACGATGGCCTCGGTCTCCATCTTCTTCGTCGCCATCGCCGCCCTGGTGGTCGGGCTGATCGCACGCTACGGCGACCTGCCGAGGTTGCTGGGCGCCTGGACCGGCGAGGAGCGGTGATGCGCATCGCCGCCCTGCAGATGAAGGCGGCCGCGGGCGACGTCGCAGCGAACCTAACACGCATCGAGGCCGCCGCCCGAGAGGCGGCCGCAGGCGGTGCGCGGATTCTGATTACGCCGGAACTGGCCACCACCGGCTACGGCGCCGGCGCGGTCATCGGCGACCTGGCGGAGCCGCTGGGCGGGCCGCAGGTGAAACACCTGGCCGCGATCTCCGAAGCGCACGGCCTTGCGATCGTCGCCGGCTTTGCCGAGCGCGACGGGTCCCAGGTCTTCAACAGTCTGGCCTTGGTCGACGGCGCTGCGGCGCCCATCGCCTACCGCAAGATGCAGCTCTACGGGGACTACGAACGGGCGCTCTTCTCCCCGGGACCGCTTCAGACCACGCTTTGCACCATCGGCGAGCTGACCTTCGGCTTTCTGATCTGCTACGACGTGGAGTTCCCGGAGGCGGTGCGGGCGCTGGCGCGGGCCGGCGCCGAGGCCGTGCTGGTGCCCACGGCCCTGCCCGAAGGCCCCTTCGCGGGCTTCATCGCGACCTCCGTCGTGCCGGTGCGGGCCTTCGAGAACCAGCTGTTCATTGCCTACGCCAACCACGCCGGGCAGGACGACGCCTTCACCTATGCCGGTCTGTCGCGCATCGTCGGGCCCGACGGTTCCGCCCTCGCCGCCGCCGGCCCGAATGAGGACGGCGTGATCTTCGCCGACACCGACCCGGACGCCTTTGCGGAAAGCCGGGCCGCCAACACCTACCTGACCGACCTGCGCGGGCGCTGAGCTCAGGACCTGCCGGTCCGATGGTGTGCCGTGATCGCTGTACCCATCGGCCGGCGCCGTCAATCAGCGAGACTCGCCTTGAACTTGGTCAGCCCGGGGAACGCGTGATCGAAATAGGCAGGGTGAAAGGTGGTGTAGGGCTCGAAGTGCTTCTCGTAGAGCGCCTTCGCCGCGTTGTTGCCATGAATGACCATTATCCCGAGACTGGCGGCACCTTTCTCCCGCGCCTTGTCGAAGGCTGCGCGCATCAGCGCGTCCCCGAGGCCCTGGCCGCGGAATCCGGGTGCGACAGCGACGGATTCGACGATCAGCTCTGCCTGCGGCTTCAGGAAATCCACCCCGCGGCTCCAGATCCCCTGATAGGCCGCACGGAACGCGGCGGTTGTCTCCGACGTCCAGGAAAGAGCGCCGGCGACCCGATCCAGCCTGTCCAAGTTCAGCGGCCCCTGCGCTGCCCGTTCATCCGGTGCAAAGACGGCGCAAGCGGCGGCTGGCGTGGTCTCCACTTCAAAAACGATGAAATCCTCCACCGCGCCCCAACTGGACGCCCCTTCGCGCAGCACCGCCTCGAGGAACAGCATGGTGTCTGAGCCGCTGTCCTGCAGTAGATCGTCCCAGAACGAGCGGCCAAAGGGCGGCAGCGACGCTTCGAACTCCGTCCGCGCCAGAAAGGGTACATCGGCCGCGACGGCGGCGCGGGCTGAGAGGTCCGAGCGCCGTTGCGCAGTCATGACAGCCTCCTTTGCACAAAGACTGTATGTGAGAGCCGAAGCACGGCGGTTCAACACTTCAAGGCTGCACTGCGTCAGGCGCTGAAGAGCTTCCTCAACCCATGAACCAAGCGCACCTGCGCCCGATGCAAAGCCCCTAACGCCCGACCGCGCCGATGGCGTGGCCCGTAAGTGCGGCCTGGGCAGCGGCCAAGCGGGCGATGGGCACGCGGTAGGGCGAGCAGGAGACATAGTCCAGCGGCACCGTCTGGCAGAAGGCGATGGAGGCAGGATCGCCGCCATGCTCGCCGCAGATGCCGAGCTTGATGTCCGGCCGGGTCCCGCGGCCGCGCTCGGCGGCGATCAGCATGAGCTCGCCGACACCTTCGGGGTCCAGCGAGATGAAGGGGTCCTGCTCGATCAGTTCGCGCTGCTCGTAGGCGCCGAGGAAGTTGCCGGCGTCGTCGCGCGACAGGCCGTAGGCGGTCTGGGTCAGGTCGTTGGTGCCGAAGGAGAAGAACTCCGCCCCCTCGGCGATCTGGCCGGCGCGCAGGCAGGCACGCGGCAGTTCGATCATGGTGCCGACGAGGTAGCCGATCTCCACCTCCTCGGCATTCCGCACCGCCTCTGCCACCTTGTCCACCAGCTTGCGCAGCACAGTGAACTCCTGCTCGATGGAGACCAGCGGGATCATCACCTCGGGCACCACCGTCTTGCCGGTCTCCTTCGCGACCGCGGCCACCGCCTCGAAGATGGCGCGGGCCTGCATCTCGTAGATCTCCGGATAGGTGATGCCGAGCCTGCAGCCGCGATGCCCCAGCATGGGGTTGGTCTCGACCAGCTTCAGGGAGCGCGCCCGCACCTGCTCCTCGGAGAGCCCGGAGGCCTTCGCCACCTCGGCCACCGCCGCATCCTCGTGCGGGAGGAACTCGTGCAGCGGCGGATCCAGCAGGCGGATGGTGACGGGCCGGTCGCCCATCTCCTTGAACAGGGCGACGAAGTCGTCGCGCTGGTAGGGCAGCAGCTTGTCCAGAGCCTGACGGCGCTTCTCGCCGGAATCCGCCAGGATCATTTCGCGCATGGCGACGATGCGCTGCGCATCGAAGAACATATGCTCGGTCCGGCAGAGCCCGATGCCTTCGCAGCCGAAGGCCACGGCCACCTTGGCCTCCTGCGGGGTGTCACAGTTGACCCGCACGCCCATGCTGCGATGCCGGTCGGCCCAGCTCATGACGGTGGCGAAGTCGCCGGAGAGTTCCGGCTGCACGGTGGGCACCGCACCCTGCATGACCTCGCCGGTGGAGCCGTCCAGGGTGATGAGATCGCCCTCGCGCAGCTCCAGGTCGCGCACCCGCATGACACCGCTCTTGTGGTCGATGCGCAGCTCGCCGGCCCCGGCGACGCAGGCCCGGCCCATGCCGCGCGCGACCACCGCGGCATGGCTGGTCATGCCGCCGCGGGTGGTGAGAATGCCGACGGCGGCGTGCATGCCGTGGATGTCCTCCGGCGAGGTTTCGGTGCGGCAGAGGATGACGGTTTCCCCGGCCCCTGCCTGAGCCTCCGCCTCGTCGGCGGTGAACACGATCTTGCCGGAAGCCGCCCCCGGCGAAGCCGGCAGGCCGCGGGCGATCACCTTGCGTTCGGCCTCGGGGTCGAGTGTCGGATGCAGCAACTGGTCGAGGCTTGCCGGATCGATCCGCAGCAGCGCCTCCTTCTCGTCGATCAGCCCTTCGGCCACCATCTCGGCCGCGATCTTCAGGGCGGCGGCGGCGGTGCGCTTGCCGGTGCGGGTCTGCAGCATGTAGAGGGTGCCGCGCTGCACCGTGAACTCGATGTCCTGCATGTCCTTGTAGTGCTGCTCCAAGGTCAGGCGCACGTCGTTCAGCTGTCCGAAGACCTCCGGCATCACCTCTTCCATGGCAGGCAGCTTGGAGCCGTTCATCTTCTTGCCGTGCAGGGTGAGATTCTGCGGCGTGCGGATGCCGGCGACCACGTCCTCGCCCTGGGCATTCACCAGATACTCGCCATAGAACGAGTTGTCGCCGGTGGCGGGGTCGCGGGTGAAGGCGACGCCGGTGGCGCAGTCATCGCCCATGTTGCCGAAGACCATGGCCTGCAGGTTCACCGCCGTGCCCCAGTCCGCCGGAATGTCGTGCAGGCGGCGGTAGGTGATGGCGCGCTGGTTCATCCAGGACCCGAAGACGGCGCCCACCGCGGCCCAGGCCTGGTCGCCCGGCGACTGGGGAAAGGGCTCGCCGGTCTCGGCCAGAACCTTGGCCTTGTAATCCTCGATCACCTTGGCCCAGTCCTCGGCGGTCAGCTCCGTATCCAGCATGTAGCCGTGGTCTTCCTTGGCGAGCTCCAGGATTTCTTCGAAGTGGTGGTGGTCGACCCCCAGCACGACGTCGCCGAACATCTGGATGAAACGGCGATAGCTGTCATAGGCGAAACGCCGGTCGCCGGCGTTGCGGGCCAGACCCTCCACCGTTTCGTCGTTGAGGCCGAGGTTGAGCACGGTGTCCATCATGCCGGGCATGGAGGCCCGCGCGCCGGAGCGCACGGAGAGCAGCAGAGGGTTCTTCGGGTCGCCGAACTTGGCGCCGACCAGGTCTTCGATCCTCGTCAGCGCGGCATTCATCTGGTCCCTCAGGTCATCAGGGTACTTGCGGTCGTGCTCGTAGAAATAGGTGCAGACCTCGGTGGTGATGGTGAAGCCGGGGGGCACCGGCAGACCGATGGCCGACATCTCCGCAAGGTTTGCGCCCTTGCCCCCAAGGAGTTCCTTCATCTCGGCCCGGCCGTCGGCCGCGCCGCCGCCGAAGCTGTAGACCCAAGTCGTCATGATTTGCGATCCGTTTCCTGCCGGTTGCTGTCCAACTCAACTTGCACGCCATCTCAACTTGCATGCTGCGGGCGGCTGATCCGCCGCCTCTGTTCTCGTCAGCCCTCGATCTTGGAGAAGTCGGCCACCTCCGAGAGCGTCGCGCCGATGGCGCTCAGGAGATTCAGGCGGTTCTCCCGCAGGGCCGTCTCCTCGGCATTCACCGTGACTTCGTCAAAAAAGGCGTCGACCGGTTGGCGCAGTCGCGCCATGGCCGCCATGGCGCCGGTGAAGTCTTCACAGACTATCGCAGTCTGGGCACCTTTGGCTGCATCGCCGAGGTGAGAAAAAAGGGCCTTCTCCTCGTCCTGCGCCAAAGCGGCTGACTCCACCGCGCCCTGGTAGGCGCGTTTGTCCTTCTTGGCCTCGATCCGCACGATGTTGGCGGCGCGGCGATAGGCGACCAGAAGATTGGCGCCGTCGTCGCTGTCGAGGAAGGAGCGCAGGGCCTCGACCCGGGCGAGCAGGCGCACGAGGTCGTCCTCGCCGCCGCGCGCCATGACCGCGCTGATGAGGTCGTGGCGCACGCCCTGATCGCGGAGCACGACCTTCAGGCGCTCCCCGAAGAAATCCAGCAGGTCGCCGGAAACATCCGCCGCCGAAAGGCCGGTATACTCGGCTTGCGCTGTCGCGAAGACATCGTTCAGCGGCAGGCGCAGCTTGTTTTCGACGATCAGGCGGATCACGCCCAGGGCGGCGCGGCGCAGTGCGTAGGGGTCCTTGGAGCCGGTCGGCTTCTCGTCGATAGCCCAGAAGCCCACCAGGGTGTCGATCTTGTCGGCCAGGGCGACACAGACACTGACCGGCGCCGAGGGACAGGCGTCGTTGGGGCCGAGCGGCGCGTAGTGTTCGGCGATGGCCTCCGCCACCGCCGGGCTTTCGCCGTCGTTGAGCGCGTAGTAGCGCCCCATGATTCCCTGCAGTTCCGGGAACTCGCCCACCATGCCGGTGATGAGGTCGGCCTTGGCGAGGCGCGCCGCAGAGCGGACCTGATCGCGGTCGGCGCCCGGCACATGATCGCTGATCGCCACCGCGAGGCTCTGCAGGCGGGAGACCTTTTCGGCGAGCGTGCCCAGCCTCGCATGGAACACGATCTCCTCCAGCGCCGGCACCCGCGCCGAAAGCGACTGTTTGCGGTCCTGGTCCCAGAAGAAACGGGCATCGGCCAGGCGGGCGCGCAGCACCCGTTCGTTGCCGGCAACGATGGTCTCGGCGCGGTCGCTGCCCGCCGGCGCATCCATGTTGGCGACCACCAGAAAACGGTCGGCCAGGGCGCCCTCGGCGGTCTCGGTCGAGAAGTACTTCTGATGGCTGCGCATGGAGGTGGAAAGCACCTCCGCCGGCAGATGCATAAAGTCTTGATCGATACGCCCCATCAGCACCTGCGGCCATTCCACGAGCCCGGTGACCTCGTCCAGCAGACCGGGATCCTCCTTCACGGCGACGCCTTCGGCGCCGGCCAGTTCATGGCACTGCGCCGCAATGATCGCTCGCCGCTCCGCAGGGTCCAGGATCACCTTGGCCTTGTGCAGCTTGTCACGGTAGTCGGCAAAGCCGGCCACGGCAAAGGAGTCCGGCACCAGGAAGCGATGGCCGCGGGTGGTGTCGGCGAACGAAAGCCGGCGCTCCTCCCCCATCTCGAAGCCGCCCTCCAGCGCCTTGCCGTCGAAAACCGCCACGATGTGGTGCAGAGGACGCACCCAGCGCTGGCTGTCGTCGGCCCAGCGCATGGACTTCGGCCAGGGCAGCTCGGCAATGGCCTTGGCCAGGACCTCCGGCAGCACCGCCACGCTCGGCCGCCCGGCAACCTCGCGCACGGCGAAGTAAAAGCTGCCCTTGGGGGTTTCCCTGAGCTCCGCCTCGTCCACGGACGCCAGGCCGTTGGCCTTCAAAAAGCCTTGGACCGCCTGCTCGGGGGCGCCCACCTTGGGGCCTTTCTTCTCTTCCGAGAGATCGGGCTGCTGCGCCGGGATACCGTCGACGACCAGCGCCAGGCGGCGCGGCGTGGCGTAGGCTTGGGCAGACCCAAAGGTGAGATTGGCCGCCTTCAGCCCCTCGGCGACCAGACGCTTCAGATCCTCCGCGGCGCGGCCCTGCATGCGCGCGGGGATCTCCTCGGAAAACAGCTCGACCAGCAACTCGGCCATCAGCCTGCCCCGCCGTCCTGCGCCGGGTCCTGGGTGGAAACCCAGGCCTCGCAGCAGGCCTTGGCCAGATTGCGCACGCGGCCGATGTAGGCCTGGCGCTCAGTCACGGAGATGACCCCGCGCGCGTCCAGAAGATTGAAAACGTGGCTGGCCTTCATGCACTGGTCATAGGCGGGCAGCGGCATGGGCCGGCCGTTGCGCTCGCCGAAGGTGAGGATCGACTGACACTCGGCCTCCGCGTCCTTGAAGTGCTGAAACAGGATTTCGGTGGTCGCGGCCTCGAAGTTGAACGCGGAAAACTCCTGTTCGGCCTGCAGGAAGACATCGCCGTAGGTCTTGCCGCCCTGATCCTTGGGCACGCCGTCCCAGTCCAGGTCGTAGACGTTCTCGACGCCCTGGACGTACATGATCAGGCGCTCCAGCCCATAGGTGAGCTCGGTGGAGACCGGATTGCAGTCGATGCCGCCGACCTGCTGGAAGTAGGTGAACTGGCTGACCTCCATGCCGTCGCACCAGACCTCCCAGCCCAGGCCCCAGGCGCCCAGGGTCGGGCTTTCCCAGTCGTCCTCAACAAAGCGAATGTCATGGTTCAGCGGATCGATGCCGATGGCGCGGAGCGAGTCCAGGTAGAGATCCTGGCTGTCGGCCGGCGAGGGCTTCAGGATCACCTGGAACTGGTAGTAGTGCTGCAGGCGGTTGGGGTTCTCGCCGTAGCGCCCGTCGGTGGGCCGGCGCGAGGGCTGCACGTAGGCCGCCTTCCAGCTTCCCGGACCCAGCGCCCGCAGGGTGGTAGCCGGATGGAAAGTCCCTGCCCCTACCTCCAGGTCATAAGGCTGGAGGATGACACAGCCCTGGCGGGCCCAGAAATCCTGAAGACGCAGGATCAGCCGCTGGAAACAGGTGTCCGGATTGGCGTCAGGCATGGCGTTGGGACTGTTTGCCCGGGTTGGCACCCCCGGCAACCTTTACTCAGACCGTTGCTTGAGCGGTCCAGGATGCTGCACCGCGGTAAATGCGGGCCGAACCTTAGCGGGGGCCCAAAGCCGAATCAAGCCAAGGCGTCGCAGGGCGCTACCGAAGCGCGCAGTTGCCGCTGGATCTGGCTTCGGTACCCGCAGCGCACTTGCTGCCGGCCTGTACGTAGGCGCCGCAGGCGGGGCACTGCACGAGGTCCGCGACTTCCGCGCCGCTGCCATCCTCGGCTTTACGCGCCGTACTGGTCTTCTGCGGCTTCTTTGCCTCGGCGGCACGCAGTTTGGCTTCGGCCTTGCGCGCCTGCTGCAGGCGGCCGAGAAACTTGAAGCCATACCAGACCGCGGCGATGACCAGCCCCAGGACGATGAGCTTCTGAATCGAAGGCAATCCGAACATGGCGGCATTTAGCGACGGCGCCGCCCCAGGGTCAAGCAACGACGGACAAGAGAGGGGCAAGCGAGAGGGGCAAGCAACCGGACCGGGTGAAGGGAGGCCGCCCTAGAGGCCGAAGCGCGACCACAGGGCCCGTTCTTCGACGGCGGCAATCAGCCCTGCGGCCCAATCCTCCGGCCCCGGCAAGGCGGCCTGGAACAGCGGCCCGTCGTCGCCGGCACGGCCGCGCCCCACACCCAGGCGCTTCAACAGACGCCGGGGGCCCTGGACGCGGCGCAGCCGCACCCGCTTGCCGAAGCGGTCGCGCAGCACCTGGCGCAGTTCGCCCTCGGAATCGGCAAGACCGAGTTCCACGGCCCGGCCGCCGGCCCAGAACTCGCCGCTGAACAGCTCCTCCTCCGAGGCTTTCAGGCGATGCCCGCGGCGGTCGCGCACGGTCTTCTTGAAGACGTCGTGCAGATCCTCCTGAAGGGCCTTCAGACGGGCCACGTCCTCGGCGTTTTCCGGCCGGAAGGGGTCGAGCGTCGACTTATGCTCGCCGGCGGTGTAGACGCGGCGCTCGACGCCGACCTTCTCCATCAGTTCGGTAAACCCGAAGCCGGAGGTGATAACCCCGATCGATCCCACGATGGATGTCGGCTGCACAAAGATCTCGTCGGCAGCACAGGCCAGCCAGTAGCCGCCGGAGGCGGCGACGTCCTCGCAGAACGCCAGAACCGGCTTCTCCTTCTCCCGCGCCAGATCGCGGACCCGCTTGGCGATCAGGGCGGACTGAGCGGGCGACCCGCCCGGCGAATTGATGATCAGGGCCACCGCGCTCAGCCGCGGCAGGGCGAAGGCCCGCTCTATCAGCGGCTCCATGCTGGCAAGGCTCATGCCGCTGCGCAGAGGGCCAAAACCACCGATCACGCCGGACATGCGCAGGACCGCCACTTCGGGGCGGCTGGGGCGCAGCCAACGGAATGTCAGGATATCGATAATGCTTCGTAACGCCATGGCATGAACATAAGGCTTAAGAGCGCTCTTTCCAAACCTCCGGCGACATGACCGGCGACTTTCAGACCTGGAGCGTCAAAGGCTTTGCCGCCCGCAGCACCGCTTCCGCGGCCTTTGAGTAGGAGCCGTCGTCCCGATGCAGCACCAGGCCCGGCAGCAGCCGCAGCGGGGCCGCTGTTCCCTTGCGCGCCTGCACGATCACGCGCTTGGCCGGCTCGCCCCGGTGCGGCCACAGCGGCAAGACGGTCAAGCTGCCGCAGCCGGCCGCGCAAAGCGTGAGAATCTCCTCCAGCCGCTCGGCACGGTGGATCAGGGTCAGGCTGCCCTTGGGCCGCAGCAGCAGCATCCCACAGCGCATCCAGTCGTCGAGGGAGGCCGCCCCCTCCACCGTCGCAATGCGCCGGGCCTTATCGTGCGAAACACGGGCCGCCGCCGGATCCAGGTAGGGCGGGTTCATCATCACATGGTCGAAGCGCCCGGAGCCGAAGCAGGCCGGCGGATCGCGCACGTCGCCCTGGTGGGCGGCCAGGTCGGGACCGACATCGTTCAGCTCTCCGTTCTGCCGCGCGAGCGTTACAAGCCGCGGTTGAACCTCCAGCCCTACCACCCGGACCTTGGGCAGCCGGCGCAGCAGGCAGAGGCCCGCCGAAGCGACGCCACACCCCAGATCGGCCACCGTCTCGCCCGGCAAGGCCGGCACAGCGGCGGCCAGCAGCACCGGGTCGATCGCCGCCCGATAGCCGCCCGCGGGCTGGCGCAGGCGCACCCTGCCGTCGAGCAGGCTGTCTTCGGTCAGGGCGAGCGGCTCGTTCAAGAACTGGTTTCCTCCCCCGCATCGGCCATCACCTGTAGCGCTCTTTCGTAGTCCTGGTCCCCCACCATCAACCGCCGTGGCAGAATACCGATGGACCCCTCCATCACCGAGGTGTGGTGATCCAGCACCAGGATATCGATCCCGGCGTCGGCGAGCAGCGCTTCCAGCCAGGAAAGCTTGACCATGTCGTTGGTACGCAGCAGTTCTTTCATTGCCGGTCAATCTTCCTGTTCAGGGTGTTTGCGGGTCCGGTGTCTGACATGGGCCGTTGTCTGGTCTTGGTTCCGATCCGGGTATGTATATAGGGACGCCGGAGACAGAGGCAGGGGCGCTCCCTCACCCGCTTCGGCCAGCCCCGCGGCCGCGCGCCTTTCGTCGCACCTGGAGGTATCGTGCTTGACCGCCCGGCGGTTAATCCTATGCTGCCTTAAGTGCCCCAAATCAAGCGTTACACCCGTCAAGGGACCGATTTGGGCCATGGGCCCGGGCAGTGTGGCGGCGCAGAAGCGCTGGTTGCCGGGCTTTAGAGACGGGCTATTGAGGAGGGGACGGTCGAAGGTGAGAGGACGGTTGTGGCGCTAGTCGCCGAAGTCGGCAAAGAGCAGAAGGGTCAGGACCGGAACGGGCTTGAGCCTCTGATCGCGCTTGTTGCCGAGGACCTGCAGGCGGTCAACCGCCTGATTGTGACCCACATGGACTCGCCCGTCGCCCTCATTCCCCAGTTGGCGGGCCACATCGTTGCCGCCGGCGGCAAGCGCCTGCGACCGATGCTGACCCTGGCCTCCGCCAAGCTCTGCGGATACCGTGGGGAGCGCCACCTGGGTTTGGCGGCCTGCGTCGAGTTCATCCACACCGCGACGCTGCTGCACGACGACGTGGTAGACGCCAGCGATCTGCGCCGCGGACTGGCAACCGCAAACGCCGTGTGGGGCAACAAGCCGAGCGTTCTGGTCGGCGATTTCCTGTTCAGCCGCGCCTTCCAACTGATGGTCACGGACGGCAGCCTCGATGTCTTGCGCATTCTCTCCAACGCCTCTGCGGTGATCGCCGAGGGCGAGGTGCTGCAGTTGATGACCGCAAACGACATCAGCTCCGACCAAAGCACCTATATGGAGGTCGTAGAGGCCAAGACGGCGGCGCTCTTCGCCGCGGCCTGCCGGGTCGGCGCCGTGGTTGCAGAACAGCCGGAGGCCGAGGAACTGGCGCTGGAGCGCTTCGGCCGGGATCTGGGTATCGCCTTTCAACTGGTCGACGATGTGCTCGACTATTCCGCCTTGCAGGCCGAGTTGGGCAAGTCCGTCGGCGACGACTTCCGCGACGGCAAGATCACGCTGCCGGTGGTCCTCGCCATCCAACGCGGCAACGACGAAGAGCGGGCGTTCTGGCGCCGCTGCCTGGAAGACCAGGACCATCAGGACGGCGACCTGGAACACGCCATCGCCCTCATGCAACGCCACGGAACGCTGGAAGACGCCATGGCGCAGGCGCGCCGTTATGCGGACTCGGCCAGCGCCGCCCTGGACCGCTTCCCCAAGAGCGCGACCAAAACCGCCCTGCAGGACATCGCCGGGTTCTGCGTCGACCGGGCTTACTGACGGGGCCCACTGACCGGGCCTTCTGACGGGGCCTTCTGACGGGGCCTTCTGACGGGGCCGCCAATCGGGCCCTGCTGATCGCCCCTGCTGATCGCCCCGGCGCGCTTCCCCTCCCCCGCTTTCTCCATTCCTGGACCCTGAGCCGTGTCTTCGACCCTGAGTCGTCTCGGCGGCATGGCTTGCCGGGGACAGCGACGCTCCAGGGACCGCCTGATCAGCGGTTCAGGCTTCCTCTTCCATGAGCTGGCGCCACTCGCCCAGCCAACTCAGTTCATCGAGAAACGCCATAAGGCGCACGCAGAGGGCAACCGGATGCGGTATCTGAGTGCTACCCGAAGCCCAGCGCCGCACGGTGCGGTCATTGACGCGCAATTCGCGGGACAGCGCGGTCTGCCAGCGCGCAGTGCCATAGAGCCGACTGCAGATGCGGTCCAGCTCTGCGGCCGTCATGCTGCCTTCTGTAGCGCGTTCCATCAGCAGGCCCTCCACAGCTCGTCAGTTGTAGCGACTGAAGGATGATTATAGGGCTATTCGTCCAGAATCGCAAACCGGAAATGGACAAATAGCCCTATTAATTCCTTTGATATGACAAATAGCCCTATCTAAATCGACCAAATTCTCGATTTTCTGAGCTTTATAGGTTATATTGCCCTATTAATTTTAACAATACCTTCCATATCGCAAATATTTTCTCTTGACCGACGTGTTTTTCGTTGACACCAAGGGAAGAATAGAATATCTTCTCAGAACACTAAGCATTGAGACACATATTGTTTCATTCCTGATCTGAAACACCCGCATCGCATCTTTAGTGTCTCGCGTGAAAGTGACCGCAGTCGCATATTCATTATTTGGGGGTCGATTTTCATCGACCCCCTTTTTTTGTTCACAGGAACCGGATGCCGGTCCGCAGCGGGACCGCCGAGAGAGAAACGCCAGAAGGCAATGCAGAAGTCAGGAGACCAGGCAGATGAGTATCTTTCCGGAATTCATTACCCGCGATCGCCCGCCGCAGTCGGTATTGATCCGCCGGCGGGTTTCGGAACGCCAGCTGAGCCGGCTGTTGCGCAGGCATGCGCTCTATCGGGCCGGCGCCCGAGACGGCCGCCGGGCGGTCCTGCTGCGCTGCGATCTTTCAGGTCTGGATCTGAAGGGGGTTGATCTGAGCGGAGCGGACATTCTGGAGTGTGACTTCAGCGACGCCGATCTCTCCGGGGCGCAGCTTCAGAACGCCACCCTTGCGGGGTGTTGCTTTGAGAACAGCCGGCTGGACGCGGCCAATCTCGCCGGGGCCGACCTCTCCCGCTCGGACTTCGAGAACGCCGATCTGCGCGGCGCCGACCTGGCCGATGCCACCCTCTCGGGAGCGCGCCTGGGCCGGGCCGAGCTTGGCGAAAGCCCCCATACCGGGCTGCCGACCAACATAGACACCCGGCTGCTTGACCGGGCGATGATGCAACTTAGAAGACAATAGCTGCATCAAATCCCCTCACAGGTGCACTGCGGTCGTGAACCAGGAAAACCTAATAGACAGAATAGGTTCCTGGCTACCGGATGGCGCTGCTATCCGGACCGATTCATCAACCATAAGGTTCTTTAACCTTAGGTTTTAATCTCACATCAGTTTCCAGTAACTAAATTGTGAGCTAGTATGGCGCTGTCCTATGGGAGTGACTTGCGATGGTGAGGGCGTTTATTGCCGTGCTTCTGGGACTGGGCATCTCCGCTCAGGCTCTTGCCGCCGAGGAAACACCGTTGCAGCTGCGCGGCGTCACCGTGGTGACCGCAGAGCAGCTTCAGCCGATGCTCGATCAGGGCATTTTCGTTTACGACCTGCGCAAAAAGGCGTCTTACGTCGATGGTCATGTGCCGAGCGCACAGTCGGCAGCCGCATTCTATGACGCGGCCAGCACATCCCTGGACACCAGCTTCCTGGGCTCGAACAAGTCCGACCGGATCCTCTTTTACAGCCATGGCACGACGGGCTGGAAGAGCTACTGGGCGGCGAAGCGGGCCGTCGAAGCGGGATATGAAAACGTGATGTGGATGAGAGGTGGGTTTGCCGAGTGGGCAGCCAACGGGTTTCCCGTCGCTCGCTGACTCCACGTCCTGCTGACGCGGGGGGAGAGGATTGCGTCTGCGGCAAGATGAGAGGGCTCGCGTTTGATCCGCCGGGCTCAGTGGATCGGGTGGTTCGGTAAGATAAGGACCCAGGCCCAAGTGGCCATGGCGTTCTTTCTGCTTGTGCTGTTCGCACAGTTCGCGGCCCTCTCCTACGCTCTCCAGCGCGACCACGCCCTGATGCAGGACATCGTCGAAGAGAACGAGTCCTCGCGCAAAGCCATCGACTCGCTGGCCGACAACCTCGCCCTGCTCAGCTACCGCATTATCGGGGTCAGCGGCGGCATCTACGCGGCCCAGAGCATCGCCTACGAATTGCCGGGTCTCGGCAACCGGATTATCGAGGGCTGGGGCCTCGTCGACGAGCGCCTCTCGGACTTCTCCGACGAGCAGACCAAGCGCCGCGCCGCCGTCGCCATCAAGGGGCTGCCGGCATTTCTTGAAAAGACGCGCCGGCTCTTTGAAGAGACCGGCCCCCTTCCGACAGCCGAGGAACTGGGCAGGCTGGAGCGCAATCACGATGAGTGGCTCGACTACCGCAGCGCGCTCAACGTCTTCACCGATACGGTGCGCAGGCGGGTCGCCGAGCATTCCGCGGAGAACTTCCAGGAACTGCAACGCATCCAGTCGAAGCTGTCTGCCTGGTCTGCGGCCGCCTTCGCCAGCGGCCTGATCGCTCTTGCGCTGACCTGGTACCTTCTGGTCTTCCGCATCGCCCGTCCGGTCACCAACCTGGTGACCGCGATGCGGCGTATCGCGACCGGTGAGATCTCGACCGAAGTTCCCAACCTGAACCGCGCCAACGAAGTGGGCGACATGGCGCGAGCGGTTCAGGTCTTCAAGGCCAAGTCCATCGAAAACCAGCGCCTTCACGAAGAAGAAGCCAAGCGCAATGCCGAACTGGCCTTGGCGCGCGACGATGCCCAGGCCGCCAACAGGGCAAAGTCGGAGTTCCTGGCCAACATGAGCCATGAACTGCGCACGCCGCTGAACGCCATCATCGGCTTTTCAGAAATGATGCAGCGCGAACTGCACGGGACACTCGGCAATCCGCGCTACAACGAATATGTCCAGGACATTCATCATTCCGGCCGGCACCTGCTGGAAATCATCAACGACATACTCGATATCGCTAAGGTTGAGTCGGGAAAACTCGAGCTGCGGCAAGAGACAATCGACGTCGACGACCTGCTCGCCGCCTGCACCCGCCTGATGTCTCAGCGCGCCACCAGTGCCGGCGTGGCCTTGCGGGTCGAAACCGAAGCACCCTCGATAAAGGTGGTCGCCGACAAGACACGTCTCAGGCAGATCCTTCTCAACCTTGTCTCCAATGCCATCAAGTTCACGCCAAGTGGCGGAACCGTAACGCTAAAATCGAGCGCTCCGGCGGATGGTTCCAGGCAGATCGAGGTCGTCGACAGCGGGATCGGCATGAGCGTCAAAGAGATCGCGTTGGCCATGCAGCCTTTCACGCAGATCGACCATGCCATGTCGCGTCGCTTCGAGGGCACGGGGCTCGGCCTGCCGCTGACAAAGGCTCTGGTCGAACTCCACGATGGTGAGCTAAGGTTGAAAAGCGAACGCGGGGTCGGCACGACAGCGACGGTAGTCCTTCCGGCATCTCCTGCCGGGACGACGGCCGGAGACGATCAGGGGCCGTCGGCTCCGCAGGAACGGGAAGTGATGCAGTTCAGCCGTTTCGGACGGTAAGGCCGGGGCGCCGCAGCAGGGGGAGGGCGACCGTGAAAAAAGTCGAGGCGCCGGGGCCGGCAACGCCCCCGGCAAGACCCAATGCATGGCAACACAGGCTGAGAAGCGACTTCGCCACAGCCATCCTTCATTGGGTCATCGTCGCCCTGTTCCTGGTCAGTCTGGCGACCGGCCTGAGAATAGCCAGCGACGCGCTGGACGCCTCCTGGACCTCCGCCATCGCCGCGATCCTGCCCCAGGGCGATGTCTACGTTCTGCATATCTGGTCCGCCTGGGCCCTGATGGCCGCCTGCGGCGCCTACGTGCTGTTCCTGATTGCCGCCCGGCTGGTCCCGCGGGTTGCCCTCGATGCCAGCCGTATCCGGGCTCTCGGGTCTCATGACCGCCGTACGCGCTGGCAGTCGATCAATGTGCTGATCTACTGGCTGGCCTTTGCACTGGTCGCGATCGCGACCGGCACGGGCAGCCTGATGTACTTCAATCTGCTGACCGACACACAGGCCCTGGTCACCACCCTTCACCGCATTGCCGCCTGGACGCTGCTCGCCTACGTCCTGCTGCATGTCCTGGCGCAGTGGGCCATGGCCGGCTGGCGCGGGCTGTTGAAGATCCTGACGCCGCGGCTGGCCTATGCGGCTGCCGCTTTGGTGGCCCTGGGCGGCGCCGGGGCGCTGGCGGCCGGGGTTTTTGCGCTCGACCGGATGACCCTGGAGAGCCTGGTGATCGCCGAGGCGGCGGAGCCGCCGCGCCTGGACGGGGAGGTCGCCGATGCCGCCTGGCAAGAGGCAGTGCCGGTCACGGTCGAAACCCACAAGGGCGCGAACCTGCCGGACGGCACCATCCCCGTGCGCGTGCGCGGCGTGCACGACGGCGAGAGTGCCTACCTGCTCTTCGAGTGGCCCGATGCGACCCGCAGTCAAAAGCATCTGCCGCTTGAGAAAACGGCGGCGGGATGGCGGGTTCTGCAAACCGCTTTCGACAAAGCCGACGAGAACACCTTCTATGAGGACAAGTTCGCCGTGATGCTGTCACGGGAGTCCCGGCTGGCGGCCCTGAGAACCTCCCATCTCGGCGCCCGTCCCCTCGATGGGCTTCCCGGCGCGAAAGGCGAACGGGGCCTGCACTACACCACCGACGGGTCGATCGTCGATGTCTGGCACTGGAAGTCTGTGCGCGTCGGCCCGCTCGGCCAGATCGACGACAACTACTTCGGCCCGCCCCGCAGGGCGCCGGACAATCCCGGTGCGCGCTACACCGGCGGCTACACCCAGGACCCCAAGACCGGCGGCGGCTTCACGATGAACTGGGAGGCCTTCGACACCGGCATAGTGCAGCCGCGCTGGCTGCCGCGCTCGCCCGAGGTGCTGGCGGAACGTCTGGGCGCCGTCTCCCTCGACCCGGAAACCGGCGACGAAGGGCTCTGGTGGCTGCCGCGCAGCCTGATGGTTCCCGCAACGCCCGAAGCCGACGCGCAGTTCCCGGTCGGCACGGTGATGCCCAGCGTCATCGTGGAGGAGCCCTTTCAGGGGGATCGCGGCGACGTGGCGGCCGTCGCCCGCTGGCAGGACGGCTGGTGGCGCATGGAGGTGCGCCGGAAGCTGGCGGCAACCTCCGACTATGACGTCACGATCGGCAAGGACACGTACCTCTGGGTGTCGGTCTTCGACCACACACAGACCAGGCACAGTTTTCATCTAAGACCGTTGCGGATCGATCTGCGCTAACGGTCCATCAGTGAACAGCGGGGGGATCGTCGCCATGCCCAGACTGACCATCAGACAGTGGCCGCTGCCGGTGGAGACCGGCCGCGCGACGCTCCTGGATGCCGCGCTGTCGTCCGGGGCGCCCTTCCCGCACGGCTGCCGCACGGGCGAGTGCGGGGCCTGCAAGAGCCTGTTGCTCAGCGGCGAGGTTACGATGGCCCACTACGATCGCGAGATCCTGACCGATGCCGAGAGGAATGCCGGCTTCATCCTGGCCTGCCGGGCCAGACCGCAGAGCGATGTTCACATCTCCTGGATGGGCGGATCGGCGGAGGTCCAGCTGCCGATCCGGCGCATGAGCGCCCAGGTGACCAACATCGAACGCGTGAGCCCAACGGTGTGCCGCCTCTACGTCTGGCCCGAGGAACCCCTGGAATTCGCAGCCGGGCAGTTCGTCCGCCTGCGCTTTGCGGGCCTTCCCGCGCGGGCCTACTCGATGGCCAACACACCGGGAGATGAGGCGCTGGAGTTTCATGTCCGCGTGATCCCCGGCGGCGCCGTCAGCGAGCACATCGACAAAGTCCTGAAGGTCGGCGACCGCGTGCAGATCGAAGGGCCCTTCGGCAACGCACATCTGCGCCCGGAGGACAGCAGTCCGCTTGTGCTCGTCGCCGGCAGTTCCGGCCTGGCGCCGGCGAAGTCGATTATGCGGACCGCCCTGCGCCAACAGCCCGACCGCCGTGTTCACCTCTACTTCGGGGTGCGCAGCGAAAGCCACGTCTATGACGAGAGCGAACTGCAGGTCCTGGTGTCGCGTTACCAGAACCTCAAGATCGACACCGTGCTGTCCGAACCCGAGGGACGCACCAGCCGCCGCACCGGGACGCTGGCCGACGTCGTGGCGCAGGACCTGGTGACCCACACCATGGCGCAGTTCTACATGGCCGGCCCGCCGCCGATGGTCAGTGCGGTCTCGAAAGTGGTTACCGACTTCGGGATCCGGCGCGACCAGATCCATGCGGACCCCTTTCACGCCGGCGGCGCGGCGGGCAATGCGGAGGAGCCCGCCGGCAGCCGTCTGGGGCGCGTTGTCGCGCGGCTCCGCGGCCTGTTCCCCATCCGCCGGGGCAGTAAGCGCCCGGACAGCGCCGCAGACGCCTCGGCGGCCGATGCCTCCGGGAACGACGCCCCGGCGCCTGTTCCCGATCGGCCTGCAGGCGCGGACAGCGGCGCGCGGCCGCAGCCTCCGGCCTGACGGCCACTGCGCCACAGACATCTGCGCGCGCAAGGCCGTCGGTGCGTTTCTCGTGATGATTTCAAGGGCAACGCGGGGCGGTCTCCGCCGCCGCGCCCTTTGCCGGACCAATCTGCCTCGCAAGCCGCCGGCCGGCTTGCGCCCTGGCGATTGGTCGGGGAGAGAGGATTCGAACCTCCGGCCCCTACGTCCCGAACGTAGTGCTCTACCAGGCTGAGCTACTCCCCGGCGCGGCGCGTTATAGCGAGTCCCCGGGCCCAATGCAATCCGGGACTTGCCGCGGCTTCGCCCCGGCTCGGGCCCGCCGTGGATGCGCCAGAAGCGCCGAAATGCCGCTTAACCCGGGCTTAACGAATCGGAGGAGACTCTGAGATAAGTAACGAAAAAAACAGGGTTGACGGACAATCTGGGGTTGGGTCCAGTGCGGGTCGGCTGGCGGGCCCGCCGTCGGGGCCCAGCCATTGGCACACGCGGCAGAGAAAAAGGGCAGGCCCGCGGTGGAATGACGACGGCAGATCCTGGGACGGCAACCGCAAGCAAAGCGGTTTCCGGTGGGTTCGGGGATGTGGCTGCCGGCCTGTACTGAGAAGCCGATGGAGAGGCGCCCCGCGGCGTTGAAGGGCTTGGTCTTTAGGAATGGATGACTGATGAAGCTGTTTTGCAAGGCTGCCGCAGTGTGGGCACTCGCGTTGTTGGCCACGCCGCTGGCAGCAGACCAACTGTCCCTCTTTCGGATCGGCACCGGCGGGATCGGGGCGACCTATTATCCGATTGCAGGCCTCGTTGCCCAGGCGATCAGCAATCCGGCGGGGCACTGCGAGCCGGACGAGATCTGCGGCGTCCCCGGGCTGGTGGCCGTGGCCCAGTCGTCCAGCGGTTCCGTCGCAAACGTCCGCGACATCGTCGGCGGGCGCATCGAGTCCGGTTTCGTGCAGTCGGATGTGGCCTTCTGGGCCTACAGCGGCGTCGGCGCCTTCGCCGAGGAAGGCCGCCAGACCTCCCTGCGCGCCATCGCCAACCTCTACCCGGAATCCTTTCACATCGTCGTGCGCAGGGACAGCGGCATCGAAACCGTGCGCGACCTCTCGGGGCACCGGGTCGCCATCGACGAGGCCGGCTCCGGCACGCTGGTCGGCGCACAGTTGGTGCTCGAGGCCTTCGGCCTGGGCGGCGATGCGGTCTCTGTTTCCTATCTGAAGTCGGATGACGCCATCGAGAAGCTGGTGAACGGCGATCTCGATGCCTTTTTCCTGATCGCCGGCTATCCGGCCAAGGTGATCGAGTGGGCCAGCGAACAGACGGCGATCCGGCTGGTTCCGATTGACGGACCGGAAACCGAGGAGTTGGTCAGGGTCAACCCCTTCCTACAGACCGACGTCATCCCTGCGGCCACCTACGATGGTATCAGCCAGGTGCCGACCCTGACGGTGGCCGCGCAGTGGGTGACCCGTGACGATGTCAGCGACGAGACCATCTACGGCATCCTCGAAGCCTTGTGGCGCAGCGATGCCCGCCGCCTCCTCGACCGCGGCCATGCCCAGGGACGGGTGATCCGCCTGGAAACCGCACTGGAGGGTGTCGGCATCCCGCTGCACGCCGGCGCGCTGCGCTTTTACCGCGATGTCGGAGTGCTTCAGCGCCGGTCGGAGCGCGTCAGAACCACCAACTGAGCAGCAGATCAGCCCGGGCGCGCCGCCCTGGCTGTCGCAAGCCAAGCCTGCGCATTTTCCCATATCTCCCCGGGCTTTGCAGCGACTGCTTGTAAGCAGACAAGTTAATCCTATTGCCTCGGCTTTGGGCTTGTTCGCCGGAGTGCCTTAAGCTAGCTTCACAGCACTTTGGGGGATTAAAAACACTGTGTTCAAACACGCCTGAGATCGCGGTTTTGAAGAACAAGCTGCGCGCCCAATATCCGAGCGCGCGCAATGCGAAAGGGAGGACAAAGGCGAATGGGTGGCTCTAAAGGCTTCTTGCTGCTGGTCGTGGGCTTGATCATCGGCCTCGTCGTGGGTGGGGTCGTAGGCACGCAGTACCTTGGCCAGGAAGAAACGGCAATGGCGCCATCACCGGCTCCGGCGCCACAGAGCGAGGCTTCGGCGCCCACCGAGCCTCCTGCGGCCGCAGGTGCGCGTGTCCGCTGGAACATGGGCAGCGCCTTCGGCAGCAAACTCACCCAACTCGGCACGCTGGGCGTGAGCCTTTCCGAGAAGGTGGAACGTTCGACCGGCGGCAACATCGTTCTGAGATTTGCTGAGCCGGGGGCCCTGGTGCCCCCGCTGGAAATGTTCGATGCGATCTCGGCCGGCTCGCTGGATGCGGCCTGGTCGACTCCGGGCTACTGGGTCGGCAAGGACGAGACCTTCGCCATGTTCTCCGCCGTGCCCTTCGGCCCGCGCGCCGGCGAGTACCTCGGCTGGATGTACTACGGCGGCGGCAAGGAGCTGATGGACGAGCTCTACGGCCAGTTCAACATCAAGTCGATCACCTGCGGCGTTATCGCACCGGAGGCCTCCGGCTGGTTCCGCAAAGAGATCAACTCGGTGGAGGACATGAGAGGCCTGAAGATGCGGTTCTTCGGCCTCGGCGCCAAGGTGATGGAGAAGATGGGCGTTTCCACCCAGCTTCTGGCCGGCGGTGACATTTTCCCGGCTCTGGAGCGCGGCTCCATCGATGCGACCGAGTTCTCGATGCCGGCCATCGACCTGAACCTCGGTTTCTATCAGGTGGCCAAGCACTACTACTTCCCCGGCTGGCATCAGCAGGCGACCCTGTTCGAGCTGATGATGAACAAGGACAAGTACGACGCGCTTTCCGAGACCCAGAAGGCTCAGCTTGAGATGGCCTGCGGCGACAATGTGCGCGAGGGCCTGGCCGAGGGCGAAGCGATCCAGGGTGCGGCGCTGGCCGAGCTGCAGAGCAAGGGCGTGACCATCCATCGCTGGCCGCCGGAAGTCTTGGACAGCCTCAACAACGCCTGGACCGAGATCGCGAGCGAGCTGGCTGCGGAAAACCCGAACTTCAAAAAGGTTTGGGACTCCTACAGCGCCTTCCGCGAGCAGTACAAGATCTGGGACGAGTTGGGCTACCTTTAATCCGGACAGCAGTTCCGGACGCCCAGGCATCTCCCGGTCCGCAGGGTCGGGCCTGGTTTAAACGGCGCCGGAGTTCTGGAAAAAGAACTCCGGCGTTGTTTTTTAAGCAAGGCTGGCCGGCCGCAGGAAACCCTTAGCAGCAGAGGGTGGAGTGACATCATGGAACTGCTGATGCGCGTCAGCGAGGGCTTGGACCGCATCGTCGTCAAGGTCGGCAAGATCGCCGCCTGGGCGGGACTGCTCCTGATCCTCGTTACCGTGTTCGACGTCGTGACCCGACGCTTCTTCGTTCTCGGCTCGACGAAGCTGCAGGAACTCGAGTGGCACTTCCACACCATCCTCTTCGCCTTCTGCCTGGGCTTTGCCTACCTGAAGGACGCCCACGTGCGCATCGACCTCGTGCGCGAGAACCTCAGCGAGCGCACCCAGTGGTGGATCGAACTCGCCGGCTGTCTGCTGTTTCTCCTCCCTTACTGCGCGCTCGTGATCTACTTCTCCATCGACTACACCTACAAGTCCTTCGCGACCAACGAGGTTTCCGCCTCTGCCACCGGGCTGACGCACCGCTGGATCATCAAGTCGGCAATCCCGCTGGGCTTCATCTTCCTCGCCCTCAGCGGCGTGGCCGTGGTTCTGCGCAAGATCGTCGAGCTTTTCGGCCCGGAACGGCTGCGCCAGCAGGTCCACGACATCGAAGAGGCGGAGGCCGAGCACATCGAAGACATCACCCTTCCCGATTTTGACAAGCAAGATGACGCCGACCGGCGGGACGGGGAGCGGCGCTGATGGAATTCTATATCGAGGACTACCTGCCGCTGTTCATGTTCGCCGCCCTGGCGGCCCTGCTGTTCAGCGGTTATCCCGTGGCCTTCGTGCTTGGCGGAATCGGCCTCGCCTTCGGCTTCATCGGCATGTACTTCGAGGTTTTTTCCTTCATCCAGTTCTTCAACGTCGCCCCGCGCATCTGGGGCGGCATCGCCGAGAACCTGGTCCTCACGGCCATTCCCATGTTCATCTTCATGGGCACCATGCTGGAACGCAGCGGCGTGGCCAGCGACCTGCTGCACTGCCTGCAGGTCCTGCTGCGCCGGGTGCCAGGCGGTCTGGCCCTGTCGGTCACCCTGATGGGCACCATCATGGCGGCAACCACGGGCATTATCGGCGCCTCGGTGGTGATGATGACCCTGCTGGCCCTGCCGGTCATGATGAAGCAGAGCTACAACAGCCCGCTCGCCACCGGCACCATCGCCGCATCGGGAACTCTGGGCATTCTCATTCCGCCCTCGATCATGCTGGTCATCATGGCCGATCTGCTGGCGCGCTCGGTCGGCAACCTCTTCGTCGCCGCCATCATTCCGGGCTTCATGCTGGCCAGCTTCTACATGCTCTACATCCTGGTGCTCTGCCGCTTTAAGCCGCAGCTCGCACCGCCGCTGTCTGCGGATGAAGGCCCGGCGTCGATGGCAGGACTGCTGTTGCTCGTGCTGCGGTCGTTCATTCCGCCGCTCTTCCTGGTGTTTCTCGTGCTTGGGTCCATCGTCTTCGGCTGGGCGACACCGACGGAGGCCGCGGGCGTCGGCGGCGCCGGCGCAATCCTGCTGGCGATGCTGAACCGACGGCTGAGTTTTGCCGTCCTGAAGGAGGTCATCGAACGCTCGGCGCTCACCGGAGGCATGCTGTTCGGCATCTTTATCGGCGCTACCTGCTTCTCCTATGTGTTCAGGGCGCTGGGCGGCGACGAGATCGTCATCGAACTCGTGGAGAGCCTCGGCTTCGGCTCCTGGGGACTGCTCTTCATCCTGATGGGGATCGTCTTCTTCCTCGGCTTTTTCTTTGACTGGATCGAGATCACGCTGATCGTGCTGCCGGTCTTCGCACCGATCATCGCCGAGCTGGACTTCGGCGAACACGTGCAGGGCGTCGAGGTCATCTATTGGTTCGCCATCCTTCTGGCAGTGAACCTGCAGACCTCCTTCCTCACGCCGCCCTTCGGCTTCGCCCTGTTCTACATGAAGGGCGTGGCGCCGCCGGAGGTGAAGATCCAGCAGATCTACAAGGGCATCATTCCCTTCGTGCTGCTGCAGCTGACAGGGCTGGGCCTGGTGATCGCGTTCCCGGACATTGCCCTCTGGCTGCCGCGCGTCCTGCTCGATTGACCGGAGGGGATCGGCCGCTTCCAAACAGGCGAACGGCGCCGACCCCTGCCGGGTCGGCGCCGTTCTTCTTGGTCACGCCAGAGGTAAAGGTCGCTACCGGTCAGGCAGCCAGCTGGTGCAGCTTGGACATCAGGTAATCGATATCGTCCTGGGTCATGGTCGAGGACGGGTCTTCGAACTGGGTCAGCAGGCGCTCGATCACCCGGCTGACGAAGCGCTCGCGGTCATTGCGACCACCGTCGTAGTCCTCCTCTTCGAGAATGTTGACGGCGGTGTTGACCGCGGCCAGCAGCCGCGGCGGCATCTTGGCTTTCTGGTAGATGGACCTCAGGCCGAGGTCGCCCTCGTCATGGATCAGCATCCGCGCGTTCTTCAGCGGCACGTTTGCGAGGCGGGCCATGGCCGCCTCGAAGAACGAGAGATCGCCCACGCAGAGTGCCCGCATGATCAAGGAGGCCGTCAGACGGCCGTTCACATGCAGCTGGAAGACCAGCTCCTCCAGCTCTTCGTCGGAGGACCCGCGGCTCAACAGACTGACCGTCGCACGCTCGCGCGTCTGGAGGATCAGGTTGCTGGCGGCATCGCTGGAGAGGTTGTGTTTGCTGACGAGATAGTCCTGCAGCTTATCCGCCATGGCGGCAACCAGCTGCTCGGAGATGCTGGCCGGCAGCTGGGAGCGCCTGGCCAGGGAGTCCGAAACCGCTGCGCTTTCGTCGTAGTCGCTGATGACACGGCCCAGAGCGTCTTCGCTGAGCTCCGCGCCTTCGTTCGCCACGAGCCGCGCCACCGCAGTCTCGTTGCCGGTGTCGATCAGGGCGTCGGCGACGGCGCCGGAAACGTTCTGCCGCTGGGCGATGGCGACCTGCTTGGCCTCTGCATCCTCGCCGCGCACGATGGCGATCAGGTCGTCGTCGGTCAGAACGTCGGAGAACTTCAGAACCGGCAGCGCCACGCTGTCGACATCCTGGGCCAGGCTCAAGGCGATGTCATGGGGCAGATCGGCGGTGGTCTTCAGGTTGGCGGCAAGGGCCTCGCGCACGCGGGTCTCCGCGTCCTGGGCCAGCTTGCGGAAGATCTCTTCCGCGATCTTGCGCTCCGCGTCGGTCATGCGCGGGTGCTTGCGGTCGTACTGGGCCGCAATCTTGGAGGTGGTCTCCGCCCGCACCGACGGCGAAGGATCCGCCATCAGACGTGCAACGTCGCTCTGAGAAAGATGTCCTGTCATGTGTCTCTCGATCAGCCCGCTTCTTCACTCGCCTCGGGTCTGCAGCTTCCTCTGCGGTCTCCACTCGACCATAGGCGGCAGTCCCACCTAAGCAGTATGGGTGGCTGGCGTTAATTCATGCTTAAAATTTCCCAACATTGGCGCAGCTCGGCCGGCCGGAGCGCGCAGGGGGCGGGCGGCACCGCCCCTGGGCAAAATGCCTTGAATTTCAATCTATAATTGAGTTTATCTTGCCGCGTTCCTGGCCCCATCACTGGGCTCGCCACTGGGCCCGCCCCTGGGCCTGTCACTGTCGGCCGAGCAGGACCTTCGCGATGGACTGGATCTGCCGGTCCAGGTCGATGTCGAGGTAGGAGGTCACCTCCAGATCCCGATCCTCAAAGACGTCGCGGTCGGCATAGAGCTGCTGCCACTGCGCGATCTTGCGGTCGCGGGCCTCTACAAGGTCGATGATCTGCGGTTTGTAGAGTTGGACCATGGCGGTGACCCAGCGGTTCACCGGCCAGGAGGGCTGGGCGTGGTCGATCTTGAAGTAATCCAGCAGAACGGCAACGTCGGGCGCGCTGTACCAGACCTCCCCCGTCACCCAGCGGTTCACCGTAAAGATGCGGAACGGCAGCCCCGCAGGCGTCATGGAGATCGCGATCAGGTGGCTGAGCGCGTCATTGGGGTCTTTCGGGGCGACATAACCGGGCACCTGGGCGGGCTTGATCCCCGGCGGCATGCCCTTGGGCCGTACAAAGGTGTGGAAGTGGCCATGCTCGCCCTCGAAGCGCTGCTCCGGCGCGTGAGCGTGATAGTAGAACTGGCCGTGGGTCTCGTGGTCGTAGACATCGCCCGGCGGATAGTGGTCCCACTCGTAGAAGGTGCCGTTGTTCTTCAGCAGTTCGCCGACGATGTTGTCGCCGGTCTTGGCAAGGATGCGATGGACCTCCGCGACTTCGCGTCCGGCCTCGGCCATAACCTCCAGGGCCTCGGTGGAGAGCTGCTCCAGCGCGATGTCGTGGTCGAGGGCGCTGTCCTTGATCTGTGCTTCGCTTCTCATCGTTCCTGATACCTACTGACCCCGGCCTGCCAATACGAGACCTCTGCGCATCACTTCGCCGTGAAGCCCGGGATGCCCAGGGGGACCCTGCATAATAGGATAACCTTAATCTACGATCAGGCGAAAGCCGATGAGTATGTGCTTCAGCGTCCGGGGCCGGCTGTGCTGGGCTGCCGGGCGGCAGACCCCGCAGCCGCTGTCGTCCCAGGAGCCGCCCTTGACCAGAAACCGCCCCTCGCCCTGCGGGCTGGCGGTCCACTCGAAGACCTGGCCTGCCGCGTCCAGCAGGCCGTAGGGGCTGGCGCCTGCCGGAAAACGGCCGACCGGCAGCGTATCGAAGGGCCCCTGGTCGTGGCTGTTGAGGCGCGCCGGGTCCCAGGCATCGCCCCAGGGAAAGCGCCGCCCATCGTCGCCGCGGGCCGCCTTCTCCCACTCGAGGACGCCGGGCAGGCGCCACGAACGGCCGGTCTCGGCGCTCAGCCAGGCGGCAAAGGCCTCGGCATCGCCGTGAGAGACCAGGACCACGGGGTGGTCCTCCCGCCCCGGCGGCGGCCGGTCACCGCGCCAGGCATGGCGCCGGGTGCGCTCATAGGGGTGGATCAGGCCGTAGCCGGCCCAGGTCCGGGGGTCGACATCGGGGGCCGGGTGGCCGCTGGCGGCCACAAAGGCGGCGTAGAGACGATTGGTGATCGGCGTGCGGGTGATGGCAAAGCCCGGCACGGTGACGGCTCCGCGGTCGCGCTCCCCCTCGTACCAGCGGCCCTCCCGGGTGCGGCGATGGCCATAGGCGGCCTCATCCAGCAGATAAGCGGCCTCCCGTTCGGCCCGGTCGGACCCTGCGATAAAGGACCCGGCGGGGACCGCAATCACCTCCGGCACGCGCCAACCACCGGTGCCTGCCAAGGCCGCCGCTGGAAGAGCCGCCAGCGCAGTCATCCCGCCGAGCAGGACCCGTCTCGAGGTGAGGATCGGAAGACCGCCAGCCATGGTACGAGCTTAGCCAAGTCCGCTCCGCCCGATCCACTGACGGTTTATCACGATTTGGGCATGAGAGCCCCAGCCAAAGCGTCGTGGCTGCGCCCGCGTCTCCCTTGCGTCAATCCCGCACCACGGTGACCGAGCAGTTGGCGTGACGCACCACCCGGGCCGCGTTGGGGCCCAGGAGATAGTCCTGAAGCTCGGGCCGGTGAGAGGCCATGACGATCATGTCCACCGGATGCTCCCGGGCGAAGCGCAGGATCTCCTCGTAGATGGTGCCATGGGCGACCACATGCTGCACCTCGACGTCGCCGGGAATGGCCTCTTGAACGAAGGCATGGAGCTGGCTGTTGGCCTCCTCCAGGGCCTGTTCCTCGAAGTTGGCCGGAAAGAACCCGCTGACGATGCTCATGCCGAAATCCGGCACGATGGTCATGACGTGAAGACGGCCGTGAAACGCCTTGGCCATCTCGACCGCCGCCGTCACGGCCTTTTGCTGGGTTTCCCGATTGCCCAGATCGACCGGCAGCAGAATGTCCTTGAACATAATCCCGTGTTCCCTTTTGACGGTGACTAGGCGGTGGCCTCTGCGAGCTGCTTGCGCCGACGCCCGCGCTGCATGGCGATGATCAGACCCAGCAGCAGCAGCGCCGGCAGATACATCAGCTCCTTTGGCAGCTGGTCGAGCGGCTTGTCGACGACAACGATCTTCTGATCGAACTCCAGCCCCGCCGCCTCGGCAGCCGTGTCAAAGCCCGCATTGTCGATCACGACCTCGTCGCCGTCGATGAAGAGTTCCAGCCCCGCCGCCAGCAGACGTTCTTCTCCGGTCTCGCCCTCGCCCAGCGGCAGCAGCGCCACGAAGCTGCGCGGGTTGCCCACGGCATCGAGGCCATCGACCCGGAGCCGCAGAACGTCACCGGCCTGCATGCGGTCGGCAACCTCGATGATCTCGACCGGCGCGACCTCCTGCGTCGGCGGTGAGATCATGTCCATCCAGAAGCCGGGCCGGAAGAGGGTAAAGGCGATGAGCAGCAGCAGCACGGTCTCGTAGGCCCGGTTGCGGGCCAGGAAGAATCCCTGCGTCGCCGCCGCGAAGATCAGCATCGCCGCTGTCGCCACGATGAAAACGACGATGCCGCCGGCCCAGCCGACGTTGATGAGCAGCAGGTCGGTATTGAAGATGAAGAGGAACGGCAGCAGGGCCGTGCGCAGGGAATAGAAAAAGGCGACGAAGCCGGTCTTGATCGGGTCGCCCCCGGAAACCGCCGCCGCGGCGAAGGAAGCCAGCCCCACAGGCGGCGTCACGTCGGCCATGATGCCGAAGTAGAAGACGAAGAGGTGCACCGCGATCAGCGGCACGATCAGGCCGGCGTCCTGGCCCAGTTGCACGATCACCGGGGCCAGCAGCGCGGACACGACGATGTAGTTGGCCGTCGTCGGCAGGCCCATGCCGAGGATCAGGCTGAGCACGGCGGTCCAGAGCAGAATCAGCAGGATGTTGCCGAATGACAGGATCTCCACCAGGTCAGCCAGCACCAGCCCGACGCCGGTCTGCGAGACCGAGCCGACGATGACACCGGCGGTCGCCGTCGCGATGCCGATGCCGATCATGTTGCGGGCGCCGGCCACCAGGCCGTCGGTCAGCTCGGCAACGCCCTGTGCGAACCATGTCCCCAGTGCGGAGTCGTTGCGGAAAAAGGCGAAGATCGGACGCTGTGTGATGACGATGAACATCATGAACGCCGTCGCCCAGAACGCCGACAAGGCGGGCGAGAGACGCTCGACCATCAGGCACCAGATCAGCACGATCACCGGCAGCAGGAAGTGCAGGCCGGATTTGATCGTCGGTCCGGGCTTGGGCAGGGACACGATGGGCGAGTTCGGATCGTCAAGCTCCAGGTCCGGGTAGGTCGAACAGAACCTGACGATGGCGACATAGACCGCCGACAGCAGAATTGCGATCACCCAGCCGGAGGCATCGCCGGCCACCCCCTTGATCCAGCCAAGTCCGTAGTAAACGGCGAAGGAAAGACCGCAGACCAGGGCGATACCGAAGGCCGTCATGATCAGGAACTTCATCAGCGGTGTTGGCTCCGAAGCCCTGGGCAGGCCCTGCATGTTCGCCTTCATCGCCTCCAGATGGACGATGTAGACCAGCGCGATGTAGGAGATCAGCGCCGGAACGAAGGCGTGCTTGACCACCTCGAAGTAGGAAATGCCGACGTATTCGACCATCAGGAAGGCGGCTGCGCCCATGACCGGCGGCATGATCTGGCCGTTCACGGAAGAGGCGACCTCGACGGCCCCCGCCTTCTCCGGCGAGAAGCCGACGCGCTTCATCATGGGGATGGTGAAGGTGCCCGTGGTCACCACGTTGGCGATGGAAGAACCGGAGATCAGACCGGTCATGGCGGACGCGACGACGGCAGCCTTGGCGGGCCCGCCGCGATAGTGCCCCAGCAATGAGAAGGCGACCTTGATGAAGTAGTTGCCTGCCCCCGCCTTGTCGAGCAGCGCACCGAACAGCACGAAGAGGAAAACGAAGTCGGTCGACACGCCAAGGGCGACACCGAAGACGCCTTCCGTGGTGATCCACTGATGATTGACCACACCGGCCAGGGAGACGCCCTTGTGGGCGATGAGATCCGGCATGTACTGGCCAAAAAACGTGTAGATCAGGAAAATCGAGGCGATCACCGTCAGCGGCGGACCGAGCGCGCGGCGGGTCGCCTCCAGCAGCATGACCATGCCCACGCAGGCCACCACGATGTCCATCGTATTGGGGTTGGCCGGGCGCAGCGAAATCGCGTCGTAGAACCAGAACAGGTAGCTGCCGCAGAAAGCCCCCACCAGGGCCAGAACCCAGTCCTGTACGGGAATGTAGGCGCGCGGCGAGCGCTTCATGGCCGGATAGGCGAGAAACGCCAGGAAGATCGCAAAGCCCAGGTGGATCGAGCGGGATTCGGTGTTGTTCAGAACCACCGGAAGGCCGGTCAACTCGGTCACGACAAAGGGCAAGGGCGAAGCGATCCAGACCTGAAACAGCGACCAGATCGCGGCCGTCCAGAGGATCACATGCAGAGGAAAGCCCGTGGGCGCCCGCCCGCCGGTATCCGCAGAAGCAACGAGGTCCTGCAGGTCCTCGTCGGACATCGGCGTGCCCTCGGCGCCGCTCTGCGCAGCCGTTACCTGCCCACTGCTCGGTTGGTCTGCCATAACTGTCCCCCGCTCTTCAAAGCCGCACCGATGGCCGTGCCGCTTTCGTCCCCTAATGGTGCGCCTGCAGTTTCGCAGGTCTTTTTGGGCAGTTTTCTGCCTGAAGTATCAGGAATCTGGATGGGCGGCCGAAGCCGCCCATCCCGAGGCCGGATTACATCCAGCCGCGTTCTTTGTAGTACCGCTCCGCGCCCGGATGCAGCGGGGCCGAGAGGTTGTTGGTGATCATGTCCTCTTCTTTGAGGTTGGCGAAGGCCGGGTGCAGCCTCTTGAAGCGGTCGAAGTTATCGAAGACCGCCTTGACCACCTGGTAGATCGTGTCCTCGTCCGCATTGGTCGAAGACACGAAGGTCGCGCCGACGCCGAAGGTCTGCACGTCATCGGCGGTACCGTCGTAGGTCCCGCCGACGACCGTGGCCTTGGCGTAGTAGGGGTTGTCGTTGGCCAGAGAGTCGATTTCCGGACCCGTCACGGGCACGATCACCGACTCACAGGAGGTGGTGGCTTCCTTGATGGTGCCGCTGGGGTGGCCGACCGTGAACACGATGGCGTCGATCTTGTTGTCGCAAAGCGCCGCCGCCTGTTCCGCGGACTTCAACTCGGCCGCAAGCCTGAAGTCGCTCATCTGCCAGCCGAGCTTGTCCATCACCACTTCCATGGTGCCGCGGGCGCCGGAACCCGGATTGCCGACATTGACGCGCTTGCCCTTCAGATCGGCAAAGGTCTTGATTCCGGAATCGGCCCTGGCCACCACGGTGAAGGGCTCAGGATGCACGGAGAAGACAGCGCGCAGATCCTTGTTCGCGCCGTTCGGAAACTTGTCCGGCGCCGATCCGTTGTAGGCGTGGTACTGCCAGTCGGACTGGGCGACGCCCATGTCCTGTTCGCCGTTGGCGATGGCGTTCAGGTTGGCAACCGATCCACCCGTCGAAGGCGCCGTGCATTTGATGCCGTGGTCCTTCTGGCCCCGGTTGACCAGTTTGCAGATCGACTGCCCGACGACATAGTAGACGCCGGTCTGCCCGCCGGTGCCGATGGTGACGAACTTCTCGTTCGCCTGTACAGCCGCCGGAGCCGCCGCCAGGAGGGCGGCCACCGACACGCCCAGAACGGTGGACTTCAGAGTAAGATGCTTCATCAGTTCTTCGCTCCCGACCTTTTCGGTCTGAGTTGATAGTAGTGCCTGACAGGCCCGCCTTGGCGGACCGGCCGCTCTCCCCCCGATATGATAATCAGGTGCACGCTCGGAACGAATTCTGAGAAACGACGCAGAGCCGCGCGTCCGGACCTTTCGCGGTCCGGCCGGCAGTCTCCCGGCGGCGTAAGATTTAACGCTGCGCGTCGCAGAATCGCTGTTCCCTGTGCCATGGGCCGGTGATTGGCTCACCGTTCTTATGGGCCTATTCAACACAGTTCCGCTGCTCAATGTCCACCCCGTTGTTGTGGGCGTACAATCCGATTTACGAGAGAACAGATGTAGAATTCAACTTGCGGCGCTCTGTCGCAAGGCAGGCGCTGGCTTCGCCCGGAAAACTGCCCTATCTTCCGCGGGTTATGGAGGGCAACCTGCGGCGGAAAGGCACAGCTAAGCGGAGGAAACCGCAGGTTTTCCGCCGTGTCGCCGCCGTTCTCGCCATCGTTGCTCTCTGCGGCCACGGCCTGGCGATGCTTCTGGCAGATGCCCTGCTGTCCGCCGCAGAGGCCAGACCCCACGAAACGCCGCTGACCATCGAGCTTTGCACAGCTGAAGGCGTGGTCCTCGTCCAGCTGCCGCAAGGGACGCAGGCGGACCACAGCACTGCTCCCGGCGCCGAAGACACCCCAGGCGGGCATGGCAGCGGCAGCGGCACCTGGCACGACTGTCCGATCTGCACCGTCTTCCTGCAGCAGTCGCTGGTCGCCCCGGCCAGCCTGGCCTCGACCCCCGATGCGCCCGCGGAAACAGCGCTTGGTGGGGCCGGGCGATTCGTGTCTCCCCGGCAGGCAATCGCGTTCGACTGTCAGGCGAGAGCGCCGCCGATTCGCGCCTGAGCGCGCCTCTCCAGGCTTACAGCACAGTTCGTTCTCACTGCCCGGCCGCGACATCGCTGCCCGGGCTGCCGGCGGAATGCCGGCCCCCTTGTTTCAGGAGACACCTGACCCATGAAAACCGCAGCCTTCTCGATGCCTGCCCATGCCATCTGTGCCGCCATCATCGCCGCAAGCGTCCTGCTCGGCGGCCCCCTGCCCGCCCATGCAAAGGACTTCAAGGTCGGCGATCTTATGGTTGACCAGCCCTGGGCCCGCGCCACGCCCGGCCAGGCCAGGAACGGCGCCGCCTATATGACCATCCACAACAGCGGCGCTGCCGGCGACCGCCTTGTCTCCGCCAGCGCCGAGGTGTCCCAACGCGTCGAGCTGCATAATCACATCAACACGGACGGTGTGATGCAGATGCGCGAAGTCGAAGCCATCGAGGTTCCGACCTCCGGCATGACCGAGCTCAAGCCGGGCAGCTTTCACGTCATGTTCATGGGCCTGAGCGCACCGCTGAAGGAAGGCGACAGCTTCCCCCTGACGCTTACCTTCGAACAGGCTGGCGACGTCACCGTTACCGTGGACGTGCAGAGCGTCGGCAGCATGGGCGGCATGGAGAAGATGGACCACGGATCCATGGACCATGGCGGCATGAAGCACGGCGAGGGCGCAAAGACCAACTAGCCGCCTACAGTCTCTCCCCGCATCAGGCGGCGCGCGGCGTCGGCATCGGCCAATGGCCGACCGATGATCCGCGCCGCCGCGGCCGCGGCGGCCACCAGGTCAGCGTTGTCTGCGGCCAGCGCGCCGTCGGGTCGGTAGAGGTTGTTCTCAAAACCAACCCTCGCATGGCCGCCCAAAGCGGCGGCGGTCGTCACACAGGCATTCTCCTTGGGGCCGAAAGCACAGACCGCCCAGGGCAGGTCGGCGATCTCAGGCGCCGCCTGCCTGGCGGCCATGAAAGGCAGCAGGTCGGCCGGCTGCGAACGCTGGCCCGGCGTGTAGCGACCGAGAACGAAAAGCAGGAAGGCCGGGCTGCCGGGTATCACGCCCGCAGCCCTCAGCGCGGCAAAGCGCGTGACGTCCGCCGCGTCGTAGAGGATGTACTGCGGCAGGATACCGGCCTCTGCCAGCCAGGCCAGAAAAGGTCTTGCTTCAGCCTCGCCGGCCGCATCGGGAACGATTTCGCGCACCGCCAGGCTGACCGCCTCCGGCTGCAGGGCGCGCACCATGGCCATCTGCTGTTCAGGGGTGTAGATCCCGACAGCCTCGCTGGTGACCTGAATGACCAGGGCCTCGCCGACCGCCTCCCGCACCGCGGCGATGGCATCGCGGTAAGCCGCGGGGTCCAGGCTGTGCTTTTCCTCCGCATCGCGGACGTGCAGATGAATCATCGCCGCCCCGGCCTCGAGCGCCGCCGCCGCGGTCTCGGCGATCTCCATGGGCCGAATGGGAAGCGCCGGGTGATCCTTGCGGGTCTTGCGTGCGCCGTTCGGCGCCACGGTCAGAATCAGCGGCGCCCAGTCGGCAACCGCGGAAACGCTCACGCCTGCCCCACGGTCTGCGCGGCCGGCGTCTCGTCGAGGGCGCCATCAACGGCGCGGCCCAGCTTGTCGACCAGTTCTTCCAGGTGTTCGGCCGTGACGATAAACGGCGGCGCCAGCAGTATGTGGTCGCCACGACGCCCGTCCGCCGTCCCGCCGCCGGGGTAGCAGACCAGCCCCTCGGCCATGGCCCGCTTCTTGATCCTGGCGCTCAGCTTGAGCGTCGGGTCGAAGGGCTCCTTGCTGGCGCGGTCGGCGACCAGTTCCAGGCCGATGAAGAGGCCGCGGCCGCGGATGTCGCCCACATGGTGGTGGTTTCCAAAGCGGTCCTCCAGCGCCGTGCGCAGGGCCGCGCCCTGGCGGCGCACGTTGTCCAGGAGATCCTCAGCCTCTATGGTCTGCTGAACGGCCAGGGCAGCGGCGCAGGCCGTGGCGTGGCCGATGTAGGTGAAACCATGTTCGAAGGCGCCGGAGCCGGCGGCAATGGTGTCGTAGACGCGCTGCGCGGCAAGGACCGCACCGATCGGCTGGTAGCCGCCGCCCAGGCCCTTTGCGCAGGTCAGGATGTCCGGGGCAATGCCGTCCTGCTCGCAGGCGTAGAGACTGCCGGTGCGCCCCATCCCGCACATCACCTCGTCGAGGATCAGCAACACACCGTGGCGATCGCAGATCTCGCGGATGCGCGCGAAGTAACCGGGCACCGGCGGCACGACGCCGGCCGTCGCGCCGACCACCGGCTCGGCGATGAAGGCGGCGACGCTCTCCGGACCGAGCCGTTGGATCTCGGCCTCCAGTTCCCCGGCGGCCCGCTCTCCGTAGGCCTCCGCCGTCTCCTCCGGGCGCTGATGGCGATAGGCATAGCAGGGCGCGATGTGACTGGCAGGCATCAGCAGCGGGTCAAAGGCGGCGCGGCGGGCGGCGTTGCCTCCTACCGCCAGGGCGCCCAGGGTGTTGCCGTGATAGCTCTGGCGCCGTGCAATGAAGCGGTGCCGCCCGAGCTGGCCGTTTTCCACGTGGAACTGGCGCGCCAGCTTCAGCGCCGTCTCGTTGGCTTCCGATCCGCCGGAAACGAAGTAGACCCGACCCAGCCCTTCCGGCGCCCGCAAGATCAGATGCTCGGCCAGCGCTTCCGAGGCTTCGGTGGTGAAGAAGGCACTGTGGGCGTAGGCGAGACGGTCGACCTGCGCCTTGATAGCCTCCACCACCGCCGGGTGGCCGTGGCCCAGGCATGAAACCGCGGCCCCCCCGGATGCATCGAGGTAGCGGCGGCCCGTTTCATCGATCAGATAAGGGCCTTCGCCGGAGACGGCGACCGGATAGGACGCCTGGGTGTGGCGCGGGAAAACGTAGCTCATGGTCCGGGACTCACCTGCGGAACGAAGCAAATGCGGCGCCGACAGTTGACACCGCTGATCGGTTGCGGGCAAGCCTCCAAGGATTGCGCCAGGCGCAGGGCTGCCCGGAGCGCCAAGCACCGCCTGGCACGCCAGGCCTTGGGGCCCGGAACGCCAAGCCTTGGGATTGCGTCCTGCGCGTTGTCTCGGCGCGGCTGGCACATTAGGATGCGCGCGCCCGCGTTCGCGGGCACGCGGGGGCAATCGACCACTTTGACAGGTCGCGCAAGAAGCAAGAGGGGGCCGCAGGCAGCATCATGAATCTGAGAGAGCACATTCGCCCGATTCCGGACTTTCCGACCCCCGGCATTCTCTTCTACGATATCTCTCCGCTGCTGGCGCACCCGGCCGCCTGGCAGGCCACGGTGGAGCGCCTTGCGGAGATCGTTGAGACGCACCAGCCCGATGTTCTGGCCGGAATCGAGTCCCGAGGCTTCCTGGTAGCCGCTCCGCTGGCGCTTAGGTTGAACCTGGGGTTCGTCATGGTCCGCAAAAAGGGCAAGCTGCCGGGCGCGACCATCCCCTACACCTACGATCTCGAGTATGGCAGCGACACCATCGAGATTCAGTCTGATGCCGTCGAGCCCGGGCAGCGGGTGTTCCTGCTGGACGATCTTCTGGCGACCGGCGGCACCATGAATGCCGCCGCACAGCTTCTGCGTTCGGCGGGCGCGGTCGTCACCGGGGCCGCCTGCATCATCGAGCTCACCTTCCTCAAGGGCCGGGACAATCTGGACATCCCGATCGACACCCTGCTGGCCTACGACAGCTAGGCGGCGGCGTCAGAGGCATACATACCTTAGGTTGATTTTCGCCTCAGCCTTTAGGATCGCTTAATCACACTGAGGTATCAGTTCAACCTCGCGCCCTCTTGCCGGCGCGCCGACTGCGCGGCCTCTGCCTGCCCGCGGCGGCGCGACGCCGATGGGGGAGCCTTGCTGTCGGGGTTGGTGCCTTAATGCCTTTTGGCGGAATGCAGTTTTCCTTCGCAACGGTGATCCTGGTCACCGCCATGGCGCCGGCCATGCTGGCCGTCATGACGCTCACCCTTGCCCGCCGCGGCGATTTCGCCCCCGCCCTCAGCTGGTGGTCCGCCGCCCTCGGCGTCGAGGCGCTGGGCCTCGCCGCCCTTGCGGCCTCAGCCTTGTACTGGCCCGACTGCGCGGTTGCCATTCACGAGGGCAGCCAGGCGGTAACCGCCTTGCTGCTGCTGGGCGGATCCCTCAGCTTCCTGGGTCACCGCATCTATCTGACCCCGCTTTTGGTGGCCATCGCGGTCGTTCTGATCGGCACCGCGATCTGCCTTGCTCATCCCGTCGTGCCCCTGCCGGTCATCCTGGCGCTTCGCCTCGGCGCCGTTGCCGCGGTGGGCGCGGCCGGATTGCTCTTCTGGCGCCGCTACCGCAGGGAGCACCGGCTGGCCTCGATCTTCTGCGCCGGACCGCTGATGGTCTTCGCAACCTACCTGCTGACCGAGTTGACGCAGCTCTTCACCGCCCCTTCCTGGGACGCCGTTCAGATTGACAGCGAGTGGCGCGTCATTCTGCACACCGGCCTGACGCTGCTCTGTATCATCTGCCTCATCGCCGCCGCCCAGGAAGCCCTGCAGAGCGCGAAGACCTCGGCCGAGCAGACCGCCGACAACAAAACGAAGCTGGTTCATGCGATCATCGAGAGCCTTCCCGTGGGTGTCTGCATCTTCGATGCCGACCTCCGGCTGGTCGTCTTCAACCGGGAACTCAGCAAGCTGCTGGGCATTCCCTATGAGCTGATGCGCAGCGGCACCACCTTCCAGGATCTCGTGCGCTTCAACGCGGCGCGGGGCGAGTACGGCAGCGTCGACGTCGAAGAAGAGATCCGACGGCGGACCGCGACCCTTCTCGAAAACCAGCAGTCGCGCATGGAGCGCCTGCGCCCGGACGGTTGCGTGCTGGAGATGCGCACGCGGCGGCTGGCCAACGGGGCCTACGTGATGGTCTACACCGACATCACGGAAACCAAGAGAATCGAAGAGGCGCTGCGCAAGAGCGAGCAGCGCTATGCACTGGCGCTGCAGGGCGCGAATGAAGGCATCTGGGAATGGGGCGACGAAATCAACGGCATCTACGTTTCCCGCCGCCTGCGCGAAATCACCGGCATCTCCGGTTTCGGTCCCACGATCCCCTCTGCGGAGTGGTTCGAGCGGGTGCATCCCGAAGACCTGCAGACCGTGCGCCGGCTGATCCGCGAACACCTGCGCGGCGAAAGCGCGTACTACGATCACGAGTACCGCATGCGCGGCGATGACGGCCGGTACCGATGGATGCGGGCCCGGGGCCTCGGGCTGCGCGATACGGACGGGCGCGTCTACCGCATGGCCGGCTCTCTCAGCGACGTGACCCAGCGCAAGTCCGCAGAGCAGGAACTGATGAGCGCCAAGGAGGCCGCCGAGCTGGCGAACCGGACCAAGGGCGAGTTCCTGGCGACCATGAGCCACGAGCTGCGCACGCCCCTGAACGCCATCATCGGGTTCTCCGAACTCATCGACAAACAGGTTTTCGGGCCGGTGGGTCACGAGAACTACCGCGACTACATCCACAACATCCACGAAAGCGGCAGCCACCTCCTGGCCATCATCAACGACATCCTGGACGTCTCCAAGGCCGAGGCGGGAATGATCGAGCTGCACGAGGAGGAAGTGGACCTGCGCGACGTGATCGCTTCCGGGCTCAGATTGATCGGGCCCCGCGCACGCGACAACGGGGTCGCCCTCGAATCCGAGTTCAGCGCGCCCCTGGCCCTTGTCACGGCCGATCAGCGCCGGCTGAAGCAGGTTCTCATCAACCTTCTGTCCAACGCCGTGAAGTTCACGCCCGAGGGCGGTCGCGTGATCGTGCGCGCCTGGGCCACACCGGACGAGGGCGCCGGTTTCGAAGTCGTCGACGACGGCATCGGTATCGCGCCGGCCGATCAGGTCCGGGTCATGGAGCCCTTCACCCAGGTCGAATCAAGCCTCAATCGCAAGCACGAGGGGACCGGCCTGGGGCTGCCGCTGTGCCATGCGCTGATGGACGTGCACGGCGGCCACCTCACGCTGGAAAGCGAACTGGGCAAAGGAACCCGGATCGCGGCCCGGCTACCGGCCGAGCGGGTCAGCAGCAAGACCGTCAACGCCGCGTGAGGACGCCGCGGCGCTCAGAGCGCCGGCTCTTCCTCGCCGCTGCGGCAGAGGGCCTCGGCAAAGGCCAGCAGGTCCTCGTCGGCGCCATAGGGGGCAATCAGCGAGAGCCCCACCGGGCAGCCCTCGACACGGGCCAGCGGCAGGGTGACCTGCGGCAGGCGCGACAGGCCGGAGATGCTGGTCAGGCATAGAACGGCGCTGCGGTGGGCACGCAAGGCCTCGGCATCGCCGTCATCGCGCGGGGCAATGCCCGGAGCCGTCGGCAGCACCAGCAGGGCATCATCACCCAGAAGCTCGCTCAGGCGCGCGGTGAAGGCGTCCCGCAACGGCCGCGCCACCTCCGCCTGCTCTTCGGTGATGCTGTGCGCCCAGTCGAAGCGCTCCTGGATTTCAGGCCCGAAAGCGGGTTTCGTCTCCGCAATCCAGTCCCCATGGGTAGCGACGATCTCACGCGCCTGGAGGTGGCGGAAGTGCCACATCCAGTCCTCCAAACTGAGCTCTTCACCCGCCGCGAGCACCACGCTGCGCGATCCGATGCGCTGGTTCAGGCGCTCGATCAGCGGCACCAGCGCCGCCTGAACGGCCGAGGTCGCCAGCGCCAGGGCGTCTTCGGCGACCAGCAGGCGCTGCCAACGATCCACGCGGCCACCGGAGGTCCCCAGCAGCACCAGACCGACCCGCCGCAGCAGTTCGGCATCGCGGGCAAACCATCCCACCGTGTCGAAACTGGGCGCCAGGGGCATGACACCGGTCAGGGCGATGCGATCATGGCTGGGCCGCATGCCGAAGATCCCACAGTAGCTGGCGGGAATGCGCACCGAACCGCCGGTGTCGCTGCCCAGGGCCGTGTCTGTCAGACCTCCGGCAACGGCGGAGGCCGAACCGCAGGAAGAGCCGCCGGGGATGCGCCCGGGCGCATTCACGTTGGTCGGCGTACCGTAGTGATGGTTCTGGCCGTTCAGACTGAAGGCCAGTTCGTCTGTCACCGTCTTGCCGACCAGCCGGGCGCCGGCATCCAGGAGCGCGGTCACGCTCGGGGCATGCGCAGTCGCGGCCCCGTGGGTGCGCGCCCAGTCAGGGTTACCGCAGCCGGTCACATAGCCTTCGACATCGAAGATATCCTTGGCCGCAAAACTGAGTCCCGCCAACGGGCCGGACGTCGCTCCGTCGATTTCGGGCTGCGGCGCCGGAACGAAGGCCCCCAGGGCGTCCCAGGCGGGGCGGCCCTCGTCAAGGCCGGCAAAAGGATCCTGATTGTCCATGCGTTTCCCCCTCATGACCGGCGATGACCGGCGGCTCCGGCTCGCAGCGGCGGATGCTCCCGCGCGGCCACCGACTCGATACCCCAGATTAGCCGACGCGCCGGGGTAAGCCGAGCCCTCCCTTGCAAACGTCTGCGCGAGCATCTGCGCCGCGCGACGCTCCACCGCCTGATGACGCCAGGCGGGTGGCTGCCTAGGTTGCCGTCTCGTCGATCTCGGGGTCCTCGGGCTTGCGGGGACGCTCCGGGTCCTTGCGCCGGATGATGATGTCACCGTTGTCGAGCATCTCCGGCAGTTCATACTGAGGTATGCTGTCTACCAGAAGCCGAAGCGCGCGCATCATCTGCTCCAGGCCTTCCCGCGCCAGTTCGCCCGGCTCTTCACGCTCGCTCTCGTTGAGCTGCGAGTCAGCGGCGAAGGCGGTGCAGCAGGGCGCCAGAACAACACCCGCTCCAAACAGCAGGGCCGCTGCGAAAGCGGCGGGAATGAAGGCTTTTCGTGACGCGCGCATGATCGTTCTCCGCTTCAGGGGGATCGGCTTCACAACGCTTGAAGGCGGGCCCCTATTCCACCTCCATCTTAGCCTACAGGCAGAAAGTGGCCAGTTTCGGGCAAAGCCCGGTTTCGCGGCGGGAAAAGCGACCTCAGTACACGAAAAGCCCGCGTTCTCGACAGACTCTGGCCCGGCATGCGAGGAATTGCATGCCGAAGACGGCAGTTATGCGCGGGCAGGAAGGGGGCCGACCGGTCTATGGGCACCGAGATCGCAATGATGACGGCAAACGCGCTTCTGGCGGCCTACCGCTCCGCGGAGCTGTCGCCGGTGGAGGTCACCGAAGCGGTTCTCGAGCGGATCGAAACCGCCAATCCCGCGCTCAATGCCTTCAACCTGATCGACGCCGAGGGCGCCCTGACGGCAGCCCGCGAGTCGGAGGAGCGCTGGCGTCTCGGTGCGCCGCGCGGCCGCCTGGACGGCTGCCCAGCCTCAGTGAAGGACATTCTGCTGACCCAGGGCTGGCCGACCTTGCGGGGGTCCAAGGCGACCGACCCCGCGCAGGATTGGAGTGAGGATGCGCCCGCGGTCGCCCGGCTGCGGGAACACGGCGCCGTCATCTTGGGCAAGACGACGACGCCGGAATTCGGCTGGAAGGGCGTCACCGACTCGCCGGTCACCGGCATCACCCGCAATCCCTGGAACCCCGACAAGACCCCGGGCGGCTCCAGCGGCGGCGCCGCGGCGGCCCTGGCGGCCGGTATGGGCCCCCTGGCACTGGGCACCGACGGCGGCGGCTCCATCCGCATCCCGGCCGCCTTCACCGGCACCTACGGCATCAAGCCTTCCTTCGGACGGGTGCCGGCCTATCCGCTCAGCCCCTTCGGCACGGTCTCCCACGTCGGGCCGATGACCCGGAGTGTCGACGACGCAGCGCTGCTGCTGTCGGTGCTGGCCGAGCCCGACCCGCGCGACGCCTACAGCCTGCCCTACGACGCCACCGATTACATGAACGGTCTCAACGACGGCATCGAGGGGCTGAAGGTCGCCTACGCGCCGAGCCTCGGCGGTCATGCCGTGGATGCGGAGGTGGCGGCCCTGGTGGCCAAGGCCGCCTGGAGCTTTGCCGAACTGGGGGCCGAAGTGGAACTTGCCGAACCGGACTTTTCAGGCGCCGATGCCGTGTTCCGCTGCCTCTGGTATGCCGGTGCGGCAAACCTGATGCGCCGCTTCGATGCCACGGCGCAGGCGCAGATGGATCCGGGTTTCCGGGAGATCGCCGAAGAAGGCGCCCGCTACAGCCTGCTCGATTACCTGGAGGCCGTCGCCCGCCGCGAAGCCTTCATTGTCGCCGCCAACCGTTTCCACGGCGACTACGACCTGCTGCTGACGCCGGCGCTGCCGCTGCCGGCCTTCGAAGCGGGCCTGGAGGTGCCGGCGGACAGCGGCATGACCCGCTGGCCGGACTGGACGCCTTTCAGCTATCCCTTCAACCTGACGCAACAACCGGCCGCCGCCCTGCCCTGCGGTCTCACCACCCAGGGCCTGCCGGTGGCCCTGCAGATTGTCGGGCCGCGTTATGCGGATGCCTTGGTGTTGCGGGCTTCGCGCGCCTTCGAGGCGGCCCATCCCTGGCGCTTCCCAGACCTCGGTCAGACGCTTACAGCGTGAGGCGCTACCAAGTCAGGATCATCGTGTCGCCGCGGAACTCGTAGCTTTCGAAGCGCTTCAGGAAGCTCATCCCGAGCAGGGAGATCGAGCCCGGGGCTTCACCGACCGACGCGGGCAGGTCGTAGAATTCCAACTGGCCGATGCGCACCGAACGCAACTCTACCGGAGCGGCGCGGATCTCTCCATTGGCCGTGTCATAGCGCTGGCTGAAGGTCAGACGCTCTTTGGACCAGCCGATCCTCTCCGCATCCTGCGGCGTCAGGAAAATCGAGCTGGCGCCGGTGTCCACGAGAAAGCGCAGCACCTCTCCGTCCACCGTCGCATCGACCATAAAATGACCATGGGCGCCGGCCTTGAGCACGATCTCGCTACCGGCCTGGGCAACCGGATCGGGCGCTGCTGCGACCTGGGGCGCAGCCTGCCCGGCATCGCCAAGCCCGGCCATCCCATCGTTGCGGTCGACCAGCAGCACGACCACCAAACCGGTGACCATGACAGCAGCGGCCAGCCGCAGGGTATGGCCCAGCAGGCCGGTGGAAACGATCCCTTCCCCCTCTTCTCTGTAGTCTGCCATGACGGCTCCTCTCTGCCGGGGCCCTGCCCAGACCGGCCCGCGCCGGCCCCGTCATGGGGTGGCAGAATCCCGGCGGTCTCCCCCGAGAAGCGATCATCGTGGAGACGAGGGGTTAAGGCTTTTCTTATTGTCGTGGTTAAGGAAGGCACCCGGGCGCCCTTGTGGCGCTTAGAATTTTTTCTATGTTTTTCAGTGGCTTTTCCGGCCTTTCTTCTACGTAGCCGTAAAGCCGCCTTCCAGCATCACGATCGCGCCGTTCATCAGGTCGGAGGCTGGGGAGGCCATGTAGAGGGCGAGGTCGGCGACCTCCACCGGTTCGCCGAAGCGCCCCAGCGGCGTCTTGTCGAGCATCGGCTGCCCCTTGGCGGGATCGCCCCAGACCTCGCGGCCCATGGGGGTCAGGATGATCGTGGGACAGATCGCGTTCACCTGAATGTTGTGCGGGGCCCACTCCACCATCATCGACTTCGTGAGGGCGTTGAGGCCGCCCTTGGAGGTGGCATAGGCCGCATGGTCCGGAAGCGCGATGACGCCGGTCTGGGAGGAGATGTTGATGATCTTGCCGCCGCCCTGCGCGATCATGCCGGGTGCGAAGGCCTTGCCCAGCAGAAACGGTGCACGCAGGTTGATCGCCATGGTGCGGTCCCAGTCTTCGACGCTGGCGTCCAGGATCGGGGCGACCAGGGCGACCCCGGCATTGTTGACAAGGACATCGACGGAACCGAAGTAATCGAGCGCCAAGGATGCGGCCTCGCCGACCCCGTCGACACTGGCGAGGTCGGCCCTGACGCCGAGGCAGCGCCGGCCTTTGGCCTCGACCGCTTCGCAGACCGCCGCAAGTCCCGCCTGGTCGCGGCCCACGGCAACAATGTCGGCGCCGGCTTCCGCGAAGACCGTGCAGATTTCATAGCCGATGCCTTTGGTGGCGCCGGTCACCACTGCCTTTTTGCCGTCGAGCGAGAAGCGGTCGACCCAGGTCTTCCGGCGCTCGTGATCGGAGGTATCGGGCATGGCGCGCTCCCTATTCCAGGTTCGTGTGCCGGGCGCGCATGGTCTCGGCGGTTTCGCCGAGGCGGTCGCGCAGACGCAGGACCAGCAGTTCAAAGGCGATGAACTGAACGCCTTCGTAGAGCGATCCCATCGGCAGCACCGACGTTGCCGCCGGACGCCGATCATCGGCCATGGTCTGCGCCGGCAGAACCACAACCAGATCGCAGGCTTGCGGTACGGCGCCGTCAGGCTGCGCGGTGAAACAGGCGGTGCGGGCACCAGCGGCGGCGGCGGTCGCGACAAGGGCGGCGACCGTCCCGAAGTGGCCGGGCCCGGCCGAGACGAGCAGAAGATCGCCGGCGCCCAACGGCGGCGTCGTCATATCGCCCACCACATGCGCCTGAAGGCCAAGATGGAAAAGGCGCATCGCGAGCGCCCTCATCATCAGGCCTTCGCGCCCGACGCCATGCAGTGCGATCCTCTGCGCCGAGGCGATGGCATCGACAACGGATTCGGCCGCATCTTCGTCCACCGCCAGCACCGCCCCGCGAAGCTCTGCAACGCCTTGTTCGGCCAGGCTTTGCCATTGCGCCATGGGCAACTTCTCCCTCTCGTCGCTGCGTCCTCAGGGGACCCTAGGGTGCCGGCGCGGCCGCAAAGACCGCTTCGCTCGCCGCCGCCAGCAGGTCGGTCTCGGCCAGGAAGTCCAGCACCGTATAGCGCCGCCGCATGAAGCGCGCCCGCAGCACCGTTGCCTTGGTGCGCGCCGGATCGAGGCCGATCGCGTCGGCGCTGCTGGGCGCGCCTGCTGTGGCCAGCAGGCGGCGCATCTCCGCGGCGCTCAGTAACTGCGCCTTCAGCTTGGCGCGCAACGACGGCCAGACCGCAGCGATGTGGTCCAGCCGCTCAGCGTGGGCCGCACGGGACGGCAGCTTGGCCATGGTCTCGGTCAGCGCGCGCGCGGCCACCGCCGGCTCGGGAAAGGCGTCGCGAATGGCTTGTTCAATCGCCTCCGGGCCGGGCCTCGCTGCAAGGACCCGATCCCGGTCCAGAAGCGTCAGATCCTGTTCCAGCAGCCAGTCGAAAAGTCCCAGCGTCGCAAGGGACCCGATGGCCACGCAGGCTCCATGGGAGACCGGCTGCCCCTGGTGACTGAGGTTTTCCATCTCCCAGAGGTGGGCGATCTGGTGATCGGCGCCGGAGGCCGGTCGCGAAGAACCGTGAAACTCCATGGCCAGCCCGGTCACGGTCAGCCCAGCAAAGAGGCCCGCCGTCGCCGCCGCGTCGCCGGCCGCCAGAGCCGCCGGGTCGGCCAGCCAGTCGCGCAGCCGGTCCTGCACCAGGGGCCAGGCGACCGCATCCAGGGGCTCAACCTCCAGCGCGTCCGCCAGAATCCAGTCCCCGCCGGCCGGCACCTTGCCGGCAAGATCGCCATAGCCCCAGCCCGTCATCTCGGACGGAGCGGCGGCGATCACGTCGAGGTCCGCCAGGATCGCCCGCGGCGGCGCACAGGGAATGGTGTGCTTGAAGCCGTCCTCGACCAACGGCGCGCCGGCACTGGCATAGCCGTCCATGGAGGCGGCGGTGGCAACGCAGAAGAAGGGACGGCCTTCCATGAAGGCCGCATGCTTGACGAGATCGGTGATCACACCCGAACCCAGGGACACGGGCACCGCCTCCGCAGCTGCCGCCTGCCAGTGCGCCTGGATTTCGCGGGCCAGCGCAAGCGTAGGCTTCGGGCGCGGCGAGGCCGGAAGCACCAGACGCTCGACGGCGATGCCCGCTGCTTCGAGAGCGCCCGCGAGCCCTGCACCCGCCGCAGCGAAGGTGTTTTCGTCGCCGACGAGAAAAGCCCGCTGCGCCGCGAAGCTCTCCTTGAAGACCGCGCCGGCCTGCGCAAGGGCACCGCGGTCGACGACAATGCGGTCGATGTAGCGCGACCGCGCCACTGCCGGCGCCACCAGGTCTTCTAGCTGACGTTTCCACTCAGACATGCGCTTCCTTCACTCGCGCCTTCGCAGCCGGCGTCCCAGGAGCCGCACTCACGTCAGCAGGCTGCGCCCGTCCGCGCCGAAAAGGTGCAGACGTTTGGGGTCCAAAGCCAGTCCGATCTTATGCCCCGGCGACAGCGCGGTATCGCCGTCGGCCTTGATCACCAATCGGTCGCCTTCCCCGGTGCGGCTGTAAAGGTAGGTTTCGCCACCCAGGGCCTCCGTCACCTCGACATCGACATCCAGCGTGCCCGCACCGGCCTCGGTCAGGCGCAGATGTTCCGGGCGAATGCCCAGGCGCAGGGGACCGTCGTGGCCCAGCGCCAGACCCAGCGTCCGCCCGAGCGGGATCCGGACCGCGCCGTAGGTCACATGGTCGCCGTCTCCGCCGGGCACCAATGCCACCGAAAGAAAGTTCATGCTCGGGGCGCCGATGAAGCCGGCGACAAACTCGCTGGCCGGCGCGTTGTAGAGGTCCATGGGCGGGCCCACCTGCTCGACCCGCCCCTCGTTCAGCACCACGATCTTGTCGGCCATGGTCATGGCTTCCACCTGGTCGTGGGTCACGTAGATCATGGTGGCGCCGAGCTGCTCGTGTAGCGCTTCCAGTTCGACACGCATCTGCACCCGGAGCTTGGCGTCCAGGTTCGAGAGCGGTTCGTCGAAGAGAAAGACCTGGGGTTCCTTGACGATGGCGCGCCCGATGGCGACGCGCTGGCGCTGGCCGCCGGACAACTGCGCGGGCCGGCGCTCTAGCAGGTCTTCCAACTGCAGAACGCGGGCAGCCTCGGCGACCCGCGCGCTGCGCTCGGCAGCCGCGACGCCGTTGATCTTCATGCCAAATTCCATGTTGGCGCGCACCGTCATGTGCGGGTAGAGCGCATAGGACTGGAAGACCATGGCCACGCCGCGGTCCGAGGGGGCCACGTGGGTAACCTCCCGGTCGCCGATGGCGATGACCCCGGAGGAAATCGACTCGAGACCGGCAACGGAGCGCAGAAGCGTCGACTTGCCACAGCCGGAGGGCCCCACGAAGACGACGAACTCGCCATCTTCGATCTCCAGCGAAACGTCGGAGAGCGCCTGAACCGGACCATAGAACTTATCGACGTTGGCAAAGGCGACGCGCGCCACCTGCTCCTCCCCTGGCTTAAAGCCCGAGCTTCATTTCGCGGCCTTCTTGCGTGCGGCCTTCGCGCTGCGAGCCTCTGAAGTAAAGCGCGCAGACAGTCTATGGCTAGCACGCACAAAAACAATTGTAAATGATCTAAGACATTTGTATGGTGTCCTGAAAGACAACAAGGCCTGAAAACATCAAGGGAGGAAGAGGTCATGCTGAAATCGACACTGCGTGGCTTGGCGTTCGGCGCTGCAACGAGCGTGGCGCTGGGTGCCGGCCTGACGCTGGGAACCGGCCCGGCTTTCGGATGGTCGCTCGAGGAAGCCGCGAAGCCCTACGCCGGGACGACGGTCGACGTCGTCTTCCTGTTGCGGCCCGGCTACGAAGCCGCCGAAGAGATGCTGCCGGAGTTCGAGGAAGCGACCGGCATCAAGGTCAACATCATCAAGCATCCCTATGAGAACGCCCTCGGCGAGCAGGTCCGCGACTTCGTGGCTGGCGGCGATCTCGACATCGCCCTGATCGATCTGGTGTGGATCGGCAACTTCGCCGAGAACGAGTGGATCGTGCCGCTGGAGAAGTTCACTTCGAACCCGGACCTCGCCGATCCCGAGCTCGACATGGAGGACTTCTTCCCGCTGGTGCTGAACGCTTTCGGCGCCTGGAACGGCACGGTCTACGGTCTGCCCTTCGACAACTATTCCGGCCTGCTGTTCTACAACGCCTGCATGCTGAAGGAAGCCGGCTTCGACGGGCCGCCGCAAACCTGGGACGAGTTGAAGAACGTTTACGGGCCCGCCCTCACCAAGGACGGCAAGTACGCCTTCGCCCTGCAGTCCAAGCGCAACGAAACCCAGTCGGCGGACAGCTTTGCCCGCATGCTCTGGCCCTTCGGAGGCTCTTTCCTGGATGACGAGTTCAAGTCCAACCTGCTGAGCGCAGAGAGTCAGACGGGTCTCAAGTTCCGTCAGGATCTGATGCAGTACATGCCCGAAGGCATCGTCGCTTACGACCATGCCGAAACCGTCAATGCCCTGGCTCAGGGCGACGTCGCCATGATCACCGAGTGGTCGGCCTTTTACTCCACGCTGACCAGCCCGGAAACCTCCAAGCTGGGCGACTGCTTCGGCGTGGCGCCGGAGCCCAAGGGCCCGGCCGGGCGCAAGCCGGCGCTGGGCGGCTTCTCCCTGGCGGTGGCGAGCCAGGCCGACGAGAACGAGCAGGCCGCGGCCTATCTCTTCATCCAGTGGGTGACCTCCAAGGCCAACGCCAAGCGCTACCTGGAGCTGGGCGGCGTGCCGGCGCGCCAGAGCGTCTACAAGCTGCCGGGCGTTGCCGAGCAGTACCAGTACGTCGATGCCCTGGTGGAGTCCTGGCAGGACGGCGTGCCGGAGTTCCGCCCGCGCTTCGCCGAATGGCCGGAGATCACCGAGATCGTCCAGGAATGGGGGACCAGGATCATGCTGGGTGAAGTCAGCATCGAGGAAGGGGCCGAAGAACTCGGCAAGCGCATGGAAGCCGTGCTCGAGGACGCCGGCTACTACAGCGGCGAGAAACCGCTGGCCCAATAAGCGCAACCTCCAAGCTCAACCTCCCTGGGGGAAAGGGGGACGCCCGATACCTGCGTCCCCCTTTCCTTTTCTTCCCGTGAGCGCTGAAGACAAAGCTTCTGCTACAGTTCCTCCCACAGTCCCGAGTCCCGGCGGGGTCGGGGACGGGCAGTTGCATGGCCGGGAACGACAGCCGGCGCAGCGTTATGAGAGGGGAACCGTGAAAACGGGCGGTGTCAGCCGACTGACGATCTTCGGCTTTCTCGGCCCCGCCGTGCTGAGCCTGGTGTTGATCGGCATCGTCCCGCTGGCCTTTGCGATCTACACCTCGCTGCACAAGTACCAGCTCACCAACCTGCGGCGCACGCCCTTCCTCGGGCTGGAGAACTACCAGACCGTTCTCAGCGACCCTGTGTTCTGGGACGCCATGCAGCGCACCATGACCTTGCTGGTGATCGTGCTGCCGCTGCAGTTGATCCTCGGGATGGGCATCGCACTGCTCCTGCACCGCCCCGGCCTTGGCTTTCTGAAAACGCTCACCCGGCTTTCGCTGGTGGTGCCCATGGCAACCACCTACGCCGTGGTCGGCCTGCTCGGCCAGATCATGTTCAATCTCAAGTACGGTGTGGTGAACCAGCTGATCGGCTTCCTCGGCTTCGACCCGGTGAACTGGCTCGGCAATCCAACCAACGCCTTCATCGCCATCGCCTTCTGGGACGTCTGGCAGTGGACGCCGTTCTGCGCGCTGGTGCTGCTGGCCGGCCTCACCACGGTGCCGGGAGAGATCGAGGAAGCCGCGCGCCTGGAAACCAAGAAGTGGTGGGTCGTGCTGCGCCATGTCCAGCTGCCCTTCCTCATTCCCGGCCTCACGGCGATCCTGATCCTGCGCACCGCCGACACTCTGAAACTCTTCGACATGGTCTTCACCATGACCCGCGGCGGACCCGGCTCCTCCACCGAGCTGATCAGCCTGCTGATCCAGCGCGTCGGCTTCCGGGTCTTCGACCAGGGTCTTGCCTCGGCCCAGGCGATCATCCTGCTGATCATCACCATCGTCCTCAGCCAGCTCTACATCCGCCTGATCTACCGCGAGGTGCAGCAATGACCACCCGCAGCCTCATCGCCCAGGCGCTGCTGCTCATCGCCATCGTCCTCTGCTGCCTTTTTCCCTTCTACTGGATGGTCACCACCAGCCTGAAGGATCAGGTGGTCGCCCTCGCCTCGCCACCGGTCTGGACCTTTACCCCCACCCTCGCCAACTACGTCGAGGTGCTGTTCGAGGACAAGGTGGGGGCGAGCCTCATCAACTCCCTCATCGTCGCGGTCTGCACCACCGTGCTCGCGCTTGTGCTCGGCGCACCGGCAGCCTATGCGCTCGCCCGCTTCGAGTTCCGCGGCAAGCGCGACCTCTGGTTCTGGTTCATCACCAACCGCATGGTCAGCCCCATCGTCCTCGCGCTGCCGTTCTTCCTGATCGTCAAATTCTTCGGACTGCTCGATACCCACATCGTGCTGATCCTGATCTACCTGACCTTCAACCTGCCCATCGTGATCTGGATCTGCACCGACCAGTTCCGCTCCATCCCGCGCGAGCTGGACGAAGCCGCGGTTCTCGAGGGCGCCAGCCAGTTCCGCATCTTCCGCTCCATCTGCCTGCCCCTGGCGGCGCCCGGCGTCGCGGTCTCGGCGATCTTCTCCTTCATCTTCTCCTGGAACGAGCTGATGTTCGCGCTCGTGCTCACCCGCACCGCAGCCAAGACGGCGCCCGCGATCGCCGTCGGCTTCATGGAGGGTTACAACCTGCCCTACGGCAAGATCATGGCGACCAGCACGCTGATCGTGATCCCGGTCATCATCTTCGCACTGATCGCCTCCAAGCAGCTCGTGCGCGGGCTGACCATGGGCGCAGTGAAGTAGCGGCCATGCGTCCCCTGGCGGAGTTCCCGGCGGAAGCGCGCCGCGCCCTGCGCTTCTTGCTCACCGACATCGACGATACGGTGACCGACGAGGGGCGCCTGCCGGCGGCGAGCCTTGCCGCGATGGAACGGCTCTCCGCCGCCGGTCTCAAGGTCATCCCGGTGACCGGCCGCCCGGCCGGCTGGTGCGACCACATCGCCCGCATGTGGCCGGTGGATGCCGTGGTCGGGGAGAACGGGGCCCTCTACTTCTCCTACGACCGCAGCGAACGGCGCATGCACCAAGGCTTTGCCAAGTCCGCCGAGGAACGCGCCGCCGACCGCCGCCGGCTGGAAGAGCTGCGTCAGCGGATTTTGGAGACGGTGCCAGGCAGCGGCATCGCCTCCGACCAGGACTACCGCCTCGCCGATCTGGCCATCGACTTCTGCGAAGACGTCGCGCCCCTTCCGGACCACGCGGTGGCACAGATCGTGCGTCTTTTCGAGGAGGCAGGGGCCACCGCCAAAGTCAGCTCCATCCATGTAAACGGCTGGTTCGGGCAGTACGACAAGCTGACCATGACGCGGCGCTGCCTGTCCGAGCGCTTCGATCTCGACCTTGACGCGGCCAACGCGGAGATCGTCTTCGCCGGGGACTCCCCCAACGACCAGCCCATGTTCGCCGTCTTCGAGCATTCCGTGGGGGTCGCCAACGTGCGCGACTTCGCCTTGGAAGCGCCGCCGCGATGGGTTACCCAGGGCCGCAGCGCCGCCGGCTTCCAGGAGCTGGCGGACGCGATCCTGGACGCGCGCGGATAGAGGGAACGATGGCCGTGGCACGAGCATCGAAGACGCTGCAGATCGACGAGGAGGAACGCTTCCTCACCCGCGTCGCCTGGTTCTACCACGTCGAGGGCCTGACCCAGGGGGCGGTGGCCGAACGCCTGGGCGTCACCCGCCTGCGCGTGAACAAGGCCCTGGCCGACGCCCGCCGCCTGGGCATCGTGCGGATCTCCATCAACTCGGCCTTCGCCAGCAGTGTCGACCTGGACGCCCGCCTGCGCGAGCGCTTCGGCCTCGCCGAGGCCTACATCGTCCCCAGTCCCGCAGACCCCGGCAACGTGCAGACCATCGTCGGCACCGCGCTCGGCCATCACCTGACGCGCCTCCTGGCCGATCCGGCGATCACGCTCTTCGGCATGTCCTGGGGCAACACCCTGAACCTGGCGACCCGCTTCATGGAGCCGGTGCACCGCCCGGATCTGGAGATCGTCTCCATGATGGGCGGCATGACCAAGGGCTCCGACATCAATACTTTTGAAGTCACCACGCGCCTCGCCGACCTCTGTGCCGCACAGCACAGCTACTTCACGGCGCCGCTCTATGCCGGTTCGAAGGAGAGCCGCGACACGCTGATGGGCCTCGACGTCTTCCGCGCGGTGCTGGACAAGATCCGCCGAGTCGACGCCGTCACCATGGCGGCCGGCGACACCAGCAAGCAATCGATCCTGGTGAAGGACGGCCTGCCCAGCGACATCACGGTGGAGGAACTGATCGAAGCCGGCGCTGTCGGGGACATCCTGGGCCAGTTCCTCGATGCCGAGGGCCGGCTGGTCGACCATCCCATCAACGACCGGGTGATCGGCGTGGGGCTCGGCGACCTCTTCGAGATGAACTCGGTCATCCTCGCTGCCGGGGGCGCGAACAAGGTGCCGATCCTGACGGCGGCACTGGGCACCGGGGCAGTGGACGTTTTCATCTCCGACGAAGATACGGCCCAGGCCGTTCTCGCCGCCGCCGGCGAACGCCCCCAGGGCAAGGCGCGCGCATAAACACTAAAGAAGAACAGATCACCTGAGGGAGAACGCCATGTATCTGGGCATCGACATCGGCACCTCCGGCGTCAAGGTCGTGGTCGCCGATGGCGACGACCACATCCATGCCTCTGCGTCCTATCGCCTGGAGGTCTCGCGGCCGCACCCGGGCTGGAGCGAGCAGCACCCCGACGACTGGTGGACGGCGACCCGGAGCTGTTTCGACGAGCTGGCGCTGCAGCACCCGGACCTCATGAACCAGGTACGCGGCATCGGCCTCTCGGGGCAGATGCTGGGCGCCGTCGTTGTCGACGATCAGGACCGCGCCCTGCGCAGCGGCATCCTCTGGAACGACGGTCGCGCGCTCGAGGAATGCGATGAACTGCTGCGGCGCGCGCCCGACATCGGCCACCGCAGCGGCTGCACGCCGGACCCCGGCTTCACCGCGCCCAAGCTGCTGTGGCTGGCCAAGCACGAACCGGAAGTCTTCGCGAAGACCGACTGCGTCATGCTGCCGAAGGATTTCGTGCGCCTGCGCCTCACCGGCAAACGCGCCACCGAACCCTCCGACGGTTGCGGCATGCTGGTGATGGAAACCGAAAGCCGGCGCTGGAGCGACGAACTCTGCAAGGCAGCCGGCTGGAGCGCCGACCGGCTGCCGCCGATCATCGACTCCTGGGCTTCCGGCGGCGATCTGCTGCCGGACCTGGCGGCGCACTGGAAGATCCCGGCGGGAACGCCGGTGGCCGCCGGCGCCGGCGACAACATGGCCGCCAGCGTCGGTGTCGGCGTCGCCCGGCCTGGCGATGCCATCATCACCATCGGCACCTCCGGCGTGGTCTGCATCGTCGATTCCCAGTACCGCCCGCTGCCCGACAAGGCGGTGCTGACCCACGCCCATGCCGCCCCCGAAGCCTTTCTCTCCATGGGTTGCGTGATGGCGGCGACCGCCAGCGTCGACTGGGTCCTCGGCATCACTGGCAAGAGCCTGGCCGAGATAGCCGGCGCAGCCGACCGCCTCTGGGCCGAGGGCCGCGCCGGCGAGGCGCCGGTCATGCTGCCCTTCCTCAACGGCATCCGCACGCCGCACAACCGCCCGGCGACCCGCGGCCTCCTGGCCGGGCTCTCGCTCTCGACCGATCTCGGCATGCTCGGCTGGGCCGTGATGGAGGGTGTCAGCTTCCAGTTCATCGAGTGTCTGGAGGCACAAGCCGAAGTCGGCCTGAAGCCGGAGAACCTGCAGATCGTCGGCGGCGGCGCGCAGAACCGGCTGTGGTGCCAGATGATCGCCAGCCTGCTGGACCGTCCGGTCGACCTGCCCAGTGGCCGCGACGTTGCCGCCTCCCTCGGCGCGGCCCGCCTCGGCCGGGTGGCGGCAGGCGATGCGGAGGCCGCGGCCTGCCTGTCCGCCAAGCCGGCCAGCGAGGCCACCATCGCGCCGGATACGCAGATGCGCGAGCTGTTGCTCGCGCGCTACGAACGCTACCTCGCCTTCCAGCGGGAGGCCGGGGATCTGCTCTGAGCGCCGGCCGCGAAAGCATTGCCAAGGCAGCCGAAAGTGCCCACCCTGTCGGACAACAAAGGGCCGCCGCGCGACGTTCGAACCGGCGCCCCGCGAGAAGCATAGGGAACAGGGGACAGGGCACCGTCTATGACGTCTGGCAAGGCAACCGCCGCGGGTCGGCCGCTGGGGGCCGTGGCCTGCGGCCACCCGGCGACAGCTGCGGCGGCGGAAGAGGTTCTGCGCGAGGGCGGCAACGCCTTCGACGCGGTGCTGGCCGCTTTCTTTGCCTCCTGCGTTGCCGAGCCGGTGCTCTGCTCGCTGGGCGGCGGCGGCTTCCTGCTGGCCCAGGCGGACGGTGCCGACCCGGTTCTTTACGATTTCTTCGTCCAGACGCCCAAGCAACGCACCCCGGCGGAAGCGCTCGACTTCTATCCGATCCATGCGGACTTCGGAACCGCGACCCAGGAATTCCACATCGGCCTTGGCGCCATGGCTACACCCGGCGCGGTGCGCGGCGTCTTCGCCATCCATCGCGACCTCGCCAGCATGCCGCTGCCGCGCCTTGTGGCGCCTGCCATCCGCCTGGCGCGCGAGGGGGTCGAGGTGCGGCCCATCGACGCCTACCTGTTCAGCGTCGTCGCGCCGATTCTCATGGCGGAGGCCGGTTCGCGCAGCCTCTTTACCGGAGCTTCGGGCGGGTTGCTGGGCGCCGGCGAGATCCTTCGCCAGACCGACTTGGGCGACAGCCTGGACGCGCTGGCCCACGAAGGAGAGGCGCTGTTCTACGAAGGCGACATGGCGGAGCGGCTGGTGTCTCTCTGCCGCGACGGCGGGGGTCAGCTCACGGCGGACGATCTGGCCGGCTATCAGGTGATCAAGCGGCGGCCCTTCCTTTGCCGCTACCGCGATGCGGAGGTCCTGACGAACCCGCCGCCCTCCTGCGGCGGCATTCTCATCGGTTTTGCACTGCATCTTCTGGGGGCAGAGGAGCCCGGACGGCTGGAGCCGATCAGCGAAGAGCACCTGCTGCTCATGGCGCGGGTCATGGACCTGACCAACAAGGCGCGGGTGGAGGCGCGCCTGGAGCAGGCGAGCGGCGAAGCGGAGGAATCGGAAGCCGCCGAGCGGCTCTTCGACTCCGCCTTGCTCGACCGCTATGCCGGCGAGGTTGCCGGCCATGCCAGCTTCACCCGCGGCACCACGCACATCTCCGTCGTCGATGCCGCCGGCAATCTTGCCGCCATGAGCCTGTCCAACGGAGAGGGATGCGGGCGGCAATTGCCGGGCAGCGGTATCACACTGAACAACATGCTGGGCGAAGAGGATCTGAACCGCGGCGGTTTCCACCACTGGCCGACCGACAGCCGCCTGTCCTCGATGATGGCGCCCAGCCTCGCCAGGACCGCGAAGGGCTCCCTCTTCGCCATCGGCTCCGGCGGGTCGAACCGGATCCGCAGTGCCGTGCTGCAGGTGCTGACCAACCTGCTGGATCACGGCATGGAACTGCAGGCCGCCACCGAGGCCCCGCGCCTTCACCTGGAAGGTAAGCTTGCGAACCTGGAAGGCGGGCTGGCGGCCGGCGGCGGCAAGCTGTTGTCGGCCCGGGGATACCAGGTGATCGACTGGCCGAAGCACAACCTGTTTTTCGGCGGCGTTCACGGCGTCGCGCGGCGCGCCGGAGGAACCTTCAGCGCCGCGGGCGACCCCCGCCGCGGCGGCGCAGCCCGGGTCGTCCACGGCTGAAAGCAATCGTGCCCGACGCGAAGCGCCGGGCACGATAGATCACCAAAACTCCTAAGCCGTCCCGGCTGCGTCAGGCCGCTTCCGAATCCGAGCGGTTGCTGCGCACGATATAGGCCCTGGCGCAGTGTTCGGCGCAGTACGGCTTACCCGGCACCGCCGGGGCGCCGCAGAAATGGAAATCCGCATCGCCCGGATCGCCGATCGGCCAAAGGCAGTTGGGGCCCTTGCCACCGGTTCGACGGGCGATCGGCGCCTGCCGGCGCACTTCGGCAGGCGCCGGTGCCGGCGCTGAAACAGGCCGTTCGATCTTGGGCTGGGTCGCCACGCGCACCGCCGGCTTCGGCGCGGCGGGCACTGCTGCCCTGCGGCTCGTCGCGCTGCCGCCCCGCTTGATCGGCGAGGGCCGCGCCGCGAGCTTCATGCGGTGGGCCTTGCCGACGACCGAGTTCTTTGACACTCCCAGCAGGCGACCGATTTCCGAAGCGCTGCGACCGGCTTCCCAGAGCCGCATGAGTTCGGCAACACGTTCTTCGGTCCAAGTCATGCGTTTGCCTCTACGTCTAATGCTACATTTGGTACAAAATACTATATGTCGTACGGCGACAGAATTTCAGCACAATATAGGGGGATATTATGGCTGTCTAGGACCAGATATGTGGAAAACTGCGGATTCCTGTGGGTTAAGGCCGGAATCGACGGTGCGGCGGCTCAGTCAAAGCGGACCGCCTGCCATCGCTCCCCCGAGCCCCGGTTGTTGAATCCCTCAAAGCGGACAACCCAGCCCAGATCCGGCGCAAACCAATTGCGCTGCTCCGCCCGCCAGTCACTGCCCACCTGCTCTGACTGGCGCAGCAGGACATAGGTATCGAAGGTTCCGGCCGGAACCTCGATGCGCTCCGTGCCCGTGACCGTGATGCGGTCGTTCCAGCTCTGCCCCCCCCAGTTGCGGGTGAAGGACACGGTCTTTCCCACCTCCAGAGGATAGAGAAGACCGAGCACTCCACCGTCGGGTGAAACGCCGGCGGCGACACAGTCGATACAGACGTGCCCCCAGCTCGCAAAGGTTTTGCCTTCCCAGATCCAGCTGACGATCTTGCCGACCGTTCGGCCAACCACGCCCTCCACCCGCTTTCCGGTGTCCATGTTTTCCCAAACCATGAGCGTGCCCTCGGGCAGCACCTTGAAAGGCGCTGGAGGAAGCGCAAGGTCTTGAGCAGGAACCGGAGAAACAAAACCTGCGAACAACAAGAAGAGCAGGGTCGAAAGGCTTGTCCGGACACATCGGGCCCGGCCCTTCGATCCCCAACCACTGGCGGACGGCAAAAACTACTCCCCCGAAAACAAACCTGCGGCCACGGCCCAAAGAAGCTAGCCCAACAGCAATGGGGGACGAAAGCCTCGCAAAGGGCGTATAATGAGGATAACTCGCATGTCCGGGCTCTTTTTTGCACCCGCCCACCAGTGACGGAGGCTTTTCGAACACCGGAATGACGACTATGCGCGACCAGGTCCGCTTCGTTTTCGCCGCAGTGATTGTGCTGGCTGCGCTCCTGCCAGCCTCTGCGTCCGCCTTGAGCCGGGACGAGGCCCGACATCTTCTGGTGCGCAGCGGGTTCGCCGCCGAACCGGAAACCATTGACGCACTGCTACCTCTTTCGCGCGAAACGGCAATCGACCGCATTCTCGGCGCCACGGTCCCGGAAGCTGCGACCCCGGCGCCCGGCTGGACAGCGGACTGGACGCCGCCGCGCATGAAGGACCTGACGCGTGAAGAAAAGCAGGCGCTGCGCAGGCACCTGCGCAAACAGGCGCTCGAGTTGAAGGCCTGGTGGTTCGAGGAGATGGCGGTCACCGCCAGCCCTCTCACCGAGGTGATGACGCTGTTCTGGCACAACCACTTCACCTCCGGCCTGAGGAAGGTGAAGGCGCCGGTTCTGATGTACCGTCAGAACCGCCTGCTGCGGCAAGAGGCGCTCGGCAACTTCGGGCGTCTGCTGCGCGCGGTCGCCCGCGACCCGGCGATGCTTGTCTATCTGGACGGGGCCCGCAACCGCAAGCAAGCGCCGAACGAGAACTTCGCGCGCGAGCTTTTCGAACTCTTCACCCTCGGCGAGGGTCACTATCAGGAAGCGGACATCAAAGACGCCGCGCGCGCCTTTACCGGATGGAGCGTCGACCGCAAGGACGCCAGCTTCACCTTTCGCCAGCGCTGGCACGACGACGGCATGAAATCGGTTCTTGGCGCGCAAGGGCGGCTGAACGGAGACGACGTCATCACGGTCCTGCTTGACCATCCGCGCACCGCCGTCTTTATCGTCGAGAAGCTCTGGCGCCAGTTCATATCCGAAGACCCCGATCCGCAGGAGGTCGAACGGCTTGCCGCTGTCTTTCGCGAAGCCGACTATGAGATCAAGCCGCTGCTTGCGGCGCTGTTTGCCAGTGACCCGTTCTGGGCGCCGGAAAACCGTGGCCGCCTGATAAAGTCGCCTGTCGAGTTCCTCGTTGGCACGGTCCGCCTCTTCGACCTGCCTGTCGAACGCTACGAGGATCTGGTGCGCCTTTCCGGCCGGCTCGGCCAGAACCTTTTCGACCCGCCGAACGTCAAAGGCTGGCCGGGTGGTACGGCCTGGATCACGGCGAGCAGCCTGGTCGACCGTCAAAGTCTGCTGGAGCGCATCACCGGCGGCGGCAAGGCCACGGCCACGCCGGCCGGCATGCAAAGCTCGGCAAACCGTGGCGAGACGCGGCGGGCCCGGATGTTCGATACCTGGGTTGCGGACCTGCCGGAGGCCTGGCGCCGCGCCGACGCGGTGACGATGCTCTTGCTGCCAATTGCGCCGGTCGATTCCGAGATCCTCGATCGCTATGCCAGCGGCGCCCAGGTGCGCCAGTTGCTCGGCGATCCGGCGTATCAGCTGAAATGAAAAGCCCCGAGAGAAGGAGGCGAAAGATGGCCGCCATTCCGCGCCGAAGCCTGCTGAAGGGCGCCGCCGCCCTTCCTCTGAGCCTGGCGCTGCCATCGGTACCGGGTGCTGTGGCGGCGAAGGGTCGCGGGCTAGCAAAGACCCTTGTCCTGGTCGAACTGAGCGGCGGCAACGACGGACTGAACACGGTGGTGCCCTATGCCGACCCGGCCTACTACCGGTCGCGTCCGAAGCTGGCCATCGCACGCGACCGCGTTCTGCAGCTCGACGAAACCCTCGGGCTGCACCCCAACCTCAAGCCCCTGATGCCCCACTGGCAGGCCGGCGAGCTTGCCGTGGTGCTGGGTCTGGGATATCCGCGGCCCAACCGCTCCCACTTCCGCTCCATCGAGATCTGGAACACCGCCTCGGCGAGCGAGCAGACCTTGCAGGACGGGTGGTTGCACCGTGCAATCACCGAAGCCGGCGGCCTGCCGCCGGGCCTGGGAACCTTGGGGGTTGTCCTGGGCGGCCCCATCGGCCCGCTGGCCGGCGAGGCCCTGCCGCCGGTCGTCCTTAAGGACAGCAGGCAACTGAAGACGGCGGCGCGTCTGCTGGACGGTCGCGACGCAGCGAGCGCAAACCCGGCGCTGGATCACATCCTGGCGGTCCGCCGCCAGGCCCGCGACGCGGCGGGACGGCTCACGACGGCCCTCGATCAGGCAAAGGAGATCAAGGCCGATTTCCCCAAGACACCCCTGGGCCGGCAGCTTCGCCTCGCGGCCGCCGTGATCGCCGCGCAGGCGCCAGCGGCGGTCATCAAGGTTCAGCACAACGGCTACGACACCCACGCCAATCAGGCGGCGCGCCATCCGCGCCTGCTGACCGATCTCGCCGCCAGCCTCAACGCCTTTGCCAAGGCCCTGAAAAGAGCCGGCGCCTGGGACCGCTGCCTGGTGGTGACCTACGCGGAGTTCGGCCGCCGGGTGGCCCAAAACGGCAGCGGCGGGACCGACCACGGCACCGCGGCCCCCCACTTCCTGCTCGGCGGCAAGCTGCGCGGCGGGCTTTACGGGCGCCAGCCCCCGGTCGGCGATCTGCAGGGAGGCGACCTGATCCACAACCTGGATTTCCGCCAGCTCTATGCGACCCTGGCGCAAGGCTGGCTCGACCTGCCGCCGGCCGTGAACACCTTCGGCCGGCACCAGCCGCTGCCTGTCATCGCCTGACCCCGCCATCCCATGAGACGGGGGCGAAGGCGCGGATTCCTGCTGGCCGCCGTCTGTGCGATCTGATAGGACATCCGCCGATTGCGGGCGGGGCCCGCGCAGACACCCCCAGGCCAGGACCGAACCCATGAGCCAAGCGCCCCTCAGTGTTTCCGCCAGGGGCATCGCCGCCGGCGTTGCGGCGATGGCCGGCATCGTTGCGCTGTCGAACTACCTGGTCCAGTTCCCGATCAACGACTGGCTGACCTGGGGTGCGTTTTCCTATCCGGTAGCCTTTCTGGTCACCGACCTGACGAACCGCACCCTTGGGCCGCGCGCGGCCCGGCGCGTGATCTACGCGGGCTTCGCTCTGGCGGTGGTCCTTTCGCTCTGGCTGGCCGACCCGCGGATCGCTGTTGCCTCCGGCTCGGCCTTTCTCGTCGCCCAGCTGCTCGACGTCGCCGTCTTCAACCGGCTGCGCGCCGGCCTCTGGTGGCGGGCGCCGCTGGTCTCGTCCGTTCTCGGCTCGGCGGTGGACACGGCCCTGTTCTGGTCGATCGCCTTTGCCGGCACCGGTCTGCCGTGGCAGACCTGGGCGCTTGGCGACTTCGCCGTGAAGCTTGCCATGACGGCCCTTATGCTGGTGCCTTTCCGCCTGCTGATGCCGGCCCTGCCAGCCGTTTTCGAGAGAGAGAAGGCCGCCTAGCTGCGGTGACTCCTGGCGGCTAGCAAACCCGGTTTTCCGGGTTTTCGCAGGGATTAACCTCGAAGACGTCGAACGAGCCGGGGCGAAAGGCGTCGAAGGTGCGCTTGTCGAGGCAGTGCACCTTGGCGATGACGATCACCTCCCCGTTCACGTTGCGCTCGGCAACCTGCGAAAAGAATGCAACCTCACAGTCGTAACTGACCAGCATCTGGTCCCGCAGAACCGGTCCCCACTCCTCTTCGGACGACTGGCCGAGGACCGGCGTCACGGCAAGGACGGCGGCCGACAGGACTGACATGAAGGCAAGCGGGCGGGTCCGGCTCCCAGACATTGCAATTACTCCTCGAGCGATGCGACTGATCTTCCAAGTTTCTCCGCCTTCCGGAAGCAAAGCCTTGATTTGGCTCAAACAGAAGACGGCAGACCGCAGGCTTCAGGCGCAGAGACGCGCGGTGTTTCTTCAGCCGCCCATCAGCCGTGGGCGAGACGCCGCCGCCGCGGCACGTAGCGGTAGACAAGGGCGAGCAGGAGACTGGTGAATACCGCCACGAGCGGTTGCACGAGCGGCATCAGCCGGGCCTCAAGGTCCAGCACCGTCGCAGCCGCATAAACCCAGGCAACCGCAAAGACGAGGATGCCCGGCAACACCAGCCAGACCCGTATCCGAAGCGCAGCGATCGCCGCGGCGAGGGCCAGAAGGCCGGCGACGACGAGGCCGAGAGGTGCGACAAGGCTGTTGATCGCCTCCCCCCGCAGCAGGTTGTTCACGGCCGTAGCGGCCACCACCACATCGGCCGTGCCGGTCGGCCCGCCCAGCGACGCCAGGCTGCGCATCACCGGCAGCAGACAACGGCCCGAATGCAGAGCGCGGCTGCGGTCTTCAAGGAAGCGGGCGGAGGTGAGATGACGGGGAGCAGGCGCCTCCAGCCGCCCCAGCAAGACGACCTTGCCCCGAAACCGCTGCTCAAAGAAGCTGCTCTCTCCCTGCGCGGCACAGGCGTGCAGGTCGGCAAAGGAATAGACCGGAATACCGCCGTTGCCACTGTCGGGATTGAGGATCAAGGCATTGGCGGCAGAGCCCGGCACCGGACGGCCGGCAAGACTGATGTCCCGTCCCGACACCAGTTCCGGCCGCTCGTTAAGGGCGCGGGCCGCCAGTTCCAGCGGCAGCGAAGGCTCCAGCCGCGCGACGCCGCTGGGCGTGGTCAACGCGTGATAAAGGGCGATCCGCCGGACCACCCCATCGGCGTCGGGACGCAACTCGGCAAGCCGCACGTTCCGGTATCCACCGACTGCGGCAACGTGATCGGGCAGCGGTGAGAGACGGTCCGGCCCGGGCGCCCGGCGGCCGAGAACCAACTGGCCTGCCTGCCCGGCCTCGCTGAGGAAGGCGGCGTAGGCCGCATCGTAACCCGGCGCCGCCGCTTCGCCCGAAGCCGTAAAGCCGTGATATTGGGCGATGACCGCGGCGCCGCCATCGCGCACGGCGGCCATGACCTCCGCAACCTGCGGCGTCCACAACTCGACAGGCACCCGGTCAAAGGGCGGCCGCAGTTGCGTTTCGCGATCGATGCCGATGACGACGGTCGGCGATGCCTGACGGAGGTAACGCTGACCATAGAGCGCGTGGCGCAGCGCGAATAGGCCATCCAGAGCCGGGCCTTCCAGCGCACGGACGGCGGGTTGCGCCACCAGCAAGGTTGCGAGGGCGCCGATCGCAAGAGCTGAGAGTCCGTCAATCCATCGCATGGCCGTCAGCAATCTCTGCGAAAAAGGGCCGCCCCCTGACCAACACGCACGGCGGGCCCTGCCACCCTTCTAAATGCCTGAACGGGGCTTAGCGGAGCGTTAACGCCACGCCCGGGCGGCGGGTTGAAACAGTGCGTGATCACGGGGAATAAACCGCCAGACCGGGCGGTCTCTAAGTATGAAAGCACGGAGCCTGTGATTCCCTTCCTGTTGCCACCGGCAAGCCGGGGATCGGGCAGCCGGTCTTCGGACGGCGGCACGATTAAAGCAGAGCATAGGGTCGCGGGTGAAGGTGTCAGGTGAAATCGGAGTGACCGAAACAGGCAACGTCTTGCCCGACGATTTTCGTGAAGTTGAGAACTACGGGCGGTGCCCTTCCCTCACGGCCCGTACTGGCGGCCGGCGCAGCTCTCTCCCCATGGCGCCGGCCGCACCCCTCCCTCGGCGGCGGTCTCACCGAAGCTGAGACCGGGGCTGATAACCGGGAAGGCGGCTGGGCGGCCTGCCGACAGAACCGATCGTAACAGCAGCGGAATTTGCACCCGGAGGATTCGATTATGAAGAAGACGCTTCTTTCCACCAGTATCGTGGCGGCGGCCCTCGCCCTCTCGCTGGGCGCCTGCGACCAGCAGCAGCAGTCTGAAAACAGTGGCGAAGGCAGCAGCCAGCCCCTGCAACAGGGTGCGGTGCCGGCGGATTCCTCGTCCGGCGCCAGCAGCACGACCCTGGCTCCGACGACCACGCCGGAAACGACCGTGCCGGAGGCCGGGGCCACCGAGTCGCAGCAGGACGATATGATGGCTCCGTCCGGTGACGCACCGTCCAGCGATACGCAGTAGTTCCATGGTTGTGGCGGGAGGTTGCGGCCAGGCCATGGCCATCGCCCGCAGTTCAGGCGGACTCCGGCGGCAGCAAGCCGCCGGGTTTGCCCGTCCTTGCGCCACAATTCGCCATAAATCGGTCCCGTTAAGGTTCCAGGACAGTCAAAGCCGCGACGCCTACCTTCAAATCGATCGGGTTGGGGAGAGCCCTTCCCGAGAGAGCACCATATCCAGGGAGGTACCAGGCGTGGCTGAAGCAGAAACCTCGGTCTTGGAGCATATCCCCGGTCTCAGACGGTACGCACGCGCCCTGACGGGCGATCCGGCCGAGGCCGACGACCTCGTTCAGGAGTGTCTCAGCCGGGCCCTCGCGCGGCGCCAGAAGGGCTCTGAAATCCGCAATCTCAGGGCCTATCTCTTCGCCATCCTGCACAATGCCCATGTCGACCGCTTGAACGAGAGGCAGCGCTGGAGCTACAACCTGACCGACGAGTTCCTTGAAAGCCGCCTGTCGAGACCCGCATCGCAGACCGACCGGCTGGCCCTGCGCGACCTTGCCGAAGCGCTGGAAAGGTTGCCCGAGGAGCAGCGGCAGGCGGTCCTGCTGGTCGGCTACGAAGGCATGAGCTACAAGGCCGCTGCCGCGGTGATGGACGTGCCCATCGGCACCATCATGTCCCGCCTGTCGCGTGGCCGCGAGGCTCTGAGGCGGCTGACCAACGGGGCGCCTATGGCCAACCTGAGAAAGGTTCAGTAGGGACCATGACCCGAAGTGGCCGGGAACCGCCGCAGTGGCAGAAGCCGCCGCCCGGAAGCGACAACAGCGTTTCCGAGGAGGATCTGCAGGCCTATGTGGACGGCCTGTTGCCGGCGGCCGATCGCGCGCGGGTCGAGGCCTACCTGGCCCGGCGGCCGGACGAAAGCGAGCGCCTGGCCGCCTATCGCAAACAGAACATCGGCCTGCACGGACTGTTCGATTCGGGAGGCTCCGACTCGGGGAGCTCCGATTCGGGCCGTGGCGAAGACTTTGGCGATCTGCCGCCGCAGATGGCGATGCTGGCGCAGCAGCTCGACGACAGGCTGCAGGTCGCCGCGCCCCGGCGCAGCTATGCCAAACAGTTCCGCAGCCTGGCCGCAGCGCTCGCCGTGATGATCACTGCCGGCGGCGCCGGCTGGCTGACCTACGATCAGTTTTTCAGGCCGAGCGATCCCCTGGTGGCCTTTACCCGTCAGGCGGCGGAGGCCCATGCGCGCCTGGCCGAGCGCCAGCTCGCCGGAATGGCCGCATCGGAAACCAGCGGCCGGCAGGTCGTTACTTGGCTGTCGGAACAGCCCGAAGGGGCGCCCCTGCGGGTGCCGGATCTGGAGAGCCTGGGCTTCCAGCTTATCGCCGAGCGGGTGACGCCGACCGCCAGCGGCCAGCGCGCCGCGCAGCTGCTCTATCAGGATGAGGACGGCCATCGGATCTCGCTTTTCATGCGGGCCGGCCGGTCCAACGCCAATACCAGCTTTACCTTCGCCCGGGAGGGCGAGGCCTCCCAGTTCTTCTGGCGGAGCGGAAGCTTCGCTTACAGCCTGATCGGCATGATGGAACAGAAGCGGCTGCTGGAAATTGCCGAGGTGATCAGCGAAGAACTGCAACGTGAGGTGACGGAGGCTGAGGCCGGCGCCGCGCCATCCGGCCAGAGCGACGCCGTTTCCGCCACCCTCTCGCCGGTCGAGGGCGCCGGCGGCGCCGAAGGTGCGACCGTGATACCAGGGGTGGCGCCACGGCCGGCCGGGACGGCGGAAACCGGCCCGGTGCTTGAGCCCCCTGCGGAGCCGCTGCCGGCAAAGCCCGAGCTGATGCCCCTGCCCCCCCTGCCGACCCCCCTGCCCGAGGGCGACAGCGTTCCCAAGGACACCTGAGGCCGCTGGTCTCTGCCACCCGCCGCCCCTGCGGTCGCCAGCCGCGGACATAGATGCTAGCATCCGATTCGTTTTGTAGGAGGGATGACTGGGCTATCCCGACCACTCGACCGTGAAAGGATGCTTGCATGACTCCTGCCGCGCGCTGGACCGCCGGACTTCTTCTGACCCTTCTCGCCGCTTTGGCCCTTTGGGCCCTGCCCAGTGCAGCCCGGGGCGCCCAAGACCAGGAAAGCCAAAAACTGGTCATCCCGCTTGCCGACGCGCAGGAAGGGCTGCGCCTCTTCGTCGGCAAAGGCTGCGTGGTCTGCCATGCTGTGAACGGCGTTGGCGGCAAGGCAGCGCCGGCACTGGATGCGGACCCGGAAGCGCCCTACCTGGACATGCTCGACTTCACCGCGCGCATGTGGCGGGGCGCCCCCACCATGATCGTGCTGCAGGAGATGGAGATGGGCTACCAGATCGAGCTGGCAGGCGACGAGCTGGCGCACATCGCGGCCTTCGCCTCAAATCCCGAGGTGCAAAGCCAGTTCAGCGAAGACGACATCCCGGAAGTCATCCGCGACTGGATGGTGGACGAGGTCTATCAGGAACTGGACCCCGACTACATGGCCCGCTAACCGCCCGGGATTCTGCAGACAGCTCCTCAGCCGGCCTCCCTGGGCGGCCCATCCCTGGGCGGCCCATCCTTGAGTGGCAATTGTGCGAAGGCGCGGGGCGCCTTGGCGCCGAGGCCGTCATGGAGGCCGAGCATCCGCTCGAACCACCCGGCGAGCGGATCGTGCGGCTGCAGGACCGGTTCCCGTGACGAGCAACGCACCCACTGGAAGGCACCGAACACGATGTAGTCGGCGAAGTTGGGCGCTCCGCCGCCCAGGAAGCCGGTCACCTTGAGGCTGGACCGCAGCGGCGCCAGGCAGGCGTCCAGGGCCTTTCTGTGCGCTTCGCGCGGCTCGCAGTAGTCCTCCAGCGGCCGGCCCAGGGCCTGTTCCCGGCTCTGCCGGAAGTAGGCCGCATCGGCCGGCGTCAGAACCTGAACGATGTCCGCCAAAGCCAGGCGCACCAGGGCCGGATGCAACTGGGTCTCGCACCAGCGTTTGACGAAGAACCCGGCCGCACGGGCCTGCTCGCCGGCAAAGAGCGCCGGCCTGTCTCCATAGGCCTCGTCAAGGTAGAGGGCGATCTCCCAGGAATCCGTCACGTGCCGGTCACCGTCGATCAGCACGGGCACCCGCTCCTGTCCGGAAAAGGCGATGACGTGCTTTTCGGTGAAACGCCAGGGAATGGTCTCGACCGTCAGGCCCTTGTGCGCCAATGCCATCTTGATGCGCCAGCAGTAAGGGCTGAACCGCACCTCGGGGTCATTGCCGGCCAGGTCGTACATCTTCAGGCTCACAGCCCTCTCCTCCGCTGACGTGAAGACGGGCCGCAGTGTCGCAGCTGGAGGCGGAGAGAAAAAGGGGACGGGGCATGGCCCCGCCCCCTTGTATCGGGCTGCATGGTCCGGCCCTCCTTCAGCCTTCCGCCTCCTGGCGGGCCGCATAGGCCTTCATGGCCGCGCTCAGGTAAGCCGTGAAGCCTTCGGCCAGCGCTTCGTAGCGCTTCATGAAGTCCGGATGCGACTGGTAGAGCTCCGCCAGACTGGCATAGGCTTCCGGCGTGCAGGGACGGCCCCACATCGCGGCGATCCAGTCGCGATGGCGGGCCAGCAGCGGATCGAGGACCTGGGACTCGGGCGAAATTCCGTGTTCCAGCCTCTTCACGAGGTCCGCTTCGACGCCAGCCAGTTCCGCCATGGCGGCAGCCTTTTCCGGTTCCGGCTTTGCCTGGAAGCGCTTCCTGCTGACCGCAATGGTCTCGGCCATCTCGTCGCCGTAGTGCTCAGCCAACCACTTCTCATAGGCCCGTTGCCTTTCCGGCGGAAAGCCCAGGTAGAGCTCTTCTGCTTTCATGGCTCTATCTCCTTTCAACTTGGCGATCGTGCGGTCGACCGTCGTGATGAGTTGGCGATAGCGCTCCGCTGCCAGAACCAGCTTCTTCCTGTGCTCCTCAAGGGCGATCAGGTGGTCGAAGCCCGGCCGGTCGAGAAGTTCGGCAATCTCTGCAAGCGGCAGGCCGAATTCCTTGTAGAAGAGGATCTGCTGCAGCCGCAGCAACTCCGCCTCACCGTAATAGCGGTATCGGTTCTCGCCGATCAGCGCGGGCGTCAGAAGACCGATGTCGTGGTAGTGGTGCAGTGTCCTGACGGACACGCCCGCCAGCCTTGCCACCTCTTTCACCGTGTACTTCCGCATCGTCTGCACCTCCGCGAGAAGGTCAGATAGGCCCTCACGTAACGTGAGGGTCAAGGGCCGGATAGGGGTTCTTCGGACGCCGTGCCCGGCGCAGCCGCCGGAGTCGCCTCACCCACCCGCGGCGGCGGCGGTCTCGGTGATCCGTCCGCTGCCGGAGCCGCAGACCATCAGGGCAAAGGCGTAGGCCAGCGCAACCTCGTTGAGCTTGTCGAAGCGCCCGGCCGCGCCGGCATGACCAGCCGTCATGTTGGTCTTCAGGAACAGCGGGTTGCTGTCGGTCTTCAGGGCCCGCAGCCTGGCGACCCACTTGGCCGGCTCCCAATAGGTCACCCGGGGATCGGTCAGCCCGGCCGTCACCAGGATCGGCGGGTAGGCCTGCGCCTCCACGTTGTCATAGGGCGAATAGGCGGCGATGGTTGCATAGGCCTCCGCATCCTCGATGGGGTTGCCCCACTCCGGCCACTCGGGCGGCGTCAGGGGCAGGTCCTTGTCGCACATCGTGGTGAGCACGTCGACGAAGGGCACCTCGGCGATAACGCCACCGAAGAGATCCGGCGCCATGTTGACCGCCGCGCCCACCAGCAGCCCGCCGGCCGAGCCGCCGTGGGCGACAACGCGGCCCCTGCGGGTCAGTCCCCGCCCGATCAGCGCCTCGCCCGCGGCGATGAAGTCCAAGAAGGTGTTCGTCTTCTTTTCCAGCTTGCCGTCGAGATACCAGCCGTACCCCTTGTCGGTGCCGCCGCGCACATGGGCGATCGCATAGATGAAGCCGCGGTCAATGAGGCTAAAGCGGTTGGTGGAAAAGCCCGCGGGAATGGCATGGCCGTAGGACCCGTAGCCGTAAAGCAGCAAAGGGGCCGAGCCGTCGAGCGGAGTGGACCTGTGCCGGACGAGAGAGACCGGCACCTGCGCGCCGTCGTGGCTCTCTGCCAGAAAGCGCTCGCTCACGTAGTCGGAGGGGTCGTGTCCGCTGGGCACTTCCTGTTCCTTCAGGAGCAGGCGGCTGCGGTCCTCCATGTCGTAATCGTAGGTGCGTGCCGGCGTGGTCAGCGAGCTGTAGACAAAGCGCAGCGTCGCCGTGTCGTGGAGATAGCCGGGCAGCAGGCCCAGGGAATAGGCCTCCTCGTCGAAGGCAATGGTGTGTTCGGCGCCGTCGGCCATGGCGGTGACGATGGCCTGCGGCACGCCGTTCACCCGCTCGAGGCGCACGAAGTAGTCCTTGAAGCTCAGGAGACTGAGCACGAGGTGTCCGGGGCGGTGCGGCACCACGTCCTGCCAGGTCTCGCGTCCCGGCTCGTCGAGCGGCGCCTCCACGATCTTGAAATCGATGGCTCCGTCGGCGTTGGTGAGAATCAGGAAACGGCCGTCCTGATCGCTCACCGAATACTCCACCCCGGTATCCCGCGGGGCCAGCAGCCGCGCGTCCTCCTCCGGCCGGTCCGCCGGCACGACGCGCACTTCCGAAGTGGTGTGGTCGTGGGCGGAGATGATGATGAAGCGCCGGCTTTCGCTGACGCCCAGGCCGATGAAGAACCCCGGGTCGGGTTCGGCATAGACGAGCACGTCCTCGGCCGGGTCGCTCCCCAGGCGGTGGCGAAAGACCTTCGACGGCCGGTGCTCCGCATCCAGGGTTACGTAGAACAGCGTCCGGCCGTCATTCGCCCAGGCAATGGACCCCTGGGCGCCGCTGACGCTCTCCGTCAGCTGGGCACCGGTTTCAAGGTCCTTGAAGTTGATCACATACTGTTCCGAACCGTTCCGGTCCGTCGCAAAGGCGAGAAAACGGTGATCCGGGCTGTGCTCGCAGGACGCGACGCGAAAGAAGGACTCGCCCTCCGCCTCCCGGTTGCCGTCCAGCAGAACCTCTTCCAGATCGCCATCGGCAGCCTTGCGGCAGAACAGAGGATGCTGACCGCCGATTTCAAAGCGATGATAGTAGGCAAAGGCGCCGTCCGGGCTCGGCACAGAGCTGTCGTCTTCCTTCAGCCGTGCCTTCATCTCGTCGAACAGCGTCTTCTGCAGCGCTTCGGTCGAGGCCATCCCCTGTTCGGTGAAGGCGTTCTCTGCCTCCAGGTAGGCGCGGATTTCCGGTCCCAGGACGGCTGGATCGGTCATGACCTCGCGCCAGTTATCCGCCCGCAGCCAGGCGTAGGGGTCGTCGCGGACCACGCCGTGGAGGGTGATCTGCTTGGGATGCCTGGGGGCGACCGGCGCGTCGACCCGAGCGTCAACTGGCCGTCCTTGCTTGTCTTTGGGGGCTTGACTGTCTTCTGGGGGCACCTTGCCGTTCACTCCGTTGCTCTTCGTTAACCTGCGCTGTTCTGCCTCACCGGCAGGCGGACGGGCCCGCCCACGTTCAACCTGCTCTGCCAACCTCTTGTCTTCACTGGCTTTTGTCCAACCTGCCGCGCGGCCTTGTGACGCATGGCGCAAAGACCCGATGCAAGATTAGCATTCACTGAGGTCGCGGGCTTCTCCGAAGCCGACTGCAGCAAATGTGGCTTTGACCTGGATCAATGGCAAGCTCGGGAGAGGCTGTCATGAAAAACCTGAAAGGGTCGGTGCGCGCCGGCGCTGGAGGGGGGATTGCGACGTCGCTCAGGCGGCTGCGCCAAGAGTTTCTGATTACCTTCAGCAACGGTCGTCGCCAGACCGGAACACGTCACTACTGGGGCACTCCATGAACAGCGCGAGCGAGGTCAAGGCTACCTCACCTTTCACCTACGGCCTGGGCGTCGTCCTGGCCGCCGGCGGCCTGATGGGGCTATTCCTCGTCGCCAACGCCAGAGACGCGGCGATCGCTCTGCACGGCTATCTCTTCATCGCCTTCTGCACGCTTGGCGTCTTCTGGATGATCAAGCGCCACTATGACGGCGCCGATCCGATCGCGCGCGAAGAGGGCGGCGTCCTCTACAACGACGGCGTCGTGCGGGCCGGCTGCATCGCCTCCCTGTTCTGGGGTATCGTCGGGTTCCTCGCCGGGCTGGTGATCGCCCTGCAGTTGGCCTATCCCGCGCTCAACCTCGATCTGCCCTGGACGAACTTCGGGCGGCTGCGCCCCGTACACACCTCCGCCGTGATCTTCGCCTTCGGCGGCAACGTGCTGATCGCCACCTCCTTCCACGTCGTCCAGCGCACCTGCAAGGCGCGGCTGGCCGGGGAATGGGCGCCCTGGTTCGTGTTCTGGGGCTATCAGCTCTTCATCGTGATGGCGGCCAGCGGCTACGTGCTGGGTGTCACCCAGTCCAAGGAGTACGCGGAGCCCGAGTGGTACGTCGATCTCTGGCTGACCATCGTCTGGGTGGTCTACCTTCTGGTCTTCCTCGGCACCCTGATGAAGCGGCGCGAGCCCCACATCTATGTCGCCAACTGGTTCTATCTCGCCTTCATCGTCACCATCGCGATGCTGCACATCGTCAACAACCTGGCACTGCCGGTCTCCCTGACCGGCGCCAAGAGCTATCAGCTTTTCGCCGGGGTGCAGGACGCGCTGACCCAGTGGTGGTACGGCCACAACGCCGTGGGCTTCTTCCTGACCGCCGGCTTCCTGGGCATCATGTACTACTTCGTGCCCAAGCAGGCGAACCGGCCGGTCTATTCCTACCGCCTGTCGATCGTGCACTTCTGGTCACTGATCTTCCTCTACATCTGGGCCGGCCCGCACCATCTGCACTACACCGCTCTGCCGGACTGGGCGCAGACCCTGGGCATGACCTTCTCGATCATGCTGTGGATGCCCTCCTGGGGCGGCATGATCAACGGCCTGATGACGCTGTCGGGCGCCTGGGACAAGTTGCGCACCGACCCGGTGCTGCGGATGCTCGCGGTTTCGGTCGCCTTCTACGGCATGAGCACCTTCGAGGGCCCGGTGATGTCCATCAAGGCGGTGAACTCGCTCAGCCACTACACCGACTGGACCGTCGGCCACGTGCACTCCGGTGCGCTCGGCTGGGTCGGCTTCGTCAGCTTCGGCGCGATCTACTACCTCGTGCCCAAGCTCTGGCATCGCACACGGCTCTATTCGGTCAACCTGGTAAGCCTCCACTTCTGGGTCGCGACCATCGGCATCGTACTCTACATCACAGCGATGTGGGTCTCCGGCATTCTGCAGGGCCTGATGTGGCGGGCTTACGACAGCCTCGGCTTCCTGGAGTTCTCCTTCGTCGAGACAGTGGAAGCGATGCATCCCTTCTATGTGATCCGCGCCTTGGGCGGCGCCCTCTACCTGCTGGGTGCTCTGATCATGGTCTACAACTGCTGGCGGACCATCCGCGGCGATCTGAAGGAGGAGAAGGTCGCCGGCCTTCCCGCCGCAGCGCCGCAGCCGGCCGCAGCCGCGCAGTAAGGAGGCAGTCATGGCATTCAAACACGCCGTCATCGAAAAGAACTCGATCCTCCTGCTGGTGCTGACCCTGCTGGTGGTTTCCGTCGGCGGCCTGGTCGAGATCGCGCCGCTGTTCTATCTCGAAAGCACCATCGAGAAGGTGAAGGGCATGCGGCCCTACAGCCCGCTCGAGCTGGTCGGCCGCAACATCTACATCCGCGAAGGCTGCTACAACTGCCACAGCCAGATGATACGTCCGCTGCGCGACGAGCAGGAGCGCTACGGCCACTATTCCCTGGCGGCCGAGAGTATGTACGACCACCCCTTTCAGTGGGGCTCCAAGCGCACCGGGCCCGACCTGGCGCGGGTCGGCGGGCGCTACTCCGACGACTGGCATGTCGCGCATATGAACGATCCGCGCTCCGTGGTGCCGGAATCGATCATGCCCGGCTATCCCTTCCTGGCGGAGACCACGCTGGACGTGAGGTTCATCGCCGATCACCTGCGCGCCAACCGCGGCGTCGGGGTGCCTTACAGCGACGAGATGATCGAGGCGGCGGAAGCAGACCTGCTGGCCCAGGTCACCCCGGACACGGACGCAGCCGACGCACTGCTGGCGCGCTATCCCGGCGCCAAGGTGGCCAACTTCGACGGCAATCCCGAACTCACCGAGCTGGATGCGATGATCGCCTATCTGCAGATGCTGGGCACGCTGGTCGACTTCGAGGCCTACGAGCCCGAAGCGAACTACCGCTAGGAGGCTGAGCGATGACACCGGACTCAACCTACGAAAAAGTCGCGGAGTTCGCCGCCACCTACGGCCTGCTCTATCTCATGGTGCTGTTCGCGGGCGTGCTGGTTTACGCCTTCTGGCCCAAGAACAAGAAGAAATTCGATGAAGCGGCGCGCCGCCCGCTTGAGGAGGACTGATCGTGGCCGACAACAAAGAAGTCGATCAGATTTCCGGGGTCGAGACCACCGGACACGAGTGGGACGGGATCAAGGAACTGAACAATCCCCTGCCCCGCTGGTGGCTCTGGACCTTTTACGCGACATGCCTCTGGGCCTTTGCCTATTGGATCGTGATGCCGGCCTGGCCGCTGATCAGCAGCCACACCACCGGCGTACTGGGCTATTCGTCGCGCGAGCAGCTGGCCAAGACCGTGGCCTCGGCACGCGAAGCGCAGAGCGTCTACCTGAACCGCATCGAGACCGCCTCCCTGGAGGAGATCGTCGCCGACAGCGAGCTTCTCGAGTTCGCCCTGGCCGGCGGCGGGTCGGCCTTTGCCGTCAACTGCTCGCAGTGCCACGGGCGCGGTGCGGCCGGCTTCGTCGGCTATCCGAATCTCAATGACGACGACTGGATCTGGGGCGGCAGCCTGGAGGCAATCAGCCATGCCATCCACTTCGGCATCCGGTCGGATCATGAAGAGACCCGCTTCAACGAGATGCCGGCCTACGGACGGGACGAGCTTCTCAGCCGTGAAGAGATCAACGATGTCGCCGAGTATGTCCTCTCCCTCTCCGGAACCGAGGAAGACGCCGAGGCGGCGGCAAGGGGCGAAGTCACCTTCGCCGAGCAGTGCAGTGCCTGCCACATGGAAAACGGCGAAGGCAACTATGAACTGGGGGCGCCGAACCTGTCTGATGCCATCTGGCTCTACGGCGGCGGCAAGAGCGCTGTGGTGGAATCCATCTATTACAGCCGTGCCGGCATGATGCCGGCCTGGACCGGTCGTCTCGACGAGGCGACCATCAAACAACTGGCAGTCTACGTTCACTCCCTCGGGGGCGGCGAGTGACGTGGTGACCAAGGAAAGCCTTGGTATGAGGAGAGATCATGGTCGAACAGGCGGTCGTGGAGCACACCACCGCGGGAGTGACGGCAGACCGACAGGGGGGCGTAGAACGCTCCGACGCTGAACCGGTCAACAAAAAGGAGAAGCGCTCCCTTTACCAGAAACGGATAAAGATCTATCCGAAGCTGGCAAAGGGTGCCTTCCGGCGGTGGAAATGGGTCATCATGGCGGTGACCCTCGGGATCTACTATCTGACACCCTGGATCCGCTGGGACCGCGGCCCCAACGCGCCTGACCAGGCGGTTCTGATCGACTTCCCGGCCCGGCGGTTCTACTTCTTCTTCATCGAGATCTGGCCGCAAGAGGTCTACTACATCACCGGCCTGCTGATCCTGGCGGCCATCGGTCTGTTCCTGATCACCAGCCTGGCCGGGCGCGTGTGGTGCGGTTACACCTGTCCGCAGACGGTCTGGACAGATCTCTTCATCGCCGTGGAACACGCGATCCAGGGCGACCGGGCGGCACGCATCCGCCTCGACAAGGCGCCCTGGGGCGTCGAAAAGGTGCTGCGCAAGGTGGGCACCCAGGTGGCCTGGGTGGTCATCGCCGTCTGTACCGGCGGCGCCTGGGTGTTCTACTTCGCCGATGCGCCGACGCTGGCCGCCGATCTCCTCGCCTTCCAGGCCGCGCCGGTGGCCTACATCACCATCGGTGTCCTCACCTTCACCACCTACCTTCTGGGCGGCTTCGCGCGCGAGCAGGTCTGCACCTACATGTGCCCCTGGCCGCGCATCCAGGGCGGTCTGCTGGATGAAGAGTCGCTGGTCATCACCTACAACGAGGATCGCGGCGAGCCGCGCGGCGCCCGCAAGAAAGGCGACCACCCTTCGGCGCTGGGCGACTGTGTCGCCTGCAACCAGTGTGTCGCGGTCTGTCCCATGGGCATCGATATCCGCGACGGCCAGCAGCTGGAATGCATCACCTGCGGGCTCTGCATCGACGCTTGCAATTCGGTCATGGACAAGGTGGGCCTGCCGCGCAACCTGATCGAGTACAGCACGCTGGCCAATGTCGAGCGGGTCCGGGCCGGCGAGAAGCCGCGCCTTAGGCTGATCCGGCCGCGCACCGTCGTCTACTCCGGCCTGATCGCCGTGGTGGGGGCGATCATGCTGGTCAGCCTGGTGACGCGCGCCGACCTGGACCTCAACATCCTGCGCGACCGCAACCCCCTCTTCGTCGCGCTTTCCGATGGGTCGATCCGCAACGGCTATACGGTTAAGATCATCAACAAGCAGCATCAGGAGCGGGTTTTCAGCCTGGAGCTGACAGGCCTGCCCGGGGCCGAGTTGACGGTCGTCGGCGCCGGCGCCGACCCCGAGGCCCTGGCGGTCGGACCGGACAGCCTGGCCAGCTTCCGGGTCTTCGCCACCGCCCCGCGCGACAGCGTCGCCGGTGGCGCCGTCGACGTCAGCTTCCGCATTGTCGAGCGAAGCGGCGGCGGGGCGGCCGTAAACGACAGCGTCTTCCGTGGACCCGACGACTAGGAGCAGCCGATGAGCAACAGCACGGGCATGGAGAGCGAAACCATGCAGATACGCGGCAAACACGTCTTGGCGGGAATGCTCGGTTTCTTCGGGGTGATCATCGCCGTCAACATGGTCTTCGTTTATCTGGCTCTGGATACCTTTACCGGCGTCACGACCGACAGCGCCTATCGGGACGGCCTGAACTACAACGAGACCCTGGCCGACCGCGACACGCAACGCAGTTTGGGCTGGCAGGCCGCCGTCGCGTTGACCGACCGCGGGGTCGACGGCGAGGAGTTGACCGTGACCCTCCGCGACCGCGATGGGACCGCAGTGACCGGACTTACGGTGACCGGAGTCCTGAAACGCCCGACCCATGACGGATACGACCAGCCGGTGACCCTCGCCGAGGCGGCGCCGGGAGAATACGTCACCGATCTTGCTCTTCCCCTGCGCGGCAATTGGGACCTCACCCTGCTCGCCGAAGGGGGCCGGGCAACGGACGAAGGCACCGCCTTTGAGATGAAAACGCGCCTATGGTTGAAATAGCCCCTGATCTTCCGCGCGCGAAGGCCGCAAGCGAAGCGGCGGGGGCCGCGGCGGTTGCCGCCGGCTGCTGCCCCGGCGGCGCCGTGGTCGAACTGGCGCAGACGGATGAGCATGCTCTTACCTCCGCCGACTTCGCCGGCCAGCTGCGCCGCAACGACGACGGCAGCGAGGCGCTGACCCTGGTGGTGCAGAACCTGCACTGCCCGAGCTGCATCCGCAGCATCGAGTCGGCGGTGGACGGCCGGCCCGGCCTGATCCGGGCAAGGGTCAACCTCAGCACCCGGCGCCTCGAACTGCAGTGGGACCCCGAGGAGACCGGGGCCGAACCCCTGTTGGCGGCGGTCGCGGCGCGGGGCTACCGCCTGGTGCCGCTGGACCCCGAGCAGCTGCAGAGCGCCTCGGCGGCGGAAGAAAAGGAACTGCTCTGGGCCATGGCGGTGGCAGGCTTCGCCGCCAGCAACGTCATGCTGCTGTCGGTTTCCGTCTGGTCGGGCCTGGTGACCGACATGGGGCCGGCGACCAGAACCCTGATGCACTGGGTTTCGGCGATGATCGCCCTGCCCGCCGTTGCCTATGCCGGACGGCCCTTTTTCCGTTCGGCCCTGACGGTCCTGCGCAGCGGCCACACCAACATGGACGTGCCGATCTCCCTCGCGGTCATCCTCGCGGCGGGCATGAGCCTGTCGGAGACCCTGCGCGGCGGCGACCTGGTTTACTTCGATGCGTCCGTCATGCTGCTGTTTTTCCTGTTGATCGGGCGTTTCCTCGACCTGCGGCTTCGCGGCCGGGCCCGCTCGGCAGCCGAGAACCTGACGGCGCTGAAGGCAACGGCGGCAACCGTGGTTGCCGCCGACGGCAGCCTGCAGAGCCTCCCCATCAACCGGCTGAAACCCGGCATGACCGTCGCCGTGGCGGCCGGGGAGCGCATTCCCATGGACGGCGAGGTGCTCTCAGGCCGCTCGGAGGTCGATGCTTCTCTCCTGACCGGCGAAAGCCTGCCGCAGCCTGTGCGCGAGGGCGCCGCGGTCTATGCCGGCACCGTGAACGGTGGCGGCGCGCTGCGCATCGCGGTGACCGCCCTGCCCGACGAAAGCCTGCTGTCGGAGATCGTGCGGCTGATGGAGTCCGCCGAGCAGGGCCGCGACCGCTACGTGCGCCTCGCAGACCGGGTGGCCCGTCTCTACGCCCCCGTCGTCCACCTGCTGGCCGCCGCAACCTTCGGCGGCTGGCTCGCGCTCTCCAGCCTGCCCTGGCAGGACAGCCTCATGATCGCCATCGCCGTGCTGATCATCACCTGCCCCTGCGCCCTGGGGCTGGCAGTGCCGGCGGTGCAGGTCGCCGCCGTCGGGCGCCTGATGAAGCAGGGTATCCTGGTGAAATCCGCCGACGCGCTGGAGCGTCTGGCCCAGGTGGACACCGTTGTCTTCGACAAGACCGGCACACTGACCCGGGGCTGCCCTTCGCTGCAGAACGCCGCCGACATCGATCCGACCCTGCTGGGCCTGGCTGCCGACATCGCCCGCCACAGCCGCCACCCGCTGGCCCGCGCCTTGAGCCGGGCGGCGGCGGGCAGCGGAAGGGACCTGACCGTCCAGGAACATGCCGGCGACGGGCTCTCGACCGAGGTCGACGGCAAGACGATCCGACTCGGTCGGCGCGGCTGGTGTGGGGCCGACGACGGTTCGGCCGACGCGGCCATGGAGCTTTGGTTGAGCGGCGGCGATTTCGCCCCTCAGCGGTTCACCTTCAATGACGCCCCCAGGGCCGACGCGGCCGAGGTGATCGCTGCCCTGAAGGCACGAGGGATTGCCGTGGAACTGCTGTCAGGCGACCGCAGCGGCGTAGTGGCCCAGCTTGCCGAAGATCTGGGAATCGATGTCTGGCGCGGCGATTGCCGCCCCGCCGAAAAAATCGCGCGGCTCGAGAACCTGAAAGCGGAAGGCCGCCGCACGGCGATGATCGGCGACGGCCTGAACGACGCCCCGGCCCTCGCCACGGCCTTTGCCTCCCTCTCCCCGGCTGAGGCTGCCGATGTCAGCCAGATCGCCGCCGACATCGTTTTTCAGGGCGAGCGCCTGGCGCCGGTGGTGGAGGCCATCGGCACCTCCCGCCGCGCCCGCCGGCTGGTGTTCCAGAACTTTGGCCTGGCCATGCTTTACAACCTGATCGCCGTACCCATTGCGGTGGCCGGATTCGTGACTCCGTTGATCGCCGCGGCGGCCATGTCGGGCTCGTCGATCATCGTCACCGCGAACGCCATGCGCCTGAACCTGAAGAACCGGAACGCCGACGCATGAGCGCGCTGATCTATCTGATCCCCGCGGCGCTGCTGCTGGGCCTGCTGGGCCTGGTGGCCTTCCTCTGGGCATTGAAGAGCGGCCAGTTCGAGGATCTGGACGGCGCCGCGCACCGCGTCCTGCTCGACGACGAGGAGGATGACGCCGAACCCGGCGAAGCGGAGCGGCGCGACCGCCGCTAAGACACGGCGGTCCTACAGCCCCCCTATGCTCTTGCTAACCCGGACCCTCCCTCTCCCCAGCGGGGAGAGGGCCGGGGTGAGCGGGAAAGCGACTTCTCCAAGGCTGCCGTCCGCTCAGCGGCCGATGGTGTCGCGGTAGGCGTGCCAGGTGGCGTGGCCGACGAGCGGGAAGGTGATGATCAGACCGAGGTAGAGCGTCACCAGCCCCCCGGCGGTCAGAAGAGCGACCAGCCAGGCCCAGAGCAGCATCGGCTTGGGATTGCGCAGCACCGACTGGATCGAGGTGATGACCGCGGTCATGAAGTCGATGTCCCGCTCCATCAGCAGCGGTACGGAGACCACGCTGATGGCAAAGACCAGGGTGGCCAGCAGGGCGCCCGCCGCCGAGCCGACGATCAGCAAGGAGAGACCATTGGGCGTGAACAGCAGGGTCGGCACGATTTCCGCCATCGGCGGCACCTCGGTGGTGCCGAGAAAGAGCGCGAAGAGCAGCGTGGCCAGGCGGATCCAGACCAGCAGCACGATCATCAGGGTGACGCCCAGGAAGGCCAGGCGCATGGGCGAGCGGGTGGCGACGAAGAGCGCAGCGCCGAGAGAGATCGGCGCGCCTGTCTCCAGCCGCCGGCTGGTCTCGTAAAGGCCGACCGCCAGCATCGGCCCCACCAGCATGAAGCCGGCCACCAGCGGAAACAGCAGATAGGCCAGATCGGCCAGCAGAACACCGGCGGTGATTGCAAAGGACACCAGTGTGAAGATTGCGCCGTAAGCCAGACTGACGCCCGGCGCCTGCCACATATCCTGCCAGCCGGCGGAAAGCCAGGACCAGGGGCGCTCCAGCTCCAGCCGGCGGATTGGCGGGAAACCGCTGGCGGGCGGGCTGTGGGTTACCGTCATGCTGTGTCCTCCCAACTGCCTGTCAGATTCCGTCTTTTCTGCTTCTGCTGTTATCCGCCCCCAGCGCCGACGAAGGCGTGAGGAACGCTTGCTGGGAAGAATAGCCGCAAGGGCGGCGGGGCGGAAGGGGCTGTCGCTTGCGCGACCGGCAGGCGCCGAACGGCGTTCCCCCGCCTACTGCGGGGGCCACCCGGCCTTGATCTGCTGCTCCCGCAGCAGCCGGAAAGTGCCCATCGACTCATAAGGCGCGCGTCGCCGGGCGAGGCTGTCCAGATAGGCGACGCCCTGCACCCGGTAGGTCAGATCGCCGCGCTCGGCCAGAAGCATCATCTGCTGCACGAGATCGACAAGCGTGGTCGAAGCGGTCACGGAGAGAACCGCCTCGCCCAGGCGCGGCACGGTCACGGCCTCGTTGGAAAAGCCGCTCGCGAAGTCCGCCCCGTTAACGTCGAGATCGAAGGTGATGCCGTCCAGCGGCAGGGCGAAGTCGTTGGGATTGCCGATCCTCAGGTCGATCTGAAAGCGCTGCTCGAAAACCGAACTGTCGAGCAGCCGCAGATCACTGATGAAAACCTGCGGCGGGATCGGTTGCGTCGAGGTACAGGCCGCAGACATCAACAGCAGCAAAGGGGGCGCGACGAAACGCGCCACCCTTGACCACCACCTTGCCTGGACTCTCGGCTTTGTCATGGCTCCGCAGATCAGTTGCCGAAGAGGCCCCGTTTGAGATCGAGCGGCGAGTCCGACTCGCCCTCCCCACCGCTGCCCGGGGCCAGCTTGTCGAGCAGCCCCCGGGCGCCACCCTCCGTGGCGTCCTTCAGGTCACCCGCCTCCGGCACATTCTCGAGCAGCGCGCCCGGGTCCGTGATCTGATCCGTGAGCGCACCGGCGAGATCCGGCTGATAGGAAATGTCGTGCCAGGGACCGGTCACCTTGATCGGCACCGCAATGCCGGCAAGATCCGACTGGCCACCCTGCCCTTCGAGCGATCCCACCAGCTTCGGCTTCACCTCGTAATCGACCGTGCGCGGCGGCAGCGGAATGGTGCCGGCGCCGGTCATCCGCACCAGGGGCGCGACCAGGGAGAGGTCCTGATTCGAGACGATCCCCTTGTCGATCTGGAAGGTGCCGGAAAGCTCGGCGAAGTCGGTCTGCTCCGCGGCGTCAAAGGACTGATCGATGGCCGCCACCGAGATGTTGCGCATCATCGCAGCCAGATTAATGCCCTTCACAGCCCCATCGCGGAACACCACGGCGCCGTCCCCCTGCAGGCTCGACACCAGTTCGCGCTGCGAAGCACCGGCCGCGGTGACCGAAAGCTTGGTTTCCGTGGTGCCGAGGATGCGGTCGAAATCGGCCAGATCGTTCAGGAACGGGCCGGCCTGGAAGTTCGCCAGGTCGAAGTCCGCGGCGACTGCGGGCTGGCCGCTCGAGCCGTCGACCACGATCGTGCCCTTGCCGCTGCCCTCATAGAGCTGCATCTCCGCCAGCTCGGCCGTCAGCTTGCCGTCCTGCAGCAGCACGGTCAGGCTGCTCTGGCCGATCTTCACTTCGCGGAACTGGATACCGCCGGCATTGAAGGCCAGATCGGCGTCGAGAAGGCCGAGGGCCGAAACGTCGATCGGCTCGTCGCTCCAGTCGCCGGCATCCTGCGTGCCACCGCCGGACGCGCCGGCCGTCGCACCCGCATCACCACCCTCGCCTGCCGGCGCCTCCGGCGGCAGATAGGGGTTGACGTTCAGCTGCTCGACGTTGAGCTCCGCCTTGATCACCGGCTTTGCGCCGCGCGCATCGACGGAGAACAGCCCGTCGCCGGCGATCTCGTCAATGGAGAGCTTGGCCTCGGTGAGGGCGACCTTGGCGCCGGTCATTTCCAGCATGCCCTCAAGGTTGAAGGGGCCGAGCCCTTCGCCCGGGAAGTCCAGTGGATTGCCGGCCCAGGCCGCCAGATTGCGGATCGACGGCACCGCAAGGTTCAGTTGACCCTGCAGTCCCAGTTCCTCGGCATTGCGCGCCGCACCGTCGAAGGAGAACGTCACCGGTGCCGCCTCGATCGTCATGGCCAGATTGCTCGCTTCGCCGGCCATCAGGTCGCGCGGACTCTCGGCACCGACCGTAAGGGCAACCGTCTCGCCGTTCCAGACGGCAGAGCCCTCTGCCGCGAAGGGCGAGGCCAGACTGGGCAGTGAGAGTTCCATGTTCATCTCGCTGACCGTTTCCTGCCGGCCGCTCTGCTGATCGCTGTAATTCAGCGTGCCGTCGACCAAACGCACCTCGCCCAGGCGGACGTCACTGACCGCACTGCCACCGCCGCCTCCGGCAGCCTCGCCGCCGGAAGCCGAGGGTTCCGGGGGCGGAGCCGCCGCGCCGGTCGCAAGGTCCCAGTTCGCCTTGCCCTCGGCGTCGACCTCCAGGTTGATGACGGGACGCTCCAGAATAAAGCGGTCGACCGCAACCTCACCGCCGATCAGGGGCAGGATCTGAAGCGCGACATCCAGTCTCTCGATGGTCGCCATCTCCGGGGTGCTCGCACCCGGAGCGTTCGAGAAGCCGACATCCTCCACCGAGATCGCGATGGCGGGAAACAGCGACAGAGAGATCGGACCGTCAATCCGCAGATCGCGCCCTGTCGCCTGCTTGGCCTGGGCCTGGATTTCCGCCTTGTAGCTCTCCAGGGGCACCACCATCGGAACGATGACCACGACCGCGATCAGCAGCACGAGTATCACACCCAGGCCGATCAATAGCTTCTTCATGTCGCTCAAGACCTCCTAACCAGGCGCCGGGCCGATGCCGCGGCGCATTAACCCCCGAAAACCTTCTGCAAAATCTCTGTCGTGCGCTTTGCCGGATCGCTGCGGATGGCCGCCTCCTCGCGTGCGACGTAGGTGAAGAGACCCTCCAGCGCCTGCTCCAGCGCATAGTCCGTCAGGTTCGCCTTCGCATCCGGCATGAAGGGCAGCGTCTTGTATTCGCCCATCATCGTATCATAGGCCGCAACGGCGCCGACATCGGCCAACGACTGGTCGATGACCGGGCGCATCGCATCGCCCAGCGGCGTGGTCATCTTGTCCTGGAAATAGCGGGTTGCCGCATCATCGGGGCCGTTGAGAATCGCCTCGGCGTCCTCCAGCGTCATCGCGGAAATGGCATCCCAGAAGATCTGCTTGGCCTGCGGTGTCGCCTGCTCCGCCGCGCGGTTGAGCCGCAGTTCCAGATCGTCGGCTAGGTCCGACATGCCCACAGTCTGCAGCGCTTTCTGCACCCCCTGCAGCGACTCCGGCAAAGGGATATGAATATCGGGATCGGCGTTGAAGCCGTCGGTCTGCCCCAACTGACCGACGACTCGTTCCGTACCGACACGCAGGGCCTCGCGCAGGCCGTCGCTGATCTCGGCGGTGCTCAGACCAGATGCCGCTGCGCCGTCTTCGCTGCCGAGTAGATCTTTTGCCTTATCGAAGAGGCTGCCCTGAGCCAGCACCGGGCCGGCAGGCAGCACCATGGCGGCAGCCACAGCGGCGCAGAGCGCCGTCGCGGCCAACGCTCTCATACCGGAAGACCACCGGCTCCAGGGGCCGAGAGGCTTCTTATTCGGCTGCGGCTGCAACGGCGGTGTGAACCATCCGCTGCGGATAGGGAATTGAGATCTTTTCGGCATCCATCCGGTTCTTCAGATTCTTGGTCATATCGAACTTAAGCCCCCAGTAATCCGCCGCGTTGCACCAGAGTCTTACGGTGAAATTGACGGAACTGTCCCCCAGGTCGGTGACCGCGGCCATCGGCGCGGGATCGGCAAGTACCCGCGAGTCCTTTTTCGCTTCATCCAGGCAGGCGTTGAGCGCCCGGTCGATGTCGTCCTCGTAGGCGATGCCGAGGACCAGGTCGACCCTGCGGGTCGCGTGGAAGCTGTAGTTCTTGATGGCCGATCCCCAAAGCTGGGAGTTCGGAGCGATGATCTGAACATTGTCGGGAGTCGCCAGTTCGGTGACGAAGAGGGTGATGCTCTTCACGGTCCCGGCGAGACCGCCGCCTTCGATATAGTCGCCGATCTTGAACGGCCGGAACAACAGCAGCATGACGCCGGCGGCGACGTTGCTGAGGGTTCCTTGCAGCGCCAGGCCGATGGCTAGGCCGGCTGCGCCGAGAACGGCAATGAAGCTGGTCGTTTCAATGCCGAACTGGGCGAGAACGGCAATGACAGTGAAAATGACGACGGCGTAGTAGGCGAGGCTGGCGAAAAAAGCCCGCAGCGTCTCGTCGACCTTTTCGATCTTGCTGAGCGCCCTGTTGACGCCCGACTTGACCCAGCCGGCCACCATGAAGCCGATAATGAGAATAATGATGGCGCCGACCACGCTCAGCCCGTAGCTGGTCACCAGACCGACCACCATACCCCAAACGTTGGATACAGATTCTTCCATCTATCCGTCCCCCACTGTGCTTGCGCGATCCATGGCGGACTTCGCCATGGCCGCACTTGTCTTGGCTTCTGCTTTGCTTTGCGGCGATCCCGCGATACCGGCTTCAGGCCTCGAAGAATACGGACCGCGTTCCCAGCACAGTCCTTCAGACCCTTGCTATCCGCCGGTTCGCCGCTGACATTCGCCTTCTAGGTAATCTAATCAATTAGCAAAGTAAATCTGAATGGCTCGCGTAGAGCTTGATTCAATGAGCTCCATCGGCCAAGCCGCAAAGCCTGTCCGGACTAGAACGCCTTTCGCAGGACCAATCCAAAAACAATTCTGTGACGATTACAACCTTAGGGTTTGCCACCGTCAGCCGCTGACGGCCGCCGCCGGCTCCGGTTCACGATCGATCAGATGAAGGAAGGAGCCCATCACCCGGCCAACGCGCAGCCCGGTATGACCTTGCTCGTCGCCTGCCGCATCGGTGAAACGGAACAGCGCCTCTGCGGCCGCGCCCTGTGCCCCAGCCCCCTGTGCGCTCGCATAATGGAACTCGTGCGCTCTGTATCCGCTGCCGGCCGGTCCCAGCGGTCCATCCGCGAGCAGTTCCGCGCGGCGATACCCAAGGCGGCGCCGGGGTTCACGAAACGAGCTTTCGAGCGGCAGGAGCCCAAGCATGGGATGGCGGATGCCGTCCTTGTCCTCGAGGACCCGGCCGAGCACCATGTAACCACCGCATTCGCCGTAAACGATGCCGCCTCGCGCAACCAGCGCTTGCATCTCGGCCGCAAAGCCTCGGCTCGCCGCCAGTGCGGCGCCATGCAGTTCCGGATAGCCGCCGGGCAGATAGGCGGCGTCGGCCTGAGGCGAAGGCCCCTCTCCTGCGAGGGGCGAGAAGAACGAGATCTCGGCGCCTGCGGCACGCCAGCCTTCGAGCACAAGGGGATAGGTAAAGGAGAAGGCCAGATCCCTGGCGACGGCGATGTGCTGGCCCAGCGGTGCCAGCGGCGGCGCGGACCGGCGATGCCCCTCGGGTTCCCGGGCCGCGGCGTCGGCCGCCGTTCGGCGCGCTGGCCGCGGCAGGGCCTGGAGGACGCCTGCGTCCAGGGTCCCGCCCAGCGACCGGGCGGCATGGTCCAGAAAGCTGTCCAGGGCCGGGTCTTCGCCGGCCTGCACCAGCCCCAGGTGGCGCGACGGCCGGACCAGACGCTCATCGCGCTTCAGAACGGCGAGCACGGGCAGGCCGGCTTCGCGGCAGGCGGCGCGGAGCAGGGCTTCGTGTCTCGCCGAGGCGACGGCGTTCAGAACCACAGCGCCCAGCACCACCTCGGCCCGGTGCTCCGCGAAGCCGCGCAGGAGCGCCGCCAGCGACGCCCCCATGCCCCTGCAGTCCACCACAAGGACGACCGGCCAGCCCAGGAGCGCGGCCAGGGAGGCCGTGGAGCCGGCAGCCAATCCGCGCGCATCGGTCGCGGCGGCGCCATCGAAAAGCCCCATCACCCCTTCGCCGACGATGAGGTCGGCGTCCCGCCCCGCCAGCGCCAGGGTCGCCTCCAGCGTCTCGCTCCGCATGGCCCAGGCATCGAGGTTGAAGCAGGCCCGCCCGGACGCTGCGGCGTGAAATGCCGGGTCGATGTAATCCGGCCCCACCTTGATCGAGGAAACCCGGCGGCCCGCGTTGCGCAGGTGGCGCAGCAGCGCCAGGGTGACCGTGGTCTTGCCGCTGCCCGAGGCCGGTGCGGCGACCAGAAACCCGGCAGGCAGAGATCCGGCGGGCAGAGATCCAGCCGGGCCGGCCATCAGCCGGTCTCGCGGTGTGTACGAAAGTCGAGGGGGTCTGCGTCCAAAACACGGCCCGCGGCCGCGCCCTGCCAGTCGAGTCCGGCCCTGAGGCGCACCACCTCGCCGATCACCACGATGCAGGGTGGCTCGATTCCCGACTCCACGATGTCCTGGGCGCAGCGCCCCAAGGTGGTCTCGACGATGCGTTCCGCCGGCAGGGTCGCCTGGCTGACAACCGCCACGGGTTCCCCGGCCGCTCTGCCCTCGGCCATCAGGGCGCCGGCGATGGCCGCGATATGCTTGATGGCCATGTAGAGCACGATCACCGGCGAGCCCTTGGCGACCGCCGCCCAGTCGATACCGTCGGGCACGCTGCCGCCCACCCCATGACCGGTCAGAAAGGTCACGGCCGAGTTTGTGTCCCTGTGGGTGACGGGAATGCCCGCATAGGCCAGGCCGCCGATTCCCGCCGAAATGCCCGGAACGATCCGGAAGGGAATGCCGGCGGCCACCAGGGCCAAAGCCTCCTCCCCGCCCCGCCCGAAGACGAAGGGGTCGCCGCCTTTCAGCCTGAGGACCCGCCGCCCCTCCTGGGCCAGGCGGACCAGGCGCTGGGAGATATCGGCCTGCACCGGCGAGGGGCGTCCGCCGCGCTTGCCCGCATAGATGCGCTCGCAGTCCGGCCGCGCCATATCCAGCACGGCCTCCCCCACCAGCGCGTCGTAGACCAGGACGTCGGCCTGCTCCAGCGCGTTGACGGCATGCAGGGTCAGAAGGCCGGGATCGCCGGGGCCGGCCCCCACAAGCCAGACACTGCCGGGCTGAAAGACCGGAAGGTTGAGGGAGTCGCGTTTCATCGGCTGGAGTGTAGACCGCGACACCTTGCCAGCCTAGCCAACAAGATGCGCCGATTTGTAGAATAGCGACATGACCCGAAAACCCGAGGGAGAGCTGCGCCGCGGCTGGACCACCGGCGCCTGCGCCACGGCGGCAACCAAGGCCGCCTATACCGCGTTGCTCACCGGGCAGTTCCCCGATCCGGTCAGCATCACCCTGCCGAAGGGCGAGCGGCCCGCCTTCGCCCTGGCCCGGGAAAGTCTGGAGGGTGACCGGGCCAGCGCGGCCATCGTCAAGGACGCCGGCGACGACCCGGACGTCACGCACCTGGCGCTTGTCGGCGCCACCCTCCGGCGTTCGCCGGCCGGCCAGGGAATCGTCTTCAAAGCCGGGCCGGGGGTCGGCACCGTAACCAAACCCGGCCTGCCGCTCGCGGTGGGCGAGCCAGCAATCAACCCCGTGCCGCGCCAGATGATGACCGCCGTGGTCCGGGAGGTCGCGGCAGCGCACGGCGACGCCGGTGACGTCGAGATCGAAATCTCGGTCGACAACGGCGTGGCGCTGGCAGCGAAGACCTGGAACCCGCGCCTCGGCATCCTCGGCGGCCTCTCCATCCTCGGCACCACCGGCGTGGTGGTCCCGTTCTCCTGCTCCGCCTGGATCCACTCCATCCACCGCGGTATCGACGTCGCCCGCGCCAACGGCCTGCCCCATGCCGCGGCCTGCACCGGTTCGACATCGGAGGCCGCCGTGCAGAAGCTCTACGGTCTGCCGGAAATCGCCCTTCTGGACATGGGCGACTTTGCCGGCGGCCTGCTGAAGTACCTGCGCAGGCACCCTTTGCCACGGCTCACCATCGCCGGCGGCTTCGGCAAGCTCTGCAAGCTGGCGGCGGGACACCTGGATCTGCACTCCGGGCGCAGCCAGGTTGACTTCGACCTCCTGGCAGGACTCCTCGAAGACCTGGGCGCACCGCCGGAGATCATCGGGCAAACGCGGGAGGCCAACACCGCAAAGCAGGTGCTGGAGATCGCGGGCGCCGCCGGACTGCCGCTGGCCGACGCCGTCGCGGCAAAAGCACGGGCCACCGCTCTGGCAACGCTGGACACCGCGGAGACCGCCGTGGAGGTGCTGATCTTCGACCGCCAGGGACAAGAGGCCGGGCGGGCGCGCGGTTGGCCGTCGTGATCAAGCGGCCATGAGCGAACTGCGGCGCATTCTGCTGCTGGGCGGCACCGAAGACTCCCGCGCTCTGGCGGAAGGGCTGTCCAAGTTCGCGGGCGTCGAGGTGGTTTCCTCCCTTGCCGGGCGCACGGAACAGCCGCTGGCTCTGCCGGGCAGCTTGCGCATCGGCGGCTTCGGCGGGGTGGAGGCGTTGGCCCGCTACCTGGATGAGGAACACATCGACCTGCTGGTCGACGCGACCCACCCCTTCGCAGCCCGCATCTCCGAAAACGCAGAGGTAGCCTGCCGCCGCAGCAGGACGCCGCGCCTGGTGGTGCAGCGTCAAGCCTGGCAAGCGGTCGAAGGCGACCGTTGGATCAGAGTCCCCAGCGCAGAGGCGGCCGCACAGGCACTGCACGGATTGGCCAAAAGGGTGTTCGTCACCGTCGGCCGGCAGGAGCTTTCAGCCTTCGAAGCGCTCCGGGACATCTGGTTCCTGGTGCGCATGATCGATCCGCCGCGCCAGCCCCTGCCACTGGTCCAGTGTCACGTCGTGCTCGGGCGCGGCCCATTTGAGGAGTGCGGCGAGCGCGCCCTCGTCCAGGAGCACGGCATCGAGGCGCTGGTGACGAAGAACAGCGGCGGCGCGGCCACCTACGCCAAGGTCGCGGTGGCGCGGGACTGCGGCCTGCCCGTGGTCATGATCGACCGCCCCTTCGCCCCTCCGGGCGAAACGGTCGATTGCGTCGAAGATGCCCTGAACCGGATTGCGAAGATGTTCCACCTGGGAGAAAGGGGCCCGGCCCATGAAGCTCGGTGACTTCAAAGCCCTGACGTTCGACTGCTACGGCACCCTGATAGACTGGGAAAGCGGCATGATCGATGGCCTGAAGCCGCTTACCGACCGTCTGGACCCGGCGCCATCGCGCGATGCGGTGCTGGAGGCGCACGCACGACATGAGTCCGAACAACAGGCCTACACGCCGGCAAAGCCCTACAGCAGCCTGCTGCCGGTCGTCTATCGCCGCCTCGCAGAGGAATGGGGCCTTGCGGTTTCCTGGGACGAGTGCCGGGCCTATGGCCAGTCGGTGAAAGCCTGGCCCGCATTCGCTGACTCCGCGCAGGCGCTCGGCTACCTGAAACAGCACTTCAAGCTGGTCATCCTTTCCAATGTCGACAACGAGAGCTTTGCCGCCAGCAACGCCAAGCTGGGGGTGGCCTTCGATGCCGTCTACACCGCCGAGGACATCGGCTCCTACAAACCGGCGAAGCGCAACTTCGATTACATGCTCACCAAGATGGCCGCGCGCGGCATCGCGAAGCATGAGATTCTGCACACCGCGGAGAGCATGTTCCACGACCACGGACCGGCGAATCGCTCCGGCCTGAAGTCCTGCTGGATCTTCCGGCGCCACGAGCAGGAAGGCTTTGGTGCGACCATGCATCCCGGCGAAATGCCGCGGTACGACTTCCGCTTCAATTCACTCGCCGAGCTGGCAAGAGCGCACCAGAAAGAAACCGGGACCTAGACCCTGCCCATAGCGCGCAGAAGGAGAAAGCGGTGGCCACAACGTTTTGGATAGCTCTCATCATTGTCGCTCTCGGCGGTATCGCCCTGGCGGTGCAGGCGCCGATCAACGCCGCCCTGGGGCGCAGCGTCGACGACGGCGTCGCCGCTGCCATGATCTCCTTCGGTATCGGCTTCCTCTTGCTGTTGGCTGTCGTGAGCCTGCGCGGCAGCCTGCCCGGTCTGGCCGCCTTAAAGGCCGTGCCCTGGTGGTGCTGGACCGGCGGCGCCCTGGGTGCCTTCTACGTCTGGGCGGTTCTGTGGAGTGTCCCGCGCCTGGGCGTTGTGACCACCTTTGCGGTCCTCATCCTGGGTCAGCTCACGGCTGCGCTGATCCTGGATTCGGCCGGCGCTTTCGGCCTTCCGGTCAAGGAGATCACGGTGCAGAGAGTCGGCGCCGTCGCCCTTGTCAGCGCCGGTCTGGTACTGTCGCGGTTCTAAGGAGACCCCCTGGGTGGCGAACCGGCAGCGCCGGCCCCCCGGTCCCACCCCCTGCCCCGCCGCCCGGCCCGCCAGCACCTTCAATGCACAGGCGGAAACAAGAACCACGACGGAAAGCCCGGAACACATCGCCAGGAGCGCTTCAGCGCCCGAGCGCTCCAGGACGGCAGCGCAGGCCGCAGGCGCGATCGACGCCGCCAGGAAACCCGGTGTGCGGAGGATGCCGACCGAGGTGCCATAGACCTCCACGTCGAAGAGCCTGAGCGGCATGGTGCCGCCGGTGATGGTGATGACCCCGTTGGCGGCGCCGTAAAAAAGAGCGAAGGCGGCCGCTGCGGCCAGGGAGACACCGCTGGCAAGACCGACGGCGAAGCAGAGCGGCAGCACCAGCGCGGCGATCAGGTTGAGGTTGATAGGATCGATACGGCGCCCGAAGAGCACCTCCGCAAGGCGGCCCAGGGACTGGCCGATGCCGCGCAGTGACGACACCGCCACCGCAAGACCGGCGGCAAGACCGAAGTCCATCAGCAGACCGATCATGTGAGCCGTCATCGCCGCGCTGAGAAACGCCGCAAGCGTCACGACCAGCCCATAGAGCAGGGCCAGGTGCCGTTGCCGGACGGCGATCGCCGGCCCGGGGCGGCACGCGTCCTGCCGCGTCGGCCCGCCGTGCCGGACGCGGGACAGCGACAGATGAAGCGGAAGAGTGACGAGCGCCAGGGCGGCGTAGCAGACCAAGGCGCCGCGCCAGCCCAGGGTTTCGGCGAGGACATGCCCGGCGGGCCAGAAGCAGGAGGAGGCCAGCCCGCCCAACAGAGTCACCTGGGCTATGGGGCGCCGCGCCAGGACTCCGCCGATCCGCGCCAGGGTCGCGAAGGCGGCCTCATAGAGCGTTGCCCGCATGGCAAGACCGAGGCAGATCCAGGCCGCATAATAGCCGGCAAGGCTCCCGACGGTCGCGAGACCGAGACAGCCGGCAGCACAAAGCAGAGACCCCGCCGCCATGACCGGGCCGCCGCCGAAGCGGTCGATCAGCCAGCCGATGGGAAATGAGACCAGGCCCATGACGACAAGGGCGACGGACAGGCCGCTGTGGACCGCGGTGGGACTCCATCCCATCTCGGCGCCGATCCTGTCGCCGAAAACGCCGATGAGATAGAAAGACACCCCCCAGCAGATAAGCTGCGAGACGGCCAGAGAAACGACAGTGGAGCGCGGAACCAAGATCAGCGCCCGGGTGCAGCACCGTTCCCCGGCGGTCTTTCCCCGCCGTCACCCAGGCTGCGCTGCATGATGACCGTGTCGACCCAGTGCCCGTGTTTGAAGCCGACGCCCCGCAAGGTGCCGACCTCGCGGAAGCCCAGGGATGCGTGCAGCGCGATGGACCCGGCGTTGGCGCTGTTGCCGATCACCGCGACCATCTGCCGCCAAGACGCGGCCGCACAGCGTGCGATCAACGCCGACAGAAGAGCGCGGCCGATGCCGCATCCCTGAAATCCCTCCGCCACATAGACGGAGTTCTCCACCGTGTGCCGGTAGGCGGGGCGCGCGCGATACGCCGTCGCGTAACTGTAGCCGACAACGCGACCGCCGATCGCCGCCGTCAGATAGGGAAGGCCGAGGGCAAGCACGCGTTCGCGCCGCGCCAGAAGGTCGTTCGCCGTTGGCGGAACCTCCTCGAAACTGGCCAGACCCTGCAGCACCTCGCGGGCATAGATTCGCTCGACCGCGGGCATGTCGGACGGTCGCGCATCGCGGACGATCACGCTTTTGCTGCAGGCGCTGCAGGGCGGCCCGGATCGGACGACAGTCATTGGAACGGTCGCGGTCATCGGTGGCGTGGTGCGGTCAAGGAGACGCCGTGCGGACCACAAAGACGGACCGCGGCACGGAGACGCGAGGCGAAACGGTGACAGAGATGCAGGGCCGCCTGCCCGATCCGGGCGTTGGCGCTGTCGCGGGCTTCCACAACCAGGGACAGACCGTCGTCGCGTGTTCGAATCCTTTTCATCTTGATCCTTGGGTCTGAGTTCGATGGCCGGATGCTTGACCGGCAGGGCATGCTTCCTCTATAAGCGCTCTGCTCGTGAATAAGTAAATATTTGATTTCTTATTAAATGAATAAGCAGAACTTTGACATGAGAACTCTCAAACTCGACCAGTTGCAAACCTTCACCGAGGTGATCGCGCGCGGCAGCTTCTCTGCCGCCGCCGAGCGCCTGCAACTCAGCCAGCCCGCCGTCAGCCTGCAGATCCGGGAACTTGAGAAGCGGCTGGGCGTCCGGCTTGTGGAGCGGCTCGGCAAGCGCGCGACGCCGACGGCGGCGGGACAAGAGCTTCTGACCCACGCCCGCCTGATCGAGGAGACCGTGTCCACCGCCGTCGACTCCATGGCGGTGCACGCCAGCGGCGCCCTGGGCCGCGTGCGGATCGGGACCGGCGCGACCGCCTGCATCTATCTGCTGCCGCCGGCCCTGCGCGAGCTGCGGCGCCGTTTCCCGACGCTGGAAATCACCATTAGGACCGGCAATACCAGTGACGTCCTGAAAAGCCTGGAGGAAAACACGCTCGACATCGGCCTGGTCACTCTGCCCGCGCCCGGACGCATGTTCGAAGTAACGCCGCTGATGAAGGACGCCTTCGTCGCCGTAACCGCGGCCGATGGCGAGCCCTTGCCCAAGGTGGTCACGCCGGCGGTCCTCGCAAAGCGCCCCCTTGTGCTCTACGAGGCCGGCGGCAACACCCGCCGCGTGGTCGACGAGTGGTTTGCCAAGGCCGGCATCGCCCCGGCGCCGGTGATGGATCTGGGCAGTGTCGAGGCCATCAAGGAATTGGTGGGCGCCGGGCTCGGCTGTGCGGTGCTGCCGGCGATTGCGGTGCGGGGAAAGACGGCGCGCAAGCAACTCGATCACCGGGCGCTGTCACCCAAGCTCGACCGCACCCTGGCCCTGGTCATGCGCCGCGACAAGGTCCTCACCAAGGCCCTGCGCGAGGCGGTCGCCGCACTCCGCCGAATAGCCTGAGGGCCGGATTGCCTGAGGACCGGTAAGGCTGTCGGTGTCCCCGGCGGCCCGATCGAAGCAGCCGGCACGCTTTTCGATCCCCTCCTTGAACCGAAGAGCCGAGCGTCACGACCAATTCGATACGGCCCGGCAGGTTCCGCCGGTTGCCGACCACTGGGGTGCGCCGGCCTGCGGTCCATGCCGCGTCGGTGCGTGCCCGAACGCCAACGCAAAGGAGATCGCTTGATGAAAAAACCTACACTGCCGTTGCTGGCCGCCGCCGCCATCGTCGGGGCTTCGCTCGGAGCACTGGGGGTTCCCCAGGTCCATGCCCAGGATAAGGAAGTGGTGGTCCCCGAGATCGAGTGGGACACGGCCCTGAAGAAGTTCCAGGTCGACAGCGACAAGTTCATCGGCCAGCGCTTCTCGGTTGCCTGCCCGCCCCATTCGGTGCGCGACACCATGGAGCAGGTCTACGGCACCGACGCCTATCCCAGCGACAACGCGATCTGCGTCGCCGCCCTGCATGCCGGCAAGATCACCACCGAAGACGGCGGCCAGGTCATGGTGCAGCTTAACCCCGGCCTGGAGGCCTACACCGGCAGCAGCCGCAACGGCGTCGACAGCGCCAGCCTGCCGGGCACCCAGCGCTCCATGGTCTTCGTCGATGCCGAGAGCGCGGCGGCGGCCGACGAGGCGCGCCAGGACTACATCCCGCGCCTGAAGTGGGATGCCAAGTTCACCGGCACCGGGCTGGCCAACAAGGACCTCAAAGGCCAGGTGATGACCTTCAACTGCCCGGCCGCGCCCGGCGACCTGCGCATGCGCCGCGTCGTCGGCACCGACTCCTACGCCTTCAACTCCATCGTCTGCCTGGCCGCGGTCCATGCCGGCAAGATCACCACGGCTGAAGGCGGCCTGGTCAACGTGCAGATCGACCCGGGTATGAAGAAGCTGGTCGGCTCCATCCGCAACGGCGTCGAGACCAAGAACGGCGGCGGCGGTCACACCACCATCTCCTTCGTCGATGCGCCCTTGCGTGCTGCCGCAACGCCGACGCAGAACTAAATGAGCGTTTGATCTAAAGGTGTGCGAGCGGACACCGCCGCGCTCGCACCGCCCTCCCCTCCCAGAGCGGATCCGCTCTAGGGTCCCCCCAAAACCATCACCGTCGGCTCGCGCGGCAAGGTCCGCAGGGAAACCTCCACGGTGGCCTCCTGAGAGACCTCGATGTCGAAAGCCTCCACCATGCCGGCAAGGAAGAGCCGCAGCGACTCGCCGCCGAAGTAGTGCATGGGAATGACCAGGCTGGCGCGCAGATCCTGCAGCACCTCGATCATGTCCAGGAGGTTGAGAGTATAGGTGCCGTCGACCGGTGCGAGAACCACGTCAAGGCGCCCGATCAGCGCCAGCTGCTCCTGGGTCGGCTTGTGGTGCAGATGGCCCAGGTGGCCGATGCAGAGGTCCGCCACCTCGAAGATGAAAATCGAGTTGCCGTGGCGCTCCAGCCCGCCGCCCCAGCGTCGGATGTCGGTGGGCACGTTGCGGATATAGACGTCGGCCACGGTGAGATCGTGTTCCGCAGGGCCGCCTTCCGGGTTCCAGCCGCGCAGCACGTGCTGGATCGCCGGGTCGGGAAACGGCGTGTAGTGGGTTTCATGGGCGTGGTTCATGGTGACCACCGTCGGCACCGGCCCGGGCCCGGCATAGCCGGCGTAATCGGTGGCGATGATTACCCCCGCGGGCGTCGTCAGGCGGAAGGTCGCATGGCCCACAAAAGTGACCTCCACCGTGTCTGCCGCCTGCGCCGGGGCATAGGCGACCGGCACCAGCTGAGCCCCGTTGTCGACATAGGCGACGCACTTGCTCGCCTCAGCCGGGGCGGGCATGAGAAAAACCAAGAAGACTATGGAAAGTAAAGCTGTCGCGCTGAAACGGAGCATGGTCACGACCTTCCTCCTGAAAGCGTTTAACGGCAGCGATACGCATCGACCTCGCACACGATCACATGCCTACCTACGGTCGACAAGTCTCGCTTTCGTCGTTTCTCATTGTGTCAGCACGCCTCGTGCGACGCTACAATCGAATCGATGAAGACAACGCGCATCAATACAGGCTTGATGTCCGAACTGGAGCAGTTTGCGCTGTTCTTCCATCAGGACATCTCACTCATGGCCGCGGACATGGTGGCCGGCGCGCACATGTATGTGAGCGACCTGCCGCCTGAACGGCAATCCGTGCTGGCCAGTGAGTTCAGCGCCTTTCTGGAAGAACATCGCAGTGCAAGAGCGCTCCGCAACGGCTGGTTTCGTCTTGGTGCCGGATATGCACCCCGAGGAAAGACCCTGGTGGCTGAGATGCAGGAGATTGCCGACCTACTGCGATCGCAGTCGCATTAGAGTTCTCTTTAGAGATTAAGCGATGGTGCGTTTCACGCGCGCCGCTTCGGGCGCAGCACGTGGACGTGGTCGGGGTCGTAGAGGCGGCTGTCGCTGAAGTCGCTGGTCGCCAGCACCCGCCCGACCAGGATCAGCGCGGTGCGGGTGATCTTGGCGGCCCGTACTTTCTGGCGGATGTCGGCAAGGGTGCCGCGGATGATCTGCTGGTCGGGCCAGGAGGCGCGGTAGACCACGGCAACCGGGCAGTCGGAACCGTAGACAGGCGTCAGTTCCGCCTCGATGTGCTTCAGGTTGCGGATCGACAGGTGGATGGCGAGGGTGGCGCCGCTCTGCGCCAGGGTCGCCAGGTCCTCCCCCTCCGGCATGGCCGAGGCCTTCATCGCCGTGCGGGTGAGGATAAGGGTCTGGCTGATGCCCGGCAGGGTGAGTTCGCTCTCCAGCGCCGCCGCGGCGGCCGCGTAAGCCGGCACGCCGGGCACGATCTCGAAAGAAATTTCAGCGGCGCGCAGACGGCGGATCTGCTCGGCGATGGCCCCATAGAGCGAAGGATCGCCGGAATGCACCCGCGCCACGTCCTGACCCACGGCGTCGGCTTCGACGATCTGATGAATGATCTCGTCGAGGGTCATGGAGGCCGTGTCCATCACCAGGGCGTCGGGCCCGGCGAAGCCCACCACCTCCGCCGGCACCAGCGAGCCGGCATAGAGCACCACCGGGCAGCGCGCGATCAGGTCGCGGCCCCGCAGGGTGATCAGATCGGGCGCCCCCGGCCCGGCGCCGATGAAATAGACCGTCACGCCGCATCCTCCGAAGAACTCTTCGCTTTGGCCGCATAGCCGCGCGGGGTGTAGACCCAATCCCCGCCGTCGCCGCGGCCGACCCGGCGTGTCTCGCCGGAGCCCACAAGCACGACGGTCAGCATGTCCACCTTGTCCGGCGAGAGCGCCCCAAGGTCCATCACCGAGAGGCTCTCGCCAGGACGGCCCAGGTTGCGCGCCAGCACCACCGGCGTTTCCGCGGGGCGGTGCCGGCGGAGGATCTCGACGGCTGTCGAGAGCTGCTGGCGGCGCCGGCGGGAGACGGGATTGTAGAAGGCGATGACGAAGTCGCCCGCCGCCGCGGCCTCGATGCGCCGTTCGATCACCGGCCAGGGCGTCAAAAGGTCCGACAGCGAAATGGTGCAGAAGTCGTGGCCCAGCGGCGCGCCGGCGCGCGCGGCGGCGGCCTGCAGCGCCGAGACCCCGGGCATGACCCTGATGTCGACTCGCATCCATTCAGCGTTCCCGTCGCGCTCCAGAAGCTCGAACACCAGGGCCGCCATGGCGTAGATCCCGGGATCGCCGGAGCAGACCAGCGCCACATCCCGGCCCTCCGCCGCAAGGTCGAGGGCGACGCGCACCCGGGTCTCCTCCTCGCCCAGGTCATAGCCGTGGCGCGCCTTGCCGGCGGCCAGCGGCCCGAGCAGATCGAGGTAGAGGCCATAGCCGACAAGGTCGCTGGCGCGCAGCACGGCCGCCTCCACCTCCGGCGTGCGCCAGACGGGGTCGCCGGGCCCGGTGCCGACGACGGCAAGGCTGCCGCGCCCCCGGCCCAGCAGCTTGGCGTCGATGATGTCGGGCGCCAGGGCGACCGCGCAGGTGGCGCGCTTGGATTTCGTTTTGGCGACGAGCAACTTTGCCTCCGGCCCCGCCGCGGCCAGGGCTGCGCCTTCGGAAACGCCGTGGCAGCCGACCTCCCGAAAGACGAGGTCGGAGGGGTTGGCGAGGCGTGATGTCTCGGCCTCGAGCGTGGCTGCATCGAAGAAGCGCACCGGCACGCCCAGACCTGCGGCAAGGTCGTGCACCGCCACTTCGTCCGCCTTCACGTCGATGGAAAAAACGCCGGCAACGGCCAGCGGCGACAGCCCCGCCTGCGCCAGGGTCTGTTCAACCAGCGTGGCCAGTTCCGCCGGGGCGCAGCCGCGTTCGCAGCCGACGCCAAGGGCGAGCAGCGCCGGGTGGTACACCAGTTGAGCTTCGCTCGAATTTCCATTCTTTTCAGTGATTTGCAGGGTCAAGCTGCCATCTGTGACAAAGGGCAAATCGCTGTCCGAAAGCCAGGCGGCTTCACCCTCGATCTTAACTTCCGCGCCGGAGAGAAGAGCGGCGGCGAAGCCCTTGTAGTGCTGGGGATTTCCCAAGCGCCACCCCTCGGGCGGCGCGTCCAGGGCCACCCCGAAGCGCCGGTCGCCGGCGGTGGTGATCGCCGCTTCGATGCCAAGCATCTCGGCGATCCGCCGGGCCAGGTCATTGGCCCCACGGTGACCGCCCAGCAGCGGCACCACCGCCCCGCCGTCCTCGGCCACGGCGACGACCGGCGGCTCCGCCCGCTTGTCGGCCAGCACCGGCGCCAGGGCGCGGATCACCGTTCCGCTGGCCGCGATGACGACCAGGGGCCGGCCCTCGAGAAAGGCGCCCTGAAGAGTCGCGGTGAAGTCGTCGAAGACGACATCGGCCTCTTCGGCCCGCCCGCGCCGGCCATGAATCAGCGCCTGGGGCAGCAGGTCGCGAAGACGTTCGGCGAGGGCGCGTCCGCCGGCGGTCAGCACCACAACCGCAGGGGCCAGTTGCCGAGGGTTCGATTGCCGAGAGTTCGAATTCGGGGCGGTCATGTCCAGGCCTCCCCACGGCGGTGGATCAGGATCATGGAGAAGTAGGGTGCCCCCTCTTCCTCCAGGCTGTCCAGCGGCAGGATGCGCTGCTGCGTCATGGTGGCCCGCTCGACGTAGCGCGCGCGGTCCGAGAGGCCAAGGCGCTCGAGTACGCGGCGCACCTTCTCCAGATGCCGCCCGACCTTGATGACCGCCGCGGCTTCCACATCGCGCAGCCGTTCGGCAAGGGCGTCCTCATCCAAGGGGGCGGGCACCACCGTCAGCACGTCGTTGCGGGCCGCCAGCGGCGCCCCGAGCACGGCGGCGCAGGCGGTGAGCGACGACACGCCGGGCACCACCTCCACCGGATGGGTCTCCGCCACCCGGCCGAAGAGGTACATGAAGGAGCCGTAGAAAAACGGGTCGCCCTCGCAGAGCGCCGCCACGTCGCGTCCCGCTTCCAGATGGGCGCCGATCTCGCCCGCCGCCCAGTCGTAAACCTCCTGCGCGGGAAAACGCGCCGCCACCATGGGCATGCGGATGGCAATCTCGGTCTGATTGCCGGGCAGGTGGGGTGCGACGATGGCACGGGCCAGGCTGTCGCCTTCCTCCGGGGCCGGATAGGCGATCACCGGCGCGGCCTGCAGCAGACGCAGGGCTTTGAGCGTGAGCAGTTCCGGATCGCCGGGGCCGATGCCGAGGCCATAGAGTTTGCCGGTCACGAGAGCCTGCCTGTCACGGCGTGTCTGCCGGCCGCTGGGCGGCCCGCGCTTTCGTCTTGGCGTAGTGTGTCACCGGCATCATGGGCCGCCAGCCCTGAAAGGGCCCGACCGCCTCGGCCCGCGACACCGACAGCCGGCTGAGCGCGCCGCCCTCACGCTGCTGCCAGGCGAGCAGCGCCTGCTCCCCTTCCAGGGTGACCGCGTTGGCCACCATGCGGCCGCCGGGCTTCAGCGCTGCCCAACAGGCCTCGATGACGTCGCGCGACGACACGCCGCCGCCGATGAAAACCGCATCCGGCGCTTCCAGACCCGCCAGGGCTGCCGGCGCCTCCCCGGCGACGATCTCCAGCATGGGCGTGCCGAGAGCCTCGGCGTTCTCGGCGATCATCGCCCGGCGCTCCGCCTTGCGCTCGATGGCGATGGCGCGGCTGCGCGGCACCGCGCGCATCCACTCGATCGCCACGGAGCCGCAGCCCGCCCCAACGTCCCACAGCAGCTGGCCGGCAACCGGGGCCAGAGAGGCCAGGGTTACCGCCCGCATCTCCCGCTTGGTCATCTGGCCGTCGTGACGGAAGGCTTCGTCCGGCAGGCCCGGCGTCGTCGGCAGCAAGGTCGCCGCCGGCCCGGCGATGCAGTCGACGGCCAGGGTGTTGAGCGCCGCCACGTCGTTGACCCGCCAGCTTTCCGCGGTCCCTTCAAGGCGGCGTTCGTCCGTTCCCTCCATATGTTCCAGGACCACCATGCGGCTTTCGCCGTAGCCGCGCTCGCAGAGCAGCGCAGCGACCGCCGCGGGCGTCTCCGCCCCCTCGCTTAGGATCAGGAGCCTGGCGCCCGGTTGAATTGTGGATTGAAGCAGCGCCACGGGGCGTCCGTGCAGAGTCAGGGTCTGCACCTCCGCCAGCGGCCAGCCCAGGCGGGCGGCGGCCAGTGCGAAGGCTGAAAGCCCGGGAAGCAGCGTCATCTCCGCGCGCGGGATGCGCTTCAGCAGGGAAACGCCAATGCCGTACCAGAGCGGGTCGCCGGTGGCGAGCACGCAAACGCGCTGCCCGCGGCGCCCTTCGATCTCATCGAGCAGGGCGGTAAGCGGGCTGGGCCAGGCCAGACGCTCCTGCCCGTCCGGCGGCACCATGGCCAGGTGGCGTTCCCCACCGACCAACACCTCGGCATCGTCGACCAGTCGGCGTGCAGCCGGCGTCAGCCCATCAAGCCCGTCCTCGCCGATCCCGATCAGCGACAGCCAGGGGCTTACCTCCGTCTTCCCCGCCACGGTCATCACAGGCCGGCGCGGGCCAGGGCGTTCACGGCGGCCGCCGCCATGGCGCTGCCGCCGCGCCGTCCGCGCAAGGTAAGATAGGGAATGCCAAGGTCTGCGGCGATCAGCGCCTCTTTCGATTCCGCGGCGCCGACAAAACCGACCGGAAAAGCGAGGACCACCGCCGGCCGGGGCGCCCCGCCCCGGATAACTTCGATCAGACGATAAAGCGCAGTCGGCGCGTTGCCGATGGCAACGACAGCGCCCTCGAGGTCCTTTTCCCAAAAGTCCACTGCAGCGGCGGAACGGGTCGTGCCCAAAGTCTTCGCCAGCGCGGGCGTGCGCGCATCGCCCAAAGTGCAGATCACTGCGTTGTCGGACGGCAGACGGCTGCGTGTGACACCGTCGGCGACCATGCGGCAGTCCGCCAGGACCGGCCGGCCCGCCTGCAGGGCACCGCGCCCGTCGGCGACAAGAGCGCCGGCGCAGGCCAGGTCACCGGCAATCTCCGGCATGCCGCAGGCATGGACCACCCGAAGCGCAACCTCCGCCACGTCGGGCGGCAGCGCCGAGAGATCGGTCTCCGCCCGCACGATCTCGAAAGACCGGCGGGTGATCTCCGCGGGATCGCGGATGTAGTCGTCGAGCGCAGCAGTCATGGCCGAAGACGAGCCACGGCTGTCACGCCGACTTCTTTTTCATGCTGACCGGGCCCAGCGGATGGTCGGCATGGGGATAAGGATGATGGTGGTGGTCATGCCCGTGGCCGTGTCCATGATCATGCCCGTGGCCATGACCGTGGCTGTGGTGATGGTGCCCGTGCCCATGGGTATGGTCGTGATCATGGTCGTGGGAATGGCCGCCGGTGCCGATGCCTTCCACGTGATGGTGATGGCTTTCCTGCGCCAGACCGACCTCGGCCTCGAAGCCCAGAACCTGCTCGCGGTACTTGCAGAGCTTGCAGTTCATCAGGTTTTCGCCGTCGAGGATTTCCTGCACGCGCTCGGCAAAGGCATCCAGCACAGCCGGATGATCGTTCAGGTAGGGCGCCTTGACGAACTCGATCTCAGGATGCCGCGCCGCGACCTGGTCAGTGTAGTCATAGATGCGCTTCACCAGGATGCCGGTGAAGAGAAAGTACGGGAACACGATGATGCGGCGATAACCGAGACGGGCCGCATGCTCCAGGCCCGGCTCCACCAGAGGAAAGGTGACGCCCGAATAGCAGGTCTCGCCCCAGCCGAAGCCGAGCCCCTCCCAAAGCATGCGCATGACCTTGGCGACGTTGGAGTTGGCGTCGGGGTCGGAGGCGCCGCGGCCGACCACCATCAGCAGCGTCTCATGGCGCGGCACGTCGTCACTCAGCCCGCTCATCGCTTCCTCGATGCGGTCGCTGGCGGCCTTCAGCATCTTCGGGTCGATGGCCAGTTCGCGCCCGTAGTCGATGGACATCTCCGGATGCTGTGCCTGGTAGGTGTTGAGCACCGAAGGAATGTCGTTCTTGGCATGGCCGGCGGCAAAGAGCATGCCGGGAATCGCCAGGCACTGGGTCACACCACGTCCACGCAGCTTGTCCAGACCGTCGCGGATGATCGGCCGGGCGAACTCCAGGAAGCCGCTCTCCACATCAAAGTGGGGCAGGCGCTCGCGGATACCGCGGGCCACGGCCTCGAACTCCCGCACCGCGCCCTCGTCGCGGCTGCCGTGACCGCAAACCATCACACCGATCTTGCTCATCCGTCTCTCCTTATACGCCCCTTTGTTCTGCTTCGAGCGGGGACTTTAGGGGGCCTGGCGGGGTTGGGGCAAAGGGAAACGTGCCACCTCTCCGCCCTGGGCGATCTCCAGGATCCTGTCCATCTCCAGGTGGTCTTCCAGATGCCCTGCCAGGGCGTCCAGCGTCGCCTCCACCATCGATTCGTAAGCCAGACCCGCGTGGCCCCGCGTGCCGAGCGTTGCCAGCAGCCCCTGGCGGAAGGCGTCGGACGTAAAGAGGCCGTGCAGGTAGCAGCCTGCCGCCTTGCCATCGTCGGAAACCGCACCTTCCGGGCGCCCGGCCAGCTCAAGATAGGGCCGCGCGCAGTCCGGCCCTTCGGTGACGCCGACGTGGATCTCGTAGCCCCTGACCCCAGCGCCGCTTTCCAGGTGCCGCCCCTGCACCTCTTGAAGGGTCTTCTCATCTGTCAGGCGCGTCTCGACCGCCAGCAGCCCCAGGCCCTCGGCCGTCTCTCCGGCCGGGCCTTCGATTCCCTGGGGGTCGCTGACGCGCCGCCCCAGCATCTGATAGCCGCCGCAGATGCCCAGCACGCGGCCGCCGCGGCGCAGATGGGCGTGCAGATCGAGATCCCAGCCCTGGTCGCGCAGGAAAGCAAGGTCGGCGAGCGTCGCCTTGGAACCGGGCAGGACCACCAGATCGGCGTCCCCGGGCAGCGCCCGGCCCGGCTCGACGAAGTCCAGCGCCACATCGGGCTCGGCGATCAGCGGATCGAAGTCGTCGAAGTTGGCGATGCGCGCCAACTGCGGCACCGCGACCTTGATTGCCCGGTCCTCGGCCACGCGGCTGTGCGAAAGCGCCACCGCATCCTCCGCCGGCAGACGCGCCGCTGCCGGAAAGAAGGGTACGACACCCAAAGAGGACCAGCCGGTATGCTCGGCGATGATCCTGAGCCCGTCGTCGAAGAGGCTGACGTCGCCGCGGAACTTGTTGATGACGTAGCCGGCAACGCGGCGCGCCTCCGCGGCGGCAATGACGGCGTGGCTGCCCACCAGAGTGGCGATGACCCCGCCGCGGTCGATGTCGGCCACCAGCACCACCGGCAGGTCGGCCGCCTCGGCGAAGCCCATATTGGCGATGTCGCCGGCGCGCAGGTTCACCTCCGCGGGGCTGCCCGCCCCCTCGACGATCACCAGATCGGCTTGCGCCGAGAGACGCCGGAAGCTCTCCAGCACTTTCGGCAGCAGCTCGCCCTTCAGCGCCTGATAGGCGCGGGCCTTGGCGTTGCCCCAAATCCGCCCCTGCACCACAACCTGGGCGCCGATCTCGCTTTGCGGTTTCAGCAGGACCGGGTTCATGTCGGTGACCGGCGCCACGCCGCAGGCGCGGGCCTGCAGCGCCTGGGCGCGGCCGATCTCGCCGCCGTCGACCGTGACCGCTGCGTTATTGGACATGTTCTGCGGCTTGAAAGGCCGCACCGTCAGGCCGCGCCGGGCGAAGGCACGGCAGAGCCCGGCCACGACCAGGGACTTGCCGACATCGGAGCCGGTGCCCTGGATCATGATGGCCGGGGTCGACGTCAAAACGCGATTCCCAAAATCAAAACTCAATGCCGAGCTGGGCTTTAACACCCTGCTCGCGGAAGGGGTGCTTCACCTGGGTCATCTCGGTCACCAGATCGGCCGCGTCGATGAGCTCCGGCTTCGCATTGCGCCCGGTGACGACGATGTGGAGCATCTCCGGACGGTTGTCGAGCACCGCCACCACCTCCTCCAGCGACAGATAGTCGTAGCGCAGCACGATGTTCAGCTCGTCCAGGACGATCATGTCGTAAGGGCGATCCGCGCCTCGGCAGGCCTCGATCATCGCTTTCGACTTCTCCCAGGCTGCCTTGGCCGCGGCGATGTCGCGGGCGCGGTCCTGGGTGTCCCAGGTGAAGCCCTCACCCATTGCCTTGATGGTCACCTGGTCGGAGAACCTGTCCAGCGCAGTCCGCTCGCCGGTCTCCCACTTGCCCTTCACATACTGCACGATACCGACGCGCATGCCGTTGCCCAGCGCCCGGAAGACGAGGCCGAAGGCCGCCGTCGACTTGCCCTTGCCCTTGCCGGTGTGGACGATCAGCAGGCCCTTTTCCTTGGTTTTGTCGGCAAGCATTTTGTCGCGGGCGGCCTTGCGCTTGCGTGCCTTCTCGTTGGCCCGCGCATTGATGTCCTCTTCGCTCATCTCCGCCATGTTCAGGCAACCTCCAGCTTGGTGAGCGCGGCGAGTTCTCCGGCGGCGGAATTGGAGCGGGCGCGCCAGAGGCCGCGCTCCTGCGCCTCGGCCAGACGCGCCGCCATCTCCGCCAGGGCCGCCGGGTTCTTGTCTTCCAGGAAGGATCGCACGGCCGGGTCTTCCAGGTAAGCCTCATAGACGGCATCGAAGTGATGATCGGCGACGGCACCGGTCGTTGCGGCGAAGGCGAAAAGATAGTCCACCGTCGCCGCCATCTCGAAGGCGCCCTTGTAGCCGTGGCGCATGACCCCGGCGATCCACTTCGGATTGACCACCCGGGCGCGCACCACGCGGGCGATTTCCTCTTCAAGAGTACGGATCTTCGGGCTCTCGGGGCGCGAGTGATCGTTGTGGTAGACCCGCGGCCGGGCGCCGGAGAGATGCTCCACCGCCGCCGTCATCCCGCCCTCGAACTGATAGTAGTCGTCGGAGTCGAGCAGGTCGTGCTCCCGGTTGTCCTGATTGTGGACCACCGCCTCCACACCACTGAGGCGCGCCTCGAAGAGATCCTGCGCGGCCTGCCCACCGGCGCCGGCGCCATAGGCGTAGCCGCCCCAGGCCAGATAGGCCCGGGCCAGGTCCGCCGTCTCGCGCCAGCCGCGCTCGTCGATCAGTGCCTGCAGCCCGGCGCCGTAGGCCCCCGGCTTGGAGCCGAAAACCCGGAAGCCGGCACGGCGCTGCGCCTCCTCCTCTGGCGCCCCCTCGGCCATCAGTCGGGCCGTGTCGTCGGCCACCTGGGCAGCGAGAGGATTCCGCTCCGGCGGTTCGTCGAGCGCTGCCACCGCGCGAGCGGCGGAGTCCACCAGATCGATCTGCGCCGGGAAGGCATCGCGGAAGAAGCCGGAAACCCGCAGGGTCACATCGACGCGCGGCCGGTCCAGCACCGACAGGGGCAGAACTTCGAAGCCCGTGATACGGCGCGAGGCCGTCTCCCAGGTCGGCTTTACGCCCATCAGCGCCAGGGCCTGGGCAATGTCGTCGCCGCCGGTGCGCATGTTGGCGGTGCCCCAGGCGGAAAGCGCCAAGCGCCGCGGCCAGCCCCCTTCCTCCTGCCGGTGGCGCAACAGCAGCCGTTCGGCGGAGGCCCAGCCGAGCTGCCAGGCCGCCGGGGTCGGCACCGTGCGGGTGTCGACGGAGTAGAAGTTCCGCCCCGTCGGCAGCACGTCGAGGCGGCCGCGGGTCGGCGCGCCGGAAGGCCCGGGCGCGACGAAGCGGCCGTCGAGGCCGCGCAGGAGACCGGCCACCTCCGCCGCGCCGGAAGCCGCCACGGCAGGCCGAACCTGGGCTTCGATGGTGCTCAGAACACTCCCGGCTTCTGTCCAGTCCGGATCGGCAGTTCGCGTCCCCGCCACCAGGGCCTGCGCCAGCAGTTCCAGGCGTTCCACCGTGTCGCCCTGGCTGCGCCAGCCGGCTTCGGGCCCGAGTGCGGACGGCTTCGGCCCGCGCCAGGGATTGCCCAGAACGCAGTCCAGCGGGTCGAAATCTTCGAGGCCCAGGTCTCGCGCCAAGGCGCGGATCAGCGAGGCATCGCCTCCCTCCCCCCGGCTGCGCGGCAGACGGGTGAGCGCCACCAGCAGATCGGTTTCCTGCCCGCCGTCAGGCGACTCGCCGAAGATATGCAGGCCGTCGCGGATCTGCATCTCCTTCAGCTCGCAGAGGTGATTGTCGAGCTTGCCGAGCGCGGTCTCTGCATCGTCTTCCGTGGCAATGCCGCAGTCCTTATCGAGGCCGCTCGCCGCCGAGAGCTGCAGGATCTCCTCGCCCAACACCTTGAGGCGCCGGGGATCGAGGCCGGCTGCGTCGTAGTACTCGTCCACCAGGCGCTCCAGCTCCGCCAGCGGGCCATAGGTCTCGGCGCGTGTCAGCGGCGGGGTCAGGTGGTCGACGATGACCGCCTGGGCGCGGCGCTTGGCCTGGGTACCCTCGCCCGGGTCGTTGACGATAAAGGGATAGAGATGCGGCAGCGGCCCGAAAACGGCCTCCGGGAAGCAGGCTTCCGAAAGCGCAAGCGCCTTACCGGGCAGCCATTCCATGTTGCCGTGCTTGCCCATGTGGACGACCGCATGCACGCCCATTGTCTCGCGCAGCCAGGCGTAGAAAGCGAGGTAGCCATGCGGCGGCACCAGGTCCGGGTCGTGATAGCTGGCGACGGGATCGATGTTGTACCCGCGCGCCGGCTGCAGGCCGACGACGATCCTGCCGAGACGAAAAGCCGACAGGCGGAATGCGTCACCCTCGACGAAGGGATCGTCGGCGGCATCGCCCCAGCGCTCCGCAACGGCCTCCTGCACTGCCCGCGGCAGTTGGGCGAAGAAGCGCCGGTAGGAAGCCAAGGGATAAGGCTCGCCACCGGGCCGCCCGGAGCGCGCCGTCAGATCATTGGTGGGGCCCGCCGCCAGCCGTTCGATCAGCGCCTGGCCGTCGGGCGGCAGCTCGCCGGTGTCATAGCCTTCGGCCTTCAAAGCGCGGAGGACGTTCAGGGTTCCCGCCGGGGTATCGAGCCCGACGCCGTTGCCGAGGCGCCCGTCCTGGTTGGGATAGTTGGCGAGGATCAGCGCGACCGATCGCTTGCCTGCCGGCATGCGGCGCAGCCGCAGCCAGTTGGCGGTCAAGGCCGCCACAAAGTCGATGCGATCCGCGACGGGTTCGTAGGCAACCACGGAGGTCTGTGTCGCAGGATCGTAGCGCGCCTCCCCCTTGAAGGAGACGGCGCGGGTCAGCACCCGGCCGTCGACTTCCGGAAGCGCGACGTTCATGGCGATATCGCGGGCCGAAAGGCCCGTCATCCCCTCCGCCCAGACGGCATGATTGCCGCCGGAGAAGACAACCTGCAGGACCGGCCCGTCACAGGCGTCGAAGGGCGTCCTGCCGCGTTCGGCGCCAGGCGCGGTCAGGGCAAAGCCCGTGGCGTTGAGAACGATCTCCGTCTTGGCCTCGGCGAGCAGGGCCGCCACCACCTCGCCCGCCTGCGGATCCTTCAGGCTGCTGCAGTAGAGCGGCAGCGGGTTGACCCCTTGCGCCCGCAGTCCGGTGATGAGCGCGTCCACAGCAGCAAGGTTTCCCGCCTGGAGGAGCGCGCGGTAGAAGACAATGGCGGCCACCGGGGCGGCGGCGCGCCACTGTCGCTGCAGATCCTGCAATGCGGGCTGGCCGGCACCCGGCCAGTAGAGGCCGGCGCGCAACAACGGGCGCGGTTCCAGCCAGTTGCTTTCCTTGCCCAACAGGCTGGCGGCGTAGCGCAGCAGGTTGAGTGCATTCTCCGGGCCGCCCTCGATGCAGTAGCGCCACAGGCGCAGCGCCGCGTCGTCCGCCAGGGTTCCGTAAGCCGAGAGGCCGGGGTCCGGCTGTTCGTCGCCCGGCAGCATGGCCAGGGCAATGCCCTGCTCGCGGCAGGCCGCGTGAATCTGCTCGACGCCATAGGGCCAGTAGCTCTCCCCGCCCAGCAAACGGACGATCACCAGCCGGGCGCCGGAAATCACCTGCTCGACATAGAGATCGACCGAGAGGTTGTGGCCGAGCTGCATGAGATTGGCGAGGCGCAGGCTTGGCGCGTCATCCCCCAAAGCCGCCTGTGCGGCGGCAAGCGCGGCCAACTCCGTATCAGCCGCGGAGAGAAAGACGATGTCGCCCGGCGTCTGGCCGAGGTCCACCGCCTCCGATCCGTCGGCAATGGCCCCCGGCGTCGCCTGCAGCAGGTGCATGGGCTCAGGCCGCCAGCGCGGCCCGGATCGCTGCCTCGTCCAGGCCGGTTTCGCCGATGATCACCAAGCGCGTGCGACGCGTTTCGTCCGGCCGCCAGTCGCGGTCGTAATGGTGCTGCAGCCGGTCGCCGACGCCCTGCACCACCAGGCGCATGGCCTTGCCGGTGACCGCCGCGAAACCCTTGACGCGCAGGATCCCGTGCTCGGCGATGACCGGGAGCAGCCGGTGCACCAGCGTCTCAGGGGCGTCGGTCTCGTCCAACTCCAGCGAGAACGACGTGAAGTCGTCGTGGTCGTGTTCCCCGGCGGCATCGATGTGGGAGGGACGCGAATCGAGATCGTCCTCCGCCGCGGCGTCGAGCCCCAGCAGCACAGCCGCATCGACCGCGCCGTGCACCGAGCGCACAGTCTTCACCGCCGGGCGCAGATGACGGGCGATGCTTTCCTCGACCCCGCGCAAATCTGCCTCCGCCAGCATGTCGGTCTTGTTGATCACGACCATATCGGCGCAGGCAAGCTGCTCCTCGAAGAGCTCTTCCAGCGGCGTATCGTGGTCGAGAGACTCGTCGGCGGCGCGCTGGGCGGCCAGGGCCTCGGGGTCGCCGGCAAAGAGTCCCTCGGCAACGGCCGGGCCGTCGATCAAGGTAATGACACCGTCGACCGTGGTGCGGGTGCGCACCTCCGGCCAGGCGAAGGCCTTCACCAGCGGCTTGGGCAGTGCCAGGCCGGAGGTCTCGATGACGATGTGGTCGGGCGGGTCGGCACGGTCCAGCAGTGCCTGAATGGTGGGCAGAAAATCGTCGGCCACGGTGCAGCAGATGCAGCCGTTGGCCAGTTCCACCACGTCGTCTTCGCCGCAGTCTTCGATGCCGCAGCCTTTCAGGATCTCGCCGTCGACGCCCAGGTCACCGAACTCGTTGATCACCAGGGCGATGCGCCGCCCCTTGGCGTTCTGCAGGAGGTGACGGATCGCCGAGGTCTTGCCGGCACCCAGAAATCCGGTGATGACGGTTGCGGGAATCTTCCTCTGTTCTTGCATCGTCTCTCCTGCTTCCTGCTGATGGGACGGCTGCCAAGGCGCCGCCTGCTGGCGGTTCGGCCAAGCCTCATTAGGACCCAGAGCGGGTGCCGAAACTGTCCCGGCTGCGACCTCTATCGGCCCAGATCGCGGCCTCGCCGCGAACCCTGCCAGGCCGCGGGGCCTCTCTCGGCCTCAGTCCGCTTCCATCGCCTTGACGATGTGCTCGCACATCTTTTTGGCATCGTCGAACAGCATCATGGTGTTGTCGCGGAAGAACAGCTCGTTCTGCACGCCGGCATAGCCGCTGGCCATGGACCGCTTGACGAAAAGCACCGTCCCGGCGTTCTCGACATCGAGGATCGGCATGCCGTAAATCGGCGAAGCCGGGTCGGTCTTGGCCGCCGGATTGGTGATGTCGTTGGCCCCGATGACGAAGGCCACGTCGGTGCCGTTGAAGTCCCGGTTGATCTCGTCCATTTCGAAGACCTCGTCGTAGGGGACGTTGGCCTCGGCGAGGAGCACATTCATATGGCCGGGCATGCGGCCGGCCACCGGGTGGATGGCGTAGCGCACGTCGACGCCTTCTTTCTTCAGGAAGTCCGCCATCTCGCGCAAGGCATGCTGGGCCTGGGCGACGGCCATGCCGTAGCCGGGGACGATGATGACCTTGCTGGCGTTCTTCATCAGGAAGGCGGCGTCGTCGGCCGAGCCGGCCTTCACCGTGCGGTCCTCGTCATCCCCCCCTGCGGCACCCGCGGTCTCGCCGCCGAAGCCGCCAAGGATGACGTTGATGATGGAGCGGTTCATCCCCTTGCACATGATGTAGCTGAGGATGGCACCGGAGGAACCCACCAGCGCACCGGTGATGATCAGCAGGTTGTTCTGAAGCGTGAAGCCGATGCCGCAGGCCGCCCAGCCGGAATAGGAGTTCAGCATGGAAACCACGACCGGCATGTCGGCGCCGCCGATCGGCAGGATCAGCAGAAAGCCGAGCACCAGGGCGATCAGCACGATGAGCCAGAACACCAGACCCGACTGGCCGAGGCAGAGGGCCACGATCAGCACCACCAGCAGAATGCCGAGGGCGGCGTTCAGCGGGTGCTGCATGGGGAAGACCAGCGGCTTGCCGCTGACGAGGCCCTGCAGTTTGGCAAAGGCAACCACCGAGCCGGTAAAGGTGATGGCGCCGATGGCGACACCGAGTGACATCTCGACGAGGCTGGTGATCTGGATATCGCCGGGTACCCCGAGGCCATAGGCCTGCGGCTTGTAGAAGGCCGCGGCAGCGACGAAGACCGCCGCCAGACCCACCAGCGAGTGGAAGGCGGCGACCAGCTGCGGCAGGGCGGTCATCTGAATACGCAGGGCGATGACCGTGCCGATGGCGCCGCCGATCAGCATGCCGACGATGATGAGCGCGTAGCTGACGACGCCGGGCATCGCCAGGGTGGTGACAATGGCGATGGCCATGCCGGCCATACCGTAAATGTTGCCGGTGCGGCTGGTCGTCGGGTGCGACAGCCCGCGCAGGGCCATGACGAAACAGACCGATGCGACGAGGTAGAGCAGCGCGGCGAGATCAGCGTTCATGGTTGTCCGGCCCCCTTATTTCTTCTTCTTGAACATGGACAGCATGCGCTGGGTGACGATGAAGCCGCCGAAGATATTGACCGATGCCAGAACGACCGCGAGGAATCCCATGACTTCGCTGAAGCCGAAGTCCGCCGGCCCGGCGGCGATCAGGGCACCGACGATGATCACGGAGGAGATCGCGTTGGTCACCGCCATCAAAGGGGAATGCAGCGCCGGCGTCACACGCCAGACCACGTGATAGCCGACGAAAACGGCAAGAACGAAAACGGTGAGGCCGATGACCAGAGGAGAAACGCCGCCCGCCGCGCCGCTCTCCACCGAGAGCCGGCTGGCCTCGACCGCCAGGGAGGCGACGTCATTGGCCAAGGCCTGTGCCTCGTTGGCGATCTCTGCGGCCCGTTCGGAGAAAGTCTCGTTTGCCATGACCGTCAGCCTCCTTGCTTGTCGCCGTCGGGCTTGGGCCCTGGTTCGGATTCAGGTTCGGGTTCCGCCGCAGCGCCGTTTTCGGGCGCAGCTTCCTCCGCCGATGGCCCGGGCGCCGGCTCGGGCGCTGGGGAGTCCGCGGCCGGCGGCGGAGCCGCATCCTTGGGCGCCAGGGCGGGGTGAACCACCTGTCCGTCGCGGATGATGCAGGTCTCGGCGACGATCTGGTCTTCCCAGTCTATGGCAAGGGCCTTGGTCTCCTTATCGACCAGAAGCTCGATGAAATTGAGAATGTTGCGGGCATAGAGCGCCGAAGCATCAGCGGCGAGGCGGCCGGGCACGTTCACGTAACCGACGATCTGGACGCCGCCGGTCTCGACGACTTCGCCGGGCTTGGACAGTTCGCAGTTGCCGCCGGTCTCCACAGCAAGATCGACGACCACGGAACCCGGCTTCATCGACGCGACCATCTCGGCCGACACCAGCTTCGGTGCCGGGCGCCCGGGGATCAGCGCCGTGGTGATCACCATGTCCATCTTCTTGATGGTCTCGGCGATCAGTTCGGCCTGCTTTTTCTGGTACTCGGGGCTCATCTCCTTGGCGTAGCCGCCGGCCGTTTCGGCCTGCTTGAACTCTTCGTCCTCGACCGCCACGAAGCTGGCGCCGAGGCTTTCGACCTGCTCCTTGGCGGCAGGGCGCACGTCAGTCGCGGAGACGATCGCGCCCAGACGCCGCGCCGTCGCAATCGCCTGCAGGCCGGCGACGCCGGCACCCATGACCAGCACCTTGGCCGGCGGCACCGTGCCGGCCGCCGTCATCATCATCGGAAAGGCGCGGCCATAGACCGCCGCACCGTCCAGCACCGCCTTGTAGCCCGCCAGGTTGGACTGGGAGGACAACACGTCCATCGATTGGGCACGGGTGATGCGCGGGATCAGATCCATGGCAAACGCGGTCACGCCGGCCTTCTGAAGCGGTCCCAGTTCGTCCCCGGCGCGAAACGGATCGACGATGGAAACCAGCAGGGCGCCGGACTTCACGCCCTTCAGTTCGTCGGGCAGCGGGCGGCGCACCTTGGCCACCACATCGGCATCGCCAAAGGCTACAGTCGCGTCCGGCGCAATGGTGGCGCCCGCCTTCTCATAAGCCTCATCCGTGATGGCCGCGCCCAGACCGGCGCCGGTCTCGACCGAAACCTCGAAACCCAGGTTGATCAGCTTCTTGACCGTTTCCGGCGAGGCTGCGACGCGCGCCTCGTCCGGGCGCTGCTCCCTGGGTATCGCGATCTTCATCTGATGGAGTTCCCCTGTCTGCCCCGCAGCCGTGGCCGGCCGCGCAAAACCACCTACCGCAAAGTGAGGCGTCGTCGGGGTGACCCCCAGGTTGTATGACGCCCCCGCTTCACAAAGCCGCCGCCAAAGCGCGTATCAGCATTCGGTGATGCGGCATCGGGCGGCATCTCCTTTAATGACTGCCACGCTCTCTGGTTTCAAGCCCTTTTGCCGCGCAACACCTGCCGGGCGCCCGCAGTACGCACGGGACAATCCCGAGGCAGCCCCTGGGGCTGCCGGGGTCACGGCGTCAGCGGAATTATTTCTCAACGGAACCGCCGGTTGCGGTGCCGGACCGGTGGACAAGCCCAGGCCCGCCGGATATTCACGGGGGCGCGCGCAGCTTTTGCAGGCAGGAGATTCGCGGGATGACGTTGATGGCGGACACCGGACAGCTTCGCGCTCTGCTCGAAAGCTTGGGTCTGTTCGTCGTGACCGGGGTCACCAAGTCCGGCACCACCTGGCTGCAGCGGCTGCTCGACAGTCATCCCGAGGTGGCCTGTGGCGGTGAGAGCAAACTGAACGTTTTGCTTACTCACCTTGCTCCAGCCATCCGCGAGTACAATACCGCCCTCTCCAAGACCAACGCGAAGATCTACAAGGAAGCGGCGATCTACCGGGAACTGGGCGAAGCGCAGTTGCTGACCGCCATGCAGTACTTTTTCCTCGACCGGCTGTGCGCCGTGGAGCGCGCGGCGGCAGCCGCCGGTAAATCCGCCGGCCTGCGCTGGATCGGCGACAAAGACCCTGACTACAAGCGCCGGCTCGGTACCTGGCGGGCCATTCTGCCGGAGGCGCGGGTCATCTCGACGACACGGGACGGCAGAGACTGCTTCGTCTCCTTGTGGTTCCACCTCTATCCGGATCGCGAGCCCCTTTCAGGCGAAAACCGCGCCGACTTCCTTGGCCGGATCGAGGGGCACGCGGTCACCTGGCGCGACACCATGGCCAGGTTCCAGAAGGACTCGGCAAGCTTTCCGGGACGCCACTTTTCCCTGCGCTACGAAGCGATGCTTGAGGATACGGCGGCGGAGATGACGCGGCTCTTTACCTGGCTGGACTGCGATTCCACCCCGGCAACCGTCGAAGCGGTGGTTGCGCGCAATGCCTTCAGCGTCCTCTCCGGCGGGCGCCAACCCGGCGAGGCCGATGCCCAGAGCTTCCTGCGCAAGGGGATCTCCGGCGACTGGAAGAACCACTTCGACGACGAGTGCAACGCCCTCTACTGTGCACATGCAGGCGAAGCCCTGTCTGCAGCCGGATACGAGCTGTGATGAATCCCGTCTATGTGGTCACCGACATCGAGGTGAACGGACCGACCCCGGGCCAGCACTCAATGCTGGCCTTCGCCTCGGTCGCCATAGACGCCGAGGGCGAGGAGATCGACTTCTTCCAGGCCGTGCTGGCAAGCCTGCCGGAAGCCGGCGAAGACCCGGTCACCATGGAATGGTTCAAGGGCTTCCCGGAAGCCTGGGCGGCGGCGACGCGAGACCCAAAACCGCCGGCGGAGGTCATGCAGAGTTACGCCGCCTGGGTGCGCAGCCTGCCGGGCCAACCGATCTTCGCAGCCCAGCCGCTGGCCTTCGACGGGGCCTGGATCGACTACTACCTCAGGCGCTTCGCCGATATCCGTATGCTCAAGGGCCCCTGGATCGGCGAGCGGCTGTTTTTCACCGCAGGTCTTTGCATCCAGGCCTTCGCCGCCGGGCGGACGGGCCGGGCCTTGCATGAATGCTCGGCCGAGGCCTTTCCGGCCGAATGGCTTGGCCATGTGCCGCACAACCACATCTCGATCGACGACGCCCGCGGCACCGCGAACCTGCTGCGCAGGCTGCTGGCCATGAGCGCACCGGGGGCGTGACACGACTGTTCGCCCAAGCGTGTCACCTTGGGTCGGGTCATCGCCAGTGCCGCCAGGCTCCGCGCTGTTGTTCGTCACCTTCGGCACCGGCGCTGCAGGGACAGCTTCGGCCGCGTGGATCGCCGCACCGCCGGCCACGCAATTGTCGTCGAGCGTGTCTCCTCTTCCGCGCGATCGGTTTTCTTCCGTGATGACGGATAGCCAGCCGCCCAAAGCCTGGGCTATGCTGCCCGCCACCGCCGACTGCATGCAGGGGCCTGAATACCATGATGCGACGTCTGCCGCTGGTCCTGACCCTTCTTGCCCTTACAGCTTGCGAAGAAAGCAACACCTACGTTGAACCGCCGCCGCCGAAAGTGACAGTGGCCACGCCGGCGATCCGGGACATCACCGACTATCTTTATTTCACCGGCACGACCCAGGCGGCCGCCGTCGTCGATGTGCGGGCTCGCGTGACCGGCGAGTTGCGAAGCATGTCTTTTACACCCGGCCGTCAGGTCGGCGAAGGCGACCCCCTGTTCGTGATCGACCAGCGCGAATACCAGGCCGATCTGGAGATTGCGAAAGCGGAAGTCAGCAGCGCCCAAGCCAGGAAGGTCGAAGCCGACCGCGCGCTGGAACGGGCACAGACCCTGATCCAGCGCGGCAACATTTCACAGGCAAAGCTGGACGAGGCCGAGGCCGCGGCTCGCACCACGGCGGCGGAGGTTGCCGTGAAGCAGGCCGCCCTGCGCCAGGCCGAACTGGACCTGGAATACACCGACATCCGCGCGCCCATCGCCGGGCGCGTAGGGCGCAACCTGGTCGACGTCGGCAATCTGGTCGGCGAAGGCGAAGCGACTTTGCTGACCACGATCACGGCCAACGATCCGATGTTCGTCTATTTCAACATCAACGAACGGGATCTGCTGGCCGGGATGGAGGAGTACCGGGCCGAGGCGGAAAAGGCGGCCGGCACAGCGCCGGAGGCACAGGGCAACCTGCGGGTCGAGATGGCAACCGACGACCGCGAGGATTACCCTTTCGTTGGTGTTCTCGACTTTGCCGAGTCCGCATTGAACCCGGAGACCGGTACCTTACAGCTGCGTGCGCGCTTCGAGAATCCAGGGCCCTTCGCTGCCCTGATTTCGGGCCTCTTCGCGCGGGTAAGAGTGCCGGTCACCGAACGCCAGGGCCTGCCCCTGGTGACCGAGCGGGCGATCAGTTCCGACCAGTCCGGCCGCTTCGTCTATGTGCTGGGCGCGGAAAACGAAATAGAGAAGCGCGGTGTTACGATCGGCCAGCTGGTTGACGGCCTGCGGGTGATCGAAAGCGGCCTCACCGCCGGAGAAAAGGTAGTGGTGAACGGTATTCAGCGGATACGGGCCGGCTCCATCGTCGATCCGCAGGAGGCTGAAATGACGGCCTTCACCGCAACGGCCCTGGGCGGCGGGGCCGCCGGAACACCCCAAAGCGCCACTCAATAGCGGAGAACCGGAGCCATGTTCTCCCAGTTCTTCATCCAGCGGCCGATTTTCGCCTCGGTGATTTCCATCGTCATCGTGATCGCCGGGCTTGTCACCGTCTTCGGCCTGCCGATCGAGCAGTATCCGGAAATCACGCCACCGACGGTTCAGGTTTCCGCCGCCTATCCCGGGGCCAACGCCCAGGTGGTCGCCGAGACCGTTGCCTCCCCCATCGAACAGCAGGTCAACGGGGTCGAAGGCATGATCTACATGTCCTCGACCAGCGCCAGCGACGGTTCCTATAGCCTGACCGTTACCTTCGAGGTCGGCGCCGATCTCGACCTGGCCCAGATCCTGGTGCAGAACCGGGTCGCCCTGGCTGAGGCAAACCTGCCGGAGGAGGTGGTGCGTCAAGGGGTCAGCACCAAGAAGAAATCCAGCAACATTATCCTCATCGCCTCGCTCTACTCCGAGGACAACCGCTACGACGAGCTCTTCCTGAGCAACTACGCAACCTTGCAGGCCGTCGACACCCTCAGCCGCATCAACGGCGTCGGCGAGGTTTTCGTCTTTCCGGCAAGCGACTACTCCATGCGGATCTGGCTTGACCCCAGCGCCCTGAAGTCGCGCGGCCTGACCACCACAGAGGTGGTGGACGCCATTCGCGAGCAGAATGTCCAGGTCGCTGCCGGACAGATCGGACAGCCGCCGGCCCCGACCGGCCAGTCTTTCCAGTATGCGGTCAATGTGCTGGGGCGCCTCAGCGACATCGAACAGTTCGAGGAAATCATCGTCAAGCATGGCGATGACGGCGGCATCACTTATCTGAGGGACATCGCCCGCATCGAGCTGGGTGGCAAGAGCTACAATATCACCTCACGCATCGGCGGCTCTCCCTCGGCCTCCATCGCGGTCTACCAGCTGCCCGGCGCCAATGCACTGGCGGTCTCCAAAGACGTGCGCGCGGCCATGGACGAACTCAGCAGCCGCTTTCCCGAGGCGATGGTCTACAGCGTCCCCTACGACACGACAATCTTCGTCGAGAAGTCGATCCAGGAAGTCTACATCACCCTGTTCCAGGCGGCAGGCCTGGTTTTTCTGGTGCTCTTCCTGTTCCTGCAGGACTGGCGGGCCACCGTCATTCCAGCCGTTGCCATTCCGGTGTCGCTGATCGGCACCTTCGCCGTCATGGGCGTGCTGGGCTTCTCGCTGAACATGCTGACGCTCTTCGGACTGGTGCTGGCCATCGGCATCGTGGTCGACGATTCCATCGTCGTGGTCGAGGCCACAGCCGCCCATATCGAGCGCGGCATGAAGGCACGGGATGCGGCCATGCAGGCAATGCGGGAGGTCTCCGGCGCCGTCGTCGCCACCACCCTGGTGCTGCTGGCGGTCTTCATCCCCGCCGCCTTCCTGCCCGGCATCACCGGACAGATGTACCGCCAGTTCGCCATCACCATTGCTGTGGCCACGGTTTTCAGTTCGGTCAATGCCCTGACGATGAGCCCGGCCCTGGCGGCACTGCTGCTGCGACCACCAAAGAAGAACAAAGGCGTCTTCTTCCGCGGCTTCGACAAGGCCTTTCTGAAGGCCGAGAACGGTTACGCCTGGCTGACCAACAAGATGGTGCGCATGACCGCCATCGTCATGCTCCTTTTCGTCGGCCTCGGCGCCCTAACCGGCTGGCAGTTCGGCAAGCTTCCGACCGCGTTCCTGCCGATTGAGGACCAGGGCTACCTCATCGCCTCCGTCCAACTGCCCAACGCCGCCTCTCTGGAGCGCACCAATGCGGTGCTCGACAAGATCGATCAGATCATCGGTGACATTCCCGGCGTCGAGAACTGGGTCTCGCTTGGCGGGTTTTCCCTCATCGACGGCACCAATGCCTCCAACGCCGCGACCATCTTCGTCACCATGACCCCCTGGGAGGAACGCCAGACCCCAGACCTTTCACAGGCCGCGATCCTCGGCAAACTGCAGGGCGGGCTTTCCCAGATTCAAGAGGCCATCGCCTTTGCCTTTCCACCACCGGCCATTCCGGGCCTCGGGGTTTCCGGCGGCTTCCAGATGCAGTTGCAGGACCGTGGCGACCTGGGCCTGGTCCAGCTCCAGCAGTTGGCCCAGGAAATCGTAATCGATGGCACCGCGCAGACCGGACTCACCAACCTCAACACGACCTTTCGCGCCGACGTGCCGCAACTCTTTGCCGAGGTTGACCGGGTGAAAGCGAAGTCGCTGGAGGTTTCCTTGAACGAGGTCTTCGGCACCTTGCAGACCTATCTCGGCTCGGCCTACGTGAACGACTTCAACCGCTTTGGCCGGACATGGCAGGTGAAGGTGCAGGCCGATCATCAATACCGCATCGAGGCCGAAGACATTCGCCGCCTCGACGTGCGCAACGCGGAAGGCGGCATGGTGCCGCTGGGCACCCTGGTGAAGGTTGAGGAGATTCTCGGGCCCCAGACCGTGGTGCGCTACAACCTCTATCCCAGCGCGACCATTACAGGACAGGCGGCCGCCGGCTTTTCCTCGGGCCAGGCCTTGAGCCTGATGGAGCAGCTTGCCGACGCCAAGTTACCGGCAGCCATGGGCTTTGAGTGGACCGGCATATCCTTTCAAGAGAAGCAGGTCGGCGCGGAGTCCATTGTGGTCTTCGCGCTCGCGATCCTGCTGGTCTTTCTGGTGCTGGCCGCGCAGTACGAAAGCTGGACCAGCCCTGCCGCCGTCATCCTGGTGGTGCCGCTGGCCCTGCTCGGCACCATCGCCGCGCTCTTGGCCCGGCAGTTCGACAACAACGTCTACACTCAGATCGGCATCGTGCTGCTGATCGGCCTGGCCAGTAAGAACGCCATTCTGATCGTGGAATTCGCCCGGGCCGAGCATGCCGAGGGCAAGTCGATCATCGAGTCCGCAGCCTCGGCGGCCAGGTTGCGTTTCCGCCCGATCCTGATGACAGCGATTTCCTCCATCGCCGGCTTCATGCCTTTGGTCATCGCCTCCGGCGCCGGCGCCGCCAGCCGACAGGCCATCGGTACCGCCGTGGTCGGCGGCATGGCCGCAGCCACCCTCATGTCGTTGCTCTTCACCCCGGTTTTCTACGTGGTGATGCAGCGTCTGGGCGAAGGGTTCGGCAAGAAAAAGCCCGCAGCCGGTGGCGATGCGACGGAAGCCACCAGCGCAGGGTCGGATTAAAGCGGCAGCCGCAGGTCCTGGGCTTTCAGCACCTTGGTCCGGCGCTTCTCAAGGGCGTCGACATCGCACCCGACGATCATGTCGTGGAACATCTGGTGCCAGGCGATCTTCGCCACCTCCTTCGCCGGGGCCTGTCCGCTGTCATGCCTCGGCCCTGTGCCGCACAACCACATCTCGATCGACAATGCCCGCGGTTGCGCGAACCCGTTGAAGCCCCTGCTTCAAATCAAGGCAGCGGCCGAACGCTAAGGCGTCACCGCCGCATGGTGCTGTGCAGATAAAGAATGGCTTCGGTGCGCGAGCGCACCCCCAGCTTGCGGAACAGGTTGGAGGCATGGTTGCGCACCGTGCGCTCCGACAGACTGAGCACGGCGGCGATCTCCGGGTTGGACTTGGCCTCGCAGATCAGCGACAGGATCTCGTTCTCGCGCCGGGAAAGGCCACCGAGCCCGTGGACGTGTCCGCGGCTCGTCATCGGGCTGCGCTCCATGAAATCGAGGACCGCCTCCTTGAAGCGCACCCAGGCGGCCTCGTGCTTGAGCACGATGTGATTGTTGGTCTCCAGTTCCACGAACTCCGCATTGGGCAGTTCGCTCGCCAGCATCCGGCCTTCCTTGAAGGGAATCACCTCGTCCCGGTTGGGATGGATCACCAGCACCGGCACGGCAACGCGGCTCAAGAGGTGGCAGACATCGACATCGGCACGCGACTCCAGCAGGCGTCCGGCCATCTCCGCGGTCATGGTCCGCAGACAGAGGTCGTTGTACCAGTCGACCTGCTCCTCGCTGCCGCCGGGAATGTAGCGCCGGGTGATGAGTTCCCGGAACACCGGGTTCTCCATTTCCCATCCCAGGGCCACGAGATCGGCGATGGACTTGGCCAGCTTGGCACCGCGCGGATCGCCCCGCGCGCCCCAGCCCTGCGCATAGCCGCCGTAAATGATGATGCGCGATACCCGGTCCGGATACTGAGCGGCATAGGCAATGGCTGTCGCCGCGCCTTTGGACACGCCCAGGAGACTTACGGGCCCATCGATCCCGGCAGCATCGATCACCGCCTCCAGATCGTCGACCCATCGATCGAAGGTCAGGTCCTCGACCTCGCGGTCCGAAAGACCGCAGCCGCGCTCGTCGTAGCGCACGAACTGGAAATGATCGGCAAAGAAGCGCACCCAGTGCGACCAGACCGGACTCTGGAGGTCGTACTCCAGGTGGGTCGGGCAGTTGGATGTCTTCACGAGAGGTGGGCCTTCGCCCAGACTCGCCCATCCAATGGCTGTGCCGTCCGCTGAGCGCGCGTAGCGTATACGCTGCTTCAAGCCTCTAAGCCCTCACTCGGCTCCCCATGCTGCGGCGACAGCAGATCGCATATTTATCGCAAATGTGCGCTGCCGCAAGATGGTGAAACAAAGCAGCAACATATTAGTTCTTCCGACTATCCTTTCGAGGTAACGCCGAGGGGTGGTGCGCGTGGCCGCAGCCTTCCTAGCGCCCGCCTGCGCCATGGCAGAGCAGGATTGCCTCGGCCCGGGACTTTACACCCAGCTTGCGGAACAGGTTGGACGCGTGGTTCCGCACGGTGCGCTCCGAAAGCCCCAGTGCCGCCGCAATCTCGGGGTTCGACTTGGCCTCGCAGATCAATGCCAGGATCTCCTGCTCACGCGGCGACAGCCCGGCCAGTTCGGCGCTCCTCGCGTGCCCGCGCCGCGGCGTCCCCTCCATGAACTCGAGGACTGCCTCCTTCAAGTGCGCCCAGGCCGGCTCGGGCTTCAACAGAATGTGGTTGCGTGAGTCCAGGCTGACGAACTCGGCATTGGGCAAATCGGCGGCGAGGCCACGCCCTTGAGCGAGGGGGACCACCTCGTCGCCAGCTGCGTGCAGCACCTGAACGGGGGCCTGAACCCGGGAAAGCAGTTGGCTTATGTCGACATCGGCACGGGCGCTCAAGAGGCGCGCAGCGGTCTCGGCCTCAACGGTCTTGCAGCACAGATCGTTGAACCAGGAGATCTGCTCCGGCGTTCCCGCCGGGATAAAACGCTTGGTGAAGAGCTCGCGAAAAACCGGGTTTTCGAGATCCCACCCCAAGGCAATGACATCGACGATGGACCGGTAAAGCTTGGCGCCCTGGGCATCGCCGCGCGCCCGCCAGCCTTGTGAATAGCCGCCGTAGACAAGAACCCGCGATACCCGTTCCGGATGACGCGCAGCATAGGCGAGTGCCGTTGCGGCCCCTTGGGAAACGCCGAGCAAGGCGACCGGGCCCTCGAGCCCCGCCGCCTCGATGACGGCCTCGAGATCCTCGACCCAACGCTCGAAAGAAAGATCCTCGACGTCGCGTTGGGTCAGGCCGCAGCCGCGCTCGTCGTAGCGCACAAACTGGAAGTGCGCGGCAAAGAAACGCACCCAGTGCGACCAGACCGGACTTTCCAGGTCGTGTTCCAGGTGAGTCAGCCAGTTGGCCGCCTTGACCAGCGGCTGACCCTCGCCGGCAGAGGCCCATGCCAGCGAAGTCCCGTCTTTGGAGTGGGCGAACCTGATGCGCTGTTTCAACTTTTCCGACACCTGAAACCTGTGATCCGGCGCCCGAAAAACGCCTGAATCCGTCTTTCGCGCCCCAGGCCGGGACAGCTGTCCCGGTCGCCAGCAGGAAAACCAGGCGAATCAGGACAGCTGCCCGATTTCCCTGAAATCTGCCTTCGGCGATACCTGACCGCGCCGCGGCTCCGAAGGCCAGCCACTCCCATGACCATTCTACGCAAAGCGATGACTTTCGCACGCCTGGATTCCGATCATCCGGTGCCGGTGGTCGCCTTGCACTGCTCGGGCTCCGATGCCCGGCAGTGGCGCCACCTGGCCGCCGGCCTGAACCTGCCGTTTCATCTGATCGCCCCGAGTTTCCTGGGCGCGGACGGACGGTTGGCATGGCGCGGCGATCACGCCTTCACCCTGGAGGATGAGGCGGCGCCGCTCCTGGAGATGATCGACGCCCTGAACGCGCCCTTTCACCTGATCGGCCATTCCTACGGCGGCGGCGTCGCCCTGCACATCGCCCTGCAGCGCCCGCATGCCGTGACAAGCATGACGCTTTACGAGCCCTCGGCCTTTCATCTGCTGAAGCATGCCGGGGCGGCTGAAGCGGCGAGCTTTGCGGAAATCCGGGCGGTCGCCGAAGCCACCGTAGAAGGCGTGGCCAGCGGCGACTACCGTGCCGCAGCAACCCGCTTCGTCGACTACTGGAGCGGCGAAGGGGCCTGGGAGGCTTTGCGGCCCTCCTTGCAGGAGGCGCTGACCCGCTGGCTGCCCAAGGCCCCCCTCGATTTCCATGCGCTGTTCGAAGAGCCGGCGGCGCTGGCGTCTTACCGCCGTCTCGAATTCCCGGTGCTGCTTCTGCGCGGCTCGCTGGCGCCACCCCCAACCGCGGCGGTGGCGCGGCTTCTGGAAAGCGCGCTGCCCCGCTGCACCGTCGAAACGATCGCGGGCGCCGGTCACATGGGACCCATCACCCATGGTGAGGAGGTCTGCCGCAGCATCCTGCGCTTCCTTCAGGCCAACCAGAAAACCCTGAGCCCGCTGACCGCCGGCGGCGCGGCGGCGGCGCTCTCGGAAAACTGACCCAACACTCAGGAGACAATCATGCATAACCAGACCGGAGTCCAACTTGCCGATAGCGACCGCGCGCGCTTTGCGCGCTGCATTGAGGCATCGAAGCGCGTGAACTGGGACATCGACCGCGACGTCATACGCGGCCGGACCTTCGACATGGAACAAACCTTCCTGCCCCAGGGCCTCAGCAAGGTCGCGGAACTGAGTTTCCTCGACGCCGCCGAGCAGCGCCTCTTAAGCCAGATCCAAGGGCGCACCTATGCCTACATCTTCGGGTTGGTGGAACGCTTCATCAACGCCAAGGTCCTGGACCTCAGCCGCGACCACGCCCTGGGGGACCAGACCGCCCTGGAAGCGCTGGTGCGCTTCAGCGAGGAGGAGCTGAAGCACCAGGAGCTCTTCCGCCGCATCGAAGCGCTGGCCGAGGAGCAGATGCCCCCGGGCTACAAACAGGCCGGCGATCCGGACGCCATCGCCCTGGCCGTTCTCAGCATGGAGACCTGGGCGGTCCTGATGCTGACCCTCCACATCGAGCTGTTCACCCAGTTGCATTACCGCGAGAGCCTGGAGCCGGACGAGAGCCTCTCTCCCCTCTTCAAGGACGTCTTCCTGTTCCATTGGAAGGAAGAGAGCCAGCACGCGATCATGGACGAACTCGAGCTGCGGCGCCTCGATGCCAGCCTGAGCGATGCGGAGCGCGACAAGGCCGTCGACGATTTCATCGCCCTGGTCGGCGCCGTCGACGGGCTGCTGCAGCTGCAGGCCGCCGAGGACACCCGCTATTTTCTGGAGATCTGCGGACGCAGCCTCGGCAAAGCCGAGCAGGAGGCGGTCGGCGCGGGCGTGCTCAAGGCCTACCGCTGGCAGTACATCCTCTCCGGTGCGCAGCACCGCCCGTTCCAGCGCATTCTCGGCGACCTCATCACCGAGGCGCAAGCGCAGCGCGTCAACCAGGCGCTGAGCCCACTCATGGCCGCCTAGGCGCAACAGCGAGCATCGACAACGCCGAGAGCGGGCCGCCGGCAGGAAGCCGCGGCCCCGCTCCGGCACGCAATCTTGGGGAAGACTTATGAGCCGTCGATACGAGAGCATTCTGGAAACCATCGGGCGCACCCCGGCGGTTCGCATCGGGAAGCTGGCACCAGCGGGCGTGAAGCTCTACGCCAAGCTGGAATCCTTCAATCCCATGGCCTCGGTCAAGGACCGCCTCGCCCTGGGCGTGATCGAGGACGCCGAGCGGCGCGGCCTTCTGAAACCGGGCCAGACGGTCATCGAGGCGACCAGCGGCAATACCGGCATCGGCCTGGCCATGGTCTGCGCCAGCAAAGGCTATCCGCTGGTGGTCACGATGGCGGAAAACTTCAGCGTCGAACGTCGCAAGCTGCTGCGCTTCTTCGGCGCCAAGGTGGTGCTGACCCCCGCCGCGGAGAAGGGCAGCGGCATGCTGACCAAGGCGGAAGAACTGGCGGAAGCGCACGGCTGGTTCCTCTGCCGCCAGTTCGAGAACGAGGCCAATGCCGAGATGCACTCGCGCACGACGGCGCGGGAGATCCTCGCCGACTTTGCCGACACCGGCCTTGACTACTGGGTGACCGGCTCGGGCACCGGAGGAACGCTGAAGGGCGTGGCCCGCGTCCTGGCGGCACAGAGCCCGAGCACCAAGGTCATCGTCTGTGAACCGGACAACGCCCAGGTCCTGGGCAGCGGCATCGGCCAGCAGCGCGCCGCCGACGGCAGCCCCAGTGCCAGCCATCCGCACTTCCGCCCGCACCTGATGCAGGGCTGGAGCCCGGACTTCATCCCCCGCCTCACCGAAGAGGCCCTGGATGCCAAGCTTGTCGACCGGATCATTCCGGTGGACGGCAACGAGTCCCTGCGTCTGTCGCGCGCCCTGGCGCAAGAGGAGGGTATCTTCACCGGGATCAGCGGTGGCGCGACCCTGGCCGGCGCCCTGGAGGTCTGCCGCATGGCGCCCGAGGGCAGCACGGTGCTCTGCATGCTGCCGGATACAGGCGAGCGCTATCTCAGCACGATGCTGTTCGAGGACATTCCGGAGGACATGACCGGGGAGGAGATCGCCCTCTCCCGCACCACGCCCTCCGCGCGCTTCGACAGCGTCGCACCCAGCGCCCCTCCCGCAGCCGCCAAGCAAAGCGCAAACGGCGCCGGCGCAGCGGCGGCCGAAGAAAGCGATCCGGAGGCCGCGGCCTATCTGGAGGACGCTCTCGGCGACCCCACCGCGCCGGTGGTCATGTTCGCCCTCGAGTGGTGCGAGTTCTGCTGGTCCGTGCGGCGCTTCTTTGCGCGGCTGCGCATCCCCTATCGCTCGGTCGACCTGGATTCGGTCGCGCTGCAGGCCGATGACCTCGGCGGCCGGGTCCGCCGGGCGCTCAACGCCCGCAGCGGCTGCATCACCATTCCGCAGATCTTCATCGCCGGGCACTTCGTCGGCGGCTGCACGGAACTCTTCGAAGCCTACGAAAACGGCAGTCTTGAGAGCCTCTTGGGCGAGGCCCGGGTCGCCTTCGAGACGGATCCCGCTTTGAACCCCCAGGAACTCTTTCCCTCCTGGGTCCAGCCGCGTCAACGCCAACAGTCAGGAGAGGCACAAGACGCCTAGGAGAAACATGGCGATACCCCTGCAAGCTATCGAGCGTGAAGAGGCGTTTCAGCGCCTGCTCTACAGAAGCGTAACCCTTCAAAAGACAGTTCCCGGGGCCATGCTGCGCGTTGAGGCCCCCGGCTTCAACTGGGCCGGCGCCGCCGGTCTGCGCGACCGCGTCTCGGGCGCGCCGCTCCGGCCGGGGGATGGCTTCCACGCAGCCAGCATCACCAAGATGTTCACGGCCACGCTCTGCCTGCAGCTGGCCGAGGACGGCGAACTCGACCTCGACCGCGGTATCGGCGCCTACCTGCCGAACAGCGTGCTGGACGACCTGCATGTGGTGCGCGGCCTGGATCGCGGGCGCTTCATCACCCTGCGCCAGCTGCTGGGGCACACGAGCGGCCTTGCGGACCACTTCAGCGACGGCAGGCCTCTCGATGACGGCCGCAGCGCCTTTATGGCCGAGCTCACGAACGACCCGGAACGACTCTGGCAGCCGGAGGCGATGATCGACTGGACCAGGGACCATCTGACCGCGCACTTCGCGCCGGCGGCCGGATGGCACTACAGCGACACCGGCTTCGTTCTGGCCGGGCTGGTGATCGAGGCGGTGACCACCATGCCGCTGCATCAGCTTTACCGCGCGAAGATCTTCAGGCCGCTGGGGATGCACGAAACCTACATGCTGTTTCGCGAAGCCCCGACGAGCTTCGCTGCAGCTGTGGTCTCGCAACCTTACGTCGGCGACCTCCACTATGGCGGCCTGCGCAGTATCTCGGCCGACTGGGCCAGCGGCGGCCTGGTGACCACGGCGGCCGATCTGGCGCGCTTCCTGCAAGCCTTTGTCGAAGACCGCGTGTTCCGCGACCACAGAAGCCGTCAGAGCATGATGGCCTGGCGGCCGACCGGAGAGCGCGGGGTCTCCTACGGCCTCGGCATGCGTCACTTCAATCTCGAAGAACTGGGCGCGCCGGGCTTCGGCGAACTCTGGGGCCACACCAGCTTCCTGAAAGGCTTCATGCTCTACTGGCCGTCAGCCGATGCGGTCATCTGCGGCACGGAAAACCAGAGCGAGGCCGCAGGCGTCTTCTCGTTGCTGCGGCCCGTTTCTTCCTTGGTGCCGGCGATCCTGCGGCTTCTGGCGCCCGGCTAAGGCGCGGGATAGAGGATGAAACCGCTGTTCACATCGTCCTGATCTTCGTCAAGACGCTGGCTCTTGTCGATCTCCATGGAGTCGGGCACCGGCCCAAGGCCCTTCATGCGGATTTCCGCTTCCAGGTCGAACAGAGCGAGCTTCTCGGCCGTGTTCTGGTCGTCCGCAGCCACTGTGCGCACGACGTAGAATCCCAGCTGCTCCTCGTCGCCCGCATCGCTGGTCACGGAGAGATACTCTCCGCGCAGCACGACGCAGAAGCGCGGCAGCGTGTCCAGGTCCTGCCCTTGAATGGCGGCATTATCGGGCATTTGAAGCAAATGGTTGTTGATGACATCGACCTGCGCCTATTTGATAGAGTCGGGGTTAAGGCTTCGATAAAGGGGCAGAAGATGCTGGAAACCGAAACGCGGCCGACCATCGAAAGCGCCATGACCATCGTTCCGGTCAGCGATGTACGCCGCAGCGTCGCCTTCTATACGGAAACACTCGGGTTCGAGACACGCTTTCTGGCGGAGGACGCCAGCATCGCCATCGTCATGCGCGAACCCGCCGTCGGTGTGCAGCTGTTGCACTGCGATGACCCGAAGGCCCTGGAGGCCACCGCCAACAACATCGCGATCTACTTTCACGTTCGCGGCCTGGACGCGCTCTATCAGGACCTGAAGGCCAGTCTGGAGGCGCTACCGGAAGGGCGGCTGCGCCCGCCCTTCAATCAACCCTACGGCATGCGCGAATTTCACGTGAAAGATCCGGACGGCTGTTTGCTGTTTTTCGGTGAAGACCTGGACGCCTGAACCGGCACCCGCCAGGACGACCGGGCCCGGCCCCGGGACGACGGCAGGACCGACCCGGCGTTCGTGGCGGCTTGCCGAGAGACGCGATGGCTAGACCAGCGATATGGTGTCGTCCGGCCGCTCACCGCCTTCCGGCCCATACATCATCACCCAGGTCTCGAAGTCGTCGGTGAAGTCTTCAAAGCGGTGCAGCCGGCCGGCGGCGACAAAGATCGCATCGCCCGGGCCGAAGGCCTTGCGCTCCAGCGTTGTCTCGCTGTCCCCCACGGCAAAGGTACCGAAGCCGCTGACGATCACATAGACCTCGTCCTGATCATGGACGGGCTGATTGTCGACGCCGCGCGGCTCGTAGAAGAAGAGCTTCAGGCTGCCGTGTTCGAAGATCTGCGCGGCGGGCAGACCGAGGGGGGCCGCGCCTGACAAGACGGCTTGCCGGACGGCCTTGCGGGCCTGAGTGAGAGGGGTCGCCAAATCCATTTCCGATCCTCCGATCGAAGCGATGGTGCGGCGACTGAGACCTGGTGGAGACGCGCCGTTGCGGCCCGCCGGGCTCAGCCGAAGAGATAGGCCACCTTCACCAAGAGCAAAAGGGGCCCGCTCTGTCACCTTTTGTCGCAGGTCTTTCCCAGGGGACCCAGAATCGGAGCATCAAAGACCTTCGATCAACACCGCATTGCAGACCACTGCGGACTGACGCAGGGCCTTGAGGGCGCTGTAGTCGTCGGAGTTGTACCAGGCCCGTGCCTTGTCCGCGTCGTCGAACTCGATGATGACGGGATACCGCAGCTGCCAGGACCCTTCAACGACCGTCGTCGCGCCGCCGAGGACCCGGTAGCGGCCACCGTACCTGGCCACCACCGGGCCGACGCTGTCCTTATATCTCTCCAGAGCCGCCGGGTCGGTGACCTCCAGGTTGTCGAAAAGAAAAAAAGCGCTCACAAGCAAACTCCACTCCCTGCGTGATCCTTGGCTCACCGGCGCCGGCCCGCGGCTCGGCCGGAGCCGGTGAAACGAGTGAAACGGTGGCCAGTCAGGCCGCCGCCTGCCGCGGCTTCACCGAAGGAAAGTCGACATCGACGTCAAAGGCCACGTTGACGTAATTGGTAAAGAGGTTGAGCGCCACATGGGCGACAATCTCGACCATCTCTTCGTCATCAAAGCCTGCCGCGCGCAGCTCTTCGAGATCATGGGTCTCGATGTGGGCGCGGGTCTCCACCACCTTCAGCGCGAAAGCAATGGCCGCCTGGCTGCGCGGGTCGGCCGAACGGCCCTGACGCGCCTCCTCCATCGCCTCAGCCGATACGCCGGCCTTCTTGCCGAGGACGGTGTGGGCGGAAAGACAGTATTCACAGCCATTGGCGTTTGCGACGGCAACGGCGATCTGCTCGCCAAGGGCGGGGCCAAGCCGGCCTTTTCCAAGGGCGCCGAAGGATCCAAGCATGCTCTCAAGCGCGGCCGGCGAATGGGCCACGGTCCCGAACATATTGATGACGCCGCCGAACTGCTGCTTTACGGCATCCATCAGTTCCTTGCGGTCGCCGCTTGCTTCGCTGTGGGGATAGGGTGTGATTCTGGGCATCGGAATCTCCTTTAGTATCGAGTCGATATTATCGAGATAGCGCCTGAATCACGAACTTGCAAGGAAAGTTTTTAGTCGATACTATAAATCATGGAATCGATCGATGACCTCGGCCTATTGCTGGAACGCCTCGCGCGTGTCCTGCAGAACGAGGCCCACAGCGAAGGCCTCAAGCCGACACAGTGGGAGGCCCTGCGCTATCTGGGGCGGGCAAACCGCTTCTCGCGCACACCTTCGGGCGTCACGGCCTATCTGGGCATGACCAAGGGAACGGTGTCCCAGACACTGAATGCGCTGGAGCGCAAGGGCCTGATCGGAAAGCGGATCGATCCTCAAGACCGGCGGCAGGTCGCCCTCAGGCTCACGGCCAAGGGCAGCCGCCTGCTGGCCCGCGATCCGATCGAAGCGCTGCTGCGTGGGACCGCAGGCCTTTCCGCCGAGCAAAGGGAGACGCTTACAGAGGGGCTTCAACGCCTGCTCGCCGAGACCCTGCGCCGGCGCGGCGGCCAGCCCTTCGGCCTCTGCCGGACCTGCCGGCACTTCAGCGCCGAAGATCCCGCCGGCTCTCCCCACCGCTGCCGGCTTTTGGAGGTGCCTCTGACCGAGGAAGACGGCGGGCTGATCTGCGCCGAGCAGGAAGCTGCCGCCTGAGTTCGGTTTCAGCTCGGCAGGGGCAGGTCGAGCTTCTTGAGGGCCTGGGTCTGCCGGTCTTCCAGGGCGTCGACGTTGAAGCCGCTGATCAGGTCGTGGAAAAGCTGGTGCCAGTTGATCTCGGCATCCAGATGCATGAAGACCGAGCCCAGGCCCACGGCGGCGCGGTCCATCAGCACGAATTCGCGCGGCGGCTTCACACCGCCCAGGCGGCGCAGTTCCTTGTGCACCTCGCCGGCCACCTCGGCACCGTAGAGGCTGCTCTTGTCGCCCATGATCTTCTGAGGCTTGTCCTCGAGCAGGGGCGCATAGAGGAAGGTGGCCCAAAGGTTCAGGGCTGCCAGCAGTTCCTTGCTGATCTCGGTGAATCCCCAGGTGCGGTAGGCCTCCACCGCCAGTTCCGGGTCGTCGCGCTCCAGGGCGAAGTAGAGATCGATGACGCCTTTCACGAACTTCGGCGGGAAGACCCGGATGCAGCCGAAGTCCAGCAGGTTCACCGTACCGTCCTCGCGGATGGTGTAGTTACCCAGGTGCGGGTCGCCGTGGATGATGCCGTAGTAATAGAAGGGAACGTACCAGGCGCGGAACATGTTGAGCGCCACGGCGTTGCGCTGCTCGACGCAGTCGGTGCCGGCGATGAAGTCCATCAGCGGCTTGCCTTCCAGCCAGGTCATGGTGAGAAGGCGCTGGGTGGAGAGCTCCGGCAGCAGGTCGGCCACATGGACGCCGTCCTCCTCCGCCAGCATGGCCTGGTAGAGTTCCATGTGGCGTCCCTCGCGCTCGTAATCGAGTTCCTCGCGCAGGCGGTCCGCCAGTTCGTGGTAGATGTCCGAGGGGTCGATGGCGCGGTCGTAGCGCCTGTAGATGCCGAAGAGAATCTTCAGCTGCTGCAGATCGGCCTCCACGGCGGAGAGCATGTCCGGATACTGCAACTTGCAGGCAAGGCTGCGGCCGTCCGGGCTGACCGCGCGGTGCACCTGTCCAAGCGAAGCGGCTGCCGCCGCCTCGTGCTCGAAGGACTTGAACTTCTTCTGCCAGTCGGCGCCCAACTCGGCGCGCATGCGGCGCTTGACGAAGTGCCATCCCATCGACGGCGCGTTGGACTGAAGCTGGCGCAGTTCCTCCGCGTACTCCCGCGGCAGGGCGTCGGGGATGGTGGCGAGGATCTGAGCCGCCTTCATCAGAGGGCCCTTGAGCCCGCCCAGCGCGGCTTTCAGTTCCGAGGAGTGCTTGCCCCGGTCCAGGCCCAGGCCCAGGTAGCGGGCGCCCACCACCTGTGCCGCCAAGCCGCCGACGGAGGTGCCGACCCGCGCGTAGCGCCGCATGCGGCCTGAGAAGCGGGACCGGTCATCCTCGTTAAGCTCTTGGTTTTCGTTGTCAATCTCGGACATGCCCATGAACTTGGGCCCAAGGGGCCCAGAAGTCCAGTGACAGTCTCCCGTCGCCGCGCCGGAAGCCAGGGTTTCCGCCGTTGTTTACCGCTCGTGCACGTAGCGGCCCGGTGCGTCTTCCAGAGCCGGGAGGCCGGCCTCCGGCCGGCCCAGCGGCGGCGGCGGACCGGGCGGCCCGGAGGGCTCGGCCAGCCAGGACTGCCAGGCCGGCCACCAAGAGCCCTTGTGGACAGGCGCCGAGGCGCGCCAGCGCTCGGGGTCGATATAGCCCTCGTGGTCGTGCATCCGGGTGATCTGATAAATCCGCCGCGGATGGCCGGGCGGGGTCACGATGCCGGCGTTGTGGCCGCCGCTGGTCAGCAGGAAGGTGACCTCGCTGTCGGTCAGCAGCACGATCTTGTAGACCGAGCGCCAGGGCGCCACATGGTCCTTGGCGGTGCCGAGGGCGAAGACGGGCACCTTGATGTCGCCGAGGGTCACAGGGTGGCCGTCCACCGGATAGCGGTTCTGGGCCAGATCGTTGTTGAGGAAGAGGCGGCGCAGATACTGGGTGTGCATGCGGTAGGGCATGCGGGTGGCATCCGCGTTCCAGGCCATCAGGTCGGTCTGATCGCGGCGCTGGCCGAAGTAGTAGTCGTGCACCATCCGCGACCAGATGAGGTCGTTGGAGCGCAGCAGTTGAAAGGCGCCGGCCATCTGGCTGGTATCCAGATAGCCCTGCGACCACATGATGTCCTCCAGGAACGTGAGCTGGCTCTCGTCGATAAAGAGCATCAGCTCACCGGCCTCGGTGAAGTCGGTCTGGGCCGCCAGCAGGGTCATCGACTGCAGGCGATCATCGCCATCGCGCGCCATGGCCGCAGCCGCAATGGCCAGCAGGGTTCCGCCCAGGCAGTAGCCGACCGCGTGGACCTTGCTGTCGGGAACGATGGCAGTCACCGCATCCAGCGCCGCCATGACGCCGAGACGGCGGTAATCCTCCATATCCAGGTCGCGGTCTTCGGCGCCGGGGTTTCTCCAGGAGACGGCGAAGACCGTGTGGCCGGCCCCCACGAGGTAGCGGATCAGCGAGTTCTGCGGCGAGAGATCAAGAATGTAGTACTTCATGATCCAGGCCGGCAGGATCAGAACCGGCTCCGGACGGACCTCCTTTGTCGCCGGGCTGTACTGAATCAATTCTATCAGGTCGTTGCGGTAGACGACCTTGCCCGGCGTGATCGCCAGATTGCGCCCCGGTTTGAAAGCCTCCGTCCCCGCCGGGCCGTGGCCGCTGATGCGCCGCTCCCAATCCTCCAGCGCATTCAACCAGCCCCGATAGAGGTTGGCGCCGCCCTGGGCCAGGGTTTCCTGCAGCAGCAGCGGATTGGTCACCAGGTAGTTGGAGGGCGCGTGCACGTCCAGCAACTGGCGCAGGGTGAAGGAGACCACGGCTTCGTGGTGCCGGGAAACGCCGCGCACGCCACTGGCCGCCTGCCGCCACCACTCCTGGGCCAGCAGGAAACTCTGGCAGTAGAGGGAAAATGGCAGCCGGTTCCAGGCCGGATCACGAAACCGCTTGTCGCCGCGCGCCGGGGTAATGGGAGCCGGACCGGACGCACCGGCCAGACTGCGCGACGCCGCCACGGCAAACCGCAGGGTGGCGGACCAGGCGGCTTCGGCAAGCTCGATCCGTTTGCCGGGCGCCAGGGCGAGATGCGCCCACCAGTCGGTGAACGCCAAGCCCAGTGCCGCGGGGGAAATCCCTGCGGTCATGCGCGCCAGGCCGGCATGCAGCATGCGGTCTATGGCCTCGCCGCCGAAGAGGCCCGCCAGCGGTACGGCTGGCGAAACCAAGTCCTCCGCGGAAGCGATGCCGACCGGATGGCCGGCGACGTCCGGCAGGCGGTCCGGGTCCGGCGCTTCGGTCGCCGTATCGGGCGCCGACAGGGCCTTGCCGTCCTTGGTGACGAGTCGGGGTATTTCGGAGCCGGGCGTATCAGGGGTCGCAGTCACCGGAGCCTCCAAGCGGCCAGAGCTGCGGTCGCGGACCGCTCCAGCGGCAGGGCGGAGAGCGGCGCGACCTTACGGACCCGATTTAACCGCAAACCCGACGAAGACGCTTTGAGCCACATCAGCCCGGACCGCCGGACAGAAGCCGGGGCTCCGGGATGCGCAGAGGCCTAGTCCATGTCTTCCAGCTGATCGATGAAGCTTTCGACGAGGGACAGCCCGCGGTCCCAGAACGCCGGATCGGAGGCATCGAGCCCGAAAGGCGCCAGCAACTCGCGATGACGCTTGCTGCCGCCGGCGCCCAGCATCTCCAGGTACTTCTCGGCAAAGCCCTGTTCGGCGTCCTGATAGACCGCATAGAGCGAGTTCACCAGACAGTCGCCGAAGGCATAGGCATAGACGTAGAACGGCACATGGATGAAGTGTGGGATGTAGGCCCAGAAGTGCCTGTAGTCGTCATCGAAGGCGATGGCCGGGCCCAGGCTGGTGCGCTGGGTTTCCAGCCAGATTTCGCCCAGCCGGTCGGGCAGCAGCTCGCCGGCGCGTCGTTCGTCATGCACGCGGGTCTCGAACTCGTGCATGGCGATCTGCCGCACCACCGTGTTCAGCATGTCCTCGACCTTCGAGGCCAGCATGATCTTGCGGCGCTCGGGCCTGCTTTCGGCCTTCAGCATCGCCTGGAAGGTCAGCATTTCGCCGAAGACCGAGGCGGTTTCGGCCAGGGTCAGCGGAGTATCCGCCATCAGATGGCCCTGCGGCGCAGCAAGGACCTGATGCACGCCGTGCCCCAATTCGTGCGCCAGGGTCATCACGTCGCGGGCCCGGCCCTGATAGTTCAGCAGCAGATAGGGGTGGGCCGAGGGAACCGTGGGATGGGCGAAGGCCCCGGGCGCCTTGCCCGGACGGACCGGGGCATCGATCCAGGACTGATCGAAGAAGCGCTTGCCGATGGCCGCCAGCGCCGGCGAGAACTCGGCATAGGCGTCGAGCACAAGCTGCCGCGCGTCCTGCCAGGGAATCAGCCGGTCGTCGTCCTGCGGCAGCGGCGCGTTGCGGTCCCAGTACGGCAGGGCCTCGACGCCGAACCACTTGGCCTTCAACGCGTAATAGCGGTGCGACAGGCGCGGATAGGCGCGGTGAACGGCCCCGACCAGGGCATCGACCACCTCGTCCTCGACGAAGTTCGCCAGGTTGCGAGGCGACACCGGGCGCGCGAAGCTGCGCCAGCCGTCCTCGATCTCCTTGTCCTTGGCCAGGGTGTTGGTGATCAGCGAGAAGACGCGCATGTTCTCGCCCAGCACCCGGCCAAAGGACTTGGCCGCCTCGCGGCGCGCCTCGGGTTCGCGGTCGGTCAGGCGGTTCAGCACCTCCGCCGAGGTCAGGGTCTGGTCGCGAAAGGGAAACCTCAGGGCCGCCATGGTCTCGTCGAAGAGCCGCGTCCAGGCGGCTCGTCCGGCGACATGCTTTTCGTGCAGCAATCGCTCGGCCTCGTCCGAAAGCTGGTGCGGGCGCATGGCGCGCAGATCGCGCAGCCAGGGCGCGTAGCGGGCCAGGCCCGGCGCCTTCAGCTTCTCCGCCAGCGCCGATTCGTCCAGCCGGTTGAGTTCCAGGCTGAAAAACAGGAGTTCGCTGGAGATGGCCGTGGAGCGCTCCTGCATACTCTGAAAGAAGCGCGCAACCTCCGGATCGGTCATGTCGCCGGAATAGACCAGCTGCGCGTAGCTCATAATGCGGCCGAGGCTCTCCTGGATCTCCTCATAGGCCGCGATCGCCGCGCCCAGGGCCTCCCCGTCGAGCGCGGCCAGACCGCCGGCGTAGCGCTTCCTGAAGGCCTGGGCGCGCTCCTCGCTGCGCATCAGGTCCCGGCCCAGTTCGTCGGACTCCGGCCCGCCGTAGAGATCGCTCAGATCCCAGGCGGGAAGCTCTCCCAGGGCCTCATCAACTACAGGTTTTGCGTCCACGTCACCACCCCAGCGCTTGACCATGAGGGTTCCCACCACTAAATCCGGCCGACACAACAGCTTGACCCCTTGCGATATAGATCGCAAATACTGGGGAACCAAGGATAAAGGCGCCGCGCTGGAATTAGGGCGGAACGGTGGCGCGAACACAAGGACGAGGGCGCAGCGCAGGGGCGGCGAGGCTTCCCAAAGGAGACACCATGGATTTTACGGCTTGGCCGTCGCTGACCGCGATGTTCTTCGAGCAGGCGGCCGCGCGGGGCGACAAGAACTTTCTGTGGTCGAAGGTTGACGGCACCTACCGTCCCCAGACCTGGGGCGAGGTCTGCGCCCAGGTCAAGGACCTGAGCCGGGGGCTGCGCGATCTGGGCCTGGAGCGTGGCGACCGGGTGGTTCTGGTCGCGGAGAACCGGCCGGAATGGCTGGTCGCCGATGTCGCCGTTATGGCCGCCGGCGGCATCACGGTGCCCGCCTACACCACCAACCTGCCCGGCGACCATCTGCACATCCTCAGCAACAGCGGCGCGGTCGGCGCCATCGTCTCCACGCGGGCACTGGCCAAGAAGCTGATGCCCGCCGTCCTGGATGCGCCCGACTGCCGCTGGGTGGTGGCCATGGAGGACCTGCACCAGGGCCAGGCGGGCCCCAAGGCGGTGCATCACTGGGACGCGGTCACGGAGCGCGGGCGCGCCCAGCCGGACGATGTTGAAGACTATGCCGCCGTCGCCCAGCGTGGAGAGACCGCCTGCATCATCTATACCTCCGGCACCGGCGGCGTGCCGCGCGGCGTCATGCTCAGCCACGGCGCCATGCTGTGCAACTGCATGGGCGCCTATGATCTGCTGGTGAAGGTCGGCCTCGGCCACGAGGTTTTCCTGTGCTTTCTGCCGCTGTCGCACGCCTACGAGCATACCGCCGGTCAGTTCTTTCCCATGACCATCGGCGCGGAGATTTATTACTCGGAAGGGGTCGAACACCTGCTGCGCAATCTGGGCGAGGCAAAGCCCACAATCCTCACTGCCGTGCCCCGGCTCTACGAGTCCATGCACCTGAGGATTCGCCGCGGCATCGAAAAGCAGGGCGGCTTCAAGGCCAAACTCTTCGCCAAGGCCGAGGAACTCGGGCGGCGGCGCTATCTCGCGCCGGAGAAGTTGACCCTGCTGGACCGCATCCAGGACTTTTTCCTGGAACGGCTGGTGCGCCAGAAGATCCGCGAGCGTTTCGGCGGGCGGATCAAGGCCATCGTTTCCGGCGGTGCGGCCCTCAACTTCGACATCGGGCTGTTCTTCACGGCCCTGGGCCTGCCGATCCTGCAGGGTTACGGACAGACCGAGACCGCCCCCGTCGTCTCGGCCAACCCGCCGTGGAAGGTCAAGCTCCACACCGTCGGGCCGCCTTTCACGGGGGTCGAAGCCAAGATCGCGGAAGACGGCGAAATCCTGATCCGCGGCGAGCTGGTGATGAACGGCTATTGGCGCGACGAAGAAGCAACGGCGCTGGCCATGAAGGACGGCTGGCTGCACACCGGCGACATCGGCAAGATCGATGACGATGGCTATCTCATCATCACCGACCGCAAGAAGGACATCATCGTCCTCTCCGGCGGCGACAATGTCTCGCCGGCGCGCGTCGAGGGCATCCTGACCCTGCAGACGGAGATCACCCAGGCCATGGTCTATGGCGACAAGCGCCCCAACCTGGTGGCCGTGCTGGTGCCCGACGAGGAGTTTCTGGTCGGCTGGGCCAAACAGCATGGGAAAACGGCCGACCAGGCAGTCCTGGCCGAAGACCCGGACTTTCGCGCCGCAGTCGGGGCGGTGATCGACAAGGTCAACGGCGAGCTTTCCCCCTTGGAGAAGATCCGCCGCTTCGCCATCCTGCCGGAGGCCTTCACCGTCGAGAACCACATGATGACCCCGACCCTGAAGATCCGTCGCCACAAGATCCGCGAAGCCTACGGCCCGGTGCTCGAGGGGCTCTACGAGAAACGGGTGTAGGGTGGCCGGCAGAGGCGGTGGGTGAAACCCCCACCGGGGTCCACGCATCCGAGAACCAACGCCCGCCAGGTGACAGGCCCCAGAGGACAGGCCCCAGATGACAAGCCAGTCTCCGCGCCGCCGGCCGGCGCGATTTTTGGATACTGGATCGCGGGAACAAGCTGTGACATAAGGGAACTTGGCGAATCGCCCTTCCGGCAGGTTGGACGGTTTGGCTCTGTCGGGAACCGTTGTGAATTGGGGGATTCCAAAGGTGATGAGACGCTTGGCGCTCGTGGCCGCGCTGTTCTGTTTGGCCGCTTTCAGCTTCAACCAACGTGCAAACGCGCAGGTCGCCCTTAACGAAACCCCGGCAGTAATCAGCGCCGCCGTCGGCTGGTTCGACCTCGTCCAGGACGACGATCAGGCTGTGGACTTCCGCCTCGAGTATCGCCATGGAGAGGATTTCTTCTTCCTGAAACCCTGGGGCGGCGTGGAAGTCACCACCGACGGCTCGGTCTGGGCCGGCATCGGCGTCCTGATGGATGTCATCTTCTTTGAGGATTTCATCGTAACCGGCAGCATCGCGCCGGGCTTCTATGAGGAAGGCGACGGCAAGGATCTCGGCAGCGCCTTCGAAATCCGCAGCCAGATCGAGCTGGGCTACCAGTTCGAGAACCTCTCACGGGTCTCTCTGGGCTTCAGCCACATCTCCAACGCCAGCGTCGAGGACGACAACCCCGGCACGGAGATCCTCAGCCTCTACTACCACCTGCCACTGGACGCGATTTTCTAGGTCGCATCCGCACAGGCAAAGCGGTTTCCTTTACGCCGCGCCCGCTTCTTCCTTTGGCGGGAAGGTCGGCGGCAGGGACTTCAGGCGCTTGGCCTCGTCCATGATCGGCACGAGATCGCTGGTCACCAGGTCGTAGAGCTGCTGGGCAGACTCGATCACGTAGTAGACGCTCTGGAAGATATCGATACGGTAGGGCGTGCGGAACACGGTCAGCGCATCGAAGGGCCGGCGTTCCGGCTTCGGGCTTTCGACTGCATAGGGCGTCTCCCCGGCCGAGGAAGCGATCCCCGCGCCATAGATGCGCACCCCCTCCTCCGTGCGGATGAGACCGAACTCCACCGTGAACCAGAACAGCCGCTGCATCATCCAGATGTAGGACTTGTCGAGCTCCAGCGCCTTCTCGCCGTACTTCTGCAGGAAGTCGGCGTAGGTCGGCAGGGTCAGCATCGGGCAGTGGCCAAAGATCTCGTGAAAGACGTCCGGTTCCTGCAGGTAGTCGAACTCCTCGCGCCGGCGGATGAAGGTCGCCGCCGGAAACTTGCGCTCGGCGAGCAGGGTGAAGAAGCGCCTGGGCGAGATCAGCGCCGGCACTGCCTCGACGCCGAAGCCGCTGATCTCCTGCAGGCGGGCGTTGACGTCCTTCAGCTGCGGCACCCGGTCGCGCGGCAGGTCCAGCGCCTCCAGTCCCTTCAGGTATGCATTGCAGACCCGGCCCGGCAGCAGCGCCTCCTGGCGCGCGTAGAGATCGCGCCAGACCGTGTTCTCCTCCGCGCTGTAAGCGATGATCCCATTCTCGTCCGGGATTTTGGATTCGTAGCTGGTCGATTTCGCCATGGTCCTTCCTCCTTCCCGTTCCCGGGAAGCGTCGTTCAAACGAAGCGGGCACCGACCTGACGCTGAAGCTTGCCTGATGTATGAGCTTGACAGCAGCGTCGTTACCCAAAGGTTAATCCAGCGGATCCCGCGCCCCTCACGCCTCCGCCTTCAAGACGCCGCGGCGGATCTGGTCTTCCTCGATGGAATCGAACAGCGCCTGAAAGTTGCCCTCGCCGAAACCTTCGTCGCCCTTGCGCTGGATCAGTTCGAAGAACACCGGGCCGATGACGTTGCGGGTGAAGATCTGCAGCAGCCGACCACCGTCTTCCGTCGGCGCGCCGTCGATGAGGATCTTGTTGGCCGCGAGGCGGGCCAGATCCTCACCATGGCCCGGCAGGCGGGCATCCACCTTTTCGTAGTAGGTGTCCGGCACGCCGGACTGAAACTCGACACCCTGGGCGCTCAGCCGCTCCACCGAGTCGTAGATGTCATCCGTACCCAGCGCGATGTGCTGGATGCCCTCGCCCTTGTACTCTTCCAAGTACTCGGCAATCTGCGACTTGTCGTCGGCGCTTTCGTTGATGGGAATGCGGATCTTGCCGCAGGGGCTGGTCATCGCCTTGGACTTCAGGCCCGTCAGCTTGCCTTCGATGTCGAAGTAGCGGATCTCGCGGAAGTTAAAGAGGCGCTCGTAGAACTCCGCCCATTCCTTCATGCGGCCGCGATAGACGTTGTGGGTCAGGTGGTCGATGTAGGTGAGGCCCGCACCCGGCGGATGCTGATCGACGCCCGGCAGTGGCTTGAAATCCACATCGTAGATGGAGCCGTTGTCGCCGTAGCGGTCGACGAGGTAGATCAGCGAGTCGCCGATGCCCTTGATGGCGGGGATGTTCAATTCCATCGGCCCGGCGCTCGACTCGACCACCCAGGCGCCCAGGTCCTCCGCGCGCTTACAGGCCGCCGCCGCATCCCTGACTCTGAAGGCGATCGCGCAGACCGAGGGGCCGTGCAGCAGGGTGAAGGCCTGAGGAAACCCCTCGCCCTCCGCATTCAGGATGAAGTTCACATCGCCCTGGCGATAGAGCGTCACCTCTTTGGATCGATGCTTGGCGATGGCGGTGAAGCCCATGGTCTCGAACAGCTGGCCCAGGGCCGGCGGGTCCGGCGAGGTGAACTCGATGAACTCGAAGCCATCGGTCTGCATCGGATTTTCCCAATGGTCCGCCATGGCAGGTCCTTTCGTCTCTCTCTTTGTGCTCCCCGGTCGCAGCGCAAGCGGCGATCAATCATCATCCGGCGCGCGACAACTCTTTGCCGGCACCACTAGACCGGCAGGATGTAACCATCAATATACCCTCAATATAGGCGCGCCCGAGGGCGCATTGAATGGGTTGCGCGTGCAGCGAAGCGCGTCGCGCTCATGCTGCACAGCAGCATTATGTGCAGCGGCAGACTCCGGTCTTGGCATTTCTTTCGTCTGTCGCGGAGGGCGCATTGCGATATGATCACTGCGGTTTTCAGATTCGGTTTTTCCTTGCTTTCTTTCGCCGCGGCCGCCGCCTGAAATTGTTATTTAGGTCAGTATATATTACCTTTTTTGGAGTGCCCTCCGGGTTCACGGCGCCGTAACAGCAAGCAGGATCTGTGGCATGGCTTTGCAGGCGGTATCCCTCGACGACAAATACGCCCTTGAGCGCGGGCAGGTTTTCCTAACCGGTACGCAAGCGCTGGTGCGCCTGCCGATGATGCAGCGGCAACGCGACCTCGCCGCCGGGCTGAACACGGCGGGCTTCGTCACCGGTTACCGCGGATCGCCGCTGGGTGGCGTCGACCAGCAGATGGGCCGCGCGGCGCCGTTCCTGAAACGGCATCACATCCACTTCCAGGCAGGCGTCAACGAGGACCTGGCCGCCACGGCGGTCTGGGGCAGCCAGCAGGGCGAACTCTTCGGCGACAGCAACTACGACGGCGTCTTCGCCATGTGGTACGCCAAGGGCCCGGGTGTCGACCGCTCCGGCGATGTGCTGCGCCACGGCAACATGGCCGGCGCCGGGCGTCACGGCGGCGTGCTGCTGCTGGCCGGCGACGACCATACGGCCAAGTCTTCCACCACCGCGCACCAGTGCGAATACACCTTCATGGATCTCATGATCCCGGTGCTGAACCCGGCTGGTGTGCAGGAATTCCTCGACCTCGGCCTCTACGGCTGGGCGATGAGCCGCTTCTCCGGCTGCTGGGTGGGGTTCAAGACCATCGGCGAGACGGTGGACTCCTCCGCCAGCGTTTCCATCGACCCGGCGCGCAACCCGATCCTCCTGCCGGAGGATTTCGAGGTTCCGGCGGGCGGCCTGCAGGTCCGCTGGCCGGATACGCCGCTGCAGCAGGAAGAACGCCTGCACCGCGACAAGATTTACGCCGCCCTGGCCTTCGCCCGCGCCAACAAGCTGGACCGGACGGTGCTCGGGGCCGAGAAGCCGCGCTTCGGCATCGTCACCGCCGGCAAGGCCTACCTCGACGTGCGCCAGGCGCTCGACGACCTTGGCATCGACGAGGCCCGTGCCGCCGAGATCGGTCTGGCCGTCTACAAGGTCGGCATGTCCTGGCCGCTGGAACGCGAGGGCATCCGCCGCTTCGCCGAGGGGCTGGAAGAGATCCTGGTGGTGGAGGAGAAGCGCGCCATCATCGAAAACCAGGTGAAGGAGCAGCTCTACAACTGGCGCGCCGACGTGCGCCCGCGGGTCGTCGGCAAGTTCGACGAGAACGGCGACTGGATCCTGCCGTCCATCGGCGAGCTGACCCCGGCGCGCATCGCCCGGGCCATCGCCAAACGCATCGCCCGTTTCCATTCCAGCGAGGACATCGACCAGCGCCTGCGCTTCCTGGCGGACAAGGAAGAGTCCCTCAAGGGCGAGCAGACGCCCATGACCCGGGTGCCCTACTTCTGCTCCGGCTGCCCGCACAACACCTCGACCCAGGTGCCCGAGGGCAGCCGCGCGCTCGCCGGGATCGGCTGCCACTACATGGTCCAGTGGATGGACCGCAACACTGACACCTTCTCCCAGATGGGCGGCGAGGGCGTGGCCTGGGTCGGCCAGGCCCCCTTCTCCAAGACCAGGCATGTCTTCGTGAACCTGGGCGACGGCACCTACTTCCACTCCGGCATTCTGGCGATCCGCGCGGCCATCGGCGCCGGGGTGAACATCACTTACAAGATCCTCTACAACGACGCGGTGGCCATGACCGGCGGCCAGGCGGTCGACGGCCCGCTCGATCCGGCCATGATCACCCGGCAGGTCGCCGCCGAGGGCGTGCAGCGCATCGTCGTGGTGACCGACGAGCCGGACAAGTACCCCATCGGCACCAACTGGGCGCCCGGCGTCACGGTGGAGCACCGCGACCGCCTGGACGCGATCCAGAAGGAGCTGCGCGAGGTCGAGGGCGTCACCATCCTGCTCTACGATCAGACCTGTGCGGCGGAGAAGCGTCGGCGCCGCAAGCGCGGCCTCTTTCCCGACCCTCCCAAGCGTGCCTTCATCAACGATCTGGTCTGCGAGGGCTGCGGCGACTGCTCGGTGAAGTCCAACTGCGTCTCGGTGGTGCCGGTGGAAACCGAGTTCGGCCGCAAGCGCGCCATCGACCAGTCGTCCTGCAATAAAGACTTCTCCTGCGTGAAGGGTTTCTGCCCCAGCTTCGTCTCCGTGCACGGCGGCAAGATCCGCAAGATGAAGCCGCTGTCGCAAGGACCCAAGAGCGACGCCGACATCTGGGAGCACCTGCCGGACCCCCAGGTCCCGGCCCTGGATAGCCCCTTCGGCATCGTCGTCACCGGCGTCGGCGGGACCGGCGTGGTGACCATCGGCGCGCTGCTCGGCATGGCCGCCCACCTGGAAGGGCGCGGCTGCTCCGTCCTCGACATGGCGGGTCTCGCGCAAAAAGGCGGCGCGGTGGTGAGCCACATCCGGCTCGCCCCGCAGCCGGAAGACATCCACGCCGTGCGCATCTCCGCCGGCGGCGCCGGGCTGATCCTCGGTTGCGATCTGGTGGTCGCCAGCGGCTTCGAAGCGCTGTCAAAGATCAAGCAGGGCGAAACCCGCGCCGTCATCAACAGCCACCAGGTGATGACCGGCGACTTCACCCGCAATCCGGACCTCGCCTTCCCCGGCGGCGAGCTTGAACGGCTGATTGCCGAGGCCAGCGGCCCCGGCCAGGCGGACTTTATCGACGCAACGCGCATCGCCACCGCCCTCTTGGGCGATTCCATCGCCACCAACCTCTTTATGCTGGGCTACGCTTGGCAGAAGGGCCTGGTGCCCTTGAGCGCCGAGGCGATCAATCAGGCGATCGAGCTGAACGCAGTGGCCGTGGAAGCCAACAAGCGGGCCTTCCGCTGGGGCCGGCGCGCGGCTCACGACCTGGCTGCGGTGGAGCGCACGGTGACCCCGGCCGAGGAGCCGCAGAGCCACCATCTCTCCCAGAGCCTGGAAGAGATCATCCGGCGGCGCGTCGACTTCCTCACCGGCTATCAGAACGCCGCCTATGCAAAGCGCTACACGACACTGGTCGAGCGCCTGAAAAAGGCGGAGGGCGAGAAGGCACCGGGCTTCTCCGGCCTCGCCGAGGCGGTGGCGCGCTACTACTTCAAGCTCCTGGCGGTGAAGGACGAGTACGAGGTGGCACGGCTCTATGCCGGCCCGGAGTTCGCCCAGAAACTGAACGAACAGTTCGAAGGCGACTTCAAGCTCTCCTTCCATCTGGCGCCGCCGCTCTTCGCCAAGCGCGATCCCGACACCGGAGAGCTGCAGAAACAGGAGTTCGGCGCCTGGATGCTGCCTGTCCTGCGCACAATGGCGAAGCTGAAGGGTCTGCGCGGCACGGCGCTCGATATCTTCGGCTACTCCGACGAGCGCAGGATGGAGCGCGGCCTGATCCGCGACTATGAGACGCTGATGGAGGAGATCGCGGGCAAACTGACGCCGGACAACCACGCGCTGGCGGTGGAGCTGGCTTCGATCCCGGAGAAGATCCGCGGCTACGGCCACGTGAAGGAAGCCCACGTGAAGACCGCCAAGGCCTGCGAAGCCGACCTGCTGACCGCCTTCCGCGATCCGGCCCAGCGCCAGACCGCCGCGGAGTAGACGCGGGACCTACCGCATGCTTCGAGACGGCCCTCGCGGGCCTGCTCAGCATGAGGCGTGATCTAAGGCCTCATCCTGAGGAGGGCTGAAAGCCCGTCTCGAAGGATGACACGAAGAGCTCTACGTTAGGCGCCAGTAGCCGCCGATGTCGTTTTCGCGGCGCTCCTCGTCTTCCAGGAAGTCCTCGTCGAGCTTGCCGTTCAGCACCTCGACCATGTCCTGGCGCACCCGCGCGTTGTTGCGGAAGTACTGATGGCCGGTGGGATCGGCGGCCCAGGCGTTGGCGCCGCGCGACTCCCAGATGACCTTCGGCGCGACGTTCACAACGGCCACCTTGTCCGAGAGTTCGGCTTTCCGGCGCGGCCCGCTGCGGCCCAGGCGGTCCGGGTTGCCCATGGCGTAGTCGCTCGCCTTCAAGGCCAGGTCCTGGTGATTGTAGTAGACCGTCAGGCGCCGGCAGCCGCGCAGCAACGGGGCGATCTTGTGGCGCGCCTGCACCGTGTCGTCGTCCTCGTCGGCGGCGGTCAGGATGACCTCATCCAGCAGCGGCGGAATGTTGTCGCCGACGAAGGTGCGCATGGCCTGGACCGCGCCGCGGATCGCCCAGTTGCCCATGGAGTGGCAGAGCAGGTGGATGCGCCCGTCGCAGCGCTCGGCGCGCGGCGTGTTCCGGATGAAATCGGTGGCCTTGAGGATGGCCCGGCCCAGCGCGCTGCCGGAGGCTTCGGCCCGCCTGCGGTCGTCGGCGTAGGTGCGCCGCCCCACCCCCGCCCCGGCAGAGGGCCAGGAAAACAGCAGCAGCGTCATATCCTTGCCACCGGCTGCCAGCCACTGCTGGAGCTGCGCCGCGCGGCCCGCCGCCTCGCGAAAGGTGTGGTCGTAGCCATGCACGAAGATCAGGGCATCGCCCTTCTTCAGCATGTCCTGCCGCACGGCATCGAAGATCGCCGCGCTGCCGAGCTTGGACTTGCCGGCATCGTCCCGATCCAGCCGCTCCGCCGCCAGGGTGATCTTCGCCTTGTCCACAAAGGCGCCGAGATCTTTTTTGAAAAGGTCCTCACCGGAGAAGGCCACCTTTCCGAAGCGCAGCTCGTCGATGTTGTCGGGATGGAACGCCTCCCCGATCTCCGCATCCTCGCCGCCCTTAACGACCTTGCGGTTGGTCGCAAAGTAGATCGTCACCGCCATGTCTTGGTCTTCCCCTGGATTTGGTCGTCTGCGCGCTCTCCAACGCAGCGCGAGCCTAGCAGTCTTTGTTGCTCATGGGCAGGACGCGAAGGGATAGGTCGGAGAGCCGCGACAGCAGTGGCTTCTGTGCGGCAATCGGGCTTGGCGGATGACCGTGCTTCGCTTTCCGGCTATCTTCGCAATCCGGTCAACAGAGGTCTGCGCCATGGCGAAAGAGCTTGTCTTCTATACAAACCCCCGCTCGCGCGGCCGCATCGCCCGCTGGATGCTGGAGGAAGTGGGCGCGCCCTACCAGACCGAGATCATCGCCTACGGCGAACAGATGAAAGGCCCCGGCTACCGCGCCATCAACCCCATGGGCAAGGTGCCGGCGATCCGCCACGGCGCAGCGGTGATCACCGAATGCGCCGCGATCTGCGCCCATCTGGCCGATGCCTTTCCCGAAGCCGGCCTGGCGCCGCCGCCGGGGGAGCGGGGCAGCTACTACCGCTGGCTTTTCTTCGCCGCCGGCCCCCTGGAGGCCGCCGTGATGGACAAGGCCATGGGCTTCCAGCCGGAACCGGAAAAAGAAGGCATGGTCGGCTACGGCACCTTCACCCTGGTGATGGACGTGCTGGAGCAGGCGCTTTCCAACGGCAGCTACGTCGCCGGGGACAGCTTCACCGCCGCCGATGTCTTTCTGGGGTCCCAGATCAACTGGGGTCTACAGTTCGGCACCATGGAAGAGCGGCCCGGCTTCGCCGACTACGTGGCCAGGCTGACCGCACGGGAAGCCTTCAAACGCGCGGCAGCCCTCGACGACGCCGCGATGCCGGCAGAAGCCCAATGACAGGCCCCATAGCGGGCCCCATAACGGACCCGTGACGTGAGCTCGGCGTCGGGGCACGGCGCGATTGCGCTGCGGCACGCGGGACCGGCCGACGCGGCGGCCGTCGCTGCCGTCTTCTCCCCCTCCGTCCGGCTTCTCACTTTCCTGCCGCGCCTTCATACCGTCGAGGAAGACCGCCGCTTCATCACCGACGTCATCCTGAAGGACTGTGAAGTGAGCGTCGCGGAGCTTGAGGGCCGGATCGTCTCGTTCCTCGCCCGCGACGGCCAGGAGGTCCGCCTGCTCCACACGCACCCGGACTTCATTGGGCGCGGCGCCGGCGGGCGCCTGCTGGAAGCGGCCAAGCAGGAGGACGTCGAGGCCCTGGAGCTCTGGTGTTTCCAGGCAAACATTGGGGGGCGGCGCTTCTATGAAGCCCATGGCTTCAAGGCGATCGCCTTCACCGACGGCCAGAGGAACGAGGAAAAAACGCCCGACGTCCGCTACCGATGGGAGCGCGCTTAAGCCTGCATCAGCCCGGATCGGCGAGCCAGCCCGCCAGGTCGGCAATGGACCCGATCCTGCCCGTCGGCAGGATGCTCGGATGATCCGCGTCGCGCGGGCGGTACTTGCCGGTCTTCACCTGCACCGCGGCGAGGCCCGCAGCCAGGGCGCCGCCGATGTCGGCCTCGATGTCGTCACCGACCATGAGCACCTCAGACGGCGCCAGGCCGAGGCTGTCGAGTGCCAGGTCGAAGAACGCGGGCGACGGCTTGCCGACCACCCGGGCCTCCGCCGCGGCAGCGTATTCAAGCGCCGCGACGAAGGGCCCGAGATCGAGGGCGATGCCCTCCTCCCGCCGGCAGACACGGTTCTTGTGGAGTGCGATCAGCGGCACGCCTGCGGCCATGCGCTGAAAGAGGGCGTTCAGACGGTCCCAGGTGAAGTCCTTGTAAAGGTCCCCCAACACCAGGGCATCGGCGTCCCCGACAGCGACGAAATCGAAACCCGCGAAGTCTTCGGCGAGCGCCGTTTCGGCGGCGAGATGCAGGCGCGTGACGGACATCGCGGAGAGCAGCCGCGCCGCGGCGGCGGGTGGCGTAAAGAGTTCGTCGGCTTCCACCGCGAACCCCATCTCCCCAAGCCGCTGCGCGATGGCCCGGCGCGGCCGCGTGGTGGTGTTGGTGAGATAGCGGACCGCGAGGCCCTGTGCGCGCAAATCCTCCAGCGCGGCAACAGCGCCGGGGATCGGCGTATCGCCCTGGTAAAGCACCCCTTCGAGGTCGAGCAGCAGGCCGCGGACGGTCATCCCTTGCGCTCCCGCCTCCCGGCCCTGCTGCCGGCGGTCAGGCGCCCGGGCTCTTGGGCAGGGTGACGCCGATCATGCAGTCGCGGGTGACGAGGTCCGCCAGGGCCGCTTCGTCCAGGCCCTCGCTGCCGGCCGGGCGGGCCGGCAGCACCATGTAGCGCAGGTCGGCGGTGGAGTCGTGCACGCGGACCTCCACGTCGTCCGGGATGGCCGTGCCGAACTCCGTCAGCACGGTGCGCGGCTCGCGCACCGTGCGGCTGCGGTAGCTGCGCGCCTTGTACCAGTCCGGCGGCAGACCGATGAGGTTGCGCGGATAGCAGGAGCAGAGCGTGCAGACGATGACGTTGTGGACGCCCACGGTGTTCTCGACCGCGCGGATGGGAATGGTGCCGGCGTCGATCCCCATCTCCTCCGCGGCCTTGTTCACGTCCGCCAGCATGCGCGCCTTGAAGTCGTCATCCAGCCAGGCGCGGGCGACCATGCGCGCGCCGGCGACCGGGCTCTTGGAATCGATCTGCTCCAGCACGGCGCGCAGTTCTTCGCCCGAGATGATACCCTTTTCGATCAGGAGCTGGCCTACCGCCTCGGTCATCGCCTGATAGTGGGTGAGCGGCGTCTCTTCCAGGTCGGGCTGATGCGGGTGGGGATGGGAATGCTCGTGCGCCATGCCTTCAGGTCTCCGCCGGGTCCAGCCAGTTCTCGTAGATGTCCACCACCGTGGTGTCGGCAGTGGGGCCGTCGTATTCGTCCCAGATCTCAGAGGTCCGGAACAGCACGCGGTAGAGCGGCAACGCCGGATCGCCGCTGCGCCCGTAGGCCAGGGCCTCCGGGTTGCGGTAGGGCCCAAGGATCTCGGTCACCACGCCGGTTTTGCCGCGTATGAAAAAGGGCGTGCGCACATGGCCCGGCGGATAGGCGGCGCGGACTGCAACGCGGGCGCCGATGTCGAAGCGTGCAGTCATGACGGATCGCCGGATGTTCTCGGTTCCGCCTCGGCAACACCGCCGGCGGGCCAGGCCTCGGTGATTTCCGCCATGCGCCGGCCCAGTTCGTCGATCTCGATGACGCCCTTCTCGATGAGGATGTTGGTGACCGAGGCGATCCAGCGCTCGTAGTAGCTGAGCTCGTCGTAAACGCCGGGCCCCAACTCTTCGATGCCGCGCCGCAGTTCGTCCACCGTCATGATCTGGCGCTTCTGGTCGCTGACCAGGCGCAGGATGGCGTCGACTTTCTTCTCCCAGGGTGCGTAGTCGTGCTCGGCCCCCGGACCGAAAGGGTCGACGGGCCCGGCCTTCAGCCCGCCCATATCGTGGTGTCTGCGCAGCATCGCCTCACCGTCTTCTTTGATTGCTCTGGTGGAAAGTATCGGGCAGCCGGACGGCGGGGGTCAATGGCGGAGGCCGTTTCAGAGGGTCCGCGTTGCACCGGTCACCGAAACTTGATGACGCGCAGGGCCGTGCAGTTGACCTTGCCAGCGACCCAACTCATATCTCGACCAGAGACATCACATTGGCAGCGCAAGGCTTCGGACCATGGCCGTGAACCGCAACCTCGTCGCCGGCAAGAAAGCCGATTGTTCGTCGCAAGACCGCCCTGCGCTGAAGGACCGTAGACGTCTGCTTCGGACCTGCCTTCTCGGCCCGCTGGCCATCTCCGTGGTTGCCATCGCGGGCTGCGCCAACAGAAAAGACCTGCCTCCGGAACGGCGGACCCGAGGCAGATTCGGCCAGGGAAGACCCTGACCCCTCCTAACCCACCATGCCGAGGGCCTGTTTGTAGAGATCGAGGATGGCCTCCTGTTCCTGGCGGTCGCCGGAGTCCATCTTGCGCAGGCGCACCACCTGGCGCATCACCTTGGTATCGAAGCCGTCGCCCTTCGCCTCGGCATAGACCTCGCGGATATCCGCGGTCAGCGCCGCCTTTTCTTCCTCCAGGCGCTCGATCCGCTCAACGAAAGACCGCAGCCGATCCGCCCCGATGCCGCCGACATCAGCCATAGACTTGAACACTCCCTTAGATGCGCCTGGGTCAGGCTTGGTGAAGGGCGCCGAGACTAGACCGCGGCCGGAAGACTGACAACGCGGGAAACCTGTGGATAACGGGGGAAATCCCTCGATACCGGCAGGGGCAACTGCGCGACGAAACCGCTCGGAGGCGCTTGTGAGCAGTCAGCCGTGTTTGTGGCTGGCCTCGAAGGCGGCCTTCTGCTCCGGCGTCGCCTCGGTCTGGTACTTGGCCTTCCACTCCGCGTAGGGCATGCCGTAGATCAGCTCCCGCGCCGAATCGTAGTCCATCTCGATGCCCTTGTCCTCGGCGGCGGCCCGGTACCACTTGGACAGGCAGTTGCGGCAGAACCCTGCCAGGTTCATCAGATCGATGTTCTGCACATCGGTACGCTCGCGCAGATGGGAAACCAGGGTGCGAAAGGCCGCGGCCTCCAGTTCGGTGCGGGTCTTGTCGTCCATTCTGCCTCTCCCGGGCCTTCTTTCTAGGATGTTCTCATAGAATCTGGGAACTTCTGCGCCGATGTCCAGGCCTTCAAACGGACTCTCGGGGCACGGTCTCCTCGATCAGGAAGTCGACGACCTGCGCCAGAGCCTCGCGTTTGTCGGCCCCGGCGGCGATTGCGGCGTCGTAGGTGGCAATCTGGCGGTGGGCCGAGGTGCCGCGGTTCAGGATGTCGCGGGCGTGCGCCACCTCTTCCAGGCAGCTCAAGGCCCCGGCGTGTTCGGTCACCAGCCCGATAATCTCCTCCAGAAGCGTCCCGTAGGAGACCACTTCACCCTTGCCGAAGTCGACGAGGCCCTCGTCGAAGCCGTAGCGCTGCGCCCGCCAGCGGTTCTCCTGGATCAGCATGTTGCTGTACTTGCGCCAGCGCTGGTTGTCCCGCTTCAGGGCATAGAGCATGCGCATCAGGCTGACGTAGAGCGCCGCCACGGTGACCCCATCCTCGATCCGGGTGCAGACATCAGCAACCCGCATCTCCAGGGTCGGAAAGCGCGCCGAGGGCCGCACATCCCACCAGATCTTGGTGGCATCCTCGATCAGCCCGGCGCTGACCATGGCATCGACATGGCGCTGATACTCGCCGAAGCTGTCGAAGGACTCCGGCAGGCCGGTGCGCGGCAGTTCCTCGAAGACGGACAGGCGGTAACACTTCAGACCCGTGGTCTCACCGCGCCAGAACGGCGACGACGTGGACAGCGCCAGCAGATGCGGCAGGAAGTAGCTGATCTGCTGCATGAGGTCGATGCGCAGTTCGTCGTCGTCCAACCCGACATGGACATGCATGCCGCAGATCAGGAGGCGGCGCACGACGGCCTGCATATCGCGGGCCAGTTCGTCGTAGCGTTCCTTGCGGGTGTGCTTCTGCTCATCCCACTGTGCGAAAGGATGCGTCGAGGCGGCGATTGGGGCGAGGTTGTAGTCTGCCGCGACACGGGCGATGCAGCGGCGCAGCTCTGCCAGCTCTTCGGCGGCCTCGCGCACGGTCTCCCGCTTCGAGGTGCCAACCTCGATCTGTGATTGCAGGAACTCCGGGCTGACCCGTTCAGCCAGTTCCGCCTCGCAGCGGCTCATCAGGGCATCCGGCGGATCCACCACCAGGTCCCGTGTCTCGCGGTCGACCAGCAGGTATTCCTCTTCGATGCCGACGGTAAAGGAAGGCTCGCGTCGCATCAGCCGTAGTGCTCCACCCTGTAGAGCTCCGGATCGCGGAGCACCTCCTCCAGCACGTCGCCCAGGCGCTCCGCCCAGTCGGCGGCACCGTGGTGGGTGTCGATCAGGTCCTGGCGGACCTCGATCAGCGCATTGGCCAGGCCCCGGCGGTCGCCGTGGACATGCTGGCTGTAGCCGTGCTCGTCGGCGCCGGAGTACGGCAGGTTGTCCCCGACGGTGAGACCGTCAGCCCGCAGCCGGTCCATCAGCGGCTTGGGCAGACGCGGGTCCTTGTTCCACAGGATGCCGATCTCCCAGGGCCGCTCCTGGCCCTTCATGACCGGGGTGAAACTGTGCATGGAAATCAGCGCCGGCGCGGTGCCGGCCGTCATCATGCGGTCCAGCTGGCGCTCGATCGCCTCATGATAGGGATAGAAGAAGGCCTCCAGGCGGGCTGCGACCGCCGGCGCGTCGAGATCGCGGTTGCCGGGAACGATGACGCCGTCGCTGATCTCGGGGATCGAGGTGGGGTTGTTCACCTGCCGGTTGGGGTCGACGATCAGGCGGGAAAAGTGGCTAAGGACAGCAGGCGCCTCCAACCGCTCGGCAAGGCGACGGGTCACCTCGGCGATGCCGATATCCCAGGCGATGTGGCGGGAAAGGCAGGCCTCGTCCAGCCCGAGGGCGTTCAGCGAACGGGGAATGAAGCGGGTGGCGTGATCGCAGATCAGCAGAACCGGCGTGCGGCCGGAAAGGTTGAAAAGCTCAAAAGGGCGCGGCTCATCCTCGGCCAGAAGCTGGCCGCCAGCCTCATCCAGGTCTTTGCGGTCGGCGGCGATTTCGGGACTGTCCGTGGCAGCGATCGACATAAGAGGCCGACTATAGCCGCCGGGAGGGGGCGAAAAAAAGCCCCCTCTCACGGCCCCTTAGCGGCGCTGGGCCGCGGCCCGCGGGAGCATTGCCAAAGCCCGGATCGGGCCCGATACTCCGGCCCTATGAGCGGGCAGACCGGGCCGGTCCGGCCAAACACCTTTTTCTGCATCGACGGACACACCTGCGGCAACCCGGTGCGGTTGGTCGCCGGCGGCGGCCCGGCCCTGGAGGGCGCCAGCATGAGCGCGCGGCGGCAGGACTTTCTCGCCCGCTATGACTGGATCCGCACCGGCCTGATGTTCGAGCCGCGCGGCCACGACATGATGTCCGGCGCCATCCTCTATCCCCCGACCCGCGAAGACTGCGACGTCGGCGTGCTCTACATCGAGACCAGCGGCTGCTTGCCGATGTGCGGCCATGGCACCATCGGCACGGTGACCTTCGCGGTCGAGCGCGGACTGGTTCAGCCGCGCGAGCCGGGCCGCCTGCTGCTCGATACGCCGGCCGGCCCGGTGGAAGCGCGCTACAGCCTGCAGGACGGCTATGTCGAGTCCGTCCGCCTCACTAACGTCGGCGCCTACCTGGCCGCCGAGGCGGTCACGGTGGACTGCCCCGGCCTGGGGCCGCTCACCGTCGACATCGCCTACGGCGGCAACTTCTATGCCATCGTCGAGCCCCAGCCCGGCTACGAGGATCTCGCGCAGTTCGGCGCGGGCGAGATCCTGCGCCTCTCGCCGCTGCTGAGGACCGCGCTCAACGACGCCGTCGAACTGGTTCACCCCGAGGACCCGACGATCCGCGGCGTCAGCCACATTCTCTGGACCGGCGCCTCGACCAAGACGGAGGCTGATGCGCGCAACGCGGTCTTCTATGGCGACAAGGCCATCGACCGCAGCCCCTGCGGCACCGGCACCTCGGCCCGCATGGCCCAGCTGCACGCCAAGGGTCGCCTGAAAACCGGCCAGCGCTTCGTCCACGAGAGCATCATCGGCAGCCTCTTCACCGGGCGCATCGAAGGGGAAACCAAGGTCGGCAACCATGCCGCCATCGTCCCGTCGATCGAGGGCTGGGCCCGCATGACCGGCCTCAACACCATCACCATCGACGACCGTGACCCCTACGCCCACGGCTTCCAAGTGGTCTAAAGCACCGCCGGTCCATCCTCCGGCAAGCGCCCTCCCAACCTGGGCGCCTCCCTGGAGCAGCTGTTCAATCAGGAATTGGCGCCCAAGGTCGCCGTCTCCCGCCTCAAACGGCAGCACGCCAATTCCGGCGCCGATCTCCTCGCGCGTGAGAATCCCCACAGGGCTGCCCGCAGCCGATAGATATAATCATATCGTCTAGACATGGCGGATGGAGTGTTCTGCAGCGCTTCGTCGCAGGGCTTGGGAGAGCCTTTCGGCTGCCGGGATGGCGCGGCAAAGGGGTTTAAGAAGGGGTGGGGAATGCAGGAATTTGATCTTGCTCTGAATGCGGGGCTGCTGGTCCATGCGGCGGCGCTGCTTCAAGTGCTCGGTTTTCTGAACCGTGGGCAGTTGACGCTGCGATGTCTCGTTCTGGCAGGGAACCTGCTCTACATTCCCTACTACTACTTTCATCCGGAAGACCCGTTGTTGGGTGCGATCTTCTGGTCTTCCGTGCTCGCGCTGGCCGGCCTGATCGGCATCCTGCGCCTGCTTCACGACCGCCATCAGCGCCCCGGCGACCGGACCGGCGAATCGTTTCTCAACATCCGCAAGGTGCTGACTCCCGGCGAGTTCCGGCGCCTGATGCAGATGGCGGAGTGGCACACGGCCGAGCAGACCGTAGAACTCACCCGCGAAGGCGAAGCCGTCCCCAGCCTCTACTTCGTGACCAGCGGCCAGGTCGAAATCGAAAAGGACGGCGCTAGCTTTGCCTCCGGCCCCGGCGTTTTCATCGGCGAAATCTCCTTCCTGCTCGGCGGCGCTGCGACAGCCTCCGTGCGGGCGGCGGCAGGAACCGAATACATCGCCTGGCCGCGCGAGACCCTGCGCAAGGCGATCGAGCGCACGCCGGCGCTCGGCACCTCCATGGAACGGCTGTTCAATCAGGAACTGGCCCGGAAGGTCGCGGTCTCCTGGAGCCGGTAGGAAGAACCCGCAGAACCGGCATCAAACAGCCAGGCAATCAGGCAATCAGGCTGCCGCGACAGTGCCCTCTTGCCTGACCGTTTCCGCCGCAAAAGCGCTGCAGCGGGGCTCCGCCTGCGCCCGTCCATTTCCGTTGTTTTCTTCGGCCAGACGGACAAAGTCAGGCGCTTTGCGCCTCCCGACGCTCCAGGGAGGCCAGCAGATCGGCGAAACGCTCGCCCTGCACGGTCACGTGGGCGCGCATGGCCTCCGCCGCGGCCTCGGCATCGCCGGCCTCGATGGCCGCGATGATGGCCTCGTGCTCGGCAAAGGAGGCGCGCACACGGTCGCGCGCGCGAAGCTGCAGGCGGCGATAGGCCTTCAGGCGCTTCTGCAGGGCGCTGGCCTGTTCGACCAGGAATTCGTTGCGGCTCGCGTCGCGGACCGCTTCGTGAAAGACCTCGTTTTCATAGTAGTAGCCGTCGCAGTCGCCGCGCTCCGCCGCCGCCTCGCAGCCGGCGTGGGCACGACGCAGGCCCGCCAGATCCTCCGGCGTCGCGCGGCGGGCGGCCAGACGCGCGCACATCGCCTCCAGTTCCGCCATCACGTCGAACATCTCCATGAGCCGCCGCGGGCCGAGTTCGGCCACGAAGGTGCCGCGCCGCGGGCGCTGCTCGATCAGCCCGGCAGCCGACAGCTGGAACAGGGCTTCGCGGATCGGCGTGCGGGAAACACCGAAGCGCTCGGCCAGCAACAGTTCCTCCAACCGGTCTCCCGGCCTCAGCACGCCGGTCAGGATTTCTTCCTCAAGAACATCCCGCAGCCGTTCGGCCCGCTTTTCCATCGCAAACCCTTCCGATTCGGACATGGATACAATAATGCAATTCAATAAATACCGCAATTGCCATCATGTATACATAACGATTGACCGTGCACTCATGTGGTGATATCCCAGTGTCCGATGAAGACCGCTCCGGTCCTTCAACGCCGAACCAAGCGGGCCAAGGGCTCGAAACAAGAAACCCGGGAGGAACCCCATGCTGAAATCCACGTCCCTCGCCGCCGCGGCGGCGATCGTCACGGCTGTTTCCTTCGGCGCCGTGCAGGCGGCCGAACTGAAGCTCAGCCATCAGTGGTCGACCAGCGACGTGCGCCACAAGGTGGCGGAGATCGTCGCCAACGAAGTCGCCGCCGCCAACGTCGACCTGGAGATCAAGATCTATCCCTCCAAGTCGCTGTTCAAACCGCGCGAACAGTACAACCCGCTGACCCGCGGCCGGCTCGACATGGTGGTGCTGCCGCTGTCCTATGCCGGCGGCCAGCAGCCGGCCTACAACCTGACCCTGATGCCGGGCTTGGTGAAGAACCACGATCACTGGGCGCGCCTTGTCGAATCGCCCTTCATGAACAAGCTCGAAGAGATCATGGCCGGCGACGACGTGATGGTGCTGGTCCACGGCTATCTGGCCGGCGGCTTCGGCGGCAAGGACCGCTGCATCACCGGACCCGACGACGTGAAAGGCCTGCAGACCCGTGCCGCGGGCAAGGCCTTCGAGCAGATGCTGGCCGCCGCCGGGGCCTCGATCACTTCGATGCCGTCCTCGGAGATCTACTCCGCCATGCAGACCGGCGTTCTGGAGGCCGCCAACACCTCGTCTTCCAGTTTCGTCTCCTTCCGGCTCTATGAGCAGCTCAAGTGCTACACGCCGGCCGGCGACGTTGCGCTGTGGTTCATGTACCAGCCGCTGCTGATGAACAAGACCACCTTCGAGAGCCTCAGCCCCGAGCAGCAGGCCGCCCTGAAGGCGGGCGCTGAGAAGGCCCAGGCCTACTATCTGGATGAAGCCAAGAAGGCCGACGCGGCCTCGGTCGAGGCCTTCAAGAAGGCCGGTGTCGAGATCGCCTCCATGAGCAACGAGGACTTCACGGCCTGGCGCGAAATCGCCAAGACGTCTTCCTACAAGGCCTTCGTCGAGCAGACGCCCGGCGGTCAGGAGCTCTTGGACCTGGCCCTCTCGGTCGAGTAGACGGACTCTCGGGAAGCCGGCGCCGCGGCTGAGCGCCGCCGGCTTCCCCTCCCGTGACCCCAATGCCGCAAAGCCCCGCCGGAGCGATGCCATGACAGAGCACGCAAGGGAGCGCGCCGCAGCGCGCGAAAGCGCCTTTGCCCGGTCTTTCTTCGGCACGGTGGGGCTGCTCTCCACCCTCTGCGGCATCGCCGCCGCCAGCATGATCTTTGCCTCGGTCCTCATCACCTGCCAGATGATCTGGATGCGCTTCGTCATGAACGCCTCGACCATCTGGCAGACGGAGATGGTGGTCTATCTGATGATCGCCGCCACCATGATCGGCCTGCCCTATGTGCAGCGCCTGCGAGGGCATGTGAACGTCGACCTTTTGCCGATGCTCCTCCCGCCGCCGGCCCGCCGCGCGCTGACCGCAGCCACGCTCTGTCTGACCATCGCGGTGGCCGGCGTCGTCGCCTTCTATGGCTTCGAACTCTTCCATCTGGCCTTCGAGCGCAACTGGAAGTCCGACACCGTCTGGGGCGTCTCGCTCTGGATCCCCTACATCGCCATCCCGCTCGGCTTCGGCCTGTTCGTGTTGCAGCTGAGCGCCGATCTCATTGCGTTGATCACCGGCCGGGGGGATGCCGGCGCGCCGCCCGCACCGGGGAACGTCGCACCGGGGAACCTCTCACCGGGGGACAAGGACTGATGGACGACCCCCTCGTTCTCGGTGCCCTGGTCGCCGTCTTCACGATCCTGGTGCTGTTCTCCGGCGTCTCCGTCGCCGCGGGCCTGCTGATCGTCTCGGCCGGTTTCCTCATCGTCTTCGACGGCTTCGGCTCCATGGAGCTGCTGCCGGAGATCTTCTTCGGCAAGCTGGACAACTTCGCCCTCCTGTCGATCCCCATGTTCATCATCATGGGCGCGGCGATTTCCTCCACCCGGGCCGGGGCCGACCTCTACGAGGCGCTGGAGCGCTGGCTGACCCGCGTGCCCGGCGGACTGGTGGTCTCCAACCTGGGGGCCTGCGCCCTCTTCGCCGCCATGTCCGGCTCCTCGCCCGCGACCTGTGCGGCCATCGGCAAGATGGGCATCCCGGAGATGCGCAAGCGCGGCTATCCCGACGGCGTCGCCGCGGGATCCATCGCCGCCGGCGGCACGCTGGGCATTCTGATCCCGCCCTCGGTCACCATGATCGTCTACGGCATTTCCACCGAGACCTCCATCGGGCGGCTGTTTCTCGCCGGGGTGATCCCGGGCCTGCTGCTGGTGCTGCTGTTCATGGCCTGGTCGATCTTCGACACCTGGCGCCAGGGCGGCGGCGAGGTTGCCCTTGGCCGTCTGCGCTACAGCTGGGTCGAGAAGCTGGAGATCCTGCCGCGGGTCCTGCCCTTCATCGCCATTATCCTGGGCGTGCTCTACGCACTCTATGGCGGCGTCGCCACCCCGTCGGAAACGGCCGCCGTCGGCGCCCTGCTCTGCGTCATCGTCGCGGTCATCATCTATAAGCTCTTCGCGCCGCGCTCGCTCTGGGCGGTTCTCAGGGACTCGACCCGCGAGAGCGTGATGATTCTCTTCATCATCGGCGCGGCGGGCGTGTTCTCCTATATGCTCTCCAGCCTCTTCGTCACCCAGGCCATCGCCGAGTGGATTGCCGGCCTCGACGTCAACCGCTGGACCCTGATGATCGCCATCAACATCTTCCTCCTGGTGGCAGGCTTCTTCCTGCCGCCGGTGGCGGTCATTCTGATGTCGGCGCCGATCCTGCTGCCCATCGTCGTCTCCGCCGGGTTCGACCCCTACTGGTTCGCGGTGATTCTGACCATCAACATGGAAATCGGCCTGATTACCCCGCCGGTCGGCCTCAACCTCTATGTCATCAACGGCATAGCGCCGGATATCTCGCTGAAAACCATCCTCAAGGGCTCCTTACCCTTTGTTGCCTGCATGGTTCTCGCCATTGTCATCCTCTCGGTCTTCCCGGGTCTGGTAACCTGGTTGCCGGATATCGTGATGGGACCGGTGGTGAAATGATCAGCAGCAGCATTTTCAACGACCTTGTAGCGCGGATTGCCGAGGCGGGACGGAGCCTGGCCCTGGGAACGCAGGCCACCGCCGGGGACCCCCTGGCGCTCTGCGAGAACCTGCTGAGCGGCAAGGGTGAGGCGACGGGGCTGGCCATTGCAGAGCAGGTCTTCGATGCCTACGGCGGGCTGGACCCGGAGGGCCGGCGCACCTTCTTCCGTCAGATCTCAGAGCGGTTCAGCGTCGACGACGCGGCCCTCGAAAAGGCGGTCGAGGTCTGGCGCGCGGAAGGCAGCAGTGCCGCCCGGGCCCTGCACTTCGCGTCCGAGCCGCGCAGCCAGGAGCTGATCCGCCGCCTGAACCGCGCGCCCGGCGGCACCAAGGCGCTGGTGGGAATGCGCGCCGACCTGCTCGATGCAGTGAGGGAGGATGAGACCCTGCAGCCGCTCGACATCGACTTCCAGCATCTGCTGGCCTCCTGGTTCAACCGGGGCTTCCTGGAACTGCGGCGCATCGACTGGTCGACGCCGGCCGCAATCCTGGAAAAGATCATCGCTTACGAAGCCGTGCACGAAATCGCCGGCTGGGAGGATCTGCGACGCCGGGTCGCCGCGCCGGACCGGCGCCTCTACGGGTTTTTCCATCCGGCCCTTGTCGACGACCCCCTGATCTTCGTCGAGGTGGCCCTGACGGCGGCGGTTCCCGACGCCATCCAGCCGATCCTGACCGAAGACCGTGAACCGCTGGAACCCAACAAAGCGACCACGGCGACCTTCTACTCCATCTCCAACTGCCAGAAGGGGCTGCGCAACATCTCCTTCGGCAACTTCCTGATCAAGCAGGTGGTGGAGGAACTGCGGCGGGAGTTCGACGGCCTGACCACTTTTGCCACCCTCTCGCCGGTGCCGGGCCTGCGGCGCTGGGCGGAGCAGGAAACAGAGACCGAAGACGGCCTGCTGGCCAACGAGCAGCGCGATCTGGTGGCCAAGCTGAACGGAGACGATCCGGAGATCGCCGACGACGAGGTGCTGTCGCTGGCCGCCGTTTACCTGCTCCACGCAAAGGGCCGGCGCGGCGGCGCCCTCGACCCGGTGGCGCGCTTTCATCTGGGCAACGGCGCCCGGCTGGAACGCATCAACGTCGCCGCCGACCTCAGCGGGCGCGGGCGCGCCAACGCCTGGGGCATGATGGTGAACTACCTCTACGACCTGAAGAGCATCGAAAAGAATCACGAGGCCTATGCCAACGACGGCAGCATCGCCGCGTCGACGGCGGTCCAACGCCTGGCCAAGAGCAGAAAGCGGAGCAGTGCTCATGTATGACCGGAACCACCTTGCCAGCCACCTGCGCTCCGCGTCGCTGGGCCGCGAAGCCGCGGTCTTTGCGGAGCTTGCAGAGCAGCCGGGCCGGCCTGTCGTCACCTATGGCGCGCTTTTCGAGGCGGCGGAGCGTTGTGCGAAAGCCCTCGTCGCCGCCGGCCTGCAGCCGGGGGACCGGGTGGCAGCGCAGGTGGAGAAGTCGATCGAGGCGATCGAGCTTTATCTCGGCACCGTTCTGGCCGGCGGCGTCTTCCTGCCGCTCAACACCGCCTATACGGCCGCGGAGGTCAGCTACTTCCTCGGCGATGCCGAGCCGCGCGTCTTCGTCTGCGATCCAACGAAGCTGGACGCCTTGAGCGCCATTGCGGCGCAGGCCGGGGTCGGCGCCGTTCTGACGCTCGCCGCCGACGGCAGCGGCAGCCTGACCGAAGCCGTTGCCGCCCAGGGCGCCGGCTTCGAGTCGGTGCCGCGCGATGCGGAGGACCTGGTGGCCATCCTCTACACCTCCGGGACCACCGGCCGCTCCAAGGGTGCCATGCTGACCCATGCCAACCTCGCCTCCAATGCCGAAGTTCTGACGGAGAGCTGGCGCTTCACCGCCGAGGACGTGCTGATCCACGCCCTGCCGATCTTTCACACCCATGGTCTGTTCGTCGCCACCAACGTGACTCTGCTGAGCGGCGCCAAGCTCATTTTCCGCAGCCGTTTCGACGCCGAGGCCGTGTTGGGCGATATGGCCAACGCCACCGCGCTGATGGGGGTGCCGACCTTCTACACCCGCCTGCTGGACTGCCCGGGGCTCGGGCGCGAAGCTACCCTGGGCATGCGGGTCTTCATCTCCGGCTCAGCACCGCTTCTCGCCGAGACTCACCGGCAGTGGACCGAGCGCACCGGCCACGCGATCCTGGAGCGCTACGGCATGACCGAGACGGGCATGAACACCTCCAACCCCTATGATGGGGAGCGGCGTGCCGGCACGGTGGGGTTCCCGCTGCCCGGCATCGAGATCCGGATCACCGACCCGGAAAACGGCGCCGTGCTGCCGCCGGGCAAGGTCGGCGGTATCGAGGTGCGCGGCCCCAACGTCTTCAAAGGCTACTGGCGCATGCCGGAAAAGACGGCGGAAGAAATGCGCGAGGACGGCTTCTTCATCACCGGCGATCTCGGTGTCATCGACGGCGAAGGCTACATCGCCATTGTCGGACGCTCGAAGGACCTCATCATCTCCGGTGGCTACAACATTTATCCGAAGGAGATCGAAGCCCTCATCGACGATCTGGCGGGGGTGCGGGAGTCGGCTGTGATCGGCCTGCCCCACCCCGACTTCGGCGAAGGGGTCGCCGCGGTCATCGTGCCCGAGGGCGAAGGGCGCTTGACGGAAGACCAGGTCGCCGCGGCATTGAAGGATGACCTGGCGCGCTTCAAGCAGCCCAAGCGCATCTATTTCGAAACGGAACTGCCCCGCAACGCTATGGGCAAGGTCCAGAAGAACCTGTTGCGGGACCGCTACAAGGATGCCTTTGCCGCCAGCAAACAGCCGGCGGCCGGCGCCCGGGCTTCAGGCTGACGCGCTAAAGCGCACCATGCGGCGTCAGCAGGATCTTGCCGCCGCGGCTCTCCGCATGGGCATGGGCCAGCGCCTCGGTCGCCCTGTCCAGCGTGTACTCCGCCTCCACCGGCGAGACCAGCACGCCCTCTTCGAAGGCGCGGGCCATTTCGGCATACATTGCCTCGATCTCGAAGCGCGGGGTGGAGCGCATGTAGCCGACCAGCCAGAAGCCGGTGAGCGTGAGGCCGTGGATCACGGTATGATAGGGCGTCATGCGGCAGGCCTCGCCGGAAATGAAGCCGTAGTTCACCACGGTGCCGCCGTCGCTCAGACAGTCCGCCAGGATCGATGTGGCGGCGCCTCCGATAGCATCGATGCCGAGCCGGATCGGCGCCTCGGCGCCGGCGGCATCGCGGATTTTCGCTGCGATATCGCCCTCGTCGATCACCACCACGTCGGCGCCCAGGGCCGTGAGTTCCTCGATCAGCGGCGTGCGCCGCACGATGTTGGCGGTCTTCAACCCGCGGGCCCGGGCAAAGCGGATGATGTGGCGGCCAACGGCAGAGTTGGCGGCGTTCTGGACAACCCAATCCCCGGGCTGCAGGTCGACGTACTGGCTGAGCATCAGATGGGCGGAAGGCGGATTGGCCTTCAACTGAGCCGCGTCGCGCCACGCCAGGGACTTGGGGATGCGGATGAACTGGCCCGCCTCGGCCTTCACTCTCTCCGCCCAGTTTGCCCGCCCCAGGCTGAGCACATGATCGCCGGGCGCCAGATCGACGCCCTCACCCACCGCCAGCACTTCCCCCGCCCCCTCGATACCGACGAAGGCCGGCAGTTCTTCGGGGCCGGGATAGCGCCCTTCGAAGATCAGCAGGTCAGCCGGGTTGATCGCCGCCGCACGGATGGCGACCACCGCCTCGCCGGGCCCGGGCGCACCGGGATCGGGTACCTCAACCGACGCACAGGCGAGATCCGGGCGCGCATGGCGCTGCAGTTGGACGGCGAGCATGGTTTGACTCCTGAACCGGTCAGTGTTTCTGAAACGGCGGCTAAGCCGCCTTGGCGCCGGGCCGGGTGTCGATGGCCTGTTGGATTACCGCGGTAATCCGGGCGCGCTCCTCCCCCTCCAGGGACAGGCGCGGCGCGCGGCAGGTCTCGCTGCCGTAGCCGCACATGGCCTGCGCCAGCTTGATGTACTGCACCAGCTTGGGATGGCAGTCGAGGTGAAGCACCGGCATGAACCACCTGTAGAGATCCAGCGCCTCCGCATAGCGGCCCTGCACAGCCATGGACCAGAGCCTCAGCGTCTCTTCCGGAAAGGCGTTGACGAGGCCGGCGACGGTGCCCCGGGCGCCCAGCATCACCGACTCCATGACCAGGTCGTCGACGCCGCCGAAGAGGATGTAGCGCTCGCCGCAGGCGTTCACCAGATCGGTCAGCCGGCGCGGATCGTCGGAGGATTCCTTGATCGCGACGAGGGTCGGCTCGTCCCCCAACTCCGCGAACATCGCCGGCGTGATGTCGATGCCGTAGGTGACCGGGTTGTTGTAGCACATGATGGGAAGCGCGCTAGCCTGGGCGACGGCGCGGTAATGGGCCATGGTCTCCCGCGCATCGGACTTGTAAACCATGGCCGGGAGCACCATCAGCCCCTGGGCGCCGATCGACTCGACATCCGCGGCGAAGCGACAGGCCTGGGCCGTGGTGGTCTCCGCCACGCCGGCCAGAACAGGCACCCGGCCGGCCGTAATTTCCACCGCCGTCTGCATGACTGCGCGCTTCTCATCGGCGCTGAGCGAGCAGTTTTCGCCCACCGTCCCAAGCATGACCAGACCGTGCACACCGGCACGGATCAGCATGTCGATATGCGCTCGGGTCGCGTCCATGTCCACGGCCTCGCCCGTGGTGAACTGGGTGGTCACGGCGGGAAACACGCCTTGCCATTCAACGGTCATCGCAACACCTCCTGCCCTGTCGCCTGCTGAAGTGGATCGCATCCTGGAAGTGATCCGCCCTTTCGGCTTAGCATGGCCATTGGGCGCTGTCATCGGCCCCGGGCAGGTCTCGTCGCCCGCCGGCGCCGGACTGTAGCCGCCAGCCGGCCTCACGGGAGCCGGGCCTCATGGAGAGCACGTTGCCAAACGACAGGCAGTCAACCGCACGACGCCCGCAGCGGCCCTTCGCCGGCGCGCCCCTGCTGTCGGTGCTGGCCGTCGTGGTGCACGACGGGGCGGTCCTGCTGGTCCGCCGCGCCAATCCGCCCCAGGCCGGGACATGGGGCTTTCCCGGCGGCAAGGTGGAACTGGGCGAGACGGCCGCCGCTGCCGCGCTTCGCGAACTGCGCGAAGAGACCGGGCTCGACGGCGGAAACCCGCGCGCCCTGGCCGCCGTGGACCTCATCGAACCCGAAGCGGCCGATAGCCGGTCCGGCCCGGCGGCCGCGGTCCACCACCTGATGCTGGCCCTCAGGCTCGACTGGGTCGGTGGTCGTGCCGCGGCGGCGGACGACGCCCTGGAGCTCTGCTGGGCGCGCCCGGATCATCTGCCGGAACCGCTTTGCGCGGATGTGGAGCGGGTGGCCCGCGCCGCGCTCCTGGCCTGATCCCCGACAGCCGGTGCGGTGGAGGCGCGTGCCGGGGGTGCCTTAACAGGGCGATCCCGTCAGGGCGCCCGGACGGGATCGCCTTGACGCGCCCGCTCGTGCGCCGCATAAAGGGGCATTCAAATTGGTGATACCAAAATGCCAGTCAGACCACCGGGCCGGGTGCGACCCCCGACCAGCCGCGGTGGTCGGGGCCGGCGCGAGCACCCAAGGGGGCCGGTGGCGACAAGCCCACGGTCAGAGACCATGGACCCGAGGTTCCAAGAGATTCCGCGCGAGCGCGTTGCCGACCGTATCGCCAACGAGCTGCTGCGCCTGATCACCAGCGGCGAGCTGGCGCCGGGAGAACGGCTGCCGGGGGAACGTCAGCTTGCGGATATGATGGGCGTGAGCCGGGTTTCGATCCGTGCCGCCCTGCAGCAGCTCAAGGCGCAGGGCTTCGTCACCGCCGTCCAGGGCGGCGGTACGCGCATCACGGCGGCGGCCGACCAGCTCGACTCCGCGCTCGCCCGCCTGGTGCGTTCCAACCGCGACAACCTGCACGACCTGGCAGAGATCCGCTCCAAGCTGGAGGTCTGGGCCGCACGGCGCGCGGCGGAACGGGCAACGCCGGAACAGCGCACCGAAATCGACCGCGCCTTTGTCACCATGACCGCCGCAGGTCGCCCGTCGCGCTTCAAGGCGGAAGACGATCTCAACTTCCATCTGGCGATCGCCAAGGCTTCAGGCTCTGCGGTCTATCTCCATCTGATGTCGGTCCTGGGCGACATTCTGGAGCAGATGCTGACCTTTCACCGCTACAGCCTCTACGCCACCCCGGCGGACGACCAGCGCTTCACCCAGCAGCACCGTGCCATCTGGTCGGCCATCAAGGCGCGCGACGGCGATGCAGCCGCGGCCGCCATGCAGGACCATCTGAGCACTGTCCTCTCGCGTTATGAAGAGAGCAGTATCCCACCCGAGGAAGCCGGTCCGCAGAACGAGGTCAAGGGTAGCGCCGGGGGCTGAGGCCCGCCTCTCGCCCCGCCGGATCTCGTCCAACCCCTCCATCTGAGGCTCAGCGCAGGATGACAGCGATATCAGACGCAGACCCCGCCGACTTCGTGCGCCGGCTCTTCGATGCCGCCCTGGCCGCTGCCGATCCGGCCAAGGCGGTGCCGGATTTCCTGCCTGCCCGCCCGAAGGGCAGAACCGTCGTGATCGGCGCCGGCAAGGCGGCGGCGGCCATGGCCAAGGCGGTGGAGGACCACTGGGACGCTCCGCTGGAGGGCCTCGTGGTTACCCGCTACGACCATGGCGCCGACTGCCGGCGTATCGAGGTTGTCGAGGCAGCCCATCCGGTGCCGGACAGCAAGGGCCGCGAGGCCGCCGGGCGCATCCTCGCCATGGTCGAGGGCCTGGAACCCGACGATCTCGTCCTCTGTCTGATTTCCGGCGGCGGTTCCGCCCTCCTGGCCCTGCCGGCGGAGGGGATCACGCTCGAAGAGAAGCAGGCGGTCAATCGCGCTCTTCTGAAGTCGGGTGCGGCCATCGACGAGATGAATTGCGTGCGCAAGCACCTGTCGGCCATCAAGGGGGGGCGGCTTGCCGCAGCCGCCGCGCCGGCCAAGGTGGTCAGCCTGCTGATCTCCGACGTGCCAGGGGACGATCCCTCCGTCATCGCCTCCGGCCCCACGGTTGCCGATCCGACGACCTTCGCTGACGCCCGTGCGATCCTGGAGAAGTACGGCATCGCCGCGCCCGAGGGCGTAGCCAAGCTGCTGTGGGCGGAGGCGGAGGAGACCCCGAAGCCCGGAGACCAGCGCCTGAGCGGGGCGGAAACCTATGTCATCGCCAAGCCGCAAGCCTGCCTGGAGGCCGCCGCGGCGGTTGCCCGCGATGCGGGCATCGCGCCGGTCATCCTGGGCGATGCCATCGAGGGCGAGGCGCGCGACGTCGCCCAGGTGATGGCCGGAATCGCACGCCAGGTGGTCCGTTACGGACAGCCGGTGCCCGCTCCCTGCGTGCTGCTCTCCGGCGGCGAAACGACGGTGACGGTGCGCGGCGACGGCCGCGGCGGACGGAATGCCGAGTTCCTGCTCGCCTTGACGGTCGCGCTTGACGGGCTCCCCGGGGTCTACGCACTTGCCTGCGACACCGACGGGATTGACGGCAGCGAAGACAATGCCGGCGCCATCCTTACGCCCGAAACCCTCGCGCGCGCCGCCGCCGCGGGCCTGGACGCCAAGGCCATGCTGGCCAACAACGACGGCTACGGGTTCTTCTCCAAGCTCGGCGCGCTGGTCAAAACCGGCCCGACACGGACCAACGTGAATGACTTTCGCGCAATCCTGATCCAACGTATAGACTAGGCGTCTATACGCTGGGCTCCTCATAACAGGACGTGCTGATAACCGGGGGGCTTCCGCGCCGGCGGGGCTGCTCTTCACAGGGCCCGTCTTCAGGGGGACTGCTCTTTAGGGGAACTGCTCTTCAAAAGACCGTCAGACCGCCGTCACGCTGCCGAAACAAAGCTTCACTTAAGGTAACCTTCCTGCCATGCGCCGTAGCCGAAAAGCAAAAATCGTCGCGACCCTGGGTCCAGCGACGTCGACGAAAGAAGCCATCCGCGATCTCTTCATTGCGGGAGCCGACGTCTTTCGGCTCAACTTCAGCCACGGCAGTCACGACGACCACAAGGCCCGCTACGATACGATCCGGCAGGTGGAGCGGGAGGTCGAGCGGCCGATCGGCGTTCTTGCCGACATGCAGGGCCCCAAGCTGCGCATCGGCACTGTAAGGGACGGTAGCATTGAGCTGAAAGCGGGTCAGACCTACCGGCTCGACCTCGATCCGGAGATTGGGGACGAAAGCCGCGCGCCGCTGCCGCATCCGGAAATCTTCGCGGCGATTTCGGCCGGCACGGTGCTGCTGATCGACGACGGCAAGCTGCGGCTGGAGGTTGCGGAAAGCACGCCGGACTACGCGATCACCAAGGTGGTCACCGGCGGGCCGCTGCGCGACCGCAAGGGCGTGAACCTGCCCGGGGTCATTCTGCCCATCTCGCCGCTGACGGACAAAGACCGCAAGGATCTGGACTTCGCCCTCGACCTCGGCGCCGACTGGGTCGCCCTTTCCTTCGTGCAGCGGCCCGAGGACCTGACCGAGGCCCGGCGGCTGATCGGTGAGCGCGCCACCATCATGACCAAGATCGAAAAGCCGGCGGCGCTTGACTGCCTGCCACAGCTGGTGGCGTTGTCGGATGCCGTCATGGTGGCGCGCGGCGACCTGGGCGTGGAAATGCCGCCGGAGAGCATTCCTGCCCGCCAGAAACAGATCATCCACGCCTGCCGTCTCTCGGGAGTGCCGGTGGTCGTCGCCACGCAGATGCTGGAGTCGATGATCGCCGCGCCGGCGCCGACCCGCGCCGAGGCCTCCGACGTCGCCACCGCGGTCTACGACGGCGCCGATGCCGTTATGCTCTCGGCAGAAACCGCTGCCGGTCAGTACCCCAACGAGGCGGTGGCGATCATGGACCGCATCATCCAGAGCACGGAGATCGATCCTTCCTACCGCGGCATCATCCATGCCCGCGACGGCGAGACGGAGGCAACCGGCGCTGACGCTATTTCCACCGCGGCGGCCCAGGTCTCCGCGACCATCTCCACCGCCGCCATCGTCAATTACACGATGTCCGGATCGACTGCGCTGCGCGCGGCACGTCAGCGGCCCAATGTGCCGATCCTGGTGCTGACGAACGAAATCCGCACGGCCCGCCGCCTGGCAGTCCTCTGGGGCGCCCACTGCGTGCATACCGAAGATGTGTCCAACACCCAGGAGATGGTGGAAAAGGCCAGCCGCATCGCCGTTCGGGAGGGTTTCGCAAACCTGGGCGACAACCTGGCGATCACCGCCGGCGTTCCCTTCAGAACGCCGGGAACGACCAACATGCTGCGTATCGCCAAGATCGAGCAGTAAACGTCTCCCGCCGGGAAGGAGCGCGCGTGCCATGGTGTCGCAAGAATCCCTCGATCTGACCGAGACCTATCTGGACCTGCGGCCCGATGGAACGGTGGCCGAAGTCCAGGTCACCGAGAGCTTCTGGCAGGACCTGGCATCCGGCGCCATCCGCATCGACGGGCGCATGGTCATGGCCACCCGGATGTTCGCCGACATGCAACACTGGGAGATGCACCCGGCAGGCGACGAGATCCTGATGCTGATGAGCGGGCGGGCCATCGTCGTGCTCGAGGAGCCGGAGGGCGAGCGCGAAATCGAGGTCGCGGAGGGCGGCACCGCCATCGTGCCGCGCGGACGCTGGCACCGGATCAAGGTCGTGGAACCGGGGCGCATGCTGTTCATGACCGCCGGCGCCGGCACCGAGCACAAGCCGCTGGACGGTACCTAGATCTGTTTCTCGCGCAGGCTCTTGCGCAGCGCTTCGGCGTTGACCGCCGCCGAAACCAGATTGGGATGAATGGCCAGCGCCTGCTCAAAGGCCTCCAGGGCGCGCTGCTCGTCTTCCAGCGCGACGTAGACAAGGCCGCGGCCCGAGAGGGCGCCGAAGTGGCGGGGTTCCAGTTCCAGGGTACGAACGATGTCGCCCAGAGAAGCGCTGTAGTTGCCCATGAGGTAGTGCACCGTGGCGCGCTTGTTCCAGCCTTCGGCGAAGTCGGGCGCAATGGCCACCATCTGATCGAACCTGGACAGCGCCCGGCGATAGTCGCGCCGCGACATGGCTGCCACGCCGTCTTCCATCAGAGCCCGAACGGCGCCGTCGTCAGACTGCACCCAGATATGCCAGATGGCCCCCTCGATAACCTGCGCCTCGGCAGGGCCCGGGGCGATGAGAAGCCGGGAAAAGAGATCATGCAGGCGGGCATCCTTCTGATCCGCCGAAACGGCTCCCCCCGCCAGCAGGCTAAACAACACAATAATCGTCTTCAGACCCAGCGTTCTCATAGAATAGAGTATGGCCGAAAGAGGCGGCCTGCCAAAGGACTTGGTTGGCCGGCAACCATCACAAATCCATGAAGGGACCCGCGTGATGACCGTGGCGAGCTATTTTTCGCAGGACTACTTCGAGGCCAGGCGCCGGTTCGCCGAGGCGGGCGAGCGCGCCGGCGCCGTGCTTGCGAGCCACCGTCACCCCGGCACCGGCCCCGGCGGCGAGACGCTTTCGACCGATGTCGCCTGGCTGGGCCCGCGCGACGCGGAACGCGTGCTTGTGAGCATCTCCGGCACCCATGGCGCGGAAGGCTTCTGCGGCTCCGGCGTGCAGATCGGCTGGTTCGAAAGCGGCCTGGCCGGGGAACTGCCCGAAGGGCTGGCCTACATGGCGATCCACGCCATCAATCCGCACGGCTTCGCCTGGCTGAGGCGCGTGACCGAGGACAACATCGATCTCAACCGCAACTTCGCCGATTTCTCGGTGCCCCTGCCGCGCAACAGCGGCTACGAGGAGCTCGCCGAGGCGCTCTGCCCGCCGACCTGGGACGATGCCACGATCACCGCCACCCGCGATGTGCTGGTGGCCTATGTCGAGGCTCACGGACGCGCCGCCCTGCAGGCTGCCGTCTCCGGCGGCCAGTACAGCCATCCCGACGGCATCTTTTTCGGCGGCCAGAGGCCGACCTGGTCGCATGAGACCCTCAAGGCGCTGTTTTCCAAGGACCTCGCCAAGGCCCGCCAGATCGCGGTGATCGACTATCACACCGGCCTGGGACCGCGCGGGCACGGCGAGCGCATCTGCGCGGCCGAGCCGCAGTCCCCGGGCCTGGCCCGGGTGGAGGCCTGGTACGGCGACGACCACACCTGCCCCGCGCTCGGCACGTCATCTTCGACGGAGATCAGCGGCCATAACGTCATCGGCATGGAAGCCGCCGCACCCCATGCCGAGGTGACGGCCATCGCGCTTGAGTACGGGACCCTTCCGACCGAGGAGGTCAAGCTTGCGCTCAGGGCCGACAACTGGCTCCACCTCCATGGCGAGGTCGACTCCGCCAAGGGCCGCGCCATCAAAGCCCAGATCCGCGAGGCCTTCTATCAGGACGCCGACGACTGGAAGCAGATGGTCTGGGACCGCGCGGTGGAAACCCAGCGGCTCGCCCTCGCCGGGCTCACCAGCAAGCAGTCTGAAGCGGTCGGATAAAGGCTGTCAGTTGGCCCGTTCAACCCCGGCACGGTCGAGCGCCGGCGGTTTCGGGCCGCCGGTGGCCCAGTCCAGCAGTTCAACCGTGTGCACGACCGGGATCGCGGTACCCCCGCCGATCTGGGTCATGCAGCCGATGTTGCCGGTCGCGATAATATCCGGCCGGGTGGACTCGATGTTCCGCACCTTTCGCTCCTTGAGCTGCGTGGCGATCTCCGGCTGCAGCAGATTGTAGGTGCCGGCGGAGCCGCAGCAGAGATGCCCCTCCGGCACGTCTTTTACAGCGAAGCCCGCCTTGGTCAGGAGGTCCTTCGGCTGACGCCGGATCTGCTGGCCGTGCTGCATGGAGCAGGCGGAATGATAGGCGACGGTGAGGTCCGCCGCCTCCCGCGGCGCGATCACCTCGAGGCTGTCCAGGAATTCGGTCACGTCCTTGGTCAGCCCTGCGATGGTGGCGGCCTTGTCCTTCCAATCCGCGTCTTCGCGCAGCATGAAGCCGTAGTCCTTTACCGTGGTGCCACAGCCCGAGGCGTTGATGATGACCGCGTCCAGGCCTTCGCCCTCCAGCTCCCGCATCCAGGCGCCGACGTTGGCCCGGGCGCTTTCCAGGGCCGGCTCCTCCTTGCCCATGTGATGCACCAGCGCGCCGCAACAGCCGGCACCCTTCGCCACCACCACCTCGACCCCCAGGCGCGTCAGCAGCCGCACCGTCGCCTCGTTGATCTCCGGCGCCAGCACCTTCTGCGCACAGCCGGTCATCAGTGCGACCCGCGCCCGGCGTTTGCCTTCGGCGGGGAAGACCTGCGGCCGGTCCACCGTGCTGGGCGGGCGCACCTCGGCCGGGGCCATGGCCAGAAGGCCCTTCAGACGCCCGGGCATCAGCGGGGCCAGCGGCTTGGCAAAAAAGGCGCCGAGCAGCGCAAGGCGAAAGCGAAAAGGGCTTGGCAGCACAAAGGCCAGCAGCCAGCGCAATGCGCGCTCCGGCAAGGGTCGGCGAAAGGTCTCCTCGATGTATTTCCGGCCGTGATCGACCAGGTGCATGTAGTGCACGCCGGAGGGACAGGTCGTCATGCAGGAAAGGCAGGAGAGGCAGCGGTCGATGTGCTTTACCACCTTCGCCGAGGCCGGCTTCCCCTTCTCCAGCATGTCCTTAAGCAGGTAAATGCGCCCGCGCGGACTGTCCAGTTCGTCGCCGAGCAGGGTATAGGTCGGACAGGTCGCGGTGCAGAAGCCGCAGTGCACACAGTTGCGCAGGATCTTTTCGGATTCGGCCGTGTCCGGGTCGGCCAGCTGGGCGAGAGAGAAATTCGTCTGCATCGGGGTCCCTTTTCGCCCTAGAGCCCTGCATACATGCGGCCGGGGTTCAGGATGCGGCGCGGATCGAAGCCTTCCTTCACACGCGCCTGCAGGGCCGCCATCGCCGGGTCCTGTGGGTGGAAGACGGCCTCTGCGGCGCGCACCTCCGCCGGAGCGCGGATCAGCGTCGCATGGCCACCGAGCGGCTGAAGCACGTCGCGGACGCGCGCCGCGCCAGCATCGCCATCAGCCGAGAGCGCCAGCCACACCAGCCCGCCGCCCCAATCGTAAAAGGCCTCGTCTTCGGCGATACCGGCGACCACCTCCGGCCCCAGGCTGGGGGCCACCGAAAGGCGCCACACGGCTCTGTCGTTGTCTGTCCAAAACGGCCGTACATCGCGCAGTTCGCGCCAGAGCGTGAGCGAGTTCTGGCTGTGCAGTTCCTCGGTTTCGCCAAGGTCGGCCAGTTCCCGGCGCAGAGCGGCGCAGCGGTACTCGACCGATGGGCCAGGCCCCTCAAGCCGCAGCGCGGTGACCGCGCCCCCTGCCCCGGCCACATAGGATACCTGCGAGCCCGCCGCCAGAGCCGCGGGCAGATGGGCAGCACCGGCGACCTCGTGCGGCGATCCGAGCGCGCGGCTCATGGCCTTCACCGCGGTTGCATCGTCGAGGCCGAGGATCAGCACGGTGTAGGTCTTCTGCGGCCGCGGCAGCACCTTCAGCGTCACGTCCGTCATCACCGCCAAGGTGCCGTAGGACCCGCAGAGCAGCTTGCAGAGATCATAACCGGTGACGTTCTTCACCACCCGGCCGCCGGACTTGAAGATCTCGCCGCGGCCCGAGGCCGACTCGACACCCAGGAAGTGATCGCGCGCCGCGCCGGACTTGATACGCCGCGGGCCGGAAAGGTTGCAGGCGAGCACGCCGCCGATGGAGCCATTGCCGGTCTCGGTACCGAGCAGCGGCGCAAGGTCCGCCGGCTCGAACGCCATCATCTGGTTCTCCGCGTCCAGCGCAGCCTCGATCTCGGCGAGTGGTGTGCCGGCGCGGGCGGAGAGGACGAGTTCCTCCGGCTCGTAGAGCGTGATGCCGCTCAGCTTTGACAGGTCCAGACTGTGGGCGGCCTGCACCGGGCGGCCCAGACCCCGCTTGCTGCCGCGGCCGAGGATCTCCAACGGCTCCTCTTTGGCGGCGGCCCAGGCCACGGCCTCGACGACCTGGTCGCGGTTCTCCACGGAGAAAGTCGATCGCATCGCACCCGGCCTTTTCTAGAAGCGGGGCAGATCGGGGAACGGCAGCTTGCCACCGCTAATGTGCATGCGCCCGAGTTCCGCGCAGCGGTGGAGCTGCGGGAAGACCTTGCCGGGGTTGAGCAGCGCCTCGGGATCGAAGGCGCACTTCACGCGCTGCTGCTGCTTAAGGTCGGTCTCGCTGAACATCTCGCCCATCAGGTCGCGCTTCTCGACGCCGACGCCGTGTTCGCCGGTGAGCACGCCGCCCACCTCGACGCAGAGCTTCAGAATGTCCGAGCCGAAATCCTCCGCCGCTTCGAGTTCGCCGGGCTTGTTGGCATCGTAGAGAATGAGCGGATGCAGGTTGCCGTCGCCAGCATGAAAGACATTTGCTACGCGCAGGCCGTACTTCTCGCTCATCTCCCGCATACGCCGCAAAACCAGTGGCAGCCGCGCGCGGGGAATGGTGCCGTCCATGCAGTAGTAATCGGGTGAGATGCGCCCCACGGCCGGAAAAGCGGCCTTGCGTCCGGCCCAGAAGGACAGGCGCTCCTCTTCGCTTTCGCTGACACGACTGGTGACGGCGCCGTGCTCCTGGGCAATGCGCGAGACTTCGGCCAGCAGATGGTCGACCTCGGCCTGCGGGCCGTCCAGTTCGACGATGAGCAGGGCCTCTACGTCCAGGGGATAGCCGGCCTGGACGAAGTCCTCGGCGGCATGGATGGCGGGCTTGTCCATCATCTCCATGCCGCCGGGAATGATGCCGGCGGCAATGATGGCGGCCACCGTATCGCCGGCCTGCTCGGCGGTTTCGAAGCCCAGCAGGACAGCCCGTGCCGTCTCGGGCTTGCGCAGGAGGCGCACTGTCACCTCCGTCACCACACCCAGCAGGCCTTCCGATCCGGTCATCAGGCCCAGCAGGTCATAGCCCTCGGCATCCAGGTGCTTGCCGCCGACGCGCAGGATGGTGCCGTCCATCAGCACCATCTCCAGGCCCAGAAGGTTGTTGGTGGTGAGACCGTACTTCAGGCAGTGCACGCCGCCGGAATTCTCGGCCACGTTACCGCCGATGGTGCAGGCGATCTGGCTGGAGGGATCGGGCGCGTAATAGAAACCGTCGGCCTCGACAGCCTTGGTGACGCCAAGGTTGGTGACGCCGGGCTGCACCACGGCGCAGCGGTTCTCCAGGTCGATCTCCAGCACGCGGTTGAATTTGCCCAGGCCCAGGATGATCCCGTCGGCCAGGGGCAGCGCACCGCCGGAGAGCGAGGTGCCCGCGCCGCGCGGCACCACCTTCACGCCGCGATCCCGGCAACACTTGAGCACCCGGCTCACCTGCTCCGTCGTCTCCGGCAGTACGACGATGAGCGGAAGCTGCTTGTAGGCGGTCAGCCCGTCGGTCTCGTAGGCCCTCAGTTGATCCTCGTCGACGATCACCCCCTCGCCCGGCACGATGGCCTGAAGGGCGGCGACGATGTCGCGCTTGGCGTCGATGACTGCCTGATCTGGCTCGGGCATCTGCATGGCATCGCTCTCCCCGGATCCCGCCGTACTGGAGCGGGATATTGCGTCCCCAGGGTGCTGCGGTGGCGCGGGTCTTTCTTGCCCTTCGATGCTGCGCCGTCCGGACAGTCACGGTTTGCACCGGGACCGGCCCTGGGTCGTTCCACAGGCCGCTAACGGGCCAGAGACTGCAAAATTGGTATTACCAATTTCTTTGACTATGGCGTGGGGCCGATGGCGGGTCAATGGCCGAGGCCGCCGAAACGGCAAAAAAGCACCCGGAATCCGCCCGAGCGGGCTGGTTTTCAGACCGCTGAGTGGCCGCGGCCGGCGGCCAAAAGCAAGGCCGCGCCCCAAGAGGGCGCGGCCTTGCTGTCATCGCTGTCTTCCGCGCCGGCGCCCGGGCTACCCGGACGCGGCCGCGGCGGTGTTCAGCCCTGGCGGGCCTTGAACCGCGGGTTCTTCTTGTTGATCACATAAACGCGGCCACGGCGCCGGACGACGCGGCAGCCCTTCTCCCGCAGCTTGGCGGTCTTCAAAGAGTTAACGACCTTCATTTCTCTACCCTCGTCTGCCGCCGGGTCCAGTCCCGGGGCGAAAATCGCCGGGACCATAGGCACCGGAACTGGGGCTGTCAAGCGCAGCCGCCCTGGCGCGCCGCAGGGCCCCAGGCGCCCGTCCTACCAGTCGGAGAGCATCTTCTCCCCCTCCTTCTTCAAGGCATGGAATCGGCAGAGGCGCAGGGCGCCGCTTTCGATCGCCTTGGTCCGGCGGGTCCAGAGATCGACCGCCTCGTTGATGGCATCGGAGGTCGAGCGGTCGAGTTCGCGCCCCCTGAGGCTGGCCAGGAAATCGGCCCAGGCGGAGGTGATGATCCGGTAGACCTCGTCTGTGATGTCCTCCTTGATCCGGATATCGAGCCTTGCCTCGGTCAGTGTCTGCTCATACTGGCGCTGGGTCCAGGGGTGGGGGGTGACCGGCTCACCGCTGACCCAGGCCTGGACGTCCTTCTTGGCCGCGTCCTCGGCGACCACATAGTCGGTGAAGAGAATCTGGCCGCGCGGCTTGATCATGTTGATGATTTCCGCCAGCAAGCGCTTCTTGTCCTCCACGAGATAGAGGGCTTCCTTGGAAAAAACGCAGTCGATCGACGATTCCCGGAACTCGTAGCGGTCGACGTCGAAGTAGTGGACCGGCGCCTTCTTCGCCATGCCGGCCATGGTCGAGAGCTCCATGCCCGCATCGGCCACCTCGCGGTCGGCCTCCAGGCCGGTCATCCAGATATCGAAGTGCTCCGAGATCACACGGGTCGCCCCGCCGAGCCCGGCGCCGACCTCAATCACCGTGTAAGCGGGATCGAGGGCCAGGGGCTTCACAAGCTTCAGGATATAGGCGGCATCGCCCGGCCCGGCCATGCCCTTTCCCCAGATCTCCTGCATGATCTCCAGGCGCTTGGACAGCCATTCCGGCGATTCGTAGCGCACGGCGTCCTGGGAAAGGTCGCCGGTCTCGAAGGGAATCGCCTGCTTTTCGCGAATCGAAAGGTCGTAGCCTTCCCACCACGCCTTCAGCCGCATCCAAAACGGAATGCGGACCTTATTGGGCGTCTGCGGTGCCGCTTTGGCGCTGCCGACCATGGGATTCCTCTACTTTTGCGGTAGCCATCCGGTTGGTTCGACGCGACGACTTCGGCTGGATGGCTGCCATGCTTAACAAGCAATAACGACAAATCCTTTATCCACCCTTAAGCCCAAGGCTTCGCAGGGTCCCGAGTCTTAACAGGCGAGTCATAGAAGACACCCAACCATGGCGCGCATTTACTGGCACGGGGCGAAGACCCCGGCCAGCGCCAGCGGAGCAAGAGGTCCGCCGCGGCGGACCGGGGCAAAGGATCAGCCGCTTGAGCGCGGGGTCAGCGCAGCCGGCGAGACCCGGAGTTCCAGCAGCGCCGGGCGCTGCGACGTCCGCGCCGCCTCCCGCGCGCGCGCCAGCGCCTCGGGGAACTCGTCATCGCGGCTCACCACCTCACCGTGGCCGCCGTAGGCCGCCGCGAGGGCGGCAAAGTCCGGGTTGACGATATCCGTGGCCGATGGGCGGCCCGGATAGCTGCGCTCCTGGTGCATCCGGATCGTCCCGTAGAGGCCGTTGTTGGAGACCAAGACCAGGACTCCGGCCCCGTATTGGGCGGCGGTCCCCAGTTCCTGCATGGTCATCTGGAAGCAGCCATCGCCGGCAAGGCAGATCACGTCCCGCTCCGGGTACTGCAGCTTGGCCGCCACTGCGGCCGGCAGGCCATAGCCCATCGATCCGGAGGTCGGCGCGAGCTGGCTGCGCCAGACCTTGTAGCGATGGTAGCGATGCAGCCAGGCAGAATAGTTGCCGGCCCCGTTGGTGAGAATCGCATCGTCGGGGAGAACGCGGCCCAGATGGGCAATCACCTGCTCCATCTTCAAAGCCCCAGGCGTCTGCCGGGGCTCTTGCCAGTCCTCGTAGTCTGCGCGAGCCTGCGCAAGCCAGTCTCCCGCCTCCGCGCGAGTCCCTTCCACGGCCTCGGCTAACTGCCGAACGAAGACACCCGCAGCGGCCGCCACCGCCCGCTCCGGCCGGTAGACGCGGCCGAGCTCGCTTGGGTCGGGATACACGTGGATCAGCCGCTGGCGCGGATTGGGGATATCCACCAGGGTGTATCCGCTGGTGGTCATCTCGCCGAGCCGGGCGCCGAGAACCAGCAGCAGGTCCGCCGCCTTGACCCGTTCCGCCAGCTTGGGGTTGATGCCGATGCCCACATCGCCGACGTAGCAGGGATGCCGGTTGTCGAGGTAGTCCTGACAACGGAAGGCGGCACCGATGGGCAGTGCCGCAGTCTCGGCAAAGCGTCCCAGCGCCTCGGCCGCGGTCGCCGACCAGCCGGGGCCGCCAACCACTGCCAGCGGACGCTGCGCGCCCTGCAGGGCCTCGAGAACTGCTTCGACATCGGCCTGGGAAGCGCCACCGCCGGGCAGGCTCGCCGGAAGCGCGTCCGCTGTGACAGCCTGCGCAGAAAGCATGTCCTCCGGCAGGGCGAGGACGACCGGCCCTGGCCGTCCGGAGGCGGCAACGTGGAAGGCCTGGCTGACGTATTCGGGAATGCGCTCGGTGACCTCGATCTCCGCCACCCACTTGGCAAGGGGGGCGAACATGCGGCGGTAGTCCACCTCCTGAAAGGCCTCGCGGTCGCGCTGGTCGCGGGCCACCTGCCCCACGAAGAGCACCATCGGCGTGGAGTCCTGAAAGGCGATGTGGATGCCGGCGGAGGCATTGGTCGCCCCGGGCCCGCGGGTCACGAAGGCAACGCCGGGCTTGCCGGTCAGCTTGCCGTGGGCCTCCGCCATCATTGCCGCGCCGCCTTCCTGGCGGCAGACCACGGTCTGGATCTGGCTTTGATGCAGCCCGTCCAATGCCGCAAGAAAGCTTTCGCCGGGAATGCAGAAGACGCGTTCCACGCCCTGGATACGAAGCTGGTCTACGAGGATCTGGCCACCGTGGCGCGCCGACATGTCTGGTCTCCGGAGGATCGCGGATCGGGCGCGGAGCGCCCCTGCCCTCTGCCCTTGCCACAAGCACCGGGAGACGGCAAGGCTGCAAAGCCCCAAACGCGCACCTGGCAGCCACAACTCCTTTGATGCGGTGGCCCGGTGACGGAGAAGCAAAGGGCGCGGCGAAGCCCACGACAGCGCGAACCACGGCCTGAGAAAAACCGCCGCCGGGCAAGCGCTGCCACGCCTCCCCGTGCAGACCTCGTTGTGGCGGTTCTCACGGAGATCCCGGGGGGCTCCCAGGCTCGATGCGGTGGGGTTTCGCACCGATCCTGGAGAGCCAGCCTCCGGCGGCCTTCGAGCCTTGCGAAGAACCGCTTCCGATCGCCGATGGTCGGCGGTCGAACCAAGTGGTCAGGCAGCCTCGGCCGCACTCAGCGAAGCGTAGAAGGCGGTTTCGAGTTCCAGATAGCCCGTGAAGGAGACCGGGTCTCCGAACGGCAGGATCTGCGTTGCCCAGAAGCCGCCGAAGCCATTCCGGCGGTCGATCCAATAGAACAGATTGGCAAGACCGGCCCAACCGATTGCTCCGGCGGGCCGGCCCGTCGGCGCCTGCTCATCATTCACCATGAAACTAAATGACCATGACTTTGAAAGACCGGGGAAGAATTCCGCATCGTTCGACAACGACGGGATCACGCCCTTGAAGGGTGTGATCTTGCGATCACCCAGGTGGTTCTGCACGGCCATTTGGACCGTGTCCGCTTTAAGCACACGGCCGTTTTCACCAGCGCCGTCGTTCAACCACATGCGGATAAAGCGCATGTAATCGCCGACAGTGCCATAAAGACCGTGGCCGCCCATGTGGACTTCGGGCTTGTCCGGCAGTTCGAAGTCCATCGGCGTCAGGCTGCCGTCTTCTCCGCGCGCGTGCATTCCGGCGAGGTTTTGCCGAAGCCTATCATTCAGTTCGAATGTCGTGTTCGTCATCCCAAGCGGTTCGAAAATCCGCGACTGGAAGACTTCGCCGAGACGCCGATTGGTGATTCCCTCAACGACCTGCCCGCACCAGTCGATGTTCGTGCCATACTCCCAGCTCTCGTCGGGATCGAAGAGGAGCGGCGTCATCAGCGCCGCCTTCGATGCGGTGATAACGCTGGGTTGGCCCTGCTCCTGGGCCAGGCGGTTATAGGTCTCACTGAAGAAATCGTAACCGAAACCCGCGGTGTGCAGCATCAGCATCCGCGTTGTGATGTCGCGCTTGGGCGCACGCAGCCTTGGCTCACCATTTGCCTCAAAGCCCTCGATCACCTGAAGCTTTCCGATATCAGGTGCGTAGGTCTTTGCCGGCGCATCGAGGTCGAGTTTACCCTCTTCGACCAGCTGCAGCACTGCCGTGCCGGTGATTGCCTTGGTGGTCGAGAAGATGGCGAAGACGTCGTCGGTGGTCATCGCCGTTTCCCCGTCGATGCGGCGCAGGCCCGCCGCACCCTCGTAGATGTTCCTTTGGCGATCTGTGACCATTGCAACGACGCCGGGAACACGTGGATCGGAGGTGACAACACCGTTCAGGATGGCGTCCGCATTGAATTCATGGCTCATGGAATCCTCCCATTTTCTGAAGCCGGTTCCGCACCTGCCCCGGTTCTTGACGGAACAGGCAGTCGTTTCCGGGCGGGGGTCAGAGGGTCGGGCTCAGGCGTCTTGCGGAGCGGCCGCCTTGCTGAGTGAGAAGAGCGGATAGCCCTCCCTCGCTATCGCATCGCACTTGTCGCGATAGGTGCCGACGCCACCGGTGTAGGAGAGAACGCGCCGCGGCTTACCCGGCACGTTCGAGCCGGTGTACCAGGAACTGGTCTTGGCGATCAGCGTGGCGTTCGCGGTCTCGTCGTGATGCCGGACCCAGGAGTCCTCGCCCTCGCGCGTGGGCTCGATCACGTCGTTGCCGGTTTCGCGCATATGGCGGATGCAGTCCGAAATCCACTCGGTCTGCTGTTGCAGGCAGGTGGTCATGTTGCAGAGCGCCGCCGAGGGTGCAAGCGGCGCACCGGTCATGAACAGGTTCGGAAAGCCGTACTTCTGAATACCCAGCGTCGTGCGGATATCCTTGCGCCACTCCTCGGCGAGCTTCAGCCCGTCACGGCCGGCGATATCGATCCGGGACAGTGCGCCCGAGCCCGCATCAAAACCCACCGCCATGATGATGACGTCGAGTTCGTAAACGGTGCCGTCCGCCAGTTTCAAGCCTTCGGCGACGATCTCGGCGATCGGGTTATCGCGGACGCTGACCGCCTCGACATTGTCGCGCAGGAAAGCTTCCAGGTAGTTGGTCTCGAGGGGCACGCGATGGGTGCCAAAGCCATATTCACCGGGTTTGGGCACGAGGATGTCGATCAGGCGAGGGTCCTTGAGGCGCGCGCGCATCTTCTCGCGCACGAACTCCGAAATCTCCTCGCTTACCTCCTCGTCGAAGAACATCTCGGCGAAGGAGGCGAGCCACAGCTTCAGCGAGCCATCGGCGTGGATCTCCTCCAGCACCGCGCGGCGCTGTTCGGGCGTAAGGTCGGCCCACTTGTTCTCGAAGTCGTACTCGAAGCCGGTGAAGGTGTGCGGCAGGTTTTCCTTCAGCTCCTCGAAGCGCCCCTTGTACCAGCGCGCCTCGTCAGGCCCGTACTTCGGGTTCTTCATCGGCAGTACATACTGGGGGGTGCGCGCGAAGACCGTCAGGTGATCGACCTCCGACGCGATGGTCTGAATGACCTGGATGCCGGTCGCACCGATGCCGATCACGCCGACACGCTTGCCCTCCAGGTCGAGCCCGGCCTTCGGATAACGCCCGGTATGCACGATCGCGCCCTTGAAGCTGGATTGGCCCGGAAAACGATCCTCGAGCGGCGCTGAGAGCATGCCGGTGCAGCCGATCACGAACTGGGTGTCGATGACATCGCCCTGGCCGGTCTCGACCTTCCAACGGCCGCTTTCCTCGTTGAAAGTCGCTTTGGTGACGGTGGTCGAGAACGAGATATCCCGGCGCAGGTTCAGCGAATCGGCAATGTAATGCAGCCAGCGCTCGATCTCCGGCTGGCCGGGGAAGCGTTCGCTCCAAGTCCAGCCCTTATAGAGCTCTTCATCGAAAAGGTACTGATAGATATAGGCCTCGCTGTCGAACTTGGCTCCTGGATAGCGGTTCCAGTACCAGGTGCCGCCGACATCGCTCGCCGTGTCGCAGGCGTGAGCCTTCAGGCCCAGCTCTCTCAACTGGTGCAATTAGTAGAGCCCGGCCACACCCGTTCCGATCACCAGTGCGTCGAGTTGCGCGGGCACGGGCTTCCGATCCGCCGGAACGGCGGTTTGCGTAGCGTCCAACATGACTTCCTCCCGTTTGGTCGCGGCCATTTGCTGCCGGCCGCTTGACATGCCCGGATGCGGGGCCTCTCGGCCCGGTCTCCTGGGTCACGCGGGAAGCCTGCCAAGCCACCGACAGGCGGTCTTGAAGGATCGGTGGGGAAGTTTTGAACGATCCGGGCAAGGCCCGGGGGTGGATGGGGAGCGGTCAGAGCCCGGCGCGGTACTGTCCAGGGGTTACACCCAAGGCCTTGCGGAAGCTGCGGGTCATGTGCGCCTGGTCGGAATAACCGCAGGCGGCGGCAACGTCCTTGAGCGCGCGGCCGGGCTCGCGCAGCATCGTGCGGGCGCGTTCCAGCCGCTTGTGCTGCACAAAGGAATAGGCGGGCAGGCCGACGCTCTCGCGCAGATGCCGGTTGAACGTCCAGACCCCCATTCCCAGCACACCCGCCAGTTCATCGAGCGAGAGCGATTCGTGGAGATGGGCGTCGATGTAGGCTTCCAGCAAATTGAGCTGTCGCTGCGACAGGCCGGAAGGACCCGGCGCTTTCCGGCTTTCGAACGAGGCGTAGTTGCGCAGAAGATGGACGGCCAGTTGCACGGAAAGCGCCTCGGCATAGAGTTTACCGGCCGGTCCGTCGTCGGCAGCCTCCATCGTCAGTTGATCGGCGATGTGGCTGACGACCGGATCGCTGCCCTGCAGGACGTCGTGCAGGCAGACCTGCCCGACATCCTTGTCCTGAACATCACGCGCGACACGGGTCATGAGCGCGTCAGTCAGGTACAGGTGCGATACCACCAGCCCCTCGGTCCAGTTCCAGTGCGATTGCATCGAGCGGGAGAGCAGGGAGAAATGGCCCGGGCCGCATCGCGTGCGCGTCCAGCGACCGTCGAACTGCCGGTCCATCGGCGTATCGCCTTTGCGGTACTGCACGATCATGAAGGTATTCATGGGCGGGATTTCGACGTCCTGACCATGATAGCGATAGGTGCGCTGAGCCACGCCGTTCCAGCCGAGCCCCTTGCTTTCGCAGAGGACCCGACCCGGCACCCAGATCGGCAGGTCGTCCGGATCTATGAGCCGCGTCTCTTGTTGCGTCGTCGCTTTCATCTCGGGATCCGCCGTATCCCTTCTCCGGCCGCGGGAAAACCGGTCCTATCGCGACCTTGCCATCGTATTGGCAACTACGCCGGCAGGTTCTGAATGCCGACAACACTTCCGCTCGCTTAGCAGAAAAGGTAGATACCGCCCAAGAGCGGGTCAATTCGACCAAGGTCGCACCGCGATCCGCGCGCGCCGAAAGCATGGCAGCGTTCAGATCCCCATGGATCGGCATGCGCGCTTGGGGAGCCAGTGATCCCCGATTGAGGGCAGTCAGGAATCCTGGCCCATTCGTGGCGGCAAGGCCTCCATGGAACCGCCGTCGCGCTCGTCAAGCCCGGGAGCAGTCACGCTCTCCAACCCCGCGGGCCGGCGAGAGCAATCTCATCTAAGTGCTTGAAAAGAATGGTGGGCGTACCTGGGATTGAACCAGGGACCTCCTCGATGTCAACGAGGCGCTCTCCCGCTGAGCTATACGCCCCCCTGTGCCGCCGGGGCAGCCTGGCCGCGGAACCCCGTTCCGCGAAGGCCCGGCACGACCGGCCGTGACGCTGGCCGACTGTGTCGTTGGGAGGACGCGGAGTAGCATCATCGCCGGGCTTTTTCAAGAGCCCCGGCTTCAGGAGCTTCGAGCCCGGTTTTCAGGCCGTGAGCATGGACTCCACCTCCTCCACCAAGTGGCGGAGATGGAAGGGCTTGGAGAGAATGCGCGCCCCGCGTGGGGTCTGATCCCTGTTCTTGAGCGCCACGGCGGCAAAGCCGGTGATGAACATGACCCGCAGACCCGGCTGCAGCTTGGCGGCCCGGCGCGCCAGTTCGATCCCGTCGAGGCCCGGCATCACCACATCGGCCAGCAGCAGGTCCGCCTGAAAGCCGTCCAGGGCGGCAATCGCGTCAAGGCCGTCGCCGACCGCCATGACATGATGGCCGGCCTTGCGCAGGGCCTTTGCGAGAAACTCCCGCATCGAGGCATCGTCTTCTGCAAGGAGGATTTGCGCCATTATCCTGTTTGGCCGTCACATCCAAGCGATGGTTAACCCGGCCGCGGGCCCGCAGGCGGAACGGCCAATCATATCTCAGGCTACCATGCCGGCGCCGAATGAGAGCTTAATGCGCCGCGGGCAGGGTGGAAAGCCACCATTGGGCGACCAATCTCTCAGAGGGTGCGTATCGGGCATGACAGCGCGGGCGCTTTGGCCTAGAACACTAAAAGGAAACAGGCTCTTTGGAGATATGGACGCCCTAGCCCCAAGCGCCCAGACAGGCAGGCCCCACGAGATTGTCTGGCCGGCCCGGCAGACCCTGCCGCTGGTTTTCGCTTCGCCGCACAGCGGCAGCGACTACTCTCCGGAGTTCCTGGCGGCCTCCTGCCTCGACCCGCTCAGCCTGCGCCAATCGGAAGACAGCTTCGTGAACGAGATTTTCGGGTGCGCGCCTGAGATGGGCGCACCGCTGATCCACGCGCTCTTTCCGCGGGCCTTCGTCGACCCGAACCGCGAGCCCTACGAGCTCGATCCAGCGGTTTTCAAGGACAAGCTGCCGCCCTACGCCAACACGCGCTCGCCGCGCGTGGCCGCGGGCCTGGGAACCATTGCCCGCGTCGTTGCCAGCGGCGCCAACATATATAAGGACAAGCTCACTCTCGCCGAGGGGCTGGAGCGTATCCGCTCCTGCTATTGGCCCTATCACGAGTCGCTGCGGATGCTCGTGCAGCAGACCAAGGAACAGTTCGGTTGCTGCATCCTGATCGACTGCCACTCCATGCCGTCGGCCAGCAAACTGGGACAGGGCCGGGGGGCGGTCAATCGCACGGCCTTTGTCCTGGGCGATTGCCACGGCAGCAGCTGCGCGGCCGTTGTCACTGACACGGTGGAGCGAATCCTTCATCGCAAGGGCTATCAGGTCGCGCGCAACAGCCCCTATGCCGGCGGCTTCGTGACCCGCCATTACGGCAAGCCGGAAACCGGAATCCATAGCCTGCAGATCGAAATCAACCGTCAGATCTACATGGACGAGACGCGGATGGAACGCCGCCCGGCACTGCGTGCGCTGGCACAGGACATGCGCGATGTCGTCGCCGCCCTCGGCAGCCTCCAGCAGGGGCGGCTGCGACCCAACGGCCGGTGAGCCAGGCCATCACATTGCATCAGACCGCAGAGCTGCGCGACGCCCGGCAGGACGACTGCCCGGCAATTCAGGCGATCTATGCCGACCATGTGCTACACGGAGTCGCCTCTTTCGAGGAGACTCCGCCCGATCTTGCGGAAATCCAGCGCAGGGTCGCGGCCGTGCAGAGCGCCGCCCTGCCCTATCTGGTGGCGGAGGCATCGCCGGCCGGCGGAGACATCCTCGGATTCGCCGCGGTCGGCCCCTATCGCACGCGCCCGGCCTACCGCTACACCCTGGAGACCACCGTCTACATCCGCCGCGGGCTGGAAGGCCGGGGAATCGGCAGCCTGCTGCTCCCGGCCCTGATCGAACGCAGCGAAGCCTTGGGCTTTCGTCAACTCGTGGCGGTCATCGGCGACAGCGAAAACCTGGCTTCCATCGGCCTCCACAAACGCCATGGCTTTCGTGAAGCCGGTGTTCTCCGGGCCATTGGCTTCAAGCATGGGCGCTGGCTCGATTCCGTGCTGATGCAGCGCGCCCTCGGCAAGGGCGGCGACAGCCCGCCCGACGGCTGAGACGAGACCGCCGCCTCCCCCTTCAGAATCCGTCGATCCCGGCGCGCCTTCGGCGCAGAAACAAGAAAAAAGGGCCGCGCAACCGCGCGGCCCAAGTTTAGGGAGGAAATGCCCTATGGAACTGCGATACCGACCGCCGGAAGGCGACCGCATATCGCAGTGCACAATATGCGCCCCTGCCTGGACGATTTCAACAGAGAATTCACCAATTCATTGATTTGCATATAAATTTCACACCACCATCATTTCCGTTCCACCTCTGTTTAGCTAATCATATTGCGTCGCACCATCTACGTGCAGAGCCTAGGCCCCCTTGCAGCCATTGGCACGCAGGTTGCTTCGTCCCGGGTATGAGACAGGCGTTCGTATCGCACCGGGGATGGGCCCGGAACAGGCTTGCGGGGCTGCTGCTGGCCCTGACCTGGGTTGCGGCGGCACCGGCCGTCGCGCTTGGAGACTCAGGCCAGAAGCCCGAGGATCCCTGGGATCTCTGCCGTCAGGGCATCGCGGCTGCCGAGCGGGATCACCAGCTTCCGCCGCTCCTGCTTGGGGCCATCGCCAAGACCGAATCGGGGCGCTGGCACGAGGACCGGGCGGCAAGACTTGCCTGGCCCTGGACCGTGATGGCCGAGGGCAAGGGGCGTTTTCTGCCGAGCAAGCAGGCAGCGATTGATATGGTGAAGGCATTGCGCGCGCGCGGCGTGCAGAACATCGACGTCGGCTGCATGCAGGTGAACCTCTATCATCACAGCGATGCCTTCGAGGATCTGGAAGCCGCTTTCGATCCGCAGCGCAACGCTGCCTATGCCGCCGGCTTCCTGGCGGAGCTGCGCAGCGAAGCGCGCTCCTGGACCCGCGCCGTCGGGCACTATCACTCCCGCACCATTCTCAGGGCCAACGCCTATCGGGCAAAGGTCTTCAAGGCCTGGCGGGCGGAGCGCCACCGCGCCAACCGGGAACGCCGCGCCCGCCTGCAGGCCGAGCGCGAAGCCGCACGCAAAAAATCCTAACCGGCCCTTGCCTTCGGACCTGCCCCGCCGCTAACTAGCGCCTGCAAAAGCGACAGGAAGGGTTGGGGGGAGACGTGATCGATCTGGCGAAGGTAAGGCGCGACACCAGCGCCTGCGAAAGAGTTCTGCATTTCAACAATGCCGGGGCGGCGCTGATGCCGGACGCCGTGGTCGCCCGCCAAGTCGCGCATATCCGGCGCGAAGGCGAGATCGGCGGCTACGAAGCAGCGGCGGGGGCAGCCGAAGAGATCGACGGCGTCTACCGCAGCGTCGCGGGACTGCTGAACGCCGCGCCGGGCGAGATCGCGCTGATGGAAAACGCGACCCTGGCCTGGAACGCCGCGTTCTTCTCCTTCGACTTCCAGCCGGGCGACCGCCTGCTGACCGGCGAGGCGGAGTACGCCAGCAACTACCTCAACTATCTTAAGCTCGCCCGCACGAAAGGGCTGGTGGTCGAAGCGATCCCCTCCACCCCCGAGGGCGAACTCTCGATTCCCGATCTGGAAGCGGCCTGCGCCAAGCCCGGCGCAAAGCTGATCGCGGTCACCCATGTGCCGACCAACGGCGGACTGGTGAACCCAGCGGAGGAGATCGGCCGAGTCGCGCGGGCCCACGGCATCCCCTTTCTGCTGGATGCCTGCCAATCGGCCGGGCAGATCGACCTGGATGTCGAGAAACTGGGCTGCGACCTGCTCTCCGCCACCGGGCGCAAGTATCTCCGCGGCCCCCGCGGCAGCGGCTTCCTCTATGTGCGGCGTGGCTTCCTCGACCGGGTCGAGCCGCCGGCCCTCGACCTCCGCGCCGCCAAGTGGGTGGCCGCGGACCGCTACGAGCTGCGGCCCGATGCCAAGCGCTTCGAGAACTGGGAATACAACTACGCGGCCGTCCTGGGGCTGGGCACCGCGGTGGACTACGCGCGCGATATCGGCCTGCCGGCGATCGAGGCGCGGGTGGCGGAGCTGGCCGCGGACCTGCGCGAACGGCTGGCCAAGATCCCCGGTGTCACCGTTCAGGATATCGGCCGGCGGCGCTGCGGCCTCTGCGTTTTCGAGGTCGCCGGCCAGACGGCGGAACACGTGAAATCAAGCCTGCGCCGGCAGGCTATCAATACCTCCGTGACCGACCCGAACTCGACCCTGCTGGACGCCACCAAGCGCGCCCTGCCCGACCTCGTGCGCGCCTCGGTGCACTACTACAACAGCGACGAAGAACTCGACCGCTTCGCAGCGGCGGTGAAGGCCATCGCTGCAAGCTGAGACCAGGTAATCAGGCGGCGACGGATTGACCCCGTGCTTCGAGACGCCCTTGCGGGACTCCCCATGCTTCGAGACGGCCGCTGCGCGGCCTCCTCAGCATGAGGTCAATCGTTCCATCACCTCACCCTGAGGAGGCCTGAAAGGCCGTCTCGAAGGGTGCCAGCACGGTGGCCTGCATCCCAGCAGCCTCTTACCGCTTCGGCTCGGCGAAGAAGTCGACGGGCGCCATCAGCTTGTTGGACTGGGAGATCAGCGCCCCCAGCTCGGCGGAACGGCGCAGGTAGTCCTGCCAGTCCGGGTCGGCCTGCATGGCGGCGCGCTTGGTCTCGCGGTCGCCGGCGTCCTTATAGACCCAGATGTGGACGTATTCGTTGGGGTCGCCGGTCTCGGTGCGCAGATAAGCCAGGGGTTGGCCCAGGTGACGGGTCTGCGCCGGCTTGCCATATTGCTCATAGAGATCGAAGTGGGCCTTCATAGTATTGGGTTTCACGCGGTACGTGCGCACGTCCAAAAGCATATCCGTCCTCTTGATTGCTGTGGTTTGTGAAAGGGTGGCCGCCAGGCAGCCACGGTCAAAGCGTCAATTCCAGTCCAGGTTCACCGACATGCAGTTCGCGCAGAGCAGCGCGCCGCGCGGCATGGGATGACCGCAGTAGTGGCAGCCCTCGTCCTTCTTGCGCAGGTGCAGCACAACGGCCTTGGCCGCCCGCTCGCCGCAGGGCACGGCTTTCTTGAGGTAGTTCATGGCCGCGACTGAGTCCGTTTCCCTGAGCCTGGCAGCCTTCCGGCGCTGCCGGTCCGACAACGACTGACACAGCAGTACCGGCGTCAGGCATTGCGGGCAGATCACGTGCGGCCGGCCTTCGACATCGACGGTTTCGTAGGACTCGCTGTGGTCCCGATAGAGCTCGATGTTACGGGGGATCATTCTTCTGGGCATCGGTCAACGCCACTCCACGGCGCCGCACATCGCGAGGAAGCCGTCAGGGTCAGTCACCCAGAGGTCGGCGTGCGAACCCTCCGGCGCACCGCAGACCGTGAAGGGCCTGGTATCGAAGATGGGGCGCAGGGCGCGGAAGCGGAAGGCGGTAGCCACGGCCGCCGGCTGCTCACGCCGTAGAAGACCGACCATCAGCGTGGCCAACAGGGGTCCATGAACAACGAGGCCGGGATAGCCCTCCTCCGCCGTCGTGTAGGGCTGATCGTAGTGGATGCGGTGGCCGTTGAAGGTGAGCGCCGAATAGCGGAACAGCAGCACCGGGTCCGGCGTCACCCGATGGACCCAAGCAGCCTCCGCCGGCGCCGGCTCCCCCGGCGGCAGGCCCGCACCTTTCGCCGCCGCCGCGCGGTAGACGATGTCGTGTTCCTCGACGATGCAGTCGCCGGCGGCATCAGCCATGACGTGCTCGACTGTAACGAAGGCCAGCGCGCCGCTGCGCCCGGTCTTGTGCTCGACCGATGTGATGGTGGAACGGCGGGTGACCGCGCTGCCGATGGCCGGAAGCCTGGCAAAGGACACGCGGCTGCCGGCCCACATGCGCCGCGGCAGATCGATGGGCGGTAGGAATTCGCCGCGGGCCGCGTGGCCGTCGGGCCCGAGGGCCGCCGTCGGTGCCGTGGTCCAGAAGTAGGCCCAATGCCAGAGCGGCGGCAGGGGATCGCCGGCGGTCAGCGCAGCCTGCGGGTCGTCGAGGGTCGCCTGCAGCGCCCGCGCCCGGTTGAGGTCGAGGCTGTCCACGGCCTCTTCGCGGCGCCCCACCCAGTCGGTCCAGTCCTGCAATGCCTCGCTCATGCCGCGAACTCCGCACGCAGGGCCGCGCCGTGCTGGTCAAGGGCGGGAACGGGTCCGAGCCGAAGATCCTGCCCGCGATCCCAGGCCGGCGGGGCCACGAGGTCGATGCGGCCGCCCGGCGTCCCCACGGAGACACGGCGGAGCTGCGGGTGGGCGCCGAGATCGGCCGGGCTGTTGACCGCGCCGAAGGCGATCTGCGCCGCCTCCAGTCGGACAACGACGTCGGCACGGTCGAGCGCGCCGAAGCAGGTTTCGATCTCCCGGTCGAGAGCCGGGCGGTTTTCGACCCGCGCAGTGTTGTCGCAGAAACGCGGATCCTCCGCGAGGCCGGGCAGCGTCAGGACCTGCGCGGCAAAGCGCTGCCACTCCCGCTCGTTCTGAATACAGATCACGATCTCGGCTCCGCCGGCGCAGGCATAGACGCCGTAAGGCGCGATGCTCGGATGGTTGAGGCCGACACGCGGGGGCGCACCGGGGCCATAGTCCTGATGCAGCAGCGGCACGGTCATCCAGTCGGCCATGGCGCTGAACAGCGATGTCGCGAGGGCCGCGCCCTCACCGGTCCGCCCGCGGCGCAGCAGCGCCTCCAGAACAGCCTGGTAGGCATACATGCCGCAGGCGATGTCGCAGACCGATACGCCCACCCGACCCGGCCCTTCCGGCCGCCCGGTGATGGCGGCCAGTCCGCTTTCCGCCTGCACCAGCAGGTCATAGGCCTTCATGTGCGCGTAGGGCCCGGTTTCGCCGTAGCCGGAGATGTCGCAGGTGATCAGCCGCGGATCGGCGGCCCGAAGGTCCTCAGACCCAAGGCCGAGACGCCCGGCCGCCCCGGGGGCCAGGTTCTGGATGAAGATGTCGGCCTGCGCGATCATGCGCCTTACCAGGGCCAGATCGCCGGGCGCCTTCAGGTCGACGGCGATGGATTCCTTGCCGCGGTTCAGCCAGACGAAGTAGGCGCTTTCCCCCCTGGCGACACGGTCGTAGACGCGGGCGAAATCGCCCTCCGGCCGTTCCAGCTTGATGACGCGGGCGCCGGCGTCGGCCAGGCGGCAGCTACAGTAGGGCGCCGCCACCGCCTGTTCCAGGCTGACCACAAGAATGCCATCTAGGGGCCTGGTCATGGAACAGCCGGAGGGGTGTAGGTGGACTGGACGGAGGAGCGTGCCGAAACCTGTGTCCACCATCGCTCCAGGTTCGGATGGGCCTGCAGTTGTTGCTGCCCCTCTTCGGCAAAGAGGAAGTACTGAAACATCGGCACGGCCTGCGCGTCGGCACGGCTGAAGGCGGCCCCTGCGAAGTAGGTCTGATCGCCGAGCAGTTCGGCCAGCGCCGCCAGGCAGCGTGCCGTCCTGGGCAGGGCTTCAGCGATGGCCTCCGCGTCGTAGTCCAGCTTGCGGGCACGCTCCAGCGTCTGAACGAAGACGGCGCGCACCATGGGGCGGTAAGCCTGACCGTCGAGCACGGAGATCACCTGTTCCATGCGCGCGAGCTCCGTCGCGCGGCTCGGCTCGAGCGGTGGCCCCTCGAAGGCTTCCTCGACGTAACGGGTGATGGCGCGGGCCTCGTAAAGGCGGAAGCCGTCATGCTCGAAGGCCGGCACCAGACCGAAGGGCTGACGCTCCAGCCAGTCCGCCGGCCAGTCGCTGCGGTCGAAGACGTCGAACTCGGTATGGTCATAGTCGACACCCTTTTCGATCAGCGCAAGGCGGGCGATGCGGACGTAAACGCTGTAGCTCGGGCCCATAAGGACGGGTTTCATGCGACGGCCTCTAGAATTCTGGAACTAGTAGCTGCGGGGAAGGCCGAGGACGTGCTCGGCCAGATAGGCGAGGATGAGGTTGGTGGACACCGGCGCTACCTGATAGAGCCGGGTTTCGCGATACTTGCGCTCGACATCGTACTCCTCGGCAAAGCCGAAGCCGCCGTGGGTCTGCAGGCAGGCCTCCGCCGCCGCCCAGGACGCTTCGGAGGCGAGCAGTTTGGCCATGTTGGCTTCCTTGCCGCAGCGCTCCCCCGCATCGAAGAGGGCGGCAGCGCGGGCCACCATCAGCGACGCCGCCTCGCTCTGGGCGTAGGCGCGGGCGATGGGAAACTGGATGCCCTGGTTCTGCCCGATAGGCCTGTCGAAGACCTTGCGCTCCCCGGCGTAGGCGCTGGCCTTGTCGATGAACCAGCGGGCGTCGCCGATGCACTCGGCGGCGATGAGAATGCGTTCGGCGTTCATGCCGTCGAGGATGTAGCGGAAGCCCTGGCCCTCGGTGCCGATCAGGTTCTCCGCCGGCACCTCTAGGTTGTCGAAGAAGACCTCCGTCGTGGCGTGGTTCATCATCGCCCGGATCGGCTTGACGGTGACGCCCTTCCCGAGCGCGGCGCGCAGGTCGACCACAAACACCGAAAGCCCCTCGCCCTTCTTCGCGACCTCGTCCCTCGGCGTCGTGCGCGCCAGCAGCAGCATGAGATCGCTGTGTTCGGCGCGGCTGGTCCAGACTTTCTGGCCGTTGACGACGTAGCGACCGCCCTCGCGACCGCCCTCGCGCCTGGCCGTGGTGGCGAGGCTCAAGGTGTCGCTGCCGCTGGTCGGCTCGGTCACGCCGAAAGCCTGGAGCCTGAGCGAGCCTTCAGCGATGCCCGGCAACCAGCGCTGCTTCTGTGCCTCGCTGCCGTGCTTCAACAGAGTGCCCATGGTGTACATCTGGGCGTGGCAGGCCGCTCCGTTGCAACCGGCCTTGTGGATCTCTTCCAGGATCGCGGCACCGGCAGCGAGCGGAAGGCCGCTGCCGCCATAGGCCTCCGGGATCAGGGCGGCGAGATAGCCGGCTTCGGTGAGGGCCCGGACAAAGTCCTCCGGATAGGTGCGCCGGGCGTCCAGGTCCCGCCAGTAGGACCCGGGAAAGCCGGCACAGAGGGCGCGCAGGCCGGCGCGGATCTCCGGAAAGTTCTCGCCATCAGTCTTTGCGGGTTCGGTCATTGCGGACGCCAGCCTAGCGCATCGCGCGGAGGCCGCAAGGCCGCGTGCGCGGCAGCGTCATGCCGGCTGCGAAGGACCGTTACCCGCGAATGTGATAGCCGCCGTCGATGTAATGCACGCAGCCGGTGATGTTGGCGGCCTCCGGGCTGGCCAGAAAGGCGGCATAGGCGCCAACGTCCTCGATGCTCACCAGTTCGCGGGTCGGCGCCTGCTTGGCGGCGCGCTCAAGGAGTTCGTCGAAGCGGTCGAGCCCCGAAGCCGCGCGGGTCTTCAGCGGCCCGGGGGAGAGCGCATGGACCGAGATCTTCTTGGGTCCAAGCTCAGCCGCCATGTAACGCGTGACCGCCTCCAGGGCCGCCTTCACCGGGCCCATGACGTTGTAGTAATCGACCACCTTTTCGGAGCCATAGAAGGACACGGTCATACAGGTGCCCCCCGACGGCATGAGCCGCTCGGCATGATGGACCATGCGCATGAAGGAGTGGACCGAGACGTCCATCGCCGTGACGAAGCCATCGCGGGAGCAGTCGACAACCCGGCTGTGCAGATCCTCGCGCGGACAGTAAGCGATGGAGTGCAGGCAGATATCGATGCTGCCCCAGACCTTGCCGATCGCATCGAACAGGGCGGAGACCTGCCCGTCCTCACGGACATCGAGCGGCAGGAAGATTTCCGCACCCAGCGCCTCGGCAAGTGGCTGCACATGCGGCTTAGCCTTTTCGTTCAGATAGGTGATCGCGAGGCTGGCCCCCTGATCACGGAAAGCCTTGGCACAGCCATGGGCGATCGACGATTCGTTGGCAATGCCAACCACCAGCGCTTTCTTGCCTTTCAGGGAGAACATGGCCTCTCTTTCCCGTTCTGTTGGACTCTCAAGCTATCGGTCGAAAATGACAGCCAGATGGCCGTCCGGTGACGGATCTGACCGGGCCCGGCCGCGGCGCTCATCCAGCGGCCACCGGCGGGCAGACTGCTGTCAGGGGGCTGGCACCAGCCTTATGGGCAGGTGCTGGCGAATCCCGGTGCCCGCAGCCTAAAATGCCGGTCCTCATAGCGACTTGAAAGCCGATGACTCAAGGTCCACTGGAAAAACACACCGCCGTCCTGCGCGACCGCCTTTCTCTGGCCGGGGCCCGGGTCGCCGACATCGGCTGCGGCGACGGCGGTCTGGTGCGGGCGCTGGCCCGCGCCGGCGCAGAGGTCATCGGCATCGATCCGCAGCCCCATCAACTGGACCGCGCCCGGGCGGCCCCGGCGGCGGCAACGGAGCGCTACTGCGCGGCCCAAGGCCAGGCCCTGCCGCTGGGCGATGCCAGCCTGGACGTGGTGGTCTATTTCAACGCCCTGCACCATGTCCCGGTGGCGCACCAAGAAGCCGCCCTGGCCGAGGCCGCGCGGGTGCTGCGCCCGGGCGGGTGCCTCTACATCCAGGAACCTCTGGCCGAAGGTGTCTTCTTCGAGATGGTGCGACCCATCGAGGACGAGACCGAAGTACGCGCCCGAGCCTTCGAGGCGCTGAAGCGGGCCGCGGACGGCAAAACCTTGACCGAGGAGGAGCAGTACATCTACCGGGCACCCCACCGCCAGGCGAGCTTCGAAGCCTTCCGCGACGGCATGATCGCCGTCGACCCGGCACGCCGCCCGCTGGTCGAGGCCCGGGAGGAGTCGCTGCGGCAGAGCTTTATGGCGGCGGGCGAACAGCGTGACGGTGCCTTCTGGTTCGAAATACCCAGCCGTCTCAACCTCCTCAAGCGGGTCTAACCGATGCCCATTCGCTATATCTCCAAACATGATTCCCCGGACGACCCCGGCGGCATGATCCGCGAGGTTCTGGAGATGGGGGAGAGCTTCCCCGGCCCGGCGGAGGATCTGATGCTGGCCTGGGTGCTGCGCCTGGGCGAGGGCCGCGACCCGGCCGGCGCCGCCCGGCGCCTGATCTCGGACTACCGGCTCGAAGAAGAGCCCTTGCCGGGCGGCGCCTGCGGACGCCTGATCGAGATGCTGAAGGAAACGGCGCTCTACCCCGGCGACCGCATGGCCCGTCACCTCTGCAAACCGGCGCGGCGCGGCGGCTGGCGGCGCAACAGAGGCAAGTGACACCGGACACTCTATGGCTCCGCGACTGATCGATACCCGTTCCGCCCGGCGGCTTTTGCTGCAGCGTCAGGGCCTCTGCGAATCCCCCTATCGCAAGATCGACCATGGGGATCTCTTGGCGCTGATCGACCGTCTTGGCTTTGTACAGGTCGATTCCATCCAGACCGTCGAGCGCGCCCACCACATGATCCTCTTCGCACGCAATCAGACCTACCGGCACCGCCAGCTCAGCCGCCTGGTGGAAAAGGACGCCGCGCTCTTCGAAAACTGGACTCATGACGCCTCCCTCATCCCCAGCCGCTATTTTCCCTACTGGAGGCGGCGCTTCGCCCAGCGGAGCGAGCAACTACGCGCGCGCTGGGGCAAGAACCGCCGCGGTAACTTCGAGGATGAACTCGAGGCCGTCCTCGGGCATATCGAGGACCACGGCCCGGCCATGGCCCGCGACCTGGGGGGCGAGGACGTGAAGAGGCCGAAGGGCAGCAACGGATGGTGGGACTGGCATCCCTCGAAGACCGCCTTGGAGTATCTGTGGCACAGTGGCCGCCTGGCGGTATCGGCCCGCAGCGGCTTTCAGAAGGTCTACGACCTGACGGAACGGGTGATCCCGGAACCCCACCGCAGCACGGAGCCTTCTGAAGCGGAGATCATCGACTGGGCCTGCCGCAGCGCGCTGGAGCGCCTGGGCCTCGCCACCTCCGGCGAGATCGCCGCTTTCTGGGATCTGGTGAGCGCCGAGGAGGCCAAGGCCTGGTGCCGGGCGCTAAGCGGAAACGACCTGGAGGAGGTTCTGATTGCGGACGCCAAAGGCGGGCGCCCTCGCGCCGCCTACTGCAGCGCCGCCGCGGACCCGCTGCAGGACCTGGCGGAACCGCCGAAGCGCCTGCGGGTCCTGAGCCCCTTCGACCCGCTGATCCGCGACCGCAAGCGCTGCGAGCGGCTGTTCGGCTTTCACTACCGGATCGAGGTCTTTGTGCCCGCGGCCAAGCGGCGCTACGGCTATTACGTCTTTCCGCTGCTGGAGGGCGACCGGCTGATCGGGCGGATCGACATGAAGCACGAGCGCGAGAGCGCGACCCTGCGGGTCAAGGGGCTTTGGCTTGAACCGAAGATCAAGCTGTCGCGCGCCCGGCAGGACCGGCTGGAGGCCGAACTGGAACGCCAGCGCCGCTTCACCGGCGCAGAACAGGTCGCTTTCGATAACAGATACCTGCGGACCGCCGGCTGAGCGCCGTCACTGCCCGCAGCGCTTCGCCAGTTCCTTGGGCGAGAGGTAGTGATAGGCCAGGAGTTCGCCGTCCTTGACGATGGCGAAGACTCCGTAAGGGGTCGGCGAGAGCCGGCGGACCTCCTTGGCGCTGGTCATCTCGATCTCGCGCAACGCCAGCCCATTGTCCGCCGCATAGTCCGCGACAATCCGGACGGCGTTGTCGAGATAGGGGCACTGGTCGCTGCGGAACACGGTGAGGCCCCTGCCGCCGCCGGGCAGTGCTTCCAGCTTCTTCCGCCAGCCGCCGCAAAACACCGGATCCGGCGCCTCGGGGTCCAGCTTATGGACCATGATGTCGAAGCCGGGCGCTGTGCTGGCAACGGACTCGAAACCGTGGCGGGCGAGAATGCCGGCGTCGATCAGCCAGTTGCCGCTGCTGGTGACGGCGGCGACACCTTTGAAGCCGCCAGCCTTCGCCACCGCCAGCGCCTCTTCGATCAGCGCCGTTGAGTGGCCTTTGCCTTTGCTGCGGCCGACCACCCAGAGGCAGTGAATCACCAGGTAGTCGCCGGCCTTGCGGATGGCCCGCCAGGCGAAATCGCCGGGAATGAACTCGATGAAGCCGCGCTCCCCGTCGCCGAGCAGGCGCATCTGCAGGCCTTCGTCAAAGCGCGCCTTCAGCCAGGCCAGCTTGCGCTGATAGCCAGCCTCCTTGCGGGCGCTCATCTTGCAGAAGAAGCCGGTCTTCTCCACGGTCTCCGGCGTTACTGTAATGAGTTCCGGCCTGCTCACACTGTGTCTCCCGCAATCCCCGCAAAGCACTTCGGCGGTTTAGGCGCCCAAGCACTCAGGTTAGGGCGCCAAAGCACTCAAGGCGTCTGGCCTGCGGGTACCACGGCGGAGCCGACCCGGCCATGACGCATCGCAATGCGGGCGAGGCGATAGAGGACCACAGCGTTCAGGATGTGCCAGAAGTAGTGAGTGCCGATGGGCAGCACGTCGCAGAGCGGCAGGTCGATGGTGCGCAGTGTCAGTGAAACGGCGAAGATGCCGGCCGTAAGGAGAATCGGCATGCCCGCCGGATTGCTGCGGACGAAGTGCAGGAATCCGCCCACCACGACCATGGCCGTGAGCGCCACGCCATAGGTGGGCAGGCTGAAGCCGAAGAGGATCGGCATGGCGGAGACGAGCGCCAGAACGCCGAGGAGGCTCAAGATGCAGGTCCAAAACGGCAGGGCAATCATGCGGCGCAGAGCCACATACATGTAAAGAAGGATGAAGAGCGCGATGGGAATGACATCGGTCAGGGCCGCCCAGACGACGGCGAAGGTGTGAAACAGGCCGCTGCCGATGCCGATAGCGAAAACGAGGGCTACGAGCGCGATAACGGCGGGATCGCGCCGGACCGCCGGATCCTCGCGCCTGAGCACCTGAACCAGCAGCAGCCCGGCAATGATAAAAGCCAGGTTGCTGACGGCATTGAGCGGTTCCGCCCAAAACGCCGTTCCCACCCGTTCGCAGTAGATGTCGATATGACGGTGCATGCACTATCAGACAGAGTTTTGAAAGAAAGCCACAATCAATCCTACAGTACGGTCGTTACAATATGGATCTTCCATCCGGCCTCGCCAGATCTTGCTGCACTGCGCCCGACCTGGCCCTTCGTCGGCCCGACGGCCTGATTATCGCGCGTCCGGTCCGGCGCGCCAGCGGGTCAGGCCGAAGAACGCCAGGCCTGCGAGAAGGCCCCAGAATGCACTGCCGACGCCGAAGACCGAAATCCCGGAAGCCGTGACCACAAAGGTCACGATGGCGGCCAGGCGATCTTCAGTCTCTTTAAGGGCCTCGCTCAACGCTCCGGCGAAGGGTCCGAGAAGCGCCAAGCCCGCGACTGCCATGATCAGATAGGTTGGCAGGCTCAACACGAAGGCCGCAATAGCAGCAGCCAGGCACCCGAAGATCACGTAGAACATGCCGGACACCAGACCCGCCCAGTAGCGTCTTCGCGGATCAGCGTGAGCGTCGGGGCCGGCACAGAGGGCGGCCGTGATGGCTGCCAGGTTCACCGCGTGCCCGCCAAAGGGAGCTGCCAAGACGCTGAAGAAACCGGTCGTCGCGAACAGAGGACCGGGCGCGGGCCGGTAGCCATTGGCATTGAGCACCGCAACACCGGTGATGTTCTGCGACGCCATGGTGACGATGAACAGCGGCAGGGCGACGCCGATGAGGGCCGGCAGCGAGAATTCGGGAACGACCAGCACAGGCTGCGGCAGGAACTGCGCGGCCCGCAGATCCGGAAGATCGCTGGTCAGGAGGATGACGACAACCGCCACCAGAAAAGCGACAGGAACGGCCAGGAGCCGGTTGAGACGCCAGACCAGGGCCCAGGCCAGGACCACCGGCAGCGCAAGAGCCGGGCCCTCGACGACAGCCTGCACCGGAGCCAGGCAGAAGGTCAGGAGGACACCGGCCAGCATCGCGTTCGCCAGCGGCGACGGGATGGCTGAAATCCAGCGGGCCAGCGGCTTCCAAAGCCCGGCGGCAACAATCAAGCCGCCGCAGACCATGAAGGCACCGACCGCCGTGGCGAAGCCGCCGTCCTGCGGACCCGTGGTCGCCAACAGGGCCGCCCCCGGGGTCGACCAGGCGACACTGACCGGCAACCTTGTCTTCAGGCTCAGCAGGATGCTGCAGAGCCCCATCGCGAGGGAAAGCGCCATCAGGCCGGAGGCCGCCTGGGCCGGGCTGGCGCCGATCCCGTCGAGGCCCTGCAAGACAACCGCGAAAGAACTGACAAAGCCCACCACCGCAGCCAGAAGGCCGGCAGAGGCAGCCTGCAACGAGAACACACCAGGGAGATTGCCGGCACCCTGGCTGCTGGCGGCGTTCATCCCCAAAGAGACGGCTCTGGCGGGAAGACCTGGCTGTCGACAATCCTGAGCGCCGGATCGCGATCCTTGGCGAGCAGCAGCGGCCCGTCGAGATCGACCACCGGCACGCCCTGAGCCAGGATCACCGCCGGCGCCATGGCCAGGGAGGTTGCCACCATGCAGCCCACCATAATGCCGAAACCCGCCGCCTCGGCGGTGGCCTTCAGCTTCAGCGCCTCGGTCAGGCCGCCGGTCTTGTCGAGCTTGATGTTGACCATGTCGTAGCGCCCCTGGAGCTGCGCCAGGGTCGCGGTGTCGTGGCAGGATTCGTCGGCACAGACCGGCACGGGGCGCTTCATGCCGCCAAGCGCCTGGTCTTCGCCAGCCGGCAGCGGCTGTTCGATCATCTCAACGCCGAGCACCGCCAGCTGCGGCGCCAGCTGGACGTAGTCCGCCGCCGACCAGCCTTCGTTGGCGTCAACGACGATGCGCGCTTCGGGCGCCTGCTCGCGGACCGCCACCACCCGCGCCATGTCCTCCGGGCCGGCCAGCTTCAGCTTCAGAAGCGGACGCGCGGCGTTGGCCGCCGCTGCCTTGGCCATGTTCTCGACCGTATCGAGGGAGAGCGTATAGGCCGTGGTCACCGGGCCGGGCTCGGCGGCACCGATCAGTTCCCAGTAGCGATGACCGGCCTGCTTGGCCTCGAGGTCCCAGAAGGCGCAGTCGACGGCATTGCGCGCCGCACCCGGCGGCAGGATCTTCTGCAAGCCAAGTCTGTCGAGACCCCGGGCCAGCCGCGGGCGCAGTCCTTCTATGTCAGCGATCACGTCCGCCATGGTCTCGCCATAACGGGTATAGGGCACCGCCTCGCCGCGCCCGGTTTTGCCGCCTGCGCTGAGTTCCACCAGCACCACGTCCGCCGAGGTCTTGGTGCCGCGCGAGATCGTGAAGCTGCCGCGGATGGGCCAGGCCTCTGCGGAAACCTTGAGATCGATCATGAGGGCCACCCGAACGCGAGCTGCTAAAGCCTGTCGACCAAGGGCTTCACCCCGTCACGGAACGGATCGACAGCGGGCAACCCGAACTCCGTCTCAAGATCCCGCAGGTAGGCGTCAACTGACTCGCTGGGCATCTGCGAGGTGTTGACGGCAATGCCGATGAAGCGCACCTCGGGATTGGTCAGCCGGGCGGCGGCGAGGTTGGCGTCGATGCAGGCCTGCAGGCCGGGCAGGGCAAAGTCCGGCAGGCCGCGCATGTGCTGGCGGGTTGGCTCGTGACAGAGCACCAGGGCATCGGGCTGGCTGCCGTGCAGCAGGCCCATGGACACGCCGGCGAAGGAGGCATGAAACAGCGATCCCTGGCCTTCGACGATATCCCAATGATCGTCGTCGTTGGCCGGCGAAAGGTACTCCACGGCTCCGGAGATGAAGTCGGCGACCACGGCGTCGATCGAGACCCCCTCGCCGGCGATCAGGATGCCGGTCTGGCCGGTGGCGCGGAAATCAGCCTTCAAGCCCCGCGCCTTCATGTCCTTTTCGATGGCAAGCGTGGTGTACATCTTCCCGACCGAACAATCCGTACCCACGGCGAGCAGGCGCTTGCCCGGCCGCCTGCTGCCACTGGCCACCGCGAACTCGCGGTCGGGATGGCGCACGTCGAACAGGCGGCGGCCGTGCTGCTCTGCCGCTGCCTTCAGGACCGGAACGTCGACGAGGCGGTTGTGCAGCCCGGCCGCGAGGTCGAAGCCCAGCAGCAACGCCTGCTCGAGGACCGATACCCAGGCCTCGGAGAACACCCCGCCGCGATTGGCAACGCCGATGACCAGGGTCTTCGCGCCTGCTTCCCTGGCAGCCTCCAAACTGAGGTCCGGCAGTCCGAGATCCGCCTGACAGCCCTCCAGGCGGAACTGCCCGACACACCAGTCAGGGCGCCAGTGGGCGATGCCCTGGGCGGTCTTGGCCGCCAGTTGATCCGGCGCGTCGCCGAGAAACAATAGATACGGATGCTCAATCGCCATCTGCCCCTGGACCTCTTGCTGATTGCACACCGCCATACGGCGGCGCAGCATCTTAGGGACAACTGATCAGCGCGCCAAGCCGGGCGCCTGGGGAATCGCCCGTCAGACGCCCCCGACCCCGGAAGCCTCGGGTCCTATGCCCCCGGCTCAATCCACCGGCCGGGTACCCCGGTCCCATGCCCTCGGTGCCGGCCGCCGGCCATCAGCAAGAGGAAGGGGCCGGCGGAGTTTTGTTCAGCCGGGCCCTGCCCTATCATCGGCGTCGCGCCTTCCCCCGCCCTTCCCCTTGCAGCCGCGGAACCCTATGGACGAGCCCTCCGATCCCAAGCCGGCTGCCCCCAGGGACCCTCGGCACTCTCAAAACACCGAAGCCCCCGGGCCGAGACCCGGCGATGACTCGGGAGACTGGAGCCGCCGGATCTGGCGGCTGGCGGCGCCCATCATGCTGGCCAACCTGACGACGCCGCTGCTCGGCATCGTCGACACCGCCGTGGTCGGCCATCTTCCCGATCCACGCTTCATCGGCGGCGTGGCGGTCGGCAGCCTGATCTTCAGCTTCCTGTTCTGGAGCTTCGGTTTCCTGCGCATGGGGACGACCGGCTTCACCGCCCAGGCCTACGGTGCCGGCGACCGGGATGAACTGCGCGCCGCACTGCTACGCCCCCTGGCGCTGGCGCTGGTCTTCGGCCTGGTGATCATCGCCACGCAAGTTCCCGTGCGCGGCCTCGCACTCTGGGCGATCGACGCCAGCGCGGCGGTGAGCGGCGAAGCGGCGACCTACTTCGACATCCGCATCTGGAGCGCGCCGGCGGCCCTGGTGAACTTTACGCTCTTCGGTTGGCTGCTGGGGGTGCAGCGCGCCCGGACCGCGCTGGTCCTGCAGATCGTTCTGAACGGGATCAACATCGTGCTCGATCTGGTCTTCGTGCTGGGGTTTGGTTGGGGCGTGGCCGGCGTTGCCTGGGCAACCCTGGCCGCCGAGGTCGGCGCGGCGGCCCTGGGGCTCGCGGTGGTCTGGCGGCATCTCGGCAGGCGCCTGGAGCGGGGGGATCTCGAGCGCCTGCTGGAGCGCAGCCGCATGCTCGCCCTGTTCCGGGTCAACATCGACATCTTCCTCAGGACCCTGTGCCTGCTGCTGGCCTCGGGCGCCTTCACGGCCCAGAGCGCGGGCTTCGGCGACGTGACATTGGCGGGCAACGCGATCCTCCTGAAGCTGCAGACCGTTGTCGCGTACGGGCTCGACGGCCTGGCCCATGCCCTGGAAGTCCTGGCCGGCAGTGCCTATGGCGCCCGCAACCGGCGCACCTTCCGTCAGGTGATTGTCGTCTGCAGCCTCTGGGCCCTGGGCGCGGCGCTGTTGCTGAGCCTTGTCTTCGCCGCCGCCGGGACGCCCATCGTCGCCGTTTTCACCGACATCGCCAGCGTGCGGGAAAGCGCCGAAACCTATCTTTGGTGGATCGTGCTTTCACCGCTCGTGTCGGTCTGGAGTTTCCTGCTGGACGGCATCTTCATCGGCGCCACCCGGACCGCGGCCATGCGCAATGCCGCATTCCTGTCTCTCGGCTGCTTTCTGGCACTGTCCTGGGCCCTGGTACCCTGGCTCGGAAACCACGGGCTGTGGCTGAGCTTCACGCTCTATATGGCCGCGCGCGCCATCACCCTTGCCCTCTGGTACCCGGCTCTGGAGCGCAGTGCGGGAAGCCCTGGGGAGAGTTCGCGTCCAAACGGTTAGGCGGTGCGGCCCAGTTTTGCCGGCCGCAGCGGCTGAAGAGGCTGGCTGAGGAGAAGGTCGAAACTGCCGGTTCCCTCGTCGACCGCAGCAGCGTCGCAATGCCAGCAGCTGTAGCGCAGGGCCCAAAGGGGCAGCTTCTGACGGCTGAGAGCATCCAGCAGGCGCTGGGAGAGAACCTGCTCGGCCAGGGCATCGTCGTTGACGCCAGGCGGGTGGATAAACACCACGAGGAGCGCGCCGTCGCGGCTCGGCCCGGCGATCAGATAGGGATCGTCGATCACCGCCAAGCGACCGTCGCAGCCCTGCCGCAACCTTACGCAGCAAAGCGACAGCCGCACGTGAAGACCGCGCAGGCGGCGCAGGCTGTCGAGAATGCTCGCGGGCACGGAGAGTGCCGGCCGGGCTGTCGGGCCACCCGGCCGGCGCAGGGGAAGCTCGGGGGAGAACCCGAAGGGAGGGGCCGTCAGAACGCTTCCCCTGTTTGGCTGCTCATAGTCCTTCCCGCGGCCGGTCAATTGCGCCGCCACAGTGGAAGGCGCCGGACCGCTTTCAGATCCATGAGAACCTTGTTTGCTCCGCATCACGGACAAAGTAGCCGCTCTTACAACCAGACGGTGCGTCAAAGTTGTGGCGTGGAACGGGCCAAAAGGTGACGAAACTGCAAGATTTCCGCAATCTTTAGAGGCATTTACCGCAGTGCGGTTAGCCCGCCAAAGGGAAGCGCATCACCATCGCAAGACCGCCGTCAGGACGATTTTCCGCGCGCACACTGCCGCCTATCGCCTGTAAGTTGCGACGCACGATCCACAGCCCGATCCCCATATGCGGGTTGCCTTCGCCGCCATCCTGCTCGGGATCGCCCGCCGGCTTTGAGCGCAAGGACACGTAGCGCTCGAAAATCCGCGTCAGTTCGCCGTGCGGCACCCCGGGTCCGCGGTCGAGAAGGGAAAGTTCGGCACGGTCGTTTACCTTGCGAAGCTCGACGATGATCTTGGAGCCGTGCGGCGACACCTCGACCGCATTGTCGATGACGTTTTCCAGCACGGTTTCCAGAAGGTCCTCACCGGCCAGCACTGCCACGCCCTCCTGCAGGCGCGCGTCGAGGATGAGCCGGCGGCTGGCGAAGGTGTCCGCGTAGGCAGCCAGCATCCGCTCGACCATCTCGGTGAGCACGATGCGCTGGCGCGGCGGGTCGAGAAGCTCGGCGGTGGTTTCCTCCAGGCGCCTTGCGTAGGCCACAAGATGGTCGAGGCGGTCGATCGACACCTCGAGGACGTCCAGGGCCCGCTGGCCGCGGACTTCCTCCGGCGCGACCAGACGGCGCAACGGTTCCAGAGACTGCCTCATGATCGCGATCGGCGTCTTGAAGGCGTGGGCGTTGTCCTCGGCCGCCAGCCGGATACTCTCCGCCGAGTCCTGCAGAGCCAGGGTCATGCGGTCGAACTCCTCGGCGACCGGGGCCAATTCCGGCACCCTGTTCTGCTTGCCGAAACTGACGTGACCCGACTTGCCGGTCCGGATGCTCCGCGCCAGGTAGCGAAACCGCATCAGGCCGCGCCAGATCGACACGAAGAGGCCGATGGTGAAGATCGCCATGGCGAAGTAGATCGCCGCGGCAATGCGCACCTCGATGGTCTTCCAGTACGGCTGATCGATCGAGGTACCGAGGAATTCCGCCGTGGAGTGGGTGGTGATCACCGCCCAGCAGCCGGCGCCGGTGTTGATCGGCGTGATCGAGGTCAGCAGTTCCTCTTCGCCCGAGGGCCGGCGGTGGCGCAGAGCCATCGACAACTCGCCCCAGCAACTCTGGGCAAGATTGTCGAAGACGCCCCGCTCGACCAGCCGGTCCCGCTCCTCGGCCAGTTCGGTCGGCGCGATGGTGGGCTGGGACGCCACGAAGAAGAAGCTCTCGGCCCCGTACTCGCCGGTCGGCCGGAACAGGATCTTCACGCCGGTCTGCTGATTGGCGAAGCGCGCGACCTCGTCATTCAACAGGGGCAGCGAAGACACCTCTTGCTGTTCCAGGAGCGGCCGCAGGCTTTCGGCGACCACACGGCCCTGTTCGCGCACGCTTTCCATCAGCAGAAAACGCTTCTCCGCGTCGGCCTCGCGGAACTGGGTGTAGAGGATGACCGGCACGGCACAGAAGATGATCAGCAGCAGAACCAGCTTGCTGACCAGAGAGCGGAAGGGCAGACCGAGATCAAAACCCCGGCCGGCCGCTGCCGGCATTGGCCCCTCCACCCGCGCAACCATGGCCTTAGGCGGCTCCGCCCTTGCCCGCCTGGTCGCGCCAGCGGTAACCGAAACCGGGGTAGTTCTCGATGCCGTCGAAGGAATCATCGACGTCACGGAACTTCTTGCGAATCCGCTTGATGAAGGACCGCACATTGGCGCGGTAGCCATCGGGCCCGTAGCCGGCCACGAAATCCTTGCCGCGGACGATGTCGTAGATCTGCCGATAGGACACATCGCCGCCCTGCTGGGTCACCAGGAAGAGGACGATGGCGAACTCGGTGAGCGTCAGATCGACCTGCTTGCTGTCCCAAAAGGCCCGCGAGATATCCGTCTTGAGCTCCAGGGGGCCGTTGCGGATGACAGCCGGCGTCTGGCCGCCGCCCTCCGCCGAGGGCTTCACACCCTCGGTGATCAGTTTCAGCCGCTGCAGGATGATCGGCAGACGGCGTGATTTGTCGATGAAGTCGACCGCCCCCCACTTCAGCGCCGCTTCCTCATAGATTTCGTCGCTGAGCACGGTGAGAAAAATCACCGGCGTCTGGATGCGGCACTCGCGCATGCGGCGCAGGACGGCAAGGCCGTCCAGACCGGGCATACGCCAGTCCAGAAGGACCGCCTCCGCCTCCTCGCCCGACATCATGAACTCCAAGGCGCTTTCGCCATTGGCAAAGTCCACGACCTCGTAGCCTTCCTCGGCCAAATTCAGCCCGAGGGATTCCCGGAAAAGATCGTCGTCATCGACGATGAACACACGATTGAAAGTTGTCTCTGTCACGACCGGCTGCACAGCCATCATTTCTCTCGCGCTCTTGGCGCCCCCTTACTGTTGCCTGCTCTTCACTCCTTGCAACGCTAGCTGCCTCCGGCCGTCCCATTCGCCGGCTGCACCGCGGATGCGCCATCCTGCGCACCGCGTACAGCCTCGGCCTGAGCCAGCAGCTCGCTCAAACAAAGGCGGGCAAATTCGTCCGGCGCCTCGTCGCCGCCGGTGTCGCCCTCTGTTCCGCCTTTGACCTTGTACGTCAGCACTCGAAAGTCGCTGCCGCCAACCTTCGGATAGAAGAATATATGCAGAACGCAGTTGGTGCCATTGTAGGCCCAGATCTTCGCCGGCGGTTCTTCGATCAACAGGGCCGGATCGCCCAGCAAGGCCGAGGTCCGCTCGAAGTCGAGCCCGACGAGGGCGTCCGGGTCGGCCTGCGGCTCCCGGATGGTCTCCAGCATTGCCTGGGTGACCTCCGGCTTGCGCTTGGGGATGGGCGGTGGGGGTTTCAGTTCGACCACCTTTTCCTGTTCGGCACGCGTCGGAAAACGGCCCTGATCGCTCAGTGCTTTGTCCGAGGAGACAGGGCGCACGGAGCCCTGTGCCGGTCCCTGCGCCGCCGGGAATTGAATCCCCAGTTGGGCACACGCAGAAAGACCCAGCAATGCCATCCCCAGGACCCCGTATCGGAGCCTCATTATCGTTTTCCTGATCGTCGTTCCGTCCGGCCGTACCGGAACCCTGTTAATCGTGAACCGCAAAATCTTAACGAAACCCTAAGGCGATGGCGTTCGCGGGCAGCGCCGCCGCGTGCGCAGCGAGATTTATCCAAATCGGCAGCCAAGCCCTTAATTTAAAACGCATCCTTCGCAGTGTGACAAATTTGTGCGGTGCCGCGATAAAGTCCGATTTCGGCCCGCAACGGATCACAGGAGCGTCCTTGCAGGGCGCCGCCACCCCTTTCCAAATCTGATTGCGTTAACGTATCGCCTTTGGACTTCAACCCTCAACACCGTTCTTTGACCGCGAAAGGCGGCGAAGTTAGGGCAAAGGTCAGGCAGCCGGATGACATCTCCGGGTTGTAGCCTCTTTTTGGCCGCAGCCGCCTGTCGGATCGGGCGCCCGCCACCGGAATGCCGAAGCCGCGCCCGGCCGTAGCGCAGCGCCGCGATGAAGCATTGACAAGCGCTATCGTGCGGCTTGATATCACGGGGAGGTTGGTCGAAACGGACCCAAAACGGCACCGAAGGTGCTGACATGAAGTCAAGAAACAGGGAACCCATCATGAACAGAAAGTCTTTTCTCGCTTCCGCGGTCGCCGTGGCCGCGCTGGCGCTGCCGCTGGGCCCGCTCGCGGCACAGGAGAAAGTCGTCAACGTCTTTAACTGGTCGGACTACATCGACGAGTCGATCCTGGAGGATTTCGAGAAGGAAACCGGGATCAAGGTCGTTTATGACGTGTTCGACTCCAACGAGGTTCTCGAGACCAGGCTTCTGGCCGGCGGCACCGGCTACGACGTGGTGGTCCCGAGCGGAACCTTCCTGGCGCGACAGATTCAGGCCGGCGTGTTCCAGCAACTTGACACCGACAAGCTGCCGAACCTGACCAACATGTGGGGCGTGGTCACCGACCGCACCGCAAAGTACGACCCGGGCAATGCCTACTCCATCAACTACATGTGGGGCACCACCGGAATCGGCTACAACGAGGAGAAGATCCTGGAGCGGATGCCCGACGCGCCGGTGGACTCCTGGCGCATGCTGTTCGATCCGGAGGTGTCCTCCAAGTTCGCCGACTGCGGCATCCACGTGCTGGACGCCCCGACGGAGATGATCCCCGCCGCCCTGAACTACATCGGCGAGGATCCGGACAGCCAGGACCCAGACGTGATCCGCAAGGCCGAGGCAGTGCTGGCGGCGGTGCGGCCTTACATCCAGAAGTTCCATAACTCCGAGTACATCAACGCGCTGGCCAACGGCGACATCTGCATGGCGGTCGGCTGGTCCGGCGACGTGCTGCAGGCCCGCGACCGCGCCGACGAGGCCGACAACGGCGTGACCATCAACTACGTGGCGCCGAACGAGGGCGCGCTGATGTGGTTCGACCAGATGGCGATCCCCTCTGACGCCCGCAACGTGGAAGAGGCTCACACCTTCCTGAACTACATCATGAGTCCGGAGGTCATGGCCAAGGCGTCGAACTACGTCTACTACGCCAACGGCAACGAGGCATCGCAGCAGTTCCTCGAGGAGGACGTGATCGACGATCCGGCGATTTATCCGACGCCCGATGCGCTCGCGACCCTCTATACGACGACCCCCTATGCACCGAAGGTGCAGCGCGTGGTGACGCGGCTCTGGACCAAGGTCAAGAGCGGCCAGTAACACGCTTCCGGCGGTCCCGCCATAGGGGAGGCGGGACCGCTTTTTCTCGGGTTTCCTATGATCATCGGCGGGCGGGGGCTCTGATATGAGTGATGCCGGATCACCCGGAAGTGCAGTGAAGAGCACGGCGAAGAGCGCGGCGAAGAGCACGGGCGCGACGCACACGCGCCAGCGCTGGGAACCCTGGAACGACCCGAACCAGCGCCCCCACGTCGAGATTTCTCAGGTCACCAAGCGTTTCGGCGACTTCGTCGCCGTCGACGATATCTCCCTCAACATCTATCAGCGGGAGTTCTTCTCACTGCTCGGCCCTTCCGGCTGCGGCAAGACGACCCTGCTGCGGATGCTGGCGGGTTTCGAATTGCCCAGCGAGGGTCAGATCCTGCTGGAGGGCGAGGATATGTCCGGCGTGCCGCCCTACCAGCGGCCGGTCAACATGATGTTCCAGTCCTACGCCCTCTTCCCCCATATGAATGTCGAGAAGAACATCGCCTTCGGTCTGCGTCAGGACGGCGTGCCCAAGCCGGAGATCGAGCGCCGGGTGGCCGAAGTCATCGAGATGGTCCAGCTCAACGCCTTTGCCCGGCGCAAGCCGCACCAGCTCTCCGGCGGCCAGCGTCAGCGCGTGGCCCTGGCCCGCTCGCTGGTGAAAAAGCCCAAGATGCTGTTGCTCGACGAGCCCCTGGGCGCGCTCGACAAGAACCTGAGAACCCAGACCCAGTTCGAGTTGATGAACATCCAGGAGGAAACCGGCATCACCTTCGTGATCGTCACCCACGATCAGGAAGAGGCGATGACCGTTTCCAGCCGCATCGCCGTCATGGACCACGGCAAGATCGTCCAGGTCTCAACGCCGGCCGAGCTCTACGAGTTTCCGAATTCCCGCTATGTGGCGGACTTCATCGGCGAGGTGAACATTCTCGAAGGACGGGTGAGTGCGCGCGAGGGCGACCACCTTCTGGTGCAAAGCCAGGAGGCGGGCTGCATGATCAAGACGGGCCCCAGCGCCGACGAGCCGGCCGGTCGGCAGGTCTGGATTGCGCTCAGGCCGGAAAAGGTTCAGATCGCGCCGGACCCGCCGCCCGATACGACGACCAACTGTCTGGCCGGCGAGGTCTGGGACATCGGCTATCTGGGCAATCTCTCGATCTATCACGTGAAGCTGGACAGCGGAAAGATGGTCACCGCCACCCAGGCCAACCGGACGCGCCTGATCGAACGGCCGATCACCTGGGAGGACCGGGTCTATCTCACCTGGTCTCCCGACGCGGCCGTGGTCCTGCTGAGCTGAGCCGCCCGGTATGGCGCGGTCCGCGAAAAAGCCCGATCCCCGGCGGGAGGTCGCCTATCTTCCCGGCGACGGCGCCACAACCGGCTTCTTTTCCGGGCTGCACGCAAGGCTGCTGCTGCTGCCGCCCTACCGCATTCTGGTGACCGTCCTGAGCCGGCTTGGCTTTTCCGGGCGCAACCTCGTCATCGCGATCCCTTACCTCTGGCTGCTTGCTTTCTTCATGGCGCCCTTTCTGATCGTTTTGAAGATCAGCCTCGCCGAGGTTGTGGTCGCCCAGCCGCCTTACACCCCGCTCCTCGTCTTCGTCGAGGACGGCTTCATCGCCATTCAGGCCAGCCTGGAAAACTATCTCTTCCTGCTCGAGGACAGCCTTTACTGGAAGTCCTACGTCTCGTCCCTGCGCATCGCCCTGATCTCGACCTTGCTGACGCTGCTGGTCGGCTACCCCATCGCCTACGGCATGGTGCGCGCGCCCAAACGCTGGCGCTTCGCGCTTCTCATGATGGTGATCCTGCCGTTCTGGACGTCCTTCCTGATCCGCGTCTATGCCTGGATCGGCATCCTGAAGAAGGAAGGGCTTCTCAACCTCGCCCTGATCCAACTGGGTCTGATTTCGGAACCCCTGACGATCCTCAACACGGACATCGCCGTCTACATCGGCATCGTCTACTCCTACCTGCCCTTTATGGTGCTGCCGCTCTACGCCAATCTTGAGAAGATGGATCTCAGCCTGCTGGAGGCGGCGGCAGACCTGGGGTGCCGGCCGATCAAGGCCTTCTGGGTCATCACTATCCCGCTGTCCCTGCCCGGGATCATCGCCGGCAGCTTTCTGGTGTTCATCCCGGCCATGGGCGAGTTCGTCATTCCCGACCTGCTGGGCGGTTCGCAGACGCTGATGATCGGCAAAACCCTGTGGTCGGAGTTCTTCAACAACCGCGACTGGCCGCTTTCCTCGGCAGTGGCCGTCATCCTGCTGCTGGTGCTGGTGGTTCCCATCGTCCTGTTCCAGCGCATGCAGGAAAAGACGGCGAAGCCGGAGGGCTGAGGCGATGAAGCAGGGCGCGAGCTGGTTCAACATCGCCTCCCTGGTGGTCGGCTTTCTTTTTCTCTACCTGCCGATCGCGCTGCTGGTGATCTACAGCTTCAACGAGTCGCGCCTGGTCACGGTCTGGGCCGGCTTCTCGACGAAGTGGTATGGCGAGATGCTGCGCAACGACGGCCTCATGAACGCTGCCTGGGTGACCCTGAAGGTCGCGGTGGTCGCTTCGACTTTCGCCACCTTTCTCGGCACCCTTGCCGGGCTGATCATGGCGCGCTTCGGCGGATTCCGCGGCCGCACCCTCTTTTCCGGCATGATCTACGCCCCCCTGGTCATGCCCGAGGTCATCACCGGCCTGTCCTTGCTGCTGATGTTCGTGGCGATTTCGCTGGACCGCGGCTTCGTCACCGTCACCATCGCCCATATCACCTTTTCCATGTGCTACGTCGCCGTGGTGGTGCAGTCGCGCCTGGTGAGCTTCGACCGCTCCATCGAAGAGGCGGCCATGGACCTGGGTTGCCCGCCGGGGCGCACCTTCCTGCAGATCACGCTGCCGGTCATCGCCCCGGCGGTGGTCGCCGGCTGGCTGCTGTCGTTCACCCTCTCGCTGGACGATCTGGTGATCGCCAGCTTCACCACAGGTCCCGGCGCCACCACCCTGCCGATGAAGATCTACAGCCAGGTCCGCCTGGGCGTAACGCCGGAGATCAACGCGGTTTGCACGATCCTGGTGGGGCTGGTCGCCACCGGGGTGCTGGCGGCCTCCCTGGTCACCCGGCGCCAGGAACTGCGCCGGGAGATGGAGGAGCGGGCGGCCCAGGCTGCTCCCTGAGAAGGCGGCGGGCCGCACCGGCAGACTGTGGGCAAGCCTGGAGTTTTCATGGCGCCGCCTTTGCTCTAAAAGGCCCCTGTGACGACGCCGAAGCAAGACAGCCCCCGCGAACAGCAGCGTTTGAACCGCCTGAGCCTCGTTCTGGCGGCGTTCTGCCTGCTGCTGCCCGTGCTCGGACTGCTGGCCCCCAAAGCCGTGGTGCCGCTGAGCCTGATTGCAGGCATCGTCACAGCCGCCCTGGTCTGGCCGCAGAAGCGACCCTGGCAGCTTGTGGACCGTCCCCTCACCCTTGCGGTCTGCCTCTTCATCGGCTGGTGCCTTCTGGCTTCCTTCTGGACGCCGCTGCCGGGCGAAGCGGCAGGGCTCGCCCTACGGGTCGGGATTCTGCTTCTGATCATGATCGGTCTCTGCGGCGCGGCGGGCCTGATGGGTGCCGAGCAAAGCCGCAAAGCCGGCCTGGCCCTGGCGGTGGGTCTGGGGCTGGCCGTCGGACTTGTGCTGATCGAATTCGCTTTCGGGTTTCCGCTTTTCACTGTCCTCAAGGGTCCGGCGACGAGCGATTACATCGCCTACTCCCGCCTCAACCGCGGCATCACCACCATCGCCATCCTCGTCTGGCCGCTGGCCGTCCTCTTCTGGCAGTTCGGCCACAGGACGGTTGCCTTCGCCTTGCCCCCGGCGGCACTGGCGTTGGCCCTTTCCTCTCAGTCTTCGGCCGCGGTTCTCGGTCTCTTCGCCGGCCTCGTAGCGGCGGCGCTGGCCGGGCTTGGGCGATCGGTCGGGCGTCTGGTCCTGGCTGCAGCGGTGGTCCTGGCGCTGGTGGCCAGCCCGGGGGTGGCAAAGCTGATGAAGGAGGCCCGACTCCATGAGGCCGAGTACCTCAGCAACACGGCGCGCTACCGTGTGCACATCTGGAGCTTTGTCTCCGACCGGATCGTGGAACGGCCGCTGATTGGCTGGGGATTCGACTCTTCCGGCTCGATCCCGACCGAGGGTGCGGAGTCGGCCGGCATCAGCCGCAAGGTCATACCATCGCATCCCCACAACGGCCCCCTGCAGATCCTGCTGGAACTGGGCGCCGTCGGTGCCGTGCTGACGATCGCCATCCTTTACCTGATCGGACGCCGCATCGACCACCTGCCGACCGCCGCGCGGGTCTGCAGCCAGGGAATGTGCATAACGATCCTCTGCATCGCCGCGACGGCCTACGGTCTCTGGCAGAGCCATTGGCTTGCCGTGATCGGCGGCGCGGCTGTGGCATCGGTGGTGGTGCTGCCCCGCAGCGCGGCGGGCAGACCGCAGACTGCCGCCACAACGCCACCAGATCCTTCACAGGATGCCGGAGCCCCCAGAGACAGTTGAGGCTGTTCTGGACCGACCCACGCCTGCCGTAGCCCGAGATTGCTCCGAGAATGGGCGGCCTCGTGCTGGCACCGGACCAGAGGCTCCAGAGCTCTGCAAGATCGTACAGCTGAGGTGCGGGGCGCGAGGCGCTGCTCGCGTTCCAGCGCCTACACAATGGTCGTAAGCAAGCGTCCTTCTATCGAAAGCTGCGCCGCCAGAGCGGGGATCCTGAGCTGCAGAACGCATTGGTGTTTGTTGGGCCTACGCATTGGCCCAGCTCTCACGTCGCGTCTCTTGAATGCGCGTTCGCGGACATGACTATGATCCGCCGCGTTGCGCCAGATCGCACTAGTCGCAGCAGATCGGCACTTCGGCGGAGTTGGTGTCGTTGACAATGGCCAGCACGAAGATCACCGCGTGGATCATTCCTGCCTTGTCCAACTCGTGGTCTAGTGTCAGTACTCTACTAGGGGATTTCGCTTAAGGCCGAGTTGCGCTTCAAGCTTTCCGGGACTTAGGTTGCAAGGTAGCTGGTTTGGCTTAGAGATGAGGATTGCTGATGGATCGAACGATACTTGCCGCACGGGCAACGTGGCGTGCATCGTGTTGACGACAGTTGAAGGTTTCCTGGAGGCACTGATATGCTTAAGATAGGGACGCGTTAGCGTGACTGTCCAGCGGGCTGCGCCCCCTGCACGGCGATCTACAACCGCTTCAACCACTAGAGTCTAGGAGAACTTCTTTGACACCCTGAGCCGATCGAGTGTGAAAAACGCTGTGTACCTCCGTCAGCGCTTCGGCTTACGCGTTTTTGTTGGCTGGCGATCGAAGGTTACATGAATCTCCAACCGGTCGGCGCCGCGCGCAACCGCCGCCAGCCGCAGGTGCGGCTGCCCACTGTGATCGGGCAGGCCTACCTGTCAACTGTAACGGGTACTCAAGTCGTCGATGATGTTGAGGCCGACCCGTTCCAGCTAGGTTGGATAGCGGCTAGTACTCTGGAAGAGAGCGTGCGCCGCGGCTTTGCTCCGAAGGCGTAAAAGCTGCGTCAATCTCCTGCCAGGTCGCCACGCCGGCACTGACCAGAATAGGGATGCCTGTATCGAGCATTACCGCGATCAAGTCGGTCGAGCGAAACTCTCCCAAACCGACTTTCTAGGTAGGCATGCCAATGGTCAAAACCAACTCCACAGCCTAAATCGAAAAGGCGGAGGACGGGAATATCATACCTCACTCGTCGGTATGGTTGCGCAGGCCCCTCCACTTCTCCGCTGTGACTCCATACGCCACCAGTAGTCAAATCGGGTGGCATCTTGCTCCGCAAACCGGACGCGGAAGGGATCTTCTTGGGTTGACGCCGCTGCCGCGATATGCGTCTGGAACTTAACGGCGTCCGCACCTGCGTCGGCAACGGCATCGATGAACGCATGTGCAAAGCCAAGAGAACCGTCGTGGCTTTGTGCGACCTCCGCGATAACGAAGCGGCCTTCACCGCCGCCGACCGCCCGCGAGCCGATCTTGATCATCTGCGCTGATCCAGTGCTATCCATCGATGGAACTTGGTCTTAGTGTCCTATAAAAAGCCATCAGCAGCCGTTTGTGAAACTGCCCCATGTCGGCCGATGGCATGAACCGCTCGGCGAGGAACTGGCCTTCCCGACTCGCCTGGTTCAACCGGTTACGGCTGTAAAGACCCCCTGAATAGCCTGTTGCGCGCAACAGCTCAATCGTCGTCGTGGTGAAATCACGCGCGCCTCCAAAGGGAAAGGCGAAAGTTCGTGTCAAGGGCAGGTTGAGAGAGGCTAGGAGAGCCTGGTTACGCTCAATCTCTTCTTTCTGCTCGGCTCGATCCAAGGAGGACATGACGTAGTGGCTGTAGCCATGATTGCCATAGGTGACGCCCTCTTCAGCGATCAAGTCGCTGGGCCGCGCAATATGGTGCGACAGGGCATCGAAGGTGAGGCTGCCCTTTCTGCTCTCAACAAAGGCATCTAATTCCTCATCGAGCCTGCGGCTGTTCACTCCCGGAGCCTTAGAGCTGCGGTAGAAGCCCGATGCCTGAACGGAATCAGAAAGACCGTTGTAGTGCTCACGGAAAGCGATGAAGTCCTTGACAAGACCGTGGTTGATGAGACAGCGAATCTTGTCGCGCCAGAACGGGCGTCCCTCGAGAGTACGCCCGTTGATGAAGACCGTGAACGGAAGGCCGCGTGCCCTCAGAAGAGGCACAGCGTTCTCAAACACACAGATATATGCATCATCGAATGTGATTACGGCCTTGCCTGCTACCCAATCGGCCGCCATGAAATCGTCGAGTGTCACGATCTCAAAATGCTTATCGATCCAGCTTATCTGCGCGGCAAAGGCTTCAGGCGGGACATTGTGGAGATTGCCGCGAAGCTCTTCAGGCGGCTCCTCAAAGACGCCATGGTAGACGACAACCAAGCCGAAGCGCTGTACGGCAGCAGCTGATGCAAGATCCCACATGCGTCGATCTAGTACACCAGAGTTTCTCAGCGGACGGTATCGGTCATTAGCCTTCAGACCTCTTTGCCAACCCGTCTTTGCTTGTTGCTTTCCTCCATCGGCAACTCCTCAATTGTCCGGTTCGCTCTGCCCTGTCCATGTGCTAGCTCCAGATCTCAGCCACGTCTCTGCCAATAACTCCCGATAGTTGCTCATACTGCTGCGACAGCGCCGCGTCCAAGGACGACCTAATGTCGCGCAGGGCCGCCGCGTTGTCGGCGAGGCCACCACCGTCCTGCCGTCCGAATCGAGGAAGAATGTGAGAGGGAAAACGCCTCACAATGGCTCCAACCGGACCGCGAGGTGACCTTCTGAAAACGTTGGTGCCGGGCAGCAGCAAAGTCGGATTGATCTGTTCTGCCTGTAAAACACCGCCCTCGTAAGGGGGCAGTCCGAGGAAAGCGGCGACGGTCTGCATGGCAGTTGTTGTATCCGCCCGCAGGTCTTCCTGAAAGACAACGTGAAGGCGCTCACGACCAAAGAGTTCGATGTATCGGCGTAGGAACTCGACATACCAGCTGTTGCCGACATAGCGAAACTGCCAGAGATAGTCGTCATAGCGTGGTCGATAGCGTTCGACGTCAATCAGACCGACGGCCAGAGCATCGGCGAGACGTCTGCTCTCCTCGGCAAACACATCGTCCGGCTGGCTGGGAAACCCGCCCAGTGCCTCCGTCATGCCTCGCCGATCATCCATTCGCTTGCGAAGATGGAGAAATGCGGAAATTGCCCGATCGACGGGACGACGCAACACAACAACAATCTTCAGATTGGGTTGGAGCGGCAGGAGACCACGCGCAATCCGCGGAGGCACATAGGGTTCAAAGAGGTAACCTGTACTTGCCTCAAACGACACCGTTCCAGGTTGCGCGTCGCGAAAGCAAGCGGAATAGGCTTCCATGTCGTCGAGGTTCCCAAGTCTCGAGAAGAAACTCGGCTCCTTTGGTTTGGAAATCGTGCAGCCGGGGTGCTGCGCAAGATAGTGCGCCAATGCCGTCGAGCCACACTTCTGCGCGCCGGGAATCAGCACGCTTGGTAGCACCCCGGACCCACTCGTCGTCATAGTCGAACAGAAAGGCGGTCCGGCCAAGAGGACAGCGGGGCAAACCGCCTCGACGATCTTGAGCGGGCTGAGGTAATAGCCGATGATGATGTGCAACTCGGTTCCGCCGGGGCATTCCGGCAAACCTTTGCGAAGCTATCAGCGACGGCGCGAAGGACTGGCATGATCGTAAGCAACAAGAGAAAGTTCATCTTCATTCATTGCCGAAAGACGGGCGGGAGTTCCGTAGCCGTCGCGCTGGCAAAATACCTTGGCCCCAACGACCTTCAACTCAGCGCGATTCAGGAGACTGTCGCACATGGAATTCCACTGACGGCGCGGATTTATGCTGAAGCGCAGGCGGAATCTGGGTTGATCCTTCCTCTGTCAAGGTTTCTGAGCGGGCAACTTCATGCAAAGTTGGTCGCTCGCTCCATCAAGAAGGCCTATTCGCGAAAGCTCGGCGAAAAACCGCAGCATCCAACCGCCTTGTCGATCTCAAGAGCATTTCCGACGGAATGGCGCAGTTATGCAAAGTTCTGTGTTGTGAGAAACCCTTGGGAGAAGACTGTGTCGGACTATTTCTGGAGAACGAGAGGTATCAGTGACCCACCGAGCTTCCTCCAGTACGTGCAAGCGCTATCTCAAGGAGGGTCCCTGTCAGGCATCGTACCGAAGCAACACTCCAACTGGGAGATGTACACAATTGACAACAGGCTGGCGGTGGATTGCGTGATCAGATACGAAGAACTGAAGAGCGAGTTCGCCCAGTTGTGTGATTCTCTCTCCATTCCCTGGGATGGGTGGCTTCCAAATGCGAAGTCCAGACAAACCAGAGAAGGCGTTTCCAAAAAGAGGCACCAAGACTTTTACGACTCAGAGTCAGCCGCGCAGATTGGTCGGCTCTACGAAAAAGAGATCAAGGAGTTCGGTTATAGTTTCGACTAGATACATCCCGCAGCGGCGCTAGACCTTTTCAGCGCAAAAGACTAGCTCTGTCCTCCGTCGGCCACTCTACTCGGGTCTCTTGACCCGACGCTCTCCATAGCCATCAAACGAAATCTTGGGCTTGTTTTCAGGAGCTCGTCATAACTGCCGGAGGCAGCGATCCGGCCCCCCTCCAGCAGGAAAATGGGGTCGCAGTTTCGCACCGTACCCAGGCGATGCGTAATGAGGATGCTGGTTTTCGTTCGGTCGAGGCTCCGAACTGAGTCCATCACCATCTGCTCCGTGACCGTATCAAGCGCGCTGGTTGCCTCATCGAATATCAGCACCTTGGACTGCTTGTACAAAGCACGCGCAATCCCGATCCTCTGTCTCTGCCCGCCGGACAGGCGAGTCCCTCGTTCTCCAATGATCAGCTGGTAGCCGTCCGGGCTAGAGTCTGCGAGTTCGGCAATCTGGGCCAAGAGCGCGGCTTCGCGAACCCGTTCAATGTCGATAGCGCCCGGTGGCACGCCGAATGCGATATTCTCCGCAAGTGTGGCATCGGCCAGATAGACGGACTGCGGCACGTGCCCGATCAGGTTTTGCCAAGCGCGGCGATTGCCCGCAACAAGGCGCTGATCATCAATCAGAATATCCCCCTCCGAGGGCTCTAGGAGCCCCATCATGAGATCGAGCACTGTGCTCTTGCCACTGCCCGTCACCCCGACGATCCCGACACTGGCGCCCTTTGGAATTCTAAAGTCCACGTCGCGGAGTATCATCGGACCATCGTGATGGTAGCTGAAGGCTACCTTGCGGAACTCAATCGACTCCTCGAAATTGAGGCCCTGGGGCTTGGCCACTGCGTGTTCTTCGCCGATGGGCTGCTCCAGATGCAGGATGACGTCGACCAGCGAAGCATGGCGCGACCTGACTGTCGCCCAACCGCGATAAATCTGCTGAAGCGCCGGCAACAATCGCTGGGCAGCCATTGCAAGGGCCCCAAGCATCGGAATCGATCCAACGAACCCCGTTGTCTGCTCGCTGAGGACATAAGCAAGGCCAGCAATCAGGACCATACCGATGGTCTCTACGATGTAGAGCGGGCTTTGGGAAAGGAACAGGATGCGGCTTTGCGCTCGATTCAGTGTGAGGTTTGCGCGGCGGAACACTGCAGTGAAGACGGCCTGAGATCCATCCAGAAGGACATCACGAATGCCACCCAAGCCTTCCTGGAGGGCCTTCATGCGAACCGTCTGCTGGACGGCCTCTTGTCCTCCGTAACGGCGCAAGCGGTTGCGAACGATTGCGCTTGCGATCAGATAGATCGAACCGAGCCCAAGAAGGCAAACCAGAATGAGCCCCGGGTCGATCAAGAAGAGCGCAGTCATCACGAAAAGGCCGATCAACCCGAAACTCGCCATGTTCAGGATTGCGTTCAACGTCGCGATGGCCGCTTTGGTCTTTGCGACAACGCTTATGATCTCGCTGCTGTTACGCAAGGCGTGAACACGATAGGGCTGGAAGAGCGTCCGCCTATAGATCTCGACTGTGACGTCATGACCGATCGCATGCGACAGTCGAGCATTTGCCCATAGAAGGAGAAGCCGAGACGACCCCGCCGCAATCGCAGCCACGCAAAAGGCAATCGTCAACGGAAGAACGAGTTCGTCAGGGCTGGCCGTTCCCAGGGACTGTGCAATCTGACCTACCATGGGATAGCTCAGGACCTGCTCAGGGATAGCGAGCACACTGAGGAACGGCAAGACAGCGCCGAGGCTAACAGCTTCAAGCGACGCGGACGTGAGCATCAAGACAAACAAAGCGAGAAGCTGTCTTCTGCGAAGCGGCGATAGGTGTCGCCAGAGTATTCGAAGGGCAGCGGATTGGCTGATCTGGGTATGGCGATCTGAGAGTTGAGCGTTTTCCATCGACGGAGCAGCTTCTTGCTTTGCGCTTTTGCCCTGCATTGGGGTCAAGACTTAGTCGCGAGCCAACCGCCGACCGGTCCACTCGTTCCCAGGACGCTCCGGCAAAACGTTGCGGAGCGAGTCGGCGACTCACAATCCAGGCACAAACTGCCAACTACTGCCGGATCCCAAACACGGCTTTGCGCCCTTGCCCAGCGCCCTACCGGCGACCGAGCCCCCTGGCGGCGACGAGGGCAGGCTGCTTTCGCCAGCATCAAACGGCACACAAAAGTGTCAAGACAGCGCGAGAGCCGAAGAACCCATATCGACGAGATGAGCAGCCCACGCCGCTCAGTCCCTTCGCCCACAACCAGACAGGCAGTTCAGATCGCGGATTTCCGGCATTAACTCATGCTACTGCAGACCGGGTGAATCGCTTGCCACCCAGCCTGCTTTTCGTGGACGCCTGCCCTCAGGAAGCCTGAGACCCGACGAATGCACAGCAGAACCGATTATTCGATACGCTGCGATTCGCACTTCTTATCCGATCGGGCCAGGCTTGCCAAGTCTGAAGAGGGTCCACGGCGCCGGTTGTCCTGCACGCCCGTCTGGGCCCGCCGCCCGCCCTTCCGCCGGGGCATCTCGCGGCCGCTTTTCAGCGGAACGAGGCTAGGTTCCAAGTGCCCGAAGGTCTTCCGTCCCGGTCCCTCCAGCATGACCGTCAGACCTCTCGCGCAGCCCCCGCGTCGGGCATCCCGGCAAAGTGCAGGCCCTTTCGGCCGGCGGCTTCTGCAACAAAGGCCATGATCGTCTCCGCCCTCGCTGACCATGTGTAGCGTTCTACCAGGCTGCGGGAGGCGCGTTCCGAAAGCGCACGCCGCTGCTCGGGGTTGTCGACAAGCAAGGCCAGTCGCTCCGCCCAGGCATCGACATCCTCCGGCTGGACCAACAGGGCATTCACCCCGTCTTCCAGGACCTCGCGGATCACCGGAAAATCGGAAGCGAGGATGGCCTTACCCCAGGCCATGTACTCGAAGATCTTCAAGGGAGACATGTAATCGACGGTGTTGTCGCCGCCATGCGTCCGCAGGTCGCGCTGGTAGGGCGCCAGAACAATGTCCATGGCCTCGTAATAGGCCGCCAACCTGCCAGGGGGGACAAACCCGCAGAATTCAAGGTTGGGCAACCTGTTGGCCGAACGATACCGCGCGAGATCCTCCTCCTGACCCCCGACAACGAGGAAGCGGAGTTCCTTGAAGCGCTCCGCCAAGGCGATGATGATCTCGATGCCGCGCCCCCGGTAAAGATGACCCACATACCCGACCGTCACCGCCGAAGGCGACTTCAATGGCGCCATCCCGGGGACCGGGGCCGCAGACTCCCTCGGTGCGCCCCGCGGTGGCAGACTGGCACCGTCATGCGCGACAAAGACTGCGTCCCGCGGAAGGGCCGGAAGCAGTTTCCGGCATAAATCGCGCAGTGCAGCTGAAATGACGATCAAGCCGCAGAAGCCTGGGCGGCGGGTGAGAAAGCCTAGATACCAGCGGCGCAGGGCCGACTTGGGCGCGGAGTGCAATTCCACGAAGAACGGCAGTCCCCTGAAAGACGCACCGCCAAGCCAGAGAAGGTTGCGGCCGTAGAGCAGATCGAACCGTCCAGGGTCCGCCAGGAGATAGCCCGCGATCAGGTCCCACGACCGGACCAGCAGGCGCAGCGGCAGGTTGCCGGGAAACCGAGGCGCATCGAAGTGTTTCGGGAAGCTGACCGCGAACGGCTTCTCGACGCCGTAAAACTCCATGACCCCATCGGCCGGCTCATCGCCGGGAATAGCCATCAGCGTGACGTCGTGCCCAAGGGTTCGGAAGGCCTCGCACATTCTCATGACGTGTACGCCGTTTGCGGTTCGCGACGGAACCCGTGAGGCCGACAGATAAGCGATGCGCATCGTCGAGAAGGTATACGTCGCCGGCGGATTCGGCAGCCGGAACAAAGAACGAACAAAGCTCGGCAACCAAGCCCGCCGCACTACGCGCCCCAACCGACGGCACCGGCCTCAACGGCGGTGGCGGTCCGGACAGATAGCGCGCGCCGGGAAGGAAGCCCGCCGACCGGCGGGCCGGCCAGACAGATCCTAGTCGCGGCTGAGCGTGAACTCCGTCTCAATGTAGCGGATGATCCGCTCGACCGATTCAGAAACGCTCTCGGCCCCTGTGTCGACTACCAGGTCGGCTGCCTCCGGCGGCTCGTAAGGCGCGGAAACGCCGGTGAACTGGGCGATTTCCCCTGCGCGCGCTTTCTTGTAGAGCCCCTTGGGGTCACGCCGTTCGCAGGTCTCCACATCCGCCTTGATGTAGATTTCGTGGAAACGGCCCGGCGCCGAGGCGCGCGCGCGGTCCCGGTCAACCCGATAGGGTGAGATGAAGGCGGTGATGCAGATGATGCCGGAGTCGGCAAAGAGTGACGCCGCCTCGCCGACGCGGCGGATGTTCTCCGTCCGGTCTTCCGGCGAGAACCCGAGATTGGCGTTGAGACCGCGGCGGACGTTGTCGCCATCGAGCACATAGACCTGATAGCCCTTGGCGAAGAGCCGCTGCTCGACCTCCATGGCCAGCGTCGACTTGCCGGCGCCCGAAAGGCCGGTGAACCAGAGCACGCCGCCGCGGTGGCCATTGCGGGCGGCGCGGGAGTCGGCGGTGAGCCGGTGCTCGACGGAGATCACGTTGGTGGACTTGACCGTGATGGCCTGGCGCTGATCCGGCAGGCCCTCCATGGAGATCACCCCACCGCCGACGGTGTCGTAGTCCTCGATCAGCACGAAGCGGCCGGTCTTGGGCAGATCGCCGTAGTCGTCGATTCCCAGGACCTGGCGGCTGAACAGCGTCACCTCGGCCACGGCGTTGCGCTCCACAATGTCGCCGGCGGCGTTTTCCAGGGTCTGTGTGTCGACGATGCGCTCGATCGAGCGCACGGTGACCTCGGCCTCCTGGGTCAGCAGCTTCAACTTGTAGCGCGATCCCACCTTGAGAGGATTGTGGCCAAGCCAGAACAGGCGGGCGTGAAAGACCGTGCTCAGCTTCGGCGGATTCTCAGCATGGCTGACGATCTCGCCGCGCTCGACGAAGAGCTGTTCGTCCAGTGTGATCCCGACCGACTCGCCGGCTGCAGCGGTCTCCGGGCCCTGCTCGGCGGGCCAGGCCTCGATCGAACGCACGCGCGCTGTCTTGTTTGACGGCGAGAAGAGCACCGTATCGCCGACCGTAACCGCGCCGGATTCAATCCGTCCGGCGACGATGCGCCGGGCATCGAACTTGTAGACGTCCTGCACCGGCAGCCGCAGGGGCTGAGCACCGACGCCGGGGTGGCCGTGAAAGCCGTCCAGGGCGGAGATGACCGTCGGTCCGTCATACCAGGGGGTCCGCGCCGAACGGGTGGCAATGTTGTCGCCGCCGCGCGCTGAAATCGGTACCACCATCATCGGCGCGGCGCCGATCGAGCGGAGATAGTCGGTGATCTCCCTGGAAACCTCGTCGAAGCGCGTCTGGCTGAAATCGACGAGGTCCATCTTGTTGATCACCACCGCGACCTGGCGAACCCCCAGGAGATGCAGCAGATAGGCGTGGCGGCGCGACTGCTCGCGCACCCCTTCTTCGGCGTCGACCACCATGATGGCCGCATCGGCGCTGGCAGCGCCGCTGACCATGTTCTTCAGGAACTCGCGGTGGCCAGGGGCATCGATGATCACGTAGTCACGCAGGCCGGTCTTGAACCAGATCTGCGTCGTGTCGATGGTCACCGCCTGATCGCGCTCGGCCTGAAAGGCGTCGAGCACGAAAGACCATTCGATCTCCATGCCGCGACGTGCGGAGATTTTCTCCAGTTCCTCTACCTTGCCCGGCGGCAAAGAGCCGGTGTCGTGCAGCAGGCGGCCGATCAGCGAGGATTTGCCGTGATCGACGTGGCCGACGATGACGATACGGTGCAGGGAGCGTTCGCCTGCGTGCTCGGCATCGTCGGGGTACGCGCCGCTCTGCGTGGCGTCTTCAGGCAAGGTGGTACGGTCCTGGGCTGCAATAGGTGTCGTGTCCGAGGTCATGGCCGTTCCGCTCCCGATCACATGTAGCCGCTGGCACGCAGGCGCTCGAAGGCGTCCTCGCGCTCGTGGTCCATGGCCCGTCCGGCCCGCTCGGCCGTCCGGGTGGTCTGCAACTCGGCAATGATCTCCTCAATCGTGGCGGCATCGGATTCCACCGGATGTGTAATGTCCTGATCGCCGAGCGAGCGATAGCGCTTGCCGTTCTTGGACAGATACAGCGGGATGATCGGGATCCCCTCGCGCTGAGTGTACAGCCAGATGTCGAGTTCGGTCCAATGCAGCAGAGGATGGATGCGCAGATGCGCACCCGGCGGAAAGTCGGTCTTGTACTGGTCCCAGAACTCCGGTGGCTGGTCGCGGAAATCCCACTCACCGCTCTCGCCGCGCGGGCTGAAGACACGCTCCTTGGCGCGGGTCGCCTGCTCATCGCGGCGGATGCCGGCGATCAGGCCCTTGAAGCCGTAGCGATCGATGGCGCGGCGCAGCCCTTCGGTCTTGCGCGCGGCCGAGCGGGCGGCCGGCGGCAGGCTCTGGTCGACCGCGTCGATGGGCGGACATTCCTCGCGTACGAAGTCCAGGCCCCACTCCTTCGCGTAGCGGTCGCGGAACTCGTACATCTCTTTGAATTTCTTACCCGTATCGACATGCACGACGGGAAAGGGGACATGCCCGAGGAAGGCCTTTCGCGCCAGCCAGAGCATGACGTTGGAATCCTTGCCAAGCGACCAGAGCATCGCCAGGGGCTCGATCCGGTTGTAGGCCTCACGCAGGATGTAGACGGATTGCGCTTCCAATGCGTCCAGGCGGTCCATGGTGGCACCAATCCTCATGAAAAAATGCTGCAGGTGCGAAAGGACTTAGCGACTTTAGGGAAGCGAATCAAGGAGCATCCCTGGGATTCCGGCAAGCCCTACCCTTGTCACAAAAAGCGCCCGCAAAGAACTCTTGGGCTCTATTTATTTAGATAAATCAATATATTAGATCGAGTAATGGTCGCGATACCATTGAACGAAGCGGGGAATGCCTTCGTCGATCGAGACGCGCGGCTCGAATCCCAGGTCACGCTGCGCCGGAGCGATATCGGCATAGGTCTCCTTCACATCGCCCGGCTGCATCTCCGCGAACTCGCGAATGGCTTCGCGGCCGCAAGCCTGCTCGATCAGTTCGACGAAGCGCAACAGCGGCTCGGAGCGATGGTTGCCCAGATTGTAGACCCGGTTGGGCGCCTCGCCTTGCGCGTCCGAAAGGGCACGCTGCGGCGGCCGGTCGATGACCGCCAGCACCCCGGCGACGATATCGTCGATGTAGGTGAAATCACGGCGCATGTCGCCGTGATTGAAGATGCGGATCGGCCGCCCCTCAAGAATGGCCTTGGTAAAGATAAAAGCTGACATGTCGGGCCGCCCCCACGGCCCGTAGACCGTAAAGAACCGCAAGCCCGTGCTCGGCAGATCGAAGAGATGGGCGTAGCAATGGGTCATCAATTCATCGGCGCGCTTGGTCGCCGCGTAAAGCGAGACCGGCTTGTCGACCCGCTGCTCGACAGAAAACGGCAGCTCCTTGTTACCGCCGTAGACCGAGGAAGACGAGGCGTAGACGAAATGGCGGAGCCTGCCCAGGCTGCGCCCCAGCTCCATCATGCAGAGATGGCCCATCAGGTTGGTCTGGACGTAGGCGAAGGGGTTCTCCAGGGAGTAGCGCACGCCGGCCTGTGCGGCCAGATGCACGATCTCCGTGGTCTCCGGAAACTCCCCCGCCAAAGCCAGGATCGGCTCCCGATCCGAAATGTCCAGCTGCCGAAAGGTAAAGCCGTTGTGACCGGTCAGGCGGTCCAGCCGCGCCCGCTTCAAAGCCGGATCATAGTAGTCGTTGAGGTTGTCGATCCCAACGACCGTTCGGCCCTGTTTGATCAACTGCTCGGCCACGTAGGACCCGATAAACCCGGCCACGCCGGTCACGATCACTGACATCTCGTCCTCTTCCGGCCGAACCCGCAACCGGCGCAAGTCCGGCGCGGAGGGCCCAGCATTAGATGGTCCGGCGTTGCCGCCCCCCAGGCAGTTCGATATCCGCCCAGATGTTCTTCAGATCAAACACCAATCCATCCGAAACCAGCAATGCCTCGAAGTCCTGCCTGGCGAACTCACGATAAGGCTGATGCGCCACGGCGCCGACCACACAGTCGAAGGGCGCCTGCGCCCGCGGATCGCCGATGATTTCCAGACCGTAGTCATCGAGGGCCTCCTGCGGGTCGGCAAGAGGGTCGTGGACAGCAACCTGGAAACCCCGCTGGCCAAGGGCCGAGATCAGGTCCACGACCTTGCTGTTGCGCAGGTCAGGCACGTTCTCCTTGAAGGTGAGGCCCAGCACGAGCACGCGCCTGCCGGCGCGGTCGCGCAGGGCTTCTGCCACCATGCCGGCGAAATAGGTTCCCATGGAATCGTTCGTGCGCCGCCCGGCGAGGATAACCTGGGGGTGGAGGCCCAGCGCCTCGCTGCAGTGAGCCAGATAATAGGGGTCGACGCCGATGCAATGGCCCCCCACCATACCCGGGCGAAAATCGAGGAAGTTCCATTTGGTCCGCGCCGCGTCCAGGACATCGTGAATGGAGAGATCCAAACGATTGAAGATCTTCGTCACTTCGTTGACGAAGGCGATATTGATATCGCGCTGGGCATTCTCGATGACCTTGGCGGCCTCTGCGGTTTTGATGCTGGCCGCCCGAAAGACTCCCGCTTCGATCACTCGACCGTAGATCCGTGCCAGATAGTCCGTCACCTCCGGCGTCTCGCCCGCAACCACCTTGACGATCTTGGCGAGGCCGTGCCGGGTGTCGCCAGGGTTTATGCGCTCCGGCGAATAGCCGAGAAAGAAGTCGGCCCCCGGCTCGAGGCCGGACACCTCGGAAAGGATGCTGCCGCAAAGATCCTCCGTAACGCCGGGATAGACGGTCGATTCATAAACAACGACGGCACCTTTGGTCATGGCAGCCCCAACCGTTCGGCTGGCGGCGATCACGGCCTTCAGGTCGGGTCGGTTCTCATGGTCGACCGGGGTGGGCACGGTGACGATGAAGACATCGCAGCCGGCCATTTCGGCGGGTTCGGCCGTCAGCGACAGCGGTACCGCACGCAGGTCCTCTTCGGTCACCTCACGGGTCCGGTCCCAGCCGCCGCGCAGTTCCTCCACACGTTGCCTGTCGACATCGAAGCCGACGACCTTGAAGCATTCGGCCAGGGCGACCGCGAGAGGCAAGCCGACGTAGCCGAGGCCGACCACGGCAATTGAGGGCGATTCAGGAAAAGTCACGGTTTGGCGGTCCTCACAGGGCGCGGGAGGACCCGCAACCCGAAATGGTATCGTCGTCGGTCAACCCGGCCACAAGTCTGCCTGCGGTCATCTCGCAGCACCTCCAAAACCCCGGCCCGCAGCATCCGAGCCACCGACCGCCCAGCGTCCAAGGCACGATGAGGGGTGCCTTCGGGTTGCAGGCCGAGCCTCTTCAACGCCCCGCCAAGCCCAATGCCCCGGGGAAACCCCAGGTATCTGGCAATCTGCTTCTTGACGTTCACGTAGCAAACGGCCTCGAACGGATTGTCGATCCCGCGCTTGCGGCAATCGCGCCCAAGCTGCTTGCCGTCATAGTCGCCCGAGGCGGCGAGAGTAAAGCCCCCTTGCGCAGCCGCCCAGCGATAGAAGGCGCCCGTTCGCGACCCCGCGGCCAAGAGGCAGCCTCGGGATCGAAGACGAGGCAGCGCGGATCCATCACATCAACTCTGGCGCCGGTCCGGACGCCACCCCCAAGTTCCCACACAAACCGATGGCGGCGGATTAAGACAGAGTTAATCAATCAAATCAATGAAATTACTGAAACATTGGCAAAGTTGTTCATGGCATGAACACTTGACACCGCCTTTGCCCCGGGGCTAGACAGGCTCAACAGTCCGGGCCGCCGTCTGCCCTGCACCATGCTTTGGAGCCGATCTTGCCGCCACAAGCCCGCGCACCTGTGGAAAGCGACCAGGAGGCCGATTCGACCCGGCTGATGCTGGATGCGATCGACTCCAGTGACCGGGTGACCCAACGCGGGCTCGCCGCGGAGTTGGGGATCGCCCTGGGCCTCACCAACATCTACCTGAAGCGCTGCATCAGCAAGGGACTGATCAAGGTGCGCAAAGCGCCCGCCCGGCGCTATGCTTACTATCTCACCACGAAAGGGTTCAGCGAAAAGGCCCGCTTGACCGCGAAGTTTCTCACCCGCTCTCTGAGCTTCTTCCGGCATGCACGCGAAGACTGCCTGGACCTCTTCTCAAGCTGCAAAGCCAAGGGATATCAATCGGTTGCACTAATCGGCGCCGGGGATCTCTGTGAGATCGCGATTCTCGCTGCGCTTGACGGAGAGCTCAAGGTCTCCGCCATCTTTGACGAATCGACGAACCGCCGGGTCGTGGCCGGTACGCCGGTGGTGCGCGATCTGGCGGATCTTGCCGGGATCGATGCCGTGATCATCACGGACATGCGCGACCCCCAGGCCGCCTACGAGCGCATGGTCGCTCGCTTCGGTGCCGAAAAGGTCTTGTTTCCGAGCCTGCTGCGGCTCTCCAGGCGCCAGTCCGCGGCACAACGCGCAAGCGGCAACCTGACCGGTAAGGGAACCGCAACACGATGAAGCGCTGGTATGTCGCACAGACGCAGGTGCGCGCGGAAGACAGAGCCCAAATCAATCTGGAACGTCAGGGTTTCGAGACCTATCTGCCGCGGTACCAGCGCGAGCGGCGCCATGCCCGCCGCCGCGAGTTGGTCAAGGCCCCCCTTTTTCCCGGCTATGTGTTTGTCCGTTTCGACCTTGATACGGCCCGCTGGCGTTCGATCAACGGAACCTTCGGCGTCAACCATCTGATCTGCTATGGCGACCGGCCGGCAGCGGTCCCCGAGGGTGTGGTGGAGGAGATCGTAGCCCGCATGGACGAAAGCGGGCTCATCGCTCTGGAACCCCGCCCCTTCCACCAGGGCGAGGCGCTGCAAATCGTCTCTGGATCCCTCTCGAACTGCCGCGGGCTCTTTGAGCGGATGGCAGACAAGAACCGGGTGATTCTGTTGCTCAGTCTCCTCGGTCGCCAGGTCCGCGTCCAGGCCCCTCTGAACGTCGTCGCCGCAGGAGCCTGAACAAAGGTCGCGGGCAAGCAGCGATCGCATGCCGCCCATGCGAAGCCTGGCCCGCCCGGTGGCCGCCACCGTCGGTGGATCAGCAAGCGGACCGGGCGTCTCACCGTGCGCCATCTGGGGACCATCAAGAGACGGAGATCCGCAGAATAGCAAGGGTCCCGCTGCGGCATTAATCCTCGATTCATACTAATTGTTAACGATTCCCCGGGCATAACCGACGACATCATGACGTCGGAAGAAAACAAGTTTGCAAACGGCGATTGCTTCGACTTGAACGGGAAATCGGTTCTGGTGACCGGCGGAACAGGCTCGTTCGGGAAGAAGTTCGTCCACACCGTGCTTGAGAGGTACAGCCCGCGCCGGGTGATCGTCTTCTCGCGCGATGAACTCAAGCAGTACGAGATGGGCCTGCAACTGCCCGTCGACCGGCACCCGCAGCTGCGTTACTTCATCGGCGATGTGCGCGACCCGAACCGCTTGGAGATGGCCCTGCGCGAGGTCGATGTGGTGGTCCACGCCGCCGCCCTGAAACAGGTTCCGGCCGCCGAATACAATCCCTTCGAGTGTATCCAGACCAACGTTATCGGGGCGGAGAATGTTGTCCGCTCATCGCTGAAGTGCGGCGTCAAGCGCGTCATCGCGCTCTCGACGGACAAGGCGGCCAGCCCGGTTAATCTCTATGGGGCAAGCAAGCTTGCCTCCGACAAGATCTTCGTGGCGGCCAACAATCTGAGCGGCTCCATCGGAACCCGCTTCTCCGTGGTGCGTTACGGCAACGTCCTGGGTTCGCGCGGCAGCGTCGTTCCCTTCTTTCGCAAGCTGATCGACGAAGGCGCGGAGAGCCTTCCGATCACAGATGCGGAGATGACCCGGTTCTGGATCACCCTGCAGCAGGGCGTCGATTTCGTCCTGTCGTCCCTTTCGCTCATGAAGGGCGGTGAGATCTTCGTTCCCAAGATCCCCAGCATGAGAATCACGGAGCTGGCAGAGTTTCTGGCACCCGACCTTCCGCACCGTATCGTCGGCATCCGGCCGGGCGAGAAGATACACGAAGTCCTCATCACCGAAGACGATGCCCGCAGCACCTACGAACTCTCGGACCGCTACATGATCCTTCCCGAGTTCTGGGAGCGCATGCAGAGGAAGTTTCCGAACTCAGGTGCACGGCCGGTTTCGTCGGGCTTCCGCTTTGCCAGCAACATCAACGACGACTGGCTCTGCGCCAAGCGGCTCTCAAAGATGATTGCGGAATGCGAGAAGTAGCATTGTCATCGCCAGCACCGCTGCCCTATGGCCGTCAACTGATCGAGGAAGACGACATTGCCGCGGTCGTCGAGGTTCTGCGCAGCGACTTCCTGACCACAGGACCCGCCATCGCAGCCTTCGAGACGGCCCTCTGTGAGGCCACCGGCGCCCGCCATGCCGTGGCCTGCGCCAACGGCACGGCAGCGCTCCACATTGCCGCCCTGGCCCTGGGTCTGGGGCCCGGTGACATCGCGATCGTGCCCAGTATCACCTTTCTCGCCACCGCCAATGCGGTGCGCCTGGCCGGCGCCGAGGTCGTCTTTGCCGACTGCGATCCTGACAGCGGGCTGATGGAGGCAGAGCACCTTGCGGAGGCCCTGGCACGGGCCGGCGGCCCCGTCAAGGCGGCGTTTCCCGTGCATCTGGCCGGGCAATGCGGCGACCTCGCGGCGATCCGCGATCTGGCGCACCGCCACGATGTCGCGGTGATTGACGATGCCGCCCATGCCATCGGCAGCCGCTACCGCCTGCGCAGCGGCGAGACTGGTACCATCGGCGATGGCCGCCTTTCCCGGATGACCACTTTCTCCTTTCATCCGGTGAAGACGATCGCGATGGGCGAAGGCGGCGCCGTAACCACCAGCGACGACGCGCTGGCGCAGCGGCTGCGCCAGCTCCGGTCTCACGGAATGACCCGAGACTTCGCCGAGGTGCATCGGCACGACATGGCCTACGACGGCGCGGGCCGGCCGAACCCCTGGTACTATGAAATGCCGGAGATCGGCCTGAACTACAGGGTCACAGACATCCAGTGCGCCCTCGGCCACAGCCAGCTCCGCAAGCTCGACCGCTTTGTGGCACGGCGGCGCGCCCTGGCGGCGCGCTACGACAGGTTGCTGGAGGACCTGACTCCGGTCCTGCGGCCCTTGACGCAGTCGCAGCACTGCCAGGCGGCCTGGCATCTCTATGCTGTCCTGATTGACTTCGAGGCTGCGGGCCTAACCCGCGCCGACCTTGTGAACCGGCTGAGGGAAGACGGCATCGGCACCCAGGTTCACTACAATCCCGTCCACCGGCAGCCTTACTATCAGAGGCGCTACGGAGAGACAGAGCTGCCCGGCAGCGAGCGCTACTACGCCAGAACCCTCAGCCTGCCTCTCTTCGCAGCTATGGCCGACGAGGACGTCGACCGTGTCGTAGCGGCGCTGAAGCGTCATTTGAAAGGATAGAGCCCGCCTCCGCGGTTGTGCGGAAGGGCTCCGGAAGGAGAGATCAGAGGTATGGTCACATTCGGATCACGCAAGCTTGGCGATGACCAGCCCTGCTTCATCACATTCGAAGCTGGCCCGACGCACGACAGTCTGGACTCTGCAAAACGTCTGGTCGCCCACGCCGCCAAGGCCAAGGCCGACGCCGTCAAGTTCCAGATCTTCGATCCCGACCGCCTTGTCGCGGACCGCAAGCAGCCCTTCACCTACGAGGTCCTGATCGACCGAGACAGCGACAGGAGGGAGACGGTCACCGAGCCGCTTTACGACATTCTTTGTCGGCGCTGCCTGACGGAAGAAGAGTGGCGCGCGTTGAAGACCTACTCGGATTCCCTGGGCCTGGCTTTCTTCGCCACAGTTGCCTTCGACGATGAGGTGGACTTTCTGGAAGACCTCGGCTGCCACTCCATCAAGATCGCCTCGGCGGACGTGAATCATTTTCCCTTGATCAAGCGGGCGGCAAAGAGCGGGCTTTGCCTGCAGCTCGACACCGGCAATGCGACAATCGGCGAGATCGAAGTCGCCGTCGATCTGATCCGAAGCGAGGGCAACGAGAACATCATCATCCATCACTGCCCCTCGGGTTATCCGGCGCGGCTTGAAAGCATCAATCTGAGGGTGATCCCCACGCTGAAACAGATGTTCCCCTACCCGATCGCCTACTCCGACCATTCGCCGGGATGGGAAATGGACATCGCCGCCATTGCTTTGGGCGCCAACCTGGTTGAGAAGACCATCACCGAGGACCGTACAACCCGCAGCGTCGAACACATTATGTCCATTGAGCCGGCGGAGATGCAGGCCTTCATGCAATCCATCCGCGATCTGGAGACCGCCATGGGCGCGAACCGGCGCATGATGACGCCTGTCGAGGCGGAAAAGCGCATGGCCCTGCGCCGCAGCGTACACGTGCGCCGCGATCTTCCGGCAGGCCATGTGTTGCAGCCGGAGGACGTCGATTATCGGCGGCCCGGCTTCGGATTGCCGCCCAGTGAGGCGGAACGCCTTATCGGAAAGTCCCTGGCCCACCCCGTGACCGCCGGCAAGGCGCTAAGCTGGTCCGACACGGCGGCTTAGAGCCAAGGCGCGCGGCGGCAGCCTCTGGAACGGAAGCGAAAGACGGACCGTAAGGAACAAATTGATGGCGAACATGCAGGTTGATCTCTGGGCCTCTGATTTTGGCTTCGACTATGCCCAGCGCGACAGCAATCGGATTTCCGAAGAAAGCCTCCGCGCAACAGTGCGGAACTGGGCGCGTATCCTGCAGACCGCGATCTCCCCGGCGCCGCAAAGCGTGCTCGAGGTCGGCTGCAATATCGGCCAGAATCTGGTTGCGCTGAGCAACCTTGTCAGCGAGTTGCACGGCATCGAGCCGAACGGTCGGGTCTGCGAGCTCGCCCGCAGCCAACCGCGGCTCCGCCAGGCCGATATCCGCTGCGGTCACGGCGGCGACCTGCCCTTTGATGACGACAGCATCGACCTGGTGTTCACCGCCGGCGTCCTGATTCACGTGGCACCGGACAACCTTGCAAAGGTGGTCGACGAGATCGTGCGGGTCTCCAGGCGTTATGTCGTTTGCGTCGAGTACTTCTCCCCGGCGCCCGTGGAAATCCCCTACCGCGGCATGGAGGGCTTTCTCTTCAAGCGCGACTTCGGCAGCTACTACCTCGAGCGGCACCCGCAGTTGCAGGTCCGTGACTACGGCTTTTTCTGGAAGCCCTTGGACAACAGCGACAATTCCAACTGGTGGCTGTTCTCCAAGGAACCCTAGGTCGGGACGAGGGCGGCCGGTGGAGGCGGCTTGGCATGACGGCAAATGCGACACTCGGGCTGATTCCTGCAAAGGGCGGCTCCACACGCCTGGCGATGAAGAACGTCCGGCTTCTGGGCGGCAAGCCCCTGATCGCCTGGGCTGCCGAGGCTGCGCGCGCAAGCGGTGTTATCGACCATCTGATCCTTTCCACTGAGGACAGCACGGTTGCCGCCACGGCGCGTGACCTGGGCATCGAGGTGCCTTTCATGAGACCGCCGGAGCTGGCGCGCGATCCGGCTGGTGTCGTCGAAGTCGCGCTGCATGCGCTCGACGTGCTGGAAGACGCCGGCCGGAGCTATGACACACTGATCATCATGCTGCCGACCTGTCCCTTCCGGACCGGGGCGGACATCCGTGGCGCCTATGACCTCTTCGTCGAGCGTGATCGCCCCTTTTTGATGAGCGTCGCCGAATACACGCACACGCCCTTTGCCGCCTTGCGAATGACCGAAGAAAGCGGCCTCGAGCCCGTCTTTCCCGAATACCTCGACCGCCGCTCGCAGACCATGCCGAAGGCTTTCCGGCCCAACGGCGCGGTCCATGTGCTTGACGTCCGGCGGTTTCGGGCAGCGCAAAACTACTTCGCGGACCCGCTGGTCGGCTATGTTATGCCGCGTGACCGCTCAATCGACATCGACACCGACTCAGACCTGAGAGAGGCGGCCTTTCTGCTGCACGAGCAGACAAGCCTTGCCCAAGGCGCGGAGACCTGAATGCGCGCGGTCTTCAGAGCCGACGCCTCACGCGAAATCGGAAGCGGGCATGTCATGCGCTGTCTGACGCTTGCCGATGCGCTGTCTACGATCGGTTGGGACTGCGCCTTCGCACTGCGTTCCGAAAGCCGGGAGGTCGTGCCGGCGCTCGACCAGTCGGGCCATGAGTTGCTCACCCTCGAGGGGGGTAACGGTGACGAGGCGGCGGCGATGAGCAGTCACTGGCAAGCCGGCGTCGAGTGGCTGGTGGTCGACCACTATCGTCGGGACCGCCGCTTCGAGGCCGCCTGCCGCCCTTGGGCGCGGAACATCATGGTTCTCGACGATCTCGCCGACCGCCCGCATGATTGCGATCTGCTTCTGGATCAGACGCTGGGCCGTGGAGCCGAAGACTATACGGCCCTTGTGCCGTCGGACTGCCGGCTGCTGCTGGGCACCCGCTACGCCCTGCTGCGCCCGGAGTTCCGTGCGATGCGGCAGCGCGATACGGCGGCGGCGCAGACAAGGCAGGCACCGTTCCGACTGCTGATAACGCTCGGCGGGACCGATCCCGAAAACATGACCGAAATCTGCATCGACGCAGTCCAACGCTGTGGCGCCCAGATGCAGGTGGACGTGATCGCAGGTTACGGGTTTGCGGCTCTGACAAGACTGCGCGGCCGCCTCGAAGGTCTCTCCGGCTTTCAGCTTCACGTTGCCCCGGACAACATAGGCGCGCTGATGTCCGCGGCCGACCTGGCAATCGGCGCTGCCGGAACAACGTCCTGGGAGCGCTGCTGCCTTGGGTTGCCGACTGTCATGCTGGTTCTGGCGGACAACCAATTGGAAAACGCGCGACAGTTGTCGATTTCCGGCGCGGCCGCAGTGGTTGAAGGGGACGGCAACGACATGGCTGACGCCATTGCCGCGGTTCTGCGCGACCTTCATGGCGATCGCGACCGGCTTCATGAAATGTCGAAGCGGGCCGCCGCGATCTGTGACGGTCAGGGGTCCCTGAGGGCCAGGCTTGCACTGCTGCCGGACCAGGCGACCAAGGACGGCCTCGGCATGCATTTGCGGCTCGCCGAGGCGCGCGACGAGGCAATACTGCTGCATTGGCAGCGGCAACCGTCCATACGTGCCCTGGCAAGAAACCCGGCGATCCCGACCGAAGCGGAACATCGCATTTGGTTCGCGGGCCGTATGCGTTCCGAAAGCAGCTTCATCACCATGATCGAACACGGCCGCAAGGTTGCCGGCATGCTGCGGCTGGACCGGCTGCATGTGGGGGACCAAAACGAAGTCTTCGAGGTCTCCATCGTCGTCGATGAAGAACACCGCGGCGCCGGCGTCGGCCTTGCCGCGCTCCGGCAGATCCGCGCGTGGATGCCCACCGCCGAGTTTCGGGCCGAGACGCTGCCAAACAACGACCCTTCGATAGCCCTGTTTCGCACGGCCGGATACCGCGCACTGAAGGGCAATCTGCTGCACAGCACGGCCGCCTAGCCATGACCCGGACACCTGCGCGCAAGGACAGCATGACGATCACGATCGACAAGCAGCAGATCGGACCTCGGCAACCCTGCTATCTGGTCGCCGAAATCGGCCTGAATTTCAATGGTAACCTTGACCTGGCGCGGACGACGATTGATGCCGCCAAGAAAAGCGGTGCCGATGCGGTCAAGTTCCAGAACTATGTCACGGAAGACTTCATCTCCGACCGCAACCTGACCCACGAATACATCGAGAACGGCAAGACTGTCGTGGCATCACAATACGACATGTTCAAGGCCTGCGAGCTGAGCGACGATGATGTGGCCGCGCTCGCCGCCTATTGCGCAGAGAACGGAATCGGCTTCCATTCCACGCCCACCAATCCACAGGGCGTGCGTCTTCTCGCCGACCTCGGTGTCGGGGTGCTCAAGAACGGGTCCGACTACCTGACCAATCTCGATCTGGTCCGTGCCATGGGCGAGGCCGGCCTGCCGACCGTGCTCTCCACCGGCATGGCGACTCTCGGCGAAATCGACGATGCCGTCCGGGCCTTCCGTCAGACCGGTAACGACAGCCTGATTCTCCTGCATTGCGTGTCGAACTACCCCTGCGACCCCAAGGACCTGAACCTGCGGCGCATCGCGACGCTGAGAGACTGCTTCAACTGCCCGGTCGGCCTGAGCGATCACAGCGAAGGGGCCTTTGCCGCCGCCCTGGCGGTCGGCCTTGATGCCTGCTGGATCGAAAAGCACTTCACGCTCGACAAGACCCTGCCGGGCCCCGATCACCGTTTCTCCGCCGATCCGGAGGAGTTCAGGACCATGGCCGAAGGTGTCCGCATCGCTGAACTGGCGCTTGGGTCGGCGCAACTCGGTCCGACCGAAAGCGAGGAAGACGCGCGCCAGGGATGGCGCCTTTCCTGCGTCGCAGCCCGGGATCTGGACGCCCGGCACCAGCTGGCACGCAGCGACATCGCCTTCAACCGGCCGGGTACCGGCCTGCCGCCGAAAGGCGCGGACTGGCTTGTCGGCCGCAGCATCAAAGGGGCCCTGCCGAAGGGCCATGTTCTGACGCCGGAAGACCTGCTATGACCGAACCCGCTACCTTTGACCGAATCTGGGAAGAAAAGTACGCCGCCGGCCATGCCCAACGCTACCCCTGGGATGTCGTGGTCAGCTTTGTCTTCCGCCATGCGCCGCGCGACCGGCCGCGCCGGGACGTGCGCATTCTGGAGGTCGGCTGCGGCACCGCCAGCAACCTCTGGTTCGCCGCCCGGGAAGGCTTTGCCGTCGCCGGGATCGACGGCAGCGCAAGTGCTGTCGACTACGCCAAGCAGCGCTTCGCCGAGGACGGGCTGGAGGGGGACCTCAGGGTAGGAGACTTCACCGCGCTGGATTTCGCGGACGGCAGCTTTGACTGCGTCATCGATCGCGGCGCCCTCACCTGCTGCGGCTTCACTGCCCTGCGCAAGGCGGTAAAGGAGGTACACCGGGTTCTTCGGCCCGGGGGAAGCTTTTTCTTCAATCCCTATGCCGACAGCCATAGCAGCGCCCGTGCCGGCAGACCCGCCGGCGACGGGCTGACCTGCGACATTGCCGCCGGCACTCTGACAGGGGTCGGCCAGATTCTCTTCGTCGGCCGCCAGCAGCTCTGCGACATCCTCGCCGAGGGCTGGGCCCTGCATCAGCTCCAGCGTCTGGAACTGACGGACATGCTGGCTCCGGAGGGCGGTGTCCATGCCGAATGGCGCGTCATCGCCGAGAAGACGCCATGACGGCGCAGCGCGATGATCGCCATACCGTCGCGGTTTTCTCGGACAGCCTGCGTCAGCACGGGCGGGACTTTCGAGCACTCAACTGGGGCAGCAAGGCCGGGCAGGAGAACCGCTTTCGCGTGCTCAGCGAGATCGGCCTCAGCGCGGGCGACAGTATCCTCGACGTCGGCTGCGGTCTCGGCGACCTCTACGACTACCTGAAGAGGCGCGGCATCGCGGTGAGCTACACCGGTCTGGACATCACGCCGGACATGGTGGCGGAGGCACGGCAGCGCTTTCCCGCCGCAGAGTTCAGGCAAGGCAGCCTGCTGGGCACACTCGACCCGCCCCTGCAGAGGGTCGACTATGTCGTGGCGAGCGGGATCTTCTATCTGCGCCGCGAGCGGCCTTTCGAGCATCTGCAGGCCTCCGTCCGGCGAATGTTCGAACTCTGCAGCAAAGGGATCGCCTTCAACTGCCTGAGCCTTTGGGGAGACAAGGCGGGCGATGCCAGCGATGAATACCGCGAAGCCCCTGCCAGATGCCTGGAGTTCTGCCGCAGTGTTTCACCCCGGGTCGCGCTGCGCCACGACTACCACCCCGGCGACTTCACGGTCTACCTGCGTAAGGAGGCGCAGATCTCATGATCGTCTCGATCATGCAGCCCGCCTACCTGCCGTGGCTCGGGTTCTTCGACCGGATCGCCGCCAGCGATATCTTCATCCTGCTGGACCATGTCGAAATCGACCGCAACAGCAAGACGAAGTTCGCCAACCGCAACCGCGTCCGCACGGCGCAGGGGTGGAGCTGGCTGACCGTGCCGATCCGCAGCAAGGGCAAGCACGGGGAACTGCGGCTCAACGAAATCGAAGTGAACAACGAGACGAACTGGCCGGGCAAGCACTGGCGCGCGATCGAACTCAACTACCGGCGCGCGCCCTACTTCGCGGACTACGCGGCCCCCTTCCGGACGCTGCTCGAGACCCGCTGGACCCATCTCGCTGACCTCAACGCGGCCGGGCTCAAGATCTTCATGGAGGCCTTGACCTTGAACAAGACCGTCCTTTCGAGTTCGGAGATGGATTGCCGGGAGACCAAGGACAAGCTGATCCTGGAGCTCTGCCGGAAGGTCGGGGCGACGACCTATCTCTCGGGGCCCTTCGGGCGGGACTATCTCAATCCGGTCGATTTCGAAGCGGCCGGTGTCGAACTGCTGATTCACGACTACGATCATCCGCAGTACAATCAGAGCTTCGACGGTTTCGAACCCTACATGTCAACGCTCGATCTTCTGTTCAATCATGGCACAGGATCCCTGCAAATCCTGCGCAGCCCGCACAGTCTCGTGAAGCCGGAGCGAAAGGCCGCGGAGACTGCGGCGGCCGCCGCTGAGAGGTCAGTGTCGTGATCACCAACGCTGCAGTACTCGTGGTGGCGGCCCATCCCGATGACGAGGTGCTGGGGGCAGGCGGCACCGTGGCGCGGCACGTCGACCAGGGAGACCGTGTTCATAGCCTGATCCTGGCGGAAGGCTCTACATCGAGAGGCGACCACAGGAATGTCGCCGAGCACAGCGACTCGATCGATGCTCTGAGAGCAGCCGCAGGGGCAGCAGCCGAGTATCTGGGGTCGGAACCGCCGGAATTCGCAGGCCTCCCGGATAATCGTATGGATCAGATCGACCTGCTCGATGTGATCAAGGTGGTGGAAGAGGCGGTGCGGCGGATCTCGCCGTCCATTGTCTATACGCATCATGGCGGCGACCTGAACCTCGATCACCGCATCACCCATCAGGCCGTGTTGACGGCATGCCGGCCGCTCCCCGGCAGCCCGGTCAGGGCCGTATACTGCTTCGAGACCTTGTCGAGCAGCGAGTGGGGGACCCCTGAAATCGGCGCTCCCTTCGTGCCGAACCACTTCATCGATATCAGCGCACAGATGGCCAGGAAGCAACAGGCCCTAACCTGCTACCGGCAGGAGATGCGGGCCTTTCCACATGCGCGCTCAATGGAGAGCGTCGCGCACCTGGCCGGTTTTCGCGGTGCCAGTGTTGGCGTTGACGCGGCGGAGGCGTTTTCTGTGGCCCGTCAGGTCCTGACACCGAACGTCGCTCTCTAGAGCGAATCCGGCCGACTGACCGGCTTTCGCCGCGACTCCGCAAGGCCCGCTTGGCGAAAGCACCCGGAGAGGCCGCCTGAGAAGGCGGCGGTCGCGACCGTGAGCGATGGCGATCCCGCCTTTCGGAGATTTGCCTCGGACTGGTCCTTTCTTCGGCCACCGGAAGATTGACAAGCAGCCGGCGTGGAAGTCTTGTTATTGTGGGAATTCATGGTCTGACTTGCGGCCTGTCTTGCCTCCAAATCCGCGGAAGCCAGCTATTCATGCCAGAACTGTATCAAGAGTCAGCCGCGCGGGTGTCACCGGCGACCTCGAATGCGGAGTCCGGAGACCCGGCTGGCCTGAAGATCGCCTACGTCACGATGCAGTTCCCGGTCCCTTCAGAGGCCTTTGCCGCGGTCGAGCTTCGGGCCCTGAGGCGCGCAGATGTCGAGGTGGCCGTATTCGCCTACAAGGCACGCCGAGAGGGCGCCGATGAACTGTTGAAGCAGCACGGGCTCTCCGGAATGCACGTTGACCACGGGTCTGCCGCCGCAACGCTCCGCGGGTGTCGGCTGGCTCTTCGGTCCCCACTCAGACCTCTCCGGCTTGCGGCCACCGTCATCAGGTCATGTTGGGCGCGACCGAGAGAGTTGTTGGTTGCTCTCGCTCTCATACCGCGAACGCTGAGCCTCTGCGAATCGATAGCGGCGTTCAAGCCGGATCTTGTTCATCTCTTCTGGGGCCACTACCCGAGCTTGCTCGGAATCCTTCTGGGAAGGACACCCGACGCTCCGCCTGTCACGGCATTCCTCGGGGCCTATGATCTGCGGCTGGCTTCGCCGCTGAGTGGCGCCCTCGCGCCCTATGCAAAGGCGATACTGACCCATGTCCATGCGAATCGTCCCCATATTCTGCGCCTCGGCGTCGATCCCGAGCAGGTCCATCTTTCCTATCGCGGCATTGAGGTTCCGGATCCGCTGCCGAAACCAAGCAAGAATCCCTTTGCGCTCATCACCATCGGAAGGCTGATCCCGCTGAAGAGAATGGACCGCTGCCTGCAGGTTCTTGCCGCCGTGCGGGAGGTTCACCCCGAGGTTTCTCTGACAGTCCTCGGCGACGGGCCGCTGCGCACCGACCTGGAGGCCCGGGCACGCGAGCTTGACGTCGACAAACACGTTCGTTTCAAGGGGCATGTCAGCCACGATGAAGTGTTCCAACATCTCTCGGAAAGCGCGGTGTTCCTGTCCATGTCGGATACGGACCATCTTCCAAACACGATTAAAGAAGCGATGATCCGGCGCTGCGTTTGCGTTTCCACCGAGACACACGGCATTGAGGAGCTGATCACCGATGGGGTCAGCGGCTTCATAGTCCCGCAGGGCGATGTCTCTGCCGCTGCTGCACGAATCACCGAAGTGTTTTCCAAGCGGCAGGAAGCCGAAGCCATCGTGAAAGCCGCCCAGGAACACGTGTGTCATACCTTCAACGTCGACACCGTCACGCAAGAGCGGCTGGCGATCTGGCAGGCGATCGCCAGAACCGCAAAACCGAAAGGTCTGGGGCAGAACGGGCCCCAGTCCGAGCAGAGAACACGCCTGCAGGAAGGGCTGCAGTGACAGAAGACCGGGAAACGTCGGCGTCAACCGCCAGGCCGCTGGTCTCGGTCATTACTGCGGCCTTCAACGCAGAAGACTTCATCGGCGAAACCATCGCCTCAGTCCAGCACCAGACACTGGAGGATTGGGAGATGCTGGTGGCCGATGACGCATCCAGCGACAGCACGGCGGCCATCGTGCGGGACTGTGCTGCCAGCGACGCCCGCATCAAACCAATCGCCCTGGCGCAGAACGGGGGCGTTGCGGCAGCCCGCAACGCTGCGCTCGACAGGGCAAGGGGCCGCTTCATCGCCTTTCTCGACAGCGACGATCTCTGGCTGCCAAAGAAACTCGAACGGCAGATTGCCTTCATGCGCCAAAGGGACTGTGCCGTCTCCTACACCGCTTTTCGGCGCGTGAACGAGGACGGGCAGCAGCTGGGCCGCCTGATGACCGTGCCGGAGCGCCTGACCTATACGCAGCTTCTGAAGAACACAGCGATCGCCACCCTGACCGGCATGGTCGACACGGACCGTACCGGCCCGATCCGCATGACCGAGGCGCGCCGTGACGACTTGATCCTCTGGCTGTCGATCCTGAAACGCGGCTTCGTGGCCTACGGCCTGCAGGAGGATCTGGCCAGATACCGCGTCGTGCGCGGTTCTCTTTCCAGCAAACCGAAGCGCTCTGCCGCCTGGACCTGGTCTGTCTACCGCAACGTCGAGAAGCTCGGGGTTCTCTACGCGAGCTGGTGCATGCTCCACTACGGCACCCGGGCGGTGCTGAAGCGCTTGGTCTTTTAAGCGGTGCCGCGGGTTCTCGTCACCGGAGCCAACGGCTTTATCGGCGCGGCGCTCAGCCGGCATCTGCTGGCCGCGGGCTGGGAGGTCCGGGGCGCTATCCGACGGCCGCAGGCTAAACTGCCGGCCGGCGTGGAGCCGGCCGTGGTCGGTGATCTGGACAGCCGGACTGACTGGACCAGGGCACTGGCGGGAAGCCAGGCCGTGGTTCACTGCGCCGCGCGCGTGCACGTGTTCCGCGAAGGCGCGGCAGACCCCAGCGCGGCCTTTCACCGCGTCAATGTGGAGGGGAGCGCCGCCCTGGCCCGTCAGGCCCTGGGATCGGGCGTGGAGCGGCTGATCTTCCTGAGTTCGATCGGGGCGGCACAGGCCGCCGTTGACCCCGCCGCGGCAACGTCCTACCAGCAAAGCAAGCTGGACGCCGAGGCCGCCCTTCAGGAAATCACCGCCGACAGCCCCATGACCCTGGTCATCCTGCGCCCACCGCTGGTTTACGGACCCGGGGCACCGGGAAACTTCCCCCGCCTCGCAAAGCTGCTGGCAAGGGGCTTCCCCCTGCCGTTGGCCGGGATCGACAACCGGCGCAGCCTGATCTACCTCGGCAACCTGACGAGCGCCATTGAGGCTGCACTCACCGCCGAGCACCCGCCCGCCGCGCCCTTGGCGCTCTGCGACGGCGCCGATTTCTCCACCCCCGCTCTGCTGCGCGCCATGGGCCGGGCCATGGGGCAGCGCGTGCGTCTTTGGCCCTGCCCGCCCGTCCTGCTTCGCTTCGCCGGGGCCCTGCTGAATCGCCGCACAGCCGTTGCCGCCCTCACCGAATCCCTCGCCATCGATAACCGGCCCACCTGCGAGGCCCTTGGTTGGACACCCCCCTTCGGTGTAGATGAAGCCCTGGCGGCAAGCCTGGCAGCGACGCCGCAAGAGCCTGAACGCTAGAAGCGGAAGGTACGGACATCGTTGTGGGGACACAGGACGTGGAGAACGGCCCCGGGCCGAACGGGAGGAAAGAGACCGGCGGCGGCCTGGGATCGCTTGGCGCCCGTGCAGCCTACGGTGGCTACGCGCTCCTGGGTACCCTGGCCACGCCGCTGGTGCAGGCGCTCCTGCGGCGCCGGGTGGCGCGGGGGCGGGAAGATCCGCTGCGTATCGGCGAACGCCTCGGTCGGGCGGGGCTTGCGCGGCCGGAAGGCCGAGTGGTCTGGCTGCATGCCGCGAGCGTCGGTGAGGCGGTCTCGCTGCTGCCCTTGATCGAGCGGCTGCGGACGGACCGGCCGGACCTCAACCTCCTGATGACCAGCGGCACGGTCACCTCGGCCAGGCTGATGCGGGATCGCTTGCCGACGGGGGTGATCCACCAGTTCGTGCCGGTCGACCTGCCCGCCGCCGTCCACCGTTTCCTCGATCACTGGCGACCGGCCCTCGGCCTGATGGTGGAGTCCGAGTTCTGGCCCAACCTGATCCACATGTCAGCCGCTGCCGGCACCGAACTGGTGCTGCTGAACGGCAGGGTCTCGCCAGCCTCCCACCGCTCCTGGCGGCGTGTCCGCCCTTTGATTGCCGAGCTCCTGCGCCATTTCAGCATCGTTATGGCACGCTCGCCGCGCGACCTGGCCCATCTGCAGGACCTGGGCGCCATCAACGCCTCTTGTCCCGGAGACCTGAAGGCCGCCGCTCCGCCGCTGTCCGCCGAGCCCGCATCGCTGGCGGCTATGCGCACCGCCATCGGCGAGCGGCCGGTCTGGCTCGCCGGCTCCACTCACGCAGGCGAGGACGAAATCGCTGGTGCGGTACACAAGGCCTTGAGCGACCGGCATAGGGGTCTTCTGACCCTGCTGGTGCCGCGCCACCCCAACCGCGCCGCCGCCGTGCGCAGCGTCCTGCAGGCCCAGGGTCTGAGTGTGGCGCAGCGCAGCCGCGGCGAAGCCGTCACGGCGGCAACGGACGTCTATCTGGCCGACACGATGGGCGAGATGGGCCTCTGGCTCCAGCTGAGCGCGGTGGTGTTTCTGGGCGGTTCGCTGGTGCCAACCGGCGGACACAATCTTCTGGAGCCGGCCAGACTTGGCTGTGCCGTTCTAACCGGCCCCCACACCGCCAACTTCAGCCAACTGGCCGAAGAAATGCTGGCCGCCGGCGCGCTGCGCCGGGTCGCGGACAAGGCGGAGCTGGAGGCGGCCGTGGACGCCCTGCTGACAGACCCGGCGGCACGGCGGGCCCTGGCGGCCGCCGCTACGGCCTACGCCGACGCTCAGGCCGGTGTCCTCGACCGCGTGGTCGCGGCTCTGGCCCCGGCTTTGGATCGGGCGGCCGCCCCACGCTAACGGCTTCCCGCCTCGGTTCATCAAAGAAAATTGATTGGCCCCCATGGCGCTCACGCCGCCATGATCGAGGCTATGTCCACGCCAGCCGCCTCACCGACCCGGCGCCGCCTGACTGTCCTGGGCCTCGCCGCGGTGCTTTTCGCCAGCACCCCCGCGTTTGACGGCGGCGGCGCTTCGGCCAACCCGGACCGCTGGTCACGGGAGTGGCCGCAAACCGACTTCGCCACAGCCTCCGTCGGCTTTGACGAAATCCGCAGCGGCGGGCCGCCGAAAGACGGCATTCCCTCCATCGACAAACCGGTCTTCAAGGCTGTCGCCGAGGTCACGGACCTCAGCGCCACCGAACCGGTTATCGGCCTTTCGATCAACGGCGATGCACGGGCCTATCCCCTGCGCATCCTCACCTGGCACGAAATCGTCAACGATACCGTCGGCGGCGTACCGGTTTCCGTGACCTACTGCCCGCTCTGCAACTCGGCTGTCGTCTTCGAGCGCACCGTGGCGGGCGAAGTAACCGAGTTCGGCACCACCGGCAAGCTGCGCAATTCCGACCTCGTCATGTACGACCGCGCGACCGAGAGCTGGTGGCAACAGTTCCTCGGCGAAGCCATCGTCGGGGCGCGCACGGGCACCCGCCTGACGATCATTCCGGCGCGCCTGGAATCCTGGGAACGCTTTGCCGCGCGCTTCCCCGAAGGCCAGGTGCTGATCCCCAACAATCCCGGCCTGCGCCCCTATGGCGCCAACCCCTATGTCGGCTATGACAGCGCCTTCGAGCCTTTCCTTTATGACGGCGAAATGCCGGAGGGAATCGCGCCGATGCAGCGGGTCGTCGCTGTCGGCGACAAGGCCTGGAGTCTGGCCTTGCTGCGCGAGAAGGGCACAATCGAAGACGGCGACCTGGTCCTGAATTGGGAGCCTGGGCAAGCCTCAGCCCTCGACACCCGCGCCATCGACGAGGGCCGGGACGTCGGCAACGTGACCGTGCAGCGCTCAGCGGCGGAGGGGATGATCGACGTCGCCTATGACGTTACCTTCGCCTTCGTCTTTCACGCTTTCCGGCCGGAGTCCGAGATCGTCAAGTAGCGGGCTCACACCGGTTGGTGGAGCTTCAGGAAGCTCTCCACCGAGCGCTTCACATGCGCCTCGATTTCCGCTTCGGTCACTTGCTGCTGCACGCCCAGGATGGCCCGCATGTGCAGCGGGTCTTTCAGCATGGTCATGAACTGGACGGCGGCGCCTTCGGGATCCGGCAGGTGGAGCCGGCCGCAGCGGTGCTGCTCCTCAAAGTAAGGCGCCACCGTGGCGACCCAGCGGAGCGGCCCGCAGTCGAAGAAGGTCTGACCCAGCTCCGGGAAGCGCCCCGCCTCGGCAACCACGATGCGAAAGAGGGAAACGGCTTCCGGAGAGGTCACCAGCGGCAGGAAGCGGCGGCCCAGATCTGAGAGCACCTCTTCGGGCTCAAGATCCGGGTCCAGGTGCAGGTGGCCGATGCCGGCAACACTGTCGCAGTGACCCATCATGACCGCGGCAAAGAGCGCGTCCTTGCCCGGAAAATGACTGTAGACCGTCCGTTTCGAGACCTCCGCCTTGGCGGCGATGGCGTCCATCGAGACCGCGCCATAACCCTGATGCAGGAACAGCTCGGCCGCCGCCAAGACAATCGCCTGCTGTTTGGGCGATAGCGGTTCTTCGGCCTTTTTTCGGGGGGCCTCTCCCGGGTGTTCCGTCAGGAGGCTGTCATCAGTAATCGATTGCGACATAACCGGCGGCTTGACTTTGGGTTCAGATTCCTCTGTAAACTGTCGAGGTAAACTGCACGGTGTAGTTTACCTCTATAGCATCTCCCCGACGCTAGCACAATCGCAGGCAGGCGGGCGACCACAGGACGGCAATCATGGCAGATTCCAGGAAAACCAAGGCCGAGAGCGGCGACCCGTCGGGCTCCGGACCCGCATCGCCCGGGGGGCCCAACGGTCCAGAAAGCGCGCGGGCCGGTTGGATCGTCCCCTATGCCTGGCTGATGATCCGCTACCGCTGGCTGGTCATTCTGCTGTGCCTTGCCGCCGCAGCCGGCTTCGCCAGCGGCGGCCAGTTTCTAGGCTTCTCCACCGACTACCGGGTCTTTTTCAGCAAGGAAAACCCCCAACTCACCGCCTTTGAGGCGATGCAGCAGGTCTACACGAAGGACGACAACATCCTCTTCGTCCTGCAGCCCAAGGAGGGGGAGGTCTTCACCGAGAAGACCCTGCGGGCGATCCAGGACCTGACGGAGCAGTCCTGGCAACTGCCCTACTCGCGCCGTGTCGATTCGATCACGAACTTCCAGCACAGCTACGCCGAGGGCGACGATCTGACCGTGGAGGATCTGGTGCCCCGCCGCGAGGCGCTGACCCCGGAGCGCATTGCGGCAATCCGCTCCGTGGCCCTGAGCGAGCCGCTTCTGGTGAACCGTCTGATCTCCCCGGACGCGCGCACGACGGGCGTCAACGTCACGCTCACCTTGCCGGGCGAAAGCGAGGCCGAAGTACCGACCGCAATGGCGGCGGCGCGCGAGATGATTGCCGCTTTCGAGGCGGCGAACCCGGAGATCATCGTGGCCACCACCGGACTGGTGGCGCTGAACAACGCCTTCAGCGAGGCAAGCTTCGTCGACCTCTCGACCCTGATTCCCATCATGTACGGCATTATCGTCGCCGGCCTCCTGATCTTCCTGCGCTCGGTGGCCGGTACGGTGGTGACGGTTCTGGTCATCGGCCTTTCCGCCGGGACCGCGATGGGCCTGACCGGCTGGCTGGGAATCAACCTGACGCCCCCCTCCTCCACGGCGCCGACCATAATCCTCACCCTCGCGGTGGCGGACAGCATCCACGTTCTGGTGACCCTGCTTCACGCCATGCGTCATGGCGCCAGCAAGCAGGAGGCCATCGTCGAGTCCCTGCGGGTGAACTTCCATCCGGTCTTCCTGACCTCGCTGACCACCGCCATCGGATTCCTCTCGCTGAACTTCAGCGATGCGCCCCCCTTCCGCGATCTCGGCAATATCACCGCCATCGGCGTTATGGCGGCCTGGATCTACTCCGTCACCTTTTTGCCCGCCTTCCTTGCGGTGGTGCCACTGCGCGTCAAGCAGCAGACGGAAGCACGCAGCGATCTGATGCAGAAGCTGGCCGAGTTCGTGCTGCGCCGCCGGCAGGTGCTGCTCTACGGCATGTCGGCCCTGGTGATCGCCCTGGCGGTCTGGATCCCGCGGATCGAGCTGAACGATCAGTTCGTGAACTACTTCGATCCCAGCATCCAGTTCCGCGCCGACACCGACTTCGCGATGGAGAATCTTTCCGGCATCTACCAGATCGAGTTTTCGCTGCCGGCCGCCGCGGAAGGCGGCATCAGCGAGCCGGAGTATCTGGCGAAGGTCGATGCGTTCTCACAGTGGTTGCGCGAACAGCCGGGCGTGGTGCACGTCCAGACCATCACCGACATCTTCCGGCGACTGAACAAGAACATGCACGCCGACGATCCGGACTGGTACCGTCTGCCCGACGAGCGGGACCTCGCGGCGCAGTACCTGCTGCTCTTCGAAATGTCGCTGCCCTACGGCCTTGATCTCAACAACCAGATCAACGTCGACAAGTCCTCCATGCGGTTCCTGGCCACGCTGGAGAACATCACCACCCGCGAAGCGCGGGTCCTGAAGCAGAACTCGGAAGCCTGGATCGCCGACAACATTCCGGCCTCGGCGACCGAGGCGACCAGTCCCTTCGTGATGTTCGCCTATATCTCCGAGCGCAACATCCAGTCCATGCTCTTCGGCACCGGCCTGGCGCTGGTCCTGATCTCGCTGTCGCTGATCGTCGCTCTGCGCAGTCTCAGGATCGGCACGCTCAGTATCGTGCCCAACGTCATCCCGGCGGTCATGGCCTTCGGGATCTGGGGGCTTCTGGTGGGCGAGATCGGCCTTGCGTCCTCGGTGGTCGCGGCAACCAGCCTGGGCATCATCGTCGACGACTGCGTCCATTTCCTCAGCAAGTACCTGCGCGCCCGGCGGGAGAAGGGCGCCAGCCCGGAGGATGCCGTGCGCTACGCTTTCGCCACAGTCGGGCGCGCCCTCGTGGTGACCTCCGCGGTCCTGGTTGCCGGCTTTGCCGTGCTCGCGCTTTCAGCCTTCCAGCTGAACCAGAGCCTCGGCCTGCTGACGGCGCTGGCGATCTTTGCCGCGCTGGTCGCCGACTTCCTGCTCCTGCCCCCTCTCTTGCTTGCGATCGACAAGGAGAAGAAGCATGCCCAACACCCCAAAGCCCTTCCTCAAGTCGGTGAATAGCCGGGCGCTGGCTGCAGCGCTGGCCGTCCTCCCGTTGGGCGCAGCGGCCGCTCTCGCCGAGACGCCCGAGGAAAAGGGCCTCGCCATCGCCGAGGAGGTGGACCGCCGCGACCTCGGTTTCGGCGACTCCGCTTCCACCCTGAAGATGGTGCTGACCAACAAGCAGGGCCAGAGCAGCACCCGCGAGCTGCGCATCCAGACCCTGGAGGTCCCCGAGCGCTCTGAGGGTGACAAATCGCTGGTCGTCTTCGACCATCCCCGCGATATCGAAGGCACGGCTTTCCTCAGCTTCACCAAGATCCTCGATCCCGACGACCAATGGCTCTACCTGCCGGCTCTGAAGCGGGTAAAGCGCATCTCCTCGGCCAACAAGTCCGGACCCTTCGTCGGCAGCGAGTTCGCCTACGAAGACCTGCTGTCGCAAGAGGTCGACAAGTACAGCTACCGCTGGCTGCGCGACGAGCCCTGTGGCGAAGCGGCGCAAGGCCTGGACTGCTTCGTCATCGAGCGCTTTCCACGCTATGAGAACTCCGGCTATACGCGCCAGGTGACCTGGATCGATCAGCAGGAATACCGGCCGATCAGGATCGACTTCTACGACCGCAAGGACTCCTTGCTGAAGACCCTCAGCCTCAGCCAGTACAACCAGTATCTCGACCAGTACTGGCGGGCGGACGACCAGCACATGGTGAACCACCAGACCGGAAAAACGACGCGGCTGACCTTCGATGAGTGGGAGTTCCGGGTCGGCGTGAATGAGCGCGACTTCAACCCCAACCGCCTGAAGCGGCTGCGCTGAGCATGCCGCGTCTGGGAAGACCGGGGGCGGTGAGCCTTCTCGCCGCCTCTTTCGTGCTTGGGTTTGCACTTCCGCAGTCCGCTTCAGGCCAGGACTTCGACTTCTCCGGCTTCGTGGCCGGGGAAGTTCGCGCCTTTCCGGAGGGTGCCAAGTTTCCGGACCAGGACGACAGCCACATCTCCCCCTCTCTGGTCCTGCAGCCGGAGCTGCGCTATCGCTGGAACCGCCGGGACGACCGCATCACCTTCATCCCCTTCCTGCGGATCGACGCCGACGACGACAACCGCACCCACGCCGACATCCGCGAGCTGAGCTGGTATCACGCCGAGGATGACTGGGACACGGTGGTCGGTATCAGCAAGGTCTTCTGGGGCGTCGTCGAATCCCGCCACCTGGTCGACATCGTCAACCAGACAGACCTGGTGGAAAGCCCCGATCAGGAAGACAAGCTGGGCCAGCCGATGCTTAACCTGAACCTGCTGCGGGACTGGGGCACGCTCAGCTTCTTCGTCCTGCCAGGTTTTCGTGAGCGCACTTTCCCCGACGACGACGCGCGCCTGCGTGGCCCCCTGCCGATCGACGACGACGATGTCTCCTACGAATCCGGCCTGGAGGAATGGAACGTCGACTTCGCCCTGCGCTACTCCCAGACCTTCGGGGGTTGGGACATCGGCCTCGCACACTTCTACGGCACCAGCCGCGAGCCACGGCTGATCCCGCGGGCCGATGGCGACGGCAACCTCTCCTTCCGACAGCGCTACGACCTGATCCACCAGACCAGTCTGGATGCCCAGTACACGACCGGCCCCTGGCTGCTGAAGCTGGAGGCGCTCACCCGCGACGGCCATGACGGCGACCGCTTCTTCGCCGCCGTCGGAGGGTTCGAGTACACCCTCTTCGGTATCTTTGAAAGCGCCGCAGATCTCGGCCTGCTGGCCGAATACCTGCACGACGGCCGCGACGACGAAACCCCAGCAACGCCTTTCGAAGACGATCTCTTTCTCGGCGCCCGCCTGGCATTGAACGACGTCGAGGACACCGAACTGCTGGCCGGGGTGATCCTGGATGCCGATCAGGAAGAGCGAATCTTCAGCGTCGAGTTCGAACGGCGCCTCAGCGACAGTCTGAATCTCGAGATCGAAGGTCAGCTCTTCGACAACATCGACGAAAACGGCCTCTTGAGCGGCTTCGAGAAGGACAGCTTCCTCGAAATCAGGCTCTCCTGGTTCTTCTGATGCAGGACCCCTGCGTCGCTGGACCAAGGTACAGACAGCCGGCCGACTCGGGCGCTGCAGCGCACCATCAAGCCGAGCTGCGCGCTGATGTCAGGCTTGTTGGCGGGCTTCGGCCCAGCTAGACTCTCTGGAAACAGGTGCCCGGGCGCCCGATCGGGGGGTCTTGCGGCACTGTAAACGCAGACTCCTCATGGGCGCCCAGGCTGCTCCCTAGCAGCTTGGAAGGAGGAGTTGTCATGAACACCTCGGTCAAGAGACGATGGATCACCGAGCATCGCGGCTGGGAGGATTTCTGCTCGGCCGGCCTGGGCCTGTTGATCGTCCTCTCGCCCATTCTTGTCGGAACCGAAGCCAACACGGCCGTCGCAATCAGCACCGGCCTCGTCGGCGTGCTCATCACTATGGTGGCCCTGCTGGAAGTCATGTCGTTGCAGCGATGGGAAGAGGCCGTTGAGCTTGTCTGCGGCCTCTGGATTGTTGCGGCCCCCTTCGTGCTCGACTACGGCGGCGCGCTTCGCACCGTGCATATTGTGCTTGGCGGTGCTGTGGCCGCTCTGGCCCTCTTGGAACTCTGGCAGGACCGCAAGAGGACCCTGACCGACTGAGGCGGGGCGCCGTTTGAAAGGAAGCATCTGGCCGGGCCCTTGATCACCCCGGGCTAGGCCGCGCGCCGCCCCTCGGCGGAGCCGCGACGACGGTCCAGGGCCGCCAGCAGAACCTCGGGGCCTGCGTCAGGCTGATGCGCGGCCTCCGAGAGGTGGCGCCGCCAGGCGCGCGCGCCGGGCAGGCCGTTGAACAGGCCCAGCATATGACGGGCAATCGATTTCAGCGGCACCCCCTCGCAAAGGCGCGCCTCCACATAGGGAAGGTAGGCTTCGACGATCTCCTCGCGACTCAAGGGCCCGCCCGCTTCGCCGAAGAAACGCCGGTCGGCCTCCGCGAGTATGTAGGGAGACTGATAGGCGGCACGGCCGATCATCACGCCGTCGACCTCGGCCAGATGCGCCTCTGCCTCGTCCAGGGTCATCACACCGCCGTTGAGGACGATCTCCAGTTCCGGCAAGTCCCGCTTCAGGGCGTAGACCACCTCATAGCGCAGCGGCGGCACCTCCCGGTTCTGCTTGGGGCTGAGCCCGCTCAGCCAGGCCTTGCGGGCATGGATCGTGAAGCTGCGGCAGCCGGCCGCCGCCACCCGGGCCACGAAGGCCGTGAGCGCGGCGTAGGAATCCTGTTCGTCGACGCCGATGCGGGTCTTGACGGTCACCGGCACGTCGACCGCATCGATCATGGCGGCAACACAGTCGGCCACCAGCGCCGGCTCCGTCATCAGGCAGGCGCCGAAGCGCCCGCGCTGCACACGGTCGCTGGGGCAACCAAGGTTGAGGTTGATTTCGTCGTAGCCCCGCGCCGCACCTTCCCGGGCACAGGCGGCAAGGTCGGCGGGCTCCGACCCGCCGAGCTGAAGCGCCACCGGATGCTCACTGTCGCCGAAGGCCAGAAGGCGGTCGCGGTCGCCGTGCAGGATGGCGCCGGTGGTCACCATCTCCGTATAGAGCAGCGTGCGCCGGCTGATGGTACGCAGGAAGGCCCGCTCGTGGCGGTCCGTCCAGTCCATCATGGGCGCCACAGAGAGTAGTCCGCCGCCTCGGGACAGTCGTTCTTTCGTGAGAGTCACCTGGCGAAGATATTCCTGGTGCTTGGATCTTGCCAGCTTCAATTCGCCAGTATGACCCAAGCAACCTTCGCGGCACCTGGGCAGGCGAACCTACCCCCGCACACCTGGGAGTGCGGGAGAGCCGGCCGACACGACCGCACACAAGAGACAAATCCCATGCCTTCAGCGCGAGTCAGATGCGCCCGCTGAGCCCAACCGCAACATCAATTCGAATGACGTGGCCGGAGCGGTGCTTGCAGCATCGACCCGGTCCGATCTCCCGTTTGGATCAGACGACTTTGACAGTCAGCGCCCCGACCCCCTCAATGGTCGCCTCCATGGTGTCACCCCGCTGCACGGCATTCACGCCCGACGGAGTGCCGGCCATTATCACGTCGCCGGCACGAAGCTCAAAATACTCCGAAAGGTAAGATATCATCTCGGGGACCTTCCAGATCATCTGGTTCAGGTCGCCCTCTTGGCGCAGATCGCCGTTCACAACCAGCGCGATGCGCCCATGGTCGGGGTGACCGACTTCGGAGACAGGCAGCAGCCGCCCGACCGGACCCGAGCGCTCGAATGCCTTGCCGATCTCCCAGGGACGGCCCATCTTCTTCGCCTCGCCTTGCAGGTCGCGGCGGGTCATGTCGAGCGAAACGCCATAGCCCCAGACATGGTCGAGCGCCTTGTCCAACGGAATGTTCGTGCCGCCGGATTTCAGGCCAACGAGCAGTTCCACTTCGTGGTGCACGTCCGTGGAATGCGGCGGGTAGGGAAATTCGCCCGAGGCATCAAGGTTATCGGGATTCTTCTGAAAGAAAAACGGCGGCTCGCGGTTGGGGTCGTGGCCCATTTCCACGGCGTGCGCCGCGAAGTTGCGGCCGATGCAATAAACCCGACGTACAGGGAATGTGCCGCCCCCGCCAGTGGGGATGACATGCACCTGCGGTGCCGGGATGACATGATCGGACATTGCTCTCCTCCTGAGCGCTTGACTGCCAAGGGTCTGGTTTTGGAGCGGTCGGTCTCATTGCGCCCCCTGCCGCGCCCCTCATGGCCGGACACAGCTGCCGTGAGAGTAATCGCGATCTTTTCTCTTGATTTGCAAGAGATTCGGTCTCATTCGACCCCAACCATTTCCGGAATTGGTCGAGGTGCGGCGCGACGTCAGACGTCGGCCGGAATGCTCTCCGGCAAGAGACGCGAATAGACCGATTTCAAGTGACCGATCATCGCGCGCGCGGCGAGATCGCCGTCTCCCGCGGCGATAGCCGCCACGATGGCATCGTGTTCGCTGAAACTGGAGTGATCACGCGCCGGCTTGCGGGTCTCGCGCGGCTGTCCCCAGACGATGGATCGCCGGACCGAGTTCAGCGTCTCGAAAAAATACAGGAAAAGCTGATTGCGCGTGGCGCGCGCGATGGCGTGATGCAGGTTGTTGTCCCATGCCTCGTAGGTACGCCAGTCTTCGGCAGACCGGCAGCGGTTGGCGCAGAGCTTCATCTGCTCGCGGTCCGAGCGGGTCGCGTGGCGCGCAGCCAGACGACCCAGTTCCGGTTCGATGGTGAAGCGGACCGCCACCACTTGGGCGGGTTTGATCTGGTCGCGCAGGTAGGTGACGTCCTTCAGATTAAGCACCGGACGCGACCCGACAAACGTGCCGCGCCCCACGTGCCGCCAGATACGCCCCTGCGCCTCGAGTTCGGCCAAGGCCCCGCGCAGATGGTTGCGCGTGGTGCCAAGCACTTTGCACAGTTCGCGTTCGGGCGGCACACGGTCATTGTGCCGGTATCCGGCGTTGTCGATCAGATCGCGCAGTCTTTGCGCGAGGTCGCTCGTTTCGTCCATAGGTTCACCCAATTTGGTGATTGGTTGATTGATCGAAGCAATAAGTCGGCAAAAAATCAATGAAAAGGGCGAGGTCGCAGCGAGCCCACGGGTTGGAACGCTACGACCGCCGCAAAGCACAAAGGGAGGAGCGCCGGGTGCAACTGGCAACCATTTCCGTGGACGGTCGCGCCGTTTGCGTCGCAATCCTGAACGACGGCATGATGCTGAACATCGCGCGGGCCGCACAGGATCTGCGCGGCCCCGAGGGTGACGCGCTGCGCGCCGGTTCGATGCAGCATCTGATTGAGGGCGGCGCGCGCTCATTGGAAGCGCTGCGCGGCCTCGTGGCGGAGGCCGAGGCAGGCAAACATGCAGACGCAATGGCCCCCGCGAACGCACCGCTGCTGGCACCGATACCCGTCCCGCGCAAGAACGTGTTCTGTGTGGGACGCAACTATGCAGCGCATATCGCAGAGGGCGACCGGGCGCAGAAGCAGAACGTCGGCGTGACCGAGTACCCGGTGTTCTTCACCAAGCCACCCACCTCGATCGTACCGCCCGATGGCGACGTGCTGATTTTTCCCTCGGTCTCCGAGGCCGTCGACTACGAGGTCGAACTGGCGGTTGTGATCGGCAAGTCAGGGCGCAACATCGCCAAAGCCGATGCCTACGATCACGTCTTCGGCTACACCATCCTGAATGACATCACAGCCCGGGACATCCAGCGGCGCCACGGCGGGCAGTATTTCAAAGGCAAGGGTTTGGATGGGTCGTGCCCACTCGGCCCGAGTATCGTGACCGCCGACGCGATCAGCGATCCGCACGCCCTGTCGATTGGCCTTTCGGTCAATGGCGAGCAGCGCCAGAACGGCAACACCTCGGACATGATTTTCGACATTCCGACCCTGATCGCTTCCGTGTCCGAAGGCCTGACCCTGGAACCCGGTGACCTGATCGCGACCGGCACCCCATCGGGCGTCGGCTACGCGATGGAACCGCCGCGCTTCCTGAAGCACGGCGACACGGTGGTTTGCGAAGTTTCCGAGATCGGCACGCTCAGGAACCCCGTGCGCGCCGTCTGAAAGGCCTCCACCGCAGAACAGTGTGGCGCAGAGGCAAAACACAAAAGGGAGGAGAAACAATCATGATGAACAGAAGAACATTCACCGCCACATTGCTATCAGCGATTCCGGCCGCAGGCCTGCTGGGAACAAAGGGCTTTGCGCAGAGCATGCGCGACATCACTTTTGTGCAGCCGAGCCCCTCAGCCATCAACTCCTTCCCCGTCTTCGTCGCCATCGGCGAAGGCTTTTTCAAGGAAGAAGGCCTGAACGTACGGGTCGAGGCGATCAACGGATCGGGCGCGGTGCTTCAGGCGCTTTCGGCGGGACAGGCGCACTTCGGCCGCCCCGGCCCCGGCCCCCTGATTGCCGCGCGCTCGCGCGGCGTGGACGCGGTCCACATCTATAACGTTGCCGCCCGCAGCAACTTTGGCATCGTGGTGCAGGAAGACTCCGATGTTCAGGACATCGAAGGGCTGCGCGGCAAGGTGATCGGCACAGGCACTGCCGATGGCGCAGAAGTGGGTTTTGCCCGCAACGTGATGACCGGCGCCGGAATGAGAGAAGGCGAAGACTACGAGTTCCTGACCGTCGGCGACGGCGGCCCGGCGACCGCGGCCTTCCTCAATGGTGAAATCGACGCCTACTCCTCGTCGACCGCGGATGCGGCGATCTTGAACCAGCGCGGCATGGCGGTGCGAGACATCACGCCCGCCGACTTCGCGCGCTTCTTCGGCAACGGAATTGCGACAATGGCCGACACCATCCGCGAAGATCGCGAGCTCGTCGAAGGCTGGAGCCGCGCCTTCGCCCGCGGCCACGCGTTCGCGCTGGACGATGCCAACCGCGACGCCGTGCTCGCGCATCTGGCCGCTGGCAACCCGCAGGAGGGCGAAGACAAGGAGTTCCAGTCCGCGCTGTTCGACGCGGTGCGCTCCAAGACCATTCCGACCGACATGAGCAACGGCCTGGGCTGGTACCCGGCGGCGGTTTGGCAGGAATGGCAGGACGCACTTGTCGCCGGGGGCGAGATCTCGGGACCGCTCGACGATCTGGGGGCGGCCTGGACCAACGAGTTCGCCGCCATCGGGAACAAGGCCATCGACGGATGATTGTAGCCGTGGCGCAGGACTATTCCGGCGCGCCCCTTGGCGCGCCGGTCTACGAGTTGACCAATGTCAGCAAGACCTACGCCCGCAACAAAGTGGTGGCGCTGGAGGACGTCAGTCTTACCCTGCGGAAGGGAAGCTTCACCTCTGTCATCGGATCGAGCGGATGCGGAAAATCGACGCTGCTCAAGATCATGGCAGGCCTGATCCCGCCCAGCAAAGGGCGGGTGGTGCTGCAAGGCAATCCTGTCACCGGCCCTCGCCGGGACATCGGAATGATGTTTCAGCAGGCGACGCTCTTTCCATGGAAGACGGCAGTGGAAAACATCGTTCTGCCGATCGAGATCCGAGACGGCAAGGCGGCCGCCAAGAAAGCCAGGGACAAGGCGCACGAGCTTCTGGAGATCGTGGGCCTGAAGGGATTTGAGAACGTCTATCCAAACGAGCTCTCAGGCGGCATGGCGCAGCGTGCCTCGATCTGCCGGATGCTGATCACGGAACCGGCCGTGCTGCTGTTGGATGAGCCCTTCAGCGCGCTCGACGAGCTGTCGCGTGACATGATGAACATGGAACTGCAGCGGATCTGCCGTGAACAGCATGCGACGGCTTTCCTCGTCACGCACTCAATTCAGGAAGCCGTGATTCTGTCCGACGAGATCGTCGTGATGAAGCCGCGCCCCGGCCGGCTGGCCGAGATCGTGGAGGTCGATCTGCCGCGGCCGCGGACGCTCCACATGATGACCACGCCGAAGTTCGGCGCAATTGTCGACCATATCCGTGGCCTTCTGGACAAGGGAGAAGACATGTGAGCGACGCTCAGGTACATCCCTCTTCAGCCAAAGAAACGCAGGACACCGTCTGGGTTCAGGAAGTTGCTTTTATCGACGCCGTTCCGCGCTGGATCGCCATGAGCTTCGTGTTCCTGGTTTTCATCGGCTCGTGGCAATTGGTGACAAGCCTCGGCCTTGTCTCGCCGATCATCCTGCCTACCCCTTTGGAAACGCTCAACGACATGATCTTCGTCGGCCAGAACCTTCTGACCGGCGGCTACATGCTCGGGTCGCTCTGGATTACCATAAAGGAGGTGATCTACGGCTTTGCGCTGGCCATCGCGATCGGGTTCTCGCTGGGCGTGCTCGTGGGCGAAACGGCCTTCGGCGAGAAGGCCGTGATGCCCTATCTCGTCGCCATCGATACCATGCCGAAGGTCGCCTTCGCGCCGCTGTTCGTCGCGTGGCTGGGCTTCGGGATCGAGTCGAAAGTGGCTCTCGCGGCCTTCATCGCGACCTTCCCCATCGTGGTGGGCACCGCCGCCGGGCTCCATTCGGCCGATGAAAACGCCCGGATGCTGTTCAAGACGATGGGCGCGAGCCGAATGCAGACGCTGATCAAGATGAAGCTGCCCAGCGGCCTGCCGCAGGTCTTCACCGGACTCAAGATCGGAGCCGTCGGCGTCATGGCGGGTGCGATCACGGGCGAATTTCTGGGCGGCGGCAAGGGCTTCGGCGAACTGATCCGGGTCGCCGCCTCGCAACTCAACACGCCGCGCGTCTTTTCGCTGATCCTCTATCTCAGCCTCGTGGGGCTGGCGCTCTACGTGCTGGTGACCTGGACCCAGCGCAAGGTGGTGTTCTGGCACAAGGAGCGCGTGGGCGCCTACGATGGCTGACGGGGCCGCCATTGCCGTCGATACCCTGCGCGATTTCGTGGCGCATGCACTGCAATCGCGTGGAGTGCCGGAGACCGACGCGGCCAAGGTCGCGTCGCTTATGGTCGAGGCCGACATCTACGGCCACGGCACGCATGGCGTCTTTCGCCTGCGTCAATACCTGGCGCGCCTTGCCGGGGGCGGCTGCAACCCCGGACCGGCCATCACAGTGGCCCACGAGACCGTCGCCACCGCGCTGATCGACGGCGACAACGGCCTCGGCCACCTCGCCATGGCCGCCGCCCGCGACCTGGCTATCGAGAAGGCGCGCGCGGCCGGGATCGGCTGGGTCGGCGTGCGGCGGGGCAACCATGCGGGGCCGCTCGCGCTCTATGTCCGACCGCAGGCCGAGGCCGGGATGCTGGGCATAGCCGCCGCCGTGGGCAGCGCCAACCATGTGCCGCCATACGGCGGCACGGACCTGCTGCTCGGCACCAATCCGATCGCCTTCTCCGCCCCTGCCGCCGGACCCGACCCCTTCGTTTTCGACATGGCTACGACCGTGGCCGCGATGGGGAAGATCAAGACCCTCCTGCAGCAGGGGCAGCCGATGCCCGAGGGTTGGATGGTCGGGCGCGACGGCCAGCCGCTGACCGACCCGGCCCGCAAATCCGAAGGATTTCTTCTGCCCATCGGCGGACCAAAGGGGTTCGGCCTGTCGGTCGCCATCGGCCTTGTGGCCGGGGTTCTGAACGGCGCGGCCTTCGGGTCTGACGTGGTCGATTTCACCTCCGACACGACTTCGCCCACCAATACCGGGCAGTTCGTCATGGCGCTCGATCCGGCCGCTTTTGGCATGGGCGACGACTTTGCCGAGGCCGCGGCTCGGGCCTTTGCCGAGATGCGCGCTTCGCCCCCCCTGCCCGGTCACGATCCGGTGCGCTTGCCGGGCGACGGCAAAACAGCCGCTGCCGAAACACGCCGCCGCGACGGGTTGGCGCTCAACCCGGCCCTTCGCCGCGACCTGAACACGCTGGCCGCCGACTGCGGGCTGGCGCCGCCCTTTCCGGGAGACACTGATGACTAAGGCGCAATCCTGTCACCCTGACCCAGCAAGAATTGGAAACCACGACACACGCATGGCCTGACCGTCGTCAGGAGCGTGTTGCCTTGGCATGAAATCGGAACCCACTGCTTCTCGCCTCCGTTGGAATGCAGGGTTTTGATCCGTCGCAATCCCAATCAAGCGCGACTTGCTGCAGAGCGGCAGAGTGCCTTCTTCGAACACGAGCTTGCGCCTTCGCCTTCCGCACCCCGCCGGTGCCGTCCGCAGTCTGCCGTTGAAGTGCGGATTCAGGTCACCAGGGGGTAGGAGCGCTCCGCCGGATCGGTGGATGCGATGTACTCCCGGAGCATCGTGATGAGGATCTGTTCGCCGCGGTCTAGGCGTGTGCGTTCGTTGGTCACCATATGAACGTCGACTGCCGGCAGGTCCTCGTAAGGCGGCAGTTGCCAGAGACGGCCATCGCGAACGTCGCGCGCCATGGCGTGGACCGGCAGCGAACCGATGCCCATGCCCGCCATGATCATCCGGCGTACCTCTTCCAGGTGTGAGGAGGTGCCGGTCGGCTCCTCGCCCAGCTGCAGGCTGCGACGGAGTTCGGCCACGGGATGCAAGGCGTCGGTGAGCTGGTCGGTCTTGAAGGACACATAGGTGCTGTCGCGCATCTCCTCCGCCGAAACGTCCTCGCGCCCAAACAAGGGGTGGCCCGCCCCGCAGAAGAATCCGAACTGCTCGCGGAACAGCATCTCCGTCGTGAGCCGGCGGCGCTGATGGGAGAGCAGGCAGATTCCGAAGGAACAGAGGCCGTCTCTTACGGTGCGAAGCACGTCCACGCTGGGCATTACATCGAGGGTGAAGGTCACCGCCGGGTAACGCCTGTGAAAGCGGCCCAGAAGCTGGTCGAACGGCGGAAACACGACGTAGCTTGCCATGGCGATGCGGATCGCACCGGTCACCTCCTGGTCCGCATCGCTGAGCAGGCCGCCCAGTTGACCGAGCGCGTCGAGCACCTTCCGGCTCTCGCGGTAAAGGACCTCGCCGTGCTGGGTCAGGGCAAAGCGACCGCCGCCACGGTCGACGAGGCGGCGGCCGACCTGTTCTTCCAGGCGCCTGAGAGCACTGCTGATCGTCGGCTGGGTGCGCATCAGCCGGCTGGCCCCACGGGTTATGCTGCCCTCTTCGACAATGACGACGAAGGTGCGCAGCAGGTTCCAGTCAAGATCGGCCAGGCCATCGCGCGCCCGGTAATCGGTCATGCGTCAATCCCCAGCATTGACCATTTGAATGCCACGATGCTTTCACACAGATGGTATCAATGTCCAGCGCGTCCGCAACAAGGGGAGAGGCTGATCATGAACAGAGCGCGACTGCGGGACCTCGGGCTTTCCGTCGGCAGCCTGCCGCCGGGTCCGCTCAACGCCATAACCGATGTCGCCGGCCTGCGGGTCGGACATGAAACGATCGTCAGGGACTCGCCGACGACCGTACGGTCCGGCGTCACGGTGATCGTCCCCGAGGAGGGTGAGATCTGGCAGCGGCATCTTTTTGCCGATGCCCATGTCCTGAACGGCAACGGAGAGATGACAGGTCTCTCGTTCCTGCAGGAGTTCGGCCTGATGTGCGGCCCCCTGGCCATCACCGGCACCCACTCGATCGGCGCGGTCCACGAGGGCCTGGTGAGCTACGAGCTGGCCGGCGGCTTTGCCTTCGATTTCTGCCTGCCCCTGGTGGCGGAGACCTTCGATGGCTGGCTCAGCGACCCTTCGGCCCTTGCGGTGCGGCCCGAACACGTGCACGCCGCCCTCAAGGCGGCCAAAGGCGGGCCGGTGGCCGAAGGGAACGTCGGCGGCGGGACCGGCATGAACACGCATGAGTTCAAGGCCGGCATCGGTACTGCGTCGCGGCTGGTCGAAGTCGCCAGCGAAGGCTGGACCCTTGGCGTACTTGTCCAGGCGAACTACGGCCGGCGGCATCAGCTTCGCCTGGACGGCGGGGCAATCGGCGCGGCGATCCCGACCAGTGATGTTCCAAGCCCCTGGCCCGTGGCCCGCGATGAAGGCTCCATCATCGCCGTCGTCGCCACCGATGCCCCGCTCCTGCCGCACCAATGCCGGCGGTTGGCGCAACGCGCCGGTATGGGCGTGGCCCGCACCGGCGGCATCGCCGCGCCGGCCAGCGGCGACATCTTCCTCGCCTTTTCCACCGGAAACGTTCACTCCGCAGCCGACGACAAGCAACTCCACAGCGCGCGCTTCCTGCCGGACATGGCGCTTGCCGGACTGTTCCAGGCGGTTATCGAAGCGACCGAGGAAAGCATCTGGAACGCCCTCTGCGCTGCGGAAACCATTACCGGGCGAGAGGGCCGCACCTCTCACGCCATCCCTCTGGACCGTCTAAAGGAGATCGCCGAGACATAGATTTCATCAATGTTGTGCATTCTTCGAATAGATTAGATCAAAGCAGGGGCGCTCCCTAAGATCATTTCTCGGCACTTCCTTGGGGATGGGAGTTGGGAGGACGATGACGGGAGAGCGTGCAGGTCCCACCGGGACTGTCTCCGGGACGGGGCTTGCCATACGCCGGGTGACCAAGGTCTTCGACGCTGCCGGCAGCACTGACGTGCGGGCCGTCGACGACCTCAGCCTGGAGATCGGGCAGAACGAGTTCTTCACGTTGCTGGGACCCTCGGGCTGCGGCAAGACCACACTGCTGCGCATGATCGCCGGTCTGGAGCAGCCTACCGCCGGCGAGGTTCTGCTGGACGGCGAACCGCTCCAGGACCTGCCGCCCTACCGCCGTCCCATCAACACCGTGTTCCAGAGCTATGCGCTCTTCCCCCACATGTCGGTGGGTGAGAACATCGCCTTCGGCCTCAAGATGCGCGGCTTGGACAGTGCCATCATCGCGCGCAAGGTCGACGAGGTTCTGGCTCTGGTGCGGCTCGAGGGTCTGGCGGAGCGGCGGCCCGCACAGCTCTCCGGCGGTCAGCAGCAGCGCGTCGCCCTGGCGCGGGCGCTCGCCAACGAGCCCAAGATCCTGTTGCTCGACGAACCGCTCTCTGCGCTCGACCTCAAGCTTCGCAAGCAGATGCGCCTGGAGCTGAAACGCCTGCAAAAGGCGACGGGCATCACCTTTATCTTCGTGACGCACGATCAGGAGGAAGCCCTGATCATGTCGGACCGTGTCGCCGTCCTGTCCGAAGGCCGGGTCTTGCAGCTCGGCCCCCCGGAAGAGATCTACCGACGCCCCCGCAGCCGCTTCGTCGCCGATTTCATCGGCGACACCAACATCATTCTCGGACACCCGAAGGACGCCGAGAGACTGGTTCTTGGCGGCGCGGCAGAACTGCGTTTCGCCGCGGCGGTCCTGCCGACCGACGGACGGGACCATGCGCTCTCGGTGGCCATCCGCCCCGAAAGCTGCCGCCTCGTCAACGGCGCAGCCTACGACGACCTTGCGAACGTGTTCGACGGCCGGGTGCGGGAGATCGAGTATCTCGGCGCCGACACCTGTGTGCTGGTCGATGTCGAGGCTCTCGGCGCAAGCATCACCGTGCGGCTGCGCAACACAGAGGGCGGTGCAGTGCCTCCGCGCGAGGGCGAGACGGTGCGGGTCAGCCTGCCCGCTGCGGCACTCTGGGTGCTGGAGCCATGACCGGCCCCGCCCGCCTCTCCCGCGGTGGGATCGCACTCGCTCTCGGGCCCGCGCTCGTCGTTGTTGGCCTCTTTCTCGTTGTACCGCTGCTGCTGGTACCGATCGCGTCCTTCATGGAAGCCAACCCCTGGGGCGGCGTGCGCCCGGCCTTCTCCGTGGAGGCCTACATCCAGGTTTTCTTCGAAGAGGACTTTACCGGCGAACTGATCTTCAACGACGCCTATCCGCGCATCGTCCTGCGTTCGCTGGCGCTGGCCGCGCTGACCACAGCGCTCTGCCTGCTGGCCGGCTTTCCGGTGGCTTACGTGATCGCCCTTCAGCCCAAGTCGCGTCAGGGGATCCTGCTGCTGCTGGTCACCGTACCGTTCTGGACTAATCTGCTGATCCGCACCTACTCCTGGATCATGATCCTGCGCGACGAGGGCCTCATCAACAACGGACTGGAAGCAGCCGGGGTGATCGAGGAACCTTTGCGTCTGCTTTATACCAACGGCGCCATCGCAATCGGCCTCGTCTACACTTTCCTGCCGTTCATGGTGCTGCCGATCTATGCGGCGATCGAGCGCATCGACCGCCGCCTTATCGAGGCAGCGCACGACCTCTACGCCAATCGCCGCGCCATGCTGCGCCATGTCGTCCTGCCGCTGGCCCGGCCGGGCATCGCCGCCGGTGCGATCCTGGTCTTCGTTCCGGCATTGGGCTCGTTCATTGCCCCGGCGCTGCTCGGCGGCGGTAAACATCTGATGATCGGCAACCTGATCCAGGCACAGTTCGGCGCTTCCCGCAACTGGCCCTTCGGCTCGGCGATGTCGCTGATTCTTCTGGCCGCCGTTCTGGCCGTCCTGCTCTGGCAGGCGCAGCGGCGGCGCAGCGGGGCCTGGCAGCCATGAGCGAGACCGTCCGCATGAGCCCCGCGCAGGGAGCCGCAGCGAACCGTGGAGCCCGGCGCTTTACGGTCGGCCGCATTCCGGGCTTCGGGGCGGCGACCTGGGCTTTCTTTCTGTTTCTCTATGCGCCGATCGTCCTGCTCGTCGTCTTTTCCTTCAACGGCAGCAACTCTGCGACCATCTGGTCGCACTTCAGCCTCGACTGGTACGTCAAGGTCGCGGCCAACAGCGATATCCAGCGGGCGGCCCTGAATTCCCTCATCGTTGCCGGCGTCGCCTCCATCCTGGCGACCGCGCTCGCCACCTTCGCCGCCCTGGCGATGGTGCGCGGCAGCCCCTTCCGGGGCCAGCAGCTTGCGCTCAGCACGCTGCTGCTGCCGCTGATCGTGCCGGAGATCGTGATCGCCATCGCCATGGTGATCTTCTTCACCGGCATCGGTCTCAGCCTGGGCCTGGGCAACCTCATCATCGCCCACACGGTGTTCTGCATTCCCTTCGCCTACCTGCCGATCCGCGCCCGCCTGGACAGCCTGAGCCCGGTCTACGAGGAGGCCGCGCAGGATCTCTACGCCGACAACTGGCGCACCTTCTGGCACGTGACTTTCCCCTTGCTGGCGCCCGGCATTCTGGCCGGGCTGATGCTCGCCTTCATCACCTCGGTCGATGACTTCATCATCAGCCTGATGGTCGGCAGCGCCGGCACAACGACCCTGCCGATCTACATCTACAGCCTGATCCGCATCGGCATCACGCCGCAGATCAACGCGATCTCGACCCTGGTGCTGCTGATCTCCTTCATCTTCGTCAGCCTTGCCTGGCTGATCGCACGGCGTTCGGAGGCTTCGCCGTGATTGTCCCTGCAACAGAAACCAAAAAAACCGAACAGTGGAGACGCACAATGCACAAGACTTTAAGGTTGGCCGCAGTGGCCGTCCCCCTCACCCTGATCGCCACGGGCGCCGGCGCCGAAGGCGTGCTGAACTTTGCCAACTGGGCCGAATACACCTCGCCTGAGTTGCTCGAGAAGTTCGAAGACGAAACCGGCATCAAGGTGGTGCTGGACACCTACGATTCCAGCGAAACCCTTCTTGCCAAGCTTCAGACCGGCGGCGCCGATTACGATGTCGCGGTTCCCGGCAACAACTTCGTCGCCGGCATGATCTCCGAAGGCCTGATCCAGAACGTTGACGTCAAGTCCCTGCCCGGCTTCGAGAACCTGGAGAGCCGCTGGCAGTCGCCCCCCTGGGACCCGACAAACGAGTACTCCATCCCCTGGCTTTGGGGGACCACGGGCTTCACCGTCGACACCTCGGCTTACGGCGGCGACATTCACACCTACGAAGTGCTGTTCAACCCCCCGCCGGAACTGCAGGGCGAGATCGGCATGTTCAATTCCGCGGACGAGGTCGTAAAGATGGTCCACGCCTATCTGGGCAACGACCTCTGCACCGAGGACCCGGCGCACTTCCAGGCGGCCTTCGACGTCCTTCAAGCGCAGAAGCAGCACGTGAAGATGTATCAGTCCGAGGGCCTGCGCGAGCGCATGCTGGCCGGTGAGGTCAAGGCCCACTCCAACTGGAACGGCAGTTCGCTGAAGCTGCGCAGCAAGGACGCGAAGTTTGCCTACTCCTACCCCAGGGAGGGCGTGCTGACCTGGATGGATGTGATGGTCGTGCCCACCGGGGCCAAGAACAAGGACAACGCGCTGAAGTTCCTGTCCTTCATGCTGCAACCGGAGAACGTCGCCATCCAGTCGAACTTCGCGCGCTACTCCAACGCGGTAGCGGGCAGCGATGCCTTCATGGCCGACGAGCTGAAAACGGCACCGGAAATCGTCGCTCCTGCCGACCGAAAGTTCATCTTCGTACCGGCCTGCTCGGAGAGATCGATCAAACTTCAGGACCAGGTCTGGACCAGACTCCTGAAATAGGTGCACCCTGAGGCGGGCCCTCCGGCGCCACCGGGCGGCGGAGGGGCGCCCGGACCACCAACCAAGGAGGGCCCGTTGTGGCCGACAACAAGGTTATCATCACCTGCGCCGTGACGGGCTCGATCCACACACCCACCATGTCACCGCATCTGCCGGTCACGCCGTCGGAGATCGCCGAGCAGGCAGTCGCTGCGGCGGAGGCCGGCGCGGCAATCCTGCATCTGCACGCCCGCACCCCGGACAGCGGACTGCCGACGGCCGACCCGGACGTCTTCATGGATTTCCTGCCGCGTATCAAGCAGGCCACCGACGCGGTCTTGAACATCACCACCGGCGGCGGCGCCAACATGACCCTGGAAGACCGTCTGGCCGCGCCGCTGCGGGCCCGCCCTGAGATGTGTTCGCTGAACATGGGGTCCATGAACTTCGGCATCTTTCCTCTCGCCCGCCGCTACGATCAGTGGCAGCACGACTGGGAGCAGGGCTTTCTGGAGGCGACCCGCGACTTCGTTTTCAAGAACACCTTCGCTGATATCGAGGCGGTTCTCGAGCAGTTGGGTGAAGGCGCCGGCACCCGCTTCGAGTTCGAGTGCTACGACACCGGACATCTGCAGACCCTCGCCTTCTACCTGAACAAGGGCACCATCAAGCCGCCCGTTTTCGTCCAGTTCGTTCTCGGGGTCCTAGGCGGCATCGACGCTCATCCAGAGCAGCTCATGCACCTGAAGCAGACTGCGGACCGGCTGCTTGGCACCGATTACCGGTTTTCCGTCCTTGCAGCAGGTCGTCATCAGATGCCTCTGGCCACCATGGGAGCAATTCTCGGCGGCAACGTGCGCGTCGGCCTGGAAGACAGCCTGACCATCGGCCGCGGTCAGCTTGCCGAGAGCAATGCGGACCAGGTTGCGAAGATCCGCCGGATCGTCGAGGAACTCGGCTTCGAAGTCGCGAGCCCCGACGAAGCACGCTCAACACTGGTTCTTAAGGGAGGAGACCAAGTTGGCTTCTGACCTGACCGTGGCAAAGACAGCCGTGAGTATCCGCCAGGCGGCCAAAGGTGACGCTCAGATCGTCTGCGATCTGCTGGACGACCTGGTGCGCACCTTAAGAAACGCGCCACCCTGCGGCAGCACCGTCGAAACCATTCGGCATCATGGTTTTGGCGACAAACGTCAGTTTGAGGCCCTGATCGCCGAGGCCGAAGGCACGCCGGCGGGATTGGTGCTTTACTTCTATACTTATTCGACCTGGCGCGGCTGCCTCGGGGTTTACGTGCAGGACCTGCATGTCGTCGAGCGTTTCCGCGGGCAGGGACTCGGCCGCAGGCTCCTGGCAGACGCGGCACGCCGTGGCCGCGCCGATGGCTGCACCCATCTGCGACTCTCTGTCGACCCTGGCAACGAAGCGGCGCTCACCTTCTATGAGGCCGTCGGCCTCGAGCCGCGCCGCGACGAAACCATCTGTCAGGCCGCCGACGAAGCCTTTCACCAACTGGCGGAGGACAGGCGGTGAGTGGGGAGTTAGCCATTCAAGCGTTCTACGCCGCCGCTTCCAGCCGCGGGCTGCCACGCCTTGCACGGGCCGAGGGCCCCTACCTCTGGGATCAGGAGGGCCGGCGCTACGTCGACGCGGCCAGCGGGCCGGTGGTCACCAACATCGGCCACGGCAACCCTCACGTCGTCGAAGCCATTGCCCGTCAGGCCGCCAACTGTGCTTTCGCCTCGCGGACCGCCTTCGTGAACGAGGCCAACGAGGCCCTGGGCGAACGCCTGGCCGACCTCTGCGGCGAGGGGTTCGACCGCGCCTTTTTTACATCGGGTGGATCGGAGGCCATCGAAGCCGCCCTGAAGTTCGCCCGCCAGATTGCCTGGCTGCGCGGCGAAGGCAAGCGCTGGAAGGTGATCGCCCGCGACCCCTCCTATCACGGCTCCACCCTGGGGGCGCTTTCCATCACCGGCGACGAGGAAGCGGACGAGGTTTTCGGCCCGATGATGGTCAGAATGCCAAAGATCCCCGCACCCTTCACCTACCGCATTCCCGCGGGGCACAGCCCGGAAAGCTGGCAGGCCGCCGCAGCCGCGGCGCTGGAAGAGACCATTCTGCGTGAGGGCGCGGAGACCTGCCTGGCCTTCGTCATGGAGCCGGTCGGCGGGCTTGCAACCGGTGCCCTGGTGGCGGCGGACAGCTACTACGCGGCCGTGCGCGAGATATGCTCGCGGCACGGTTTACTGCTCATCTACGACGAGGTGATGAGCGGCGCCGGGCGGACCGGCCGTTTCCTCTCCGCCCACCACTGGCCGCAGGGACGGCCGGATCTGGTCGTGCTCGCCAAGGGCCTGGGCGCCGGCTACACGCCGCTGGGCGCTATGATGGCGCCGCGCAGCCTTGTGGACCTGCTCGCCGAGGGCGGCGGGTTTCTCCACGGTCACACCTATGTCGCAAATCCGCTGACCTGCGCTGCCGGTCTCGCGGTCCTGGATGAAGTGGAACGTCAGGGCTTGACCGAGAAAGCGGCGGAACTTGGCCCCTATCTTGATCGCAAGCTGCGCGCCCTGCTGCACGACTCGCCGATTCTGGGCGACGTGCGCGGCAAAGGGCTGCTGATGGCAATCGAGCTGGTCATGGACAAGGCGACAAAGCAGCCCTTCCCCCTGGAGGTGGAGATCACCCGGCGGGTCTCCCGCCTGGCGATGCAGAACGGCCTCATCGTCTACGCCCGCCGAACCAGCCACGGCAAGTATGGCGAGTGGGTGATGATCTCGCCGCCGCTCAACAGCAGCAGGGCCGTGATCGACGAAGTCTCGGCGGCGCTGCGCCGGACCCTGGCCGACTGTACAGACGAACTCATCAGGGAGGGCTGGCTGGGCGGCACTGCCGGTTCCTCCAGCACGGCGCGCCACCGGGCGTGAGGGCACCAACGCGGTGCAGCGTATGAAAGCCATCTTCGATCCGGCGCAGAGCGCCTACCGTCCCGGGCGTATCATGGCCAACGGCACTTTCGCCCCAGCCCTGGAAACCCCGGAGCGCGCGCAGACCTTTCTCGGTGCCCTCGGGGACCTCGGCATCGTCCCGGTGCTGCCGCCGGACAGTGGATCGTCCGCCCTTGCAGCGGTGCACGACGACCGCTACCTCACCTTCCTGCAGACCATTCTGCCGCGCTGGCGGCGGATTGCCGGCGCGCCGGAAGAAGTAATACCCAACCTCCATCCCGTTTCACGGGCCGGCGAGGCCCCAGGCGGCTATCCGGCCTCTGCCGTGGGTCAGGTCGGCTACCACATCATGGACGGCGCCGCCCCCATCAACGCAGAGACCTGGCGCAGCGCCTACGCCAGCGCGCAAAGCGCCGTTCATGCCGCAGATCTTGTTCTCAGTGGCGAGGCGCTCGTCTATGCCCTCTGCCGGCCGCCGGGACATCATGCCGCGCGCGACCTGGCAGGCGGGTTCTGCTTCCTCAACAACGCAGCGATCGCGGCAGAACGGCTGCGCAGCCGGTATCCCAGAGTCGCCGTCCTCGATGTCGACGTCCACCATGGCAATGGCACCCAGCAGATCTTCTACCAGCGCGCTGACGTGCTGACCGTCTCCCTCCACGCCGACCCCCTGCGTTTCTATCCCTTCTTTTGGGGCTATGCCGACGAGACGGGCACCGGCGCCGGCGAAAGCTGCAACCTGAACATCCCCCTTGCCCGGGGCACCGGAGACGATGGTTACCTTGCCGCGCTGGAGCGGGCGCTGAGCCAGATCACCGACTTCGCACCGGGCGCGCTGGTGATCGCCCTGGGTCTGGACGCCCACGAGGACGACCCGGTGCAGGGTCTTGCCATCACGACAAAGGGCTTCAGCCGGATCGCCATGCGCATTGCAGAACTGCGGCTGCCCTGTGTGGTCGTGCAGGAAGGCGGCTATGTCAGCGACGCGCTGGGCCCCAACCTCCGGGCGGTGATCGAGGCTTTTCTGGCGGGACCGAAACCGTCACGAAGCGACGGCTAGCTGCAGATTCTGGAGAGATGGGCTTGCAGCGTGACGCCCGGGACCTCTCTGGCGGTCCCCGTCATGGCGGCGGCATTGTCCCGGGCGTCGCCTTCGAGTGCGATCGTGGCCTGGTCGATCCCCAGGACGGACTGGACCTGGCCGAGATTGGAATGTCTGTCGGTCCTCAATCGGGCCGAAAGCGCGTTGCCGCGCACCTCGTAGGAGCCGACGTAGTAAAGGCCGGAATCGCCGCCCCAAAGCTGCCCGTCCTGCAGCATGACGACACCGGAGCCCGCCCCGATAGCCGTGTGAAACTGCAGCTTGTAGAGTCCGTTCTGCATGGGCACGACTGCGTCCCTCCCTCCAACGATCACCGCACCGGCCCACTTACAGGGCCTTTCCTAAACAGTATACCGTATTCCATTTTGTTCTCCGCTATCAAGGGTCGAGGCGGACAGGGCGGGCAACGGGCGCCCGGCCCCGCGCTCCGGCACGTGGTATCCGGCATCCGGTTGGGAGCCAACAGCCAGGTCCCGAGACGGTATCGCCCGGGTTCCGGACAACAGCCACGGTTCACGGATCCAGTAAGACTGCCTTGCTACCGCCCCACACTTCGCGGGTTGGTCGGCTTGGCATGTCGGTCGGTCCGGCCTGCTATGCGGAAGGCAGGTTGTTCAGCCGTGTTTTGAACAGCGTTCCCCAGCCTGTGACACGCGCTGTATCGATACCGGCGAGAACGAGGGATTTCCAGAGGCCGGTGGCGACGGTGTCATAGACCGGTATGCCGGTTTCCGCCTCCATCACAGCCGCCACGCGGGCTCCAAAAAGGTTGGTGCAGACCACGGCGATGGCATCAGGCTGCGCGGTCGCAACCTCTCGGATGCGTTGGGCGATCAGGTCCTCCCCGATTTCGGAATAGGAGAAATTGCCGGGGTCGTTCTCGTGACGCTCGGCAACGCAGTGATAGCCCGCGGCCGTGTAACTCGCGATGATGCGCTCCTGCACCGCCTCCAAGTAGGGCGTCACCAGCCCGATGCGCCGCACGCCGGTCGCGGCGAAGATCTCGTTCATCGCCAGCACCGAAGAGGCGGCTGGGATTCCTGTTTCCGCGGTGATCTGCCGGCAGAGGTCGTCATCGCTGGCAAAACCTTTCCAGGCCGCCGAGGTGCCGTTCCAGGTGATAACCGCGACCCTGGCCTGGGCGAGCAGCTTGGCGGCTGCGAGAATGCGGCCCGGTTCGAACTGGGCCAGAGCCTCGTCGCTCAGGGTGATCTCGGTAACCGGAAAGCGGCTGAAGTGGACCGAGACCTCCGGCAGGTCCGCCACCATCGCCGTGGTCACCGGTTCCACCACCGTGTTCGACGATGGCGTCAGCATCCCCAAAAGCACCCGGCGCGTTGTCTTTACACCTTCGTGGTCCGGCAAAACCGGCCCTGGATCCGTCATCGTCATCGTATCTCCAGATGCGACTGTATGCGCGGCGTCACACCCCTAATCGATCCATCTATATATCGCGACGAAACAGCAAACACTCGCTATGGTTTAATTCTTAACACAATCAAAAATTTACCTTACAAGCCTCTCATTCTCGTAACCTGACACATATATGGATACTGTATCCACATCTTCTTTTTGCAAGGCCGGAGTTGCCAGCGACTAGCTGCCACTTTTTTTCCCCTAGACTGGAAGACTGCTTGGGCCGATATTCTACTTGTTATACGATCAATAAATCACTTAAAAGTTGTGTGATCGAGGCGTTTCACAGAAGGAACTGGCCCCATGAATGATTGGCAGGCTCCGGGCGGCCTCCAGCCGTTCCCATCCGATTTCTCCAATGTCCCTTCGACCAAGAAGATGCGCAGCGTATCGCGGGCACCGATGCACGTCGCCGTCGCCGAACAGGTGCGCAGTCTCATCATCGACGGCAAGTTGCACGAGGGCGAGCGTATCAATGAAAACGACCTGGCGGAGTACCTCGGCTGCTCGCGCACGCCGCTGCGCGACGCTCTCAAGGTTTTGCAGTCCGAAGGCCTCATCCGTATAGAACCGCACAAGGGGACTTTCGTGTCGCAGATCACGGTCGCAGAGACGGAAGACAGGTTCGAGGCAATGGCCCTCATCGAACGAGTCGGCGGCGAACTGACCACCCGAAAGATCACCGACGATCAGCTGCGCTGGTTCGCCGAGTTGCATCGACAGATGTTCGCCTTTCACGACGAGGGGAAGCAGTCGGAGTATTCCGAACTGAATGACCGGATTCATCGCTCCTTCGTTTCTCTTAGTGGAAACAAGATGTTAGCCGCAACCCATGAGAACCTGATCGTTGCCGCCAGACGCGTGCGTGTCGCCGCGATCCGCGCCAGCGAACGCTGGGAAGAGTCGGTGGCCGAGCATCGGGAGATCTTGGTTGCGATGGAAGCGCGCGAGGCGGAAAGGGTCGGCCAGCTGATCGAGCAGCATGTCCGCCGGACCGCGGCTTTCGTTTGCGCCCACCTGCGTGAGTCGGAGACAAAGGGCCCGCGCCCGCGCCGAAGCCGCGTCTATGATCGGCGGCCCGGCTTCGCTGGCTGACCGGCAGCCTCCGCAGGCAAGGCCGCAGGTCCATCGCTGTTGATCCGGTAAGGCCGGAACAGCCGTTCCGTACAGCGGCAGACCGAAAAGCCAGTCGCCAAGCGGCACCGGCGTGAAAGAGAGTTGGGGCGTCGGAGCGCGGTGCCCTTTCCCCACCGGGTCTTCCACTGGCGCCCGGACCTGCCACGGCACGCCGCTGCACGCCCACGGCGCCATAGACGCCAGGAAACCCGGCATCAGGTTCATCACGCAGCCCGGTCCCCCGGCGCAAGCGCTTCAACCTGCCGTCGCGCCCGTGCACGACCGTCCAGACCTCCGAGCCTGATGCAGCGGGCGGGCGTCTCCGGCGTGAGCGCAGTCCGCAAGGCGGTCGTTCCACAGGCACGGCCTGGCATACGACCGGCCGATTCAGTCATGCATGGGTTTCCCCAGAAGGCTCGCGCAGAAAGTGTGCCGGACCGCCACCGCCCGAACGAGGCGCGCTTGCAATCCTTTTTTGCAGCTCTAGGTATACCGTATTCGGGACCCAAATCACCCGAGTTCCGTTAGTCTCTTTTACGCGGAACGTTGATCGACCTTCCCGCGCTGGCCAGTGGCTGCAGGGTCGTCGCCGCCGGTCCAGATCAGCGCGCCGGAAGGAAACGTTGGGCGGATGGCGTGGCTCCAACCAAGCAGGCGCACGAGGATGATCCACCGCCATGAGGAACCGCACGCCATGACTGGACGCAAGCCGGACCGCAGGTCCCCGCCGCCCGCAGACGATGTCGCGGCGGACCATATCGAAGATGCCGCCGCTGGGAACGCACCTGCGAGGCGGCGCGACCTGCAAGACTCCGAAATGGGATCCGCCCCCGGCTCTGCACCGGGCCCAACGGCAGGACGCGTGAAAGGAGGGACAAGGGTCGCACCCTCTTCGCTTTTGTGGCGGTGGGTGGCGGAAAATCTGCGCGAGCGCATCGTCCTCAACCATCTGCAGGAGGGCGAACGGATCAGCGAGGTTGCGCTGGCCGAAAAACTTGGCGTTTCACGCACACCACTGCGTGAGGCCCTGGCCGTCCTAAAGCGGGAAGGACTGGTGCAGAGCCGGCCGCGCTGCGGAACCTACGTCACCTTCATCACTGCGGACGACACGGCGGAGACCTTCCAGGCGATTGCCGTGGTCGAAAGCAGTGCCGGCAGGATCGCCGCGCGCTGGATCACCGATCAGGAACTCCGCGATCTCACCGGCCTCCACGAACGCCTTTACGCACTCCACCGGGAGCGCGCGCGTGAAGACTATTCCGCGGTGAACGACGAGATCCATCGCCGCTTCGTTCAGCTGACCGGCAACAGGCACCTGATCCAGGCGCACGAGCAATGGCTCGTCGCCGCCCGGCGCGTGCGCTTCCAGGCGCTGCAGGCTCAGGAGCGTTGGGACGCCTCTGTGACAGAGCACGCGGAGATCCTGGCAGCCATCGCCGCGCGCGATGCCGACCGGGCCGGCGCGCTGATCGAGCACCACGTGCGCGAAACAGGAGACTTTTTCTGCCGCAACCTGCTGGCCCGCGAAGGGCGGAGAGTCTCTACCCGCAGCCGTTTACGGTGAAGTTCGGGCCGGTGAACGGATGGCGCCGGCGCCGTCAGCGCTCCGCCTCGACCGGCGTGGTGATGACGGCGCGTGCACCACCCGCCGTATCCCGGCCTTGTCAGTAGGTATCAGAAGGAAGGCACACGCGTTGCACTTTCCCGGATGCGCAGGACCGGCGCTCGCCTTCCACGCTGACCCCGTCTGACTTCTCGCTTCCCTTACCGCAGCGCGTTCGGCAGCCAGGTGATCAGCGCCGGGACGGCGAGGCAGAGCAGCAATACGGCGTACTGCAGCACGACGAAGGGCCAGGCGTGGCGCACCAGGGCGCCCAGGGAGATCTTCGAGACCCCGCACATGACGAAAAGCAGCACCCCCACCGGCGGCGTCATCATGCCGGCCACGAGGTTGAGGACGAAGAGGAACCCGAAGACCAGGGGATCGATACCGTATGAGAGCGCGATCGGCGCCAGCAGCGGCACCAGCATGATGTAGGCGGCATTGGACTCGATGAACATGCCGACGACGATCAGCAGCACCATGACGATGAGGATGAAGACCGCAGGATCGGCGGTGAGAGCCTGCAGAGAACCGGAGAGGCGCAGCGGCAGCAGGTCGATGGTGAAGACGAAGGTGACCGTGGCGGCAAAGGCGATCAGCGCGGCCACCATGGCCGATGTGACGGCGGCGCGAAAGAGCGCGTCCGGCAGGTCGGCCAGGGTCAGGCTGCGGGTCACTGCGAAGCCGATGAAGAGGGCGTAGACCACGGCGATGGCCGCCCCCTCGGTGGCGGTGAAGACACCGCCGACGATGCCGCCGACCACCACCACGGGCATCAGCAGGATGACCAGGGCGCGGCGCGTCTCCCTGGCCAGACGGCGCAGGCTGAAGGCCCGCCCGGACAGCGGATAGCCGCGGCGCCGCGCCTGCACGCTAGCCAGCACCATGAAACCGGCGGCAAGGATCAGGCCCGGCACCACCCCCGCCATAAAAAGATCGCCGACGGAGACGCTGGCCCCGGCCATCAGCGCATAGACGATCATCGCGTTGCTGGGCGGAATGATCGGGCCGAGGTTGGCGGCGGCGGCCACCACGGCAGAGCTGTAGTCCACCGGATAGGACTTGCGCAACGCCGGCACAAGGGTACTGCCGAGGGCGCTGGCGCTGGCGACCGCAGCCCCGCTGACCGCGCCGAACAGCGTACCGGAGACGATGGTGATGTGGGCGAGGCCGCCATGGACGTGGCCCACCAAGCTGTCGGCAAAGTCAACGAGGCGGCGCACGATGCCGGCCTTCACCATCAGTTCGCCGGCCAGCATGAACAGCGGGATCGCCATCAGCGGGAAGTTGTCGACCGCGTGCAGCATGCGCTGCGGCAGGATGGTGAAATCCACCCCGGCCAGGTGCAGGCCGCCCAGGGAAGCGATGCCCAGCGCGAAGGCGAGCGGCATACCGATAAGCGCCAGCGCCAGGAAAACGAGGACGACGGCGAGGCTCATGCCGGCCGGTCTCCGCTTGGCTCGTCTCCGCTTGGCTCGTCCCCGCCCAGGGGGCGGGCCACCTGCACGCCGAAGCCCTCCCAGCACCGCGGCCCGCCCCAGGCCAGCAGCAGAAGATGCAGGCAGGCGTGGCCGGCGGCGATCAGCACGGCGATGTAGTAGACCGCGGCGGTGATCTCCAGCGTCGGCATGCGCTCTTCCCACTTGCCGGTGATGACCGGCAAAGCAGTGGCGAAGATCAGGGCCATCAGTGCTGCTGCAAGGGCACTGTTCAGACGGAACAGCGCCGCTCGCCTGCCGGCGGGCATCAAGGCGACGAAGGCTTCGACGCCGACATGGACGCCACGGCGCACCCCATGGGGAATGGCCAGGAACATGGCCCAGACAAAGAACAGCCGCGCCAGCTCATCGGCCGAGTCGATCGAGGACGCCAGGACGTAGCGGAAGAAGACCTGAACCGCGACGATCAGCGCCATCAAGGCCATGACGGCGACGATGGCGCCATAGGAAAAGCGGTCAGCCCAGGCAAGAGCCGTGCGGGCGGAGAGGAACAGGGCGCCGGAAGGCGCCGGCGCCCCGTTCCCTGAACTCACCCCTCGGCCTCGGCGAGAACCGCGTCGATGATCTCGCTGCCGATCTTGGCCTTCAGTTCATCGACGACGCCGGCGGTCGCGTCCTGCAAGGCGGCGCGGGTTTCCGGCGGCAGGGGGTCGAACCGCATGCCGCGCTTCACCAGTTCGACCCGCGCGGCCGCATCTTCCTCGGCGGCCTTGGCCCGCTGCCAGGCCACCGCGCCAGCCGCCGCATCGCGCAGGGCCTGCTGCTGTTCTGCCGGAAGCGCGTCGAAACGGTCCTTGTTGGCGACGAGAATGATGAAGTCGAAGAAGTGACCGCTGTCGGAGACATACTTCTGAACCTCGTCGAAGCGCCGGGTCGCGATAATGCTATAGGGGTTTTCCTGACCGTCGAGCACATTCTGTTGCAGGGCGGAGTAGACCTCCTTGATGCCCATGGCCACGGGGTTCGCGCCGATGGCCTTGAAGCTGGCGAGATGGGTCTCGTTCGGCTGCAGGCGGATCTTCAAGTCCGCAAAGTCGGCCATGGTCCTCAAGGGGCGGACGTTGTTGGTGACGTTGCGCGAGCCCAGTTCCATGTAGCCAAGGGAAAGAAATCCCTTCTCCGCCAACTTCTCGTCCAGCAGATCGCCCACCTTGCCGTCGATTACTCGAAAGGCGGCGTCGCGGTCAGAAAATGCGAAGGGCAGGCTGACGGCTTCGAGTTCGGGCACAGTGCGAGACAGATAGGCGATGCCGATCCAGGTGGCGAAGACCGTGCCCGAGCGGACCTGGTCGACGTTCTCCTGGGCGCCGCCAAGCTGCATGGCCGGGAAAATATCGGCCGTCAATGCACCGCCGCTGTGTTCCGCCAGTTCCTGCTTGAAAACCTCCATGGCCTTGCTGCTGGAATGGTCGACGGCAAAGTTGCCGGCGATGCGGACCGTCTCGGCGACCGAGGGCCCGGCCCCCGCGAAGAGCAGCGGAGCCGCCAGGACGGCCATGCCAAGAACTCGGATCAGTCTAAACCTCATGTCAGTTTTCCTTCTTATCAGGCGGCTTCGTTACCGGCTGCCCAGATGGCAGCGCCGTTCGGAAACCGGTTCCTCCCAAAACGCGTGCTCAAAGCTTCCCGGCCCCGGACATCGCTGCACGCTTCTCCTTCGACGACCAGGGGAACCAGGGGCGACAGCGCGGCCACAAAGGACGTTACGACCGACTTGCTGCTTCTCCAGGGCTTCTGAATGGCTGCGGGAAGGACCCGCGAGAACAGGCTTGCTCAGACTGAGACGTGCGCCGCTGTTTCTCCCCGCTTCACGTTCCATCCGTCGACCGCCCCTCTGCGCCGCGGGGCCCCTAAACCGCTTAGACCAGGTTTCGCAAAGCACCGCGTATGAAGCGCGAAAGTCTATGGCATGTGGCGGGATATGCAACTATAACTGTTTTTTATTGCCCTTACATAATCGTAAAAAGACATAATACGGTATACAGAATTCCAGTCAATGGTGCGCTGTCGGGACAGCTGAACGCGGAGATGCGAGAACAGGAGGTCTAGGAAAGCGATGACGTCATCAGATGCAGTATCCGTCTTGCGTAAGCCCCTGCACGCGGCGGTGACCGCCCGGCTGCGCGCGATGATCATGGACGGTCGCCTGAAGCCTGGCGAACGCATCAATGAGAATGCCCTTGCGCATTCAATGGACGTTTCCCGAACGCCCCTGCGCGAAGCCCTAAAGACCCTGCAGGGCGAAGGCCTGATTCTCACGGAACTCCACAGGGGCACCTACGTCTCCGAGATCACCGTCGAAGAAACGGCGGAGCTGTTCGAGGCCCTGGCCGGGATCGAGCGCATCTGCGGAGAACTTGCCGTTCGTCGCCTCGGGGCCGTCGAGCTCCGCAAACTGCAGGCGCTTCACGATGAGATGTATGCCTTCCACGCTGAGAAAGACCGGGAGCGCTACTTCGAGCTCAATGACCGCATCCACCGCGCCATCGTAAAGCTGAGCGGCAACACAAGGCTGATTACCTTCCACGCCAAGCTGATTGTCGGCGCAACCCGCGCCCGCTTCGCCGCACTTCATCACGCCGCACGCTGGGATGAATCCGTCGACGAGCACAAGGGGATCATGACGGCGATCGAAGACCGCGATGCGGGAGAAGCCGGCCGGCTGATCCATCAGCATGTACACCAGACCGGCGCGCTGGTCTGCACAATGCTCGACAAGCGGGCACCCGACGCACCCTAGTTGCGCTGCGGCCTTTACTTCCGGTCAGCGCAAGACCCACCGGTCAGGCCGTCACCATGACAAGCCGGGCGGAGCGTTCGCTCGATTGCGGGGCCGGTCTGCAACGCAGGTAGAGCCGGTTCACGCATTCCTTCATAAGCTCCGGCAGCATCCTTTGCTCGCGCAGATGCTGCTCCTCGAGCCCCCGCTTGACCGCAGCTTCACTTCCTGCAAGCAGGCCCTGCGAAATCGCGGCCGCCTCTTTCAGGATCGTCTCCGCGCGATCTTCCATCGCAATCTCCGTCAGCCTGACAAAGTGGAGCCTGTCCAGGACGTTTCTCAGACACTCCAGCAGTGCGGCGTTCTGTGACAGCGACGCGATGAGCAGAGTCATGGGAACCGCGTATCGCTCGTAAACCCTGAGCCGCTCCGGCAAATCCTCGTCCTCTTTATCAAGCCCGGCAATGGTCGCCAAGGCGCGACGTTCGCCGTCATCCAGCCGGAGGCCCGCGATGGTGCCGCTGGCGGCGTAGTCAAGCATCATGTACTTCATGCCGAACAGATCGGCGATCTCGGCTTGATCGAGCCTCTTCACGAAGAAGCCGCGATGGGGCACGGCCGTCAGCAGGCTTTCGGCACAGAAGCGGTTGAGAGCCTCGCGCACTGGCGTGGCACTCACCCGGAGCTGATCCGCCAGCTCGGGCACATGAAGTCTGTCACCCGGCAGGAAGGCATAGGTGACCAGCAACTCCTTAATCTGCTCGTAGACCGATCGATCATCCGGCTCTGTATGACTGTGTTGCATGTCGGAGCGTTCCTTTCGGCAGGTTCTTCGCACCGCCGTTCCCCACGGGCTCACGCGGAGAAAACGCAGCGCCAGTTCCAAGAGTGGCCGTGAAAGAGTATTCAACCTGCCGCAACCGACGAACGCAATGGAACACAACCCTCGGTCACAGAATGTCATTTTTCAACATACGGTATTCACTCCGCGTAATGCCGGATTCAGAATGCACAGGCCGCCGATGGGAACGGACATCGCCCCCTGCTCCCGCCGCCGCCTCGGGGCCCCTCATCGTATGCCGACCAGAAAATATCTCCGGTTATAAGCCTTACTATTGATTATCAAATAGCTGCTTCGCGCTCTTTACTGTCGCCCTGCCTGTTCGAGCGGAAGCCACGTCATATGCCCTCCCCTTGCACCGCCTTCGACTCTCTCCGGGTTCTTCAAGCCAAAAGCCGCCCCTACGCCTACTATGCGTTGCATACGCTCGGCGCCCTTGGCTATACCCAGCTTGAGCGGCTCCCCTATGCCATCAGGGTGCTGGTCGAAAACGCCCTGCGCGCCCATGCCCTCGGTCAGGCCGACTTCGACGATGTTCATGCCCTGGCCGGATGGCGACCGAGACAGCAGCGGCGGCAGGCGGTCCGTTTCCGCCCGACGCGGATTCTCATGCAGGACTTCACCGGCGTCCCTGCGCTCGTCGATCTCGCCGCGCTGCGCGATGCCGTTGCCGCCAGGGGAGAAGACGCCTCCCGGGTTGAACCGCAAGTTCCCGTCGACCTGGTGATCGACCACTCCGTCATTATCGAACATGTCGGCGTTCCCGACGCGCTTCGGCGCAATATGGCCAGGGAGTTCGAACGGAACGGGGAACGTTATCGCTTTCTGCGCTGGGCCCAAGGTGCTTTCGAGAATCTTCGGATCGTGCCACCCGGCAGTGGCATCTGCCACCAGGTCAACCTGGAGCACCTTGCAACTGTCGTCTCGAACGACGGCCCGGCCATGGGCTCAGCTGCAATACCCTTGCTCTATCCCGACAGCCTGGTGGGCACCGACAGTCACACCACGATGGTCAACGCCCTCGGCGTCCTCGGTTGGGGGGTGGGCGGATTGGAAGCCGAAGCGGCGATGCTTGGCCGTGCGTTGGAGGTGCAGCTTCCTGACGTGGTCGGCGTACGGCTGCACGGCCGACCCGCAGAGGGCACCAGCGCAACGGATCTTGTTCTCATGCTGACCCAGAGACTGCGCAAGGAAGGCGTGGTCGGCAGCTTCGTCGAGTTCCTTGGACACGGCCTGGATCTCCTCTCCCTCCCGGACCGCGCAACCCTGGCCAACATGGCGCCCGAGTACGGAGCAACCTGCGCCTACTTTCCGATCGACGGGGAGACCCTGCGATACCTTGCCTCAACCGGCCGGGAAGAGACACAGGTCGCCATGGTAGAAGCCTATGCCAGGGCTCAGCGGCTGTGGCGCGATGGAAACACTCCGGAACCGAGTTATTCGCGGGTGGTCGACCTCGACCTGGGCGAGGTCGAGCCCTGCCTCGCCGGTCCGAGACGCCCGCAGGACCGGACCGCGGTCAGCGATCTTGAAGACTCGTTCGAAAGCGCTTTCGGGATCGCAGACCTTGGGGTACGCCGCTTCGCGGTCGCGCAAGAGCCCTATGCGGTCGGCGACGGCAGCATTGTGCTTGCGGCCATAACGAGCTGCACGAACACCTCCAACCCAGCCTCGATGATTGCCGCCGGCCTGTTGGCCCAGAAGGCGGTCAGGCGGGGCCTCAAGACCAAGCCCTGGGTGATGACGTCCTTCGCCCCTGGCAGCACGGTCGTCAGCGACTACCTGCAGCGCCTCGGACTTCAGGACAGCCTGAACAGGCTTGGGTTTGACGTGGCCGCCTACGGCTGCGCCGCCTGTGTGGGCAACACGGCTCCGCTGGCCGCGGATCTTGCGAAGACTGTTGCCGACAACGACCTGGCGGTCGCCGCCGTGCTGTCGGGAAACCGAAACTTCGAAGCCCGGATCAATCCCTTGATCAAGGCGAACTACCTTGCCTCCCCCGCGCTGGTCGTCGCTTATGCGCTGGCCGGCAGCCTCCGGCTCGATCTCCTGCGGGATCCGATCGACATGGATGAAAACGCGGAACCGGTGTTCCTGCGGGACATCTGGCCGAGCCGGACGACCATCGACGCCGCGATGACCGATGCAATCCGGCCGACGATGTTTCGGGCCCGCTACAAGCGGCTGTTCGAAGGGCCGCCCGATTGGAAAGCCCTGCCCGTTCCTGCCGGCGCAACCTATGACTGGGACGACGATTCGACCTACGTCCGTTGCCCACCTTTTCTGAACCTCGCGGGCGCCCGCGCCGATGTACCGGAGCGCATCGACGCCGCCCGCATTCTTTTGTTGCTCGGTGACGGCGTGACGACGGACCACATCTCGCCGGCCGGCCCCATATCCGGCGAAGGGCCCGCTGCTGAGTATCTCACGAACCGGGGGGTGGGCACGGACGATTTCAACGCCTTCGGCGCACGGCGGGGAAATCATGAAGTGATGATTCGCGGCGCCTTTGCAAATCCACGGCTGCGCAACGAGATGCTGCCGGAGAGGCTGGGGGGGTTCACCCGTGTCTTTCCGGAAGACCATGAGATGAGCGTCTTCGACGCGGCCAAGCGCTACCGCCGGACCAAGACGCCCCTCGTCATTGTTGCCGGAAAGGACTACGGCGGAGGTTCCAGCCGGGACTGGGCGGCAAAGGGGACCGCCCTGCTGGGCGTGAAAGCAGTTATCGCGGAAAGCTTTGAGCGCATCCATCGGTCGAACCTGATTGCGCTCGGCATCCTGCCCCTCCAATTCGATGACGGTATGTCGCGGCGATCCCTGGCGCTCGAGGGCCCGGAACTCCTGTCGATCACTGCAGAGGGCGGGTTCTCTCCACAAGCCATTGTCAAGCTCTCGATCAGACGGGACACGACGGCCATCGAGCAGGTTCCGCTCCGATGCCGGATCGACACGGCGGGAGAGCTCGAGATCTTCCGGGCCGGCGGTCTGCTTCCACTCATGCTGACGGCGCTGGAGGGCAAGTGCGGGAGCGATCAGCGCGTTGACGCACCGCTCCCGCAGTCGGCGTAGCTCTCAGTTACGAGTGTTCCCTGCAACCTTTCTCGTCAGGAGTGATCGATGAGCACAGAGTTCTTCTCCAGCACCCAAGGCATGGCGACCATCACGCCTACCGGCGTCGCGGTCTTCAACAGCCTGGAAGACCTCTTTCTCATTTGGGCGACCCGCTGTAATGCGCAGGAGGTTCGCTATCCGTCCCTCATCCGGGTTCAAGATCTCGATCGGCTCAACTACTTTCAGAACTTCCCGCAGCTCGTGATGTGCGCCTGCACGCTCCATGGCGGCGTTCACGACCGCTACAGCCAAGGGCACGATGGAAACGCTGTGGAGGCAATTCCCTCAGCGGACCTGCGTGATCCCGAGTACTGCCTGCCGCCAGCCGCCTGCTACAGCATCTACCTTGATCTGCAGGGTAGCACCCTGAACAGGACGCAGTACTTCACCACAACAGCGAACTGCTTCCGCAGCGAGTCTCACTTCCGGGGGCTTGAGCGGCTGCGCGGGTTTTCCATGCGCGAGATCGTGTGCGTGGGCACGGCCGAGGATGTGAAGACTCATCTCGGTGACTATCGCGAGCTGCTCGGGATCTTCATGGACAACCTGGGACTCCCGGTGGCATTCGAACACGCAACGGACCCGTTCTTCGACAAGAGCAGTGCCGCAGCGCGAGCCGAGCGGATCTTTCCGACGAAGGAAGAACTCGTCTATGACGGCAACCTGGCAATCGGCTCGATCAACTATCATCGCCGCTTCTTCGGCAAACGCTGCGACATCTCCATAGATGGCCGGCCCGCCAGCACCGGTTGCGTCGCTTTCGGCATCGAGCGCTGGATGCACGCGCTGGCCCAGCAGTTCGGCAACGACCCACAGCGCATTGCGGCAGCCATCAATGTAGCCCGCATCGAAACCCTCGCGCAGATGACGGAGCAAAGACGGATGCAGGCGGTCGGCACCTGAGGTCATACGGTTTCCAGGATATTGACGCTCAACGGCGGTGCGACAGAGACAGATCGACCAGATAACCGCCCCGGGGAGGAGGATGAGATGACAGCACAGAAACAAGTGCAGGCCCCGAAAATTCACCGCGGCCTGGCAGGCGTCTACATTGACCGCTCACAGGTTTCCATGATCGACGGCAAGAACGGTGTCCTGAGCTATCGGGGCTACTCGATTGAGGACCTGGTCGAGAACACCTCCTTCGACGAAACCTCCTTTCTACTCGTCAACGGTTGGCTCCCCTCCCAGCCGGAGTTGGAACGGTTCAAGAAGGACCTGGTCTCGGCGAGAACCCTGCCGGAGGGCATTATCGATCTTATCTCTTCGATGCGGTCCTCCCATCCGATGGATGTCCTCCGCAGCACGGTCTCGGCTTTGGCGGCATCGGATCCGGATCGCGAGGACGAATCCGCCGAGGCGATCAAGCGCAAGACCGTGCGGCTCATCGCGCAGAGCGCCACCGCGGTTGCCACTCACCTTGCGTTCAGGCAAGGCCGCAACGCGCCGGTATCGAACAGACACCTGAACCACGCGGCCAGTTTCCTGTCCATGCTCCGTGGCGAGGCTCCGGACCCGGATCTGGGCCTGCTCTTCGATCAGGACATGATCGTCCATGCCGAGCACGGTTCCAACGCCTCCGCCTTTACCGCCAGGGTCGTGGCCAGCGCCGGCGCCGACTTCCACGCCAGCATCACCGCGGCCATCGGCTGCTTCGCCGGGGCATCCCATGGCGGCGCGGTCGAGGGCGTGATGCAGATGGTCCGGGAGATCGGCGACCCCGAGCGGACCAAAACCTACATTGCAGACCGCCACCGCCGCCGCGATCCCGTCATGGGGTTCGGCCACCGAGTCTATCGCACCGCCGACCCGAGGGCCAAGTACCTGCGCGGGCACGCAGAGACCCTGAGCCGCATGCAGGGTAACGAGACCTGGCTGGAGATTCTGGATCGCGTGGCCGAAGAGATGAAACCCTACATGCGCCACGGGGTGAACGTGAACGTCGACTTCTACGCGGCGGTTTCCTATGCGCTGCTCGGCATCCCGGATGACTTCTTCGGCGCCGTCTTCGCCGTCAGCCGCATGCCGGGCTGGGCGGCGCAGATCCTGGAGCAGAAAGAGAACAACATCCTGATAAGGCCGCTGCTGCTCTATGTCGGCGAACAGGACAGGTCTTTTTTGCCTGTAGAGGAGAGGTAACCCGACCACCCTGCTCTCACCCCGGCTGCGCCACGGCCCAGTTAACGATCAGAGAAACCGTTTTTCAAACCAGCAAGGTCAAGCAGCTTGCCAGCGTAGAGCGCGTGTGGGCCGTTGAATGCTACCGATGTAGGACGCCTGCGCAGATCGCGCTTTGTCGCCAAGACAAACCCCTGAAACGAAACCGGGCCTTGCTCTGCTACTCTTGAGGCAGGGCCTTAGACCGAGAGGCGATCTTGAGGCAGCCGCACTCTTGGAACCGAAACTCCTTTCGCTCTTCGGCCAGTATCCGCGATTACTCAGGGAATCGCCGGGGCGCCCCCTGAAGACGTCTTCTAAGATCAAGTTCTAAGATCAAGATCCATAACCGGCACAGGAGCCTGGGGCCCGACCTGCTTGCCATGACGTTATCCGAACCATGAATGTAGCCGAATTTAGGAGTTTCTTGCGTCTGCGGAATACTGTATTCGTGATCAGGTGAAGGTACTGTTTGGTTTCCATTCTGGCTTGTTGTCTCCTCGAGGCCGACAGAGGGTCGCGCAAAATACTATTCAGTTATGCCTGCTGGTAATCGCGCCTGTTGTCTCAAAACCATGCCTGTTCCGACCTCTCGAAGCCGATTGGGCCTTGCATTTTCTGATCAGGAGGCGTCGGTATGGTGCGTCAGAGATGAAGTATCGACTTTTTTGACAAGCATATCAGATAGTACGCGCCCGAAGCCTCTCCGACTCTAGACCGAGCCAAGCACAATGGATGCCCCTGCCCGTTCCTCTCATCTGTTTGAACAGATTCACGACATCCTTTGGAGCAAGATCCTCAGTGGAGAGATCGAGCCCACACAGCGTCTGAAGGACGCCGAGTGGGCGAGGAAACTCGGCGTGAGTCGCACTCCGGTACGCGAAGCGATGCGGAAGATGCATCAGGAGGGGATTCTGATTCCTCTCAGCATGGGTGGCTACGAAGTGCGGCCCGCATCCATGACGGACCTTCATGGCCTCTATCGATGCCGCTGTGCGCTAGAGGTTCAGGCGGTTCGAGAAGCAGCAGAGAGTTTCCTGCCAAAGCATGCAAAGCGCTTCGGTGCCCTGGTGCGCGCCACCGACAAGGCAATTGACGCCAAGGATCTGGACCGAGTGCTGGAGCTCAACAGCCAGTTTCATCAGGATCTCGTGGAGCAAAGCGGCAATACTCATCTCGTCGGCCTGTGCGAGACGATCCGTAAGCTGACTTTGTTCTATCGAACAGCCTTGCTCAATCGAGTCAAGTCGGACAGCAGTCGGGAGCCTGACTATGTCGAGCGCCTGATGACCAAACAAGAAGAGCATCGGGCGATCATCGCAGCATTGTCGACCAACGACGGGGAGAAAGCTGCCAGCCTGATGCAGAGTCACCTTCTGAGCACAGCTCAACACATGGAGCTGGAAAGCTGAGGCAGATACTTCAAGACCTGCCCGAAGAGTCGCCGTAGGCTCGCCCAGTGCCAGCGGGAACACCATAGAGCGGGTTCGCTTCGGTCGGGCAGCCGACAACGAGGATAGACTGGGCGGCGCCCCTAGCCTTTTCACACCACCAAGACTCCCCACTGTCCTAACGGGCTCCTGGCGAGGCTGCGCCTTTATCGGCACAACCGAGCTGCTTTTTGCTTTGCCTTTGATGTTGTTGACTGTTCCTCAAAGGCCGAGCCTGAACTCTCCTGCCTGCAAAGGCCCAAGGCCTGCCCTCTATCGCCGAACTGTCCAGGGCGGCATCGCCTTGGGCAGGCTGCCCCCGCAGAAGGATCACCGCACTGCGGTCCGGAGCAGCTGGGCGGGCACTGAGAATCAAGCGGTTTGAACGACTTAAGCGGCGAGACCGGATGCCAGCGGTTGCGCTTTCCAGGGAAGACCACTCCCTCTTCGGCTTTTAGTTGGACACTCCGGAAAATTGTCGTATACAGTATACCGAATTGAAAGATCGCAGAGAGAAGCGACAGGTCGGGGGTTGAGCTTGCAGAGAGAAATCGAACTGCCGGATGCCACACCGTGAAACGATCGGTGCGGGCATTTACGGTTCAGCCGGCACAATGCTGCGTTGCCGACCTCGGCAGAGGCAGAGTTGCTTGCGCGCAGTTCTTGGCCGAAAGGCAAAACTCGGGAACTCGAACAAGGTCCAACAAGACGCAACGAATGCGTTGCCTGCAAACAGCGGGGAGAGCGACATGACAGCTTATGGTTTGAACAGGCGCCGGTTCCTTGCGGCATCCGCCGCCCTTGGCGCATATGGCCTGGGCGGGCCTCTCGGAACGGCGGCACGCGCACAGGAAGGCCGCGTCTTGAATGCTCGCGCGCGTGCCGACATCGCCATCCTGGATCCAGGCTACATGCTGGGTCCGGAAAGCGAGACCTTGAACGCCGTTATGCCCCGGCTTGTCGACTTCGGCTTTGAAAACGGCCGACTGATTTGGAAGCCGACGAACTATGTAAGCCAAATCGCCGAAGCAGACCCAACTCACATCGGCTTCACTCTCAAGCCGGGATTTCAGTGGACGAACGGCTTCGGCGAGCTGACGGCAGAGGATGTAAAGTACTCTTACGAGCGCATGAAGATCAGCGACAACAAGGGCGCATGGGATGTGCTGGACCGCGTGGACATCAAGGACAAGTATAGCGGCACCCTCGTTCTGAAGCATCCCTTCAAGCCTTTCTGGTCGATCACGCTGACGGACGATACGGCCACTCTGGTTTCCATGAAGGCGACCGAGTCGGTTGGCGGCAAGTACACTACCGAGATACCCGCAACTTGTGGTCCGTACCTCTTTCAGTGGGAGCGGGGCCGCCGAGTTTCCTTTACCCCCAATCCAACCTGGGCGGGGCCGAGGCCGTACTTCGATCGGATAAACTATCTTCTGATCAAGGAGAGCAAAGCGGCTGACCTCGCCTTTGAAGCAGGGGAGACGGACATCTCCAAGATCACCGGCTCTACCCTGGCACGCCTGCGGGAGTCCCCGCTACCGAACTCGAAGATCCACGTAGCGGGCGCTATGCGATACGCATGGTTGGGAATGAACACCGAGCACCCGAAACTCAAGGATATACGCGTGCGCAAGGCCATTCAGCACGCGGTGGACGTGGATGCCGTCAATGGAGGAGCCTATCCCGGCGCCCAACGCGCCTACGGCATTGTTCCGGCCGGGCTCGTCGGCAAGCGAAACGTCACAAAGATCAACTACGACCCTGAGAAATCCAGGGCCCTGCTTGCCGAGGCGGGCGTTTCGGGGCTCCAACTCGAACTCAGGACCCGGAACGAACATGCACGGGTCCTGGCAGCCCAGATTGTCCAGGCTAACCTGGCCGCAGTGGGGATCACGGTCAAGGTGATCCCGATGGACCGCGGCCAGTTCAGCAATCTGGGTCAAGAGTCCAAGGGCGATGACTACAAGGACTCGCAGCTCTGGATACAACGCTTCAGGGCGGACCCTGATCCTTTCAACGCAGCCCAGTGGTTCCGCCGCGATCAGATAGGCGTTTGGAATTGGGAGCGCTGGTCTAGCGACGAGTTCGAACAACTCTACGAAAGAGGCCTCGCCGAAGCTGACCTGGACGAACGCGACAGGATCTATGTTCGGATGCAGGAGATCATGGAGGAAACCGGTGCCTATGTGTGGCTCGCTCACGAGGAGGATGCATTTGTACTTCGCGATTGGGTCGAACCATACCTATCAGTCGCCGGGAAAATGAGATTCAAGCACTTTGAGCGGACGTGACAGTTCCTGAGGTCGGGAAGGTGACTAGGTTGACTGGCCGGATTGGCTGCTTTGCTGGCAGGAGTTTGTAGCGAGTGGGCGTATATGCTCTTAAGCGTGTCGGCTTGGCGGTTTTGATCGTTCTCTCGGCTCTGTTCCTTCTTTTTGTTGGAGTACAGTTCATCCCGGGAGATGCGGTAACGCTCGCCCTGGGGCCGAAGGCATCACCCGAAGCGGTGGCCCGCTACACCGAAAAAATGGGACTGGACGACCCGGTGGTCGTCCAGTTTCTGATCTTCATCGGCAATGCCCTGCAAGGCGACCTGGGACAGGACATCCTGTCCGGACGCGATGTGACCTTGATGGTTCTCGAAGAGTTTCCCTACACCCTAGCGTTGGCCCTGGCGGGACTTGGCTGGGCTGTCGCTGTGGGCGTGCCGCTAGGCTGTCTCTCGGCGGTGTGGCCGAACAGCTGGGCTGACAGGATAACTGGCGTCCTGGCAGTTGGAACGAGCACGATTCCATCCTTTCTCGTTGCCATCTGGTCACTCCTTATTTTTGCAATCGCGTTGAAGTGGCTGCCTGTGATCGGCGCAGGCGAGCCGGGCAATCTGACCGATCAACTGAGGCACCTCATACTTCCGGCCTTCGCCGTCGGACTCGGATGGGTCGGGTATCTCGCACGCATGGTCCGGGCCTCGATGCTGGAGGTACTGGGCGAAAACTACATCAAAGCAGCGCGCGCCTTCGGCCTGCCAACACGCACGGTGATCTACCGCTATGCTCTCAAGGTCGCCATCCTCCCGATCATCACACTGATCGGCCTAGGATTCGGAGGCATGCTGAACGGAGCAGTCTTCGCCGAGATCATCTTTACTCGGCCAGGGTTAGGCACTCTTGCCTATGAAGCCGTTCTGGCCCGCAACTTCCCGGTTGTTCAAGGAACGCTGCTGGTGGTAGCGGGGCTTTATGTCTTAACGATGCTGACGACCGATCTTGTCATCGCATGGCTGGACCCCCGCGTACGGGAGTCTCTATGAGATGGTAAACATCAACTCCCGATTCGGCACAGGCAGTGAAAGGCTGCCTAGGTCCCAGGCAAACAGGCAGCAGGGCCTCGAAAGGAGGACTCAGCGCCGTCTGTCAAACGGGAAGCTAGCGACCTTTCTTGCAAATCCCATGGGCGTGCTTGGCCTCATTGTCGTCGTTGTATTCTTTGCCGGAGCGATCTTTGCTCCTTTATTGGCGCCCTACGATCCAAACCAGATCAACGTTCAGGAGCGCCTTCTTGGCCCCTCCCCCGAACACTTGCTGGGAACGGACGAGTTGGGCCGCGACACCTTCTCGCGCGTTCTTTTCGGCGGGCGCGTCGCACTCAAGATTGCAGCTTACGGCATCTTCCTATCTCTGACCCTCGGTATCCTCCTTGGCATGCTGGCCGGGTACGGTCCCCGTTGGCTCGACAGTGCCCTGGTCATGCTATTCGACACGTTGCGCGCGTTTCCGTCCAAGATCCTCGCATTGACGATGGTGGCACTCACCGGTCCGAGCCTAACCATGGTGACGGTGATCGTGGTGGTCCTCGTGACACCCAGCTTCGCCCGCTTGACGCGTACCAGCACGCTCGCCCTGAAGAACACCGAGTTCATTATCGCAGAACGCTCGCTGGGGGCAGGGACCGCCCGTATCCTCTGGCATCACATCATGCCGAATGTGGTTGGTCCTCTTCTTATTCTGGCCGCCATGGAGGTGCCCGTGGTGATTACCATCGAAGCTGGCCTCAGCTTTCTTGGCCTTGGCGTCTTGCCTCCGACAGCGAGTTGGGGGGCAACCCTCAGGGAAGGCTATCTGCTCATCCGCGAGACACCTTGGCTGGTGATCGGTGGCAGCGTTCCACTGATCCTCACGACCCTCGGCTTCACGTTCCTGGGGGAGGCGTTGCGCGACGTCTTCGACCCAAAGCTGGGTAAGAGACGGTAACGTGGCGAACCTGATGGAAATCCGGGACCTCAGTGTCGAGTTTCATACGGCTCAAAAGAGTGTTCGGGCGCTCCGGTCTGTCAGTATCGATGTGCCCGAGAAAAAGGCTCTTGGTGTCGTCGGCGAAAGTGGCTCCGGCAAGAGCACCGTCATCTGGGCAGCTCTGCGCCTGCTGGCCGGCAATGCCGTCGTCAAAAGCGGCGAGGTCCGCTTCAAGGGCGAAGACATACTCGCCTTCAGCCAGCGAGAGCTGGAGCTTTACAGGGGGGAGCAGGTCTCGGTTGTGTTCCAGGATCCAATGACCTCGCAGATCCCGGTCATGACCTACGGTCGCCAGATGAGCGATATTCAGTACCGGCGCAAGGCCTTCAGCGCAGCTGAAAAGAGACAACTCGCCATCAACATGATGCGACGGGTCGGAATTCCCGATCCGGAAAGGCGGGTCGACCAGTACCCGCACCAGTTCAGCGGCGGAATGCGCCAACGTGCGAGCATCGCCATGGCGCTCCTGATGAACCCCTCCTTACTCATCGCCGATGAGCCGACAACGGCGCTTGACGTGACCATGGAGGCACAGATCATTCATCTGATGCACATGCTCAAGGAAGAGACCGGGTCTACCTTGATCGTTGTCTCCCACAACCTGGGCCTGATTGCCGAGCTGTGCGATGAGGTCGTGGTCATGTATGCAGGTGAAGTGGTCGAACATGGCGACGTACATCAGATATTCGGCGATCCGCAACACCCCTATACACGTGCGCTCCTAGAGTGCGACCCGGCACGCGTGGCGAGGCGCACGCGCACCCTACCCGCCATCCCCGGCGAGGTGCCCGACCTTTCTGAAGCCCCCAAAGCCTGTATGTTTGCGCCCCGATGCCCGAAGGCGTTCGCGTTGTGTAGCAAGGAAAGTCCGCAATACATCGAAACTGAGACAGGTCAGGGCGCACGCTGCCATCTTCTGCGGCCGGATCACAACGGACTCAGCTCCTTCGCGAATGCGAACGCAGCGGCAAAGGTGAATGAACCGCCTCTCACGACCGAAACCCCTGCGCCACCGTCCTTAACGCCGCCAACTGACAGTCTTCTTGAGGTGGAGGCCCTGGGTGTGCGGTTCCGCACAATGGGCACCATAGGCGCTTTTCTCTCCGGCGAGACCTTCCCTTACGTCGAAGCGGTGCTTGACGTCTCTCTTGCGCTCCGTCCAGGCGAGACACTTGGTATTGTCGGTGAAAGCGGCTCGGGAAAGACAACGCTTGGCCGTGCGATCCTTGGGTTGATCGAAGCTCATTCGGGTTCGGTGACCTTCGATGGGCGCTCGCTCGCCGAGATATCGAAGTCGGAACTTATGTCCCTGCGCAGCGACATGGCGATGATGTTTCAGGACCCGGTGGGTTCGCTGAGCCCGCGCAAGACCGTGCGAAGCCTGATCGTTGAGCCCTTCGACATACACGGTTTCGATGGCAGGAACCGACAAGCAGAGGCCGAACGGCTCTGCCGAATGGTCGGCCTTCCACTGGATCTGCTGGGCCGCTATCCCCATGAGCTCTCAGGCGGACAAGCGCGTCGTGTCGGCGTAGCCAGGGCCCTCGCCTTGGAGCCGCGCCTCATCATCGCCGATGAACCAACGGCGGGGCTTGACGTCTCCGTCCAGGGCGATGTGCTCAATCTGATGACTAGGCTCCAGCGCGATCACGGTCTCGCCTTCATCATCATTACGCACAACCTTCCAGTGGTCCGCCACATCAGCGACCATCTTGCCATCATGTATTTCGGCCGCATAGTCGAGCAGGGCGGGAACGAAGCCATCTTCACACAGCCGGCTCATCCCTATACGGCGGCATTGATCAATGGCGTACCACAGCCCGATCCTTCAAAGCGCCGCCGGCTTGTATCGATCGAAGGCGAGGTTCCCAGCCTCGCAAACCGCCCTTCCGGGTGCGAGTTTCACTCTCGCTGCCCGTACGTACAAAGCCGTTGCCGAACTGAGGCGCCGCCACTGCGACCGATTTCCGCCGGCCGCCGCGTGCGCTGTCACTTCCCCCTCGTCGAATGAAGGCCGCTCCACAGAGTCCAAGGCCATGCGCAAACACCCGAGTCCGGTTTGAAACTCAGGAAAGGGCAATAGGAGCAGGTTGATGAAAAAAGGGAATTCTGCGTGAAGGTAAGGACTGAGTTTCCGAGAAGACTCGCCGCACCCCGTGACGTCTTCATTCCCATGCCTGATGGCGTGCATCTTGCCGCGAGAATCTGGCTGCCGGACGACGCGGATCGCAATCCGGTTCCGGCGCTCTTGAACTACAAGCCTTATCGCAAGAGAGACTTCACGACGGCAGCCGATGCGCTGTCTCAGACCTATCTTGCGGGGCATGGCTATGCAGGCGTTCGCGTGGACATGCGCGGTTCAGGAGATTCGGAAGGCGTCCTGCGCGGCGAGTATCTGGATCATGAGTTGGATGACGCTGTCGAAGTTATTGCTTGGCTGGCCCGCCAACCCTGGTGCAGCGGACAGGTCGGCATGTACGGGCTTTCCTGGTCCGGCTTTAACTCCCTGCAAGTCGCAGCCCGCCGCCCTCCCGCACTGAAGGCAATCATCTCTGCCTGCTCGTCCGACGACCGCTACGCCGACGACGTTCACATGATGGGGGGATGTTTGTTGACAGACAAACTGACCTGGGGCGCCTCTATGCTAGCACGCTACATGTCACCGCCAGACCCGGCAGTCGTTGGTGACAAGTGGCGTGACATGTGGCTCGAGCGTCTTAGGAACAACGGCCTCTGGGTCGCGGAGTGGCACGAGCACCAACGGCGCGACGGATTCTACAAACATGGGTCAATCAGCGAGGATTACAGCGCCATCGAATGTCCGACTTATCTGGTCGGCGGATGGCTGGATGCCTACTCAAACACGATCTTCAGAATGGCAGAGCGCTTGCGGTGCCCCCGGAAAGCCCTGATTGGTCCCTGGCCGCACAAGTATCCATACCGCGCAAAGCCTGGGCCGCAGATTGGTTTTCTCCAGGAAGCAATCCGCTGGTGGGACCATTGGCTGAAGGGACGCGATACCGGCATCATGGAAGAGCCGATGCTTCGCGTATGGATGCGGGACGCCGAGCGCCCCCGACGGCGTCTCGACAAGTGGCGCGGACGCTGGGTCGCGGAAACGAAGTGGCCGGCGGCAGATTCAGCAAGCAGCCAGTGGTTTTTCCGGCCAGGCCGGCTGACAACGGAAAATGACCCGCTTGAACCCGAAATCGAGATATCCTCACCGCAAACGGCCGGCCATACGATGGGAGCGTGGTGCCCCCATGGCATCGATCCGGATCTGCCGGGCGATCAGCGCTATGAACTCGGTCATGTCACAGCATTCGACAGCGATGTTCTGGGCGAGCCGGTTGAAATCCTTGGCGCGTCGATCGCCCGCCTCGACATCGCCTCAGACAGCCGGAATGCGCTGGTGGCTGGTGTCCTGTCAGAAGTATTCCCGGACGGCTCCGCAACTCTGATCACCTACGGCGTCTTCAATCTCACACACCATGACAGCGATGAAGCGCCCAAGGAGTTGGAGCCTGGCAAACACTACAGTGTCGACTTGAGGCTGAACGAGATTGCGCACCGCTTCGCAGCAGGCAACCGCATTCGCCTCGCCATATCCACCAGTTTTTGGCCGACCGTATGGCCGTCACCAACGCCTGTGGTGCTGCGACTGAGACCGAACACATCCCATCTGTCGTTGCCGGTACGTGACCCAAAACCCTGCGATGAGGATCTCACTCCTCTTCCTGCTCCTGAGGTCGGTCCACCAAGCACCGCCGAGGTTGTTTCCAAGCCAAGTTCCGACTGGACCGTGACGCGTGAACTGGAAAGCGGACGGTTGGTTCATCGGCGGGTAACCGACTCCGGCCTGACCCGACTGGATCACGGCTGGGAGTTCGGCAAGAAGCTCAAACTAGAATACAGTGTCGTACCCGACGATCCGCTCTCTGCCCAGGTGCTTGTCAGACAGATCATAACCTTCGGCCGCGGCGACTGGAGTGTGCGCATCGAGTCCACAGCAACCATGAAGGCCGAGCGCAACAGCTTCCGGCTTCACGCGGCATTGGACTGCTTCGAAAGCGACCAGCGTGTTCACACCGATAACTGGGATCACGCTGTACCAAGAGATTGCGTATGACCTGGGCGCCCGATGGAGAGCCCAAGATCACGGAGAGGAACCGTTAGCCATGGTTCATGCAACGGAGCCCGTTCGCTTGCCAAGCAACACACCGCGCGACAAGGTTCTGGCGCAGATGGAAGCGATCGAACGCGAGCGTGAAGCGGTCCTGTTTCCCGCTACAACGCCGCATCGCTCTGGATTCATGCCTGTATCCGACGGATATAGTCTTTACTATGAGGAGTACGGCAACACCCGAGGGCAGCCAGTTATCGTGCTCCACGGCGGCCCTGGAACGGGCGCGACAGCCATTCATCCCCGATTCTTCGACCCTCTCTACTACCGCATTTTCGTCTTTGACCAGCGGGGCGCCGGCCGCTCCAAGCCCATTGGCAGGTTGGAGGACAATACCACCAAGCACCTGGTAGGTGACATCGAGTCTTTGCGGAGACATCTGGGAATTGAGAAGTGGTGGGTGTTCGGGACATCCTGGGGGTCAACGCTCGGTCTGACCTATGCCATAACGCATCCGGAAGCATGCCTGGGACTTGCGCTCCATGGCATCTCCCTGCCGCGCAAAGACAAAATCGAATGGTGGACCCGCGGTCTGCGCCGCTTCGCTCCAGAGCAATGGCAGGCATTCGCAGAGTTCATCCCCGAGGCAGAGCGGGGCGACTTGCTGAGAGCCTACTATGAGCGCCTCATGCATGACGCTCCAGCAGTGCACATGCCCGCAGCCGTATCCTGGATCACCTACGAGGCCGGAACGTCAAGCCTGAGCCCGATGAAGCTGAGCAAGGCAAGCGGGAAGTCGGATGAGCAGATCCTGGGGATGGCGCGGATTGGGGCACACTACCTGATCAATGGCCACTTCCTGGAGGTCGACTGGTTTCTTGCGAGTCTCGGAACACTCGCACATCTACCGGCTTTCCTCTCCCATGGCAGCTGCGACCTGGTCTGTACCCCGGACAATGCCTACGATCTCGCACAACGCTTGGGTACCGTGAAGCTGTCGTTCGCCCTCGCCGGTCACAGCTTCAGGGAACCCAAAAATGCTGCTGCAATCGTCCGTACCACTGAGGAAATCAAGGCTCAAAATCTGTAGCACGTTTGCGGGTTGGAAAAGCGGATCTTTGGTCGTTTCCCGGCGTTAGGGTCCTCAGAAGCGTAGGCTTCAGCAGCGAGGAAAGAGGCGAGTGTTGGAGAGCCTTCCTTCGCCCACAAAGCGCCGGACTACGTTCCGCCAGTACACTTGGTACAGATCGATATAATCCAAATTATTTTCTCATCAATATTGATGTTAATACAAAACATTTTCTATTACATCGTGTAGTTAAGAAAGCCAATCGTCCGAAGAGTGGTTATTACTTCCTGTAGATGCGGCGAGCGATGGACTTTGAAAGATTAATACCTACGAGGGCAAAAGAACGTCCGTTGCCGAGCTGGCGCGGCATCTGGACAGGCGCACACCAGTTCCGCGCACCTGTGGAAACCACTCAAACGCTCCACCCAACGCAGCAAAGAGTGCAAACCCGTTTGCTTGAATGATCGGCCTTTCGGAAATGGCCGCTCACCGATCAGCCAGCGACAAAGACCAGCAAGCTATGAAAAGGAGGCTTTGATGATCTATAGGAAGTTGGATGAGCTCATGGGCAGTGGACGTGACGTGCCCTGGGGCAACGGGCAGAGCCGACGGTTCCTCATCCAATCCGACAATCTCGGCTACTCATTGACAGACACCATTGTTTGGGCTGGTACCGAATCTCTACTGGAGTACTCAAACCATCTTGAGGCCTGTTACTGCATCGAGGGTGAAGGCGAGGTCCAGATCAACGATGATGTTTACAAGATCACACCCGGCTGCATGTACGCTCTCGATGGAAACGAAAAACACTACCTGAGAGCAACAACGGACCTCCGGCTCATCTGCGTGTTTCGCCCAGCGCTGGTCGGCAACGAGCGACATGACCTCAACAACGCAAACGGCTCAACCTACTGAGGCTGCTGCCAGGGACCTCCGCGGTGCTCGGGTCGCCACCAAGGACCGGATACGAAACCCGCACGCAGATTAATCCAATCAGCGAAGGCTTGCCTTACAGCAGGCGCCCTTGCCACAGCTTCAAGGCTGCAACCGTGCGTGATAGGACATGAGAAACCTGGCACTGCGTACGTCGCCTTGAGGGCCAAGCCTTATTGTTTTCGACCGACCGCTGGCGGGCTTGCCTCTCGACAGAACCGGCGTCTTGCCCGAATGAAGGGATTACCTTGCACATTGATACCTTCGCGGTCCAACGCGGCCAGAGCGACACATCAAAATACGCCGCGCAATATGCCCGACTATTGACTATGAAATAGGTAGGCTGCGCACTTAACTATCGCTGGCCATCTTACGATGCAAGGCGGTGGGGAACGTTTCCAGCGACAAACACTCCCTCCAAGTCTCCGTTGCTTTGCCCGTCAGCGTTGTTGGCCGTCGGCAAACCGGCTTCAGATGCAGTCGCAGGCAACCTCGGTCCGGTCAAAACGAAGAAGCCAGGGCATGTGGCAAGTGCGCCGCATGGAACCGGCGGACCTTCCTGCCACCGCCCGACCGCGTTGCGCTCTTCGGCAAGGAGATGGATAGATGTCAAGAGACCTGCTCGTTCTGATTGAGACCGGCATACGGTCAGGGCCCAGGTTCGTTCGCGAAGCCCGACGCCTCGGCCTTCATCCCGTTTTGCTGGCGCGCAATCCGAGTCGACTGAATTACGTTACAGCCGGTGAAGTCGACGCGGTCGTCGTTGATACCGGCGACACTCAAGCGGTTCTTCATGCCTGCACACAGCTGACTTCCAGCGACACAATTGCGGGCGTTACGACAACCTCCGAGCCTCACGTTGCCACGGTCGCAGCAGTCTGCCACCATCTCGGTCTTCCGGGCCCAGACCACAGCGCCGTTACACGTTGCACAGACAAGTTCATTCAGCGTGAGCGGCTGGCACAGGCGGGCATTGCAACGCCGGCGTACCGCCTGGCGACCGACGTGAAGCTTGCTGCCAAGTTCGCCAGGGAAATCGGACTACCGGTCATAGTCAAGCCGGTTACCGGGCGCGGTAGTTCCGGTGTGCGGCTTTGTCGTGACACTGATGAGGTGATTGAGCAGACCAACTTCCTGCTCGCCGGCAATCAATACCGGCCCTCTCCGCCAAAGGTATTGATTGAAGAGTTTGTGATCGGACCCTTTTGCGATGTAGAGACCCTCAACGGCCAGTCAGTCGGCGTTACAGGCGGCGACTTTTGCGAGCTTCCCTACTTTACATACAGCGCCTTCAACTTCCCAGCCGAGCTTCCCAGCAAAGACGAGAAATCCGCCGTCGCAGTGGTTGAGCGGGCACTGCAAGCCCTGAACCTTGGCTGGGGGCCGGTCAACACAGAACTTCGTATATCGAAAGACGGGCCTGTCATCATCGAAGTCAATCCGCGCATGTCAGGTTCCGTAGTCCCTGATCTCATCAAGCTCGCCAGCGGACTGGACATCGTCGCTGAGGCAATCAAGATCGCCACCGGCCGTGCCGCGGTTCTTCGCAGAATCAGGTCACATACCGCAGCAGTCCGCTACCTAATGGCAGACAGGGAAGGTGTTCTGGGTCGGATTGAAGGAATCGAGAAGGCACTGAAGGTGCCTGACATTGTGGAGATAGTTGTTTCCGCGAGTGAAGGAGACTACGTAGCCCGGCAGGGCGATACGCGCGACCACCTTGGCTATGTGGTCGCAGCCTCGCCCAGCCCGGAGCGAACTGCAATGGCACTGCAAAAGGCTTGCAACCTGATACGGATACCGCTGGGCGATCATAAGCAGAAGCGCCCTTTGGCTGAAACTGTGGCTGCGCCTACTGCCTGAGACAAGGGAGACATACACAGCAGTTCAAGACCCGGCAGCGCCTGTCATAGCGTCCTCTGTAACCCCGGACCTGCCATGGGGACGCGCGGACCCTGGCAGGGCGCTATCGGATACGGTGCTGACTTCGGCAGCTTCCTTGAAGAAACCGGCCGGCGCGGCGCGCCGGTCACAAAGCCGGCGAGGAGGCGATGAAATCAAAACAGATCATCCATGGCAGCGGCTGGCGGGTACTTCTCATCTGTCTGATGATTCTTGCCACAAAGTGTGGCCGCAGTATGTACTTCGTCATCGTATCGTGGCTCGCGTTGCACATTACCGGCGACGTCGCCTCTGTCGGTCTTGTGCTCGTCTGGTGGCCACTTCTCAGCCTGACACTTGGCCCGCTCATGGGCGCCGTCATCGATCGCTTCAATCGCTGCAATCTCTTCATTCTTGGCGAGGGGTTGAGACTTGGTGCGATTGTCGGACTCCTCCTTGCCAGTTCCTTTGGTCCGCCAAGTGAGGCCGACGAAGGGATCTCAATGGTTGCGCTCCACCTGACCGCCTGCATGGTATCACTTGGGTCTCTCTTCTCGCTGCCGGCGACCCAGGGACTGCTCCAGGCAGTCGGAAGAGAATCATTGACGCGCATCGTTGCACTCGGAGCGTCCGTTCACCAATTCGGGAGCATCTCCGGCGCCGCGTTGGGGGGGCTCACCGTGGCTCTTCTTGGCTTTGAAGCCGCCTTGTCAATTGTCGCCACTTGCTGCCTTGCCGCTATGGCATTCGCTGCACCGCTACACCGCGACGGAGATCTCCTTTCAAGTGATGAGGCACCGTCCTATTCCACCGCTGTCATGGATGGGGTCCGCCTTGTCTTCCGCGACCAGCAGCTTCTGATCGCTTGCCTTGCGATTGCATTGCTTTGGTCTGCCGCACAGATGTCTACGGTTCTGCTGGCTGCCTTCACGCGATTTGAACTTGGCCTGGGGGCCGACGCGTATGGCTGGATCGACGCTATGTGGGGCGTTGGAGCGATCATTGCCGGTTTTCTTATGGTAAGGCTATCGCACCATCTTCCAGAACGATATCTGCGACGCTTCGGCTTGCTATTCCTCGCGGGCGCAACGGCCTGTTTCTCGGCTGCCGGTGAGCTTTGGTCAGCGTTGGTGCTGCATGGTCTTATGGGCATGGCCTTCGCAGCGAACCGCATCGTGTATGACACCTACATTCTCAAAACAGTCGAGAGCGGGATGGTGGGTCGTGTTCGCAACAACATCCAGGCCGCAATCGGCACCATGGGTATCTTGGTCTATCTGTTGCCAAGTCTCTATGAAGGTCACTCTGTTCGCTTGGCCTACATGGTCTTCGCCGGATTTCTCGCTGTGTCGGCCGTCGCTTTGGTGCTGTGGCGCTATCGGCTCAACAAGGCGAAAACGCCTGACGCTCAGTTCTCACACGTAGATAGCGGCGGGGGAACGTCCACCCAAGTGAGGCCAAAGCGGGCTAATGACATGGCGCATTGAACGCAGGCTATCCATAAACGCCAGTGGACACGGGACCCAGGGCAATCCGGGCTCTATCTGAGCGGTTCGCAAAGTCTCAGGGATCTAGGCAAGCCTGATAGGAAAGCCGGCACCAAGGGCGGGTCTGTTAAAGGCAAGATAAAGAGCTTGCGCTCAATACGACACCCCTTTGGCTGTTCCTCGGCCACTGCGCCGCACTCAATGCACCCATGAGCATCGATGCCTGTTGAACAGTCAGGTCGCAGAAGCTCTCCAGCATGACCGGCTCACCCTCGACCGGCTCCGGCAGAGAACTCGCGACACCAGGTCGCGGAGCGAAATGATCGATCATGTAGTCCGACAGGGTCTTCTCAGCCTTCGGTCTCCAGTCTTCAACAATCTGCTCAATGCGCTGCCTCATTATCTCGGGTCTACCGATCAGAGTGGTGGTCTCATCGCGAACCCGGCTCATAAGACGGGCCAGGCAGTCGACGTCGCCCGGTAAGGACCGTTGCGGGCAAAGGTTGAAGACAGCCGCCGGCAGCAGCACGTTGAACACCGGTGCTACTTCCGGCAGCTCTCGAATCACGGGGCGAAAGAGCTTGCGGAGGTACTTGGTGAGGCTGCTGAAGTACCCACGTGCACGGGGCGGATAGCCCGCCATGGGAATCCCGCCCCAATGCAGATGAGGATTGCAGGGTCGGGACAGCTCGCGTGGCACTTCGCCAATCGTGGGATAGTGGCTGTACAGGACTGACTTGAGCAGTTGGACAAGTGAGTTGGCGAGAAGCGGCATCTGCGCCGGAAGATCTCCGATTTGTTCCAACAGGCGCTCAGGCTGTGCAGCCATTGAGATCGGCAGCCAGGCGTGATCTATGACTTCCTCGACACCGGAATAGTGGACAGAGTTCATTTCAAAACCTCTGCCGCTGACTCTGAGCGCACACCGCGTAACATCGCCATCCAGAGTCACACAGCGATCAAGGATGCGCCCGAGCATGCTTTCCGGCCGACCCTGAACTCGGGCATCCTCGAGCAACACGCGAAGGATTCTCCGCACGAGACGGTCGTGGCTGGCAAAAAGGGTCGATTCAAAGTGAAACTCGGCAAGCTTACGAAGAGCGTCTCGATGCAACCGAGTGAGGGGCAGGAGCTGACCGTCCCTGGAAGTTAGCGTGAATGGCGTGAACAGCGGGCGACCTCGGTCCCTCGGACAAAAGCCGGTTCCATCCCAGGTGAACAACGGTAAGATCTCTCGCTCTGCACGATCTACCAAGGAGCCGGGCAAATAGCTCCAGTCACCGTACCCGCAGGCCTCTGCTTCGGTCTGATTGAAGTCGAAAACAAGTGGGTAACCCAGACGCTTGGGACCAAAGGCAATATGATTGTAATCACGCGCACCTGCACGCCCGTGAACCATATTGGCCCAATTGCCGATGTGACCGGTTCGCGGAGGATACAGAAACGGGCATTGGCGTAGAGTATCGACTAGGGAGCCTATCCGGACCTCGGAGTTACCCATATGCACCCAATCGAATTCAAGCTCACGACTGGAAAACAGGTCCATCGAGCGGTCGCTAAGCTTTGGCTTGTGCGCGACCTGCTCAAACATTCCGATCGATCGAAGCAGCTGTTCGACATAGCCGGATGGAATTGAGAGATCTCCTACTATCTCTGATGCTGTCACCTCGCCCTCCATGTCCAGAAGCGACCTGAAGAGCCCGCTCCTTCACAAAGACCCTGGTCTGAGCTTTCCGGACTTCGGATCTCACTGCAGAACTTGCTGATCATTTGATGGTGGCAACCTGCCTGTGCACTTCTGCTTCGGGAGAAAGCAGCGCAATCTATACTCAGTATCTGGAGAATATATGGTACCGAATATCGCCTTTTATTCTTTGGTGTCTCCCCCGGTTTTCTATAATTCTGTTTCCGTGTCGGTGCCATTGACAAGCAGGAAGACGCATTTTCTGACACCAGTCCAGGTCTCTCCATCGCCAGAACCCCGATTGACGCCCGGCCACAGAATCGTGCCTGGCCAGCTTCACGAGAGCCTGCAAATCGAATAGCCCTTCTGAGTCAGGCGACGTTGGAGGCGCACGGATGGATCAAACGCTCATCTTGACCGGCGACGTCAATCTGCAGGGCGTTACGGACCCAAACGTGGTCTTCGCCCGAATATCTGACCTCACGCGATCGGCTGACCTACTCTTTGGAAACCTTGAGTGTTGCTTCTACGAGGCTTCTGCCCATAACCCGTCCGAACGCGAGGGCTTCTATGCCCACCCCGATGTCGCCAAAGCTCTCGTGCTCGCTGGCTTTGACGTTGTCGGTACGGCGAATAACGTGACCTATGGGGAAAAGGCGATCGTCGCGTCCTTGACAAAACTGGACGAGTTGGGGATCGCCCACACAGGCGCCGGGTGCAATCGTATTGAAGCCTCTCGCCCGGCCATCGTCAGCAGGGCAGGAACCAAGTACGGCTTCTTACAGCGAACATCCATCTATTGGCCCCGAAACCACGAAGCGTCGTCGAACGCACCGGGCGTTGCCGTCATCAAGGGACACACCGCCTATCAGGTTGACGACTACGCCGCAAACCGGCCCGGATATCCGCCCAAAGTAGTCACATGGACTGATTCGGCGCAACTAGCCGCCTATAGAATGGAATTGGCCGCGTTATCGCGCGAGGTTGACTTCTTGATTGCTTCCCACCACTGGGGTGTTGGCAGGACCGTCCTGGACTATCAGATCGAAATAGCACACGCTGCTATAGATTCAGGAGCGGATATTGTGCTCGGGCACGGCCCTCATCAGCCACTTGGAATTGAAATCTACAAGGACCGACCGGTTGTGTACGGCACTGGTTGCTTTTCTTTCGACGTTGGACACCACACACAGCTCACCAATTGGATTGGCTATTTTGTAAAGGTTCACTTGAGGGAAAGAACACCCTATGAGGTCTCCATTCAATTGGTTCGACGCACGGAGAAAAACGAGACTGTTCTCCGTGAGCCCGCTGAGGAGCCCAAGGCGGTAAACGAAATCCTGGAGCGATCTGCTGCTCTCGGGACCAAGCTCACCATCGAGAAGGACCGGATTCTGGTCTGGCAATGCTCTCCGAAGTTGGCGTGATCACAGCCTCTAGCCCTTGTGCGGGCACGACAGTGTGCACGGCACAGGGGTCATGGTGCAGACACCATCCGCGGGCAGGCCGCATCCGTCATGTTCCAGTGCAGCGCCCCGGCGCGCATGGCGCCCCGAAAGGGTATCGCCCGGTATCCCCTGCCCTCGGCCATTTCGATCAGCCAGGCCCGATCACTCCACGTTGACGGCGTCTTGGGTTTGCATGACTGTTGTCTGGTCCCCTGTTGCCCGTTCGACAGGTCCAACAGCACCGCCACGCAAGATCTCCCAGGAATGCCCCCATGACAGAGTTATCGTTCCGCCGCGCCGTCCGCGCGGATCTGCCGGCAATCATCGCACTTTTGAGCGACGACGCGCTGGGCAGCGGCCGCGAAGACCCGGCCCAGCCGCCCAACCCGCGTTATCTCGAAGCCTTCGAGGCCATCGACGACGACCCGAACCAGTACCTCGCCGTGGCTGCGGCGGGCGAGACCATCATCGGCTGCCTGCAGCTCAGCTTCATCCCCGGCCTGTCCCGCCTCGGCATGTGGCGCGGCCAGATCGAAAGCGTGCGCATAGCCGCTGCGCAGCGCGGCGGGGGCATCGGCCGGCGGATGTTCGAATGGGCCATCGACGAATGCCGCCGACGCGGTTGCGGCCTCGTCCAGCTCACCACCGACAAGACCCGCCCGGAGGCGCTGCGTTTCTACGAAGGCCTCGGCTTCCAGGCCAGTCACGAGGGCATGAAGCTGACGCTGACATGAGAGCGCGCCACGGGCCGGCCAGAGGAGCCGAGCTGATCTGAACAGCACCGGCACCTCGCCGTCCGACAACGGCCGCCCTAAATGCGTGCGGCGACGCCCTTGGTCCGGCAATAGCTCAGCAGACCCTCGAGGCCCTTTTCCCGGCCGAACCCGGACTTCTTGTTTCCGCCGAAGGGCACCTCGATGCCTCCCGCGAAGTACTCGTTGATGTAGACCTGCCCCGCATCCAGGCGCCGAGCCATGCGGTGCGCGAGCGCGAAGTTGGCGGTGTAGACACCGGCCACCAGCGCGTACTGGCTGTTGTTGGCGAGATCGAGGGCGTGGTCCGCGTCCTCGGCAATCTGCACCGTCAGGACAGGGCCGAAGATCTCCTCCTGCACCAGCTCGTCGTCCGGGTCGCGGGCGCCGACGATGGTCGGCTGAAAGAACCATCCTTTGCCGGTCTCCGGGTCCACCGTCTCGGCGCCGCCGGTGGCCACTTCAACCCCCCGCTCCCGGGCGCGCCCGACAAAGCCCGAAATGCGGGCGAGCTGTTCGGCCGAGTTTACCGGACCGAGCTGGGGGTTTCTGAGGCCGTGCCCGAGCGTCAGCTTCTCGGCGCGCCGGCAAAGCTCCTCGACGAAGCTGTCGTGCAGACTGCGCTCGACAATGAGGCGGGAACCGGCAGAGCAGATCTGTCCGGCGTTTTCGAAGATCGCCCCCATCACGCCGCCGAGCGCGGCTTCACGGTCGCAGTCGCCCAGGACGACCACCGGGGACTTGCCGCCGAGTTCCAGCACGACACGGGTCACGTTGTCCGCCGCCGCCTTCATGACGGCCGTGCCGCTTGCGACCGAGCCGGTGAAGGTGATGTGATCGACCCCTCCGTGGGCCGCCAGCGGCGCCCCGGCCTCGGCGCCGGTTCCGGTCACCACGTTGCAAACACCGGCGGGCAGGCCGGCCTGCGTCAGGATCTCCGCCAGCCTCAACGCGGTGAAGGGGGTCTGCTCGGCGGGCTTGGCAACCACTGCGCAGCCGGCGGCCAGCGCCGGGGCGATGCCCCTGGCCGCCGTGGAGATCGGGAAGTTCCAGGGAATGATCTGCGCCGCCACGCCGACCGGCTCGTGCAGGCTGTAGCCGAGGTATGCAGGGCCGAGGGGAAAGGTATCGCCCTGCAGTTTGTCGCAGGCGCCGCCATAGTATTCGAAGGCGCGGGCGGCGCCCTGCACGTCGCCCTGCGCCTCGCCGATGGGCTTGCCGCTGTCGAGGCACTCGATCACCGCCAGACCCGCCGCATTCTCACGGATCAGCTCGGCGGCACGATAGAGTATGCGTCCGCGTTCGGCGGCGGGCGTATCCCGCCAGACGGTCTCAAAGGCCCGCCGCGCAGAGGCCACGGCGGCATCCACATCGGCGGCATCCCCGCGGGCGAACTCGGCAAAGGCCTCGGCACGGCCCGGGTCCAGGCTCTGCATCACGCGGCCGGAGGCCGCCACCGAATACGCTCCGTCGATGAAGTGGCCTTGCGGCAGGCCGGGAATCGTTCCGCTGGACAGCGCGTCATCGATGAACTGCTTTTGGGTCTTCATCGGATCACCTTTCCAACGCGCTGATGCAGTAGACGGACCTGGCGAGCCAGTCCGGATTCACCGTCACGCCCCAACCCGGCCGATCGCTCACCGTGACCTTGCCGTCCTGGATATCATAGGGGGTTTCGACGAAAAGGTTCTGCTGCCAGGGATAGTAGTCCGCACCCTCGATCGAGAGTTCCAGGTACTTGCCGGCATTGGGGATGGCGCGCAGCAGATGCATGGTGAAAAGCGTCACCATCGACAGGTTGGCGCTGTGGGGCGTGACCGGGAGCCCCGCCTTTTCAGCCATCTTCGCGACCCGCAGCGTGCGCGTAAGCCCCCCCAGATAGCAGACGTCGGGCTGGACGATATCGACCACATGGCCGTTGATCATGCGCCGCCAATCCACCATAGAGCAGTCCTGCTCGCCCCCTGTGACATCGATGTCCAAAGCCTCTGTCACCTGTTTGGTCTGCTCGTATTCCCAGTAGGGACAGGGCTCTTCATAGTGCGAGATGCCGTTGTCCTGCAGCAGGTGACCGACCTCGATGGCCCTTGCCGGCGAGAAACCGGAATTGGCATCGACCAGCAGGGCAACGCCGTCACCCATTTCCCGCCGCATGGTCGGCACGATCTCTTCCGTGCGGCCGGGCCACTCGTCAACGTCCCGGCCGCATTCGGCACCGATGCGGAACTTGAAGGCATCGAACCCGAGACGGTCGCGCAGGTCCTTCAGGCGCTCTGCCTCCCGCTGCGGCGTGATGTCCCGTTTCATCGAGGAGCCATAGGCGCGCAGCGACCCGGGCGTTCCACCGATCAACTCGCAGACGGCCTTGCCTTCCAGCTTACCGCGCAGGTCCCAGAGTGCGGTGTCCAGTCCGCCGATGGCGCGCCGCAGGTAGGCCCCAGGGAACTTGTGCTCGCGCTCCGGAATGATGTCGACGAGGTAATCGATGTTGAGCGCGCTCTGGCCAAGGGCGTAGGGGGCTACCTGGCGATGCACGACCTGCGCCGTGATGTCCGCATTGTAGGGAGCGACCTGGCCCCAGCCCTCTTCGCCGTTCCCGGTCCGGACCCGCACGAAGCAGACGAACTCGTCCGTGAAGGTTTCGACGCTCGCAATTTCCATAACTGTCCGGTTGGCTCCCAAAAGGCATCGTCGGTTCGCCACGATAAACTGAATTGGCCTTGATTTAAGGTCCATTTTCGTTCGTTCTATAGGCCAATCTTCGAGGGAACAGGCATGAAGACAAACGCCGGGGCGCTGCTGTCATCGATCCGGATCGACCGGAACGCGCGGCGAAAGATCAGCGTCCAGCTCTATATGGGCCTGAAGGAGATCCTGCTGAGCGGCGGCGTTAATCCAGGCGAACGGCTGCCGGCGACGCGTACCCTGGCAAAGGAGATCGGCGTCTCGCGGACAACCGTCATCGATGCCGTGGACAGGCTCACCGCTGAAGGCCTCCTGGAAGCAAGGGTGGGGGCCGGCACCTTCGTCAGCGAAGCGCTTGCCGGCCAGCGGGCGGCTGTCGCAGCGGCGCGCCCGGTGGCCAGCAAGCCCGCCGACCACCATCTCTCTCGCGCGGCGCGCCACGCCCAGCGCTTCCTCGCCCCGAGGGCCTGGCTGCCCCACAAGTCGCAGGCCTTCATCACCGCGCTGCCGGCCCTCGATCTCTTTCCCATGGCGCACTGGGCGCGCCTGTCGGCGCGGCACTGGCGGGCGGGCAGGGAGGACGTGATGGGCTACGGCCATCCCTCCGGCTACCAGCCCCTGAGGGAAGCAATCTCAACCCACCTGAACGCCGCCCGCGGCATCAAGTGCGATCCGCAGCAGATCTTTATCGTGTCCGGCGCTCAGCAGGCCTTCTTTCTGATCGCCTCGCTTCTGCTGAACCCCGGCGACCATGTCTGGTTCGAAAACCCCGGAGCTATCGGGGCGCGCAACGCCTTCGTCGCCGGCGGCGCCGACATCGTCGCCGTAGAGGTCGATGACGAAGGGCTGAGCATTGCCGACGGGCTGCGCAAGGCACCGCACTTCCGCCTCGCCTTCGTGACGCCGTCACACCAGCAGCCCTTGGGCCAGGTCATGAGCCTTTCCCGGCGGCTCGCCCTTCTGGGTGCGGCCGAGGATGCGGATGCCCTGATCGTCGAGGATGACTACGACGGAGAGTTCTACTACGGAGACCAGCCGCAGCCGCCGCTGAAGAGCATCGATACCCAGGAGCGGGTGATCTATGTCGGCACCTTCTCCAAGTCGCTCTTTCCGTCCCTTCGGCTTGGCTTCGTTCTGGCGCCGCGCGGCCTGGAGGAGGCCTTTGCCGAGATCAGCGCGGCCTGGCTCAGCGGCGTTCCGACGGCAACCCAGGCCATCGTGGCGGACTTCATGAACGAGGGGCTCTTCTCGACCCACATCCGGCTCATGCGACAGGCCTACAAGGCCCGGCACGACGCCCTGATCGAGGCAACGGCGGGCCTTTCCGAGAGAATTGATGTCCGCCCCACCTCCAGCGGGTTCCATACCGTCGGCCTCTTGCCCGATGATGCAGATGAGGACGGCATCGTCGCCGGCGCCAGACAGCAGGGGATCGTGGTGGCAGCCCTGTCGCGCTACAGCGCTGCGCCCATCGACCGCAAGGGCCTCGTCCTGGGTTTCGGCGGGGTCACGCCGGAAGAAATCCGCCGCGGCGTCGACAGACTGCGTTCTCTGCCGGAGCTGGCGCCATAATTGGTCTGATCTCAAATCGGTAATGGATATATTTTGCAGTCCATTATCGCACTAGGCTTTGGCATTTGATTTGCCGGTTCGTCTGCTTGGGCGATCGGCCAATAAGGGAGGCTTGAATGACAAGCAGAAAACTGTCCGCCGCCTTGATGGCTGCCACCATTCTCACCGGGGCCCTCACGACGGCGACGACGGCTCAGGCGGAGACGCTTCGGCTCCTGACCTGGGGGTCCTACGCGCCGGAGGAAGTGGTCAGGCTGTTCGAGGAAAAGTACCCGGACATCGATGTCGAGGTCACCTTTTCCAACAACGAGGAGATGATCGCCAAGCTGCGGGCGACCGGCGGCGCCGGCTTTGACCTGGCACAGCCAAGTCACGACCGCATCTACGCAGCGCAGCTCGAATACAACATCTACAAGCCCATGGACCTTTCGAAGATCGACACCTCGGTCATGCAGCCCAAGCTGCTGGATGGCGTGAAGGCCAATACCACGATCGACGGCGAGGTCTACTCCGTACCCCATCAGTGGGGCACCTCCGGCCTGATGGCCGACAAGACGAAAGCGCCTGATATCAAGAGCTGGGCCGACCTCTGCGACCCACAGTACAAGGGCAAGACCTCGATGCGCCTGAAGCGCACCATTCTGCTGGGCACTGCCTTTGCGATGGGCGAGGATCCGTTCGCTGCCTACGCCGATCTGGACAAGTACCAGGCCATTCTCGACAAGGCCGTCGACAAGCTGATCGCCTGCAAGGACAACATCAAGGCCTACTGGAAAGGCGGAGACGACCTCTCCGCCCTGATGCTCTCCGGCGAAGTGATTGCGTCCGAGACCTGGGACTCGACGGCGTACCGGATCTACAACCAGAACCCCAACATCGTCTTCGTGCCGCCCGAGACCGGCGCTCTGGCCTGGATCGACACCTTCACCCTGCCCCGCAAGGGCAAGGCTGACGATGCGGCCTACAAGTGGATCAACTTCGTCCTGCAGCCTGAAATCGTCAAGCTGATGTCGGCCAGCACCGGCAGTGCCGCCGCGATCAAGGGCGGCAGCGATCTGCTGCCGGACGACAAGAAGGCAGCCTTTGCTGCCGCCTTCTCCGACGAGGACATCGCGAACCTGCAGTTCTTCGCCAACATCCCGCCGGGTGTGGAGGACATGGAAGGCAAGGCTCTCGAGAAGATCAAGGCCGCCACCGGCGGCTGATCCGGCAGTCCCGTTTGCAGAGACGCTGCCTCCTGGTTAGAAACCCCTGCGGCATAAACCAGGGGCAGCGTCTCTTGTTCCCGGGGCCCCTTATCCCCCGCAGGGCGATCGCATGAATTCCTCCTTCGACTACGATCTTGAATGCACCGACGTCTCCAAGACCTTCGGGCGTCTGCGCGCCGTCGATGAAGTTTCCTTCAAGATCCCCAGCGGTTCCTTTTTCTCGATCCTGGGTCCCTCGGGCTGCGGCAAAACGACCTTGATGCGCATGATTGCCGGCTTCGAAGACCCGACGGCCGGTGATGTGAAGATCAAGGGGGCCTCTGTCCTCAACACGCCGCCGAACAAGCGCAACGTGAAGATGGTCTTCCAGCATCTGGCGCTGTTCCCGATGATGAACGTTTACGAGAACATCGCCTATGGCCTGCGCTGCAACGGTGCCGGAAAGGCCGAAATCGAGCAGAAGGTCAAGCGGGTGCTCGAGCGTATCGCCCTGCCGGACGTGGGAGAACGCGAGATCCACCAGCTCTCCGGCGGCCAGAAACAGCGGATCGCCATCGCCCGCTGCATGGTACTCGATCCCGACGTGCTGCTTCTGGACGAGCCGCTGGGCGCCCTCGACCTGAAGTTGCGCGAAGCCATGAAGATCGAACTGAAACTGCTCCAGCACCAGTTCAACACCACCTTCGTCTACATCACCCACGACCAGTCGGAGGCGCTGGTGATGTCCGACAACGTGGCCGTGATGAACCAAGGCAGGTTCGAGCAGATCGGTTCGCCCCAGCAACTCTATCACAGCCCGGCCAGCGCTTTCGTCGCCGGCTTCGTCGGTGACGCCAACCGCTGGAACGGCCGGGTGCTGGAAGCCGCAAACGGCGGCATCAGGGTCGAGACCGCCGCCGGCCTCGGCCTGGGGTGCACCGCGGGCAGTGGGCAGAAGCTTCAGAACGGCGACTTTGTCGAGGTCTTCGTGCGCCCGGAGTTCATCCGTACGGGCCGGCGCGAGGCGGCGCCCACCGCGGGTCACAATCACCTCGAGGGCGTTGTCGACAGCCTGCTCTTCAACGGTGCCAACAGCCGGGTCCTGGTCCGGACAGGCAAGGGCGAGTTGATCGAGGCCGACGTCACCCTGACCGGCGGCAGCGACGATGTGAAACCCGGCGAGACGGTGGTGATGAGCTGGTCGGCGGATCAAACCCTCTGCTTTGCCTCCCAAGCGGACCCGTCATGAAGCAGAGCGACATCAAGCGGCTCTCGCTGATTCTGCTGTTCATGCCCTTTGTGCTCTGGATCACACTGCTCATCGTCCTGCCGCATATCGGCATGGGCGTGCTGGCGCTGCGGGAGAAGGTGGCCCCTCGGGTCTACGAGTTCGGCCTCGGCAACTTCATCGAGTTCCTGCAGGAGCCGATTTACTGGAACACTCTCCTGCGCACCGGCTCCATGTCGCTGCTGGTGACCGCCCTGGCCCTGCTGGCCGGCTTCCCCATCGCCTACTACATCGCCAAGATCGCCGGCTGGCGCACACGCGGCGCCCTCTTCCTGCTTTGTCTCGTCCCGCTCTGGGTCAGCGACCTGATCCGTGCCTTCGGCTGGATCCTGCTGCTGAGGGAGACCGGCGTGATTTCGTCTTTCCTACAAGGCATCGGGATCCTCGACGCGCCGATTGAGCTGCTCTACAACGACGTAACCGTCATCATCGGGCTCGTCTACACGGTCATCCTCTTCATGATCGTACCGCTGGTCTCGACCCTCGACGGCATGGACGATGCGATGATCGAGGCGGGCTATAACCTCGGCGGCAACGGCTGGACGGTGCTGCGTCGCATCATCGTTCCCTACGCAATGCCCGGCATCGTCTCCGGCTGCATCATCGTCTTCATGCTGACCGCCGGGAGTTACCTCACCCCCATCCTGCTGGGCGGCAAGAACTCCAGCTGGTTCACGGAGACCATCTACGAGCAGTTCATCACGCGTTACAACTGGGAGTCCGGTGCGGCCTTCGGCTTCCTGCTGCTCGCCTTCACGTCGTTCGTCGTCTGGCTTGGCCTCAAGCTCTCGCGTCAGACTCTCGCCGGCACGATTGCACGGAGCTGAGGGAGCGGCGCTATGGCGAGAAACGGAAATAACTGGGCCTTCCTGCTCGGCTACCGGGCCTACGTCCTGGCCTTCTTCCTCTTTCTGGCCGCTCCCCTGGTTTCCGCCGGCACCTTCGCGTTCAACGACTCGCTCTTCCCGGCGCTGCCCTGGCAGGGTTTCACCCTGGACTGGTTCTTCAACGACACCGAACCGAAGCTCGGGATGTTCCACGACAGGCGCCTCCTGCGGGGCCTCTATTACTCCTTCATCATCGCCATCGCGGTCGCCGCCCTCTCGGTCTTTGCCGGCACCTGCAACGCGTTTCTTTTCGTGCGCCGGGAGTTCCCCGCAAAGAATTTCCTCTACATCGTCATGATTGTCCCCCTGGTCATTCCGGGTGTCATCCTCGGCATCTCGATCCTCGTGCTTGCAAGCTCCGTCGCCAACGGGCTGGAGGACCGCTACGGCCTGGAGCTGGAGTTCCTGCGCCCGGGCATTCTGCTCGTGGTTCTGGGCCAGTTCTCCTTCATCACCACCATTGCCTCCCTTGTCATCATCGCCCGGCTGAAGAAGTTCGATGCGGCCATGGAAGAAGCCGCGCTCAACCTGGGCGCCAGCCGGGCGCGGGTTCTGATGACGATCACCCTGCCGTTCCTGCGCCCGGCGATGATCGCCGGCGGGATCGTGGCTTTTCTCGTTTCCTTCGAGAACTTCAACACGACCCTGTTCCTGGTCGGCTCGGAAGCGCCCCTGACGATCACCATGTTCGACCGCATGGCGAAGGTCGGCTCGACCCCGGTGCTGAACGCCGTTTCGTTCTTTCTGATGGTCGGCTCGGGGCTGCTCGCCCTACTCTCGATCCTGGTTCAGCGGGACAAGCCGGGCGGATAACGTACGCAGATGACAAGCCGGGAAACGGAGAGCTACGACTACATCGTTGTCGGCGCGGGGTCGGCGGGCTGCGCGCTTGCAGCCCGTCTGAGCGAAAGCGGCCGGCACAGGGTCCTGCTGCTGGAAGCAGGACCCGACGACCGCCGGTTCTGGGTCCAGGTGCCGATCGGATACGGCCGGTCTTTCTACGATCCGCAGGTCAACTGGATGTATACGACCGAGCCGGTTCCCGGCCTTGGGGACCGTGCGAGCTACTGGCCCCGCGGCAAAGTGCTCGGCGGTTCCAGTTCGATCAATGCCATGGTCTTCATCCGCGGCCAGGCCGAAGACTACGAGGACTGGCGGGCCGCCGGAAATCCCGGTTGGGGATGGCAGGATGTCCTGCCGCTGTACAAGCGCATGGAGTGCCACGCCGGGGGCGAGAGCGATCAGCACGGCGGCGCCGGCCCCTTGCACGTCATGTCGCCGTCGCGCGATCTGCATCCGACCTGCGAGGACTTCCTGAGCGCCTGCGAGGAGGCTGGCGTGCCGCGCAACGCCGACTTCAACGGTGCCCGGCAGGAAGGCGTCGGCACCTACCACATCACCGTCAAGAACGGGATACGCATGTCGGCGGCGCGGGCCTATCTCTGGCCGGCCCGCCGGCGCGCAAACCTGCGCATCGAGACCGAGGCGGAAGCCCGGCGCGTCCTCTTCGAGGGGCGGCGCGCCGTCGGCATCGAGTACCTGCGCAAGGGTCGCCGCCGTACCGCCCGAGCCACCGCCGAGGTTATCCTCTCCGCCGGCGCCGTGAACACGCCGAAGCTGCTTCAACTCTCCGGCGTCGGACCGGCGGAAGATCTGAAAGCCCTTGGCATTAACCCGGTGCTGGACAGTCCCGCTGTCGGCCAGCACCTCCAGGACCACCTGGACGTCGGGCTCATCTATCGCTGCCGGGTGCCGACCCTGAACAATCAGCTCCATCCCTGGTGGGGCAAACTTTGGGCGGGTATGAAGTACGTGACTAGGCGACGCGGCCCCCTCGCCCTCAGCCTGAACCACGCCGGCGCCTTCATCCGCAGCCGGCCCGAACTCGACCGCCCCAACCTGCAGCTCTACTTCTCGCCCCTCAGCTATCTGAAGGCGCCACCGGGCACGCGCCCGCTGATGAACCCGGACCCCTATGCCGCCTTTCACATCAGCGTTTCGCCCTGCCGGCCGACCAGCCGCGGCTTCCTGCGCCTCAGGTCGCCCGACCCGGCCGAGACACTGGAGATCCAGCCCAACTACCTTGCGACCGAACACGACCAGCAGGAAGTCGTGGAGGGTCTCCGCTTCCTGCTGGGGCTGGCCAGGACCTCAGCCATGCAGCGTTTGATCACGGCGGAAGTGCCGCCGAACCCCCGGGACGACAGTGACGCCAGCCTGCTCGCCTATGCCCGCGAGCAGGGCGTCACCGTTTTCCATCCCGCCGGCACCTGCCGCATGGGTCCGGACAGCGCGACCTCGGTTGTCGACCCTGCATTGCGGGTGCACGGGGCCGAGGGTCTGCGCATCGCCGACGCCTCGATCTTCCCGACTTTGACGTCGGGCAACATCAACGCACCGGCCATCATGACCGGCGAAAAAGCCAGCGACCTGATCCTGCGGGGCAGCAGTTAGCGGCGACCAATCCGGATCAAAGGCCAAGCCTGTCGCACCAGCGGTAGAACGCGACCGGCGCCGCCAGAAACCAGGGTCTGCCGTTGTAAAGCGGACGGGTCTGGAACGCTACGTCGTCCAGCGCCGTGCGCCCCTCGGCCAGGCCGAGCACCTTCTGCCCCACCCGGGTCCCGAGGTAGGCGGCCATGGAAACACCGGAGCCGCAATACCCCATGGCGTAGTGGATGCCCTGGTGACGCCCGAGATGCGCCAGGGTATCGAAGGTGTAGGCGACGAAGCCCATCCAGGAGTGGCTGACCTTGGTCTTTGAGAGTTCGGGAAACAGCCGCACCAGGTCCCGGTGCAGCAAGGCGCCACTGCGCAGAGGGTCCGTCTCGCCGCTGGTGACCCGGCCACCGAAGAGAATGCGGGTCCGGTCCGGGGACGGCCGGTAGTAATAGACCACGCGCCGGCTGTCGCTGACGATGCGGTCCGTCGGCATGACGCGGTCCACGACCTCTCTTGTCAGCGGCTCGGTCGCGATCATGTAGCTGCCGATCGGGATAACGCGGCGGCGCTGCCAGGGCGTCAGCCTGCCTGTGTAACCGTTGGTCGCGACGATCACTTCACGGGCCAGCACTGTGCCGCGCCCGGTGACAAGGCGGTGGCCATCGCCATCGCTTTGGATGGCTGTGACCGCACAGTGCGGGACAACCACCGCCCCGGCGCCGAGGACGCGTTCAAGCAGGCCCTGGTGAAAGCGGCCCGGGTCCAGGCAGGCGTGCTTCTCGAAGACGACGCCGCCGAAGTAGGCATCGCTGCCGATTTCCCGCCGCTGGTCGCCGCGGGGCACGGCATGCGCCGGCACCGCCAGCCCCTTCGGCTGGCTGGCGATGGCCCGCGCGAGCCGCTCATAATGCCGCGGAGAATGCGCCGCATGAAAGCGGCCGGGGACCCTGAAATCGCAGTCAATCCCCTCCTGCGCGATGAAGTCACCGATCCAGGCCAGGGCCTTCTGCCCTTCGCGAAGGATCGCGAAGGCGGCTTCCTCACCATGGCGGCGGGCCAGGGTTTCGTAGTCCGGCTTTATCGAGGTGCTGATCTGGCCGCCGTTGCGGGTGCTGCAGCCCCAGCCGGCATCTCCGGCATCGAGGACGAGGGTGGATCGCCCGGCGCGGGCAACGGCCAGGGCCGCGCAGAGGCCCGTATAGCCCGAGCCAACGATGGCCACGTCCACGCTTGGCGGAAGCGGAGCCTCAGACAGCTCGGGCCTTGGACTGCGTTCCCACCAGTAAGGGGTCAGTTTGCAGTCAGAGGTAAAGACGTCGGACACCGCAGTTCACAGAATTCAGTTCCACCCCACAGCCTCCAGTCTCTCCGCATCGCGTGGCATGATTAAGGGCCATTTCCAATTAACCGGCAGACCACCTGAAGACAACCGTTGATAAGGGCGCAGCCGGGAAAGAGGCGGGATGATGGAGGCCTCTGGTGCCGAAGCTCGCGCTCTCAGCCGGCGCCCAGGCCGGCGGCCGAGCAGGACTGAAAGCTGGCCGATCCGTTAAACGCTCACCTCGCCTGTTGGACGGGCCTTGGCGATGCCGGGTTCAGCGTTTCGGCAAGCTACCCTTCGCCCGACCACAGTTGATTGACTGTCCCGCGCGCGGCTGCGTTTCCGGTCAGCGGTTTTCCGCCTCACGCGGATTGCCGGCGGCGAGGTCGACGAGCGGATTGAAGAACTCCTTGAAATGCAGAAGCTTACCGCCCCTGGCCACCACCTTGGCGATATAGGTGTTGTTGTAGGGGGCGCCGCTTTGGAGCGTCATTTTGCCGTTGAACTCGACGAAAGCGAGATCGGGATCGGCAGCCTGATAGGCCCTGACGTCGAGGAACTCCATTGTCTTGCGCTGGACAAAAGCGCTCGCAAGCGTGGTGCGGATTGCATCGGCACCTTCAAATGTGCTGGGCGAGCCTTCGGGCACGTAGGGAAACTCCATTACGCCGTCGTCATGCCAGAGGGGCATGACCTGTTCGATATCGCGCGTCGTCAGGGCGTCGAGGAAGCGCTGCGCGAGGTCCGCTGTGGTCACTGGAATCTCCGTCCTTTCAAGTGAAGCAAGGCCGCATCCGCTCGCCGCCTAGAAGCTCAACCCCTTGGTGAAACCGCCATCGATGAGGATGTTCTGGCCCGTGATGAAACTGGACGCGGGCGACATCAGGAAGATCACCAGGTTCGCGACCTCGTCGATCTCGCCCGGGCGCTTCATCGGAATACGCGACTTCAACGTATCGAGCAGGTGCGGCGGCACGGTTCTCAGAATGTCCGTATTGATCACGCCCGGTGCGACGGTGTTGACCCGGATGTTCTTGGCCGCTCCTTCGATGGCGGCGACCCGCGTCAACGCTTCGACCCCCGCCTTCGCCGCCGCATAGGCGCCGTAGCCGGGGGACGCGAAGCTCGCAGTCTGAGAGCTCATGTTGACGATCGAGCCGCCTTGGGCTTCCATCACCTTCATCTGGGCCTTCAGGCCGTAGAAGGTGCCCGTAAGGTTGACGGCGATGTCCTGGTTCCACTCTGCCGTCGTCATCTCGGTGATCGGCGCGTTTACACCGGATCCGGCGTTGTTGAAGACGAAGTCGAGACGTCCGAAGCGCTCCAGGGTTTGCTCGACCATGGCGTTCGCTTCCGCTTCCTTGGTGACGTCCGTACGCACGAAGAGGCCGCGCCCGCCGGCCGCATCGATGTCCTTCACGGCCTCCGCGCCCTCCTTCTCCCGCCGCGCCGCGACGACAACATCTGCCCCCTTCCGGGCGAGCGCGATGGCGACGGCGCGGCCCATTCCCGTCGTGGCACCGGTTATGAGCGCGGTCTTGCCGCTGAAGCCTTCGGACATGGGCTATCTCCTTGATTGTAAGACCTGAGAGTGCCAAACGTGGATGGCACGAACGGAGTGGAACGCCCCGGACGCGGCCGTCGTGACGGACGACTCTAAAGCTGCGCGTGGGACTGGGAGACGATCGGGCCGTGCAGCAGAGGGGTGATCTTCGCGTTGACGTCAGCGACCCAGGCATTGGCCAAGTGCCGGTTGAAGTCCGCTTCGGCGTCCCAGGCTTCGAAAACGGTGAAGACAGCGGGATCATCGTGTGATCGCAACACCTGGTACAAGCGACAGCCCGGATCGCGGGCCGCGCGCTCGCTGACATCGCGCATCAGCGCGGCAAGTTCCTCGGCGGTCTCGTCGCGGGCGCGCAGGCTCACGGTTACCGCGTGGGGCGGCCTGGCGTCTCCGGCGACCTCCGATGCAGACGGAAAGCCCTCGACCCGCTTCACAGAGTCATAGTGCTCCTTGAAGTGTGCGATCCTCCCCCCGCGAACCCGGACGATGGTGATGTATTTATTGTCCCGGACCGTCGGATCGTCGCCGACCGTCAGTTCGCTACCGAATTCGATGACGCAGGCGCTCGGGTCAGCCAGCGGCGTGATGACGCGACCCGGGTAGGCGATTGGCGTCACCACCGCCAAAGCACTGCGAAAATACTCTTCGATAGCCGGCTGGCCTTCGACGCTCTCAGGAAACCCGTCGGGAGCGAAGGGAAACTCCAGAACCGCGTCCTCGGTCCACATATCCGCGATGGCGTCGGCATCCGACACGGCCAGGGCGTCGAGAAAGGCGTTGGCGGCGAGGGCCGCATGATTGCCCGCGGGTGCGCTCACCAGTTCCCATTGCTGCGATACGTCTTCGGGCGCCTCGATCAGGAGGTCACTTGCCTCCGCCAGGAAATCAGACAGCTCCGGGGGACGATGTGCGCGATGATATTCCTCGAACCCGTCTTGCGTCGTCCAGGTTTCGTAGAGCAGAAACTGTGAGGGCTTGGCCTTGTTGCGGTGCAGGTCGAAGCGGGTCATCCCGAAGTCGGGGCCGGCCCTGCGCTCTCCATCGGTGACAGCGAGGAGCTTCTTGCGCACCTCCTCTTCCTTGCCCGGCACAGCTTCCAGAAGGTCCGTGATAATCAGTTCAGTGACGGTCATTGCCCTGTCTCCTTCAATCAGCCAGCAGCCTGCGTCAGTTGGCGACGTAGCCTCCGTCCACCGACAGAGCGATACCGACAATGTTGGAAGCCTTGGGCGAGCAGAGGAAGACCACGGCATCGGCGATCTCTTCCGCAGTGGCGAGCCTTCCGATCGGATGCGTTGCTTCGAAGGCAGCGCGGGCGGCGGCGCGGGCGTCGTCACCCGGAATGGACTCGAAGAACTTGCGCAGCATAGGGGTGTCGACACCGCCGGGATTGACGGCGTTTACGCGGATTCCCTGCTTGGCGTAGTCGATCGCCGCAACCTTGGTCAGCCCCATGACGGCGTGTTTGGAGGCGCAATAGACCGACGCACCGGGAACGCCAACAAGACCGCCGCCGGACGCGAGGTTGACGATGGCGCCGCCGCCTTGTCTCAGAAGATGCGGAATGGCGTACTTCATGATGAGGAACGGTGCGCGGACGTTGGTCGCGAAAACTTCTTCATAGCTTTCCAGGCGCTGGTCCGCGACTACATTGACCTCACCCTGAGTGCCGGCGTTGTTGACGACATAATCGAGTCGATCAAAGGCGGCGGCGCCATCGGTTACGAGGAGTTCGACGGAGGCAGGGTCCATCAGATCAGCTTCAATGGCGTGAACCTCCCCACCGGCGGCTTTCACCCGGGAAGCGGTTTCCGAGAGCCCTTGGACACTTCGCCCGCTGATGACGGTCTTCACACCTTCCTTGGCGAGTGCTGCCGCTATCGCCTGTCCGATACCGGAACTCGCCCCGGTGACAAGTGCAACCTTCCCATTCATGCTGCCAGTCATTTCAAGCACCCTCTTTTCCCCGACACACGAGGGCGCCCTGGCGCAGCTGTCAGGACAGCTGACCCGCCGGCGGGAGGCACCCTACGGGTGAAGAGATTGTGAGGATGCGAGAGCCGTTATTTCGTGATCGGCCCAAGCTTTTTCAGAATCCGACCAACTGGACGGACGAGGCGCGGCCCTGCCGCTCCCTGAAAACCGCTGGTGTCAGACCATAGGCACGTTTGAAGCTCGAAGTGAGATGGGCCTGGCTGGCAAAGCCGCACCTGAGCGCGACAGACGCGATCGGATCACCGGTGAACTGCAGCATGTCGCGCGCCCGCTCACAACGTCTGCGCTGGACGTAGGCCCAAGCGGGCTCGCCTGTGACGGCCTTAAAGGACCGGGAGAAGTGGCTTGGGCTCATTGCACAAACAGCTGCCAGATCGGCAATCGACAAAGACTGGGCAAGGTTCGATTCGATATAGTCGCGGGCGCGCTTGACCTGCCCGACCAACCGCGCCGAACGGTCAAGCGACAGCGGCCAGTCGTGTGCCGCATTCCGCATATCCCCGAACGTGGTGTCGGCGCGTCTCAGCAGTTGAGCGACCAGCGACAGCGCAAGGCCATCGACCATCAGATCAGAGGCAGTCGCTTCCTTCCCGCTCTCAGCCCAGATCCGTTGTGCGAGCGCCTGAACGAGATCATCGCGAAAGGCGGATTGCGCATGAAGCGGTTCGAAGGCATTGAAGTCTGTCTGCGGTTCCCGCTGAAGAAGATCCTCAGTCATTGGCGCAGGAAGGCAGATCAGCAACAGACTGTAGCGGTCGCCGCACTCGTATCGGGCTTCCGTATTCGGCAGACAAAGGCGAATGTCGCCTTTCCGCAGCCTGTGCTCCGCCGACCAGCCATCGCCAAGATCGAAGCGGAACGGCAGCTCTCCTTCCAGGACCACCCCGACCACAAGCTCTGGAACCGCCGGGAAGCGAACTTCACCCGCCGATCGTTCGGTTTTGATCAGTTGGATTTGCTCTGAGCCGCAAGAGCGGTGGATTCTGGGAAACTTCGACAGGTCGGTGCGGGCATGAAACTCGGCAAAGGACCGGTATGGCTGCTCACTCATTCCGTCTCCGAAACGGATCTTGACTATAGGACTCCAACGGCTGCGGAGGGGTGAAGGCAGCCACCGCAGTCCACTGGAGCGAACCGCAAGCGCGGCAACTGTGTCATCCAGCCGTCAAGCGGCGCATCTGGCTGACAGAAAGCCCCTCTAGCGCCCGGGCACCGCCTCTGATATAGCGCGAAAGCGAACGACATAGTACGGCGCCTCGGAAACATCTTCACCGCCGTTCAAAACGGCCGAGCGGTTCAGCTTGTTCACGGTAGCATACATCCAGCCCCCAGGCCCGCCGCTGATACCGTCCGCCCAGACAAGCCTTTCGGCGTCTTGGATGTAAACGCGGTACTGACCGCTCGGACCGGTCACGCCGATCGCTGTGTTGGAAACGTCGGTAATGTAGACATGACCTCCGGCGTCCATCGAGATACCGTCACTGACCGGTTTCTCTCCATAGCGTTCGACGCGGCGGCCCAATTCGTCGGCAGAGAGATCCGGATTGGCGAGATCGCGCGCTCTGACCCTCCATATATCGTCGCCGTGCATGGCGCCGAAGTAGACCCACGTATAGCTCGGATCGATCGTAATCGGATTCAGCCCAATGCGCGCCGGCGCGGCCTCCGCACCTTCGCCCAACCGAACCTCGCGGCCCTCGACGATCATCGCGATATCCTCGGCTTGAACGCTCGGGTGCCCTTCGAGAACCCGCCGCGACAGCCCGGTCTTCAGGTCAACGACGACGATGGCCGGACCGTTGTCTCCGCCGACATCGGCAAGATAGAGCGCATCGTTGATGACATCGACGGCCAGGTCGTTGTGCAACGAGCCGGGCCGGGTTGCCGGCGCTGGAACATGGATCACGCGCTCCAACCGGTCAGCCACGGAATCCCAGGCCACGACTCTCGGGACATCGCCGCCGTTGTCCAGAAGCCAGACCACACCGCGGGGATCTGAACGCAGGCCCAGTACGGCGTTCAGGCCAAGGCCGTCCGGGCCCGGCGCACGGCTCCAGGCTTCAGACGGCCAGGGCACCGTCGAGCCATCGGGGAGAAGTTCCAGGACCCGGTACTCGGGATTGTAGAACTGGTGCTGGCTGATGAAGATCCTTCCCTGCGGCGTCACTGCGATGTTGCCCGGGCCTTGTTCCAGGGTTGCAACCACCTCGAACTCCGGATCGGGCAAAGGCGGCAGCGCTTCGCCTCCGGCGGCGCTCGCAGAGACCAGAAAAGCCAATGCACCCAGGACTCCTGCCGGTTTCACGTCACTTCTTCTCCTGGTCTGTTTGGGCGCGCGCCGCGAACGGACACACGTAGTCTGTTGATGATGCTCCAATACAGGATCAGACTACAGCAGGCGGGCGCTGGCTGGATTCTGCGTTCCAGCCCGGCTTTCCGGAATTGCACAATGTGGCGGCAAGCGGGCAAACCGGCGTGTCAGCAGCTGGTCCGTCCCCGCGCGACGATTTCGGCCAGGACTTCATCTGCATCGCGCTTCCACCAGTTCTCGGCGGAGAAGATCTCGACCTCGTTCAGGCCATTGAAGCCGCCCGCCTCGAGCATCGCGCGGATGGCGGGCAGATCGATCACGCCATCGCCCATCATGCCCCGGTCGGTCAGCAGATCGCGCGTAGGCACCAACCAGTCACAGATGTGAAATGCCAGCAAGCGGTCGCTGCCGGCACGGGCGATCTGGCCTGCCAGGTCCGGATCCCACCAGACATGGTAGACGTCCACGGCGACTCCGATTCCCGCGCCCAGCTGGTCACAGAGATCGAGCGCCTGCGACAGGCTGTTCACACAGGCCCGGTCGGCTGCATACATGGGGTGCAGCGGTTCGATGGCAATCGGCATGGCCTGAGCGCGCGCATAGTCCAGCGTTCGCGCCAATCCTTCCGCAACCAGACCCCGCGCTGCGGCGAGGTCACGCGAGCCCGGCGGCAGCCCGCCCACGACCATGACCAGACAGGCGGCGCCGATGGCAACGGCTTCGTCCACCGCCCGTTTGTTGTCGTCCAGCACCGCCGGGGTCAGCGACCCTTCCGCCGTGTACCAGCCGCCGCGGCAGAGCCCGGTGACCGTCAGGCCCGCATCCCTTATCATGCGGGCGCCTTCGTCGACGCCGGCCTCCTGCAGCTTGTCGCGCCACGGCGCGATACCGCCGAAGCCGTGACGCTGACAGCCTTCCACGCACTGGCGCAGGTTCCACTGCTTGCTCACGGTCGCGGTGTTCAGCGACAGTCTCTCAGGAGTGAGCATGCTCAGACCTCCACCCCGCGCGCGGCGAAAACCGGGCGAGCCCGGGCGGCGGCGGCTTCTGGGTCGGTGAACAGCCCGGCATCGTTGGCCAGGCGTATCAGTTCCGCCAGATGCAGCGTCGACCTTGTACTCTCCTGCCCGCCGACCATGGTGAAGTGATCCTGATGACCGTTCAGGTAGGCCATGAAGACGACACCGGTTTTGTAGAACCGCGTCGGCGCCTTGAAGATATGGCGTGACAACGGCACCGTCGGATCGAAGGCATCGTGGTAGCCGCCGCGATCATTTTCACCAAGAGCGGAAAGTGCCCGCGCCGCGGCACCGGCGATAGGATCGAAAATGCCCAACAGCGCGTGAGAGTAACCCTCCTCGTCGCCCTCGATGAGCGCCGGGTAGTTGAAGTCGTCGCCGGTGTACATCTTGATTCCTTCGGGAAGGCGCCGCCGCATGGCGATCTCCTTTTCCGCCGACAGCAACGAGATCTTGATGCCCTCTACCTTGTCCGCGTTGTCGGCCAGGATCGCAAGGCAGGTTTCCATCGCCGCTCCGTGGTCCGCAGCACCCCAGTATCCGGCAAGTGCCGGGTCGAACATCTCCCCCAGCCAGTGCAGAATCGCCGGCTGCGACAGACCGCCCAGAACGCGGGCATAGACCCTTGCATAGTCCTCCGGCCCCCTCGCCGCCACAGCCAGAGCGCGGGAGGCCATGAGGATCACCCGGCCGCCGGTCGCTTCCACCGCCTCGCACTGCATCTCGTAGGCGGCGATGACATCGTCGATGCTCACCGCCGGACCGGACGCCAGGTGGTCGGTCCCGGCCCCACAGGCGATCAGGTGCCCGCCTGCCCTGGCCTGGGCGACGCTGTGGCGAATGAGCGCCAGGGAGCTGTCCCAGTCGAGGCCCATACCGCGCTGGGCCGTATCCATCGCCTCCGCCACGCCGAGGCCGAGGCTCCAGAGGTAATCCCGGTAGGCCAGGGTCCGCTCCCAGTCGATCGCGGCATCCAGCCAGGGGTCGTTGTCCGTCAGCGGGTCGGCGACGACATGGGCGGCGGCATAGGCAACCCGATTCCAACCGCCGGCTGCCGGCGTCGGCGCAGGTCCGGCAGCAAGGGTCAGCGGGGTCAGCCCGCCGCCAGCGGCAGGAAGAGTGAGCGTGACGGCCACCTCCTAGCCCTCCAGCGCCGGTACGTCGATCCAGCGTCGCTCACGCCAGCTCTGGTAACCCAGTTCGGCCAGCTGCACCCCCTTGGCGCCCTCCATCAGCGTGTAGTGCCAGGGGGCGTCCTCTGCCAGGTGGCGCAGAAACTGCTCCCACTGGACCTTGAAGCCGTTGTCGAAGACGGTGTTGTCGGGCACCTCCTTCCAGTCGTCGAAGAAGTTCATCGTCTGCGGCTGATCGGGGTTCCAGACCGGCTTGGGCGTGTTGACGCGGTGCTGGCTGTAGCAGCGGTGCAGCCCGGCCACGGCAGAACCCAATGTCCCGTCGACCTGAAAGGTGACCAGATCGTCGCGCCGGACCCTGACGCACCAGCTGGAATTGATGTGCGCGATGATCCCGCCTTCCAGTTCGAAGGTCGCGTAGGCGGCATCGTCCGCATCGGCATCGTAGCGCTCGCCGTTTTCGTCCCAGCGTTCCGGCAGGTGAACCGCAGCGGTGCAGGACACCGCCTTCACCGGCGCCACCACGTTGTCCAGCACGTAGCGCCAATGACAGAGCATGTCCGAGATGATGCCGCCGCCGTCCTTGCGCCGGTAGTTCCAGCTGGGGCGCTGGGCCGGCATCCAATCGCCTTCGAAGACCCAGTAGCCGAACTCCCCGCGGACCGAGAGGATGCGGCCGAAAAACCCGCTGTCGCGCAGACGTTTCAGCTTTATCAGCCCCGGCAGATCCAGCTTGTCGTGGACGATGCCGTTCTTGACACCCTTGTCGCGCGCATAAAAGGCAATCTCCCTGGCCGCTTCAAGACTCTCGGAAACCGGCTTCTCGCAGTAGATATGCTTGCCGGCGTCGATGGCTTTTTTCAAAAGCTCCGGGCGCAGCTTGGTGGATGCGGCATCGAAGAACAGCGTGTCCTCCTCATTGGCGAGCGCGGCATCCAGATCCGTCGTCCAGCGCTCGACGCCCTGGGCCTTGGCCAGCGCCTCGATCTTGTCGGGGTTGCGCCCGACGATGATCGGGTCGGGCAGCAATCGGCTGCCGTCGCTCAGAGCGACGCCGCCCTCGGCGCGGATCGCCAGAACCGAGCGGATGAGGTGCTGGTTCATGCCCATACGGCCGGTGACGCCGTGCATGATGATCCCGAGGCGGTGTTGCTTCATCGAGCGTCTTCCCCTTCTTCCAAAAGCGTATTGTCCGTAAAGGCCGGCTCTGGCCGTGACCCGAACCCCGGAGTGTTGAGGGAGGCGATGCGAACCTGTCCCTCTTCGATGCGCAGCGTCGGACCCTGCGGACCGGCCCGGTAGAGATCGGGGTGCGCCTCCAGGAAGGCAGCCTTTTCCTTCGCGTCGGCCCCCTGCATCCCGCCGGCAAAGTGATGACCGTTGCGTTCGATATCGCTGACGCCGAGCGTCGCGGCCATCAGCGTGTCCTGCTGCCAGCAGAGCCCGGGCTGGCAGGTCAGGTCCTCCGCCGTCAGGACGGCGCGCCGCCCGGCCGCCCGCGCCTCCGCCACTCGCGCTGCGTTGAGCAATGCCCGCAGCACGCCTTTGCAGCTCTTGACCGACACGCCGGACCAGCCGCGCGCCAGTGCACACGGGAAGGCATCGTCGCTGTCGTCGCTTTCGTCGATGACGATCGGCATAGCCGCCGGCGGCACCGGGCCGTCCTCGGCCAGGGCGGTCTCGCGGGAAAACGGCTGCTCGACAAAGGCGGTAGCCGCCGCCAGCCGGGATAGAACCCGGTCGCTCAAGAGCTGCACGAGAAAGGCCTCAAAGGGCTCTGCCTCATACTGCTCGTTGGCGTCCAGCGTCACGCGGTAGGCCGGCAGACGATCGAGAATTGACCCGATCTCTCTCAGCCGGCCGAGGTCTGCCGCCGGATCGCCCTTCAGCTTGATTTTGAAACAGCTGATGCCGCTTGCAGCAATCACTGCTTCCAAAGACACCGGCAATCCGTCCTGCACTGCCGCGCCGGCTTCTGTATCGGTCAGCGGCGCATCGTAGCCCACGGTGTGGCGAACGCCGATCGACCAGTTGGGGGCGATGGCGGCCAGGCGGCGCTGCAGGGCTCGGGCCGGCAGGTCCGGCGGAGCAAGGTCGGCCAGCCCGAAGAGATCGCGGCGCGCAGCCTCGGGAAAGGTCAGCGCCTGGTCCCGGCAGGCGGCATCGATCAGCGCCATTTCAAGCAGGGCCGGGCCGAAGCCCGCGGCCAGCCGCGGGATCTCCGAAAGCTCGGAAACGACCCTCCGTCGGACTTCCGCCGCCAGGCGGGCCACGCTGCCCCGGTCACCCATAGCCGCCTTCCGTGCGCTCTGCAGCGAAAGACGCAGACCGTTCACCGTGTCGTCGTTGGTCAGTTCGGGACGCTTGTCGAACCAGCGCGGCACCATCAACTGGGCCGAGACCCCTTGAACGACGCCGCTTGCCCCCTCGACCGTGACCCGCAGATAGGCCTCCGCGGTTTCGGTCACGACGGTATCGCCGAAACGGAACGGCAGGCGCAGGCGCACCGGGCGCTCGGCCAGTTCAAAGGCCTTTATGCGGTAGACCGGCATCATGCCGCCGCCTCCCAGGCCTCGGTCACGGTTTCAAGGCCGATGGCGAAGGTTCGGGTGGCATCGCCCTGAACCACGAAAGGTTCGACCGCGACGGGCCGGTCCCATCCGCTGTCGCGCAGTGCCTTCAGGATCTCACCGAAAGGGTCGCTACCGGTCCCGGGCGCGCCGCGGTTGGTATCGTTCACCTGAATATGACCGATCAGACCGCTGGGCACCCACCTGCGGATCAACGCGGCCACCGGGATCGCCTCGGCCTGACCGGCAGCGCTGGTGTCGATCATCGTCCGGAAGTTCGGCGAGCCGACAGCCTCGACCACCGCCACGGCCTCTTCCACCGTGTTGATGAAGGGGGTCTCTGCCGGCGACAGCGGTTCCAGGCAGTAGGTTACGCCCGCAGCCTCGGCAGCCGCGGCGATGGGTTGGAAAAGCGCGATCACGCGGTCCCGGGTCTCCGCCGCGCTGTCGCCGGGAAGAGGTTCGCGCTGGGCCGGAGACCCGTGCACCAGCACCGTCCCGCCAAGGCGGGCGCAGAGATCGATCAGGCTGCACAGCACATCCTGCGTCTCTGCCGCGGCAGCGGGATCGGTGATGGAAAGGTCTGGATAGGGCGCCAGCAGCCAGTGCAGTCCCGTTACGGCCAGCCCATGGCTTTCCGCAGTCCCCCGGATTTCGGAGATCGCCGCATCGCCGAGCGCGTGAGGCCTGTCGCCCAGGGTTCCCGGCGCCAGCTCGAGGCCCATGTACCCCAGCGCGGCGGCGATCCGGCACTGCTCAGCAAAGGACTTTCCCTCTGCTGCCAGAAGTTCATTGCAGAGCGCGACTTTAAGCATCGCCGTCCTCAGGACCGGGCCGCAGGAAGCGGATGGCGATTTCTTCGGCATCGCGGCGGCGCTGCTCCATCCAGGCTTCGTCCATCGGGCACTTAAAGACGACCTGCAGCGTGTGGGCGTTGGAGATCGGGAAGTAACAGATCGATGCAATGGTGATGTAAAAGTCCACCGGGTCGATGCCGGAGCGAAAGACCTTCTCTCTGGCCCCACGCTCCAGCACTTCGCGAAGCTGTTCAAGCAGCCGTGACTGAATGGCGGTCACGTCGCTGATCCGCCGCACCGTGGTCCCGCCTCTGAGGTTTTCCGTGTTCAGCATCGAGATGAACCAGGGCTTCGAACGGAAGTGACTCAGCGTGAAACTGACCAGGGCACGGATTGCCTCCTCGGGCGCCAGGTCATCGAGATGCAGATCGCGTTCGCCCTCGCGGATCTGCACATAGGCCTCGCGCAACGCCGCGGCGTAGAGGTCGTCCTTGTCGCCGAAGTAGCTGTAGATCATCGGTTTGCTGATGCCCGAGCGCTCGGCGATGGTGTCGATGCGTGCGCCTGCGTAGCCCTGTTCGGAGAACTCGACCAGCGCGGCCTGCAGAATCGCGCGCTTGGACCTTTCGGCGTCTCTTTTACGGGCCGGCTTGGCCTTGGCCGGGGCGGCGCGGGTCATGAATTGTCTCCTTCCGGGTTTGCGGGCGCAGCGCCCCGCCCAAAAGGATTGAAACGCCCGAGCGCACGCCGCACGGCAGGAAAACTCACCAGGATGCTGATCGCAATGATCATTGCAAAGGCAGCCGAGATCGGCCGGGTGAAAAAGGGCGCAAGTTCGCCGTCGCTCAACGTCAGCCCGCGGCGCAGGCTCTTGTCCAGAAGATCACCCAGAATGATCCCCAGAACCAGCGGAGCAATCGGATAGTTCATCTGCCGCAGCACGAAGCCAATGAGGCCGAAAGCCACCATGACCCAGATGTCGAAGATCCTCTGGGTCAGGGCATAGGGGCCGATCACACAGAGGACGAAGACGATGGGCATCAGGTACTCGCGCGGGATCCTGAGGACCAGAACGAAAAGCCGCGTCAGCGACAGACCGAAGACGGCGATGGCGGTGGTGGCGAAGACCAGCATCACGGCAACGGAGTAGATGAAGTCGGGCTGCTCGATCATGATCATCGGGCCGGGCCGGATGCCGTGGATGAAAAGCGCGGCGATCAGCACGGCCGCCGGCGCGGAGCCGGGTACGGCAAGGGTCAGCGCGGGGATCAGGGCGCCGGGGACCACGGCGCTGTTGCCCGTCTCTGCGGCCGTCAGCCCCTCGGTCGACCCCTTGCCGAACCGCGCCCGTTCGCGGCTGCTGCGTCGCGCCACCGCGTAGGAGGCCCAGGCACCGATGTCCTCTCCGACGCCGGGGATGATCCCGACCATCGTGCCGATCACGCCGGAGCGGCCGATGGTGAACTTGTAGCGCCACAGATCCAGCAGGCGCGGCAGCACGCGGCCGCCCTCGCCGTGCCGGGCCGCCAGCTTTGCCTTGCGCTGCCACATCACGGTCAGCACCTCGGCGAAGCCGAAGGCCCCGACCATCGCCGGGATCAGCCCGATCCCCCCGTTCAAGGCGTCGACGCCGAGGTTGAAGCGGATATGCGCGTGCAGGCCATCGCTGCCGATCATCGCCACCATCAGCCCAAGAATGCCGGCGATGTAGCCCTTGAGCGGGTCGCTGTTGCCGGTGATCTGGCCTGAGATGACGATGCCGAAGAGCGCCAGCCAGAAAAACTCGAAGGAGCCGAACTTGAGGGCGGCCTCGGCCAAAGGCGGGGCGAAGACGACAAGCAGGCCGATGCCGACCAGGGTGCCGAGGGCGGAGCCGGCGGTCGCCAGGCCCATCGCGTAGCTGGCATTGCCGCTCTGCGCCAGGGGAAATCCGTCGAGCGCCGTCGCGGCACTGGCCGGCGTGCCCGGAATGTTCAGCAGAATCGCACTGCGCGATCCGCCGTAGATTGCGCCGACGTACATACAGATCAACACCAGGATCGCCGTGTCACGGTCGAGCGAATAGGTCAGAGTCGTCAACAACGCGACGCCCATGGTGGCGGTCAGCCCCGGAAGGCTGCCAACGAAGATTCCCAGAAGGGTCGCCCAGGCGACATGGAGCAACGATTCGAGCGAGGTCATCCGCACGAAAGCGTCGTTCAGTGCCCAGAGTCCCTCCACTACGGCTGACCCGCGCTCACGGAAGCCTCACCAGAAAGGCGTCGCGGAAGAGCACGGCGATGGCCGCAGAGGCCAGCAAGGCGAAGACCGCCGTGAAGAGCAGGCGCTTCAGCCTTGCGCCCGGAGCCCGCTCGCGCGATCGGCCAAAGATCACGATGAAACCGGCGACATAGATCGCCGTGGCGGCAAAGAACGGCAGCCAGCCGACAAGAAGAACGGCGTAGACGATGCTCCAGGCTGCAGTTGCCAGCAGATTCTGCCAGGATTGCGGCGGCAGTTCCGCCGGCAAGGCAGCTTCCCCGGAGGGCTCTTCTGCGCTTTGTCGCGGCGCGGTCTGCGCAGGGGAAGCGGACCTGAAAAACAGCAGGGCTGCACAAAACGCCAGCACCCCGCCCAGGATCATCGGCACGAGGCCCGGAATGCTCGCCGGATGTATGGCGCGGATTTCCAGCCGGTCCATCGTGTAGCCCCCGACGAGCATGGCGATGCCCAGCGCAAACAGCACGACGGCTGTGATCCGATCTGCCAGGGCAGTGTCGAAACCCATATCGCGGTACCCGTTCAGCGAAAACGGTTGCGGTCAAAGCGACCTGCGGCCGGAGACGACCGTCTTTCGGGCGACGGCGCCTCCGGCCGCTGTGCCGCTATTCGGTCTTGCACTCGATGCCGATTTCCGATGGATCGACAACGGCTTCGCCGCGGGTCACCCGGGCGCAGGCCTCGGCGATCACCACCGGCATCGCGACCTCGCGTGCCTTGTCACCGTAGCTCGGAGCGAAAACAGCGCCGCGTTCCGAGGCATAGGCCTGCAGTTCCGGCGAGGTCATGACTTTTTCCTGCCAGACCTTCGCCACCGTGTCGTAGACCTCCTGCGGTGCGCCCGTGGGAATGAAGACGCCGAAGTAGTCGGCCGCAATGGGCATCTCGGGCAGCCACTGCGTGATCGGCGGAATCGGAGGTATCCCCTCGACCACCAGCGGCTGGTCGGAGAGAACGGCAAGACCGCGCAGGCGCCCGGCCCGGATCATCTCTGTCTGCTCGACCGCCAGCTGCGTGGTGGCCACCACTTCACCGCTGGCCGCCGCCAGAACCGCCGGATTGCCGCCGTCATAGGTCACCATGCGGGCGTTGAAGCCCTCCTTGACCTCTTCCTTGATCGCCGCCAGCGCCATGCCGCCGGAGGAATTCACACCGGCAGTGCCGACTGTCACCTTGTCGCCCTTCATCGCCTCCAGAAGGGCGCCGAAGTCCGCATAGGGCGAATCCGCATTCACACTGACGACCGGTACGTTGGCCACGTGGAGATAGATTTCATAGTCGTCGATCGAAGTGTTCTCGATCAATCCCGTCACGGCATAGGTCGCATTGTTGGCGATTGCATTGGCGGTCCAGGTATAGCCGTCACGCGGCGCATCCAGCGCCGCCTTGGTGCCGATGGAGCCCGACGCGCCCGGCTGGTTGACGACGACGATCTTCGTGCCGAGGGCCTCCTCCAGAAGCGGCGCGACGACGCGCGTCACCTGATCGGTGGATCCGCCCGCCGACCAGGGAACGATGATGTTGATCGGCTTCTCCGGCTGCCAGTCTGCGAGCGCCGCGGTGCCCGGCAAAGAGATCGCGGCGAAAAGCGCCGCCCCGGCAAGATGCTTAAGGGTCATTCTTTCCTCCCGGTTGTGAGCAGTTAGAATCCGCTCTTTGTTACCAACTAGTAGGTAATATCTGTTCGCGGGCCAAGTCAAGCCCTGTCAGGCCCGCCTTCGGTCCCACCGTCAGGAGGCCTCGGTCCGCACGGCGATATCCGTCGCCAGGTCTGCGATCCCTGCCCGGGCGTGTGTTTGGGTCAGGAGAGTCCCTGCCCGTCAGGCCGGCAGCGCGGCCTGCGGGTTGGCGGCTTGCTGGGCCGCCCGCTTGCCCGCTTTAGTCAAAGGCACGCACGAAGTGGTCGGGCCCGACCTCGATCATCGGGCGTTGGGCGACCTCATAGCTGACCGGCCGGACCGGGCTCATGATCTCTTCCGTGTCGAGCCCGGCGCGGCCGCGGCGCAGCGCCGGGTCCGGCCGCGGCACCGCCCGAATGAGTTTTTGGGTGTAGGGATGGCGCGGATCGTCCAACACGGCCGCGCGCGGACCGATCTCCACCACCTCGCCCAGCAGCATGACCGCGATGCGGTGGCTGACCCGTTCGACGATGGCGATGTCGTGGCTGATGAACAGGTAGGCAAGGCCGAGATCGGCCTGCAGATCGAGCATCAGGTTGATGACCTGCGCCTTTATGGAGACGTCGAGCGCGGAGACCGACTCGTCGGCGACGATCACCCGCGGCTCCAGGCCCAGCGAGCGGGCGATGCAGAGACGCTGGCGCTGGCCGCCCGAGAACTCGTGCGGGAAGCGCAGCGCGTGGGCCGGCTCCAGGCCGACCTGCAGCAGCAGCTTTTCGACCCGCTCGTCCGCCTCCTCGCGGCTGCAGAGGCCGTGGACCAGCATGGGTTCGCGGATCGCCGACCCGACGGTCTTGCGCGGATTGAGGGAGCCGTAGGGGTCCTGGAAAATCATCTGCAGGCGCTTGCGGATGTCGCGCAGTCCGGCCTTGTCGGCCTGCATGACATCCTTGCCCTCGAAGCGGATACTGCCGGCGACGGGCTCGACCAGCCGCAGGATCGAGCGTCCGGTGGTGGACTTGCCGCAGCCGCTTTCTCCCACCAGGGAAAGGGTCTCGCCGCCACGCAGGCTGAAGGAAACGCCTTCGACGGCGTGCACATTGCCGGTGACACGGCCCAGGAACCCGCCACGCACCGGAAAGCGTGTCGTAAGGTCCATGACCTGCAGGATCGGCTCGCCACGCCGGTCGGGCTCCTCGGAGACAGCCTCCTGCCGGCCGGTCGGAAACCGCTTCGGCAGGGTGCTGCCCGTCAGCGAGCCCAGCTTCGGGACGGCCGCCAGCAGACGCTGGGTGTAGGCGTGCCGCGGCGCCGCGAAAAGCGGCGCCACGCTGTCCTCCTCCACCTTCTCGCCCTCCAGCATGACCACGACCCGATCGGCGATCTCTGCGACAACGCCCATGTCGTGGGTTATGAACATCACCGACATGCCGATCTCAACCTGCAACTCGCGGATCAGTTCCAGGATCTGGGCCTGGATGGTGACGTCGAGCGCGGTCGTCGGCTCGTCGGCGATCAGGAGCTTGGGGCGGCAGGCCAGTGCCATGGCAATCATCACGCGCTGGCGCATGCCGCCGGAGAAGGTATGCGGATATTCGGTGAAGCGGTGCTTGGCATCGGGGATCCGCACGAGGTCGAAAAGGCGCAGAGCCTCGCGGTCCGCCTCCGCGCTGCCCAATCCGCGATGCCGCCGCAGGGCCTCAGAGACCTGAAACCCCACCGTCAGCACCGGGTTGAGGGAGGTCATGGGCTCCTGAAAGATCATGCCGATATCGCCGCCGCGGACATCGCGCATGGCCTCTTCAGGAAGGTCGGTCAGCGTGCGGCCCTCGAGCGCGATCTCGCCGGCGATGCGGCCGTTTGCGGTCGGGATGAGGCGCATGATGGAGAGCGCCGTAACGCTCTTGCCGGAACCGGACTCGCCGACCACCGCCACGGTTTCGCGCGCCTTGATGTCGAAGCTGACGTCGCGCACCACCGCCTTCCACTCACCCTCGACGCGAAAGGAGGTGGTGAGGCTGCGGATGCTCAGAACCGGCGTCGCGGCGTCGTTCACTGCTCGCCCCTGAGCTTGGGGTCGATGGCGTCGCGCAGACCGTCGCCCAGAAGGTTCAGGGCGAAGACGACGATGAGAATGGCGAAAGAGGGGAAGAGCGCGAGCCAGAAGCTGTCGAGAATGTTCTCGAAGCCCTCGCGGATCATGCCGCCCCAGGTGGCCGTCGGCGGCGCGACGCCGAGGCCGATGAAGGCGAGCGAGGCTTCGACACGAATCGCCGTGGCCAGCCAGAGCGACCCCATCACCAGGATTTCCGGCAGGATGTTGGGCAGGATGTGCCCCAGCATCAGCCGCGTATCGGAGTAACCGAGCGCCCGCCCCGCTTCCACGAACTCGCGTTCCTTCACCGCGATGGTCGGGGCACGGGCAATGCGGGCGAAGGGTGGAATGGCGGTCAAGGCGATGGCGATCACCAGGTTGGTGATGCTGGGGCCCAGCATGGCGACGACGATGAGGCCGAGGATCAGCGAGGGAAAGGCCAGCAGCACATCCATGGTCTGCATCAGGATGATGTCGGTGCGCCCGCCGCGGTAGCCGGCGTAGAGGCCGATCAGCGAGCCGATGACCATCGCCACCCCGATGGCAAGCAGGCCGATCACAAGGGAGATCTGCGCACCGTAGAGCAGGCGCGAGAAGATATCGCGGCCGTAGTAGTCGGTGCCCATCCAGTGCTCGCCGGAGGGCGCCTTCAGTCGATAAAGGATGTTCTGCTCCAGCGGATCGTGCGGCGCGATCAGCGGCGCCAGGATCGCCAGAAGACAGACGATGAGAAACACCACCAGCCCCACCCAGGAGGTCTTGTTGGTGTTGAAGGCCTTAACGAGGCCGCGGGCTGCCGCGGCCAGGGTGAGGCGCAGGTAGGAGGCGCGCCGGCCGTTCGCCGCCACGCTCATCGGTACTTGATCCTCGGGTCGATGAACCCGTAGGTGAGGTCGGTGATCAGGTTCACCGCCACCACGATCAGGGTGTAGATCACCATCATGCCCTGCAGCATGGTGTAGTCGCGCTGGTTCAGCGCGCCGACGATGAGTTTGCCGAGGCCCGGTCGGTTGAAGACGATCTCGGTCAGCACCGAGTTTCCGATGAGGATGCCCAGGTAGAGCCCGACCACCGTGACCACCGGGATCATCGTGTTGCGCAGGCAGTGCCGCAGGATCACGCTGGCGAAGTCTATGCCCTTGGCGTGGGCGGTGCGCACGTAGTCCTGGTTCAGGACCTCCAGCATGGCCGAACGGGCGACGCGGGTGATGTAGGCGGCCATGATGATGCCCAGATTGATCGCCGGCAGCGCGAGGTCCCGCAGGCGGTCGCCGAAAGTCTCGCCCTGGCTGGAGCTGATCACCGGAAACCAGCGCAGTTGAATGGCGAAGACCAGGAGCAGCAGGATGGCGGAGACGAAGGCCGGAAAGGACAGCCCCAGCAGAGAGGCGAGGCGCGTCACGTAATCGGGCAGGCTGTTGCGGCGGATCGCCGACCAGATGCCGAGCGGAATGCCGAGGGCAGCGCCCAGGATCAGAGAGACGACGGTGAGCTCAACGGTCGCCGGCAGGACCTTCAGGATCTCCTCGATAACCGGGCGGCCCGAAACCATGGAGACGCCCCAGTCGCCGAAGACGACGCCGGAGAGGAAGCCGAAGTACTGAACGATCAGGGGGCGGTCGAGGCCGAGGCGTGCGCGCAGGGCCTCGATGGCCTCCATGCTTGCCTGATCTCCCAGAATAACCAGCGCCGGATCGCCCGGCAGGATGCGGACGATGAAAAAGACGATGGTCAGAACCGAGAACAGGGTCACCACGGCAAAGCCGAGACGCTTGAGGATGAAGCTGCTCATTGACGCGCGCTCGCTTGCGAAGGCTGCGGGGCGGGGAAAGGTGGAGCGGCGCGCCGGCCCAGGCCGACGCGCCGCAGACAGCTAGTTCGTGAAGCTGGCAAGCTCCGTGATCGGCGGGCTCAGATTGAGCGAGCCTTTCACTTCGACACCGAGGTCGAGGCTGTCTTTCCAGGCCCAGAGCTGAAGGTTCTGGTAGATCGGCACAGAGCAGACCTCCTCCGTGATCTTCTGCTGAGCCTGTGCCCAGAGCAGCATCTGCTCGTCCGGGTTCTGCTCGACCCGCGCGGCCTCGATCTCCTTGTCGGCGACCGCACAGTGGGAGAAGTTGGTGATCGCCGTTGGCGTCGAGACGATCGACCCGGAGTGATAGAACTGGGTCAGGTACACGTCGGCGATCGGAAAGCGGGCCGCCGAGTAGTGCACCACCTGGGATGCATCTTCGCGAATGCGCTGATGGAAGGTAGCGTGCTCCACCGGCTCGATCTCAAGGTTGATGTTGGCCTGCTTCAGCAGCGCCTGCACCGCCTCGATTGTGGTGAGCATACCCGGCAACGTCGTGTGGATCGTCTTCAGCGTCACGCCGTCGGGAAAGCCCGCTTCAGCCAGCAGGGCCTTTGATTTCTCGACGTCATGATCATAGACCATCACGTCGTCGGTGAAGCCGAGGTAGCCCTCCGGCACCGGGGAGACGGCGCCGCGGGTGACCGCTTCGCCTTTGAACTGCACCATCGCGCTGCGGTCGATGGCATGGGCGACGGCCTGGCGCACCAGCTTGTTGTCGAGGGGCGGCATGGTCATGTTCAGGTGGATGACCGACATCTCGCCCGGTTCCATCACCGTCACCGTGGTGTCCGGGACCTGCCGGATGCGCTCCACCCAGGTCTGGTCCTGCTTGCCGTAGATCATGTCGATCTCGCCCGACTGAAAGGCGAGGTCGCGGCTGGCGTCGGAGGGAATGTAGCGGTAGTAGATCTCCTTGATCTTCGGGGCGCCGCGGAAATAGTCCTCATTGGCGACCAGCTTGACGTACTGCTGCGGCTGGTACTCCGCGAACATGAAGGGGCCGGTGCCGATGGGTCGGCGCTGGAACTGATCGCCCAAGGCCTCGACCGCGTCCTGGCAAACGATGTTGCCGCCGTGATAGGGCACCAGAAGACCGAGCAGGCTGGGCACCGGCTCGGAAAGGGTGATCTTCACCTCGTATTCACCGGTCGCCTCGATCGAGGATACGGCCTTGAAATCGTTGGCAAATCCAGAGGTTTCCTTGTTCGCTGCGCGGTTCAGCGAGAACACGACGTCGTTGGCGTCCAACTCGCCGAACTCGCCGTGGCAGTCCACGCCCTGGCGCAGCTGGAAGGTCCAGACCAAGCCGTCTTCGGAGGCTGTCCAGCTCTCGGCCAGATCGGCCTCGATGAAGGCCGGGCTCGCCTGTCCCGGCTTGATCCGCACCAGGCCGTTGAACATCCAGTGCAGCAAGCCCTTGTCCGGCGTGGTGGTGGCGACGTGCGGATCCAGCTTGCCGGCGTCCGCCGACGCCATGCCGATGTTCAAGGTGGTGCCGTCCGCGTAGGCCAGCGATGACGTCAGCAGCAAGGCGCTTGTCACCGACGTCAGAATGCTTGTTCTCATGTCCTCCTCCTCTTCCTTCTTTTCTGGCTTCCGTTCTTGCTCTTGGTTTTTTTGTCCCCTGTGTTTTTCGGAGCCGACTGTCGCACCTGCCGAAATCGCTGTCTACAACCAAGCAAGAAAACGGTTGTTGGTGCAGCGGCTGCGCAAAGGCTCCGCAGCTAGAGCGTGTCTTCCAGGCGGCAGTTCACCAGCAGTTCGGCGACGGCGGCGGTGTTGGGCAGGGCGATCACCGTGGCGGCCAGCTCCGCCAGATCATCGGGGTCGATCATTTCGGTGCGTCCGATCTTGGTGGCGTCCGCCGTCAGATCGGTGCGCACGAAGCTGGGGCAGAGCGCCGTGACCCGCACACCCGCGTCCCAGCCCAGACGGCGGCTGCCGTGGGTCAACGCCATCAGCGCGTACTTGGTCATGTTGTAAGCCACATTCTCGTTACGCACGCGCTTGCCGGAGAGCGAGGAGACGTTGACAATGCGCCCGCTGCCCGAAGCTTTCAACTGCGGCAGGCAGAGCCGCGTCATGAAGAGCGGTGCCTTCACGTTGATCGCCCAGAGCCGGTCAAGCTCCCCTTCCTCTCCTTCTTCAATGCTGAAAGGCAGCGTGGTGCCGGCGTTGTTGATCAGACCGTCGAGCCGCCCATAGCGCTCCAGGGTCTCAGCCAGCCAGGCCTCGTGCGACGCGCGCTCTTCGGCGACGTAGCGGCAGCAGAGCAGGCGATCCTCCGCCCAGCCGGACAGGGCCCGCCGCAGCTCGCCGGGGTCACGCGCGCCCAGGCTCAGGGCATAACCCTTGTCGTAAAGGTTTTCGGCGATAGCCCGGCCGATGCCGCGGCTGGCGCCGGAGATCATGATCACCCTTCCCTTGGGATCCAGCATCTCTTTCTCCCTAGTTGATGCCGGGCTGCTCTGCCGTCTCCGCGAAACGGCCGACCGCAAAGGGCGACAGCGCGACGTTGTTCGATTGCCCGAGGCAAAGGTCCCGCACCAGGCGGCCCACCAGCGGCGCCAACGCAAAGCCGTGGGCGCTGAAACCGAAGGCGTGAACAAGGCCCGGCGTCGTGGCGCTGGCGCCAAGCACCGGCAGACCGTCCTCCACCATGCCTTCGATCCCCGCCCAGCTTCGCACCAGCGCGGCACCGCGCAGACCGGGAAAGAGCCGCACGGCGGTGGCGAGACTGGCGCGCACCTTGGACTGGCAGAGACCTGTCGTGCCACTGTCCGGATCGACCATTCCTTCATAGCCGCCGCCGATGATAACCGTCCCCTCGCTGGACTGCTTCAGCGACAGCTTGTGCCCTTCGCTGCCGATCACCGCCTCGGCGAAAGGCGGCAGACGCTCGGTCACCAGCATCTGCAGGGCCGCCGGGCGCAGCGGCACCGGCTCGCCGACCGCCGCTGCCAGCTTGCCGCCCCAGGCACCGGCGGCGTTGACCACCTGGCCGGCAGCCACCACGCCCTCTGCGGTGACAACGTGCAGCCTGTCCCCGCCGCGCTCAATTGCCGTCACGGGGCAGTTTTCGCGGAGCATGACGCCCGCGTCTGCGGCGGCGCGGCGGAATGCGTGTATACAACGCAGCGGATCGGCGAAGCCGTCATCGTCCACCACAAGCGCGCCTTTGCAGTCGGCAGCGAGATCCGGCAGGCGGCGTTTCAACTCCTGCGGCCCGATGAGGCGTTCGTGATCGTAGCCCAGCGCCTTCACCATGGCGTGACGGCGTTCCAGGGCGGCCAGGCTGTCCGCGTCCTCGGCGATGCGGATCTGACCGGCCGCGGAAAACCCGCCGTCATCGCCCACGAGTTCCGGCAGCCGGCGCCAGAGGTCCAGCGCCGCGCGGGCCAGAGGGATCTCGGCCGGGTGGCGGTTCAGACTCCGCACGCCGCCGGCCGAAGCGCTGGAGGCGAAACGCCCGCAGACCGCCGCCTCCAGCAGCGTGACCGAGAGCCCGGCACGGGCGGCGGCCAGCGCCGACGACAAGCCGATCAGACCGCCGCCGATCACCACAATGTCCGCCTGCGACGCCTTCACGCACCGGCCTCCTCGTCCAGGTAGTCGCCCAGCAGAATGGGCTTCAGGGGCGGGCGGATACGCAAGGCGCCGATCTCCGCCGGCGCCCGGCCGGTCTCGGCAGCGATGACCCGCACCAGGCTCGGCCCGCAGAAGCGGCCCTGGCAGGGCCCCATGCCGCAGCGCGTGAAGGTCTTCACCCGGTTGGGGCCGTCCGCACCCTGGGCGACCGCCGCGCGGATCGTCCCCAGGGTCACGCCCTCACAGCGGCAGACCGGCGTCATCTCGTCTATGTGACTCTCCAGCGGCACCGGCGCGTAGAACCGGTCCAGGAATCGCCGGGCGCGGGCCTGGCGCGCGCGGCGCGCGCGCAGCGGCGCTGCATGCCGTTCGCAATCCGCCGTGGAAAGGCGGCCCAGACGCTCGGCCGCCTTCAGTGCCGCCAGCCGGCCGCGCAGGCCGGCCAGCGCGACGCCTTCGATCCCGCCGCCGTCACCGGCGATCCAGATTCGTTCGTCGGAACTCCCGCCGTCGTCATCGGTGACGGGCTCGAAGCATCCCTGGCCGTCGCGCCAGCGGTGCTCGAGGCGCAGCAGGCGCGACAGCTGGGTCGCCGGGATGACGCCGTCGTGGACGCCCAGCAGGCTGCAGGGAATCTCCTGCGAACGACCACGGCTCTCGAAACGCACGGACTGCAGATCCGCACCGCCAACGGCCTGCAAATGGGTGACTCTGCGGTAAACCGGAATACGCGACAGAGCCCGGCGCAGCAGCAGGCCGATGCCGCGGGCCATCAGCCGCGGATCGCCCAGGAGCGCCCCTGGCAGGGAAGACAGCGCGTCCGCAAGACGCCCCGGCGGAGCGAGATCCAGGATCGCCGCCGGTCGCACACCCAGCGCCAAAACCTGCGCCAGATAGAGCAGCATCAACGGCCCCTGCCCCGCCAACACCAAGGAGTCCGGGGCCGGCCGCAGGCCGCCCACCTTGAGAGCCGTCTGCAGGGCGCCGACACCCATCACGCCGGGCAGAGTCCAGCCGGGGAACGGCAGGGGCCGCTCCATGGCGCCGGTCGCGAGGATCAGCGTCTTCGCCCGCCCCTCCCGAATGCGATAGCGCGGCGGCCTCGCCTCCGCCTCCCGCTCCAGCCAACTCACGTGCAGCTCCGGGGAGACATCGAAAACCGCCGCGCCGGGGCGGTAATCGAGGTCGGAGCGGCGGAGCGCGGTGACCGCGTCCTCCGCGCCGCCATAGCTCGCCGCGAGGTTGCCTGTGTCCGGGCCGGCCAGGATGCGCTCGGCCTGACGCCAGACCTGGCCGCCGGGCTCGGCCTGTTCGTCCAGCAGCAGGACCTTCAAGCCCAGCCCGGCCGCGGTGGCCCCGGCGGCGAGACCAGCGGGACCGGCACCAATGACGGCAAGATCGGCGCTGTCGTTCATGGGCCGCTCATGGACCGTCATCGGCAGTCTCGGTGGCAGTCTCGGTGGCAGTCTCGGTGGCTGTTTCGACAACCATGCCCTCGGCCACCGGCGTCAGACAGGCCTGGCTCTGGGGGCGGCCGTCGATGGTGCAGAGACAGCCGAAACACTGGCCGATAAGGCAATAGGGGGCGTTGGCCGACCCCGTCGCCGGGTTGCGCGCAAAGCTGCGGTAACCGGCCGCCAGCATGGCCGTGGCGACGCTTTCCCCGGGGCGCGCTTCGACCGCCTTGCCGTCAACGATAAGACGGAGGCGGTCCCCGCCCTCGCCACTGCGAAGGAAGGCTCTCATGCCACAGCCTCATCGAAGCGCGCCGCGGAGAAGGCCGGGTAGCGCTCCGCAAGCCGGCCTGCGAGAAGATCATCGGCCAGCTCCAGCGCATGCACCGCGGCCAGGGTGACGCCGCTGTGACAGGTCATGAGAAAGGCGCCGGGGAAGCGTTCGGATTCCTGGTAGATGGGAAAGCCGTCGGGCGAGAGCACGCGGAGGGCGCCCCACTGACGTACCAGCCGCGCGTCCGCCAGACACGGAAAGGTTTTCACCGCGCGGTCGACGACGGCGCGGGCAACCGCCTGGCTGGTGCCACGGTCAAAGCCCACATCTTCATGGCTGTCACCCAGCAGCACCGTCCCTTCCCCTGTCTGTCGGACGGTATGGCAGGCAAGATCGAGAAAGCGCGGCAGGCGTTCGGTTACCAGGATCTGCCCACGTTGCGGGCGCAGCGGCGCGGCCAGGCCCAGCGCCGGCGCCAAAGCGGCGTTGCCCAGGCCGGCCGCCAGCACCACCGTTCCGGCGCGGAAGCGCTGCGAAGCGGTCGACAGCGTGAAGCCGCCGCCGCGCTCGCCGCTCAACCCGGTCACCTTGCCCGTCACGATCCGGACTTTCGGCCGGCGCAGCAGGGCGCGGCGCAGCGCCGCAAGCGTCGCCAGCGGATCGGCAAAGCCGTCATGGGGACAGTAGGTGCCGCCCACCACCGCCGGGCCGATCGCCGGAGCGAGGTCCATCAGTTCCCCGCGGTCGACGATGCGGGTATCGTTGTCGCCGGGCGCCGCCTGATTGTGCATACGCTTCAGCGCCGTCTCGAAGCGCGCCAGTTCCTCCTCACTGAGTGCGAGCTTTGTGCCGCCGGTCCGGCGGTAGCCGCAGTCAATGCCGCTGTCCTCTGCCAACCCCGCGGCAAGACCGCTCCAGAGGTCGGCGGATCGGCGGCTGAGCGCGGCGTATTCGGCCAGACCCAGCCCCTTGCCCTGCACCCAGACCAGGCCGAAGTTGCCGGCGGAGGCATGGAAGCTGTCGTCGCCGGCATCGAGCAGCAGCACCTCGGCCCCGGCCCGCGCCAGGCCGTAGGCCAGCGCCGAACCGACAAGCCCGCCGCCGACGATGGCGATCTCATGCGTTTCCGCTCGGGTCTGCGCCATGGTGCCTTCACCCATGCAGCGTGAGCGCGGCGGGCTCGCCGGCGCTCCCCCGCAAGGCCGTCCGGTCATAGGCAAAGGCCGGGATCGGAAGCTCCGGCTCATGGCCAAGAGCGAGGTCGCGCAGGATTTCGCCGGTGGCCGGGCCGATGCCGAAACCATGCCCCGAAAACCCGGCGGCGAGGATCAGGCCGTCGACGCCTGGCGCCAAGTCGATCACCGGCAGGGCATCGGGCGTGAGGTCGAGCAGACCGGCCCAGATCCTGCGCACCCGCGCTTCCCGAAAGCGCGGCAGCACGGCGCCGACGAGATCGATGGTGCGCCTGACGCTGGCGGCCGTGGGTTCGACTTTCGGCCAGCCATCCCCGCTTTCCGTCATCTCGCCGTGCCAGTCCTGCACGCCGCTGGTGACCCGCAGGCAGCCGTCCGTCTGCTGCCGCGCGGCGCAGTCGGCATTGGCGACACCCAACACCGGCGCCAGCAATGACGGCAGGGGCGCAGTCTGGATCACCGTCACCATCGGAATGCGCAGGGGAATGGCGAGCCCGAGCGGCTCTAGAAGGGCATTAGCGCCGATCCCGCCGGCAAGGATGCAACGGCCCGCAGCGAGCAACCCGGCGGAGGTGCGCAGAGCGCAGAAGCGCCCCGCTGCGACCTCGATCGCCTCGACCCTCTCACCGAAACGGAAGTCCGCGCCGTGGCGCCGCGCCGCCGCAACGAAGGCGCCGACACTCGCCACGGGATCGGCATGGCCGTCGGTTGGACAGAAGGAGGCGGCGAGAACGTCCTCGGACACTGCCGGCGCGATGGCGCGCAGCGGCGGACCGTCCTCAAGGAACGCGAGATCGAGGCCAAGCGCGCTTTGCTCTGCGACGAGCGTGCGGATGGTCTCCACTTCCGACGGATTGCGCGCCAGGCGCAGGTTTCCGTCCTGGCGATACTGCGTCGCTGCGTCGAGTTCCGCATCGAGATCCGCCCAAAGCGCCACGGCCCGCCGCGCCAGGGGAAGCTCCGCCGGGTGCCGCCCGGACTGCCGCACGCCGGCCAGCGTCCAGCCGGAAGCCATCGCCGCCGGGCCGAAGCTGTCCACAACGGTGACCTTGGCGCCCGCCTTGGCAAGGCGATAAGCGGCACTGCAGCCGGTGATTCCGGCGCCCACGATGGCGACGTCGGGCAGTGTCACGGGACTATTCTCATTGGGCGAATCGCTCATAGCGAAAGGCATGGGGATCGACCACCGGATCGCGTCCCGAGGCGAGCTGTGCGGCCAGCTGACCGACCCCGGGGCCGAGGCCAAATCCGTGCCCCGAAAGGCCGGTCGCCAGGACCAGGCCCGGCAGCTTCCCGACCTCGCCGATGACCGGGATCTCGTCCGGCATGACGTCGATCATGCCGCCCCAGCGTTCCACCGGCTGCGCCTCGGCAAGCTGCGGAAAGATGGTCCTTGCAGACCGCATCACCCTGTCGAGAAGCTGATGGTCGGGCGCCGGATCGAAGACCCGCAGCGCCTCAAAGGGCGTCACCTCGTCCGCCTGCCAGCGGTGACTCCCCAGGGGGCCGAAGAAGGCGCTGCCCAGGCGCAGCTTCATGATGTGCCAGCGGTCCTTCAGGATCGGCGTAAAGGCTAGGAAGTGCCTGAAGGCCGCCGGAATGATATCGAAGCGGGCGGCCCCGGAGCGGGCGACGGTGTAGCCGCCGTCGACACGCCGGCGGACAGAGGCTCCGTTGGCGCCGAGGGTGCTGTTGGAGATCAGCGGCGCCGCCGAGGTGCGCTGGGCCGAGGACTGGACCGCAAGCTGCGGCAGCGGCAGGCCGAGATTCTCCAGGAATGGACGCGACCAGACACCGCCGGCCAGCACCACGGCATCGCAGGCGATCGCGCCATGTTCGGTGACCACCTGGGCGACCCTGCCGCCGGCGGTTTCGATGCTGCGGACCGCCGTGCCCTCAAAGATCTCCGCCCCCGCCGCCGCGGCGAGCTGCGCCACCGCCGGCACGGCGCGGGATGGCTCGGCGTAGATGTCGCTGGGCGTGTGCAGGGCGCCGACGAAAGGCCCGCCATTCCGCCCCAGCATGGCATCGACCTCGGCGCCGGTCATCAGCCGGGTGTCGATCTGGAAGTCCTTCGCCTGCTCCAGCCAGGCCGCGTGCCGGGCGAGTTCCGCCTCGCTTTCGGCCAGGTAGGTGGAGCCGCCTTCGCGCAGACCGATGTCGGTTTCCAGCCGTGCATCGATCTGCCGCCAGAGCTTCTGGCTCTCGATCATCAGAGGCAGTTCGCGCAGATCGCGGCCCTGTTTTCGGATCCAACCCCAGTTGCGCGAGGACTGCTCGCCGGCAATGCGTCCCTTCTCGCAGAGCACCACCGGGACGCCCCAGTCCGCCAGCGTCAGTGCTGCCGTCACGCCGGCGACGCCGCCGCCGATGACCACCACGCCGGCGCGTTTGGGCAGCGGGCGTTCGGCGGTATGCGCGAAGTCGAGGGTCACTCTGGGCCTCTTTCGAAAGCGGAATCCTGCGCTCGGTTTTCGAGCCGACACCCTTCGAACCTAGCGCGGAGAAAAGCCGGCTGCCAAGCGTCATGCCAAACAAGGGGTCAGGAGGCTGCGGGAAAACGGTTCGTCAACGCCGCATCGACAGGCCGGATTTACGGCCGCGCGCAATGACCTCTTCCAGATGAGTGATGAAGGTACTGGCCGCCGTCGTCAGCGGACGTCCGCGCACATGCACCACCGCCATCATCACCTCCACCGCCGGCTTGATGGGCCGGACGGCGAGGTCCGACCATTGTTCGAACCAAAGACTGAACTCGTCCACCAGAGCGATGCCGGAGCCAAGCCGCACGAGGTCGCGCAGCAGGGTTGTCGGTTCCGCCTCGATGGAAATCGTCGGCGCCGGGTCATCCGGGATCAGACGCTCACGAATGCTGCGGGCGAAAGGCAGGTTGCCGCGGTAAGCGATCAGTGCGCGGCCCTTCAGGTCCTCGCGCTGCAGAACCGCCTTCGCCGCCAGTTCGTGATCGGGCCGCATGATGGCGATGATGCGCCCGCTGCTCAGCGGCACCGTTGCCGCCAGCGGCTCCTCCTCCGTGTAGTGCACGACGCCCAGGTCGATGCGCCCGGACGCGGCATTCTCCAGGATCAGAGGCGGCGCCTCGACGTTCACGAGAATCCTCAGATCCGGATTGGCCGCCGCCATCGCGACAACGGCCCGCGGCACGATGGTCGCGGAAAAGGCCGGCGCGGTTGCCAGGCGAAAGGGGCCGCCGCCGCGATTGCGGATGTCGGTCACCAGGCTCTGAAAGGCGGTCATCTCCTCGCTCAGGCGTTCCGCCTCGCGGGCCAGGATCACCGCTTCGGCGGTCGGGCGCAGCCGCCCTTCGATGCGTTCGAAGAGACGCATGCCGGCAACGTCCTCGAGGCGCTTCACCGCCTTGCTGACCGTCGGTTGGGAAAGGTTCAGCTCCGCGGCCGCCCCGGTTGCGGAGCCTTGGCGGATCACCGCCGCAAGAACCTGCAGATGCCGGCTGGAAATCATGGCTATTCCATTTCGGAATGATTTTCGGAACTTTTGTAATTTGCATTATGCCGTTGGCCGGCGGAACATCAAACCCTGGCGCGGCCGGTGCGATGCCGCGGTCTATCCGCCGTGCGGGGACGTTTCGTCCCTGCCATCGCGCCGTGCGCCGTGGTTCTGACGGAGGGGAGCCACGTGTATCGCGAAAGCCGACTGAAGGCGCGACTGCGATCGGGGGAACCGACGCTTGGCTGCTGGCTGTTCATGGGCAGCCCGGTGGTCAGCGAACTGCTCGCCCACGCCGGCTTCGATGCGCTGATCGTCGATCACGAACACGCCCCCGGCGGCCTCGAAACCGGCATCCACCAGATGCGCGCGATCCAGACGACGCCCACCACCGCGCTGGTGCGCGTTGCCGACAACCAGCCGATGTACTTCAAGCAGAACCTGGACGCAGGAGCCGAAGGTCTCTTGGTCGCCAACGTCGAAAGCGGCGAAGCGGCGGAGGCCGCCGTCGCCGCCTGCCGCTATCCGCCCCAGGGCATACGCGGCCACCAGACGGGGGCTTCGCGCGCTTCCGACTGGGGCTTCCTGCCGCCATCCGAATACTACCGGACCTGGGAGCAGAACTTCCTGCTGGCACTGCTGATCGAGTCCGACAAGGGTGTCGCCGCGATTCCCGAGATGTGCGAACTGCCGGAGGTCGACATGCTGTTCATCGGGCCGACCGACCTCAGCGGCAGCATCGGCCGGGCGCGCGACTTCGACGCGCCGGAGTTCAAGGAACTCATGGCGGAAGCGGAGCGCCGCATCCTTGAAGGCGGCAAGTGGCTGGGCGCCGTGACCCTGCCCGGCGACAGCCCGGCCAAGCAGTTCGAGCGCGGCTACCACTTCGTCACCAACGCCAACGACGTGACCCTTCTGCGCGAGGCCGCGCGCGGTGCTGTTGCCGCCGGTGCCGCCGACGCGCAGGCGGTGGGAGGCTAGCCATGGGCAGCTGGCGGGTCGGCGTCGATTCCGGCGGCACCTTCACCGATGTCTGCCTGCTGGAGGAGGAGAGCGGGCGGCTGGCGGTGTGGAAAGTGCCGAGCACGCCCGAAGACCCCTCGGTTGCGATCTCCGGCGGCGCGCGCGAGGCGCTGGACCGCTTCGCCGGTGACTCGGCCCTGGTGGTTTTCTTCGGCCATGGCACCACTGTGGCGACCAACGCCCTGATCCAGCGCCGCGGCGCGCGCATCGGCCTGATCACCAGCGAGGGGTTCCGCGACCTTCTGGAGATCGGCCGCCAGCGCCGGCCGGACCTCTACGACCTGCAGGCCGACAAGCCGGAATTGCTGGTGCCGCGGGACCGCCGGCTGGAGGTGCCCGAGCGCATCCTGCATGACGGCGCGGTGCTTTCGCGCCCGAGCCCGGAGGTGATCGAAGAGGCCGCCCGCCGTCTCGCCGCCATGGGTATCGACGCCTTGGCGATCTGTTTCCTCTACAGCTTCCGCGACCCCACCCACGAACGGCTGGTGGCGGAGATCGCGGAGCGGCAGCTGGGTGATGCCTTCGTCACCTGCTCCTCCGCCGTCTGTCCGGAGTTCCGTGAGTTCGAGCGTCTCAGCACCACCGTGGTCAACGCCTTCCTTGGCCCGGTGATCAAAAGCTACCTCTCGCAGCTGGCCCCGCGCCTCGCCGACGCCGGAATCCAGGTTGAACCCCACATCACCCAGTCGAACGGCGGCACGATCTCCTTCGAAACGGCGGCCGAGTTGCCGGTGCGCACGGTGCTGTCCGGCCCCAGCACCGGAGTCATCGGCGCCCTCGAGACCGCCCGCGCTGCGGCGATCGAGAACATCATCACCTTCGACATGGGCGGCACCTCGACCGATGTTTCGCTGGTCGAGGCCGGCCGGCCGCGCACCACCACCGAAGCGGAGGTGCACGGCTATCCGCTGAAGGTGCCGATGATCGACATCCACACCGTCGGGGCCGGCGGCGGCTCCATCGCCGATGTCGACGCCGGGGGGCTGCTGAAGGTCGGCCCGCGCAGCGCCGGGGCGGCGCCCGGCCCGGTCTGCTACGGCCTCGGCAACGAGGAGCCGACGGTGACCGACGCCAACGTCGTCATGCAGGTTCTCAACCCGCGCGAACTGCTGGGCGGCCGTATGATCATCGACCGCGACAAGGCGGTGGCGGCCATCGAGCGCCTCGCCGCGCGGCTCGGTCTCGACGCCCTGGAGACCGCCGCCGGCATCGTGCGGGTGGTGACCGCCAGCATGGCACGGGCGATCCGGGTGATATCGGTGCAACGCGGCCACGACCCGCGCGACTACTGCCTCGTCGCCTTCGGCGGCGCCGGTCCCCTGCATGCCAGCCGCCTGGCCCGCGAATTGGAGATCCCCAGGGTTCTTGTGCCGCGCAATCCCGGCATCCTCTGCGCACTGGGCCTGCTGCTCACCGACCTGCGCCACGATCTCTCGGTGACCCGCCGCCTGCGCCTGGACGACGACGCGCAGGACGCGGTGAGCGACGCTTTCGCGGGCCTGAGCCAGGACGCTGCGGCGTGGTTTGCGCGCGAAGGCGTCCCGGCTGAGCGGCGCCGCTTGGTGGCCTCCGCCGACATGCGCTACGCCGGCCAGAACTATGAACTCAACGTGCCGCTGCAGAAGACCGACGGAGAGGTACCGCTGACCGACGTCCTGCGCGCCGGCTTCGAGGCGGCCCACCAGAGGCTCTACGGCTACACCGCGCCGGAAGAACCCATCGAGGTCATGACCTTCCGCATCGAGGCCTATGGCCTGGTGGACAAGCCGAAGCTCGGCGCGGCGCCGCAGGCCGGACCGGACGCGGCGGCTGCACGCATCGGGGAGCGCGAGGTCTATCTGCCCGAATGCGAAGGCTTCGTCGCCTGCCCAGTCTACGACCGGGAGCGGCTGGCGCCGGGCAACCGCATCGCCGGGCCGGCGGTCATCGAGCAGATGGACTCCACCACCCTGGTGCTGCCGGAGCAGGACGCGACGGTCGACCCGCATCTCAACCTGATCCTCGAATCCCGGACTGCGGCATGAGCGAGCAGCGCAAATCCGTCAACGGGGCCGAAGTCGGGGCCGGAAATAGGACCGGGAGCAGGGCCGGGAATTGGGCAGTCGACCCCGTCACCGTCGAGGTCATCGGCAACGCCATCTCCTCGATCGCCGAGGAGATGGGCGAAACCCTCATTCGCGCCTCCTATTCCACCAACATCAAGGAGCGGCGGGACTGCTCCACCGTCCTGTTCGACGCACGCGGACGCACCCTCTACCAGGCCGAGCACATCCCCATCCACCTGGGTTCGCTGATGGGCGTCGTGGAAGCGATTCTGGAGCGCTATCCCGCCGACCAGATCTGCGAGGGCGACGTCTTCATCGGCAACGACGCCTACACCGGCGGCGGCACCCACCTGCCGGACATCGTGCTGGCCTCGCCCATCTATCACGAGGGCGCGCTGGTGGGCTGGGCCACCAACCTGGCGCATCACGCCGACTTCGTCGACCGCGGCCATGCCCACATCTATCAGGAGGGCCTGCGCATCCCGCCGATCCGCCTGCAGCGGGCCGGCGAACTGCAGCAGGACGTGATCGACCTGATCCTGCTGAACTGCCAGGTGCCGCGGGAGCGCCTGAACGACCTGCGCGCGCAGCTGGCCGCCAACCGCTTCGGCATCGACCGTTTTCAGGCGCTCTGCGCGCGCTATGGCAGCGATTTCCTGAACCAGGTCTTCGACGAGCTGCTGGACTATGCCGAGCGGCGCATGCGTGCCGGCATCGCCGAAATCCCCGACGGCGTCTACGAGTTTGCGGACAGCTTCGACAGCGACGAACTGGAAGAGGCGCTCAGCTTCCGCCTGCGCCTCACGGTCCGCGGCGAGGAAATGGACCTCGATTTCCAGGAGGCCCCACCGCAGGTACGCGCCGGCCTGAACCTGGTGGAGACCGCCCTGCTGGCCACGGCCTACTACGCCGTGAAGACCGTGGTCGACCCACACGCGCCGCCCAATGCCGGCCTCTTCAGGCCCATCACCGTGTCGGCGCCCTACGGCTCGATTCTCAACGCCGCCCCTCCGGGAGCGGTGAACGGACGCACCAACACCTGTCAGCGGGTGGTGGATCTGGTGCACGGCGCCCTCGCCCAGGCGGTGCCCGAGCGGCTGGTGGCGGCCTGCAACGGCGCTGTTACCTCGGCCACCTTCACCGGTACAGATCCGCGCAGCGGTGCTTTCTACGTCTACCTGGAGACCCTGGGTGGCGGCTTCGGTGCGCGCGCCACCAAGGACGGGCTGGACGGCGTTCAGGTTCACGTCACCAACACCAGCAACCTGCCGGTGGAAGGCCTGGAACCGGAGTATCCCCTGATCGTCGAGCGCTACGAGTTGGTGCGCGATTCCGGCGGCCCGGGGCAGTGGCGCGGAGGCATGGGTATCCGCCGCCAGATCCGCGCCGTCGACCACCGCTGCCGCATGTTCATCTACGGAACCCGGGAGATCTCCGCGCCCTGGGGGCTCTTCGGCGGGCTCGAGGGCGGGCGCTACCGGGTCGAGCGCGGCGAGGGCGTGGCGCCGCTGGTGAGCGGCGTCGGCGAGTTGGCACCCGGCCAGTCGATCGCAGTGGTGACGCCGGGGGCGGGCGGCTACGGCCCCCCGGAACGGCGGGAGCCGGAGTTGGTGCGCCGTGACCTGGCAGAAGACCGGATCTCTCCGGAGACCGCGCGCCAGGCCTACGGCCTTGTTTGGAGGGAGGATAGCGAAGCGGTCGCCAAGGCTGGCCGCTGAGTCACAACAACACGAACGGGAGGTTAGGGAAAATGAGCGATAAGCAAAAAAAGATCTTCGATAACCTCAGCCGCCGCCATCTGCTCGGTGGCATGGCCGCCCTCGGCGGCGCGGCCCTCGCCGGCGCGGAATTGGCGGGGCCGGCCTTGATCGGACGCGCCCGGGCCAAGACGCCGGGCACCCTGGTGTTCGGCTTGTCGTCCTATCCTCCGGGCATCAAGCCCTGGGAGAACAAGGGCACCGCCAGCAACACGGTCAAGCTGCAGGTCTTCCGCGGCCTGCTGGGCTACGGCCCTGACGGGCGTCTACAGCCGGAGCTGGCCGAGTCCTGGGAAATCCCGGACGCCCGAACTTACATCATCAAGCTCCGCGACAACGCCTACTTCCACAACGGCGATCCGGTGACCGCCGAGGACGTGAAGGTCTCTCTGGAAGCCATCGCAGCAGAGGACTCCACGGCCCACCTGCGGTCGCGTTTCGGCATCGTCGAGTCCATCGAGGTCTTCGACCCCAAGACGGTCAAGATCACCCTGAAGGAGCCCCAGGTCACCTTCATCTATCTGCTTGCCAGCGTCCATTCACACATCGTCTCGGCCAAGGAACTGGCCAAGGACCCCGACAACTTCGTCGGCGCCGGCCCCTATCGCATGGTCGAGGTCGAGCGCGGCACCCGCATGGAACTGGAAGCCTTCGACAGGTACTACAAAGAAGGCCTGCCGAAGACCAAGAACCTGCGCTTCGATGCCTACAAGGACGAAAACCTGCGCGTTGCAGCATTGGAGGCGGGCGACGTCGACGTCATCGAGTACGTGCCCTGGCAAAGCATGGATGCCATCGGCGCGAATGAGAAGCTGAACCTGGACGTGGTCGACGGGCCCTTCATGTATCTGCTGTTCAACACCGAGGCCGGACCCTTCACCGACCCCCGCCTGCGCCAAGCGGTGGCCTATGCGGTGCAGCGCCAGGATGTCATCGCCGCCGCCTTTTTCGGCCGCGGCAACCTGCTGGGCGCGATGCCGATCCCCAAGGGCTCCGAGTTCTATGAGCCGAAGTTCGAAGGGCACTGGAAGCGCGACCTCGAAAAGGCCAAGGCCCTTATGGCGGAGGCCGGTTATCCGAACGGCTTTCAGGCAACGCTGCTGTCCACGGCACAGTACGGCATGCACAAGGACACGGCCGAGGTGGTGCAGCAGAACCTTGCCGATGCCGGTATCCAGGTGAAGCTGAACCTGCCGGACTGGGCGACCCGCGTCTCCCTGGGCAACCGCGGCCAATACGACTTCGCGGTGATGGGCTCGGCCGGCGACTTCAACGATCCCGACGCGCTCACCAATTTCCTCGACGGCAGCCGCGGTAACTCCTATGTCCGTTCGCTGGGCTTTGCCGATCAGGAAATCAACGCCCTTCTGGCCGAGGGGCGCCAGGAACTCGACCCGGCCAAGCGCAAGGCGATCTACGACAGGGTCCACACCCGGGCGCTGGAGCTGGCGCCCATCGTTCCCATCAACTGGCGCGCCCAGGGCTATGCCACCCAGGCCCATGTCTCCGGCTTCAAGAACATGCCCGGCTTCCTGACCTTCTATTCCGGCTACACCATCGAGAACACGGCCGTCGAATAGGAGGATCGGAGAGCGGACAGACATGGGCGGCAGCGGCCTGACGACCTACGTGGCCCGGCGTGTGTTGATCGCGCTGGGCCTCGTGTTCATCGTCACCACCATTGTCTTTATGGTGCTGCACCTCATTCCGGGCGACCCCGCGATGCTGCTTCTGAGCGGCGGCGGGGTCGACCCCTCGGCGGAGGCGGTGGCCGAACTCAGGCGCAAGCTCGGCCTCGATCAGCCGATCTTCACCCAGTACCTCAGTTACATCGGCGGCCTGCTGCAAGGCGACCTCGGCAATTCCTTCCAGGACGACCACCCCGTCGCCGCGGAGATCGCCAAGCGCCTGCCGCGCACCATCGAGCTGATCCTGGCTGCCGCCTTCCTTTCGGTGCTGACCGGGCTGCCGCTGGGAACCCTGGCCGCCCTGCGTCGCGGCGGTGTCACCGACCGCGCGCTCTCCCTGCTTGCCGGACTGATGCTGTCGGTGCCGGTCTTCGTGGTGGGCACCCTGATGGTGCTGGTCTTCGCACAGAAGCTGCAGTGGGTACCGGCCGGCGGCTTCGTCGAATGGTCACGTGACCCGCTGCGCCATCTCATCCACCTGCTGATGCCGGCGGTGACCATTGCCCTCGGCCTCTCGGCCGTGATCTTCCGCATGATGCGCACAACGGTGCTGGAAACCCTGCAGCAGGAGTGGGTGCGCACGGCGCGGGCCAAGGGGCTCTCCGGACGCACCGTGCTGCTGCGCCACGTGGTGCGCAACGCGCTGGGGCCGGTGCTGACGGTGCTTGGCCTGCACATGGGCACTCTTCTCGGCGGCACCGTGCTGGTGGAGTACGTCTTCAACTGGCCGGGGCTCAGCGGCTTTCTGGTGGTGGCGGTGGAAACCCGCGACTATCCGGAGGTGCAGGGCATCGTGCTGGTGATCTCCTTTCTTTTCATCCTGCTGAACCTCGTGGTCGACCTGCTCTATTCGGTGCTCGACCCGCGGATCCGTCTGGAATGAACGGGCGGAGCCGGTCATGAGCCCGAAGCTGCGCCGCATCCTGCCTCGGCTGCTTTTCGTCGGACTGATTCTCGGCCTGGCGCTCTTTGCGCCACTGCTCACCAGCCAGGATCCGGTGCAGATGAACATCGCCGAGCGCCTGCAGCCGCCCTCGGCCGATCACTATCTCGGTCAGGACGAATACGGCCGCGACATTCTCGCGCGGCTGCTCTACGGCGCGCGGGTCTCGCTTGCCGTCGCTCTGATCGCGGCCGCCGCAGCCGCCGTCATCGGTGTCACCATCGGCCTCGTCGGCGGCTACTTCGGCGGCATTGCCGAGCTCTTCACTGTGCGTCTCACCGACATCGTGCTGTCTTTCCCGCCGATGCTGCTGGCGCTGCTGATCGTCACGGTTCTGGGTCCGGGGGCGGAGACCCTCACCCTGGTGCTTACCATCCTCTTTGTCCCGGGCTTTGCCAGAGTGACCTATGGCGAAGTGCTGTCGGCACGCTCGGTGGAGTATGTCGAGGCGTCGCGCGCGCTGGGCGCGCCGGTCGGACGCATCCTGTTCCGCACCATCCTGCCCAACATCTCCGGCCCCATCATCGTGCAGTTCTCGCTGACGGTCGCCTCGGCCATCCTCATCGAGTCGGGCCTCAGCTTTCTCGGCCTCGGCGTGGTGCCGCCGGACCCGAGCTGGGGCCTGATGATCCGCGCCGCGCGCGGCTACATGGTCTACAGCCCGCTGCCGCTGCTCTGGCCCTGTCTGGCGTTGACCGTGACCGTCCTGGCGGTCAACGCGCTCTGCGATGCGCTGCGCGACGTCTACGACCCCAAGGCAGCGCGCGAAGGCGGACTGCTGCAGGCCGCCCGCTCGCTGGTGCGTTTCCCCGTCGCCGGCACCGGCAGGGCGGCGCAGGCCCAGCCGGCCCCGGGCGAGAAGGAGGATGCACAGGTCGCAGTCTCCGACCTGCGTATCGAGTTTGCCACCCAGCAGGGCCCCTTCGCCGCGGTGGACGGTGTGTCGCTGACCGTCGGCAAAGGCGAGACCGTGGCGGTGGTGGGCGAGTCCGGCTCCGGCAAGACCATGATCGGCCTTTCCATCCTGCGGCTCGTTCCCGGCCCGCACGGCGCCATCGCCGGCGGCGGCATCGCCCTGCGCACCAAGGGAGGCGATGTCCTGCCGATGGAGCAGCTTGACGAGGCGGAGTTGGAGGCGGTGCGCGGGCGCGAGGTCGCCATGGTGTTCCAGGAACCCATGACCAGCCTCAACCCGGTCTATCCGGTCGGCGAGCAGATCGCAGAGGCCCTGCGACACCACAAGGACCTGAGCCGCCGCGAGGCCATGGCCAAGGCGGTCGAACTCCTGGAACGGGTTGGCATTCCCGACGCGGCACAGAGGGCGCGGGACTATCCGCACCAGATGTCCGGCGGCATGCGCCAGCGGGTCATGATCGCCATCGCGCTGAGCTGCACGCCGGCATTGGTGGTGGCGGACGAGCCGACCACGGCCCTGGACGTCACCGTGCAGGCCCAGATCCTCGACCTCTTCCAGCACCTGCGCGACGAAGGCGACAGCGACCTCGGACTGATGTTCATCACGCACAACCTCGGCGTGGTCGCGGAGATCGCCGACCGGGTGCTGGTGATGTACTGCGGGCGCATTGTCGAACAGGGGCCGGTCCGCGAAGTCTTCCGCGACCCGCGCCATCCCTACACCCGCGGCCTGCTGTCTTCCATCCCGCGGGTCAACCCGGCGACCGGCGAAAGGATGCCGCTGACGGCAATTCCGGGCACCGTGCCAGGGCCGGGCGAGCGCAGCCGCGGCTGCGCCTTCGCGCCGCGCTGCGGTTACGCCCAGCCGCGCTGCACCGCCGAGGACCCCGCGGACATCGCCTTCGCACCGGGCCGCAGCACCCGCTGCCTTCGGTGGAATGAACTGGAGGGTAAACCGGGCGACGCGTTTGCCCCGGCGCCGTCACCGGAGCCGGATCGCTCGCTGGGCCGGGAGGCGGGATCATGAAGGCTCTCATCGAGGCCCGCGCCCTTACCAAACACTTCCGCGTGCGCGGCGGCGGCTGGGGCCGGCGCGCCCAGGTGCAGGCGGTGGAGCAGGTGGATCTCACCCTGGCGCCCGGCGAGGTGGTGGGCCTGGTGGGTGAGTCCGGCTCCGGCAAGAGCACCCTCGGCCGGCTGATCCTGCGTCTCATCGAGCCGACCCGGGGCCACATCAGCTTCGATGGCGAGGACATCACCCGCTGGAGCCAGGGCCGGCTGCGCCCCCTGCGCCGGCGCATGCAGATCATCTTTCAGGACCCCTACAGCAGCCTCGATCCGCGCAAGTCAGTGGCCGCGCTGATCGGCGAGGCCTTTGCCATCCACAGGCTCTATAGCCGCCGGGAGCGGCGCGAGCGCACCGTCGCCCTGCTGGAGCGGGTCGGCCTCTCGGCGGACCACCTGAACCGCTTCCCGCACGAGTTCTCCGGCGGGCAGCGGCAGCGCCTGGGCATCGCCCGCGCGCTGGCGGTGGAGCCGCGCTTTATCGTCGCCGACGAGCCGGTCTCGGCCCTCGACGTTTCCGTCCAGGCCCAGATCATCAACCTGATGGCCGAACTGCAGCGCGACCTCAACCTGGCGCTGCTGTTCATCTCCCACGACCTCAGCGTTGTCGAGTACATCTCCGACCGGGTCATGGTGATGTACCTCGGGCGGATTATGGAGGTGGCCCCGGCCCGCGCGCTCTACACGGCGCCGCGCCATCCCTATACCGAGGCACTGCTTTCCGCCGCGCCTGTGCCGGAGCCGGACGTGGAGCGTAAGCGGATCATCCTGGAAGGCGATCTGCCGAGCCCGATGGACCCGCCCTCGGGCTGTGTGTTCCGCACCCGCTGCCCCTATGCTCTGCCGGCCTGCGCCGAGACGCCGCCGCCGCTGCGCGAAGTGGCACCGGGCCACCGCACAGCCTGCATCCGCGACGACATTCTCTGAGCGCACCCCGCGGCAGCGGGCTCTGAATCCGAAGAAATGAATGCCCAACGTCAGCACTTACATAAGAGATAAGGCATTGGGGATCATGGTGTCCCTGCCTCGGCAGGCCACGACGAGACCGCGCCTCACAGCCTTGACAGAAAAATGATCGTTACCAGGGAAACGCGCGATCGGTAGGATCCGGTCCTGTGAAGACCCTGTTGACCGTGCATGGCGCCCTCCGTCATCGACTGTTTCTGATGACGGAACGGGGAACGCGGCGGTCAAGCCCCATGACGAAGACCTCCAGGGCGTAGTCCGTTTTAGCAGCGCCGACGAAGGCTGGCGCGTCCACCGGACGCTGAGCGCCCTGCCCCGCACACAACCTGCCCCGGGCACAATCGGAAACCGGAAGGGAGATCGATGCGAGACAGGATCAAACGCACGCTGATATGGACGGCGATCGCGTGGCCGATTACCGTTGTGCTGATGTACCTCGGCAGTCAAGTAACCGGCTGGAACACGGCCGGCATCCCCACTTTTGCGGTGATCGCACTGCCGACGCTCTTTGCCGCGAAGATGGCAGTGGACATTTTCGATCGCCGCTACAACCGATAGCCGGGCTTCTCACGGCGCAAAGGCATAAATGAGCGAAAGCCTGGCGCAACGCAGCGGTCTGCGAACAACGCCTTCCCGTTGCAGCCAGCAGCACTCCAAAAAAAAGCTTCTGTCAGATCAAACCCGGCGTCGTAACCGTCACGGGCGTCGCGGCTCTCGCGATGGGCGGCCCTCGGGACGGTCCTGGCTGGGCCAACCAAGCATCGTGATCATCCTCTCCGCATCCGCCCGCACCCGGCGCCGGATCGCCCACTTCGCGTACAGACAAACGCTTCCACTGCTCCAGGATTGCCGTGCGCTCCGGCAGCAGCCCTATTCCGCCGCTTCGGCCCGCGGTTCCCGGCCGAGCTCGCGCTCGATCTCCCGCACCGCGATCATGGTGCGCAGCAGGCTGTCGGGGGTCAGGCTGACCGAGTCGATCCCCATTCGCACCAGGTACTGGGCAACCTCGGGATAGTCCGAGGGCGCCTGCCCGCAGATTCCCGAGTGGCGGTTGTTGCGCTTGGCGCCCTCCACGGCGAGACGCAGCATCTCGAACATGCCAGGGTCGCGCTCGTCGAACTCGAAGGCGACCTTTTCGGAGTCGCGGTCGACACCGAGGCAGAGCTGCGTAAGGTCGTTGGAGCCGATGGAGAAGCCGTCGAAGAGCTCGGCGAAGGCATCGATCAGGATGACATTGTTCGGGATCTCGCACATGACATAGACCTCGAGCCCGTTCTCCCCGCGTGTCAGCCCGTTCTTGGCCATCACATCGATCACCTTCCGCGCTTCCTCGATCCGGCGGCAGAAGGGCACCATGAGCTTCAGGTTGGTCAGACCCATATCGTCGCGCACCCGCTTCATGGCGGCGCATTCCAGGGCGAAGCCTTCCTCGTAAGCCGGATGGACATAGCGCGAGGCGCCACGGAAGCCGAGCATCGGGTTGGCTTCCTCCGGCTCGAAGGCCGCCCCGCCGATGAGCGCCGCATACTCGTTGGTCTTGAAGTCGGACAGGCGCACGATCACCGGCTTGGGATAGAAGGCCGCGGCGATCATGCCAACGCCCTCGGACAGCTTCTGAACGAAGAACTCGGCCGGCGACGGATAGTGCTTCACCATGGCTTCGATCTGTTCGCGCTCGCGCTCATCCGCGATGCGCTCGGGATGCAGCAAGGCCATGGGGTGGGCCTTGATGTACTCGTTGATGATGAACTCCATGCGGGCCAGACCGACGCCATCGTTGGGCAGGAAGCTGGTCTTGAAGGCCAGCTCCGGGTTGCCGAGGTTCAGCATCATGTGGGTGGCCGGTCGCTCAAAGGTGCTGAGATCGGTCTTCTCCACCTCGTAGGGCAGCTTGCCGTCGTAAATGCGTCCGACGTCGCCTTCGGCACAGGAGATCGTGACCTCCCGGCCGTTCTTCAGAATCTCGCTGGCGTGCTCGGCGCCCACGACGGCAGGAATGCCAAGCTCTCGCGCTACGATGGCGGCGTGGCAGGTGCGCCCGCCGCGGTTGGTGACGATCGCAGCGGCCGTCTTCATAACCGGCTCCCAGTCCGGCGTGGTGGTATCGGCCACCAGCACTTCGCCCGGCTTGAAGTCCGGCAGGTGATGGGAGTCGACCACGACGCGGACCGGGCCGCTGCCGATCCTGGTGCCCACAGCCCGGCCCGTTGCCAGCACGGGTCCGGTCTCCTGCAGCACATAGGACTCCAGGTTGGTCGCAGCCTGCTGGGAGGCCACGGTTTCAGGCCGGGCCTGCACGATGTAGAGCGCACCATCGACGCCGTCCTTCGCCCATTCGATATCCATCGGCCGCGGTTCGCCGGCGCGCTCGCTGTAGTGGTCCTCGATCTTGATGGCATAGTCGGTCAGCACCAGCACCTCGTCGTCGCTGAGGCAGAAGCGCTCGCGCGCCGGCTTGGGCGTCGGCTTGTTCACCACCGGTTCGCGGGTGCGCCCGGGAGCGTAGACCATCATCACCTGTTTGTCGCCGAGCACCCGGCGCAGCACGGCGCGATGGCCCAGCCGGAAGGTCGGCTTGTGGACGTAGAACTCGTCCGGATCGACGGCGCCCTGCACCACGTTCTCGCCGAGGCCGTAAGCACCGGTGATGAAAACGGCGTCACGAAACCCGGTCTCGGTGTCGATGGAAAACATCACGCCGCTGGACTCCAGGTCCGAGCGCACCATCTTCATGACGCAGGCCGAGAGTGCCACCTTGAAGTGGTCGAAGCCCTGGTCGATGCGATAGGAGATGGCGCGGTCGGTAAAGAGCGAGGCGTTGCAGCGCTTGACGGCGTCGATCAGCAGCTCTTCCCCGCGGATGTTCAGATAGGTGTCGTGCTGGCCGGCAAAGCTGGCCGTCGGCAGGTCTTCGGCGGTCGCCGAGCTGCGCACGGCAACGCTGAGGTCCGGCCCGTACTCCTCCTCGAGCTGCCGGTAAGCGGCGACAATCTGTTCGCGCATTTCCGGTGTCAGGCCGGCGGCGTAAACGATCTCCCGCGCTCTATGGCCGGCGGCGGCAAGCGCCTTGACGTCGGTCTTGTCGAGATCGTCGAGCAGGGAGTGGAGTTCATCCCAGGCGCCGGCGGCGCTCAGGGCATCGCGAAAGGCCTCCGCCGTTATGGCAAAGCCGTTCGGCACCCGCACGCCGAGCGGCGTCAGCTCCCTGTAGAGCTCCCCCAACGACGCATTCTTACCGCCAACCAAAGGAACATCATCGAGACTGAGGTCGGCGAACCAGGACACGTAGGACTTTGCCGGCATTGCTATCTTCCTCCCTCTCGGCCGCACAGCCGCCATCGGCTGCCGCTCCGTTTCATTCATGCAGGTTCCGTTGCTTGACATGGACCATGCCATGACCATCGCCCCGCAGCGCTGATGCAGGTCAATGTCTTGGAATGGTCACAAAACCGCACCCCGTCGAATTCACGAGCGTGATTAAGAGGAAATAAGAAGCGGAGCGAAGGAGGTGAATTCCGATTCCGGAATGCCTTCAATCAGTTTTCCCGATCAAGGCAGCGGAGGGACAGAGATCATGGAGGACGCAGAGTCCGCAGGCGGGCTCTGCATGGCGGCATACATCCTGCCCCAGGGTCTTGATGCGCTGGTGGTGTGCATCGAGGTCGTTGGCGCACCAATGCACCGGCAGATAGGGCACGGTACGGTCATAGGCTTCCGGCAGTGTCGTACGCTGACCGACAAGTCGGAGCCTGCGCAGGACCCGCAGATGGTGGGTATCGATCACCAGGGCAGGCATCTCGAGGGTGCTGAAGTTCAACGTCGCCGCCGCGGTCTTGCGGCCAACCCCGGGCAGGCTTTCCAGCCAGGCGAGCGCGGCCCCGACGCCCCATGCCGCCAGGAAGTCGAGCGTCAGCGCACCCCGCCTCTGCGTCACTGCAGCCAGCGCGGCCTTCAGGCGGCCGGCCTTGACCTCGGCATAGGTCACACCCTGGATTGTCTCCTGCAGATCGGCCAAAGGGGCATCGCGCAAGCATTCCCATGTTCGATAGCGCGCCCGCAGGGCCAAGAAAGCGCGCCGCGAGTCCGCTTCGTAGGTGCGCCCGCCCACCATGCCCAACACCAGTTGGCTGACGGGATCCAGCCTGAGCCACGGACCCTGGGGTCCGTAGTGCAGCCGCAACCGCCGGTCGACCTCTGCGAAACGCTCCTGCCGCCCATCCAGTTGAAGGGCGAGTTGCATAGCACGGGCAGTATCGCGCGATAGTTGGAACAAAACAAGAACATTTAGGTTTTCTGGGGTCCTGCAGGTCGGCCTGGGAGCGTCGCTGCGGCCGCGCACCATCAGGCGCCCGGGGCGCCATGCAATCAAAGCGCGCCTATTGAGGGTGGAAGGACGCCAAGTGCGGCCGCTACTTCGGGCTGGCCAGCATGGCGGACTGAAGGTCCGGCGCCCAGTATGCGATCACCGCCTCGATGTGCTGCCTGAGCGTTTCCGCCGCCTCTTCGGCCCGGCCGGCGGCGATCGCCTCGAAGATCTCGCGGTGCTGGTCGCGGCTGGGCCCGCGCAGGTCGTCGTTTGCCGCGGGTCCGCTTTCGCGGCTTTCGTTGCCGAAGGTAAAGCGGTGCATGTGCAGGCAGCAGCGCACAAGAATCGGCTCCAGGGCCTGCATGCCGGAGGCGCGAAAGATTCCCAGATGAAAGGCGCGGTCGAGGTCGCTCTTGGCGTAGGCATCCAGGCGATCCTCAGCGTCCTCCAGATCGTCGAGCAGCCGTGCCAGTTCGTCCAGCTTGGCCTTTGTGATGGACGGCGTCGCCATCCGCACACCGGTCGTCTCGATCTCGATGCGGATCTGCGCCATCTTCGCCGCCTCGGCGGCCGTGGTGGCGGAAACGAGCGTGCCCTGATAACCGCGCCGCGCCACCAGGCCGTCCTGCTCCAGGCGCAGCAGGGCTTCGCGCACCGGGCCCTGGCTACAGCCGGCCGCCGCTGCGATCTGTTGCTCGATCAGGGCGTCGCCGGCCTTCAGGGAGCGCAGCAGGATGGCCCGTTTGACCGCGTGATAGACCGCATCGGCCTTGCGTGCGCGGCCAAACGGCCCGGCATTGTCGTACAGGATCTGAGCAATTTCCGTCATTGGTTGACAGGCGCCCGTGGCTGTCTAAGATTATCAATATCAATAATGATAATACCTATGAACTCAGGGCACAAGCACCTCCCGCACGCAGCAGGGGGTGGAGAGGCGGACGTTTCTTGATGCAGCAAGGCAGTCCCTTGGCCTTTGGCGCCAGGGCATGCGGATACCGTGGAGGCATCGCGCCGCGACACCTCACTGCAGGGCCGGAGGCTGCCGGAGCCTGGGTGCGGTCATGACCGCACTGCTCGAGATCAGAGATCTGGTCGTCGAGTTCTCGACCGGCGGCGGCGTGCTGCGCGCTGTCAACGCCGTTTCCTACGATGTGGAGCCCGGCGAGATCGTCGCGGTGGTCGGCGAGTCCGGCAGCGGCAAGTCGGTCACCGCCCTCTCCGTGCTGCGCCTTGTCCCCCAGCCGCCCGGACGCATTGTCAGCGGCAAGATCCTGTTTAAGGGAAACGATCTGCTCGCGCTTGACGACGAGGCGATCCGCCGGGTGCGCGGCGGACAGATCGGCATGGTGTTCCAGGAACCGATGACCTCCCTCAATCCGGTCCTGTCGATTGGCCGTCAGATGACTGAAGCCATGCGCCTGCATCTGGGCCTGAGCGCTGCAGCAGCGCGGGACCGCGCTGCCGAGCTCTTGACGATGGTCGGCATCGCCGATCCGGAAAGCCGCCTGAAGGCCTATCCCCATCACCTGAGTGGCGGCATGCGCCAGCGGGTGATGATCGCCATGGCGCTGAGCTGCAATCCGCCACTGATCATCGCCGACGAGCCGACCACCGCCCTCGACGTCACCATCCAGGCCCAGATCCTGGAGTTGATGCGCGATCTCTGCCGGCGCCTCGGCGTCGCCCTGGTCATCATCACCCACAATCTGGCAGTGGTGGCGCGCTATGCCGACCGGGTGAACGTCATGTACGCGGGTTCGGTCGTCGAGCGCGGCCAGGCCCGCGAGATCTACCGCCGGCCGAGCCATCCCTACACCGTCGGCCTGATGAACTCGGTCCCACGCCTCGACCGGCCGCGCGGCGCCCCCTTGGAGCCGATCCCAGGCAGTCCGCCCGACTTGGCCAGCCTGCCGGCGGGCTGCGCCTTCCAGCCCCGCTGCCATATGGCAACGGCGCGCTGCCGGGCGGAACCGCCTGCCCTCTCGCCCGTTGCCGCGGAGCATTGGAGCGCCTGCTTCGAGTCCCAGCGCGTTGCCGGAGAACTGGTGCGATGACCATCGCGGCAGACATGGACAGGCCCACCGCCAAGGGACCCGAAGCGAAACCGCAGGCGGACGGCCCGCTGCTCGAGCTGCGCGGCCTCAGCAAGCACTTTCCCATCCGCCGCGGTGCGTTGATCCCGCGCACCGTCGGCGCGGTCAAAGCCGTCGACAACGTCAGCCTGACCATCAGGCGCGGCGAGACCCTGGGCCTGGTCGGGGAGTCCGGCTGCGGCAAGTCAACCATCGGCCGCTGCATTCTGAAGCTGGAGACGCCGACGGCGGGCTCCGTTCACTTTGACGGGGCTGACATCGCCGCTTTCGACGGCCCGCAGACCGCGGGCTTCCGGCGCCGCGTCCAGGCGATTTTTCAGGACCCCTTCTCCTCCCTGAACCCGCGGATGAAGGTGGCCGAGATCGTCGGTGAACCCTTGATCGTTCACAAGATGGAGCCGGACCGCAACGCGCTGGACGCGCGGGTCCGCGCGCTGCTGGATGTCTGTGGCCTCTCCCCGCGTCTCGCCGACCGTTATCCGCACGAGATGAGCGGCGGCCAGCGCCAGCGCGTCGGTATCGCCCGGGCGCTTGCGCTGCGCCCGGATCTGATCGTCTGCGATGAAGCCGTGTCCGCGCTGGACGTGTCCATTCAGGCGCAGATCATCAGGCTGCTGGAGGACCTGCGCGAGGAATTCGACCTCACCTATCTCTTCATCGGCCACGATCTCAGCGTGGTGCGCCATATCTGCCACCGGGTCGCCGTCATGTATCTGGGCAAGCTGGTCGAGATCAGCGAGAGCGAACGTCTCTTTGCCGATCCCCAGCACCCCTATACCCAGGCGCTGCTGTCGGCGGTGCCGGTACCGGACCCGGAGATCGAGGAGCACCGCGATCACCAGGTCCTGAAGGGCGAAGTCCCGAGCCCCAGCAATCCCCCCAGCGGCTGCGTCTTTCATCCGCGCTGCCCGTTGGCGGACCAGGCCTGCACCGAAACAGTACCGGAGCTGCGTGACCTCGGGGATGACCACAAGGCGGCCTGCCTGAAGGCCGGCGATCCGCCTGCCGCCCCTCCCTAGAAGGCAAAAAGCCAGAAGGGCGCGGTTACCCAGAGAGAACAGGGAATACAGACAGGAGAAGGTGACAATGAAGAAAAAAACGACACCCTTGACCGATCGGCAAAGAGCGCAGATCGACGCCGACCTTGCTGCGGCTTACGACTTCGACCCCCGTGACCCGCTGTTCGGCCTCAGCCGCGAACAGATGTCGGGCCCGCGTCTCAACCGCCGCACGGTGCTGCGGCTGATGGCGGCCTCCGGCACTCTGACGGCAGCCCAGCTGCTGCCCGGCATGGGTGCTGTCAAGCCGGCAGCCGCCGCAGGTCACGGCGGCGGCACCCTCACCTGCGGCTGGTCCGGCGTTGCCGAGATCCAGACGCTCGATCCGGCGCAGATCAACCAGGTGCTGCAGTTCCAGATCTCCTCCAACGTTCTCGGCGGCCTCATGCACATCAACGCCGACCTGGTGGCCGAGGGCGATCTGGCGGAAAGCTGGTCGGTCTCGGACGACGGCACCGAGTACACGATGAAGCTGCGCGAAGGCATCACTTTCCACAACGGCGACAGCTTCGATGCCGACGACGTGCTTTTCACCTACCAGCGCTCCAAGGACCCGAACCAGTCGATCCACGCCCGCGTGCTGAACAATGTGGCGGCACTGGAGAAGGTCGATGCCTACACCGTGCGCTTCAAGCTGAAGCAGGCCCAGGCCTCCTTCCTGACCAAGGCGCTGGAGCGTTCCAGCGGCCGCGCCATGACCATCGTCAGCCGCGGCGCGCTGGAGAGCATGTCGCCGTCTCAGTACGGCCTCATGCCGGTCGGCACCGGCCCCTTCCGCGTGACCTTCCACGAGCTTGGCCAGGGCGTCGTTCTGGAACGCTTCGACAACTACTACGACCCGGAGCGGCCGAAACTCGACAAGGTCATCATCAAGCCGATCTCGGCGGCGGAGCCCCTGGCGGCGGCCATGGAGGCCGGCGACATCCAGCTCATCGGCGGCAACCCCATCGCGCCGGAGCTGATCGACCGCTTCCTCGAAAATCCAGACCTGGTGGTCGACGAAAAGCCCGCACCCGGCTTCCAATCGCTGTGGATGAACCCGTGGCACGAGCACATGAAGGTGACGGACTTCAACAAGCCCCTGGAAGAGCTGATGAAGGAAAAGGGCTTCAAGGTCCGCCTCGCCATCGCCAAGGCGCTGGACCGCGACCGCTACCTGAAGCAGGCGCAGTTCGGGCGCGGGACTGCAGCCTACGGCACCATCAACCCGGCCATGGGCTACTACTTCGACGAGGCGCTCGCGGAGACCAGCGCCCAGCGCTTCGATCTCGAAGAGGCACGACGCCTGATGGCCGATGCCGGTTATCCAGATGGGGATGGCTTCCCGACCCTGAAGCTGATCACCACACCGTCGAACCGGCGCGAGTCTCAGGTCGTCGCCTCGATCCTCAAGCGCAATCTCAACATCGACGTCGAGCTGCTGACCAAGGAGTTCTCGGTCGGGATCGAGGACTTCGACACCATGAACTGGGACCTGCGCCGGGCCGGCAGCGGCGGCGACTACGACCCCGACGACGGTCTGGTGGACTGGATGCAGTCCGGCTCCAAATTCAACGGACGCAAGCGCGACGAGAGCAAGTATCCCTTCGGATACTTCTCCGAGAAGGAAGCCGATGCCCTGATCGACGAGCAGAGCGCCACGGCCGACATCGAGAAGCGCCGCGAGCTGGTGCAGAAGGCCAACAAGATCACCTCCGACAAGGTGGCCTGCGCTTTCCTGTTCCATCCGGCCAACATCCTGGTCCACCACAAGTCGGTGAGCTATCCGGCGATCAGCCGGATCCCCGGCCTTGTGGACCTGGATCGCGTAACCCTGTCTTAACCGGCGGGCTGCGACGGGTGGCCGCCAGTCGCCACCCGTCGCCCGCCGTCGCGGAACGTAAGGAATGTACGGCTATCTCCTGAGACGCAGCCTCGGCGCCGTCATCGTCATGTGGGCGGTGGCGACGCTGGTGTTTTTCATGCTGCGGATCGTGCCCGGTGATCCTTTCGCCGCCATGCTGGCCGATGCCGGCGACATGGAGGCGGTGGAGGCCTTGCGCCGCAAGTTCGGCCTCGATCAGCCGATGTACGTGCAGTACGTGAAGTGGTTCGCCAACGCCCTGCAGGGCGACTTCGGCACTTCGATCTACGGCGCCCGGGTGCCGGTGCAGCAACTGCTGCTGGAAGCCCTGCCGCGCACCCTCTCCCTCGCCAGCCTTTCCTTCATCATCGCTCTGGTGATCGCGGTGCCTGCCGGCCTGATCGCCGCGACGCGGCGCAACACGGCCTGGGACCACGGCGTGACGGTCTTCGCTTTTCTCGGTCTCAGCATGCCGGACTTCTGGCTCGCGATTCTGCTCATCGTCTTCCTCGCGGTGAACATCTCCTGGCTGCCGGCGATCGGATACGAGCCGCTCTCTGCCGGCTTCTGGCCCTGGCTTTCCCACCTGATCCTGCCGGCGATCGCCGTCGGCACCGGCTTTTCCGCCATCATCGCCCGCATGATCCGCTCGTCGATGCTGGAGGTCCTGAAGACCGACTACATGCGGGTGGCGCAGGCCAAGGGCCTGCGGCAGTCGGCGCTGATCCTGCGCCACGCGCTGCCCAACGCCCTGATCCCGGTGGTGACGGTGATCGGCATCGCCTTTGCTCTGCTCATGTCCGGGGCCGTGGTGGTGGAGAACGTCTTCTCCATCAAGGGGCTCGGCCGTCTGCTGATCCAAGGCATCCTCAACCGCGACTATCCGGTGGTCCAGGGCGCGATCCTGGTGGTCTCGGCCATCTTCGTGTTCAGCAACCTTCTGGTCGACATGCTCTATTCCGTCATCGACCCGCGCATCCGGTACGACACATGACCCAGCACGCCAGCATTCCGGCAGAGGAGTTCATGCCGCGCCGCATCACCGGCTGGGGGCGCTTTGGGCGGCTGGTGATGGCCGACAAGAAGGCGCTGGTCGGCCTGGTCCTGCTGTCGATCTTTGTATTCGCCGCGGTCTTCGGCCCCTTGATCTCCCCCTACGACCCCAATGACATGGCCTTCGACATGATCCTGGGGCCCTCCCTCGCCCACCCGCTGGGCACCGACGATCTGGGGCGCGACCTCTTGAGCCGGCTCATCGTCGGAACCCAGGTGTCGCTCTTCGTCGGCATCTCGACGGTGGCCCTCGCCCTGGTGATCGGCGTCACCCTGGGGGTGCTGGCCGGCTATTTCGGCGGCTGGGTCGACCATGTGGTGATGCGCTACATCGACCTGCAGTGGGCCTTCCCGAATTTCATCATCGCCGTCTACCTGGTCGCGGTGCTGGGCACGGGGCTGGTCAACGTGATCGTCGCCATCTCCCTTGCCTTCGTCGACGACTTCGCCCGCATCGCCCGCGGGATGGTGCTCTCCATCAAGGAGGAGCAGTACGTCGCCGCCGCCCGCACGGTGGGGGCCTCCGATTTCCGTATCATGTGGCGCCACATCCTGCCCAACGCGACGGCGCCCATCATCGTCCAGGCCACTGTCAGCGTGTCTTACGCCATTCTCGGCGAGGCCAGTCTGTCGTTCCTCGGCCTGGGCGTCGAGGCCTCGACACCGACCTGGGGCCTGATCCTCTCCGAGTCCCGCAGCTTCATCTCGCGGGCCTGGTGGCTCGGCATCTTTCCGGGCTTGGCCATCATGCTGACGGTGCTCTCGATCAATTTCCTCGGTGACGCGCTGCGCGATTTCCTCGACGTGCGCGAAAGCCGCGATCACTGACGCGCACCGGCAATGCTCAGCGAAAGCGACAGAAGTCTCGCCGGCTTGCGCCGCGCCCTCGACAGCGGCGCCCTGACCGCCCGCGCGCTGGCGGAGAGCTACATCGCCCGCATCGAGGATCTCGATCACAAAACCAAGGCCGTTATCGAACTCAACCCGCGGGCACTGGACGATGCCGAAGCACTGGACGCGGACCTGAGCCATGGCGCCGTCAAGGGCCCGCTGCACGGCATCCCGGTGATGGTGAAAGACAACCTCAATACCGCGGCGCCGATGACCACCACCGCCGGCTCGCTGGCACTGGAGGGGCTCACCGTCAAGGAGGACGCCACCGTCGTGGCCCGGCTACGCGCCGCCGGTGCGGTCATCCTCGGCAAGACGAACCTCAGCGAATGGGCCAACTTCCGCTCCGCACGCTCGTCCAGCGGCTGGAGCAGCCGCGGCGGCCAGACGCGCAACCCCTACGCCCTGGACCGCACACCGGGCGGCTCCAGCTCCGGCTCCGGCGTCGCGGTCGCCGCCGGATACTGCGCCGCGGCAATCGGCACCGAAACCGACGGCTCCATCGTCAGCCCCGCTGCGATGAACGGGATCGTCGGCATCAAGCCCACCGTCGGGCTGATCAGCCGCCGCGGCATCATCCCGGTCACCCACAGCCAGGACACGGCCGGCCCGATGGCGCGCAGCGTGGCCGACGCGGCGCTGGTGCTGGGCGTGCTGGCCGGCAGCGACGCGGGCGACCCCGCAACGGCAGAGGCGGACCGGCGCGGAAAGCGGGATTACACGGCCAGCCTCGACCCCGGCGGCCTCAAGGGCGCGAGGATCGGCTGTCTACCCGGCCTTGCGGCAATCCATGCAGGCGCCGCCGCCATCCTGGACGGCAACCTGCGGGCCATCCGCGAGGCTGGGGCGGAAGTTGTTGAAGGCATCGCACTGCCCGAAGCAGAAGCGGTGCGGCCCTTGGAGTTCCAGGTCATGATCACGGAGTTCAAAGCCGGCCTGAATGCCTATCTGGCCGAGTTTGCCGCTGATGTGGCACCGAAGGACCTGACGGCGCTGATCGCCTTCAACGAAGCCCGTCGTGAGCAGGTCATGCCCTACTTCCCGCAGGACCTCTTGGAGAAGGCAGAGGCAACAGCGGGCCTGGACGACTCCATCTACTGCAACGCGCGGCGCGACTGCCTGCGGCTGATCCGCGAGGAGGGGATCGACCGGGTCATGGCCGAGCGAGAACTCGACGCGCTGGTGGTTCCCACCACCTGTGCGCCCTGGCTCATCGACTGGGTGAACGGCGACAACCGTTCCGGCAGCAGCGCCTATCTTGCGGCGGTTTCCGGCTACCCGAGCATTACGGTGCCGGCGGGTTATCTCTTCGGACTGCCGATCGGTCTTTCCTTCATCGCCAGGGCCTATGAGGAGGCGGCGCTGATCCGCTTTGCCTTCGCCTTCGAACAGGCTACCAAGGTGCGGATCCCTCCGCCCTTTGCCGAAACCGCCAACCTTCAACCCTGCCCGTCACCGCCCGGGGATTGACGATAAGGATGACCTTGTGACCGCCTTTACCACCCGCCCCGAGATCGCAGGCACCTTCGGTGTCGTCACCTCTACCCACTGGATCGCGACAGCCGTCGGCATGTCGATCCTGGAACGCGGCGGCAACGCCTTCGATGCCGCCGCGGCTGCCGGCTTCACGCTGCAGGTGGTCGAGCCGCACCTCAATGGCCCTGCCGGGGATATGCCGATCATCCTCTACAGCGGCCGGCGCGATACTGTGGAAGTGATCTGCGGCCAGGGCGTCGCCCCTGCTGGCGCCTCCATTGCGGCTTTCCAAGACCTCGGCCTCGATCTCGTTCCCGGCACCGGCCTGCTGGCCGCGGTCGTGCCCGGTGCCTTCGATGCCTGGATGGTGATGCTGCGCGACCACGGCACCATGGAACTGGCGGATGTTCTGGCGCCTGCCATCTCCTATGCGGAAAACGGATACCCTCTGATCGCGAACATCTGCGCGGCCATCGAGAACGTCCAGGAGGTTTTCGAGAACGACTGGCCAAGCTCGGCCGCGCTCTATCTGGCAAACGGCGTACCCAAGCCGGGCAGTCTGTTCCGCAATCCCGCAATGGCCCAGACATACCGCCGCGTCGTGCAGGAAAGCGCCGGGGCGAAGACCCGCGAGGCGCGCATCGAGGCGGCCCGCGATGCCTGGTATCGCGGTTTCGTGGCCGAGGCCATCGACCGCTTCTGCGCTGAGAACGCGGTCATGGACTCCAGCGGGCGGGCGCACAAAGGGTTGCTCACCGGCGACGATCTGGCCGCATGGTCGGCAACCTCCGAAGCGCCCCTGACGTATGACTATCGGGGCTACACCCTCTGCAAGACAGGGCCCTGGGGGCAAGGCCCGGTCATGCTCCAGTCCCTGGCCCTGCTCGACGGCTTCGATCTCGACAGCCTGGAGTCCGAAAGCCCGGACTTCGTTCACCTGATTGTCGAAAGCCAGAAGCTGGCCTTCGCCGACCGCGAGGCCTTTTACGGCGACCCGGACTTCGTCGCTGTGCCCACCGACGTCCTGCTTTCCGAGGGCTACGCCGCAGAGCGGCGGGCGCTGATCGGCGAGCAGGCCTCCTTCGAGCTGCACCCCGGCAGCATCCCCGGTTTCGGCGCCGAACCGGTGGTGCGCGTCGCGACCGGCGACAAGGCCGGCGGGTCCGCCGGAAGCGGTGAGCCGACGACGGCGAACCTCAGGTGGGACGACGACCGGCTGGCGGATACCAGCCTCGGTGACACCTGCCACCTCGACGTCATCGATCGCTGGGGCAACATGGTTTCGGCCACGCCCAGCGGCGGATGGCTGCAGAGTTCGCCGGCGATCCCGGAGCTGGGCTTCTGTCTGGGCACGCGGGCGCAGATGTTCTGGCTGCAGGAAGGGCTGCCCGCGAGCCTGGCGCCCGGCAAGCGTCCGCGCACCACGCTCTCGCCGTCCTTCGCCCTGCGCGACGGCAAACCCTACATGGCTTTCGGCACCCCCGGCGGGGACCAGCAGGACCAGTGGTCGCTGCACGTCTTTCTGCGCCACGCCCACTTCGGGCTCAACCTGCAGGAGGCGATCGACGCGCCGGAGTTCAACAGCCTGCATTTCCCCAGCTCTTTTCATCCACGCGAATGCGAACCCGGCAGGCTGAGAGTCGAGAGCCGCTTTCCGGAGGCCACGCTGAATGAACTGCGGCGGCGCGGCCACGACCTGGATGTCGCCGAACCCTGGAGTCTGGGTCGGGTCACCGCCGCGTCCAGGGACAGCGGGATGTTGAAAGCCGCAGCCAACCCGCGCTTCATGCAGGGCTACGCCGCGGGCCGCTAAGGCCGCCGACCGGCCTGGCGCGGACGCGCTGAGCCCCAAAAATGCCGCAACCGGCACCGCTTCGTGCCCAACCGTTGTCTCTTGTCATGCCCGACCATGCCTCCGACAGTGCAGGCCCTGGGTCTCACCCAGGGACCGGCGCACCCAGATTGCATGGAAAGCAGACACCTCAGCGCGCGCTATGAGTTTTCTCTCAAAGCACCTCGAACAGTCCTACGGCGCCCCGGGCTCTCTGCGGCGCAGAGTGCTGAAGCGGTTCAAGCACCGCAGCTTCAAGCGTTTCATGGTTTTGACGCGCTCGCGCACCGGCTCCAACATGCTCATGTCTTTCCTCAACTCCCACCCCAATGCCCGCGCCGACGGCGAAGTCTTCAGCAAACTCAACGGACGGGATTACAGGCAGGTCCTTGCCGAGGTCTACGCCAGGCAACCGATCTTCGTGAAGGCCAAGGGATTCAAGATCTTCTACTACCATCCTCTCGACGGGCAACCGGACGAGGTTCTGGGCCATCTGCGCAGTCAGGAAGATCTCTGCGTCATTCATCTGAAACGCCGCAACATCCTGCGCACATTGATCTCCAGAAAGATCGCGGGCCTGCAGGGCCTTTGGGCCGTCGATCGCACCAAGGCCGTGGACAAAGGCACCCGCAAGTCGGTCAGCTTCAGCGCTGACGAGTTGGAAGAGGGCTTTCAGCAGACGCGGGCGTGGGAGGAAGCGGCAGACCGCGCCTTTGAGCGGCACCCCCTGATCTCCGTTCACTACGAGGACCTGGTCGCCAACCGCGACGCCAGCTTCGAGCGGGTTCTCACCTTCCTCGGACTACCGGCCCTTCCTCTCGAAACCAATCTGCGCCGGCAGAATCCCGAGAGCCTGAGGGCCCTGGTGACAAACTACGACAGCCTGAAGTCGGCCTTCGCCGCGACGCCGTGGCGGTCGTTCTTCGACGAGTGACAAGGGGCGCCGACACGTGACAGCCTTGGATCGACCTGCGGAGCCTCATACGCCCGAGACGCCTGAAGAAGGCGACGCTTCCGCTGCGGACCGACCCATCTTTGTGCTGGGCTTGATGCCGAGAACCGGCACGAACTATCTCGGCCGCATGCTGAGAACTCATCGCGACTGCACGACCGCGAAGACGCTTTACGAAGACTTCCTTCTCCACAGTCTGCCGGACCTGGACGACTACGTCGAAAGCATCGCCATGAGTTGGCGGAAGCACTGGCCGTGCCATGGCCGCCTCGACGAACTTCGCGGTAGGTTGGGCGGGGCACTGATGACATTTCTCGAGGACGACGTCAGAACCCCGGGCAAACGGCCGGTGTTCAAGACTCCCTCGGTCAGGGGAATAGATCGCATAGAGCACTACCTGCCCCAGGCCGATGTGGTCATCGTCCTGCGTCAGGGGCCTGCGACGATCGAATCGGGGATGCGTTCCTTCGGCTGGGATTTCGAATCCGCCTGCAGGCGTTGGGCACGGGCCGTGAACACGGTCCTTGCTGCGGCGGAACGGCGTAAGGAAAAGGGACTGCGCCCTTTCACGCTTGTGCGCTACGAGGATCTCGCCGGCGACAGCGCGACCGTCCTGGAACATGTCGCCCTTCAGGTCGGGCTCGACCGCTCCGGCTTTGACCGCGGTCGCCTCAAGGCCTTCCCGGTCTACGGAAGCTCGCAGCAGGAAAACGTCAACTGGCAGCCGGCCACCAAGGAAGCCGACTTCAACCCGCTGGACCGCGCTGCGCACTGGCCGGCCCATGCCATCAGACGCTTCGACCATCTGAGCCACGGGCTCTCGGCCAGGCTTGGATACGACCTGCCCAGTGACCGGAGCGGAGCCAGATTCTCCGCGGCACGCCAGCGCCTGCATGATGCCCGCGGGCGGCTGCCCTGGCGGCTTCGGAGACTGCTGCGTTACAGACTCTGAGACACAGCGGAACACACCAGCAGACCGCGCGTCCTCTTTCCAGGCCTCTTGAAGGCGGGGCGCTACGGGGACGGCAAGAGAACCTTGTTGCCGTGGATCTCCCTATCGATCCTGTATCCCAGACCGAGGATGTTCTCGGCAAACCAGGACTCTTCCGGAAGGGTCTCCAGAACCAGGATCGGCCGACAGCGAGACACGGTCCCGATCGCTCCCGCCAGGGCTTGCTGCTCAAACCCCTCGACATCGAGCTGGACGATGGAAACCGCCCGGTCCGGCGGGATCACATCGTCCAGGGCGACAACATCGACTTCGACCGTCAGGTTGCCGGGCAAAACCTCGGCGCCTGCCTGCAGTTGGCTGCCGCCGCCCAGGGCCCTGCCGTCCGGCGACCTGACCTGCATCATCGCACTGCCCCCGCCCGCGCCCAGGCCGCAGTTTGCGAGCCGGACATTGCCCAGGGCGTTGATCGCGCAGGTCACGCTTGCGCAGCGGAAGTTTTCAGGGTTCGGTTCAAACGCCCAGATCGTCGCGTGGCCGGCGCAGGCGCGCGACAGCGCAGGCAGAAAATCGCCGAAGTAGGTGCCGGCATGAACGATATCCCCCTGCCCGCAGTGCTCTGCCAGGAAGGCGATGGTATCGGGTTCGTAGACAGAACCTTCGAGTATGCGCCGCGCTGCCGGCCGGTGACGGGACGACAGCGGGACGCAGAAGCCGCCGCTGTCGGTGTAGGCAATGCAACAGGCCAGCGTCTCCGCTGATCCGTTCATCGGCGCTGAGAAACGCGGCAGGCCCTCCTGCCGGTCGGCGCCATTCTGAGACAAACGCCTGACGACCCTTTTCGGCAGGACCGCCTTTGCCAGGTTTTTCACGGAGCGGTTAACCATCCATCGACATCCTGCTGACTGGAGAGGCCGTTCTGATCAGTAGCCGAGATCGCCTGCCATGCTGCCGACGGCCCGGCGCAGCATGACTTTTTCTATCGCACCCAAAGGACTCTTCGCGTCGCCGTTCCAGCCCTTCAGCTTTGCCATTTCCTGAAGCCGGGGCACAGCCCACCCGAGATAGTCGCCCAGGCCGGACACCGCGGCATCGTCGCCCAGAGACTCGTAATGCAGCAGCACGCCGACGCCTTGCGCCCGCATCTCCAGGAACTCGCCGCAGAGGCGGCGCCAGTGGCGGCCGAAGCTGTAGGGCGTCGCCACCATTTTGTTGGGCCAATCGGCAAACCACGTCAGCCTGTTCCGGTAGGACCTGTAGGCGTTCAAGGGGTTGCGGATCAGGAAAACGAACTTCGCCCTGGGATAGAGCCAACGCAGATAGCGCACATGGTCGGATCCCAGGCGGACCTCCTTCAGCCCCCAATGGCTGCGGCCCAGGGCCTCTGCGGGTGCGGCGAAGAGGGTTTCGAGGTAGGCCAGGTGGGCGGTGCGAAACGCCTGCGCCGGGGGATAGAGATTGGCCACCCATTCGTTCGAGAGATTGGATCCTCTCGGCTCGACGAAGTACCCGCTGCGCGGCCATTCCGCCGAGAAGGGCCGCAGCTGGTCCGCCAGCGTCTGGATCGGCGAAGCGATGTCATAGGGCTCCCCCCAGACGATGATCGAGGGGTTGTTGGCCATGACCATACGCTGCAGCAAGGTGGACCCCGAACGCCAGCCGGCGGAGAGGATGAAGACAGGCTCTTCGCAAAGCGGCCCCCTGGGTGCCTCCGGGGCCAGGCCGGCCTGAAACCGGCTGTCGAAGGCCTCAAGTTGCCGATCGAGTCTTGCCGCATGATCCCGCGCGTCGCGCGACGTTGCCCGGCTGCGGCGCGGGCCGAGCAGTGCGCGCCCGATCGACTTCATCCTGAGATCCCCTTTTGCGCCCGAAACCGGCGCAGGACCGCGATACCCTCAAACCAGACCAGATGCCTGGCCGCAGCCGTGCCGGCGACCCAGAGCAAAGCACATCCAGCGATCACGATCAGGAGCTCGATCAGGTTCATCCTCTCCTCTCCGCCAAAGCGAATGGCCGCGGCCGGCAGCGCCGCGACGGCCGCCACCCCCGCGGACCGCAGGTAAATCGCGGCATACTTCCCCGGCCGGAAGTCGATGAACTCGCGGATCCCGATGAAGGTGACGCTGATGAAGAAAACCGCCGCTACGACCCGGGAAATGGCGAAGGCTTCAAGACCGAGGGAGGCGCCGAAAGTGGCTGTTGCCAAGGAGAACGCGGCAGTCAGGCAGCGCATGCGCAACAGGCGCGCAACCTCGCCGTGGGGCACCAGCACCTGCTCGGGCTGCGGCAGGACTGCGATAATGGCCTGGCCGAGAAGGATCCAGGCGAAGATCTCGCCGGCCGGGCGCCAGTTCTCACCGAAGACAAGCGTGATGAAGGGAACGGCGATAAGCCCCAGCGCCAGAAACACGGGCCACATGAGAACCGTGTTCAGCGCGATCAGCTTTTCGAGGCCCCTGGCAATGGACTGCCCGTCACGGATGCTCCGCATCCAGGCCGGTGTGAGGACTCTGGCCACCGGGCCGAAGACCCCCTGCCGATAGAGGTTCGGCAACTGGGCTGCACGGGTGAACTGCGCGACCATGGCAGGCGAGGTGAAGCCGCCGAGGATGAACCGCGTACCCTGAGTGTTCAGCGTGCCGATCAGATGCGCCAGCGAGAGGAGGCCGCCGAAGCGGGTGATGGCGCGCCAATGGACGAAAGACGGCAGCAGCAAAGCGTAGCGCGGCATCACCAGCATCGGCAGCAAGGACGAGAGGAACGCGGTCAGGAGCGTTCCCCAGGCAAGAGCCATGAAACTGTGGCCGGCAAAGGCAAGGGCGACACTGAGCGACGACCCGCAAAGCGTCGCGACCAGCCCGATGTTGTGGAGCGTGCGGAAGCGCATCTCCCGCGTCAGCAAAGCAGTGGCGGGGGCGCCGAAGGGCGCGACGACGAAGCTCACCGCCAGGACCACCATGACCTCGGCGATGCCGCCCCGCTCGTAGAGGCCCGCAATCCCATGCCGGCCAAGGAACAGCAGCAGGCCCAAAGACCAGGAGATCACCAGCATGACGCCGAAGGCCGAACGGATCTTGACCAGGTTCAGTTCAGCTTCGCGGATGAGGTAGTTGCCCACGCCGAAGGTGCGCAGCGAAGTCAGAACCGCAGACGCCGACATGGCCAGGACGAAGATCCCCATCTCGTCGGGCGTCAGAAGGCGGGCAATGATGACCGACGCGGCAAACTGCAGACCGAACTGAAAGGTCTGTTCGCTGAAGGTCCAGCCGATAGATCTGCGGATCGACAAGGCCGCCGATCTCAGCCGCTTCTACCGCGCGTCAGGCGCGCTGATTTCATGCCTTCGGTCATAGGCTGCCCAAGAATGTCACTTCGCCGGTCCGGCGCTCTTGGTGTAGAGACCTGAAAACCGCGTGCAATCGCCGGTTTTCCAGTTTCCACAGGCTCCGGTTCCGACGCGTATGGCTCGTGACAAACGCAGAGTTCTCTTTTTGCCCAACTGGGGGAAAGCCAACCCCTATCAGACGCTTCTTGCCGCTGCGCTTGCACGGCAAGGCTACGCGGCGACGCTCTGCGACTATCCCAAGGCGCGCCTTCCGCTGCTGCGCCTGCTGAGACAGCACCCTGATACCGGCGTTCTGCACCTGCACTGGATAACCCCCTGGATAAAGCCGCACTTCTGGACCACCAACCCGCTCAAGCGCCTTGCCAAGCTGTTCCTTCTGAGTCTCGATCTCAGGCTCTGCCGTCTGCTGGGTGTAAGGACCGTCTGGACGATCCATAACCTCGTCTCCCATGAGAGCGAGGACAGTGCCTGGGAGCTGCGCCTGCGCCGCGCCATCGCGCGGCAAGTGGATGTCTGCCTCGTACACAGCCGGAGCGCAGTGGGGGTACTCGAACAAAGTTATGGTGTTCCGTTAGCCGCCAAGACGAGAGTGGTTCCGCACGCGAGCTATGTCGGACAATACCCTTCGGCAGAGCCCGAGGCTGTGACATTGGTGCGCCATGAATTGGGTCTCGATGAAGGCGATTTCGTTTACCTCTTCCTCGGCGCAATTCGCCGCTACAAGGGGATCGACAGGCTGATCGAGGCCTTCAGCGCCCTGCCGGCGCGGAACGCCCGGCTTGCCATCGTCGGATCGGTTCTCGACCCCCGGATGGAGGACTGGCTGCGCGCCAAGGTAGCCGGCGACGACCGGATCGCCCTGCGGGTCGGATACGTGCCCGACGAGGCGCTTCCGGTCTACCTGGAACTGGCCTCCGTCGTCGTGCTGCCCTTCGCTCAAACCCTGACGTCGGGTTCGGCGCTGCTGGCCATGTCCTTCGGCAAGCCGCTGATCCTGCCCGATGCGGCACGGGTTTACGACTTCCCGGGTGACCGCGGCGCCCTGTATTTCGCCGAGGGCGGACTGGCGGGGGCATTGGAGGCCGCGCGGCACGCCGATCTGGCGGCAATGGCCGACTTCAACCTCACCGAGGCCGAAAAGCGGACCTGGCCCCGGATGGGGGCGCTGACCGCCGCCGCCTATGAACGGCCGGAACTACGCAGCAGCAAAGCGGCGTTCGGCCGCGGCAAGCCTCAGCAGGGGCGGACCTGATGCTGAGAGGAAGTCGCCCCACCAGACGCCGCCGCACCCGGCACCCCATTGTGCAGGTCATACACGGATAGAGGCATGATCTCTCATCATCACAAATGCGTCTTCATCCATATTCCCAAGAACGCGGGCCAGAGCATCGAGCACGTCTTCTTCGATCTCCTGGGCTTGACCTACGAGACAAGGGCGCCGCTGTTGATGATGCCCAACGATAAACCGGAGCTCGGCCCGCCGCGCCTTGCCCACCTCAAGTGGCACGAGTACGTGGGCTGCAAGTACATGCCCCAGGAGCAGTTCGACGCCTACTTCAAGTTTGCCTTTGTGCGAAACCCCTGGGACCGCGCGGTGTCGATCTACAAGTACTACAAGTTCCACAAGAAGTGCAGCTACGGAGAGTTCGTCGAAAAGAACCTCGGTGACTGGATGTGGCGCGAGAAGCAGTGGTTTGTCGGCCCGCAGGTCGATTTCGTCTGCGACGAAGACGGAAAACTCAAGGTTGATTTTCTCGGCCGCTTCGAGAACCTGAGCGGCGACTTCAAACGGGTCTGCGGCCACATCGGTCTGCCCCCGATCGACGTTCCCCATGTCAATCTGTCCGTGCCCAAGGCCAAGGCGTCGCAGGATCAACCGAAGAAGTCCGTCCGCGGGGAACTCAGGAAAATCTGGCGTGGACGGAACACCGAGGACTATCCGACTTTCAGCCGCTATCAGGACTACTACGACGCCACAACGCGGGACCTGGTGGCCGAACTCTACAAACGGGACATCGATCGCTTCGGCTATCGGTTCGAGGCCGCCTCAGAGGCCAGGCCAACGGATCGGCCCGGCACCCAAACCGTCAGCAGCGCCCAATAGTCCGGCGACCAGTAGTCCGGCGACCAGTAGGCCAGCGATCAGTAAGCCGGCGCCCCGCCCAAGGCCGCAGCGACCCCGCACATGGCCCCGCAGATGGCCCCCACATCCGGGCGCCTTGACATAGGAATGACATGCATCCCGTGTGTGAAGTTTGAGAGGCTCTGGGCTTATCCGGGCCGTTCAGCACGCGCCGGGAAGTCTCCTGACCCGAAGGGTCTACCTGGCGCACACGGGGGTTCCGGTCATCGCTAGCACGCTTCACCCGGTCATCCTCTCCGGCGGATCAGGCGAGCGCCTGTGGCCTCTGTCCCGCCCGCAGCATCCCAAGCAGCTGCTGTCGCTGATCTCGGAACGCAGCATGCTGCAGGAAACCGCCGAGCGCATTGCAGGGGTCGGCGATTGCGCGGCCCCGCTGGTGGTTGCCAGCGCCGATCACCGCTTTCTCGTCGCCGAGCAACTGCAACAGCTCGGCCTCACCTCCAAAAAGATCGTGCTGGAACCCTGCGGGCGAAACACCGCCCCCGCCGCCGCCGTCGCCGCCCTCATCCTTGCCGCGGACGACCCCGATGCCGTCATGGTCCTGATGCCCGCCGACCACGCTGTGCGGGACCGGGCGGCCTTCGAGGACGCACTGGACGTGGCGCGGGACGCCGCCGCGCATGGCTTCGTGACCTTCGGCGTCCGTCCTACGCGGCCGGAAACCGGTTACGGTTACATCCGGCAGGGCGCGCCGCTGCCAGGGGCCGCGGGGACCTTCCAGGTCGAGGCCTTTGTCGAAAAGCCTGACCTGGCCACCGCCGAGGCTTATCTGGCCACAGGTCGGTACCTTTGGAACAGCGGGATCTTCGTCTTTTCGGCTGGGCGCTATCTGGAGGAACTCGGGCGCCAACGGCCGGACATTCTGGCCGCCTGCCGCAAGGCGCTCGAGGACGGAACGCGCGATCAGGACTTCATCCGCCTGGAGGCCTCGGCCTTCGAGACCTGCCCCTCCGAGTCCATCGACTATGCGGTCATGGAGAAGGCCGGTCAGGTCGTCGTCGTTCCCGCCGACATCGGTTGGAGCGACGTCGGCGCCTGGAACGCCCTCTGGGAGATTGCCGAGAAGGATGAGGATGCGAACGCCGTGCTCGGCAATTGCCTGACCCAGGACGTGCAGGGCAGCTATCTGCGCAGCGAAGACGGCCGCCTGGTGGCCGCCATCGGCCTTGCGGACATGGTGGTGATCTCCACTCAGGACGCTGTCCTGGTCGCGCCGCGCAGCAGCACCATGGCGGTCCGTGACATCGTGCGCAAGCTGAAGGCGACAGAGGCCCGGCGCAAGTCGAGCGCCTAAAGCGCGTCAGGATCGAAAGAGAAACCGCGGTCAGCGAGCCGCTCGACCAGCTGCGCGGCGGTTGCCGCGACCGCCGGGGAGAGACAGGGTCCGAAGTCAAAGGCGGCCCCGGCAATGCCGATCACGACAAGACGGCCCGGAAGCCGCCCCAGCGCACGGCCCAGCGCAACCGCTTCGGGCAGGCCGAGGCGGTGGGTCGAGTGCACGAAGCCCGCCCGTTGAAACTCGGGATCCTGGAACTCCGTGAAGACCCGAAGGGTGCCGGGCTCGCTATCGGGCGCGGCCATGGCGTCGACCACCACGCAGACCGGCTGGTTGTCCCAGGCATCCAGAAGCGCGGTGCCGTCACCACCATGGACGACAGCGGGAAAGCCGCGGCGCCGGAGGGCCTCTGCAACGAAAGGGCCGACCCCGTCGTCCTGCCGCTCGGCGTGGCCCAGGCCGATGAGCAGCCCCTCGAAGGAACTGCGATCAGCCGCGCTCGACATCCAGCTTCAGGAAGTGGGTTGCGCAGGAAATGCAGGGATCGTAGTTGCGGATGGTCTGCTCGCAGCGCCACTGCAGATCGTCGTCGTCCAGAGTGTGAAAGCGCTCCACCGTACCGATCAGGTCAAGCTCGATCTGGCGCTGGTTCTGCGAGGTCGGCGGCACGATGGTGGCCGATACGATGGCGCCATCCTCGGCAACCTCGTAGCGGTGGTAACAGATGCCGCGCGGCGCCTCGGTAATCCCGTGGCCGGTCCCGGCCCGCAGTGGCGCCTCGACGAAGCTCGGCTGCGGCGGCTGATAGGCCCTGGCCAGGCGTGCGGCCTCGCGGAAAGCGTAGATCGTCTCCACCTGGCGGGCGAGCAGGCTCTTGAAGGGGTTGCGGCAGCCCGGCCTCAGCCCGGCGCGCTCGGCCAGCGCCAGGATGTCGGGCGGCAGGCGGTCGGCGTTGAGGTTGAAGCGGGCAAGCGGGCCGACGAGATAGGGCCGTCCGTCGATGGTCGCACCCTGCAGGGCGTTGGAGTGGGCGACCTGATGCTCTTCGAAGTGGTTCGGAAAGTCGGCAACGTCGATGTCGAGACCCTCGGAGGAGACGATACGCCCTTCGGTGATGGGGTAGTCGCTGGCGTGCCGGAGGGCGACGAAGAGGTAGTCCACCTCCAGGTCCGGAAAGTCAAAACCGGAAAAGGCATCGAGGGCAGCCACCGACATTGCCTCGGCGGCTTCAAGCTCCGGCACCAGCCCCTGGATCGCTTCCGTCGCGGGGGCGCTGTAGAAGCCGCCGACCCGGGTGTTGACCGGGTGGACACTGCGCCCGCCGATCACCTCCATAAGGCGGTTACCGACCTTCTTCGCCTGGAGACCGTTCTCGACCAGACTGCGGTTGGACTGTGCAAGCTCCAGAGAATCCTGCAGACCCAGGAAGTCCGGGGCATGCAGCAGATGGGTGTGCAGCACGTGGCTCTGAATCCACTCGCCGCAGTAGATCAGCCGGCGCAGGTCGGCGACCGGCTGCGTGACTTCCCAGCCGAGCGCATCCTCCATGGCCTTGCTGGCCCCCATGATATAGGCAATGGGGCAGATACCGCAGATCCGCGAGGTGACGTCCGGGGCATCCTGGAAGGAACGCCCGCGCAACAGCCCCTCGAAGTACCGTGGCGGCTCGAAGATGCTGAACTCCGACTGCACCACCTTGCCGCCTTCGATGCGGACCTTGAAACGCCCCTCCCCCTCCACGCGGGCCAGGGCCTCGACCTGGATGGTCCTGGTGCCTTCCGTCGCCTTATCGGTCATGGCGTTCCCTCTCCGCCGCAAAAGCCGGGGCGCCGGCGGTGAAGCCGCCAAAAAGATCGCGGATGGTACGCGGCTCGGCCCCCAAGGCCTGCATCTCCGCGACCAGCGCCTGAGTGTTGGCATTCTCCTTGGGGCCGAAGCAGCCGTAGCAGCCCCGCCCCACCTGAGGGCAGAGATTGCCGCAGCCGCCCTGTGTCACAGGACCGAGGCAGGGAATGCCCTTGGTGACCATGACACAGGCCGTTCCCGCCAGCTTGCACTCGGTGCATTGGCTGTAGTCGGGAATCACGGGCTTGCGGCCCTTAAGGAGAGCGGTGATAGCCTCAAGAAGCTGACCCTTGTCGATGGGGCAGCCGCGCAGTTCGTAGTCGACCGCGACGTGATCGGCGATGGGGGTCGACGTCGCCAGGGCTTCGATGAACTGCGGGCTGGGATAGACCGAAGCGCTCAGAGCGTCGTGATCGCGGGTATTACGCAGCGCCTGGATGCCGCCGGCCGTGGCGCAGGCACCGATGGTGATGAGGATGCGGCTGTCGCGGCGGATCTGCTGGATGCGCTCGACCTCGTGCGCCGTCGAAATCGACCCTTCGACCAGCGACACATCGTAAGGCCCGGCGCGCATCGTGCGCGTCGCCTCAAGGAAGTAGGCGATCTCCACGGCTTCGGCGATCTCGAGCAACTCGTCCTCGCAGTCGAGCAGCGTGAGCTGGCAGCCGTCGCAGCTCGAGAACTTCCAAACCGCCAGTCTGGGCTTCATCGTCAGAGCTCCCACACCGTCATCAGATCGCGCACCGCGGGATAGGCGAAGACGGGACCGTCGCGGCACAGCAGGTGCGGGCCCATTTGGCAGTGACCGCACCAGCCGATGCCGCACTTCATATTGCGCTCGAGCGACAGATAGACGTCATCCTGCGCGACGCCGGCGTCGGCCAGCGCGTCGGCAGCAAAACGCATCATGATCTCGGGCCCGCAGAGCATGGCCACGGTCTCTTCGGGGTCATGCAGCATCGGCGCAATCAGCTCGGTGACGACGCCGACACGCCCGGCCCAATCTTCGCCGGCGCGGTCGACGGTGATGCCGACCTGCAGCCCCTCCGTGTTCGACCACCCCAAGAGCTGCGGTGCGTAGAGGATCTGGTCGGGCGTGCGGGTACCGTAGACGACGGCGATGCTCTTCAGGCGTTCGCGGTTGGCGAGCGCCCAATAGATGATGGGGCGCGTCGGCGCCAGGCCCAGTCCGCCGGCGACCACCACAAGGTGCTTGCCAAAGGCCTGCTCGACGGGCCAGGGAACACCCAAAGGCCCGCGCACGCCAAGTCTCTGCCCTTCCTTCAGACCGCAGACAGCCTTGGACACCGCGCCCACGGCGCGCACTGTCTGGACCAGCGCCTCACCGTTGGCCGGGTTGCCGGAGATGCTGACGGCAATCTCGCCGACCCCGTGCACGTAGAGCATGGTGAACTGGCCAGGGGCGAAGGACAACGCTGGGCCTTCCAGCGGCGCCATCTCCAGGGTGACACAGTCGGCAAGCTCGCGGCGGCGCGTGCGCACCTCGTAGATGCTGGGCAGCATGCCGCTGCCTTGCACCGCCTGCGGGCGGTCCAGGATCTGGACATCGTTCATAGAGCGTTCCCCACCTCCGCCGGAGGCGCGTAGAGATCGATCAGCCGCAGCCGTGTCGTCTGCAGCCGCTCGGCCACAATCGGCAGGAAGCGTTGCATAACCTGATAGCCCATCGAGGGGTCGTCGTCGCATTTCCCGCGCAGGCAGGCGGCATCGATGCCGGTGGCGCGGACATCGCCCACCGCCCGCGCATCGAAGCGCCAGCGATAGGGGGGCAGGATCCAGGAAGCGCCTACGACCTGGCCGGGATGAAGCGTCTGCACCGTCAGCCGCCCACGCCCCGGCATGCGCAACTCCAACGCCACATCGCCACCGCGCAGCAGATAAAAGGTGTCCGCCGGCTCCTCGGCCTTGAAGAGATAACGGCCGTCGGCGAAGTGGACATTCCCTGCGCAGCCGCCCAGGAGATCGGTGATCGCCGGATCGAGGCCGGCGAAACAGGGGTGGGCAGCCAGGATTTCGGCTATGGAGTGGATATTGCTGTCGGCCATGGGTAACTCTCCACTAAGCTCAGGCGGCCTGCTCCGATGCCTCGAGGACCCGCGCCTCCGCCGTGATGTCGATCCCCACGGGGCACCAGCCGATGCAGCGCCCGCAGCCCACACAGCCGGACATGCCGAACTGGTCATGCCAGTGCGAGAGCTTGTGGGTCATCCACTGGCGGTAGCGCGAGGCGGTTTCCGTGCGCACGGCGCCGCCGTGCAGATAGCTGAAGTCGAGCCCGAAGCAGCTGTCCCAGCGCCGCCATCGCTCCGCCTGCGCACCATCAAGCGAGGAACGATCTTCCACGGTCGAGCAGAAGCAGGTCGGGCAGACCAGCGTGCAGTTGGCGCAACTCAGGCAGCGCTCCGCCACTTCGGACCAATGCGGATGCTCGTAGCTTTCCTTCAGCAGGACCTCGATTCTCTCCGGCATACCCCGCGACTGCGCTTCGGCGCAGGCCCGCGAGCCCGCACGAGCGGTTTCGAGGTCCGCCTCTGCCGCGTTTTCGCCGGACAATGCGTCAAGAACGGCGTGCCCCCGCGGACTGCCGGCAGTGACGATGAAGTCATGGCGGTCCGCATCGATGATTTCGTCAAGGACGAGATCGAATCCCGCTTCCGCCCGCGGGCCGGTGTTCATCGAGGCGCAGAAGCAGGTAGTCGCCGGCCGCATGCAGTTGACAGCCACCAGAAACAGGGCCTCGCGCCGCTGCCGGAAACGGCCGTCGACGAAAGGGCCCGCCTCAAAGACGGCGGTCAGGGTGTTGAGAGCGGCCAGATCGCAGGGGCGGACGCCAATCACCGCAAGGGGTGGCGCTTCGACCGGGTCTTCTTCCAGCGTCATGGCGTCCGTCGCGGCGCAGAGGCGTTCCTGCGCCGGATAGACCACGCGCTTCAGCCCCTGCATGGGCAGGGTATGGTCGAAAAAGGCCGCGCGCGGCCCGTCCACCAGCGTCACCGTGCCGGGCTGGGCGGCCTCGACCCGGCCACGCGGCAAGTCCGCGGCCCCGGCGAGCGGCGCGAGGCCCAGCGCCCCGTCGCGTTCCTGCGCCCCCCAGACCTGATAGCCCTCGCTCTTCAGAGCAGCGATCAGATCGCCGAGACTCTCGGCGGGGATCACGATGGATCGATCGGCAGGTTCGGGGGCGGCGCGGTCCAAAGCCGTCACTCCTCTCAGCGGTTTGGCAGGCTGCACCCGTTTCATCGCATGGCCCGGCGTCGCAGGGAATGAGCGAGATCAAATTGGCGCTTGCCGCCTATTCCGCTGCGTTCTGACCGGGGTCGCCCCGCAAGGCCGGAACCGGATGCGGCCCCAGGGCCTGGAGAAGCTGGCGCAGTTCCGCCGGCTTGATCGGCTTGTTGAGATAGCCGATCCCCTTTGTGTCACAGCTCTTGCGGAGGTCCTGGGAGCGGTTCGCGGTGATGAGCGCCGCCGGCAGCCGGCCGTACTCGGCGCGCAGGGCGTCAATTGCGTCGAGCCCGTTCTCCCCACGATCCAGTTGGTAGTCGACAAGCAGAATGTCCGGCGCCACGCCGACCTCCCGCAACAGCGCCAGCGCCTCAGCCTGGTCACGAACGTCGAAGACGCTGACGCCCCAGGTCTCCAACAGGGTCGCCATTGCCCAGCGCACGTCCTTGTCGTTCTCGATCACCAGGGCGATCACATGGGCCCCGGCCTTATCGCCTGCCGCCTCGGGGACATGCGCAGCTTCCGGTCGGACCGGTCCTCGGCTCCTGGGCAGCGACACCATGAACCCGGTACCGGCGCCGACCTGCGAATGAAGGCGCAAGGGGTGGTTCAGCAGTGCGCAGGCACGCTCGACAATGGCGAGCCCCAATCCTACGCCCTCGCCGGACGGACCTGCGGTTTCGAGGCGCTGGAACTCCTTGAAAATCGTCTCCCGCTTGTCCTCCGGGATACCGGGGCCCGTGTCCCAGACCTCGACGCTGAGGGTGTCGTCCCGATGGCGCGCGCCGACGACAACCTTCCCGGAGCCTGTGTAGCGGATTGCGTTGGCAATCAGGTTCTGCAGGATCCTGCGCAGATAGGAAGGGTCGCTCTTCACAACGGCATCGCAGCCGACCACCCGCAGGTCCAGGCCTTTTTTGCGGGCAAGCGGCTGAAACTCGTCGCGCAGTGGTGCCAGAACCTGGTTCATCGGAAAGGTCGAAAGCTCGACCGAGGCCCGTCCGGAGTCCAGTTTGGAAATGTCCAGCAAGGCGGCCAGGATCGACTCGACGCTGTTGAGCGCGCTCTCGATTCGTTGGGTCACGACCAGCGGCTCCTCGCTGAGATCCATGCTGGCGAGCGAGGAGAGGAACAGCTTGGCCGCGGACAGCGGCTGCAGCAGGTCGTGGCTGGCGGCTGCGACGAAGCGGGACTTGGAGGCATTGGCCCGCTCGGCCACTTCCAACGCATCTTTCAGAGCCAGGGTCCGGTCAAGAACGCGCTGCTCCAGGGTCTCGTTCACCGCGGAGAGGGCTGCGATCGCCTCGCGCTCCCCGGTCACGTCGGTAAAGCTGATGACGAAGCCTTTGTCGGGCATCTCCTGGCCGAAGACATCCAGATGCGTTTTGCCTTGCCGCGTCACCTCCAGCGACAGCGGCTGTCGGCTGCTCTCCTGGTGCACCCAGTCCCGAACCCCACGCAGGGACTGTCCCTTGGCGAAGGTCAGGTCGCGGCCGAAATGCTCGAGCAGGCGGTCGAAGCTGGTGCCCACGCGCAGCAGATGCATCGGCGGGTTCAACAGCGCGGCAAGACGCCGGTTCCAGCCGACGAGTCGGTGCTGGTCGTCGAAAATGCAGATGCCCTGGTTGATGTGTTCCAGCGTCGCGCGAATCAGACGGGCCTGGTCGTCCAGCAGCTTTTCGCGTTCCTGCCGCTCCAGCCGGATCATGTCCGTCACGTCGGTCTGCAGGATCGCCGTACCCTGATCCGGGGTGCGGTGCTCGCTCACCTGCACCCAGCGGTCACCGGTGATCCGCACGTTGAAGTTCACGTGGTTTTCTTTGTGCTTCTGCTTGCGCTTCTCGGCCCAGCTTTCGGCCGTCTCACCTTCCGGCAGGGCCAGGTGAGCGCTCTGGCTGACAAGCTGGACATAGCGCTGAAAGGTAAGGCCCGGCGCAAGCTGGGCGCGGATATCGGGCATATGCATACCGAAGCGGCTGTTGCACATGACCATCACGTCGTCCGCGTTGAAGAGGGCAAAGCCCTCCTGCACGGCCTCAAGCGCATTCGACAGATCGGCACGGGCGCGCTCCGCCGCCCTGTTGGCGCGGGAGAGTTCCGCATTCGACTGATTGAGCAGCCCCAGGGTCTGCTCCAGGTCCCAGGTCCGCGCCTGGACCTCTTCTTCCAGCATCAGCGCGCGCTGGAAATGGGCGTAGGCCGCGCCGCTGTCGTCCATCGCCTGCTCGACCCGCCGCATCAGGACCGAGGTGATCTTCAGCAGCTTTCTGTTTTGCCGTTCCAGGCTGTCGGCAGGGTCGATGAATGGCGCGGTCACGGCATCATCCCGCAGGCGGCGGGTAGATGGCGATGCCCGTCATGGTCTGATTGACATGCACGGAGTTGAGCTGCTCGCCGTAGGTGCTGAAGCCGACCACTCTGTTGGCCGAGAGGATGGCCGACAGTGCGCGGATGGACTGTTTCTGCGCCGCTTCGACGCGCCGCAGAATGCAGTCGCAGGCGATGATGGCTTCGGGTCGGCTGCGCAGGGCGAGATTGCCGAGCGCGGAATCCAGGTCGCCCGCGATATCCCGCGGCTCGGCTAGGGTCAGCACCAGGCCTTCGTCGATGGCGGAAAAGAACGTCAGATCACCATTGGGCTCGACCTTCTGGATTGCGCGCACGTGGTGCTTCCCGCCCACCTTCACGACCACGGGATGGGCTGCGAAGATGAAGGGCGAGAGTTGTTCGGGGTCCATGCCGACCAGTCGGGCATACTCGCGCGCCGCCGGTTCACCGTTGATTTCCCGAACGACGCGGCGATCCGGGTCCGCCTCGGTCACGACCATCTTGCGCTCGGTCGGCGTCAGATGATCGAAGTTGAAGACCTTGATGGCGCAGTCGGTTCTGATCAGCGCCAAGACCGCCGCATCGCGATGCACCCGGCCCTCGTGAATGACGAAGGTCTGCTTGAAATCCAGGCCGTCGCCGGCGGAACCGCCGAACAGGGGGGTCGGGCCCAGCGCAGTGCTGAGCGCGGAAACCAGTTGATCCTCCAGCAGGGAAAGGCCGTCGACCATGAGAAAGGCAAACTCGGACGTCCACTGCGGCGCCAGGCGGGCAAGTTCGCCCCGCAGCTTTACCGTGGACCGCACGACATCGTTGCGCACCATGCCCTTGAGGTCGGCGATGAACTGGATGAGCGCGACGAAGTGATCCTTGGAGAAGCCGACGGCGACGATTTCGTCCTCGGTATAGCCACGTGGCGAGATCTCGCCGGCGGTGGAGCAGCCGATGACCGGCGTATCACCGAAAACCGACGCCGCCTGCGCGGCGATGGCCGACAGATCGCCGCTGGGCGAGACGAAGAGGACCACCAGACTCATCTCTTCGCCGCCGAATGCGCGGGCAAGGCTTTCCAGTCCTTCGCGAGGATCCTGGGCCGGCGCATGGGCGGTCTTGACGACGCTTGGCGCAAGCGTCGCGGCCGCCGGCGACAAGACCGGTGCGTCCATATGACCTCCCCAACACGCGTTCTTCGTTTCTTTTGGGGTAAGTTAGGGGACCTTGTCGCTGTCCTGCAAGATTTTTGCGAAATGGGCGTTCTGTGCCAACAGAACCGCCTGCGTCCGGCTTTGGACGCCCAGCTTGCGTAGGATGGCGGTCACATGCGCCTTCACCGTCGTCTCGGCGATCGAAAGATCGAAGGCAATTTGCTTGTTTAGCTTTCCCTCACAGACGCATTGAAGGATGCGGGCTTGCTGCGGCGTCAACTGGGTCAGGCGCCGGATCGCGTCTTCCTCGGCCGAAAGCGGCGCCGCCGCATCGCGCTCCACGGGCACGAAGCCCTCCGGCAGATAGACCCCGCCAGACCAGATCTCCGAAAAGGCACGCAGAAAGACGTCGCGCTGGCTGTGCTTGGGAACGAAACCCGACGCGCCGGCCTGAATGGCCGAATTCACGATGCGGTTTTCCGCCAGCGAGGAGACAACGATGATGGGCACTTCGGCAGCGGCGGTCTTCACGCGCACCAGTCCGTCCAGCCCGTTGACGTCGGGAAGGTTCAGGTCGAGCAGCACCACATCGGGCACGAGCCCGTTGCGGATGAGAGCGATGGCCTCTTCCAGACGTTCCGCGGTGACAACCTTGCCGACCTTGATGGCCGACTTCAAGGTCATGGAGAGCGCCTCGCAAAACAGCGGATGATCGTCGACAACCAGCGCCGTCGTGAGGCTGATGACCTCTGGCTGCTCTGCGCGCGTGGTTGACATGGCCGGCATCCTGTCTCTGGCTCCCGCTGTCCGCCCTCACCTTGTCTTGTTTTTCAGGGTAGCGCATGGCGCCGGGGCGCGATACCCGACTAAAGACCTAGACCGCTCCCTGCTGCAAAACGAAGAGGCGCAGCCTGACGGCTGCGCCTCCCGCGGAAACCTAGCGTTCCTTAGTCGGACGAAGCCAGCTGCTTCGGCACCTTGAAGACCCAGACGAGGCCGCCCTGGTTGAGATAGTTCACCTTTTTGGCCACCTCGCCGCCCCACAGCGGGACCGCGCCGCCCCAGCCGGAAAGCACGGCAACGTACTGCTCGCCGTCCATCTCCCAGGTGATGGGCTGGCCGACAACGCCGGAGCCGGTCTGGAAGGACCAGAGCTCCTCGCCGGTCTCGTCGTTGAAGGCCTTCAGATGGCCTTCCGGCGTGCCGGCGAAGACCAGGCCGCCCGCGGTCGTCATCACCCCGCTCCACAGCGGCGCGTTGTTCTTGTACTCCCACTTCACCTCGCCGGTGAGGGGATCGAAGGCCTTCAACGAGCCGATGTAATCCTCGAATAGCGGCTTGATGGTAAAGCCGGCGCCGAGATAGGCCGCGCCCTTCTTGTAGGAGATCGGCTCGTTCCAGATGTCCATGCCCCACTCGTTCGAAGGAATATAGAACAGCCCGGTCTTCTGGCTGTAGGCCATGGGCATCCAGTTCTTGCCGCCGAGGAAGGAGGGAATCGAGAAGACGTTCTCGCCTTTCGCGCCGTCGGCCGCAGCCGCCGGATCGCCGGGGCGGTTGTCTTCCACGAAGACAGGACGGCCGTTCTCGTCGATGCCCTCTGCCCAGGTGATGTCTTTCACAAAGGGGAAAGCGTCGACGAAGGCGCCGTCCTCGCGGTTCAGCACATAGAAGAAGCCGTTGCGGTCCGCGGTTGCGTAGCGCTTGTTGCCGTTGGCGTCTTCGAAGGGAATCACCTCGTTGACGCCGTCGAAGTCCCAGCCTTCGCGCGGCGTGGTCTGAAAGTGCCACTTGATCTCGCCGTTGGCAGGGTCGATCCCCAGGCGCGAAGCGGCATAGAGGTTGTCGCCGGAATTGTCGGGCCTGGGCTCGCCCGCGTTGCGCAGGTGGCTGTTCCAGGGCGCCGGGTTGCCGGTGCCGAAAACCAGGGTGTCGGTTTCGGCATCGTAGCTGCCGCCGAGCCAGGTGGCCCCGCCGCCGGTCTTCCACATGTCGCCCGGCCAGGTCGCGTTGAGGGTGCCGGTCATGGTCGACTCTTCGCCCTTGAAGGTGCCCATGTGCCCTTCGATGACCGGGCGCGTCCAGACCATGTCGCCGGTCTCGGCATCGCGCGCCTGCACCTCGCCGACGACCCCGAACTCGCCGCCGGAATTGCCGGTGATGATCAGGCCGTTCACGATCAGCGGTGCGGCGGTGTAGGAGTATCCCGCCTTGTAGTCGGCGATCTTCTTGCGCCAGACGACGTCGCCGGTCTTGCGGTCGAGGGCGACGATGCGGGCGTCCAGCGTTCCGAAGTAAACCTTGTCGCCATAGATCGCGGCGCCGCGGTTGACCACGTCGCAGCAGGGCAGGATGCCTTCCGGCAGGCGGGCGTCGTACTGCCAGATCTCCTCTCCGGTCTTGACGTCGATGGCGTAGAGCCGGGAATACGAACCGGTCACATACATGACACCGTCGTAGATCAGCGGCTGGCTTTCCTGGCCGCGCTGCTTCTCCCCACCAAAGGAAAAGGCCCAGGCAGGCACCAGGTTCTTGACGTTGGAGGTGTTGATGATGTCCAGCGGGCTGTAGCGCTGAAGGTGGCGCCCCATGCCGTTGGTGACGATCTGGGTCGTAACGGACTGGTCGTTTTGCAGGTCGTCTTCCGTCACCTGCGCCTGCGCCACGCCGGACGCAAGGACGCCGGCGGTCGCTACAAGCAAGAACCGATGCATGTCTTTCCTCCCTCGCCGCGTTCGCCACGGCCGATTCCGAAGTCGCCGGCTGCGGCCGGCCTTCCGTGCAGTCTGGAGTATCCCTTGGCCGGCGGCGGCTTGAAAATTGCACCATGGTCGTAGCCGAAACGGCCGGAACAAAACCCGGAGCAAAACCCGGAACAAAACCCGGAACAAAACCCGGAACAAAACGATGTGCTGCCTTGGTCGTATTCCAAGTTTCCGCGGAAGCTGTAGTCTGAAGCCATAACAGGCAAAAAAGGCAGTAAACTAGGGAGGCTGCGCCATGAGGCTCACCGGAGGACGTCGAAGCCGGCAGTTGGCGATTGCGCTGGCCGGGGCGTTGATCGGGGCGCTGGCGGTGTTCCTGGCCGCTGCCGCTGCGCTGGCCGAGACGCCGGTCCTGCGGGTCTCCGTTCTGAAGTTCGGAACGGTCAACTGGGAATTGGACACCATCGCGCATCACGGCCTGGACCGGGCCAACGGCTTCGAACTGCAGGTGCAGGGCATGGCCGGCGGGGCGGCCGCCAAGGTGGCGTTCCAGGGCGGCGAAGCCGATGTCATCGTCTCGGACTGGATCTGGGTCGCCCGCCAGCGCGCCGCCGGCAAGGACTATGTCTTCATCCCCTATTCCAAGGCCGTGGGCGGCATCGTGGTGTCCGCCGACAGCACGGCCCGGACTCTCGCCGATCTCAAAGGACAGAAGATCGGGGTGGCCGGCGGCCCCCTGGACAAGAGCTGGATCATCCTGCGCGCCCTGGCAGAGCAGGCCCACGGCATCGACCTGGCAAAGGAGACGGAGCAGGTCTTCGGCGCGCCGCCGCTGATCTTCAAATCCGCGCTCGGCGGCGAGCTGGGCGGGGCCATCAACTACTGGCACTTCATGGCCAAGATGGAGGCGGCCGGCATGCGGCGCCTGATTTCGGTGGCCGAGGCCGCGGAAGACCTGGGGCTCGACCCGGAAACGCCGCTGCTCGGCTACGTGGTGAAGGGTGAGATGCTGCGTGACAAGCCGCAGCTGGTGTCCGGTCTCGCGGCGGCATCGCGCAGCGCCAAGGCCCTGCTCGCCGAAGACGATGCAGAGTGGGAGCGCCTGCGCCCCCGCATGAAAGCGGCCTCCGACGCCGAGTTCGCGGCTCTGAAGGCCGGCTTCCGCGCCGGCATCCCGGCACCGGGCCCGGTCGACGAGGACTCGGCGGCCGCCCTGCTGGCGCTGATGGCGCGTCTGGGCGGCAGCGACCTCGTGGGGCTGGCCAGCGATCTTCCCGATGGGCTCTTTGTCGAAGCCGGGAGCTGACGCCCGGCAACCCTGGGTTCCCCTGCTCTCGCTGGCCGGGCTGCTGACGGGCTGGTCGGTCCTGGCCCTGGCCGGCGGCGACCCTGAACTGCTGCCGGCACCCTGGCAGATCGCGCCGCTGGCGGTTCAGGAGCTGGCCTCCGGCGAACTGCTGCGGCACCTGAGCGCGACCCTGGCGCGCGTGGTCTTGGCCTTCGTCGTCGCCATGTCCATCGGCAGCGCCATCGGCATGATCATGGGCCGCAGCCGCCGCGCCGACCGCTGGCTGGACCCCTGGCTCATCTTCTTTCTGAACCTGCCGGCCCTGGTCACGATCGTGCTCTGCTACCTTTGGATCGGGCTCAACGAGGCCGCCGCGATCCTGGCGGTGGCGCTGAACAAGATTCCGACGGTGGTCGTGACGATCCGCGAGGGCGCGCGGGCGCTCGACCCGGCGCTGGAGGACATGGCGCGGGTGTTCCGCATGGATCGCGGGGCCCGGCTCAGGCACGTCATCGTCCCGCAGCTTGCGCCTTTCTTCGCCTCTGCCGGCCGATCCGGCATATCGCTCATCTGGAAGATCGTTCTGGTGGTGGAGTTTCTGGGACGCAGCAACGGCATCGGCTTCCAGATCCACCTCTACTTTCAGCTTTTCGACGTCGGGATGATTCTGGTCTATGCGCTCAGCTTCATCGCCGTCATGCTGGCGATCGAAACCTTCGTGCTGCGCCCCTGGGAAGCCCGAGCGGCCCGCTGGCGGCGGGTATGACCGGAACATGATCTCTGTCGCGATCACCGAGAAGCGCTATCCCGGCACCGCCGTGCTGGGGCCGATCGCCTTCGATCTGGAGGCGCAGGAAACCCTGGCCGTGACCGGACCCTCCGGCATCGGCAAAACCACCCTGTTGCGGATCGTCGCCGGCCTCGACGAGGATTTCGAGGGCCGGGTCCGCAGGCCCGAACAGCTGGCCATGGTCTTTCAGGAACCGACGCTGCTGCCCTGGCGCTCGGCGCGCGACAACATCTGCCTGACCACCGGCGCCGGGCCCGAAAAGGCGGACGCCCTGCTTGCCGAAGTGGGCCTGGCGGGGATGGGCGACCGTTTTCCCACCCAGCTCTCGCTCGGCCAGCAACGGCGTCTGGCTTTGGCCCGCGCCTTCGCGGCGGAGCCGGATCTGCTGCTGATGGACGAGCCCTTCGTCTCGCTGGACCCGGCTCTGACCGGCGAAATGCTGGAGTTGACCAAACGTCTGCTGGCAACGCGGCGGACCGCCACGATCTTCGTCACCCATTCCCACATGGAGGCCGCGCACCTCGCCAGCCGGGTCGTCCGACTGGAAGGTACGCCCGCCAGGATCGTGGAGGATGCCCCGAACGGGCCCCGTCGCCGGGTCAGGGATCAGAGCCGGGTCAGGGATCAGAACAGAACCTGATACTTCCAGTTGTCGGCATCCGGCGTGACCTCGTCGAGGTCATAGCCCGCATCCTGAAGGCGCTTTGCCACCTGCAGGCCGGCTGCTGCCGCCTGATCGACGTAGCTGCGGCCGAGGGCCATGTCCTGGGCGACGCCGCGCCCGCGCATCAGATCCAGGCCGTAGTTGAACTGTCCCACCGGGTCCCCCGCCTCGGCCGCGCGCCGGTCCCAGGCGGCCGCAGCCTCCGGGTTTTCCGGCGCGCCGAGGCCGTTGTCGTCAAGCTGCGCCATCCAGGTCATGGCGCCCGTGTAGCCCGCTTCGGCGCAGCGCTCGAAGAGCTGTCGCGCCATGGCGTGGCGCCCGGACTTGGTGATGAAGTAACCCTGGGCGCAGGTCACCATGTCGACCTCACCCCGCAGCGCTTTTTGCATCACGGTGTTGAGGGACATTTCTTCCGGGTTCAGGGTCCCGTGTTCGAGGGTCTCGTCCTCGGCCTGCGCCAGGCCCGGCAGCAGACAGAGACACCCTATCAGCAGCAGCTTTCTCATAGCGCCTGCTCCTCTCGCTGCCAGGCAGTATAGCGCGAACCGACGGAGAGAGCGACCGCGCTACCCTAGCCCTTTCGTCGGATAAGTCCCCGCGCCGGGTCGTAGCCCCAGAGCGCAAGGGCCATGAAGATGGTGAGCGCGAGCAGCGTCCAGCCCAGGGCCGGGCCGTTCACCTCAGCGTAGAGGGCAAAGCGAATCAATTCGACCGCATGCGTAAAGGGATTCACGGCGCAGATGTCGCGAAGCAGCACGGAGCTCTCCGCCATGCGCCAGAGCGGATAGAGCGCCGAAGACAGAAAGAACATGGGAAAGATGACGAAGTTCATCACCCCGGCGAAGTTCTCCAGCTGGCGGATGATGGAGGAAAGCGCTAGGCCCAGCGCCCCCAGTGTGAGCCCGCTGATAACCAACGCCGGCAGCGCCAGCAGGTAGCCGGCCCAGGGCAGAACGATGCCGAAAGCCGCGGCAATGGCGAGAAAAGCATAGACCTGGAAGATGGAGATGGTCACGCCCGCCAGCAGCTTGCAGAGCAGCAGCCACCAGCGCGGCATGGGGCTGGTCAGCAGCAGCCGCATCGATCCCATCTCGCGGTCGTAGACCAGGCTGAGGGAGCTCTGCATGCCGTTGAAGAGCTGGATCATGCCGCAGAGCCCCGGCACGATGTAGACCTCGTAGGTGATGTAGGTCTCGTAGGGCGGCGTGATCGAGAGCCCCAGGGCGGCGCGAAAGCCGGCAGCGAAGACCAGCAGCCAGACCAGCGGGCGCACCAGGGCCGCGATGAAGCGGCCACGCTGGCCGACGAAGCGCAGCGACTCGCGCTCCAGGATGGCATAGAGGCAGATGAGGTAGGCGCTCACGAGGCTTCCGCCGCGGTCATCGAGAGAAAGGCATCGGCCAGGGGCCTGTCCCCTGCGACCTCGGCGGCAAGGCCCTCCGCCAGAATGCGCCCGCGATGCAGAACGAGAAGCTGGTCCTCTGGCTTCACCTCGTCGACGAGATGGGTCGCCCAGAGCACCGTCAGGCCGTCTTCTGCGCAGAGCCGGTGCACATAGTCGGTGATCGCCCGGCGGCTGGCCGCATCCAGGCCCACCGTCGGCTCATCCAGCAGAATGACTTCCGGGTTATGAACCAGGCAGCGCGCGATCTCCGTGCGCCGCCGGTGGCCGCCGTTCAGTTCCCGCGCGCGCTCATCGGCGCGTTCGCGCATGTCGAGGCGATCCAGGGCAGCCTCGATCCGCTGGGCCGCGGCGCGCCCGGAAAGACCATGCAGGGCGGCGAAGTAGGTCAGGTTCCGCCGCACGGTCAGTTCGAGATCGAGGGTCGGTTGCTGAAAGACGATGCCGATCCGCGCCAGCGCCGCCCGCGGAGTCCTGGCCAGATCGATTCCGGCAACTTCGATACGTCCGTCGGGGCTGACGAAGAGCCGGGTCAGCAGGGCGAAGAGCGTCGACTTGCCGGCGCCGTTCGGCCCCAGCAGGGCACAGAAGCGGCGCCGGGCAACGGAGAAGCTGACGTCCTTCAGCGCCTCCTTGCTGCCGTAGGCATAGCTGACATGGGAAACCGTCAGCCCGCTGCCGCCATCCGGCGTCACTGGATGATGATGTCGACCCGTTGGTTCTCGCCGGTCGATCCGGGGATCTTCAACTCGTAGCGGCCGGGCTTGATGGCGACGAAGCCGATCTCCATGGTGCCGGCCTCGTCGAACTCCACGCTGTCGAGCCCGAGCGGACGGATTTCCAGCCCTTCGATGACGATCTCGTCGATCCAGATCGCGCGGAAGAACCCGGCCCCGGCCAGGGCCAGTTCGGCCGAGCCGTCGGCTTCGATCTCGATCTCATAATAGGTGCCGGACTTCAGCATCAGCGGCGCTTCGGCGATGGGTTCGCCCGCCGCCAGGGTCAGGCTCGGCAGATCCTCCTTGTTGGAGCCGGACAACAGCCCCGCCAGACCGAACCTGTTCTCCTCGCTGCCGTGCTGATCCGCAAGAGCGGCCGATGGCAGTGCAACGGCCATGCCCAGTGCGACTAGAATTCCCCTCATCGTGTTTTCCTCCCTCAGGGTCTTGCCGCCGCGCCCCAGGGGAAGCGGCCGACTTTTATGGTCTTGATGGGCTCCAGGGCGGCAACGTCGATGACCGTGACATCGCCGGAGACACCGTTGGTCGTGAACAGCAGTGACCGGTCGGGCGAGAAGTCCATGTGCCAGACACGCCGGCCGACCAGAATGTACTTCTCTACCTCGTAGGTCTCGGCGTTGACCACCGCCACATGGTTCGAGGGACCGAGGGCGACGAAGGCGCGCTTCTCGTCCGCGGTGAACTCGAAGCCGACCGGCTGCACGCGGTCCTCATGGACGCCCTGCACCTCGAAGCGGATCTTCGTGACTTCCGACTGATCGGCAACATTGAAGACCGAGATCGTACCGCCGATTTCCGCGCTCACCCAGAGCTCGCCCCCCTCCTTGATGAATTCGGCATGGCGCGGGCGCGAGTCCACCAGCGTGTTGGCGAAGATCGACTTGCTTTCGGTATCGATCCAATGCGCCATGTTGGTGGTCTCGGAGGTGGTGATGACGATCTTGCCGTCCGGCGAGACGGCCATGCCTTCCGGTTCGATGCCGACGTTGATCTGCGCGATCACCTTGCGCGTTTCGGTGTCGACCACAGTGGTCACCGCATCGTCTTCATTGGCGATGTAGAGATGCCGGTCGTTGGGATGGAGGACGAACTGCTCCGGGTCCTCACCAGACGGCAGTTCATGCAGGATCTCGCCGGTCTCCGGATCCATCACCTGCACCGTGTCGCTGTCGGAAGCGCAGATGTAGAGCCGGCTGTAGTCCTTGGAAAAAGTGATGCCGCGCGGGCGCTCCCCGGTGGGAATGGTACGCACGACTTCCAGCGTCTCCACGTCGATGACGCTGATTGTGTCGTCCTTTTCGTTGCTGACCCAGATTTCAGCGGCGCCGGCAGGCGCGGCGAGGGTCAAAAAGGTGGCTGCCAGGATCGTTCTCATCATTGCGGTCACTCCCCAAAAGCACGGCAGGCGGATTCCGGCGCGTCGAGGCCGAGGGTATCCAGCTCGCTGCGTTGATGCAGAAAACCTTCCAGCGGCGCCAGCGCGACGAGGGCGCGGGGATGAACCAGCGGCACCGGCTGGCGCAGCTGGCCGTTCCAGGCGCGAAAGCTCATCGGGCGGCCCTTGAAGCCGGCAAGCTCGAAGGCATCGGACAGAATGTAATCGCGCAGAGCGTCTGCTTCCGCCACGCCGGTGCGGGTCACGGCCTCGCCGATGCTGCGCACCGCCGCCCAGGCGGCGTAGTCCTCGGAGAACATCCGGCGTTCGGCCAGGTCTTCGAAGCGGTTCTGAAGCTGAGCGGCCCCCCACTGTTCGACGACAGAAGACCATGCGCGCGGCGCAACGCCTTCGGACCCCGCGACCGGCCGCGGCTCCCAGGTGTTGTAGAGAATGTAGCGGCCGAAGTCGCCCAGTTCGTCGGCCACCACCAGCACATCATGGTCGCCCAGAGTCTGCGTGAAGAGCGGCACTTCCTGTGCAGCATTGCGGCGCATGTCGGCATCGAAGACCCATTGCCGCTCGCTGCTGATCGAAAGGCCGAACTTCTGCGCCGAAGTCCTCAGGGCTTCGGCAAAAGCGGTGTCGCCGGGGTAGCTGCCTTCGACCAGCGCCCAGTCGCTCCAGCGTTTCTTGCTCATGAGCTGCGCCAATGCATCGGCGCGCATGCCATAGCTGACGATGGTGTGGAACAGGTTGGGCCGGCAGTCCGCGTCGCGCAGGCGACCGTCCTGGGCCGAGGCGTTGAACACAAGGGCGCTAGCCGCCTCCGGCAGGTCGGCCAGGGCGGTGAGACTCTCGGCCGGTGCCTTCACGACCAAAAGGCTGCTTTCCGCAAGGGCGGCCCGGCCCGCAGCAAGAAAGTCCTCCCCAGGCGGAACGGTGACAACGGTCAGGCTGTAGTCGTGACCGAGAAAGCTTCCGGTCGTGGCGTTGTCTTTAACACCAAGTTCGGCACCGGCCAGGCCCAGGTCCTCCGGCAGGGGATCGAGGTTCGACAAGGTGGGCGGCAGATCGACCTGCTGCTCCAGGTAAGCGATCTTGACCGCTACCTTGTTCTGTCCCGAAGCCGGGGCCACAGTCGCCAGGACTGCAAAGGCTGTGACCGCAAGCAGTGCGGAACGGAAACGCCTCTGCATCGATTTCCTCCCTTTTTTCGAAACGTTACCAGCAGACCCCTGGGCCTCGAATAAGACGATGGTCTTACGCCCGGACTGTGTAGGACGAGCCGCATAGATTCCCGATGCCCATGCCGCTTTAGACCGAAAGTCCAATATGGGGCGGTTCAAAGGCTGTGCTACGACTCACCAAAAGCAGGAAAGCTCTGGGAGCATGGACATGCCATCTTTGCCATCACGACGCTGGATCAAGGGAACCCTTCTCGGCCTCTCGACACTGGCCGCGGCGACCATGGTTTACGCGCACGGCGACGTCGCGCCGCAACCGGTCAACACCGACGCTCTGCCTGATGTCGGCGAGGAGTGGCTGATCGAGAACCCTTACCGCAACGTCGAGAAGGAGGTCTGGCAGGCGGCGATCGACATCGGCGCCTCCGGATACAACCAGAACTGCGCGCGCTGCCACGGCCTCGGCGCCGTCTCAGGCGGCCTGGCCCCGGACCTGCGCTATCTGGAGGCCGAGGAGTACGGCGACGAGTGGTACATGGAGCGGTTCCGTAACGGCTACACCCAGAACGGCATCACCAAGATGCCGGCTTTCGGCGACCTGCTCGGCCAGAAGGCGGCCTGGGCCATTCGCACCTATATCGAGACCCGGCCGGACGAAGGGGCGCTCGACGCCTTCAGCGGCCGGCTGAAGGAGATCCGAGACCAGCTCCAGACCTGGGCGGCGGAAGAAAAGAGCGATCCGGGCGCTATAGATGCCGTGCGGCAGGAACTCTCGGAGATCGCTTCGGAAGTGGAGACCGGTTCGGGCGCCCCGGTCGCCGACAGTGTGGCCTTTCGCGCGGCCCGGATCCTCGACGGTTCGTCGGAGAGCTTCAAAACGGCCGCGGAGACGCTCACCATCGGTCTCTCGGCTGCGCAGTAAATGATCAAGTCCGCCGCCGGCCTTTGCGCTGCGGTGCTGGCCCTGCTGGCCGCGAGCGCAACCGCCCAAGCCCGTTGCGAAGGCTTCGTGCCCGGGCCGAAGCCGCAGAACGCCAGCCGGGACATCGTCGGCCAGGATCTCGATCAGATTCAGGAGCGCGGCTTCATCGAGTTCGCGGTCTATGAGGACTTCCCGCCCTATTCGTGGGAGGAGAAAGGCCGGCCCCGCGGCGTCGACATCGAACTCGGGCGCATCATCGCCGAGACGCTGGAGGTGAAACCACGCTTCAACTTCGTCGCTGCAGGCGAAAACGTGGATGCCGACCTGCGCAACTACGTCTGGAAGGGTCCGATCGTTGGCGGGCGGGTCAGCAACGTGATGCTCCATGTACCCTACGACAGCGACATGGGCTGCCGCACCGAGCAGGTCGTGTTGACCGGCCAGTACTTCAACGAGAAGATCGCCATCGCCTTCCGCCGCGATGCCTATCCCGAGGACCCGCCGGTCCCGGCCTACTTCCGCTTCGACCTTGTCGGCGTGGAAAACGACACCATTGCCGACTTCTATCTCTCAAGCTTTGCCGGTGGGCAACTGCGGGCCAACGTGCGGCGCTATACGACACCGGAAGAGGCCATGGCAGCCTTGGCGCAGGGCGAGGTGAAGGCGGTGATGGGACCGAAGTCGCAACTGGAGCACGGGCTGACGCCGGAGTTGGACATCCACATGCCGCCACTCCTAGGCTTTTCGACCAGCGAATGGACGCTTGGGGTCGCCGTCAATCACCGCTACCGCCCACTGGCCTATGCCGTGGACGACGCCGTGCGCGCGGCCTTCGAGGACGGGCGCCTGCAGGCGGTCTTCGAAGACTACGGCCTCTCCTACACACCGGCGGAGTGGTAGGCCGGACGGCCTCGCGGAGGTTGCCTACACCAGCGTCGCCACGTCGCCGTTGCGATCCACAAGCACGATCCGCTTCAGCGCCGCGTTCGCCGCCAGGACAGTTTGGACAGCCGGGGCGTCGAGCAAGCAGAGCGCAGTGGAGAACCCGTCGGCCACTGCGGCGCTTTTGGCCTCGACACTGACCGTCGACCAGGGCGCGTCGCGCAGGGGAAAGCCCGGATCGAGGATGTGTCCCCGACCGCCGGCGCCGAACAGCAGGGCCGAGGGGCTCGACGTGGCCATGGCGCCCCGTTCCAGGGTGCGGGTCGCGACAAGGCCCTGATCCGGGTCGGCGATGCCGATCCGCCAGGTCCCGGCCCCGGCGCGAAACTCCCCGATGTTCACCAGGGTTTCTTCGAAGCCGAAGCGGGCGAGTGCCTCTGCGACCCGGTCCGTCGCGAAGCCCTGGGCGATCCCGTTGAAGGTGAGCGCCATCCCAGGGCGGGTCAGGCGCGCCGCGGTGCGGTCATAGGCCACGCCGTCCCAGCCGACCCGCGCCTGCGCGTGCTCCAGAACGCCGGGCGGCGGCGCACCGCGGTGGGCGGCCAGGGCCCGCCAGAGCGGCTGGACGCTCGGGTCGAAAAGGCCGCCGGTTGCCGTATGGACCAAGCTGCAGATGTCCAGCAAGGCGTAGAAGTCGGGCAAGAGATCGTCGAGCCGGCCGTCGCGGTTGAGGCGCGAGAGGTCCGAGTCCGGATCGTAGAGACTGAACAGCCGTTCGATGCGCTGCAACTCATCCCTGGCAGCCCGAAGGGCGCGGCCGGCTGCGTCCTCGGGCCCGTGCAGTGTGATCTCCGCTTCGGCACCGAGCGCCAGGCCGCGCCAGCGCGTCGCGGTCTTCGCCCGGACCGGCCCGGCAGCGAGGCAGGTCGCAGCGATGGCCAGAAAGCGGCGCCGGGACAGCCCCTTGGCGGTCATGCCGTCCCCCGCTTGCGGTTGGCCAGAACCAGCGGCACGCACTGTGCCGCGTCGTCGTGGATCTGCACGCAGTCCAGACACTGAAAGCACTCGGAGTACTGGATCTCGCCGGTCTTGGCGATGGCGCCGTACTTGCAGCGCACGCGGCACAGCTGGCAGGGGCTGCCGCAGTCCTCCCGCCGGGCGATCCAGTCGCGGCCGCGCAGCAGGCCGCCGATGGCCATGACGGCCCCCAGCGGACAGACATAGCGGCAGAACCCCTTGAAGAGGAAGAGCCCCAACACCAGCCAGAAGGCGGCATAGACGACGTAGTACCACTCCCGCACGAAATAGACCGTGATCGCGGTCTTGAAGGGCTCGACCTCCGCGAAGGTGTCGATCATGGAGGGAGCAACGAAGACCGAAAGAACAAGGCCCGCAAGCAGCACGTACTTCAGCGCCTTGAGACGCTGGTCCCAGAGGGCGCTGGGTTCAATCTGACGCAGTCCCAGTTTCACGCCCATCTGATGCGCGAACTCCTGGAGTGCGCCAAAGGGGCAGAGCCAGCCGCAGAACAACCCACGGCCCCAGAGCACGAAGCTGACGATCACCACCGCCCAGATCACCAGCGAGAAGGGGTCGTAGAGCAGGAAGGCGAAGCTGCCGCCGTCAAAGGCCGCTCGGATCACCCCGAGCACTGTGACGATGGAGAGCTGCCCCTGGCCCCACCAGCCGATAAAGACGGTCATGAAGGCGAGGATGGCGAGACGCAGCGGTGTGAAGGCGGAAAGCGCAGCGAAACGGTTCATGCTCAAGCCGAGCACTGCGACCAGGACGGCCAGAAAAACGGAGAGCACGACGAGGTCGGAAGCGCGGTTGCGCAGCGCCTCGACCCAGGGCGCCACCGGTTCGACGACCCCGGGACGGGTGAAGAACCGCTCGTCGGTCTTGTGAACCGCCGCCAGCGTGGCGATGCCGACCTGCGGCTGAAAGGACCCGTGTTCGCGCACCGCCAGGACGTTCAGGGTCCACTCCCGGGTCGGATCGAAGCCCAGCCTGCGGTCGGTGCGCAGAATCATGGCCGTGCCCTCCGGCAGACCGTCGCGAAGCTCGACGAAGAGATCGGCATCGCGCAGCGCCACCGGCAGGCCGTCCTGCTCCGCCGACATCCAGTCGGGGCTGGTGTTGCGCACGAAATCCTCCGACACCAGACCGTGGCGGCCGGCGTCGATGACCAGAATGGGCTCGTCGTTCGGCGATATGGTGAGGAAGTCCTGCAGTTCCGCGAAGCTGTCGTCATCCAGGACAGCCCGGGCGATCGCCGGGGGGCCCAGGTCGGCCACCCAAAGATCGAGATAGGCGCCGTCCGGGTCGTCCAGCGCTTCCGGGTCGTCATCCGCCCAGACGGTCCCGGCAAAGCCCTGCTGCACCTCGCCGTTGGTGAAAAGGCGGCGGGTGACGAGCCCCTGATCCACCAGGTCCTGCCAGGTCAGGGCCTCGTCATAGTCGGGGTCGGGATGCGCCGGCGGCCCCTTCGCCAACCCCTGCATCTTCTCCCGCGCCACCGCCAGGGTGGCGGCCAGGATGCTCTCATGGGCGATGCGCACGCTGGCGGTCGCTTTGGTGACACCATCGAGATAGACCAGCGAAGAGGCACCGTCGTCGCGCCCGTAGGGTACGCCAACCACCAGGGTCGAGGAGATCGAATGCCCGCGATACTGCTCGAAGAACTTGCGGAAGGGCCCCTCGCCGAGGCCGGAAACGAAGATCGGTTCGTTGTGCTCGATCAGCCGGGCGTCGAGAAAACGGCCCTCGAGGTCGAGGGTTACCAGCACGTTGATCGGGGCACCGGAGAAGCCGGGCAGCGGCGCCAGGGGTTGGGTCTCGAAGACGTATCCGGCCTCCGCCCCGCCCGAGTTCAGCAGCGACCAGACGCCCTTGTCGTTGAGCGGTTCGCCGAGGGAAAAGGGCGGCATGATGAGTGCAGCCAGATCATCGCGCTCCAGCGCAGCCGCAGCACTGCCCAGCGGCAGGACCACCGCCAGGAGCGCCAAGGCAAAGCGACAGAAGCGCGGAAGGCCGGTCCACCCCATGGTGCAAGTCTAGGGAGGCCGCGGGGCCGCGAAAACCCTACGAAGGTCGCAAGACCGCACGGCCGCACCGCGCATCAGCAATCCCTTGATTGCCGGTCTTCGACCAACTGTTCGATGTCTCCGTCCAGCGCGTCCAGACAACCATAAAGGCCGACGGATGCGTCGAAGATCTGGTCGAAGACCGGCGCCATGCGGTCGTAGCGCTCGGACCAGGCTGGGTCGGGCACCACCTCCTTCTCGAAGCGTACCATGCGGGCCACCGCGGTTTTCAGATCCGGGGCGTCGCCGCTGGCCACAGCCATCATGCAGGCCGCACCGACGATCCCACACTCCAGTTCCTCGGGAACCAGGTAGGGCGTCCCCAGCATGCTGGCCTTGATGGCAACCCAAAGCGCCGACTTTGCACCGCCGCCGGCCGCCACGAAGCGTTCAGGCCGCTTGCCGCCGCCCTGCAACATGTCGAGTTTTCGGCGGACTGCGAAGGCCACACCCTCCAGCACTGCGCGATGGAGGTCGGGCAGGCCGTGACCCGCCGTCAGGCCGAAGAACTGGGCGCGGGCGTTCGCGGCTGCCCCGAAGCGCTCGCCGGAGAGATAAGGCAGGAAAAACAGCGAACTCGCACCGCAATCCGCCCGCTCCGCAGCCGCCGTGACCGCATCGTAGCTGAGCGCGTTCTCGTGAAAGGCGCGCCGGGCCCAGCGCACGGCGTCCCCGCCGGCGTCCAGGAGCGCGAAACTGGCCCAGTGCCCTTCGACCGTCGCCACGTTGGAGACCTGGGGATCGATGACCGGTGCTCTGTGCAGCACCGAGACGATGGTCGAGGTTCCGGTCACGTCTGAGGCCATGCCGGGCTCGGCGACGCCGGAGCCGAGCAGCGCGACCGGATAGTCGCCGCCACCGACCAGCACCGGAACGCCGGCGGTGAGCCCCGTCTCCCGCGCCGCGGCCTCGCTCAGCGGCCCCAGAACGGCGTGGGTCGCCTTGATCTCCGGCAGCAGATCACGCCGCAGGCCCGTCATCTCCAGAAGGGACTTCGACCAATCACCCGAGGACGCATCCATGAGGAAGCTCATGGACGCTTCGGTCGTGTCCCAGGCGCGCTCCCCGGTGAGACGGTAGCCGATGTAATCCTTCGGCATCAGAACCGTGGCGGCCTTGTCGTAGGCCTGCGGGTCGTTCTCGGCGATCCAGCGCAGCTTGAAGGCAGGCCAGGCGGGGGTCGCCAGGTTAGCGGTGACGGTCAGATAGCGTTCCAGCGCATGAGCGTCAGTAAAGGCGTCGACCTGGGGCGCCGTGCGCTTGTCGTTCCACAGCAGCGCGGTATCGCGGGTGAGCCGCCCTTCCGCATCGATCAGCACTGACCCGTGCATCTGCCCGCAGGCGCAGATTGCGGTGATCCGGTCAGCCGCACCCTCGACCTCGCCGACCACGGCGCGGAGTGTCGCCGTGACCCCGTCCCACCAGTCCGCCGGACGCTGTTCCGACCAGCCATAGTGCGGCACGATCTGCTCGTGCTCCTGATGGCTGAAGGCCAGAATTCTGCCCTGCCGGTCGACCAGGGCCGAGCGGATGCCGCCGGTCCCCACATCGATGGCCAGATAGAGATCGCGCGCCATTCAGAGCCCCGGTCCAAGGAGGGGCGACGTTGGGAGATTGCATCGATTCATCCCGAGAGCATAGCGCCTGTTGCGCCAGGATGCCTCGAAGATGTGGCGTAGCCGGCGTAGTATGCCGCTGCGCAGCGGATAAGAGGAGACAGCATGACCTTCCAGCCTGCGGAACAACCGACGCTCTATTTCATCGGCGTCACCACGGCGCAAAGCTCCATCATGCGTGTGTTCCCAGCCTGGGCATCGCACCTCGGTCTGAAGGACGCGCGCATCAAGGGCATGGATTTCGCGATCCCTTCGGAGCCGGAGGCCTACCGGCGGGCCGTCGCCTTCATCCGCGATGACCCGCTGTCTCGCGGCGCTCTGGTGACCACGCATAAGCTGGACCTCTTCGCCGCCTGCCGCGATCTCTTCGAGATCATCGATCCTCTGGCAGCGCTGACGGCGGAGACCAGTTGCCTCTCCAAGAAGAACGGCGCCCTCGCCTGCCACGCCAAAGATCCCATCACCGCCGGCCTCGCCATCGACGGCTTTCTGCCGCCGCGGCACTTCGCAAAGACGGCGGGCGCACTCTTCTGCATGGGGGCCGGCGGCGCCAGCATTGCCATCACCTGGCATCTTCTGCAGGGATCGCGCGGCGCGGACCGCCCATCGAGGATCGTTGTTTCCGACCGCGACCCGGGACGGCTCCGCCACATTCGCGCCATTCACCGGGCGATGGGCGCGGATGTTCCGGTCGACTACCTGCCGGCTTCCGGCACGGAGGACAACGACAAGGCGCTTGCCGGCCTGCCGCCCGCATCGCTGGTGATCAACGCCACGGGCCTCGGCAAGGACGCACCGGGCTCGCCGCTCGGGGATGCCGCCCGCTTCCCCCAGGGGGCCATCGCCTGGGATCTCAATTACCGCGGCGACCTCGTCTTCCTCGACCAGGCGCGCGGCCAGGCCAAAGCCGCCGGACTGCAGGTCGAGGACGGCTGGACCTACTTCCTGCACGGCTGGACCCAGGTCATTGCAGAGGTCTTCGGCATCGCCGTTCCGACCTCCGGGCCCGATTTCGAAGCTGTCGGGCGCGTCGCTGCGCAGGCCTCCGGGCGCGCGCCCTAGCCTTCAAAACCCCCCGTGAGTCTGCAGAGATCCCCGGTCCTCAACCGCGGTGGGGCACCGCAGCGGTTGACATTCGCGCCGGTTTCGAAAAATATTCCATAGCTGAAAATAATTTCAACGAAGGCCGCGATGTCCACGCCGGCACGATTTGGGGGAGCGAACGCCCGTCAGGAGGCGGAGATGGCGGCGCGTGCCGCCTGGCTGCATTTTGTCGGCGGCCTGACCCAGAGCGAGGTCGCCAAGCGCCTCAGCGTTCCCAATACCCGCGCCCACCGCTACATCGCCCGCGCCCAGAGCGAGGGGCTGGTCCGTGTCTTCGTCGACATCGAATCCGCCGACTGCGTCGATCTGGAAACCCGCCTGATGGCGGCCTACGGTCTCTCGCTGTGCCGCGTCGCCATGGACGCCCTGGAACCCGGGCCGCTCCCGCTGCGCGCCCTCAGCGCCGTGGGCGCCGACTATCTGATGCAGGTGGTGGCTTCCGGCGCCCACCGTGTCATCGGCATCGGCCATGGCCGCACCATCGCGGCCTCGGTCGACGCCATGGGACGTACGCCGGGCGAGCGGATCCGCTTCGTGTCGATGCTGGGGGGCCTGACCCGCAGCTACGCGGCCAATCCCTATGACGTGATCCACAACCTGGCCCGCAAGACCAATGCCGAGGCCTATCTGATGCCGGCGCCGCTCTTCGCCAATTCCGCCGAGGACAAGCGGGTGATGATGGCGCAGTCCGGCCTTGCGGCCACCATGGACCTGATCGGCGAGGCCTCGCTGGTGATCGCCGGCATCGGCAACACCGAAAGCGCCGACGGCGGCGCCTCGGCCGCGGCCTTGGACCAGCCCGACGCCATCGATGCGCTGAAGCGCCAGGGCGCCGCGGCCGAGATCCTCGGCCAGTTCCTGACGGCAAACGGCGAGGCGCTGGAAACCCCCTACGACGAGCGGGTGATGGCGCCTGCCCTGGAAAGCCTGCGCGGCCGCGAGGTCGTCGCCATCGCCGGCGGCGAGAGCAAGCTGGCCGCCATTCGCGCCGGCCTGCGCAGCGGCCTGCTCAGCGGATTGATTGTCGACGAGGCGACCGCTCGACGCCTTGTCGAAGAACTGTGAGGCGCAACGACTTCCACAGACCAGCAAAACAAGAGCAAACGGGAGGAACACAATGTACGAGAAAGAAAAGGATCTCATTGACGCGTTCCGCCGCGGACAGATGAGCCGCCGCAGCCTGATCCGCGCCCTCGGTGCCCTGGGCGTTTCCGCCGGGACCGCCGGGGTCCTTGTGAACATGGTGTCCACCCAGGCCATGGCCGCAGACTTCGACTGGAAGAAGCACGCCGGCACCGGGGTGAAGCTGCTGCTGAACAAGCACCCCTACACCGACGCCATGATCGCCAACCTGGACAACTTCAAGGCCCTGACCGGCATGGAGGTGGCCTATGACATCTTCCCGGAGGACGTCTACTTCGACAAGGTGACGGCCGCCCTCTCTTCGCGCTCCAGCGAGTACGACGCCTTCATGACCGGCGCCTACATGACCTGGACCTATGGCCCGGCGGGCTGGATTCCCGACCTCAACGAGTGGATCCAGGACAGCGACAAGACCTCGCCCACCTATAACTGGGAGGACATGTTGGAGGGCGTGCGCAAGTCCTGCGCCTGGAATGGCCGGCCCGGGGGCGAGCTGGGCTCCGACGACGCCAAGCAGTGGTGCATCCCCTGGGGCTACGAGCAGAACAACCTTGCCTACAACGCTGGCATGCTGCAGCAGATCGGCGCCTCGGTGCCCACCAACATGAGCGAGCTGATCGAGGTCGCCGCCAAGGCCACCAAGGATATCGACGGCGTTTACGGCATCGGCGTGCGGGGCTCGCGCAGCTGGGCCACCATCCACCCGGGCTTCCTCTCCGCCTATGCCAACTTCGGCGAGCAGGATCTGAACCTCTCCGGTGACGGCAAGCTCTCGGCGGCGATGAACACCGCCAGTTCGAAGGCCTTCCATGCCGACTGGGTGCGCATGATCCAGGAAAGCGGCGCGGCCGACTGGTCATCCCACACCTGGTATCAGGTCGGCACCGACCTGGGCGCCGGCAAGTCGGCGATGATCTTCGATGCCGACATCCTGGGCTACTTCATGAACGGCGGCGACAACGCCATGGCCGGCAAGCTGGCCTACGCGCCCTTCGCCGCCAACCCCGCCGCCTCGGCGCCGACGCCCAACATCTGGATCTGGTCGCTCTCCATGTCCAACTTCTCCAGCAAGAAGGACGCGGCCTGGTACTTCATGCAGTGGGCCTCCGGTCCGGAGCACGGCCTCTTCGGCGCGACGCAGATGGACTTCGTCAATCCGGTGCGCGAGTCGGTCTGGGCCGACAGCGGCTTCCGCGAAAGGCTGGACAAGAGCTATCCGGGCTACGTCGCCATGCACGACGTCTCCGCGCCCGGCGCCAGCATCAAGTTCACGGCACAGCCGCTGTTCTTCGACCTGACCACCGAGTGGGCCTCCAGCCTGCAGAAGATGGTGGCAAAGGAACTGCCCGTGGACGAAGGCCTCGACCAGCTGGCCGAGAGCGTCAACCGTCAGCTCAAGGACGCCGGTCTCGGCTGATTCCCTGGCGTCAGCGGCCCGCTTTCCCGCGGGCCGCTGCCCTTTGGATGTCTTGTCCCCGGACCGAAGGGCCTGCAGGATCGGGGGGCGACTGAGGAAAGCCCGGTAAGGAAACCCCTATGGCAGCGGCGAGCGACATCTCGATACCCCGACGCCGGTTTGCGGTGTCGCGCCGTCTGCTGCCCTATCTCCTGAGCCTGCCGGCCCTTCTGGTCTGCATCGGCATCCTCATCCCCTTCTTCACCGCGGTCTACTACTCGCTGCAGCGCTTCCGCCTCTCCCAGCCCTGGAACCGGGGCATGAACTGGGGCGAGAACTACCTGAACTTCCTGACTGATCCGGACTTCTGGAACACGCTTCAGGTCTCCCTCACCTACGCCTTCCTGACCGTCGGGCTGGAGCTGCTGCTGGGCCTCGGCATCGCACTGCTGCTGAAAAAGCGCACGCGCCTCAACAACTTCATCTCGATCATGCTGCTGATGCCGCTGATGACGGCACCGGCCCTGGCCGCGCTGATGTGGAAGCTGATGACCAACCCGAACTTCGGCATCCTCAGCTATTTCGCCGCCCAGCTCGGCTTTCCCGATTTCCGCTGGGGCTCCTCGCCCGACACGGCGCTCTTCACCGTGGTGCTGGTGGACATCTGGGTCTACACGCCCTTCATCATGATCCTGCTGCTGGCGGGTCTGCGCTCCCTGCCGACCCAGCCCTTCGAGGCGGCGGCGCTCGACGGCGTGCCGCGCTTCCAGCAATTCTGGCGCATCACCCTGCCGATGCTGATGCCTTACATCCTCACCGCCTCCCTGTTCCGTCTGCTGGATTCGATCCAGCAGTTCGACATCATCTACGCCATGACCCAGGGCGGGCCCGGCGACACGCTGATGGTTTTCCAGGTGGAGGCCTATCTGAACTTCTTCCAGTCGACCAACGTCGGCCGCTCGGCGGCGCTGCTGATGATCCTCTGGGTGATCACCTATTTCCTCTCCAACATCTTCATCAAGAACTGGCTGCGCCTGCGCGAGCGCGCCAGAGGGGAGGTCTGAGCCATGGATCACATGTCTCCGATCGAACGCTGGCTACGGGGGATCGCTCTGACCGCCGTGGTGCTGTTCTTCATGTTCCCGATCTTCTGGATCGTGCTCATGAGCCTGCAGACCAACGAGACCATCCTGCGCAGTCCGCCCTCCATGGTTTTCGAACCGACCTTCGGCAACTACGTCGCCATCATCGCCGGCCGGCTGGACTCCAACGTCGCCTCCATGGGCATCGCCTTCATGGACAACCTCTGGAACTCGATCCTGCTGTCCGTCGGCTCGGTCGCCGTGGCCCTGCTGCTGGGCGTGCCGGCGGCCTACGCCTTCGCGCGTCACAAGTTTCGCGGTTCGGAGGAAGTCGCCTTCACGCTGCTCTCCTTCCGCTTCGCGCCGCCGCTCCTCGTGCTGCTGCCACTGTCGCTCTATTTCCAGCAGATCGGTCTGGCCAACACCTATCTCGGGCTGATCTGGGTTTATCAGCTCATCTGCCTGCCGCTCATCCTCTGGATCGTGCGCGGCTACTTCGAGGACATCAGTCCGGACCTTGAACACGCCTACCGCATCGCCGGCCACTCCTGGCTCTCGACCTTCCGGCGCATCGCCCTGCCGCTGGCCGGTCCGGGCATCGCCGCCGCCGGGCTGCTCGCCTTCATCTTCGCCTGGAACAACTTCATCTTCGCCCTGGTGCTGGCCTCCGCCGACAAGCAGCCGGTCACCGTCGGCGCCCTCGCCTTCGTCACCGCGTCCGGCATCCAGTACGGCCAGATCGCCGCCGCCATCGTGCTGTCGATCGCGCCGACCCTGGCGCTGGCGCTCTATGCCCAACGCTATCTGGTCGAGGGTCTCTCCCTCGGCGCGGTGAAGGGATAGGGCCATGCCGGAGCTGCGCATCGAAGATCTGACCAAACGCTTCAAGGGCGAAGCGGTGCTGGACGGAATCAGCTTGACCGTCGAGGACGGCGAGACCCTCACGCTCTTCGGCCCCTCCGGCGCCGGCAAAACGGTGCTCCTGCGCTGCATCGCCGGGGCTGTCGACCCCGAAGACGGCCGCATCCTGATCGGCGGCGAGGACATGCAGGACGTTCCGCCGGAGCACCGCGGCATCGGCATGGCCTTCCAGAACTTCGCGCTGTTCCCGCATATGACCGCCTTCGACAACATCGCCAGCCCGCTGACGGCCCAGCGCCGCCCGCGCGATGCGGTGCGCGAGGGCGTGGAGCGGGTGGCGAAGCTCCTGAAGATCGACCACGTGCTGAGCCATGCGCCGCGCGCGCTTTCCAACGGGCAGAAGCAGCGCACGGCCCTGGCCCGGGCGCTGGCCGCCTCCCCCGGGCTGCTGCTGCTGGACGATCCCCTGCGCAACGTCGATGCCAAGCTGCGCTTCGAGATGCGCCTGGAGCTGCCGCGGCTGCTGGCGGACCAGGGCGCCACGGTGATCTACGTCACTCAGGACTACAAGGAAGCCATGGCGCTGGGCGACCGCATCGCCGTGCTCTCCGGCGGGACCATCGCCCAGGTCGGCACGCCGGAGGAGATCTACCGGCGCCCGGCCTCCATCGAGATCGCCCGCCTTTTCGGCGATCCGACCATCAACCTGCTGGACGTCGTGCCGGAAAAGGATGGCGCCGGCGTCTTCGCCCGCCTGTCCAATCAGCGTGTGCCCCTCAATGCCGGCCTGGAGGCCGCGGTCGGGCGCGACTGCGTTCTGGGCCTGAGGCCGGAGGCGCTGCGCTTCTCCGCCAGCGAGGACGGCATCCCGGTGATGATCGAGGCGGAAACGCCCTTCAACGAGAAGACCGTGACCCTGGTTGTCACCGCACGCGGCCGCGAGATCCTGGTTTCCCGCCCGGCCGGTACGCCCGCGCCGGCCAGCGGTGCCGCACAGATCGCGGTAGACGCCACGGACGCGCTGCTCTTCGACCGCGCCACCCAGGCCCGTATCGCGCCGGACCGCGACGGCGGCAGTAGCAGCGAGGCCGCGGCATGAGCGAAGCCAAGCTGCAGCTTGACGCGGTCGACAAGATCTACAACGCCGGCGGCGCCCGGCAGGTCCATGCGGTGCGCAACCTGGACATGACGGTCGCGCCCGGCGAGATCGTCGCCCTGCTGGGTTCGTCCGGCTGCGGCAAGACCTCGACCCTGCGCATGATTGCCGGCTTCGAGGAGGCGACCAAGGGCAGCATCCGCCTGGACGGCCGCGCGATTCACCGCCTGGCGCCGGCCAAGCGCAACGTCGCCATGGCCTTCGAAGGCTACTCCCTCTATCCGCCGCTGACGGTGCGGGAAAACATCGCCTTTGCGCTGAAGTCCTCCTCGCTCAGCAAGACCGCGGTCGCAGAGCGCGTTGCCGAGATGGCCCAGATGCTGGAGATCGAGGACGTTCTCGACCGCTACCCGAGCTCCATTTCCGGCGGACAACAGCAGCGGGCGAGCCTGGGCCGCGCCCTTATCCGCGATGCCGGGCTCTACCTGCTGGACGAGCCCATGGGCCAGCTGGAGCCGCAGCTGCGCGCCCTGCTGCGCGGGCGCATCAAGTTCTACATCAAGGAGCGCGGCCTGACCGCGATCCTCGTGACCCACGACCAGACCGAGGCCAATGCCCTGGCCGACCGCATCGCGGTCATGGAAGACGGCGTCCTGCAGCAGTTCGACAGCCCGGCCCACCTCAAGGACCGGCCGGCCAACCTCTTCACCGGGACCTTCATCGGCGAACCGCCGATGAACGTCTTCGAAGCCGAGGTGCGCGCCGACGGCGGCCGCCTGCGCTTCGGCCTTTCCGGCGGCGTCGTCCTGGACTACGCCGAAGAAGAGTTTTCCGAAGCCCTGCGTCGAACCCTGGCGCGGAAACCCCACGTCACTCTCGGCGTGCGGCCCCATGCAGTCCGCCTCGCCCCTGAGGGAGCACCAGCAGAAGTGACCGCGAACCAGTGGCTCGGCGATCAGACTCACATCGCGGCGCGCTTTGCCGGCGGCTCCATCGTGACAGTCGAACACCATCATGCCCCCTATGCAAAGGGCGAAACCATCGGCGTCGTCCTGGGCTCGGCGGATCTGCACGTCTTCGACAGCCAGACCGGCGCGGCGATCAGCCACGGAGGGGCGCTGGCGTGACGCGGGATCTGCTGATCGGCGTCGATGCCGGGACCTCGGTCATCAAGGCCGTGGCTTTCGATCTCACCGGCAGCCAGGTCGCCATGACCAGCCGGCGCAACCACTACAAAACCCTGCCCAATGGGGGCGTCGAACAGGACATGCGCCGCACCTGGCAGGACACGGTCGACGTACTGAAGGACCTGGGCGAACGGGTGCAGGGGTTGGAGGAGCGGGCCCTTGCGCTTTCGGTGACGGGCCAGGGCGACGGCTGCTGGCTGATCGATGCGGAGGGTGCGCCGATCCACGACGGTTGGCTCTGGCTGGACGCGCGGGCCGCGGCGGAAGCGCGGGAGATTGCAGAGTCCGAAGGGATCGACGTGATTTACCGGACCACCGGTTCGGGCGTGAACGTCTGCCAGATGCGTACCCACCTCACCTGGATCAAGCGGCACCAGCCGGCACTGCTGGAGCGCGCCGCGACGGCCATGCACTGCAAGGACTGGCTCTACTTCAACCTCACCGGCCAGCGTGCCTCTGATCCGACCGAAGCGGTCTTCACCTTCGGAGACTACCGCACGCGCGCCTACGCCGAGGAGGTGCTGGAGGCCCTGGGACTCGCCGATCTGCGCCGCCTGCTGCCGCCGATCGTCGACGGCGCCGCGGAGGCCCATGGCCTGAGTGCGGCCGCCGCCTCGGCGACCGGCCTGCCCGCCGGCCTGCCGGTCTCGCTGGGCTATGTGGACATCATGTGCTGCGCCATGGGCGCCGGGCTGCACGACGCCACCGTTCGTCCGGGCCTGACCGTGCTCGGCTCCACCGGCATGCACATGCGCTTCGTGCCGGATGTGGACTCCGTGGTGCTGAACGCGGAGCGCAGCGGCTACACCATGGCCTTCCCCAGCCCGGCCTATGCCCAGATGCAAACCAACATGGCCGCGACCCTGAACATCGACTGGGTGCTCGGGCTCGCCCGCGAGGTGCTGGCAAGCGAGGGAGTCGAGCGCGAGCTGCACGATCTGCTCGCCAGCCTGGACGAGCGGGTCATGGCGGCGCGGCCGGGCGCGGCCCTCTTCCACCCCTACATCTCCCTCGCCGGCGAGCGCGGGCCCTTCGCCGAGCCCAGTGCAAGGGCGAGCTTCACCGGGCTCGACCAGACCACCGGATGGTTCGACATCGTCCGCGCGGTCTGCGAAGGCCTCGCCCTGGCGGCGCGGGACTGCTACGCCGCGATGGGGCCGACACCGGGCGAGATCCGCCTGACCGGGGGCGCCGCCCGCTCGGCTGCCCTCAAGACCATTCTCGCCGCCGCCCTGGGGACACCGGTGCGCAGCGTCGCCCAGGAAGAAGCCGGCGCCGCCGGCGCGGTGATGATGGCCGCGGTCCAGCAAGGCCTCTACCCGGACATGGCGGCCTGTGCCGAGGCCTGGGTCACGCCCCTGCTGCAGCCGGCCGAAGCGCCCGACACCGGCCTTGGTGCCGTCTACGACGCGCTCTTCGGCGTCTACCTCGACACCCGCCGGGCCCTGGTTCCGGCCTGGCACGCCATGGTCGCCGCACGGGGTGCCGTGTCATGAGCGGCAATTCCAAGGGAAACGGCGCCAAGACGGAGATCGCCATCATCGGCGACCGCTTCATGCTCTCGGCCCTCTTCGAGGAAGCCCTGGAGGCAGCCTGCGGCGAAGCCGTCACCTGCCGCAGCCTCGATCTGCCCTGGCCGGACGAACCGATGGAACACGGCTATCAGACGCCGGGCATGGACGGACTGAAGGAATACATGGGCGACCCGGCGGACGTGATCGCCCACGTCGGACCGGCGCCGGTGCTGGTGACCCACCTGGCCCCGCTCTCCGCCGCCATGTTTGCCGCCTTGCCCGACCTGAAACTGGTCGCCGTCTCGCGTGGCGGCCCGGTCAACATCGACATGGGCGCCGCGGCAGAACACGGCGTCACGGTGGTGAACACGCCCGGCCGCAACGCTTCGGCGGTCGCCGAGTTCACCATCGGGGCCATTCTCGCACAAACGCGCAACATCACCCTGGGCCACGACGCGCTGCGGCGCGGCGAGTACCGCGGCGACCTCTATCGCGCCGACGTCACCGGTGAGGAACTCTCGGAACTCACCGTCGGCATCATCGGCTATGGCAATGTCGGGAGCCGCGTGGTCCCCCTGCTGCGCGCCTTCGGCTGCCGCATCCTGGTGAACGACCCCTATGTGCAGCTTTCGCCGGAAGACGCCGCCGCCGGCGTTACCATGGTTGGCTTCGACCAGGTGCTGGCGGAATCCGATGTGCTGAGCCTGCACCCGCGGGTGACGGAGGAAACCCGCGGCATGATGGATGCCGCCACTTTCGCCGCGATGAAGCCCGGCAGCATCGTCGTCAACACCGCCCGCGGCCCGCTGATGGACTATGACGCGCTTTACGACGCGCTCGTCTCCGGCCATCTGCGCGGGGCCATGCTGGAGACCTTCGCCATCGAGCCGACGCCGCCGGACTGGCCCCTGCTGCAGTTGCCCAACGTCACGCTGACCCCGCACATTGCCGGTGCCTCGGTGAAAACCGTGCGGATCGCCGCCGCCAAGGCCGCCGAGGAGGTGCGCCGCTGGCTGCAGGGCGAACCGCCACTGAATCCCTGTTGACGCCACTATGCCATCAGTCCTCCGAAACAACCCTGTCGACCTTCTCGTCATCGGTGGCGGGGTCAACGGCGTGGGCGTGGCACGCGATGCCGCCGGGCGCGGTCTCTCCGTCGTGCTCTGCGAGAAGGGCGATCTGGCCGAAGGCACATCCTCGCGCTCCGGCAAGTACATTCATGGCGGCCTGCGCTATCTGGAGTACTACGAGTTCCGCCTGGTGCGCGAAGCCCTGATCGAACGGGAAGTGGTGCTGGAAGTGGCGCCCCACCTGACCTGGCCGCTGCAGCTCGTTTTGCCGCACAGCCCGGAGCAGCGGCCGCGCTGGCTGATCCGCCTCGGCCTCTTCCTCTACGACCACCTGGGCGGGCGCAAACGAATCCCGGCCACCCGCGCGCTCGACCTGCGCAGCGCACCGGAGGGAACAATGCTGCGCGAGGCCTTCACCAGGGCCTTCGCATACTGGGACGTCTGGGTCGACGATGCCCGCCTGGTGGTCCTCAACGCCGTCGATGCCGCGCGGCGTGGGGCCGAAATCCTGCCGCGCACCGAATGTCTCTCGGCCCGCCGCGATGGGGAGATCTGGCACGCGAGCCTGAAGGATGCGGAAACCGGAGTCCTGCGGGATATCCAGGCCCGCGCCATCGTCAACACCGCGGGACCCTGGGTGGAGAAGGTGCTGGGCAACGTGGCCGGCGTGAACGCCAAGCGCAGCGTGCGCCTGGTCAAGGGCAGCCACATCATCCTGAAGCGCTGGTGGCAGGGCGACCACGGCTACGTGCTGCAGGCCCATGACAAGCGGCTGATCTTCGTCAATCCCTACTTCGACGACCTGGCGCTGGTCGGCACCACCGACATTCCCTTCGACGGCCGTCCGGAGGATGTCGCCATCGACCGCGGCGAGACCGACTACCTCCTGGCGATCCTGAACCGTTACTTCAAGACAACGCTGGACCCGTCGGATGTCGTCGCCTCGTTCTCCGGCGTCCGGCCGCTCTACGACGACGATACGGCCAAGGGCGCCTCCGCCGTGACCCGGGACTACGAACTGGAGATCGACGGCGGCAACGGCCGGGCACCCATCCTCTCCGCCTTCGGGGGCAAGCTCACCACCTATCGCAAGCTCTCGGAGCACAGCTTGGAGAAGCTTGCCGCGTGGTTCCCGCAGATGGGGCCGGCCTGGACCGCTTCGGCACCGCTTGCCGGCGGCGCCATCGAGAATGCCGACTTCGAGGCCTGGCTGAATGACTTCCGGGCGGCCCGGCCATGGCTGCCTGCCGACCTCGCCCACCACTACGGGCGCTGCTACGGCAGCGAGGCCGCCGAGATGCTGGGCGAGGCAAAGTCTCTCGCCGACCTCGGCCGTCACTTCGGGGCGCTGTTCTATGAACGCGAGGCCAAGTGGCTGATCGCGCGCGAATGGGCGCGCAGCGCCGAGGACATCCTGACCCGCCGAACCAAACACGGTCTCTTCCTGACCGAGGCGGAGCAGGCAGCGTTTCAAGAATGGCTGAGACTGGATGCCGTCGCATGAGCCCCTACCAAAGCCTTCGCAACACGTCTGCCTTTACCGACCTCTGCCGGGTCTCCGCCCGCCTCGGCAGAGATCCTCTGCAGGTCCAGGGACCCGGCGGCAACGCCTCCCTGAAGGACGGTGTCGCCATGCTGGTGAAAGCCTCCGGCACCTGGCTGGCCGAGGCCGAGACCGAGGACATCATGGTGCCGGTCGACCTTGCACGGCTGCGCGAGGCCTTGAAGGCCGGCGACCCCAAGGCCGACAACGGCGCCGTCTTCGTGCCGGAGGATGAGAACGCCGGCGATCTCCGCCCCTCGATCGAAACCTCCGTTCATGCGATCTTCGACTGGCCGGTGGTCCTGCACACCCACTGCGTCGCGACCATCGCCACCGCTCTGCGCGCGGATGCAGGGCAGGTCGTCGCCGAACGCCTGGCCGACCTGGGCGCGGCTTTCGTCCCCTACACCAAGCCCGGTCTCGCCCTCGCCCAGGCCATCGATTCCGTGACCGGTCCGGAGACCCGGGTTCTCGTGCTCGGCAACCATGGGCTTGCCGCCGGTGCCGAAACGGCTGAGGAGGCTGAAAGGCTCATCCGCGAGGTGGCCGGCCGCCTGACGCCTGCCCTCTGCGGGCAGGAGCCGGCAACGCCCGACCTTCCGCAGTCCCTGGGCGACCACGGATGGCGGGCCGTCGAACACCCGGCAACGACCGCTCTCGCTTTCGATCCCGCGCTCCTGGGGCGGCTGCGCGGCGGCAGCTTCTACCCGGACCATGTCATCTTTCTGGGACCGGGTGTCTTCGTCGCCGCTCCCGACGAGTCCCCGGACGTAGCCTTGGCAAGGGCGACCGAGGAACCCCGCCAGAAGCTCGTCGTGTTTCCGGGACGCGGCGTCGCCCTGCCGGCCGACGCGTCGCCCGCTATGCAGGCCATGGCCCGCTGCCTGGGCGATGTCGCCCAGCGGCTCGACCCCGAGGCAGCGCTCACCCGCCTGACGGCGGAAGACGAAGCCGAACTCCTGAACTGGGATGCGGAGAAGTACCGCCAGACGCTGGACCGCAGTCCGGCAGGCAGCGCTTAAACGATCTGCTCAGAATCCGACGGCCCTTCCAGCTGGGCGGTCTGCTCATAGAACAGGGTCGGCGTCGACCAGTTGGGGTCCTCACTGGAAAAGAGATCAAGGAAGGCAATCGCCAGCGCGGGGTCCTGCGTCACGTTCTCCTTGAAGGACCACCAGGTGCGGATGTTGGAGAGATCCGGAGCCAGCGTCAGCGTCTCGTCGAAATCCTGCGCCAGCACCGCCGCGCGCACGTTCAGGCAGTAGGCGACGTAAGCATAGCCCTCCGGCCAGTAGAAGGCCGGGTTGGACGCGTCGGAGCCCACCGGCACGCTGACCACCTCCAGCGGTACGTCGCGGATCAACTGCTGCAGCATCAGACCGGAGGCAAAGTTGGTGAAGGCGCGCCGCGCCGCCGGGTCTTTCGGTTTTTGCGCTTCGAAGGCTCTCAGCCAATGAATGAAGACCTGGGCAAGGCGGTCATTGTGGATCTGGTAGTCGACACCGCTGGCCGCCGAAATCGCTTCCACCTGCCGCGCGAACGACTGCTTGAACCACCGCATGCGGCGCATCGCGCGGCGGATCGGGCGGTCGGTCTGCGGCAGGGAATCGGGCAGCGGCAGCGCCATGGTCGCCTCAGATCTTGTCTGCGTAAGCGGAAAGAAGTGCCCGCAGGCGTTCGGCGTCGCCCATGCACTCGGCCACCTCGGTCTTCAGCGCCTCGGCCATGTCGCAGCAGGTGAGCAACAGCGCTTCGGCATCCTCCGGCCCGTCCTGCCGCTCGGCCAGAAACCACAGGATCAGAGCGAAGATGGAGAGCTTCTCCAGTTCTTCCTCGGTAAGAGGCTCACTCTCCTCTTCCCTGGCTGCCGGCAGCAGGTCGCGGATGACGCCGCGATCGACCATCTCCTGCATCAGGGCCGCGGCCAGGGCAAAGCGGTCTTTCTCCGCCGCACCGGATTGAATGGCCGCCTTGTAAGCCTCTGCGCTACGCACTTCGCTCACCAGCCCTTCGCTTGCGCCCAGGTGGGGCAGCGCCCGGGTCAGCCCGTGATAGGCCGCCTGGGCGAAAGCGATTTCGGCATGGCCGATGTGCTCGATCTCTTCCAGGGTCGCCGTGGTCAGGCCTTCGCCGGAGTCGCTGTCGAGGAACCGCCGGGACAGGCCCGCGGCGACGTCATTCACGCGATCGGCGATCTGATCGAAGTCCCGCAGCACCGACCGCGCCACGTCGCTGATCGGTGAAGGAATCGGGTCCAGCGGCGGGTCAAGAAAAGTGCGGCCGCGCTTCATGGTGAAGCGCAGCATCCTGAGAGCATCCTTCAGCGGCAGACGGGCGGCCGAAGGGGTGAAGCTTCGTTGCGTCGTGGGCATGGCCTGGACCAGCTGTCACCTTCATTATGTAGTGATTCCCGCGCTGGAGACCAGCGCTGCGATCAGACTTTCACAAGCATGGACCTGACCGGTGTCTTTTCGATGAACGCCATGGTCGCCTCCAGCGAAGTGACGCCCGCCTGCGAACCCAGACCCATGGCGTTCTGGGCCGAGGATGCCTGCCCGAGGCGCACGCAGGCCTCCGGGTCCAGGCCCATGTGAAGGCCCGTTGCGAAACCCGCATTGAAGCAGTCCCCGCAACCGCAGGTGCAGACCACGTCGATGTCGAAGGCCGGAAGATGAAACCGGGTGCCGTCGCTATGCCGGTAGAGCGCCCCTTCCGCCCCCAACGTCAGCACCACGCAGCCCACGCCCTTGTCCAAGAGGAACTTGGCCACGTCGTCGTAGTCATTGAGGCCCGAAAGGGCCATCGCCTCCTCTTCCGAGGGAAGAAAATAGTCCGTGTAGGGCAGCAGTCCTTCCACCAGCGGCATGTCGTCCTGCGTACTCGCGAAAACGTCCAGCGTGGTGATGCAGCCGCGCTCTTTCGCCTTGCGCATCATCGCAAAGCTGGGGGCGCCGTCCATACGGTCCATCAGCCCGACCCCGCCGATGTGGAAGATGCGGGTGTCGAGAACCCGGTCGAGGCGGTCTTCGGTGACGAAGAAGGCGCCGGTCGCACCTTTCTTGTGCAGCGCCGGGCGTGCCCCGTCCGGGCGGGTGGTCACTATGGAGGAAGAGGTCGCGACGCCCGCACAGAGCTCCATGTTGACGGTGTCGACATCGAAGCTCTGCAGCTTCTCCAGGACCCACTTGCCCATGTCGTCGTCGCCGACGCCGCCCACGGCCTGCACGTTCAGGCCGTGCTTGGCCGCGACGATGGCCGCGCTGCCGGCCGCGCCGGAGACCGCCAGGGTCAGTTCGTCGATGAAATAAGTGCCGCCGCCGGGGGGAATGTCCGTCACCGGACGGCCCAGACAGTCGAAGGTATAGAACCCGAGGGAAGTATAGTCGAAAGTCATAGAGCCACGCAGGTCACCGAAGCCGCTCGCCCGACGCGGCATCGAAGAAGTAAAGACGGTCGAGATCAAAGCTGATCTGGGCCGTACTGTCCAGCGGCGCCCGGAAATCGCGGTCGGCCCTGATCTCGATGAGGGTGTCGTCGCTGCGCAGGCTGACGAAGGTCTGGTCGCCTGTCGGTTCGATGCCGAAGATCCTGCCCGTCAGATGGCCGGCGGTGCCGTTGACATGGCAGTCCTCCGGGCGCACGCCGAGAACGGCTTCGCGGCTGACGTCCAGGGCAAGCCCCTCGACGCGGAGTCCCGCCGCGCTGAAAACCCCGCCCTCCAGATGGCCGGCAATCAGGTTCATCGGCGGCGAGCCGATGAAGCCGGCGACGAAGGTGTTCGCGGGGTCGCCATAGATCTCATGCGGGGTGCCGATCTGCTGGATCTCGCCCCCGTTCATGATGACGATACGGTCCGCCAGGGTCATGGCCTCGACCTGATCGTGGGTCACATAGACCGTGGTGATCTTCAGTTGCCGCTGTAGATGCTTCAGCTGGACGCGCATGGCGGTGCGCAGCTTGGCATCCAGGTTCGACAGTGGCTCGTCCATCAGGAAGACATGGGGCTGGCGCACGACAGCGCGGGCCAGCGCGGCGCGCTGGCGCTGACCGCCGGACAGCGCGCCCGGCTTACGCTCGAGGTAGTCGCCGAGTTCCACCATCTCCGCCGCCCGCTGCACCAACGCGGCGTGCTGCTCTTTCGGCACCCTGCGCATGCGCAGGGGAAAGCGGATGTTCTCGTAGATCGTCATGTTGGGGTAGAGCGCGTAGCTCTGGAACACCATCGCCACGTCGCGGTCGCGGGCGTCCACCTCGTTCACCACCTCCCCGTCGATCACCACCTCGCCGCCGCTGGGGTCCTCCAGTCCGGCGATCATGCGCATGGTGGTGGTCTTGCCGCAGCCCGAAGGGCCGAGAAAAACCACGAACTCCTCGTCGGAGATGGTCAGGTTCACATCCTTGACCCCGACGAAGTGGCCCCACTTCTTTGAGATGTTGCGCAGTTCGATCTCAGCCACGGCCTATCCCTTCAATGCGCCCAGGGTCAGCCCCCGCGACAGGTGTTTCTGGATGAGAATCACCAGCAGGAAGATCGGTATGAAGGCCAGGAAGGAGACCAGGGCGATGGCGTTGTAGATCTTGCCGTCCGATCCGCCGGTGAAGTTCGCCAGCGCCACCGACATGGTGTAGGCGTTCTTGGTGGAGGCGATCAGCAGCGTGAAGAGAAACTCGTTGATGGCGAAGATCGCCGCGATGACCGCCGCGGTGATGATCCCCGGCAGGCAGATCGGGATGATGATCTCCCAGAGAATGCGCAGGTCCGAGGCACCGTCGGTGCGCGCCGCGTCCTCCAACTCGTGGGGAATATCCTGCATGTAGGAGCGGATGATCCAGGTGACGACGCTGAGGTTGATCGCCGCGTAGACCAGCATCAGGCCCCAGACCGTGTCCAGCAGGCCGACGTTCTTGAACAGGAAGAAGATGGGAATGGCGACGATGGCCGGCGCCATCATGCGCGTCGAGAGAATGTAGAAGCCGATGTCCTCACGGCCCTTGTACTCATAGCGCGCCAGGGAATAGGCCGCCGGAATGGCCAGCACGAGGTCGATGATCACCGATCCGACGATGGCCAGCAGCGAATTGCGCAGGTAGCTGCCCATGGGCCAGTCGTCCCAGATCATATGCCAGGCATCGAGGGAGAAGGTCGGCCAGTAGATCGGCTGCGGGGTGATGATCTCGGTGCGGGGCCGGAAGCCGATCGAGAGGAACCAGAGGATCGGCACCAGGCAGAACAGCGCCCAGGCCGCCAGCACGCAGTAGCGCAGGAAGAGGTTCTCGCCGGACTTCCGTCGCGCCGCCATCACGCTCTCCCGGAGCGGAAGAACCGCTTCAGCAGTACCTGGGCGATGATGATGGTGAGTATCAGCATGATGGCCGAGGCCGCAGAGGCGTAGCCGAAATTGAACAGCCGAAAGCCGGTGCGATAGATGAAGTAACTGATCGTCTCCGTCGTGCCGCCGGGCGTGCCCTGGGTCATGATGAAGACGTTGGTGAACATGGTGGTGATGTCGATGCCGCGCAGGATGACGGCGACGGCGATCACCGGCCGCATCAGCGGCAGCGAGATGTTCCAGAAGATCGCCGGCCAGCTGGCGCCGTCCAGGCGCGCTGCCTCCTCGATCTCCTTGTCCTGCGCCTGCAGGCCGGCGACGAAGATGATGAAAAGGAAGGGCGTCCACTGCCAGACGTCGGCGACGATCAGGGTCAGGCGGGCGTTCCAGACGACGCCCAGGAAGTCGATGTTCTCGGAAATCAAGCCGACCCGCATCAGGAGATCGGAGATCACCCGACCGTCCATGAAGGCGAGCTTCCAGATGAAGGCCACCGCCGAGGGCATGAAGAGCATCGGCATCAGGAAGATGATGCGCCAGCCGCGGATCAGCGGGTCGCGGTAGGCGAAGAACGCCAGCATCAGCGCGATGACACACTGCAGCGTCAGCGAGATGCCGCCGATGACCAGAGTGTTCCACAGGGCCGCCCAGAACTCGTCGTCCTGGAACAGGTCGACATAGTTGCCGACCCCATTGGGCACCCAGCCAGTGAAAGTGACCACGAAGAATGACTGGTAGATCGCGAAGACGCCGGGATAGAGCGTGATCCCCAGGAGGTAGATCACCGCCGGGGCGACCAGCAGGTAGGGAAAGATCTTGCGCTGAAAGGGGCTGCGGCGCGCGCGCCGAGGGGCGGCGGCAAGCGCCGCCCCTTCAGCCTTGAGCGTGGTTTGCGTCATCAGTGCAAGGATCGCACTTCAGCCGGGAAAATCAAATCGGCGAAGGCTTGCCGCGCCCCACCCAAGTGCCCGCCTCCACCGCGGAGTAGGGGAAGGGTTCGCGGCTGGTGAAGAAGCCGTTCCTCTTCATGATGGACCGCCAGGCCTCGGCGCCGGCATCGAGCGCCTCCTTTGCGGAGGTCTGGCCGACGACGGCCTTGTTGATCTCGTTGCCGAGGACCTGCTCCATCTCGAACATGCCGGGGATGCGCGGCGCGCACCAGGCGTATTCGAGACTGTCCGCCCAGACCTTGGCCGGCTGCGAGACCGCTTCCAGCCGTGGATTGGTCAGCACCGACTTGTAGCCCGGGGCCACGCCGTTGGCGTTGGCCTCGTTCATGGCCATGATCGAGGCGGTGGTGAGGAAGGCGAGCATGAGGAAGGCGCCTTCCGGGTTCTGCGAAGTCGAGGCGACGCAAGAGGTGGAGCCGGCGATGTTCGGCGGCGCGAAGCGGGCGCCTGCGATATCGACGCGCGGTTCGTAGATGGTGACGAAGTCGTCGACGATCTGGCTCTGGTCCGGGCGCATGGCCTGGGTGCCGCTGTCCTGCCAGGAAATGTTGGTTGCGAGCTGACCTCCGAGCCAGGCAGCCCGGTTTTCCGGCCAGCCCCAGCCGGCGACGCCCTGTGCCGCGTTTTTCTGCAGATCGAGAATGATCTCCAGACCCTTGATGCCGGCGTCGTTGTTGAAGATCGGGTTCCAATCGCTGTCGAAGAGGTCCATGCCGCACTGGGCTGCAACATGCTCCCAGGTGTAGGTCGACCAGAAGCCGCGCGCCGCCATCAGGCCGACACCGGCGACACCCGGCTGGATCTTGTCGAGTTCGCCGGAAAGGCGGATCAGATCGTCGTAGGTCTCGACGGTCTTCCACTTGTCGATCGGCCCGCCGGTCACCTGCTCGACGAAACCCTTGCGCAGATGCACCATCTGAATGTCGCAGTCGAAGGGAATGCCGTAGATACCCTTGTCGCCGAAGTGGCCGTAGTTCAGCAGGTAGGTGTCGTAAAAGTCATCCAGCGGCAGCTTCCACTTCTCCGCGTAGTCGTCCAGGCGCGCCAGGAAGCCCGGGGCGGCGAAGTCGCCGAGCCAGGGTGAGAAGAACTGCAGCGCGTCGAAGCTGGCATTGCCGGAAATAAACTCGGCGATGGCCTTGTCGTAGAAGCTGTCGTCGGGAATGGGAACCAGTTCCACCTCGATCCCCGAAAGCTTCTCGAAGGGCACCAGGCCTTCGGCGGCGGACTCCTGGTCGGCAGCGCCGATGGCGAAGCGCACGGTCTTGCCGGCCTGTTCGGCACGCACGGCTTCCCAGTCCACCGTTCGGATCCAGTCCTTGTTGGGATCCCACAGCGGTTCGTCGGACATGTTGTAGAGCTTACGGTAATCTTCCCGCACGTACTTCGGCACCGAGATGTCGGCCAGCACGCTGGCCGGATCCGGCAGCCCGGACTGGGCGAAGACGGGGGCGGCGAGCGACGTTCCGACCCCGGTCGCAAGACCGGCCGCGGCGCTCGATTTCAGGAATGTCCGGCGGGTGAACCCGTGAGTGGTACTGCGCATCGCTGTTTCCTCCCTTGTGTTCGTTCTTGTCCCCGCCCAACCCTCAAGAACCGGCCAGCCGATCCTGGGCCTTGGGCGGGCCCGGCCGGCGCATGGCCCGGTCGGGCAATCGCGCGCCAGCGCAGCGCGAGAGACAGGTCAGGGTGCTTTTCGGGAAGGTACTGAGACCACGGCGTTCTTTTCCTCCCCCACCCGCTTTTGAACAATGTTATTCTTTATCAACCAAATGTTCAAGCCAGTTCGCTAGATGTCAAGGTCTTTGTGGCTGCTCTTGGCAGTGTACGCCAGAACATGCGTATTGACCATAGAACACATGTTCATTAGACTGAGAATGCGAGCGATTTAAAGGAGAACCGCCCTTGCCCACCAATGTCGCTTTGACCGGCCTGGCCAAGGACCTGGCAGCGCGCGCCGACGCTGGCCGGCCCGTGCGCATTGGGCTTGTCGGCTCCGGAGAGATGGGCACGGACATCGTGACCCGGGTCGCCCACATGCCGGGCATCCGCATCGGCGCCATCGCCGAGTTGGACGTGCCCGCAGCACTCAAAGCCGTCGCGATCGCTTCCAGTGGCGCTTCCAACAGCGCCTTCGACGGCGATGGCCGGGCCAAGGAAGTTTCCTCCCAGGACGATCTGAACGCCACCATGGAAGACGGCGCCATCGCCGTGACGGACGACGCCGACAAGCTTCTCGAAAGCGGGCTCATCGACGTGGTCATCGACGCGACCGGCGTGCCCGCCGTGGGGGCCGAGATCGGACTGGCAGCCATGGAGCGCGGCAAGCATCTGGTGATGATGAACGTCGAGGCCGACGTCACCATCGGCGCCTACCTGAAGGCGCAGGCCGACCGGCTGGGCGTGGTCTACACCCTGGGGGCCGGCGACGAGCCCTCGTCCTGCATGGAGCTGATCGAGTTCGTGGCCGCCATGGGCCATCCCATCGTCTGTGCCGGCAAGGGCAAGAACAATCCGCTGAACATCGAGGCGACGCCGGACGAATACGTCGAAGAGGCCGAACGTCGCAACATGAGCCCGCGGATGCTGGTGGAGTTCATCGACGGCTCGAAGACCATGGTCGAGATGGCGGCCATCGCCAACGCCACCGGCCTGGTTCCCGACAAGCCCGGACTGCACGGGCCGCGGGCAACGAAAGAGGATCTCTCCAAGGTCCTGGTGCCGAAGAAGGACGGCGGCGTTCTGTCGGACGTCGGCCGGGTCGACTATTCCGTCGGCGCCGGCGTCGCCCCCGGCGTCTTCGTGGTCGCCGAGATGTCCCATCCGCGGGTGTCGGAGCGCATGACCGACCTGAAGTTGGGGGACGGCCCCTACTTCACCTTCATCCGTCCCTATCACCTGACCTCGCTGGAAGTCCCGCTGACCTGCGCGCGGGCCGTGCTCTATGGCAAGGCGGACATGGTGCCGCTGGACCGCCCGGTGGCGGAGGTCTGCGCGGTCGCCAAGCGCGATCTGGCACCCGGCGAGACCCTGGATGCCATCGGCGAGTACTGCTACCGCGCCTGGATCATGCGGGCCGAGGAAGCGCGTGCCGAACGGGCCATTCCCTGCGGTCTGCTGACCGACAGCCGGGTCACGCAACCCATCCCCAAGGGCACGCTCATCACCTACGACAACGCCGCCACGCCCGAGGGATCAAAGATCGCGGCATTGAGGGCCAAACAGGATGAGCATCTCTTCGGAAACTGAACGCTGCGGCGCACAGGCGCCGGCCGCAGGCCGTAAGGGCAGCGGCGGGATCGCCCGCCCGGCAGGCCGGCGCGCCGGTAAGACTGCCGCCGGAAACGAACCCTTTGCAATCTGCCACTACACACCGGAGGTGCTGCGCGAGGCCCTGCGCAAGATGCTGCTTATCCGCCGCTTCGAGGAAGGCGCCGAAGACAGCTACATGCGCGGTCTGATCCACGGCACCATGCATCTTTCCATCGGTCAGGAGGCGAGCGCCGTCGGCGCCTGCCTGGAGCTGACCGATCAGGACAAGATCACCTCGACCCACCGCGGTCACGGGCACTGCATCGCCAAAGGAGCAGACGTCGGACGCATGTTCGCCGAGTTCTTCGGCAAGGAAAGCGGCTATTGCCGCGGGCGCGGCGGCTCCATGCACATCGCCGATGTCGACAAGGGCAATCTGGGCGCCAACGGCATCGTCGGCGGCGGCATTCCCATCGCCGTTGGCGCTGCCCTCTCGGCCAAGCGGCTGAAGACCGGAACGGTGGTGACCAGCTTCTTCGGCGACGGCGCGGTCAACGAAGGGGCTTTTCACGAGTCCCTCAACATGGCGGCGATCTGGAAACTGCCGGTGATCTTCATCTGCGAGAACAATCACTACGGCATGTCCACCTCGGTCGAGCGCTCGACCGCGGTACGCCAGGTTTCCGACCGGGCCGCTGCCTATTCCATGCCGGGCGTGACCGTGGACGGCAACGATCTCTCCGCCGTTGCCGAGGCCTGCCATGCGGCCATCGAACGGGCGCGCGCCGGCGAAGGACCCAGCCTGATCGAATCGGTGACCTACCGCTGGCGCGGGCACTCCAAGTCCGACCGCAACCGCTACCGCAGCAAGGACGAGATCGAAGCCTGGATCGCCCGCGACCCGATCCGCCGCTTCGCCGGCCTGCTGAGCGAGCACGGCATCCTCAGCGAAGAGGGCTTTGCCCGGATGGAGGAGGAGGTCGCAGAGGAGATCACTGCAGCCATCGCCTTCGCCAAGGAAAGCCCCGATCCGGACCCGGCCGCCCTCACCCGCGACGTCTATACGACCCAAACAGAGGGTGCCGGATGACAGCCCCGGCCGCCGTGCTGGACAGTCCGCTGCGCGAGCTCAGCTACGCAGAGGCAATCCGCGATGCCCTGGCCATCGCCCTGACCGAGGACGAGCGCGTCGTGCTGATGGGCGAGGACATCGGCGTCTATGGCGGCGCCTTTCAGGTTTCCGGCGATCTGGTGCATCGTTTCGGCGAGGACCGGGTCATCGACACCCCGATTTCGGAGCTGGGCGGCGCCGGCATGGCGGTCGGCGCCGCCCTCACCGGCCTCCGGCCGATCTACGAATTTCAGTTCTCGGACTTCGCCACCCTGGCGATGGAACAGATCGTCAATCAGGCGGCCAAGCTGCGCTTCATGCTCGGCGGCGCCGTCTCCGTACCGCTGGTGATGCGCTTTCCCGCCGGCTCCGGCACCGGCGCGGCGGCCCAGCACAGCCAGAGCCTGGAGGCCTGGTTCGGTCATGTGCCGGGTCTGAAGGTGGTGCAGGCCGCCACGCCCTATGATGCCAAAGGCCTGCTGCTGGCCGCCCTGGACGACCCCGACCCGGTGATGCTCTTCGAGCACAAGCTGCTCTACAAGATGAAGGGGCCGGTGCCGGAGGGCCGCTACACCGTGCCCATCGGCAAGGCCGAAGTCTGCCGGACCGGCAGCGATGTCACCATCGTCGCTACAGCGATCATGGTGCACCGCGCCCTCGAAGCCGCCGAGACCCTGGCGCAAGAGGGGATCGATGCGGAAGTGATCGACCTGCGCACCGTGCGCCCCATGGATCGGGAAACAGTGGTCGCCAGCGTCGCCAAGACGTCGCGGCTTGTCGTCGTCTACGAGGGCGTGCGCACCCTCGGCATCGGGGCGGAGGTGAGCGCCAGCATCGTCGAGAGCGAAGCCTTCGACTACCTCGACGCCCCCATCGTCCGCCTGGGCGGCGCCGAGGCGCCGATTCCTTACAACCCCGAACTGGAAAAAGCGGCGGTGCCGCAGGTGGCCGACATCCTCTCCGCGGTTCGGGGCGTGGTGCGCGGGGCCCGCTGACATGCCCGTCGAGGTCATCATGCCCAAGGTGGACATGGACATGACCAGCGGGACGATCGCCGCCTGGCATGTCGCGGAGGGCGCCGAGGTGAAAAGCGGCGAGCCGCTCTTCGACATCGAGACCGACAAGGCGGCCATGGAGGTCGAAAGCCCCGCCAGCGGACGGCTCCATCACGTCCTGGCCGAGGCCGGCAGCGAAGTCGCCATCGGCAAGGCCATCGCCTGGATCTACGCGCCGGACGAGGAGGTCGGAGCGCCGCCGGAAGGCGGCAGCGCGGGCCCAACTCCGGTAGCGCCCGACAACGCAGCGGGTGAAGATGCAACCGCATCGCTGCCCGCCAAGCCTGCCCTCACCATCTCTCCGGATCATCAGGCAAAGCAGCGCGCCACCCCGGCGGCGCGGCACCTGGCGCGGGAGAACGCTCTGGATCTTTCGGGGATTACCGGGTCCGGGCCCGCGGGCCGGATCGCGCGCGGCGACGTGGAAGGCGCCTTGCGCCAGGCGAAGGACAGGCCATCTTCCGCCGGATCCGGCTGGCAGCCACAGGGCGGCCCGCTCGTGGTGTACCGCTCAGGCGGCGACACCGGAGCGCCGCTGGTCATGATCCACGGCTTTGCGGCTGACTCCGCCGGCTGGCAGAAGCTGGAAGCCTGCCTGCCGGCAGCCCGGCCCTTGGTGAGGATCGACCTGCCCGGCCACGGCAAGTCGCCACGCCGCCCGGTGGACTCCTTCCGCAGCCTCGCCCGCATGGTCGTGGAGGCCTTCGACGCCGAAGGCCTCGAGGATGCGCACCTGGTGGGCCACTCCCTGGGCGCCGCGCTGGCGCTGGCGCTGGCGGACATCCGCCCGCGGCGGGTCGCCTCCCTCACCATGCTCGCCCCGGCCGGACTGGGCCCGGAGATGAACGGCGGTGTCCTCGCCGGCCTTGCCCGCGCCGGCCGCAAGGAAAGCCTCGCCCCCTGGCTGAAACAGCTGACGGCGGAACCGCAGATCGTCACCGAGAGCTTCGTCATGGCCGCCATGCAGGCCCGCAGGGACCCGGCCCTGCGGGCCTACCAGCAGGATCTGGCCGAGACTCTCTTCCCCGACTCCGTCCAGAGCTTCGACCTCACCCCCGCACTTGACCGCCTTGCGATTCCGGCGCAGATCGTCTGGGGCCGCAAGGACCGGGTGTTCCCCTGGAAACAGGCCCTGCAGGCGCCGGGCCGGGTGGCACTCCACCTGCTGCACGACATCGGCCACATGCCGCACCTCGAAGCCCCGGAAGAGGTGGCGGCGGTGATCGCGGGTCGCCTCAAGCCGGCAGTCGGCCAACCCGTCACCACGACAGTCTGATGACCCGGCTTGGCGGCCCGCGGCTTGAAGCGTCCGCAGACGAAAGGTAGAACTCCGGTCATCGACTCTCAGGAGGGTGCCACTTGGCCCGCCAGGAAAAGCCCCAGGGACGCAGACGCTCCGCCGCCCAGCAGCTGAACCTGCCGGACGCCAGCCACCGCATGCGGGTGCGGGCCACCTGGATGTATTTTATCGAAGGCCGCACCCAGAGCGAGATTGCCGAGATCCTGGGCGTCGGGCGGGTCACCATCGTGCGCCTGCTGGCCGATGCGCGCCGCCGGCGGGAGGTGCAGATCTCCATCAAGGCCCCGCTGGTCGAGGTCACCGAGATCGAGCGCGAGCTCGAAACCCGCTTCGGCATCGAACAGGCCATCGTCGCCCCGCTGTCGGATGCCGAGAGCGATCCCGGCCAGGTCATCGCCGCTGCCGCCGGCAGCTTCATCTCCCAGGCCATGCGCTCCGGCATGACCGTGGGTGTCGGCTGGGGCCGGACGCTCTATTCGGCGCTGCCCTTCATCACCGGGCGCACGCTGGAGAACTTCCGCGTCGTTTCCCTGCTCGGGGGCATTTCCCAGGCCCGCCGCTTCAACCCGGCGGAGTTTGCCTGGCAGTTCAACGAGCTGTTCCAGGGCGAGGGCTATCTGGTTCCGGCCCCGGCGCTGGTCGACAGCCCGGAGACCAAGTACGCTCTGCTGGAACGCTGCGGCATCGCCCAGGTCTTCGAAATGGCCGACAGCCTGGACATCGCCCTGCTCAGTGTCGGCGGCATCTCGACCCTGACGACCTCCTACCGGGTCGGCCACCTCTCTGAGGCGGAGCGCCGCTCGCTGATCGAGGCCGGGGCCGTCGGTGACATTCTCTACAACTTCATCGACGAGACTGGGGCGCTGGTCGACCATCCGGTAAACGAACGCGCCATCGCGGTGGGGATCGACCGTCTGAAACGAACGCCGCAAAGGGTCCTGATCTCCGGCGGGCCGGAGAAGATCCCCGTCCTGCAAGGCGCCATCAGCCTGCTGGAGCCGACGGTCTTCATCACCGACGAGATTACCGCGGGCAGCCTGCTCGCCTGAACCAGAGGCTCCGCGACGGGGGCGGGCGCCGAGGAGTTTCCAAGACCCGGGAGATGGACTAGGCTTGGGGCGCTGGCCGCGCGCCGGCCCATTCCTCGCCGATCAACGCCCGGCGCCTGTGGTCGCAGGCGCTTGTCACTGCGGGCGCTCCTGATCACGCGGCACGCAGACTGCCTAATTTCTGGTCTGCCGCCCAAGCGCGGAAAGCCGGCACGGGAAGAGAACAGGCGGAGAACTGCCGGACCGTGGCTGGCATGGGAATTGCTGCTTTTGGCGACTGTGGGTTCGCCCAAGAAGAACAGGGAGATTAAGAGGCATGTTCAAATCCAAGGCTTTACACCCCGCGGTGCTGGCCGGCGCCTGTGCGCTGATGCTCACCCTGGCCGCCGTCCCGGCCCGGGCCGAGGTGGATATCAAGTTCACCCTCGATTGGAAATTCCAGGGCCCCACGGCCGCCTTCCTGGTGGCCAACGACAAAGGCTACTACGCCGAAGAAGGTCTGGACGTCTCCATCGACAGCGGCAACGGCTCGGCGGGGGCCGTCACCCGGGTCGCGGGCGGCGCCTACCAGATGGGCTTTGCCGACATCAACGCGCTGGTGGACTTCAACGTCCAGAACCCCGGCCAGTCGGTGAAAGCCGTGATGATGGCCTACGACGCGCCACCCTTCTCGCTCTTCACCCTGAAGAAGAACAACATCGAAAAGGCCGAAGACCTGGTGGGCCGCAAGCTGGGGGCGCCGGTTTTCGATGCCTCCTACAAGCTCTTCCCCGCCTTCGCCCATGAGACCGGTATCGACGAGGCCGCGGTCGAGCGGGTGAACATGGACCCCGCCCTGCGCGAGACCATGCTGGTCCAGGGTCAGGTCGACTTCATCTCCGGCCACTACTTCTCGTCCATGCTGGACCTGAAGTCCAAGGGCGTTGCGGAGGAAGACATCCGCTACTTCCTCTATGCCGACTTCGGCATGGATTTCTACGGCAACGCGGTCATCGCCTCGGGTGACTTCATCGAGAACAACCCCGAAGCCGTTGCCGGCTTCATCCGTGCCACCATTCGCGGCTGGAAGGACATCATCGCAGATCCTGAAGGCGCCATCGATGTCGTGGCCAAGAGCGATCCGTTGATCGACAAGGGGCTTGAGCTGGAGCGCCTGCAACTGGCCCTCGACGTCAACGTGCTGACAGACCACGTGAAAGCCAACGGCATCGGCGACGTGGACGAGGCACGGCTGAGCAATTCCATTGCCCAGCTTGCCATCGCCTACGACCTCTCCTCCACGCCGGAGCCGGCAGCGGTCTGGACCTCGGAGTTCCTGCCGCCGGCCGAAGAGCGAATGCTGACACCCTGACCGCAATCCTTTTTGGTTTTAGTGGATTGCGTTTTCAGTCGTGACAGCCTTCGTTGAGCTCGATCAGGTGACCATGACCTACGGCGGCGCCGGCAACGGCCCGCCGGCGGTCGCGGATGCCTCCCTGGAGATCCGCCGCGGCGAGTTCGTCGCCATGGTCGGCCCCTCCGGCTGCGGCAAGTCCTCGATCCTGAAGATCGTCTCCGGCCTCATGCCGGTCGACTCCGGGATTGCCCGGGTCGCCGGAGAGACCGTTTCCGGCCCGCTCACCATGGTCGGCATGGCCTTTCAGAACGCCACGCTTCTGCCCTGGCGCACCACGCTGGAGAACGTCCTGCTGCCGCTGGAGGTGAGCCGCAGCCACCGCGGCAGCTTCCGGCGCAAGAAGGCCGAGCACATAGAGACGGCCCACGAGCTGCTGCGGATCGTCGGGCTGGAAGGCTACGAAAACCATGCCCCGCACGAGCTTTCCGGCGGCATGCAGCAGCGCACCTCGCTCTGCCGGGCATTGATCCATGCGCCCGACCTGCTGCTGCTGGACGAGCCCTTTGCGGCGCTGGACGCCTTTACCCGCGAGGAGCTCTGGGGCGTGCTGCAGGACCTCTGGATGCAACGCAAGTTCACGGTGATTCTGGTGACCCACGACCTGCGCGAGTCCGTCTATCTCGCCGACCGTGTCTACGTGGTCAGCAAACGCCCCGGGCGCATCGTCTACGAGCGCCCCATCACCCTGCCGCGGCCGCGCACCCTGGAGTCCACCTTCGATCAGGACTTCGTCGACCTGGTGCACGGTCTGCGCGACCACATCGGCGAGGTGCGGGCGGCATGATCTCCTCCACCAAGCTCGCCCCCTGGCTCGCCACCATCGGGCTCTTCGTCTTCTGGGAGGGCGCGGTCCACCTCTTTACGATTCCCGAATTCGTGCTGCCCGCCCCCAGCAAGGCGATGGCGGCCCTGATCCAGTACTGGCCGGCGATCTGGCAGAACGCCTTCTACACTTTCTGGGTGACCCTCGTGGGCTTCGGCATGGCGGTGGTCTTCGGCCTGGCGCTGGGGCTCGTCACCGGCGCCTCGGCCCTGACCTATGCCGCGCTCTATCCGATGCTGGTGGGCTTCAACAGCATTCCCAAGGTGGCCATCGTGCCGGTCCTGGTGGTGTGGTTCGGCATCGGCACGATCCCGGCCATCCTCACAGCCTTCACCATCTCCTTCTTTCCCATCGTGGTGAATGTCGCCACCGGCCTGGCGACCCTGGAGCCGGAGCTGCGCGACGTGCTGCGCTCCCTCGGGGCACGCAAGATCGACATCCTGCTGAAGGTGGGGGTTCCCCGCTCGATGCCCTACTTCTTCGCCTCGCTGAAGGTTGCCGTCACCCTGGCCTTCGTCGGCACGGTGATTTCGGAGACCGTGGCCGGCAACGCCGGGATGGGTCACCTGATGCTGACCGCTTCCTCCAGCTTCCGCGTGCCCCTGGTCTTTGCCGGGCTGCTGGTGATCGCGGTCATGGGTGTGGGCATGTACGCGATCTTCGCCCTGATCGAGCGCCGCTTTGTCGGCTGGGCCTTCCGCGGCGCGGAGTCGGCCTGAAGTCCTGCGCCGTCAGGCGCGCCCCACCGCCAGACCGTCACCGTCGAAAAAGTGGATGCGCTGCTCGTCGAAGCGCAGGCCGACCTGCTCACCGGGCTTCACGGCGGTATCGCCGACGTGGCGCACTGTCATGACCCCCAAGGGATCGCAGTCGACGAACAGCATCACGTCGGCGCCGAGATACTCGGCCACTTCCACCTTGCCGTTGCAGTGCCCCTCGCCGGGGTTGGTCAGCGCGATATGCTCCGGGCGGATGCCGACCCGGTTGGCACCGCCCGCGGAGGCGGGGGCAGGGCCGCCGCCCTGCCCCTGCAGGGCAAAGCGGCTGTCGGTCACGCCGCCGGGTACCACGTTCATCTTCGGGCTGCCGATGAACTGGGCGACGAAGAGATTATCCGGCCGTTCGTAGAGCGTGCGCGGGCTGCCCACCTGTTCGATCCGCCCGGCCTGCAAGACCACGATCTTGTCGGCCAGGGTCATGGCCTCCACCTGGTCATGGGTCACGTAGATCATGGTGGCGCCCAGCGACTGGTGCAGCTTGGCGATCTCGAAGCGCATCTCCACGCGCAGCGCCGCATCGAGGTTGGACAGCGGCTCGTCGAACAGAAAGGCCGTGGGCTCGCGGACGATGGAACGCCCGATGGCGACACGCTGACGCTGGCCGCCGGAGAGGTCCTTGGGCCGACGGTCGAGCAGCGCATCCAGCTTCAAAACCCGCGAGGCCTCGGCCACCTTGCTTTCGATCTCCGTCTTCGGCGCCCCGGCGGTCTTGAGACCGAACCCCATGTTCTCTCCCACCGTCATGTGGGGATAGAGCGCGTAGGACTGGAACACCATGGCAAGGCCGCGGCCCGAGGGTGGCTCTGCGGTCACATCGCGGTCGTCGATGAAGAGGCTGCCGCGGCTGATCTCTTCGAGGCCGGAGACCAGCCTCAGCAGGGTCGACTTGCCGCAGCCCGAAGGGCCGACGAAGATGACGAACTCACCGTCAGCGATGTCGAGGTCGACTCCCTTGATCACCTGCGCATCGCCGAACCATTTCTCGACGGCCTGCAGTCTGATAGCGCCCATCAGTTCCATCCCTCTTTTTTCGTTGGGCTCGCCCAGGCGAGCCAGATCGCTGCGGTCCAGGTGAAATCAGGCCCGCCTGCCCCGGAGCCGTCGCAGGGGTCGAAGTACTCGTAGAAGCCGGCCCCTTCGATCAGGCGGCGGGTGTCGTGGCGCAGCCGCTCCGCTTCGGACTGGTGGCCCGCTTCGTGGAGGCCGCGGGCCACCATCCAGTTCACCACCGCCCAGACCGGACCGCGCCAGTAGCGTCGCGCGTCGAACTTCGGGTGACGGGGGTCGAAGCTGGGCACGGCGAGCGGCGCGGCATCGAGAAGATCGTGCAGAGTGGCGAGCAGGCGTTGCTCATGGACCGGATCGCGCAGATCGGCGTACCAGGCCAGCATGGCGGCTGAGGAGACACCGTCGGCAAAGACGCCGCTGCGCTCGTCACGGGCGGCATAGGCGCCAAGGTCCTCGGACCACAGCGCTGCGGCGGCGTCCGCACCCGCTTCACAGTCGGCGCCCAGACGGGCCGCGGCCTCGGTCTCGCCGAGAGCCTCCGCCAGGACGCGGAGATCGCGGTCGGCGCGCAGCAGGATGAAGGTCATGGTCGGATCAGCGACCGCGAAGGGCCCCTCGGCGGCGATACGATGGGTGTCCCAGCCCGCTTCGCGGCCCCAGGCGACCAGCGACAGGTAGCGGTCATAGTCGTCCTTCGTGGGGCGCATGGAGGGATCGACATGGCCGGTATCGCGGCGCTGGAAGGAACCGAGATCCCGGATCGGAACCCGGGCCATGGCGCCGTCCCAATCCGGCGAATTGTCGCGGCCGGATTCCCAGGGATGGGTGACCAGGATGGCGCCGCTCTGCCCCCGGCGGTCGCGGTGGAACCAGTCGCGCCAGGCCAGCAGCTTGGGGAAGAGCGCGCGCAGGCGCGCCAGCCCCGCCTCCGGATCGCGCTCGTAGAGGATGCGCGCCACCGTGGCCGCCACCGGCGGCTGCGACACGCCGGAAGAGGCAATGGGGGCGCCGACGCTCGTGCCGGCACCCCAGACCGATGGCCCGGGGAAGTAGTCCGGATCGTCGGCACGAAAGAGGATGTGCGGCCACATGCCGTTCGGCCAGGCGCCCTCGGCAAGGGTCTCGAGCTCGCGCCAGGCGCGGTCGATGTCGAACTCGGCGAAGCCCAGGGCCGCGAAGGCGGAATCCCAGTTCCACTGATAGGGATAGAGCCCCGCGGTGGGAACGGTATAGCCGCCGCGGTCGTTGGCCCGCAGCACCGCCTCGGCCGCTTTGTCGAGGTCGCTCACGGCACTCAGCCCTTCACGGCACCGGCGGAGAGGCCCTGAACCATGAAGCGTTCGAGCCAGAGGAAGATCGCCATGATCGGCACGGTGGCGATGACGGCGCCGCCCATCATCAGTTCGCGCGGCAGCTCCGAGGAGTTCAGCGAGGCGACGCCGCGCGGCAGGGTGAAGATGGCCGGGTCGTCCAGGAACATGAAGGCGAAGAGGAACTCGTTCCAGGCGATCATGAAGACATAGAGCCCGACGGAGGCCAGGGCTGGCAGGCTGAGCGGCAGCGTGATCTTGATGATCACGCCGATGCGGGTCAGGCCGTCCATCAGGCCGGCCTCCTCCATCTCCGCCGGCAGACCGCGGAAGTAGCCCTGCAGCATGTAGAGCGCGACGGGGATGGTTGTCGCCGGATAGACGATCAGCAGGCCCAGAATGGTGTTGCGCAACTCGAGCTGGCTGAAGACGGCGTAGAGCGGCAACACCAGAACGATGGCCGGCACCATGTAGATCAGCAGGATCGAGCGGGCGAAGGCATCGCGGCCGCGAAAGCGCAGCCGCGCCACCGCATAGGCCCCCGGCACCGCGATCAGCAGGGTGACGAAAACGGTACTGACAGAGACAAAGGCCGAATTGAGGATGTAGGTGCCGAAGTTGAACTTGGTGAAAAGTTCGGTGTAGCTCCCGAAGAGGTTCGCCTTGCCCAGATCGATGGAGAAGTCGAGCGGATTGGCCAGAAGCTCCGCCTGGCTCTTGAAGCTCGTCATCACCATCACGTAGAAAGGCAGCACCACGAAAACGGTGAAGAAGATGTAGCCCTGGCCTTTGAGCACCCGGATCACCAGTTTCTCGAAGTCATAGCGCCGCACCGTTCCCGCCGGCGCGTCCCCGACACAGAGCCAGATCGACTGCACGGTGACGCCGATAAAGACCGCAAGACCGATGAGCTGCCAGACGCTGCCCTCGCTAAGCGGCAGACCGAAGACCTGGCCGAGGGAGAAGATCACCAGGACCAGAAACATGATCGAAGCGGCGTAGCTGCGCGTGCGGTTGCTGCGCCTTTCGACCGGCGTAAAGGTTACGAAGAGGGCCGCGGCCAGGCCGGCCAGGGCCGCCGTGCCGACCGGCGGGCGCGCCGGCAAGCCGGTCACCAAGGCCAGGGTCACGCCCACGACAATCATGAAGACAAGGCCGAAGGAAAGCCCGGCGAGCGCGGCAACCGCAAGGCCCGAACGCAGGCCGTGCCCGCCGGTCTGGGTCAGAGCAGCCATCTCAATCCTCCTTCGGCGAGAAGCGGAAGAACACCAGGGCGAAGGCCAGCAGCACGAAGAACACCACCACGGCGACCGCCGCACCGGCGCCGATGTTCGAAAGCGCAATCGCCTGCTCGTAAACGTTGACCGTCAGGGTGCGCGTGCCCGCCGCGCCGCCGGTCAAGAGAAAGATGTCGTCGAACTTGTTGAAGGTCCAGATGAAGCGCAGCAGGAAGAGGATCGCCAGGATCGTCGCGAGCTGCGGCAGGGAGAGGTGCCAGAACTGCTGGAAGGGCGTCGCCCCGTCGATCTCCGCCGCTTCGTACATGTCGGTGTTGATCGACTGCATGCGCGCCAGGATGAAGAGGAAGGAAAGCGGGAAGTAGCGCCAAGCCTCGAAGACGATGACCGTCGTCAGGGCCAACGGGAACTCGACGGTCAGACCGAAGAGGCTGATCTCGCCTGCGGCGCGCTGGCCGAGGAAATTGATCGGGCCCTCCGTTGCGCCGATCTGCATGAGGATGGCGTTGAGCGCGCCCGAGTTCGGGTCCAGCAGGGTCACCCAGGTGTAAGCGACGGCAATGACGGGCGCGACATAGGGAAAGAGGAAGAGGCCGCGCAGAAAGGCCCGCCCGCGGAAGGCCTGGTCCAGCAGCAAGGCGGCGAAGAGGCCCAGGATCAGGGCGCCGCCGGTGCCGAAGACGGTGTAGAGGATCGAGGTCCAGAGAACATCCCAGAACTCGGTGGCATTGAAGACCTTGCGGAAATTCTCCCCCGTGAAGGAAAGGCTGGTCAGCGCGTTCTCGCCCCTGCCCTGGGCAATGGCCGCCGTGCCCTCGAGCAGGGCCTCAACGTTGGAGATGTCGGTTTGCGCCGTCGCCTCGAAGCGCAGCCGCTCCCGGCCGCGCGGCTCGAGATCGCCGAAGGTGCAGGTGAGGTTGCGGCCGGAGAGCACGCAGCGCTCGTCGTCGACGGCCAGATCGACGCCTTCAGGCAGGGTATCGGTGAAGGCGGCACCGCGCACCGGAAGGTTGGGTGAGGAATTACGCAGTGTGTAGGTGACGCGGAAGGTCTCGCCCGCGGCCACGGCCTCGCCGCTCACCCTTTCGTTGATAGTGGCCTCGGGCGGGCGCAGATCGGCCAGCTGGATCGGCTTGGCGGAGATCCAGAAGTTCGCAATGAGGGGGAGAGCGACGATCAGGGCGACGATCAGGAAGGTCGGCGCCAGCATCGTCCAGGCCAGCCGCGCCTCGCGCTTCTGCAGGGGGCCGACACCTTGCGGCGGGGCTGCCGCTTCCGCATCGCGCCGAACGACGCCGCTTTGCGCAACTTCTGCCATTTCGCCTTCCTCCCCCAGTCTCCCTTCTTCCTGTCCCCTGGTCGCGCGGACCGGCTGCGCCGACCCGCGCGGGGGAACGATCAGAGCTTGCCGAGCTCCTCGTTGATCGCCTTGGCCGCCTCGGCCGCCGAGATCTCGTCGTCGATGAAGCGCCGGGTGATCTGGTTGATGACCTGGCTGTTGACCACCTTGGAGGCCGCCGAAAGCTGCCCTTCCTCGACGCCCCAGCGCTGAGCGGAATCGAGACCGGTCACGATCGAGTCGATCACCTCGGGCGGGTAGAGCTCGGTCAGCGGCGCCTTGCGGTCGACACCGACCGGCAGCGTCGACCAGAGCTCGACATACTTGTCGGGATTGCCGTCATCGCCCCGGCGCACCGGAAACTTGCCCTCCGGCGCGATGGAGAGAGTCTGGCCATAGCCTTCGGTCATGGAGAACTTCACGAACTCGATGGCGTTGTCGGTGTCGGCGGAGCTGGTGACGCCGAAGTAGCGGATGTCCGCCCAGGCCGCGCCGTCGGGGTTCGAGGGGCCGGCGAAGGTGGTGACCACCCCGGTCTTTGAAGCAAGCTCGGTCGAGGTCGGGTCGTCGTTGATGGTCGGCGGAGCGGAATCGCGCAGGCCGGCCAGCTCGTCCAGGATGAAGGGCGACCAGATGATCATGGCCGCCTTGCCCGCGAAATAGAGTTCGCGCGACTGCTTCCAGAACAACTCGCCCGGTGGCGAGGCCTTGGCGATTGTCTTGTAGAACTCAAGCGCCTCGACCAGTCTCTGCTCTTCGAAGCCGGCGATGCCGTCCGCCGACATCGGGGTCGCGCCGTTGGCCAGCAGAACATGCTCCAGCACCTGGCTCATGAAGTTCTCGTCGATCTTGGTCGCCGCGACGAAACCGTAGATCTCCGGCGGGTTGTGCAGCTTCTCCACCGCCGCGACGATGTCGGCATAGCTGTCCGGTGCGGAGAGCCCGGCGGCCTCGAAGAGATCCTTTCGATAGACCACCATCTGGGTCCAGCCGTCGACCGGAACCGCGGCGGTATCTCCGTCCACGTCCGCCATGGCCAGAGCGCCGGGCGCGAAGGTATCGAGACCGAGTTCCTCGACGGCCTCGGTGTTGGCGTCGATGTCCAGGATGCCGGCCTCGGCCCAGGGCTGCACGTACTGCAGGGTGTGATAGATGACATCCGGCAGGTCGTTCGCGGCAAAGGCAGCGGTCGCGCGCTTGCCGAGATCGGTTTCCGAGACGGGGATGACCTCCACCGTCACGCCGGTCTTGGCCTCAAACTCCTGCGCCAGGGCCTGCTGCTTGGCAAGGCGCTCGGGCTGTTCTTCGGTGGTCCAGAAGCGGATCGTCTCGGCCGCGGCTGTCTGCGCGGCGAACATCATTGCCGCCGCGGTCATCAGGCCGAGAGGTCTGAGAATCGACATAACTGGGCTCCCTTCCGTGTTGTGGTGTTCTTCTTCGCGTCTGACCTAAGATGGAAAGGCGGCGTTGGGCCCATCGGCCAGACGCCGCCGCAAGGCGGTGGGGTCGAGTGCCGGGGCGCCGTCCGAAGCACGGCGCACAAAGCCGGCAGGCCTGACCCTTTGAAGGATTTCCGGCGCCGTGCCGCTGATCAGGGCCATCAGCATTTCAGCCACCCAGGACCCGGCGCTGTCGGCGTCCTGCGACCAGGTGCTCAGCGGCGGCGAATGCACCGGGGCCATCGGCACGTCCCCATATCCCAAGACCGAGACATCCTTGCCGACGTCGAGGCCGAGGTCCCGCAGCGCCCCCATGGCGCCGAAAGCCAGGAGGTCGAGATCACAGATCAAGGCTGTCGGCGGCTCGTCGCGGCGCATCAGTTCGTCGGTTGCGCTGCGTCCGCCATCGGCGGTCAGCCCGACTTCGATTACCAGCGCGGGATCGTAGAGGTCGAGGGACAGCAGCTTCTCGCAGATCGCTTCGCGCCGGATACGTGCGAAGTTCACGGTCGGCGAAGCCGTGATGTGGGCAATCCGGCGGTGGCCGAGGGCAACGAGATGGGCGACCGCCTCCGCCGCCGCCGCACCGCAGTCCACGTCCAGCCAGGCAAAGTTCTCGGACGTGGCCGTGCGGCCGAAGGCGACGAAGGGCACTGCCTTCTCGCGCAGATAGGCGACGCGCGGATCATTGGACAGTGTGCGGGTCAGGATGAAACCGTCGACCTTGCGGGTCACGATGAGGCGGTCATAGGTCTCCTGCCACTTCTCGGGCGCCGTTGCGCTGGCGACCAGCAGATCGATCCCGCGCCCCTCCAGGACACGGGTGGCGCCTCGCAGGAACTGCACGAGGAAAGGGCTGGAGATATCGAGCTGTTCGCCGGGCAACACGATACCGACCGTATCGACCCGACCGCGCTTGAGGTTGCGCGCCATGCTGGAAGCCGCATAGCCGGAAGCCAAAGCGGCGGCCTGCACCCGGGCCCGCGTGGTTTCGGCGATATCGGGATAGCCGTTCAGCGCCCGTGAAACGGTGCTCTTGGCCAGATCGAGTTCGCGCGCAAGCACGTCGATCGTCACTTTTCCGCGCGAGCCCATGGCCTCCGCGGTTCCTCCCTGAGTTTTCTTGTTTGCACAACCGTAGTCCCGCATCGGAACCAATTGCAACGAAACTTTCCGAAACCGAATTCGCTACCATTTATCTGCGCCGATCGATACATACTCAAATGGGAGGATCTGATTGCACGGCGCCTGCGCCTCACCGGCGGGCCGGGCCCGCCTGCAACGGTGAAAGCATGGAACAGCCAAAAGAGAAAAGGGCAAGAATGAGCCATCCGGAGCGTCGACAGCCAGCCGACGAGACCCATCCGGAGATCCTGCCGAAGCGCCCAAATGCGGCTTTCGGCGCAGCGCTGCGCGCACGCCTGCTGGAAGTCTATGACAGCGACAGGGCGGACCGCCTCGTCGAAGGCATCACGGCGATGGTCGCAACACGACGCCGCCGGCACCCCGGGCGCTGGGTCGATCAGAGCGATGTCGTGCTCATCACCTACGCCGACAGCATCCGCGACCGCAAGGGCAGCACCACACCCCTCGCCACGCTGGAGGCGTTTCTGGCGGCCCACGTCGGCGACGCCATCTCAACGGTGCATCTGCTGCCGTTCTATCCGGCGAGTTCGGACGACGGCTTTTCCGTGATCGACTACCGCGCTGTCGATCCGTCGGCAGGCGACTGGAGCGACCTGGACCGCCTGGCCCGGCGCTTCGACCTGATGTTCGATGCGGTGATCAATCATGTGTCCCGGCAAAGCGCCTGGTTCCAGGGTTTTCTGGCCGGCGACCCGGAACGGAGGGCGTTCTTCCACCGCTGCGATCCGCAGGCCGACTACAGCCGGATCACGCGACCGCGCGCGCTCCCATTGTTGACGGCGGTCGAAACAACCGAGGGCCGCGCGCACGTCTGGACCACTTTCAGCGACGACCAGATCGACCTGAACTATGAAACGCCCGAGGTCCTGCTGGAGATCCTCGACCTGTTGCTGTTCTATGCCGACCAGGGTGCGCGCTTCATTCGCCTGGATGCCATTGGCTTTCTCTGGAAGAGGCTCGGCACCACCTGCATGCACCTTCCGGAAACCCATGCCCTCATCCAGATCATGCGCCTGGTCGTGGATGCTGCGGTTCCGGGTACGCTGCTGATCACCGAGACCAACGTGCCCCACGCCGACAACGTCAGCTACTTCGGCGATGGCAGCAACGAAGCGCACATGGTGTATCAGTTTCCGCTGCCGCCGCTCACGCTCTACGCCTTTCAGACTGGCGATGCGCGCCCCTTGTCCGACTGGGCAGCGGCGCTGGAACCGCCCAGGCCGGGCACAACCTTCCTCAACTTCCTCGCCTCTCATGACGGAATCGGGCTGCGCCCCGCAGAAGGCCTTCTGACCCCGGCGCAGATCGATGCCATGGCATCGAGGATCGAGGAGGTCGGCGGGCTGGTCTCCCTGAGAACACTGCCGGACGGCAGGGAGGCCCCTTACGAGTTCAACGTGTCCTTCGTCGACGCGGTTTCGGCGCCCGGAGATGACGACGCGATCCGCGCCGCCAGGTTTCAGGCGGCGGAGGCCATCCTGCTCTCCGTCATCGGCGTTCCGGCGATCTACATCCACAGTCTGCTGGGGTCACGCAACGACTTGGCGGGCGTGGCAAGGACTGGGCGCAACCGCTCGATCAATCGGGCCAGGCTGGACTTCGAAACTCTGGAGGAAGCGCTTGCGGAGCAGACCAGCCTGCGGCGGCGGATCTTGGACGCCCACCTGTCTCTCCTCACGCTGCGACGGGGCCGGTCGGCTTTTCACCCGAACGCAGATCAGACCGTCGTGCCGGCCCCGCGGTCTGTGTTCAGTATTCTGCGCAGCGGCTTTGGCGACAGAATATGGGTCACCGTGAACGTCTCCGGCGAGCCGGTTCAGATCCAAGCAATGCGCGCGGCATTGGGCTTCGCCGCGGATACAGGATTGATTGACCTCATCGCCGACAAGGCCGTCGCACACCCGCGCGAAGAGACGATCAGGTTCGCGCTTGGCCCCTACCAAGCGGCCTGGATCGCCGCGGACTGACGTCAACCTTCAGCGCTGGAGCCGTCAGCGCAGGGCGCCTGCCTTTGCGGTCGCCCGCTCGACTCCGGTTCCCATGGCCTCGAAAAGCCGCTGGATCGACCCCAGCTCGTCCTTGATGCTGAGCTTGCGCCGCTTGATGCGCCGCACGATCGCCGTGTCGGGCATCGGTCGCTTCAACTCCGCCTCAAGTTTCTCATCCAGGCTTCGATGCGTCATCAGCAGCGCCCTGTAGCGACTGGCGATACCCGAGCCAGGACGGGTCTTGGCTTTTCTGGCTTGAGCTACGCGCATAGTGCAGGTCTCCCATAAGGTTACCGTTCAGGACATCTGCGGGTCAGGGCTTTACCGATCTCCCCGCCCGCCTTTGGCCGGGCCTGCCGGGTCCGCAGTGCGTGCCGTGGGCACTGCGGGTCCCGACAGGCCCGGCGGGGGAAGCGGAACGCTACTCAGCGGCGCTCAGGTGGTGAGGCGCCGACCGCCCGTTTAACGCCGCCAAACGCTCCGACAGGCTCTTCTTCTCTTTTCCGGCGGTGCCGCGCGCGGCCGTGAGGGCGGCCGCGAAATGCGGATCGCTCTCCAATTGCTCGGTCTGAAAGAGCCCCGCCTTCAGCTGCAGCGTCTCCGATTCCGCCCGCAACTTCGCGGTCTGCTGGTTCATGGCATCGAGTGCCACACTAAGGGCCGAGATCGACCCCGTGACGCCCGCCGCCTCGCGGGCTCTCTTGTCCTGCACCTCGGCGCGCTCCTTGCGCAGGCGGGCCATCTCCAGCTGACGCTTTGCAGTGGTCAGTTCGCCCTGCGCCTGCCGCAGCTTCTGGCCAAGCTCCTCGAAGGAGCGGCGCAGCTCTGCGCGCCAGGTTTCTACCTCGTGGTCCTCCTGCTCTTCCCGCTCGATTTCGGGCTTCAGTTGCTCAAGCTTGGTGACCGCCTTGGTCAGGCTGGCCTCGATCTCGGCCCTCGCCTGATCGTTTTCTTCATCCCTCAGCCTGGCTTCAAGCGTCCGGGCGGCCTGGAGGTACTCCTCATAAGTCCGGCGCAGCGCCTCAGTCTCCTGGTGTTCGCGGCGCACCTCGGCCTCCGCCTCGGCAAGGCGCCCGCCCAGCTTGTGCAGTTCGGCCTGCATCATGTCGATCTGAGCGCGGCTTGCGGTCTCCGGATCGAAGGCCACGACCGCTGCGGTAAAGTCTTCCAGCACGCCGGTCGCCTTGTTCATGCCGTAGTGCTTCAGGAAGCGCCACACCATCCTTTTTCTCCTCCGTCCCAGGCTCTGTCTAAGGTCACCTGATGATCTGGGGATCGCCAAGGCGACGATCCAATCGCCCTTCAATGAGCCGTTGATAGGAATTCCCGATCTTCCTGGCGCCCTGCGGCACCGCGGAGGTTGAAAGCCTCATCGTCAAGCACGATATGTACGCCGTCTTTGATAGGTCTTTTCAATCGATTCCTGTTCTGTAAGGGAAGCCGGACCCGTGATCCCCTCGCTCAAGCAGCTGCGCTACTTGGTGGCTATTGCCGATACCCTCCATTTTCGGCGGGCGGCCGAGCTGAGCCACGTCAGTCAGCCGACCCTGAGCGGCCAGCTGCGCGAACTGGAACAACGCCTCGGCGTACAATTGGTCGAGCGCAGCCGCGCCAAGGTGGTCCTCACCCCCATCGGCAAGGAGATCGCCGCCCGCGCACGCGTCGTGCTCCGCCATGTGCAGGATCTGGTTGAGCTCGCCGAACAGGATAAGGGCGTTCTGGGGGGAACCCTGCGTCTGGGTGTTCTCCCTACACTCGGCCCCTACCTGCTGCGCCACATCCTGCCCGAGCTGCACCTGAGCTACCCGAAGCTGAAACTCTATATCCGCGAGGGTTCCCCCAACGCACTGCTGCAGGATCTCGACGAAGGACGCCTCGATCTTCTGATCTTCGCGCTGCCGGTAAAGGGCGCGGATCTGACAGTTGCGCGGCTGTTCCGCGAGCCGCTGCTGATCGCAGCCTCGAGCGATCATGGACTGGCGGTCAAGGATTTCGCGGAGCGCGCCGACCTGAAAGGCGAAACCGTCCTGGGCCTGGAGCGCGGCTACCAGCTTCATGCCCAGGTTCGTGAGCTCTGCGAAGTCTACGGCGCCAGGCTGTCGCTGGATTACGAGGGCACCAGCCTCGATACTCTCCGCCAGATGGTCGGCATGGGTATGGGGCTGACGTTCCTGCCGGCGCTCTACGTCCGCTCGGAGATTCCCAAGGACGAAGAAGTCGTCGTCCGCCCGCTGCGCAGCCGGCCCCCGAGCCGCAGCATAGGCCTCGTCTGGCGCCGGCATTCGGCCCGCAGCGACGAATTCGCCTCCCTGGCCGGCGTCATGCGCGGCATCATCAAGAGCGGCGTGCCGGAGGTGACGGTTCTCAGCTAGCCCACCACAGCACAGACGGGCCGGCCGAGCAGCCGCGCTGCCTCTGGGTGCATGAGGCTTCGCAGCCAGTGCGGAATAGAGGCCGAGCATTAATCGGCGTCTCCTTTCGAACCATCACACTCTGCTATAGTTGCAAAAGCACATATCTTTGCCCTGGACTTGGCGCAGATCGACCACTATTTGCAAAGCCGAACAACTTGAGCGCTCTGGGAGGCGCGTGCAGGCCGCTGACGGCCCTGACCTTAATGTCTGTACAAAGTTTTCGGACTTCTTTGGCCTTGCGTGGCGGTCACGCTGAGCACGCCGGGCAACGGCGGAGCATTTCCGGAAAAGACGCACCCGGTGTCCGCAACGGAGAAGCCCGCCAGGCACGGAGGCACGCGGGTCCGGTCGCCAAAGGAACAGCGCAGCAGCGCTGTCGAAAGGAGGTGTGTGGGTGAGAGGAGACTACGCCGACCATTTTGACTTTCTGTCACGGGGCCCCTATGCGCAGTTCGTCGTGGAGAAACGCTCGGTCGGACAGCGGCCGCTCAGAATGCTCCGCACAGCACAACCGCCAGGCGACTTCTCGGACCCGGCCCAACCGGACCTGATTCTCTACAAGATCCTGCGATCCGAAGGCCACACGGTCAGGGATCTGGGGGCCGGCCGCATAAGGCGGAGATTTCGCAATGGCGACTTCGACCTTCAGGGCCCCGGCGTCGCCAACGAGATCATTGCGGAAGGGCACCACGAAGTCATCGATTTCATCCTGCCGATCGAGGCCGTGCGCGAGGTGCTGGACGACCGTCGTCCGGGCTTCAGCGGCGATTTCGGGCGGCTGCACGCCGAGCCGTTTCGCGATGCCTTCCTCGAACAGCTCTGCATGAAGCTCTGGCGCGAGAGCGAGGCAGGAAACCCCAATGGCAATCTGTTTGTGGAAGGAGCGCTCGTAAGCATGATCGCCATCTTGTCGAGCTTGTCGGAGCGCAAGTCGGCAGCGGAAAACGAAACCGTAAGCGCGATGCCGTCGCGAACGCTTCAGGCAATCGACGACTTCATCGAGGTGAACCTCGGCAAGAACCTTTCCAACACCGATCTTTCCGATCTCGCGCGCCTGCCGCAGCTGCGCTTCGCCCGGGCCTTCAAGGCCGCGACCGGCCAGACCCCGCACCAGTACGTTCTCGCACGCCGCATTGCCCGCGCTCAGGAGTTGCTGGCCGCGGGCGACATGCCAATCGTCGAGATCGCCTATGCCTGCGGCTTTGCGTCACAAAGTCATATGACCGACGTCTTCCGCCAGAAGCTCAGCGTCACCCCCGGGCGCTACCGCAAGGAAGTACGGGGTTAGAACCATTGCCTCACCCGCAATGGGCGCCTGAGTCCCAGCTTGGCGTGCGTAGGCGCCGGCCGTCTTCCCGAACCTCCAGTGCGGTTCCGTCAAGCCCGAATCTGCTTTAGAGGTCGACAGGGACGCCCTCGGCGATGGAGCGTTCCGCGGCCGCCCCCATGGCAACGGCTTTCAAGCCGTCGGCGAGGGTGACCTCTACGGCACCGCGCCCCAGCGCAGCCTCGCGGAAGCGCAGGTGCTGGTAGTAGGTGGAACCGTGGTGCTCGCCGGCCCCAAGCACCGCCGGATCGACCGGCACCGGACGGCGCCGTGGATCGATCGGATCGCGGGGGGAGACCTCCAGCATCGCCTCGCGGGCATGCCCGCCGATCCGCCGCTCAGGGCCCGGGATGCTGCAGGCAACGCGGCCCTTCACACCGGTCGCGGTGATCTCCTCCTGAAACCACGCGCCCTCGGCGAACATGCAGAGTTCCAGCATCGCCCGCGCACCGCCGGCAAAGTCGACCACCGCATAGGCGTTGTCGATGATGTCCGGGCGCCGCCCGCCGTAACGCTCCTCCCGGTGGTTCACGTCGGCGCCGCCGGAAGCGAAGATGCGCCGCGGCTCGTCGTCGAGGATCAGGCGCATGAGATCGAAGAAGTGGCAGCACTTCTCCACCATGGTGCCGCCGGTGTTGGCATTGAAGCGGTTCCAGTGGCCGACCTTCTCCAGGAAGGGATAGCGGTGCTCACGGATCGTCAGCATCTTCAGGGGCCCCGCCACGCCCTTGCGCAGTTCCTCCAGGAGGGCGGCGATGGGCGGCATGTAGCGGTATTCCATGGCAACCCAGAGCGGCGCCCGCCAGGAGGCCGCCAGCGCGTTCAACCGCTCCCCGAGGTGCGGCGTGGTGACGACCGGTTTCTCCACCAACACCGGGCGCGGCGGCCCGGCGAAGACCTGCTCCAGGACGTCCAGGTGAGTGTGGTTTGGACTGGCGACAATGACCGCGTCAACGTCGTCCCGCCCCACCAGCGCCGCGGCATCGTCGAGCAGCGCGGCATCGGGGGCCGCCTCGGCATTGAGCGCCTGCTGGCCGCTGTCAGGGTCGGCAATGGCAGTCACCGCCGAGCCGGGGATCAGCCCCAGGTTGGCGATATGCTCGCGCGCCATCATGCCGCCGCCGATGACGCCGTAGCGCAGCGTCTCCGCAGCCGTCACAGGGCGTCAAGGTCCAGAAGCGGGAGGTCGGCTGCCGCGGCGGCGGCCTCGACCCCGGACTTTACGTCGCCATAGGTGATGGAGACGTGGTGCTCCAACTGAGCATCGATGAGAGCGCGGCGCGCCACCTCCGCCCCGCAGTCGAAGCGGATGACCCCCGAAGTACCGGTGAAGGACATCGGCCGGCGCAGGATCTCCCCGCGCCCCACCACCATCTTCAGTTCCGACTGCGCCTGGCTGATGCGCGCCACGGTGACGCGCCCGGGCTTCAGGGGGAATTCGTGCAGCAGCGGCATGCGCCGGTTGGTGTGAATGGTTGCCCGCGGCGCGAAGTCGGGGTCGCAGAAATCGAGCGGCGCAAGGCCGCAGTGCCAAAGCACCGCGGTGTCGTCTTCTGCATCGAAGTCGACGATGTCGGTCAGCATGGCCGGCCCGTCGGCCAGGCTCTGCAGCAGGCGCGAACCCACCGTCCCCAGCATGTCCGCTTCGCAGGAGGCCGGAATGCGCTCGCCGTTCAGGGTCGCCATGGCGCCGCAGACCGCGCAGCCGTACTCGGTAAAGGTCTCCGGCCAGCAGCGCACCGCGAAGCCGTCGAGCTGGCGTTCCTCCGCCATGTCGCGCAGGGCGCTGTAGCAGCGCAGCGAGCGCTCGACCTGCTCGCCATCAAGGGTTTCGATGCCCTCCAGGCGCTCGGCGGCCTGGCTCTTCAGCGCGCCGATCCGCGCGCCGTCGGCGGCCCTGGCCGCGGCGAACAGCGTCTCCAGGTCGATGCGCTCGACATCGACGCCGAAGCGGGAGGTCAGCTCCGCCTCGTCGAAGCCGCAGGTGTCGAAGCCCGCCGGGTGCTCGCCCACCAGGCCGACCCGGCAGGCCAGGCCCGGCGCCGCCCCGGGCCGGGCCGCACGCGGCGCCGGGCCCGCACCACTGTCCGCAAAGAGCGCGGCCAGGTCAGGACTGGCCGTCGCCGGGGCATGCAGCCAGCCGCAGCGCCGGCCGATCTTGCCCAGGGCGTGGGAGGCGAGGCTGAGACCGCAGAAGGAGTTCAGCCGCAGACGCCCGCCGTCCCGTGGTTCCGGAAAGGCCCAGATCGCGACCGGCGCCGCGAGCGTGGCGCCGATCGCGGATGTCATGGCAGCATCGCAGAAGGTGGCCTGGACGATCAGGACACCGTCCAGCGGCTGTTCCTTTACGGCGTCCAGGCGCGCTTCGACGGCAGGCGCATCCATCAACAGCTGGGCATCGCCCAGAACTTCGGCGCCGCTCGCCGCCAGCGAGGCTACGGCCGTCTCGGCCGTCTGTGACGCCAAGTCCACGTCGAAGGTCGGGCGCGCCAGGCAAAAGACTGCGATCCGCATCAGAGCCTCCCTTCCAGATCGGCGTAGGCGCCTTGCATCCACTCGCTCTCCCAGCCCACCGGCCGCGGCAGGCCCTCGATCCCATCGTCGAACCAGCCGGTCCAGGGGCGGGCCTTGGCGTCCGCGAGGGCGTTCAACTCTTTCATATAGTCGGCCGCCGGGCCGGACAACGCCGCCTCCATCGCCGCCATATCCGGGAAGTGCTGGAAGGCGTCCCACCAGATTGCCCGGCCCGCGAGAAAGCCGCTGGCGCCGGCGTCGAAGGCATAATGCAGGACGTTGCGGAAGGCGGCCTGGCTGGCGCCGGCGGAGAGCATGACCCAGGGCCGCCCGGCGAGGCGATCCATCTCAGCGAAGAGCGCAGCCGTCGCCGCATCGCCCGGCGGCGGCACATCCTTGGCGGGGATCGGACTTTCCAGCTTGAAGACGTCGACGCCATAGTCCGGCGCGGCAAAAGTCTCCACCGTTTTCAGAACGTGGTCGGTCCGCTTGCCGGCCTGCTCCACATAGTCCTTGGTCTGCCCGACATCACCCGCCAGCGGATAGAGCAGCATCTCCAGCAGAAAGGGAATGTCGTAACGCGCGCAGGCCTCGCCCACCCGCTTGGTGAAATCGAGTTGCGCTTGGCGCGAGGCGGCATCCTGGTCCGGGTGATACCAGGTCAGCACTTTGACCGCGTCGCCGCCGGCCCGCTTGATCTTGGAGACCGACCAGTCGTCGATGGCCTTGGACAGACGGCCGTCCCTGCCCTCACCGAAAACCGAGTCCTCCAGGGTAACTACGAGCCCGTGGTGCGGCGCAAGGACGGTCATAGCGTCGCTCAACGCGTAGGTGGGATCGGCCAGCACCGCCGTGGCATGCGGCGCCAGCGCCGCCATCAGGGCGCGCTTCACCGCCCGCACATCGGCGTAGCGCGAACGATCTTCGCCGCGCGCCTCGGCGACCCGGTTCTTGATGGGCGGGCGCTGATCGACCGCCAGCATCTTGAAGCGGCCGCCACCGTCGGCCATGCGGCGCAGGCCCCAGAACTTGCCGGGGCTCAACACAATAGACCGAACAGACTGAGACGGGGCGGCTTGGGGGGCGCTCATAATCTGGTCTCCAACAAGCTGGTTACTTCCTGTCGCGTCGGAAAGGCGCCGGGGCCGCTGGGCTGGGCGACCTTCAGGGCCGCCGCCGCAGAGGCAAAGCGCAGGGCCTCGGGGAAGGCCTTGCCCTCCCCCAGCGCAAGCGCCGCAGCGCCGTGGTAGACATCGCCGGCGCCCAGCGTATCGACGGCCTGCACCGGCACCGCCGGCACCTTACCGCTCTGCCCGGCCGCGATCCAAAAGGCGCCCTCTGCCCCTGCGGTCACCGCAAAGGCAACCCCGGGATAGCGCTCGGCGACGGCCGCAAGCGCGGCCCGGCGATCCCCCGGCTGCAGGCTCTCCAGGCCGGCGGCACTGAAGATGACGTGGCTCGCCCGGGCCACCAGATCGCGGGCCTCTTCCGGTGCGGTGTCGTAGTCGAGCACGCCCGGCACGCCGGCAATGGCCGCTGCCTGCAGCCCCATGCGCGCCGCTTCGGGCCAGCGCAGGTCGCACATCACCGCATCGGCCCCGGCAAAGGAGGCGCTGTCCGGAGCGCCCCGGAACAGGGCCGGGTCCTTGTGATTGATCAGCATGCGCTCCCCGCGGGGGTCGATGAAGACGGCGGAGGTCGCGGTGGCACCTTCGGGCGGCGTGTGCAGCCCCGAGCAGTCGACCTCGGCAGCGGCGAGCACGGCGCGCAGGCTTTGACCGGCGGCGTCCGCACCCACCCGGCTGACCAGCCGGGCCGCACCACCGAGCCGTGCCACCGCCATGGCGGCGTTTGCGGCGATGCCCCCGGCCACCTCGCGGCGCGACACCGCAGTGTACTTGGTGGCGTCAACCGGCAGGCCTTCGACCTGGAACACCTGATCGAGCACGGCAATGCCGGCGCAGACGACGCGCAGGGTCATGCCAGTTCCTCCAGCACCGCATCGACGATCATTTCGCTGACACGCTCATTGGAGTCCTCGGTGACACCGGCGATATGCGGCGTCAGGATCAGGTTGGGCACCTCGCGAAACACCGCCGCAGAGACTCCATCCAGCGGTTCCTTGGCGAAGACATCGAGCGCAGCCCCGCCCAGGCGTCCGGCCTTCAAGGTCTCGGCCAGGGCAACTTCGTCGACGATACCCCCGCGAGCGGTGTTGATCAGAACGGCGCCGGGCTTCATGCGGCCCAAGACGCCGGCATCGAAAAGCCAACGGGTCGTCTCCGTCAGCGGCACGTGGAGGCTGAGGACGTCGGCCCTCTCCAGCAGCGCGTCCAGAGAAACCAGATCCACGCCCTCCGCCGCTTCCACCAGGGGATCATGCGCAATCACGGTCATGCCGAGCGCCTGCGCGCGCCGCGCCGTGCGCCGGGCGATGTCGCCGAAGCCGAGAAGGCCCAGGCTGCGCCCGGCCACCTCCCGGCCCTGGCAGGCGGCGCGCGGCCAGCCGCCGGCGCGCAGGTCCTCGGTCGCGAAAAAAGCTCGGCCGCGCAGCAGTTGCAGCGCTGCCGAGATGACGTATTCGGCCACCGCATCGGCGTTCGCCCCGCGCGCGGGGCGGACCGCGACGCCGCGCGCCGCGCAGGCGGCCAGATCGATGTTGTCCAGGCCGACGCCCAGCCGCCCGACGACGCGCAGGGCCGGCGCGGCGGCAAGAAGGTCCGGCATCACCTGGGTGCGGTTGCGCACCACCAGCGCCTCGGCGGTACCCAGCAGCGCCTGCAGGTCCGCGGGGCGATCGACCAGGGTCGGGTCGTAAAAGGTCTGGCGGCTCTGCGCCAGGCGGGCCACGGCCGCCTCGGCCATGAACTCGGAGACAACGACAACAGGCTGCGGCATAGGCTCCTTACATCACTCCAAAAGGTTCCAACGGTCCCGGCGCAATCCGGGCGCCCCCAAGAACGAACCTGGGGCGCCCGGATCGGTCACCGCGGGACCGGCACGCTGCCGGTCCCGAACACGGTCTTACAAGACGGCTACTGCGAAGCCGCCTCGAACTCCGCCTCGAGCGAGGCCTCGCAGGCGGACACCGCCCCCTGGGCCGCGTCGATCCATTCGCGGCCGAAGTTCTCCTCATACCAATCCCAGACCGGCTTGGCGGCCGCCTGGAAGGCGGCTTTCTGCTCCGCCGTGGGGGTGTAGATCGTGCCGCCGGCATCGACGAAGGCCTGGAAGGCATCGACGGCCTTGCGCTTGGGCAGCACCCGGGCGGTCATCTTCAACTCCTGGAAGCCGTCATAGACGATCCGCTTCTGGTCGTCCGGCAGGCCCTGAAAGACATCCTCGTTCATCCACCAGAGCGCGCCCATGTAGGCGTGGCCGTCCAGCGAGATGTACTTCAGATGATCCTGGAACTTCATGTTGACGATGTCGGTGATGCCGTTCTTGGTGCCCTCGACGACACCGGTGCCGAGCGAAGTATAGACCTCCGGCCAGGCGATCGGCGTCGGCGAACCACCGAGCGCTTTCACCAGCTCGATCTGGATGTCGGCGCCGATGGTGCGCAGCTTCAGCCCCTCGACGTCTTCCGGGCTCTTCACCTGCTTGCTGGTGGTGGCGATGTTACGCCAGCCGCCGGTATTGGAGATGGCCATCAGACGCGCCGCACCGACATCCTCCAGCACCGCTTCGCGGATCTTCGCGGTGAGCGGTCCGTCGAAGACGCACTCGGCTACGCGGTCGTTGGGAAAGAGATAGGGCAGGTCGAGAAACTGGGCCGGGGGATACCAGCCCGCCAGGCCGCCGTTGGTGGTGATGTAGATGTCGAGCCGGCCGTCGAGCAGCGCCTCGGAGCATTCGTCCGCATTGGAACAGAAGCGCCCGTTGGGGAAGATGTCCACCGCCAGCGCCCCGTTCGACGTGGCTTCGACGTAGTTCTTGAACACCAGCGAGCCGTCGAAATCCTCGTCGTCCTCGGATCCCAGGAAGGCGATCTTCAGCGTGGTGTCGGCCGCCAGCGCGGCACCCGCTCCCATTGTCAGAGTGACGGCGGCGGCACCGGCCGCGAGGGTTTTCCAGAAGCTCATTCTTTCCTCCTTGTTCGCGTTATTGTTCGGTTTTGGATGTCTCACGAATGAAGCCCCATCACGCGGGGCAGGAACAGCACCAGGTCTTCGAAGAAGGTGATCAGGAAGATCACGCCGGCCTCCACGGCCAGGAACGGCAGGATGGCCTTTGTAATCGCCTCGACGCGCTCGCGCGAAATCGACGATGCGACGAAAAGCACAAGCCCCATGGGCGGCGTCGCCAAGCCGACGGTCACGTTGACGCACATGATGATGGCGAAGTGGACGGGATCGAGGCCGATGATCCCGACGAAGACCTTCGAAAGGATCGGGCCCAGAATCAGGATCGCCGGGCCGGCGTCGAGGAACATGCCGACGACGAAGAGCATCAGGTTGAGCAGGATCAGCAGCAGATAGGGGTTGTCGGTCAGCGACAGCACGAAGTCGGCCAGCATCTGCGCTGCGCCGACCTGATCGGCGACCCAGGAGAACGATTTCGAAGCGCCGATCAGCATGAGGATGATGCCCGAGGCCACTGCGGCGCGGTAGAAGGTCGCCGGCAGATCGCCGATGCGGAGCGCACGGATCACGAAGACCGAAACGATCAGCGCATAGAACGCGGCGACCCCTGCGGCTTCCGTCGGCGTGAAGAAACCGGTCAGGATGCCGCCCAGCAGGATGATCGGCGTCAGCAGCGGCCAGAAGGTCTCGCGCCCCGCGGCCACGACCTCGCGGGCCGAGGCACGGCGGCTGGCAACCGGGAAGTTGTACTTCTTGGCCAGGCGCCAGGTGACGAACATCAGCCCGCTGCCGATCATCAACCCGGGAACGATGCCCCCGGCGAAGAGGGCGGCGGGGCTCACCCCCATGATGAAGGCGTAGATGATCATGATGCCCGACGGCGGAATGATCGGCCCGATGACGCTGGAGGCCGCCGTCACCGCCGCCGCGAAACGCCGGGTGTAGCCCTGCTTCTCCATTGCCGGGATCAGCATGGACCCCAGCGCAGAGGTGTCGGCGACCGCCGAACCGGACAGCCCGGCGAAGAGGATCGAGCTCAGGATGTTCACCTGCGCCAAGCCGCCGCGCAGATGGCCGATCAGCGACTGGCTGAAGCGCACGAGGCGCTCGGTGATGCCGCCGGCGTTCATCAGTTCGCCGGCCAGGATGAACATCGGCAGCGCCATCAGCGGCACCGAGGACATGCCGGAGAAAACCTGGCTGAGCAGGGAGTTGAGATCGCGCGGATCGAACTCGGCACCCAGATCGTTGGCGACGACGATGCCGGAGGCCCCCAGCAGGCCGAAGATCACCGGGATCGAAAGGGCGAGCGAGGCGAGGAAGAGCCAGAGAAAAGCGGTCTGCATCGCCTATTCCTCCACGTTCGCTGCGACATCCTCGAAGGAACGCACGGGGCGCACCAGCCGGTTGTCGGGATCGAAGAGGCCCAGGGTGTAGCGCAGCAGCATCTCCACATTGACGATGATCATCAGGGCGATGGCCGCCGGCATCACCATGAAGACGTAGCGCCACTCCAACCCCAGCACGGGGATGCGCATCTTGGCCTTGAAGGGCCGGATGGAGTTGAGGTCGAGGCCGAAAATGCCGTCGAGAACCAGGGTCAGCCCGTCCCACTTCAGGCCGATCTTGCGCAGCGTCAGATCGAGGGCGATCAACAGCAGGCTCAGAATGAGCACGTGGAGCAGCAGCGAATGCACCCGCTGGAGGAAATGCGGGAGCATGTCGTGCAGCATGTCCAGCGCCACGTTGGACGCACGGCGATAAGCGATCGGCGCCACGATAAAGGCCAGGGCCGGCAGCAGGATCAGCATCACCTTTTCCGTCCAGGGCGCACTGATGCCGGACAGGCGCGCCACCACCGTCCAGACGACCGTGGCCAGCATGGCGATCACGGTGACAATGATGATCGGACGCAGCATCGCTTCGAAGCCGCGGTTTATAAGGCGCAGCAAGCCGATCGCGCGAGTCAGCATGACAACCATTCACTTCCTCCCGGCCCGCGCTTCTCCCGGCGCGGCGCCCAAAGTCCTTCAGTTCATCACCTGGCCACCATCGACGTTGATGCACTGCCCGGTGATGTAGCTGGCGTCTTCGCTCAGCAGAAACCGTATCACGGTTGCAACCTCCCGTGGTGCTCCGAAGCGGCCGAGCGGAATCTCCTTCAAGAGGAAGTCGCCGCGGCGCTCGATCACCTTTTCCGGCATGCGGGTGAGAATGATGCCGGGGGCAATGGCGTTGACCGTGGCGCGCGTCTTGAACCTGCGGGCCAGCGCCCGGGTAATCCCAACCAGCCCAGCCTTGGCGGCGGAGTATGCCACCGCATCCACCGCACCGCGGCGAAAAGCCAGGGAGGAGGTGAAGACCAGGCGCCCCATGGTTCCCTCCGGCAGCCGCTCGCCGACCGCGGTGGCAAAATCGTAGGCGTTGCGCAGATTGTCGTTCATGGTGCGGTCCCAGACAGCGGGGTCGTCGCCCAGATCGGGATCGTCTTCCATCGAGCCTGCGAGATGGACGAAACCGTGGATCGGCCCTTCAGCAGCCGCGAGCGCCGCCCGCGCGCCCGCAGCGTCGTCCGTCGCCTGAACCCCGGCGGTCGCACCCAGCCGCCCGGCCAGATCCTGCAGGCCGCTCTCCTCCCGGTCGATCAGATGGAGACGGCAGCCGGCTTCGGACAACAGCGCGCAGAGCGCCTGGCCGATGCCCCCGGCGGCCCCGGTAATCGCTATGGTTCCATCCAATCCGGCCATCGAGGCACAATCCCCCACCGACAGTCGCAAGACGCTTTTCATGCGAACACTGTCGCTGTTTATGTAAGCCTTTACATAAGTCCGGTCTTGCTGCAAGCAGGAATTTCCCTGTAAGCTTGACTTTTACGGTATGTTTTCTGATGGCGGCCTGAGTTACGGATCAATATGCGTAAACGATTACAGAACCGCGGAGCGCGCGTGAGCGTTGCCGAGGTGGCGGCGGCGGCCCAGGTCTCCACCGCCACCGTTTCGCGGGTTCTGAACAAGGCGGACTACGTGAAACCGGAAACCCGCCGCGCGGTGGAGGAAGCAATCGCGGCCCTGGGCTACATCCCCCACGGCGCCGCGCGTTCGCTGTCGAGCCGCTCCAGCCGCATTATCGGGGCCATAATCCCCTCCATCGACAACTCGATCTTCGCCGCCGGCGTGGAGGCCCTGCAGGCTCATCTGAACGACCGCGGCTACCATCTGCTGATCGGATCGAGCAACTACGACCCGGAAGAAGAGCACCAGGTCGTCCGCAGCTTCCTGGAGCAGCGGGCCGCCGGGATCATCATGATGGGCGAGACCCATACCCGCGACTGCCTCGCCCTGCTGGCGCGCCACGGTACACCCTTCGTCAATACCGGTGTCTACTCGCCCGAGCGGCCCTATCACTGCGTGGGATTCGACAATGCCGGCGTTGCGACCAAGGCGGTGCGCTATCTGCTGCAGCTCGGCCACCGGCGCTTCGCCATGATCGCCGGCATCACCGCCGACAACGACCGCGCCATCGGGCGCGTCCGCGGCGTGCGCGCGGAGCTGGCCAATGCCGGCCTGATCCTGCCGGACGACCGGGTTCTGGAACGCCGCTACGACATTGCCGAGAGCCGCGCCGCCTTCCGCGACCTGATGTCCTTGCCGGAGCCGCCGACGGCGATCATCTGCGGCAACGACGTACAGGGCTTCGGCGCAATCCTGGAAGCCCAGCACAGCGGCGTTCGCATCCCCGAGCAGGTCTCCGTGGTCGGCTTCGACGATCTCGTGCTCTCCCGCCACCTGAAACCTTCGCTCACCACCATCCGCGTGCCGACGCAGGAGATGTGGTGCCGCGCTGCCGACATGCTCTTTGCGCGTCTCAACGGCGAAGAGACGCCGCGGGCGGTGGAGATCGAGACCTCCCTGATCGTCCGCGAGTCCACCGGCCCCGCCCCGGCATCACTGGCAGCCGCCGGTCTCTAACCAGACAAGGGCTATCCCGCGCTGCGCCAGCCGCTATGATCCCCAGTCGCTGCGATTGCAGACTGAAGAGCGGGAGCCGGGGGGGGTAGATGCGCAATGTCGTTGTTCAGCCTTGAGGGCCGCACAGCCCTGGTCACCGGGGCCAGCCGCGGGATCGGCCGGGCCCTTGCCATCGGCCTGGCGGACGCCGGCGCCGATCTGGTCCTTGCCGCCCGCTCGGAAGACGCCTTGCAGGGCACAGCTGCAGCGGTGCGCGCTCACGGCCGCCAGGCGCAAGTCTTTGCAGCAGATGTCTCGGACCCCGAAAACATCAGCGCGCTCTTCCGGCAGATGGATGACGCCGGCCTGCGGGCCGATGTCCTGATCAACAACGCCGGCATGGAAGAGGTGCGGGCCTCCGTCGATGTCGACGAAGCGCTCTGGAACCGCATCCTCGACACCAACCTGAAGGGCGCCTTCTTTGTCGCACGGCACTTCGCGGAGCGCCTGCTGACGGCCGGCCTTTCAGGCTCCATCGTCAACACCTGTTCGCTCACCTCGGCCGTCGGCGTGCCGACAGCGGTGCCCTACACCGCATCCAAGACCGGGCTGCTCGGCATGACCCGGGCCCTCAGCAGCGAGTGGTCGCCCAGGGGTATCCGCGTCAACGGCATCGGCCCCGGCTACTTCCGCACCGAACTGACGGAGGTTTTCTATCAGGACGAGGCCTGGCGCGCGGCCATGCTGACGAAGATCCCCATGGGACGCTTCGGCGAGCTGGACGACCTGGTGGGCGCCTGCGTTTTTCTGACCGCGCCGGCCTCGGCCTACGTCACCGGACAGTTGGTCTTCGTCGATGGCGGCTATCTGGCGTCGATCTGACGGCGCCTTCGCCGGGTTGCAGCGCGCCGCTTCTCTGGGGCGATAGAGACAGCGACCGCACAACTCTACGCAGTGATTCTGTGCCGCAGCTTGTTCGCTTGAAAACAACCAGCGGGCAAGAGTCCGCAAGTTGTATATACAACACTTGACAGCCGAAGGGGTGCCTGCAACGGTTTTGCCTCTCGCAAAAAAGTGAGCTTCTGGAAGGCAGGGAAGTGGCCGCACAAGCCTGCATGGTCGAGATCCGTGACGTCTCGAAAGCCTTTGGTGACGTCCTTGCCGTCGACGACGCTTCCTTGACGCTGCCCAAAGGCGAGTTCCTCACCATCCTCGGGCCAAGTGGTTGCGGCAAGACCACGCTGCTGCGCATGATCGCCGGCTTCATCCGTCCGAACGCGGGCGAGATTCTGATCAACGGCGCGGCCGTCGACAACGTGCCGCCCTACCGGCGCTCCATTGGCATGGTCTTTCAGCGCCTCGCGCTGTTTCCTCATATGACCGCCGCCCAGAACGTCGCCTACCCGCTGAAGATGCGCGGCTTCGACCCGGCGACGATTCCCGACCGTGTCTCCGAGTACCTGCGGCTGGTGCGGCTGGACGGCTTCGAGAAGCGGCGCCTGCAGGAACTGAGCGGCGGACAGCAGCAGCGCGTCGCCATCGCCCGGGCGCTCTCGTTCAGCCCCGATCTGCTGCTGCTCGACGAGCCGCTTTCGGCGCTCGACAAGAAACTGCGCGAAGAGATGCAGTTGGAGTTCCGCCGCATCCAGCAGGAACTGGGCGTCACCACCATCAACGTCACTCACGACCAGCGCGAGGCGCTGGTGATGTCGGACCAGATCGTGGTGATGAGCGAGGGCCGCATTCAGCAGTCCGACAGCCCGGAGGCGGTCTACCGCGCACCCTCCAACCGCTTCGTTGCCAATTTCATCGGCCTCACCGCCATGTTCAAGGGTGCGGTGGAAGCCAGCGGCGACGGCGGCATCCTGGTGCGCGTCGGCGATACGGCGCTGAAGGCCCGCGCACAAGGGGAACTGGGCAACGGCACCCCCGTCGACTGTGCGCTCAGGGCCGAGCAGGTGCGCATCCTGGACGACCCTGCGAACGGCGAAGCGGCCGTTTTCGAGAACGTGGTGACCGGGGAGGTGCGTCAGCGGATCTTCGAAGGCGACCGCATGGTCTACGAGATCTCCGTGCCGGCCCTGGCTAACGCCGTGCTCTTCGCCTTCGACCACGACCCCCTGCACCATGCCGAGCACCGGCCGCAGAGCCAGGTGACGCTCGGCTGGAACGCCCGCGACTTCTTTGCCTTTCCCAGCGATCGAACCTGATCGTCTGGTCAACCAATAACGGAGTGAACGAGAAGAAGGAGGCTCTCATGTCGGATAACCGTGACCCATTCAGGCTGAACCGCCGGCGCTTTCTCAAGGGCTCGGCCCTGGCGACCGGCGCCCTCGCGATGCCGCAGTTCGCCTTCGCGGACGGCCACACGAAAAAACCCGGCGAGCTTATCGTGCGCGCCTGGGGCGGCGCCTGGGGCGAATCCCTGCAGGCCGGCGTTGCCGACCCCTTCACCGAGGCGACCGGCATTCCGGTCAGGCTCGACTTCACGGAGGACAACGAGATCAAGCCCAAGATCTGGGCTGCCGTCGATCAGGGCCGCGTGCCGCCGATCCACGTCAACTGGGACACGACGACCAACGCCACCATCTCTGCGCTGCGCGGCGTCACTGTCGACCTCGGCGACCTCAAGGGCCTGGACGGCCTGCTGTCCATCGCCAAGCCGACCGGCATCGACGGCTGGCCGCTGGTCAACACCTACTCCTATGTCTATGTCTGCGCCTATCGGCCGGAGGCCTTTCCGGACGGCCCGCCCGAGTCCTGGCGTGTCATGCTGGACCCGAAGTTCAAGGGACGCGTGGCGCTCTACGACGACGGCATCGGCTTCAACCCCATCGCCGTCATCGCCGGCGGCGGCAGCATGTCGGACATCCCCGACAACATGGAGCCCGGCTATCAGTTCTACCGCGACCTGAAGAAGAACGAGCCGCTGCTGGGCGAGGATGCCGACTTCACAACCTGGTTCCAGAACGGTGAGATCGACATCGCCTGCACCATCTCGGTGAACGCCCGCGCGGCGAAGCAGAAGGGCATCAACGTCGAGTGGACCGTGCCCAAGGAAGGCTGCAAGGTCGATACCGACGGTCTTTGGATTCCCAAAGGCCTGCCGGCCAACGAGGAGTACTGGTCCAAGCGCTTCATCGAGTTCGCGATCACCCGCGAAGCGCAGGAGAAGTGGTGCTCGCTGCTGGGCCTGCCGCCGGTCTATCCGGGTCTCGAGCCGCCGGCCGATCTGGCCGGCGATCCGGCCTATCCGACGGCCCCCGCCGACTTCGAGAAGCTGGTCAGCGTGCCCTCGCCGGTCCTCGTGGAGAACCAGCCAATCTGGTTCGCCAAATTCAGCGAGATCATGCAGGGCTGATGCCTATGGCGCGATCGGCCGGGATTCCGTCCCGCGCCGGTCGCGCAAACCTCCGGGGAGAGCAGAGCAAGAGATGGCCGATACCGCCGCGGGTGGCAAACCGCTGTCATGGCGCCTGATCGACGGCGTCGACCGCCTGGTCGCGACCGCCTGGCCGCGCGGTCTGCATGGCATGAACGGCTATCTCTTCCTGTTCCCCGCGGTCGCGCTGGTCTTCATCCTGGTCGTCGGTCTCGGCTACATGCTCGAGTACAGCCTGCACGAGCTGGACCTCGCCACCTATCGCCTGAAGGAGGCCTACAGCCTCACCAACTATCAGACCTTCTTCGAGCGGCCCGTCTATCTCCGCGTGCTTTGGCGCAGCCTGCTGGCCGCCGCCATCGTCACCCTGATCACGCTCGTTCTGGCATTCCCCTACGCCTATCTCATGGTCCGCACAGCCTCGGCTGCGACGCGCAAGTTTCTGCTCGTCGCGCTCTTCCTGCCGTTCTTCATCGGCCAGGTGGTGCGCGCTTACGGCTGGCTGATCATCCTCGGTAAGGAAGGACTGCTGAACAGTGTCGTCACCGGCATCGGCCTGCCGCCCCTGGACCTGATCTACAACTACCCGGCCGTGATCTTGGGCCTGGTGCAGTACATGCTGCCCTTCGCCGTGCTGCTGCTCACGCCCGCCGTGGCCGCGATCGGCGAAGACATCGAGCTGGCCTCCGAAAGCCTTGGTGCTACCTGGATCGGCACTTTCCGCCATGTGGTCCTTCCCATGGCCAAGCCCGGGATCATCGGTGCCGCCATCGTCGTCTTCACCCTGACCCTGACCGACTTCGCGATGCCGGAGATTCTCGGCGGCGGCACCTCCGACTTCATCGCCAATGCGATCTATGACAGCTATTTCCAGATCTCCAACATCGGCCTCGGCTCGGCGCTCTCCATCGTGCTGACCCTGGTGGGCAGCGCGCTGGTCGCCCTGATGCTGATGATCGCCGGCACCGGCACGCTGGGCTTCGCGGAGCGGAAGTCATGAGCGGAGGACGCTCCAAGGCGGTGGTGCTCTGGGGGCTGACGGTCTTCAGCCTCATTCTTTTGAGCTTTCCGACCCTGATCATCATCGGCGCTTCCTTCACGGCGGGCGACATCATCCGCTTTCCGCCGGAAGGCTTCTCCCTGCGCTGGTACGAACGGCTCTGGCAGCTCGACAGTTTCAAGGACGCGCTGCTGCGCACCTTTTATGTCTCCATCGTCTGCACCCTGGTGTCGATCCCCGCCGGCACCCTGGCGGCCCTCGGCATCCTGCGCTACCGCATCCGCTTCCGCCGCAGCCTGCAGGTCTATCTGCTGCTGCCTTTCACCATCCCGCTGGTGGTCTCCGGCCTCGGCATGCTGATCTTCTTCGGCGAGCTTCGCATCCTGGGCTCGCTCTGGCCGGTCGGCGTGGCACTCTGCGTGATCAACCTGCCCTTCATGATCTGGGCGGTCAGCGCCTCGGCTAATGCCTTGGACTCAGAGCTGGAGAACGCCGCGGCAAACTGCGGCGCGCCGCCGGTGGTGGTCTTTTTCACCGTCACGTTGCCGGCCGTGATGCCCGGCGTGATCACCGGCGCCCTGCTGATGTTCATCCTCGCCTTCAACGAGTTCCTGGTCAGCCTCTTCCTCGTCGACTCGCGGATCGTCACCCTGCCGGTGCAGATCTACAATTCGATCCGCAGCGTCATCACTCCTGACCTGGCGGCGGTCTCCGTCGTCTATATCCTGATCGCCGTGCTGGCGGTCTGGCTGCTGGACCGCCTGGTCGGGCTCGAGATTTTCCTGCGCTCAAAGTGAACCCGGAGTAAGACCCCTTGCCCAGCGATATCAGTTTTCACAAGCTCTCCGACCTCAGCGCCGAGGCGCGCGCCGCGCTGCTGCTGCGCACGGAAGGTAACCTCGATCCCTATCTCGAAAAGGTCGGGCCGATCATCGCGGCGGTCGAGGCCGAAGGCGATGCCGCCCTCGCCCGCTTCGCGCGGGAGTTCGACAACAGCCCGGTCGCGCCCGATGCCATCGCCGCCAGCGAACGCGACTTCGACGAGGCCTTCGACACGCTCGACGATGAGATGATCGAGGTGCTCACCTTCGCCTGCGACAACGTGCGGCGCTTTCACGAAGCGCAGATGCCCGAGGAAATGTGGATGAAGGAGATGCACCCGGGCGTCTTCGCCGGCGACCGCATCGTTCCCATCGACAGCGTCGCCTGCTACGTGCCCCGCGGCAAGGGCGCCTTTCCCAGTGTGGTGATGATGACCGCCATTCCGGCCGTAGTGGCCGGCGTGCCGGAAGCGGTGATCATCACGCCGCCAGGCCCCGACGGCAAGGTCGATGCCGCCACGCTCGTCACCGCGCGGCTGGCGGGGATCGAGCGGGTCTATAAGTGCGGCGGCGCCCAGGGGGTGGCGGCGGTGGCCTACGGGACCGAAACCGTGCCGCGCTGCCTGAAAGTCGTCGGCCCCGGCAGTCCCTGGGTGGTGGCGGCCAAGCGCCTGCTCGCCGGGCGCATCGACCCCGGCGTTCCCGCCGGCCCGAGCGAGGCCATCATCCTGGCCGACAGCACCGCCAACGGCCGGGTCTGCGCGCTCGACTTGCTGATCGAGGCGGAGCACGGCTCCGACAGCTCGGCCTATCTGGTGACGGACTCCGCTGCGGTAGCAGAGGCGGCGCGGGACGCCATTCCGGACTTCTGGCAGGAAATGGGGGAACAGCGGGTCGGGTTCTCCTCCGACGTGCTCTGTGGGCCGCGCGGCGGCATCGTCCTGGCAGAGACCATGGACGACGCGATTGCCTTCGTGAACGACTACGCGCCGGAGCACCTGGAGATCCAGGCCAAGGACCCGCACCAGTACCTCGGCATGATCCGCAACGCTGGCGAGATTCTGATGGGCGAGCACACGCCGGTTTCCATCGGTAATTTCGTGCTCGGCCCCAACGCCGTGCTGCCGACCAACGCCGCGGCGCGCACCTGCTCGCCGCTCAGCGTCTTCGACTTCACCAAGCGGATCTCCATCGGCCACGTCACGAAGAAGGGCTACGACCACCTCGCACCCTATGCCCTCAAGTTCGCCCGCTACGAAGGCTTCGATGCACACGGCAATGCACTTTCCGAGATGCGCAGCCAAGCCTTCGCCGCGGGCCGGTCGATCTGAAGAAATGTCGCCTGAAGCAACCGTCACGCTTGGCATTCGACTCCGGCTTGCGGAGATGCTCATAATGGCATCCGACAAGAACGGACAAGAATGCTAGCAATTCTGCGCCACAAGACCTATCGGCGGTTGTTCTCCGCCCAGGTCCTCTCTCTGATCGGTACGGGCTTGATGACTCTGGCCCTGGCGATCCTTGCCTACGATCTTTCCGGCGCCAGCGCAGGTATGGTCGTCGGCACCATCCTGGCGCTGAAGATGATCGCCTATGTGGGCTTCGCGCCCCTGGCCAGCGCACTGGTTCAGCGCCTGCCCATCAAACCTCTGCTGGTCGCGCTCGACCTGCTGCGCGTGGCCCTTGTTCTGGCGCTGCCGTTCATCGACCAGGTCTGGCAAATCTACCTTATCGTCTTCGTGATCCAGCTCTGCTCTGCGGCTTTCACGCCGGCCTTCCAGAGCCTGATCCCCGAGGTTCTGCCGGAGGAGGAGGATTATACCGCGGCGCTTTCTCTCTCCCGCTTTGCCTATGATGTCGAGACGCTGCTGAGCCCGCTCGTGGTCGGCCTGCTTCTGACCGTGATGGAGCCCGGGCTGCTGTTCTTTGGCACGGCGCTGGGGCTCGCCGGCTCGGCCGCGCTGGTGGTAATGGCGCGGCTGCCCGAGCGCTCGCGCGCCCTGACCCAGGAGTCGTTCCGGCGGCGGCTCACCAAGGGCTTTGCCATCTACGGCCGGACACCGCGCCTGCGGGCGCTCTTCGCGCTCAGCCTCGCCGTCGCCTGCAGTGGCGCCTGGGTCCTGGTGAATTCGGTGGTCTACGCCCATGAGGTCCTGGGCGGCAGCGAACAGACCTATACAGCCCTGCTGATGGCCTTCGGCGCCGGGTCGATGCTGGTCGCCCTCAGCCTGCCGCGCGTGCTTCACCGGCTCGCCCCCCGCGTTGTCATGGGCGGCGGCGGGCTACTGCTGGGCCTGGCCCCTCTGGCAATCCTCACGGCGCCCGGCTTCACGGCCAGCCTGATCCTGTGGTTCGCCCTCGGTGCTGCGACCGCATCGGTGATGACCCCCGCCGGTCTGCTGCTGAAGCGCTCGGCGCGCCCTGCGGACCGGCCCGCGCTCTTCGCCACCCAGTTCTCGCTGTCTCATGCCGGCTGGCTGGTCTCCTACCCGCTGGCGGGCTGGCTCGGGCTGCACCTGGGCCTGGAGCTGTCTTTCGTGGTCATGGCCTGTGGCGCGCTGGCGGCGGCCGGCGTGGCCTGGATCCTCTGGCCGGTCGAGGACGAGGCCGAGCGCTACCATGTCCATCCCGCCTTGGACCACGAGCATATGCACGTCCACGACGAGCATCACCAGCACGAACACGAGGGCTGGGAGGGGCCGGAGCCCCACAGCCATCCGCACCGCCATGCCAGCCATGGTCATCGTCATGTGTATTTGATCGACGACCATCATCCGGTCTGGTCGATGTAGGAACAAAGCCGCTGAAAGCGAACGACAGCCGATACCCGGAACCTTAGGAGATGGGACCGCAGATGCAGAAAGAGGGGAAAGCAGAAGAGGGTCAGACAGGATCCTTGGCGGCGCTCGAAGCGCGGGTGCGCCAGGATCAGCAGTATCTCTGTCGCCCGCCGGAGAACTGGGTGCTGCCGCACGACCACGGCGGCGAGCGGGTTCTGGACGCCGTTATCATCGGCGGCGGCATGTGCGGGCAGCTTGTCTGGTTCGCGCTGACCAGCGGCGGCATGCGCAACATCCGCATTCTCGACCGCAGCCCGGAGGGCCTGGAGGGCCCCTGGATGACCTACGCCCGCATGGAAACTCTACGCTCGCCCAAGCAGCTCACCGGCCCGGCCTACGGCTACGGCGCCCTCACCTTCCGGGCATGGTACACGGCGCAGTACGGCGAGGCGGACTGGGAAACACTGGACAAGATCCCCCGTCCGATGTGGATGGACTATCTGAAGTGGTACCGCAAGGTGCTGGACATCCCGGTCGAAAACGGCGTGGCGGTGAAGCGCATCCTGCCGGAGGGCGACTACCTGCGCCTCGAACTCGCCGGCGCCGCGGCGGAACAGAGCCTTCTGACCCGCAAGTGCATCATGGCCACGGGCCGCGAGGGCACCGGTCACCCGCAGATCCCCGCCTTCATCGGCGACCTGCCGCGCAGCCACTGGGCGCATACTTCGGAAGACATCGACTTCGCCGCGCTGAAGGGCAAGCGCGTGGTGGTGATCGGCGCCGGCGCCTCCGCCGTTGAGAATGCCGCCGAGGCCGCGGAACACGGCGCCAAGGAAGTGCGTCACCTGATCCGCCGCCGCGAGATGCCGACCATCAACAAGATGATGGGCATCGGCTCCTTCGGCTTCACCGCCGGCTTCGCGGACTTGCCGGACGAATGGCGCTGGCGCTTCATGCAGTACTCCTTCGCCACCCAGACACCGGCGCCGCGTGGCTCCACCCTGCGGGCCAGCCGCAACGACAACGTTTACTTCCACTTCGGAAAGGGGATCGAAGGGGTGCGGCTCGACGGGGGAGAACTGGTGATCGACACGGTCGACGGCCTGCGCCTGGCAACCGACTACATCATTCTCGCCACCGGCTTCACCACCGACCCCATGGCCCGCACCGAGCTTGACGGCTACGCCGACAAAATCGAGCTCTGGCGCGACCGCTACACGCCGCCGGCCAACGAGCAGAACGACGATCTCGCCAGGTTCCCCTACCTCAATACCGACTTCACCTTCCGCGAGCGCAAGGCCGGCGAGGCGCCCTGGCTGAAGCATATCTACTGCTTCAACTACGGCGCCTCCGCCAGTCTGGGCAAGGTCAGCGGCGACATTCCGGGCATCAGCGAGGGCGCATCCTGGCTTGCCCGCGCGCTGGCAGCCACCCTCTACCAGGAAGATGTCGCCGCCTATTTCCAGGGCATGATCGACTACGACAAGCCGGAACTGCAGGGCGACGAGTGGACCGCCAGCGAGATCGACACCGACGCCGTGGCACCGCTCAGCAAGGTGGGGGGCTGATCCATGACGGTAGAATCCACGACGGCAGAAACGTCCGAAGGGAACGACGTGGTCATGCGCGCAGCGGCCCTTCCGGCCAACAGTCCGCTTCAGGCGGCACTGGCGGGCCGGGCCGATATCCTGGCGATGACCCAGCAGGCCCACGACGCCGCCCTCGTTCCGGAAGAGCCGGGCGGCCTCTCCCACGCCCTGCGCGCCGCTCTGGCGCTGCGGGCCTCCCTCCTCCACAAAGAAGAGTCTCTGGCCGACCACTACCGCGGTCTGCTGACGGCGGCCGGCGCCGACGGTGCGTTGGCGGCTCTCGCCGATCCCGCCACACAGGACTTCGCCGATCCCCGGGTCGCGGCCTTCGCCGCCTATACGGACCTCGCCTCGACCTCGCCCAAGGATGCGACGGCTGATGACATCGAAGCCCTGAAGGCTGCCGGTATCGGCGACGCCGACATCGTCCGGCTGGCCGAGTTGACGGCCTTCCTCGCCTACCAGCTTCGCGTGGTAGCCGGCTTGAAGCTGATGCAGGCAACGGCATGAGCACGGCGCTCTCAGACCCCGAGGTGATTCATGACTTCACCGTGGAGGTGCCGCAGTGGCGCCCCCGCGTGCAGCCCATCGACCTTGCCGAGGCAACGCCGGCCCAGCGCGATGCCCTGAAGGTCACACCTTCCAACACCAAGGTCTCCGACTACGTGCTGGTGCTGGCCAACGACGTGGAGACGCTGAAAGCGCGCACGCCGCTGTTCAACGCCATCATGTACAACCGCGGCGGCCTCGGCCGCAGCGGGCGGGAACTGGGTGCCGTCGGTGCCTCCGTCGTCAACCGCTGCGTCTACTGCGCCGCCGTCCACGCCAGCCGCTACAACCAGCTGACCAAGGACACAGGCCAGATGGAGCAGATCTTCGCCGCCGGCGAGGCCGCGGCGCTGCCGGCGCGCGAGGCAGCCATCTTCGCCTTTGCCGTGAAACTCTCCAAGACACCCAGCGAAGCGACAGAGGCCGATGTTTTGGCGCTGCGCGAGGCCGGCTTGGAGGAGGCCGAGATCCTCGACCTCGTTCTCTCCACCGCCCTCTTCGGCTGGGCCAACCGGCTGATGCACCTGTTGGGCGACCCGGTGGCTCCGCAAGGGGAGGAAGCGTGATGGCCAAAGCGCCGCACAGCCTCTCCGTCGGCATTGCCGGTGCCGGTGCCATCGCCTATGGTGCGGCCGCCTTGCTGGAACAGAACGGCCACAAGGCCGCACTCTGGTCTCCCTCCGGCGCGCGTACCGAACGCCTGGCAGCAGGCGAGCCGCTCGTCGCCAGCGGTGCGGTCGAAGGCGCGTTCCATCCCCGCATCGCGACCTCCGCCGCCGACCTGGCCGAGAAAGCGGAGGTCATCCTCATCGCCCTGCCCGGCTATGGCCACAAGGCCGTCTTCGACGCCCTGGCGCCCCATCTACGCGCGGGACAGACAGTGCTGATCTCCTCCCACGCCTCCCTCGGGGCGCTCTATCTCTCCAGGCTGCTGGCCGCACGCGGGCTGGTGCTGCCCATCGTCGCCTGGGGCACCACCGTCACCTCGGGCCGGCAGCCGAGCCATGTCGAGGCCCAGGTCAACACGATCCGCAGCAAGGTCGACATCTGTACCCTGCCGGAGTCGTTGAGCGCGGAGGGACTGGCCTGCTGCCAGGTGCTGTTCGGCGACCGCTTTGTCGAGCGCGACGGTCTGCTGGCCATCACCCTCAGCAACCTCAACCCGCAGAACCACATGGGCATCGCGCTCTGCAACATGACACGCATGGAGCACGGCGAGACCTGGGGCCAGGGCCTCAACGTCACGCCCAACGTCGGGCGCCTGCTGGAGGCGCTGGACCGCGAGCGCCTGGCGATCTGCGAGGCCCTCGGCCTTTCGGTGCGCACGATCTTCGAGCACTTCCACCTCTCCTTTCACGTGCCGCTGAACAGCGTCTCGGCCATGAACCAGGAGATGCACCGCGAGGGCCGCGGCGGGACCGGCCCGGCGACCGCGGACAGCCGCTACGTCACCGAGGATGCGCCCTACGGCCTCCTGATGACCGTCAAGCTCGGTGAGCTGGCGGGCCGTCCGGCCACCCTGCACCGCGCGGGCATCGAGATTTTCTCCGCGCTCTACGGGCGCGATTTTTTCCGCGAGAACCAGTTGCTCGACGCGCTGGCGCTCGCTGACATGTCGCTGGAGGAGCTCAAACGGCTCGCCAGGGACGGTTACCCGACGGGTGAGACGAGATTGGCGGAAGACCGGCCGCAGTCCCGCCCGCAAAGCGCGGGATAACACCGCGCACCCGAAACGTTCGGCAATCAGTGAAAACCAAGAAAGAGGGGAAAAGAGAGATGACCAAGATTACGACGAACAGACGCCGCTTCATCAAAGGCGCCGCCGCGGGCGCTGCAGTGCTCGCCGCACCGGCGGTCTGGCGTAGTTCCGCACGGGCCTCCGGCGTGGTCAACGTCTGGACCTACGCCAATTTCATCCCCGACGACTTCAAGGCCGAGTTCGAGAAGGAGACCGGCATCGAGGTCCGCATCCGCCTCGTCGACGACCAGGGCAAGCAGTTCAACCTGCTGGCCGCCGAGGCCCCCAACCCGACCGCCGACGTGGTGACCGTGGCCGGCCACCGCTTCCTGCAGTTCATCGACTCGGAGCTGCTGGCGCCGATGGATACGGGCCGCCTGACGAACTGGGGCACCATCAACCCGGTTTATTCGGAGAGCGACTGGGCCACCATCAACGGCAACAAGTGGGGTGCGCCGATTCTCTCGGGCGCCGAAATCATGGCCTACAACAGCGAAGAAGTGACGCCGGAGGAGGCCAAGTCCTGGGACATCATGTTCGATGACAAGTACGCCGGCCGCACCGCCTACATCATTCAGGACATGATGTCGGTGATGATTCTGGCCAAGGGCTATGACGGCAACATGATCGAGTACATGGACAACCCGGCCCAGGCCGCCTCGATCGTCGAGGAGGTGCGCGACTTCCTGATTTCCCACAAGGACAAGGTGCGCAAGTTCTACGAATCCGGCGCCGAGATCCAGCAGATGTTCATCAACCAGGACGTGGTCCTGGCCCATGCCTGGAACGGCCCGATCTCCAAGCTGATCATGGACGGCTTTCCTGTGCGCATGACCATTCCGAAGGAAGGCTCCTACGGCTTCGTCTACACGCTGAACGTCGCCAACAACGGGCCCAATCCGGACAATGCCTACAAGCTGCTCGACGCGCTGCTCGCTTCTTCCCAGGTCGGCGCTGAAATGACCAAGGCTTCCGGCTTCATCTCCACCTTCAAGGGCGCCGACACGCACCTGAGCGAGCTGGAGAAAAAGGCCGCTTCCTTCACTGAGGAAGAGCTTGAGGGCCTGCGCTTCTTCCGCGCCGAGGCCAACAAGATGAAGTACGAGCTGATCGACCCGGCGGTCGAACAGATCAAGGCCGCCTGAGGCGCCGGACCATGTGAGGCGGGGGCGTCCGCGGCGGACGCCCCTTCTTCACCGCCACGCCACAGGCAGCGGGAAAGGCCGTATGGCACAAAGCGATTCGAAACTCGCCGGCGTCGAGCGCGCGGGAACCGGCGGCAATGGCCGCAGTCTCTGGGGCCGGCTGCTCACCAGCGACCTCTATCAGGCGGTCTCCGCGGTGCTGTTCAAGACCCCGCGGCGGCAGTTCTGGCTGCTGGCCAGTTTCCCGCTGTTCTGGGTGGTCTTCGCCCATCTCGGCCCGATCATCAGGATGTTCTGGATCAGCTTCCTCGACTCCTATCCGCCCACCGCCGGCACCGTACCGCAGCTCACCCTGGAGAACTGGGCGAAGTTCTTCGAGGACGCGATCTTCGTCATGCCCTACTTCCGCACGCTGGGCTTTGCCTTCGTGCTGACGCTCTCGACCCTTATCATCACCTATCCGGTCGCCTATTTCCTCGCCAAGCACGTCCGCCGCAACCGCCAGCTTCTCTTCCTGCTCATCCTGCTGATCCCGTTCTGGGTCGGGGAGATCGTGCGCACCTACGCCATCATGATCCTGCTCGGCAACAACGGCGCGGTAAACCTGATCCTCAAGTTCCTCGGCCTCATCGACCGGCCGATCCCTTTCATGTACACGAGCTTTTCCCTGGGCGTCGGCATCATCTACCTGACCTCGCTCTACATGCTGCTGCCGCTCTATTCGGCGCTGGAGAAGATCCCCAATACCTACCTGGAGGCCGCCGCCGATCTCGGTGCCGGCTCCTGGACCCGGTTCTGGCGGGTGACGCTGCCGCTGTCGAAGGAGGGCATCGCATCCGGCTGCACCCTCGTGTTCCTCATTTCCACCGGCTACTACGCCACCCCGGTGCTCTTGGGCGGACCGAGCACCACCGTCTTCGCCGAGACCATCGCCGGCTTCTTCCACGTCGCCGGCGACCAATGGCCGGTGGGCGCGGCCTTCGCCTCCATCATGCTGATCACCACACTCTCGGCGGCGGCGATCTTCCTGAAGCTCATGGGCCGCAGCGGCCGGGGAATGATGCAATGAGGAGCATGATTCAATGAGGGGGATGACGGAATGACGCGCCATACCCGCATCCTGATGTCGGTCATCTACTGGGCCTTCATCGTCTACCTCTTCGTCCCGCTGGTGCTGATGGTGATGATGGGCTTCAAGGATTCGAAGTTCATCGGCTTTCCGATCCGAAGCTGGACCCTGGAGTGGTACACCGGCATCTTCCAGGATGCCGAGGTGCTGGGGGTCTTCGGCTACTCGATGGCGATCGCCATCGCCAGCACCGTCCTCTCGCTGGCCATCGGCACCTGGGTCGCCTGCTTCCTGGGGCCTCACAAATTCCGCGGCAAGCTCCTCGTCTTTGCGCTGACCTGCCTGCCGGCGGTGGTGCCGGGGATTATCTCGGCCATCTCCCTGCGCATCTTCGCCCGCGGTCTGGAGATCGAGCCCGGCATGCTGGCCATCATCCTGGGCCACACGGTGCACAACGTGCCCTTCGTCGCCCTGGTGGTCATGGCCCGCCTCTCGACCCTGCCGCCCAGCCATATCGAGGCGGCGCGCGATCTGGGGGCGGATGCCATCGTCGCCTTCTTCCGCGTCACCCTGCCCTATCTGGTACCGGCCCTGGTGGGCGCCGGCATCTTCTGCATGCTGCTGAGCTTCGACGACTTCGTGCGCTCCTTCTTCCTGGGCAGCTACGAGCCCACCCTGCCGGTGCTGATCTTCGCCATGCTGCGCACCGGCATGTCGCCGGAGATCAATGCGATCTCCGCTGTCGTCCTGGTGCTGACCGCTGTCCTCGGCCTCTGGGCCGAGCGCTCCATGCGGCGTCTGAACAAAGGGTCCTGAGGATGAGTGCTGCCCCAGATATCGATACGAGCCAAAACATCGACTCAAGCAGGGCCATCGTCCACCTGGACGGCATCACCAAGCGCTTCGGCGCGGTGACCGCCGTCGACGATCTCGACATGCGTATCGGCGCCGGGGAGTTCATCACCTTTCTCGGCCCCTCGGGCTGCGGCAAGTCGACCACCCTGCGCATGCTCGGCGGCTTCGAGACGCCCACGCAGGGCCGGGTGGTCATCGACGGCCAGGACGTGACACGCCTGCCGCCCAACCGCCGCGACGTCAACATGGTGTTCCAGGACTACGCCCTCTTCCCCCACATGAGCGTGGCGCGGAACATCGCCTTCGGCCTGGAACTGAAGGGGCGGACCAGGGCGGAGATCGCCCGCCAGAGCGAAGACCTGATGGACTTCCTGCAGCTTTCGGCCCTGAGCGACCGCATGCCCGACCAGCTCTCCGGCGGCCAGCGCCAGCGCGTCGCCCTTGCCCGCGCCCTCGCGCCCGACCCCAAGCTGCTGCTGCTGGACGAGCCCCTGGGCGCGCTGGACGCGAAGCTGCGCGGACAGGTGCAGGTCGAGCTGAAGCAGATCCAGAAGCGCACCGGCAAGACTTTCTTCTTCGTCACCCACGACCAGGAAGAGGCGCTCACCATGTCCGACCGCATCGTGGTGATGAACGCCGGGCGGGTGGAGCAGGACGGCACGCCCGAGGATCTCTACTTCCGTCCGCGCAGCCGCTTCGTGGCCGAGTTCATCGGCGAAACCAACCTGATCGAAGGCCGGGTGAAGGGTGCCGACAACGGCAGCGTCGTGATCGACTGGAACGGCCTGGACCTGAAGGGCGCCGCACCCGGCGCGGTTCCTGTGGCGGGCAGCCCCATCACCGCTTCCCTGCGCCTGGAAAGCCTTGTTTGCCACCCGGCGCCCCCGGCTGAGGCGGATGCCCTGCCCGGGCGCGTCGTCAGCAAGCTCTTCAAGGGCAGCCGCACCACCCTCGACATCCGGGTCGGCGAGCACGACGACGCCGTGCTGCGCGCTTACATGGACGCCGGCGCGGCCGAGCAGATCGCCGACGACAAGGTCTGGGTCACCTGGGATATCAGCCGCCTCGCGGTACTGCAGGACTGAGCGGGCGTCCTACTGCACGGCGGAGAGGGAAACGACCGTGCCGTCGCTTGCGTCTTCGGGTCGCGAAGCCACACCTTCGAAAAGCGCGGCATCGCGCAGCGCTTCGCGCAGAATGAAGTCGTAGGTCTGGCGCACCGGCCCGCTTTCCTTGAGGTTATGATTGACGAGGACCCAGAGGTCGACGGGAATGTCGAAGTCCTCCGGCAGGATGCGCTGCAGGGTCTTCTCGCTTTGCGCGACGAAGCAGGGCAGCGTGGCGATGCCGAGCCCCGCGCGGGCTGCGGCCAACTGGATGTTGGTGTTGTCAGCGCAGAAGTCGCAGCCATCGCTGCCGCTGATCTGGCGCAGCGCCGTGCATTGGGGCAGGTTCTCGACCGCGCCCTCCGCCCCGATGATTCGATGCTGGGCAAGCGCGGCTTGGCTCTGCGGCATGCCCCGGTCGGCCAGGTAGGCCTGCTGGCGTAGAGTCCGCAGTGCACTTTGCCGACCCGGCGGCCAAAGAGCGTCTCGTCTTCCGGGTCACCCATCCGGACCGCGATGTCGGCGCAGTAGCGCTGCACATCGGCCTTCTCGATGCCGACCTGCACGGCATAGCGCAGGGAGGGGTCGCGCTGCGAAAGCGCGGCCAACTTGTCGGTGAGCCAGAAGTTGGCGAGGTTGAAGGTGGTGGCGATCCGCACCGTTGGGCGTGGTAGCCGCGCCGCGCTGCCCAGGAAGTTGTCGATGCCCTCGGCCTCGCGCTCCATGGCTTCGACGAACCGCAGGACCGCGCCACCGGCTTCGTTCAGGCGGAATCCCTGGCCGTCCCGATCAAAGAGCGTCTGCCCCATCTGCTGTTCGAGCTGATCGATCCGCCGTGCGACGGTGGGCTGGGAGACCCGCAGTGCCCGCGCCGCCGCCGAAAGCGAGCCTTCGCGCACGACAGCCAGGAAAAACCGCAGATCGTCCCAGTTCACCTTCTGCACCAGAAGGGCGCTCCCACGCACACCACCCAGTAAAGCCTAGTCTACACATGATCTGGCCTAAGCGGCGGTCACAATTGATTGATGCGCCCCGATTGATGTGTTCAGCCAATCGTAAACGAACAGATAGGCTCGCGCCGGATAGAACCTCCGGGGCAGTCCGTTCAAGCCACTGAAAACGCTCCAACTCTTGGGGCATCGGCCGGCGCGTCGTACCGGCAGCTTCGCGGGCCGCCAAGGAAGCCCCGGAGGGTGAAGGCAGAGCCGGCCAGCCGCCGATGTCATCGGATGGCCAAATCGGGGGAGAGAGTTCCCTCACACGGCAGAGGGCCCTACAATTACCGGAACGCGAGCTTTGTCCGGCGAAGCTCGGCGGAGTATTGCTGATGAGGCAACATCGGGCGGGTGCCGATGGAAGCGTACTTTCCTGAAGCATTCACATTCTTCATTGTCCTTGTCGCAATCGCGCTCTTCGCGACCGAGCGTATTCCAATCGAGTTCTCGGCGATCGCCATTCTTGGCGTTCTCTTGCTGTTCTTTGAGGTCTTCCCCTTACTGGACGCGCAAGGCGAAAATCTCCTGGGCGCCTCGGTCCTGCTTCAAGGCTTTGCCAACCCGGCTCTGATCGCTGTTTTGGCGCTGCTCGTTCTCGGGCAGGGCGTCATCCGAACCGATGCGCTCGGCTGGTCGACCGGATATGTGCTGGCGCTGGCGCGCATGAACGTCACGCTGTCGTTCGCGCTGGCCTTCGGCTGCGTTCTGGTGCTCAGCCCCTTTCTCAACAACACACCCGTCGTTGTCCTCTTCATACCGATCCTGCAGGTGCTGGCCCATCGCCTGCGGCGCACGGCCAGCCGGGTCATGATGCCGCTGAGCTTCGTTGCCGTGCTCGCCGGAATGACAACACTGATCGGCTCCAGTACCAATCTGCTCGTTTCCGGCGCCCTTACGCAGCTTGGCGAGGCGCCCCTCGGCTTTTTCGACATGACCGTCCCCGGGCTGGTGCTGGTCGCCGTTGGCCTGATCTACCTGATCGTCTTCGGGCCGCGCCTGCTCCCGGACAGGCCGTCGCTGCCGGAGCGATTGATGACCGGCCGCATCCCGCGTTTCGTGGCCAAGCTCACCGTCGGCTCGGAAGCCGGCCTCGTTGACAAGCCTGCTGCCTCCAACGTGCTCGGCATTTCCAACACCAGACTGATCCTGGTTCAGCGCGGCGAGCAGGCCTTGCTGCCCCCCTTTACCGATGTTCGATTGCGTTCCAGCGACCTTCTCGTCGTGCTGGCGACACGCACGGCGCTGACCGAACTGGCGGCGCGCTATCCGGGCCTGCTGCACAATGCGCTGGCGGCCGAAACCCTTGGCGCGGACGACCGGGATCAGGGGCAGTTTGCGGCGGGAGATCAGGTTCTGGCCGAGGTTATGATTCCCCCGGGCTCCCGGCTGGTCGGCGAATCGCTCGAACGGATCGGGTTTTACCGGACCTATCAGTGCCTCGTCCTGGGACTCGAAAGACGCTCTCACATGATCCGCGACCAGTTGACCAAGATCCGTCTGCTGGCCGGTGACGTCCTGGTCGTCCAGGGCACCCGCCCGCAGCTCCAGAGCCTGCGCCGCACCGGCAATCTCATTCCGCTGGACGAAACCGTTGTCGAACTGCCGGCCCCTCAACTGGCAAAGCGCGCCGCGGCGATCTTCGTCGGTGTCATTCTCCTGGCGGCAACAGGGCTGTTGCCGGTGGTGGTCTCCGCCCTGCTCGGCTGTGTCGCCATGATCGCCACGGGTGTCCTCACCTTCGAGCAGGCGGCCCGCGCGCTCGACCGCCGTATCGTCCTCCTCGTTCCCACGTCCTTGGCGCTCGGGGCCGCCCTGGAAAGATCCGGCGGCGCGGAACTGCTTGCCCAGGAGCTTCTGTTCGGAGTCCAGGCCTTCGGCGCGGCGGTGGTGCTCTCCTTGCTGTTCCTGATCGTCGCTCTCATGACGAACATCCTGACGAACAATGCGACCGCCATCATCTTTACGCCGATCGCCGTCAGCATTGCACAGAGCCTCGGCGAGTCGCCGACGGTTTTCGCCCTGGCTGTCCTCCTCGCGGCCAACTGCTCCTTCGCCACGCCGATTGCCTATCAGACGAACCTGCTGATCATGGGGCCCGGCCACTACCGTTTCGCCGACTTCATCCGCCTCGGGCTGCCGCTCGTGCTGCTGATCTGGGTGGCCTTCTCCCTCTTCGCACCGTGGTACTATCAGCTGGGTTATTGAGCCCGCGCGCGCAGCGCTACCGGGCGCAAAACCGCGTCGCTTCAGGCCGCAAAGCCGGTCCGCGGACGAACACCGCCGAAGGGCTATCCGCTGTTCCTCAAGCCGGCGGCCACGCCGTTGATCGTCAATTGAACGCCCCGCAGCACCTTCGGGTTCTCGGACTTCTTCCTGTACTCGCGAAGAAGATTGACCTGAAGATGGTTGAGCGGATCGAGGTAGGGAAAACGGTTCGAGATCGAACGCGACAGCAGGGGATTGGCGGCCAGGAGTTCCTCGTTCTCCATGATGGTCAGGAGCGCCTCGACCGAGGCCCGATGCTCATTGCGGATACGCTGGAAGATCTCCTGCCGCAAGGCCTCATCTTCGACCAGCTCGGCGTAGCGCGACGCAACGGCGATACTCGTTTTGGACAGCACCATATCCATGTTCGACAGCAGGGCGCGGAAAAACGGCCAATCGCTGTACATCTCGCGCAGACGGGCAAGACCGTCCTCGGTGTTCTCCGCCAACCAGGCCTGAACCGCAGTGCCGAAGCCGTACCAGCCGGGCAGCATCAGACGACACTGAGACCAACTGAACACCCAGGGAATGGCGCGCAGGTCCTCGATCCGGCCGAGGGCCTTGCGCGACGCCGGACGCGAGCCGATGTTCAGCGTCGCAATCTCGTTGATGACGGTCGACGACCAGAAATACTCGTCAAAGCGCGGCGTTTCGTACACCAGGGCGCGGTAGGCCCGAAAGGCATCGTCGGACAGGGCCTCCATGACATCAAGGTAGGACTGCGGGACATCCTTGTGCTCGCGGCGCAGCAGGGACGTTTCCAGACAGGCGGACACAAGGATTTCCAGGTTGCGGCCGCCGAGATCCGGGTTGGTGTACTTGCTCGAGATGATTTCGCCCTGCTCGGTGACACGGATCTGCCCGTCGACCGCGCCGGGCGGCTGGGCCAGGATCGCATCGAAGCTCGGTCCGCCGCCACGGCCGACCGTGCCGCCCCGTCCGTGAAAAAGGCGCAGGCGCAGGCCGTGCCGACGGAACAGGTCGATCAGGCCGATTTCCGCCTTGTAGAGTTCCCACCCGGAGGTGACGTAGCCGCCGTCCTTGTTGCTGTCGGAGTAGCCGAGCATGATTTCCTGGACACCGCCCAGGCTGTCCACCAGCCGCCGGTAGGCGGGAATCGCCAGCAACCGGTCCATGATGTCAATGCAGTTCCGCAGGTCCGAGATGGTCTCGAACAGCGGCACGATGTTCACCGCGCTTCGTCCGTCGGGGGTGACTAGGCCGACCTCCTTCAGGAGCACCGTCAGTTCCAGCAGGTCGGAAACGCTTTGGGTGTTTGACACGATGGCGGTCGGAATGGCCCTGCTGCCGTAGCGGCTGTGGCAGGAGGCGGCGGTCCGGAAGATCGCGAGTTCCTTCGAGGTTTCCTCCGAATAGGACCAGAAACTGCGGATCAGTGGCCGCGTGTTCGTCAGCTCCGCGGTCAGGCGGGCGATGCGCTCGTCCTCGGCCATTGCCTGATAGTCCGTGCCCGGCGCGACGGCGTCCAGCAGCTCTGCCAGAGTGGCAGCATGAACGGCCGAGTTCTGGCGCATATCGAGGCTCGCCAGATGAAATCCGAAGCAATCGACGGCGCGGCGCAGGTGGCGCAGCCGGCCTTTGGTGAGCGCACCCGAGCAGTTGGCGGCCAGAGACTCGTGAATGATGTCCAGGTCGGCCAGCAGTTCGCCTGAAGCCTCATAGGGGGCCGGCCCGTCGGGAGGGAGCCTCGCGCCCGGTTCGCTTTGGAGCCGCTCATAACTGGCCGCCAGCCGTGCCCGCATGTTCGCGACCGCGCGGCGATAGGGTTCGACGCGGCGATGCGGAGAGCTCTCGGCAGGCTGTCCCGCAAGGCTGGAAAGCGCATCGGAGACCTGAACCATGCGCAGAGACAGCGACAGCTCGGACTCGAGGTCTTCGAGTTCGTCCATGTAAAACCGCAAGGCCCTGTCGTTCTGCATCCGCAGGGTCTGCTCCATCACCTCGGCCGTCACGAAGGGATTGCCGTCGCGGTCGCCGCCGATCCAGCTGCCGATGCGCAGGAAAGAGGACACACGAAGCGGCGGTGCCGAGGGCTCCATGGCGGACATGCGGTCCTCGAGCCGGGCATAGAGACGCGGCAGCGCCCTGAGAAAGGTGTAGTCGTAGTAGGTCAGGCCGTTCTCGACCTCGTCTTCGACCTGGAGCCTGGTCTGGCGGAGCAGGTTGGTCTGCCAGAGTGTCAGGATCGCCTGGCTGAGCTTGGTGTCGATATCCTCCGCCTCTTCGGGCGTCAGTGTTTCACGCTCCCGCCGGCTGATCAGATCGGCGATGGTCATCTCCCAGCGCATGGTGCTCTTGCGGCGCACCTCCGTGGGGTGTGCCGTGAGCACGGGGCTTATCAGCGCTGTTTCGAAAAACGCCTGCAGGTCACCTGCCGTCAGACCCAGTTCGGCCGCGTGCTGCAGGGCCCGGGCAATCGTGCCCCGCCTTGGCGGCGAGCCGCCGATCTCATGGGCCCTGGTGCGCCGAATGTGGTGCTGATCCTCGGCGAGGTTGGCAAGATGGGAGAAGTAGCTGAAGGCTCTGGCGACCTGCACCTCCTGGTCAGGATTGAGGCTGGCCAGGATATCCTCAAGATCGCGCTTGGCCTGCTGTTCGTCATCGCGGTGAAAGCGGATCGACGTCTGGCGGATCTTCTCGACGACATGAAAGATGCTCTGGCCTTCCTGATGCCGGACGGTGTCGCCCAGAAGGCGCCCAAGCAGCCTGATGTCCTCTCGCAGCGGCGAGTCCTTGTCGTCTGGAGAGGGGATATCTCGAATGATCTGATCGACGGTCATCCGCACTCTGTCCACGCGATCTTGGGAGGCCTGATTTCCCCGGCTTGAGGCGAAACCGCCACCGGAGCCCCCAAGCATAGCCCCAAAAGGTGACGGTTGCACGGCAAAGGCCGCTCCCCGACCCGGCCGCTCCCGGGCGGCCCGCCTAGGAACGGACGTTGAGGATCGCCGCCAGTTCCGCCCTGCGGGTGACGCCGAGCTTGGCATAGATGCGCTTGCGGTGGGTCTTGACCGTGTTGAGGCTGACGGCCAGAGCTTCGGCGATCTCCCGCTCACTGCGCCCGCCCACCAGGAAGCCGGCGACGCGCGCCTCGCTGCGCGTCAGGCTCAGCGCCGCGGCCACACGTTCCGAAACAACCGGACGCTGGGAGTCCGGATCGTCAATCGTCACAAGAGCCGTTGCCGCAATCGGGGTGCTCCAGAAAACATCAAAGGCAAAGGGCGTCACCTCCGCAACATAGGGCATCGGGGCGCAGGAGCGGTGGATGACGACGAAGGTCGGCCCTCTTGGCGCCGTCTTCGGACCTTCGCCGAGCTGAAGGGACAGCGCGGCGCGCAGCTGCTTCTGTGCTTGCGATGCATGAGGAAGCAGCCGGCCGTGGCGGGCGGTCAGCCCGTCGCCGAGGGCACAGATCGCCTCCGCCTTTGCGTTCATGTGCGAGATCCTGGCGTTGCGGTCCACCAGAAAGGCCGCACGCCCGTTGCGGCCAAGCGCCTCCAACGCGGCCAGCAGCGTTGCGCCCATGCGGGTCACCTGGCGCTGTATGCGAAGAGCCCGGGCGACATGGCCGCCCAAGGCCCGGAAGAGGGTCATCTCCCGGTCGTCGAGAGGTTCGGACTTGCGGCTTCGGTTGATGACGATTCGGAGTTGGGTGTCGGCATCGAACCGGGATGTGAAACGGCCGAGGTGAAAGCAGTCGATACGCCGGCAAAGCTCCTGGTAGTAAGCGCCGCGGGCGAATTCGGCCGCATCACAGACATCGTGCATACGCAGCACCGAGGGTGTCAACGCAACCCCAACCTTTGCTCTGAAAGGGTCCAGCCGATGATATCGGTCGTAGTAGAGTTGCTCGATGTCCCGGGTCTGCAGGCTGGTGTGAACAGCCTCGGGAGTGGGGGCGACGCTCAGCGGGTCGCAACGAACCTGCGTAACGTTGCTGCGCTCAACCGCCACGGCGGCACAAGCGGCGTCAAAAGCATACGCGACCTTTCGAAGCGCGTCATGCCAGTCCACTTCCCCCGTCGTAGCGCGGTATACTTGATCCAGCGCCCTATCGAAACTTTCCGGATCGAACACCAAGCCGCGGAAGCCCTCCCATTCCTCATGAAGAGCAGTCCATTCGCCACCCCTCCGTCCCAAAGCCGGGAGGTTTGACATTCCGGTCGCAGACTCTGTCGGATCATTCGGCGTGCCGTCCGGCGCTCCGCATCGACACCCGCCATACTGCAGGGGCTACGACGCTGCTTAGCCGGTACACCCATCTACGCCACAACAACCATTCTACTGACACTGCCGGACTACTCGTTCTACGCGAGTTGTTAGGCAGCGCTTTGTATGCAAATAACCGCGAAAGTCCAGTGTCATGGTGCAGTGCCTCAAAAATGACCGCTGCGCCATGGAAAGCGGTCGCGCACCCGGACACGCGGCCGAAGAAGGGGAGGTGAAGAGAGAAGCGCCGGGCAGTTGAGGAGCTTGAGGTGGCTCACTGCCCGGCGCCAGGAAAGACGCCAGGGGCCTAGTGGGGTCAAAAGGTTCACCCGGTCGCCTTGGGTGCGATTGTGAGGCTGTTCTGCTTGCTTGCCTCACAAAGTCTTGTAGCAGCCGCCGCCGTTCAGCCAATCACCCCAGAGGGTGAAGCCGTCCCGGTTCCCGGTGGCGCGGCCGGCAGATGCCGCGCGCCGCCAAGAGCCCTATTGCCGGCCCGTTCTAGGGCACCGACAGGATCAGGTCGTCGACCGTCAGCTCGCCGGTGACGTTTACCACCGTCGCGAGGGTGACCTCGAAACCATCGCTGGCCGGATCGCTGTCGATCAGGATCGTCGCGTCCTGGTCGGCGCCGGCCTGGTCAACCTGGACGCGCGCGCCGCGATCGCCCTCAAGAACCCCAAGGCTGTCGAAGAGCACGCTCAGATCGATGCTGTCTACGCCCTCGGCGTCGAAGCCGTCGATCAGATCTCCGGCATCGAGAATGCTCTCATAGGCGAAGGTATCTGCGCCCGCGCCCCCAAAGAGGGTGTCGCTGCCTGCGTCGCCGAAGAGGATGTCGTCATCATCGCCGCCGTAAAGGATATCGTCCCCCTCATCGCCGGCCAGATCGTCGTTGCCGAGGCCGCCAAACAGGGTATCGTCGCCGGCGCCGCCGTCGATTGTGTCGTCGGCAATCTCGCCGTCGATCAGGTTGGCGCCGTCGTTGCCTTCGATGTCGTTGGCCGCATCGTTGCCGATGACCGAGAGTGGCGCAGTACCGGCCAGGACGATGTCACTGGCGTAACCGTCAATCAGTTCAAGTGCGGCGTCGGTGTTTTCAACGTTGCTCGTCACCTGGATGTCGTCGTAGACACCGATCGAGCGGCCACCGTTCAACGCGCCGTTGTCGGAGAAGCTGTTGCCGTCGAGCGTCACCGTCGGATTGGCTTCCCCCGGCCCGAGGCCCAGTCCCTCGTGGGGGTTGTTGGTGAAGCTGTTGTTCGTGACGACAGCGCCATCGGGCCCATCGATCGACATGCCGACGAAGTTGCCATCGAAGGTGTTGTCGGAGATCAGCGCGTTCGTGGAGCCGGGATTGATGAACACGCCCGAGTGCCAGCCGGTAAAGCTGTTCTGCGTAATGGTCAGGCCGGTGTTGGCGCCGTTGAACGTCGTCAGCATACCTCGGAAGCCGTCGTCATCTACGGCGCCGCTGCGCGTCAGGATATTGTTCTGAAGCGTAATGTCCGCCGCGCCGCTGGCCAGGAAGATTCCCGCTTTCTGGCCTTGCAGATTGCCGTTGCCTTCCTGGAGGGTGAAGCCGTCGATCGTCGTGCCGTCAGCGCCGTCGCGAAGGAGGATGCCGCCGGTGATGGTCGTTTCAGCGCCCGTACGGCTGTCACCGTTCGGATCGATACCGGACTGCACGCCAAGCAGGGTGACCTGCTTGTCGATGTCCAGGGTCTCAGCGTAGGTGCCGGGACGCACAACAATGGTGTCGCCGTCGGAGGCCGCATCGATGGCGGCCTGGATCGACTGGCCGTCCGTCACCACGAAGACGGACTGGTCGTCGAACCGCAGTTCCTCGATGGCTGTCAGGCTGTCGGCGCCGTCCGGCCCCTCGACGGTTACCGTCGTTCCATCGAAGCTGACGTCGTAGTCACCCCGGTTGCCGCCGAACACGGCCGTATCGAAGTCTTCACCGCCATCGATAGTGTCATCGCCGGCACCGCCAACGAGCGTGTCGTCGCCCGCACCACCGCTCAGATCGTCGTGATCGGTGGCAGAGTTCGTAGCGGTGATCTCCAGGTTGTCGAAGTAGAAGCCCTGGTTGTCACCGCCTTCGCCGTCTGCGGCGGCACCGCTGCCGCTCGGCCGGAAGAACAGGCCGACCGCCTGATTGGCCTCGGCATTGGCGTCGTGATCGTCGTCAAGCCAATTCCAGTAGTTCTCGAAGGTCGTGCTGGTGCCGATCAACTGACCGTCGAGATAAATCTCGATCACATCATTGTCCGCACCGTCATTGAAGCGCAGCACCATCTCCAACTGGTGCCACTGCGCACCATCGGCATCCAAACCCTCGACCACCGTCCGATTGCCGGTGAAGGCGGTAAAGTCGTTGGTGTACCACTGATCGTTGGTCGTCGTGGCCTCGTTTGTGGCAATCCGCAGGCCGACGCTGTCATCCCACTCGAGGACCATGAAGCTGATCCGGTCGGTGCTGCCGACACGGCCGAAGTCCACCTCGACACGGGAAGAGTCCGGCAAATCACTGACCGGTCTGAAGTCGTAGGTGACCCGAATGGTATCGAAGTCGGCAGACGTCAGCGGCTCCCCAACGGTTTCCGCCTCGCCCGAGCTGTTCTTCACAACAGGAGAATAGGGTCCGGCGAAGTCAGTGATGGAAGGGTCGCTGGAGATCCTGAACACATTGCCTCTGTCACCGCCCAGATCGACGATTTCCTGATCACGGTTGCCGGCGCTGCGCAGAACCCAGTCATTCTCCCCGTCTGTGATAGGCCCTGTGTCGAACTCGCTGAAGTCCGTGGAGAAAGTGGCAACGATATCGTCGCCATTACCATAGAGAACATCGTTGCCCTCGCCACCAGCCAGCGTATCGTTACCCACGCCACCGGCGAGCGTGTCCGCGCCGCCGGCACCGTCGAGGGCGTTGGCGCCGTTGTTGCCGGTGATCTCGTTGTCGCCGTCGTTGCCGATAACGGAGAGTCCGCCTTCGCCAAGCAGTTCGACGTTGGTGGCACCTGCCTGCAGCTCCAGAACCCCTCCCGTTCCGGCGTCATTGCTCGTAACGGTTATCCCGTCGCCGTCGCTGTAAACGCCGACCGGCTGACCGCCATTGCCGGCAAAGGTGTTGCCGTCCAGGGTCACCTCACGGTTGCCGTCCTTGGCGCCAAGCCCGATGCCTTCCTGCTGATTGTTGGTGAAGCTGTTGTCGGTGACCACCTGACCGTCCGGCTCCTCAAAGGCCAGGCCGACGAGATTGCCGTCAAAGTCGTTACCGGAGATGACAGCCCCCGGCGCGCCCTCTTCCACATACAAGCCGGTCCGCCAGCCGCTGAAACTGTTCTGGCTAACTGTCAGGCCCGTGTTGCCGCCGTTATCTGCGTTGAGGATGCCGCGCGTACCGGCACTGAAGTCGCCAACCGCACCACCGTTGAGGACATTGTTTTCGATTGTAATGTCGGTGGCGCCGGCCTGTAGACTGATACCGGTATTGCCCGCACCCTTGTTGATCGTGAAGCCGTCGATTGTGGCGCCATCGGCCGCATCGGTCACCGTGATGTTGCCGTTGATCACCGTTTCGTCGCCGCGAACCGCACCCCCGGTGGGATCGACCCCAGTCTGTGCGCCGATCAGGGTGACCTGCTTGTCGATCGTCAGATCCTCATCATAGATGCCGGCGGGCACCAGGATCGTATCGCCGTCCTCGGCGGCATTGATGGCGTCTTGGATTGTGGCAATGCCGTTCTCGCCCACGGTGATGTTGGCCGCGACCTCAACGCGCATCTCGGTCTGGGCAACGATCTCGCCCGTCTCAGCATCCCGCACCGTCAGAACGACAGTATAGGCACCCGGCGCCGCTGGGTCATAATCACCATTGTCATACCATCCGATGTTCTGCGAATTCTGCAGGCCATCGGTGTTGCCGCTGGCATCTTGGTAGTAGTCCTCTCCCCCGCCGTCGCGATGGCCGATGGGGTCGAAGACCATAACCGCCTCGGTCGTGTTGCCGTGAATGTCCGTAAAGTCGGCCACGATGGAGATGCTGTAGGTCTCTGCCGAGATGTCAGCGGAGCCATAGTCGACAATGCTGTAGTCGAAGTTCCAGAGCCCCGCAGCTCCGGAGCTGATGCCGGTTTCAGCAAAGTAGGTCGCGCCTTCGACACCAACATCAAGCGGATCAGGCAGGTGGCCGCGACCCTTGGCCTTGATGGCAACCTCGATCTGCGCCTCGGTATTGTCATGAATGACGAAGTTTTCATTCGAGTTGCCGGTCCCGGCATGGAAGTTGTTGCTGTTTTCATTACCAGGGGGGTCGGTTTCCGGCACACCCCGCTGCAGGGTCGCCTCGAACCTCACCGTGCCGTCCGAAAACTGCAACGTCTCGATATCGGAAAGACTGTCGCTGCCCTCGTCACCGTCGTTCGCGTTTCCGTCGGTTACAGTGACGCCGCCTTCGCTGTCGCCGGAGATGTCGAAATCGAGCCGCTCGCCGAAGTAGGCAGCCGTGTCCTCGCCATCGTCGCCAGTGATGGTGTCATTGCCGCCACCGCCAAAGAAGTAATCCTGGCTCGCGCCGGTCAGGACGTTGTCGCCATCGAGCACGTCGTAGGGGGCCGGCAGACCGTCGGGATAGTCGATACCGTGAGCGAGATCCCAGCCAACGGTCCCGGAGGCCGCCAGGAAGTCGGAATAGACGAACTCGCCGTTAACCTCCGTGACGTTGCCCGCGTGATAGGGGCGGTCGCCAAACTCCTTGGCGGCTTCCGTCCGGGGGTCCGGCTGGTTTTCGGGTGCCAGGTTGGTAAAGCGGTCCGCAATCGGCCCATCGCCCAGATTACCGAGCAGGTTGTCATGCAGGGTCTGCTGCCGGCCGTCCGGCACCTTCACCAGATCCAGCAGCGCCTCGCCGCCCGCGTTCAGATAGCGCACGTAGTCGTTGCCCAAATACGCAAAGTCGGTGTTCACCGGCAGATTCAGGAAGTTGCCGCCGCTCACGTAGCTCTGATCCAGGAAGATCCAGAACGCTGCGAAGGCATTGGCATGGCTACCGTCGACCGTCAGGTTCTCCGGAATCCGGGATTGTTCGGCATCCAGTCCCTCGAATTCCAGGGCCAGGAGATTGCTTACGCTGGGCGCGGTCCCGTCGTTCGGAAGCGTTAGGCCGGAGTTGACGATCGCGACCGCAGCATCGCCGACGATGGTCAGGCTCTGATCGGTCGCCAGAGGACTGGCGTTCGGGAAGGCGGCGGCGATCTGGCCACCATCCAGCTGGACGCTTTGACCAGCCGACGTCTCGATCTCGGTCAGACTGCCCAGACTCGTAAAGGTGGCGGCAACGCCGCTGAGGCTCGAGATATCCAGCGCCGTTACCTGATCACCCAGTTGGTCGGCGTCAATGGTTATCGCAGCATTCGGGCTGAGAACGGGCACCGCCACACCGTCGAAGGTGTTTCCGGCAACAAGGTCGTCGTCATTGTAGTTGTCGAAGGAGTCGCGGATCGCCGGCACGAACCCGCCGCCGTTGAAATCGTTACCGGTGATGACGGCATTCTCGCCGAAGATCTCGAGCAGGCCGAAAGTCGCGGTCTCACCATTGAAGGTGTTCCCGGTGATCACCGCGTCGTCGGCCTCGATGCCGAGCAGCAGGCCGGCATCGGCGCCGCCGGAGATGGTGTTGTCAACAATGCTGACATCGCTGGACGCTTTGGCAGGGCCCAGGCTGGCCTCACCGTTGTTGTAGACCACGGCTTTCGGACCATCCGCGGACAGCGTGTTGCCACGCACGGTCAGGTCGGTGACACCTCCACCGTCCCCGCCGGTGAGCAGCGCACTGCCCGTGGAGCCATCGACATTGTTACCTTCAATGACGACGTCGTCGTTCCCGCCGGCCAGATAAATCGCCGCCAGATCGCCGGCGCTGGCATCAATGTCAAATCCGTTGTTTGCACCGCCGATGATCACGTCATCGACACCGCTTTCAACCCGGATAGCCGCCTGCTGATTCTGACCGGGTCCCGTGATCGAGACATTGTCGCCAATCGCCAGCAGGGTCAGGGACTTGTCGATGGTGATTGGGCCGTAGTCACCGTCCGCCACCAGGATGACGTCGCCGTCGTCGGCGGCATCGATGGCGTCCTGAATGGAGGCGAAGGGGTGCCCCGTGCCGACCAGCAGAACAGTGGTACCGCCGAAAGTGAAGCTTTCCACGTTGGTGATGGTGTCGGTGTCACCGCTGGACGTCTCGGTGACCAGGACCGCGCCATCCGGCCCGCCGGCGAAGGTGAAACCGCCGACTTCCGCGTCAAAGCGTGCGACGTCTATACCTTCACCGCCATCGATGGTATCGCTGCCGGGGCCGCCGATAATGTCGTCATTGCCGGCCCCACCGAAAATCAGGTCGTCGCCGGTACCGCCGGACAGAACGTCGTTACCATCGCCCCCGTAGAGGACATCGTCGCCGGCGCCGCCGTTTATGGCATCCGCGCCGCCGCCGCCATCGATGGTGTCGTTCCCACCCAGCCCGTCAAAACTCTCCCCGGCATCGGTGCCGACGACACTATCGTCGCCTTCGGTCAGCACATCGGCACCATCGACGTCGCCGACATCTGCGTTGTCTATCGCTTCGTCGATATCGAAGTCGTCGATGGCTTGACTGCTGCCTTGTTCGACGCTCTCTTCAATAACATCAGCCGCCTCTTTCTGAGCCACCTGAGCAACTTCGGCCAGATCGGTCAGCACCTCGATGGCATCGCTGTTCTCATCGATGTCGATGTCTTCCACGGCTTCATTGGTCGTGGCGATGACGCTTGTCGCGTTATCAATGTCATCTTCGCTGAGATCATCGGCGGTGGTTTCGCCGGTGTTGTCCTGATGAGTCTGTGCCGCATCTTCCAGGACATCGCCGATCTGGCTGTCATTACCGAGATCGGTATCGACATCGTTTTCCACGTTCTCGGCGATCTTCTCCGCAATCGCCTGAAAGGCCGCATTGGAAGCCGCTTCCGTGTCGGTTGCGCCGGCCCCTTCCAGCGCCGCCTTCACCTGGGTTGCCGTGTTGGCCACCTGAATGCCGGCCTTGACGACCTCCAGCGCCTGAGTGTCGCCGCCAGCAGCGGCCGCCACCGGATCGGTATTGTTCAGGTCGAAACCTTGATCGATCCCCAATGCATCCTTGACCTGCGTCTCCGCCGTGCTGGCATCCGAGCCGCCCTCTACCAACTGCTGTACCAGGGTGGTCAGCGGGGTGATGACGGTGGAGCCCTCCGGCGCCTTCAGCACGCCTTCGAAGGCCAGGCCCGTCGAGATGTCGGTGCCGCCGAAGGCGACCAGCGGGCCGCTGCCGCCGGTCAGCGAGAAGTTGCCGTTGATGTCGGTGGTGCCGAAGACTTCACCGTCGTCCAGCTCGCCATTCCCATTGGCGTCACGGAACACGGTGGCGTTGGCGATGTAGCCGTCGACCAACTGGCCGGCGACGGTTTCGATCGTGGGCCCGGAATCGCCGGCGCCCTGGGGCGCAAGGAAAATCTCCGGCGCCTCGCTGGCGAGCAGGGGCAGGCCCGTCAGCACGCTTCCGGAAGTGGTTTCTGCGGCGCCGGTCGGCGCTCCGACGCCGGCCAGCGCATCGATGGCCTCCGACACCGGCGTCTCGCCAAGATTGTCCTGGTACTGGGTCGCGCCGCCACCCTGGGCGGACGCACCGTCCTGGCCGCCCGCGGTATCTACCGGCGGTCCTGCGGGGGTCTGCGACAAGGAGACTGCGGCATCGAGCAGAGCAGAGACGTCATAGTCCACGCCCGCAACCTGCAGCATCGGCGCATCGCCGTCCTCGGCCATGCCGGCGAGCTTGAGAAAGACGATCCGCGAGTCCGCGGTACCGTCTCCGTCCGCATCGAAGGCAAGCACAATGTTCTCGCCTTCCACCTCAAAGCGTGCGTCTTCCGGTAGGAAAGTTAGGACGTAGACAGCACCCGGTTCGCTGGCGACGGTGACAGTCTCGCCGGCTGCCGGTGGGGCTACTTCGACGACGGCCTGCGCCTGCCCGAGCAGTTGGTCTTGTCCGCTATGCGACGCGGACTGCGCGCCCGCAGCGTCGTGTTCCTGGGCGCCATCACGGCGCCCATGGCCATCAACTCGCTCCATTTTGGTGTGCCCCTTTTCTCCACAACGAGCAAATCCCCGTCTATTGAAGATAGGACCAGGGGTTGCTGTCAGGCGTCACCCCGGCGGGTGAAATCCACGAACCAACCACACCGAATCGTCCAGCCATACCTAATCAAATCAGGCGGATATCGTCACCTTCCAGGGTGACAGCAAGGCTTCTGCAGAGGCGTAAATCTAGGGTCACGACAACGACGTCAGGTCTCTGTCTGAACGCATAGATTGCACCCGCGCTTGCCTGAAGCAGCGGCTCCCCAGTCGGAGGAACCGTCAGGAGGAGCCGCAGTCGGGGGAGCAGGACGCTCCGGCGGACAGCTCAGAAAGAGACAGCAGACACGGCCGGCCGGAAACGGCAGCGGCGGACGCGGGACCACGGGTCGCGCCACAGATGCCTGCGCGCTGTTGCCAGCGACCCAGGCGGCCGCCGGGCCGAGCAAAGGAGCCAAGGATGCAGTCAAGACGACACCTTCCGGCAAGACGCCGCTTCCTCGCCATCTCTGCAAGCGCTGCGGCGCTCGCCCTTCTGCCGCAACCCTCGCAGGCCAAGCTTGCGATCCTGCCGGAGCCTCTGCCGCCTTCGACACCGATCGGCAGCGGTGCGTTCACCAACGCGCCCGGCGCCTGGCTGCGCATGATCAAGCGGTATCCTTCCCTGCATCCCGGCAAGCAGAGCCTGGCCGCGACGGCGTCGTCGAGGGTCCGCGAGGCCGAGCTGGATCACGTGAACCGCCTGGTCAACGCACAGGTGCAGTTTCGCCTGGATGATCGGGAGAACTGGAGACCTGCGACCACCGCCGGCGACTGCGAGGACTTCGCGATCCGCAAGCTGGAACTGCTTGTCAAACGCTTCGCCTGGCCGCGGCGGTCGCTCACCCTGGCAACCTGTCGTGCGGAAACCGGCCAGGGACACGCAGTGCTCCTGGCGCATACCAGCCGCGGGACCTATGCGCTCGACAACCGCCGCGCCGACGTCATGCCGTGGCGCGCCCTGCCGTATCGCTGGGTCGCACGTGAGGAACCGGGAAGCCCCTTTGCCCTGTGGCGAACCATCGCGACTGAGCCGGCCTAGGTGACGAAACCAACCATCTGACTCGCCGAGGCTTCCTCCAGAAAACTCTCTAACGATAAGGACCAAGCCATGCAGGCCACCCGCCAAGCCGCTACCGTTAATGGCAACGCTCTGACCCATGAGCTGCAGTACGAGCGTAAGCTGCGCGGGCCGGAACGAAGCGGCAGACGATACGCCCTGGGCCTGCCGTGGGAGAGCTTCGCACGGGCCTGGAGCCTGGCTGAAGACCGCCTCGCGCGCCTGGAGCAGCAGCTTCTCTCCAGCGATCTGCGCCACTCCTGGATCTGCCGCGCGGATTTCAAGGAAGTCTCGGCCCTTGTCGCTCTCGATGGGGGCGCGGTCGCACTGGAGGACTTGGCCCTGGTCGATGCCCAGAGCCAGCCGAACCGGCCGGCAGCAGCCTGGACCAAAGCCAAGGCTCTGCTGTCGCTAAGACGGCAGATCGGCAGGGCCGGGCCGGCGAAGACGCTCACAGCCGAGAACCTCCTCGCCTTGGAACACCGCCTGACCGCGATCCTCGACGGCGGCAACGAAACCACCGAGGTGCTCGAAGAACCACACAGTGCCGCCAGCATGGAACGCCTGCGGCGCTGGCTCGACGTGGTCGGCGAACTCGAGTCGACGCCGGCGGTACCCGCCGCCGCCATGGCCCTGCGCGTCTGGCAACGGATCAAGCCGCTGGATCGTCACTGCACGGAAATCGGCCTGCTGCTGGCACCCTTGCTGCTTTGGCATTGGGGTAAGACAAAGGGCATGACCGTCTGCCTTGCGGCGGGCCTGCAGGAGGCCAGGCGGAGCCTGGATAGCGAGGCACCACTGGATGCCTGGATCCGGCAGTTCTGCGAGGCCGTTCAGGTTGCCGCGAACCTGGGCCTGGACGAGCACCACAGGATCGCGCGCGGGCGCGCCCGCTTGGTGGAACTGCTTACCCGCCACGGGGCGGGGTCCCGCCTGCCCCGCCTGGCCTGGCTTTTCCTGAACTATCCGGCCATCTCGACGGGCTTCATCAAGCGTCGGCTCGAACTGACCGCGCAAGGTTCCAACTGGCTTCTTCAAGAACTCATTGGCGAGGGGATTGTCCAAGAAGTCACCGGACGGCCGAAGAACCGCGCCTATAGCCTTGCAGTGTGATGTATATTCTTGAATGAATCGACATAACGCCCTATTAGGGCGTTATGTCGGCTTTATTGTCCTATTAGGGCAATTTTGAATCATAAAACATCTGATTTACGCACATAAGAATCACAATAGTATTATAAATCTACATAAAACGCACTTAAAACGAGAGACTTTAACACTTACAATAAATGGTACTGGATGGTCGATCGAACGGGCATCCAGCGATCAGGCGAAGGGACGTAGCCACTGATCGCAACTCCGCAGCTCGGATCGGGCGGCGCCAACAAAGTGGCTTGGCGGCTTGCATTACCCGGTCCGAACGCCAAACAAACAAGGTCGCATAAGCAATTAACCGTAGTCGCATAGACTATGGGGAGTTGTATCAGCGCCAAGCTAATCACCCTTGAGGGTGACGCACCGACCCTTCCCTGACCGCTAGCTTTCAGGCGGGGAGTAGAGGGTTGGAATTTAACGTTTTGATACTTGTTGCAGAGGCTTATGGGCCGGCGCGTCCCTGGATGGACGGCGCCGGACAGGTCTGTGCGGCGGGTAGCGTTTTCCAGCCGAGGACCGCCCCAAGACAGACATCTCCGTACCCGGCATTCTTCGGTCCGCAGGCCCGGCTTGGTATGGAAGGAGCGCGCGCTCGCCCCGATGCGCGCGGCACGCCTGCGTCCGTCCCGGCCATCGGCGCATGGTAATCGATCGCCAAGCTTTCGATGACCTCGTCGAGCAGGTCTACCGCGCTTCGACCGGTGAGATCACCTGGGGCGCGGCCTTGCGGTCTATCGCTTCTGCTTTCGACGCGTCCTTTGCAGCGCTGGCGCTCGAGCGTTGCGAGCTCTCCCAGCTTCGCCTCGACCCGTCGGAGATCACGCCGGTGCCGGTTGCCGCGCACCTCTCCGCAGACCTCGGCGACTTCATCGACCGCTACTACGATTATTACCATCGTCTCGACCCGTTCCGCGTCAGCCTGCCAATCGCCTTTTCGCCGACGATCCAGCGCTTGCAGGACGTCTGCGACCCGCGGGATTTCGCAAAGAGCGAGTACTATCGGGACTTCGCCCGACAGGCAGAATCCTTCCACCTGGCGCGATTCACCTCGCGTCTGGATTCGAAGCTCCAGTTGAAGTTCGCGTTGAACCGGAGCGAGACCGGCGTCCCCCTGGACGACCTGGAGATCGCGCGCTTCGACTCCCTCACCACGCATGTCATGCGCGGGCTGAAGGTGGAGCGTCACGTCACGCAGATGGGCGCAACCATGGATGCCGCCTTCGAAGCGCTCGACCAGATCGGCCGCGCCGCCTTCCTGGTGGACCGGAACGCCAAGGTTGTGCGCATGAACGCCCTGGCGGAGTCTCTCAGTGCCACCGCCGATGGCTTGACGGTGCGCGGCGGGAAGCTGGTACTCGACGGCCAGGTGCAGCGCGCGTTGCAGCAGGCTCTCGCCCAGCGGCTGGGGGAGGATGAAAACAACAAGCCGAGCGCAGCGACGGTCATCGCCGTGGAGCGTCCTTCGGGTGCGCGCCCCTACCTGGCGGAAGTCACGCCCTTTGAGTTCGAGGTCTTCTGGAGTACTGGGGTCGCCGCGACGGCGCTCATCACCATCAACGACCCGGATCCGCGCCCGATCAAGAGCCTCAGCGAGTGGGGTAAGGCACTCGGCCTGACACGCGGCGAGTGGCGGGTGGCGCGCAGGCTGGCCAGCAGCCGCGACGAAGGCGAGGTGGCGCAGGCCCTCGGCATCAGTCTCAACACCGTGAAGACCCACCGCAAACGCATCTACGCCAAGCTGGGCATTCACCGCCGCGCCGAACTGACGGCAATGATTCCGGGCTTGCGGTAACGCTCTGCGGGCACACCCGGCCAGGGCTGTAACGCCCTGGCCGGGCACAAAAGCCTTCCAGGCCCTGCGATCTGGCGACCTGATGATTGCAAGTCAAAGCAGGCGCCCCCGATAAGGCGTTGCCGGGAAAAGTGCTGCGCTTGGGTTCAGTTCGCACGCGGCGGCTTGCCAGCCGGGACCTGAAGTCGCAACGGCTTGGCCGGGGCCGGCTTCGTCAGACCGGGAACCACCTGCATCTCCTTTTCTTCCGGCTCACCGCTGCCGGACTTGAAGCCACCGGCGCCACCGCCGAAGGTGACATTGGCTTGCGGTGTGCAGCGATGCTTCCAGACAGCCTCATCGAGTGTCTTCCAGGGCCCCCAGGCCGGGCTGCCCGCCGTCCGGACCCGCGCCTGGAGGCTCAGCGGATGTTCGATGCTCTTGTTCAAGGTCTTCCAATCGCTGTTCAGCGGGTGGGCCAGACGGGCTTTCAGCGGATACTTGAAATCGTAAAGACCCGGCGCGCCGCCGCCTTGATAGGCAATCACCGGCGAAATCTCGACCTTCGTCATGCCATCCTTGACGATGAACTGAAGCTCACCCTCGCCATTGCCGCTGTAGTGGATGCGGATCTTCGGATCCTGCACCGGCGGACACTTACCGGTGTAGTGCGGCATGTTCGGCTGAAAGCGCGCAGTGGTCAGCGCGAAGGGCTGGCCATGATTGAGCTGGCCCAGGTTGTGGCCCTTCAGGGCAGTGTTCATCCCCGCGACTGCCGGATCGCCCTTGTACTTGACGGTGATCTCATCCGCCCAGTGCGCCACCGCGGGACGGCCCTGGCCCAGACCCATGGTGTTGACCTTTCCGAACGTCTTCTTCTCCGGCTCACTGCACCAGGCGACGAAGGACAGCTGCACGGGGACCTTGAAAAAGCGGTCTTCACGCAGGAAGACCGCCGCGCTGCCGCCCTGCGCAACGAACTCCTCAAGCTTTTCCTGGAAGATCGCTGCCGCATCGAAGGCGACGGAAGGGGGCCCGTTCTCGATCTGGCTCAGGGGCACCTTGAGGGTATGGGTGACGGTCTTCTTGTTGGGCGAACCGTGATGCTCGAATCCCACCTTGTACAGGCTCTCCGTCTCGTTGAGGCTCCAGTCCGGATTGACTTTTGCCGTACCGAAGTGATGTTCCGATCGGATGTATCTCGCATCCTCGATGCATTTGACTTCACCGATCATGTCGAAATAGACGTGTGTGGCCGTCGGCTGCACATTCGCGCCCGCGACGGTCTTGACCACTCCCAGGTTCTCCAGAACCACGCTCGGGTTGAGCCCCGGCCCCCGGTGCAGGGAAATGCTCTCGGCGTACTGCCCGATCGCGTTGGCACCGGCCGGACTCCCGAATCCCACCCCGAGCAAAACGATGGCGCAAACGGCGCGCTGTAGCTGATGTCTTCTTGTCATTGCGTTGGTCTCCCTTGGTCATGTTGCCGCGACCTGCTGACAACGGGTTCCCATGGGTCGATCACAGACGCTGGAAGGTTCTAAAACCGCGCCTCAAAACCTGAGTTTTGGGAATAGGATTCTCATCGTAAGCACGAGCGCCAGCCGGCTCGCCGGCAACGCGGAACGGAACACCCGCATCCACGCGGTCCTCAGCATGGAGAGCATGTCTGAGACCTGCTAACGGCCTTGCGCCGACTTGGGATCAGCCGTGGACTGGATCAACGTGTAGAGCGCGGAAGCGGCGGGCGAGGCTGCCGTCGGCGTGCGATAGGCGTAGTAATTGACGTCAGGAAGCGGCGGCAGCCCCTCCTCCGCACCCAGAATGCGCGTTTCCGCGAAGAACGAGCTCTCGGTGCGCACCGTGACGCCAAGGCCCGCAGCTACGCAAAGACGGACACCGGCCAGGCTGGGGGAGGTGAAGCGCTCGACATGGGAGATTCCACTCAGGTCGAGCGCCGCAAGGGCGATGCGACGAAACATGCTCGGCTCGTCCGCCAGGATCAGCGGCAGCGGCATCTTCGGATCGTGCCGGTAGCCTGCGCCCGCAATCCAGAGGGAGGGGAGCGTCGCGATCAAAGCGCCGTCGTACTTGTCGTTGCGACGCGTCGAAAGGGTCACGTCGAGCCGCCCCTCCCCCAACATGGCCATCAGGGCGGGACTGCGGTCGACATAGACCATCACCCTGATATGGGGCCAGTCTTCGGCAAAATCGGCCAGGATCCGCGGCAACAGTTCCTCGGCCACCTCCTGCGGCGCGCCGATCGTCACAACCCCGCTTTCCGTTGCCCGGTCGGTCGCCGCCAGGGCATGACCGACCAGGGAAACGATTTCGCGACCGTAAGTCACCAGGGTGCGGCCGGCAGAGGTGAGTTCCCGCCGCCGGCCGACGGTCTCGAACAACGGCTTGCCGACCCGTTCTTCCAGCTTCTGCATCTGTTGGGTGATCGCGGACTGCGTACGCCCCACGCGCGCCGCAGCGGCTTCGAAGCTGTTCTCCTCGGCGATGGCGATCAACGCCTTCAAATGGCTCACCTGAATGTCCCGGGGCATGCGGGGGTCCTCACCATGCACGTTAGGTCGGTTCAAAATATCACTAAACCTGATATATTTCTTATTATTTCTAACTATTTCTAATGATTGTGAGGTGCTAAGCCTTCCCCTGTCCCCTCGCCGAGCCGGGTTGCAGACGCTTGGACGGACAAGAAAGCAAGAAAGAACGCAGAAGACGGGAGGAAGAAGGGTGAAAAAAGCAATCGCGCTCGTCGCATCATGCCTGATGGCCGGCACGGTCGGTGCCGCGGCGGCGTCGGACTTTCCCGCGAAGGACATCGATCTCATCGTGCCGTTCGCGCCAGGCGGCGGGGTCGACACGACATCGCGCATCATCGTGGAGACCGCGAATACTTTGATTGAAGGGGCTGAGTTCAATGTCGTGAACCGGGCCGGCGGCGGCGGCGTTGTCGGGCAGACCTTCGCCTCGAAAGCGGCGCCGGACGGCTACACCGTCCTGGCCATGACAAGCTCGGTCGTCACCAACCCCAAGCTCAAGGGGGCCTCTTACTCCATCGACGATTTCGTGCCGGTCGGCCTCTACAATCTCGATCCCAGCGTCATCGTCGTGCCTGCCGGTTCGCCCTTCGAGACCGCCGAACAGTTCATCGCCGCAGCAAAACAGGCACCGCTCAACATCGTCATTGCCGGCATCGGCACCTCCCACCACATGGGCGGTCTCGCCATCCAGCAGGTGACCGATGCCCAGTTCAACTATGTTCCGACCAAGGGCTTCGGACAGCAGCTGCAGGCGGTTCTCGGCGGCCATGCCGACGGCGCGCTCTGGCCGCTCGGCGAAGCCGCCAACCATGCAAAGACCGACAGTGTGCGCATTCTGGCGATCGCCTCCGACGCGCGCGACGAAACCTTCCCGGATGTGCCCACCTATCAGGAAGCGGGCATCGACATAGAGATCTGGGCGACCTTCCGCGGCTGGTCCGTACCGAAGGGCACGCCGCCGGAGGTGGTGACCGCGCTTTCCGGGTTGCTGCGGAAGACTTACGAGACGCCGGCCTACAAAGAGAAGATGTCGGAAGCCGGATACAAACCCGTCTTTCGGGGCGCCGACGGCTTTCTGCAGATCGTCAACAGCTACGCCACTCTGACCTCGACCATCATCGAGGAAAGCGGCCTGGCGCAGTAAGCACACCCCTCACAAAGCGGCGCGACCCGCCAGGTTCTGGGCGGATACCCGGACTGGCGGGTCGCTCGTCAGCGGTTTCCGCCGCCGGCGACTTCTTCAATCGGCGATTTCTGCCCTTAACGACTTCTGACCGCGCAAGGTGTCATGAGACCTCACAGCGATCTCTGGATCGGCGCAGTGCTCGCCGGCATCGGCCTTTGGGCCTTCTGGGAAGCGAGCGGCTTCGACGCGCGGTCAAGCACCTATCCGATGATCGTCGCCGGTCTGCTTGCAGCATCGGGCGCGGGCATCGCGGGGATGAGCCTGGTGCGCGGCGCGCCGCCGGTCGCGCTCGCCGCGCCGCTTCGGGCAGCGCTTCCCGCCGGCGGGATCATTGCCGCCTGGGCGGCGGCGCTCGGCTTCGGCCTCGGTTTTCTTCTGCCGACGCTGCTGATGCAGATCGGCCTGCTCTGGCTCAGCGGCATGCGGGGCGTCCTGCGCATTCTCGGCACCGCGCTCCTGATCACCGTTGCAGCCTACGCCCTCTTTGTCGCCGGGCTCGAAGTCCCGCTGCCCCGGTCCCGCGTTCCCGGGTTGATTTAGGGCGCTGGCGATGGAGGTAATCGCGCTCGGGTTCTCCACGCTCTTTGCGCCCAGCGTTGTCCTGATGCTGGCGGCCGGCGTTCTCGCGGGCCTCGTCGTCGGCTCCATTCCCGGTATCAACGACAACATCGCCTTTGCGGTCTTCATCCCCTTTTCCTTTGCCATGCCGCCGGAACAGGCCCTTGCCCTGATGGTCGGCGTTTACTGCGCCGCCGCTGCCGGGGGCGCCATTCCCGCCATCATGATCAAGGTTCCCGGAACGGCCTCGGCCCTTCTCACCGCCGTGGACGGCAATGCCATGGCGCGCCAGGGCCTGGCCGGCAAGGCGCTTTCCATCGCGGTCACGTCGTCGGTGGTCGGCGGCATCGCCAGTTCCCTCGTCCTGCTTGTCTTCGCGCCGACCCTGGCGCTCTTCGCGCTGCGCTTCGGCTATGTGGAAAACTTCGCCCTGGCGATCCTCGGCCTGTCCAGCGTTGTCGGGCTGCTGTCGGCCAATGTGCTCAAAGGGGTGATCTCTGCGCTTATCGGCCTTCTTACGGCCACCGTCGGCTTCAGCCTTGTAACCGGCTATCCGCGCTATACCTTCGACAACATCAATCTCATCGAAGGCATTCCCTTTGTCCCGCTTCTCGTCGGCCTTTTCGGCGTCGCCGCGATGTTCGAGCTTCTGGTCGACATCTGGAACGAGCGGCGCAGCGGAAAGGCCGTAAGCAGCCTCCCGCTCATCGACTCACTGAACCTCGGACGGGCGCTTGCCCGGCGTCTGATGCCGGTCTGGTCCCTGAGCGCGACCATCGGCAACCTGATCGGCGTCCTGCCGGGCGCGGGCATGCTGATGGCGATTTTCCTCTCCTATGACCAGGCCGCCCGCCGCTTTCGACGCCGCTTCGCTGGAAAGGCCGGCGAAAAGCCCTGGGGCGAGGGCGCGCCGGAAGGGATCGCCGCACCGGAGGCGGCGAACAGCGCCGTGACGGCCAGTTCCATGGTTCCGCTCCTCTCCCTGGGCATTCCGGGAAACTCGACATCGGCGCTGTTCATCGGGGCCTTGGCCATCCACGGCATGGTGCCCGGCCCCCTGCTCTTCACCCAGCACGGCCATATCGCCTGGATGATCATCGTTGCCTTCCTGATCGCCAACCTCCTCCTCTGGCCTGCGGCCTTCATCGTCATCAAGTCGGTCTCGCGATCGGTCTTCGCGATCCCGAAAGAAGCCCTGGTCGGGGTGATCGCGCTTCTCTGCCTGCTCGGCGCCTATGCCGACGGCGCCAACAGCTTCAACATCTGGGTCGCCCTCATCGCCGGCTTCGTCGCCTATGGGATGCGCCTTGCGCAGATCCCTCTCGGCCCGGCGATTCTGGGGCTGGTTCTCGGACCGCAGTTGGAAAGCTCCCTCTCCAACGCTCTGTCGATCTCGGGCGGAAGCTGGCTCGTCTTCGTCGATCCGGTAAACCATCCGATCAGTGCAGCGATGCTGGCCCTTGCACTGCTGTTCTGGCTTCTGGCCATTCACGGCTGGTGGCGGCAGAGTAGGAGGCGGCCCATTGCGCCGCCGCCTCAAAGTGGCCCTTCATCATCCTGATCGACGCAGAGGACCGTCTCATGAGCACGCATGCCGACATACGCAATGCACTGACCGCGCAACTTCTCGCCGATACGCGCTCCAGCCTGCAGGAAGGTGCGCTGACCCGGGACAAACTCGCCGCCATCAAGGGCAGCCTCTATACCCTGGCGCAACGGAGCGAACTTTGGGGCGAGACCGACTTTCCCGCACCGGACGCAGGAGAACAGCAGAACCGCTTTCTCATCGCGCAGGAGCCCGGCGAGGGCATTTCGCTCTATCTGAACGTCATGCGGCCGGGCAAGAAGATACCGCCGCATAACCATACCACCTGGGCCTGCGTCGCAGCCGTCGAAGGCTCCGAGCACAACACGCTCTATGACCGGGTCGACGACGGCTCTCTGCCGGGAAAGGCCGAGCTTCGCGCCCGGGAGGTCATCGAACTCAAGCCCGGGAACGCCATCGCCATGATGCCCGACGACATTCACAGCGTTGAGATCAAGGGCGAGCGGATCATCCGGCATCTGCACTACTACGGGCGCCCGCTCGAGACGCTGACGGAGCGGATCACCTTCGATCTCGAGCAGGGCACCTGCAAGACCATGGACATTGGCGTGAAGACCAAAACCTGAGGCGAGCGGCAGTCATGTACATCTCGGCAGAGACCCTGAAACCTCAGCTGACCGATGGCGGCGAGATCGCTTTCATTGATGTGCGCGAGCACGGGCAGTACGGCGAGGGGCACCCCTTCTTCTCCGTGAATATCCCTTACAGCGTTTTCGAAGCGCGGATCGCTGCGCTGTTACCCTGCCGCTCCGTGCGCTGCGTTCTTCTCGATGACGGCGACGGGACGGCGGAAAAGGCGGCCAGTGTGCTGAGCGCCATGGATTATTCCAGTGTCCAGGTCCTGCAGGGTGGCGCCGCCGCATGGACGGCAGCGGGGTTCACGCTGTTCAAGGGCGTCAACGTGCCCTCGAAGGCTTTCGGCGAACTGGTCGAACACGATCTGGGGACGCCGTCGATTTCGGCGGAAGACCTCAGGCGCCTCCAGGAACGCGGGGAACCCGTGACGGTGCTGGACGGCCGCGCGCCCGATGAGTTCCGCAGGATGTCGTTGCCCGGCGCACGCTCCTGCCCCAATGCGGAACTCGCATACCGGCTGAAGCAGATCGTCGCCGACCCCACCACCCCCATCGTGGTCAACTGCGCCGGGCGCACGCGCTCCATCATCGGCGCGCAGACCCTGCGCGAACTGGGGACCGCAAACCCGGTCTTCGCCCTACGCAACGGAACCCAGGGCTGGCGCCTGGCCGGCTTCGAGCTCGATCGGGGTATGACTCCCGACGCTCTGCCCGTTCCGACCGCCGCGGAGCTTTCCGCGACCCGGCGTCAGGCGGACAAGCTGATCGAGGATTTCGGCCTCGCCACGGTCGACCGCGACACGCTGCAGGCCTGGCAGGCCGATGACGAACTAACCACCTACCTGTTCGACGTGCGCACGCAGGAGGAGTACGAACGGGCCCACCTGCCCGGCGCGCGTCATGCGCCCGGCGGCCAGCTCGTGCAGGCAACCGACGAGAAAGTAGCGGTGCGCGGCGCACGCATCGTTCTGAGCGACGACACCCGCCTGCGGGCCGCGACAAGCGCGCTCTGGCTGACAGGCATGGGCCATCGCGTCTGGATCCTCGACGAAGACGCCTCGAAGGGCAGCGCCAGGGGGCCGGAGGAAGCAGACGGCGGCATCGGCAACACGATGGGATTGGACGACCTGAAAACAGCGACTTCCGCAGGCGCAGTCCTTCTCGATGCCTCGCGCGGCATGGACTATCGCAGCGCCCATGTCGACGGAGCCCTTTGGGCGACGCGTGCCCGGCTTGACCGGCTCCAACTGCCGAAGGGAACCCCGATTGTCGTGACGGGCCGGTCACGAACCCTGATGGCCGGTGTGATGAAAGACCTCACGGCCATGGGATATGACAGCCTCGATTGCGTGCAGGGAACGCCCGAGTCCTGGCAGGCCGCCGGCCTGGCACTGGCCCAGACGCCAGGCGTCCCGAGCGAGGCGGACTGCATCGACCATCTCTTTTTCGTCCATGACCGCCATGACGACAACTTCGAGGCGTCGCGCCGTTACCTGGCCTGGGAACTGGGCCTGCTGGATCAGCTCGACCCGCAAGAACGCGCCGTTCTCAATCCCCGGCGCGTGCGGCGCGCGGAAACGGCCTGAAGCGTGCGCCGCGAAACCAGACTCCTGCACTACGGGCGTCCGCCTCTGCCGGGGCCGGCCAACCCACCGGTCATGCGTGCCTCGACGATACTGCATGACACGGTCGGCAGCTTCAGCGACACCCGCTCCAAGCGGGAGAGCGACGACCATGTGCTGTCCTATGGGCGCCGGGGCACGACGACGGCGCATGAACTGATGGCCGCCATTGCCGACCTTGAAGGCGGGGAGGCCTGCTATCTCTTCCCCACCGGGGTGGCGGCGCTGGCGTCGAGCCTGTCGGCTTTTCTGGGCAGCGGGGATCACCTCCTCGTCGTTGACACGGCATTTCACGCAACGAGAACGCTGTGCGACCGCGTTCTCAGCCGCAATGCTGTTACCGTCGACTATTTCCCCGCAGGCGCCACGGACCTGAGCGCCTGGGCGCGGCCCGAGACGAAAGCGGTCCTCGTCGAATCGCCGGGCTCCGGCAGCTTCGAAGTGATGGACCTGCCGCGGCTGACGGGCTGGGCGGACACGCGGGACCTGGTTGTCATCGCCGACAACACCTACGGATCGGCCTGGCTCTATCAGCCCCTGCAACTCGGCTGCCATGTCTCGGTGGTCGCCGGAACGAAGTATCTCAGCGGTCACGCCGACGTCATGATGGGCGCCGCCACGGCAAACCGCAGGGCTGCCGCACGGCTGCGTGAAGCGGTGATCGCCACGGGCCAGACGCTTGCCCCCGACGATGCCTACGCCACCCTGCGCGGCATGCGCACCCTCAACCTGCGCCTGGAACGTCATGAGCGCAATGCCCTAGACCTGGCCGACTGGTTCGCAGAGCGCCCGGAGGTGATGTCGGTGCTCCATCCAGGCCGGCCCGACCATCCCGGCGCCGCGCTCTGGAAGCGCGATGCCAGAGGCTGCAACGGGCTGTTTTCGGTCATCTTCAAAGAGGGCTTCCCGCTCAACGGCTTTCTGGATCGCCTTCGGTTTTTCGCCATCGGGACGTCATGGGGCGGGTTCGAGAGCCTCGCCCTGCCGATCGACCCGCGCAAAGGCCGGCTTGACGGCCACCGGCTTCCGGCCGGGCCGGCCGCGCGCTTCCACGCCGGCCTGGAGCATGTCGACGATCTGATGGAAGACCTGGCGCAGGGGATGGCCGCAGTCCTGTCGAGATAGGGACCCGCGCGTCCCGTCTGCCTGTCGAGTCCGCACAGGAAACTGCGGCCGACCGCCGGGTTCGGAACACGCCCCCGAAGATCTGCCCTAGGAGGCCAGCCTCTCTATCCGGCCCGCATCGCTCGCAATGCCGTCGTCGAAGAGCGACGCGATCTCGTTGGCCGGCAAGCCTGCGACGTCAGCCAGGACCTCCTCGGTGTGCTCACCCAGTCTGGGTGCGGCCTTGGGCTGCTGGCGTTCCAGCGACGAGAACGACAAAGGCGAACCCGGGACGGGATAGCGTCCAATCCCCGGCTGATCGAGCTCTGAAAAGAGCGGGTTCTCGGTCGTCAGATCAGGGTCCTGTTCGACCGCTTCGGCAAAGCTGCGAAAGACCGACCAGGTCAGGCCGGCGGCATTGAAGGCGTCCTCGAAATCGGCCAGCCTGCGTGCGGCGAACCATGGGCCGAGAATGCCGGTGATCTCATGGCGCATCTTCCAGCGCACCCCTTCGTCACTGAGGTCCACGCCATGCGTGCGCTCTAGGGCGGCCATGCTCTCCGAGGTGCCCGTGACCTCGACGATCTTGCGCCACTGCCGCTCGGTCAGGCCGATCACCATCACCCGGCGACCGTCCCTGCAGAGGAAATCCTGTCCGTAGGCGCCATAGAGCGCGTTCCCGCACTTGCCCCGGTTCTCACCGTTGACGGCCACCTCAGCGATGATCCCGAGATTGCCCAGCATGGCGGCCGCAACGTCCTTGAGCGTCAGGTCGACGGCCTGGCCTTCGCCACTGCGAAGCCGGCGGCGTTCGGCGGCAAGAAGGCCGGATACCACCATGTTTCCGGCAATACAGTCCCAGGCCGGCAGCGCGTGAGCGACCGGCTCACTGCTGCCTTCCGGTCCGGTTGCATCGGGAAAGCCGATGGACGGGTTTATCGAATAGTCGACGGCCGGGCGCCCATGGCGGTCGCCAAGCAACGACACCATGCACAGGTCGGGGCGCGCCTGAGAAAGGGATTCGTAGTCCGTCCAACCGGGAACCCGCAGGTTGGTGATAAACAGTCCTGCATCCCTTCCGGGCGCGGCGATAATCTCACTGGCGATCTCCCGTCCCCGCGGCGACTTTATGTCGATGGCGACGGAGCGCTTTCCCTTGTTGAGGCCTGCCCAGAACAGGCTTTCCCCGGACCTCGTCACCGGCCAGCGGCTGTAGTCCAGCCCGCCTTGGGGCCGGTCGATGCGGATCACGTCCGCGCCCATCTGGGCGAGCGTCATGCCCGCCAGCGGGACGGCAACGAAGGCCGAACTCTCGATCACCCGCATTCCATGGAGAACACCGTTCATCAGTCCCACTCCATCTTCGCTTGCAGACCTTGATGCCCCGCTGCAGCGCCGGCGCAGAGGGCGATCGCCCGCTCGCCGGGCAGGCGCGATCCCAAGAGGCGCAGAGGTCCGTCGTTGAACATCGGATGCACACCGCGGAACGCGAAGCCTGCCGGTCGCATGGCGGTGTGACGACAGGCGGCTTCGATCAGCAGGGTCGCCTGAAGCGGCCCGTGCACGACGAGGGCCGGATACTTCTCGACGTCGCGGGCATAGGGAAGGTCGTAGTGGATGCGATGGGCATTGGCGGTCGCTGCGGAGTAGCGGAACAGCCGCGCTTCATTGATCGCCACGGTCTCGTCGAACACGGTGTCCTCAGGCAACGGAACCGCCTTGGGCGGTCGGAAGCGATCGGGAATGTTCAGATAGACGATGTCCTGTGTTTCTTCGATCCTCCCGCCGTGCTCGCCTTCGATCACATGGCCGACACGCACGAAGACCATCGGCCCCGCCGCGCCCGCCTTTTCCGTGACCGACAGGATTTCGGACTGCCGATGCAGCGGTTCAGCGATCCTGAGATCACCCGAAAACGTCAGGCGGCCTGCCGCCCACATCCGCCGTGAAAACCCCAGCGGCGGCAGGAACTTTCCGAGCGCGGGATGACCGTCCCGCCCCAGTTCCGCAAGGGGCACGAAGTCCGGAAAGGCCGCCCAGTGCCACAGCCAGGGCATGGCTGAGCCGGGTCGGATCTCGACAGGAGCCGACGTCGGATGGCCGACGGCGGCGCCCAGCATGCCGGCCAGTTCGGGCGTGAGCGCGCCCCGGCGCTCTTCCCGGCGCCCCACCCAGGCCTGTGCGTCCTGCGTGATCGCATCGGGGCGGAGCGCTGCGGCCTCGCTCATGCCGCGGCCTGCTTCACCAAAACGGCGGCAACGGTCTCGCCCATCACCGAAGGGTTGGCGGCGACGGTGATGCCCACGGCACTCAGCAGTTCGACCTTCTCCTGCGCACTCTCTCCGAAAGCGGAGATGATCGCGCCGGCGTGACCCATCTTGCGGCCCTTCGGGGCTGACAACCCGGCGACATAGGCGACCACGGGCTTGGTCATGTGATCGCGGACGAAGGCTGCAGCCTCGGCCTCCTGCGGCCCCCCGATTTCCCCGATCATCATGACCGCGTCCGTTTCCGCATCCGCTTCGAACAGCTCGAGGATGTCGCGGAAAGACGAACCGTTGATCGGGTCGCCACCGATTCCGACCGACGTCGACACGCCGATGCCCAGTGCCTGCATCTGGCTCGCAGCCTCATAGCCAAGCGTCCCCGACCGTCCGACAATACCGACCCGGCCGGGCGCATAGATGTGGGGCGGCATGATGCCCATGAAGGCCCTGCCGGGGGAGATGACCCCGGCACAGTTCGGCCCGATCAGCCGCATCTTCCGCTCCTTCGGGTAGCGGCGCAGGAACCGTTTGACGCGCATCATGTCCTGGGCCGGGATTCCGTCGGTCACGCAGACTGCCGTGCGGATGCCGGTATCCGCCGCTTCCATGATGGCGTCGGCAGCAAAGGGGGGCGGCACGAAGAGCAGGCTGGCTTCCGCGCCGGTTGCCTCGACGGCCTGACGCACGGTGTCGAAGACCGGACGGTTCAGCACCGTCGTTCCACCTTTGCCCGGAGTGACGCCTGCAACGACCCGGCTGCCTGCCTCGATCATCTCCTGGGTGTGGAACTGCCCGATGCGCCCCGAGATCCCCTGCACCACGATCTTCGTCGTCTCGTCAACCAGGATGGCCATGGCGGATCTCCCTCAGGCGGCGGCGGACTGGTCGCAGGCCGCGACGGCGGCCGTCGCCGCCTCGCCCAGCGTGGCGGCCGCAACGATTGGCAGTTCGGACCCCTGCAGGATCGCGCGGCCTTCGCGAACATTCGTTCCGGCCAGACGAACGACCACGGGTACGGTCACGTTCAGGTCGCGATAGGCCTGAATGATCCCGTTGGCGATCCAGTCGCAGCGATTGATGCCGGCGAAGATGTTTATGAGAATCACGCGGACCTTCGGGTCCGACAACACCGTGCGGAACGCCTGGCAGACCCGCTCGGGGCTCGCGCCGCCGCCGATGTCCAGGAAGTTCGCCGGCTCTCCCCCCGCAAGCTTGATCATGTCCATGGTGGCCATGGCAAGGCCGGCACCGTTGGTGATGCAGCCGATATCCCCGTCAAGCCCGACATAGGCCAGACCGCTGTCGCCGGCCATGGCTTCCCGCGGGTCTTCCTGGCTCGGGTCGCGCAGGGCGGCGACTTCGGGCCTGCGATAGACCGCGTTGGTATCGAAGCTCATCTTGGCATCGAGTGCCACGAGCTCGCCGGCCTCGGTGATGACCAGCGGATTGATCTCGACCATGAGCGCATCGAGGTCGCGGTACGTGCGGTAGCAGGCCCGCAACACCGCGACCATCTGCGCGATCTGTCCTCCCTTCAGGCCGAGCGAAAAGGCGAGTTCGCGGGCCTGGTACTCCGCAAGCCCGACTGCCGGATCGACCACCATGCGCCGCAGGCTGTCGGGATCTTCCATCGCCAGCTCCTCGATCTCCATGCCGCCGTGCGCCGAGGCAACGATCATGATCCGTTCGGACTTCCTGTCCAGCACGAGGCCGAGGTAGAGTTCCTGGCGGATACCCGTGGCGGCCTCGACCCAGACGCGATAGACGCCTTTTCCGGTCGAGTCCGTCTGCCGCGTCACCAGTTGCCTGCCGAACAACGTGGCCGCATATGACCGCACCTCGTCTTCGGACCGGCATAACCTGACACCGCCCGCCGCCCCGCGGCCGCCGGAGTGGATCTGCGCCTTCACGACCCAGGCATCGCCGCCCAGTTCGCGGGCGCGGTAGCCTGCCTGCTCGGGGCTGTAGGCCAGGCCGCCGCGCGGCACCGGAACGCCAAGGCCCGACAGGATCTCCTTGGCCTGGTACTCATGAATGTCCATGGAACGCCTCCCGCCCGCTGCGGTCAGGGTTATGCGGCCGCCAGCGCGGCCTGGGGCTCGAACTGCGCGCCATGGGCATACCATTCCTGAGCGGCGCCTACGCCGGACCCCAGCTGCAGATCACAGCCCGCACGGGACAGCGCCATCTCCGCAATCCCAAGGGCCGCAAGGCACATGCCTTCGTTCAGGTCGCCCAGATGCCCGATACGGAAGGCCTTGCCCGCCAGAAGCCCGAGGCCCGACCCGAAGGAGGTGTTGTAGTCCTCATAGGCGATCCGCAGCACCTCGCGCGCATCGATGTGTTCGGGCGTTCGCACCGCGGAGACCGTGTCGGAGTAGAGGGACGGATGCTCCGCCACGAGGCCCAGCCCCCAGGCGGCAATGCCCCGGCGCACGCCCTCGGCGAGCCGCCGGTGGCGCGCGATGACGTTGTCCAGGCCCTCGGCCTGGATGCGGTCGAGGGATTTGCGCAGTCCGTGCAGCAGCTGGGTCGGCGGCGTGTAGGGGAAGTAGCCGTCGGCGTTCATCCTCAGCATGTCGGAAAACTCGAAGTAGGCGCGCCGCATCGTGGCGGTCTTCGAGGCCTGGAGGGCCTTTTCGCTGACAGCGAGGATACCGAGCCCGGCGGGCAGCATCAGCCCCTTCTGGCTGCCGGTCACGGCAAGGTCGACGCCCCAGTCGTCCATCCTGAAATCGATGGATGCGACGGAGGACACGCCGTCGACGAACAGCAAGGCATCGTGAAAGCTCTCGTCCAGCGCGCGGCGCACCGCCGCCACGTTCGCGGTCACGCCGGTCGCCGTTTCGTTGTGGGTGACGAAGACGGCCTTGATCTCGTCCGCGACATCCGCGGCCAGGCGGCGGGCGTACTCCGCCTGGGGCACACCCTCGCCCCAGGGGACGTCGATCACCTCGACGTCCAGGCCAAGCCGCTCGGCCATTTCCACCCAGAGCGTCGAAAACTGGCCGAAGCGGGACATCAGCACCTTGTCCCCAGGATTCAGCGTGTTGGTGATCGCCGCTTCCCAGGCGGCACTGCCCGATCCGGGATAGATCATCACGGATCCGGACGTGGTCCTGAAAACCGCCTTGAGGTCGGCGAACAACCCCAGGGTCAGCGCCCCGAAATCGGGGGCGCGCATGTCCTGCATCGGCACGTTCATCGCCTGACGAACGGCTTCCGGCACATTTGTCGGTCCGGGAATGAAAAGGTGGGCGTGGCCAGTCTGCATAACGGCGTTTCCTCCTTGTTATCAGCCGGACGATGCCCGCGCCGGGCCGAAACGCGAAACAAAAACGGGTCTTGCTGTGGATGCGAAATTCCACAAATTTACAAATTTGTAAAATTGTGGAATCTCCGGTATAACCGGCCATGCTCAAGACTTTCATCGGACCCAGGCTGCGGCGCCTTCGGGTCGAGAACGGGCAGACCCAGGCGCAGATGGCAAAGGCGCTGGGGATCAGCACGTCCTACGTGAATCTGCTGGAGAAGAACGAGCGCAGCGTTTCCGTTCCGGTGCTTTTGAAGCTGCTGGAAAGCTATGACGTGGACTGGCGCGAGATCGCCGAGGACGACAGCTCCGCGGTCCTCGCCGACCTTCGTGGCGCCCTGCAGGACCCCATTTTCGATACGGGGCGGCCCGATCTGCCGCAGCTGCGGGCGGCCCTGACCCACAGCCCTGACCTGGCGACCAGCTTTCTCAGGCTCCATCGCGCCTATCTGGCGGCGACCGACCAGCTGATGAGCGTATCGGGCGCCGGAGAACCGGCCCAATCGCTCCAGGCGACCTCGCCGGAGGCCGCTGTCCTCAACTTTTTCCGACAGCATCAGAACTACTTCGAAGATCTTGAGAAGGCCGCAGAGGGCTTTTGGGGCGGGCAGCGTGTCACCGCCGACGATGTCTATGCCGGTGTCAAAAAACGCCTGCAGGACCAACTGGGCCTGCATGTGCGCCTCGTCCCGGTGAGCGAGATGCCGGCCACGCTGCGCGAGTACGATGAGGAGCGGCGGGAGGTCCGGTTGTCGGAAGCCCTCGACCATCCGAACCGGGTCTTCCAGCTTGTTCATGTCTCCGCCCTTCTGGAGCAGCGCGATGTCATCGATGGGCTCTTGTCGAAGTCCAGGCTCGACAATGCCAACGGCCTTGCCCGCTGCCGGGTGGAGCTTGCCAACTACTTCGCGGCGGCCGTCCTGATGCCCTACCGGCCGTTCATGACCGAGGCGCTGGAGAGCAAGTATGACTTCGATCATCTTGCCACGCGCTTTGGTGTCAGCTTCGAGCAAGCCTGTCACCGCGCCACCACATTGCAACGGCGGGGCGCAAGGGGCGTGCCGTTCTTCTTCCTGCGCATCGACAAGGCCGGGAACGTGACGAAGCGGTTCAACGCCACGGACTTCCACCTTGCGGAGTACGGCGGTGCCTGCCCGCGGCTGGATGTCCATACATCCTTTCGGACGCCCGGCCGCATTCTTTCCCAGCTTGTCGAGATGCCGGACTCCAGCCAGTACTTCGTGATTTCCCGAACCGTCGACCGGCCGAGCTTCGCCCGCCAGCATCAGGACGTGCGCCTTGCCGTCGCAATGGGCTGCGGCACCGAGCACATCGGGTCAATCTGCTATGCGGACCAACTGGGCGTTCCCGCCGCGCACACGACGAAGATCGGCATCAACTGCCGGGTCTGCCCCCGCATCGACTGCGATCAGCGCGCGCACCATGCTCTTGTGCTGTCCGGCCCCGTCGATGAACGCCGCCGCGGCGCCACCCGGTATTCTTCCTAGGATCCAGCGCCGCCGGATTCAGGCGCCCCTTAGCGGCCGCTTTGCGGCAAAGGTCCGGCGATGCCGGGCGCGCGCGCCTGGCTACACCAGCGTCCCAAGGTTCAGGTCGCCCTGATCGAGGTTGCCGGCGACGTTGGTGACGGTCGCCAGAACCGTGTCGAAGACTGCGCTGAAGCACATCTCAACACCCCGGCAGTTGATCACAGGTCCCACCTTAAGTGCTCAATCACAGGTCCCACCTTAAGTGCTCAATAGGTCCGGGGTTAGCTAGTCGAGAGCGTATGCCAAGCCGTCATTCCACCAGATCCGATCCCCCCTTCAGCCACGCTGGCTTTCAGCTTGCATATTGCGGTAGAGACCTCATCAAGCGCATGTTTCGTCGACTTAGGATCTTCCGCAGCATCTCCATGCGCTAAGACAAATGCGCCGACATTCTCCTACGAGCAAGCTTTGTGGTCGCAACACTCGTATGTTGACTCGATTAGGTCGCAATCCCGGCGAAGTCTGTCAAGGCAGGTTGAGCCTACACATGTAGTAGCCTCCCCTTTCTGCCATGACATGTTATTCTGCGGCTTCAATGCACTCAAGGTAGGCGTTGCAACTCGAACATTGGGCCTCAGACCAACCGACCGACCGACTGAGGCCGTTCAAAGCCCAACACAAGCAATCCAGCCGGAGTAGCCAAAGCCGCAAAGCTTTCGTCTGCAATCTCCTAAGCAAACAACTCGGAAACCTTTTGCGGACTATGAGAGAGCATACGGAACGAAGAAGGACAAACAAGGCGAAGTGTGGTTTTGGCCTCGGGGCATCCCGACAATCATGGGATGATAGTCACCCCTATCCCAAAGAATCTCGAGCCTGAGCGGAAAGGGAAAGGAAGAAATCTGAAGCGTACGACTACCAACTTGGCAACGTTCAACACTGTGACACTTACGGCAACGTCATTGGCTGATCAGAGACAGGCCTTATCCCGGATGCCCGATCGATGATGAAGTCTGCCACCAGCGCCGAATCGTATTTCGGGAAGATTGTCTCGCACTTCTCCGCTTGTTGCTTTGCGTAAATGGCCAATGACGCCCGCGACTGATGGGCAATTCTACTAAGCAAGTCGCGGAGTTCGGTCAGGTCAGATACCGACCATAGCGCCACATCGCGTGCCTCTACGGATCGACGCCGCACTTGCGTTACGGCTTCTTCTGCGTCTGTGTAGAGGCTTATCGTAGGAACCCCTAGAGAAGAAGCCTCAACCCCAACATTCGACTTGCCGCAGACTAGAACGTCAATGCTGGCAAAAAACTCCCGCAGAGAAATCTCATTGTGGTCCCAAAGCACGACATTGTTAAATGACTCGAGGTGGCGAGCAATGTGCTCTTTATCATTTCCAGGAGGGTGCCCCTTCACGAGGAAGCATCCGCCCACTTCATTGACGACCTTTGCCAGATCTTGGAGAAAGTCATACTGCCGGTTGCAGGGATATCCTACTATGAGACTGCCGTGCCTTTCGTTGCTGAAAGGCGGTTCTTGGGAAAGCTGTGGCCACCCCGACACATAGATCGAGGTATCGGAGTTCCGGCGTCTTACATCAGCTGCACAAAGGTTTGAATAGACTATCGCGGAATCAAAGCAAGATAGGTCGTATAGCTTAAAAAGATCGCCAAGTTCCCTGAACCATGAGGTATGAGCCATAAAGATGGTTTCGATACCTGCTGCACGCGCTGCAATCACCGGAGCTACGACGAGGCGGGACTTCGGGCGTGGGGCAACTACGCATAAGGGTGCAGTTGCTTGAAACTGATACACTAGCCATTCGGTCGCGCCAAGGTGCGCCTCGGCCATCCGTCGTGCGAAGGTAGTGAAGGCAAAACACTGCGTCCTGGTGTAACCAGAATCAGCCAAAACGCTGCAAATCACTTGGAGATCTTGGTTCCAAATTCTTAGTGCGGCTTTCACACTCTCTGACGGCAAGATCGGAATGTCGTCGAAGCCAACAAACCGCAAGCCCTGCACGTCTTTCTTCGAGCGGGCGATGGTGCGCATGAAAGCAGCCTTAACAAGGAAACAGGCCTCTATCCCACGTGCTTTAAGCGCACGGGCGGCTGGCAACATCGAGTTCAGATTGTTCTCGATTGACGCAACAAACAATACCTTTCCATGTATACTAGTCATAGTCCGTCGGGAGGTGGACTTTCGCCTGAGCAGCCGCTTTATCCGATGCGGCAAGCAACCCCACAGCACTCTGTGCCACTTATTAGTGAGTATCTGATTCTCTAATGCAAAAACGATGTCCTTTTCCAGTAGATCGTACACCAGCTGTCCATTGTAGCGTGCACGCAAGGCATTTCGATCGATCTGCAAGGTGGCGTGCAGGTGAGGTGCACGACGCAGAGCCCTCTCTGGATTGCTGCGGAAGCGGTTCAGCATTTGAAGGCCGCAGATAGATGCAATGCTGTAGCGCTCGAGTCGTTCGCCGCAGCTAGAAATTTTCTCCACTCATCTTCAGCAACATAACCACCTCGGCTCTCAACTTCGGCCAATAGGCAGAGATTCCGCAAGCAAATCCAGCGAATGCCAGAGGAAAGCTCCTGAACTGAACGCAGTGTTTGATGGCCTGCCTCTGCCAAGTAGGCTTCCAAAAACGCTGCGACGCTTGGCACGGCGTCTTCCAGCCGGTGAACGCCATCGCAGCAAATTCGCTGGACAATCATAACAAGATCAACCATGGGAGGAAGCCAGCTCACAGCGGCTGTTTCGAAATCGATGAATGTTGGCGCGGCCGTATCGTTATCAAACAATACATTGCCACGGTTCAAGTCACCATGCACGATTTGCCCGTTGGCTGGAATTGCAAAGGGTTCTCCAATGCTGAGCGCCAATGCTTGCAGTTCAGCAGGGTCAGGGCCAAGAGGGCCGGAGCCAGCGATGATCTCTGCATGGCGAACTGAAAGCATTCTCATCCGTTCCGCTGAAGCTGCCTCCACTTGTCGATCAAGCGAAGTGTTGCGCCAGGCACAGTGTAGAAGAGCCAGGGCCCGACCCAACTGGCTCATGTCGTTCTGGCCAGCGTTACAATACCGGGCCGGAACATACGAATAGATACCGATAACCGGCCCCCTTGGCGTGAGCATCCATTCAGCCGGCGGTAACACCGCGGCGCCAGCCGCAAATGCGGCAGCAGACAAGCGGTCAGCAAACTGGTGTTGTTGGAGTTCTTCTGCAGGAAGAACCTTGAGGAATGCCGCGCGGGAGGGGCCAATCACGCGAAAATGTCCATATGGATGCTTTGCGGCGGTCGTCAGCCGAGAGACCCTTCCAGTGATGCCAGTGGCCTCCTTCAGCCAATCTGCCGTAGCAGCATTGGCCTCCTCAAAGATGGGCACATCACCCTCAAAAGAACCGAAAGCTGGCTCTCTAGGCAGCCAATGGTTCGACATCGCGCCATGTGATGGGTGTTCCCGGCGGCAATGCCCGGCGTACACGCCAGCCCTCAATGATGCCCCAGTGTTCTACGCCTATGCCTTTCGCTGGAAAAGCAAAGCCTGCGGTATCCAACGTGATGAGTTCTCCTTCTGCCAGCTCGCGCTTTGCAACGAGCCCCATGCGGGAAAGCTTCTTCTGCTGCACCGGCGGCAATTGCGGACAACCGAGACCGCGGAAGATGGTATTGCATGTTCTCAGCACTTCCGCGAACTGACTGACCGGGATCGCATGAGCGACGTCCTGATCATCTGACGTGCCATCCGGATATACTCCTTTTTCTAACACGCTGGCATTGAGAGCGGCAGCTGCATACATCATCTCAGGCCCGGCGTGATGGTCGGACAAACCAACCAGACAATCAAATGTGTTGGATAGCACATCCAGAACACGGAGATTTTGCTGGTCAATTTCGGTAGGAGGGGGAGGAGGACTGTGCTCCACGATCAGTTTGAGTTCTCCTTCCTCACGAGCCCAACCGACAGCACGTGTAACTTCAGCCATCGTTGAACGGCCGGTATCAATGATCATAGGTAGTCCCATACGAGCGACATATCTGATCAGAGGTTCGTGAACCACGTTTGAGGTAGCAATCTTCAGTGCCGCTGCTTTCAAGTCGTAAGCAAAATCAGCACCGACAAAATCATATACCGAAACCACAAAGGAAAGTTGCCGCCGATTGCACTCTGAGAAAAGCTCCTCGTACTTGGACAGAGGCAGGACCTTTCTCTCAATAAGAGCTCTATAGCGCTCAGAGACAGTGTGACGTCTGTTTGGCGCGTAGTAGGTCTCAAAAGTCTGATCATCCAGGCAAACATCGGGATCGTGCAGCAGTTCTCCTTTTATGAGCTCAGCGCCGGCGGCCTGAAGCCCGTCAACTAGTCTGAACGCCGCTGCAAGGTCCTGGTTAAAGAAAGTGCCTATGTCTGGCAGTAGCAAAGGCGGATGTCCGGGTCCGAGCATGCGCTCCCCGATCTTAAAGCCGCCCACCGGATCACCTCTTCCGAACAACATACTGTAGGCGGACGCGTGCGCCGTTGTTGGAGAACTGGGCCGGGTCAACCAGAAGAGGCAGCAAGACTCTGGTCCAGATCTCCACCCACTCGGCCTTGATTTCCTTTCGGTTGATCAGAGATAGTCCAGATGCCATTCGATTGAGAACGGGAAACAAAGGACGCAGGCCAAAGTTCCACGCTTGCGCAATTGCTGAAGGAAATATGTCCCGCTCATCCTCAATTACGATATCACCACAGGCAGCAATCAGAGCACGCCAATCGCTCCCTGACCTGAGGCCCGGGTTGTTCCTGTCCCGACCCCGATTCATCAAATCATGCCAATCAGCAGGGAGCGTCGGAAACAGATTCTGGAAGTGCAGAGCCCTGCGATGTGTGGTCATGACATCGAAAACCCCTATGCCATTGGGCTTGAGTTTCCGATAAATGTGCTTAACAGCCACTTCAGGCTGTGCAATCCAATACAGACTGTTACAATACGCAATATCTAGGCTTTCATCCTCAATTGCTGGCTCCTCCGCTAAATCGACTTCTAGAAGGTCAACATAGTAATCTAGTGCTCGCGCCTTCTGAAGAAGATTGGACTTGCGATCTGTTCCGTATCGGAACCGCTCCGACGGACGCTTCACAGTCTTCGGGCCGTAGCTGTCGTCAAAATGATCGAACACGTCGATACTCTGTCCAACGACTTGGTTTGCTGTCTCGTGCCTCACTGCGGAGCCAAAAATGTCGAACTCCGGATCAAAACGCCCGCCTGCCTTGAAGAATGTGTTAACGCCGTCGCCGCACGCAAAGTCGGCTGCACACTGTCCTGCCTTCGGGGCGAAGTTGTATCCGTAGAGGATATAGCTAGCTATAGCGAGACCGTTCTCAGGGCGCAGCCACCATAAGGACAACGCCGAGGAAAGCAGGGAGCGAGGATCTTCTGCCATAGGACTCATCACTGTGTGGAGCGTCGGGAAAGAAGTGACTCGGCTATCAAAAGGTCAAGCTCACTATCAATGTCAATGGAGCGGTCGCGAGGCATCACATAAGCAACAGTGTTATCACTGAGAAAGCTCTCGCGTCCCGAAATCCAATCGGTGCGGGCGATATAGATGGCGCCATTGATCTCATAGAAGTCTCCAACGTCCTGACGGCGTGATAGGTTCAGTGGCAACGACACAACAGGCTTCATTCGACAATCTTCATCAACAGTACAGATTAGAGATGGACTCTTTGCAGAAGGACAAACAGACACACAAGAAGGCGCAGCAACGTCTATGCACAGTGCTAAGGCATCGTCAATATCTATAGAAGAACGAAGTGGCGAAGTCGGTTGCAATTGCACAACATAATCCCATCGCGTGTCGATGTTGTCCAAGAGATGATGGAGGACGTGGATCGTCCGGCTGGTGTCGGTTGCGAGAGCCGGAGGTCGGCGAAATGGAATGTCGCAGCCAAGGGCTCTGCCACATTCCAATATGCTCTCGTCTTCTGTCGACAGAATGATGTGGTCAATGGCCTTTGCGCCCTTTGCTGCAGCAACAGTCCATTCGAGCAATGGGCGCCCACCAAGTCGGCATAAATTCTTGCCGGGCAGCCCTTTGGAACCACCGCGAGCAGGAATAAAAGCTAAAACACTACGGCCGTCAATCATCGAATACAGACTGAAAATCGGTGTTGGCACGTTGCAGGTCTTCTGTGTGTCCAACATCGAGCCAGTATTCCCTGATTGGGCACACGCTGCAGGATTGACCGTTCGACATAAGAGTTTCGAACAGGTTGGGCATTGTCATGGGTACACCCTCGGCAACGAGCTTCAAGGCATGAGGTTCCAGAACATAAATACCGGCATTGATGAATTGTTGGATTGTCGGCTTCTCCTCGATTGCAGTTAAGCGATGACCATCGATCGCAACCACACCATATGGCACCTGCAACTTATACTGGTATACGCACATGGTGGCTGCCGCTTCGTGATCACGATGAAAATCCAGTACATGTCCAAAGTTCGCATTCGTTAAAATGTCGCCGTTCATTACGAAGAACGACGTGGATGGCATCTCGGGAAGCAAGCACAGAGAGCCGGCGGTACCGAGAGCAGCACCCTCGCGTAGGTACTGTATGTCGACGCCGCGTGAAGTGCCGTCGCCGAAGTACTCCTCCACCAGCTTTGCTTTGTAGTTAACCGAGAAAAAGAATTGACGGAACCCAGCGGATATGAAGCTCTCCAAGATTGTTTCTAAGAGCGGTCTTGAGCCAACAGGAAGCATGGGCTTTGGCGTCTCGTTGGTGAGAGGGCGCAAGCGGAGACCCTCTCCGCCCGCCATTAAGACAACCCAGTTATCACGCCCAGTCCTTTGCAGTAGATCAGCGAGCGTCTCAAGTCCGACCAAGCGCCCTACTTCGTCGATCAATGGCATGTGCCGCAGTCGGAGCCTCTTCATCCGCTCCAGGAGGTTCTGTTTGTCTTCCTGCGCCAATGCTGTACGGGGACGGCGATTGATTACCAAAGATACCGGCTGGTTCATGGCCACACCGGTCAGGAGCCCACGCCTGACATCTCCATCTGTGACTGTGCCGAGGAGCCTATGATCGGAGTCGACAACAAGAGCGATCTTTCCCACGCTCGATTCGATCAAGTTGATTGCTTCAAGAATCGATGCCGACTCGGTAATGGTGTAGTCTTCCAATTCTGTGCTCTCAATCCTTCTGTTTTACTCTGCGCTCTCAGAGCACACTTAGAATGGCCGCGCAGGGTTGCCTCGCATCCTGCAGCCATCATCGACGTCGTGCACAACGACCGATCCCGCAGCAATCAAACAGCGTGAGCCAATAGAAACACTCTGTATGACTGTACTACCAGCGCCAACATGAGTTGCCTCACCGATACACACCGAACCGCAAATAGTGGCCCCTGGCGCGATATGGCAATGCGGCGCGATGGTGCTGTTATGATCAACCGTCACCCCTGTATTTACGAGCGAGTTGGGGCCGACAACTGCACCGGCCTGCACAACGGCACCAGCCATGATCTGAGCACCTTCTCCGAGTTGCACGTCCGCCTCGATAACCGCAGCGGGGTGTACAAGAGTTGCAAAAGCGAAACCAGCGTTCTTGAAGCGAACGAAAACAGCACGGCGCCTATCGGGTATCGCTGTCGAACCGATGGCATTGATCAGGATGAAACTGGATGGATCTTGTTCGATTATCCAGTCATCGTGGTAGACGTCAGGAGAACCTTCGACTTGAGATTCGGCAAGCGCTGGATCCGCGATCGCAAAGCCAACAACAGAGAACTGCTGCAAACATGCGCGAACCGAAACGGCGTGTCCGCCGGCGCCAAGAACTACGGCCCGCAGCGGCTTTGTGCTCATACTGCTATCGAGGGAGTCTTTTGCGAACTTCACCGCTTCATTTCCAATCGGTCTTCACTCCCAGTCGATCACCGGCGCCGGGTCGTCCCCGGTGAGCAGGAGAGGGTCAAGAAGGCCCAGGGTTGAATTACATATCCACCCACCTGCAATCCATTGATCACTTTTGTTTTGACGCCATCCTCTGGATACAGCTCCCTTTCGGCGTTAATCTTGGCGCAATCGAAGCCTTTGTCTTCTTCAATTTCGAATGAAGGAATAGCAAGCTCTTCCATCATCTTCTTCACAGTCTCGACAGAGTATATGTTGAGAAAATGTGCTTCGCTCAACGTACCATCATCATTGATTTTGTTGCTTCGTGCTTCTTGAATGCGGTAGGTCGTGTTGCCGATAAGGGTACGGATCACCACGTTACGGGCAGTGACACGGTAAAGCTCGGATAGCGCAGGCTTTAGGTTGGGGAGGTGCAGCAAGAGATTGTTGCACATCACTATATCAAACGCTTGATCCCGGAAAGGCAGTGAATAGACATCGCCCACTTCGAAGCTTACTGCGGAGTCTGCAGGAAACGCTCTCTTTGCCAGTTCGATGTAGCTTTCGGTCGCATCGACGCCAGTATAGCTAAAGCTCTCAGACACGGCTTTGCGAAGGCTGGTCAGGTAATGGCCAGCACCACAGCCAACGTCTAGGACCTTGTCTCCTGGCCGAAGTAGCGCAGCTACTTTCTTTGCAGCGGCCTTCGAACTCTCCATCTCCGGGAGATCGCCAACAGCTCTTTGATACAGCATTTCCCCGTAGCGGCGCGATCGTTCGCCGGACGACCAAATGCGCCAAGTGTCCTGTACCATTTTGGTTTATCTCCAACCAATCCAATGCTCAGCCGTGAAACAGATGCCGGATAGTAAATGGGTTAGTCTATTACTCAATTGGGTCGTCAATAGCGAACGCACGCGACGCAGTCGCGCCTTTAAGGTCCCAATAGTGCATTGGCGACAGCCCAATTCCAGGACGCTTGAACACCATGTTCTCAGATGTGAAGCTCTCGCCAGCCGAGATGAGCCTTGAAGCGACAATGCTCTTGCGGATAGCAGCACGGTTGGCCCTCTCAGTGCCTTTAGGGCGTTTGCGACCGTCGCCAAGCGCCACTTCGATCTCGCGGATTGACCGGACCATGTCTTTCATCTCAGCAGGCTCCAATGAGGCGGCGTGATCAGGCCCTGGAAGGTTTCGGTCGATCGTTAAGTGTTTCTCAACCAAGATCGCACCGCGCGCCACAGCTGCAATGGGCGCGGCAATTCCCATAGTGTGGTCTGACAGTCCAAAATCGAGTCCGAAGGCTTGTGAGAGTGTATCCATCGCGCGCAGGTTCACGTCGGCCATCGCCGCTGGATATTCAGAAGTGCAGTGCAAAAGGGAAACTCGTCCCTTAAGCGGGTCGGTCCCATGTTCAGCGTAGCAGTCTAGCACCTCAGAGAGACTTACAGGGTGGGTATTTGGATCCACCATCCCACGGACAAGAACAGCAACAGCTGTTTCGATTTCCGCCAAAGTGGCCATCCCTGTAGAGAGGATTACTCGGTCCGCACGCTGCGCGGCCTGCAATAGGAGCGGACCATTCGTTATCTCACCGGATGGGACCTTAATCTGGCGAAGCCCCAAATCCTCAATGAGGTATCGCAAGCTCTCACCATCAAACGGAGTTGAGAGGAAGTCGAGGCCACAGCTGGCACAACGCGCCATAATCTCACGATGCATCCCATCGGAAAGTTCGAGTTGTCGGAGCATTTCGAATTGCGTCTCCTCAGCATGAGTCAAACGCTCCTGGTATTGGGCCTTTCCAGCAGTATTTGTAACAAGACGATCAGCCTGGAATGTTTGAAACTTCACTGCATCGGCGCCGGCGTAAGAGGCGGCATCTACAATCTCAAATGCTTTCTGAAGCGATCCATTGTGGTTTACGCCACCTTCCGCAATCACGTAGACAGATTCCGTCATCGCGCTATGCTCCGAAGAAGAACAAAGCCCTCAGCCGCGTAGCAGCCACATTGAGAACCACGCAAATGTGCGAGGGCGGTTATTGCTTCTGGGCTGCGTGGAAAAGGAAACTCAGCCATTTCACCGTCATAAATAGCCATCGCTAACAGCTTTCCAGGCAGATACGACGTGATGTCGACGTACCAGTTCGGACAAAAACCAGGCTCTCTTGGATCACTGTTGAAGTCCGTTTCAGAGATCGTCTCGTAGGCGAGAATCTGATTCACTGTTGGCGCGCGGAATGACTTTAAAGCCGAAGTGGCCGCTCTGAACAGCATCTGATGATCGCTATGTACATCACCGCCGTAGGGAACATATACGGTCGTCGGTGACACACTGTCTATTACCGAAGCAAGGGCTTGTACCATGTCTTTCATAGGGACCTGGTCAGTCCCGGCAGGCGGAAAGGACAAGTCGTGCAGTTCGGCGAAACCAAAATGGTCTCTGACCTTCTCCATCTCCGCGCTGCGCTTTTTTATCTGCTCATCGCTGTAGCCGGCCTCTGGCGTCATGGCAGTGGCAACCAGCCAATGCACTTCATCACCATGATCTCGGTGACGCAGGAGCGTTCCTCCGCATCCGAGGGTTTCGTCGTCAGGGTGTGGAGCTATGATCAGAATACAGGTCAAAGATAGCTCCCTTCATCCGGCAGGCGACCAAACCCATGATCAAGAAGCCGTATGGCCCCGCCCTCGCACTTAACCAAGAGAGTGCTGTCTGGGTGTGCGTTCAATACCTTGCCAGGCTCAATATTATGTTGATGGAAGGCGACCACCTCCGTACGCCAGACTTTCACCTCCCGTCCCTCAAAGATGCAATGAGCGCCATCATAGGGGCGGGCCAGAGCGCGAACGAGATTGTGTATGGCAGTTCCGGACATGCGCCAATCAATACACCCATCAGCTTTTCTGCGCTTACGCCAAAAACTCCCGGCACCGGCCGGTTGAGGGGTACGTCGAAGACGCCCTACGGCCAGAGTCTTTGTAATTTCACTAATCTGGCGAAGTCCAGTCTCTGTAACTTTGTCATAGAGACAACGGGCGTCGTCTTGCGGATCTATGGTCACTGGTACCTGACTCACGATATCCCCGGTGTCTGCGCTCTCGTCCATCATGAAGAATGTGCTGGAAGTTCTTTCCAAGCCCAATGCCAAGGCCCAGATCAAAGGATGACGCCCTCGATTGTAAGGTAGTGCGGCTGGGTGGAAGCCTATGGCACCTAGCGGCGCTGCAGAGAGAACACTCGCCGACAATAGCTCAGACCATCCGAAGCAATAAATAACATCGGGCGTCAAGTCGCGGATCCACGTCGCAGTATCTGGTGCCTCAGCCGCGTCTGCGAGTAGGACTGGAACGCCGGACGTCTCTGCCAGTTGCTGCAAGCTGCAGAAATCACTGTTCATACTGCTGTTCTTGGTCACAACAGCGACCACCTCTGCATGAGGCTGGTCTAGAAGATGGCTCAGAGCGCTGTAGCTAAACTGGACGCAGCCGATAAAAACAATTCTCATGCCTGGAACTCAATGTCATGGAAACGTTTCATAAGGATTTGTTCTAGTGGAACTGAAAGAAGAATGTGCATCATCCGTTCCGAAGCCGTCCCATCTCCAAACGGCGTCTCCCTGCGGCTTGCAATCTCATGGAATTCCGGAGTAAGGGCTTGTCCGATAGCTGCCGCAATCTTCGCCGCGGACTCTTCGGTGTCAATCACGGAAGCCGGGCGTATGCGTCCCCGCTGACGATCGCCAATGTTCACGGTGGGCGTGCCTAATGCTGGCGCCTCAAGTATTCCGCTTGAAGAGTTCCCAATGACACAATCGGCCAATCGCAATAAGCTCAGATAGGCAAGCTGGCCAAGCGATGTAACAGCGATCACACGATCCGGATGCTTCGCGACGAAGGCGTCAATCATCTCATTAACGGTGCGCCCTCGTGTGTCCGCATTGGCCTTCGTTAGTACGATTGTGGCGTCCGGAATCGAATGCAAACCATCAAGCATTTGTTTCATTGCCCGAGCGGGTGTTTCCCCGCTAAGGGTTACAGGGTGATAGGTTGCGACAAGCAAGGGTCGCCCAAGGCGGGTCTGTAGGTGCCGTTCCAAGGAGGCTCGGCCCATGAGTGCAAGATGCCGTATGTTATCCAGGCCAGGAGCACCAACATTGAATACAGATTCCGGTCGCTCTCCGAGCTGCAGCACCCTTTTTCGATAGGGTGTAGCTGCCGTGAAATGAATATGTGCCATCTTTGTCAGCGAATGGCGGATCGCCTCATCAATCAACCCCTCTGTCGCTTCACCGCCGTGAACATGCGCAATCGGAACACGGGCAACCATTGCAGCCTGAGCTGCTGCGAGAATCTCGAAGCGATCGCCCAGCATCACCACGATCTCGGGGCGTAATCGATCAAATGCTTCAGCAAAGCCGATGGTCGCGAGGGCCATAGACTTCGCGATCCCTACAGGACTGTCACTTGAGAGCAAAGACTCAATCTTGGCGTCAATGGTAAAACCATCCGCTTCAAGTGCTTGACAGGTCATGCCGAATTCCGGGGAAAGATGCATGCCAGTTACCACCACCTGAAGCTCGGCTTCAGGCGCAGCCTTCAATCTACGCATAAGCCAATAAAGAAGCCCATAGTCTGCGCGCGTAGTTGTTACAACGCATATCCGCCGTCGGCTCATATGGAGCGCAGCGCCTCCTTTGCAGACGTGATTACGAAGTCAAGCTCCTCATCGCTAATACCGGTCGAGCACGGCAAAGTAATGATTCGGCGCCACACTCCTTCGCTTCGCGGCTGTGTGGTACGCGGGGCGTCCTTGTATGGTTTCTGTAGATGAATCGGTTTCCAAAATGGTCGCGCATCAATCCCGGCGGCACGCAGAGCTGCACGCAAAGAATCTGGGTCGCCTTTCTCTAGAATGAAACCAGAGAACCAGCACGCGCTTTCGGCCCAAGAGGGCGCAGGAAAAGGTCGCACTGCCGCCAGTTGGCCAAAGGCGGCATTGTAGCGTTGACGGATGCAGCGCTTGCGCGCCAGGAAGGCACCAAGGTTCTCCAACTGAGCGCAACCGACGGCCGCCTGCAAGTTGGTCATCCTGTAGTTAAAGCCGACTCTGTCGTGCTCATACTCAGCTCCTATTCGAGCGGTCGTTGTAAGATGCTGAACAAGTTGGCAGAGGTCTTCATTGTGTCCGGCAACAGCACCACCTCCACCGGCTGTAACAGTCTTGTTTCCATTGAAGGAGAAAACGGTTAGGTCCGCACCCAGTTGACAAACAGGGCGGCGGCGATAAGTGGCACCGAGTGATGCCGCACCATCAACAACAATGGGTATCCCAAACCTTCGGGCAATACGCACTATGGGATCCATATCGGCGGGGAGTCCTAGGCAAAAGACAGGCATTATCGCCCCGACGCGGCGGCCGGTTTCTTTGTGGACAGGCCCTTTGTCGGCCGGAGTGGTGAGCTGATCAAGAGCATGCTCGAGTAAGGCTGGATCGAGTGACCAAGTAGCTTCGTCTACATCCAACAGCCAGGGACCAGCACCTGTATGGGCAATGGCGTTGGCAGACGCGATAAACGTCAGTGAGGGAAGAATTACGAGATCATCGCGCCCGACGCCTACCGCTACGAGAGCAGCGTGTAGCCCGGTCGTACCCGCTGACGTCGCGACCGCGCGGGAAGCACCGGCTGCATCTGCAACCATCGCCTCAAATCTACTGACAAACGGGCCGACTGATGACACAAACCCAGAATGTACGCACTCCTGGAGATACTGTCCCTCGCGTCCGACTAGGTGCGGTATGGCGATTGGAATCATGTTCAGATCGTGTAGCGGTGGCTGCGGGCCAAAACACGATTGGCCGGGTCAGCGAACCACTTCACTGTGGCTTGGATTCCACTACGGAATCCTTCCAGCCCACCGTAACGAGGACGCCACGAGAGCAGTTCTTCCGCGCGTGACGTGTCAGCCCACAAGCGCTCTACCTCACTCGCACCAGGGCGCTTTCGCGTATGGTCCTCGACGATCTCGATCGGTGTCTTCATTACTTCAGCAACAAGAACAGCCGTGTCCTTTATAGAGATCTCAAAACTGCTGCCCAAGTTGATAACCTCGCCGAAAGCTGCGGAACAATCCATAACCGCGACAAACCCATTAACGGTGTCGTCAACGAAATTGAAATCCCTCGTTGGATGGACAGAGCCTAGCCGAACCGGCCCGGTCCCGTCCGCAAGTTGGGTGATTATAGTTGGAATTACAGCGCGCGCTGACTGGCGTGGTCCATATGTGTTGAATGGGCGAACGACCGTGACGGGTAAACCAAAACTGCTGTGGAACGAAAGGGCCAAGCTATCGGCCGCAATTTTTGTCGCCGAGTACGGTGACTGAGGTTGTAGCGGGTGATTTTCGGAGATCGGGACGAACTGCGCCGTGCCATACACTTCGCTTGTTGAAGTGTGTATAAAGTGGCGAACATCAGCTGCTCGCGCGGCCTGGAGAAGGTTCAAAGTACCCTGAACGTTGGTTGCCAAGTAGCTTTCCGGAGCGATATATGAGTACGGAATCCCAACCAAGGCAGCCAAATGAAAAACTACATCGCATCCTTGAACGGCACTTCTCATGAAAAACGGATCGCGGATATCCCCGGACACGATGTCGATCGAATCTAGGATTGAATCCTCAACACAGTCAAGCCAGCCCCGACGATCAAACGAGTTGTAGAAGACAAGTGCACGCACTCTGTGTCCTTGCTTCACGAGTTCTTCAGTCAAGTGCGACCCGATAAAGCCATCTGCGCCGGAAACGAAAGCTGTCTTATACCCGGTCATTGGCCAACGCCTCTCTCAGCAAATCGGTAAAGCCGGGATCGCTAGCAGCATCATCTGCAGGATTGGGGGCGTAGGTCGTCGATCGAGATATGCTTCCGCTCACCCAGAGACCGTCGTACGTGCCAGACGCCCACACACATCGACTATCGAACAGACAAACTACGTCGCAACTGCGGGCTGTGCACAGGCGATGATTGGCGAGGGCGATAGTCTTGCAGCTGTTCATGGTTTGCATTCCGCTCATTGTGCGGTTCGCTCTGTAAGCCCGTGCAACACACTGGTCGCTTCATCTAGAGCCAGGAGATCTGGATCGCAATACAGCGCTCGGGCTAATCCGATGCGCTGACGTTGGCCAGAGGAAAGTCGAACACCGCGCGCACAGAGAACCGTGTCGCAGCCATTTGAGGGGTCCTTGACAACGAAGTCACGCAAGCACGCCATCTCTTCGGGGCTTCTCGCTACTGCGGATTTGATAGCTCTCATGAGAACTCCGAATGCGATGTTGACTGTCATCGTGTCATCACCGAATAGAATACTCTGTGTTACGTAACCGGTGCTACTCTGCAAAGCACGAAGACTGTTCCAATGCACTATGAAGCGGCCACTCTTTGGCTCGAGAAAGCGAAGCTGCATGGCACTGCGAGAAGCGCTGAAGCATCGAGATACAGCGGAAAGACCTCTCCATACAATGGCCGAGCGATGCCGGCGACATGGCCGATAACGGCATAAAGAAGCTGGTCGCCTAGGAACAAGCTCAGGCGGTCGTAGCCGAGCAGGGGACAGAAACCGAACGTCACAGCAACGAAAGTTGGACTGTCCAACTCTCCGGAACCTCCCGCTAAGTCTTTGAAATGATGGTGGGCGTACTAGGACTCGAACCTAGGACCCGCTGATTAAGAGTCAGCTGCTCTACCAACTGAGCTATACGCCCCCGAGTATCGGGTTTCCCGGGGCAGGCCCTGCAACGGGGTACAAAACAAGTGCCGGGAACGGCCCGGGCGCCGGGATGCGGGGTGATAGCAAGTCCGGGGGCCTTTGTCGAGAGGCTTTGTCGACGGGTCCTGCGCCAAGGGGCCAAGGGGGGCCAAGGGAGCCAAAGGGGCGGCAGAAAGAGCGAGACGAGAGGGAGAGACGAGAGGGAGAGACTGGCGGCGGCCCCCTCGGTCTTCGGGTCTTGCCCTGGGCCTCCGCTCTAGGACTCCACCGTGCCGCGCCGGGAAATACGCATGTCGCGGTGGATGTAGCAGGACATGATGAGCCCCATGGCGGTCATCATGGTCAGCAGCGCCGTGCCGCCGTAGGAGACCAGCGGCAGAGGCACGCCCACCACCGGGAAGACCCCCATGACCATGGCCATGTTGATGAAGACGTAGAGGAAGAGGTTGGTGGCGAGGCCGATGCTCAGCAGGCGCGCGAACTGGTTGCGGGCCCGGAAGGCGATGGCGAAGCCGTAGGCCAGCAGGAGGAAGTAGAGGCCCAGCAGGCCGAGGCTGCCGATCAGGCCGAACTCCTCGGCCAGCATGGTGAAGATGAAGTCGGTGTGCTTTTCCGGCAGGAAGTTCAGGTGGCTCTGTGTGCCCTGCATGAAGCCCTTGCCGGTGATGGCGCCGGAGCCGAAGGCGATCATCGCCTGCAGATTGTGATAGCCGGCGCCCAGCGGGTCGCTGCCCGGGTTGAGGAAGGTCATCACCCGGGCCTTCTGATACTCGTGCAGGAACTGCCAGGCGACAGGCACCGCGGCACAGCCACCCACGAAGACGATGGCGAACTTCCACCACCTGACTCCGGCGCAGAAGAAGACCGCCCCCGCCCCCAGCAGCAGCATGCCGGTGGTCCCCAGGTCCGGCTGTTTCAGCACCAGGGCCGCCGGTGCCACCACCAGCGCCAGCGGGACCAAAAGGTAGGTGGGGCGACCGATGTCCTCCATCGAAACGCCGTGGAAGTAGCGCGCCAGGGCGAGAATGAGGGAAACCTTCATCACTTCCGAGGGCTGCAGACGGATGAAGCCCAGGTCGATCCAGCGCTGCGCGCCCATGCCGATGGTGCCCATGACCTCCACAGCCCCCAGCAGGCCGAGGCTGGCGAAGTAGATCAGATAGGCGTAGCGAAACCAGTAGCGGACATCGATCAGGGCTACGATCAGCATGATCACCAGGCCCAGACCGAAGCGCACCAGCTGGCGCGACGCCCAGGGCGACACCGAACCGTTGGCCGCGGAATAGAGCATGGCAAAACCGACACCGGCCAGCAGACAGAGCAGGATGACCAGGCCCCAGTTGAGCTGCCAGATCTTCTGGCGCAGGGTCATCTCGGTATTGCGGCTGTTGAGGAAGGTATCGGCCGGCATGGTCGTCAGCCCTGTCGCACGGCGGGGCCGGAGGCCACGATGGGCAGCGAGGGCCGCGCGGCAGGGTCGCGGCGCTGGACCTCGATCATGATGTCCCGGGCGATGGGCGCTGCGACCTTGGAGCCGCCACCGCCGTGCTCGACCACCACTGCGCAGCAGTAGCGCGGCTTGTGGACCGGGGCGTAGCAGACGAAGAGCGCATGGTCACGCCGCCGCCAGGGCAGGTGCTCGTTCTTGGTCACGCCGGCGGCGCGCTCGGCCATGGTGATGCGACGCACCTGGGAGGTCCCGGTCTTGCCGGCCAGTTCCCAGCCCTCGTCCTCGATGCGCGCCCGGTAGGCGGTGCCGCGCGGATGGTTGCTCACGGCATCCATGGCCTCGTGCATCAGCCGCATGTGGCCCTCGGGGATGTCGAGCGGCGCGAAGTCCGGTGTCGGGGGATCGCCGCCCTCGACCTCGGCGCGCACGCCGCGGGTCAGACGCGGGGTGACCGCCTTGCCCGTGGCCAGCCGTGCGGTCATCACCGCAAGCTGCAGCGGGGTCGTCAGCACAAAGCCCTGGCCGATGGAGGCAACCAGGGTCTCGCCGCCCTGCCAGGGCTCACCGATGTTGGCCAGTTTCCAGTCGCGGGTCGGGATCACGCCGCCCTTTTCACCGTAAAGGTCTATGCCCACCGGCTCGCCGAGGCCGAACTGGCGCGCCATGGCGGCGATGTTGTCGACGCCGACCTTGCGGGAGACCTCGTAGAAATAGACATCGCAGGAATGCTTGATGCCCTCGATCATGTTCATCCAGCCGTGGCCGTGGCGCTTCCAGCAGTGGAAGCGGGCCCGGCCCAGGGTCATGTGGCCGGGGCAGAAAACCCTGTGCTCCGGGCTGATCCCGGCCTTCAGCGCAGCCAGCGCAACGATCATTTTGAAGGTCGAACCCGGCGCGTAGAGCCCGGAAACGGCCTTGTTGGTCAGAGGTTTCAGCGGATCGTTGATGAGGTCGTTCCACTGCTTGACAGTCAGGCCGATGTTGAAGGCGTTGGGGTCGTAGCTGGGCACGGAGCCCAGCGCCAGGACGTCGCCGTTCTCGGTGTCCATCACCACGGCCGAGGCCGACTTCTCGCTCATCAGGCGCTGGTGGACAAAGGTCTGCAGGCCGCCGTCCAGGGTCAGCACCAGCTCGTCGCCGGGCTTGCCCTCCTCGCGCTTCAGCTCGCGGATCACGCGGCCGTAGGCATTGACCTCGATCTGGCTGTTGCCGGCAGAGCCGCGCAGGTCGAGATCGTACTTCTGCTCGATGCCGTTCTTGCCGATGCGAAAGCCCGGCAGCTCCAGAAGCGGGTCGCCGGTCAGGTCACGTTCCGCCACGGCGGCGACATAGCCCAGCACCTGGGACATGCTGGCGCCATAGGGGTAATCGCGGATCTCGCCCATCTCGATGGAGACACCGGGCAGATCCGGTCCGTTGACCTCGACCCGGCTGGCCTCGCCCCAACTGAGGTTCTCGCGCACCACCACCGGAACGAAGCCGCGTTTGCGCGAAACTTCCCGCAGCACCCGCTTGTGGTCGTATTCCTCCAGCACGATAAGCTGGGAGAGCGCCTTCAGAACCCTCTCGACATCGCCCGCCTGCTCGCGCACCAGCACGACACGGAAGTTCTGGCGGTTGCTGGCCAGCGCGTAGCCAAAGCGGTCGAGAATGCGGCCACGTGGCGGCGGCAGCAGGCGCAGGTTGATGCGGTTGTCTTCGGCCAGAGTTTTGTAGCGCTCGGACTCGACCACCTGCAGGTAGTACATGCGTCCGGCGAGGCCGGCCAGCAGCAGCGCCTGCGCCCCGCCGAGCAGAAGTCCGCGGCGCGAAAAGGCGCGGTGGCGTTCGACGTCTTCGTTTTTCTGCAGCATGTCCCGTTCCCCCTGCGCTACCGCTGGAACAGGCGCTGGCCGCGCAGAAACGCCCAGGCCAGACAGGGATAGATGGCGATGGTCATGAGGTATTGGAAGAACACGGGGCCCGGATCGATGTAGGTCATCATGGCCAGGCAGGCGCAGAGCCAAGTGACCGTCATGGCGACCGCGGCCACCAGCATGAAGACGCACCAGATCAGCACGAAAGAGGCCGCCAGGAAAAACCGGTGCTGCCAGACCACAAGCGCGTGGGCCAGCAGGAGCCCGACGATCCCCGGGCCCCAGGCGCCGCCGGCCAGGAGATCCTGCACGAAACCGATCAGAAAGACCGCCCAGATCGGCATGAGGTCGGGGCGGTGGACGGACCAGAAGAAGACGCCGACCAGGGCGACGGCCGGCATGATCGGGGCAATGGCGGTGACCCTGAGCGGCAGCAGCGCCAGCAGGACCAGCAGCAGGGTCACGAAGAACGGCGAGATGATCCGGGCGACGCCGTCCAGGCGATGCAGGGCGCCCTGTCTCACCGCCGTGCGCCCTCCGTGCCGGACCTGGCCGCCTGGGCGGCCTCGGCCGCTGCGGCTTCGGCCTGGGCGGTGCGCGCGGCCTCTACGGACTGGAAGTCGAGGATGCCGCTCATCTCGTAATCGACGACCCGCAGGTATTCCATATGCGCCCAGTCGACAAAGGGCTCGACGCGGATCGAGGTCTCACTGACCGCGGAGACCACGCCGATGGGCAGACCCGGGGGGAAAACGCCGCCGTGGCCGGAGGTGGTGACCTGGTCGCCGATGCGCAGCTTGGCCGTCGGCCCGAGATAGAGCAGCTGCGGATAGTTGGTGTTGTCACCGGCCAGCACGGCGCGGTCGCGCCCGCCGCCCACAATCACCGGAATGCGGCTGTTGATGTCGGTGACCAGCAGGATGCGCGCGGACCGCAGGCCCACCTCGGCAACCCGTCCGGCCAGGCCGGCCCCCGTCGTCGCCGCCTGCCCCTTTTCGATGCCGTCGCGGTCGCCGGCGTTGATCAGCACGCTGCGCACGAAGGCGCCGCCCGGATCGCCGACCACCCGGGCCGTGATGAAGCGCATGCCCGGATCGGGCACCATGCGGTTGAGATCGCGCAGGGCGGCGTTTTCGGCCTCCAACTGCCGGGCCACGGCCTGCCAGTGCAGCAGCCGCGCGTTCTGTTCCTTGAGGGCGACGTTCTGGCTTTGAAGGTTGGCCAGGGCCTCGGCCTGGTCGATGACGTCGCTGAAGGTGTCGACCGGCTGGGAGACGGCATCCAGGATCGGAGTCACCATGTCGGTGACCGTCGTGCGGGTCTGTTCGACGAGAAAGCCGTTGGTCCGACCGATCAGCATCAATCCGAAGGCAGCCCCGACCAGCAGCAAGAGAGCAAAGCGGCTCGCCCAGGCCTTCAGCGGTGAGGCAACGCGAATCTCGGAGCCGGTCGGTTTGTTCACAGGTCCTCCAGTCGCGGCCATCCCCCCATGGGGCCACGAGCGACCGATTCGGGCTAAGTTACCGAACCATCAAAACAAATACAAATGAAGAAACCATTGAGCCTAGATCAACCGCTGCTCAATACATGGAGATAAGGACGTTCTTCAGGACCTTCATTTCCTCAAGACAACGCCCGGTCCCGAGCGCCACACAAGAAAGCGGATCGTCGGCGATGGAGACCGGCAGGCCGGTGGAGGCTCTCAGCACATAGTCCATGTTGCCCAGCAGCGCGCCGCCGCCGGTCAGCACGATGCCCTTGTCGACGATGTCCGCGGCCAGTTCCGGGGCGGTGTGCTCCAGGGCGACCTTCACCGCTTCGACGATGGCGCCGACCGGCTCGGCCAGGGACTCGGAGATCTGGCGCTCCGAGATGATCAGTTCCTTCGGCACGCCGTTCATCAGGTCGCGGCCCTTGATCTCCATGGTTCCGCCCTCGCCGTCTTCCGGCGGGCAGGCAGAGCCGATTTCCTTTTTGATGCGCTCGGCGGAACCCTCGCCGACCAGCAGGTTATGGTTGCGACGGATATAGGCGATGATCGCCTCGTCCAGCTTGTCGCCGCCGACGCGCACCGAGCGCGAGTAGACGATGCCGCCGAGGGAGAGCACCGCCACCTCGGTGGTGCCGCCGCCGATGTCGACGACCATGGAGCCCGTGGGCTCGGTCACCGGCAGGCCGGCGCCGATGGCCGCGGCCATGGGCTCCTCGATCAGGAAAACGCGGCGCGCGCCGGCGCTTTCCGCAGACTCCTGGATCGCACGGCGCTCGACGGCCGTAGAGCCGGAGGGCACGCAGACAATGACCTGGGGCGAGGCGAAGGAGCGGCGATTGTGAACCTTGCGGATGAAATGCTTGATCATTTCCTCCGCGACCTCGAAGTCAGCGATGACGCCGTCGCGCAGCGGGCGGATCGCCTGGATGTTTCCGGGCGTGCGGCCCAGCATCATCTTGGCCTCGTCGCCGACCGCGAGAACCTGCTTCTTGCCCTTCACCTCGGCGATGGCGACCACCGACGGCTCGTTCAGAACGATGCCGCGTCCCTTCACATAGACCAGCGTGTTCGCGGTACCGAGGTCGATCGCCATATCGGCGGAGAGCATGCCGAGCAAACCTGAAAACATCGATCCAATCGCCTTTTCTTCAATCCTTACGGGACCGCAGAGCCTGCGGCTGTTCGAAACGCACGATCACGGAAACGTCAGGCAAGGCGGCATACCCGGTGAGATTCCCGGCCATCAGCGCCGCCGGCGGTCCGGCGGTCAAAGATCTCTCTGAAGTCAACAACGACACTGCCCGTTATACCCTCGTCTCAGACCTCTCGGTCCTCCGTGGCCGCTAAACCGGCGCCTCGACGCCCTGGCCACGTCCCGTGAACCCTTCCCTCAAAACCCGCTCACCCCGTCAGCCGCGGCAGCGTGGAGCGGCGAACGAAAAGCACAGGCGCACGGCCGATCCATGGCCACGGGAAAGGGATCACCGCTTCTGTCGGCCGCCGGTCCGGGGAAGCCTCCCCTTCGGACGGTCATGGCCCTTTGGTTTCCGTGCTGTCTCCCGTCTCAGCACGGGCGGCCCGAAAGCCCGCCATTCCGTTCAGAAGCGTGGTTAACGCCTACTTTTCTAAACGCCACTCTTGAGGTTAACAATATCTATTTTGAAAGCGTTAAGAATTGCTGAAGCCCAGGGGCTTCCTACGCTTTTTCCACAACGGGCCGGCGCCTGCGGCGAAGGAAAAGGACGCGACTCGACCGGCCGTCAGACGGTCTCCGCAGCGTTTTCGTCGCCGCCTTTCCGGGGCAGGGCCCAGCCGGCCTTGTGATGCTGATAGAGCTTGTAGAGCGCGTAGACGATCAGCAGCACGCCGATACCCGGGCGCACGATCCCGCCCATCATGATCAGCGGCACCGAAAGCGCCAGGCTCGCCGCGGGTATGTAGAACAGGGTCCAGCGCATCTTGCCGATGTTGCGCTGGTACCAGGGGAAGGCCGCCGAGAACAGCGCGACGATCAGGAAGAACAGCGACCAGGGCCGGGTGATGAAGAGCGTCAGGTCGTCGTTCGTGCCCACGGCGCGGGAGAGATTGAGCTCCGCGATGTGCCCCAGCACCACCCCCAGAATGATCGGTGCCAGCGGAAAACCCAGGTTTTTCAGGATGTAACCCACTATGCCGAACACGAAGAGCGTCCAGATATCGTAGGTGACATTGTTCAGCGCGAAGACCCCGATGGCCGTGTAGAGCAGGATCACCGATGCCAGGAAGTACATCGGCATGCGCACGATCATCAGGAAGGCGCGCAGGCAGAAGGCCTGCATGAAGACCATGATGAAGTGGGCGAGGAAGAAGGCGACGAATATGCCGTAGGCGAGCTGTGCGTTGTCGGCGATGAAGGTCGGACTGGGCTGGACGTTGTGGATCAGCAGCGCCCCCAGCATCACCGCCGTCACCACGTCGCCGGGGATGCCCAGCGCCATCATGGTGATGAGGGCGCCGCCCGCCGTGGCGTTGTTGGAGGCTTCCGGCGCGACGATACCCTCCGGCGAGCCCTTGCCGAAAGCTTCCGGGTTCTTGGAGGCCTTCTTCGCCTGGTCGTAGGCCAGGATGTTGGAGATCGAGCCGCCGGCCGCCGGCAGGATACCGGTAAAGACGCCGATGAAGGCGGAGCGGAAGAGGTTGACGGCGTTCTTCGCGACGATCTTGATCGCCGCCAGATGCTCGACGCGTACGGCGCGGGCGGAGCTTTCCATCAGCGGACGGCGCGCCTGCTCGCGGTCCTGGACGTCGCTGAGCAACTGGGAAAACGCGAAGAGGCCCACGAGCACCGGCAGGAAGCCGAAGCCCTGCTCGATGGCGTCGAAGCCGAAATCGAAGCGCGCGACGCCGTTGACCTCGTCTTCGCCGATGGTGGCGATCAGCAGGCCCAGCAGCCCGGCAATGATGCCCTTGGTCAGGTTCTCGCCGGACAGGCTGGCGGTGATGGTGAGCGCGAAGACCACCAGGGCGAAGAAATCCCAGGGCCCGAACTCCAGACCGATGCGCGCCAGCTGCGGCGCCAGCATGACGAGGACGACGGCGGAGATGATGCCGCCGAAGAAGGACGACCAGACGCCCAGCCCCAGCGCCAGGCCCGGCTTGCCTCGGCGCACCAGCGGAAAGCCGTCGAAGACCGTAGCCACCGAGGACGGCGTGCCGGGAATGCCGGTCAGCATCCCTGCCATCAGGCCGCCGGAAAGGCCGCCCACGAAGACGCCGATCATGGTGGACAGGCCCTCGACCGCGGAGAGCCCGAAGGTGAAGGGCAGGGTCAGGACCACCGCCATGGCGATGGTGAAGCCGGGGATGGAGCCGGCGATGAGCCCGGCGGTGACCCCGAGAAACATGAGCCCCAGGTTGTAGGGCGAGAACACCTCGCCGAAGGCGCCGATCAGCGGTTCAAAACCCATGGCGTCAAATGGCCCCGGCGGATCTGTTGTTGGTCATCGGGCAAGCGTTCATTGAAAGGAGATCAGCACGCCTTCGGGCAGGAAGACCCGCAGCCCGAAGGTGAAGACCGCCCACATCGCGCCCACGGTGCCGACCGCGATGGCGGCATGCAGCGGCACCAGCTTCAGGGAGGGCCGCCCCAGCACCGTCAGGGCCGCGAAGACAAAGAGAATGCCGCCCAGCAGCATGCCGAGGATCGGCAGGGTCAGCAGGAAGGTCAGAAAGAGGGCGTAGCACAGAAGCGCGTTGCGGTAGCGGCGGAACCAGCCGGCAAGACCGCCCGGCCCGGCTTTCGGCGCCGGGCTTGCGCCCTCGGAAGCCGCGCCGCGCAGAGCCTGCCAGAGATAGATGAGGCTCGCCACCAGCAGGGCCCCGAGGATGATCCGCGGCCAGACGGTCGAGTCCATCTGACCGTAGTCGGTCAGCTGGATGTTGCCGGACTCCCAGAAAAAGACCCCGCAGAGCAGCAGCAGCAGAAGTGCCACCACGACATCGCGATTGAGGCTCATAGTGCGCGCTGTCCCCCTTCGGCGCCAGACGGTGTGGTGTGACCCACCGGATTGCTGTGGAAAGCCGTGGCGGCCCCGGCGCTGTCGTGACGCCGGGGCCGCAGCGGTTGCGGTTTATCCTCTAAGGGCCTCGGTGCCCTCGGCTCTAGTTGCCTTTGTAGAGGCCCACTTCCGTGGCGATCCGCTTCCAGTTGGCGAAGGTCTCCTCGAAGTAGGCCGTGTAGTCCGCCGGGCCGAGGTAGACCACCTCGGTGCCCTTGGCGTTCATCTCGGCAACCACCGCCGGATCATTCGCCGCTGTTTCGAACAGGCTGCCGTAGTGGTCGATGACCTCCTGCGGCGTCCCCTTGGGCAGCATGATGCCGCGGTCGGTGCCGTAGATCATGTCATAGCCCTGCTCCTGCAGGGTCATGACCTCGGGGATCTCGCCGTTACGCTCCGGCGTGGTGATACCCAGCGCCTTCAGCTCGCCGGTCGCGATGTACTGCTTGGCCGAAGCCAGGTTGATCTCGCCCAGTTCGATGTTCTTGGCCAGCAGCGCGGTCATGCGCTGGCGCGTGCCGTCGTAGGACACATGCCGGAACTTGACTCCGGCCGCGTCCTCCAGCAGCAGGAAGACGAAGTGGCTGGTGGAGCCCAGCGTGCCGCCGGCGACGATTTCGCCGGGCTTTTCCTTGGCCGCGTCCACCAGTTCCTTGATGTTGTTGTAGGGCACGTCCGGATTGGCGCCGAAGATGGCCGGCGTGCGGGTCAGCATGGCGACCGGCTCGAAGGCATCCCAGGTGAAGTCGACGCGCCCGTTCAGGAACGAGGTGATGGCGCTCTGGTGGATGGCGAAGAGCGTGCAGCCGTCAGGCTTTGCGCGCACTGCCTCCTTGGCGCCCTTGTTGCCACCCTGGCCGCTGATATTGACGACCTGCAGCTGCGGCTCGGCGCCCTGGTTGTTCACCGCCTCAACGAAGACGCGGAAGATCACGTCGGTGCCGCCGCCGGCACCCCAGGGCACGATCAGCTTGGCGGTCCGGCAGGAGATGTCCGCCGCATCGGCCGGCGTCGACGCCACGCCGCCTGTGACCAGGGCCGTCGCCAGCGCAGCCGCGCCCAGTAGAAGCTTACCTTTCATCATTTTCCTTGGTTCTCCCTTCCCTGTCCCTCGGGCTTGGTCCCCGCACGGGGTCGAGCCACCCGGATGTGGACCTTTCGGGTCCCGGCGGGCGTGGGTCCCATTTCTCGTTGTTGCCGCCGGCCCGTCAGACATTTGACCAAAACAATCGACCGCTCTGGCCGTCTCCGCCCCCTTGCCGGCCTTCATGTCTGATGGCCGGCCCAGGGACAGGGATGGCGTGCGGTCGCCTCGCTGCTAGTCTAGCGGGCCAGCCGGCTGAAACAACAGCCGAGGGGCCAAAAAAGGCCGACTCGCCAATCAGGAGCATTACTTTTGCCAGAACAGATTAAGGTAGCGATCGCCGGTCTCGGCGCCATCGGCTTTGCCGTGGCCGAGGCCCTGGATTCCGGGACCATCGAGGGCATGACCCTGACCGCCGTCTCGGCCCGCGATACCGCCCGGGCCGAGGCGCGCCTGGCCGCCTTCCGGGCCCCGGTGCCGGTGCTTCCGCTCACGGATCTCGCGGAGACCGCCGACGTGGTGGTGGAGTGCATTCCGGCATCCAACTTCGCCGAACTGGCCGAGAGCGTGCTGGGACGCGGCAGGACCCTGCTGCCGCTCTCCGTCGGCGCTCTGCTGGCGCGCCCGGAGTTGATCGACCTGGCGCAGGCGAAGGGCGGCACCATCGTCGTGCCCACCGGTGCGCTGCTGGGCCTCGATGCGCTGCGGGCCTGCGCCGAAGGGCCGGTGGACAGCGTCACCCTGGTCACCCGCAAGCCTCCCGGCGGCCTCGCCGGCGCCCCGCACCTGGTGGACAACGGCATCTCGGTCGAGGGGCTCACCGAACCCAAGCTGGTTTTCGAGGGCACCGCGCGCGACGGCGCCCGCGGCTTCCCCGCCAATGTGAACGTCGCCGCGGCTCTCAGCCTCGCCGGTATCGGCCCCGACGAGACGGCCCTGCAGATCTGGGCCGACCCGACGGTCACCCGCAACACCCACACCGTGACGGTGGAGGCGGATGCCGCCCGCCTCACCATGACCATCGAAAACGTGCCCACCGAAGAAAACCCGCGCACCGGCAAGATCACGGCGCTGTCGGTGCTTGCCACCCTCAGGCGCATGACCGGGCCGCTGCGGGTCGGAACCTAGGCCCCCTCACCCTCCCTCTCCCACAAAGGGGAGAGGGAAACCAACTGACGCCGCGCAGAAAGACCCTCTCCCCTGGTGGGAGAGGGTTGCGCAGGCTTGGCGAGATCGCAGATCACGCCTAGCCGAAGCTGGGTGAGGGGGAATGCCGCGGGCGCACAGCGTCTGCGTCCTACTGCGACGTAGCGTACCGCCGCCAAACGGCCTCGAACTCTTCTTTCGTGATTACCCTCGGCTCAAGTTCCGGGGTAGCCGCGATCTCCTCCAGCGGCGGACAAGGTGCTTCTCCCAGCCGCGTGTCGCCTGTTTGAACACCCGGCCCAGCTACGTCGCCATGACCCTTGCGATACACCTCGACTTTGCGCAGCTCCCAACGTTTAGAATCCAGCTCGCTGTAAAGCTCAACCGGCTCATCCGGATGCTCATGATGCCAAAGGCAGGCGAGGTAGGTTCGAGTCATGGAGTCTTGCTCCAGTCCTCCCGCCGCAGGCGGTAGAGCACGTGGCGTTCCAGCCGGTGGCCTTTGGGCAGGGCCGGATGGTCGAAGTCACCGGCGGGGTCGTGGGTCATGCCGAGGCGCTGCATGACCTTCTGCGACGGCGTGTTCGTCGTTGTGGTAAAGGAGACGATTTCCTTCAGGTCGAGATCCTCGAATCCGAAGCGCAGGCATTCCCGCGCGCCTTCGGTCGCATAGCCCTTGCCCCAAAACTCCTTGGCGAGACGCCAGCCGACCTCGACGATGGGGTCCTGGATCGAAGTGAAGGGCGCATCGAAGTTGGGCGCCCAGAGGCCGATGAAGCCGATGAAGCGGGCGACACCCGGCGCCTCCACGGCAAACCAACTGAAGCCGTGCTTTGCCATCTCCTCGCGGATACGCATCATCACGGCTTCGGTCTCGGCGCGGGTCTGGGGGGCTGGGAAGTGTTCCATCACCACCGGGTCGGCGTTCAGCGCCGCGAAAGGCTCGACATCCGCGTCGCGCCACGGCCGCAGAATCAGGCGTTCGGTCTTGAGGGGGGCGAAGGTTTCGCTCTGCATCGGTCTCTTCCGGTTGGCACGGCGGCGCGCAAGCTACCCGAAGATGTTGCGGGATGCCAACCACTCCGCCTTTCCGCTTCGCGGAAATCCCCCTCACCCTCCCGCCCCAGTCCTTATCCCGGCGCGGGCCCCTCCCTCTCCCACGGAGGGGAGAGCGTCTTCGGAGCGATCCTTTTTGGTTCCCCCTCTCACCTGGTGGGAGAGGGTTGCGCAGGCTTGGCGAGCGCAGCGAGCCTAGCCGAAGCTGGGTGAGGGGGAACTCTGTGCCACACCCAAAAACACTTCGGGCCCCGTGCCGGGAAGCACAGGGCCCGAAGAAGACTGAGCGACGGATACAGCCCTAGTTCTTTTCCTTGTCCACCAGCTGGTTGGCGGCGATCCAGGGCATCATGGCGCGCAGCTTGGCGCCGACTTCCTCGATGTTGTGCTCCGCCGAGCGCCGGCGCAGGGCCTTGAAGGAGGGCTGGCCGGCCTTGCACTCGGCCACCCAGTCGCGGGCGAAACGGCCGGACTGGATGTCATCCAGCACCCGCTTCATCTCCGCCTTGGTCTCGTCGGTGACGATGCGCGGGCCGGTGGTGTAGTCGCCGTACTCGGCGGTGTTGGAGATCGAGTAGCGCATGTTGGCCATGCCGCCCTCGTACATCAGGTCGACGATCAGCTTCACCTCGTGCAGGCACTCGAAGTAGGCCATCTCCGGCGCGTAGCCGGCGTCCACCAGGGTCTCGTAGCCGGCCTGGATCAGCGCCGTCAGGCCGCCGCAGAGCACCACCTGCTCGCCGAAGAGGTCAGTCTCGCACTCCTCCTTGAAGGTGGTCTCGATGACGCCGGAGCGCCCGCCGCCGATGGCCGAGGCGTAGGACAGCGCGATCTCCTGGGCGTTGCCGGAGGCATTCTGCGCCACCGCGATGAGGCAGGGCACGCCGCCGCCGCGCACGTACTCCGAGCGCACGGTGTGGCCGGGGCCCTTGGGCGCGATCATGAACACGTCGAGGTCCTTGCGCGGCTCGATCAGGTTGAAGTGGACGTTGAGGCCGTGGGCGAAGGCCAGCGCCGCCCCGTCCTTCAGGTTCGGCTCCAGGGAGTCGCGGTAGATGTCGGCCTGCATCTCGTCGGGGGTCAGCATCATGACCACGTCGGCCCAGGCGGCGGCCTCCTCCGGGGTCATCACCTGAAGGCCGGCGTTCTCCGCCTTCTTGGCGCTGGCCGAGCCGGCGCGCAGGGCGACCCGGACGTCGCTGACGCCGCTGTCCTTCAGGTTGTTGGCGTGGGCGTGGCCCTGGCTGCCGTAGCCGACGATGGCGACCTTCTTGCCCTTGATCAGATTGACGTCGGCGTCCCGATCGTAATAGACGCGCATAGCGGCCGTCTCCCTAAGTATTTTTGTTGCTCCGAAAGGCTCGGCGGGGTTCTAAAGCGCCAACCCCGAAAGCGCAACGGGATTCCCGTCATGGCCGCCTGCACGGGACGCATGGCGGGAAATGGCTGGATTCCCGGCCGTTCCCGGCAGACCTACAATCCCGACGGGCCGCGCGAGATGGCGACGACGCCGGTGCGGCTGACGTCGACCAGCCCCAGGGGTTGCATGAGGTCGATGAAGACGTCCAGCTTCTCGCTCTTGCCGGTCATCTCGAAGACGAAGTGGTCGTGGCTGGAGTCCACCACCCGGGCCCGGAAGATATCGGCGATGCGGAGGGATTCCACCCGCTTCTCGCCGGCGCCGGCCACCTTCACCAGGGCCAGTTCGCGCTCTACCGAGGGGCCCTCCAGCGACAGGTCGCTGACCCGCTGGATCGGCACCAGGCGGTCGAGTTGGGCCTTGATCTGCTCCAGGATCTGCGGCGTGCCGGAGGTGATGATGGTGATGCGCGAGAGCTTCTGGCGCGGGTCGACCTCGGTCACCGTCAGGCTTTCGATGTTGTAGCCGCGCCCGGAGAACAGGCCGATGACGCGGGCCAGAACGCCGGGTTCGTTGTCCACCAGCACCGCGATGGTGCGCGTTTCGATCTCTTGCTGTTTGATTGCCATGATGATGTGAGGGCCGTGGAACGGCCCCTCGCTGTTTTCTGTTTCTCGGTCGTCTGGGAAAGGCGGAGGCGTGCAGGTAGCCTCTATACCAGCACCATGCCTTCCTCGGAAATCGGCTTGCCGGCCTTGTCCTCCGGTCCCAGCAGCATCTCGTAGTGCGCGGCGCCGGAGGGGATCATCGGGAAGCAGTTCTCGTCCTTGGACACCAGGCAGTCGAAGATCACCGGCTTGGGCGTCTCGATCATCTCCATGATCTTGTCGTCCAGGTCATCGGCCTTCTCGCAGCGGATGCCCACGGCGTGGAAGGATTCCGCCAGCTTCACGAAATCGGGCAGCGAGGCCGTATAGCTCTCGGAGTAGCGCCCGCCGTGGAGCAGTTCCTGCCACTGGCGCACCATGCCCATCCACTGGTTGTTCACGATGAACACCTTGACCGGCAGATTGTACTGGGCGATGCAGGACAGCTCCTGAATGTTCATCAGGATCGAGGCTTCGCCGGCGATGTCGATGACCAGGGCGTCGGGATGGGCGCGCTGCACGCCGAGCGCCGCCGGCATGCCGTAGCCCATGGTGCCGAGCCCGCCGGAGGTCATCCAGCGGTTCGGCTTTTCGAACTTGAAGTACTGCGCCGCCCACATCTGGTGCTGCCCCACCTCGGTGGTGATGTAGGGCTCGCGCTCCCGGGTCAGTTCGTAGAGCCGCTTGATGGCATGCTGCGGCTTGATGATCTGGTCCTTCTGCTCGTACTTCAGGCAGTCGCGGGCGCGCCACTCGTCGATCTGCGCCCACCAGGCTTTCAGCGCCTTCTGGTCGAGCTGCAGGTCGCGCGCCTTCCAGGCCGCCAGCAGGTCCTCCAGCACCGAGCCGGCGTCGCCGACGATGGGCAGGTCGACCATGACGTTCTTGTTGATCGAGCTGGCATCGATGTCGATGTGGATCTTCTTGGAGCCGGGCGAGAACTCGTCGAGACGACCGGTCACCCGGTCGTCGAAGCGGGCGCCGACGTTGATCATCACATCACAGTTGTACATCGCCAGATTGGCTTCGTAGGTGCCGTGCATGCCGAGCATGCCGATGAACTGCGGGTCGCTGCCCGGATAGGCGCCGAGCCCCATCAGGGTGTTGGTGCAGGGCACGCCCAGCATTCGCACAAAGCGGGTCAGGAGCTCGGAGGCCTGGGGGCCGGAGTTGATGACGCCGCCGCCGGCGTAGACGATGGGCCGCTTGGCCCCGGCGATCATCTCCACCGCTTCGGCGATCGCGGCATCCTCGGCCTTGGTCTGCGGGCGATAGCTGCGGTGCTTCACCTCGTCCGGGCCGACGTAGCTGTCGCTCTTGGCCTGCACAACGTCCTTGGGCAGGTCGATGACCACCGGGCCGGGCCGGCCGTTCTGTGCGACGTAAAAGCCCTCGTGGACGATGCGCGGCAGGTCGGCCACGTCCTTGATCAGATAGTTGTGCTTGGTGCAGGGCCTCGTGATGCCTGTGGTGTCGGCTTCCTGGAAAGCGTCGTTGCCGATCAGGTGGGTCGGCACCTGGCCGGTCAGGCAGACGATGGGGATCGAGTCCATCAGCGCGTCGGTCAGCCCGGTCACCGCGTTGGTCGCGCCGGGTCCGGAGGTCACCAGCACCACGCCGACCTTGCCGGTGGAACGGGCATAGCCCTCGGCGGCGTGAACTGCGCCGCCTTCCTGGCGCACGAGGATATGCTGGATGTCGTTCTGCTGGAAAAGCGCATCATAGATCGGCAGGACGGCGCCGCCCGGATAGCCGAAGATGACTTCTACGCCCTGGTCGCGCAGCGCCTTGATCAGCATCTCCGCACCGGACATCATCGGCACATCGGTCCACGTTCTTCCAACCATCCGACCTTCTCCTTCGGCCTTTCCCCGGCCTGATCTGAGGGCGACCGGTCCTGGCAGCCCTTCCCGAAAGCCAAGGCCGGCCCCGGCGGGCGGCCCGGCATCTCATTTCAGCACAAAAGAGGCCGGCAGAACCGGCCATTGCTTCGTTTCCGGCGGGCAGCCGCCCAGATAACCGGTGCGGCGTGACGGCCGGACGCGCATCGAACGCCCGAATTCCGCCGGAAAGGAGCCGGACGTTATCCCCTTAATCGGCCGTGGTCAACAGCATTTGACGAATTTTTGCAAATAAATTGGGTTGCAAGCTTTCAGAATATTGCGCATTGATGGTGATCACAGTTGGATCATTACCCAAAAATTGGTGCCGCAGCCAGGTCGTCTGGCGTTTGGCGTAGCGCCGGGTGGCCTGCTGGGCCAGTGCCAGGGCTTCCGGCAGGGTGCTCTCACCGCGCAGATGGGCGGCCAGTTCGGGGACGCCCAGGGCCTTCATGACCGGCAGGCCGGGATCCAGGCCCTTGGCCAGCAGGTTCTGCACCTCCTCCAGCGCGCCTTGAGCGATCATCGCGTCCAGGCGCCGGTCGCAGGCGGCATAGAGGGTCTCTCGCTCCGGCAGCAGGCAGATCTTGATACAGCGGTAGGGCGCCGCCTCGCCTTCCTGCGCCTGCCACACCGCCAGCGACGCGCCGGTGGCCATGAACACCTCCCACGCGCGGGCCACCCGCTGACGGTCACCGGGCGACAGCCGCCGCGCCATCTCCGGATCGAGCTCGGCCAGCCGCGCATGCAGGGCGGGCGCGCCGATCTCCGCCAGCAGGTCCCGCGTCTCTGCCCGCACGGCCGCCGGGATCTCCGGGACCGCGCTCAACCCCTTCTCGAAAGCCCGCAGATAGAGGCCGGTGCCGCCCACGAGGATCGGCAGCTTGCCGGCGGCAAGGCCATGGGCGGCTTCCTCCAGGGCCAGCGCCCGCCAGCGGCCCGCCGAGCAGACCTGGTCGCCTGAAAACGTGCCGTAAAGCCGGTGCGGGACGGCATCCATGTCCGCCGCCGTGGGGCGCGCCGTCAGGATCGCGAGATCGCGATAGACCTGCATGGAATCGGCATTGATGACGACGCCGTCGGAGGCCTTTGCAAGGTCCATAGCGAGAGCCGATTTTCCCGATGCCGTGGGTCCGGCGATCAGCACCACGCTCTGGCGGTCGTCGCTTTCGCTCATTCGTTTGCTGTGCCGTTTACTGTGCCGTTTACTGTGCGCCTTGCGGGAAGCGGCGCGGCCTCGGTATAAGCCGTTGATGCAGTACGTCCTTACCGTGATCGGGGACCCCAGCTCAAGGCCGTTGAACGCGGCAATCGTCGAGGCGGCGCGTGGCGCAATCCGCGAAAGCCGCGGCGCGCCCGGTGAGCCGGACTGGCTGGCCGAGGGTATTGCCTGCGATGTGCCTTTTGACGGCGAGGAGCCGACAATCACCCAGGCACTGGTGCGCGAGACCCTGGGCCCGGCGCCGCTGGACCTGGCCATCCAGCCCGCCGCCGGTCGGCGCAAGCGCCTCCTGCTGGCGGACATGGAGTCCACCATCATCGCCGAGGAGATGCTCGACGAACTGGCCGGTGTCGCCGGGATCGGCGCGCAGGTCGAAGACATCACAGCCCGCGCAATGGCAGGCAACCTGAACTTCGAGGCCGCGCTGCGCGAGCGGGTCGGCCTGCTCACCGGCATGACCGAGGATGTTGTGAAAGCCGCGGCGGAGCGCATGACACTCAATCCCGGTGCCCGTAGTCTCGTTGCCACCATGCATGCCGCCGGGGCCTACTGCGCGCTGGTGTCCGGCGGCTTTACCGTTTTTACCAAGAAGATCCGCGCAGCCTGCGGCTTCAGCGAAGATCGGGCCAACTGCCTGGAGATCGAGAACGGGCGGGTTACCGGGCGGGTGGTGGAGCCCATTCTCGGGCGGGAGGCGAAACTGAAGACCCTGCAGGACCTGACCCGGAGCCTGGGCCTGACCCTGGACGACAGCTGCGCCGTCGGGGACGGCGCCAACGACCTGGCCATGCTGGGGGCGGCCGGCCTGGGCGTTGCCTATCACGGCAAGCCCAAGGTGCGCGCGGCCGCGCGCTACCGCATCGATCATGGCGACCTGACGGCCCTGCTCTATCTTCAGGGCTATCGCCGCGCCGAGTTTCACGAGGACATGGGCGCCTGAGCCGGGCCGCCTGAGCCGGGCCGCCTGACCTCGGGGGTCTTCGTGGGTCGCACAGGCGAAAACAAAACGGCGGCGCCCCTACGGGCGCCGCCGCTTCGTTCAGGCACCGAAGCCTGGGCGGTCAGCTTTGATCGATACGAACCGCGACCCACTGGAAGTCGCCCTGGCGGAACACCAGCAGGGTGACCACGCGGTAGCCTTCGGACTTGGCTCTCTCGACCTTCTCGACGACCTCGGCGGGGCTCGCCACCTCTTCCTGGTCGACCTCGACAATGACGTCGCCGGGACGCAGGCCCTTTTCGGCGCCGGAGCCGCCCTCTTCGACCTCGGTGATGATCACGCCCTTGGTGTCCTCGTCGAGTTCGAAGCGCGTGCGCAGCTCCGGCGTGATGGTGCCGAGGGCAAGGCCGAGGGACTCCATCTTGTCGGGCGTCACCTCTTCCTGAGGTTGGTCGGCAGGCGCGGCCGCCAACTGGTCGGCCTCCAGTTCGCCGATCTTCACCTTGACGGTCTCCTCGGCGGAGCGCCGCCAGATGGTGACGTCGACCTCCGCGCCGACCGCGGTCTCTGCGACCATCGCCGGCAGGCGGCGCATCTCCGTAACGTCGCGGCCGTTGAACTCCAGGATCACATCGCCCTGCTGGATCCCGGCCTCTTCGGCGGGACCGCCTTGGGTTACAGCGGCGACCAGGGCGCCGCGAGGCTTGTCGAGGCGCAGCCCTTCAGCCAGTTCGTCGGTGACATTCTGAATGCGCACGCCAAGCCAGCCGCGGCGCACTTCGCCGGACTCGCGCAGCTGGGCGATGATGTTCTTGGCCATCGAGGACGGCGTGGCGAAGCCGATGCCGACCGAGCCGCCGGAGGGCGAGAAGATCGCGGTGTTCACGCCGATGACCTCGCCTTCAAGATTGAACATCGGGCCGCCGGAGTTGCCCTTGTTGATGGCCGCGTCGGTCTGCAGGAAGTTGTCGTAGCGACCGGCATTGATATCGCGCTGACGCGCCGAAACGATGCCTGCGGTGACGGTGCCGCCAAGACCGAAGGGATTGCCGATGGCGACGACCCAGTCGCCGATCCGCGTGTTGTCGGAGTCGCCCCAGGTCGTGGCCGGCAACGGCTGACTGGCCTCCACCTTCAAGAGCGCCAGATCGGTGTCCTTGTCGCTGCCGACGATGGTGGCATCCAGCTTGGTGCCGTCCGAGAACACCACTTCGACTTCGTCGGCGTCGGCGATCACATGGTGGTTGGTGACGATAAAGCCGCTGGGGTCGATCACGAAACCGGACCCCAGGGAGGAGCCGCGCCGACGCTGCTGCGGCGGCGGTTCGCCGCCTTCGCCGCGGCGCTCAAAGAACTCTTTAAAAAATTCCTCGAACTGTTCGGCCTGGCCGCCCTCGATTGTCTGGCGGGTCTGGATATTGACCACCGTGGGCAGCAGCCGTTCGACCATATCGGCAAAAGAATCCGGCGCCGAACGCGCCTGCACGGCCGCCGACCACGCCAGCATCATGAGAGCGCAGGCCGTGGCGACCGCTGCGAGCAGCCAGCGCCGGCCCGGGGCCGTGCGGTCTGCCGCCAGGGCCACTGCCTTGCGCCGCTGCGTCGAAGAGTTTCGCATCACTGTCGGTTTTCTCCCTCGCTTGGAGCAGCGCTCCACATCGGCCGGATCAGAGTCCGGAAGAACCAAACGTCTGACCGGATGTCGGGCGCCCGGGGGCCCTCAAACCCCGGGCATTCCGGGCATTCGGACGTTCAGGCCCGGACTGCTCGGATGCTCAAGGCTCGCCGCACAAGGCGGTGAGCATACCCCCTACCCCGCCAACTTGGGCCCTGCAAGACAGACTTTGTAGGCCCTCTCAATAAAAAGTGTAGCACCCGAAGCCTGTGATACGAAGTGGGCGAATTTGTGGCGTCCCCAAAGAAACCGGCGGTTCCCGGCGGGGCCGGCCTGCCGATTGCAACCCTTTGGCCGGATCTCAGCCGCGCAGCAGCCAGACGAAAAAGACCCCCAGCGCCGCAACCGCGAGACCGCCGTAGCGCAGGGATTCCGGCGTCATTTCCTCCAGCATCTGGAGAATCTGCCTGATCCGATGGGGAAAAACCGCCAGAAACAGTCCCTCGATCACGAGGACCAGCGCCAGCGCGGTCAGGAAATCGGTCATAGCGTCATGTCAGAGAGAGTGGAGAACAGCCCCCAATAATCCGGAAGGGGGCCTGAGGTGCCGGAAGCAACGAGGGCCGGCTGGTCGGCCGGCCCTCGTCGGAACATCACTCTATTGCAGGAGTTTCCGATGGGCGGCTTCTGACTGCCGCCCCCTCGGAACACGCCGCAGAGGCGGCCTACTGGATCGCCCGGCCGCGGCTCACCTGTCCTTCGATCTGCTGAAAGAAGGAGAAGAATTCGCTGTCCGGCGACAGCACCATATAGGTGCTCTCACTGTCCAAGGATTCGCTGTAGGCCTGCATGGAGCGGTAGAAGTTGAAGAACTCCGGATCCTGACCAAAAGCGTTGTTGAGGATTTCTGTGCGCATGCCTTCGCCCTGACCGCGCAGAATCTCCGATTCCCGCCGGGCCTCGGCGGCGATGACCGTGGCTTCGCGGTCGGCCGCGGCCGTGATGCGCTGCGACTGCTCGAAGCCCTGGGCGCGGAACTCGGCCGCCTCGCGCTCACGCTCGGAGCGCATGCGGTCATAGACCGATTCCCGGGTCTCGTCGGGCAGGTCGGCGCGCCGGATACGCACGTCCACCAGGGCAATGCCGAAACGCTGGGTTTCCCGGTCCACGTTGTCACGAATGCTCTGCAGGATGCGCGTGCGCTCCGGCGAAAGCACTGACGAAAGCGTCTCGTTACCCAGCACCTCACGCAGGCGGCCGTTGATGATGCCGCCCAGGCGCTGGCGCGCGACGCCCTCGGTCCGCACCGTCTGGAAGAACAGCAGCGGATCCAGGATCTTGTAGCGCGCGAAGACGTCGACGATCAGGCGCTTCTGGTCGGACAGCAGGATGTTTTCCGCCGGCGGATCCAGGTTCAGCACCCGCCGTTCATAGTACTGCACGTTCTGGATCAGCGGCAGCTTCCAGGACAGACCCGGTTCCGTGATCACCCGCTTGGGTTCGCCGAACTGCATCACGATGGCCTGCTGGCGTTCATCCACCGTGAAGAGAGAGCCGTAAGCCAAGAGGCCGAGGCCTACTACGACGACGGCGATGATCGCATTCGCATACTTGCCCATGGTCTCGCTCCTCAGTTTCCGCCGGCGACGGATCGGCCGCGCAATTCATTTAGCGGCAGATAGGGAATGGCCCCGCCACCCTGGGCGCCGCTGTCCATGATGACCTTGTCGGTCTCGCTCAGCACGCCCTGCAGGGTTTCGAGATACATGCGCCGCCGCGTCACATCAGGATTCTGCTGATAGGCCCGGAAGACCGAGAGGAAACGCTCGGCCTCACCTTCAGCCTCGTTTTCCAGGCGTTCCCTGTAGGCCTCGGCCTCCTGCACCACGCGCAGGGCGTCACCGCGGGCACGGGGCAGGATGTCGTTGCGATAGCGGTCCGCTTCGTTGCGGGCGCGGTCGCGGTCCTGCTGCGCGCGCAGAACGTCGTTGAAGGCATCGATCACAGCATTGGGGGGCTGCACGTCCTGCAGCACCAGCTCGGTGATCTCGATACCGGCTTCGTACTCGTTCAGGGTCGCCTGCAGCAGGCTGCGGGTCTCCGCCTCCACCGTGCCACGCGCTTCCGTCAGCGCCGGCTGAATGTCCGTGCGGCCGATGATCTCGCGCATCGCACTTTCGGCGGCGATCTTCACCGTGGCTTCAGGCTCGCGGATGTTGAAGAGATACTGACCGGCGTCTGCGATCTTCCACTGCACAGAGAAGTCGATGTCGATGATGTTCTGATCCCCGGTGAGCATCAGGCTCTCTTCCTCGACGTCGCGCCGGCCGGTGCGCGCACGCTCTCCGCCGGCAGCCCGGAAGCCCACATCGATCTGCTGCACCGAGGTGACGCTGGGCGTCTCGACCGATTCCACCGGCCAGGGAACATGCCAGTTGAGGCCCGGCTGGGTGGTCGCCACCCACTGCCCGAAGCGCAGTACCACACCCTGCTCGTTGGTCTGAACCCGGTAGAAGCCGGTCAGGCCCCAGACGACAAGCAGCGCCAGGACAATCAGGATATAGGCTGACTTCCCTAGCCCGCCGCCACCGGGAATGATGCTGCGGACACGATCCTGGCCCTTCTTGATGAAGTCCTCGATATCGGGCGGACGCTGTCCACCGCCGCCGCCGCCGCCGCGCCCCCAGGGACCGCCGCCACCACCGGAGCCCCCGGAACCGCCACCGCTGCCGCCCCAAGGGCCGCCGCCACCTTTATTTTCCCAAGGCATAACTCATCATCCCGTCGCCTAGTTAAACTGCTGAAATCGGATAAACTGCCCCGAAAGGCGTGAATTCGAGGCTGCAAACGCCTTGCGCCGGACTTATATCACGCTGGCGCCATTGTTCTAGCAATGTCTGAACCAGCAATACCTGGCAGGCCCTCATGCCTGCATATCGGCCGTTTCGGGGAGTTTTCAAGGATGAGTGCAGTAGACGAGGCAAGCATTTTCGCGGCCTTGAAGGCGATTGTTGAGCCCAGGCAGCAGAAAGACATCGTCAGCCTGGGGATGGTTTCCGGACTTGTCGTCAAGGACGGCAACGTGGGCTTCGCGATCGAGGTGGATCCGCGCCAGGGCGCAGCGATGGAACCCCTGCGCAAAGCCGCGGAAAAGGCGGTCTACGACCTGGACGGCGTGACCTCGGTGACGGTCGTGCTGACCGCCGAGAAGTCCTCCGCCCAGGGCCAACCTCAGGGTCAGCCCCAGGGCCAACCACAGGGCCAATCACAGGGCCAACCGGCGGGCCAGCGCGGCGGCGGACAGCAACAGGCACTGGTCCCGGGCGTGCGCTCCATCGTCGCAGTGGCCAGCGGCAAGGGCGGCGTCGGCAAGTCGACGACCACCACCAACCTGGCCTTGGCAATGGTGCAGCTTGGCCTCAAGGTCGGCGTGCTCGACGCCGACATCTACGGGCCGTCGCAGCCGCGCATGCTGGGCATCAGCGGGCGGCCGAGTTCGCCGGACGGCAAGATCCTGAACCCGATGGAGAACTACGGCCTCAAGTGCATGTCCATGGGCTTCCTGGTGGCCGAGGACACGCCGATGATCTGGCGCGGACCGATGGTGCAGAGCGCGCTGCAGCAGATGCTGCGCGACGTCGACTGGGGCGAACTCGACATCCTCATGGTCGACATGCCGCCGGGCACCGGCGACGCCCAGTTGACCATGGCGCAGCAGGTGCCGCTGACCGGCGCCGTCATCGTCTCGACGCCGCAGGACATCGCCCTGCTGGACGCCCGCAAGGGGCTGAACATGTTCCGCAAGGTTGACGTGCCGGTGCTGGGCATCGTCGAAAACATGAGCGTGTTCATCTGCCCGAACTGCGGCCACGAGTCCCACATCTTCAGTCACGGCGGCGCCCGGCGCGAAGCCGAGAAGCTGGGCATGGAGTTTCTCGGAGAACTGCCGCTGGATATCGAGATCCGCGAGACCTCCGACGGCGGCCGTCCGATCGTGGTGTCGAACCCCGATGCCGCCCAGGCCAAGGCCTATGGCGCCATCGCCGCACGGGTCTGGGAAAAGGTCTCCGCCCAGATCGATGCCGGCGGCGCCCGCCAGGCGCCCAAGATCGTCATGCAGTAGCCCCCGGGCCCCGGTCCCAGGTCGACGGCTCGGACTCACCCGCTCACCGCAACTCGCAGAAACGTGAGATGCGGTTGAATTGCTGGCCGCGCCCCGGCACACAACTCTTATGGCCAACGACCAGAGCGGTCCCGCCCCGGCGGGATCTGGACAGGAACCACAAGATCCAGGCCTTTGCGGTCAAGTCTTTGAGCCCGGGCCTTCGAAAAAGGGAAAGACCATGGCGCAGATTGACGTTTCCCGCCGCCGCTTCGGCGGCCTTGTTCTGGCGAGCGGCCTGGTCGCCGCCGGAGCGACCCTCACCGCAGTGACGTTTTCCGGGCCCGCCCTGGCCGTCGACCCGGTCTTCACCGCCGGCGGCAAGGCAATCCGCGGCTTCGACCCGGTGGCCTACTTCACAGAGGGCAAGCCGGTAAAGGGCAAGCCCCTCTTCACCCACGACTATGACGGCGCGACCTGGCAGTTCGCTTCAGAGGCCAACCGCGACGCCTTTGCCGCCGACCCGGCCCGCTATGCACCGCAATACGGCGGCTACTGTGCCTGGGCGGTGTCGCAGGGCTATACCGCCTCCGTCGACCCGGATGCCTGGAAGATCGTCGACGGCAAGCTCTACCTGAACTACTCCAGATCGGTTCAGCGCCGCTGGGAGCGTGACATTTCCGGCCACATCGCCAAAGCCGACACCAACTGGCCCGGCATCAAGTCGGGTTCGTGACCAGGGTCTGTTCGTGACCGCAACCGGCAGTTCACGCCGGTTCGTCGCTTGAAGTTCGGCGCTTGAAGTTCGGCGGTTGAGGTCTGCTCAGCCGCCGAACATGCGTTTCAGGTTCTCGAAGCCGGCCTCGTAGACCTGGCTGATCTGCTCGATGGCGTTGTTCTCCGTTGCGCCCGAGGCGTCGAACTCGCTGGACCACTCGACCACGCAACCGCCGGAGTCCGCCTCGCGCACCCGCAAGGTGGCGGTGTAGTTGGCGACCGGCAGAGGGCTGGAGAGGATCGAATAGGTATAGAGCCGCTCGTGCTCGTCGATCTCCTCGAGCTTCTCCTCAATAGTACCGCCGCCCATCAGCGTCACGGTCCGCAAGGTGGTGCCGCCGTCCGTCTTGCTCTCGCTTTTCTGGACCGCCGGATGCCAGTCCGGCAAGCCGTTGAAGTTGCCGATCACCGACCAGACAGCCTGAGCCGGAACCGGCAGTTCCGTTGTGGAACTGACTTTTGGCATGACCGTGCGACCTCCCCTTTTTCATCAAGATTGCCGGGACAGTGTAGAGCCTAACCCGGCGAGATTGAACCGTCGCGGTTCGATGGGCCTCAGGCCGCCCCGCGGCGCTCCAGGATCACGAAGCTGAAGTCCGGCTGTCCGTCGCCGGACGAGGCCTGGTGCTCGCGCATCACCTCCCGCCATTCCTGGGGGTCGAGCGGGGGGAAATGGGTGTCGCCTTCGGGCGCGGCGTGGACTTCCGTCAGGTAGACGCGCGCCGCCCGCGCCAGCGTCAGGGCGTAGATCTGGCCGCCGCCGATGACCATGATTTCGCGCCGGGGGCCGTCCTCGGGGATCTCGGCCGCCAGATCGGACGCCCGCGCAAGCGCCGCCTCCAGATCGGCGAAGACCTCCGCCCCCTCCGGGCGAAAAGAAGGGTCGCGGCTGATCACCAGGTTCGGGCGGCCCGGCAGCGGACGGCCGATCGACTGAAACGTCTTGCGGCCCATGACAATGGGCTTGCCCAGGGTCTGGGCCTTGAAGAACTGCAGATCGCCTGAGAGATGCCAGGGCAGGCCGCCCGCACGCCCGATGACGCCGTTGTCACCGCGCGCCAGGATCAGGGCGATGGGAACCTCGGACATAGGGCGCAGCCGGAGCCCCGGTCAGACGGCCACGGGCGCGGAGATGTGCGGATGGGCCTCGTAGCCGGTCAGTTCGAAGTCTTCATAGCGGAAGGCGAAGAGGTCGCGGACCGCCGGATTGATACGCATTTGCGGCAAAGGCAGCGGCGCGCGCTGAAGCTGCAGGTCGGCCTGCTGCTGATGGTTCACATAGAGATGGGCATCGCCCAGCGTGTGCACGAACTCCCCGGGCGTCAGTTCCGAGACCTGCGCGACCATCATGGTGAGAAGTGCATAGGAGGCGATGTTGAAAGGCACGCCGAGGAAGATATCCGCACTGCGCTGATAGAGCTGGCAGGACAGGCGGCCGTCGGCGACGTAGAACTGGAACAGGCAGTGGCAGGGCGGCAGGGCCATGCGCTCGATCTCCGCCACGTTCCAGGCGCTGACCACAAGGCGTCGCGAATTCGGATTGGTTCTCAACTGGTCGAGGATCTGGCCGATCTGGTCGATATGCCGGCCATCGGGCGCCGGCCAGGACCGCCACTGGGCGCCGTAGATCGGGCCGAGATTGCCGTCTTCGTCGGCCCATTCGTCCCAGATGCGCACGCCGTTGGCCTTCAGATAGGCGATGTTGGTGTCGCCCTGAAGGAACCAGAGGAGTTCATGAACGATCGATTTCACATGCAGCTTCTTGGTGGTGACGAGGGGAAAGCCCTCGGACAGATCGAAGCGCATCTGATGACCGAAGATGCTTTGCGTTCCGGTGCCCGTGCGGTCGCCCTTGTAGCTGCCGTCTTCGCGCACCTTGCGCAACAGGTCGAGATACTGCTTCACGGTCGCTCAAGTCCCAAGTTTCTCTGAGTCCGCACCCGCCGGGCGCCGCCACCGCCTCCGCCGGCGCCAGACCGGGGCGGCGGCCGGCCGACTCGGCCGTCGCAAGTGTAGCGCAATGCCCAGCCGGCTGCAGCGCTAACGGGCGCGGCTTTATCCCCAGCACGCCAGCCCCAAGCGGCCCGGGTCGCCGACCCGGGCCTTAAGGCTCTGTTAACCCCGGGCGCCCAGAGGCGAGATGGCGGTGGCGGGGCGGCGGGGGCCGCCGCCTTCCCGGCCCCTTTTCGCGGTTCTTTCAACCGCTTCGGAAAGTGCCTATATTATACCTGCCGGTTATCCGGCTATGGCGCTAAACAGGCCTGTGGAATAAGCGCGACGGACCCGGGGGCAGTACCCGGCGCCTCCACCAAATTCCGCCAATTCAGCCGATCTTTGTGGTGGTTGAGGGGACCTTTTGGGGGCGAAACAGGATCGACGTGCGTGGTAAAGACGGGTTTGGTTCCCGGCATGGTACCGCCGTTATCGGGCCATACTATAGTTGCGAACGACAACTACAGTGAGGCACGCCTCGCCGCTTAATAGCGGTCGGGTTAGCCGACTTAAGCCCTAGGCCTTCACACGCCTAGGCGGGGTTCGGGGCGCACCTGGCAACAGAAGCGCCCCACCTTGGGGCGCAGAGGCAACAGAAGCGCCCCAGAAGGGTTGCTGGCGAAAGCCCGCGCCCCATCCGCAACCGCCCGGGCCGGGCAGCCGCTTGCGTGGCCCGGCGAACAGACAAGAGGCGCAGCGGGTGAGCGTGCAGGGAGCGCGAAATCGTGGTGGAGGCTATGGCGAAAGAGGAATTGCGATACGACCGTATGGTCGAGGATGCCCTACGCAGCGTGGTCAGGCGGGCCCTTACGCACGTTGCGGAGAACGGCTTGCCGGGCAACCATCACTTCTACATCACCTTTCGCACCGATCAGGAAGGCGTCGAGATGCCCGCGACGCTCCGGGACCGCTATCCGGGCGAAATGACCATCGTTCTGCAGCATCAGTTCTGGGGGCTGGAGATCTCTGAAAAGGAGTTCTCGGTAACGCTCAGCTTCGCGGACGTGCCGCACCGCCTGGTCGTGCCCTTCCCGTCGGTCACCGCCTTTGCCGATCCTTCGGTGCGCTTCGGCCTGCAGTTCGATGTGGACTCCGCCACAGGCGGCGCCGCGCCCCAGGAAGGCGGCTCCGCCGCCCAGGTTCTGGAGGGCGCGAAATCCGGCCTCTCCGACCAGCCAGAGGCCGCACCGCCCCCGGACAGCCCGTCCGAAAAAACGGCGGCAGCGGACAGCGAAGACGAGAACAAGGACGAAGAAACGCCCACAGCCGAGAAGGTCGTCACCCTCGACGCGTTTCGCAAAAAGTAGGGTCGCGAGAAGCAGGATCGCGAAAAGCAGGCCGGCCGTGCCGCGGCCGGCAAATGATCCGATATCGCGGAAGATGGCCGTGCCGCACAGCAAGACAGGCGCATCGGACCTGACCCGAGACCCGCAACTCAGGCCCGCGGTCCAGGTCCACAGCTCTGGCCGGCTCCTTACGACGGGTGGCGCTTTTTCGCCGTGGCAGGATCCCAGGGCCTGACCGTCTTCTCGGACGGCCGCGCGCCCAGCTTGTCCGCCACCGAGGGCCGACGCATCAGGCCGACGAATTCCTCGAACCGGCGCCTCAACTCGCGCTTCTCCTCCGGGCTCATTTCGTCCTCGGGGATCTGGCTGAGGTCGCGATGGCGGATGTCGTCTGCGGCCTCTTCCTTCGGGCGCTGCATGGCAGCCTCTCCAGCGGTTTTGCGGTCAGTTCTTAGGTCTGCGGCACTGAAGCGGACAAGGCCTCAGTCCCTCACTATCATTGCCGGGCTTGGTTAAGAGAGCGTTACGCCAGCACCATTCCTTCGAATCGATCCAGCCCTGAAAATATGAGGAATTCCAAGGATATAGCCGTCGAGGTGCCGACCTTCCTGCGTCAGGGGCCGGCCGATGCGGCGCTCACCTTCGCTTTCGCCCACGGCGCCGGCGCGCCGATGGACACGCCGTTTATGACCTTCTTCGCAGACGGCCTTGCGGACCGGGGCTGGCAGGTCCTGCGCTTCGAGTTCCCCTATATGGCCAAGCGCCGGGTTGACGGAAAACGGCGCCCGCCCGACCGCGCCCCGCTGCTGCTGGCCGGCTGGCAGGCGGTGATCGACCGCCTTGGGCCGGAGCGGCTGGTGATCGGCGGCAAGTCGATGGGCGGGCGCATGGCCAGCCTCGTTGCCGAGCGCGCCGGGGTGCGCGGTCTGGTCTGCCTCGGCTACCCCTTTCACCCCGCGGGCAAGCCCGAGCGCCTGCGCACAGAGCACCTGGAAGCCCTTTCGGTTCCCACCCTGATCCTGCAAGGCAGCCGGGACGCCATGGGCAACCGCGAAGAGGTGAGCGGCTACCGGCTTTCGGCCGGCATCGACCTTCACTGGGCCGAAGACGGCGATCACGATCTGAAGCCGCGCAAGGCCAGCGGGCGCTCTGCCGAGCAGAACTGGCAGGAGGCCCTGCAGGCGCTGCACGCTTTTCTGCAGCGCCTGCAGTAGAGCACGCTCACGCGACGATGGACGCGCTGGCCGGCGGCGGCAGGTGGACCAGCTCGAACTTCATGCCGTCCGGGTCGGCAAAGAACAGAGCGTAGTAGCCCGGCTCGTAATCGTAGTCCGCCGGCGGGTCGAGGATCTCGATCCCCTGCTCGCGCAGAAAGGCATGACAGCGGTCCACCGTCTCGCGGCTGTCGGCGTTGAAGGCGAAGTGGTGAAATCCGGGCGCATAGCGCTCCGGCCGGCGCCCCGCATGCTCCGGCTTGGCCTGCCAGAGGTTGAACGCGCAGCCGCTGGCCGAGAGCCAGACTGACATCTCCGCAGTCTGGTGAATCACTTCGTAGCCGAGAAAGCGCAGCAGCGGTCCATAAAAGCGCTCCGTCGACTCCGCGAGACCGCTGACCGTAATGCCAATGTGGTTCATGGTGCCCAGCACCGGTTCCGGCGCGGTGTCCTGGCCGGTGGTGGCCGCATCGGGCGCTCCTGTCTGCGCGGTGAGCGTTTCCGTCATCTGTTCAGCCTCTCGCTTTATCTCTGTTGTGCGGGATCCCCGGTGTTTTTCGCTCCGGGGCCGAAGCGCCTTCAGCCAAGCGCGGGCTCGGCAAAAGCCAGGCCGCTCTCGGCCGCAGCGGCCTTGGGCAGCGTCTTGCCCGGATCGCGGTACTGCGCGGCGTAGTCGGCGGTCGGTTCTGTTGCGGTGTAGAAATCCAGGACGATCCCGTTGGGATCCTGGATCGCGAAATGACGCTGCCCCCAGGGCTCGTCCCGGAGCGCGATTTCGATTTCAAATCCACGCCGCAGCAGGTCGTCGTGCACGCTGTCGACCTCGGCAACCTCAAGACCGAGGAACAGCCCCCTGCCATCGAAGCGTGAGCGAAACAGCGGATGCTGGTTCGCCTGCCCGGGCCGCATGAATGCCAGCTGCAGGGTCGGATTGGCCGGCCAGACGAGATGGACGTACCACTCCCCCTCGAAGGCATAGGTGAACTGCAGGGCCCGGTAGAAGGTCTTGGTTTCGGCAAAGCGGTCAGTGGTGATGATGGGATGCAGGCTGCTCATCCGCATGGCGGCGGGTCTCCGTGGCTCGGGGCTTACATTCGGGCTTTGTTCTCGCCCTCTTTGTAGCAAAGCCGTGCTGACAACATGCTGTCAGCATCATGCGCGGAGGCAGCCTTTCATGCGCAGCGCCAGTCGAAAGACCACTGGGCCGATCGGGCGCTGGATCAAAAGCCGGACAAGCAGGGTCGCGTCGCCGAAATCCGGCCGGGGCCGGCATCGGCCCTGCGGGAACGCAGAGCGGGGCCAGCCCAGGCCGGTCAGGAGTTTGCGCACCGTCCCGGCGGGCCGGCGCGCTGATGCGTCCGTGGTCAGAAATGCGCCACGAGATCGAAGTAGACCCGGTAGTCGAAGATCGTATCGTCCTTGTCGGTGATCGGTGTCTCCGCACCCAGTCCGAACTGGAAGTTGTCGGTCAAGCGGTAGCGGGCGCCGCCGCCGATGGTCACGGTGGTGTCGCGGTCCTCGCTGCCGAAGTTGAGGACATCGACGCCGTCGAGGTCGCCCAGCGCTCCGGTCAGGCGGTCGGCGTTGTCGAAGGCAGTAAAGCCGTTCAGTTCGACGATGGGAAACAGACCCGGCAGCACCTCGTAGTCGGCATGCAGGGAGTAATGCAGGATCGAGGTGTCCTCGTCGGGGTCCAGCGCGAAGTTTGCGCCGAAGCTGGCCTGCAGACCGAAATCCCCGAAGGCGCGCGCGGCGGTTATGAAGGGGTTGAGAAAGCCATCGCCGTTCCCCTGCAGTTCGATCCCGCCCGTATCGAGATCGTGGATCGGAATCTCGTAGCGCAGGCCCGCCGTGAGAATGCCCTCGTTCTCCGGGTCCGACAGGATCGCGTACTTGAAGCCGAGGGCGATGTTCGCGAAGCCGTCCGTATCGGGCAGCGTTTCGTCGAAGTCGAAATCGACGTAGCCGTCCTTGGTGGCGATGAAGCCAAGCCGCTCAGTGATCGCCAGACGAAGCTGCAGCGCGACCAGGTTGACGTCGCCGCCGTCGGTGACGAAATCCTCGGGCAGCCGGTGATAGAAGTAAACGGCCCGCGCCTCGGTGGTGATGTAAGGCGTTTCGTTGAAGATCGGATTGGTCAGCGGCGGCACATAGCGGCTGTGACGGCCTTCGCCCAACGACCCCTCGAGATCCAGACCGAGAAATCCGCCGCCGTTGTCCTCGGCGGCAAGCGGCCCGGCAAGGCCAAAGGTCAGACCGAGAGCGGCAACCGCGACGGCCCTTCTGGCATGCACAAATACTGTAGGAAACATCATCCCCTCTTTCGTTGATGGACTGCGGGGATGCTGTAGCCGCCTCCCTGGTTCCGGGCATTGACCTGGAGCGGATTCCTAGGACAAAAGGCAGCGGCAAATCGTCGCAAAGCGCGCGAAAAACATGCTCCCGTGATCGCGCGCTTTCGGGACGCCGTCAGGACGCCGCCCGGCGAGAAGAAGATCGGAAAGCCGCGCGCGTCCAATTGATCGTATGCAAATGAATTGGACTAAAACGCTCCTGACAACATGCTGTCAGCATGCTTTTGTTAGGCTGTCTGTCAGGAGGAGACAGTATGCGCCGTGCCGACCGTTTGTTTCAGATTGTTCAGGAGCTTCGCCGCCACAAGCTGGTGACAGCCAAACGGCTGGCCGACACCCTGGAAGTGTCGGAGCGCACGATCTACCGGGATATCCGGGATCTGGCGGCCTCCGGCGTTCCGATCGAGGGCGAGGCCGGGGTTGGCTACGTGCTGCAGCGCGGCTTCGACCTGCCGCCGCTGATGTTCACGGAGGAGGAGATCGAGGCCCTGGTGCTGGGTGCGCGCATCATCGAATCCTGGGCCGACCCGGCGCTCGCCAAGGCCGCCGCCGACGTCGTTGCCAAGGTACAGGCGGTCTTGCCGGAGAGTCTGCGCGAACAGGTCGAGCGCACGCCCCTCGCGGCCCCGGCAGACCACATGGCGGCGCCCCTCAGCGTCGATGCCGCGGCCATCCGTGCGGCCCTGCGCAACCGGCGCAAGCTCTATTTCCACTACGTGACGGCGGAGGGCCGTGCCAGCGAGCGGGCGGTGCGCCCCCTTGCGCTGGCCTTCTACGGCCCGGTCTGGCTGCTGATCGCCTGGTGCGAGCTGCGCGACGACTTCCGCGCCTTCCGCCTGGACCGCATGCACGAGATGTCCGTGCTGGAGGAGCGCTTCGCCGAGGAGCGCGGCAAGACGCTGCACGACTTCGTGGTGGCCGATCGCGCCCGCCAGCGCGACCGCCGGGCGTGCCCCACCCCCTTGCCGGCCTGACCCCAGAAGAAAAGAAGCCGGACCCAAGGGCCCGGCCTCTGCTGCAGGAATCAGGACGGTGTTTCTACCGCCCGGCGCATGTGGGGAAGATGCGTCCTGCGCGCGTCCCACCCCCCGCTTTAAGCTGCTTCCATGGTCTTCAGGAAGTCGGCGACGTAACCCTCCAGGGACTCCGCCTGAGAGGAGAGTTCTCCGGCCGCCTGAAGGACATCCTTCGACATCCGCTCGGTCTCGCCGGTGGCCTGGGAGACGGCGGAGATGTTCTGGTTCACCTCCTGCGTGGCGGCGCCCTGCTCCTCCACCGCCGAAGCGATGGCGGTGGTCACGGAGTTGATCTCCTCGATCGTCTTGGTGATCTCCGTGATGCCGGACACGGCCGAGCCGGTCGCGCCCTGGATCTCGCCGATCTGCTGGGCGATCTGCTCGGTGGCCTTGGCGGTCTGGTTGGCCAGCGCTTTCACCTCGCTCGCCACCACGGCGAAGCCCTTGCCGGCTTCGCCGGCGCGCGCCGCCTCGATGGTGGCGTTCAGGGCCAGCAGGTTGGTCTGCTCGGCAATGTCCTGGATCATGCTGACGACCGTGCCGATGCTCTCGGCAGAGGTTGCCAGACCGTTGATCATCTTGCTCGCTTCCTGGGCCGAGTTCACCGCCGACTGAGCGATCTCGGTCGAGTGGGTGATCTGCCGCGAGATCTCCGAGATCGAACTGCTCAACTCCTCCGAGGCGGAGGCGACGGTGGAGGTACGCGTCGAGGTCTCGTCCGCGGTTGCCGTCAGCGAGTTGGCTGAAGACTGCATTTCCGCCGAGGCCGCGGACACCGCCGAAACCACCGAGGAGACGTTGTCGGCCAGGCGGACGTTCTGGGTCACCACCGACCAGCAGATCATCGGCGCCAGGTACTCGCCGTCGTCGTCCATGATGGCCGCGACCTGCAGGTCGAGCTTTTCCTCGCCCAAAGTGATGATGGCCCGGTGCGGCAGGTTGCTGGGATCGGCCAGCAGGCCGCGCTGATGCGCCGGGTTCTTATGGAAGATGTCGATGCACTTGCCATGCAGTTCCTCCGGCGGCACCGGCAGGAGGTTGCGCAGCGGCTTCAGGGTTTCGATACTGGTCTTGTTGATGTAGGTGATCTCCAGGGTTTCCTTGTCCGCCAGCATCACGTTGACGGGCATCTCGTCCAGCATCTTCATCAGCTTTGCGGTCTCGCGTTCCTGCTTGACCTGCTGGGTCACCACGCTCCAGGTCAGCATCGGGCCGATGTAGGTGCCCTTGTCGTCATAGAGCGCCGTCACCAACAGATCGAGCCACTCACCGCCGACCGAGATCTTGGTCGTGAAGGGCAGATTGCTCGGGTCGGAGAGAAGCTGACGCTGATGCGCCGGGTTCTTGTGAAAGACGTCGACTGACTGACCGACGATCTCCTCCGCAGGCACAGGCAAGGCGTGCTGAATGCCCTTCAGCGCTTCTATCGAAGAGCTGTTCGCGTAGGTGATCGTGAAGTCCTTGAGATCGCAGAGCATCACGCTGACCGGCATATTGTCGACCATCTGCTTGTGAATGCTGCTGCCGGAAGATCCCCCCGCGGAGGTCCCCTTCAACCACTTGATTGCCATAGCTCACCCAATTCTTTTAGCGAATGCTCACATGTACGGTTTCGCTATATAAACACAGCATCCGTATTCTTTTCGTTAACTCAGATTGTCGTACTGACGATATAAATCAGGAAAATCAGGCTATCAGTGGTTGAAGCTAATCAAGGCGGCGGCATTCGCGCCGAAGCCTTAGGGCCCAGGACCCCGCGGGCTTCGCAGAGGCCGGCGGCGTTGCCGCCGGTTCCGCGTTCAGCCGCGGAAAGGCCTGCATCTCCCGGCGGGCCGGGCTGAAGACATCTAAGATGATCGGATCGGCCGCGGCGCGGGGCGCTTTGTCCCGCTCCGCTCCGGGGTCTCGACCGGCGCCGTACCACCCGGTCATCCCACAGCCATAGGAGAATGGGCAGCTTGGCCCGCCGCCCGGGCATCGGCCAGTCGCGGCGGATTTCACGGCGGCGCTCGGCTTTCGCACCTGGCACGGATGACGGGGACGGGCACTGGGATGGGCACTGGGATGGGGGGGGGCAGGTCGCGGCACACCAATGATCGATGGGTCCGCCATCCTCCCGGTTCACCCTCGAGCCCTTCCACGCGCTCCTACCCGGAGCTGTCCAGACCAGCGGAAGGCCCACCGCCCAAGGCCTTGGCGGTGGCGCGCCTCCGGCCTAAACTCCGCCGCGTTTCACTCCGCCCCGCCGCGACAATAGGACTGCCGTCATGACCGAGACCCGTACCGAATCCGACTCCATGGGCGACATCGCCGTTCCGGCCGATCGCTACTGGGGCGCGCAGACCCAGCGCTCGCTGACCAACTTCAGGATCGGCGGCGAGAAGATGCCCCCGGCACTGGTCCAGGCACTGGGCATCCAGAAACTGGCGGCGGCGCGCACCAATCAGGCCTTGGGGGTTCTGGACAACGCGCTTGCTACGGCCGTCTGCCAGGCCGCGCAGGAGGTCGCCGACGGCAAGCTGATGGACCACTTTCCGCTGGTGGTCTGGCAGACCGGTTCCGGCACCCAGTCCAACATGAACGCCAACGAGGTGATCGCCGGGCGGGCCAACGAGATCCTGACCGGAAAGATCGGCGGCAAGGACCCGGTTCATCCCAACGACCACTGCAATATGGGCCAGTCGTCCAACGACACCTTTCCGACCGTCATGCACATCGCCGCGGTGCAAAAGATCGTCGGAGAGACGATCCCGGCCCTGGGCCATCTGCATGCGGCGCTGGACGCCAAGGCCAAGGCCTTCGAGGGGATCATCAAGATCGGCCGCACCCACCTGATGGACGCGACACCGCTGACCCTGGGCCAGGAGTTCTCCGGCTACGCCACCCAGGTCGCCTACGGTATCAAGCGGCTCGAGGGGGCGACCGAGCGGCTGATGCAGCTGGCGCAGGGCGGCACCGCCGTAGGCACCGGTCTCAACGCCGTTGAAGGCTTCGCCGAGGCGTTTGCGGCCGAGGTGGCCAAAATCACCCAGCTGCCCTTTGTCACGGCGGAGAACAAGTTCGAGGCGCTGGCCGCCCACGACGCCGTTGTGGAGGCCTCCGGCGCCCTCAACACCATCGCCTGCTCGCTGATGAAGATCGCCAACGACATCCGCCTGCTCGGCTCCGGGCCGCGCTGCGGCCTCGGCGAGCTGCGGCTGCCGGCGAACGAGCCCGGCTCCTCGATCATGCCCGGCAAGGTGAACCCGACCCAGGCGGAGGCCATGACCATGGTTTGCGCCCAGGTGATGGGCAACCACACCACCTGCAGCGTCGCCGGGTCCAACGGTCACTTCGAGCTGAACGTCTTCAAGCCGGTCCTGATCTACTCGCTGCTGCAGTCGGCGCAGCTGATCGGCGACGCCTGCGACTCCTTCCGCACCAACTGCGTCGAGGGCATCGAGGCCGACGAAACCCGCATCTCGGACCTGATGCAGCAGTCGCTGATGTTGGTGACGGCACTGAACCCGCACATCGGCTACGACAACGCCGCCAAGGTGGCGAAGAAGGCCTATGCCGAGAACTCCACCCTGAAGGAGGCCGCCATTGCGCTGGACCTCTTGAGCGCGGAGGACTTCGATGCCTGGGTGCGGCCGGACAATATGCTGGGGCCGCGAAGCAAGGCTTGATGGGCAGCAAGGCCTGATGGCGGGCAACGGCGAAGGGTCTGCGGACCCAGGGGCGCGGCTTCGCAAACACTCGGTGAAGCTGTCCGGGCACAGCACCTCGCTGTCCCTGGAAGGAGTGTATTGGGACGCCTTGCGCAGCGTTGCGGAGAGCAGCGGGCTTTCGGTGACGCGGCTGATCGAGCGGATCGACCGCCAGCGCAGCGGCAACCTGTCTTCGGCCGTAAGGGTCTATCTGCTCCGCTACTACCAGGAGCGGGCCGGCGCGGAGTCGCCGAAAGAGTGAGGGGCAAAGTAGCTGGGTGGGCGGAGTAACTGTGTGGGCGGAGTAGCTGGGCGGGCGGCTTAACCGCCCAGGCCCTGCAGCAGGTTCTTCAGACCTTCCTTGAGAATGTCTTCAGGTTTCGGCGGCCTCTGCGGTTGAGGCGGCGCCTCGGGCTCGAACTGCTGCGCCGAGGGTGCGTCCTCTGGAACAGAACCGCCGGCCCCGCTGCCGCTCTGCGAGGAATCGTCGCGGCGCCGGAAGGGTTCGCCGCCGATGCTGATGTTCGGGCGGTCGAGATCGCCGCGCAGCTTCGCCGTCAGATAGGCCGTCTGCGGATCGCTGTCCCGGAATACATCGGTCTGACTGTCCAGCGTCCAGGTCGGCAGGTTCACCGTCGCGGCGGTCAGGGCCCGGGCGTTGCGGCCCTGCACACGGGTGTCCGTCGTCGTCAGCACCCCGTCCTCCACGACGAAGGTTCCGTCGACCTTCGACGGCGCCCCGGCGAAAGCGCTGAACAGCAGGGTCGTGCTGTCGCTGATGCCCCGGACCTCCTTCACCTTCTGGCCGAGGATGTCCAGGATCAAGGCGCCTGCCTGTTCCTCGGCCTTGGCCGCCACCGTCAGGGTGCCGTCGATCTTGCCGCTGCCGTTCAGGCTGTTCACCAGAGCAGCTTCGCTGCCGCCCCTGGCATTGAGGCTGGTCTCCACCGTCAGCGGCCCCGAGACACGATCGCTGTCGGCCAGGTCGCGCAGCAGCGCCCTCAGGTCCATCTCGATCGCCGTAACGGCGGCCGCCACCTCCAGGCCACCGGGCGCCGTCTCGCGCGCATCCGCCTTGCCGGTCACGGAAAGGGCACCGCCAAAGGCCGTCGCAGTGAAGCGCTTGAGATCCAGCACGCCACCGCTGAGCGCCGCCTCCAGCTGCGCGTTGTCGAGCCGCGCGTTGTCCAGAAGAATGGCTGAGGACTGCAGTGCAACCTCGGCATCGACTTCGCGCAAGGCCGTCAGATCCAGGGGCTCCGTCGACCAGCGGCCCGCCTGCGCCGATGTGGTGCGGGCCCGCTCCGTGCCGCCGCCGCTGGCGCCGGCCGATGCGGCGCCCGCGCCGCCGGAACCGGCAGCGGCTGGCGCCGCCAGAGCCGCCAGCGGCAGGGCACCGGTCCGTAGATTAGCGGTGAGCCGCGGCCGTTCGCCCTCCAGGGCCAGGGCGAGATCGCCGCTCAGATCGACACCGGCGAGCGTTCCGCCGAGCTGTGAGAGCGCCACCGACTGCGGCGCCGCGGACAGCTGGCCCTTCAGGTCTGCGGGGCCGAGGCCGGCAGGGACTTTCTCACCCGGCAGCATTTCCCGCAGCAACACCGTCAGGTCCGGGTGACTTGCCTCCAGCCCCGCCTCCACGCGCGGCATGCCGGCGCCCAGCTCGGCCGTCCCCGCGGCGCGCAGACTGCCGCCGAGCGCCGAGAGACGCTGATCGAAGCGCAGACGCTCGGGCGTGCCGTTGACGGCGCCCGACAGGGTGAAAGCCTCCAGCGGCGGCGGCCCGTCGATCGGCAGGGCCAGGGCCTTGGCCAGGCGTGACAGCGAAGCAACCGAAACATCGAGCGAACCGTCGAAGGACGGGCTGCGGCCGACATTGGCGAGGCTGCCCGCGAAACTGGCCCGCGAGCCCGCGAGGTCCATCAGCGAGGCTTCGCGCACGACCATGCCGCCCTGCTGCAGTGTGGCGTCGAGGCGCAGGCCGTTGAGGGCGAGCCCCTGGTAGGTCAGCGCCCCGACCCTGATGTCGAGGTTCGCATCGAAGCCATCAAGGATGGCGAGACCTGCGGGGGCCGCCGGCTCCGGCGAAGCTTGGGTACTCGTCTGGGCAGACTCAGCCGGCGCCCCGGCCGTTCCCTCCGCCGGCGCCTGCGGACTCGCCGGCGCCGGCGCCGCGCCTTCCTTCGGCAGATAGGCATCCAGGTTCAGCTTGTCGATCGACAGGCCCAAACCCAGCCCCGGCCGCTCGCGCAAGGCCAGCGCAATCCCGCCGGTGATCCGGCTGACATCGAGGCTCAGGTCCATGTCGCGCAGCGTCACCTGATCCGGCCCCAGGTCGACAGCAGTCGTCACCTCCATCTTGCGCAGCCGGTCCGTGGGCACTTCGTCGATTTCGACATCCAGCCAGGCCAGCAGGGCGCGCAGGTTGTCGGAACCGGCTTCCAACCGGCCACGGAAGCGCGGCACCTGCTCATCGCCGTCCAGTGCGCCGGCCAGCGCACCCTTCAGGGAGAACTCCGACCCCCCGGGCAGCGAGGCGGCAAGGTTTTCGACCGACAGGGTACCATCGTCGAGTCGTGCGGCTGCCGTGAGGCCGCGGGCGAACTGCCCCCGATAGACCACGGTATCGACGGCCAGATCGATCTCAGCCACGATGCCCGCCGGCAGCACAAAGCCGTCCGCATCGGCTGTTCCCGCGAGACCGTCCGGGCTTCCCGGCTGTGGTGCCGGGGCCGGCGGCGCCGTGGCCTGCGGATCGCTCTGCCCCGCCTGACCGGCACCTTCCGATGAACCTGCCGTCATCTGCTCCATCAGACGATCGAGGTCCAGCCGGGTAGCGGAGAGCCGGGCGGCGATCTCGGGAACATCGCCGACGATGACCTTGCCCTCTCCCTCCAGCGTCGTATCGCCGAGCCCCAGTTTCAGCGCGGCAGCTTCCGCTTCGCTGGGTCCGGCGGTGATTTCGCTCTCCACGCTGAAGGACTGGGCCAGAAGACCTTGCGCCGGTCCCGCCGGCGCATCGAGTTTCAGTACAGAGAGAAGGGCCGCCAGGTTCTCTCCTTCGCCTTGCAGCCGCCCTCTCAGCGTCCGCAGATCCTGGTGGCGCGAAACCGCGCCGGAGAAGGTCGCCGCGGCTGCCGCCTTCGGCAGTGTCAGTCCGATGGAAAAGGGGATCGCACCTTGATCGCGCCAGCGTCCGAGGCTGAGATCGAACTCGCTTTCAACGCCCTGATAGACGGCCCGTCCGTTGGCGGCGAAGGGGCCGGCCAGGCTTTCGGCAGCCAGTTCCGCGTTCACGCCTGTCACCCGTTCTTCCAGCCCCGAAACGGCGTCGCGGTACACGAAGGTGCCGTCTTCGATGACGAAGCTGTCGACCCTGATCGTGTCCTCGCCGCCGGGGGATGACGGAGCGGGCGTCGGCGGAGGGACAGGCGTCGGCGCCTCTGCAGCAGGACCGGTCCCTTGTTCCGCAGCATCGCCGTCGGCCGGCGCGCGGAAGTCCCAGTTCCGCCGGCCGTCCGGCAAGACCTCGAGCACCACTTCCGGCTTCACCAGGGTCACCGTCTCGACGATAACCTGTTGTTGCAGCAAGGGAAAAAGCGCCACCTGAACGCGCAACTCTTCCAGCTGCACCATCGCATCTTCGCTGCCGCCCGCGATGTTGGCCAGGCTCACTTCGTTGGCGGAAAACGCCGGCGAGGGCAGCAACTGGAGATTCAAGTCGCCGACGATCTGAAGGTCGCGTCCGGTCAGCTTGCGGACTTCTTCGGCGATCCTGCCCTTTTCCGCATTCCAATCCCAGAAGCTGGGAAGAATCAACAAACCTGCGATCAGCAGGACGAAAAGGGCGACGACTGATAGGGCCAGCTTCTTCAACAGCCTACCTCGCTATACGAAGACGCGTGTCTGAGATCTGGGCAGCGGAACCGCGACGGCGGGCATGCTGACCGGATCCATTCGTGTTACTAAAGGTGAGAGCATTGCAACGCCGTTCAATTCCGTTAAGCTACTTTTATCAGGTCACGGCGGCAAAGCCGAAGCCTGATTCGGACCGGACGGGCCAAAGGGTGCAATACCCAAGGGTCCGGCGAAACGCAGCCGGCGGATAGGTGGTAATCCAATGGGCGAAATCATCGACCTGGATTCGTATCGCAGCGAACGACTGAAACGACAGCGCGAGGAACGCAGGCGCCGCCAGCGGCAGAAGCGCCCGGCTCCGGACGCCGGACAGATCGGCGAAAGAGCGGAGGCGGATCCGGCGAAGGACGAGCCGGTCTAGACGCATCCGGCGGTGCTCCCGCAGTTGTACGGTCGTTGCCGGATGCCCCTCGGGCAGATGACCCCTGTGACTACTCGGGCTTTTGCGGTTTCCCGCCAGAGTTTCCCCTTGGGTTTCCACCTGCGCTTCCTCCTGGGCTTTTCCCCGAAAGGGCCTTCCAGGCCTCCATCACGGCCAGCAGGGAAAGAGCCAGCGCCAGAACGAAGAACCATTCGAGCAGACTGACCGGCTGCACAGCCAGCACATCGCTGAGGCCGGGCATGTAGAGGGCGGCAATGTGAAGCCCCTGCGCCGCCGCGATGGCAACAAAGAGAAAGGGATTGGCCATCAGGGGCAGGCCAAGCGACGAGCGACGCTCCGAACGGGCGTTGATGGCGTGCACGTTCTCGAACAGCACCATGAGAAGCAGCAGCAGGTTGCGCGCCTCAGCCTCCGCCATGCCGCGTTCCAGGCACCAGAAGTAGAACGCGAAGCCGCAGCAGCCCATATACCCGCCGGCCATGGCCACCTGGCCGATCATGCGGCGGTCGAAAAGCACCTCGTCGCGCGGCCGCGGCCGGCGCTGCAGAATGCCCGGCTCCCCCTTTTCGAGGGCGAGCGCCACGTGCTGGATGCCGTTGGTCACAAGGTTCAGCCACAGCAGTTGAACGGCGAAGAGCGGAAACGGCAGGCCTGCCAGGATGGCGAGCAGGAAGAGGACGATTTCGCCCAGGCCGGTGGAAATCAGGAGGTAGATCAGCTTGCGTACATTGTCGTAAGCGATGCGTCCCTCTTCGATGCCGCCGACGATGGAGGCGAAGTTGTCGTCGGTAAGAATCAGGTCCGCAGCGCCACGGGCCACGTCGGTCCCGCCCTTGCCCATGGCGACGCCGATGTCAGCCGCCGCCAAGGCCGGCGCGTCGTTCACACCGTCTCCCGTGACGGCGACGACGTGACCGGCCTGTTGCAGGGCCTGAACGATCTCGAGCTTCTGAACCGGCTCGACGCGGGCGAAGACCTGGACGGAGGCCACGGTCTCGCTGAAGTTCCTTGTCCCGGAAGCGGCAGCCTGCAGATCCGCCCCGGTCATCACGACGGGGTCACCGTCACCGACACCGAGGTCCCGGGCGATCGCCCGGGCGGTTTCCGGATGATCGCCGGTAATCATGACGACCGCGATACCGGCTTCGCGACAGCGCTCGAGTGCCTGCGGCACCTCCGGGCGCAGCGGATCCATCAGCCCCACCAGGCCGAGCAGACGGAGATAGCGCAGGGAACCCGCATCGGCCCGCCCGGCCGCATCCTGGGAGACACTGCCCCGGGCCACCGCCAGCACCCTGTAGCCTTCGGCCGCCATCGCGTCGCCCGCCGCCAGCGCACGCTCGGCATCGATGCCGTCACACATGGGCAGCAGGACCTCCAGCGCCCCCTTCACATGCACCGTGGCGCCGCCCGTGGTCCCGGCACTCACCGGCCCCGCCGCTGCACCGCCGCCGGACACGAAGGAGGCGGCATAGCGCCGCTGCGGCTCGTAAGGGATCATGCCGTGGACGCGGTAAGAGGCTCTCAGAGCCGTAGGGTCCAACCCCAGCTTGGCGGCCAGCACAAGGAAGGCGACGTCGACGGTGTCGCCCAGGTGCCGAACCGCTTCCTCCTCGAACGCGATCTCCGCCTCGTTGCAGAGCGCGGCGCTGCGGGCGAGTTCGGCGAAACCGGCCAGCTCCTGCTTGGAGGGCGCCCGGCCGTCCACCGTGACGGTTCCCTGAGGGCGATAGCCCTGGCCGCCGACCGTACCCGCCACCGCCGGACCGGCATCGTCGAACAGCACAACGCGCTTCGCCGTCAGTTCGTTGCAGGTCAGGGTTCCGGTCTTGTCGCTGGCGATCAGGCTGCAAGCGCCCAGCCCCTCGACCGCGGGCAGCGCCCGCACGATGACGTTGCGCCGTGCCATACGCCCGGTCGCGATCGAAAGCGCTACGGTGATCGCAACCGGCAGGCCTTCCGGAATGGCGGCCACAGCAAGCGCCACGGCGACCAGAAAGACGGTCAGGAGATCGAGGCCCTGGAGGAGCTGCACGGTGGCCAGAACGCCGATCGCCAGGACGGTACCCATCCCGATCACCCGGCCCATGCGTTCGAGGCGGGCGATCAGCGGCGGCGGCGCCTGGTCGGGCAGCGCCAATGCACTGGCGATGCGCCCGATCTGGGTGTCGGCGCCGCTGGCAACCACCAGCGCCCGCGCCCGCCCTGTCAGCACCGTGGTGCCGGCAAAGAGAAGGTTGATGCGGTCAGAGAGCGGCGCCGCGGCAGGGGCCACGTCGTCGACGGCTTTCTCCAGCGGCAGCGATTCGCCGGTCAGCAGCGATTCGTCGACGCTCAGCTCGTGCTGTTCCAGCAGTCGAAGGTCCGCCGGCACCCGTCCGCCGGATTCAAGGCGCACCACGTCGCCGGGCACCAGGTCGGCCGTGTCGACCTGCCGCGCATCGCCATCGCGCAGGACCACAACGCGGTCGCGCATCATTTGCCCCAGGGCGGCTGCCGACGTCTCGGCCCGCCATTCCTGGTAACCGCCGATAACGGCGTTCAGCTGCAGCACGACGAAGATGAAGAGCGCGTCGCTCCACTCCCCGACAAAGACCGAGACGACGGACGCGGCGAGCAGCAGGTAAACCAGCGGGCTTTTGAACTGCCTGACGTAGAGTACCAGGGCGCCCGGCCTGCGCGCACGCGGCAGGCGGTTGGGACCGTATTCGACCAGGCGTCGCCCCGCCTCGGCCTCGCGCAGGCCTGCGGCGCTCGACTCCTGTGCCGCAATGGCCTGGGCGGCGGTCAGAGAGTGCCACGCAGTCGCAGTGGCCGACCGCACGCCCCCCGGCCCCTTGCCGTCGCCCGGCAGGTCCGGCTTCGCCCCGGGTTGCTTTGAACCGGGCGGTTTGGCCACCGGCGGCTGCGATCCTTCAGGCAGGGTCATGACAGCGCAGAGGATGCGCGCGGATCAGCGCCCCCGCAAGGCTCAAGAGCAGGGCAAGGAAAAGGACCGTCAGACGGTCAGGATTTTGCCCGGGTTCATCAGGTTCTGCGGATCGAGCGCCAGCTTCACCTGTCGCATGACACTGACCGACTCGCCGTGCTCAGCCTGCAGGAACTTCATCTTGCTGCTGCCCACGCCGTGTTCGCCGGTGCAGGTGCCGCCCATGGCAAGGGCGCGCATGACCATGCGCTCGTTCACCCCCTCGGCCTTCTTCATGTCGTCCGGATCGTTGGGGTCGAGCACGAAGGTCAGGTGAAAGTTGCCGTCGCCGACATGCCCGACGATAGGGGCCAGCACACCGCTCTCATCGATGTCCTTGCGGGTCTCCAGGATGCACTCGGCCAGCCGCGAGATCGGCACGCAGACGTCCGTCGCCCAGCCCATGGCCCCCGGCTTCAAGGCCAGGTTCGCATACCAGGCATTGTGGCGCGCCTGCCAGAGACGGTTGCGGTCTTCCTGCTTGGTCGCCCATTCGAAGTTGCTGCCGCCATAGCCCTCGGCGATTTCGCCGACCATCTCGGCCTGCTCGCGCGCCCAGGACTCGGTGCCGTGGAACTCGAAGAACAGGGTCGGTTTCACCGGCAGGTCCAGCTTGGCGTAGCGGTTCACCGCGTCGATCTGGTGTTCGTCCAGAAGCTCGATGCGCGCCACGGGAATGCCCGACTGGATGGTCAGGATCACCGTGTCCACGGCACCGGACAGACTCTCGAAAGAGCAGACCGCTGCCGTCATCGCCTCGGGGATGCCGTAGAGGCGCAGTTGCACCTCCGTGATCACGCCGAGTGTGCCTTCCGAGCCGACGAAGAGCCGGGTCAGGTCGTAGCCAGCCGAAGACTTGCGCGCCCTTCCGCCGGTGCGGATCACCCGCCCGTCGGCCAGAACGACGGTCAGCCCCATCACATTGTCGCGCATGGTGCCGTAGCGCACGGCGTTGGTGCCGGAGGCCGAGGTCGCCGCCATGCCGCCCAGGGAGGCGTCGGCGCCGGGATCGATGGGGAAGAACAGCCCGGTGTCGCGCAGGTGGGTGTTCAGCGCCTTGCGGGTGACACCGGCCTGAACCCGGCAGTCGAGATCGGACTCGTTGAGCTCCAGGATCTGCTGCATGGCACTGACGTCGATACAGATACCGCCCTTGGTCGCCTGGATCTGACCTTCCAGCGAGGTTCCGGTGCCGAAGGGGATGACCGGCCGGCCGTGCTCGGCGCAGAGCTTCACGATGGCCGAAACCTCCTCGGTGGATTCCGCGAAGGCGACCGCATCCGGCGCCTCCATGGCGTGGAAAGAGGAGTCCTTGCCGTGGTGTTCGCGCACGGCACGGGCGGTCGACAGACGGTCGCCGAGCAGCGCGCGCAGCGCATCGATCAGAGGGTCACCGGGCAAATTGCTATCAGGCAGGTTGCTGTCAGGCGAGGCTGTCGGTCGGGGGGCGGCATTGGCCATGTTTCGGGTCTTCCTTTTACAATCGCTGCACTATAGCAGATCTGGGGACCCGCGCAGCAAATCCCAGGTTTTCCGCAGTAAGACCTCCGTGATCTCCCCGGGAATGGCTCCCTGACACAAGCCGCGGCATCAGGGACTGGCGCGCATCTGGGCCGGCAGCCAGGTGGCGATCTCAGGAAAGGCGACGACCAGCGCCACCGCGAGCACCATGATGCCGAACATCGGCAGGGCGGCCCGCGCTATGTAGGGCATCTCGTGCTTGGTCATGCCCTGCAAGACGAAGAGATTGAAGCCCACCGGCGGGGTGATCTGGGCCATCTCGACGACGATCACCAGGAAGATGCCGAACCACAGCATGTCGAAGCCCGCCTGGCGCACCATCGGCTCCACCACCGCCATGGTCAGCACCACCGCGGAGATGCCGTCGAGAAAGCAGCCGAGGATGATGTAGAACACCGTGAGCGCCAGGATGAGGGCCAGCGGCGATAGCTCCAGCGCGCCGATCCAGGCGGCCAGATCGCGGGGCAGGCCGGTGAAGCCCATGGCCAGCGACAGAAAGGCCGCCCCGGCCAGGATGAGGGCGATCATGCAGGAGGTGCGGGTCGCGCCCATCAGGCTTTCGACGAAGCTGTTCCAGGTGAGCGAGCCCTGCAGGAAAGACAGCACCAGGGCGCCGATCACACCCAGCACGGCAGCCTCGGTCGCGGTCGCGATGCCGGCGTAGATGGACCCCAGAACGCCGATGATCAGCGCGATCACCGGCAGCAGAGAAAAAGAGGCCCGAATCTTCTGCACGAAGGTCAGAGCCGCCTCGCGCGGCGGCATGGAGGCGGGATCGAGCAGCGCCTTGATGGCGATATAGCCCATGAACAGCAGCGCCAGCATGATGCCGGGAAAGACCCCGGCCATGAACAGTCCGGCAATGGACTCGTTCACCGTCACGCCGTAGACGATGAGGATGATCGAGGGCGGGATCAGCAGCCCGAGGGTCCCGGCCCCGGCCAGAGTGCCGATGATCATACGCTCGGGGTACTCGCGGCGTCGGAGTTCCGGGATCGACATCTTGCCGACAGTGGCCACCGTGGCAGCGGAGGAGCCGGAAATCGCGGCGAAGAGCGCGCAGCCGGCGACGTTCACGTGCAGAAGCCGCCCGGGCAGGCGTCCGAGCCAGGGCGACAGCCCCTTGAAGAGGTCCTCACTGAGCCGCGTTCGAAAAAGGATCTCCCCCATCCAGATGAACAGCGGCAAGGCCGTCAGCGTCCAGGAGGAAGAGGCGCTCCAGATCGTCGTCGCCATGGCGTCACCGGCCGGGCGCGTGGTGAAGAGCAGCATGCCGGTGAGCGCGACGCCCAGCAGCGACAGCCCGACCCAGACCCCGCTGCCCAGCAGGAAGAAGAGCACGACGAGGAAGACCAGGGTGAGGATCAGTTGTTCCATGGTCCGCCTCTACTCGCTGGTCTGCTGGGCGGCCAGCGGCGCGCCGCGGAGGACGGCAACCAGCCGGTCGACCAGGGCGACGGCCAGCAGCACCGAGCCCGCGGCCATGCCGATCTGCGGGATCCACAGCGGCATCGCGTCGGAACCTTCGCTGATGTCGCCCAGCATGTGCGAGACCCGAACCATCTTCACGCTGAACCAGGCGAGGTAGCAGGCAAAGAAGCTGCCGGCGGCCAGGCACCAGATCTCAGCGGCCCGCCGCCGGGAACCGGTCAGTTTGCCGAGGAAGAGGTTGACGCGGATATGGCCGCCCGCACCGAAGGTGTAGGCCAAGGCGAAAAACGACGACGAGGCCATGGCATAGCCGGCGTATTCCGAAAGGCCCGGCACAAAGATGCCGAGGAGCCGCGAGACGATGCTGAGCAGCACCAGCAGCGCGATGGAAAGAAGGAAGAGCCCGGCCAGCACACCGCCGGCCAGATAAACCCGGTCGAGCACGCCGCCGAGGCCGCGCCGCATGGTCCCCTGCATCGAAAGCCCCCTACAAGGATCGTTCCGGATCAGCCCGGCTCAGAATGCGCCGCGGCTCCGGGATGGCCATCGGGGCCGGCCGCAGCGCGCGGCCGGCCACCGAAAGGCGAACCTACATGGCGTTGTAGGCGTCGATCACCGCCTGACCCTCGGCGCCGGCCTTATCCAGCCACTCCTTGGTCATGGTCGCGCCGATGGACTCGAAGTCGGCCTTCAGCGCGTCGCTGGGCGGGCCCACCTCCATGCCGTTGGCCGCCAGCTGCTCCTTGTACCAATCGGCCAGCTCGCGGGCCTTGTCCCAGCCCGCCTGCTCGGCCTTCGCCGCCTCGTCCAGCACGATCTTCTGCAGGGTCTCGTCCAGCCCGTCCCAGGCCGCCTGGTTGACGATCACCATGTTCTTCGGCAGCCAGGCCTGGACGTCATACCAGTACTTCACATGCTCCCAGATCTTGCGGTCATAGCCGGTGGAGCCGGATGAGATCATGCTCTCGGCAACGCCGGTGGCGAAGGCCTGGGTCAGTTCCGCCGCCTCGATCTTGGTCGGAACCGCGCCCATCAGCTCGGCCAGCCGCGAGGTGGCGGCGTTGTAGGCGCGGAACTTCACGCCCTTCATGTCGGAGGCGGAGGTCACCGCGGTCTTGTTGTAGAGCCCCTGGGGCGGCCAGGGCACCGCGTAGAGCAGCTTCAGGCCGGCTTTGTCGAGGGTCTCCTCGAGCTGCGGCCTGGAGGCCTGGTAGAGCTTCCAGGAGTCTTCGAAGCTGGTCGCCAAGAACGGCAGGGCATCCACTTCGAACAGCGGGTCCTCGTTGCCCAGCGCCGAGATCAGGCGCTCACCAATCGGCGCCTGGCCTGTGCGGATGGCGCGGTAGATCTCGCCGCCCTTGAACAGCGAGCCGCCGGGATGGGCGACGATCTCAAGTTCGCCGCCGGAGGCCGCGGTGACGGCCTCGGCGAACTTCGCCGCATTCTCGGAATGGTAGTTGCTGGCCGAATAGGCCAGCGGCATGTCCCACTTTTCCGCCGCCTGCGCGGCCGTGGACAGCATCGTGCCGGCGGTCAGCACCAGCGCGGCGGCCGCAGCGATCCCAAAAGACGCTCTCCCGCTCTGAGAGGTAACCCCGCCTTTGGAGGTAACGACGTTCTTCATTCTTGTTCTCCCTGTTTGGCCCGTTTGCGGAGGCGCGCGGCCGTCCGCAATTCCTACCCGCGGAAATCCGTACCCGGAGAACCGCGGGGCCAGTCGCCGACTCTAGCCATGCGCGCCAAGGTCAGGCAACCGAGGCCATACAATGACATTTTATCGACAAATTATAAACGTTTTATTTTAGAATTCCCTTAATCCATTGATTCTTATGAAACTTCATTGCCGGAACCGCAACCTGTCCTGCCGGAGAGGACCCTTGCAGAGCAGCGTGACAAGGTCGTGGACCGGCAGGCCCAAGGCGGCTTCCAGGGCCCGGCGGTAGGGCGGCAGATTGGTGCATTCCAGCACGATGGCACCCAGCTCCGGATGGCGCGCGGCCAGCGCCCGCCCGGCCGCCAGCACGTCCGCTTCGGCCGCCGCGATGTCGAGCTCCGGCAGATCGTCGGCAATGACCCGGTGCAGTTCGGCCCCCTCTTCCAGCCCCACCACCGGGGTGTCCGGCGGCGCCCCGGCGGCGGCCAGATGGGCCGCGGAGAGACGGCGCGAGTCGAAAGTGAGGACGCCGACGCGCCTGCCTTCTGGCAACGCCGCGGCCACCCGCGGTATCTGCAACAGACTGGAGGTGACCAGCGGCACCGGGAGGCGTTTCTCGAGGTCCGCCTGTGCCGTCACCAGGAAGCCGCAGGAGGTGGTGAGCAGTCCGGCGCCCGCGTCCACCAGCGCCTTGCCGGCCGCGGCAAAGGCGTCGATCAGTTCGGACGGCAGGGCGCGCTCGGTCACGACGGCGGCAACCGGCGCCGTCTCTACCACTTTGTAGAGCATCGGGCCCGGCCAGGTCGCAGGGTTGCCGACATCGCCCGGCGGACGGGGAAAGCCGGTCTTCAGCATGAGAACACCCAGGACGGGCGCCTCCGGGACAGGCAACTGCGCAGAGGTCATGGCTCATGCTAGCCGGCACCCCCCGCACCGCAAACCACTGCGCGCGGACGGAGGAGCGCGCCGCCGCAAGGGGTAGCCCGGGATAGCGCGCGCTACCTCCGATCCACCCCTGCCCCGCCGGTGCCGCTCCGGTGCATGGTGGGGCGTTATGGAGACCTCCGCCGCCAGGGCCGTGCCGCCGGGCCATCCGCCCAGCCACCCGCCCAGCCACCCGCCCAGCCACCCGCCGGGTCACCCTCCCCACATGCAAACAGACGCGCCCGCCGAACACCGCGAAGCAAGCACGCAGTGGACCAGCGTGGTCCTGCTGACCCTGGCGATGGGCGTCTGCGGCCTCGGTCTGGGTTTCAGCTATCCGCTCTATTCCCTGGTGCTGGAGCGCCAGGGCGCCGGCGACTTCGTCATCGGCCTGAGCGGGGCCATGACCGGCTTCGGGCTGCTGCTCTCCAACCTGGTGGTTCCCGCCCTGCTGCGGCGCTTCGGCCCGCTGCCGGTGCTGGCCGGCGGCTTTGCCGGGGCCGCCGCCTGTCTCGCGCTTTCGCCCTACAGCGATGCGCAGAGCCACTGGTACCTGCTGCGCCTGATGCTGGGCTGCTGCATGAACATCGCCTTCGTCGTCACCGAGGTCTGGCTGAACACCGTCTCCGCCGAGGCGCAGCGCGGGCGCATCATCGGCTTTTTCACCGCCGTGATGGCGGCGGGCTTCGCCATCGGGCCGCTGCTGATCCTGCTGGTCGGCGACGAAGGGGCGCTGCCCTTCCAGCTTTGCGCCGGGCTGGTGCTGCTGGGGGCGCTCACGGTGCTGCCGCTTGGACGCAGTACGGACGGCGACACAGGCCGCGAAGGGCGGAGCACATCGGCCAGCGCCTTCGACGGGCTCAGTCTCTGGGCGGTGCTCGGCTTTTTCCGGCTGGCGCCGCTGCTGGCCGCGCTGGTGCTGGTCTACTCGCTCTTCGACGGCACCGCGCTGGTCATTCTGCCGATCTATTTCCTGGAAAGCGGCTTCACCGCCGAACAGTCCAGCGCCGCCCTGGCCTGCCTGCTGATCGGCATGGTGCTGCTGCAGATGCCCATCGGCTGGCTGCTCGACCGCTTCCCCCGCCGCCGGGTGATCTGCGGCTGCACCCTGGTCTCCGCCCTCTGCTGCCTGGCGCTGCCGGCGGCGCTCGGCAGCGTCTGGCTGCTGGGCGCCCTGCTGCTGCTCCTGGGCGGGCTCGCCGTCGGCCTCTACACCGGCGCCATCACGCTGCTGGGCGAAGGCTATGCCGGCGGGTCGCTGGTCGCCGGCACCACCTGCCTGGCGGTGGTCTACGGCCTCGGCAGCGCCCTCGGCCCCCTGGCCAGCGGCGCAGCCCTCGACCGCTTCGGCCCCGATGCCGTGCCGGGCCTGCTGGCCGGCCTCTTCTTCCTCACCGCCCTTGCCAGCCTGCGCCGCGCCAGACCCGCGCCCCAGCCGCTTTAGGCTCCCCAAGCCGCTTTCGTCCCGCTAAACTCCCGCGTGCAAGACACGGGGAGCAGAGCGACCGCAGGTATGAGCGCAAGTGACGGCACGGCCAGGGATGAGAGAGGGCCGAATCACAAGCCCGGCAGCCGGGCCGCGGGGGCCCTGCGTGGCGCTCATGCCCTGCCGACCCACGATGGCGGCGGCGTGGTGTTTCCTGCCGGCTTCTATGGCCCGGGCTTTCGCTTGAACGACTGGGAGTTCATCCGGTTTTTCAGCCGGGCAACCCATGTCGAGGAGTCGGCGCGGCCTTCGTCAGGGCGATGGCGCCCTCCCCCCTGGTTAGGGCGAAACCGGTGGATTTTCCTGGGGCTAGGATTGGGCTTCGGCATATCGCAACTCAGCCGATCGGGCCTTGTCGGCATAAGCACGGGACAGATTATCTCCGCACTGGTCATCTGGTTCGGGTTCTTCTTCTACTGGGGTATGTGGACGGCCTTCGTGACACTGCCGAGGCGCATGCGCGAACTCTATCCCTCCGCGACAGAACTGCCCTTCTTTGCCTATTGGCACCAGCATATCCTCGCGGCCTTGGTCACTTGCCCGGCGAAGAGCTACTTTCGGCCTCTCGCGCTGGTCGTTTTGGAAGCAGTCTTCGCTGCAGCGGTCCTCATTGTCTTTGCAAGAGATCAACTGAGCACAGCGCTGATCATCGCCGTCGCACCTGCCTTTGCTGTTCGAATTGGCTATACCCTTGCGATTCTGACGGCACTTGCAGTCTGCCGCCTACGCCATGGCCGCGCGCCGACCGCGGCCGACCTAGAGCCGGTGTGAGCGAGGAGGCGGGAACCGGTGACGGCCATCCGGACGAAGCAATGGCGCTTCTGCGGACCGACGCTCTGCCGACCAGGGATGGCGGAGGCATCGTCTTTCCGTTCGGACCGCTGAGCCGCGGCTTCTACCTCGATGAATGGTCCTTCATTCGCTACAGCACAGCCAGCAGTGAGGCCGACCACGCTGAGAAGATGAAGCCTCTCCGCGCCAAGATCGTCGATGCCCTGCCCGAACTCGCGGCAGTCGTGATCGTAATCCTGCTTCTGACCCGCATAGCCGACGCGACGGATTTGGGCTTTTCCGCCCTCTACGGCGGTTTGGTGGCGCTTTACGCAGTGATCGCCCTGCGCCGCTTGCACCGCACGTTCCGCACAACGGCGCAACGCCTGTTGCCAGGATATCCGAGCGCCCGTCCGGTGCCCTATTTCAGGTACTGGAAGCCGCGCGTTTGCCTTCATGTCACCGCGCCCTCGAACGACTGGAAGTGGATGAGCTTTAACCGCAGCTTCCTTCCCCTGCTGATGGCCTGGCAGGCGTCCCAGAAGACGGGAGCGGAGGCAGTCCCCGACCCGATCGTCTACGCGTTGGCGATGTTCGGGTTGGGTGAACTGGTTTTCCTGCTTGCAGTCCTGGTGACTTACCGGACGGTCCACAACAGCCTCGGGCGTGCGCCGACTGCGGACGATCTGGAACCGGTGTGAGCGACCGCAGTCTGCGCGCCGAGCCGGCAAGCCCACGACCCTTCGCCCAGGCCCACCGGCTGATCACGAAGGACGGCGGCGGCGTTGTCTTTCCACGCGGCTTTCACGGCCCGGGGTTTCACCTGCCGGAATGGGAGTTCATCCGCTACTGCGCGCGGGCGGACCACGAAGTCCCGCAGCCCGAAGCAGAGTCGTGGTGGCAACGGCACATGGCGAAGCCGTCTTTTTTTATGATCTTCCTTTGGGTCTTGGCCACTCCGCTCATCGATTGGGTGGTGGAGCGCGCCATCGCCCCCAGCGCACTCACTGCCGCGCTCATGCTCTATATATCCTTCACCTTCTACCGAGAGGTTGTCCGCAGCTTCCACGCGGAGCCCAAGGCCTTCCTGCACCACTATCCCTCGGCTCGAAAGCTGTCGCTCTTCAGCCACTGGTGGCCGCACATCCGGGCAGCGATGGTCATGAGCAGAGAAACCGGTCTTTGGGGTCTCGTCTGGAAAAGCCTGGCTTTCGGCATCCTGGGCTATCTGCTTTACATGGTTGTTCGCGCGGACAAGCTGAACCCGATCATAGGCGTCACCTTGGCGCCCCCAGTCCTGGTCATGGCGGTGTATCCGTTGATCCTGATGGGGTCAGTCCTGCTGGTCTATCTGCGCCTGCGCCGGCGCCCGACGCCGGAAGATCTTCAGCCAGTCGAGGCCGCGCCGTTGCGGGCGGACTGACGGCGCTTCGCTCCACGGCACGGCAGGCGCAGCTTCGCGGCGCAACAGCAGCGCTTTCGCGACAAGGCGCGCGCCCCTGATCATGCCAGGGCCTTTTCCAGGAACACGATCTGGCTGTCCCAATAGGTCTGGCGTCGGGTTTCGCGAAAGCCGAGACCGAGGCAGAGCGCCAGGCTCTCGGTCATGACCTCCGGGCTGCTGAGCTTCAAAAGACAGCGGCCCTGGCGGCGCGCTTCGCGCTCGGCCAGATGCAACAAGGCCTTGCCAAGGCCCCGGCCCTGATGGTCCGGCCGCACGGCAAGCGCCTGCACCAGCAGGTGATCCTCGGCAGCGATCAGTTCCAGCACGGCCACCGGGCTCTCCGGTGCGTCCACCAGCCAGACCTGGTGGGCCCGCACGGCAAAGGCATAGTCGGCCAGCATCGGGCGCGGTTTTCGGCCCAGGACGGGCACATGGCGGGCGAAGGCAGCGCAGACCAGGTCGTGGACGGCCTTGGCGTCGTCCGGCGCCGCCCGGCGCAGGGTGAGATCGGGATTGTCGGCGAACATCGGCTCTCGAGCGTGGCGGGGCGGCGACCTCTTGGAAGGAGTTACGCAGACCGTGGCGCGCGGGTTTCACAGAGACCCACGACTGTGCTGCAGCCGCGATGCCGCTACTGGCGAGAGGGCATCGCCTCGAAGTCGATCTCGTTGCCGTTGCTGTCCAGGCCGTTGCCCACCAGGGCGTGTCTGATGCCGTAGCGATAGAGCGTGCCGCTGGCCGTCAGACCGTCCTCGCACGCGACCGACCAGATACCGCGCGGCGTGCGCAGGGTGCGAAAGGTCCCGGCGCATTCACGCTCGATGCTACGCAGGGTTATGGAAAGGAAGCCGGCATGGCCGTACTCGGGCGCAGAGAGCGTCCCCAGAACCGGCCCCGTCTCGCCTTCCCAGTCCACCGTCACGCTGTAGGCGATCTCCGGCCCCAGGCGGGGCGCACGCTGCCGGCCACCCTGTGCAACGCAGTCCCTGACCTGCATATGCCCAACGGAGCCGTCGTTAAAGACGCAGTCCCTCCAGGCCTCGGGCCCGCCTTCGGCGCTTCCGGGCGTGCTGGCTCCACAGCCGGCCAGCGTCGCCGCTGCAAGCGCGAGCGCCATCACGGTCGGAACCCTCCACGCCTTCATCTGCACCCCCTGATAGACGGCCATAACAATCGACGGTAGAATGCGCGCAGGGGGAAGACAACAAAATCGATCGATAGGGTCAACAGATGAGGCGAGCGTTCTGGATCGGGTTGGCCGCCGGCGCCTGGGCAATGACTGCAACCACAGAAAGCTTGGCGCAGGATGCGCCGATATTGTCAGAACGCTGCATCGCGGAGCTCAGAGCCGCCGCCGCCGCACCTGCGTCTGCAGAAACCTGGGCGCAGTGCGAGACCGCAATTTCCGGCGATCTCCACAACGATGCGCTACGGCAAAGCATCACCCGAAAACACATGCTCGACGGCGCACCAGAGCGCGCCATCGGTTACCTGCAGGACGCCGCTGACGAAGGCAACCTCCAGGCAATGGCGGAGCTTGCCTTTATGTATGCGTTTGGATTTGGCGTTGAGCTTGACTACCAGAAGGCATTGCATTGGAACCGTGCGCCAGCGGAAGCCGGTGTCCCGGAAGCACAGAACGCCATGGGCTTTCTGCATCACTTCGGCTTGGGCGTTGACCTCGACCTTGATGAGGCCCAGCGTTGGTATCGCCTCGCCGCAGCGCAAGGCAACACTCATGCTTATGCGAACCTTGGACAGCTCTACCTGACAGGGCTTGGCGTCGATCAGGACTACGCGGAGGCTGCCACGTGGCTTCGTCTCGCCGCTGAGCAAGGACATAAAGACTCACAGACTGAGCTCGCTAACCTCTATCGACATGGCCTCGGTGTTGAGCAGGACTACTCCGAAGCCCTTCGCTGGTACCGTGAAGCTGCCGAGGCCGGGGACGCCACGGCGCAGCTGAATCTCGGCGGCATGTACAGGTTGGGCGAAGGTATCGAGCAGGATGACGACGAAGCTGCTGACTGGTTTCGTCTCGCCGCCGACCAGGGAGAGCCTGAGGCCCAGAACGCGCTTGGGGTCATGTATCTCTACGGCCGAGGAGTCGAAGAAGACCTGCTTGAGGGTATGCGGTGGATAAAGAAAGCCGCAGACAACGGAAATCCCAAGGCGCTGTACAACATGGGCTACTTCTACGAAAGCGGAATCGGCGTCGAACAAGACCATGAACACGCCTTGGAATGGTACCGAAAGGCGGCACAGAAGGGCGATGCCGATGCGGCGAAGGCCATCCGCCGTTTGGAACAAACGCCCTAAAGGCTCGTCGCCGCGCGGGCTGCCTGATCGTACAACCCGGAGAGGGCGCGCAGCAGGTCGGCGGCCTGGCCGATCTGTTCGTTCAAGTCCTCGCCCTGGCTGCCGGCGAAGGCGCTGAAGGAATTCACCAGGCAGGCCTCGCGCACCTCGCGGTACTTCAGGCAGAGCGCCTCGCCCTCCTTCGTCGTCGCATAGAAGATCTCCTTGCCGCGCTTCTCGCCGGCGACGAGGCCGAGGCGGCTGAGCTTCTTCAGCGCGTAATTCACCGTGTGGCTGTCCTCGATGTTGAGGACGAAGCAGATGTCCGCCAGGCGCTTGTCGCGGGCGCGGTGGTTCACGCTGTGCACCACCATGACATCGAGGGCGCCCAGTTCCGGCTGACCGGCCGCCGCCATGCAGCGCACGATCCAGCGCTCGAAAGCGTTGGAGGCGACGTAGAGCCCGTATTCGAAGGAGCTCAGCTCCGCCGCCCGCTCCGACACCAGGTGGGCGGAGGAAACGATAGCTTGTCGCGCCTGCGCGCTGGGGGCCTGGCGTCCCCCTTCCTTGGGGGCCGCCTTCTTCTTCACCGTCGTGCCGTCCTTGCTCATTCCGCCGCCTCCGCACGCTCCGCCGCAAGCCCGTAGCCGCCGCCACCCGGCGTTTCGATGACGAAGACGTCGCCGGCGTTCATCTCCGTCTCGTCGCTCCCCTTCAGCTCGTCGACGGTTCCGTCGGCGCGGACCACCGCGTTGCGACCGCGTCGCCCCGGGGCACCGCCGTCGAGGCCGTAAGGGTCGGTCGCCCGGTGCAGCGAAAGGATGGTGGCGGTCATGGGCTCCAGAAAACGCATGCGCCGGATGACGCCGTCGCCGCCGCGGTGTCGCCCCGCGCCGCCGGAGCCGTGGCGGATGCGGAAGGTCTCCAGCCGGACCGGGAAGCGCCACTCCAGCACCTCCGGGTCGGTCATGCGGGTGTTGGTCATGTGGGAGTGCACGGCGGACGTGCCGTCGTGGTCCGGCCCGGCGCCGGTACCCCCGCAGATGGTCTCGTAGTTCTGATACTGCTCGTTGCCGTAGACGAAGTTGTTCATGGTCCCTTGCGCCGAGGCCAGCACGCCCAGCGCGCCGTAGAGCGCATCGGTGATGCACTGGGAGACCTCGGTGTTTCCGGAGATGACGGCCGCCGGATAGACCGGGCTGATCATGGAGCGTTCCGGGATCACCAGCTTCAGCGGCTTCAGGCAGCCCTCGTTCAGCGGGATCTCGTCTTCCACCAGGGTGCGGAAGACGTAGAGCACCGCAGCCTTGCAGACCGCCGTCGGCGCGTTGTAGTTGCCGCGGTCCTGCGGCGAGGTGCCGGTGAAGTCGATGGTCGCCTCGCGCGCGGCCTTGTCCACGGTGATCTTCACCTGGATCTGGCTGCCGTTGTCCAGCGGGTAGGTGAAGGCGCCGTCCTTCAGCACGTCCAGCACCCGGCGCACCGACTCCTCGGCGTTGTCCTGCACGTGGCGCATGTAGGCCTGCACCACGTCGAAGCCGAAGTGGGCGAGCATCTTGCGCACCTCCTGCACGCCGGTCTCGTTGGCGGCGATCTGGGCGCCGAGGTCGGCCATGTTCTGCTGCGGATTGCGGCAGGGATACTTGCCCGACTTCAGCAGCGCCAGGGTCTCCGCCTCGCGCAGCACCCCCTCCTCCACCATCAGGAAGTTGTCGATGAGGACACCCTCCTCCTCGATGACCGTCGAATCCGGCGGCGCCGAGCCCGGCGTGCGCCCGCCGATGTCGGCATGGTGGCCGCGCGAGCCGACGTAGAAGAGGATTTCCTGCCCCACGTCGTCGAAGACCGGGGTGATCACGGTCACATCGGGCAGATGAGTGCCGCCGTTGTAGGGCGCGTTCAGGGCGTAGACGTTGCCCGGCTTCATGCTGCCGGCGTTCTCGCGGATCACCGTCTTGATGGACTCGCCCATGGAACCTAGGTGGACGGGCATGTGGGGCGCGTTGGCCACCAGGTTGCCGGCGGGATCGAAGATCGCGCAGGAGAAGTCCAGCCGTTCCTTGATGTTCACCGAGTAGGCGGTGTTGGAAAGCGTCGCGCCCATCTGCTCGGCAATGGACATGAAGAGGTTGTTGAAGACCTCCAGCATCACCGGATCGGCCTCGGTGCCGACGGCCTCGGTCTTGGGGCGCGCCACCACGCGGGTCAGCACCAGGTGGCCGCGCGGCGTCATCTCCGCCTGCCAGCCCGGCTCGACGACGGTTGTCCCGGTGGCCTCGATGATGACGGCGGGGCCATCCACTTTCTGGCCGGGCAGCAGGGCCTCGCGATCGTAGAGGGGCGTGTCGTGGCTTTCGCCATGGCTATGCATGGCCACCCGGTCGAGCGGTTCGGCTGCGACGGCATCGGCAGGCACGGCCCGCTCGGGGTCGGCGACCTCCTCGGTGGAGCCGATGGCTTCCACCGAGACCGCCTCCACCACCAGCTTGCGGTCCGGGGCGATGAAGCCGAAACGCTGCTTGTGCGCCTTCTCGAAGGCCGCCTGCATGGCTTCGAGATCGGCGAAGTCGATCTGCAGCGGGCTGTCGGTGCCCTCGTAGCGGAGCTGAACCTTGCGCACCAGCGCGATGCGCGCGGGCGCCACGCCCTGGGCCAGGACCTCGTCCTTGGCACCGACGGCAAGCTCTTCAAAAGCCGCCTCGATCTCCGCCAGCACCGCTTCGGCAAAGGCCGCTTCGACCTGGCGCTCGCGGATCGCCCGCACGTCGGCCAGGCCCATGCCGTAGGCCGAGAGCACGCCGGCGAAGGGATGCAGGAAGACCTTGGTCATGCCCAGCGCGTCGGCCACCAGGCAGGCATGCTGCCCGCCGGCCCCGCCGAAGCAGTTCAGCGTGTACTCGGTCACGTCGTAGCCGCGCTGGACCGAAATCTTCTTTATGGCGTTGGCCATGTTTTCGACGGCGATGCGCAGGAAGCCCTCGGCCACCGCCTCTGGCGAGGTCTTGGGCTTGCCGGTCGCCCCGGCAATCTCTTCGGCCAGGGCGGCGAACTTCGCCCGCACCACCTCGGCGTCCAGGGCCTCGTCCGCCTTGGGGCCGAAGACTTTCGGGAAATGGGCCGGCTGGATTTTGCCCAGCATGACGTTGCAGTCGGTCACGGCGAGCGGGCCGCCGCGGCGGTAGCAGGCGGGGCCCGGGTCGGCCCCGGCGGAATCCGGGCCCACCCTGTAGCGCGCGCCGTCGAAGTGCAGGATCGAGCCGCCGCCGGCGGCCACCGTGTGGATGTGCATCATCGGCGCGCGCATGCGCACCCCGGCCACCAGGGTCTCGAAAGTGCGCTCGTACTCGCCGTCGTAGTGGGAGACGTCGGTGGAGGTACCGCCCATGTCGAAGCCGATCAGCTTCTCGAAGCCGCCCATGGCCGCCGTGCGCACCATGCCGACCACGCCGCCGGCGGGACCGGAAAGAATGGCATCCTTGCCCTGGAACAGCCGCGCGTCGGTGAGGCCGCCGTTGGACTGCATGAACATGAGCCGCGGGCCTTCGGTATCGTCCGCGTCGAGCTGCCCCGCCACCTGGTCGACATAACGCCGCAGGATCGGCGAGAGGTAGGCATCGACCACCGTGGTGTCACCGCGGCTGACCAGCTTCATCAGCGGGCTGACGCCGTGGCTGGTGGAGATCTGGGTGAAGCCGATCTCTTCGGCGATGGCGGCGATGCGCTTCTCGTGATCCGGAAAGCGGTAGCCGTGCATGAAGGCGATGGCGACGGCGCGGATGCCGTCGTCGTAGGCCGCCTTCAGGGCGGCGCGCGCCGGCTCCTCTTCCAAAGGCGTCACGGTCTCGCCCTGGGCGGAGACCCGCTCGCTCACCTCGACGACGCGCTCGTAGAGCATCTCCGGCAGCACGATGTGGCGGTCGAAAAGCCTAGGGCGGTTCTGGTAGCCGATGCGCAGGATGTCGCCGAAGCCTTCCGTGGTGACGAGAAGCGTGCGGTCGCCCTTGCGCTCCAGCAGCGCGTTGGTGGCCACCGTGGTGCCCATCTTCACCGCCGCGACGGCACCCGGCGGCAGAGCCGCGTCCTTTTCCAGGCCCAGAATCTCGCGGATGCCCTGGACGGCGGCGTCCTTGTACTGCTCCGGGTTCTCCGACAGCAGCTTGTGAGTCACCAGACCGCCGTCCGGCCGCCGCGCCACCACGTCGGTAAAGGTCCCACCCCGGTCGATCCAGAATTGCCATGCCGCAGCCCGCGCGTCGCCGTCCATTGCCCTGCCCCTTCGGTCCCGACCTTTGATGTGAAAGCGCCCTTTCGGCGCTCCCTTACAAAGACATTTTATCGATAAATTGTCAACGTTGTCTCGCACGAGACATCGGAAGAGCCGTTGGAGCGTTTAGTCCGTGTCGGCGCCGCCCATATCGAGTCCATCGTCGCTTTGGTCCAGGCGACGGTCGGCCCGCTTCAGAAGCCGCTGCCAGTCTTCCGCTGCGAGGCCCCCGTCTCCGATCGAGGTGGCAGTCGCTTCGGCAGTCGCTGCCGCTCTGTCTTCGCGGCGCCTGCGCTTCGCACGCTCGTAGAGCCGCAGCAGACCGTGGAGAGAGGCCAGGACGAAGACAAAGATCACCCCGGCCATCAACAGCGTGCCGGTAAGGCCTTGGGGCAGGTTGACGGACCCGATGGCCAAGGAAGCGAGATCATAGAGGTGGATGCCCATGTCCGGCAGATCGCTGAACAAGACGACCGCCGCGACCAACGGCAGGACGCACAGCCCGCCGCAGCGCCGCTGCTCCAGCAGGGCGAGCACACAGCGCCCCAGCCAAAGCGCTGAGACCGCGAGCAACAGGAAAACGAGCCAGTCCGGCACGGAGTCCTCCCCTTTTCCGGCGCGAAGCCTAGAGGGGAACGGTTAGGCCCAACTTAACGCTGTCCATCACCACCTGTGTGTGGAACTTGCCGATGACGTTGTTGCCGTAGAACAGCCGCCGGGTGAGTTGCTCATAGTGTGCAAGGTCCTCGGCGATCACGATCAAGACGAAGTCGGCCTCGCCGGTGACGTAATAGCACTGCTGCACCTCCGGGACCTTCAGCATGTCCCGCTTGAAGCCGTCGACGATATCGGCGCGGCCGCGGACGAGATCCACCTGCACGATGAAGGTGGTGCGCCGCCCGACCTTGGCCGGGTCGAGAATCGAAACATCGGCGGCGATGTAGCCGGCCTCCCGCAACCGCTTCATACGGCGCTGGCAGGCGGTGGCGGAAAGACCGACGGCGGCGGCCAAAGCCTCCGAGGTCTGGCGGTTGTCGCGCTGAAGCTGATCCAGCAATGCGACGTCGAACTGGTCCAAATCATCCATTTATGCAGATTATCATCGATTTTCCCGCTCGAACGCATAATTTCGTCGCCTGAAATCAAAATTCGCCGGTTGGCGGCACGGCGAATCTCTAGGTTTGTCCCTTGGAGACAACCAGACAAGGGATGCCGCTGCCATGACCGATCTTTCCGAAACCCAGGCCCCTGCCCTGCCGACGGCGGTACTCTATGGCCTGACCGCATCCCTGATCTGGGGGGCCTGGCCGGTGGTCTCGGCGCTCGGCATCCGCCAGAGCCTGGCCGTCGCCGACATTGCCGCCCTGCGGTTCCTGGTCGCCGGGCTGATCCTGCTGCCGCTGGTGATCCGAAACGGAACCGGCAATCTGGGAACTGGCGGCCTCGGCTGGGGGCGGGCGTTGTTCCTCAGCCTCGGCGCCGGCGCGCCCTATGTGCTGGTGACCGCCGGCGGGCTTTCCTACGCACCGGCCGGTCAGGGCGGCATCATCGGACCGAGTTGCATGCTGGTCTTCGCGACCCTGGGCGGCTGGCTGCTGCTGGGCGACCGCCCGCCGCGCCAACGCCTGACCGGCATCGCCCTGATGCTGACCGGCGTGCTGTTGATCGGCACGCAGACCTTTGGGGACTATCAGGCCGAACAGTGGAAAGGCCACCTGATGTTCGCCTGCGGCGGCCTGCTCTGGGCCAGCTACACCGTTGCTCTGCGCGCCTGGGGCGCCGACCCCCTGCAGGCCACGGCGCTGGTCTCGGTGCTGTCATTGCTGATCTACGGACCGATCTACCTGCTCACCGCAGAGCCGCAGCTCTTCACCGCGCCCCTGGGTGAAGTCGCCGAACAAGCCGTGTTTCAGGGCCTCGTCGCGGCGATCCTGGCGCTGGTCTGCTACAGCCGCGCGGTGGCGCTGCTGGGGGCCGGGCGCGGCGCGGTCTTCGTCACCCTGGTCCCCGCCATCGCCCTGGCCCTGGCCTATCCGTTGCTCGGCGAGGTGCCGGGCTGGCGCGAACTCCTCGGCGGCGGACTGGTGACCCTCGGCATGGTGACGGCCCTCGGCCTGCTGCCCTCCAAGCGTCTCAGTTGGGGTCGGTTTCCCGCATGGAGGGCCGGGCGTTGAAGGCCTCGAACCATGCGGCCAGGGGCTCACGGCCACCGCGCCAGTTCAGGTGGCCGTGGCGCAGATCCAGATAGCCGAGCGCGCAGCCGCAGGCGACGTGTCCCAGGGTCAGGTCGCCGGGCAGCCCGGAGAGATGATCCATCATCGCGTCCAGTCCGCGCAGGATGGAGCCTTCCCAGCGCGCGACCGCCGCGGGGGAGCGCTCGCCCTCCGGCCGGCGCCCCTCCATGGTGACGTTCAAGGCGGAATCGGTCATGCCCTGGGCCAGCGCGGCGGCGACCAGCACCCGAAAGCGTTCCGCGCCGCTCGCGGAGATCATCGCCGGCGCCGATCCCAGGCCGTCGAGATACTCGCAGATCACCGGGCTGTCGAAGAGTGCCGTGCCGTCGTCCAGCACCAAGGCCGGAACCCGGCCGAGCGGGTTCTTCGCCTGCAGTTCGCCCGGGTCGTCATAGGGATTGAGCGACGTTTCCTCGATCCGGTCCTGCAGGCCGCGCTCCCGCGCGACGACGCGGCACTTGCGGGCATAGGGCGACGTGGGCGAGTAGAAAAGCTGCATGTCAGCCTCCGACAGCAAAAGCGGAAAGTCCTGCGAGAGAACGGCGATACCCGGGACGGGTGTCGCGCGGCAGCGCCAGCTTAGGCGATGCGCCCCACGGGGTCGATAGGCAAGCGGAAGGCAGCGCCCGCCGCCGCGGAGCGTCAGACCTTGTAGGCCAGGCGCAGACCGCCCCAGTGCTTGCCAGCAACCATGATCGGGGCCGAAACATCCTTCATCATCACGAAGGTGCCGCCCCCCATGTCGCGGCGATAGGTCTGCAACAGGAAGGGCTCGGTGTTCCGTCCGGCGGCAAGGCCGACGCGGTCATCGAAGATACGGCGGTTGCGGCAGTTGGCGGCGTTCCACACCGGGTCGTCGCCCTGGGGCTGGGCGAACTTCAGGTTATGGGTGGGCAGATAGCCGTTCACATCGACGCAGGCGCAGAACACCACCCGCTCGTCGAAGTCCAGCACCGGTTCCTGGATCGCCGGCAGGACGTCGTCCGTCAGCGCGACGCAGCCTGCCATCAGCTGTTCCGGATCGCTGCCGGGAATCGGCTTGTAGTCCTGGTCGAACAGCGCGGCTTCCGCGATGCGCCCCTCGCTGAGCGCCCGCTCGAAAGCCTCCGACACCGCTGCAGCCACCGCCTTCACCTTGGCGATGAAGGGTCCGTCGACGCTGTTCAGGCTGCTCTGGGCGGTGAGAGAGATCACCTTCTCACTCACAGCGATCAGGCGGTTCACCCGGTCGCGCGCGGCCCTCAGGGTGTCGCTGGCGGTCGCCACTTCGCCGTTCATGGATTCCAGCGTGGCGACGAAACCGCCGCAGTCCTCGTCGATGCTCCGCGCGCTCTCGGCAATCGCCGCGGTGTCCTCCTCGATGCCGGTCACGGCCTCTCCGACGGCGCCGATCACTGCGCCGATGGTCTGGGTGCCGCTGCGCACCGACTCGGCCCTACCGGTCGTCTCGCTCCCTTGTGCGATCAACTGTTCGGCCTGCCCGGTGAGCCGCTTCAGGGTGTCGTCGATCTGCGCCGTGGCGGTCGCGGTCTGGGCGGCCAGCGCCTTGACCTCGCCGGCGACCACGGCAAAGCCCTTGCCCGCATCGCCGGCCCGCGCAGCTTCGATGGTGGCGTTGAGCGCCAGCAGGTTGGTCTGCTTTGCAATCGCTTCGATGCCGGAGGCGACCTGCGCGACCTCGGCCAGGGCCTCCTGAAGACCACCCAATTGTGATTCGATAACGGCCACGGCTTCGACCAAGGCATGGATGTCCTTGACCGCCGTCTGCACCGTCTGCTCCGAGTTGCGCACGCTTTCGGCGGTCTGCGAGGCCTTTTCGCGCGCCTGGCCCGCCGCGGAGGCGATCCGGCTGTTGCTTTCGTTCACCTGCCCGGCAGAGTGCACCATGCCGCGGAAGGCTTCGGCCTGCTGGGCAATCTGCTGCGAAACCTTTTCGATATCGCCGGCGACATCGACGATCTCGACTCCCAGACCGGCGGTTTCCTCGGCCAATCCGTCGATGATCCGCGCTTCGCCGTTGGTGCCTGACATCGGGTGCTTGTGTCCTTGGGACGTTCCGCCCTGGACCCCGCGCGGTGCGGCGTTCGGGCACTGCTTTCTGCAATGCCGAGTATGCAAATCCTATGGTTAATAATTCTTTAGAGCCAAGCAACCCGAGGGCGAGATGCGGTCGGCAGCCGGGGTTGCGTCAGTGGCGGTCGGCGTCGACGCTGAAACATCTCTACCAAAGCTCTTTCGGCGTGCCACATTCCGGGCATTCCCAGTCGTCCGGCAGGTTTTCGAATGCGACGCCGGGCGGGATGCCGCCATCGGGATCGCCGAAGGAAGGATCGTAGAGGTAACCGCACTCGGTGTCCGGGCAGCGCACGGGCGGCAGCGCGGGGGCGGCAAGGACCTCCGCGGCGAAGCGGGGGCTGGCCAGCAGCACCAGCCCGCCGGCAAATGAGAGGATCGCATGACGGCGGCCGACCGGGCGCGGCGCCGTCTCGCGGATCGTCCGGCGCAACCGCTGCAAGGCGCTGTCTCCAGGTGTCACGAGGGGCATGGTCTGTCTCTCCAGTCTCTCGGTCTCTGCATGTCGGGGCGAGGCTTAGGGGGCGGGCGATCGCACCGTCGCAGGCGGCTCGAACGCCCTGACCGGCGGCGCCGGGCCATCGTGGCGGCGGAGTTGCACCAGGCAGCTTTGCGCAGCACAGCCCTGAGTCAGGCTCGAGGTGCCATGATCGGCGGTCACCATGTTGGGATTGCCGTGGCGGTCGAGCCCGCGTTCCGGGTCGCGGTCGAGCCAGGCCCCCTCGTAGACCACGATGACCCCCGGGCGCACCCGCTCCGTCAAGGTGGCGCCGGCCAGCAGCCGGCCCCGCGCGTTGAAGATCTCCACCACCTCACCGGCCTCGATCCCGCGGGCCGCGGCATCTTCCGGATGAATCATGACCGGCTCGCGCCCGGCGATCTTGGCGGCGCGCGCCAGAGGCGCGTTGTCCATCTGGCTGTGCAGGCGCAGGCGCGGATGACTCGAGATGAGGTGCAGCGGTGCCGCCTGCGTCTGTGCAGCCGCGCCGAGCCACTCCCGCGGTTCCAGCCAGGCCGGGTGGCCCGGGCAGTCCGCATAGCCGAAGCCTGAAATGGTCTCCGAGAACAGCTCGATACGGCCGGAGGGCGTGCGCAGCCGATTGCCCTCGGGGTCGGCGCGGAAGTCGGCCAGGAAGACGAAGTCCTCGTTACCGGCGGGAACCTCGAACGCACCTTCGGCCCAGAAAGTATCGAAGTCGGGCATCGTCAGGCCGCTGCGCGCGCCGCGCTGGCGGCCCCGGTCCCAGATATGGCGCAGCCACTGCATCTCGTTCCGGTCCTCGGTAAAGGCGGCGCGCTGATCGAAACGCTCGGCAAGGTCGGCGAGGATATCGAAGTCGTTGCGCGCCTGGCCGACCGGCGCGATGGCCTGTTTCATGGCCACCACCCAGCGGTCGCGCACCGAAGCGCCGATGTCGTTGCGCTCCAGCGTCGTGGTCACCGGCAGCACGATGTCGGCGCGCCTGGCGGTTGCCGTCCACCAGGGCTCCTGCACCACAATGGTCTCCGGCACCGCCCAGGCGCGGCTCAGCCGGTTGAGGTCCTGATGGTGGTGGAAGGGGTTGCCGCCGGCCCAGTGGATGTAGCGGATCTCCGGATAGGTGACTTCGCGTCCATTGAAGTCCACGGTCTCGCCGGGCTGCAGCAGCATGTCGGCGACGCGCGCAACGGGAATGTCGCGCTTCACGGGGTTGCGCCCGCGTCTCGGGCTCGGGAAAGAGTGGCCGCCGACCGGCATCCCCACGCCGTTGGTCGAGGTGTAGGAAAAGCCGAAGCCGCCGCCGGGCAGGCCGATCTGCCCCAGCACGCTGGCCAGCAGAATCGTCGCCCACCAGGGCTGCTCGCCATGATCGGCGCGCTGCAGCGACCAGGCCGTCATGATCATGGTGCGGCCCCGGGCCATGCGGGCGGCCAGAGCCCGGATCTCTTCAGCGGGGATCTGGGTGATCGTTGCGGCCCAGTCGGCGCTCTTGGCAACACCGTCGCTCTCGCCGGTCAGATACGCCTTCACGCGCTCCCAGCCGACGGTGCAGCGGGCCAGAAAAGCCTCGTCGGCCTTTCCACCGGACAGCAGTTCATGACAGAGCGCCAGCATCAAGGCGGTGTCGGTGTTAGGGCGGATCTTCAGCCAGTCCGCGCCCACCGTTTCGGCGTCGTCCTCACGCACGGGATTGACGGAGACGAACTTTACGCCGGCCGCGTGGGCGGCGCGCATGGCGGGCTCGGTGGTGTGCGCGCCGGTACCGCCCCAGCTGATCTGTCCGTTCTTGAAGGCCGCACCGCCGAACAGGACGACCAGGTCGCTGTGCTCGGCGATCACCGACCAGTTGGTCAACGGCCCGCTGATCGCCTGGTTGGAGCCCAGCACGCGCGGCAGCAACACCATGCCCGCACCGTAGGAGTAGTTGCCGACACTGCCGGTGTAGCCCCCGGTGAGCGCCAGGAAGCGGTTTGTGAGATTGTCGCTGACATGGAATCGCCCGGCGCTGCCCCAGCCGTAGGACCCGCCGAAGACCGACTCGTGGCCATACGCGGCGCGAATGCGCGTGAGCTCCTCGGCCACAAGATCCAGCGCCTCGTCCCAACCCACCGCGACAAAGGGCTCGCTGCCGCGGGCGGTGCGGTCGCTGTCCAGACGCCGCCGCAGCCATCCCTCGCGCACCATGGGCTGGGCGATGCGCGTGCGGTCGGTGACCAGCGCCGGAAAGTTCTGGATCATCGGCGAGGGATGGGTGTCGGCTGCAAAGGGAATCACCCCGGTCAGCCGCCCTTCGCTGACGATGGCTTCGAAAGCGCCCCAGTGGGAATTGGTGAGAACCCGGACGCTGCCCGCGGTGGCCCCGGAGGTCTGGGCTGCTGCGGCACCGGGCAGCAAGGCCGCCAGTCCCGCTGACACGCCAGCCGCCAGAGAAGACCGCAGAACCTGTCGCCGGGTCATTCCAGACACCTTGTCTAGAGTCTTGTCGGCAAACTTGTTGGCAAACCTGTCAATGCTCCGCATCGTCTGCCTCCTCCCATGGCTGATCCGGTTTCGGATCGTTCGCCCGGAATGTGCTTGAGCCACCTTCCAGCGCCCATGACGCAGATCAAGCCGAAGCGCGAAAAGTCACGATGTCACAAAGCTTTAATGAAAGACGGCGGAAGCGGCCCGGCGGTGCCCAGGCGGCCGTTGCCTGGCTCTCGAGAGCATCCGCGCGGAGCAACGAAGCACGCGGCAACGAAACCCCAGGTCGGTTCCGCCATCACCTTGCCACATTGCATGGCCAGCCTCGCGCCTTAGGTAATGATAGGGTGTCGCGTTCGGGAGATCCGACCTTGGCAATACTTGCCCTTAACCTGCGCCGTCTGGTGCTGCTGCTGGCCTTCCTGCTGGCAGGCCCGGCGCTGGCGACGATGACCGACGACGTGTCCCTGGACCGTAGCTGGCAGACCGGGTCCCGCGGGAGCGCTGGCCTTGCGCCCGACCCGGCCGCGACGCCGGAAGCGATCGTTCAGGTCTACGGCGCCCGCACCGTGCGCTGGCGCGGCGCCTTCGCCGTGCATACCTGGATCTCCGTCAAGCCCCAGGGCGCGGACAGCTACACGACCCACGAGGTCACCGGCTGGCGCTTCTGGCACAGCGGGCAAGCCGTCAGACAGCGCGGTGGCCCGCCGGACCGCTATTGGTTCGGCGCCAAGCCGGAACTCTATGCCGAGTTGCGCGGGTCCGAGGCGGAGGCGGCGATCGATCAGATCAATGCGGCCATCGCCAGCTATGCCTATGCCCGGGAGTACAAGACCTGGCCGGGACCCAATTCCAACACCTTCACCGCCACCATTGCCCGCCAGGTGCCGGCGCTGAACCTGGACCTGCCGCCGACGGCGGTCGGAAAGGACTACCTTGGGCCAACGGAGTTTGTGGCGCCGGCCCCCAGCGGCACCGGATACCAGGTTTCGCTGTTCGGGCTGCTCGGCGGTTTGGTCGCGGTGGAAGAAGGGCTGGAGATCAACATCCTGGGCCTCACCTTCGGGATCGACCCCTTGGACCTCGCGGTGAAACTGCCCGGCCTGGGCCGCATGTCCGCGCTTTCCGGCTGAATTGCGGAACCGCAGCCCGATTTGCGGAAGAGAACACCGGGCACATTGCTGTACGCTTGACGCGGCCGGGCCACCGCCGCCATGCTGATAGCGCAGTCCGCATGTTGCATCTCGAAAACTAAGCGAAATCATGAGCGTTTGGGGGAAGATACTCGGAGGCGCCGCAGGCTTTGCCCTGGGCGGTCCGCTCGGTGCGCTGATCGGCGCCGTCGCCGGCCATGCCGTCGACAAGATGAGCGGCGGCACGGCCACGGCCGAGACGGCCGATGCCACCAAGCAGATCGCCTTTACCATCGGCGTCATCGTGCTCGGCGCCAAGCTGGCGAAGGCGGATGGACAGGTGACCCGCGACGAGGTCGACGCCTTCAAGCAGGTGTTCCGCATTCCGCCGGAGGAGATGAAGAACGTCGGGCGCGTCTTCGATCAGGCGCGCAAGAACGCGGGCGGCTACGAACCCTATGCCAAGCAGCTGGCGCGCATGTTCGCCGACAACCCCGCGGTCCTGGAAGAACTCCTGGGCGGCCTCTTCCACATCGCCCGGGCCGACGGGACCGTGAGCGCGGACGAACTGGGTTATCTGGAGAGCCTGGCGGTCATCTTCGGTTTCGACGCCCATGACTGGGACCGCATCCGCGCCGCCAATGTCGCTGCCGCGGACAGCGATCCGTTCCGCATCCTGGGTGTCGACCGCGATGCCGACGACGCAGCCGTCAAGGCCGCCCACCGCAAGCTGGTCGTGGAGAACCATCCGGACCGCCTTGTCGCCCAGGGCATGCCGCCCGAGTTCGTGGAGATGGCCAACGAGAAGCTGGCCAAGATCAACGCCGCCTACGACGAGATCCGCAAGCTGCGCGGGATTCGCTGACCGTGGCGACCGATCCCCCGCTGATCGCGCTGAACGGCGCGCGGCTGCGCTTCGGCGACCGGCCGCTGTTCGACGGCCTTTCCCTGACGCTGTCGAAGGGGGAGCGGGCCTGCCTCGTCGGGCGCAACGGCAGCGGCAAGTCGAGCCTTCTGAAGGTGATCGCCGGGCTGCAGGATCTGGACGGCGGCGAGCGCTTCGTACAACCGCGCACGGTGGTTTCCTATCTGCCGCAGGACCCCGACTTCTCCGGCGGCGGCAGTGTCGCCGACTATGTGGCGCAGGACCCGGCCGGCGGCCCCGACGCCCCGCCGCACGCCGTGGAGGCGGCCCTCCTGCGGCTCAGTCTGGACGGCACGCGCCGCCTGAACAGTCTTTCCGGCGGCGAAGGCCGCCGCGCGGCGCTGGCCCGCTGCCTGCTCGGCGACCCGGCGATCCTTCTGCTCGACGAGCCGACCAACCACCTGGACCTGCCGACCATCGAGTGGCTCGAAGGCGAACTGCAGCGCTTCCGCGGCGCACTGCTGGTCATCAGTCACGACCGCAGCTTTCTGGGTAACCTCACCAACACAACCCTTTGGCTCGACCGCGGTCGGCTGCGGCGCCTCGACAAGTCGTTCCGATACTTCGAGGCCTGGGCCGAGGAACTGCAGCAGCGCGAAGCGGAAGCCCAGCACAAGCTGGACCGCCAGATCGTGCGCGAGGAGCGCTGGCTGCAGCGCGGCGTCACCGCGCGGCGCAAGCGCAACCAGGGCCGCCTCGCCCGGCTGCAGGGCCTGCGCAGAGAACGCGCCGAGTGGCTGCGCCAGACCGGCACCGCGAAGCTGGAAAGCGCGAGCAGCGGACGCAGCGGAGACCTCGTCATCGAAGCGACGGACATCAGCAAGGTGTTCGAAGGGCCGGAGGGCCCTCTGCCGATCCTCAAAGACTTCTCCACCCGCATCCGCCGCGGCGACCGTCTGGGCATCATCGGGCCCAACGGCGCCGGCAAGTCCACCCTGGTGAAGATCCTGACCGGCGCCCTCGCGGCGGACAGCGGCAGCCTGCGCCTCGGCAGCAACGTGGCGCCGCTCTACTTCGATCAGCGGCGCGAGAGCCTGGACCCGGAGGCCAGCCTCTGGCAAAGCCTCATCCCGGACGGCGGCGACACGCTTCTGGTGCGCGGCCGCCAGCGCCACGTCGTCTCCTATCTGAAGGACTTCCTCTTCGAGGAAGGCCAGGCCCGCCAGCCGGTCAAGGCCCTTTCCGGCGGCGAGAAAGCGCGCCTGCTGCTGGCGCGGCTTTTCGCCAGGCCGAGCAATCTCCTCGTTCTGGACGAGCCGACCAACGATCTGGACATGGAAACCCTGGATCTGCTGCAGGAGGTGATCGACGATTACGAGGGCACGCTGATCCTGGTCAGCCACGACCGCGACTTCCTGGACCGCCTGGTCACCGCCGTCATCGCAATGGAGGGGGACGGCCGCACGCTTGAGGTGCCGGGCGGCTACAGCGACTACCAGCGCCATCGCAAGGCGGCCGGTGCAGCGACACGCCCCGCCAGGCAATCGCCGGCAAAGGCCGGCAAGACAGGCGGCGAAACCCAAAAAGGCAGCGAAACCCAAAAAGGCAGCGAAACAAAGGCGCGCAGCCGCAACAAGCTGGGCTATAAGGACCAGCGGGAGTTGGACGCGCTGCCGGCACGCATCGAGAAGCTGACGACCGCGGTCGCAAAGCTGGAAGGCAACCTCGCCGATCCGGAGCTTTTCAGCCGCGACCCCGGCGCCTTCACCCGCGCCACCGAAGACCTGGCACAACTGCATGCGGAGCTTGAGGCCGCCGAAGAGCGCTGGCTGGAGCTGGAGTCGCTGCGGGAAGCCCTGACCCAATGAACAGCGGCGCCCCTGTGGCGGAGGGTCAGCTGCGCGCCCTCGACACCGTCGTGCTCTTCGGTGTGATGGCGGTCTGGGGGCTGAACTTCGCCGTCGCCAAGACCGGGCTGGAGGAGCTTCCGCCCCTCATCTTCATGGCCCTGCGCTTCCTGCTGGTGGCCGCGCTCCTCCTCCCGTTCGCCAAGCGCCCGCACGGTCAATGGCTGCCGCTGATCGCCATCTCCTTCACTCTGGGCATCCTCCACTTCGCCTTTATGTTCACCGGGCTGACGACGCTGGACGCGGCGACGGCAGCCATCGCGATCCAGCTGCAGGTGCCCTTCGCCGCGCTGCTGGCCGCGTTCTTTTTCAACGACAAGCTCGGTTGGCGCCGCGGTCTCGCCATGCTGCTGGCCTTCGCCGGCGTCGCCATCATCGCGGGCGAGCCGCGCCTTGGCGGACAGTACCTGGCCCTCGCCTTCGTCATCTTCGCCGCCTGCATGTGGTCGGTCGCGAACGTTCAGATCAAGCGTCTGGACCCGCCGGTGGACGGCTTCACCCTGAATGCCTGGATCGCCGTCTTCGCGACGCCGCAGCTTGCGCTGGCCTCCCTGCTGATCGAGGAAGGGCAGGTCGAGGCGCTGCGCAACGCCGGCTTCTGGGCCTACTTCGCCATCGTCTACCAGGCCGTGGCGGTGGTGGTGGTCGGCTATGGCGCCTGGTACTGGCTGCTGCGCCGCTACCAGATGAACCAGGTGATGCCCGCGATGCTGCTGATCCCGGTCTTCGGCGTGTTCTCCGGCATTGTCTTTCTGGGTGAGACGCTGACCGTGAATCTCGTCATCGGCGGCCTTGTGACCGTCGCCGGCGTGGCGATCATCATCCTCAGACGTCCCAAGGCCACGTCCCCGGAGGCGGGGCGGCTGTAAGGCGTTTCAGCGCCTGTCGAAATGGACCGAGAGGATCGGGGCGGTGGTGACTGTAACGATATCGGCCATCCGGGCGATGCGCTCGCGCAGTTCCTCCAACGCGGCGATGTCCTCTACATCCACCAGCAGCGCCATGTCTATGTCCCCGGCCAGACTGACGCAGCGCTGCACCTCGGGAAAGCGCTCGATCTGCGGCGCGATCCGCGCGCAGAGAGGGCCGGTCATTTTGATGAAGAGATAGGCCTGCAGCCCGGCGGCCTGCCGCGGCGTGCCGGACCGAAGCGTATAGCCGGCGATGACGCCGTCCCGTTCCAGACGCTGCAGACGCTCCTGCACCGCGCTGCGCGAGCGCCCCACCTTGGCGGCCAGCGCGGAAAGCGGCTCACGCGCGTTGGCGCGCAGCCGGCCGAGAATTGCGCGGTCTATGTCGTCAAGCCGGCGTTTCATCTGGATCGTCCTTCTCGTTCCGGCCTCTTCCCGGCCTCTTCCCGGCTTCTTCCCGGCGGAATGCCGGGCTGCCGGTCACATTGCCGACTGCCGGCCGGCGCCCGGAGGCCCTAGAGTGGAGTCACTGGGTTTACCGGACTGCCGCAGGCGGTCCGGTAGTCCGTGATCTACCCTAGGCTCGCCGCGCCGTTGACCGAAGAGGGAGCTTAGTCTAGCGATGCTGGCAAGCAAGTCCGTACTGATGCCCATCGACATCCAACAGGCCTTCGATGACCCGTTTTGGGGCCGGCGCAACAATCCGGAGATGGAGCGCAAGGCGCTGGCCCTGATCGCGGCCTGGCGCGGCGCCGGCAGGCCGGTTGTCAACGTCAAACACAACTCCGTCGAAGCGAACTCCCCGCTGCGCCCCGAAAGACGCGGCAACGCCTTCAAGCCCGGCTTCGGACCTCGGGACGGCGAAGCCCTGGTCGAGAAAACCGTGAATGCGGCCTTCATCGGCACCGGCCTTGAGGCCGACTTGCGCAAAGAGGAGATCGAACAGATCGTGGTCTTCGGCTTCACCACCGACAAGTGCGTCTCGACCACGGTGCGGGTCGGATCCAATCTGGGCTTCGAGGTGCTGGTCGTCGCCGATGCCTGCGCCACCTTCGACCTGAAGACGCGGGACCGGCAGACGATCCCCGCCGAGGTTGTCCACCGTGTCCACTTGACGACGCTGAACACCGAGTTCGCAAGGGTCGTCGACAGCCCCGCGATTCTCTCTGCGCTGGGCTGAAGCGGGTTCCGGTACTTGACTCGGGCGCTTCAGACCGTCACCACACGGTCAATGAGCGCCCTTTCGATCCTCCAGCGCCCCTCGCCGAACCACGACCCGCGACCGGACGGGCCGGCCGTGGATATCCTGCTGCTGCACTATACCGGCATGGAGAGCGGCGCGGCGGCGCTGGCGCGCCTGTGCGACCCTGCGGCCAAGGTCAGCGCGCACTACTGCGTCGAAGAGGACGGGCGCATCTTTCAACTGGTCGACGAAGACCGGCGCGCGTGGCACGCCGGCGTCGCGCTCTGGAAGGGGGCGAGCAACATCAACGCCCGCTCCATCGGCATCGAGATCGTCAATCCCGGCCACGAGTTCGGCTACCGCCCCTTCCCCGCCGCCCAGATGACGGCGGTGATACAGCTCGCCGAAGACATTGTCGCGCGCCATGCGATCCCGCCGGCGCGGGTGCTGGGCCATTCCGACGTCGCGCCGCTGCGCAAGGAGGACCCGGGCGAACTGTTCGACTGGCCCGCCCTGGCCGCCGCAGGCATCGGTCTCTGGCCCGGAGAGCAAAGGGAGGCCGGGGCGCTCTCCGCGGACGCCGTGGCTTCGGGCCTGAGCGCCGTCGGCTACGGCTATGTCGAGGAGGATCTGCCGGCGGTCATCCGCGCCTTCCAACGCCGTTACCGCCCGGCCGCGGTCACCGGCGAGGCCGACGCGGAAACGCGCGGCCGCCTGGCCGGCCTCCTTGCGATGCTGGAGGCCGGTGGCGGCGCTTAGCCGCCTAGCCTCAACTCGTCGAGCTGATCAGGATCTGAGTTTCCGCGTCGTTCACGAGATCGGTGAGCGACTCCACGGCCCCGGTGCCAGCCTTGGCAAAGACCACCGAGGCGCCGTTGTCGAAGTCCACCACCACAGACTTCCCCGCACCCTTGTCGGCGACCCTGGACACACTGGCCAGCAGATCGTCGAGGTCGACGTCGGAGTCATCGTCGCGGTCGACGAGATCCTTGAACGAGAGCTTGTCGCCCCACTTGTTGAAGTCGGAAATGCGGTCGTCGCCGTCACCGCCGGCCCGGTCCAGCCGGCCGAACACAAAGGTGTCGGCCATGCCCCCGCCGGTCAGGCGGTCGTCGCCCAGACCGCCTTCGATGCGGTCGCGCCCGCCATTGCCCACCAGCCTGTTGTCGCCGTCATCGCCAATGAGGGTGTCGTTTCCCTTGCCGCTGAGGGCGTTTTCGATGGAGATCAGAACCTCGACATCGTTGCCGCCGCTGGCCTCCCCGGCGTCCAGGTCGATCAGCCAATCCTTCGTCTCGGTCTTGTAGTCGGCGGTATCGATACCGCTGCCGCCGTCCAGAGTGTCGCTGCCCGCTTCGCCGCGCAGCGTGTCGTTGCCACCCTGACCCAGCAGTCGGTCGTCGCCGGCCCGTCCGAGCAGCATGTCCTTGCCGGCGCCCCCGGCGAGCACATCGTCCTCCGCGGTGCCGACGAGCCGGTCGTTGCCGGAGAGGTCGCGGTCCGGATCATAGGTCGCCCCCTCGAAGGAGTACGCTCGGATGTAGTCGACCTTGAGGCTGCCCAGAGTCTCCCGCCCCTCGACCGGCGCGCCGGCAAAGCCCCCGACCGCGAGGTTGACGATCATGTACATCGGGTCATGCATGTCGTCGGGGGTTTCGGTGCGCCCCACCTCGACGCCGTCGAAGTACCAGACGATCTTTTCCGCATCCCACAGCGCGCCGTAGGTATGGAAGCCCGAGGTGTCGGCCACCTTGGCGATGTTGATGTCCCGCGTATGGCTCCCGGTCGCCTCCGAGTGGGCGGTCAGCACCAGCTCGGTGGGGTTCTGGCCGCGCATCTCCAGGATATCGAGCTCCGGTGGCCAGCCGCCGTCCGCCGGCAGCAGCCAGAAGGTCGGCCAGAGACCCTTCTGATCCGGCACGTCGGCGCGGATCTCGTAGTAGCCGTAGGTCTGCGCGAAGCTTTCATAGGTGGTGAGCATGCCGGAGGTGTAATCGTAGCCGTTGATCTCCGGCTTGATGTTGGACGCCGCGCGCTCGGCGGTGATGGACATGACCCCGTTGTTGACGCTGAACGGGTTGGCGCTGGCGGTCGGCGCATAGTCATGGTCGACGTACCACTGCAGTTCGTCGTTCAGGGTGGTGCCGTTCTCCGCCCCCCACCAATAATTCGAGTCCCAGGTCCCGCTCTGGCCGTTCCACAGGTCCAGGGTGTTGAAGTTTTCGGCAAAGGTCAGTTCGAGCCCGGAGCGGTCGATACCGACCTGGAACTGGCTTGCGCTCAGATCCTGCGCCCTGGTGTCGGCCAGCACCAGGATCTCGCCGTCGCCCAGGCCGATCCGCAGGTCGTCGCCGACCTGGGTGGCCTTGTTCAGAACATCGCCGAAGGATTTGAAGCTGTGGCCGGCGAGGCGGACGACGTCACCGCCCTCGAGATCGAGGATCAGGTCGCTGCCCATGCCCTTTTCGATGACGAAGACATCGGAGCCGGCGCCGCCTTTCAGAACGTCGTCTCCGGCCCGCCCGTCCAGGGTCTGGCGGCCGTCGGCGCCGGTGATGATGTTGTCGGCGTCGTTGCCGAAGGCATAGCGGCCGTCGCCGGTGACCACCAGGTTCTCAAAGTGGTCCGGCAGGCTGTAGTTCATCCAGGTCTTGACCGTGTCGACCCCGGAATTGGCGTTTTCGACGGCGCGGTTGCCGGCCGCGTAGAGATTGTAGAAGTCGTCGCCGCCTTGGCCGTACATCGTGACGGTGACACCGGCATCGCCCCAGAAGATCTCATTGGCGTCGCTGCCCTGAAGTTCGGGCGTGCCGGCGTTGGCGGAAAGGTTGGCCTCAGCTGCAGCGCTGTAAGAAAGGGGAACCCCCCTGGCGTTCAAGACTGTGCTCATATGGTGTCGCGATCCTGCGTTTCATGTGTTGCACAAGCCTTCCCTGTTGCCGCCGCAGCCGTCTCCCCCGGGCCGTCGGCGGTCTTTCTGCTTCTGATGACGCAGTTCTGACCGCTCTACTCCATAGGCGCAACCCAGGGTCGCTCTTTGCCTCATATTTCCCCTAGAGCTTACCGAAGTGTTAACAGACTCTTTACGGGCCTCATTTACGGGCAGTGGTTGACGCCCGCCGGCAGAGGGCCTAGCTAGCAGGAGCCAGACGGCCGGATGGCCGCCTTTGCCGGCGCTCTGCGGCGGCGGGGGAGGAAAGTCCGGGCTCCACGGAGACAGGGTGCCGGGTAACGCCCGGCGGGGGCGACCCCAGGGAAAGTGCCACAGAGAGCAAACCGCCGGCCTCAAGGCTCTCGGGCCTCGCGCCGGCAAGGGTGAAAGGGTGCGGTAAGAGCGCACCGCGCCTCCGGCAACGGCGGCGGCAGGGCAAACCCCACCCGGAGCAAGATCAAGTAGGGACGGCCGGGCCAGCCCTTTCGGGGGCGGGGCCAGGCGGGTTTTCGCGCCGCCGTCCGGGTCGATCGCGCGAGGCGCCCGGCAACGGGCGCCCCAGATGAATGGCCATCCCCGCGCGCAAGCGCGGGACAGAACCCGGCTTACAGGCCGTCTGGCGCTTACCTTTATATAAATCAACCGCTTAGCTGTGGCTTTGACCGCCCTTGGGTCCTTGGCGAGGCACGGGAATCTCGTTCGCGATCCCTCGGCCGCCACCCCTCCACCGCCGTGCCGAGGCCTACTGCCTGACCGGATTGGAACGAAGAAAGAACATATTGTCGCCCCAATCTCTTGTCACTCTTACTTGTGGATATTCTGAACTGACCCACAAGGACTGGCTTCAGTACAGAAAAATGCCCCAGAATGAGTGCTTTAAGCTCTTGTTAACCCGCAATAATTACTTGTTGCGGCATTGACACCCATGAAATCCCATGATATCCCAAATCATCCCATTTTAGGGGTAGGCTCCGGCGATTTTTGCCGGATCGTGGGGCCGGAAAGAGCAGGCATGTGGGCAGGGCAGTCCGAGGAACGGCTAGACCTGGGCAACGGCTGGAAAGGAGCCGCGGGGGCAAAAGGTGGCGGTCTTTATTGGCACCTTCGAGAACAAGGTGGATCAGAAGGGGCGGGTTTCCGTCCCTGCTGTCTTCCGCCAGTCGCTCGCCGGCCTGTCGTTCAGCGGCATTGTGGCCTTCCGCTCGCATCGCGCCGATGCGATCGAGGGCTGCGGCATGGACTTCATGGAGCAGATGATCGCCCGCGTGTCGGAGATCGACCTGTTCTCGGAAATCCACGACGACCTGGCGACGACGATCTTTTCGGATTCCCAGCAGCTGCCCTTCGACGGCACCGGCCGCATCATGCTGCCGCAGGGCTTTCGCGAGCATGCCGGCATCACCGACCGCGCCGCCTTCGTCGGTATGGGTCAGCTGTTTCAGATCTGGGAGCCCGGCGCCCTGGAGCGCCACAAGGCTTCCGCCCGCGACCGCGCCCGCGCGCAGCGCCTGACCATCCCCGCCGGGGCCGGAGGCTCGCGATGACGGCGCGGACCGACATGCCCGGCAGTCCACACAAGCCGGTCCTGCTTGCCGAAGTGCTGGAAGCCCTGGCGCCGCGCGACGGCGCCATTTACGTTGACGGCACCTTCGGGGCCGGCGGCTACAGCCGCGCAATTCTGGAGGCCGCCGACTGCACTGTCTGGGGCATCGACCGCGACCGTCAGGCCGTCCGGCAGGGGCGCCGGATGGCGGAGCACTATCCCGGCCGCCTGCATATCCTCGAAGGCCGCTTCGGCGAGATGGAGGCCCTGCTGGCCGGACGCGTGGCGCGGCCGGTGGACGGCATCGCCCTCGACCTCGGCGTCTCCTCCATGCAGCTCGACGAACCCGAACGCGGCTTTTCCTTCCGCTTCGACGGCCCGCTCGACATGCGCATGGAAGGACCGGAAGACGGCGAGGCCCCGGACCAGAGGCCAAGCGCCGCCGAGGTGGTGAACTCCCTGCCCGAGACGGAGTTGGCTGACATTATCTATCGCTTCGGCGAGGAACGGCGTTCCCGGCAGGTCGCCAAGGCCATCGTCGAGGCGCGGCGCGACAAGGCAATCACGCGCACCGGGGAACTGGCTGACCTGGTGCGCGGCGCGGTGAAGCCGGGCCCGCGGCATGGCGGCGCCAAGGCCATCGACCCGGCAACCCGCACCTTTCAGGCCCTGCGCATTTACGTGAACGACGAGCTGGGCGAGCTCGAGCGCGGGCTGGAAGCAGCCGAAGCGCTGCTGGCCCCCGGCGGCCGGCTGGCGGTTGTGTCGTTTCACTCCCTTGAAGACCGCCAGGTGAAGCATTTTCTGCGCGCGCGCAGCGGCGAGACCGCGGGCGGATCGCGCCATCTGCCGCCTGCGCGCCAGGACCCTGACCAGCAACCGACCTTTCGCCTGCTCTTCCGCGGCAGCAAGCGTGCCGGCGAGGCGGAGTGCCGGGACAACCCCCGCGCCCGCTCGGCCCATCTGCGCGCCGCAGAACGCAGCGCCAGCCCGCCGCGTCGGGAAGCGAGGCCGTCATGAGGCGCTTCGTCATCTTCTGCTGGGTGCTCGCCGGCTCGGTCACCGCCCTCACGCTCTTTCAGATCAAGCAAGAGGTGACGGAGCTGGAAGCCGAAATCAAAGGCGTGCACCGCGACATCCTGCGCGATCAGGAAGCCATCCACGTCCTGGAAGCGGAGTGGAGCTATCTGAACAACCCGGCGCGGATCGCTTCGCTGGCCGAGCGCCACCTTAAGCTCGGCCCGATCCCGGCCGAGCGGATCGTCGGTTTCGCCGACCTGCCGCTGCCGCGCGGGGAGGATGAAGACGGCCCCGGGGGCACCGGAAACGCCGGCGAAACCGAAAACCAGCCGGCCCCGCCCGCCGCCGGCGGCACCGCCACCCTGGTCACCGCACCGGCGTCCTTTGAGGCCCCGGCATACACTCGGGAAGGACTTGCCCGATGATCCGTCGCTATCTGGTCCGCGCGCAGTCCAAGCCCCTGCCCCCGGCAACACCGGCCGACCTGCCGAGCTTCGACCTGCAGGGCGGGCGCCCGGCCGAACTGCGCCTGGACGGCACCCGCAAACAGGCCCTGGAGATCGGGCGCACCCGGCTGCTGGTCGCGGCGGTCAGCTTTGCGCTGGCCTTCTCGCTGATCGGCTGGCGCCTCGTCGATCTCGGCTTCATGACCGACCGCCACGAGCCCTCCATCGCCCGCTCGCTGGGCGCCGAGGGCCTGGAGACCGGCCGTGCCGACATCGTCGACCGCAACGGCATCGTGCTGGCGACGACGCTGCCCACCGCGTCGCTCTACGCCAATCCCCGTCATGTCCGCGATCCGGAGGCGGCGGCCGAGCGGCTGGCCGCGGTCCTGCCGGAAGCCAGCCCCGCCCAGCTCGGCGCCAGGCTGGCGAGCGACCGCTCCTTCGTCTGGCTGCAGCGCAATCTCACGCCGCGCCAGCAGTATGCGGTCAACCGACTTGGCATTCCCGGTCTCTACTTTCAGCGCGAGCATCGCCGCTTCTATCCGCACGGCCCGCTGGCCCCGCACGTGGTCGGCTTCACCGGCGTCGACAACCAGGGCCTGGCCGGCATCGAGCAGTCCTTCGACGACGTTCTGCGCTCTTCGGCCAAGCCGTTGCAACTCAGCCTGGACATCCGCATCCAGCACATCCTGACCGAGGAACTGGCCGGGGCCATGGAGACCTTCAGCGCCATCGGCGCGGCCGGCGTGGTGATGGATGCCAGGACCGGCGAAGTCGTCGCGCTGTCATCGCTGCCCAGCTTCGATCCCGCCAAGCCCGCCGCCGCCCCGGCCGATGCCCGTTTCAACCGGGCCAGCCTGGGCATCTACGAGATGGGCTCGGTCTTCAAGATCTTCACCGCCGCCATGGCCCTCAACGAGGGCGTGGTGACGCTCCGGGACGGCTATGACACGCGCAAGCCGATCCGGATCTCGCGCTTCACCATCCGCGACTTCAAGCCCAAGAACCGGTGGCTCTCGATCCCGGAAATTCTGATGTATTCCAGTAACATCGGGACCGTCCACATGGCCATGGACGCGGGCACGCCGGCGCAGCAGGCTTTCCTGAAGCGCCTCGGCCTCCTGCAGCCGGCCAGCATCGAACTGCCGGAAGTGGGCCAGCCCCTGATCCCCTCGCCCTGGCGCGAGATCAACACCATGACCATCTCCTTCGGGCACGGTCTGGCGGTCTCGCCGGTGCAGCTCACTGCGGCCATGTCGGCCATGGTCAACGGCGGCACGGCGGTACGCCCGACGCTGCTCAAGCGCGATCCCGCGCGGGCGGCGGAGGGAACCCGCCTGATCTCCGAGTCCACCTCGGCGACGGTGCGCAGGCTCATGCGTCTGGTTGTCTCCCAGGGCACCGCGCGCAAGGCCAACGCCGAGGGCTATATCGTCGGCGGCAAGACCGGCACCGCCGAGAAGCTGGCCGGTCGCGGCTACTCCCGCAATTCGCGCATCGCCTCCTTCGTCGGCGCCTTTCCCATGACCGCGCCGCGCTACGTCGTCTTCGTCATGGTGGACGAACCGAAGCCGACCAAGGAAACCCACGGCTACGCCACCGGCGGCTGGGTTGCCGCACCGGTGATGCGCAGCATCGTCCAGCGCATGGCCCCGCTGATGGGCGTCATGCCCGAGGCCGACGGCGAGGCGATGATCGCCGACCTGCTGATGGAAGTGAACCAGAGCGTGGAAGGGCGCCAGCTTGCGTCTAACTGACCTGCTCGCAGAGGAAGACAACGGAATGCAGCCCGCAGCGGCATTCGCAGAGGTAGAGATCAGCGGACTGACGGCGGACAGCCGGCAGGTCGCCGCCGGCTCCCTCTTTGCCGCCCTGCCCGGCAGCCGCGCAGACGGCCGCGACTTCATCCCCCAGGCATTGGACAGAGGGGCCGCCGCTGTCCTGGCGCCGAAGGGCACCACGCTGCCTGCCGGCACGCCGGCGGTTGCGCTCATCACCGATGAGAATCCGCGCCGGCGCCTCGCCCTGCTGGCGGCCCGGTTCTACCAACGCCAGCCGGCGACGGCCGTGGCCGTGACCGGCACCAATGGCAAAACCTCGGTTGCGAGTTTCACCAGCCAGATCTGGCGCGCCCTCGGCCACGAGGCCGCCAGTCTCGGCACCCTCGGGCTGCAGCCGCCGCGTGCCGATGCACCGGCGTCGCTGACCACGCCCGATCCGGTGGAGCTGCACCGCTGTCTTGCGTCGCTGGCCCGTGATCGCGTCGATCACGTTGTGCTGGAAGCCTCAAGCCATGGACTCGACCAGTTTCGACTGGACGGGATCCGGGTCAGCGTCGCAGCCTTCACCAACCTGACGCGCGACCATCTGGACTATCACGGCAGCATGGAGGCCTATCTGGCCGCCAAGATGCGGCTCTTCGCCGAACTGCTGCAGCCCGATGGCACGGCGGTCGTCAACCTGGACGACCCGGCCGGGGTGCAGGTGGTCGAAGTCTGCAAGGCCCGCGGCCTGAAGATCCTCACCTACGGCAAAGCAGTCTCCGACCTGCAGTTGCTGGAACAGACGCCCACGGCGACCGGCCAGGATCTGGCCCTGAAGCTGCTGGGGCGCGAAATGACCGTGTCGCTTGGCGTGGCCGGCGCCTTTCAGGCCGGCAACGTGCTGGCGGCCCTGGGACTGGTCATCGCCGGCGGCGAGGACCTGGACCGCGCCGCCGCCACGCTGTCCGGCCTGGAAGGCGTCCCCGGCCGCGTCGAACTGGTGGGCGAGACCGCCGCCGGCGGCCACGTCTATGTCGACTACGCCCACACGCCCGATGCGCTGGAGACCGTCTTGCACGCGCTCAGGCCGCACACCCGCAACCGGCTGGCGGTCATCATCGGCTGCGGCGGCGACCGCGACCGCGGCAAGCGCCCGCAGATGGGCGAAATCGCCGTGCGCCTGGCCGACAAGGCCTACATCACGGACGACAATCCGCGCAGCGAGGACCCGGCGGCGATCCGCCGGGAGATGCTGGCCGCGGCACCGGAAGCAGAAGAGATCGGCGATCGGGGGGCGGCTATCGCCACCGCGGTGGCCGCGCTGGGTTCGGGCGATGTCTTGGTCATCGCCGGCAAGGGCCACGAAACTGGCCAGATTGTTGGGGGACAAGTCTTGCCGTTCGACGACCGCGACGTCGCCCGAACCGCCATTCATGCCGACGCGGAGGCCGCGCGATGATCGAAGCGGGTCTCTGGACGGCGGAAGAGGTGGCGCAGGCCACCGGCGGGCGCCTGACCGGCGACTGGCGGGCCAGCGGCATCTCCATCGATTCCCGCAGCGTCGAAGACGGCGACCTCTTCATCGCCCTCAAAGGGCCCACGTTCGACGGCCACGACTATGCCGGCAAGGCCCTGAAGGCCGGCGCCGCGGCGGCGATGGTGCACCGCCGCGCCGACGGCATCGACGAAAGCGACCCGCTGATCATCGTCGACGACACCTTCGCGGCGCTCTGGCGCCTCGGCACCGCGGCGCGCGAACGCACCCAGGCCCGCCTGATCGCCGTGACCGGATCGGCCGGCAAGACCGGGGTCAAGGAGGCTCTGCGCCACTGCCTGGAGCCCCAAGGCCTCACCGCCGCCAGCGTCGGCAGCTTCAACAATCACTGGGGCGTGCCGCTCAGCCTCGCGCGCATGCAGCGTCAGGCGGTCTACGGGGTCTTTGAGCTCGGCATGAACCACGCCGGCGAGATCAGCGAGCTGACGGCCCTGGTCCGCCCTCACGTCTCGATCATCACCAACATCGAGCCGGCGCATCTCGGCAATTTCGATTCCATCGCCGGAATCGCCGATGCCAAGGCCGAGATCTTCGAAGGCATGGATGCCAACGGCTACGCCGTGCTGAACCGGGACAACGCCTTCTTTCATCACCTGCGCGACAAGGCGGAGGCGGCGGGCCTGAGCCGCATCCTCAGCTTCGGCCGCCACGGTGAGGCCGACACCCGGGTGATCGAGGAGTCGCTGCATGCCACCTGCAGTTCGGTAAAGGCCGCGGTCCGCGGGATGGAACTGGACTACTGCCTGGCCATGCCGGGGTCCCACTGGGTGATGAACTCCCTGGCCGTGCTGACGGCCATCGGGGCCGCCGGCGGCGACGTGGCCAAGGCCGCCGCGCAGCTGGCCAGCCTGCGGCCCATCAAGGGACGCGGGGAGCGCCACAGCGTCGAAACCCCGGGCGGCAGCTTCAAACTGATTGACGACAGCTACAACGCCAACCCGACCTCCATGCGTGCGGCCTTCGAAGTGCTGGGCCGCTCGTCCGTCGGCGAGGATGGGCGCCGCATCGCCGTGCTCGGCGACATGCTGGAGCTGGGCGACCAGTCGCAGGAGATGCACGCCAGCCTCAGCGAAGCCCTGAGGGACTGCGGCATCGATCTGGTTTTCACCTGCGGGCCGGACATGGCGGCCCTGCACGCGGCACTGCCGGAAGACCTGCGCGCGGTTCACTGCGAAGACTCCAAGGCGCTGGCCCCCCAGGTCGCCGCAGCCGTCAGGCCCGGCGACAGCGTGCTGGTGAAGGGCTCGCTCGGGTCGCGTATGGCCGTAGTGGTCGAGGCGCTGCTGGCGCTCGGCACCGACCTGCCCCGCGCGGCAAACGGACAGTAAGGGGACAGCACCTCGATGCTCTTTAACCTGCTCACCCCTTTGGCCGATGAGCACATCGTCTTCAATCTCTTTCGCTACCTCACCTTCCGCAGCGGCGGAGCGGTGATCACGGCGCTCGTCATCTCCTTTCTTCTCGGACCGCGCATCATCGCCTGGCTGAAGTCGAAGCAGGGCGAAGGCCAGCCGATCCGCGAGGACGGGCCGGAAGCCCATCTGCTGACCAAGAAGGGCACCCCGACCATGGGGGGCTTCCTGATCCTGATCGCGATCACGATCTCCACCCTGCTCTGGGCGGATCTGGCCAATCCCTACGTCTGGGCTGTGCTGCTGGTCACCGTCGGCTTCGGCATGATCGGCTTCTTCGACGACTATCTGAAACTCACCAAGCGCTCCAGCGACGGCCTGCCGGGGCGGCTGAAGCTTCTGGTCCAGGTGATCATCGGCACCGCCGCGGCGGTCTGGATTTCCTACATCGCACCGCCGCAGATGGCGACCCACCTGGCGGTGCCCTTTCTGAAGGACCTGCTGATCAACCTCAGCTGGTTTTTCGTGCCCTTCGCCGTCTTCGTCATGGTCGGCGCCTCCAACGCGGTGAACCTGACCGACGGCCTGGACGGTCTCGCCATCGTGCCGGTGATGATCGCCGCCGGCTGCTTTGCCTTCATCGCCTACCTGGTCGGCAACTCCTTCTTCGCCAACTACCTGGAAGTCCACTACGTGCCCGGCACCGGCGACCTTGCGGTGTTCTGCGGTGCGCTGGTGGGGGCGAGCCTGGGCTTTCTCTGGTTCAACGCGCCACCGGCCATGGTCTTCATGGGCGATACCGGCTCGCTCTCCTGTGGCGGGGCGCTGGGCTCCATCGCCGTGGTGACCAAGCACGAGCTGGTGCTGGGCATCATCGGCGGGCTCTTCGTTCTGGAAACGGTCTCGGTGATCGTCCAGGTCGCTTCCTTCAAGCTGACCGGCAAGCGCGTCTTCCGTATGGCGCCGCTGCACCACCACTTCGAAAAGAAGGGCTGGGCCGAACCCACCATCGTGATCCGCTTCTGGATCATCGCCTCCGTCCTGGCGCTGGCCGGGCTCTCCACCCTGAAGCTGCGGTGAGGCCGGCCGGACGATGATCGACCTCTCCTTCTTCTCCGGTCTGCCCGTCGCCGTGCTCGGCCTCGGCAAGTCGGGCATGGCTGCGGCCAGGGCCCTTCAGGCCGGCGGCGGCGAGGTCTGGGCCTGGGACGACAGCGAAGACCAGCGCGCCGCCGCGCGCGCGGCGGAGATTCCGCTGGTCGACCTCAATCAGGTGAACTGGCAGGAGGTGACGAGCCTCATCCTCTCACCCGGCATTCCCCACACCCACCCTGAGCCGCACCCGGTGGTGGTGGCGGCGCGCGCGCATGACGTGGAGATCATCGGCGACATCGAGTTGCTGGGCCGCGCCCAGCGCAACGCACGCTTCCTGGGCATCACCGGCACCAACGGAAAGTCGACCACCACGGCGCTGGTGGGCCACATCCTGCAGCTCGCCGGCCGGGCGGTCGCGGTCGGTGGCAACCTGGGCACGCCGGCCCTGACGCTGGAGCCGCTCGATCTCGAAGGCGTCTACGTGCTGGAGATGTCGTCCTACCAGCTGGAACTGACGCGCTCCATCACCTTCGACGTGGCGGTCCTGCTGAACATCAGCCCCGACCATCTGGAGCGGCATGGCGGCTTCGAGGGCTATGTCGCCGCCAAACGCATGATCTTTCACCGCCAGACCAAGCCGCGCAGCGCCGTCATCGGGGTCGACGACGAGACCTGTTCGGAGATCTACAGCGCCCTGAAGGCCGCCGACGAGCAGGAGGTCGTTCCGATCTCCGGCCAGCGTATCGTGCCGGGCGGCGTCTACGTCGAGGACGGCGTGCTGATCGACGACATGGATGGCGCCCGGGTTCCGGCGTTGGACCTGAAAGAGATTGCCAGCCTGCCGGGCGTCCACAACTGGCAGAACGCCGCGGCCGCCTATGCCGCCTGCCGGGCCATCGGAGTCGACGCCCCGGTGATCGCCGCCTGCCTGCGCAGCTTTCCCGGCCTTCCGCACCGCCAGGAGATTCTGGACGTCATCGACGGGGTGCCCTTCATCAACGATTCCAAGGCCACCAACGCCGAGGCGGCTGCCATGGCGCTGGCCTGCTACGACAAGATCGTCTGGATTGCCGGCGGCCGCGCCAAGGAAGGCGGGATCGCCGGGCTGGAACGCTACTTCCCCCGCATCGTCCATGCCTTTCTCATCGGCGAGGCGGCGGAGGAAATCGCCGGCATTCTGCAGGGCCAGGCGCCCTTCACCCTCAGCGGCCGGCTGGAAGAGGCGGTGCCGGCCGCCGCCGCCGAAGCGGCGCGGCATCCGGGCGCCGTGGTGCTGCTGTCGCCGGCCTGCGCCTCCTTCGATCAGTACCGGAATTTCGAGATCCGCGGCGATGCCTTCCGCGACCTCGTGGCCGCCCTGCCCGGCGAACGCGGCGACGTCGGCGCTGCCTTCAGCCCGGAGGGCGCGTCATGAGCAGCTTCGCGCGCACCGATACCAGCCTGCTGGGCCGCTGGTGGTGGACCGTCGACCGCTGGACCCTGCTGTCGCTGATCGCGCTGATGGGCTTCGGCGCCGTGCTGATGCTGGCCGCCTCCCCCGCCGCGGCGGAGCGCATCGGCCTCAAGTCCTTTCAGCTCGCCAGCCGCCAGATCGTTCTGCTGCCCTTTGCCGCGGCCGTGCTGATCGCGGTCTCCCTGGCGACGCCGCGCTGGGTGCGCCGCATCGCCTGCGTCGGCCTTTTGGGGTCTGTGGTGCTGCTGATCGTGACGCTCTTCGTCGGACCGGAGATCAAAGGCGCAACGCGCTGGATTTCCCTGGGCGGCCTGTCGATCCAGCCGTCCGAGTTCGCCAAGCCCTGCTTCGCCGTGGTCGCGGCCTGGATGTTCTCGCTGAAGTCGGAGGAAACCGGCGTGCCTGGCGCCAAGATCGCCGTGGCCCTCTGGCTGATGATGGTCGCCCTGCTGCTGCTGCAGCCGGACGTCGGACAGGCGGTGCTGCTGACCGCCATCTGGGGCACCCAGGTTTTCCTGGCCGGCCTGCCTCTGGCCTGGATCGCGGTGCTGGCCGTGGTCGGTGCCGGCGGCCTCGTCGCCGCCTACTTCGCGCTGCCCCACGTCTCTGCCCGGGTCGACAGCTTTTTCGATCCGGCAGCCGGCGACCGCTACCAGATCAACCGCTCCATCGAAGCCTTCATGAACGGCGGTCTCCTCGGTCGCGGGCCCGGCGAAGGCACTGTGAAGGCGCAGCTGCCCGACGCCCATTCCGACTTCATTTTCGCGGTGGCGGGCGAGGAACTGGGGCTCATCGCCTGCCTCCTGATCCTCGGGCTCTTCGCCTTCGTGGTGCTGCGGGGCTTCGCCCGCCTGTTGCAGGAGAACTCGCTCTTCGTCCTCCTGGCAGCCAGCGGCCTGCTGGTCCAGTTCGGCCTTCAGGCCTTCATCAACATGGCTTCGACCCTGCACCTCATGCCCACCAAGGGCATGACCCTGCCCTTCCTCAGCTACGGCGGCTCGTCGCTGATGGCGCTGGCGCTGGGCATGGGCATGCTGCTGGCGCTCACGCGGCGCCGGGTCGGCGGGGAGGCGAAGCCATGACCGAGACGGCGAAGCTTCCCAAAAAAGTGGCCCTGGCAGCCGGTGGCACCGGCGGCCACATGTTCCCGGCCCAGGCGCTCGCCCGCGAGCTGCTGGCACGCGGCGTCGAGGTCATGCTCATTACCGACCAGCGCGGCGGCGGCTTCGGCCCCGACCTGCCGCAGGTGGAAACCTTCCGCATCCCTGCCGGGGCTATGGCCGGGGCCGGGCTGACCAAGAAGCTGAAGTCCGTCACGCAGCTTGCCCTTGGTTATCTACAGGCGCGCGGCCACCTGAAGCGCAGCGGGGCGCAGGTCGCCGTCGGCTTCGGCGGCTACCCCTCGGTGCCCACGATTCTGGCCGCGGCACATCGCGGGCTGCGCGTTATTCTGCACGAACAGAACTCCGTCTTCGGGCGGGCCAACCGACTGCTCGCGCCGCGCGCCGATATTCTCGCCATCTCCTTCGAGCAGGTCGACGGCGTGAACGCCGGCGACCGCGACAAGCTGCGCATCACCGGAAACCCGGTGCGCGCGGCCATCGCCGCCATCGGCGCGCGGCCCTATTCGGTGCCCAACGAGCAGGACGCGCTGCGCCTGCTGGTCGTCGGCGGCAGCCAGGGCGCGCGGGTCTTCAATGACGTGGTTCCCGCGGCCATCGCCAGGCTGCCGGAGGCGCTGCGCCGCCGCCTGACAGTGCACCAGCAGGTACCCGGCGAAGCCGGCGACGCCGTCGCCAAGATCTACAGCGACTGCGGCGTCGCCCACGACCTCGCCCCCTTCTTCGATGACGTGCCCGAGCGGCTGGCGGCGGCCCACCTGGTGATCAGCCGCGCCGGCGCCTCTACCGTTACGGAACTGGCCGCGGCCGGGCGCCCGGCGGTCATGGTGCCTTACCCCTTGGCGACCGACGACCATCAGACCGGCAACGCCCAGGCCCTGGTGGAGGTCGGCGGCGGCTGGCTGATGCCGCAGTCGGGTCTGGACGCGGAGAGCCTCTGCGACCGCCTGACCTCGCTGTTCTCGACGCCGGCGCTGCTGGCGCGTGCCGCCTCCTGCGCGCGGGCGGCCGCGCACCTGAACGCGGCCAGCGATCTGGCGGACCTGGTCTGCGACATCGAAAACGGCGGCGGGGGGCGCCTGCGTCCGGGCACGCAGCCGGGCAAGGAGGCGGCCGCATGAGAGGCCTTCCCCTCAACCTCGGCACCATCCACTTCGTCGGCATCGGCGGCATCGGCATGAGCGGCATCGCCGAGGTGCTGTGCAATCTGGGCTATCAGGTCCAGGGCAGCGACATGTCGGAGAACGCCAACGTCCAGCGCCTGCGCGCCATGGGCGTCGAGATCTTTGTCGGCCATCGCGCCGAGAACCTGGGCGATGCCCAGGTCGTCGTCATCTCCTCGGCCATCAAATCGGGCAATCCGGAAGTCGATGCCGCGCGCCAGCGCTTCATCCCCATTGTGCGGCGTGCCGAGATGCTGGGCGAGCTGATGCGTTTGAAGTGGTCGATCGCCGTCGGCGGCACCCACGGCAAGACCACCACGACCTCCATGATCGCCACCCTGCTGGACGGCGCGGGCCTGGACCCCACCGTCATCAACGGCGGCATCATCAATGCCTACGGCACCAACGCGCGGCTCGGCGCGGGCGACTGGATGGTGGTGGAGGCCGACGAAAGCGACGGCTCCTTCGTCAAGCTGCCGGCCACCATCGCCGTGGTCACCAACATCGACCCCGAACACATGGATTTCTATGGCAGCGAAGAGGCGCTGCACCGCGCCTTCGAGGCCTTCGTCGAGAACATCCCCTTCTACGGCTTTGCCGTGCTCTGCATCGACCATCCCTCGGTGCAGGCCCTGATGGGGCGCATCGAAGACCGCCGCATGATCACCTATGGGATCAGCCCGCAGGCGGACTATCGCGCCGAGGACATCCGGGTCCAAGGCGGCGGTCTTACCTTCGACGTTGCGATCACCGAGCGCGGCGGCGGCGGCGAAGCACGGATGGCAGACCTGCGTCTGCCGATGCTGGGCCAGCACAACGCAATGAACGCCCTGGCAGGGATTGCCGTGGCCCGCGAGATGGGGCTTGAGGAAGACAACATCCGCACGGCGCTCTCGGGCTTCGGCGGTGTGAAGCGGCGCTTCACCCGCACCGGCGATGCCGGCGGCATCACGGTGATCGACGACTACGGCCATCACCCGGTGGAGATCTCCGCCGTTCTGGCCGCCGCCCGCCAAGCTGCCGAGGGCAAGGTCGTCGCGGTGGTTCAGCCGCATCGCTACAGCCGCCTCTCCGACCTCTTCGAGCAGTTCTGCACCTGCTTCAACGACGCCGACACGGTAATCGTCGCCGATGTCTTCGCCGCCGGGGAGGAGCCGATCGAGGGTGCCGACCGCGACGGTCTTGTCGAGGGCCTGCGTGCCCGCGGTCATCGCCAGGCGATCGCATTGGAGTCTCCCCAGGCGCTGGCGGCAGTGGTCAACGAGCTTGCGGCGCCGGGTGACCTCGTCGTCTGCCTGGGCGCCGGCAACATCACCGCCTGGGCCAATGCCCTGCCGGCGGAGTTGCAGACCCTGCAGGGCGGTTCCGCCCCCTCTTCGGCCGGAGGGGGGCGATGACCGCGATGGCAGCCATGCAAAAGGACCGCCTGATCGACCGCCTGCCGGCCGTGCGCGGACGCCTGAGCGAGCAGGCGCCGCTGAGCCAGGTCACCTGGTTCCGGGTCGGCGGTCCCGCCGAGGTCATGTTCCGGCCTGCCGACCGCGAGGACTTGCTGGCCTTCCTCGCCGGCAAGCCGGAAGACGTGCCCGTGACCGTGCTGGGCGTCGCCTCCAACGTGCTGATTCGCGACGGCGGCCTGCCCGGCGTGGTGGTCCGCCTGGGCCGCGGCTTTGCCGACATCGAGGCGGAGGCGGGTGACCTGATTTGCGGTGCCGCCGCCCTCGACATCAACGTGGCGACCAGCGCCAAGCTGTTCGGCATCGCCGGGCTGGAATTCCTCTCCGGCGTGCCCGGTACCATCGGCGGTGCGCTGCGCATGAACGCCGGCGCCTATGGCAAAGAGATCAAGGACGTTCTGGTCTGGGCCGAAGCCGCTGATCCGCAGGGCGGTGTCCACCGCCTGGGCCTTGACGAGATGGGCTTTCAATACCGGCGCTCGGCGCTGCCGGCGGACTGGATCGCCCTCGGTGCACGCCTGGCCGGCGAGCCCGGCGACCCCGAGCTCATCGAGGCCCGGATCCGCGAGATCCAGCGCCAGCGCGCCGACAGCCAGCCGCTGAAGACCCGCACCGGCGGCAGCACCTTCAAAAATCCGCAGGGACACAAGGCCTGGCAGTTGATCGACGCGGCCGGTTGCCGCGGCCTCAAGATCGGCGGCGCCATGGTCTCCGAGAAGCACTGCAACTTCCTGATCAACACGGGCACGGCAACCGCCGCAGAGCTGGAAGCCCTGGGCGAAGAGGTGCGCCGCCGGGTGAAGGACGACAGCGGCGTGGAGCTGGAGTGGGAGATCCGCCGTCTCGGCGTGCCCGCAACCGAGGGAGGCGATCATGGCTAAGTCGGTCGCCGTTCTCATGGGCGGCCTCTCCGCCGAGCGGGAGGTTTCGCTGAACTCCGGTCACGCCTGCGCCGCAGCTCTGCGCGAAGCGGGCTATGAGGTGAGCAAGATCGACGTGTCGCGCGACATGGGCGCGCTGGTGGCGGCCCTCACGCCGGCGCCGGATGCCATCTTCAACGCCCTGCACGGCCGCTGGGGCGAGGACGGCTGCGTCCAGGGCCTGCTGGAGCTGCTGCAGATTCCCTACACCCACTCCGGCGTGCTGGCCTCGTCGCTGGCGATGGACAAGGTGATGGCCAAGACCGTGGTCGCCACCGCCGGCGTGACCAGCCCGGAGGGCCGGGTGATCAAGGCCAAGGACTTGGAAAGCAACAGCGACCCGCTGCCGCGGCCCTATGTCGCCAAACCCTTGCGCGAAGGCTCCAGCGTCGGCGTGCGCATCGTGCGCGAGGGCGACAATCAGCCACCGATCACAGTGCACGGCTGGCGCCCCGAGCAGGACATTCTGGTCGAGCCCTTCATTCCCGGGCGCGAACTCACCGTCAGCGTGATGGGCGACCGCGCTCTGGCGGTCACCGAGATTCGCCCCCTCGGCGACGGCTTCTACGACTACGACGCCAAGTACTCCGAGGACAACGCCGTGGCCGCAGTGCATGTGGTCCCGGCGGAGATTCCGGAAAGCACTTACGACGAGGCCATGTCCGCCTCTTTGGCCGCGCACCGGGCGCTCGGCTGCCGCGGGGTCAGCCGCTCCGACTTCCGCTACGACGACACTGCCCGCCAGCCGGGCGACCTCTATTACCTGGAAACCAACACCCAGCCGGGCATGACCGCGACCAGCCTGGTGCCCGAGCAGGCCCGCTACATCGGCCTGTCCTTTCCCGACCTCTGCGCCTGGATGGTGGAGAACGCCGCATGCGATTCCTGAACCCCTTTGCCCGCAACACCAAGAAGACCAAGGCCCCCGGTGGCAAGCGTGGTAAGCGCGGCAAGCGCAACCAGCGCCGGCCGCGCGCCGGCATCAACTGGCGCCTGGTCCGCCGCGGGCTGCCGGCGGGCGCTGCCGTCGCCCTGGTCGGCGGTCTGGTCTGGCTGTGGCAGGACGGCTGGTTCGGGCGCCAGGCCGACGCGCTGCAGGCCGCCGCGCTGCAGGGCACGGCCGACATCGGCCTGCGGGTCGAGGATGTGCTGATCGAGGGCCGGAACCGTACCGCGGGCGATGTCATTCTGGCGCGCCTGGGCCTGGAGCGCGGCCTTCCCATCCTCGCCGTCGATCCGCAGCAGGCCAAGCAGGCGCTGGAGGCCCTGCCCTGGGTGCAGCAGGCCAGCGTACAGCGTCAGCTGCCGGATACCGTTTACATCCGCCTGCAGGAACGCGAGCCCATGGCGCTCTGGCAGGAGCGCGGCAAGGTGGCGGTGATCGACCGGGACGGCAGCGTCATTCAGGGGATCGACCCGCGCCGCTTTGCCCACCTGCCTCTGGTGGTGGGGCCCGATGCAGCCAGCCATGCCTCGAAAGTCATCGCGGTGATGAACAGCGAACCCGAGCTGCGCGAGCGCGTGACCTCAGCAGTGCTGGTCGCCGGGCGGCGCTGGAACGTTCAGATCGAAGGCCGCATCGACGTGCGCCTGCCGGAGGACGACGCGGCGGCGGCCTGGGCGCAGTTGGCCGAAATCGAGCGCCGGCAGGGCCTGCTGTCGCGCGACGTGGTGGTGATCGACCTGCGGCTTCCGGACCGCCTGGTGGTCCGCACTTCGCCGGACAGCGATCTCGAGAACGGCGCCGAAGAGGGTGAAAACACGTGAGCAGCTTCGATCCGCTGACGCAGAAGAAAGGAGCGCAAGTCGCAGAATGAGAAAGGGCCTCGTGAAAGGCGGCGTTGTCGCAGCGTTAGATATCGGCAGCAGCAAGGTCTGCTGCTTCATCGCGCGCGTCGACGACAACGAGGTGCCGAGGGTGATCGGCATCGGCCAGCAGATCAGCCGCGGCATCAAGAGCGGCGCCATCATCGACATGGACCTGGCCGAAACCTCGGTGCTGAACGCCGTCCACGCCGCCGAGCAGATGGCCGGCGAGACCATCGACCGGGTCGTCGTCAACCTCTCCGGCGGTTATCCGGCCTCGACCACCGTCGGTGTCGAGGTCTCGCTCAACGGTCACGAGGTCGGCGAGGCCGACCTGCGCCGTGCGCTGGAACATGGGCACCAGACCCAGGTGATGCGTCAGCGCGAGGATCACGGCCGCCAACTCATTCACTCCATCCCCACCGGCTATTCCATCGACGGCAGCCGCGGCATCCGCGACCCGCGCGGCATGTACGGCGAGCATCTGGGCGTGCACATGCACATCATCACCGCGGCCTCCGGCGCGGTGCGCAATGTCGCCACCTGCATCCAGCGCTGTCATCTCGACCCGGTGGCCTTCGTCGTCTCGCCCTACGCCGCCGGCCTCGCCAGCCTGGTGGACGATGAGCGCGAGCTGGGGGTGACCGTCATCGACATGGGCGGCGGCACCACCACCATCGCCGTGTTCTACGAAAACAACGTGATCTTCACCGACGTCATTCCGGTCGGCGGCAACCACGTGACCAGCGATATCGCCCGCGGCCTCTCCACGTCATTGGCGCACTCGGAGCGCATGAAGACGCTCTACGGCCACGTCGTCGCGGTGCCCACCGACGAGAACGAACTGATCGACGTGCCCCAGGTGGGCGAAGAGGACAGCGCCGAGTCGCAGCAGATCCCACGCTCGCTGCTGGTCGGCATCATTCAGCCACGGCTCGAGGAAACGCTGGAGCTCGTACGCTCGCGCCTCGAACTCAGCGGCTTCGACAAGATCGCCGGCCGCCGCGTCGTGCTGACCGGCGGCGGCTGCCAGTTGCCGGGCACCCGCGAACTGGCGTCGATGGTGCTCGACAAGCAGGTGCGCATCGGCCGGCCGGCCGGCGTGCTGGGCCTCGCGGAAGCCACCTCCGGCCCCGCTTTCGCCACCTGCGCGGGCCTACTGAACTATGCCGTCACGGCGGATGCCGCGGTGCCGGGCGAAGCCTCGCTGGAGGCACAGGAGATGGGCGGCCTGATCGGCCGCCTGGGGCATTGGTTTCGTGAACACTTTTAGAGGTTTTGCAAAGGCTATGCGGACGTTCCGGCCGGATCGGAGCAACGAGAACCGGCAAGGCCGGCTGGGGATTATCCCAAGATTTACGAAAGTCTAGGGCGACTGGAGGCAGATATGACCCTTAACCTGAACGTACCTTCGACCACACCAGACCTGTCTCCGCGGATCACGGTGATCGGCGTGGGCGGTGCCGGCGGCAATGCCGTCAACAACATGATCCAATCCAACCTGGAAGGGGTCGAGTTCCTGATCTGCAACACGGACTCACAGTCCCTCAGCCAATCGCTCTGCGAAAGGCGCATCCAGCTTGGCCGCAACATCACCCAGGGCCTGGGTGCCGGCTCGCGTCCGGACATCGGCCGCGCCGCCGCCGAGGAGGCGCTGGACGAGATCCTCACCGATCTGGAAGGCCAGCACATGGTCTTCATCACCGCCGGCATGGGCGGCGGCACCGGCACCGGAGCCGGCCCCGTCATCGCCCGGGCCGCACGCGAGGCCGGCATCCTGACGGTCGGCGTCGTGACCAAGCCCTTCCACTTCGAGGGCGTGCACCGGATGCGCCTGGCGGAATCGGGGATCAACGAACTGACCCAGTACGTCGACACACTGATCATCATCCCCAACCAGAACCTCTTCCGCGTCGCCAACGAGAAGACGACCTTCGCGGACGCCTTCAAGATGGCCGACGACGTGCTGAACTCCGGCGTGCGCGGGGTCACCGACTTGATGGTGAACCCGGGCATGATCAACCTGGACTTCGCCGATATCCGCGCCGTCATGTCCGAGATGGGCAAGGCGATGATGGGCACCGGCGAGGCCGACGGCGAGAACCGGGCCGTCGGCGCGGCGGAGGCGGCGATCTCCAACCCGCTGCTCGACGATGTGTCCATGAAGGGCGCGCGGGGCGTGCTGATCAACATCACCGGCGGTATGGACCTGACCCTCTTCGAAGTCGACGAAGCGGCCAACCGCATTCGCGACGAGGTGGACCCCGAAGCCAACATCATCTTCGGCTCCACCTTCGACCAGTCGATGGAAGGCCGCATGCGGGTCTCCGTCGTGGCCACCGGGATCGACGTCGACGCCCAGGCGCGGCCGAAGCCGATCACCCTCAGCGTCGTCGGCGGCCAGAGGCCGGCCGGACAGCGCGATCTGGGCGAAGGCACCCCGGACAGCGGTGCGGCAGTCGCGGCCGGTCAGAGCGCTGCGGCCCAGCCGGGCGGCAACCCGGGGCTCTTTGCCGAGGCGCCCAGCGCCCAGACGACGGCCCAGACCACGGCCCAGACCACGGCCCAGACTACGGCCCAGACTACGGCCCAGATGGCGAGTCAGCCGGCGGCCCCGGCAATGACCATTCCCGCCGGTCAGGCCCCTTCCGCCGGAACTGCGGCACCGATGGTCGTCGGGCAGACCGCTCTCGCCCAACCCGAGCCGGAAGTCCAGGCGGGTTTCGATGCCGCCGCGGCAGCTCAGCCGGCACCCCGGAACGAGCCGGTTCGTGCCCGCATGGAGGCCGACAGCTTCATCGCGCCGCCGCCGATGACGCCGGAGGCAGAGGCACCGGATCAGCAGATCATCCACGCCGAACCCGATCCCTTTGCCGAAGCCGCCATCGCCAACGCGGTGCGGCCCGAGGCCAGGACCGTGGAGAGCCCCGCGGCGCCGCCGCCGCTGAAGGAGACGCGCTATCCTTCGCTCGATACAACAGCGCCGTCTGGGGCGCCATCTCCAGCCCCTGCCCCCGCGTCCACGCCCGCCGCAAACCCCGCACCCGCGCAGGCGGCACCGGCGCCGGCCCCCAAGCGCAGTGGTCAGAGCCTCTTCGCCAAGGTCACCGGCGGCGCGGCCCGGGCACTGCAGGCGGCGACCCAGGGGTCGGACAGCACCGCACGTGCCGCCCAGGCAGGGCAGGCCCGTCCGCAGCCGATGCCCCAGCCGGCCCCGGCCCGCGGCAGCAACATTGCCCAGCCCCAGCGCGAGACGCCGGCAGCGGCCCGTAGCACCTCCACGGGCACGGCTCAGCCGAACCTGGCCGGCCTGGACCCCAACGAGCGCATCGGGCAGAGCCAGGCGGAGGAGGACCTGCTGGATATCCCGGCCTTCCTGCGCCGCCAGGCAAACTAGTCAGACCGCCGCGACAGCAAGAAATGCACAAAAGAACGGCCAAAACCCGCTGTGCAGCGCGGTAACATACTGTAACAAAGAGTGATTTGAGTACTTCAGGGGGACTTTTTATAGTCCCCCTAGTTGTTTTTACGTAGGTCGATTCCAAAGGGGGGAATCCAATAAGGGAAGCGGCTGTTGCTGGCTGGATCGGACGGTCCGGACCCGCGGAAAACGGCTGAATTCGTGGCTTTGCCCGAGCAGACTGCGTGCTGCCCTGCATTGCGCGCCCACGAGGTGCGCCGGGGTAAAGGACAAAATCGGCGGCTGTTCGGGTGTTTTACGGGTAGATGAACCTAAGGATTGAGACTGGCACTATGGTAAGCGATCGCGCCTCGGCGGGTGGTTTTGTCCGCCAACAGACGCTGAAGAATTCCATCCATTGTTCGGGCGTGGCCTTGCACTCCGGTGCGAAGGTCAACATGACGTTGCATCCGGCTGAGGCGAACACGGGTATCGTCTTCAGGCGCACGGACGCCGACGGCGGGTCCGAGGTACAGGCGCTGTGGAGCAATGCCGTTGAGACCCCGCTCTGCACCACGCTGGTGGACGGCAGGGGCAACCAGATTGCCACCATCGAACATCTGATGTCTGCGCTCTGCGGCTGCGGCATCGATAACGCGGTGGTCGAGCTGAACGGGCCGGAAGTGCCGATCATGGACGGCAGCGCCGCGCCCTTCGTATTCCTGGTCGAATGTGCCGGCGTGGCGGTGCAGGACAGCCCGCGCCGGGCTATCCGTATCCTCAGCGAGACGACCGTTTCCGAGCCGCACCGCTCGGCGGTGCTGTCGCCGGGCGCCGGCTATACGGTGGGCTTCGACATCGATTTCGGTGATACCCTCATCGGCCAGCAGGAGTGGTTCACCGAGGTCACCGAAAGCGCCTTCAAACGCGACGTCGCCCGGGCCCGCACCTTCGGCTTCGTGCAGGATATCGAGCGTATGCGCGCCATGGGCCTGGCCCGCGGCGGGTCGCTCGACAACGCCATCGTGGTCAACGGCAAGGAGATCATGAACGAAGAAGGCCTGCGCTACGGCAACGAGTTCGTTCGCCACAAGGTGCTCGATTCGATCGGCGATCTCTACCTGGCCGGCGGTCCGATCATCGGTCACTTCCAGGGGGATAAGGCCGGCCACGCTTTGACGCTGCGGCTGCTCAATACGCTGTTCGCCGATTCCGAGGCCTGGGAGTGGTCGGAGGTCCCGGTGACCAGCGGCCGCGCCGCTTCGGTGCAGCCGGACCGGGCGGTGGCTGCGCGGGCCTGAGAAGGCTTTTACGGTTTGGTGAGGGGCCTTTAGGGGCCAAGGGGGCCGGCCCGGCATCTTCGATGCCGGGCCGGTCTCTTTTTTGCAGGCCGCTCCAGGGTTTCCGAGCCTACGAGGTTGCTTGAGACGCCCGCCGCGAGGACCTATAGTCAGGCAAGATTCAGTCAGGCGAGATTGGCCGGGCCCGCCAGCGATGGCGAGCCTCCAACTCCAGGTCGAGACCTTCGGGGTGCGTGCAAACGCACGTAGAGAGACATGATCTTGAGAAACCTCATGCGCCGCTTCGGGGCGCCATTCCGGCGTTTTGCAGCCTTCCTTCTGCTCGCCGTCTTCGTTGCCGCCTGCAGTTCCGACGAGCCGCCGGCCTACGTCGAGCGCCCTGTCGAGGAGCTCTACAACGGCGCCCTGGATGCCCTGCAGGCCGGGGAGTACGAGGAGGCCGCCCGGCTGTTCGACGAGGTCGAGCGCCAGCACCCCTATTCCGCCTGGGCCTCCAAGGCCCAGCTCATGGCCGCCTACGCCTTCTATCAGGAGAACAGCTACGACGAGGCGATCAACGCGCTGGACCGCTTCATCGAACTGCATCCGGGCAGCCCCGATGTCAGCTACGCCTATTACCTGAAGGCGATCTCCTACTACGAGCAGATCTCCGACGTGGGGCGCGACCAGAGTATGACCACGGAGGCGCTGAACTCGCTGGAAGAGCTGGCGCGGCGCTTCCCGAACAGCAAGTACACCCGCGATGCCGAGTTGAAGATCGATCTGGCCCTCGATCATCTGGCCGGCAAACACATGGACATCGGCCGCTTCTATCAGTCCCGCAGCGAATACCTGGCGGCGATCAACCGCTTCCGCATGGTGATCGAGCGCTATCAGACCACGACGCATGTGCCCGAAGCCCTGCATCGGCTGGTCGAATCCTATATGGCGCTCGGCATCATCGACGAAGCGCAGGCAACCGCCGCCGTGCTGGGTCACAACTTCCCGGGCAGTGACTGGTACATCGACAGCTATGCGCTCCTGACCGGCGAGAACCTGCGGCCCGAGGACAGCGAAGAATCCTGGATCTCCAGCATCTTCTAAAACAGGGGCCGGCGCTGCACCGGAACAGGTGAATGCTGGTTTCCCTGTCGATCCGCAACATTGTCCTGATTGAGAAACTGGACCTGACCTTCGACGGTGGCGCGCCCGGAGCGCACGCCGAACAGAACGATCGCGGACTGGGTGATCGCGGACTGGGTGATCGCGGACTGGGTGATCGCGGACTGGGCGTCCTCACCGGCGAAACCGGCGCCGGCAAATCGATCCTGCTGGACTCCCTGGGGTTCGCCCTCGGAAACCGCGCCGACGCAAGGCTGCTGCGCTCCGGCGCCGAACAGGCGAGCGTGACGGCCACCTTCGACATCGCGGCCCGGCATCCCGCCTGGTCGATCCTGAAGGAGCAGGACCTGGAGGTCGAAGACGCGGTGCTGATCCTGCGCCGCGTGCTCGCCAAGGACGGCCGCAGCCGCGCCTATGTGAACGACCAGCCGGCGGCGGCCGGACTGCTGCGCCGCCTCGCCGACAGCCTGATCGAGATCCAGGGACAGTTCGACCAGCGCGGCCTGATGGACTCCGCCACCCACCGCGGCCTGCTGGATGCCTATGGCCGCCTGCAGCCCAAGGCCCAGGCGGTCGCCCAGGCCTGGCGCGGCTGGCGCGACGCGGTGGCGGCCCGCGAGGACGCCGCCCGGCGCATGGCCGAGGCCCAGCGCGACGAAGCCTTTCTGCGCCATGCGGTAGAGGAACTGACGGCTCTCGAGCCGCAGCCCGGCGAGGAAGCCCGCCTGACCGCGCAGCGCAACCGCCTGATGCATCGCGAGAAGCTGATCGAAGGCATCAATGCCGCGCGCCAGGCCATCGACGACGAGGAGGCCGGCGCCACTGTCGGCCTTGCCCGCGCCCAGCGTGCCCTGGCGCGCATTGCCGAGACCGGCGGCGAGGCGCTGGCCCCCGCGATCGCGACCCTGGAGCGCGCCCTGCTGGAGTGCGAGGAGGCGGCCGCCCAGCTGAACGCCTTTGCCGGCGACATGGAACTGGAGGCCGACAGCCTGGAGGCGGTGGAGGAGCGCTTCTTCGCCCTGCAGGACATGGCGCGCAAGCACCACTGCGCCTGCGACGACCTGATCGCGCTGCGCGAGGACCTGGCCGCCCGTCTGGCCGCCATCGACGGCGGTGAAGCCGAACTGACGGCCTTGGCCGAGCAGGCTGCGGCTGCGCGGCGCCACTATCTGGCCGCCGGCGAAGCGCTGTCGGAGGCGCGGCAGAAGGCCGCCAAACGCCTCGACAAGGCGGTCGCCCGCGAGCTGCCGCCGCTGAAGCTGGAACGGGCGCGCTTTGCCACGGCCATTACCCGTTTGGAGGAAGACGACTGGTCGGCCCAGGGCCTCGACCGCATCGCCTTCGAAGTGGCGACCAACCCCGGCAGTACGCCGGGGCCGATCGGCAAGATTGCCTCTGGCGGCGAACTCGCGCGCTTCCTGCTGGCGGTCAAGGTGGTGCTCGCCAGCATCAATCCGGAACGCAGTCTGGTCTTCGACGAGGTCGACAGCGGCGTCGGCGGGGCCACCGCCCATGCCGTCGGCGAACGGCTGGCCCGGCTGGCCGGCGACCGCCAGGTGCTGGTGGTCACCCACAGTCCCCAGGTGGCCGCCCGCGGCTCCCGGCACTGGCAGGTGCAGAAGCAGCCGGCCGGGCGCCAGCTGGCGACCCGTGTTCAACACCTGGCCGACAGGGAACGCCGCGAAGAGATCGCCCGCATGCTTTCCGGCGCCGAGATCACCGACGAAGCCCGCGCCGCGGCCGACCGTCTGATCGGCGCCGCCTAGGAGGATACGCACCGCACCTATGCCGCCGTCCAAATCCAGAACCGCCACTGCGGAGAAAGAGGTCGAGAAGCTGACCGCCGCCGAGGCCGGGGCCGAACTGGCGCGCCTCACCGCGCTGATCGCCCAGCACGACAGGCTCTACCACGAGCAGGATGCGCCGATGATCAGCGATGCAGCCTACGACGCGCTGCGCCGGCGCAACGAGGCCATCGAGGCGCGCTTTCCCGAGCTGCAGCGCGCCGACAGCCCCAGCCTGAAGGTCGGTGCGGCCCCGGCGGCGGGCTTCGGCAAGGTGCAGCACACGGTGCCCATGCTGTCCCTCGGCAATGCCTTCGCAGAGGAAGACGTGGCCGAGTTCCTCGCCCGCATCGCCCGCTTCCTCGGCCTCGACGCGGAGGAAGCGGTCGAGGTGATGGCGGAACCGAAGATCGACGGCCTGTCCTGCGCGCTGCGCTACGAGGACGGCAAGCTGGTTCAGGGCGCCACCCGCGGCGACGGCACGACGGGCGAAGAGATCACCGCCAATGTGCGCACCATCGCCGACCTGCCCCAGACCCTGAAGGGCAAGGGTTGGCCCGAGGTGCTGGAGGTGCGCGGCGAGGTCTACATGTCACGCCACGACTTCGCGGCGCTGAACGAACGCCAGGAGGCGGCCGGCGCCAAGGTCTTCGCCAACCCGCGCAATGCCGCCGCCGGCTCGCTGCGCCAGCTCGACCCCAAGATCACGGCGTCACGCCCCCTGCACTTCTTCGGCTATGCCTGGGGCGAGATCTCCGCGCCGCTGGGCGCCACAATGGCCGAGGCGCGGGACCGTCTGGCAGACTGGGGTTTCACCCTGAACGAGCCGGCGGCGCTCTGCAGCGGCCTCGACGACCTGCTGGCCTACTACCAGCGCATCATGTCGGAGCGCGCCGAGCTGCCCTTCGAGATCGACGGCGTGGTCTACAAGGTCAACCGCCTGGACCTGCAACAGCGCCTCGGCTTCGTCAGCCGTGCGCCGCGCTGGGCCGTCGCCCACAAGTTCCCGGCAGAGCAGGCGGAGACGCGCCTCAACGCCATCACCATCCAGGTCGGGCGCACCGGCGCCCTCACCCCCGTCGCCAATCTGGAGCCGATCAGCGTCGGCGGCGTGGTGGTGGCCCGCGCCACCCTGCACAACGAGGACGAGATCGCCCGCAAGGACATCCGCGAAGGCGACCACGTGATCATCCAGCGCGCCGGCGACGTGATTCCCCAGGTGGTCGAGGTGGTGAAGGCCAAGCGGCCAAAGGGCAGCAAGCCCTTCGTCTTTCCGACCACCTGCCCCTGCCCACTGGCGACCCCGGTGGTGCGGCCCGAGGGCGAGGCCGTGGCGCGCTGCAGCGGCGGCCTGGAGTGCCCGTATCAGCAAGTACGGCGGCTGATGCACTTCGTCAGCCGCGACGCCTTCGACATCGAAGGCCTGGGCGTGGAGAACATCCAGGAGTTCTGGGACGCCGGCCTGATCAAGGCCCCTGCCGACATCTTCCGTCTCAGGGACCACCGCGAGGCGATCCTGGAGCGCGAGCGCTGGGCCGAGCAGTCCGTCGCCAACCTGCTGCAGGCCATCGAGGACAGGCGCCGCATCGGCCTCGACCGCTTCATCTACGCCCTCGGCATCCGCCAGGTGGGCCAGTCGACCGGCAAGCTCCTGGCCCGCAGCTATGGCGAGCTGGCCGCCTGGCAGGCCGCCATGATCCAGGCCGCCACGGAGCGCGCCGCCGCGCCGGAGGCCAAGAAGCCGGCCGAGGTCGGCGAGGCCTATGCCGAGCTCTGCGACATAGAGGGCATTGGCATGAACATGGCCGACGACATCGGCGCCTTCTTCCGCGATCCGCAGCACAAGGCAATGGTCGACGACCTGGCAGCGGAGCTGGAGGTCGAAGCCGTGGCCGCGGCCACGACCGACTCACCCGTCGCCGGCAAGACCGTGGTCTTCACCGGCACCCTGGTCACCATGACCCGCAGCGAGGCCAAGGCCAAGGCCGAGTCCCTCGGCGCCAAGGTCGCCGGCTCGGTCTCCAAGAAGACCGACTACGTGGTGGTCGGCGCCGACGCCGGTTCCAAGGCCAAGAAGGCCGAACAGCTCGGCGTGGAGATGCTCAGCGAAGAGGAATGGCAGACGCTGATCGGGTGAGCGCGGTCTGGCGGAAGCGAAGGCGGCACCTAGAGGTGGTCGGCCGGTGAGCGCAGCCACTTGGTCTTCCGGACTGAAGGCGTCGGCGGTTTCCACGTCTTGCGCTCCCGCGTCGCAAGGTGTGCACCGCCGACAACCAGAGCAGCCCCGACGGCGGTCGTCGCCAGGATTGGTTCGTCCCACGCGACAAACCCGATCCCTGCGGCAAAGACAATCGCCATGTAACTCCAGGTGATGACCTTGTCACCCGGTGCAGCGGAGAACGCCTTTGCGTAAAAGAACTGTCCGACAATCGTGAAGGCCGCCACGCAGATAATCTGCATCGATTGCAGGATACCGGGCCATTGCCATGTCCAGGGGAGCGGAAGGGCTGACAGCAGCAACGCAAAGAGTGAGAAGTAGAACATCTGCCTGTCTGCAGGCTCGGTCGCCGACAGCGACCAGATAACCAGCGCAGCAGCCGCTCCGCCGAGGGCAGCAAGGACGGCTGCGGCATCCCCCAAGGACATCCCGACCTGCCCCGGCTGAATGATCAGCGTCACGCCGGCAAAACTGATCGCCACGCCGAGCCAGACGTAGCGATCCGACAGGCGGCGAAAGACCAGGAAAGCCAAAACCGGAACGAACAACGGTCCCAGAGACTGCAGGATGACCGCATTGGCGAAGGGTATCCTTGCCAAGGCATAGAAATAGGTCACCAAAGCCGCATAGGTAAACACCGCCCTCAGAAAATGTTGAGGAAGCCTCCTGGTTCCGAGCCCGCCGTTCGGCCGTCTGAACAAGACTGCCCCGCACATCAGAATGAACATCCCCAGGTTCGTCCAGAACACCAGGACAAGGACGTTCAAGTCGCTGGCCGCAAACCTTGCGGATGTAGCCCCTAGTGAGAACAAAAGCGCCGCGAGGATCATGTAGACCGTCCCGCGCGCGATGTCGTTTCCGGTTCCTGGCGTTTTCATCGACTGCCTCTTTGATGCCGCGCTTACCGGGCGGCGCCATCAATAGCGAATCACTCCTGCCATCTGTGTGTCAGGAGTGATGTGCCAGAATGCTGAAACTTGGAGGTGGTGGAATGCCTAAGACGACCAGGCTCTTTGACGTGATCCAGTTGCTCCGCGCCGCCGACGGTCCGGTCCAGGCGCGCGACATTGCCCGTACGCTCGAGGTGTCGGTGAGGACCGTCTACCGGGACATCGCCAGCCTGCAGGCCATGCAAACACCCATCCTGGGGGAGCCCGGTGTGGGGTATGTCATGCGCAAGGGCTACGACCTGCCGCCCATCAATTTCGATGCGGATGAGGCCGAGGCGATTTCCGTTGGCCTCAGTCTCATCGCGCGCACGGGCGATCCCGGTCTGTGGCAGGCGGCTGGCCGGGCAGCGCGAAAACTGCATGAAGCCGCACCCGCGACGCGCAGACTGCTGACATCATCCTGGGGTGTCGGGAACGTCCTGAGCGTCGATCCGTCCGCGCTCCGCCAGGCAATCCGAAGCGAAACGAAGCTGGATGTGGTCTATCGCGATGCGGAAGAGCGGGAGACCAAACGCATCATCTGGCCGCTGGCATTGATCTACTATGTCGACAACGCCTTGATGGTCGCCTGGTGTGAGCTGCGCCAAGGACTGCGTCACTTCAGGCTGGACCGCATCATCCGTTGCAGCGTCTTGGACAATGATTTCGCAGGCCTTGGAGACGCATTGATTGCTGGATGGGAGAAAGACGAGAAGCAGAAGACGGTGTGGACAACGGACTTCTAGGCTTACCAAAGAAACCGTTGATGAGACTCAACAGGTTGGCGGTTGCTCGACCGAAAAACCCGTGTGCGGCGTCGAACTGCGGCCCGCAAGCGAAACGCGGATCACCAGAGACCCTCAGCGCGTCGCGTACTGGCGGACCATGTGGCCGCCGTCGACGTCGAGCACGGCGCCGGTCGTGAAGCTGTTTGTCATGAGGAACAGGACCGCCTCGGCGACTTCATCCGTTTCGCCGACGCGGGCGAGCGGCAGGGATTCGCCGGTCGCTTCGTACATGCGCTCGCGCGTCTCGGCGGGCATCGCGGCATAGGCCTCCGAGCGCACCATGCCCGGCGAAACGCAGTTGACGCGGATTGCGGGGCCGAGCTCCAGCGCCAGCGCCCGCGTGAGGCCTTCGACGGCGCCATTGACCGCACCGAGGCCGGCGCAGTTGAGGCCGGGACGGCGGCTGAGGACGCCGGAGAAGAAGGTGATGGAGCCCCCGTCGCCGATCTGCGGCAGGGCGGCCCGCGCGGTCTGGTAGGGCCCGAAGAACTTGGCAGCGAACATGCCGGTGAGCGCCGCCATCTCCATCTCGGCAAAGGGGCCGTGGGCGGCACTGGAGGCGGAGATCACCAGGTGGTCGAGAGCCCCCACGGCGCCGGCCCAGGCGGCAACGCCCTGCGCATCGGTCATGTCGAGCGGCACGGCGGCGGTCCCGCCGCCGATAGCCTGCGCGACCTCCGCCAGCCTGTCGCGATTGCGGCTCGACAGGGTCACCCGTGCGCCCTGCGCCGCGGCGGCCTGCGCCGTGGCGCGGCCGATGCCGCTGCCCCCGCCGACCACCACCACGTGCTTCCCGGACAGGTCCATCACGCCCAGAGCCGTCATCTCCCTCCCCCCTAGCGCACCGGCTTCACTTCCGGCTGGATGAAGTTGAAGATCGTCTGCGGGTCGCGGCCGGCAAGGAGAAACTTGATGACGATGGCCGCTGCGGCTTCCAATTGGTAGGCGTGGGCGTTGCCGCCGAGCTTCAGGGGCTCGGCGCCGACATCGCGGATCAGTTCCGCGATGGCCTCTGTCGCCCGTTCAGTCTCGGCGGTGAAGAAAGTCACCATGCGCCGCCCGTCGTAGGTCATGTCAGGGTTCGCCCAGACGGCGGCCTGGGCCATGTTGAAGGCCTTGCCGATTTCGGCGCTAGGCAGAACCGCTTCCAGCGCCTGGGTCAGCGAGCGTCCGTCCTCGCGCGTGGTCACAAAGGTCTCGGTGCTGACCGGGTTGTTGATGTCGATCACCACCTTGCCGGCGAAGACCGCATCGCCGCCGGCCTGCGCCACGGCATCCAGCGCATCGTCCCAGCGGGTGGCCAGCACCACCACGTCGCCGAACTCGGCCGCCTGGCGCGCGTTGCCCGCCTGGGCACCGTAGTCGGCGGCGACCAGCGCCGCCTTCCCCAGGTCCCTGGCGCTGAACAGCAGGTCGTGCTTGCCCTGCCACTTGCCGGCCAGGGCGCGGGCCATGCTGCCGCTGCCGATGAATCCGATCTTCATAATCACGGTCCTCTTCGTATCTGCCCCCTGGCCGCTGCGGATCAGCGGTCAATCACTGCGGAAATGCGGTGCCAGGGGATCATTCTGCGTCTCAGGAATTGCCATCTGGCCACCCCAACTCCATAATTCAAATCGATGCAAATGATCTGAGCTATCATTTCAATGGATTTAAAAACGCTCGATCTCAACCTGCTGCGATCCCTCGATGCGCTGCTCGACGAACGGAGCGTGACCGCCGCGGCGCGGCGCGTCGGGGTCAGTCAGCCGGCGATGTCTGCCCAGCTCGCGCGCCTGCGGGCGCTGTTCGGCGATCCGCTGCTGGTCGCCTCGGGCCGCAGGATGGTGCCGAGCCTGCGCGCCGAGGCGCTCCGCGATCCGCTGCGTCGGCTTCTGCAGGACCTCGCGGGGCTGGTCCGCGCCCAGGCGGTCTTCGCGCCGGCGGCGGCGGACAATACCTTCCGGCTCGGCGGCACCGATCATGTGCACGCCATGCTGTCGGGCGGACTGGTCAGCCACCTGCGCCGCCTGGCGCCCGGAATCCGTCTGGCGATGATGCCCTTTCACAGCGACCGGGCCTGGCAGGACCTGGAGTCCGGCCGCCTGGATGCAAGCATCGTCACCAGCTTCGTCACCCTCAACGACGCCAAGGCGCGCCCGCTGCTGCAGGAGCGCTTTGTCTTCGCGCAACGCAAGGGCCATCCGCGCGGCGCGACCCCGCCGAACCTGGACGCCTTCTGCGCGCTGGACCACCTGCTCATTTCGCCGGAGGGCGGTGGCTTCGTCGGCGCCGTCGATCAGGCGCTGGAAAGACTCGGACGGGCCCGCCGGGTCCAGGTGTCCCTGCCCAGCTTCCTGCTGGCCGCACCCGTGATCGAGACCTCCGATCTTGTCTGCGTGTTCCCGGAGCGGCTCGCCATGACCTGCGGCGCCAACCTCGACATCTTTCCCCTGCCGTTCGAGGTGGACGGCTTCGGCCTGCAGATGGTCTGGCATCCGCGCTCCCACAACGACCCGGCCCAGGTGTGGTTCAGGACCGTCGTCGTGGACTACGTGCGCCAGACGCCGGGTCTCGCCGGCTGACCTCAAACGTCCCTCGCGCCGCTGTGAGGCGCAATGTCGCAGGGCGTTCCGGTGACTTTGTCACCGACCGCCCGCCGGCGGCGCTCTAGACAGACGCGAGAGCGTCAGAGGCCGCCCGTCCTGCGGCGCGGAAACACTCTGCGCAGCATCAATCACTGACGAAGGAGCATTCCGAAGTGTCCAAGGACGACTCACAACCGCAACCCGCGATGCCGCAACTCAATGCGCCGGCGCCGGCCTTCGAGGTCAGGACCACGGCCGGCCGCCGATCACTCTCAGATTACCGCGGACGCTGGCTGGTGCTGTTCTCGCACCCGGCAGACTTCACCCCGGTCTGCACGACCGAGTTCATCGCCTTTGCCAGGGCATATGACGAGTTTCAGGCCCTGAACTGCGATCTGCTGGGGCTCTCGATTGACAGCAGGTTCGCGCATCTTGCCTGGCTGCGAAGCATCAAGGAGAACTTCGGCGTCGAGATCCCCTTCCCCATCATCGAAGACCTCTCGATGACGGTGGCGCAGGCCTACGGCATGATCCAGCCGGGCGCCAGCGATACCTCGGCCGTGCGCGCGACCTTTCTCATCGACCCCGAAGGCATGCTGCGCGCCATGGTCTACTACCCTATGAGCAATGGCCGTTCGGTGCCGGAACTCCTGCGGTTGCTCGAAGCGATGCAGACCAGCGATGTCCACGGCGTCGCCACCCCGGAAGGCTGGCAGCCCGGTGACAAGGTGATCGTTCCGCCGCCGCAAACCGCCGAAGAGGCTGAGGCACGCCGGCAAGACGGCTACGAGTACACCGACTGGTACTTCTGCAAAAAGGAAATCGCGGCCTAAGGCCCGGAGCCCGGAGCCCGGAGCCCGGAGCCTGGGCGAACACCAGTCCGCTTTTCACGATCAACAAGGAGAAAACCTCATGCGACTGATCGCTGTTGCGGTTGTCATGATACTTGCGAACGCGCTGGGCCTCGGCCCGGCTTTGGCTAGTGACGACAAGGAAACCCTCTTCGTCGTCGTCACCTCCCCGGAACCCCAGACCCAGGGCATGGCCATGGTGCTGTCGACCCAGGCGGTCCGTCAGGGGGCTGCGGTGGAGATGCTGCTCTGCGGCCCCGGCGGCGACCTGGCCGTGAAGGACGCGCCGCAGACGGTTCTGAAGCCGCGCGGCGCGACACCGCAGGGCATGCTGATGCAGCTGATCGAGATGGGGTGCAGCCCCAGGTCTGCGCGCTCTACCTGCCCAACAGCGGCAAGACCGCCGCCGACCTGATCGCCGGTGTCGGCGTCGCCAAGCCGCCGGCCATCGCCGCAGGCCTGCTGAAGGACGATACGCGGCTGTTCACCTTCTAGGCCCGGCTGGCTAGGCCCGGCTGGCTAGGCCCGGTTGGCTAGGCCCGGCTGGCTGGGCCCGCCTAGATCGAACCGGCTTCGACCATGTAGTTGTTGGCGGAACACATTGCGGCGTCGTCGGAGGCGAGGAAAACCACCATGCGCGCGACGTAGACCGGCTCGATCAGGTCGGGCAGGCATTGACGCTGCAGGTGCTTCTCGATGGCCTCCGGCGTCACCCAGAGTTCCTTCTGGCGTTCGGTCATGATCCAGCCGGGCACCACGGTGTTCACCCGGATCCGGTGGTCGCCCAGATCGCGGGCCATGGTGCGGGTCAGGCCGTGCACGGCGGCTTTCGCGGTGGCATAGGCGGGGAAGCCGCCCCCCGCCTCCCACCAGGAATTGGAACCCATGTTGATGATGGCGCCACCGCCGGCCTCGATCATGTCCGGGGCCGCCGCCTGGATGGCGAAGAACATGTGGCGCAGGTTGGTGGCGATGCGGTCGTCGAAGTAGTCCGCCGTCGTCTCGCGCCAGTCGTGGCGGTCGTCGCGCGCGGCGTTGTTCACCAGCACTTCGGCCGGGCCCAACGTCTCGCGCAGTCCGGCAAAGGCGGCACGCAGCGCGTCGATATCGCGCAGGTCACAGATTTCGAAGGCGACCGCACCGCCGAGCTTGTCGGCCAAGGCCGCACTCGCCGCCTCATCCAGATCGACGAAACCGACCTTCGATCCCTGAGCGGCGAAGGCGGTCACGATTTCGGCGCCGATCCCTGATGCGCCGCCGGTAACAAAAACGGTTTTGCCGGCAAGGCTGGGGTAGGTCGCAAAGAGGGCGGGCATGGTTTTCTCCTGTCGGTCCTGGAGGCGGAAGAGTAAGGAAGCGCGGCACTGGGAAGGACCAGACGATACAACGCCCAGCGCTGGGCGCAAGCAACCAGCCATGACGCGCAGCAGCGAGCGCTTTGCGCCGGCGACCGTGGTCCCTACACTCGGTCCCGGAGGCTGAAACGCCATGACATCGCAACCGCGCCCCAAGCAGGTCACGGTCTTCGGCGGGACGGGCTTTCTCGGCCGCGAGATCGTTCGTCACCTGGTCGCAGAGTCCTTTTCCGTACGCGCTGCGGCCCGTCGCCCCGACCGCGTCGCAATTGAGGGGTCACAGGGCGTTTATGCGGACCTGCGGGACGAGACCTCGGTCGCCGCTGCGCTGAAGGGCACCGATGCGGCGGTCAATGCCGTCGGCCTCTATGTGGAAAAGGGTGCGGAGACCTTCGAAGCGGTGCATGAACTGGGCGCCCTGAACCTGGCCCATCAGTGCGCCGCGCAGGGAATCACCCGCCTGGTGCACATCTCCGGTATCGGCGCCGATCTGCACTCCCAATCAGCCTACGTTCGATCGCGCGGCAAGGGCGAACTCCTGGTCCGCGACATCTTTCCCCAGGCGACGATCCTGCGTCCCTCTGCGCTGTTCGGTCCCGGCGACGGCTTCGTCACTGCGCTGGCAGGGATTATCAGGCGCAGTCCGGTGATCCCGCTTTTCGGAAGCGGCGCGACCCGGCTGCAGCCGGTCTTCGTCGGCGACGTCGCAGCAGCGGTTGGCGCCGCCTTGCAGCATCCGGCGGCGCCCGGCGCCCTCTACGAACTGGGCGGGCCGCGAACCTACAGCTACCGCGCGCTCCTCGAACTGGTGGCCGCGCGGATCGACCGCAAGCCCCGTCTGCTGCCCCTGCCCTTTGCCGTCTGGCAGCGCCTCGCGACGCTGGCAGCGATCCTTCCGCATCCGCCGATTACGACAGCGCAGGTCACTCTGATGCAGCAGGACAACGTGGTTGCGAACGATGCACTGACCCTCGGCGACCTGGGCGTTGAAGCAACGGCGCTCGAAGCGGTGTTACCCTCCTATACGATCTGAAGTCGTAAGGCCGGGATCATCCAGGCTGCGGTTTCGTCGCATTAGAAACATGGGCGGAAACATGCGCCGGAGCACCGCTTGGCCGAACAGCCGCCTGTGCAGCAGCGCGGCGGCGATGTGCCCGGTCAGCAGAACGCCGAGGATCACGGCGGCTGCCGCGTGCAGATCGCGCGCCGCCGTGGCCAGAACCGGATCGAAGGGCAGCGGCGGAAGCGCAAATAGGCCGAAGAGCACGATCTCATAGCCCAGCGCAGCCAGCTTCACGTAGCCGCTCAGCGGCAGCGCCAGCAGCAGCAGGTAGAGAGCCGCATGCACAACCTGTGCAGCGCGGCGAGCCCCGGTCTGCATGTCATCCGGCAGCGCGGGAACATCCAGGGACAGGCGACAGAAGAGCCGCAGGACCGTGAGTGCAAGGACCACTGCGCCGAGGGAAAGATGCGCCTGCACCGCCGCTTCGGCGAGCACGGGATTGCCTTCGTAGACCAGGGCGTTGACCCCCGCCAGCGCGACCTGCGCCAGGACAAGCAGCGCCGTTGCCAGATGCACCGCCCGCAGGACGCGGGGGTAGCGGTCTGCCGCAGACTTCAGGGCTCTGCTCCCTTTTCATAGACTCCGGTGTCGCAGGGGCTGCGCCCGCCGCGGTCGCAGGCAAAGTCGGAGGCGGCTCCACCCGCGGCAAAAGCTCTGAGGCTCGGCAGCGTGTAGACCAGGTCCGTCGCCGCCGCACCGGCGTGACAGGAGAGGCAGGACGCCTGCGCCCGGGTTGCCAGGTTCGGATCCGACGTCGAAGCCGAAAACGAGCCATAGGCCCAGCGCCCCGCAACCTTCTCCATATGGAAAACCGTCGAGACCCGGCCGGGGCGATAGTGTGTTTCCATCAGAATGCGCGCGCCCTCCGGCGGTACGCCCTCCGCCGCCACAGCCGCCAGAGTCTCGGGTTGCGTCAGCATGCGGCGGTAGCTGCCGTCGCTGCGCCGGACCGTCGCATAGGCAATGAGGTCCAGGCCGTAGCGGTCGACGATATCGCGGTCGGGCCCCAGATCCACCGAGTTGATTAGGGCCGCTGGGTTGCCCAACCCCACTGAATCACCCAGCCCCTCCGAATCACCGAGCCCCGGAAGCGGGATCAGCCAGGCCAACGCAAACAGTGCCGCCGGGACCGCTGCGGTCAAAGCGAGGCGTTGGGTCATGGCACGGATTCCTGGGCGAGGTGAAAAGCCTGTGCAGCACCGCGCCGCGCTGGCCGGCCGCTGGACCTGATATCGGTTCGGCCCGCCGCCGGTCCAATTTCGGATTCGATAACTTTGATAACCTGCGCTTATCGAAAACGCGGCGGCCCGAACGCTCAGTCGGCCTCAACCAGGCCGACGGCGTTGATGAGCGACCGGATGACCGGGCGCCGATCCAGAGACCGCCAGGCCAGGCTGGTTTCCAAATCCCCCTGCCTCGCTTTCCCGCGCGCCGGATTGACGCCGACCGAGGACGCATGGGGGAAGTCGACCGGTGCTACGAAGGCACCATAGCCGGCTTGAGACAGGACGGCAGCACCGAGCATCGTATCCGCTTCGGCGGGGCCATGGCCGTGTCCGTCGTCAACCGCCTGTTGACGCCCCAAGGCCGCCATCAGCACCGGCGCTTCGGAGCGAGGGTAGCGGATGAGCGCATCGCCGACGCTGTCATCGCCGGCATTGAAGCGTGCGAGCGCAACCGTCGTCAGCATCTTCTCGGAGAGATCGGCGGCATGCAGGGGAGGATGCAGGAACGCCGCATCGATCCGCCGCTGTTCCAGCATCGCTTCCAGGGATGCGGTCGTTCCCTCCACAAGCCTGATCCGCGCCATGGGATTCTCCCTGCGAAAAGCACTCAGGCATTGCGGCACCACCTGGTAGGCGGCGATCTGGGTCATGCCGATGCGCAGGGTCTGGCCATAGCCCTGCTGGACGCCCAGGGCTGCCTCCGCCGCCTCCTCGGCGGCATCGAGAACCCGCTGCGCCCCCTCCGCGAAGACCAGACCGGCTGCCGTCGGTTCGACACCGGCGCGCCCGCGTTCGAAGAGACGCACCTGAAGCTCCGCCTCCAGCCGGCGCAAGCGTGCGGTGAGGGCCGGCTGCGTCACGCCCAGGCGCTCGGCAGCGCGGCCGAAGTGACGGGCGTCCAACAGCGCAATCACACAGCGGTAGTCCTGAAGGGCGGCCATTTTTCGATAACTCATGCTTATCAAAACTATCGTTTCTTAGCCTTCAAGATCGCAAAAGGCAAACCAGATTGGCGAGGGTCTCAACCCAACGAGGGGACCACCATGCCTTTCAAAACCTCCCTGCCCAAAGCCCCCCTGGCCAAGGCGCCCCTGGCCAAGGCGCCCCTGTTCATGGCCATCTCGGCACTTCTTGCACAGCCCGCCTTTGCCGAGGCGCCCCCCGACTTCCAGGGTCGCTACATTGCCGCCATCTCCGATGCCGACATGCGCGCCTATGCCTACATCGATGGAGAACTCGGCACCCCGCGCGGTAACGATCAGCTTGCGATCGTCTCCCTGCCCCTGACCGGCACAACCCCGACCGGGGTCGCCGAGGTCTCCAACTCGGTCATCAACCCGGTGTTCAGCATCGCCGCCTCTCCGGACGGCAATACCGTCTTCGTCGCGGAAACCCGCAAGCCGAGGGCTGAGGGCGATCGCACGATCCAGGATCTCGAGTCCGGCACGACGCTGCGGGCCATCGACGTCAGCAACCCGGCACAGCCCCGGATAACCGATTCCATCGAGGTCGGCATCCGCCCACAGGGCGTTTCGGTCAGCCCGGACGGCAGCACGCTGGTCCTCGCCACCAAGGCGCCGGAGGCGCCCTTGGTGTTCGTGAGCTATGGCGAAGGCGGCTTCGGAAGAGTAACGGCATCCACCCTGAAGGGCTTCACCGCCATGCCGGAACTGCCGGACCAGGGCATGCTGCCTCATCATGCCGAGTGGCACCCCACCGAAGACATCGTCGCCGTGATGTTGGCCTTTCGCTCGCAGCTTCAGTTCTATCGGGTCGAACGGCGCGATGATGGTTCGGTCGCCGGCATCGAGCCCTGGGGCAACCGCGTGATGACCTCGAAATGGCCGATGTCCGGCAAGTTCTCCCGGGACGGACGGTACTTCGTGACCAACGATCTGCATTGGGGCGCGGACGTGCGTGGCATTTATCTGAACGCGCCGCCGTCCCGCCTGACGGTGACCGAACTGGCGCCCCTGGATGCGGAAGCGCCCCGGCACTTCATTGTCGGCGGCGTCAGCCTGCCGCGCCATGCGGAGAGCTTCGCCTTCTCCAACGATGGAACGATGATCGCGACGCTGAACATCGGGCAGACCTGGCTGGAGGACAGCGATCCCCGCTACAGCCGCTCGTCCCTTTCCCTGGTCAGCTTCGATGCGGCCAACGGGCTGGTCGGCCATACGGGCACCTGGGAGTTCGACGGAATCCTGCCCGAGGGAATCGCCTTCGATGCCTCCGACAGCTACGTCGTTGCCGGCATCTTCGAGTACGAGGGCCCGGAGCCACGGCGCAGTGCGCTGGAGTTCTGGCGCGTCGACCGCTCGGCGGCGCTTCCGCAACTACAGGACACCGGCTTTGCCGTCGAAACCGGACCGGGCGCGCATTCGCTGATCGTCGTGAACTGACACGCATCCGTCTTCGAACCTACTCTCCCCTTGTTTCTCCAAAGGACATCACCATGCTGAGAACCCTCGGCTGCGCAGCCGCGCTCCTGACCATCGCGCAGTCGGCCCTGGCCGACGATCTGAAGCCGCTCTCCAACAGCTTCGACTCGCCGGCGGAGCTCGCCGGCTGGTCTGAACACGAGCCGGAGGGTTTCTCCCCGAAATGGGAGGACCCGCGCATCGAGGAGGGAAGGCTGGTGCTGCGCCCGAAGTCTTCCGGCTGGTTCGAGGACAACCAGGCCGGCCATCTCTACAAGCCGGTCAGCGGCGACTTCATTGCCACCACACGCATCGAGGTACGCGGCACCGAGGCGGACCTGCCGCAGACGTCGTTCTCCCTCGCCGGCCTCTTCATCCGCGCGCCGCGGGCGGTCAGCGCCGCCGGCTGGGTGCCCGGCCAGGAGAACTGGTTGTTCTTCTCCGTCGGGACCGCTGCCCCGGCGGGCGAGCCGCATTACGAGATCAAGTCCACCACCAACTCCCTCTCGACCCTGAAGATCCTGCCCTCAGGGACCGGGCCGGTGGACCTGCGCATCGCCCGTCACGGGGAACTCTTCACGCTTCTGGTTCGCGAAAGCGGCACCGACTGGCGCGTGATCGACCAGATGATCCGCCCGGATCTGCCGCAGGTGCTGAACGTCGGCCTGACCGCCTACGCCGACTACGACTCCGTCGCCCCCACCTATCCCAACTACCAGCTCTACAACACCCAGGGCGCGCCCACGCAGAACGCCGACTTGATCGCTTACGTTGACAGCTTCACGCTGCGCCGCCCGGCAACGGGCCGCCTGCCAATCGCCAATATCGACGCCCCCGCCTTTCTGGATGTCATCGCGGAACGCCGGGCAGACCTGTTGTCAGACTGAAGCGGCAGCCCTCTCTACAAAAACTTGAGCCCTCCCCGGCAGCGCGCCGGGGAGGGCTCGAGCACCTTCCAGGCCTTTCCGTCAGGCGCCGGAGAGGCCGTGCAGGGACATCGGCAGCTGACGGATGCGCTGTCCGGTCGCCGCATAGACCGCGTTGGCGACCGCCGGGCCGATCGGCGGCGTGCCCGGCTCGCCCACACCGGTGGGCGCCTCCGCCGAAGGTACGATGTGCACCTCGACCTCCGGCATCTCGTCGATGCGCAGCGGCAGGTAGTCGTGGAAGTTCGACTGCTCCACCCGGCCGCCGTCCAGGGTCACGGTCTCGTGGAGGATCGCGCTCAGGCCGTAGCCGATGCCGCCCTCCATCTGCGCCTTGACCTGGTCCGGGTTGACCGCCACGCCGCAATCGACCGCGCAGACAACCTTTTCGACCTTGATCTGGCCGTCATCACGCACCGAGACCTCGGCGACCTCCGCGACGTAGGAGTTGAAGGATTCGTGCACTGCGACGCCGCGCGCACGCCCGGCCGGAAGCGGACCGCCCCAGCCGGCCTTCTCGGCCGCCAGCTTCAGCACCCCCATATGGCGCGGGTGATCGGCCAGCATCTCCATGCGGTACTCGACCGGATCGCGTCCGGCGGCTTCGGCCAGTTCGTCGATAAAGGCCTCGGTCGAATAGGCGGTGTGAGTGCTGCCGACGGCCCGCCACCAGAGCACCGGAACGTTCACGTCGGTGGTGTGCAGGTCGACGGCCAGGTTGGAGACGGCATAGGGCAGGTTGTCCGCCCCCTCGACCGAACTCCTGTCGATGCCGTTCTGGATAAAACCTTCGGCAAAGGGCGTGTTGCGCAGGATTGACTGCCCGATGATGCGGTGATGCCATGCAACGATTTTGCCGTTCTCATCCAGACCGGCGCGCAACCGGTGGAAGTACATGGGCCGATAGCTGCCGCCCTGGATATCGTCTTCGCGGGTCCAGATGACCTTGACCGGCGCGCGCCCGTCGATGGCCTTGGCGACACTCACCGCTTCGGAGACCATGTCGGCATGGCCCGTCGCGCGGCGTCCGAAGCTGCCACCGGCCAGCAGGGTGTGAAGGCGCACCTGTTCCGGCTGCAATCCGGCCACGGCCGCCGCCGCCCCGTGGTCGATGGTCGGAAGCTGCGATCCTGTCCAGACGTCGCAGGACTCAGGCTTGAGGTCGACAAGGCAGTCGAGCGGCTCCATCGGCGCATGGGCAAGGAAGGGAAACTCGAAGTCCGCTTCCAGGACCTGGGCCGCCGAAGCCAGCGCGTCGTCCACCGCACCGTCATTGCGCACCGTCGCGCCCGGCTGATCGGCAAGCTGCCGGTACCCGGCCATGATCTCGGCAGACCCCCGGGTCTCCCCGGTACTCTCGTCCCACTCGATGGTGAGGGCGTCGCGGCCCTGCGAGGCCGCCCAGAAGCCCTGTCCGACCACGGCGACACCCCGCGGTACGGCGACCACGTCGGTGACGCCCGGCACGGCACGCGCCGCGGTGTCGTCGAAGGACTTCAGGGTCGCACCGAAAACCGGCGGGCGGGCGATCACCGCGGTCAACATGCCCGGCAGGGTCTTGTCCATGGTGTAGATCGCCTCGCCGCGCGACTTGGCACGGGTATCCAGGCGCGGTGCGTGCTTGCCGATCAGCGTGAAATCCGCCGGGTCCTTCAGCGTCACCTCGGCGGGCGGTTCCATCGTCGCCGCCCGCTCGGCCAGCTCGCCGAAGCTTGCGCTCTGGCCCGAGCCGGCATGCGACACCACGCCCTTGGCCACCGTGATCTCCTCAGGCGACACGCCCCAGGCCCCGGCAGCGGCCATCACCAGCATGGCGCGCGCACCGGCGCCGGCCTGGCGCATCTGCATGAAGGAATTGGCGATACTGGAGCTGCCGCCGGTGCCCTGCACCGGACCCCAGTGAAGATTGTTGTAGAGCGTTGCGTCGGCGGGGGCGTGTTCGGCCCGCATCTGCGACCAGTCGGCATCCAATTCCTCGGCAACCAGCGTCGAGAGGCCGGTGTAGGTGCCCTGGCCGAACTCGATGTGCTTGATCGCCACCGTGACGGTGTTGTCCGGCGCGATACGCACGAAGGCATTGGGGTCCACCGGAGCGGAAGCCGCCGGCGCCGCGGCGCGGGCGATCTTGCCGCCGCCGGGCAGCAGGGTGACGCCGATGACGAGACCGGCCCCCGCAGCGGCACTGGCCTTGAGGAACTGGCGGCGACTGGGCGCCGCCTTCGCGGCTGCGTCGGCGGCCAGACTGACGGTGCTGTCTTTCAATCCTGCGAGCATGGCATCAGGCCTCCATCATCTCAGCCGCCTCGTGGATGGCGGCGCGGATCCGGACATAGGTGGCGCAGCGGCAGACATTGCCGCTCATCGCCGCGTCGATGTCCTCGTCGGTCGGCTTCTGGTTTTCGCTCAACAGCGCGATGGCCGACATCACCTGGCCGGACTGGCAGTAACCGCACTGCACGACGTCGAGCTTCTCCCATGCCGCCTGCACGGCTTGCGCCGCCTTGCCGGCGACCGCTTCGATTGTCGTGATCTCGCTGCCTTCGGCATCGGCCACGGCGGTCGAGCACGAGCGGATCGGAAAGCCGTCCATGTGCACCGTGCAGGCACCGCACATCGCAATGCCGCAGCCGAACTTCGTGCCGGTCAGGCCCAACTCGTCACGGATTACCCAAAGCAAGGGGGTTTCGGGAGCGACATCAAGCTGACGCTCCTCGCCATTGATCAGCAGTCTCACCATTCCTGCACTCCAGATCTTGAAGATGGGTCGGCGCCGCCCAAAGCGCCTGACGTGCCGGTGCCTGTTTCGGTGTTCTGCCGGCGCGAGAGAAAACCGGGGATCGGTAGACTTAACGGTTTACTAAATAAGGGGGATTGCCTGCGCGGCAAGGGTGACGGGCGCGAAAGATTCCCGGCACTGGCTACGAAACCCGCCGAAACATATTTGCCGGCACAGGGCTGATCCCAATGGTCAACCTATGCGCTGGCAGGAGCCGGTCTTCTGGATTTCCAGCGACGGTCGAAGCGATTCGGAAAAAGAAAACCCCGCCAGAAGGCGGGGCGTGAGTTACAGCAATCAAATGGGTGTATCCGCCTTTACGCAGGGAGAACCCGCCTGGATCACTTCCCGCGAACTTTTTTCTCCGCCGCCTGCGCAGAAATGGGAAATCCCAAGGAAATCGCCCTTTTTTCAGCAATCTAAACAGTCTCTTTACCCGAAATCTGTAGGTTTTCGCCGTCAACCTAGCAGGCAGGTGGGAACATGCTGACGGCCGACGACAGTCTGGAGTTCATCCTCGATCGCGTTCAGGAACTGGGGCGCGGGGAAAAGGCGCATGAAAAGGCCGCCTACAGAGCCCTGATTCATATGACCCAGCGCTGGGCCGAGCCCACCGACCTCTACATCAGCGAAGACCTGCAGATGGCCGAGCGGATCGGCCAGGATCTGGCGGATATCGCCCGTCACATCCAGGATATCCAACACACCTACATGAAGGCGCTCTTCGAGACGCACGACGAGTAGGCGGGACCCTTCCTAGGCTCCCAGCGGCGCGGTCGCCGCTTCAAGCCAGTCCCGCGCCGCCCCTTCAAGTTGGGGCGCAACCGTCTCCCGCACCCTCTGGTGATAGGCGTCGACCCAGGCAACCTCGCCTGCGGTCAGCAGCTCGGGCCGGATGAGACGGCGGTCGATGGGCGCCAGGGTCAGGGTCTCGAAGGCCAGCATGTCGCGTTCCTCTCCCGGCCCACGCGGGCTTTCCACCACGGCCACGAGGTTCTCGATTCTGATCCCGTAGGCATCGGTCTTGTAGTAGCCCGGTTCGTTGGAAACGATCATCCCCGGCTCCAGCGCCACCGAGTTCGGCACCTTGGAAATCCGCTGCGGGCCTTCGTGGACATTCAGGTAGCTGCCAACGCCGTGCCCGGTGCCGTGGTCGTAGTCGAGACCGTGCTGCCAGAGCGCATAGCGCGCCAGGCTGTCGAGTTGGCTGCCGGAGGTGCCCTTTGGAAAGCGCGCCATGGCCAGGGCGATGTGCCCCTTCAGCACCAGGGTGAAACGCTCGCACATCTCCGCGCTCGGCGTGCCGATGGCAACCGTGCGGGTGACATCGGTGGTGCCGTCCGGATACTGGGCGCCGGAATCGCAGAGGAAGAGTTCGCCCGCCTGCAGCGCGCGGTCGCTCTCCTCGCTCACCCGGTAGTGGACGATGGCCCCGTTGGGCCCCGACCCGGCGATGGTATCGAACGACAGGTCGCGCAGCTCGCCGTTCTCGCCCCGCAAGGCGGCGAGACGCCCCGCCACGGCCATCTCGGTCAGGGGACGGCCGGCCTCGGCCTCGGCCTCGAGCCAATGGAGGAAACGGGCCAGGGCCAGGCCATCACGGCGGTGGGCGGCGCGGGTGCCGGCCAGTTCGGTGTCGTTCTTGCACGCCTTCGGCAGCAGGCAGGGGTCGGCCCCGGCGACCACCTCCGCGCCCGCCGCGCGCAGGCGCTCGAAGACCCAGCGCGCCGCGGTGGCGGGATCGGCCAGGACCTTCGCCCCCTGGGTGCCGAGACGGTCCAGCGCCTCGGCCAGGCGCTCCGGCGCCTCGATGGAGACCGCGTTGCCGAGATGGCGCACCAGGGCGTCGCCCACCTTCGCGCCATCGACGAACCACTCCACCCCGCCGTCGGCATGCAGCAGGGCGAACGACAGCGGCAGCGGCGAGTGCTCGACGTCGCCGCCACGCACGTTCAGCAGCCAGGCGATGGAATCCGGCAGGGTGATGACGGCCGCCGCCACGCCCTTGTCGGTCAGGCCGTTGCCCAGGCTCTCGCGCTTCTCGGCGCTCTCCACCCCGGCATAGCGCAGGTCGTGGGGCAGAATAGCCGCCTGCGGCGGCGCCGGCTGGTCGTGCCAGACAGCGTCCAGCGGATTGCCCGCGAGAGCCACCAGCTCCGCGCCCAGATCGGCGACCGTCTTCTCCAAGCGGCGGATCTGGTCTTCGGTGTGCAGCCAGGGATCGAAGCCCAGACGCTGTCCCGGCTTCAGGGTTTCGGCCAGCCAGGCCGACAGCGGCTCCTCTATCACGTGCCGGGCCGTAAAGAGGCCGGTGTCCACCTCGTTATGAACCTGCAGGGTGTAACGCCCATCGATGAAGATCGCCGCCTCCTCCGGCAGGACGGCGGCCATGCCGGCGGAGCCGTTGAAGCCGGTCAGCCAGGCGAGGCGCAGGGCGGAGGCTGGAACGTACTCGCCCTGATGCTCGTCGGCACGAGGCACGAGAAAGCCCTCCACGCCGCGGCGGGCCAGTTCAGCCCGCAAGGCCGCAAGTTTCTCGGCCGACGGTATGTCACCGGTCTGGCCGGACCGCTTTGCGTCTTTTTCGGCAAGCGCTGCAGGTTCCGATGGGGTCATGGGTAATTTTTCCTACATCTATCCGGTTTTGCATTCTGTTCCATGCGGATAGCGCAATGCTGCAGTGCAAAAATCCCGGCTTCGAATTCGGCCGTTTGCGCGTATCTCTCAAGTGAAAAGTCATGGCTCACGGGTCGCTTGGCAAGACCTGTGATGCCCCGTTCGAATTCTGGAGTAAAATCAATGACCCGCCTGTACGACCTGCAAGAAGCCGCCGCAAAGGGGGCCGACGTTCGGTGGGCACCTCGATCCGTAGACGTTTTGGATGCCATTCAAACCGCCCGCCAGATGAGGGCCCGCTTCGTCGCCGAAACACTGACCCGGGGCGCCGCCGCCTTTGCGCGCTGGTCCGGGTTGACCGCCCTGGTCTCTGCCCTGAGCCGCGCCCAGCAGCGCCGGCGCACCATCGCCGAACTGCACGGGCTCAGCGATGCCATGTTGACCGACATCGGCATCGAGCGCGCCGACATCGCCGCCGCCGCGACCGCCGCGACGGAGCCGCGGAGCAACCACCGCTCCGTCTGGCATGTGCTGGCCCAGCGGGTACAGCGCAGCTACCGGCTGCGCCGTACCCTGCGCGAACTCTCGGCCCTGTCGGACAAGATGCTGGACGATATCGGCCTCGAGCGGGCCAACCTGCATGAGGTTGCCGCGGCCCTGGTCGACGGCAAGAAGGCTGCCGCGGCCAGCGCGTCTCACGCTTCGGCCCTGGCAGCCCGGCCGGAGGTTCCGGACAGCGTGACCCCGGCCAACGTGACCGGCACCCTGCCGGATCTGCTGGTGCCCGCGAACGCCAATCTCGGCCGCTCGACGGCCGCCTGAGCCGCGGGGCCCTGCGAAGGGGCCTCAACAGTCTTACCGCCAGGAGGCATTGTCGCCAGGACGGCGAGGAACGGCGGCGCTTCTCCGGACCGGGAGTTCGGGGGGCGCCGCCGTTTCTCGTTCGAACACGGGACAGGCCGGTTTCACGTTTCATCCGGCGTCGCTCGCCGCCGCCGGTTTGCCGGACGGCGGTGCACAGGCCCGCATCACATTAGACTCTCCTTAACGATTAAATAGTACCACGCGACAAACCAATGCCTCGAGTTGACCGGGCTCAAAAGTGCCTTAACGGAACGAAGGCGGAGGCGGCATCTTTGGGTCGAAGTCACGCAATCGGTCTGAGTGGAGACTATGAACGCGCTTGTCAAAACGAACCAGAATCACCCGGAGCTCCAGGCACTGGGCCGTTCCCACGCCATCATCGAGTTTGAGCCCGATGGTACGATCATCCATGCGAACCGGAACTTTCTCGACGTCATGGGGTACGCACTGGATGAAATCGTCGGCAAACATCACAGCATGTTTGCCGAGCCGCACTATGCGCGGAGCAGCGAGTACGAAGACTTCTGGGCCCGTCTGCGGCGGGGCGAGTTTTCCTCGGCGGAGTATCGGCGTTTTGGAAAGGGCGGCAAGGAGGTCTGGATCCAGGCCAGCTACAACCCCGTCCTCGACGAGAATGGCCAGGTCCTCAAGGTGATCAAGGTCGCCACCGATGTGACCGAGCAGAAACGCCGTCACGCCTATTTCGACGGGCAGGTAAAGGCGATCGGAAAGTCGCATGCCGTTATCGAATTCGACATGGACGGCACCATCGTCTCCGCAAACGAGAACTTTCTCGCCACCATGGGGTACAGGCTGGAAGAGATCGTCGGCAAGCATCACAGCATGTTCGTCACAGCGGACTACGCGCAGTCGAAGGAGTACGAGGATTTCTGGGCGAAGCTGCGGGCGGGCGAGTACTTTTCGGCAGAGTATCAACGCATCGGAAAAGGGGGCCAGGAGGTCTGGATCCAGGCCAGCTACAATCCCATCCTCGACATGAACGGTGACCCTTTCAGGGTCGTCAAGTTCGCGACGGACATATCGGGCCAGATGAAGGCACGCCTTGAGGCAGGCGAAAGAAGCACCACGGCGGCATCGAGCATCCAGACCGTTTCAGACGCGACCGAACAGATGCTGTCGTCCGTCAAGGAAATCAGCAAAAACATGGCGGACTCGCAAAAGTCGGTAAGCGACATCATTCAAAAGAATGAAGCCGCTTCCGAGCTGACGGAAAAGCTGCAGGAAAAAACCGGCGCAATGGAGGAAATCGTCGCTCTCATTCGAAAGATTTCCGAGCAGGTCAATCTCCTGGCCTTGAACGCGACGATCGAAGCCGCGAGAGCCGGCGATGCCGGGCGGGGCTTTGCGGTCGTCGCCGGCGAGGTGAAGGCGCTGGCCAACGAGACGGCCCAGGCGACCGACCGGATCTCGCAGGAAATTGACAACATTCAGAGCATCGCCGACTTGGTGGCGAACAGCGGAAAGGTGATCTCTTCCTCAACGAACGAGGTTGGAGAGTATGTGACAGTCATCGTCTCGGCCCTGGAGGAACAGACGGCGGTCACCAACGACATCTCTCACAACATGAAGAGCATCACCGACACCTTTGCGGGCCTCGAGGACTGTATCCGCCGAATTTCCTAGCCAGGACGCAGGGTTGAGGGAATCGCCCGAGGCGGTCCGACAACCCCTGGGTCCGCTCCACGACGTCAGCGTCCTTCCAAAACCAGGGTCGACCACTCGGCCAGGCGATAACGCCGCCTGAGCCGCAGCCCCGCGGCGCGGTAACGGGCGATCACCTGGCGCTCCTGCGTGGTCAGCAAGCCGGACAGGACGGCGCTGCCGCCGGGCGCCAGATGGCGTTTCAGGTCCTGCGCCATGCGGCAGAGCGGCTCGGCGAGGATGTTTGCCAGGATCAGATCATAGGGGCCCTGGGCCGCCACCGCGGCGCTGCGGAACCCGTCGCTTTGCAGCAGGCGGACGCCGTCAGCCACGCCGTTGGCGCGCAGGTTCTCCCGCGCGACGGCCAGAGAGGGCGCGTCGTTGTCCACCCCCAGGACGAAACAGGGCCAGAGCCTGGCCGCGGCCATCGCCAGCACCCCCGATCCGCAGCCCATGTCCAGCACCCGCTGCGGGGCGCCACGCCTGGCAAGGTCCTGCAGCGCCAGCAGGCAGCCGCGCGTCGTCTCGTGGCGGCCGGTGCCGAAGGCCGCATTGGCGTCGATCAGCAGGTCGATGGCGCCCGGCGGCGCAGGCGTCGTGATGTGGGAGCCGCGGATGCGGATGCGCCCGGCCGTCACCTCCGGCAGGGCTTTCTGGGTCTCCGCCACCCAGTCCACGTCCGGCACGGTCTCCAGGCTGTGATCCGGCGTTTCGATCCCCGCGACCTCGGCGGCGAGGGCCAGCAGGCGATGGAGTTCACCGGCCTCGGGCGGTTCCGCAAGATAGACCTGCCAGGGCACCAGCCCCTGCCCGTCCCGCCCGCCGCTCACCACGGCGCCGCCGAGCGGCTCGAAGACCGCTTCGAAGGCGGCCAGGGCAGGCTCGGGCAGCGCCAGGCTCAGGCAATAGGTTGCCGTCAAAGCTGTTTCTCCAGAGAGGCTCACCCCGATCAAGATCCTGAGTGCGCTGGAAAGCGTCGGATTTTAGCACGCTTGTACAGGCGTTGATCGTCGACGGGAAGTCCCGGATCACCTTCCTCTGAGCCTCTTTTTCGCCATCCCCTTCGCGCCGGCCCGTATCAGCGGGCGCTCGAAACAATCACGAACCATTTGCGCGAAGCACTGGTTTTGTCTAATGCATGCATGTGACAATGCGCGTTGACGAGGAGATCGCGGATGATGACTGACGAACTCAAGGGAAAGCATGTGTTTGTGGCGGGCGCCGGCCAGGGGATCGGTCGTGCCATCGCCCTAGCCTGTGCCGAGGCCGGCGCGTCGGTCACCGCGGCGAGCCGAACGCTATCGAAAATGGATGACCTGCCGAATCAGGCGCCGGCGATCCGGCCCATCGAACTGGATGTGACAGACGTCGATGGCATAGCGGCGGCCGTTAAGCAGGCGGACGCCATAGATGTCCTGATCAACTGCGCAGGCTGGGTTGCGGACGGCACCGTTCTGGAAAGCGATGCTGCCGACTGGAGCCGCAGCTGGCAACAAAACGTGATGAGTTGCGTCTGGCTGGTGCAGGCGATCCTGCCGGGCATGTTGGAACGGCGCTGCGGGTCGATTGTCAATGTGGCCTCGGTTGCTTCAAGCGTGACCGGCGTCAGCCGCCGCGCCGCCTATGGAACCACCAAGGCGGCCCTTATTGGCCTCACCAAGGCAATCGCACGCGATCACATAGGCGATGGGGTCCGGTGTAACGCTCTGTGCCCAGGCACGACCGCGTCACCTTCGCTGGAAGCGCGCATTGAGGCGACTGTAGACCCTGATGCGACGCGCCGTGCCTTCATCGCCCGCCAGCCAATGGGCCGACTCGGCAGTCCGGACGAAATGGCCGCCGCTGCGGTTTGGATGGCCAGCGACCAAGCCGCTTTCATGACCGGCCAAGTTGTTATCATCGACGGCGGTCAGACGCTGTGACCACCACCGGGCAGACAGAGCCGCCACAGCCGATCCTTACGGATTTGTCGCGACTGTCCGGCTTTTGTATCGAGGTGCTGCGTGCTGTGGGAGCCGACTGCGCCACGGCAGATGCGACCTCCCGATCACTGCTCCACGGCACGCTGCACGGGATAGACAGCCACGGCGTGCGGCTGCTGCCGCATTACGCGAAGGTGCTGCGCGGCGGGCGCCTCAATCCCCAACCCAATATGCGGTTCACGCAAATCCGCCCTGCGTCCGGCTTGCTCGACGCCGACCATGCACAGGGCGCTTTGGCGACCTATACGGCCGTCGAACGGGCCTGTGCGATGGCACGCGAATCAGGGATCGCAGCCGTTGGCATTCGCAACTCCTCCCACTTCGGGCCCGCCGGCGCCTATGCGCTGGCTGGCGCAAATGAGGGCATGCTTTGCCTTGTGGCGGCAAACTCCGACAGCTTCGTTCGGCTGCACGACGGCGCGTCCAGGTTTCACGGTACCAACCCCATAGCACTCGCCGTACCAACCGGCGCCCAGGACCCCTGGCTGATCGATATGGCGACAAGCGCGATCCCCTACAACCGGATCGGACTGTTTGAAAGCTTGGGTCAAAACCTGCCGGCTGCGGCGGCTTCGAACGCCTTGGGAGAAGACACAGCGAAACCTGGTGAAGCCGCGATGCTTGCACCGCTTGGCGGCGCGTTTGGCTTCAAGGGAGCCGGCCTTGCTGGAATAGCCGAGATCCTTTCGGCGGCGCTGACCGGTATGCGGTTCAGCCCGGATATTCTGCCGATGGGCGGAGCGGATATCAAAACGCCGCGCGAAATGGGCGCTTTCGTCCTGGCCATAGACCCAGATGGCTTTGCCGGCGCTGCCGTACTGCACGCGGGCATGCAGCATTACCTGTCTCTGCTGCGCAACAGTCCGGCGAAACCCGGTGGCCGCGTCCTGGCGCCTGGTGACCGCGAATGGACAGTCGCCGCCGAACGGTCCCGAACCGGTGTGCCGCTCGACCCGGCGACTGTCGCCGCGTTCGAGGCGCTGGCGAAGCAACTGGGTGTCGCGATGCCCTTCGAGCCGTGATCACTCTGGGCCAGTACAATCACTCTGGGCTGGTACAGATGCAGGTCGATCCGATCTGACGCCGGCTTTATCAGACGCGAACTCCGTCAGCTGTTCGCGGGATCATCAACAGGATGAAAAAAACTCAGCGGAGCCAGTTCAATCTTGTCGGCCATGTAGGTCAGTCGCTCCGTGATCCGGCTCAACGACGCGTCCATGTGGGCTTCCATCAGCCGTGCCGCACCGCTGTGATCATCATCGAGCAGCGCTCGAATGATAGCATGGTGCTCGTGGGGAAAGGGCTCTTCACCGAACTGGCTGTGCGTCGCCCGGTAAAGACTGACATTCGTGACCATCAGCGCATGGAAATGCGCCAGAGTCTCATACAACAGGTCATTGCGGCCATAAGCCAGCAGTTCGACATGCAAACGCCGCTCGAGACGGTCGTAGTCGGCGGACGTCAGCTGATGCGCACTGCCAAGCGCCGCCGAGAGCTCCGCTTCCATGTCGACGAGAACGTGGCGCGGCACCGCCTGAGCAGCATTGCGCAGTGCAACGGGTTCGAGCAGCGCACGCATCTCGTAAAGGTTTTTCGTGCGCTCGAACGTCATCTTCGGCAGATACCAGCGATATCGTGGGCTCTTTCGAAGAATGCCGCGGTGTTCAAGGCGGGCCAGAACCTCACGCGCCACGGTCCGCCCGACATCGTAATGATTGGCAAGCTCTGTCTCGACGACACGCCAATGACCGTAGACCGCGTGAACCGATGCCGCCCCGGCGACGTCGGCATAGATCGCCTCCCAACTGGCGCTGTTGTCGAGCGGTTGGGCCAGAGACGCCACCGGCGCCTGCATGGCCTTCCCGGGCTTGCGATCCTCCGCGACAACCATTCCGCGCGAACCCGAGCGCGTCAGGAACCCTGCATCCTCAAGCTTCTGAAAGGCCTTGCGAACCGGGCCGCGACTGACGCCGAATCGCTCGGCGATCATCTCTTCGGTCAGGTGCTCACCCTTTTCGAAGGCGCCGTTTTCGATTTCCTGGGTCAGCGCGGCCTGGATCTGCTCGTGCAGATGCCGCGTCCGTCCAGGCGGCTCAGCTTCCCGTTGGGGTATCGTGACCATAGGCACTCATAGCTGCGAGGCTATACCTTCTCTTAAGTGTCATTGATCATAGCCTTTGTTTCGGGCTGCACATAGACGCAGTTCGGCGCTCATTGCAAAGCGTTTTCCACTGGGCAAAACGTTTTCCACGGGGCAAAGCGTTTTCTACTGGCCGGCGCCATGGCGCTCAGCGCGCTGCCGCGCCGACTGCGCTGCGCCGGCTCGCGCGAAACTCAAAGGCGACGATGGCGGCGACGATGGCAATCGCCGCGACATTGGCCCCGGCGAAGGGAAGCAATACCAGGATGACGCAGCTTGAGAGAAGCGCCAGCTGCACAACACCGAGCCTTCGGAACAAATAGCGCTCGCCCACGCCGGCCATGCACACCACCGTCACGGCGCCGCATGCGATCGCAGCCATCAGCCGCAGCGGGTCGGCATTCTGCCACAACACCAGCGACGGCCAGTAAACGAACACGAAGGGCACGATATAAGCTGCCATGCCGAGCCGCATGGCGGTGAACCCGGACTTCATCACCGACGCATTGGCAATCCCGGCGCCCACATAGGCGGCAAGAGCAACAGGTGGGGTGATCGACGACACACCGCCCCAGTAGTAGCAGAACAGATGCGCCACAAGCGGCGGCACACCCATCTGGACCAGGCTGGGCGCAACCAGCGTCGCGGTGATGATGTAGACTGACGTGGTTGGTAACCCGAAGCTTAAGAACAACGACGCGGCAGCCGCCAACAACAGCGCCAGCAGCAGGTTGTCGCCGGCAAAGCCGATAATCGACTGGGTGAGCAGCAGGCCAATCCCCGACAACGCCACCGCGCCGACGATGAAGCCCACGGACGCGCAGGCGATCGCTGTGGAAATTGTATTGCGTGCACCGAGCACAAGCGCATCGATGATATCGGCAAAACTCATTCGCGTTTCTCGGTGCGTTGCACTGATAACGACGACCGACAAGATTGAGAAGAACGCGGCAAAGAGTGGCGTGAAGCCGAACAGCAGCATCCCGATTAAGACGAAGATCGGCAGCACGAGGTGCCCGCGGGACCGAATGACGGCCTTGACCTTCGGCAGGCGGTCGCGGGGCAAGCCCTCCATGGCCAGCTTCTTCGCCCGCAGATGTACTTGCAGATAGACCGCCGCGTAATAGAGAACCGCCGGCAGGATCGCTCCGAGTGCGATAACGGCGTAAGGCATTTGCAGGTATTCGGCCATGATGAAGGCCGAAGCGCCCATGACCGGGGGCAGGAACTGCCCGCCGCAAGAGGCGACCGCTTCGACGGCGGCGGCGAAGTATCCCTTAAAGCCGAGCCGCTTCATCAAGGGAATCGTGAACACCCCCGTCGAGGCGACGTTGGCGGCCGACGAGCCCTGGATCATGCCCATCATGCCGCTGGCCAGAATCCCGACCTTGGCCGGGCCACCAGGCGTGTGGCCGGCGGCGGCAAAGGCTAAGTTGGTAAAGAAGGTCGTCGTTCCCGATTTCTGCAGAAACGCGCCGAAGAGAATGAACAGATAGACATAAGTGGCCGAAACCCCCACCGCGACACCGAACACGCCCTCGGTCGACATGTACATCTGGCGAATGATGCGCTCGTAGCTGAAACCACCGTGCGCCAGAACACCGGGCAGGTAGGGCCCGAAAGCCAGGTAGCCGAGGAAGACGAGCGACAGCACGACCAGGAACATGCCGATGGTGCGCCGCGCAGCCTCTACAATCACCAGGCAAAACACAGTGCCCATCACGATATCGGTCTGGGTGGGGAAGCCACCCCGCATGACGATATCCAGATAGTTGTGGGCGAGGTAATAGGCCGTCACCGCGCCGATGACAGCCAGAGCCACGTCCCAAACCGGCGGGCTGCCGCGCCGCGGCGCCTTGCCGGCGGGATAAATGAGAAATCCGAGAAACAGCATGAAAGCGAGGTGAATCGGCCGCTGTTCCATCGCGGCCATCGGCTGATAGCCGGCGGTGTAGAAGTGGAAGAGCGAAGAGACAATCGCAACGCCGGCGAAAATCTTTGCCCAAACGCCGGTCAGGTGGCGCGTGGTCGACTGCGCCTCGGCATTGCCTTGCAAGGCGTCGAGGTCAATGACGCCTTCGCCTTCGAGATCGGGCCGCGTCCATTCCGTTTTCTGTGGCGATGGCCTTTGATCTCGCTCGGTCATGATTCCCTCGCTGCATGACGGGAGAAAAGAAGGGCGGCCGCAGCAGGCCGCCCTCCAGCGGGATTTCCGGGGGGTTGCCGGACCACAAGCCTGCTATAGCACGCCCATTTCGCGGTAGAACCGCTCCGCCCCGGGATGCAGCGGGAAAGGTAGCCCGCTCGTCGCGTTCTCCAGCGTCATGTACTCGGCAAGCGGGTGAACACCGATCAGGCGTTCCTTGTTCTCGAACATCGCTTTGACGAGGGCATAAACCATATCGTCCGACATCCCGGAATGGGTGGCGAAGGTGATGGGCGAGGCAAAGGTCTGGATGGGCGTCTCGCCAAAGGGGTTCGCCGAGGCCGGGACCGTATAGGCATAGTCCAGACTGTCCGTCGTCATCTTCTCGATCACGTCGGCATCCAGATCGAGGACGCGTCCAAAACCTGTGTCTGCGACCTGCTGGATGCTGGCCGAGCCCGGCGCGTCAGGCCAGATGATCGCATCGATCTGCCGGTTCCGGACCTGGTCGATGGCGGCCTGGTGCACCGTGAACTCCGGCTTGATATCGGCATAGGTCCAGCCAAGGTGATCCATGATGGAGCGCCACCAGTTTTCCCCGGCACCGCCCTGGGTCCCCACCGACACACGTTTGCCCTCCAGGTCGCGGAGTGAGGTGATGTCATCGTCGATGGCGATGAACCACTGCGGATTCGGATAGACCGTGGCGATGGCGCGCAAACCGTCATAGCGGCCCTGCGGCCGGTCTTGGAAGCGCCCGGTATTGGTAAAGGCCTGCTGCCCGACGCTGCCGGTCAAATAGGCCACCTCGACCTCCTGGTCGGCGAGCAGATCCAGGTTCTCGACCGAACCGCCGGTCGCCTGAATCGAGGCCTGAGACCCGTCGAGCACGTCGTTGTAGATCGCCGCCAAGCCACCCCCAAGACGATAGTAGTTACCGCCGGAACCTGCGGTCGCGATGCGAATGAAGTCGGTGTCGGCAGCGGCCGGTTGCGGCGCGCTGACGGCAAAAGCGAGCGCTGTGAACCCCACGAGCCCTGCGGCAAATGTTGTGCGCAACATTGTTATCCTCCCGTTTGCAGTCACTTGACCCTTGTATTGTTACATGCATACACGTAACGAACGGGAACGCAATAGTCGAATCGAGAAGCAGCCGCGACGCGGAAACATCAAAGGGGAGACCACCTCATGACCGCCTTGAACGAGTCGAACGCGTTGATCATCGGGGGGTCGAGCGGGATCGGCTTGGCCATTGCCGCCGGTTTTCGCCAAGCCGGTGCGCGGGTCGCCATAGCCGGGCGGCGCCAAAATAAGGTTGAAGCGGCGGTGCAGCAGCTCAATGCCGCGACTGGCGTCGATGCCCCCCCGGCCAGCGGTTTTACCGCCGATGTGACCGATCTTGAGGCGATCAAGCGCCTCGGCCGGTCGTTTGCGGAACGCCTAGGGCCTCTCGACAGCTTGGTCACCTGCCAGGGTACGACCATGCTTCAACCTGCCGGTGAATTCAGCGAAGGCGACTATGACCACCTTATGGACACCAACCTCAAAAGCGTGTTCTTCGCCTGCACCCATCTCGCCGCACCGATGCTGGAGCGCGGTCGCGGCACTGTCATTACGATCGCCTCTCTGGCGGCGCACCGCGGTTGGCCCAATGCGGCGGTCTATGCCATGACAAAGCACGGCGTTCTGGGCTTAACCCGTACACTGGCAGTAGAATGGGCACCGCGCGGGGTTCGCATCAACTCAATTTCACCTGGTGTGTTTCTCACTGAACTCAACCGCAAGCGGATGTCATCGGAGCGCGCGGCAAGGCTGCGTGACCACACGCCGCTCGGTCGATTTGGCGAAACGTCGGAGTTGGTCGGCGCCGCTGTTTTCCTGGCTTCAGATGCGTCCAGCTATGTAACCGGCGCTGACCTCGTGGTCGATGGCGGTTATCTCGCCAGCGGGATCTAGCCGGCCTGGTCGGCGGGCACGACGAAGCTGGCGATGACCTTCTTGTCGCCGGCCTTGTCGAAACGGATGTTGAGGCGCTCGCCCTCCACCGAGGCGATGGAGCCGTAGCCGAACTTCTGGTGGAACACCCGGTCGCCGCGCTGGAAGGCGCCGCTGCCGATGGTCTCGATCCGCGTCGGCGTCACGTCGATGAAGGGGGCACTCTCCTGGCCCTGGCGCGCCCGCGCCCGGCTGAGCCCCGGGCTCACCCGCGCCTCGCGCCAGGCGCCCATGCCTTCTCCCATGCCGCCGCCCATACCGCCGAAGGCGGAACTGGCGGCGCCGTAAATGCCCTGGTCGCTTTCCTGGGCGACATGCTCGCCCGGCAGTTCGTCGACAAAGCGCGAGGGAATCGCCGCCGCCCAGGAGCCGTGCATGCGCCGGTTGGCGGCAAAGGAGATGATCACCCGCTTGCGCGCGCGCGTCAGGCCGACGTAGGCCAGGCGGCGCTCCTCTTCCAGTCCGCGCCGCCCGGTTTCATCGAGGGCGCGCTGGTTGGGAAACAGCCCCTCCTCCCAGCCGGGCAGGAAAACGGTGTCGAACTCCAGGCCCTTGGCCGCGTGCAGGGTCATGATGGTGATGACGTCCTGGCCCTCCTGGGAAATCGCCTCCATCACCAGGGAGACATGCTCCAGAAAGCCGGCCAGGGTCTCGAACTCGCCCATGGCGTTGACCAGTTCCTTCAGGTTCTCCAGCCGGCCCGGCGCCTCCAGGGACTTGTCGTTCATCCACATCTCGGTGTAGCCGGATTCCTCCAGCACCATCTCCGCCAGTTCGGGGTGGGGCGTCGTCTCCGCCATCTCCCGCCAGCGGTCGAAGTCGGCCATCAGGGTGCCCAGCGCGCGGCGGGCCGCGGGGCGCAGTTCGTCGGTGTCCAGCAGGCGGCGCACCGCCAGGGTAAGCGGCACGTTGCCGGCCCGCGCGGTCTGATAGAGCAGCTGCAGGGTGGCGTTGCCCAGGCCGCGCTTGGGCTTGTTCATGATGCGCTCGAAGGCGAGATCGTCGTCGAACGACTGGATGACACGCAGGTAGGCCAGCGCGTCGCGGATCTCCATGCGTTCGTAAAACCGCGGGCCGCCGACCACGCGGTAGGGCAGGCCGAGGGTGATGAAGCGCTCCTCGAACTCCCGGGTCTGGGCGCCGGTGCGCACCAGGATGGCGATCTCCTTCAGGTCCAGGGCCTTGTCCCGGGCCTGCATGGCCTCGATCTCCTCGCCGACGAAGCGGGCCTCGGCTTCGCCGTCCCAGAGGCCGCGCAGGCGTATGAGGTCGCCCTCATCGCCCTCGGTCCAGAGGGTCTTGCCCAGGCGCCCCTCGTTGTGGGCGATCAGGCCGGAAGCGGCGGCCAGGATGCGCCCGGTGGAGCGGTAGTTGCGCTCCAGCCGGACCACCTTGGCGCCGGGAAAGTCTTCCTCGAAACGCAGGATGTTGCCGACCTCGGCGCCGCGCCAGCCATAGATCGACTGGTCGTCGTCGCCGACGCAGCAGATGTTCTTGTGACCCTGGGCGAGCAGGCGCAGCCAGAGATACTGCGCCACGTTGGTGTCCTGGTATTCGTCCACCAGGATGTAGCGGAAGCGCCGGTGATAGTCGGCCAGCACTTCCGGCTCGTTCTGAAAGAGCGTCAGGTTGTGCAGCAGCAGGTCGCCGAAGTCGCAGGCGTTCAGGGTCCGCAGGCGCTCCTGATAGGCGGCGTAGAGCTCCACCGCACGGCCGCGGGCGAAATCGCCGGCCTCCCCGGCCGAGACCTTCTCCGGCGTCAGACCGCGGTCCTTCCAGCGCTCGAAGATCGACAGCAGGGCGCGGGCCGGCCACTTTTTTTCGTCGACCGATTCGGCCTGCAGGATCTGCTTCACCAGGCGGATCTGGTCGTCGGTGTCGAGGATGGTGAAGTTGCTGCGCAGGCCCACGGCCTCCGGATTGCGCCTGAGGATGCGCACGGCCATGGCGTGGAAGGTGCCGAGCCACCAGCCCTCCACCGAGGGCCGTTCCAGCAGAGCGGCGACCCGGTCCTTCATCTCCCGCGCCGCCTTGTTGGTGAAGGTGACCGCCAGGATCTCCCCCGGCGAACGGGCGCGCCCGGTCATCAGCAGATGCGCCAGACGGGTGGTCAGCACGCGGGTCTTGCCGGTGCCGGCGCCGGCCAGCACCAGGACCGGGCCATCCAGGGCCTCCACCGCGGCGCGCTGGCCCTCGTTCAGGGCGTCGAGATAGGGATAGGGCCGGAGCGCAGTCGTGGCCGCCCCGGGGCTTGAGACTTGGGGATCTGACATGACCCCTTTATAGCGCATGCCAAGCGGATGCTCACGCGCGGAAAGGCCCCCTGGAGGGGCAACTGACGCATCCCTGCCAGCCGACCCGGCCAGGACCCGGCAAGGACCCGGCAAGGCCCCGGTAAGGACCCGGCAAGGCCCGGCCTTGACCGGGGGCAGCGCTGCCCCTTTCATGCCGCGGTCGCCTTCCACAAGTCGCCTTCCACAACAGGACCCCTGCCATGCCCCCAAGGACCGAAACCATCCCCCTGCTCGCGGTAAGCCCCGGCACCAGCCGGGTTCTTACGGTTCATCGTTTCGGTCAGTCAGGCGCCCGGCCCAAGGCCTACCTGCAGGCCTCCCTGCACGCCGACGAGACCCCCGGCCTGCTGGTCCAGCACCATCTCTATGGCCTGCTCGCCGCGGCAGAGGCGCGCGGCGAGATCCGCGGCGAGATCGTCCTGGTGCCCTACGCCAATCCCATCGGCCTCGCCCAGTTCGCCAACGGCATCCACCTCGGGCGCTACGAGGCCGGCGGCGGCGGCAACTTCAACCGCAACTGGCCGGACCTCTACTCCCCCATCGTCGACGGCCTGGCGGAGAAGCTGGGCAGCGACGAGGCAGCCAACGTGGAGGCGATCCGCGAAGCCCAGCGCGCGCATCTGGAGGCCCAAAGGCCCGGCAGCGAGCTGGAGTCGCTGCGGCTGACGCTGGCCTCTCTGGCGGTGGATGCCGATCTGGTCTGGGATCTGCATTGCGACGACGAGGCGCTGATGCACCTCTTCCTCATTCCGGCGCACTGGCCGCAGGCGGCGGACTTTGCCGCCGATCTGGGGTGCCGCGCCATACTCCTGGCGGAAGACTCCGGCGGCAATTCCTTTGACGAGACCTTCTCCACGCCCTGGACGCGGCTGGCCGAGCGCTATCCCCAGCACCCCATTCCCGCCGCCTGCCTCGCGGCGACGGTGGAACTGCGCGGCTTCGCCGACGTGGACGACGCCACCGCCGCCCGCGACGCCCAGGCGCTGTTTCACAGCCTGCAGCGCTTCGGCGTCGTTGCCGGCGACCCGCCGCCGCCGCCGACCCTGCTCTGCCAGGCCACACGCCTGGATGCGACGGATTCGGTGCGCGCACCGGCGACCGGCGTGCTGGCCTACACCGTGCAGTTGGGCGACGAGGTGGAAGCAGGGGACGTGATCGCCTGGATCGTCGATCCGACCGCGGTGCCGGAGCATGCCCGCCTGCCCGTCACCACCCGCGCTTCGGGCCTCGTGCTGTCGCGCCGCACCCAGCGCTATGCGCGCCCGGGCATGCCCATTGCGAAAGTGGTTGGAGAGGATGCGCTGCCGCACCGGCAGGGCGACTACCTTTTGGAGGATTGACGGCAGCCGGTCTTGCCGGAAGCACCGGCAGAGGACCCGAGGCCCGGCGGCACAGATACAGTCTTAAGAAGAAGACGTATCGGGACGTTCCTCCGGTCGGTAAACAGGGGTACGCAGTGGCGAGGCCTCCAGAACCCGTTTGACCACTGACAATAGGCAACAATACCGCCACACGCGCCGCGATCTCGTGCTATGGTTAAACAAACGCAGGGGGAAACGCCGCAGCCAAAGGAGAGCGGCATGTGGACTGAAGTGACGCGCCCGGTCTGGGCACGCCCCCTCTGTGTGATTTCCCGCAGCCCGGCTGCTTTGCTGGCGATCGCCGTTGTCGTGACGCTGACTGTGGCGACGCTGGCCGGCCAGACGGCCAAAGCGCAGTCCAATCCCCTGCGTGCCGTCGTCACGGTGCGCGCAGAGGTTCCGCCCGATGCCCGCACCGCCGGGACGCTGGGCACCGAACGCGAAGGCGGCGGTGTCGTCATCAGCGACAGCGGTCTGGTGCTGACGATCGGCTATCTGATTCTGGAGGCCGTCCAGGCGGAAGTCGAATTGCAGGACGGCGTGACCATCCCGGCCGAAATCGTTGCCTACGACTATGACACGGGCTTCGGCCTGCTGCGCCCGGCAACCCCCCTGAACGTCGCGCCCATCGAACTGGGCGATTCCGACGATCTGCCCGCGCAGACCCAGGTGCTGGTCGCCGGCCCGGACGGACCGAGCCCGGCCATGGTGGTTTCCCGGCGTGAGTTCGCAGGCTACTGGGAATACCTGCTGGACAGCGCCATCTTCACCGCCCCGCCCTACCGCAGCTTCGGCGGCGCGGCGCTCATCGGCTCCGACGGGCGCCTCCTGGGCATCGGCTCGCTGATCGTCGGCGATGCCCTGACCGAAGGCGGACAGTTCCCCGGCAACATGTTCGTGCCGATCTCCCTGCTGGAGCCGATCATGGACGATCTGATGCGCCAGGGCCGCGCCGGCGGGCCGGCGAAACCCTGGCTCGGCCTCTTCACCGAGGAGGTCCGCGGCAAGGTCTTCATCAACCGGGTCTCCCCCGGCGGCCCCGCCGCCTCGGCGGGCATCACACAGAACGACATCATCGTCGCCGTGCAGGGCGAGCCGGTCAGCACCCTGGCCGACTTCTACCGCAAGGTCTGGTCCCTGGGCAGCGCCGGGATCGATGTGCCGCTCACCATCCTGAAGGGCGATAACGGGTTTCGCGAAGTCTCCGTGAAGTCCGGCGACCGCTACGACTATCTGAAGCTGAACCCGACCTATTAGGCGACCGCCGTTCCACGGCAAAAGGGACCCGCGCGAAGCGGGTCCCTTTCGCTTGGGCGAACCTGGCGGGGATCAGGCTTTGCGGATCACCACCTCGACGTAGTCCGACGGCAGCACCAGCGTCCCGTCGCTCGCGGTGTTGAAGCGCGTCAGCAGGGCGCGCAGATCGGCATCGAGGGCGTCGCTGGCCTCGCCGAGCGCGAGATAGGCCTTATGAATAGGGCCGTAGTAGCGGCGAAAGACATCAATGAAGTGATCAACGGAAAGATAACGGAAGGTGAACTGACGCGGCGTCAGGTCGATTGAGGCCGCAGCTTCGCCGAAGAGTTCGCGCAGGGCCTGCTCCGTGCCCCAGCGCGCGGGCGACTGCACCCCCTCAGGCGGCGGCAGGTGTTTGCCGAGGGTCTTGAAGACCTGGCCGATGAAGCCCTCCGGCGTCCAGTTGGCCAGCGCGATGACCCCGCCGGAGCGGCAGACCCGGGCCAACTCCGCCGCGGCCTTGGCCTGATCCGGCGTAAACATGACGCCGTAGGTCGAGAGCACCGCATCGAAGCTGGCGTCGGGATACGGCAGGGCTTCGGCATCCGCAATCTCGAAGGCCACTTCCAGGCGCTCCGCCGCCGCGCGGGCCCTGGCTTTGTCGAGCAGCGTCTCGACATAGTCGGTCGCGGTGACCTGGCAGAAACGCCGGGCCGCGGCCAGAGTGGCATTGCCGTTACCGGCGGCCACATCCAGAACTTTGGCGCCGGGGCGCAGATCGGCAGTCTCGCAAAGCTGCTCGCCGACGATCTGAAGGGTCGTGCCGATGATGGCGTAGTCGCCGGAGGCCCAGGCGGCCTGCTGCTTGGCCTTTACCGCGTCCAGTCCGGTGGCGGGTTGGGTTTGTTGCAGGGCAACAGTCATGGTGTCAGTTCCTTAAAGATGCGCCCGATGACGGGGCAGGGCCCCGGGGGCGCGCATAAGCGGCGCCGGGGGAGATGTCACAGGCCGCCCCTGCCGCGCCAGTTCAGAAACTGAATCGACCCGATATAGATTCTGAACTCGGGACTGGGCTAGGATCGGGGCAAAACAGAAAGCGGAACGGGGGAAATCCGATGACCAGCGGCAGCTACCAACAGTTCTGTCCGGTCTCCATGGCTGCGGAAATCCTTTGCACGCGCTGGACCATGGTCCTGGTGCGCGAACTGGTGGCCGGCACGACACGCTTCAACGAACTGCGCCGCGGCATGCCGCGGATGTCGCCGGCGCTGCTGTCAAAGCGCCTGAAGGAACTGGAAGATAACGGCATTGTGAAGAAAGTGCCCGTCCCGGGGGAGCCCGGCGTGATGGAGTACCACCTGACCCCCTCCGGCAAGGAACTGGGCCCGATCGTCGACGCCATGGGGATCTGGGGACAGCGCTGGACCGAGACCCAGCCCCAGTTGGAGAAGCTGGATGCCGGCCTTCTGATGTGGGACATGCGCCGGAACATTCGTGTTCCCGAACTGCCGCGCCAGCGCTCTGTGATCCAGTTCATCTACCCGGAGCGCCGCCCGACGGAGCGGAACTGGTGGCTCGTGGTCGACCCCAAGGAGGGGGTGGACCTCTGTATGGTCGAACCGGGATTCGACGTCGACCTCTTCGTCCAAGCCGACCTGCGCACCATGACGGCGGTCTGGATGGGCCTGGAAACCCTGGCCAAAGCGATCAAGGACGATCGCATCGTGCTGACCGGAGACAAGGCGCTGCAGAAAAACATGCTGAACTGGCTCGGCCTCAATCAGCTCGCTTCGGTCCCCAAACAGGTGGCGTGACCCTTCAGAAGGCCGCCACCCCCCGCAGAACGCGAGCGCCTGAAGCGAGACGTCCGTTCGTTGCCCTGGGCCGGCTGCGGAGTTGGATTAGTCGCGGAAAAACGCGGTCACCGGAAGCTCCAACAGTTCCGAGAGGCGGTAGAGCAGCCCCGGGGGCATGCGGTCGCGGTCTTCCTCGAACCGTTTGACCTGCTCAGGGCTGATGCCGAGCATTGCGCCCAACTCGTCCCGGCTGAGATTGCGCTCCTCGCGCGCCAGGCAAATCAGCTTTCCCAATCGACAGTCTTTCGGAGTCACCGGCCAAGCTCCCACATCTCGCCCTCTATCCCATCGGGGCAACGGACCGCGGACACCAGTTTGATAAAACTAAAAGATGAATCAATTCTCCATAAACTCACCCGACACAGCGTAGCTCTTTGCATGTTCCGTTGATTCGTGATACTGACTGGAACAATAATGTTCCCAAACTTTTCGGCGCGCGCGCGATGCTGCGGCCCCGATTTATGCGACGTTCCGCGATGTTCGAGGGTCCAGCGGCGTTTTGAATCATCCCACCAGTCCCCCCGATGCCGACGGCCGTCAGCCTTCGACGCTGTTCGACATCCTCCGGTCCTTTACCACCCTGGCGCGTACTCTGAATCTTTCGGAGACGGTCGAGATCCTTGGCGTTACCCGCCAGACGGTGCGCCGGCACATCCGCAGCCTGGAAGACATGAAGGGGATCAAACTGCTGGAGTTGCGCAACAGGCGCTACTTCCTGACCGAAGCGGGGGAACAGCACCGCCGGGAAGCCGAGCATATCCTGGCCATGGCCGAAAGCTGGCTGTCGAACCGGAGCGTTCGCACGCGCGGCCTGAGTTCACTGGATCGGGTCAACTACCGGGATGCAAGCGGCTATTCTTTTCACGCCCAGCAGCACCACCTGAGCCGCATCTGGCACGATGGGCCGCCGATGCTGCGGCGCGGCTTCGAGGCCTGGTCGCGGGCGGAACTGCAGCTCGAGCACCCGGCGATGACGGAGATGAAGCCTTACCGCCTCGTCTATCGCCGCCGGGAAGATGCCTGGCTCTGCGTGGAGATCGGCGAGAAATCCTCTTATGCCACCTGGCTTGGCTGGGAGTGGGCCAAGAGCGCGATCGGCCGGTTCTCCCAGGAAGATCCGGCGGGCACAGACTTCGACAGCTTCATGTCGCAGGCCTACCCGAAGGTCTTCGAGGATGGCAGCGCTCGCTTGGACCACATCTGCGGCAAGATCCCGCGCACCCGCAACGGGCCCGCAATTCCGGTCCGTTTCCAGCGTCTTCTCCTGGGCTGCGTCTTTCCCGACGGCGAGCCTGCGCTGACGCTTTTCGTGGCGCGCACGAACACCATCTCGATTTCCGACCTCAACCTGGAGGAACTGCCGGAAATGGATGAGGACCTCCTAATGGAGTACGAGATTTAGTAGGCTCTCACCCAGGCGCCACAGGCCCAGAGTGCAATCTTCACCTAGCTTCTAACCCAACGGGCATAAATACCGCTAACCTCTGTCTTCGTACCCAAGCGAAGGCAAAGGAGCCTCAGTATGCCCGCAGATCGTCTGTTTTCCGAAATCCAGTTCGTCAGCGCGATCACCGAAATCGCCGCGCGCAACGCCATCGAGATCGAAATCAGCTCGGATTTCGATGAATTCCGCGATCTGCGACAGCAGCAGAGCGACCGGCCTCCGCTATCGCCGATCTTCGATCCCGCGATTTCCGACCTGGGGCCCAGAAATGCCTTTTGGATCAAGGGCTCCAACGGCAAGGGCGACATCGTCCACACCCAGGCCATGCGGCTCAACGATCTGACCGGCTGCAGTCTGGAAGAACATCTGCACCAACGCCGCTTCGCCTATGTGCCGCCGGGGGTGGCGGTCGATGCGGACCGGTCCAGCTTCGGCGCGGCTCCGGCCTCTCAATTCATCACCGGCAGCGTCTGCTATCACGGCGAACTCTGGCTGAAGGGCGGCAACAACGGGCTGCGCGGCGGCGGGATGACGGCCGTGCTGCCGCGTCTCGCCCTCGCCCTGGCGCTGCTCGAATGGTCGCCGGACTACATTTTTGGCCTCGTCCCTCCCCTGGCGGCCTGCAAGGGTCTGGCCGCGCGCGAGGGCTATATGCATCTCGCCCCCGGTGGGATCATCTGGCATCCCCAGGATGGCGAGGAGGCTTTCGAGGAATGGCTTGTCTGGATGAGCCGCGAGGACCTTCAGCACGTCATGCGCTTCTCGCCGCTCGGGCTCTACGAAAAGCTCGACCGCAAGAGCAAGAAGCGGCAGGTCTTCGCCGAGCGGGTCGCCGTGGCGGCATGACCGGCAGGCACAGGCAATCGGAGGCAGGCCAGTCACAGGGCCGGTGACAGGGCCGGTGACAGGGCCGGTGACAGGGCCGTTTACAGGACCGGTGACAGGGCCGGAGCTTGGGCCGCCGGTGCGCCGGCGCCAGGGATCGGCGCTGGGGACCGGTGGGACCGCGGGTGCGGTCAGGCCTTGTAGCGGCGCCGGCTGGAGGTAGCCTCCCCCCGCTCTTCGGCGCGCGCCGTGTCCAGGGCCCGCTGATAGGCCAGCATCACCTCGTGCTCATGTGCCAGGCCGCGCATGAGCATGGACTGCTTGTCGGCGACCACGGGCACATGAGGCTCACCGGTAAGGTTGTAGACCTTCACAGCGGCCTCCAAATGATCGCCGATCTGCAGCACCGCCGGCACCGCACGGGCGACGTCGGCTGCGGTCAGCTCTGAATCGTGGCTGGTGTCGAAGGCGGCTTCGTGCAGATCGGCATAGGTGATCACGCCGCAGAGCTTCTCCTCCGCGCCGATGACGAAGAGCTCGCCCCAGGGGGCGGACTGCAGCTTCAGACGCACCTCGGCGATCGGCGTGTCGAGACCGACGGAGGAGAAGCGGTTGTCCATGACCGAAGAGATCTTGATGCGGCGCATCAGCCCGGTCTGATGTCCGCCACGCACGGAAACGCCGCGCCGCTCGAGCTGCCAGACAAAGAATGAGCGCCCATGCACCTGCTGCGTCACGACGGAGGCGATGACCGTCGCCAGCATCACGGCTATCGTCAGTTCGTAGTCGTTGGTCAGTTCGAAGATCATCAGAATGGTCGAGATCGGCGCACCGAGCACGGCGCCGGTGACCGCCCCCATGCCGATCATGGTGTAGGCGCCGTGCCCGGACGACAGATCGGGGAAAGCCTGGGTGGCGATGACGCCGAAGGCACCGCCGACCATGGCGCCGATGAAGAGCGAGGGCGAAAAGACGCCACCGGCGAAGCCGCTGCCCAGGCAGATCGCGGTGGCCGCCGTCTTGGCGACGATCAGGGCGAAGAGCAGCCACAGAGGATAGAGATCCGAAAGGGCCGCATCCGTCGCTTCGTAGCCGACGCCCACCACCTGGGGAAACGCCAGCGCGATCGCGCCCAGCAGCAGGCCGCCGAAGGCGGGGGCCGACCAACTGGGAATCGGCAGCTTGGCGACCACATCCTCGGTGAACATGATCGAGCGCATGAAAATGATCGCCGCGGCGGCAGAGACGAGGCCCAGCAGGGCGAAGGCCGGAAACTCCCAGAACGACACGATCAGCCAGTTTTCCGGCAGGATAAAGGCCGGAAAGTCGCCGTAGTGAGCGCGGCTGATCAGAGTCCCGGTGACCGAGGCGATGACGATGGGCGCAAAGGCCGACAGGGCATAGTGGCCGACCACCACCTCCAGGGCGAAGAAGGCGCCGGCGATGGGCGCGTTGAACGAGGCCGCGACCCCGGCGGCAACGCCGCAGCCGAGCAGGGTGCGGGCCAGCACCCGGCCGAGATGCAGACGCTTGGCCAGCCATGACCCAAGGGAAGCGCCGAGGTGCACCACCGGGCCTTCGCGGCCGACCGATGCCCCGACACCGATGGAGGCGGCGCTGGCGATGGCGGCGCGGATTCCGGTGGTCAGCGACATCCGCCCGTCCAGCAGCGCCGAGGCCTCGATCACGTGAGGCACCCCTTGAGGCCTGCCATCCGGCAGCGTGTAGCGGATGAAAAGGCCGACGGCGAGACCGCCCAGGGTGGGAACCACGAGAACCTGCCACCACGGCAGCTTTCCGATTTCCGTGGCCACCGCCTCGCTGCTGAAGCCGTAGACCAGCCACTGGATGCCGCCGATCGCATCCCGAAACGCAATCGCCGCCCCGCCGGCGGCGGCCCCGATCACCACGGCAAGCACCGACAGAACGACCTGGTCGTTGCGGCCGAAGCGGCGCAGGGGGATGACGACACGCTTGCGGAGGACGCGCGACGGCCTCATGGCGCACAACGCCTGCCGCGCCGCGGTCTGCAGGCGCCGTCCTTGCCGCTGCCAGGCAGGCAGGGCGCCGTCATCTCTGTCCTGCCCTCATGTCTGTCCCACAGTACGCTTCGCCCGGGAAATCCGTCAGCGCGCACCCGCCGACCGTGGAACTATAGTCGGCAAAGCCGGACCATGTCGTTAACCTTCGGCAATTACCCACGGCCATGCCCCGGCGTCTCGCAACCCGGCGTCTCGCAAAGACGTGACCACCAGGCCCGGACAGCGGACGCCGCCGGGCTTTCCTCCGCCCGCGCTGAAACCCACATAAGAAAAGCTGGAAAGCTGCGCCGGCTCCGGCATTCAGATGTCCGAATCTCGAGGAGGAGCACAATGAACAAGCTGACGAGCCTGTCCCGAAGGCGCGCGCTGGGCGTCGCCCTGGGTGCAGGGCTTGGCTTCGCCGGCTCCAAAAGGCTCACCGCTGCGGCCACGGTCCTGACCCCACAGCAGAGTGCCGGCCCGTTTTATCCTCCACGCCTGCCCGCCGACTCCGATTTCGACCTCACCCGGGTAGAGGGCCGCAGCGCCCGCGCCGCGGGAACGGTGGTCGAGGTCGTCGGGCGGGTGAGCGACGAAGCCGGGCGCCCCCTGGCCGGCGGCCGGGTGGAAATCTGGCAGTGTGACGCTTTCGGTTTCTACCACCACCCGCGCGACCGCGGCGGCCGCGCCGACCCGAACTTTCAGGGTTTCGGACGCGTGACCCTGGGCGCCGAAGGGCTCTACCGCTTCACCACCATCCAGCCCGTCGCCTATCCGGGGCGCACGCCGCACATCCACTTCGCCGTTTCCGGGCCGGGGGTCGAGCGCCTGACAACCCAGATGTACCTGGCCGGCGAGCCGCTGAACGCCCGCGACTTCCTCTACAACGCCATCCGCGACCCGGCTGCGCGGGCCAGCGTGACCGTCGCCTTCGAAGAAGGGCCGGAGGGCGGGCCACCACGCGGCCGCTTCGATCTGGTGTTGGGGCGTAGCCTGCAGACGCAGTAGCGGCGGAGGCCCTGCAGACCCACGGGTCCACCCAGCGGCGCACTCGCCGGCACGCTCAGTTGCAGCGGCCGATCGAGCCCTCCGCGCAGACCCTTTCTCCATCCGTCCAGGTGACGCCGCTCAGATCGGCCTGCGCCAGATCGGCGCCTTCCAGCCTGGCGTCGGTCAGGTCGGCCCCCCGCAGGTTGGCCCGGAACAGCCGCGCCCGCCGGAGATCGGCGGCGGTCAGGTTCGCATCGCTAAGGTCCGCCTTGGTGAGGTCGGCTTCCTGCAGGTTGGCCTCCACGAAGCTGGCTTCGCTCAGGGTCGCATTGACGAACTTGGCGCGAAACGCGCTGACGTTGTCGAGCACCGTGGCGCTCAGATCTGCGCGGAAAAAGCTGGCATCGCGCAGTTCCGCCGCGGTCAGGTCCACGGCATTGAGCGGCAAGCGATCAAAGACGCAGCGGCGCCAATTCACCTCCGGCCCCGGGGGGTCGGTGCAGGCTGCTATCGCTTCGGATACAGGCCCCAGGAAAAAGAAGGCCAGGGTCAGGAAAAGAGCGCGGACAGAAATCATGGGCGTAAGCTTCACCATCGCGGAGGCGAAAGGGCAACGGAAAATTTTCCGAAGCCGATCACAGAGCCGGGAGGGCCGGCTTCTCGATCAGCCGCCCCGCCTCCGCCGGCAGGGGGAGTGCCTGGTGGGCCGCCAGAACGCTGGCCAGGCGCCCGCGGACGCCTTCCGGCATCAGCGCCACCCGCCGGTGATTGAGATCGACATAAAGGCTCAGGCTTTCCATGGTCGCAGCCAGAAACCCCTCTTCCGCGTGATACATTCTGTTGAAGAAGCGGAGGCGTTTGTCGTCGAAGCCCAGGAGTTGGCTGGTGATCCGCAGACCGTCGCCCTCGGCCACCTCTCGCTGGTAAGTCAGTCGGATGTCGGCGGCAAACGTGGAGCCGCCGCAGGCCTCGCGGTGGGCGGCGTCAAGCCCGAGATAGTCGAGAAACGCATCGGTCGCGTGGTCAAAGGCCAGAAGATAGTAGGCAACGTTCATATGTCCGTTGTAATCGATCCATTCCGGAAGGACCTCGCCGCGATAGCGGTCGAAGGGTGACTCGATCATTCCCCCGCTTCTCCTCGATCATCTGGCCGCCCGCCATGGGACATCCTGTCGCAGCCGAAGGCCCGGCGCGCGCCCCGACCGTTGTCGTCATCGGGATCGACCGGAGATGGGGGCCGACCACGGATGGGGATCGGCCGGCAATCGCCGGTTACGCGTGACAGCGCGCCAGAACATAGATCATTGGCCCGGCGCCTCAAAGCCGTTAGCGTTCCAGCCCTCGTGCCCGGGACAGGGGGCGCCGTCACGCAGCGGGCCCGGTCTGGGCGAAGGATGGCCGGGCAGAACATGGGCGTGCAAGAGAACGAATGAGCAGAGTCCTGGCGTTTCTCGGCGGCCACGCCACCTGGGTGCTGTTCCTGGGCGTCTTTCTCGGGCTGGCCCTGCCGGGCCTGGCCGAGCTTGCCCGTCCGCTGCTGGCGCCGGCCGTGGCCGTTCTGTTGACCGCGACGCTGGTGCGGGTGGACTGGCAGGTCATGATGATGCATGCCCGCCGCCCCTGGGTAACGGGCCTGGTGACGGCCTGGCTGTTGCTGGGCTGCCCGTTGTTGATGACGGCGCTTCTGGCGCTGTCGCCGCTGCCGTCGAGCCTGTTCATGGCGCTGGTCCTCATGGCGGCCGCGCCGCCGATCCTCAGCGCGGCGCCGATTGCGCTGATGCTCGGGCTGGATGGGGCGCTGGCCGTGGTCGTCGGACTGACCGCCACCCTCCTCACGCCGCTGACGGTTCCTCCGCTGGCCCTGGCGCTTCTGGGCCTGACTCTCGATATCGGCGTCGTCGACTTCATGCTGCGTCTCTCGGCGATCATCGCCGGCTCTTTCCTGGCCGCCTTTGCCATCCGCCGCATCCTGGGCGGCGAGCGTCTGACCCGGATCGCGGGCCACATCGACGGGCTGGTCGTGGTCGTGATGCTGGTCTTCGCCGTGGCCATCATGGACGGCGTGACCGAGACGCTGCTGCGGGATCCGGCAACCGTCGGCCTTTGGCTCCTGGCCGCCTTCATCGCCAACCCTGCCTTGCAACTGCTCGGCACACTCGCTTTCTGTTGGCTGGGCCGCCGCGCGGCGCTGACGGTGGGGCTGGTCTCCGGCAATTGCAACATGGGCCTGCTGCTCGCCGCCTTCCCGCCGGGAACCGACTTCGGCATCGTCCTCTACTTCGCTGTCGCGCAGTTGCCGATGTACATGTTGCCGGCCTTGCTGGCGCCCCTTTACCGACGGGTCCTGGGTCCGCCGGAAGGCCCCAAGAGCAGCTCGGTCAAGACCGGCTAGCATCCCGTCGCGGGATCGCGAAAACCGCAGCGGAATGCCGGGTTTCGGCTGCTCCGACCGTGCAGGCGATGGTTGCGGCATTTCTGCAACAGTGATGCAAAGCGACGACAGTGTTGAAGGTGTAACCCCTAGTCTTTCCCGGCGCTCTATGATACGGGAAATCGTTGGTTTGGCCTGTCCCGTTAACTGGGCAAAGCGGCAGTTTCCTAAGGGTTCGTTAACTGACATTTGTCACGTTCAACGGATTCTTCGACCGATAGGGTTCGGTGTCCTGAGGGTTCGGGCTCTGCGTTGGACTGGCATCATGGAGCGTTTGCATCGGTGCATTGCCGAGCGAACTCATGTTTGACCGGGCAGAGGCCTCGGGCGGCTGAAAGCCAGATTTTTGGGTTTGTTTTCGGGGGTATGGTGATCTCTTCGGTTCCGCAAGCTTTGCGTTCTCTTCTCGCCTGTTTCGTTTTAACCGTCGCTCTGGGAGCCTGCGCCACCGCGCCCGGGCCCGCAGCAACCGGCGCCGGCGGGCCCGCTGCCGCCACCGAAGTCGCCAATCGGCAGGTCGAGGGCGAAGCAACCGGCGGGCGCGCGATCCCCGAGCAGGTCGCCCAGGCGGCATCCGACGACTGGGCGCAGAGCGATGCCGACGATTTCGGCCCCGAGCCGGACGACAATGATCCCCTCGAGATTCCCAACCGCATGTTCTTCGCTTTCAACGAAGCGCTGGATTTCGCGGTAATCCGCCCGGTCGCCGTGACCTATCGCTTCATCGTTCCCAGCGGCGTGCGCAATTCGGTGCGCAACTTCCTGCGCAACCTGCGCAGCCCCGTGATCCTGGCCAACGATCTGCTGCAGGGCGATCTGGAAAGGGCCGAAACCACGGCCGCCCGCTTCTTCATCAACTCGACCCTCGGGCTGCTGGGGCTTTTCGATATCGCCGCCGACTCCGGCTACCCCTATCACAGCGAGGACTTCGGCCAGACGCTGGGCACCTATGGCGCCGGCGAGGGCTTCTATCTGGTGCTGCCGATCCTCGGCCCCTCTTCCGTGCGCGACGCCGGCGGGCTCGTCGTCGACACGCTGATCGATCCGCTGACCTATATCGCGCCCGAAGGCGTCGGCGTGGCCCGCGCCGTGACCACCGGCGTCGACCTGCGGTCGCGCACCATCGACGAACTGGACGAGCTGAAGCGCGACTCGCTCGACTTCTATGCACGCATTCGCTCGCTCTATCGGCAGAACCGGGAAAGCGAGATCAACAACGGCGCACCGCCTGCCGACGCGCCGGAGTTTTCGGAACTGCCCGAGGAGGGGGTTTCCTCCGGTACCGACCAGAGCAGCGCGGTGGTAGACTGAAACCATGTCGATCCGGACCCTCACACCTCTGGTGACGCCGCTGGCAGCGCTCGTCGTGGTGATCTTCACCCTGACGGCAGCGCCTGCGGCCGCCTTCAACAACCAGCAGGCGACAGACTTCCTGGGCAGCCTGCAGGAGCGCGCGGTCGCGGAGCTGAGCGACGCTTCGATCAGCAACAACGAAAAGGAAGAGCGCTTCCGCACGCTCTTCAACCAGAGTTTCGATGTCCCGGCCATCGGCCGCTTCGTCCTCGGCCGCTACTGGCGCGGCGCCTCGGATGAGGACCGGGACGCGTTCCTTGCGGTTTTCGAGGATGTCATCGTCCAGCGCTTCCTGCCGCTGCTGACGGAGAACAGCGACCGGCGCTTCGAGATCGGCACCGTTACGCCGATCCGGGACCGCAACGACATGGCCTTCGTGAATTCCCAGATCCCGCGCGCCGACGGCGAGCCCTACAAGGTCAGCTGGCGCATCCGCGAAAAAGAAGGCCAGTACAAGATCCTCGACATCCGCGCCGAGGGGGTCAGCATGGCGCAGACCCTGCGCTCCGAGTACGGCACGGTGATCAAGCGCAACGGCGGCAAGTTGAGTGCCCTGACCGCGGCGTTGCGCGAGAAGGTCTCCGGCGCCGCCTTCGCCCCCCAGCAACAGTAGCTGAACCGCTCAGCCCGACCGCGCCGTCGCGGTCTTTATCGCCTCGATGACGGCGAGGCTGCGCGCGGCCTCGCGTCCCGAAACCAGCGGCTCCTCAGCCCCCTGAATGACGCGGCAGAAATGCCGCATCTGCTCGACCAGCGGGTCGGCCGCCGGAACATCGACAGGCGTTCCGGATATCGGCTGCCACCAGCCGCGCGCGTCCCCCTGCCGCCAGAGCCGCAGATTGGGCAACGCCAATGAACCATGGGTGCCGCCGATGAGATAGCAGGCCTCGTCGGTCTGCGGGTAGACAGGGTTCTCCTTGGCGGTCATCTCCCAGCTCCAGGGCCCGACGATGGTGTCGGAAACCACAACCGTGCCCAGCGCGCCGTTCTCGAAGGTCAGCAGAACGGCCGCCGTATCTTCCACCTCGTTGCCCCGGACGGCCTGGGAGTCCCGCGCCAGGACCGACACGATCTCGCCGCAGAGATGGCGCAGCAGGTCGATGTCGTGGATCAGGTTGATGAAGACCGGGCCGGCCCCGGCTTTCCGGCGCCAGGCGGCATCGAAGTAGTCGTCCGGCTTGTAGAGCCAGCACATGCCGTGGATGGCAACGATGCGTCCGATGGCGCCCTCGTCGATGAGCGCCTTGGCCTTGCGGATCAGCGGGTTGTGGCGCCGGTGATGCCCGACCAGGATGGCGACGCCGGCGGCCTCCGCCGCCTCCACCAATCTCTGCGCGGCAGAGGCCGTAGTGGAGATCGGCTTTTCAATGAGCATCGGCAGGCCGGCGGCGACACAGTCCAGGCCCTGGGCTTCGTGGAGCTGATTGGGGGTGGCAAGGATGACGCCGTCGGGCTTGCCGCTGTCGAAGAGCCCGGCGAGGTCCGGGTACCAGGGCACACCGCATTCGCCGGCAAAGCCTTGCGCCGCCGTGTCGGGATCGACCACGGCGACCAGCCGCGCCTCGGGCACGGCCGCGATCGCCGCCGCATGACGCCGGCCCATAAGCCCGGCGCCGGCCAAAGCGATGCCGAGGCCGTCGGTCATCCGTCAGCGGCTGAGCGGCTTGTACTTGATCCGGTGCGGCTGGTCAGCGGCGGCCCCCAGGCGGCGGTGGCGGTCCGCCTCGTAGTCCTGGTAGTTGCCCTCGAACCAGACCACCTGGCTATCCCCCTCGAACGCCAGGATGTGGGTGGCGATGCGGTCCAGGAACCAGCGGTCGTGCGAGGTCACCAGCACGCAGCCGGCAAACTCGACGATGGCCTCTTCCAGGGAGCGCAGCGTGTCGACGTCCAGATCGTTGGTCGGTTCGTCCAGCAGCAGGACGTTCGCCGCTTCCCGCAGCATCTTGGCCAGATGGACCCGGTTGCGCTCGCCGCCGGAAAGCTGGCCGACCTTTTTCTGCTGGTCGCTGCCCTTGAAGTTGAAGGCGCCGACATAGGCGCGCGACTGGGTCTCGTGCTTGCCGAGCTGGATCACGTCCAACCCGTCGGAGATTTCCTCCCAGACCGTCTTCTCGCCGGCCAGGGAGTCGCGGCTCTGGTCGACGTAGCCAAGCTTCACGGTCTCGCCCACCTTCAGGCTGCCGCTGTCCGGCTGCTCCTGGCCGGTGATCATGCGGAACAGGGTGGTCTTGCCGGCGCCGTTGGGCCCGATGATGCCGACGATGGCGCCGGCCGGAATCTTGAAGCTGAGATCGTCGATCAGCAGCTTGTCGCCGAAGGCCTTGGAGATGTGTTCGGCCTCGATCACCAGATCGCCCAGGCGCGGGCCCGCCGGCACGGTGATGCGCCCGGGCTCCGGCGCCTTGTCGGCGGCGTCCGCCAAAAGCGTCTCATAGGCCTGCACGCGGGCCTTGGACTTGGCCTGGCGCGCGCGCGGGCTCTGGCGGATCCACTCCAGTTCCTGTTTCAGCACCCTTTGCCGCCCGGACTCGGTCTTCTCCTCCTGGGCCAGCCGCTTTTCCTTCTGCTCCAGCCAGGAGGTGTAGTTGCCCTCGAAGGGCAGTCCGCGGCCGCGGTCCAATTCCAGAATCCAGCCGGCGACGTTGTCCAGGAAGTAGCGGTCGTGGGTGACGGCCACCACGGTGCCTGGATACTCTTCCAGAAAGCGCTCCAGCCAGCCCACGGACTCCGCGTCCAGGTGGTTGGTCGGCTCGTCCAGCAGCAGCATATCCGGCTTTTTCAGAAGGAGCTGGCAGAGCGCCACGCGGCGGCGCTCGCCGCCGGACAGTTTGGTCACGTCGGATTCCCCCGGCGGGCAGCGCAGGGCATCCATGGCGATGTCGACCTTGCGATCGAGGTCCCAGGCATCGGCGGCGTCGATCTTTTCCTGCAGCTCCGCCTGCTCGGTGATCAGCTTGTCCATCTCGTCGGGATCGGCCTCGGCAAAGGCGTTGCTGACCTCCTCGAAGCGGTCCAGCAGCGCCTTGGTCTCGGCCACGCCCTCGAAGACATTGCCGGCCACGTCCTTGTCCGGATCGAGCTGCGGTTCCTGCGGCAGGTAACCGACCTTGATGCCGTCGGCGGCGCGGGCCTCGCCGTTGATCTCCGTATCGATCCCGGCCATGACCTTCATCAGGGTCGACTTGCCCGCCCCGTTCAGGCCGAGGACGCCGATCTTGGCGCCGGGCAGAAAGAACAGGCGGATGTCCTTCAGGACCTGCTTGCCGCCAGGATAGGTCTTGGACACGCCGTCCATCTGATAGACGTACTGATAGGAGGCCATGGATACTCCGGCGCTGAAAGGCTGATGCATGGGAGGACGCGGCGAAACGCAGTCCGGGCGCGGGTTTTAGCCCATCGGGCCGCAGCGTGCAATCCGCCGTCGATGACAGCGGGGCGGCGTCCGGGCGGGGCTAGAACCAGAACGGGAGGAACAGCGCCAGATCCTGCCAGAACCACAGCAGCACCGCGGTGCAGAGCATCATCACGGCAAAGGGCCAGGCGCCCTTCACCACTTCCTCGATCCGCGCGCGGCCGACCGCCTGAATGACGAAGAGGTTGAGGCCGACGGGCGGCGTGATCAACGCGGTTTCGATGAGGACGACGAAGAAGATGCCGAACCAGATCGGGCTGATGCCCATGGCTTCCAGCGAAGGGAAGAGCACCGGGACCATGATCAGCAGCATCGAGAGCGCTTCCAGGAAGAAGCCGATGAGCAGCAGCACCCCGCCCACGGCGAGCATGAAAAATCCGGCGTCGGCGAAGGTGCTGGTCAGCACCTGGCTGATGGTCTGCGGGATTAGGTAGAGCGTGATGGCGTAGGAGAAGACCTTGGCCCCGGCGATGATCAGGAAGATCATCACCGTGGTGCGCATGGCGCTGTAGGTCGCCTCGCGCAGCTTTTCCCAGGTCATGCGGCGCATCGCAAAGGTGATGAGAAGCGCCAGCACGAAGCCGACCCCGGCGCTTTCCGACGGGGTGGCGATTCCGGCGTAGATGGAGCCGATGATGACGACGGCGAGAAGCACCGTGGGCAGGGCCAGCAGGCTGGCGGCGCGGCGCTCCGCCCAGCCCGCCTTTGCCAGCGGCGTATAGCCGCCGCCAAGCTTGGCGTAGAGCACGCCGTAGACGAGGAAGATCCCGGCGAGGAAGAGCCCCGGCCCGACGCCGGCCAGGAAAAGGGTCGGAATCGACTGCTCGGTGATCACGCCGTAGATGATCAGGGGAATGGACGGCGGAATGAGGATTCCCAGCGTGCCGCCTGCCGCCAGCATGCCGAGCACGAAGGGCCGGTCGTAGCCGCGCTTGGTCATCTCCGGGATCGCCACCGTACCGATGGTGGCCGCGGTGGCCACCGAAGACCCGGAGATTGCCGAGAACAGAGCGCAGGAGATCACCGTCGCAGCGCCCAGGCCACCGGGCCAGTGGCCGACCCAGGACTGCACGGCGGCAAAGAGGTCCTTCCCCACGCCGCCGCGCAGCAGCACGTTGGACATCAGGAGGAACAGCGGCACGGCCAGCAGTTCGAAGCTGTCCATGGTGCCGTAGAGCCGCTGGGGCACACCGATCATCGGCAGCCCCTTCAGGTAGAGCAGCACGATGCCCAGGCTGCCGACGGCAAAGGCCACCGGAACGCGCAGCACCAGCAGCACGACCAGCGCCAGCAGGATGAGGAAAGCTTCCACCTAGTGCATGCCCCCCGGCTGGTCGTCCGCCGCGCCGTGCCCGGCGCGCGGCGGTATGCCGACCGTCCATACGCGCAGGATCTCGACGAGACCTTGAATGAACAGCAGGCCGAGCCCGACCCAGATGGAGCCGTGGGTGATCCACTTCGGCGTCGCCAGAAAGGTGTCGGTGGTGTGGCCGGCGCGCGCGGCCTTCAGCCAGAGCTCGAAGCCGTACCAGCAGGCGACGCCGCAAAACAGCAGGATCGCCAGCAGGCCGAAGGTCTCCACCACCTTGCGCGCGACGGTCGTCGGGTCCTTGAAGGCGACCTCGATGAGGATCATGTCACGGTGCTTCAGCACGAAAGCAGCCGCCAGGAAGGTCGCCCAGATCTGAAAGATGCGCGAGACCTCGTCGACCCAGATGGTCGGCAGGGTGAAGACGTAGCGCATCACCACTTCGAAGGTGACGAAGAGGCCGATGGCGAAGAACATCCAGGCCGCCAGCTTGCCCGCAAGCTCGGAAATGGTGTCGATCAGCTTGATCACGGCGCGCGGCCCAGCATGACGTCGTCAAGAACGCGGAAACTTCGCAGCCGGGGGCGCGCCATGCCAGCGCAGCCCCCCGGCCCCGGGGTCCCGATCAGAACTTCTGGGCCTCTTCCACCACCTTGGCCGCCGTCGGGCCGCCTTCGCTGACGAAGCGGTCGACGACCGAGGCCGTGGCCTGGCGCCACTGTTCGCGCTCTTCGTCGCTCAGTTCGATGATGGTGATCTTGTCGCGCAGATAGGCCAAAGCCTCCGCTTCGATCTCGAAGACGCTGTCGCGCAGTTCCTGCTCCACCTTCGCGCCGCAGTCATCGACGATCCTGCGGTTGGCGTCGGAGAGGCCCTGATAGACCTCGTCGTTCATCACCGCAACGAACTCGATGTCGGAATCGTAGGTCAAGGTCATGTAGTCCATGACCTCGTAGAGCTTGCGCGACTTGGCGCCGGTGAGGCCGGTGATGCCGGCATCGACCGCGCCCTGCTGATAGGCCAGGAACTGCTTGGAGCCGGACATCAGGGTCGGCGCGGCCCCCAGGGCTTCGGCCGTCCAGCCCAGAAGCTTGCCGAAGGTGCGCACCTTCTTGCCCTTGATGTCGTCGGGCACGCGGATCGGGTCCTTGGAGAGATAGATGGTCCGCCCGAAGGCCTGCCACCAGAGGATGCGCGCGCCGGTCTCCTCCAGCACCGCCTGGTCGATGGCCGCCCGCGCCGGCGAGCCGGGGGCGGTGAACTTCGCCACCTTTTCAGGCGTATCCAGCAGGAAGGGCACATAGACCGCGTCGACCGCGGGCACGGAACCGGCGAAGCGGGTGAGCGAGGCGGTGCCCATTTCGACGGCGCCGGAGCCGACAGCCTCCGGTACCTGGTTGTCCTTGTAGAGCTGGGCCGAGGGGAAGATCTGGATGTCCAGTTCCTCGGTCTGCGCCTCCACGCAGCCTTTCCAGGCGTTCAGGTTCACACCCAGAGGGTGGGTTTCCGGCAGCTGCAGCGTTACACGGATGGCGGTATCGGCCTGGGCCGCGCCCCCTGCCGTCAGAAAGGCGGCCACGGCCGCCGCCCCCAAGAGAGCGGTCTTCTTCCCCAAGGTCTCCATAGTGTCCTCCCGTTCGCGCACCGGCTTTCGGCGCCGGCGCCTGTCGTGTCTTTTCGAGTTGGGGATTTTTCCCTGATCGGCGATCAATGTCCAGCGGTGCTATGCCAGGATTGCCCCTGCTCCGCGCGGCCCGATACGTTCCGGCCAAGCCGGGCGATCTCCGCCATGATCGCCGCGACGTCGTCCGGCGTAGTGCGCAGATTCATGAAGCAGGCGCGCAGGCCGAAGCGATCACCGATCCGCGCCGGCCCCAAAAAGGCCTTGCCGCTTTCCACAAGGCGCCGCAGCACCGCTTCGTTGCCGCGGTCGTCCAGGGCGACAAGGCGAAAGCAGACGCAGTTCAGGGTCACCGGGGCCAGAAGCTCGAAGTCTTCCGACTGCTCGGCCTGCACGCCCATCTGCCGCGCCAGCTCCATCATGCGCTCGATCACGCCAGCGAAGGCCTTGGACCCGAAGCGCCGCAGCGACCACCAGACCTTCAGCGCCTTGAAGCCGCGCGACAGTTGCGGGCCGTAGTTGGCGAAGTCGACGAAATCCGCGTCCTCCTCCAGCGCCAGATAACTCGGCGTGGAACTGAAGGCGTGGCGCAGGGCGGCAGCATCGCGCACCAGAACGCAGCCGGCCTCGAAGGAGGTGAAGAGGAACTTGTGCGGGTCCAGCGAGTGGGAGTCCGCGAGTTCGATGCCGGCCAGAGCCTGGCGATGCCGCGGACTGAGCGCCGTCAGCGCGCCGTAGGCGCCGTCGACATGGAGCCACAGACCCTGCGCGCGGCAGATGCCGGCAAGCGCTGCCAGGGGATCGATCGCGCCGGTCATCACCGTCCCCGCGTTGGCAACGACGCAGAATGGCTCCAGTCCCCGGGCGCGGTCCCGTTCGACGGCGTCCTGCAGGAGGTCGGGGCGAAGGCGAAACGCGTCGTCTGCGGGAATGCGCCGGAGATGATCGACGCCCAGGCCCAGGATGGAAACCGCCTTGTCGATGCTGCTGTGCGTCTGATCCGAGGTATAGAGCACCAGAGGCGCGGACCGGCCCTGGAGTCCCGCACCGCGGGCAGCCGCCCCCAGATGGCGGTCGCGGGCCGCCGTCAGGGCGATCAGGTTCGCCATCGATCCGCCACTGGCGATAAGCCCGCCGGCGGTCTCGCCGAGGCCGAAAAGGTCGGCAAACCAGCGGATGACCGTCTGCTCCACCGCGTTGGCCGCCGGCGAGAGGGTCCAGAGGTTGCAGTTCTGATTCAGGGTCGCTGCGACCGCCTCGGCAAAGGGCGAGACGGCATTGGGCGAGGGCTGAACATAAGGCAGGAACCGGGGGTGCGCGGTATGAGTGGCGTTGGGCAGGATGACGGCATCCAGTTCCTCGAAAAGGTCCTCCAGACGGCAGCCCTCCTCCGGAAGGGGGGCCGCCATGAGCCTTGCCAGCGCATCGCGGTCGACCCGCGGGTAAACCGGGCGCTGAGCGAGCCCGTCGTGGTAGTCGACCATGAAACGTTGTGTCAGCGCGGCCGCGCGCGCCATCTCCTCGGGGCAGAACTGCAGATCGGTCACGGGGCGTCCTCACGTCTTCGCAATCGGAAACGGAAGGCAGCCTATGTCAAAATGAGGCGCTTTCTCTTGCGTTCTTAACGCAGAGTCGGCGATGTATTGGCATCGATCTAGGAAAAACCGAAGAGTCAGAGCATCAGATGCCAATAGAACTGGACCGGATCGACCGCAAGATCCTCTCGGCGCTCCAGCGCAGGGGGCGCCTCCAGAACGTCGAACTCGCCGAACACGTCGGGCTTTCGCCATCGCCCTGCCTGCGGCGCGTCAAAAACCTGGAGGCCGGCGGCGCGATCGCCGGCTACGCCGCCCTGCTGGACGGGACCACGGTCGGTCTGCCGCTGATCATCTTCGTGCGCGTCACGCTGGAAAGGCAGGACAAGGCGGGCGTCGAGGCCTTCGCCGACGCCATCGCCAGGGTGCCTGAAGTGCTGGAGTGCTACCTCATGGCCGGCACCTACGACTACCTGCTGAAGGTTGCCGCCGAGGATCTGGAAGACTATCAGCGCTTTCAGATGCAGCACCTGACGCCGCTGCCCGGTGTGCGCAACGTGGTCACGGAGATTCCGCTGAAGACCGTCAAGGCGACCACCGCCCTGCCGGTCAGCAGGCCATAGCGCTTCGGCGGATCAGTCGTCGCGTTGCTCGTTGCGCTGCCAGAAGGGCTTGCGATTGGGGTCGCGCGGCTGGCTCTGCACGCCGGAACAGGCGGCAAGGCCCAGGGTCATCAACCCAATGCCCATGCCGGCCATGAGCCGCCCGAAGGCGCGACGGTCGCTGGGCTGTTCGAGAACTGGAGTACGGCTGCGTTCCATGTCGTCCATCCTGTCTGATCGTCAGCCCGCCCCGACCCGGCGGTGCATTGGTGTCAGGGGGACGTGGGAACGGTGACATCGCCAATCAAGACGCAGAAAAGACTAATATCTACAAAAGGTTGTGATATCCCCGGGTCTGCGGACAGACGGGAAGCAGATCAGCCGGCGGCGCGGCTGTGGGCCGGATCGCCGGCGATGTAGGTGGCCCGCACGGCGCGGTCGTCGCCGAGGGTCATGAGCAGGAAGAGTTCCTCTTCCAAGGTCTCGACCCGCGCGTGGCGGTGCGCCATGGCCGGGGTCGCCTTTGCATCCAGCACCACGATGTCGGCTTCGCCGCCCTTGGCCAGACGCCCGATCTTGTCCTCCAGTCCCAGGGCGCGGGCGTTGCCCAGGGTGATCCTGTAGAAGCCTTGAAGCGCCGGCAGGTTCTGGTGCTGCAGCTGCAGCACCTTGTAGGCCTCCGCCAGGGTGGACAGCATGGAATAGCTGGTGCCGCCGCCGACGTCGGTGGCCAGGCCGACCCGCAACGGCGCGGCAGGGTCCTTTGCCCGCGCCAGATCGAAGAGGCCGGAGCCGATGAAGAGGTTGGAGGTCGGACAGAACGCGGCCACCGAGCGGCTGTCGCTGAGCAGCCGCCGCTCGCTTTCGCCCAGGTGGATACAGTGGCCGAAGACCGAGCGCGGCCCCAGCAGGCCGAAGCGCTCGTAAACACCGGTGTAGCTCTCCGCCCAGGTAAACAGCGCGCGAACCGTCTCGATCTCGCGGTGGTTTTCGCTCAGATGGGTCTGCAGGTAGCAGTCCGGGAACTCCTTCAGCAGCGTGCCGGCGGCTTCGAGCTGCGCCTCCGTCGAGGTGACGGCGAAGCGCGGGGTGACGGCATAGAGCTGGCGGCCCTGTCCGTGCCAGCGCTCGATCAGGGCTTTCGAGTCCGCGTAGCCCTGTTCCGCCGTGTCGCTGAGGCCGGGCGGCGCGTTGCGGTCCATCAGCACCTTGCCCGCCAGCATGCGCGCGTTGCGGCGATGGGCCTCTGTAAAGAAGGCCTCCACCGACTGCGGATGCACGGTGCAGTAGACCATGGCCGTCGTCGTGCCGTTGCGCGCCAGTTCGTCGAGAAAGAAGGCGGCGACCTGCGCGCAGTGCTCCGGCTCCGCGAAACGCTGCTCCTCCACCAGGGCGTAGCGCTCCAGCCAGTCCAGCAACTGCGCGCCGTAAGAGGCGATGACCTGGGTCTGGGGATAGTGGATGTGGGTATCGATGAAGCCCGGCAGGATCAGCGCATCGGGATAGTGGTCGATGGGCGTGGCCGCATCGAGGCGCGGCATCACCTCCTCCGCCGCGCCGACCTCGGCAATCCGGCCCTCGACCATGAGCACCAGGCCATCCTCTATGAAGTCGTAGCTTTCGGCCCCGACCACCGCGGGGTCGTCGCGGAAGCTGAGCAGGCGGCCCCGGAGGGCGCGTGTCGAAGACCCGGTCACGCGTGCTCTACCAGGTCGGGGCGCCGGCAGCGATCCAGGCGGCGAGCAGCCGGCGTTCCTCCGCCTCGATCTCGGTGATGTTGCCCGGCGGCATGGCGCTGCTCAGCAGCACCTGGGTCTCGATCGCCCGCGCATGCCGGCGGATCTGTTCCGGGGTTTCCAGCAGAACACCCTTGGGCGCCACGGCAATCCCCTCCCAAAGGGGCTCGGCGGCATGGCACATCGAACAGCGCGCGAGCACGACGTTCTCGACGTCCGCCAGCTCATAGCCTTGCGGCACGGAAGCCTCCTCCACCGGCGTGGCCGGCTGGGCGCTCAGCCAGACGATGGCGACCAGCCCCAGGGCGGCGACACCCCAGGTCCACCAGGGTTCCTTCCCGCCCTTGTGCTTGGTGTTGAAGAAATGACGGATCACCGCCCCCATCACCAGCACGATGGCAAGGATCACCCAGTTCCAGCGGCTGGCGAAGGTCAGAGGATAGTGATTGGAGATCATCACGAAGATGACCGGCAGGGTGAGGTAATTGTTGTGCAGTGAGCGCTGCTTGGCCTGCTGGCCAAGCTTCGGATCCGGTTCTTTCCCGGCGATCAGGTCGGCGACGACCTTGCGCTGGTTGGGGATGATCACCAGGAAGACGTTGGCCACCATCATGGTGCCGATCAGGGCGCCCATCTGCATGTAGACGCCGCGCCCGCTGAAGACCAGCGTGAAGAGATAACTGAGCGCCACCAGAAAGACGAAGCCGACCAGGGCGAGGCGGTTGTCGTCGCGCCCCAGGGGCGAGCGGCAGAGCAGATCGTAGACCACCCAGCCCAGCGCCAGGCCGACGACGGAGACAGCCACCGCCATCCAGGGCGTGAGATCCAGCACCGAGCGGTCGATCATGTAGAGCTCGGCCTGCAGGTAATAGACGAGGATCAGGAGGGCGAAGCCGGAAAGCCAAGTGGTATAGGCCTCCCACTTGAACCAGGTGAGCTGGTCCGGCATGCGCGCCGGCGCCACCATGTACTTCACCATGTTGTAGAAGCCGCCGCCGTGGACCTGCCAGGCCTCGCCGCCGGCGCCCTCGGGCAGGCCCTCGCGCTTCTTCAGGCTGAGGTCGAGGGCGATGAAGTAGAACGAGCTGCCGATCCAGGCGATGCCGGCGATGACGTGCAGCCAGCGCACCGCCAGATCCAGCCATTCCCAGGCCACCGTCACCATTCCATTTGCCCCCAAAGGTCCCGTTACCGCCCGGCGATCTCAGCCGCCCGATTCCACCGGCCCATGCTAGCGAAGCCGTGGCCTTCAAGGAATTGAAAGGCTTGCCCTATCACTTTCAAAAAATCCCGAATAAAATAGCCGCATAAGTATGAGGCGGCCATGTCCCTGCTGGAGAATATCCGGGTCTTCGTGAGCGTGGTGGAGCAGGACTCCATGTCGGCGGCCGGTCGGCAGCTGCGCCTTTCCCCGGCCGTCGTCAGCCATCGCATCCAGTCCCTTGAGGCCCACCTCGGGGTGCGCCTGCTGAACCGCACGACACGGCGGGTACAGCCCACCGAACAGGGCCTTGCCTTCTACCAGGCCTGCCAGGACGTGATGGCGGCGGTGGAGCGGGCGGAGAACGTCGCCGCCGGCGCCGGCGGTGCGCCGCAGGGAACGCTTAGGGTCACCGCGCCGCTCGGCTTTGCCCGCCGCGTCCTCGCGCCCCTGGTGCCGGAGTTCCAGGCCGCCCACCCGCAGGTGACCCTGCAACTGCGGCTCTCGGAACACATCATCGATCTGCTGACGGAATCGGTGGATGTCGCCGTGCGCATGGCGATCCTCTCCGACTCCTCGCTGATCGCCCGCAAGGTGGTGGACTGCGAGCGCCTGCTCTGCGCCGCGGCGGCCTACCTCTCCGAAGCCGGCACACCGGCGACGCCGGAGGATCTCCTGGGTCACAACTGTCTGCTGCTGCGTTTCGCCGGGTCCCAGCAATACCGCTGGACCCTGCAGTCGGACGGCGGCCCGCGCACGCTCTCGGTCCAGGGCCGCTTCGATGCCGACGACGGCGATGTCCTCACCGACTGGGCCTTGGAGGGAAGGGGTATCGTGATGAAGCCGCTCTGGGAGGTGGCCGGGCATCTGCGCCGCGGACGGCTGATGCCGGTGCTGCTCGACCATCCGCCGGACCCGGTGGCCCTCAGCATTCTTTATCCTCACCGCCGGCTGCTGCCCGCACGGGTGAAGGCCTTCGCCGATTTCGCCGTGCCGCGTTTCACCGCCGCCATCAAGGCGCAGCTCGACGGCCTGAACCTGAAGGCGCTGGTCCAGCAGGCGGCAAAGCCCGTCAAAAAAGGGCCGGGGAAAAAGAGGAGCCGGCGCCGCGCCTAACGTACCGGGGCGAGGCGCTGCTGGATGAAGGCTTTCGCGGCTTCGCAGGCCGCCGCCACCGTCTGCCCGGCGGCCAGGCCCGCGGCCAGGGCGCTGGCCAGCGTGCAGCCGGTGCCGCGCAGGTTCGTCCGCGCACGCGGAGCGACGAAACAGCGGAGGCCGCCGTCGGCATCAAACAACCGGTCCACCGCCTCCTCCCCCTCGGCGTGGCCGCCCTTCATCAGCACCGCGCGCGGACCGCAGGCCAGGAGCGCCCGGGCCTGGGCCGCGATCTCCGCCGCCGTCGAGGCGGGCGGAAGGCCCGTGAGCAGCGCCGCCTCCGGCAGGTTGGGGGTGAGGATTCCGGCGAGCGGAAACAGCTCCCGTTTCATCACTTCGCGGCCCTCCTCGTCCAACAGTTCCACGCCCGAGGACGACGCCAGCACCGGGTCCAGCACCACGGGCAACCGGCGCCAGGCGGACAGCACGGCGGCGACAGCCTCCACCGTCTGCGCAGCCCCCAGCATGCCGATCTTGACCGCGCCCGCCGGCCCCGCGACCAAACCCGTCTCGAGCGCTGCCTCGAGCTGGGCCGCGACCAACGCCGCCGGCATCCGCTCGACCGCCGTCACGCGGCCGTCGGTCTGCGCGGTCACGGCGGTGACCACCGGACGGACCGACCCGCCGAGCGCGGCGATGGTTGCGACGTCGCGCGCAAGACCGGCACCGCCACTGGAGTCGCTGCCTGCAATGACGACAACGGGCAGCGTCATGGCCTAGGCGGGCACGCGGGTCGCCGCCAGCCATTCGGCGGTGCGCGCTTCCGGATCAGGGTTGAGGGTGATGTCGGTGACGACCGCGGCGCAGTCCGCGCCGGCGTCGAAGACCCCAGCCAGACGCTCCGGGTTCAGCCCGCCGATGGCGACCAGCGGCCTCGTGCCGATCATCTGCTTCCACTCCCCGATCCGCTCCAGGCCCTGGGGTGCCCAGGGCATCTTTTTCAGGACGGTCGGATAGATCGGGCCCAGCGCAACGTAGTCCGGGTCGTGCAGCAAGGCGCGGTAGAGCTCTGCGTGATCGTGGGTGGAGACACCCAGGCGCAGACCGGCCCTGCGGATCGCCGCCACGTCCGCATTCGCCAAGTCACCCTGGCCGAGGTGAACGAAGTCGCAGCTGGTATCGATGGCGACCTGCCAGTGATCGTTGACCACGAGCTGGCAACCGTGACGCCGGCAGATGGCCTGGGCGGCCGTCACTTCGTGGCGCAGGACGGTCTCCGGCGGATCCTTGATGCGCAGCTGCACCAGTTTCACGCCCAGCGGAACGAGACGCCGGATCCAGGCCGCGCTGTCGACGATCAAATAGAAACGGTCCAACGCGACGGTCATCCCAGCACAGCCTGTCCAAGAACAGGGGTGGAAGGCGCGGCCATGTCGCGCGGTTCCATCGGATCGGCCTCGTAGGCCTGCCGCCCCGCCGCAACCGCCTGGGCGAAGGCCCGCGCCATGGCAACCGGATCGCCGGACTTGGCGACGGCGGTGTTCAGCAGCACCGCGTCATAGCCCAGTTCCATCGCGCGGGCCGCCTGGGACGGCAGGCCGAGACCGGCATCGATGATCAGAGGCACGTCGGGAAAGTGGGCGCGCAGGCTGCGCAGGCCGTAAGGGTTGTTGAGGCCGCGCCCGGTACCGATGGGCGCCCCCCAGGGCATCAGCACCCGGCAGCCGGCGGCCAGCAGGCGCTCCGCGACCACCAGATCCTCGGTGGTGTAGGGGAAGACGGCAAACCCCTCCTCCGTCAGAATGCGTGCCGCTTCCACCAGCCCGAAGACATCCGGACAGAGGCTGTCGTTCTCGCCGATGACCTCCAGCTTGATCCAGGGGGTCCCGAAGACCTCCCGCGCCATCTGCGCGGTGGTCACCGCCTCCGCCACGCTGTGACAGCCGGCGGTGTTGGGCAGCACGCGGACGCCGAGGGAGCGGATCAGCGACCAGAAGCCCTCGCCCTGGCGTTCGCCGGCGGCCTCGCGCCGCAGGGAGACGGTGACGACCTGCGTTTCCGAGACGCGCACCGCCTCCGCGAGAATGGCCGGCGACGGATACTGTGCCGTACCCAGCAGCAGACGCGCGGTGAGTTCGACGTCATAGAGGTGCATCGTCCTCACCCTCCTTGCATGGGGACGAGAACCTCAAGGCTGTCCCCTTCCTGCAACACGATGCCCGCGCGCGCAGCGCGCGGCACGAAGGCGCCATTCACCGCCGTGGCGACGCTCTTGTTCCTGAAGCTGAGTTCGCCCAGCAGGGCCTCCAGCGAAGCGCTGGTCACCTCAAGCGGGCGACCGTTCACGATGATCTTCATCCATGATCTCCGGTATGAAGCTTGGATCGGCGACAACCTCCGCCAGCATGCGCGCGCAGGCCGGGGCCAGCAGAAAGCCGTGCCGGAAAAGGCCGTTCACATAGAGCCGGCGGCCGCGCCGGCGAAGACGCGGCAGGTTGTCGGGAAAGGCCGGGCGCAAATCGGCACCGGTCTCGACGATCTCCGCCTCGGCAAAGGCCGGATGCAGGGCATAGGCGGCGTTCAGCAGGTCGACGACGCCGCGCGCGGTAACACCGCCGCGATCCTCCGACTCGATCTGGGTGGCGCCCAGCATGTAAAGCCCTTCCCCGCGCGGGACGAGATAGAGCGGGTGGCGCGGGTGCAGCAGGCGCAGCGGCCGCGTGATCCGGATTTCAGGGGCGCGGATGATCAGCATCTCGCCCCGCACGCCGCGCAGATCCGCCAGCGCATCGCGGGCCGCGAAACCGCGCGCATCGACGACCAGACCGCGCGGGATGTGATCCGCTTCCCTGCGGTAGCGAATGATTCCGCCCAGGCCGCAGAAGCGGCGGCTGAGCGCGGCCAGGGCCGCCCGCGGATCGAGATGCGCTTCCTGCGGAAAGTAGAGCGCGCGCGTAAAGCGCCCGGCCAGCGCCGGCTCCAGGGCGGCGATGCCGCCGTCGTTCAGCAGGTGATGGACCCCGGGCTGCGCGGCCGTGCGCCGGGCGAAGCGGTCCAGTTCGGGGCCGTCGCGGGCGGCAGCCAGAACCAGGGAGCCGCGCCGCTCCACCCCCGGCACCCGCTCCGCCCACCAGCCGATCGCCTCCTGCCCAAGGCGGACGACGGGTTCCTCCGCTGTCTCGCCTTCGCACCAGGGTGCCAGCATGCCGCCGGCGTACCAGGAACAGGACTGGCGGCCGGGGCCGAGCCCGCGCTCGACCACCGTCACCGGATGGCCGCGCTCGCGCAGCGCCACGGCGGCGCAGAGGCCGGCGACCCCGCCGCCGACCACCGTGACCTCTTGCCTTTCCGCCATGGCGGTCACTCCGCCGCGTCGCCTGCCCGCTCCGCCGGGACATAGAGATCGCCGCCGTCGCGGTAGCGCGCCGCCATCTCCGCCATGCCCTGTTTGCGGGCATCGGCGCGGATGTCGTGGGAGATGCGCATGGAGCAGAACTTCGGCCCGCACATGGAGCAGAAGTGCGCCACCTTGTGCGCCTCCTTGGGCAGGGTCTGGTCGTGGAAGGAGCGCGCCGTGTCGGGATCGAGGGAGAGGTTGAACTGATCCTCCCAGCGGAACTCGAAGCGCGCCCGCGACAGCGCGTCATCACGCAGCTGGGCGGCCGGGTGACCCTTGGCGAGATCCGCCGAATGCGCGGCGATCTTATAGGTGATGACGCCGGTCTTCACGTCGTCGCGGTCGGGCAGGCCGAGGTGCTCCTTCGGCGTGACGTAGCAGAGCATCGCCGTGCCGAACCAGCCGATCATCGCCGCCCCGATGCCGGAGGTGATGTGGTCGTAGCCCGGTGCGATGTCGGTGGCCAGCGGCCCCAGGGTGTAGAAGGGCGCCTCGCCGCAGGCTTCGAGCTGCTTGTCGACGTTCTCCTTGACCTTGTGCATCGGCACGTGGCCGGGGCCTTCGATCATCACCTGGCAGTCCCGGTCCCAGGCGATCTTCGTCAACTCGCCCAGGGTCTCCAGCTCGGCGAACTGCGCCGCGTCGTTGGCATCGGCGATGGAGCCGGGGCGCAGGCCGTCCCCCAGGGAGAACGACACGTCGTAGGCGCGGCAGATGTCGCAGATTTCCTCGAAGTGCTCGTAGAGGAAGCTTTCCTGGTGATGGTGCAGGCACCACTTGGCCATGATGGAGCCGCCGCGCGAGACGATGCCGGTGGTGCGCTCCACCGTCAGCGGGATGTAATGCAGGCGGACGCCGGCGTGGATGGTGAAGTAGTCGACGCCCTGCTCGGCCTGCTCGATGAGGGTGTCGCGGAACACCTCCCAGGTCAGGTCTTCCGCCACGCCCTTCACCTTCTCCAGCGCCTGATAGATCGGCACCGTGCCGATGGGCACCGGGCTGTTGCGGATGATCCACTCGCGGATGTTGTGGATGTTGCGGCCGGTGGAGAGATCCATCACCGTGTCGGCGCCCCAGCGGATCGCCCAGACCATCTTGTCCACCTCCTCGGCCATGGAGGAGGTGACCGCGGAATTGCCGATGTTGGCGTTGATTTTCACCAGGAAGTTCCGGCCGATGATCATCGGTTCGATTTCCGGATGGTTCACGTTGGCGGGGATGATGGCGCGCCCGCGGGCCACCTCGTCGCGCACGAACTCCGGCGTGACATGGTCGGGGATGCTCGCGCCCCAACTCTCGCCGTCGCGTTCCATCTTCTCCTTCAGTTCGGCGCGGCCCAGGTTCTCGCGGATGGCGATAAACTCCATCTCCGGCGTCACGATGCCGGCGCGGGCGTAGGCGAGTTGTGTCACGGCGCCATTGCCCCGCGCCCGCAGGGGCCGGTGACGAACAGGAAATTCCGGCGTCTCTTTGTCGGCACCGACGAAACCGTTGTCCTCCGGCTTCACGTGGCGGCCGTCGTAGCCCTCGACGTCGCCGCGCGCCTCGATCCAGGGCTGGCGCAGGCGCGGCAGGCCGCCGGCGATGTCGGTCGTCACCGCCGGGTCGGTATAGGGACCGGAGCTGTCGTAGACCACCACCGGCGGCTCCTCCGCCGTCGGGTGCAGGTCGATGGCGCGCAAGGGGACGCGGAGGTCCGGATGCAGCGCCCCCGGCTCGTAGACCTTGCGGGACGAAGGCAGGGGCCCGGTGGTGATGTTGGGTGCCTGCTGGGATTTCGTATCAGGTGAAACGGCGTTCATTTGGCTCTCCCTCGTTGGTCGTCGAGAGACCCAATTCACGCTTCGGCTGTGAGGATTTCTTGGGGCCGGACTCGCTTTCTGGAGTCTTTGGTCTGGGGACCTTCTGCGGGTCTGGAGACCTTTGGCGGGTGCCGGCTTCCAGCCATCCCTACGCCAGCGTTAACTGGATCAGGTTCGAAGGGTCGCCGCGCCGGTGCCTCTCAGCACCCTATCGGCCTCTCAGCTCCTTGCCGGAGCTCCCCTGGCTACTGCCTTAATCTTTGTTTGGCGGGCGCCGCCTGTCAACCCGACCGGATCGTTTAGCCTGTTAGGAAGAGGCCCGCGCTAGGAAGATGCCCCGGCCGAGAGCTCGGCCAGCAGGGTGTCGGTCATCGCCAGCCGGCAATAGCCCTGCAGCGTCCGCAGCGCGGTCCGGTGGACGTCTTCGCTGAAGGACGTGCAGGCGTCGCTCACCAGGGTCACCAGGTAGCCGAGGTCGCAGGCGTCGCGCACCGCGCTCTGCACGCAGTGATCGCTGCGGATGCCGCAGATGACAAGCTGGCGGACACCGAGGTTGCGCAGGACGTAGTCGATGTTGGTCGAGATGAACACCGACGAGGAGGTCTTCGGCAGAACGATCTCGTCCGCGCCGGGCGCAAGGGCGTCAACCACCTGCCCCTCCCAGGAGCCCTTGGGGATGTTGAAGCCGCTGATCTTGTAGTCGAGGCTGCGGTCACGCCCGTCCAGGGTCAGGCTTTCGATGGTGGTGTAGAGCACCTCCGCCCCCGCGGCGCGGCAGGCCGCCTGCAGCCGCTGGATGTTGGGGACCGTGGTCTCCTCCAGGCGCCGGAAGTAGGCGCCGTAGTCGATTTCGTCCGTCTCAGGGGACAGCAGCGCTATCTCGCCACCGTCGGCACGCACGCAGAAGTTCTGCATGTCGACCACCAACAAGGCCGTCTGCCGAGGGGCGAGGGGCAGGTCGCGGGTCAGCGGTTGAGTCTCTGTCATGGGGGCGTGGACATGGGTGAATGGACTGGGGTTGAGATCAGCCCTGGTCGAACCGGTCGGCCCAGTCCTTGTGCCAGCGCGACAGCGGCGGGCGGTTTTCGATGATGTCGCCGGCGGCCCAGAGCATGCGCTTGTGGTCCGTCTCCGCCGTCACCTCATCGTCCGGGCAGATGATGTAGAAGTCGCCGCGCTCCAGCGCCTCCACCATCACGTCGATCACCTGGGCCGGTAGCCAGGCGCCGGGCTTGTGCTCGCGGTTGCCGGTGGTGGTCCAGCCCGGCACCAGCAGGTGGGCGGAGACCCGGCAGCCCTCGGTGTTGCGCAGGCGGTGCTGAAGCTGTTCGGTATAGGTCTTCAGGGCCGACTTGGTGACATTGTAGATGGTGTTGCCCGGCGGGTTGGTGATGCCCTGCTTGGAACCGGTGTTGACGATGGCCGCCGGCTCCCCCTGCGCGATCATGCGCGGCAGGAAGGCGCGCTCGGCCACCACGGCGGCCCAGAAGTTCACTTCCATGGTCTGGCGCCAGTCGCCCAGATCCTCGCTCGCCCCGCCGGAGACCCGAACGGCAGCGTTGTTCATGAGGAGATCGCAGCGCCCGAAGCGCTGATAGCTCGCCTCCGCCAGCGCCGCGATGGCGTCCTCGGACGCGACGTCGGTGGGAACAGCCAGAACGTCCTCGGCGCCGCCCGCGGCCAGCGCCGCCACCGAATCCGCCGCGCGCTCCAGGGCCGCCGCCTCGACGTCGGCCAGCACGGTTTTCAGGCCCAGCTCCGCAAAGCGTTTGCAGGCGGCAAGGCCGATGCCGGAAGCCGCGCCGGTCACCACCGCAACACGGCCGGGTTGAAGAAAAGATGCAGTCATCGCACGCGCTCCCCCTGCTGCGGCGGACGGAAAGAACCAAGTCCGATCCCAAGTCTGGCAAAAAACCGCGCCGTCTCAAAGCCAAAGCACCCCTCGACCGGCCATCCCCCGAAAGAACCGCCGGCCATCGCGGCTGACCCATTGACCCAGGTTTGCCACAGGCGCAAGCTGACGCCCGGACGTTTTGGCTAGGAGGGGCTGGCCAGGAAGGCACCAACGGTTCGGTTAGACGCACCGTAGAAGAGCCTGTCCGGAGGGGGGAAAGACAACATGGGCGAGCGGATTACCGCCGTCACCATCGTGGGTGGCGGCACGGCCGGCTGGTTGACGGCGCTGATTCTGACCACGGCCTTCAGGACCCAGGCAAAAGATGCTGGGGCGCGGAAGGTCACGCTGATCGAGTCGCCCAACGTCTCCACCGTCGGCGTCGGCGAGGCGACGGTTCCGGCCATGCCCCGGCTGCTGCAGCAGATGGGGATCGAGGAGCGCGCCTTCTTCAAGCACTGCAACGCCTCCTTCAAGCTGGGCGTGCTGTTCGACAACTGGAACGTCGACAAAAACGGCAAACGCATCGCCTACATCAATTCCTTCAACGAGGCGCCGGTGGTCGCCGGCGTCGATTCCGCCCACTACTTCCTGAAGTACGGCGCCGGCGGGCACGACTTCTCCCGCGTCATCTCCCCGGCGTTGGATCTGGGCCTCGCCCTCAAGGGGCCGCGTCCGCTGGACGCCAAGCCCTTCACCCAGGGCGCCGGCTTCGCCTATCACCTGGACGCCGGGCGCTTCGCCGAACTGCTGAGCGAGGTCTGCGTGGCGCGCGGGGTGGAGCACATCCGCGACGACGTGGAGGACATCGAAACCGACGAGCGCGGCTTCATCACCGCCCTCACCCTGAAGGAGCGCGGCGCCCACCCGGTGGAGCTGGTGATCGACTGCACCGGCTTCCGCGGTTTCCTCATCAACAAGGCGCTGGGCGAACCCTTCGTCGACTACTCCAAGTACCTCGCCAACGACCGCGCGGCGGCGGTGCAGATCCCCCATCCGAACCCGGAGAGGATCGAGCCGCTGACCCGCTCGACGGCGCTGGGCGCCGGCTGGGTCTGGCGCGTGCCGCTCTACAGCCGGGTCGGCACCGGCTACGTCTTCTCCAGCGCCCACCGCAGCGACGACAAGGCCGGCGCCGAACTGCTGGAGCATCTGGCCCCGCAACTGGGCGCGGCGGCCAAGGACGCGACGCCGCGCTTCATCCCCATGCGGGTCGGGCGCACGCGCCGGCCCTGGGTAAAGAACTGCGTCGCCATCGGCCTCTCGTCGGGCTTCATCGAGCCGCTGGAATCGACCGCCATCTACATGATCGAGATGAGCGCGCGCTGGCTGCTCGCCTACTTCCCCGACAAGGACTTCGCCGCGCCGCCGCGCGACCGCTACAACAAAATCGCGACGCAGCTTTACGACGAGGTGCGGGACTTCATCTGCCTGCACTACGCGCTGGGCAACCGCACGGACAGCCCCTACTGGATCGACGCCCGCGAAGACCTCGAGGTGCCGGACTCCCTGGCCGCCAACCTGGAGCTCTGGAAACACGCCGTGCCGACGCGCTACGATCTCGCGTTCTCCTCGCTGTTCTCCTACCGCGTCTATCACGCGGTGATGCTGGGCAAGCAGGTCTACGAGACCGGCCACGCCGCCCCGCCGCGCGACGGCGGCGTGGTGCTGCGCCCCGCCCCCTGGCGCGACTGCGTGAAGCAGAACCGCCGCGCCATCGACGCCGCGGTGAAGGCCCTGCCCGACCACCGGACCTTGCTCATGAACATCCGCGGCGAGGGGGCAACGGTCTCAGGCAAGCCCGCACCCGGCCCCAAGCTCCCCGCGAAACCGAAACTGCCCAGCGCCCAATTTCAGATGCCCACCGTCCCCCTCCCCGGCCAGGCCGCCCCGCTGCAGCCGGTGATCACGACGAAGACGAAGAAGACGGCAGGACGCAAGTAACCTGCAGAAAACGTCAGAAACAAATGCGGCGGGAGCCTTTGGCTCCGCCGTTTTTCTTGGTTGCGGGCGCTTGAGGACTAGGCCATCACGCCCTCGACGTACCAGTCCATGGGGGGCAGGGCCTCGTCGATCATGGTCTCGCCGGCGGCGATGCGCTCCTTGCCGTCCTGGTCCTCGATCGGGCCGGTGAAAGATCGCTTTCGCGGTTCCCTCAAACCCGGATCTGCTCTGGGACAACGTCTGCTCTGGAAACATCAGCCGTCCTTCCCAAACGCGTGCAGCAACCATGCCTGCACGGCCGATGTCGCCTTGGTCGGTGGGCTGCTGTCGGGACGCACAAACCAATAGGCATGGCTGGCTGCGAGCGACGTCTCGAAGGGCGTGACCAGACGGCCAGAGGCAATATCGTCGGCCACAAGGAGGGACCGACCAAGCGCCACGCCCTGATGGTCCAGCACGGCTTGGAGGATAGCGCCGTCATCGCCCAGGCGCGGTCCCGGCTGCGGGTCCTGCGCACAGCCCGCCGCGGCAAACCAGGCGTCCCAGTTTTCCGGAATGTCTCCGTGGAGCAGGACCGCGCGGCCAAGGTCGTCCGGCGCGGACAGGCCGAGCTTGCGGGCGTAGTCAGGGGTGCAGACGGGCCGCACCGTCTCATCCGCGAGCTTGGTCGCCGCCAGATCGGGGGATGGCGCCGGGCTGTAGCGGATCGCGGCATCTATGCCTTCCGCGGCAAAGTCCACCAGATGGCGCGAGGCCGTGATCCGCAGGTCGATCTCCGGGTGCGCCGCCATAAAGCGCCCGAGGCGCGGCGCGAACCAGCGGGTCGCAACGGACGGCAGCATCGAAAGGATCACCACCTGGTCCGAGCGCGTGGCCTCGGCAACCGCTGCCCATGTCCGGGCGAAGGCATCGGCAAGCTGGTCGGCCAGCCGCTGTCCGGCTGATGTCACCGTCAACCGGGCGCCGTTCCGGGTGAAGAGCGCGACACCCAGGACGGCTTCGAGATCCGCAACCTGCCGGGAGACTCCGCTTTGGGTGATCCCGAGTTCTGTCCCGGCGGCGGTGAAGCTGCCGCAACGGGCGGCGGCCTCGAAGACCTGGAGTGATCGGAGCGGGATTTTAGCATGACTGTGACGCATGATGACGTCGGGTTTTCTCATTATTGCTGCTAGCTATAGCAGCTTATCATGAGCCTGATTCATCTTACAGGCTTTCCGATATGGCAGAGACCACGACGTCCACCGCTCATCCCTCCGCCCGCTCGCAATGGCTTCCGGACCTTCCCCTGGTCGTCTGGATGGTGCTGCTGACGCTGCTGCTTGGCCTTGCCGGTGGCCTCGGTGCGACGGAGATGATTGCCACCTTCAACACCGGGTTCGGCTGGGCCTTGGGCGAATTCGCCCTGATCCTGCTGCCGTCCTTCACGATGGCGGCGGCCCTCTCCTGCCGGAACGTGGCGTCCGAGGCGGCAGGGCGCACTACCGCCCTGGCATCGCCCGTTGCGGGTGCCGCCATGATCTGCCCCGACACGGCCTATGCCGCCCTCGCCCCGGCGGCCGGGCACTACAAGCTCGATCTGGCGTTTGGGGCCTATGCCGGGTTCAAACTGCTCTATCCCGCAGGGCCGTTGATTGTGGCGGTGGGCCTGGGAGCGGCCAGCACGGCAAGTGCACAGCCGGCCATGCTGCTCCTGTTCGGTCTCCTGCTGACGCTACCGGTCTGGGCTGCCGGGGTGATCTGGGGACGCTTCGCTGTTGGCAGGATCGCGGATGGGAACGCAGAGGAGTCGGATCGCCACGAAGGACGGCTGTGGATCGCCGCCGCGCCCTTTGCGGTCCTGACCGCCCTGCTCGTCCTGGGCGGCCTGGTCGGACAGACCGGTATCGGCGCTCTTGATTTCCTGTTCACACCGAAAGGTGCATTGATCGCCGCTGCGGTCCTTGCTCTGTTGCAAACGCCCGCTGCCGAGCGCCGCGCCTGCCTCGACAGCGCCGTGCGGCGCACCGGCTCGCTCTTGCTGGTGATCGGCGCGGCCAGCGCCTTCGGGGCCGTGGTGACGGGGTTGGTGCCGCTGAACCAACTGGCGCCGACAGGAAGCGGGCTGCTGACGCTGATGGCGCTTTTCGGCCTGACGGTGATCTTCAAGCTGGCACAAGGGTCCTCGATGGCAACCTTCGCCGCCGTTGCCCCGGTGGCCGCCCCTGTCGTGGCGGCAAGCGGGGCCGATCCCATCGCCGCCGTCTTTGCGATCTGCCTCGGCTCCTTCATCGCGATTCTGCCGAATGACAGCTACTACTGGCTGGTGCGCCGCGATGCGTTCGAAGATGAGGCCAGCGAGGCGCGGGTGATCCGCACTCTGGCCGGCGGAGCGGTCATGCAGGCGCTGGTCGGCATGGCCCTGTTGATGCTGGTGGTTGGTCTCTGGCCGTGATCATGGCTCGCACACCAATCGACACGGACGCGAAGGCCAGGGAGTCTCGCCCCGTGGCAACAGCGCGGGGCCAGGCCATTTATGCAAAAGCGGCGGGGAAAGGTCCCCGCCGCTTCTCTTTCGTCCCTTGCCGCTTGCGGCTTACGCCGTCACGCCCTCGACGTACCAGTCCATGGTGAGCAGGGCCTCGTCGGTCATGGTCACGCCGGCGGGGACGCGCTCCTTGCCGGTCTGGTCGTTGATGGGGCCGGTGAAGGCGTGGTGGCTGCCGTCGAGGATGCCCTTGCGCACCTTCTCCGCCGCTTCCACCACCTCGGCCGGCAGGCGCTCGTTGTAGGGGGACATCTCCACCATGCCCTCCTTCATGCCCTGCCAGACGTTGGTGGTCTGCCAGGTGCCGTCCAGCACCGCGGCGGTGCGCGCGATGTAGTAGGGCGCCCAGACGTCGAGGATGGCCGTGGCATGATGCTCCGGCGCGAAGGACGACATGTCGGAAGCCTGGCCAAAGCACCAGACGCCGCGGGCCCCGGCGGTCTGGATCGGCGCGGCGCTGTCGGTGTGCTGGGTGATGACGTCGCAGCCCTGGTCGATCAGCACCTTGGCGGCATCGGCCTCCTTGCCCGGGTCGAACCAGGAGTTCACCCAGACCACGCTGATCTCCGCATCCGGCCGCACCTTGCGGGCGGCGAGGATGAAGGCGTTGATGCCCATCACCACCTCCGGAATGGGGAAGGAGGCGATGTAGCCGAACTTGCCGGTCTCGGTCAGGTGCCCGGCTATGGTGCCGATGACCGCGCGTCCCTCGTAGAAGCGGGCGTTGTAGGCCGAGACGTTCGGCGCGGTCTTGAAGCCCGTCGCATGCTCGAACTTCACGTCGGGGAACTGTTTGGCGACCTTGATGGTCGGGTTCATGTAGCCGAAGGAGGTGGTGAAGATCAGCTTGTTGCCGGCGGCGGCAAGCTGGCGGATGACGCGCTCGCTGTCCGCCTCCGGCACGCTTTCGACATAGGTGGTCTCCACCTTGTCGCCGAACTCCTTCTCCACGGCCTTGCGGCCGACGTCGTGGCCATGGGTCCAGCCGAAGTCGCCGATGGGCCCGACGTAGACGAAGCCGACCTTCAGCGGATCGGCGGCAAAGGCGGCGCGGCTTCCCAGGCCGAGCGCACCCGCCGCAGCGGTACTGCCCGCCAGGAAATGGCGGCGTGACAGGGTCTTGAACATTCTTCTGAGCCTCCTAGTGATGGGGTTCTTTCCCGGTGTCCCCTAGTGCAAATCCTTGCTTTACGTTGATGGCCTAAAAGGCTTGCCGAGGCAAGCCGGAGCATCGAGGCGGCCCTTCCAGGGGCCGGCGGCGATGATCGTCAGTACAAGAATGGTCGCCAGATAGGGCAGCATGGACATCACCTGGGCCGGGATGTCGAAGCCGCCCGCGCCCTGCATGTAGAGCTGCAGGATGGTGACGCCGCCGAAGAGATAGGCACCGGCCAAGAGGCGCCAGGGCCGCCAGGAAGCGAAGACCACCAGGGCCAGCGCGATCCAGCCGCGCCCGGCGGTCATGCCTTCGTTCCACAGCGGCGTGTAGACCAGAGAGAGGAAGGCACCGCCGAGGCCCGCCATGGCACCGCCGAAAAGAACGGCGCGATAGCGCACGGCGATGACATCGTATCCGATGGAGTGTGCGGAGATGTCGGACTCGCCCACCGCGCGCAGGATCATTCCGGCACGCGACTTCTTCAGGAACCAGGCAACGGCGGCGACGGCGAAGATCGACAGGTAGATCAGGGCATCGTGGCCGAAGAGTAGCGGGCCGATGAGTGGCAGGTCGCTGAGGCCGGGTAGCATGAGCTTGGGCAGCGGCTCCACCGGGATGCCGATGAAGCCGACGCCGATGAGGGAGGAAAGACCGAGCCCGAAGATGGTGAGGGCCAGGCCCGTGGCCACCTGGTTGGCGGCCAGGGTGAGGGTCAGCACGCCGAAGATGAAGGCCATGGCCATGCCCGCCGCCGCGCCCGCCAGCACGCCGAGGGTGCCGGAGCCGGTGGTGACCGCGACGCCGAAGGCGGCGACGGCGCCCAGGATCATCATGCCCTCGACGCCCAGGTTGAGGACACCGGATTTCTCCACCACCAGTTCGCCCAGCGCCGCGAAGAGCAGCGGCGTCGCCGAGCCGATGACGGTAAGGAGCACGAGGGCGACGGCATCGATGGACATGGGCGTCTACTCCGCCGGTTGCGCCTGGGGCGCGTGCCGCAGCGCCGCGGGATTGCGGCGGACGCGGTAGCGCACCAGGAAGTCGGAGGCCAGGAGGAAGAACAGCAGCAGGCCTTGGAACACGCCGGTCACCGCCTGGGGCAGGCCGACCTGCACCTGGGCGTTCTCGCCGCCGATGTAGGAGAGCGCCATCACCAGCCCGGAGAGGATGATCCCCAGTGGATGCAGGCGCCCGAGAAAGGCGACGATGATGGCGGTGAAGCCGTAGCCGGGAGAGATCACGGGGACGAGCTGGCCGATGGGCCCGGCCACCTCGAAGGTGCCGGCAAGCCCGGCGAGGCCGCCGCTCAGCAGCAGGCAGAACCACACGATGCGCTTGCCGCTGAAGCCGGCGTAGCGGGCCGCCGCCGGCGCCTGGCCGAGGACGCGCACCTGAAAGCCGACGATGGTGAAGGTCATCAGCACCCAGACCGCCACCGCGATCGCCAGCGCAATGGCGCCGCCGAGATGCAGGCGCGTGCCCTCCAGCAGGATCGGCAGCAGGGCGGCGTCGCCGAACATGCGCGACTGCGGGAAGTTGAAGCCCATGGGGTCCTTCAGCGGCCCGTAGACCAGGGTCGACAGAAACAGCGTCGCCACGTAGGTCAGCATCAGGCTGGTGAGAATCTCGTTCACGTTGAAGCGGGTGCGCAGAAAGGCCGGGATCGCCGCGTAGGCCATGCCGCCGCCGACCGCGCAGAGGCACATCAGCGGCAGGGTCCACCAGGTCTCCTGGTTCCAGAAGGCCAGCGCGATCACGCCGCCGGAAATGGCGCCCAAGGTGAGCTGGCCCTCGGCGCCGATGTTCCAGACGTTGGCGCGGAAGCCGACGGCGAGACCGACCCCGATCATGATCAGCGGGCCCGCCTTCACCAGAAGCTCGCTGAGGCCGTAGAGCGTGAGCAGCGGCGAGACGAAGAAGTGATAGAGCGCGAGGAAGGGGTTGTAACCCATGGAGAGGAAGATGAAGAAGCCGGCCACCACCGTCAGCACCACCGCCAGCAGCGGCGTGGCGTAGAGCAGGCCCTGCGGGATCTCCCGCCGCGGTTCGATCTTCCAGGACGCCGGGTTGAAGACGCTGTAGACGACCAGCCGGTTGCCGGCTGCTCCCGGGTTATGCGACGTCTGATTAAGCGACGTCTGGCTAGGCGACATGGGCGGCCTCCGGATGCACAACGGCGGCATCGGTGCTGACGCCGTGGACGCCGCCCATCAGCAGGCCGATCTCCTCCACCGAGGCCTCGCGGGTCAGCATGGCGCTGGAAAGCACGCCGACGTTGATGACGGCCAGGCGGTCGGTGATGGCGAGCAGTTCGTCGAGATCCTGGGAGACGACGACCACCGCCACGCCCTCGGCCGCCAGGTCGGCCAGCGCCTGGTGGATGGCCGCGGCGGCACCGGCGTCCACGCCCCAGGTCGGCTGGGAGACCACCAGCACCTTGGGCTTCTGCAGGATCTCCCGCCCGACGATGAACTTCTGCAGGTTGCCGCCGGAAAGGCTGCCGGCGGAGGCGGTGACGCCGGGGGTGCGCACGTCGAAGGCGGTGACGATCTGCTGCGCGAAGCGCGCCGCCGCGGCGGCGCGGATGAAGAGGGAAGACAAGAGGCCCATGCGGTGATGGCCGCTCAGGACCGCGTTCTCCACCAGGGTCATGCCCGGCACCGCGCCGTGGCCGTTGCGCTCCTCCGGCACGGCGCAGAGGCCCAGCTTGCGGCGCGCGCCGGCATTGCTGCGGCCCGCCGGCGCACCGTCGATGCGCAGCACGGATTCATGATCCGCCAGGCGCTCGCCGGAGAGACCCAGCAGCAGCTCGTTCTGGCCGTTGCCGGCGACCCCGGCGATGCCGAAGATCTCCCCCGCGCGCACGGCAAAGGAGATGTTCTTCAGATCGACGCCGTGGATTTCTTCGGAGGCCAGAGTCAGCCCTTCGACCACCAGCCGCGCCTCGCCCGTCGCCCCTTCGGCACGCCGCTCCACGGTCTTCAGTTCCGTGCCGATCATCATCTGCGCCATGGACTTGGCGGTCTCCTGGGCCGGATCGCATTCCGCCACGACGCGGCCGCCGCGCAGGATGGTCGCGCGGTCGCAGAGCTGTTTGATCTCCTCCAGCTTGTGGGAGATGTAGAGGATCGACACGCCCTCGGCGGCCAGCTTGCGCAGCGTCTCGAACAGGCGCTCCACCTCCTGCGGCGTCAGCACAGAGGTCGGCTCGTCCATGATCAGCAGCTTGGGGTTCTGCAGCAGGCAGCGCACGATCTCGATGCGCTGGCGCTCGCCGACCGAGAGCGTGTAGACGTCGCGGGCCGGGTCCAGCGGCAGGCCGTAAAGCTCGGAGACATCGCGCACCCGCTCCGACAGCATCGCCATGTCGCCGGGCCGGTCCATGCCGAGGGCGATGTTCTCCAGCACCGTCATCGCCTCGAAGAGGGAGAAGTGCTGGAACACCATGCCGATGCCCAGCGCCCGGGCGGCGTGCGGGTCGGCGATCTGCATCACCTCGCCGTTCCAGGCCAACGTGCCCTCGTCGGGGTGGAGGACGCCGTAGATCATCTTCACCAGGGTCGACTTGCCGGCGCCGTTCTCGCCCAGCAGCGCATGCACCTCCCCGGGCGCGACGGCAAAGTCCACGTGGTCGTTGGCGAGCACACCGGGAAAGCGCTTGGTAACGCCTTTCACTTCGAGGCGGGGCGCCGGCCGGGCCGCACCGCTGTGGGTTCCGGCCGCGGTCATGACGCCGCCTCTGCAGACGCCAAGACCTCTTTGCGCAGGCGTTCGATGGTCATCAGCACCCGCTCGGGCGTTGCCGGGGCGTCGAGCCGCGGACAGAGGCGGTAGTCGCCGACGGCGGCAATGGCGTCGGAGAGTGCATGGAGCACGGAGATCGCCAGCATCAGCGGCGGCTCGCCGACGGCCTTGGAGCGAAAGATGGTTTCCTCCCGGTTGGGGCTGTCCTTCAGCAGTTCGACATTGAAGACCGGGGGCCGGTCGCCGCAGGCCGGAATCTTGTAGGTCGAGGGCGCATGGGTGCGCAAGCGACCGGCGTCGTCCCACCACAGTTCCTCGGTGGTGAGCCAGCCCATGCCCTGCACGAAGCCGCCTTCGATCTGGCCCAGATCGATGGCCGGGTTCAGGGACTCGCCGACGTCGTGCAGGATATCGACGCGCTCGACCCTGTACTCGCCGGTCAGCGTATCGACGGCCACCTCGCTGACCGCGGCGCCGTAGGAGAAGTAATAGAACGGGCGGCCCCGGCCCGCGGCGCGGTCCCAGTGGATCTTCGGTGTCTTGTAGAAACCGGTCGAGGACAGCGAGACCCGTGCCAGATAGGCCGCATTCACGACCTCGGCAAAGGCGATCTTCTGGTTGCCGACACGCAGGCAGCCGGGAAGGAATTCGATCTGGTCCTCCGGCACGCCCCAGTTCTCAATGGCGAAGTCGACCAGCCGCGCCTTGATGGCGTTGCAGGCGTTCAGCGCGGCCATGCCGTTGATGTCCGACCCGGAGGAGGCCGCGGTGGCCGAGGTGTTGGGCACCTTGCCGGTGGAGGTGGCGGTGATGCGCACCCGGTCGATGTCGACCTGAAAGGCCTCCGCGACGACCTGGGCCACCTTGGTGTAGAGCCCCTGGCCCATCTCGGTGCCGCCGTGGTTCAGATGAATGGAACCGTCGCGATAGATGTGCACCAGCGCGCCGGCCTGGTTGTAGGCGGTGAGCGTGAAGGAGATGCCGAACTTCACCGGCGTCAGCGCGATGCCGCGCTTGATCACCGGCGAGGTCTCGTTGAACGCCCGGAGCGCATCCCGCCTGGCCTGATAGCCGCTGTCGGCCTCCAGCTTTTCGATGATCTCCGGCGCGATGTTGTCTTCGACCTGCTGGTGATAGGGCGTCACGTCTCGGCCGCCGGGGCCGTAGAGATTCAGCTTGCGGATCTCCAGCGGGTCCTTGCCGAGGGCGAAGGCGATCTCCTCGATCACCCGCTCGCCGCCGATCATGCCCTGGGGGCCGCCGAAACCGCGAAAGGCGGTGTGGGAGCAGGTGTTGGTTTTCAGCGGCTGGGAGGTCAGGCGCACGTCGGGAAAGTAATAGCAGTTGTCGGCATGAAAGAGAGTGCGGTCGGTGACCGGACCGGAAAGGTCCGCCGACCAGCCGCAGCGCGCCGCATAGGTCATGTCCAGCGCCAGGATACGCCCCTCCCCGTCGAAGCCGACGTCGTAGTCGATCTCGAAGTCGTGACGCTTGCCGGTCACCGCGAAGTCGTCGTCACGGTCGGGCCGGATCTTGGCCGCGCGACCGGTCTTCTTGGCGACCAGGGCCGCCACCACGGCGAAGAGATTGCCCTGGGTCTCCTTGCCGCCGAAGGCGCCGCCCATGCGCCGCACCTCGACGGTGACCGCGTTGGCGGGCACGCCCAGCGCCCCGGCCACCATGGTCTGGATCTCAGTGGGATGCTGCGTGGACGACAGCACCCGGACCTCGTCATCCTCGCCGGGCAGGGCCATGGCAATCTGGCTTTCCAGATAGAAGTGTTCCTGCCCGCCGACGGCCATGCGGCCCTGCAGCCGGCGCGGCGCCGTCTTCAAGGCGGCAGCGGCATCGCCGCGGGCCAGGGTCATGGGCTCCGTCACCATCTCCCCGCCCGCGCGGGCCTCCGCAAAGCTCAGCACCGCCGGCAGCGCGTCGTAGTCGATCTCCGCCAGCCGCGCCGCGCGCCGCGCCTGATCGCGCGTGCGCGCCGCCACGGCGAAAATCGGCTGCCCGACATACTCCACCGTCTCCTCGGCCAGGATCGGCTCGTCATGGCGGTGGGTCGGGCTGATGTCGTTGACCCCAGGAACGTCGGCGGCGGTGAGCACCAGAACGACCCCCTCCGCCGCGCGCACCGGCGCCAGGTCCAGCCTGCAGATGCGGCCGTGGGCGACCGTGGAAAGGCCGAGCGCGACATGCAGCAGCCCCTGCGGCTCCGGCAGGTCGTCGATATAGGCGGCCGCGCCGGAGACGTGTTTGTGCCCGCTGTCGTGACGCAGCGGCTGCCGGACGCCGCCTTCGATCGTCGCGTCAGACATGGGCATAGTCCCGGGCGCCGATAGCGCCGGGGCCCACCAGCCGCGTCGCGCTGTCCGGGGCCGTCGTTTCGATGAAGCAGCGCCGCAGCAGGTTCTTCGCAACGGTCATCCGATAGTCCGCCGAGGCGCGCCAGTCGCTGATCGGGGCGAAGTCGCACTCCAGCGCGGTCATGGCACGCTCCAGCGTGGCCTCGTCCCAGACCGCGCCGGTCAGCGCGGCCTCGGCCGCGGGGGCGCGCTTGGGCGTGGCCGCCAGGCCGCCATAAGCAAGGCGGGCTTCGGCAATGCGCCCGTCCTCGATCGTCAGACTGAAGGCTCCCAACAATGCGGAGATGTCCTGGTCGAAGCGTTTGGAGATCTTGTAGGCGCGGAACACCTGGCCGGGCTGTGGCAGGGGCAGGGTCATGCCTGCGACGAACTCGCCCGCCGCCCGGTCCTGCCTGCCGTAGTCGATGAAGAAGTCCTCCAGCGGAAGGGAGCGCCGTGCTGTCCCTTTGCGCAGGTGCAGCGTCGCGCCGGCGGCGATCAGCAGCGGCGGGGAATCGCCGATGGGCGAGCCGTTGGCGATGTTGCCGCCGATGGTGCCGGCATTGCGGATCTGCACCGATCCGAGGCGCCGCATCACCTCGCTCATGTCGGGATAGTGCGCGGCAATCCGCGCCATGGCGTCGCTGTAGGTGACCCCGGCACCGATCTCCAGCGCGTCTGCTGTCTCCTCCATCCGCGCGAGCCCGGCGACGCGGCCAAGGGCGATCACCGTCTGCGGGCGGAACAGGTCCTTGGTGACCCAAAGGCCCACGTCGGTGGAGCCGGCCACCAGGGTCGCCTCCGGATGCTCTTCGTAGAGTTCCGCCAGAACTTCGAGACTGGCCGGCGCGAAGAACTGCCGGCTGCCGCTCTCATCCGCGACCGCGAGGGTCTTGTCGTCCTGTAGGGCGGCAAGCGCCTCCAGCGTCTCCGCCTCCTGCGCCGCAAAGCGGTCGTCGCGCGGCGCCTCCTCGTAGGCCTGCTTGGCAGCCTGCGCGATGGGGGCGTAGCCGGTGCAGCGGCAGAGGTTGCCGGCGAGCACGTCGTTCACGGTCGCATCGTCGGGCGCCGCGGCGTGGTGGCGCGTCATGGCGAAGAGCGACATGACGAAGCCGGGCGTGCAGAAGCCGCACTGCGAGCCGTGGCAGTCCACCATGGCCTGCTGCACCGGATGCAGGGTGCCATTTTCCGCCAGGTGTTCCACGGTGATGAGCTGGCAGCCGTCGAGGGTGCCGACGAACTGGATGCAGGCGTTCACCGCTTCATAGGCAAGGCCGCCGTCGCGCGGGCGTGCCAGCACCACGGTGCAGGCGCCGCAGTCGCCCTCGTTGCAGCCTTCCTTGGTACCCACCAGGCCCTCGACCAGGCGCAGGTAGTCGAGCACCGTCATGGTGGGATCGACCTGGGTCAGGCGGCGCGGGGTATCGTTCAGCAGGAAGCGGAGTTCGCGGCGCATGGGCTCAGCTGCCCCGGTAGGTCGAGTAGCCGTAGGGCGAGATCAAGAGCGGGACGTGATAATGCTCCCCAGGCGCGGCGATCCCGAAGCGGATCGGCACGACGTCCAGGAAGGGCTGATCGGGCAAAGCCGTGCCGAGCCCGCGAAAGTAGTCGGCGGCCTGGAAGACAAGCTCGTAGGTGCCGGCGGCAAAGGCCGCGCCCTCCAGCAGCGGCCCGTCGCAGCGCCCGTCGGCATTGGTCTCGGCGGTAACCAGGTGCTCGCGCGTTTCGCCCGAGAGCCGGTAAAGCGCGATGCGGATGCCCGCTGCCGGGCGGCCGTTGGCCGTGTCCAGCACATGGGTGGTCAGCCTGCCGGGCCCACTGCCGGGCCCGCTATCGGACACACTGGCGCTGCTGCCAGCCATACAATCCCCCTCCTGATCAGCCTGTCCCTGTTCCGGCCTTTGGCCGCTGGCCGCTCCCCTGATCGGTCATACCACGGGCGCGATCCACCGGCCTTGCAGCTTTTACCCTTTACGGGCGGACCCTGATTGTTTTAGAGGGGCCCTCGCCTTGTCGCTGGCCTTATGAGACGCTCTATCTTCCAAGGCAGCGACAGAAAACAGAAGATTACTCCCTCCATAAGCAGTTTCAAAAAAAACCTGCAAGTGAGGGCGCAATAATCTGCACTAGAATAGTTCGTGCGCGTGCGGAACTGGGCCCTCGAGAGGACGCAGCAAAGGGACGCCGAAAGGGGATAGGGGATGGCGGGCGAATATCCGCGCGATCTGATCGGTTATGGCGCCACGCCGCCCGACCCGGGCTGGCCCGGCGGTGCGATGATCGCCGTTCAGTTCGTCATCAACTACGAAGAAGGCGGCGAAAACTCCATCCTCCACGGCGATGCGGCCTCCGAGGCCTTTCTGTCGGAGATCGTCGGCGCCCAGCCCTGGCCCGGGCAGCGCCACATGAACATGGAATCGATCTACGAATACGGCAGCCGCGCGGGCTTTTGGCGGCTGCACCGGCTGTTCACCCAGGCCGCAATCCCGGTCACCGTCTACGGCGTCGCCACCGCCCTGGAACGCAATCCCGCCGCCGTCCGGGGCATGCAGGAGGCGGACTGGGAGATCGCCTCCCACGGCCTCAAGTGGATCGAATACAAGGACTTCCCGCGCGAGGAGGAACGCACCCAGATGGCCGAGGCGATCCGCATCCACGAGAGCGTCACCGGCGAACGCCCGCTCGGCTGGTATACCGGCCGCACCTCCGTCAACACTCTGGACCTGGTGATGGAGGACGGCGGCTTTCTCTATTCTTCGGATTCCTATGCCGACGACCTGCCCTACTGGGTCGAGGGCCCCAAGGGCCCGCACCTCATCATCCCCTACACCCTGGATGCGAACGACATGCGCTTCGCCACGCCCCAGGGCTTCAACGCGGGCGATCAGTTCTTCACCTACCTGAAGGACTCCTTCGACCTGCTCTATGCGGAGGGCAAGGCCGGCGCGCCCAAGATGCTCTCGGTGGGCCTGCACTGCCGCCTCGCCGGGCGGCCCGGGCGGGCGGCGGCGCTGGCCCGTTTCCTCGACTACGTGACGTCGCACGACGCCGTCTGGACGCCGCGGCGCATCGACATCGCCCGCCACTGGCACGAGAAGCACAGGCCGTGAGCAGGCCGGCCGAGCTCGACCGGGACAGCTTCGTCGCCCGCTTCGGCGGCGTCTTCGAGCATTCGCCCTGGATCGCCGAGGCGGCTTACGACGCCGGCATCCCGGCAGACGCCGAGACGGCCGAGGCGCTGCACGCACTCCTGGTTGCAGCCATGCGGGCGGGCAGCGAGGACCAGAAGCGTGCCCTCATCGCCGCCCACCCCGATCTCGCCGGGCGACTGGCCCGGGCCGGGCGGCTGACCGCCGACTCCGCCAGGGAGCAGGCCTCCGCCGGCCTCGACCTGCTGAGCGACGCCGAACGGGAGGCCTTCACGGCCCTCAACGAGGCCTACAAGGACCGCTTCCGGATGCCCTTCATCATGGCGGTGAAGGGGCGCTCCAAGGACGAGATCCTGGATGCCTTCCACGCACGCCTGAACAACGATGCGGAGGCGGAGTTCGCCACCGCCCTGGAACAGATCGAGCGCATCGCGCTTCTCAGACTGAAGGACATGCTGCCATGACCCTGGCTGCGGCACAGCCCCTCGCCCTCAGCGGCCATGAAATCAAGGCTCTGGTCGACACCTGGGCGCGCTTCAGCGAAGAACCCGACAAGCTGACCCGGGTCTTCCTCAGCCCGGAGCACAAAGCCTGCGCAACGGCGGTGATCGACGCCATGGAAGCCGCCGGCATGACCGCGCGCATCGACGCCATCGGCAATGTCGTGGGCCGCTATGAGGCCGCGCAGCCGGGGGCGAAGACGCTCCTCACCGGCTCCCACATCGATACCGTGCGCGATGCCGGCGCCTATGACGGCAACCTGGGCGTTGCTCTCCCGATTGCCTGCATCGCCGACCTGAATGCCCGCGGCAAGCGCCTGCCCTTCGCCGTCGAGGTCATCGCCTTCGGCGACGAGGAGGGCGTGCGCTTCCCGACCACCCTCTCCGGCTCGCGCACCGTGGCCGGCAGCGTCGACCCGGCGATCCTCGCGTTGCAGGATTCCGAGGGCACCACCCTGGAAGAGGCGCTGCGCCGCTTCGGCTGCGAGCCCGCGGAGATCGCCGGTGAGGCGCGTGACCCCAAGGACATCCTGGCCTTCGTCGAACTGCACATCGAGCAGGGCCCGGTGCTGGAGTCCGAAGGTCTGCCGGTGGGTGTGGTCACCGCCATCAACGGCGCCAGCCGCTTCGCCGTCACGCTTGGCGGCATGGCGGGCCACGCCGGCACCGTGCCCATGGGCCTGCGCCGGGACGCCCTGGCCGGTGCGGCGGAGATGATGCTGGCGGTCGAGGCGCGGGGCCGCGCCGAGGATGGCCTGGTCGCCACCGTCGGGCGCATCGAGGCGGCGCCCGGCGCCATCAACGTGATTCCCGGCGAAGTCACCTTCACCCTCGACATCCGTGCCCCGGCGGACGACCAGCGCGACGCCGCCGTCGCCGCGCTGAAGGCCGAGATGACCGCCATCGCCGAAGGCCGCGGTCTCGACTTCACCATCGAGTGTCTCTACGCCGAAGCGGCCGCCGCCTGCGATCCCGCGCTGATGGCCGAACTCGACCAGGCCATCCTGCGCCAGGGCATCAGCCCCCTGCGGCTGCCGAGCGGCGCCGGCCACGATGCCATGGCGCTGGCAAGCCTTTGCCCCATCGCCATGATCTTCCTGCGCTGCGGCGGCGGGATCAGCCACAACCCGCTGGAGAGCATCACCGCCGAGGACGCCGAGGTGGGCGCGCGGGTCTTCCTCGATTTCCTCGAACACCTGGACCCGGCGTCCCTCACCCGGTAAGGCCGGCGCGCCCGTTCAAGCCCTCAAAAAAAGAAGAACCCGCATGAGCAATCCAGAAGACATCATCCGCGCCACCCTCGAGGCCGAGCGCGACGCACAGGTCCGCTTCCTGGCGGAGCTGGTGAAGATGCCCTCCGACAATCCGCCCGGCGACTGCAGCGCTCATGGGGAGCGCGCTGCCGTGCTGCTGGAAGAGCTTGGCTTCACCGTTGAGCGCCACCCGGTGCCCGAGGAAACGGTGAAGGCCGCGGGCATGATCTCCGCCACCAATCTCATTGTGCGGAAGAAGTTCGGTGAGGGTCCGGTCATCGCCCTCAACGCCCACGGCGACGTGGTGCCGCCGGGCGAGGGCTGGACCAAGGACCCATACGGCGCCGAGATCGAGGACGGCTGGATGTACGGGCGCGGCGTCGCCGTCTCCAAGTCCGACTTTGCCACCTATACCTACGCCCTGATCGCGCTGGAGCGGGCGGCGGCGGACGGCGCCGCGCTCAACGGCAGCGTCGAACTGCACTTCACCTACGACGAGGAGGCCGGCGGCGAGATCGGCCCGCGCTGGCTGATCGACCAGGGCCTCAGCAAGCCGGACCTCTCCATCGGCGCCGGCTTCTCCTACAACGTGGTGACCGCCCACAACGGCTGCCTGCACCTGGAAGTGACGGTGCACGGCAAGTCGGCCCACGCCGCCATGCCCTACACCGGCCACGACGCCCTGGAAGCCGCCAACGCCGTGCTCTCCGCGCTCTATGACTGGCGCAAAGACCTCGGCAAGACGGTTTCGGAGATCGAGGGCATCGGCAGCCCGCAGATGACCGTCGGCCTCATCGAGGGCGGGATCAACACCAACGTGGTGCCGGACCGCGTCACCTTCCGTCTCGACCGCCGCATGATCCCGGAGGAAAACTCCGAGCAGGCCGAGGCCGAGTTGCGCGCGCTCATCGAATCGGCGGCCGAGCCCTTCGAGGGGATCACCGTCACCATCCGGCGCATCCTGCTGGCCGCGCCGCTGATGCCGCTGGAGGGCGGCGAAGACCTGACCGAGCGCCTGGCTGCGCGGGCGGCGGAAGTGATGGGCGAGCCGGTGGCGGCCAAGGGCGTACCGCTCTACACCGATGCCCGCCACTACACCGCCGCCGGCATCCCCACCGTGCTCTACGGCGCCGGCCCCCATACCATCGAGGAAGCCAACGCCCACCGCGCAGACGAACGCCTGCCGTTGGAAGACCTGCACAAAGCCACCGAGGTGGTGGCACTGACGCTGCTGGATCTGTTGAAGGCCTGAGAAGTCGAGGACGCCGTTCAGCCGGCAAGGAACGCCAGCCGCTCGTCGGTTCGCGAGGGCGTGAGTTCAATGATCTCCGCGCGCACCACATCCTGGGCGACGAAGGGGTCTTCGTTCACTCTGCTTTGAAGATCCGGCAGCGAGGTGTTGTGTGCGACGATCCCGCCACCCAGATTGGGCTGAAGGCTGCCGCTCAGCAAAAACACACCGTCGTCGAAGCCGCGTTTGATCCAGTCTTTGTGACCCTCCATGAACTGGCCGGCCTGGCCCTTGTTGCTCGAAAACCTGAGCTGGACGAAAAACATCGGGTCGTTCTCCCATCTGTAACAGTCGGTTTGAATCACGGTCTTCGGGCGGACCCGGTACAAGGCGCTGCCGATATCACCGTCCGGACGCAGCCCTTTGGTCCGCCCTCTTCTTTCACTTCGCCTTCCTCCGTTTTGCCGCGCCGCTCCGTTTCCCGGATCCGCCCGCAGGCTGCGCGTAGGACGCCACCCAGTCGCACATCTGATTCACCTCCTGCGCGACGAAGGCCCTGTCGTGGAAGGCGTTTGCCAGCATGGCGACACCCTGGCTGCGCGCGAGAAGATGGAGCGCCAGTTCGTCGGCCTCCGCCTCGTGACCAAGCGCGGCGAACTGCCGGCAGAGCCAAATCCGAAACAGCGTAAAGACACGCTTCGCCTCTTCCTGCGAGGCGTGGTTCAGTTTCGCAAGCTCCGTACTCAAGGTGCCGACCGGGCAGCCGTAGAGCTTTATGTCGTCCCAGTTGGCAATCAGGATGTGGATGAAATGTCGGATGCGCTCTTCCGGGTTCCTCCCCTCAGCCTCCCACCGCTCGAGCATCGCCTGCGTCTTGGCCAGGCGGAACTCGATCACGGCCTCCAGGATCTCGTCCTTGGTCTTGAAGTGATGATAGAAGTTGCCGCGCGAGATCTGCACCACGCCGGCAATGTCGGTGAAGGACGTATGCGCGTAACCCTGCCGGTAGAACAGCCGGTCGGCAGCATCGACGATCCGCTCGCGTGTTGTCTTGCCACTCATAAGTCCGCCTCCCGGGGCGCCCAAATCCGCTGGTACGAGACACTCCTTCGCCGGCAGCAGAAATTAGGACGCTTGTCCGAGTTCTTTATTAGGACGGGCGTCCGAGTTTGTCAACGGCGATGGAGCGCGCAGGCAAGACCCGCCCCAGCACCCTTCGGGGCCGGAGCACCTTCGCAGTGGCGCTCACACTCCACGATCTGGTAAAGGGGCGTAAGCGCGCCGCTCCACCCGATCAGGGGACTAAAGCCCGATGTCGAAGAAACTCCGCGTTCTGGTCTGGAACGAGAACGTCGAAGAGACGCGCAAGCCGGAGGTGCTGGAGATCTATCCGCAGGGCATCCACGGCGCGCTGTCCGCCGCCTTTGAAGACTCAGACGACATCGCGGTTTCCGTCGCCACAATGGAGCAGCCGGACTGTGGCCTGACCGAGGCGGTGCTGGATGCAACCGACGTCATCGTCTGGTGGAGCCATCACGCCTACGACGACGTGCCGCAGTCGGTCGTCGACCGCGTCAAGGCGCGGGTCCTCGACGGCATGGGCCTGATCGTGCTGCATTCCGCCCACTTCGCGCGCGTCTTCAAGGATCTCATGGGCACGAGCTGCGATCTGAAGTGGCGCAACGCGGGCGAGAACGAGCGCCTCTGGGTGGTGGCACCGGGCCATCCCATTGCTGAGGGCCTCGGCGAGACCATCGACCTGCCGCAGGAGGAGATGTACGGCGAGCCCTTCGACGTACCGGCCCCCGACGAACTGGTTTTCATAAGCTGGTTCAAGGGCGGCGAGGTGTTCCGCTCCGGCTGCTGTTACCGCCGCGGCAGGGGCCGCATCTTCTACTTCCGCCCGGGCCACGAGACCTACCCCACCTTCCTGCAGCCCGAGATCCGACAGGTGCTGCGCAACGCCGCACGCTGGGCCGCGCCAACAGCAGGCGGAACACGGCGCTTCGGACATCACGACCCGCTGGAGGCGCTGTAGCGCCCTGCCTACGGCCTGAAATGGCTGTCGGCGATCAGGCTCAGCATCTCGAACATCACGGCCATGGTCACCATCGCGGTGATCTTGTTGGGACTGTCCTTGGTCGGCATCAGGCAGGCGACGTCGCCACCGATGATGTTGAAGCCGCGCAGGGCGCGCAGCAGTGCCATGGCCTCGTCGATCATGAAGCCGTTGCAGCCCGCTTCGATATTGGCACAGCCCGGTGCCACCATGGGATCGAGGCAGTCGAGATCGAAGGTGATGTAGACGGGATGATCGCCAATGCGCTCGCGGATGATCTCGATGGAGCGCGCTGCACCGATCTCCTTGTAGCGGTCCATGGTGATGACCTCGTAGCCCAGATCGTAGCTGGGCTTCAGCCAGTCGAGCGTGCGGGCGTTGCCGCGGATGCCGACCTGAACGCTGCGTTCGGCGTCGACATGGCCGTCGGTCACCAGATAGGCGGCCCAATGGGCGGCCGACTTTTCGGCCCCCAGAAAGTGCTTCATGTTGGAAAACGCATCGGTGTGGGCGTCGAAGTGCAGGATCGCCGCCTTCTTCCCGCCGGTCAGCCGTGACGTGGGACCGCCGAGGGCCTGCAGAATGCCGCCGGTGATGGAATGGTCGCCGCCGACGGAAACCGGCCGCGTACCGGCAGCATCGACGGCGCGGTAGAACTCGGTGATCCGTTCGATACAGCGTTCGTTGTTGTTGGCCTCCGGCAGCGGGACGTCGCCCAGATCGTGAATGCGGCAGGCATTCCAGGGGTCGAGTTCGAAGTGCATGTGGACGCGCCGGCCGTTGGCCGAGATGTCGCGCACCGCCCGCGGGCCCAGGTGCTGGTCGCGCTCCGTGGTGCCGTTGCCGGTCGAGTGGGGCACGCCGACCAGCGCGATGTCGCAGGCCGCCGGATCGGGGTCGTGCGGCGCGCGGAACAGGGTCGGCACCCCCCACCAGTAAAGCGCGTCCATGAAGGCCTTGTGGTCGCGTGCGGTCTGCGGCGCTTCGTCGTCTGATGCCATGGCCCGGCCCTCCCGTCGTCTCGATTGCGTCAGCGAAGGCGCGATCTTACCTGCGGACGGAAGCCGGGCCTAGCCGCGCACCAGCGTGACGCCGTGGCGCAGCAACTGGATGGAAACGCCGCTGCCGACCGTGACGGGGCGGTCGATGTTCGGATCGACGGCGAAAAGATCGCCCTGCGGGGTCGCCAGGGTGTATTCCATGTGGCTGCCCAGATAAGTGGCCTTGCTGACCTGCGCTTCGAGCACGCCGCCGTTGCCGCTTTCCGCGAGCCGGATGGCCTCAGGCCGGATGGCGACCTTCACGGGACCGGGCGAAAGGCCGCGGGCCGGCAGGCTCTGTTCGGCATCGCCGATGCGCACCTGGGCCACGCCGTTCTCGACCGCCGCGATCTCCGCATCGACCAGGTTGGCGTCGCCGATGAAGTCGGCCACGAAGCTGTCCGAGGGCTGCTCGTAGAGATCGCGCGGGCTGCCTTCCTGAGCGATCTCGGCATTGCGCATGACGATGATGCGGTCGGAGACCGCCAGCGCCTCTTCCTGGTCGTGGGTCACATAGACCGAGGTCAGGCCCAGTTTCTGCTGCAGGTCGCGAATGTCCTCGCGCACGCGTCGGCGCAGTTTGGCGTCCAGGTTGGAGAGCGGTTCGTCGAACAGCAGCACCGCCGGCTCCAGCACGAGGGCGCGCGCCACGGCGACCCGCTGCTGCTGGCCGCCGGAGAGTTCGCTCGGCAGGCGCGCGCCATAGCCGCCGAGGCCGACCAGATTCAGCCCCTCTTCCGCGCGCTCGCGGGTCTCCGGTTTGGGAAAACCGCTCATGGTCAGCCCATAGGCCACGTTCTCCGCCACGGTCATGTGCGGAAACAGCGCATAGGACTGGAACACCATGGAGACGTCGCGATCCGTCGCCGGCAGCTGGGTGACGTCCTGATCGCCGATCAGGATGCGCCCGGCGGTCGCCATCTCCAGTCCCGCGATCATGCGCAGGGTCGTGGTCTTGCCGCAGCCGCTGGGGCCGAGCAGCGTGACCAGGGTTCCCGGCTCCACCTCGAATGAAACCTTGTTGACCGCCACGACCTCGCCGAAGGCCTTGGTGACGCCCTCGAAGGCGACGCGTGCGGCTTTGCCCCGCAGGGTCATGACAGCCCCTCCGTCATCGCGCCACCCCCTGCCCGGCAACGGCGCCGGCCGCCGTCGTGCCACGCCGGCGGATGCGCCGCTGGCCGACGGCAAGCTGTACCAGGGTAATGGCCAGGAGCATGACCAGGATCAGCGTTGAGGAATAGGCGATGGCGAGGCCGTAGTCGCCGTTCTCGACCCGGCCGATGATGTAGGAAGTCGCCATATCGTAGTTGGCGCTGACGAGAAAGATGACGGCGCTGATGGCGGTCATGGCGCGCACGAAGCTGAAGACCAGGGCCGCCACGATGGCCGGGCGCAGCAGGGGCAGGATGACCCGCCGGACCGTCGCGAAGGTGTTGGCGCCGAGGGTGAGCGAGGCTTCGTCGAGGCTCTGGTCGAGCTGGCTCATGGCGGCGATGCCGGCGCGCACGCCCACCGGCATGTTGCGGAAGACAAAACAGATCACGAGGATGACTCCGGTTCCCGTAAGCTCGAGTGGCGGGACATTGAAGGCCAGGATGTAGCTGATGCCGATGACGGTGCCGGGAATGGCGAAGCTCAGCATGGTGCCGAACTCGAAGGCGTCGCGCCCGGCGAAGTGCTGGCGGACCAGAAGGTAGGCGGTCAGCAGGCCGATGGAGGCGGTCAGGGGCGCGGCGATGGTGGCGATGGTGATGGTCGTCCAGAAGGAGTTCCAGGCCGCCCCGCTCCAGATCAGGCCATGTTCGCTGGTGGTGATCGAGAAGGCCTCGATGTAGTGACGCAGGGTAAGGCTGTGGTCGCGGCCCCAGGTTTCGACGAAGCCGCCGACCATGATCATCGCATAGATCACCAGGGTGAGCGCCGCCCAGGGCAGCGCCAGGCCATAGGCCGCGCCGGTCACCAGCCGCGGCAGCGGCGCGTGGAGGCCGGAATCGCCCTTGCCGGTGACGGTGGCGTAGGACTTGCGGCCGACCCAGCGGCGCTGCGCATAGAAGGCACCGAGCGTGAAGGTGAGCAGCACCATCGCCAGGACCGCGGCGCGCCCCTGGTCGTACTGCGAGCCGACAATCGAAAAGAAGATCTCCGTCGACAACACACCGAAACGGCCGCCGAGAACGAGGGGATTGCCGAAGTCGGCCAGGCTTTCAATGAAGCCGAGCAGGAAGGCGTTGGCCAGGCCCGGCCGCATCAGGGGCAGGGACACGGTGGTGAAGGTCTTCCAGGCATCGGCCCGCAAGGTCAGGGCCGCTTCCTCCATCGAAGGGCTGACGCCCTCCACAACGCCGATCATGACGAGAAAGGCGATGGGCGCGAAGGCCAGGGTCTGGGCAAACCAGATGCCGGGCAGCCCGTAGATCCAGCGCGTCGCGGGAATGCCGAATGCAAAATCGAGAAACTGGGTGACCGCGCCGGAGCGGCCGAGCAGGAGAATCACCGCAAGGCCGATGACGAAGGGCGGCGTGATGATCGGCAGCACCGTCAGAACCCTGAGCGAACGCTTGAAGCGGAAGCCGGTGCGCGTGGCGATCAAGGCAAAGGCGAGACCCAGCACCGTCGTCGACAGCCCGGTCAGGAGCGCGAGGATGAGGGAGTTCCAGGCAACGCCGCAGGAGTAGGGGCCGGTCAGGCACTTGAGGCCCCAGATCTTCTGATCGACGAAGCGGTCGGCGAAGGCGAGCGCGGAGAAAGCGCCGTCCTTGTCGTGCAGGGCCGAGGTCAGGATGTTCAGCACCGGAAAGAAGACGAAAGCCGCGACGAGAGCGATGATCAGGCCAATGGAACCGACGACGAAGACGTCGCCCTTGATGGCCCCGCGGGCGGCGATGCCTTGGGTGAGGAAAAACAGCAAGGCGCAGGAAACCAGGAGCGCGCCGTAGCCCAGGCCGAACTGCCGGCTTTCCAGCGGGCCAAAGGCCGCCTCCAGAAAGGCGAAATCCCAGCCCCGCAGGCCGATGGCGAAGGCCTGCACGACGAGATAGGCAAGGCCGCCGCCGCCGGCGAGCAAGAGCACGGTTCCGAACAGAGGATCGTTCTTCGGCCGCCCGACCACCAGAAGCGGCGCGAGAAGCGCTGCCCCGAGAGGCGCGAGCCAGGTCTTACCCGACACCGCGACCTGGAACACCGCCGGCGCCGACTCGCCATCCAGCGGATAGCCCTCAAACGGCCAGTCGAAGGCCCAGAAGCCATACTCGATGGCGTACCAGGGCAACACCAGATAGCCAAGCCAACCAACGGTCAGCCATAGACAAACGGTTCTGTTCACCACGCTGTTGTCCGACTTCGGCGGCGACTTCGCCTTTGGTCGACTCCCGCTACTGCGGCAACGAGCCGACCTCGTCGTCCCACTTCTTCAAAAGCCGCGAGCGTTCGGCCGAGGAACCGTACTTCTTGAAGTCGTATTCGATCAGCTTGAGCTCATCCAGGTTCGGCGCACCAGGCGGCGGCGTCGCCCCCGCGTTCGAGGGGACCTGATAGGCTTTCGCCTGGGCGGCCAGCATCTGCACCTCCGGGCTCAGCGCGAAGTCGTAGAACTTCTTGGCGCTTTCCAGGTTGCGCGCGCCCTTGATGATCGACATCGAACCGATCTCGTAGCCCGTGCCCTCGCAGGGCGCGACGATCTTGATCGGAAAGCCGGAGACCACCTGGGTCACCATGTCATGCATGAAGGTGATCGCCACGGCCGTCTCACCACGAGCGGCCGCTTTGATCGGCGCCGAGCCGGACTTGGTGTATTGATTGACGTTCTTGTGCAGGCCCTTCAGCCACTCGAAACCCTTGTCTTCGCCGAAGATCTGCACGATCGTCGCCAGCGTCGTATAGGCGGTTCCGGAGGAATTGGGATTGGCGATCTGCACCTCGCCCTTGTAGGCAGGGTCTGTCAGGTCCGCCCAGCACTGCGGCACCGGAAGGTTCTTTTCCTTCAGCAGCTCCTCGTTGTAGCCGATACCCAGCGCACCGGCGTAGATGCCAACGGTTTTGGACTCCGCAGCCGTTGCCTGGTTCTGAGCCCAGGGCAGCAGCGCATCGAAAGTCGGGGACTTGTAGGGCTCGGTCAGCCCTTCCTCGGCGGCCTGCAGGTGCGGGTCACCGGTGCCGCCCCACCAGACGTCGCCTTTGGGGTTGCTGGCCTCGGCCTTGATCTGGGCAAAGGTCTCGCCAGAGGATTTGCGGGTCATGGCGACTTCGATGCCTGTCTCCTTGGTGAAGGCCTCCACCATCAACTGGCACCATTCGATCTGCGGACTGCAGTAAAGCGTGAGCCGTTCGGCAGCCTGGGCCGAGCCGGCGGCGGCGCCCAGTGCCAATGTCAAAACCGCCAGAGCGGCCTTGCCCAATATCCGTGTCATCTTGTTCCTCCCTTGTGACGCGGCATGGCGTGGGCCCGGTCTCTTGCAGCGGCGGGCCACGGTACCTCGGTCAGGGTCACTCGTTGTTGGCGAGGGGTTTTCGCGGCATGGCAGCGGCAAGAGCGCCGCCAAAATCCACCGCCTCAGCGGCTTTCGGACCCTATGCAATAAAAATATCATAAAACAGTAATATTAGAACAGGTATTTCATACTGAGTAGAGATGGAATTTTGTTTTCAATCTGCGGAGTAGGCAGCGCAGCCGCGCGAAGCGGACCCTCCCCAGCCAAGGCCTTCGGATAAGCGTTGCGTGCGAAGGCGGGGGCGCGGTGGCGGACCGGCTCCGACAGCCAGGGATCGGTCAGCCGGGCGAGGTGCTGCGGCCGCTCAAGGGCGTGCAGGCTGCGGCACGGTCTTCGCGAGCAGGGCGCGCAGAGCCGGCGCCAGGTCCGGTGCCGAGGCGGCACAGAGGTTGCCGCGCAGCAGGCCGTCATCCGCCAGGAAGTCGCTGGTCCAGCCGCCGGCCTCGCGCACCAGAAGCAGCCCGGCAAGAGAGTCCCAGGAATTGATATGCGGCTCGAAGTAGCCGATCAGCCGCCCGGCCGCCACGTAGGCGAGCATCAGGGCGCCCGATCCGTTGCGCAGGAACAGCCCGCCGTCCTCCAGCAGACCCGAGAGGAAGGGCACAAAGTCGCCGGTTGGCGAGCGGTGGGAGAACCCGGTCCCGAAGAGGCCGTCGCTGAAGGCCTTCGCCGAAGGCACCGGCTGGCGAACGCCGTTGAGAAACGTCCCCTCCCCGCGCCGTGCCGCGTAGAGTTCATCGACATTCGGGTCATAGATCACACCCAGTTCGATCGTGCCGTCCTGTACAAGGGCGATCGAAACGCACCACGTCGGCATGCCGTTCAGAAAGCAGGCCGTCCCGTCGATGGGGTCGACCACCCAGATGGGCCGGCCGTCGAGCAGGCCTTCGCTCGCACCGCTTTCCTCCCCCAGAAAGGCGTCGTCGGGGAAGCGCGTCGCGATCCGGCTGCGGATCAGGTCCTCGGTTTTCTTGTCGGCAACGGAGACCGCATCCTGCAGACCCTTGTTTTCGACAGCGAGTTCGTGTCGCCGGCGATAGTAGCCGTAGGCCAGGCCGCCGGCCTCCCGTGCAAGATCCTGGGCAAGGGCATAGCGAGCGTCCATGGCCGGAAGCGTTCCTTTTCTCATCGGCGCGGCATGGAAACCAGACGGGAGGATCTGCGGCAAACCTGCGGGCGCGCGCTCCAGACAAGTCCGCCGCCTGCTCTCAGCGGCTTGGACGGAACGGATACTGTCGCACACCGGGCCCGCGGCGTCCCTCTGTGAGGCCGCCAGTCTAGTGTGCCGCTCCGACGCACTGCAAGCCTGCGCTAACTCAGCACTTCAAGGTCCGCCGCCCGGCTCTTCGCGTAGACCAGGCGGGCGTTGGGCAGATCGTTGTCGTCCAGCTTGGCGGCGATGCCGGCGGCGTCGAGGCCGTGGTCGACCCAGCGCCGGCGCAGACGTTCGGCCAGAGCCGCCTCCTCGGCACGGATCATCACGGTGAGGTCGAAGGCAGGCGCCAGCGCATCCCAGGGCGCTTCGTCCAACAGCAGGTAGTTGCCCTCGACCAGCACGAGACGCACGGAGCGGTCGATGAGGGCGGCGCCGGCGCGGGCGATCTCCAGCGTGCGGTCGAAGCGCGGCACGGCGACAGCGGGTTCGTCGTTGCGCTTCAGCCGCGCCAGCATGGCGGCAAGACCGCCGACGTCGAAGGTATGGGGCGCCCCCTTGCGCGCCCGCCAGCCGCGCGGCACCAGCACCTGATCGTCGTAGTGGAAACCGTCCATGGGCAGCACGGCGGCGGAGCCCGGCGCCGTGGCATTCAGATGCCGCTCCGCTTCGGCGGCCAGGGTGGTCTTGCCGGAGGCCGGGGCCCCGGCGATGGCAATCAGGCGGCGCTCGCCCTCCGGGATATCCGACAGCATCTCCTCCAGAGTCGCCAGGAAGCCTTCCGGATCCAGCGGCCCCTCCGCCGTCGTCCGCCCGGCAGGGGTCATCAGACGAGCCCGTACTGACGGGCCATGTTGCGCAGAAAGGGCAGGCCTTCCTGCATCACCTGGTCGGCGCTGTCGGCGACCGGCCGCCAGACCGAGAGGGCCGAGGCGATCTGCGGCGGCAGGTTGATGAAGCTCTCCAGCGCCAGACCGCCGTCGAAACCGATGGCCACCAGGGTGCCGCAGATCTCGTTCCAGTCGCAGGTGCCGCTGCCGGGCACGCCGCGGTGGCTCTCCGACATGTGCATGTAGCGCAGGTGCTCGCGCGCCGCGAGGATGCCGTTGGCGACGCCATGCTCCTCGATGTTGGTGTGATAGGTGTCGAGATGGATGAAGATGTTGTCGGCGCCCACCTTGGCGATCATCTCCGCCGCCTGGCGGCCGGTGTTGATGATGTGGTTCTCGTAGCGGTTCACCGGCTCGATGCCCAGGTCGATGCCTTTGGTCCTGGCGTACTTGGCCGCACCCTCCAGCGCGCGGGCGACGTTGTCGACCTCCGCCTGGGTCGGCGGCACGCCGGTGCGCTCCCCGATGCCGCCGTAGGTGACGCCGGAGAGCGCCAGGCCGCCGATCTCCACCGTCTTGTCGATGGCCAGGGAAAGGAACTCCACCGCCTTCTCCGGGTCCCGCGAGGCATAGGCGCTCTCCGGCAGGCCGAGGGAGCAGACCGCCGTCATCTCCGCGGCTTCCAGCAGCGCGCGGGTGTGGGCGGTGTCCACCGCCGGGGGATCGAGAAGCGCGATCTCGATGAAGTCGACGCCGTAGCGCTTGGCCTCAGCCACCGAGGTTTCGGCCCCCTGCCGGGTCCATTCCATGGCCCAGAGGCTCGTGTGTACGCCCAGACCCTTCATGTCTTGCCTCTCTTTCTTTCGAACCATCGCTTCCAGCCAAAGCGCAGGACCATGACCGCGATGAGAAACAGCCCCCAGACCGCGGTGCTGAGGTGCTGGTTGGCCCCCAGCAGGTTCAGGCCGGAGGACAGAATTTGCAGGATCACCAGGGCCAGCAGGACGGAAGCCACCCGCCCGAAGCCGCCGAAGGGATCGACGCCGCCCAGGAAGCAGGCCAGCACGGTGATCAGGAGATAGGCCTCGCCGTGGCCGACCCGCACCGAGTTGAAGCGCGCCATCATGACGATGCCGGCAATGGCGCACATCACCCCGGAGAGGGTGTAGATCAGCATCAGGGCGCGCTTGGTGTCGACGCCGGAGTAACGCGTCGCCTCGATGTTGGAGCCGACCATGTAGGTAAAGAAGCCGAGGCGCGTGCGCCCCAGCAGAACCTGCCAGACAGCGACGCAGGCGAGAAAGACGATCAGCGGCGCGGGGATACCCAGAAGGCTGCCGTGGCCGATGGCGGCGACGAAATCGGGAAAGCCGGAGATGTCGCCGCCGCGGGTCAGGTATTCGCCAAGGCCGCGCAGGAAGATCATCATCGCCAGGCTGACAAGGATGGGATGAGCGCCGGAAACAGCGGTCACCGCCCCCATGACGAAGCCGGCGGCACCCCCCACCGCCAGCGCCAGGGCGGCGCCCAGCAGGAAGGCGCCCATGCCCGCCTCCGGCCCGCCGTTCACCTGCAGCACCCAGGCCACCGTCAGCGCCGAGATGTTGGCGGTGGAGATGATCGCCAGGTTCAGGCCGCCGGAGAGAATGGGCAACAGCATGGCAAGGGTGAGGATGCCGAGTTCCGGCAACTGCACGGCGACGGAGCCGAAGTTTGCGCTGGTGAGGAAGCGGTCGCTGAGGAAGGAGAAGACCAGCATGACCGCCAGCAGGAAGACCGTCAGGCCCAACACCTCCGGCCCCAGCCGCGCTTTCAGCTCGTCCATCATGGCCGCCGCCCCGCCAGGCTTTCGAGGGAGAGGTTGGAGAGGGTGATGGCCGCCAGGATGATGCCGCCCACCACCATCTTGAAGGCATAGGGCGAGACCCCCAGCAGGTTGAGGCCGTTCTCGGTGATGGCGATCAGCAGGACGCCCAGCACGCAGCCCAGCACCGTGCCGCGCCCTCCGCCCAGGCGCGCGCCGCCCAGGACCACAGCGGCCAGCACGTCCAACTCCCGCCCGAAGAGGGCGTTGGGCACCACCTCCTGCGCGTAGTTCACCTGCATCAGTCCGGCGATGCCCAGCATCAGGCCGAGCCAGCCGAAGGCGATGTACTGCACCGCGCCGGGCGAGATGCCGATGCGCCGCGCTGCCTCCGGGTTGTCGCCGTAGGCATAGAGCTGGCGCCCGGTGGAGCTGTGGCTGATGAGCAGCCAGGTGGCAATCACCGCGAAGACCATCACCAGCACCGGCAGGGTGATCTCCGCCCAGGCGCCGCTGGCGGTCTCGTACTCCCAGAGAATGATGCGGTCGCTCCACCAGTCCGGCAGGTTGTAGATCGAAACCCCGCGGGTGAAGAACATCAAGAGGCCGAAGAAGACGTTGAAGGTGGCGATGGTGACGACGATGGAGATGATCCGGAAGTGATGGATCAGCGCCGCGTTCACCGCGCCCAAGAGAATGCCGCAGGTCCCGGCGATGAGGAAGCCGAGCACCCAGTTGCCGCCGCCCAGCGCCATCAGCGCCAGCGCGGCCACGTACTGCACCACCGACGCCGCCACCGCAAAAGAGATGTCGATGGCCCCGGCGATCAGCACCACCACCAGTCCCATGGCGAAGATCAGGTTGACGGCGGAGGTGTTCAGCAGGTCGGTGAAGTTCACCAGCGTGAAGAACTGATCGGTGGTCAGGGAAAGAAACAGCCCGAGAGCGAAGATCACGAGGATCAGCCAGGCCTCGGTGGCATTGGCGTGGATCAGTCTACGCATAGACCGCCTGTTCCAGTTCGGCGAGGCTCGTCGCGCGGGGATCGTAGTGGCCAATAATGCGCCCGCCTGCCATGTGCAGCACGCGGTCGGCATTGAAATAGACCTCCGGCGCCTCGTCGGAAATCAGCAGGATCGCCAGCCCCTGCTCCGCGAGACGGCGGATGATGGCGAAGATGCCGGCCCTTGCGCCGACGTCGACACCCACCGTCGGGGCGTCGAGCACCAACAACCGCGGCTCCGTCGCCAGCCACTTGGCCAAGACGATGCGCTGCTGGTTGCCGCCGGAAAGCGTAGCCACGGGGTCGGCGGGTGTGCCGATCTTCACGGCAAGTTCGCGAATCCAATGATCGACGAGGCTGGCCTTGCGCCCCGGCGAGATGAGGCCAAGCGTCAGCAGCCGGTCGAGCACCGTGAGGCTCAGATTGTCGGCAATGGACTGCGGCTGGATGAGGCCGAGGGACAGGCGGTCCTCGGAAACATAGGAAATGCCGGCACGGATCGCCTGGCCGTTGGAGCGAAAGCGCACCGCCTGGCCGTTCAGGCGGATCTCGCCGCGGTCCGGACGGGTCATGCCGAAGAGGGTGTGACCCAACTCCGTGCGCCCGGCGCCGATGAGCCCGGTAATGCCCAGGATCTCGCCCTTGCGGATGGTGAGGTCGATGTCGGCGTACTCGCCCTCGCGGGTCAGGCCCTTCAGTTCGAGAACCGGCGGGGCCGCGCTGCGGTCGCGCGCGGCCACGGCACTGTCGAAGGTCTGGCCGGTCATCAACTCGGTCAGCCGGGACTGGGTCATGCCCTCGGTCGGGAAGACCCCCACCAGCCGCCCGTCGCGCAGCACGGTGACGGCGCTGGAGACCTCCAGCACCTCGGCCAGGCGGTGGCTGACGAAGACCACCGCCACGCCGGAGGCGGACAGGCTGCGCACGATCTCCAGCAGGTGATCGGTCTCGGCCTGGGTAAGCGAAGCGGTGGGTTCGTCCATGAAGATCAGCCGCGCCTCGCCCACCAGGGCGCGGGCGATGGCGACGATCTGGCGCTTGGCGATGGGCAGGCGGCGCAGCGGCGCGTCCGGGTCCAGCGCGACGCCCAGGCGGGCCAGCACCCGCGCTGCCGTCTCGCGCATGCGCCGGCGCGCCACCGGCTTGGGTCTTGCGCCCAGCAGCGCCTCAAAGCCGATGTTCTCGGCGACGGTCATTTCCGGGAAGAGCGCCAGGTCCTGCCAGATCACGGCGATGCCCAGGCGTCGCGCCAAACCCGGAGTCGGTGCTGCGACGCTCTGCCCTGCGATCTCGATACTGGCCCCCGCATCGGCCGTGTAGACGCCGGTGGCGATCTTGATCACCGTGCTCTTGCCCGAGCCGTTCTCGCCGGCCAGGCAGTGAACCTCGCCCGGGCGCACCGTGAAGGACACATCGTCGAGGGCCTTGACGCCGCCGAAGGTCTTGGAGACCCCGCGCATCGCCAGCACCGCCCCCCGCGCGGCCTGCTCAGCCATAAGCGGTCAATCCTCTGTTAAGGACGCGCCTGTAAGGAAAAGAGCCTCGCAAAAAGAATGGGGCGGCGCCAGCAGGCACCGCCCCAAGGTCACAGCAGTCAGAGGCCCATGGCCGCGAGCTCGTCGACCGTATCCTTGTTGATGGTCACCAACTGGTCGACGATGATGTTGGTCGAACCCGGCTCCGGGTTGACCGTACCCAGTCCTTCGATCTCCATACCCGCGGTAATCTCTTCACCCTTCACCAGAAGGTCGGCCATGGTGACGAAGACACGGCCCGCCTCCATGGGGTTCCACATGAAGCCGCCGGAGATGGCGTCGGACTTGATGAGTTTCTGTCCCTGGCCCGGCGAGAAGGGGCCGAGGACATGGATGTCGCCGACCTTGCGGCGCTCCTCGATGGCGCGCCCGGCCCCGATGGGACCCTGGCTGCCAAAGGCGAGGAAGCCCTTGAGGTCGGGGTTGGCGGAGATCAGGTCGAGCGCCGTCTTGCGGCTGTCGTCGGCACTCTCGGCCACGCCGTGGCGCTCGCCGATCAGGTTCATATCCGGATAGTTGGCCTTGATGTGGGCGATCGCCGCGTCGGCCCAGGCGTTATGCAGCGGCACCGTCAGCGAGCCGACGAAAACCGCGTAGTCGCCCGTGCCGCCCATCTTTTCCGCCAGCAGGTCGGCATGCGCTTCGCCGAAGCCGTTGGCCGAGGCCAACTCGAAATTCCAGTCGACGTTCTGCTGGTCCGGGCTTTCGTGGGTGATGACCTTGATGCCCTGGGCACGGGCCTTGGCCAGCACCGGCTCCAGCACCTCGGCATCGTTGGGGACGACGCCGATGGCATCGACACCCTGGGCGATCAGATCCTCGATGGCGCGCACCTGCAGCGCAGGATCGGCGCTGGTCGGGCCGATCATGAAGGCATCCATGCCAAGCTCTTCGGCGCGCTGCTCGATGCCGACTTCCATCGCGTTGAACCAGGGGATTCCGCCGATCTTGACCACGACGCCCAGTTTCGGCTTGTCCGCCGCCGCCACGCTGCCCGCTGCCGTCATCCCGGCCATGGCAAGCGCGACTACAGCCGCCTTCAAAACTCTCGCGAACATCCCATCCTCCCTATGATTCTCGTTATGGACGATTGTCTGTTTAGTGTTTCTCCTACCTTCTTTGAGGCAAGCCTGCTTGCACAATCGATAGAGCAAAGGGTATTAGACTCCCGTTGGGAGTCAAGTGTGTTCGGAGTCTGATGTGAAGGTCGCGGGGAAAAACCGGCCGGGTGCGGCCAAAAAGACCACGATCTACGATCTGGCGCAGCTGACCGGCGCCTCGCCGTCGACGGTCAGCGCGGCGCTCAACGGCACCTGGCGGCAGCGGCGCATCAAGGAAAGCACGGTGCGCCAGATCCAGCAGGCCGCGCTGAAGGAGGGCTACCGCACCAACCTGCAGGCCCGCGGCCTCCGGCAGTCGCGCTCCGGCATCGCCGGGCTCATCATGCCGATGTACGACAACCGCTTCTTCGCCTCTCTCGCCCAGTCCTTCGAGGTCGAGGCGCGCCAGCGCGGGCTCTGCCCGATCACCGTCAGCACCCACCGCGACCCGGAGGAGGAGCAGCGCACCGTCGACACGCTGATCTCCTATGCCGTCGACTCCCTCTTCGTCGCCGGTGCCACCGACCCGGACGCGGTCAGCCGTCTCTGCGCCGATGCCGGGGTGCGCCATGTCAACGTCGACCTGCCCGGCAAGCTCGCCGCCTCGGTGATCTCCGACAACCGGGCCGGCGCGATGACCCTGACCGAAGCCATGTTCGACGCGCGTCCGGATTCCGATGCCCACCTGAAGGGCCGCATCTTCTTCCTCGGCGGGCGCGAAAAAGACTTCGCCACCAGCGAACGCATTGCCGGGTTCCGCAGCGTGGTCGAGCGGCGCACCGGCACCTGCGCCGCCGAGCAGGTGGTGGCCACCGGATACAATCCGGAGATCGTCGCCAAGGAGGCGCAGAAGCTGTTCCGCGATCCGGCGACGGCGCCCCGCGCCCTGCTGGTGAATTCGACCATCGCCTTCGAGGGCGGCCTCAGCTTCCTCGCTTCCCTGCCGCCGGAGACGGTCGAGCGCCTTGTCGTGGGCTGCTACGACTACGATCCCTTCGTGCGCTACCTGCGCTTCCCGGTGATCATGATGCGCCAGGACGTGGAAGGGCTGATCCGCGAGGCCTTTCGCCTGCTGGAGTCCGACACCACGACGCCGGAGGTCGTGCGCGTCACCCCGACCCTCGTCACGCCCGGCTGAGGCGACCTCAGGGTTCCGGGCGTGACCGCGACCGCTTTCACCGCTAGGCTTTGCGCCTCTATGCCGCGCCGGTTCCGGGTTCCGAAAGACTGATCATGCAGAGCTGCGACTGTCTCATTGTCGGGGCCGGCATCGCCGGCGCCTCCGCCGCCTACGAACTGGCCGCCGGCGCCAGCGTTATCGTGCTGGAGCGCGAGGAGACGCCGGACTACCACACCACCGGACGTTCGGCGGCCCAGTTCCTTGAGAGCTACGGCAACGACGTCATCCGCGCCATCACGCGGGCCAGCCGGGCGTTTTACGACGCGCCGCCGGAAGGCTTTGCCGAGCATGCCCTGCTCTCACCGCGGCCCTCGGTCTATCTGGCGCGAGAGGATCAGCTCGATGATCTTGCCGGCTTCCAGAAGGACGCCGGTGCCGATACGGCTGAACTGACGGCCGCCGAGGTGACCGAACTGGTGCCTGTCGTCCGCCCGGGCTATGCCGCTGCCGGGCTGATTGAAGAGAACGCCAGCGATATCGACGTGCACGCCCTGCAACAGGGCTATCTGAAGGGCCTGCGGCGGCGCGGCGGCCAGGTGGTGACCCGCGCGGAGGTGACCGCCGCCCGGCGGACCGGCGGGGCCTGGCAGGTGGAGACCGCCCAGGGAGTCTTTGTCGCCCCGGTGCTGGTGAACGCCGCCGGCGCCTGGGCGGACACTTTGGGCCGCCTGGCCGGTGCAGAGCCCATCGGGCTGCAGCCCAAGCGGCGCACAGCCATCACCTTCGACGCGCCGGAGGACGTGGACTGCCGCGCCTGGCCGCTGGTCGCAGATATCGCCGAGAGATTCTACTTCAAACCCGAGTCGGGACGCTTGCTCGCTTCACCCGGCGACGAGACGCCCATGGAGCCCTGCGACGTGCAGCCGGAAGAACTGGACATCGCCGTCACCGTCGACCGCATCGAACGCGCGACGACCCTGAAGGTGCGGCGCATCGCCCACAAGTGGGCCGGGCTGCGCAGCTTCGTCGCCGACAAGTCCCTGGTGATCGGCTTCGACGAGACGGCGGAAGGCTTTTTCTGGCTGGCCGGCCAGGGCGGCTACGGCATCCAGACGGCACCGGCGGCGGCCCGCTGCGCCGCTGCGCTCGCGACCGGTGCAGGCCTGCCGGACGACGTCGCAAAACTGGGGCTCACGGCGGAGGCCATCGCCCCGGCGCGCCTAGAGCAGATCCGGGTTTGATGGAATCGCGAAAGCGATCCATCCAACCCGGTGAATCCGCTCTACGACCGAAAGTTCTCGCCTGAGGCGGAGGCGGCTACTCGCCTGCCAGTCCGAAGGCCGCGCCGCGCTCGCCCTCCAGAAAGGCGAGCCAGGTATCCATCCCTGCGCCGGTGCGCGCTGAGAGCGTGAACAGGCGCGCCTCCGGGTTCACGCTTTTGATGTTGGCGGTGCAGAGCGCCTCATCGAAGTCCACATGGGGGGCCAGGTCGATCTTGTTGATCACGACGACCTCGGCGGCGCGGAACATGTGCGGATACTTCAGCGGCTTGTCCTCGCCCTCGGTGGTCGAAATCACGGCGATCTTCATCCGTTCGCCGAGATCGAACATGGCCGGGCAGACCAGGTTGCCGACGTTCTCGATCATCAGGATCGAGCCGGCCCGTGGGTCCAGTGTCTTCACCGCCTCAGCCACCATGTCCGCTTCCAGGTGACAGCCGGCACCGGTGTTGATCTGCACGGCCCGGGCGCCGGCAGAGCGAATGCGCTCGGCGTCGTTGACGGTCATCTGGTCGCCCTCGATGACGGCGATCTCAACGCGGCCCTGCAGCGCCTCGATGGTGCGCTCCAGCAGGCTCGTCTTGCCGGCGCCGGGCGAGCTGACGAGGTTCAGGGCCAGCACGCCGCGCCCCTCGAACCAGCCGCGGTTGCGGTCTGCGATGCGGTCGTTCTTGGCCAGCACCGCCTGCTCCAGCGCGATCACCTCACCATGCGGCCCGTGGACGTGGTCATGAGGATGATCATGGTCGTGGCTGTGGTCGTGATCATGGCCATGGTGATGGTCGTGATCGTGGTGATGATGATGGGGCGCTCCAGCGGCCGCATCCTGGCGCAGCAGCGCCTGCTCGCCCTTGTCCAGATCGGTCAGGGTCACGGCGTTGGCCGGATCAGAGCATCCGCAGGTTCCGCACATCAGGCCGCCTCCTCCACTTCGAAGTTCTTGATCATGAAAACGTCGCCCTCGGCGTCGAGAAACTCCAGGGCTGCCCCTTCCAGCGCCGTTCCCTCGGCGACGATGTCGAAACAGAAACTGAGGGCCTCACGCTCCACGCAGGCCAGCGGGCCGACCGCCAGGCGCACGCGGCGCACGCGCCGGGAACCGGCATGCTCGCCGACGATGGCGACGATGTTGCGCGTGAGGCCCAGTTCGTGCATCAGAGGCTTCCCCAGGCGGTCTCCGCCGTGCCGGCCATGACGTCGACGCCCAGCACAATTGCCAGAGCCGCCGCACCCAGCGTCAGCCCCGTGTGAATCCAGCGCGCCCGTTGCTCTGCCGCGCCCAGCGGCCAGGCGGCCACAAAAGACAGCGCCGCCATGCCGAGGATGGAGCCGAGACCGAAAACGAGAACGTAACCCAGTGCCGTCCAGGCGTCCTGGGTTGCCGCCACGGCCAGTGCCAGCAGGCCGGCGGAACCCGCCGCACCGTGGATCAGCCCGACCCCCAGCGCGCGCAGGGGAAAGCCCGCCGGGTGGCGGTGATCGTGCGGGTCGTCGCGATGCGCCGCGGTTGCGCCGGCATGGCTGTGGGCATGAAGGTGCGGTCGCCCCGCGTCATGGCTGTGGACGTGAAAGTGGATGCGCTTGGCCCGAAAGCGGCGCAGCACGTCCAGGCCCAGCAGGACCAGCATGACGCCGACACCGAACTCCAGCGCCGCCGAGGTCTGCTCCGTCAGGGTCAGACCCATCAGGATGACCGCCGCGCAGATGGCAAAGAGCGTGATCGTGTGGCCGAGCCCCCAGACAGCCCCGCGCAGGGCCAGACCCCGCTTTGACGACTTGCCGCTCACCGCCATGGCGCCGACCGCCGCCAGGTGATCCGCCTCCAGCGCGTGCTGCATACCGATCAGAAACCCCAGTACCAAAAACCCTTCCAAAACCCTGTCCCCTTAAAAAACGAGTCCTAACAGATCCGCGGCAGCTGTTCGCCGACCAGCATGTCGACGATGCGCTGCCCGCCGAACAGCGTGTGCATGACGACAGTGCCGCCGTGGGCCTCCACCGCGCGGCCGATGATCTTCGCATCCCGGCCGGCCGGATGGTCCTGCATGGCGGCCAGGGCCGCCTCCGACTCCGCAGCCGGTACGAAGAGCACGAGGGTGCCCTCGTTGGCAAGATAGAGCGGGTCGAGGCCCAGGATTTCACAGACGCCCTTGACCTCGTCGCGCAGCGGCAGCGCCGTTTCCTCGATCTCGATGCCGACACCGGCGGCCTCGGCCATCTCGTTGAGGGCCGAAGCGAGCCCACCGCGGGTCGCGTCCCGGGCGGCGCGCAGATTGGGCGCGGCGGCGATCACCGCTTCCATCAGACCGTTCAGAGACCGGCAGTCGGAAGGGATGTCCGTCGTGAGCGCCATGTCGCCCCGTGCCGCCAGGATCGCCGCACCGTGGTCGCCCAGCACGCCGTTCACGATGGCGACGTCGCCGGCCTGGATGCGGCTGGCCGCCAGGCTGCGGCCCGGCGGAATGACGCCGACGCCGGCGGTGGTGACGAAGAGCTTGTCCGCCGAGCCCTTGCCGACGACCTTGGTGTCGCCGGTTACGATGGCCACGCCGGCTTCGTCTGCTGCCCGGCGCATGGAGGCGGCGATGCGCCGCAGCAGCGCCACCTCCACCCCCTCCTCGATGATGAAGGAGGCCGAGAGCCAGAGCGGCCGCGCGCCGCCGACCGCCAGGTCGTTCACCGTGCCGCAGACGGCGATGGTGCCGATATCGCCGCCGGGAAACTCGAGGGGATCGACCACGAAGCTGTCGGTGGTGAAGGCAAGCTGGGCACCGGGCTCGGCCAGGGCCGCCGAGGTCAGCCGTGCCTGGTCCTCCATCTCGCCCATCTCCGGATTGCGGAAGGCGGCGACGAAGACGTCGTCGATGAGATCGCGCATGGCCTTGCCGCCGCCTCCGTGGGCAAGCGTGACGCGCTCGGCGCGCAAACGGCCGCTTGGCGGGTTGCCGGGCGCCATGACGTTCATTCCGCCGCCTCCACCGGGGCGCGCTCGCGTGCACCCCCGCCGTACTGATAGTAGGCCGCGCAGGCGCCTTCGCTGGAGACCATCAGCGCGCCCATCGGCGTTTCCGGCGTGCAGGCCTTGCCGAAGACCTTGCACTGCCAGGGCTTGATGACGCCCTTCAGCACTTCGCCGCACTGGCAGGACTTGGGATCGGCGATCTTCACCTGCGGCAGCGGGAACCGGCGCTCCGCATCGAAGCGCGCATAGGCGTCGCGGATACGCATGCCCGAATGATCGATGGAGCCAAGGCCGCGCCACTCGAAGAACTCGCGCAGTTCGAAAACGCTTGCGACAGCTTCCAGCGCCTGACGGTTGCCTTCGCCGGGCACGATGCGGTCGTACTGGTTCTCCACTGCGCAGCGCCCCTCGGCAAACTGCTTCATCAGCATCCAGAGGGCATGGAGGATGTCCAGCGGCTCGAAGCCGGCGATCACCACCGGGCGCCTGTAGTGGCGGGCGATGAAGTCGTAGGGCTGATTACCGATGACCATGGACACGTGGCCCGGGCCCAGGAAACCGTCGATCCGCAGATCCGGCGAATCGAGGATCGCCTTGATCGTGGGGATGATGGTGATGTGGTTGCAGAACAGGGAGAAGTTCTCGATGCCCTCTGCCTCGGCCTGCAGCACGGTCAGCGCCGTGCTGGGCATGGTGGTCTCGAACCCGAGGGCGAAGAACACCACCTCCCGATCCGGGTTGTCGCGGGCCAGCGCCAGGGCATCCAGCGGCGAGTAGACCATGCGCACGTCGGCGCCCTCGGCCTTGGCCTGCAGCAGGCTCTTTTTCGAACCCGGCACCCGCATGGCATCGCCGAAGGTGGTGAAGATGACCTCCGGCCGTTCGGCCAGCGCCACGCAGTCGTCGACCCGGCCCATGGGCAGCACGCAGACCGGGCAGCCGGGTCCGTGCACCAGTTCGATCTTATTCGGCAGCATGCCCTCCAGGCCGTAGCGGAAGATCGAATGGGTATGGCCGCCGCAGACCTCCATCACCTGCAGGGGCTTGCCGTCACGGGTCTCGATCCGCGCGGCCAGGGCCTCGATCTCGCGGAACAGCGCCTTGGCCTTCTCCGGGTCGCGGAACTCGTCGACGTACTTCATGGTTTCAGCCTTTCGCCTCGGACGCGCCGGCATCGGCAAGGCCGCCGCGGGTGTCGGCCAACAGGGTGTGGGCCAGATCCCAGAGGATGTGATAGATGGCGACGTGACACTCCTGGATGCGGTGGATGCTGTCGGTCTCCACCACTAGGCAGTGATCGAGCGCGCCACTGCGCGCCATCGCGCCACCTTCCATGCCGGCCAGCCCGATGGTGGTGATGCCCATGTCCCTTGCCTTCTCGAAGGCGGCCATGAGGTTCGCCGAGTTGCCGCTGGTGGAGACGCCGATCAGGCCGTCGCCGGCGCGGCCGTGGGCGACGATCTGGCGCAGGTAGATGTGCTCGAAGCCGACGTCGTTGCCGACGGCGGTCATCATCGCAATATCTGCGGTCAGATTCTTCGCCGGCAGCGCGGGGCGGCCGGCGGTCACGGGGTGCTGGAACTCCACGGCGATGTGGGCGGCATCGCAGGCGGACCCGCCGTTGCCCATGGTGAACAGCCGCCCGCCGTTGCGGTAGACAGCGGCGACGGCCTGGGCCACGGCGACAATCTTCCCGGCGTTCCGCTCGAAGAACTGCCGCTTGGTCTCCACCGAATGGTCGGCCTTCTGGCGCAGCGATTCGACAAGCCCGGCTTCGACCGCCGCCGCGTCCTGCCCGGCGCCGTAGAGGAAGGGATAGAGGCCCTCCAACGCGGTCTTGCCGCTCATACTTCTGCCCTCCGTCTCGTTCTTCCGGACAAAGGCTTCACGCCTTGCCGGAAGCGCGCATCGCCGCCAGTTCCTCCTGCACCTCGCCCAACTCGGCAAGGATCGCCAGGGTCTCGGCTGCCTGGTCCTCGTCGATGCGGCTCATGGCAAAGCCCACGTGCACCAGCACCCAGTCGCCGACGCAGGCCTCCAGCGGATGCTCCTCGTCGACGATGCAGGCGAGATTGACCTGCCGCCCGACACCGGCGACCTCCACGAGGCCGAGCTTGCGCGCGGCGTCGGTGATCTCGACGATCCTACCGGGGATCCCCAAACACATGTCTCTCTCCTGCTTCGTGGCGCAGACCGCCTTGTTTTTGTGCCAGCGCCACGACCGCCTGGCCGAGCGCCAGCCCGCCGTCGTTGGCCGGCACCTTTTCATGACTGAGCACGGTGAAGCCTCGCTGCTCCAGCCCCTCGTGGACCAGTTTGAAAAGCGTGGCATTCTGGAAACAGCCGCCGCTTAGCGCGACGGTGGAAAAGCGGTTCGCATCCCCCGCCAAACCACCAGACAGCCGCGCGGCCATGGCGACGATGGCCCTGGCGAGGCCGCGATGAAAGCGCGCCGCAATCACCCCCAACGGCGTCTTCAGATGCAGATCGCCCAACAGCGCCCGCCAGGCGGCCAGCGGCTCGATGTAGGGCTTGCCCTTGCCGCCGAGCAGCGGGATCGCGAAGGGATAGGCGAGATCCTCCGCCTCCTCCAATGCCGCCGGGTCGATGGCCGCCTCGAAACGCATCGCCGCCTCGCCCTCGTAGGCCTGGGCCTCCCACGCCAAGCCGCAAAGCGCCGCGGCGGCATCGAAGAGCCGCCCGCAGGAGGACGACAGAGGTGCGTTCAGACCCTTGGCGATCATGGCATCGAGGGTCGCACGGGGGGCGGCCTCCAGCCGTTGATAGAGATCAAGCTGGGCGAAGTTCATGGCAAACTCGGACCAACCCATCTCAGCCATCAGGTGGGCGTAGGCATTGCGCCAGGGCTCCCGCACCGCGGCGCTGCCGCCCGGCAGGGCGACTGGCTTCAGAAACCCGAGGCGCTCATAGCCGCGATAGTCGCAGGCCAGGAACTCGCCGCCCCAGACCGTGCCGTCGGCGCCATAGCCGAGGCCGTCCATGGCGATGCCGAGAACTGGCCCGCCCTCGAGCGGCCAGCCGTTTTCGGCCAGGCAGGCGGCGATATGGGCGTGGTGGTGCTGCACCTCGACCAGCGGCAGCCGCTTCTCCTCCGCCAGCGCCTGACCGCGCTTGGTCGAGAGATAGTCCGGATGGCAGTCGACGGCGATCGCCTCCGGCGCCGGTTCGAAGAGCTCTTCGTAAAGGCGCAGGTTGTGGCTGACGTCCGCGGCGGTCGCGGCGTCCTCCAGGTCGCCCATGTGCTGGCTGAGGACCGCCTGGCCGTCCTTCACCAGACAGAAGGTGTTCTTCAGTTCGCCGCCGAGCGCCAGCACCTGCCGGTCGCGGTCGAAGCCTTCCGGCAGGGCGATGGGGGCCGGCGCATAGCCGCGGGCGCGGCGCAGCAGGCGCGGGCGGCCGAGGTCGAGGCGGACGACGGAATCGTCGATGCGGTTGGCGATCCCCCGGTCGTGCATCAGGGCGAAGTCGGCGACAGCCGCCAGCTCCGCCCGCGCTGCGTCGTTATCCGTGCACTGCGGCCGGCCGGAGAGGTTGCCGCTGGTCATGACCACCGGGCGCGTCATGCGGCGCAGCAGCAGGTGATGCAGCGGCGTATAGGGCAGCATGAAGCCGACCCGGTCGAGACCCGGGGCCACGGCTTCCGGCAGCGCTTCGCCCGTCGCTTCCAGCAGCACGATGGGGGCCGCCGGGCTGTTCAGCAGCGCTTCCTCGGCCGCCGTAACCGTGCAGTAGCGGCGGATGACCTCCACATCCCGGGCCATCAGCGCGAAGGCCTTGCCGCGGCGGCGCTTGCGCGCCCTGAGACGCGCGACCACCGTGTCCTTGGTGGCATCGCAGGCCAGGTGGAAGCCGCCGATGCCCTTCACCGCGACGATGTGGCCCATCATCAGCATGCCGCCGGCGGCATCGACGTCGTCGAGCATGGAAAAGGCTTCGTGGTTCACCGCACCGCCGCCCAGATGCTCGATCCAGGCGCGCGGCCCGCAGCGGTGACAGGCCACGGGCTGGGCATGGAAGCGCCGGTCCGCCGGATCTTCGTACTCGCCGCGGCAGTCCGAGCAGAGCGCGAAGGCGGCCATGGTGGTCTTGTCGCGGTCGTAGGGCGCACCCTCGACGATGGAAAAGCGCGGCCCGCAGTTGGTGCAGTTGGCAAAGGGGTAGCGGTAGCGCCGGTCGAAGGGATCGCGCATCTCCGCCAGGCAGTCCGGGCAGGTCGCCGCATCGGGTGTGACGGCAGCGCGCATCACCCCGGCGGAGGAGGCGGCGATCCGGAATACCTCGGGCGCCGGAACGTCCGCCGCAGTGTCCAGGGGCCGGCGTTCCAGGCCGTCGATGCGGGCCAGGGCCGGCGCCTCCGCGCGCAGCCGTTCGGCAAAGCGGTCGAGCGCCGCGCCCCAAAGGCGGATCTCGACGCCCTCGCCCGTGTTGCGGACATCGCCGGTCAGGCCCAGTTCGGTGGCGATGCGCCAGACCGTCGGGCGGAAACCGACGCCCTGGACCTGGCCGCGCACGGTGATGGCCTCGCCCTTCATGACGCCAGGTCCCAGAGCAGCACGCGGTTGTTGCCGCTGTCGGCGACGGCGACCTGCCGCCCGAGCGCGGAAAGCCCGTAGGGCCAGCAGAGCGTGTCGCGGGCCGGCAGGCCCCAGGCGTTGTCGCCCTTGGAGGCAAAGTCCGGCTGCCCGGTCAGGCGTTCGGCAGGCGCCGTCATCGCCGGCCGGCTCCAGCCGAGCAGGCGCGAGTTCGCGGTATCGGCAGCGATCAGCAGACCGCCGGCCACGGTCACCGCATAGGGCATGTTCACGGCCGCAGCATCGGGGTAATAGGCGCCCATGTTGTGGTCACAGGCGGCGAAGTCTGCCTGCCCCAGCAACAGCCCGCAAGGTGCGGCGGAGCGCGGCGGCAGGCCGTCCCAGAGCATGATGCGGTTGTTGCCGGCATCGGAAACCGCAAGGCGGCCCTGCCAGAAGGCGATGCCGTGCGGCCAGCGCATGCCCATGGCACCGACCGGGCCGCCCGCGTTCTCGTCCCGCGTCACAAAGTCGCGCTGCCCCAGAACCCGGTCGGCCGGCTGGCCGCTGTGCTCCGGGTTCTCCCAGATCAGGACCCGCCGGTTGCCTGAATCCGCGACCAGCAGCCGCCCGTCGAGGTCCGCAACGCCATAGGGCCAATGCAGGGTGGCAGCTTCCGGCAGGTCGGCGCCGCGGTTGGCCAGCATGCCGGCCGGGCTGTCCTGGCCGAGCACGATGTCGGCGGGCTGATGGGAATCCCGCGGCGTCTCGCGCCACAACAAGACCCGATGGTTCCAGGCATCGGCAACCGCCAGGCCCGCCCCCCAGGCACAGAGGCCGGTGGGCACGTTCAGGGTGTCGGCGCCGGCGCCCCCCTTGGCATTGCGCCCTTCGCGACCGAAGTCCGGCTGGCCGATCACGAAGTCGGCCGGCGCGTTGTCCGCTCTGGGGGCCCGCCGCCAGCCGAGCAGACGGTGATGGCCGGTATCGGCGACCCAGAGCGAGCCGTCCGGATGCAGGCAGACCCCGCGGGGGCCGAAGAGCACGCTGGGCGAGGGTTCGATCGGCGCCGCCAGAGCCTCGGCGGTCCAGCCGAGAACGACCCGCGGCCCCGCCGGGTCCAGCAGCGGCGCCCCTGCGGTCACGCTCCCCGGCGCCTTTACCGGCTCGAAAGAGGGGGAGATCGCGACCCGCATCGCCTCACTCCGCCAGGTGGACTTCGATGCGCTCGCCGACCACCCGCACGCCCTGTGGCTGAAGCTGCACTTCCGGCGCCGTCAGGCACTCGCCGCTTTCCAGCGAGTACTGGAAGGCATGATAGGGGCAGGTGATGAGGCCATCGGCGATCTCGCCGCCGTCCAGCGGCATGCCCATATGGGCGCAGGCGTTCTCGAAGCAGGTCACCTTGTCGCCGAAGCGCGAGAGCAGCAGGGAATGACCGGCGACCTCGACCACCTTGGTCGCGCCGTCCGGCAGCTCGGCCAGAGCCACCGCCGCCTGCCAGCCGTCGGTCTGCTGCGCGGCAAAGGGCGAGGTGAAGTGCACCGCCTCGGCGCCACCACCGCCCAGGCCCTTGGCTTGCTTGACCTCGGTGATCTCCGGCACATTGTCCTGGATGGCTTTCTTCACCCCGGCATAGAAGGTCAGCATGGAGGCCGGACAGCCGTCGCAGGCGCCGAGGAACCGCACCTCGGCCAAGGGCGGCTCGACCCGCACCAGTTCGACATCGCCGCCATGGCCGGCAAGGGTCGGGCGGATGGTGTCGAGGGCGGCGTCGACCCGCTCGAACAGCGACGGCTTCAGAATCCCGTGACGCCGCAGCACGGCATAGACGACCTCGTCGGCAGCCGCCCTGCGCAGCGCCGCCGCCATGCCGGGGGCCGCTTTCAGGGAGCGGATGAGCCGGCGGAAGGCTTCGGCATTCAGCTCGTCGATGGCCCGCGACCGGGCCAGCGCGGCATTGCGGTGGGCCTCCGGCCAGTCTGCGGCCAGCGCCTCCAGCGCCGCGATGTCCTGGAGCATGGCTTCCAGGCTGCGCTCGGCGCCTTCCGAAGTGTTTTGTTCGGCGGTCCGGGCCATGGCCTCTTACGCGTACTTCAGGTCTTTGAAGAGGATCGGCTGCAGCACCCCGGAGACCGCGCCCCCGGCGACGGCCGCCACCCACATGGGCGCGAAGAGACCGACCACCACCACCACCGCGGCACCGCTGCCGGCGCCGATGGCGATCTGGCGCATGACCTTCGCATTGTCCTTGAACAGCTTGCCGGCGAGGAGAAGCTTCGCGGAATCGATTGCCGTGCTCAGCATGGTCCCCTCCTCACAGCAGCAGCAGAATGATCAGGCCCAGCAGCACGCCGACCGAGCCTGATAGGAACCCGTAGAGCGAGCCCATGTAGGCGGCGAGTTCGTTGCCGATCGCCTCGCCGCCGATGCGCACGCCGGAAAGGGCGCCCGCCACCATGGCCGCCGCGATGCCGGAGACCAGCGAAACGATGAGAAATGCAATCACCATGTCTTATCCTCTTGTCTGAATGGGCCTCTTGTCCGAATGGGCCTCTGGTTCGAGTGGGCTGAACGGAACCGCGCCGGCACCCGGCTAGGCGCCGTTGGCCCGCAGGCTTTCGCGTTCCGTTTCGCCGGCAAGTTCGGCAATGGCAAGCTGCAGGGTCGTCGACTTCTCGCGCTCGCCGAGGTCCTGGAAAATGGTCATGGCCTCGCGGTAGAGCGCGATGGCCGCCGCGCAGTTGCCCGCATTGCCCGCTGCAGGATCGGCCGGATCATCAGGCAGATTGGCCAGGCAGTTGGCCTTGTTGGCGATGGTGTTGGCGTACTCGCCCGGCGCAGTGCGGGCGCTGCGCACCTTCAGGGCCTCGTCGTAAGCCTCCAGCGCGCGCAGGCCGTTCTCGACGCGGTGGCTGGAAGAAACGTACTGCAGGGCGTTGCCGAGGTTGTTCTGCAGCATCGCGTATTCGGACGGATGGTCGATGAGGGTGACGACCGAAAGGCCCTCTTCAAAGGCCTGGACGGCCAGGGCCTCGCGCATCTTGCCGCGCTCGTCGGTGAAGGGAATGGAGAGAAAGGCCGTCGCCAGGTTGTTCTGCAGGATGGCGAACTCCTTGGGAAAGCGCTGACGGTCGAAAGTACGCAGGGCGCGCTGATAGGCGCCGATCGCATCCTGGATGCGCGCCATCTGCGCGCCCGCCAGGTTCTGCAGCGCGAGGCCCAGGTTCATTTCCGCCTCGGCCACCTCTTCCGCCGCGCCCTCGACCCGCAAGGTCTCGAGTGCAGTCTCAAAGGCCTCGCGCGCTTCGACGATGGTCTCCGGCCCCTCTGCCGGAAAGGCCAGCAGCGCCGTGCCCCGGCGCGCGCGGATCCGCGCCGCCAGCAGCGCCCGCTCGGGCGGGCAGAGGTCCAGGGCCAGGGCGTAGAGCTGAAGCGCCGCTTCCAGGTCTTCGGCCGCCTGCGGCTTCTGCTGGAGGCCCATGGCGACCTCCATGAGCATCTCGGCCTTCTCTTCGGGAGTCGCCTCCGCCTCTTCGACAACCCGCAGGGCGGCTTTCACCTGATCTTCCGTGCGGCTGCGTGCGGTCATGCCCCGTTTCCTCCCGGTTTTCTCGGATGGCGCAGCCGGGTCAAGGCCGCAAAACCATCTTTTCAGATAGTAAAGCTGCCTTGCAAATAACTGTCTACTTCTTTTTTGGTTTGCAAACTTAGTTTGCAGTTTCCATCGACGGCAGGTCGACGACCAAGGCGCCGTGATGCGCCGACCAGCGGGCGGCCAGGCCCTCTGCGGCCCAGTCGCCCAGGCCGTTGGCGTGGAAGACATCGGGCGCCGTGGCAACCCGGTCGCCAGCGGCATTGCGGACCTTCAGCAGGCAGCCCCCGGCGGCCATGCGGTGGACCGGCAGCACCTGCAGCCCGCCCTCGCGGATCAGGACGATGACCGCATCGATGCCGGGGAAGTAACGCTCGACGACCGCCGCCGAGAGATAGACGGTACCGGCACGGACATCGACGGTGGCGGCCATGGCCGGCGTCACCCCGCTTCCAGGGCACCGGCGAGCCGGGCGATCTGTCCGGCAACGCGGCGCGCCGCCGCCTCGACCGCGGGGCTGAGGTCCAGACCAAGGTCCAGGCGCTCCGCCTCCACCAGGAAGACCGTCACCTCGGACGGGAAGGCCTCGCCGTAGATCCTGCGCCCGGCATAGAGCGCATGATCCCAGCGGAAGTCGTGCAGGTTCAGGCTTTGCGGCGGCGGCGCCATCAGCGCGTCGCCGGGCACCTCATAGACCGCACCAGGCGCCGCCTCCGGCGCCCGCGCGTCGACGATGATCAGCCGCTTGGCACCCCGGGCGCTGTACATCACGCCCATGCCGTCGGTGCCCGCATCCAAGACCGCCACCCCGCGCGGCAGCGCCGCCTCCCGCAACAGCGCGATCACCCTGGGGCCGACGCCGTCGTCACTGCGGTTGGCATTGCCGCAGCCGATCACCGCCAGCTCGAACGCTGGCTTTTCGGGCAGAGCTTCCGGGGACAGGCTCATATCCGCCACAGCCGGCAGGACCACTGCGGCTCCACCGGGATCATCAGCTCCGGCAGTTCGCAGAAACGCCGGTGCACCAGGTAGTACATGCAGGTCTCGCAGGGCTGCTCGATCTCGTCAGCCTCGACCGTGTGGTCGGTCACACCGGCAATGATGAGCTTGGCGTCGAGGTCCCCCAGCGCCGCGCGCTGCAGGCGGGCGACGATCTCGTTCACCATCTCCGAGGTCTCCGCCCGCGGCCAGGCTTCGGTTTCGAGACCCGCTTTCAGCCGCGCCGCGATCTCGGCCCGCTGGCGCTCCTCATCGGCGGCATCGACCGGCGGCGCGGATGCGGTTTCGCTCATCACGGCCTCCTCAGGTCTGCCAGGATCAGATCCGCCACAGCCGGCACCACCAGTCGGGCTCGGCGGGCAGGCTGAGCTCCGGCAGGTCGCACCAGCGCTTGTGGACGAGGTAGTACATGCACTCCTGGCAGCGCATTTCCTCTTCGCCGTAGGGCTTCAGCAGCCAGCCGCTGATCACCAGCTTTTCGCGCAGCTGGTCGGCGCTCAGCGGCCGCAGCTCGTCGAGAAGGGCCGCGAACTCCTTGTCGGTCTCCGGAAAGGGCTCGACCATGGTCTTCAGCCCTTCGTTCATCTGATCCTCGATCATCCGCAACAGGGTGGCGTGATCGGCTTCGCCCGGCGCGACGCCGTAGCGTGCGATATAGGCCTCCCGTTCGGCGGTCTCCTGATCCCTCGTGGCAGCCTGCGTCATCCGCCCCTTCCCCAGTTTGCCATTTTTTATCGTTGTTTCTTGTTATCGTTATTGTTGACGGAAAGGGGGTGGCAGGCCACCCCCCAATCGCCGTCTTGGGCTTAGGCAGTGCGGAAGCGTGCCAGTTCGTCTCCTGTTTTGGCATCGTGGGCGTGCACCGTGCAGACTAGGCAGGAGTCGTAGGACCGGCAGACATGGCCGACCTCCACCGGATCCGCCGAACTCTTGATCGGCGTGCCGATCAGCGCCTCTTCGATCGGTCCACGCTCGCCGTCCGAGGCACGGGGCCCGACGTTCCAGGTGGTCGGGGCGATGATCTGGTAGTTCCGGATCTTGCCGTCGCGCACGTCGATCCAGTGACAGAGCGCGCCGCGGATCGCCTCGGTGGCGCCCCAGCCCTGACCATCCTTCTCGGTCGGCTTGATGTACCACTCGTCGTTCAACTTGAACTCGCGCAGGATGCGTTCGGCCTCCCGGTAGAGCTTGCAGAGCTCGTGCATGCGCGCGAAGTGCCGCAGCTGGATCGAGGCCCCGCCCATCTTGCGGTACATGTCGAGGATCAGCGGATCGCTGTGCTGCCAATCCTCGCCATGGGACCCGCCGGCGATGAGCTGGCGGGCCAGGGGTCCGGCCTCCAGGCGGCCGTTCTCGGCATGGCGCACCGCCGTGCACCAGGAGTACTTGCCCTCCGGGTCCACCGGGTTCTTGCCGACGGGATTGGTCACCCGGTCGAAGGGATGGGTCTCGCCCGTCTCGTCGTACCAGGCATGGGTCATGTCCTCGCGGGCATGGATCTGGTCCATCGATTTGAAGCTGTCGCTGGCGCCGTCGTAGACGCCCGACTTCATGATGACAGCCCCGTTCCGCCCCTCGATGGTCGGGTTCTGGTACCTGTCCTCATGCGGCAGGTAGCCCCAGGAGATGAACTTGCCGTGCCCCTTGCCATAGTTCTGCAGGCCGATCTCCATCCCCATCCGCCAATAGAGGCCGAGGTCGGAGTTGGCATGTTCCGGGCGCTCGTCCAGCCAGGCCATGAAGTCGTCGTAAGACTTGATTTCCTCGTAGCGCTCCATGGAGCAGCCGAACCACAGCGGCTCGATCCAGTTGCGCCGGAAGTGCTCCAGGATCGACCAGGCGCGGGTGACGTCGGTCAGCGTCGGCGAGCACATCACGCCGCCCGGCACCATGTAGGACGAGTGCGGCCACTGGCCGCCCATCAGCGCATAGATCTCCACCGGCCGGCCGGAAATCGTCACGCCCGCCTCGTAGGAGGTTCCGGTGAAGGGCGAGTAGCGTTTCACCGCCTCTTCGAAGAATTGGCTTGAGGCATAGTTCTTATTGGTGAAGTCGATCATGAAGAGGCCGTAATGGTGGCGCGGCAGCGACTGGAGCGATTCAACCAACTGGCCGAGGTTGCGCGCCAGGATGGCGTTGCGCGGCACCGTGGTGCCCCAGGCGGTATCAAGCGCCCAGGCCGCACAGGTGAGGTGCGAGGCGCCGCAGATGCCGCAGGCGCGCGGCGTGACGACCAGGCCCGCCTGCGGGTCCTTGTCGCGCAGAATCACCTCGAAACCGCGGAACAGCTCCGCATGGGTCCAGGCGTTGGTGACGACGCCGTTTTCGATGTCGACGCGGACATCCAGGTCGCCTTCGACCCGCCCGACCGGCGAGATATCCAGGGTTTGAACGGCTGCAGACATAGTAAGTCCTCCCAGATGTCGTTCTTCAGACGACGAAGATGTCTTCTTCGGCCCAGGCCGGGGCGGCGCCCTTCGCTGCGGCAGTGAGTTTCACGTAGCCCTTCTTGTCGACGCCGGCGGGCAGGTCCTTGGGCACGCCCATGACCGTCTGGGTCTTGAAGACCGTGCCGGGGGCAAGATCGAAGAAGGGGAACTCCGGTTCGGTGCAGCCGAGGCAGGGCATGCCCGCCCGGGTCTTGGACGACACCCGGTTCCAGAGAATGCGGTTGCAGGGGCTGTGGGTCATCGGGCCGCGGCAGCCGAGGTCATAGAACAGGCAGCCCTTGCGCTGGCCGAAAGCGGTGGCCGAGACCTTGTAGGCAAAGTGCATGTTCCGGGTGCAGCCGGTCTGGGTGAAGCTGGAGAAGAAGGTCTTGGGCCGCTGGAACTCGTCGAGCGAGAGGTCGCCGGCGCGCCCGGTGGCGACGGCAACCAGGATCTGCGTGACCCAGTCGGGATGGGCCGGGCAGCCGGGAATATTGATGACCGGCAGGCCGGCCTTGGAGGTGAAGCCGGCCCCAAGAGCGCCGCCGTGTTCGCGTTTGAGGAACTGCAGGCCCTGGCTTTCGGAGGGGTTCGGCGCGGTGGCCGGAATACCGCCCCAGGTCGCGCAGTCGCCGATGGCGACGACGAACTGGGCGGCGGCGGAAAGCTCCTTCACCCATTCCTTCATCGCGCGGCCGCAGAAGCGGTTCCACTCGCCGGTGCCGTCCGGGGCGTTCACCACCGTGCCTTCGAAGACGAAGATGTCGAGCTGGATTTCGCCGGAGATGCACTTCTCCAGGATGGCCTTCACATCGTCGCCGAGTTCCAGACCCAGCGAGGGCTGCCAGAGAACGTTGATGCCGAAGTCGGTCACCAGGTCACAGGCGCTGGGTTCCTCGGCGTTGAGAAACGACATGGTATTGCCGGAACAGGCCCCGCCCTGGAGCCACAACAGATTGGCCATTCTTCTCCTCCCGTGCTTCGCCGTACCGCCGGACGCCGACCTTTGCGCGCGGCGTTTTTTCACTGCGGGCCGTCGCAGACCCTTAAGGCTTGGTTAAGCAAGGGATATGCCAAGCTGTTCTTCGCGATGCTTTGCGCGAGAAATCAAACCGCTACCGCGGCGCATCAACAAGCGGGCGCTGATGCATCGCGGGCAAGTGCAAAGAAACTTTGCTGGCAGCGCTGAAAAGCTGCTTTGCAGTCGGGATGGTCTTTTTTGGCTGCGCGGCGCTTCAGGAGTCAGCCGTGGCGGTTGCCGCAGACCGGGCATTCGGACTCGAGGAAGTAGCTCCACCAGATCCCCTTGCAGCGGCTGCACCAGTGGCCCTTGGCGCTGCGGCCGCTGCCGTCGATCTGCCGCGACAGCGGTGTAAGGCCCAGGTCCCTCGCCGGCTCGCTCCCGCCCGGACGCAGGCGGGAGAAGGGAAAGCGCACGACACGTGGATCATCCTCGCTCACCGGCTGCCCCCCTTCTCACCCAGCCTTCAGGCGTTCTGCAGACCGTAGCGCTTGATCTTGTTGGCGAGACCGACTCGCGACAGCCCCAGTTCATCGGCCGCGCGGCTCTGATTCCAGTGATGGCGCTGCAGCGAAGCGGTGACCGCCCGCTTCTCCAGCGTCTCGACCATCTGTTTCAGGCTGCTGCCGTCGGCGGGCAGGTCGAAGGCGTCGTCCCTGCGCACCGTCACCCGGTCGAACACCGGCGAGAGGTGGCGGGCGGCGATGTAGCCACCCTGCTCGGCGACGGCCACCATGCGCCGGATCTCCGTCTCGAGCTCCCGCACGTTGCCGGGAAAAGCGTAGGCCTCGAGCTTGGCGAGCACGTCCTTGGTGACGCCGACAACGCGGCGCCCGACGACGCCGGCATACTTCTCGACAAAGAACTCGGTGAGCACCGGGATATCCTCCGGCCGTTCGCGCAGCGCCGGAATGTGCAGCTCGAATCCCTTCAGCCGGTAATAGAGATCGCGGCGGAACTCCCCCTTCTCCACCAGCTTCTCCAAGGGCCGATTGCTGGCCGCGATAACCCGCACGTCGGCATGGTAGAGGCGGTCGGCGCCCAGCGGCTTGACCTCTCCCTCCTGGAGAAAGCGCAGCAGGCTGACCTGAAAGCTCGGCGAGATTTCGGAAATCTCGTCCAGGAAGATCGTACCGCCGTCGGCGGCCCGGAACAGACCGAGACGGTCCGAAACGGCGCCGGTAAAGGCGCCGCGCAGATGACCGAAGAGCTCGGAGTGCAGGGTGTCGTCGGACATGCCGCCGCAGTTCTGCACATGCATCGGCGAGTTCATACGCTTGGAATTGAAATGGATGGCCCGGGCCAGCAGTTCCTTGCCGGTGCCGGTCTCGCCCTGGATCAGCACCGGCAGTTCAGTCTGGGCGGCCTGCCTGGCCTCGGCGCAGAGCTCGGCCATTTTCGCGCTGACGTAAACCAGCTTCTCGAACTGGGACCAGCCGCCCTTCACGGAGAACTCCTCGCGCTGCGCGAAGATGTCGTCGTCCATGGAGATCTTCAGTTCGCGCGACAGCACGCGGTGGCGGCGGGACAGCTCGCTGAGTTCCAGCGCCCGCTTGGCCAGGAGGCGAATGAGGTCACGCGGCACCGGCTTCATGACATAGAGATAGCTGGCCGCACGCCGGGCAATCCCGGCACAGCGCTCCGCCGCCGCGGTGGAGCCGAACAGCAGGCGCGCCACGTGAGGATGGGAGATCCGCGCGCTGACCAGCACATTGGCGGACTCGTCGCCGATCAGATCGGCGTCGCAAATGATCAGGTGCGCCTGCAGTTCGTTCAGCCGCGCTGCCGCCTCCTGTTCGCTGCGGCAGTGGATCAGCCGGTAGTCCTGATCCGCGCCCAGGGCCTCCGTCGCCGTCGCAAGAAAATCGGCATCTGCGGAGACCAGGAGAACGGTGTGCTCTGTCTGCACTGCTAAGCTTCTTATCAATATGAAAAGGACGAATGCAGTCTACCCGGTCGACGTTCGAGGTCAAGCCGGTCGGGGCGGGCTACCGCGGCCGCCGTTCACGCCGCCCTATCGCGGGTCGCGTCAGGACCCGGCGGCACCCGTCTTGATCCAGACGGTCTCCGGCGAGGGCGCGAGGCGCGCGTGGAGTGGCAACGCCGCCGCCCCCAGGACCGTGGCATCCCCGGCCAGGCGCGACTTCACCAGCCGTGGCGGGTTGGGCTGGCCGTTGAACCAGCCCTCCAGGTGCCAGCGGGTTCTGGTCAGAAGTTCGTCGAGGAGGATGTCCGGCAGTCGCCCGCCGAGGACGATGGCGTCCGGATCGAGCAGGAACTGCACCGAGGTCAGGGCGAAGCCCAGGGCTTCCGCCCCCTCGTCCAGCCAGTTGAGCAGTTCCGGTTCGCCCCGCCGGAACAGCGCCGTCAGGGACTCCGGGCCCTCGACGGACAGGCCCGCGGCCTGCAGGCGGCGCATCAGGTTGTACATCGAGACAACGTGGGTCAGCCGCCCGCCGGCGGAAAACTCCTTGGTTCCGGTGGGAAGCGGCAGGCGGCTCGCCTCGGCGACGTTGCGCGAGGCGCCGCGAAAGGGCTGGCCGTTGACGATCAGCCCGCCGCCGACCCCGGCGCCGATGTAGAGCAGGAAAAACGACTTCCACCCGTGCCCGGCGCCATAGAGCAACTCGCCCAGGGCCGCGGCGTTGCCGTCGTTTTCGACCCAGGTTTCCAGCCCCGTCACCTCCGACAGCAGCGCGCGGACGTCCAGTCCGTGCCAGGCGGAGAAGTTGGTGGGCGCGTGGATTCCGGCCTCGCCGCGCCGGAAACGGCCCGGGAAGGCGACGCCCATCCCCAGAATCCGATCCCGCAGCACCCCGAGGGGTGCCACCAGGCGATCGAGTTCCCCGCCCACCAGGTCGCGCGCCTGATCCGGGGTCGGATAATCCAGCTTGCGTGTCAGGCGCTGGCGCACTGTGCCGGTCAGGTCCACCAGCGCCATGGTCATGCTGTCGCGGTCCAGGTTCAGCCCGACGGCGCAGCCGCCGTCCGGATCGACCTCGATCTCCACGGCCGGCTGGCCGCGAAACCCCTTGCGCCGCTCGCCGAGGCGGATGAGCCCCTGTTCGCGCAGGGCAGCGGTAATGGAGGAGATGGTCTGGGCCGTGAGGCCGGTCATGCGCGCCAGTTCGGCCCGTGTCGTGGGCCCATGCTGGCGCACCGCGTTGAAGATGACCCGCCGGTTGTAGTCCTTCGCCTGTTCGAGATTGGTGCCGACGTTCACGAAACAGGCATCCCAGTGCAACAAGTCCTTGATAAAGCGATCAAGAATCGAAGGCAGAAATCTAGTGGAAGGCCTACGGGCGATCAAGTATATTAATTAATTCAAAATGAAATAATAAAAGGTTCATACGCAGGGATGCCTTCACCCGTAGAGTGACCTCATGGAGAGGTAAATGACCGTTGCTGCCCTCGGCTGCCGCATCAGGCGCCGTGCGGCGGAGGCCGGGCATCCCTCGAGCCATTCTGTGCCGCAGGAACGACCCACGAGAGGGGGGTGTGAAGGATGAAACTCATCAAGTCGACCAAGATCGCGTTGCTTGCCGCCGCCGTGGCACTGCCGACGGGCTTCACCGCCGTCGAGGCCATGGCCGAAGAGGTCACCATCAAGCTGTGGTCCCGCGCCGACCGCTCCGGGCCGATGCGCGCGGGCAACATCGTCGGGGCCGCCCAGACCCTGAACAACATGCTGGCCGCCGCCGGCAGCGACATCAAGGTGACCGTCGAGGTTCACGAGAACAACGCCAAGGGCTTCGACGCCGACGCCCTGGACGTGATGAAAGCCTTCGCCGCCGACAAGGGCCCGGACATCTACGTCGCAGCGCACGAATGGATCGGCGCTTTCGTGGAGGCCGGCTATGCGATGAACATGGAACAGCACATCGCGGCCAACCCGGATTTCTACAGCGACATGATCCCGGTGCTCTGGGAATCGGTGACCTACAAGGGCCAGCGCTACGGCATCCCGCAGGACTCCGAGATCCGCATGTTCTTCTACAACAAGGAGATGCTGCGCAAGATCGGCAAGTCGGAAGACTTCATCGAAGGCCTGCCGGCCGCCGTCGAGGAGGGCCAGTTCACCCTCTACGATCTGGCTGATCTGGCCGCCGAAGTGGTTGAGAAGGGCGCCGCCAAGTACGGCTTCGTGCACCGCCCCAATGTCGGTCCCGACTTTCAGATGCTGATGGCCTCCTTCGGCATCGAGCTTTCGGACCCTGCCTCCGGCAAGCTGAAGATGGACGAGGCCAAGCTCGCCAACTTCTTCACCTGGCTGAAGTACGCCGTCGACAAGGGCGCCCTGCCGGAGAACATGACCTCCTGGTCATGGGATTCCGTGCACCAGGCCTTCCGCGGGCGCGAGAGCTTCATGAAGTTCCACGGCATCTGGAATGTGCCGCATCAGCTCAAGATCATGAACCTGACCGAGGAAACCTACTTCACCGAGCTGGGCTGGCTGCACAGCCCGGCAGAGAAGCAGGGCGGACGGCCCGCCAACCTCTCGCATCCGATCATCTACGTGGTCAGCGAAGAATCGGAGCACAAGGAACTGGCGGCCATGCTGGTGGCGCTGGCCTCCCAGCACGTGCCCAACACCAAGCATGCGGTCTCCAGCGGCCACACGCCGATCAAGTTCGGCCAGGCCGCCATGCCCGAGTTCGTCGAGGACGGTTGGGCGCTCCGCGCCGGCGCGCGGTTGCTGCCCTATGCGACCTTCATGCCCAACCACGAGAAGATCGGCCCCTACAACGCGATCGTCTACAAGGGCATCCAGGGGGTCGAGACCGGCCGGATCTCGCCCGAGGACGGCGCGGCCTTCGTGGTCGAGGAACTGCAGGCCGAACTCGGCGACGACGTGATCATCGTCGGCGGAAGCTGACGGGCGGTTTCAGGACTGCGCACCGGCCGCGGGTTCTCCCGGCCGGTGCGATCCGCCCCGTCGTTTCGTCCTCCAGCAATGGCCAGCTTCGCACCCGCCCCCGGCTTCGCCGCCTCCCAGCGCGCCCGCCAGACGGCGAACTTCGTCCTCTTCCTCGGGCCCGCGCTGGTTCTTCTCGCGCTCTTTTTTGTCCTGCCGGTGATCGTCGACATTACCATCGCCTTCACCGACATGGGCCAGACCCTGCGCGTTACCGAGTTCACGACCAAGAACTTCGAGCGCATGCTGGGCGGCGACCGGCGGTTGTCGGCAGCGCTGGGGCTGACGCTCATCTACGTGTTCTGCACCCTTGCGGTCTTCAACGTCACCTTCGGCCTGGTGCTGGCGCTCACCACCACCGCCATCCCCGACAGGGTCGGCAGCTTCTTCCGCGCCGTCTGGCTGCTGCCGCGGATGAGCCCCTCGGTGGTCTATGCCCTGCTCTGGGCCTGGGTGGTCGACCCGACCGAGCGCGGCCTGCTCAACCAGTTCATCAACGGCGCTTTCGGCTTCGAAGTCTACGACATGATGAACGATCATCCGCTGATGCTGATCGTGCTGGCCAACGGCTTCATCGGCGCCTCCATGGGGATGATCATCTTCACCTCGGCGATCCGTTCGATCCCCGAGCACCTGTTCTACGCCGCGCGCGCCGACGGTGCGGGCGGACTGCATATCGTCTGGCACGTCATCCTGCCGGCGATCCGCTGGCCGCTGTCCTTCATCACCGTCTACCAGACCCTCTCGCTGCTGGTCAGCTTCGAATACATCTGGCTGATCACCAACGGCGGCCCCTTCTTCGACACCACCGTCTATGCGCTCTACGTCTACCAGCGCGCCTTCGAGAACGGGCAGTACGCCTACGGCGCGGCTCTGGCGCTGGTCCTGGTGGTGATCGGCATCGCCGCAGCGCTTCTGATGTGGCGCTTCATGGACATGAAGCGCCTGCTGCAGCAGCCGCGTATCGAGGTCCAGTGACATGAAGTCCGGTGACATGAGGGTGCAGTGACATGGCGGTGGCGAGCGCACTTTCGCAGACGGACTGGGACGACCTGGCGCGCCGTGCCCGGCGCCGGCGCCGGATCTCCCAGAGCGCTTTGATCGCCTTTCTGGTCGCCACCAGCCTGCCGGTACTGCTGCCCTACTTCTGGATGGTCGCGATCTCCTTCTCCGCCAAGAGCGGCGGCGTCGCCTCGACCATTCTCTGGCAGGCGGTCTCCATCCTGATCCCCGCCGTCATCGCCGTCGCGCTGGTGCGCAGCTTTGCCGCCTCGCCGCGCACCAAGACCTGGGGCAGCCTCGGGATCGCCGCGCTGACCTGCGTCCTGATTGCGGTGCTGGTGGGCCCGCAGCTCCACCTCGACAACTACCGCTTCTTCTGGGTGCGCGACATCGTCGCCGAGCTGCCCTCGCGCCAGGTCTCGACCGGTGTCGGGACGCAGTTTCCCAGCGTCTGGTCGGCCTTCGGCAATTCCCTGATCCTGGCGCTCAGCCAGACGGTCATCGTTTCCACCGTCTCCACCTTCGCAGGCTACTACCTCTCGCGATTCTCCTTTCCCGGCCGCGCCAGCTTCCTGCAGAGCCTTCTGGTGCTGCACGCCTTCCCGGCGATGACCCTGATCATTCCGATCTTCCTGATCATGTACTGGGCGGGTCTGATCGATACCATCTTCGGTGTGCTGCTGGTGATCGTCACCCTGGAGCTGCCGTTCTCCATCTTCATCATGAAGGGCTTCTTCGATGCCGTGCCCTGGGACATCGAGATGAGCGCCATGGCCGACGGCGCCTCGCGCCGCCAGGCCTTCTTCCAGGTGGTGCTGCCGCAGGTGCGGGTCGGGCTGATCGCAATCGCCGTCTTTTCCTTCATCAAGGGCTGGGAGGAATATGTCTTCGTGCGCACCCTGCTCATCGAGAAATCCAACTGGATGATGAGCCTCTATCTGTTCTGGGTCGCCGACGACATCATGGGCGTGGACTACGGCATCGTCGCCGCGGTCGGGGTTTTCTACGTTCTGCCCAGCCTCTTCCTCTATCTTTTCTTCCAGAAGTACCTGACCCAGCTCAACATCGGCGGCGTGAAGGGATAACCGCGCCATGGCACGGATCGAACTCAACAGCATCACCAAGGCCTGGGGCGACGTGGTCGCCGTGGAGCCTACCGATCTGACCATCGACGACGGAGAGTTCGTCGCCATCCTCGGCCCTTCGGGCTGCGGCAAGTCGACGACGCTGTTCATGCTGGCGGGCATCTATGCGCCCAGCGGCGGCGAGATGACCTTCGACGGCCACCTCGTCAACGAGGTCGAGGCCAAGGACCGCAACGTCGGCATCGTCTTCCAGTCCTACGCGCTCTATCCGCATATGACGGTTCGGGACAACATCGGCTTTCCCCTGAAATTCAAGGACATCCCCAAGGACAGGGCGGCGGCGCTGGTCGGGGAAACCGCGCGGCTGGTGCAGGTGGAGGAGCTGCTCGACCGCCGCCCCAGCCAGCTTTCCGGCGGCCAGCAGCAGCGCGTGGCCCTGGCCCGGGCGCTGGTCAAAACCCCGCAGTTGCTCTTGCTGGACGAGCCGCTCTCCAACCTCGATGCGACGCTGCGGCTTTCCATGCGCACCGAGATCCGCGCCCTGCAGCAGCGCACCGCCATCACCACGATCCTGGTCACCCACGACCAGATCGAGGCAACCACCATGGCCGACCGCATCATCTGCATGTCGAAGGGCCGGGTCGAGCAGATCGGCACCCCGGAGGATCTCTACCGCCGCCCTGACAGCCTCTTCGTCGCCTCGTTCATCGGCGCTCCACCGATCAACCTGCTGCCCGGCCGCGCCTCCGGTGGAAGCCTGGCCGTCGGCGAGGCCCAAATGGTCCTGGCAGGGCAGGCGGAAGGCGACGTCGTTCTCGGTCTGCGCCCGGAACATCTCGTTTTCGCCGAGAACGGTCTGCCGGGCCGCATCGAAGGCATCGAGCCCATGGGCCGCGAAGTGCTCTACCGCGTCGACACACCGCTCGGCGAGCTGCGGATGCTCGAAGGCAATGCGGTACCCAGCCACGATGTCGGCACGGCGGTCCACCTGCGGTTCTCGGCGGATGACAGCCTATTGTTTGACGCCGTAAGCGAACGGCGCATTGCGGAGGTCCGCGCAGATTCGCCAGCAAGCCACAACATCATGGATCAGCGCCAGCATGCCTGACGAGGAGCTTGCCTTTTCGCTGGATGACCGGCGCGCCGCCGGGCTCTTGTCCTTCGATTGCGTTTCCGAACTGCGTGGTCCCGACCTCGCCACCCGCAACAGTTATCTCGCGCTGCCGCCGGACCCGCGCGAACACGCGGCGCTCTTCGAGGCCTGGCCGTTGCTGCGCCAGCTCGAGGTGCGGGAGCCGGCAGCCATCAGCCCCCCGACGCAAAGCCTGCGTGTCGTCTCCTGGAACGTTGAGCGGGGCAAGTATGTCGAGGACTCGGGCGAACTGCTGCGCCGCGTGAAGCCCGATGTTTGTCTGCTCACCGAACTCGACCTCGGCATGGCCCGCTCGGGGCAGCGCCACACGCTGCGCGATCTGGCGGACTACCTGGATCAGGGCTACGTCTTTGCGGTCGAGTTCATCGAGATGTCGCTGGGCGACGAACGCGAACGGGTCTGGCACGGCGGCGAGGACAATGCCCGCGGACTGCATGGCGGCGGCCTGCTGTCCCCCCATTCCCTGCGGCGCCCCGCCCTGCTGCGGCTGGAAAGCAGCGGCACCTGGTGGCAGAAGCGCTTCAAGGGAGAGGTGCGGATCGGCGGGCGCATGGCCGTGCTGGCGACGCTGGACCTGGACCGAACGCCGATCACCCTGGCGGCCGTGCACTTCGAAAGTCACTCCGGCCCGGCACATCGCGCGGAGCAGATGGGCATTCTGCTGGACGCCATCGAGGCCTACGCGCCGGGGGCGCCGGTGATCATCGGCGGCGACTTCAACACCAATACCCTGGAGCGGAGCGATCCCGACTACCACAGCCTGCGCCGGCGCCTCGCGGAGGAAACGCCGGGCCGCTTTCTCCGCCCCGAGGCCTTCGAGCCACTCTTCGAGGTGGCGCGCGCCCACGGCTATGACTGGACAGCCTGCAACCTGGAGGCCGCGCCGACAACCCGCACCCGCCCGGACGGAACGCCGGCACCGCCGCACATCAAGATCGACTGGTTTTTCACCCGCGGCCTTGTCGCCACAGAACCCGCCATCGTCGCGGCGGTCGACCGCCAGGGCGATGCGATCTCGGACCACGAAGCCCTTGCCGTTACCGTGAGCCTGCCATGAGAGTCGTCACCTACAACATCCAGTACGGACTGGGCGAGGACGGGCGTTTCGACCTGGCGCGCATCGCCCGCGAGGTCGATGGTGCCGACGTCATCGCCCTGCAGGAGGTGGAGCGCTTCTGGCAGCGATCCGGCATGGTCGACCAGGCGGAAGAGCTGGCCCGCCTCCTCGGCGACTACCACTGGGTCTACGGCGCCAACCTGGATGTCGACGCCAGCTACCGCGCCAACGGCAGTGGACTGGTGAACCGCCGCCGCCAGTTCGGCACCATGATCCTCTCGCGCACGCCGATCCTCTCGTCGCGCAACTTTCCACTGCCGAAGCGCGCGCTGCTGAACCAGCACAGCATTCAGCAAGGCCTTCTGGAAGCCGTCATCGCGCCGGCGGCCGGATCCCCGGTCCGCTTTTACTCCGTGCACCTGAGTCATCTCTGCAGCGCCACACGCCTGCCGCAGATCGACGCCATCCTGGCGATCCTCGAGCGCGCGCCGGCGGAGGGTGGCGCCTGGTGCGGGTCTCATCCAAACCCCGAGGCCGGCTGGACCGAAGGCGGGCCACTGCCCATGCCGCGGGAGATCGTACTGGCCGGCGACCTGAACTTCGAACCCGATTCCGTCGAGTACGACCGCTTCCTCGGCCCCGATGCCGGACGCTACGGCCGCCTGTACAGCCCGGAGGGGCTGGTCGATGCCTGGGACATCGCCGGCAACGGCCGCAGTGACGCCTCGAGCCACCCGAACCATCCGGCCCGCATTGACCACATCTTCGTGTCCGGAAGCCTCGCCGCGCGGGTGCGCCGCTGCTGGATCGACGAAGCGGCCAACGGCTCCGATCACCGGCCCGTCTGGATGGAGCTGGACCTCGTTCCGTAAGCGGCGCCACTTGGCGCGCGCGTTACTGCTCGGAATCGGCCTCCGTCAGAATGTGTTCCATCAGGCCCAGGGCGACCCGGATCAGCACTTCCCGGCGCGCGGCCTCGTCGCGAATGCGCAGAACCGTCGCGCGGGCGCCGACAAAGTCTTTCCCGCGGAGCTGCACTGCGGCAACAGCCCCCAAGGCGAAGGCCTGATGGTCACCATCTGAGATGGTTTCCGCCGTGGCCACCGCCATGTCGGCGTAGCCGGCACGGGCCTGCATGGACGCAACGCCGTGCAGGGCATCGAAGCGATCTTCGGCATCCGGCAGGTCCGAAACGGCGCTCTGCGCCTCGGCCAACAGGCGCCGCGCCGCGTCATGATCGCCGACGGCGGAGAGATGGCTGGCGACCGACTCCAACGCCGGCGCCCGGTGGCGGCCGGATTCAATCCCCCGTGCTGTTGCCAGAGCATCGGCGATCAACGCCGTCGCAACCTGCGCCTCTACCATGCGCAGCAGAACGCCGGCGCGACGCTTTTCATCGGCGTGCTGTCGGGCCGTCGCGACGGCCTCGTGCAGCAGCGCGCGGGCGCGCCCGCTTTCGCCATCTTTGGCAGCCGCCCGCGCGACCAGCATAAGAGCCTCGGCCCGCGTCGCCGCACTGCCGATCCGCGCCGCTACGGCTTTGGCATCTTCGAGTTCACCGGCATTCGCCAGGGTCGCCGTCACCTCGTAGAGACCGTTGTCCCGTACGCCCGCATTGGCGATGCCCGCAACCGTCTTGAACGCCCTTTCGGCGTAGCCTTCTGCAGCCTCGGCAATGGCCAGGCGCACGCGGATCAGATCCCCTTGCCGCTCTTCGGCGACAAGGTCCGCGCTTTCCAGAACGACGTCGAAAGACTCGAGTGCAGCCTCTGCGTCGCCCAACCGGGCATGCGCAGCGGCGATGTGAATGAAGCCGCGCGCAGACTGCTCCGGGTCGCCGATCAGAATGGCATCGGCAAAGGCGCTGACGGGAAATCCGGCTCCTGTCTTGCCAACAACAACCGTCAGCAAGGCTGAATCAAGCTGCGCGGGATCGTCGATCCCCTGGGCAAGTGCAGAGGCTTCCGTCAGGATCGCAAGGGTCCGGTCCCGATTCCCGTCCGCCAGCACAAGCTCGGCCATCCGCCCGAGCGCAGCGACCCTGGCTTCCTCGTCTTCGATGCGTCTGACCGCGGCCAGAGCCGCCTCTACCTCGCCGGCTCTCACCCGCAAGACTGCAAGGTCCGAGATGACCGCGGCACGAAGGCCGGGCCGCTTGATGCCGCCGATGATCGTAAAGGCGCCCTGCAGATCGTCGTTCCCGGCCCGGCCGTGGGCGATGTCCGCCAAGGCGTAGTCCCGGGCGTAGTCGGCCCCGATGGTCTCTGCGGTCGCCAGGGCGGCACCCAGGTTGCCGAGACTGGCCTGGGAAGCGGCAATCGAGCGCAGTACGTCGTCCCGGAGGTTCGGATTTTCGATTCTGCGGACCGTCGCCAAGGCCCCTTCAACGTCACGCCGGTCCACCTGCTCCCAGGCAATAAAGCGCAGTGCCTTGGCGCGCTCATTGTTATCTAGGATCGCCGCGGCGGCATCGAGCGCAGCGGTCATCTCGCCGAAATCGGCCAGCGCCATGGCCAGCTGGCCCTGGACCCAGAGCCTGCGCCTCCCATCTTCGATCTCGCGCACCGAAGCCTCCACCAGACTGCGCAGTGTCTCGATGCAATGCCGCTCCGGTTGCAGAAAGCAGTCGGGCGGCGCACTGCGGCCAGCCGCCGGGCCTGCGCCAAGGCAGATGACAAGCGCAAGCAGAAGAAGGCCCGGCTGCCGAAAGGCCGTTCCGCAGGCCGGGCCCGTCATGGCTGCTCCGGCTCGGCAGCGAAGTGGAGCGCCTCGGCAGTGAAGCTGAGCACTGCCACCTTTGCGGCCGGATCCTCAAGCAGATGGAGTGTCGCCAGGGCCGCCTCTGCGTCACCCGCCTTCGCGCCCGCAACCACGACATCGCCTATGGTGGCGGCGCGCAGGCGTTCATCGGCGATGGACGAGGCAACCGCCAGGGCCCCGCGCAGGTCGCCGCTCCCGGCCTGGAAACGGGCCAGGGTCGTTTGCGCAGAGGCGCGCATCGCGGCGTTCCCGATGTCTTCGACGTTCGTCAGCGCTGCGGCGAAAAACCCGGCCCGCGCCTCGCTTCCGGAGAGATTGAGCAGCAGATTGTCGCGCGCCACCGCTTCCAGCGAGTCCGCCTGCGCGCGGATCTCTTGGAACAGCGCCTCTGCCGTCGCAGCGTCGCCGGCCTGGGCGCGCAGCCCCGCAATGTGGCGCAGCAGGCTCCGGCGAAGGTCGTCGTTCTTGAGCTGCCGGGCCGTTGCAAGGGCTGCCTCCGCCTCACCCGACTGCGCCAGGGTGGTGGCGATGATGTTGAGAGCCGCGTCATTGACCATCGGATCGTCAATGCGTTGCGCGGTCGCGCGGGCCAAATCGACATAACCTGCTTCCGCCTGCGCCGCGACGATGCGGTTCAGGGTCATGTCGGCGGTGCGGGCATCGCCGTTGCAGTCTGCCCCCGCGACCGCTTCGTCAAAGACCGCCCGGGCGGAGTCCTCGGCGCCTTCCGCTGTCAGCATGAGAGCGAGGCCGCGCAAAGCCTCGGCGCGGCTGCAGCCGTCATCCACCAGCCGGATGGTGGAGAGCGCGCCAGCGGTGTCCCCCGCCTGCCCCTGCATTGAGGCGATGCGGGTCAGCGCCCAGTTCTGATGTGCGGCGGCCGCAATGCCGCGCGCCGTCGCAAGCGCCGCCGTAATGTCGCCGGTCCTGGCCTCGGCCACTGCGACGTGCCCCAGCGCGGAGGCCTGCGCGTTGGGCTCGTCCAACAAACCAGCCGTGCTGCGCGCATCTTCGATCGCGCCGCGATCGGCCTGGCTGCGCGCTATGTAGCGGTAAAGGAAGTCGCGTTGCCCCAGGTCGTCGACCGCAGCCGCCGTCGCCAGAGCGGCAGTAAAGTCACCGCCATCGGCCTGCGCCATGCCAACGAGGCGCGAGGCCTCGGCACTGAGCGCAGCGTTGCCCAAGCGCTCGGAAAGTGCCAGGGCCTGTTTCAGGTCGCCGGCGGAAAGCTGGGCAATGACAATCCCGCGCAGCGCCGTCGCGCGCAGTTCAGGCTCAGCAATTGCCTCCGCCTCTGCCAGCGCGCCCTCCATATCGCCGGCGGCGGCCCGCGCTTCGATGATACTGCTTGCGGCGGCCGCCCTTGCTTGACCATCCGTCAGACCCTGCGCCGTCTCGCGGGCGCCGGCCAGATCACCGGCCAGTGCCTGAGCACCCGCGATCTTGGCGATTTCGAAGTCGCGTTGCCCGCCTGCCCTCAGCGCCAACGCGGCGGAGCGGGCGCCTTCGTAGTCTTCGGTCGCGAGCCGCGCGGCAACAACGGTGAGGAGGGCCGCCTCGCGGTTCTCACGGTTTTGGATGGCGGTCGCAAGAGCCTGTGCCTCCGCGAAGAGGACCGCTGTGCAGGCAGGCTGTGGGTCGCTGATGCAGGCCGCCAGCTCTTGCGGGTCGGTCATCACGTCATCGGCCTGCGGAGCCTGCCATGCCAGGAAGGCAGCGAAAGCAAGGGCGGAGACAATCGATCCACCCTGCAAAAGCCTGCGGCTGTCCATGTAAATGCTCCTTTGCTTGCGCTGGGCTGCGGGCCGGGGAACCCCAACGATGCATCATGGGCCGGCACGCCTACTTGGCGGTGGGCGTGAGTGTGGGCGCGAGTGTGGGCGTGGGCACCAACAACAGGGCCGCGGTACCCAGGGCCAGGGCGCGCGACCGGGCGTCCGGCGCAGCCTGGGCCATGGCAACGGCCGCCTCCAGGTTCTCCGCCACGGTGATGCCATGCAGGGCGCGATCCCAGGCAACGGCCCGCTGCTCCGCCGAGGCGATCTCGGCAAGGTTTGCAGTCAGCGCGGCGATGTCGCCGGCAACCGCCAGTTCGGCAATGACACCGGCCACCGCCATGTCGCGGACCTCCTCGCCCTCGGCCGCCCGGGCGGTTTCCAAGGCAGCGGCGTAAAGGCCGGCTTCGGCCTGCTGAAGGGCAAGGGCGTTCAGGTCATGATCCCTTTCATGCCCGCGCGGACTTTCGTCCGCCATCAGCCGAGCCCGGGCGAAGATCGCCTGCGCTTCTTCCCGCCCACCTGCCTTGGCGTGAGCCACCGCGAGCTGCCCCAGAAACTCGGCACGACGCCTTGCATCGGCGATCTCCTCAACAGTGGCGAGGGCCGCACCGAGCGCTCCCGCCGTGATCTGCTGCGTCGACACCTGGCCGAGCGCCGCGTCGCGCTGGTCTTCGATCTCGATGCTCCGGGCAATCGCCAGCGCCGCCTGGCGATCTGCGAACTGAGACTGTGCGCCGGCGATCCGCACCAGGGCCATGGCTTTCCGTTCGGGCTCTTGTACGGACTGCGCGAGGCGGAGTGCCTCCTCAAAGGCCGCCTGGGCGGCAAAGGCATCGGCGCCCTCGCTGGCCGCCACCAAGCCCATGTCGACAAACGCCAAGGCGCGGCGCAGCGGATCCTCGATACGGCCGGCGGCTGCCCAGGCAGCCTCGTTCGCACCTTCCACCGCCAGCCGGCCAGCAACAACAGCGAAAGCCTGGTTGCGCAGCCCGGCATCGTCGATCTTCCCCGCAACCGCCAGAGCCTCATCCGATGCGCCTCTTTCCGCCGCGCCCATTGCGACAAAGGCCAGGGCAAGACTGCGGGACTGCGGGTTGGCGACGCGCCCGGCGGTGGCAAGCGCCTCGTCCGTTGTCGCCAGCTGGGCTTGCCGGGCGGCGATATGGTGCAGAAAGCCGTCGCGCTGCTCGCTTTCTGGAATCATTTCCGCCAGAGCCAGGGCCGTTTCAAAGTCACCGGCATCGGCTATGGAACCGGCGATGGCACCCAGGGCAGCGGCGCGCACCGACGGTTCTTGAATCGAAAGGGCCGTCTCGCGGGCACTCTCGAAATCGCCGGAGGCCGCCTCCGCCATGGCGATAAGGTTCAGCATCCACAAGCGGCTGCCGGTATCCTCGATCTCTCGAAGGGTGGCCTTGGCTGCCCGGAGTGCCACGCCCGCGCCTGCCTCGGACCCCGCCTGCACCAGCGCCGAAATCCGCTGCTGGGGGTTTTCAATCCGCCCGGCGGTTTCCACGGCGCCCTCCGGATCGCCGCCCGCGGACTGCGCCTCGACCAAGCGCGTCAGCCAGAAGTCACGCTGTCCCGGATCATCAAGTCGGAGCAGCACCGCACGCGCCCGATCGTAGGCGCCGATGGCGGCATAACCCTGGGCAATGCTCTGCAGAACGAGGCCGGGCTGACCCTCTTCGCCGACGCCCTCAAGAGCATCCAACGCCTCGGAGAGAAAGGTTTCCGCACAGGCCGGCTGCGGCGCCGCGAAACAAGCGCGCAAGTTCGCCGCCGAGGCCGCGCTTCCCATGTCTGCCGCAAGGACGGCTGCTGTCAGAATCCCAAGAGGGCAGGGTATCCGTCTGTGCTGTGTCATCACTGCTCCTCGAGCTGGCCGGTCCGACGTGGCCGCAACGATGGTGTCGCCCTCACCGTGCAACGAGTTCAATGACGATCATTGCCAGCAGGCGTGCGCGCAGCGCGCCGTCGCCGACTTCGCGAACCGCTGCGGACATGCCGGTGAAATTGCCGCCCTTGGCCAGCGCCATGGCGATGGACCAAAGCGCCTCGTAGCGTGCATTGGGGTCGCCAAGCCCGCGCGCCGTGGCAAAAGCCGCCTGAAGATCGCCATCCTGGGCCTGCAGCCGGGCGACGTAGGCAGCCGCGCGGGCGCGCAGCGCGCCGTCGCCGATACGTTCGAGCTCGGCAAGCCCGGCCTCCGCGAAACCCGATTCCACCTGGCTTTCCGCCAGGTTGCTGCGCAGCCGGTCGGCCATCCAGGCCTCCGACGGGTCTGCGCTCAGTTCCTCGGCCAGCGCACGCACTTCCGAGAAGACCTGCGCCGCCGCTTCTTTCTCGCCAGCCGCAGCGCGCTTCTTTGCAATGTCGACCAAGGTCTGCGCGCGCGTTTCGGGATAGGCGATGCTGCGGGCCGTCACGAGGGCCGCCCGGGGATCACCGTCCTCCAGCTGGCCGTCGGCCACGGCCCTCAGCGCTTCATCGCGTGTGGGACCCTCCGCGATCATGGCGGCCGTCGCCAGCGCAAGATCGGCGTAGCCGCTGGCGGACTGCGACACGATCACCTGGCTGAGCAGAAAGTCCCGCGTGCGCTGGTCCTCAATGCTTCCGGCGACGGCGACAGTCTCCAGGAACAACGCCCGCACGCGCTGCCCGCCGCGCCCGGCCTCTTCCGCTGCGAGCTGGCGCAGCGTATCGGCACGCTCGTCGACTGTTTCGATGCTGCGCGCGGTCTCCAGGGCACGGTCGAGCTGACCGGAATCGGCGAGATCCAAAGCAATGCGCCACCGCGTGCGCGCCCGGGTATGCGGAAACTCGATGCGGCCCGCTGTGTCCAACGCCTCCGCGAAGTCACCGGCCTTGCTCTGCGCCGCCGCGATAAACATCAGCGCCGAGCCGCGCCCGACGGGGCTGCCGATGCGTGCAGCCGTGGCAACGGCCTCCGCAATCGCGCCGGCTTCGGTCTGGGCAATGACAATGAAGCCCATGGTACTGGCACGACGCGGCGCCAGCTCAATGGTATCCGCAGTTCTCAGGGCCGCGTCGAAATCACCGGCCTGCGCCTGCGCCCGGGCGATGTGGTCGCGGACTTCGTCCAACGCCTCTTCGCGGTCTGCCGCAGCGGCACTGGCACGCGCCGCGGCGTAGTCGCCGGCACGCGCCTGGATCATCGCGATGTGCGACAGCAACATCGATCGGGCGCCGGGCCTTTCGACGGCCGCGGCGCTGGCGCGGACCGCCTCGTAAAGGCCCGCCATGGCCTGATGGTTGGCAATATCAAAAAGGGCCGCATCCCGGTGTTCCGGTGTTTCGATGGTCCGGGCGGCAGCGAAGGCTTCGGCGAAGAAGCCGGCTTTGGCCTGCTCGGAGACAACGAGCTGCATGGCAAAGCCGCGGGTGTCGCCGGAACTGATCGTCCTCGCGGTGGCGAGAGCCGTATCGAACGCGCCGGCCTTGGCCTGGGCGAAAGCCACGTCAAGCAGCGCCTGCCCGCGCAGAGCTTCGTCTTCCACCGAGCTTGCGGCGGCAAGAGCGTCAGCCAGCAGCAGTTCCGCGCAGGACGTGTCTGCAGCTTCGGCGCAACCACCCGCTCCCGGCGCGGCAGCGGCAAGGGTTGGGCTGCAGACCGCAAGCATGACCGCGGCGATGGCAACGGCCCGCTGTGTGTACACTCTCATTGCGCGTCCTCTTTGATTTCGGAAGGCATGGCCGGCGGCGCGGCGCGGAAAGGGCGCCGCTGGAAGGACGGAAGCGGCGGCGGACCCGGGGGACCCGCCGCCGCCAGCCTCACGCGTTACGCCGACATCAGTTCTGGAGCGGCGCAGCGGTTGCGCGCAGCGGTGCGTCGACGAAGGAGATGGTGGTGTGGCCGCCGCCGCCGTTCTTGGTCTCGACGCCGTTGCGGATGGAACCGACCAGCTTCTTCATGCCCGGGTCGATCTGCACGTTGACCAGGCCGCCTTCAGCCGTGGTGATCTTGCCGGCATGGACCGCGGCCAGGCAGACGATGGAGTTGAAGGCGTAGGAGTCGGTGCCGACGACGCGGCGCATGCGCAGGTCGCCGGGCGCGGCCGGGCAGTTGAAGGTCATCACCTGGCCCTTGAGGTCCTTGTTGGCCAGCCCGGTGCCGGTGAACTTGGCATCCCACTTCAGGCGCGGGATGTAGTCCTGGCGCGCCTCGTCGGCCGCCGCCGCGCTCTCGGCATCGACGAAGACCATGGAGCGCTGGGTGCCCGGCAGGCTGGCGCTGTCGACGCCGTTGCGGCTGCTGCCGGTGTAGGCCTCCAGGCCGGGGTTGAGCTGGATCATGACCTGGCCGCCGTCTTCGGTGGTGATCTTGCCGGCATGCAGGGCGGCGACGCAGATCGCGTTGTCGCTGGGATAGGCGTCGGTGCCGTAGACCTGCTCCATGGTGTCGCGCACCGAATGGGGCGGGCAGGCAACCGAGAAGCGCTGGCCGATGAACTTGTCGCTGTCGACCTGGAACTTCTTCAGCGCCGTGTCCCACTCGATCTCGGGGACCACCACTTCCTTATCCTGGGCCTGGGCCTCGGTGGTCAGCCCACCAGCAAAAGACATTCCGACAACAGAGACGGCAGCGACAAGGCTCAATTTGCGAAACATAATACCTCGATCTCCTATGCTTGGGTTGCGATAACATTCTGAAAAAACAAAAAGAACGGTCACTTCAGGGAAACCCTCTCGGCCGCCGCCGCCGTGGCGGCAGCGCGCGTTGAGTGGGTGCGATAAGTGGCGGGTGAGCGCTGCAATCCGGTACGTCGGTTCGTGCCATCGAGCGGCACAACAGACCTGGCCGTCACTGCCCTTTCGGTGCTGTCCGCAGCGGCGTGGCCCCGTCAGTGCCGGGCCGCCGATCTCGGGGACCGGCAGCAGCCAGCGCTTGGTCTTCAGCGAAGACGCCGCCTGCTGAAAGCAAGACTATGTCGGGGTGTGGCCGTGTCAGACTGTGCGCAAAGCCATCAAAGGCGGCGCAGCGTCACCCGGGCACTCAGCTCAGAGCAAGACATCCCCAGCCGACGGCACGCGCGTGCGCGGCGGCGCCGAGTCTTCCGACCCGGGGACTCCGGGCGCGTCGTCTCGGGACGCGTGGTCTTTGGATAAGGGGGTCGCAGGGGATATGGCTTGCGTGGAAGAATTCGGTGTTGCTCATTCCAGTCCTCACGGTCGTAGCATGATGACGGAGCAAGGCTGTCGCCTCGCAAAGCAGCCCCAGGTTCCTCCACCAAAACCTCAGGAGCTTCCGCTCGGGCGGTGTTCTAGCAAAACCCGAAGCGGATTTCAGCCCCTTTATCGTTTCAGTTCTGTAACCGCAGCGTTGTGTCGTCTCGAAGGGAGTAGCGCCAGACGCGAATCGCACCCCGAAAGCGGTAGGCAGCCAACTGAAATCGCGCCGCCAAGGGCGCGTCACCGGCTGCGGTCAGGCGATCATGAGATCAAAAGGGCCAGGAGGTCGGAAGGGCCGGGCGGTCGGCAGGATGGTGGGCCCGGCAGGATTCGAACCTGCGACAACACCGTTATGAGCGGTGGGTTCTAACCGCTGAACTACGGGCCCGGCGCCATTGTGCCCCTGCAAGCCCATAGATCAAGTGAATTGCCGGTCCGCCCCAGACGAAGCAGACGAAGGCCGGGGCGACGACCGGGGCTGCCTGCCGGCGGACTTCAGTTCGCCGCCTGCAGCAGTTGGACGTCGTCCGGGTCGTTCGGATAGATGAAGCCGTAGATCGGGAAACGCCCGCTGCCGTAGCGCTGGCCCGGGGTGTACCAGACCTGTACCACCGACCAGTCGTTGTTCTTGGAGACGTCGCGCACCGGCGTATAGCGGTGGATGCGGCCGCGGTTCAACCAGTTGGACTGATGCACCAGCACCTCGCGCTCGTTCAGAACCGCAACGATGTAGGCCAGATGCCCCTGGCGCAGCCGCTTGGTCTTGCTCCAGACCATGACCGCTCCGGGCTGCGGCGCCGCGCCGCGCTCATACCGGCCGGTGGCTTTGGCCCACCACGTCCAGGCATCGCCGCGGATCTGGATGCCCGAAAGCTTGCGCGCATAGGGAACGCATTCCAGGTGGCGGCCCGCCGAGACGATGGCCGGGCGCGGCCGGGTCGGCAGCGGCAGCTTCGACAGGCCGATCAGACTCGCCTGAATCAGGGGTTCGTCGGCAGGCCTGCCGACCGCCGGCGTGTAGGCAGGGGCGACGCTCCGGCGCTCGCCGTGGGCCTGCGGCAGGCCCCCCGCCGTCTCCCCCGCCGTCTGCGCCTGGGCAGCGGCGGATGCGGCCGGGACAGGCGGGGACCCGTCGGGACCACCCGGCGGCTTCGCCGTGACGCAGGCGGAAAGGAGCCCGAGGAGGCCGAGCACCGCGAGGCGGGCAGCCATCGCAGATCCTCTCGAGCGACCCTGGCTTGAGCGCGCCGGGCCTGATCGATCCTGGCTTGAGCGCTCCGGGCCTGATCGATCCGGGCCCTGGGATCGACGCCCGCACCGCTCAGCACCCGAAGGGACGCCGAAGCACCCCGGCATCCGATCATAAATCATGTGGCTGACCCCGCCGGACCGGCGGGCACTGACGGCAGGCTGCAAGAAACGAATTTCCCCCAACACTCCAACAGGCCGACGACGCGGCCCTTATTGTTCTTCCACCAAGACCCGATGTCCCAAATCCCTGCGCGCAAACCTAGCTCCTGGCCTTCACAAGTCAAGGCATCCGAGTTAACGGAGCGCGCGGGGCAAGTCACAATCGGGCCCTACGCAAGAATTCTATACGCGGGGGGAATAGAAGGTCTCCCAAAAGCGTTGTCAGGGCACAGTTTTGACATAGCTGTGCAGAGTCCAGACTCCCTATATCTCTCGCGGGGCAGTCGGGACTCTGCGGGAATTGAAGCGCTGTATTGAGGAGAACCTTATGATTCGCCTACCTATCCTTATGACCGCCGCAGCTCTTGCACTTTCTGCTTGCGGGTCCTCGACCGGCGACCGCGGCCTGAGTGGCGCTGGCATCGGCGCGGGCGCCGGTGCCGTGGTCGGTGCCGTGACCGGCCTCACCATCGTTGAAGGCGCCCTGATCGGCGCCGCGGCGGGCGGCCTGACCGGTGCCCTGACCGACGAAGACACCATCGATCTGGGCAAGCCGTTCTGGGAATAGGCCGACGCCGCCCCTGAAGGCGCCGAACGCCCATCGCCCGCTCATCGCGCGCAGACGAATCCCTCATGCCGTCGCGTAACGGACTGGCCGTGCTGCTCGTACTCGGCGTGCTGAGCGGCTGCGCGGCGACCGGCCCCACGGAAAAGCGGCATACAGAGAACCAGCCTGTGGAGGGACAGGCGGCCACGCCTGCGCCGGCGGACGAACCATCCGCCGGCCGGGCAGCTTTGCGCGCTTCACCGGCGGCCCGCCCGGCACGGCCAGGCGCCGCTCTCGCAGCTCTGCCGCCTGAGCCGGACGATCCGGACATCGGGGCCGCCGAACGGGTGACCGAGACCTTCAGCGGCCTCGCCTCCTGGTATGGCAAACGCTTTCACGGACGGCTGACGGCCAGCGGCAGCCGCTTCGACATGAACGCCATGACCGCGGCGCACCGCAGCCTGCCTTTCGGAACCCGGGTCCGCGTGACCAACGAGTCCAACCAGCGCTCCATCGTGGTGACCATCAACGACCGCGGCCCCTTCATCAAACCGCGCATCATCGACCTCTCCCTGGCCGCTGCCGAGGCGCTCGGCTTCGTCGACGAGGGCCTCACCAAAGTCCGCGTCGAGGTGCTGGCCGAGGGCTGAAGATTGGGTTAGAGGTCCAGGCTAGAGATCCGGTTCGAAGACGGTTTGGGGCGTGGCGACACCGCGCAGGCTGTGCTCACCATGGTTCTTGAAGGCACAGTCCGGCAGGTGCCCGGCGAAGTCGGCCGAGACCAGCAGCTTGTGCCCCAGGTTGCCGGCGAGGTCCGCCAGGCGACTCGCCAGGTTCACACCGCTGCCGACGACGGTGTAGTCGAGCCTGGCGCCGGAGCCGATGTTGCCGTAAGCGACCTCGCCGAAATGAAGCGCGATCTTGATGTCGAAGCGCCGGTCTTCGGCGGTTTCTGCGCGCTCTGCCTCGACCCGTTCCAGGATCGCCTTGGCCGCGGACAAGGCCTTGGCGCAGGCGGCCGCATCGTCCTCGCCCGCCCCGTAGATCGCCAGCACGCCGTCGCCGATGTACTTCAGCACCTCTCCGCCGCCCTCTTCCACCGGCGGCACGACACAATCGAAGTAGCGGTTCAGCAGGTCCACCGTCCCCTCCGCCGTCATGGTGGATGAGAGCGCGGTGAACCCGCGCATATCGGCGAAGATGATCGCGGCGCGCATGGGCACGATATCGCCGCGCCGCACCTGCCCGGAGAGAATACGCGCCTGCGGTTCCTCGCCCACGTACATGCGCAGGGTTTCGTGCAGCAGGATCCAGACGCGGTTGAGATCGAGGACGATGGCCATGGAGTCCTCGATCGCGCGCAGCAGCGCGAGGTCCGAGGGACTGAAGCCCTGGGGGTGACGGGTGGCGAAGGTCAGCCCCCCTTCGGTGCCGTCGCGAAAGAAGACGGGCACGCAGATGTAGTGGGTGTACCCCTCCGCGCGGAGCTCCGGGACGATGCCGTAAGCCGCATCGTCAATCTCGTCGAGGCGGAAGATCACCCAGTCACGGGTACGGTGCGCCTCGAAGTAGGGACTGGCCTCATAGAGATCGTCATTGCCCCAGGGAAACTCCAGCACCTGAATCCCCCCTTCGCGCGTCCAGTTGCGGCCGAGTCCCTGGCGCACCGCGTAGAGGGTCGGGATGGCGCTGGTCATGCGGTCCAGCGGCACACCGGCTTCGATCAGGCGGCTGACGAAGCCGTTCACGGTGTCGTCGGGATTGTCGAGGAAACGCGCCTCACCGATCAGCCAGTGCTGGATCGCCATGGCCCTGGCCAGGACATCGCGGTCGACGTCCTCAAGGGATGTTCGCTGAATCGTCATCGGAGTCTGCCAGACTGGCACGGGTGAAGAAAAAGTGTCTTCTGTAAATTTTGGTGCGGAGGCAGATAAATCAAGGACTTCGCCCGGCCGGCGCGCCGAGGCCCATGACCGCGCCGGCGTGGCTGACGCGCCGCCGCGACAGATCGACCCGCATCAGATCCTCGCCCAGCAGGATCGGCCCGGCATAGTCGGCGCGCACCTCGTCGAGCAACTTGTCACGGTCGGCGGCAGGCGGCACGAAGTGGGTCAGGGCCAGGCAGGCGACCCCGGCCTCCGCCGCGATCTTGCCGACCTCGCTGGAGAGGGTGTGATAGCCGGCCACGTTGGCCACGGTCTCGGCGGAGCGCACACCCTCGACCACCGGCATCTCGCGGTGGACGAAGACCTCGTGGACCAGCAGGTCGGCGCCGCGGGCGGCCTTGATCAGCGCCGGGCAATAGCGCGTGTCACCGGAGAGCGCCAGACGCTTTCCACCGGCCTCGAACACGAAGCCGAAGGCATGGCGCACCGGCTTGTGGTCCACCTCCACGACCGCGACCGCCAGCCCGCCGAAGCTCAGCACCTGGCCCGCCGCGATCTCCGTCACGTCGATCTCCAGGGCCGCGGTCGAAGGCCGTTTCTCATGGGCGATGCGCTGGGTCAGCTCCGGGTCCCAGAGCGCCATCAGGCCTTCGACGTAGCGGCGTGTGCCCGGCGGCCCGTAGACCGGCAGCGGCCGGTCGCGCCCCTGGTGCCAGGAAGAGACGATGAGTTGGAAGAGGTCGACCAGATGATCGGAGTGCAGGTGGGTCAGCAGCAGCGCGTCGAGATCGCGCCCCGGCACGCCGGCGGCGAGCAGGCGCTGGGTCACGCCGGACCCGCAATCGACCAGAACCTTTGCGTCGCCTGCGAGGACGACTTGCGCCGGCCCGTAGCGCTCCGTCGAGACCACCGGACAGCCGGTGCCGAGAAAAACGAACTCCATGGCCGCAGGCTAGCGAGTCCGCGCACCCAGGCAACGAAAAAGGGCAGCACGCTTTCGGAGCAGTGGAACCGCCGACCCGTCGCTTGCCCATCCTTCGAGACGCGTGCCTCCGGCACGCTCCTCAGGATGAGGGACGCATAACCCAAGCTCTCGCCTCATGCTGAGGAGCGAGCACAGCGAGCGTCTCGAAGCATGCGGCGGCGCGCAACTTTCGCCAGCCGGTTAGAGGTCCAACTCGATCCAGGCGGGATCGTGGTCGCTGCCGTCGCCGCCGTGCTTGGTGCGGCGGTCGATCATCGCCAGGGTCTGGCGCGGCGCCAGCGAGGGGCTGAGCCAGATGTGGTCGTAGAGGTGATACTCGGCGGGCTTTCCCGAAGGCTTGAAGCGGTGCGTCCAGGCGGGGCCCGGCGGCATCGGCGTATCGGCCTTGGGCGGCCGGGTCTCCGTCGGCGCCGCGAGCGCATTGACGAGGCCGAGGTCGGAGTTGGCGAAGGCGGCCAGGGGTGCGGCCTCCGGCGGGTCGTTCATGTCACCGGTCAGGATGTAGCGGCTGTTGGGGCGGGTCTGGTCTTCGATGATCCGCCTGACGGTCTCCGCCTGGCGGCGGCGGCGCGTGTCGTTCTTCTGCTTGCCGGCGACCGGGTCGTCGCGGAAGTCGACGAAGTGGCTTTTCAGATGGGTGTTGAAGACCGTGAAGAGGGTACGCCGGCGTGTCGGGTTCAGCACCTCTACCTGCAAAAGGTCGCGCCCGAAGATCGGCTCGTCCGGATCTTCTGCATGCACCGCCTGGTGCCAGCTCGTCACCTGCCCCAGGGGATACTTGGAAAGCAGCCCGACGTCGATCAGCCGCGGATCGTTGCCTTCGATCAGCGTGTAGTAGGGATAGAGGCTGCCGAGGTCCTGGTGATTGAAGGTCTTCAGGATGTCGATGTTCTCGACCTCCTGCACCGCCAGGACGTCGACGTCCATCGCCTTGACCCGCGCGGCGATCGTCGCCCGGTCGTCCTTGTCCTTGGTCTTGACGAGACGGCCCTTGAAGGTGCGCAGGCGGTAGACGTCGCCCTCGGTGAACTTGTAGGTGACCTTGGAACTGACGCCGGTGTCGTTCTTCTTGATGGCCTCGACCTGTCCCGAGAAGTTGTAGCGCGAGAACAGATTGTTCAGGTTGAAGGTGCCGATGGTGATGCGCATGGCCGCGGTGCCCCTGCCCGTAGTCTCCCCCGAGTAAGGCCGGGACGATACCACAGGTTGTGCAGCGCAGCCATCGCCCAGCAGGGTTAGAGGCACCGCAAAAGACCAAGGAATCCGTAAGAAAAAGGGCCGCCCCGGGGAGCGGCCCTTGTCATCGTCGCGTCACGATCCGGTCATGTATCCAGGAAGGACCGCAGCTTCCGCGAGCGGCTCGGGTGCTTCAGCTTCCTCAGCGCCTTGGCCTCGATCTGGCGGATGCGCTCGCGCGTGACGGAGAACTGCTGACCCACCTCTTCCAAAGTGTGGTCGGTGTTCATGCCGATGCCGAAGCGCATGCGCAGCACGCGCTCCTCGCGCGGCGTCAGGCTGGCCAGCACCCGCGTCGTGGTCTCGCGCAGGTTGGACTGGATCGCCGCGTCCAGCGGGATGACCGCGTTCTTGTCCTCGATGAAGTCGCCGAGGTGGCTGTCTTCCTCGTCGCCGATGGGCGTCTCCAGGGAGATCGGCTCCTTGGCGATCTTGAGCACCTTGCGCACCTTCTCCAGCGGCATGACCAGCCGCTCGGCCAGTTCCTCCGGCGTCGGCTCGCGGCCGATCTCGTGCAGCATCTGGCGGCTGGTGCGCACCAGCTTGTTGATGGTCTCGATCATGTGCACCGGAATACGGATGGTGCGCGCCTGGTCGGCAATCGAGCGGGTGATCGCCTGGCGGATCCACCAGGTGGCGTAGGTCGAGAACTTGTAGCCGCGGCGGTACTCGAACTTGTCGACCGCCTTCATCAGGCCGATGTTGCCTTCCTGAATGAGGTCGAGGAACTGCAGGCCGCGGTTGGTGTACTTCTTGGCGATGGAGATCACCAGGCGCAGGTTGGCCTCGACCATCTCGGTCTTGGCCTTGCTGGCCTCCTTCTCGCCGGTCTGCACCGTCTTGACGATGCGGCGGAATTCGTTGATCGGCAGTTCGCTCTCGGCGGCGACTTCCGCCACTTCCTTGCGGATCTTCTTGACGTCGTCGCCGTAGCGCTCGGCGAACTTCGACCAGCCCTTGCCGGTCAGGCGCTTCACCCGGCTGACCCAGCGCGGGTCGAGCTCACGCCCGAAGTAGTGGTCCAGGAAGTCCTGGCGCTTCACGCCGCAGCGCTCGGCCATGCGCAGCATCTTGCCTTCGAAGCCGAGCAGGCGGCGGTTGAGGCCGTAGAGATGGTCGACAAGCTGTTCGATGCGCGCATTGTTGAAGTGCACGCCCTCCATCAGCTCGACCAGTTCCTGCTGCAGCTTCTCGTAACGCCGCTCGGTCTGGGGCGTGGTCTTCTCGCCCTTCTGGAAGGCGGTCAGGCGGCGCTCCTGGACCTTGGTGATCTTCTTCCAGGTCTTGGCAATGTCGTCGAGGGTGTCGAGCACCTGGGGCAACAGCGCTGCTTCCATGGCGGCGAGGGAGATGGAGTTCTCCTCCTCCTCGTCGTCGTCCTCGTCCTCGCCCTCACCTTCGCCCTTGGCCTCGGCTTCCTCGTCCTCCTCCTCGGAGGCGGGCGTGGCGCCGTTCTTGCCGACCTTCTTGCCCTTGGCCGCCTTTTCGTCCTTCGCGTCCTTGTCGTCGGACTTCTCCCCGGACTTTTCCCCCGACTTCTCCTGGGGCTTGGCTTCGGGCTCGTCTTCCATCTCGGCGATCTCGGCGACCGCCTGGTTCATGGCGTCTTCGGTCGGCCCGCCGCCGTAGGTCGCATCCAGATCGATGATGTCACGCAGCAGAATACGCCCCTCGATCAGCGCCTCGCGCCAGACCAGCAACGCGCGGATCGTCAGCGGGCTTTCGCAGATGCCGCCGATCATTTTCTCGCGGCCGGCCTCGATGCGCTTGGCGATGGCGATCTCGCCCTCGCGGGACAGCAGCTCGACCGAGCCCATCTCCCGCAGGTACATGCGCACCGGATCGTCGGTGCGGCCGATGTCGTCGTCGTTCAGATTGCCGGTGGCGGTGGCGGTGCCTTCCTTGGCGTCGTCATCGGCGGCCGCCTCTTCCTGTTCCTCGCTCTCGATGACGGTGATGCCCATCTCGGAAAGCAGGGACATGGTGTCCTCGATCTGCTCGGAGGACATTTGATCCGGCGGCAGGACCGCGTTCAGCTCGTCGTAGGTGACGTAGCCGCGCTCCTTTGCCTTCGCGATCATCTTCTTGACGGCTGCGGACATGGAGTCCATCAGGGGTCCGTCGGAGGATTCCTCGCGCGATTCCGTCGCTTCAGCGTTCTCGTTCGCCTTCGTCGCCATTCAGCCCACTACCTCAGATGCCTTGACCACAGTGTTCGGCGGCCTGCGCGGGGGCCCAGATCCCGCCAGCCGGAGGTGGTCTTGTTTCAGTCGTCTTGGTTCAAGAGTCCGCCTTATGCACGGATCGCTCGGACAGGGCCTCGAAACGATCCAGGTCCACTTTGCGGCCCTCTTCTTGGTCGCGGATTTTCTGAGCAGCCTGCATACGTTTCAGCTGTTCCTCCGCCATATCCTTCGCAAGCGCATTGGCCTCCTCGACAACCAGAGGACCGAGCCGGCGCTCACGCATAACCCCCAAAATGTGCATAACGGATTGCCGCGCCACCTCTTCCGAGGCGTCGGGTCGGGCAAACCTGCCATGCACATAACGCTCCGGGGCCAAAAGCGTGGCCAAAAGCCCCGAAAACCCCAGTTCTGAGAGGTGGCATTTCACACCTTCACTGTCAAGGTCCGTATTGCCGGCGATACAGTCGATCAAAGCCTGCCGTAAGCCATCGAGATCGCGGTCAGCGAAGTCCAGACCTGCCAGATCCTCAACCAACTCGGTTAATAATTTGTTGTGATTGATCAGCGCGGCAAGGAGCAGTTCTTCCGTGCGGTTGGGCGCCGGCACCTCGCTGGCCGAACGGCGCCGGGCCGGCGGATAGGGGTCCACCGGCCAGCCGCGGCCACCGCCGAACCGGGCCTTGCCCCCGCGTCCGCCGCGGAAACCCTGGGAAAATCGTTCTCCACTCCTACCCTGGCGCCCGGCGCCCGGGTTAAAGACCTCGCCGTAGCGGCGGTCCATCTCCGCGCGGTAGTCCTCGCGCAGGTCCGGGTCGCGGATCGCCCCTACCTGCTCGCGCAGCGCGGCGCGGATGGCGGCCCGGCGCTCCGGCGTGTCGGCGGGCCGGCCCTCGACCGCCTTGCGCCAGACCAGATCGGCCAGCGGCAGGGCGGCATCCAGCACCCCGCGCAGAGCCTGGGCGCCGCGGTTGCGCAGCAGACTGTCCGGGTCCTCCCCCGCCGGCAGCAGGGCGAAACGCAGGCTTTTCCCCGGTTTCAGCAGCGGCATGGCGCGCTCGGCGGCGCGGAAGGCGGCGCGCTGGCCCGCCGCATCGCCGTCGAAACAGAGCGTCGGCTCCGGCGCCAGGCGCCAGAGGGCGGCGATCTGATCCTCGGTGATGGCGGTGCCCAGCGGCGCCACCGCCGCCGGAAAGCCGCCCTCGGCCAGGGCGATGACGTCCATGTAGCCCTCCGCCACCAGCACCTCGCCGCTGTCGTGCGCCGCCTTGCGGGCGCGGGCCAGGTTGTAGAGCTCCCGGCCCTTGTGGAACAACGGGGTTTCCGGGGAATTCAGGTACTTGGCCTTGGAGTCCCCCAGGGCCCGGCCGCCGAAGGCGATCACCCGCCCCCGCCGGTCGGTGATGGGGAAGATGACGCGGTGGAAGAAGTAATCCCGCAGCGCTTCTTCGGTGGCGGGGGCGCCCTCGTCGCGCTTCACCAGCCCGGCCTCGATCAACTGCTCCACTGCGATCCCGCGCGCCCGGAGCGCCCGGGCCAGCGCGCCGCGCTCCCGCGGCGCGAAACCCAGGCGAAAGGCCGCCACCGTCTGGGGCGCCAGGCCGCGCCCGGCCAGATAGTCGCGCGCCTCCGCCCCGGCGCTGCCGGCAAGCTGCTCCTGAAACCAGACCGCCGCCGCCTCCAGCACATCCAGCAGGCCGGCGCGCTTCTCCGCCCGGGCGCGGTCCTGCGGGTCCTGCTGGGGCACCGCCATGCCGGCCAAACCCGCCAGCCGCTCCACGGTTTCCGGGAAGCTCAGGCCCTCGGTGTTCATGACGAAGTCGAAGGCGCTGCCATGCGCCCCGCAGCCGAAGCAGTGGTAGAAGCCCTTGTCGTCACTGACCGTGAAGGAGGGTGTTTTCTCGTTGTGAAAGGGACAGAGCCCGCTGTGCTCGCGGCCCCGCTTCACCAGCTTCACCCGCCGCCCGATCACCTCCGACAGGGTGATGCGGTTGCGCAGCTCGTCCAGGAAATCCGGCGGAAAGGCCATCGGCGAAAGCGACTCAGGTCTGTCTCGGCTCAGGGTTTTTCCGGCAGCCAAACGGCATTCAACCGCCGCTCAGTCCAACCCGCCGGTCGCACAGACTATCAGCAGATCCGCTCCACCGCACTGCCGTGAAACGCTTCGCGGGCCACAACGGTCTGGATGGATCGGCGCCAACCCAGTGGAAATCCTGTGAGTTTCCGGTTGAAAAACGGGGATAGTACAGGATGGTCGGGCTTCGCTATGGGTCGCCGCCACTTCATTCCAGGCGCATCTTGAACCAGGGGGTCGGTGCGGCCGTGCCTTCCTCCACCACCGCGAATCCGAAGCGCTCGTAGAGCCGCCGCGCGCCGGTGTTGGGCGTGTCGGTTTTCAACTCCACCGGACGGCCGATGGCCGCCAGCACTTCGCTCAGCAGGGCCGAGCCGATGCCCCGGCCCTGCCAGGCCGGCGCGACGAAGAGATTGTGGAGAAACCAGTACTCGGGGGCCCGCCAGACCGAGGCAAAGGCAAGAACCCCGGCGCTGCCGTCCGTGTTTCCGTCCAGGCCCGTGTCCGGGCCGCCGGCCTCGGCCACCCAGAGCGCCTCGCCATAGGTGGAGCCGGCGAACTCCTCCAAAGCGTAGTCCCGATCCTCCCAGTGGAAGGCGGCCCGGCGGGCGTCGCGGTAGATTTCGGCGCAGGCCGGCGCGTCGCTGTCCCGCGCCTTGCGGAAAACGGGCTGGATCGGACCCGGAGTCAAACGAGGGGTCAGACGAGGGCTTCCTTGACGATGCCGCTGGCCTTGCCGAAGTCCATGCGGCCGGGATAGCGCTCCTTCAGGGTGCCCATGACCCGGCCCATGTCCTTGACGCTGGAGGCGGAAAGCTCGGAGATCACACCCTCGATGGCGGCGCGCATGTCCATCTCGTCCATCTGCTTGGGCAGAAAGCGCTCGATGACCCCGATTTCCTCGGCTTCCCGCTTGGCCAGATCGTCGCGTCCGCCCTTGGTGTACATCTCGATGGAATCGTGACGCTGCCGGACCATCTTCTGCAGCATCTCCAGGATCGCCTCGTCGCCAACCCCCTCGCCGTTACCCTTGCCGCGCTCGGCGATGTCGCGGTCTTTCAGGGCCGCCAGGATCAAGCGCAGGGTCGAGGTGGCCTCGGCCTCCTTGGCTTTCATGGCGTCCTTCAAAGCGTCGTTCAGACGAGTGCGCAACATGGATGGTCTTCCCTTTCCCTCGCAAGGCGCGGGAGGTTAGCCCAATTACCCCAATTTGGCAAAACACCTTATGATGACTTAACTAATTGAAATATATAGATTATGGACTTTTTCCTGACCGTGGTGCCAGGGGGGCTTTTCCTGGCGGCCCGTTGCCGCTAAACATCTCATCGCCTGCGTTCTAGGATCCGCTTCATGAACGACGCCCCGACCGCTTCCAACCCGTCCGCCGAGGACGGGCCGCCGCTTCCTGCGCCCGATCTCGTGCCCAATCTCGTGCGGGGTGAAGCCGCCCTGATCCTGGCCGACGGCACGATGTTTCGCGGCCGCGGCCTGGGGGCCAGCGGCCACGCGGTGGGCGAGGTCTGCTTCAACACCTCGATGACCGGCTATCAGGAGATCGCCACCGATCCCTCCTACGCCGGACAGATCATCACCTTCACCTTTCCCCACATCGGCAACGTCGGCGCCAACCCCGAAGACATCGAGACCACCACCCCGGCGGTGCGCGGGCTGGTGCTGCGCGCGGAGATCACCGACCCCTCCAACTGGCGCGCGGCCCAGCACCTGGACGCCTGGCTGAAGTCCCACAACCTCGCTGGGCTGGCGGGGGTCGATACCCGGGCGATCACCGCGCGCATCCGCGACATCGGCGCCCCCAAGGGCTGCATCGTGCACTACGGCGAGGGCGCCCAGGGCGATGGAGTCCGGGCGCCGGACCTGTCGGCGCTGCGCGGCGAAGCGGCGGCCTGGGCAGGCCTGGAGGGCATGGACCTGGCCGCCGAGGTGAGCTGCCGGCAGACCTACCGCTGGTCGGAAACACGCTGGGCCATCGGCCAGGGCTACGGCAGCCTGGCCGAACCGCGCCACAAGGTTGTCGCCGTCGATTTCGGCGCCAAGCGCAACATCCTGCGCTGTCTGGCGAGCCTCGGCTGCGATGTCACGGTGGTGCCGGCCGATGCGACGGCGGAAGACATCCTGAACCACCAGCCCGATGGGATTTTTCTCTCCAACGGGCCGGGCGATCCGGCTGCGACCGGCGTCTACGCCGTGCCCACCATCCAGACTCTGATGGAAACCGGCCTGCCGATCTTCGGCATCTGCCTGGGCCACCAGATCCTGGCGCTGGCGCTGGGGGCGAAGACCGAGAAAATGCATCTCGGCCACCGCGGCGCCAACCACCCGGTGAAGGACCTGGAGACCGGGCGGGTGGAGATCACCAGCCAGAACCACGGCTTCCGCGTGCTGGCCGAAAGCCTGCCCGCCGGCGTCGAGGAAAGCCACGTCTCCCTCTTCGACCGCTCCAATGAGGGGCTCAGGGTCGCCGGGCGTCCGGTCTTCTCCGTGCAGTACCATCCGGAGGCCTCCCCCGGTCCGCAGGACAGCCACTACCTCTTCCAGCGCTTCGTCGATCTGATCGAGTCAGAGAAAGCCGCCAAGACCAAGCATGCCCAAGCGCAGTGATATCCAGTCCATCCTGATCATCGGGGCCGGGCCGATCGTCATCGGCCAGGCCTGCGAGTTCGACTACTCCGGGGCGCAGGCCTGCAAGGCGCTGAAGGAGGAGGGCTACCGGGTGATCCTGGTGAACTCCAACCCCGCCACCATCATGACCGACCCGGACCTGGCCGACGCCACCTACGTGGAGCCGATCACGCCGGCGATGGTGGCCAAGGTGATCGAGCGCGAACGCCCGGACGCCCTGCTGCCCACCATGGGCGGCCAGACGGCGCTCAACACCGGCCTGGCGCTGGAGCGCGACGGCACGCTGGAAAAGTTCGGCGTCGAGATGATCGGCGCCAAGGGCGACGTCATCGACAAGGCGGAGGACCGCCAGCGCTTCCGCGAAGCAATGGACAAGATCGGCCTGAAGTCGCCGCGCTCGCGCCTGGTGAACAGCTACGAGGACGCCATGACGGCGCTGGAGGACATCGGCCTGCCGGCGATCATCCGGCCCTCCTTCACCCTCGGCGGCACCGGCGGCGGCATCGCCTACAACCCGGACGACTTCGAGGAGATCGTGCGCGGCGGCCTGCGCGCCTCGCCCACCAGCGAGGTGCTGATCGAACAGTCGGTGCTGGGCTGGAAGGAGTACGAGATGGAGGTGGTCCGCGACTGTGCGGACAACTGCATCATCATCTGCTCCATCGAGAACGTCGATCCCATGGGCGTGCACACCGGCGACTCCGTTACCGTGGCGCCGGCGCTGACCCTGACCGACAAGGAGTACCAGATCCTGCGCGACGCCTCGATCGCCGTGCTGCGGGAGATCGGCGTCGACACCGGCGGTTCCAACGTGCAGTTCGCGGTCAACCCCGAGGACGGCGAGTTGGTCATCATCGAGATGAACCCGCGCGTCTCGCGCTCATCGGCGCTAGCGTCCAAGGCGACCGGCTTTCCCATCGCCAAGATCGCCGCCAAGCTGGCGGTCGGCTATACGCTGGACGAACTGGACAACGACATCACCAAGGTGACGCCGGCCTCCTTCGAGCCGACCATCGACTATGTCGTCACCAAGATGCCGCGCTTCACCTTCGAGAAGTTTCCCGGCGCCGAGCCGCTGCTCACCACCTCCATGAAGTCGGTGGGCGAGGCCATGGCCATCGGCCGCTGCTTCGCCGAGTCCCTGCAGAAGGCCCTGCGCTCCATGGAGACCGGCCTTACCGGTCTCAACGAGGTGGAAATCCCCGGCGCGCTGGACAGCGACGGCCAGGTCGACCGCGACGCCATCCGCACCGCGCTGGGCGCGCCGCGGCCCGACCGCCTGCTCACCATCGCCCAGGCCTTCCGCCACGGCCTGACGCTGGTGGAGATCCTGGAGACCACCCACTATGACCCCTGGTTCCTGCGTCAGGTGAAGGCCATCGTCGATGCCGAGGACGGCGTCCGCGAAAACGGCCTGCCGCAGGACCGCGCGACCTGGCTGGCGCTGAAGAAGATGGGCTTTTCCGATGCCCGCCTCGCCGAGTTGGCGGGCAGCGAGGAAGAGGCCGTCGCCGCCCGGCGCCGCGGCCTGTCGATCAGCCCCGTCTACAAGCGCATCGACACCTGCGCCGGGGAGTTCCCCTCGGTCACGCCCTACATGTATGCGACCTACGAGGACGGCCACGAAGGCCCCGAGGGCGGGCGCCCGCCGGCCTGCGAGGCCGACCCCAGCGACCGCCGCAAGGTCATGATCCTGGGCGGCGGGCCCAACCGCATCGGTCAGGGCATCGAGTTCGACTACTGCTGCGTCCATGCCGCCTATGCGCTGAGCGAGGCCGGCTACGAAACCATCATGGTCAACTGCAATCCGGAAACCGTGTCGACGGATTACGACACCTCCGACCGGCTCTACTTCGAACCCCTGACCGCCGAAGACGTGATCGCCATCGCCCGCACCGAACAGAGCCGCGGCGACCTGAAAGGCGTCATCGTGCAGCTCGGCGGGCAGACGCCGCTGAAACTCTCCTACGCGCTGGAGGCCGCCGGCATTCCGATCCTCGGCACCGCCGCCGATGCCATCGACCTGGCCGAGGACCGGCGACGGTTCCAGACCCTGCTCAGTGACCTCGGCCTGCGCCAGCCGCCCAACGGCACCGCGACGACGCGCGAAGAAGCCCTCGCAGTGGCCGAGCGCATCGGCTACCCGGTGCTGATCCGCCCCTCCTACGTGCTGGGCGGGCGGGCCATGGAGATCGTCCACGAGCAGGCGCAGCTTGAGCGCTACATCGCCACCGCGGTGAAGGTCTCCGGCCGCAACCCGGTGCTGATCGACAGCTACCTGCGCGACGCCATCGAGGTTGACGTGGATGCGCTGGCCGACGGCGAGGAAGTCTTCATCGCCGGTGTCATGGAGCACATAGAGGAGGCCGGCATCCACTCCGGCGATTCGGCCTGCTCCCTGCCGCCCCACACCCTGGCCCCGGCCCTGGTGGAGGAGATCGGCCGCCAGACCAAGCAGCTTGCCCGAGCGCTCAACGTCGTCGGCCTGATGAACGTGCAGTTCGCCGTGCAGGACGAGGACATCTACATCCTGGAGGTCAATCCCCGGGCCAGCCGCACGGTGCCCTTCGTCGCCAAGGCGACCGGCCTGCCCATCGCCAAGATCGCCGCGCGCCTCATGGCCGGCGAGAAGCTGAAGGACTTCGACCTCAAGAAGAGCGGGAACGGCCACATTGCCGTGAAGGAAGCGGTCTTCCCCTTTGCGCGCTTCCCCGGCGTCGACGTCATGCTGGGCCCGGAGATGCGCTCGACCGGCGAGGTCATGGGCCTGGACAGCGATTTCGCCCGCGCCTTCTTAAAGGCGCAGTTGGGCGCCGGCGTCACCCTGCCCGACAGCGGCACGGTTTTCATCTCCGTGAAGGACGGCGACAAGGCGGTCTTCGCCCCGGTCGCCCATGCCATCGCCAAGCTCGGCTTCCGCATCATGGCCACCGGCGGCACGGCCAAATACCTTGCCGAACAGGGGCTTGACGTCGAGACCGTGAAAAAGGTGCGGGAGGGCCGCCCGCACATCGTCGATGCCATGAAGTCCGGCCAGGTTCAGCTCGTCTTCAATACCACCGAAGATGCCAAGGCGATCGCCGACTCCTTCGAGCTCAGGCGCACCGCGTTAACCAATTCGATACCCTACAGTACTACCTCAGACGGCGCGAAAGCAGCGGTTCAGGCCATTGAGGCCATGCGTTCGGCTGATCTTGCAGTCGCTCCGCTGCAATCCTATTTTAGATCTTCGTAGTTGTGCTGTAGACTTTACAGCCCCGCCAAATCAGGCACACTTGTTCTCTTGGCAATTAGGAAGCATCAGGTTTGCTCCCATGAGCGACAAAGTACCCATGACGGCGCAAGGCTATTCCAGCCTTGAAGAAGAGCTGCGTTACTTGAAAACAACCGCGCGGCCGGAAGTCATCCGCGCGATTGCCGAAGCACGCGAGCACGGCGACCTTTCCGAGAACGCCGAATACCATGCCGCGCGCGAGCGCCAGAGCTTTATCGAGGGCCGCGTGGCCGAGCTCGAGGACAAGATCGCCCGGGCCGAGGTCATCGACGTGGCCTCGCTGGACGGCGACACGGTCAAGTTCGGCGCCACCGTGACCCTGGTGGACGAGGACACCGACGCCGAGACCGCCTACCAGCTGGTGGGCGAGATGGAGGCCGACGTGAAGGCAGGCCGCCTGGCCATCACCGCACCGCTGGCCCGTGCGCTTATTGGCAAGGAAGTGGGCGATTCCGTCGAGGTCATGACCCCCGCCGGCTCCAAGGCCTACGAAATCCTGAAAGTCCAATACGTCTGAGCGGCCGCGCTGCTGAGCGCCGCTTTACGAACCGTCGACGCTGAGATCGAGGCAGGCTTCGATCTCGTCGTCGATGAGGCGGCCGCTGCGCTGGAAGCCGCAGGCCTCGTAGAAGGGGCCCGGACCGCCCTCCCCCTCGACGTAGCTCAGGCAGAGGCGCGAGAAGCCGTTGCGCCGGGCGAGCTCCGCCAGGATCGCGATGACCCGGCGGCCGAGCCCGCGGCCCTGATGCCCGTCGGCGATCATCAGCCGCCAGATGAAGAGGCTGTCGTCCGCGATCTTGCCTTCCGGATCGAAGTCCGAGTCAGGAGCATCGCCCACTGTTTCGGCAGGCTCGCAGCGGGGATCGTGCAGCATCACGAAGCCGACCGGCTGGTCGCACTCGTAGACGGCGCGGAACCAGGCAGTGTCGTGGTAGTGGCCCTGGACCAGGGAGACCGCGTTGCCGGCGACGAACTGCCGCTGTTCCTCGGTCACCTTCAGGCGCAGGATTGCCAGGTAATTGTCGACGGTGATTTCGACAAGGCGCAGGCTTTCCCCTTGCGCCGGAATGTAGTCGAGTTCGCTTTTCACCGCCGTCTCCCAACCGCCATCCCGTCGCCGCCGCCTCCGGGGCGCTGGGCCCTGCGTCAGTCGGCTGCCGGCTCCAGGCCCTGGTTCACGTCGATGGGCACGCCGGGCGTCGCCTTGGCGGTGCGGATCACCTGAATGGTCTTCACTGTGACCACGTGAGGCACGGAGGTCAGGCGCTGGGTCAGTTCGTTCTCGTGCGCGGTGTTGCGCGCGACCAGGCGCAGCACGAAGTCATCCGGGCCGCGGGCCATGTGGCACTCGCGCACCTCCGACCAGCCGCCGACCAGGCTTTCGAACTCGGTCAGCACCGCGTCCGACTGGCTGTCCAGGCCGACCAGCGCAAAAAAGGTCACCTCGAAGCCCAGGGCCTCGGCCTGCAACTCGGCGTGGTAGCCGCGGATGAAACCCGCCTCCTCCAGCGCGCGCACGCGGCGCAGACAGGGCGGTGCGGAAATGCCTGCGCGGCGGGCCAGCTCCACATTGGTGATGCGGCCGTCCTCCTGCAGGTCCTGCAGTATCTGGAGATCGATTCGGTCCAACTTGACCCGACGCATATAACCCTCACCCTTCGGTTCCAGCCCCCGGGGCCGACGACACGGCCCTCGACCCGGTTTCTTATAAGATCGCGCAGCCCTGCAAACATTGCGCGCAACAATATTACCGAGGCCCGGAAGCCGCGCAACCCCAATGGGTTGTGCAAAACCTTGGACGGGCGTTACGGGACCGCAGGCAAAAGGGGTGCTGGTGTGCCGCGCAGACCGGTGCGGCCGCCCTTGGCGCGCGCGGCGGCCCTCCAGGCGAATTCTCCCGCGGGACCCTCTTGCACCGCACCGAACACCCGCCCATAGTCGCGCCGCAATGGCCCGATCAGACGATCCCAAGCTCCAGACCACCGCCGCAGCGGGCAGAGACGCTTCGGACTCCGCCCTCGACGGCCTCACCTGCTGGGTGGTGACCGACGGCAAGGCGGGCATGGAGATTCAATGCCTTGGGCTCGCCGAAGCCATCGGCCTCCCACCCGTGGTGAAACGCATCCAGGTGACCAAGCCCTGGCGCTGGATGGCGCCGGGCATGATTCGCGACCCGCTGGCCACCCTGGGGCCCAAGGGTGACCGCCTGAGCCCGCCCTGGCCCGACCTCTGGATCGCCAGCGGCCGCCAGACGGTGCCCCTGAGCCGCGACATGCGCGCGATTTCCGGCGGCCGCAGTTTCACGGTCCAGGTGCAGAACCCGGTGATCGACCCCGCCTGCGTCGATCTGGTGGTGACCCCCGACCACGACCTGCTGACTGCGCCCAACGTGCTCTCGACCCGCGGTGCCTTGGGCCGGGTGACGCCGGAACGCCTGAAGGAAGCCGGCGCCGCCTTCGCCGCGCGCTACGATGCCCTGCCGCGCCCGCGCATCGGTGTGCTCATCGGCGGCGACAACAAGGTCTTCCGCATGACCTCTGCGATCATGACGCAGCTCACCGAGCAGCTCGCCCGCCTGGCGCGGGAGCAGGGCTGCGGCCTGATGATCACGCCCTCCAGGCGCACCGGCGCCAGAAACGAAGCGATCCTGCGCAAGGGGCTGGCCGGCCTGCCCGCCGACATCTGGGACGGCGAGGGCGAGAACCCCTATTTCGCCATTCTCGGCCTGGCGGACCACATCATCGTCACCGGCGACTCGGTCAACATGGTCTCCGAGGCCTCCAGCACCGGGAAACCGGTCCAGGTGGTGCAACTGGAGGGCGGCTCGGCCAAGTTCAGCCGCTTCCACGGCTCCCTCCGGGCTGCCGGCATCACCCGCCCCTTCGACGGAGACCTGCAAACTTGGGACTATGAGCCTCTTGCGGAAACCCAGCGCATCGCCGCCGAAATCCGCCAGCGCCTGATCGACCGCCACAGGCGCGCGGTGCCGCAGAGCGCCTGAAGGCCGGCGCCGCAAACCGATCGCCGGGGCCCCGGGCGGGATTTCGGGGAGCTTTGACCTGGCTCAATTGATCTTTCCGGCCGCTGCCTTTAAGTAAGGCCAACAGCCGCTTTCACGGAATTGCAACGTGGCCAGCCCCGCCGCCGAACAGAGGGACTCATCGCCGCTCGATCTCGAGCGTTTCGCAGCCACGCCGCTGCGCCGCGAGCCCTTCGACTTTGTCATTGTGCCGGAGTTCCTCAGGCCCGAAGCGCTGCCGGCCATCGAGCAGGACTTCCCGGAGATCACCAAGGGCGGCAGCTTTCCCGCCCAGAGCCTGACCTGCGGTCCGCGCTTCACCGCCCTCCTGGCCGAGCTTCAGGGCCCGGCCGTCACGGCGGCCTTCGCCGGGAAGTTCGGGATCGACCTGAGCGGGCGGCCCACGATGGTCACCCTGCGCGGCCAGTCGCGCGCCAAGGACGGCCAGATCCACACCGACTCCAAGACCAAGCTGGTGACCGCGCTGATCTACCTGAACAGCGCCTGGGAGTCCGACGGCGGACGGCTGCGCATGCTGAACCGGCCGGACGACCTGGAAGACTATGCCGCCGAGGTGCCGCCCCGGGCCGGCACCCTGGTCTGCTTCCGCTGTTCGGAGAACGCCTACCACGGCCATAAGCCCTTCGTCGGTCAGCGCCGCTCCATCCAGCTCAACTGGCTGACGGACGAGAGCGTGCTGAAGCGCGAACTCGGCCGCCACGCCTTTTCCGCCTGGACCAAACGGGTGCTGCGCTTCGGCACCTGACGCCCAATCTGACGCCCCGGCCTTTCGAGACCCGTCGAGAAGAAAGTACGCTCCCCATGGCGCTCAACATCGAAACCTTCAGCAACGCCAAAGGCGGCAACGCCTTCTTCAAGGCGATCGGTCATCCCCTGGCGGCGCGCAAGGCGCGCGCCCTGCTGAACGAGCTTCAGGGTACGCCGCTGGCGGTCTACGATCCCCTGGGTTTCGCCAGGGCTTTCGCCGAGATCTACGACCTCGCCGGCCTCGACATCCAGGCGGTCTACGTGCAGGACCTGGAGGAGATCGGCAGCGACATCCTCGGCCGCCAGGCCCAACCGGTGACCGACCTGCCGGGCAGCACGGCCGCCAAGGTGCTGGTCACCGCCTTCGATGCGGAGCGGCTGATCGCCCACATCCGCCACCTGCTGCCGGAGGGCGCGGAGGTGGTGAGCCTGGATGCCCTGCGCTTGCCGGCGGAGATGCTGACCAACACCCGCAACTACCTGGATGGGCTGAACTTCGCCACCAACCTGGTGTTCTTCCGCGAGGGCGGCGGCCACCACACGCGCCTCGCCACCGCCAACTACTGGTCGGCCTACGGCGCCAAGGCGCCCAGCGCCTGGTGCCTGCTGATGGACGAGGCCGGCGAAACCCTGGCCGAGTGGCAGGACCCGCTGCCCGGCGCCAACGCCAGCGTGGTGATCGACTCGCAGGCGGTGCGCGCGCGCTTCGGGCTGGAGGCCTTCACCGGCAGCCTCTTCCTGCACGTCTGCGGCATCGCCGGGCATGACATCGTGAAGTACGCCCTCGACACCTACGGCGACAGCGACGCGGTGCTGTCCTGCACCCACGACGCCAACTCCTGGCCCGCCGATCTCTACGGCGGCCTGCCGGCCCCCAAGGACGGCGAGCAGGTGCTGCTCTGGGTGCAGAACAGCCACCCGGCGCCGGTGCCCGCCGGCAGCGTCGGCCTGAACCTCATGGGCGACGACACCGTCGCCTGGCTGGAGGAAGAGATCCCGCCCTTCGGCACCCGCGCCATCGACACGGCAGCGCTGTTGCCCGAGGCGCGCTGGCCGCAGCAGATCGAAGTGCAGGCCGGCAAGCACTTCGTCAGACCCCGCTACGAAGTCGTCGCCAACGGCGCCATGACGCCGCCGCGCAGCCGCATCGCCCACGCCAATGTGGAGCGCGTCGACCTGAAGCCAGACCCGCGCATCCCGGAGCTGGCGAACCTGCTAGGCAAGGGCTTCATCCTGCCGGCGCCGATCCTGCCGCGGGATCGCTTCCGCTCCATCGCCCTGCCGACGCCGATGTCGACCTGCCAGGACAACCTGCCCCTGGCGCTGCTGGCCTACGACCCGGAGGGGCGGGAGATCGGCACGAAGCGCCTCGGCAAGCTGCCGCGCGGCCACGCCACCATGATCGACGTCGCGGGGATGCTGGACGGCCAGGACCTTGATTGGGGCCACATGGAGTTGATCTACGACTTCGCCGAGGGCGGCGAGGCCGACGGCTGGCTGCACGGCCTCTTCCGCTACGAGGACAAGGCCTCCGGCCACATCGCCGAGACCTCCTTCGGCGCCCATGTCTTCAACACGGTGATGACCTACAGGAACGAGCCCCAGTCCTACGCCGGGCGGGCGCCGGGGCTCTCCACGCGGCTGTTCCTCTCCTTCGGGCCGAAGCCCTACGAGCCGCTCTGCCACCTGATCTATCCGGCCTCCACGCCCTGGCACGAGAAAAGCCGTACGAACCTGATGCTGCACGACCGCAACGGCGGGCTGATCGCCGAGCACGAGGTGCGCATCGCCTGCGGCGGTTCCCTGCTGTGGCGGCCGGCGGACTACTTCTCGGCATCAGACCTGGAGGCCGCCGGGCCGGAAGGCTACGTCATCATCCGCGACATGACCTGCCGCCTCTTCGGCTACCACGGCCTCACCAACGGCGAGAAGGCCTTCTCCTTCGACCACATGTTCGGGTTTTAGCGGTCGGCATAATCGACACTGACACCCAATGCCTTGCTTTCGTATAGAAAGACTTGCTCCGAGCCGTTCCAGGAGATGACAAGCCGTCGCGGTCCGGTCCAACGGATGCGCGCATCCAGGCTCACGCGATCTCCTTCGGCAATCAGCACATCGGCTTCTTTCGCGAGCAGGGTATTGAAGCTCCGCTCGACTGTGATGTAGGTCGTCACACCGGTAGTGACGCCGCAGCCTCCCTCAGAAACCTGGGCCCGATAGCGGCCGTCTGGAGAGACCGCCTCCTGAATGACGCTCTCCGAGCAAAGCGGCAGGAACGCGAACAAGGCACCGGCAGCCACGAGAATGGCCACGCCAAGAAACACCGCACACACAAACAAGGACCGCCGCAGCATGGACTTCTCCACTGGCCTCAACGGAAATCGCTGACTGCCTTCGCCATCATGCACCTGTGATTGCGGCGGCATTGGCTCTAGAGTGTGGCAATGCTGCGACCCGAAATCTGACGACCTTGTTGAGCTTAAGCGATGACGGTTCCTCCTCTCTCAGAAGCGCACCTCTACGACATCCTTCTGAAGGAGGAAGCGGACCTACGCCCCAAGGCCGAGCGCATGTGGGCGGTCGTCAAGATCGAGCCGAAACGATGGACCGCACCGGGCTACGGTTCGGGAGCACCAACGTTCTGGGCCATCGGTCTCTTCGGCAAGCGGGTGATCTGGTACAACGAGATTGAGTGCGAGTTTACGGTGTCCGACTTCAAGAAGTATGGCGAGATCGGCGAAGGCGACTCCCCTTGCCAGAACGAACTCAGCCTCATCCTGGAATACCTGATCCGCAGGGTCGAGGGCGAACAGGCCCACACCAGCTAGGCCAGCAACACCCGCGCCAGCGACGCACGGATGGTCTTGGAGGCGGCAGCGGGACTCCAGCCGCGCTCGCAGACCAGCAGGGCCCAGGCCTGCACCGAGCAGGCGGCCCAGAGGTAGTCGGCGGCGCGTGCTGCCGTCCAGCCCGGTGCCAGGGCGCCGTCGCGCGCCAGGCTCGCCGCCAGCGCCCTGAAGCAGTCCAGCAGATCGGCCATGCGGTCGCTCCAGGCGCGCTCGGCGTCCGGGTCGGTGACCCTGAGGCGAATGAGGTCTGAGGCCAAGGGATGGATCTTGGGTACGAAGACCAGCCAGGCTTTCACGTAGCGGTCGAGCCGTTCCGCCGGATCAGGGATCGCCAGCGCGGCATCGAACCTGGCGAAGATGTCTTCCCGCTCGTCGGCGCGCCGCGCCAGCGCCACCAGCAGGCCGCCGCGCGAGCCGAAGTGCACGTAGATCGACTGCCGGGTCATGCCGACGGTCTCGGCGATCTCTGCGAGGGAGACATCGGCGCCGCGCGCGGCGATGAGATCCCAGGCGGCATCCAGGATCTCGGCGCGGCTGCGCTGCGAGCGGCCAGTCTTCGCTGGGCCCCTTGTCTTCGCTGGGCCCCTTGTCTTCGCCGGGCGCTTTGTCTTTGCCGGCTTCTTTATTTTTGACACGTGTAAAAAATCCGATATTTTACGCGCGTCAAATTACAAGGAGTCAGGCATGACCGGCAATGCAAACATCGATACCTTAGAGACCATAGAGGCCCGCCTGGACCGGCTGGTCGCCTGGTACGGCGACGGCGCGGACGGTACGGCCCCGACCCGGGCCCAGTGGCGCAGACTGCTCGAGCGCCCGGCAGACCGGCCCGTCACCGTCGTCAACTTCTTCAAGCTGCGTGCCCGGGCGGCCTATGCTGAGGGTACGGAAGCGGCGAACACCAACACTTCCAGCGGCAAGGAGGCCTTCGACCGCTACGCCGCGGTCAGCGGACCGACGCTGGAGAAGGTCGGCGGTCGCTTCCTGCTGCTGGCCCCCTTCGAGTCCGCCCTGATGGGCGCCGAGGAGGATTGGGATCTGGTGGTCGTCGGGACCTATCCGGACAGCAAGGCTCTGCTGGCGTTGCACGAGGACGCCGACTACCGCAGCGTCTACCCCCACCGCAGCGCCGCGCTGGAACGCCAGAAGGTCTTCGCCTGCAGCGCCTAAAGGCGCTTGATCAGGTTGAGGCCGATATCGCGGTAACCCTGGGTCCTGTAGGCGGCCTCCGCGGCTTCGTTGCCGTGGAGCACGCCGATCACCAGTTCGCGGTACCCGCGCTCTGCCGCCGCCGCTTCGGCCGCCGTCATCAGCGCCCGGCCGATGCCGCGCCGGCGCAGCCCCTCATCCACCGCGAGGTCGCCGATGTGGGCATAGGGCCGTGCCTCCGGCTTCAGGTAGACTGGGCCTTCCTCGAAGGTCAGGGTCAGGAAGCCCGCGACCGTCCCGTCGACCTCTGCGACCAGGATGAAACCCTCGGTCTTCGCGACCTGGTCCTCGGCCGCCTGCAGGCTGTCCTCGGCGCCCGCCCGGTCGGTGCGCCGGTTGTCTTCGATGGCGTTTTCGCTGCGGTTGAGCTGCTGCATGAGATCGACCAGACGCTCCCGGTCCCCCGGCAGGGCCTCTCTGATGGAAAAGGACATCGATCACTCTCAAAAAGGGGCGTGGCGCGGCGGGGTGGGCGCCAAGATCCCGGGCCGCGGCGCCCCTGTCAAGCCAGCCGGCAAGCCAGCCGGCAAGCCAGCCGGCAAGCCAGCGGAATTCGTCCCCAGCTTTGGATTTCCGCCACCTTGCAGCACCCCCGGCCGGCCTCTATGTTTTGAGTACACCCCAGTCAGGAGTCCCCAGAAATGGCGCAGACCAGCCAGAGCCAGCCTCGGCATGCGAAAGTCCTCATCATCGGCTCCGGCGCCGCCGGGCTGACGGCGGCGATCTACACCGCCCGCGCCAATCTGAGCCCGGTTCTGGTGCACGGCCTGCAGCCGGGTGGCCAGATGACCATCACCACCGACGTGGAGAACTATCCGGGATTCGCCGACGTGATCCAGGGCCCCTGGCTGATGGAGCAGATGCAGAAGCAGGCCGAGCATGTCGGCACGGAGCTGATCTCCGACATCGTCACCGAGGTCGACTTCACCCGCCGCCCCTTCGTGCTGAAGGGCGACAGCGGCACCACCTATACCGCCGACGCGGTGATCGTCGCCACCGGCGCCCAGGCGCGCTGGCTGGGCATCGCCGGGGAGCAGAAGTTCAACGGCCGCGGCGTTTCCGCCTGCGCCACCTGCGACGGCTTTTTCTACCGCGACAAGGAGGTCGTGGTGGTCGGCGGCGGCAACACCGCCGTGGAAGAGGCGCTCTACCTCTCCAATATCTGCTCCAAGGTCACGCTGGTGCATCGCCGCGATGCCCTGCGCGCCGAGAAAATCGGCCAGGACCGCCTGTTCCGCAATCCCAAGATCGAGCTGCGCTGGAACGCCGTGGTGGACGACATCCTGGGCGGCGACGGGCCGATGGACGGGGTGGAAGCGGTGCGCCTGCGCGACACCAAGACCGGGGCGCTCAGCGAACTGGCCTGCGAGGGTGTCTTCGTCGCCATCGGCCACGACCCGGCCACGTCGGTCTTCAAGGACAGGCTGGCGATGGACGACGAAGGCTATCTGCTGTCGGAGAGCGGTGCCACCGGCACCTCCGTGCCCGGCGTCTTCGCCGCCGGCGACTGCGTCGACAAGGTTTTCCGCCAGGCGGTCACCGCCGCCGGGATGGGCTGCATGGCCGCCCTGGAAGCCGAGAAGTATCTGGCGGAAATGGAAGATTCGGCGACCGAAGCGGCGGAATAGCGCGGGGCGGCCGTCTGGCCTATACTTAGACCTATACTAAAGAGCGATTCACCCGAACCGCGCCGGCCCTTAGACCAGGGCCTCTGAACCCATCATCCCGGCAGGCCCGCCGACCCGGCGGTCTGCCCTTAGCCATGGGAGGCACTCTTGCTGGACGATGTTGGCCTGCCCCAGAAGCGGGGTCTCGGCGCCACCATCATGGATTGGGACAAGCTGCGCATCTTCCACGCGGTGGCGGAGGCGGGCAGCTTCACCCATGCCGGCGAGCTGTTGAACCTCAGCCAGTCGGCGGTGAGCCGCCAGATCTCGGCCCTGGAAGACAGCCTGAAGGTGCCGCTGTTCCACCGCCATGCCCGCGGCCTGATCCTCACCGAGCAGGGCGAGCTGCTGTACCGCACGGCGCACGAGGTCTTCGGCAAGCTGGCGATGACCGAGGCCCAGCTCACCGAGAGCAAGGACCGCCCCAAGGGGCCCCTGAAGATCACCACCACGGTGGCCTTCGGCTCCCAGTGGCTGGCCCCGCGCATGCACGAGTTCCTCGACGTTTACCCGGAGATCGAGTGCCACCTGCTGCTGCTCGACCGGGAGGTCGACCTGTCGATGCGCGAGGCCGACCTTGCCGTGCGCTTCTCGCCGCCGCGCCAGGCCGACCTGATCCAGCGCCACCTGATGACGGTGCAGATGCACATCTACGCCGCCGCCAGCTACATCAAGAAGCACGGCGTGCCGCAGACCGCCGAGGAGCTGGACGACCACCGCATCGTGGTCTACGGCGAGGACGTGCGCCCGCCGGTGCCGGATGTGAACTGGCTGCTCCGGGTCGGCTACAAGGAGGGCAAGCTGCGCCGCCCCACCATGACGGTCAACAACGTCTACGGGGTGATGAAGGCGGTGCAGTCCGGGGCTGGAATCGGCGCCCTGCCGGAGTACATGAGCTCCAGCAACGCCGATCTCGTGGAGATCCTGCCGGAGCTCACGGGGCCCCAGTTCGACGCCTATTTCGTCTATGCCGAAGAGATGAGGCGGTCTAAGCGGATCTCCGTGTTTCGGGATTTTCTGCTCCGAAAAGTTGCAGAATCGAAGTTCTGAAACCTTTAACGCGACCTCGCAACGCAGCGGAATAGACGGCTAAGGGCATGCCGGCGCTGCCTTTTTTTCGCGATGTTTCAGTTATTTAACAAGGTATGCAGCGTCCGCATATCACCACTGCCCATATGTCTGTAGTAAAATAACCTCAAAAGCCTATTTTCAAATCATCGGATGTTGCGACGCAGCATCCCCGAGTTCCCGGCACCCTCCCGCCGGCACTCAGTTCCGAGCGCCCCCCGCTCGGAGAAGGGCCTCACCGCAGGGCTCCCTCCCTGCCCCGAGGTCCTACGTCTCCCAGACGTGAAGCCTCCCTGTTCAACTTGCCGGGCCCTCGAGGCCCGGCTTTTTTCTTTTGGGGTTGAGGCGCGCCAAGCGGCGCAGGCCGGGAATGCGATAGAGCAGCGGCGAACGGCTTGCAGCGGAAGGGGTGTCACCCCCACCCCATCCCTCCCCCATCCAAGGGGGAGGGGGACGTCATGGCAGCGGCCTAAGAGAATCCCCTCCCCCCTTGATGGGGGGAGGTCGGGAGGGGGGTGAGCCACAGACCCGATATCCGATGCTTTCCGCGCTGGTACCCTTGACCGGACACTGTGGCCGCCGACCGGCGGCGCACCGCTACATGAACAGCCGCTCTGCTTTCGGATCCATGTCCTTGTAGAGGTCGGCGACGAATTCGCCGTAGCCGTTGTAGAGCAGGGTCGGCACCCGCTCGTCGACGCCCAGCACCCGTTCGGTGGCCTGGCTCCAGCGCGGATGGGGCACCTCCGGGTTCACGTTGGCCCAGAAGCCGTATTCGCCGCCCTGGATCTCCTCCCAGAACGACACGGGACGCTCGTCGGTGAACTCGAAGCGCACGATGCCCTTGATGTGCTTGAAGCCGTACTTCCAGGGCACGGCGAGGCGCAGCGGGGCGCCGTTCTGCTTGGGGATCGGCTTGCCGTAGAGCCCGGTGGCGATGAAGGCCAGTTCGTGGGTCGCCTCGGCCATGGTCAGGCCCTCGACATAGGGCCAGGGGTACCAGGCCGCGTTCTGGCCGGAGGCCGTATCGCGGTCGAGGAAGGTTTCCATGCGCACATAGCGCGCCGACGACAGCGGCCGCGCCAGATCCACAAGCGCCTTCATGGGAAAGCCGCTGTAGGGCACCGCCATGGACCAGGCCTCCACGCAGCGGTGGCGGTAGAGGCGTTCCTCCAGCGGCATCCTGGCCAGCAGGTCGTCGATGCCGATCTGCATCGGGGTTTCCACCATGCCGTCGATGGCCACCGTCCAGGGGCGGATCGGCAGAGCCTGGGCCTTCTGCCAGATGTTCTTTGACGACCCGAACTCGTAATAGTTGTTGTAGGTCGTGGCCAGCGTCTCGTCGGTGATCGGCCGGTCGAGGACGTAGCGCTCGTTGCGCTCCACCGGATAGAGGCCGGCGGAGGGATCTTCCACCGGCTTTGGATCTTCGGCGGCCTCGGCCACCTGGTTCGGCGCTTCGTCGCAGGCGGCCAGCAGCCCGCCGGCCCCCAACAGCAGCGGCCCGGCGGCGGCGGCCTTCAACAGGCTGCGGCGCTTGAGGAAGACATCTTCCGGTGTGGCCTGGGACTCCGGCAGTTCCCAGCCGCGCTTGATCCGAATCAGCATGCGATTCCCTTCCCTCGGGGGCCTGAAACGGGCCCCTTCAACCGACTATGGCGACAATAACGGGCGACACTTCTGGAGGTAGCCCGCGGCCCGCGGCCGGACAAGTCAACAAAATGCGAGCGCCCCGCCCTCTGGAGACGGGGGCAGGGCCGCGCGGCAGAACAGAAATAGGAAATTAAACCTTTGGCGGGGAGACCGCTCAGTCGAGCAGGGAGCGCAGCATCCAGGCGGTCTTCTCGTGCACGGTCATGCGCTGGGTCAGCAGGTCTGCGGTGACCTCGTCGTTGCCGGCCTCGGCGGCGGGGAAGACAGAGCGCGCGGTCTTGGCCACGGCCTCATGCCCGGCCACGAGCTGGCGGATCATCTCCTTGGCCTCCGGCACGCCCGGCTCTTCTTCGATGGAGGTCAGCTTGGCAAAGGCCGCATAGCTGCCCGGCGCCGGCTCGCCCAGGGCGCGGATGCGTTCGGCTACTTCGTCCAGGGCCGCCCAGAGCTCGGTGTACTCTTCCTCGAACATGGTGTGCAGGGTCTGGAACATCGGCCCCGTCACGTTCCAGTGGAATCCGTGGGTTTTCAGGTAGAGGGTGTAGGTGTCCGCCAGGACATGGGACAGACCCTCGGCAATGGCCTTGCGGTCGTCAGCGGGAATGCCGGTATTGATCTCCATCTCTCTCGTCCTCTCTCCGTCAAGCCGCCTTAAGGCGGTTCGTCTTTCCTAGAGAAATATAGTATTTTTGCCGCTGGTTACAAGTCTTTTTGGAATTATTCCAAAACTATGACAGAGACCGGCAAAGGGCGTTTCCTACCTGGAAACGCCCGCATTGCCCACCCCTGGGCCTATGCCTGGAAAACCAGCCGTTCAGGGCACTACGCCGCGCCGCCCTGACGCTGGGAAATCACCTGGTCGGCCAGCCGGCCGGTCAACTCCTGCAAGTGGTCGAAGCGCCAGTCGAAACTGCCGACCCCAACGGTGAGGGAGCGCAGCTCAATAATCAAGTCCTGCAGTTCGGCCTCCGGCAGGTGGCACTTCAGGTCGTCCCAGCCCTTCCAGCCGGCGCGCATCTCGAAGCCCAGGATCTGGCCGCGTCGCCCGCTGACCAGGGAGTGCACCTTGTTGGTGAACTCGTTGGGCACGGAGATCGTCACCTCGTAGATCGGCTCCAGCAGCACCGGTTCGCAGTTCGGCATGCCCTCGGCCATGGCCATGCGCCCGACGGTCTTGAAGGCCTGGTCGGAGGAATCGACCGAATGGTGCTGGCCGTCGTAGAGGGTCACCGAGACATCCACCACCGGAAAGCCGAGCGGGCCGCGATCCAGGTATTCCTTGGTGCCATGCTCCACCGCGCCGATGTACTGGCGCGGCACCGATCCGCCGACCACCTTGTCGACGAACTCGAAGCCCTCGCCGCGCGGCAGCGGCCGGATCTCGACGTGCACGTCGCCGAACTGCCCGTGGCCGCCGGTCTGGCGCTTGAAACGCGAATGCTGCTTGGTGGCCCTGCGGATCGTCTCTTTGTAAGCCGTCTGCGGCCTTTCGGCATCGACCTCCACGTTGTAGCGATTCTTCAACCGCTCCACCGCCAGCTTCAAATGAATGTCGCCCTGGCCGCGCAAAAGCATCTGATTGGTGTCGGCATTGTGCTCCATCACCAGGGAGGCGTCCTCCTCGACCAGGCGGCCGATGGAAGCGGTGAGTTTCACTTCGTCCTGGCGGTTGTGGGGCGAGATGGCGAGCGCAAAGACCGGCTGCGGCGTTTCCGGCCACAGAAGCCCGGCGTCGGGATTGCGCCCCTCGGCGGTCAGCAGATCACCGGTCGCCACCGACTCCATGCGCCCCAGGGCGACCAGTTCGCCGGCCTCGCCGCGCTCGATCTTCTGGTGCTCGCCGCCCATCAGGCGGTAAAGCCCGGAGACCCGGTCGTCGCCCAGGGTCTCGCCGTCCTTCAGGGAACCGCGCCAGATCCGCGCGACGGACATCTTGCCGGTATGGGACTGGTGGAAGCTGCGGATCACGCTGGCCGCCAGCCCCTCGCCTTCCGGAACGCCGAGGCGCGCCGCGGTCACAGCCGGCTCCGGGCACTCGTGGCGCAGTGCCTTCATCAGGCGGGTGATGCCGTGCCCCAATTCCGCCGAACCGAAGAGCACCGGCACGATGAGATCGTCGGCGAGGTCTTTGCTCAGCTGCTCGTAGATGTCGTCGGACGCCGGAACCTTGTCTTCCAGAAGCTGTTCCAGAAGGCCGTCGTCGAAGTCCGCCAGGGATTCCAGCATCTCCTGGCGGGCTTCCTGCTCACGGTCCTTCACCTGATCGGGCATTTCGATGAGGTCGGACTGTTTGTTCAGGTTGTAGCGCCATGCGCGTTCGCTCACCAGATCGATGAAGCCGGTCACCTCCTCGCCGTCACGGATCGGGACCTGGCGCAGCACCAGCGGCTTGGCGGAGACCGCCTGCAGCGATTCCAGCACGTCGCGCACCCGCACTGCCGCCTTGTCCATCTTGTTGACGAAAAGGATGTGCGGGATCTGATGGTCGTCGAGAAACTTGAAAATCGGCGCCAGGATCAGGCTGCGCTCCGGTTCCGGCGGCGCCACGACCACGGCGATGTCGACGCCCATCAGGGCGGTGTGGTTGTCCTGGATCAGCTCGATCGAGCCGGGGCAGTCTATGAACGACCAGCGTTCGCCCAGGTATTCGCAGTGGGCGAAATTGGGCTCCGTCGTCATCTGTCGGGCCCGCGCCTCCGGCGCCGAGTCGCCGACACTGTTGCCGTCGACGACCGAGCCTTTGCGATGGATGGCACCGGCATGCAGAAGAAGGGCTTCCAGCAGCGTCGTCTTGCCGCTGGTGTAGGGTCCCACGAGAGCGGCGCAGCGCGCCGACGATACCGATCTTGACGTCATGGTTCCTCCCCGTCGCCCCCGGCGGGATGGGACCATGAGTTTCCCCATGGCGAGCCTGGGGCGAACTGTCCTCAAGTGGTTGGGCCCTTAAACAAAAGGGCACGGGGTCTTTACGACCGCTATGTAGGCCTATGGTTTCAAAGATCGCCCGCCGCTGGCAACAAAAAACACGGGGTAGGCCCCGGAGTAGGCCCCGAGTAGATCCCGGAATAGGTCCCAGAGTAGGCCCCGAACCCGGCGGCGCATGCCCGGGAAGTCCGCAGCAATCCGGCACCTTGGATTCTTCTTGGTCCGGTGTTAACTTTTGTGGGTTACGCCGTTCCTCCTAGGGATCGGCGCTTTTTGTATTCAGACAGCGACGGCGGAAAGGCCAGAGGATCATGACGGCGCGGGTATTCATCGACGGCGAGGCAGGCACGACGGGGCTGCAGATCCGCGCGCGCCTGGAGGCCCGCGACGATGTCAGCCTGATCCGCCTGGCCGAAGCCGAGCGCAAGGACACCGCCGCGCGCGCCCGGGCGCTGAACGACGCCGATCTGGCCGTCCTCTGCCTGCCGGACGCGGCGGCGCGCCAGGCGGTCAGCCTGATCGAAAACCCGGAGGTGCGGGTGATCGACGCCAGCACCGCCCACCGCACCGATCCGGACTGGACCTACGGCTTTCCGGAGATGGACAAGGATCAGCAGGCCGCCGTCGGTGCCTCCAAGCGGGTCAGCAATCCCGGCTGCTATCCGACCGGGGCCATCGCCCTGATCCGGCCGCTGGTCAGCGCCGGGCTGCTGCCGGCCGACTTTCCCGTCACCGTGAACGCGGTCTCCGGCTACAGCGGCGGCGGCAAAGGGCTGATCCGGCGCTACGAGGACGCCCAGGCGCCCGACCACCTGGACAAGGCCTACCGCGCCTATGCCCTGGGCCTCGCCCACAAGCACCTGCCGGAGATGCAGCAGCACGGCCTGCTGGATCACACCCCCCTCTTCGTGCCGGCGGTGGGCAACTACTACAAGGGCATGCTGGTGCAGGTGCCGCTGCAGCTCTGGGCGCTGCCCGGGCGCCCGGCGGCGGACGACCTGCGCGACCTTCTGGCGCGCCACTATGCCGGCCAGGACTTCGTCTCCGTCGCCCCCGCAGCGGAAAGCGCCAGCCTGGAAGATCTCGATCCCGAAGGCCTGAACGGCACCAACGCCATGCGGCTTTACGTGTTCGGCAATGCCGCGGGCGATCAGGCCGTGCTGGCCGCGGTGCTCGACAACCTCGGCAAGGGCGCTTCCGGCGCAGCAGTGCAGAACCTCAACCTGATGCTCGGCCTCGACCCGCAAGCCGGCCTCGACGCCCGCCTGGCCGCCTAGGCGGGCGCCGCACCGCACTTATCGGCCCCGGTTCCGACCTTTCCTGATAGGCGCCTTAGCCGGCAAGCATCCGGCCTATGGCTCACCCCCCTCCCGACCTCCCCCCATCAAGGGGGGAGGGGAATACTCAAGGCGGCTTTGGACAAGAGCCCCCTCCCCCTTGACGGGGGAGGGTTGGGGTGGGGGTGACAGCCTCGCCGCTCCAAGCCGCAGGTCTGCCCGGCCTCAGTCCTTTTTCTCGTAGGTGATCAGGCTGATGAGGGCGCCCAAGGGGTCCTTCAGGGTGACGATCCGGCCGACGCCCGGTACGTCGAAGGGCTCGCCCAGCAGTTCCGCGCCGCCGGCGGTCGCCGCCGCGGCCCGCTTGTCGACGTCGTCCACCGTGATGAAACTGGCCCAGCGCACCGGCAGCTCGGCCATCTCCGGCGGACGCTGCAGGATGCCGCCGACGTGCTGGCCGCCGGCCATCAGCACGGTATAGGTGCCGCCGTCGGCCATCTCCATCGCCTCGGTCTCCCAGCCGACGACATCGCGATAGAAGGCCTTGGCCTTCTCCGCATCGTCGGTCTGCAACTCGCACCAGCTGAAGGCGCCATGGGTCTGGAAGGCATCGCTCATCGTTCCGCTCCTGTTTTTCGCTTCATTCGTCGTCCGGGCGCAGCGCGGGTGCCGGCCCCTCGATCTTAGACGAAGCGGCAGCGTGGAACCCGACAGCATCGCCGCGGAAATCCGCCAGAAATGTCGCGCAAGGCCAGAGACGTCAGGCAAAGAAAGAGGGGCGGCCAGGCAGGCCGCCCCCTTTGATACCTCAGAAAAGCGCTGCCCGGGTCAGGCGCTCTGACGCACCTTGCCCAGGAAGGCGGCGACCTGCTGCTTCAGATCCTTGGCATCGCCGTTCAGGCCCTCGATCGCCGCGACGGCCTGCTGCAGCGCGGTCATGGTCTGCTCGGACGCGCCGCGCACCTCGACGATGGTCGAGGAGACCTTGGCGGTATCGCCCGCCGCCGACTCGACGTTGCGGCCGATCTCCTGGGTCGCGGCATTCTGCTCCTCCACCGCCGAGGCGATTGCCGTGGTGGACTCGTTGACCTGGCCGATGACGTCGCGAATGCCGGCGATGGCCGAAACCGCTTCCGAGGTCGCCTGCTGCATGGCGTTGATCTGGCCGGAGATCTCTTCCGTTGCCTTGGTGGTCTGCGAGGCCAGGGTCTTGACCTCGTTGGCCACCACCGCAAAGCCCTTGCCGGCGTCGCCGGCGCGGGCCGCCTCGATGGTGGCGTTCAGCGCCAGCAGGTTGGTCTGCTCGGCAATCTCGTTGATCAGCTTCACGACGTCGCCGATCTTCTGGGCGGCGGTGTCGAGGGACTGAACCGTCTGGTTGGTCGACTCCGCCTCCTGCACCGCGCCCGAGGCGATCTTCGCCGACTCGCTGGCGCGCCGGGCGATCTCGCCGATCGACGCGGACATCTCTTCAGAGGCCGCCGCGACGCTGTCCACGTTGCCGCTCGCCCCTTCGGCGGCGCCGGAAACCAGGGCGCTTTTCTCGCTGGTCTCGGTTGCCAGTTCCCGCACCTGGCGGGTGGCGGCATCGATGTTGCTGGCCGCGTCCAGCACGCTGGTGACCTTGCCGGCCACCGACTGCTCGAACTCGTTCGCCAGGGCGCCCATCGCCTCGCGCTTCTCCGACGCCGCGCGCGCTTCCTGCTGATGGCGTTCGTCCTCCAGGCGGCGCTTCTCCAGGGCATTCTCTTTGAACACCTGAACGGCGCGCGCCATATCGCCGATCTCGTCGCCCTGCCGCTGATAGGCGACCTCCACGGCGGTGTCGTCCTGCGCCAGGCGATTCATCACCTCCGCCAGCCGCGGCAGCGGGCGCAGCAGCATGCGGAAGGCGGCGAAAGCGATCAGAGCCGTGACGACGATGGCGATGGCCGCCGTGATTGCCAGCTTGCTGGTCAGGGAGTCGAGCACCGCGTTCACGTTGGACTTCAGCACCCCGGCATAGAGGATGCCGATCACGTCACCTCCGGGGGAGAAGATCGGCTGATAGATGGTGTAGTAGGCCTTGCCGAGAATCACTGCTTCACCACTGAAGGTCTCGCCCTTGGTGACGACCGGATAGACCGCGCCCTTCTGGCCCAGCGGCGTCCCGATCGCGCGGCTGCCGTCGTCCTTCTTGATGTTGGTCGTGCGGCGCCAGAAGTCCCGGCTTTCGTCTTCCCAGACGAAGACGGTCGCCGTCTCGCCGGTCAGATCGCCGATGCGATCGATCATCGCGTGATCGGGAAAGTCCGGGATACCGTCGATGGCCATCCGCCGAACCTGCGGGCCCTGGCGGGTGACTTGCAGCTGCGGGTAGCGCTCCGCGAAGATGTCAGCGGCGATGCGCAGGCTCGAAGCCTGGCGGTCGACGACCTGGTTGCGGATCTCCGCCTGGATGGCAAAGACGGCCGCCGTCGCACAGGCCGCAGCCGCCAGCACGATCAAGACAATCGTCAGCACCATCGTCTTGGTCGTCAGCTTGACATTGTTCATGAAAAACAAGGGTTTCATAACTCCCACTCTCTCCGTACCGCAGAAAACATTTCTTCTTCAGATCGCTACGCAATGTATTCAAATGCTTCTTATCATTTGTTTAATCCCCTTAGAGGCGTCGGTGGATCGCCCTTCGCGTTCATTCCGGGGGAGCTATCGATGCGGGGATGATCTTTGCCACTGCCTCTCCAGCACACTGAAGCCGGGTGGTCCCGGCCGCCGGCTCCGGATCAGGCCTTCCGCAGTTCGCCGATCCGCCGACGCAGGTAGGCCTGCTCGGCGGGATTGACAGCGAGGCCGAGGGCGGCCTCGTAGCGCTCGAGCGCCGCCGGGGCGTCGCCGGCCTCGGCCAGCAACGCGGCCCGGGCCGCATGGAAGTGATGATAGCGCTGCAGTTCCGGCTGGCCCGAGAGCGCGTCCAGCATGGCTAGGCCGGCGGCAAGGTCGCCCGCCTTGGCGATGGCGACGGCGCGGTTGAGGCGCACCACCGGCCCACCCTGATAGCGCTCCAGAATCCCGTAGAGCTCGGCGATCTGCGCCCAGTCCGTCGCCGCGGCCGTCTCCGCCTCGGCGTGGAGAGCGGCGATGGCGGCCTGGATCTGGTACGGTCCGGGCCGCTTGCGGCGCAGCGCCTGCTCCACCAGCGCCTGACCTTCGACGATCATCTGGCGGTCCCAGAGGCTGCGGTCCTGCTCGTCCAGCGCCACGATGTCGCCGGCGCCGTCCAGCCGCGCATCGCGGCGCGAATGCTGCAGCAGGATGAGTGCCAGCAGGCCGCTCACTTCGGACTCGCCGCCGTAAAGGCGCTTCAGCAGGCGCGCCAGGCGCAGGGCCTCCAGGCAGAGGTCCCGGCGCACCAATTCGGGCGCCCGGTGCGCCTTGTAGCCTTCGTTGAAAATCAGGTAGACCACCGAGAGGACGGCCCCCAGACGCGCCGGCAGATCACGGGCATCGGGCACCTCGTAGGGCACACCCTCCTCGGCCAGGCGACGCTTGGCGCGCAGCAGACGCTGCTGCATGGCGCTCGGCTGCACCAGGAAGGCGCGTCCAATCTCCTCCACCGAAAGCCCGGCAACGGTCTTCAGGGTGAGCGCGATCTGCAGGTCCTCGCCGAGGCTCGGATGGCAGCAGGTGAAGATCAGCCGCAGCAGGTCGTCGCGCAGATGCAGGCGCAGCACGTCGGCGCTGAGGTCCAGGTCCGGCGGGCCGCCGGGAGCAAGCTGGCGTTCGGCCCGGCAGTACGCGGATTCCAGGGAGCGGCGGCGGATCTGGTCGATGGCCTTGTTGCGCCCGGTCTGGATCAGCCAGGCGGAGGGATTGTCGGGCAGGCCCCGCGCCGGCCAGACCTCCAGCGCCCGCGCCAGGGCCTCCTGCAAGGCGTCTTCGGCCGGGTCGAGGCCGCCGAGCAGACGGATGAGGGTCGCCAGGGCCTTGGGTCGTGCCACCTTCAGGGCCGCCGCGATCTCCTCGGCTGACGCGATCGCCTGAGCTGATGCCATTCCCCCTCCTCGCGCGCCGGGCCTGCTTCGGGCCCGGTCTCGGGGCTGCTACCGCTTCTCGGGCGGATCCGACATATACATGATCGGACGCACCTCGATGCAGCCGGTGGGCACACTGGGCAGCATCTTCGCATAGCCGGTGGCTTCTTCCAGGCTGGCGCAGTCGAGGATGTAGAGGCCCAGAAGCTGCTCCTTGGTTTCGGCAAAGGGCCCGTCGATCAGCCGAACCTCGCCGTCTTTCCGGCGCACCGTGGTGGCTGCGCCGCTCGGCACCAGCCGGCTGGCGGCCACGAACGCGCCGTTGCCGCGTGTGACCTCGTGCAGCTTGCGGTGCTCCGCCAGGGCTGCTTCCTCCTCGGCGGCACTCAATGCCTCGACCTCTTCCTCGGCCTGATAGATCAACAGCGTATACAGCATGGATCCGTCCCCCTTCTGGCTGTCCGCTCTCTTATCCTAGACGAATCCCGGACCCGGTTTCCGACAGGGCGCCGGATCAGGCACCCGGTTTCTGATAGCGGTCCCAGATCGCCTTGACCCCCGGTTCCGCGAGGAGGGCCGTGCGCAGCCGGGCAATCGCCGGGCGGCTTTGCGCCGGGGGATACCAGTCGGTGAGCATGAGCAGGTAGGGATCGAGCGCCGAGAGGCGCTCGCCACCGAAAAAGGGGCCGGGGGTCAGCGGATCGTCCAGAACCGCGAAGAGGCGCTCGAGTTCCTCCGCCGCGGCCTGCTTCACGCCGGCGATCCCGGCTTCCTCTGCCGTAAAGCGCTTGGGGTAGTAGTAGCGCAGATCGGCGCCGTAGAGGTTGACCGCCATAAAGAACAGCCAGCGGTCAAAGGCCGCCCGCTCGAGGCTGCCGGGCGGCGGTGCCAGACGCGCCTCCGGCGTGCTGTCGGCGATGTGCAGGACCATGGCCGCCGATTCCGTCATGACCTGTCCGTCCGGCAGGATCATGACCGGCACCTGACCCATGGGATTCAGGCGGCGAAACTCCGCGCCCCAATGCTCCTTGGCATCCCAGTCGACAAGCACCCGCTCGTAGGGCGTTCCAGCCAGGGCCATAACCACTTCGGGCGCGAAGGCCCCGGTGTTCTCGGCCCAGTAAAGCTTGTACATCGCGTCTCCCATCACCGATCCGGACTTGCGCAGGCCGAACCTTAGCCCGGCGGCCTCCTGCCAAACCACGGACAAGCCGCCTCGAACTGGGCGGCCAGGGCGAAGAGGCGCGCCTCTTCGCCAACCGGCGCGGCGACCTGCACGCCGATGGGCAAGCCTTCCTCAGACCAGTGCAGCGGCAGCGAGGCCGCCGGCTGGCCGGACATGTTGAACATCTGGGTAAAGGCGACGTAGGGCTGGACGGCGCGGATGAAACCGTCGAAGTCGTCGCGCAGCGTGTCGATGGTGCCGAGGCGCGGCGGCGGCTGCGCCATGGTGGGCGACAGGACGATGTCATACGCGCTAAGGAAGGCGGCAAGGCGCTCACCGACGGAGCGCACCACCTGCTGGGCGCGCAGATAGTCCCTGGCCGCGATCCCGTTGCCCCGTTCGACGAAGCGCCAGGTGACGATCTCCAGGTCCTGCTCGGTTGCGCCCTCGGGCCAGAGCGGATTGCCGGGGCCCAGGGCATCAGCCATGTTGGCGCCGACGATGACGGTCATGGCCTGGCGCAGGGCGACATAGTCGATGTCCGGCGCCGCCTCCACGACCTCGTGGCCGAGCTCGGCGGCCAGCGCCGCGGCCTTTGCAAGCGCCGCCGTGCAGTCCGGATGGACCGGCACGTCCTCCGGAGTCTGCTGGTGCCAGGCGATGCGCAGCCGGCCGGGATCGGACCCCACCGCCTCCAGAAAGGGCCGCTCGGGCTTCGGCAGGCTGTAGGGATGGTAGGCGGGCGGGCCGCAGGTGGCATCCAGAAGCGCGGCGGAATCGCGCACCGAGCGCGTCACGGCATGAAAAGCCGTCATCCCCGCCCAGGCGTCATTGGTGACGTTGCGCCCGCGGCTGGGCTTCAGCCCGAAGAGCCCGCAGCAGGAGGCCGGGATGCGGATCGATCCGCCGCCGTCGGAGGCATGGGCAATCGGCACCATGCCTGCCGCCACCGCCGCACCGGCCCCGCCGCTGGACCCGCCCGAGGAGGTGTCCAGGTTCCAGGGGTTGCGGGTCGCGCCATGCTGCGCCGTCTCGGTGCTGACGTTGAGGCCGAACTCCGAGGTGGCGGACTTGCCGACGACGACCAGCCCCGCCGCGCGCCAGCGCGCCACCATGGGGTCGTCGAAGGGCGCGCGGTAGTCGGCGCACCAGCGGCTGCCGTTGCCACAGGGCCGCCCGCGCCGGAAGGTGTAGAGGTCCTTCAGCAGAAAGGGCAGGCCGGCGAAGGGGCCGTCCCAGCCGCCCTCGGCCAGCTCCGCCCGTGCCGCGTCGTAGAAGCGGTGCACCACGGCGTTGACGGCGGGGTCGCGCGCCTCGATGCGGGCGATCGCCGCCTCCAACACCTCGGCGGCGGCGACCTCGCCACGGCGGATCAGCTCGGCGAGGCCGAGCCCGTCGTAATCGTCCAGCAGGGCGTCCTGCGGCACTGCGCCCCCTTCCGCGTCAGCCGCCCATGGCGGCGCTAATCGTTCCGGGTTCAGTCGGCCCGGATTCAGTCAGCAAGCGCTTCGCAGGCCGTCTTGATGCGCTTGCAGGCCTCCTCCAGCGCCTCGGTCGAGGTGGCGTAGGAGACCCGGAAGTGGGGCGAGAGGCCGAAGGCCGCGCCGTGCACCGCCGCGACACCGACCGATTCCAGCAGATAGGTGACGAAATCCTCGTCGGTCTCGAGGACCTTGCCGTCGGGCGTCTTCTTGCCGATGCAGCCGGCGCAGGAGGGATAGACGTAGAAGGCGCCCTCCGGCTTGTGGCAGTGCAGGCCCGGGCAGTCGTTCAGCATGGAGACGACGAGATCGCGGCGCTGCTTGAAGACCTCGGCCCGCTCCGGGATGAAATCCTGCGTGCCGTTGAGCGCCTCCACCGCCGCCGCCTGGCTGATCGACGAGGGATTGGAGGTCGACTGCGACTGCACCTTTGCAATCGCCTTGATCAGCGGCTGGGGGCCGCCGGCATAGCCGATGCGCCAGCCGGTCATGGCATAGGCCTTGGAGACGCCGTTCATGGTGAGGGTGCGGTCCTTCAGGCCCGGCTCCACCTGGGCCGGGGTCACGAACTCGAAGTCGTCGTAGACCAGGTGTTCGTACATGTCGTCCGTCAGCACCCAGACCTGGGGATGGCGCATCAGCACGTCGGTCAGCGCCTTCATCTCCGCGCGGGAATAGGCCGCGCCGGTCGGGTTGGAGGGGCTGTTGAGGATCAGCCAGCGGGTCTTGGGCGTGATCGCTGCCTCCAGCGCCTCCGGCTGCAGCTTGAAGTTCTGATTAGCGCCGCAGGACACGATCACCGGCTCGCCCTCGGCCAGCAGCACCATGTCCGGGTAGGACACCCAGTAGGGCGCCGGAATGATGACCTCGTCGCCCGGGTTCACGGTGGCCTGGAAGGCGTTGTAGAGCACCTGCTTGCCACCGGTGCCGACGGTGATCTCGGCCGGGCCGTAGTCCAGCCCGTTCTCGCGCTTGAACTTGGCGGCAATCGCTTCCTTCAGCGCCGGCGTGCCGTCGACGGCGGTGTATTTGGTATCGCCCGCGTTGATAGCGGCAACCGCCGCCGCCTTGATGTTGTCGGGGGTATCGAAGTCCGGTTCGCCGGCGCCCAGGCCGATGACGTCCTTGCCCGCGGCTTTCAGTTCACGCGCCTTCGTGGAGACGGCAATGGTGGGCGAGGGCTTGATTCGCGACAAACGCTCCGCGATCACGGACATCGGTAGTTCTCCCGCAAAGATGAGTGGCGATGAGGGGCGGTTCTCGCCAGGACAACGTCTGAAACGCCAACTTAGTCCCGGCCCCGTCGGGCTGGCAACCGGCAAAGCCGGGAGGCTGGGTTGCGGCGGGCCCCACCGCCCGCCCGCCACACCAGGGATGGACGGGCGATAGACGGGAGATAGACGGGGGGATCGGCGCCTTAATCGGTCACAAGCCACCACGGAATCGCCCCAATCTCGGTCCGCTCTCGCCACGGTCCCCTGGCCCACTGGCGTCCTGGAAAAACCGCCGCCTCACGCCCGATGAGCAGGCCCGCGAACAGATTGGATCGCTGCCAATAGAACGGATTGGGGCTTCGGCCCGACGAAGTGAGTGAAGCTTCGGACCGGCGGCGGTCCAAGGGACGAGAGAGAGACCTGGGGGACGACCATGATGCGTCACGACATGCTGCCTTACCGGCCGGCCAGCCTGATCCCGCCACAGATGATCCGCGCCTGCCTGCGCTCGGTCTTCGTGGTGAGCGGCACGCTGGGCTTTGCCATCGCCATCCTGATCCTGAGCTTCGCCCTGCGCGGCCTGCCCGCCGCCTATGGCGCCGAAGCGGGTCAGGACCTGCCCAACGGACTCTTCTTCCGCTCCGGCGACGGCCAGACTGGACTGGAGGCACCGGTGCTTCAGAGCGACGTCAGCATGACGGTGAACGGCCTGGTGAACCGGGTCACCGTGCGGCAGGTCTTTCACAATCCCAGCGACCGCTGGCTGGAAGGCATCTACGTCTACCCGCTGCCCGAACGCTCCGCCGTCGACCGCCTGACCATGACCATCGGCGACCGCAAGGTGCAAGGCCGCATCATGGAAAAGGCCGAGGCCGAGCGTGCCTATCAGGCCGCCGCCGAGAACGGCCAGCGCGCCAGCCTGGTCAGCGGCGAGCGGCCCAACGTCTTCGTCACCTCGGTGGCCAACATCGGGCCGGGCGAAAGCATCGCCATCGAGATCGGCTATCAGGACGCCGTCGCCTACGAGAACGGCGTCTTCGCGCTGCGCTTTCCCATGGTGGTGGCGCCGCGCTACAGCCCGGCACCAGACGCGGTGGTCGAGTCGCCCTCGGCTCCCGTCACCCCCACCCCAGCCGTCAACCCGCCGCGAGACGCGGAAGCCCGCGACCTCTTCGGGCCGGTCGAGACCGGCGGGAAGCGCAACCCGCTGTCGCTGGCCATCACCCTGGATGCGGGCGTCCCGTTACAGAACGTGAAGAGTCTCTATCACCCGGTGATCATCGAAACCCTGGAGAACGGCCGCCAGCGGATCGACCTGCGTGACGGCAGCGTGCCGGCGGACCGCGACTTCGTGCTCGAGTGGCAGCCGACCCCCAGCGCGGCACCCCAGGCCGCCGTCTTCGCCGAGCAGGTCGGCGCCGACACCCACCTGCTGGTGATGATGGTGCCGCCGGAGCCCACCTGGACAAACACCGAGCCGGTGCCCGCCCCCTTCCCGCGCGAACTGGTCTTCGTCATCGACACCTCCGGCTCCATGCACGGCGACTCCCTGGATCAGGCCAAGGCCGCCGTCATCGCCGCCCTGAAAAGCCTCAACCCCGAAGACCGCTTCAACGTCGTTCAGTTCAACAGCGTCACCAACGCGCTCTACCGCCGGCCGATGGTGGCCTCCGTCGCCAACGTCTCGCGCGCCTTTCACTACGTCAGCGCGCTGGAGGCCGAGGGCGGCACCGAGATGGCGCCGGCGCTGGACTTCGCGCTGACCGGCGGCACCGCCGACGGCTACCTCAGCCAGATCGTCTTCCTGACCGACGGCGCCGTCGGCAACGAGCACGAACTCTTCAAGGTGGTCGCCGAGCAATTGGGGGACAGCCGCCTCTTCACCATCGGCATCGGCTCCGCCCCCAACAGCTACTTCATGCGCAAGTCGGCCGAGTTGGGCCGCGGCAGCTTCACCCACATCGGCGACCTGGAGGAGGTGGCCACGCGCATGGAAGCGCTCTTCGCCAAGCTGGAGAACCCGGCCCTCACCGACATCCGCGTCGGCTGGCCGATCGCCGCGGGCAAGCGCGTCGAGGCCTACCCCGGCCCCCTGCCCGATCTTTACGAAGGGGAGCCGGTGACCTTCAGCGCCCGCCTGGAAGGCGTTCCCCTGGAAGAGCTGGAAGGCCAGATGCTGATCACCGGGACCGGATCGGACGGCCCCTGGCAGCAGCGCCTCCCGCTCGAGACCCTGACCGCGGCGCCGGGCACCGCCAGCCTCTGGGCCCGGGCCAAGCTGGTCGCCATCGAGGACCGCTTCTACGACACGCCGGGGGTCGACAGCGCCGCCGTGCGCGCCGACGCCCTGGCCCTGGCCCTGGAGCACGGTCTGGTCACGCGCTACACCAGCCTGGTGGCGATCGACGAGGAACGCGCGCGGCCCGAAGACGAGAGCCTCCAGAGCGAGGAGATCGCCCGCAACCTGCCCGAGGGCTGGAGCGCCGAGCATGTCTTCGGCAGCGCCGAGGCGGAAGCCGGAGCCGACCCGGCCCGCCTCCAGGCACCCCCCATGCAAGTGCCCGCCATGCAAGTGCCCGGCACGCAGGCACCCCTGATGGATGCAGCCCAAACGAAGGCAATGCGCAGCTTTGCGCTGCCGGCGCCGCTGCTGCAGCAGGCCGAGGCTGCCAGGGACGGCCAGCCGATCATGCTGCCGCAGGGCGCCACCCCGGCGGAGCGCATGGCCCTCTTCGGCGGCCTCGCCCTGACCGCCGGCCTCCTGCTGCTGCTCGTCCTGCGCCGGCGCAAGGCGGTCCAGGTTGCTTAGCGCTTCGAAAGCCAGGCAGGCTTTCTGCGGCCTCGCCCTGCTGCTGGTCGGCCTCGGCCTCTGGCAGCTCGGCGGGGCCGCCCTGATCCACGGCAAGGCCTGGCTCGCCCAGCACCTGATGGAGCGCGCCTGGACCCAGACCCTGGCCGGATCGGCCACCGCCAAGCCCGGGGCCGTCAAGCCCTGGCCCTGGGCCGACACCTGGCCGGTGGCCCGCCTGCAGGTGCCGGCACGGGACATCGACCTCTTCGTGCTGGCGGGCGCCTCCGGGCGCACGCTGGCCTTCGGACCCGGCTGGGTCGCCGGCACGGAGCGCCTGAACCACGACGTGCTCGGCGGCCACCGCGACACCCACTTCGCCTTCCTGCGCCACCTGGAGCCCGGCAGCCGCTTCCGCCTGCAGGACCGCAGCGGCGCCTGGCGGGACTACCGCGTGCGGGGCCACGCCGTTCTCGACGTGCGCCAGGAGGTGATCCTGCGGCCCGGCCGGGACCGGCACCTGCTGACGCTGGTCACCTGCTATCCCTTCGACGCCGTCGCACCGGGCGGGCCGCTGCGCTATGCGGTCACCGCCGAGGCCATGGACGGGGAAGCTTTCGGTGCAGCGGCAGCCGAAACCGCTGCGGCGGAACACGCTGACTTCAACGGGGGAGAAACCACAACCGGGGGAATTGAACCAGGAAAGGTACCCTCAGCCCATGCTCTTTGACCCCACGCTCATGACCCAGCACAAGCCGGGACCGCTGGACCGCGGCAGCCGTCTGCGCCGCTGGTCGGCGCGGCTTTTCGTCCTTGCCCTGATGGGTGTCGGCCTCGGCGCCGCGCTGCTGCTCTTTGCGCCCCTGCTTTAGGCGCCCCTGCGTCAGGACCAGTGATTTAGAAACGGAAGACACCGATGGCATCCATCCCGACCCGGCCGCATCCGCTGTGGTTGCGGCCCGACCCTGTCCGGCCGACCGGCGGCCCCGCCACGCCGGCCCTCGCGCCCGGGCGGAACCCTCAACCGCCGGCCGCTCCCCCCGAAGAGCAGAGCGCGGCGGCTCTGCGCCGCGCCTTCCGCACGCCGCCTCCCTTGATGGGCGGCGGCTGGAATGGAACCAGGCGTCAGTCGTAGCGCAGGCTGGGGAACCAGTCGCCGCGGCCCTCCGGCAGCAGGTCGAAGAGGTGCCAGACCGGCGACATCAGATCGATGCCGCGGGCGAGGTCCGCACCGATGGGCGCCGAGCCGGTGTAGAAGTGATAGACGCGGCCGTCCTCGCCCTTGCGGAACACCGAGACGCCCGGCCATTGGCCGAAATCGTCCTCCATGCCGAAGTCGGCGTTGAAGCTGGTGTCGTGGCTCGACAGCAGACGCAGATGATTCCAGCCCCGCGCCGCGGCAAAGGCCCGCAGCCTGCCGATCTCCGCCTTCGCGACCAGCACCAGCGCGGCCCGCTGGCTTACGTGCTCGGCCACCGCATCGTAGCCGTCGGCCCACATGGTGCACATGGGACAGGGGTTTTCCGCCGCCGCGCCGAACATGAAGTGAATGAGGATGAGGTTCTCCTTGCCCAGGGCGAAGAGGTCGCTCAGCCTCGCGTCCGTCATCTCGGCGGGCGCGTTGCGGGAGAGATCCGCCGGCCCTTCCCTGAAGACGTAGTCGGTCTCCAGCGGCGTGCCTTGAGGCAGGCGCCGGCGCAATGCGGCCACCTTCTCGCGCTGCTCCTTCAGCGCCACCTCGGCGTCCATAAGTTCCCTGCGCAGCCGGCGCTGCTCGGCGCTGGCATGGGGCAGCAGAACCGGTGAGCGCGCCGCCATGCGCGCCAGGGCGTCTTGCATCGGGTTGTATTGCGTCTCGGGCATCTTAATCCTCCACGAAAGGCACCAGCTTCTCGAAGCAGGCCGTCCAGCCGCCGTTGTGCAGCGCAGCCATGGCCTGATCGGCGAAGCCTTCGTGGGTCAGGGTCAGTTCCGAGCCCTCACCCAGCGGTTCGATCTCCACGGTGACCAGGGTGTCCCTGCCCGCGGTCGCCGAGGAGGACCAGGTGAAGACCAGCCGCCGCGGCCGCTCGATCTCCCTGTAGACACACTTGTGGGCATAGGTTTCCTCGCCCGTCATGACGAAGTCGAAGCGCCCGCCGACGCGCAGGTCGAGTTCCAGGGCGGCCATGACCATCTCCCCCGGCACCAGCCACTGGCGCACCATCTGCGGATCGGTCCAGGCGTCGAAGACCAGTTCCGGGCTGGCATCGAGCCTGCGGGTCAGGCGCACCACCGGCTTGCTCAAGGCCGTCTCCACCATCGTCCTTCTCCCATTGCTGTGTCGCAAAGGCCTCGTTCAGCGCTTCAGCGCCGCTTCCAGCTTGTCGAAGGCGCTGTTCCAGCCGCCCTCGTAGTTGCCGGAGGTCTCGGCATCGGGGAAACGCTCATGGATCAGGGTCATGCGCGCGCCCGGCTTGCCGTCGGCGGTCTCGGCCTCCTCGATGCCGATGGTCAGGCGGCTTTCGACGCCCTTCAGGCCGCCGCCGGCCCAGGACATCACCAGCCGGCCCGGCGGATCGATGATCTCGAAGACGCCGTGGTGCTCGTGGTCGTCCTCGCCGCGCATCAGGACGTGGTAGGCACCGCCCACTCTCAGGTCCACAGCGGCATCGGCGACGTGCAGGTCGAAGGGGCAGAGCCACTGGCTCAACTGTTCGGGCTTGGTCCAGGCATCGAAGACCGCCTGGGGCGTGGCCTCGTAGACGCGGGTGATCCTGACCGTCGGCGCAGTCCCGAAGGCCGCGGCCGGCGCCACGCTCTCGCTGCTCAGCGCATCGCTCATGACTTTCGTTCCTTTCCATCAGATCCGTGGGGGGAGTTGTCCCGGGTTTTCTGCCGCTTGAGGAAAGCGTCCAGGGCGTCCAGCCGGGCTTCCCAGAAGCGCCGGGTTTCTTCCATCCAGCGCGCCGCCTCCAGGATCGGGGCGCCTTCGAAGGAAAGCTGATGCACCCGGCCCTGCACGTCGCGCTTCACCAGCCCCGCCCGCTCCAGAACGGCCACGTGCTTTGAGACGGCGTTCAGAGACATGTCGAAGGGCTCGGCAATCTCCGTCACCCGCGCCTCCCCCGCCATCAGCCGGGCCAGAATGGCCCGCCGGGTCGGGTCGGCGAGGGCGGAAAAGGTGCGGTCCAGACGCTCTTCAGTATATTCAACCATCTGGTTGAATATACGAGATTGGAACGCGGCGGTCAAGAGGCCGGGCGCGGGCTCCTGCCAGGCTCCCGACTCTCCTGACAGACTGCTGGCAGGAGCTGCCGCTGAGCCCTCTGGCTGAAGGGCACTGCAGCGGGCATAGTTGGGTCATAGAAACCGGAGCTCGGGCTCGAGCAAGACAGGGAACCAAGGATGTTGAGACAGACACAGCGGGCGCTTGTGATCTCGCTGTTTGCTGGGTTCGCCATGGCCGTCGGCAGCCCAGCCGGTCATGCCCAGAACTACCAGCCGAGAGAAATCAACGGCGTTGGGGACAGTGCGCGCTTCCCCATCTCGATCGGGATCTTCGAACGGCACCGCATCTTCGCCTACTCGGCCGGCCTGGAGGACGTCTCCGTCGGCTATAACTCGGCCGAACCGGGGTATCGTTCCGGTTCGACGATTTACTTCTATCCGGTCTACAATCGCATCGGCGATGCGGCGGCAAATCTGGAGCTGGAGTTCGCCACTGTAAAAGCGCAGATTTCCCGCTACCCCGGCGGCCGTTGGGTCGAGGACCGTGCGACCGTCAAGGTCCATCAGGATTCGGGTCCGGTCGGCGGTCTGTCCGCGACCTACCGCTTCAAAGCGCAGTTTTTCGGCGAGGAGCGAGAGTTGTTCTCAGAGCTGCAGCTCTTCGTCATCGGCGAGCGTTTCGTCAAGTTCAGGCACACCTATCCTGCGGAGCATCGGGAATTCCTGCGCCTACAGATTGACAACCTCATGGCTACGCTCAAATGGGAGGATGTCGACGAAGAGGAATTGATCCGTGCGCTGAGCCACGCGCTTTAACCGAACACCCAGACGAGCAAAAAAGAGACCATGCCGAATTCCGTCCTCACCCCCTTCCCGGCCAAGCCGGCGGACGTTACCGCCGGGACGCCCTTCAGGATCGATTCCGATTTCGTGCCGGCGGGCGACCAGCCGCAGGCCATCGCCGAGCTGACCGGCGGCCTGCGCGAGGGGGAACGCGACCAGGTTCTGCTGGGGGTCACCGGCTCCGGCAAGACCTTCACCGCCGCCCACATCATCGCCGAGCTGCAGCGCCCCTCCCTGGTGCTGGCGCCCAACAAGACCCTGGCGGCCCAGCTCTATGCGGAGATGAAGTCCTTCTTCCCGAACAACTCGGTGGAGTACTTCGTCTCCTACTACGACTACTACCAGCCGGAAGCCTACGTCCCGCGCAGCGACACCTATATCGAGAAGGAAAGCTCGATCAACGAGCAGATCGACCGCATGCGCCACTCCGCCACCCGCGCGCTGTTCGAGCGCCGCGACGTGGTGATCGTCGCCTCGGTCTCCTGCATCTACGGCATCGGCTCGCCGGAGACCTATGCCACCATGATCGTCGAGGTGAAGGCCGGACAGGAGATCCGCCGCGCCGAGCTGCTGAAGAAGCTGGTGGAGCTGCAGTACAAGCGCAACGACGGCAACTTCCACCGCGGCACCTTCCGCGTGCGCGGCGACACCCTGGACATCTTTCCGGCCCACTACGAGGACCGCGCCTGGCGCCTCACCCTCTTCGGCGACGAGGTCGAGACGATCCACGAGTTCGACCCGCTGACCGGCGACAAGACCGACAGCCTGGAGTCGGTGAAGGTCTACGCCAACAGCCACTACGTGACGCCGCGCCCGACCCTTCAGCAGGCCGCCAAGCAGATCAAGGAAGACCTGAAGATCCAGCTCGAGCTGTTCAACCAGCAGGGCAAGCTGCTGGAAGCCCAGCGCCTGGAGCAGCGCACCACCTTCGATCTGGAGATGATCGAGGCCACCGGCTCCTGCGCCGGGATCGAGAACTACTCGCGCTATCTCACCGGGCGCAATCCGGGCGAGCCGCCACCGACCCTCTTCGAATACCTGCCGGAGGACGCGCTGCTCTTCGTCGACGAGAGCCACGTCACCGTCGGCCAGTTGAACGGCATGTTCCGCGGGGACTATTCGCGCAAGTCCACGCTCGCCGAATACGGCTTCCGCCTGCCGTCGTGCATCGACAACCGGCCGCTGAAGTTCGAGGAGTGGGAACAGATGCGCCCGCAGACGGTCTACGTCTCGGCCACCCCCGGCCCCTGGGAACTGAAGCAGACCGGCGGCGTCTTCGTCGAACAGGTGATCCGCCCGACCGGCCTCATCGACCCGGTCTGCATCGTCCGCCCCACCGAGAGCCAGGTCGACGACCTGATCGGCGAATGCAAGGCCATGGCTTCGGCGGGCAATCGGGTGCTGGTGACCACCCTCACCAAGCGCATGGCCGAGGACCTCACCGAATACCTCCACGAGGCCGGATTGAAGGTGCGCTACATCCACTCCGACGTGGACACCCTTGAGCGCATCGAGATCATCCGCGATCTGCGCCTCGGCGTCTTCGACGTGCTGGTGGGCATCAACCTGCTGCGCGAGGGGCTGGACATTCCCGAATGCGCCCTGGTCTGCATCCTCGATGCCGACAAGGAGGGCTACCTGCGCTCCACCACCTCGCTGATCCAGACCATCGGGCGGGCGGCGCGCAACGTCGACGGCCGCGTCATTCTCTACGCCGACAAGATGACCGACAGCCTGACCGCGGCGCTGGAGGAAACCAACCGCCGCCGCGAGAAGCAGCAGGGCTACAACGAGGCCAACGGCATCACCCCGGAATCGGTCAAGAAGCAGATCGCCGACATCCTGGAGAGCGTCTACGAGAGCGACCACGTCACGGTGAAGACCGGCGACGAGAAAACCAAGCACATGGTGGGCCACAACCTGCGCGCCTACATCGAAGACCTGGAAAAGCGCATGCGCGAGGCCGCCGCCGACCTGGAGTTCGAGGAGGCCGCGCGCCTGCGCGACGAGATCAAGCGCCTGCAGGACCAGGAACTGGGCCTCGACAAACCGGGCTCAGCCAGCGGCGACGGCAGTGGAGCCGGCTTCGCCGACCGCATCGCCAAGGCCGGAGCCGCCAGCAAATCCCGCAAGGGCAAGTATCGCGGGCGCTCCGGGGGAAGGCGCCGGTAATCCGTCGGCGCTGGAACGGGTCAGGCTGGACCGTCGCTTTCGTCTCCAGCCATCAGAAAGCGGCGACGGGCGCGCCGGTACCGTACGACCAGAACCAGCAGGGCCAGCGGCAGCAGGACAACCATCGCCGCGATCGCCAGCACCCAGATCAGGAGCATCAGCGGGAGGAACTCCCCCGCCGCCGTGCTGGTCAGGGCCTCGACAACCCCGAACACCCAGCCCGCCGCATAGAAGCCGAGGCCGGCCAGCATCGCGAGGGCGGCGTAGAACAGCGCGCCCGGCCCGGCCGCCGCAAGGAACAGAAGGTCGACGGCGAGAAGGCTGTAGGCGATCGCCAGACCGCTGGCCAGAATGGCGATCTTGCGCAGGAGTACCTGATGTTCGGGCATGATCTCCCGGATCCTCTCGCTCGGAACTACCGACCGCCCTCTCTGCTAATGGGCGTCCCGGGTCAGTCGCGCCGGCGAAGTCACAGGTTCAAGGCCCGGCGCCGGCGGCCTATGATATCCTGTTGCAGAAAGACTTCTTAACCGGCCCAACCTCCCATAGCCCAACCTGCCATAGCCCAACCTTCCATGTCACAGACCCCGTCAGACAGCACCACCCCTGGCACCATCCCGGGAACAATCTACGTCGACGCCGATGCCTGCCCGGTGAAGCAGGAGATCTACAAGGTCGCGGAGCGGCACGGCTGGACCGTGCAGGTGGTGGCCAACGACATCATCGCCCTGCCGGTCCATCCTCTGATCAAGCGCGTGGTGGTGGACGGAGGTTTCGATGCCGCCGACGACTGGATCGCCGAACGGGCCGGTCCGGGCGACGTCGTAATCACCGCCGACGTGCCGCTGGCCAGTCGCTGCGTGACGGCCGGCGCCGCGGTCCTGGGCCACAACGGCAAGGCCTTTTCCGAGCGCTCCATCGGCATGCAGCTCGCCACCCGCAATCTGATGGCCGAACTGCGCGAGGCCGGCCAGGTGACCGGCGGCCCGCGGCCCTTCTCCCCGCGCGACCGCTCGGCCTTTCTCTCCGCCCTGCACGAAACCATCCTGCGCATCGCCCGCACTGCCCGCTCCCCCACTGGCCGCTCCCCCACTGCCCGCTAAGGCGCGTTCTCGGTAAGAGCGCTCTCCAGCCCGGCCGCAGTCGCAAAGCCGCCCCGCCCAAGCTTTGAAGTCAGCCCGCCAGGGCGTACCATCCTTGTCCGAGAAGACGCCTGATTGGAGCAGGGCAGCCAGCGTGGGAGACCGGGCGATGTCGGCGAAGATCGAAAAAAGCGATCGCGAGTGGCGCGAGATGCTGACCCGCGAACAGTACTATGTGACCCGCATGGCGGGGACCGAGCGGGCCTTCAGCGGGGCCTATCACGACTGCAAGATCCCGGGCCGCTACCACTGCATCTGTTGTGACGGCGTGCTCTTCGAGTCCAAGACGAAGTTCGATTCGGGTACGGGATGGCCGTCGTTTTACGCGCCGGCAGATCCCGCGGCGGTTGCAACCCGTGAAGACCGCAGCCTCTGGATGAGACGGACGGAGGTGCTTTGCGCGCGCTGCGATGCCCACCTCGGTCACGTCTTCGAGGACGGCCCGCCCCCGACGGGCCTGCGGTATTGCATGAATTCGGCAGCGCTAAAGCTGGTTCCAGCCGCCGGCGCGGCGGGCTAGAGCGGCCCTCCCGGCCTCGAACACCGGGATTCCGCCGGGAAAGTCGCCTGCGGGCAGCAGATTTCCGCATGGCGGCCATAGAACCGATTGAAATACGCAAGAACAATCGACATTTAAGGGCAGCTCAGCCATTGTGCGGGCCGCCGCGGCCGGACCTTCCCTTCAGACTCGGCCAACCGATCACCACCCGTCCTCCTTAACCAGCCCGAGAATCAGTTCCGGATATGACAGCGATAGCATTCTTGCAGGCTGGTGGCGGATTGGTGCTGTTGTTCATCGGTGGGGAGGTGCTGCTGCGCGGCGCCGTCGGCCTGTCGCTGCGCTTCGGCCTCTCCCCCCTTCTGATCGGCCTGACGGTGGTCGCCTTCGCCACATCGATGCCGGAGCTGGTGGTGACTCTGACCGCCGGCATTCAGGGCTCCACCGACATTGGCGTCGGCAACGTCGTCGGCTCGAACATCGCCAACATCCTGCTGATCCTTGGCGTCTCCGCGCTGCTCTGCCCGATCCTCAAGGAGCCCAAGCGTCTGCTCCGCGACATTGCGGTCATGGTGGGGGCCACGGCGGTTTTCATGGCGCTCGCCTTCATGGGCACCATGAGCCTGGTGCACGGCGTCATCATGATTGCCCTGCTGGTCGCCTATCTCTGGGCCAGCTATCGCGCGGAGCTGAAGGGCGGCAACGACGCGGACACCGGGCTCGAGGCGATCGAGGAAGCCGGCGCCGCACCCCGGTCGACCTGGGTGGCTCTTGTGCTGGTCATCGGCGGCATCGTCGCCCTGGCCGCCGGCTCGGAGCTGCTGGTGCGTGGCGCCCTGCAGATCGCCCGCGCCGCAGGGGTGTCGGAGTCGGTCATCGGCCTGACCCTGGTGGCCTTCGGCACTTCGCTGCCGGAACTGGCGACCGCGATCGTCGCCGCGGCCAGGGGCCATACCGAGGTGGCGCTGGGCAACGTGCTGGGGTCCAACATCTTCAACCTCCTGCTCATCCTCGGCTCGCTCTTCATCCTGACGCCGGTTGCGGTCTCGCCGGAGGTCCTGGGTTTCGACATCTGGATCCTGGCGGCGGCGACCCTGATTGCCGTGCCGGTCATGCTGATCGGAAAGAAAATGGGCCGCGTGTCAGGTGGCATATTCATTGCCCTTTACGTCGCCTTCATCTGGATTCAGTTCGAGCCGCAGAAGCCGGCGGTGGCCGAACCGCTGAGCAACGAAAGCGGACTGCGCCAGGCCGTATCCGTCGTGGCGCCGGGGTGATGCAGGGGTAACGCCGGGCTGGCCCGCAAAACGGCAAAGGCCGATACTGATGTCATGAGCAGCATGTCCAAAGCTCCGGCGGAGCCGCAATCCGCAAGCGCCCAGCCCGCGAGCACCCAGCCTGAGATTGTCGCCCAGCGCGTTGTGATCCGCGATCTGACCGTGTCCTGCAGCATCGGGGTCAGCGACGAGGAGCGTACCCGCCGCCAGCGTTTGCGCGTGAACCTGGAACTGCTTGTCGAACCGCTGCCGCCCAAGCACGACAACATCAACGAGGTGCTCGATTACGGTGTGCTGGCCGAGGCCATTCGCCGGCGCTGCGTGGCGGGCGGCGTGCGGCTGCTGGAAACCCTGGCCGAGGACCTCGCCGCCATCTGTTTCGGCTTTCCGCAGGTGTTGGAAGCCCGGATCAGAATCGAGAAGCTGGATCGCTACGCCGATATCGGCGGCATCGGCATCGAGATCGAACGCCGCCGTTAAGACCTTTCGACCAAGGGGCCCGGCCGCTAAACCCTTGCACTAGAAGCCAATCCCGGCTCCCGTGAGGTGTCAGTTTTACACAGGTTCCGTGGAGGTTGGATTACCCCCTTCGTGTAGGATGACTTTTTTGGGGCAGAGCCGTTTACTTTATTCTTGACTTGTTTTTTTACATTATAAATCAATGGATTGATATCATTTGCCTAAAATTTAAGCATATTAATAAAAGTGTAGAAATCCCTAAGCCTCGACTTCTGGCCACCTTAGATAATCACAGTTTTATCCACAGCTTCCGTGGATAGAATCCCCAGGGCCTCGGGAGCATTGACCAGAGGCCCGGGTGTTGGTTTTCTCCTTGCCGACGACCTCAGCCTAACCAATTGATTCGCAATGGCCAGACCCCCGAAGCGCCGCCTGAGCGACCCCTCCATCGGTGGCAAGCGCTCCGCCATGGGCATGGAGGAGGACCCCGCAGAGCCCTATCTGCCGCAGCCTGCGGCAGAGGGTGAGGCGGCCACACCAGGCTTTGCCGAAACGCCGGAAGACGACATCCTTGGCCAGGGTCTGGCGCGCGGCGTCGCCGTGATCGCCGAAACGGTGAAGACCCTGACCGCCAGTTCCGGCGTCTACCGCATGATGAACCGGCGCGGCGATGCGCTCTATGTCGGCAAGGCCCGCAACCTGAAACGCCGCGTCACGGCTTACACGCAGATTGGCAAGCTGCCCCGGCGCCTGCAGCGCATGGTCGCCGAGACCGTGGCCATGGAGGTGGTGGAGACCCACACCGAAGTCGAAGCGCTGCTGCTGGAAAGCAACCTCATCAAGCGCTTCATGCCGCGCTACAACGTGCTGCTGCGCGACGACAAGTCGTTCCCCTATATCCTGCTGACCGACGATCACGCGGTACCGCAGATCACCAAGCACCGCGGCGCCCAGAACCGCGAGGGCGACTACTTCGGTCCTTTCGCGTCGGCCGGTGCGGTGAACCGCACGATCACGGCTTTGGAGCGCGCCTTTCTTCTGCGCTCCTGTTCCGATGCGGTCTACGCGGCACGCACAAGGCCCTGCCTGATGTATCAGATCAAGCGCTGCTCGGCCCCCTGCGTCGAGCGCATCTCGGCGGCCGACTACCAGGACCTGGTGCGTCAGGCGCGCGAGTTCCTGACCGGCCGATCGCAGGAGGTGCAGCAGCAGCTTGCCGCCGCCATGGAGTCGGCGGCGGAGAACCTGGACTTCGAATCCGCCGCCACCTACCGCGACCGCATCCGCGCCCTCGCCCACATTCAGTCGCACCAGGACATCAATATCGAAGGCGTCGACAATGCCGACGTCATCGCCGCCCACGAGGAGGGCGGGCAGATCTGCCTGCAGGTCTTCTTCTTCCGCGCCGGGCGCAACTACGGCAACCGCGCCTATTTCCCCAGCCACGACAAGAGCCTGGGCATCGGCGAGGTGCTGGGGGCCTTCCTCGCCCAGTTCTACGAGAACAAGCCGGTACCCAAGACCATCCTGGTCAGCCACCGCCTGGACGAAGAAGACCTGCTCACCGAAGCGCTGTCGATGAAGGCGGACCGCAAGATCGAGATCCTGCGCCCGCAGCGGGGCGCCAAGCGCAAGCTGATCGACAACGCCCTGCACAACGCCCGCGAGGCCCTGGCCCGCCGCCTGGCGGAGAGCAGCAGCCAGCGCCGTCTGCTGGAGAAGCTGGCCGAGGTCTTCGCCCTGGACGGCACGCCCGAGCGTATCGAAATCTACGACAACAGCCATATCCAGGGCAGCGAGCCCTACGGCGGCATGGTGGTGGCCGGACCGGAGGGTTTCGTCAAGAACGCCTACCGCAAGTTCCGCATCAAGGACCCGGGGACCGCCGCCGGCGACGACTACGCCATGATGCGCGAGGTCCTGACCCGTCGCTTCAAGCGCGCCCTGAAGGAAGACCCGGAACGCAGCGGCGGGACCTGGCCCGACCTCGTGCTGCTGGACGGCGGCCAGGGGCAGCTCAACAGCGGCCGGGAGGTGCTGGCCGATCTCGGCCTCGGCGACCTGCCGATCGCTGCGGTGGCCAAGGGACCGGACCGCGACGCCGGGCGCGAGCGCATCTTCGTTCCCGGCAAGGCCTCCTTCATGCTGCAGCCGCGCGACCCCCTGCTCTACTTCATCCAGCGTCTGCGCGACGAGGCGCACCGCTTCGCCATCGGCAGCCACCGGGCCGGACGCTCGAAGGCGCGGCTGCGCTCGGTGCTTGACGAGGTGCCGGGCATCGGCGCCAAGCGCAAAAAGGCCCTGTTGCTGCATTTCGGCGCGGCCAAGGCCGTGGCCCGCGCCGGCCTGACCGATCTGGAAGCGGTGGAAGGCATCAGCAAGACCGTGGCGCGCAAGATCTACGACCATTTCCACCGGGAGGGCTGATGGCGCAGGGCCTTGCGTGAACATTTCACGCAGTGGGTGGCCCGGCGCCGCTGTGCTACAAAGAGGGGTCGTTGCAGCAGTTCCGGAGCGCTGTTCCCGGCGCCGTACGAGATTAGGAAGGAAGACCGGCGGTCATGCTGACCAGCCTGCCCAATCTGTTGACGCTTTCGCGGATCGCAGCCATCCCGCTGCTGCTGATCCTGATATATTTCGACACGCCGCTGCTGCGCTGGCTGGCGCTGGCCGGCTATATCCTCGCCTGCATCACCGACTACTTCGACGGCTATCTGGCCCGCCACAGGAACGAGGTTTCGCCGCTGGGCCGCTTCCTCGACCCCATCGCCGACAAGCTGCTGGTGGCCTCGCTCATCGTCATGCTGGTGGCGACGCAACAGATCGCCGGTCTGCTCGTCATACCGGCGATCATCATCCTGGCGCGCGAGATCCTGGTCTCCGGCCTGCGCGAGTATCTGGCGGAGATCAAGGTTTCGGTTCCGGTCACCGCGTTGGCCAAGTGGAAGACGACCATCCAGATGATTGCCCTCGGCTTCCTCATCGTCGGCGACGCCGGCCCGGCGGTGATCCCCGTGCAGTTCATCGGCGAAGCGGGGCTCTGGATTGCCGGTGTGCTGACCGCGATCACCGGCTACGACTATCTTGCACGCGGTCTGAAACACATGGTCGGCGAGGAAAGCAAGAGCCGATGAAAGGCACGGATCTATGAAAGTCATCGGTTTCGCCGGCTGGAGCGGCAGCGGCAAGACCACGGTGGTCACCCAGCTGATCCCGGTGCTGGTGGGCCGCGGCCTCAGGGTCTCGACCATGAAGCACGCCCACCATGCTTTCGATGTCGACAAGCCCGGCAAGGACTCCTACCAACACCGCGCCGCCGGGGCGACCGAGGTGATGATCGGCTCCGGCAAGCGCTGGGCCCTGATGCACGAGCTGCGTGAGGAGGCGGAGCCGGACAGCACGGCCCTGATGACACACATGAGCCCGGTCGACCTCTTGATCATCGAGGGCTGGAAAAAGGAAGGCCACGAGAAGATCGAGATCCACCGCCCCGCCCACGGCAAGCCGCTGATCCAGCCCGACGACCCCAAGGTGGTCGCCGTCGCCGCCGACGCGGAGCTGCCCGGCCTGCCGGTGCCCCGCCTCGACCTCAACGACATCGAGGCCATCGCCGACTTCATCATCGACCACTGCGGCCTCGCCGAACAGACGGCGGCCCAGTAACACCCATGGCCCAGCTCACCGACGACTGCTTTGCCCAGGGCGGCCCGCTGATGCGGGTGGAAGAGGCACGCCGGCTGCTGACCGAGCGTATTACCGCCGTCACCGACAGCGAGCGCGTGCCCCTGACCGAAGCGCTGGGGCGCATCCTGGCGGAGGACGTGGTCTCGCCGGTGAACATTCCGCCGGCCCCAAACTCCGCCGTCGACGGCTATGCGGTCTACCACGCCGACCTGGACCCGGAGCAGGAGACCCGCCTGCCGGTCGCCGGGCGCATCACCGCCGGTCAGCAGGACCTGCCCGCAGCCCGGCGTGGCACGGCCGTGCGCATCTTCACCGGCGCGCGCATGCCGGCCGGCGAGGATGGCGGCCCCGAGACCGTGATGATGCAGGAGGACTGCACGCTGGAGGGCGAGACCGTCGTGATCCGCCCGGGCATCAAGCGCGGCGCCAACGCCCGTGAGGCCGGCGAGGACGTGTCCGAAGGCGCGACCGTGCTCCACGCCGGCCAGCGCCTGCGCCCCCAGGACGTCGGCCAGGCCGCCGCCGTCGGGCGGCAGGACCTGCTGGTCTCCACCCGCCTGAAGGTGGCGCTGTTTTCCACCGGCGACGAGTTGCGGGAGCCGGGCGACGCCCTCGGCCCCGGCGCGATCTACGATTCCAACCGCTATACCATCCACGCGCTGCTCACCGGGCTCGGATGTGCGGTCGACGACCTCGGCATCCTGCCCGACCGGCTCGATACCGTGCGCGATGCCCTGGACGGCGCAGGGGGAAGGCACGACCTCATCGTCACCTCCGGCGGCGTCTCGGTCGGCGAGGAGGACCACGTGAAATCAGCCGTCGAGGCGCTGGGCCAACTGCATCTCTGGCGCCTCGCCGTGAAGCCGGGCCGGCCCATCGCCCTCGGCCAGGTGGGCCGCGTGCCCTTCGTCGGCCTGCCGGGCAACCCCGTCGCCGTGGTGGTGACCTTCCTGACCGTCGTGCGCCCCCTCATCCTCCGCCTGATGGGCGGCCAGGACGCGCCGCCGCATACCTTCCGGGTGCGCGCCGGCTTCGACCACAAGAAAAAGAAGGACCGGCGGGAGTGGGTGCGCGCGCGGCTCGTCGGCGACCCCTCCGGTGCGCTCACCGCCGAGAAGTTCCCGCGCGACGGCGCCGGCATCCTCTCCTCCCTGGTCGCCGCCGACGGCCTGGTGGAGCTGCCCGAGGACTTGACCCGCCTGGAGGCGGGCGCGATGGTGGAGTTCCTGCCCTTCAGCGAAGTGGCGCAATAACCTATATACTAAGTGACCCATGTCTCTATCGAGGCCTCTCATCCTTCGAGACGCTTGCGGGCGCAAGCTCCTCAGGATGAGGCGGGAGCCTGGACAGAGAGCCTCACCCTGAGGAGGTGCGGAACGCACCGTCTCGAAGGGTGCGGCAAAAGGAAGAGGACGACCGTGAAGCTGCTGTATTTCGCCTGGGTGAAGACCAAGACGGGCCTCTCCGAAGAGGAGGTGACGCCGCCGGAGGGCGTCGCCACCGTGGCCGAGCTGCTGACCTGGCTGGAAGGCCGCGGGCCGGAATTCGCCGACGCGCTGTCCGACCGCGAGGCCATCCGCGTGGCGGTGAACCAGTCCTTCGCCAAGCCCGGCGACCCGGTCGGCCCCAATGACGAGGTCGCGCTCTTCCCGCCGGTGACGGGAGGTTAGAGGTGATAAAGGTTCAGGAGCAGGACTTCGACGTCGGCTCAGAGCTGGCCAAGCTGACCGACGGCAACACCGCCATCGGCGGGCTCGCCGTCTTCGTCGGCCTGGTGCGGGATATGGCCGGCGGCAGCGGCGTCAGCGCCATGACCCTGGAGCATTACCCGGCCATGACCGAGAAGATGCTGGCCGAGATCGAGGCCGAAGCGCAGGCGCGCTGGCCGCTGGAGGCGAGCCTCATCATCCACCGCTACGGGCGCCTGGAGCCCGGCGATCAGATCGTCCTGGTGGCCGCCGCTTCGGCCCACCGCGAGGCCGCCTTCGAGGCCTGCCAGTTCCTCATGGACTGGCTGAAGACCAAGGCCCCCTTCTGGAAGCTGGAGGAAACCGACCAGGGTGCTCTCTGGGTCGACGCCCGCTCCAGCGACGATGCCGCCGCTGCACGCTGGGTGAAGCGGGATCCGGATGCGGCGGAGTGAAGCGTCCAAGAAGCTGGACACATCACTTCTTCAGGGCCGCAGGTTTAAGCTATGGCACTACCTCGCAAGCCACAGCCACCTGCTGATCCGCAGCAGCATCGATGTTCGGGAAACCACCAACATCGATCTCTGGTTCGTCAACGTCAGGTACGTCGAGCTGGGAGTCTATCTCGGCGAAGTCAGTCTTGATGAGCCGACCGAGGAAGAGCGCGCCCGGCTACGGGTGCACGATGAGTTTCTCGACCAAAAACAGATAACCGTCATCGTGTCGGACGTGGGCCGCAGCCTCGTCGTCTCCAGCCTCGTTCACATCGAAGAAAACACGCTGGACCTTTTCGAGACACCCTATGGGAGCGCTGGTGGGCTCTCAGGCGGCATCGGGAACTTGCCCAGGGTGTAACCTTCCTGCTTGGCTTCCGCGCCGGACGGCCTGCCTCCGTTCGCTTCACACCCTTCGAGACGCGGTCCTTCGGTCCGCTCCTCAGGGTGAGGTTTCCACTCTTCCTCATCCTGAGAAGGGCCGAAGGCCCGTCTCGAAGGATGAAGCAGCCGCACGAGTGTCTAGCGCTTCCGGCGTGAAGCGAGATCAGAAAGGACGCCGAAATCGCCCTTGATCAAGGCTTCCTTCTTCTCGCGCCGCCAGCCTTTCAGGCGCCGCTCCATAGCGACCGCATCCGTGATCCGCTCGAACGCCTGCGACCACTCCAGAACGACGGGACGGCGCGGCCGCGTGTAACCGCGAAGCGATCCATCAATATGCTCGCGATCCGTTCCTCAAGCGACTTGCGCGTGGAGCCCACGTAGTAGCTGCCGTCGGCGCAACGCAGAATGTAGACAAAGGCGGACATACGGAGCCTATCGCGCTGGAGCGGCTGCCCACCCTTCGAGACGCTTGCTCCGCAAGCTCCTCAGGGTGAGGCTTTACCCTACCCTCATCCTGAGGAGCCCCACAGGGGCGTCTCGAAGGATGGGCGGCTAGCTGCGCTCTGACCGCCCCAGCGTCAGAACCGCCGCCAGCGCCAGCCAGCAGGCGGCGACAACCGCGAGCACCGTAAAGCCGAAGTCGGCGTAGACCAGGCCCATGGCGGCGCCGGCCAGGAAGTGGGCGATGTAGGTGACGCCGCTGTAGAGGCCCATGACCGCGCCGCGTGTCTGCTCCGGGCCGCCCGAGAGCTGCGAGACGATGATGTTGAGGCCGATGTGGTTGAGCACGCCCCAGAGCCCCGACAGCAGCAGGATTGCCGTTGGCCCGACGGCGGCGGCCCAGGGCTGGGCCAGGTAGAGCAGGGCCAGCAGGACGAAGACCGGCGCCGCGACCCGCCAGGGACCGAGGCGGTCGAGCAGGCCGTCGAAAACCATGGCCGCGCCGAAGCCGAGGCCGTAGGCCAGCGCAACCAGCCCGCCGAGGCCGGCGCCCGCGTCGTGCAGCCCGCGCAGGTGATCGCTGAGGAATGTATAGGTGCCGTAGAAGGCGATCATATAGGCCAGCGTCACCAGCAGCAGGCGGAGGACGCCCGGCTGGCTCAGAGCCCGGCGGTAGCCGGCGCCGGCGTTGGCCTGGTCGGCGCCGCGCCGCGGCAGGCTGAGAAAACTGAACGCCGAGAGCGCCGCCAGGCCGGCCAGCACGCCAAAAGCGCCACGCCAGCCGAGCTGGTCGGACAGCAGGGCGGCCAGCGGCACCCCCAGCACCAGGGCCAGCGACCAGCCGGTGATGACCCGCCCGACGGCGCGCGCCCGCAGGGCCTCGGGCGAGAGGTCGCCGGCCAGCGCATAGACCGAGGGCAGGATCACCCCCGCCGCCAGGCCGCAGGCGCCCAACGCCGCGGTGAGTATCCACCCGTCGGCCGCCAGGGCCGCCGCGAGCAGCGCCGCCCCCAGGGCCAGCATGGCGGCGATCAGGGTCGGGCGCCGCGGCCAGAGATCGAGGCGCGGCGCCGCGGCCAGCGCCGCCAGGGCGACGCCGGCGCCATAGGCGCCGTGGGCCCGGCCGATGGCCGCCGGCCCGACCCCCAGGTCCCGCGCCATGTCGGTCAGCATCGGCGCCACCATCAGCGCCTGGATGCCGACCACGGTGATGCCCAGCATCAGGCAGGCCAGATAGCGGCTCTGGGCGCCGGTGAACCTCGCGCCTCCCGCGCCCAGGGTCGTCTCCGCCATGGTCCCCTCCGTCGTTCGCTGTTGGACGAGGGTCTATAGATAGCCGAACGTCATTCGGCTCAAAGCGGAATTAACCCCATTCAAGAAAATACGAATGGCGTTCTGTGCCGAACCTGATAAGGTCATCCGATGGACGCGATGGACCGAAAACTGTTAGGCCTGCTGGCCGAGGATGCCACCCTCTCCTACAAGGACATGGGGGAGCAGCTGCACCTCTCGGCGCCGGCCGTGCACGAGCGGGTGAAGAAGCTGAAGAAGGCCGGCGCCATCACCGGTACGGTGGCGCGCCTCGACGGCGCCGCGGTCGGCCGTCCGCTCTGCGCCTTCATCCACATGGATACCGAGGGCTGGGGCAAGTCGCCGGAACTGATGGCGATCCAGGACGACTCCCGGGTCGAGGAGATCCACGCCGTGGCCGGCGACACCTGCGTCATCCTGAAGGTGCGCTGCGAGAGCACGAAGGCGCTGGAGGACATCCTCCATCGCCTCTACCAGGTCCCCGGCATGATCCGCACCCAGTCCTACATCGTCCTCAACACCTACCTGGAGCGCGGTCCAGGGGTGTAGAGCGAGGGCCGGAGGCTCGTTCCAAAGCAAAGGGCTATGACGACTGCACAGGACGGACTGTTTCTCTGACGAAGCAAGTACTGGACTTCGATAAGCGATCCGCGGTTAGCGCGTTATCAGAAAGCCCAACCTAAGTCCTCATGCTGAGGAGGGCCGCAGGCTCGTCTCGAAGCATGAAGTCACCGCACGGAAGACTATCGTCGTCGCCGCGCGGCGAGATCAGGAAGGGCGGCGGTGTCGCCTCTGATCAACGCCTCTTTCTTTTCCCGCCGCCAGCCTTTCACACGCCGCTCCATAGCGATGGCATCGGTGATCCGCTCGAAACTCTGCGACCACACCAAGACAACGGGCCTACGCGACCGGGTATAGCCTCCAAGCAGGCCGTTACTATGCTCGACCACGCGCTCTTCGAGTGACTTGCGCGTCGAGCCGACATAGTAGCTGCCGTCTGCACAGCGCAAGATATAGACGAAGGCGGCCATAACAATTCCAGTGAATTGGAGCAGCGGCCCACCCTTCGAGACGCTTGCTCTGCAAGCTCCTCAGGGTGAGGTCTTCACCTTAATCTTGGCCCAGCCGGAAGCCGAAGGGGTAGGAAGCCGAAAGAGCGTCTTGTGGGGCACGCGGCATGTTCTCAGATTCTACTCTTCATACCCAATCACCACCACCTCCAGCTCCTGGTCGCCGGCCGGGCGTTTCCAGGTGATGAGGTCGCCGACGGCGGCACCGTCCAAAGCGCGCGCGAGCGGCGAAACGTAGCTGACCTTGCCGGCCTGCGGATCGGCCTCGTCCTCGCCGACGATCTGATAGACGTGGTGTTCGCCTGCCTCGTCCTCCACCGTCACCACGGCGCCGAAGGCGACGCTGTCGCGCGGCTGTCCGGCGAGGTCGACCGGGATGGCGCTGCGCAGGCGTTCCTCCCAATAGCGGACCTCCTGTTCGACCCGCGGCAAGTGGGACTGGGCGGCAAGTTCGTCATCATGCTCTTTCAGTTTCGCGCGCTCGGTTTCGTACTCCTGGCATTTGTCGCGCAGCATCTGAAGCCCGGCAGGCGTTACCAGATTGGGGTGCTCGGAGATCGGCAGATCGACCCGTTCCTCCGGCGCGCCGGCATCGTCCTCTTTTACAAAGGCGCGGGACATCTGCGTTCTCCTTTCCACAAAAAGAAAACCGGGCGGCCCCTTGTCGGTGCCGCCCGGCCATTTTCTTGTTGGTCGGCACCGGCCCGCTCCCCCTCCCGGCCACCCATAGGATACTGGCGTTGGGTGGCCGGGAGGGGGAGCGGGCTGGACCCGCCGCGACGTCAGTCGCGAAAAAACATACTACGCCACCTTGGCCGCGGCGTGCTGGCGCACCAGCGCGTCGTAGTCGGTCATCAGGTTGCGGGTGATCTCGCCCGGGGTGAAGTGGCGGCCCTCGATCTCCGAGACCGGGGTGACCTCGACGGCGGTGCCGGTGAGGAAGACCTCCTGCGTGCGGTCCAGCTCCTCCGGCATCAGCACCCGCTCGATCACCTCGTAGCCGCGGCGCTTGGCCAGCTCGATGACGGTGCGCCGGGTGATGCCGTCCAGGAAACAGTCGGGGATCGGCGTGTGCAGCTTGCCGTCCTGCACCAGGAAGACGTTGGCGCCGGTCGCCTCGGCGATCTGGCCGCGGTGGTCCAGCATCAACGCGTCGGCATAGCCCTTGGCCTCGGCGGCATGCTTGGAGAGCGTGCAGATCATGTAGAGGCCGGCGGCCTTGGACTTGCAGGGCGCGGTCTCCGGCGCCGGGCGGCGCCACTCGGCCCAGGCCATGCGGATGCCCTTGAGGCGCGCTTCCGGCGTGAAGTAGGCCGGCCACTGCCAGGCGGCGACGGCGACATGAATCTTGGTGTGCTGGGCGGAGACCGCCATCATCTCGCTGCCGCGCCAGGCCACCGGGCGGACATAGCCGTCGACGATGCCGTTGGCCTCCAGCACCGCCATGGAGGCGGCATCGATCTCTTCGCGGCTGTAGGGGATCTCGAAGCCCAGCAGCGTGCCGGAGTCCAGCAGGCGCTGATGGTGCTCCTCCATCTTGAAGATGCGCCCGGCGTAGGAGCGCTCGCCCTCGAACACGCAGCTGCCGTAATGCAGCCCATGGCTCAGGACGTGGACCTTGGCATCGCGCCAGGGCAGCATCTCGCCGTTGTACCAGATGACGCCGTCACGGTCGTCGAAGGGAAGTATGGACATCGCTCTCTTGGTCCTTAAAACTCGGCCGCTCTCAAGGCGGCTCGTTTGCGTTCCCGGGCAGCTGCGGCAGGCGATCCGGCTCTATCCGGCCCTTGCCGCCCGCATGGCTAACCCCCAAACCCCCAGTAGATGATCCTCATTTTGCCGGTCCCCTTTTGCATGGAACGCTTCGGCGTAGATCACGGACATAATGCTCGACAGAAACCGCGCGGCGGCCTTCAATCCGCCCGGAAAATCAGTCAGTATTACTCACCAAACAGAGATTTTATTCATCAGATAGTCTCGAATTGATACTTTTTATCAATTCTGATGTCCCAGATGTAACAAGATTAGGCAGATATGTCAACATGGCTGACGTAAAAGGCGGACCCAACCCTCTCTTCCTGCGCGAGGAGGAGCTGCGCCAGGCGATGGAGCTGCTGTTTTTCGCCTATCGCGACTTCACCGGAGAGCCGGACCAGATCCTGGTGGACTACGGCTTCGGGCGGGCCCACCACCGGGTGATCTACTTCGTCGGACGCCACCCCGGCATCACGGTTTCCGAGCTTCTGGCGATCCTGAGGATCACCAAGCAGTCGCTGTCCCGGGTGCTGGGCCAGCTGGTGCGCGAGGGCTTCATCACCCAGCGCCCGGGCCTGCGCGACCGGCGCCAGCGGCTGCTGGAGCTGACGGACAAGGGCCGCGAACTGGAAGGCAAGCTGAGCGAGCGCCAGCGGGTGCGGATCGCGCGGGCCTACCGCAAGGCCGGGGCCGCGGCGGTGGAGGGTTTTCGCACCGTGCTGACCAACATCATCGACGAGCCGGACCGCGCCCGCTTCGAGCGGCCGGAGCCGCCGGCCGCCAAGCAGCCCGCCCGGCGTTAGGCTTGGCCCCCGCACATCTTGGCCCACCAAAGCTTGGCCCTGCAGGGCTTGGCCCCGCCAGACTTGTCCGGCGCTAGGCGTGAACGCCCGCACAACCTATACTTTGACCTATGACAGCCTCCGCCAGCGAGCCCGCCCACATCCTGGTCGTCGATGACGATACGCGGCTGCGCGACCTGCTGCAGCGCTACCTCAGCGAACAGGGCTTTCGTGTGACGACGGCCGTCGATGCCGCCGACGCGCGGGCCAAGCTGGCCTCCTTTGCCTTCGACCTGCTGGTGCTCGACATCATGATGCCCGGCGAGACCGGCCTGGAGATGACCCAGACCCTGCGCCGGGAAAGCAGCGTCCCGATCCTGCTGTTGACCGCCATGAACGAGACCGAGGACCGTATCGCCGGCTTCGAGTCCGGCGCCGACGACTATCTGCCCAAACCTTTCGAGCCGCGCGAACTGGTGCTGCGCGTGAACGCCATCCTGCGCCGTGTGCCGACGGCCCCTCCCAAGACCTCCTCGGCCATCACCTTCGGCGAGTTCAGTTTCGACCTGGACCGCGAGGAACTCACCCGGGCCGGCATCTACGTGCGTCTCACCACCGCCGAGACGTCGCTCCTGAAGGCGCTGGCGCGGCACGCGGGCGAGCCCATCACCCGCCAGGTTCTCTCCGATGAAAGCCAGGTCAGCGGCAACGCGCGCACCATCGACGTGCAGGTCACGCGGCTGCGGCGCAAGATCGAGAGCGATCCGAAGTTCCCGCGCTATCTGCAGACCGTCCGGGGCACCGGCTACGTGCTGATGACCGATTGATGTCGAGTGACGCCATGAAGAGCGACGCAGCCAGCGATGCGCCCGAGGCCCGCAACGCGGAGGCCGGCAGCGAAGCCAGGATCGAGCCCCGGACCGAGCCCGGGATGGAGGCAACCGGCAGCAGCGTGCTGAACCCGCTCTATCCGCAGGGCGGTCCGGGACCGATCCGGCGCTTCCTGCCGCGGTCGCTGCTCGGCCGTTCGCTCCTGATCATCGTCACGCCGCTGATCCTGCTTCAGGTGATCACCACCTGGATCTTCTACGACCGCCACTACGACACCATCACCAAGCGCTTGGCCCAGGGACTCGCCGGCGATGTCGCGGCCGTGGTGCGGCTGATCGACCGCGCCGAGACCAACGACGACCTTGTACAGGTCTTCAGCCTGGCCAGCGGCACCATGCGCCTGGAACTGTCGCTCAGCGAAGGCGCCGAGTTGCTCGTTCCCGACGACATCGTCATCCGCGGCATCGTCGACGCCCGCCTTCAGCTTGCTTTGGAGGAGCGGCTGCGCCGGCCTTTCGTGGTCGACACCCGCAGCCTTGACGAGCGCGTCGAGATCATGGTGCAGATGAACGAAGGCGTCCTGCGCGTTCTGGTGAGCGATGAGCGTCTTTTCTCCTCCACCACCTACCTCTTCATCTTCTGGACCATCGGCAGCTCCATTCTGCTGTTCGGCGTCGCCTTGATCTTCATGCGCAATCAGGTCAAGCCCATACGCCGCCTGGCGAACGCCGCGGAGGCCTTCGGCAAGGGGCGGGAGGTGTCGCAGTTCAAACCCGAAGGCGCCACCGAGGTGCGCCAGGCCGCCGTCGCTTTCATCAACATGCGCGACCGCCTGAACCGCCAGGTGCAGCAGCGCACCGAGATGCTGGCCGGCGTCAGCCACGACCTGCGCACACCGCTCACCCGCATGAAACTTCAGCTTGCCATGCTGAACGATGCCGCCGGCGTCGAGGAGCTGCAGTCCGATGTGACCGAGATGGAACACATGGTCGAGGGCTACCTCGCCTTCGCGCGCGGTGAAGGCAAGGAGGCGCCGGTCACGACGGACCTCTGCGCGCTGCTGCGTGACGTCGTCGGCCAGATGTCGCGCGACGGCGGCACCATCGACCTCCATCTGGAACAGGAGATCGCCCTGCCGCTGCGCCGCGAGGCCATGCGCCGCTGCCTGACCAACCTGATCGGCAACGCCCGGCGTTACGGCCAGCAGGTCTCGGTCCGCGCCGGCCGCCGCAAGACCGTGGTGGAAGTCATCATCGACGATGACGGACCGGGCATTCCCGCTGAGCGTTATGAAGACGTCTTCAAACCCTTCTTCCGGTTGGAGCAGTCACGCAACCCGACCACCGGCGGGGTCGGCCTGGGCCTGACCATCGCCCGGGACGTCGCCCGCAGCCACGGCGGGGATCTGGTGCTGGCGGAAGCGCCAGGCGGCGGCCTGCGTGCCCGGATCTGGCTGCCCACCTAGGGGAATTTGCGCCAGCAACGGCGTTTTTAGACAGCCTTAACCACTGGATCTCTATGCTGCCGGCCGCAGGAACCATGCCCGGACGGAGTGACCGATGAGCCCGACGAATGCGTTGATTTCCGAAGAAGCAGTCGACTCGCAAGTCGAGAGCGAGGCCCTTGACGAGGCCCGCGACCTGGTGTCGAACCTGGAACTGCGTGTTCAGCAGGTCAAGAACGGCGTTCTGGATCCCCGCGAGGCGGCGCGAACCCTGGCCATGGAGTCGGCCAACCTGCGCATGAAGGCCCGCGCCGTGAACCTCGTCGGCTTCGGTCCGCTGACCCACCGCCTGGACGAGTACCTGAGCGAGATCGAAGCGGTCGAAGAGCGTCACGCCAACGACCTGATCGCCTTCGCAGACCGCATCGGCAGCCTGCTGGACGGTGAGGCCGTGGACGCGGAGAACGTCTCCGAGGTGCTGCACGCTCTGCCGCAGCAAAGCGCCTTCAACGTCGATGACGTGGAGATCACCGACAAGGACGTGACGGTCATCATCCCGCAGCGCGCCGCCGCCAAGGTGGTGGGCCGCGAGCTGGCCGCCTGCGGCTACCGGGTGACCAGCGTCACCAACCCGATCGAGGCGCTGGAACTGATCCTGGAAACCAAGCCCGACCTGGTGATCACCGCGCAGGTGATGCCGCGGCTCAGCGGCGTCGATCTGGCCTGCGCCCTTTCCGCCATGCCGTCGACCCGTTCCATTCCCATCGCGCTCCTGACGAGCCTCGATCCGGATCACCCGGATCTGAAGTCGCTGCCGATGAACGTCGGGCTGATCCGCCGCGGCGCCCAGTTCGGCGACGACCTGGCCGACGTGCTTCAACGCTTCAACATCACCTGATCCCTTCCGAGACCGCCGCAGCCCAACCACCCCTGCCGCCGCCTGCAGTGGGCGGGCGGCCCGCAATGACAGCGGGCAATACCCCGGAATAACTCGCCCGCGCCACCAAGGTGTCATGGCAGGGGCCTTGACTCCCGCAGCCCTTGGGCGAACCCTGACGGCATTGGGGCAGGGTGATTTCCATCACTTGCGGAGGCGGTCCAATGAAATTGTCGAACATCTTTGCGTCGGGACTCTGTGCCGCGCTTGGCGGCGCGACCCTCGGTCTGGCGGTAACGGCGCTCGCCCAGTCGAATATGCCCAATGCCTGTCCGGTCGACGGCTGCGTGGTGAAGATCGCAGCCGTCGCGAAGGCGGGGACGGAACTGGCCGTGACCTTCGATGCCAACTTCATGCCCGATCTGTCGAAGAACCACATCCATATCTGGTGGGGCGAAAGCTATACGGTCGAGCAGGTCAGCAACAACGCCGAGCCCACCTACGGCGTGAAGCAGGGCGACTGGCACCCGACCGACGCCTACCCGGCCTACACCACGCAAAGCGCGGTATCGATCGGCGCGCGCAACGGCGCCCACACGCTCTGCGTGACGGCCGCCGATAGGAACCACGACATTCTCGATGCCAAGTCCTATCACTGCGTGGACGTGCGTGACCATCTGTAGACCTGCCGATGACGCTGCCCAGCTACGTCGGCCGCTACAGGGTTTGCGATGAGATTGCAAAGGGCGGCTTCGCGACAGTCGTGCGGGCTTGGGATGAAGAGCTTGAATCGTCCGTAGCGGTCAAGATCCTTCATCCCAACCTCGCCGAGGACGAAGCCCTGCAGTCGCGCTTCGTTGAGGAGGCCCGCCTCCTGCGGCGGGTTCGCTCGGCCCAGGTGGTGACGGTCCATGACGTCGGGCGCCTGAACGACGGCCGACCCTACTTCGTGATGGACTTCGCCGACCGCGGCACGCTGGCGCAACGTATCCGCCCGGACGACGGCACCAGCCCGGACCCGCGGGAACTCACAGTGCTGGTGGACGCCCTGGCGGACGGCCTGGCAGCGGTCCACGAGGCCGGGCTGGTGCACCGGGACGTCAAGCCGGCCAACATCCTGTTTCAGCTTGCGCGGCGCGCGCCGGTCGAAGCGGATGCGACGCTGGTGAACGAGCATCATACGCCGCAGGCTCTGCCGCATCAGCTCGTCGCCGCCGACGAGCGCGTTCTGGTCGGCGACCTCGGCATCGCCAAAGATCTCGTCAGGCACGGACCGCTGGCGACCATTGTCGGCGGCACCCCGCTTTACGAAGCGCCGGAGCAGCGCGACGGCGTCGGCGATGTGCTGCCGGCTGTCGACATCTATTCGGCGACCGCCCTGTTGTGGCACGTTCTGACGGGCCAGCGGCCGCCCCATGCCGAGGTGGTTGCAAGTCACCTGCCGTCCCTGCCCGCAGAGTGGCACCCGGTGATCGAACAGGGCATGGCTCTGGATCCTGCGGCGCGCTTCACCGGCATCGAAAGCTGGCGCGCGGCAATCCACGACGTCCTGGCCCGACTGGTTGCCGAGGCCGAAGACGAGATCCCGACCCGCATCGTGCCTGACGCCGGCGGCCGCGACACGGCCTGCCCCTACAAGGGCCTGGCGGCTTATCAGCCGGAAGACGCCGGCACCTTCTTCGGCCGCGAGGCTCTGGTCGACGAACTGGTGCGACGGATACAGTTGGAGCGGGTGCTCGTAGTGGGCGGTCCCTCGGGCAGCGGCAAGTCCTCCCTCGTGCGCGCCGGTCTGGTGCCGGCGCTGAAGGCCGGCGCCCTGCTCGGCAGCGATACCTGGCGCGCCATCCTGATGACGCCGGGCCGTGATCCGCTGACGGAGCTGCACTACGCCCTCACCAGCGCCCTGCCCGCCGGCAAGACCGCCATTCCGGTGGCCGACCTGCTGGCGCGACCCGGCCTCGCCCGGCATCTGGGGCGCAGCGACGAGACCGATACGCCGGTCCTGCTGTGCATCGATCAGTTCGAGGAACTCTTCACCCTGGCGCCGGAAAGCCAACGCCAAGCCTTTATCGGCGCCCTCTCGGCCATGACCGATCCGGCCGACAGCAGCGTCCGGGTGGTGATCGCCGTGCGGGCCGATTTCTACGCGGCCTGCGCCGAGGTGCCCTGGCTTGCCGAGCGCATCTCCGGGAACCAGGTCCTGGTCGGCCCGATGACCCGGTCCGAATTGCGCCGCGCCATCAGTGAACCGGCGCGCCGCGCCGGCCTCTACGTCGAGCGCAACCTGATCGAGGCGATCATCGAAGAAGCGGGCGAGGAAGCCGGTTCCCTGCCGCTGGTCGCCCACGCGCTGGTGGAAACCTGGCTGCGCCGCCAGGGCAACCGCCTGACGGTGGCCGGATATCGGGAAGCCGGCGGCGTCGCGGGAGCGATCAGCCAGACCGCCGAGGCCACCTATCAAAGCAGTTTCGGCAATGCGGAGCGCGATGCCACGCGGCGTCTCTTTCTGCGTCTGGTCACGCCCGGTGAAGAGACGCCTGACACCCGCCGCATCCTGGCGCGCGGGGAGATCGAACACGACAGTACGCCGAAGGTGCTGCAGCGTGTCGTTGAGCGCCTGACCGAGGCCAGGCTGCTGACCGTCGACGCTCAGAACGTCCAGATCGCCCACGAAGCGCTGCTCCGCACCTGGCCGCGGCTGCGCGACTGGATCGAGGAAAGCCGCGACGACCTGCGCACGCGCCAGCGCCTCGCCCGCGCCGCGGCGGAGTGGGACACCGCCGGCCGCGATGCCGACCTGCTGTACCGCGGCACCCCCCTGCTGGCAGCGCAGGACTGGGCGGCCAAGCGGCCCGACCTGCCGGGAGAACTCGACCGCGCCTTCATCGATGCCTCGGCCCGGGCCAAGGCCGAAGCGGTTACCGCTGCCACCGAGCGGCGGCGGCGGCAGCGGCGCACGCGCCGCGTGGCGGTGTCGATGCTGTCGTTTCTCGCGGTCGGCGCCTCAGCCGCCTCGGTCGTCGCCTTTCTGGCTCTGCGCGAAGCCCAGGAGAACGAGGAGCGGGCCGAGCGCGCCACCGCCGAAGCGACCGAACGCTTCGCCGGGGCACTGGGCGCCGCCGCCAACGGCCTGGTCGAAGCCGATCCGCTGCTGGCCCTGGCCCTCGCCGCCGAGGCGGTCGCCCGCTCCGGGCCGGGCCCCTCGGGCTTCGACGCCCGCGCCTCCATGATCGCCGCGCGCGATGCTCTCACCGGCGACGGCCCCTTTCTCGTCGGCAGCCCCGTCCCCGCCGGCGATGCCCTGGCGATTGCCATGACGCCGGACGGGACGCTGCTGGCCACCGGCCGGCGCGACGGCACCATAGAGATCATCGACGTCGCCATGCGCCGGCCTGTCGGCCCCAGTCTGCAAGGCCACAGCGGCGGCATCCAGGATCTTCATTTCACGCCCGACGCGCGCCACCTGGTCTCCGCCGGCGACGACGGTGCCGTCCACATCCGGGCTGTGGGGGACGGCCTGGGCGGCCAGGCGCGCACCATCGCCCAGTCGCAGGACATCGTCTGGGGCGTAAGGGTCGACCCTGCGGGAGATCGTCTCGCCGCCGCCGGTGAAGACGGCAGCGTCCGGCTCTGGGACGTGCCGAAGGGGGACGTGCCGAAGGGGGACATGGCGGAGGGTGCCCCGCCGCGCGCACCGCTGATCGATCGCGCCAGTGATTTCCTGAGCGTCCGCTTCACCCCCGACGGCAAGGGGCTGGTCGCAGGGACCGGGGCCGGCGACATCTTCGCCTGGGCGCTGCCGTCGGCGGAGTTCGTCTTCGAGCCGATCCGCAGCGCGCATACCAGCGACGTCTGGAGCCTGGCCTTCAGTCCGCAGGGCGACCGCTTCGCCACCGCCAGCAGCGACTCCACCTCGATGCTGGTCGACTACCCCGGAGGCAGAATCATCGGCCAGGCTTTCGCCGGCGCCGGAGCGATCAACGAAGTGGCCTTTGCCCCTGACGGAGAGACCCTGTTCGGCGGCGGGGGCGACGGCGCCCTGCATCTCTGGCAGCCGATCCGCAACGAACCTATCGCCTCGACGCCCAGCGGGCACAGCCGCGGCATCATCGACATCGAGGTCAGCCGCGACGGCCACCGCCTGGCGACCCTCGGCCGCGATCAGCTTGTGCGTCTCTGGCAGATGGGGATCGACCAGCCCCTGGCCAGCGCGCAGCGGGTGCCGGGTGCGGCGGCCAAGGGGCTGGCGGTCAGCGCCGACGGGCGCCTGCTGGCGGCCGGAGACGACAGTGGCGTGATCACGGTCTGGGACCCGCAGGCGCCTGGAAACGCCCAGGTCCTGACCGGCCATCGCCACCAGGTCTGGGCGCTGTCCTTCGCACCGGACGGAGGCCTGCTGGCGGCCGGAGACCGCAGCGGGGAGGTGCGGCTCTGGGACCTTGAGAGCGGCAGCCAGCACAGCCTGCTGAAGGGCGATCAGGGTGCGGTCTGGTCGCTCGCCTTTGCGGCCGGCGGCCAGCGGCTGATCGCGGCCAGCGACGGCGGCATCAGCCTCTGGGACGTCGCGGAGGGCACACGCGAGACAGTTCTGGACTATGACGGCGGTGCGGTGACCCGCGCCGCGCTGGCTCCCGACGAGAGCTTGCTGGCGGTGGCTGCGACCGACGGAGGCATCCGACTCTGGGACCTGGACGACGCCAGCCTGCGGCGGGAATTCCAGGCCGAGGACGATGTGATCTGGAGCCTCGCCTTCAGCCCGGACGGGCGCAGCCTTGCCGCAGCCTCCAGCGACGAGGTGGTGACGCTCTGGGACGTCGAGACCGGTGCCAACCTCGGCATCTTGACCGGCCACACCGGCGGTGCGACCGATCTGGCCTATCTTGCCGACGGCGTAACCCTGGTGGTCACCGACCGCAGCGGGCAGTTGCACCTCTGGGACGTCCCGACGGGCCGGCGCCTGGCGGAGGCCCGGCCGGGCCACGAGGGCGCCAGCTGGCGGGTGGCGGTCCATCCGGACGGCCAGCGCTTTGCCACCAGCGGCGACGACGGCCGGGTGCTGTTCTGGAACAGCCTGAGCATGGCCCGCGCCTGCGCCATCAGCAGCCATGCCTTCGACACCACCCGGCGCGATCAATACCTCGGCGTGGGCGAAGCCTCCCAGGCTTGCGCGCCGTGACGGCAGCGGGAAGCGGTTCGGGTCAGTAGAGGCGTCCGCCGTTGGGCACCGGTTTGTCGGCGGTCACCAGCACCACCTCGCCCGCATCGTCGGGAAAGCCGAGAACCAGGATCTCCGACATGAACTTGCCGATCTGCTTGGGCGGAAAGTTCACCACCGCCGCCACCTGCTTGCCGACCAGGTCCTCGACCGCATAGTGGACGGTGATCTGGGCCGAGGTCTTCTTCACGCCGAGAGGCGCGCCGAAGTCCACCCAGAGCTTGATCGCCGGGCGCCGCGCCTCGGGAAAGGGCTGCGCATCCACAATGGTGCCGACGCGCACGTCGACCTGGAGAAAGTCGTCGAAAGTGATGGGGGCGGTCTCGGTCATGATCGGCTCGGGAGTTCGCGGGGAGCAGTCGGCGGGGCGGCGCGGGCGACGCTATCACCGGCGCCGGGCGCCGGGCAAGAGATCAGCCCCGGATGGCTTGCCGGCAGCCGGCTCGGCGAGGGTGCGTGGCCAACGCGCACGATCAGATCTCGAGTCCGCGCTCCCAGGGTGGCTGTGGCTGCCACTGCGCGAGCAGAAAGTCGATGAAGCTGCGGACCTTCGGCACACCACGTCGGTTTTCCAGATAGACGGCATGAATGCCAGTCTCCATGGCGCCCGGATTGGCCTGCCATTCGGTCAGGACGGGGACCAGCCTGCCCGCAGCCACCTCCGCGCCGACCAGCCAGGTCGGCATCATGACAAACCCAAGGCCGGAGAGCGCGAGTTGGACCAGGGTCTCTGAACTGTTGGCCCGCACCCGGGCCTCCAGCTCGACCGCTTCGGGCCCGGCGTCCCCTCGGGGCCCCCCTCCGGCACCCTCCTGGAAGCGCCAGATGTCGCGGCCCGGCCCGTAGGCGAAGGTCAGACAGCTGTGGTCGGCCAGGTCACGGGGCGTCTCCGGGCGCCCGGCCCGCTGCAGATAGGCAGGGCTGGCGCAGACGAGGCGCCGGTGACCGGCCAGTCTGCGCGCAATGAGACCGCCGTCCTCCAGCCCGCCCAGGCGAATGGCAACATCGATATTCAGGGCCACCAGATCGGTCAGGGCGTCGGTGAACAGAAGGTCCAGCCGCACTCCGGGACAGGCCTCGAGATAGGCGCTCAGGACCGGCGTCAGATGCAGGCGCCCGAAAGCCAGCGGCGCGCTGACCCGCAAAACCCCATGCGGCTGGTCGCCGCCGGCGACCGAGCGGTCGGCCTCTTCCAGGTCCCCCAGCAGGCGCACGGCCTTCTCGTGGTAGCCCCGCCCGGCATCGGTCAGGGTCACCTTGCGGGTCGAGCGGTTCAGCAGCCGGACCGACAGCTTGGCTTCCAGGGCGTCGACCTGGCGGGTCACCGAAGAGGTGGCGAGCCCCATGCGCCGCGCGGCCGGGGCGAAACCGCCGGCCTCGACGACAGAAACGAAGGCTTTCATAGAGGCGAGTTGATCCAACGGATCCTGGCTTTGCATAGAACGCAACGATACTTCCCGTATTCTCGGTATTATAATTATCGATGACAAGGGCGATCTTCCGGGGCAGTCAAAGGCCCACAGCAAGGAGACCGCTCCATGCCCATAACCCCCAAACGCCTTTCGACGCCGCCATCCACGGCCTCGAAACGCCGCGCCCTCATCGCCGGCGGTTCCCTGGCGGGACTCTTCGCCGGCACCCTGCTGCGGCAACAGGGTTGGAGCGTCGACATCTTCGAGCGTTCATCCCGGAGCCTGGAGAGCCAGGGCGCCGGCCTGGTCGAGCAGGCCGATCTGGTGCGTGCCCTGCGTGCGCTCGGGATCGCGCCGGTCGAGCCTCTTGGCGTGACCGCTTTCGAGCGGGTGACCCTGGACCGGCAGGGCCGCTTCATCGACCGGGATCGCAGCCACCAGACCCAGCATGCCTGGGACCGGATCTACCGGGCCCTGCGGGAGCGCTTTCCCGAGGCGCACTATCATCTAGGCCACGCGGTGACCGGGCTGGCCCAGAACCATAAGGACGTGCGGCTGGACTTCGCGGACGGCAGCAGCGCGGAGGGCGACCTGCTGATCGGCGCTGACGGCACACTCTCCGCAGTGCGGGACGCCGTCGCGCCCGGGGTGGCGCCCCGCTATGCCGGCTACGTCGCCTGGCGCGGCCTGATTCCCGAATCCGCGCTGGGGGCGGAGGCCCATCGTGACCTCGCCGGACGCTTTGCGTTCTATCGCCTGGACGGCTCGCACATCCTGGGCTACCTGGTGCCCGGCGCCGACGGAGCCACGGAACCCGGCGCCCGGCGCTACAACTGGGTCTGGTACCGGCAGGCCCCGGCCGGTGCGCCGCTGGACCGGCTGCTGACGGACCGCAACGGTCACCGCCACAGGATTTCCATGACTCCGGACAGGCTGGACCTGGCGGTCGCCGCAGAGATGCGGGCCGCCGCGGCCAGCCTTCTGCCGCCGGCCTTTGCCGAGGCGGTAGCCGCAACGCCGGAGCCCTTCATCCAGGCCATCCACGACCTCGAGGCGCCGCGCCTGCTCTATGGGCGGGTCGCCCTGATCGGCGATGCAGCCGCTGTGGTCAGGCCTCATACGGCACGCGGCATCGACAAGGCGGCGGGAGACGCGTTTGCTCTGGCGCAGGCGCTGGCCGCCCGGCCGGCACCGCTGCCCGAAGCCCTTCAGGATTGGGAGATTGCGCGGCTCACAGAAGCCCAGGCCATCGTCCGGCATGGCCGGCGCCTCGGCGCTCCCCTGGAGCCGGAACGCAGCAGCCAGCAGGCTTAAGCCCGGCCGGAAGCCCCGCTGGCCCAGCAAAGCAAAAGGGCCGTCCGGAGACGGCCCTTCTTGGAGGCTTTCGGAAAAAGCGTCCGCGAGACTTACTTCTTCTTCGCGGTCTTCTTCACTTCGCTGGTGAACTCACCGAAGCTCTCGCTGACGCGGGAGGTCAGCAGCTCGGCGGCTTCGCCGTTGGACTTGGTCGCCATCTCGGTCAGCTCACGCAGGTTGGCGAGAGAGGCTTCGTAAGCCTGCTTCATCAGCTCGGCCTGCTTGGCCAGCTTGTCCTGCGGGGTGCCGGCGGCGTTCAGCTCGCTGAAAGCCTTGGAGGCTTCCTCGATGGACTGGCGCAGGATCTCGGCCTGACGGCGGACCACCGCCTGGGCGCCTTCCAGGGCAACCTTGTTGGCAGAGGCCACGGCTTCGATGTTGCGCTTCTGCGCCTGCACCAGAGCCTGGGCGTCGACACCGGGGACCTTGAACTGCTCCGGAACGGCGGTGAAATCGATCTTCTCCCACTGCTCCGCAAGCTTGCTGGGATCCATCAGGGACGCAAAGTCGAACTTGGCGAACTCACCGTTCAGAAAAGGGTTACCAGAAACAGCCATCACTCGAACTCCTCGATTTGTGCGGGGACTGCCCGCCTCAATGTTGCACCGCACAATACCTGTGGTGACGCTGATATAAGAGGCTGCAACCGGAGGGTCAAGCGATTTTTTTGCACTGCACAAAAATCGCGTAAAATCGGCAGAAATCCTAGCCTCTGCGCTGCTAGCAGGCGCAGCGAAAGCAGGCGCGGAGGCGTTCCGGCGGGGCGGGCGGGAACGGCCGAGGGCCCTGGCAGGTATCCGCTCTATTTGCAGGAGTTGGAGCGGCTCAGGGCTGGCTGGATCGCTCTTGGCGATTCCATCAGGCCCTGATCCGCTCTAGGCGGCCTGGCCCGCACCCCGCCCGGCCATGCGCCCGCCCATGCGGCTGGCCAGATCGTCGATACGGCGCAGTTGCTTGTCGAGGGCCGCCATGGTCTTGGCCATGTCCTCGCTTTCGTCGCGCAGCCAGACCCTGAGGGTGGCCAGATAGACGGCCGAGATGCCCTCGATCCGAATCATCCCCCGCAGGCCGCTGGTGGAGAAGCCCGCGACCTCCAGCATGGCGGCCATGGACCGCTTGAAGCGGGAAAGCCCGCAGAAGAGCGACAGGGGGTCACGCATCTGGTCCTGCAGGATGGCGCCGATCGCCTCGCGTTGCGGCTGCATCGCCTCGAAGCGGCGCATCAGCACATCGAACAGGCGGTCGCGCGCCGGCGCCTCGCTGCGCTCCGGGTCTTCCTCGGCCATCACGGTCGCATCGACCTGGTCGGCGAAGCCCCGAATGATCGCCTGTTTCGAGGGAAACAAGGGATAGAGGGTGGACAGCGGCACCTTGGCCGCCTCGGCGATCTCCGCCAGAGACAGATCGCGCCAGCCGCGTTCCGCCGCCAGCGCAAAAGCGGTGTCGATGATGTGTTTGGGGATGTCGGCTTTCTTGACCATGATTTCCGCTCCTCTGGCGTCTCAACCCCTTGGGACTCCTGAATCCACGCTGGCATCTTAGGCATTGAGACCTGCCGCGGGAAGCCCGGGTCCAGATACCTTGGCCCGGATGCCGTGCTGCGGCCACCTGCCGCAGAATCGCATTGGCTTACCCGCCTCTCCTGTCCTTCACGCCTGCCTGATGTCGGCGACGGTCCCGTCGGTGATGCGGCGGAGCGCTTCGGGGGTCAGCGCGAAGACGGCGTTGGGGGTGCCGGCCGCGGCCCAGATCTCCTCCAGGGCCATGAGGTCGCGGTCGATCAGCGTGGCCGGCTTGCGCCGGTGCCCGACCGGCGGGACGCCGCCGATGGCAAAGCCCGTGACCTCGCGCACGAAATCCGGCTTGGCGCGCACGATGGCTTCGCCCAAAAGGCGGCCGACGGCGCGCTCGTCGACCCGGTTGGCCCCGCTCGCCAGAACCAGCACGGGCGTGTTGCTTTGCTCCGCGCGAAAGATCAGCGACTTGGCAATCTGCGCCACCGAACAGCCGATGGCGGCAGCGGCATCTTCGGCGCTGCGCGTCGAGGCCGGGAACTCCCGCACCCGAACGTCCAGACCAAAGGCTTCGAGCGCGGTCAGAACGCGTCGGGCGCTTTCCTTCAATTCCCCCTCAGCCATGTCGCCACATCCCTTGTTTTCCCCCTGGCCAAAACCGCTCCCTGGCCCGAACCGCCCACTGGCCCGAACCGCCCACTGGCCCGAACCGCCCCGGACTACGCCCGAGGATCGCGCCGCGCGTGTTTGCCCCGGGGGCGGCCCTCGTGTTACTAAAAAGTGTCATCTCCTTGTCAGCCTAGGTCTGCAAGAGCGTTCAGGCCAGAGCCCCGTTTCCCCGCGTCATGGGAACCGGCGGCGCTCATGGTCATCACACTACGCAGATGCTCCGGCTGGCGGGAGGGAGACGTCTTCGCAGGGGGAATCGAAGAAAAGCAGCGCCATGGCCACTCAGACGACCGCGGCCGCCTACTTCCAGGGCGGTGAGATCAACCATGTTTATTCCGTCGTCATCCCGACCATACTGGCAGTGACACCCTTCGCCAGTCTGGCGATCGGCGAGCGGTTTTCCTTCTTCCAGACCTGGATGGTGACCGAGCGCGGCATGATCGAGCATGCGACCGTCCTCGTTGCCATCGTCGGGTTTTTTCTGGCGCTGCAGAACTTCCGCCTGCGCGCAGCCTGCCCGAAACCCTGGTTCGGCCCCTACGCGATCCTGTTCGCCCTGGGCTTTGTCTATATCGTCGGCGAGGAGATGAGCTGGGGCCAGCATCTTGTCGGCTGGGAGTCATCGGAATGGTTCATCCAGGCCAACCGGCAGCAGGAGACCAACTTCCACAACCTGCACCAGTCCATCGACCGTCTGCCGAAATCCATCCTCGGCGCCGCGGTGGTGATTTCCGGCGTGCTGGTCCCGCTGATCCCGGGCCTGCGGCGCCTGCAGACCGCCAGTTTCAACGGTCACTGGCCGTGGCTTTGGCCGACCCCCGCCGTCCGCACCACGGCGGTTCTGTTTTTTCTCGTCTGGATCTTCGACCGCGGACTGGTACTGACCGACCTGAACGAGGGCGAAGGCTACAACCTTCGCTTCACCGAGCTGCGCGAACTGCTGACGGTCTACTTCCTGGCCCTTTACACCGGCTGCCTTTACCACCGACTGAAAGACCGGGAAAACGCCGCCTGAAGCAGACCCGCCGGAGTGCTGGACCGCCTCCGGCAAGGCCGTCACCTCCCGTTCCGCTCTAGGCGGTCGCCGCCGCCCGGCCAGCGCGCCGGCGCCAGCGTGCCGCAAGGGCATAGACGCCGAAAGCCGCGGCAGTTCCCAGCTCAAGGGCCGTGATCCAGTGGCCGCCAAAGGCCGGGTCCCAGTGACTGACAGGTCCGGTGAGGCGCAGGCTGCGATCGAGCGGCCACAGCAGCAGGGGGCCGTCGGTGACGTGGCTGACGATGTCCGCCAGCGCATGGGTGGCGGCGCCGGCGAGAAAGGCCAGGCAGATCCGCCGGCAGACCGGCGCCCGGCACAACAGCAGGCATGCCAGGAGCGTCAGGCCGAAAAGGCTGAGCGGCGCGTGCAGCAGGTTGTGCAGCGCGATCATGACCGAGTCCGAGAAGTAGAGCGCATCCATCCCGGCTTTGACCTGGCCCTGTGCGTAGCCGCCGTTCTGCCAGGTCACCCGCGCGGCGATCACCGACCAGACGGCGACGACCGGAATGTCCGGCACCACCGCCCCGATCACGCAGGCCCGACGCAGGGCGCCGCCCCAGCCGAAAGCGGCGGCACAGCCCTGTCCGATCAGGAAGTGGGTCGGGGTTTTCAAGGCGCAGGCTTCCTTTCCCCCGGCCGTGAGAAGCCGGGAAGCGGGGTTTGCGGAGACTGCGGCGGTGAACAGCGGTCTAGAGCACGACGCCCCGTTGGTCGCGGAACGCCGAGTGATGGCCGAAATCGGGCGAGCGGCTCCAGGCCAGCATCAGATAGGTCGCAGCGCCGGGGGAAAGGTTCATCCCGAGAAGGTTCCCGACGCGGTGCAACAGGCGAAAGTCGAGCTGGGACCGCCCCGTGGCATAGCTGCGGCGGCGGACCTGCAAGCCCTCCCGCACGCCCGGATCGTCGATGCGGATATGGTCGGGCACCAGGGCACGGCGCAGTTCCACGCGCGTCGGTGGCCGGGAAAGCTGCGCCATGACGAAGCAGGTGCCTTTGAGACTGTCGGTATCGTTGAAACCGACGGCCATCCAGCCGGCGGTCGCCGCGCTCACCTCCCCCAGCAAGGCCTCGCTGTCGTGGCGCCAGCGGAACAGCATGCCGCCACGGAAGAGACTGCGCCATTCGCCCCGCTGGCGTGCCAGCGTCAGGGACTCAGCCATGGCGGAGCCTGTCAGACCCGGGGCCGCCGCCGCAGCGGCGGCTCCGGCAAGAAAGCGGCGTCGGTCGAACCATGGCATCGTCAGCCCTTGCGCTTTTAGTCAAGATGCTTGACCATATCCTTCGACACTCATGTAGTCAAGTATCTTGACTAAAAGCAGAGGACGCCGACTTGAGCGAAGCGGACGACACGGGGCTGAAGCCCGATCACATCGGCTGGCCGCTGTGGCAGGCGGCCTTTCTGTGGAAGGAGGCCTTCATCACCGCCATGCAGGCGGCGGGGCACGGATGGTATGGCCGCGCCCAGAGCAACATCACGGCCTTCCTCAGTCCCGAGGGCACGCGTCAGCGCGACCTCGTGGAACGCTCCGGCCTCACCAAGCAGGCCGTGCAGCAGTTGGTGGACGATCTGGAAGCCGCCGGGGTCGTCGTCCGCCGACCGGACCCGGCAGACCGCAGGGCCAAGGTCATCCACTACACGGCCAAGGGCAAGGCCGCCCTCAGGGACGGCGCGCGGATCAAGCGGCAGATCGAGGCGCGCATGGCCGAGGGGCTGGGTGAGGACGGCATGGCGCAGCTCCGTGTCCTGCTGGAGCGGGTCATCGACAGAGGCTTCGACCGCGACGCGACTTAAGCAGGGTTGCGGGCGATCCTGCGATTGTGGAGTACCCCTGCAGCCAGCGCCGCAGCGCCGAGAACCGGCTGCGCCAGATCGGCCGGCATTCCCAGCTCCCAGGCCGTGGCGCCGGCAATCACCGTCCAGACCAGCGGCAGAACCATGAGGTGCAGCGGGCAGCGCCCGGCGCTCAGCAGCAGGACACCGAGGGTGAAGACCGCCGTGGGGCCCGGCGCCAGGCCGACGATCCGTGCCGTCTCCAAGCTTTCACCCAGCAGGGCCTGCAGAAGCGGCAGCAGCAGCGCCGCGGCCAGGAGCGCGAAGCCGAGGCCTGCCGCCGCACCGCGGCCCACCGCGAAGGCCGTACCGCCGCGCAGCACCAGGCTCCAGGCCAGCAGCGCGGCCTGCGCCAGGAACAGCGCGCCGAAGGCCGGCGCGGTGAAGCTGAGCTGGGCGAAGTAATGGAGGTGGAAGATCAGGCCGCAGGCGAGCCAGCCGGCCGTCAGGATCGCCCCGATGGCGCGGCCTGCAGGACGTCGGCCGGAGGCGGCAAGACCGAGCACAGCGAGGGCCGCCGCCAGAAAGGCGATCTGCCAGGGCCAGAGCGCAAGGTTGATCTGGGCGAAGAGCGCCGCCAGCACCTCCGCGTCGAAGGCCAGCACCGGCGCGCGGCCCTAGAGCGCTTCGATGTCAGCCGCCATGCGGGTGCGCAGCGCGGCGTCCGGCAGGCGGCCGTGCAGCGCCCCCATGTTCTCCGCCATGTGGTCGACCCGCGACGTCGCGGGGATCGCACAGGTGACCGCCGGGTGGGAGACGATGAACTTCAGGAAGACCTGGGCCCAGTTGGCGCAGTCGATCTCCGCCGCCCAGCCCGGCAGCGGCTTGGCGGCATAGCGGTCGAAGAGGGCGCCGCGGCGGAAGGGCCGGTTGACGATGACCGCCAGGCCGCGCTCGGCGGATAGCGGCAGCAGGCGCTGCTCGGCCTCCCGGTCCACCACGTTGTAGGTGAACTGGACGAAGTCGATGTCCTCCGCGCGCATGATCGCCTCGAAGTCGCCGTGGCGGCGGCCGTGGGAGGTGGTGATGCCGATGTAGCGCACCCGTCCCTCGGCCTTCATGGCGCGCAGGGTCTCCAGGTGGTCCTCCCAGGCAAGCAGGTTGTGGATCTGCAGCAGGTCGAACCGCTCGACGCCCCAGAGGCGGCGCGATTCCGCCATCTGCTCGACTCCGTCCGACTGGCCCCAGGTCCAGACCTTGGTCGCGGAGAACAGCCCGGACGGCTGGCCGGTGCGTTCGAGGCCGTGGCCGATCACCGCCTCGGCGGAGCCGTACATCGGCGAGGAGTCGATCATGCCGCCGCCGGCATCGAAGAAAGCCTGCAGCACCTCGCTGCGCGCATCGCGCAGGCCCTGGTCGCTACCGACGTTGAAAGTGATCCAGGTGCCCATGCCGATGACGGGCAGAGGCTCGCCGCTGGCCGGGATGGGCCGGGTCGCAATCCCGTTGGCGCGCGCTGCCGGAGAACGCACAAGAGAACTGGCAAACGGCAGGGCCGCCAGGCCGCCCAGCACCGCACGCCGGGTTGTCACCAGAGGTTTCTTCATAAGTCATACATGGCGCCGCAGCACCGGAATTCAAAGCGTGGCCCTATTTGAGATCGATGCGCTTGACCGCGCCCCCTTCATCCACCACCACCTTCCCGGGAATTCCATGGAACCTCACCCAAATCTCACCCTCGGGAACATTGAGGAAGCTCCAGCCCTCCGAAGTGTGGTGTTCGCAACTGACAGCATCCAGAATCTCATTGAGCTTGAGACCCGGATAACGTCCCCTTTGGTCAGTCTTCCTAGCGAAGAACCGCAGGGTCGCGTGGCTGTCGATGCTTCGGCGGGTGCGCCTTGCCCATTCTCTGTAGTAGTCGGCAAAGTCGCTCTGTTTGAGGAAGCCCTCCTCGGTTTCGTGCCACACCGTACCTGGCTGCGGGCCATTCATTTCGAGCAAAGCTTCGCAACCGCAGCCGAGATCGCTGATATATGCAAGACCTGGGAACCCCAACTCAGCGTTATACGTCGGCAGCTCGCGGTGATCTTCGGGCAACGACTCGGTGTGCGGAAACGGTGCCGAAAAATCGCGATCGCGCACATACCTGTTGAAATCCTCTACTCCGTAGTTCGGTCCGGCCCCCCCGGCTCCGAACACTTGCAGATACGTCCTGTAGGACGGCGGCAGAGCGACCCTGGATTTGCGCTCGAAATCAAGCAGCGTTTGGTCCGGGACGACAGGGAGAGTCCTGTAGTCATGGCCACCGAGAGGGCGTCCTAGAATCCAGGCGAAACGACGCCGCCGCGCACCAAAGACGATACGGTTGCGGTCTTCCTTCCGGAAACACCGAACCTGTTCCTTCATCTCCCGCCAAAACGCTCGACAGCCAGCTTCGTCCATTCCCAGGCACTTCTTATGCGCGAATTGGAATGGCGAACATACACCAAAATTGGTCAGAAGACTGCCGCCGGGGTAACTGGACCTGTCTAGCCCAGCTCCCGGCTGCGCGCCGTGGCGGCGGCGATGGCCTTGGTGAGCAACGGCTGCAGGCCGTCTTCAGCCATCAGCACCCTGAGCGCCTCCTGGGTGGTGCCGCCGGGCGAGGTGACGTTCTGGCGCAGGGTGGCGGCGGGCTCGGTGGACTGGTCGACCAGGGCGCCGGCGCCGGCCACGGTCACGCGGGCGAGCTGCATGGCGAGGTCGGCGGGCAGGCCCGCCTCGACGCCGGCCTCCGCCAGGCATTCGATGAGCAGGAAGACGTAGGCCGGGCCGCCGCCGGAGACCGCGGTCACCGCGTCCATCAGGCCCTCGTCGTCGATCCAGGCAACCGCGCCGACGGCCATCAGCAGGTCCGCGGCCAGGTCGCGCAGGTCCCGGTCGCAGCGGGCATTGGCGCAGAGCACGGTCATGCCCCGGCCGACCGCCGCCGGGGTATTGGGCATGGCGCGGACGATGGGGGTTTCGGCGCCCAGCACCTCTTCAAAGGCGGCGACGCGCCAGCCGGCGGCGATGGACAGCGCCGCTGCCCCCTTGTCCGCGAAAGCGCGGTAGGCCGGCAGAGCATCGGCCAGCATCTGCGGTTTGACGGCGAAGACCATGAGCGCCGGCTGGAGGCCCGCCGGCAGCTCTGCCGGACCGGCGACCAGATGGGCGCCACGCGCCAGATAGGCCTGCAGAGAGTCCTGATGGGGCTCGACGATCCAGACCAGGTCCGGGTCGAGACCCTGGCCCAGCCAGCCTTCCAGAAGGGCGCCGCCCATCTTGCCACAGCCGACCAGCAGCAGCGGACCGGCCAGTTTCATAAGATCGCTCCTGCACCTCGCGTTGGGGGCGGACCGGTGGGCGAACCGGCGACGGACCGGCGCCCGCGTCGTTTAGGCTTCGCCGACGGTCTCCATCAAGGCCGCGTCCAGCGCTTCGTCAACCGTCGAGCCGCCCCAGATCACCATCTGCAGCGCCGGATAGATCCGGTCGCATTCCATCAGCGCCGCCTCGACCAGATCCTCCAACTGCTCCAGGGAGGCGCCGGAAAGGCCGCGCAGGGGAATGGTATGACGGTACATCAGGGCGCCCTCTTCAGCCATAAGGTCGAAGTGGCCGAGCCAGAGCCGCTCGTTGGCGCGGGCCAGAAGGGCGCAGATTTCCTTTTGCTGGGCTCTGGGGACTTTGAGGTCGAAATGGCAGGAGAAGAACATCGAGCTCACCTGGGCCTGCCAGACGGAATACATATGGTACTCGCACCAATGACCGGACATTTCGATCAGAAGCTCGGACTCGCTGTGGCGGTCGCAGGTCCAGTCATTGGCGCTGCCGAGCTCTTCGAGAAGGTCGAGGGGGTTGATCGGCTGGTGGGAATCCTGAACGAGTTCTACCATGTCGACGCAGCCTCTTCGGTTGGCAGTGGCAGGGCTCCAGCGCCTCAATCGCCCCGACATATGGAATACTGCGACGCCGCCGCTACTACATGTAGCGTGCCTCATTCGATTCCGCTGTGCAACAAGGGAATTTCCGCGACGCAGCGCCGCGGCCAAGAAAGCTGTGGACGAGATAAAGAGGTTGGAGTCAGAGCCCGGCGACGGCGCTTCGCACCGCCTCTTCAGTCCGACTCTTTCGGTTCGGACTCTTTCTGGGCAGCGGTCTGGGAGGCAGCCTTCTTGGCCGGCTTCCTCGCCGGCGCCTTGCCGCCTTCCAGGGCCGCGAGGCGCGCTTCCAGCGCCGCCAGCTTTGCGGTCAGCGCCTCCTGCTCCTCGCGCGCGGCAATGGCGACCGCCTTTATGGCGTCGAACTCCTCGCGCGGAACCACATCCATTTGGGAGAGCAGCCGCTCCATCTGTTCGCGCAGGCGCGCCTCGACCTCGCCGCGCATGCCGGCGGCCACACCCATGGCGCTGCTGGCCAGACGGGCGAAGTCGTCGAGGATCTTGTTTTCGCTTTGCATGGCGGCGCCCCCCTATGGTGCAGCGCAAGTCAAGGCTTCCGCGCCACTATGGCCTGCCTTTCCGGCAGCTTCAACCGGACCGGCCCCGCCGCGGCCTTGCGCCGCAGTCGCGGCCTTGCCTTGCGATACCTGAGAGGGTTCACTTTTGCCGCCGGCGAATCGCCGGCCAGGGCTTCAAGGGGGCATGGCAGCATGATCGACCATCGGGGATTGCGGTGCGGGGCGCTGGCCGGCGTGCTTCTGCTCGCCACGGCCTGCGCCGCCGCCGCGGCCGAGCGCGAGCGCCTGCGGGTCGTCGGCTCCGAGGTGGTCTTCCCGCTGGCGGTGGCCGCAGCGGAGGCCTTTCACCTGAGGACCGACCTGCCGACGCCGGTGGTCGAGACCAACGGCACCGCCAGGGGCTTTGCGCTGTTCTGCGCCGGCAAGGGGCCGGAGCATCCCGATATCGCCACCGCCGAGCGGCGCATGACATCGAGCGAGCACCAGCGCTGCCGCAGCAAAGGCATCAGCGTTGCCGAGATCAAGATCGGCCACCGCGCCGTGGTGGTCGCAAAGGCGCGGCGCGGCGCGGCCCTGGCGCTGACGCGCAGGCAGCTGTTCCGGGCGCTGGCGGCGCAGGTGCCGCTGGACGGGGGGCCGTCGGACAATCCCTACCGGCTGTGGAGCGACATCGACTTTGCGCTGCCGGTCACCCCGATCGCGGTCTTCGGCCCGCCGCCGACGAGCGCCCAGCGCGCCAGCTTCGACCGTCTGGTCATGGCTGCGGGCGCCGGGTCGCGCAACCCCGGCGGCCGCCCGCCGCTGCGCGCCGACGGCGTGTTCGCAGAAGTCCCTGCCGACGATCCGCAGACCCTGTCGCAACTGGAGCGCAACCCGGATGCGCTGGGCATCTTCGGCTTCACCTTTGCCTACAGGAACAGCGCGCGCCTGCAGGCCGTCGCCATCGACGGCGTCATCCCAGGCCCCGAGACCATCGCCGATGGCCGCTACGGCCCGGCCGAGCCCGTTTATCTCTACGTGAAACGCGAACATGTCGGCGTGATTCCCGGCCTCGCCGACTACGCTGCCGAAGTCTCCGGCGAGACCGCAGCAGGCGACAACGGTTATCTGCTGCGCCTCGGCCTCGTGCCCCTGCCGCCGGGGGAGCGCGACGCCCAACGCCAGTCCGCAGCCCGCCTTCCGGCCGCCAGGATGTAGCGGCCCGGTTGAGTGTCGGCGACACTCCGGCCGAGACCGGGCTTGCCCCGGCTTTGCTCCGCCACCTATAAGGAGCGGCGCCCGCAGCGGGCCGATCGTTCGATAAAGGGACCTGCCTGCCCATGCTTCTCGTCACCGGCGGCGCCGGCTTCATCGGCTCCAACCTCGTCGCCGCTCTGGCGGAACGGGGCCAGCCGGTGGTGGTCTGCGACCGCCTGGGCCAGGACGACAAGTGGCGCAACCTGGCGCACCACGCGATCGAGGACGTCATCCCGCCGGAGGAGCTGCCGGACTTCCTGCGCTGGGCCGAGGGGCGGCTGAGCGCGGTCTTCCACATGGGCGCCATCTCCGCGACGACCGAGACCGACGGCGATGCCCTGATGGCCAACAACTTCCGGCTCTCCAAGGTGTTCTGGGATCACTGCACGCGCGAGGAGATCCCGCTGATCTACGCCTCCTCGGCGGCGACCTACGGCGACGGCGCGGAAGGCTTCGACGACAGCGCCGAGAGCGCCTATCTGGCGCAGCTCCGGCCGCTGAACGGCTACGGCTGGAGCAAGCACCTCTTCGACCGCTGGGTCCAGCGCCGCCTGGCCGACGACGCCCCGGCCCCGCCGCAGTGGGCGGGCCTGAAGTTCTTCAACGTCTACGGCCCCAACGAGTATCACAAGGGCGGCCAGGCCAGCGTCGCCTGGCACCTCTTCAGCCAGCTCAGCCGCGGCGAGCCGGCCCGCCTCTTCCAGTCGCACAACCCGGACTATCCCGACGGCGGCCAGCTGCGCGACTTCATCTGGGTCGGCGATTGTGTATCGGTGATGCTCTGGCTGCTGGACAGCCCCGGCGTCAGCGGCCTCTTCAATGTCGGCACCGGCAAGGCACGCAGCTTTGCCGATCTCGCACGCGCCGTCTTCTCCGCCATGGAGCGGCCCGAGAACATCCGCTACGTGCCAACGCCCGAGGAGATCCGCGAAAAGTATCAGTACTTCACCGAAGCGCAGATGGCGCGCCTGCGCGCCGCCGGCTACGACAGGCCCTTCACCGAACTGGAGGACGGGGTGGCGCGCTACGTGAAGGACTATCTCCAGAAGCCCGATCCCTATCTCTGAGGCTCCATGGCCGAAACCCTGACCCCGACTTTTCTGGTTCTGCAGCACCCGAACTTCGATCCGGTCGCCTTCAGCATCTGGATCTTCGATGTGCGCTGGTACGCGATGGCCTACATCGCCGGCCTCATCCTCGCCTGGGTCTACTGCCGCTGGATGACCAAGCTGCCGCCCAACCGCCTGAAGCCGGTCGACTTCGACGACTTCCTTCTGTGGGCGACACTGGGCGTGGTGCTGGGCGGGCGGCTCGGCTACGTGCTGTTTTACAAGCCCGGCCACTATCTGCAGAACCCGCTGGAGATCCTCATCATATGGCAGGGCGGCATGAGCTTTCACGGCGGCATGCTGGGGGTTCTGGCGGCGATCCTGCTGTTCACGCGCAGCCGCGGCGTCAGCTATTTCACCCTCTCCGACATCGTCGGCGCCGCCACGCCCATCGGCCTGTTCCTCGGGCGCATCGCCAACTTCATCAACGGGGAACTCTTCGGGCGTGCCGCCGATCCCGAGACCGTGCCCTGGGCCATGATCTTCCCCCATCCCGAGGCCGGGCCCATCGCGCGCCATCCGAGCCAGATCTACGAGGCGCTGCTGGAGGGCCTGCTGCTCTTCATCGTGCTCTACCTGATGGTGCGCCGCGGCGCGCTGCAGCGTACGGGGCTGATCTCCGGCGTCTTCATGATGGGCTACGCCGTGACCCGCAGCGTGGCGGAGATCTACCGCGAGCCCGATGCCTTCCTGGGCTTCATCGTCCAGGGCATCACCATGGGACAGGTGCTGTCGCTGCCCATGTTCCTGGTCGGCCTGATCGTCACGGTCTGGGCGCTGCGGCGCCGCGCCTGATCCGCCATCCTGCGATGTCTCTCCTGGACGAACTGCTGACGCGGATCGAGCGCCAGGGCCCCCTCAGCCTGGCCGACTATATGGCGCTCTGCCTGACCCATCCGCGCTACGGATACTATATGTCCGGCGACCCCTTCGGCGCGCCGCGCGCCGAAGGCGGCGACTTCGTCACGGCGCCGGAGATCAGCCAGATGTTCGGGGAACTGATCGGCCTGTGGTGCGCCGACACCTGGCAGCGCCTGGGCAGCCCCGACCCCTGCCTGCTGGTGGAACTGGGACCGGGACGCGGCAGCTTGATGGCCGACGCGCTGCGGGCCGCACGCGCCCTGCCCGGGTTTTCGGAAGCGCTGCAGGTCCATCTGGTGGAGGTCAGTCCGGCGCTGCGGCGGCGCCAGAAAGAGGCGCTGACCGGCCATCGGGTCACCTGGATCGACTCCCTGGCGGAACTGCCCGACGGGCCACTGCTGCTGATCGCCAACGAGTTCTTCGACGCCCTCCCGGTGCGCCAGTTCGAGCAGACCGCCGGCGGCTGGGCGGAGCGGGTCGTGGTGGCGGACGGCGAGGGCGGCCTGGCCATGGCCCTGGCCCCGCCCAGCCCGCTCAACGCGGCGCTGATCCCGCCGGGCCTGCGCGGGGCGGCGGGCGGCAGCCTCGTCGAGCTCTGCCCCCAGGGCCTCAATCTCGCGGCCTACCTGGGCGAGCGGCTGGCACAGCAGGGCGGCGCGGCGCTGATCGTCGACTACGGCCCCGCCGCCTCCACCGCGGGCGCCACGCTGCAGGCCCTGCGCCGGCACCGCCGCGCCGATGTGCTGGCCGACCCGGGCAGCGCCGACCTGACCGCCCATGTCGACTTCGAAAGCCTCGCCGAGGCCGCCGCGGCCAAGGGGGCGGCGGCCTTCGGCCCCGTGGAACAGGGCGTCTTCCTGGAGGCGCTGGGGCTGGATGCCCGCGCCGCGGCCCTGGCCGCCACCGCGCCGGCCAAGGCCCGGGAGATCGAGGCCGCACGACACAGGCTGGCGGCGCCCGGTCAGATGGGCAGCCTGTTCAAGGCCCTGGCCCTGGCCGCGCCCGCCCTGGGCACGCCCGCGGGCTTTCCTGATGCGGGCGCGGGCAGGGCGTGAGCCCCCTATCGCCGGGCGCGAGACGAGGCTAGAGTTCCCGCCATGTTGACGGTTGCAGCACTCAACGACACCGCCACGGTGCGCCACGGCTTTTTCTCGCGCAACGGCGGGGTGAGCGAGGGCCTTTTCGCCAGCCTGAACTGCGGCTACGGATCCGGCGACGCAGCGGAACACGTGACGGAGAACCGCCGCCGCGCCATGGCGCGGATCGACCTGGAGGACGCCCGCCTGGTGACCGCCTATCAGGTCCACTCCCCCGACGTGGTTGAGGTGCGGGAGCCCTGGCGGCGCGAGGACGCCCCCAGGGCCGACGCCATGGTGACCCGCCAACGCGGTGTGGCGCTGGGCATCCTCACCGCCGACTGCGTGCCGGTGCTGCTGGCCGATCCTGAGGCCGGGGTGATCGGCGCCGCCCACGCCGGCTGGAAGGGCGCGCTGACCGGCGTGCTGGAGGCGACCGTCGCCGCCATGGCGGCGCTGGGCGCGCGACCCGCCGCGGTCCTGGCAGGCATCGGCCCGGCGATCTCCCAGCGCTCCTACGAAGTCGGCCCCGAATTCCCCAGACCCTTTCTGGAGCAGGACAGCCGCAACGCCGATTTCTTCTGTCCCGGCCAGCGCAGCGGACACTTCCACTTCGACCTCAAGGGCTATGTGGCCCGCCGTCTTGCCGGGGCGGGCCTGACGGCCATCCAGACCCTGCCCTGCGATACCTGCGCCGAAGACGGCCGCTTCTTCAGCTATCGCCGCGCCTGCCTGCGCAAGGAGCCGGACTACGGCCGCGGCCTCTCCGCCATCTATCTGGAATCCTGATCCCGCGAAGCCCCTTCCCGAAAGCTCCATTCCCCGAAAGCCCATCCCCCGAAAGTCGAGAGCGATGCCCCTGCACTTCTCCGAGGAGGAGCTGGCCGAGCGCCGGGCCAGAACCTGCCGCCTGCTGGCCGACAACGGCCTGGACGGCCTGCTGATGTTCCGCCAGGAATCCATGTATTACCTGACCGGTTACGACACCTTCGGCTACTGCTTCGCCCAGTGTCTCTACCTGGGCGCCGACGGGCGCAACGTCCTGCTGACCCGCGCGCCGGACCTGCGCCAGGCGCAGCACACCTCCACCATCGAGGACATCCGCGTCTGGGTCGACCATCCGGAGGCCGCGCCCTTCCGGGAGCTGCGCGCGATCCTGGAGGAGGCCGGCTGCGCCGGCCGGCGCCTGGGTGTGGAGTACGAGGCCTACGGCCTGACCGCCGCCAACGGCAAGCGCCTGGACGCCGCGCTGGACGGCTTCTGCAGCCTCACCGACGCCTCGGACCTGGTGACCCGGCTGCGGGCGGTGAAAAGCCCCCAGGAAATCGCCTATGCCCGCAGGGCCGCGGAACTGGCCGATGCCGCCTGGCAGGCGGCCCTGGACACCGCCGGCCCCGGCGCCTTCGAAGGCGATATCCTGGCCGCCATGCACGGGGCCATCTTTTCAGGCGGCGGCGACGACCCGGGCAACGAGTTCATCATCGGCTCCGGCCCCCAGGCGCTGCTCTGCCGCTACCACACGGGGCGCCGCCACCTCGACCCGCAAGACCAGCTGACCCTGGAATGGGCCGGCACCTACCGCCACTACCACGCCGCCATGATGCGCACCCTGCCCATCGGCGAACCGCTGCCCCTGCACCGGGAAATGCATGCCGTCGCCCGCGACGCGCTGCTGGCGGTGGAAGAGCGCCTCAAGCCCGGCAACACCTTCGGCGAGGCCTTCGACGCCCACGGCGCAGTGATGGACGCGGCGGGCTACGCCGCCCACCGCCTGAACGCCTGCGGCTATTCGCTGGGAACCACCTTCGCGCCGACCTGGATGGACTGGCCCATGCTCTACCACGGCAACCCGGCGGTTTTCGTTCCGGGCATGGTGGTGTTCTGCCATATGATCATCTTCAACTCCGAGGCCGGGGTTGCCATGACCCTGGGCCGCACAAATCTTGTGACAGAGGGCGGCGCGGAGCCGCTCTCCAAGTCCGGCCTGGACCTGGAGCACCGCTAGGGTGCAGCCCCGCCAGGCGCCGGGTTTCGGCGGCAGAGAACCGAGCAAGGACGCCCCTATGCCCCATATGACCATCTTCGTGATGTTCCTGGTGCTGGGTCTGCTGGCCAGCTGCTTCTTCATGTGAGCGCGGCGCGGCGCCCGGATCTGGGACTGGGCCTGGGCCTGGGTCCGGGCGTGGGCCCGGGCCTGGATCCGGGCCTGCGCCGGGCTGGCTGAAGCGCCCCGGTTCCGGGGCTTCCCCGGCGTTCCCCGGCGCCCCTGCAGCTCTGTCACAATTTGTCCATCCAAGGACGTTTACAGGCCCCAGGTGCATTGATATGGTCCCGCCGCCCGGGCCGGAGAGACCGATCGGGACAAGGGGGAAAGCCAGGGGAAATCTCCGGATGAGCCTTCTTGCCGGCGTCCTCTCTTCCCTGCCCGCAGATCCGCGCAGTGCCAAGGCCCAGCTAGGGGTGTAGCGATGAAAATTCTGACCGGGAACAGCAATCGGCCCCTGGCCGAGGCGATTTCCGCTTTCCTGAATCTCGAGCTGACCAAGGCGAGCGTGCGCCGCTTCTCGGACATGGAGATCTTCGTCGAGATCCACGAGAACGTGCGCGGCCAGGATGTCTTCATCATCCAGTCCACCTCCTACCCGGCCAACGACAACCTGATGGAACTGCTGGTGGCCATGGACGCGCTGAAGCGCGCCTCGGCGCGGCGCATCACGGCGGTTCTGCCCTACTTCGGCTATGCCCGCCAGGACCGCAAGACCGGCAGCCGCACCCCCATCTCGGCCAAACTGGTGGCCAACCTCATCACCTCCGCCGGGGCCGACCGGGTCCTGACGCTGGAGCTTCACGCGGGCCAGATTCAGGGCTTTTTCGACATTCCCACCGACAACCTCTTCTCGACCCCGGTGTTCACCAAGGACATCCTGGAGCGCAACGGGAAGGGCAATCTGACCATCGTCTCCCCCGATGTCGGCGGCGTGGTGCGGGCCCGGGCCATCGCCAAACCGCTTGACGCCGACCTTGCAATCATCGATAAGCGCCGCGAACGTGCCGGGGTTTCCGAGGTGATGAACATCATCGGCGACGTGAAGGGCCGGCGCTGCATCCTGTTGGACGATATCGTCGATTCGGCCGGGACCCTCTGCAACGCCGCGGTGGCGCTGAAGGCAGCCGGGGCCACCGCCGTTTCGGCCTATGTCACCCACGGGGTGCTGTCGGGCGGCGCGGTCGCGCGGGTCAGTTCCTCGCCGCTGGAGGAGCTGGTCATGACCGACAGCATTCAGGCGACCGAGGCCGTGCGGGTGGCCCAGAACATCCGCCAGATCTCCATCGCCCCGCTGATCGGCGATGCGATGCAGCGGATCAGCGACGAGCGCTCGGTCTCGAGCCTCTTCGATGTGCCGGCAATGTAGCGCCCGGCAGAACAGGATTTAAGTCATCCGACGCCGGCACCCCTGGAGGCCGGGTCGGACAAGCGGGCAGAGCCTTCTTCGTCTCTGCCCTTCGTGCCTCCCGCGGGAGGCTTTGTGTAAGGAGAGACAGCAATGTCTGAGATTGTCGAGCTTCCCGCCAGCGCGCGGGAACGGGCCGGGAAGGGGCCAGCCCGGGCAGCACGTCGCGCCGGCCAGGTGCCGGGCGTGATCTATGGTGCCAAAAAAGACCCCATCATGATTGCCCTGGAACACCGGCAGCTGAACAAGCTGCTGCACAGCGGCGGCTTCTTTTCGACCCTGTTCAACATCAAGGTGGGCAGCGCGTCCGAGCGCGTGCTGCCGCGTGACGTGCAGTTCGACCCGGTGACCGACCAGCCGGTCCACGTCGACTTCCTGCGCGTCTCCGCCGCCACGACGGTGACCGTCCAGGTGCCCGTCACCTTCCTGAACGAAGACCAGTCCCCCGGTCTGGTCGGCGGCGGCGTGCTGAACGTGGTGCGCTACGAGGTCGAGCTGACCTGCCGCGCCGACGCCATTCCCCAGCAGATCGAGATCGATCTCGCGGGCCTGCAGATCGGCGATGGCGTGCACATCTCCATGGTCAGTCTGCCGGACGGCGTCGAGCCGACCATCACCGACCGCGACTTCACCATCGCCACCATCGCCGCGCCGACCGTGGTGAAGGACGAAGCCGCCGAAGCGGCTGCCGAGGCGGAAGGCGAAGCCGCCGGCGAGGCCGAGGCGCCGGCAGAAGCCACGGGCGAGGGCGAGGGCGGCGAAAGCTAAGCCTGCTCCCGGCGGCTCCGAAGCCATCGGGGCCGCCGCCCAAGGCCACGGGAGGCCCGCATGCTGCTGCTTGTCGGGCTCGGCAATCCGGGCCCCCGCTATGCGCAGAACCGGCACAACATCGGATTTATGGCGGTGGACGAGATCGTCCGCCGCTACGGCTTTTCGCCCTGGCGCAAGCGCTTCCAGGCGGAGACCGCCGAAGGCCGGATGGCCGGCGACAAGGTGCTGGCGATGAAGCCGCAGACCTACATGAACGAGTCCGGCCGCGCGGTCGGCGAAGCCCTGCGTTTCTTCAAGCTGGAGCCGGAAGACGTCATCGTGCTCTATGACGAGATCGACCTGGCGCCCGGCAAGCTGAGGGTCAAATGCGGCGGCGGCAGCGGCGGCCACAACGGCATCCGCAGCCTGGAATCCCACATCGGCAAGGAGTTCTGGCGCGTGCGCCTGGGCGTCGGTCATCCCGGCGACAAGGAGCGGGTGCATGGCCATGTCCTCAGCGACTTCGCCAAGGCGGACCAGCCCTGGCTGGAAAAACTGCTGGACGCCGTGGCGGCGGAGATGCCGACGCTCGCCCGCGGCGATGCGCCCCACTTCATGACCAAGGTGGCCGAGGCCATCAACCCGCGGCCCCCTAAAAAAGAGCGCCCACCCAAAGAAGAGCGCCCGCCCAAAGAAGAGCACACGGCAGCGCCGCGCCGTGACCCCGCCGAGCCCCAAGGCCAGAACCCAGACAAGAACCCAGATACGGGCCCAGACACGGGCCGAGACACGGGCCCAGACACGGGCGACAAAACCCCTTCCACAGAGACCGGCTGACCCATGGGATTCAATTGCGGTATCGTCGGCCTGCCCAACGTCGGCAAGTCGACCCTCTTCAACGCGCTGACCGAGACCGCTGCCGCCGAGGCCGCGAACTATCCCTTCTGCACCATCGAGCCCAACGTCGGGCGCGTGCCGGTGCCGGACCCCCGCCTCGACCGCCTGGCGGAGATCGGCAAGTCGGCCAAGGTCATTCCCACCTACCTGGAGTTCGTCGACATCGCCGGCCTGGTGCGCGGTGCCTCCAAGGGCGAAGGCCTGGGCAATCAGTTTCTCGCCAACATCCGCGAGGTCGACGCCATCGTCCATGTGCTGCGCTGCTTCGAAGGCGAGGTCACCCATGTCGACGGCTCGGTCGACCCGATCCGCGACGCCGAGACGGTGGAGACCGAGTTGCTGCTGGCCGATCTGGAGTCGGCCGAAAAGCAGCGCGACGCCGCCGTAAAGCGGGCCCGTGGCAACGACAAGGAAGCCAAAGAGCGCCTGGCCGTGCTGGAGCCGGTCATCGCCGCCCTGCAGGACGGCAAGCCGGCCCGCAGCGTCGCCATCACCGACGACCAGCAGCCGGCCTTCCGCCAGCTGCAGCTGCTCACCGCAAAGCCGGTGCTCTATGCGGCCAACGTGGAAGAGGAAAACGCCGCCACCGGCAACGCCCACTCCAACCGCGTGGCCGAGCGCGCGGCGGCGGAGGGCGGTGCCTGCGTCGTGGTCTCCGCCGCCATCGAGGCGGAGGTGGCGGCCCTGGAAGACCCGGAGGAGAAGCGCGAGTTCCTGGAGAGCCTCGGCCTGGAGGAAACCGGCCTGGCCCGCATCATCCGCGCCGGCTATGAATTGCTCGACCTCGTCACCTTCTTCACCGTCGGCCCGAAGGAAGCGCGCGCCTGGACCGTCAAGCGCCACAGCCGCGCGCCACAGGCCGCGGGCGTCATCCATACCGACTTCGAGCGCGGCTTCATCCGCGCCGAGACCATCGCCTACGACGACTTCATCGCCTGTAACGGCGAGCAGGGCGCCAAGGAAGCCGGCAAGATGCGCGCCGAGGGCAAGGACTACGTCGCCGCCGACGGCGACGTCTTTCACTTCCGCTTCAACGTGTGAACGCCCGATAGGGGATCTGCGACAAAGGTCCGACGCAGGCAGCGATCCTTAAGCCCGTCGAAGGAGCAGAGCGTTGGCGATCTACCAGACGAAGCCGCCGGGCCGGACAAGCCATCTGCAGATGCTGACCCGCTACAAGGCCTGGGCCAACGACCTCATCTTCGGGGCGGTGTCCGCCCTGCCGGCGGCGGAGGTCACCAAAGAACGGCAGACCCTCTTCAAGACCATGCTCATGACGCTCAACCACGTCTATGTGGTCGACGACATCTTCAAGGCGCATCTGGAGGGCCACAAGCACGGCTACACGGCGAGAAACACCGAGACCGCGCCGGCCCTCGCGGACCTCCGGGAGGCCACGCAGCAGATGGACCGCTGGTACATCGACCTCTCCGATGCCATCGGCGAAGATGCGCTTTCAGAAACCGTTGCCTTCACTTTCGTCGACGGCGGCGAGGGCGCCATGACGCGGCAGGAAATCCTGCTGCATGTCGTCAACCACGGGACCTATCACCGCGGCTTCGTCAGCGACATGATGTATCAGGTGCCGGCCAAGCCGCCGGCCAACGACCTTCCCGTCTTTCTAAGGGATGTCTGGAACAGGACCTGACCGGCTTGCAGCGTTGCCGGTGGCCACAATGGGAGAGAGACATGGGTGAACAGGTTTCATTGACCGCTGCCGACGGCCACGAACTGGCCGCCTACGTCGCCCGGCCCGAGGGCTCGGCGAAGGGCGGCCTCGTCATCTTGCAGGAGATCTTCGGGGTCAACGCCCATATCCGCGCCGTGGCCGAAGGCTTCGCAGCCGAGGGTTACATGGCTGTGGCCCCTGCCCTCTTCGACCGCGTCCGCCCGGGCATCGAACTGGGCTACGAGGCCGACGACGTCGCCGAAGGCCGGGCGTTGCGCCCGCAGGTGTCCTGGGAAGCGACGATGCATGACGTCGCGGCCGCGATGGGTCTTGCGGCAGAAGCGGGCAAGGCCGGCATCATCGGATATTGCTGGGGCGGCTCCGTCGCCTGGCTGGCCGCCTGCCGCCTCTCGCCCGCAGCCGCCGTCTGCTACTACGGCGGCCACATCCATGAGTTCCGGGACGAGAAACCCGCCTGCCCGGTGATGTTCCACTTCGGCGAGGAGGACGCGGGGATTCCGCTGGGCCAGGCCCGCGCGGTCCGCGACGCCCATCCGAACTGCCCCTTCTTCACCTACCCCGCCGGCCACGGCTTCAACTGCGACCTGCGCGGTTCCTACCACGCCGAGAGCGCCGCCCTGGCGCGGCAGCGCAGTCTGGAATTCCTGGCGCCGTTATTGGGCTAGCTGCCGCTGTCCTTCAGCCGGGCAACTTCCGCTTCCAACTCCGCGATGCGCTGGCGCAGCTTGTCGACGGCCAGCGCGATCAGGTCCTCGGAGTAGCGCGGCGTGATGTGCTGCGGACAGTTGATGTCCCAGGCGGCGATCTCGAAGAGGATCACCCGCTCCGGCCGGCCTGCGGCGCCCGGGTCGGCCAGACGGCCGAGCAGGTCCGGATCGTCTTCGATCACGCGGGCGCGGCCCCAGAGCTTCACGCGCTGGCGGCCGGCATAGTCCATCAGGAAGATGTGCGCCTGCTCGTTTTCCGAGAGGTTGCCCAGGGTGATGTACTGCTTGTTGCCGCCGAAGTCGGCGAAGCCCAGGGTCCTGTCGTCGATCACCTTCAGGAAGCCCTTGGGTCCGCCGCGGTGCTGGATGTAGGGCTGGCCGGCGGCGCTGGCGGTGGCGAAATAGAAGGAATCCCGCTCGGCGATAAAGGCGGTGAGGTCCGGCATGACCCGGTCGCGCCAGTCCTGCTTCTCCGCCATGCGGGCATAGCCGGCGCGGGAGCCGCGGCGCGCCTGCTCCGCCTTGACGGCATCGCTGAAAGCAACGTCGCTGACCCGCTTCATGATCCGCCCCGCTTCATGATCCGCCCCGTTTCATGGATCGCCCTTCTTCATGGACCGCCCTTCTTCATGGACCGCCCCGGCGGCGCGCAGCCCGTGCGGTGGCGAGGCGCTCCAGGCAGTCCGGCGGCGCGCTCATATTGCCGTAGAGTTCATAGCCCTGAAGCAGGCAGACCAGGGCATCCACGTCGCTCTCTTGGCTTCGTTTTGGGGTCAGGTCTTGCATTTTTTCTTCTCCTTGAGGCCGGAGCCGGCCGCAGGCGCTGGAGGCGAAGCCTGCGGCCGGGATCCCGACCCGGCGGCCGGCCTCAGGCGGCGGCGCTGGCGGCCTCGGTCGATACCTTGGGGAAATCGATCTCGGTCTCCGCCACATGGTTCACGTAGTTGGTCAGCAGGTTCAAGGCCACGGTGACCACGATCTCGACAGCTGCGGCGTCATCATGACCCGCCTGCTTGAGGGCGGCCAGATCCTCGTCGCCGACCAACCCGCGCTTGCGGGTCACCGCCGCGGCGAAGTCCAGGGCCGCAGCCAGCTTGGCATCGCCCGAGCGGCCGGCCAGGTTTTCGGCCAGTTCCTCGCTGCCAATGCCGAGGCTGCCGCCGATGGCGGTGTGGGCGGAAGCGCAGTAGTCGCAGCCGTTCACGCCGGCCACGGTCAGCGCGATGGACTCCCGGGTCTTGGCGTCCAGACCGGCCCCGCCCAACGCCTGGCTGAAGCCAAGATAGGCCTCCAGAGCCGCCGGCGACGCCCCGAGGGTGCGCAGCAGATTGGGCACCACGCCCAATTTCTTTTCGACGGCCTCGAAGAGGGTCTTGGTCTTGCCCTCGGCGGCGGCGGGATCAACAGGTGCTATGCGTGCCATGGTCCTTGCTCCTTTCGGCCCGGCTCGGCGGCCCCGGACGGGGGGCCGGACCGGGCGTTCGGTGGTGCCGCCGCGCGGGCCTTGCGCCGGCGGGGCGGCTGTCATCACGGGTGTTTCGTTTCGAGACCGCCGCGAAACGCTGCGGTCCTTCACAAATAGACAGACCTGTCTGTATATCAAGATGGCGAATCTTCACAGACGCGTGAGAAATACCGGGCCTCAACAAGAGGAATTTACTCTTAATTGCCAACCGATCTGCCTTGACCCGCTGCGCGCACCCACAATATCCAGACAGACCTGTCTAACCGTATCGGGTATCCTGATGGCCACCAGCAGACGCGAGCATCTGATCGACACCGCGACCCGGCTGTTTTCCCAGCACGGCTTTCGCGCCACCGGGATCGACACCATCCTGGCCGCGGCCGGGGTCGCCAAGATGACGCTCTACAACCACTTCAAGTCCAAGGACGAGCTGATCCTGGCCTCCCTGAGGCGCGCCGACGAGCAGACAAGGGCGCAGCTCGCCCGGGAAATCGCGGCGCATCGCGGCACCGCCCGCGAACGCCTGCTGGCGGTTTTCGAGGATCTGGCCCGCTGGGTTGAGGAACCGGCCTTCAACGGCTGCCTTTTCACCAAGGCGGCCGCCGACTACCCCGATGCCCGCGACCCCATCCACGCCCTGGCGGCCGAACACAAGCGGCTGCTGCGCGCCTTCCTGGAAGGTCTTGCGCGGGAAACAGGCGCGGCGGACCCCGCGGCCCTGGCCTGGCAACTGCAGCTGCTGTTCGACGGCGCGACGGTCCAGGCACAGGTCTGCGGCGACAGCGGCGCGGCCACCCAGGCGCTGAAGGCGGCGGAAACGCTGATCGACGCGGCCGTGCCCTCTGCCGCCGTTGTTTGAAAAGCGGGATCTGAAGAACGGGTCTGCCGCGCGCGTGGTGCGGGTCCCGGCAGAGCCGACGCTGCGGACCGTGGCCGGAGGCGCCGGAGGGCTTTTTCAAAGCCCAGAGGAGCCTTGGCCGGGCCTGGTCCGCAGCGTAAACGCGCCGGGCCTACGGTTGCCGGGCCCATGGATATTGGCGCCCAAACTGCGGTTGATAGAGCGGCGATTGATCGGAGTCATCGATGATCGCGCCCCCCCATCCCGGAGGGACGGCTTGCCAAGAAAGCGGCACACGCCCATCTTTGGCAGATGGCGCGTCACGCCATCCTTCTGGTCGCCGCCGTCCTGCTGTCCGCCTGTGCGGGCCCGCAGCCCAGCCTCTATGCCCCCAAGGAAAGCCGTGACGGCTATACCGACGAAACCCTGCCCAAGGGGCTCTACCGGGTTTCCTTTCAGGGCAACCGCGTCACCGCACGCGAGCAGGCGGAAGCCTATGCCCTGTTCCGCGCCGCGGAACTGACCCTGGAACTGGAGGCCGAGGCCTTCGTCGTGCACGACACGCTGGTCGAACAGCTGACCACGGTGACCCGGGACTGGAGCCACGATCCCTGGGCCTACTCCGGCTTTTCACGGCGCTACCGCTATTACAGCTATCGTCCGTTGACGCCGATCGAGCGGGAATCAACCACCTACCGCGCCGTCCTGACCATCGAGCCCTATTCCGGCGCGCCGCCCGAAGGCGGCAAGCGCCACGACGCCCGCGCCGTGGTGGAACGCCTGGCCGACCGGATCGTCCGCCCGCCCACCGAGAACGCCGACCGGACCGAAGGTCCCCAACCGTCAGGGCCGGAGGCCCCTAAGAAGACACAGCCCGCCGGCCCGGGGAACACGAGCGTGAACACAAGCGGGAACACAAGGATGTGACCCCCCGGGCTGTCTTCAGCGGGCTACCTTGCCGCCCGAACGATGAATCACAGACCCCATTCCGCCGATCAACGAGGGAGCCTCTTCCGTGTCCAAGCTGCATGCGCTCTGCCTTGCCCTGACCCTGCTCGCCACCACCTTCGCTTTTGCCAGCTCCGGAACAGCCGCCTCTGGCGCGGCGGCAGAGGGAACCGTGGTGAAGAAAAGCAACCACTCGGTTGCCGCGACCATCGACCGGCTGGAGGCGATCCTTAAGGAAAAGGGGCTGACGATCTTCGCCAGGGTCGACCATCAGGCCGGCGCCCAGAAGGCCGGGCTGGAACTGAGGCCGACGATGCTGCTGGTCTTCGGCAATCCCAAGCTGGGCACCCCGCTGATGCAGAGCGGCCAGACCATCGGCCTGGACCTGCCGCAGAAGGCCCTCGCCTACGAGGATGCCGCCGGCGATGTCTACCTCGCCTACAACGATCCGGCCTACCTCGCCGGGCGTCACGCCATCGCTGACCGGGATGAGGTCTTCAAGCGGATCAGCGGCGCCCTCGGCAACTTCACCGACGCTGCAGTCAAATAGAGCCGTTCAGCAGGGCCTTCAAACTGGCTCCGCGAACTCCAGCAACACTCCGCAGGCAACATGGGGCGGCAGGCGCAGCACCTGCTTGCCGTCCCAGTGGACCGGCAGGCCGGCGCGTTCGAGCACCGTTGCCGTGCGCGCCAGGTCGTCGACCGCAATGCGCAGGGCCGCCAGCCAGGGCGTCGGCAGCCGCGGAGCGCCGGCCAGCCCGGGGTGCAGCAGCGCCAGCATGTCCGGCGTGGTAAAGCGCAGCCAGGTTCCCAGGCAGTCCACCTCCACCACGCCGTCGCCGGCGCGCACCCGGTCGAAGCCGAAGAGCTCGGCATAGGGAATGGCCAGGGCCGAGGGGTCCTTCACCACCGAGGTCATGGCGATCAGGCCGGTGGCGCCGTTGGCGTGCTCGGTCCAGCCGTTCTGCCAGACCAGTTCCGGCGTCAGATGCTGACAGACGAAGGCCGAGGTGCCCGGGGTCGCCTCCGGCGGCAGATGCAGCAGCTTGAAGCGCGGCCAGACCTCGCCGTCGGGGTCCTCCAGAATGCGCTTCAGATCGCGCATGTCGCCGGGCTGAATCCCGGCCCGGCTGAGCGCGCGGGCGGCAAGGGAAACGTCGTCGCTGGCGAAGGCCAGCCCCAGCAGCCCTTCGCGGGATTCCAGGAAGCGGTTCAGGTTGTTGGTGAACTGGCTGGGGTCGATGATGCCCAGCAGCTCGATGTAGTCGTCGCGGAACATCACGCAGTAGTTGGCGGTGCCCCAGCCGATATGGCGGCCGCGCGGCGACAGCGTGAACCCCAGGCGCTGATAGGCATCGTGCGCCGCTTCCAGGCCGCGCACGCCGACCAGAACATGATCGATCCCGCGGATCGGCCGGGCCGCCTCAACGCCCCGGTCAGTGACCACCAGCTTCATCGGCTCTGCGCCCTCCCTTCAGACAGGTCCGTCGAGCCGCCCCGATTCGGCTTTCCTATTCTAGCGGCTCCGTCCTGCCGTTACAGAACCCGACCTGCAACGGCATCCAGACGGGCCATGACTTCCGGATCGCGCGCCTCCTCCCGGGTGATCACCGCCGCGTCGAGAGCACGGTGGCAGCCACGGTCGCAGAGCGCGCTGCGGCCGGCCAGCTTCGGCACCACCTGCTTGATCAGCGCCCGCGCCTTGTCGGCATTGGCCAGCAGCGTCTGCACCACCTGGTCGACCGTGACGGCGTCATGCCCGTCGTGCCAGCAGTCATAGTCGGTCACCATGGCGACCGTCGCGTAGCAAATTTCGGCCTCCCGGGCGAGCTTGGCCTCCGGCATGTTGGTCATCCCGATGACGTCGCAGCCCCAGGAGCGGTAGAGTTCGGATTCGGCCCGGGTCGAGAACTGCGGGCCTTCCATCACCATGTAGGTGCCGCCGCGGTGCCTGGGCAGATCCAGCTCGCCGGCCGCCGCCTCCAGGTGATCGCCCAGGCGCCCGCAGACCGGCTCGGCCATGGACACATGGGCCACCATGCCCGGCCCGAAAAAGCTCTTCTGCCGGGCGAAGGTGCGGTCGATGAACTGGTCGATGATCACGAAATGCCCCGGCGGCAGGTCCTCGCGCAGCGATCCCACGGCACTCAACGACAGGATCTCCGTCACCCCGGCCCGCTTCATGGCGTCGATGTTGGCGCGGAAGTTCAGGTCCGTCGGCGGCACCTTGTGGCCGCGGCCGTGGCGCGGCAGGAAAACCAGGCGCTGGCCGTCCAGCTCCCCGAACAGCAGCGCGTCCGAAGGCTCGCCGAAGGAGGAGATCATCCGGCGCCATTCGGCGTTCTGCAGGCCGTCGATCTCGTAGATGCCGCTGCCGCCGATAATCCCGATCACCGGCGGCAGGCCCGCTCCCGGCCCGGACTGCGCCATGGTCTGTTCCTTTCCTTGCTTGCGGGCAGGTCGCCCCTTGCGGTCCCGGCGGCGCCCGAGCGCCCGGTGCCTTCTTGAGGGTTCCCATGTACTGGACGCCCGCCGGCTTGCCAAGAACCAGCGACCACCAACCCGAAACCGCGGACGATCCGCCGATACAAAAAAGGGCCGCCCAGAGGCGGGCGGCCCTTTTGCTTCAGAAGATCGGCGACAGATTAGTGCACGTCGGCCCAGACCTTGCGCTTTGCGGCGTAGAGGATGCCGGTGAAGACGAGGAGGAAGAGGATGACCTTGATACCCATGCCCTTGCGCTCCTCCAGCTTCGGCTCCGCCGTCCACATCAGGAAGTTGGCGACGTCGGTGGCCATCTGCTCCACCGTCGCCGGCGTCCCGTCGGCATATTCGACACCGTCGTCGAACAGCGGCATCGCCATGGCAATGCCGTAGCCCGGGAAGTAGGCATTGAAGCTCAAGCCCTCGGAAAGGCCGAGATCCTCGATGCTCTCGACCGGCTGCGGCTCTTCCGGCGGCGTCGGACGGGTTGCCTCTTCGCCGGCCTCGACCCGGTCTTCATAAACCGCCAGCATGGCCTCGTAGTTCTCGAGAGCGGCCTCGTACTGCACCTGCCGGTTCTCGGTTTCGAGCGCGAAGATCTCCTGCAGGGTTTCGTCGGAGACCTGATCCTCGTAGCCGTGCCCCATCAGCGCCAGCAGATAGTCCGGACCGTTCGCACGGGCCTTGGCCATCAGCGAGAGGTCCGGCGGCAGCGCGCCGTTGTTGGCGAAGGCCGCCGCCCTGTCGTTCGGGAACGGGGCCGGGAAGTAGTCGAAGGGCAGGCCCGCCCGTTCGAACATCTCGCCCTCGTCGTTCGGGCCGTCAATGACGATGGCCTCCGCCGCCATGGCCTTGATCTCGTCCTCGGAGTAGCCGAGCTCGACGAGATTGCGGAAGGCGATGTAGTCCATGCTGTGGCAGCCGGCGCAGACAGCCCGATAGACCTGAAGACCGCGCTGTACGGAGGCCCGGTCGTAGGTTCCGAAGATGCCGTCGAAAGACCATTCAAAACTGGGCAGGGGAATGCCTTCGCCGGCTGCGCGGGCGGTGCCGGGCGCCGCGACGGTCGCACCGGCGGCAGCGGCCAGCGCCGCCAGACCAAAAATCATACCCTTGCGCATCAGGCTTTCTCCATCGGCTTGGCGGGGGCCCCGGCCATAGCGCCGCCGCCGCCCTTCAGAACAGGCTCGCTGATCGAAGTCGGCAGCGGCTTGGGCGTCTCGAAGACACTGAGCAGCGGCAACACGACCAGGAAGTGGAGGAAGTAGTAGGCCGTCGACACCTGAGCGATCAGCAGCCAGAGGCCCTCCGCCGGCTTGGCGCCGGCAAAGCCCAGCAGCACCACGTCGATCAGCAGCAGCACGAAGAAGAGGCGGAAGATCGGCCGGAAGCGCCCGCTGCGCACCGGCGAACGGTCGAGCCAGGGCAGCACGAAGAGCAACGCGATGGACCCGAACATGGCGATCACGCCGCCAAGCTTGGCCTCGATGATGACCACGCCGGTAAAGGGGATGCCGACGTCGAAGGTGATGGCGCGCAGGATCGCGTAGAACGGCAGGAAGTACCACTCGGGCACGATATGCGCCGGCGTCGACAGCGGGTTGGCGGGAATGTAGTTGTCCGCGTGCCCCATGTAGTTCGGCAGGTAGAACACCACCGCCGAGAAAACGACCAGGAAGGCGCCCAGACCGAAGGCGTCCTTCACCGTGTAGTACGGATGGAAGGGAATGGTGTCCTGCGGCCCCTTGGTGTCGATGCCGATCGGGTTGTTGGAGCCGAAGCGGTGCAGAGCCCAGATGTGCAGGATCACCACGCCGACGATCACGAAAGGCAGCAGATAGTGGAGGGCGAAAAAGCGGTTGAGCGTCGGGTTGTCGACCGAGAAGCCGCCCCAGAGCCACACCACGATGCTATCGCCGAAGAACGGGATGGCGGAGAACAGGTTGGTGATGACCTTGGCGCCCCAGAAGCTCATCTGGCCCCAGGGCAGCACATAGCCCATGAAGGCGGTGGCCATCATCAGCAGCAGGATGACGACGCCGAGCATCCATAGCAGTTCGCGGGGCGCTTTATAGGAGCCGTAGTAGAGGCCGCGGAAAATGTGGATATAGACCACGATGAAGAAAAAGTGTGCGCCGTTCATGTGGATGTAGCGAATCAGCCAGCCGTAGTTCACGTCGCGCATGATGCGCTCGACCGACTCGAAAGCGTGATCGACATGGGCCGTGTACTGCATCGCCAGCAGGATGCCGGTGATGATCATGATCACCAGGGTGATGCCGGCCAGGGACCCGAAATTCCAGAAGTAGCTGAGGTTCTTCGGCGAGGGGTATCCGGAGCCCACGGAGTGGTCCAGGAACGAGAAGATCGGCATGCGATGCTCGATCCACTTGATCACCGTATTGTTGGTCTGAAAGCCGCTCATGACGTGGTCTCCCCCTAGCCGATCACGATGGTCGAGTCGTCCGTGAACTCGTAGGGCGGCACCGGCAGGTTGGTCGGCGCCGGGCCTCTGCGAATGCGCCCGGAGGTGTCGTAGTGGGACCCATGGCAGGGGCAGAACCAGCCGCCGAATTCGCCGCGGTTCTGGCCCGTCTTCTGCCCCAGCGGCACGCAGCCGAGATGGGTGCAGACACCGATCACCACCAGCCATTCGGACCGCAGGACCCGGTCCGCGTCACTCTCGGGATCCGGCAGGGTGGCGACCGCCACGTCCTCGGCCTGGGCGATCTGGTCCGGCGTGCGATGGTCGATGAAGACCGGGCTGCCGCGCCAGGTGATCGTGATGCGCTGGCCTTCGGCGATCGGCGAAAGATCGACCTCGGTGGACGAGAGCGCCAGCACCTCGGCGGAAGGATTCATCGAATCGATCAGCGGCCAAGCGACCGCACCGGCCCCGACCACGCCCATCGCACCAGCTGCAAGGTAGAGAAAATCACGCCGCGTTTCGCCCGTTTCGACCTGGGCAGGTGTGGCGGAGTCAGCCATACGTCTTCCCCTAGAGATCCCACTGATTGCGGCCTGTCAGCCAGGGGCCCAAGTAGCAAGACACCACGGGCCGAACGCACCGCACCATACGAACTTATCCTGTCAGGGAGCATCAGACATGCGGCATGCTGCCGCAGCGCGGGGCCCCCATCGCTCGCTTACCGCGCCCGATATAGAGTAATTTCCATGGGAACGCAAAGCCCCAGAATGCGGCCCCTGGGCCCGGGACTCCCTCCGGATTCATCAGGGCCTCACCAGATCCTCGAACCATCCGAAGCTGCAATTCCACCGTCCTATGCGCCTCGCCCTCTTCCAGCCGGACATTCCACAGAACACCGGCGCCCTGATTCGCCTTACCGCCTGTCTGGGCGTGCCCCTGGATATCATCGAACCCTGCGGGTTTCTGTTCGACGACAGGCGCCTGCGCCGCGCCGGGCTGGACTACCATGACCAGGCGGAGCTCCGCCGTCACAGCTCTTGGGAAGCCTATCAACAACACCTTAACGGGCGGTTGCTGCTCTTGACGACCCGGGGCGGCACCGCCTACACCGATTTCAAATACGAAGGGGGCGACAGCCTTTTGCTGGGGCGCGAGTCGGCCGGGGTTCCGGACGCCGTTCACGAAGCCGCCACAGCCAGACTGGTGATCCCCTTGCGCCCGGAGACGCGCTCGTTGAATGTTGCCCTGGCCGGCGCGATGGCCCTGGGCGAAGCCCTGCGGCAGACAGATGGCTTTCCTGGCGGCTTCCCGGGGATGGGGAACCAGACTTAACTCCGGGCATTTGTTGGACTTGGGGGGAGCAGCCGGCCGATGAGCGATCCGATCGAAGACCGCAAGCAGCAGGCGAAGGCCTGGTTCGAGGACCTGCGCGACCGGATCTGCGCCGCCTTCGAGGCCCTGGAGGACGAGATCGACGGCCCCAACGCGGAGCGCTTCGCGGAGCATGCGCCCGGCCGTTTCGAGCGCAAGGCCTGGGACCGGCCGGATGGCGGCGGCGGGGTCATGGCGCTGATGCGCGGCCGGGTCTTCGAGAAGGTCGGCGTGAACGTCTCCACGGTCTTCGGCAGCTTCTCACCGGAGTTCGCCAAGCAGATCCCCGGGGCCGAGGAAGATCCGCGCTTCTGGGCCAGCGGCATCTCGCTGGTCGCCCACATGCAGTCGCCCCTGGTGCCGGCGGTGCACATGAACACCCGCCACATCGTCACGACGAAGAGCTGGTTCGGCGGCGGCAGCGACCTCAACCCGATGTTTCCCGACGACAGCGACACCGCCGACTTCCATGCCGCCTTCAAGACCGCCTGCGACCGCCACGACGCCGACTATTATCCGCGCTTCAAGAAGTGGTGCGACGAGTACTTCTTCATCCCCCACCGCGGCGAGGCGCGCGGGGTCGGTGGCATCTTCTACGACTACATCGACAGCGGCGACTGGGAGAAGGACTTCGCCTTTACCCGGGACGTCGGCAGCGCCTTCCTGGAGATCTATCCCCAGCTTGTGCGCCGCCACATGCGCGCGCCCTGGAGCGACGATCAGCGCCGCCACCAGCTGTTCCGCCGCGGCCGCTACGCCGAATTCAACCTGCTCTACGACCGCGGCACCAAGTTCGGCCTGCAGACCGGCGGCAACGTCGAGGCCATTCTCATGAGCCTGCCCCCCGAAGCGGCCTGGCCCTAAGCGGCCCCCTTACCGGCACGCCTCTCGAGTTCGACGAGGCAGGCCTTGCGGTCGGGCTCGAAGTCGCGCCCGATCCACCAGTCCTCGACGGCACCCAACAGATCGCCGACGCGCGGGCCGGCTTCGATCCCGAGCGCCAGCACGTCGCTGCCGCTCAAGGGAAAGCGCCGCGGCGTCCAGGTCACCACCTGGCCGAGCGCCGCCTGCAGCCGGTCCACGTCACTGTTGTCTCTTGCCGCCTGCAAAACCAAGTCGTCGGCCACCGCGGCGGCCCCGGCCCGGTAGAGCGCGCCGCGCAGGGCGGCGCGGACCTCTTCCGGCGCGCCCGCCGGGTCGAGGCCGCGTCGCGCCGCCTTCAAGGGCGGCGCCGGATCGGCCAGGCGCTCCAGCTTCTCGGTCTGGGCACTCGAAAAACGCAGCCGCCCGGCCACCGCGGTGGCGGGCGGGCGCTGCGCCGGCAACAGGGCGGCCAGACGCATGATGGGATCGTCGTGGCCGACCTCGCCCTGGGTCAGCAGACGCTCCAGCGTCGCCAGTTCGCCGGCTTCCGGGAGGAACGCCTGAAGGATGGCGTGGTCGCGCATCAGCGCCAGCGCCGGCAGCGGATCGCGCGCGGCGAGCAGCTTCAGGAATTCCACACGCAGCCGTTCGCCGGAGAGGTTGCACAGGCGCGGCGCCAGCGCCGTCATGGCATCCAGCAGCGCTTCCTCCGGCCTGACACGACCGTAGTGGGCGTGAAAACGGAAGAACCGCAGCAGGCGCAGATAGTCCTCCTCGATCCGCGCGCGGGCGTCGCCGACGAAGCGCACCCGTCCGGCGGCCAGGTCCGCGCGTCCCCCGAAGGGATCGAAAAGATGCCCGTCGGGACTGCAGGACATGGCGTTGAAGGTCAGGTCCCGGCGCGAGGCGTCGGCCATCCAGTCGTCGGTGAAGGCGACCACCGCCCGCCGCCCGTCGGTTTCCACGTCCTCGCGCAGGGTCGTGATCTCAAAGGGCTTGTGGCCGGCCACGGCGGTCACCGTGCCGTGGTCCAGGCCGGTCGGAATGACCTTGATGCCGGCGTCGCGCAGCAGGGACATTACGGTTTCCGGCGTGTCCGGCGTGGCGATGTCGACGTCGTTGACGGGACGCCCGGCCAGCGCATCGCGTACGCAGCCGCCGACGAAGCGCACCTCGCCGCCGCCCGCGGTCAGGGCGGCGACGACCCGGCGCGTCTCCGCTGCGACCATCCAGTCCTGGATTTCCAGCCGTTCCGGCTGAGACATATTGCTTTGGCCCCGCGGCCCCTCATCACCCTAAACGCGGCCCCTGACGGCGCCGCCGGTCTAGTCGGCGGGATGGGCCGGCACCACTTCGCCATCGACAAAGGCCGGCGGCAAGACTTTCGTGCCGGGGGCCACGCCGCGATCGAAGCCGACGAGCAGCAGGGACGCCGTCATCAGCACCGCGCCGGCAAGCGCCATCCACAGCCAGGGCACGGGCTCTTCGCCCGGCACCGCCCCGCCCTCGCCGGCAGCGGCGGCGCGCTGTCGGCGCGCCCACCAGACATAGAGCCCATAGACGATGAAAGGCGCCAGCAGGGGCAGGATGACGACCAGAAAGATACGAATCATGAGCTCAGCAAATCCCGGTCCTCCAGGACCTCGACAAGGTTGGAAAGCATTCCCGCGGTGGCGCCCCAGATGAAGTAGTCGCCAAAGGGATAGGCGTAGAAGTAGCGGGTCTTACCATGGAACACGCGGCTGTGGGTCTGGCGGTTGGCGCGATCCAGAAAGAACGTCAGCGGCACCTCGAAGATCTCGTCCACCTCCCCCGCCTCCGCCTGCAGGGTCAGCGGTGGCGTGACCAGACCGATGACGGGAATAACGCAATAGCCGGTGCGCACCACATAGCTGTCCAGGCGGCCCGCCAGGCTCACCCGGTCCCGGCTGAGCCCGACTTCCTCTTCGGCTTCGCGCAGGGCGGCAGCCTCCGGGCCGGCATCGCCGGGGTCGATGCGGCCGCCGGGAAAGCTGATCTGGCCGGGATGGTCCGGCAGATCCTTGCTGCGGCGGGTCAGAATGATGGTCAGTTCGTCCCCGCGGTTGACGATGGGCACGAGGACCGCCGCGTCGCGCAGCGGGCTGGCGGGATCGTAAAGATCAGGATTGAGATCGTGATCGCCGCGCGGCGCGGCCCTGGCGGCCGGCGACTCCGGCGCCCCCCGCCGGGACGGTTCCGGCAGGTCGGCCAGACGCAGCAGGATGTCGTCCAATCTCACGCCGCCAATCTCACACCACTTGTCCCTTCACGCCCGCAAGGCGCCTCAGACCGCGCTTCCCAGCGGGAAGAACAGCCCGCCGCTCCAAACGCCCAAGCAGTCCGGCGGTAGGTTCTCTTGCGCGGGGGCAGCAACCGCCAGCTCGGCAAGCTCATAATAGACCGGGCGCAGAATGCGCGCCTCAAGCCCGTCCCTTACCTCTATATAGGGCCTCGGCCCGCTCCTTTCATCGCCGCGCCGGGCGTCGTCGCCAGCCCCCGCCCGGCCCGCCGCAACCCGCAGCGGATGAGCCGCACCGGCCTCCACCCAGTCGTCCAGATTCGTGCGAAACCGCAGGCTCTGGCGCTGTCCCCGGCCTTTCACGGAAAGTTCAACCGCCACGAAGGGCACATCCTCGACCGTGATGCGGCCCTTTTCGACCGGTGTCTGCAGCCAGTAGCAGCCCTCGCCGTCGCGCCGCAGGACCGAAGCGAAGAGCCGCACCAGGGGCTTGCGATGAATCACCGAACCCTTATGAAACCAGGTGCCGTCGCGGGCGATTCGAATGTCGAATTCCCCCCCTTCAGCGAACACTTCGGCGCCTGGCGACTGGTCAGCGGGCATCGAAAGCCTTATCCTTAACGTTAAGAGATCAGCGGCCGGCCTTGCCCAGTGCTTCTCCATTCAGCGCTTGGGCCAGAGCCCGCCTGAACCCATCTTACCGTTGGGAGACGCTGCCACGTGACGACAACTCCGACCCAACAGGCCCCGACCCAGCAGGCCCCCGACCAGCATGTTCCAGGCCAGCCCCCCGCCGATTCCGCCGCGCTGGCGGAACATATCGAGGAGCTGGGCGAAAAACTGACGCGGGTGCGCGAGAGCATCGGCCAGGTCATTTTCGGCCAACAGGAGGTCGTCGATCAAACCCTTATCACGCTGCTGGCGGGCGGCCATGCCCTGCTCATCGGCGTCCCCGGCCTGGCGAAAACGCGCCTGGTGGAGACGCTGGGGGCCGTTTTCGGGCTGGAGGACAAGCGCGTGCAGTGCACGCCTGACCTGATGCCCGCGGATATCCTGGGCTCCGAGGTGCTGGAGGAGAGCGAATCGGGGCGCCGCGCCTTCCGTTTCATTCCGGGCCCGGTGTTCTGTCAGCTCCTCATGGCCGACGAGATCAACCGGGCGAGCCCGCGGACCCAGTCGGCCCTGCTGCAGGCGATGCAGGAGCACCGGATCACCGTGGCCGGTCACGGCCACGACCTGCCCCGGCCCTTCCACGTGCTCGCGACCCAGAATCCCCTGGAGCAGGAGGGCACCTATCCCCTGCCGGAGGCCCAGTTGGACCGCTTCCTGCTGGAGATCGACGTCAGCTACCCGGAACTGGAGGCGGAACGCCGCATCCTGCTGGAGACCACCGGCCCCGAGCAGGCCGACGCCCAGGCGGTCATGAACGCCGAGGAACTGATGGAAGTGCAGCGCCTGGTCCGCCGCGTGCCGGTGGGCGAAAGCGTGGTCGAGGCCATTCTCGCGATCGTGCGCAACGGCCGGCCCGTGACCAGCGACCTGGAAGAGGTCCGCAGCCAGGTCGCCTGGGGCCCCGGGCCGCGCGCCAGCCAGGCCCTGATGCTCGCCGTCAGGGCGCGGGCGCTCATCGACGGGCGGTTCTCGCCCTCGGTGGAAGACGTCGTCCACCTGGCCGGCCCGGTGCTGCGGCACCGCATGGCCCTCAGCTTCGCCGCCCGTGCGGACGGCGTGACGCTGGATCACATCATCGCACACCTGACCGCCCCTTATGGCTGATCGACAAAGGACGACCATGGGCTTGACCGGGCCGCACAGACGGGACGTACGCAGACGGGACCTAGGGACAACGCGCGGGGTCGTTAAGCGCGCATGAGCGCAACGCTCCCGCTGCGGCATCGCGCCGAGCAACTGGCGGCGACCCTGCCGCCGCTTCTCGTTGCCGCCGAACGGGTTGCCTCGACCGTGGCCCAGGGCGTGCACGGCCGCCGTCGGGTCGGTCAGGGCGAGACCTTCTGGCAGTTCCGCCACTACGACATGGGCGATCAGCCGCAGTCCATCGATTGGCGCCAGTCGGCCAAATCCGACATGGTCTTCGTGCGCGAGATGGAGTGGGAGGCGGCCCAGTCGGTCTGGATCTGGCGTGATACCTCGCGCTCCATGTCCTGGACCTCCGACCGCAATCATCCGTCCAAGCGGGAGCGCAGCGACCTGCTGGCGCTGGCCCTCTCGGTGCTGCTGATGCGCGGCGGCGAACACGTGGCGCTGCTCGGCTCCGGCATCCGCCCCTCCAACAGCCGGGCGACCCTCTCGCGCATTGCGCTGATGCTGGAGAAGCAGGACCTCTCGGAGGAGGAACTGCCGCCGGCGGTTCCGCTTCCCCGCAGCGCCCAGATCGTTCTGATCGGCGACTTCCTGGCGCCGCTGGAAAAGATCGACCGGGCGCTGCGCTACTACGGCGAAAGCGGCCTCAGGGGCACGGTTCTGCAGGTGCTCGATCCGGCCGAGGAAAGCCTGCCCTACGAGGGCCGGGTCAACTTCGAAGGATTGGAAGAGGAGGCGCCCTGGCTGGTGTCGCGGGTCGAATCGGTGCGCGACAGCTACGCCAAACGCCTGGCCCGGCATCGCGAGGGGTTGCGCGACATCACCCGCGCCCTCGGCTGGGGCTGCGATTTCCATCACAGCGACCAGCCGCCGCAGTCGGCGCTGCTGCGTCTCTATACCACCCTGTCCCAGGTCCCGGTGTGAGGGCGGCGCCATGATGAACCTCGGCCTGCTCGCCTTTGCCCAGCCCTGGCTGCTGCTGGCGCTGCTCGGTCTCCCGGTCCTCTGGCTGCTGCTGCGGCTGACGCCGCCGGCACCGCGGCGGCTGTCGTTTCCCGCCATCCGGCTGCTGATCGGTCTCCGCGTTCCGGAGGAAACCCCGGCGCGCACGCCTTGGTGGCTGCTGCTCCTGCGCCTGCTGATCGCCGCGCTGATCATCCTCGGTCTGGCGCAGCCGCTGCTCAACCCGGCGGCCCAGCTTTCCGGCAGCGGCCCGATGCTGCTGGTGGTCGACGACGGTTGGTCGTCCGCCCGTTTCTGGCAGGCCCGCCAGATCATCGGCGGCAACCTTCTCGCCCAGGCCGAACGCGAGGGCCGCGCGGCCGCCATTCTCACCACCGCCCCCGATGCCCAGGGCGATCCGCCCTCGGTTTCCAACCTGCTGCCCGCCGCCGAGGCCCGGCGCGTCCTGCAGGGCATGCGCCCGAAGCCCTGGCCGAGCGACCGGGCGGCGGCGCTTGAAGCGCTGGACAACTTCGCCGGCGAAGGCTCCTCGCCCGTGGTCTGGCTGTCCGACGGGCTTGGCGACGACGACGCCAGGGCGCTGGCCGAAGCCCTGCAGCGGCTGGGCAGCCTGCATGTGCTGCGCGAAGAAGGTGCCGGTCTGCCCCACCTGATGCTGCCGCCGGAAACCGAGGGAGTCGACCTGGTGGCCCGCGCCCTGCGGGCCGATGCCAGCGGCCCCGGACGGGCGGAGGCTCTGGGGCTTGCCGCCGACGGGCGGATCCTGGTGAAGGCTCCGCTGCTGTTCGCCCCCGGCGAGACGGAGGCGCGGGCGCTCTTTGACCTGCCGACGGAAATGCGCAACCGCATCGCCCGCATCGCCATCGAAGGAGAGACCACCGCCGGCGCCGTGGCTCTGCTCGACGAACGCTGGCGGCGGCGGCCCGTCGGCCTTGTCGACGCGGGCAGCCAGGAAAGCCAGCCTCTGCTCAGTGAAACCTACTTTCTTGCCCGCGCGCTGGAGCCTTTCACGGAACTGCGCCAGGGCCGCGTGGAAACGCTGCTGCAGCGTCAGCTTGCGGTGATGGTCGTGCCCGACGCGGTCAGTCTCAGCGAAACCGACCGCGCGGCGATCAGCGACTGGGTCGGCCGGGGCGGCCTGCTGCTGCGCTTCGCCGGACCGCGCATCGTCTCCCAGTCTGCAGAGGCCGCGGGAGCGGAACAGCAGAGCGACCTGCTGCCGGTGCGCCTGCGCGGCGGCGACAGGGTCCTGGGCGGCGCCCTCACCTGGGATACGCCGGCCCAACTGGCGCCCTTCGCGGGCAACAGCCCCTTTGCCGAACTGGACCTGCCGGACGATGTGCTGATCCGCCGCCAGGTTTTGGCCGAACCGTCGCTCGACCTCGCCGAAAAGACCTGGGCACGGCTGGCCGACGGGACGCCCCTGGTGACCGCCGACCGCCGCGGCGAAGGGTGGGTGGTGCTGTTCCACACCACCGCCAACACCGACTGGTCCAACCTGCCGATCTCGGGGCTCTTCGTCGACATGCTGCGCAGTGTCATGGCGGTGAGCCAGGGCATCAGCGGCAGCGCCAGCGGTCAGGCCCTGCCCCCGATCGAAGTGATGGACGGCTTCGGCAGCCTCGGCCTGCCGTCCGCGGCCGTCCTGGCCATCGAACCCGAAGAGGGCCGGCCGCCGGTGATCACCGCCCAGCAGCCGCCCGGCTATTACGGCAACGACAGCCTGCGCCAGGCCCACAACATGAGCGCCAGCGTGACCGCGCTGGAGCCGCTGGGCGCACTGCCGAGCGGCGCTACCGAGGGGCTCTATCACGAAAGCCCGGAGACCGACCTGAAGCCCTGGCTGCTGGCGGCGGCGCTGATCCTGGCGCTGGCCGACCTGCTGATCTCCCTGGCACTGCGCGGTCTGCTGCCCTTGCCGGGCCGGCCGGCCGCCGCCGGCACCGCCGCGGTTCTGATGATCGCCCTGGCCACCGCGGCAGCAGGTCCGCCCGCTTTGGCCCAGAGCGTTGCCGGTGACGACGCGCGGGCGCTGGAAGCGACCCTGACGACCCGCCTGGCCTTCATCCAGACCGGCAGTTCCTCCATTGACGAGATCAGCCGCGCCGGCCTTGCCGGCTTGACCCGCGTGCTCGAGCTGCGCACCTCGGTGGAAGCCGGCCAGCCGCTCGGCATCGTCCTCGGCCGCGACGACCTCTCCTTCTTTCCGCTGATCTACTGGCCGGTGACCGCCGAGCAGCCCGATCTCGATTCCGTGGCGGTGGAAGAGGTCAACCGCTACCTAGCCAACGGCGGCACCATCCTCTTCGACCTGCGCGAAGCGAGCAGCGGGATGCAGCTCTTCGGCGCCAGCAGCCAGGGCACGCGCGACCTGCAGCGCCTGACCCGCGGGATTTCGATTCCGCAGCTGGAGCCGGTGCCCGCCGACCACGTGCTGCGCAAGTCGTTCTACCTGATGGAGGACTTTCCCGGCCGCTTCACCGGCGGGACGCTGTGGCTCGAAGCCCAGAGCGAGAACATCAACGACGGCGTCGCCTCTGTGCTGATCGGCAGCAACGACTGGGCCGGCGCCTGGGCGGTCAATCGTCTCGGCCGGCCGATGAACGCCGTCGTCCCAGGCGGCCCGCGCCAGCGCGAAATGGCCTACCGCTTCGGGGTCAACCTGGTGATGTACGCGCTGACCGGGAACTACAAGGCCGACCAGGTGCATATCCCCTTCATTCTTGAAAGGCTTGGCCAGTGAGCGCGCTTTCCCTGCAATGGGCGCCGCTGATCCCGGTCGCCGTGCTCGCCGTGCTCGCCGCCATTGCCGTCGTGCTGCTGGCGCTCGCCCTCTGGCGGCGTGCCTCCGGCGTCTTCTGGCGGGGCACGGCCTTTGCCGTACTCCTGCTCGCGCTGGCCAATCCCTCCCTCGTGGAAGAGCAGCGCGACCCATTGAGCGACGTCGTCTTCGTGGTCGCCGACGAAAGCAGCAGCCAGGCCATCGGCGAGCGGCGCAGCCAGACCGAGGCGGCGGTCGATCACCTGCTGGAAGAACTCGCCCTGCTGCCCGATACCGAGGTGCGGCTGGTGCGCGCCGGGGCCGAGCGCAGCAATCTTGAGGACGCGGGCACCCGCCTCTTCGCCCCGCTGCGCCAGGCCCTCGCGAAGGTGCCGCGCCAGCGCATCGCCGGCATCATCCTGGTCAGCGACGGGCAGATCCACGACCTGCCGGAAACCGTGGAGAGCCTGGGGATCGAAGCGCCCGTCCACCTGCTGCTGAGCGGCGAGGAAGACGAAGGCGACCGGCGCCTGATGGTGACCCAGGCGCCCAGCTTCGGAATCGTCGGCGACCAGCTGACGGTCAAGGTCCGGGTCGACGACCTGATCGGCGATGCTGACGAGGATGACGTGCGGCCCGGCGGCAGCGGACGGGTCATCCTGCGTCAGGACGGCGAGATCACCCAGAACGTCGATGTGCGCGTCGGTGTCGAGCAGGAGATCCCCTTCGAGCTCGATCACCGCGGGCCCAGCGTTCTGGAGATCGAGGTCTCGCCCGGTCCGGAAGAGCTGACCCTGGCCAACAACCGCGCCGCCCTGGTGGTGAACGGGGTGCGCGACCGCCTGCGGGTGCTGCTGGTCTCCGGCGAACCCCATGCCGGCGAGCGGGCATGGCGCAATATCCTGAAGTCCGATCCCTCGGTCGATCTGGTGCACTTCACCATCCTGCGGCCGCCGGAGAAGCAGGACGGTACGCCGATCCGCGAACTGTCGCTGATCGCCTTTCCCACCCGCGAACTCTTCGAGATCAAGCTCGATGAATTCGACCTCATCATCTTCGACCGCTACCGCCGCCGCGGCGTGCTGCCGAGCATCTATCTGGAGAACGTCGCCGATTACGTCGAAAAGGGCGGCGCCCTTTTCGAGGCGGTGGGCCCCACTTTCGCGACCCCGCTGTCGCTCTACCGCACGCCCTTGGGGCGCGTGCTGCCGGGCGAGCCCACCGGACAGATCTTCGAGGGCGGCTTCTATCCCGAGGTGACGGACCTGGGCCAACGCCACCCGGTGACGGCCGGCCTGGACGGCACCCTCATCGATGGCGGCACGCTCACGGACGGCACAGAAGCGGCGGAGGCACCGCCCTGGGGCCGCTGGTTCCGTCAGATCGACGCCGACCGCAATCGCGGCGCCATTGTGATGCAGGGCGTGGAAGAGCGCCCGCTGCTGCTGCTGGACCGGGTCGGCGAAGGCCGTGTCGCCCAGTTGATGAGCGATCACATGTGGCTCTGGTCGCGCGGCTTCGAGGGCGGCGGCCCCCAGGCCGAGCTGCTGCGCCGGATCTCCCACTGGCTGATGAAGGAGCCGGACCTGGAGGAGGAAGACCTGCGCGCCCGGGTGCGCGGCGGTCAGCTGCAGATCACCCGCCGCTCCCTGGCCGAGGAACTGCCCGGCATCACCGTGACCCTGCCGTCGGGCGAGCAGCGCAGCCTGACCCTGACGCCCGACGGGCCGGGCCGGGCCGGCGCTTTGATGGCGGTCGAGGAGGACGGGCTCTACCAGATCAGCGACGGCACGCTGACCACACTGGCCGCCGCCGGGCCGCTGAACCCGTTGGAGCTGCGCGATCCGCGTTCCTCGGGCGCCCTGGTGGAACCGCTCACCCGCGAGAGCGGCGGCACCGTGCGCCGCCTCGCCGGCCAGGACCTGCCGGAACTGCGCAAGGTCAGCGCCACCCGCGACCGTTTCGGGCGCAACTGGATCGGCGTGAAGCGCGGCGACGGCTATGTCGTCACCGGCGTCCTGCAGATTCCCCTGCTGCCCGCCCTGCTTGTGCTTCTGGTTGCATTGGGCACCGCGGTCCTTGCGTGGCAACGCGAAGGGCGCTAGCTAGAAGCCATCATGCAACGCCACAGGCGAATCGCTCCGTTGACGAGCCCTATCATGCTGCTCGTCTTCGTTATCCTCTGCCTGCTCGTCGGGCGGCTCGGCGCGATGATCACCGCGCCGGCGCTGGAGATCTGGTATCCAACGCTGGTGAAGCCGGACTGGACGCCGCCCAACATCGTCTTCCCCGTCGCCTGGTCGCTGATCTTCCTGGCCATCGGGATTGCCGCCTGGCTGGTCTGGAAACACGCGGAGCGGGGCGAACTGGGCCTGCCGCTGACCCTGTTCTTCCTTCAGCTCGGCCTGAACATCGCCTGGTCCTTCGCCTTCTTCGGCCTGCAGAGCCCGCTGCTGGGGGTTTTCGTCCTGGCCGCCCTGATCGGCGCGGTGGTGGCGACGACCCTTTCCTTCGCCTCTGTCCTGCGCGCCGCGGGCTGGCTGTTCCTGCCCTACATTCTCTGGCTCGGCTACGCGGCCGCCCTGAACATCGCCATCTGGCGCCTCAACAGCTAGCCGTACCCAAACCGCTAACCGTCAGGCGACGGAGCGGCGAAGACGCCTCCGCGAAGACGTCCTGGCTTTGCCGGCACGGGCGATGACCCCGTAGACCTCTTCCAGCGCGCCGGCCAGGAGAGCCTTCACCTGAAAGCGCTCCGGCTCCACCGGGCCGGGCAGAGAAAGGCCCGCCGCCGCCGCGGAGGAAAAGCCGAAGGCGCCGTAGTAGACCGGATCGCCGACCACCACGCAGATGCCGTGCCCCCTGTCGCCCGCGGCCTCCAGACTGTGGGCGACCAGGGCGCGGCCGATGCCGCGGCCCTGCTGCGCCGGCTCCACGGCCAGTGGCCCAAGCAGAATGGCCGGCGTTTCGTCGATGCGGATCGGCCAGTAGCGGATCGAGCCCAGCAGCCCGCCGTCCTCGGCGACGGCGGAGAAGCAGAGCTCGGCCACAGGCTCGATGCCCGCACGCAGGCGATAGACCGTGCGCTTGGTCCGGTCGAAGCCGAAGGTCCGGTCGAGAAGCGGGGTATTGAGGGCGGCGTCGTCGGGCCGCTCGGGCACCAGGGTGAAGGTCATGATCTCTTGTCCAGGATGGCCGGCCCCGTCGTGTCGGGGGGAGCGGCGCAGGGAAACTGCAGGCGTGAGGGCGCGCGCAAGGCGCGGGGGCTCAACGTCGTCGTCGCAGTCTCTCCTGGGTCCTCAAGGGATCGTCCCTTCCTTCAAGGTCTTGCCGCCAAGTCCTTGCCTTCGCAGCGCGAATCCAAGGCGTTCCAGGCGACACTGGGCGGTTGCCTTATCACAGTTCGCTAAAGGATGCCAGTGTTGCCGTGTCGGGCGGACTTACCCCGGGGGGCGCAGGACCGCTTCCAGGCCCTGGTCCCAATAGGGCTCCGGGCCGAAGCGCTCGATCAGGAAGTCGACGAAGGCGCGCACCTTGACCGAAAGGTTGCGGTGATGGGGATAGACCGCATAGATGCCCTGCTCGCCCAGCGGAAAGCCGCACATCACCGGCACCAGGCGGCCGCTCAGCAGGTGCGGGCTGACGATGAAGCTGGGCAGCAGGGCGATGCCCATGCCCGCCAGGGCGGCGCTGCAGAGCGCATCGCCGTTGTTGGCCAGGAAGGGCCCCTTCACCTTGACCCGCAGCGGCCCGCGCGGCCCCTGGAAACGCCAGAGATCGCGCTGGTCGACGTTGGAGTAGATCAGGCAGTCGTGCTCGGCCAGCTCCGCCGGCTGGCGCGGTTCGCCGCGGCGCGCCAGGTAGTCCGGGCTGGCGCAGAGCAGCGCGCGGCTGGGCGCCAGGCGCCGGGCGATGAGGCTGGAGTCCCTGAGGCCGCCGATGCGGATGGCCAGGTCGTAGCCCTCCTCGATCAGGTCGACGAAACGGTCGTTCATCACCGCGTCGACGACGATCTGCGGATAGCGGGCATGAAACTCCGGGATCGCCCTGGCGAGGTGGAGAAAGCCGAAGGACATCGGCGCGTTCAGCTTGAGCAGGCCATGCGGCGCCTCGGCCAGATTGCTGACCGCCGTCTCCGCCGCCTCGGCCTCGTCCAGCACCCGCCGGCTGGCCTCGTAGAAGGTGGCGCCCGCCTCGGTCAAAGACAGGCGCCGCGTGGTCCGGTTCAGCAACCGCACGCCGAGGCGATCCTCCAGCCGGCCGATCTGCTTGGAGACCGCGGATTTGCTGATCCCGAGGCTGCGCGCCGCCGCTGAAAAGCCTTCCGCCTCAACGACCTCGGCAAAGACCTCCATGGCATCCAGACGAGGCATGGCACTGTTTCTCCCTGGAAACAATCATGTTCCGTAACACAGTATTATTATCCTAAAGAGAACGCCTTAGCTATGGTCCATCGCGCGGCGCAAGAGCCGCCGAAACACACAGGAACACAAACGAATCAAGGGACAGGCGAAGATGACCAAGGTACTCGTGCTCTACTACAGCAGCTATGGACATGTGGAAACGATGGCCGGTGCCGTGGCCGAGGGCGCGCGCGAGGTCGAGGGCGTCGAGGTTACGGTCAAGCGGGTTCCCGAGCTGATGCCCGAAGAGGTGGCCAAGAACGCCGGGGTCAAGCTGGACCAGGCCGCCCCCATCGCCGAGCCGAACGAACTGGCCGACTATGACGCCATCATCTTCGGCACGCCGACGCGCTTCGGCAACATGGCCGCGCAGATGCGCAACTTCCTCGATCAGACCGGCGGGCTGTGGATGAAGGGCGCGCTGATCGGCAAGGTCGGCAGTGTCTTCGCCTCCACCGCCACCCAGCACGGCGGGCAGGAGACGACGATCACCTCCTTCCACACCACCCTGCTGCATCAGGGCATGGTCATCGTCGGCCTCCCCTACAGCTGCCAGGACCAGATGACCCTGGACGAGATTGCCGGTGGCTCGCCCTACGGCGCGACGACCATCGCCGCGGGCGACGGCAGCCGCCAGGTCAGCGAGAAGGAGCTGGGCATGGCCCGCTTCCAGGGCCGCCACGTGGCGGAGATCGCGGCCAAGCTCGCCAAATAACACGAGGTTCACCGGGCGCGGCCCGCCTGCCGCGCCCCTTTTTCGGGACAAGAGCGATGATTGAGATCAAACCCTTCGACGGCCTCGGCCAGTTCCACAACGAGTGGCTGGCGGCCCGCTATCACTTCAGCTTCGCCGGTTACTACGACCCGGCGCAGATGGGCGTCGGCAGCCTGCGCGTCTGGAACGACGATACCATCCGTCCGGGCACCGGTTTCGACATGCACGGCCACCGGGACATGGAGATCATCACCTACGTGCGCGAAGGCGCCATCACCCATCAGGACCACCTGGGCAACAAGGGCCGCACCGAGGCCGGGGACATTCAGGTCATGTCTGCCGGCACCGGCATCATGCACGCCGAGTTCAACCAGGAGGAGGACCCGACCAAGATCTTTCAGATCTGGATCGAGCCTGCGGTTCAAGGCGTGGAGCCGCGCTGGGAAACGCGCAGCTTCCCGAAGGGCGAGCGGGCCGGCGAGCTGGTGCCGCTGGCCTCCGGCCGGCCGGAGCATGAAGGCGCCCTGCCGATCCATCAGGATGCCGCCATCCTGGGCGCGACCCTGAAGGCCGGGCAGTCGGTGACCCACCGCCTGGACGCAGGCCGCCATCTCTACCTGGTGCCGGCGACGGGCCGCATCACCGTCAACGACGCGGAGGCCGGTCCGCGCGACGGCGTGGTGGTCAGCGATCTGGACGAGGTCGTCATCACCGCCAAGGAAGACGCGGAGATTCTGCTGGCCGACGTCGCCTGACGACACAGTTTTGAGATACGAGAGAACGCAGGAAGGAGCGGAGCCATGGGACTTCTGGTGGATGGCGTCTGGCAGGACCGCTGGTACGACACGAAATCGAGCGGCGGGCGCTTCAAGCGCAAGGAAAGCGCCTTTCGCAACTGGGTGACCGCCGACGGCACTGCCGGCCCCAGCGGCGAGGGCGGCTTCCAGGCGGAGGCCGGGCGCTACCACCTCTACGTTTCCCTCGCCTGCCCCTGGGCGCACCGCACCCTGATCCTGCGCCAACTGAAGGGGCTGGAGGAGATCATCCCCGTCTCGGTGGTGCACTGGCACATGGGCAGCGAGGGCTGGACCTTCGAGACCGGCCCCGGCGCCACCGGCGATCCGCTGAATGGTGCCAGCCACATGCACGAGATCTACACCAAGGCCGACCCGGCCTATACCGGGCGGGTGACGGTGCCGGTGCTCTGGGACAGGCTGCGCCAGACCATCGTCAGCAACGAGTCCTCCGAGATCATCCGCATGTTCAACAGCGCCTTCGACGGCCTCACCGGATCGACCCTGGACCTCTACCCCGCTGACCTGCGCGGTGAGATCGACGCCGTCAACGCCACGGTCTACGACCACGTGAACAACGGCGTCTACAAGTGCGGCTTCGCCACCTCGCAGACGGCCTACGAAGAAGCCTTCGATGCGCTGTTTTCGACGCTGGACGATCTGGAGGCGCGCCTATCAGGCCAGCGCTATCTGGTCGGCGAGCGCCTGACCGAGGCCGACTGGCGCCTCTTCACCACGCTGCTGCGCTTCGACCCGGTCTATCACGGCCACTTCAAGTGCAACCTCCGGCGCATCGCGGACTACCCCAACCTCTCCAACTACCTCCGCGACCTCTACCAGGTCCCCGGCGTCGCCGAGACGGTGGATCTCTTCCACATCAAGCAGCACTACTACGGCAGCCACACGACCATCAATCCGACCGGCATCGTCCCCAAGGGCCCGGCGATCGATTACGCGGCGCCGCACGACCGGGAGAGGTTCAAGGCGGCGGCATAGGTCCGCCCCCTCACCCTGCCGCCCCATTTTCTGTCTTGGCGCGGGCCCTTCCCTCTCCCCCTCTTTCGCAAAGATCTTGGGGGAGAGGGCAAGACAGTAAACCCTGACCTTTCGATTGATCACGCGTCTGCGTTCGCGGGTTCGCCCGAGTCGCTGCGATCAATCGCGCGGAACAGCTTGGAGTTACGGAACCGCGTCAAGACGTACATGTTGAAGAAGTGCATCGCCCCCAGGACGACGATCACCAAGCCGACTTTCGTGCTCAACGATTCCACAGCGGTAACTACGTCGACAGGCTTGGTGCCGTATCTCAACGCGAGCGTCACAAAACCGAAGTTCACCAAGTAGAAACCGACGAGCAGAAGATGATTGATTGAATCAGCGAGTTCCTCGTTGCCCGAAAAGTTCTGTACGAGGAACACCCGTCCGTTCTTGTTGAGCGTGCGGCCCACCCAAACCGTGATGACCAAGCTCAAGGAAACATAGATGGCGTACGTGGCGACAACCATTGAGAACCCCCTCTCTTCTGTGCTATTTTCCTAATTAGCTACTTAGCTAACGATGGATCATAACAAAATTAGCTAATTAGTCAAATGACTAATTATTTGGCGAAGAGGTTTTCATGGATGACGTGTTCCAGGCCCTGTCTTCAGCCGTGAGGCGCAAGATACTCGCGTATTTGTCTGCGTCGGAAATGACGGCAGGCGAAATCGTGGATCGCTTCGATATGTCAGCTCCTTCTGTCTCGAAACATCTTCGCATCCTGCAGAATGCGGGATTGATTCGCGCCGAGAAGAAGGGCCAGTACGTTCACTATCACCTGGTGCAGGACAACCTGGTCAATACATTGAGTGGCTTCGTTCAAGAGGTCTGCCCGGTTTCCAGGCAATTGAAGAGCGAAAGCAAGAGAAAGGCAGCAACATCCGGAGAAGCCTGATCGCGCGCATATCCGGAGTTGTGCCTTACGAAGCGCTGCCGACGGTCAAAGATCGAACGCCGCCACCAGGGGGGCGTGGTTGGAGCGCGGGTCGTCGGGGGCCATGGTCTGTTCGTCGGGCAGTGTGGCGTTCAACACCGCAATGTCGCGGAAGCCGCGTTTCAGGGCGGGCGAAGCCAGGATGTGATCGAGCGTCAGCCGCCGGCCATCGTGCAGCACGGTGAAGCGCTGATCCTGCGGCAGGCTGTCTTCCAGCGGATGCAGCACGCGCCCAGCCAGATCCGGATTGCCGCTGTCTTCGACCGTGCCACGCAGGATGCGCCCCGGCGTTTCCTCGGCATCGGCGTTGAGGTCGCCGCAAACGGCGATCAACGCCTGCGGCTCTTCGTCGAAGACCGCCTCCACCAGCAGCCGTGCCTCGAGCGCCTGGCCGCTGCGCTTGATGGTGGCGGCGAAGTAGCCTTCCGCCCAGCCGGCCAACGACGACCAGACGAAGGGCGCCGTCTTGCGGCCGGGAATGGGGGCGGCCAGGGGCGAGCGCAGGTGAAGGTTGATCACATGCAGCGGTGCCGGCCCGGGCACCTGCAGGCGGCAGTGCAGAAGCGGCCGGTCCCAGGTCAGGGTCAGATCGGCGCTGGCGTCCGGAACCGCGGTCACCGCGTGGTAGGGCTGGGGCGGCACCAGGTCGTTGCGCAGTTCGCGCTGCTCCAGCACAGGATAGCGGCTGACAACGGCCAGGTTGTGGACATCGGCCGGTCCGTCGCCCGAAAGCGAATGGGTGGTGACGAGATGGTCGTCGCGATGACGCGTCGCGGCCAGAAGCCGGCGCAGCGCCATCGGCTGGCGCTTCGGCCGCGGCGCTCCGGGCTCTGCCGCGCCCCTGTCCGACGCGGCGGTCTTCTGGGCGTTCACCTCCTGCAGGCAGAGGACATCGGCGTCGAGTGCATCGAGCTGCGGCGCGAGAACTGCGATACGGCGCTCCAGCGCTCCGTCGCCTCCGGGCACCAAGTCCAGCGATTCCAGGTTGAAGGTCGCGATGCGCACGTTGTCTCTCTGGTTCTATCCGGGTCTCTCCGGGCCTCTCCTTTCGCCCGCCCCGTCCTACACCTGCGCCGTTTGCCTGCCCATGATCCAGCGCAGACAGCGCTGTGGCGGCCCCGGTCCGGCGCACAGGAAAGCATTTTCTAATCGAAGAGAGCAGATTAAGCTGGCTCTGTCAGCCGGCTCCCGCGGCCGCTCGGCCAGACGTCGCCCGCCAGATCGCTATGAGGTGTCCGCCTTGGCCATAGAAAGACTCGACCTCTGGGGCACCGACGAGGAGCCGCGGCTCAGCGCCGTGCTCTGCGAATGCTGGGCAATGCTGATGGACGGCGCCCGACAGCCGCAGCACGACTTTCGCACGGCGGCCCTGGCAACCGGCGGCGGCCCCCACGGCTGCAGCCTGCGCACGGTTGTCCTGCGGGGGGCGGATCGCGAAGCCCGCGAAGTCAGCTTCTATACCGACCTGCGCAGTCACAAGGTCGGCGAGATCGAGGCCGACCCCCGCGTCGCGCTGCTGTTCTTCTCGCACTCTGACGACACCCAGATCCGCATACAGGCGACGGCGCGCATTCACTGCGGCGACGCCCTTGCCGAGGCGGCCTGGGCGGAGGTGCCGCCGCACCGCCGACGCGACTACATGGTCTCCGGCCCGCCGGGGCTGCCCTGGGCCTGGCCGACCTCCGGGCTGCCGGCGGCCCTGGAAGACCGCGCGCCGAGCGACGAGGAAAGCAGGCCCGGTAAGGGCAACTTCGCCGTGGTGGTCTGCACGGTCCGGCAAATGGACTGGCTCTACCTCACCCCCTATGGCCACCGCCGGGCGACCTTCGCCTGGGACGAGGCGGACAGACTGCAGACCTCCTGGCTGGTGCCGTAAGGCCCAAGGCCGACCGCCCTGGGCCTGTTGGAGGGGCGGACTCACATCAGGTGTGCAGTCAGCAATTGGGGGAGGCCGTCAAAAGGAAGACCCCGGCTCCTTGAGGAAGGCATGCTCTTCCTCGGTGGTGGGCCGGCCCAGTACGTCGTTGCGGTGGGGGAAGCGGCCGAAGCGGTCGATGATGTCGTGGTGCGCGGCGGCGTAGTCGAGCCACTCCGGGTTCTCGTCGAGGGCTGCGACCAGCCGCAGGCAGTCCTTCTGATCGCTCAGGCTTTCGCTGTGTTCCAGCGGCAGATAGAGGAAAAGGCGTTCGGTCTGGGTCAACGCGGCGTCGAAGCCCTGCGCCAGGGCATGGCGCGTCACGTCCAGGGCCGCAGCGTCCCAGGCAAAGGCCTGCGGACTTCCGCGGAAGACGTTGCGCGGGTACTGGTCGAAGAGGATGCAGAGCGCAAGGCAGCCCCTGGCCGTGTCCCGCCAAGGTCCCAGGGCGCCGGCCCGGGCCGCTTCGAAGGCCGGCCCGAGGGCCGCCTTCACCGCCGCGTCAAAGGCCGCACCGCCGGCGAACCACTGCTTGTCGCAGCCCTCGGCGAACCAAAAGCCCAGCACCTCCTCCGCTTCGGGCACAGGTCGCTCCTTCCATTTTGACCCCGGCTTCGCCGCCAAATCCCGAGGCCACGCTTGGGCCTTTCTTCGGGCTGGGCGAAGCCGGCGAAACTATAGTAGGTTCGCCGCGCTTTGACAGGAGGAAGCCTTGCCCGAAAGCCAAGCGGCGCTGTCCCTTGACGACGTGACCCTGATCGGTTCCGGCCTCGTGCGCCCGGAATGCCTGGTCTGCACCTCCAACGGCGACATCTACAGCGCCGACTGGCGCGGCGGTGTGGCCAAGTCCCGCGCCTTCGGCCCGCATCAGCTGTTTCAGGCAGAGGGCGGCGCCGAGGCCATCAAGCCCAACGGCATCGCCCTGCAGCAGGACGGCTCCTTCCTCATCGCCAACCTGGACGACTCGGGCGGCGTCTTCCGCCTCGACCGCGACGGCACCCTCAGCGACGTCCTGCGCCGGGTCGACGGGGTCGACCTGCCGGCCACCAACTTCGTCATGATCGACGACCGCGGCCGGGTCTGGGTGACGGTCTCCACAAGGCGCAGTCCGCGGGCGCTGGGCTACCGCCCGGATGTGGACGACGGCTTCATCGTGATGATCGACGGCAAGGGCTCGCGCATCGTCGCCGACGGCCTGGGCTACACCAACGAGGTGCAGATCGACAGCCGCGGCACCTGGCTTTACGTGAACGAGACCTTCGCGCGCCGGCTCAGCCGCTTTCGCATCGGCGAACACGGCACGCTGCACGACAAGGAGGTGGTGACCGAGTTCGGCCCCGGCACCTTCCCGGACGGCCTGGCCTTCGATATGGAAGACCACCTCTGGATCACTTCCATCGTCAGCAACCGGGTGATCCGCGTGGCGCCGGACGGCAGCCAGGAACTGATCCTGGAGGACTGCGACCCGGCGCACCTGGAAGCGGTGGAAAAGGCCTTTCAGGCCGGCACCATGGACCGGCACCATCTCGATCAGATCAAGAGCCGCAAGCTTCGCAATATCTCCAGCCTGGCCTTCGGCGGCCGCGACCTGCGCACTGCCTTCCTCGGCTGCCTGCTGGGCGAGCGCATCGCCTTCTTCCGCACCGACGTCATGGGCCGCCCGCCGGTGCACTGGCACTTCAACACGTAAGACGATCTCGCATAAGCGGGCGCGTATCGAGCGCACCCTCACCCCCACCCCATCCCTCCCCCATCAAGGGGGAGGGGGAATCAGCAGCGCTGGCTGCATCGGAGGCGATGCGCAAATCTGCCTTCACAGCCAAAACACCCCTCCCCCCTTGATGGGGGGAGGTCGGGAGGGGGGTGACCCCCTCGCAGCACCAAGTCACTTGGTTTGAAGTCTAATCCGCGATCAGCAGGTGGACGCTGAAGAGGTTTTCCGGATCGGTCCAGGATGCCTCGCCGCGCCAGCCGCTGCGCCGGGCCAGGGCGGCGAAGGACTCGAGGGTGTACTTATAGGAGTTCTCGGTGTGGATGGTCTCGCCGGCCGCGAAAGCGATGCGCCGGCCGCCGAGCGTCACCGTCTGATCGCGCAGACTGACCAGATGCATCTCGATGCGCCCGAGATCGACGTCGTAGTGCGCCTCGTGGCGAAAAGCCTCAAGATCGAAGTCGCCGCCGAGTTCGCGGTTGAAGCGCTCCAGGAGGTTCAGGTTGAACGCGGCGGTGACGCCCTTGGCATCGTCGTAGGCCACCTCAAGGCGGGCCGGGTCCTTCTGCAGGTCCGCGCCGATGAGCAGCCGGGCGCCATCGCCGAGAAAACTGCGCAGCCGGGTCAGGAAGGCCACCGCCTCCTCCGGTTCGAAGTTGCCGATGGTGGAGCCGGGAAAAAAGCCGACCAGGGTGTCGCGCGGCACCTGCGGCGGCAGCACCAGCGGCGCGTGGTAGTCTGCGTGGAGCGGAATGACCGGCAGGCCGTAGTCCGCCGCGAGCCGCTTGGCCGCGGCGTCGAGATGGTCGCCGGAGATATCGATGGGCACGTAGGCGCTGAGCCCGGACAGCGCGTCGAGCAGGATGCGCGTCTTCACCGAAGAACCGCTGCCGAACTCGACCAGGGTCGCGCCCGGTCCGATGCGTGCGGCAAGCTCCGCCGCCTGCTGCTGCAGTACCGCCGTCTCCGCCCGGGTCAGGTAGTACTCCTCCAGCTCGGTGATGGCATCGAAGAGCTGCGATCCCCGGGCATCGTAGAAGAACTTGCTGGCGATGGTCTTGCGCGGCGCCGTCAGCCCGTCGAGCACCTCGTCCAGCATGGCCCGGTCCACCGAAGCGGCATCGCTTTCGGCCTCCAGGACCGGATCTGAGGGTGCGGTCATCAGGTGTCCTTTGCGAGTCTCAGGCCGGTGAACTGCCAGCGCTGATGGGGATAGAAGAAATTGCGATAGCTGAGGCGCAACTGCGCATCCGGCGTCACGCAGGAACCGCCGCGCAGCACGAACTGGTTGCACATGAACTTGCCGTTGTACTCCCCGACCGCGCCTTCGGGCGCGCGGAAGCCGGGATAGGGCGCGTAGGGGCTCTGCGTCCACTCCCAGACGTCGCCGACCAGCTGCGCCGGAGACGCTGCTTCGCCCGCTTCCGCGGCCGGCAACGGCTTCAAGGCGCCGCTGCTCAACAGGTTTCCGGTGAGAGAGCGGGTTTCGCGAACAGAGCCTTCAAGCGCGGTCTCCAGTTCCGCCTCCATCGGCAGGCGCGCCCCGGCCCAGCGGGCAAAGGCGTCGGCCTCGTAAAGGCTGACATGGCAGACCGGCGCGGCCGGATCGACCGGCTGCAGACCCGCAAGGCTCATCGACGCCCAGGTGCCGTCACCGCCGCCTTCGCGATCTCCACCGTCCAGCGGTTGCCAGTAGAGCGGGGCCTGCCAGCCCTCCGCCTGACAGCGCGCCCAGCCGTCGGAAAGCCAGAGCCCGGGTTTCGCATAGCCGCCGTCGGCCATGAAGGCGAGCCACTCGCCGTTGGTGACGAGGCGGGAGGCCAGGGCGAAGGGCTGCAACAGGGTCTGGTGCCGCGGGCCTTCGCAGTCAAAGGCGAAGCCCTCGCCATCGTGGCCGATCTCAACCACGCCGCCGTCGCAGTCGCACCAGCGCAGGGATGCCGTCTGGGCTGGTGCCGCCGGCGCGGCGTCCCGATAGGCCGGTGCCAGCGGGTTCTGCGCCAGCAGGTGCAGGATGTCGGTCAGCAGCAGTTCCTGATGCTGCATCTCGTGATGCAGGCCCAGTTCCAGCAGCGGCGCGATACGCTGCCAGGTCCCGTCGTCCACCGCATCGATCACCGCCAGCATCGCGTCATCGACGTGGCGCCGGTAATCCATCACCTCGGCCACCGCGGGCCGGGTCAGCAGGCCGCGGCGCGGCCGGGCATGGCGTGCGCCCACCGCCTCGTAGTAGGAGTTGAAGAGAAAACCGTAGCCGTCGTGGAACACGCGATAGCCGGGCGCGAAGTCTTTCAGGATGAAGGTCTCGAAGAACCAGCTCGTATGGGCCAGATGCCACTTTGTGGGACTGGCGTCTTCCATCGACTGGGCGGTCATGTCCTCCGGCGACAGCGGCGCGGCCAGCGCCAGGCTGCGGGCCCGGACCGATTCAAAGCCGTCGCGCAGACGCGCACGCGACTTATCGGCAGGGCTGTCGGCTGCGGTCTCGGGCGACGCCCTCTCGTGCAGTGCGATGCGTACTGCCTGCTGCATGGTGAAGCCTCTCTGCTATCGCTCTCTGGTGAGACGCCGCGGGCGCGCGCTTGTTCCCAACGCAGGCCGCCCGCCGGAGATCCGGCAGCGGGCGCAACGGTAGCGCTGGCGGTGCCGTCTCTCTGTGTCGTCTGGAAGACAGTTCAATGACGCGGTCGATGACGCAGCCAGTAATGCCCTCACGCCCGGCGCCGGCCCCGCATTCTCGGTTCTGCGTTTCACAGATCGGCCTCCCAGTCCGGTCTTCGGGTTCTGTCTTCGGGTCCCGTCTTCTGGGCGGCGCGGAGCGCGGAGTCGCTCAGCGTCACTTCCCTTGCATATGCCATTCACCTCAGCGATTGAAAGGTCGACATCTGCGGCGGGGCGGTGCAGATTCGCACCGGGAATGAAAGAGTCCGCGAACAGTCATGCTGCGGCTTTAGGTTGAGGCGAGTGTCGATGAACTGGGACAACCTGCGCATCTTCCTGGCTGTTGCGCGCGAGAAGTCGGTGCGCGGCGCCGCAGCCGACCTGGGCGTCAGCCACTCCACCATCTCGCGGCGCATCGACGCCTTCGAGCAGGACCTCGGCGTGCGCCTCTTCGAACGCCTGCCCGACGGCTATGTCCTGACGCCCTTCGGCGAGGACATGCTGCAGACCGCCCGGCGTCTGGAAGACAGCGTGAACGGCCTGGAGCGGCGGGTGCTGGGCCAGGATGCCCGGCTGCGCGGCGGCCTGCGCGTCACCATGCCCGACCTGCTGGCGGCCAAGCTGCTGATGCCGGACCTGGTGGCCTTTGGCGAGGACTATCCGGACATCAACCTGGAAGTGGCGATCTCCTATACCCCTTTCGATCTGCGCCGGCGCGAGGCGGACGTGGCGATCCGCATCACCCGCGACCCGCCGGAGCCGCTGGTCGGCCGCAAGATCATCACCTATGCCCGCGCCACCTATGCTTCGCGCGATTACCTGGAACGCCACGACATCGAGCGCGAGCCGGAGAGCGTCGCCTGGATCGGCTGGGACGACCGCAGCCGCCACCCGCGCTGGGTGCGCGACAGTGCCTACCCCAACGCCCCGGTGCGCGGCCGCCTGAACAACGCCCTGGTGCAGCTCGCAGCGGCCAAGGCCGGCATGGGCCTGGCCATGCTGCCCTGCTTCATGGGCGATACCGAGCCCGACCTGCGCCGCGTCCCGCCCGGCCTGCCGGAGCCGGCCTGGGACATCTGGATCCTGACCCACGAAGACCTGCGCGCCACCGCGCGCGTGCGCGCCTTCATGGATTTCATGGCCACAGCCTTCCAGGGCCACCGCGACCTCCTGGAAGGCCGCCTGCCGCAACGCTGAGCCACCATTGAGTTTCTGATCCGGCAAGAAGGCAAGGGTTTCGCCAGGGCCGAGACAGCGAAAGCACGGCGCCGAACGGCTCGCAGCCGGAAGGCTGTCACCCCCACCCCAACCCTCCCCCGTCTAAGGGGGAGGGGGTAATCATTGCGGCGGCTTAGAGAGTCCCCTCCCCCCTTGATGGGGGGAGGCCGGGAGGGGGCTGAGCCACACACTCGATGTTCGAGTGTTTTCCGCGCAGCGAAGCCTACCTTTCCCGCGGGGCGTCGATGGAACAGGCGAGGATGCGGCTGAGCTGGGTCAGCGGGCGACCGGTCTCCTCCTTCCAGGCGTTGAAGGCGGCCTGCGCCTTGGCGAGGTCGGCCTTGCCGGTCGGGGGCTTGTCGACCACCTTGGCCTTGACCAAGGCGGCGGAGACATCCGGCGACAGCAGGAAGCTGTCCTTGCCCATGAAGCGCAGGAAGTAAGGCCCGGTATAGCCGCCCAGGCGCGCGCCGCGCTTCTTCAGCACCGCCCAGAGGCTGACGATGTCCTCCGACGGCCAGTCGGCAAAGAAGGCGGCGGCCGAGCCGTGCTCCTTCGCCAGGTCGGTCACGAAGATGGCATTGTGGCGCACTGCGGCGATCTTCGCCGCATGGCGGATGATGCGGGTGTCGCGGCCCAGCGCGTCCAGGTCCTCGTCGGAGAGCAGCGCCATGCGCCCGGGATGGAAGCCCTGGAAGGCGGCCTCGAAGTCCGGCCATTTCTGCTCGACCACACGCCAGACGAAGCCCGCCTGAAAAATGCGCTTGGTCATCTCCGCGAGATAGCGGTCGTCGCCCAGCTTCTTCAGCGCCGCCTTGCTCTTGGGCTTGGCATCGGCGACCAGTTTCTCGAGCGCCGCCGCCCCACCCTTGCGCTTGGCGGCACGATCGTAGATTTTCTGAAAGGATGCCACGGCGCGCCTCCTGCTTCTTCGCGTTGCTTGACCTCTGGCGAGAGGCCGATGATTCATCCGTAACAGCCGCTTGCCCAGAGAAATACGCCGCCTGACATAAAGGTTGCTGACATGTCCCTGACGCCCCCCAAGCCCCCCACAAACGACGAGATCGTCGCCGCCAACCGCGACTCCTGGAACGAGGCCGCCGGCCACCACCGCGAGCACGACCAGTACAAGGCGCTGCTGAAGGGTTTCGCCGAGCCTGGCTTTTCCATGCTCGACGATGTGATGACGGAGCGGCTTAAGACCATCGGCCTGGAGGGCAAGACGGTCGCGCAGCTCTGCTGCAACAACGGGCGCGAGGCGCTGTCGATCAAGAACCTGGGCGCCGCCGGCGTCACCGGCTTCGACTTCGCCGAAGAGTTCCTGGCGCAGGGCCGCGAGCTGGCCGCCGCCGGCGGCATCGCAGCGGACTTCGTGCAGACCGACATCAACGCGATCCCGGCGGACTACGACGGGCGCTTCGATCTCGCGGTGGTGACCATCGGCGTTTTCGGCTGGCAGCCGGACCTGGCGGCCTTCTTCGCCAGCGCGCGGCGTATTCTGAAACCCGGCGGGCGGCTGTTCATCTACGAGGACCATCCGATCCTCAACATGTATGACGACCGCGATACCGGCGGTCCGCCGCAGCCCGACGAGTCCTACTTCCGTTCGGAGCCCTACCGCAGCGACAACGGTCTCGACTACTGGGCCCAACAGGACTACGCGGCCAGGCCCAATTACTGGATCTTCCACAAGATGAGCGATGTGATCATGGGCCTGGTGCGCGCCGGCTTCGCCATCGAGGACTTCGAGGAGTTCCCCCACAACATCGGCACCCGCGCCCATATGGAAAACCAGCCGCATCAACTCCCGCTGAGCTATGTGCTGGTCGGGCGGAAAGCTGCTTAGCGCCTCCCGCAGCGCCACGGTTGAGGACAAGACAGTGAAGGCCTTCTTTGTTTACAGCACACACGATCACGAGACTTGGATCGTTTACAAAGACGAAGACGCACCCGAAGCGCCAGAAGAGGATGTGAGCCCGTCTGGCGAAGAAGCTTTCTTGATGCGTAAAGAAATGCCGTCGGACATATGTTCGATAGAGTTTATCGCGGCTAACCGAATCGTGGACGAGCCAACCATGATGGAGGCTTACAAAGACAGATATCACCTTCGAGTCTCAAATCCCGATGGCTCGTTCGAACGCGTTTCTCAGCTTTGCTATTCCTGGGAAACAGTGGTGAAGCTGGGCGCCTTCTTTCGCAATACCTCACCAAAAGCTGCTGGTCGGATCTGGCACTCGAAGCGGCTTGGCAATGCGATCTTAGACAAAGAAGATCCGTACAAACGGCTGTCGTCAGACGATTGCTCAACATTCGAGCCGGACCCTTAAGGTCACTCCACCCCCGGCGGCCCCTTCAACTCAATCGTGTTGCCGTCGGGGTCCTGGATGTAGAGGGAGGGGCCGCTGCCCTCGGCGCCGTAGCGCTCCACCACTTCGCCGACATCGATGCCGTGGCTCTGCAGATGGCTGCGCAGGCTGGGCGGGTCGAAGGGCTCGATGCGCACACAGAAGTGGTCCATGTTACGGCCTGCCGGCAGGTCCCCTTCCGCTCCGTCATCAGTCTGCAGGAGATCGATGAGCGAAGCGCCGGCGCGCAGCTGCACCAGGCCGATGGACTCGACACGCCGTTCCTCGCTGCAGCCGAGGACCTCGGTATAGAACTTCAGCGCGCGCTCCATGTCGCTGACGCAGACCACCACGTGGTCGAGGGTCTTGATGGCGAAGGCCATGACTGCATTCTCCCAGTGACGCCGTTCCCCAGAAATGAAGGTGGGTACGCCGCAGGTCAATTCCTGTGACGGGGGCTCGGCCAAGTATCAACCAGACTGCCATCTTTGACGTCAAATGCCAGAACCCGGTCTTCCACCGTCTGAACCAGGAAACGGCCTTGGTCGTCGAAGCCAAGCGTGCGACCCCACCGGCGATGGCCCCCCGTAAGCGGAAGACGGGAAAGATCCTCGACGATTTCCGTCAAGGGGACCTTTCGCACGAGCTCCCCGCGGCGCCAAAAGGTCAGAATCGTCGTCGAGGGATGAAAGCGCACCGGTACCAGTCCTAACCCGCCGTGACCGACAATCAGATGGTCGCCATCGTCCGCCAGGTAGGCATCGGGGAACCACCGATCCATGGACCACGATGGCCGACCATGCTTAAAGACGGTGGTTCGCCGGTCGATCACGCTCATGCCGGCGCAGTAGACTCCGCTGGGCGAGCAGATGGTCTTGTCTTCCGGTAGCCGCAACTCCTCATCCGCAAGAACCAAAGAGTGCCACCAGCCTGCCACCACCATGACAGCAATGGCTATCGGCGTTCGAAAAAGGCGCATCATCTCTTCCACTTCCGCATTCCCCGGATGCTAGGTTAGCGAACCAGTGAACTGAGGCGATAGCATGGCAGCATGAGCGAAGCCGTCGAAAACAAGCCTGGCGTGACGGCGGCGACAGACTGGCGACTGCGGCCCGCCAGCATGGAAGACCTCGACGGCCTGCTGGCGCTGACCGCCAAGCCGGAGGTCTACCGCTTCATGTTCGACGGCGCGGCGCCGGAGCGCCCTTTGCTCGCCGAGCGGCTGGCGCTCTTCATCGCCAACGAAGCGGCCAGCGGCCTGGGCCTGTGGATGCTGGAACAACCCGGCCGGGCCGCGGGCGGCGCGGTCTGGCTGGAGCCGAACCTGGCCGCGCGGGAGGCTGAGGTCAGCTACCTGCTGGACCCGGCACTCTGGGGCCGCGGCCTTGCCGGACGCATGGCCTGGACCGCCGTCAGCCGTGCCTTCGAAAGCCCCGCTATCGAGTGCGTCTTCGCCGGCGCCGATGCGCCCAACACCGCCTCCATCGCCGTCCTGCGGCGCCTGGGCATGCGCTTTCGCCGCGCCGTGACCTATCCCCTCGGCCCCGGCGTGGAATACGAACTGCACCGCGGCGACGCCGGCCCGCAACCACCGCCCGCCCTGTTGCCGCTGCTTGGCGGCTCAACCCAGGAGACCGCGTGATGGCCGAAGCAGATCAAACCGAGAAGGTCCAAACCCGGAAGATCCAAACTCTGAGAGGCCAATGCCTCTGTGGCGCCGTGCGTTTCGAGATTGCCGGTGCCGTCACCGAACCCCATGCCTGTCACTGCACGCAGTGCCGCCGCCAGAGCGGCCACTATGTCGTGGCCGCCGAAGCCCCGCGCGACGCGGTGACCTTCCTGGAGGACCGGGGCCTCAAGTGGTACCGCTCCTCCGCCAAGGCCAAGCGCGGCTTCTGCGGCGACTGCGGCTCCGCACTGTTCTGGGCCAGCGACGATGGCGACGAGTTGAGCTTCAATCTCGGCTGCCTGGACGCGCCCACCGGCCTCACCCTCGCCTCCCACATCTTCGTCGACGAAAAGGGCGACTACTACGACCTCGACGACGCCCTGCCGAAATTCACCAGCGACGGCGAGGCGATGGAGACGCCATAAGGACGGACAATGAACCACGACGAATTGAAACGGCTCTATCTGCTGCTTGAAGAACTGAACGATTTCTTTCATCAACCCACGCATCTGGACGACGCCGACCGCATTCGCTCATTTGCGGAGCGCGTCTACCCGGAGGTTCGGGCCATGTACTAAGACATCGTCTGGAAGGCTTTGCCCGAGAATCTGCAGAAGGAGTTAGAAGATCGATAGAACGCTCGGCTTTTTTCATCCCGCCAACGCACACTGACCCCCTAATCTTCCAGCCTCCTCGCCCCCCTTTGATGGGGGAGGCCGGGGGAGGGGGTGAAACATGGACCCGATGCCCGATGGTTTTCTGCGCAGGCGCCGTCAACCGGACAGCCTTGGGGCCGTTGCGGACACCTCTAGAAAGCCGCGATATCCGGACGATTGAACCTGTTCGAGGAGATGAAGGGCTTCCCTTCGAAGCCTTTCCGCCGCGCCACCGCACAGGAATCACTGGGAGGAACTCCTTGCGCCCATCCCTCGGCCTTACCGCCACATAAGCTATGCGCCTTGCCACCGCCGTTCCTCCGGCCTCCGCGCGACCTTGGTTCGATCCCGACGTGCAGGTCTTCTAGAGCCTGGAGCCCTAGCAGCTTGTGGTCGTCGCCCTGCTGGCTGTGGCGCTCGCCCGCCTGCTTCTCTTCCTGCTGGTCACGCTGATCTATCGCCTCTTCAGTAGGTAACGCCGCAGCAGCCCAGCGTCGGTTTTGGCCCGCTGAATACCGAACCCTTCCGTAAACACACTGCCGGTTCACTGGGTCGCTTTGCTGGGCCCGCTTTCTGGGCCACCTACTGAATTGTGCCTATCCCGTGCGGCCTGCGCACGTCAAGGAGACGGCAGGGTGCGACGCAGTCGGTAACCGTACTTGAGCAGTAATGGCAGTCCCAGAAGGGTTCCGAAACCCCACCGCAGGGGGGAGAGCCGCTCTTGGTACTCGGTGTCCTTCTTCACGGTGCTGTCACTACGGACGCGCATGCTATTGCCGCCAACGTTGTGGTGCTGTTGGCGCGCGAAATCAAGCTGCGACGCTTCAAAAGGCAAGTTGAGTCGGTCCATGATCGCCTGAAGGCCTAGCTGCGGATTGTCAGCGAGATCCTCATAGCGGATGGCATGATAGCCGGGATGAGCGGCAAATCGGTGTGCGATCCTCAGATTGAGTCTCAACCAGCGCACTATCGAGACGTAATAGCCGTAGACCATGGGGTTCTTGCTTCGGGCGCGAATTGTGGACTTTGCGTGCTCGGCGCTGCCGTGCTGGGCGAGCATGCGAAGCCACTTGCGATTCATGCTGAACGCTGTGCCACGACCGTCCCTGACCAGATGCAGGATCTGCAGATCGAAGAGATCGGGATGCTCCGCATAGACTGCCAACTGTTCCAGCGTCTTTGAACTGTCGCAGATTAAACGCTTCCCACTGACCCGCAGCACTGCCACCAAGGCGCGATGGCTTCGATCAGCGGCTGAGAGGGCGTCTTCGCCATCCGATGTTGCAGCCTGCTGCACTGACTGCCAGTAAGCACATTCGTCGATGGTCGCCCCGCAGGTGCAGCGCAGGATCCTCATGCGCCGCTGAGGATCTAAGTACTTGTAAACCTCGCCGACGCTTTCGATCTGAGAGTGCGAACCCAAAAGCAAGTCGAGCAAAGTGCTACCGCTGTGGCCGCTCCCGGCGATGTATATGATCGGAACCTTGGTGACCATGAGTTTAGTGAGCGCTGGCTTGTCCGCTTCATGGAGGAAAGCGGCTGTCAGGCGATCCTGACAGTCGCAGACACCGATCCGCAAGCTCTTTCAGCCTGCAGCGAACCGGGACTCCTAACCTCTCTCTCCCCCGCCTGCCGCAGATAACGCCCCGGCGTCTCGCCCAGGGAGCGGCGGAACATGGCGATGAAGGCGCTGGGGCTCTGGTAGCCGAGGTCGAGGGCGACCGCCGTCACCGCCGCGCCCTCGGCCAGGCGGGCGACGGCGGTGGTGAGGCGCAGGCGTTCGCGCCACTCGCCGAAGGTGAGGCCCGTCTCCTTCACGAAGAGGCGCGCCAGCGTGCGCTCGCTGGCGCCGGCGTCCTTTGCCCAGGCGCCCAGCGGCCGCCCGTCGGCGGGATCGTCGATCAAGGCCGCCGTCACCTTCAGCAGGCGCGGGTCGCGCGGCTGCGGCAGGTGCAGGGGTTCGGCCTCCAGGCCCCGCAGTTCGTCGAGAATGACGGCCATGATGCGCGCCCCCGGCCCTTCGGGCCCATAGTCCAGGCCGATCTCGATGGCCCGCAGGATCAGTGCCCGCAGGAGCGGCGGCACCGCCACCACGCAGCACTGCCCGGGCAACTCCTGCGCCACCGCGGGGTCGACGTAAAGCGTGCGCATGGCAATGGTCTGGCTATGGCTGACCTGGTGTTCGACCCCCGGCGGAACCCAGACCGCCTGCTCCGGCGCGACCACCCAGGTCCCCGCCGCCGTCTGCACCGTCATGACGCCGGAAGAGGCGTAAACCAGCTGGCCGCGGCGGTGGTGGTGCCAGTGCCGCCGGCTGGGCCCGGGGTAGTCGCGCGCCAGGGGAGCAATGGGCCGCGCCGCATCCTCCAGCTCGCCCGGATGACCGCCCGGATGATCGGCCGGATGATCGGCCGGATGATCGGCCGGCGGGTCGCTGGGCCGGATGCGCCAGGGCTCCGCCTTGGGAGTTTGTCTGTTTTCCGTCATCGACTGTCATAATACAGCGAGACGGGCAGGCAGGTACAGCCTAGAAATGGGCCCCATGACCGAGTTCTCGCAATCCCGGCTGGGTTTCCGTTCCGCACCGCCGATGTCCAGCTGGCGCCGGCCGGAGGTGCTGCTGCTGCTGATGGCCGCCGCGGTGCCCTTGAGCTTCGCCACCTGGCAGGCGCTGCTGAACAACTTCGCCATCGAGCGGGCGGCCTTCACCGGGGCCGAGATGGGCATCCTGCAGTCGCTGCGCGAGGTTCCCGGCTTCCTCGCCTTCGGCGTGGTCTTCCTGCTGCTGCTGATCCGCGAGCAGCGCCTGGCCTATATCGCGCTGCTGCTGCTGGGGCTCGGCACCGCCATCACCGGCGCCTTTCCCACGGTGATCGGGCTCTACATCACCACCGTCATCATGTCGGTGGGCTATCACTACTACGAGACCCTGCAGGTCTCCCTGTCGCTGCAGTGGATCGACAAGAAAAAGGCGCCGGAAACCCTGGGCCGCATCATCGCCGTGGGCTCCTTCGCCTCCATCATCGTCTTCGGGCTGATCTGGCTGACCAGCGACATCCTGGCGCTCGACTATTTCTGGATCTACCTGATCGGCGGCGGCGCCACGGCAGCCGTTGCCGTTTTCGCCTGGCTCGCCTTTCCGTCCTTCCCCCAACAGGTGGAGCAGCACAAGACGCTGATCCTCAGAAAGCGCTACTGGCTCTACTACGCCCTCACCTTCCTTTCCGGCGCGCGGCGGCAGATCTTCATCGTCTTCGCCGGCTTCCTGATGGTGGAGAAGTTCGGCTTCGACGTCGGCGCCATCGCGCTGTTGTTCCTCGTGAATGCCGCGGTCAACGTCTGGCTGGCGCCCAAGATCGGCCGCCTGATCGGCCGCATCGGCGAACGCAAGGCGCTGATCTTCGAATACCTCGGCCTGATCGGCGTCTTCACCGCCTATGCCTTCGTCGAGAGCGCGACGGTCGCCGCCGGGCTCTACGTGCTCGACCACCTGTTCTTTGCGCTGGCCATCGCCATCAAGACCTACTTCCAGAAGATCGCCGACCCGGCCGACATCGCCGCGACCGCCGGTGTGAGCTTCACCATCAACCACATCGCCGCCGTGTTCCTGCCGGCGGCCTACGGCTTCCTCTGGCTGATCTCACCGCCGGCGGTCTTCCTGACCGGCGCGGCGCTGGCCGCCGGCTCCCTGCTGCTGGCGCTCAACGTGCCGCACGATCCGCGCCCCGGCGATGAGGTGATGGTGGGCCGCGTTCCACTGGCCGGACCCGCCGCCGCAGAGTAACCGCGCCGAGCAGCTCTCCAGCTTCGACCGACCAAAGCCGCAGCGGGCTCAACGCCGCCCGGCCCCCGGAAGCATGTCGTTTAACCCCGTCTTAACAGCCTTCGCCGAAGCTTCGCGTTTGGATTGAATGGGTGGGGTGCAGTACATGAGGGGTGGTAACAGCTTGTGGAGCGAACTGGACCTCCACCAGCTGATGGCGGCGTTCACCGACCCGCGATTTCAAGACATGATCCGGCATTGGCTCGCCCTGCGTCAGGACGACCCGGTGCCCTGCCGCTGCGCCGTCGATCCGACCAAGTTCCAGGACAGCCTGAGCATGGTCTGGCTGATGGAGCGTCATGACGACGGTCACTACCGCTATCGCCTGGCCGGCCAGGCCATTACCGAGATGCACGGCGGCATTCAACGCGGCACCGACACCGCGTCCCTGTTCAGCCCGCAGGCGCTCGACATGTTCCGGCCGCGTTGGGAGGCGGTGTTGGATCACAACCAGATCGTCCGCGCCGAAGGCGAGGTCGTGCTGGCAGAGGGCGAGGCGGTTTCGCGCGTCGAGCGCCTGATGCTGCCGCTGCGCTCCGACACCGGCGGCGTATCGGTGATCCTGGGGGCGACAAGCTATGAAAAGGCCTGCAGCCTCGACCTGACCGCGACGGCCTTCCCGCCGACCAACATCCAGTACTGCCCGCTGTCCGACATTCCTCCCGGCGCCGGCCGCTGAGCGCGGGAACAGGGAGCACTGAAAGCAGCGACGGCAGGCAAAGCGCTCGCGCTCCAGCCACCGGTGACGTAGTCTTTGTCGCAGTCAAACACCCTGAACACGGCTTGGCCTGAACGCCATGGCAGCAGACCTCCGCACCCTCATCACCCCCGAAGGCTTCGAGCGTTTTCAGGCGGAACTGAAACGGCTGCAGGCGGAACGCCATGAGGTCTGCGGCATCGTTGCCTGGGCCGCCGGCAACGGAGACCGCAGCGAGAACGGCGACTACATCTACAACAAGCAGCGCCTGCGCCAGATCGACCGCCGGGCCTCCTGGCTCGGCCGCCGCTTGGAGAACGCCGTGGTGGTGCGCCCGGAACAGCAGACGGCGAGCGGCAAGGTGCGCTTCGGCTCCACCGTCACCTACATCGACGAGGACGACCGCAGCCAGACCGTGCACATCGTCGGCTACGACGAGGCCGACATGGCCCGCGGCGAAATCTCCATCGGCTCGCCCGTCGCCCGCGCCCTGATGGGCAAGAGCGCCGGCGACGGTGTCGAAGTGCCGACACCCGACGGCGTGAAGTACCTCGACATCGAAGCGGTAAGCTGAGCGGTCGGCCGGTTCGCATACACGAGTCCCCCTCACCCCGACCCTCTCCCCGCTGGGGAGAGGGAGAACAGCGAGATCGCTGCTTGTGAGTCCCTCTCCCCTCGTGGGAGAGGGAGGGGCCCGCGCTAGCGGGAGGGTGAGGGGGAAGCGACTCCCGCGCCTCAGATGAAGCTGTTGGCGCCGATGACGATGGCCGTCGCTGCGGTGACCGTCACCACGATCGCGACGACGCCCATGACGAGACCGACGATCATGACCACGCCGTCTCGTTCGATCAGCGCCATGGCGGAGACCGCCAGCGCGGCGGCGGAGAACAGTCCGCTGAAAGGGATCGGCAGGAAAAGCGCCGCCGAGACCACGAACAGCAGTCCGCCGATCAACCGCTCGGCCTTGGCTGTAAAGAACTGCGGCAGGCGCGGGCGAATCACCCTTTCGATCCGTCGAAACAGCGGCTTGAAGCGCAGGATGACGCGCTGAAAGGCGCGCCGCGGCACCCGCCGCCGGCTGATGAAGGCGGGCAGGCGCACGTAGGGAAAGCCGAGGGCCATTTGTCCGGTGAGCAGGAGCAGCGGCAGCGCGGTGATGACGTTGGAGCCGAGGGGCAGCGGCAGCATGTTGATCATGGCGAAGAGCAGGATCGACCAGCCGAAGGAGCCCTGGCCCTGGTCCTGCAGGATGCGGCCCAGCCGCACCGCTTCCAGCCGGCGATAGCGCCCGACCGCCCAGAACAGCGCCTTGGACATGGACCGGCGCGCCGCCGCCGAGCGGCCCTGTAGTGACGTCATCGGCTCTTCCTGAAGTCCCCAAATTCCAAGGTCTTCTGCCCGCCCTGATATCGGCCCATCCGCAACAAACTGCAAGCGCCAAGACCCTCGCCCGGCAGAGCCCCGCAGGCCGTCAGTTTCTGCTTGGCGATCTCGTGCCGATCTGAGAGCTTAGCGCCCATAAATTTGTCACAAAGCGCGGAGCCCGCCGTTTGGCGGCAAAGCTCTGCCGAGGCGCTGAGAGGGAGGAAAAGTATGAAGTTCGTTGCTTCGTTGGCCCTTGTTTTGGGCCTGGTGGCGTTTGCGCCACAGGCCCAGGCCGCAGAAGACTGCCACCGCGGCACGCTCGATGAGCGTTATTGCGACCGCGACTTCAACCTGACGGCCGACCTGCCGAGCGACCCGGCCGATTGGGTCGACCCTGACACCATCATCTTCTCCTATACCCCGGTCGAAGACCCGGCGGTCTATGCCAAGGTCTGGGACGGCTTCATCCAGCATATGTCTGAGGTCACGGGCAAGGACGTCGTTTTCTTCCCGGTTCAGTCCTATGCCGCACAGTACGAAGCGATGCGTTCGGGCCGCCTGCACGTCGCCGGCGTGAACACCGGCGGCAACCCGGTCGCCGTTTCCTGCGCCGGCTTCGTGCCCTTTGCGATGATGGCCTCGGCCGACGGCTCCTTCGGCTACGAGATGGAAATCATCGTGCCGGCCGACAGCGACATCCAGGCGCCGGGCGACCTGAAGGGCCGGACCCTGGCCTTCACCTCGCCGACCTCCAATTCCGGCTTCAAGGCCCCTTCGGCCATCCTCAAGAGCGAATTCGGCCTGGAGGCGGAGAAAGACTTCGAGACCACCTTTTCCGGCAAGCACGACAACTCGATCCTGGGCGTTGCCAACAAGGACTATGAAGCCGCAGCCGTGGCGAACTCGGTCCTCAAGCGCATGATCGACCGCGATGCCGTAGACTCCGCGGCCTATCGCACGGTCTACAAGTCGCAGACCTTCCCGACCACCGGTTACGGCCACGCCCACAACCTGCATCCCGTGGTGGTCGCCAGGATCAAGGAAGCCTTCTTCTCCTTCGACTGGGAAGGCTCTGACCTGCAGGCCGAATTCCAGAAGGAAGCACGCTTCGTTTCGATCCATCACAAGTCCGACTGGAACGTGATCCGCAAGATCGACGCGGCCAACGGCGTTTCCTACGACTGCAAGTGAACGGAAGATGATCGGGGAAGCGGGTTCAAACGAGCCCGCTTCCCGTTTCTTTTCGACCAGTCGAGAGTGCAATGCTGCGTCTTGAAAGCCTTGTGAAGCGCTACAAAACCGGCGATCACGCCCTGAAGGGTGTCGATCTCGAGATTCCCAAGGGTCAGGTGCTGGCCCTGATCGGCCCTTCGGGGGCCGGCAAGTCGACCCTGATCCGCTGCATCAACCGCCTGGTGGAGCCGACGTCGGGCGCGGTCTATCTGAACGACGTCAACGTCGCCGCCGTCGGCGCGATGGAGCTGCGCCGCCTGCGCCGGCGCATGGGCATGATCTTCCAGGAATACGCCCTGGTCGAACGGCTGACGGTGATGGAGAACGTGCTGTCCGGACGCCTCGGATACGTCGGCTTCTGGCGCAGCTGGTTCCGCAAGTTCCCGCCCGATGACGTGGCCGAGGCCTTCCGGCTGCTCGACCGGGTCGGCCTGATGCACATGGCCGACAAGCGCGCGGACGAGCTTTCCGGCGGCCAGCGCCAGCGGGTCGGCATCGCCCGCGCCCTCATTCAGAACCCCGACCTGCTGTTGGTCGACGAACCGACCGCCAGCCTCGACCCCAAGACCTCGCGGCAGATCATGCGGCTGGTCTGCGAGCTCTGTGCCGAGCGCGGGCTGGCCGCCATCATCAACATCCACGACGTTATGCTGGCCCAGATGTTCGGGCAGCGCATCGTCGGCCTGCAGCTGGGTGAGATCGTCTACGACGGCCCGCCGACCGGCCTGACCAGCGAGGTGCTGACCCGGATCTACGGAGAGGAGGACTGGGAAGCCACCATCGAAAAGGTCGAAGAGGAAGACGAGTCCGCCGAAGCAGGGGCCGAAGCAGCGGCCAAAGCGGGGGCCCAGGCGTGAGCGACTTCAGCCCCGCCTATCCGCGCAGCTGGAAAAAACCACCGCTGATCGCCTCGGCCTGGCTGCGCCGCGGCCTCTGGCTGGGCGCGGCAGTCTATCTGGCGCTGGCGCTCGGCACCATGGAGGTCAACTGGAACCGAGTCATGGAGGGGTTGCCGCGCGGCGCCGCCTTCCTCGGAGCCTTCTTCCCGCCCGACTTCGTCACCCGCTGGGATTCCATCCTCGACGGCATTCTCGAATCGATCTGGATGACGGTCATCGCCACCGTCGCCGGCATCGCGCTTTCCGTGCCCGTCGGGCTGGGTGCGGCGAAGAACCTTGCGCCCATGCCGGTCTACCTGTTCTGCCGCGGCATCGTCGCGGTTTCGCGCACCTTCCCCGAGGTGATCCTGGCGATCTTTGCCGTAAAGCTGTTCGGCTTCGGACCCTTCGCCGGCTTCCTTGCGCTCTCCATCGCCACCGTCGGCTTCTTCGCCAAGCTGCTGGCCGAGGACATCGAGAACATGGATCCCGGCCAGGCCGAGGCCATCAAGGCGACCGGCGCCTCCTGGTTCCAGTGGATCAACTACGCCGTCCAGCCCCAGGTGATGCCCCGCATGATCGGGCTGTCGATGTACCGCCTCGACATCAACTTCCGCGAATCCGCCGTGGTCGGAATCGTCGGCGGCGGCGGCATCGGCGCAACCCTGCTCACCGCTTTCGACCGCTACGAGTTCGACTCGGCCGCGGCGATCCTGCTGGTGATCATCGGGATCGTGATGGTGCTGGAATATCTCTCCGGCTATCTCCGGCGCTGGGTGCAGTAGCATGCCGGTACGCGAACAGAACGGCCGCCCGGTCTGGAGACGCCGCACCACGCCGCAGCAGTGGGGCCGCTGGTTTGCCTGGCTGATCGGCATCGCCATCGTCGTCTACTCCTGGCAGCTGATTTCCGAGAAGACGATCTGGTTCTTCGTCGCCGATGCCCCCACCCAGGCCGCCGATATGGCCGAGCGCATGGTCCCGCCCAAGTGGTCTTACATGGAAGAGCTCTGGCTGCCGGTCTGGGACACCATCAACATCGCAACCCTGGGCACCCTCATCGCCCTGGTGGTGGCCTTTCCCATCGCCTTTTGCGCGGCCAGCAACACCAGCCCGCACCCCCTGGTGCGCTCCGTGGCGCTCTTCATCATCGTCTCCTCGCGCTCGATCAACTCGCTGATCTGGGCGCTGATGCTGGTGGCGATCATCGGCCCCGGCGTCTTCGCCGGTGTCATCGCCATCGGGCTGCGCTCCATCGGCTTCTGCGCCAAGCTGCTTTACGAGGCCATCGAGGAGATCGACGAGACCCAGGTGGAAGCCATCACGGCCACCGGCGCCAGCGGGCCGCAGCGCCTCGCCTACGGCATCGTGCCGCAGATCCTGCCCGCCTTCGCCGGTATCGCGGTCTTTCGCTGGGACATCAACATCCGCGAGTCGACGGTGCTCGGCCTGGTCGGCGCTGGCGGCATCGGCCTGCAGCTCAGTTCCTCGATCAACAGCCTTGCATGGACCCAGGTTTCGCTGATCCTGCTGGTCATCCTGGCGACGGTGGCGGTCAGCGAGTGGGTCTCCGCCAAGGTCCGCCACGCCATTATCTGAAGGCGCCGCGCCGTCCGCACCGCTCCGTGTAGCAGCGCGGCCGCAGGGCTTACTCCACCTCTTTCAGCACCCTTTCCATCGCCGCGACCCGGGCCTTCATCTCGGAGAGATCGGCCTCCAGGCCGGCGAGCGCGGTGGCGCTCGCGGCCTGCGCCGCCGCCGCCTTTTCCGCCAGGGCGCGATAGGCCTCGTCATTGGCGCCGCGCAGCCGTGCCCGGCGCGCAGCCGAGAAGTACTTCATGCTGAAGATGGAAAGAATCGTCACCAGGGTGAGAGTGGAAAGAAGGAAGAACGTCCCTGCGTGCTCTGCCATGTCTGCTTCTACCATGTCTGCAACTCCTCCTGCGGGTTCAATTGCTTTGCTCGTTTGGTTTCGGATCCCGAACCGTGAGTGTCGCCGCCGCTTCCGCCAGGACGGCGGGGCTGAGCGTCAGGCTGAAGTCCGCCACGGTGAAGAACTTCAGCGCCTTGCCGTCCTCGGAGACCTCAAAGGCGCTGGTCACCAGACCGGCCGCCTCCAGCTTCTGCAGATGAAGATGCAAGAGCGGCCGGCTGATGCCGATGCGCCGCGCCAACTGGCTGACGTAGCTGCGTCCCTCCGCCTGGAGCGCGGCAAGCACGCGCAGCCGGTGCGGGTTGGCCAAGGCATTCAGCACCGCGAGCATGTCGTCGCCGGTGACCCGCTCCCTCATCCGCCGCAGCGGCGTGCGCCTCATTGCTGTCCGTCCCATGCGCGCTAATCTATACAGCAAATATTTTATATGAAAGATTTTTCTTACATATGACAAAATGCGAGCTGGCTTGCCCGTTCCGTGGGTTTGCGGCAGGCTCTGCGCCAATCACCAACCCGGCCCGGCGGGCAGCGCCGGAAACCGGGAACCAAAGGGAGCCGCATCCATGATCCGCAGAACCTTTACCGCCGCGCTGGCGGCTGCCGCAGTGGTGTCGGGCCTCGGCGCCGCCGGCCTTGCCACATCGGCCACCGCAGAGACCCGCGTCACCTACAAATCGGCCAAGTCGACCTCCTCCTACTACCAGATGGCGGTGCAGATCGCCGAGGCGATGAAGGCGGGCAGCGGCGGCGAGATCATCGTCACCGTGGAGGAGAGCCAGGGCTCGGTCCAGAACGTGAAGGAGGCCACCAACCGCAGCGGCAACTACGTCTTCACCACCCCGCCGGGGCTGGTGAAGCTGGCGCTTTCCGGCCAGCGCATGTTCGAGCCCAAGGACCCGGCCTTCGAGAAGATCCGCGGCCTCTTCGCCATCCCCTCGCTGACCATGCACTACGTCGTGCGCGCCGATGCCGGCATCGACGGCTTCGCCGCGCTGGCGGGCAAGGACTTCATCATCGGCAAGGGCAGCTTCGGCGCCCGCGAGGCGGCCAAGAACTTCGAACTCTTCGGCCTGAAGGACCAGGTGAAGCTGGTGGACGTGGAACTGAACGCCGCCGTGCCGGCGCTGAAGAACGGCCAGGTGGACGGCTTCGCCACCGCCGGTTCCTACCCCGCGCCCAACGTGCTGGAAGCGGCGGCGGGCACGGAGATCCGCCTGCTCTCCATGTCCGAGGAGCAGCTTGCCGCGACGAAGCGCACCCGGCTGGTGATCCCCGCCGGCACCTACCCGGGCATCGACTACGACGTGACCACCACCTCGCTGCCGGTGGCCGCCTACACCACCACGGCGATGGACGACGACACGGCCTACCTGCTGACCAAGACCTTCTGGGAAGGCAAGGACAAGATGGCTGCGGCCAATCCCTGGTGGAACGGGGTCACAGCGGACATGCTGTCGACCCTGGGCGCGGAGCTGCACCCGGGGGCTCTGCGCTACTACGAGGAAGCCGGGCTGCTCAGCCATGACAGTGCGCAGTGAGCCGGACTGGTCATGCGGTTTGGCGACCCGGCCTGGGCTGCGCGGCTTGCCGCAAGCGGCCCAGATGATGTAGACCGGAAGCGATAGAGTTCAGATTGGGCGCGCAGAACGCCCAAGAGGGGAGCGTGCGAGGCGGTGAGGCGGCAGCCGGACCGGACAGTGTCGAAGCCACGGGTGTCCGGCGCGGTTTCTTCTCACTCCTCGCCCTCGTCTCCGTCGGCTTCCACCTCTGGCTGATCTTCGCCGGACTGATCCCGAACCTGGTCAGCCGTCCCCTGCATCTCATGCTGGCCCTGCCCTGGGTCTTCCTGGCGGCGGAACCCAGGGGTGTGTTTCAGCGCTGGAGCGGCCGGCTGCTCTGCCTCGCAGGTCTCATCGCCTGCTCCTACATCATCGCCGACCTCGACAGGCTCGACGAACAGTACGGCAGTCTGCGCGGGCCCTGGCAGTTCGTCCTCGCCGGGGTGCTGCTGGTGGTGGTGCTGGAGATGGCGCGCCGGGCCATCAAGCTGGCGCTGCCGCTGGTCGCCGTCATCGCGCTCGCCTACGGGCTTTTCGGCCAGCACCTGCCCGGCGAGTTCGGCCATCCCGGCATCCCCGCCAACTCCTTCCTCGGCACCCTGGTGATCGCCGAAGGCGGGCTCTGGGGATCGCTCACCGGGGTCTCGGTGAACGTGGTGGCGGTCTTCGTCATCCTGGGCGCGTTCGTCGGCGCCGGAGAGGGCGGCGCCGGCTTCATGGCCCTGGCCACCCGCCTGGCCGGACGGTTCAGGGCGGGGGCGGCCAAGGTCTCGGTGCTGTCCTCCGCCTTCTTCGGGTCGATCTCCGGCTCCGCCTCGGCCAACGTCGCCTCCACCGGGGCCATCACCCTGCCGGCCATGAAGCGCCTAGGCTATCCGCCCTCCTTCGCCGCGGCGGTGGAGGCGGTCGCCTCCAGCGGCGGCCAGATCATGCCACCACTGATGGGCGCCGGCGCCTTCATCATGGTGGAGCTGCTGCGCCTGCCCTACACGGCGATCATGGCTGCCGCGATCCTGCCGGCGCTGCTGTTCTTCTGGGCCGCCTGGTGCGGCGTCGACCGCTTCGCCCGTGCCTACGGCCTGAAGGGCCTGGCGCGCGACCAGCTGCCCGGCCGCGATACGCTGCTGCGCACCGTGCCCTTTTTTCTCGTCCCCTTCGGCCTGCTGCTGGTGGTGCTCTTCGCCACCGGCTACACGCCGCAGTTCGCCGCCGGCCTTGCCATCTTCGCCGCCGCGGCCTTGCTGATCACCGACCGCAGCGGCAGCGTTTCCCCCAGCGCCTTCCTGCGGCGCTTCGAGACCGCCTGCGTCAACGCCGCCGGCCAGATCGCCACCATCGCCGCCATCATCCTCTGCGCGGGGATCGTCATCGGCGTGCTGAACCTGACCGGCCTCGGTGTCAAGGTCACCTCGGTCATCGTCGGATTGTCCGGCGGCAACCTCTGGGGCGCGCTGCTGCTGACGGCGCTGGCCTGCCTCATCCTCGGCATGGAGGTGCCGACCACGGCAGCTTACGTGATCTGCGTCTCGGTCGCCGGACCGGCGCTGCAGGAACTGGGTCTGCCGGCGCTGCAGGCGCACCTCTTCGTTTTCTGGTACGCGCTGTTGTCGACCATCACGCCGCCGGTCTGCGGCACCGTCTTCATCGCCGCCGGCATGGCCAAGACGCCCTGGCTGCCGGTGGCGGGCAATGCCATGCGCCTCGGCCTCGGGCTCTACCTCGTACCGCTCGCCTTCGTCGCCAACCCGGCCCTCATCGCGCCCGACACCGATCTGCTCCTCGCGCTCGCGGCATTGCTGAAGATCGGCCTCGGCCTGTGGTTAATCAGCCGCGCGTTGATCGGTGCCGGCGATGCCTTGTGGCTGCGGTTGTGTGCTTTTCCTTTGGGTGTCGCGGTGGTCTTTGCCTTCGGCATTACCGGCTAGAGAGTTCGGCAAATACCCGGCAAATATCGGGTGCGAAGCTAGGGCGAATCGCCCTGGACAGGACTTCAATCAGGCCCGGGTATTCACCTTTCCCTAAGCCAAATCCGGCACCATAGACGCCTTGGGGGAGCTTCCGCCGGGCACCCGCAACGACCAACGAGACAGCCGTCGTCCCGAGGGGACGTCGAGAAGATCTCCGACAAACGATCCCTGCAGGTCCCGGCCGCGTTGGAGGGACTGGTCGCTGAGCAAGGTATTGGACGGCCCGGTCAAGATCGTGATCGGCCCGGACTCGCTGGGCGCCTATCTGGCGGTCCCGAAGTCCGGCCGCGGACCGGGCGTGATGGTGCTGCATTCCTGGTGGGGGCTGACCCCCTTCTACGGCGCGCTCTGCCAGCGGCTGGCCGCGATGGGCTTCGTCGCCCTGGCGCCGGACTACTTCGACGGCGCCACGGCGCGCACGGCCATCGAGGCGCGGCGTCTGCGCGACGCGCTGGACGACGACTTTGTCGGCCGGCGTCTGGCCGGCGCCGCCAAACACCTGCAGGCCTATCCGGAGACCGGCGACAAACCCATGGCGACCCTCGGTGTTTCGCTGGGTTGCCGCTGGGCTCTCGCTTTGGCCGAGGCCATGCCCGCGGATGTCGGCGCCAGCGTCATCTTCTACGGCCTGCAGCGCGGCCAATACCGCCGCAGCCGCGCCGCCTTCCTCGGCCACTTCGGCAAGACCGACGTGCTGACGCCGCTGGCGGAAATCCGCGCCCTGGAATCAAAGCTGAAGAACACCGGCTGCGACGTTTCCTTCGAGGTCTACGACCACGTCGGCCATTCTTTCTTCGAGACCGACCGACCGGCACAGTACGACCCCGCCGCCGCCACCCTCGCCTGGAACCGCACCGTGCGCTTCCTGCGCGAGAAGCTCATCGCCCCTCACGCGCCGGAGCCACCGAAGCGCGGATGAGCGCGCGGGTTTCCATCAGGATCTCGCCGAGCCGGTTCAATCCCGATCCGTCCTTGCCGCAGCCCCAGTAGTAGTCGCCGGGCGCATTCTCGACGATGACGTCCTCACCGGTTGAGAGCAGCATTTCGGCAAGCGCCTCGTGGGTCTGGAACTTCTTCAACACAGCCGCCCGCATAACGCCGTCCTTCACCGCGTCCCAATCCGTGCGCAGCGGCAGCTTGCGGCTGCGCCCGAGTTCGGCGGCCTGCTTGGGTGAATGGCAGCCGCGGATGCGCTCACGGTAGGCGGGATCTTCGAACTTCTGGGCCTGGAAGTAGTGCTCCACCGTCGGCCACCAGAGACCGTCCATCTCCACGCCGTAGGAGGCGAAGTTGGAGAACGCACCGAAAGCATCGCTGCGCGAATAAAAAGAGACGGTCATGGCGGAAGGGTCTTGGAGTGGCTGGAAAGGCTGGCTGGGGCGGCAGGATTCGAACCTGCGAATGCCGGTACCAAAAACCGGTGCCTTACCACTTGGCTACGCCCCAACACGACGCCTGATCATGGCCGCCGAAACGGCGGCAGGCGGGCGGCAACTTAGCGCCGCGGCGGTGCCCTCGCAATGGTCTTGGGCCGCAATGGCCTTCGGCCTAGCCCTTCCGGCGGCCCTCGGTGACGGCCAGCAGGGCCGGCAGCAGCAGCAACACGCAGAACAGGGTGATGGCGATGGCCAGGGTCAGCAGCATGCCCATGCTGGCGGTGCCCGGATGGTCGGAGAGCCCGAGGGCGCCGAAGGAGGCCAGGGTGGTGAGCGCGCTCAGGAGGATCGCCCGCGGTGTCGAGTTGAGGCCCCTGCCCTCTGCCCCCTCTGCCGCCGGGGCGGCGCCCGCACCGGCGATCCCCGCCCGCTTGCGGCGTTCCTCGCGGGCGCGCATCACCGAATGGATGCCGCTGTCGACGCCGAGGCCCAGCAGCAGCGGCAGGACGATGACGTTGGCGAAGTTGAAGGGCAGGTCCAGCACCACGCCGGCGGCCACGGTCATGGCCGCGGCCAGCAGCAGCGGCAGCAGGACCATCAGCGCATCGAGGAGGGAACGCAGCACGGCCACAAGCAAAAGCGCGATCACCGCCAGCGCCAGCAGGCTCGCCTGGGCAAAGGCCTCGATCACCGCGCGCCCGGCGGCGACGATGGTGACCGGCGGGCCCGACACGGTGGGCACCACTGCCTGCACCGCATCGACGAAGCGCGCGCGCGCCGCCGGGTCGCGCAGGTCGTCGCGCGGGCGGACGTCGACCAGGGCGCGGCCGTCGGCGGCCAGATAGCGGGCAGAGAGGCCGGCGGGGAGGTCGGCCAGATCCACGGGCCCGGCCTCCAGCGCTTCCGCAAGGCGGTCCATCTGCGGCCCGAAACCGGCAAGCCAGGCGTGCTCCAGGCGTTCCAAGGCTTCTTCGTCGCCGTTATCGTCGCCGGCGGTCAGGGGCTCCAGCGCCGCGCGCAGGCGGGTGGCAGAGGCGGCCAGCGCCGCGGGGGCCGCCGCGAGACTGGCGCTCAGGTCCGCCACGGCCTGTCGGCGGGTGGCGGCATCCAGCGGCGGCGCCGGCTCCAGGGGCAGAAAGAGCGGCGCCAGGAACAGCGCCATCTCGTCGATCACCGCGAGCTTGTCGTCCTGCCCCGCCGGCACGAAGTCGGCGAGGCTGACAGCGGCCGCCACCTCCGGCAGGGCTTCAAGCTGCGTCGCCAGCGCCTCGGCTGCGGTCAGATCCGGCGCCAAGACCTCGGCCTCGTAGGGCTCCAGCCGGTCGTCGGCGAGCAGATCGAGCAGGGTGGCGACGGAGGGCGACTGCGGGTCGCGCAGGTTCAGGGGATCGTCGTCGAAGGCCGCCCGGGGCAGCGCCGACACCGAGGCGACGGCCAGCACGAGGCCGAGGCTGAGCAGCAGCGGCGCGCGGCGCCCGGCCTGATCGTGGATCCAGCCCCCCAGCGCCGCCACCGGGGTGCGCCGCAGTGGCCGCGCCCGCACAGGCCAGAGGCGCAGCAGCGCCGGCAGCACCGTGAGATTGGCGAAGAGGGCGATGAACATGCCGCCGCCAGCGATCAGCCCCAGTTCCGAAAGGCCGCGATAGGCCGTCGGCAGAAAAGCAAAGAAGGCGATGGCCGAGGAAAGACCGCAGAGCAGCAGGGGCCGGCCGATGAGGGCGCCGCTGCGCCGCAGCGCCGCAGTCACGTCCGCGTTCTCAGCCAGTCCCAGCACTTCGCGGTAGCGCAGGGCGAAGTGGATGCCGAAGTCGACGCTGAGGCCGATGAAGAGCACCGCGAAGGCCACGGAGATCAGGTTGAGCTGTCCCACCGCCAGCGCCGCATACCCGGCGGTCCAGCACAGCCCGACCACCAGTGTCAGCAGGATCGGCGCCACCATCCGCCAGGTTCGCAGGCCGACGAAGAGGACGCAGGCGACCAGAACCGCCGACAGCAGCCCGACAAAGCCGATGCCGCTGCGCACCGATTCCAGTTCGTCCTGCAGCATCAGCGGCTCGCCGGTCATGCGGATGCGAAGGCCGGAAGCCCCGGCCAGGCCGAGCTCCGCGACGGTGGCTTCGATCGCCGCCACCGCGCCGGCGACCGGCGTCAGGGTGGCGAAGTCGGCGCGCGGCTTGACGATCAGGAAAAGCCGACGGCCGGCCGCGGTCTCCGCCCGGTCCTGCAGCAGCGCCGCCCAGGACAGCCGCGTCTGCGGATCGGCGGGCAGGGCCTCGGCCACCGCCGCCAGGCGGTTCAGCAGTGGCTCCAGGCTGGCAACCGGGCTGTCGCCGCTCTCCAAAGCGTTGGTGAGCAGGTCCTGCAGGCCGCGCAGCGAGGGATCGGCCAAGAGAGCCGCCAGCAGCGGCTGCGCGGCGGCCAGACGGTCGGCCTGGGCCTCCAGTTCGGCCTGCGGGAGATACAGCAGGCCGTTGCGGCGGAAAAACGGGTCGCCTTCCAGGTCGAAAACGTCCTCGAAGCGCCCGGGCTGCTCTTTCAGCGCCAGCGCCAGGCGTCGGGCCGCCCGGGCCGCCGCCGCGCTGTCGGCCCCCTCGACGACGACGATCAGGGTGCCGCTGCGCTGGGGAAAGGCGGCATCGACCGCCACATTGTTCTGCCGGAACGGCAGTTCCGCCGAGAGCATGTCGGTGGTGGAGGTGTTGATGGTCAGATTGGCGGCCGCATACCAGAGCAGGCCGGCGGCCGACACCAGGGCCGCTAGGACAACAATCCCGGCCCGGCCGCAGACCCAGCCGATCCAGGCCGCCAGCCAATCAGACCGAGAGTCAGCCATTTCTGAAGACTTTGCGCCCCTGTAGCAATCCCCGCTTATAGACGCCGCCGGGCCGCTTTGACAACGCTCGGACAGGCAAAAATCGAGGTTTTTTAAGGACTTCGAATTAGGGCTCCGTTAACCACGGCTGCCCCATAACGTTCTATCGGACCTCGGAATCCCTGCGCCTGGCGCAGGGTCCGAGCGCAAAGCCATAAGACGGAAAGCCGTCGACCTGCAAGAGAGCATGAGCGACCAGACCGAAAAGGCGAGCCCAAAACCGCGCAAGGCGCCCGCGACAAAGCGGGCGCCCCGTAAGACGCGCGCGGCCGCCGGCGGGAAGCAGGCGGCCTCCAAGACCGCTGGGCAGAGCCGCAGCCGGGGCGGCGCGGCCGCGGGCGCACGCGGCAGCGCCCCGGCACGCGACACAGCAGCCGGCAGCAAGGCGGCGCAGCCGCAGACGGCCGCCGGGGCCGAGACCACCGCGGCTTCCGACAGTGCAGCGGCCGGCCCAGCGGCTGGCCCAGCGACCGGCCCGGCAACCGGAGAACCCGAAACAGCCAAGCCCGCTGCGGCAGCCAAAGCGAAGACGGCCAAACCGAAGGCGGCCAAACCCAAGCCGGCCAAGTCTCCGGCACCTAAGTCTTCGGCACCTAAGTCTTCGGCAGCGAAGTCCCCGGACACCGGCAACGACACCGGCAAGGGCGCGGGCCGCGCGGCGCAGGCGCCAGACCCGGCCACGGTGACCTTCGGCAGCAACCGGCCCATTGTCGCGCCGCCGCCGCCGAAGCCGGCGAGCTCCGGACCGGTGAGCTCGGGCCTGCGGTTTTCCGGGCCCTCCGCCGGTACTCTGAAGTCCAGCGGTCCACAGAAAAGCCCGGCAAAGGCCGAAGGGACGACCTTCTCCAGCTTTGCCGGCGAAAACCCTCCCGCGACCGACACGCCGCCTACGGCCAAGGCAGGCAACGGCAAGGGACCCGGCAAGGGACCCGTCAGCAGCAAGGCGACTGCCGCGGCAGCCCCGAAACCGGCAGCCCCGAAACCGGCAGCCCCGAAACCGGCGGCGCCGAACACGGCAGGCGAAAAACCGGCGGGCGAGAAAGCGGCCACGACAAAGCCCGACGCCAAGACCAAGGCGGACCCCGCAGCGAAGTCCGGCCAGACGCCGAAGGCCGACGGCAAACAGTCCCAGGTCAAAGGCGGGGCACCGGCAGGCAAGACCTCGCCCGGCGACGGCAAGACACAGCCGATCCCGCTGGGCGGTACAAAGCCGGCCATCGCACCCCAGAGCCACGGGCCGCTGATCGAGCGCTCCGGCCAGCGCTCGAACCCCCTGCTGCTGCTGGGCATCGCGCTGGCGGGCATCGGCCTCGCCTGGTGGATCGCAACCATGCCGAGCCCGGACCCGCAAGCCGGATACGATATCGCCAGCCGCCCCTCCGCAAACGGAGGAACCCCAGAGAGCGCAGTTTCGGAGGGCGCAACTTCAGATGGGGTAGGCGCGAACCAGACCAGCCCAAACCAGAGCAGGACGGGCGCACCGGGCGAGACCGCGGCACTGACCGCCGCAGAAATGCGGGAGATCGGCGATCTGCTGCGCGCCATCGGCCTGGAGCCGGGCCGCGGGGCCCAGGAAGGCGCTGCCCTCGAAGATGCCATTCGCAGCTATCAGGAAATGGCCGGCCTCACCGTCGACGGCCAGGCCAGTCCGGCGCTGCTCCAAGACCTGCGCGCCGTCGCGTCACTCTACGGCGGCGGCTGACGCTCTCTCGTTCCGCAAAGCGGTAGCAACGATCCACCAGTCTGTGCGGGCTTTCAGCGCCCGGGCGGCGGCCTCCGCCTGCGCCGGGCTCTCGTAAAGCGCGAAGCAGGTCGCCCCGCTGCCGGACATCCGGGCCAGGCGGCAGCCGGCGGTTGCGGCAAGCGCATCCAGAACCTGCGTGACCTCGGGGCAGAGCGCGCGGGCCGGACCTTCCAGGTCGTTGCCGCGGCGGGCCAACCACGACAGCAGCCCCTCCAGGTCCGCCGGCGGCGGCGTGGGATCGGCCGGGGAAAAGGGGCCGTCGCGGCGGCTGAAAACCGCGGCGGTGGAGAGCGGCACGCCGGGATTGGCCAGCACCATGGCGAGCGGCGGCAGGGGGCCCAGCGGGTCCAGGACCTCGCCAATCCCCGCCATCATCACCGGCCGCGCCGTCAGACAGACCGGGACGTCGGCGCCCAGTTCCAGCGCCAGACCGTGCAGAGCTTCAGCCTCCGGCATTTCACACGCCGGCATCTCACACTCCGGCATCTCTGCGGCAACCCGCGCGAGGCCGCGCAGCACCGCCGCCGCATCCGCCGAGCCGCCGCCGATGCCGGCAGCCACAGGCAGGGTCTTGGTGAGAACAATGGCGAAGCGGTCGGGAATGCCGGCCAGCGCAGAGAAGCCGCGCGCCGCGCGGCGCACCAGATTGTCTTCGCCGGCGTCGAGCGCTGCCGCAAAGGGGCCCTCGATCGTAAGACCCGGCGCCCCGGCGTCGAAAATCGCGAGGCGGTCGCCTGTCTCGGCGAAGACCACGAGGCTGCTGAGTTCGTGGTAGCCGTCACGGCGCCGCCCGGTCACCTGCAGGGAGAGGTTGACCTTGGCCCAGGCGGTCTCGGCCGCCAGCAGCGGACCGTGCGGTTCGGCCTTGGTTTCAATCGGTTTCACAGCAATCCGCCCGAACGCGCCGCCGTCATAGGGAGGCGAAAGCCAGGATTTGAGGGCCGCGCTAGATGTCCTGCGGCAGAACCTCCATACCCTCTTTGATCTTCTTTTCGATGATCGGGATCTGGTCTTCTTCAGGCTCCAGGCTGAGCGCCCGTTTCCACTGGAACCGCGCCTCGATCTCGCGCCCGACACGCCAGAGCGCGTCGCCCAGGTGATCGTTGATGACGGGGTCCTGGGGCCGCAACTCGACCGCGCGCTCCAACTGCGTCACAGCCTCCTCGAAGCGGCCCAGCCGGTAATAGACCCAGCCCAGGCTGTCAACGATGTACCCATCGCGCGGGCGCAGCTTGACGGCCCGCACCAGCATTTCTTCCGCCTCTTCCAGGTTCTGCTTCTGCTCCACCCAGGAATAAGCCAGGTAATTCATGACATAGGGCTGTTCGGGCTGCAGACCGAGGGCGTTCAGAAAATCGGCCTCCGCCCGCTCCCACTGGTCGGAGCGTTCCAGCGCGATGCCGCGGAAGTAGAGCAGCGACCAGTGGCGCGGCAGGATCTCCGGCAGCCGCTCCACCGCGGCGTCATAGGCGACCACCGCCTCCTCGAAACGCTCCTCCGCGCGCAGGACGTTGCCCTTGCGCATCAGCGGCTCGAAACGGTCAGGCCGCTCCGCCGCCAGGGTATCGAGTTCCTGCAAGGCACGCTCGATCCGATCCATCCGTTGCAGTTCGTCGGCAACGCGCAGCCGCACGATCCAGGAAAAGGGCGAGCCTTCGGGGACGGCGCGGTAGGCGGTAATGGCGTCTTCGCTGCGGCCCTGGCTCTGCAGGATCTCGCCGAGCAGCACCTGCGCCAGGATGAAATCGCGGCGCAGCGCCAGGCCCTGATGGAGATGGATGAGGGCGGCGTCACCGACGGATTCCTGGCTCAGAAGGCTGGCGATATTGAACATCACCTCGGCCATGCCGTCGGTGGCCTGCGCCACCTCGACCGCATTGGTGCCGCCCTGCTCCACCGTTTCCAGCCTCGGCGAGAGAATGTCGGAGCCGGGGTTTTCGGTCAGGAACTCACGGTAAACCGCCGCTGCACGCTCCCGCTGGCCGTGGCGCTCAAAAAAGCTGCCGGCCAGCCAGGCCAGACGCAGGGTCGGCCGGCTGGCGTCGGTCAAAAGCTGTTCGTAGGCCGCCGAGGCCGCCTCGCTGCGCCCGGAAACCTCGTTGATGAGCGCCGCATGCAGGCCGTGCAGCACCGCAAAGCCGCGCTCGCGCTGCAACACCGAGAGGGTTTCCAGCGCGCCGTCCGGATCGCCCGCCCCAGCCTGGATCCAGGCCCGCAGCATCGGCACGACGATCTGGCTGATGCCCCGCTCAGCCTGGCCGTCCAGGATCTCGTCGGCTTTTTGCAGGTCGCCGGCCCGCGCAGCCTCTACGGCGAGGATCAGGTTGGCGACCGAGTTCTGGGGCTGCAGGGCGGCGACGCGCTGCGCCAGGCCCGCCGCCTCTTCCTGGCGGCCCGTCGCGGCCGCCAGTTCGAGGGCCGGCAGCAGCACCGCCGGATTGTCGGGATCGAAGCGCAGCGCCTGAACCATGTAGTCCGCCGCCGACTGGAGATCGCCGTCACGGCGCGCGACAAGGCCGGCCAGATAGGAGCCGTAGGGAGAAGATCCGCCCGAAGCGTTCGCGCTCTGCGGCAGCGTGTTGGCGGCGAGCTGCGGCGAGAGATCCGCCTGACGCAGCGGGCCGTCCGCGGCGCAGGCGGCGGGAACCAGGGTGGCCGCCAGCACAGCCACGACCGTGCGGGCCCAGAAGCCGCGCCTTTCATAGCCGCGCCTTCCATACGTACGTGTCTGTGACAAAGCAGTCTCCTGGCGGTTCAGTCCCCCAGTCCCTCGGGGGGCGCTCGTGGGGGCGCTCGGGGGCGCGCTCGGGTTCGCTTGGGGGCCAGTCTACCTGAGGCCGCCTGGGGGTCACAACGGCGAGCTTTAGGGCGGCTGTCACGCCTTTGCGAGCACACCTGTTGAAAAAACATGGGCCGCAGAGGGCGGCCCGCAAGGGAACGGAGGGATTACCTCCCTGTTTCAGGCGCCGGCAAGCCTCCCGCCGGTAAGCCTTACGCTAGCAAGCCTCACGCCGGAGAACCTGACGTCGGGCGACATCGGCCGGAGCCGGCAGGCCGCGGCTGTCACATGTTCGGATAGTTCGGCCCGCCGCCGCCCTCCGGCGTCACCCAGACGATGTTCTGGGTCGGGTCCTTGATGTCGCAGGTCTTGCAGTGCACGCAGTTCTGCGCGTTGATCTGCAAGCGCGGATTGCCGCCGTCGTCGTCGCGCAGGATCTCGTAGACCCCGGCGGGACAGTACCGCTGGGCCGGCTCGTCGTAGAGCTTCAGGTTGTGCTCCACCGGCACGGCTTCGTCTTTCAGCGTCAGATGAACCGGCTGGTCTTCCTCGTGGTTGGTATTGGAGATGAAGACCGACGAGAGGCGGTCGAAGGTGATAACGCCGTCCGGTTTCGGATAGTCGATCTTCGGCATCTCCGCCGCCGGCTTCAGGCTCTCGTGGTCGGCATGGCCGTGGCGGAAGGTCCAGGGCGCGCGGCCGCCCAGAAGCTTCAGATCGAGAGCGCCGTAGAGCATCGATCCGTAGAGCCCCCATTTCGTGAAGGACGGGCGGAAGTTGCGGGCCTTGTGGAGTTCCTCGTGGACCCATGACCCTTCGACCTTCCGGGTGAAAGCCTCCAGCTCCGCCGGGGCCTCGCCTTCCCCGGTCAGCGCCTCGAAGGCGGCCTCGGCCGCCAGCATGCCGGTCTTCATGGCGTTGTGGCTGCCCTTGATCTTGGGCACGTTGAGGAATCCGGCGCCGCAGCCGATCAACAGGCCGCCCGGAAAGGTGAGCTTGGGCAAGGACTGCAGTCCGCCCTCGTTCAGCGCCCTGGCGCCGTAGGCGACACGTTTGCCGCCCTCCAGCATGGGTCGGATCGCCGGATGGGTCTTGAAGCGCTGCATCTCCTCAAACGGCGAGAGATGCGGGTTGTCGTAGTCGAGGCCGACCACATAGCCGACATAGGCCTGGTTGTCCTCCAGGTGATAGATGAAGGAGCCGCCCCAGGTGGTGGTGTTCATCGGCCAGCCGGCGGTGTGAATGACCGTGCCGGTCTTATGCTTGGCCGGGTCGAGCTGCCAGAGTTCCTTGATGCCGATGCCATAGGTCTGCGGGTCCGCGTCGTCCCGCAGGCCGAAACGCTGCTCCAGATGCCGGGTGAGCGAGCCGCGGCAGCCCTCGCCGAAGAAGACGTAGCGGCCATGCAGTTCCATGCCCTGCTGGTAGGAGGCTTTCTGCGCGCCGTCGCGACCGATGCCCATGTCGCCGGTGGCCACGCCCTTCACCCGGCCGTCGTCGTGATAGAGCACCTCGGCGGCGGCGAAGCCCGGATAGATCTCGGCGCCCAGGGCCTCCGCCTGCTCGGCCAGCCAGCGGCAGACGTTGCCCAGCGAAACCACGTAGTTGCCGTGATTGTGCATCTGGCCGGGCAGCATCCAGACCGGCAGCGAGAGGCTGCCCTTTTCCCTGAGCAGCATGAACTTCTCGTCGCCGACCGGCGCGTTCAGGGGGGCGCCCTTGTCTTTCCAGTCGGGGATCAGCTCGTTGAGGGCGCGCGGCTCCAGCACCGCGCCGGAGAGAATATGCGCCCCGACCTCGGAACCTTTCTCGAGCACACAGACGGTGACCTCTTTGCCGCTCTCCTGCGCCATCTGACGCAGGCGGATGGCGGCTGACAGCCCCGCCGGGCCAGCCCCGACGATGACCACATCGTATTCCATGAACTCGCGTTCCAAGATCCCTCACTCCTCAACTGCCGTGACTGACGCACGGTTTTGTACCGTCCTATAGATCTAGGCCGCCAGAGTACAGAAGCCGACCCCTCTCCGCGCGCGGCAGAGACGCCGCTTTTTCGCCCGTTTCCGCCGTTCCCGGCCCCGGAAACCCCGGCTTTACGGAGGATTTACCAATCCTCTGCATTCTCAGCGGCCAGGAGAAGAAAAACCATGGCCGTGCAAGACTTTGCAAGATCCGACCTCGACGAGCGCCCGGAGAACGTCCCCAGCGAGCTCGACGATCTGACCCACGCGGAGATGCGCATGCTCTATGCGGAGTCCGTGGAGGTCATTCGATTTGCCAAGACCCAGCAGTGGAAATCCCTGGGGGCCATTCTGGTGGTTTTCGTCGCCCTGATCGGGCTCTCCCAGTTCGCCGCACAGAAGCCGCTGCTGAGCAACCTCATCATCGCCCTCAGCTTTCTCTGCAGCGGTGGCGTCATCTACTCCATGGCGCTCTATCAGGCCTGGCAGAACACCGAGCGCAGGAAGCTGCGCGAGATCGGGGCGCACCTGTCCAGCTACGCCAAGGCGATTCGCGCCGTGAAGTCGTCCCGCGAGGCCAACGTCCATCGCTACACGCTGCTGGTGTTCATGATTGCCAGCGTGCTGATGGGCAACGCCATGCTCGTGCTCTTCGTCTCGCCGCTCTACCGCTAGACCGGAACACCGCCACACCGGGACACCGCCACACTGGGACACCAGCAGACTGGGACACCAGCAGACTGGGACACCGCTCACCGCTGGCATTGCGGGCTTTCTGGCCAAGGGGCGGTTCTGTTAGCTTGGCCCCATGGCAAACCCAGCGTCCAGCCAAGCCGAGGCCCTGGCCGCACTCCAGTGGCTGATCGAGGCCGGCGCCGACGAGGCTGTCGGCGAGGCCGCGCTGGACCGCACCCAACTCCCCGAACCTCCGCGCCCGCGCCAGGCGTCGGCAGCAGCAAAACCGCGAGCAACCAAAGCGGAAGCGGCATCGGGACAGCCGGCCTCACCGGGCCTACCGGGCCTCGGCGACGCGCCGGCAGCGCCGCCGCGCAGCCGCCGACCGACCAACCTGACACCCGCCAGTGAAACCCAGGCGGACGCCCAGCGCCTTGCCCTGGCCGCCACTTCGATCGAGGAGATCCGCCAGGCGCTGGAAGGTTTCGACGGCTGCCCGCTGAAGGCGACGGCCACCCAGCTCTGCCTCTACGACGGCAATCCCGACGCGAAGATCATGATCATCGGCGAGGCCCCGGGCGGCCAGGAAGACCGCCAGGGCAAGCCCTTCGTCGGACCGGCCGGCCAGTTGCTCGACCGTATGCTGACAGCCATCGGCCTGGACCGCAGCCAGGTCTTCATCACCAACCTCCTGTTCTGGCGCCCGCCGGGGAACCGCAACCCCACGCCGGCGGAGATTGCGGTCTGCCTGCCCTTTCTGGAGCGTCAGGTCGAGCTGCTGGAACCGAAGCTGCTGCTTCTGACCGGCGGCATGTCGGCCAAGACCCTGCTGAACCGCAGCCAGGGCATCCTCAAGCTGCGCGGGCGCTGGGACGACTATCGCCATCCCCGCCTCGATGATCCGATTCCCGCCCTGCCGACCCTGCACCCGGCCTATCTGCTGCGCCAGCCGGCCCAGAAGCGCGAAGCCTGGCGCGATCTGCTCGCCTTTCGCGAGGCGATGACGCGGGCAGGGCTGACCCCGGAGCCCTCGGAGCCCCCGGAATCCCCGGAATCCCAAGACCCCCCCGAACCCAAAGAGCCCTGACAGCCCGACCCCGCTGCCTCCGCGCCTCAGTAGCCGGCCCGAACGGCCGCAAAGCTTAACGCGGATTTAACCTGCCCTGTGGCTTTCTGAAGGCCACGGCGGTTGCAGTCTTTTTAGCGCTTCATTAACCTTCACAGAACACCGGGGCCATGAGAACACCGGGAGAGGTAGTGCAGTCCAGGAGCCAGGTCCGCGCCCAGTTTTCCGGGGCGCGGGTCTTCTTTTCGATCACCCGTCTGATCGCCCGCGCAAAGGCCGGCGCGGCGCGGTCTCGCTTGCGCCTCGCCGGCACCTTCGCAGCCGGCGCACTTGCCGGCACCCTGGCAGGCGGCATCGCCGCACAGGCACAGGTGCTGCAGCCGGGCGACCTGCAACCGGACAACGGCGCCGGGCTTTCCGGCAATTCCGCGGCGCTGCCTGGCGGCATCCTGCCCGGGCCGGACGGCCTGCCGGCGGTGCTCTCGCCCGCCGATGCCGAGCGCTACCGCCGCATCTTCGCCGTGCAGGAAAAGGGCCGCTGGAAGGAAGCGGACGCTCTGATCGCCGCCCTCGACAGCCGCCTGCTGATGGGCCACGTCCTGGCGCAGCGCTATCTGCATCCCACGGCCTACCGCTCCCGCTACAAGGAACTGAAGGCCTGGATGGACGACTATGCCGACCATCCTCAGGCCCCGCGCATCTATAAGCTGGCCCTGAAGCGGCGCCCGGCGAACTATCGCCGCCCGCAGCCGCCGATCACGCCGGGAAGGGGCATTCTCTCTTCGTCCAAGCGCGCCAGCAGCGAGTATGTCTCGCCGCGCAAGCGCAGCAAGGCCACCCGCAGCCGGGTCGCCAAGATCAAGCGCCAGGTGCGCCGCAACGTGCTGCGCCAGCGCTTCACCGTGACCGAAGACCTGCTGAACAGACAATCCACGCAGAAGCTGCTGGACCAGGTGGAACTGGATCAGGCCCGCGCCCGGGTCGCAGCCGGCTGGTTCTACTACGGCAGGCCGGAGCGGGCTTACGCCCTGGCGGCGCCCGCCGCCAAGCGCTCGGGCCGCGCCGCGCCGATGATCAACTGGACCGCGGGACTTGCCGCCTGGCGTCTCGGTGAACTGGAAGCGGCCGCCGGCTTCTTCGAGGTCCTGGGGCAGACCGACCGCGCCGCCGGCTGGAACATCGCCGCCGGCGCCTACTGGGCCGCGCGCGCGCACCTGCGCCTGCAGCGGCCGGAGCGCATCAGCCCGCTGCTGCAGCGCGCCGCGCTCTACCCCCATACCTTCTACGGCCTGCTGGCGCGCCGCGCGCTGGGCATGCCGATCGAGTTCGACTTCGGCTCCCACCGCATGGACCCGCAGATGGCGGCGCTGCTGAAGAACAACCGGGTCGGCAGCCGCGCCCTGGCGCTGATGCAGGTCGGCGACCGCGAGGCCGCCGAGCGCGAATTGGTGAAGGCCGGGTCCTGGAACGACCCGCGCATGAGCCAGGCGCTGCTGGCGCTGGCCCAGCATGCGCGCATGCCGTCGCTGGCCTTTCGCATGGGCACCCGACTGGCCCGCCTGGGCGACAACCGGGCGACCCCCGGCGCCCTGGACGCCGCGCTCTATCCGATCCCGCCCTGGCAGCCGGAAAGCGGCTTCCAGGTCGACCGCGCCCTGATCTACGCCCTGATGCGCCAGGAATCCGGATTCAACACCCGGGCCAAGAGCCCGGACGGTGCCCGCGGCCTGATGCAGCTGATGCCGCGCACCGCCAGCTACATGGCCCGGGACCGCCGCTATCGCGGCAAGAAGGGGCGCAACGAGCTTTTCGAGCCCAGCCTGAACATGGAACTCGGCCAGCGCTACATCGCCTATCTGCTGCGCCACGAGCGGGTGCAGGGCGACCTCTTCCGGCTGACCACCGCCTACAACGGCGGGCCCGGCAACCTGGGCAAGTGGCAGCGCCACATGAAGGCCGGCGACGACCCGCTGCTGTTCATCGAGGCCCTGCCGTCGCGGGAGACCCGGCTGTTCATCGAGCGGGTTCTGACCAACCTCTGGATCTACCGCCAGCGCCTGGGCCAGCCCGCGCCCTCGCTGGAACGTCTTGCAGGCGGCGACTGGCCGCATTACGTAGCCTTGGACGGAACCCGTGCCGAGGTCGCGCAACATGGCCAGAATTGACGAAAGCCTGCCCTTCCTGCCAGTCAACATCGCCGTCCTGACGATCTCCGACAGCCGCACGCTGGCGGACGACAAGTCGGGACAGCGGCTGCAGGAGATGCTCATCGCCGACGGCCACAGTCTGGCGGCCCGCGAGATCGTCACCGACGACGGCGACAAGATCATCGCCGCCCTGCGCAAGCATGTCGCGGACCCGACGGTGGACGTGGTGATCACCACCGGCGGCACCGGCGTCACCGGCCGCGACGTCACGCCGGAGGCCTTCAAGCAAGTCATGGAGAAGGAGATCGAGGGCTTCGGCGAGCTGTTCCGCTGGATCAGCTATCAGAAGGTCGGCACCTCGACAATCCAGAGCCGCGCCATCGGCGGCGTCGCCGACGGCACCTATCTCTTCGCCCTGCCCGGCTCCCCCTCGGCCTGCAAGGACGGCTGGGAGGAGATTCTGAAATACCAGCTCGACTCCCGCCACAGGCCCTGCAACCTCGTCGAACTGATGCCGCGCCTGAAGGAGCACCTGAAGGCGGCGAGCTGATCGCGGCGCCCCGCGGCGCCCCTAGGGCCCGGGAACCCCCAAGCAACCGACCCTGCTGCGCAACACGATTGCGCGCGCATTCGCCTTTCCGCTTTGAAAGCCGGGGGCGAGAGGCTTTACTCTCCCCTGGGGTACGCGCAGGGCAGGCGCGCGACTGGAGGAGACAGTCATGAACGACGGCACCATGAACGACGGCACGGGCAACGGCGCCGGCACCAGCGACGCCGGGCTGGTCACTGCAGCCTACGAGGCCATTCCCCTGCCCGACCGCCGCAGCTTCACCGACGTGGAGATGGCCGAACGCGCCGCGAAGTTCCTGGAGGAGGTGAAGACCCGCCATTCGATCCGCGACTTCGCCCCGACACCGGTGCCACGCATGGTAATCGAGAGCTGCATCCTGGCCGCCGGACGTGCGCCCAGCGGCGCCAACCGCCAGCCCTGGCACTTCGTCGCCGTCAGCGATCCCGACATCAAGCACCGCATCCGCAAGGCGGCGGAGGCCGAGGAGCGCGCCTTCTACGACGGCAAGGCGGGCGACGACTGGCTGGCCGCCCTGGCACCGCTCGGCACCGACGACGAGAAGCCCTTCCTCGAGACCGCGCCCTGGCTGATCGTGATCTTCGCCGAGCGCTACGGCGTCTCCGCCGACCGCAAGATCGTCAAGAACTACTACATCAACGAATCGGTGGGCATCGCCACCGGCATGCTGATCACCGCCCTGCATTGCGCCGGGTTGGCGACCCTGACCCACACGCCCAATCCGATGCGCTTCCTGAACGAGATCTGCGGCCGGCCGGAGAACGAAAAACCCTACATGATCCTGGTGGCCGGGCATGCCACGGAAGACGCCACCGTGCCCAGGCACGCCAAGCGCAAGAAGTCCCTGGACGAGATCGCGACCTTCCGCTAGCGCAGATCCGGGTCTGCGCGCCTCTCCTCAACCGTTTGACGTGCTCAGCACCGCCTGCAGCAGGCCGGGAAACAACCGGTCGAGGTCGGCGCGGCGCAGTTCGTTCATATGCGCGGTGCCGTCGGTGCGGGTGCGGATCACGCCGGACTCCCGCAACACGCGGAAATGGTGCGACATGCTGGACTTGGGCCGGCCGCAATCGAGCGCCGCACAGGTCGCCTCGCCCTCGCGGTCGAGCTGGCGCACGACATCAAGACGCACCGGATCGCTGAGCGCATAGAGCACGCGCGTCAGTTCGATATCCTGCGGCTTTGGATGGCGCTGGGCCCTCATGCCTTGAACCTCTGATTTGAGCACCTATCTGTTCGCTTGTTCGAAATTTATCGAACAAGCGAACATCTGATCTTTATATGGTCCAACCGCCTGACCGCGCAAGCCGGCGCCAGCGCCCCGGCTCCCTGAAGCGCGCAGGCAACAAGGGGTCCCCCATGTCGTCGCTGTTCACGCCTCTTACTCTCAAGGACACAACCCTGCGCAACCGCATCGCCGTCTCGCCCATGTGCCAGTACTCGGCGGAGGACGGCGTGGTCAACGCATGGCATCACGCCCATCTGGCCGGGCTGGCGCGCGGCGGCGCCGGGCTGGTGATCGCCGAGGCCACCGCGGTTTCGCCGGAAGGCCGCATCACCCCGGGCTGTGCCGGTCTTTGGACCGACGATCAGGCCGCGGCCTTCGCACCGGCGGTGCGCGCCATCAAGGCCGCCGGCGCGGTGCCGGGCATCCAGATCGCCCATGCCGGCCGCAAGGCCAGCGCCAACCGCCCCTGGGAGGGCGATGACCACCTGCCCGCCGACGACCCCCGCGCCTGGACGCCGCTCGGCCCCTCCGCCATTCCCTATGGCGCCAATCTGCCGCGCAGGCCACAGGCCATGACCGAGGACGACATCGCGAAAGTCCAGAGCGACTTTGCCGCCACCGCCGAGCGCGCGCAGCAGGCGGGCTTCGAGTGGCTGGAACTGCATTTCGCCCACGGCTACCTGGCCCAGTCCTTCTTCTCGCCCCACGCCAACCGGCGCAACGACGACTACGGCGGCAGTTTCGAGAACCGCAGCCGCTTTCTCATCGAAACCTTTGCCGCGGTGCGCAAGGTCTGGCCGGAAAACCTGCCGCTGACGGCGCGCCTCGGCGTGATCGAGTTCGACGGCCGCGAAGAGACCCTGGAGGAATCCATCGAACTGGTGCGGCGCCTCTCCGCGCTGGGCCTGGATCTGGTCGACGTCAGCCTGGGTTTCAACACGCCCGACGCCAAGATCCCCTGGGGGCCCGCGTTCATGGCGCCCATCGCCGAACGGGTGCGGCGCGAAGCGGATATCCCCACCGCAACAAGCTGGTACATCAGCGATCCGGAGCAGGCCGATGCCCTGATCCGCGACGGCCAGGTGGATCTCGTGATGCTGGGCCGCAGGCTGCTGGAGAATCCGCACTGGCCCTATGACGCCGCCCGCGCCCTTGGCGTCGAAAAGCCGGCCTGGACCCTGCCGGCGCCTTACGCCCACTGGCTGGACCGCTACCGCGCCGCTTAGCGGATCAAGGCGTCGAGATCCGATGCCGTGTCGACGTCGCGCAGCGTCTCGACGAAGGCGACGTCGCAGCCCGTGAGATTGGCCAGCGTATCGTTCAGGGTTGCGGCGTTGGACCAGCGCACGCCCCCGAAGGGCGTCACGATGCGCGGCCGGCGGCGGGCGCCGACCAGCCAGTAGCCGCCGTCCGCCGCCGGGCCGAAGACCCAGTCGTTGGCCCCCAGGGCACGAAAGGCGGTGGCGATGTGGTCCCGGCGGATGCCGGGGATGTCGCTGCCCACCAGCACCAGCGGGCCGGGCGGCAGGTCCTCGAACAGCCGGGCCATGCGCCGGCCGAGATCGCCACCGCCCTGGGCCACCAGGGTGCCGTCGAAGGACCAGAGCCCTCTGCCGTCGCGCACGGCACTGTCCGGCGTCACCGCGAGCCAGAGGCGCCAGCGCGGATCGGACGACAGGCGGCGCAGCAGGCCGCCGGTGTGGCTGCGGTAGAAGCGCAGCGCGGCGGCGGCGCCGAGGTCGCGCGCGAGACGCCGCTTCACCGTGCCCAGGCGCGGCGCACGGGCCATGACGACAAGATGGTTCTGCAACACCCCGCCCGCTTCCCTAACCGTAGAGCCGCGCCAGCACGCGCGGCGGTGTTCCAGCGAAGTAGAGCGCGAGGATCGAGAGGTTGCGCAAAGGCCGCAGCAGCCATCCGCCGCTGCGATAGCGCACTGCGGAGGTTACGGCGGCGGAGTGCAGCATCACAAGGCCGCTGCGCCCCTGCCGCCGGACCAGCCGCCGCACCAGATCCACATCCTCCATCAGCGGCAGCGGGCGAAAACCGCCGAGCCGGTCGTAAAGCGCGCGGGCGATCAGCAGGCCCTGGTCGCCGTAGGGCAAGGCGAGACGCCGGCTGCGCCAGTTGGCCAAACGCTCGATGCGCCGCGCCTGCGGGGCGGTGTCGTCCAGGGCGAAGCGGAAGCAGGCGGCCCGCTCCCCCGCGTTTTCGGCGGCCATGAAGGCGGCAGCCTCGGCCGTCCAGCCGGGCTGCAACACCGTGTCGGCGTGCAGGAAGAGCAGCCAGTCGCCCACTGCTGCCTCGGCCCCGGCGCGGAGTTGGGAGCCGCGGCCACGCGGCGTCTCGATGACACTGGCATCCGCTCGCGCGGCAAGAACCCGGCTGGCCGTGGCGTCGCCCGCGGCGGCGATAACGACCTCCACCGGCAGACCCGCATTGCGCGCTTCCGCCAGCGCAGCAAGGCAAGGTCCCAGCCCAGCGGCAGTGTCGAGCGTCGGGATGACCACGGAGAGTAGCGGGCGGCGCATGGCCAAGACTTAGCACGGCGCCCCGGACGCCGAACACAGCGGCCACAGGGGAAAGACCCGGAACGGACCAAGTTTTCGTGATCGAAGCCGCCGCAGGCTTGGCGGCGCGGCACCGCCCGTGCTAGCCGTCGCGGCGTCTTTCCCGAACCCGGAGCCGGCGCTGCCTGACGGACCCGATCTCGATGCTATCCTGTGCGGCCTGACGGCGCTGCCGGCCTTTGCCGGCGTCGCACGGGAACAGCTCGCAGTGATGCCGACCACCGGCCTGGCACACGACCACGTGACGGTCGCGGGCCTGCGCCTCAAGGGCCGGGCCGTCCTGCTGCGGGTGCCGCGGCAAAGCCAGTTCGCCTTCAACGCCGCGGACAATCTGGACTATCAGGCCGCCTGCTTCGAACGGGTCGCGGCCAGCGCCCGCGGACCCCGGCTGTTCGGCGTGCTGGCCCCTCAGGAGGGCCTGCCCATGGGGGCGCTGGCGGTGGAGCATATCGACGGTCGCCCGCCGCGCCTGCCGGATGATCTGCCGGCCCTGGCCGAAGCCATGGCCCGGGTGCACAGCCTGCCGCTGCCGCCGGAGGGCGCCCGGGCGCCGCTGGCCGACCACCGCGACGCGGTCTCCGGCGCCCTGGCCGAGATCGAAGCCCAGGCCGCCTTCCTGCCGGAGGCGGGTCTCACCCCTGAGAGCGCCCGGGCCATCGCGGAGGAACTGAACTGGGCGCACGGCTATGCGGCGCGGGTGGCGGAGTCCGGCGTGCCGCAGCCTCGCGCGCTGGTGCTGACCGACACCCACCCCGGCAACTTCCTGATCGACCGGGACGGCAAGGCCATCATCGTCGACCTGGAAAAGGCGCTCTACGGCGCGCCGGGCATCGATCTCGCCCACGCCAGCGTCTATTCCTCGACCACCTGGGACGTCGCGACCTCGGCGGAGCTGGAGATCGGCGACGTCGCCGCCTTCTATGCCCGCTATCTGGCGGTCGCCGGCGAGCTCTGCGGTGCCGCCTGGGCGGAGCGGCTGCGCCCCTGGCTGCTGCCGCTGCGCCGGCTCCTCTTTCTGCGCGCCATTACCTGGTGCGCCAAGTGGCAGGTGCTGCACGCCCGGGCCCGTACCGCCGACAAGGCGGAAGCGGAAAGCACCGAGGATTGGTCCGCCGAAAACAGCGATCCCGCGCTCATCGCCCATGTCGCCGGGCGCGTCGCGCTCTACCTTTCGCCGCAGATTCTGGCGCGGATGCGGGGCGAGTGGCAGACCCCCGGCGTCCTGACGGAGGTGCTGTCGGAACACTAGTTTGTTCTTGCTTTGTTCTCATCACAGCGCTACCCTTTGCACATGGTTGATCTGATCCCCGATAAACCACGCAAGGGCCGTGGCGCCGTCAGCAATGCCAGCGGGCGCTACGAGCCCTTCACCCGCGTCGCCATCGACGACGGCTGGGGTCAGGACCCCGGCAGCAGCGGCTTCGGCGAGCCCGGTTTCGGGGCCGATCCGCCGCCGCGCCCGACCGAGGTGACCTGGGATGCGACGCGCACGATCATCGCCCGCAACACCTCGCCCGACGTGCCCTTCGATCGCTCCATCAACCCCTACCGGGGCTGCGAGCACGGCTGCATCTACTGCTTTGCGCGCCCGAGCCATGCCTGGCTGGGCTATTCGCCCGGGCTCGATTTCGAGACCAAGCTGCTGGCCAAGCCGGAGGCGGCGAGCCTCCTGCGGGCGGAGCTGGCGCGCAAGAACTACAAGCCCGAACCCATAGGGCTGGGCACCAACACCGATCCCTACCAGCCCATCGAGAAGCGCCTGAAGATCACCCGCCAGATCCTGGAGGTGCTGCGCGACACCCGCCACCCCTTCACCATCGTCACCAAGTCCAACCTGATCCTGCGCGATCTCGACATACTGGCGCCGATGGCGCAGGCGCGGCTGGTGCGGGTGATGATCTCGGTCACCACCCTGGACCGCAAGCTGAGCCGGGTGATGGAGCCGCGCGCGCCGACGCCGGAGCGGCGCCTGCAGGCGCTGCGCACCCTCAACGCCGCCGGCGTGCCGGCCGGCGTGCTGACCGCGCCGATGATCCCGGCCATCAACGACCACGAACTGGAAGCGCTGCTCGAAGCAGCCGCGCGGGCCGGCGCCACCACGGCGGGCTATGTGCTGCTGCGCCTGCCCCTGGAGATCAAGGACCTCTTTGCCGAGTGGCTGGAGGCGCACTTCCCGGACCGCAAATCCAAGGTCTTGAAGCTGGTGCGGGAGACCCGCGACGGCGCCCTCTATCAGCCGGAATTCGGCCTGCGCCAGCGCGGCAGCGGAGTTTATGCCGACCTGCTGGCCCAGCGTTTCAGCCGGGCCGAGCGCCGCCTGGGCCTCAATCGCGGGGGCTTCAGGCACAGGGGCCTCGGCGACCTGGACTGCAGCCAGTTCGAGCCGCCCCCCGCCAAGCCCAAGGCCGACAAGCGTCAGCTCTCGTTCCTTTAGCTTTTGGCCCTTTAGCTTTTAGCGCAAAGACCCGGCATCTCGCCGCCGCGGAACCCTGCCTGCCGGTCCAGGACGCCAAGGCGAACGCCGCGGCCCGCCTTCACCCTTTTGAAAGCAGCGCCCTGCTAAACAGGAAGGAGGCGGCCTGCGGCGGCCCAAGGCGGCGAATTGGCGAGATCAGAGACCGGTCATGGAGGGTCATACCAGCAGCATCACCGAGCTGGCGATCGTGGTGGTCGCCGCGCTGTGCTGCGGGCTGGTCGTCCGTTCCTTCCGGCAGCCGATCCTGCTGGGCTACATCCTGGCCGGCGCCGCCCTCGGCCCTTCCGGCCTGGGCCTCGTGGAAAATCGCGACCAGGTTCAGCTGCTCGCCGAACTGGGCGTGCTCATGCTGCTGTTCTTCATCGGCATGGAGCTGCAGCTGCGCAGCCTGAAGGCGGTCTGGCGCATCGCGCTGATGACCACGCTCTTCCAGATCGCCGTCGGCGTCCTCGCCATGTCGCTGCTCGGCTTCTACCTCGACTGGCCCATCGGCCTGACGGTGGTGCTGGGCTTCGTCGTCGCCCTCTCCTCCACCGCCATCGCCATCAAGATGCTGGAGGAGATCGGCGAGAAAGGCACCCGTGTCGGCAACGTCACCATCGGCATCCTGATCGCCCAGGACCTGGCGGTGATCCCGATGATGCTGGTGGTCAGCACCTTTACCGGCGGCAACGCGTCGATCGGCGCCGGGACGCTGATCAAGCTCGTTCTCTCCATCGCCTTCCTGGCAATCCTGCTGGTCTACCTGGGTCGCGGCCGGCGCCTGCGCCTGCCCTTTGCCAAGAGCGTCGGCCGCAATGTCGACCTGACACCGCTGGCGGGTCTCGCCTTCTGCTTCGGCGCCGCGGCGCTGGCCGGCCTGATGGAACTCTCCGCCTCCTACGGCGCTTTCCTGGCCGGACTGGTGATCGGCAACTCCACCAGCCGGCGGGTGATGATGCACTACACTGCGCCGATCCAGAGCGTCCTGCTGATGGTCTTCTTCCTCACCATCGGTCTGCTGATGGATCTCGGTTACATCTGGGAGAACCTCGGCACCGTGGTCCTCATCGTCACCTTCGTGGCGATCCTGAAGACGGCCCTCAACATCGTCGTCATCCGCGCCATGGGGGAGACCTGGCCGCGCGCCTTTCTCTCCGGCGTGATGCTTGCCCAGCTCGGCGAGTTCTCCTTCATCCTCGCCGCCCTCGGCCTGACCGCCGGCGTGATCTCGCCGGAAGAACACCGCCTGCTGGTGGCGGTCACCGTGCTGTCGCTGATCGGCAGCCCCATCTGGCTGGAGGCGGCGCGGCGGCTGCACCGCATCGCCCTGCTCGGCATCACCTCCGGCCGCGAGACCCTGCGCCTCACCCTGGGGCCGGAGGCGATGGCCCTCGGCCGTTCCGGCGGCCGGATCGGCGGGCGCATCGGCGACTGGCTGCGGCTCGCCGCCAAGCCGCTGCTGCCGGAGACGGCCGAGGCCTCCCGGCGCGATCAAAAGCCCCTGGCGCCGGATGCCGGCAGCGACCATGATAGCGCGGTGTCGGCCCCGCCCCGGCGCAGCCCCGCACCGCCCCTCAATCCCGGCGCGGCGGAAGCGGACTGACCGTAAACCGGGGCGACGGCCATCGTCTCAACCCTGCCGGACCCCCTGCCTCCCGTGCCGGACTTCTCCCTCGAACACCAGATCAGCGAAGAACTGCGCCCGGATGATCCCGGCCACGGCCCGCGGGTGATCGGCCTGGACGAGGCCGGCCGCGGCCCCTGGGCCGGGCCGGTGGTGGCCGCCGCGGTCTGGCTGCGCCGCGATGCCCTGCCCGCAGGCCTGCAAGAGGGCCTGGACGATTCCAAGAAGCTGACGGCGCGGGCGCGCGAAACCCTCTTCGATGCGCTGCTGGCGCTGCCGCCGGATGTCGGCGCCGTCGCAACCGGCGAGGCCAGCGTCGAGGAGATCGACTGCCTGAACATCCTCCGGGCCTCGCTGCTGGCCATGCGGCGCGCGGCGGCGGCGCTGCCGCTGAGGGCCGATGCCGCCCTGGTCGACGGCAACCAGAAGCCCGACCTGCCCTGCCCCCTGCGCACCGTGGTGAAGGGCGATTCCCGCTCGCTCTCCATCGCCGCGGCCTCGATCGTCGCCAAGGTCAGCCGCGACCGCACCATGGCCGCCCTCGCCCGCGCCCACCCCGGCTACGGCTGGGAGCGCAACCAGGGCTACGGCACCGCCGAGCACCGCCAGGGCATCGCCAGCCTGGGCGTCACACCGCAGCATCGCCGCTCCTTTCGCCCGATCCGCGAGGCAATCGTCCGACAATCGAAATAACCGGGGTTTCTTAACAATCAGCCCTAACATCTTGAGTCCCAAAGACTCTTGACGCGAGTCGCCGGGTGACTCAGGATGCCCGCTTTCGCGCAAGAGAGGGGGGACCGACCGGCGTGCAGAAAGATGTCGTCAAGCAGGGCGACTGCATCGCGTTGATGGAGGAGATGGCCGAAGCCTCGGTGGACATGGTTTTCGCCGACCCGCCCTATAACCTCCAGCTCGACGGCGAGCTCTACCGGCCCAACAATACGCGCGTCGACGCTGTGGACGACGCCTGGGACCAGTTCGACAGCTTCGCCGCCTACGACGACTTCACCCGCCGCTGGCTGCGCGCCGCGCGCCGCGTGCTGAAGGACAGCGGCACCCTCTGGGTGATCGGCAGCTACCACAACATCTTCCGCGTCGGCACGGCGCTGCAGGACCTGGACTACTGGATCCTCAACGACGTGGTCTGGCGCAAGTCCAACCCCATGCCGAACTTCCGCGGCCGGCGCTTCACCAACGCGCACGAGACCCTGATCTGGGCGGCCAAGGACAAGGACACACGCTACACCTTCAACTACGACGCCATGAAGCGGCTGAACGACGACCTGCAGATGCGCAGCGACTGGCTGATCCCGATCTGCAGCGGCGGCGAGCGGCTGAAGAACGACCAGGGCGAGAAGGGGCACCCGACCCAGAAGCCCGAAGCCCTGCTCCACCGCGTCATCATGGCCGCCACCAAGCCGGGCGAGGTGGTCCTCGATCCCTTCTTCGGCAGCGGCACCACCGGCGCCGTCGCCAAGAAGCTGGGCCGCCGCTTCATCGGGCTGGAACGCGATCCGGGCTATGTGAAGCTGGCCGAGCAGCGCATCGCCCAGGTGCAGCCGGTGAAGGACCTGGAGCTGGTGGAGACGCCGGCCAAACGCCAGGAGCCGCGCATCCCCTTCGGCTGGCTGATCGAACACGGTCTGCTGGAGCCGGGCACCGTGCTGCACGGGCCCGACAAGCGCTGGCGCGCCAAGGTCCGCGCCGACGGCACCCTCATCACCAGCGACTTCAAAGGCTCGATCCACCAGGTCGGCGCCCACCTGCAGGGCGCCCCCTCCTGCAACGGCTGGTCGTTCTGGCATGTGAAAGCGGAGGGCAAGCCCGTCTCCATCGACGTGCTGCGCCAGAAACTGCGCGCCAATCTCGGCAAGACGCTGAACTGAACCTCGGTCCGCTCTAGGTCGCGGCGCCTAAGCGGGCGGGCGGCCGCGTTTCCCCAGCTTCCCGACTGTCTGAGAGCTGCCAGGCGATCGCCCGTTCCGGGCGGTAGGCGCAGAAGGTGCCGGTGCGCAGGCTGTTGGCGAGGTGGCGGCCGAGGGCCGGGTGGGCGGCCTCGACCTTGCGCAGGGCGTGGCGGATGCGCCAGGTGACGGTGGTGCGCGCCCGTTCGGCCAGGCTGCCGAGGCGGCGGCTGCGCCCGCCCAGGCCCAGGGCCTTGGCCAGGGTATCGACCAGTTCGTCGATGTCGCCGCGCAGCCGTTCGGCCTGCAGCGGGTCGTTGCGGTCCTCCGCCTCGGCCAGGTCTTCCTGCAGGTCGCGGATGCGCGCCTTGAGCGCCCGGCGGGCCGGCTCGTCGAGCGCCGCATCGCCGGCGAAGTGCTCGTCCCCGCGTTCGGCCAGATCGAGGCAGTGCACCTCGGTCCCCGGACGCTCCAGCAGGCGGCGGATGTCGTGCAGCCCCTTGAGGTCGGGCAGCCGCACCGTCTGTCCGCCAAACGCCAAACGCCATTGCCCCGCTTCCGGCACCAGCGCCGCCGCTTCCGTCGGTTCGGGATGGCTCGCCAAGACGGCATCGGAGGCCGCAGCCTCGGACGCTTTCCCACAGGCATCGTCCAGCAGGCGAAAACCCTCGGCCAGAACCGCGCGGTCCTCGGCGCGGCGGTAGGGATTGACCGTCAGCAGCCAACGGCAGGCCTCGCCCGGCAGGGGTTCGCGCCCGCCGTTGATCCAGTCGCGGTACTCCCGCTCGTAGACCGCCAGCATCGCCCGTCCCTCTTCCATTCGGCCGAGATTGGCATAGGCGATGGCCACAAAGGCAGGCACATCGACGATGGGAAAGCCGTCGATGGCCGCAGCCAGGGCGGCGGCCCGCTCGTGGTTGCCGGCAGCAGCATGGGCAATGGCGGCGTAGGCGAAGTAATGGTTCGGATGACAGGGATTGAGGCGCAGGGCCCGCTCCGCATGATCGGCGCCAAGCTCGGGCCGGCCCAGGAAGGCCTCGCCGATCGACATCTCGATCAGCATGTCGGCGTCGTTCGGGCAGAGTGCAAGGGCGCGGTCGAAGTACCAGGCGGCGCGGTCGAACTCCCGCCGGTAGTTCAGGACCTTGCCGATGACGACGTGCAAAAGCGCGTCGCGGTCGTCGATCTCCAGGGCGCGGTGGGCATGGGTGTAGGCACGCTGGCCGTTCTCCTCGAAGCGCTCCCAGAAATGGCAGCTCCACTCGTTGAACCAGGAGAGCGAAATGCCCGCATGGGCGCGGGCGTAGTGCGGGTCCAGATCGATGGCGCGCTCGAAAAGGCCGCGGGCTTCTTCGTCCGCGCTGGGGCTGCCCTGCCGCAGCAGGGCGAGGCCCCGCAGGGTGAGCTCGTAGGCGGCCAGGGAGTCCGTCGGCTTGCGCCGCAGATCGTCGCGCGCCGTCTCCTCCAGCCGCGTGGACAGCGTGGCGGCGATGCGGGCCACGACCTCGTCCTGAATGGCGAAGACATCGCCGGCCGAGAAGTCGTACTGCTCGCTCCAGAGCTGGCGGCCGCCACCGCAGTCCACCAGAGCCGCGGTCACCCGCAGCCGCCCGCCGGCGCGCCGCAGGCTGCCGCGCAGCAGGCGGCTGGCCCCCAGGCGCGCCCCGGCCTCCCGGTCGGAGAGGCCGGCCACGGCCAAGCCCGACATCCAGGAGATGACCTGCAGGCTGCGGAAGCGCGTGAGTTCGCCGCAGATGTCTTCCAGCAGGCCCTGCGCCAGCGGGTCGGCCGCGGGGTCGGTGCCCGCAACCTGAAAGGGAAGCACAGCCAGGACAGGGGGTTGGCTTGGATTCTGGCCTGAGTTGGGGCCGGTCGTGGCGCCGGGCATTGGGCCGGTCATGTCTCGGTCTTTTCGTCTGATCAGCGGCCTTATCTACGAGCATAGCGCAAGCCGGGCTTCAGGAAAATGCGCCCGCCCTCACATCGTGAGGCGGCCCCTCACGCCCTACCGGGTATAGGGGGCTCTCCGCCGCAAGGTCCCTGCCGCCGCTGAAAAATAATCGACACCGCGCCACCCCCGGCGCGCGTATTGTTTTATGAGTTTGGCGTCAGCCGAAAAAGGAGATCACGCATGTCCAGCGACCGCCAGGGAAACACGCTTTCCGGCGCCACGCCGGCGGCCCTCACGCTCTATGAGCAGGCCGTCGAGGCCTTCAACATCTACCGCGGCGATCCCATCGCCCTTGTCGACGAAGCCATCGCGCAGGCGCCGGACTTCGCCATGGCGCGCATCCTGAAGGCGCACCTCTACGGTCTCGCGACCGAGCCGGAAGCCACGGCAGAGGCGCGCGACATCGTGGCCGAGGTCAAGAAACGCTCCCTGAACGAGCGCGAAGCCTCCCACCTCGACGCCCTGGATCTGCTGCTGCAGGGCAACTGGACGGCGGCGGCTGTCGCCCTGGACCATCACCTCCTGCGCTACCCCCGCGACCTCGTGGCCCTGCAGTCGGGCCATCTTATGGACTTCTACCGCGCCAACGCGCGCGACATGCGCGACCGTATCGCCCGCACCCTGCCCCAGTGGTCGCCGGAGGTGCCCGGCTATTCCATCGTGCTGGGGATGTATGCTTTCGGGCTCGAGGAAAGCGGTGATTATGCCCGCGCCGAAGAGATGGGCCGCAAGGCCGTCGAACTGCAGCCGCTCGACTGCTGGGCCCATCATGCCGTCGCCCATGTGATGGAGATGCAGGGCCGGGCCGAGGACGGCATCGGCTGGATGATCGCCCGCGAGCCCCACTGGTCGGGCGACGACAATTTCTTCAAGGTTCACAACTGGTGGCACCGCGCGCTCTACCACCTCGACCTCGGCCAGGTCGACCAGGTCTTCGCCCTCTACGACGGCCCGATCCGTGAGGAGCGCAGCGCCGTCGCGCTCGATCTGGTGGATGCCTCGGCGCTGCTGTGGCGGCTGCAGTTGGCCGGCCACGACGTGGGCGAACGCTGGAACGAGGTCGCCACCGCCTGGGACCAGCATGCCGACGGGCGGCTCTATGCCTTCAACGACTGGCATGCGGTCATGGCCTATCTGGGCGCCGGCCGCGAAACCGACGTGAGCCGGATCACGGATGCTTTGCGCAACGCGGCCGACCCGGCAGCAGAAACCAGCGGCTGGGCCAGGACCACGGGGCTTGCGCTGGTGGAGGGCTTCACGGCCTTCCGGCGCGGCGACTACGAGACCGCCGTCGAGCGCCTGCACGGCGCGCGCTACATCGCCAACCGTTTCGGGGGCAGCCACGCGCAGCGCGACGTGATCGACTGGACCCTGACCGAGGCAGCCCTGCGTGGTGACTTCCGGGACGTCGCGACGGCGCTGGCCAACGAACGGCTGGCCTTGAAGCCCCACAGCCCGGTCAACCGCGGCTTCCTGGAGCGCGCCCGGGCCGGCGGTTCCGGCGGCGAGCAGGCCGCCTAGGCCGCGGCCGGCCTCTGACGGGAGCAAACCATGCAATCCGGCGACACCGCCAAGGGAGCGTTGCCGCAACCCTCCCGCGCCGATCTCGACATCCGCTGGGCGAAGGCGGAGGAGGCGCGTGCGATCGCGCGCCTCTTCCTCATCTCCTCCGACGGTCTGGCCACCTACATCTGGAGCCGGATCGACGTGCCGGACCTCAATCCGGAGGAAGTGGACTTGGAGGAGATCGGGGCTGCCCGCTACGCGCGCAGCGGCACGGCATTTTCCTACGAGAACTGCCTGCTCGCCCTGGCCGGCGGGATCGTCGTCGGCATGGCCCATGCCTTTCCCATGGACGCCGATCCCGGACCCGTCGGGGAAGAAGACCCCGTGCTGCGCCCTTACGCGGAGCTGGAAGACCCGGGCTCGCTCTACCTCTCCGGCCTGGCGGTCGAGGAGGGCTACCGGAGCGCGGGCATCGGCGCGGAGCTGATGGACTGCGTGGAGGAACTGGCCCGCGCCAAGAGTCTGCCGCGCGTCTCGCTGATCTGTTTCGAACGCAACACGGGGGCCCTGGCGTTTTACCGCCGCCGCGGCTACCGCGAGATCGCGCGGCGGCCTCTGGTGCCCCATCCCAGCCTGCACTACGCCGACGGAGACGCGCTGCTTCTGGTGCGCAACTGCTGAGTCTTCAGAAGGCTGCGCTTCATCGACCATCGCCGCAAGTCATCGCCGCAAACAACCGCCGCAGTGTGAAACCCCCGGCCGCCCGATGCCGTAGATGGCGGCACAACCTCGTGAGAAAGACCGACCATGACCTGTCGCGCCGAAGTTCGCCGCTTCGCCGAGGCTCTCGCCTGTGTTTTCCTTCTCCTGACAAGCGCACCGGCCAGCTCCGGCAGCCTGCCCGAACCGCTCCAAGACAGCGACTTCCTATTTGACGGAAAGCCCGCGCCGGCACAGGTGGAACTCGGCCGCCTGCTGTTCTTCGACCCGATCCTCAGCGGCAACCGCAACATCTCCTGCGCCAGCTGCCACGACCCAGCCCACGGCACGGGGGACGCGGTGGCCCTTTCTCTTGGCGAAGGCGCCCAGGGCCGCGGCACGGCGCGGCGCAACCGGGAGGGCGTGACCGGACGGGTGCCGCGCAACGCCCAACCGCTCTATAACATCGGCGCCCGGGAGTATGGTGCGATGTTCCACGACGGGCGGCTGGAGCCCGACCCGGCAGGCACCTTCGAAAGCGGCTTCTGGAGCCCGGCGCGCGAGCAGCTGCCCGCCGGCCTCGACAGCCTGCTGGCCGCCCAGGCCATGTTCCCGGTCACTTCCGCCATCGAGATGGCCGGACACAAAGGCGAGAACCCGGTGGCGACGGCGGTGGCCGAAGACCGCCTCGCGGGGCCCGGCGGCGCCTGGGACCTGCTCGCCCGGCGCCTGCGCGAGATACCCGGCTACGTGGCGCACTTCACCGCCGCCTTCGTAGAGGTGCGCGGGGCCGAGGACATCACCTTCGTCCAGGCCGCCCGCGCGCTCGCCGCCTTTCAGGCCAGCGCCTTCCGCTCCCAGAACAGCCCCTTCGACCGCGTGCTGGAGAGCGGCAGGGCGGACCACCTGAGCCCGGCGGCGCAGGCCGGCATGACCCTGTTCTACGGCAAGGCGCACTGCGTGGCCTGCCACGCAGGCCCGCTGCTGACCGACCAGGGTTTCCACGCCATCGCCATGCCGCAGATCGGCCCGGGCAAGGGCCATGGCAGCGACACGGCCTATTGGCGCGCCTCGGGTTTCGCCGACAGGCTGGAGGACGAGGGGCGCTACCGCGTAACCTTCGAGCGCGCCGACCTCTTCCGTTTCCGCACGCCCTCGCTGCGCAACGTCGCGCTGACCGGCCCCTGGGGCCATGCCGGCGCCTATGACAGCCTGGAGGCCGTGATCCGCCACCACCTCGATCCCGAGGCCGCACTGGCCGCCTATGCAGCCGACGCGGCGGCCCTGCCGCCGCTGGGCGAGGTGATCGAGCAGACCGGGCGCGGATCACAACTGATCTTCCGCCCCCTGAATCCGGCCCGGCGGGCGGACTATCTGCTGCGCGATGTCTGGGTCCAGCGCTCCGACAAGCTGCGCGGGCGGATCGCCGCGGCCAACGAACTGACGCCGCTGGCCTTGAGCGATGCCGAAGTCGCCGCGCTGGTCGCCTTTCTGGAGGCGCTCACCGATCCCGCCGCCGCCGACCTCTCCCACCTCATTCCGGAGTCCCTGCCCAGCGGGCTCACCCCGCAGCCCAGTCGCCGCTCCACGCTTTGATCCAAAGCCATTTTGACTGGAGAGAGAGAATGACAAGCCGTTTCCTTTGGTCCCTCGCCGCAACAGCCGCCCTGCTGCCCGTCGCGGCCACGGCGGAGTCCGGCAGCCCGGCCCCGCAGACAGCCCAGCAGGTCGCCGCCAAGGACACCGTTTTCGATGTGAAGGAGTACATGTCGCTCACCTTCATCTTCCACATCGACGAAGAACTGGCCGAGCAGGACGTGTTCTACGAGAAGGTGCCCGGCAGCGGCGAGGTCTGGCGGCCCAACGGCGCCACCCGCAACATGGATGCGCCGCTCTACGCCCCCGCCGTGCCGGTCGACCACACGCCACTGCAGACCGACAACATCGGCCCCTGGCCCAAGGGCAAACCGCTGGGCATTACCCTCGGCCAGTGGTTCGCCGCCAAGGGCCAGGGCACCTATACCTGCGAGAACGGCAAGGGCCTGCTCGACGTCTCCTTCGAGAGCCTGGTGCCCAACGGCGTCTACACCATGTGGCACGACTTCTTCGTCTGGCCGCCGACCGAACCCTTCATCGGTACCTATGATCTGCCCTTCGGCGCGCGCGACGGATCGGAGAACGTTTTCGTCGCCGATGCCTCGGGCGACGCCCGTTTCAAGAAGGCGATCACCCCCTGCCTGCAGTTGAGCGGCGAGCAGCTGATCGCGGAACTGGCCATCGCCTGGCACAGCGACGGGCGGACCTACGGTCATGAACCGGGTGAGTTCTCCACCCGGACCCACGTCCACCTCTACGTCCCGCTGCCCAAGCGCACGGGTCTCTGATCGAGAGCAAGCAGCTGCGCTTCTTGCGAGGGCCTGGCAGTTACAACGCCGGGCCCTCGTTCCTTTCTCGCCCGCCGGTCTAGGCGCTCCAACTGGGCCGGGCGCGCAGGGCGTCGTTCCACCGTCTGAGATGATCCAGGCCCTCCGGAATCGGCACCTTCACGAAGTCGGACAGGAACAGCGCCGTCATGCCGGTGATGTCGGCGACGGTGAAGCGCTCTCCGGTAACAAAGGGTCGGCCGTCGGCCAGTGCGCTGTCCAGCCAGGCCAGCTTGGCCGGCAGGTCACGGCGCTGCGCCTCGACAATGGCCGGCACCTGGGTCAGCTTGTCCTTGAAGAAATCGAAGCTGTGGCGCGCGATCAGGCTGAGGGGAGTCAGAATCTCCAGCTCCATGCGGCGGTCCCACATGTAGACCAGGGCCTGCTCGACCGCACCCTCCCCGAAGAGGTTCGGTTCGGGCTGCAAGGATTCAAGGTAACGGCAGATCGCCTGAGACTCGCAGATGATCGTGCCGTCGTCGAGTTCCAGGACCGGAACCTCGCCCAGGCTGTTCTTCTTCCGGAGCGCTTCGCCGCGGGTGCCCTCGGCATCGAGACTCAGATCGACGCGCGGCAGGTCCATACCCTTCTCCGCCAGAAAGATGCGCACCCGGCGCGGGCTCGCCGCCGCAGCATTGTAGAGTTTCACGGTCAGGTCTCCTCTGGTCTCTTTACAACCAACTCGCTCTTTGATATCTTTTAATCAACATATGATCAATAGGTGATGTATGTTGGATGCAACCTTCGCGGCCCTGTCCGACCCGACACGGCGCACGATCCTGGACCTGCTGGCCGATCGGGAACACTCGGTGGGCGAGCTGGTCGACCACTTCCCCATTACCCAGTCCGCCGTCTCGCGGCACCTGAACGTGCTGGAGCAGGCCGCTCTGATCGAAAGGCGGCGGGACGGCCAGCGCCGGCTCTGCGCCCTGCGCGCGGAAACGCTCGCGGAGATCGATCACTGGATGGAGCGCTACCGCCGCATGTGGGCCGGCAAGCTGCAACGCCTCGACAAGGCGGTACAGAGGAGAAAGAAGCGATGAGCCAAGCAGTTGCGGAAGATCTTCGCAGCGTCGTTCTGCGTTACCGTTTCAACGCCAGCGTCGAAGAACTCTTCGCCGCCTGGACCGACCCGGAGATGCTGGCCGAGTGGTGGGGGCCGGAAGGCTTTCGCAGCGAGGTCCTGGTGATGGAACTGCATCCCGGCGGACGCTTCGAAATCGAGATGACCGCCGAGGACGGGGAGGCCAGCCGCATCACCGGGGTGTACCGGGAGATCTCCCCGCCGACCCGGCTGGTCTTCGAGATCACGGAGCATTGCACGAAAGACCTGCCGCCGGAGGTGGAACCGCAGATCGCCCCGACGCCGGTGACCGTCGAGTTCATCAGCCACGGCGACCAGTCGGAGATCGTCCTCACCCAGGACGGACTGAACCCGAGCTATTCGGAACTGGTCAGCTGGGGCTGGGGCGGCGCCATCGACAAGCTGAAGGCGCGGCTTGGCTGAGGCCGCCTAAGGGTCGCTCGGCTGCAGCAGGTCCCAACGGTTGCCGTAGAGGTCTTCGAAGACCGCCACCCTGCCGTAGGTCTCGCGCCGCGGCGCCTCCAGGAAGACCACGCCGGCCGCCTGCATGGCCCGGTGGTCACGCTCGAAGTCATCGGTCATCAGGAACAGGAAGACGCGCCCGCCGGTCTGATCGCCGACCCTTTCAATCTGCGATCCGCCCGCGGCCTGTGCCAGCAGGAGCCGCGTCTCCTTCGCCCCGGGCGGCGAGACCACGACCCAGCGCCTGCCGCCACCCTGATCGCTGTCCTCGATCAGATCAAAGCCGAGCTTACCGACGTAAAAGCCGATCGCTTCGTCGTAGTCGCGCACCAGCAGCGCGATCAGGCCGAGGTGTTGACGCATGCCCCCTCTCTTCGCTTGGATGCAGAATCCGCAGTCACGGCTGTTCGACAAAGAGCCGACATCATTATCATCGGCATTGTCCACACCAAGGGCCATCGTGTTTCGACGACGTTTCACGGGGTGAGACAGCGCGGGCAATCTGCTAGGCTGCACAGCGAAAGGAACGCCCATGCCCGCCTTCGATCTGCTCCTCCCCTTCTTCGCGGCGACACTGCTCTTCGCGGTGATGCCGGGCCCGGCCATCCTCTACACCGCCGCCCAGACCATGGCGCGCGGGCGGCGGGGCGGCGCCATGGCAGCGCTTGGTATCCATGTCGGCGGCTATGTGCACGTGATCGCCGCGGCGGCCGGCCTCTCCGCCGTCTTCCGCTACGTGCCGGAGGCCTATCTCGCGGTGAAGATCGCCGGGGCGCTCTATCTCATCTGGCTCGGCATCTCCTTCTTCCGCAAGCCGCAGACCGAAGACCTACCGACAGTGACCCAGCGCAACGCCCGGCGCGCCTTCGCGCAGTCCATGCTGGTCGAGGTGCTGAACCCCAAGGCGGCGCTGTTCTTCATCGCCTTCCTGCCGCTGTTCGTCGATCCCGCCGCCGCCTGGCCGCTCTGGGTCCAGTTGCTGATCCTCGGCACCTTCGTGAACGTGGCCTTCTCGACGGTCGATTTCATCACCGTGGCCGCCACCTCCACCATGGTGGGGCTGGTGCGCAAAAGCGCCGCCGGCCAGCGGGTGGTGCGGGCCATCGGCGGCTCCATTCTGGTGGCGCTCGGGGTGCACCTGGCAGCCTCGCGCAGCTGATCCTCCTCTGCAGCCGTGCAAGGCTGTTTGAACTATTTGCGTAGTCCCTGCGACCAATGGTCAATCTGACCCTTTCTCGCAGGAGAGAACCGTGCCTAAGTACCGCGTCCAGGGCCTTCTGGCCTCTGTCAGCCTGATCGCCGCCCTGACCGTCGTCGGGGTCGGCCACGCCGCCGCCCAACCCGACCTGGTCCCCATCGTGACCGCCCCGATGTCCGCCAACGTCGGCGTACAGAATGTCGGCGCCAGCCCGGCACCGGCCAGCCAGCTGATCATCAGCTGCGACAAGCTCGGCAAGGCCGGCGGCGGCGGCTGCCCGGACGCCCCGGACCTCGGCATCTACGAGAACCCGGCCTATCCCTACCACGCGACCATCGAAGTGCCGGAACTGGCCCCTGGTGAAAGCTACAATCACGTTCTGAGCGTCTGGGACGACATGGTCTGGCCGGAAGGCACCTACATCTTCAGCGTCACTGCCGATGCCGGCAACGCAGCCGTGGAGGCCAACGAGGCCAACAACGGCACCCAGACCAGCTACACCCAACTGCCCCAGCCCGGCGTCGGCCAGAAGCCGCAGCTGCCGCTGCAGGCCAGGCCGGGCCAGAGGCAGTCCCGCGACGAAACAGCCGTCCAGGTCTTCGTCGCCGAACTGGGCAAACCCGACCTGATGTCGACTTCGCTGGGCACCTACATCGGTGGCGATCACAGCCTTTGGAACCAGGTTCAGACCGTGCGGCCGGGTCACGTAAAGAAGACACAGGTCGGACGCAACAAGGACGAGTGCGTGATCCCGTCCAAGGTGCGCCTGATGAACATCGGCCAGGCCGACAGCGGCACCTTCAAGGTTCAGGTCTTCGACGACGGAAAACTGCGGGCCACCAAGACCGTTTCCTTGAAGAAGGGCCAGGACAAGTGGGTCAACTATGATCTGCGCCTGAACGAAGGCACCAACAAGGTGGTGGTGAAGATCGACCCGAAGAACCAGGTCGCCGAGCAGAACGAGAAGAACAACGTCTACAACACGACCGTGGAAGTCCCCTTCGACTGCGATGGCGTGGTCGTGCTGGCGCCACAGGGCAACGTGAAGGTGCTGCCGCTTAAGCAGAAGCGCATCCCCAAGGCCCGCCCTGCACCGAGCCGCCCCACGAATTGAGTTCCTCCCGAAGCTTCCCTCTTGAAGCTTGCCTCCTGGGCGGTCCGAAAGGACCGCCCATTTTTTCTGTGATGGAGTGGGATGGAGTGGGCCGGAGTGGGGGGCTTTGTACCAGCGCTCGAACTCGCGGTAAGCTTGGGCTTCCCGGATTCTGCAAGGACCCGCATGACCCAGGCCCCTAACGACCAGGACCTCATTGCCCGCCCGGGCAGCCGCCTGGAGATCACCACGCCGGCGCTGGTGCTGGACCTCGACGCGCTGGAAGGCAACATCGCGGCCATGGCGGCCATCACCAAGGCGCAGGGCATCGGCCTCAGGCCCCACGCCAAGACCCACAAGTCGGTGGCCATCGGCAGGCGCCAGATGGATCAGGGTGCCGTCGGGCTGTGCTGCGCCAAGCTGGCCGAGGCGGAAGCGCTGGCCGCCGGCGGGCTCGATCGCCTGCTGCTCACCTCGCCGGTCACCGGCGCCCGGCGCATCGCCCGCCTCTTGGATCTGCAGCCGCGCTGCGCGGAGCTGCTGGCGGTGGTCGACGACCCGGGAAATCTGCACGACCTGGGTGAAGCCGCCGATGCCCGGGCGCAGAACCTCGATCTTCTGATCGACGTCGACATCGGACAACACCGCACCGGCGTTGCAGGCGCACAAAGCGCCCTGGCGCTGGCGGAGGCCATTGCCGCGCATCCGCGGCTCACGCTTCGGGGCCTGCAGGGTTACGCCGGGCACCTGCAGCATGTTGCCGGTTTCGAGGAACGCCGCCGCGCCTCCCATGCCGCGCTGCAGGCGCTGGCGGAGGTGCGCGATACTCTGGAGAACGCCGGCCACCCCTGCCCCATCGTCACCGGCGGCGGCACCGGCAGCCACGCCTTCGATCACGAGGCCGGACTGCTGACCGATCTGCAGGCCGGCTCCTACATCGTCTCGGACGTGCAGTACGGCGCGGTGGACCTGGCCGGTGCGGACGTGGCGCCCTTCACGGCCGGGCTCTTCGTCTACAGCCGGGTGATCAGTGCCAGCCACGCGGACTTCGTCACCATCGATGCCGGCTCCAAGACACTCTCCACCGACGGGCCGCTGCCGGAGGTGGTCTTCGGCGCCGCGGCGGGTACGCGCTACGCGATCTCAGGCGACGAGTTCGGCCAGCTCACCCTGGGCCCGGGCGGTGCGAAGCCGGCGGTCGGCGACCTGATCGGCCTGCAGGTCCCGCACTGCGACACCACCATCAACCTCTTCGACTTCTACCACTGCATCCGCGGCGATGCCCTGGTGGCGCTCTGGCCCATCGAGGCCCGCGGCGCCTCCAATTAGGGTGTTTCTGGCTGTGACGGCACCGGCCCGTTATCTCACCGGCATGCGCCGGCCGAGGGCGACGCTGGCGACCACGAAGACAGCGAAGCCCAGGGTGATTGCGTCCACCGCCTCGCCGAGCAGGACCGCCGACGCGAAGATGGTGAGGAAGGTCTGCAGCAACTGGACCTGGCTGACCCGGGAGACGCCGCCGATGGCAAGGCCCCGGTTCCAGGCGAAGAACCCCAGGAGCTGGCTGAACAGGGCGACGTAGAGGAAAGCGCCCCAACTGGCCGGCGAGCCCTGCATGCCGTGCTCGGCCAAGGACAGGCCGACCGGGACCGCCAGGAAGGGCGCGGCGATCACCAGCGCCCAGCAGATCACCTGCCAGCCGCCCAGGGTCCTGGTCAGGCGCGCGCCCTCCGCATAGCCGATGGCCGCGCAGGCCACCGAGGCGAGCAGCGCCAGATGGCCGGGCCCGATGCTGCCGCCGCCGCGCAGCAGGGAAAAGGCGACCACCGCGCCGCCGCCGACAAGGGCAACCAGCCAGAAGGCCGCCGAGGGCCGCTCGCGCAGCAGCACCGCCGCCGCCAGGGTAGTGGCCAGCGGCAGGATGCCGAGGACCACGCCGCCGTGGGCGGCGGGCACGGTCTGCATCGCCCAGGCCGAGAGCAGCGGGAAGCCGAGCACAACGCCCAGCGCGACGACGACGAGGCTGCGCCACTCGCCGCGCCGCGGTAGCCGCTGGTGCGTCGCCAGCAGGATGGTCGCCGCCACTGCGGCGGCCAGGATGGCACGGCCGAGCCCGATCATGACGGGCGTGAAGTCGACCACGGCAATGCGGGTTGCCGGCAGGGTGAGGCTGAAGATGGCGACCCCGACGAAACCCAGCAGCAGCCCTTTCGCCTCCCGGCGCAGGGGGCCGTCGGCGTCGGCTGTGTCGGAGGCCGCGCCCTCCGGCCGATCAGCCATCGCTGTCGCCTGACGGGCTGGTCGCTGTCTGCTTCATGCCGTGGGCGATGATCTTGCGCATCACCGTGGGCAGCGCCTCGCCATCCAGGGCGTCAAGTCCGACCCAGCGGCCGGCCACTTCGGGAGCGCCCGCCTCGTCCACCCTGGCGGCCCAGACCGTCACCTCGAAATGAAAGTGGGTGAAGGTGTGGCGCACGATGCCGGGCAGCACCCGCCAGTCGGCCTGGAGCGGCGCGGCCGCCCCGGCCGCCGCGGCGTCCCATGCGCCTTCGCGCCAGGGGGTCGAGGGCACCTCCATCATGCCGCCGAGCAGGCCCTTCTCAGGCCGCCGGCGCAGCAGCAGCGCCCCGTCCGCCCCGGTAATCCAGAAGGCCACCGCATGGCGGGTCGGCTTCGGCGCCTTGGCCAGCTTGCGCGGCAGGTCCGGCGCGACACCGGCCGCCCGCCCCTGGCACCGCTCCTCCAGCGGACAGAGCAGGCACTTGGGCTGGCGGGGCAGGCAGACGGTGGCACCAAGGTCCATCATAGCCTGGGCGAAGTCGCCGGCGCGCTGATCGGGCGTGATGCGGTCGGCCAGGGCTTTCAGTTCCGGCTTCGCTGTCGGCAGCGGGGTTTCGACCTGAAACAGACGGGCGACCACACGCTCGACATTGCCGTCGACCACCACCGCCCGCCGGCCAAAGGCGATGGCCGCAATGGCGGCGGCCGTATAGACACCGATCCCCGGCAGGCGGCGCAGCTCGGCCTCGCTGTCGGGAAAGCGCCCGCCGAGGTCGCCAGCCACCACCTGGGCGCAGCGGTGCAGGTTGCGCGCCCGGGCGTAGTAGCCGAGCCCGGCCCAGGCCGTGAGGACCGCGTCCAGGGGCGCTGCGGCCAGGGCCTCGACATCAGGCCAGCGGGCGAGAAAGTCGGCATAGTAGGGCGCGACCGCGGCGACCGTGGTCTGCTGCAGCATGATCTCGCTCAACCAAACGTGATAGGGGTCCGGCGCGGCGGCGCCCGGCGGCGAACGCCAGGGGAGACGCCGCGCGTGGCGGTCGTACCACGTCAGCAGGGTGGCATGAACGGCGTCCGCAGCGGGCGCCGAAGCCGGAGAAGATGCGACAGAGGGCATAAAGGTCTCTATAGTCGGTCTCTTCATATACTGAGCCGCCGCAACACGGCAAAGCGAGGTTTTGTCACCGCGACAATGGCCAAGGCGACCTCCCAGACCCCCAAAGGCCAGACCCCTAATGGCCAGACCCGCACCGGCCCCCAGGATCCCAACCGCAAGGGCCGGCGGCAGCAGGCAGAGGGCCGCGGCGCGGATCGCAAGCGCCGCAGCGGCTTGCGCGCCCTGGCCAGCGATCTGCCGGCCGTGACCAAGCGCGCCTTTGCCCGCCGCGGCCTCAGCGGGGCGGAACTCGCCCGCCAGTGGCCGGCCATTGTCGGGGCCGACCTTTCCCGCCACTGCCGCCCCCGGCGGCTGCGGTTTCGCCGTCCGGGCGAAACGCGGGAGGGTGAATTGACGCTAAGGGTGGCTCCCGGCTGGGCCCTGGAGATCCAGCACCTGGAAACGCTGCTTCTGGAGCGGGTGAACGGCTTCTTCGGCTACCGCGCGGTCGAGCGGCTGACGCTGCAGCAGGGCCCCCTGCCCCAGGCCGCGCGCCTCAGCGAGGTTCGGCCCGCCGCCACCCCGCCGCCGCCCGACAAGGGTCTTGTGGATAAGCTCGCCCGCATTGACGATCCCGAACTGCGCGAAGCCCTTGAACGGCTTGGCCGCGCAGTCCGACAAAAGCATGACCGAAGGCCGGAAAGGGCTTAAAAACGCGTCTTTCGGAGCCCACATCCCTCAGGTCTGGGAGACCTGGCGAAGCCCTGCCAAAGCCCGGTAATCCGGGGTAAATGGGCGCTTGTGGAATCGCAGATGGCCCACTAGCATGCACAACATATGGTAGGTAAAACCATGAAGAGACGGAACATACTGATCGGAATGGGGGCCGTGGCCCTCGGCGTCAGCGTCGGCGGCGCCTACGCACTGGTCCAGCGGCCGGAAGGCGGCCCGCAGGGCGCCGCGGATACGCCGGCTCCGCAGTTGGCGGCCGCCGGCGACATGCAGCTGTTCGAGGATGATCGTATTCTCGGTGCGCCAGACGCGCCCATCACCATCCTGGAATACTCCTCACTGACCTGCCCCCACTGCGCCAGTTTCCATCGCGGCACCCTGCCCCAGGTGAAGACCGACTGGATCGACACCGGCAAGGCGCGCCTGGTCTACCGGCACTACCCGCTCGATCAGCTGGCGCTGCGCGCCGCAGCCGCGGCCAACTGCATCGAAGGCGATGGCTTCTTCGGCTTCCTCGACGTGCTGTTCAACAATCAGCCGCAGTGGAGCCGCAGCCAGGATCCGATCGGCGCTTTGCAGCAGTTCGCGGCGCTGGCGGGTCTCAGCCCCGAAGCCTTCCAGGCCTGCATCGTCGATGAGACGACGATCACCCGCATTCTCGAAGTTCAAAGAGACGGTCGCGACACCTACGAGGTTGCCTCGACTCCAAGCTTTGTGATCAACGGACAGCGCGTCATCGGCGCCCGCAGTTACGACGAGTTCGCTGCCGTGCTGACCCAGTTCGCTCCGGACGCCTGAGTCCAGGGCGCGGTGGGAAGAGCGTGATCGGATAGCGGAGGCGGCGCGGCGGCTTGCAGGGGGGCGTATGATTTCTGGTTCGACGGCAAAGGGGGAATAGCCGCGCGTGGTGCAGTTCACCAAGCTTCGCTTGAGCGGGTTTAAGTCTTTTGTCGATGCCACCGAGCTGGTGATCGAACCGGGTGTGACCGGCGTCGTCGGTCCGAACGGCTGCGGCAAGTCCAACCTTGTGGAGGCGCTGCGCTGGGCGATGGGCGAGACCTCGCCCAAGAGCATGCGCGGCAAGGAGATGGACGACGTCATCTTCGCCGGCAGCGCCAACCGGCCGTCGCGCAATGTCGCCGACGTCACGCTCTATCTGAACAATGCCGAGCGCAAGGCGCCGGCCATGTTCAACGACTTCGAGGACATCGAGGTCACGCGCCAGATCGACCGCGGCGAAGGCTCGACCTACCGGGTCAACGGCAAGGAGGTGCGCGCCCGCGATGTGCAGCTCCTGTTCGCCGACTCCGCGACCGGCGCCCATTCCACCGCTCTGGTCAGCCAGGGGCGCATCGGCGCCCTCATCAATGCCAAGCCGTCGGACCGCCGGTCGCTGCTTGAGGAAGCGGCGGGGATCACCGGGCTGCATTCGCGCCGTCACGAGGCGGAGCTGCGCCTGCGGGCGGCGGAGACCAATCTGGAGCGGCTGGACGATGTGATCGCAACCCTGGAGACCCAGCTCCAGGGATTGAAGAAGCAGGCGCGCCAGGCCACCCGCTACCGCAACGTGAACGAACACATCCGCCGCTCCGAAGCCATCGTGCTGCACCTGGAGGGCATGGAGGCCAAGGAGGCCCTGGCCGCCGCCGAAACCGCCTATGAGGCGGCGGAGCGCACGGTGGCGGAGGTGACCCAGGAGACCGCCGCGCGGGCCAGCGAACAGGCCGAGGCCGCCGCCGCCCTGCCGCCGCTGCGCGAACGCGAGGCGGAGGCCGCGGCGGCCCTGCACCGGCTGACCGTCGACCGCGACACCCTGGACAAGGAAGAGGCCCAGGCCGTCGAGGCAAAGGGCCGTGCCGAAGAGCGTCTGGCCCAGCTTCAGGGCGACCAAAGCCGCGCCGGGGCCCTGGCCGGAGATGCCGAGGCCGCGCAGGAGCGCCTGGACAGCGAGCGTGAGACCCTGACCCGCGCCGCCGAGGGTGAACGCGAAGCCCTGGCCACCGCCGAAGGCGACTGCGCCGAGGCCGCCGAGAAAGCCGGCGAGCAGGAGCGGATGCTGGGCGCGGTGACCAGCAAGATCGCCCAGGACGAAGCCCGGGCTGCAGCCCTGCAGAGACGCTGCGAGGAACTGGCGCAACGCCTGCAGCGCCTGCGCGGACAAAGCGAAGAAGCCCTGGCGCAGCGCCGCAGCCTGCAGGACGAAACCATCGACCCGCAGGTTCTCGCCGCCGCCGAGGCCCGCCTTGCCGAGGCGGAAGCCGCCCTCACCGCGTGCCGCGCGGCCAGCGCCGCCGCGGCGGAAACGACCGCCGCCGCGCGCACGGCGGAGGCCGAGTCCCGTCAGGGGCTGCGGGAGCGCGAGGCCGCCCAGGCAAAGCTGGAGGCGGAAATCTCCGCCTTGACCGCCCTTTTGGAGCCGACGGAGACGGACATGTGGCCGCCGGTCGTCGATGCGGTCTCCGTGACGCCGGGGTTTGAGGCCGCCCTGGGCGCCGCCCTCGGCGACGATCTCACCTTCTCCGCCGACGAGGCCGCGCCGGTGCATTGGCAGCAGCTGGCCCCGCTGGCCGCAGCGCCCGCCCTGCCGCCGGGCGCCCGGCCGCTTTCCGAGAGTGTCAAGGGGCCGGCCGCCCTCGACCGCCGGCTGTCACAGATCGGTGTCGTCGCCTCAGCCGAAGACGGTATGCGCCTGCAAGGCGCCCTTCAGCCGGGCCAGCGCCTGGTGACCAGGGAGGGCGATCTCTGGCGCTGGGACGGCTTCACGGCCAAGGCCGACGCGCCGACCGCCGCCGCCCAGCGGATGGCCCAGCGCAACCGCCTGGCCGAGCTGCGCGGCGAGCTGGACGGCGTCGAGCGCGAAACCGCCCGCGCGGCGGCGGACCACGGCAGCCTGGAAACCGCGGTCGAACAGGCCGCCGCGGCGGAGAAGGCCGCGCGCGAGCGTGAAGCCGAAGCCTTCGACAGCGTCAACGCAGCCCGCCAGCATCACGCCGACCTCGCCGGCAAGGCGAGTGCCGTCGCCTCACGCCTGGCGGCTCTCGACGAGAGCGTGGAACGCCTGCAGGCCGACGAGGCGGAAACTGAAAGCGCCCTGACCCAGGCGCGCGGCGAGGAAGCGGGCCTGCCCGACCTCAACCTGGAACACCAGCGGGCCGACGATCTGCGCGAGGCCCTGAGCGCGGCGCGCGATGCCCTGGTCGAACGCCAGGGCCGCTTGAACCAGCTGAAGCGCGAGGCCGAGGCGCGCGGCCGGCGGCTACAGGATATCGCCACCGAGCGCCAGTCCTGGCAGCGGCGCGCCGAAGAGGCGAAGGCCCATCTGGCCGACCTGGAAGCCCGGCGCGGCGCCACCGAAAGCGAAATCGAGACCCTGGCGGCCATTCCGCTGGCGCTGGCCGAGCGGCGCGAGGCCCTGGCCGCGCTGATCGAGGAGGCCGAAGCGCGCCGCCGCAGCGCCGCCGATGCGCTGGCCGAAGGTGAAAATCGCTTGAGCGCCGCCGACAAGGCCCTGAAGGCCGAAGAGGCGCGCCTGACCAATGCGCGGGAAAACCGTATCCGCTGCGAAGGCGCGGTCTCCCAGGGCCGCCAGAGCCTGGACACGGTGGTCGAGAAGGTGCGCGAAAAGCTCAACTGCGCCCTGGATCAGGCCCTGGCCGTGGCCGAGGTCGATCCGGACAAGGAGCTGCCGCCGCGCGAAGAGGTGGAAACCAAGCTGGCCCGCCTGATCCGCGAGCGCGAGAACCTGGGCGCGGTGAACCTGCGCGCCGAGGCGGAGGCGCGCGAGCTGGACGAGCAGATCGTCGGCATGCAGTCGGAGCGCAGCGACCTGATCGCCGCCATCAGCCGCCTGCGCCAGGGCATCGCCAGCCTCAACCGCGAAGGCCGCGAACGGCTGGTGGCGGCCTTCGAAGCCGTCAACAGCCACTTCTCGGAGCTTTTCGTCCGCCTCTTCGGCGGCGGCCGGGCGCATCTGAAGCTCACCGAGTCGGAGGACCCGCTGGCCGCCGGCCTGGAGATCATGGCGAGCCCCCCGGGCAAGCGCCTGCAGGTGATGTCACTGCTGTCCGGCGGCGAGCAGGCCCTGACCGCCTTGGCTCTGCTGTTCGCGGTGTTCCTGACCAATCCGGCGCCGATCTGCGTGCTGGACGAGGTCGACGCCCCGCTGGACGACGCCAACGTCGACCGTTTCTGCAGCCTGGTCGACGAACTGACCAAGGCGACGGAAACCCGCTTCCTGGTGATCACCCATCACCGCATGACCATGGCCCGGGTTGACCGCCTGTTCGGCGTGACCATGGCCGAACGCGGCATCAGCCAGCTTGTCTCCGTCGACCTGCAGGCGGCGGAAAGCCTGCGCGAAAGCGCCTGAACCAGACCCGGCAACTCCGCCTCAGCCGCGCGGGCGCCCCTGGGCGACCGAGATGACGGCAATGTCGGTGTTCGCGGCGCATTTGATGGCGATCTGGTCGATCAGTTCCACGGTCAGTTCGGTGCCCGCCTCCAGCAGCAGCGTGCCGCCGGCGCTGTAGAAGTTTTCGACGACAACCATGCCCGGTTCGACGAGGGTGTAATGCAGTTGCTGCGTCGGGCCTTCGACCGCCACGGCAGAGGTCGACTCCAGCATCTCTTTCAGGCGCTTCGCGGGGTCGTGATCCGCGTCCGCGGCCTCGCCGTCGGTCTTGAGAACCTTGATCGCGGCGTACTCCACGGAAGGCTTCAGCACCAGCGTTCGCTGCATGGCATAGCTCATGCGCTCGCCCAGCTTGGCCTTGGAAACCGGCTTGGAGAGAAAGGCCGAGACGTCGAGGGCGCTAGCCCGCATCACCAGGTCGGACTCCGCATGCCCGGTGAGCATCAGGATCGGAAAGTCCCGCTCCAGCGGCGTCTCCCCGGTGCGCACGGCGTGGAGGATTTCCAGACCGGTCATGCCGCCCATCTGATGGTCGAGGATCAGGGCGCCGTTGACGAAGTCGAGCGCCATGATCGCTTCTTTGCCGTTGCTGGCGGTCTGCGTCGCATAGCCCAGGTCGTTGAGCATGCGCACCATGAGGTTGCGGACGAAGGCCTGGTCGTCGGCGACCAGGACCGACTTAGGCGCTTTGGCGTTCGACATCGCTTATCTGTCCTTGGTTACGCAGGAAGGTCTGAAGACGGTCCGTCTCCGCCTCCAGTGTTTCGATGAGGTTGCGCAGACCGTCCCAATCGCCGTCTTCGGCCTGCTTCTCCAGGGTCTCGCAGGTCGCCGCCAGCAGCGGTGCCATGCCATAGCGCGCGGTTCCCTTGGCCGCATGGGCGGCGGCGCGCAAGCGCACTGCATCCCGGCTCGACCAGGGCTCATGCAGCGCAAAGAGCGCCGCCTGCCAGTTGTCGAAGAAATCGGCGATCAGGGCGTTGATGGTGTCCTCGTCGTCCTCGCCGATCAGCTCCGCGAGACCCTGGCGGTCGATCGGCGGCTGCTTCTCTTCGGAGGACTCCGGCGATGCGGCAGGGGCCGGCAGCGTGTCTTCCTTGAGGGAGGGATGCCACCACTGCTCCAACGCCCGCGACAGCTCGGAGAGGCCGACCGGCTTGGACAGATAGGCATCCATCCCAGCGTCGTAGCAGCGCTGCGCGTCGCCGGTGACGGCATTGGCGGTGAGCGCGATGATGGCGCTGCGCGGGCGGCCCGCGTCCTCCAGCGCGCGGACCGCGCGGCTCAGTTCGAAGCCGTCCATGACAGGCATGGAGCAATCCGTGATGATGAGGTCGTAGGAGCCCCGGTCGAGCAGGTCCAGGGCCTCCGCGCCATGCTCGGCCAGATCGCAGTCTGCGCCGAGGCGCCGCAGCTGCCGGCGCAGAACAAGCTGGTTCATCGGCTGATCTTCGACCACCAGGATCTTAGGCACCTGCCCCCGCGCGAAGACCTGGTAGCTCTCATCCGCCGGAAACGCGGGCTCAAAGCCGCGGTCGTCGAATCTGTACCGTTCGCCTGAAACCGCGTGGGAGACGTTCACGGCGCTCAACGGCTTGTCCAGCAACCGCAGCAAAGGGTGAAACAACGCCTGACGCCGGTAGTCCGGATCGTCGCAGGAAACAGCCGCATAGATCCGCTCGAAGTCCTCGCCGTAGCGCGCCAGCACGGCGCCGACGTCCATACCTTCGGCGGAGTCCCAATCGATCAGCAGCGTTCGCTTGCCCGCATCGCCACCTGACGGTCCGTCGCCGAGGCCCGCAGGCGCGGCCATGATCCGCACGTCGGCCCCTGCATCCCGAAGTTCCGAGACAAGCGCACTGCCGGGGGGCTCGTTTGGAAAGAGGAAGGTCAGGCTGTGCCCCTGCAGCGGCGCGACTTGCGGGCATCCCCAATCCGCAACCCTTGCCGGAAGAGAGACGACGAAGCTGCTGCCCCAGCCCGGACGCGACCTGCAATCGATGGTGCCTCCATGCAGGCCGACGAGCCGCTGCGCGATCGTCAGGCCCAGACCCGTACCACCGAAGAAACGGGTTGTTGAGTGGCTTTCCTGACCGTAGGGCTTGAACAGGGTCTCGGCCTTATCCGGATCGAACCCGATGCCCATGTCATCTACCGAGAACCGCAGCTGGACCCGATCGCCACCGATCCGCTGTGCCGAGAGGCTCATCTCCACGCGGCCGCGGTCAGTGAACTTGATGGCGTTGCCGACAAGATTGGCCAGGACCTGGTGAAGCCGTTTCTCGTCGGCCATCACCTCCCGCGGCACCTGCGGATCGATGGTGGCCGAGATATGAAGCCCCTTTTCAAGCGCTGCCGCCGCGAAAATCGACTGGACTTCCCGCATCAGGACGGCCGGATCGAAGGCCGTCATGTCGAGCACGAGCTCGTCGGCTTCGATCTTCGAGAAGTCGAGGGTATTGCCGATAATGCCCAGCAAGGCCTTGCCGCCGCTCATCGAGGCTTCCACGAGGTCGGCCTGCTCGCGCTCGAGTTGCGTGCCGCTGAGGAGTTCGAGGTTGGCGATCACGCCCGACAGCGGCGTGCGCAGTTCGTGGCTCATGTGCGCCAGAAACTCCGACTTGGACCGGGAGGCCCGCTCCGCCGCCTCGCGCAGACGCACGGAGCGATAATCGGAGACAATCCGGGTGATTGCCTGCACGATCGGCCCCAGTTCGTCGGCGAGGTTCCTGTCGAAGCCGCCGTCCCGGTTGGCCAGAGCCACCTCGCCCAGGATTTCGTCTTCCAGGGCCAGGGGCAGGATCATCAGGTTGTCCATGGCCAGATGGCCGCAGGGAATGCCGGTCGAAGCAGGATGGCGTTTGGGGTCGTTGGCGATCAGCACCTTGCCCGTCCGCAAGGGTTCGCCGCGCAGGTTGTCGATGTTGCGGAACTCCATGCCGCCCCTGGCCGAACTCTCGTACCAGAGGCGGGTTTCCTCATCCCAGGCGATGTTGGAGATCGCCAGCGTCTTGAGGTAGGGCATGTCTCCCTCGTCCTGCATTTTTTCCGCGATCATGCCGTAGTCGGCGCCGCTGAGATCCAGGATCTTCTCCAGAAGCTCTTCGAAGGCAGCCCGGTTGCGGGTCTGGTTGAGATAGATCGAATGCGCATCGTTGACCGCCGCCAGCACCGCCGCCCGCCTTTTGTCGCGCTCGGCCAGCAGCACCTGCTCTGTGACTTCGTTGAGCGAGGCGCGCACCGCGCTCTTGCCACCCCAATCGACAGCCTGTGATAAGACATCGATGTAAATGAGCCTGCCGTCGACACGCCGCATGGCGAACTGGCGCGTTGTCTCCGGTTCGCCGCTTTCCTGAACGTGGCGCCAGCGCGTGCGCGCCGGGGCCTGGCTTGCCTCGGGCATGAAATCCGCAAGAGCGCGGCCGCGCAGCTCCGTCCCGTGTTCGAGACCGAGAACCTGAGCCCCGGCGTCGTTGGCGAAGAGTACCTGGCCGCGGTCGTGGATGATGACACCGTCGATGGCGTCCTCGATCAGCGACCGGAAGCGGCGCTCCAAGCGTATGCCGCGATCCTGTTGCCGGTAGACAAGAAGAATCAGCACCACCATCGCCAGCAACGACAGCAGCTGCGCTATGCCTTTGCCCGCGACGTTCGACCTCCAATCAGACAGGATGGCGCCCATGTTCATCGAGGCGGCGGCGGTCAGGGACCAGCCAACCACCGGGACAGAAGCCGTCAGAACGTAACGGCCCTTGGTGCCCGCTTCCCAAAACACCCCGGTCCTGCCCAGGTAGGCCCGATCGAGGCGTGGCGGCGTTTCCCCCTCCGCCGCCGCTTCGCCTTCGCTGCCGGGCCGACTGATGGCGACAAGCTCGCCACCGTTCATGAGCACGCGGCGGGTGATGGGAAAATCGCCCAACAGCGCGAACTTCTGGGCGAAGTAAGACGGCTTCACCGATATCATCACGATGCCCTGGAAGCTGCCGTCGGCGGCGGAAAGGCGGCGTGAAACCACAAGGATCCACTCGCCGCGCACCCGGCTGACGATCGGTTCGCTGAGAAAGGAACCCTGGGCCAAGCCGTCCCGCTGCGCGATGAAGTAAGAACGGTCGGAGATATCGAGGCCGCTGACCTTGGTGCCGCCGCCTGCGGTGACCAGGCCCCGGACGATCCCGAAGCGATCCGCCAGCGCGGCCCCCGTGACATGCTCTCCCGATTCCGCCGTACGCCCCAGGACGGTCAAAGCGTCCGGGGTGAGCTCCTCCGTCCAAGTGGGGTTCTGCTCGACCAGTTCTTCCAGATGGTCGAGCTCTGAATCGACAAGCCGCATCGCATAGGCGATTTGCTCCGCCGTCGCCCGGGCATCCACCGTCAGGCGCAGCCGCTCCTGCTCTATCGTGCGCTCATAGGACATCACGGCCAGCAGGACGAAGATGCCGAACTGGGCCGCGAAGACGAGGCCTAAGGCCAATGGCTTGGACAGAGTACGTGACATGGCAGAGACGAGAGCATCCTTTCAGGCTGTGCTACCTCTACAAGAAACTCCCTAAACAATTGATAATTGATACGTTTAGAATACCTACAACCCTGATTAGGGACTGCTTGTCTGCGGCGGAATCCAAGGCCCCCAGGGCACCGGGCCACTGGCACCGGGCCACTGGCGCCGGGCCACTGGCGCCGGGCCACCGCGGCAGGACCGGGCCGCGCGCGCTTGCCCCCCGATGGGCGGGCAGCTAGCGGGCGGGCAGCAGCCGGCAGGGTGTCCATGCGCCCTGTGGTTGATGCTGCGGCGCGCATCCGGCCGCTCCGCCAGGCCGGGGCCGGGGCCCGGGCCAGGAGCAGAGTCCGAGGGTGGACTCCCCGGGCGGAATCCACAGGCAGAATCCAGGGGCGGAATCCAGGGGCGGAAGCCAGCGGCAAGAGACGGTTTTCCACGCCCGCCGCAGGGCGCTTGCGGACGGCTGGAAAGACCGCCGGAGGCCAGGAGAATCGTGGGTTCTCTTCGCCTTGACAGGGGGGAGGAGTCTTCATACTGTGCGCGCGAATTCAGCTCAGACCTCCATCAATTCTTGGGGAGAACGGTCACCCGGCGAGTGGGACGAAAGCGCGCATGCAAGACGACTCTCCCCCGCCATCCCTCGAACAGCTGGACGAGAAACTCCGTGCGGCGAAAGCCAAGCGGCGCAGTGCAGAGCCGGACCCGCGCGAGCGCGGACAAGGACTGGCCTTTGCAATGCGGATCGGGGTGGAGATCGTCGCGGCGCTGATAGTCGGCGTGGCGATCGGATACTTCCTCGATCGGTGGCTGGGAACCAAACCCTGGTTTCTGCTGCTGTTTTTCGTGCTCGGCGCCGCCGCGGGATTTATGAACGTTTTCAGGATTGTCGGGGGCCTGGGGGGACAGGTCGGATACCGCAAGAAAAGCGAGCCAACCGAGTCCGGGATTGGGCAAAACCCCGACGAAGAGCGGGACAAGGACGGATAAGGGTTAAGTCATGGCGGAAGGCGGCGCGCACAGCCCCCTGGAGCAGTTCGAGATCAAGGGCATTTTCCCCGCCCGCGACCCCGGAGAAATCGGTACCCTGGACTTCACCAATTCATCGCTGATGATGGTGATCGCGGTCGTGCTGATCTCGGCCTTTCTGATCCTCGGCATGCGCCGCGGCGCCCTGGTGCCGGGCCGCATGCAGAGCCTGGCGGAGCTCTCCTACGAGTTCATCGCCGGACTGATATCGGAGACCGTGGGGTCGGAGGGCCGGCGCTACTTCCCGATCATCTTCACCCTCTTCATGTTCATCCTGGTGGGCAACATGCTGGGCATGGTGCCCTACAGCTTCACCTTCACCAGCCACATCATCGTCACCTTCGCCCTGGCCATCACCGTCTTCACCGGCGTCACCATCCTGGCCATCGCCAAGCACGGGCTGCACTTCTTCTCCTTCTTCGTGCCGCCGGGCGCGCCGGTGGCGATGTGGCCGCTGCTGATCCCGATCGAGGTGATCTCCTACCTCTCGCGCCCGATCAGCCTTTCGGTCCGTCTGTTCGCCAACATGCTGGCCGGCCATACCCTGCTGAAGGTGATCGCCGGCTTCATCGGCGTAATGGGCGTGTTCGGCATCCTGCCCTTCGCGCTGGTCGTGGCGCTGACCGGCCTGGAGATCCTCATCGCCTTCCTGCAGGCCTATGTCTTCGCCATTCTGACCTGCCTCTACATCAACGACGCGCTGCATCTGCACTGATCCCGGGGACCAGCAGACCGGCAGCCGCCCCATCCACCATCCGTTTTCGGTTTACCTCAAAGGGAGCTTTATCAATGGAACTTGAAGCCGCCAAAATGATCGGCGCCGGCCTCGCCGTGATCGGCGTTATCGGCGCAGGTGTCGGCATCGGCAGCATCTTCTCCTCCTTCATCGTTGCCGTCGGCCGCAACCCGGCCGCCCGCGGTGAAGTCTTCACCATGACCATGCTGGGCTTCGCCCTGGTGGAAGCCATCGCGCTCTTCGCCCTGGTCATCGCACTGCTGATTCTCTTCGGCTAACAGGCCGACGGCGGAGCGCTTCCCGGGGGTTTCCCGGGGCGCTTCTCCCGAAGCCCTGCAGAACCGTTTGAGAGAGGACGCGGGCCATGCCCCAACTCGATCCTTCCGTCTGGCCGACCCAGCTGTTCTGGCTGGTGCTGACCTTCTCCATCCTCTACCTGGTGATCTGGCGGGTCGCCCTGCCGCGCATCGGCGAGGTGCTGGAGGCCCGGCAACGCAAGCTCGACGACGACCTGAAGAAGGCGACGGCCCTGAAAGAAGAGGCCGAAGCCATCCTGGCGGAGTACGAGAAGATGCGCGCCGACGCCCAGGCCTCGGCCCATGAAGAGCTGCGGGCCGCCCACGACGCCCTGAAAGAAGAGGCCGAGCGGGAAACCCAGGCGCTGGCCGCCAGGCTCAACAGCCAGACGGAGGAGGCCGAAGCGCGCATCGCCGCGGCCAAGTCCGCCGCGCTGGCGAGCCTGGAGGGCACGGTCTCCGAGGTGGTGGTCGCCGCCACGGAGAAGCTGATCGGCGTCAAGGCCGGCGAGCAGGAGGTCACCCGCGTGGTCGGCCAGGTGATGGGAGACCAGACCAAAGGGGGCGCGCACTGATGTTCCAGGATCCGACATTCTGGGTCGCGGTCGCCTTTGTCCTCTTCATGGGGCTGATCGCCTGGAAGGCCGGCAAGCCGATCCTGGCCGGGCTCGACTCCCGTGCCGAGCGCATCAAGGCGGAACTGGACGAGGCCCAGCGCCTGCGCGAGGACGCGCAGAAGACCCTGGCCGAGTACAAGCGCAAGCAGCGCGACGCCGCCAAGGAGGCCGAGGAAATGCTGGCCAACGCCAAGCACGAGGCCGAACTGCTGCGCAACCAGGCCAGCGAAGAGCTGAAGGCCGTGCTGGCGCGCCGCGAGAAGGCGGCCCTGGACAAGATCGCCCAGGCCGAGACCCAGGCGCTGCAGGAAGTGCGCAGCCAGGCGGTGGACATCGCCATGACCGCGACGGCCAAGCTGCTCTCCGAGAACGTCGACCCCGGCCGCGACCAGGCCATGGTCGACCAGGCCATCAGGGACCTCGGCGCCAAGCTGCACTGACCGCCAGCACTGACAGGCAACCGCCCGTCCCAAGAACGCAAACGCCCGGCCCTCATAACGAGGACCGGGCGTTTTCTTTGCGGGGCCGTTGACATCGATGGAGGTGGCTCCCCCTCACCCTCCCACTGCGTGGGCCCCTCCCTCTCCCACCAGGGGAGAGGGAAACGAACGGCAACGTCGTAACGGGATGCCTCTCCCCTTCAAGAGACCCCTCTCCCCTGGTGGGAGAGGGTTGTGCAGGCTTGGTGAGCGCAGCGAACCTAGCCGAAGCTGGGTGAGGGGGTACGCGCCGCCGCCACTCCGCCACAGTGTCACCCTCGGGCTTGACCCGAGGGTCCACTGGACCGTTCGCTGGAACCCCTCCCGGCGAAACCCGGACGGCCACCATCATGGATACTCGGGTCAAGCCCGAGTATGACGAAAAGAGAAAGCAGCGAGGACGCTGCGCGTTCCGGTCTGCCGACCCTACGGCTGCTCCGCCTGCGGGGCGAACATGGCGAAGATCTCGGGGCCGGTCATGTTCTTGGTCTCGTTGGCGAAGGCGTAGTAGCCGGGCTTTTCGTCGATGAAGACCTGAGTTGTCATCTCGAAGTCGTCCTGCTCGTCGAAGAGGCCGGCGTAGAGGTAGTGGTCGCCCGACTCGACGACGCGGTAGAAGAGGTTGCTGCCGCAGGTCTTGCAGAAGCCCCGCTCCGCCCAGTCGGAGGAGCGGTAGACGCCCACGTTGTCCTCGCCCTCGATGGTGAGCGGGTCCTTGCCCACATAGACGGCGATGCCCGGGCCGCCGCCCCAGCGCCGGCACATGGTGCAGTGGCAGGCGCCGACCTCCTTGGGGTCTCCGCTCACCGTGATCTTCACCGCGCCGCAGAGGCAGCTTGCGGTCGTCTTGCTGGCTTCAGGCATCTTGTTCTCCCATAACTGACTGTAACGGGGTTCACGCTCCGGTATCGTTCTATCAGGCCCGCCGGGCCGCTGTCGAAACAGGCAGGGGCGGCCCCGAAAGGACCGGCAGTTCAGCCGTGACAATGGCAGGGACCGCGCTATATGTCTTTGAGGGCGATCAATGCAGGGCCTCCGGCTTTGCCGCCGGAACCACCCAAGGACGTCCCTGCCACCACCCGGAAGCCCACCCGACCCCATGGATTCCCTCACCCAATTCGCGCTGGGCGCCGGTGTCGGCGCCGCCCTGCTGGGGCCGCGCATCGGCCCGCGCAAGGCCGCCATCGCCGGCGGCCTGCTGGGCACCCTGCCCGACCTGGACGTGCTCTACCCCTTCGACGACCCCATCGATGCCTTCACCCTGCACCGCGGCGCCACGCACTCGTTTTTCGTCCAGGCGCTGGCGACGCCGGTCATCGGCGAAGCGCTGCTGCGGCTGTTCGAGGGCCTGCGCGAGCAGCGGCTGCGGACCTACCTGGCCGTCTACCTGATCTTCGTGACCCACGCCATCATCGACGCCCTGACGGTCTACGGCACAAGAATCTTCTGGCCGGTCTTTCCCGACCCCGTCGGCGCCGGATCGATCTTCATCATCGATCCGCTCTACAGCCTGCCGCTGCTGGCGGTGATGATCTGGGCCTTTTTCAAGGGAAACTGGACGCCGCGGTTCGGCAGGGCCGTGACCGCCGTGCTGATCGTCTCCACCGCCTACCTCGGCGCCGGGCTGGCCGCCCAGCAGGCGGTCGAGACCAGGGCGCGCACCCTGCTGGCCGAAGCCAACGTCTATCCGGACCGCCTGCTGGCGAACCCGACGCCCTTCAACAGCCTGTTCTGGAAGGTCATCGCCGTCACCGGTGACCGCTACATCAATCTCTACGTCCCCCTCTTCGGTCCGCAGGAGCGGATCACCGCCTACATCCACCCGCGCGGCACCGAGCACCTGGAATGCCTCGGCGAGTCGGAAGCGCTGGACAAGCTGGCCGCCTTCAGCGACGGCTTCTACGGCGTGGACCTGGAGGACGGCGAGATCGTGGTCTCCGACCTGCGCATGGGGATGACGCCCAACTACGTCTTCCGCTTCGCCATCGCCGAGGAAACGGCGGCGGGCCTGGAGGCCATGGCGCCGGAGCGCCGGCGCAGCCAGCGCCAGGCCGAGGGCGACCTGGACTGGCTGCTCGCCAACCTTTCCGGCGAGGCCGCCCTGCGCCCGGCGGAGGCCGCCCGGGTGGCGGATCTTTCCGGGCCGGCGGCCCTTGCCGGGTCGGTGGTCGCGACACCCGGGTGCTGACGCCGGCTTCGCGTCCCGCGGCTTGAACCGCCGCGTCGCGGCCGACGACCCACAGCGGAAAGGCGCCCCTTCGGCCCCCGAAGTGTGCGCCCTGAAAGCCCGTCAACCCAACGGACCCGCCAGGACCATGAACAGACTGCCTCTTCTCTCAGCCGCCGCGCTCCTGCTCGCCGCCGCTGCCGGCATGGGTGCCGGCGCCGCTCCGGCCCAGGCGCAGGAACCGGACTACCTGCTCTACGGCGGCAGGGATCACACCATCTTCCTGGGCTGCCTGAACTGTTCGCGCTTCGACAGCGACTCGGTCTGGAACAAGGCCGGCGCCTACGGCTCCGAACACGACCGCTCGACGATCTGGAGCAAGGCCAGCCCCTATGGCTCGCCCTACAACGCACTGAGCCCCTGGCACCCGCACTCCACCGACGCCCCGGTGGTGCGCGACCGCAACGGCAAGAGCTACGGCAAGTTCACCCGCAACGTCTTCGACGGCGCGCGCACCGATGTCGACGCGCTGCTCTGGATCCTGGACAACTACGACAGCATCATCGCCGACCTGGACAGCGCCCGGCAGCGCTACTGACGCAAGGCGCCGCGGCCCTCAAGTCTCCGCTTTCCGGGCGACGATAAAGGCCGTGATCCCGTCCGGCGGCAGCCAGAGGCGGTCGATCTCGAAGCCGGCGGCCTCGACGCTGTCTTCCATCTCCTTGGCGGTGAAGACCTTGACCAGCGGCATCAGGCCGAGCGCCCGGCCCAGCGGATTGATGAGCCCGATGTAGCGCATCATGCTTTCGCCCAGGCAGACGGTGCTGCTGACGAAGAGGCCACCGGGCTTCAGCATCCGGTGAATCCTCGCCATCACCGCCTCCTTGTCGGTCACAAGGTGCAGCAGGCTGAGCGCCAGCACGGCATCGAGGCTTTCGTCGGGTGCAGTGAAATCGTCGACCGCCGCGCACTCGAAGGTGATGTTGTCGATCCCGGCGGCCTCGACCTTATCCCTGGCGATCTCCAGCATCCCGGCGGAGATGTCGACGGCATGGATGTGCTTCACGAAAGGGGCATGAACCATGGCGGTCGAGCCGGTGCCGCAGCCGAGTTCCAGCACCTCCATGCCAGGACGAAAGTACTCCTGCGTGATCTTCAGTTTCTTCTGGTAGGACGCCTCGTCGCTGACCGGCTTTTTCGAATAACGCAGCGCGACCTTGTCCCAAAACCTGGCTGCATGAGCCATAGCATCTCCCACAAATGATCTTGCCCGAAAAGGACTCCGGCCCCACCCGCGGCCGGCGCCGCGTAAGGTCCTCCCGCCTTCGTCAAAATGCAAAGGCTTTGTGTGAGCTCCTTCTAAAGAGGCAGGCTAAAGAGGCAGGACCGGATTGGCGGCGGCGCCTACCCCCATTTATCTGCCGCCCGCTCCGCCGGTGACACCGCGGGGCCACTGCGCGGCTGTCACAGTAGCGGTCTATCCTGCCGCTTCTGCGGTGCGCTTTGATTGCGCCCGACGAAGCTTCACGAGAGGACGGTGCCCATGGCCCCTCTTGCCACTTTCCTGCCGGTCTCGGCAGCGCTGCTGGGGCTGCTGCTCATGGCCTCCCCGGCCCCGGCCCTGTCGCCCCAGGCCGATGAGATCTCGCCCGTCACGCCGCCCGCCGGCTGGTCTTTGGAGCGCGACGGCGCGGTGCAGGTCTTCCGCAAGACCTTCGGCGGAGAGGCCATGACCCTGCGCGTCCTGCCCTGGTCCCAGCTCGGCGGAGAACCGCTGACCGCCTGGCTGCGGGCGCGCTGGGACGCGCCGCTCGGCCCCCTGGCCGTCACCGCGCGCACCGGCGACGGCCCCAAGGCGCTGAGCGGCAGCGACGCACGCGGCGGCTACGACTTCGCCATCGTCACCCGGCGCCTGCAACCGCAGGGCGGCAGCAAGGTCTCCTCCATGCTGGCCGCCTGCGCCCGCGAGGGCCGGGCTCTGGTGGCGAACCTCTACGGCCCGCCGGCCGCTTTCGCCAAGCGGGCGGTGCAGCGCGAGGCCCAGCTGATCACCCAGACGGCCTGCGCCACGCCGCCCCAGGCCGCCGGATCGCCGGACCAACCCGGTTGGGGCGATCCACGCCCGCAGGAAGCGGCCATCCGTCCGCAAGCAGAGCGCCCGGACTTCCAGCGCGGCAAACCGCCCGCCGGTTTCGAGCGCATCTGGTACATCGGCGACTTCGTGCCCGGCGTCGCCGGCATGACCGCACGCCAGAAGGCGGTCATCACCTTCGCCGACAAAACCGTTTCCGACGATATCGATACCATCTTCGCCGACGGCATCGCCGCCTCGAAGCAGCGCAACCCGAAGGACTGGGGCGTCTGGCGGATCAACGGCAAGGGGGAACTGGAAATCCGCTGGGCCGGCAAAGACACATTCAGCGATTTCTACCTGACGCGCCACACCGATGCCGGCGCCGCCGACAAACGCCTGGACGGCTGCTTCTCTTCCCGCAGCGGCCACTCGATCGGCTTCGGCGCCGGCGCCACCCATTCCGTCTCGGTCAACACCTGGTGCTTCGCCGGCAACGGGCGCTTTTCCAACGACAAGGCTGTCTCACTGGCCTCCGGCGGGTCCGGTGGCCCGGCCTCTGCCGGCCTTGCCAGCAGCGACAGCACCGGCTGGTACCGCATCGACGGCAACGTCATCCAGCTGGTCTACGACAACGGCCGCCGGCTCACCACGTCCTTCGCCATGATGGACGAGGACGACCCCGCGAAGCCCACCGACCTGCTGCTCGGTTCCGGCCACTACGGCGAGTGAGCGGATGCCGCTGAGACCGGGAAGGGCTCTTTACTCTGCCGCCTCCTGGTAGGCCTCCATGGGCGGGCAGGTGCAGACCAGATTGCGGTCGCCGGCGACGTTGTCGATGCGCGCGACCGGCGGCCAGTATTTGTCCTCCTGCATGCCGGGCAGCGGGAAGAAGGCGCGCGCCTTGTCGTAGGGCCGGTCCCAGTCGCCCAGCAGCAGGCCGTGGGTGTGGGGGGCGTTGTGCAGCAGGTTGTTCGCGGCATCCGCCGCACCGCTTTCCACCTCGGCGATTTCCCGGCGGATGGCGATCATGGCATCGCAGAAGCGGTCCAGCTCCCGCTTGGCCTCGCTTTCCGTCGGCTCGATCATCAGGGTGTCGGCCACCGGGAAGGACATGGTGGGGGCGTGGAAGCCGTAATCCACCAACCGCTTGGCCACGTCCTCCACGGAGATGCCGCAGGCCTCCTTGATCGGCCTGAGGTCGATGATGCATTCGTGCGCCACCATGCCGTTCTGGCCGGTGTAGAGCACGGGATAGTGGGGCGCCAGGCGGTGCGCCACGTAGTTGGCGCCGAGGATCGCCATCTGGGTCGCCCGGGTCAGCCCCTCCGCGCCCATCATGGCGATGTAGGCCCAGGAGATCGGCAGGATGCTGGAGGAGCCCCAGGGCGCGGCTGAGATGGTGCCGATGGTGCCGGCCGGCCCCGCCGCCGGATTGACGCCCGGGACCACCGGGTGGTCCGGCAGGAAGGGCGCCAGATGCGCCATCACCCCGATGGGGCCCATGCCCGGGCCGCCGCCGCCGTGGGGAATGCAGAAGGTCTTGTGCAGGTTCATGTGGGAGACGTCGGCGCCGATCTCCCCCGGCTTGCAGACGCCCAGCAGCGCGTTGAGGTTGGCGCCGTCCATGTAAACCTGGCCGCCGTTGTCGTGGATGACCTGGCAGATCTCGCGGATCGCCTCCTCGAAGACGCCGTGGGTCGAGGGATAGGTGACCATCAGCGCCGCCAGGTTGTCGCGGTGCTCGCCGGCCTTGGCCCTCAGGTCCTCGACGTCGACGTTGCCCTGGTCGTCGCAGGCGACCACGACGACGCGCAGACCGGCCATGGTGGCCGAGGCCGGATTGGTGCCGTGCGCCGAGGAGGGGATGAGGCAGATGTTGCGATGCCCCTCGCCGCGGCTCTCATGGTACTTGCAGATGGTCATGAGACCGGCGTACTCGCCCTGGGAGCCGGCGTTGGGCTGCAGGGACACCGCCTCGAAGCCGGTAACCGCGCAGAGCATGGCTTCCAGCCGGTCGAACAGCTGGCGGTAGCCGGCGGCCTGGTCGAGCGGCGCGAAGGGATGCAGATCGGCAAACTCCGGCCAGGTGACCGCCTCCATCTCCGTCGTGGCGTTGAGCTTCATGGTGCAGGAGCCGAGCGGGATCATGGCGCGGTCGAGCGCGATGTCCTTGGACTGGAGGCGGCGCAGGTAGCGCAGCATCTCGGTCTCGGCGTGATAGAGGTTGAAGACCGGATGGGTGAGGAAGTCGCTGCGCCGGCGCAGCGCCTCGGGGATGCCAGACCGGGCCTCGTTCTCCAGGGTCTCCACGGTCGGCGCGTCGCCCTTGGCGAAGGCTTCCAGCAGCAGGTCCAGGTGCTCGCGGGTCGTCACCTCGTCCAGGGCGATGCCAAGGCGGTCGCCATCGATGGGGCGCAGATTGATGCCGGCAGCCCGTGCGGCGGCGACCAGCGCCGCGGCGCGCCCCGGCGCCTTCACCGTCAGGGTGTCGAAGTAGCTGTCGTTCTCCACGACGTAGCCGAGCCGGGCGAGCCCGCCGGCGAGGATGCCGGTCAGACGCTGCACCCGCTGGGCGATGGTCCTGAGGCCGTCGGGGCCGTGATAGGTGGCGTAGAGCCCGGCGATGATGGCGAGCAGGACCTGGGCGGTGCAGATGTTGCTGGTCGCCTTTTCACGGCGGATGTGCTGTTCGCGGGTCTGCAGGGCCATGCGCAGGGCCGGGCGCCCCTCGGCATCGACGGAGACGCCGATGAGCCGGCCCGGCACCGAGCGCTTGTAGGCTTCGCGCGTCGCGAAGTAGGCCGCGTGCGGGCCGCCATAGCCCATCGGCACGCCGAAGCGCTGGGAGGAGCCGACGACGATGTCCGCTCCCATCTCGCCCGGCGGCGTGATCAGGGTCAGCGCCAGCAGATCGGCAGCCACGATGGCCAGGGCCTTCTGGCCGTGCAGCGCCTCGATGACCGGCGTCAGATCGCGGACATGGCCACAAGTACCGGGGTATTGCAGCAGGGCGCCGAAAACCTCCTGCCCGGCCAGGTCGCTTTCGGGATCGCCGACGACGAGGTCGATGCCCAGGGGCCGGGCCCGGGTCTGCAGAACCGCCAGGGTCTGGGGATGACAGTCCTCGGCGACGAAAAAGCGCTCGGACTTGGACTTGGCGACGCGGTGGGCCATGGCCATGGCTTCGGCCGCCGCCGTCGCCTCGTCCAGCAGCGAGGCGTTGGCGAGTTCCATCCCGGTCAGATCGATGATCATCTGCTGGTAGTTCAGCAGCGCCTCCAGCCTGCCTTGGCTCACCTCGGCCTGGTAGGGCGTATAGGCCGTGTACCAGCCCGGGTTCTCCAGCACGCGGCGCACGATGACACCGGGCAGGATGGTGTTGGAGTAGCCCATGCCGATCATCGACACCATGACCTGGTTCCTGTCGGCCATGGCGCGCAGGGCCTCCAGGGCGCCGCGCTCGCTGACCACCGGCGGCAGGGGCATGGGCGTCGCGCTGCGGATCGCCGCCGGCACCGCCTTGTCGATCAAGGCCTCCAGCGAATCCAGACCCAGGCTGTCCAGCATCGCGCGGGTCTGCGGTTCGCCGGGGCCGATGTGACGGCGGACGAAGTCGTCCTTCACTTCCAACTCCGCCAGGCTGCGCACTGCGTCACTCATGCTTGTCTCCCTTTTGGTCCCTCATGGTCCCTCTTGGCCCCTGCTATCGACCAGAAACCCTCAACCTTGACCCGGGCCTCTCAGCCCTGCCCTTCGACAAAGGCGCCATAGGCGGCCTCGTCCATCAGATCGGCAAGCTGTCCGGCGTCGGAAAGCTTCATCTTGAAGAACCAGCCGCCGCTCTCGGGCTCGCTGTTGACCTTGCCCGGTTCGTCGTTCAGGGCCTCGTTCACCTCGACCACCTCGCCGTCGGCCGGGGCGTAGATCTCGCTGGCCGCCTTCACCGACTCCACGACCGCGGCCTCGCTGCCCTTCTCCAGGCTCTTGCCGATCTCCGGCAGTTCAACGAAGACGATATCGCCGAGCTGTTCCTGGGCGTGGTTGCTGATGCCCACCGTGGCGACGTCGCCCTCGACGCTCAGCCATTCATGATCTTCCGTATAACGACGTTGGCTCATGGCAAAGGTTCCCCCTCTAAAGCTTGCTTCAGCCTCTGTGATAGTTGTGTTTGACGAAGGGCAGCGCTGTGACGCGGCAGGGCAGCAGCTTGCCGCGCACCTCCGCGTGCACTTCGGTTCCTTCGGATGCCTGTTCGCTTGCGACATAGCCCATGGCGACCGGTCCGCCGACGCTGGGGCCGAAGCCGCCCGAGGTGACGCGCCCGATCTCCTGCCCGTCGGCGCCCTTCAGCGGCGCGCCCTCGCGCACCGGCGCGCGGCCCTGGGGCAGCAGCCCGACGCGGCGGCGCGGCGGCCCCTCGGCCAGCTGCTGCCGGATCACCTCGGCCCCCGGAAAACCGCCTTCGGCCCGCCGGCGTTTCTGAATCGCCCAGGCCAGATCCGCCTCGATGGGCGTGGTGGTGGTGTCGATGTCGTGGCCGTAGAGGCAGAGCCCCGCCTCCAGCCGCAGCGAATCGCGCGCGCCCAAACCGGCCGCCTCCACTTCGGGTTCGGCCAGCAGGCGGCGGGCAAGCGCCGCAGCCCCATCCGCCGGCACGGAGATTTCGTAGCCGTCCTCGCCGGTGTAGCCGGAGCGGCTGGCCCGGCAGTCCAGACCCGCAATCTCCACCGGAACGGCATCCATGAAGCGCAGGGTCTCGACCCCGGGCGCGAGGCGGGCCAGAACGGCCGCCGCCGCCGGGCCCTGCAGGGCCAGCAGCGCGCGGTCCTCCTCAACCACCAGGCGGACGTCGCCCTGCAGGTTTGCCTGCAGATGGGCGATGTCGGCGTCCTTGCAGGCGGCGTTCACCACCAGGGAAAGCCAGTCCCCCTGGTTGCTGATCATCAGGTCGTCCAGGATGCCGGCATCCCCGGCCGTGAAATAGCTGTAGCGCTGGCGGCCCGCTGCGAGGCCCGCGATGTCGGCAGGCACCAGGGCTTCGAGCGCGGCGACGCGGTCGGAACCTTCGAGACGCAGCTGGCCCATGTGGGAAACGTCGAAGAGCGCGGCGGCCCGGCGGGCCTGCTGGTGCTCGGCCATAATACCGGCGGGGTACTGGACCGGCAGGGCATAGCCGGCAAAGTCCACCACCTTGCCGCCCAGTTCCTGGTGCAGGCTGTAAAGCGGGGTGTGCTTCGGTTCCGCCGCAACCGCCGATTCGCCGTTGTTGGCCACTCCCAGATCCTCCGACAAAGGTCGTTGTGCCGTCACCACCTTGTTTCAGTGGTTCCGGCCCCTTCTGTCATGGATACCTGAGAGATTCGCCGCGCCGCCCGTTGCAGGGCTCTAGCGCGGTTTACTCCTTCGGTGAGGCGCAAACGCCCAAGGAGCGGATGCGACCACTTTCCAGAAGCGCCTCCCCCTTGCGGTCCTTTTGCCTGAGAGTTTCCGGGGCGGTTGCTCCTTCGGCGCCGGTCTGGTCAAAAGACCGGTCTCTCCCGCTAGGGATCACTGGCATCGCAGTGACAAAGTGGTCTCACCACTTCGTTGCTGATCGGAAGCTAGCCCTTCGCTGGCCGGTTTTCAACCACCGACCGATCAGGCTCTCGTGATGGCCCGGACAACGGCGATTAATCTATTGAAATACAACAATATTCAGGGCCAGAAGTACTAGCGGTTGGCGCGATTGAACTGGAGTTCTTCGGGCGTCAGATCGAAGCCCAGATAAACCCGGTAGTCGCGGCCGTCTTCGCCCTGGGAGAGCGGGATGATCTGACCGATCTCCTCCAGCCCGGAAACCCGCGTGCGGTTGCCGGGAAAGGGAATCGCGATGTCGAAGGACTCGCGCGCCAGCACTGTCTGATCGGCGCGGGCCACCGCAACGAAGTAGTTGATGTTGGCCAGCCTGTCGCTGTTGGCCGGACCGCGCGAGGCAACAACCCGGACCTGCAGGTCGACATCGACAGTGTTGTCGTCATACTCGCAGACGACGCGCCCGGGCTCGATCTCCGCCTCGAACAGCACGTCCGTCAGGTCACGCCCCTGCCCGCTGAACTTCACCTGCTTGGACGCATCGGAGAGCAGGACCACCTCAGGGCAGGGCCTCGGCGCATCCTCGTCGCCGGCGCAGGCCGCCAGAAGGGCAACTGCAGCCAGGGCGATACCCAAGGACGGCTTGCGAAAAAGGGCGGGACGCGTTCGGTAGGCTTTCATCGGAACTCACAAAGAAATCGGGACTCACAGGAAATGCGGCAGGCTCAGCCCCGGCACGGCCACCATTGGCGCGGCCAGGATCGGCGGCACAGACTAGAGCCGGCTGTGGCTGCCGTCGCAGAGCGGCTGCTTCGCGCTTTGCTTGCAGCCGCAGAAAAAAACGTCCTTGCTGGCGGCGGCTTCGTACATGACCGGGGTGATCCCGGTCCCGGAGTGCGATCCGTCGCAAAAAGGCTGCTTCTTGCTGCGCCCGCAGGCGCACCAGAAGTACTTCTTTCCGGCCTCCACCTGGACCTTGTAAGGCTCTTTTTGCGCAGGAATCGGGTCTGACATGAAGCCTTCCTTCTGCTGGCCGGCTGGTTTACTGTCCGCGGGCGGACGCCGGACGGGGGTCTGCATCCGACTCGATTGACCGGCTTTCGAGTGACTGGCGGACTTTAGGGAACCGCCGGGCAGGCCACAAGGCCCGGCTTTGTTCTCACCCCAGGGCCCCGGCAAGGCTGGCGCAGACGGGACCGCGCGCCATATAAACCGTGGAGCGTTTTAACAGGGACCTGTGTCGAAAAGGCGAAGACCGTCACGATGAGCAAGAGGCCGCTAACCGTACTTCTGGCCAATCCCCGCGGTTTCTGCGCCGGGGTGGAACGCGCGATCGAGATCGTCGAGCGGGCGTTGCAGAAATATGGCGCGCCGGTCTACGTGCGCCACGAGATCGTCCACAACCGCTTCGTGGTCGAGTCGCTGGAATCCAAGGGCGCTGTCTTCGTCGAGGAGCTGGACGAGGTGCCTGAGGGCGTGCCGGTCATCTTCTCCGCTCACGGTGTGCCCAAGGACGTGCCGGCGGATGCCGAGCGCCGGCAGATGTTCTACCTCGATGCCACCTGTCCACTGGTCAGCAAGGTGCACCGCGAGGCCGAACGCCATGTCCGCGTCGGCCACCACATCCTGCTGATCGGCCACGCCGGCCATCCCGAGGTGGTCGGGACCATGGGCCAGGTGCCGGCGGACGCCATCACCCTGGTGGAAAGCGCCGCCGAGGCGGAGAGCATTGCTGTTGATGACCCGGAGAACCTGGCCTACATCACCCAGACGACGCTTTCGGTCGACGACACGGCGGAAATCATCGCGGTCCTGCGCCGCCGCTTTCCGCGAATCCACGGACCGAAGAAAGAGGACATCTGCTACGCCACCACCAACCGGCAGGAAGCGGTGAAGGCCATCGCCCAGCAGTGCGACGCCCTGCTGGTGGTCGGCGCGCCCAATTCTTCGAACTCCCAGCGCCTCGTCGAGGTTGCCGAGCGCGAGGGATGCAAAACCGCGGTTCTGGTACAGCGTGCGGAGGACCTGGACTGGTCGCAGTTGGCCGGCATCTCGACGCTTGGCCTCACCGCCGGTGCCTCGGCGCCGGAGGTTCTGGTGGAGGAGCTCCTGCAGGCCTGCCGCGATCACTTCGACGTCTCCATCCGCGAGGTCAGCGGGGTTGTCGAAGACGTGATTTTCAAACTGCCGAAAGAGCTTTCCGACCGGGCCGCAACAGGCTGACATCCTGGCGGGCCCGGCGCGCAGCGGCCGACCGCGCGCGACACCGCCCACCCCCGCCAGCCAATCCCCAACAGCCACCCCCGTGAACCAGACCCTTCCCGCCCATGGCCGTCTACACCGAAGTCTCTGCCGAGGATCTTGCCTGTTTCGTGGCGGACTACGACCTCGGCGAACTGCTCACCTTCAAGGGAATCGCGGAAGGCGTGGAGAACTCCAACTACCTTCTGCAGTCGGAGAGCGGCCATTACATCCTGACGCTCTATGAGAAACGGGTGGCGGCGGCCGACCTGCCGTTCTTCCTCGGCCTGATGGAGCATCTCGCGGACCAGGGCATAAGCTGCCCGGTCCCCCTCCATGCCAAGGACGGCAGGGCGCTGCGCGAGCTTTGCGGACGCCCGGCGGCCCTGATCTCCTTCCTGGAGGGCCTCTGGCCGCGGCGCATCCAGACCTTTCACTGCAGCGCCCTGGGCGAGGCCATGGCCCGCATGCATCTGGCCGGCGCGGACTTTGCGATGCGGCGCGCCAACGCGCTCTCCGTAACCGGCTGGCGCCCGCTGCTTGAGGCCTGCGCGCCGCGCGCCGACGAAGTGATGCCCGGTCTCGCCAAGGCCCTGGAAGAGGAACTGACGCAGCTGGAAGCGCAGTGGCCCGAGGACATGCCGGCCGGCGTTATCCACGCCGATCTCTTTCCCGACAACGTCTTCTTCCGGCGCGAGCGGCTGACCGGCATCATCGACTTCTACTTCGCCTGCAACGACTTCTTCGCCTACGACCTGGCGATCTGCCTGAACGCCTGGTGCTTCGAGCAGGACAACGCCTTCAACGTTACCAAGGCGCGTATGCTGCTGCAGGCCTACGCGAAGGTCCGCGCCCTTTCCGAAGCGGAACTGGCTGCCCTGCCGCTGCTGGCGCGCGGCTCCGCCCTGCGGTTCCTGCTGACGCGCCTCTACGACTGGCTGCACCACCCGGAGGGGGCGTTCGTCCAGCCCAAGGACCCGCTGGAGTACTGGAAGAAGCTGCGCTTTCATCAGCAGGTGCGCGGGCCCGGCGCATACGGGCTGGATCTCTAGAAGACACCGCAGATCGAAGGAGCTTGAGCACCGCACAATGGCGGCAGACCCCGACAGCATCGAAATCTTCACCGACGGCGCCTGCTCCGGCAACCCGGGGCCGGGCGGCTGGGGCGCGCTGCTGCGCTTCAAGGGAAACGAGAAAGAGCTCTGCGGCGGCGAGGCCTCGACCACCAACAACCGTATGGAGCTGATGGCCGCGATCGTGGCCCTGGAGGCGCTGAAACGGCCGGCGCGGGTCGACCTGCACACCGACAGCACCTATCTGCGCGACGGCATCACCAAGTGGATCCACGGCTGGAAGCGCAACGGCTGGAAGACCGCGGCCAAGAAGCCGGTGAAGAACGTCGACCTCTGGCAGCGCCTGGAAGCGGCGCTCGGTCCCCACGAGGTGCGCTGGCATTGGGTGAAGGGCCATGCCGGCCACCCGGAAAACGAGCGCGCAGACGAACTGGCCCGCGCCGGCCTGGAAACCGCGCGCTGACGCGCGCAAGGGTGCAAGGGCGCAAAAGGGACTGCTGCACTGCAGTATTTAACCGATCATTCAAGACAGCCCGCTAGGCTTTCCGCCGGGCGCCCTCTCCGCGAGAGGCGGTGCGCCGGACTGCGGCGGATACGGATCATGGCAGACAGCTTCTTCGAGGAACTCGGCGGCATGGACTGCCTGGAGCGGGTTCACCGGATCTTCTACGGCAAGCTTCTAAGCCACCCCTGGCTGAAGGGGTTCTTCGAGGGCGTGCCGCGCCATCATCTTGAGTCGCAGCAGACCGACTTCATGGCCGGTGTCTTCGGCGGACCCAAGATCTACGGGGGCCGGCCGCCGAAAAGCGCCCATGTCCATCTGTTCATCACCGAGGAGGTCTTCATGATCCGCCATGGTCTCCTCGAGGAATCGCTCATCGAAGCGGGGATACGACCGGATCTGAGAAAGCGCTGGCTGGGCTATGACCTGCGCATGAAGAAGGTGCTGGTGAAGTCCTCGGTCTCGGAGTGCGCCGGACGCTACAACACCGACCCCGTGGTGGTGGTCGAAAAACCCTGCTAGGCGGAAGCGTCGGGACAGGCCGGTGCTCGACGGCCTGGCCTGCGCGGGCCGCCGCTATCCTTTTTCGCCCAACGAAAGAACCGCATGGCGCACGATGTCGAGCGCGGGATCGTCGCGCCTGTCCCGCCGCTCGACCAGCACCATGGGGCGTGTGATCGGCGGGTCCAGGTCACAGAGAACGAGATCCCTCGCATCGCGCCGGTCTTCCAGGACGCAGGCCGGAAGAACGGACACGCCGAGCCCCGCGGCGACAACGTTCTTGATGGCTTCGATGTAGCTGAGCTCCATCACCGGCTTCGCCTCGATGCCGGCCGCCCAAAACCAATCGCGCACCGTCCGGTCGGTCCAGCTGACGCCGTCGAGGATCAGGTCGTGCTCCTCGAATCCGGCAGGCGTCAGGGGATCGCAGGCATCGCGGGCCGACGCCGGCAGAACCGCGAACATCGGTTCATCGTAGAGCGCGGTCACTGTCAGGCGCCTGTCGATCCTGGGCGGCGTCCCGACGCAGAGATCGAGTTGGTTGTCGGCCACAAGGGGGGCGAGATCCTCCGTCAGCCCGGTGCGGATGATGATCTCGATATCGCTGTACTGCCGGCGCACCGCCTGCAGAAGGCGCGGCAGGACATAGGTGGCGACGCTCGGCTGGGCGCCGATCCGCACCCGGCCAAGCCGGCCCTGGCGATGCCGCTTCATGGCGGCCACCGCGTCCTCGGCCTCCCGGTCGATCCGGCGGGCATGCTCCAGCAGCCTGAAGCCCGCCGCGGTCGCGAACGCTTTCTTGCCGACGCGGTCGATGAGACGCACCCCCAGCCGCCGCTCCAGCTCCCGGATCTGGGTGCTGACGGCGGATTGGGAATAGTTCAGCCGCCGCGCCGCGGCGGTAAAGCCGCCAAGCGCGACAACGGTCTGAAAGGTCCGCAGCTGATCGAGGCTGAGTTCGCGCATCAATCAAAATTCCTGATCAATATAAGAAAAATATTCGATTTGATCGATGAATAAAGGGGCGCTATCTGAGGGTCAAGAAAAGGACGCCGCGCTTTGAGGAGATGCTATGAAAACGCCCCAAGGCGGCGGCGCGGCGCTGCCGGCCCCGGTGTCGGAACAGGAGCCACAACCCTCAGGCCCGGGTAAGCGGGGCCTCGAGGGTCGGCGCTTTGGCGTTCGCCTGGCAACCGCGGCGGACAGGGCCGAGATCGAGGCGCTGATGCAGCGGTCGATCCGCCAACTCCAGGAGCCCTTCCTCAAGCCGGCACAGATCGATGCCTCCTTCGACATCATGGGGCTCGATGATCAGCTCATAGAAGACCGGACCTATTACGTTGTGGAAGATGAGGGCCTGATCGCCGGATGCGGCGGCTGGAGCCGGCGGGCCACACTCTACGGGGGAAGCCATTCCCCGGGGCGCGATGAAGCCCTGCTCGACCCCGCAGTCGACGCGGCGCGCATCCGCGCCATGTACACCCACCCGGATCACGTGCGCCGGGGTGTCGGCCGCCTGATCCTGGAGGTCTGCGAGGACGCCGCCCGCCGGCAAGGCTTCCGCCGCGCCGAACTGGTGGCGACCCTGGCCGGTCTGCCGCTCTACCGCGCCTGCGGCTATCACGTGGTCAAGGAAGCCCTGGTCGAGACACGCTCAGGGGTGGGCATTCCGGGCTGCCAGATGACCAAGGCGCTCTGACCCGGCCTTTGCCGTCGGCTTCGCAAGCCTACTCCATGGCCAGGGAGGCTTCGGCCTTCATGGTGCTCATGACCAGATAGGTGGTGAAGGCGGCCACGTTGCTGTCGGCGTGGAACAGGCGGTCGGCCAGCGCCGAGTACTCGTCCATGTCGGCCACATGCAGGATCACCACGCAGCTGATGTTGCCGGTGACCATGTAGCACTGGGAGACCGCGGCTTCGGCCTTCACACGCGTGATGAAGTCGCGGCGAAACTCCGGGCCGTGGCGCTCCAGCTTCACCGTCACCACCGCGGAAAGCCGCCGGTCGAGCTGGGCCGGATCGATCAGCGCCACGATACGCCGGATCACACCGCCCTCCTTCAGCCGGGCAACGCGCCGCAGGCAGGCCGAGGGTGACAGGCCCACCTGCTCGGCCAGGCTCGTGTTGGGCAGGTCGGCATCCTTGCGCAGCAGCGCGAGAATCCGGTGGTCGATCTGGTCCAGCTCCATCGGAGCACAATTATTGCGCATAAGAACCAAATACGCAATCTGAACCGAAGAATCTGCAATCTTCGATGACAAAATGCGGCAAGCCTGGGCAATTCTTCGGTCTTCCTTGACCTCCCGGACGGAAGCCGAAGACACCATGACACGCTATCTCACCGACCTCGCCCGCCGCAGCCTGACGACCTTTGCAGAGCTTCTCCAGATCATGCTGCCGGTCATGATCCTGGTGCGCCTGGGCAACGCATTCGGGCTGTCGGAGGCCCTGGCCTGGCTGCTCGCGCCGGTGATGGGCCTGGCGGGGTTGCCGCCGGAGACCGGCATCGTCTGGGCCACGGCGCTTCTGACCGGCGTCTACGGCGGGATCGGCGCCTATCTGGTGCTGCTGCCGGACCTGGGCATGACGGTCGCCCAGCACAGCATCCTCTGCGCCATGATCCTCTTCGCCCATGCCCTGCCGGTGGAGCAGGCGATCGTACGCCGGGCCGGGGCCAGCTTTCTGCTCACCAGCCTGCTGCGCGTCGGCGCGGCGCTGGCTTACGGCGCAGCCGTTGCCTGGATCTGCGCGGCAACGGGCGCGCTCTCCGAACCGCTGGAGCCCGTCCTGCTTGGCGGCGGCGCGGGCGATGCCGGATGGGGTGCCTGGGCGGTGGAGACGGCGGTCTCTCTGGGTTCGATTCTTGTGATCGTCGCCCTGCTCTTCGCCCTGCTCGACGGGCTGGAGGCGCTCGGCGTGCTGCGCTGGACCACGCGGTTGCTGGAGCCGCTGCTGCGCGGCATCGGGCTCGATCCACGCATGGCGCCGATGACCACCATCGGCATGCTGCTGGGCCTCACCTACGGCGGCGCGCTCATCATCCAGGCCACGAAGGACGAGCAGTTCGATGCCCGCGCGCGCTTTCTCGCCCTCGCCTGCCTGTCGCTGTCCCACGCGCTGATCGAGGACACCGCGCTGATGCTGGCGCTGGGTGCCGATGTCTGGATCGTGCTGGTGGGCCGGGTGGCCTTCACCCTGGCGATCGTCGCCGCCCTGGCCGCCCTGCTTAAGCGCTGGCCGGCAAGCGCCGGGCGGTTGCGGAAAAGAGCCAGGGAGAGTTCGGGCAGACTGCGGTGAGCAGCCTCCGCGTCGTCGCGCCTACGGCCTGCCGGATTGATCCAGGACCAGCAAGGCGCTGCGCGCCATGTCGCGCACAGGCCCGAGGTCGCCATAGACCCGGTGCAGCACCGCCATGCCGCGGGTGACCCCGAGGAAGAAACGCGCCAGGGCCTGCGTATCCGTGTCTTCGGGAAGCCTGCCCGCGGCGCGGCCGCGCTCCAACGTCTCCCTCAGCGCCGCTTCCGTGCGCAGGAAGTTCGCTTTCACGGCCTCCGCAGGCACGGGGTCGCGGCCGCCGCACTCCATCGCCGTCTGGCACATCAGGCAGCCGTCGGGCGTGGAGGCCTCAGCCATGCGCGCCAGATGGCTCTCGAAGAACCGCTCAAGGGCGCGGCGGGGGTCGGGGTCGGCCAGGGCCTCGCGCACCGCGCCGCCGTAGCGTTCGCCATAGCGCTCGAGCGCGCGCAGCAGCAGGGCTTCCTTGTCGCCGTAGGCATGGTAGAGGCTGCCGCGCTGCACCTTGGCGGCGGCTGCGAGATCGGCCATGGCGGTCTCGCCATAGCCCTTCTCCCAGAACGTTTCCATCACGGCCTGGAGGACCGCGTCCTCGTCAAACTGCCGCACGCCGACCATAGACACCCTCCTTCACCCGAGACCCGCGCACAGTTGTGGCGCAACGGCCTCTCGCCGTCATAAAAACAATGTTTGACACTGATGTCAAAAATCCCATCTACCGTCATGACGGGTGCCGATCCCCGGCCCCAGAACCATGAGGAGAAACAGCCATGTCTGTGGCCAAAGACCGCCCGCGCGCCCCGAGATTCGCGGCCCCGGGCTCCAAGGCTCTGCGCACCGGCGCCTTCTTCAAATCCGTCATCCCGGCCGTTGCCCTGGCCGCGCTCGCCACCCCGACCCTGTTCGCCGCCCCGGCCCTGTTCGACAGCGCACCTGCACAGGCCGCAACGGCGCCGACCGTGCACAGCTTTGCCGCCCAACCCAAGCTGGTCGACACCACGAACACCCACTGGGTCGAGACCGATGAGGGCGTGATCGTCATCGACACCCAGCGCGTCTTCCCGGAGGCCGAGCGCGCGGTGCGGCACATCCAGAGAACAGGCAAACCGGTCCTCGGCATCTTCATCACCCATGCCCATACCGATCACTACGGCGGACTCTCGCTCTTCAAGGCGGCCTTTCCGGATGCGCCGGTCTTCGCCGCCGCGGAGACGACCCGTTCCATGCGCGAAGACAGCCGCGGCTACAACGCGGCGCGCAAGGCGCGCCACGGCGACATCTTCCCGAGCCAGGCGGTGATCAGCGCCAACCTGCCCGACCGCACGATCGACGACGGCGACGTGGTCGAACTGGGCGGCCTCAGCTTCGAAGTGCACAAGATGGGGCCGAGCGAAGCGGAGGTCACCTCCATGCTCTATCTGCGCGACCATGACCTGCTCTTCGTCGGCGATCTGATCAACGACGGCTTCGTGCCGGCGCCGCTGGAAAGCCTCGACAACTGGCTGGTCCAACTGGACGAGATCGAAGCGCGCTATGCCGCCGACACCACCATCTACATCGGCCATGGGCCGCACGGTCCCCTCGGCCCGGCGCTGGCAGCCCAGCGCGCCTATCTGGAAGACCTGGGCGCCGCGGTGACGGCGGCCATCGGGGACGGCGTGCTCGACGGCGCGGAGGCGGAAGCCATCGCCTTCGACCTCGAGGCCCGCTATCCCTACTGGCACGGCGTCGGCGGCAACGCGCGCATCGAAGTGCTGAGCGCGGTGGCCGGTTTCGTCGCCGAGCAGCGCGGCGCGGAGGTGCGCAGCGACGCCGCCTTCCGGTAAGGCAGAACAGCGGGGCCGGGTCTCCGTCCGAGACCGGCCCCCTTCTTTACCCAGGGCTGTTGCATATGAGAGCAGTAGGATTTCCTCGTGTTTCGAGACGGCCTTTCAGGCCTCCTCAACATGAGGAAATCCCATAATTGCAAACACTCCCTCATGCTGAGGAGCCGGCCCCAAAAACACAAGCTGGGCCGGCGTCTCGAAGCATCAGGCCACCAAATGCAGTAGTCCTGCTTCTTTACCTAGGGGCCTCACCCCTTCGTGATGCGCCAACGTCGAAGCGTGATGAGCCGACGGCTTAACACGGAAGTCGGACACCCCACCTGCCATCAGGACGGGCGCCGATCCCTGGCCCCAAAGCCATAAGGAGACCCTGCCATGTCCGTGGCCAACGACCGCCCGCTCGCCCTGAGCCTCGCGGCCCTGCGCCTGAGTACCGGCGCCTTCTTCCTGATTTGGGCCGTGGAAAAGATCCTGGCGCCGGAGATCGCCCGGCGCGTCTTCGAGACCTTCTATTCTTCCTCGCCATCGGACGGGGTCCTACTGGCCATCGGCATCCTGCAGGGCCTCGTCATTCTCGCCTTCATGGCCGGTCTGTTCCGCCTCTGGACCTACGGCGCACTGCTGGTCATGCACGGCGTTTCGGTCCTCGTCTCGGCGCCCCGCCTGCTGGACCCTTTCACGCCGCCGAACCACCTGTTCTGGGCCGCGGTGCCGGTCCTGGCTTTGCTGGCGGTGCTGTTCTTCCTGCGCGAGCGCGACACTCTCCTGGTGATGAAGCGGCCCGCCGCGCCTTCCACCTCAGCGCCCTAGTCCGCGCACTCGGCGGCGGCGCGGCAAGCTCAGCTCAGGAATGCCAGCAGCCGTCCGGTCACCGCCTCCGGCGCCTCTTCCGGAATGAAGTGGCCGCAGGGCAGCGGGGCGAAGCCTGCCTCGGGCGCCCAGGCGCGCCAGATCGCCGCCATGTCGAAGTGGCGTCCGACCACCCCCTGCTCGCCCCAGAACACCAGGGTGGGGCAGGCAATCCGCCGGCCCGCCGCGCGGTCGGCCCGGTCGGCGGCGAGATCCCCGGTCAGCCCGGCGCGAAAGCACTCGCACATCGCGGCGACCGCCTGTTCGCTGCTGGCGGCGGAGAGGTAGGCCTCCAGCGCGCGCGGGTCGTAGGGCACGGCCCGATCCGCCAGCCCCGTCAGGATCTGCCCCATGAAGGCCCGCGGATCGCCCGCGATCAGGCGTTCGGGCAGCGGCGCCGGCTGGGTCAGGAAGAAAAAGTAGAAGTAGTCCTGGGCGATGGCGCTGTCCGCCCGCTCGTAGAAATCGAGGGCCGGCACGATATCCATGACCGCAAGGCGCTCCACCCGGTCGGGATGGTCCAGGGCGAGGCGGCGCGCCACCCGCGCGCCGCGGTCGTGGCCGACAAGGTTGAAGCGCCGGAACCCCAGGCGTTCCATCACCGTCAGCTGTTCGGCCGCCAGCGTCCGCTTGTGGTAGGCGTGGTGGCCGGGGCTGCCCCCCGGCTTATGGCTCTCGCCGCGTCCGCGCAGGTCGGTCAGGACGACGGTGAAGCGCTCTGCCAGGCGCGGCGCGATGCGATGCCAGCAGAGATGGGTCTGGGGATCGCCGTGCAGCATCAGCAGCGGCGGTCCCTTGCCGCCGACAAGGGCGAGGACCTCCCCCTCCGGCGCCGCAACCCGCCGGCGCTCGAAGCCCGGCAGCAACGCGGCATCCAGCGCTGCGGACGACGGTGTCTCGGGCAAGGGTTCAGAGGGCGTCATTCAGCCAGCCCCGGTAGTCTGCAAGTCCCGCCTCGTTGCGGAAAAAGTACGACCAGCGTCCGATGCGGTTCACGGCGACGAAGTCGGCGCGCCGCAGGAGCTCAAGGTGCCGACTCACGGTCGGCTGACTCATGCCCAGCTTGTCGGCGATCAGCGTCACGCAGACGCCGATCTCCGCCGGGTCGCCGGTCTTCTGCTGCGCGAAGTGCAGACGCGGGTCTTTCAGCCAGTCCAGGATCCGCATCCGCGCATCGCTGGCCAGGGCCTTGCTCTGGTCGATGCGGTCGTTCATCAGGGTCTTATTAATCTATTCATAGCTAAATGTCGATGAATTAGGGGAGCCACAGTGGAGGGACCTGAACGGCGGGGGCCGGCACGCCCCATGCGATTGCAATTCCCGGCAAATGGGTCACTCTGTCGCCCTATCCACCGCAAGTCGGAACCGCCGCGGAAGCACAGGACGGAATGATCAAGAGAAAGGCAGAGGATGGCCAGACCATCGCCCTGATCGGCGCGCCCACCGACGTGGGCGCCGGCCACCGGGGCGGATCGATGGGCCCGGAAGCTCTGCGTGTGGCGGGCCTGGCGGAGGCCCTGCAGCGCCTGGGCTATAGGGTGGAAGACCGCGGCAACCTCGCCGGCCCGACCAACCCCAACACCGCGCCGGTCGACGGCTACCGCCATCTGGCCGAAGTGACGGCCTGGTGCGCGGCGGTACGCGACGCGGTCTATGCATCGCTGCAGCAGGGCGAGTTCCCCATGCTGCTGGGCGGCGACCACTGCCTGGCCATCGGCTCCCTCGCCGGGCTGGCGAAGCACTGCGCGGAGCAGGACACACCGCTGACCGTGCTGTGGCTGGATGCCCACGCCGACTTCAACACGCCCGCGACCTCCCCCTCCGGCAACATCCACGGCATGCCCGTGGCCGTGGCTGCCGGTTACGGGCCCGACGCCCTGACCGGCCTGGGCCATGCCAAGCCGATGATGGACCCGGCGCGCATCATCCAGCTTGGTATTCGCTCCGTAGACAGGATCGAGAAGCGCATGGTGGTGGAGTCGGGCCTGGAGGTGCACGACATGCGGCGCATCGACGAGAACGGCATGCGCAAGACGATGGATGTCATCCTGGGCCGTATCGCCAGCCTGGGCGGTCATCTGCACGTCAGCTTCGACGTCGACTTCCTGGACCCGGCCATCGCGCCCGGGGTCGGCACCACGGTGCCCGGCGGCCCGACCTACCGCGAAGCGCAGCTCTGCATGGAGATGATCTACGATTCCGGCCTGATGAGCTCGCTCGACATCATGGAATTGAACCCGGCCTACGACGACCACAATCGCACGGCGGCCCTGGTGGTGGAACTGGTCGAAAGCCTTTTCGGCGAACAGATCCTCAGCCGCCACCACTCGACGCTCTAGGGCCAACAGGCCCCGGGCCGGCGCGAACAGCAGGAGCAGACCATGGCGCAAGGACAGCATTCGGCGCAGCAACTGATGGACATAGAGTCCGAGCTGGGCGCGCACAACTATCACCCGCTGGACGTCGTGCTGACCCGCGGCGAAGGCATCTGGGTGTGGGACGTGGACGGCAAGCGCTACATGGACTGCCTCTCGGCCTACTCGGCCGTGAACCAGGGGCACTGCCACCCCAAGATCCTGAACGCCCTGATCGAGCAGGCGAGCCGCCTGCCCCTCACCTCCCGCGCCTTCCACAACGATCAACTCGCGCTGTTCTACGAGGAGATCTGCGCGCTCACCAACTCCCACAAGGTGCTGCCCATGAACAGCGGCGCCGAGGCGGTGGAGACCGCCATCAAGGCGGTGCGCAAGTGGGGCTACGAGGTCAAGGGCGTGCCCCACGACCAGGCCGAGGTCATCGTCTGCGAGGAGGCCTTTCACGGCCGCACCATCACCATCGTCGGCTTCAGCACCGACCCCAAGGCGCACCGCAACTTCGGGCCCTTCACCCCCGGCTTCAAAATCATCCCCTACGGCGACGCCGAGGCGCTGGAGCAGGCGATCACGCCCAACACGGTGGCCTTTCTGGTGGAGCCGATCCAGGGCGAGGCCGGCGTCAACATTCCGCCCGCCGGTTACCTGAAGCGCATCCGCGAGATCTGTTCGGCCAACACCGTGATGCTGGTGATGGACGAGATCCAGACCGGGCTGGGGCGCACCGGCAAGCTCTTCGCCGAGGAGCACGAGGGCGTGGAAGCCGACGTCACCCTGGTGGGCAAGGCACTCTCCGGCGGCTTCTATCCGATGTCGGCGGTGCTCTCCAACACCGAGGTGCTGGGGGTGCTGCAGCCCGGCCAGCACGGCAGCACCTTCGGCGGCAATCCCCTGGCCTGCGCGGTGGCCCGCGCGGCCCTGAAAGTCCTGACCGAAGAGGGCCTGATCGAGAACTCCGCCAGACAGGGCGCCTACTTCCTCGATGAACTGCAGAAGCTGCGCAACAACAAGGTGAAGGAGGTGCGCGGCCGCGGCCTGATGCTGGCGATCGAGTTCCATCCCGAAATCGGCGGCGCGCGCCAGTACAGCGAGGCGCTGCGCGCCGTCGGCATGCTGTGCAAGGAAACCCACGAGGACACGCTGCGCATCTCCCCGCCCCTGGTCATCAAGCGCGACGAGGTGGACTGGGCGCTGGAGCGCATCGATCAGGTCCTGCGCGACACCTGAAGTCAGCCCCTGCCACCATCATCCAGCGGAGAGAGGGCCGGCCCTTGGAGCGGATCAATATACAATTCACGCTGTTCTCGGCCTTCTACTCGCCGCTGATCTCGGCGATGTCCGGCGGCTTCCTGAAGGCCGAAGGCCTGGACCCCGAGTGGTCCGTCGCCGCCCCCGGCGTCACCGCCATCGCGGCGCTGGAGGACGGCTCCGCTCATGTAGTCCAGTCGGCTCTCAGCCAGGGCCTTACGACCCTGAACGCCGGCGAGACGCCCACGGCGGTCCACTTCGCCCAGATCAACGAGATGGATGGCTTTTTCCTCACCGCCCGCAGTGCCGATCCCGATTTCACCTGGGACAGGCTGGAGGGTGCGGAGGTGGTCGCCTTCGGCGGCGGCCAGCCGCTGGCGATGTTCAAGTATGCCTGCCACAAGGCCGGCATCGATTTTGCGAAGATCAAGCTCATCACGCCGGGCGGCGCGGCGGCCATCGACGCCGCCTTCCGCGCCGGACAGGGCGACTACGTCCAGCAGCAGGGGCCCTTTCCCCAGCAGCTTCAGGCCGACGGCCTCGGCCATATCGTCGCGCAGGTCGGCCGGCAGATCGGCCCCTGCGGGTTCTCCAGCCTCGCGGCCAGACCGGACTGGCTGAAGACCGACATGGCCCGGGCTTTCATGCGCGCCTACGCCAAGACACGGCGCCACATGAACGAGACCCCTGCGGCGGAGATCGCCCGCGCCGAGAAACCCTATTTTCCGGAGATCGACGAGGCGGTGCTGGCCGACTGCATCGCCACCTACCAGCAACTCGGCTGCTGGACGCCCCATGTGGAGATCACCCAAGAGGCCTTCGAAGCGACGCTGGACATCTACGCCTACAACGGTCTGCTGAAGGAGCGCTACCGCTACGACCAGGTCTGCGCGGACCCGCCGGGCGGGGAATGATCAGAGACGGCGCCCGATGGGGATGAGTTCCGGAGAGTCGTCAGTGGAGGGACCGCCCTGCCAGTCGCCGAGCCAGCGCTCGACGTGCAGCCCAGCCTCTGTCAGCAAAGCGGTCAAGGTCACCTTGTCGGTGAAGCGCAGCTTCGAAGCGGCTGAGAACGTCTGACCGGAGGCTGCGACCCGGTAGTGGGTCCGGTAGGTGACGATCCCGGTCGCCGCGTCCTGCGCTACGTCGTTCCAGGCCTCCACCGCACCCAGCTGCGGATGGGCGAGGCTGCGGCGTGAGCGTTCCGGCGTCCAGCCGCGCCAGGCCCCGGCGGCCGGGTTGCGCGAGTCGAAGATGAAGCGGCCTTCGGGCGCCAGGTGGCGGGCGATGGTGGCGAGCACGGCGCGCTGATCGTCCGCGGTGAGGAACACCTGGAAGGCATGACCGGTGAGAACGATGAGATCGAAGCGGCGCCCGAGATCGAGACCGCGGGCATCGGCCTCCAGCCATTCGACCCTGTCGCCGCCGGGCCGCTGCCGGGCGACTGCCAGCATCGGTGCGGCGGGATCGATCCCGACAACCGCCCGGCCGTCTGCGAGGCGTGCCGCCAGCTCTCCGGTCCCGCAGCCGAGATCGAGGACCGATGCGGCCTCTTCCGCCAAGCCCAGGCAGGTATCGAAATCCGCGGCCCAGCCGTTCTCCAGGTCGTAGAACCGGGCCAGCGCCGGGTCCTGGTAAAGCCTGTCGTCGTCCGGTTGGAAAGCGGTCATGGCAGGACCATACAAGACCCGGATGCGGGGAACGTCAAACGGCCCGCCTCCCCTTTCCCAAACAGGGCCGGAGACGGGCCGTTATTCTGCCGTCCTGGAACCGGATCGGGTTTACAGCTTGGCCAGCATGGCCTCGGCGCTGGAAACCTCGAAGGCGCCCGGCTCTTCGACGTTCAAGGCGGTGACCGTGCCGTCGTCCACGATCATGGCGAAGCGCTGGGCGCGGGTGCCCATGCCGAAGCCGCTGGCATCGAAGTCGAGACCCAGGGCCTTGGCGTAGTCGCCGTTGCCGTCGGCCAGCATCACAACCGAATCGCCGACCCCCTGGTCCTTGCCCCAGGCGTCCATGACGAAGGCGTCGTTCACCGACATGCAGGCGATGGTGTCGACCCCCTTGCCCTTGATGTCGGCGGCATGCTGGACATATCCGGGCAGGTGCTTGGCCGAGCAGGTGGGCGTGAAGGCGCCGGGCAGCGAGAACAGCACCACCTTCTTGCCGCCGAAAAGATCGCCGGTGGAGATCTCTTCCATCCCCTCGCCGGTCATGTGCTTGAAGGATCCGCTGGGTGCGCGGTCGCCAACCTTGATCGTCATGGTGCAGTTTCCCCTGAATTGATGGCCCGGCCCCGGCAAGCCTGCGCGTCGGCGAACCTGCAGAAAAAGGCCTGAGCGTGAAGAGTTCTGTCGTGAGGGGCGCCAGGGCCCCGGCGCGCGAGGCGCTGCTCGAAAGATAGGCCGCCATGCCGGGCTTTCCAAGGGGAAGGCCCGGCTGGGGGTTCGCTGGGGGCTCGCCGGGGGGTTCGTCGGGGCTGGCGCCGCAACGGACGGACAGGCTGTCAGGAGCCTTCGCCGGTCCCCGCCTGCGGCGCGGCCCCCGCCGTCGCGCTGCCCGCCGCAGCCTTCAGGGTTTCGGTCACCGCCTCCACGCTCAGCAGCTCGGGCAGCGGCAGACCCTCCGGCGCGCCGGGGCCGTAGACCGCGTTGAAGGGAATACCGTAGCGCTGGAACCCGGCGAGATAGGCGGAGATCTCATCGCTGGGCAGGGTCCAGTCGCCGCGCATCTGCACCACCTCCGGCGCTGCGAGCAGCCCGGTGACCGTCTCGGTATCCAGCACCAGCTTCTTGTTCACCTGACAGGTGATGCACCAGTCGGCGGTCACGTCGACGAAGACCACCTGACCGGCATTCACCAGCTCGGCGATGGCCGCCTGATCCAGGGGGCGCCAGGCCTCTTCCGCCGCAGTCGCGCGCGTCTGAGCCGGGTTTTGGGGAAGGCCGCTGGGCAGCGCCAGAACGGCCAGCGCCAGCAGGCTGGCCGCCGCCGGCGTGGCGAGGCGGTGCTTCTGCATGAGATTGGGCCCGGCCCAGAGCACAAGGCCGAGACCGAGCAGCAGCCCGCCGGCCACCAGCGCCGCCGCCATCCCGACCTGGACGGCGAGCACCGACAGCAGCCAGACCGCCGTGCCGGCGAGCAGGAGCCCGAGGATCCGCCGCAGCGTGATCATCCAGCCGCCGGGCCGCGGCAGCCAGGACACCAGGCGCGGCGCCGCCGCCACCAGCAGGTAGGGCAAGGCAAGCCCGATGCCGAGGGCGGTGAAGATCAGGTAAATCTCCACGGCGCCCCGCGACAGGGCGAAGCCGACGGAGGTGCCGAGGAAAGGCGCCGAGCAGGGCGTCGCCAGAAGGGTCGCCAGCGCCCCGGTACCGAAGTTCCCGGCCAGACCGCTGTCTGCGCCGCCGCCGCTGCCCAGGTTGCCGAGGAAGGCCGGCAGCGGCACCTCGAAGAGCCCCAGAAGGTTGTAGGCGAAAAGCGCCATCACCAGGGCCATCGCACTGAGGAAGAGCGGTTGCTGAAAATGGATGCCCCAGCCGACCGCCATGCCGCTGGCCTTCAGCGCCACCGCGCCCGTCGCCAGCACCAGGAAGGAAAACAGGATCCCCGCCGCCGAGGCCAGGAAACCGGCGCGGATCTGGCGGCGTTCCTTCCCGCCCTGCTCGGCGATCGACAGCAGTTTGATGGAAAGCACCGGCAGAACGCAGGGCATCAGATTGAGAATGAGGCCGCCGAGCAGCGCCAGCCCGAGAATGCCCAGAAGCGCCACGGGGTCGGCAAAGATGCTCTCTGCCGTGCCGGCAGCGGATGGAGCCGTGGCGAAGCGCGCGATGCTCGGCTGCTCCAGTCCGCGCAGGCCGTCGGTGACGGTGAGGGTCAGTTGCTTGCCTTCCAACACCGCCTGTTCCAGGTGCGTGCTGGTGGCAACCCGCAGCGTCGCCGTGCGGCCGTCGTCCGACAGCGCCACCTCGGGCTTGGCGAAGGTGAATCCCGGCGGCCCCTCCACCAGCAGGTCAGGCGCGTCGAAGGGAATGTCGGAGCGCGCGCTCACCTGCAGCACCGGCGCCTCCAGGCTGCCGGTCAGCGTGGCGCTCTCCAGGCTGAGACCGCGCTCGGCCCCGCGTCCGGGCACCTGGCGGTTGAAGCTTTCGATGATGAAGGCCCCCGGCGCACGGCTTTCCGGACCCGCCGGCAGGTCGAGGCTGAGGTTGGCCTGATAGGGAATGCAGATCTCTTCGCAGATCAGATAGTCGACACTGGCCGCGAGGACCAGCGGCTGGCCGGGATCGGCCGCGACCGCGTCAACCGGCAGTACCACCCGGTCGCCGTAGCCGAAGGTCTCGAGGCCGAACAGGGAGAAACGGTACGGCACCGGCCAGGCGATCTCGCCGCTCGCCAGGTTCTGCGAACCGCTCCAGTCGATCGAGGGCGGAAAACCGGCATCACCCGGGCTGCGCCAGTAGATCTTCCAGCCGGGCTGCAGCTCGAATTCCAGGCCCAGCAGAGCCTCGGGGCCTGAAACGGTCTGACCTGCGGAGACCAAGCGCACCCGCACCTGCTCTTCCTCCGCCCAGCCGCTGGCGACTGCCAGCGCATCGGCGGCGCCGCCCAGAAGCCCTGCCGCAGCCACCACAGCGGCGGCAAAGGCCCTCGGCCCTTTGCTCGTGCCGGTGCTCCTGCCGGGCTCGCGCAGGCTTCGCCGGTTCACAGCCATTCGATCACTGCCATTCGCAGACTGCCAAAATCGCTCCGCCGGAGTCGCTTCCCCAATCGGGGCGGTCCACTGCCGACCATCGAGGCGGCCCAAAAAGGCGCGGCTGCGCCCTAGAATGACCGCATTGTCGGGCTATCGTCACCCTGGACTCAATGGCCCGGCCACAAAAGTCTCTGGGGCATATAGCCGGCCCGGCCCATAATATCCAGTGGCCTTGTCGTCGCGCTCACAATATCGTGTCATCGGCGTCCGGGCGCGGGTTTGGACCCGGGCCCGAATGAGGTTAAGATAAGAATTGCAAGAGCTTAACGGCGGAGATAGGAGAACAGCGGGTCCCCTGCCACAGCCCCTGGGGCCGGATCGACGAAGCTCATGGACAGCCAAGAATTCCTAACCGGCCAGTTGCTCATCGCCATGCCCAGCATGCGCGATGCCCGTTTTGCCCGCAGCGTCATCTACGTCTGCGCCCACCACCCGGACGGCGCCATGGGCCTGGTGATCAATCGCCTGGTCGGGGCGATTACCTTCACCGACCTCCTGGCCCAGCTGGGCATCGAACCGCCGCGGCTGAACGAGGAGATTCGCGTCCACTTCGGCGGACCGGTCGAATCGGGGCGCGGCTTCGTCCTGCATTCCGGCGAGTACAACCAGGATTCGACCCTGCAGGTGAACGACGCCATCGCGCTCACCGCGACCACCGACATCCTGCGCGACATCGCCGCGGGGGCCGGCCCCAGGCGGCGGCTGCTGGCCCTCGGCTATGCCGGCTGGGGGCCGGGGCAGCTCGATTCCGAGATCCAGGCCAACGGCTGGCTGCACGTGGCGCCGGACGAAGAGCTGGTCTTCGACAACGACCTGGACAACAAGTGGGAACGCGCCATCGGCAAGCTCGGCGTCGACATCTCCATGCTCTCCGGCGAGGCCGGGCACGCCTGAGCGTCACGGCCGACGTCTTCTGACTTCGCTCACTGCCGCAGAGGCATGCGGCAGATGAGATTGTTTGCGATCAGACTCCCGATGCGAATGGGCAAACATCGGACGCGCAGGTCACCCCCCTCTCGACCTCCCCCCATCAAGGGGGGAGGAGAGATTGAGTGGTCCCTGCAAATGGGACCCCCTCCCCCTTAGATGGGGGAGGGACGGGGTGGGGGTGACATCCTTTCCGTTTCGAGCCGCCTGATACTGACAGGCTGGATTGAGTCGCTGCCCGGGAGATCGACTCACAAGCGCGGGTCGTCGCGCAGCAGTTCGAAGAGCAGATGGTCCTGCCACTTTCCGTTGATGCGCAGGTACTGGCGGGCATAGCCTTCCTGACGAAAGCCGACCTTCAGCAGCAGGCTACGGCTGGGGTCGTTGTGCGGCAGACAGGCCGCCTCGATCCGATGCAGGCCGAGCTCTTCGAAAGCGAATTCCACCACCGCCAGCACCGCCTCGGTCATATAGCCCTGGCGCGCGAAGCGCTCGCCGATCCAGTAACCCATGCTCGCCGCCTGGGCGACGCCACGGCGCACGTTGGAGAGAGTCACGCCGCCCATGAGGCCGCTGTCATTGAGTCGGTAGACCAGAAAACTGAAGCCGGTGCCCTGGCGCCATTCATGGTTATAGGCCTTCAGGCGGCGGCGAAAAGCCTGCCGGGTCAGCGCATCGTGCGGCCAGGTGGGTTCCCAGGGAACCAGAAACTCTCGGCTTTCCTCGCGCAGCAGGGCCCAGGTCTTCCAATCGCCCATGCGTGGCGGGCAGAGATAGACCCGCGGCCCCTCGAGACGCACCGAGAGGGGGCCGTCGCCGCGAAACACCGTGAAGAGCATGGCCGCTCCCCGATCACGCGAAGCGCGCCGAAAGCCGCTCGGCAGATTCCAGCTGCGACAAGGGGCCGAGGGCCGTCACCGTGGGCGCCGAGGCCAACAGCTTCGCCGCCACGCCCTGCAGGTCCGCCGCGGTGACTGCCGAAATCTTCTCAAGGACCTCCGACACCGGCAGCGCACGCCCGTAGATAAGGAGTTGCTGGGCCAGCTGCTCGGCCCGGGCCGAAGAACTCTCGCGGCTCATCAGCAGCGAGGACTTCACCTGGGCACGCGCGCGGTCCAGTTCCTCTTCCTCGATCGCACCGGTCAGCTTGGCGAGTTCGTCGCAGACCACCGGGACCAGCTCGGCAACCTCGCGCTCGCCGGTGCCGGCATAGATGCCGAAGAGGCCGCCGTCCTGAAAGGCCGAGTGGAAGGAGTAGACGGAGTAGACCAGGCCGCGCTTCTCCCGCACTTCCTGAAACAGGCGCGAGGACATGCCTCCGCCGAACAGCATCGAAAGCAGGGTCAGGGCGTAGTAGTCGTCGTCGAGGTAGCCCGGCGCGTCGAAACCGAGCAGCAGGTGCACCTGCTCCAGCTCGCGGTTCTCGCGCCGGTCGCCGCCGCTGTAGACCGCCGGGTCGGTGGCGCCGTTGGTCGTGAAGGCGGTATCGCCGAAGGCCTCTGCAACCTGGGTCACGAAACGCTCGTGCTCGACATCGCCCGCCGCCGCCAGAACCATCTGGCCGGGGCCGTAGTGGTTCTGCATATAGTCGCAGAGGGCGGCGCGGCTGAGCCCGGCCACCGTCGTACTCTCGCCCAGCACCGGCCGGCCCAAGGCCTGGGCCGGATAGGCGGTTTCCTGAAAGTAGTCGAAGACGATGTCGTCGGGCGTGTCGAGGGCCTGGCCGATCTCCTGCAGAACCACGGCCCGCTCACGCTCCAACTCGTCCTCGAGGAAGGTCGGGTGCTGCAGGATGTCGGCCACGATGTCCAGCGCCAGCCCGGCATCCTCTGAGAGAACCTTGGCGTAAAAGGCTGTGTTTTCGCGGCTGGTGTAGGCGTTCAGATGCCCGCCGACGGCCTCGATCTGCTCGGCGATGTCGCGGGCCGAACGCCGCTCGGTGCCCTTGAACGCCATATGTTCCAGCAGATGGGCGATGCCGTTCACCTCGGGCGTTTCGTGCCGGGTGCCGGCGCCGACCCAGGCGCCCAGAGAGACGCTCGCCGTTCCGGGCATGGCATCGCTGGCGACGGTCAACCCCGACGGCAGGCGGGTGACCTCCACGCTCATGCCGCGCCCCGTGTATCGGCATCGGCCGGCGGGCGGTTGCCGCCGATGTAGCGCTGCAGCGCCGAGAGGTCGTTGGGCAGCACGGTGCAGCGTTCCTCGCGCTCATAGAGATCGGCCAGACGCGGCGGCAGGGCGGGGTGAACGCCGGCGGCCTTTTTGACGGCATCCGGGAATTTGGCGGGATGCGCACAGGCCAGGGCAACGACGACGCTCACGTCGTCGCGCAGAGCCGCCGCGGCTGCAGCCGTGCCGATGGCCGAGTGCGGATCCAGAAGCTCGCCACTTGCCTTGTGCCGGGCGGCGATCTCGGCCAGGGTCTCGGCGTCGTCCAGACGGTGGCAGTCGAAGAGGCGGCGCAGGCGCTGCAACTGCTCGGCCGTGACCGCGAAGCGCCCGCTCTGGCGGAAGCCCTGCAGGGTCCGGGCGACCGCGTCGCCGTCGCGGTCCAGCACGTCGAAGAGCAGGCGTTCGAAGTTGGAGGAGACCTGAATGTCCATGGAGGGCGAAAGCGTCGGGCTCACCGCCGCCATCTCCATGGTGCCGCTGTTGAAGAAGCGGGTCAGGATATCGTTGCTGTTGGAGCCGACGATGAGCTGGCTGACCGGCAGGCCCATGCGCCCGGCGGCGTAGGCGGCGTAGATGTTGCCGAAGTTGCCGGTCGGCACGGAGAAGGCCACCGCGCGGTCCGGCGCCCCCAGCGCCACGGCGGCGACGAAGTAGTAGACGATCTGGGCCATGATCCGCGCCCAGTTGATGGAATTCACCGCCGAGAGATTCATGGCATCGCGGAAAGCCATGTCGTTGAACATCGCCTTCACCTGATCCTGGCAGTCGTCGAAGGTGCCTTCCAGGGCGATGTTGTGGACATTGGGCGACAGGATGGTCGTCATCTGCCGGCGCTGCACTTCGGAGGTGCGGCCCTTGGGGTGGAGCATGAAGATGTCGACCTGGGCGCGGTCGCGGCAGGCCTCGATGGCCGCCGAACCGGTGTCGCCGGAGGTCGCACCGATCACCGTCACCCGCTCCCCGCGCGCCTTCAGGACATGATCGAAAAGCCGCCCGACAAGCTGCAGGGCGTAGTCCTTGAAGGCCAGGGTGGGTCCGTGAAAAAGCTCCATCAGCCAGGTCCGCTCGTCGAGCTGTTTCAGGGGTGCGACGGCCCTGTGTTCGAAGACGGCATAGGTTTCCTTGAGGATGCGTTTCAGATCCGCCTCGGCGATGCTGTCACCGACGAAGGGCCGGATCACCGCGTAGGCGACCTCGGCGTAGGGTTTGCCGGCGAGGCTGCGGATCTCTTCGGGCGAGAAGCTCGGCCAACTCTCCGGCAGGTAAAGGCCGCCGTCGCGCGCCAGCCCGGTGAGCAGAACTTCGTCAAAGGAGAGCGCGGGCGCGGCGCCGCGCGTGGAGATGTACTTCATGGCCAGCGGTCCGTAAGCCCCAGTCGCAAAAGCCCCAGTCGCACTAACCCCCGGGACCCGTCTAAGCCCCAGCGGCAGAAGGGCTAATCTAGACGCGCTGCGGGGGACCCGCAAGGCGCGGCTCCCCCGCTCACTCCGCTGCCCACTCTCCCGCCAGTTCCCTGCGGATCGGGGGCATGGTTAACCGCCGAACTGCGGTTTGTCGTCGCGTTCGTCCTGTTCCAGGACCCCCTCTCCTTCCTGAGCGGTGCCCTGAGCGGTGCCCTGAGCGGTGCCCTGAGGGGTGCCCTGAGAGGTTCGGGGGGGTCAGGGCGTACCCGCAGCGGTCCCACCTCCGCCGCCGCGGCCACCGCGATCGCCGGAATCGTCGCGGCCACGATCGCCATCGTCGCGCTGCTCTTCGGTGCTGGTGCGGATTCTGCGCGGGTCTTCCTGTTCCTCGCAAGACGCGGAATGCCTGTCGAAGCTGGAGACCACCGCGTTCGGGGCCACGACCATCACCTTGAAGGCAAGGTTGCGCAGGCCCTGGGGATCGTCCTGCTCGGCAGCCGGGCCGGTCCCGAAGATCCGCTCGAAGAAGTCCGGCTCGCGGGTCTCGGCCGCCGTCTCCGGCGGATCGAAGACAACGATGGAGGCGTCGGCATCGGTCTGCGCGCTTTCGGCGAGGGCGACCTGGTGGCTGGCCATGGCGGCGAAGCGACCGTCGTCGGTGACGTTCGCCCGAGCCCTGAAAACCTGCGACTCGCGGCCGTCGTCGGTCACGATCTTATAGGACAGCGTGCCCGGAGACCGGGCGCCGAGGCGCACGTTGAGGGCATAGGCCATGGGACAGGAACCGGCCATCTGCAGGGGCACCACGTCCAGGGTCGCGGTGGTGGCCTGGAAGACGTCGCTGCGCGCGGCAAGCTGGGCGGCGGCATCGCCGATCAGGCTGCCAGAGGCCGCTTCATCAGCGGCGGCAACGCCGGCCCCAAGCATCAGCGCCGCAGCAGAGACCAAGAGGCCCCTGGTCATGGTGTTAACAGGCATGAAGTCTCTCCACTTGCACGAGGTGTTCTCTCGTCAATGGGTCGGCGAGAGTCGCGAAGTGGTTCAGAGCGGCGCCAAAGTCCCCGGAGTCCGTAGAGGCAATCCGGGCGGGTCGGCAGTACGGGCTGCCGGCATGGTTAACGCCGCGAGACCCGCGGCGGAGAGCGTTGCTGCGGAAGCGGCCTGGACATCTGCCCTGCCCAGACGGATTGGCGCCTTGCTGCTCCTGAGGAACGGACGGGAAAGAAGGCCCGCCATCAGGCGGGCCTTCTCGTCTGTTCTTATCCAGTTCCGGAAGTGACCAACCATCGCGTCCTACAGGTCGCCGGGGCCACTTGGTCCGCCACCGGGGTCACGATCGCCCCGATCGCCCCGATCGCCCGGATCCCGGCCGCCACGATCACGGTCGTCGCGCTGCTCCTCGAAGCCGGTGCGGATGACCCGCGTATCCTGCTGGTCTTCGCAGGACACCGTGTGGTTGTCAAAGGCGGAGACCACCTCGTTCGGAGCCACGACCATCACCTTGAAGGAGAGATTGCGCAGGCCCTGGGGATCGTCCTGCTCGGCCGCAGGACCGGTGCCGAAAAGCCGCTCGAAGAAATCCGGCTCACGGACCTCCTTCAGCTTGGCCGGCGGATCGAAGACAACGATCGAGGCATCGGCATCGGTCCGCGCGCTCTTGGCGAGGGCGATCTGGTGGCTGGCCTGGGCGGCGAAGAGGCCGTCTTCGGTGGCGTTCGCCCGGGCCTCGAAGACCTGGGACTCGCGGCCGTCGTCGGTCACGATCTTGTAGGACAGCTTGCCCGGGGACTGGGCGCCGAGCCGCACGTTGAAGGCATAGGCCATGGGACAGGAACCGGCCATCTGCGCGGGAACCACGTCCAGGTTCGCGGTGGTGGCCTGGAAGACGTCGCTGCGCGCGGCAAGCTGGGCGGCGGCATCGCCGATCAGGCTGCCAGAGGCCGTGTCGTCAGCCGCGGCCAGGCTGGACCCGAGCATCAGCGCCGCTGCGGACACCATCAGCCCCTTGGTCATCGTGTTGATAAACATGGGTTTTCTCCAATCGCACCATTTGTTTGGTTGTCCATGGGTCGACTGGAATTCCGGGATGGTTCAAAACTGTGCTAAATGCTTCGTAAATCGAAAGAAAATCTATTTAATTCAATATCTTGGCCAAGAGTAGCGGTTAACGCAGCCGCCCCCCTCCGCCGGGGACGGCCCCGAACGTGCCGGCGGAGCCTCGTGCCGCCCTGCCTGCAGCTGGCCGGAAGCCGGGTCGCCTTGGTCTGCAGAAAGCTGTTGCTCTGAACCTGGACCAGAAGCTCCCAGGGTCTGAAGGATGTCATCACCCTGGCGACCTTGAGATCGGGCAGCCTCCGGCGCGTCGACACGGAGCCGGGCGCCGCGTTCCGCTTGCCGGTCTGCGCCAGGCCGTGCGGCCGCGGGCCATGGTTGGAGGGGTCTGAGACCGGCAGCCGATCCTGTAGGTCTGCTTTTTCGACTTCACTTTGAAGCCGTTCGGCACTTCGGCCCGCAGGCCGAGTTTGTGCAGACCGGCCGGCGTCGCTGCGGCTGTCAGTCCGCCGCAGCGCCCGGGCGGGCGTCGCGCACGGTTGCAAGGCAGCGCGCCATGAGGTCCAGGTAGTATTGCCGGTCCTGGGTGGCGGTTTCCTTTTCCGCCTGGGCGATGCGCTCGAAGAGATAGGCCGCCAAGGCCTGGTCGTTTGCGGGATAGACGCCGGAGCCGGCGAGATCCTGCACGAGGCCAACGGCCGTCTCCGCCGCGCGGGCGCCGACCCGTCCGATACCGCCTCCAAGACCGCCGATGGCCATGCCTGCCCTTCCTTCCTGCCGGAATGCACCGCCCCTTCATGTAGACGCGCGGTGGCGCCGGTTCAACCGGCGGGCGCCGCCCCCCGCTGCGCAGCATCAGGCGCAGCGCAGAACGTCAGGCGCCCTGCAGAGCGTCAGGCCAGGTAGCGTGCCTTCAGGTGTTCTTTGAAGACCTCGGGGTTGAGGGGCTCGCCGGTCGCCTGCTCCAGAATGGCCTCGCCGCTGGCGGAGGACGCCTGGCCGTGCACATGCTCGCGGAGCCAGCCCATCAGGGGGGAGAAGTCGCCCTGCCCCAGCGCCGCCGGGATCTCGGGCAGCGCCTGCTTGGCGGCGGCGAAGAGCTGGGCCGCGGTCATCGCCCCCAGCGTGTAGGTCGGGAAGTAACCCCAGGCGCCGTCATACCAGTGGATGTCCTGCAGGCAGCCCAGGCGATCGTCCGGCGGCGTGATGCCGAGCAGATCCTGCATGCCCCGGTTCCACGCGTCGGGCAGCGCCTCCAGCTCCATCTCGCCGGCGATCAGTGCCTTCTCCAGGCGGTAGCGCAGGATGACGTGGGCCGGATAGGTCACCTCGTCGGCATCGACGCGGATGAAGCCGGGCGCCACCTTGTTGTAGTGGCGCAGCAGGTTTTCCGCCTCCCAGGCCGCGCCCTGCCCGCCGAAGGCATCGCGCGCCAGGGGCGCCAGGAAGGCGACGAACTCGGCCGAGCGGCAGGCCTGCATCTCGACCATCAGGGACTGGCTTTCGTGCATCGCCATGCCGCGGGCCTCGCCCACCGGCTGCAGACGCCAGTCCCGGGGCAGGCCGCGCTCGTACATGGCATGGCCGGTCTCATGCAGCACGCCCATCAGCGCGGTCATGAAGTCGTCCTCGTCGTAGCGCGTCGTGATGCGCACGTCGTCCGGCACACCGCCGCAGAAGGGATGCAGGGAGACGTCCAGGCGGCCGTGATCGAAGTCGAAGCCGACGGCGGCCATCATCTTGCGGCCCAGCGCCTCCTGCCGTTCCCGCGGAAAGGGCCCGGGCAGCGGCATCGGCGCGGGCTTGGCCGCCTGCTGCGCCATCACCTGTTCCAGGAAGCCGGGCAGAAAGTCGGCCAGATCGGCAAAGACGGCATCGATATGGGCCGACGAGCCGCCCGGCTCGTAGGCGTCCAACAGCGCGTCATAGAGGGAACAGTCCAAGCGTTCGGCCTTGGCGGCCGCTTCCTGCCGCGTCAGGTTCAGGACCTCCTTCAGCGACGGCAGAACGGCGGCGAAATCGGCCTTCGGCCGCGCCTCGCGCCAGATCAGCTCGCAGCGCTTGCAGGCCTTGGACAGCGCCTCGACGAGATCGCTGTCCACCGCCGTCGCATGCAGCCAGCGCCGGCGCATCTCCGTCAGGTTCGCCTGGGCCCAGGGCGAGAGCCCCTTAGCCTCCGCAGAAGCCTGATCGAAGAGTTCGTCGAGCGAAGCGTCGGTCAGGATCTCGTGACAGACCACGTCCAGCGTCGCCAGCTGCTCGGTGCGCGCCTCGGCGCCGCCGGAGGGCATGACCGTCGACATGTCCCAGGACAGCAGGCCCGCCGCCTCCCCCAGGGCATGCAGGCGCTTGAACTTGCGCGAGAGTTCTTCGTAGGCGGTCATGAGCTGCTCCTGAACGACAGTTTCCGGACCCGGCGGTGCGGATGAACCTTAGATATGCGGTTTCCGCCGGCTCCTGGCAATGCGCTCAGACGCCCTTGCCGCCCCCCGCAGCGTCCTGCCCGTCCTCGCGCTCCGGACGGTAGTGGAAGAGGAAGTAGATCACCGCCAGGATGACGGCGAAGGAATACCAGGTGAGCGCGTATTCCAGGTGGTCGTTCTTCAGGGCGATGCGGGTCTGCCCGCCGATCGGCAGTCCGCCCGGAACCTCGGCGGCGACGGCATCGGCATAGACCGCGGTGACGATCGGCTGGCCGATGCCCCCCGTTTCCAGATCAGCCGCCATCACCGGCAGGTCGAGCCAGAAGTAGAAGCGCTCCTCCGGCTTGTTGGGCGGTTTGGCGAATTCGACGCCCTTCCAGCCGTCGGTGCGCAGCAGCGCCTCGATCGCCAGCGGACCGGCAAGCTGCCCCTCGCCTCGGGTCGCCGGATCGCGGTATTCCTGCGGCACCCAGCCGCGGTTCACCAGCAGCGTGCGGCCGTCGTCGAGCCGGAAGGGGGTGACGACGTTCAGGCCCACGCGGCCGTTCTCGGTGCGGGCGCCCAGGTAGAACTCCTGTTCGTGCAGGAAGCTGCCGCTGAGCCCCACGCGGGTGAATTCCACGGCGGCGGGGTCGGGAAAGCTTGCCGGCAGGGGAATGGCCGGCCCCTGGGAGCGTTCGACCCGCTTGGCGATCTCACCCTCTTTCCAATGCAGGCGCTGGACCTGCCAGGTGCCGAGGGCAATGAGGATGGCAAGGGCCGGGATGGCGCAGACGGTCGCCCAGAAGGTCGGGCGGAAGCGCCGGCGCCCCAGGGGCGCTCGGGAGGTCTCAGTCATAATCCACGGTTCCCGTATCGCTGGCCTTGTTGCGGAACTGAAGGGCGATCATGACCGCCTTCATCGGCCGCAACAAGCCAAGCGCGCCGCCCAGGATGACCGGTACCCAGATCACCATGTGCAGCCAGATCGGCGGCTCGTAGGTGAACTCGACCCAGAACACCAGCGGTACGACGACGGCGCCGAGGATGAAGATGATGAAGACCGCGGGACCGTCACCGCTGTCCTGCTTGCTGAGATCCAGGCCGCAGACCGAACAGCTGGAGGCAACGGTGAGGAACCCGGCAAAGAGGCGCCCTTGCCCGCAGCGGGGGCAGCGGCTCGCCAAACCGGTGCGGAACGGCGAGAGCGGCGGATAGCTCTTGGGTGTCTTCGATACCGACGTTTGATGTGGGCCTGCGGGGTCGTGGGGCGCCGTCATGACGGCGCCCCCGAGGCCTGTGCGGAAGGTGGCGTCGGCCCCCGGCCGTCGCGCGCGGTCAGCCGCCCCACCAGTAGACGCAGACGAAGAGGAACAGCCATACCACGTCGACGAAATGCCAGTACCAGGCCGCCGCCTCGAAGCCGAAGTGGTGGTCCGGCTTGAAGTGACCGAGGTAGGCGCGGAACCAGCAGACGATCAGGAAGATGGTGCCGACCAGCACGTGGAAGCCGTGGAAGCCGGTCGCCATGTAGAAGGTCGAGGAGTAGATCCCGTCGGTGAAGCCGAAGGCCGCATGGCCGTACTCGTAGATCTGCACGGCGGTGAAGAGGGCGCCCAGGAAGATGGTGACCCCCAGGCCCTGCAGCAGGCCCTGCCGGTCGCCGTTGAGCAGCGCGTGATGCGCCCAGGTCACGGTGCAGCCGGACAGCAGCAGAATCATGGTGTTGAGGAACGGCAGGTGGAAGGCCGGGAAGACCTCGACCCCGACCGGCGGCCAGACGCCGCCGGTATGTTCGACCCGCTCGAACTGCTGGGCCTCGCCGGCGAAGAGGCTGGCATCGAAGAAGGCCCAGAAGAAGGCGGCGAAGAACATCACCTCCGAGGCGATGAAAAGCACCATGCCGTAGCGCAGGCCGAGCTGCACAACCTTGTTGTGGTGGCCCTGGTGAGTGGCTTCCTTGATCACTTCCCGCCACCAGAAGACCATGGTCGCCGCGACGAGCACGACGCCGAGCGGCAGCAGCCAGGGGGTGACGTCGTGCATGAACAGCACCATGCCCGTCGCCAGCACGCCGCCGGCAATGGCCCCGAAAAACGGCCAGGGGCTGGGGTCCACCAAGTGATACGGATGGTTCTGTTCGTGGCCTGCGCTCATGATCTTCCCCGCTTGATTACTTCCGGCAGTTCTCTTGCCAACTCTCTTGCCAGCTAATTTAACTGTGCCGCCATCAATTCACTGAGGTCCCCGACACCCAATTTCCCCGATCGGGCACCGGCTCTGCCTGTGACAGATCGCCGATCGGCTCCTCGATCATCGCGTCAAGGTCGGGGAAAAAGGTGTAGGAGAGGGTGATGGTTTTCACGTCATCCAGATTGCGGTCTTCCTCGATCGCCGGATCGACGAAGAAGCTGACCGCCATGTCCATGGACTCGCCGGACGAAAGCTGCTGCTCGGTAAAGCAGAAGCAGGCGACCTTGTTGAAGTACTGCCCGGCCTTCAGCGGAGTGACGTTGAAGGTCGCGGTGCCGGCGTTCGTCCCCGCCGCCTGGTTGGTGGCCCGGTAGAAGGCGAGCCCCGCCTCGCCGACGCGCATCTGCATCTCACGTTCGATTGGCTGGAAGGCCCAGGGCAGGTCGGGGCTGATATCGGCGTTGAAGCGCACGGTGATCATGCGCTCGCCAACCTCCTCCGGCATGGCTTCGGCAACCTGGGTGGTGCCGCCGAAACCGGTGACCCGGCAGAACAGCTCGTAGAGCGGGACCGAGGCGTAGGACAGGCCGATCATTGCAACCACAACACTGACGCAGATAAAGGCAACGCGTCCGTTGCTGCGCGCCTGCCGCACTTCGCCAGTCGATCTATCGGTCATTAGCCGCCTCCGCCCATCCGGATCAGGGAAACAAAATAAACCACGACCACAAAGGTCACCAGGACCGCCAGGAGCGCCCAGTTCTTGATCTTCCGCTGGCGCAAGCGCTCCTTCTCATCCTGATCGTCCATCACCCTCATCCCGCAATCCAGGACGATGCCAGCAACAGGTCCGGCGCCAGCATGCCCGGCGCCCGGTCCACGATGATGAGGCTGAACAGAACGAAAAGATAAAGGATCGAGAAACCGAAGAGCTGCTTGGCCGCGCGGTCGCTTTCGTCCCGCAGCACCCGCAGCGCCAGCAACACAAAGAAGCCGCCCATGGCCGCGGCCACCAGCCCGTAGATGATCCCGGCGGTGCCGAGCAGCGCCGGCGCCAGACCGAGCGGCGCCAGCAGCAGGCTGTAAAGCAGGATCTGCCGCTTGGTTGCCGCCTTGCCCGCCACCACCGGCAGCATCGGCACCCTGGCCTTGGCGTAGTCGATCTGGCGGTAGAGCGCCAGCGCCCAGAAGTGGGTCGGCGTCCACATGAAGATGAGGGCGAAGAGCGCGATGGACTGCAGGTCCACACCGCCGGTCACGGCGGCCCAGCCGATCATGGGCGGGAAGGCCCCCGCGGCACCGCCGATGACGATGTTCTGCGGCGTGCGGCGCTTCAGCCAGATGGTGTAGATGAAAACGTAAAAGGCGTTGGCCAGAGCCAGCAGCGCCGCCGCGGCCCAGTTGAGGGCCAGGCCCATCAGCATCACGGAGAGGAGGCTGAGGATGACGCCGAAGGCCAGGGCCTCCTGCGGGGCGATGCGGCCGCGCGGCAGCGGGCGGCCGCGGGTGCGGTCCATCACCGCGTCGATGTCGCGCTCGTACCACATGTTGATGGCCCCGGCGGCGCCGGCGCCGACGGCGATGCAGAGCACCGCCACCGCGGCCAGGAAGGGGTGGATTGCCCCCGGCGCGGCGTAGAGACCGGCGAAGCCGCTGAACACCACCAGCGTCATCACCCGCGGTTTCAGAAGCGCGAAATAGTCGGAGACCCGGCCGTTGCGTACGGCAGAGGCCTCCGCCAGGGAGGCCCCGCCCGCCGCGATACCGATCGTCGCGTCACTCACGCCGCAGCTTTCCTTCTGTCGCCCAAAGCCAAGTCATGGTCATCGTTGGCAAATCCCCGGCCTCAGCGGACCTGCGGCAGATCGTTGAAGGTGTGGAACGGCGGCGGCGAGGACACGGTCCACTCCAGCGTCGTCGCTCCCTCGCCCCAGGGGTTGGCCTCGGCACGCCGCCCGGCCACCAGGGCGTAGAGCGCCATGACGACGAAGAACAGGGTCGCCGCGATGGAGATGTAGGACCCGTAGGAGGAAACGGCGTTCCAGCCGGCAAAGGCGTCGGGGTAGTCGATGTAGCGGCGCGGCATGCCCGCCAGCCCCAGGAAGTGCTGCGGGAAGAAGGTCAGGTTCACGCCGACGAAGGTGACCCAGAAATGCAGCTTGCCGGCCCATTCCGGGAACTCCCGCCCGCTCATCTTGCCGAACCAGTAATAGAAGGCGGCGAAGATGCCGAAGACGGCGCCAAGGCTGAGTACGTAGTGGAAGTGGGCCACGACGTAGTAGGTGTCGTGCATGGCGATATCCATGCCGGCGTTGGCCAGCACCACGCCGGTCACGCCGCCCACGGTGAAGAGGAAGATGAAGCCGATGGCCCAGAGCATGGGCACGGTAAAGCGGATCGATCCGCCCCACATGGTGGCGATCCAGGAAAAGATCTTCACGCCCGTGGGCACCGCGATCACCATGGTGGCCGCCGTGAAGTAGGCCTTGGTGTCGACGTCGAGGCCCACGGTGTACATGTGGTGTGCCCAGACGATGAAGCCGACGAAGCCGATGGAGACCATCGCGTAGGCCATGCCAAGGTAGCCGAAGACCGGCTTGCGCGAGAAGGTCGAGACGATGTGGCTGATGATCCCGAAGGCCGGCAGGATCATGATGTAGACCTCGGGGTGACCGAAGAACCAGAACAGATGCTGGAACAGGATCGGGTCACCGCCGCCGGCCGGATCGAAGAAGGTGGTGCCGAAGTTGCGGTCGGTCAGCAGCATGGTGATGGCACCGCCCAGCACCGGCAGCGACAGCAGCAGCAGGAAGGCGGTGATCAGCATCGACCAGACGAACAGCGGCATCTTGTGCAGCGTCATGCCCGGCGCGCGCATGTTGAAGATCGTGGTGATGAAGTTCACCGCACCGAGGATCGAAGACGCTCCCGCCAGATGCAGGGCGAAGATCGCCATGTCGACCGACATGCCGCCATGGCCGAGAGATCCCGAGAGCGGCGGATAGATCGTCCAGCCGGTGCCGGCGCCCGAGTCGACGAAGGCCGAAGCCAGCAGCAGCAGGAAGGCGGGCACGATGAGCCAGAACGAGATGTTGTTCATGCGCGGGAAGGCCATGTCCGGCGCGCCGATCATCAGCGGCACGAACCAGTTGCCGAAGCCGCCGATCAGGGCCGGCATGACCACGAAGAACACCATGATCAGGCCGTGGGCGGTGATGATCACGTTCCACAGCTGGCCGTCCGGTTCGCCGTCGGCGAGCAGGTACTGGACCCCCGGGTCCTGCAGCTCCATGCGCATGATCAGCGAGAACAGGCCGCCGATGATGCCGGCGACGATCGCGAAGAGCAGGTAGAGGGTGCCGATGTCCTTGTGATTGGTTGAGCAGAACCACCGGATGAAGAACCCGGGCTTATGGTCGTGATGATCGTGCGCGTCGCTGCTGCTGTAAGCCATGGCGATGGGTTCCTCTACTCGGACTCAGGGGTGGCTGCGGCGGCATCGGCCACCCGTACCGGCGCGGGTTCGTCAACCCGGCCGAATTCCTGCTGGGCCTGCTCGGTCCAGGCGGCGAACTCTTCTTTCGTCACCATCTGGATCATGATCGGCATGTAAGCGTGGCCGGTGCCACAGAGTTCCGAGCACTGGCCGTAGAAGGTCTGGCCGGCGAATTCGGCCGGCACGTAGGCCCAGGTCTCGTTCAGGCGGCCGGGCACCGCGTCCATCTTCAGGCCGAAGGACGGCATGGCGAAGTTGTGCAGCACGTCGCTGGCGGTGATCTGGAAGCGGATGTTGGTATCCACCGGCAGCACCAGCGCGTTGTCCGTCGCCAGCAGGCGCGGCTGACCCGGCTGCAGCTCATCGTCCGGCACCATGTAGGCATCGAAGGTGAAGTTGCCGTGGTCCGGGTACTCGAAAGACCAGTACCACTGCCGTCCGATCGCCTTCACCGTGATGTCCGCATCCTCGATGGTCTCGGCGAAGTACAGCAGCCGGAAGGAGGGGATGGCGATGACCACCAGAATGATGATCGGCACCACCGTCCACAGCACCTCGATGGTGGTGTTGTGCGTGGTTTTCGAAGGGTTCGGATTGCGCTTCTCCGAGAAGCGCCACATCACGTAGAGCAGCAACACCAGCACGAAGAGCGTGATCAGCGTGATCACGATCAGCAACATGTCATGGAAGCTCGAGATGCGCTCGGCCACCGGCGTGACAGGGGCCTGAAGGCCAAGCTGGTAGTTCTGCGGCTCAGACGCCTGGGCGACGCCCAGGGTCGACAAGAATGCGGCAGCCATGAGGCTCAACCGTCCCAGCAGTGTCATATTAAGCCATCCCAATCTTTCCCGCGAGGCAGAGCGATCTCCCCCATTCCAGCCCCGTCGATCGACTGCGATCCGCCGGGATTCCCCTGTCGAGGTGCCTGATCCGCCACTGCGCGCGCAACCTAACCCATGTGAGTCTGCTCCGCAAGAAAGGGGAAAGCCGCCGAAAGACCGCCTTTCCCCTCTCCTGCTACCGTCCCAGGATAGCGCAGGTGGCGGCCCTTGGTGGCCGGTGCGACCGAATGCCGCAATCCGGCCGCAGGCCCTCTTCCAGAGGGTTTCAGCCGGAGTCGCCCGCACCCTGTTCGCGGCTGACGATTCGCCGCAGGCGCCGTACCCCGAGCCAGACCAGGATAGCGACCACCGGAACCGAGACCCCCGCCGCGATCGCCGGGTTTACCGGCAGCCCTGCGTCCTTCAGGGCCTTGGCCAGATAGCCGACAAGGCTGGCCAGGTAATAGGTGATGGCCGCGACCGAGAGCCCCTCGACCGTCTCCTGCAGGCGCAGCTGCAGGCGGGCGCGGCGATCCATCGAGACCAGCAGGTCCCGGTTCTGGGCCTCCAACTGGATATCGACCCGGGTGCGCAGCAGCTCGCTGGCCCGGGCAACACGCCGCGAGAGCGTTTCCAGACGCTCTGAGACCGCCTCGCAGGTGCGCATTGCCGGGGCCAGCCGGCGGTCGACGAACTCCTCGATGGTCTGCAGCCCCTCGACCCTTTGCTCGCGCAGTTCCTCGACCCGGCGGCGCACCAGGGCGTAGTAAGCCCGCGCGGCGCCGAAGCGGTAGTTGGTGGCCGCCGCCACGTCTTCGATCTCGGAGGAAAAGGCGGTCAGTTCGTCGAGCAGCTTGCGCTCCTCGCCCATGCCCTCGATCTCGGTCATGCGGCCGGTGATCCCGGTCAGGCGCTCCCCGGCGTCCGCCAAGGCACCGCCATGGCGCTTGGCAGCCGGAAACGCCAGCAGCGCCATCATGCGGTAGGTCTCGATTTCCAGCAGGCGCTGGACCAGCCGGCCCGCCTGGCGCGGCCGCAGGGTCCGGTCGCGCAGCAGCATGCGCGCAAAACCGTCGGCCTGAACGGTAAAGTCCATCCAGACCTCGGCGGAGCCGCCGGAGACCTCGCTGCCGATCATGTTGTCGTGCCCGAAGTGGCGCACCAGCGCCGCCGCGTCGGGCGCCGGGGCATCGCGGCCGATCAGATCCAGATGGACCGCGACCAGCAGATCGCCGGGGAGAGCGATCACCCAGTCACGCGGCACGAGGTCGAGGGCAAACCCGCTGAAGGCCTCGGTCTCAAAGGCGCCGTTCTGGAAAAACGTGTAGGTCGAAAACTCGGTGTGGCGCTCCCACTTCAGGCGGAAACCCCCGACATCGGCGATGAAATGGTTGACCCCGGCGTCCGGCGCGGCGAGGCCGTAGCGCTCGCACAGACCGGCGACATGCCGGCGGTCGCGCTCCGCGGAGCGCTCCCCGGAGAGCAGCGCCAGATGGGTGATCCGCTCCGGCGACTGCAGGCTGGCGAAGGGCCGCGAATGCACCTCGGCATTCAAGGTTCCGCGCAGCGGGTGGTCCCGCATTCCGTCGATCACGGCTGTTGCCCCCTCTCCGTCACCCCTTCAAAACCGCCTCGCGCGCCGCCCGGAAGCGCCGCGGCGGCCCGGCCAAGGGATGATATCCTGGCCGCCGGCCCCCATATTGAGGCAAGCTAACGGCACTTTGCCAGACCTCAAGCGGACCCCGGAGCGCTCTGCATGTCACATCTCGCCGAAACCGACGAGCTTTTCTACACCAAGGCCGGCCTCGACCGCAGCCGCCTGGAAGCCGCCGTCGACGACGCCCTGACCGGCGCCGACGACGGCGAGTTGTTCCTGGAATACCGCCAGTCCGAGGCCCTGGCCTTCGACGACGGCCGGCTGAAGTCGGCCAGTTTCGACACCTCGCAGGGCTTCGGCCTGCGCGCCATCGCGGGCGAGGCCGCGGGCTACGCCCACGCCAGCGAGCTTTCCGAGGCCGCGGTGAAGCGCGCCGCCGACACAGTGCGGGCGGTGCAGTCCGGCCACTCCGGCACCATGGCCGAGGGTCCGGCCCGCACCAACCGCATTCTCTACCGCGACGACAACCCCATCGCCGCCGTTCCCTTCGAGGACAAGGTGAAGCTGCTGGCGGAGATCGACGCCTTCGCCCGCGCCAAGGACCCGCGGGTGAAACAGGTCAGCGCCTCCCTGGCCGGCGAGTGGCAGGCGGTTCAGATCCTGCGCGCCGGCGGCGAGCGGGCCGCCGACATCCGCCCGTTGGTGCGCCTCAACATCTCCGTGGTCGTCGGCGAGGGCGACCGCATGGAAGCGGGCGGCTACGGCGGCGGCGGACGCCTGGCCTACAACCTGCTGCTCGACCCGGTCTACTGGCAGGCCGGGGTCGAGGAGGCGCTGCGCCGCGCCCTGGTGAACCTGGACTCCGTCGACACCCCGGCGGGCGAGATGCCGGTGGTGCTGGGCTCCGGCTGGCCGGGCATCCTGCTGCACGAAGCGGTGGGCCACGGCCTGGAGGGTGACTTCAACCGCAAGAAGACGTCGGCCTTTTCGGGCCTGCTGGGCGAGCGGGTCGCCGCGCCCGGCGTGACCGTGATGGACGACGGCACCATGCAGGACCGCCGCGGCTCGCTCACCATCGACGACGAGGGCACGCCGAGCCAGGCCACGATGCTGATCGAGGACGGCATCCTGAAGGGCTACATGCAGGACCGCCAGAACGCCCGCCTGATGGGCATGGCGCCCACCGGCAACGGGCGGCGCCAGAGCTACGCCCACATTCCCATGCCGCGCATGACCAACACCGTCATGCTGGCCGGCGACAAGGACCCGGACGAGGTTCTCGCCTCCGTCGACCGCGGCCTCTTCGCGGTCAACTTCGGCGGCGGCCAGGTGGATATCACCTCCGGCAAGTTCGTGTTCTCCTGCACCGAGGCCTATCTCATCGAGAACGGCAAGCTGGGCGCACCGGTCAAGGGCGCGACCCTGATCGGCAACGGGCCCGACGTCATGACCAAGGTCAAGATGATCGGCAACGACATGAAGCTGGACGACGGGGTCGGCACCTGCGGCAAGGAAGGCCAGGGGGTGCCGGTGGGGGTTGGGCAACCGACCATGCTGATCGACGCCATCACCGTCGGCGGCACGGCAGCCTGAAGCGGTAACCAGAGGTCAGGATCTTCCCGCGCCCCGAGGGGTCGGGGCGAAGGGGGGCCTGCACGCCGAAAGGAGGAAAGACACGGCCAAAGGGTTGCCCGGCTGAAACAGCTCAACTGTAAAGCAAAGCGAGGCAAGCCAGTATGGGTACCAAGGGAGATGGGACGTCCCCGGCACGAGCGGCCGGGGCGAAAAACACTGTTGGCGCCGGCAATGGCGCGTCCGGCGGGATCGCGACGGAGCGCCGGCGGTTTCTGGCGGGGGCAGGGCTTGGATTAACCGGGCTTGGGCTGGCGGGCGCCGCTTTCGGCGCGATCGCGGCGCCTCAGGCGGGCCGCGCCGCCGACACACCGATCGGCGAGCAGTGGTGGCCTTCGCGCTGGGGCCCCGACGATCAGGCCGGCGCGTCAAACCACATGACACCGGAGAAGACGCTGGCGGCGGTCCAACAGATCAGGACCGGCAAGGTGCACAGCCTGGGGCGGGTCTATGAACGGGAGATGCCGCTGTTCGGCGAGCGGGTCTTTGCGCTGCGCACCCCCGGCATGCCCACCGGCGGCACCTTCGGCGACAACAAGATCATCTGGAACGACGAATTCCTGGCGACGGAGATCGGTCAGGTCGGCACCCAGTTCGACGGGCTCGGCCATATCGGCGTTGAGGCCGGCGCGCCGGGCGAGCAGACCCAACGGCGGCTCTACAACGGCGTGACCATGGCCGAAGCGGCCTCGCCCTATGGCCTCAAGAAGCTGGGCATCGAGAACGTGCGGCCCTTCTTCACGCCCGGCCTGCTGGTCGACGTCATGGGGCTGAGAGGCGGCATGCTGGAGGCAGGCGCGGAAGTCACCCTGGCCGATCTGGAGGCGGCGCTGGAGCGCCAGGGGCTCTCCACCGAGGCCATTGCGCCGGGCGACGTGGTGATGTTCCGCACCGGCTGGGGCCTGCTGTGGAAGGAGGACAACGCGCGGTACAACAATGGATCGCCCGGCATCGGCATGGAGGTCGCGCGCTATCTTGCCGAACGGCAGGTGTCGCTGGTGGGCGCCGACAATTGGGGCGTGGAGGTGGTCCCGAACCCCGACAGCGGTCTGGCGTTTCCGGTGCACCAGGAGATGCTGGTCCGCCATGGAATCTACCTGCAGGAAAACCTGGATTTCGAAAGCCTGGCGGCCGACGGCAGCTGGCAGTTCGCCTACGTCTTCGCGCCGCTGCCGATCAAAGGGGCGACCGGCTCCCCGGGCAATCCGCTCGCCGTAACCTGAGCGGCGCTTCCGTCCGACAGAGGCCGCCCGCGCGCCGCCGTCAGGCGGCCGCGAGCGCCTCGATCTCCACCAGCCAGGCCGGGTCCGCCAACCCGGCGACGATGACCAGGCTGGAGGCCGGCTGCGCGGCGCCCAAAAGGCGGTCGCGCACCTCGCGGAAGGTCCCCAGATCCTCGCGGCTGGTGATAAAGGCCGTGATCTTTACGAGGTTCTCCGGCGCCATCTGCGCCGAGGCCAGAACCTCGAAGATGTTGTGCCAGGCCTGCTCCATCTGGCCGGCCGGCCCCTCCGCCAGCCTGCCGTCGCTGGCAACGCCCACCTGGCCGGAGATCGAGAGCCAGCGGCTCACAGCTTTGGCTTCGACGCCGTGACTGTAGCGGGAGAACGGCGGGGCGATGGCCCCCGGGGTGTGCAAGATGCGCATGCCTGCTGCTCCTCCTTGGGCCCGCGCCCCCTCAAGCGACGCCTACCCTGAGCCCCCCAGCCGGCAGCTTAAGCGACAAACCCGGGCTTGGGCTAGTGGCGGCGGGGATCAATGCGGGCTGGAGCGAAACATTAGCGGCGGCGCAGATAAAGCATGACCGCAAGGGCGGCGAGGGTGCCGATCAGGGCGGGGACGACGGCCATGCCCAGGGCATGGGTCAGGCTGTCGATGCTGCCCGGGCGCGGATGCCCGACGAGAAAGGCAAAGACGAAAAGCAGGTAGGCGGTGCCGCCGATGCGCAGCGCCCACTCCCGCAGCCAGCGCCGGTCGTTCGGGTTTCGGTCGTTCGAGTCCACTTGCGGTCGTCCCCAGCCGCCTGCCGGTCGGAGGTCCAAGGTGTTCGGCAGGCCGGGCCCTATCCTGTCTCAGCGCCGGGCGAAGCGCAAACCGGCAACGCGGGCCAACAACACGGGCCGGCAATGTGGGCCGGCGCTGACGCAGCGCTCGCGAAATCGTGCCTTGAGCGGAGCGCCCCCGGCCGCCATCTCGCTTGCCAGGACGGAGGACCGACCACAGGTCAAGAACAGGGGTCAACAACGGGGGAGAAGAGCAGCAGCCGGGGGACGGCGAAAGGAAGGAAAGACATGAGATTTCAATCAGTTCAGAGTCTCCGGCGTGCGGCTGTCCTGGCCTTTGCCCTGGCCGTGCCGGCGGTTGCGGCGCAAGAGGCCGCAGCCCTCAGCCCAATCACCCTCAACGGCACCCTTACCGGCACCCTCAACGGCACCCTCAACGGCGCGCTCGATCGCCCCCAGGGCATATCCCCCGCAGGCGGCATCGCCGCCGGCGCCCTGCCGGCGGGCAAAGCCGCCCTGGACCGCCAGCCCGCCGCGGCGCGCCTGCATCTGGCCGGCTTCAGCAAGCGCAGTGCCCGCAGCAGCACCCGGAGCAGTGCTCGGAGCAGCCTCCGCAGCAACCGCTCCTCGGTCGGCCCGCGCGGCTTCAACTCCTCCTTCAACAGCAGGTTTCTGCAGCGCGACCGCAGCTTCGGAAGTTCGGCGGCGCCGACCCGCTTCGGAAACTCCCTGACGTCGGGGCTGCTGCGGCGCGACCGCAGCTTCGGCGGATCAAGTGTGCTGCGCGGGCGCACCCTCCCCCTGGTGCGCGGCAGCCGCCTGAGCAGCACCACCCTCTTCGGCCCGCGGCCCGGCGGGTTTCGCCGCGGCCCCTTCGACGACTCCCGGGTCCGCGCGCTGCGCGCCGAGGCTCTGGCCCTCGATGCCGAGGCGCGGCTGCGCGAGCTTGGCCTGACCCCGGCCCAGGAAGCGGCGGTGCCGAACATGCCGCCGGCCCTGAAGCGCGCCCTCGCGCTCGCCAAGGAAGCCCGGGCACAAGACGCACGGGCCCGCCAGTCGGCACCGTCCGAGCCGGGTGGCGACGGCTGACCGGTGGATCAAAAGAAGTACCCAGGCCGCCTCCGGGGCGCTCCAGGGGCGCTCGGGGGGCGTTCGGGGGGCGTTCGGGGGCAGTTCCAGCGCCGCCCCTTGGCGCCCAGGGTGCCAGGGGGCATACTGGCGGTGAAGCCGAACGGGGGGACGGCCCGTATCTCCAAGCGTCTGGTTCTTCTTCGAACCCATGACAGGAAGGGAGTAAGGCGATGAGAATTCTTGCGCGGTCCCTCGTTTGGGGGGCGGCATTCCTGGCCCCCGCCGTCCTAGCCGCAGCCTCCACCGTCGCGCTGCCGTCGCAGGCCGAAGCCTCCTGCACGTCGATCGGTTCCTCGGTGTTCTGCGGAACCCGCGGCTCTCACAACACCGTGGGCAGAAGCATCATTTTCAACAACGGCCCCGCGGGGCAGCGGATCGGCAACTTCGCCGTGACCGGCACGCCGCCACGCACCTCCAACATCATCGGGGCCGGCCGCTCGGCCCTGAGCCAGCCGCGCACCTTCCGCGGTGTTGCCACGCGGCGCAGTTTCGCCGGCGCCACAGCCGTCGATTCCCGCATCGCGGCGCTAAGGGCGGAGATCCTGGCAACCGAGGCCGCCATCCAACTGCGTGAACTGGGCCTGACGCCGGCGCAGGAAGAGGCCCAGGGCGATATGCCGCCGGCCCTGGTGCGCGCCCTCACCCTGGCCAAGCAGGCCCGCGCCAAGGAAGCGGCGCAAGGCGCTCCGGCGACAGGCACAGACTAGAAGCTTATCCAGGTTTGTGGATCTCGGCCCGCCATCAGGCTGCCGCGCAACTCGGCTGTCTTGCGGCGACACAGCGCAACGACTTCGGCCAGACGCGCCCGGTCGTTGCCCCCGGACTCCTCAATGTAGGACAGGACCAGCATCCCCGACCGAGCGTCCAGGCCGAGCGAGCCGCCGCCGGTTGCCGCCAGGCAAAGGTTGCTGGCCATCGCCTTGACGAGCAGCTCCGCCGCGGCCGCAGGGTTTTCAGGCAAGGGGCCCAGCGGGGCGGAAACCACGAAGATCCCGGCGCCCTCAGCGGATTCGACGACAACGCCGCTCCGCTCCCCGACCGACGGCGCACCGCCCTCCTCCGCGTCCAGGCCGCGCTCGGCCTTGGGTGCTGCGGGTCGCCCCCGCAGCACGGCGTCCTCGATGCGCCTTGTCTCGTCCACCTTGGGCAATCCTCACACCCGACCGGATCTCTCGGCTTTCGCCATCTGTCGGGTGTCGGGCAGTATGCAGCGTCAGGTTCAAAGCACCTGTGACGAATTTCGAGCAGAAAGGGGAACTGGCCGACTGATCGCGCGGCCTGCCTGCCTTTCAGTAGGCGCACTCGGTGAAGATCGGGTCGATGTTGCCGCCCCAGCGGCCGTGATAGTCGTCGAGCAGGTATTCCGCCGGGCACTTCTCGCGCTCCACGCGGCTGCGCAGCAGTTCAAGGAAGTGACTCTCGTTGTCGCCCTGGCCGTCCAGGCGGTTGCGCGCCTTCAGGCCCTCGGCGGCGATCTCCACCGCCTGATGGGCAACCGCGTTGAGTTTGCCGCCGTGGAAGGGTGTGTGGAGCGCCTGCTTGGGCACCTCGGCGCGCAGATAGCGGTGGTCTTCCAGGGTCCAGTCCTTCACCAGATCCCAGGCGGCGTCCAGCGCCGTATCGTCGTAGAGCAGACCGACCCAGAAAGCCGGTAGCGCACAGAGGGATTTCCAGGGCCCGCCGTCGGCGCCGCGCATTTCCAGAAAGCGCTTCAGGCGCACCTCCGGAAACAGCGTCGAGAGGTGATCGGCCCAGTCCCCGAGTTTGGGCTTCTCGCCCGGCAGGGCCGGCAGCCTGCCGGCGAGAAAGTCCCGAAACGACTGGCCCGAAGCGTCGATGTACCTGCCGTTGCGGTAGACGAAGTACATCGGCACGTCCAGCACGTGGTCGACATAGCGCTCGAAACCCATGCCGTCCTCGAAGACGAAGGGCAGCACGCCGGTGCGGTCCGGATCGGTGTCGGTCCAGATGTGGCTGCGGTAGCTGAGGAAACCGTTGGGCTGGCCCTCGGTGAAGGGGGAGTTGGCGAAAAGCGCCGTGGCGATAGGCTGCAGGGCCAGGCTGACACGGAATTTCTTCACCATGTCGGCTTCGGACTGGAAGTCCAGGTTCACCTGCACCGTGCAGGTGCGCAGCATCATGTCGAGCCCCAGGTTCCCCACCTTGGGCATGTATGCGCCCATGATCTTGTAGCGGCCCTTGGGCATCCAGGAGATGTCGCTGCGCGCCCACTTGGGCTGGAAGCCCAGCCCCATGGCCGCGACGCCCATGGGCTCCGTCACCTTCTTGATCTGGTCGAGGTGGTGGTGGACCTCGCTGCAGGTGTCGTGAATGGTCTCCAGCGGCGCGCCGGAGAGTTCCACCTGGCCGCCGGGTTCCAGCGACACGCTGGCGCCGTTGTGGGTGAGCGCGATGACGTTCTCACCCTCTTTGACCCCGTCCCAGCCGAACGCCTGCAGGCCCTTCAGCAGCGCCTCGATGCTGCGCGCGCCGTGATAGGGCAGGGGCCGGAAGTCGTCCAGTGTGTAACAGAATTTCTCGTGCTCGGTGCCGATGCGCCAGTCTGCGGCGGGCTTGCAGCCAGCCTCGAGATAGGCGATCAGTTGCGCCTTGTCGGTCAGGGTCTCGCCCTGAACCTGGGGAGGAGCGGACATGCCGTTTTCGAACCTTGTGCCGGATTACCTTACACCGGGATCGACCTTGTGCCGGAGTCTGTTGTGCCGGTACGCCGTCGGACCCTGAAGATGTTCCTTTTGGTGGATGGTATCGGCGCCCGCCCCCCGGCACGCTCGACTGGTGGATCTCGATCCTGCTCGTTTTCCTGTTTGGTCGCCCGCTTTGGCGGCCCTCTCCGCGGGGCCTTCGCACAGGTCTTCAGGTTCTGGGGATCACTCCAGGATCACTGTCGGGTCTTGAAACTTCGTATTCGCCCGCGCATTGCAAACCTCCGACCAAGCTGGTCCCCAAATCGAATCTTATCCCGTGGGAAAGCCAGCCAACTCCGCCGGCGGACGTTCCGCACCGTCGCCCAGGACCGCCTGCCAGCAGGCCAAAGCCGCCAGCGCCGCGGTGTCGGCCCGCAGAATGCGCGGTCCCAGCCCGACCGGCACAGCAAAGGGCAGTTTGCGGAGGGCGTCAAGTTCGCTCTCCGCAAAGCCCCCTTCCGGCCCGGTCAGGATGGCCCAGGGATCGGCGGCGAAGGTCCCGGTTCCCCCCCGCCCGGCGCGCACGGCCTGCAGCGCCTCGGCGATGGGTTGCGCGGCGCCCCATTCGGCGCAGACCAGCAGGCGCCGCCCCTGCGGCCACTGGTCGAGCACCTCGCCCAGACTGCGGGTCTCCCGCACCTCCGGGATGCTGAGGCGTTCGCACTGCTCGGCCGCCTCGCGGGCGTTGGCGGCCAGACGGTCCTCGTTCACGCGGCTGACCGCCGTGAAGCGGGTCATCACCGGCTGCAGCACCGCGACGCCGAGCTCGGTGGCCTTCTCTGCGATGAAGTCGATGCGCGCGCGTTTGATGGGCGCGAAAACCAACCAGAGGTCAGGCTCCGGCGTGGGCTGCCGCCGCTGCGCCCCGACCTTCAGGGAGCACCAGCCCTTGCCCAGCCCCTCGATCTCGGCCTGCCATTCGCCGTCGCGGGCGTTGAAGACCGCCAGCCGCGCGCCGGGGCCGAGGCGCAGCACCGAGCGCAGGAAGTGCGACCGGTCGCGGTCCAGGCCGAGGGTCCGGCCCTCCTCCAGAGTGTCGTCGACATGGAGCCGGGTAGCCGGCTGCGCCCTCGTTTTAGCCTGCGCCATGGTCGCACCCCGGCCGCACGTCTTTCTCCCGCAAGGATTCGCGGCTAAAGATTAGGCGATGAACGGCACAACGCCCAGCCCCGCCGGTAACACGGCCAGCGACATCCGCGCCGACCACTGGGTCCTGCGTCTGGCGCCGCGGGCGCTGCGGCCCTATTGCCGGCTCGCCCGCTTCGACCGGCCGATCGGCGTCTGGCTGCTGCTGTTTCCCGGCTGGTGGTCCATCGCGCTGGGCGACGCCGTCACGCCGGCGGCCGCACCCTCCTGGCTGCTCTATCTCTACTTCGGCATCGGCGCACTCCTGATGCGCGCGGCGGGCTGTACGGTGAACGACATCCTGGACCGCGATTTCGACGGCCGGGTGGCGCGCACCGCCGACCGGCCGCTGCCCAGCGGCGAGGTCAGCCTGCTGCAGGCCGGGCTTTTCCTGCTGGCGCTGCTGCTCACTTCCTTCGTCATCCTTTTGCAGATGAACGGACTGACCATCCTGCTGGGCGCCGCCTCGCTGCTGCTGGTCTTTCCCTATCCGCTGATGAAGCGCATCACCTACTGGCCCCAGGCCTGGCTCGGCCTGACCTTCAGCTGGGGCGCGCTGATCGGCTGGACGGCGGTGACCGGCGGCTTCGGCTGGCCCCCGGTGCTGCTCTACCTCGGCGGCATCGCCTGGACACTGGGATACGACACGATCTATGCCCACCAGGACAAGGAGGACGACGCGCTGATCGGCGTGAAGTCGACGGCGCTGCGCTTCGGTTCCGCCACCAAACCCTGGCTGATCGGCTTTTATGCCGTGGCCCTGGCCCTTTTCGGCCTCGCGGGCGCGGCCACCGGGCTGCTGTGGCCCTTCTGGGTCGGCCTCGCCGCGGTCGCGCTGCATTTCCTCTGGCAGGTCGCCGATCTGAAGATGGATACGCCGACGGACTGTCTCGCCAAGTTCAAGTCGAACCGCATCGCCGGCTGGCTGCTGCTGGCCGGCATCCTGGCCGGCAGCCCCTGGCTGCACGCCTGGGTGCTGGGCGCGCCATGACCCTTGCCGCAAAAGCCGATCCGGAAGACTTCGTCCGCGCCAACACCCGCCTGCAGGAGCCGCCGCTGGTCCCCGAGGTGAAGCTCTATCTGGCAAGCGAAGTGGTGCCGCTGTGGCAGGCCACCGAAGAGGAACTCGCCCGCGAGGGCCTGCCGCCGCCCTTCTGGGCCTTTGCCTGGGCCGGCGGCCAGGCGCTGGCGCGCTACCTGCTGGACCACCCGGAGGTGGTGCGCGGCAAGCGGGTGCTGGACTTCGCCGCCGGGTCGGGCCTGCAGGGCATCGCCGCCAGGCTGGCCGGCGCTGCCTCCGTCGAAGCGGTGGAGATCGACGCCTTCGCCTGCGCCGCCTGCCGCCTCAACGCCGCCGCCAACGGCGCGGAAGTGGCGGTCCGCCGGGAAGATATTGTGGGCACGGCCAACCCGGGCCGGGCAAATTCGGGATGGGACGTGGTGCTGGCCGGCGACGTCTGCTACGAGCGCCCGGCGGCCGAGCGCATCACCGCCTGGCTGCGCAGCCTGGCCGGGCCGGACTGCCTGGTGCTGATGGGCGATCCCGGCCGCACCTATCTGCCGCGCGAGGGCCTGGAACGGATGATCGCCTATGCGGTCAAGACCAGCCGCGAGTTGGAGGACACCGACCTGCGCAACGCCGTCGTCTGGAAGGTCGCGCCAGTGTGAGCGGCTGCGAACGCCGGTCGAGTGATTGACCTCGTGCTTCGAGACGCCCCCTGAGGTTTTCGGGCTCCTCAGCATGAGGTCAATCAAGCCAACGCTCTGCCTCACCCTGAGGAGGCCCCCTTTGATCCAAAGGGGGCCGTCTCGAAGGGCGGGGCAAATTCGCCGTGACGTCTCTCAGCCCGAACTGACCGTGCAGAACAGGCCGGCGCGGCCGTAGTGTGCCTCCACCGGTTCGCCGGTCTGGTCGTTGTCGGTGAAGATCGCGATGGCATGGACCTTGTCCCGCGGCTTGCCGCCGAAGGCCGCCTGATAATCGGCCAGCAGGTCGCGCTTCTCGTCGACCCAGATCGCCGGGCTCACCACCCCGGTCTCCACGACGATAGAGCGCACCACCCCCGGCAGATAGGGCGAGTCGACAATGTCTTCGATCTGCTGGCGCGCATTGGTCCAGACGTAGCGCAGGGTCGGCACCTCGCGCGGCGCAGCAAAGGACCCGGGGTCGCCGAACATCACGAAGATGGAGGCCGCCACGTCCTCGCGGTCGCGCTCGACCAGGCTGGCCGTCTCCTGCAGTTCCTGGATGCGCCAGGACCACGCCATCACCGGGCAGTCGTTGGGGTCGAACTCCACCGGCAGCACGAGGCCGGAGGCCGAGCGCCGGCCCACCGCGCGGATCGACAGGCGGTCGTTCAGCGTGTTGAGGCGGTATTCGGTTTTGCCGACCAGCGGCATCTCGATCCAGTCATCCTGGATCGCGGTGGCCGGATCGAACAGCGTGACCTCGCGGTCCAGCCGCCCAGCGGTTTCCGGCGGCGGCGTCTCGCAGGCCGCCAGCCCGGCAAGCAGAAGCGCGGACAGCGCCGCGCGCAAAGGGATCCCCAACATCGGCGCACTATAGCGGAGCGACGGACTCTGACCAGAGTTTCGAGCTGCGATCCATGACTTGCACTCCGCGATGCAGCCACGATGGCGGTCGGACGCTGCCTTCTTGCCGACGGCAACGCCAAGCGCGGGGATCAGCCGCCGTTGCCCGCCTTCTGCTGCTGCAAGATCCGCAAAACCTCGGCGCGCAGTTCCCGCGCAACGCCGTAGCTTGCCCGCACCCTGAGCGCCGCATCAAGATCCGTCAGCGCGCGCTCATAGTCTTGAGCAAAGAACAGTGAAAGCGCGCGGTTGTAGAGCATGACGGCGTCTTTCGGCTCCAGGGACAACGCCCTGTCGTGGTCGGCCAAGGCAAGAGCGTGTTTGTCCACCAGGGAATAGACCGAGCCTCTCATGGAATACGAAGGCGCGTAGTTGGGGTCCAATTCGATGCTGCGGCTGAACTCGGCAATGGCGCGCTCCGGCTTGTCCAACTTCAGATAGGCGTCTCCTCTGTTGAAATAGGCCAAGGGATCGTCGGGATCGAGATCGATCACCGCTTGCATATCGGCAAGAGCTCCATCGATGTCGCCGGTATCGACCCGGGCGTTGCCGCGGTTGATGTAAGCCTCGATCAGAACGTCGCGCGGCACATCCCTCGCGATGATGCGCGTGCAGGCTTCAATCGCCCCCTGACCGTTGCCGAGGCAGGCGCGGCGCTCATCGATGAGGGCGCGCTGGGCGCCACCGGCACAAGCCACCACCAAAGACACCAATGCGAGGATGGACAGTATCCGGATCATTGCAGCCTTTCCTGTTCGATTGGCGGTCGCGTCATGCCCACCGCAACCGCGTTGAGTGAGCGCACAGACATCGCGTTTCCGCATGAACGCACCATAAAGACGAAGAGCGAAGGAGTCCGCTAACTTCAAAGTAGATTACAAAAAAAAGATACAAGGCAGAGATCGTGGGGTCTTTGTCATTGGCGCCAAGGGCGCGGTCATGATTGACTGTGGGTCTCCCCGCAGCCGCGGAAGCCCCCCGACGGAAGGTCGCTCATGCAGGAGATCCGCAAGCCCCACAGCCTGACCCGGGAGATGATCCGCGATCCGGACCGCCATCAGACCATCTGGGTCTTTGGCTATCCCGACGCGAACCTGCTGGACATGTCAGGGCCCTTTCAGGTCTTCGCCGCCGCCAACCACATCGTGCGGGAGTTCGGCCTGGCGGACCTCTACAGCATCGACCTGGTGGCCAAGGCCGAGGGCGCCCTGCGCTCCGATCAGGGGCTGGTGCTGCAGGCGACGCGGGACTTCACAAGCGATCTGGCGGGGCTCGGCAGCCTGATCGTCTGCGGCGGCGCCGGGCGCCGCGGCGCCCTGAAGGACGCCGAGACGCTGGCCTGGCTGAGCCAGGCCGTCGCGGCGGCGGAGCGCGTCGGCTCGGTCTGCACCGGCGCCTACCTGCTGGCGGAGATCGGCGCCCTGGAGGGGAAGGCCACCACCACCCACTGGCGCTGGGCCGACGACCTGCAGCAGCGCTACCGGGACATCGATCTGGAACCCGACGCCATCTTCATGCGCCACGGCAAGTTCTGGTCCTCCGCCGGGGTCAGCGCCGGCATGGACATGGCCCTGGCCATGGTGGAGCTGGACCATGGGCCGGAACTGGCCCTGGCGGTGGCGCGCGAACTCGTCCTCTTCGTCAAGCGCCCGGGCGGCCAGTCCCAGTTTGCGACGCAACTGCGTGCGCGCAGCGGCAGGGTGGGAAAGATCGAAGACCTGCAGCGCTGGATCGCCGACAACATCGCCGCCGACCTCTCCGTCCCGGCACTGGCCGCGCGGGCCGGCATGAGCCCGCGCACCTTCGCCCGCAGCTTCACCCGAGAGGCCGGGCAGACCCCGGCCCGCTACGTCGAGGCCCAGCGCCTGGAAGCGGCCCGGCGCCACCTGGAGCAGAGCGAGGACCCGGTGGAGCGGATCGCCACTGCCGCCGGCTTCAGCTCGGCGGAGATCATGCGCCGCGCCTTCCTGCGCCATCTGGGGGTCAGCCCCAACGCCTACCGCACCCGCTTCCGCAGCACGGCCGGACTCGCCAACGCCGTCTGATCCGGATCAGACCGGCCCGGCATCGGCCTACTTTCCGGAGATTCTCCTGAGCGCCTGCTTGATGGTCTGCGCAGAGTCGGCCTGCGGCAGGATGGGCAAGGCCCGCCGCATCGCTTCGACCCTGCGGAGAGCGTCTTCAAGAGCGGGCACCGCGCGCGCGGCCCGCGGCCCGAGGTGTCCAAGCACCGCAGCCACCCTCTCTCGCACGGCGTCACTCTCATCTTCCAGAAGCGCCGCAAGGTCTTCGATGTGGGAGTCGTTGACGCTGTCAAGCCTACCCTCGGCCACAAGATACCAGACAATCGATAGAAGGCTGTCGGCATAGGCCGCACGGATCTCGGGTGAATCCACACTGCCCACCTGAGCAATTGCGTAAGTAAAGAAAAAGGCGGTGGGATCCTGCGTCTCAAGCGATGCGCGGCCTTGGGCCAGTGCTGCTCCGGCCACACCGCCCGCGAGCCAGCAAACCGCAACCACACAGAGGGCCAGCCTTCTTGCCGTGCTTCCTGCGCGCCGCGACATGCCGTGACCGCTGCCTTTCACTCCAGCAGCAGACGGCAGTTGTCGCGGATACAGGCGGACAGCGCCGCGTCGGTCTGCGCGTCCATGACGCCGTCGGTCCGGCCCGGCTCATAGCCCCATCCGTCCAGCGCTTCCTGATACATGCGCACAGCTTTCGAACCTTCCAAGACGATGACCCGTTCGAAAGCGCTCATCGCCGCCTGCGACTGTCCCAATCCCATCAGAACATGCCCATAGGTGTCGAGGGCAGCGCCATAGTCGCTGTCCAACGCCAGCGCCTTCTCCACACGCACCAGGGCCCCGTCATAATCACCGCGCGATGCGAGATACCAGGCGTAATTGTTGTAGGCGGCGGCATTGTCGGGGTTCGCGCGGATAGCCGCCTGAAAACTCTGCACCGCGCGGGCGTTGTTCCCCTGCCTGCTGAACAGGTTGGCCCGGTTGTTATAGGCCGCCGAGAAGTAGGGGGCGAGACTGACCGCCTCGTCGAAATCGGCAAAGGCTTCGTCGATGCGGCCCAACTGCTCGTTGGCCACACCCCGACGATTCAGGGCCTCCACGCGCTCGTCATCCCAGGCGCTGTGCTCGATGATCTCGGTACAGCCGTCAACGGTGGCCTGCGTCGTCACGCCCTGCTCGATCTGCTTGCAGAGCCGGTGGGCTTCGGTGAGGTCTTTTGAGGGGGAAGCCGCGCAGGCCCCGAGGCCGGCGGCAAGAACGAAAACCAAAGCGAGCCTGCGCATCGGCATCTCCAATCGAGCGCTTGGGAAGCGGAGGGTAAGCCGTGCAGCAATTTAGAGGCGAACGCAATTGCCGACAATACGCGCGGTCTGATTAGAGCGTTGCCGGCACCGGCTTCCGCCCTAGCGCAGGATCATCTCGAATCCCGGCACTTCCCAGGGCACGGCGGCGGCCTGAAGGGTTTCGATCAGGCGGCGGCGCTTGGCGGTGTCGGCGATGGCGGTGAGGATCAGGCCGTCCAGCTCCGCCTCCGGTTCGTGGTGGTCGCGCAGCACGGCGAGCGCCGATTCCTGGTGGACGGCGCGGTGGCGGCGGTCCTCGGCCGGAACGGCAGCAAGCGCCAGCGGTGCGCCTGCGGCCTCGGGGTCCGCAAGGCAGCCGTGCACCGAAAGATAGGCGAAGGCGGCGTCCAGCCGGGGACCGCCCTCGATCGTCAGGTCGACGTCGGTCATGCGCCCATAGGCATAGTTGCCGAGCCCCAGTTCGGTCTCGTGCATGCGCGGCAACTGTGCCTCGGTGAGCCAGGTGACGAAGACCGTCACCCGGGTGCCGGGCGCCCGGTGCAGCGTCGCCGAGACCGCGCCGTAGCGCGTCATATGGGCCGAGTAGACCACGTCGTGGTCATCCAGGACGGCGCGGGTGACCGGGATCTCGGACGCAGGTCCCGAAAGATGGGAGAACTTGCGGTGAATCTGTTCCGGCGCACGGTTCGAGCCATGGGCGATGACCGGCACCCGGTCCCGCAGCGCCGCCGGGCCGACGTCATCCGGCATCGGCGTGATTTCGCCGTCGCGGTAAAGGTAGGAGCCGCCCGGCGCGGCATAGGGGTAGCCCTTGGCCAGACGCAGGCGCGCGTCGTCGGTTTCAGGAAGCGGCCAGGGCATGGCGCGTCGGTCTCGTTGCCTTGCCGGCGCCTGCTACCCTGTCGACCTGGCAGTGGCGGAGCGGTCCGTCAGCGGACCGCGCCTCCCCTTCAGTCGGTGCAGGGCGGCGGCCCGTCGTTGTCGATGCATTCGATCCGATAGCGGGTCGTGCAGTCATCGACCGTCTGCCAGGCATGTCTGGCCCACTCGGCCCTCGCCGCTTCGTAGTCGCTGAAGGGACCAAACCATTCCTCGTTTCCGCCGACGGTTTCGCGAAAGCGCGTATCCTTGTATTCACCGCCGACAACGTAGTACTGCATCATCTGGTTCAAGCCTCACAACTTGAAAAAGTGCCCCGGTCCAAAGAAGCCCCGGTCCAAACAAGCCTCGGTCATCCTGCGCCGGCCGCCCGGGCGACTCCGCGCGGTTCCTGCCAAGACACTGTCAACAATAAGGAAAAAGCGCGCGTCATGTATAGTGCCAAAACGGCATTGCATCTTGGTTAATCCGGCCTACCGAGTTTGTGTTATCCGCGCTCTTTTCTTGTCCGGCGGGGCTGTCATCGCCGCAAACACCCAAGATCAGGCGGCCGTTTTACTGGCTGCACAACACAGGATAGAGTCAGCCCCCTGCCCTGGAACCAAACCGATAGTTCTTGATTGCAAGGCGGCCTCGACTCAAAGTCGATCTGGGCAGTCAGTCACGCGGATTCAAGAAGGGGGACACCGCAATCATGCCAATTGAAATCAGCGGCTTCGGCATCCTGGTGATCGCCATTGTCATCCTGGCGATCATCATCGTCTCCATGAGCGTCAAGGCGGTGCCGCAGGGCTACGAGTACACCATCGAACGCTTCGGGCGCTACACCAAGACCCTGCCCCCCGGGCTGGGCATGATCCTGCCCATCATCGACCGCATCGGCGCCCAGCTCAACATGATGGAAACGGTGCTGGACGTACCCTCCCAGGAGGTCATCACCCGCGACAACGCCCTGGTGCAGGTCGACGGGGTGGTCTTCTATCAGGTGCTGAACGCCGCCCAGGCGGCCTATGAGGTGCGCAATCTGGAGCGCGCCATCCTGAACCTGACCATGACCAACATCCGGACGGTCATGGGCTCCATGGACCTGGACGAGCTGCTGTCCAACCGCGACAGCATCAACACCCGCCTGCTGCAGGTGGTCGACGACGCGACCGAGCCCTGGGGCGTGAAGGTGACGCGCATCGAGATCAAGGACATCACGCCGCCTGCCGACCTGGTCGATTCCATGGCCCGCCAGATGAAGGCCGAGCGTGACAAGCGCGCCACCGTGCTGGTGGCCGAGGGCGACCGCCAGGCCGAGATCCTGCGCGCCGAGGGCCAGAAGCAGGCCGAGATCCTGGCCGCAGAGGGCCGCCGCGAGGCCGCCTTCCGCGACGCCGAGGCGCGCGAGCGCGAGGCCGAGGCGGAAGCCAAGGCGACGGCCATGGTCTCCCAGGCCATCGCCCGCGGCGACGTCAACGCGGTGAACTACTTCGTCGCCCAGCGCTATGTCGACGCACTCGGCAAGTTCGCCGACTCCGCCAATCAGAAGACCTTCTTCCTGCCGGTCGACGCCGCCGGGGTCATCGGGGCCATCGGCGGCATCGCCGAGATCGCGCGCGAATCGATGGAGCAGCGCGAGGCCGCGCGCGGCCCCTGGGATCCGCCCAGCGGCAACGACAACACCGGCGGTGGCGTTCCGGGGGGCGGCGGGAGTTCGCGCCCATGATCAGCTTCGAACAGATCGAATACTGGAACTGGTGGGTCATCGGGATCTTCCTGATCGGCATCGAGGTCTTCGCCCCCGGCGCCATCTTCCTCTGGATGGGCATCGCCGCCGGCGTCGTCGGGCTGGTGCTGCTGATCGCGCCGGACATGATGTGGCAGATGCAGCTGCTGCTCTTCGCCGTGGTCTCGGTGGTCTCGATCTACGCCTGGCGCTTCTATGCCCGCAACCGGACCCCGGCGCCGAGCGACCAGCCGAACCTGAACAAGCGCGGCGCCGGCTACGTCGGGCGTACCTTCACGCTGCGCGAGCCCATCAAGGACGGCACCGGTCTGCTGCACATCGACGACACGCGCTGGAAGGTGGAGGGCGAGGACCTGCCCGCCGGCACGCGGGTGAAGGTGGTGGCCATCGACGGCACGGTGCTGCAGGTCGAGCGCGACTGATGCCCTTTGCGTCGTTGCGGGACTTCATCGCGCGGCTGGAGCGCGACGGCCGGCTGGTGCGGGTCAGCGCGCCGGTGGCGCCGGAGCTGGAGATGACCGAGATCCAGACCCGCCTGCTGGCGGAGGGCGGCCCGGCGGTGCTGTTCGAGAACGTCGTCCATGCCGACGGCCGCAAGGCGGAGATGCCGGTGCTGGTCAACCTCTTCGGCACGGTCGAGCGGGTCGCCTGGGGCATGGACCGCGAGCCCGGGCAACTGCGCGAGGTGGGCGAGACCCTGGCCTTCCTGCGCCAGCCGGAGCCGCCGGGCAGCCTGCGCGAGGCCTGGCAGCACATGCCGCTGCTGAAGTCGGTGCTGGCGATGAAACCCAAGACCGCCGGCTACGGCCCCTGCCAGGACGTGGTGCTGACCGGCGACGACATCGACCTCGCGCACCTGCCGGTGCAGACCTGCTGGCCGGGCGAGCCGGCGCCGCTGATCACCTGGCCGCTGGTGGTGACCCAGGGGCCCAACCCCGGCGGCGACAAGAGCGACGCCTTCAACCTCGGCATCTACCGCATGCAGGTGATCGGCCGCAACAAGACCATCATGCGCTGGCTGAAGCACCGCGGCGGCGCCCAGCACCACCGGCGCTGGAAAGAGCAGAAGCCGGCGCCGCTGCCGGCCGCGGCAGTGATCGGCGCCGACCCCGGCACCATCCTGGCCGCCGTGACCCCGGTGCCCGACACCCTCTCGGAGTATCACTTCGCCGGGCTGCTCCGCGGCCGCAAGGTCGACCTCGTCGACTGCAAGACCCAGCCGCTGAAGGTGCCGGCGGAGGCGGAGATCGTGCTGGAGGGCGAGGTCTCGCTGGAGGAGACAGCCGAGGAAGGCCCCTACGGCGACCACACCGGCTACTACAACGCCGCCGAGCCCTTCCCTGTCTTCACCGTGACCGCCGTCACCATGCGGCGCGACCCGATCTATCTCTCCACCTTCACCGGGCGCCCGCCGGACGAGCCCTCGGTCCTCGGCGAGGGCCTGAACGAGGTCTTCGTGCCGCTCCTGCAGCAGCAGTTCCCGGAGATCACCGACTTCTGGCTGCCGCCGGAGGGCTGCAGCTACCGCATCGCCGTGGTGTCGATGAAGAAGGCCTACCCCGGCCATGCCAAGCGGGTGATGCTGGGGGTGTGGTCCTACCTGCGCCAGTTCATGTACACCAAGTGGGTGATCGTGGTGGACGACGGCGTGAACGCGCGCGACTGGAAGGACGTGATGTGGGCCATCTCCACCAAGATGGACCCGGCCCGCGACATCACCCTGATCGAGCAGACCCCCATCGACTATCTCGACTTCGCCTCGCCGGAGGACGGCCTGGGCTCCAAGATCGGGCTGGACGCCACCGACAAGTGGCCGCCGGAAACCAAGCGCGAATGGGGCCGGGAAATCCGCATGGACCAGGCGGTCATCGACCGCATCGACCGTCTCTGGCCCGATCTGGGTTTGCCGGGAAGCGGGAAGACGATTTGGAAATAAGAGCGATTCGCGTTACCTTTGCTCAATTGACCTAAGCGATTATTACAGCCTGACTAGGCAAATCATCTTAATTTTCAGACACCTAAGACTTTTTGTAGCCGCGTTTTGAGAGATAGTGCTTAGCGGTGAACAGCAACGCTCCCGCAAATAGTAGTGTCCCACTGCTGGCCCTGAAATCACCGATCAATCAGCAGGGCTTCGACTACTGGAACGCCAAGCGCGGCGCCCGGCTTATGCCCGCGCGCGGCGACATCGACCCGTCTGAGATTCTGAAGATCCTGCCGCACATCTTCCTGCTCGACGTGCGGGCCGAGCCGCTGGACTTCCGCTACCGGCTGATCGGCACCAAGATGGACGAGCACATGATGGGCAGCTACACCGGCCTCTGGATGAGCAGCATCCCGCATCAGAAGGCGCCGAGCCGGATCTGGTCATCCTGCCGGCAGGTCTTCGAATCCCGGGCGCCGCTCAGCAGCGACGTGCCCTATGTGGGCAAGAACAAGGAATTCCTCACCACCGAGGACCTGATCATGCCGCTTTCCGACGACGACGATCAGGTCAACATGCTCTTTGTGACGGTGGGCTTCGTTTAGGGTCCATGGAATTTGACGGCACCGGCCCGCTCCCCCTCCCGGCCACCCAATGCCAGTATCCTATGGGTGGCCGGGAGGGGGAGCGGGCTGGAACCGCATCGACGCAGGTCGAGTACGGCCTAAATCACCCCCGCCGGTCGACGACACGCACCGCCTTCCCTTCGGAGCGTTGGATGCTGCCCGGCGGCAGCAGGCAGACCTCGCTGGTGACGCCGATCGTCTGCTTCACGCGCTCGCGCAGGTCGCGGGCGATCTGGGGCCCCTGGGCGAGGCCGCCGGCGTCGCGCGGCTCCACCTTCAGGGTCAGGGCATCGAGGGCGCCCTTGCGCCGCAGCTCCAACTGGTAGTGCGGCGCGAGGCGCGTGTCGCCCAGCAGCAGTTCCTCGAACTGGCTGGGAAAGACATTGACGCCGCGCAGAATAATCATGTCGTCCGAACGCCCGGTGATCTTCGCGAAGCGCCGCATGGACCGCGCGGTCGGCGGCAGCAGCCGGGTGAGATCCCGCGTGCGGTAACGGATAAGTGGCAGCGCCTCCTTGGTCAGGGTGGTGAACACCAGTTCACCCTCCTGCCCGTCCTCCAGCACTGCGCCGCTCTCCGGGTCGACGATCTCGGGATAGAAGTGATCCTCCCAGATCACCGGTCCGTCCTTGGCCTCCACGCACTCGCAGGCGACCCCGGGGCCGATCACCTCCGAGAGGCCATAGACGTCCACCGCATCCAGCACGCAGCGCCGCTCGATCTCCCGGCGCATCGCCGGGGTCCAGGGCTCCGCCCCGAAGACGCCGATGCGCAGCGAGGTCCAGGCCGGGTCCTGCCCCTGCGCCTGAAAGGCATCGGCCAGGTTCAGCATGTAGGACGGCGTGCACATGATGATGTCGGGGGTGAAGTCCCTGATGAGCTGCACCTGGCGCAGTGTCTGGCCGGCGGAGACCGGCACCACCGTGCAGCCGAGGCGCTCGGCTCCGTAGTGGGCGCCCAGCCCGCCGGTGAAGAGACCGTAGCCGTAGGCGATGTGGACCCGGTCGCCGGGGCGACCGCCGGCGGCGTGGATCGAGCGCGCCATGAGCCCGGCCCAGGTCTCGATGTCGCGGCGCGAGTAGCCCACCACCGTCGGCTTGCCGGTGGTGCCGCTGGAGGCATGCAGGCGGATCACCTGATCCATCGGCAGGGCGAAGAGGCCGAAGGGATAGGTCTGGCGCAGATCCTCCTTGGTGGTGGCGGGAAACCTCGCCAGGTCCGCCGGCTCGCGAAAGTCGACGGGGTGCACGCCGGCGGCTTCGAACTTCTGCCGATAGTGGGGCACCCTGTCATAGGCGTAGGCAAGCACCTGCTTCAGGCGCTCCACCTGCAGCGCGGTGATCTCGTCGCGGCTGGCGGTCTCGATGGGGTCCAGACCTGCGTTACTCTTCGTCGCCATGGCCTTACCCCCAGACCGCTACGCGGTCTTCGCGGTAGGCGGCCATGGCTTCGGCGAAGTCTGCGCTCTCGAGCGCGCGCCGTTGCGCGGCGAGGTAGCCGGCGAAGAACCGGTCGAAGCCGGTGTCGAAGCAGTCCGCAAGCAGCGCCTTGGCGTAGCGGCAGCCGGCGGAGTTGGTGCCGGCGTAGTCGGCAATCAAAGCCTCGAAAGCGCTGTCTGCTTCATCTTCCTCGACCAGGTGATCGACCAGGCCGATGCGCTGCGCCTCGGCCCCGTCGATCATGGCGCCGCCGATGATCATCGCCTTGGCGCGCCCCAGACCGATGTAGCGGGCCAGCCGCCAGGTACCGAGGCCGGGGATCAGCCCCTCCTTGATGGCCGGCAGGCCGAGCCTGGCCGAGGGCGTGCAGACCCGCAGGTCGGCCGCGAGCGCGAGCTGCAGGCCGCCGCCCAGGGCATAGCCGCGGATCAGGCAGAGGACGAGCTTGTCCATGGTCTCGAAAACCCGCAGCGCCTGCTCCCAGAGATCGAAGTAGCGGGGTTCGATCAGGCCGGCCGCCAGATCCTTCAGGTCGATGCCGGTGGAAAAGGCCCGGCCCTGTCCGGTGACCGCGACCATCCGCAGGGAAGGGTCGGCGGCGATCCGCTGTGCCACGTCCAGCAGTTCCTCGGCGCCGCGCATGGCGACTGCGTTCAGTCTTTGCGGGCGCCTCAGTTCCAGCCAGCCGATCGGGCCGTCCCTCTCGAAGCCCAAAGAGTTGTAAGAACGCGTGTCGTACGAATGCGTGTCATATGCGTCGGACATCTCGTCTCCTGTTCCGCGGCTGTGTCTGGGGCCGAGGTAGCGAAGCAATACCGCCGGAAACAGGGGGTCGGCCGCCGTCTGGCCGAAAGGGAACGCTGGGAGTCCGAAATGCTGCGGCTGCCCGGCTGCCGCCGGCCCTTCTCTTCAGGCCGCCGAGGGCAAGACGCGCTGCCGACGCCGTTCCTGAAAGGCGCGGCGGTAGGCCTGCGGCGTGGCGTCGAAATGCCGCTTGAAGTGCTTGCGCAGGGTCAGCGTCGAACCGAAGCCGCAGCGCAGCGCCACCTCCTCGACCATCAGGTCGGAGGTTTCCAGCATCTGGCGGGCCAGGCGCAGGCGCTGGACCGCCAGCCAGTGCAGTGGCGGACAGCCCGCCTCGTCATGAAAGCGGCGGCTAAAGGCCCGCACCGAAAGACAGGCGTGATCCGCCATCTGCGGCACCGTGATGGGCCGACCCAGACGTTCCAGCACCCAGCGCCGGGTCGGCTCCAGACTGCAGGAGCGCGCCGGCCCCAGGGCGCAGGGGATCTGCTGGGCGTACTCGCCGCCGCGGTGGGGGCCGAAGACCATGTGGCGGGCGATCTCGTTGGCCAAAGCCTGGCCAAAGTCTCGGCGCACCATGTGCAGGCAGAGGTCGATACCCGCCGTCACGCCGGCGGCGGTCAGGATATCGCCCTCGTCGACGTAGAGCACGTTGGGCTCCACCCGCACCCCGGGAAAAAGCGCGGTCATGGCGTCGACGCACTTCCAGTGCGTGGTCGCGCGGCGGCCGTCAAGCAACCCGGCCGCGGCAAGCATGAAGGAGCCGGTGCAGAGCGCTGCGATGCGGCAGCCGCGCGCATGGGCACGGCGCAGGGCGGCGAGAAGATCGGGCGGAAGGCCGGCGGCGAAATCCCGGTCCAGGTCGGCCATGGTCCCCGGAACCACCACGGTCTGCGCCGCCTCGACCGCCGCCAGCCCCTGCTCCACCCCGAGCATCATCGCGCCATGGGGCTGTAGCGGCCACGGGCCGGCATGGCAGGAGCGCACCCGGTAGCGCCCGCGAGCGCCGATCGCGAAGACGCTGAAGGCCGTGGCGAACTCGAAGAGCACCGGGTCGGGCGGCAGGACGATGGTCAGGGCGTGCCGTGAAACCAGGGGCTCCACCGGGGTCAGGTCAAGCATCGGAAAGACTCCGCAGGGGCAAAGCGGCGCCCTGCTGGAAGCTACGGTCAGGCGGCCGGCCTTCTTCCCGGACGGCTAGACGCGGATGGCATCCAGGTCGCAGGCGGCGGCGACGCCGAGGCCCCGCTTGGCGAGCGGGAACAGGCTTGCGGTGGCCACGGCGAAGGCAAGCTCGGCGAGAACGGCTTCGCCGAATTCGCGGCGCACGGCGTCGACCCGTGCGGCGAGGTCCGGCCAGCTCCCGGCCACGGCCTGACCGTAGTCCAGGGCGAGGCGCTCGCCCGGCGGCAGGCTGTTGGCGTTGCGCAGCGCCGCCTGGATGTGATCGGCGGGAATGCCGTCCTTGAGGGCGTAATCGACCGCCACCTGCAGGCAGTCGCCGCAGTCCTGCGCGCGGAGTGCACCGAGCCGCGCCATGGTGATGAGCGCCCGCGAGGCCGCCCGCCGATGGCCGGCCAGGGGGAAGAAGAGCAGGAGCTTCCAGAAGATGCCCGGGCTGGCGCCGGCGGCATTGCGCAGCCAGCCGAACTGCCGTGGGTTCTGCTTATTCAGGCGGTTGAGAAGACCGCGCTCGATCCAAGCCATTTTTGAGGGTCCTATGGCGAAGTCAGACAGGGAGAACTCCGTGCGGCCGGCGGAGTTCGGCTGCAGGCTGGCCTGCGCAACACGGTCCGTCTATCCGGATCTTGCGCGTTCCGCGGGACGCCACCGGGAGGGTCAAAGCCCTTGACCGGCGGCGGCTCCGCGCCTAGGGTCCCGGGACTATGACCGGAATTCAGGGACTTCTGTCGCTTCGACTTATTGCCCCGGCCGCCTGAAGTGCGCGCCGGGTAAAGCCGTCGTCCGACATTCCCAAGCCCTGAAAAAGGTTCGCTCCGATGAGCGCAAGACTTTCCGAAAGCCCGATATCTCAAAGTGTTAGCATCGCGACCGGTTGCCTGAGGCCCGGTCCTGCAGGCGGTCTTGCGGGTCGTCACGCCCGGCTGCGACTTATCGGCGGCCGCTGCGCCCTGTCGATCAGATAAAGGGGTGGCGCCGCAGCGGCTGTAGCCGAAGCCACAGAGACCCGAGATACCGCCTTTACAAGACACCTGCCGGCGGGACGCCGGACTTCCGAAGAGATCGTGACAGTCCGCCCCGGCCCGGCACCAAGGAGCAAGACCATGACCCGCGAGACGCCGCGCAAGACCCCCGTACAAGCCCCCTCAAAGGGCGGGGGCGTAAACCCCGGCGACAAGTATGCCGCCTTCAAACCCATCGACCTGCCCGACCGCCAGTGGCCGGGCCGGGTGATCGCCGCGCCGCCGATCTGGTGTTCCGTCGATCTGCGCGACGGCAACCAGGCGCTGATCGAACCCATGGACGGCCCGCGCAAGCGCCGCATGTTCAAGCTGCTCGTCGAGATGGGCTTCAAGGAGATCGAGGTCGGCTTCCCCTCCGCCTCGCAGACCGACTTCGACTTCGTGCGCGAACTGATCGAGGACGACCTGGTACCCGACGACGTTACCATCCAGGTCCTGACCCAGTCGCGCGAACACCTGATCGAGCGTACCTTCGAAAGCATCGAAGGCGCCAAGCGGGTCATCGTCCATCTCTACAACTCCACCTCCACCCTGCAGCGGCGGGTGGTCTTCGGGCTCGACCAGGCCGGGATCATCGACATCGCGGTGAAAGGCGCGGAGCAGATCCGCGATCTGACGGCGCAGGTCAGCGGCACCGAAATCATCCACCAGTACTCGCCGGAAAGCTTCACCGGCACCGAGATGGACTTCGCCAAGGAGGTCTGCGAGGCGGTGATGGACGTCTGGCAGCCGACGCCGGAGAACAAGGTCATCTTCAACCTACCGGCCACGGTGGAGATGTCGACGCCGAACATCTACGCCGACCAGATCGAGTGGTTCCACCGCAACATCAAGGACCGCGAGTCCATCGTGCTGTCGCTGCATCCCCACAACGACCGCGGCACCGGCGTGGCCGCCGCCGAGCTGGGCGTGATGGCCGGCGCCGACCGCATCGAGGGCACGCTGTTCGGCAACGGCGAGCGCACCGGCAACGTCGATGTCGTCACCCTGGGCCTGAACCTCTTCACCCAGGGCGTCGATCCGGGCATCGACTTCTCCGACATCGACCGGGTGCGCGAGACGGCGGAGTACTGCAACCAGCTGCCGGTCCACCAGCGCCACCCCTACGCCGGGGATCTGGTCTATACCGCCTTCTCCGGCTCCCACCAGGACGCCATCAAGAAGGGCATGGCGGCCATGAAGCAGAGCAACTCGGGCCTCTGGGAGGTGCCCTACCTGCCCATCGATCCGCAGGATGTGGGCCGCACCTACGAGGCCGTCGTGCGCATCAACAGCCAGTCGGGCAAGGGCGGCGTCGCCTACATCATGCACACCGAGTACGGCCTGGACTTGCCGCGCAAGCTGCAGGCCAGCTTCACCCAGAAAGTGCAGGAAGAGGCCGACACCAGCGGCAAGGAGATCACGCCGCAGCAGATCTGGTCGCTCTTCGAGCAGACCTATCTGAGCCCCCGCCAGCCCTATGCCTTCGTCGAGCACCGCTCGGTGCCGGACACTCATGCCTCTGAAAAGCGGCTGCTGACCGCGGTGATCGAAGAAAACGGCCAGCGCCGGGAAATCCAGGGCATCGGCAACGGACCCATCGCCGCCTTTGTCGACGCGCTCGGCAAGGAATGCGGGATCGACATCAAGGTTCACGACTATCACGAGCACGCCATCAGCGCGGGCGCCGATGCCAAAGCCATCGCCTATGTCGAAACCGAAGCGGCTGACGGCACGATCTACTGGGGTGTCGGACGCCACGCCAACATCGTGGTCGCCTCCCTCGACGCCGTGGTTTCCGCGGTAAATCAGATGGCGGCGGCGGAACCCAAGGCCCCCGGCCGGGCGGCCTGAAGACAGGGGGAAGCGGCGCGCTGCGCCGGCTCCCCCAAACCGTCTTGCCCAGGTCGGCCCCAGTCCGGACCCAGTCCGGCCCCAGTCTGGACCCAGTCCGGGCCCGGGCAGGCTCCCCCAAGAGGGCTAACCCGGAAAACCCTTTGTCAGCGTTCCGGCCCCAGGCTATGCAAAGCGTGGGAGAGAGGGGCGGCCGAACCGGTGTGATGGGCGCGAAGAGAGCCGGCGGCGGCCCGCTGCGACGAGGTCGATGCGCTATGTCCGGCCAAGAATCGGGGTCCGGCGGGAAGCCGGGCGAGGGATCGGGCCAGGGATCGGACCAGGGATCCGGTCGTTTCCTGCGCCCTGCAGCGGTCCGGGAATGCGGTTCGCTGACCGCTCTGGCGCTGCGCTCCAAAGCCTACTGGGGCTACGATCCCAGCTTCATCCAGGCCTGCCGCGACGAACTGACCATCCGGCCTGAGCATGTCAGTGCGGGGCGGGTGGTGGTTCTGGTCGAGGAGGCAACGATTCTGGGCCTCTATGCCCTGCTGCCCGAACGCCGCCCGGACGAAGCCGAGGTACGGCATTTCTTCATCGAGCCGGCGGCCATCGGCCACGGCCTTGGGCGGCTGCTCTGGGACGATCTCGTGGCCAAGGCCCGCAGCGAGGGCATCAAGCGCCTGAAGATCGAGAGCGATCCCTTCGCCATGGGCTTCTACCGCGCCATGGGCGCGACCCTGGCCGGCAAGATGCGTGCGCCGGTGAAAGGCCCCGGCGGCGCGGACCGCTTTCTCCCCGTTCTTTACTACGACGTCTGACTTTACTACGACGTCTGACTTTACTGCGACGTCTGACGGGGCCGCGACCGCGGCCGTTGCGTCCAGGGTGCAAGCCGCCGGCCGGCCCCCTATATTGAGGGTTTGCCCCTATCGCCAGGACCACCCCGCCATGAGCCTCCCCGAAGATCCCCGTTCCCTGCTGGAAGACCTGATCGGCAAAGCCAAGGCGGCCGGCGCCGACAGCGCCGATGGGGTCCACTTCGAATCCATCGGCCTTGCCCACACCCAGCGCCTCGGCAAGCCGGAGAAGCTGGAGCGCGAGGAAAGCCAGGATGTCGGCTTGCGCGTCATGATCGGCAAGCGCCAGGCGATCGTCTCCTCCACCGACCTCAGCGCCGAAAGCCTCAGCCAGTTGGTCGATCGCGCCGTGGCCATGGCCCGGGTGGTGCCGGAGGACCCCTATTGCGGCCTCGCCGAAGCGGAGGAGCTTGCCCGCAGCTTCCCCGACCTGGACATCCTCGACCCGGAGGAGCCGCCGGCCGAACTGCTGATCGAACGGGCCCGCGCCTGTGAAGAGGCGGCCCGCGCGGTCAAGGGGGTGACCAATTCCGAGGGCGCGGAAGCGGGCTGGAGCCGGGCCGGCATCACCCTGGTCACCTCAAACGGCTTCGTCGGCAGCTATGCCCGCTCGAGCCATTCGGTCGGCACCTCCGTGGTCGCCGGCGAAGGCCTGGGCATGGAAAGCGACTACGAGTTCTCCACCGCAGTCTTCGGCCATGAGTTGGAAGACCCGGAAGAGGTCGGCCGCAGCGCCGGCGAACGCGCCGTGCGCCGCCTGGGCGCGCAGAAGCCGGAGACCGAGAAACTGCCGGTGGTCTTCGACCCGCGGGTTTCCATGGGCCTGCTGCGCCACTTCGCTGGCGCCATTTCCGGGCCGGCCATTGCCCGCGGCACCTCGTTCCTGAAGGACAGGATGGGCGAGCGCGTTTTCGCCGAGGGCATCGCCATCATCGACGATCCGCACCGGCCCCACGGCCTGGGCTCCAAGCCCTTCGACGCGGAGGGTCTGGCCAACAGGAAGCTGAACCTGATCGAGGACGGCGTCCTGCAAAGCTGGGTCATGGACCTGAGTTCGGCGCGCCAGCTCGGCCTCAAGAGCACCGGCCACGCCTCGCGCGGCACCTCCAGCCCGCCCTCGCCCTCCACCTCCAACCTCTACATGGCGCCGGGCAGCATCAGCCGCGACGACCTGCTGGGCGGTATCGAGCGGGGCTTCTACGTCACCAGCATGATGGGCATGGGGATCAACGGGGTGACCGGCGACTACTCGCGCGGCGCCACCGGCTTTCGCATCGAAAACGGCGAACTGACGACGCCGATCAGCGAAGCCACGGTGGCAGGCAACCTGAAGGATATGTTCCTGAATCTGACGCCGGCGGACGACCTGACCTTCAAGTACGCCACCAATGCCCCGACCCTGCGCATCGATGGCATGACCCTGGCCGGCGCCTGACCGGAAACGCCATATTTATATCCGGATAAAATTGACAGATCTTTTTATCCGGATATAAATGCCGGGAAGAGACCGTGATTCCCGGAAGGAACGATGATGTCAGGGACAGAAACCGGCCGCTTTACCGCCTTTGAAGGCTTTACCCGCCTGGCCGCGGGATCGCTGGCCGAGGTCACTCTGGCGGTGAAAGGTGCCGAGGAGCACGGCGTCGAAGCGCCGCTGCTGGTGTTCGACGACACCAGCGGCCGGGTCGTCGATGTCGATACCCGGGGCGAGGCCGAAGAGATCATCGCCCGGCTCTCGGGCTCGTCCGCAGCCTCCGAGAAACCTTCAGCCGACAGTAGCCGCAGCCGCCCGCGGGGACGCCCCAAGCTGGGCGTGGTCGCGGGGGAGGTCACCCTGCTGCCGCGGCACTGGGACTGGCTGCGCAGCCAGCCGGGCGGCGCCTCTGCCAGCCTGCGCAAGCTGGTGGACGCGGCCCGAAAGAACGACGCCGCCGGCCCCCGGCAGGCGCGCGACGCGGCCTATGAGTTTATGACTGCCTTGGCCGGTGACCTGCCCGGCTTCGAGGATGCTATCCGGGCTCTCTTTGCCGGCGACCGGGCGCGTTTTGCCGCCTTGATCGACGCCTGGCCGAGGGATGTCCGCGATCACTGCCGCAAGATGACGGCTTCAGCCTTCTCGCGGGAAACCGTTTAGGCGGGCCCCGCCGAGGTCACCATCTGCAGCGCATTGGGCAACGGCCGGATGGTGACCGGAAGGCGGGCGACGATATCGCCGTCGGCCTGTAGCGGCGCACGGCCCTCGCCCTCGATCCGAATGTCCTGGCCGGAGACGATCTCGAAACCGCGCGACACCGGCAGGCGGTCACGCTGCAGCGCCAGGGCGTAACGCAGGGTGTTGAAGGCATCGCCGTAGCGGAACAGGCAGACGTGGAACCGCGGTTCGTCGATCCGCGCGTCCGGCGCCAGAAGATAGCGCCCGGCGTAGAAGCGCGCATTGCTGACCACCACCGAAGCGGCCTCGTAAGGCACACCGTCCACGGTGACCTGGAGCGGCGGCGGCTGGCGGCGGCACATCTGGTGCAGGCTTTCCACCACATAGGCGCCCTTGCCGATGAGGCGCTTCAGGCGCAGATCCAGCCCCTCCACCACCCGCGCGTCAAAGCCGGCGCCGGCCATGAGCGAAAAGACGCGGCCCTGGCCGTCCGGGCCCTCGGTCCGGCCCAGACTGACCGGGCGCACCGCGCCGCCCGCGATCACCCGGGCGATCTGCCGCGGCACGATCTGCAGGCCCAGTTCCGCGGCCAGAACGTTGGCCGTGCCCAGCGGCAGAACCGCCAGCGGCGGGCGCCGTTCCGGCGGCGTCAACGCGACAAGTCCGTTGACCACCTCGTTGATGGTCCCGTCGCCGCCCGCGGCAACCACCAGATCGTGGTCCTGCACATCCGCCTCGGCGGCGAAGTGCCCGGCATCCCCGGGGCCGGTGGTCGGGCGCACGTCCATGGCGCAGCCGAGGTCGGCCAGGTCGGCAAGCACGGCCTCGAACCGCCGTCGGCGGCTGCCGCCTGCGGTCGGATTGTAGATCACCAGCAGCCGTCTTGCGGCTCTGGCAAGGGTGGTCGAATCGGGCATGGAAGGCGGGATCATACTGACTTTCGCCGGGCTGTCTAACGTCTCTTCTTGTGCGTCGCAGCATGGCCGGGAAGGGTTAAGATTCCGGCCTCTTGAGCCGTGACCTGCCGCAGGGCCGCATGGTAAGCTCCGCCATCCAGCAACGGTGTTTGGCCGGCCCCGCCCGGGCGCCGGCACGGTGCGCATTGTCAGACAGAAGCAAACCCCAAAAGCAGAAGATCGACCTCCGCGACGCGTCGACCAAGATCCTGGTCCGCCGCCTGCTGCGCGACTATGTGATCGAGCACAAGTACCGCATCGCGCTGGCGTTTCTCGGCATGGCGATCGTCGCCGCCACGACCGCCGGCTTCACCCAGCTCATCAAGCCGGTGGTCAACGACATCTTCGGCGAAAAGCGGGCCGACCTGCTCTACCCGGTGGCGCTGACCACCATCGCGGTCTTCACGCTGCGCGGCTTTGCCGCCTATGCCCAGGCCGTGCTGATGAGCGGCGTCGGCCACCGGGTGGTGGCCAAGATCCAGCAACAGCTTTTCGACAAGCTGATCGGCGCCGACCTAGCGTTCTTTCATCACAACGCCCCCGGCGCCCTGGTCGCGCGCTTCATCAACGACGTGAACCTGCTGCGCAACACCACCTCCAACACGCTGACCGCCATCGGCAAGGACAGCCTGACCGCCCTCGCGCTGATCGCGGTGATGTTCTATGAGGACTGGCTGCTGGCGCTGCTGACCTGCGTGGTGCTGCCCCTGGCCATCATGCCCTCGGTGCGGGTCGGCCGCTCCATGCGCAAGGTCTCCGGCAAGAACCAGGTTCAGATCGGCCGTCTGACGACCCTGCTGGACGAGGCTTTCCAGGGTATCCGCCACGTGAAGTCCTATGTCATGGAAGGCTACGAGTCCAAGCGCGCGCAGGGCACCATCGAAGAAGTCTTCCACCTCAACATGAAGCAGGCGCGGGTCAGCAACGTCCTGCATCCGATCATGGAGGCGCTGGGCGGCTTTGCCATCGCCGCGGTCATCCTCTACGGCGGCAACGAGGTGATCGCCGGAAACCGCGAACCGGGCTCGCTCTTCGCCTTTATCTTCGCCCTGCTGCTGGCCTACGAACCGCTGAAGCGCCTGAGCAAGCTGAACACCATCCTGCAGAACGGCCTCGCGGCGGCGCAGCGCGTGTTCGAGGTTCTGGACCGCGAGCCGGAGATCCGCGATCCGGCGGGCGCGGCGGAGCTGGCGGTCGCCGGCGGCCGTGTGCGCTTCGAGCAGGTGCAGTTCTCCTACGACGGCGCGAAGGCCGCCTTGCACGGCGTCGACCTGGAGGCGCCGGCCGGCAAGACGGTGGCCCTGGTCGGCCCCTCCGGCGCCGGCAAGTCGACGATCCTCAATCTGATTCCCAGGTTCTACGATCCGGCGGCAGGCCGGGTCAGCATCGACGGGCAGGACGTGCGCAGCGTCACCCTAGACTCGCTGCGCCGCTCCATCGCCCTGGTCAGCCAGGAGATCCTGCTGTTCGACGACACGGTGCGCGCCAACATCGCCTACGGCCGGCCCGGCGCCAGCGCCGAAGAGATCGAGAAGGCCGCCCAGATGGCCGGCGCCCACGGCTTCATCAAGGATCTTACCAACGGCTATGAAACCCAGGTCGGCCCGCGTGGCAGCAACCTTTCCGGCGGCCAGCGCCAACGTGTCGCCATCGCCCGGGCGATCCTGAAGGACGCACCGATCCTGCTGCTCGACGAAGCCACCTCCGCCCTCGACAGCGAGTCCGAGCGCCACGTGCAGGCCGCGCTCAACACGCTGATGGCCGGGCGCACGACCTTCGTCATCGCCCACCGCCTCTCCACAGTGGTCGACGCCGACATCATCTACGTGATGGAAAACGGCCGGATCGTCGAACAGGGCAGCCATGCGGAGCTTCTCGCCCGCGACGGGCACTATGCCCGGCTCTATGCGCTGCAGTTCGCCCAGCAGGAAGACGCAGCGGAGGCCGAACCCGGCGGCGGAGCCGACGAAAGCCTCCGGGCGCAGGCCTAGGGCTGGCGAGGCAATTGAACCGATAGGCCCATGAAGCTCCTCAAAACCTGGCTGAAAACGGATCAGGCACAGTCGATCCTGTCCGTCGTTCTCGCCGGGCTCATCTGGCTGTTCTATCTGACGGTGCGCTGGCATCGGCGCATCGACCCGGAAACCCGTGCGCTTCTGGACGCGGGCAAGCCGGTGATCATCTGTTACTGGCACGGCCGCATGTTCTTTCTCGCCGGGGCCTGGCGCAAGCGGCCGAAGAAGCTGGGTTTTCTGAACTCCGCACATCGCGACGGCCGCCTGATCGCCCGGGCGCTGGTGCGCATCGGCTATACCTCGGTGCTCGGCTCCAGCCGCCGCGGCGGCGCCATGGCCCTGCGGGAGATGAGCCGCCACCTGCGCGCGGGCACGCCGATGGCGATCACCCCCGACGGGCCGAAAGGCCCGCGCATGCGGGCCAAGGCCGGGGCGGTGAAGGCCGCCCAGATCGCCGGCGTGCCGCTGGTCGCCTTCACCGGCAGCGCCGCACCGCGCAAGCTGTTCAAGACCTGGGACCGCTTCTGCCTGCCGTCGCCGCTGGCGCGGGCGCCGGTCTATTGGGGCCCGCCGATCTATGTGCCGCGCGATGCCGACGCACAGACGCTGGAAGCCTGCCGCCGGGCCATCGAGGAGTCTCTGAACAGCCTGACCAAGGAGGCCGAACGCAGCCTGGGCCAGGAGGAAACCGAGGCGGCCCCGGAAGAAGATGCGGATGGCAAGGGGGCGGACGGCAAGGGGGCGGACCGGGGGCGCCATGCGCGCGCCTGAGTTCTGGGCCCGCGACGGCGCGCTGCCGCGCCTCCTCACGCCCCTCGGCCAGGCCTACCACCTGGCGGGGGTGCTGCGCCGCCGCCTGACGACACCCTGGCGCGCGCCGGTGCCGGTGCTCTGCGTCGGCAACCTGGTGGCCGGCGGCGCCGGCAAGACCCCGGTCGCCCTGGCACTGATCGCCGAGCTCAAGAGCCGGGGCCTCAAGCCGGCGGCGCTGACCCGCGGCTACGGCGGCAGCGTCGCAGGCCCCCTGCAGGTGGACCCGGACGCCCACGGCGCAGCCATGGTCGGGGACGAGGCTCTGCTGCTGGCCGACGCCGCCCCGACCTGGGTTGTCCGGGACCGCGCGGCAGGCGCGCGCGCGGCCGTCGCGGGCGGTGCCGACGTCATTGTCATGGACGACGGCTTTCAAAACCCGGGCCTGCACAAGGATCTCTCTTTCGTTGTGGTGGACGGCGCCGCCGGCTTCGGCAACGGCCGCGTCATTCCGGCCGGCCCCTTGCGGGAAAACCTGCGCGGCGGACTTGCCCGCGCCGATGCGGTTGTCATCGTCGGCGACGACCGCATCGCGGCGGAGCAGCGCGCTCTCCTGGCGGACCTGCCGATCCTTGCGGCTCGGCTGGAGCCTTCGGACCGCAGCCTTTCCGGCGTCAGGGTCTTCGCCTTCGCCGGCATCGGGCGGCCGGAGAAGTTCTTCGAGACCCTGCGCGCCCTAGGGGCGGAGCTGACCGGCTGCGAGGCTTTCGCCGACCACCAGCCCTATTCCGCCGACACCCTGGCGCGGCTGCGCGCAGCGGCGGGGGCGCTGGACGCCAGACTAGTGACCACCGCGAAGGATGCCGCCCGCCTGCGCCCCGCGATGCCGCAGGACATCACCGTGCTTGACGTGACGCTCGCCTGGGACGACAAGCAGGCCCTGCGCAGGCTGCTGGCTTCTGTGCTGCCGGCGGGCCGAGAAGACCCCTCCCCCGAAGCCGCAACAGGGCGATGACCGAGAGAAAGAACTGGGCCCGCCGCCAACACCCGGTCTACCGCGCCCTGCGCCGCCTGCGCCAGGGCGGCGAAGGCCTGGCGCAATGCCTCGTCCTGGGATTCTGCTGGCTGCTGCCGGTGGACTGGGCCTCCGGCCTCGGCGGCTGGGCCGCCCGCAGCGTCGGCCCGCGCCTGGGTGTCAACCGGCGTGCGCTCGAACATATGGCCATCGCCTTTCCGGAGATGGGCGAAGCGGAAAAGCGCCGTATTTTGGTGGGCATGTGGGACAACTTCGGGCGCATGGTTGCGGAGTACCCGCATCTTGGCACCATCGCCGACCCGGCCTCCGGCCGTATGGAAGTCCGCGGCGCAGAGCGGCTGGACCCCCTGCGCGCGGCCGGGCGGCCCTTCATCGTCGCCTCGGCCCATATGGCCAACTTCGAGCTGATGCCGATCGCCGCCTACCGCGCCGGCCATAACCTGAGCGTCGTCTCGCGGCCGGTGAACAATCCGCTGATCCAGCGCATCCTGTTGTTCTTCCGCGAACGGCCGACCGGCAACTGGGGCAAAATCCCCAAGGGCGTCGACGGCGCGCGCCAGGCCCTCAAGCTCTTGAAGCAGGGCCTCAACCTGGGTGTCCTGGTCGACCAGCGCAGCAGCCAGGGCGTCGCCCTGCCGCTCTTCGGCCGGCCGGCGCGGACCAACCTGGGGATCGCCAAGCTGGCCATCGACCACGACGCCCCGGTCTTCCCGATCCATCTGGAGCGCCTGGGCGGTGCGCGTTTCCGCCTGACCGTCGAAGACGCGCTCGAGCGGCCCGAGTTGGGCGACAAACAGGCGCAGGCAGAAGCGATGATGACCGAGATGAACCGGGCACTGGAGCGCTGGATCAGCGAAAGCCCGGCGGACTGGCTGTGGCTGCACCGCCGCTGGGATAGACCATAGCGGGGCTGCTGAACAAGCCGGGGCGGTGACTGACCTCATGCTGAGGAGCGAAGCGTCTCGAAGCATGAGGTCGGTAGTTGTGTCTTTTTACCTCACCCTGAGGAGGCCCGCAGGGCCGTCTCGAAGGGCGGGCAAAACTGTTCAACTCTCCTTCAGAAGCTTCCGGATCTAATCCGGCTGCGGCATCGGCGGCACCAGCAGGGCCGGATCGAGCCGCTCGGTAAACCAGTTGATACGCCAGTCCAGATGCGGCCCGGTGGAGCGGCCCGTCGAACCGACCGTGGCGATCTGCTCGCCCTGCTTGACCCTCTGCCCCTCTTCCACCGTGACGTGCTCCAGGTGCAGGAAGGCCGATGACAGACCATGGCCGTGGTCGAGGAACAGGGTCACGCCGGTGAAGTACATGTCCGGATGCACCAGGGTAACGACGCCGTCTGCGGGCGCCACCACCGGCGTGCCCTGGGGCGCGGCGATGTCGATCCCGAAATGCGGGCGGCGCGGCTCGCCGTTGAGCACGCGCTGCGAACCGTAAACCCCGGAGACGATGCCGATCGCCGGCCAGCGGAACCCGCTGTCGAAGTCGGTTTCGGAGCGGTCGGTTTCCCGCGCCCTGGCCGCCGCCGCTGCATCGGCCCGGATGCGCGCAACGACGTCATCGGGCGGCGTCACGAACTTGTTCGGCAGGCCGTCGATGCGCTGCACCCGGTATTCGCGCTGGGCGATCTCCAATTCACGGGTGGTAACGCTGCCGTCGACCGCCGTCACCGTCAGGACCGCCGACACGGCGGCATCGCGCCCGAAGCCGAAGATGAAACGACCGTCGGCGGTCGTGCGCAGCGCCTTGCCGTTCAAAGCCACCGAGGCGCCCGCTGCCGCCTTTCCGAACACCAGTCCGCCTTGCGTCAGGTCACCGTTGAGCGTTATAGCCCCGTCGGCCCGTGCCGCATCTGCGCCGGCCAGGACGAAGAGGACAGCGGTCAGAAGAATCCGAATCATAAAAGCGAGCCCTGGGGATCATCGGAAGAATCGTCAGGTCCGGGTTTCTTGCGACGCCCCGGCTCTTTGGACGTTGCAGCTTTGCGCGCCGGCTTGGCGGAATCGCCGGCCACCGGCTGGTCGCCACCGCCGGTCGCCGTCGCGCGGCCCGCGGCAAACTCCAGGTCCAACGGCAGGCCCGGAGTCACCGCATCCGGGTCGGTGATCGCCCCTTCCGGCCCGCGCACCACGACGTAGCCGCGCTTCAGGACCCGCTTGTAGGACATGCTCTCCAGGACCCGGCCCAGGCCGTCTAGTTCGCCGCGCCGTTCGGTCAGCAGGCGCGGACGCAGCCGCTCCAGCCGCTCCCCGGCGGCGGCCGCCTGCTCGCGCTTGACCGCCAGGAGCTGGCGCGGATGGGGCAGCGCCGCTGCCAGGCGGTCGAGCTGTCCGCGCCCCTCCGCCATCAGCCGGTCCCAGGCGGCGCGCAGGCGCTCCGTGCGTTCGTCGAGGCGCTGGGCCATTTCCTCCAGCAGGCGCCGGGGATCGACGAGTCCGCGGCCCAGGCCTTCCAGCTGCACCCGCCGTTCCTCCAGCAGGCGGCTGGAGGCGGCCAGCATGCGGCGCTCCAGGTCGGCGCTCTGCAGCATCAGGTCGCGACGCACCGGCACCGCCATCTCTGCCGCGGCGGTGGGTGTCGGCGCGCGGCGGTCGGCGGCGAAGTCGATCAGCGTGGTGTCGGTCTCGTGGCCGACGGCGGAGATCAGCGGGATCTCCGATTCGGCGGCAGCGCGCACCACAACCTCTTCGTTGAAGGCCCAGAGATCTTCCAGGGAGCCGCCGCCGCGCGCCACGATCAGCAGGTCCGGGCGCGGGACGGCACCGCCGGCGGGAAGGGCATTGAAGCCGCGGATGGCCGCTGCCACCTGCTCCGCCGCGCCGTCCCCCTGGACCAGCACCGGCCAGACCAGCACGCGGCGCGGGAAGCGGTCCTCCAGGCGGTGGAGGATATCGCGGATCACCGCGCCGGTGGGCGAGGTGACGACGCCGATCACCCCCGGCAGGAAGGGCAGCGGGCGTTTGCGCGCCTCGTCGAAGAGCCCCTCCTCGGCCAGCTTGCGGCGCCGGTCCTCCAGCAGCTTCAGCAGCGCGCCCTGGCCGGCCAGCTCCAGCGAATCAATAACGATCTGATACTTGGAGCGCCCGGGATAGCTGGTGATACGCCCGGAGGCGATGACCTCCATGCCGTCTTCCGGCTGGATCGACAGCCGCCCTGCTACCCCCCGCCAGCAGACTCCGTCGAGCACGGCGTTCTCGTCCTTCAGGGCGAGATAGAGATGCCCTGAGGCGGCGCGCTTGAAGCCGGAAACCTCGCCGCGCACGCGCACGCGCTCGAAGGTGCCCTCAAGCGTGCGCTTGACCGCCTGGGAGATCTCGGAGACCGAGAATTCCGGGATGTTGCTGATGGCGGGACCTGCTGCCACAGGGGTCCTTTCCCAGGGTGCCTGCCGGCTGTCGGCGGATGGAGAATTCGGGTCGTCGTTCGGAGTCGCTATGCTACAAGAGCCCCGCGGCTGAGGCCATGCCCGGATCGGCCCCCGCCGCAGGTCGCGCAACCCGTCTCAAACCCAGTTTCCCGAGGGTCCTTGCATGAAAGTTCTGGTGGTTGGCAGTGGCGGGCGCGAGCACGCGCTCTGCTGGACGCTGGCGGCCTCTCCGCTCTGCCACAAACTGTTCTGCGCGCCGGGCAACGCCGGCATCGCCGAGGATGCCGAGTGCGTGGCCATCGCCGCGGAGGACATCGACAGACTGCTCGCCTTCGTCGAGGAGGAGGCCATCGATTACGTGGTGGTGGGGCCGGAGGCTCCCCTGGTTCTGGGGCTGGTGGACCGGCTGGACGCCATCGGCGTGAAGGCCTTCGGCCCCAGCGCGGCAGCGGCGGCGCTGGAAGGCTCCAAGGGCTTCACCAAGGACCTCTGCGCCAGGTACGGCATCCCCACCGCCGCCTATGCCCGCTTCACCGAAGCCGAAGCGGCGAAAGCGTATGTCCGCGCGCAGGGCGCGCCCATCGTGGTGAAGGCCGACGGCCTGGCCGCCGGGAAAGGCGTGACCGTCGCCATGACCGAGGAGGAGGCCCTGGCCGCCATCGATGCCGCCCTCTCCGAGGGCGCTTTCGGCGATGCCGGCGGCGAGGTGGTGATCGAGGCCTTCCTGGAGGGCGAGGAAGCCAGCTTCTTCGCCCTGGTGGACGGCGACTTCGCCCTGCCCCTGGTGACGGCGCAGGACCACAAGCGCGCCTTCGACGGCGACCAGGGCCCCAACACCGGCGGGATGGGCGCCTATTCGCCCGCACCGGTGATGACCGAAGCCCTGATCGAAGACACCATGGCGCGCATCATCCGCCCCACCGTCGCCGCCATGAAGGCGGAGGGCTGCCCCTACAAGGGCGTGCTCTACGCCGGGCTGATGATCACCGCCGAAGGGCCGCAGCTCATCGAGTACAACGTGCGCTTCGGCGACCCGGAATGCCAGGTGGTCCTCATGCGCCTGATGTCCGACCTGCTGCCGGCGCTGATCGCCAGCACCGACGGCGTGCTCTCCACCTTCGACCTGCGCTGGTACCAAGAGCCGGCGCTGACCGTGGTGATGGCCGCCGAGGGCTATCCCGGCGCCTACGAGAAGGGTTCGGTCATCAAGGGCCTGGAGGAGGCGGAGGGCAACTCCGACGACATCAAGATCTTCCACGCCGGCACCCGGCGCGGCGAGGACGGCAGCCTGCTGGCCAACGGCGGCCGCGTTCTCGGCGTCACCGCCATGGCGCCCGACATCGCCCAGGCCCAGGCCCGCGCTTATGGCGCCGTCGACAAGATCGACTGGCCCCAGGGCTTCTGCCGGCGCGACATCGGCTGGCGCGCCGTCGCCCGGGAGCAGGGATAGGCGCCTTGCCCGGTCCCGATCATCCCTCCGCCGCGGGCGTGCCGGTCCTGACCACCGAGCGGCTGATCCTGCGCGGCCATACGGCCGCCGACTACAAGAGCACGCTGGCCCTCTGGGGCGATGCCCGCGTCACCCTCCATATCAGCGGCCGCCCCTCTACGGCCCGCGAATCCTGGGCGCGGCTGCTGAACTATGCCGGCCACTGGGCGCTGATGGGCTTCGGCTACTGGCTGGTGGAGGAGCGCGAGAGCGGGCGCTTCCTCGGCGAGGTCGGACTGGCCGAGTTCAAGCGCGACATCAAACCCGGTTTCGACGGCGCACCGGAAGCCGGCTGGGTGCTGGCCCCCGCCGCCCACGGCAAGGGCTACGCCACCGAGGCCATGCGCGCGGTCTTCGCCTGGGCCGGGCAGACGCGCGGTGCCGAGCGCTATGTCTGCATCGTCGACCCCAAGAACACCGCCTCCATCAAGGTGGCGGAGAAATGCGGCTTCACGCTCTGGACCGAGACCGAGTACCTGGGCACGCCGGCCATCCTGATGGAGCGTCCACCCAAAACCTGACAGCGAAGGCTGCGGCGCCTTCAGCGGAGCGCGCTGATGGCTGCCTCGACCTGCTCGGCAAAGAGCCGCGTGCGCAGCGGCCGGTAGCGGCCGGGCGGAAACACCAGATGGATCGGCACTGAGGCGAAGCTGGCGGCCGGCGCCAGACGTTTCAGCCGGCCCGCGGCGACATCGTCGCCCACCAGCCAGCGGGGCAGCAGGCCGGCGCCGGCCCCCGCCAGCACCGCCTGGTAGGCCGCGTTCAAGACCTCACAGCGCAGCCTGATGCGGCAGGTAAGGTGCTGCGTGCTGCCGTCCGCGGCGGTCATCTGCAGACGGCTGCCGTAGAGCGGTGCCAGGGCGACCAGCGGCAGCCCATCACGAAGGTCACCGGCCGCATTGCAGTGGTCGCCGAGGTCGAGGTCTCCGGCCGCCACCAGCCAGCGCTCCACGGCGCCGATGCGCCGCGCCAGCAGTTCCTGGCGGTCTACAGGGCCGACCTTCAGCTGAAGATCGGCGCCGATCCCCACCAGATCGACCGAGGCGTCGGTGAACACCAGATCGACATCGACCTTCGGGTGGCTGCGTGCGAAGGCCGCCGCCGTGCGCGCCACGATGGTGGGGCCGATGCCCGAGGGGGCGATGATCCGCAAGAGCCCGCTCGGCTCGGCGACCGCCTGCCCCAGGGCCTCGCGGGTCGCCTGCCAGGCAGCCAGCATCTCCATCGCGCGGGGCAGCAGCCGCTCGCCCTCGTCGGTCAGGCTCAGGTCGTGGGTGGAGCGCCGCGCCAGGGCGGTGCCCAGACGCCCCTCCAGCGCCGCCAGCTGGCGGCTGACGCTGGCCTGGGTGGTGCCCAGACTGCGCGCCGCAGCCGAAAGCGAGCCGCTCTCGGCGATGCGCGTGAAGGTCTGCAGCAGTTGCAGGGTGTCGGCGGCATTACCCATACGTTCAACGTATAACACTTCAACTTGTTGAACGTCTACCGTTGAGCACGGGCCCCTGCCATCTTCCTCTCCAGCAACGGGACACCGCCTGTCCCCCAAGAACGGAGTGAAAAGAGATGACCGCAGAGACCGAAATCCGCGCCCGACTGGACCGCTGGTTCGCCGGCTGGAGCCCGGGCCAGGCACCCTTCGACGCCGAGGCGATGCGCCCGTTGTTCGCCGCGGGCGAGATCCGGGTGATCGACGACTTCGGCGACCGGGTGGTCACCATCGACAGCTTCGACGGCTATGCCGCCACCTGGACCCCGGTGATGGCCGGCTTCGCCGACTGGGCGATCCGGCCCCATGAGACGCCGCGGATCGAAACCTCCGGCGATCTTGCCGTCGTGACCTTCGTGTTCCTGGGCGAGGGTGTGACCAAGACGGGCGAAGCGGCCTCCGCCGCACAGCACGTCACCCAGGCCTGGCGCCGGCAGGGCCGAACCTGGGTCATCGTCGGCGAGCACATCACCAGCGACGACCCCAAGAAGTTCGGGGCCCCAAACGAGTCTGAGGACTGAACGATGAACCGTCTGATGAACAACACACGCGCGCGCGGCGCTCTTCTCACCTGGGCCGCCATCTGGCCACTGATTACCGGCCTGCTGCTGGTCGGCGATCCCCTGCTGGCCGCCCTGCCGCTGCCGCTCCGGACGCTGGTTCTGACCGCGATCCTGGTGCCGCTGATGAGCTTTGTGGTGATGCCGCGCCTGACCCGCTGGGCCAACGCCCGCCTGGGAAACTGAGAACCACCCGAGACCGAGAAAGGAAAGACCGATGACCGCTTCAGAGACCGCCCTCGCCGCCGACCGCGCCGCCCTGGAAGCCAAGACCCGCGCCTGGGTCGCCGGCTGGCACACCAGCCCGGAGGCCCCTTTCGCCATCGAGCAGATCGCCGACCTCTATGTCCATGATCACCGCCTCTTCTCCTACGACTTCGGACGGCCTCACAGCGGCGTCGAAGGATGGGACAAGGCCGCGCCCTACTACGCGGGCTTCATGGCGATCCCGCGGCGCTGGATCCTGACCCCCGGCGAGGACCTGCGCGTCACCGTGCAGGGCGACATCGCCTGGACCACCCTGTCGCTGGCCGGCAGCGGCGAGACGCAGGACGGCGACCCCATCGACCTGCCGGAAGCGCGCGTCACCCTGATCTTCGAGCGCCAGGGCGACGGCGACTGGCGCATCGTGCACGAGCACGGCTCCGCCGCCATTCCCTTCCCCGATCCTGCCACCACCAGCCGGCTGCTCGGCGAAGCGGCCTAACAGGCTGGTGAAAAAGGATCGATCTGTGGCCTGGATGCTTCGGGACGGCGCTTCGCGCCTCCTCAGCATGAGGGTTGACCGGTTGAAAAAACGACGACCTTATCCTGAGGAACGGCCCGAAGGGACGCGTCTCGAAGGATGTGCAAACGCTCAAATCTCTTTCTTAGCAGCCTGCTAACCGACCATCTCGGCGATGTAGGTGGGCAGGGCGAAGGCGGCGGGATGAACAGCGGGGTTGTAATAGCGGGTGGCGATGCCGGCGTCGCGGAAGCGCTGCTCCAGGATCTCCGGGCTCACCTGGCGCTTTGCCGGATCGTCCGATCCCCAGCCGAAGGCCATGGGCCCGCCGGCGTAGGTGGGCACCGTGGCCAGGTAGCAGGCGGCATCGGCGAAGAGGGCGCGGAAGGCCCGCATGGTGTTGACCAGCTCGTCGCTCTGCAGGAAGGGCACGCCGTTCTGGGTCACCAGGATGCCGCCGGGGGCGAGACAGTTTTTGGCCTTGCCGTAGAAGGTGTCGGTGAAGAGCACCTCGCCCGGCCCGATGGGATCGGTGGAGTCGACGATGGCGACGTCGTAGCGCTCTTCGCAGGTCGCAACGAACTCCGCCCCGTCGGCGATCACCAGGTCCAGGCGCGGGTCGTCGTAGGCGTCCTTGCAGATCGAGGAGAGATAGCGCTTGGAAAAGTCGATGACCCCGGCGTCGATCTCCACCTGGGTCACCTTCTCCACGCCGCGGTGCTTCAGCACCTCTTCCAGCATGCCGCCGTCGCCGCCGCCGATGATCAGCACCTTGCGCGCCGCGCCGTGGGCCAGGATCGGCAGATGGGCGAGCATCTCGTGATAGATGAACTCGTCCTTCTCTGTCGTCTGCACCACGCTGTCGAGGGTCAGGACGCGCCCGAAGGTCCCGTTCTCGAAGACCACGAGACGCTGATGCGCGGTTTCGCTGTCGTAGTGAACGGTGTCGGCCTTCAGGCCCAGCTGGAAGTCGTCGTGCAGCTGCTCGATGCGCCAGTCGCTCACGGCGCGGCCCGCCGGCGGCTCATACGCCGCGGCCCCGGCGATGCTCCTCAACCGCGATGCGCGCCGGCTTGAAACGCTCCCGCAGCACCTCCACCGCCTTGTGCGGCTTGGCGTCGCCGCACATGAAGATGTCCAGCGCCGCATAGCCGGACTCCGGCCAGGAGTGGATCGAGATGTGCGATTCCGCCAGCACCGCCACGCCGGAGATCCCGTCGTTCGGCGTGAAATGATGCAGGTGGATGTGCAGCAGCGTCGCCTCGGCGGCGGTCACGCTCTCGCGCAGCGTTTCCTCGACGAAGGCGAGATCGTCGGTGCCCTGGCCGTCCCAGAGATCGACGATCAGGTGCGTGCCGGCATAGCGCTCGCCATCGCGCTCGATGAAAAAGTCTTTACGCGCCTCCGCCGTATCATCGGCGTGGAGTGCGGTTTCTTGTTCTTCCGTTTTGGAGGCGCTTGGGTTTTCGTCCAAGTCGATCCCCAGTTGGAAGAGGGCCTGTGCCTTAGACATCTGTCCTCCAACGCAACCAGTAGATTGACCCAGTAAAAACTGAGGGGCGGGTTTTCCTGTTTTTCGCCTGACAATGCAAGGGAAATTTTCGTTTGCGGGCGAAGTGGTTAACGCGGCCGCAGCATGCCGTGATGCGACGCCGGGGCTTCAAGCCGGCCCGCCCGAACCTGCGCCCTTGCCGCCGGGACAGGGATCGCCTAAGACGGTGGGGTTCGTAGGGGAGTAGCCGCCCCGGGCCGCGCCGCGTTTGGCGCACGCTGTCACGGGGCCCTGCATCAACAGACTTGGCGGGTGGCATCCGAAGCCGGATGCCCGGCCATGGTGCAGGGAGATCCTCCGGATTTGGCGAGACCTATGACGTTCCGTGGGGCATGGAGCCGGCCTGCACGGCACGTCATGGCGTCTCTGCGGCTCCGGGGAGCAATCTGTCCATGTCCCAACTCCTGATCATCTTCGCCACGGTGTTCCTGGCTGAACTGGCGGACAAGACTCAGCTGGCCACCCTGATGTTCGCGGCCGACCGTCAAAGCAGCCCGCTCGGGGTCTTTGCCGCCGCGACCGCCGCCCTGGCCCTGTCCACCGCCCTGGCCGTCGGCCTGGGACTCGCCGCCGAGCGCTACCTGGCGATGCTGCCGCTGAAGCTGCTGGCCGGCTGCGGCTTCATCGCCCTCGGCCTGTGGAGCCTCTGGAGCTATGTGAGAACCACGCCGGCGGCCTGAGACCTGGGGATGGGCGGGATGGGCGCGGCGGGCGCTCAACCCCCGGCGGCCTGGCGCGCCAGGGCCGTGCCCACTGCCGCACGCAACTCTTCGTAGGAGGCGTGGGTCTTGGTGGCGCCCTGGTGGTGGATGAAGTGCATCACCGGGCGGCCGTTGGGGGCGAAGACAAAGACCGTCGGGATGCGGGTCACGTCCTGAAACAGGCCGGCCACCTGCTCGCCCTCGGCCACCACGTGGAAGGGCGGCTTCTTCTTGGCCAGGAAGGCGTCGCGCCGGGTGGTGCCGGTGAAGCGCCCGAACTCCTCGAAGATGTTGACCGCAACGATGGCAACCTCGTCGCCGTAGGTTTCCTGCAGCCGGGCCAGGTTGTCGAACTCCGGATGGCAGGGCGGGCACCAGCTTGCCCAGAAGGCCACCACCACGGCCCTGCCGGCCAGCGCCTCGGAGGTGACCGCAGCGCCGCGCAGGCTGGGCAGGGCGCCCAGCGCTTCGACGCGTTGGTCGTTCAGTTGGACGGGTTCGGCCTGCGCCGGCGCAGCAGCCAACAGCAGAGCAACAAGAAGGCAGGCGAGGGGCCCGGCAGCGAAGGATCTAGCGCAGCGCATCGAGGTTCAGCTCCAGATAGTCGCCCAGCCAGAGGGCGCGGTCGCGGTGGTCGGGCAGGTCGTCGCCGGTTTCCGGGTGGATGAAGATCACAAGGTCGCCGCGGTTCAACGCCAGCCAGGGCACGATCTCGGCAAAGAGCGGCGGCTCGAAGGCGACCTGGTAGCTCCAGCGCGGATGGGGACCCACGGGCCGGTCGTGCCAGCGCCCCATGCGGATGTCGAAGCGCGCCTCGATGGCCTCGCGCAGCGCCGCCGCCGCCGGCTTGCTGTCGGCGTCGTAGTAGACATGGGCGTGATAGCCCCGGATGGCGGCGATATCCTCAGGCATTGGGCGGCGTCCCCTCCTGTCCAGCCCCCAATATGGGGCTGCGCACCGCCCCCGTCACCACCCGCCCACGCGCTTGTGAAGGGCCCGGGCACCCGGATAGGGCCTCTTTCAAAGGACGCAGATCGAGCGCGTTTCTGCTACCCTCGCGCACAATTCGGCGCCACAATTGCAAGGAAAGCGTTTTCTTTCGGTGAGGATGCGATGACGAAGTGGCGCAAGCTGGCAACGGTCGTGATTGCCTGCGGTCTGTGGTCGGCGATCACCATAGGGTACCTCGCCGCGGCGGGCGCGAGCGGCGAACAACTGCCTGTCCGCGTCGTCAAGATCACGCTGGCCCATGAGGAACACGGGCAATTCGTGGACCAGATTTCAGAGTTTGCCGCCGAGAACACCCTCGGAGTGCGCGTGGGACAGCCTTTGCTGGATCCAACGGATGTCCGCATCCGGATGTGGCGCCGGGATGTGAAGATCCTCGCCATACCCATCATCGATCCAAACATCCTCGATCTGAGATATGATGTCGGGATCTACGCCAACGGTGACCAGCCCCTGCCCATGGGCCTCGTCGATCGCTTCGTCGAAGACCTGCGGGACAGGCTCCGCCACCTGGACCGTGTAAGCTTCACCATCATCAAATGAGCGTTCCGAATACAAATGCCCACAACGAACGATAAAGACTTCCGCTCGATGGTGAGAAGTCATCTTGCGCCAACGGCCTTGTGATCCACGGTTCGGCACAGGAACACCAGGAAGGGCAAAGAAGAAAGTGAAGCGGTCAGCTTACTGCGTCGTATTCTTCGCAATACTTGTTTTGGTTTCGCTTTCTTATGGCATCAGCGTTAGCGGTCAGTCACTACCCCTTCCAACGCCCCCAAACACCGAGAAATCAGACGAAATTGAAGACCTGATCGACTCTGAGCTCTTTGTTGGCGCGCCTTCGGAGGTCATCGAAGCCTTCTTCGAAAGGCATGGCATTGCCTATTCATTCAATGAGTTTGGCAATCGATACCAGGCAATCATCCGAGACGTCGTTCCTGAGCTACAGGTTGTTCAATCCGTCGTGATTCGCATCGATCTGGACAGCGAAGGACGCTTCGCCGCCTCGGATGTAGGAAACGACTTTACAGCTCGATAGTTCGCACATAACGAGCGCGCGCATCGTCGCTGTCTTGCATCTCGAGGCATCGTCCATGGCTTCTCTCCTCGGCACATCGGCACTTAGGCGGCCCAGGAGCAACCCAGACCGTCAGCGCCTGACCTTGAAGAAATCCTGCAGCAGGGCGCCACAGGCCTGTTCCTGGACGCCGCCGATGACCTCCGGGCGGTGGTGGCAGGTGGGCTGCTCGAAGATGCGCGGGCCGTGATCGACGCCGCCGCCCTTGGGGTCGTAGGCGCCGAAGACGAGGCGCCTGATGCGGGCGAAGGAGATCGCCGTGGCGCACATGGGGCAGGGCTCGAGGGTCACGTAAAGATCCGCCCCGGCCAGGCGCGGCGCGCCTGTTAGCGCCGCCGCGGCGCGGATCGCCAGGATCTCCGCATGGGCGGTGGGGTCGCTGTCGGCGATGACCCGATTGTGGGCGCGCGCCAGGATGGTGCCATCGTTGCCGTCCACCAGGACGGCACCCACCGGCACCTCCCCGGCCGCCGCGGCGGCCCCTGCCTCGGCCAGCGCCTCGGCCATGTAATCGGGTCTGCTCCCGGATTTCCGCATCGCGCCCCTGCTGTGATCCGCCGGGCTCCCGGCCCCGGCTCTAGCGGGCGGAGCCTGCCCTGCCCTTTGCGGTAGGTCAATGCGGCGCCCGCCCGCGACCCGGAGACTGAGACCCAGGGCCGCCCGACTCCTGAGCGACGGACGTGCCCGTGAGGACCGGTGGGGACCAGAGGGAAAGGAGCGTTGCCATGGCACGGACAGGACAAATGGTTTCACAGCAGGACGCCATCGAGCTGGATATCGATCCCGGAACGGTCTGCTTCCTGATTGCCAAGGGGCGCGCCTTTGACGCCAAGGTGGCCCCGGCCGAGCGCGACGAGATCTCGCAGCCGGGCGAAGACGACATGCACGACGTGCTGGAAGACCACGGCGACGACCCGGTGGCCGACGAAATCCGCCATGTCATCGACGACCTGAACGACGAGCAACAGGCCGAACTGGTGGCGTTGATCTGGGTCGGCCGCGGCGACTTCGAGCGCAGCGAATGGGAAAGCGCCATCGCCGCCGCCAACGAGCGCCACACCGGCCCCTCCTCCGACTACATCATGGGCATGCCGCTGTTCGGCGACCTGCTGGAAGAGGGCTTCACCGCGCTCGGCCACACCTGCGAGGACGTGGGAAACCCGGTCTAGGGACCACCCCGCCCGATACCCGCAGGCCGGCACCGGCAGGCCGGCGGGCTTGTGAGCCCCACGCCCGGGGCCTAAAGTGCTGCCATGGCAACACAAATCACGCGTCAGCCGCTGGTCGGAATCACCCTGGATTCGGAGCCTGCGGGCGGCTGGTCCAAATTCCCCTGGTATGCCCTGCGCCAGAACTACACCGCCGCGGTGATCGAGGCCGGCGGCCTGCCGGTGCTGCTGCCCCATGAGGCGGCACAGGCGGAGGCCTATCTGGAGCGCATCGACGCCCTGATGATCACCGGCGGTGCCTTCGACGTCGACCCGGCGCTGTTCGGCGACAGTCACCGCCACGAAACGGTCCACACCAAGGACGCGCGCACCGCCTTCGAGGCGGCGGTCACCCGCGGCGCCCTGGAGCGCGACATGCCGGTGCTCGGCATCTGCGGCGGCCAACAGCTTCTGAACGTCGTCCTCGGCGGCTCCCTGATCCAGCACATCCCCGACGAGGTCGAGGCGGCACTGGCCCACGAACAACCCAACCCCCGCGACGAGGCGGGCCACGACGTGGCGCTGACCGGAGACAGCCTGCTGCGGGATATCTGCCGCGCGGAGGTGCTGCCGGTGAACTCGGCCCACCACCAGGCGGTGAAGGCGCCGGGCAGGGGCCTGCGCGTGAACGCCGTGGCGCCGGACGGCGTCATCGAGGGCATCGAGGCGCCGGACTACCGCTTCTGCCTGGGCGTCCAGTGGCATCCGGAGTTCGCCATCACGCCATCCGACCGGGCGATCTTCCGCGCCTTCGTCGCCGCCGCAGCCTGAGGAAAAGCCGGTGGCTGAGATCCGCAAAGGCGAGCGCATCGCCAAGGTGATTGCCCGTGCCGGGCTCTGTTCGCGCCGCGACGCGGAAGCCTGGATCGCCGCCGGGCGGGTTTCCCTCGACGGCCGGGTGCTCGACAGCCCCGCCGCCCTGGTGACCGACGAGAGCCGCATCGAGGTGGACGGCGCGCCCCTGCCGGCGGCGGAGCCGGCGCGGCTCTGGCGCTACCACAAGCCGCGCGGCGAACTGACCACGGCGCGCGACCCCCAGGGCCGGACCACGGTCTTCGACCGCCTGCCGCCCGATCTGCCGCGCCTGCAGGCCGTGGGCCGGCTCGACATCAACTCCGAGGGCCTGCTGCTGATGACCAACGACGGCGCCCTGAAGCGCCAGTTGGAACTGCCGGCCAACGGCTGGCTGCGCCGTTATCGGGTCCGCGTGCATGGCCGGGTCAGCACCGCGCGCCTGGCCGCCCTGGCAAAGGGCGTCACGGTGGAGGGCGTGAACTACGGACCGGTGGAGGCGAGCCTGGACCAGCAGACCGGCGCCAACGCCTGGCTGACGGTGGGACTGCGCGAAGGCAAGAACCGCGAGGTGCGCAAGATCTGCGCCCACCTGGGCCTCGCCGTGAACCGCCTGATCCGCGTCGCCTACGGCCCCTTCGCGCTCGCCAAGCTGCCGAACCGCGGCCTGGAAGAGGTGCCGGCGCAACGTCTGCGCCAGGCTCTGGGCCTGGAAAAGAAAGAGAAGACAAAGCGCGGCAAGGGCTTTGCCAAAGCCAGGCCGAAGCCGAACCGTCCGGGATCGCGCCGCGGCTTCAAGAAGCCGGAGCACAAGGAGAGCAGCGACGCCGGACCGAACAAAAGAAGCGCCCCTGCAAAGAAGACGGCCGCAAAGAAGACGGCCGCAAAGAAACCAACAACGAAAAAGTCTGCCGCAAAAAAAGCAGCGGTAAAAAAGGTCTCTGCAAAGACCGTGGGGGCGAAGACCGTGAGGGCAAAGAGCGCGGGCGCAAAGCCGCGCGGCGCCGGCAAGGCAGGCGCGAAAACCCCGGCACGGCGCGGCCCCGCCGCCTCCAGATCCAAGCCCAAGCGTCATGCGAATCGTCGCCGGCCGTCATAGAGGCCGCAGCCTCAGGACTCCCGCCGACCTTGCCGTGCGGCCCACCGCGGACCGGACGCGCGAGGCGCTGTTCAACATCCTGACCAGCGGCAAGCTGAGCGCCGAGGGCGGCCGGCGCCTGGCCGGCGCGCGGGTTCTCGACGCCTTTGCCGGCACCGGCGCCCTGGGGCTGGAGGCCCTGTCCCGCGGCGCCGCGCAGGTCACCTTCATGGAGAACTACGCCCCGGCCATCGAGATCTGCCGCGCCAACATCAAGGCGCTGGACGAGGAGGCGCGCGCGGAACTGCTGGCCTGTGACGTGCTGCACCCCTTGCGCGCACGCCAGCCCTGCGACCTGGTGTTCCTCGATCCGCCCTATAACCAGGGCTTCGCCGAAAAGGCCGTCGTCGCACTCGACAAGGCCGGATGGCTCGCCGCGGGCGCCCTGATCTCGGTGGAGTTGATGAAGACCGAGGACTTCACCCTGCCCGCAGGCTTCACCGAGCTGGACAACCGCACCTACGGCAAGGCCCGTCTCATATTCCTGCAGTCCGACTCCCCGCCGCCGCACGACTGACGCAAACGAACATCTATCGGAACGACGGCGCAGGAAAGGATGCGCAGAAAGGATGGCCGAGACCATGAAGACCCTGGATCTTGAAACCGCAGCAGCCCCCAGCCTGGCGGAGATCGAGGCGGCCGCGGAGCGGCTGAAGGGGCGCATCGTGGAGACCCCGGTGACGCCGCTGACCGCAGGCGTTCTGACGCCCTTCCTGCCGGAGGGCGCGGCGGTGCTGGGCAAGCTGGAGCTTTTCCAGCAGGCCGGCTCCTTCAAGGCGCGCGGCGCGCTGCTCAACCTTCTCGACTTCAGCGAAGACGAACGCGCCCACGGCGCGACGGCGGTCAGCGCCGGCAACCACGCCCTGGCGGTCTCCTGGGCCGCGGCTCAAAGGAAGGTGCCGGCCAAGGTGGTGATGATGCAGTCCGCCGACCCGGTGCGGGTCGCGGGCTGCAAGGCGCTGGGCGCCGAGGTGGTGCTGGCCGACGACATCCACGGCGCCTTCGCCGAGGTCGACCGCATCGTCGAAACCGAAGGGCGGCGCTTCGTCCATCCCTTCGAGAATCCACTCACGGTCCTCGGCACCGCGACCTGCGGGCGCGAGTGCGCGCTGCAGATGCCCGATCTCGACGCCATGGTGATTCCCGTCGGCGGCGGCGGGCTGATCGCCGGCATGGCCCGCGCGATCAAGCTGCTGCAGCCTCAGTGCCGCATCATCGGCGTGGAGCCGACCGGCGCCGACAGCCTGAGCCGCAGCTTCGCCGCCGGCAGCCCGCAGAGCCTGGAGCGGGTCGACACCATCGCTGACAGCCTGGGCGCCCCCAAGGCCCTGCCCTATTCCTTCGCCGTCGCCCGCGACCACGTGGACGAAGTGGTGCTGATCGAGGACGCCGAGATGCTGCGCACCATGGCGCTGGTCTACGACGCCATGAAGCTGGCGCTGGAGCCCGCCGGCGCCGCCGCCACCGCCGCCGTCATGGGCCCCCTGCGCGAGACTCTGGCGGGCAAGCGGGTCGGCGTCATCTTCTGCGGCAGCACCATCGGCGAGGCGCGCTTTGCCGAGCTCGTCGCCAAGGGGCGGGCGCTCTAGGCCCCCTCACCCTCCCGCTGACGCCGCCTTTGTGTCTGCTTGCACCAGGAACGCGCTGGCACCAGCCCCATCCTACACGCGTCATGCTCGGGTCAAGCCCACTGGTGTCCGGTTTAGATTCAAACCCATAGCAAGGCCATTTGATTTGGGTTTTCGCGTGGATCGGGTTGGGCGGTTATCAGCCGATCTATACGGCGTCGGTGCATGAGGTTTGCGCGGACGAGACGGGCGAACTTGAGCGGGCTTTGGATGGTTTTCTGGTCGCCCTGAGCCATGCGCAGGATCAGGAAAGCGATGAGGGCGACGGCAATCTGGATGCGTAGGGCGTTCTCGCTGGCTCCGAGGCAGTGGCGGATTTTGAGGGTTTGCTTGACCCATCGGAAGAACAGCTCGATGGCCCAGCGGCGCTTGTAGAGATCGGCGATTTCCCTGGCTGGGGCCTTGAGATCGTTCGAGAGAATGCGCAAGATCTTGCCGGTGTGGGTCTTGACGCGCACCTCGCGAACCGGGCTGCTGAAGGGGTTCTTGCGGCTGTTAGCCTGACGCTGCGGCAACAGCCCGATGCGGTCGGAGAGGATGCTGGTGCCTTCCACTACGTCGAGTTCAACGGCTCCAGCCAGGGGCGTATTGGACTTGAAGCGGGTGACGATGCGGCAACCGGCGGCATCCATCCTGGCCCACCAGCCGTAATCGTAGTAGGCGAGATCGAAGACGTAGGTAGCTCCTGCCTCTATCGGCATCGTCTGGGCGACGGTGATGTCGTTGACCTTGGCCGCGGTGACCGCCGCATAGATCGGCCGGTCAGCGGCGGGATCATAGATGACGTGCGCCTTGGCGCCGCAGGCTTTGGCTGAAAAGTGCGCCCACTCGCAGCCAATCCCGCTGAGGCGGATACTGGTGGAATCAATCAGATAGACCGCCTCACCGACTTTGCGGCGCAGGCCCCGCTGGGCTTGACCAACCATCGCCGCAAAGAGATCGCTGAATACCGCGCTCGGGCGCAGGGCATTGGCGTCCGACAAAGTCGAGCGTGACACTGGTCGCCCACCCAGGTGGTAGAGCCGCCTGGCATGGCTCTCCAGGCCGCCAACGATCTCCCGCAGGCTCGTCGACCCGGAAAGCTGCCCGTAAAGCAAGGCTATAAACTGGCTCTTGGTTGGCAGACGGCGAACCCGATGGTCCGCTCCGTGCTCAGCCACCAGGCGCTCGAACTCTCCCCAGGGAACCCGCTTTAGAAGATCGTGAAAAACGCTATTCTGGTGTCGCACGGTGTTGTTCCTTTCTCGTGTCCCAGGACGTCGCCAAACGCTTGGACACAAGTAGAATCAACACCGTGCGCTCAGTCCACCAAATCTAAACCGGACACCAGTGGGCTTGTCCCGGGCATCCATGTAACCGGAGGTCCCAGACCTCTCCGCCGAGGGTTCCAGCGCGTGGTCCGATGGACCCTCGGGTCAAGCCCGAGGGTGACAGCAGCAGAAAGCCCGCTCTTGACGTCGCTCCGCAATCCCTCTCCCTGGTTGGAGAAAACCGCCTACGCGAGACGGCAACTGGGTGCGAGAGGCATGCGGGCAATGCAGGTGCGCTTCGTTGCAGTCTCAGTCTTCCGGACAGCGGCTGCCGGGAATCGGATAGCCGTTGCGGTCCATCAAGCATCCATCCGAACACACGACGACATAGGGTCCCTGCTTCGCCGGAACAGGGCTGTCGGGATCGCCCTTGTAGAAGCGGACGCTGTTGCCGCTGTTCTCCGGGTCTTCCCAGCACCACCCGTCGCCGCCGCGCAATGCGCGACCGCGCCAGGTTTCCGGTATCTGCGCAGGTCGGGACCTGCCGGTCCAGGGTTCGTCCATGCCGTTCAAAACCGTCCCTGCCAGCTCACCGCCGGCCGAAGAGCTTCTCGATGTCGGCCAGCTTCAGCTCCACATAGGTGGGCCGGCCGTGGTTGCACTGGCCGGAGTGGGGCGTCTCTTCCATCTGGCGCAGCAGGGCGTTCATCTCCTCGACGTTGAGGATACGCCCGGCGCGCACCGAACCGTGGCAGGCCAGAGTGCCGCAGACATGCTCCAGCCGGTCGCGCAGCGCCAGCGCTTCGCCCAGTTCCGCCAGTTCATCGGCAAGGTCGCGGATCAGGCCCGGCACGTCGACGGTGCCGAGCAGCGCCGGCACCTCCCGCACCACCACGGCGCCGAGGCCGAAGGCCTCCAGCACCAGACCCAGGTCCGCCAGTTCTTCCGCGCGGGCGACGACGCGGGCAGCGGCGGTTTCCTCCAGCTCCACCACCTCCGGCAGCAGCAGCATCTGTCGGGCCACGCCCGTCTCGCCGAGCTGTTCCTTCATGCGCTCGTAGACCAGACGCTCGTGGGCGGCGTGCTGATCGACGATGACGATGCCGTCGCCGGTCTGCGCCACGACATAGGTGCCGTGCACCTGGGCGCGGGCGGCGCCGAGGGGGAAGCCGTCCCCCGCCGCTTCCGCCTCTGCTTCGGCGTGGACGTTGGGGGCTGCCGCGGCGGGCGCCTGGGCAAGGCCCGGGAGAGTCCCATGCGACACCGCCGGCTGGCCCAAAGGCGCCTGGTAATGCGCGGTGGCTTCGGCGAGGCCCCTTGGCAGACGCGTTCCCTGCGGCTGTCCCCAAGGTAGGCCCCCACCCGCCCCGCTGCCCATCCCACTGCCCATCCCACTGCCGGGGCGCAGCACGCCGAGCGCAAGGTCGGAGACTGTGGTGGCGGCGCGGTGCCCGGCCTCGGCCAGGGCATGCTTGGCGGCGGAAACGATGAGCCCGCGCACTAGGCCGGGATCGCGGAAGCGCACCTCCGCCTTCGTCGGATGCACGTTCACGTCCACCTGCTCCGGTGGCAGGGTGACGAAGAGGGCCACCAAGGGATGGCGGTCGCGGGCGAGGAAATCCTGATAGGCCCCGCGCACCGCGCCATAGAGCAGCTTGTCGCGCACGGGCCGGCCGTTGACGAAGAGATACTGCTGCTGGGCGTTGCCGCGGTTCAAGGTCGGCAGGCCGATGTAGCCGGTGAGGCCGATCCCCTCCCGCTCGGCGGAGATCGGCAGGGCGTTGTCGGCGAAGTCGCGCCCCATGACGGCGGCGAGTCGCTTCAGGCGGGCGTCGAAGAGCGCCCCCTCCGCCGGGGCCAGGGAGATCAGCTTGCGGTCCCCGTCGCTCAGCGTGAAACCCACCTCCGGATGGGCCATGGCGAGGCGGTTCAGCGTGTCCTGTGCATGGGAGACCTCGGTGCGCGCGGTCTTCAGGAACTTGAGCCGCGCCGGGGTGGCGAAGAAGAGGTCGCGCACCTCCACCCGCGTGCCCTTGGGATGGGCGGCCGGCTGCGGCGCCCCCACCCGGCCGCCTTCGACGGAGAGGGTCCAGGCCTCTTCGGCACTGGGCGGGCGGCTGGTGACGCCGAGCCGGGCCACGGCGCCGATGGAGGGCAGCGCCTCGCCGCGGAACCCGAGGGAGGCGATGTGCACGAGGTCGTCGTCCGGCAGCTTGGAGGTGGCATGACGCTCCACCGCCAGCAGCATCTCCTCCGGCGTCATGCCGCAACCGTCGTCGGTGACGGCGATCAGCGCCCGCCCGCCGTCGCGCAGCACCACGTCGATATGGCGCGCCCCGGCATCGAGGGCATTTTCCACCAGTTCCTTCACCGCAGCGGCCGGCCGCTCCACCACCTCGCCGGCGGCGATCTGGTTCACCAGGGTTTCGGGCAGACGGCGGATGGGCATGGGAGGCGGTCTCCGTTTTAGTGAACAAAGCCTAGCAGGGAGGGCGGAGTCGCGGAAAGTGGGTGCCTACCAGCGCCGCAGCTTCACGATGACATCCGCGATGCCGCGGGCCCCGAACAAGCAGAGCAGCCCGAAGCCGCTTGCAAGGACCGACGTCAGGATCGACGAAAGCAGACCCGTGCGGTCGCGGATGGCCCCGCCGCCACCGTCCTCGAAAAGCAGGGAGAGTTGCCCCAACAGCGTCGGCAGATGATGTATCAGCACCCAGGCGCCAAGGACGACCAGCGCCAATGTGAGAACATGCTGCCGCGTCCAGAAGGGTGCCGCCTCCTCACGCGGCGGCGCGCGCCCGGGCGCAACCCGTTCGGCAATTCGTCCCGCGCCGAACCATAGAGCAAGGAAAACGACGAGATTGACCGTCAGCGACGTCCCGAAAGATAGGACGAACTGGTCAAATCCTGACATCGCGACTGTTAGCGTGTGCGCAAAGGTCAGCAGAGCCGCATAGAGGGCATAGAGCGCCAGCAGGCGGCAACCGACGAAGGCGAGATCTCTTGCGCTGATCATTTCAGAACATCACCCCAGAATGAAATTCAAAGCGGGTCGCTCGACTTAGAAGCGAAGGCCCCGAGCCTACGATATCCTGAGATCGACGGACAGTAGGCGCGCGGCTCGGCCGCCTGATGGCGAAGCGAAGATTGACGCGGATCAAGGCGTCCAAGGGGGCTGCGCGGTGAAATCGGCACCAACCAAGCCAATCCCCTGACACGAGGTTACGATGGTCGAGCAATCCCATACCGCCGGCTGGTGGCCGCGGCTCTACGAACCCTTCCAGACCCTCGGCCAGAAGGTGGCCGACTGGTTCGCCCCGCGCTCCGACGCGTCGACCCTGGAGGACGCCTACGAAATCAACGTCGAACTGCCCGGCGTCAATCCCGATGACGTCGACGTCTCGATCCACAACAACAGCCTGATCGTTCGCGGCGAGAAGCGCCATACGCGCCAGGAGAAGGGTCGCACCTTCTTCTTCTCCGAGCGCGAGTACGGCCTGTTCCAGCGCTCCTTCCGGCTGCCGCCGGATGCCGACGCCGACAGTATCGATGCCAGTTTCAGCGACGGCGTGCTCTGCCTCAAGATCGCCAAGCAGGAACCCTCCAAACCCGCCGGCAAGAAGATCGAGGTGCGCCGCAGCTAGCGACGCCGGCTAGAGGTCTTTCCGAACCACCGGGCGCGTCGCGGCGCGGCGCGCCACCTCGACGAAGCCCTCGTCGAGGAAGGCGGCAAGCGTGCCGGGAAAGAGATCGCCGGAGCCGGGCTTCCTGCGCGCCGCGCGGTCGACCGGGTAGGCCTCGACCGCCACGGCGCCCTGCCTGCGGGCATGCTCCACCGCCGCGCGGACCAGCCGGCGCAGCAGGCCCTGCCGCCGGTGTTTCTTGGCCACGATGAAACAGTTCACCGACCAGACGTCCTTGTCGTCGACGGCGGCGAAGCTGCGGGAGCGGTTCAGCCGGTCGAAGACCCGGCGCGGGGCCACCCCGCACCAGGCGGCCGGCGCGCCCTCCGCATAGGCGATCAGCCCCGGCGGCGGGCCGCGTTTCACCAGCTTGCGGAAGAACGCGCGGTTGCCGCTGTCCCAGCCGGCGCGGTAGTCCGCGTTCGAGCAGTACCAGTAGGCGCACCAGCAGCGGGAGGCATCGCCGCAGTCGTTGAACACCGCTTCGGCATCCTCCAGGCGTTGCGGCGTGAGCGGCTCGAAGGTCAGACGGTCGGGCATGAGGGCAGTCTGCGGCAAAGACAGCGGCGCGGCAATCGCCCCGGGCGGACCCGGTCCCCCTTTGAGGCCGCCGGCCCCTTTCGATAAGGTTCCCCTGAGCAACCTCGGGAGCCCTCATGGCGCGTGATTTCGAGTGGGACGATATCCGTGTCTTTCTCGCCGCCTGCCGGGCGGAATCGCTGACCGGCGCGGCGCGCAGGCTCAAGGTCAGCCAGCCGACGGCAGGCCGGCGCCTCAAGGCCCTGGAGGAGCGGCTGGGGGCGACGCTGTTCGAGCGGCTGCCGGACCGGCTGGTGCTGACGGAGGCCGGGCGCGCGCTGCTGCCCTTCGCCGAAGAAATGGAGCAGCAGAGCCTGGCGCTGTCCCAGGCGCTGGACGGGGCGACTCCGACGGCCGAAAAGGTGATCCGCGTCACCGCCATCGAATCCCTGGCGGTGTTCCTGGCCCGCGCGTTCGGCGAGGTGGAGGCGCGCTGCGCGCCCCATACCGTCGAGCTGATCGCCACCGGCGAGCGGCTGAACCTGGCGCGGCAGGAGGCCGACATCGCCTTCCGCATGAACGCGGTGCCGACGCGCGGCGATCTGATCTGCCGCAAGCTGGGCCGCCTCGCCTTTGCGCTCTATGCGCGGCGCGATCATGCGGAGGAACTGGCCGCGGACCCGGCGGCGCTTCAGCACGCAGATTTCGTCGGCTACCGGGAAAACCCGCGCAAGGCCTCACAGTCGCGCTGGCTGTTCGACTTCGGCAATGACGGCCGCTTTCCCCTGCGCGTCAGCGATCTCCAGCTGCGTTACGAAGCGGCGCGCAGCGGCCGGGGCGTCACCCTGCTGCCCTGCCACCTGGGCGATGCCGATCCGGAGCTGGCCCGCGTGGACGGACCCATCGCGGCACTGGAGGAAGACATCTACCTGCTGATGCACGAGAGCCGGAAGGGGCAGCCCGCGGTCCGCCAGGTGGCGGAGGCCCTGGCGGCGCTGATCCAGGCGCGGCAGGACGCGCTGACCGGCAGGGCGAACTGACCGGCACAGCGCCGCCCTGACGCGGACCTGAAAGGCGTCTGACGGGGGTCCCGACAAATCTGCATGCAGTCCCTGCGGACTTGGTGGGTTCCGCCGCGGCGGCGCAGCTTTAGCCTGTCGGGACCTGCCGTCCCCTGAGGGCGGGCCCAGCGGAGCGGAGCAGCGTCATGCCGGCAGAGCAGTTCCAAGAGGAGCACTTCCCCGAGAGACATTTCCGCGAGGGGCACTTTCGCCTCGTCCTTGCCTTCGCCGCCTTCGGCCACGCCTGGTTCCACGTTCTGGTCGCACTGTTCCTGACCCTGGTGCTGGTGCTGGAGCCGGCCTGGGAGCGCCCCTATGACGATCTGATCGGGCTGTGGACGGCGGGCGCTTTCCTGTTGGGGCTGGCCGCCCCGGCCGCCGGGTGGCTGAGCGACCGCTGGGGCGAAGCGCGGATGATGGCGGTCTATTTCCTGGGGATCGGCCTGGCGGCGATCCTCTGCGGGCTTTCGGGCAGCCCGCAGCAGCTTGCCGGCGCCCTCGCGCTCATGGGTCTGTTCGGGGCGATCTATCATCCGGTCGGGACCGCCTGGATCACCAAGCATGCACAGCGGCGGGGCCGCGCCCTCGCCCTGCTCGGCCTCGCCGGCAGCATTGGCGCCGCCATCGCCTCTCTCATCGCCGCACTGCTTGCCCTTGCGCTCGGCTGGCGCCTGGCCTTCATCCTGCCGGGCGCGGTCTCCGTGGCGGCGGGCCTTGCGCTTGCCGCCCTCGTCGCCGGGGGGCGCATTGTCGACACCGCCGACGACGCGGTCGCCGGAGGGGAGCCCGGCCGCCCGGAACGGCGCCGCGCCTTTGCCGTGCTGGCCGTCACCATGTCGCTGACGTCGGTGGTCTACGTGGCTTTCACGACCATGCTGCCAAAGTGGTTCGAGCGCGAACTGGGTGCGGGGTCCGGCGACGGCCAGCCGGGGAGCAGTCTGGTGGAGAACGGCATGCTGGGAGACGGTCTGCTGGAGGAAAGGCTTCTGGGCATCGGTGCGATGGTCACCCTGGTCTATCTGCTCGGCGCGACGGCTCAACTCTTCGGCGGCCACCTCGCCGACCGGGGCCTGGCCCGCCCGGTCTACATCGCAAGCTACGGCTTCAAGCTCGCCGTCCTGCTAGCCGCCGCCGCGCTCGGCGGCTGGCCGGTGGTGATCGCCGCCGCGGTGATCCTCTTTGCCTTCGACATCGCCGCCCCGGTGGAAAGCGTGCTGATCGCGGGCTTCACGGCGAGCCGCCGGCGCGGCCTTGCCTACGGTCTGCGCAACGGGATCGCCATTGCCGCCGGCCCGCTGGGCGTGCAGCTTGTCGCCTGGACCTTCGACGAGGCAGCCGGCTTCGCAACGCTCTTCCTGGCCCTTGCCGGGATCGTCGGTATCGTCCTGCTCTGCGCCGGCTTCCTGCCGCACAGCGCGGCGAGACAACACACGCCGAAGGAAGCCGCACGGACCATCTGAAGCGGGTCGCCGCGCCTAGTGCTCGAAGTAGGTGCTGGGCGGCACGCCGAGCGCGCGTTTGAACATCGTGGTGAAGCTGCTGGGCGTGCGGTAGCCGAGGTCGATCGCGACCGTCGTGATCGCCTCGCCCGCCGCCAGACGCTCCAGAGCCACCGCCAGACGCAGTTGCTGACGCCAGGCCCCGAAAGACATGCCGGTGTCCAGCAGGAAGCGGCGCGCCAGGGTCCGCTCGCTGAGGTGGACGGCTTCCGCCCAATGCCCGAGCGGACGGTTATCGGCAGGGTTGGCGCGCAGCGCCTGCATCACCTTGCGGACGCGGGCGTCCTCACCCTGCGGCAGGCGCAGCGGCGTGGCCGGCAGGGCGACCAACTGATCCAGCAGGACGGTCATCAGCCGGTGTTCGCGCCCATCGGGCGCATAGTCCCAAGGCAGGCGGGCGGCGGCATCGATCAACTCGCGGGTCAGCGGGTCGATCTGCATGACGGTGGTCTGCCCGGGCAGCTCGCGGCAGTGGTCGGGCGCGACGAAGAGGCCGCGGAACGCAACCTCCCGCGGATAGTCGACGGCATGGGGGGTTTCCGGCGGCAGCCAGACCGCCCGGTGCGGCGGCACGACAAAGAGTGCGTCGCGGGTCCGCACGGAGGCGCAGCCCCGCAGGGCATAGACCAACTGGCCGCGGCGATGACTGTGCCAGTCGAGGCTGCGTGGGCCGGGGTCGTCCCAATGCTCGCCCACAATGGGCGCAGCGGCCCTGTCAGCCGGGTGATCGGCCAAGTGATCGGCGAAGTGATCGGCAAAGTGATCGGCCGGGCCGTCGTCCGAACCGTCGCGCATGGCTGATCTTCCCAAAACATTGACCGGTTCTCGAAAGCCAGATGGGGGCCCCGCCCCCAGATTCAAGCGCAACGACGCGGCGGGCAGAGCGAATCGCCGGCAGGACCCCTGAGCCGCCGGGGTTGGACAGATGGGATTGGAGAGAACGGAATGACGGAACCCGGACACAGGCGGTGGATGTCCGCCGGCACCGCCGCGCTGGCGGTCTGGCTGGGGGCCGCTGCCCCCGTCGGCGCACAGACAATCACCGCCCAGACAATCATCGCCCAGACACCAAGCGGCGATCCCTCCGCCGGCGAGCGGGTCTTCCGGCAGTGCGCCGCCTGCCACACGGTCGAGCCCGACCGCCACCGGGCCGGGCCCTCGCTCTACGGCATCTTCGGCCAGAGCGCCGGGGCGGTGGAGGGCTTTCGCTACTCCCGCGCCATGCAGGAGGCCGAGATCGTCTGGGACGAAGAGACCCTGACCGCCTATCTGACCGATCCGAACGGCTTCCTGCCCGGCACCACCATGCGGATCGCCTTGCGCAATGCCGAGGATGCGCCCGATCTCATCGCCTATCTGCGAACACTGGGAGCCAATTAGGCACCCTTTCGCAAGCACACCCACGAACCCGGGAGACCACCATGATCGACCTCACTGTCAATGCGCGCGCCGTACAGGTCGATGCGCCCGAGGACACCGCGCTGCTGTGGGTCCTGCGCGAACACCTGGGCCTCACGGGCACCAAGTTCGGCTGTGGCGCCGGCATGTGCGGGGCCTGCACCGTCCACGTCGACGGCGTCCCCACCTTCGCCTGCCTGACCGCCGTGGGCGATGTCGCCGGTGCGGCGGTGACGACGATTGAAGGCTTGGGCGAAGGCCCGGGCGAGGGCCCGGAGGGTGAGGCGGATCACCCCCTGAAGCGGGCCTGGGTGGCTGAACAGGTGCCCCAGTGCGGCTATTGCCAATCCGGCCAGATCATGCGGGCGGCGGCCCTGCTGGAGGAGAACCCCGATCCCAGCCGGCAGGAGATCCTCCAGTCGATGAGCAGCAACCTCTGCCGCTGCGGCACCTACAACCGGATCGTCAAAGCGGTGCAGCGCGCCGCCAGGGAGGCTTGATATGCCCAGAGACAGCCATAAGGCCACAGCACAAAGCGATACCCCGTCGCTTTCCCGGCGCGGCTTTCTTGCCGGCACAGCCGCCCTCACCTTCATGATCGGCAGCGGCGGGCTGGTCTCCGTCGCGCGGGCAGACGCAGCAGCAGCAGACAAGACCCTGAAGCCCAGCGCCTGGCTGAGCATCGCCGGCGACGGGACCATCACCATCGTCTTTCCCTCAACGGAGATGGGCCAGGGCAGTTCCACCGCGCTGCCGCTGATCCTCGCGGAGGAACTCGACGCCGACTGGGACCGGGTGGTGATCGAGCAGCTGAGTCGTGACGACCGCAACTTCGGCAACCCGATTTTCGGCGGCGTGCTCTACACCGCCGGCAGCACGGGGGTCTACGGCTACTTCGATACGCTGCGCAAGGCCGGCGCCCAGGCGCGGCGCCTGCTGATGCAGATCGCGGCGGACAGTTGGTCGGTGCCGCTGGACAGCGTCGCCACCGAACCGGGCGCCGTGGTTCACAGCGCAAGCGGGCGGCGGCTGAGTTACGGAGAGATCGCCGCCCTAGACGCCCCCCTCCCCGCCGTCACCGAGGTCGGCGAAGACGATCTGAAACCACGCTCGGCCTACCGCCTGATCGGCCAGAACCTGCCGCGCCGCGACGTGCCGGCCAAGAGCGATGGCACGGAACGCTATGCCATCGACGTGCGCGTGCCCGGCATGGCCTACGCCACCGTGCTGCGCAGCCCGGTGGAAGGCGAAAGCCCCGTTCGAATCGACGACGCCGCCACACTGGGGGTTCCGGGCGTTCTGCAAACCGTGGAACTGCCGGACGGCGTGGCGGTGGTCGCCGAGCGCCTGGAAGCGGCCCTGGCCGGCAAGGACCTGCTGGACGTGACCTGGAGCGAGACCGCCCCGGCGCGCAGCTACGACAGCGCGACGGATCTGGCCGGTTATGCGGCGGCGGCCGGCGACAGTGCCCGCGAGGGCGTGACCTGGGCCGCCCAGGGCGATGCGGCGGCGGCCATTGCCGGCGCCGCGCGGGTGGTGGAGGCGAACTACCTTTCCGACTACGCCTACCACGCCCAGATGGAACCGATGGCGGCGGTGGCGGCGGTCGATGCCGACGGCAAGGGCGCCGAGGTCTGGGCCGGAACCCAGACCCAGAGCTGGACCATGCGCACCATCACCGAGATTCTCGACACCACGGCCGACCGCATCCGCCTGCACATGATGACCATGGGCGGCAGCTTCGGACGCCGTACGGCGCTGACGCAGGAATACCTGCGCGACGCCCTGCTGACCTCAAAGGCCACCGGCCGGCCGGTGAAGGTGGTCTGGAGCCGCGAGGACGACGTGAAGTTCGGCTGGTTCCGCCCTGCCGCCGCCCAGCGCCTGCGCGCCGGCCTGACAGCCGACGGCAGCCTCAGCGGCTGGCACCACCGCGTCGCGACGCCCTCGGTCATTGCCTACTTCAATCCGCTGCGCTGGGATCAGGTGGAACCGAAGGACATCATTTCGATGCGCGGTTCCGAGAACAAGTTCTACAGCATCGCCGATCTCCATGCCGAGCATGTTGTCACCGAGCGCGGTGCGCGGCTGGCGCCCTGGCGCGCCATCGGCGCCAGCTACACCAGCTTTGCCGCCGAAGCCTTCATGGACGAATTGGCGGCAGCGGCCGGCAGCGACCCGCTGGACTTCCGGCTCGGCCTTCTACAGGACAACCCGCGTGGCCGCGAGCTGCTGCAGCGCGTTGCCGGAAAGGCCGGCTGGGGCGCGCCAGAGACGAGGGGCGGCGAGACCGCACTCGGCCTCGCCTTTGCCGGCTATGGCGATTCCATGGCGGCCGGCATCGCCGAAGTGGCTCTTGACCGGAACAGCGGACGGCTTGCCGTCACCCGTTTCTGGGCGGCGGTGGACGCCGGTCTGATCGTGGCGCCGGACAACGCCCTGGCGCAGATCGAAGGCGGAATCATTTTCGGGCTCAGCAGTGCCCTGAAAGAGAGCATCACCATCGCCGGCGGCGAGGTGGTGCAGAGCAATTACTACGACTACGAGATCCTGCGCGCCGACGAGGTGCCGGAGATCGACATCCAGCTCCAGGTCAGCGACGGACCGCCGACGGGCATTGGCGAGGTCGGCACACCAATGGTCGCCGCCGCCGTTGCCAACGCCTTTCACGGGCTCACCGGGCGGCGCTTGCGCCACCTGCCCTTTACCCCGGAGCGGGTGCTGGAGGCGCTGGCCTGAAGGTGCTGGAAAAAGACTGATCGAAACGGTCAGCTGCCGTCGGTCGGGGCCTCGCGGGTCGCTTCGACGCCGACCGGGGCGCCGACGACGACCACCGTCAGGTCATCGGGCCGATAAACCCGCTTTGCCACCCGGCGGGCGTCCTCCAGGGTGACGGCTTCGATGAAGTCGTTGCGCCTGTCGAGATAATCGATGCCCAGGTCTTCCAGCTGCATGCCCACCAGCATGCCGGCGATGCGCCCGGAGCTGGAGAACCGCAGCGGGAAGGAGCCGGTGAGAAAGCGTTTGGCCGCCTCAAGCTCCGCCTCCGTCGGCCCTTCGCTCGCCATCCGCTGCCATTCCTGACGGATCAGATCCAGCGACTCGCCGACCCTCGCGTTCTGGGTCGCCACACCGCCGGCGACCAGGGCGCCGTGGTCGAGCGGGCTGAGATAGGAGTAGACGGAATAGGCGAGACCGCGCTTCTCACGCACCTCCTCAACGAGACGCGAGGCGAAACCGCCGCCGCCCAGAATATAGTTGACGACATAGGCCGCGTAGTAGTCCGGGTCGTCGCGCTTGATCCCGCCCTGCCCCAGGGAGACCACCGACTGGGGGATGTTTTTTTCGATCACCACCAGATCGCCTGCATTACCGATGTCGGCTTCCGGTACGGAGAACGGCTGGGCCGACAGGGGCAGCGGCAAAAAGGTGGAATCGAGCAGGGCTTCCAGTTCATCCGTGGTGATGTCGCCGACGACGCCGATGAACAGTTGATCGCGGGCGAAGCGGTCTTGCACGAAGCCGCGCAGGTCATCGGTGGTGATCGACCGGACGCTCGCCTCCGTGCCCCGCGTCGGCCGCGCATAGGGATGATCCTGGAACATCAGTTGCCTGAGCGTGCGGCTGGCGATGACATCCGGGTCTTCGGCCTCGCGGGAGAGCCGCGCCAGGATCTGGCTGCGGATCCGCTCCACCGGCTCCCTGTCGAAGCGCGGCGCCGTGATCGCCAGGCGCAGAAGCTCGAAGGCACGTTCGCGGTTCTCGGTGAGCGTGGTCAGCGAACCGTTGAAGTTGTCCAACCCAGCATTGAACCGCAGACCGATGGAGAGATCGTCGAGCGTGCCCTGAAAGGTCTGGGAGTCGAGCGGCCCCGCCCCCTCGTCGATCAGACCCGACACCATGTGGGCCAGGCCTGGCTTGTCTTCAGGGTCGAGGGAGGCGCCGCCGCGAAACACGAGTTCCACCGCGATGATCGGATTGCTGTGGTCCTCGACCAGCCAGGCCTCGATCCCGCCGGGGCTGACGACGCGCTGAACCTCCACGGCCCGAGCCTGAAAGGCCGCGAAGAGGGTCGCGAGGGCCAGGAGGCCGGCAACGGCCCCCGCAACCCAGGAGGGCCTGGCGGAAGACGCGGCCGGTGCCTGCGCGGCAGGCAGCGTTCTTTGATGGCCCCGCGCGTATCGATGGACCTGAGGTTCCGGATGTCTGTGCATGAGCTTCAGCCTCTTCAGGTGGTCGGCTTCGGCAGGAGATAGCCGGTAACCGATTGCTCTTCGCGGAAAACGCTTTCCAGCAGACCGTTCACGTCTTCGACGGTCACGGAATCGATGCGCTGCGGCCAGGCCTCGATGTCTTCCAGGCTGCTGCCGGTGGTCAGGGCGTTGCCGATGATCCGCGGCGCGGTGCTGAGATTGTCCCGCGCATAGACGGCGCCGGCGACCAGCCGCTTCTTTGCGGCCGTGACCTCGTCTTCGCCGATGCCGGTTTCGAGCAGCTTCGCGATCTCCGCGCGCAATGCCGCCTCGACCGCCGCGATGTCTCCGTCCGGCCGCGGCGAGGCATAAAAAGAAAAGGTCGCGTAGTCATAGGCCATCGGGTTATAGCCCGAACCGGCGGAGGCGGCGATGCCCTGATCCACCACCAGCCTGCTGTAAAGGCGGCTTGTGGCGCCGCCGCCCAGGATCTCGGAAAGCACCTGGAGGGCATAGGCCTCGGCGCCTTCGGCCTGCCGGTAGCTGGGCGCCAGATAGCTGATGGAGAGGCTCGGCTGGCGCACGCGCGGGCTGCGCAGCGTGACCTCGCGGGCACCGTTCTGCGGCGGCTCCGCAACGCGCTCACGCATCGGGATATCGCCGGCCGGAATGGGCCCGTAGTAGGTTTCCGCAAGGCGGCGCACCGCCTCCGGGTCGACGTCGCCGGCAACGATCAGTATGGCGTTGTTGGGGGCATACCAGCGCTCGTAGAAGCGCAGCGCCGCCTCGGTGTTCAGTTGCTCGATCTCGTGATCCCAACCAATGATGGGGATGCGGTAGGGGTGGTTGAGAAACTGGGTCGCACGAATCATCTCACCCAGCTGTCCGCGCGGTTCGTTGTCGATGCGGCTGCGCCGCTCCTCGCGCACCACCTCGCGCTCCGGCGTCACCACGTCGTCGGTCAGCACCAGGTTGGCCATGCGGTCGGCCTCGTGGCGCATCATGATCTCCAGGCGGTCGGCTGCGACGGTCTGGAAGTAGCCGGTGTAATCCCAGGATGTGAAGGCGTTTTCCCGTCCGCCGTTGGCGGCGATGATCTCGGAGAATTCGCCGGGCTCCAAGGACTCGGTCCCCTTGAACATAAGATGCTCAAGAAAATGGGCGAGGCCGGATTCGCCGGCCTGTTCGTCGGCGGCGCCAACCCGGTACCAGACCGAATGGTGGACGATGGGCGCCCGCTGGTTCACCACCACGACGACCTGCAGGCCGTTGTCCAGGGTGAAGCTGACCGGGTCGAAAACCTTGGCCTGCGCCGTCTGAAGCGGGCCGCCGATCTGGACAACGAGAGCCAGGACGCCGATGGCCAACAGCCGACGGGCGTCTTTCAAGACCTTCATGGGCGCAAATCCCTCATCTGGTGCCGAGGCCCGCGCGGGCCGTCATGGGCTTCTAGCCGTTATGGGCTTCTATATGGCCCGCAGCGGCAAGGCCGCAAGCAGCACCATGGCCAGCGGAGATGAACTTTCGGTCACAAAACCGTTCGGAAGGCCGCTGTCCCTGGCCCTGGTCCCGTCCTGACCCGGTGTTCCGGAAACCGCCGCGGCCCACCGCAAGACGGCATTCTCGGCGGCAGAGCCTAGAAAATGCCTTCCCTAGAAGATGCCCTCCAGGGGCGCCCGGCGGCGGCGCTCGATCTGCGGCGTCGGCCCTGTGGTCGGCGACTGGCCGAGGGCGGCATTCTCCTGCAGACGGCGCAATTCTGCCTGCGGATCGACGATGGTGCCGGCCGGCGCCTGGGCGTTCCAGAACACCAGCCGATCCACGAACCGCTCGGACTCTTCGTTAATCTGGTTGGTTTCGCGCTCAACGATAAGGCGAATGTTCGGCTCGGCGCTCTGCGCGCCGGCTGCATTCAGAAGCGACTGTTCGCCAAGAGAGCGGTTGGGGTTGATCGCCGTCTGGGTCACCACGGTCGGTTGCCCGGCCGAATTGCGCAAGACCGCCCGTTCGGCCTGCTGCGCCGACGTGCCTTCCTGCGGCCGCGGCGCCCCCGGCTCAGGCGGGCGCAACGAAAAGTCCGGCGGCACGGTCAGCGGCGCCCGGGACACCACGCGGAATTCGTCGGGAGACTGCTTGGTGAGGCCCAATTGCTCACGGAACCCCCCACAGGCGGCCAGCGCCAACATAAGACTGCCGGCAACAAGTAAACGGAAAGTCATCGCTCGATCCATCGTTGACTACCTCCCTATCCCCGGACCCCTATTTACTCTTCCTGCCCACTTCGAACAAGCCATCAACAACAATCAGTGCTGCACCGCACACAATTGCACTGTCCGCGATATTGAACGCCGGCCAGTGCCATCCGGCCAGGTGAAAGTCCAGAAAGTCGACCACCCCCGGCTGGTGCATACGATCGATGACATTGCCGATCGCACCACCGACCACCAGGCCGATCCCATAGGGCAGCAGCCCGACGGGCTGGCGTTTGACCCAGACCAGCAGGGCCGCCACCACCGCCAGGGCCAGGCCCGACAGCAGATAGGGGCCCCAGGGCGAGTCGTTCTGGAGCAGGCCGAAGCTGACCCCGGTGTTGTAGGTCAGCACCAGATTGAAGAACCCGGTCACCTCCACCACGCTGCCCCGCCCGGCCATGGTGGCCAGGATCACCGCCTTGGTGATCTGGTCCAGGACGAGAACGACCGCCGCGAGGCCAAGGGTCCGCTGCATGCGCGCCGTGAACCCCGCCGTCCGCTACTGCGCCGCGGCGCCGAGGTGCTGCACGGCATCGGCGCAGCGCCGGCATGTCCCGGGCGCCTCGGGGATGCTGCCCACCTCCGGCAGCACCTTCCAGCAGCGCTCGCACTTCTCGCCCTCGGCCAGACGCACAGTCACCGCAACGCCGGCAACCTCGTCCAGGCGAAAGGCCTCCGCCGGGCCTTCGCCCTCGGTCACGGTGATCGCCGAGGTGATGGCGATGTCCGCCATATCGACGTCGGCGACGGCGGCCAGCAGGTCCGGCCGGGCGACGAAGACTTCCGGGTGCCCCTGCAGGCTGGAGCCGAGACGCTTGTCCGCGCGCTCCAGCTCCAGGGCCCCGGTGATCACCCGGCGGACATCACGCACCTTCGACCACTTGGCGGCCAGGGCCTCGTCGAGCCAGCCTGCCGGCACCTCCGGGAAGGTGCGCAGGTGAACGCTGGCCTCAGGCCCCTTGCCGCGCGCCCACCAGGCCTCCTCGGCGGTGAAGCAGAGGATCGGCGCCAGCCAGGCCGTGAGACAGGAGAAAACCTCGTCCAGCACCGTGCGGCAGGCGCGCCGGCGCAGGGAATCCGGCCGGTCGCAATAGAGCACGTCCTTGCGGACGTCGAAGTAGAAGGCCGAAAGGTCGACGGCGCAGAAGGTGTAGACCGCCTGATAAAGGGCGTGGAAGTGAAAACCCTCGACATTGCGGCGCACCTGCCGGTCCAGTTCCGCCAGGCGATGCAGCACCCAGCGCTCCAGTTCCGGCATCTCCTCGGCGTCCAGGCGCTCGCTTTCCTGGAAGCCGTCGAGGTTGCCCAGCAGGAAGCGCAGTGTGTTGCGCAGCCGGCGGTAGGCGTCGCCCTGATACTTCAGGATCTCCGGCCCGAAGCGCAGGTCTTCCTCGTAGTTCGAGGCAACCACCCAGAGCCGAAGAATATCGGCGCCCTGGTTGTCCACCACATCCTGCGGGGAGAGCGCGTTGCCCTTCGACTTCGACATCTTTTCCTTGCCCTGCTCCTCCAGGATGAAGCCATGGGTCAGGACCGCCTCGTAGGGCGCGCGCCCGCGCGTGCCGGCGGATTCCAGCAGCGAGGTGTGGAACCAGCCGCGGTGCTGGTCGGAGCCTTCGAGATAGAGGTCCGCCGGCCACTTCAGTTCCGGCCGTGCCTCCAGGACAAAGCTGTGGGTGGAGCCTGAATCGAACCAGACCTCCACCACGTCTGTGATCTGCTCGTAGTCCTCGGCGTTGTACTCGTTACCGAGGAAGCGCTGCGGATCGCTGGAGAACCAGGCGTCGCCGCCCTCTTCCTCGAACGCGGTGGCGACTCTTTCGATCACTGCCGGGTCGCGCAGCGCCTCGCCGGTCTTCTTGTCGACGAAAATCGGCAGCGGCACGCCCCAGAGGCGCTGGCGCGAGATGCACCAGTCCGGACGCTGCTCGATCATCGAGCGCAGGCGGTTGCGCCCGGTCGCCGGCACGAAGCGCGTTTCATCGATCGCCTTCAGCGCCTTTTCCCGCAGTTCGTTGGTCTCCATGGAGATGAACCACTGCGGGGTGTTGCGGAAGATCAGCGGCGCCTTGGAGCGCCAGGAATGCGGATAGCTGTGCCGGAGCTTCCCCCGGTGCAGCAGCCGGCCTGCTTCCGCCAGGGCCGCGATGACCCGTCCATTGGCGTCGCCCGGCTTGCCGTTCTCGTCGTAGACCACCGCGCCGCCGACCAGGGCCACGTGGTCGTAGAAGGTGCCGGAGCCATCGACGGTCTGCGGAATTTCGATGCCGTGCTGCAGGCCGAGCGCCCAGTCGTCGGCGCCGTGCCCGGGCGCGATGTGGACGAAGCCGGTGCCCTGCTCGGTGGTGACGAAATCGCCGGCCAGCGCCGGGACGTCGAAGTCGTAGCCGCCGGCAGCGGGTGCAAAACCGCGCCAGGGATGGGCGCAGACCGCACCGGCCAGATCGTCGGCCGAGAGATCGCCGAGGTGTGTCCAGGCCTCGATCCTGGCATCGGCCTTGACGGTGTCCGCCAGGTCCTTGGCCAGCACCAGCTTCTCGCCGGCCGCGGCGTGGCTGCCCTCACCCGGGGTCTCGACCTGCCAGACGCCATAGGCGATCTCCTCGCCGAAGGCAACGGCCCGGTTGCCGGGGATGGTCCAGGGCGTGGTGGTCCAGATCAGGACGCTGGCACCCTCCAGCAGCGGCGCCTTGCTGCGCACCACCGGAAAGCGTACCCAGATCGTCTGGGAGACATGCTCGTGGTATTCGACCTCCGCATCGGCCAGGGCGGTGCGCTCCACCACCGACCAGAGCACCGGACGCGAGCCCTTGTAGATGCCGCCGTTCTGCAGGAACTTGCCGATCTCCCGGACGATCTGCGCTTCGGCGTCGAAAGACATGGTCAGATAGGGCCGCTCGAAGTCGCCCAGCACGCCAAGGCGCTGGAACTCCTCGGTCTGGACCTTCACCCACTTCTCAGCGAAGTCGCGGCATTCGCGGCGAAACTCCAGCGGCGGCACGCTGTCCTTGTCCTTGCCCGCGGTCCGGTACTGCTCCTCGATCTTCCATTCGATGGGCAGACCGTGGCAGTCCCAGCCGGGCACGTAATGCGCGTCCTTGCCGAGCATCTGGTGCGCGCGGTTGATGACGTCCTTCAGGATCTTGTTCAGCGCGTGGCCGATATGGAGATGGCCGTTTGCATAGGGCGGGCCGTCGTGAAGGATGAACTTCTCCCGGCCCTCTGACTGCTTGCGCTGCTGCTCGAAGAGGTCCATGTCCTGCCAGCGCGCCAGGGTCTGCGGCTCCTTCTTGGCCAGGCCCGCGCGCATCGGGAAGTCGGTCTTCGGCAAAAAGACTGTCGGTCGATAATCAACGCTCATCGCGTGCTTCTTCTTTGTCGGTTCCAGGCCCAGGCTGCAGGCGCCCCGTGTTTGCGGGCCGATCGGTCCGCGGCCCGCCCGTGGCGCCCGGCGCTTGGACGGCTCGGATCAGGAGGACCCGCGGTCAGTTCGGGCCGATCTGCCCCAGGACCGCGCGAGCCTGATCGCAATCGAGGGCGATTTGTGCCTTCAAAGCGTCAAGTCCGTCAAACTTCTTTTCCGGGCGCAGATAGTCGATCAAGCGCACCCGCAGGGTTTCGCCGTAGAGATCGGCATCGTGGTCGAAGAGGTGAACCTCCAGGCGCAGGTCCTCGCCCGCGACCGTGGGTCGCCGGCCGAGGTTGGCGACGGCAGGGATCCACCGGGTTTCCGCGCCGTGCTCCACCCCCGGATCGCGGCCGGCATAGACCGCATAGACGCCCAGGGCCGGGCAGAGGTAGTCCCCGAGCGCGAGGTTCGCGGTCGGAAAGCCGATGGTGCGGCCGCGCTGGTCGCCCTTCTCCACCCGCCCCTCGATCTCCCAGGGCCGGCCGAGGAGTTCGGCGGCTTGGCGCGGGGCGCCGTCACGCAGGTGCTGGCGGATGATCGAGGAGGAATAAACCGCCCCGCCGTGGGTCATAACCGGATCGACCGCCGTAACGCCGAAACCGAGCTTCGCGCCCATCGACTTCAGCAGCGCCACGTTGCCCTGGCGCTTGTGGCCGAAGCAGAAGTCCCAACCGACCACGACGTGCCGGGCGGCCAGATCGGCCACCAGCACCTGCTCGACGAAGGCCACGGCGGGCTGCAGCGAGAAAGCCCGGTCGAAGTGCAGCACGAAGAGGTGGTCCACCCCCTGCTCCTGCAGCGCATGGGCCTTGGACCGCAGGGAGGTCAGGCGGAAGGGGGGCTGGTCCGGCGCGAAGACCGAGCGCGGGTGCGGCTCGAAGGTGAGCACAGCCAGCGGGCAGGACAGCCGGGCTGCCAAGGCGCGGGCATCCGCCAGCAGGGTCTGATGGCCCTTGTGCACGCCATCGAAGTTGCCGATCACCACAACGCTGCCCCGGGCGTCGTCGGAAATCTCTGAGCTGTGTCGGAAGATCGCCATGAATTCGGCCGGTCTGACGCCTGTTGTCGAGGAAGCTGGTGGTGCCGGAAAGAGTGGTCGAAAGGCTCGAAAATCGAAGGGCCGGAAGTGGATGGGCCGAAATCGGATGGACGGTCTCGCCCTCAGGCGGTGCGAGCGGCAAGGCCGGGAACTAAACCGAAAACGGGGGTCAGTCCAGCCGATTCGCCGCCGCGGCGCGAAGATAGCCCGCCTATGCCTGCGTGAACAGGGCGCGAAGGCCCGCGCCAGCGAACGGCCGGCCCTGGTTGCCGGCCCTGGTTACTGGGGGCCCGGCCCTCAAAACGCTCAAGCCGGAGCGGAGGCCGGGGTTGCGGAGCAGTGGGTGGCGGAGCAGTGGGTGGCAGAGCGGTCCGGGTTAGCGCCCGTCTGAAAACGCCCGCCTGAGGGCGCCCCCCTACGAGCGCCGCTCTATTCCGCCGCTTCGGGTTCGGCGTCGGGCAGGTCCTTGCGGCTGGCCACCATCAAGGTCGCCTCGCCCTCCAGGACCACCGTCTCGCCGACCGTGCAGACGGTGTCGAAGATGACCCGCTTTCTCTCGGCCTGGATCTCCCGCACCGTGACCCGCGCTTCGACGGTATCGCCGACCTTGACCGGCGCCTTGAACCGCAGATCCTGGCGCAGATAGATGCAGCCGGGCCCGGGCAGACGGGTTCCGAATACCGTCGAGATGAAGCTCGCGGACAGCATGCCGTGGGCGATACGGCCGGAGAACATGGTCTGCTCGGCAAAGCTCTCGTCCAGGTGAACCGGATTGGTGTCACCGGAGATGCCGGCAAACATCGTAATATCGGCCTCGGTTACCGTCTTGGCGAACACCGCCGTCATCTTCGGCGACAGGTCTTCGATGAAGTAGCCATGCTTTTCGCGCATCAGACTCGAACCTCTGCCAATGAAACAATGTTTCTAAAACCGATTAATTTCGGCAATTTTGTTCTTTCCACTGTAGTGGAACAGGCTTCTTTTCGCAAGTGCGAATTCGCGGATGCGAAGGCGACCTAAGTATGACGGCAGTTGGTAAACTTCGCCTTATCGGCGCGCTTTTTCGGCGATGCGTCCCGCTGTTGCAGAACCGGCCCGCCGACTTTCCGGCGCCTGCCTCTCCAGCGTTTGCTTTAACGCCTGCGGGCGCGGCCGGTGGTCATGGCCGCGAGGTCGCGGTCGCGGTGATCGCGGTAGGCATCGAGCGTCAGCGTCGCCGTGGCCGCGTTCATGGAGGTGGTGACCGGCACGCTGGGCCCCTGCTCGGCCACCGGCACGGCCGCCCGCCGGACCATGCGATAGATGGCAAAAACGCCGATGGCCGCATGGACCAGACCGACGAAGGTGAAGAACCCGTCCGGCCCGACCCGGCCCATGAGCTGCGAGACGACCAGCGGGCCGAAGATGGCGCCGCTGCCGTTGACGAGCATCAGGCTGCCACTGGCGGCGACCATCTGCTTGGGCGTCAGATAGTCGTTGGTGTGGGCCAGGCAGAGCGAATACATGGGAAAGCTCATGCCGCCCAGAAGAAAGGCGACGGCATAGAGCCCGATCCGGTTGTCGCCGGAAAACAGAGGTGCCGCAAGCCCGACGAGCGCGGCTGAGAAGGTGACCGCGGCCAGAACGCGGCGGCGGTCCAGCTTGTCGGAGAGCCGCCCGATGGGCCATTGGAAGGCCATGCCGCCGAAAATCAGCATGCTCACGAAGAGGGCGATTTCCGAGACTTCCAGCCCTGCGAGACTGGCATAGACCGCGCCCATGCCGAAGATCGCGCCGTTGGCGACACCGGTGCCCAGCGATCCGACCACCCCCAGCGGTGATGCGCGGTAAAGCGCCCGGATGCCGACCGGGTTGGGTGCGGAGAAATCAGGCGCCGGCCCCACCGACACCGAAATCGGCACCAGGGCCAGGGAGACCAGGACCGAGGCCAGCACGAAGAGAACGAAGCTGTTGGGGTCGGAAAGGTTCAGCAGGAACTGCCCGCCGGCGATGCCGCCCAGGACCACCAGCATGTAGACCGACAGCATGGAGCCGCGGGTCTCGTTGGTCGAACGGTCGTTGAGCCAGGATTCGGCGACGATGTAGAGGCCGGCATAGCAGAACCCGGTGAGGACCCGCATGAGCATCCAGATCCAGGGGTCGACGAAGACCGCATGCACCAGCGCGGCCGTCGAGGCGGTCGAGGCGAGCGCGGCGAAGACGCGCACATGGCCCACGTTGCCGACGGCCCGGGGCGTAACGAGGGCGCCGGCCAGGAAACCGATGAAGTAGCCGGACATGACGAGACCCGTGGTCTCGGTGCCGAAATTCTCAGCCGAGGCGCGGATACCCAGCAGCGAGGCCTGCAGCCCGTTGCCCAGCATGATCATGCCGAGGCCGACGAAAAGCGCCCAGGCGGAGCGAACAGCAGCGAACATGGCCGATCCCGTCGTTTTCTTGCCGTCTTCGACGTGCACCCACTTTGTGCTTATGCCGCTCAGGACGGCCGGGCGCTATCGGAAATGCGGCAAAAGCCAGGCGCGAACGGGCGAAACGCCGGAACCGTCACCGCCGCGCGTCCCAAGCCGCGTCACAGGCCAAGCCGCGTCAAAGGCCAAGCCGCGTCAATGGGTCGCCAGGGCCTCTCGCAGCGCCGTCTGCTCGGCCGCGGAAAAGCCGACGACAAGGCGGTCGCCGGCGCGGATGACAGGCCGCTTGATCAGGGTGGGGTGAGCCAGCATCAGCCGCTTGGCGGCCACGGCATCCAGCCCCTCCTTCTCCGCCGGCGGCAGGCCCCGCCACGTCGTGCTGCGCCGGTTCAGCAGGCGTTCCCAGCCGAGCCGGGCGAGCCAGTCCTCGAGATCGGCAGCCGCGACGCCGTCGTCGCGCAGATCGTGCAGGTTCACCTCGTGGTCACCGGCCTCCAGCCAGGCCCTGGCCTTGCGGCAGCTGTCACAGTTTTTCAGCCCGTAGATCGTGATCATCGCGACCCTCCCATCCTGTCCACCTTGTTCACCTGTCCCCCAGTTCACCGGCGCCCGGCCTGCGCACGGCGCGCCGAAAACCCCGAAACCGACACCGGCGGCCCGACGGGCTCCACGCAGAGAGACCAGCGCCTCGAGGGCCGAGGTGCGAGGTCACAGCCATTCCCAGGTAGAACACCATCTCCGTGAGCACAAGGCCTGGCAGGGCCTGGCAGGGCCTGCCGGCCACCGCCATGCGTTGCAGAGCAGGGAACAGCGATCAACCAATTGACAGACGGCCTCTGTGCCGTTGGTCTAGGCAGATGACACGCGCCGCCGACAGTTCCCAAAATAAGGCAGATCCGCCGCTCGGCGGCGAAACCATCGTGCTGTTCGAGGATGACGACCTCGTCCGTCGGGCCACCCAGCGCATGCTGCAGCGTCTTGGCGCCCAGGTGGTCATCGGCAACACCAGCGCGGAGGCGGTAGAGCACCTCCGCGCGCAGGGGGCCGCCCCGACCTGGGTCATCGCGGACTATTGGTTCTCGCGGCTGGAAGACGGGCTGGTGGCCACCCAGGCCGTCCGCGACGCCGTGGGCGGGGAGATCAAAGGCCTCATCATCACAGGCGACAGTTCGGTCGAGGTCGCAAATGCGGTGCGGGCGGCCGGGCTCCACCTGCTGCGAAAGCCAGTGAACACGGATCGCATCATCGCGATCCTGGCGGAGAACGCTTAGACAAAGCGTCATGAGCGTGAGGATATAGCCAAGCAGAGCAGAACGATTATCTATTGGAAGTTGCATAGAGAGCAGACCAGATGCGTGCGGTCTGCAAAGGGATGCCTTTCGGGACGCGGCCAGCACCGGCACAGGCGCGCCCGGGAAACCCAGAGACCCTAGACGATTTCCAGTTGATAACTCTGCGAAAATTCGGACAATGGGCCGCCAACAGCATTGTCGGATCGAAGCCCCCTGCCAAATCAGCGGGCCTTCGAAATTGGCATGCCATAACATTAAGTTGCGGACTGGGTAGGACCACGGACCGCGCAGTGGACCCGAACAAAAGGTCCATTCCGGTCTCTTACAAAGATCAATTCAGGATTCTCTAAATTATGAAAGTCCTCTATGCCGACGACCACTGGATCACGCGCAGCGCTGCCCGCCACCTGATTGATCGCTTGGAAAGCGGCAGCGAGCTTTTGGAGGCCGCCGACTTTCGCCAGGCGCTGGATATCGCATCGGCCAACCCGGATCTCGACCTGATCCTCCTGGATCTGCTGATGCCGGGCATGAAGCGCTTCGAAGGACTGCGCGCAATGCGGGAATGTTTGCCGCAGGTGCCTGTGGTCGTGATGTCGGCCATCGAAGACCGTGACGAGATCCTGCGCTGCATCGAGGCCGGCGCGATGGGGTACATCCCCAAGTCTTCCCAGAGCGACGAGGTGGAATCGGCGCTGCAGACCGTTCTCGCCGGCGGCGTCGCCTTCCCGCGGCGCCTGCTCGAGCAGCGCAGTTCCGCCAAAAAGCAGGCGGTCTATGCCTTCGGCAACGAGAAGTCGATCGAGGACGTTTCCGGCGCTCTGACCAAGCGGCAGTTTCAGGTCTACAAGCTGCTCGGCCAGGGCATGTCCAATGCCCAGGTGGCCGAGGCGCTCGGCCTTTCCGAACACACCGTGCGCGTTCATGTGTCGGCCATCGTCAAACGGCTGAACCTGGACAGCCGGACCCAGGCCGCCATCAGCGCCGCGGCCCAGGCCCGCGCGCTGGAAGACGAAGCGGAAGCCGCGAACTACTGAGCCCGGCCCCAAAGGCCCGGATTAAAGGCCTCACGCAGAAGCTCTGACGGGTGCGACCGGGCCGCGTTCGCCGGCACGGGAGCCTGTAAGGCTGGCCGCGGGCCGCAGCGATCACCAGAAAACGAAGCCTCTTCGCCCGTCGGCGCCGGAACCCGCCGGGCTTTGCGCCGCAACGGCTTCACCCGGATGGCCAGCCGCCTCCGGCCACTGCATCAGCCCCGGCTCTGTTCCAGGGCAAAGAGGCAAAGCGCCCTCAACTGCGCCGGCTTGACCGGCCGGTAAAGGACGTGAACCGGGCCCGGCAGGACCGCGGCGCTCTCGCTCTTGCCCCGGTCGCTCAGCAGGACGACGGCCGGCCGGCCGCCCTGCCTCTCCCGAGCGGCGGCCAGCAGATCCCGCCCGGCCATGGCGTCGAACCCGGCCATATCGGCGACCAGAAGAGCCGGCGGGTGCTCCAGGACCTCCGCAAGCTTGTCAGCGGCATTGGCGCTTATGCGCGGGCGGGCGCCCCAGCGCTGCAGATGGTCCTGAATCACTTCAGCATCCGGGTTGTCAAAGACCACGATGTCGGCGTCTTCCAGCGGGTTGGGCGGCATGTCGAAAGCGGCCTCCGCGCCACCGCCGGGCGACCCGGCGTCGGGGGCCGCTTCCGGCGCCGCCGTCTTCAGCACCAGCGAGACGCGCGACCCGCGCCCCAGCGTCGACTCGACCTCGAGGCTGTCGCCGCAAAGCGTCGCGATGTGTCGGGCCAGGGCAAGGCCGATGCCGAGGCCGCGCTCCCGCGGGCGGACCTCGTTCTCAAGTCGAAAAAATGGTTGAAAGATCCGGGGCTTATCTTCCGCCGGAATGCCAAGACCGGAATCCACCACATCGATCCGCGCCCGGGCGCCCTGGCGCCGTACGCCCAGGATCACCTTGCCCTCGCGGGTGAATTTGACGGCGTTTTCCAGGATCGCGCGGAGAACGCGGCGCACCAAAGCCGGATCGCCATAGACGCTCGCGCTGCTGTTCACCACCCGGAAGGCAATGCCCTGAGCCGCAAATCGCTCGGCGAAGTCATCCTTGAGACCCGCCAGCACCTCATCGAGCGCAAGCGCCCGCGGCGCCGGGGTGACAGCCCCGCCGCCCAGCTTCTCAAGCTCCACCAGGGCGTCGAGCCAGCTGTTGCTGAGGCTGAGCGCAAAGCGCAGGTCCTGGAGGATGGCATCGCGCTCGCGGGCGGACTCGGTCTGCGCCAGTTCGCCGATCAACAGGCTGATCGCGTTGAGCGGCTGCCGCAGCTGGTGCTCCGCACCCAGCAGCAAACTCCGCTGTTGCCCTGACTGTCGCCCCGACTGCGCCTGATCCAATGCGGCTCTCCCAATTTGCGAATCCGGTTCCCGGTCTGCGTCAGAGCAGCATGAATTCCCAAACACCTGTCATCAATGCTAGATCTAAACGGCAGGTCCGGGCCTACGGCCTTGCGGGCACCCTCTTTGCACCAGCCGACATCAAGTCATGAAAATAGTCCAGATCGATGTTTACCAGGTCGACCTGCCGCTTCACGAGGGCCGCTACAGCTGGGCCGGCGGAAAGTCGGTCGACGTGTTTGACTCGACCGTTGTCCGGATCGCCTGCGACTCAGGGCTCGTCGGGCACGGCGAGGCCTGTCCGCTGGGCCCGGCCTATCTGCCCAGCTTTGCTGCGGGCGTACGCGCCGCCCTCGGCGCCCTGGCGCCCGATCTCCTGGGCTGCGACCCGCGCGCCGTGGACGCCATCGGCGCGCAGATGGATGCCTGCTTGAAGGGCCAGCCGGCGGCCAAGTCGGCCGTCGACATGGCGTGCTGGGATCTGCTGGGCCAGGCTGCGGAGCTGCCCGTTCACCTGCTGCTCGGCGGGCGCTTCGGGGAGAGCGTCGCGCTCTACCGGGCGATTTCCCAGGATACGCCACCCGCGATGGCCGAACGTATCAGGCAGTACCGCAGCGAAGGCTACCGGCGCTTTCAGCTGAAGGTCGGCGGCGAGCCGGACGAGGACATCGCGCGGATCGAGGCGGCGGCGGAGGTTCTGGAACCGGGCGACGTCCTGATCGCCGATGCGAACACGGGCTGGCTGCCGCACCAGGCGCGCCGCGTCGTCCGCGCCGTGCGGGCGCTGGACGTCTACATCGAGCAGCCCTGCCTCGGCTACGAGGAGTGCCTGACGGTGCGGCGCGCCTGCGACCACCCCTTCGTGCTGGATGAATCCATCACCGATGTCGAGAGCCTGCTGAGGGCCCAGCGCGACGGCGCCATGGACGCCATCAACATCAAGCTCGGCAAGGTGGGCGGCCTCAGCAGGGCGCGCCAGCTGCGCGACCTCTGCGTGCGCCTCGGGCTGGCCATGACCATCGAGGACAGCTGGGGCGGCGACATCGTGACCGCCGCCATCGCCGCGCTGGCGCAGTCCACCCCGGCGCGCTTTCGCTTCACGGCAACCGACTTCAACAGCTATGTCACCCGGCGCATTGCCGAGGGCGCGCCGCAGCGCCGCGACGGCCGTTTCACCGCCAGCAACGCGCCGGGCCTCGGCATCACGCCCCTGCCGGAGGCGCTGGGCGCGCCGGTCATGACCTTCGCCGTCTGAGATCTCATCCTGGCTGTTCGTGCCCGGGCCGCTCTCCCTATCGCCCTGCCTATCGCCCTGCCTATCGATAGGCAGGGCGGGCGAGGCCGTCAGACTCCGAAAGACCTCAGTGGAGATAGCGGATCAGGTAGCGGCTGCCCTTGACCACATGTCCGCGGCCATAGCCGTCGTAGCACATGACGCCGCCGATCAGCGCCTTGCGGCCGTGGCGAAAGCTGACCTTGCTGACGTCATGGCAGCCATGGCCGGCGTAGCGGCCGTGATGACGCCGGGGATGGTGATGCACATGCGGTCTGTAAGCGTGGGGGTGCCGTTTGAAGTGACGGTAGTTGTGGCGATGGCGCTTGGCCTGGTGGCGCTTGAAGTGGTGGCGCTTGAAGTGGCGGTGCTTCTTGAAATGGCGGTGCTTGAAGTGCCGGTGCTTTGAGGCGTGCGGCTTGAAGTGCCGATGCTTGAAGTGGTGATGGCTCCGGTGGTGCACGAGCTCGAGTCTCGCGTCGCCCGGCAGTGTCTGTGCGGCCGGGGCAGCGGCCAGCGTGCCGGCGGCCGATGCCGGGGCGGTGGCAAAGCCCCCCGCCAGCGCGAGCATGCCGGCAAACAGGGCGCCAAAACGGGACGGGCGGAACTTCGATTGAGCGGCAGCCATGGCAGCCTCCTTGCGTCAGGTCTCCCGCGCAGCGTTGTGCGCTCCTGCAGGGGTTCTTCCGCGCAAAACCCGCAAAAAGCCGGGCCTTGTGCCGGGTCCCTGCTTGATGAGCCTTACGCAGGCAGATGGCCGGCCCTCCCCGGGGCGGCCATAAAAGTCACATCACAAGACGGTGAGAAAAGAAGGGAGGGCGCTTGACGGGCGCGGCAATGCGGGAGCCTGCGTCCTCAGGCGGCGCCGCCCGGAACCGTAGGTGCGCGGGTCAGGTGGTCGCCGCCGTCCAGACCCAGCATCTGTCCGGTCATGGAGCGTGCCTCCAGCAGGAACTGCAGGGCGGCGCAGACCTCTTCCAGGCTGGGGCCGGCGTCGAGCGGCAGGCGGCTGCAGCGCTCGGCGAAGTCGGCGTCGGTCTGCCCCTCCACCGGCAGGGTCGGTCCCAGGCCGATCCCGTTCACGCGGATGCGCGGCGCCAGCGCCTGGGCCAGGGTCTGGGTCAGGGTCCAGAGCCCGGTCTTGGAGACGGTATAACTCAGGTAGCGCGGCGTCAGGTTGAGGACGCGGGTGTCGATCATGTTGATCACCAAGCCGGCCGCATCCTGCGGCAGCAGGGCCGCAAAGCGCTGGGTCAGCCCCAGGGGCGCGCGCAGATTGATGTCCTGATGGCGCTGCCAGGACTCGGCCCCTGCGCTGTCGGCGTCGTCGTACTCGAAGATCGAGGCGTTGTTCACCAGCAGGCCCAGCGGCCCGCAGGCTTCCGCGGCGCGCTCGACCAGCGGCGCCAGCGTCTGCGGATCGGCCAGGTCGGCCTGCAGCGCCGCGGCCTTGCCGCCGGCCGCCTCGATGGTCCGGCAGACCGCCTCGGCCTCAGCGGCGGAGTCCCGGTAATGGACGGCCACGGACCAGCCCCTGGCCCCCAGATGGGCGGCCAGCGCCGCGCCGACCCGCCGCGCCGCGCCGGTGACCAGGGCGGCGCGCGGCAACCGCGGATCTTCGAGCGTCTGCGGCGCGTCGGTCATCGACAGGTGCTGTGCATGGTGAACAAGGCTGAGAGGAAACGAGAGCGCGCGAGGGCGCAGGCCGCCCGCCGGGCCCTCACTTGCCGATGATGCCGAGGAACTCCTGGCGGGTCTTGGGGTCGTTGCGGAAGGCGCCCAGCATGCGGCTGGTCACCATGGAGGTTCCGGGCTTGTGGACGCCGCGGGTGGTCATGCACTGATGCGTGGCCTCGATCACCACCGCCACGCCGTGGGGCTGCAGCACCGCGTCGATGGTGTTGGCGATCTGGGCGGTCATCTTTTCCTGGATCTGCAGGCGCTTGGCGTAGACCTCCACGACCCGCGCCAGCTTGGAGATGCCGACCACCCGGCTGCGCGGAAAGTAGGCCACGTGGGCGACGCCGATGATCGGCGCCATGTGATGCTCGCAGTGGCTTTCGAAGCGGATGTCGCGCAGCAGCACCATCTCGTCGTAGCCGTCGGTCTCCTCGAAGGTGCGCTGGAGCATGTCGACGGGATCGACCAGATAACCGCCGAAAAACTCTTCGTAGGCGCGGACTACCCGCTCCGGCGTGCCGGCAAGGCCCTCGCGGGAGGGGTCGTCGCCGGCCCAGCGCAGGAGCGTGCGCACGGCCTCTTCGGCTTCCGCCCGGTCGGGCTTGCGCGCCGCGGCCTCTTTCCGCTCCAGCGCCAGTATGTTGCTGACGTTCTCTGCCTTGTCGTTCATTACGATCTCCAGGTTCCTTCGCACGCCATCAACTAGCCCGCCTTCGGACGATTCCAAGCCGCCTGCCCTTGGCGGGGGGCTTGGCGCAGCCTGGCCGTGCCCTCCGACAGGCGGCGACCCGGCCTGACAGGAGCGACCCCGGCCTGACAGGGGCCACCCTGGCGGTATCTCCGGCGCGCCCGGCCGCGACGCGCACCATAAACGCCTCCGTCAGCCCGTCAAAGGGCGGCGGGATATCGAAGGGCCGGAAAGGGCTGCCGAAAGCCGAGGGCCCCGGATCCAGGCAGGAGGCGGCCACAGTGGCGGGGTCAGGTCTTGCAAGAGGTCATTTGCCGCCGATGATTTGGTTTGGTGCCCCTGGCCTGACTCGAACAGGCACTCCCTTGCGGGAAACAGATTTTGAGTCTGTCGCGTCTACCAATTCCGCCACAGGGGCCCTCACCCATCGATGCCGCGCCCTGAGGTATCTGCGGGCGCCGCACAGCCGCAGCGCGTCGCCGGGCGGGCGGCATCATAGCGGGGTGATGCGCCTTGGCAACCGGTCTCCGGCGTTTTCCAGCGGACAGGTTTGACCTTTCCGCGGCCCAACCCCCTAGATGTTGTGGGAACCGGCGGCAACAGCGGCAGCCGCCGCTGCGCGCCACGGTTTTCTATGGAACTGGGTTTAGAGTCAGGCTTAAATAGTTTGAGCATGCGGTCGATTAAGCTTGTCAGTCTACGAAGTTTTCATGGACGCAATTGCTAGCCGTTGCGACCGCGTTGCTTGATGCGGCGTTCCAGGTAGGGGACCGGTTTGTGTAGTTCGGCGCTCGCGGGCCACCATGCGGCCACAAGCGCCAGGGGTGCAGTTACCAGTGGGGAAGTTTGATACGAGAGCGTGCGGGCCGGGCCCGCATGTGGGAACGGGAAGATACCTGGCATCGCGATCATGCATGACCGTGTCGGACGGCCTGCGCGGCCGCTTCGGCCGGTCGGGCGCCCGGGCGCATAACTTGCGGATCGTCCGATCGCATGGCCGTGCGATGGGAAACGGGCCGGCGCTGCAAGCTGTTCTCTTCGCAGACGACTTCCGGGCAGACGACTTCTGGACAGATGATTTCTGGGCAGATGGCTGCTGGGTGGCACCTGGGGAATCCCGGGCAGTATTGGAGTTGCCGTAGTGATGAATGATCGTGATTTCGAGTCTCAGGAGATCACCCACCGCGAAGTGACAGCCGTGGTCAAGTGGTTCAACGCGACCAAGGGCTTCGGGTTCGTGCAGTTGAACGACGGGTCGCCCGATGCCTTTCTCCACATCTCGGTGGTGGAACGCTCCGGCAACCGGGATTTCGCGGAAGGCACCACGATCGTCTGCGACCTCATGCAGGGCCGCAAAGGCTTGCAGGTGGCCGAGATTCATCGGGTCGAGTCCGCCCCGGCGCCCAGCTTCCAGGCCGATCCGGGGCCGACGGAAGTCATTGAAGGCACGGTGAAGTTCTTCAACGCCGAGAAAGGCTTCGGCTTCGTCATCCCCGACAACGGCGGCAAGGACGTCTTCGTTTCCGGGCGCACGCTGGAGCGTTTCGGGATCGGCGCGCTGGAACCCAATCAAAGGGTCCGCATGCAGACCCGCATGGGCCAGAAGGGCCCGATGGCCGAGCACGTCGAACTGATCTGATCACCGCCCGATTGATCGTCACTCCGCGATCATCGCCTTCAGATCATAACGCCCCTGATCTTCACCCTTTCGGCTTTCCGAAGCGCGCCGGCCCGCCGGGCCGCAGAGCGTGACAGCGGATCTTCGGCGGCGGGTCTCTGGCAGCGGCCCCCTACAGACGAGCGAAGGCAACCCGGCCCGCAGCCTTACTGGACGCTGCCGGGCTCTTCTTCCGGCAGCTCACCCGGCGGAGCGTTACAGGGGCCGGCCTGGTGGTGCACCATCTTCCAATCGCCGCCCTCGCGCACGAAGACATTGGTGGCCACCAGAAGGTTGGAGCCGATGAGCTCGTAGCAGGTCACGAACGCGCTGTCGCCGGCGCGATAGGCGCGCGCACCGCGGCAGGTGATGGCCGGCGCCTGGTCGTTGGAGAGGATGGCGGCCCAGCTCTGCATCACCTCATCGCGTCCGGCAATGGCGGGCCAGCCCGGATGAATGCAGGCCACCGACGCGCGCTCTGCCCACAGGCGGTTCATCGCCTCCAGATCGCGCATCTGAAAGGCGAAATAGAAGGTGTCGTTGGCGAACAGGACGTCGGCGTGTTCTTGCATGGACTCCAACCGCACCAGAGCGCAACGGCAGGCCGACCCGGCCGACCTTGCAGATGACGGCCCGATCTGAAAGCCCCCGTTCCGCCAACCGAAAATCAGGCTAGCACTTTCCCCAACCCCATGCGCGTGGTAACTCAGCCGCCGACACGGGTTGTTTCCAGGGTCTGTTCCAAGACGTGGTCCACCGCCACGGTCCCGGGCGCCCGGGGGCAGTGTTCGCCCGGGAACAGTGTTCTTGGTGGCGTTGAACTCTCGGCGGCGGCGAACTCTCGGCGGCGCTGATTTCTGGGCAGACGAGCGGGGCGACAGTGCTGCGGCGACTCTACGACTGGACTATGGATCTGGCCGGCCACCGCCATGCGCTGGCGGCCCTGGCGGTGGTTTCCTTCGCGGAATCCTCCTTCTTCCCGATCCCCCCCGATATTCTGATCATCCCGATGGTGTTGGCGGCCCGGCACCGGGCCTGGCTGATCGCCACGGTCTGCACCGTCGCCTCGGTCGCCGGCGGTCTGGCCGGCTATGCCATCGGCGCCCTGCTCTACGACACCCTGGGCCAGCCGATCGTTTCCTTCTACGGCTACGGCGCGCAGTACGAGCAGTTCCAGCAGGACTACGAGGCCTGGGGCGCCTGGATTGTCGCCGGGGCGGGATTCACGCCCTTCCCCTACAAGGTGATCACCATCACCTCGGGCGTCATGAACCTGGATATTCTGGTCTTCCTGATCGCTTCGACGATCTCCCGCGGGGCCCGCTTCTTCATCCTGGCCGCCTTGCTGTGGCAGTTCGGGCCGCCGATCCGCGGCTTCATCGAGCGCCACCTGCCGCTGCTGGCGACGCTGTTCTTCGTGCTGCTGTTCGCCGGCTTCGTCGCCATCCGCTACCTGTTCTAATCCGTATGCGCGCGCCGGGCCGGCGCGACACGGCGTCACCCCGCCTTGGCCTTCGCCGTTCCCGGCAGTAAGCTGCCCGGGCCGTGCAACCCCGCGCGTGTAACCTCGCGCCATGCAACAGTGACGGACCCTGGCCTATGACGACCCTCGGCGCTCCGCAAAGCGAAACTCCCTGGCTGTGGCCTGCCCTGCTGGCTGCGGCCTGCCTCGGCGCCCTGGGCACCGCCTTTGCCTCCCAGTACTGGGGCGGCCTCTATCCCTGCCCGCTCTGCGTCTACCAGCGCTACGCCTATGGCGCTGCCCTGGCGGTTGCACTGGGCGCGCTGGCCGTGGCCGGGCGGCCTGCCTGGCGGCGCGGCGCCCTGCTGGCCGCCGGTCTTGCCTTCCTTGGCGGCGCCGGGCTCGCCGGCTTTCACGTGGGCGTCGAGCAGCAATGGTGGGAAGGCCTGGCGGCCTGCGCGGGGCCCAGTCTGCCGGATAACGCCAGTATCGAAGAAATGCGCGCGCTGCTTCTCAACCAGCCCTTCGCGCCCTGCGACGCCGTGCCCTGGTCGCTGTTCGGCATCTCCATCGCCGGATACAATCTGATCGCGTCCGTGATCCTGGCCGCGCTTGCAGTGAGGGCCGGCCTCCACAGCGGGCGCCTAGCCAGGGACGAGGACCGTAGCGAAAGGTTCGCCCGATGAGCAAACAAGAGCAGAGCGCCGCCCGGTCGGCGGCACAGGCTCAACAAGAGACAGAGACCCGGCCAGAGACAGAAGCCCAGACGGAGGCGGACGCAGCGGAAGAACGGCCCGCACCGGCGCCGGGGACCTACCTACCCGGCGACCTGGACCGCGAAGCGCGGCTGGCGCGGATGCTGCGGGTCGACCACGCCGGCGAATACGGCGCAAGGCGCATCTACGAGGGCCAACTGGCGGTTCTCGGCCGCAGCGCCGCCGGCCCGACGATCCGCCACATGCATGAACAGGAACTCAAGCATCTGGAGACCTTCGAGCGGCTGATCGTCGAGAAGCGCGTGCGGCCGACGGCCCTGCAGCCGCTCTGGCATGTCGCCGGCTTCGCTCTGGGCGCCACCACGGCACTGCTGGGCGAGAAGGCGGCCATGGCCTGTACCGTGGCGGTCGAGGAGGTGATCGACGAGCACTACGCCCGCCAGGCCGAGCAGCTTGAAGACGACCAGGCCGACCTCAAAGCCACCATCGAGACCTTTCGCGCCGAAGAGCTGGAGCATCGCGATATCGGGCTGGAGCACGGCGCCGAGGAGACGGCCGGCTACGAGGCCCTGAGCGGCGCCATCAAGGCGGGCTCGCGCCTTGCCATCTGGCTGTCGGAGCGTTTCTAGAAGCGAGCGCCGAAGCGAAGGCCGCAACGAGAAAGCAGGAGCGGGAAAGCAGGCCTGCAAAAGTGGCAGGAGACGCCGTCAGGTCTCCAGTTCGCTGTCCCAATAAAGAAAATCCCGCCAACTCTCGTGAAGGAAATTTGGCGGGAAAGAACGACCACTCTCTTGGAGCTGGTATGTCGTCGGCTCTTTCACCGGTCTCAACAGGCTCAAGCCTGTCTCCTCCAGCAGGCGGTTGCCCTTCATGAGGTTACAGTCCTGACAGGCCGTCACGACATTCTCCCAGGAGGTCCGGCCACCGCGCGAACGCGGGATGATGTGGTCGAAGGTCAGGTCCTCCGCCGGCAGACTCTCCGCACAGTACTGGCACTGGAAGTGATCGCGCAGGAACACGTTGAAGCGTGTGAAGGCCGGACGGCGGTCCAGGCTGACATACTGCTTCAGGGCGATCACGCTCGGCAGCTTCATCTCGAAGCTCGGTGAGCGCACCACGGTGTCGTACTCGGAGACGATGTTCACCCGGTCGAGGAAGACAGCCTTGATCGAGTCCTGCCAGGACCACAGCGACAGCGGGAAGTAGCTCAACGGACGGAAGTCAGCGTTGAGAACCAGCGCCGGGTAGGTCTGAACTGCACCGGTCATGCTCCGGTCCGTCCTTCCTCTGCTGCGTCTCCGCGGCTTGATCGCCGGTCCAAGGGACGCGCCATAGATACTAAAAGCCGTTGCGACATACAAGATATAGGGATTCCGGCCCCTTAAGTCTTCATTGAAGTTTCATGTTCCGCCGCTCCGCGGCCCCTGCCGTAGTCGCAGGACCGCTGCCGGACCTTCGCCAGGTTATTGTATTAGTTTCTTCTAATTCTACTGCTAAGCGAATTTCAATAATTTGATGTGATTTATTCCAACAGAAGTGCGCCGCCCGGAATCTGTCGCGTGCCGGCTGCGCAGTCCACGAGATTGGGATGAAACCCATGTCAGACACAGCAATCACCGGCTCCCGGGCGCGCGGCGGGCTCAGCATCGCCCGCAAGCTGCCCCTGGTCATCCTCGCCGCTGCCCTTGCCTCAGCCGTCGCCGTCGGCGTCAGCAGCTATTTCATCGCAGCCAATGCCCTGCGGGCGGAAGCGGAGCAGAAGCTGACGGCGCTGCGCGAGGTGCGCACCGCCGCGCTGGCTGACTATCTCAGTTCGATCCAGCAGGATCTGCGGATCGTGTCCGGCAACGAGACGGTGCGGCGTGCGCTGCGCGACTTCACCGCCGCCTGGCGCCAGCTCGGGCCGGAGGCCGAAAGCGAACTGCAGCGGCTCTACATCACCGACAACCCGAACCCCACCGGCCAGAAAGAGAACCTTGACCGGGCGTCGGACAGTTCCCTCTACAGCGCCCATCACGGCCGCTATCACCCCTGGCTGCGCAGCTTCCTGCGCGAGCGCGGCTATTACGACATCTTCCTGTTCGATACCGAAGGCAACCTGATCTACTCGGTTTTCAAGGAACTCGACTACGCCACCAACCTGAACACCGGCGCGTACAAAGATAGCGATCTGGGCAACGCCTTCCGCGCCGCAGCGCAGAACCCGACTGCGGACTCTCAGACGTTTTTCGACTTCAAACCCTATGCGCCGAGTCATGGCGCGCCCGCCAGCTTCATCTCGACCCCTATGCTGGACGACAACGGCCGGCTGGAAGGCGTGCTCGTTTTCCAGATGCCGATCGACAACCTGAACAGGGTGATGCTGAACACCGCCGGCCTGGGAGAGACGGGAGAGTCCTTCATCGTCGGCGAGGACATGCTGATGCGCAGCACCTCGCGGTTCAGCGAAGAGTCGACGATCCTGGTGCAGCGCGTCGACAACGACGCCGTCGCCAAGGCCTTGAGCGGTGAAGCCGGCGTCATGAAGACCGAAAGCTACCGCGGTCACCGGGCCAGCATCGCTTACGGGCCGCTCGATTTCATGGGCACGCGCTGGGCCCTGATCGCCGAGGCCCGGTCCAGCGAAATCTTCGCCGCCGTCGCGGCCCTGCGTAACACCGCCCTGATCGTCACCTTCGTGGCGCTGGCCCTCGTCTCGGCCCTGGGCTACCTGATCTCGCTCTCGATCGTCCGTCCGCTCTCGGCCATGACCGAAGCCATGCGCAGCCTGGCCGGCGGCAACAAGGACGTCGCGGTGCCGGCCACCGGGCGGCGCGATGAGCTGGGCGCCATGGCGGCGGCCGTGCAGGTCTTCAAGGAACAGGGCGCCGCGGCGGAAAAGATGGCCGGTGAACAGGCTGCGCGCGACAAGCGCACGGCCCAGGAGAAGCGCGCGGCCACCTTGAAGATGGCCGACGACCTGGAGGCCAACATCAAGTCCGTCGTCGACACCGTCTCCTCCGCCGCGGCGCAGCTGCAGGACACCGCGTCCAGCATGAGCCAGTCGGCGCAGACCACCGACAGCCAGGCCAATGAGGTCTCGGCCGCCGCCGAAGAGGCCTCCGCCAGCGTCCAGACCGTCTCCTCCGCCTCCGAAGAGCTCTCAAGTTCGATCCAGGAAATCAGCCGCCAGGTCTCGCAGTCGACCGACATCTCCAAGGAGGCCGTCGCGCGGGCCGAAGAGTCCGCGCAAACGGTGCAGAGCCTCTCCGAAGGGGCCCGGAAGATCGGCGACGTGATCTCCTTGATCAACGACATCGCCGAGCAGACGAACCTGCTGGCCCTGAACGCGACCATCGAGGCGGCGCGCGCCGGCGAAGCCGGCAAGGGTTTCGCCGTCGTCGCCAACGAGGTGAAGTCGCTGGCCAACCAGACCGCCAAGGCAACCGAGGAAATCTCCGCCCAGATCAGCGGTATGCAGACGGTCACGGGAGATACGGTCAAGGCCATCGAAGGGCTGCGTCAGGCGATCAACCGCATCAGCGAAGTGAGCTCGGGAATCGCCTCGGCCGTGGAGCAGCAGAACGCGGCCACCATGGAGATTTCGCGCAACGTCCAGCAGGCCGCGCAGGGCACACAGCGCGTCACCGCCAACATCCGCAGCGTCAGCCAGACCGCCGCCGAGACCGGCCAGTCGGCCGGCCAGGTCACCAGCGCCACAGAGGAACTCTCGGGCCAGGCCGACCAGCTGCGCCGGTCGGTCGAAAGCGTCCTCGCTTCGCTGCGCGCGTCCTAGAACGGATCGCGTTTGGACGGGATCGCCTGCGGCGATTCCGTCAAACCCTGACCTGCCAAACCCTGACCTGCCAAACCCTGACCTGCCAAACCCCGATCTGTTCTACGCGGCTTTGACGGCCTGCCGCCGGCTCTGCTCGGCTTCCAGTTCATAGAAGAGGTCGGTGGGCGGGATCTGCAGGATGTGCCGGATATCCGCCCGGCTCATCCAGACCGTCCAGGTCTCCAGCGGACGCTGCCGGCCCGAGACCGCCCAATAGAGACTGCCGGGCTCGGTATGCATGTAGCCTTCCCGGGCGGCCAGCCCCTTGCAGGCAGCCAGCGGAAACATGAACCCGAAGACATAGTCGGGCGCCCATTTCAACAGCGCCTTCACCAAAGCCAGGCGTGCCAGCACCGCCGTGAAGCCTGCGCCGCGAAAGCCGCCGGGCCCGCCCTTCAGCCAGAGTTCGCCGTGGTAGCAGACCTTTCCTGCGATCATCCGCGAACCGGGGGCGCCGCGGTAGTGGGAGCGGGAGAAATCGATGGCATAACCTGCCGGCGTGAAATCGCGGAAGCGCTCGTCCAGATAGCCCGACAGGGTCCGTCCGCCCAGGTCGACCATGCGCATGGCCTGGGTATGAACCACCTCACCTGTCTTGCTGCGCCCCAGAATCCAGAAGCCCGACGCTTCGTCGATCTCGCTCACGTCCGGATCGAACCGCGGTGCCAGCCCCTGCCTTTCGGGCTGGTCCTTCAGGGCCTCCCGCAAGGCTGTGAAATCCGAACCGATCTCTAGAGTGAGCCCCTGGTCCTTCACCAACTCTTTGATGGCCGTCACGAAACGGCTACCGGAAAGAACTTCCTGCGTGGTCACAATCCGCTCCTGTGTTATGGTGCAACACAGGGAGCATAAGCTCGAGGTGTGTGATTATTCTTGAGCTTCGATTGAATTTGGCTCGAATGCCATCAACAGATCCTGCGGCATGGCCCGTATCCGCTCCTCCCCGACGCCGTCGATTGCAAGGTTGTAGGTCCGGTCCACCAGCAACGCCAGGGCGAATTCGCCGTCCGGAAAGGTAAAGCCCAGCAGCAGGCGCTGGAAGCTCACCGGCACGCAGGGCCCGTCCCGCTCTCTCGGCATTTCCGTGTGAATGTGATCGAGCCGCACGGACTGCCCCTCGAAGACGCTCTGATAGGCCTGGGAAATGAACCGGGCATAGCCGGCACCCGCAGGCATTTCCTGCACGGTGCAGCCGACATTGCTCTTGGCCCAGGCCCATCCGAACCAGGAGGCATAGGATGACTTGTCGCCGATCTCGACACAGATCCACCCCTGACCGTAACGACGGTAGACGACGAGGTAGGGGCGGATCACCGCCAGTTCAGGGGATTCGATCGTCGCCTTGGAATTCGCCCAGCAGCGCAGCCCGGTCTGCAGCAGCGGCGACTGATCGACCCAGAGGCGGCTGATGCGGTGCTGTTGGGCAAAGAGCACCGGTCCGTCTTCGCCGGCGTCGCGCACCAGCGGCAGGCCGTCTGAGTCGGAAATGCCGCCGATCAGCCAGGCCTCGCCCCGCGCCAGGATGGACTCGGCCTCCTTGAGCGAGCGCAATCCCGCCTCGGTGAGGCAGTATTGCCGGTTCCTCATCTCGAAGAGCTTCTCGCCCCTGATCTCCTCCAGCGTGCCGATATGGCGCCTGACCGTTTGCCGGGTGCTGCCCAGCATCTCAACGGCCTGGGACAGGTTGCGGGTGTGAGCCAGCGCGGTGTAGGACCGCAGCATTTCAAACAGGATTGTCCGGCTGGACTGTACCGACGGATGCACGACAGCTTCCCTGCGAATATGTTTGTCTGCGCCCCCACCCCCCATCTCAGAATGGCTAAAGCACCGGGGGCGCTGTTTTTGAAGATCGCAACTTTGGATGGTAGTCGGCCTTGCCGGAGGCTGCAACAGTCACGGCGCAGCGACGGGCCACTTTTCCCGGATTTCGGGCACGTAGCGGCAGATTCCCGGGGCTCTCAGCCGGCGCAGAAGGGCCACGGATAGGTCGAACATGCTCGCGCATGCAGCAGGCCTTCGACCGCGCCGAGCGGCGGGGCAGCCGCGATCCGGAACGAAACGGATCGGCGCCGATGCGCTTCAGGCGTTCGAACCGCCGCGCGCCTCCGGAGGCTCCTCCGCCATCAGATACTGCCGGAGCGCTGCCGCAGCAAATTCCAGACCTTCCTGGTCGATGCCATGGCCAAGGCCCGGGCGCGCCAGCGTATGCACGGGCACCGCGTTAACTTTCAGGGCGCTTTCCGCCCCTGCCATGGCGGCGAAGGGCACCACCGGATCCGCATCGCCGTGGGCGAGGATCACCGGCGGGCGGCTCACCACCTCTTCCGCCAGCAGCTCGGGCCTGACGAGCGCCCCGGAGAAGCCGACCACCAAGGCGCAGGGCCTGGCCCGCCGCAAAGCCACGTGAAGCGCCATCATGGTGCCCTGGGAAAAGCCGATCAGCGCCAACTGCCGGTCCTGCAGGCCGTGGCGGGCCAGCTCGGCATCGAGAAAGGCATTCAGGATCGGCGCGGCGGCCACGGCCCCCGCATGCATGGCGGCGGGCGAGAAGTCCTGCAGGCTGAACCACTGGCGCCCCATCGGCGCCATGTCGCAGGGAAAAGGCGCGTGCGGCGACACGAAGGCCGTGCCGGGGAGCAAAGGAGAGAGCAGCGGCGCCAGGGAAATCAGATCGTTGCCGTCCGCCCCCAGGCCGTGCAGAAAGACAACGAGGCGCGAGACCGGCACGCCCTCAGCGGGCCCGTGACGCGGGCCGTCGATGCTTTGAATGTCCACGGGTTCAGGGTCTCCTGTCTTCAGCCCTAGTCGGATCAGGTGGGCGGATCAGGCGGTCCGCTTCACGCCACGGCCGAGGGCGACCCCCGGGTGGCGATAGAGATGCCACAAGAAGCGCGCTGCCGCGCTGCGGAAAGGACGCCATGGCTCGCCGAGAGTCAACATCGCCTTACGGTCGGGCCGCGCCTCCAAAGCCTTCAGGTGCTGGACGGCGACACAGAGCGCCAGATCGTCCACCGGCCAGACATCGGGCCGCCCGAGGGCGAAAAGCAGATAGATCTCCGCCGTCCAGGGCCCGATCCCCTTCACGCGGGTCAGGGCCGCAATCGCCGCCGCATCCTCCATCCCGGCCAGGCCGTCGATATCCAGGCGGCCGCTGACGATCTCCTCGGCCAGCAGGCGTCCGTAGCGCATCTTGGGGCGGCTGAAGCCGATCGCCTTCAGGTCGTCCTCGTCGAGCCGCAGGAAACCTGCCGCCGTCAGCGGGGCGACCCGTTCCTCCAGCCGCCCGACGATGGCCCGGGCCGACTGCACCGAGACCTGCTGGCCCGCGATCATGCGGATCAGACCGGCAAAGCCGGGCTCGCTGCTGCGCTCGGGCGGCAAGCCGCAGCGCCGGTAGGCCGCAGCCATGTCGGGGTCTTGCTGCGCCAGGGCTTCCATCGCCGGGCGCAGCCGCTCGTCGGGCATTGCTTCAGGGATCATGACTGGACTTTAGCCGCTTGAAGGCTTAGGGCCAATCGCATGACGCCTTCCGAGGTTTCCTCTTCAGCGCCGCCCGGCGAGACCACCCGCTTCGCGCCCTCGCCCAGCGGCTACCTGCACCTGGGGCACGCCTATGCTGCGGTTTTCGCGGCACGTGCCGCCGAGGGCGCTTCCGGGAACGCCTATAGGGACGCCTATGAGGGCGGGGGCGGCCGGTTTCTGCTGCGCATCGAGGACATCGACGGTGGGCGGGCAAGGCCGGAGTACGAGGCAGCGATCCTGGAAGACCTGGCCTGGCTCGGGCTCCGCTGGGAACAGCCGCTGCGGCGCCAGTCGGACTGTGCCGCCGACTACGCCGCCGCGCTGCAGCGCCTGCAGGCGCGGGAACTGCTCTATCCCTGTTTCTGCACGCGCAAGGAAATCGCCGCCGAGATCGCCCGCGCCGGGTCCGCCCCCCATGGCCCCCCTGGCCCAGGGGAAGCCATCTACCCCGGCATCTGCCGCGGGCTCACAAACGCCGAGCGCCAGCAGCGCATCGGCGCCGGGGAGCGCTATGCCCTACGCCTGGATGTATTCCGCGCGCTCGCAGAGGCCGAGGCGGAGGCGGGCGGCCCCCTCACCTGGCACGACCGCGACCGCGGGCAGCAGGTCTGCGACCCCCGTCCCCAGGGCGACGTGGTGCTCGCCCGCAAGGACGCCGCCGCCAGCTATCATCTGGCCGTGGTGGTCGATGATGCGGCCCAGGACGTGACCCTGGTGACGCGGGGCGCGGACCTCTTCGAAGCGAGCCACGTGCACCGCCTGCTGCAGGCGCTGCTCGGCCTGCCCGTGCCGGACTACCATCACCACGGCCTAGTCGCCGACAATGAGGGCAGGCGCCTCGCCAAACGCCACGACGGACTGTCGATCCGCGAGCTGCGCGAGAGCGGCCGGAGCGCCGGCGACGTCATCGCCCTGGCCGAGAAGGCCCTTCTGCAAACCAGTGCCAAGAGCCGGAAAGACCCATGATGGACGAGAGACCAGACAACGCCGACGAGGCCGGCGCGGGTGAGAAGCAGTCCTTCGCCGACTTCTTTGCCGAAGCGATCGCCCCCGGCCTGCCGGCCATGGAGGAAGCGCGCAAGGAGCGGCTGCGCGCCACCTATGTGCGCGCCGTAGGGCTCGCCTTCGTCATCGCCCTGATCACGGGGATCGCGGTGGCCTGGAGCGGCGAGGTCATCCTGGGTTTCCCGGTCGTCTTCGTCGGCCTCCTGCTGGGCTACCTCTGGATCAGGATTCCCGGTCGCCGTCATCGCGAGGCCGTGCGCAGCCTGGTGGTGGAGCCGCTGCGCCGCTATCTCGGCGGGCTGGAGTACCACCGCAAGCCCGGGGACCGCTTCGATCTCGGGCGGTTTCAGCGCAGCGGGATCGTCGCCGGCTTCGACAAGGCGAAGCTGGAAGACCTGCTGATCGGCCGTTACCGCGATACCGACTACCGGGTCGTCGAGGCGCGGCTGCGGCGTCGCCGGAAGAGAGGATCGAAAGAGCGCCTGCGGATGACCTTTGCCGGCCTGCTCTGCGAGGTCTCGGTTCCGCGCGCCTTTTCCTGCACCGTGATACTGCTCGAGGACAAGGGCGCCCTGGGCAACTGGGCCATCGATCTGCTGCGCAGCAGGCTTACCAACCTCTCGCCGGTGCCCCTCGACCATACGGACTTCGAAGCCCGCTATCAGGTCTACAGCGACGACCCGGAGGAAGCGCGGGGGCTGCTGCAGCCGGCCTTCCTGGACTCGCTCCTGGCCATCGCCGACGCCGCCGGGCAAGGCGCCCTCAACTGCGCCTTCATCGACAGCCGTTTCCTCATCGCCATTCCCCAGCGCCGCAACCTTTTCGAGATCGGTCGCCTGCACCGCTCGCTGGAGCATGCCGAGGAGGACGTGCGCCGCATGGCCGCGGAGTTCACCCTGCCGCAACGGCTGATCGATACCCTGCACGGCGAGCGCCCGCGCCTGACCCTCTGAACCGACGCCGACCGTTCGACGACCGCCGTCAAACGCGGTGGCTTCAGGCCGTACTCAGCGCCGCCAGCTGGGTCGCGGCGTCCTGCAGCACAGGCACATGGGCGCGGGCCTGCTCGAGGCTCATGCGGACCACCGGGGCGTGCACTGCCAGGGTGGCGAAGAGGCGCCCCTCGGAATCCGTAACCGGCACGGCCACCGCGACCATGCCGTCGAGAAACTCCTCATTGTCGGTGCCGATGCCGGTCTCGCGGATCTCCTCGAGGGCCTCCCGCAGCCTCTGCGCATCGGTGATCGTGTTCGCGGTGCGCCGCTCCAGGGACAAGCTGGCCAGCAGCGGCTTGCGGGCTGCCGGACTGAGGCTGCTGAGAAACAGCTTGCCGCTGGCCGTGCAGTGCAGCGGAACCCGCGTGCCGGTGGGAAGCTGCAGGCGCAAAGGCCACTCCGACTCGACACGGTCGAGATAGATCATCTCACTGCCGTCGGGCACGGTCAGATTGCAGGTCTCGCCGATGCGCCTCGCCGCCGATGCCAGGATGGCGTGGCGGGCGGCCGCATGGCTCGAACCGCCCAGCAGCGTATGCGCCAGCGCCAGAAGACGCGGACCCGCGACGAGGCCACGTCCGCCCATTTCACGCCTCAGGAATCCATCGGCCTCCAGCATCGCGCAGATGCGATAGGCCGTGGCTTTCGGAAGGCCGGACTGTTCGGTGATCTCCTGCACCGAGGCGGGGCCGTCCTGGCGGGCGATCAGTTCGAGCACCTGCAGGACCCGTGCCGAGCGTGTCTTCGCCGCCGTCGCCTTGGGTCTTTCCTTCAGATCCTGCATCGCATCCGCCTTGCCGCCGTCCCTACTGCACCTGGAACACGCCGGCACCCTTGTGCACGAGAAGCGCGGTCGAAAGATCGGGAATGAAGGCGATAAACAGCCAGGCGATCATCAGCGCGAGAAGATAGGGGAGAGTATAGCGCAACAATCGGAAATAGGGGATGCCGGTAATGCCGCTGGCGACATAGAGGTTCAGGCCATAAGGCGGCGTGATGAAGCCGATGGCGTCCCCGACCAGGAAGATCACCGCGAAGTGAATCGGGTCGACGCCGATACTGGCGGCGATGGGGGCGAGAATGGGCGCCAGAATGATGGTGTTGGGCAGACTCTCCAAGACCGTGCCCGCCAGCAGCACGATGAACATGCAGGCCAGCAGGATCGCGTAGTAGCCGCCGAGCGCGCCCAGAGCATCGGTGACGAAGGCCTTGGCGCCGAGCAGCGAGAGGATCTGCTGCATCACTACGGAAACCGCGATCAGCGGCGCCAGCAGGCCGGTGATCTGGCCGGAACGCATGATGATCGAAGGCAGCTCTCTGAGGCTGAAGCCGGGAATGATGAGGCGTTCCAGGACGCCGGCATGGTCGGGCAGGGCGCCGCTGTCATCCGCCTCGGGCCCGTGAAAGCGCCGCGAGAAGGGGCGCATGATAAGCCCGGCGAAAAGGCAGAAGCCGGCCGTCACCCCCGCCGCTTCGGTGGGCGAAAAGGCGCCGGCATAGATGCCCCAGATCACCAGCAGGATGGCGAAGAAGCCGAGCCAGGCCCCCAGCGCGGTCTTGATGATGCGCCCGAGGCGAAGCTGGATCAGATGGCCCCAGCCGTTGCGCTGACAGACGTACCAGCAGGCCAGCTGCATCGAGACCACCATCAGCAGGCCGGGCAGCAGACCGCCGATGAAGAGGTCGCTGATGGAGAGGTTCATCAGGAAGCCGTAGACGATGAAGATGATGCTGGGCGGGATGATGATACCGACCGTGCCGCCAGCCGCCGCCGTGGCGGCGGCGAAGTTGGGGTCGTAGCCGCCCTTGGTCATCTCCGGATGCATGATGGAACCGATGGTCGCCGTGGTCGCCGAGTTGGAGCCGGAGATCGCGGCGAAGAGTCCGCAGGCGCCGAGCGAAGCCATGGCGAGGCCGCCGCGCAGCCAGCCGAGAATCGAATAGGCGAAGTCGGAGAGCCGCTTGGCGATGCCCGCCGACTTGATGAGATCGCCGGTCATGATGAACAGCGGCAGCGCCAGCAGGCCGAAGAAGTTCAAGCCCTCGTAGAGCGTGACGCCGATGTTGGCGAGGGTGAAGTCGATCACCAGGCTGACGCCGACCACCCAGAAGCCGATGACCAGGAAGATCGGCACCCCCAGCACGAAGAGCACGGTGACGCCGAGGGAGATGAGAATGATCCAGAGCGTATCCACCGGCTTAGTCCCCGAAGATGTTGGTTTTGATCTGCAGGGGCTCGCCGCTGAGGTAGGCGCGGAGATCATGGGCGAAGTTCTGCAGCACCCGGATCACCAGCACCGCCCAGGCAAAGGGTGTCGCCAGGTAGAACCACCACTGCATGACGTTGTCGGTGCCCTGAACGATGGCGAAGTTGTCGTAGGACAGCCAGACCTGCTCGGTCGAATAGACGATGACGATGACGGAAAAGATGATCCAGAGGGCGCCGTCCAGGCAGAGACAGGCGAACTGCCCGCCGCGCGAGAGCCGGTGACGCAGTTCGTCAAAGCGCAGATGGGCGCGGATCTTCACGTTGTAGGCGCAGCCGACCCAGACGATCCAGAGAAAGAGATAGATCGGGACCGTGGTGCTCCAGGCGACCTGCTCGTTGAAGACGAAGCGGCGAATCACCTCGACGAAGATGATCCCCGCCATCGCCACGTAGCAAACAAGGATGATGATCTTTTCGACGTTCTCGTCGATCCAGCGAAGTGCAGCCATGGCCGCCATGCCCCCAGGTTCCAAGTCCCCAACCGGGCAGGCCGCAGCACGGCATCCCCCCGCGACAGCCCCCCGCTGCCGCCTGCCTGATCAGGAGTCTAGCACAAGCAAAGAGCGAAACGGCGGGGAGGATGACCTTGGCCGGCTCCTCCCCGCAGCAGGTTTCGCGATCAGCCCTTCCACCAGCGCCGCGGTTCGACGTTCTCGGCGAGGGTGTCCTTGGGAATCTCGCGGGCGATGTCGTAGATGAACTTGTAGGTGTCCATCCCCTCGGCCCAGCCGTTGAGACGGTCGCGCCACTGTTCCCACTCCGCCGGGTGGAATTCCGGCGAGCACATCTCCTCGGCCTCGCGCTTCGCCGCCTCGTCGAGCATGGAAACGCGGGTGCCATTCTGGGCGAAGATCGTCCCGGGCATCTGCGGATCGGAGTAACCGACGGTGTTGACCAGGGCCGCCTCGTTGGCCGCCTGGACGTGAACCTGGGTCAGATAGGCCGACTCCATGACCGCGTCCTGCAGCTCGCCGCCGAGGCTGTCGAAGACCTTGGTGCTCATCGCCGTGTGCTCGGTACCGCAGAAGAATTCCAGGTTGATCACCTGGGAGACCACGGGCGACATGTTGGCGTAGGCCACCGCGGAGGCCCAGGTCTCGGCGCCGTCGATCAGACCCTGCTTCAGGCCGTCCAGGGTCTCCTCCCAGGCGATCGGCGTCGGGTTGAGGTTCATCAGGTTCATGGCGATGCGGCCGAGCTGGGTGCCGGTCACGCGGTTCTTGGTGCCGGCCAGCTCGGTGACGCTGGTCACCAGCGGCTTGTCCTGCCACTTCAGACCGAGCTGGATACCGCGCAGCTCCGCGTGGCTGAACAGGAATTCCACGTTGTGGCGCCTGCGCATCGGCTCGCGCAGCACCTTCACGCTGCCCGGATGGTAGAGGAAGTAGTACTGCGCCGCCCGGCTCGGGAACATGTAGGCGTAGTCGAGCACGTTCAGATAGGGCGCGCCGCCGGCCGAGTTCTGCGTGGAAGCGGCGTACATGTCGATGATGCCCTGCTGCGTCTTCTTCACGCAGTTGAGCTGGCCGCAGATCTGGTTGTTGCCGATGAACTCGATACGGATGGCGCCGTCGGTGCGCTCTTCGATGTCGTTCACGAACTGCAGGCAACCGGCCCGCTCGATCAGAAGGTTGCGCTCGTTGAAGCCGGCCGCACCGAACTTCAGGGTGAACTTCGGTTCGGTCTTGAACCGCTTTTCATAGGTCGAGTTGGCGGCCTCGGCCAGGCGGGTGGTCGTGACGAACCCGGTCAGGGAACCGGCCGCCAAGAGGGTCGACGTGATGCCGTACTGCTTTGTCAGGCGCAGCAAATCGCGGCGCGATACGTGTTTCAGTTTATCGCTAAGCATGGTTCCTCCCATTCCCCGAGGGCTTGGCCCTGGGCCGCAGTTTGGTAGCGGAGTTTCTCATTTAACGAGACTTATAGTCTCATTATTGCGATTGCATGTGCGGAAGGCAAGCGATATGTAATATTCGTACCCCAATGAGCATCGCCGGGTACGAAAGTTATTGTGTCAAATGGGAGCAACCAGCCGGTGAAGCCGGGAAACCACTCGGAGCGGCAGCAGGCAAAGGCGGATGCCCGCGCCGAGGGCGCGCTCCTGGCACACGACCCGGCGGCTTATGACTACATCATCGTCGGCGCCGGCTCCGCCGGTTGCGTGCTGGCCAACCGGCTCTCGGCGGACCCGGACAAGCGGGTGCTTCTGCTGGAGGCCGGCGGGCGCGACTGGAACCCCTGGATCCATGTTCCGGTCGGCTACTTCAAAACCATGCACAACCCGAACACCGACTGGTGTTACCGCACCGAAGCGGACGAGGGGCTGAACGGGCGCAGTCTGGACTGGCCGCGCGGCAAGGTGCTGGGCGGCTCCTCCTCCATCAACGGCCTGCTCTACGTGCGCGGCCAGAAGGAGGACTACGACCACTGGCGCCAGCTCGGTAACGCCGGCTGGTCCTATGACGACGTGCTGCCTTACTTCAAACGCTCCGAGGATCAGGAGCGCGGCGCCGACGACTATCACGGCGCCGGCGGCCCCCTGGCGGTCTCCAACATGCGCATCCGCCGCGAGCTCTGCGACCGTTTCATCGAGGCCGCCGTCGAGCTGGGCATTCCGGCCAGCGACGACTTCAACGGCGCCGAGCAGGAAGGCGCCGGCTACTTCCAGCTCACCGCGCGCAACGGGCGGCGCTGCAGCACGGCAGTGGGCTACCTTCACCCGGTGCGCCACCGCGCCAACCTGGAGGTCGTCACCCATGCCCAGGTGGAGCGGCTGGTCTTCGACGGACGGCGCGCCGCGGCCGTCGCCTACCGCCGCAAGGGTGAGGCTTTCCAGGCAAGCTGCCGCGGCGAGATCGTGCTCGCCGCCGGGGCCATCGGTTCACCGCAGATCCTCATGCTCTCCGGCATCGGGCCCGGCGGCCATCTGCAGGATTTCTCGATTCCCCTGGTCCACGACCTGCCGGGCGTCGGCGGAAACCTGCAGGACCATCTGCAGGTGCGTATGGTCTTCCAGACCAAACGGCCAATCACCATGAACGACCAGGTGCGCAACCCGGCGAAAAAGGCGCTGATGGGCCTGGAGTACCTGCTGAAGCGCAGCGGGCCGCTGACCATGGGAGCCAGCCAGGTCTGCGTCTTTGCGCGCAGCTCCGAGGAAGCGGCGACGCCGGACATCCAGTTCCATCTGCAGCCCCTGAGCGCCGACAAACCGGGCGAAGGCCTGCACAAGTTTTCCGCCTTCACCTCCTCCACCTGCCAGCTGCGCCCGGAGAGCAAAGGCCGCATCGCCCTGCGCAGCCCCGACGCGGCAGAGCACCCGGCCATCCATCCCAACTATCTGAACACAGCCAAGGACCAGGCGGTGACGGTTGCAGGGATGAAGATGTCACGGCGCTTTGCGGCCACAAAGGTACTGGCACCGCTGATCGAGAAGGAACTGCTGCCGGGACCGGAGGTCGTCAGTGACGAGGACCTTCTGGAGGCCGCGCGCAACATCAGCCAGACCATCTATCACCCGGTGGGCACCTGCAAGATGGGCCGCGACCCTGGGGCCGTGGTCGACGAGCGGCTCGCGGTCCATGGGCTTCAGGGCCTGCGGGTGGTCGATGCCTCGATCATGCCGGCGATCGTCTCCGGCAACACCAACGCGCCCACCATCATGATCGCCGAGAAGGCCAGCGACATGATCCTCGCCGACTCGCGCGGCTGATCCCCCCAAAGGGCCCAGCCCGGGCTTGCCCCGCGGCTGTCCGGTTTGACTTTTCACCACTTGCCGAAATCGCTTGCCCACTGCGGTTTCGAGGACCTCATCGAAGTCCGGGACTTCGGGAAGGGAGACCGAAAATGCAGAGACGGAGGGCTTTCAGCGGAACGGGTGTCACCCTCACCCCATCCCTCCCCCATCCAAGGGCGAGGGGGAACCTCTTGCGGTGGCCGAGAATGCGTCCCCTCCCCCCTTGATGGGGGGAGGTCGGGAGGGGGGTGAGCCGCAAGCTCGATATCTGATTGATTACCCCGCCGGCACAACGAGGCGGTTAGCCGTAGCTCAAGCCAGCGGGCGACAGCGGATGGGCAGCGAAGGCCGCTACTCCGAAAGGCGGCCGGCCAGGCCCTCGACAATGGCCTGGTATTCGGGCTCGCTGTCCGGCGACAGCACCCCATGGCGGACGGCGAAGTGGAGGATCACGAGCGCGACATTGAACTTGAAGTCGGTGGTGTCGCGCAGGCGCTCCAATACGCGGGCCACGGGCCAGCGCTCAAAGGACTCGACCTCGCCGTCGGTGTTCTCGGGCCGGAAGTCGGAGGGCAGTTCCAGATCGAAACAGAACGCCACGTCGTTGCGCAGCCCTTCGGGCCTGGTGCAGCGATAGCGCACCGCGCCGACCGGAACCGCCGTGGCGGCGAGCTCGGCGGGGATGCCCGCCTCCTCCGCGCACTCCTTGATGACGTTCTCCGTCAGGCCCAGGCCGTAGGGTTGGCCGCCGGCGGTGATGTGATCGAGCTTGCCGGGCGCGGTCTGCTTTGTGCGGGCGCGCTTGCCGATCCACATCTCCAGGCCTTCGGGTCCGCGCAGAAACCCGTTCACGTGGACGCCGTAGGCCGGCAGGCCGAAGCGCGGCACCGCCGCCCGCTCCATGCGAAACAGCGGCGGCCTGCCCCAGGCAAGGGCAACGGGATAGTCCTCCCCCCGCCAGTTGGGAAAGGCGCCCTCGGCGCGCAGCGCTGCCGTCACCTCAGCCAAAGCGGCGCTGCGGGCATCGAAACTGTCCAGCGCCGGCACCAGCGCCAGGTGGCCGGCAGCGGCCGTGAAGACCTCCGGGAACGCCGTCAGACGCTCGCGGAAAGCAGGGTCCACCGCGCCCAGCGCAACGCCATCCACCAGAAACGGCAGATAGTCGGCGGGGTTCCAGCGGTGGCAGGCACGAATGCGGTCGAGGTAGCTCACGGTACGGCCAGGGTGCTCATGACCTGAACCTAGCATCGGCGTTGCTGGAGACCATGCCCTTTGCGAGGCCGCGTCCTTTGGACACACGTCTGAAAGGGCGGCCCGGCCGTCCAACAGCATGCGCTAAAGAGTTTGCAGGGCAAGCGTCGCAACGCCACATGCACGGGGAAACAGGGGACGCGCCCGCAATGACGGTTCGATTTGCATAAGCGACATCGGACTCGTTCCGAGCAGCACAATCGATTGTTCTGGTGATCGCTCTGGCGGTTATCCTGGGCGCAAAACAGGAGACACGAAGCTTACGATGGTCGAAACGTCCACCCTCGAGCCCGCCGGCAACCAGACCAGCGCCTACACCCGCCGGGCCCAGATCTTTCCCACCCTCAATCAGGAACAGATCGACCGCGCCCTGCCCTTCGGCATCCGCGAGTCCCTGGCCAAGGGCACGGTGCTGTTTTCCCGCGGCGACCGCAGCGTCGACTGCTTCATCATCCTCAAAGGCTGCATCGAGATCATCGATCCGCTGAGCGACGGCGAAGCGGTGATCACCGTCCACGGGACCCACAACTTCACCGGCGAACTGGACCTCTTCAACGGCCGCAAGATCCTGGTCGGCGGGCGCATGGGGGAGGACGGCGAGGTGCTGCGCCTCAACCGCACGGCTCTGCGCCGCTTGCTGACGGCGGAGCCGGACATCGGCGAGATCATCACCCGCGCCCTCATCCTGCGGCGCGTCGGGCTGATCCAGGAAACCCAGGGCGGCGCCACCGTCGTCGGCCACCGGCGCGAGCGCGATACTCTGCGCATCGCCCGCTTTCTACGCCGCAACGGCTATCCGCACCGGGTGCTGGATGTGGACGAGGATGGCGAGGCCCAGGCCCTGCTGAAGGAGCACGGCTGCGACCCCGGACAGTTGCCCATGGTGTTCAGTGCCGGCGAAGACAGGCAGCACAATCCCTCGAACCTGGACCTCTCCAAACGCCTGGGTCTGTTTGAGGAACCGGACGGCACCAACCCCTGCGACGTCGTGGTGGTCGGTGCCGGACCCTCGGGCCTGGCCGCGGCGGTCTATGCCGCCTCGGAGGGATTGAACACCCTGGTGCTGGAGGGCGAGGCGCCGGGCGGACAGGCCGGCACCAGCTCCAAGATCGAGAACTTCCTCGGTTTCCCCACCGGCATTTCCGGACAGGCCCTGGCCGCGCGGGCGCAGGTGCAGGCGCAGAAGTTCGGCGCAGTCATCTCCCTGCCGCGCCGGGTCGTGTCCCTCGACTGCAGCGAACGGCCCTACAGCCTGCGTATGGAGGACGGCGGCACCTTCCGCTGCTGGAGCGTGGTGGTCGCCTCCGGCGCCACCTATCGCCGCCTCGACCTGGACAACCTCGCCGACTACGAGGGCGCGGGCGTCCACTATGCCGCTACGGCGCTGGAGGCCGATCTCTGCCGGGATGAAGAGGTGGTCGTGGTCGGCGGCGGAAACTCGGCGGGACAGGCAGCGGTCTTCCTGTCACGCTACGCCGCCCATGTGCATATGCTGATCCGCAGCGACAGCCTGGCGGCCAGCATGTCGGATTATCTGGTCGGGCGCATCGATGCCTCCCCGCGCATCACCCTCCACCGCAACACCCAGATCACCAGGCTGGAGGGCGCGCGCTATCTGGAGCGGGTGACCTGGCGCAACACCCTTGACGGCAGCGAGGAGACACACAGAGTCTCCAACCTCTTCCTGATGATCGGCGCCAGCCCCAACACGGACTGGCTGCAAAGCTGCGTGCGTCTGGACGACAAGGGCTTTGTCTGCACCGGTCCGGACACCGGCGGCGACTGGCCACTGGAGCGCGAGCCCAATATCCTGGAGACCAGCCAGCCGGGCGTCTTCGCCGTCGGCGATGCGCGCGCCGGATCGGTGAAGCGCGTCGCCTCGGCAGTCGGCGAAGGGTCGATCTCGGTCCAGTTCCTGCACCGCGTGCTGCCGGAACTGACCCCGGATTGACGGGACACCCGCTTATGAGAACGAGCAGAGGAGGAGCGAGCAGATGGATCTGAGTGACTTGCCGAAAATCGGCGAACCGGGCAGCGCCGCGCCCTTCCAACTGGAGCGCTTGAAGGGATGGGGGCTGGAAGACCTGGCCTCCGCCTGCACCACGCGCGAGCAGGCATTGCTGGCCCATCACTGTGCACTTTACGTGCGCATGGTCTGGCAGGACCTCTTCGGCGAAACGAGCGAGCCGCCGGTCGCGGCCCTGCGTCACTGCGTCGGCGAACTGATCGGCCGGCCGGGCATGCTGGAGCGGGCCGACCGGGGCGCCCATCTGGAAACCGGCGTCGACTACCGCGCCAGTGCCGCCGACGAAGACCCGGCACTCTACCAGGCCGTCGCTGAAGCGCTGAAGAGCCACAAACCGGGTTAGCCGACGCCGGGCCTTCAGCGCGGCCCCAACCATTTAGTCGACGGGGCGCCGCCGGGACATTAGAGATGGTCCGGCCATGAAACTGCGTTCCCTCACCCTGCTGCTGCTCGCCGAACTGGCCGCCATGTCGCTGTGGTTCGTCTCCGCCGCCGTGCTGCCGGACATGCTGCGCGAGGCGGCGGTCTCGCCCTTCCGCCAGGCGGCGCTGTCGAGCGGCGTACAGGGCGGCTTCGTCGTCGGCTCCCTGATCTCCGCCATCCTCAACATTCCCGACCGCTACGACCCGCGCCGGGTGCTCGCCGCCTCGGCCATCGCAGCCGGCGGAGTGAACGCCCTGCTGTTGGTGGTGGCGCCCGGCAGCCTGACCGCCATCGCCGCACGCTTTGCCACCGGCGCCCTGCTGGCCGGGGTCTATCCTGTGGGCATGAAGATCGCCGTCGGCTGGGGCGAGCGCGACCGCGGCTTCCTGGTCGGCGCGCTGGTGGGGGCCCTGGCGCTGGGCTCGGCCTCGCCTTACCTCATCGCCTTCGGCGGCGGCGCCGACTGGCGCCTGACCGTCGCCGCCGCCTCCCTCGCGTCACTCTTCGCCGGGCTCCTCAGCCTGGGTGTCGGCCTCGGCCCCTACCACCGCACGGCCCAGCGCTTCGATCCGAGCGTCATCGTCACCGCCTGGACCAACCGCCGGGTCCGCCTGGCTTACGCCGGCTACCTCGGCCATATGTGGGAGCTCTACGCCATGTGGGCCTGGGTCGCCGCGGCGACCGCGGTGTCTTACGGCGCCACCCTGCCGGCCGACGATGCCGAGCAACTCGCCAAGCTCACCGCCTTCCTCGCCATCGGCGCCGGTGCCATCGCCTGCGTCCCCGCCGGCTTCGCCGCCGACCGCATCGGCAAGGCGCGGGTCGCCATGCTGGCCATGATCGTCAGCGGCGCGGCGGCCATCGGCACGGCGGCGACCTTCGGCGGCCCGGTCTGGCTGACCTTCGCCATCGTCATCGTCTGGGGCATCAGCATCATTCCGGATTCCGCACAGTTCTCCGCCCTGGTTGCCGATGCGGCACCTCCGGCCCAGGCCGGCAGCCTGATGACCTTCCAGACCGCGCTCGGCTTCGCCCTCACCTTCGTCACCGTGCAGGTGACGCCGGTGCTGGCGGAGACCTTCGGCTGGTCCACCGTGCTCTTCGGCCTCGCCCTCGGCCCCGCCTTCGGCATCGCCGCCATGGCCAGGCTGCAGGCCATGCGCTGACAACGGCGTTCAGTCCTGGCCCGTGAACATGGCATCGAAGCGGCGCTGGATCTCTTCCGGTTCGAGGGTCTCGATGGAATGACCGATCAGCCAGTCGTAGCCGAAGGGATCGCGCACGGTGCCGGAGCGTTCGCCGTAGAAGTGATCCTGCGGCGGACGCAGCAGTTGCGCGCCTGCCGCCACGGCGCGCTCGATCAAGGCGTCGGCATCATCCACATGGAGGTGGATGACGAAGGAGATCGGACCATCATCGTGCTCCTGGGCATGGATGCCGAACTCCGGATAGGCGTCAGACAGCATCAGGGTCGTCCCCCCGAGCAGAAGCTGCGCATGGCCGACGCGCCCGTCCCGGTCGGAGAGGCGGAACTTCTCGGTCGCGCCAAAGACGGTCTTGTAGAATTCGATCGCCTCCCCCGCCGACTTCGGGCGCAGGTAAGCGAAGAGTTCGTGGATCGCCATGATGACGTCCCTCCCATTTTCGGACCTTGGTCGTCAGGCTTGAGTGTCCATCAACGCCGTCTCGGCGTCTTGAAGGTTTTTGACCCTGATGCCGATCTGCCGTCAGAGCGCGACATGGCGGGCGAAGGGCGGCGCCAGACGGCGATAGCCGCCGGGCGTCAGACCGGAGAAGTGACGGAACTCGCGGGCGAAGTGGGCCTGGTCGGCATAGCCCTGCCAGGCCGCCAGATCCGCCAGGGATGACGCCGCCGCCGAGTTGGCGCCCTCTGCCAGGGGCCCCAGGGCACGCCCGAAGCGCAGCAGCCTGGCATAGGTCTTCGGCTTCAACCCGACGGCTTCCGCAAAGCGCTTGGTAAAGGCCCGATGGCTGTACCCGCTCGCCGCCGCAACGGCGCCGACCGGCGCCCCGGCGTCAAACCCGGCCAGCGCCTGGGCGATCAGCGGATCGAGTCCCGTAACCTTCGGCAGCCGCGCAACGAGGGCGGCTTCGAAGATGGCGAGCCGCTGCGCCGCCGATCCGGCCTCCCACAGCGCCGCGCGCAGGGCGGCCACCGGCGCCGCGCCCCAGACATCCTCCAGCGGCAGGTGCCGGCCTACGAAGGTGCCGGCGGACGCGCCGATCAGAAGCCCGGCCGCGCCCGGCCGCAGCGCAGCCCCGACTGTCGGGACGGGCCGGGAGACGTCTTTCACGTAGGGCGCCAGGCGGGGGCCGCCGATCACCGCCGTACTCACGGTGTATCCTTCGAGGTCGTCACGATGGCGGAAGATCCGCAGCGGCTGTTCTCCCAGACGAATGACCAGCTGGGTGGACACGGAGGGCAGCACCGCCTCGCGACCGCTGCCGGAGGGCGCGCCGGAAGGATCCGATGCCCAGAGCTGCTGGACGAAGGGCCTCAAAACGTCACGTGGCTGGCGTACAAGTGGCACGGCCACCTCCGGCTGGCAGTCCCGGCACTACATTAGGCGACAGCGGCGGGCTTGAGGAGACTTTCGGCTCGATTTCCCGCAGACAAGAGGCTAAGCACTGGCGGAGGGCGCGCAGTCGCGTTTCTTTCGCCCGACCGTCCTCATCGACCCCCAACGGTGGCATCCTCGTGACAAGCATGGATCTGAACTGGCGTGCGGAAGAAGCCTGCATGAGCGCCTGGCCTTCGCCGCGGCAGATGCTTTTGAGCGGCTGGCTGCTGCGCGCCGCCGGCGGTTCCACCCGGCGGACCAATTCGGTGAACCCTCTGCGCGGCGGCCCGCGCGATCCGGCCGCGATCCTGGCTGCTGCCGAAGCCACCTACGCCGCGCTCGATCAAGCGGCGCTGTTTCGCGTCCCCTCCATCGCGGCAGCGATGGACGGGCCGCTGGCCGCCGGCGGCTACACGGCGGAGGGCGAGACCCTGACCCTCTTCAACGGCCTCTCCGCATGGCCGCAGCCGCAAAGCGCGGCGACGCGCCTGACCGCGGAGGCCGACGGCGACTGGCTGCAGGCCCGCGCAGCCCTGAGCCCCGCCGATACGGCCGACAGCGCGGTCTTCGAAACGATGGTCCGCACCATCATGCTGCCGCGCATCTTCGCCGCCACCCGCCACGAAGGGGCGGTGGTCGCCCTGGCCTATGGCGTAGTGCACGACGGCCTGGCCGTGGTCGAAGCGGTCGTGACCGATTCCCGCTGGCGCCAGCGCGGCTTTGGCCGCCAGACCGTCGGCGCGGTCCTGAACTGGGCTGTAACTGCGGGGGCCGGGGCCGCCTGCCTGCAGGTGGTGGCCGACAATCCCGCGGCCCTTGCGCTTTACCGCTCCCTCGGCTTCACGACGGAGCTCTACCGCTACCACTACCGCCGCAAGTTCCCGACGGTGTGACTGACCCTAGTCTTTGCCCGGCTCGTCACGGCCTTCCAGGAAGGCGCGGGCGCCGGGATGCCACGGCACGCCCAGGTCGTCGGCGCCCTGGCCGGCGGGGACCAGTTCCGTTCCGACCAGGGCGGAGGCCACCAGCCAGGCATGCCGTTCGGGAAACTCGGCCCGGGCGACCAGAAGCCGCTCCTCCAGCGGCAGCAACAGGCGAAGGGCGACGGGCCCGTAGGCGGCAAAGCCGTTGCTGCCGGCCAGCATGGCCGTGGCGTCGTCCGGGCCCAGGGTTGCCACGTCCATCTGCGCCGTCGCCAGCAGGCTGGCCAGGCGCCCGGCGTTGGGCGCACGCGCGACCCGCGACTTCGCCGCCGGAAGGTGTTCGTCCAGCAGCCCCACCACCCGCTTGGCCAGATCGTAGGTCGTGGGATCGGCCCTGTGGCAGCCGATCAGCAGGTGCTTCTTGCGGTAGACCACCCACTGCCCATAGGGCGTGTGGCCGGCCAGCAGCACGGCCGCCGCCGCCCCGGCGGCGGCCCGCAGGCCGAGGCCGAGCGCTTTGCGGCGGGTGCGGCTCGCGATCACTCTTCGAAGACGTCCTCGTTCAGCACGGCGGTGACGACATAGTTCGGCACGTCGACCACCTGCCCGATCCGCAGGTCGACCGCAACGCTGGCCAGGATGTAGGCCTGCTCCGCCGTCAGGCCGTGCTCGCGCTGAATGTAGGCGATCATCTTGATCAGCGCGTCGCGGGCCGCCAACGTCAGGTCCTCGGAAAGGTTGGTGAGGTTGGCGATCTTCTCGCTGTCCAGATAGGTGTGCGGCGGCGGGACCTCGCCCGCGGCCTTCAGCGGCAGGCCGATGGTCTGGTAGAACTTGGAGGGCTCGATGTCCTTGATCTGCGTGCCGCCTTCGACTTCGGGCCCCGTGATGACCGCGCCCTGGCCCTTGCGGATGTCCACCGTCAGCGTCACCACGGCGCCGGTTTCGATCGCCGTGCCGGACACCTCGCCGTCGCCCTGGGCAAAGTGCACATCGCCGACGAAGAGCCCGCAGCCATCGACGAAGCAGGGCAGCAGCAGGGTGGTGCCGACCTGCATCTGCTGCACGTCCATGTTGCCGCCGTTCTCGCGCGGCGGAACGGTGCGCAGGCACTGATCGCGCGCCGGGCCTTCGGGTCCGCAGACTGCCGAGGGCAGAGCCCCGATGGGCTGCGGCGGCAGGGCGACGCCGCCGGCCTCGGCGAGCAGCCTTTCGCGCTCCAGCCAGGTCTCGACCTCCGGCTGGCCGGGCATCACGCCGACCGATCCCATGAAGGCCTCGTAGGGCACCTTGATGCCGGGCATCTGGTCGGAGACGGCGTGGGTGCGGCTCAGTTTCCAGTTCACCAGATAGGGCTCGGTGTAGATGTCGCGCAGGAAGCCGAAGCCGGGCACGATGACGGTGTAGCCGTATTCGTCCGGTTCGATGTCGACCAGGGTGACGGCGATCACGTCGCCGCGCTCGGCGCCCTCGATGTGCACCGGTCCGGTCATGGGATGGACGAGATTGAGGTCCAGCGCGGCCAGATCGTCGGCATTGGAGTCGAGCGTGAGATCGGAATCCAGCGCATCGCGCGTGTGGTAGATGATCATGTCACCGGGGTTGGCGCGGACCACCGCGGGGATGTCCGGGTGGTAGCGGTTGAAGCAGTTCGGGTCGTCGACGCAGTGCGCGCCCTGCTTGTCGACCACCACCCGGTTTTGCCACTTGACGTCGGTGGTGTCGGCCACCGCGTCCCCAACGGCGCCCCCCACAGCTCCGATGAGTGCAACCGCACAGACTACGAACAGAGTTCTCATGATCCGCCTCCTGTCATGCCGGCTTTTTCTTGGTTCTTCGCGCCGGCGCATTGCAGCGGGATGTCCCAGCCAGATCCCCGCCGAACAAACAGGATAGCAGGGCCGCCTTTAGACCGGAAGTTTGGCGACCGGAAGGTAGGGCGGTCCGGTCATAGGCCTACGCCCGTTACGGCGCAAGGTGGACGACCAGGTCGACGCCCTCCTCCGCGCCCGGGGCCTGGAACGGGCGGGTGAAGTGGTCGTAGTCCGCTTCGCAGGGCGAGAAGGCATGCCCGCCGTCCGCATTTCGCTGCCGCAGGCGCGCCTTGCAGAGGTCGTCGGGCAGGTCGAGAAAATGCAGACGGTGCGCCTGCGGGCGGCGGGGCCGCCGTCATCAGCCCGGCGCGCTAACGCGCGCCCACAGACTGCTGACCCACGTGCTTTTGCGAGGTCAGTACCGTGTCCACCTCGAAAACCTGGCGCAGGCAGCGCGCGATGTAGTCGCCGGTCTGCACGTCCAGGCCGTCGACCTGGATGTCGATGGCAAGGTCGCGGCCCTTCGGCCCCGTCACGTCGCTGTGCCAGCGGGTCGGCACCAGGCCGCGCTTGGCGAAGAGCTCCAGGACCCGGGGCATCACCCCCGGCTCCGCCGCGGCCAGGATGGAAAAGCAATAGACCGGCGCCGCAGAGGGCGCCTTAGGGGGCGCCCCAGAGGGCGTCTGAGTACTGAGGTCAGAACGGGAAGCAGCGGGCCGCAGGGCGGCCGGCGCGTAAACGGAATGCATGGAAGCGGACATTGTCTGTCCCCTGAAACGGTGATCGCGAAACGTCGAAACGGCTTGTCCCGGCTACCCTCTGGGTGCCGGGTCCGTAATTCGAATGGCGATGCCGTTCAGGCGGAAACTGTCCATAACGCCCCGATGAGACGGGATCGGGGCGCAAATGTCAACCGGGGCAAGCGGGGTGCATGGGCAGTCTACGCCCTTCCCACCCCGCGTTAACCCTGATTATCCCCGCAGATCTAGGGCTCGATGGCCTCGACCTCGATGATCAGGTCCACCTCGTCGCCGACGGCCGGAGCATAAGCAGCCATGCCAAAGTCGGTGCGCTTCAGGCTGCCGCGGGCGGAGAAACCCACCGTCTCCTTGCCCTGATAGATCGGGTGTGGCGACTTCAAGTTGAAGGTGACGTCCAGGGTAACCGGCCTGGTCACCCCTAGCAGGGTCAGATCGCCGGTCAAGGTGCCGGTGTTGTCGCCGGTCTTGGCGATCCCGGTGCTGGTGAAGGTGATGGTCGGGAACTGCTCGACGTTGAAGAACTCGGCGCTGCGCAGGTGCTCGTCGCGCTTGGTGTGGTTTGTGTCGAGGCTGGCGGCCTGCATCACGATCTCCACCGCGGAGTTCTCGACCGCGGCTTCATCGAAGGTGATGCTGCCCTGCACGTCGCCGATGCGGCCAACGGTGGCGGAGTAACCAAGGTGGTCGACCAGGAAGATCACATCGGCATGAGCGGAATCGAGGGTGTAGGTCTGGGCGGCCTGGGCGCCCTGGATGGAGGTGAACCCAAGCGGCAGCGCCAGAAGTGCGGCGGCAAAGGCGAGGCCGAAGCGGCGGATTTTCAGGATCGTCAAGAGCGGCATGAGGGTTCTCCCGTGGTGTCGTCGTGAAGGTTGGCAAGAGCGGCACTAGGGCCCAAAGCTATGACCCGGCCCGGCTGGCCGCGATGTCGATGCGGATGACCACCGCCTCCCCCACCACCGAGGTGTCGGCCCAGAGGCCCTGGCCGACGCCGTAGTCCAGACGGCTGACCTCCAGTTCGCCGCTGGCCCGGGCGCGCCGAACGCCGGCTTCTTCGGTAATGGTGAGGGTGAACGGCAGCACCACCGGCAGGGTGACATCGCGCATGGTGAGATTGCCCGCCGCCTCGAAGCGGTCGCCGCCGAGCGCGGTGAAGCCTTCGGCCATGAAGCGCGCCTCGGGCCACTGGGCCACATCGAAGAGCGCGGCGGAGCGGATGGTGTCGTCGCGGTCCTTGCTTTCGCTGTTGACGCTGGCGATGTCGATGACAACGGCGACCCGGCTGGCGGCCAGGTTGTCGGGGTCGAAGGCGATCTCCGCGGTGAAGGCCTCGAAGGCGCCTTCCACGGGCGCGCCGGACTGGGTGGCGACGAAGCCGACGCGGCTGTCCTCCCCGACTGTCCAGAGCGGGACATCGTTGGCCACCGCTGCAGCGCTCCAGAGCGCGCAGGCTGCGGCCAGGGCGGGTGCAAGGGCCGGCAGGACCCGCCTCATCGCCCGGCACCCGGCCCGGCGCCCGGACCGGCGCTCGGCCCGGCGCTCGGCCCGGCAAGCGGCAGCATGCGGGTCAGCACGTCGTCCTTCACCACGAAGTGGTGGCGCAGGGCGGCCAGGATGTGGATGGCCAGCAGCGCCAGGATCACCCGGGCCAGCAGGTGGTGGGCGCTTTCCAGCACCTGCTTCACCTCCTCGCTGGGGCCGATCAGCGCGGGCAGGGTGAAGAGGCCGAAGACCACCACCGGAAAGTTGGCCGCCGCCGAATGCAGAATGCCGATGAGCGGCTGGGCCAGCAGCACGACATAGAGCGCGACATGGCTGGCATGGGCGGCGCGGCGCTCCCAGCCCGCCATGCCTTCCGGCAGGCTCGGCGGCGGCGAGTACCAGCGCCAGGCCAGCCGCAGCACCGCCAGCGCCAGGATGGTCACGCCCACCGACTTGTGCAGGTTGATGATCTGCACCTTCTCCGGCGAGAGCGTCATACCGTCCTGGATCCAGGCCAGCGCGAAGATCGCAATGAAGAGGGCCACCGTCACCCAGTGCAGGATCTGCGCAACGGCCCCGTAGCGATCGGCGCTGTTGGTCATCCGCATTGTCCGGCGCATCGTCCATAAATCCCAGTTGGCCAGGCGGCGCAGGCAGAGAGGCCGCCGGGCGGAGCCAGCCTAGGGCCGGCGCCCGGACGGCGCTGAATCAAATATGTTTGAACGCCCGCCGCCTTGACAGTGGCGTCCCGGAAAATATACGGCTCACCACCCCGATCCGTTCCCGGTCGGTGTTGAGGTCCGGGCGCCGCTCGCCAGTCAGACGCATGCCCCTGCCTTGCCACAGTCCCCTGTCACCCTCGGACTTGATCCGAGGGTCCACCGGGCCGTTCGCTGGAGCCTCTGTCGGAGAGGTTTGGACTGCCTCCACAATGGATGCTCGGGTCAAGCCCACTGGTGTCCGGTTTAGATTTGGTGGACTGAGCGCACGGTGTTGATTCTACTTGTGTCCAAGCGTTTGGCGACGTCCTGGGACACGAGAAAGGAACAACACCGTGCGACACCAGAATAGCGTTTTTCACGATCTTCTAAAGCGGGTTCCCTGGGGAGAGTTCGAGCGCCTGGTGGCTGAGCACGGAGCGGACCATCGGGTTCGCCGTCTGCCAACCAAGAGCCAGTTTATAGCCTTGCTTTACGGGCAGCTTTCCGGGTCGACGAGCCTGCGGGAGATCGTTGGCGGCCTGGAGAGCCATGCCAGGCGGCTCTACCACCTGGGTGGGCGACCAGTGTCACGCTCGACTTTGTCGGACGCCAATGCCCTGCGCCCGAGCGCGGTATTCAGCGATCTCTTTGCGGCGATGGTTGGTCAAGCCCAGCGGGGCCTGCGCCGCAAAGTCGGTGAGGCGGTCTATCTGATTGATTCCACCAGTATCCGCCTCAGCGGGATTGGCTGCGAGTGGGCGCACTTTTCAGCCAAAGCCTGCGGCGCCAAGGCGCACGTCATCTATGATCCCGCCGCTGACCGGCCGATCTATGCGGCGGTCACCGCGGCCAAGGTCAACGACATCACCGTCGCCCAGACGATGCCGATAGAGGCAGGAGCTACCTACGTCTTCGATCTCGCCTACTACGATTACGGCTGGTGGGCCAGGATGGATGCCGCCGGTTGCCGCATCGTCACCCGCTTCAAGTCCAATACGCCCCTGGCTGGAGCCGTTGAACTCGACGTAGTGGAAGGCACCAGCATCCTCTCCGACCGCATCGGGCTGTTGCCGCAGCGTCAGGCTAACAGCCGCAAGAACCCCTTCAGCAGCCCGGTTCGCGAGGTGCGCGTCAAGACCCACACCGGCAAGATCTTGCGCATTCTCTCGAACGATCTCAAGGCCCCAGCCAGGGAAATCGCCGATCTCTACAAGCGCCGCTGGGCCATCGAGCTGTTCTTCCGATGGGTCAAGCAAACCCTCAAAATCCGCCACTGCCTCGGAGCCAGCGAGAACGCCCTACGCATCCAGATTGCCGTCGCCCTCATCGCTTTCCTGATCCTGCGCATGGCTCAGGGCGACCAGAAAACCATCCAAAGCCCGCTCAAGTTCGCCCGTCTCGTCCGCGCAAACCTCATGCACCGACGCCGTATAGATCGGCTGATAACCGCCCAACCCGATCCACGCGAAAACCCAAATCAAATGGCCTTGCTATGGGTTTGAATCTAAACCGGACACCAGTGGGTCAAGCCCGAGTATGACGATTGGGGGGCGGAGCAGCAGTCGCCCCTACCCCCCAAGCCTGCTGAGACCAGACTCCTTAAGCCCAGACCTGCTACGCCCAGACCTGGCGACGCTGGCGCAGCATGGTCTCCTCGAAGGAGCCCTGATAGGCGGCGGACTTGCGCACGAAGGCCATGTAGGAGGCATGGACCTTCTGGGTGAGCGCGTCGGTGGCGCCGATTTCCTCGGCCACCTCCCGCGTCACTTCGCCGAGGCGGGCGACGATCTCTTCGGAGAAGCTGCGCAGTTCCACGTCGTAGTCTGCCAGCAGCGGGCCGAAGGCCTCGATGTTGTGGTAGGCGAAATCGGTCAGGGTCTCCTGCGCGGTCGCCGTGGCCGCGGCCTGGAAGATGGCCTTCAGGTCGTCCGGCAGGGCCTCGAACTTCGCCTTGTTGACGGTGATCTCCAGCCCGGGCCCGGGCTCATGGAAGGCCGGGGCGTAGTAGTACCGGGCGACCTTCTGCAGGCCGAAGGCGACGTCGTTCCAGGGGCCGATCCACTCCGCCGCGTCGATGGCGCCGGACTGCATGGAGGGCAGGATCTCGCCCGGCGGCAGCAGCACGACCACGGCGCCGATGCGCCGCATCACCTCGCCGCCGAGGCCGGCGATGCGGATCTTCAGGCCCTGCAGGTCCTCGACGGAATTGATCTCGCTCTTGAACCAGCCGCCCGCCTGCACACCGCTGGAGCCGGCGTAGAAGGGCTTCAGGCCGAAGTCGGCATAGACCTCGTCCCAGAGGTCCTGGCCGCCGCCGTAGGTCAGCCAGGCCGGCAGCTCGACGGCGTTGAGGCCGAAGGGCAGCGTGGTGAAGTAGTTGAAGGCCCGGGACTTGCCGACCCAGAAGTAGGGTGTGCCGTGCAGGATGTCGGCGGAACCCGACTGCACCGCATCGAAGCTCTCGAAGGGCGGCACCAGTTCGCCGGCGCCGAAGGTGCGGATCGTGATGCGCCCATCGCTCATCGCCATGACCCGCTGGGCGAAGCGCTCGGCATTGACGCCGACCCCCGGCGTGCCCTTGGGCCAGGGCATTACCATGTTCCAGTCCACCCGGTCCTGGGCGATGGCCGGCGCGGCCAGGGTGGTCGATGCGGCAGCCGCCGCCCCGCCCGCCGCCAGACCGGCGCGCTTCATGAAGTTCCGGCGTTTCATTCTCTTGTTCTCCTCCCAACAAAGCTGCCTGCGCGGCCTCATCCTGTGCCCGCGCAGTGGTAATTTGCCGGGAGCCTAGCGGCCTCGCCCGGAAAACGCCACTGGCTGCTTACAGATGCAGCGGACCTGCAGGCTCTCACTCTCGTCACGTCAGGACTTGAGCCGAGGGTCCATGGGGCCGCACGCTGCGACCTCTATTGGAAGGCTTCGGTCCTGCCTTTGCCATGGATGCTGGGGTCAGGCCCGAACATGACGATGGTTGGCGTCAGAACCGGAGGAGTGCGCACCGGCGCGCCCTGGGCCGCTTCCTGGCGCCAAGCCGCTTCCTGCGTCGTGCGCTCGACGATGTCGGCGAAAATGACGGTGCAGTCCTCGTTCCCGGGGGAGAAAGCGGCGCGGTTGCCGGTCGAAAAGCGCGCGCTATCCAATGGACCTGGCCAGGGGGATGGCCGCCTTGCCTTGATCCGGATCAAAGACCACAGCCCGCCCTGACCCCAGGCTGTTGGCTCGTCATCAGAGGACACCTCCCTGGTGACCCGAAAGCCCAGGCGCGCAAAGGACTCATGGCCGCATCACGCCTCCGGACCCTTACCACTTGGCTCGCCGCCCTGGCGCTCAGCCTCCAGGCGCTGATCCCCCTCGGCCCGGCGATCTCCCTGCCCGGCACTGCCGAGCCGATCGTCATCTGCAGCGCCCTTGGCTTCAAAACCATCTACGTGACGTTCGAGCCGGAGCAACCGGCAGAACAGGTGCCCTCACACGCCGAAGAGTCCTGCCCCGTCTGTCTCAGCATGACAGCGGTGGGCCTTCACCCGCCGGCCGAAGGCTCTGCATTGCGCTACGGCACTCCGGCAGGCCCGGACGACGCAGCAAACTGCGCTTTCCAGCCGCACCCGATGCATTTGCTCATGGGAATCTTTGCCAGGCCGCCGCCGTCTGCCTGAGCAAGCTGTCCAGTACACCACCGCCAATACACCACCAAATGATGCCGCTGCCGGTTCCGCAGGAACCCAAAGCCCTGGCTCCATGAGACAAAAAGGTCGATTCCAATGCTGAAGCTCAGATCCCTGTTTGCCGTCCTCACCCTTGCCCTGGCGCTGACTCTGGCCCAGGGGCAACAGCCCGCCGATGCCGCCGATACCAAGCCAGGTCTCTTCGTGAACCTGACCACCGACGATACCTGGAGCGCCACCAAGGCGATCATGTTCGCCCACCAGAAGGCGCTGAAGAACGGACTCTCCCCGGTGGTTGTCTGGCTGAACGTTCAGGGGATCTATCTGGCCGACGCCAAGCGGCCCTCCCCCACCCACGGCCTGATGAAAGACAACCTGCACGAAATGCTGCAGGCCTTCATGCAGGACGGCGGCATCGTCTATGCCTGTCAGGCCTGCTCCGCGGCGGCTGGGCTGGTCCAGACCGACTTCATCGATGGTGTCCAGATGGGTAACCAGGAAGCCATCCTCGGCCTGCTGGCAGACCCCAAGGTGAAGACCCTGGCGTGGTAGCCTTTAGAAGATGAAGGGCCTTGAAGGGGCCGGCCCGACCGGCCCTTTCCGCGTTGCGGACTTGCAGGCTTCCACTCTTGTCACGTCAGGACTTGATCCGAGGGTCCATGGGGCCACACGCTGGGACCCTGCCGCAGAGATTCGGGTGCGCCGCTGCCATGGATGCTCGGGTCAAGCCCAAGCATGACGATGGTTGGCGTAAGAACCGAAGTGGCGCGCGCTAAGCCGCTTCCTGGGTCGTGCGGTCGACGATCTCGACGATGTCGGCGAGGATGGCGGTGAGGTCGTAGTCCTTGGGGGTGTAGACGGCAGCGACGCCGGCGGCCTTCAGGGCCGCCTCGTCCTCCGGCGGGATGATGCCGCCGGCGATCAGCGGCACGCGGGTGAGGCCCGCCTTGGCCATGCGCTCCTGCACCTCGGTCACCAGGGCGACGTGGGAGCCGGAGAGGATCGACAGGCCGATGACGTGGACCCCCTCCTCCAGGGCCGCGCCGACGATCTGGCCGGGGGTCAGGCGGATGCCCTCGTAGACCACCTCGAAGCCGGTGTCGCGGGCGCGCACGGCGATCTGCTCGGCGCCGTTGGAATGGCCGTCGAGGCCCGGCTTGCCGACCAGCATCTTCAGGCGCCGCCCGAGCCGGGCGGAGACCGCCTCCACCCGTGCCCGTACGGACGACAGGCCGTCTTCGTCCTCCAAGGCTGCCGAGGTGGCGCCGCCGACGCCGGTGGGGGCGCGGTATTCGCCGAAGACCTTGCGCAGGGTCTCGGCCCACTCGCCGGTGGTGATCCCGGCATGGGCGCAGGCGATGGAGGGTTCCATGATGTTGGCGCCCTCGCGCGCGGCCGTTTCCAGCGCAGTCAGGGCCTGCGCCGCCGCATCCTGGTCGCGCGCCGCGCGCCAGGCGGTGAGGCCTTCGATCTGTGCCGTCTCGGCCGCCGGATCGGGCGCCATGAAGCCGCCATCGGCGCCCGCGGTCAGCGGCGAGGGCTCGCTTTCCTGGTAAGCGTTCACGCCGACCACGGTCTGTTCGCCTGACTCGATGGCTTCCAGCCGCCGCGCCGCGCTTTCGACCAGCCGCTCCTTCATGTAGGCGTTTTCGACGGCAGCGATGGCCCCGCCCATGTCGTCGATGCGGGCCAGTTCCGCCCGCGCCTCGGCCTTCAGGTCCTCCACCTTGGCGGCGATCACCGTCGAGCCCTCGAAGATGTCGGCGTACTCCAAGAGGTCGGTCTCGAAGGCGAGGATCTGCTGCAGGCGCAGGGACCACTGCTGATCCCAGGGCCGCGGCAGGCCGAGCGCCTCGTTCCAGGCCGGCAGCTGTACGGCGCGCGCCCGCGCGTCCTTGGAGAGCGTCACCGCCAGGGTCTCCAGCAGGATGCGGTAGACGTTGTTCTCCGGCTGCTGTTCGGTGAGGCCCAGGGAGTTCACCTGCACGCCGTAGCGGAAGCGCCGGAACTTCGGCTCCTCGATACCGTAACGTTCCCGGCAGATCTCGTCCCAGAGCTGGGTGAAGGCGCGCATCTTGCAGAGCTCGGTGACGAAGCGCAGGCCGGCGTTGACGAAGAAGGAGATGCGCCCAACGACGCGGGGAAAGTCCTCCTCCGGCACCTGGCCGGAGGTGCGCACCGTATCCAGCACCGCCGTTGCGGTGGCCAGCGCATAGGCCAGTTCCTGTACCGGCGTCGCGCCCGCTTCCTGCAGGTGATAGGAGCAGACGTTGGTGGGGTTCCACTTCGGCACCTCGCGGTAGGCGAAGGCGATGACGTCGGAGATGAGCTTCAGGGAGGGTTCCGGCGGGAAGATGTAGGTCCCGCGGGAGAGGTACTCCTTGATGATGTCGTTCTGCACCGTGCCCGTCAGGTCGGCGCGCGCCACGCCCTGTTTCTCGGCGCAGGCGATGTAGAGCGCCAGCAGCCAGGGGGCGGTGGCGTTGATGGTCATGGAGGTGTTCATGCGCTCCAGCGGGATCTCCGCAAAGAGCTTCTCCATGTCGCCCAGGTGGCTGACCGGCACCCCGACCTTGCCCACCTCCCCGCGCGCCAGCGCATGATCCGAATCGTAGCCGGTCTGGGTCGGCAGGTCGAAGGCCACCGAGAGTCCGGTCTGGCCCCGCGCCAGGTTCTTGCGGTAGAGCGCGTTGGAGGCCGCCGCCGTGGAATGGCCGGCATAGGTGCGAATCAGCCAGGGCCGGTCGCGCTGCGGCGCCCCCGGTTCCGCGGTTTGGCCCGAAGTCTTGCCGGACGCCTTGTCTTGCGCCTGATCGCTCATCTTGCCACCCATTTCTGCCCTCATTTTCCGACAGGGCCCGCCCGCTGCGGTCTGGTAAGTTTATCCCATCGCTGCACTGCACCAAAGGGGCCAGATTGGGCGAACTTAAGTTATCATCTTCCTATTTAAAACCCTAAAACGACAGATCGTTACGAATATTATACGAAATATGTACATATCATCCGTTTTGTGCGTTGCAATATGAGACTCGAGAGGCTAAGAGTCTGGCCAGGGGGGCGCTCTGAGCGGATCTCCCGGGCGGAATTTCCCGCCGGGGTCCGGCGTTTTCTATGGGCAGGCGCAGCAACGACGGCCCATTGAACCGCCCGGCGAGCAGCCCAGTCAGAGGCCCGGTGAAGGGCCCAGCGAAAGGCCCGGTGAACGGCGCAATGAACGATACCCGGGGGGCGGGCGCCGCCGTCCGGCCGCCACGGCAGAGATCAAGAGGAGGGTGAGCGCATGGCTGAAGTGCTCGAAACGACAGAGGGCAGCGGACCGCAGGAATCGCAGCGGCCGGTGAAGGACCTTTACGAGGTCGGCGAGATTCCGCCGCTGGGCCACGTCCCCAAACAGATGTACGGCTGGCTGATCCGCCGCGAGCGTCACGGCGAGCCGGAAAAGGCCATGCAGGTCGAGGTGGTGGACACCCCGGACCTCGACAGCCACGAAGTGCTGGTCATGGTGATGGCCGCCGGCGTCAACTACAACGGCGTCTGGGCCGGCCTCGGCGTGCCGATCTCCCCCTTCGACGTCCACAAGGCGCCCTACCACATCGCCGGTTCGGATGCCGCGGGCGTCGTCTGGGCCGTCGGTTCCAAGGTAAAGCGCTGGAAGGTCGGCGACGAAGTCGTGGTGCACTGCAACCAGGATGACGGCGACGACGAGGAGTGCAACGGCGGCGACCCGATGTTCTCCACCTCCCAGCGCATCTGGGGCTACGAGACGCCAGACGGCTCCTTCGGGCAATTCTGCCGGGTGCAGGACCGCCAGTTGATGGCCCGCCCGCGCCACCTGACCTGGGAGGAGAGCGCCTGCTACACCCTGACGCTCGCCACCGCCTACCGCATGCTCTTCGGCCACCGCCCGCACATCCTGCGGCCCGGTCACAACGTGCTGGTCTGGGGTGCCTCGGGCGGCCTCGGCTCCATGGCGATCCAGCTGATCGCCACCGCCGGCGCCAACGCCATCGGCGTCATCTCCGATGAAGACAAGCGCGACTTCGTCATGTCGCTGGGCGCCAAGGGGGTCATCAACCGCAAGGACTTCGACTGCTGGGGCCAGCTTCCCCCCGTCAACGGCGAGGGTTTCGGCGACTACATGCGCAAGTGCCGCGCCTTCGGCAAGGCGATCTGGGAGATCACCGGCAAGGGCAACGACGTCGACTTCGTCTTCGAGCATCCGGGCGAGGCGACCTTCCCGGTGAGCTGCTTCGTCGTGAAGCGCGGCGGCATGGTGGTGTTCTGCGCCGGCACCACCGGCTTCAACATCACCTTCGACGCCCGCTTCGTGTGGATGCGCCAGAAGCGCATCCAGGGCAGCCACTTCGCCAACCTGATGCAGGCCAGCCAGGCCAATGCCCTGATGGTGGAGCGGCGCATCGACCCCTGCATGTCGGAGGTCTTCGCCTGGCGCGACATCCCGCGCGCCCACACCAAGATGATGAACAACGAGCACAAGCCGGGCAACATGGCGGTGCTGGTGCAGGCCAAACGGCCCGGCCTGCGCACCCTGGAAGACGCGGCGGCGGAGGAGTAGGATTTGCGGCCCCTGAGACACACGCAAAGAGGGCCGCGACCATGCCTGATCTCGAAACCTTCCGCACCGACGCGGTCCCGGCGGAGCTGCCGTTCTCGGCGGCTCTGCGGGCCGGCGGTTTCGTCTTCACCTCCGGCCAGATCGGCAACATCGCCGGCGAGATGAAACTGGTGGAGGGCGGCATCAAGGCCGAGGGCCAGCAGGCGCTGGAACACCTGCGCGCCGCCCTGGAGGCCGCCGGCTCCTCCCTCGACCGCGTCGTGAAGTGCACCGTGTTCTTCACCGATATGAAGGACTTCCAGCCTTTCAACGACGTCTACCGGGAGTTCTTCGGCGGCCACCTGCCGGCGCGCTCCGGCGTCGAGGTGAAGGGCCTGGCGCTCGGCGCCCGCGTCGAAATCGAATGCATCGCTTTGGCGGGGAAGGGTTAGGTCGGTGCGGGTGCGACACCCTTCGAGATGCGCTCTGGCGAGCACTCCTCAGGGTGAGGATCAAGGGAAGACCTCATGCTGAGGAGGCCGCGCAGCGGTCGTCTCGAAGCATGAACGTTGGTGGTTTCAAAAGACGGGCTGAACGACAACACTGAAGAGGGTGACGATGACCGAGGCCGCAGTTCAGCATGCAGCAGAAGACAGCGTTGTTCTGCCTAACCTTCTGCCGCTCTGTGCCGAGGCGCTGAGCGCCGCCGAGACTTTCGGGGAGGCGGCACGGCGCGCTGTCGCGGCGCTGGTCGCGCCGGGCGGCAGGGTCGACGCCGGCCTGCTGGAGCGCGAGCAGTTCGCTGCCCACGGCTATGCCTGGCTGGCGACCTACGTCGCCGGGCTTAAGGAGATGCTGGCCTGGGCCGAGCGGCTGGAGGCCGCCGGTCAGTTCGGCGAACTGGAACAGCTCATGCTGCAGGCCGCCTTCGGCGAATACCTGAACCAGCTCTGGGGCGGCATCGCGCTCAGCCAGGTGGAGGTGCTGCGCCCCGCCGACCTGGGCATGAACGACGACGACATCCATGCGATCTATGTGCCCGCCGTGCAGGCGCTGACCGAGCGCGGCAACAGCAACGCGGTGCGCATGCGCATCGCCGCCCATCTGGCGGAGGGGCACTTCGGCGAGGCGGGGCTGGCCGACGAGACCCTGGAGATGATCCGCGACCAGTTCCGCAAGGTGGCGGAGGATCACATCGAGGACGCCCACGAATGGCACCGCAGGGACGACCTCATTCCGCTGGAGGTGGTGCAGCAGCTGGCCGAGCTCGGCGTCTTCGGCCTGACGGTGCCGGAGGACTTCGGCGGCGCCGGCCTCGGCAAGCTCGCCATGTGCGTGGTCACCGAAGAGCTCTCGCGCGGCTATATCGGCCTCGGCTCCCTGGGCACCCGCTCGGAGATCGCCGCCGAATTGATCCGCCTGGGCGGCACCCCGGCCCAGCAGGAGAAGTGGCTGCCGCTGCTCGCCTCGGGCGCGATCCTGCCGACGGCGGTCTTCACCGAGCCCAACACCGGCTCCGACCTCGGCGCCCTGCGCACCCGCGCCGAGCGTGACGGCGATACTTACAGGATCACCGGCAACAAGACCTGGATCACCCATGCCGCGCGCAGCGACCTGATGACGCTCTTGGCGCGCACCGATCCGGACGAGGCGGGCTACCGCGGGCTCTCCATGTTCCTCGCCGAAAAGCCGCGCGGCAGCGACGCAGAGCCCTTCCCGGCGGACGGCATGACCGGCGGCGAGATCCACGTGCTCGGCTACCGCGGCATGAAGGAATACGAGCTTGCCTTCGACGGCTTCGAAGTGAAGGCGGAGAACCTGCTGGGCGGGGTCGAAGGCCAGGGCTTCAAGCAGCTCATGGCGACCTTCGAGTCGGCGCGCATCCAGACCGCGGCGCGCGCCGTCGGCGTGGCGCAGTCGGCCCTGGAACTGGGCCTCGCCTACGCCCAGGAGCGCCAGCAGTTCGGCAAGGCGATCCTCGCCTTCCCGAGGGTCGCCGGCAAGCTCGCCTGGATGGCGGTGGAAACCATGATGGCCCGCCAGCTCACCTACTTCGCCGCGCGCGAGAAGGACTCGGACCGGCGCTGCGACATCGAGGCCGGCATGGCCAAGCTGCTCGGCGCCCGCATCGCCTGGGCCAACGCCGACAACGCCCTGCAGGTGCACGGCGGCAACGGCTATGCCGAGGAGTACAAGATCTCCCGCGTGCTCTGCGACGCCCGCATCCTCAACATCTTCGAAGGCGCCGCCGAGATCCAGGCCCAGGTGATCGCAAGGGGATTGCTCTCCGGGCGGAACTAGGCTTCATCCTGTGGCCGATGTAGATCTCCGTGTCCGTCTGGACGCCAACAATGAGAAGAATGCCCGCACGGTTCTGAAGCGCCTCGCCGCGCTGATCACATTCGACATGTCCGAGCTGTCGCCGCATCATGACGGCAGCTACATCGCGCGCCTGAAAGCGACGGTACCGGAAGGGACCTGGCCGGAGCAGGTCGTTGCCGCCATCGATCTGGCCCAGACCTTCGGCTACGGCTGGGACCTGGACGGCCACATCGCCGAAGAACTTAGTATGCACGCAGCCAGGTTCAGTGTCTCCGGCCTGGTATCCGCATCACTCCTGCTGAGCAGAGGCTGAACCTTCGTCGTATCGATTGTGACGCCAGCACGGTCGACAGCGTCATGGAGGATCGGACATAGTGCGGCCCTTTTGCACAGCCCGGACCGCTACCCATGACCGCGCCGACGGAGTCGTCCCCACCCGACAGCACTGAAAGACCCGTCGCGCAGCGCGGCTCGGCGGGGGAGGTCTTCGGCGCCTTCCTGAAGCTGGGCTTCACCTCCTTCGGCGGACCCATCGCCCACCTCGGCTATTTCCGCGAGGAGTTCGTGGCGCGGCGCAGGTGGCTGGACGACCAAGCCTATGCGGACCTGGTGGCGCTCTGCCAGTTCCTGCCCGGGCCCGCCAGCAGCCAGGTGGGCTTCGCCCTCGGCCTCATGCGCGGCGGGCCGCTGGGCGCCGCGGCGGCCTGGACCGCCTTCACCCTGCCCTCAGCCCTGGCGCTGATCCTCTTCGCCCTCGGCGCCGCCAGCCTCACCGGACCGACCGCCGCCGGCGCGCTGCAGGGGCTGAAGCTGGTGGCCGTCGCCGTGGTCGCCCAGGCGCTCTGGGGCATGGCCCGCAGCCTCTGCCCGAACCGGGAGCGCGCGACCATCGCGCTGGCAGCCGTCGCCGTGGTGGTCTTCGCCGGCGGTGCGCTCGGCCAGGTGGCCGCCATCGTCCTCGGCGGACTGGCAGGCCTCGCGCTCTGCCGTAACGGCGGAACCCCATCGACGCGGCCGCTGGTCTTTTCCCTCTCGCGGAGAACCGGGCTGGTCTCGCTGGCCGCCTTCTTCGCCCTGCTCTTCGGCCTGCCGCTGCTGGTGCTGGCCGTCGCCGCGCCGGAGCTGGCAATCTTCGATGCCTTCTACCGCGCCGGCGCGCTGGTCTTCGGCGGCGGTCACGTGGTGCTGCCGCTGCTCCAGGCCGAGGTGGTGCCGCCGGGCTGGGTGAGCGGCGAGGCCTTCCTCGCCGGTTACGGCGCGGCTCAGGCGGTGCCGGGGCCGCTCTTCACCTTCGCCGCCTACCTGGGCGCGGTGATGGCGCCGGTCCCCGCTGGGCTGGTGATGGCGGCCATCGCCCTGGTGGCGGTCTTCCTGCCCGGCTTCCTGCTGCTGCTCGGCACCCTGCCCTTCTGGGACGCCCTGCGCGCGCGCCCGACTGCCCAGGCCGCGCTGGCCGGCACCAACGCCGCCGTGGTCGGCATCCTCGGCGCCGCGCTCTACGACCCGATCTGGACAAGCACCGTGCGCACGCCCGGCGACTTCGCCCTGGCGCTCGCGGGCTTCGTGCTGCTGATGGCCTGGAAGGCGCCGCCCTGGGCCGTCGTGGTCCTGATGGCGCTGGGCGGTGTCGGACTGTCCTTGCTGTAGCGATCACCCAGAACGCACCGCCGTCACCGCTTTCTCATCCGTCATCCCGGACTTGATCCGGGATCCATGGTTCCGCGGGCAAGGTCTCTTTTGGGCCAGCACCGAGGCTGTCCCCACGATGGACCCCGGATCAAGTCCGGGGTGACATTCAAAGCCTGAAATGACACCGAGGAAGTAGAAGTACCAGCGCAAGTTCCGGAGAGAACACGCCGGCCCGATCTGTCATCTGTCCCGCCGCGGCCGAACACTCGGCTTCAGCTACAGAGGACAGAAGGACAGGCATCATGAACACACTGGCCGGCAAGGTCGCCATCGTCACCGGGGCGAGCGCGGGCATCGGGCGCGCCACCGCGAAGCTCTTCGCAGTGGAGGGCGCAAAGGTCATCGTCGCGGCGCGGCGCCAGGCCGAGCTCGACGCCCTGGTGGACGAGATCGCCGAAGCGGGTGGCGAGGCGGTTGCGCTGAGCGGCGACGTGAAGGACGAGGCGCTCGCCAAGGCTCTGGTGGCCACCGCAAGCGGGCGCTTCGGCGGCCTCGACATCGCCTTCAACAACGCCGGCGCCCTGGGCAAAATAGGCCCGGTCGGGGCGATGACGCTCGACGACTGGCGCGACACCATCGACACCAACCTCACCAGCGCCTTCCTGGGCGCCAAGTACCAGGTGCCGGCCATGCTGGCGCGCGGCGGCGGCTCCCTCCTCTTCACTTCCAGCTTTGTCGGCCACACGGCCGCGGGGCTGCCGGGGATGGCCGCCTATGCCGCCAGCAAGGCGGGGCTGATCGGCTTCACCAAGGCGCTCGCCGCAGAGCTCGGCCCCCAGGGCATCCGGGTGAATGCGGTCCTGCCCGGCGGGACCGACACCGACATGGCGCCGGCTGGCGACTCCGATGCACGGGCCTTCGTCGAGAACCTGCACGCCCTCAAACGCATAGCCGAGCCGGAGGAGATCGCGCGGCCGGTGCTGCACCTGGCCTCCGACGCCGCCAGCTTCATCACCGGCACGGCCCAGCTGGTGGACGGCGGCGTTTCCATCAATCTGGGCTGAGGGTCAGGAGTGTCTCACGCCGGCGATCGGGAAAGAACCTAAGAGCGCCAGACAGCCTTGTGCGGAAAGGGAGTCACCCCCACCCCGACCCTCCCCCATCGAAGGGGGAGGGGGAGTAATCGAAGCGGCCCAAAACCCCCCCCCCTTGATGGGGAGAGGTTGGGGGGAGGTCGGGAGGCGGGGTGAACGCGGCGCTGGATGCGGACCTGAACCCGGCGGGCGGACCCATGGAACTCGGATCAGGTCCGGGGTGACAGGTGAGGAGGTTGGAGCGACCCCGCAATGGCAGGCCGGCTTGGCAAATCAGTAAAACCGTCCCTCGGCGAGCACGGCGACGCCGCCGCCGACGGTGACGGCGCCGCTTTCGCCGTCGATGGTGACCGAGAGGCGGCTCGGGCGGCCGGCGAAGCGGCCCTGGCGCAGGGTGATCGAAAGCGGCGCGCCGCAATGACGCAGCAGGTAGGCGCCGGCGGGCCCGGCGGCGCTGCCGGTGGCGACGTCCTCGACGGCGCCCAGGTTGTCCCAGGTGCGGCCCTCGGCATTTTCCGTGTCCAGCAGATAGGCGAACTTGGCGCCCAGGCCGTCCAGGCGCGCCTCGAAGTCGTCGACACGGATGGCCGCCTTGGCAAGCCCTGCCGGCGTTACCGGAACGATGAGGTAGTCGAGACCGGTGGAGACCATGGCCAGCGGCAGCCCCGGCACCAGGTCCGCTTCGGCGAGACCCAGCGCCTCCAGGACCGCCGCCCGCGCGGCCCCTTCGGCCTCCCGCCCCCAGCGCGGAACGCCCTGATCCATCGCCGCCTCGTAGAAGCGCGCGCCCAAGCGCCGGGTCGCAAGATCGACGCTGCGGCTGTTCAGGTGAAACGGCCAGCTTGCGCGTTCGGGCGGGGATGCCTCCGCATCGTGCAGCACCGCCGCCGCGCCCAGCAGGGGATGGCCGGCGAAGTCCAGTTCCTCCTCCACCGTGAAGATGCGCGCGCGGATGCGGTCTCCTTCGGCGAAGAGAAAGATCGATTCGAACTGCCGCATCTCCTGGGTGAGACGCAGCATGGTGTCATCGTCCAAGGGGCGGTCGGGGCGGAACACGCAGAGGCCGTTGCCGCCGAGCGGCGCGTCGCAGAAGACATCGGCGTGGACCCAGGCGAGGCCGGAAAGAGAGTCCATGGATGGGGGATTCCCGTCGGAGAGCTGCGCGGCCCCTGCGCCTTAGCATCGCGCAGGTGCGCCGGGCAAGCCCGGGCTTCTTGCCGCGCAAGGAATGCCAGGGGCTTGACGAGCACGGCGCCGCGCCGCCTACATGACGCCCTGACCGCCACGATACCATGCCCACCGAGACAGCATGACCGCCGGGACACCATGAGCGCCACAACGCAATGACTGCCGGGACCGGGAGCGCCGCCGTCCGCTGGCGGGAGGTCTTTACCCGGGTTTACGGGCCTTCCCTCGCGCTGGTCTGCCTCGGCGTCTGGCTGCATGCCGCCGATGCGCTGCTGGTCTCCACCATGATGCCGGCGATCGTCGCGGAGATCGGCGGCATCCGCCTGATCGCCTGGACGGTGGCGCTCTACGAGATCGGATCCATCGTCGCCGGCGCGGCCAGCGGCCTGCTCGCCCTGCGCCTCGGCACCCGCCGCCCGATGACGGCGGCCGCCTGCCTCTTCGCCGCCGGCTGCGCGCTGTCAGCGCTGGCGCCGGAGATGTGGGTGCTGCTGGCCGGGCGGCTGCTGCAGGGGCTGGGCGGCGGCGGCCTGATGGCGCTGTCCTTCGTCTCCGTCGGGCTCTTGTTCCCGCGCCGGCTGGTGGCGCGGGTGATGGGCGCGGTCTCCACCATCTGGGCGGTCTCCGCCTTTCTCGGCCCGCTGATCGGCGGCCTCTTCGTCGAGTTCGCGACCTGGCGCCTGGGCTTCTGGTTCTTCGCCGTGCAGGCCGTGCTGCTGGCGCTCTGGATCGCAGCGCGCGGAGACAGCGGCAAACGTCCGGCAGAGCAAACCGCCGGCGGGCGCTTCCCGGTGTTCCGCCTGCTGTGGCTCTCCGCCGGCGTGGTCTCCGTCGCCTATGCCGGGATCGAGATCACCGCGCTGCGCACGCCCGCCTTCGTGGCCCTGGGCGTCGCCTGCTTCATCGTCTTCCTGCGGCTGGAGGCGGCGCGCGGCGGAAGCCGCCTGCTGCCGCAGCGGCCCATCGGCCTCGGCAGCCCGCTGGGCGCGGCGCTCACCATGATCCTCTGCTTCACCGCCGCCACCATCGCTCTCAGCATCTACGGGCCGCTCATCATGACGCGGCTGCACGGCGCGCCCATCCTGGTGGCCGGCTACATCCTGGCGCTGGAGGCCGTCGCCTGGGCCGTCGTGGCGGCGCTGCTGTCGGGCGCGCCGGAGCGCCGCGACCCGGCGCTGATCGTCACCGGCATTACGCTCGTCAGCCTCAGCATCGCCGGCCTCGCCTACAGCGTTTCCCAGGGCCCGCTGTGGCTGATCGCCGCCTTCGCCATGCTGCAGGGCGCCGGCTTCGGCATGGCCTGGACCTTCATCCTCCGCCGCGCGACCGCCCTGGCGCCGCCGGGCGAGGTGGAGCGCGTCGCCGGCGCCATTCCCACGGTGCAGCGCCTGGGCTACGCGCTGGGCGCCGCCTTTGCCGGCATCGTCGCCAACGCAGCGGGCATCGCCGGAGAGAACGGGCCACAGCCCCCGGGCGACACTCTAACCTTCGCCGCCGCGGCGATCTTCCTCGCCTGCCTGCCGCTGGCCGCGCTGGGCCTGCTGGCCGCCGCGCGCTTTGTGCGGGCGGGGACGCCGCAGGGTCAGGACGAAGCGAAGAACGGGGCGGGAGGCCGGGCATGAAGGATCTTGACGCCGTCCTCGCTGCCTTCGACGGCAAGCACACCGCGCCGCTGGAAACCTTCGCCGAACGCCAGGCACCGACGGCGGCGGTGATCCGCGCCCTGACCGCGGCAGCCGGCGCGCCCGACCAGAAACACCAGAGCGCGGCGACCTGGCTGCTGAAGCGCTACGGCGAAGACGGCCTGGCGTTCACCCCGCGCCAGACGGCGGCGCTGCTCGCGCTGCTGCCAAGGGTCACCCACTGGGAGGCGAAGCTGCACCTGCTGCAGATCTTTCCGGGCCTCACGGTTCCGGAGGGCGAAGCGCCCGCGCTGTTCACGCTGCTGACGGGGCCGGGCTACCGCGGCGATGCCAACAAGCTCGTCCGCGCCTGGACCTACAACGCGCTGGCGGAGTTGGCCGCGCAGCATCCGGCGCGGCGGGCGGAGGTGCAGGCCCTGCTGGCGCGCGGCGCGGAGGACGAAGCCGCCTCGGTCCGTGCCCGCCTGCGCGGGATCGCAAAGGCGCATGGCTGGGCGCGTCGCGGCGTATAGGCCGGCACCTGCCGGCAGATGATGCCGGCGTGGACTCCCGGCTAGCTGAACCGCCGCGATCTGACGACGAAGAGGCCGGCGGCGATGATCGAGAAGATGCCGAGAAAGGCCGCCGCGTTGGGAAACTCGCCGAAAAAGAGCATGCCCCACAGCAGGGCAAAGGCGATGTAGGCGAAGTCCAGCGTCGCGATCGTTGTCGGAGGGCCGACCTGATAGGCCAGCGCCGCTCCAACGCTGCCGACGACGAAGCTCACGGCCATGATGACGATGACGACCCACTCGCTCTGCCCCATGGGCGACCAGCCGCCCAGCAGGTAGGCCGCCATCTGCGAGGTCTGGGGTTCCTGCTCCCACAGCAGGCCGACGAGCGTCGCGGCCAAGCCGGTCGCCAGCAGCGCCACGTTCAGGTTCAGGCTGATGACCAGCGGGTGCTCGCCCTGGCACTTGGCTTTGGTCAGCAGGTTCGCAAGCGCGGCGAGCATGGCAGCCGCCAGCGGCAGGAGGGCGAAGCTGTTGAAGGACTCGGTGGCCGGCTGAACGATGAGCAGCACGCCGAAGAACCCGAGACCCACCGCCGCCCAGACCGCGGGCGATACTCTGTCGCCCAGCAGGACCGCAGCGAAAATGCAGACGAACAGCGGCATCGTGTAGTTTGTCGCCGCGACGGCGGACAAATCGACCTTCGGGAGGGCGATGTAGTAGACGACGGCCTGGGCCACCATCAAAAGGCTTCTGAGCGATACCCAGAGAAGGCTTCGCGGCCGCCAGGAAACGCTCCGGTACCAGCCCGCCAGGATCAGCAGGATCATGGGAACCGTGAGCAGCGAGCGAAGCGCAAAGATCTGCCAGAGCGGAAAGTTCGCGCTCAGCAGCTTGGCCAGCGCATCGCTGAGCGAAAGCGTCCCGACGGTGATGAGGATCGCGATGACTGCGACCTGGATCGTCGCGGAACCCGATGCTGATCGCACGCCCATGCATCTTACCCACGTCGCATTTAATGGCGGCGCTTTTACTGGCGGCGCCCCTCCTGACGTCCTTTCTCCCGGTCCGCGCCCTTCAGCCGGAAGCCCCCGTCAGCCCGCGTCATAGTCGCCGGGGACCTGGCCGCCGTAAAGGTCCGGCCCGCCGGGCGGGATCCCGGGGATGGCATGGAAGAGAACGCTGTGGGCCATGAGGATCACCGGAGCGGTCGCTGCGGATCGGGCGGAACCGACGGGAGGGAAGCCTGCGGCATCGCGCCTGGGGCGTCAACCGGGCCCCCGGAAATGACATCGGACGGGGTCTGTGTGGGGCGTCCCCCTCACCCTCCCGCTGACGCGGGCCCCTCCCTCTCCCGCGAGGGGAGAGGGGACTCCAGCGCGCCCTTCCCCTCCGCCGCCTCTTCCCTCTCTGGCGCCGGGTCGACCGTCACCTCGGGCAGGTGGCAGAAGCCCTGGGGCGGGACCTCGAGGGCGGCGTTGAACTTGCTGGACATGTTCTGGAAGGCGATGAGGCCGGTCAGCTCGGCGCGCTGGTCCTCGTCGAACTGCCCGGTCAGGGCGGCGGCCATGGCGGGGGTGACGGCCTCCCCCGTGCGGGTCACCGCCTCGGCGTAGTCCAGCGCCGCGCGCTCCGCCGCCGTGAAGTCTCCACTGTCACGCCAGCGGTGCAGGGCCTGGATCTTCTCCGCCGCCACGCCGCGCTTCTCCAGGGTCGCCGCGTTCACGTCGACGCAGAAGGCGCAGTGGTTGATCTGCGAGATGCGCACGGTGACGAGGGAGCGCAGGGCCGGGTCCAGCGGCGAGCCGCGGCGGTTCAGCGCCCCGTAGAGCAGCGCCAGCGCCGCGAAGACCCAGGGCGAGCGGCCCCAGAGCAGCCCCGGTTCCAGCACCTTGCCGTAGCTGCGCTTCTGCTTCCAGAAGAACAGGCGGATGAACCAGGGATAGGCCGACAGCGGCTTGGGGGTGACCAGCATGGGTGTCTCCGGTTGCGGCGGCGTCGTGACGGGATGCCATCCTGAAGGGGCGCGATCCTGATGAAGCGCCATTCTGGGGGCCCGGCGCGCGGCGGCGCCGTCTCCCCTCCCCCTCCCACGTCGGGACCCCCGCCCTGTCGCGCAAGGGGCGGAGGATCAAAGGGCACGCCCCCTCCCGACCTTGTTACCCCTCTCCCCTTCTTCGGTATCCCTCTCCCCAGTTTGTTTTCCCCCTCCCCCTTTTGAATCCCCCTCCCCCTTGATGGGGGAGGGCTGGGGTGGGGGTGACTCCCGCCCCCCTACGTCCCCACCGGACGGGCGAAGCGCACACCGGGGCCGAGGCCGCCCCCACCTTCCCCATCGCCGCCCTCTCCCCCATCCTCCCCGGCGATCATCTCGACCCCCGCCGCCGCGAAGGTGAGGCGCAGGAGGCGCGCGGTGGCGGGGCGGATGCTGCCCTGGCCGCGCTCGAAGGTGCGGATGGTGACGGCGCTGACCCGTGCCCGGCGGGCGAGGTCCTCCTGGCTCCACAGCAGCAGCGCCCGCGCCGCGCGGCACTGCACACCCGTGAGTTCCTGTTGCGCCGCATTTCCGGAAGGAAAAGAATCTGTGTTACAAGCCGAAGCAGCCATGGCCTGACTCCTCTGAAGTCGGGGTATGGTCAGGCGCGGGGCGGTGCTGCAACACCTTCTCGCGCCGCTAAGCGCAAATTTCGAAATTTAGCACCATGCTAAACTTTGAAATGAATATCAGGGCGGTGTTGGGCCGTCAATTGGTTTTATGAAAACAGGGGCCGGATGAGTCTCACACCCACCTTCTGCCGTGCCGCCCGCATCCTGCTCGACTGGACGCAGACCGACCTCGCCGAGGCCTCCGGCCTGACCCGCGCGACTGTCGCGAACTTCGAACGCGGCGCCCACATGCCCCACCCCAACAACCTCCAAGCCATCCGCGAAGCCCTCGAAGCCGCCGGCATCGAGTTCCTCCCCGAAACCAAAACCAAAGGCCCGGGGTTAAGGGTGCGGAAGTAGGGGAAGTGCCGAGACACACTGGCGCAATTCAGTGCGGCACCACTATCATGCTCGTTTCATCAATGCACTCTCATCACGCTGCCGTTAACTGCGCCAGCGCTGCAAGTGTTGTTTCCATCTGGGCTTGGTTAGCCTTGCCGTCACATAGAATCTGTTCGATATCGGATCAGCGATTCGGACTTAAAGAATCCAACTCGGCGGCTCAAAAAATCTACATCTACCGATCCGACAATCTCGAATTTCTCATAACGTCTCCACTGGGCAGCACCAGCTTTGCCATCCGACTTCCTAACGAACTGGACCTTGATCCATCGGGGAACTAACACTAGCTCGCCTGCGTTCATCGATGGATCTCGTTCCGCTCCGCGTTCCATAGCGAAGCCAATTTTCCCCGTACGTCTTTCTCGAACGACTTGAAGCCGCTTCGTGAGCACCGAGTATTCCTTACCGTCAATGTTCTCGGTTCTGGAGGTCGTACCCTTTCGATTGCTGGAAGATGAATGAGTTTGATTGCTCCCAGCACGCTTGAAGAAAGCCACCACAATCAGAGCAATGACGATAGCGGCAGCTATGGTCCAAGCAAGCTCACTCATGTGCGACCGAACAATCTGTCATGAACCAATCAGCAGGTAGCTGGACACGGTCTTTCTCCAGCGTTTCCCAAGATCCTTGAAGTTGGACTAAGGCGTATCGCTCACCACCCGCCTGATCTCGTGGCAGCAACGTGACCAGGGCGACATCAAAAACAATGACCGACCCGCTTCGTCCACTGAGCTGTTGCTGATGACTGCCCAGGTGACACATATAGCCGAGGCCCTCTATGTCCCTAGTAAGCGAAATGAATTCATGTGCATACGCCAAACGATCCGATTGGCTGATCTCGTCCCAAACGAGAATCAAGTCTTCAAGATAGTCAAACATCCAACCCGCAATCTCCATCGCCTTCTCACCACTGACCGTCGACATGTCAAAACGGAAGGCATTTGGTTGTCCAAAACGGGCTAGGAAGTCTTGGGTACCTGTTACAGGGCGTGTTGGAACGAATAGCGTCTTTCGGATTGCCAGTTCGAGATCAGCACGCTGGCGCTGCTGCTGTTCTTCTGTTGGCTTCCTAAAGACCGAAACATCCGCACCCACTGCGCGGGCGATGCTTCGTAATGTTTGCTCGGAGGGAAAGTGTTTGCCGCTTTCTGCTTTCTCAATTGTTCGGGTCGATAGATTGGCTGCGTCAGCAAGGTTTTCTTGTGTCAGAGCAAACGCTTTACGCAAGAAGCGCACGGTGTCCGCAATGAACTGAGGGTCTCTCTCTGTGTTTTTCATGTTCGTCCTCCATTGATAGAAGACGCAATTCTTGAAGAAATAGTGCTCGCATGTCCCCGAACGGCTCCCGAATGATACGCCTGCGATCAAGCGGGAACCTGCTCATTGACCGCGGGCAGCTACGGCCGTTGATCTCTTCATTCCCATACTTTTGATGATATAGTGCCCTATGCGCGAAAGACTTTCTCTTCGTTTCGACTTTTCACAGCTTATCGAGAAAGCTCACCAAGCATTCAAGAAACGTGCTGGCGAAGTTACTGTCTCCCTAAGTTTGCCTTTTATATCAATCACAGCTAGCCCTGCTGATTTGGAACGCCGCATCGCCCGAGAGCTCTTGATCCGCCTTTCAGACCGTCGCGTGTTGAGCGGAAAAGAGTGCTGTGACAACTGCATTGATCAGTCTCTTGAGTCCCTTCAGTCAATCCGGGCGATCTTGGTCGATAAACAAGTTGAGCTTTCGCAATTGAGCGATGGCTCTCTTTACTTGCTCCTGGAACTGATGCTCGAAGGTCTGCGGCAATTTCTAACGTTCGAGCAGCGTATTTCGACTAGTCAATCGAATTGGGAAGGCGGTGACCATCCGGACTTCCATCGGCCTCCAGGTCAGCGGGAAATGTACTTTGAAGCCTTGGAAACTCTGCGCGGGCACCTGAGTCGATGCCTCGGACAGATTGCGGTGATTGCAGATATGGAAGTTCCTAAGGTTGGAGCAATTCCAAGCTATCAGAATGCATGGCCCAAGGAAGTGTACGCGGGTCCTGAAGCCGACAATCTAAAGCTCCAAGAGTAGGTGACACAGTTTTCCGCTTGCCTCGATACTTCCAGGCTAGCCGGATTTTCAGAAAAGGGAGCCAGGAGAATGGATGTCTCAGTTGACGCTTTGCGGGTCCTCCTCCTTTTGGCTCCTGGCTTCGTCGGATTTCGGCTTTACATGATTGATTCAAGCTGGGGAGATATAAGACAGTTAGACATCATATACGGAAGCCTTGTTTTCTCGGCGATAGGCTACGGTTTTTACTTATTATTCTCATATATTATCGGATTTGATAGCATAATTTGGATGATCATTATATCCTTTATTTCGGCTATAATATCCGCACTTACTTGGCGACTTCATGGACATACCCTTCTGCACCGCTTGTTGCATCGTCTCCAGGTAACCAACGAGGATAATCTCGGCGACGTTTGGCAGAAAATCTTCAACGATCCCAGAATCTATGTGACCCAGATAACCGCCTACCTAAAGAGCGGCGAAGCCATTCAGTGCGACAACACCGCTGACTTTGACCGTCCCGAACTGCGGTCGAAGGGTATCTTTCCTTACTATACTCACCGTGAAGGGCAGATTTGCTTTGTCCCCAATCTTCGAAAACGCTGTCCCAATTCTGAATGGGAGGCCGTTGAAGACGTTGAGGCGACGGCTGGCTGGGGAGTTCGGATGATTTATATCCGCCCCGATGAGCTTCAGCGGTTGGAAGTCCGCGTAACACCCAGCAAAGCTGAAATCTAAGTGATACTACTTGTTGGAGGGTTTCGGGCCATCCTGGCTCGTAGGTGGCGGAGGAGGTGGTTTGCCGCCCTGCGGATTAGGACGTTGGCTCGGCGTGTAACCCTTCTCAAATGGTCTGCTCGGCCTATTGCCACGGTCTCCGCCGCCCCCTCCTTTAGGACCACCTGCGCCTTTATTGCTTCCACTCATTGCTGCAATCCTTGACCTCGTTAGAGTCCAGCTTTCACTATACCACAAATTGAGAGACTTAACATCTTTTGCGCCTGATGATCCGCTCACAGTCTTCCTGTTCCGCTAAAGCAAGACACTGATCCGGCTCTCCTCGCCGCCCCCTTCGTGAGGCTGCGGCGCAAGACCGCCTCCCCGCGCTACCTGTTGACCAGATCCGGCTCCCTGCGCGGGCCGTTGCGCCAGGGGCCGCCGCTGCGGTGGTCGCTCGGCGCGGCGGGGTCGGCTTTCCAGGTGCAGGGCGCCGGCAGCGGCAGGGCGCCGGTGCGGATTTCGGGACGCTGGTGCGGCGCGGTGAAGACAAGCGCGCCGGGTGTGAAGAGCCTTTCCTGCTCCGGACTGTCGACACGCCAGGAGGCTTCGCCGCCGAGAATGGAGTAGATCCCGGTCGAGGCGTGGGCATGTTCGGAACAGGTGGTCTGCGGCCCCAGAACGAAGAGGCCGAGCGAGACGGCGCCGGGCGGCAAACGACATCTTTGCGACCGCAGCGGTCATCCGGTTAAATCAGTCCGAGGGCCGCGCCTGTTCCGGACCAACGAGCAACAATGGCCTGAAAGCGTTGAGGGGAGTCCCATGATGTTCTGGACAGCGGGGGTGGCCGGACTGGCGGTCGCCTATCTCCTCGGGTCCCTGCCCACGGGCTATCTGGCGGGAAAGCTGCTCCGGGGCATCGATATCCGGGAGTACGGCTCCCGGTCCATCGGCGCAACGAACGTCCTGCGGACGCTGGGAAAATGGCCTGCCCTGGTGGTGCTGCTGACGGACGTGCTGAAAGGGGTGGGCGCGGTCGTCTTTGCCGGCTGGTTCTGTTCCTGGATTTACAAAGTCCCCGCCGTCACGCCACCCGCAGCGCTTGAGTTGCAGACCTTCCTGCCCTGGGCCGTTTCCCTGGCCGGACTGGCGGCGCTGCTGGGGCACAGCCGCCCGGTCTGGCTGAACTTCGCAGGCGGCAAGTCCGCCGCCACGGGGCTCGGCGTGCTGCTGGCGATGTCCTGGCCGGTGGGTGTGGGGGCTGCAGCGGTCTTCGCTGTCGTGCTGGCCGTCTTCCGGATCGTCTCTCTCGGCTCGATGCTCGCGGCCCTGGCGGCGGTCGCAATCGTCTTCGGCCTGGACCATCCCCTGCCCTATCGGCTGCTGGTCGTTGCAGGCGGCCTCACTGTGATCGCGCTCCACCGCGCCAACATTCAGCGGCTGCTGGCCGGGATGGAACCGCGCCTGGGACAGAGGAGCCCGGACCCGAAGTCTTAGGGCGTACCCTCCGGGACTGGCGCGGTGGGTCAGGTCACGCCCTTCACACCGACCACTGGAAGACGTAGCCCGCGGCCAGCGAGCCGAGGACCGCCAGCACAAGGTACAAGACAAAGGGTTTGAGCTTCAGGACCGGCACGATCGCCATGGCGCCCCAGATGCTGACGACGCCGCCCGACACCAGAAACGCCATGGCGGCCCCTGCGGACATGCCGCTGTCCATCAGGCCCCGGGTCAGGGGCAGGGCCGCATAGCCGTCGATGTAGGCCGGGGCGCCGACGAAGACGGCGGCGGGGATCGCCCACCACTGGTCTTCGCCGACATAGGCGGTGAGCGCGTCCGGCGTGAGCGCGGCGTTCAGCGCATACTCCGCCGCGAAGGCCGGGATCAGGCAGATCAGGATGAGCCGCGCGGTCGCCCGGAACTGCTCGGCAAAGGTGCGGCGGCGGGCCTGCGACCGCCAGACCCAGGGATCGAAGCCGCGCTCCGCAGCGCAGCGGGCGGTTCCCAAACCCGCGGTTCCCAGTTGGCGCGCCAGGCCGGTATCCCGCAGCGCCGAACGCGCCCAGGGCCGCCCCGCGAAGACGGCCGTGGCCAGACCGCCGAAGAGGCCGAGGCCGAAAGCCGCGAGGGTCTTCCCGACGGCAAAGGACAGCCCCAGGGTGGCGGCGGTCGTGGCCAGCATGGCCGGGTCCGTGACGGGCGAGGACAGCCAGAACGCCATGATCGGCGCCAGGGGCACCCCGGCGGCCAGGAGCCCCGCCATCATGGGCAGCACGGCAACGCCGCAGACGGGCGTGACCGCACCGATCAGCGACGCGGCCAGGACGGTTCGCAGGGTCTTTCCCTCGAAGGCGCCGGCGATGTGCGAGTCGGCGCCGCTGGCGATGATCCAGGCAGCCAGGACAATGCCGGGAATGACGATCGGCGCGACGACGATCAGCCCCCGGACGACAAAGACCGCGGCCCCGGCGGCGTGCCCCGGCCAGGCGAAGGCGGCCAGCGCCAGAAGGGCTGTAGCGCCCCCGTAGCAAACCCACCGCCTGTTCGCGCGGGCGGCGGACAGAACCTGCTGAACCATGGGAGCGCTCCTTCGGCCTTGCAGGATAGGAGTGGGTCAGACATACATGAAACGAATGATATTTATACCAGCTATCGGAAACATGAATATCAGGTGCGTGAATGGACAACCTGGATAGCGACCTGCTGCGCACCTTCCTCGCCGTGGCGCAGGCCGGCAGCGTCACCGAGGGGGCGGAACGGATTCACCGCTCACAGTCCGCAACCAGCGTCCAGATCCGGCGGCTCGAGGCCATTGTCGGACAGCCGGTGTTCGAGCGGCACGGGCGGGGCGTCGCGCTGAGCGAGGCCGGGCGCCGCCTGCTGCCCGTCGCCCGGGACGTCACGGCCCGTCTCGACACGGCGCTGCGCGCGCTTTCCGACAGCACCGTCGCCGGCAAGATCAGGCTGGCCATTCCCGACGATCATGGCCGGACAAAGCTCACCAGGATCATCGCCGCCTTCGCGCAGCGGCATCCGCAGGTCGAGCTTGAGGTGACCTGCGCCCTCAGCACCGGCTTCCCCGAGGCCTTGAAAAAAGGCGACCTCGATCTCGCCATCTACGAAGTCGAGGCGCTGCAGGCGGGCGAAGAACTGCTGAGCGAAGACCCGACCTGCTGGCTGTCCGCCCTCGGCCAGGACTTCTCCACGGCCGCGACACTGCCGGTGGCCTTGTTCGATCACGCCTGCTGGTGGCGGGACGAAGCCGTCAGATCCCTGGACGCGCGCGGCGGGCCCTACCGCATCGTCTACTCCAGCCAGAGCGTGTCGGGTGTGCTCGCCGCGGTCGAGGCGGGCATCGCCGTCGGGCTCCTGGGCCGGTCATCGCTTCACGCCGGCCTGACGGTCGTGGATCAGACCTACGGCTTTGCGCCGACGCCGACCTCCAAGCTCGTGATGGCGGGCGGCACGGCGCCGGGCGGCGCCCCGTTGGCCACGATGAAGTCCGCGATCCGCGCGGCGTTTCTGGGCGGAAGCCCGAAGACGGAGTCTCGCGGCGACCCCGCGAACGGATAGTGCGGGCTCATTGCGGCCATGTGACACCGGTCTCTTCGCGGAGACCGCAGCGGCTTCAGGTCAGCGCCTTCACGCCGTCCGGCGTCTCGATCTGGGCGCGGTAGCGGAGCCGGGGGCCCTGCACGACCGCGGGCGGGCGGTCGACGGCGAGGGCGCGGTACAGCATCTCGACGGCGGCAGGGTCCGGATGCTCCAGGGTGAGCGAGAGGAGGCGCGCGCCGAGGTCGGGGATCTCGGCCATGGACGTCGGGTCGCCGCGGTGGTCGATGAGCGAGGGGGCCGCGCCGTCGAGGGGCAGCGAGCCATCCGCCGGAATGGCGAAGTCGAAGGCCGGGGTGGCGGGCGGCAGGGCAACCCGCTCGCCGAAGACCGTGCCCTGGGCGCAGACAAGGGACCCGATGTCCTCCGTCGCCGCGACCCAGCCGCGCAGGCGCCGGCCCTCGTCCCAGTCCGCCCGGACCTGCTCCGGGTCGTCCACGCCGAACCAGCGCGCCCGGCCGGGATCGACGCCCTCCGGGTCGCGGGCGACGATCTCCAGATAGACTCTGCCGCCGAGCTGAAGCCGGTGATTGTGGGTGCCCATGTAGTCGTGGCGCGTGCCGAAGGGCACCTCGAGGCCGAGGCAATCGCGGACATGCGCCACCCCCTCGGCCAGGGTCGGAGCAATCACGGTGAGGTGGTCAAGCGTCAGCACGGGGGGAGCACTCCTGCGGCGTCCGGGCTATTGATGTGGTTGGGCTGCCTATGTGGCGGGGATTTCATATGAGCCAACCCTGCCGGGAAAAGCAAAGGCCGCTCTGTGCCGTGAGGCAGACCACCGCCCCCCTCGTTGGGCTTTCTGTCTATGCTGGGCATCTACGGTGGCACCACGCAGAAGGAATCGGTATGAGCAGCGACGGCATCCGCTTTTCGACCGACAACCCCGTTCCCGCCGGACCGCTCGACGGCCTGATCGAGGCGGTCGGCTGGGGCCGGCGCGGCGAGGCCGCCTGGGCGAAGATCTGCGCGCGCTCCTCTCTGCTGGTCACGGCCTGGGAGGACGCAAGACTGGTCGGCATGGGCCGCATCCTGGAGGACGGGGTGATGTGCATGGTCTACGACGTCGCCGTGCATCCGCTTTACCAGGGCCGGGGGATCGGCAGCGCGGTCATGCGGCGCATCGTCGGCCACCTGGAACGGCAGTCCTTTCAGTCCGTCGGGCTCTTCGCCTGGGACCAGAACCCGGTGAACGGCCCTTTCTACGAGCGCTTCGGCTTCGCCCGCGTCGGCTACGGCATGAAGTTCGCCCTGCCGGCCGAGGCGTGACGGACGACGATGTCCAAGCGCGGATGAGAAGCGAGGCGGGGAGAGAGGAAGAACAGCGGCGGAGGGCTTGCGGCTGAGAGGCAGTCACCCCCCTCCCGACCTCCCCCCATCAAGGGGGGAGGGGATTCCCTGGGGCACCGCAACAACGTCCCTCTCCCCCTTGATGGGGGAGGGTTGGGGTGGGGGTGAGCCACGGGCGCGATGCCTGCCCACTTTCCCTTCAGCCGCGCCCGCTTGCCCAGATAAGGCTGTACATCCTTTCGGCTTCCTGTCTTTGCTTCCGGTGAAAGCCGCGCTGAACGCAGGAAACAAGACCCATGCTTGCCGTCAATCCGGAGCTCTTCGCCGCCTATCTCTTCGCCACCGCCGTGCTGATCCTGATGCCGGGGCCCATCGTCACCCTGGTGATCGCCAACTCGCTGGCCTACGGGCAGCGCACCGGGCTGGCGACGGTGGCCGGGGCGAGCAGCGGCAACGCCATCCTGGTGGCGGCCGGGGCGCTGGGCCTGACCACCCTGCTGGCCGTCGCCGCCGGCCTCTTCGAGGTGCTGCGCTGGGCCGGCGTCGCCTACCTGCTCTATCTCGGCATCAAGCAGTGGCGCGCGGTCTTCACCGCCGGGGCGCAGGGCGAAGCGGCTCCCATGAAGTCCCACAAGGGGGTCTTCGGCCAGGGCGTGCTGGTGGCCATCACCAACCCCAAGACCATCCTGTTCTACGCCGCCTTCTTCCCGCAGTTCATCGACCCGGCGCTGGCGGCGGGCCCGCAGCTGCTGGCCATGTCCATCGCCTTCGTGATCATCGCCACCACGCTGGACGGGCTCTATGCCGTCCTGGCCAGCCGTGTCCGGCGCTTCTTCGTCTCGGCGCGGGCCAACCGCATCCGCCACGGCATCACCGGCACGCTGCTGATCGGCACCGGCGTTGGCCTGGCGCTGGCGCGGCGGTAGAGAGCACGGCGGGTCATCCTTCGAGACGGCCTTATACAGGCCTCCTCAGGATGAGGAGAGGAACAAAGGCCTCACCCTGAGGGGCGATCCGCAGGGCCGCATCTCGAAGGGGGAGCGTCACCAAGGAGGATGACCGCCTTGCAAACGCCCGAGGCCGTGGTGGCGGCCTTTCAGGACGCCTGGAACGCCCACGACATGACGGCGCTGGAGGGCCTGTTCCGCGACAAGGCGGACTTCGTCAACGTCTACGGCATGTGGTGGCGCGACCGGACGACCATCGCCCGGCGCCACCGCGCCGCCCACGCCGGGCCCTACGCCCAATCGCTGCTGGAGGGCGAGCTGCGGTCGCTGGAAATGCTGGCGCCGGACATCGCCCTGGCCCACGTCGACTGGCGCCTCACCGTCCCGGCGTCCCCGGCAGAGAGCGGGCGCTCGCGCGGGGTGATGACCTTCGTGCTGCAACGCGACGAAGAGGGCTGGCGCATCCGCGCCGCGCAAAACACCGAGAAGAGCCGGCGCTGAGGGCATTCGGTCCTGGCAAAGCCAGGGGCGTCATCCTTCGGGACGGCCCGCGTTGCACTCAGTGGGAGCCTCCTCAGGATGAGGAGCGGAATGAATGCCTCACCCTGAGGAGCGGTCCGAAGGGCCGCGTCTCGAAGGGCGCGCGACAAACTGCCGCAGGCGGGTTTTCGCTGGCCCCGTGCCCCGGCGCGGGTCTATGGTCTCACGCATGAAAGGGTTTTTCTTCGTTCTCATTCTCATCGCCATGCTGATCACCCTGGCGGTTCTGGCAACCGGCATCATCGGCATGGCCCGCGGCGGCGACTTCAATGCCAAGTACGGCAACAAGCTGATGCGCGCCCGGGTCATCGCCCAGGGGGTTGCCCTGGCCCTCTTCGCGCTGGCCGTGCTGGCCGGCGCCCAGGACTGAAGTCCGGAGGGCGGACTCGATTTGTATCAGGGCGGTTCCAGCCCGCTCCCCCTCCCGGCCACCCATAGGATACTGGCGCTGGGTGGCCGGGAGGGGGAGCGGGCCGGCCCCGTAGACCTTCAAAACCCTAAAGAGTTCAGCACATGGTGAAGCTCACCCGCATCTACACCAAGGGCGGCGACAAGGGAAAGACGGCGCTCGGCTCCGGCCAGCGCGTCGCCAAGCATCACCAGCGCGTCGCCGCCTACGGCACGGTGGACGAGGCCAACGCCGCCGTCGGCCTGGCGCGCCTGCACACGCAGGATCTCCCCGACAAGGAGGTCGACGCCATCCTCGTGCGGGTACAGAACGACCTCTTCGACCTGGGCGCCGATCTCGCGACGCCGGAGGTGGAGAACCCGGAGTACCCGCCGCTGCGCATCACCGCGCCGCAGGTGGACCGGCTGGAAGGCGAAATCGACCGCCTGAACGCCGATCTCCAACCGCTCAATTCCTTCGTGCTGCCGGGCGGTTCGCCGGCCGCCGCCTTCCTGCATCAGGCCCGTACGGTGGCGCGGCGGGCGGAGCGCGAAATCACCGCGCTGGCGGAGGCCGAGGCGATCAACCCGGAGGCGATCCGCTACATCAACCGTCTCTCCGACCTGCTCTTCGTCATGAGCCGCTACGTCAACGACAAGGGCGCCGGCGACGTGCTCTGGGTGCCCGGCGCGAACCGCTAGACCGAGTCGTCTATTCGTCGCCGGGTCATCGCCGGCTCATCGCCGCTTTATCGGCGGAAATCCGGGGCAAACGCGCCCTGGCGGACGCCCGTCGCGACGTTGACACTCCCCTGCCGGACTCCTATTGTGCGACCGCGAGATAGTACCGTATGCGTTCGTCCGTCCGGCTTCCGGGCCTTGCCCAGGGACTTGCCTCGGGGGCATCTTTAGGCAACCCCGCTGCCGGACTCGTTGACATTTCCTAGCCGAGAGGTAGGTCGCAGACTTGCGATGAAAGTACTCGTACCGATCAAGCGCGTCATCGACGCCAACGTGAAGGTCCGCGTGAAGCCGGACCACAGCGGGGTGGAAACCGCCAACGTCAAGATGGCGATGAATCCGTTTTGCGAAATCGCCGTCGAAGAGGCCGTGCGCCTGAAAGAGGCGGGCACGGCCAGCGAGGTCATCGTGGTCTCCGCCGGCCTGGCCCAGGCGCAGGAGACCCTGCGCACGGGCCTCGCCATGGGCGCCGACCGCGGCATTCTGATCCAGTGCGATGCCGATCCTGAGCCGCTGGCCGTCGCCAAGCTGCTGAAGGCGGTGGTCGAGAAGGAAAGCCCGGAACTGGTGATCCTCGGCAAGCAGGCGGTCGACAACGACAACAACCAGACCGGCCAGATGCTGGCCGCGCTCTTGGGCTGGCCGCAGGGCACCTTCATCTCCAAGATCGAAAAGGCCGACGGCACCTTCGCCATCACCCGCGAGGTCGACGGCGGCCTGGAGATGCTGGACATCAAGCTGCCGGCGGTGGTGACCACCGACCTGCGCCTGAACGAGCCGCGCTACGCCTCGCTGCCCAACATCATGAAGGCGAAGAAAAAGCCCATCGACACCATGACCCCGGCGGACCTGGGCATCGATGTCAGCCCGCGCCTGACCGTGGTGGCCGTGAACGAGCCGCCGGCCCGCCAGGCCGGCGTCAAGGTGGGCTCGGTCGCCGAGCTGGTGGAAAAACTGCGCAACGAAGCGAAGGTGATCTGATGTCGACGCTGATCGTCGCCGAGCACGACAACGCAGGCCTGAAGCCCGCAACGCTCAACGCCGTCACCGCCGCCGGCCAGCTGCCCGGCGAAACCCATGTTCTGGTCGCCGGCACCGGCTGCGACGGGGCCGCGGAGGCCGCCGCCAAGGTGGCCGGGGTCGACAAGGTCCTGAAGGCCGACGATGCCGCCTACGGTCACGGCCTGGCGGAGAACCTGGCCCCCCTGGTGGCCAAGCTCGCCGCCGGCTACAGCCACGTGATCGCCGCCGCCACGACCTTTGGCAAGAATGTTATGCCGCGCGCCGCGGCGCTGTTGGACGTGCAGCAGGTCTCCGACATCTCCGCCATCGAAGCCGAAGACACCTTCGTGCGCCCGATCTACGCTGGCAATGCGCTGGCCACCGTGAAGTCGGGCGACGCCGTCAAGGTGCTGACCATCCGCGCCACCACTTTCGACGCCGCGGCGGCCGAAGGCGGCTCGGCCGCGGTGGAAGCGGTCGACGGCGCCGGCGATGCCGGCCTCTCCAGCTTCAAGGGCCAGGAACTCACCAAGTCGGAGCGGCCGGAGCTGACCACCGCCGGGATCGTCATTTCCGGCGGCCGCGGCATGCAGTCGGGCGAGAACTTCGCCATGCTGGAGCGGGTCGCCGACAAGCTGGGCGCCGCCGTCGGCGCCTCGCGTGCCGCCGTCGATGCGGGTTTCGTGCCCAACGACTACCAGGTCGGCCAGACCGGCAAGGTCGTGGCGCCGGACCTCTATGTGGCCATCGGCATCTCCGGGGCCATCCAGCACCTGGCAGGCATGAAGGACTCCAAGGTCATCGTCGCCATCAACAAGGACGAAGAGGCGCCGATCTTCCAGGTCGCCGACTACGGCCTGGTGGCAGACCTCTTCCAGGCGGTGCCGGAGCTGGAAAAGGAACTGGGCTGAAGCGGGCCCTGCACCACGGCAACACACAAGGGCGCCGGCAGGACGCCGGCGCAGGTCCGGCGCAAGACCGGGTTACGGGCCGCAAACACCATGAACCGGATCAGGCATTGAGGACGGGCTAAGTTGGAACTGATGGCAGATCAAGAAGCGGCGGCCGAAGGCCCGATGGACGTGAAGGCGGTGGGCGTGATCGGCGCCGGCCAGATGGGCTCGGGCATCGCCCATGTCTGCGCCCTGGCGGGCTATGACGTGAAGCTCGCGGACATTTCCGAGGACCAGGCCAAGGCCGCCCTCGACGTTATCGCGCGCAACATGGACCGCCAGGTGAAGCGCGGCAAGATCGAGGCCGCCGAGAAGGACGCCGCCCTCGCGCGCATCGCCCCCGGCGGCGGCCTGGAGATGTTCGGCGACAGCGACCTGGTGATCGAAGCCGCCAGCGAGAACGAAGAGGTCAAGCGCGAGATCTTCAAGGCGCTCTGCCCGATGATCAAGCCGCAGGCGATCATCTGCACCAACACCTCGTCGATCTCCATCACCCGCCTTGCCTCGGTGACCGACCGGCCGTCGCGCTTCATGGGCATGCACTTCATGAATCCGGTACCGCTGATGCAGCTCGTCGAGCTGATCCGCGGCATTGCCACCGACGAGGCGACCTTCGAGACGGTGCGCATGCTGGCCGAGAAGCTTGGCAAGACCACCGCCTCGGCAGAGGACTTCCCCGCCTTCATCGTCAACCGCATCCTGCTGCCGATGATCAACGAGGCGGTCTACACCCTGTACGAGGGCGTCGGCTCGGTGAAGTCCATCGACACCGCCATGCGCCTGGGCGCCAACCACCCCATGGGGCCGCTGGAACTGGCCGATTTCATCGGCCTCGACACCTGCCTGGCGATCATGCACGTGCTCTACGACGGCCTGGCCGACACCAAGTACCGGCCCTGCCCGCTGCTGGTGAAGTACGTCGAGGCCGGCTGGCTGGGCAAGAAGGCCGGGCGCGGCTTCTACGACTACTCCGGCGACGAACCGGTCCCGACCCGCTAACCGGGCGGCGGCGCCGGGCCGCAGGATAGCAGACCGGGAAACCCGCCACCCCCACCCGCCGCCATGACCTTCCGCGAACCTCCGGCCTGAGGGCGCTTTCAGCTCTTGACTCATGCCGCTATATCGCTATATCTCGATATATGGATTTACAAGCCGGCCTCACGGCCCTGAACAACCCGGTCCGCCGTCAGATCCTCGACTGGCTTAAGGATCGTGCGAACTTTCCCCCCGCCCTGCCCGAGCATGCCGGGGTGGACGGTGTTTGCGTCGGCTACATCCAGGAAAAGGCCGGTCTCTCCCAGTCCACGATTTCCGGCTACATGGCGCTTTTGAAACAGGCCGGCCTCGTGGTCTCCGAACGCCATGGGCAGTGGACCTTCTACCGCCGCGACGAGGCTGCGATTGCGGCCTTCGCCGAAGCCTTCCGGGACGCCCTCACCAGGGCACAGCCATGATCGACCGACCCTTGAGGCTGCCCAACGGCGCGCGCCTGGAGAACCGCATTGTGAAGTCCGCGATGTCGGAGGCTCTGGCCGATGCCCGGAACGACCCGACGGAGGGGATGCTCGCCCTCTACAAGCGCTGGGGCCAGAGCGGGGCTGCCCTGCTGATCACCGGCAACACGCCGGTCGACCGCAACCACCTGGAGCACGCCGCCAACGTCGTCCTCGACGAAAGAAGCGACCCGGAAAAGACCCGGCGCCTGGCAGCGGCGGCCAAGAGCGGCGGCGCCCTGGCGCTGGTTCAGATCGCCCACAGCGGGCGGCAGACCCCTGAGGCGCTCAACGATCGGCCACTGTCGATCTCCGACACGGCGCTGGAGCTGCCCGGTTACGGCGCCCCGAGGATGGCCAGCGAGGACGAACTGCAGGCAATCATCCTGCGCTTTGCAACGGCGGCCCGGCTGGCGCGGACGGCCGGCTTCGACGGGGTGGAAGTTCATGGCGCCCACGGCTACCTGCTCAGTTCCGCGCTGTCGCCGCGCATCAATACGAGGAAGGACCGCTGGGGCGGTTCCCTGGTCAACCGCAGCCGCCTGCTGCGCGAGGTTATCCGCGCTGTGCGCGCGGCAGGCGGAGCGGACTTCGTGGTGGCCGCGAAGCTCAATTCCTCGGACTTCCAGAAGGGCGGCTTCACCCCCGAGGAGAGCATCGAAACCGCGCGGATGCTGGAGCGGGAGGGCGTGGACTTTCTGGAGATCTCCGGCGGCACCTTCGAGACACCCGTCGCCTACCAGCACAAGGCCGGAAAGCCGAGTACGGCGGCGCGCGAGGCCTATTTCCTGGATTACGCCCGCGACATCAAAAAGGCGCTCGGCATCCCGGTCATGGTCACCGGCGGTTTCCGCTCAGCCGCGGTGATGCGCCAGGCCCTCTCAGAAGACGCAACCGACCTGATCGGCATGGGCCGCCCCTTCATTCTCGATCCTGCATTTCCGAGGAAACTGCTCGCCGGAGACATCGCCGCGGCCCCCGCGCCCGAGCGCGATTTCCCGCCGGCGGAGGCACTGCCGCGCGGTGCCGTGCTGAACTGGTTCTGCCATCAGTTGGCGCTGCAGGGTACCGAGGGAAAGGCGGAAGCGGGCCTGCCGATCACCACAGGCCATGAACGCTATCTGGGCCGCATTGCGTCTTCCACCGCCCGACTGCTGGCAGCCCGCGCGGCGGCGTCCTGCTGATGCAACGATCACCACGCCTTAGCGGCGCACGAACTCGAAGACGGAGCCGTCGTCCTCGTAGCGGATCTGAACCAGCCGGCCGTCGGGATCGTACCAAAGATCGCGGGACAGCTGTCCGCTGAGGCGGTAGTGCTCCGCCTCGATTTCGCCGCTCTCCAGCTTGATCACCTCGCGGCCCAGCAGGTCGGCGCGCACCCGATACACCTCGTCCTTTTCCGGCGACAGCAGCTTGCCGCCGGAGAGAACGTCCTTGGACCACAGGCTGGCGACGCCGATCGGCGCGGCCAGCTGTTCGTCCTGGCCGTTCACCGTGCGGGTGTACTCCTTGTCCTTCAGGACGATGGAAAGCTCGGTCTCCTGGCCGTCGTCGTTGGTCATCCCGGCCAGGGACAGCAACAGTCCGTTGCGCCAGCGTTCGACGCGTTTGTGTTCGTAGCGCGAGACGGTGATGAAGGCCACCTTGACCGCCAGCGCCGTCTCGACCGAGACCTTCAGCGCCTCGTCCTCGCGCTCGAACTCGAGGTGGTGGCTGCCGATCGACTCGCCGTCGCGCAGCACGTCGAACACAAGGCGTTCCTGGGCCAGCGCGGCGGCGGAGGCAAGCACACCGAACAGGAGCGCGGCCAGTCCGAACCGCCGGCTCAGGCGGGACCGGCGCTGCAGGACGTTCGAAGCCAGGACTTTCGAAGCCAGGACTCTCGAAATCAGGGCTTTCGAAAACGGCAGGCTTTCCCGCGAGACGTCCGGCTGCGCCCCTGCGGCTGTGGCGCGGTACCGGGAAGGACGCTGAACACTGCTGCGCATGTAGACCCTCCTGACCCTGGCGGCCTGGATCGGCGGCATGCTCTATCTTGGCCAGGGCCGCAGGGCACCACAAGCTTTCCGTGCAATCTGGGAAAATTCTCGGCTATCTCTACCTTAGGTTTTAGATCCTTGCGCGGGCTGGGCCAGATAGTGGCGAATCAGCTCCATGGCCTCCGGCGAATCCCACTCGGCCGGGCCGGTCATCCCGGCCACCACCTGGCCGCTGCGGTCGATCAGAAAGGTCGCCGGCAGGCCATTGAGGCTGAACGCCCGGGCCAGCGCGCCCCGCCGCTCCCCCGACTGGTCCAGAAAAATCGGCAGATCCTTCAGCCCCAGGCGGTCCAGAAAGGGCACCACCTGCGCGGCCCCGCCGCGATCCTCGGAGACCGCCATCACCAGAAAGCCCTGGTCCTCGAAGGCCTGGTGCAGGCGCTCCAGGCCCGGCATCTCCCGGATACAGGGGGCACACCAGGTGGCCCAGAAGTTCACCAGAATCACCTCTCCCTTGAACTCCTGGAGCGCCAGGGGGCTTCCGTCCAGGGTCTCAAAGGCCGTGCTCGGCGCTGGCAACGGCGGGTCCCAGAAGGTAAGGTTCTCCACGAAGGGGCCCTTCAGGGCCGACGGCGCTTCGCTGGATGCCTTGACCAGGTCCGGGTAAATCACAAAGGCCACGGCAAGGACTGCGAGCACGACGGCCGCAAGGGCTCTTCGCATGAAGCGCCCCGCCCGCGGCCAGAGGCCTCTCAGCCCGAGACTTCTCCGGTCGTGGATCATGGCGATGCCCTAACCCCGTTGTTTATGATCATCGTTCAAGAGGCCTCCTGAAGGCGGATGACTGCTAAGACACAAAATCTGGCCGCCAAGGCCGGCGCGCAAGAGGGATCGGAGCCCGGGACCGCGAATGCCCGGGATGACGCGGGCGCCAACGCCATGTGGGGCGCCCGCTTCGCCGCCGGTCCGGCTGAGGTGATGGAACAGATCAACGCTTCCATTTCCTTCGATCAGCGGCTTTACGCCCAGGACATCGCCGGCTCCAAGGCCCACTGCGCCATGCTGGTGGACCAGTCGATCATCTCCTCCGAAGATGGGGCCGCGATCCTCTCGGGTCTAGACACGATCCTGTCAGAGATCGAGGAAGGCCGCTTCGTCTTCAAGGCCAGCCTCGAAGACATCCACATGAACATCGAAGCGCGCCTGCGGGAATTGATCGGCGAGGCCGCCGGCCGCCTGCATACCGCGCGCTCGCGCAACGACCAGGTGGCGCTGGATGTGCGGCTCTGGACCCGCGACGCCATCGACCGCCTGGACCCCGCCCTGCGCGACCTGCAGGCCGCGCTGATCGACCAGGCCGAGCGCGAGGCCGAGACCATCATGCCCGGCTACACCCACCTCCAGGCCGCCCAGCCGGTCACTTTCGGCCATCACCTGATGGCCTATGTGGAGATGCTGGGCCGCGACCGCGCCCGCCTTGCCGACTGCCGACAGCGGCTCAACGAATCGCCCCTGGGGGCGGCCGCGCTGGCCGGCACCTCCTTTCCCATCAACCGCATGGCGACCGCCCGCGCGCTCGGCTTCGAGCGGCCCATGGCCAACTCGATGGACGCCGTCGCCGACCGCGACTACGTGCTGGAGTTCATCGCCGCCGGGTCGATCCTGGCGCTGCACCTCTCGCGCTTCGCCGAGGAACTGGTGCTCTGGTGCTCGGCCGGGTTCCGCTTCGTCGAGCTGTCCGATGCCTTCACAACCGGCTCTTCGATCATGCCGCAGAAGCGCAATCCGGATGCGGCCGAACTGATCCGCGGCAAGGCCGGACGGGTGATCGGGGCGCTCAACAGCCTGTTGACGGTCATGAAGGGCCTGCCGATGACCTACGGCAAGGACATGCAGGAAGACAAGGAACCGCTGTTCGACGCCGCCGACACCCTTGAACTCTGCGTCACCGCGATGACCGGGATGGTGCGCGACCTGCGCGCCCGGCGCGCGGAACTGCGCCAGGCCACCGATCACGGCTTCATCACCGCAACGGACCTGGCCGACTGGCTGGTGCGCCGCCTGGACCTGCCCTTTCGGCAGGCCCACCACGTGACCGGCAGCATCGTGCGGCTGGCCGAGGAGCGCGGCTGCAGCCTGGCCGAACTGCCGCTGGCGGCCATGCAGGAGGTCGAGCCGCGCATCGGCGACGAGGTTTTCGAGGTCTTAGGCGTTGAAAAGGCGGTCGCAAGCCGCAACAGTGAGGGCGGTACGGCCCCGGAAGCGGTGCGCCGCGCCGTTGCCGCAGCAAGGGAGCGCTTCTTATGATTGTTGGCCGCCGTCGCCGTGCCTTGATTCTGGCTGCCGCGGGCCTTGCGCTTGCGGGCGGCCTGGCCGCCTGCGGCAAGAAGGGCTCGCCCAAGCCGCCCGTCGGCGAGGAAGCTGCCTATACCTACCCGCAGCCCTATCCGGCGCCCGAAACGGTCGGGCCGCCGCCCGCGGGCGAGGACCCCCGGGAAACCCGCGGACTCTTCACGATCTTCGAAGACGACCGCACCGAAACCACGACCTACTAGCCGGCAGCAGCGTCGGGAACGCCGAGGGCCCGTTTATGGACAACACCTTCTTTGCCTATCGCGACGGCGGCCTGCACGCCTCCGAGGTCGCGCTCGATCGCCTGGCGGAAGAAATCGGAACGCCCTTCTACTGCTACTCGGGCGATGCCCTGGAGCACGGCTACCGCAGCTTCGCGGCCGCCCTGGCGGGCTTGCCGGCGACCATCTGCTACGCACTGAAGGCCAATTCCAACCAGGCGGTGATCAAGACCTTCGCGGACCTCGGCGCAGGGGCCGATGTGGTTTCCGAGGGCGAGCTGCGGCGGGCCATGGCGGCAGGCGTGCCCACCGAAAAAATCGTCTTCGCCGGCGTCGGCAAGACCGCGGCGGAGATGATCGCGGGACTGGACGCCGGGATCCTGCAGTTCAATGTCGAATCGCTGGCCGAACTGGAACTGCTGTCCCAGGTCGCCAGCCAGCGCGGCACCACCGCTCCTGTTGCGGTGCGGGTCAACCCGGACGTTGACGCGGGCACCCTGGACAAGATCACGACCGGACGCGCCGACAGCAAGTTCGGCATCGACGCGGGCGCGGCCCGGGATTATCTGCGCACCGTCAAGAGCATGCCGGGCATCCGCTTCGAAGGGCTGGCGGTGCACATCGGCTCGCAGCTGACCGATATCGCGCCCTACCGCACGGCTTTCCAGCGCCTCATCGCCCTCTATCACGAGCTGCGCGCCGCGGGACTGCCGCTGCGCCGCGTCGACCTGGGCGGCGGCATCGGCATCAGCTACAAGCACGACCTGCAGGCGCAGTTCGCGGAGACCGAGGAGCGGATGCAGACCTACGCGGCGATGGTGCACGGGCTGGTGGACGGCCTGGATGCGGACCTGGTGTTCGAACCCGGACGCCTGCTGGTCGGCAATGCCGGGCTTCTGGTGACCCGCGTGCTCTACGTGAAGGACAGCGACACGCGCCGCTTCGTGATCGTCGATGCAGCGATGAACGACCTGATCCGCCCCTCCCTCTACGATGCCTGGCACGAGATCCTGCCGGTGAAGGCGGCGCCGGAGGGCACGGCCCTGCAGCCGGTCGACGTCGTCGGGCCGGTCTGCGAATCCACCGACACCTTCGCCAAGCAACGCCCGCTGCCGCCGCTGGCCAAGGGCGATCTGCTGGTGTTCAGTTCGGCCGGGGCCTACAGCTTTGTGATGGCCTCGACCTACAATTCGCGCCCGCTGCCCCCGGAAGTGCTGGTCCGAGGCGGACGCTTTGCGGTGGTGCGCGAGCGCATGAACTATGACACAATGATCGGGCAGGACCGCCTGCCGGACTGGCTGAGCGACGGGGCCGCCCAGCCGACAGATCAGGCGTCGCCGGCGCGGGCCCTGCGCCATGCCGCGCCGGCACAGCCGATCCGCAGCGCCGGTTAGGCCGTAGGAAAGGCAAAGGGGCCAGAGGCCCGGGCACTGCACCCCGGACAGGAGTCCGGGGGACAAGGCGGGGGGAGCACAGAGCTGGGGGGACGAAAGGACAGGAGGGACGATGACCTCGAGTTGGCCCAGTAACTCCAGCGGTAGCTCCAGCGGCAACTCCGGCGGGACGTCCACCCGTCGTTCCCATGACCCCGCCCATGACCCCGCCCATGACCCCGCCCATGACCCCGCCCATGACCCCGGCAAACGGAACGAGCCTGCCAAGAACAGGAACCCGAACCGGGACCGTTGGTCCGCCAGAATGAGTCGCGCGGAGGAGCGCCGCAACGCCGAGCGCACGATGCGGCGCTTCGGCGTTTTGCTGCGCCTGGCGCGCGGCGCCGTGGCCTGGGAGACAATCTGGCGCGCGGCCTGGCCGGTGCTGGGCATCTGCGGGCTGTTTCTGGCCCTCGCCCTGCTCGGTGTTCTGCCGGCCCTGCCGGCATGGCTGCACAGCGCCATCCTCGCCGGCTTCCTGGCCGCGCTCGGCTATGCCCTCTGGCGCGCCGCCACCGCAGTGGCACTGCCCGACGAGGCCGCAGGCAAGCGCCGGCTGGAGCGGGACAGCGACCTCTCCCACCGGCCCCTGACGGCGCTGGACGACCGCATGATGACCGGGCTCACCGATGTCGAGTCCAAGGCCCTGTGGCGCGCGCACCAACGGCGCGCCATCGGCCGTCTGACAGGTCTGCGCGTCCTGCTGCCGCGGCCCGGACTGGCCGGTCTCGATCCCTGGGCCATGCGCGGCCTCGTGCTGCTCTTGATCTTCGTCGGCTTTGCGACCTCCGACGGCAACGTGACGACGCGTCTGGCCAGCGCCATGACGCCGCAGTTCAAGGGCGAGCCGACACTGCCGCCCAGCCTCGACGCCTGGATCAACCCGCCGACCTACACCGGTCTGGCACCGCTCTATCTGGATGCCGAAGGCAGTGACGGGCAGGGCAACGAGCAGAGCCTGCGCGTGCCGAGCGGCAGCGTGCTGCTGGCCCAGGTACAGGGGGGCAGCACGCTGCCGGACCTGCGGATCGACGAGAGCACCCAGCCTTTCGAGCCCTTCGCCCAGGAAGCCTATCGCCTGGAGCACAGCTTGACCGAAGGCTCCAGCCTGGCGATCCGCCAGGGCAGCCGCAGCCTTGCGGAGTGGCCGCTGGAGCTGGTGCCCGATACACCGCCCAGCATCGTCTTCGAATCGGCGCCGGGGCGCAGCGAGCGCGCTGCCCTGCGCCTGGCCTATCAGGCCGAGGACGACTATGGCGTCGTTGCCGCAAGGGCGGAGGTCAGGCGCATCGACAAACCCGAGGAGCCCCCGATCGAGATCGAACTGGTGGTGCCCGGGGCCGCGCCGAAGTCCACCGCCGCGACGACCTATCGCGATCTGACGCCGCACCCCTGGGCCGGCCTCGCCGTCGAGATCCAGCTGATCGCGCGCGACCATCCGGGCCAGGAGGGGCGCAGCGAGAGCCTGCGCACCGTGTTGCCGGAGCGGATCTTCAACCACCCCGTCGCCCGGGCCCTGGTCGAGCTGCGCAAGCAGCTGACCCTGAAGCCCGACTCGCGCCTGCCGATCGTCCAGGCTCTCAGCGGCCTCTACGAGCGCCCGGAGCACTTCTTCCACGATATGGTCGTCGCTTTGGCGATCCGCTCGGCTGAGCGGCGGCTGATCTACGATCCCTCTTCGGAAGCGATCGCCGAGGTGCAGCAGTTGCTCTGGGATACGGCCCTGCGCATCGAGGAAGGCGAGCTGGCAATCGCGGAACGCGCGCTGCGCGATGCCCAGCAGGCCCTGATGGATGCGCTGGCCCGCGATGCCGGCGACGAGGAAATCCAGCGCCTGATCGACGAGCTGCAGGCTGCGCTCAACAACTTCCTCGACGAACTGGCCGAGCAGATGCGCGAGCAGATGGCCAGGGGCGAGCAGCCGGGCGAACAGGAACTGCCGCCGAACGCACAGCTGCTCGACCGCCAGGACCTGCAGAGCATGATCGACCAGGCCCGCGAACTGGCCCAGTCGGGCGCCCGCGACGCGGCGCGCGAGCTGCTTTCCCAACTGCGCGAAATGCTGGAGAACCTGACCGCCAATCCCTATGCCGGACAGATGAACCAGGACATGCAGGACGCCTCGCGCATGATGGAGAACCTGGAAAACATGATGCGCGAACAGCGCGACCTGCTGGACCGCAGCTTCGAGCGCTCCCAGAACGGCCGTCAGCAACAGGGGCAGCAGGGGCAGCAGGGGCAGCAAGGCCAGCAGGGGCAACAGGGTCAGCAAGGGCAACAGGGACAACAGGGCCAGCAAAGCGCCGACCTGACCGATGCCCAGCGCCAGGAGGCCCTGCGCCGCAGCCTGGGCGAACTGATGCGCCAGCTGGGAGATGTCATGGGCGACATTCCACGCCCGCTGGGCCGGGCGGAGCGTGAGATGCGCGATGCCCGCGATGCGCTCAACAGCCAACAGCCCGGTCAGGCGGTGCCGCCGCAGACCCGCTCCCTGGACCAGCTGCAGCAGGGCATGCAGGCCACCCTGGACCGCTTCATGGAGATGTTCGCCAACCAGCCCGGCGAGACCGGCGAGGGCAGCGTCTCCGGCCGCTTCGGGCCCAACGGCCGCGACCCGCTGGGACGCGACAACAACCGGCCGGCGGGCGAGGCCTTCTCCAACGAAGGGGTGCAGATTCCCGAGGAGATGGAACTGCAGCGCAGCCGCGAGATCGTCGACGAACTGCGGCGGCGGCGCGGTGAGCGCAACCGGCCTGCCGAGGAACTGGAATACATCGACCGTCTGCTGAAGCGGTTCTAGACGCATCCCGGCGCCCTCAAGGCGGCCACTGCATGCTTCGAGACGGCGGCCCGGTCTGTGTTTGGGGCCGCCTCCCGAGCAGACGGATCGTTCTGTTCGCCGTTCCGGGACCTCATCCTGAGGAGCACGCCAAAGGCGTGTGTCTCAAAGGATGAGAAACCGCTCGGAAGCGGCTCTCAGCAGGCTTGGACCGTGTTGTCGGTTTTGAGGGCGAACCGTTTCGCCGCAGGCCAGGGACAAAAGGCCCCGGACAAGAGGCCAGAGACCGCCTAGTGGCAGGTCATGGGCTCGCTGGACAGCGCAGCCTCCGCGGCCTCGCAGATCTCGAGCAGCGTGAAGGGCTTTGTGATCACCTCGCAGATCAGCTCTTCGAGGTTGTGCGCACGCTGGCGTTCAGCCGAATAGCCGGTCATCAGAAGCACCGGCATGCTGGGATAGTCCTTGGCGACCTTCAGGGCCAAACCGATGCCGTCGAGGCTGGGCATCACGATGTCGGTGATCAGCAGATCGAAACTGGAACCGCCAAGCGCTTCCAGCGCCTGCACACCGTCCTCGACCGAAGTCACCTTGTGACCGCGGTGGGCAAGGGCGCGGCTGACAAAACTCTGAACTGCGGTGTCGTCTTCGGCGACCAGAATATGCGCCATGGTGTAACGGTCTCCAACGGCTTCTTGTCACGGGCAGGCGCCCTGAGGCTCCGGCTTTCCAGGCGTTTCCGTGAAAGGGCCCGGCTGATGACCGCGTCTGCGTGACGCTGCCGGCGCCGGCCATACACCCAACACGGCCTCTTCGCCAAACTGCCACCGCGTAGTTAAACAAGCCTTAATGAAGCGGGATCGGAGGTGCCGCGAAGGGCGGCTATTCGCCGTCGCGGACGAAGGTGATCGTCAGGTTCTGACCTTCGCTCGGCGGATTGACCGTCTCGGTCGCGAAGTCCACCGCCGCGCCGGCGTCCAGCTCGGTCCTGGGGGCTTCGAATTCCCATTCCCTGAGAACCTCGCCGTCCTTGTCGGTCAGCCGGGCGCGCAGCTTGGGGACCGTCTGCTTGCGCGTCGTGATGTTGGTCACCGAACCGCTGAGCAGGATGATGCTGTCGCCGTCGCGCTGGGTCACCCGCGGCTCGCCGACCCGCAGTTCCAGGGTCGGTCCCGCCGCGGTCACCGGAATGCCCAAAGCGGCATAGAGCGTTTCGAACTGCGGGAACTGGGCGACGATCTGATCGCGCCCGAACCAGGCCCCGGCGAGCAGCGCCACCAGCACAAGCAAAAGGGCGAGCCAACCCAGACCGGCGCTGTTTCTGGCCTTGGATTTGGCGGGCGCGGGGCGCCGCCGGGGGGGCGGTGGTGGCGGCGGCGGCGGTTCGGCGGGTTCCGGCGCCGCGGCGGGCGCCTCCTCCTCCGGCATCTGATGCCAGCAGTTGCCGCATTTGCCGCAGCGCACGATTCGCCCGTCGTAGCCGAGTTGCTCTCGCTCAACGGCGAAGCGGCTTTCACAGGCTGGACAGGTAACAATCATGAACGGCCGGCTGCCCCCCAAAGGCAGGTAATCCGATAACCTTATATGGTCGGGGTATAATCAAAGCAAGGCATCAGCAGGAACCTTTACGGGACTGACTTGCCTATGCCATTTTCGATTCAGGCTTCCGCAAAGGGGAATCCGAGTTTGGTTCGCTTCGAGGACGTCGCGCTGCGCTATGGCACTGGGCCGGAGATCCTGAAGCATATCTCCCTGCAGTTCGACCCTGGATCCTATCACTTCCTGGTCGGCGCCAGCGGCGCCGGCAAGTCGTCGCTGCTGCGCATGATGTATCTGGCCCAGCATCCCAGCGCCGGGCGGGTGACGCTTTTCGGGCGCGACGTCACCGAACTGTCGCGCCCCGAAACGGCTTTGCTGCGCCGGCGAATCGGAGTCGTTTTCCAGGACTTCCGCCTGCTCGACCACCTGACCGCGCGCGAAAACGTGGCCCTGCCCCTGCAGATCAGCGGCCAGGCCCACGGCCGCAGCGACAAGGACGTCGAGGAACTGCTGACCTGGGTCGGTCTGGCCGACCACATGGATGCCCTGCCGCCGACGCTGTCCGGCGGCCAGCAGCAGCGCGTCGCCATCGCCCGTGCGGTCATCGGCCGGCCGAACCTGCTGCTGGCCGACGAGCCGACCGGCAACCTGGACGACCGCATGGCGGTGCGCCTGCTCTATCTCTTCGAGGAGCTGAACAAGATCGGCACCACCGTGGTCATCGCCACGCACAACGAGTCGCTGGTCGACCGCTTTCCCCATCCGGTGACGCGCCTGAGCGGCGGCATGATTGCCCCCACCAAGGAAACATCGGACGCCAAGGTCGCGGACCGCAGCGCAGACTCGTCTGCCGCCGGGCCCACGGCCGCCGCGGCCGGTCAGGACCGTTCATGAGACGCCGCCGCCAGGCCGTGCCGCTGGACCGCGATGCCACGGGGCGCTATCTGCCGCTGCTGGTCGCCATCATGGTCTACCTGGCCGCCCTCGCCCTGGCCGGAGCCATGGTGGCCAGCAAGCTTGCCGCCCGTTGGGACAGCGGGCTGAGCGGCGCCGTGACCATACAGCTTCCGGCGGCCGGCGCCGACGGCGATCCGGCGGCGGAAGCGGTCGTCGCCTTGCTGCGCGACACGGCGGGCGTGACCGCGGTGGAGAGGCTCGATACCCAGGATATTGCCGCGCTGCTGGAGCCCTGGCTTGGCGACGCGGGCCTGACTGCGGACCTGCCGCTGCCGGGGCTGATCGCGGTGACCGTGGACGCCGACAACCCGCCTGACCTGAACGCCCTGCGCCGCGCGGTGCTGGCGGTTGCGCCGGGCAGTCTGGTGGACGACCACCAGCGCTGGCTGGGCCACCTGCTGGACCTGACCTGGGCGATCGAGGCCATGGCCATCGTGGTGGTCGCGCTGGTGGTCCTGGCCGCGGCCATCATGGTCGCCTTCGTCACCCGCATGGGCCTGGCCGCCCACGAGCAGGCCATCGAGGTGCTGCATCTGATCGGGGCGCAGGATTCCTACGTTGCGCGCCAGTTTCAGGGGCACGCTCTCAGCCTTGGCCTGCGCGGCGGCCTGATCGGCCTGCTCTGCGCCCTGCCGACCCTCTATCTCGGGCGCCACCTGCTGCGGCAGGTCGACAGCGGTCTGCTGCCGGAGATGCAGCTTCTGCCCCACGAGTGGTCGCTGCTGGTTCTGCTGCCCGTGGCCTCGGCCCTGGTGGCCATGACGACAGCGCGGATTACAGTCTTGCGCACCCTGGCTAGAATGCCCTGATGCGCTTGCGTTCAATCAGTAAAGACCGGACTTCGCCGCTCCGCCGCGGCCTGCGCCGCCTGCGCAGTCTTCTGGTGATGCTCCTGATCGCCGTCCTGGCCTGGGGCGCGGGCCTGCTGTGGTTTGCAACGCTGCTGCCCACCGCAGTGGCCGACACGAACAGCCGCACCGATGCCATCGTGGTCCTGACCGGCGGCAGCGACCGGCTGAACATCGCGCTCGGCCTGCTGGCCGAGCAAAAGGCCGACAAACTCTTCGTCTCCGGCGTTTACCGCGGCGTCGACGTGCGCCAGCTCCTCGCACTTTCCCAGCAGTCGCCGGAGGAACTCTCCTGCTGCGTCTTTCTGGGCTACGAGGCCGACAACACCCGCGGCAACGCCATCGAAACGGCGGACTGGATTGCGGCGCAGAACGCGCGCTCGCTGCGCCTCGTCACCGCGAACTACCATATGCCGCGTTCGCTCCTGGAATTCCGCCGCCGCATGCCGGAAACCAAGATCCTGCCTCACCCGGTCTTTCCCGAGCCCTTCAAGCACGATGACTGGTGGCTCTGGCCCGGCAGTTCCTCGCTCCTCGTCACCGAGTACAGCAAATACCTTGTCGCCGTCGCGCGGGGCTGGTTCGACCGCATCGTCGCCGCGCTGCCCTGACCAAGCTGCCCTGACCAAGTCACCATGACCAAGCTGCGCTCCTTCCTGTTCAACGTCTTCTTCTATCTCTGGACCAGCGTCGTGCTGATTCTGGGACTGCCGCTGATGCTGGGACCGCGCAGCGGGCTCTATCATCTCGGGCGCTTCTGGGTGCGCGGGATCATGGGGGCCCTCGCGCTGCTCTGTGACCTGCGCTACGACATCCGTGGCCGGGAGAACCTGCCGCAGGGCGCTTTTCTGGTCGCCTCCAAGCATCAGTCCGCCTGGGATACGCTGATCTATTCATTGCTGCTCTGGGACCACAGCTTCGTGCTGAAGCAGGAGCTCACCTGGATCCCGGTCTTCGGGCAATACCTGGTCCGCGCCGGCCTGGTGCCGGTCGACCGCGCCGGCGGCAGCAAGGCCCTGCGCAAGATGGTGGCCCAGGCCAAGCAGGTCGCCGCCCAGGGCCGTCCGATCGTGATCTTTCCGGAAGGCACGCGCGTCGCCCCCGGTCAGCAGCGCCCCTATCATCCCGGCGTCGCGGCCCTCTATGGGCAATTGAACGTGCCCGTGATTCCTGTCGCCCTGAACTCCGGGCTCTTCTGGGGGCGCCGCAGCTTCGTCAAGCAGCCGGGCCGGATCACCCTGGAATTCCTGCCCGCCATCGAACCGGGATTGAACCGCAAGGCCTTCCTGCAACGGCTGGAAGCGGCGGTTGAAGGACGAAGCCGGGAGCTGGCGGAAATCGCAACTCATAGGAGTGCAGAGGGGCCGCTGAAGCAAGCCGGTTAGCTTGTGCGCAAAGCTGTGGACAGCTGCCGGGGCGCCGGTCGTTTTATCTGATTCTCCCCTTGCCAAGCCCAGCTCAGGCGGCGAATCGGAAGGCGGAGCACCGGATGAAGCCCGTTGACCGGTTTCTCCTCCAGACCTATCGTCAGGACAGCGTTTCCGCCGAAATATCGCACGAATGCGGGACCTTAAGCCCCGTGGAAGGTTCGTCCATGTCTGAATTCTCAGCCCTGTCGCAAGAGATCTGGGACATGAAATACCGCCTCAAGGCGGCCTCCGGAGAGCCTGTGGACAAAACCCTGGGCGACAGCTGGCGGCGCATTGCGCGGGCGCTCGCGGCTGCCGAGGCCGATCCCGCAACCAGGGGTTCTGTTGAGGCGCGCTTCGAGGACGCCTTGCGCGATTTTCGCTTTCTGCCTGCCGGGCGCATCCAGGCCGGCGCCGGCAGTGAGCGGAACGTCACGCTCTTCAACTGCTTCGTCATGGGGGTCATCCCCGACGACATGGCGGGGATCTTCGAGCATCTGAAGGAAGCGGCCCTGACCATGCAGCAGGGCGGCGGCATCGGCTACGATTTCTCCACTCTGCGGCCGCGTGGTGCCGTGGTGCACGGCATCGGCGCGGACGCTTCCGGCCCGCTTTCGTTCATGGACGTCTGGGACGCCATGTGCCGCACCATCATGAGCGCGGGATCGCGGCGCGGCGCCATGATGGCCACGCTGGCCTGCGACCACCCGGATATCGAGGCCTTTATCGAGGCCAAGCAGGAACCGGGCCGCCTGTCGATGTTCAACCTCTCGGTGCTGATCACCGACGCCTTCATGCAGGCGGTGCGCGAGGACCAGGCCTGGCCGCTGACCTTCGACGGCACGGTCTATCGCGTGGTGCAGGCTCGCGACCTCTGGGAGCGCATCATGCGCGCCACCTATGCGGCCGCGGAGCCGGGCGTGATCTTCATCGACCGCATCAACCGGCGCAACAATCTGCACTACTGCGAGACCATCCGCGCCACCAACCCCTGCGGCGAGCAACCTCTGCCGCCGTACGGCGCCTGTCTCTTGGGGTCCATCAATCTCGCAGCCCTGGTGACAAAGCCCTTCGAGGCCGATGCGGGTCTCGACATGAAGGCCCTGGAAGAACAGGTGCCGACGGCGGTGCGGATGCTCGACAACGCCATCGACGTCTCCCGGTTCCCGCTGGATGCCCAGCGCCAGGAGGCAAAGGCCAAGCGGCGCATCGGCCTGGGGATCACCGGTCTCGCCGACGCGCTCATCTGCTGCGGCCTGCGTTACGGCTCCGCCGAAGCGGTGGCGACGACGGAGCGCTGGATGGCTGCCTTCCGCAAGGCTGCCTACCAGGCCTCCATCGATCTCGCCGCCGAGAATGGCCCCTTCCCGCTGTTCGACCGTGATGCCTATCTGGCCGGCGAGTCGATCCGCGAACTGGACCAGGACCTGCGCGACGGCATCGCAAAGCACGGCATCCGCAATGCGCTGGTCACCTCGGTCGCGCCCACCGGGACCATCTCGCTGCTCGCCGACAACATCTCCTCCGGCCTGGAGCCGGTCTTCAGCTTCGCCTATACCCGGCGCATCCTGCAGCCCGACGGCAGCCGGCGCGAAGAGGAGGTGAGCGATTACGCCTATCGGCTCTTCCGCCGTCTCAAAGGACCGGACGCGCCGCTGACCGCGGCCTTCGTCGATGCCCAGACCCTGGAACCGGCGGCGCATGTGGTCATGCAGGCCGCGGTGCAGCGCTATATCGACAGCTCGGTCTCGAAGACCATCAACCTGCCCGCCGACATCTCCTTCGAAGCCTTCAAGGATGTCTATACCCAGGCCTACGATCTCGGCTGCAAGGGCTGCACGACCTACCGGCCCAACGCGATCACCGGCGCCGTGCTGACGGTGGAAAGCGCCGAGCGAAAACCGGAGGAGCAGGAACCGGAAGCCGCGGCGTCCCCGCCGCTGCAGCCGGCCGAAGGCGATGTCGTTTACATGACCGACCCGCTGGCGCGGCCGGCGGTGCTGCCCGGCTGTACCTACAAACTGCGCTGGCCGGAAAGCGATCACGCCATCTACATCACCCTGAACGACATTCTGCAGGAACCGTCCGCCAAGGCGGGAGACGGCCGGGAACCGCGGCGGCGGCCCTTCGAGATCTTCATCAACTCCAAGAACATGGAGCACTATGCCTGGACGCTGGCGCTGACCCGCATGATCTCCGCGGTGTTCCGGCGCGGCGGCGATGTCTCCTTCGTCGTGGAGGAATTGAAGGCGGTGTTCGATCCGCGCGGCGGCGCCTGGATGGAGGGCCGCTACGTGCCTTCGCTGCTGGCGGCGATCGGCGGCGTGATCGAACAGCACATGGTGGAGATCGGCTTCCTGCAGGCACAGGAACGCCCGCAGCTCGGCGCCGGAGACAGTGCCATCAGGATCGCCGCCGCAGCGGGATCACAGGGCTTTGCCCAGTGCCCCAAGTGCGGCAGCGCCGGTCTGGTCCGCCAGGAAGGCTGCGACCTCTGTACGAGCTGCGGCTACTCCAAGTGCAGCTAGGCGGGCCACGAGTGCCGAAGGACGAAGAGATCATCCTTCACCTGCAACGACAGGATAGTCGGTGGACGATCGTACATTTGGAAGACGGTTCGCAGGCGCGGGTTTACAACATCGCTTGGGGCTACGACCTTGGAGATGACTACGCGCACATCACGACCAACATCAGCCCCAGGCAAGAGAGCGCACCGGAAGACTTCTTCTACACCGCCGATATCGTTGAGATCATCGATGAAGAAACCGGACGCACAGTCTACTCCAAGGGCTAGTCGCCTCGCGGATGCTCACAACAAGCCTCTGGTGACAAGAGTGAACCGAGCCGAATCCTCCGAGACGCCGGCTCCACCTGCTCTTCAGGATGAGAGCACTTGTGCTTGGGCCTCACCCTGAGGAGGGCTGCAAGCCCGTCTCGAAGGGTGAGCGAAGCCAGTGCTATTGCGCGGGATGCGTTGCCAACTGTTTCACCAATCCCGTACGAGATAGCAGAGCATCCAGCGAAAGCGCGCCGGCGCCGCGCACCACGAGGTAGACCAGCAGGAAGACCCAGAGCGCCCGCTGGTCGAGGATAGCCGCGCTCGGCAGGCGGTCGAACCACGTGCCGATGGTGGCCGCGTCGACGCCGTGGAAGGCGATATCGACATAGGACTGCACCACGATGAAGCCGATCATGCCGAGGGCCGCGAGCCGTGTGAAAAGGCCGAGGACGATGAGCACCGGCAGCACGAACTCGGCGTAGGTGCCGGCGAACACGATGATGTCGTAGGGAAAGAAGGGCACCTGGGAGGCATCGTAGCCGTAGGCCTCCACCACCGAAGGCAGGATCTGGAAGTAGGCGTTGTCGCCGATGCTGAAGAAGCCGATGATCCCATCGCCCACCTTCAGTGCGGCGGAGTGCAGGTAGTAGACCGCAAGCACTGCTGCGAAGACCAAGCGCGCAGCCAGGCCCAGGAACCAGCCGTCCAGCTTCGCCTCGACCGAACCGAAGATCCGGCCATGAACTGCTGTCAGTCGGGTAATCATGTCTCGCTTATCCTCGCTGAAGTGTCTGGCGCATCAGGGGCCGATGGCAGGAGCGCGGTAACGGCGCCGATCTCAAAAAGGCCCTGCAGATGGACGGCAAGCTCGAAAGCCGGATCACGGTCTATGGCCTGCTCCGCCGCCGCACTCAGCGTCGCGCCTTCAACCAGGTCGGCGATGAAGTCATGGCCGCCTGCCGGGAGCAGGCGGGTTTCCACCGTCAAGGCCGGGCGGATCGCGGCGGCCTCCTGGCCGCTGCCCATGTCGACCGCATCGGCGGTGCCGGCATCGCTGCTCGCCGCCCAGATCGAGACGACCGGCCAGCGCGAGCGCAGGAGCCGGAGGGAGGGATGCAACGTGAAGCGCAGTCCGCCGAGGGCGCCTTCCGGCAACGCCGACAGGCTTGCGATCTCCAGCGGTGCGGCATCGGCCGCGTGATAGGCGTAGAGGCGTGCCCATTCCAGGCGCGCCACATCGCCGAGGTAGGGCACGCGCGCGGCCGGCGGGAAGTCATCGAGAAACGTGCCGAAGCTGCGGCCGTAGAGCAGCAGGACGGGCGAGCACGGCGGCGCCTCCGCCACGTAGGCTCTGGCGACAGCCTTGAAGAACGCCTCGCCCACCAGCCGCCGGACCACCGGGAAGGCGGCCTCCAGCGCTTCGATGAGGCTGACGGCAACGTTGTTGCGGTAGACGTCGAAGCCCCGGGCCAGCGGCCCTCTGCCCGCCTGCGCGACCGCCTGCGGCGCCGGTAGGGCCGGGTCGCGCAGGGCGGCGGAGAACGCGCTCTGCAGGCCGGCGAGAGGATCAGGCTGTAACGGCATGGGCTTGGACGGTCTGCGGCGTCCGCGGGACCGGGCCGGCACGGCCGCAGGCATCGAGCTGCCGCTGTGCGGACTGCGCCTCTGCGTAGAGCGTTATCCAGTCCGGCAGGTCGTTGTCCCACTCGATGAGGGTCGGCTTCGCGCCGCCGCGGGCGAGTGCACGCGCATAGAGCCGCCAGACGGCATCGTCCACCGCCCGGTCGTGGGCATCGATCAGCAGCGCGTTGCCCTGGTCATCGTCTTCGCGGGCGTGCCCGCCGAGGTGGATCTCGCCGACATGCTCCAGCGGAAAGGCGTCGATGTAAGCTTCGGGGGCGGTGCCCTGGTTGGTCGCAGAGACCATGACGTTGTTTACGTCCAGAAGCAGGCCGCAGCCGCTGCGTTTCACCACGGCCTTCAGGAAATCGATCTCGTCCATCGCGCTTTCCTTGAAGGTCACGTAGGTGGATGGGTTTTCCAGCAGAACGCGGTGACCCACCACATCCTGCATGCGCCCGAGGTGATCGCCTACCCGCGCCACCGTCTCGTCGGTATAGGGCAGCGGCAGCAGATCGTTGAAGTAGACATCGTCGTGCGTCGACCAGGCGAGATGCTCGCTCACCAGACCGGGCTCGTAGCGCTCCGCAAGATCCTTGAAGCGTGCCAGATGCGCTTCGTCGAGGGGGGCCGCCCCGCCGATGGAGAGGCCCACGCCGTGCAGCGAAATCGGATAGTCGCGGCGGATGCGCGCCAGGTAGTGATGCGGCGGCCCGCCGGCACCCATGTAGTTCTCGGCATGGACCTCGAACCAGCCAAGGTCCGGCCGGCTGTCCAGAACAGCCTCGTAGTGCTGGGCCTTCAGGCCAACGCCCGCACGGGCCGGAACTGTCGAAGAACGCGCCATCACCAGTCAGAACACCGATTTAGGATTGAAGGAAAAAGGGCGAACCCCGGTCCGGTCATCGCTGCTGCGTTACCCGGACCGGGGTTCCCCTTCAAGCCGCCCCGTTCAACGACGGGCGGGCCGGTCCCCGAGGCCGCCGTCAGGCCGGCAGGTCGCGGTCGAGAGCCTCCAGCGAGCCCTTGCGGTCGCCCGGAAGCTCGAAGTCCGCCGTCGTTTCCTCGACGCCGTACTTCAGACAGTCACCGGCCGGAACCAGGGTCCAGGCATTGCCCTGATAGTCCACGGTCGACGTGCCGGCGCAGGTCGTGCCGGGGCCCGCAGCGCAGTCGTTCTGACCGGCCAGCGAGATGCCGTAGCACTTTTCCTTTGCCTGGGCGCTCGCCGGCGTCACATGAGCGGTTGCCGAAACGGCCAGAGCCACGGCGCCGGCGATCATCACCGCCGATACAACTTTCCCTTTTTCAGCCATGAACTGATGTCTCCTCTCGATTGACGTTTCTCTACTGCCCCCGATCTGCCGAAGCGCCGTTTTCGGTGTTCGAACAGATCCGATACGCAGTCTGCTGTAAGCCGAAGGCTATCCTTCGATGGGGGCCGGGCCCTCGTAGGTCCCGTCGTTGTCGTTGATGGCCTTCCAGCTCTTGGTTGAAGCGGGAAGCGGCTCCTTCTTCGACCAGAGGTCGTCGGCCTTCTCGAGGTTGCCCGAAATATCGCCTTCCCAGAACCCGACCACCGTCGGCGTGATGTTCAGATAGAGCTTGCCGTCCACAATGCGCCAGAGGTTGGGATTGGCCGGAACCTTGCCGCCCTGGGCCAGGCCGTAGGCGCAGTGACCGTCGTACTGGGGCGCGTACTTCGCCGGATCGGCGACGAACTTGTCGCGGTTTGCCTCGTTCGCGAAAGCCCAGGTGGCGCCGTTGTACTCGGCGGTGATGCCGGCCTTGCCCCGCACCGCCCGGGGCTGCTGAGAGCCGACGGGGTTCTGCTTCAGGTCGAAATAGGCCACCGCGTCATAGCCGCTGATCGCGTAGCCGGTTTCGTCAACGTACTGTTCGCCGGCCTGGGCCGCGCCAACGGTCATCAACGACAAGGCCGATGCCAGTAAAAGCTTGCGCATCATGGGGGAGAACCTCGCATCTCCTGTTGAAGGGACAGGCGGGTGCCTGATGGCCTAGAAATATTGACCAACAGCCCCTGCGATCAATTCACGACACTACACTAAGATGTGACGAGCCCCTGATCGGCAGGTCCGGAACCGGAAGAACCGGAGCCGGAGGGCCCGGAGGCGGCCCGCCTTGCCTTGGCTTCCTTCAGCAGGCGCTCCAGGGCGCGGTCGCGCAGGCCCAGCGCCCGCAGGTGGTGGACGGTGTTCTCGAGGTATTCCATGCAGGGCCCGCGGGCGCCGTGGCCCTGCAGGATGAGACCCACCATTTCGTCATGACCGAGCCCGCCGGCATACTGACGGTGAGCGCGGTCGACGACGAAGGTGATCGCGGAGACGCTGCCCTGGTCGGTCTTGGCGGCCCGCCAGGACGGGTGATAGACGCCGGTGATCATCTCCCGCGCATAGAGGTAGTCCAGCACCTCCTCGCCCTCGCCGGCGGGGACCCGGAACACCAGCCCGCGGCAGGACCCGCCGCGGTCAAGCCCCAGCACCAGCCCCGGGACCTGCGGCGTACCGCGGTAGCGATGGGAGAAGACGCAAAAGCTGCGGTGAAATCCGTTCAGGCGGGCGATGCGAACCTCGACATGGGGGAAACCGGGGTGCCACATCAGCGAGCCGTAGCCGAAAACCCAGAAATCCTGGCCATCCGGGAGGTCGAGACGGCGGGCGGCCAGTTCCTCGGGCGTAAGGTTGTCGGGGTCGTCGAAGTCCGGCCACCGGCTTTCCGTCATGTCGCGTTCCGATACGTCTGCACAGCGGCTGCTATACCAACAAATCGCGGCCATGCCCTCAAGCCCGCTTCGGCAGGGAACCGCCCCCGGGCATTTGAGTCCGCACGACCGGCCGCGGCGCGGTATGATGGCAGCAGCCGCACCGACCAGAGTCTCGCTTGCCGCGAAAAGGAGCAAAAGCGCGTATGCGTCGCACCCGTCTCGTCAGCCTCGGCGCTGTCGCGCTCGTTGTCTTTGCGCTGGCTGTCTCGGCCTACTGGTACTGGGCCTCAGAGGCTCTGGCCGAAGGGATCGCGCGGTGGCGCAGCGAGCAGATCGCGCGCGGCTACGAGATCGACTACGACGGGCCGCACATGGGCGGCTTCCCCTTCGCCCTGACGGTCACCTTCAACCAGCCCACAGCGACCAGCCCCCAGGGCCTTGCCTGGCAGGGCCCGCCGATCATCGGCGAGGCCAAGCTCTGGGACCCCTTCACGATCGATCTGGCGTTCCCGGGAACCCACCAGCTGCGGCTGACCGAAGGTCAGGAGCAGCGGGCGGCGGCGGTCGCCACAGAAGAGGCCCGGGGGCAGGTGGTACTGGCCCTCGACGGGCAGGTCGACAGCGCGTCCGTCGACCTGGGCGCCCTGCGCGTAGACGGACCGGACCTGCAACCGCTGACCGTGGACCGGCTGACCGCCCGCATGGGCCCGCTGCACCAGCCACGAAACGGAGATCCTGACGAACTGAACCTCGCCGGAGAGGCGGTCGCCGTGCGCCTGCCCGAGGGCGAAGGCGGACCCCTGGGAGATTCGCTGGAGCGGCTTTCGTTCCGCTCGACGGTGGTCGGCGGCATTCCCCGCGGCAAGCCCGCGGACTCCCTGCCCCAGTGGCGCGACGCGGGCGGCCTCTGGCGCTTCGAAAGCCTTTCCGCCCTCTGGGGACCGCTGGACCTGCAGGCCAAAGGGCGGCTCGGCCTCGATCAGGCGCTGCGCCCGGCCGGCCTGTTCGATACCCAGTTGAAAGGTGCTGACGAGATCATCGACCGCCTGGCCGAAGACGGGCGCATCAAGCCGGAGGCCGCCTTTGCCGCGCAGCTCGCGGTGGCCGCCATGGGGCGGCGCGATGCCGCCAGCGGCACGACGGTGCTGGAGGCGCCGATTACTCTGCGGGACGGTCTGCTTTTTCTGGGACCGGTCCCGTTGTTCCCGATCGCTCCGGTTCTCTAGGATCGAAGGAACCCGCCTGGTGGGCGTCGACGATGCCGGCACGGATTTCCCGCGTGCGGCGGAACAAACCCTCCAGGGTTTCGCCCTCGCCCCAGCGGATGGCGCGCTGGAGCGCCGTCAGATCCTCGGAAAAGCGCTGCAGCATCTCCAGGACCGATTCCCGGTTATGCAGGAAGACGTCGCGCCACATGATCGGATCGGATCCGGCGATACGCGTGAAATCGCGGAAACCGCCGGCGGAGAACTTCACCACCTCGGCGCGCTCGCTCTCCTCCAGGTCGGTCGCCGTGCCGACGATGGTGTAGGCGATGAGGTGCGGCAGGTGGGAGGTGACGGCCAGCACCTTGTCGTGACGGGCCGCGTCCATGATCTGCACGGTCGAGCCGAGCGCCTGCCAGAACCGCACCAGCTTCTCCACCTCGTCCTCGTGGGTGCCCGGCGGCGGCGTCAGGATGCACCAGCGCTGCTCGAAGAGATCGGCGAAACCGGCCTCGGGGCCGGAGAACTCGGTGCCCGCCACAGGATGGCCGGGAATGAAATGCACGCCTTCCGGCAAGGTCGGGCCGATGTCGCGGATCACAGCCTGCTTCACCGAACCGACATCGGTCACGATGGCGCCCGGGGCAAGGCGCGGACCGACGGCTTCGGCAACCGCGGCATTGGCCCCCACGGGCACACAGAAAAAGACGAGGTCGGCCCCCTCGACGGCATCGCCCGGGTCCGCATGAAGCGAGTCGGCAAAGCCGAGTTCGGCGATCTTGTCGCGCGTCTCGGCGCGCCTGGAGTGGGCTGCGATGTGGCCGGTCAGCCCCCGCGCCCGCATGGCCCATGCCAGCGAGGAGCCGATGAGCCCGGCGCCCAGCAGCGCGACGCGGTCGAACATAGGCCGCGCGCCGGCGCCCGCGGCTTCGGGTACGGCGCCATCGCTCATGCCCCCGTCTCCGACAACGCTTCCTGAAGCGCCTCCGCCGTCGTCCGCATTTCCTCTTCGGTGCCGATGGTCACCCGCAGGCAGTTGGCGAGGCCATAGGCGGCGACACCGCGCACCAGCACGCCGCGGCGCTTCAACGCCGCCAGCACCTGCTCGGCCTCGCTCTGCCCGCCGGGAAAGCGGAGCAGCAGAAAGTTGCCGACGCTGGGCAGAGGCTCGATGCCCGCCGCCGCGGCCGCCTGGGCGAACCAGCGGCGCCATTCGTCGTTGTGGGCGCGCGAGTGTGCGACATGGGCCGTGTCGCCCACCGCAGCGACCCCCGCGGCCTGCGCCGCCTGACTGACGTTGAAGGGCCCGCGCACACGGTTCAGCACATCCACCACCGCCGGCGGCGCATAGGCCCAGCCGAGGCGCAGCGCCGCCAGACCGTGAATCTTGGAGAAGGTGCGCAGCATGACAACGTTGTCGGCCTGCTCGACCAGAGCCGCGGGCTGCGGATAGTCGGGTGCAGAGACGTATTCCGCATAGGCGGCATCGACGACCAGAAGCACGTTGGGCGGCAGTGCCTGATGCAGGCGGGTCAGGGCGGCCTGGGAGATGTAGCTGCCGGTCGGGTTGTTGGGATTGGCCAGGAACAGCAGGCGCGTCTTGTCGCTGACCCGGGCGATGAGGGCGTCGACGTCGGCCGTCAGCGCCACCTCCGGCGCCGCGACCACGGTCGCCCCGGCGGTGCGGGCGGAAATGCCGTACATCAGAAAGCCGTGCTCGCTGTAGAGCACCTCGTCGCCGGGCCCGGCGTAGGCGCGCACCAACAGGGCGATCAGTTCGTCGGAGCCCGCCCCGCAGACGATGCGCGCCGCATCCAGCCCTTCGGCTTCAGCGATGGCCCGGCGCAGAGCCAGCGCGCCGCCGTCGGGATAGCGGTGCAGATCGTCCTGCTCCGCGGCATAGGCGGCCACGGCCTTCGGGCTCGGCCCCAGCGGATTCTCGTTGGAGGCCAGGCGAATGACCCGGTTGGCCCCGGCGGCCTTGGACTCGCCGCCGACGTAGGGCGCGACATCCAGGATGCCGGGGCGCGGCATGGGGCCCGCTGCCGGGCTCATGACGCACCGCTGCTTTCTGCCCCGGACCCTGCGCCGGCCCCGGCCATCATGGCCGCAACCGGCTGGGCCGCCAGATCCTCCGGTGACAGCGGCACGGCAAAGCTGCCGACTACCCAGGCGTGGCTCACCTGGGGCACCTCTTCGACCAGGGCGGCCACCCTGGCATCGCCGCCCGCCAGAAAGCCGTCGACCTCGACAAGATGCAGGGTGCGGTCCGGCGCATCGACCCAGGCCTGGGTGTTGCGCACGTCAAAGCCGGCATCCGACAGCAGGGTCTTCAGCGCACCGCGCGAAACCGCCTCGTCCAATTCGACGATCAGATAGCCGCGGTCGCCGCCACTCTCCTCCGGCTCGGCCAGGGAGATCACCACCGCCTCGGGCCCCGAGCGGCGCCCGCCGTCCAGCGGGGCGAAAGGCAGACGGGCGATGATCTTGGGCGAGGCGCGCCCGCTGCGCGCCAGCTTCGGCCACCAGGGCGGGCCGCGGTCGGACTCCGGCAGCGGCAGAATGCCGATGTTGGCCTTGCCTTCGCTGACCGCCCGCAGCACCCCCATCTCGGAGCCGTAGCCGGTGATCGGGGTCAGCGAACCGAAATGGTCGCGCGCCAGCAGGGACAGGTCGCTGCCGTGCTCCGGCGCGAAGGCCGCCGCCGCGAAGGGCCCCTGCAGGCGTGTGAAGACCGAAATGATCTCGCGCCAGATACGGCAGACCACCGGCTTCGGGAAGGGTCCCTGGTGGCGCCCCACCAGCCGCCGCAGAACCCGGGCCTCGCGCCCCGGGCGCATAATGACGGCATTGGTTCCCTTGGCCTGGGCGATCTGACGCGCCAGCTCTGTCCGGCGCATGAGCTGGTCGTGGATTGCATTGTCGATTTCGTCGATTTGGCGACGCAAATCGTCCAGAGATGGCGGTTTTTCTGACATTCGGGCCCGATACCTGCAGCCAAGGCGGAGCTACTGATAGTCGCTGGATTGGGTAAAATCAAAGGAAACCTTACACCAAACCGGCGCCCCCGGGCAGCGCCTCCGCGCCGGCAGCGGTCCCCGGAGTTCAGGCGCCAGGGCGCCGCTGAGGCACCCTGAGGGCGCCGGGCCGAGAGGGCCTGCGACCATGGGAAAGGTTGACAGAACGGGCCCTTGCTCCCTAGCTAGGGGCTCTCTCGCAGGACAGGCCCTCAGGGACGGTACAGGCTGCGCCTTGGCAGCGACCGGAGAGGTGTCGACTCAGCGCGGGCGGACGAGGTGCCGGATTGGCCGAGGACCCAGGAGTGAAGGTGAGCGAACAGCCGGAAGCCGCAGCAGCCGGGCAGGCGGAGGATGCGGCGCAGACTGCCCGACCAGCGGGATCGCAGCGGGAAGCGCTGGAGGGACGCCAGGAGGGTCTGAGCGCCGAGTTCGGCGGCGAGACCCCGATGATGCTCGACTGCGGGGTGGCGCTGGGGCCCTTTACGCTCGCCTACCAGACCTATGGCCGCCTCAACGCCGACAAATCGAACGCCATCCTGGTCTGCCATGCCCTGACCGGCGACCAGTTCCTGGCCGGCACCCACCCGGTGACGGGCAAGCCCGGCTGGTGGAGCCAGATCGTCGGTCCCGGCCTGGCCCTCGACACCGAGCGCTTCTTCGTCATCTGCGTCAACGTGCTGGGCGGCTGCATGGGCACCACCGGCCCGAAATCCGCGAACCCGGCGACGGGCGAGGCCTGGGCACTCGACTTCCCGGTCATCACCATCGCCGACATGGTGCGCGCCCAGAAGCTGCTGATCGACCACCTGGGCATCGACAAGCTGTTCTGCGTGACCGGCGGGTCCATGGGCGGCATGCAGGTGCTGCAGTGGGCGGCCAGCTACCCGGAGAAGGTCTTTGCCGCCGTGCCCATCGCCACCGCGGCCCGCCACACGGCCCAGAACATCGCTTTCCACGAGGTCGGGCGCCAGGCCATCATGGCCGACCTGGACTGGTGCGGCGGGCGATACATCGCCGAGGGGCGCAACCCGGACCGCGGCCTCGCCGTGGCGCGCATGACCGCGCACATCACCTATCTCTCGGAGCCGGCGCTGCACCGCAAGTTCGGCCGGCGGCTGCAGGACCGCCGCGGTCTCACCTTCGGCTTCGATGCCGACTTCCAGGTGGAAAGCTATCTGCGCCATCAGGGCGCCAGCTTCGTGCAGCGCTTCGACGCCAACTCCTATCTCTACATCACCCGGGCCATGGACTACTTCGACCTGGCCTCCGAATTCGGCGGCCAGCTCGCCCACGCCTTTCGCGACACCCCGGTGCGCTTCTGCGTCATCTCCTTTTCCAGCGACTGGCTGTTCCCGACCTCGGAGAACCGCGACGTCGTCCATGCCCTCAACGCGGTGGCCGCCGACGTCAGCTTCGTGGAGATCGAAAGCGACGCCGGCCACGACGCCTTTCTGCTGGACGAGCCGGAGTTCCGGGCTACCCTCTCGGGCTTTCTGAACGGCTGCGCCGAACATCGTGGCCTCACGTTCCCATGACAGCGTTTTCCCATGACAGCCTTCTCATGACCCCCTGCTTATGACTGCTGCAACCGAGACCCGACCGATGAGCCCGCTCGACACCAGCACGGCCCGCAGCGCCGCCCCCCTGCGCAGCGACCTGGCACTGATCGCCCGCATGGTGGACCGCGGCGCCAGGGTGCTGGACATCGGCTGCAGCGACGGCGCGCTGCTGGACCACCTGATCCGCGAGCGCGAGGTGGTGGGCCGCGGCATCGAACTGTCCCAGCGCAACGTGAATGCCTGCGTGGCCAGGGGCCTCTCGGTGATCCAGGGCGACGCCGATACCGACCTGGTGGAATACCCGGCCCGCGCCTTCGACTACGCCATCCTCAGCCTTACCCTGCAGGCGACCCGCGATCCGCGCCAGGTGCTGGAACAGATGGTGCGCATCGCACGCCACGCCATCGTCTCCTTCCCCAACTTCGGCCACTGGCAGGTGCGCCTGCACCTGACACTGAAAGGTCGGATGCCGGTCACCGATTCGCTGCCGGAGGCCTGGTACGAGACGCCGAACATCCACTTCTGCACGATCCGCGACTTCACCGAACTCTGCCAGGCCTGCGGGCTGGAGATCGCGGAGACCCTGGTGCTGCGCAACGACCGCCCGCAGACCGGGCTGCTGGGGTCTATCTGGGGCGGGCCGCTGGCCAACCTGCTTGGCGAAAAAGCGATCTTCCGCCTGAAGAAGGATTAGACCCCGCTGCGGCTAGGCGTCGTTGAGGCCGAGTTCACGCTGCTTTTTCTTCGAGAGGCCAAGCGACACGATGCGGTGGGATTCGCGCAGGTAGTCCTTCAGCGCGTCGTCAGCGAGGCCCGGTTCGGCGTAGTGCTGGATCCACTTCATGCCGCGTGAGGCGAGATAGGGCGCCGGGCGCAGGCCCGGCTGCTCCTGCAGGATCTCGTAGGACAGCGGACTGGTCTTGAAGGTGTAGGCCGGCGCGCCCTCGGCCCAGCCGCCGATGGCGAAGACCTTGCCGCCCACCTTCCAGACATGCGAGCCACCCCACTGCACGACGTAGGTCGTGGCCGGCAGGGCCTTGCAGAAAGCGTTGAATTCCTCGTAGGTCATGGGCGCTCGTCGGGGCAGACGCCATCCCGCCGCCGGCTCAGGTCGGCTTCGGCGTTCTTTCGCGGTGGACGCGGCCGGCGGCCTGGGGCAGTTGCACCACCACCGGCTTGCCGATGCGTCCGCGCACCCGCTTGGCGGAGCCGGCGTAGAGCTGCTTGCCGGACTCGATCATCACCACACCGGCAAAGGTGGGAAAGAAGCGCGCGCCGATACGCTCGAAGGCCGGCGCCGAGCGCAGCAGGGTGTGGGACGTGGTGGGCGGCACGTAGAGCGCCCGTTCGGTTCGCGTGGGGGTGAACATGTTCTCCCGCAGCACGCGGGACAGCTGGGCAGCGCTGTAGGGGTGGCCCCAGCCCAGCGGCGTGCGGTCGGAGCGCGCCCAGATGCCGCGGCGGTTGGGCACCACCACCAGCAGGCGGCCGTCGCCTGTCAGCACCCGCCAGATCTCCCGCAGCAACGCGCGCAGGGCTTCGCTGTTCTCCAGGCCGTGGACCAGCAGCACCCGATCGACGGAGTAGTCGGGCAGCGGCAGCTCGGTCTCCTCGACCAGGGAAACCACCCCCGGCCCCTCCGGCGGCCAGTGCAGCACCCCCTGGGAGGCCGGCATGAAGGCCAACACCCGCTCGGCCTCGCTTCTGAACTGGCGCAGGTAGGGGGTGGCGAAGCCGAGCCCGAGCACGCGCTGGCCGGTCACATCCGGCCAGACCGAGCGCACGGCCCGGCGCACCATATGGCGCGCCACCTGGCCGCGGCGGGTCTCGTAGAACTCCCGCAGATCAACGACATCGTGCCACATGGGCGCGGAGCCTATCACAGTTGGCCGTTCCAGGCGATCACAGGTCTGCTATGGTTAACAAAGCCTTAACAGAACGTTGCCCCCAACAGAAAGACACCCGTAACAGGAGAATGCCGTTGGACGCTGCGGAGATCATCGAGACCCTGGGCCTGCAACCTCATCCGGAGGGCGGACACTTCCGCGAAACCTTCCGCGACCCCACGGCCATCAACGGGGGCATCGAGGGGCGGGCCGCCTCCACCGCGATCTACTACCTGCTGGCGGCGGGGGAGGTTTCCCACTGGCATCGGGTCGACGCGGCCGAGGTCTGGCACTGGTACGCCGGGGCGCCGCTCGTCCTCACCATGTCGGCCAACGGCCACGACGCCGAGTCCAAGGTTCTGGGGCCGGAACTGGCGGCGCGTCAGCGCCCACAGGTGGTGGTCCCGGCGCGGGTCTGGCAGACGGCCGAAAGCCTCGGCGCGTGGACCCTGGTGGGCTGCACCGTGGCCCCCGGCTTCCAGTTCGAGGGCTTCGAGATGGCGCCGCCGGACTGGCGGCCCCTTCCCCGCTAGACCCCACGATAGACGCCGCCTCACCGTCAGGATTTGCGCAGCAGTTCCTTCGAGGCCAGCACCGCCCCGGCGACGATCAGGAGGCAGGCCAGGGCGACGATCCAGGTCGCCTCCGCCTGGCCGAAGGCGATGAGCAGCAGCGTCGAGAGTAGAGGCGCAGCGTAGGAGAAGGCACCCAGCACCTGGATGTTGCCGTGCTTGGTGCCGTAGTCCCAGACGAAGAAAGCGGCGCCGACCGGCCCCAGGCCGAGCCCCAGGATCGCCAGCCACTGCAGGCCCTGGGGCACAACGGTGGTCTCAAGCATCACGTGACAGGCGGCGCCCAGGAAGGCCACGGCCCCGCAGAAACCACCCACAACGTCGGTCGGCACCGCGCCGAAGCGCCGGTTCAGGACCGAGTAGGTGGACCAGGTGAGCGCGCAGGCGAGCGCCGCCAGGTAGCCCAGCGCGAACTCAGCCCGGAAGGCGAGCTGCCCGCCGCGGGTGACCAGCAGCGCCGCCCCGGCCAGACCCAGCAGCGCGCCGCCGAGGTGGAACCAGCGCAGCCGTTCGCCCGGCAGCAGCGCCGAGAAGACGACGATCAGCAGCGGCCAGAGATAGGCGATGAGGCCGGCCTCAACCGGCGGCGCATTGCCGAGGGCAACGAAGTAGAAGAAGTGATAGCCGAAGAGCCCGGCCACCCCGAGCAGCCAGACCGGCGGACGCTGGCGCCAGGCCACAAATGCGCCCGGGCCGCGGGCGGCGAGGACGCAGAGACTGGTGACGAAGGCGACCGCGAAGGTCATGGCCAGAAGCTGAAAGGGCGGAATGCCCGCCGCCCCGGTGGTGAAGAGCGCCAGCAGCGACCACAGCAGGACGGCGATGCCGCCGATCAGGGTGGCGCGCAGGCGCTGGGGCGAGGAGGCCGGGGCGGAGGAACTCATGGTCTGGCTGATAGCGCCGAGGGCGTGTGCTGGCAAGCCCGTGGCCGGAATCAGGACGCCCCGCGCTTCTGTACCGCCAGGGCGATGATGCGCTCGGTCTCCGCCCAGAGATCGAAGGGCGCGAGATCGGCCGGGTCGGCCCAGGCGACCTCGGCGGCATCGTGACCGGCCACAGCCTCTCCCGCCCGCCACTCCGCCAGCAGGTCGACCAGCGTATAGTGATACTGGACGGCGCCCGCCTCGTCGCGGGTGATGGAGTCGACCACGTCAACAAGCGGGCCCACCACAATCTCGATCCCCGCCTCCTCCCGCACCTCGCGGCAGGCCGCGGCCTCGATCCGCTCACCCAGGCGCTGACGCCCGCCGGGCAGCGACCACTGGCCTTCGCGCGGCGGCTTGCCGCGGCGGACCAGCAGCACGCGATCCGCCTTGAAGACCACCACGCCGACACCGATCAGCGGACGGTTGGGATAGTCGTTCACGCCGTGCCCTCCCCCGCCGCCAGCGGCGCGAAGGCGCCGTCACCTCTTGCGGCTGCACTCACTGCAGGAACCGCCCGCGCTCCTCGGCGGTGGGAATGCGGCATTGGTCGTAGCGGCCGAAGAGGCGGTAGCGGTTGCGCGCCACCCGGTCGTAGAGCCAGTCGCGCAGGCCACGCGGCAGGATCGCCAGCGCCCGCAGCCAGGACCAGGGTGCGCGCAGGCCTCGCGCGATGCGGATCGCCGCGTCTGATTTCAAGTAGACCGCAGCGCCATCGACAACCACCACCGAGTCCCAGTCTTCGGTCGGCTGCCCATGGGCGGCCAGGGCGCGGCGCCCGGCGTCCGACTGGACGGCGGCGAAGTGAAACTCCGCCGCGCGCTCGTGCTTGAGGATGAATTGCATGGAGCCGTTGCACAGCACGCAGACGCCGTCGAAGAGGATCAGCCTTTCCGGCAACGGCGCGTTGTCAGAGGCTGCAACCGACACCGCCGCCTGCCTGTGTTATCCGCCGTCAGGCCATGTACTGGCCGCCGTTGGCCGAGATCGTCGAGCCGGTGATAAAGCCGGCCTCCTCGCTGGCCAGGAACACCACGCAGCGGGCAATCTCCTCCGGCTCGCCCAGCCGTCCCACCGGGATCAGCGGCAGGATCTTGGTGTTCAAAATCTCCTCCGGCACCGCGCGCACCATCTCCGTACCGATGTAGCCCGGCGCCACGGCGTTGACGGTGATGCCCTTGAAGGCGTTTTCCTGCGCCACCGCCTTGGTGAAGCCGAAGACGCCCGCCTTGGCGGTGGAATAGTTGGCCTGGCCGAGTTGGCCCTTCTGGCCGTTGATCGACGAGATCGAGATGATCCGCCCGTAGCTGCGGCTGCGCATGCCCTCGATGACGTTACGCGTCATGTTGAAGAGGGAGTCCAGATTGGTGGAGATCACCGACTGCCAGTTCTCCAGGGTCATGCGGTGCAGGGTGCCGTCCCGGGTGATACCGGCATTGTTCACCAGAACGTCCACGGGCCCGAGGTCGGCCTCGACCTGGGCGATGCCGGCCTTGCAGGCCTCGAAATCGCCGACGTCCCACTTGTAGACGGCAATGCCGGTGTCATCCTTGAACTTGTTGGCGGCCTCGTCGTTGCCGCCGTAGCTCGCCGCCACGCTGTAGCCGGCGTCTTTCAGGGCGACCGAGATCGCCGCCCCGATGCCCCGCGTTCCCCCCGTCACCAACGCCACCCGCGCCATCGTGCACCTCCCCGCTCGCTGTTTACGCCCTTCGCGATCACCGCCGCTTTAGGACAACGGTCTGTTTTCAGATGCATAAAACCATGGATCGCAACCGCCGCCAACAGCCGCGCGCGCCATCCGGGGCGCAATCGCCGGAATTGACATTAAAGTGATTGCTTTAATATAGTGGCCGCCATGCAGACCATCGAAAGCGATGCCGTTTTCCATGCCATCGCCGACCGGACGCGCCGCCGGCTTCTCGAGTTGCTGGCTGAGGGTGAGCGCCCGGTGCAGGACCTGGCCGCGGAATTCGACATGAGCTTTGCCGCGGTTTCGCAGCACCTGCAGATCCTGCGCGCGGCGGGACTGGTGCGCCGACGCCCCGCCGGCCGCAAGCGGATCTACGCCCTGGAGCCCGCACCCCTGGCCGAAGTGCGCGCCTGGACCGATCAGTACGAGCGCTTCTGGAAGGCGCGGCTCGCACGCCTGCGGCGGCATCTCGCAACGAAGCCTGCAGCAAAGCCCGCAGCAAAGGACGAAACTCCATGAGCAGGCGCCGACCGATGGACCTTGTCCTGACGCAGGACTTCGACCAGGACAGGGAGTCGCTCTGGCGATCGCTGACCGACAGCGCCGCGCTGGCCGATTGGCTGATGCCCAACACCTTCCGCCCGGTCGTCGGCGCGACCTTCGAGCTCCGCGCCGGGCCGGAGGACACCGACTGTGGTGGCACCGTGCGCTGCCGCGTTCTGACGCTGGAGCCGCCACACCTCATGGTCTGGTCCTGGATCGAGGACGGCACCGGCAGCCCGACAGCGGTCAGTTTCACCCTGACCGAACGGGGCACCGGCTGCCGCCTGGCGATCCGGCACCGCGGCCTGGCCAGCACGCCGGAGGAGGAGAGCTTCCGCCAGGGCTGGCTGCAGAAATGCGCTGCACTGGAGCAACACCTGGGAAACAAAGGAGGCGAGCATGCCCGAAGCGCATGAGCAGGAAGATCGCAAGACGGGTTTCACGGCCGGCGCCAATCTTGCGATGAAGGTGCCGGCACCGCTCTATGCGGAAACCGTGGCCTTTTACAGAGACGTGCTGGCCCTCAAGGAACTGAAGGGCGATGCCGAAACCACGGCCTTCGCTTTCGGCGCCATGACGCTGCACCTCGATTGCTGTCCGCAGATGAGCCAGGCGGAACTCTGGCTGCAGGTGACCTGCGAGGACAGCCGGACCGCAGCGGTCCGGCTGCATCGGTCGGGCATCCGCCGCTGCGACGGGATCGAGCCCCTGCCCGAAGGTTTCGACGGTTTCTGGATCACCAACCCGGCGGGGATCGTACACCTGATCGACGCCGCGGGCCCCACCAGACAGTAGACACGACGCGGCCGAACAAAAAAACCGGCCCGCACAAGGGCGGGCCGGTCTTTCGTTGGCTGCGCTTTTTTGGCGGACCGAGGGCCCGCCGGCTGCATTCAGTCGCGCTCGATGCACATGGCGATGCCCATGCCGCCACCGATGCAGAGGGTGGCGAGACCCTTCTTGGCGTCGCGCTTGCCCATCTCGTGCAGCAGGGTGACCAGAACGCGGGCTCCGGAAGCACCGATGGGATGGCCGAGCGCAATGGCCCCGCCGTTGACGTTCACCTTGTCGATGTCCCAGCCCATGTCCTTGTTCACGGCCAGGGCCTGGGCGGCGAAGGCCTCGTTGGCTTCGACCAGATCGAGGTCGCCGGGCGCCCAGCCGGCCTGTTCCAGGGCCTTGCGGCTGGAGGGGATGGGGCCCGTGCCCATGATCGAGGGATCGACGCCGCAGGTGGCCCAGGAGACGATGCGGCCCAGGGGCGCAACGCCGCGGGCCGCTGCGTCCTCGGCGGACATCAGGACAACCGCCGCGGCGCCGTCGTTGATGCCGCTGGCGTTGCCGGCGGTCACCGAGCCTTCCCTGTCGAACGCGGGTCGCAGACCCGAAAGGGACTCCGCCGTCACGCCGTGGCGCGGGAACTCGTCGACGTCGACGATGGTCTCGCCCTTGCGGGTCTTGATGGTGACCGGAACGATCTCCTCGTTGAAGCGGCCGGACTTCTGGGCCGCTTCGGCCTTGTTCTGCGACCCGGCGGCAAAGGCGTCCTGCTCTTCGCGGGTGATCTGCCACTGCTTGGCGACGTTCTCGGCCGTGTTGCCCATGTGGTAGCCGTTAAAGGCGTCCCAGAGCCCATCCTTGATCATCGAGTCGACCATCTTCAGGTCGCCCATCTTCTGGCCGTTGCGCAGGTGCGCCACATGGGGCGCCTGGCTCATGCTTTCCTGGCCGCCGGCCACGACGATACGGGAGTCGCCGGTCTTGATGGCCTGCTGGCCGATGGCGACGGCGCGCAGGCCCGAGCCGCAGAGCTGGTTGATCTGATAAGCCGTCTTCTCGACGGGGATACCAGCCTCGACGGCGGCCTGACGGGCCGGGTTCTGCCCGGCGCCGGCGGTGAGGATCTGGCCCAGAACGGCCTCGTCGACCTCTTCGGCCTCGACTTTGGCGCGCTTCATCGCCTCCTTGACGGCCACCGCCCCGAGGTGGGAGGCCGGCACGCTGGACAGGCCCCCATTGAAGGAACCAACGGGGGTGCGGGCCGCACCGGCAATAACGACTTCGGTCATATCGGAGATCTCCCGTGTTGTGGGCGGAGCGCTTCTCTTCGCGATGAAGCGGCGACCCGCAGTCCTTGCGTCCCGGAAGGGCTCAGGACGCGCAGCCTTGACGAACCTGTTCCTGATATAAGGACAGACGAGCCCGCGGTGCAAGCCGTGCGGGAAAAGCGTACCGTCCCGCGGCTAGTTCGGCCCTGCCGTGCGGGCCAGAATCCACTCCTGGAGCGGCTGCCAGACATCCGCCTCCGCCCTGCCGCCCACCATCATGCCGATATGGCCGACCGTAGGGGTAGCGGTCTCCCCCGCCGGCAGAGCGTCGGCCAGGGCGAGGGCCGAGGCCGGCGGGACGATGCGGTCCTGCGCCGGGATGACGCTCAGCGCGGGCAGCGTGACGGCGGCCGGGTCGACCGGATTGCCGGCCAGCAGCCACGCGCCCCGGGCGGCGGCATTGTCACCGTACCAGCGCCCGAGGCATTCGCGCGCCACCGGCGCCGCCAGGGGAATGCCGTCATTCAGCCAGTCCTCCAGGGCCACGAACGCCGCCGCCTTCGACGATGCGGGATCGAGCCTGGCAAAGCTGAGGAACTTGCGCACCACCAGATGCGGGTCCAGGCTGGCGAAAAGCGCCTGGATCAGGTCCACCGGCATCTCGCCCATGACCTCCAGGAGCGGCGCCGCCAGAGGCAGGCAGGCGGCGGCGAGACGGCTGTGAGGGGCGTTGTCGGCGTGGAAGTCCCAGGGCGTCGCCAGCAGGACCAGGGCTTCGAGATCCTCCTGCCGCCGCGCCGCCAGCCCGAGGGCCAGCAGGCCGCCCATGCAGTAGCCGATGGCCAGCGGCTTGCGGCCGCCGTCCTCGACGACGAAGTCGAGCGCCCGCTCCAGGCGCCCGGCGATATAGTCGGTCAGGGTAAAGGCGCGCTCCTGCGCGCGCGGGCGGCCCCAATCCACCAGCAGCGGGCGCAGGCCGCGGGCGGCCAGCCAGCGCAGGAAGGAGCGCCCTTCCATGAGGTCCAGGACGTAGGCCCGATTGATGAGCGAGGGAATCACCAGCAGAGGGGCCGCTGCCGCGTCGGCCGCAGCGGCTTCTGGGCAGGCGCCGTAGTCGAGCAGGCGGGTGTCGCCCTCCTGCCAGATCACGGGAGGGTCGGCGAGCCGGCGGCGGTAGGGGTGGTGGCGATATGCCTCGATGCCCTGGGCGAGCAGGGTCATCCGCTGGATCACCTCCCGCTCCACTGCGGCGGAAAACGCCTCCGGATCAGCTGTCCCGAGCTTTTGCCTTAGGTTTTCGGCGCGCTCTGCCAGATCCCCCTTCCAGGGCAAGGATCCGTTGCTCCAAAGCGGCAAGGCGGTCCGCGATGACGCCCAGGTCAGCCCCGCCGCCGTCAGATGCAGCGGCAGCGGCCGCGGCCCCAGGCGCCCTGGCTGGGCGGGTGGCTGCGCCGCTCCGCTGCTCGTCTTCGCGCCGTCCATTCGTCGACCCATCCTTTTCCGGCCCGCCGCCCTTCGCCGACGCAGCGGCCCGCAGACCCGCCGCCGGTCCGCCCTGGGCCGCCGCCAGCATGCTCGCCATGGCCGCCGGCCAGGCCCCCCAGACCGCGGGCAGGCCCGCTGCCGTGACCCCCAGCGAGGCCATGACCCGCTGCATGGCTTCGGCAAAATCGGGGTCTGCCGCCAGCGCCGTCATTTGGTCCTGCCAGAGGTCGACATAGCGCCGCGCCAGCTCTTCAAGCTCATCGGTCTGGCTCATTGCGCGGCCAGTATAACCGCCTCCCACAGGCTCTGACCAGTCGAGCCCCGGGACCAGAACCGGCCGCCGCCGCCGCCGAAAGACGGCAGGCCACCGCCGAAAGCGCCACAAAGCCCCGGGAAATCCGGCCCGGAGACGGGCGTTGACAGGCCGTGATGCGGCGCAGCAATATCCCTAGGCGGAAGCGGAATACCCGGCAGCGCCTGTGCTGCCACCCCCAAGGCAAGGGCCTCCGCCGCCGCAAACGATGAGAACGCCGGTTGCGAAAGCCTCATGAGGAAAGTCATGAGCGGGGCGCGCGGCGGGAAAGGCAAGGGAACTTGGCGGCTTCCAGCAAAGGCGGAAAAAACCGGAATGGGAACGACGGTCCCATTACGATCAAGAAGTACGCGAACCGCAGGCTCTACAACACGGCGACCAGCAGCTATGTGACCCTGGACCATCTCTGTCAGATGGTGCAGGACGATGTCGACTTCGTCGTCTACGACGCCAAGAGCGGTGAAGACATCACCCGGGCGGTGCTGACGCAGATCATCGTCGAGGAGGAGTCCAAGGGTCAGAACCTGCTGCCGATCAACTTCCTCAGGCAACTGATTTCGTTTTACGGCGATTCCATGCAGTGGATGGTTCCGCGCTATCTGGAACACATGATGGAAAGCTTCGCCCAGAACCAGGACCGCATGCGCCAGTCGATGCAGGAGACCTTCGGCAACATGTTCCCCTTCGGCAATCTGGAAGAGATGGGCAAGCAGAACATGGCGCTGTTCGAAAGCGCCATGCGCATGTTCTCACCCTTCCCTGCCGACCAGGATGAAAACGGCGACAAGCCGGCGGCCGAGAACGGCCGCGCCGATACCAAGGCCGAGGCCTCGTCGGAATCCCTGGAAGATCTGAAGGCGCAGATCGATCAGCTGCAAAAGCAGATCAACACACTCACCAAAGACAAGACCTAGAGCGGATCCGGGGAAACCCCCGGCCTCAATCCCCGACGGCCAGAGCGCCTATCGGCGCGGCATCGCCCTGCTGCAGGCGCAGCAGGCGCTCATCAACATCGGGCCGGCCGAAGTAGTAGCCTTGAAGCAGGTCGACACCCTCCGCTGAAAGGTAGTCGGCATCCTCCCGGGTCTCCACGCATTCGGCAACCGTGGCCACGCCCAGAGTCTGGGCCAGAGCCAGGAGATTGCGGATGAAGATCTGATTTTCCTTGTCCGTGGTGATGTCGCGGATAAAGGAGCCGTCGATCTTCACCACGTCGACGGTCAGGGCGCGCAGGTGGTGGAAGGTGGTGAAGCCGGAGCCGAAGTCGTCCAGCGCGACCTCGCAGCCCAGCGTCCTGAGGGAGGCGACGAAACGGGATGTTTCGTCGATATCCATCAGCGCCGCGGTCTCCGTGATTTCGACGACCAGGCGTGAGGCCAGCTCGCGCCGCCCCTTGAGGCGGGCGATCAGGCCGCGCTGCCACGACCGCTCCGTCGCCGTCAGGCCGGAGATGTTGATCGCCAGCCGGACATCGGGATAGCGCTCCAAGGCGGCAAGCGCCAGATCGCGCACCCGATTGTCGATGGTGCGCATCAATCCAAGCTGCTCGATCGCGGGGATGAACTCGGCGGCGGGAACCAGGGCGCCCGACCTGTCGTACATGCGCACCAGGCATTCGAAGTAACGAACCGCATGGGACTGCGCATCGACAACCGGCTGGTAGGACAGCGCGATGCGGCCGTCGTGCAGAGCCTCCTGCACTTCTTCGCCGACATCCATGCTGGCGCGGTAGTCCAGGCGTTGCGCTTCGCTCAACTCATAGAACCGCAGGCAGTCGCGGCCGGCGGCCTTGGCCTGCTGCAGGGCGCTTTCCGCTTTGGTCATGGTGTCGACCGCGGTCTTGCTCTCCCGGCAGAAGGCCACCGCGCCGATGGAAACGGTAACATGGATCCGCTCGCCAGCGACCACCACGGGGTTCTCGCGCATGCGCTGCAGAATGCGCTCTGCGGCGGCCCGGGCCTTGTCCTTGCTGCAAACGGACAGCAAGGCGCCGAAGCAGTCGCCACTGGGCCGGCCGATCACGTCGGCGGCGCGCAGGCAATCGTCCAGGCGGCGGCCAAGCTCGATCAGCACGGCGTCGCCGACCTCATAGCCATACCCTGTGTTGATGCGGTCGAGATAGTCGATACCGATGACGATATAGACGCCGGGCTGCCCGAAACGCTGCGACTGGGTGAGTGCGTGCTCCAGCGCTTCGCGCATCCGCAGTTTGTTGTAGTGGCCCGTCAGGTCATCGAAGTTGGCGAGATACTGGAGGCGTTCTTCGTGGCGCTTGCGCAGGGTGATCAGGCGGATCACACCGGTCATGCGCGCCGGAACGCCGGCCGGCGAGTACTGCACACTGCCGCGGTCGTGCAGCCACTGGAAGTCGCCCTGGCCGGTGCGGATGCGGAACTCGCAATCGTAGTTCGTGGAGCCGGCGAAATGATCCGACAGCAGACGGCGTCGGCGGGGAATGTCCTCCGGACTGACCCGCAGCTGCAGCTCTTCGCCGCTGCGCGGCACCGGCAGGTCGTTGCTCTCGAAAAGCGCCTCTACGTCGCCGCCGAAGACGATCCGATCGGTTGCCAGATCCCAATCGTAGACGACATCGCCGGACGCCCGGATCGCCGCTCGCAGGCGCCCGAGTTCCATTCCTGTGTCGTCCTCGTTCGTGGCATCGATCACGCCGCAGCTCTCCTACCTGAAGCTGAACCATCGCACCTCAATGCTGGCGCAATCGTCCCCGGCCCTGAAGGCGCCATCTGGCACCCGACTTCAACGAATCTGTCAGTGCCCCCTTAAAGAAACATGAACATTAGAGGAGGGTTTGTTGTGAATTTTCACACAAGCTTGGTATAAGCTTAGTAAATATAGATCAGTTCGTTTAGGTATCGGGGTTTTATAGATAATTTTATTGGTTAATGTATAAACCAAACTAGAATCAATGCTTGATAAATTTTTCATAAGATGCATCTATTGTAGACGAGGATGAAAGGACCGAGCTGGATCCAGGCCCGATGACCGGTGTTCCCAAGATGCTGCTGCTGCCCGCGCCCGGCGCCAAGCCGTTGGCGCCGTCCGGCGCTGCCGGCCAGGGGTCCGGGCCCCGGCAGCCGGTCGAGGCTGTGACCAGAACCACGCCGCCGCGCTCCGGCAGCGAGGAGGCCGCCGCGCGGGCCCTGGTGGAGCAGCGCGCCGGGGAGGGGCGGAACGGCACGGCAGGGCGCGATCGGGCCGCGGCTGCGCAGGAGCCGGTCAAGGGCCGCCTCGTCGGCTTCTCCCGCCTGTCGTCCATGCCTTTCATGGTCCAGGTCCTGGGCCAGCAGGCGCTGGCCGAACGGGCGCCGGCGACTGCAGCCCAGAGCCCCCTCTCGCAGCATCGCGACGGCGCCCTGATGGGCAGCGACCTCTATCGCAAGGCCGGCGGCGAGCCGGAATTCATGCCCGAGAACGCAACGCTGGTGCGCTTCGCCGTCTAAGGGCCCTTGTGCGGCTTTGACGGACCGGCCCGGTCCCCTGCGTTACGCCTTCTCCTGCGTTACGCCTTCCCTTCGGTGCGCCTGTAGCGGGGCTTTGACTGCCAATCGCATGGCTGCCCTTTACACAGGAGTCGAGTAGTCACGGGTGGAGTACTCAGGGGGCCGACTACTCAAGGGGGCCGAGTACTCAGGGGTCGGGCGCAGGCCGGCTTCAGAATCTCTGCGTCTTTTCGGCATTCGTCTTGTGGGCCAGTACCAGAAGCGTATCGCCCGACTTCACGGCCTTGCCGTCAGGGTGCTTCACCTGCTCGTGCTTGCCGCGGTGGATCTTGCCGTCGGCGGGCGAGCGATAGCGGTATTCGACATAGGTGACCTTCACCAGCCTGTAGTCCTTATAGGCCGGATGGGTCTCATGAATTCGCTTCATGGAGGCACAGGGACCGTGATCGGTCGTCGTCGTGGTCTTTGAGAGAACGCCGCGCTCGCGCTTCGTCATGTAGCAGAGTGCCTCGACCTTGGTCACCCGCGCCATCGTCTCTTCATAGTTGGTGGCGCGGTCGACCTGCATATAGAAAAAGAACCCGGCGAAACCCAGCGGGATCAGCACGATTTTGATCAGCAGCCTGTTCATGAGGGACCTCCCGGACGGCGAAGGGCGCCAGTGCCCGCAGACTGCGCCCGGGCACGCAAAGATTCTCTTAAAAGGAGCATTCTTCGCAGAGTTAATTCAATTGCCGGTACCTGCCCCCGGCATCGGGAGCGAACGCCCCGACTGTCTCGCCTGCCCGACTGTCTCGCCTGTTCGACTGCCCTGCCTTATCGCCCGTCCTCTTCCGCGACGCCGAGGGGCTGGTCGCGGCTCTGCCGCTCCTCGCGCGGCATCTTGTTGAAGAACTCGCGGTAGCACTTGGAGAAGTGGGAGGCGGAGACGAAACCGCAGGCCAGCGCGACGTTGAGGATCGACATGGCCGTCTGCTTCAAAAGGGTGCGCGCCCGGTAGAGGCGCAGTTCCAAGTAATAGCGGGTCGGCGTGCGGGCCAGGTACTTGCGGAACAGGCGCTCGAGCTGACGGTTGGAGAGCGCGGCCCGGCGGGCCAGCTCGGCCCGGGACAGCGGCTCCTCCAGGTTGTCCTCCATGAGTTCCACGACCTGAAGCAGCTTCGGGTGACTGATCCCCAGGCGCCCCTGAAGGCTCATGCGCTGATGATCGTGGGTCTCGCGGATGCGTTCGTGAATGAACTGTTCGGCGACCCGGGTCGCGAGGTCGCGGCCCAGGCGGTCGCCGATCAGGCTCAGCATCATATCCAGCGAGGCCGTCCCGCCGGAGCACGTCAGACGGCCCCGGTCGACCTCGAAGAGTTCGCCGGTGATGTCCAGTTCGGGGAAGTCCTCGCGGAAAGCGTCCAGGTTCTCCCAATGCACCGTGCAGCGGTAGCCCTGCAAGAGACCGGCCCAGGCCAGAAGGTAGCTGCCGGTCGAGAGCGCGCCGACACGGCTGCCGCTGCGTTCCAGGCGGCGCAGCGCGGATATGCCCGGCGACTCCCGAAAGCGGTGAATGTCCATGCCGCCGACCACGATGAAGTAGTCCGGCGACTGGCAGGCATCGAGCGCGCAGTCCGGCAACATGCGCAGCCTGTCGGAGGCCGGGGCCGGCCCGCCGTCCTCCGTAACGATCTGCCAGTCGTAGTAAGGCGTGCCCGTCAGGCGATTCGCCACGCGCAGCGGTTCCACCGCGCAGCTGAATGCCAGCATCGAAAAACCTGGCAACAAAAAGAAGGCAAAGGTCTGCTGCGTTTCGCCGCTGCGCTTGACGTCCACGGTTCTATGGCCTCTCCCCGACCGGGCTCCGCCCCCCGCGAAGCCCCGTATCGCCGACAGCATACCCACAACCTGCCGCCGGACAATGGGCTCGACACACGCTCCGAAGCCGTGCACCGCCACGCCCGAAGGCCCCAAGGGGAAAGCTGCCCGCGATGGGCGGCTGGCGCCTCCGCAGTTGGGAAATCAGCGCACGGGAACCGACAGTCGTTGCGCCGTCCTTGCAGCCGCAGCACCAGCGCCGCAGGAAGGTTTCCAGCGGCGCTTCGAGGGGCCGGCGCGCCGGGGCGGGTGTCGAACCCTGCCGGGGCGTCCCTATTTTGACCCTGGCGTAGAGCCGCCCAGATGACGATAGATTCATCTTGTACGAGAGGTTGATGCGGTCTCGCTGCGATCACCGAAGCGTCAAAGCGACACTCCGGGCAGCCGCCGCCACTAAAAAAGTCTGTGAGTTAGGGTTGCATGGCAATTTTGCGGCCCTAAGTTGAATATTATAAGGTCAGGATGCCCATTGATTGATGGGCGCCGGCCGGCGCCCTGCGACTATTGCGGCGCCACAACGGGCGCGCGGCGCAGAAAATGAATTATCTTTCGGTATTTTAGAGACGCCATCTGCGCAGAGGGACGCTGTGCCGGAACGGCTCGTGAAGGCTGTTCCGCCAGAGTTTTAAAAGTGTCCTCGCGAAAAAACTCTTGCCATATTTACTTCATAAAGTGATTATTCGATATTGCCGTATCGATTAGATTCTTACTTAAGGTTGGGCAGGAATCACAGCAAAATGGTGAAATCGAGTGGAAACTGTATCTGCTAACATCCAAAGCGTTGAGAAGTTCGTCGGTCAACGTATCCGCGAGCGGCGTACCATGCTGGGACTGACCCAGCAGCAGCTTGCCGAGATGATCGGCGTAACCTACCAGCAGGCCCACAAGTACGAGCGCGGCATCAACCGCGTCTCGGCCGGCCGGCTGTTCGAGATCGCCAAGGTGCTCGGTGTCGATATCGGGTTCTTCTACGAGGGCCTGAACAGCGAAGACGGGCGCCTGAACGAGCGTCAGCGGATGTGCCTTGACCTGGCACGGAACTTTACCCGTATCTCGAACGACCGCCATCAGGAGGCCGTGAGCCAGCTGTGCCGCGTCCTGGCGGACGGACGGACCCACTAAAGGGTCGGCCAACGGCTTTGAGCGAGGACTGCCCGGCCACAGGCCCGGCAGTCCCGTTCTGCGGCCCCGCTTCCCGCCGGGCGCCTGGGCGTCGGCGATGCGCGACCGGAACCCCGCGCGGCATGGCCATGCGAAGCGCTCCCGCGCCGGAGCGATCAGCGCCGCGCAACAACAGCCGGTTGCGCATAAAAGGCCTTGAACCGAAGCCGTGACGGCTCGAAGCTTCGGGGCTTGGCCGCACCAAGCGCCGCAGCCTCTGTCCGAACCAAAGCCTTAGACTGGCCCAAAACCCTAGACCGGATCGCAAAGTGTCTTTCCTGCTTCCGCAACAGCAGCTGGTGCTGGAACTTCTGCGCATGTCCGGCGAGATTGGCGTCACGGAACAGACGGCGGAAACCATTCTCTGGCGCACCCTGCGCGAGTGCCGCGCCAAGGGCTGGCTCACCATCACCGAGGTCAGCCCCGGGGTCCATTCGGTCGCCCTGACCCCTGCGGGCCGCCGCACAGTCGAGGCGGAGTCGCCCGTGAAGGCGGCGAAAGGCTAAGCGGGCCGGGAAGCAACAGGCAGCCGGCGCCTGCGCTTACCTTGTCAGATCTGGCTTCATGAAGCCGTCATACTTCTGTAACCTTTCAATCACGGGGCGGGACTACTCTCCGGCGTTCTGCGGTCGGGCCCCGGCATTCGGCCCTCGAGCGCGCCTGAGTTCACTTCCCGACATTTCCACCGGAGGCTCCCACGATGCCATCGCTTCGTTATGCTGCTGCCGGCCTGCTGCTTGCCGCGCTCGCCGTCTTCCTTCCCAACTCTTCCGCCCTGGCCGTCTCGGGCAAGCTGGTCGTCTATACCTCCCAGCTTGAGAAGGACGCCCAGCAGACGGTCGATGCCTTCAAGGCCAAGTATCCGGATGTCGAAGTGGAGTGGACCCGCAACGGCACCTCGAAGCTGATGAACATCCTGCGTGCGGAGATCTCCGCCGGCGAGATCAAGCCCGATGTCCTGCTGATCGCCGACATCATCAACATGGGCCAGTTGAAGAAGGAAGGGCGCCTGCTGCCCTACAAGGAGGCCGCGGTCGGCCCCTACGACAAGGCGCTCTACGATGCCGACATGACCTACTTCGGCACCAAGCTGATCACCACCGGCATCGTCTACAACACCGCCGCGCCGATGAAGCCGAAGTCCTGGAGCGACCTGCTGGCCGCCGAGGCCAAGGGTCTGGTCGCGATGCCGAGCCCGCTCTACTCCGGCGCCGCGCTCAACCACATGCACAGTGTCGTGAATGCACCGGGCCTGGGCTGGGATTACTACGAAGGCCTTGCCGGCAACGACATCACGCCCAAGGGCGGCAACGGCGGCACCTTCAAGGCGGTTGCCAGCGGCGAAAAGCTTTACGGCATCGTCATCGACTTCCTGGCCATCCGCAACAAGCTGGAAGGCTCGCCGGTCGACTTCGTCTTCCCCGAGGAAGGGGTGAGCGCGGTGACCGAGCCGGTGGCCATCCTCTCGACGTCCAAGAACGTCCCGGCCTCCCAGGCCTTCGTCGACTTCATCCTTTCGGAAGAGGGCCAGACGCTGGCGGCGGCGCAAGGCTTCCTGCCCGCCCATCCGACCGTCGCACCGCCGCCGGGCTTCCCCGCGCAGTCCGAGATCAAGCTGATCGGCTTTGACGCCGATCAGGCGATCGAGACGGACAAGACCGCGCGGATGAAGTTCACCGAACTGTTCGGCGAGTAATGTCGCCTTCGGAGGCCGGCGCCCTGGCCCGAAGCCCGGGCGCCGGCCCCGATAAGGCAGGTCCCGGCGCAGACAGGTCTTCCCGCCTCTGGCGCGGAACCGGCGAGCAGGCGCTGCTCGCCTTCCTCGTGCTCTTCGTCGGCCTGATCGCCGTGCTGCCTCTGGCGCGGCTTTTGTGGGAGGCCATCGCCCCCGGCGGCACGCCTTCCCTGGCAACCATCGAAGAAGTGCTGGCGCGCCGCTCCACCTGGCGCGCGACCTGGCACAGCATCGAGGTCTCCCTCGGCGGCACGATCATCAGCCTGCTGCTCGGCAGCTTCTTTGCCTTCCTCGTCGCGCTCACCGACATCCGCGGCAAGGCGGCGCTGGTGTTCTGCTTCATGCTGCCGATGATGATCCCGCCGCAGGTGACCGCGCTGTCGTGGATCCAGGTCTTCGGTCCCTCCAGCAGCCTGCTGAACATGCTGGGCCTGGCCCCGCCGCTCGGCACGCCCCATCCGCTCTATTCCCGCGAAGGCATCATCCTGCTGCTCGGCATTCAGCACGCCCCGCTGGTCTTCCTTGCCCTGCGCGCGGGGCTGCGCGCCATGCCCAAGGAAATGGTGGAGGCCGCGCGGGCCAGCGGCGCCTCCGGCCGGCAGGTCTTCCAGACCATCGTGCTGCCGCTGATGATGCCCTCGCTGGTCGCCGGCACGGCGCTCGCCTTCGTCTCCGCCGTCGGCAACTTCGGCATTCCGGCCATGCTGGGCATCCCGGCGCGCTACTCCGTGCTGCCGACCCTGATCTACCAGCGGCTCTCCGATTTCGGGCCGGACATCATCAGCCAGATCGCCGTGCTCTCGGTGCTGGTCAGCGTGATCGCCGCCGCGGGCTTCGGCCTGCAGGCCTGGTTGCTGCGGCGGCGCGACTACCGCACCATCGGCGCCCCCTCGCAACCGCTGTTCTACGAACTGGGGTCCCGGCGCCGGCTGGTGGAGGCCCTGTGCTGGCTGATCATCGTCTTCATCCTGGTGCTGCCCCTGGCCGCCCTCCTGGCTGCCTCCCTGGTGAAAGCCTACGGGCTGTCGCTTTCGCCCGAGACCTTCACGCTGCGCCACTATGCCGATGCCGTCCTCAGCCACGACGCCACGGCGCGCGGCTTTGTAAACAGCTTCATGCTGGCGGGCGCAACGGCGGTGCTGCTGATCGCGCTGGCGGTGCCGCTGGCCTACTTCATCGTCTGGCGCCGCACAGTCCTGCTGCGGGTGCTGAACGGTCTGGCAGAACTGCCCTATGCCCTGCCCGGGGCGGTGCTGGCCATCGCCGCCATCCTGGTGTTCCTGAAGCCGATCCCGCTGCTCGGCGTCTCGCTCTATGGCACGCTGTGGATCATCTTCGCCGCCTATCTGGCGCGCTTCCTCACCCTCGGCCTGCGCCCGGTGATCAGCGGCTTCTACCAGCTCGACCGCACGCTGGAAGAGGCGGGGCAGATGGCCGGGGCCGGCTTTTTCCGGCGCCTGGCCACCATCGTGCTGCCGCTGACCGCACCGGTGGCCGCAGCCGGCGGGCTGCTGGTCTTCCTCACCGCCTTCAATGAGATCCAGGTCTCCGCCCTGCTCACCTCCTCCGGCGCCGAGACCATCGGCGTCATCATCTTCTTCCTCGACGAAAGCGGCAGTTCCTCCATGGCTTCCGCCGTCGCGGTGATGGTGGTCGCGGTGGTGCTGGGGCTGATGCTGCTGGCCGGCAGCCTCGCCAAGCGCCTGCCCCGCGGCGTGCTGCCCTGGGAGGCCTAACCGAAAACCGCGAAGGTCGATCACTAAACGCACCCTTCGAGACGATCCTTCGGATCTCCTCAGGGTGAGGGTGAACACCCAAACTGATTGACCTCATGCTGAGGAGACCGTGCAGCGGTCGTCTCGAAGCACGTTGTCAATCAACTGGCCGGGATCACCCAGCCGTCCTGCAAGGTGAGGCGCACCGCGTCGCCCCGGGCCGGCGCGCTGTCGTCCGGCAAGGTGAGCTGCAACCGCGCCGCCGGATCGGCTTCCGGCGCCACCTCCACCGCCGTCACGCCGCCCTTGTAAGTGACCTTGAGCGCCCGTCCACGGATGGCGCCCTCCGGCGTGAGAACCAGATCCTCCGGCCGCAGGCAGACCCTGGCCGGCCCCTGCTGCTGGTCCGGCGCACAGCGCAGCACGAAGTCGCGCCCCAGGACGGTGGCGGCGCAGCGCCCCTCGCGCAGCAGGGAGGAGACCTCGGCCGGCACGATGCTGCCCTGACCGATGAAGTCCGCCACCATATCGTTCTGCGGCTTGCGGTAGAGGTCCCGCGGCGCGGCAAGCTGGGCGAGGCGCCCGTCGTGCATCACCGCGATGCGGTCGGCCAGGGTCATGGCCTCCGCCTGATCGTGGGTGATGTAGACCATGGTGGCGCCGGTCTTGGCGTGGAAGGCGGCAAACTCTTCTTCCATCGCCGCGCGGAGATGGACATCGAGGTTGGCCAGGGGTTCGTCCAGCAGCACGATGCGCGGCTCCATCACCAGGCAGCGCGCCAAGGCCACCCGCTGGCGCTGGCCGCCGGAAAGCTCCGCCGGACGCCGCTCCTCCAGGCCCTTCAGGCCCACAGTCTCCAGCGCCGCGGCAACGCGGCGGTCGTAGTCGCTGCCGCGCACCTTCTGAACGCGCAAAGGGTAGCCGACATTGCCGGCAACGCTCATATGCGGCCAGAGCGCGTAGGACTGGAAGACGATGCCAATGCGCCGATCTTCGGTGGCCAGGTGATGGGCATCGGAGGAGGCCAGCAGGTCGCCCAGATGGATGCTGCCCGCGTCCAGCCGCTCGAAGCCGGCGATCAGGCGCAACAGGGTGGTCTTGCCGCAGCCGGAGGGGCCCAGCACCGCCAGGAACTCGCCGTCAGCCACATCGAGGCTGACGGCGTCCACCGCGCGGGTCTCGCCGAAGCGCTTGGAGACGGAGGAGATCGTGAGGGCGACCATGGTTCCCTGGGTGGCGGGTTTGTTACAACGCAAAGACGGCCCTGGCTTAGCCTGCCGCCGCCGCTGCGGTCAAATGACGCTTCAGAGAAACAGGCAGAAGAGCGCGTAGCAGCGGCCAAGGAGACCGGTGAAAACGAAGTATAGAACGGCGTCGACCAGCAGGCCGAGAACGAGGACCGGCAACCCGACGTAGAGCAGGAAGTAGTAGAGCGCCCAGCCGGTAAAGCGGCGCTTGGGAATGCGGTGGCCGCGGATTTCGGGAACGGCCGGCCCGGGCGACCCGGACGACTCGGTGGAAGGCTCTGCCATGGCCGCAGACTAAGCGTTGTCGCGCGCGGAGAAAACCGGGAGACTGCGCCCATGGTCGCCGTTCCGGACACCGCCACGGAAGTCGCCTGGGAGCCCTGTGCGCGCGCGCGCTGGGAGGCGCTGTTTCGCGCGGCCGGCAAATCCAGCCTGGAACAGGCCTGGGCCTACGGCCAGGCCGTCGAAAGCGAACATGGGCTTACGGTGGAGCGCGGCCTCGTGGCCGCGGGCGGTGAGCCCCTGGCCCTGGTCCAGAGCTTTTGCCGCCACCGGGCGCTCGTCCGCTTTACGCGGGTGATGCGCGGGCCGGTCTGGCTCATCGACCCGTTGCAGGACCCGCGCGCATCTCAGGTCTGCGCGGCGGTCGCCGATCATTATCGCCGGCGCCGCTTCGGCGACTTCCTGCTGTGGCTGGCGGAGCTGCCGCAGGACGCCCGCAGCGATGCCATGCTGCGGGCCCTGGGCCTGCGCCCGGTAGTGACCGGCTACAGCTCGGTCTGGCTCGACCTCGACCCGCCGCTGGAGACCCTGCGCGCAAAGCTCCACGGGAAGTGGCGCAACGCCCTGCAGCAGGCAGAGAAATCCGGGATCACGGTGGAGGCGGTCGACCACCCGCGCCGCCTCAACCAGATGCTGCTGCTCTACGACCGCTTCCGCCGCAAGAAGCGCTTCCTCGGGCCCAACGGCGACTTCATCGCCGCCCTGGCGCGCGCCGACCGCGATGCTGTGATCGCCCTCACGGCGCGCCGCGACCGCGACCTGGTCGCCGGAGTGATCCTGGTGCGCCACGGCGCCGCCGCCACCTACCTCGCCTCCTGGACCAGCGACGCCGGGCGCGCCGGGCAGGCCCACAACCTGCTACTCTGGCGCGGCATCGAAACGCTGAAGGCCGACGACTGCCGCTGGCTCGACCTCGGCGGGGTCAACACCGAAAGCCAGCCCGGCATCGCCCGCTTCAAGCTCGGCCTCGGCGGCGACGTCTTTACGCTGGCGGGGACGTATCTGTAGACGGGCCTTTAAGCGGCCATCCAAACGCGGGTCAGGCGAGCTGCCCGCCGGTGGCGTCGAAGTCCATGCCGTTGAAGGCGGTGGCCGCGTCGGAGGCGAGGAACATGACCCCCTCGGCCATCTCATGCGGGTCCATGATGCGCGGCGTCACGAAGGTCGGCGCGGCCGCTTCGTAGGTAAAGCCCTGGTAGTCGAAGCTTTCGCGCAGCATCGGCGTGTCCACCGCAAGGGGCGAGATCGACACCACCCGGATGTTGTCCTTGGCCAGTTGGGCGCCGGCCTTGGTCAGGCCGGCCACGGCGTGTTTCGAGGCATTGTAGTGGGCGGTGTTGGGAAAGCCGCGATGGGCCGCGACGGAGGCCATGTTGACGATCACGCCGCTGCCCTGCGCCTTCATCACCGGGATGGCGTACTTCATGCCGTAGAAGACGCCATAGGTATTGGTGCGCAGCATGTCGTCGAAGTTCTCGAGCGCGATGTCCTCGATCAGGCCCGGGGTCATGAAGATACCGGCGTTGTTGAACAGCACGTCGAGCCGGCCGTAGGTGGAGACGGTGGCGGCGATGAAGGCTTCGACCTGCGCGGGGTCGCGCACATCGGTGACCATCCAGGTCGCCTCGCCGCCCTTGGCGCGGATCTCGGCTTCGACCTGCTGTCCCAGGGCATCGCGGCGCGCGGTGATGACGACCTGCGCGCCGGCCATGGCAAAGGCATGGGCGGTCGCCGCGCCGATGCCGGAGTTGCCGCCGGTGATCGCCACCACCTTGCCGGCGAAAGCGCCCTCCGGGTCGGCACGGTCGGGCGCCGCAAGCGGGTTCAGTGCGTTTGCCTTTGCCGTCGAGGCGGCCGCCGCCGTGGCTGCGGTCGCGGCCAGGCCAAGCGCCCCGCGGGCGAGGAAGGAACGGCGGGGGACGGAGGTTTCCGATGTCATCGCGAGGGTCCTTTCAAACAGGGGACAGAAAGGCCGAGCGTGGAACCGCTGCTGCTCAAGCCTTCGCTGTAACGTCTCCGGGGATGTTGCCGGCTTAACTGCCGGGCGTGTTGCGCACGAAGGTGCTGCCGCGTTCGGCAGTCGCGGTGAAGGTCATGGCGCTGATCTTCCAAGCGCCGTCCACCCGCGCGAAGCCGTGCAGGTAGGTGCCCCAGACCTCCCACAGCGGGTTGCCGCCGTTCTCCGGCAGGGCGCCGCGTTCCATGCGGTTCCAGGCATAGCCATGGCTGAGCATCACGGCGGTGTCGGCGCCGGTGAAGGTGATGCGTTGGTTGCCGCGCAGGTGAAAGCTCTCCTTCTCCGCCGTCAGGTTGGCGGACCAGCCGGCGATCAGGTCGTCAGCGGGAATCGTCGCCGGCTCGCCGCCCGCCAGCGAGGTGAAGTCGACATCGATCTCATCGGTAAAGAGACTGCGGGCCAGGGCCCAGTCCTTGGCGTCGACAGCGGCGTCCAGGGTATCGGCAATCCGGATCATCTCGGCCCGGTCTACCAGGGTCTCGGCGGTCACGGGGCTGCCCGCAAGGACCGGGGCCGCCATCTGGGCCTGCGCGGTCTGAAAAGGGCCGCTGAAGGGCAGCGCCACGGCAAGGGCGGCTGCGAGGGCAAGGGTCTTCATCGGCCATCTCCATCGCGTTGTGTTCCGATAGGCTGGAGATAGGCGGCTCAACCAATAACCACAAATACCGTTATGGTCTGGGAGCGATGCTTCTCAGGCATCATTCATCCAGGACGGTCTCGATCAGGAGCGCCGTCAGACTGCCCGGACTTGTCCGGTGGATGAAGACGAACTCCAGAGGCACGGACAGCCCCTTCACCTTGCGGAACTGAACGCCGCGCGGCGGGCGCTGCATGTTGGCCGAGTTGACCAGGGCGCAGCCGACACCCGCCGAGACGAGGCTCAGGATTGTCGTCTCGTTATTGGCCCGTTGAACGATCCGCGGTTCCAGGCCAAGCGCCGCCATAGCGGCGGTCTGGCGATCGAAGTAGGCCGGCGCGGCTTCGCGGGGGAAGGAAACCATCGGCAGCCCGTCGATGTCTTCCGGCTCGAGCGGTCCGTCGCGATCGAAAACCGTGTCGGCGGAGGCGGCAAGCACCACGTCGTCTGTGGCCAGCGGATGCGCCGCCAGCGTGCCCTCGACAAGATTGTCCTGGCGGTAGACGAAGCCGGCGTCGAGCAGGCCATCGCGCACGGCATCGATCTGCGCGATCGATCCAAGCGGCACCACATCAAGCTGAATGTCGGGATAGGCCCGCGCGAAGCGGTTCAACGCACGCGGCAGAGGCCCGGACCACGATGCATTTTCCAGCAGACCGATCTTCAGGGTTCCACCGCCGCCGCGCGACACGCGCTGCGCCTTCTCGACGGCGGCAGAGGTCCGCGCCAGCACGTCGCGCGCCTCTTCAGCAAAAACCTTTCCGGCATCGGTCAGAACGACGCCGCGCCCTTCGCGACGCAACAGATCGAAGCCGAGTTCGGCCTCAAGATCCTTGATCTGCCGCGAGACGGCGGGCTGGGCGACGTTCAGGCGCTCTGCGGCATGACGCAGACCGCCATGATCGGCGATGGCAACGAAGTACCGAAGATGCCTGAGCTCCATGCCTCCAATGATACTTCAGGAGCATCATTGGAGGAATAATTCAATAGCCAGGAGTATCGGTACACAGCCGACAGGCAGCGCCCACTTCAGGTCGCTCGCCGCCCTATTGAACGGCCGTGATCAGCCCGCAGGCGACCCGGGGCCCCGAACCGCCGATCGGCTGGGACATGTGGTCGTCCGGGTTCTCATGGATGACAAAGGTCGACCCATCCTCGTCGAGAAGGTTGTGCGGGCCTTCGACAAGCGACACCAGGGTGTTGAACGCCTCCATCTCGCCGATTCCGTCAGCCCCGACGAAGAGATTGGGGAGATCGCCGGCCTCCGGCCCGTTGGGGTTCAGCAGCCCATGGCCGCCCTCGATAAGACCGATATGGCCCTTTGCCGTGGTGAAGCCCTCTTCGGGATCGCAGGCCCCGTGACTGTGCAGATGGAAGCCGTGGGCACCCGGTGTCAGCCCCGACACCCGGATATGGAGCAGGACGCCCGTCGGTCCCTGCCGCAGGGAGGCCGTGCCGATCTCCTCCCCCTGAAGATTGATGATGGTGGCCTGGGCCTGCACCGGCGCCGCATGGCCGTCGGCAAAAGAGGGGGCAGCAGCAGCGGTCATCATCAGGCCGGCGGCAGCAAGAGAGGAAACAGCAAGGGCGCGAACACGCATGGTCATCGACTCCGAATGATTGCAAAGACAAGAGATGTGGCCGGCGCGCGATACCGGCAATCCCCGGCAGGTGACATTTGAGGGCCGTGGAACGATCTCTGCGCGGTCTCCCTAATCGGATGAATGGTCTCCCTAATCAGACAAGCAAAATGCTTGTTGAATTGGCCTGACCGCATCGGAAGGTGTGTAAGCTGCCGGGACGGGTGCTTCCTTCAGCGGGGACTCAACACATGCCCGAAACCGACTGCATCATGTGCCGCGGCGCCGAGGCCGACGGCGAACTCGACCGCACCGAGATCTGGCAGGATGCGCACTGGCGGCTGACCTTCAGCCTCTCTTCGGAGGTGCTGGGCTTCTCCTATCTGGAGCCGAAGCGCCACATCTCCCATATCCATGCCCTGGACGGCGACGAGGCAAAGACTTTCGGGCCGGCCCTGGCGCGCAGCACCAAGGCGCTGAAGGAGGCCACCGGCGCCGAGGTCGTCTACGTCTACATCTTCGGCGACGGCGTTCCCCACCTGCACCTGCACCTTGCCCCACACCGCGCCGGCGACGCGCTGAACGATCAGATGATCAAGGGCGAAATCGTCGAGGAGAAGCTGCCGAACGGCATGACCCGCTTCTACAGCCCGGAGTTTCCGGCGCTGCCGCGCGAGGACCTGCAGGAGACGGCGGAGCGGGTGAAAGGTCTTCTGAACCCCTGAGCGTGCTGCCGGTCCCTCAAGGGACCGCCCCGGATGTCGCTCAGGAGCAGCCGCGGTCCAGATCGCCCTCCCGCGCGTCGTGGAAGCGCAGCAGGATGCGCCGCGGAAAGAAGCGCCTGATGTTGCGCCGCACGTCGCGCTCCGCGCGGCGGGGGTCGAAGCCGGCCTGGGGGTCGCGGCTGAAAGCCGCCGTGGTGGAGAAGTCGAGAAACTTGGCGTGCACCGTGGTAGTCGGGAAGCGCCAGATCATGTGGTAGTCCAGCGGCACCCCGCCGCTCTTCGCCTGGGCGCAGACCTGGCTGGGTTCGCCGTAAGCCGCTTCCAGGCTTTCCACCAGACGCTCGAACGCCGCCGGCGTCGCGCCGACCCGACGGCGCTCCAAGAGCACCTGGCGCAGGCGGTCGCTGGCCTCGTCCATCTGCAGATAGGCCGTGAAGACAAGGCCGCCGACATTGGCCTCCGGCACGCTGAGCTCCGCATAGGCGCCGCCGTAAAGCCAGCGCCCCGGCAGCGGCTGCGCCGCCGCCCCCAGAGCCGCTTCCAGTTCAGCGGCGGTCATGCCCCAGCGCGCCGCCCCCCAGCCCGGAAGATCCTGCGGTTCCGCTTGCCCAGGTTCCGCTTTCCCAGGTTCTGCGGTCCCGGAGAACAGCAACGCCAGCACCACGATCAGAAACTGCGGTCTCATCGTTCTCATGTGGTGCGGCCCCGCCAGAAGGGCAAAAGGCGGTCACGGAAAAGTGCGGCGGCCTCCCCCAAAGAGAGACCGCCGCCAGTGGCAAGTTGCGGACCGCCCGGCAGATCGAGCGGATCTGAGCGGCCCAGGTGATCAGACGGGAAATGCGCGGTCAGATCGCATTCTTGCCCATCTGGTCAGCGATGTAGTCGGCCTGGCGCAGGGCCAGCGCGACAATCGTCAGGGTCGGGTTCTCCGCCGCGCCGGTGGTGAACTGGCTGCCGTCGGAGATGAACAGATTGGCAATGTCGTGGGTCTGGCCCCACTTGTTGACCACGCCGTCGCGCGGCTTCTCGCTCATCCGGTTGGTGCCCAGGTTGTGGGTCGAGGGATAGGGCGGTGTCGGGAAAGTGCGCACCGCGCCCACCGCGTCGTAGACCGCCGCCCCCTGCTTATAGGCATGATTGCGCATGGCGATGTCGTTGGCATGGTCGTCGAAGTGCACGTCGGGCACCGGCAGACCGTGCTGGTCCTTCATCGTCGCATGCAGGGTGATGCGGTTGGTCTCCTGCGGCATGTCCTCGCCCACCAGCCACATGCCGGCCATGTGGTCGTACATGTCCATGGCCGAGGTGAAGCCGCGCCCCCAGGCGCCGGGGTTAAGGAAGGCGGCCATGAACGGCAGGCCGAGCGACAGCGTTTCCATCTCGTAGCCGCCGACGAAGCCGCGCGAGGGATCGTTGACCGACTCGTCGGTGATGATCCCCGCCATGGTGGTGCCGCGGTACATGTGCACCGGCCGGTCGAAGACGGCATAGACGCTGCCGGTCATGTGGCGCATGTAGTTGCGCCCCACCTGGCCGGAGGAGTTGGCAAGGCCGTCGGGATACATCGCCGAGGCGGAGTTCAGAAGCAGCCGCGGCGACTCGATGGAATTGCCGGCCACCGCCACCGCCCGCGCCTTCTGCCGGTGCTGCTTGCCCTCGGCATCGGCATAGAGCACGCCGGTCACCTTGCCGGAACTGTCGTGCTCGATCTGCAGCACCTGGCTGTTGGGCCGCACCTCCAGCTTGCCGGTCGCCTCGCCCTTGGGGATCTCCGCATAGAGCGTCGACCACTTGGCGCCGGTCTTGCAGCCCTGGAAGCAGAAGCCGATCTGCTGGCAGGCGCCGCGGCCGTCGCGGTCGGCGGAGTTGATCGCCATGCGGCCGGTGTGACAGCTCTTGTAGCCCAGCTTGTCGGCGCCGGCCTTCATGACCTTGAAGTTGTTGTTACCCGGCAGGCCGTCGATGCCGTGGGTGCGGGTCACGCCCATGCGGTCTTCGGCCTTGGCGTACCAGGGCTCCATATCAGCCAGGGTGATCGGCCAGTCCAGCAGGTTGGCGCCGGCGATCTCGCCGTAGGTGCTGCGCACCTTGAACTCGTGCTCCTGAAAGCGCAGCGAGGCGCCCGCCCAATGCACTGTGGAGCCGCCCACCGCCTTGACGATCCAGGCCGGCAGGCCGGGGAAGTCCCTGGCGACCCGCCAGTCGCCGGAGGTGGTGCGGGCGTCGAGCCAGGAGATCTTGCCGAACATCCCCCACTCGTCGTTTTCGAAGTCGTCGATCTCGTGGCGGCCGCCGGCCTCCAGGATCACGGTTCGGATGCCCTTCAGCGCGAGCTCGGTGCCCAGCGTGCCGCCGCCGGCGCCGGAGCCGATGACGACGACCACGCTGTCGTCGTTCAGATCGAATGTCTTTGCCATGGTTCGTCCTCCCCGCTCAGGCTTCCAGCCAGTCGATGTCGTCGAAGCCGCGGCTGATGTAGCCGCCCTTCTCCGCCGAGGCGCCCTCGTAGCCGAACTTGGCCCAGACCTCCGGCTGGTTGTAGAGCCCGGTGACGAGGCCGCCGCGGATCTTCTGGAAGAAGGCGCCGTCCTCTATCGAAGTCAGGATGGCGACGCGGTCCTCCTCCCAGGCGACGTCGCGGTAGCCGCCGCCGTGGCGCGCCTGGGCGGTCGCATCCAAGAGGTCGACGCCGCTCTCCAGCATGGCTTTCAACGCCGCGTCCTCGCCGGCCGAGGCGTCATAGCCGATCATCGCCTGGGCATAGAACTTGTCCGCCAGGTGATCGTGCGGATAGGTGTCGCGGGCCATCTGCACCAGCGTTGCCATGCTCTCGGGCCGCAGGGTCTTCACCTCCATGGCCCAGGCCCCGCCGGAGCCCATCACGATCCCGCCGTTGACAACGGCGATGATGCCGGCGGTGCCGGCCCCGGCGGTCTTCAGAAACCGCCGGCGCGTCACCTTCGTGCGCTTATCCAACGTCCTCATGGGCTTTTCCTCCTCAGATCCTCTGCTTTGTTCTTTGTTCTTTGCTTTTCCGGTTTCTCGCCGACCCGCTGCCTTCAGCGGTAGCGCCCGTGCTGTTGCAGCACCTCGATCTTGTAACCGTCGGGGTCCTGCACGAAAAAGAACGACGCCATCAACGCGCCGTCGCGGTGAAACTCCTTCATCGGATTGGGGTTGAGACCGAGTTCCTCGAAGCGCTCGTGCTCGGCCTTCAGGTCCTCCACCGCCACCGCCAGATGTCCATAGCCCGTGCCGTGGGTGTAGGGTTCGCTCTGGCTCTTGTTGACCGTCAGTTCGACTTCGAAGTCGTTTTCGGGGTTGCGCAGATAGATCAGCGTGAAGTCGTCGAAGTCGAAGCGATCGGCGACGTCCAGCCCGAAGGCCTTCCTGTAAAACTCCGTCGAGCGCGTCTCGTCCAGGACGCGGATCATGGTGTGGATGGCTTTGGCCATGGCGGTCATCCTCGCTTTATCTGCTGGCTGCCTCGATGGGGCCGCCCGCGACGTCTGGCGGCATCCAGCGCCAAGGGAGCGGCGCAGGCGCACGTCGGGCAGAAAGGTTCACAACCGGTGGAGAGCGGTCGGCACAGCCGTTCATCCTCCCAGGCCGTCTCGCTTTGCGCGTTCTCTCGGCCGTTGATGAGGAGTCTACCGCCCGGCAGCGGACAGGTGGTGTTATGCCGCTACTACAGCAGCGGCGAAACGCGATCCTGATCGCGAGATCCGTGTCTAGACCGCGATGCTTTCCTCAACCGAAAGCTTGGCAGATGGCCGAATCGATTGCGGAAAGCGGTCATCGGTGAGGAACACCAGGCAGGCGCAGCGCAGCAGCGAGGCAAAGTTGCTGATCTCGCCCTGAAGCTCCAGAACCTCCTCATAGAGTTCGGAGACGAACTGCGGCACCGTCATGCTTTGCGACCGCGCCATAGCCTCAAGAATGTCCCAGAAGCGGGCTTCCAACCGCACCGAGGTGCTGTGGCCATTGATGCGGATCGACCGCGTCACGAAACGATAGGTCTCAGGATCCTGTCCGGAAAAAACATGGCACATGGGTCTGACCTCCCCAGGACAGCAGGAGCCTGCAACAACCCCGGTCTCCGCGCGAAACCGCCGCGCCGGCCGGTTTGCAGGCCCCAAAAGCCGAACATTTGTAATTTTTCGTTACAATAATTATGCGGAATCGAAGACTGCACTGTCCAGCGTCTCCTTTCAGATCAGATGGATCAGATCAGATGGGTCAGGTCAGATGGATCAGGTCAGATGGATCAGGTCAGGCGGGCGGGCCTCCCGCGCCGGCAGCCGTGATCGGCCGGCGCAGCGCAACCGCGACAAGAGCGCCCAGGTCACGCTAGGCTGGCGGCAGTGCGCGGCGGCTTGGCCCGCGCAGGCCGGAGCAGGGAAACGCAGGACATGCCCGATCATGCCGCATCAGCAGAAACCGCACAGCAGCTCCCCGAAGCGGCGATCACCGCCTTTCAGCGCGACGGCGTCGTCTGCCTGCGTCAGGCCTTTGGCCGGCAGTGGCTGGATCTGCTCGACCAGGGAATCTCGGAAAATCTGAGGAACCCGAGTCCGCGCCAGGAGGTCCGCCGCGCCGAAGGCGCCGAGGAGGGGCCTCGCTACATAGAGGATTTCTGGGTGTGGTCCGACTTCCCCGCCTTTGAATCCTTCGTGCGGCAATCGCCGGCTGCGGGCCTGGCAGCCCAACTGCTGGGCGCGCGCCGGATCAACCTGGTGATGGATAACTGGTTCCTGCGCGAGACCGGCTCCACGGCCCGGCCGCCGTGGCATCATGACATCTCCTACTTCGACTTCGAAGGCAGCATGTGCGTGCTCTGGCTGCCGCTTGAGCCCACCAGCAAGGCCGAGGGGATCTCCTTCGTCCGCGGTTCCCACCTCTGGAACCGCCTCTTCATGCGCACCTTCTTCGCCGATCACCGCCCGGCGGCCGCACCAGGGATGGTGAACGGCAAGCTCTACGAGGCGCCGCCGGACATCGATGCCAACCCGCAAGACTACGATCTTCTGTCTTTCGATTGCGCAGCGGGAGATTGCATTTTCTTCGATATGCGCTGTCTGCACGGCGCCCTTTCAGCCCACACGCCCGATCAGACCCGGCGCCGCTATACCCTGCGGATGGCCAAGGAAGACGCGCGGATCCGCTACCGCGGAGACTGGGCCAAGCAGGAGCGCGCCATCATGGAGGCCGCCGGCCACCGGGAAGGGGACGCCCTGGTGAGCGAGTTCTTTCCGACTCTCTGGGAAGGAACGGAAGGGGAAAGGGTGGAAACCGGCTAGACGACACCGGCCAAGGACCGCCCGACCAGAGCGCCACAAAGTCGTCTCAAGCACACGAAGGGTCGTGAGAAGCACAAGGCAGCACTTGCGAGCATCTATCCTGGCCACTCAACCGGGGACAGCAGTTCCGGACCGTGCTACGGTCGCGCAGCACCACGACTAAGCACGAGCAACTAAAAAAGCTTCCGCAGCACAAAAAAGCGGAAGCGCATAACTGGGGGGTGTGCATGCTTTTCAAGAATCCTGTCCTGATCATTTCCGTCGGACTGAGCGCCATCATCGGTATCTGGAGCGTCGTTTCACCTGATGACGTGACCGGCGCCGCCGTCGCCCTGACCAGCGGCGCGCTGGAGTACCTCGACTGGCTGTTCATGCTCACCTGCACGATGTTCGTCTTCCTCGTCGTCTATTTGGCGATCACCCGCTACGGCGAGATCAAACTGGGCAAGGACGAAGAGGAGCCGGAATTCTCCACCGCCTCCTGGATCGCCATGCTGTTTGCCGGCGGCATGGGCTCCGGCCTGCTGTTCTGGGGCGTGGCCGAGCCGATGTACCACTTCTACTCGCCGCCGGGCATGGACGGGGAGACCGCCGAAGCCGCGCGCATGGCTTTCGTCATCACGAACCTGCACTGGGGTTTTCACGCCTGGGCGATCTACGGCGTCTGTGCGCTGGTCATCGCCTACTTCGTGTTCCGCAAGGATGCCCCCTCGATGGTCTCGACGCCCATCGAATACGCCCTGCGCCCGCTGCTGGGCGACCGTGCGACCGGCGTCATCTCCGTAACCTCGGACGTGCTGGCGGTCATGGCCGTCGTCTTCGGGCTGGCCGGGTCGCTGGGCATGGGAACGCTGCTGGTGCGTTCCGGCCTTTCCGAGGTCTTCGGCACCGACCCCGCCTCCCTCACGGTGGCCATCGGCATCCTGGTGGTGATGACCATCGCCTTCCTGCTGTCCGCCTGTACCGGCGTCGACAAGGGCATCAAGATTCTTTCCAACCTCAACATGGTGATCGCCATCGTCATCATGCTGGTGGTGCTCTTCGCCGGTCCGACGACCTTCATCTTCAATGCCTTCGTCAACTCCATCGGCGACTATCTCAGCCAGTTCATCTTCCTGTCGTTCCGCATCTTCTCCTATGACGACTCGCTGCGCGGCTGGACCCACGGCTGGACCCTGACCTACCTCATCTGGTGGATCGCCTGGGGGCCCTTCGTGGGCATCTTCATCGCCCGCATCAGCCGCGGACGCACCATCCGCGAATTCTGCATCGGCGTGGTCATGGTGCCGACGATCTTCTCCATGCTGTGGTTCGCCGTCTTCGGCGGCGCCTCGGTCTACATCGAGATGAACGGCGGCGGCGGCCTGGCGGAGGTGGTCTTCGAGGACGTCACCAAGGCGCTCTTCACCTTCTTCAGCTACCTGCCCGGCACGGGTCTGCTGAACATCCTGGCGGTCATCCTGATCTTCGTCTTCCTCGTGACCAGCGCCGATTCCGGGACCTTCGTGGTCTCCATGATGACCACCCGCGGCAACCTGAACCCGGACGTGCGGACCAAGCTGCTCTGGGGCATCATCATGTCGGCCATCACCTTCGGCGTTCTGGTTTCCGGCAGCGTGACGGTGGCCAAGGCGATGGCGATCACCGGCGCCATACCTTTCACCTTCATCGTCTTCTTCCAGCTGGTCGGGTTCTTCCGGGCCTTGAGGGAAGACGAGTCGCCGGAGAACCGCGACCTCAGAATGGCGCGGCGGATGGCGCAGGTGCAGGGTCGGGCACAGGGTCAGGCCCCGAGTCAGGCGCCTGCCGGCGGCGGATCGGCGGACTAAGGGGGAAGGAACCATGACAAGAACCATCAAGACCGCCGCCCTCGCCCTGCTCCTCACCGCCTCCCTCGGCCTCGCCGGCTGCGCGGAAGAGGATGCCAAGATCGTGCGCGTGGCCTCGAAGAACTTCACCGAGAACATGCTGATGGCCGAGATGATGGCCCGCATCGCCGAAGAGGACGGTCTGGCGGTGCAGCGGGCGATCCCCTTCGGTTCCTCGGCGGAGACCTTCGAAGCCCTGAAGCAGGGGCGCATCGACGTCTATCCGGAGTACAACGGCACCGGCCTGGTTTATCTCGGCCAGCCGCCGATGACCGACGGCGATGCGGCGCTGGCGCGGGTGCGTGAGCTCTATGGCGCCCTCGACCTGGATTGGCGCGAGCGCCTCGGTTTTTCCAGCGACTACGTGCTGGTGGTGCGCCCGGAGGTCGCCCAGGCCGAGGGCATCACCAGGATCAGCGATCTCGCGCAGTTGGAAAGCGTCGACTTTGCCACTGACGACACCTTCGTCGAGCGTCCTTTGGACGGCCTCAATCCGCTGGTGCGCCGCTATGGCCTGCGGCCCGGCAAGATCCTGACCTACAGTCTCGACGAAGGCGGCAAGGATGCCATCGCCCAGGCGGTGCTGGAGGGCGATGCGCTGGTCGGCGAGCTGTTCCGCACCGACCAGCAGATCGACAGCTTCGATCTGGTGGTGCTGGAAGACGACCTTACCTTCTTTCCCGTCTACGAGCCTTCGCCGCTGGTCCGCCGCGAGGCGCTGACCCGCTTTCCCGAACTGGGGCCCGCGCTGGCCAAGCTGGAGAACAAACTGACCGCCGACGCGATGCGGGAGATGATTGCCGAGGTCGAACTGGAGGGGCGCAGCGTGGCTGCTGTCGCTTTCGATTATCTCGTTGCCTCCGGCCTTTTGCAGGCCGCCTCGGAAGCCGGCGACACCGGCGGCACAGGGGCCGACCCGCTTGTGGTGGCGATGGGCGAGTTGGACTCCCTCGCCGGGCCGGCCGGCAAGGCGGTTCGCGCAGCGCGCAGCGTCTTTCCCAAGCGCTCCGTCGTTGTCGAGCGCGCGCCCAATCCGCTCGATCTGGTGACCAGCGGGGCCGCGCGACTCGCGGTCTCCGGCGTGGACTCCTTCTACGAGGTCGAGGGCGACAGCGCCGTGCTGACCAGCCCGGCAGAGGCTCTGGGCGTGCTCGGCTTCCAGGTGGCTCACGTCATCACCCGCCAGAACGGGCCGGCGAGCCTGGCGGAAGTCGGCAAGCTCGGCGTCGGACAGGCCGGCTCCTCCTCCGACCGGGTCGCGCGCATGGCGCTTGCCGGGATCGGACTGACCGAGGTGAACGTGGTCTCCGGCCAGGACGCGGAACTGGGCATCCAGTTCGAAGCCATGGCCAAGGGACTGGTGGACGCCCTGTTCGTGATGGCCCCGCTCGGCGACACGGCGGTGCTGGAACTGCTGGAAGGCAGTGCTTTCAAGCTGCTACCGATCCAGGGCTGGACCGAGGGCAACGCGCCGCTGCGCTTTTCCTTCCTGCGCCAGATCCAGATCCCGCAGGGCACTTACGACGGCCAGACATCCGCTGTCGAGACGCTCGGCGTGCAGATGGTGCTGGCCGGTCCCTCCGGCGGACGGGAAGCCTTCGGCGCGCAGGGCCCAGGCACCACCGGCACGGCGGCCACACAGCCGCTGCCGGCCTCCACCGTGCTGGAACTCTCCAAGGCCCTGGGCTCGGCCGAGGCGGTCGACCCGGCGGCGCCGGCCGCCGCGGCGCTCAGGCCGACACTCGACGAGGGGCCGCAGCCGCTGGTCGCCGACCCGGCCACGTCGCTGATCAACCTCGTCGCCAGCCTGTTCCTGGTCTGGATGGTCTATCTCTTGGTGGCCAGACCGCGGCGGGCGCCCGACCAGCCCAGTGACATCCGCATAACACCGGCCAGGTCGGCCGACAGCACAGGCGAGTGATCCGGGGGGAGGACGCAGCAATGACGAAGAAGGTACTGGTTCCGATCGACCTGGAACACAAGAGCTCCTGGGCGAAGGCGCTGCCCAACGGCGTCGATCAGGCGCGTATCCTGGGCGGCGAGGTCTGGCTGATGACGGTGGTGCCGCACATCCCCTCCGGGATCGACTGGCGCTATGCCATCCGCGGCGAGGAGCACGGTTCGATCGACTATGACGTGAAGGAGTTCGTCAAGCAGGCCGAGGGGCGTCTGAAGGAACTGGCCGGTGAGCTGATTCCCGAAGAACTCTTCGGCGGCATCATTGCCGCGCACGGGACGATCTACGAGAAGATCGTCGAAGCGGCGGAACAGATCGGCGCCGATCTGATCGTCATGGCCGCCCACCGTCCCTCGCTGAAGGACTACCTGCTCGGCCCCAACACGGCGCGGGTCGCCCGCCACGCCCCCTGCTCGGTGCACATCGTTCGCGAATAACCGCGGGCGGCGGCTCAGCCCCGCGCGTCCTGCAATCCGTAAAAGCCGTAGGCTGCCGCCAGGTAGAGCTTGCGCAGGAACGGCAGGGGAAAGCGCGGCAGCGGCCCGCGCAGCATTGCGGGCAGCGCCTCCGCCCCCTGCCGCCCGGCAACCAGAGCGGCCAGCGCGCGCCCGGCATAGGCGGTGAAGGCAACGCCGTTGCCGTGATAGGCCAGGGCGGCGTAGAGGCCCTCGCTCCTCCCATCTCCCTTGGCGTCCCCGAGCGCCCCGACAAAGGGCACCAGAGGCTGGCTGAGACACACCAGGCCGCGCCAGAAGAACTCCGTTTCGACCTCGCGCCAGAAAGGGAAGTGCCGCTCAAAGGCGCGGCGCAGGCGCTGCTCGCCTTGGGCGGCGGCCGCCGGCGACCCCGATACGCCGCCGCGCCCGCCAAAAAGAAACCGGCCATCCGGCAGCAAGCGAAAGTAATGCAGCAGCCGGCGGCTGTCGGCGCACATGGTGGTCGCCGTCCAGCCCTGCGCCGCCCTTTCCGCTTCGCTCATGGGCCGTGTAACCAGGATGTTGGAGAGCACCGGCAGCAGCCGGCCCGCCAGTCCCGGCATCCGCCCTTCCTCGCTGTAGCCGTTGGTGGCGATGATGACCTTGCGCGCTGAAAGCCGGCCTTGCGGCGTGACCAGCAGGAAGCCGGCAGCGCTGCGTTCCACGGCGAGGACGGGCGAGCCGCCGAAAACCCGGACCCCGGCGTCGATGGCGGCGCCCGCCAGACCGCGCAGATACTTCAGCGGGTGAAGCCCGGTGCCCAGAGGAACCAGGAAGCCGCCGTGAAAACCGCTGGCCGCGAGCCCGCGTTCGGCCAGTTCCGCAGGCGACAGGATCTGAGTGTCGAGACCGAAGAGCCGGCGCAGGGTCTCCTGCTCGCCGCGCATCTCCGCCAGACGGCCCGGACGGTGGGCGAGCACGATCTCGCCTTCGCCCGTCAGGTCCGCTGCAATGCCGCGCCGGGTGCAGAAGTCCTTCACCAGGTCGATGGCCTCCCTCTGGACCTGGAAGAAGCGGCGCGTTTCCTCGCGGCCGTAGCGGCGCTCCATCGCGCCGTAATCCAGCTTCGCGCCGCCCAGACAGCAGAAGCCGCCGTTGCGCCCGGAGGCGCCCCAGCCGGGAGTCCCCGCCTCCAGCACCGCGACATCCATGCCGTCTTCCTCAGCCAGGCAAAGCGCCGCCGTCAGCCCGGTATAACCGGCCCCGATGACGGCCACCTCGCAGGACGCCTCGCCGGCCAGAGCCGGCGTCTCGCGGCCCAGCGGCGGGGCAGAAGCCTCCCAGTAGCTGCCGGCTGCCGCATCGCGGTCGTAGAGGCTTGCGTGATAGAGACGGGTCATAGGAAGGGTCTATTGGATTTCACAGTCTCTGCAAAGGGCGGCCGACACTAGGAAGAGCAGCGCGGGCGCGCTATGCTCCGGCAAAACGGCGCTGTCACGGCGAGACAGGGATAGGAACCGGGGATCGGAACCATGGGCTTCTTCAGCAAGCTTTTCGGCGGTGGGGGCGACGGCGAGAGCGCGGCCCCGAGCGCAGAGGCGATCGAATACAAGGGCTTTGAGATCCAACCGGCTGCGCGGCGCCAGGGCGGCCAGTGGCTCACCGCCGGCGTGATCCGCAAGGAGGTCGACGGGGAGATGAGGGAACACAGCTTCCTGCGCGCCGACACCCATGCCTCCCAGAAAGACGCCGACGACTTCGCCCTGGTGAAGGGGCGGCAGATCATCGACGAACAGGGCGACCGGCTGTTCAAGACCTAGATCGAGAAGCAGGCGTTTTTCCCATGGACCTGAAAGCGTTCCGCGACAGCCTCGAAGCCGACCAACCGCCCGCAGGCCTGAGCCCGCCGCTGGCCGCCCTGTGGCAGGCCGCCAAGGGCGACTGGGAGGCCGCCCACCGCCTGGCCCAGTCCGACGGCAGCGCCGAAGGGGCCTGGGTTCACGCCTACCTGCACCGGGTGGAGGGCGACGAGAGCAACGCCGGCTACTGGTACCGCCGTGCCGGCAAGACTCACGCCAAGACGCCCTTGGACGAGGAATGGGCCGCCATCGCCGGCACCCTGCTTTAACAAGCGGCGCCCGCCGGCGCTAACGCCGCGACGATGCTGCCTGTACACCCACAGGGTTCGATCCCAGCGACCGTTCGATGAACTCGGCCAGCGCTTCGGCGGCGGTGTTCTGCTTCTTCTTGCTGCGGTAGAGGCGGACCACCACGTCGCCGAGCGCCGGCAGACCGCTGGCGGCCCCCAGAACCGGTACGCCCTCGCCGATGGTGCCGGCGGCAAAGGCCGAAACACCGAGCCCGGCCAGAACCGCCGCCTGCAGGCTGGCGGTACAGGCCGCGGTGTAGATCACGCGATGCTCGATACCCTGCCTGGCAAGACCTTCCAGCATGGACGCCCTGTAGAAGCAGCCGACGGGATAGACCACCAGCGGCAGCGGCGCATCGTCCCTCTGGACCAACTGGGCATGGCCCACCCATAGGACCGGCTCGCGCCAAAGACCGTCGCCGGGCGGCGCGTCGCTGCGGCGCTGGCGCATGAGCACGAGATCGAGCTGCTCGGCGCGCAGCATCTCCGTCAGGTCGACCGCCATGCCGGAGACCACCTCGATCTCAAAAGCCGGGTGCAGGCGCATGAAGCGGTTCAGCAGCGGCGGCAACTGAGTCACCGCAAGCCCCTCCTGCGTGCCCAACCGCACCTTGCCGGCGCCCGCCGGCAGGCGCAGCGCCGCCATGGCATCGCCTTCGATGCGCAACAGATCGCGCGCGTACCCCAAAAGAACAGCACCCTCTGCCGTTACCGCAACGCCCTGTTTCGAGCGGACCAGCAGGCGGGTCCCGGTGAGGGTCTCAAGCTTGGAGATCTGGTTGCTGATGGTCGACTGGGAGCGCCCGATCCGATGGCCGGCGGCGGTGAAACTGCCAGCTTCCACCACCGCGACAAAGGTCCTCAACAACTCGAGGTCAAGTTGCGGGCGGGGATAATGCACCGGTGCGTGCCAATCCATCAAAATCCCCCGTGACATGTATCCGAATTACGAATGTGACATAGGGTTGTGGTTTGAGCAATCATTGGAGGTAGTCGGTTTTCTGTGCATCTGGCAGGAAGGCAGGACGATGGAAGAGCGAATCCAGGATGGGTTGCTGCGCGGGCTGGCCGGTTTCTATCCCGGGTCCGAACTGCTGCAGCGGTTCGGCGAACACATCCAATCGTTGGTTGAGGCCGCCGAACGGACGGCGGAGGGCGGAGATCCGGAGCGCCACCTGGCCGCCTTGCTGGCGCTGGAGGCGGTCCTGCTGAGCGACCTGCTGTCCGAACCGGAAGCGCGCGAAGTGGTGCACCGGGCGGAGTTGCAGGGCGCCATGGCGGCCAGCCAGCGGCTGTTTGCAGACTTCGAATGCCGCCTGGAAGACGCCTTCGTGGCGGACATCGCCCGGGTCCGCCATCCGCTGCGCTATCTCAACGACTGCGAGTCCGAAACCCGCAGCTATCTTGCCCGCTACCGCGCGCTGGCAGCCGCGGAGATCGCGCTGGCCGGGATCGGTCCCGAAGACCGGGTCGCCTTTGTCGGCGCCGGCTGCCTGCCGATCACCGCGCTGGAGTATGTGCGCACGAGGGGCTGCCGGGTCGACGCCATCGAAATCCTGCGCGACCGCGCGGCACAGGCCGGCGAGATCATCGAACATCTGGGCCTGAGCGACAGGCTGCAGGTCGTCGCCGCCGACGGCGGGACAGTGGACTTCGCCGGCTACAGCGTGATCCTGGTCGGCGTGCTGGCCGAGCCGAAGTCCGCGATCTTCGCCCGCATTGCCGGCAGCGCCGCTGCCGATGCCCGCGTGCTCTGCCGCACGACCGAAGGGCTGAGGCAGTTCATCTACAGGCCGACGGCGCCCCGGTCGCTGCTGCCCTACGAAGCCCAGGCCATCAGCCGTGCCCGCGGCTTCCAGACGCTCTCCACGCTGTGCCTGGGCAAGGTGTCGCTGAAGCCGGAAGGCGCGGTGTGATGGAGACCCATCTTGGGCTGCTGAGCGTTGCCGGAGTGTGGGCGATCGCCGCGATGTCGCCGGGCCCGAACTTCCTGATCTCCGCGCAGTCGACCCTGCTGTTCGGGCGCAGGAAGGGTTTCGCCACCGTGCTCGGCATCGTCTGCGGCACGGTCGTCTGGGGCCTCGCCGGCTTTTTCGGCCTCTCCGCCGTGATGGCGGCCGCGCCCGGCGCCTTCCTCTTTCTCGCCGTCGCCGGCGGCGGCTACCTCATCTACCTCGGCCTGCGCCTGGTTTACAGTTCGCTCGGCGCTTCCGGCCTTGGCGCCGCCCTGCGGGAGGATCCTCCGACGCAGGTTTCCGCCTGGCGCCGCGGGCTCTTCACCAACCTCGCCAACCCCAAGACCGTGGCCTTCGTCGGCAGCCTCTTCGTTGCGACCCTGCCGGCCCCCGCACCGCTCTGGGTCGGGCTCACCGCCGTTACCATCATGGCGGTGACATCGTTCACCTGGTACTCGCTGGTGGTCGCCACCCTCGCCTGGCCGCAGATCCGCGACGCCTATGGCCGCGCCCAGGGCTGGATCGACGCCACCGCCGGCATTGTCTTCGTCGTTCTCGGAATGCGCCTCGCCGTTTCCGATCTTCCCGACCTGGCGGCCGGCGCTTAACCGCGTCTCCCAGGGAACGCTTCCGGCGGCCGCCGGAACCCTGTCGATTGCAGTCCTTCCCCCTTTTTTCCGAATCTCTGTGCAAAAGGAGACAACACCGTGTCTGATGCTGCTGATCTCTTGACCGCCGACGACAGTCCGGCGGGGGCTTTCGCGCTCGATCTGGCGAGCGTGGAAGTCTCCGCCAAGACTTTTCTCGGCCTGGCGCAGCCGTCGTGCCTGACTGACACCCTGCGCCTGCGACTGACCGACCAATGCTATCTGCCCAAGGGCCAGGCGCCGATGCAGGACTGGGTCGCCCGCGTCGCCTGCCCGGCCTTTCTGGCCTATCGCCACGCACACCCCGAGGCCGCGGCGGTCCTTAAGCGGTTCTGCACCATCGGCACCGGCGCCGGTCTCGACGCCCTGGCGGCGGCCGAGGTGCTGAAGCCTGCCGTGATCGCCATCACCGACCTGCACCGCGCCGTGGTCGATCAGGCCATGGCCAACATCCTGGCCAACCTGAAGCGCCCCGACAGCGTGATCCTGCGCAGCGGCGTCGGCGATCTGCTGACGCCGTTCGACGGCAGCGGCCTCCGCTTCGATCTGATCTACGAGAACCTGCCGAACATTCCCCTGCCGGCGGACGTCTCCCTCGACGACGGTCAGGCCAGTTCCAGCTTCATTGCACCGCGCGGCGAGGCGATACCGCCGCTGGCCCGTGACTATCTGCTGGATCTGCACATCGCGTTCCTGCTGCAGGCGCGGCGATGCCTCAGCCCCGGCGGCGCGGTCCTCTGTTCCATCGGCGGGCGGCTGCCGCTGCGCGCCATGCTGCGCAGTTTCGCGGCAGTGGACTACAGGGCCGAGATCCTGCTCTACAGCTGGAAGATCCAAAGCGAGGCCGAGGAGGTGATCGGCGGCTATGCCGAAGCGCAGACGCGCGGCCACGGCCCCTTCCACTTCTATCTGGCCGAAGACCTGGACGCCGCCTTCGCCGGCGCCGCGCCGATCCGGTCCACCAGGGAGGCGCTGGCGCTGGAAAGCGCCCTTGCGTCCAAGCGGATCGATCCGGCCAGCGCGCTTAAGCTGCACCGTGCGGGCAGAACCATCGGCCACACCGCGGCGGTGATCGAGGGACGGCCAGCCGCCGTGGGTTAAGGCCCGCTGCGCCGCCGCCGCGGCACGCCGACCCGCGGGACCGCGGCGAGAAGCGCCTGTGTGTAGGGATGTCGGGGGGCGTTGAAGACGGTTTCGACGTCCCCCTCCTCCACCACCGCGCCGTGGCGCATGACCACGACCCGGTCGGCGACGTGGCGCACGACCGCCAGGTCGTGGGAGATAAAGAGGTAGCTGAGGCCGAGGCGCTCACGCAGGTCCATGAAAAGGTTCAGCACCTGGGCCTGCACCGAGACATCCAGCGCCGAGACCGGCTCATCGGCAACGATGAGATCTGGATGGGTGATCAGCGCCCGGGCGATGGCGATGCGCTGGCGCTGGCCGCCGGAAAACTCGTGCGGGAAGCGTTCGGCGTCGCGCGGCTTCAGGCCGACGGAGTCCAGGACCTCGGCAATGCGCGCCTTTCGCTCGGTGGCACTTACGCCACTTTCCAGCGCGTCGAGCGGCTCCGCCACCGTCCAGCCGATGGTGCGCCGCGGATCGAGGGAGCCGTAAGGATCCTGGAAGACCATCTGCGCATGGCGCCGCAAGGCCCGCAGGCCGGACGACGTCAGCGCGAAGACGTCCTGCCCCATCATCTCGACGCGCCCCGCGGTCGGCCGCTCCAGCGCCAGGACCGTGCGCGCCAGGCTGGACTTGCCGCTGCCGGACTCGCCGACCACAGCCAGGCTTTCGCCCTTCGCAAGTTGAAGGCTGACCCCGTCCAGCGCCCGAAAACGCGGCGCCGGCGCCAGCAGGCGTTCGCGCGGCAGGGGGTAGTCGAGGGTGAGACCCTCCACCCGCAGCAGCGCAGCGCCTGTCTCGCCGGCCGTCATGCCGGCACCTCCGCGCCGTGCGGATAGAGACAGGCGACGCGGTGCCCGTCCTCCAGCACGCGCTCGCCCGGCGGCTGCGGCAGGCAGTCGGGCGCCGCCCGGGGACAGCGGCCGGCAAAGACGCAGCCCTGCGGGCGGTGTTGCGGATCGGGCACGCGGCCGGGGATGGTGGCCAGCCGGCGGCCGGCCGGCAGGGCCGCGTCGAGGGCGTGGGGCGAGGCCGCCAGCAGGCCGCGGGTGTAGGGGTGGGCCATGCGCTCGAAGACCGCCGCCGTCGCCCCGCGCTCGACAACGCAGCCGGCATACATCACCAGCATGGAGGCCGTGTTCTGCCACACCACTGCCAGATCGTGGGTGATCAGCATCAGGGCCATCTTCGCCTCCGCCGTAACGTCGCCCAGGAGATCGAGGATCTCCGCCTGGCTGGTCACGTCGAGGGCGGTGGTCGGCTCGTCGGCAATGAGGACCGCCGGGTCGCAGGCCAGGGCGATGGCGATCACCACGCGCTGGCGCTGGCCGCCGGAAAGCTGGTGCGGATAGAGCCCGGGCGCAAAGCGCGGCTGCGGCAGGCCGACACGGTCGAGCAGCTTCACCGCCTGCGCCTCCGCCGCGCCGCGCCCGAGACCGAGGTGCCAGCGCAGCCCCTCGGCCACCTGATCCCCGATGCTCTTGACCGGGTTGAGCGCCGTCATGGGTTCCTGAAAGACCATGGCGATGCGCCGCCCACGGATATGGCAGAGCGCGCCCTCGTCCAGTGCCAGAAGATCGCGGCCTTGGAAGAGGATGCGGCCCTCCGCCCGGGCCGCCGCCGGGAGCAGACCCATCACGGCCAGCGCCGTCATCGACTTGCCGCAGCCGGACTCCCCCACGATCCCCAGTTGCTCCCCGACGGCGAGATCGAAGCTTACGCCATCCAGCAGCCTCGCCGGGCCTTCGGGCGTGGCAATGCTGACGCGGAGGTCTTCGAGGCTGAGCAGCGTCATCGGGTCCTCACCGCAGCCGCCGCAGGCGCGGGTCCAGCAGGTCGCGCAAACCGTCACCCAGCAGATTGAGGCCGAGGACCGTGACCATGATGGCGAGACCCGGAAAGACCGCAAGTTGCGGAGCGATGAACATCAGGGTCTGGGCCTCGTTCAGCATCTTGCCCCAGCTCGGGTTCGGCGGCTGGGTGCCGAGGCCGAGATAGCTCAGGCCCGCTTCCGCCAGGATCGCCAGCGCGAACTGGATGGTCATCTGCACGATCAGCAGACTGGCGATGTTGGGGAGGATATGGTCCGTCGTGATCCGCAGGCGCCCGCGCCCCGCCACCCGCGCCGCCAGCACGAAGTCGCGCTTCCACAGGCTGAGGGCCGCCGCACGGGTCAGGCGCGCGAAGACCGGGATGTTGAAGATGCCGATGGCGATGATGGCATTGACCGCCCCCGGACCGAAAAGGGCGGTGATCATCACTGCGGACAACAGGGCGGGAAAGGCGAAGGTGAAGTCGTTGAAGCGCATCACGACCTCCTCCACCAGGCCGCGGCGCGCGGCGGCCAGAGCGCCGAGCGGCACACCGATGCCAGCGCCGATGCCGACGGCCACCAGCGAGACGGTGATGGAGTTCACCGCGCCGGCCATGATGCGCGACAGCACGTCGCGACCAAACTGGTCCGTGCCCAGCCAGTGATCGGCCGAGGGCGGCTGCAGCTTGCCCGGAATGTCGATAACGCTGACGGCGTAGGGCGTCCAGACCAGCGACAGCAGGGCCACCGCGACCAGCGTCAGCGTTACCGCGAGACCGATCATGAGGTTGGCCTGGCCGCGGCCGCGCTGCCAGTACTCGCGAAGGGCCGAGGGCTGCGTCTCAGATGACATGCCGGCCTCCCCGCAGGCGCGGGTCGAGCACGGCATAGAGCAGGTCGACCACGAAGTTGACGACCACCACGCTGGCCGCCAGCAGGATCACCAGGTCCTTCACCACGATAAGGTCGCGCTGGGCGATGGCCTGAAAGATCAGACGACCGAGACCGGGCAGGTAGAAGACGTTCTCGATGATGATGGTGCCGGCCAGGAGGAAGGAGAACTGGAGGCCCATGATGGTCACCACGGGGATGAGGGCATTGCGCACGGCATGGCGCCAGAGCGCGGCGCCGCGGCTGAGACCCTTGGCCCGGGCGGTGCGCACGAAGTCCTCGCCCAGGGTTTCCAGCACCGAGGAACGGGTGACCCGCGCCAGGATCGCCGCCTGCGGCAGGGCCAGCGCGACCGCCGGCAGGATCAGCGTCTTGACCGCCGGCCAGAAGCCGGCATCCCAGCCCGCGAAGCCACCGGCCGGCAGGACCTGCCAGTGCACCGCGAAGAGCAGGATCAGGAGAATGGCGAACCAGAAGTTCGGAATGGCGATGCCCAGCTGGGTGAACCCCATGACGCCGACGTCGGCCGCCTTGTTGCGCTTGGCCGCCGCCAACACCCCAAGGGGAATGGCAAGCGCCGTGGAAAGCACGATGGCCATCAGCGCCAGCGGCAGGGTCAGGCCGATGCGTTCGCCCACCAGTTCCCAGACCGGGACGCCATAGGTGTAGCTGCGCCCGAGGTCGCCGGTGACCAGGCCGCCGAGCCAGACGAAGTAGCGTTCGACCGCCGGGCGGTCGAGGCCCATCTCAGCCCGCAGCGCCGCCAAGGTGTCGGCGCGCGCGTTCACGCCCAGGATGATGGCCGCCGGGTCGCCCGGCAGCACTTCCATCACCAAAAAGACCAGCAGGCTCGCTACCAGCAGAGTAACGACCAGCGCGGTCAGCCGCTGAACGAGGAAAAGGGCCATGATCTAGTCTGACAGCCCGACGAGGCGGAGATGCCGCGCTGGATCACCGACATGCGTGCTTCGAGACGCCCGCCGGGGCGGGCTCCTCAGCATGAGGATGCTTCTTCGTGCCATACAGGATCTCCCTCATCCTGAGGAGCGCGACCGGGCATCAGATCGGGCGCGCGTCTCGAAGGACGCAGGGTCGTCCTGCAATGCGGAGCCTCAACCCGGCCGCCTACGTCCCTACTGCCAGGAGACCGCGGTCAGGTCGTTGGCCTGCACCGGGCTGTTTTCCCAGAGGCCGACGATGTCCTTGTTCCAGACGCCGTGCTTGGCGAGCTGGAAAAGGAAGACGTTCACCGAGTCCGCCGCCAGCTTCTCCTGGGCTTCGGCCAGCAGGCCGTAGCGCGCGCTCTCGTCCACCGTGGCGTTGAGCTTCGCCATCAGCGCCTTGAAGTCGTCGTCCTGGTAGTTGAAGTAGTAGGTCTCGCGGCCGTAGATGCCGATGTCCATGGGTTCGGTGTGCGAGACGATGGTGAGGTCGTAGTCGGTGCCCCTGAAGACCTGCTCCAGCCACTGTGCCCACTCGACCTGGCTGATCTCGGTTGCGACGCCCACGGCGGCAAGCTGGGCGGCAACGATCTCGCCGCCGCGGCGGGCGTAGCTGGGCGGCGGCAGCTTCAGGCTGAGAGAGAGGCCGTCGCCGTAACCCGCCTCGGCCAACAGGGCCTTGGCCTTCTCCGGATCGTAGGGATAGCTGCCGGTCAGATCGACGTAGGCGGGATGGTGCGGGGCGAAGTGGGTGCCGATGGGCGTGCCATAACCGAACATGGCCCCGTCGATCACCGCCTGCCGGTCCACGGCATGGGCCAACGCCCGGCGCACACGCAGATCGCTGAGCGGTCCGCGCGCATTGTTGATCGCGAGAATGGTCTCGCCCTCCGTACTGCCGATCACCACCTTGAAGCGGGGATCGGCCTCGAACTGCGCCAGGGCCTCGGGGGCCGGAAAGTTGGCATAGGCGTCGATGTCGCCGGCCAGCATGGCCGCGGTCGCCGCCGCAGGATCGGGAATGATCTTGATGGTAGCCCTGGCCAGCTTGGCGGGCGTTCCCCAGTAGTTGCCGTTGCGGACCATCTCGACCCGGTCGCCCTTCACCCAGCGCTCGAAGGCGAAGGGGCCGGTGCCGACCGGATTGGTCTTGTTGTTCGCCGCGCTTTCCGGAGCGACGATGACGGCATCGCCCCAGCCGAGGTTGAACAGCAGATTCCCGGCAGGCTGCTTCAGCGTGATGACCACGGTGTCGGCATCCGGCGTTTCCACGGAGGCGATCGATTCGAAGAGCCCTTTCTGCGCGTTGGTGCTGTCTTCGGCCATCGCGCGGTCGAGGGAGAACTTCACGTCGGCGGCCTCAAAGCTGGTGCCGTCGTGGAACCGCACCCCGGATTGCAGGGTGAAGGTGTAGACGAGGCCGTCGTCCGAAACCTCCCAGCTCTTGGCCAGGGCCGGCTGAACGGCGCCCGCGCTGTCGATGCGGGTCAGGCCCTCGAAGATGTTGGCGTAGACCACCTCGTCGATGGCCGCAGCCGCACCGGTGGTCGGGTCGAGGTGCGGCGGCTCGAGCGGCATGGCAAGCGTCAGGCTGTCCTTGGCGGCGGTGGCCGGCGCAATGCCCAGGCCAAGCAGGCCGCAGGCGACCACCCCTGCCTGAATGCTGCGTGCAAGAAATCCGTTCATCGCTCTGCTCTGCCTCCTCCTTGGCCTTCGGACGGGTGTTTGGCCGCCGAACGGCACCGTCCCTTGCTTTGCGGCGAGTTTAGCCAGCCGCGGGCTTGCCCAAAAGCGCCAATGTCGCTGCCGCCATGACCTTCGCGGAAGCAATCATATCGTCGATGCCGACATACTCATCCGGTTGATGGGCCAGATCGAGGATGCCCGGGCCGTAGGCGATGCAGTCTTCTAGGTGTCCGACGCGCACGATGTGTTTCTGATCGTAGGTGCCGGGGGAAACCACCTGTTCCGCCGGGCGGCCCAGCACCTCCTCGATGGCCGCGGAGACCGCGCGCACCACCGGTGCCCCGGCATCGGTCAGGGTGGGCTGGAAGGCCAGCACCTCCTTGATGGCATAGTCGAAGCCGGCGCGGTCATGCTTGAGGCTCTCGAGGATCGAGACGATCTCGTTCTTTACCGCCTCCGGGTCCTCTTCGATGAGATAGCGGCGGTCGAGCACCATGCGGCAGGAGTCCGGCACCATGGGCGCCGGCAGGCCCTCGTAGTCTTCGGCGAGGCCGCCGTGGATGGCGTTGATGTTGAGGGTCGACTGGCGCGCGCCCTCCGGCACCACGGGCATCTCCGTGCGCTTGGCCGCCAGCGCGGGGTAAAGCTCGCTTTCCAGGCGCTGCAGGAAGGCGCCCATGTGACGCACCGCGCAATCGCCGAGAAAAGGCATGGAGCCATGGGCGATGCGGCCCTTGGTTTCGACCTCCGCCCACCAGACGCCGCGGTGGCCGATGCAGACCCGGTCGACGTTCAGCGGTTCCGGGATGATCACATGGTCGACCCGCGGGCGCGAGAACAGGCCCTGCTGCGCCAGATAGCCGACGCCGGCATAGCCGCCGGATTCCTCGTCGACGGTGCCGGAAATCTCCAGGACGCCGGGCAGATCGCCGGTCGCCTCAAGCAGCGCCTCGACAGCGATCACCGCCGCGGCGATCCCGCCCTTCATGTCGCAGGCGCCGCGGCCGTAGACCCGTCCATCCCGCACGACAGGCGCGAAGGGATCGACCGACCAGCCGCGGCCCGCGGCCACCACATCGATGTGGCCGTTGAAGTGAACGCAAGGACCGGGGCGGCTGCCTTCGATGCGGGCGACCACATTGGTGCGCGGATAGCGCGCAGAGTCCCCCACCACGCCTTCGGCGCGGTGGTAGGAGACATCGAAGCCGCGTTTGCGCAGCCGCTCCCCCAAAAACTCTGCGCAGGGCGCGTAGGCCTCGCCCGGCGGGTTCACGGTGGGAAAGCGGATCAGATCGCAGGTCAGCGCGACCAGATCATCCTGCTTTTCTTCGATGCGTCGAAAGAGAGCGTCCTGCATGGACGCCAGATAGCCACAGAGCGCCACCCGGGCGCAAGCGGCAGTCGGCCCAATGAAAGGCGCGTGGCGCACTGCGCCGGACGGGAAAAGGACAGAAATGTCACAAGCGAGCCCTTCGCCGCCGTGCCGATGTCCCCACCTATAGGGTCGGAGAGAGCGCCGAGCCCGAAGATCGACGATCACGAGGAGACGCGCCATGCCAATTCCCACCGACCTTCTGCAAGCCAAGCAAGCCTTCGGCCCGCGCCTGCTGCGCGCCGGACTGCGGGGTGGCGTGGTGACCGCCCGCCGTCCCCTGCGGGTCTCCGCTGCGGTGGCCGCCGCCGGCGCCAACGTGCATGCGGTGGGCGTGGGCAAGAAGATCGTCGCCGGCAAGGCGACACGGCAGAACTGCGTGCGCTTCTACGTGGCGCAGAAACTGCCGCCATCCCTTCTGGCACCGCGCGACCGCCTGCCGGAGACCATCGACGGCCTGGCCACGGACGTCATCGAGACGGCGCCCGCCTTTGCGCTGGGCAACACCGTGGTCAAAAAGCCGCCGTCGAAAACGACCAGGCCCGCCGCGAAGCGCCGCAGTGCAACCCAGCAGGAGGGCTGCAGCGAGGCCAGGCAGTCCCGCCAGCGTCCTGTGGTCGCCGGCATCAGCGTCGCCCATGAAGACGTCACCGCCGGCACCCTGGCCTGCTTCTGCCGCTCGACCCGCGGCGGCGACGATCCGGGCCAGGTGCTGGCGCTCAGCAACAACCATGTCTTCGCCGACACCAACCGTGCCCTCATCGGCGACGATCTGCTGCAGCCCGGCCCCGCCGACGGCGGATCGGTAGAGGACCGCGTCGCCACACTGCAGCGCTTTCAGGAGATCGTCATCGACGGCCAGACCCCGAACCGCATCGATGCCGCCGTCGGTCTGATGCTGCCGGACATCGAGAGCGAGGCGGAAGTCTGCACCATCGGACCGATTTCCGGAGCGGAGCGCGGCGTTGAGGGCATGGAGGTGCGCAAACACGGGCGCACGACCGGCTACACCGAGGGCGTGATCACCGACGAGTCCTACGACGCCCTGGTCGGCATGGATGCCTTCGACCCCTCGGCCGTGGCGCTGTTCGTCGAACAGCTGCGCATCGAGGTGACGGCGCCCTACAGCGCCATCGGGCTGGGCGGCGACAGCGGATCGCTGATCGTCAACCGGGCCGCGGCCCGCGCGGTCGGCCTGTTCTTCGCGGGACCGCAGAGCGGGGTTTACGGCATCGCCAACCAGATGAATGATGTGATGGAGAGCCTGGAAATCGAACCGATCTAGGAAGCCTGGCCGATGGGTGACCCTCTGGAGGACGCGAAGCGGCGGCTGAAGCACCGCCTGCTCGGCCGCTGCGGCGTCCACGCGGTCGGTATCCGCCGCGCCGACAACGCCGTCTGCCTCTATGCCGCGGCGATCGAGGATGCGGAACTGACAGCTCTGCTCCCGGATATCGAAAAGGAGATCGCGCCGGTGCGGATTCTGCTGATCGAGGAAGCGCCGCCCAAGGCTGCGGGCTGAGTTTGGTTCCCAGCCTGACCTAACCCCGGTCGTGCTTGCGGTCGCGGAACAGCCGCCAGCGGCGTCCTAGGTACCAGAACAGCCCCCAGGGCAGAACCCAGCGCAGCCGGCGGCGCCAGCCGAACAGCGGCGGCTCGCCCGGCGGCGCGGCGATGCAGCGCAGGCCCTTCACCGCCGGGCGGCCCTCACCGTCCTGCGGCTCGCGCACCCGCAATCCGTCCGGCCCAGACTGCAGCCGCAGGCCCTGCGGCGTGTCGGGCGCGACCGGGTCGTAACCGGTGAGGGACAGCCAGCCGTCGTCCCGATCCTCCAGGCGATAGACAACGAGAATCTGCGCCGCGGCCGGCGCCGTCAGGGGGTCGCGCAATACCTCCACCGGAACCGGCTGCCGTTGTGCGAGCGCTTCCCTGATGCGCTCCAGCGTCTCCGCCGTCCGGGCCCTCAACCAGACGGAACCGCCGGGAACCGGCGGCTTCAGGTCCAGCTCCACAGCGACCGATGTGAAAAGCCCGGTCTCCGACAACTGGCGCTCGAGACTGCGGCCGATCTGCTCCGCCGGGATCCAGTCGTCCGCGATCCGTCCGGCGACGGCCCGCCAGACCAGGGAGTCCGCCGCATTGTCCTCCGCCCAGGCGTGAAGCTGTCGCAGCAGATAGGGCCGCAGGGCGGCCCAGCGCTCCCGGTTCGCCGGGTTGGTGCTGCCCCCGGGATCGCGCCGCGGCGGGGCGACGCGGGCCCGGTAGTGATCGGCCGCGGCCAGGGCTAGTGCAGTGCGGAACAGGGATTCGCCATCAGGGGGCGCCGCCGCCAGGCGGTCGACCAGAGCGGTGGCGCCGAAGCGCCGCGCCTCCGCGGCGAAGTCGTTCTCCAGGCGCACCCGGGCCGGGCCGGCGGCCCCCCGCAGCAATGCCGCCAGTGTCTCTTCATCCGAAGGATCGAGCTCCCAATGGTCCCAGGGCCCGGGGTCGTCCAGCCAGGGCCGGAACCAGCTTTCAAACCTGGCCAAGGTCAGGGTCTCTCACAGCGGATTGCGAACAAGGGAGGCATGCCCGAGACGCGGCGCACAGATCTAGCGTCTTCAGACCTACCGCGATCGCCGCTTCCTTGCCTCAGCCTCGCCGCCGGTGCCGGCAGCCGATGCGGCCATGTCGCGGGCGGCGCCGGTTTCCTCGTACCAGCGGCCGAGGGCGTCCAGCGCCTCGCGCGAGGTCTCGCGCTGGGCGGTCAATTCCAGCCCGCAGCCGGCACAGACAATGGGCTGTCCGGACAGCACCGCCGCAACCGGCAGGGGCAGCGGACGGCCGCACGAGGGACAGGGGATCTCACCGGGCTGCATCGCCGTCATGGCCTAGTCGTCCTTGTCGTCGCGCGTATCGTCTTCGCTCTCTGCGTCGATCACCGACTTCTGCCCCGCGGACTCCCCGGCCAGCGCCAGGAGCTGGGCAAGACCGGCCGGCATGTCGGCCTGCTCGATGCGCAGCTTCATCTTCAGGAGCATGTCGACCGACCGGCGGTCGCCGGGGCGCTGCTCGCGGGCGAAGGCGGCGCGCAGGGTGGCCGGCGGCTCGCCCAGTGGTCCCTGGCGCTTTGTGGTCATCAACTGGTTGATCTCGGCCTGGCGCTGCGGCAGCGCCTCGGTCTGGATGATCTTCACGGTGTAGTCCAGTTCCGCGTCTTTGATCTGCAGCGCCGGGATCGGCAGCATGGAGAGCAGCGGGATCTGCACCTCGACCTCTTCGTCGGTCCCCTCGGCCGTGCTGCGGCGGCGCTTGAAACGGGCCATCTGCAGGTCGCCCAGTTCGCCCATGCCCTCGCCGTTGCCGACGAAACCCACCGAGCGGATGAAGCGGGCCGTCGCCATGGCCGACTGCGCCTCGGCGTCGACGAGGGCATGGATCGGCGCGCCGATGAGCTGGGCCAGCGACAGCACGGAGCCCTGCGGGTCCGGCAGGTCGCCGCCGGAAGACGACGGGCCGCCGCTGCTACCGCCGCCGTCATCACCCCCACCAGGCGGCTCGCCGTTTCCGGCGGGTGCCGGCACCGCCGCTTCCTCCGGTGTCTCGTCAGACATCGCCGCTCTCCTTTCTGCGCGCGCCTACTCGGACGTCAGGGCGTGGCGGGTCGTGCGGTCGCCCACCTTCACCTCCGTCCAGACCATGTTGCGCACCACGGCCTTGATCTTCACGCTGGACAGGGCCGCATCGCTCAGCTGGGAAAGCTGCCCGCCCTCGACCATGATCTCGAGACGGGTGTCGCTGTTGCCCTGCCAGATGGTCTTGATGGGTTTGGCCATCGCCGCTACCGCCTGCTTGACGGCATCGTCGCCGATGATGGGCAGGATCAGTTCGCGCAGATCGCTCTTCATCTGCTGCTCGGCTTCTTCATCGCGGGTGAAGTCTTCCTTGGCGAAGGCTTCCATCGCCCAGCGAAAGGGCCGCTCCAATTCGCCCAGGACGAGGGCGGCATCGAAGTTGCCGTCATCGTCGATCATGTGGGTGTAGGACTCGATGAAGTAGCGCAACACCTTCTGGCGCATTTCGATGCGCAGAGCGGTGGAGTTGAACCCCTTCGTCAGGTACTTCCACCAGGTGTCGTTGAAAGCCCGGTCGTCCTGACTGCGCGCCCGCGCGATGTCGAGAAAGCTGGCGACCAGACGCTCCACCGAACGTTCGAAAAGGACGGCGGCGTTGGCTTCCTGGCTTTCGTTGTTCACTTCGCTGTCGGGCACGCCGGCAATGGAGAACTTCAGATCGATCTCCACCTCCTCGACGTCGGCGCGCGGTACCGGAAACTTGCGCAGAAGGTAGTCGTTCTCGTAGTAGCGCGCGATCGAGCGCGAGTAGAGATCGGCGCTGAAGCGCGCCTTCGCGAGATCCCTCAGGATCGCCCCGACGATCTGTTGCAGATCGGCCATCTTTGCCTACGCCGCCTCCCCTTCATGCGGACGTTACCCGTCCCTGGAGCGTCTTCTAGCCTGCGCTCCAGGCACTGTGCCATCCCCCGAGCCAGTCCAACAGCCGCCGCCAGAGGCGGGTGTGCACGGGACGGGAACGGGCAAGAGCGCTGGGGCGGCCCGGCAGACGGGCGGTTTCGGACGGCCCCAGCGCGATCAGTTTCCCTTGGAACCGCCCCCGGCGCCGCCGCCACCGCCAGCACCGCCGCCACCGGACTGATCGGCCACGGGCGGCGGCGCCTGGATGGTATCGGCCAGGATGTTCAGCATCTTGGCGAGGCCGGCCGGCAGTTCGTCCTGAACGGCATGGACGTGGACGTCGATGGTGGTCTCCACCGAGTACTTGGAGTTCTTGGTCGACTCCGAGTCCTTCTTGGAGGAGATCGAGGCTTCCAGGCTGGCCTTGAAGAAGAGGTAGCGGGCGCTGGCATTGACCTTGGCGCTCTTGCTGGTCGACTCCACCGTCTTGTCGGCGCTCTCCTTGCTGGAGGTGATGTTCGCCTTGAAGTCGATGGTCATCTCGTCGATGCGGATGAAGGGGATCGGCACGATGGTCAGCAGCGGCACCGTGATCTCGGTTTCCGTGCTGCCCTTCTTGGCGGTGAAGGTGATGTTCTGGACCGCGCCCTTTTCGTCGAAACCGATGGAGCGGATGAAGTTCACCGACGAGACGGCCGCCTTGGCCTGCGCTTCGATCGCCGCGTCGAGCGGGCCGCCGATCAACGACCCGAACGGTAGTGCCTGAAGTTCGCCTGCTACGGCCATAGTCTCCCCTCCGATGGCGAGCCTTTGGCAGACCGCATCCCCCTGCCCGCAAGGCGAACAGGCTCCCTGACGCTGCCGCGACGGCTCGGCTCACAACCCAGGGCCGCTCCTGCGGACAGCGATTTAATCTTCCGGAGGAATCGACCAACGATTCTCACAGCATAGCGACGTTTTCGCTAGGGGCCGTGACAAATAAGAGGCAGAGAACGGTGAGGGGAGTCGGGCTACGGCGCTCAGGCGGAGGCCGGCAGGATCTTCGTGCGGACGAGCAGGTGGCGCAGCGTGAACCAGCGCGGCGTCCGCGCCGCATAGTCGCGGTAGGCCTCGCCGTGAACGCTCAGCAGGTGATCCTCTTCAAGACGCACCTGCAGATGCAGCACGACGACGCCGACCGCCAGACAGAGCAGCGTGAAGCCGCTGGGGAAGGCCAGGAAGAATCCGAGCTGGGCAACCTGGACGGCGAGGAACATCGGGTTGCGGGTCCAGGCAAAGGCCCCCGTGGTGATCAGGGGCGGCGGACCGCCTGCGGTCGCGAGACCGGAGCGCCAGGCATCGCCCATGGTCAGGTTCAGCACCACCACCACGGTAAAGGCGCCCACCATCACCGCCACCCCGGTCACAACAACAACGGGGGTCATCAGCCAGGCACAGGCCAGCAGATAGCCATCCAGCGATGGCCAGAACGCACGGGCCAACATGGCCAGGGTGATGGCGGTGCGGAAGAAAACGAAGGTCTTGGCCAGCAACCAGGGCCGGCTGCCGACGGCGCCGTGGGAGACCGCCGAGTGGCCCAGGGCCGAGCGGCGCGCCGTCAGGCGCAGCACATAAAACAGCGCGACGCCCGGAAAGAAGAGCGCCAGGAACCAGCGCACGGCATCCAGTATCTGCGGCTCTGCCACTTTGTGAACCCATTTTGATTGTCGGCAGGATTATAGCAGCAACACACCATCGAAGCATTAGAAGATGGTTAATTAACAAGGAAAGGGTTGCGGATCAGGCCTTTACCCTGGCCATCTCCGGGTCGATCAGCGGCTGGAGGTGCAGGCGGCAAGGCAGCCGTTCGCCGGCAACCTCCAGGGCGTAGTCGCCAGCCTCCAGATAACTCCGGTCGATCGGTGCCTCGGCGCGGACGTAGCCGTAGCCGATCGCCTGCCCGAGACTGTGACCGAAGCCGCCGCTGGTCAGCCAGCCGGCGCGCTCACCGTTGCGGTAGATGGTCTCCCGCCCCAGCAGGACCACAGCGGGATCGTCGGGCACGAAGGCGGCGAGGTGCTTCTTCACACCGGCGCTGCGCTGCGCCTCCAACGCCGGGCGGCCCCGGAAGTCGCAACCCCTGCCCAACTTCACCGCCCAGCCCAGCCCGGCCTCCAGCGGCGTGTGGTCCGGCCCGATCTCCGCACCCCAGGCCCTGTAGCCCTTCTCCAGTCTCAGCGATTCGATGGCCCGGTAACCGGCGTTGCAGAGCCCCGCAGTGTCACCCACCGTCCTCAGTGCCTCATAGACAGCGACCATGGATTCCGTGGGCACGTGCAGCTCCCAGCCGAGCTCGCCGACATAGGTCAGGCGCAGCGCCCAGACCGTGGCGCCGGCGATGGGAACGGCCTGGGCCGTGGCGAAGGGAAAAGCGGCGTTGGAAACGTCCGCCGAGGTCACCGCCTGCAGGATGTCCCGCGCCCGCGGGCCCATCAGCGCCAGCACACCGTAGGCCGAGGTCACGTCCAGCAGTTCGGCGCGCATGCCCGGCGGAATGCTGCGGCGGATCCAATGGAAGTCATGGGTGGCAAAGCCGGTGCCGGTGACGATGTAGTAGCGGTCGGCAGCCAGGCGCGTCACCGTGAGGTCGCATTCGATACCGCCGCGGTCGTTCAGCATCTGGGTGTAGATCACACGGCCCGGCGGCCGTGCGACGTCGTTGGCGCAGATCCAGCCCAGCGCGGCCTCGGCGTCCGGGCCCTGCAACAGAAACTTGGCGAAGGAACTCTGGTCGAAGAGCGCCGCGGCCTCGCGCGTTGCCCGGTGCTCGCGGGCGACGGCCGCAAACCAGTTCTGGCGCCCGAAGCTGTAGACGTCTTCCGGCACCTCCCCCGCCGCAAGGTCGGCGAACCAGTTGGGCCGCTCCCAGCCCATCTTCTCGCCGAAGCAGGCACCCTGGTCTTTCAGGATCTGATAGAGCGGCGAGCGCCGGCAGGGCCGCGCCGAGCCGTGCTCCTCATGGGGCCAGGCCATGGTGTAGTGCTTGGCGTAGGCTTCCAGCGTGCGCCGGCGCACCCAGTCCGTATCGGCATGGGGCCGCCCAAAGCGCCGGATGTCCACCGGCCAGAGATCGAAAGGCTGCTCGCCCTTGGCGACCCATTCCGCCAAGGCCATGCCGGCACCGCCGCCCGAGGCGATGCCGAAGGCGTTGAAGCCGGCGCCGACGAAAAAGTTCGCGAGCTCCGGCGCCTCGCCGAGAATGAAGTTGCCGTCGGGGGTGAAGGACTCGGGTCCGTTGATCAGTTGCTTTACGCCGGCGCGCTGCAGCGCGGGCACGCGGCCGAGGGCCAGTTCCATCATCGGTTCGAAGTGATCGAAGTCGGAGTCCAGCAGGCTGAAGTGAAAGTCCGGCGGGATGCCGTCCACCGCCCAGGGAATCGGGTCGGGCTCGTAGCCGCCCATCACCAGGCCGCCCACTTCCTCCTTGTAGTAGGTGAGCCGGTCGGGATCGCGCAGGGTCGGCAGGTCGCGGGTCACCCCCGCGATGGGCTCGGTCACCATGTACTGGTGCTGGACCGAAACCAGCGGCACCGTGACCCCGACGGTCGCGGCCAGCGTCCGCGACCACTGCCCGGCGCAGCAGACGACTTTCTCGCAGGCGATTGTCCCCTGCGGAGTCTCCACGCCGGCGATGCGGCCGCCGTCGTCCAGCACGATCCGGGTGACCGGCGTGTCTTCCATCAGGGTCACGCCGGCCTGCCGGGCGCCCTTCGCCAGCGCCAGGGTGATGTCGGAAGGGTTGGCCTGGCCGTCGCTCGGCAGGAAGGCCGCGCCCACCACGTCGTCCACGGCCATGAGCGGCCAGAGGTCCTGTGCCTCCCTGGGTGTCAGCAGCGCCATCTCCAGGCCGAAGGAATGGGCCGTCGTCGCCTGGCGCTTCACCTCGGTCCAGCGTTCGTCGTTACAGGCCAGGCGCAGGCCGCCGTTGCGCTTCCAGCCGGTGGCCTGTCCCGTCTCCGCCTCCAGGCGGTCGTAGAGATCGACGGAGTAGCCGAGCAGCTGGGTGATGTTGGCGGAACTGCGCAGCTGGCCGACCAGCCCGGCGGCGTGAAAGGTACTGCCGGAGGTGAGCTTGTGCCGCTCCAGGAGCAGGCAGTCGGTGATGCCGAGCCTGCCCAGGTGATAGGCGGTCGAGCAGCCGATGATACCGCCGCCGATGATGATGATCTTCGCGTCCTTCGGCAGCACCGCCCACTCCCCGTCCGGCAAACCGCCGGGAGTCTGCCCTGCCCGGCGGCTCCCTCGCAAGGCGCCCAACGCCAGGGCCTTGACTCTGCCTGAAGTTTTTAATAACTATATAGTTATGGAACAAATCGGTTATGGAAATCAGCCTGAGGCACTCGATGCGGTCTTCGCTGCCCTGGCCGACCCGACCCGGCGGGCGATCCTGATCCAGTTGGCGGCCGGCGAGGCCTCGGTGAAGGAAATCGCCGCCCCCTTTGCGATGAGCCAGCCCGCCGTCTCCAAGCACCTGGGCGTGCTGGAGCGGGCCGGGCTGATCGAACGGGCGGTCGACCGGCAGCGCCGCCCGGCGCGCCTGAAGGCCGAGCCCATGGCCGCCGCCGTGCAGTGGCTGGAGGAGTTCAAGCGGTTCTGGTCGTCCAGTTTCGATCAGCTCGACGACCTGCTGGAAGAACTGAAGCAAGCCGACAACAGGGGGACCGAGCGTGAGTGATCTGCCGACCTATGTGCTGGAGCGCGTCTTCAACGCACCGCGGGAGCTGGTGTGGAAGACCTGGACCGACCCGAAACTGCTGCCGCGCTGGTACGGGCCGCAGGTGGAAACGATCATCCACCGGCTGGAAGTCAAGCCCGGCGGCCTGTGGCTGGTCGAGATGCGCTGGGGCGGCAACGCGCACTTCCAAAGGGTCGAGTACACCGAGGTGACGCCGCCCGAGCGGCTGGTCTGGCTGCATTCCTCTGCCGATGCCGAGTGGAACGTCGTCGCCTCGCCGATGATGGAGAACTGGCCGCGGGTGCTGCTGACCACCGTGACCTTCGAGGAGGACGGCGCGCGCACGAAGCTGCGGCTGACCTGGGTCCCGCACGAGGCCAGCGCCGCGGAGATCGCCTGCTTCGCCGAAGCGATGGCGGGCGCCGACAAGGGCTGGGCTTCGGGCATGGACCTGCTGGAGGAACTGCTGGCCGAACTGCAGGCCGAAGCCGTTTAGCAGACTGCCAAAAAAGTCGGCTCGATGACTGACCTCATGCTGAGGAGCCCGGTTGGAACAAGGGGGCGTCTCGAAGCATGAGGTCAGTCATTCCAACGCCTTGCCTCACCCTGAGGAAGCCCCTTTCACGTCCAATTGGGGGCTGTCTCGAAGGGCAAGGCAAGGCCTTCCGAGCGCATTCTCGACAGCCTGTTAGAGCGCAGATCGCCTAAAGCGCCGTGAAGGCCTTGTAGGCGCGCTCAAAGCGCCGGCGGTTTTCCGCCGTGTAGGCGGCATAGTCGAAGTCCAGGGTTGAATGGATCTCTGAGACCATGGACCAAAGGGTTTCGCGCAGCAGCGATGCGCACTTCATGGCGCTGAAGCGGCGGTAGAGCGTCTCGTCCGCCGGTGCCTCGAAGTAGCGCTCGAGCAGGTGGCGTTCCAGGTCCCGGTCGAGCCCGCAGTTGGTCGCCAGGTTGGCAAGGTCGAAGAGCGGCGATCCGAAGCCGGCGTAATCCCAGTCGATCAGCCAGAGCCGGTCGCCGTCGTCGAGGATGTTCCCCGGCAGCAGATCGTTGTGGCAGAAGACCAGATCGATCTTTCCGACGGCGACCTCCAGATCCTCGGTGATCTGCAGCAGCTCCGGCAGGTCGGCGCGGTGACGGCTTTCGCCCTCTTCCAGCGTGCGGCCGTAATCACGCAGCACGTGGAAGGGCCAGAAGGTCAGCGCCGGGCCGCGGAAGGCGCGCGCCACCTGCCAGTGCACCTTTTGCAGCAGCGGCACAAAGCGGTCCAGCATCTCTGCCGTACGCAGGTCCGCCTCGCCCAGGGTGCGGCCTTCGACGAAGCGCACCACCAGCACGCCGCGCTCGGCATAGATCACCTCCGGCGACACCCCAGCCGCCGCGGCGGCGCGGCTGGCCGCGGCCTCGTTGAAGCGCATGACGTGATGCACCGGGATGTCGTCGCCGAGACGCACGACATAGCCCGCATCCCCGTCGACCACATGGAAGTTGACATTGGTGATACCGCCTTCCAGACGCCTCGGCTCGACGACGCCGGACCAGAGCGGCAGCTTGCGCACCCGCTCCTTGAGGGCATCCTCTGCTACTGCGGCGGTCATGAGCGGATCTCAGTCAACAGAGGCTTCAGGCAAAGGGCTGCGCCAGGCGCTGCCTGCCGGTTACCAGCCTGAGGGTGGCGTTGAGCGTCGCCTCGTCGTTGTCGAAGCCGCCGTGGGTGGTGCTTTCAGACGCGGGCTTGAAGGCCGCCGGCAGGTTGAATCCGCGCACGACAGACTTGCCGTTGTCGAAGACCGGCTTGCCGAGGGCGCGGCGCGCCTTCGCGCCCACCCCGGCCTCCAGGAAGGCCTCCATGCCCAAGAGCGGCGTGCCGCGCTGGGCCTCGAACGCCTCCGAGACCAGGTAGAGCAGGCTCTTGTGGTAGACCGGACCGACCGAGTCGTCGCGCTCGGTCGCGTCGGTGAGATTGAACACCGCACAGCGTTCGACGGTCTCACCGAGTTCCTTCAGGATGGTGTCCTCGAACAGCGCAGTGGAACAGGCAGGCGCATAAAGCGTCAGCGTCTTCACCGAAAGGTCCAGCGTCTTGAGCACCGGGATCAGGTGGGCGAGGAAGATGCTGCCGGCGCTGTGGCCCACCAGATGCAGCTCCGCCTTGCCGTCAAGTTCGGCAAAGCAGGCCTTGATGCGCGCGGCGGTATAGCGGGCGCCGCCTTCGGGATCGACGGAGGCCAGGGCGGCGTTCTGCTTCATCTGGTTCCACACCGGCTTGCCGAGGCCGCGTGCGCCCAGTTCCACCCCTTCGTCCACCAGGTCGAAGAAGCGCTCCTTCAGTTCGCGGCGCCAGCCCTTGAAGCGGCCCTTGCGGAAGGCGTCCTCGACGATCCCCGAAACCGCATCGCCGAAGCCGGTCTCCCACATGAAATGCAGGGGGTAGATCTGATTGGCGAGGAAGGTGGGCCTGAGGCTGGCGATGCGGGCGGCGGAAGCCTTTTCGCTGTTGAGCCCGCCATGGCAGTAGACCAGCAGCTTTTTAGGCCCCTCCCAGGCGGCGGAGGTCTTCTTGAAGCCCTCCAGCACCACCTCGTCGACCTCCCGCTCGTCGCTGGAGTAGAGGCCGGTGGAGGAGAAGCGCCCGTCGTTACCGAGGTTGACGAAGTGCGGGCGGATGTTCTCCAGCACCACCGACTCATGCGGGATGTAGTCGAAGTCGGCAACCCGGCCGCGCAGCCGCGTGCCCTCTTCGGCCAGGGCCGCGGTCGGCACGCCCAGGCGCGCCACCCAGCAGTCGTAGCCGTTCTCCAGCCAGTCGTCGTAGCCCAGGTGGCAGAAGCCCTTCAGCCCCCAGGTGGGACCCCAGGAATTCTGCACCCAGAAGCCGCGTTCGTCGTAGCCGACGATGGCGAAGGCATGGCCGCCGACCTTGGTGCTGCGGTAGGGGATGCGCCCGCTGCGCTTGTCCACCTCGTACCAGCCCTCGTGCACGGCGGCGCTGGCGTAGAGAATGCCCACCTCGTTGAGGGCCGACTGCATCTGGTTCAGGTGCAGGTGGCGGACGCGGTAGTAGGCGCCCAGGGGGTGCTTCAGGGCGGCGAGCTGGCGCTGCGGCGTCAGGCGCCCGGGATCGTCGGCCTCGTAGGGCCAGTCGCCCCAGGTGCAGACCCCGTGGCGCGACCAGCCCTTCATGGCGCCGCGGATGGAGGAGCCGTCGTAGTTCTCGCCCTCCCACTCGTCGTAGCGCTTCGCCATCTCGTAGAGCATGCGCGCCGAGGCACCGTTCTTCTGGCTGCGATACCTGCGGCGCCTGGCCTCGGTGAATTCGCTGCGGTTGTAGTGGAGGAAGTTCACCACGGCGGCAAGGCCGAAGCCGGTGCAGGCCCCCTCGCGCCCCTGGTCGAGCACCCGCGGGACAGAGGGACGGTGATCGAGGGTGAAGGGCAGTTCCAGCAGGCTGCTCTCGTAGATCAGGTCGCGCAGGTCGAGCGGATCCTTGGTGACCCCGGTAAAGGCGCGGCGCTCGTCGTTCGCGGAGCCCGGCATGGCACACCCCCCGTTGCGTGTCGGCTGAAGCGTTCAGTCTCCGCCCATCCAAGCCGCGGCGTCAATGGGGCCATCTGCCAAGCAGGCGATCTTTGGAGTTACGACACCGCGGCGCTGCAGAGGCCGCCCGCGAATCTGCCCTAGAGTCGGGGATCCACCGGCTCGCTCTCGAGCGCCAGAACCGCGAAAACGCATTCATGCACGCGGCGCAGCGGCGCCCGTGCAACGAAGCGGTGCAAAGCCTCCTTGCCCAGGGCGAACTCACGCAGCGCGAGGGAGCGCTTTCGCCCAAGCCCGCGCTTGCGCAGCCTGGCGATGTTGGCCGGGGCGTCGTAGTCGGGGCCGTAGATGATCCGCAGGTACTCCTTCCCGCGGCACTTCACCGCGGGCTGGACCAGCCCGCGCGGCCCGCGGGCGACGAAGTCCAGCGGCTTGACCACCATGCCCTCGCCCCCGGCCCCGGTCAGCGCCGTCCACCAGGCCGTCGCCTCCGCTTCGGCCGCCGTGTTGCCGAGATCGACGAAGCGGTGCGCCGTCGCCATCAGCAGCGGATCGCCGTTTGCCGTCAGCCGCTCCAGTTGATCCATGTGCCAGCGGTGGTCCTTGTCCATATAAACCGCCCCTTCGCTGGCGAGCAGGTGGAAGGGAGCGATGCGATAGTCGTCCAGGCTCTCCACCGGCCAGCAATAGCGACGATAGGCTGCCGCGTAGTCCGCCGCCCGCCCAGCGCGTTCGGAGACGGTTCCCTCGAAGCCGTCCAGATCGACGCCGCGGGACACTGCGGTCTTGAAGACCGATTCCTGGGCCGCCAGCGAGAGCCGGGCCGCCGCGCCCACCGGGGCATACTGCTGCCGCAGCAGGGACTGCGCCTTGGCCGACCAGGGCATGATCTCGGCATCCAGCAGCAGCCAGTCCGTCTTCAGCTTCGCCCAGAGCCCGGCTGAAGAGACCGCCGAGCGCAGGCGCGCCAGCACGGCCTCTGTCTTGTCCTGATCGAAAAAGAAATCGCGGCCCGTGCGCGAGTAGATGACCCCGGTCTCATTGCCTTCGGTACCGAAGCGGGCCTGCGCGGCTTCCGGCGAGCGGCACAGGGCGATGACAGCGCGGGAACCCATGTGCTTTTCCTGACACACCACGGTGGCGACGCCCTGCTTGCGGAAATAGGCAAAGGCTTCCGCCGGATGCTCCAGCATGCCGTCTTCCTCGGAGGTCTCGGACGGCGACATGGTCGGCGGCAGGTAGACGAGCCACTTCGGATTGATGGCAAAGCGGGTCATCGCCTCCAGGGCCGCGGCGGCCTGCGCCTCGTTGACCGTCACGCTGCGCTGCAAACCGGTCTGGATGATCCGCTTGCCGCGAACATCGTCCAAGTCCAGCATGTCGTCGTCGATCGCCTGAGCGCTGCGCTGGTCCTCAGGGCCTTCCAGCGGCCTGACCGGTGCGAAGTAGGTCTGCGCTGCGGGCACGGAAACCAGCTCACACTCCGGGTAGCGCAGCGCCGTCAGCTTGCCGCCGAAGACACAGCCGGTATCGATGCAGATGGTCCCGTTCAGCCAGTCAGCCTCCGGCACCGGCGTATGGCCGTAGACCACCATCGCGTCGCCCCGGTAATCCGCTGCCCAGTTGTAGCGGACCGGCAGGCCGAAGTCGTCGGTTTCTCCCGTCGTCTCGCCATACATGCAGAAAGAGCGCACGGCCCCGGAAGCCCGTCCGATCATGTCCTGGCGCAGACCCGCATGGGCAACGACCAGGCGGCCATCGTCCAGCCAGTGATGGGAAAGAAGCCCGTCGAGAAACCGCCGCACCGTCTCGCGGAAGCCCTCGGTCTCCGCCTCCATCTGCGCCACCGTCTCCGCCAGCCCGTGGGTCAGCTTTACGTTGCGGCCGTTCAGCCAGCGCAGAAACTTGTTCTCGTGGTTGCCCATGACGCAGAAGCCGTCGCCCGCGGCCATCATCGACATGACGAGCCGCAGGACATCGGGCGAGCGCGGTCCGCGGTCAACGAGGTCGCCGACGAAGACGGCCCGGCGCCCCTCCGGCGGGGTCACGGTGCAGCGGCGCTCCTCGCCCTCTCCCTCAAAGCGCACGTCGTAACCGAGCCGGGCCAGAAGGGCCTCCAGCTCGTCGCAGCAGCCGTGCACGTCGCCAATAATGTCGAAGGGCCCGGCCTCGCTGCGCTTGTCTGTCCACAGGGGCTGGCGGGTCACCATCGCCGCCTCCATCTCCGCGACGCTGCGGAACTCGTGAACCTGCCGGAAGCCTTCTTTCGGGAGCTTGCGAATGCCGCGTTTCAGGGCGCGGATGTGGTTGCGCACCACATGGGGGCCGAACTGCCGGTCCGCCCTTTCCGCATTGCGGGCGTGGCAGACGTCCTCCCCCGGATTGAGCACAATAGCGACCGGCAGGGCATGCTGCCGGCGCGCGATGCGGACGTACTCGGCGCGGTCCTCGCTGCGCACGTTGGTTGCGTCGATCACGGTAAGACGGCGGCCCTGCAGGCGCTTTTCCGCGATGAAATGGACGAGGTCGAAGGCCGGCCCGGTGGCCGCCTGGTCGTTTTCGTCATCCGCCACCATGCCCCGGCAGGCATCGGAGGAAATCACCTCCGTCTCCAGAAAGTGCTTGCGGGCAAAGGTGGACTTTCCGGCCCCGGACGGGCCGATCAGAACCACGAGACAGAAATCCGGCAAGGCGATACGGGTCACGGGGCGCTCCGCTCGAAGACAGCGAGCTGCGTCGGTGCGCCAAGCTCAGAATGCGTTTCACCGATTCCGTCAAACCGAACCTCGTAGCCGAAGCGGCCGGCGACACCTTCGGCCCAGTCCTTGTACTCTTGCCGGGTCCACTCGAAACGGTGATCGCCGTGGCGCAGCGCACCCGGCGCCATTCCCTCGAACAGGGCATTATACTCGCGGTTCGGCGTGGTCACGACGACCAGGCCCGGCGCCATGCCGCCGAAGACTACACGCTCCAGGGCGTTGTGCCGGTCCAGGTCGACATGCTCGATCACCTCGACCAGCGCCACGGCGTCGTAGCCCTCCAGTCGGCGGTCGCGGTAGGTGAGAGCGCCATGCAGCAGCTTCATTCTTGCGGCCTGACGTTGCGGCAAGCGGTCAAGCTTCAGACGCTGCTCGGCCCGCTCCAGGGCGACGATGGAGGTGTCGACCCCGACGATCTCCTCGAACTGCCGATTCCGCATGAGCTCCCGCAGCAGGCGGCCCTGGCCGCAGCCGAAATCGATCACCCGCTTGGCGCCGGCGGCCGCCAGAACTTCGGCAACCCTGGCCATGCGCTGATCGTTCAGACGGATCGGCTTTTCCAGGTCCTGCTCGCGGGCATCCTGCGCCTGCGGTTCGCCGGCTTCCGTCTCGGCGTCGGTTTCGCTGAGGCGCGCCAGCGCCTCACGGACCAGGCTCTCCCTGCGTTTCAGGGATCGCTTGACGATAAAGTCGCGCTCCGGGTGGGCCTCCAGCCAGCCTTCGCCTTTGGCGACCAGGGTTTCCACCTCGTCACCGGCAACATAGTAGTGCTTGGCATTGTCGAGGACCGGGACCAGGACATAGAGGTGCGTCAGCAGTTCCTTGAGGCGCAGCGTGCCTTCCAGGTGCAGGGTGATGTAAGGGCTCTCGCCCCAATCGGGCAGGGCCGGATCCAGCGGATGGTTTGTCACCGTGACGCGGTAGCCAAGCGGCTCGAAGAGCCGCTGCGCGATGCCTTCGCTGCCGCGCGCGGCCAGGGGAACCACCGTCGCCTCCAGGGGCAGAGCCGCCTGCGCCAGATCCGGGCGATGCTTCGACCGCCCGGCAAAGGCGGTGTTCAGCGAACGGGCAATGGCCACCGAGAGGAAGGAGGAGGCTGCATAAGGGCGATCGTTGACGTAGTGGTCGTGCAGACCCGGCGCCCGCCCCGGCTTGCGCACGAGCCCGATGGCATCGACGTCGACGGCAAGAGCAAAGCGGCAGCGGTCCTCCTCCGCCTCGGGAAAGCACATCACCGCTCTGCCGAAAGGAAGCGGCTTCTCGTGGCAGCGCGCCGGATTCTTGTGCAGCAGATATCCCAGGTCCGTGGCGGGCCTGTGCGTTGTCGCAATGGTCAAGAGCATCAGGCCCGCCCGCCTTTCCGGTCTTCGCAGACCAGATCCCGGAACAGATTGTCGGCCTCAGCAGTCAGGTCCGGCGACACCGGAACGCAACCGGGCAGGGCCCGTTCGGCCCGCGCCATCTCCTCCTCAATGAGAGCGTCGAGCACCACAAGGCGCGGACCCTCGCCCAGCTCGCGGCTGCGCGCTTTGCGGGCCAGCATCTCGTCCAGGAAGTCCGAGAGGCCGGCCGGCAGGTCGAGCCCGGACCGCAGCTCGGCGAAGCTCATCGGCAGCGCGCGTTCCGGGTGACGGCGCAGCCACATCAGCGCCAGGGCCGGTCGCAGGGCGTAGAAGTACTTCTTCAGCTGCACGCGGTCCTGGTCCTCGATGAAGCGGCGGTACTGGCCGCGGCAGAGGTGCAGGTAGTGATAGGCCGAAGGGCGCCGGTGCGCCGTCTTCTCCGCCAGGTCCAGCAGCTTCACCATGGCTTCCCCGTCGGCACGGTAGACGATGGGCGACCGCAGCCACTCCAGCAGCACCGGGTTGGGCTTCAGCAACAGGGCCAGGGCCTTGCGCAGATCCCAGCCGTTGATGTCGAGGTCGCCCTCGATCGGCAGCTCGATGACGTCGCGGCGCTGCTCGATGGAGAGATACCACTCCGGCCGGTGGACGTAGACAAAGCGCACGTCGTAGTCGCTGTCCGGCGAGGGGAAGCCCCAGGCGCGGCTGCCGGACTCGATGGCGAAGAGCAGACGCACGTCGTGATCGCGCTCGATGGCATCCAGCCGCTCGGCGATCAGGGCGCGGGGCTCCGCTGCAACGGGGGCATAGGCCAGCGCGGTCATGTCTTCCTCCTCTTTCCCAGTCTTACTCTCTGCTCGATCTTTTTCTTCCGTAGCCCGGGGCCGGCGGCTGGGTGAGAACCGCCGGCCCCGTTCCGGGCCGGCGATCCGCCGCCGCCGGTCCGGGTGTCACCCTTTCACGCAGACCACCTGCTTCAGGGTGTGTTCCACCGCCACCAGGTCGCGCTGGGCAGCCATGACGGCGTCGATGTCCTTGTAGGCCGCGGGGGTCTCGTCGATGACCCCCTGGTCCTTGCGGCACTCGACGCCCTCGGTGGCGGCGGCGTGGTCGGCCAGGGTGAAGCGGCGCTTCGCCTCCGACCGGCTCATGGTGCGGCCCGCCCCGTGGGAGCAGGACTGGAAGGACTCGGCATTGCCAAGGCCGCGCACGATGTAGGAGCGCGCGCCCATGGAGCCGGGGATGATCCCCAACTCGTCCTTGCCGGCCCGGACCGCACCCTTGCGGGTGACCCAGACCTCCGCATCGAAGTGCCGCTCCCGCGCCACGTAGTTGTGGTGGCAGTTCACGGCTTCCTTCTCGACCCGGAAGGCCGGGAAGTGGTTGCGTAGAACCATGAGGATCCGCGCCATCATCACATCGCGGTTGGTGCGGGCGAAATCCTGCGCCCAATGCACCGCCTCGACGTAGTCCTCGAAGAGCGCTTCGCCCTCCTCGAACCAGGCGAGGTCGCGGTCCGGCACCGCCGCCGCCCCGTCGCGCCGCAACAGGGCTTCCCGCGCCTCGGCAATGAAGTAGCTGCCGATGCGGTTGCCGATGCCGCGGCTGCCGGAGTGCAGCATCACCCAGACCCGGTCCTCCTCATCGAGGCAGATCTCGATGAAGTGGTTGCCGGTGCCAAGCGTGCCGAGGTGGATCACGTGGTTCGCCCCCGCGATCTTCTCGTGCTTGGCCTCGATGGCGTCGAGCCGCGCGGCGAGGCCCGAGGCCGCGAAGCGCTTGCCCACCGCATCGGGGATGCCGTCCTTCCAGCCGCCCTTGACGCCGATGCCGCCATGGGGCACGGCACGCTCGATATCGCTGCGCAGCGCCGCCAGGGAATCCGGCAGCTGCGCGGCGGTGAGCGAGGTCCGCATCGCCATCATGCCGCAGCCGATGTCGACGCCGACCGCCGCCGGGACGATGGCGCCCTTGGTGGCGATCACCGAGCCCACGGTGGCGCCGCGGCCGAGATGCACGTCGGGCATCGCCGCCACGTGGGAATGGATGAACGGCAGGCGTGCGATGTTCTCAAGCTGACGCCGCGCCGCATCCTCCACCGGGACGCCCTTGACCCAGGCCTTCACCGGGGCGCGCCCGGTCTGAAACTCCTCGTATGCCGCCATCTCTTCTCTCCTCGTTCTCATTCTGGCGGGTCCTCACGTCTCCCCCTGTCCGGCCAAGGGGCGGGCACTGCAAAAGAAAAACCCTCCCGTGGCTTCTGCCGCGGGAGGGTCCTTGGTGTCTTGAACCGGTGGCGCTGTTTCTACAGCAGCTCCGGCAGGCCCTCCCTCAGGCGCAACAGAGTGAACGCACGATCGCCACAAGCCATCCAAGGCTTGGCGCTCTGTACGCTCGTCTGATTAATGAGGTGGACCCGTTTCATCGTACGTCTGTCTGTTGTTTGTCTGATACCGCTTTGGATTCTTTGCTCTGCGGCACGGTCGCGTGCCGCGAATTCCGGAGACGGTTATGATCGTTTCGGCTGCGGAAGTCAAGGAAGCCCACCGGACCGGGCCGCAAACTCACACTTATGTTCATGGCATCGCTGCTGCGCACAGATCGACCGCGCACGCAGGAATGCGAATTTGAACGGCGTTCACCGGCTGTGCTAACGAGAGAGCTTCCAAACCGACTCGGCCGGAGATTCTGTGGGACGCCGTTCCGATCATTCGCGTGAAGAGCTGGTGACCCTGGCGGTGGAGGCCGCGCGGGCGATCATGGTCGAAGAGGGCGTGGCCCAGGTCTCCGCCCGCGCCATCGCCAAGCGCATCGGCTATTCGCCGGGCACGCTCTATAACCTCTTCGAGAACATCGACGCCATCGTCTACCAGGTGAACGCCGGCACCCTGCGCGAACTGGCCGCCTTTGCCATGGCGGCTCTCGCCGACAAGACCGATTCCCTGGAGCGGGCCGTCGCCCTGGGCCGCGCCTATGTCGACTACGCCGCCGAGCACCCGCAGCCCTGGCTCGCGGTCTTCGACTTCCGCCCGGCCCCGGACAGCAAGCCGCCGCCGCTGTTCGAGGAGGCAGTGGCGCTGCTCTTTGCCGTGGTGGCCGACTGCCTGACCCCGTATTTCGCCGCGGGAGAGGAGCGGCTGCGCGATGCGGCGGGCCGGGCGCTCTGGTCCGGCGTGCACGGCATCTCGCTGCTGCACGTGACCGAGCGCCTGAACCAGCCGGAGGGCATGACCGCCGCCGACATGGGCGAGCTGCTGATCCGCAACTTCCTGCGCGGGCTGAAGGCGAAACCGGACTGACAGGCCTCACAGCTGCCGCTGCGGGGCGTAGGTCAGGGCGCGCAGATAGTCGGTGAGCCGGCGGCGGTCTTCGAAAGCGGCCAGTTCGGCGTAGTCGATGGGCTCGCCGATGCGCACCGGCACGTCGCTGCCGATCTTGTTCACCACCTCGCGGAAAAGCAGCGAAAGGCGCAAGGTCATGGAGATCAGGCTGGCCCACTGGAAGAGTCGGCTGTTCTGTCCTTCGAAGAAAAACGGCACCACGGTGGCCTGGCCTTCCTGGATCAGGCGGCCGACGAAGGGCTTCCATTCCGGATCGACCGCCACACCGCCCGGCGGCTTGGCCGTGGAGACGGTGCCGCCGGGAAAGATCGCAATCGCCTTGCCGGCGGCGAGATCGCCCAGTGCCTGACGCCGGGTCTGGATGTTGGTCTTCAGGGCCGCGCGCGTTTCGGCGAAGTCGATGGGCAGCATGTAGGGATGCAGCTCCGGCAGGCGGTAGAGCACCGAGTTCACGAGGATGCGGAAGTCGCGGCGCACGCGGGAGATCAGGTAGCCGAGAACGATGCCGTCGACCACGCCGAAGGGGTGGTTGGCGACAACGACCAAAGGACCCTCGCGCGGAATGCGTGCCAGATCGCGTTCGTCCACCGCGACGTCCAGGCAGAGGCGCAGTACCGCTTCGGAGAAAAAGTTCTCCGCCGCCGGCCCGCGGCAATAATCCTCGTAGAGGCGCCAGAGGCGCGGCTTGCCGGTGAGCTGCTCGATTGTGTGGATCACCGTCCGCCGCCAGGGCGCGTCCTCCGGCGAGGCGTAGGTGAAGTCGGTCGTGGGCGACAGAATGCTCATGATGACAGTCGGCAAGTCTTACGCCGGATTCGTGACGCCGATGCTGCGCTTTCGTGGCAATTCCTTGACGCCGGCTCGGAGCCGCCGCCGGGCTAGCGCGGCGGTTTAGTGCTCCGCCGCATGGCTTTCCAGCTGATTGATTCTCTGTGAAAAGCCGCTGAAATCCGCCGTCTCCGAAGCCTTGTTAGGGTTTCGTTAACACTCTTGGGATTGGATGGCGGATTAGAGGCGCCGTCCGGGGGCGACACGTTAGACAGACCGATTTGCGCGTACATGGGACGATTCGAGAAACCCAGCTTCAAGACTCCCGCCGTCCTCGCTCCTTACGATCTTCTGCATACTCCGCTGTGGGTTTTCGACGTGCAGCGCCATCGTATGTGGTGGGCCAACAGGCGCGCCATCGCGTTCTGGCAGGCCGACTCGCTGGAAGATCTGCTGGCGCGGGACTACGGCTCCGACAGCGACACCGTGCGCCGCCGGCTGGCCCAGGTCGTCGAGAACACGCCGCCGGGCGCGGTGGCGACCGAGACCTGGACGCTCTATCCCGGCAGTCATCCGGTCACCCTGCAGCTGGCGATCACACCGGTCCTGATCGAGGACGGCGCCGATGCAATCCTGATCGAGTCCTCCGGCGCCCTGGACGTCAAGGGCGACGAGGAAATCGTCCGTCTCCTGGAAGCAACACGCTACACCTCCCTGATGGTCAGCGTCTTCGCGCCGAACGGCGCCCTGCTGTCGCGCAATCCGGCAGCGGTCGAGGCCTTCGGCGCCGGCGGCGGTAGCCTTCAGGACGACGATCCGCGCCCGGACCTGACCCGGCATCTGGGTGATGCGGAGCTTGCCGCCGCCCTCTGCGAAGCGGTTCTCGCCGGCAACGGTTTTCATCAGGACCTGAGCATCCCCACCGCCAAGGGCCGCCGGTGGCATCAGGTGAACGGCCAGCGCGGGCGCGACCCGCAAAGCGGGGAGTGGGTCATCGTTCTGACCGAAACCGACATCACCGAGCGCGTCGAGGCTGAAGCGCGCCTCGCCGATCTCAACATCGAGCTTGAGAAACGGGTCCGTGAGCGCACCGCGGAGCTGGAGCGCATCTCCTTCGAGGCCGTGGTCGCGCGCGACCAGGCGGAGGAAGCCAACCGCATCAAGTCCGAGTTCCTGGCCAATATGAGCCACGAACTGCGCACACCCCTGAATGCCATCCTCGGATTTTCCGAGATCATCCAACTCGGGGTCTTCGGGACGGTCAACACCCGCTACCAGGACTATGTCGGTGACATCCACCATTCCGCCCAGCACCTGCTCAGCCTGATCGACGGCCTGCTTGACCTCGCCAAGATCGAGGCGGGCAAGATGATCCTGCAGGAGGGCGAGGTCGACCTTCTGAAGCTCTTCCACGACGGCTTCCAGATGATCGGCGCGACCGGCCACGGGCGCTCCAAGACCTTCCGCCTGGACAGCGAGGAACCGGCGGTGCGTCTGCGCGGCGACCACAGGCTGCTGAAGCAGGTCGCCATCAATCTGCTGACCAATGCCGCCAAGTTCAGCCCGGAGGCCGGCGTCGTCAGCGTCTCGGTCAGGCGGCTGCCCAGGATCCTGGAGATCCGCATCAGCGACGAAGGCCGCGGGATCGAGCCCGCAATGCTCGACCTCGTGTTCCGACCCTACGAGCAGTCGGCAGCCCTGATCGGCCCGCGCGAGGGCACCGGCCTCGGCCTGCCGATCGCGCGCTCCTTCGTGGAACTGCATGACGGAGCCCTGCACCTGGAAAGCAAGCCCGGCCTGGGCACCACCGCCGTGCTCAGCCTGCCGCTGGAGCGCATTCTGAATGCGCAGGACCACGCCTCGCCAGCAGCGTGAGCATTGCCATTCGACATCTTTTAGCTGAGTTGTCGGGAGTGCCGCCAAGCTGGTTTGGCGACCTCAGTTCTTCAGAACACGGCTTAGAGCTGTCTTCAAAATCGCGTCCAGATCGTCAATCTCCTCGAACCTTGTGCCGACAGCGATTCGAGTGTCGTAGAGCGCTGCAAGGGCAACCCGATCAAACTCTGTCAGGTGGCCCGCCTGGGGGTATGCCAGAACAGAAACGATCTGGTCTCCACGGTGTTTTTGCAGCCCCATGAGGCGAAGGAAGGCGAAGGATAGGCAGGCAGCCGTCTCAGTCTCGCTCTCGCCGACTCGCGCGAAAATGATGCCGCCCCTCACTGCACCTGCGCCATAACCGAACTGGAAGAGACAGCGTTGATCGCGCCGGAGATTCCTCAAGACAGAGTCCATCGCGGCATCACTTTGAAAGAACTTCCGATAGGTGTCGCGATAGCGCGAAGATGCGCTGTCTCTGACGGACCTGACCAAAAAAACGAGTACGTTTTTGCCGTCATCAAAATCGGTCACCCTAATGTCGTGCTGTGTGACCGCCGCCACTTGGTCGATGAGTTGACGGGTCACTTTCCTGTCTGCCTTGAGACCTTCGTTGATGATTGCAAGGTTGATCGGTGTCGCCCACTTGCTGGCACGACCGTGGAAGGGTGGGTTGTCCTGGAACGCAACCTCCTCGAAAAACAGCCGATGCTCCGCAAGCGGGTACTCTGACCCGGTCTGCTCAGCCGCGTTGGCTCCTGAGGTAAGGCAGAAGGAAATCAAGAAGAACTGCACCCAAGCCGGCGCTTTCCACATGCCTTTATGCCCCCCCCGCCTTCCAATCGCTTACGACATTATGGCGGTTGAAGAACATGGGCTCAACAAAAGGCATGGTTTGCCATTATCTTCGGCGCAGTGCATCTCATGCTCTATATATTACACAGACTTATAACTTGTTATTCACAAAAACTCTTAGACAGCGACTCGGGCACCGCCTATGGTGGGACCGATTCGTCTTCGCGCCTTGGCTGCGCGGGCGGCGATAGAAAGTTCGGGGGAACCTTGTGCTGACGAAACGTGCCATCACCACCTGCGCCGCCGTGGCGCTGGCCACGGTCTTTACCGTCCAGCAGGGCGAACACGGGCCGCTGGTGGTCTACAAGCTGAAGGTGCCGAAAGAGTCGGCGCAGACCGTGAAGGCGCCGCAGGCTGCGCCCGCGCCGGCGGCCGGCGCTTCACCCACCATAGCCCCGGCGACCGCCCCGCGGGCGACGCAACGGCCGGCAACCGGGCCCAAAGCCCCGAAACCCAATCCGAAGCTCAGTTCGCTCACACCCACGGTTCTCGGCCGTGTCGTCATGCCGGCCGGCGCGCGTCCCGGCGTCAGCAGCGCGGCGCCCGTGACTCTGTCGCCTGCCGCCGTACTGCCTAGCGCCGTACTGCCTGCCGCCGTATCGCCTTTGCCGGTGTCGCCGCCGCGGGCAACGACGCCCCTCATTGTGTCGCCCCTCACCGCAGCCGACCGTGCCATCGTCGCACCGGCTATCGCACCGGCCGCCGGCTTTGCGGGGCCCGTCTATCGCAGCGTCTCCGGTCTGCCCGTCGGTGAGTCCCTGGTGAACGAGGAGACCGGCGAGACACTGACCCTGGACGCCGTCCAGGACGTCATCGAGTGGCGCCGCGAGACCGTCGATCGCCTGCCGCAACTGCAAAGCACCCCGCGCTTCTGAAGCCTCTGCGGTTTAGCCCAGCATCACGGTGAAGTAGGCCGGAACGGCGATGTAGGTCGCAAAGGCCAGCAGCAGGGCCGCGCGCACCGGCAGGGACTGAAAGCGCCGCCACAGAAGGACAATCAGCACCAGCCCCAGGGCCGCTTCGGCCAGCGAAACCAGCCCGCCATGGTAGGCCGGATCCCAGTAGGAGACCGGAGAGCGGAAGCGCCAGTCGCTGAACGGCCAAAAGTGCGGATGGGCGTCGTCGCGGTGGAACGGCAGGTCGAAGGCGAGATGCAGCAGCGCCGCGGCGGCAAAGACGACGGCAATGCGGCTGCGGGCCCAAAGACCGACGGTCAAGAGTGCCAGATAGAGAGGCAGCGAATTGCCGACGGCAACCAGGGTCTGCCAGGGTTCCTGCCAGTAGACCTCGCGCCAGAGCCGTGCTTCTGAAACGCCCTGAACGAGGCGCGCCCAGACGAAGAGCACGAAGATCGCGGCATCGGCCATCAGCGCCCCGGCCAGGATCGCCAGATTGTGCCGCCGTGCCGCAGCGTCCTCCGCCGGGCGCGCCAGGGCGGCGGCGCCGATCAACAGGTGGGTCGGCGTGTTCAGCGCGGGACCTCCTTCAGCAGACAAGGAAGGTCAGGGTAAGCCGCGCCGCCGTCGAAAGAAACGGAGGTGAAGGGAACAGGCCCGGGGAAACGTTACGGCGCGAAACGTTCCAGCGGGAACCGTTACAGGATGTCCAGCCGGGCGCGGTGGGCGCTCAGGATATGGGCGCGGGCCAGTTCCTCGGCCTTCTGCGTGTCGCGCGCGGCGATGGCCTCGACCAGTCTGGCGTGCTCCGCCACCGCCTCGGCGCGCCGCTCGGCGCCGCCAAGGGTCGTTCCGCCCAGCAGAAGGCGGTACTGCTTCATATGTTCCATCTGGGCAACGAGGTAGCGGTTGTGGGACGCCAGGGTGAGGCGCCTGTGGAAACCCCGGTTCGACGCAATCAGCGCCTCGACGTCGTCCAGCCGCTCCTGATCCGCGGCCACCATGTCCTGCAGGAGTGCGATCTCCGCCTCCGTGGCATGCTGGGCGGCCAGGCGGGCCGCCGTTCCTTCCAGCACCTCGCGGATCACGTAGAGTTCGTTGATCTCGTCGTTGTCGAGCACCGGGATGACCATGCCCCGGTTGGGCTCGTGGCGCGCCAGGCCCTGGGCTTCAAGCTGTTTCAGGCCCTCGCGGATCGGCGTGCGGCTGACGCCGAAACGCTCGGCCAGTTCGGTCTCGCGCAGGCGCGTTCCCGGCGCCAGATCCCCGGATTCGATGGCTTCCACCAGAAGCCGGAAGATGTCGGTGCCGCCGTGCGAGGCCATGGTGTTCCAATCTCTCCTTGCCCTTATTGTATACATTAGCATACAATAAGGGCAAGAGGTGTCCCGTGAAGATTGCCGTTCTAGACGACTACCAGTCGCTTGCCCAAGACTTTGCCGATTGGCGACGCCTCGAAGGACGTGCGACTGTTACGTTTTTCGCCGAGCCCATTGAGGGCGAGGCAGAACTGATCGAGACGCTGCAGCCCTTCGATGCGGTCTGCCTGATGCGCGAGCGCACGCCCTTTCCGCGACAGGTGATCGAAGCGCTGCCCAAACTGAAGCTGATCGTGACCAGCGGCATGAAGAATGCGGCGATCGACGTGGCCGCGGCCAGCGCCCGCGGCATCACGGTGAGCGGCACCCCCTCCCCCGGCCATGCGACCGCCGAGTTGGCCTTCGGTCTGATCCTCGCCCTGGCCCGCGGCCTGGTGCCGCAGAGCAACGCGCTGCAGGCGGGGCGCTGGCAACAGGGCATCGGCCGCGACCTGAAGGGCGCGACTTTGGGGGTTCTGGGCCTCGGGCGCCTCGGCAGCCAGGTCGCTGCCTTCGGCAGGGCCTTCGGCATGGAGGTCATTGCCTGGAGCGAGAACCTGACGGAGGAACGCTGCCGCGACGCCGGCGTCGGCTACCGCGACAAGGCGCGCTTCTTCGCCGAGGCGGACTTCATCACCATCCATCTGCGCCTGTCGGAGCGCAGCCGCGGCCTGGTCGGCGCGGAGGAATTCTACCTGATGAAGCGGCGGGCCTATCTGGTGAACACCTCGCGCGCGCCCATCGTCGATGCCAAGGCGCTGGAGCGCGCCCTGGTGGGCGACATGATCGCCGGCGCCGCGCTGGACGTCTTCGATCAGGAACCGCTGCCGCCGGACCACTGGACACTGAGCACGCCCAAGCTGCTGCTCACGCCGCACATCGGCTACGTGACGCGGGAGACCTATGCGGTGTTCTACGGCGAAACCCTGGCCGCCCTCGAAGCCTGGCTCGACGGCGCGCCGATCCGCCGGATCGCGCCGTGATCGAGCCGCTGCTGAGCGGCCTCGTCGCCGATCTAGGATGGCCCCTGATCGCCGTCCTGATCCTCGCGGTGATCGCCACTTCGGCCATTCACGGGGCGACCGGGGTGGCCGGCGGGTTCCTGATGGCCGCCGCCATCGCCCCGATCATTGGCGTGAAGGCGGTGGTCCCGGTGATGAGCGTCGCGCTGCTGATCAGCCATGGGGCTCGCGCGCTGCTCAATCTGCGCGATTTCGACCGCAGCGTCTTCCTGGCGATCGCGCTTCCCGCGGTGCCCTGCATCATCGCGGGGGCGGTTCTTTACGGACGCCTGCCGGCGGCGGCGATCGGGGTGCTGCTGGGCTGCATCATCCTGGCCTCCATCCCACTGCGCCGTTGGGCAAAGGCGCGGGCGATCAAGACCAGCCGACCGGCCCTGCACGCCGCCGGCGCCGTCTACGGCGGCCTCTCTGGCGCCTCTGTCGGGCCGGGCATGCTGCTGGTGCCGTTCATGCTGGGCTACGGCCTCACCAAGGAAGCCTTCGTCGCCACCCTGGCGGCCATTGCGCTCACCACGAACATCACGCGGGTTTCGGTCTTCGGCGGTACGGACCTGCTGGACGCGCAGTTCCTGATGCTGGGCGTGCTGGTCGGCCTGGTCACGATACCCGGCAACTGGATCGGCCGGGCGATCCTGCGGCGCCTGACCAACGAGGGCCACAGCGGAGTCATCGATGCCCTGACGGTGGTCGGCGCCCTGAACTTCTTCTGGCTGGCGTACCGCGCGTGAGGCGACAACACGCGCTGAGGAAAAGGAGAGACCAATGACCATGGATAACCCCGCGCTGGTGCTCGACCTCGTCGAATGGGTCGCACGGACGCCGCGGCGCTACAGCGAGGTCATGGAGGCCTGGCGCACCTCCTGCCCGCGTCTATCGGTCTGGGAGGATGCGGTCGACCACGGATATCTGGCGCGCGAAAGCAACGCGGCAGGCGAAGCCCTGGTCACGGTGACCGATGCCGGGCGCACTTTCCTGCGCCAAGAAGGCCGGCTACACTAGCCGGGCCGTTCGTAACAGCACTGACGTCGCCGCGCCACCAACGCGCCGTGCCCGCTTCTCGCCGGGGCCGGCGTGAGGACCGCTGCCTGTTGCTGCGGTCGCCAGAGAACGGACCCCCATGACGGCCCAGGCCAGTGCCACCCCGAAGAGCGGGTCGCTCCACCTGCCCTCACTCGTGATGGCGCGGGTCTGCACCACCGCCATCTTCATGACCTATCCGGCCTGCCTCAACACGCTCCTGGACGCATGGCAGATGACGGCGACGCGGGCCGGCATCGTCCAGGGCGTCTTCACGGCGGCCTTCGCTCTCTCGTTGCTGGTGTCCTCCTTCCTCTGCGACCGGATCGGCGCGAAGCGCGTGTTCTCCGTATCGACCCTGCTTGCGGCGGCGGCGGCCCTGCTCTTCGCGTCTTTCGCCCGCTCCTTCGAGACTGCCGTTGTCTTCATGGCGCTCATGGGCCTGGCGCAGGGTGGCACCTACACCCCGGCCATCATGCTGGTCTCCGCCAACACGCCGCAGAGGCGCAGGGCCTCCGCCATCGGCTGGGTCCTCGCGGGCATGTCGGCGGGCTACGTGATCTCCATCTTTCTCTCGACCGCCCTGATGGCAGTCCACGGCTATGAAACTGCCTTCTTCGCCACCGCCGCCATCACCGTCTTCGGCTGGCTGCTCGGCCAGATCGCCGTCCGTCAGGCGCGCGAACTGCTGGCGGAAGCGAGTCCCGGACGGGGCACCTTCGACCGCGCGATGAAAAAGCGCTCCCGGCTGCTGACCCTGGGCTACATCGGTCACTGCTGGGAGCTCTTCGGCGCCTGGGCCTGGATCCCCGCCTTTCTCGCGGCGGCGCTGCTGGCCCGCAACGCCGTCTCGCCCATTGAACTGGGCCTCTGGACGGCGCTGGCCCTTCACGTCTCCGGCTTCTTCGCCTCCTTCCTCTCCGGCTACGCCGCCGACCGCTATGGCGCCAGACCGGTGCTCATCGCCTTCGCCCTGCTGGGTGCCGTCTGCTCGCTGTCCATCGGCTGGCTGGACGGGTTGGGCGTGGTTGTGCTGCTGGCGGTGACGGCCCTCTACGGCTTTGCCACCATCGGCGACTCCTCCGTGCTGTCCTCGGCCATGACCGATGCCGTGCCGCCCGAGCAACTGGGGCGGGTGCTGGGCCTGCGCTCGGTCCTCGGCGTCGGCGCGGGCGCCCTCTCGCCGGCGATCTTCGGCCTCGCCCTGGATCTCTCGCCGGACACCCTTGGCTGGGGCATCGCCTTCTCGACCCTGGCCGCAGGCGCGGTCGTGGCGATCCTCTGCGCGCTGTTGCTGCGGAGCTAAGGGCTGCAGGACGTCATGGAGAAGCTGCCTTCGGGGCTCTCGTAGAGCGTAGCGGAGCCGTAAAAGAATCCCACCGGATCGCCGGAGCCGACGGCACAGAGCGAGCCCCAGCCGCAGACCTCGGCCCGGCCCTCGAACCAATGGCTCCAGTTCCAGGCGTCGTGAGTTTCGCAGAAGGCCGGCGCCGGATCGACGAAGGCGACACCCAGGCGCGCCGCCATGGCCGCCACCGTCTTGATCTGCCGCCCGCTCTTGGTGTGATAGGCGGAATCGTCGTAACCCCACCAGTCCCAGCAGCCGTTGGGATTGCCGGGTGAGGTACTGGACTGCGGGTAGAGAACGACCAGGCGGTTGCTCTCGGCCCAGCGGTTGAAGCCGGCCGTCCGCGCATAGAGATCGCCGATGTGTTCCGGCGTCTGCCGGCAGCCGGCAAAGGCGATGTGCAGGCGGCAGTCCTCGCCGGTGGCACAGGCCGCCGGAACGTAGGCAAAGCCGCCGGTAGCCATGCCGTGGCTTTCCGGGTCCGCCAGGAACTCCGTCTGGTCGAAGACGATCAGACGGCCGGCATCCGCCGGTTGGGGCGGCAGCAGCGCCCCGTAGAGATGCTGCAGGATGTCGCCGGCCTGGTCGAAGCCGCAGTCGTTGAGGAAGGGCGTTTCGGTCTCGGCACAGGGAACAGGCGCCCCTTCGGCAATGAAGGCATGGCCGGCGGCAACGTCGGTCACAGTCTCGATGTCCTGATCGACGATGCCGGCCTGACGGTAAAAGTCGCGGGCAGCAGCCATCACCGGCGGCGTCACCGTGTTGTCCTCGGTCCCGCTGAACAGATAAATGCGGTCGCCGGCAAGGTTCGCCAGAGGATCGATGCGCCCGGCATCGGCGAGGCTTTGCGCCTGGGCCAGAAGCGCCGCCACATCCGGCAGCTCGGACGTCGTCTGCATGCAGCGGTTCAGCGCCGTCATGAGCTGCCCCTCGGCGCAGAAGTACGGACCGCCCGCCACCACGGCGGCACCGATGATGCTCTTCGAATGCGCGACATGCAGCTGCACCGCCATATAGGCGCCGCTCGACAGCCCGGAGACCGTGGTGCCGGCGGGATCGAGCCGCAGCGCCGGCAGCGGATCGGCGGCCTTTGCGGTGGCAGGCATAGCAGCAACGCAAAGATTGAAGGCGATCGCAAAGCGAAGAAACAAGATCGACATGGGATACCCATTTGTCCGAGCTAAGACGCGAGCGCAGGGTTGAAAACCAGTCTCTCGGCTGCCGCAAAGCATCGGACGGAAAGCTACAAACCAAATACGGCGTTCAATGCGCACTTTCCATGACATTCGCGTTGGAAGGTGAACAGGGCGCACATCACCTCTTAGGCTTCTGATGAGTCTCTGGCAGTAGCGCCCCAATGATCGCCTGCTGTTGCCCACAAGCCACCAACAAGGACTTCGTGCGGTCTCATATTGACAAATCTATGTAGATATTCTACATTATAACGTAGCTTTTGATCACTACTGACTAATCACTCTCCAAGGAGATCGCGACCGACATGAAGGTACTTGGATTTTGGAACAACAAAGGTGGAACAGGCAAAACAAGCCTAGCCTTTCAAGCAATCTGCTCATTTGCTGGCCAGAACAAAGACGCCCAAATCTTGGTCATTGATGTCTGCCCACAAGCAAACCTAAGCGAGCTTCTCCTTGGCGGGCAGGAGAACGAAGGGGGAAAGAACCTCCTCACGTTGCATGGCGAGTTGGTGAGACGATCAATAGGTGGATACTTTCAGAGTAGACTGCCCAAACCCTTCGACAACAGCAGCATAGATGTGTCGAGCTTTATCAGCACTCCTGGGAAGTATAACGAGAAAATCCCTGGAAACATCTCGCTCCTTGCTGGTGACCCTCTTCTCGAACTGCAGTCGAATGCTGTTTCGACCTTAGCCAACACACAAATCCCAGGAACAGACAGTTGGTCCTCGGTTGCGAGCTGGCTGAAGGATTTTGTGACAGCTAGCGAGCTCGATTTCGACTACTGTTTCGTGGACATGAACCCAAGTTTTTCCATGTACACGCAGATAGCGTTAGCGGCATGTGAGCGTCTAGTGCTTCCCGTTACAGCCGATGACTCGTCGAGGCGAGGAATCCAGAATGCGCTAAGCCTAATCTTCGGGATCAAGCTCCCATCTGAGATCTACGCCCAGCATAACTTCCATACCCGCATGGAGGGCGCTGGCTTGCCGCATCCTAAGATTCACATGATCGCCAAGAATCGCCTTACTCAATACATCAAAGTGGCAAAGAGTTATGCCGCTGTTCTCAACGGAATTACAGAAGACCTGAATACTGTTCACAAATCCTCCCCGGCCTTCTTCACTTTTGACAATGTTGAAGATGGGATGATCAACGTGAAGGACTTTCAAACAGCTGGCGTCGTGGCCTTTGCCAGGGGCACCCCCTTTGTATCAATGAACTCCGGAACACTTAGCGTAGCTACACAGAGAGTTCAGGTTAACCGTGATCAGCTCAATGAGAACCGCGAAATTGTCGAAGAGCTTGCTTCAAAGCTCTGGTAGATGTGCTCTCGCTCAAGAGACCGGAAACTGATTCGCGCAACCGCACATTTGTGCGGAAGACACCGTAGTGCATGAACTGCGCTAGTCGATCGCCAGAGCTGCGGCAAGCTGAGTTGAGGTTGAAGCTCCCCAATTGATGCAATTGATCCAACGGCCACCATGTACTTGCAGCTTCTTGACTAAGCCGCCTTCTCCGGCCAGACGTCCCCGGGGATCGAAACCGCGCCGGCGAAGAGCTTGCGCGCCGTGCGCAGCAGGCCCGCCGAGTTCAGCTTGAATCGGCCGTCGACGATTTCGTAGTCGAAGACAACATCGATGCTGCCGGAGGGATGCTCGATCTTCACCGGCGTCGGATGCTCCGGCGGGATAACCGCCAGCCCCTCCGCCACCGTGCCCGGGGCCAGCAGGCAGGAGCCGGTACAGATCGACCCGGTGACGGCGTAGCTGGGATGGCAGTTCCAGGGCATGAAGTAGCGCGCAGCGATGGCACCGCCGGCGCGCGGCGGCGCCAGCAGGCCGAACTTGGGCACGACGGACTGGGAAACATCGCCCAGGCCCATCACTTCCCCGGCCTTGATGCGCAGCGGTTCCATCCGCTCGAAGAAGGCCTTGTTTTCGTCCAGGTCTTCGCAGCTCTCGGCACCGGTCAGTCCGAAGCTCTCGGCCCGGGCGATCACCATGGGCATGGCGACATCGATGCAGGTCACCGCGATGCCGTCGATGACATCGACCGGGTTGCCGGTGGGAAAGAGGGCTCCGGTCTTGGAGCCCACCACGTCCATGAAGTTGAGGATCACCGGCGCGGCAGTGCCCGGCACGCCGTCGATGCGCGCATCGCCGTCGTAGCGCACCGCGCCGCCCGGCGTCTGCACCACGGCTTCGATGCGGGAACTGGTGTTGACGTTGCGGATCCGCACCCGCGTCTCCTCCCCCTCCGGCGTCACCAGCCCCATCTCCAGCGCCGCCGGCCCGACACCGGCCAGGATGTTGCCGCAGCTGGGCGAGAAGTCCACCTCGGCCTTTTCCGCATGGACCTGGGCGAAGAAGTAGTCGACCTGCGCCCAGTCGTCGTCGGAGGGCGAGAGCATGGCCACCTTGCTGGTGGTCGGCCGGCTGCCGCCGATGCCGTCGACCTGCAGCGGCGAGCCCGCGCCCATGGCGGCGATCAGCACCCGGGCCAGGGTCTCTCGATCCACCGGCAGGTCCGCCCCCTTGAAGTAAGGGCCGCGGGACGTGCCGCCGCGCATCAGAAGGCAGGGGATGTCTCTCTGCACCAACGAGGTCTCCTTGAGCTTGGATTAAGGCCCGCTATCAACGCCCCGCGAAGGGCCAGGGCAGCTCCACCAGAGCCTGCAGCAAACCCGGCGGGAAGTCACGGTTGAGGGCGCCGGCCATGACCAGCAGCACGCCGATGCCGCCCCCTGTCATGATGGCGATACGCGTCCAGCTCAGTCTCTCGCGCAGGCGCAGGAAGATCACGAAGAACAGCGCCAGAGCAATGACGAAGCCGAAGAGCGCCGTCAGCACCAGCAGCCCGACGAACCAGACCAGGGTACCCCAGAGGCCGTGGGGCGCGATGGAGTCTTCGCCGCGGGACTCGCCGTCGGCGAAGAGGATGCCGCTTTCCGGCGCGCGCCACATCTGCAGCAGCAGGATAAGGCCGCCGATGAAAGCGAAGCCCGAGACGACCATGGGGAAGACCTTGTCGATCAGCACCGAGAGCTGCGCAGTCACCACGAACATCACCGCCATGAAGGCGGTCACCAGCCCGGCGAAGGCCACCGGCGCCATCCTGTTGGCCCCCGGGCGGATGCGGTCCGCCTCCTGATCGCCGCCCGGCTTCTGGCGGGTACCGAGCCAGATGGAGACCACGGTGATGACGAGCAGCACGATGACGGTCGGCGAGAAGATGTATTCCAGTCCCTCCCCGAAGCCGCGGCGGAAGCGGGTCATGGCGATCTGGGTGGCCTGGTAAGTATAGACCTCCGCCTGATCGGCCAACACGAAGCCGATGAGAAAAGCCGGGCGCGGCCATTCGAAGCGCCGCATGAAGATGCCGAGCAGACCGATGGCCACCAGCGCCCCCAGATCCCAGAGGGTCTGGCGCGACTGGAAGGCGGCGAAGGAGATCATCATGAAGAGGAAGGGCACCAGCAGCGGAAAGCGGATGGTGGTGAGCTTTGCGATGCCGCCGGAGAGGAAGATGCAGAGCCCGGCGCCGAAGACGTTGGCCAGCGCCAGCGACCAGACCACGGTGTAGGTGATGGGCAGGTCGTTGCGGATCATCTGCGGTCCGGCCTCGTAGCCCAGCAGGATCATGCCGCCGATAAAGACGGCCATGGAGCCGGAGCCGGGAATGCCGAACAGCAGGGTCGGCACCAGGCCGCCGCCTTCCTTGGCGTTGTTGGAGCTTTCCGGCCCGATCACGCCGCGGATGTCGCCCTTGCCGAAGTTCTCTTTGTTCTTGGAGGTCTGCACCGTGTGGCCGTAGGCGATCCAGTCGACCACCGAGCCGCCGAGGCCGGGAACGACGCCGACGATGACGCCGATGGTGGCACAGCGGATGGAGAGGAAGATATTGCGCCACCAGTCGCGGATGCCGTCCATCCAGCCCGCGCCCAGGCGCGCGCCCTCCGCAATGGCGCGGTTCTGGCGCAGCAGGGAGATGATCTCGGGTATGGCGAAGATGCCGAGGCCGATGATGACAAGCTGCAGACCGTCCTGCAGGTACCAGAACCCGAAGTCCATGCGCGGGCTTCCCTGGGCCGGCGCCTCGCCGATGGCGCCGATGGCCATGCCCAGGCCGGCGGCGACCAGACCCTTCAAGAGGCTGCGCCCGGCCAGCACGCCGACCATGGAAAAACCGAGGATGGTCAGCATCAGCAGTTCCGGCAGCCCGAAGGCGAGAATCAGCGGGCGCGCCATGAGGATGAAGAAGGTCAGCACCACGGCGCCGAAGAGCCCGCCGAACAGCGAGGAGACGAAGGCGGCGGCCAGCGCGCGGGCGGCCTGGCCTTTTTTGGACAGGGGAAAGCCGTCCAGCACCGTCGCCTGGCTGGCCGAGGAGCCGGGAATGCCCATCAGCACCGAGGCAAAGGTGTCGGAGGTGGGAATCACCGCCACCAGGCCGACCATCAGGGCAAGGCCCGAGACCGGGTCCATACCGAAAATGAAAGGGAGAACGAGCGAGAGACCGGCGATGCCGCCCAGACCCGGGAAGACGCCGACCGAAAGCCCCAGCAGCACGCCGGTGGCGAGATAGGCGATCTGCTGCGGCTGCAGAATGAGCGAAAACGCCTCGTTCAGCGCCGGCAGGGCGGTGGCAAAGATGTCCATGGTCGGGCCTCCCCCCAAGGCGGGTGGAAAGATCGGGAGTGTAAAGAAAGAGCCGGGCGCTGGAAGGGGTCTACCTGCGCCCGGCTTCGAGAGATGCTGATTCCAGCGGAAGTATCGGCGCTAGCCGGTCACTTCAGCTCGACACCGTAGCGGTCCTTCAGCCAGCCCTTCACCCAGGCGATGGGCTCGGGCGCAACCACGGTGCCGGCCGTCTTGAAGGTCTCGGCCTTGGCGCCGGTGGCCTGCGGATAGACGCCCAGCCGCGACTTGGAAATCTGCGCGAAGTCCGGCCGTTCGATCACCGTCTGGAAAGCCGCCGTATAGGCGTCGATGATGTCCTGATCCGTGCCGTTGGGTAGGAACACCATCTTCTGCGCCGGGAAGCCGGCAACGAAGAAAGCCTTCCAGGCTTCCCAGGCCTCTCCCGAGGGCTCCTCGCCCTTGATCTGGGTATAGACCTCCTTGAAGGTCGGGATGTCAGGGAAGGTCGGGTCGCGGACGATGTTGCCATCCGCATCCAGCGCGCCCCAGGTCATGATCGGCACCGCCCGGCCCTCGTCCACCAGCGGCGTCACCTTGGAGAGGAAGCTGGAGGAGGTCTGGTAGTCGATGTTGGCTTCGCCGCGCTCGAACATCAGCCGCCCGTCGCCGCGGCCCTTCAGGCCGAAGACCACGTCGACCTGCATGCCCAGCAGCTCGAAGGCGAGCTGCGGCACGAGATCGAGGCGCGTCGCACCCTGCGAGCCGTAAATGAAGTCGGTGTTCTCGATAACCGCCTTGGGATCTTCCTTCCACTGCGCGCCGAGATCGGCCGGCAGGTAGGCGACGCCGCCGGTGGCCGAGGCCAGCACCACGTTCCAGTCGGCGTAGTCGAACTTCACCCGCGGATCGCCCAGAAGGAAGGGGAACTGGGTCGAGCCCGAGGTGCCGAGAATGGTCAGGCCGTCGGGCCGGGCGCGGTCGGCGAAGAAGTTGGCGCCCTTGGTCGAGCCGGCGCCGGGCATGTTCTTGACGACGACGGCGGGCTTGCCGGGCAGAGCCTCGGACAGCAGAGGCGCGTAGAAGCGCGCCCACTTGTCGGAGCCGCCGCCTTCAGAGAAGGGAATGATCCACTCGATGGTCTCGCCGGAGAAATCGGCGGCCAGCGCCGAGCCGGAGATGACCGCCGCAGCCGCGGTCATGGCCGCGGTCTTGGCGAAAGAAGACAGGAAATTCCGTGACATTGGGTCCTCCCATAGGGTCAAAAGCCGGGAGGCCGGAAAGAATCCCCATAAGGCCCGCAGTATCCCGCGGCCCCACCTCCCCAAGAAAACATCCATCCCCGGCGCGCTTTTCTGCACGTTCTCGACAGGATGGCGAACAGCTAGCAAGTGTGATTACATCGCGAACCTTTCATCAACCTTTCTTGACCGAACGGGAAAGAATTAGGACTTCATGCGCATCGCCGTCGTAGAAGACAACGAGTCCCTGGCAGAGGCGGTCGCCGCATCCCTCTCGGACGAGGGCCATGGGGTCGATGTCATCCACGACGGCGGCGACGCCGCGCTTTTCCTGGGCCGGGAAAAGCCGGATCTGGTGATCCTGGACATCAACCTGCCCGGCAAGAGCGGCCTGGATGTGCTGACGGAGCTGCGCGCCGCCGGATCGGCCGTGCCGGTCATCCTGCTGACCGCCCGTTCCGAAACCAAGGACCGGGTGGTCGGCCTCGACAGCGGCGCCGACGACTATCTGGTGAAGCCCTTCGACATTGCCGAGCTGCTGGCCCGGGTGCGCGCGCTGCTGCGCCGCAGCGCCAACAGAGACAGCCTGCAGATGGCGGTCGGCGCCCTGGTCTTCGACCCCGGCGCCCGCCGGGTCTTCCACGACGGCAGGCCGCTGGAGCTGCCGCGGCGCGAATTCGCCCTGCTGGAGCTCTTCGCCAACCGGCTCGGCCAGGTGGTTTCCAAGGATCAGATCCTCGATCATCTCTACGGCACCGGCTCCGACGCGGAGGAAGCGGCGGCGGAGCTTTACGTCCATCGCCTGCGCAAACGCATCACGGGCTGCGGGCTGACGATCCGCACCTTCCGCGGCCTCGGCTATTGCATGGAGGAGCAGGTCTGATGGTGCCGCGCTCCATCCGCGGCCGCCTGCTGCTCTGGCTTATCGTGCCGCTCAGCCTCATTGCCGTCGCCGCAGCGTCAGAAACCTTCCTGACCGCCCGCAAGACCGCCGACGAGCTCTACGACAAGACCCTGCTGGCCGTGATGCTGACGGTGTCGGAAAACGTGCTCGCCTCGGACGGCGATCTCCTCTCGGAGAATGTGCTGGAAGTGCTGACCGAGAACCTGGGCGACCAGTTCTTCTACCACGTGGCCGGGCCGGACAACGTGTTCGTCACCGGCTATTCCGGCTATCCGCGGCGGCCGCCGGCGAAAGAGCTGGAGGGCGGCGTGCCGCTGTTCTACGACGGCAGCTATCAGGGCGATCCGGTGCGCGTGGTCGCCATCCGCCAACTCGTCTCCGAACGCAACCTCAACGGCTGGATCACGGTGACCGCCTGGCAGCGCACCAGCCAGCGCGAGGACCTGTCGTTGCGGCTGTTCGGCCACTCGCTTCTGCGCCTCGGCCTGCTGGTGGTCAGCGCCGGGCTGATCGCCTGGTTCGCCGTCCGCATCGGCCTGAAACCGCTGCTCGATCTGCGCGAAGCGGTGGAGAAGCGCTCCTCCTCCGACCTCTCGCCGATCCGCCGCGCGGTGCCGGTGGAGGCGCAAAGCCTGGTTCAGGCCATGAACACACTCTTCGACAAGGTGCGCGCCTCCATCGATCTGCGCGAGCGCTTCATCGCCGATGCCGCCCACCAACTGCGCAATCCCATCGCCGGCCTGAAGGCCCAGGCGGAAACCGCCGCCGGCGCCAAAACCGAAGCCGACATGCGCCGGCGCGTGGAGGGCATCGTCCGCTCCAGCAACCGGGTCAGCCGGCTGGTGAACCAGCTGCTGACCAGCGCGCGCATCCACTCCGCCCAGGCCGGGATCACCGGCCACGAGGACATCGACCTTGTGGAGACCACGCGCGAGGTGACCAAGCGCTTCGTGCCCAAGGCGGTGAAGACCGATCAGGCGCTGGAATTCCAGGCGGAGGCGGCGCCGCTGCGGGTCACCGCCCACCGCACCCTCGTGGAAGAAGCCATCGCCAACCTGATCGACAACGCCATCGTCCACAATCCGCCGGCCACCACCGTCACCGTCGGCGTGGCGGCGGAAGCGGAGGGCGCCGTGGTCTATGTCGAGGACGACGGCGTCGGCATCGCCGATGAAGACCGCGAGAAGATCCTGGAGCCTTTCGTCAGCGGCGCCACCACCACCGCCGGCAGCGGCCTCGGCCTCACCATCGCCCGCGACGTCGCCGACCAGCACCGCGCCGTCTTCCGCCTGGCCGCCCCCGGCCCGGGCAAGGGCACCCGCTGCGAGATCGCGTTCCAGCAGGGCTGAGGCGGAGCCAATCTCCCTCACCCAGCTCCCACCAGGGGAGAGGGTTTGTTCGTGGGCGGCAGGGATGTTTTCCCTCTCCCCTCCTTGGGAGAGGGAGGGGGACGCCCTCGCGCCCCGGTCTCACAGGTTACTCGAAGCGGTCCGGGTCGACGCCCAGGGTTTCCAGATCTTCGGGCGCCGGGCGCCGGCCATACTCCCGCGCGGCGGCGACGCGACGGGCGGCGCCGAACAGTCGCAGGAAAGCGGCGGTCCTCCGGGGCAGCGCCCGCCACCACGATAACGGTTCAGGGCAGGGCTCGCGGCCGCGGTCCGGTTCGGGCAGCGGCCAGCCGGAGGGGGTAGGATGGGTGGCCATCACGGTCTGCGCTCCTCTGCTGCGTGGCGAACAAGCGCGGCGAAACGATAGAGGCCGTGGACGAACTTGCCGTAGGGGAAGCTCAGGAACAGCGCGAAGACGATGCCGAGGTGCGCGGCCAGCAGAAGGCCCATGGCCGGCGTCTCCCTCAGCAGATAGAGGGCGAGCCCCGTCAGGCTGGTGAGGAACAGCATGACGAGAAAGGCGGTGTCCATGCCAGAGGCGCTGGCGGTCTTCACGGCCTTGGCGCGCTTGGCCTTGGCGACGGCCAGGCCCCAGGGGCCGATCAGCAGGCCGATGCCGCCGAGCACGCCGAAGATCTTCACCGGGGAGTACCAGGAATAGGGCGCCTCCCAACCGAAGCCGTAATGAAAGACCGTCGCCGTGGAGGTCGAGGCGAAGCAGAGCAGGAAGCCGTAGAAGGTCAGGTGGTGGTAGAGCCGGCGGGTGTCGTCCGGTTTCTCGTCTGCGTTCATGCAGCCCGGCCCGCCGCCGTCGAGGTAGCGCAGGCGCCCGGCATCCTTCATCGCGCGCCAGAGCGTCGTACCGTCGAGGCTGCCGCGCGCGCCGGTCTCCACCCAGAAACGCCGCAGGCTCATCGCCATGGCGAGCAGGGCGAAGAGGAAGACCGTGCCGAAGACCGCCACCATGGCGTTGTGGGGCATCAGCCGGTAGAAGGCGCCCTCGCCGACGTGGGGATCGAAGAGCACAGCCGGATCGTGCCAGGCGACGAAGCCGGCGATGAACCCGGCGACGCTGAGCGCAGCCAGCAGCGTGATCCAAAGCCCGTTGCGCTCGAAGAGCGGGGCCAGGGCCGCGGGCCAGGCGTAGCGCTGGTAGCTTTCCTCGCGCAGCTCGGCAAGCGCCACCGGCGCGTTGACGGCGAACTCGTGCGGCGGTGCGTACTGGCAGTCGTGGTAGCAGGCCCCGCAGTTGTGGCATAGGTTGGCCAGGTAATCGACATCGCCCTGGCCGAAGACGCGGCGCTTCTCCATCGCCGGGAAGACGGCGCAGAGGCCTTCGCAGTAGCGGCAAGCATTGCAGATGCCCATCACCCGCGCGACTTCTTCGGCCTTGCCGGAGGCCAGCTCAGTTAGCGACATAGCGCCCGGCCCCCTCACCCGCGATGCGCCCGAAGACGGCGCCGATGGTCATGCCGATCCCGGCAAGGTAGCCCTTACCGAGAACGTTGCCGGCCATGATCTCCCCGGCGGCGAACATGTTGGGGGAGACCGCGCCGTCGGACATCACCATGCGCGCCTCCCGGTTCACCCTGACCCCCAGATAGGTGAAGGTGATGCCGGGGCGGAGCTGATAGCCGTAGAACGGCGGTTCGTTGATGGGCCGGGCCCAATGGGTCTTGGGCGGGTCGAGCCCCTCGGTGCGGCAGTCGTCGTGAATCGTGTGATCGAAAGCCCCGGGAACGCAGGCGGCGTTGAAGGCCGTCACCGTCTCATTTAGCGCTGCCGCGTCGAGCCCCATCTTCACCGCAAGATCCGCGATGGTGTCCGCCTGTTCGGGCGGGAAGACCGACGGCATGAAGAGTTCGATGGACTTGGCGTCGATGATGACATGGCCGACCTGGTCGGGCTGGTCCGCCACCAGCCGCCCCCAGATGGCATAGCGCTTGGGCCAGAAGTCCTCGCCCTCGTCGTAGAAGCGCGCGGCGTGCCGGTTGACCACGATGCCGAAGGGCACGCAGTCCAGGCGGGTGACGATGCCGCCGTCGAATTTCGGCGCGCGGCCGTCGACGGCCACGGCATGGCACTGTTTTGGGTCGCCGGTGGCCTGAACCCCCTTGTCCAGCAAAAGGCGCAGGACGCGCCCCTTGTTGTGGGGCGTGCCGCGGATGAGGAAGTTCTCCGCCGCTGGCCCCCAGGCCTCCTTCAGCCAGTCGATGTTGGCCTCGAAACCGCCGGAGGCGGCGACGAAGGCGCGGGCGGGAATGAATTCTTCGGCGTGTTCGCCCGCCACCGTCGCGCCGAGAAAGAAGCCGTCTTCGATCTGCAGATCGACCACCTCGGTCTCGTAGCGCACCACGACGCCCAGACGCTCGGCGGTGATGTAGAGGGCGTTCATCAGCGCCTTGCCGCCGCCCAGGAAAAAGGCGTTGGTGCGCCCGAGGGAGAGGGTGCCGCCGAGAGAGGGCTGAAACCGTACCCCCTGTGCCTCCATCCAGTCCCAGAGGGTCTTGGATTCCCCCAGGGTCAGTTCCGCCAGGTCCCGGTCGGTCTCCCCTTCGGTGACCCGCAGCAGGTCGTCCATGAATTCCTCGACCGGATAGGGTCCGGTCAGGATGCCGTTGCCCTCGTCATGGGCACAGCGCAGGTTGCGGGTGTGGCGCGTGTTGCCGCCGCGCCAGTCCCTGGGCGCCGCCTCGACGACCAGCACGCGCGCACCCTGCTTGCGGGCCATGATGGCCGCGCAGAGCGCCGCGTTGCCGCCGCCGGCTATAAGCACGTCGTAATCTTCCACCTGATCTCACTACCTTGTTGTATGCAAATGTATACAATTCAGAATGCAAAATCAAGCACAGAAAAGCGGCGGGCCCGCAGTGGACCCGCCGCTCCCCAGAAGCGGCAGAAGTCTGCCAGAAGCTCTTTGGATTTGACCGGGCTGCAGAGGGAACCGGACTGGGGTCCTTCCGGCATGCACCCGAAGGACCCCAGCCGACCGCCTCCCTGTTGGACCGGGTTCCCGTTAAGACCCGGCCCTGTGGCGTTTGTCCGCGTTTACTGCCCTTGACCCAGCGAATACCCGGGCTCGCCGTCGAAGGTGTACAGATGCTCGGTCTTGATGAAGTCGACGCCGCTGAAGGCGAGGCTTTTCTGCAGCTCGACGATCATCGCCTTGTTGAACACCTGGCCCGCCTTGGCCACGTAGCGACAGCGCCAGTGATCGGTGCAGAAGGTTTCCGGCAGGCCTTCGGGCCAGACCTTGACGCCGCGGTTGGTGATCATTTCCAGCTTCATAAGCCCGTTCGCGGCACGCTGCATGCTCTCAGCCAGTTCCTCCAGAGGCTCCGCGGAGTGCACGAAGACGTCGACGCCCACCAGTTCCTTCTTCGCCGCCGGGCGCTGCGTCGGCTCGGGAATGATGAAGGGCCTCGTATCGTCCCCATAGGTTGCCGCCGGCAGTTCGGCGGGCTTCTGGCCGAGGCGCTCGATCACCGCGTCGGCGAAGGCATCGGTGCCGACCTTCTGCTCCGAGATCCCGTCCTTGAAGATGTCGTAGGTATGGATGCCGTCCTCAATCGTCTTCAGCCAGGCGTTGTGGACCCGCTCGGCGACCTCGGTGCGGCCGAGGTGCGCCATCATCATGACGCCGGCCAGCAACAGGCCGGAGGGGTTGGCCATGTCCTGTCCGGCGCGGCGCGGCGCGGACCCGTGGATGGCCTCGAACATGGCGCAGTGGGCGCCGATGTTGGCGGAGGGCGCGAGGCCGACCGAGCCGGCGATCTGCGCGGCCACGTCGCTGAGAACGTCGCCGTAGAGGTTGGGCATGACGACGACGTCGAAGGCATCCGGCGTATCCGCCAGCTTCGCCGCGCCGATGTCGATGATCCAGTGCTCGCTCTCGATCTCAGGATACTCGGCCGCGACCTCGTCGAAGACCTTGTGGAACAGGCCGTCGGTCAGCTTCATGATGTTGTCTTTGGTGAAGCAGGTGACCTTCTTGCGGCCGTAAGCCTTCGCGTACTCGAAGGCGTAGCGGCAGATCTTCTCGCTGCCCGGCCGGCTGATCAGCTTCAGGCACTGATAGACCTCGTCGGTCTGGCGATGCTCGATGCCGGCGTAGAGATCCTCCTCGTTCTCACGGATCACGACCACGTCCATACCCGGGTGCTTGCTGGCGACGAAGGGCATGTAGGCATTGCAGGGGCGCACGTTGGCGAAGAGGCCGAGCGACTTGCGCACCGTGACGTTGAGGCTCTTGAACCCGCCGCCCTGCGGCGTGGTGATCGGGGCTTTGTAGAAGACCTTGGTACGGCGCAGGCTGTCCCAGGCGTCGGCGGTGATGCCGGCGCTGTTGCCGGCCAGATAGACCTGTTCGCCGATGTCGATCGGCTCGATGGCGATGTCCGCCCCGGCGGAGATCAGCACCTTCAGGCTGGCGTTCATGATCTCCGGGCCGATCCCGTCCCCGAAGGCGACCGTGACCGGCACGGCCCCCTTGCTGGTCGATGCCATCTGCTGCCTGACGACGTCGCCCAGCTTCACCTCTACATTCATCTCCATTCTCCGTGGTCTCGCTTTTCTGGAATCCAGCAATCTGGCGGCAGGTGGGGATCGCTAATGAATTGTTAAAATCGAATTACACGAGCGCTTTGATTGGATTTCTCGATCATGAAGAGCCGCCGTCGCGGGCCGCCAGCCTGCTTAAGCCCGGCCGCAGGCCGCTTGACCTCGGGCGGAGAGCATGGCTACGACGAATGCAGGCCGGCAAAGGAGAGCGGAGCATGACCCACAAAGCGACCAAGACTGTGATCATCACGGAGAAGCTCATCTTTGACGGTGTGGTTCGCATCATCGACGAGGCCGGCGCCAGCGGCTATACCGTGGTCGCCGCCGGCGGCAAGGGCAGCCGTGGCGTGCGGACCTCCGGACGGGCGGCCGTGGTGGACGCCTTCGCCAACGTGAAGATCGAGGTCATCACCGCCAGCCGGGAAATGGCCGAGCAGATCGCGGAGAAGGTGGCCGCGCAATACTTCGAGAACTACTCGGGCGTGACCTACCTCGAGGAGGTGGAGATCCTGCGCGTCCACAAGTTTTAGGGGGGCGCCGCAGACAGCGCCAGACCGCGCCCTTCCGCTCACATGGCGAACACGGCCTGGCCCAAGGCCAGGAACAGCGGAATGCCGAGGGCAACGGCCACCGGCGTGCCGATGCTGGTCGACGCGCCGATGTAGGAGGAAGGGTTGGCCGAGGGGATGCCGGCCCGCAACGTCGGCGGCCCCGAGATGTCGGAACTGGAGCAGGCCATCACTGCCAGCAGAATCACGCCGCCGGGGCTGAAGCCTGTGGCCAGATGGGCAAGGTAGCCGAGGCCGAAGGCGAGCAGCCCGTGCGCCAGCGGCGCCAGTGCGGCGTAGACCGCATACCAGTGCGCCACCTTGCGCAGCTCGTTGAGACGGGTGTAGGCCTCCATGCCCATGATGAGCATGAGCACCGACAGCAGCCCGCGGAACAGCGGGTCGTAGAAGCTCTCGAAAATCTGATCGGGGCGGGTCAGCAGACCCAGGGCAAGGCCCAGCAGCAAGGCGGACAGCGCCGACCCGCGCAGACTCTCCACGACGATAGGCCAGATCGCCACCTTTGAATCGGAGCCGCCTTCGCGCTTGGTCAGATAGACGTTGGCCAGCACGATCGCCAGCACCAGAGCCGGAATGTCCATGAAGGGATAGAGGGCGGGGACCCAGGCCTCATAGGCTATGCCATCCTCCTCGAGAATGACCATGGCCGCAGCCAGGGTCGACGCGCTGACCGCGCCGAACAGGCCCGCCGTCGCAATGCCGTCCTCGGCCCTGACCCCCGGCAGGAACACCAGGGTCACCCGGCCCAGAAGAACGATCCCGCAGCCCAGGGCCGCGGCGAAGGCGGCCGGCAGCAGCATCTCGCCCAGATCGGCCTCGCGGATCGAAATGCCGCCGTCGATGCCAATGCGCATCAGCAGCATGAAGACCGCAAAGCGGTAGATGGCATCGGGAATTGCCAGCTTGCTGCCGAGGGCGGCCACCACCATCCCGCCCACCAGAAAGGCGAGCGCCGGGGACTGAAACTGGGTGACAAAGCGCGTCAGAAACTCCAGCAGCAGATCCATTCGCCGCTCCCCCGATTCGTTGCAGCAGCCGAGGCCGCGGGCATCTCAAGCGCCTCGGACCGTGGCCGGAGCCCCCGTCCCCGTTGACTCTCCCAGAGACCGCAGACCGCAGTCTTGGAGATGACCTTGCCAAGTATGGCGTCAGAGCGGGCGGACCACAAACTGCCCGCGGCTTTGCCGAAATGAGGAACGCCGCAGCCGCATAAACACACGGCGGCCACAGGTCAACAGACGATCACCGGTCAATAAACGATGACTGGTCAATAGACTATCACGGGGCTCTCGCGCAGCAGGCTGTCATCGTCGACCTGCTTCACCAGGAAGTCGGCGACGTCGGCACGCGATATGAGACCGTTGCGCCACCGCCGCGGCTCCACGAGAACCCGGTAGCGCCCCGTCTCGCGCCCCTTGGTCAGCACGCCCGGCCTGACAATGGTCCAATCCAGGGCGCTGTCCTTGATTATCGCTTCCTGAACCGTCTTGTCATCGTAGGCCTGGCCGAGAAACAGCCGAAAGGGAAGGCGCTGCAGGCAGCCGATGGCGGCACGGCTGTCGCCGGCCCCAAACCCGGTCACGCAAAGCAGACGTCTGACCCCGGCGGCTTCCATCGCCGGCACGAGAATACGCGTGGCTTCTGAAAACAGCGTGATCGGCCCGAAGATCATCTGGGGACCGGGCCGGACCCCCAGCGCCTGGATCACGATGTCGATTCCGGCGAGCGCGGCCGTCACGTCCTCCGCATTCAGCGCATCGCCTTTGATCTTTTCGAGCATGTCGTGGTCGAGGCCGATCTGACCGGCACTGCGCGCCATGGCCCGGACGCGATGCCCGCCGGCCAGCGCCCGCTTCACGGTGGCGAGGCCGATCCCCTTGCTTGCGCCGATGATGAGAACTCTGGCCAAACCCAGCTCCTTGTTCACGTGATCCCGTGCTCGGTCAGGGCCTTGGCCCTAGGCGGTCACCTTCTCCGCAGCGGCTTCAAGGGGTTGGCACTGCTCGCACACGAAGGCGCGGCGTCCGTCCATCTCGAAACGCCGAATCTCCCCAAGACAGGCGGGGCAGCTGTCTTTCCCGAAGATGTTCACCCGCTCCCCATAGCGCGTCCTGGACGCCGGCGCGCCGTCCACCGTAACGATTGCGTTGCGCTTGACCCCGATGGCCAAAAGCGCCTTCGCGTCCTGCCAGATTCGGTCAAAGGTTTCCCGGTCGATGGCCCGCCCGGGGGTTTCCGGGTGGACCGCCTGGCGCCAGAGGATCTCCGAGCGGTAGATGTTGCCGATCCCTGCCATCACCGATTGGTCCATGATGAGCCGGCCGATCGCAGCACGGCTGCCGCTGATGCGCGCGAAGGCGCGGTCGGGATCGGCATCACTGCGCAGGACATCGGGCCCGATCCGCGCGACGAGAGCCAACCTTTCGGGCTCATCGAGCAAGCGGCAGGTGTTGGGGCCGTTCACATCGACAACGTGGGTCGCGCCGACAAGCCGGACCCGCACGGCGCCACGCGGCTCGGCCGAGGGCAGCCTGGCAACACGAAAGCGGCCGAACAGGCCGAGGTGGATGTGCAGCGTCTCGCCGCCCTCGAACCCATAGAGCAGATGCTTCCCATAAGCTTCAACGCTGAGGCAGCGTTTGCCGTCGATCCGGCCCGCGCCTTCGGCGAAACGTCCTTGCGGGGAGGACACGGCCAGAACCCGGCCCGCCAGTACCCGGCGATGGTCGCGCGCCGCGCGATGGATTGTATGACCTTCCGGCATGTTCTCCCAACTCTCGCCCAAGCTCAACGACCGGGGCAGTCCGATGGCTGCCGTTGCAACAGCGAACACTTAACATCGGATCGGGCTGCGCCCAAGCCGGCGGTGCGAAGCGGCCGCTGTGGGGCGCGATCATCAGACAGGGAGCTATTCCTGGCCGGAGTTCCGTCAACACACCGACGCGGAAAACCCTGTCGGAGCCGGCAGAGGCGAGGCCCGGGCTCCGCCATGCGACCGGCCCCGGCTCCGGCCCCGGCTCCGGCACCGGCACCGGCAGCGGCAGCGGCAGCGGCAGCGGGATCGTGACGGGACGCATCATCCGAAGCACCACAGTCTGCGTACAAGATCGCGTGCGGCTTACAACAGGCTTCGTCGTTGCCTGCCCTGACACTTGAACGCGGCGCCTCGGCCTTGCACTCAAAAGACAAGTCAGTTCCAAAGGAGAAATCTCGATGCGTCGTTTCTTTACCCTGATCGCGGCCGCGTTCATGCTGGCCGGCACCGCTGTCCCGGCCCTTGCAGGTGGCCACCTCTCTTCCGAAAAAACCATCGTTTCCAATGCGGCTGAGGCCGAAAACCTCTCCACTCTGGTTGCGGCGGTCGAAGCGGCCGGCCTGGTCGATGCGCTGAACGGTGACGGTCCGCTGACCGTGTTCGCGCCGACCGACGAAGCCTTCGCCAAGCTGCCCGAGGGCACTGTCGAAAACCTGCTCAAGCCGGAAAACAAGGATCAGCTTGTGGCCATCCTCACCTACCACGTCGTGCCGGGCAAGGTGATGTCGAGCGATCTGGCTGGCAAGGAGCTCTCGGCCAAGACGCTTGAAGGCAGCGAGGTGGCGATCAACGCGACCAGCGGCGTGAAGGTGGATGAGGCGACCGTTGTCGCCGCCGACATCGAGGCCTCGAACGGCGTCATTCACGTCATCGACACCGTGATCATCCCGGGAAGCTGACCGCCGGGTGAGACCCGCTCCGGCCAGCAGCTGCCGGGAGCGGGTCTCCTTGTCTCCGCATCGCCACTGCGACGTCCCTTCATCGTCGCACGGCCGTCGCGCCCTTCAGGGCCGCGCCTTCATATACAACATACAACGCGCGGCGCAGCTTGCCGGCAGAGCAGCCGCAGTGAGACCGGTCCCCTGAAGGCGGTCGCCCGCGGGCCGGTGAAGCGGTGGGGCAGCGCGGGTCCTTCCGGTACGGCCCCGGGCGTCCCGGCAGGAAAAACCTGGCGCACATCGTCACCGATCCAACCTTTCATTCCGCCTTCCCTCGCGAAGCGGCTCTTCAGCCTGGCGGCTGCAATACCGGCCCCGCTGTCGAGGGCGGTTTCGCTCCCGTCCTCGGCAACGGCGGGCACGCCGCGATCAGGAACAGAATCGCAAACGCCACCTCATTCCTATGCGAATGATATCAACTGTAAGTGCTTGCACGGGTTGAGAATCTACCAGACACCCTATTCCTTTGGTTTATTCTGAGCTTATTACTTCGGTTTATACTTAGAATATACCATCAGTATCGTCAGATATATTCTTTGGTTAATTTACCATATTCATAAGAATAGGCTTTTATTTGTGTTCATATTAGTGATTTGTGATCGATTTAAGCTAATTTATTTGAAAAATTCTTCCGCCTCCGATATAAGACAACGTATGCATAAATGAGTTGGGCAAACAGCCCGACCACACAGGGAAAACGAGGCGGGACAGGTCATCCCCCTTTGTAAAAGTGTCAAAGGACGAACCCTCGGTTGATCGAGGCGCTGTGCGCCTGGGTGAGAGCTGCGGGATCGGTGGGAGCGAACGCGGATGTCTCAGGCTGAGACGGAGTTCAGGCAGGATGCCGTTTTTCCCGGAGGTGGAGATCCGGGGAACGCCAGCACCGGAGCAAAGCGCCGCAGCGGCGCAGCGCCGGTACTGCCCTCTTCATTACACTACGGCTTCCGGTTCCCCTGGACAGTGAAGCCGCCCGCTGCCCGATCGCAGAACGCGCCTCGGGTGGACAGGCGCCTGCTTGCCGCCGTTCCGGCGGCTTGTACCCAACCGCGATGTCGGCTTCGCGGAGGGATGCGTTCGTTGCCAATCATAACGTCAGCTTGCAGGGGGCGCGGCCGTGCCGCGGCGACCCCAGCGTTGCATTAACCGTTTCGAGTCGGGAGAACTCAGATGGTCGATTTCGGTTTTGATCCGGTGATTGCCGGGTACAGCAGCCCCACGTCCCTGCAGTTCGTAGAAGGGCCGAACGGCGAGGATCTTCTGGTGACCTCGCAGCAGGACGGAACGCTCACGGTCTGGAATGTGACGAGCACCGGCAGCGGTGCCGACAAGGACTTCTCGGCAACCAAGGTTTTCGAAACCGATATCGTCAAGACGATCCTCAATCACGACGATGACGGCCAGGTCAATCTGGGTGTGACCGACCGGCAGATCACCGGCTTCAAGGCGCTGGTCGACGAGAACGGCGACATCCAGATCTATGTGACCTCGAGCGATCCGCGCATCGGCGGCGGCGGCGGGAACAGCGTCGACGACAAGAACCTCGACACCAACTCCGGCGTGCTGTCGAAGGTTTCGATCGAGGTTCCGGCCGACGCCTCGGTGCCCGATACCGGCTGGGGCGCCGACAAGATCGACCTGCTGCGCGGCCTGCCGCGCTCCGAGGAAAACCACTCGGTCAACGGCCTGGAGTTCACGCCCGAAGGCAAGCTGCTGGTCGCGGTCGGCGGTTTCACCAATACCGGTGCCCCCTCGCAGAACCTTGTCTACACGCCGGAGTACTTCCTCTCGGCGGCGATTATCGAAGTCGACGTCGCGGCCATCGAGGCCATGGATACCAAGACCGATCTGTCGGGCCAGGAGTACAAATACGACCTGCCGACGCTGGGCATCGAGAGGCTCGACGATCCGAGCCGCAACGACGTCGAGGGAATCGGCTTCTCCAGCAATCCCGACAATCCCTTCGGCGGCAATGACGGCTACAACCAGGCCTATCTGGAACCGGGCGGCCCCGTCTCCATCTTCGCCACCGGTTTCCGCAACACCTACGACATCGCGGTCGTCGAGCTGGAGCCGGGCGACGTCGGCTACGTCGAACCGACCGACCAGAACCCGAACCCGGACAACTTCCGCGTATATACCTGGGACAACGGCGCCAACAACGGCTGGGGCGATCCGCCCCTCGATGCCAACGGTGTGCCGGTGACCGAAGCCAACCCACAGGACGCGACCAACTATCCTGTGGTGGAGGACAACACGCCGGTGGCGCCCGGCGCCCAGGACCAGCTGCACATTGTCGAGCGGGGCGGTTACTACGGCAGCCCCAATCCGAGCCGCGTCAATCCCGACACGCCGCTCTATCTGAAGCCGGAGATCGAAACCGGCGCCAACAACTTCGGCCAGGTCGCGCCGGAATTCATTGTCGATCCAAACCAGCCGGCGACCGGCGCCAACGTTCTGGGGCTTTGGGACTTCCTGCCCGATGGCGTCAACGATCCTTTGAACGGCTACGCCGTCGACCCGCTGGAGGGCCACTACCTGAAGCCGGCGCCGGGCGGCAACAGCTCCGACGGCACCCTGGTGCTGAACAACGGTTCGACCAACGGCCTTTTCGTCTTCGAATACGATCCGGCGATCCATCCGGCCTCAATGGAGGAGTTTGACGGCAACCTCTTCGCCACCGGTTTCGACGAGCAGATCCTGCGTGTCGAGTTCAACGAAGACGGCACCGTCGCGCTCAACCGCGTCGACATCGAGATCTCCAACAACGCCTGGCAGGCAAGCCCCGGGGCGAATCCGCTTGATGTCACGGTGGGGCCGGGCGGCTCCATCTGGGTCGCCGCGCACGGCGGCAACAACATCTTCGCTTTCATCCCCGAAGGCATCCCCGTCGAGGAAACCGACAACGACGACAACGACAACCTGCTCGACAACCTCGACCCCTTCCAGCTCGACGCTGAGAACGGCCTTGGGGAGAACAGCAAGGTCGACCCCGGTGAGGTTTTCGAGTTTTCGATGGAAACCGAGCTGCCGACGCCCAACGGCCTGCAGGGCTTTGCGCTCGGCTTCACCGGCCACATGGTCAACTACGACACCGAGTACTTCACCAATGCCTCCGGCGTGGTGAAGGGCGGCATTCTCGAGGGCGGTATCGCCGGCAAACTGCAGTTGGAGTTCGACGCGATCGGCACCGGCACGGCGGTCGGTTCGGATTCCGGCGGCGGAACCGGCAACAGCGCGACCTATGCCCTGCAGGCCGGCGTGAACTTCGACGATGCCTCCGACAAGATCATTCTCGAATCCACGATGTCCAACCCCTGGAGCGGGTCGACGCCGCAGCCCGGCCAGTCGATGGGCATCCAGTTCGGCACCGGCACGCAGTTCGACTTCGCGATGTTCAACTTCGGCGTCAATGACCAGGGCGAAGCGGAGGTTCAGGTCACCATCGAACTGAACGACGTGCCCGTCGTGACCGAGACCTATGCGGCGCCGGGGCTGCTCGACGGCCTGGACTCCGACATGATCATGCGGGTCGTCATCGACCGCGACGCCGGCACCGTGACGCCGTTCTGGGAATACGAGACCAGCAGCGGGACGGTCACCGGCAGCGCCGATCCGATCTCGCTGGACACCGACAACAACCCGGCCACGCTGAACAACCTGGAAGAGGCGCTCTTTGGCGCCGCCAACGGCGGCTTCCTGGCGCGGGAAAAGCCCAACGCGCCGGGTGAACAGGGCAACGTGCTCTTCGGTGACCTGGGCCAGGGCTTCGGCGTTCCCCTCGGCCTGGCGGTCGGGATCAACGGACGCGTCGACACCCTGGGATCGGACCCCAGCGGCACCACCTTTGCACCGGAGTTCGACAACCTTTTGGTCGCGGCTTCGGACGCCAACGGCAACTTCGCACCGGTCGTCGAAGGCGAGAACGCCGGCAGCGTGGAGTTCAATCAGACACTGACCATCGACCCGGCGGCACTGCTCGCCAACGACCGGGATCTGGACGGCGGCACGCTGAGCATCGTCGAGGTCAAGGACGCGACCGGCGGAACGGTGCAACTGGTGAACGGGCAGATCGAATTCACCGCCACCAGTCTGTCCGGCGCCGGCTTCACCTACGTGGTGAGCGACGGCACCTCGACGACCGAGGCGCAGGCCAGCGTCACGGTGACCCTGCCGGGCGGCCCGGGCAACGTGCTCTACCGCGTCAATGCGGGCGGTCCCGAGGTGGCGGCCCTCGACGGCGGCCCCAACTGGGAAGCGGACGCCGTGAGCAACCCGAGCCAGTATCTGACCTCGGACGGCACCGACAGCACCTTTACCTCGGGTGCGACAGACGAAGCGGGAGAGATCCTCGTCGCAGGCGAAAGCGCCCTGTCGAATGTCGACGGCACAGAAGTGCCCGAGGCAATCTTCTTCATCGAGCGGTCCGACAACACCGATGATGCTGACATCCTCGAGTATACTTTCCCGGTCACCGGGGGCGGCACCTATCTCGTCAACATCTACTACACCGAGAACTGGCCGGGCATCGTGACCGGTGGTCCGCGGCAATTCGATGTTGCGGTAAACGGTGTCATTCCGAGCGAGTTCTCGGACATCAATCCCTACGAGGAGTCCGCCTCGCAGCTCGGCGTCGCCCACAAGCGCAGCTTCTTCGTGACGCAGGACCCCGGCGATGCAGCGCTGAACCTGGCCTTCCTGCACAACGATCCGGCGATCCAGAACCCGAAGATCAACGGGATCGAGATTATCGAGTTCCCCGCAGCCGACGCCCCGCCGGAAGCATCGATCGGCGACGTCACGGTCACCGAGGGCGGCGACCTCCTGTTCGCGGTTTCGCTCAACAAGGCGGTGCCGGCCGACGCGGCCGCACCGGTCACCATCACCTACGAGATCGTTCCCGACACGGCGCAGCCGGGCGTGGACTATCAGGTTGCGGGCGAGACCCCGGACGGCAATGGGGTCATCACCGGGTCGGTCACGATCGCCAAGGGATCCTCGGATCAGAACGTCATCGTCCAGTCGATCGACAACGACCTGCTCGACGGGACCCGCGGGTTCACCGTCAACCTGACCGGCGTGACCGGCGGCGAAGCCAGCATCGGCGACGGCCAGGCGCTCGGCACCATTCAGGACGACGAGGTGCCCGTCATCGAGAAGGGCGCGGTACTGCTGGCCGTCAACGTCGGCGGCCCGGAGGTCACCGCCACCGACGGCGTCGTCTATCAGGCGGATCTGGCCACCAGCTGGACCGGCTCCACCACCTATGTCGACGGTCAGGGCGGACCCGACGAGGCCCTGGTCGGCGGCGACTACGACGGCGACGGCGACACCGACAGCGACGATGTCCTCTATGCGACGGAACGCTTCGGCGGTTCGCCGGGCGGCGCTCCGCTGGTCTACACGGCCGATGGTCTGCCCGAAGGCGACGCGATCCTCACCCTGAAGTTCGCGGAGATCTATGATCCCAATGCCAGCGTCGGCGAGCGGGTCTTCAGCGTCACGGTGAACGGCGTCGTGGTGATCGAGAACCTGGACCTGATGACGAGCGGCGCGCTGCACGAGGCGCAGGACTTCGACGTTCCGGTCACCATCGGGTCCGATGGCGTCCTGACCATCTCGATGACGGCCACGGCCGACAATGCGGCGCTCAAGGCTTTCGCGCTCTACGAAGCAGTAGAGGTCGCGGCGGACACCACCGCGCCGGAGGCCGCTATCTCCTTTGCGCCGCTGGTCACCGACAAGGACCCCATCGTCGCGACGGTGGTCTTCTCCGACAACGAGGCCTTCGACGACGCCAGCGTGGGGCCTGCCGACCTTACACTTACCGGCCCCAGCACGCCGGGCCCGGTGGACTTCTCCTACGATCCGGACACCAATACGGCGACCTACAGCTTCGCGGCCCCGGTCGGCGGCTGGGCGGACGGCGACTACACGGCGACCCTGGCCGCGGATTCGGTGGCCGACGAAGCCGGCAACGGCATCGCCGAAACCTCTTCGACGCCGCTCAGCATCGCCGGCCTGCCGAGCGCGATCCTGGCGATCGCGGATGCCGGTGATGTTGTCGAAAGCGGTGATTCCGGTGTCACCAGCCTCGTCTTCGGCATGACCGCAACAGGCGGCTTCACCGGCGACCTCACCGTCAACGTCACGGTCGACAGTGTCGCCGAGCAGCGTGTCGTCAGCTTCGCCGCGGGGGTGGGCACGCTGACGGTCGAGGTGCCCAACGACAACGAGGACAACGGTCCGGAAGCGGTTTCCGTCACTCTCGATTCTGTCGTGGAGCCTGACTTCGCCATCGATCCGACCGCGGCGACGGCAAGCGGCAGCGTGACCGAGGACGATGTCTTCGATCCGAACGATATCGACAGCGACGGTATCGCCAACACCGACGATCCCTTTGCCTTCGACGGGACCAACGGCGACAGCAAGGCACTGCTGCCCGGCGGCTCCTTCGTGCAGGACTTCAACACCGACACGAGCGATCCCTTCAGCGCCGAGGCCGGCTTCACCGGGATCATCGTCAACCCGGCGTTCGATCCCGCCGGCGCCTCTGCAGACGATCCCTACGGCGACCGCACGACGGAGTCCGGCGTTTCCATCTCCGGCGGTGCGCTTACCGTCGAGTCTTCGAACGACGACCTGTTCTCGACCGGGACGGCGGGGAACAACATCGTCAAGGACAACTACCAGTCGGCAGCCGACGTTACCGGCATCGACGTCTTCGAGGTCGAGGCCAAGGCGGCCAACCCCTTCTTCGGAACATCCGGACCCACGAGCTTCGCCTCCTTCGGCATCACCCTCGGCGCCGGCGGCACCGACGACTACATGAAGTTCGTGCTTGGCGGTTCAGGTGACGGCCCGCGCATTCAGCTTGCCCAGGAATCAAGCCTGACCGGAGATAAGGAGGAGAACCTCCCGCTTTCCTCCGCGGCCGCCGGGGTCGACCCCGCCGACATCAAGGACGTGATCTTCAATCTGACCGTCGACAAGGTGGCCGGCACTGTCCAGGGCACCGCGACCTTGCTCGGCGATGACGGCAGCGAGCTCGGCAGCGTTCAGACCGCCGTGCGCGCCATCGACCCCGACGGCTCCTTTGCCGCGGCACTGAACGGCGAGAACCCGCTGACCGGCGGCGACGGCGGCATCGCCTATGGCATCTCGATCACCGATTTCGGCGGTGCCGGTTCGTTCACCGGCTCCTGGGACAGCCTGGCCATCAACGCCATCGCGCCGCTGCCAAACTTCGACCCGACGGTCGATGCGGGGATCGACGATCAGACCACGGCGGAGGAAGCAAACTTCACCTTCGCCGTTCCGGCGGATGCCTTTGCCGATGCCAATGTCGAGGATGTGCTGGTGCTGACCGCCACCCTGGCGGACGGCAGCCCGCTGCCGGCCTGGCTGCAGTTCGACGGCACCACCTTCACCGGCACCCCGGACGATCCGGATGTCGGCACCATCACCGTTCGGGTGACGGCCGACGACCAGCGCGGCGGCACGGTGTTCGAGGACTTCGCTCTCGAGGTGACGCCGGTCAACGACCCGCCCAGCGCGGTCGCGCTCGAGAACGTTCTGCCCTCCATTCTGGAAAACGCCGACACGACTGCCGCGATCAAGGTGGCGGACATCGCCGTCACCGACGACGGAACCGGCACCAACACCTTGGCGGTGACCGGTGACGATGCGGACCTGTTCGAGATCGTCGGCAACGAGCTGTTCCTGAAAGCCGGGGCGGCGCTCGACTTTGAGACCAATCCAAGCCTCGACATCGCGGTAACGGCGCAGGACGACCAGGGCGGCCCGATCGTTTCCGCGCCGCTGGCGCTGCCGGTCGGCAACGTCGTCGAGGACGGCGAGGCTCTGCCCGGCCCGGATGTCGGAACGGACGGCGAGGACGAGATCATCGTCGAAGGCTCCCAGGATGTCGGCGCGCCGGAGGCGCCCTACGTGCTGCCGGATATGGTCGAGAACATCGATACCTCCGGTTCCACGGGCAACACCAACACCACCGGCAACAGCGCAGACAACACCTTCAAGCTCGGCGGCGGCCAGGACACTGTCGACCTGCAAGAGGACGGCGGCGCCGATACCGTCACCGGCTCGGGCGAGGATCTCGACGGTACGATGATCAAGAACGCCGGCGAAGAGGACTCGGTGATCATCGAGGACGGTCAGAACGCGACCATCGTCAACGTCGAGGCGGGCTCGACCATCGTCACCATCGATCTCGACGGCGACGAGGCGACAACCAACGACCAGATCAAGATCACCTTCGATGAGGACAATCTGACGCCGACCCTGACGAACGGGCCGGAGGGCGCTGTCTTGACCGTGGAGTCGCTCGCTCCGGTCACCATTCAGGCCGAAGACCTTCTGCCGGCGGCGCTCGAAGCCACGAGCTTCTTCGCTGAAATCTCCGGAGCCGCCGAAGGCAACCAGGTCATCCGCCTGCCTTCCGGCACATCGGACGATCTGACGGTCGATCTGGCCGGCTTCGGCATCAAGCCCGGGAAGTACACGCTCCAGGTCGCCTACTTCGACGAAAACGACGGCGCCAGCACCGCTTCGGTGACGGTCGGCGGCGAGACCTTCGAGTGGACCTGGGACGAGGCGACTCCCTCCTCCATCGCCGCGCTCAACAACAAGCGGATCCAGCAGTTCGACATCACGATCCCGGAGGGTCAGACCAACTTTACCCTGGCCGGGGTCACGAACGGCGGCGAGTTCGTGCGCGTCGACTCGATCACGCTCATCCCCGTCGAGGAGGATGGTTCGGAAAACCTGGCACCTCAGGAGGTGCCCGGGGCCCTGACGGATCTCGCCGCCACGCAGAGCGAGGCTGTGTCGATCGATCTCAGCACCGCCTTCGTCGATCCCGAAGAGACGGCGCTGACATTTGCGCTGGTTGACGGACCGGCCTGGCTGAGCCTTGACGAAAACGGCCTGCTGACCGGCACGCCGGAGCAGGACGACATCACGACCGACCCGGTTGTCGTCAGCTTCACCGTGACGGACGGGGACGGGACTTCGATCCCGGCGAGCTTCGAAGTGACGGTGGCCGATATCAACGATGCACCGACGGTCGCCGGCTCTATCGAGGACCAGCAAGGGCAGACCGGTGATTTCTTCAGCTTCCAGCTGCCCGATGGCCTGTTCGAGGATGTCGACGAGGGTGACGTCCTGACCATGACGGTCGAGGAACTGCCGGAGGGACTGACCTTCGACCCGAGTACCAACACGATCTCCGGCACGCCGACCCAGCCTGGCACCAGCTCGATCGTCGTGACGGCGACGGACACTTCCGACGCGACCGCGCAGATGGTGTTCAATATCGATGTCTTCGGGGCGGGTTCGGGCGGCGACCCCGTGCGCATCCAGGCCGAGAGCTTCGACAACATTGAAGATCCCGGTGATTTCTTCATCGAGGATCAGACTGCGGCAGACGGCGGTAAGGTGATCCGGCTGCAGTTCAACCAGAGCGGCGAGGCGGAGCTCGACCTCTCCGGCCGTTCCGTCGATGCCGGCAGCTATGCCGTCACCATCGCTTACTTCGATGAGAACGACGGCCAGTCTTCGGCCGAGGTTTTCGTCGACGGCAACTCCATCGGCTCCTGGATCTTCGACAACGACGGCCCCGGCAATGCCGCCCAGGCCGGCAACCTGCGCAGCATCACCTTCGAAGGTGTGACGCTGAACCCCGATTCGCAGATCACCATCAACGGCACGACCGACAGCACGGAATTCGTCCGCATCGACTACATCGAGCTGACGCCGACCGGCGGCGGCGCGGGGAACTTCGGCCCCCAGGTCGCGCTGCCCCTGGACGACGTCACCGTCGATCAGAGCTCCGACGTCAGCATCAGTCTGCTGAGCGCGTTCAGCGACCCCGAGGAAGACCCGCTGACCTACTCCGTGAGCGGCGCGGACTGGCTGTCGGTCAACCCGGCCGGCAATGCGCTGGTCGGCCAGCCGCCGCTGCCGGGCGACTACGAGGTCACGGTGACGGCGACGGACGAAACCGGCTCCGGCGCACAGAAGTCCCAGGTCTTCACCATTACCGTCGATCCCATCCCGGCCGAGATCTCGGTCGCCGACGTCACGGTCGATGAGAGCGGCGGCACCGCGGAGATTGTCTTCACCCGTGCAGGCGATCCCGCCAAGGACATCACGGTCACCTACACGCTGACCGATGGAACGGCGACGGCCGGATCGGACTTCACGCCCCCAGCGGTGCTGACGGCGGTCATCCTGGCGGGCGAACTCACGGCGACGGTGAGCGTTGCGATTGCCGACGATCTGGACGTCGAAGGCGATGAGGATTTCACGGTGGCCATTGTCAGCGCGGAGGACAGCGACGGCGCGGTCGCCGTCGACGCCACGGCGGCTTCGGCGACGGTAACCATCACCGACGACGACATCCCGACGCTGATCGCCATCGGCGATGCCGGCGAAGTGGTCGAGGCGGGCGGCCTCGGCAGCGACACCGTCCTCTCCTTTCCGGTCACGGCCGACGATCCGGCGTTCAGCGGCGATCTGACGCTGACCTACAGCCTGGACGGCGGCACCACCACGACGACGCAGCTCGTGAGCTTCACGAACGGCGCCGGCACGCTGGAGGTCGCGGTGGGCAACGACGACATCGATGACGGCCCGGAAGCCGTGGAAGTCACCCTGACCGGGGTCGACGATACGCAGTTCGCCATCGACGGCGCGGCTGCCGTGGCCAACGGCACGGTGACCGAGGACGACGTCGGCGCCGACCCCAACGTCATCCTGCTGAACTTCAGCACCGACACCAACGACCCGCTGAACGCCGGCTTCGACGGACTGACCCAGAGCCCCGATCCGCTCTTTGTGTCGGAAGAGACGGGGACGGCGGTGGTCTCGGACGGGGCGCTGCGCATCCAGACGACGACGGGGGACGCCGGCGGTGCGGACACTGCCCAGGACAATTACTTCGTCAGCATCGATCACAGCGACGATCTCTCGGTCGAGACCAAGATCGCGAACCCCTGGTTCGGCTCCGCACCGCCCGCGAGCTTCTCGCAGCTGGGCCTCAACATCAGCCTGGATCAGGACCAGTACCTGAAGTTCACCTTCGGCAACCCGGGGGCGCCGCTGGAATTCTCCTTCGAGAACGACGGCACCCAGGCCAAGGAAACTGCGGCGCTGCCGACCGGCGTCACCATCGACCAGATCAAGGATGTGGTCCTGACGATCGACGTGACGGTCACCGGCGGCCAGGCAACGGCCGTGGGTGTCGCGCAGTTCCTGGACGAAAACGGCGCCCAGTTGGGAGACGATGTGGTGACGCCCGTGCAGACGCTGACCGGCGTGCTCGAAGCGGCGATCGTCAACCCCGGTGAGTCCTACGGCGTCGGCGTGACGCAGACGAACATCGGCAGCGGGCCGAGCTTCGAGGCGGCCTACGACTACCTGCAGATCACCAAGGGCGGCGCCGCGGCCGATGTCGGTGGCGTGCCCGCCGACGTCCAGGAGATCCTGGACACCCAGGGCGACATCGTGACCGATGCCACCTATGCCGACGGCGCGGTCGGCGCGGCGGTGCTGCGCATCATGGAAGGGGAGAACAACGTCGAGTCATCGAACTTCGGTGCAAACTCCTTCCAGGTCGAGAACACCGGCGACAAGAAGATCTCGGCAATCTTCATCGATGTGCGCGACGCCCTCTATGGCGACAGCGTGTTCGATCCCGACGGCCAGGGCGGCGATTCGGTCGGCAAGACGATGACCATCAACACCGACGGAGGCACCGGCGCTTTCGTGACCGGCAGCGGCTATCTGCTGCCGGGGGCCGACCCCCTGCCCAACACCACGGGCACGGGCAACGCCAGCAACGGCGGCTTCGAAGGCACGCTCATCAAGTTCAACGCCGGCGTCGACGGCGGCTTCGAAAACGGCGAGATCGTCGGCTTTTCAGGCGATATGGACCCGAATTCCATTGCCGGATTGCTCAAGGGCGGACCCAACGGCGTCGATACCGGGGCCATCCTGGGTTGGGACGTCGGTGGCGTGTCGGGTGCCGAGCTGATCGGATCGAAGTTCATTGTGCTCTTCGACGACGGCACCACGGCCAGCGGCGAGCTCCACAGCGACGGCAGCCAGGCCGGGTCCCACGCCCTGGCAACCCAGGCGGAGGTGGCCGCCAAGGTCGCGTCCCTCTCCGTCAACGGTGTCGACGACGGCGGAACCGGAACCTACGGCGGCACGCTGCCGACGGTCATCGTGACCGGCGAGGTCGGCGATACCGTACGGGTGGTCCTCACCAAGGGCTTCAACCCCGTCACCAACGATTCTTCGGGGGTCGCCGCGCTCGTCGAGGCTCGCCTCAACGACGCTCATCCCGACTTCGGCGTCAGCAACGCCGTCGATTTCCAGATCGTCGATGTGGTGATCCCGGTCGGCGGATCCGTCGACATCTCCGATCAGTTCGACTACGACGACTTCGCCGGCTCCGGTGAAAGCGACTTCACGGGCAGCGATGTCCTGCCCATCGGGTTCGCGGTCGCGGTGATCGATCCCTCCAACGACGATCTGCCTGTCGGTCCGGTCAGCCAGCCGATCTACCTGGAGAATGTCGGCGGCCCGGTGGTCGGCGACCCACCGCCCGACAGCACCGGCTTCTTCGAGATGATCGGCAGCGGCAACGCCGCCCGCTTCAAGATCCAGTTCGAGGATCCCAACGGGCCAGGCGGCACCGATCCCGGCGGCGACTGGACCTATGCCGACGCGCAGGACGGTGCCGGCAACCAATCCAACTTCCAGGGCAGCGGGTACTACTTCTGGGGCTCGGAGAACGGCAGCACGGCGCTCAACGGGCCGGAGGCGGACAGCTTCCTCGAATACCAGATCTTCATCCCGGAGGGCGAAGGCGGCGAATTTACCCTGCGTCTGAGGACTTCGCGCGACACGAGTGACCCCGGCGATGCCCGCAACGACATCTGGGTGAAGATCAACGACGACGCCGAAAGCCTGCTTGTCAGCGACGTCAACGCCGTGTCCAACAGCGGCTTCATCAAGCTGTTCGGCAATGCGACGGGCAACTTCGGATTCTCGAACCAGATCGACAGCGTCTCCGATGACGATCCGAACTTCACGGCGGTCTTCGATCTCGAGCCCGGCTTCCACACGATCACCTTCGCCGGCCGGTCCGAGGGCTACCACGTGGACTACTTCGAGCTCTACAAGGGCGGCGCACCGGCGGTCGGAAGCAGCGATTCACCGTTCATTCCGCTCGGGGATACAGAGCCTTTCGTGGCCAATCCGATTGCCGATCAGACCATCACACCCGACGAGGACTTCTCCTTTGTCGTGCCGGCGTCGACCTTCAACGATCTGGATGGCGACACGCTCACCTTCCTGCCGCCAAGCCTGCCGCCGGGCATGTCCTTCGACACGGCGACGGGAACCTTCTCCGGCAAGCCCGACGCCGGCGAGGGCGTCTATGCGATCTCGCTTTCGGTTCAGGATGACGACGGCAACGTCGCAACCGCCGAGTTCGACCTGACGGTCGGCGCGGTCGTGGTTCCCGGCGATCCGATCCGCCTGGAAGCCGAGACCTTCAGCCTCTCGGGCTTTGCGCCGGACACTGCAGATCCGCAGCAGACCGACATCATCAAGCTCGCTCCGGGATCGGACAGCGGCACGGCATCGATCTCGCTGCAAAGCGTGGCGCCCGGCACCTATACCGTGAAGCTGCTGGCCTATGACGAGAACGACGGGGCCGGGTCCGGTTCGGTCACGGTCGGCTCGACGACCCTCAACTTCACCCTCGGCGGCAGTTTCACGGGCCAGGGCAATGCGGGCCAGGCGGCCAACCGGGTGGAGCTCGATCTCGGCCAGGTGACGGTTTCTCCCGGCGACACGCTGCAGCTCAGCTACGGCAACGGCGATGGGGAGCTTGGCCGTTTCGACTACGTCGAACTGGTACCCGGCGGCGGAACCGGCGGCGGCGGTGGGGGCAACCCCACGGGCAGTGTCGTCTGGACCGCAAAGACCGCTGCGGACGATGTCGAGGAGGACGGCAGCCTGACCAGTCCGACCCTGGAATTTGGCGAAAACGGCCAGGCGACCTCCATTCGCTTCACCGGCAGCGGAATCCCGGCCGGCGCCGTCATCACCAGCGCCTACCTGGAGTTCGAAGCCACCTCGAACGAGGCCGGCGTTCTCGACCTCGAGATCTTCCTGGAAGACTCCCTGAATGCCGCCGTCTACACCTCCGGCACGCAGGCCGCAGGGCGTGCGGTGACCACGGCGGATGGCGTGGCCTGGAACGACGTGCCCAATTGGCAGGCCGGCCAGACCTATCAAACGCCGGACCTCTCGGCCCTGCTGAACGATCTGATCCAGAACGGCGGCTTGGGCTCCGACGATGCACTCGCATTCCGGATCGAGCGCACCAACGGCAGCGACGGGACGGAGCGCGAGGCCTTCGCCGCAGCGACCGGGGGCGCCGAACCGAAGCTTGTGATCGAGTACAGCGATCCCTCGGCGGCTGCAGCCAGCAGCTTTGCCGCGACGGCTCTCTTCGCAAGCGACCTTGCCGGCGATGACGTCGTCAACGGAACCGCGCAGGACGACAGTCTTTCCGGCACCGATGGCAACGAGACCCTGGACGGCGGCGCCGGCGAGGACACGCTGGATGGCGGGGCCGGTGACGATCTGCTGATCGGCGGCGCGGACGCGGACACCTTCGTCTTCCGCGAGGACTTCGGCAACGACAAGGTCGCCGATTTCGGAGCCGGAGACATCGTCGAGGTCAGGGGCCGCGGGATCACCGACTTTGCCGAGCTGGAGTCGCTGCTGAGCGAAGCCGGCGACGATACGCTCATCACCTTCGACGACCAGAACTCGGTTCTGCTCGAGGATGTGGAGTTGGAAGACCTGCAGGCCGACGACTTCCGGTTCCTGAGCTAGGGCGAGGGGTAGCGGACCATGATCGGACATCAAATGCAGCCGAAAGGTCCGGCCCTCGCCGAGGCGCTGAGATCCTGCAGGGCCGCTTTCGGAGGGGTCGGCTTCGTCAGCCTGGTGATCAACGCGCTGATGCTGACCGGGCCGCTGTTCATGCTGCAGATCTATGACCGGGTGCTGACCAGCCGGTCGGTGCCGACGCTCCTGGCCCTCGCCGGCATCGTGCTCGGACTCTATGCCTTCTTCGGGGTTCTGGAGGCCTTGCGCACCCGGATTCTGGGACGCATCGGCGCCGGCCTGGACACCCGCCTGTCCGGGGTCACCTTCGAACGCTCGGTCGCCCTGCCGTTGCTGGGGGGACGCCGCGCCGAGCGGCTGGAGCCGATGCGCGACCTGGATACGGTGCGCCAGTTTCTCTCCGGCTCCGGCCCTTCGGCCTTCTTCGACATGCCCTGGATGCCCCTCTATCTGGGCCTGGTGTTTCTCTTCCATCCCTTGCTGGGCTTCATTGCGACCGGCGGCGCGCTCGTCATGTGCGTGCTGATCGGCCTGAACGAGGTGCTGTCCAGAAAACCGATGGCGGAGGCCGCGGCCCAGTCGCTCCGAAGGAATGCGCTTGTCGAGGGCGCCAGGGCGAATGCGGAAGCGGCCAGCGCGATGGGGATGGTCGCCGGCCTTCGGGCACGCTGGCTGGCCGAGAACGAGGCCTTCCTCGCCCTTCAGGGCAAGGCGGCCGATCGCACCGCCGTTCTCGGCTCGATGATCAAGACATTCCGCTTCGTCCTGCAGTCGGCGATCCTGGGGTTCGGCGCCTATCTCGCCATCGGCGACGCCATCACTCCGGGGATCATGATCGCAACTTCGATCATCACCTCGCGGGCCGTGGCGCCGATCGAACAGGCGGTGGGGCAATGGCGCGGCTTCCTCGGCGCACGCCAGGCGCTGGCCCGCCTGAAGCAGGTGCTGGGCAGCGCGCGGCAGGCGGAGCCGGAGGTCGAACTGCCCCTGCCGACGCAAAACGTGGAGGTGGCGGGCGCCTTTGTCACTGCGCCCGGCATGACCGCGCCGATTGTCCAGAACGTCAACTTTCAGCTGAAAGCCGGGGAGGCGCTGGGCATCATCGGATCGTCAGGCTCGGGCAAGTCGAGTCTGGGCCGCGCCCTGGTCGGTGTGTGGCCACTGGCAAAGGGCATCGTGCGTCTCGACGGCTCCGACCTGTACCACTGGGAGCCGGAGCGCCTGGGCCGGTCCATAGGCTATCTGCCGCAGGACGTTCAGCTCTTCGCCGGGACCGTGGCCGAGAACATCGCCCGCTTTCAGCCAGACTGGAAGACAGAGGACGTGATCAAGGCCGCCACCCTGGCCAACGCCCATGACCTGATCTCCCGCCTGCCGGAGGGCTACGACACCCAGGTGGGCGAGGACGGCGCCGTCCTCTCCGGCGGACAGCGCCAGCGCATCGCCCTCGCCCGCGCGCTCTACGGCGATCCCTTTCTGGTGGTCCTGGACGAGCCGAACTCGAACCTCGACGCCGAGGGCGAGGCGGCACTGACGGACGCGCTGCGCCGCATGCGCAAGGCCGGCTGCGCGGTCGTTGTCATCGCCCATCGCCCCAGCGCGATTGCCGCGGTGGATTCCCTGATGTGTCTCGCCGACGGGCAGGTCGGAGCCTATGGCCCGAAGGACGAGGTGCTGAAGACCGTGCTTGCGCGCAACGTGCGCGAGGGCGTCGGCCTTAAAGTCGTAAACGAGGGCTGAGATGGAACACGCGATATCACAGAGCCTGCGCCGGCACATGGCTGTCGCCTTGCTTGCCATTTCGCTGCTGGTCGGCGGGATCATCGCCTCGGCGGTCTTCGTCGAAATCAACGGCGCGGTCATCGCCCCCGGGAGCGTGGTGGTCGAAACCAATGTGAAGCGGGTGCAGCATCTGGAAGGCGGCATTGTCCAGCAGATCCATGTGCGTGAGGGGCAAGCGGTGGAAGCCGGCGACCTGCTGGTCCGCCTCGACGATACGCTGACCCGCGCGGGTCTTGCCGTTGTCGTCGCCCGGCTTCAGGAACTGCAGGCCCAGGAGGCACGCCTCGGCGCCGAACGGGACGGCCGCCCGACGCTCACCGTGCCCGGCGCGCTGGCGGCCCATCAGGCGGACCCCAAGGTTGCCGCCGCTCTGGACGGACAGCGCAATCTTCTGGAGGCGCGGCTGGCCTCCCGCGAGGGGCGGAAGGCCCAGCTTGCAGAGCAGATCAAGCGCTTCGAGGAGCGGATCACCGGGTTGCGCACGCAACGCAACGCCAAGTCCACGGAGATTCAGCTCGTCGCGAAGGAGCTTGAGGACCTCTCAGGCCTTCTCGAGAAGGGGCTTGTCCAGCAGTCCCGCATCACCGGGCTGCAGCGCGATATGGCGCGCCTCGAAGGGGAGCGCGGCGGCTTCGTCTCCGAGATGTCCCAGGCGGCGCAGGCGATCTCCGAACGCAGGATTCAGATCCTGCAGATCGACGAGGAGATGCGGGCGGAGGTGGTCGAGCAGCTGCAGGCCGTGCGCGCCGAAATCGCCCAGCTGACGGAAGAGAGAGTCGCGGCTGAGGAGCAGCTCAACCGGATCGACATCCGGGCACCGCGGACGGGCTTCGTCCATCAGCTGAGCGTTCACACCGTCGGCGGCGTAGTGGCGCCGGGGGAGGACCTCATGCTGATCGTGCCGCATGAGGACGTGCTCCTGATCGAGGCCCAGGTCGCCCCGACCGACATCGACCAGCTGGCGCCCGCCCAGGCGGCCATGATCCGGCTTCCCGGCTTCGATCAGCGCACGACGCCGGAGCTGAGAGCGCAAATCCTCACGGTCTCCGCCGACCTGATGCAGGACCCGGTCACCGGAGAGTCCTACTACCGAGCGCGCCTTGCGCTGACGGAAGACGAGCTTGCGCGGCTGAACGGCAAGACCCTGCTGCCGGGCATGCCGGTGGAAGCCTTCGTGCACACCGGCTCCCGCACCATCCTGTCCTATCTGGTCAAGCCGCTGTCGGATCACATCACCCATGCGTTCCGTGACGGCTGAGGCGGGTGCAGCGCAGGCAGCGCGCGCATCAGGCGCGCCGAACGAGCTCGATCTCTCCATCGAGCCGGCGCCCCGTCGGATGGAAGCCGAGCCTCTCGTAAAACGGCAGGGCATTGCCGGCTTCCTGGTCCATCGTCGTCAAGGAAACGCCCTGCAGGCCGACGAGGCGCGCATAGTTGCATGCGAAGTGAATCGCCTGGGTTCCATAACCGCGTCCCTGCTGCGTCCGGTCGACCATGACACGCCAGACGAAAAGACAATCGCTCTGAAAGTGTTCGCGGTCCTCCGTGTCCTCGACCAGCCGGGGATCGACCAGGGATATCAACTCGACCGCTCGTCCGCCGGCGAACAGCCCGAAGCTCAAGGTCTCTTCGAGAAACGCGACCTGGGTGATCCACTCGGGATTCGGGGCGATCAGGTGTCATTCCGTGTCGCGGACCTTCAGTGCCTGAAGGTCGTCGACGGTGACGCAGCAAAGCCGCAGAAAAGCCAGGGAAGTGTCTTGCATGAGCGTTCTCTGTCTATCTCCGTGCCACCCGGAGCGCGCGGAAGCGGGAGGTCGAGACCGATCTTCGAACCGGCCGGGAAGCTGCCGGGGTCGCGCGCCCGCTCCATCGGCACAGCGGTGGTTAGCGGCGGTTATCTGCGGCAGCCGGGCGACTGCGAGAAGCAAAGTCGCGCTCGCGGGATTGTCGGTGCAGGCAGGCTGCTGTGAACCCGTCTCTACGGCGACGAGCCAAGCGTTAAAGACTGGTGCACCATCAACTTTTAAAAGCGTTTTCTCGGTGCCATTCGAGGAAACGCGGATCGGGCCAATCCTTTGCGCGAATTGGTGGTGTCGCGCGGCCGCTTTTGTTGATGAAGGATCGCACACTGTCGATGTCATTAATCTGTCTGGAAATCAGTATCTCAAGATCGTCCGATAAACTGACCAGACCTCGGTCAAACATCCAATGCGCCGTGCCCGACAACGCAATGCCGTTGTGAACACTATCCGGACCGTCATGTTCCACTGGCTTGATGTGGGCGGCATTGACCTCAGCACGCCCACCTCCGTTGATGAATTTCAGCCCAGTAAACGCACATCGCTCATCGTAGGCGCGAAGGACAACACTCCGAAAAGCCCGATCCCGCACCGGGCGGCTAACCAAGTGCTGGAGCCGCTGCCGTTCTGGCTCAATAACAAAAGCAGATCTGTCTTCCTCGAAGCCCTCGGTTGAACCGACGGCTCCCCGACGAGGCAGCACCGGATCGGTCTGACCTAGTCCTCTCTGGAGGATGCGCAAAAAGTCCGCAGGCGATATTGGCCTGACTGCGGCTTGGGCGCGGCCGGACAGTTTACCCTGCTCATTGAGGAGACCACGCTCGATGGGGCCATCCTCGTCATTGAACGGAACCGGGTTTGCGAAGTCGAGATAGCTTCCGGACTCAATCAAAGCCAAGAAACGTCCGGGCTCCGCATTGTCCGGTATTATCTTCTCGACGCGTGCAAGTGCGAAGTATCCACGGGTCTCCCGCACCTTCTTTGGTTCCAGATACACGACCCAGTCGCCAACGGAGGTTCTCGCCCGATCGAGATACTGTTTCGGAAACTGGTATCGCTCGGATGGGCTATCGTCATAGATCGAATCGGGACGCAGCATGAAAACGCAATAACCCATGCAATAACCTTCACCCGCTCCTCGTTCCCACTCAGAGGCGCCCTAGCCTATGTTGTAGTCTATGTTTGTTGTGATGACACTCGGGGGTCCACGCGAAAACAGTCCTCGATGGCCACATACCTAATCGAAAACACGCACGGCAAACCAGTGAAGCCGGCTGCCCAGGGGAAGTCTTTGGAGAATGGCGGAGGGAGAGGGATTCGAACCCTCGGTACGCTTGCGCGCACAACGGTTTTCGAGACCGCCCCGTTCAACCACTCCGGCACCCCTCCGCAAGGGACGCGGCAGACCGGAAACGACAGGAGCCCGGGCCGCCGCGAACGGCGGGCCTTTACTAGCCCAAGCGCCGCGCCGCTTGCAAGCACGGGCTTCGCCGGCCTCCCAGAGCCTCCCAAGTACCCCGGCTTCCGCCTGGGTTGAACCTCCGGCCCCGAATTTCCCAGCATGGCGTTCCCCGGTGTTGCTATAGTCGCCCCAACCTGGAGAGACCCGACCCGGAACGATCCGCCGAAGGCACCGCAGCCATGACCCCATCCCCAAGGCCCGAACCGGCCGGCAGCACCGCTCTGCCGCCCATTCCGCTGCGCAGGGTCGGCGGCATGGCGGGCCTGCTCGAGGCCGAGCGCGGCCGCCTGAATGCGCTGATCGCCGCGGCGGAGCGCAGCTATCCGCAGGCCGTGATCGCACTGGGCGACCGGCTCTCCCGCCGCTGGCTGGAGCGCAGCGGCAACCCCTACCTGGAGGAGGTGGAGATGGTCGACCGGGCGCTCGGGCGGCCCGGCGCCTATTTCCTGAACCTCTCCTACGAGTGGGCCTGCACCTGCAGCGTCGGCCCCACCGCCGACGGCCGCGCCAGCCGCCTGACCCGGGTGCTGGACTGGCCCTTCGACGGCCTTGGGGCCCAGGTCCTCGCGGCCCGGCAGAGCGGTCCGGCCGGGGAGTGGATCAACCTCACCTGGCCCGGCTTCACCGGCTCGATCCAGGGCATGGCGCCGGGGCGCTTCGCCGCCGCCTTCAACCAGGCCCCCATGCGCCGGCGCAGCCCTTCGCGGATCATCGACTGGGGGCTCGACCGCATCGGTCTCTGGCGCCGCCGCGCCCTGCCGCCCGGCCACCTGCTGCGCCAGGTCTTCGAGCGCGCGCGCAGCTTCGCCGACGCCAAGCAGGAGCTGATCCAGAGCCCGTTGGCGATGCCGGCGATCTTCTCCCTCGTCGGGCCGGGCCCGGATGAGCAGGTGGTGATCGAACGCATCGAGCACCACGCCGTCGTTCATGAGGGCCCGCAGGTGGCCGCAAACCACTGGCTCGGCCCCCTGCCCCGGGCCCGCCCGCGCGGCGTCGATTCCGAAGGGCGGGGCCGGCTGATGCGGGCCGAGGCCGCCGAGGCCGGTGCCGATCTGGCCTGGTTGAAACCCCCGGTGCTGAATGAGACCACCCGCCTGGCGCTCTACGCCGAGCCCGCCAGCGGCCGCCTCGTGGCCCAGGGTTTCGAGGCCGCCGAAGACGGTTCAGCCGCCGCGGCCACGGCAGTGACGGAGCTCTCGGCCGCCAAGGCGGAGCCGTGACCCGAGGCAGGGCCGTGCTGGCCCTTGCCCTGCTCGGCATCCTGGCCTTCGCCGGATACCGCGGCTGGCAGGCCTGGGAACTGACCCAGCCCGGCTTCCATGCGCGGGACTGCTGGTTTCCCACCGGTATCACCGGGGGAGCCCGCTGCGGCTTCCTGGTGGTCAAGGAAAACCGCAGCGACCCGGAGAGCCGTACGATCCGCCTGCCGGTGGTGGTTTTCGAAGCGCAAAGCCACGTCCCTCGGAAGGAGCCGATCCTCTACCTGACCGGCGGCCCCGGCGCCTCCGCCTACCTGGCGGAGCGGCACCAGATCCAAGGCTGGTGGCAGGAGCGCCGCCTCTTTCCTCAGGGCCACGATCTGATTGTCATGGGCCAGCGCGGCACCGGTCTCGAGGAGCCGGACTTCGGCTGCGATGCGTTCGGGACACCGGAGGTCGGGCTCCTGGCATACAACCTGGGCACGCCACCCCCGGACATTCACGCCCTCACCATCAAAGCCGTGACGGACTGCGCGGCGCAACTCACCGAGGATGGCGTCGACCTGACCGCCTACAACAGCCGCGAGAGCGCCGCCGATGTCGCCGAGCTGCGCGAGGCGCTCGGCATCGAAGAGTGGACGCTCTACGGCATCTCCTACGGAACCCGCCTGGCGCTCAGTACGCTGCGCTACCACCCCGAAGGCGTGCGCGCCGTGGTGCTGGACTCGGTGTTCCCGCCTGAGAGCACCCAGACCGTCGACCTCGCCAAGCACTTCGACGCGGCATTGCAGCGCGTGTTCGACGACTGCGCCGCAACGCCGGCCTGCCGGGAACGCTACGGCGACCTGCGCACGGCCTACGCGGCGGCCGGGGCCTGGCTGGAGGCAAGTCCGCCGAGCTACACCCTTCGGGAGATCTTCGGCCCCGTCGAAGCGGAGTTCGCGGTGGGGACACGGCGCTACCGCTACAGGCCCGATGACGACGCGGACTGGATCGATCAGGCGATCCTCTTCGACAAGCCGACGCTGGACGAACTGCTCTTCGATGCCCTCTACAGCTCCGATGCGCGCCTCGGCATTCCACGCCTGCTGCAGCAGACTGCGCAGAGAGGCACCACCGTCCTGCGGGAGCGGTTTCGCGACTACCTGCTCTACACCATCTCCTACAGCGTACACGCGGCCGTCTACCTCTCCCACGTCTGCCACGACGAGGCGCCTTTCGAATCGCCCGAGCAGATCGCCGCCGCCGTGGCCGCGGCCGGATCCCAGGGTCACCTGATCGACCGGGCCTGGACCAGCTACCTCTGCGACCACTGGCCGGCCGGGGAGGCCGACCCGATCGAAAACACACCGGTCGCCAGCGCGGTGCCGGCCCTGCTGCTGGCCGGGGAACGCGACCCCATTACGCCGCCGGCCCTGGCGCAGTCGGCCGCCGCCCATCTCACCAACGGCCGGGCCTATGCCCTGGCGGGCGTCAGCCACGGGGTCCTCTATGAAAGCCTTTGTGCCCAACTGCTGCTGGCCCGGTTTCTGGAGACCCTGAGACCGCCGTCGCGAAGCCATTGTTCGGCAAGCGATTTCGTCGATCTCCCGAGGCGCCGCGAGGGGCCATGAGAGCTATGGGAAAGACACCGGAAAACCGCCGAAAAGGGCGTTGACAGCCCGGGCGGCGGAGCTATAGTGCGCGACCGTTAACCGCGGCCCTCTGGACCGCGGCGTTTTATGTTGACGGCCCCGGAAAACCGCGCAATTTCGCGCCTGCCGGGACGGTCCAGCCGAAGATGGGCGAGCCAGCGCAATGTTTGCAGTGATCAAGACCGGCGGCAAGCAGTACAAAGTCGCCAAGGACGACGTGATCGTCATCGAAAAGCTCGAGGGCGAGGCCGGTGCGGCCGTGTCCTTCGACTCCGTGCTTATGGTCGGCGAGGGCGCCGAGACCAAGGCCGGCGCGCCCTTCGTGGAAGGTGCCAGCGTAGCCGCCGAAGTCGTCGAGCAGACCCGTGGCGACAAGGTGCTGATCTTCAAGAAGAAGCGCCGCAAGAACCATCGCCGCCTGAACGGCCACCGCCAGGACCTGACGGTGGTGCGCATCACCGACATTCTGACCGACGGCAAGAAGGCGGCGGCCAAGGCCAAGAAGGCGGCCCCTAAGACCGAGGAAGCGCCCAAGGCGGACGAGGACGCACCCGCCAAGGAAGCGCCGGCAAAGAAGGCGACCGCAAAAAGGGCGACCGCCAAGAAGGCCGCGACGAAAAAGACCGCCACCAAGAAGACCGCCGCCAAGAAAACTGCGGCGAAGAAGAAGGAAGACTAAGCCATGGCGCATAAGAAAGCGGGCGGCAGTTCACGCAACGGCCGGGATTCAGCCGGGCGCCGGCTCGGCGTGAAGAAGTTCGGCGGCGAGGCGGTGCTGGCCGGCAACATCCTGGTGCGCCAGCGCGGCACCAAGTTCCATCCGGGCCGCAATGTCGGCATCGGCAAGGACCACACCCTCTTTGCCAAGGTCTCCGGCGCCGTCTCTTTCCAGACCAAGTCCGGCGGCCGGACCTATGTCTCCGTCGACGCGGCCGAGCAGCCGTCGCCGAGCGCTGCTGAATAACGCCGGTGGGTGTCCACCGGGGCGCCCATCTTGAGGATCTGATGCGAGGGAGATGGGCCGCCATCTCCCTTTTTTGTTGCCCCTTTCCCTCGCCCAATTTCCTTCGAGGGGGCCGACCATCGGAACGAAACCCATGAGCTGGTCCATCGAGCGCAGAGAGATTGAAACCGAGCGGCTGCTGCTGCGCCCCTTTCGCGCCGACGACGCCGAGACCGTGCAGCGCTATGCCGGCCTCTGGGACGTCGCGCGCATGACCACCCGCATTCCCTACCCCTATCCGCCGGGCTCGGCCGCCGCGTGGATCGACAGCCACGCGGCCATGGAGAAGGAAAACGGCGAGTCTGTCTTTGCCATCACCCTGGACGAAGACGTGGTCGGCGCGACCGGCCTGCACCGGGCAGAACCCAAGCAGGACCGCCCCGACACCGCGGAGATCGGCTACTGGCTGGCGCCGGCGTTCTGGGGCCGGGGTCTGGCGACGGAAACCACGCGGGCCCTGCTGGCCCATGGCTTCGCCCACCCCAAGATGAGCGCAGTGACCTCCGGCCACTTCACCGACAACCCGGCCTCCGGCCGGGTGCTCGAAAAATGCGGCTTTCAGCCGACCTCCGATGCGGAGGAGTGGAGCGTCGCGCGCCGGGACTTCGTGACCTGCCGGCGCTTCATCCTGGAGCGCGCGGACTGGCGGGCCGCCCTGGACCTGGCGTCATGAAGTTTCTCGACGAGGCCAAGGTCTTTCTGAAGAGCGGCGACGGCGGCAACGGCTGCATGTCGTTCCGCCGCGAGAAGTACGTGGAGTTTGGCGGGCCCGACGGCGGCGACGGCGGGCGCGGCGGTGACGTGGTCTTCGAGGCAGTGGGCGGCCTCAACACCCTGATCGACTTTCGCTACCGACAGCACTTCAAGGCCAAGCGTGGCGAAAACGGCAAGGGTCGCAACATGACCGGCGCCGCCGGCAAGCCCCTGGTGGTCAAGGTCCCCGTCGGCACCCAGGTGCTGGATGACGACAAGCAGACGGTGCTGGCCGACCTCACCGAAGAGGGACAGAGCGTCACCTTTCTGGAGGGTGGCGACGGCGGCTTCGGCAACGCGCGCTTCAAGTCCTCCACCAACCAGGCGCCGCGCCGTGCAGACCCGGGCTGGCCGGGGCAGGAGTGCTGGGTCTGGCTGCGCCTGAAGCTGATTGCAGACGCCGGGCTCGTCGGGCTGCCCAACGCCGGCAAGTCGACCTTTCTCTCCGTCGTCTCTCGCGCCAAGCCGAAGATCGCCGACTACCCTTTCACCACCCTGCATCCGGGTCTCGGCGTCGTCACGCTGGGCGAGGCGGACTTCGTGCTGGCCGACATCCCCGGCCTCATCGAAGGCGCCCACGAAGGCTCCGGCCTGGGCGACCGCTTCCTCGGCCACATCGAGCGCTGCGGTGTGCTGCTGCACCTGGTGGACGGGACGCAGGAGGACGCCGCCGGCGCCTATCGCACCGTGCGCCATGAACTGGAAGCCTACGGCGGCGGCCTGGCCGACAAGACCGAAGTGGTCGGCCTCAACAAGATCGACGTCCTCGCGCCGGAAGAACGGGACGTCAGAAAGGCCGAACTGGAGGCGGCCTCGGGAGCGGAGGTGCTGCTGCTCTCCGGCGCCAGCGGCGAAGGGGTCGATACCGTCCTCGCCCGCCTGCTGCAGCACATCGAAGCGGCGCGCGCCGAGCGTGGCGAAGACCGGGCGGCGGCCTACCAGCCATGAGCGCGCCCCAATCGCAGAAGCACGCAAAGGCGGTCGGCGGACAGGAGCTCGGACGGTCCCGGCGCCTGGTGGTGAAGATCGGCTCGGCCCTGCTGGTCGACCACGCGCGCGGGGCGATCCACCGCCAGTGGTTGGACGCGCTGGCCGACGACGTCGCCGAACTGATGGCGGCGGGCACCGAGGTGGTGCTGGTGTCCTCCGGCGCGATCGCGCTGGGACGCCGCCACCTGGGGCTGACCCAATCGGGCCTGAAGCTGGAAGAAAAGCAGGCCGCCGCGGCGACCGGGCAGATCCGCCTCGCCCATGCCTATCAGGAATCCCTGGCCCGCCACGACATTTCGGTGGCTCAGATCCTGCTGACCCTGGACGACACCGAGGAACGGCGGCGCCATCTCAATGCCCGCTCCACCCTGAACACGCTCTTGAAGATGCGCACCCTGCCGGTGATCAACGAGAACGACACCGTGGCCACCAGCGAGATCCGCGTCGGCGACAACGACCGCCTGGCGGCCCGGGTCGCGGCCATGCTGGGCGCCGACACCCTGGTGCTGCTGTCGGACATCGACGGACTCTACAGCGCCGACCCGCGCCAGAACCCGGAGGCGGACTTCATTCCCGAGGTGGCCGCCGTCACGCCGGAGATCGAGGCCATGGCGGGCATCGCCCCCAGCGACTATTCCAACGGCGGCATGGTGACCAAGCTCTCCGCCGCCAAGGTGGCGACAGGGGCCGGCTGCCGCATGGTGATCACCGACGGCCAGCGCCTGCACCCTCTGGCCGCCGTCATGGAGGGCGCCCGCTGCACCTGGTTCCTGGCCTCGGTAGAGCCGCGCACCGCCCGCAAGCGCTGGATCGCCGGCAGCCTGAAACCCAGCGGCAAGCTGCGCCTGGACGCCGGCGCCCTCAGCGCGCTGCGCAGCGGCAAGTCGCTGCTGCCGGCCGGCGTGACCGCCGTTGAAGGGGAGTTTCAGCGCGGCGACGCGGTGCTGGTCTGCGATCCCACGGGCCAGGAAGTGGCCCGGGGTCTGGCGGCCTACTCCGCCGCCGACGCGCGCCGTATCATCGGCCACAAGAGCCGTGAAATCGAAGCCATTCTCGGCTACCGTGGCCGCGAAGAGCTGATCCACCGGGACGACTTGGTGGTGTCGTGAAGCCGTGAGCCAGAGAGCCTGTTAGGGAGAACGAGATGATGTCCGCCGAAGCGGCGCCCCTGCACGCGGGAGAGCAGGACCAGGACCTGCAACAGCAGATGACCGCCCTTGGCCAGGCTGCGCGCGCGGCCGCTGCTGATCTGGCGCTGGCAGATCCGGAAACCAAGAACCGCGCCCTGCGGGCCGCCGCTGCGGCGATCCGCGCCCGCGCCGCGGAGATCGCCGCCGCAAACGCCGAAGACATGGCCGGCGGCCGCGAGAAGGGCCTGACCGCCGCTCTGCTGGACCGCCTGGAACTCACAGCGCCGCGCATCGAAGCCATGGCCAAGGGCCTGGAGGACATCGCCGAGCTGCCCGACCCCGTGGGCCGGGTGCTGGCCGAGTGGGAGCGGCCCAACGGCCTGAAGATCGCCCGGGTTTCTGTCCCCCTGGGCGTGATCGGCATCATCTACGAAAGCCGGCCCAACGTCACCGCCGATGCCGGCGCGCTCTGCCTGAAGTCGGGCAATGCCGCCATTCTGCGCGGCGGCTCCGAAAGCTTCCGGTCGTCCGGCGCGATCCTGGCGGCGCTGCAGCAGGGCCTGGAAGAGGCCGGCCTGCCGGCCACCGCTATTCAGCGCCTGCCCACCACCGACCGCGCCGCCGTCGGCATGCTGCTGACCATGAGCGACACCGTGGATGTCATCGTGCCCCGCGGCGGGCGCGGCCTCATCGAGCGGGTGCAGCGGGAAAGCCGGGTGCCGGTCTTTTCCCACCTCGACGGCATGGTGCACACCTATGTCCACGCGGCGGCGGACCCGGCCATGGCCCGCGACCTGGTGGTCAACGCCAAGATGCGCCGGGTCGGCATCTGCGGGGCGACGGAGACGCTGCTGGTGGACCGTGCTGCGGCGGAGAGCCAACTGGTGCCGCTGCTGGGCGCCCTGCAGGAGGCGGGCTGCGCGATCCGCGGCGACGAGGCCGCGCAGGCGGCCCTGCCCGGTGTCGTCCCGGCGACCGCCGAGGATTGGGACACCGAATACCTGGCCCCGGTCATCGCCGTGAAGGTGGTGAGCGGCCTGGACGAAGCCATCGACCACATCAACAGCCATGGCTCCCACCACACCGAAGCGATCATCACCGAAGACGAGGCAGCAGCCGCCCGTTTCATGAACGCAGTCGACGCCGGCATCGTCATGCACAACACCTCCACCCAGTTCGCCGACGGCGGCGAGTTCGGCATGGGGGCCGAGATCGGCATCTCCACCGGCAAGATGCATGCCCGCGGGCCGGTCGGGGCGGAGCAGCTGACAAGCTACAAGTACAAGGTGATCGGCAGCGGCCAGACCCGGCCCTGAGAACGAGCCCTGAGAACGAGCCCTAAGAACGAGCTCTGAGAGCAGGCCCTGAGGGCGGCCCGAGAGCCGAGGTCGGAGCCGCAGACCGGCTGCCTGCAAACAAGAAAGCGCAGTTTTCTGCGGGCCGGACCGAGCTTCTTGTTCGTTGACATACAATCTCCAGCCTCTGTAGCTTGCACATTCAGAGAGAGCGCGATATAGCCGCTCCATGCACCGTGAGGTGCGCAGAGAAGCCGCAAAGGCAGCCGCAGGAAGAACCAGGGAGAACCAGGGAGAACAGGGACCTTGGCAGCGTGAGGATGGTGGGGCCGATTTGAACAAGGGGTGATCTGGCGACGGTGGGGAAGGCGCCCTGCGCCGGGCTGTAAAAGCCCAGGCAGGTTTGGTTAACGCGGGACCGGGTCTGTCCGGCGATCTTCGATAACCCCCTTTGCAGCCTGAATCACCGCGAAAACCGGGGCCGTCCCTTCGCAAGGCGGGCCGCCCCGGGGCGCAATGACCGCCCTCTTTAAATTGATCCCAAAGTGTCCAAGCGGCCCTGGACCTTCCGTCCGGTTGCTGACAGCATGACGTCAAAGTAGAAGCTCAAGTAACAGGGAGACAAAGAATGAAGTCCAAAACAGCCTTGCTGGCCGCCGTACTGCTGGCCAGCACGAGCAGCTTTGCCACCGCTGAGACCCTTCGCTGGGCCCGCGCCGGCGACAGCCTGACCCTAGATCCCCATGCGCAGAACGAGGGCCCGACCACGGCGCTGGCGCACCAGATCATGGAATCGCTGGTGATCCGCGACATGACCGGCAAGATCGTGCCGGCACTGGCCACCGAGTGGGCGCCCAGCGAGGAAGACCCGAATGTCTGGTTCTTCAAGCTGCGGGAAGGCGTGACCTTCCACGACGGCGCGGAGTTCGACAGCGAAGACGCGGTCTTCTCCTTCAATCGTGCCATGAGCCCGGACAGCGACTTCAAGGAGCTGCTGGCGTCGGTGAAGGAAGTGCGCGCCAACGGCAAGTACGGCTTCGAGATCGTCACCGACGGCCCGAACCCGATCATGCCGTCGAATCTGACCAACCTCTTCATCATCGACAAGGACTGGGCCGAGGCGAACAACGCCGTGAAGGTGCAGGACTTCGAGGGTGGCGAGGACACCTTTGCCGCGCGCAACGCCAACGGCACCGGCCCCTACAAGCTGGTCAGCCGCGAGCCCGACGCCAAGACGGTTCTCACCATCAACGAGAACTACTGGGGCAAGGACGAGTTCCCGATGGCGGTGACGGAAATCGTCTACACCCCCATCCAGAACGCCGCGACCCGCGTGGCCGCCCTGCTCTCCGGCGAGGTCGACTTCATTCAGGACGTGCCGGTTCAGGATCTCGGCCGCGTCAGCTCGACCGACGGCCTGAAGGTCATCACCGCACCGCAGAACCGCGTCATCTTCTTCGGCATGAACCAGGGCGATGCGGACCTCAAGGCCGACGACGTGGAGGGCAAGAACCCCTTCGCCGACAAGCGCGTGCGCCAGGCGATGAACATGGCCATCAACCGCGATGCCATCAAGCAGGTGGTGATGCGCGGCCAGTCGATCCCGGCCGGCGTCGCCATGCCGCCCTTCGTCAACGGCTGGACCGAAGCCCTCGACCAGGTGCCGGCCAACGACATCGCCAAGGCCAAGGCGCTGATGGCCGACGCGGGTTACGCCGACGGCTTCTCCATCCAGCTCGACTGCCCGAACGACCGCTACATCAACGATGAGGCGATCTGCCAGGCGGCCGTGGGCATGCTGGCCCAGATCGGCGTCAACGTGCGCCTCGACGCCAAGCCCAAGGCGCAGCACTTCCCGCTGATCAACAACCTGGAAACCGACTTCTACATGCTCGGCTGGGGCGTTCCGACCTATGACTCCGAGTACATCTTCAACTTCCTGGCCCATACCAAGGGCGAGAAGTACGGTTCCTGGAACGGCACGCGCTACTCCAACCCGGACCTGGATTCCCAGATCGTGCGTCTGGCCTCCGAGACCAACCTGGACGAGCGCAACCTGATGATCGCCAACATCTGGTCGGTGGTGCAGGACGAGGTGCTCTACCTGCCGATCCATCACCAGGTGCTGAACTGGGGTATGGCGAACAAGGTCGAAACCATCGTCGCGCCGGACGACGTGGCCAAGTTCAAGTACTTCACCCTGAACTAGCAGGGCCTGACAGGCGGGAGGCCTCCAAGGAGGACCTCCCGCCGCCCCGGCCGGGTCTGCGTAGCGTGTTAGGCCTGAGCGCCACCAGCCGGTAACTGCCGCGATGCTCGCTTTCACAATCCGCCGCGTTTTCCAGTCCTTCGTCGTCCTGCTCGTGGTCGGGCTGGTCGCCTTTTCCATGTTCCGTTTCGTCGGCGACCCGATCGAGAACATGCTGGGCCAGGAACGCACCGGCGCCGACATCGAACGGCTGCGCAGCCAGCTTGGGCTCGACCAGCCCTTTCCGGTCCAGTATCTGCGCTTCCTCGAAGGCGCGGTGCAGGGCAACTTCGGCATCAGCTACCGTCAGGGCCGGCCGGTGGCGGAGATCATCGGCGAGCGCCTGCCGGCGACCCTGGAACTCGCCGGCGTCTCCGCAGTGTTGGCCATTTTCTTCGGACTTGTGCTGGGCGTCTTTACAGCGATCAGAAGGGACGGTTGGGCCGCGAACACCATCATGACGCTCTCGCTGGTCGGCGTGTCGCTGCCGACCTTCCTGATCGGCATCCTGCTGATCTACGTCTTCGCGGTGGAACTGAATGTGCTGCCCAGCTTCGGGCGCGGCGAGGTGGTCGACCTCGGCTGGTGGCGCACCGGCTTCCTGACCGAGTCCGGGCTGAAGGCGCTGATCCTGCCGTCCATCACGCTCGGGCTCTACCAGATGACCCTCATCATGCGCCTCGTGCGCTCCGAGATGCTGGAGGTGCTGCGCCAGGACTACATCCGCTTCGCCCGCGCCCGCGGCCTGAAGGAGAAGTCCGTGCTGTTCCGCCACGCGCTGAAGAACACCCTGGTGCCGGTGATCACCGTAACAGGGCTGCAGCTCGGCGCCATCATCGCCTTTGCCATCATCACGGAGACGGTCTTTCAATGGCCGGGCGTCGGCCTGCTGTTCATCAACGCCATTCAGTTCGTCGACATCCCGGTGATGGCCGCCTATCTGATGCTGATCTCCGTTCTTTTCGTGGCGATCAATCTGGTCGTCGACCTGCTCTACTTCGTGATCGATCCGCGCCTGCGCGGCGACCGCGTAACGGCGAAGGGCTGAGCCGATGACCGCACTCGCCCAGGCCTGGCGTTCCGATTTCATGTGGTCCTTCCGCCACTCTCCGGTGGCGGTGGTCTCCTTCATCGTCGTTCTGGTGCTGGTCTTCGGCGCGGTCTTTGCGCCGCTGGTCGCCCCCCACAACCCCTTCGATCCCGCCTCGCTAAACCTGATGAACGGCTTTTCCCAGCCGATGCAGCCCAACGCCTTCACCGGCGAGGTCTTCTGGCTGGGAACCGACGACCAGGGGCGCGATGTCTTTTCCACCATTCTCTACGGCATGCGCATTTCGCTCTTCGTCGGCTTCTGCGCGGTGCTCTTCGCCATGGTGCTGGGCGTCACCCTCGGGCTGATCGCGGGCTACTCCGGCGGCATGGTGAGCACTGTCATCATGCGCGTCGCCGACGTGCAGCTCACCTTTCCGGCGATCCTGGTCGCCATGCTGATCTTCGGCATCGCCAAGGGCTTCACCCCGGTCCACCTGCGCGACCAGATGGCCATCTGGGTGCTGATCCTGGCCATCGGCCTGTCGGACTGGGTGCAGTTCGCGCGCGTCGTGCGCGGCGCCACCCTGGTGGAAAAGAACAAGGAGTACGTCCAGGCCGCCCACCTCAACGGCCGCAAGGCGGTGGGGATCATGATCCGCCACATCCTGCCCAACGTGGTGAGCCCGGTGCTGGTGATCGCGACCATCAGCCTGGCCCTGGCGATCATCGCCGAGGCCACGCTCTCCTTCCTGGGTGTCGGCGCACCGCCGACCCAGCCCTCCCTCGGCACCCTGATCCGCATCGGCCAGGGCTTCCTCTTCTCCGGCGAGTGGTGGATCCTGTTCTTTCCTGCGGTCACCCTTCTCGCCCTGGCGCTTTCGGTGAACCTGTTGGGCGACTGGCTGCGCGACGTGCTGAATCCGAGGCTGCGCTGATGGCGCAACCCGTGCTCAGCGTGCGCGACCTGGTGGTCGAGATCCCGACCCGCTATGCCGTGCTGCGCCCGGTCGATGCCGTCAGTTTTGACATCGCGCCCGGCGAAATCCTGGGTGTCGTCGGCGAAAGCGGCGCCGGCAAGTCCATGACCGGCAACGCGGTGATCGGCCTGCTCGACCGCCCGGCCCACATCGCAAGCGGCGAGATCTGGCTGAACGGCCAGCGTGTCGACAACCTGCGCAGGGACCAGATCCGCAGCGTCCGGGGCAAGGAGATCGGCATGGTCTTCCAGGACCCGCTGACCTCCCTCAATCCGCTGCTGCCCATCGGCGAGCAACTCACCGAGACCATCCTGGAGCATCTGCCGGTCAGCAAGCAGGAGGCAGAGGACCGCGCCGTCGCCGCCCTGGAGGAGGTCGGCATTCCCGCCGCCGCAGCGCGCATCAACAGCTACCCGCACGAGTTTTCCGGCGGCATGCGCCAGCGTGTGGTCATCGCCCTCGCGCTCTGCGCCGAACCCTCACTGGTGATTGCCGACGAGCCGACCACGGCGCTCGACGTCTCGGTGCAGGCGCAGATCATCGCGCTCCTGAAGCAGCTCTGCCGGGAGCGCGGCACCGCGGTGATGCTGGTGACCCACGACATGGGCGTGATCGCCGAGGCCGTCGACCGGGTGGCGGTGATGTACGCGGGGCGCCTTGCGGAACTGGGACCGGTGCGCGAGGTGCTGACCCGCCCGGCCCATCCCTATACCCGCGGTCTGATGGCCTCGACACCGCTGGCCTCCAAGGGCCATAAGCGCCTGAACCAGATCCCCGGCGCCATGCCGCCGCTGGCCCGCCTGCCGGATGGCTGCGCCTTTCATCCACGCTGTCCCGAGGTTCAGGACAAGTGCCTGAGCGACCCCGGCCCGACCCTTAGCGGTTGCGGCGGGCGCGCCGCCTGTTGGTTCGCGACGGAGGAGGTGGCATGAGCGCGCTGGTCGCGGTCAAGAACCTGACCCGGATCTTCGACGTCTCGAAGCCCTGGCTGAACCGGCTGCTGGAAGGCAAGCCCAAGGCCTTTCTGCATGCGGTTTCGGACGTCAGCTTCGAGATCGAGGAGCGCAGCGTCTACGCCCTGGTGGGCGAGAGCGGATCGGGCAAGTCGACCATCGGCAAGATGGTCGTGCGCCTCCTGGCGCCGTCGGACGGCGTCATCGAGATCGAAGGCGTCGACCTCTTCCGCGAAGCGGACCAGGTGCGCGTCGAGAAGATCCGCACCGACATCCAGATGGTCTTCCAGGACCCCTATGCCAGCCTCAATCCGCGCTGGCGGGTGCGCGACATCATCGCCGAGCCGGTCACCGCCCGCGGCGGCAAGGCCGACGGCCTGGCGGAGCGGCTGCTGGAACAGGTGGGCCTGGCCGCCAGCGATGCCAGCAAGTACCCGCACGAGTTCTCCGGCGGACAGCGCCAGCGCATCTGCGTCGCCCGGGCGCTGGCTTCGGAGCCCAAGCTGATCGTCTGCGACGAGCCGACCTCGGCGCTCGACGTCTCGGTGCAGGCCCAGGTGCTGAACCTGATGAGCGACCTCAAGGAGGAGTTCGGCCTCACCTACCTCTTCATCAGCCACGACCTGACGGTGGTCGAGCACATGGCCGACCGCATCGGCGTGCTCTACCTGGGCCGGCTGGTGGAAGAAGCGCCCCGCGACGCGCTCTTTGAAAGCCCAAAGCATCCCTACACCCAGATGCTCTTTGCCGCGGCGCCCAAGCTGGACGGCTTCGGCCGCGAGGTGGCGCCGCCCAAGGGCGAGATTCCTGACCCGATCAATCCGCCCACAGGTTGCGCCTACCACCCGCGCTGCCCCTTCGCCATCGACCGCTGCACCCAGGAGCGGCCGGAAATGCGCCAACTCGGCCAGAACCGGGTCGCCTGCCACGTTGCTGAATGAGCGTCGGTCGGGCCCGCAGCGCGCCGCTGACCCCCGCCGCCCTGGGCGCCGCCCTGGACGGCCAGGTACCGCCTGCGGGGGCGCGGATCGGCCTTCTCGGCGGCTCCTTCAACCCTGCCCATGAGGGGCATCTGGAGATCAGCCGCGAGGCCCTGAAGCGCCTGGGGCTCGACCGGGTCTGGTGGCTGGTCTCGCCGCAGAACCCCCTGAAACCGCGTCACGGCATGGCCCCCATGGCCGAGCGGCTGGCCAGTGCCCGCGCGCTGGCGCGGGACCCCAGAATCCTGCCCACCGGGCTCGAGGACAGGCTCGGCACCACCTACACCGCCGATACCCTCAGGGCCCTGGCGGGCCTGCTGCCCCGGGTGCGCCTGGTCTGGCTGATGGGTGCAGATAACTTGATTCAAGTTCATCATTGGCAGGACTGGCAGCAAATCTTTAACACCGTAGCCGTTGCGGTTTTTGACCGCCCCTCCTATGCTTTCAGGGCGTTGTCTGGAAGAGCAGCGCTTTCCTTTGCCCGGTACCGTCTCCACGAAGGTTCGGCGAGGCGCCTGGCGGAGGAGCGGCCGCCGGCTTGGGTATTCATTCGATGCCGCTTGAACCCCCAATCAGCGACCGACATCCGGGCAGCGAGCGACCGCCAAGGCCGCGCGGCCGGACCGCAAGACCCGGCAGCGGCGCCTGGCAGAAGTGCAAACAGACAGGAGATGTAACGTCATACTGCACGATACCGGGGCCCTAGAGGCCGACAAGCAGGACGCCCTCGCCCGGAGCCGGCACCTGCTGGACTTGGTCCGGTCCTCCCTGGAGGACGACAAGGCTGACGACATGGTCGTCATCGATCTCGCCGAAAAATCCAGCATCGCAGATTTCATGGTCATCGCCAGCGGCCGCTCGCAGCGGCAGGTGGGCGCGATGGCCGAGCATCTGCGCGAAAAGCTGAAGGCCGCAGGCGTTCACGGCGTTGCCGTGGAGGGCCTGGAGCGCAGCGACTGGGTGCTGATCGACAGCGGCGATGTCATCGTTCATCTGTTCCGCCCGGAAGTCCGGGAGTTCTACAATCTCGAGAAGATGTGGGGCGTGGATCTGCATCCGGCGGAAGGAGAAGCGGGCGTGACGGTCGGCTCCGCCTGACCCAAGCGGCCCCCAGAAACGCCCCCCGGAACGCATCGCATGTGCGGCAGGGCGGCAGGTAGACGCCGGCCCTGGTCAATCGGGCGTTTATGCCGGCACCGGTGGCACGGTGCCGGAAGACTGAAATGCGGACGGCTAGGGTGCGGAAATGCGGATTACGCTGACGGCCGTCGGCAAGGCCAAGACCGGCGTCACGAAAGAACTCTTCGAGCACTACAGCGCGCGGCTGCGCTGGAAACTGACCCTGAAGGAGGTGGAGGAACGCCGCCCCCTGACACCGGACCTGTTGCGCGAACAGGAAGGCGAACTGCTGCTGGCGGCCTTACCCCGCGGCGCCAAGGTGATCGCCCTCGACGAACGCGGGAAAGACTTCAGCAGCGCCGAGTTCGCCGGTCTGCTCGGCCGTTGGCAGGACGATGGCGTGCAGGATCTGGCCTTCATGATCGGTGGCGCCGAGGGGCTTTCGGAGACCGCCCGCCAGGCCGCCGACGTCATTCTCCGCTTGGGCCGGCTGACCTGGCCCCATATGCTGGTCCGCGGCCTTCTGGCGGAGCAGTTGTTTCGCGCCGAGAGCATTCTCTCCGGCCACCCCTATCACCGGGCCTAGGGTTTACGGGGCCTAAGAGTTATAGGGCCTGGGGTTTACGGGGCCTAGGATTTACGGGGCCTAGGATTTACAGGACCTGAGACCGGCCCATATGTGCAGACGTGATACAACGACGGCCGCATCGAGACGAACTGGGTAGACCGACATGACCGAAACCGCCGACCGAGCCGGACCACCCAAGCGCGTGACGCCAAAACCGGTGGTCCTTTGCATCCTGGACGGCTGGGGCCACCGTACGAGCTGCGAGAACAACGCCATCTGCGAAGGGCCGACGCCGAACCTGGACCGCATGCTCAAGGAGCTGCCGAATGCGCTGGTCGACGCCTCCGAAGGGGAGGTCGGCCTGCCGTCGGGCCAGATGGGCAACTCCGAGGTCGGCCACATGAACCTGGGCGCAGGACGGGTGGTGATGCAGGACCTGCCGCGCATCGACGCCGCCATCGCCGACGGCTCCTTCGCCGAGATGCAGCCGCTGCGGGACGCCATCGCCGCCCTGAAGCAGTCCGGCGGTACCGCCCACGTGATGGGCCTGATGTCGCCCGGCGGCGTGCACTCCCACCAGGATCAGATCGCAACGCTGGCCGAGGTTCTGGCCAGGGCCGGCATCCCGGTTGCCGTGCATGCCTTCCTGGACGGCCGCGACACGCCACCGCGCAGCGCAACGGACTTCCTCAAGGCCTTTCAGGCCAAGGCACCCAATGCCCCGATCGCCACGGTCTCCGGCCGCTACTATGCCATGGACCGCGACAAGCGCTGGGCGCGGGTCGAGAAGGCCTACCGCGCCCTGATGCAGGCGGAAGGGGAGCGTGCCGGCGATGCCCTGCAGGCGGTGGAGCAAAGCTATGGGGCGGACACCAACGACGAATTCGTGCTGCCGACGGTCGTCGGCGATTACCCGGGTATGGCCGATGGCGACGGCATCTTCATGGCCAACTTCCGCGCCGACCGGGCCCGCGAAATCCTGACCGCCCTGCTGGACCCGGCCTTCGACGGCTTCCAGCGCGAGAAGCAGGCGACCTTCGCCTGCGCCCTGGGGATGGTGGAGTACTCGGCCCAACTGAATGACTTCCTCACAACCCTGTTCCCGCCGGAGGACCTGGCCGAAACCCTGGGCGAGGTCGTGTCCAGGTCTGGCAAGCGGCAGCTGCGCATCGCCGAGACCGAGAAGTACGCCCACGTCACCTTCTTCTTCAACGGCGGCCGCGAGGACGTCTTCGAGGGGGAGGAGCGCATCCTGGTGCCCTCGCCCGACGTGGCTACCTATGACCTGAAGCCGGAGATGTCGGCGCCGGAGGTCACCGACGAGCTGGTCGAGGCCATCGGCGCCGGCCGCTTCGACCTGGTGGTGGTGAACTACGCCAACGGCGACATGGTCGGGCACACCGGCGATCTCGCCGCCGCGATGAAGGCGGTTGCCTGTGTCGATACCTGTGTCGGCCGCCTGGCCGAGGCGGTGGAGAAGGCCGGCGGCTGCATCCTGCTGACGGCCGACCACGGCAACGCCGAGCAGATGACCGACGAGAAAACCGGCCAGGCCCATACCGCCCACACCATGAACAAGGTGCCGCTGCTGCTGATCGCCGGCCCGGACCGGGTTACGGGACTGAGCGACGGGCGCCTCGCCGACATCGCGCCGACCGTGCTGGATCTCATGGCGCTGCCGCGCCCGGCCGTGATGACCGGCCGCAGCCTGATCAAGCCGGCGCTGACCCGCGGCGAGGCGGCAGAGTAACCTTGCCTTTCCAGGTCCTCCGAGCCGACAGGGCCGGGTATCGGCGGCGCTCCCTTCCGGGCGCCTGCCTGCCGTCCCTCGCAGCGGTTCTGGCCCCCGTAACAGTTCTGGCCCTCGTAGCGGTTCTCGCGGGGCCACCGGCCGCGGCCCAACAGCCCGCCGCCGACCTGCAGGCCCTGGAGCGCGCGATCAAGGAAGACCGCGCCCGGGCCGAAGCCTTGTCCCGCGAAACCAGGGCCCTGGCCGAGGAGATCGACGCGCTGCGCCAGCAGGCCATTGCCGCGGCGGCCCGCGCCCAGGACCTGGAGAGCGAGATCGCTGCCGCCGAGCGGGAACTGGCAAGCCTCGACGCCGAGGAGGCTGCGAAATCAGCCGACCTTGCGACCCGCCGCGACCAGTTGGAACGCACCCTGGGCGCGCTCCAGCGCCTTGCGCTGCAGCCCCCCGAGGCGGCCCTGACCCGCGCCGAGCAGCCGCTGGACAGCGCCCGGGCCGCAATGCTTCTGCGCGTCGCCGTACCGGCCCTGGAAGCCCGCGCGGAGACCCTGCGCGCGGAACTGGGCGATCTCGCGGTCCTGCGGACCCGCATCGCCATCAAGCGCGACGACCTGCAGACCGCCCAGGGCGCCCTGTCGATCGAGGGCGAGCGTCTGACCGCCCTGCTGGCCCGCAAGGGCGCCCTGCAGGAGCGCCGGGAGAGCGAGCGCCAGGAAACCGACAGGCGCCTCGCCCGTCTGGCCCGGGAGGCCGGCGATCTGCGCGAACTGATGGCGCAGTTGGAGGCAGAAGCGGAAGAACAGCGCCGCCTGGAAGAGCAGCGGCGGCTGGCGGAGGAGCGGCGCCTGGCCGAGGAGCGCCGTCTGGCCGAAGAACGGCGTCTGGCGGAGGAGCGCCGGCTGGCCGAGGAGCGCCGCCTGGCCGAGGCGGAGCGCCGCGCCGCCGAGGAAAAGCGCCGGGCCGAAACCGCGCGCCGCGAAGCCGCCGAAGCCAGGGCCAGAGCCGATGCGGCCGCACGCGCCCAGCAGACCGCCCGCCTGGCCCCGCCGCGCAGCCTGCGGCCCTTCCCCAGCGACGGCGGCAGCCTGAGCATGCCCATGCGCGGCGAAATCGTGCGGCTTTATGGCCACAAGAGTTCAACAGATGGTGAAATTGCCAGGGGGATCACCATTCAGGGCCGCCCGGGGGCGCAGATTGTCGCGCCCTTCGACGGCCGAATCGCCTATGCCGGGGAATTCCGCGGTTATGGCCAAATCTTGATCATCGACCACGGCGAGCGATATCATAGCATACTTGCCGGTCTCGATCGTATCGATGCCGTGGTCGGACAGTGGGTTCTGGCAGGCGAGCCGGTGGCACAGATGAGCGACCTGGCGGGCCGTAATCCGGAGCTTTATTTGGAACTTCGCCGCACCGGGCAGGCTATAAATCCCCTGCCCTGGCTGGCGACCAAAGATGACAAGGTGCGAGGTTAATGCGCAAATTCCAGATTACGGCACTTGCGGCCGCATTACTCATTGTCCTGCCTACGGTTTCCATCGCCCAGGAAGACCGTTCGGACACCTATCGGCAGTTGAAGCTGTTCAGCGACGTTTTCGAGCGGGTGCGCGCGGACTACGTCGAGGAGGTGACCGATGAGCAGCTGATCGAGTATGCCATTCAGGGCATGCTCTCCACGCTCGACCCACATTCGAGCTACCTGAACGCTGATTCCTTCGGCGACATGCGGGTGCAGACCAAGGGCGAGTTCGGCGGGCTGGGCATTGAGGTGACCATGGAGAACGGCTTCGTCAAGGTGGTTTCGCCGATCGACGACACGCCCGCGCACCGCGCCGGCGTTCAGCCCGGTGACTTCATCACCCATCTCGATGGTGAGCCCATCCTCGGCCTGACCCTCAACGAGGCGGTCGACAAGATGCGCGGGCCGGTCAACACCGATCTGGAACTGACGATCCGCCGCGAAGGCTCCGAGCCTTTCGATCTCACCATCACCCGCGACATCATCAGAATCCGCTCCGTGCGCAGCCGCGTCGAGGACAACGTCGGCTACATCCGCATCACCACCTTCAACCAGCAGACCACGCCGGGCCTGAAGACGGCGATCGAAGAGATCAAGGCGGAACTCGGCAGCGATCTGCAGGGCTATGTGATCGACCTGCGCAACAACCCGGGCGGGCTGCTGGATCAGGCCATCGACGTCTCCGACGCCTTCATCAATCAGGGCGAGATCGTTTCGACGCGCGGACGCATCGTCGATGATTCCCAGCGCTTCAACGCCAAGGACGGTGACATGGCCGAGGGCCTGCCGATGGTGGTGCTGATCAACGGCGGCTCGGCTTCCGCTTCCGAGATCGTGGCCGGAGCGCTGCAGGACCACCGCCGGGCGATCATCATGGGCACGCGCTCCTTTGGAAAGGGCTCGGTCCAGACCATCATTCCTCTCGGCCTCGACGGCGCCATGCGCCTGACGACGGCGCGCTACTTCACGCCCTCCGGACGGTCCATTCAGGCGCTCGGCATCGACCCGGACATCGTCGTCGAACCGGCCACCATCGAAACCGAGGAAAACAACGGGCCTGGGCGGCGCGAGGCAGACCTGCGCGGCGCCCTGGGCAATCCCAATGGCGACAACGGGCTTGACGAGAGCGGGCTCGGCGAAGAAGCGCCCGAGGGTGCAGAAGGAGACCAGCCGGAAGTCCACGCGCTCTCCGAAGCGGCGGAGCAGGACTATCAGCTGGCCCGCGCCATCGACCTCCTTCGCGGTCTGGCCCTTTACAACCAGCGTGTCGTAAACTAGCGAGAGGATACGAACGCTGATTCGGCGCAGGGGGTGCCGGAGAGCGGGCCGCCATAGGAGCCCGGAATCGAAGCATGACGAGTCGTCCTGGGACAGCTCGCTGGCGACAGCGCCGCGCGTGGGTTGACCGCGCGCGGCCTGCGGCACGGTAGCGGCAACCGTCTTGCCTAGACTCCCGACCGGTTCCCTGCTGCTGGCCGGCGCCTGGCTGCTGGTGCTCGGCGCCCTGGGCGCCGCCGTGGCATACGCCCTGCTCACCTCTCCGCCACCCTCGGCCGATCCGGTCCAGGTCGCGCTTCCGCCACCCCCTCCACCCCTGATCGTCGCGCTGGAGCCGCCGGCGGAGGGGCCGCCCGCGGCCCCCGAAGAAGTCGCGAATGACCCCACTGGGGAGAGGGGCACCGAAGGGTCCGGCAGTCCGGACGCAGAAGCCGAACCCGCCGGCGCCGCCGAGACCCCGGCAGCGCCCGACCCTGCACCTTCCGAGGCGCCGGCCACAGAGTCCGCCACCGACGAAACGGCGGCTGCTGAAGACACGGCGCCCGAGATATCCGAACCGGAGACACCCGAGCCGGAAACACCAGCGTCGGGGACACCAGCGTCGGGGACACCGGAGCCGGCCGAGCCATCCCAGCAGGCCAGTATCCCTGAAGAAGCCGGTATCCCTGAAGAAACCAGCATCCCTGAAGAAGATCGTGCCCCCGAAGAGGACGGCAGCCCGGACGAGGGCGGTGCGCCCCTGGGCAGCGGCGACGCGGCCAGCGTCGCCCTGCCGCAGCCCAAGCCGGCCGCTCCTGCAGCGCTGACCGAAAGCGATCTGGCCGCAACACCAAACCCACCAGGGTCGGATCAGGCGGCCGCGCTGCCGGAAGCAGAAGCCGACGTCCCACAAAGCGTCAGCGTGCCTATTATCCCCCCGGCGCCGGAAGACCTGCCGTACTGGGAGCGCTTTCGCCAGCCCTTCAACACAGAGGATCAGCGGCCGCGGATCGCCGTCGTGCTGACCGGGCTCGGGCTTTCCGACAGCGCCACCCAGGCGGCCATCGACAACCTGCCGCCCGCCATCACCCTCTCCTTCAGTCCCTACGCCCGCGGGCTGGAACGCTGGATTGCGCTGGCGCGGGCGCGCGGCCACGAGGTGATGATCGATCTGCCGATGGAGCCGGCAAGCTTTCCGAACGACGATCCCGGTCCGCAGGCCCTGCTCACCAGCCTCAGCACAGAGGACAACCTCGACCGTCTGGACTGGGTGCTGAGCCGCGGCAGCGCCTATGTCGGCGTGGCCGGTGCCATGGGCTCGCGCTTCACCGCGTCGCGCACGCACATGGAAGTCCTTCTCCAGGAGCTGAAATCGCGCGGACTTATCTTCCTCGACAACCGCACCACCGAACGCTCGGTGGCCCCGGCGGTGGCCGCGGAGATCGGCCTGAAGAGCGCCTTCAACAACCGCTCCATCGACGAACGCCAGGCCAGCCGCGTGGCCATCGATGCGCGGCTGGCGCAGATCGAGCGCATCGCGCTTTCCGAAGGATCGGCTGTGGCCATGGCCCAGCCCTACCCCGTCACCCTGCAACGCCTCGCCGACTGGTCGACCGAGATCACGGCCCGGGGCATGGTGATCGCGCCGATCTCCGCCCTGGTGGGCCGGCAGGAGAGCCGCTGATGCTGAGCGCGAAGAAGATTGCCAAGCTGCCCTACCGCCCCTGCGTCGGCATCCTGCTTTTGAACACCGAGAACCGCGTCTTCGTCGCCCGGCGGATCGACGCGAAGAAGGACAACCCGCTGGCCTGGCAGATGCCCCAGGGCGGCATCGACAAGGGGGAAGACCCGGAGGCGGCGGCGCGGCGGGAACTGCACGAGGAGATCGGCACAGACAATGTGACGGTGCTCGCCGAGAGCCGGGACTGGCTGCGCTACGACTTTCCGCCGGCGCTCATCGAGCGGGTGCGCGGCGGGCGCTACCGCGGGCAGGAACAGAAGTGGTTCGCCATGCGCTTCCTCGGCGCCGACAGCGAGATCAACCTGGAAACCGAGCACCCGGAATTCAGCGACTGGCGCTGGGAAGACTTCCACCGCCTGCCGGACCTCACCATCGCCTTCAAGCGCGACACCTATCAGGCCGTGCTGCGGGAGTTCGCGCATCTTGTCCCGTGAGGCGCGGTCGCCCGCCCTCGGCGACCAAAGACCGTGAAACCCTTAAGGTCTGAGTGACCGACCCGCTCTAGGCGGCGACGGCGCGGCGGCTGCGCAGGCGCAGCATGGCAAAGGCCAGCCGGGACACCAGCGATGACAGGCGGCTCTGCGGGTTGAGGCCCGCCGCCTTGAAGATCATCGACACGGCGCGCTGCACATGGGCGGGCTGATAACAGGCGTAGACCCGGTGCAGGTAGGCGGTGCCGTAACGCTTGCGGTCGTAGGGGGCGCCGTCGCCGTTGGCCGCGTAGTAGGCATAGGCGAGTTCATCGTCCTCGCTTTCGCCGATCCGGCCGAGAGCCACCCCGATGCGGCGCCAGCGGCCGATCCTCTCCCGCTCCAGGTAGCGGTTCAGATGATTGTAGAAGAGCTTGTAGTGCCGGAGTTCGTCCGCCGCGATCTTCCGGCAGATCTCCCTCAGCACCGGCTCATCGGTCATCGATGCCATGGAGGCGTAGAAGGACGAGGTTCCGACCTCCACGATGCAGCGGGCCACAAGTTCGCCGGAGCGCGAGCCGCGCACCGAGGCGGCGGCATCCACCGGAATCTGGTAGCCCTCGCGAAAGCGCTCAAAACAGGCGCCGAAGTCGAAGTCCGGATCCGCCAGGGTCGCCCAGCGGCCGAGCGCTTCGCCGTGCTGGACTTCCTCACGCGCCCAGACCTTGGCAGCCTGCTGAAACTCCGCATCGTCGGGAAAGACATTGCAGAGATAGTCGGCATAAACGCCGCCGTTATACTCGACCATGCCGGCTGCTTTTACGAGCTTGAGCAACTCCGGATCCACCTTCTCAGGATCGAAGCGCTGCCAGGAAATGTCGTCGAGAGTCCAGTGACCGACCGCCATCGTGATTGCCTACGCCCACCAAAAAACCGTGTTCCAGCACTATGACACTTTAGTGAATCGCGGAGAATCGCCGCAGCCTAACATAGGGTTGCGGACAATCAACCACTACAATGAGGTGCGAACGAAGGCAGCCTTTCGCAAGAGGGGCCGCCCCCGAAAGGGGCTTAAGCGGCTGCCTGCAGCATGGCCTCGGCAACCGCGATGCGGCGCTCGGCACTGGCCTTCTCGGCGTCGTCCTTGGCGTCCAGAAGGTCGTCGCGGGCGTCGCTCAGGCGCTGCTCGGTGGCGGCGCGGTCGATGTCGCCCACCGCCACGGCCTCCTCCGCCAAGACCGTGCAGCGGGCGGGCGTCACCTCGGCAAAGCCACCGGCGACGAAGATCGATTCGCTGACCGCTCCGCCGTTGTGGACCTGGATCACACCGGGCCGGAGGGTGGAGATCAGCGGCGTGTGACGCGTCAGCACGCCGAAGTCGCCTTCCTCACCCGGAACCACGACCATATCGACCTCTTCGGAGAGCAGGAGGCGCTCCGGAGAGACGAGTTCGAATGACACCTTGCCTTCGGCCATGACCTTTTCGTCCGCCCTTTATTCCAGGCTTTCGTTTGCCCGCGCGTAAAAAACTAGGCTGCTTCCGCCGCCAGCTTGCGGGCCTTCTCGACGGCCTGCTCGATGGGGCCGACCATGTAGAAGGCAGCCTCGGGCAGGTGGTCGTACTCGCCGTCGCAGATGCCCTTGAAGCCGCGCACGGTGTCTTCGATGGAGACCTGCACGCCGGGGCTGCCGGTGAAGACCTGGGCCACGTCGAAGGGCTGGGACATGAAGCGCTGGATCTTGCGCGCGCGGGCCACGGTGAGCTTGTCCTCTTCCGAGAGCTCGTCCATGCCCAGGATCGCGATGATATCCTGCAGCGCCTTGTAGCTCTGCAGAATGCGCTGCACCTCACGGGCGACGTTGTAGTGTTCCTCGCCGACCACCTGGGGGTCGAGAATACGGCTGGTGGAGTCGAGCGGGTCGACCGCCGGATAGATGCCCAGCTCTGAGATCTGGCGCGACAGCACCGTCGTCGCATCCAGGTGGGCGAAGGAAGTCGCGGGAGCCGGGTCGGTCAGATCGTCGGCCGGCACGTAGATGGCCTGCACCGAGGTGATGGAGCCCTTCTTGGTGGTGGTGATGCGCTCCTGCAGGGTGCCCATGTCGGTGGCCAGAGTCGGCTGATAGCCCACCGCCGAGGGAATGCGGCCCAAGAGCGCCGAGACCTCGGAACCGGCCTGGGTGAAGCGGAAGATGTTGTCCACGAAGAACAGCACGTCCTGACCTTCCTCGTCGCGGAAGTACTCCGCCTGGGACAGGCCGGTCAGGGCGACGCGGGCACGCGCGCCCGGGGGCTCGTTCATCTGGCCGAAGACCAGGGCCACCTTGGAGTCACCGTCCAGATTGATGACGCCTGATTCCATCATCTCGTGATAGAGGTCGTTGCCCTCGCGGGTCCGCTCGCCGACCCCGGCGAAAACCGAATAACCGCCGTGGGTTTTCGCAATGTTGTTGATCAGCTCCTGGATCAGCACCGTCTTGCCGACGCCGGCGCCGCCGAAGAGGCCGATCTTGCCGCCACGGGAATAGGGCGCCAGCAAGTCGACGACCTTGATGCCGGTGACCAGCATCTCGGCTTCGGTGGACTGGTCGGCGAACTCCGGCGCCTCGCGGTGGATCGGCGCGCTGCGCGCTGTATTCACGGGTCCGCGCTCGTCGATGGGCTCGCCCACCACGTTGATGATGCGCCCCAGCATTTCCGGGCCCACCGGCACCGAAATCGGGCTGCCGGTGTCTTTCACTTCCTGGCCGCGCACCAGGCCCTCGGAGGCGTCCATTGCGATGGAGCGCACCATGTTCTCGCCCAGGTGCTGCGCGACCTCCAGAACCAGGCGCTTGCCGTCGTTGGTGGTCTCCAGCGCGTTGAGGATCGGCGGCAGGTCGCCGGTGAACTGCACGTCCACCACAGGGCCCATCACCTGGGTAACTTTGCCAACGAGGTTGTCTGCCATTGTCTTGCTCCTTGGTAGCCGCTTACGCCCTTCGCCGTGACGAGCGCGCCGCGGCAGCCGCCGTTACATCGCTTCCTTAGCGGAAATAATCTCGATCAGTTCGCCGGTGATCGCGGCCTGACGGGTGCGGTTATAGACCAGCGTCAGGTTGTTGATCATGTCGCCGGCGTTGCGCGTCGCATTGTCCATCGCGGTCATGCGGGCGCCGTGCTCGCTGGCCGCGTTCTCCAACAGAGCCTTGAAGATCTGAATGGAGATGTTGGTCGGCAGCAAGGCGGTGAGGATCTCCTCCTCGCCGGGTTCGTACTCGTAGACCGCCCCGTCGAGCCCGCTGTCAGCGTCCGCTTCATCGTCGCCGTTCTCGTCATCGTCCTTTTGCGGCGCCGCGAAGGGGATCAGCTGCTGCGGCTTGACGATCTGCGAGATGGCCGATCGGAACTCGGCGTAGAACATGGTGCAAACGTCGAACTCGCCGGCTTCGAACATCGCCACCACCCGCTCGCCGATAGCCGCCGCCTTGTCGAAGGAAAGGCTGGGCCGCGCGATGTCTTCAACGGTGTCGATGATGCGCTCGCCGAGGTCGCGGCGCAGCTGGTCGCGGCCCTTGCGGCCCACGCAGAGGATCTTCACCGTCTTGCCCTGCTCCAGCAGGGCGTTGGCGGCGCGGCGCGCCTCGCGCACGATGGAGGTATTGAAGCCGCCGCAGAGGCCGCGGTCGGCCGTGGCCACCACGATCAGATGGGTCTCGTCGCTGCCGCTGCCGGCCAGCAGCTTGGGCGCGCCGGCCTGCCCGGCCGCCGCAGCGGCCAGGGAGCCCAGCATGCGCTCCATGCGCTGCGCATAGGGGCGCGAGGCCTCCGCCTGCTCCTGCGCGCGGCGCAGCTTGGCGGCGGCCACCATCTTCATGGCCGAGGTGATCTTGCGCGTCGACTTGACGGTGTCGATCCGGATTTTCAGGTCCTTGAGATTCGGCATAAGCCGTCCCCGCTCCGCCCTCTTGTTAGTCGATCAAACCGGTCCGCGATCAGGCGGCGAAGGTCTTGGCGAAGGCATCGAGGAAGGTCTTGAGCTTTTCCTCGGTCGCTTCGGAGATGACCTGTTCGGTGCGGATGGCCGTCAGGATGTCTGTCCCTTCGGCCCTCAGCTTCGCCAGAAGCTGGGCCTCGAAGGCCGAAACCTGGTTGACCGGCACGCCGTCGACATAGCCGCGCACGCCGGCGAAGATCACCGCCACCTGCTCCTCGACCGTCAGCGGCGAGTACTGCGGCTGCTTCAGCAGTTCCGTCAGGCGCGACCCGCGTGCCAGCAGACGCTGGGTTGCGGCATCGAGGTCGGAGGCGAACTGGGAGAAGGCCTCCATCTCGCGGTATTGGGCCAGCTCCAGCTTGATGGTGCCGGCCACCTGCTTCATCGCCTTGATCTGCGCCGAAGAGCCCACGCGGCTGACCGAGAGACCGACGTTCAGCGCCGGGCGAATGCCCTTATAGAACAGCCCGGTTTCCAGGAAGATCTGGCCGTCGGTGATGGAGATCACGTTGGTGGGGATGTAGGCGGAGACGTCGCCGGCCTGGGTTTCGATGACCGGCAGGGCGGTCAGGCTGCCGTTGCCTGCATCGTCGCCCATCTTCGCCGCCCGCTCCAGCAGGCGGGAGTGCAGGTAGAAAACGTCGCCGGGATAGGCTTCGCGGCCCGGCGGGCGGCGCAGCAGCAGCGACATCTGGCGGTAGGCGACGGCCTGCTTGGAGAGATCGTCGTAGATGATGACCGCATGGGCGCCGTTGTCGCGGAAGAACTCGCCCATGGTGCAGCCGGTGTAGGGCGCCAGGAACTGCAGCGGCGCCGGCTCGGAGGCCGTCGCCGAGACGACAATGGAGTACTCCAGCGCGCCGTAGTCCTCCAGGGTCTTCACGAACTTTGCGACAGAGGAGCGCTTCTGCCCGACGGCGACATAGATGCAGTAGAGCTTCTTCGACTCGTCGTCGCCCTGGTTGACGGGCTTCTGGTTGATGATGGTGTCGAGCGCGATGGCGGTCTTGCCGGTCTGGCGGTCGCCGATGATGAGTTCGCGCTGGCCGCGGCCGATGGGGATCAGCGCGTCGATGGCCTTGAGGCCGGTCTGCATGGGCTCGTGCACCGACTTGCGCGGGATGATGCCCGGGGCCTTCACGTCGACGCGGCGCCGCTCGGCGCCCTCGATCGGGCCCTTGCCGTCGATCGGATTGCCCAGGGCGTCGACCACGCGGCCGAGCAGGCCGCGGCCCACCGGCACGTCGACGATCTCGCCTGTGCGCTTGACGGTGTCGCCTTCCTTGATGCCGCGGTCCTCGCCGAAGATCACGACACCGACGTTGTCGACCTCCAGGTTCAGCGCCATGCCCTTGATGCCGCCGGGGAACTCGACCATCTCGCCGGCCTGGACGTTGTCGAGGCCGTAGATGCGGGCCACGCCGTCACCGACGGAGAGCACCTGCCCCACCTCGGCGACATCCGCCTCGTTGCCGAAGTTTTCGATCTGGTCTTTCAGAATGGCGGAGATTTCCGCGGCGCGGATGTCCATCATCCGACCCCTTTCATGGCGAGTTGAAGTCTTTGCAGTTTGCTGCGCAGGGACGAGTCGATCATGCGGCTGCCGACCTTCACGACGAGGCCGCCGATGAGGGCGGGATCGACCTTGAGGTCGAGCTTCACCTTGTTGCCCGCCGTCGAACGCAGGGCATCGAGAAGGGCTGCCTGCTGGCTTTCGGAGAGGCTGCGGGCCGAGGTGACTTCCGCCGTCACCTCGCCGCGCCGGCGCGCCAGCTCGGCCAGATAGCCTTCGATCATCGCGGAGAGCGCGAAGAGACGATGGTTGTCGGCGACGACCAGCACGAAGCGGCGGGTCAATTCGCCGATGCCGGCCTGGTCCATCACCGCGGCGATGGCTTTGCTCTGCTGCGCGCGGGAGTACAGCGGAGAGGACAGCAGGCGCTGCAGATCGCCGCTGTCGGCAATGAGTCTGCGCAACTGCTGCAGGTCCCCGGCGACCTCATCGAGCGCTTTGCGCTCATCGGCCAGATCAAGCAACGCGGAGGCATAGCGCCCTGCCAGGTCGCTCAAGCTCGTGTTATCACCAGCCAAGCCCGATTTCCTCGAAAGTCCTTGTTACCCCTGCCCGCGCGGCTAACCCATTATCCGGAAATCGGTTACGTGGAAGAGGTCCGATCCCGCCTGGGCCTTGCACACGGCGGGGTTCCCGCCGACGAGCGCGGGTTTGGTATCATAGCTGAAAGGGCGTTGCAAGAAACCTCGGCGACAGCCGGAAAGCCCCCAAAGCCAAAGGGTTTAGGCCGGTTCCGGCGCCGCGCCCATGGCCGCCTTCATGCCCTCCATCATCTCCTCCATGCTGGGGGTACGGAGGTGCTTGGCGAGGCCCCAGGAATGCCCAAAGGGGTCAACGATGCGCCCGAAGCGATCGCCCCAGAACATGTCGGTCGGCGGGTTTACGCCCTGCGCTCCGGCGGCCACCGCGGCCTCGAAGGTGGCGTCGACATCCTCGACATAGAGATGCAGGCTGACGGCAGTGCCTCCCAGGCTGAGCGGCGAGGTGCTGCCCCAATCGGGCATCTCCTCGGCCATCATGATGCGGGAGTCGCCGATTTCGATTTCGGCGTGCATCACCATGCTGCCGTCGGGCGTCGGCATGCGCAGGATCTCACGGGCGCCGAAGACCTTTGCGTAGTAGGCGATGGCCGCAGGCACGTCCTTCACCACGATGTGCGGGGTGACCGTATGCATGCCTTCAGGCGGCGTACTGCCAGTGTTGGTTGTCTCGGGGTCGCTCATCTCGTCCTCCATGGGTTGGCCCGAAACCCCGCCTGTTGGAGGGTCCCGGGCGCCGATTGCTGGCCCTTCTGCGCGAGACGGCGTCACACAGCCACAGCGCACAATCGGCTGGCGAAACTGCTCTGCACTGCGGTGATCGCGGACAGTCTAGCGCAGCACGCCACGGCGCGCGGATCGAAAATGCGTGATCCGGGACCGCGGCGGCGCGGTGCGCGGTGCGGTAGCCAGGCCGCTAAAGAAAGCTGTAGGGATCGATATCCACCTGCAGGCGCAGGTTCGAGGGCAGTTTGACCGCCTGAACCCAGGGCAGAAGCGCCGCCTGGATGCGAAAACCGCGGGACGCCTTCACCAGGAAGCGGCGGCGATGACGCCCGCGCAGCACCGCCAGCGGCGCCGGGGCGGGCCCCAGCACCGTCAGACCCGGCTGTCGCGGCGCGGCGCGCGCCAGGGCCGCGGCCACGGCATCCACCTGTCCCGGGTCCGGGCTCGACAGGATGACAGCCGCCAGGCGCCCGAAGGGGGGCAGACCGGCCTCCCGCCGGGCCTCGGCCTCGGCAGCCAGGAAGGCGTCGCGTCCGCCGCCGGCCAGAGCCTGCATCACCGGATGGTCCGGCTCGCTGGTCTGGAGCAGCACCCGGCCCGGCCGCTCGGCCCGGCCAGCGCGGCCTGCCACCTGGTGGAGCAGCTGATAGGTCCGCTCCGCCGCGCGCAGGTCGCCGCCGAACAACCCGAGGTCCGCATCCACCACGCCGACCAGGGTGAGCTGAGGGAAGTGATGGCCCTTGGCGACGATCTGGGTGCCGATCAGGAGGTCGATCTCATGCTGCTGGACGGCGCGCACCAGATCGGCCGCTGCGTCGGGTCCGGTCAGGGTGTCGCTGGTCATCAGCCCGGTGCGGGCTTCGGGGAAGAGGATCCGCGTCTCCTCCGCCAGACGCTCGACGCCGGGCCCGCAGGCCACCAGGCTGCCTTCCGTGCCGCAGTCGGGGCAGCTGCGCGGCAGCCGTCCGACAAAGCCGCAGTGGTGGCATTGCAGGCGCCCGGCGAGGCGGTGCTCCACCAGCCAGGCGGTGCAGTTCGGACACTGCAGGCGATGACCGCACGCGCGGCAGAGGGTCAGCGGCGCATAACCGCGGCGATTGAGAAACAGCAGCACCTGTTCCCCGGCCTCCAGGGTCTCGGCGATCGCCCCGCGCAGGGCGGCGGAGAGCCAGGCCTGGCCCCCGCCAGGGGAGCCGCCGGGGGTTTCGAGGCGCGGCGGCTTGTCGGCCCGCAGATCGACCAGCGATATCTCCGGCAGGCGCGCGCCGCCATGGCGCTCCGGCAGGCGGAGGTGGGCGTAGCGGCCACCGCGCACGTTGTTGAGCGATTCCAGCGACGGCGTCGCCGAAGCGAGGACGGCCGGAACCCCGCCCAACTGCGCGCGAACCACCGCCATGTCGCGGGCGTGGTAGGGCACACCGTCTTCCTGTTTGAAGGCGGCCTCGTGCTCCTCGTCGACGACGATGAGGCCGAGGTCGGGAAACGGCAGGAAGAGCGCCGAGCGCGCGCCCACCACTACCGGCGCGCGGCCGCAGGCGACCGCCCGCCAGGCGGCGCGGCGCTGGGCCGAGGTGAGATCGGAATGCCAGAGCGCCGGCGCGACTCCGAAGCGCGCCTCGAAGCGCTGCAGCCACTGGGCGGACAGCGCGATCTCCGGCAGCAGCACCAGCGCCTGGCGGCCGGTCGCCAGGGCGGCGGCCAGCGCCTCGAAGTAGACCTCGGTCTTGCCGGAGCCGGTGACCCCGTCCAGCAGCGTAACGGAGAAGTCCCCCGCCGCAACACTCTGGCGCAGCGCCGCCGCGGCGGCGCCCTGACTGTCGGAAAGCGCCGGCCCGGCGCGGTCGGGATCGGGCGCTGCGAAGCGGGCCTCACGCAGCACCGAGACCGCCTCGACGATGCCGGCTTTCTCCAACCCCTTCACCACCGAGGTTCCAACCCCGGCCGCCGCGGCGATTTCAGCCAGCGGGCGCGCCGGCGACTCTTCCATCTCTTCCAGAACGCGGCGCCGCGCCGGCGTGACCCGCAGGTCGGCCGACAGAGGCTGCTCGGCGCGGCGGTAGAGCGTGACCGGGCGCGGCGGCTCCAGTGCCGAGGGCGAACTGAGCGCCATGCGCAGAACGGCGCCGGGCGCCGCCAGGGTGTAGTCCGCCACCCAGGTCAGGAAACGCCGCGCGACGGCGGTCAGCGGCGGCACCGGGCAGACATCGATCACCGGGCGCAGCCGCCCCAGCGGCAGGGCCTTCCCGCCCCCGTCGGCCGCCCCCGGCCGGCCGTCCTCCGGCAGCAGGTCCCAGACCACGCCGAAAACCTCCCGCTGGCCGAGCGGTACGGTGACCACCGACCCGGGCTCGACCTCCAGATCCTCCGGGATCAGGTAATCGTAGGCACCGGCCAGCGGCAGCGGCAGCAGGACCGCGGCGCGGCGCGGCTGTGTCTCCGGCGCCCTATCCTCCAGGGGAAGGGTGGCAGTGCTGGCAAGGCGCTTGGGCATGGGCTACACTCTAGCCGAGGCCAAAGGGAAGGGCCATCGCCCGGCAGGCTAGACCACCGGCAGCAAAGAGGACGAACCTGGAAGCATGAAGTTCTTCATCGACACCGCCGATGTGGCGGAGATCCGCGAGCTGGCGGCCACCGGCCTGGTGGACGGCATCACCACGAACCCCTCGCTGGTCGCCAAGACCGGACGCGACTTCTTCGAGGTGCTGCACGAGATCTGCGCGGTCGTGCCGGGGCCCGTCAGCGCCGAGGTGACGGCCGTCGACTACGAGGACATGGTGAGCGAAGGCCGCAAGCTGGCGGCACTGGCCTCCAACATCGTCGTCAAGGCGCCGCTGACCGTCGACGGCCTGAAGGCCTGCAAGACGCTGTCCGACGAAGGCACCAAGGTCAACGTGACCCTCTGCTTCTCGGCGGCTCAGGCGATCCTCGCCGCCAAGGCCGGCGCCACCTACATCTCGCCCTTCGTCGGCCGCCTCGACGACACCGGCATCGACGGGCTGGAACTGATTGCCGACATCGTCGAAATCTACGAGGCCTACCCGGACTTCACCACCGAGGTGCTGGTCGCTTCGGTGCGCAATTCCGGCCACATCATCGAGGCCGCGAAGATGGGTGCGCATGTCGCCACCATCCCGCCGGCGGTGCTCCGCGCCATGTACAAGCACCCGCTGACCGACAAGGGGCTGGAGGCCTTCCTGGCAGACTGGGCAAAGACCGGACAGTCCATCCTGCACCGCGACGACAGCGCCGAGCGCCGCAGTGCCTGAGAGCGGAACCCAGGGCGAAGAGGGCCCGGACAAGAACCGCGAGAACGAAGCCGGCGCGAACGGCAGCGCAAAGGCCGCGCCCAAAGAAACCGGTGACACCAGCAAAGCGGCTGCAGCGAAGAGTGCCTGCGCGCAAGCGATCTCGGGCGATCAGGTGGCAGCCTATCTGCGCCGCCACCCGGAGTTCCTGGCCGCCAACCCCGATCTTCTGGACAGCCAGGAACCGCCGGCGCGCGCCCAGGGCGACGGTGTGATCGATCTGCAGCAGTTTCAGGTCCAGCGCCTGCGCGACAAGGTCGGCAGCCTGACCTCTCTGCGCGACGAACTGTTGTCCGCCGGACGCAACAACCTCTCGATCCAGAGTCGGGTTCACCGCTCGGTCCTGGCGATCCTCAACGCACGCAGCTTTGAGGAGTTCGTCGAGACCATCACCACCGACATGGCGGCGATCCTGGATCTGGACGTGGTCACCATCGGTGTCGAGAAGACCGACGAGGGCGGTGCCTGGCGGCCCACCGCCGGGGTTTACTGCCTGGAAGCGGGCAGCATCGACGCCCTGCTCGGTCCAAGCGGCACGGTTCTGCTGCGCGACCAAGTGAGCGGCGATCCGGCCATCTTCGACGGCGCCGCCGGGATCGTGCAGTCCGACGCCCTGATCCGCCTCAGCATCAGCGAGACCACCCCGCCGGCGCTGCTGGCGCTCGGCTCCCGCCAGCCCGGCGCCTTTCATGCCGGACAGGGGACCGAGCTGCTGACCTTCCTCTCCGAGGTGCTGGAGGTCTCGTTCCGGTCATGGCTGAACCTGCCGCAAAGGCTGTAGGCAAAGCCGCAGCGCCGCGCCGCGAAACCCAACTGCAGGGGGTTCTGACGGCGGCGGCGCCGGACCTGCAGGCCGTCCTTCGCGACTGGCAGACCTGGCTGAAGGACGAGCGGCGTGCCTCGCCGCACACCCTCCTGGCCTATCGGCGCGACCTCCAGCACTTTCTCGTCTTCCTCGCCGAACACCGCGGCGGGCCGGCGCGCCTGAAGGACCTCTCCGCCCTGACCGCCGGCGATTTTCGCGCCTGGCTGGCGGCCCGCGCCGCCGACGGCCTGGAGCGCAGTTCCACGGCCCGGGCGCTTTCCAGCCTGCGCGGGCTGTACCGCTGGCTGACAAGGCGCGGCCTTGCCGAGAATGCCGCGCTGGCAACCCTGCGCACACCCAAGGTCCCCAAAGCGGTGCCGCGGGCGCTGAGCGCTGCGGAGGCGGGCGAAGTGGTCGACAGTGTCGGCGAGCTGAGCGAGTCCGACTGGATCGGCAAGCGCGACTGCGCAGTCCTGCTGCTGCTCTACGGCTGCGGGCTCAGGATCGGCGAAGCGCTGGCGCTGACCCGGGGGGAGGCGCCGAAGCCCGGCCAGGAAAGCCTGCTGGTCACCGGCAAGGGCAACAAGCAGCGCATGGTGCCGCTGCTGCCGGTGGTCGGAGACGCCGTTGCCGACTATCTGGCCGCCTGCCCCTTCGGCGGCGATGCCGGAGCGCCGCTGTTCCGCGGCGCCCGCGGCGGCGCACTCGGCCCGCGGCGGGTTCAGGAAAAGATGGCGGCCCTGCGTGCTCTGCTCGGGCTTCCGGAGGGCGCCACGCCGCATGCCCTGCGCCACTCCTTCGCCACCCACCTCCTGGCCGGCGGCGGCGACCTGCGCGCCATCCAGGAACTTCTCGGCCACGCTTCGCTCTCGACCACCCAGCGTTACACCGACGTCGATGTCGCCGGGCTGCTGGCGGTCTACGACAGGGCGCATCCTCGGGCCCGGGCGCGCGCAAAGGGGCGCTGAACGACGTTAAGCGGGAAAGGTATGACCCGAGGCCGGGCGCAGGCGGCGGTAGAGCAAGCGCCCCAGTTCAGGGACGAAGCGCTGCTCCTCGAAGCCCGTCTTCTCCAGCACCCGGCGCGAAGCCCGGTTGTTTTCCCGCACGAAGGCCCTGACCTCGGGAAGGCCCAGCACACCATCGGCCAGGTCCAGCGCCGCCGTCACCAACTCTGTCGCATAGCCCTTTCCCCAGGCTTCCGGGTGAAAGGCGTAGCCGACCTCCACGCCCCATCCGGGATCGAAGGGATCCTCGTAAAGCCCGCCCCAGCCGACGATGCGCTTCGCCTCGCGGGTCAGGATGGCCCAGGGGGCACAGCCGTCGCGGCGGCGGCGCCGCTCGTGCAGGGCGATGCGCCGCCGGCATTGGCGCAGCGACTGGTCGAGATGTGTGAACTGCATGGCCTGCGGGTCGCCCAGAAAGGCAAAGAGCGCCGGGACGTCCTTCAACGTGGGCGGGCGCAGCAGCAGGCGCTCGGTTTCCAGAATCACCCGACCACAGGCCTCTCCTGGCCGCCGTCCGGGCTCTGCCGGCCAAGGATATAGAGGATCACCGGGCCGGCCAGGACGCCGAGGCCGAGCAAGGCGAAGGCAAAGCCCCAGGCCAGCCCCGCCCCGGCGCCGCCGCCGAGATCCAGCACCACACCGAAGGCCAGCGGTGAGAGAAAACCGGCGCCGAAACCCAGCAGGGCATGCAGCGCCATGGTGGCGCCGCGCCGTTCGGGCTTCGCCGCAATGACCGCGCCGGCGGTCAAAGCCCCCGAGTCCGCCATGATGAGCACGCTGTAGACCAGCAGCACCGCGGCCAGAAGCCAGAGCGGCACTGCGGCGATGAACCCGAGGAACAGCGCGATCCCGCCGGAGCCAATCATAATCAGGGAAACGACGCGGCGGCGGCCGAAGGTGGTGGCGACCTCGTTGCCCAGGATCGAGGCCGGAAGGCCCAGCAGCAGCAGGACCGTCGCCACCTGGGTCGGCGTCCAACTGCTGTCCGCCAGGGCCGGTTGCCAAGTGAAGGCGAAGACCAGAAAGGCGACCAGCCAGGCGCGAAAGCCGAACAATTCCCAGATGTGGGCCGCATAACCCAGGGTGTAAGCCAGCGCGGGGCGGTTGCGGAAGACCGGGCGGAAATCGAAGACCGCCACCGCGGGCAGCGGTTCCGCCGTACGGCGCGCCAGCGGCCGCACGAAGGCCGCGATCAGCAGCAGCGAGGCGAAGGACCCGGCGGCACCGACCACGAAGGCCCAGGACCAGCCGGCCAGGGCCGCCACCTCACCCGCCGCCAGCACCGAGAACGAGGCGCCGATGCCGAAGTGCGCGGTGTAGATGGCGACGGAGCGGGCACGCCCCTGCTCCGGCAGGCGGTCGGACAGCAGCTTCAGCCCGACCATGTAGGTGCCCGCCAGACCGATCCCGCCGCAGAACCGGAACACCATGGCGCTCCAGAAGCCGTCGGCGAAAACGGCGAAACCCAGAGCCGCCAGGCCGCCGAGAAGGCAGGACAGAAGATAGATGCTGCGCGCATCCTGCCGGTCCGTGAGGGTGACCAGCACCGGCACCGCCGCCGTGTAGCCGGCATAGTAGATGCCGCTGACCCAGCCGGCTTCCGTATTGCTGAGCGACCAGAGCGGCTGGAAGACGGGGATGAGCGCGGGAAAGGTGGCATTGCTCAGCATGCCCAGAACCTGGGTCACGCAGAGCAAAGCCACCAACCGCCAGCCCTTGAGCTCCAGTCCCCGCACCATATCGGCTCTTTCCGGCAATGCCCCCAACGAAACGAATCGCCTAGAGCCTAGCCGCTTTGCGGCGGCACTGCCGAGAAAATGCCTGGTGCGGAAGAGAGGGGCCGGCAGGCGTTACCGGGCGATGTTGTCGATGATATCGCTCTGCTTGCGGACCGCCAGGAACATCAGCACGGCATCGGCGACCCACCACAGGAAGACCACACCGAGGATGGGCATGCCGACGACGAACGGCAGGGTAAACCAGCCGACCACGGTCAGAACCGCCATGATCACACCGGAGATCATCTTGCCGAGGTACATGCGGTGAACGCCGAGGACACCGAGAAAGAACCACAGCACATAGGCCAGAATGATCGACTTGCTGCCGATCGAGAACTTGAGCGCGGAGCGCACCTCCTCTTCGGAGACGGTATTCTTGATATCAGACATCCTACTTTCCTTTCCATGATGACAAATCGGAACGACGGCACCTGTTCGCCGCTCCCTTAGGGCGGTGCATCACAGGGAGGGGTAACCTGGACCTGTTCTTTGTCGTTTCGCCGCCGCAGGCGGTTCAACGCCGCCTCCGGCAGCCGGAAAGGGTTTCAGGAAGGGGGCCCGGACCGGCGGGCGGAGCGGGCCCGCGGAAAACATCGGCATCCGGGGCCAAACCGGCTATACTCGGACAATGCTTCCCGCTCTTGTCGTCTTCGACTGCGATGGCGTGCTGGTCGACAGCGAAGCCATCGCAAACCGCATATTGGCCGAGTGCATCACCGCCGCAGGCCTGCCGATCACCTATGAGGACTGCCGCAGCCGCTTCGTCGGCGGCACCCTGCAGCGTGTCATCGACACGGTGGAGCAGTGGCTCGGCCGCCCGCTGCCGCCGGACTGGAAAGCCGACTTCGAAGCCAGGCGCGACGCGGCCTTCCGCGCGGAGTTGAAGCCCGTGCCCGGCGTCGCCACCGCGATCGAGACGATCCGGGACAACGGCCTGCCGCTCTGCGTGGCCTCCTCCGGCAGTCTGGAAAAAATGGATCTGACCCTGGGCCTCACCGGCCTGAAAGATCACTTCGACGGGCGCATCTTCTCGGCCTCCATGGTCGAACGCGGCAAGCCGCATCCGGACCTCTTTCTCTTCGCCGCCGAGCAGATGGGACAGATGCCGGAGACCTGCGTGGTCGTCGAGGACAGCCTGCTCGGCACCGCGGCGGGAATTGCGGCGGGCATGCGGGTTCTGGCCTATGCGGCGGAGACCGATTCAGACGCCCTCACCGCCGCCGGCGGCCAGGTCTTCACCGACATGGCGGAGTTGCCGGGCCTCCTGGGAATCGGCGCCGCCGCCCGGATGGGTGCCGCCGACTGACCCCCATGCCATTGACCCTAGAAGATCGAGATGTCCAGGATGACCGGCACCATGGACAGCACCAGCAGAACCGCCATCGCCGCGTTGAAGCGCCGCAGGCGTAGCGGATCGTCCAGCAGGCGGCGCAGGGCGACGCCCGAGACCGCCCAGAGGCTGATGCTGGGCAGGTTCACGGCGCCAAAGAGCAGGATCACCAGAACCAGGCGCGCCACATAGTCCGACGTCGATCCGCCGCCGGCGGTGTAGGAAACGGTGACGATCAGAGCCACCGCCCAGGCTTTCGGATTGAGCCATTGCAACAAGGCGGCCTGCAGAAACCGCAGCGGCCGCCCTGCGGCGCTCTCAGGGTCGCCGGGCGCCGGCGCGCTGCGGAAGATCTTCCAGGCCAGCCAGAAGACGTAGCCGAGGCAGGCAATCTTCAGGACCGCAGCCGCAAGTGGATAGCGCTGCAGGACGGGGCCGAGGCCCAATCCGATCACCAGAACCATGAAGAGGAAGCCGAAGCTGATGCCCAGCACCAGGGGCAGGCTGCGCCGAAACCCGAAGTTCGCGCCGGAGGTCAGGAGCAGGAAGTTGCCGGGGCCCGGCGTCACCGAGGTCACGAAGGCAAAGCCGGCCAGGGCCAGGATCAGGTTTGTGTCCATTGCAGAATCGCTCGGGGCAGTCTCGCGGGGGCGGTTTCATCGGAGCTTGACCCAAACGGCTGGAGACGTAACTGTCTGTCCGTCCAGGCTTTTTATCAGATCGTCTCAGTATTGATGCGGAATGGATAATCAGGATCTTCTGAGTGAGGTCTTTGCGACCTTGCGGCTGCGCAGCGAACTCTACTTCCGCGCTGACCTGGCGGGTCCCTTCGCCATCGAAGTGCCGGCGGAACGGCGCCTTGTGCGCTTTCATTTCCTGCGCCGCGGCACATGCTGGGTGCGGGCCGAAGAAGGACGCGCCGTGGTAGAGCTTGGCGAGGGGGAGCTTGTCATTCTGCCCAACGGCGGCGCCCATGTGCTGTCCGATACGGCCGAGCGGGCGCCGCTGCCGCTGCCTGCCTTGCTGGCTGCAGCCCCGCCGGGCGACGATGGCGTGCTGCGCTACGGCGCAGGCGGCGGGCGCGCCGAGCTGCTCTGCGGCTTCTGCCAGTTCGACGAGGAAATCGACCATCCGGTTCTCGCCAACCTGCCGTCCCTGATGGTGCTGCGCCCCCAGGACCTCGGCCGCCAGCCCTGGACCCGCGCCACCTTGCGGCTGCTCGACCTGGAGAGCGAGCTGGCCGGCGCGGGGATGCAGGGAATCCTCACGCGGCTGCTGGAGATCCTCTTCATTCAGGCGATGCGCCAGAGCGGCGAGCCCGGACACCCGCAGGCCTCGCAATACGCCTCGCAATACGCCTCGCAATACGCCTCGCAATACATGGCCGCGCTGGCCGATCCGCAGCTTTCAAAGGCCCTGCTGGCCATACACCGGGACTGCGCAAAGGCCTGGACGCTGGCCGCGCTGGCCAGGACCGCCGGCATGTCGCGGGCACGCTTTGCGGAGAAGTTCGCGAAGATGGTCGGTCAGACGGCGATCGGCTATCTCACCCGCTGGCGCCTCTTGAAGGCGCGCCGTCTGCTGGCGGAGAGCGATCTGTCGACGGCGGAGATTGCCGAACGCTGCGGCTACGCCTCTCTGCCCGCCTTCAGCCGCCGCCACAAGGCGGCCTTCGGCATCGGCCCGGGCGCCTTCCGGCGTTCCGCGCGCGGCCGCTGAAGGCGGCGGGCCCCACGCTCAGGCGGACCCCACACTCAGGCGGACCTCAGCCTCAGATGTGGATCGGCCGCCCGTCGACGGCGAGCGCCGCCTCTTTCACCGCCTCGCCCATGCCGGGGTGGGAGTGGCAGGTGCGGGCGATGTCTTCCGCCGAGCCGCCGAATTCCATGATGGTCACCGCTTCGGCCAGGATGTCGCCGGCCAACGGACCCAGGATGTGCACCCCCAGCACCCGGTCGGTGCGCTTGTCGGCCAGGATCTTCACCAGCCCGTCGGTGTCGCCCACCGCGCGCGCGCGGCTGTTGGCGGTGAAGGGGAACTTGCCGACCCGGTAGTCGACGCCCTCTTCCTTCAGCTGCTCTTCCGTCTTGCCGACCCCGGCCACTTCCGGCCAGGTGTAGACCACCCCCGGCACGAGGTTGTAGTCGATGTGGCTCGCCTGGCCGGCCAGCCCCTCGACCGCGACCACGCCGTCTTCCTCGGCCTTGTGGGCCAGCATCGGGCCCGGCACGCAGTCGCCGATCGCATAGATCCCCGGCACCGAGGTCTGGAAATGCCTGTCGACCTGGATGAAGCCGCGGTTGTCCATGGCCACCCCCAGTTCCTTCAGGCCCAGCCCCTCGGTGAAGGGCCGCCGGCCGATGGCCACCAGCACCACGTCGGCCTTCATCTCCTCGGCATCGCCGCCCTTGGCGGGTTCAAGGGTCAGGGTGACGGCGCCGTTCGCCTTGGCCGCGCCGGTCACCTTGGTGCCAAGCTTGAACTTCAGGCCCTGCTTGGTGAGCACACGCTGGGTCTGCTTGGCGATCTCCGCATCCATGCCCGGCAAAATGCGGTCGAGAAACTCCACCACCGTCACCTCGGCGCCGAGGCGCGACCAGACCGAACCCATCTCCAGCCCGATGACGCCGGCGCCGATCACCACCATGTGGTCCGGCACCTTGTCGAGGGCGAGGGCGCCGGTCGAGGTGACGATCTGCTCTTCGTCGGTGTCGACCCCGGGCAGCGGCGTCGATTCCGAACCCGTGGCGATCAGGATGGACTTTGCGTTCAGCACCTGCTCGCCACCGTCGTCGAGCGCCACCTTGACGCTGCCGGCCGCGGGGATGGAGCCCCAGCCTTTGACGTAGTCCACCTTGTTCTTCTTGAAGAGGAACTCGATGCCGGTGGTGAGATCCTTCACCACCTTGTCCTTGCGACCCATCATCGCCGGCAGGTCGAGACCCAGGCCCTTCACCGTGATGCCATGCTCGGCGAAGTGCTTGGCCGCGTCCGCATATTTCTCGGAAGACTGCAGCAACGCCTTGGAGGGAATGCAGCCGATGTTGAGGCAGGTGCCGCCCAGCGCGCCGCGGCCTTCTACGCAGGCCGTTTTGAGGCCGAGCTGCGCGGCCCGGATAGCGGCAACATAGCCGCCGGGCCCGCCGCCGATCACCACCAGATCATACTGCGTATCGCTCATGACTTCGCTTTCCCTCGCGGCACCTGAAAAGGGCGGAATGCCTCGGCAGCTTGCCGCATCGCGCCAGGGCGGACAAGGCCGGAAGGGCTGCCGCAGGCGGAAGCCTGCCCTGCCACGGATGCATGGTGCCTGCGGCTCTTCAGGCCCTATAGTGGGTTCGAGTTTGCCCGGCTCTCGCGCCGGGGTGGAGAAGGGGCTAGGCTGCGCCAGGCTCACCATTCCGAAGCATTGCATCCGCGCCGGAGGACACGCATGACCGCAAGCCGAGACAAGGAAACCCTGCGCCGGGCCTGCGACCGCTTCCTGTCGCACGACCCGCCGCTGAACCCGCGCCGGACGCTGGCCGCCCTGGCGGAGGTTCTGCCCGAGGACGCGGAGGCGGACTTCTACGGCAAGGGGGCGGTGATCGAGGATTTCGAGCAGCGCATTGCTGCCATGCTCGGCAAGCCAGCCGCCGTGTTCGGGCCCAGCGGCAAGATGCTGCAGAACGCCGCGCTCCGGGTTTGGGCAGACCGCAAGGGGTGCCACACCATTGCGCTGCACCCCCAGAGCCACATCGTCGCGGAAGAGGCCGAGGCCGCAGAACGGGTCTATGGGCTGCAGGGCTCCGCCCTGGGCGTACCCAACCGGCTGGCGCGGCCGGAGGACCTGGAGGCCATCGCCGAGCCCCTGGGCGCCGTCGCCCTGGAGATCCCGCTGCGCCGCCTTGGCTGCCGCCTGCATCCCTGGGAGGATGTGGAGGCCTTCGCGGCGCTGGCCCGCGCGCGCGGGCTGCCGTTTCATGCCGATGCGGCGCGGATCTGGGAGAGCCAGCCCTTTTACGGACGCAGCCCGGCGGAAATCGCCGCACCTTTCGACTCCCTCTACGTCTCCTTCTACAAGGGTCTGGGCGGGCTTGCCGGCGGTGCCCTGGCGGGGCCGGAGGATGTCGTTGCCGAAGTGCGCCTATGGCGCCAGCGCTGCGGCGGTCAGCTGATACACCTCTTTCCCTATGTCGCCGCGGCCATGAAAGGCTTGGAAGAGCGCCTGCCCCGCATGACGGCCTACCACGAAAAAGCCAAGGCCATCGCCCGCGCGCTCGCCGCCCTGCCCGGGGTGCGGGTTTCCCCCGATCCGCCGCAGGCCAACGCGCTGCTAGTGATCGTCGAGACCGGCGGCGCCGACCTGATGGAGGCCGCCCTCGACGTAGCCGAGTCCAGCGGCCTCTGGCTCTTCAACGAACCGCTGGACTCGCCCTACGACGGCCTCGGCGTGTTCGAGATCACCGTGCGCGAAGGCGCCATGGCGTTGAGCGAAGAGGAGATCGTCGAAGGCGTCCTGGCCCTGCAGCGCGCGCTCGCCGAACAAAGCGCCGGCGGCAAGGTCGCCTGAGGCCGCCGCCGTGGACACCGCAGCCTATCTGCTCTTCCTCGCCGCGGCGGCCCTGCTGGCGCTGGCGCCGGGGCCCTCGACGCTGCTGGTGCTGTCCCACGCCCTTACAGGCGATCCGCGCCGGCCGCTCAGCCTCATCCTCGGCGCGCTGCTGGGCAATCTGATGCTGATCGCGGTCACGGTGCTCGGCCTTGCCGCGCTGATCCTGGCCTCGCAAACCGCCTTCACGGTTCTGCGTTTCGCCGGCGCCGCCTATCTGATCTGGCTCGGGGTATCGTACTGGCGGGCGGCCACGACTCTGACGCTCCCAAGGGCCGCGTCGGCGGCGCCGGATCTGCGCTACCGGGCCCTCGCCCTGCAGGCCTTCCTGACCTCCACCACCAACCCCAAAGGCCTGCTGTTCTACTTCGCCCTGCTGCCGCAGTTCGCCCCGGCGGGCGGCAGCCTCGACCTGCTGCTGCTGGGCGGCAGCTATCTCGCACTCTTCATGGCCGCCCTCGGGCTCTATGCCCTGGCCGGTCGAACGCTGGCGCGGCTGTTCGCGCGCCCGGGAGTGCAGCGCTGGAAGAACCGGATCACCGGCGCGCTGCTCGTCGGCCTCGGGGTGTCGCTGCTGCGCGCCGAGCGCAGCTAGGAGCGAGCTATGACGGACTGGTCCCTCAACCGGCGCTTCCCCTTCGAGGGCGACGAGATCGCCTACGACGTCATGGGCGAGGGCGAGCCTCTGGTCCTCGTCCATGGAACGCCCTTTTCCTCCTACGTCTGGCACGCCATCGCCCGGGAGCTGGCCCGCGGCTTTCGCGTCCACCTCTTCGATCTGCTGGGCTACGGCCAGTCGACCATGCGTGCGGGACAGGACGTCTCCCTGGGCGTGCAGAACCGGGTGCTGGCGGCGCTTCTGGAGCACTGGGGCCTCGAGCGCCCCAAGGTTCTGGCCCACGACTTCGGCGGCGCAACCAGCCTGCGCGCCCACCTGCTGGACGGCTGCGACTACGAAAGACTGCTGCTGATCGACCCGGTGGCGATCCGCCCCTGGGGCTCGCCCTTCGTGCAGCACACGCGCCGCCATGAGGAGGCCTTCACCGGCCTGCCGCCCTACCTGCACGAGGCGCTGCTGACCGCCTATCTGCGCAGCGCCATCCACCGCGATCTCTCCGACGGCGAACTGGAGCCCTACCGCGCGCCCTGGCGCGGTCCCATCGGCCAGCCGGCCTTCTACCGCCAGATCGTCCAGATGGACCTGCGCTACACCGACGAGGTGGAACCGAAGTACGGCGAGATCCGCTGCCCGGTGGCCCTGCTCTGGGGCGAGGAGGATGCCTGGATCCCCCTGGAGCGCGGCGAAGCGCTACAGGCGATGATCCCCGGCGCGACCCTCCAGCGCATCCCGGGCTCCGGGCACCTGATGCAGGAAGATGCCCCGGAAGCCATCGTCGCCGCGGCCCTGCGGTTCTTCGCCTGAAGGGCGTCCGCGCAACAACCTATTGATTTAAAAGAATTCTCAAGACCAAAGCCAGGACTGGTCTTGAATCCTCCAGACAGCTGCATTAAATAACTGACCAGTCAGTTATTTGGAGGAGCCATGCTGCGCGCCCGCACCCTGGAGGCCAAGGACGAACGCCGTCAGGCCTTTCTGACCGCCGCCCTGGACGAGTTTTTCGAGCGCGGCTTCGCCGCCGCGCGCATGGACGACATCGCGCGCCGCGCGGGCCTCTCCAAGGGCGCGCTCTACCTCTACTTCGAGTCCAAGGAAGCGCTCTTCACCGCGCTGATCGACACCATCGCGGCGCCCAATGTGGAACGGCTGGAGCGGGCCGCTGCCGCCGCACCATCGGCGGCGGCGGCGCTGCACGCCCTGATGACCCTGGCGCCCCGGCTGATCCGGGACACGCCGCTGCCCCGCGTTGCCAAGGTCATTCTTGCCGATTCGCGGTCCTTTCCCGACGTCGTGCGCCGCTATAGGACCCAGATCGTCGACAGGGTGCTCGGCATCGTCGCCGGCATTCTCGCCCGCGGGCGGGAGAGCGGCGAACTGGCTGTCGAGGACCCTAAGCTTGCCGCCCGCCTGGTGGTGGCGCCGGTCATCCTCTCGGCCATCTGGCGCGTGGTCTTCGAAATCGACCCGGAGGCGAAGGTGGACCTCGACGCCCTCTTCGCACAGCACGAGCGCATGCTGCTGCGAGCCCTGGCGCCCGACAGCGGAGCGGCGGCGTGACGGCCCGGCGGACAGCGGCGCGCCTTCTGGCGCTGGCCCTGCTGGCGACACTGGCCGCCTGCGAGCCGGCGCCGGAAGCCGGGCGCTTCACCGGCTACGTGGAGGCGGAACTGGTCTATGTCGCCGCCCCGGTGTCCGGTTGGATGGTGACGGCCCCCCTGCGCGAAGGCGACAGCGTGGTGCGCGAACAAGTTCTCTTCGAACTCGACAAGGACCGCCAGCACGCCGAGGTGACCGAAGCCAAAGACCGCCTGCGCCAGGCCGAGGCCCAGGTGCGCGACCTTTCGACCGGTGCGCGCGCGGAAGAGATCCTGGCCCTGGAGGCCCAGCTCGAGGAAGCCGGGGCGAACCTGCAGCTCGCCAAGCTGGAACAGACGCGCTGGATGGAGCTGGTGGCGCGCGGCACCGCCCCCAAGGCCCGCGGCGATCAGGTGACTTCCGAATACGAAGCAGCCCTGGCCAGGGTGCGGACCATCCAGGCCGACATCCGGGTCGCCCGCCTGGCCGCCCGCGACGGCGCCCGCGAGGCCGCAGCCGCCGAGCGGGATGCCGCGGCGGCGGCCCTGGCCCAGGCCGAATGGTGGCTTGCCCAACGCAGCGTGCTGTCCCGCGTCGAGGCCACGGTGGAAGAGGTCTTCCACCGCGCCGGCGAATACGTCCGGGAGGGCGATCCGGTGCTGGCGCTGTTGCCCGCCGACGCCTCGAAGGTGCGCTTTTTCGTCCCCCAGGCCGAACTGCCCGCCATCGCCCTCGATGCGGGGGTGGAGATCCTGGTCGATGGAGAGACCGAACCGCTCATTGCTCGCATCACCCACATCGCCCGCGACGCCGAGTTCACGCCGCCGGTGATCTACAGCGCGGAATCGCGTGACAAGCTGGTTTTCCTGGTGGAGGCGCATCTCGCCGGCCCGGCGCTGAGGCCCGGCCTGCCGGTCGACGTGCGGTTGCCATGACCGCCGCGGCCGCCGCCGCCAACGACCCTGCCGCCCCGCAGGATCTGGCCATCGACGTGCGCGGCCTGGTGAAACGCTTCGACGACAAGACCGCCGTCGACGGGGTCGACATCCAGATGCCGCGGGGCCAGGTCTGGGGCTTTCTCGGGCCCAACGGCTCCGGCAAGACCACCACGATCCGCATGATCTGCGGCCTGCTGCGGCCCAGTGCCGGCGAAGGCCGCTGCCTGGGCTTCGACATCCTGAAGGAGTCGGCGCGCATCAAGCTGGCCACCGGCTACATGACCCAGAAGTTCTCCTTCTGGGGCGACCTCACGATCCGCGAGAACCTGGAGTTCGTGGCGCGGCTCTACCGGATGCCGCGCCTGCGCCGCCGGGTCGACGAGACCCTGGAGACCCTCGGTCTCAGCCACCGCCAGCACCAACTCGCCGGCGCCCTCTCGGGCGGCTGGAAGCAGCGCCTGGCCCTGGCCGCCGTCACCATGCACGAACCCAAGCTGCTGCTGCTCGACGAGCCGACCGCCGGCGTCGATCCGCAGGCGCGCCGCGATTTCTGGGACGAGATCCACCGCCTTTCGGACGAGGGGCTGACGGTTCTGGTGTCCACCCATTACATGGACGAGGCCGAACGTTGCGACCGCATCGTCTACCTGGCCCATGGCAGACTTGTCACCGAGGGGCCGGTGGCCGAGATCATCGCCCAGTCAGGGCTTATCACCTTCCGCGCCCGCGGCGCCGGCGTGCGCGAACTGGCGGAGAGGCTGCGCGGCGCGCCCGGCGTCGAGCATGCCGCCTACTTCGGCGCCGCCCTCCACATCAGCGGTCCGGAGCGCAGCGCGCTTGAGCAGGCCATCGAAGGCATCGGCCGCGACAGCGCCGTCTGGGAAGAGGTGGAACCCAGCCTGGAAGACGTCTTCATCACCCTGATGGCCCGCAGCGGCGGCGACCAGCGAGACCATGGATGAGAGCCCCGGGGATGAACGCCGTCGCCGGCAGCCTCTCGCGTATCCTCGCGGTCTTCATGAAAGAGCTGATCCAGATGCGCCGCGACCGGATGACCTTCGCCATGATGCTGGCCATTCCGGTTCTGCAGCTCGTGCTCTTCGGCTATGCCATCAACACCGACCCCAAGGACCTGCCGACCGCCGTGCACGTGGAGGAGCGCACGCCCATCGTGCGCAGCCTGCTGACGGCGCTGGAGACCTCCGGCTACTACGATCTGGTCTTCGAGACCGACGACCCGCGGCAGAGCGCGGCCCTGCTGGCGCGCGGCGAGGTCTCCTTCGTCGTGTCGATCCCGGCCGGCTTCACCGAGGACCTTGTGCGCGGCGAGCGCCCGCAGTTCCTGATCGAGGCCGACGCCTCCGACCCCTCGGCCTCGTCCAATGCGGTGGCGCGGGCCGAAGAGATCGTCAACCGCGCCCTGCGGCACGACCTGAAAGGCGCCCTCGCCCACCTCGCACCCCGCGCAGGTCCGGTCGAGGTGGTGGTGCATGCGCGCTACAACCCGGAGGCCATCACCCAGTACAACATCGTGCCCGGTCTCCTGGGCGTGATCCTCACCATGACCCTGGTGATGATCACCGGCATCGCCATGACCCGGGAGGCCGAGCGCGGCACCATGGAAAACCTGCTGGCCATGCCCGCCCGGCCCCTGGAGGTGATGATCGGCAAGATCGCCCCCTACATCGGGGTCGGTGCCGTCCAGACAACCATCATCCTGCTGGCCGCGCGCTACCTCTTCGACGTGCCCTTCGCCGGCGCGCTCTGGCTGCTGCTCTGCGGCGTCGTTCTGTTCCTGGTCGCCAACCTGGCCCTCGGCTTCACCTTCTCCACCATCGCGAAGTCGCAGATGCAGGCGATGCAGCTCACCTTCTTCTTCTTCCTGCCGTCGATCCTGCTGTCGGGCTTCATGTTCCCCTACCGCGGCATGCCCGCCTGGGCGCAGGTGATCGGCGAGGCGCTGCCGCTAACCCACTTTCTGCGCATCGTGCGCGGGGTGATGCTGAAGGGCGCCGGCTACACCGATATGCAGGGTGCCTTCCTGGCCATCGCCCTCTTCATCCTCACCGTCGGCACGATCGCCATGCTGCGCTACAAGCGCACCCTGGACTGAAGTCGCCCGGCGAAGCATTGCGATAAGTCGTTTCGCAGGAGACACATGGCGCATCCTTCGAGGCTACGCTGCGCTCCACACCTCAGGATGAGGCCTTAAGGTGGCAGCTAGGCACAGCCTCATGCTGAGGAGGGCCGAAAGGCCCGTCTCGAAGCATCGGCCATCGGTCTCCGATAATGCGGCTTCTGCTAGGTACCGCCGGGAGTGGGGTCATCTTCGGGTTCCGGGGCCAAATCGACCAGGGATCCGTCGCCGTTCGGCTCCGCTCCCGCGGTCTCATCGAGCGGTGCCTCCTTGCCGGCCGGCAGCTCGACGTCGAAGCCGGCGGCACGGTCGGGATCGATCGGGGCCATGCGGGCGATCAGGCCGCGGCGCAGCAGATCGAGCAGGTGGCGGCCGAGATGGCCGAACTGCGTCTCCCCGCTGTCCGGCGTCGCCGGGTCGATCAGGATGGTCACCCGGCGTTCCTCGCTGCGGAAGCGCTGGCGCTCGACCATGCGGTCGATGGAGCCGATGGAATGGGCAAGATCCAGGCCGGTAAGGTCGAGTTCATAGTCGCTGCCGCCGGATCGGCTGAGCAGCCGCTTCAGCCGGCGCAGCTGGGACTCGTTGTAATCGTCGTCGCTCATCGCCGCAGAGTGACCCAGCCGGCCGGTTGCGCCAAGGGTATTACATCCCGATCAGAAGGCGTTGCGGATCCTCGATGGCTTCCTTCACCCGCACCAGGAAGGTCACCGCCTCACGGCCGTCGATGATGCGGTGGTCGTAGGACAGGGCCAGGTACATCATCGGGCGGACCTCCACCTGGCCGTTCACCGCCATCGGGCGCTGCTGGATCTTGTGCAGGCCGAGGATGGCCGACTGGGGCATGTTGAGGATCGGCGTCGACATCAGCGAGCCGAAGACCCCGCCGTTGGTGATGGTGAAGGTGCCGCCGGTCATCTCGTCCATGCCGAGCTTGCCGTCGCGGCCCCTGCCCGCCAGCTCGCCCAGGGACTTCTCGATCTCGGCGAAGCTCTTCTTGTCGCAGTCGCGTATCACCGGGACCATCAGCCCGTTGGGCGTGGAGACCGCCATGCCGATGTCGTAGAAGTGATTGTAGACGATCTCCTCGCCCTCGATGCGCGCGTTGACCGCCGGCAGCTCCTGCAGCGCGCCCACCACCGCCTTGGTGAAGAACGACGAGAAGCCCAGCTTCACGCCGTGCTTCTTCTCGAAGCTTTCCTTGTACTGGGCCCTCAGCGCCATCACCGCCGACATGTCCGCCTCGTTGAAGGTGGTCAGCATGGCCGCGGTGTTCTGGGCCTCCTTCAGGCGGCGGGCAATGGTCTGGCGCAGCTTGGGCATGCGCACCCGTTCCTCGCGCGGCCCCGCCGCAGGTGCATGAGCAGCGGGGGCCTGCACGGGTACAGAAGCGGGAGCAGGCGCGCTGGTTGGGGCGCTGGCCGGAGCGCCCGCCGGGGCGCTGGGGGGAACGGGCGGCTGCAGCGGCTGGGTTCTGCCGTCCAGGAAGTTCACCACGTCTTCCTTGGTCAGGCGGCCGTCCTTGCCGCTGGCCGGGATGACGGCGGGATCGAGGCTGTTCTCCTCGACCAGCTTGCGCACGGCGGGCCCCAGGCTGCCGACCGCGGAGTCGGCGAGAAAGGCTTCCAGGTCCGCCCTGGTGATCTTGCCGCCGGTGCGCGACACCGCCGCCGGATCGAGCGCGATGGGCGCGGCCCCGCCCGCATTGGGCGCGGAAGCCGCGGCGGCGTCTGCGGAGGGCGCGGCTGCGGGTGCAGGCGCAGGTGCGGCAGCGGCAGGAGCCGCGGCGGTAGTCCCGGCGGCCCCGGCGGCGATCACGCCGAGCAGGGCCCCGACCTCTACCGTGGCGCCTTCCTCGGCGGCGATCGACTGCAGGCTGCCGTCGGCCGGCGCGTTGACCTCCAGCGTGACCTTGTCGGTTTCCAGTTCCACCAGCGGCTCGTCGGCGGCCACCGCATCGCCGGCCTTCTTCAGCCACTGGGCGACCGTCGCCTCGCTGACCGATTCGCCGAGCGCCGGGACGACGATATCCAGGCTGCCACCGTTGCCGGCCGCCGCAACAGCAGGCGCAGCCGCGACCGGCGCGGGTGCAGCTTCAGGCGCAGGAGCCGCCTCGACCTTGGCCGCTTCGACCTTGGCCGGCGCCGGGCTGGCGGCAGCCGCTCCTTCGCCTTCGCCGATCCGGCCCAGAACCGCGCCGACCTCGACGTTGTCGCCTTCGCCGGCGACGACCTCGGCCAGAACGCCGGCCGCCGTCGCATTGACTTCCAGCGTCACCTTGTCGGTTTCCAGTTCCACCAGCGGCTCGTCGACCGCAACCGCTTCGCCGGGCTGCTTCAGCCACTGCGCCACGGTCGCTTCGCTCACCGACTCGCCCAACGCGGGCACCACGATATCTGTCGCCATATCCGTCTCGTTTCTCTTCTGCCGCCAGGCCGCAGGGCCGTTCCGCTATTCCGCAGGCCCGCTACTCGGCGGCCTCGCCCTTGCTCTTTTTCTGCCGCGCCGCGACCGCCGCCTTGCGCGACTGGATCCGGCCCATCGCCTTTTTGCCGAGGGTGAGCGCGTCGTCCACCAGGGCCGCCTGCTCGGCGACGTGGCGCTTGTGCGAACCGGTTGCCGGAGAGGCCGCCGAGGGCCGGCCGGCATAGCGCGGCCGCGGGCACTTGAAGCCGACCTCTTCCGCAACCTCTTCGATGAAGGTCGACACGAAGCCCCAGGGGCCCATGTTGCGGGGCTCTTCCTGGCACCAGACCAGATCGCAATGCTTGTAGGGCTCCAGCTCCTGCATCATGCCGTCGGCCGGGAAGGGATAGAGCTGCTCAAGCCGCAGGAAGTGCACGTCCTTGATGCCGCGCTTCTCCCGCTCCTCAAGCAGGTCGTAGTAGACCTTGCCGGAGCAGAGGACCAGTTGCTTGGCCTCTTCCTTGGGGCTCGGCAGGTCGTCGCAATAGAGGATCCGGTGGAAGCAGCTGCCGGCGCTGAAGTCCTCCAGCTTGGAGACGCAGCGCTTGTGGCGCAGCAGCGACTTCGGCGTGAAGACGATCAGCGGCTTGCGGAACTCGCGGTGCAACTGGCGCCGCAGCACATGGAAGTAGTTGGCCGGAGTCGTGCAGTTCACGACCTGAAGGTTGTCTTCCCCGCAGAGCTGCAGGAAGCGTTCGATGCGGGCGGAGGAGTGCTCCGGCCCCTGTCCCTCGTAACCGTGCGGCAGCAGCATCACCAGGCCGGAGAGCCGCAGCCACTTGGATTCGCCCGAGGCGATGAACTGGTCGATGATGATCTGCGCGCCGTTCACGAAGTCGCCGAATTGCGCCTCCCACATCACCAGCGCACGCGGCTCGGCCAGGGAGAAGCCGTATTCGAAGCCGAGCACCGCCAGCTCGCTGAGCGGCGAGTCGACGATCTCCAGGCGCGCCTGGTCGTCGCGGATGTGGGCCAGCGGCTTGTAGGTCGCCTCCGTCTCCTGATCGATGAAGGCGGCATGGCGCTGGGAGAAGGTGCCACGGTTGCTGTCCTGGCCGGAAAGGCGCAGGGGATGGCCTTCGACCAGCAGGGTACCGAAGGCCAGGCCCTCGGCGGTTGCCCAGTCGATGCCCTCGCCGCTTTCGATCATCTTGCGCTTGGCGTCGAGCTGGCGCGCGATCTTGCGGTTGAGCTTGAAGTCGACCGGCACCTTGGTGAGCGAAAGTCCGACTTCGGTCAGCGTCTCCATCGGCACGTCGGTCTTGCCGCGGCGCGGGTCGTAGCCGCGGGCGACATCCAGGCCCGACCAGGCGCCCTCCAGCCAATCGGCCTTGTTGGGCTTGTAGCTCTTGGCGGCCTGGAAGTCCTGCTCCAGGCGTTCGGTCCACTGGGCCACCAGGCCGTCGACCTCTTCCTGGGTGAAGGTGCTCTGCGCCACCAGCTTCTGGCCGTAGACCTGGCGCGTGGTCGCGTGCTTGGCGATGGCCTTGTACATCAGCGGCTGGGTGAACGCCGGCTCGTCGCCCTCGTTGTGGCCGAAGCGGCGATAGCAGAACATGTCGATGATAACGTCCTTGTTGAACGTCTGGCGGAACTCCGTGGCGATGCGCGCCACGTGGGTCACGGCCTCCGGATCATCGCCGTTCACATGGAAGATCGGCGCCTGGATGATCTTCGCCACGTCGGAGCAATAGGGCCCGGAGCGCGAGTTCACCGGATTGGTCGTGAAGCCGATCTGGTTGTTGACGATGAAGTGGATGGTGCCGCCGATGCGGTAGCCCTTGAGCTCGGAGAGGTCCAGCGTCTCCGGCACCAGGCCCTGGCCGGCGAAGGCGGCGTCGCCGTGCATCAGCAGCGCCATGACCTCGCTGCGGTCCTTGTACTTGCCCTGCTCCTGCTTGGCCCGCACCTTGCCGACGACCACGGGGTTCACGGCCTCCAGGTGGGAGGGATTGGCGGTCAGGGAAAGGTGGATGACGTTGCCGTCGAATTCCCGGTCGGACGACGTGCCCAGATGGTACTTCACATCGCCGGAACCGCCGACGTCCTCGGGATGGGCGGCGCCGCCCTCGAATTCCGAGAAGATCGCCGAATAGGGCTTGCCCATGAAGTTGGCCAGCACATTCAGGCGCCCGCGGTGGGGCATGCCGATGACCACCTCTTTCAGGCCGAGCTGGCCGCCGCGCTTCAGGATCTGCTCCAGCGCCGGAATCATGGATTCGCCGCCGTCCAGGCCGAAGCGCTTGGTGCCGGTGTACTTCTTGTTGAGGAACTGCTCGAAGGTCTCCGCCGCCGTCAGGCGTTCCAGGATCGCGCGCTTGCCGTTCACGGTGAAGTCGGGCTGGTTGCGGATCGATTCGATGCGCTCCTGAATCCAGGCCTTCTGCGCCGGGTCCTGGATGTGCATGAACTCCACGCCGATGGTGCCGCAGTAGGTGGCCCGCACCACCTCGACGATCTTGTGCAGGCTCGCGGTCTCCAGGCCCAGCACGTTGTCGATGAAGATCGGGCGGTCCATGTCCGCCTCGGTGAAGCCGTAGCTCTTGGGGTCGAGCTCCGGATGCGGGTCAACGGGCTTGAGGCCCAGCGGGTCGAGATCGGCTTCCAGGTGACCGCGCACCCGGTAGGCCCGGATCAGCATGAGGGCCCGGATGGAATCCAGCGTGGCCGCCCTGACCCCCGCGTCGCTGACATCGGCGCCTGTCCCGGCCGCAACGGCCGGGCCGGGCCGCGCCGCGGCGACGGCTTCCGCGGCGGCCCCGTTGGCCGCGCCGCCGTTCAGCTTTTCGATGACGGCCTTCGCCTCCGGGTCCAGGTCGCTGAAGAACGCCTGCCACTGCGGGTCCACGGACCCCGGCGCCTGGCTGAACTGGCGATAGAGATCCGCGAGAACCGCCGCCTGGGACGGTGAGTAGATGGTCATTGTCTGTCCCGGCCCGGCCGGGGCGAAACCGGACCGGGCCGCCTTCTCTCTCTGCGCTGCCTAGGCGGCCATGGCCTGCAGCATTGTCGATCCCAAACTGGCCGGTGAATCCGCAACCAGGAAGCCGGCCGATTTCAACGCTTCGATCTTGTCGTCGGCGCCGCCCTTGCCGCCGGCGATGATGGCCCCGGCATGGCCCATACGACGGCCCGGCGGCGCGGTGACGCCGGCGATGAAACCACAGATAGGTTTCTTGATCTTTGACGCCTTGTAGAATTCCGCAGCATCTTCCTCGGCGCTGCCGCCGATCTCACCGATCATGATGATACCCTCGGTCTGCGGATCGGCGAGGAAGAGCTCCAGGCAGTCGATGAAGTTGGTGCCGTTGATCGGGTCGCCGCCGATCCCGATGCAGGTGGTCTGGCCCAGCCCGGCGGCCGTGGTCTGCGCCACCGCCTCGTAGGTCAGCGTGCCGGAGCGCGAAACCACCCCGATCTTGCCGGATGCGTGAATATGGCCCGGCATGATGCCGATCTTGCACTCCTCGGGCGTGATGATGCCCGGGCAGTTGGGCCCGATCAGGCGCGATTTCGAATCCGCCAATACCCGCTTAACGCGCAGCATGTCAAGGACCGGAATGCCCTCGGTGATGCAGACGATGAGCTCCACCTCGGCATCGATGGCTTCGAGGATGGCGTCGGCCGCAAACGGCGGCGGCACATAGATCACGCTGGCATTCGCGCCGGTCTTTTCAACCGCATCGGCCACGGTGTTGAAGACCGGCAGGTCCAGATGGGTGGTGCCGCCCTTGCCCGGGGTGACGCCGCCGACCACGGCTGTGCCGTAGGCCAGCGCCTGCTCGGAATGGAAGGTGCCCTGCGCCCCGGTGAAGCCCTGGCAGATGACCTTGGTATTCCTGTCGACCAGAACCGCCATGTTACGCTGCCTCCTCCTTCACCGCCTTCACCACCTTTTCGGCGGCGTCGGCCAGATTGTCTGCCGAGACGATCGGCAGACCGGAGTCGGCCAGGATCTTCTTACCGAGTTCAACATTGGTCCCCTCCAGGCGCACCACAAGAGGCACGTGGAGCTCCACGTCCCGCGCCGCCGCGACCACGCCCTCGGCGATGACATCGCAGCGCATGATGCCGCCGAAGATGTTCACCAGGATGCCCTCGACGTTCTTGTCGGAGAGGATGATCTTGAAGGCGGCGGTCACCCGCTCCTTGGTGGCGCCGCCGCCGACGTCCAGGAAGTTGGCCGGCTCGGAGCCGTAGAGCTTGATGATGTCCATGGTGGCCATGGCAAGGCCGGCGCCGTTCACCATGCAGCCGACCTGGCCGTCCAGCTTGATGTAGTTCAGGTCGTGGCGGGCCGCCTCCAGCTCCATGGCGTCTTCTTCGTCCTCGTCGCGCATGTCGGCCACATCCTTGTGGCGGAACAGCGCGTTGTCGTCGAAGTTCATCTTGGCGTCCAGGGCGATGACCTCGCCGCCGCCGGTCACCACCAGCGGGTTGATCTCGACGATCGAGGCGTCGAGCGAGAGAAAGGCCTTGTACATGGCGGCGAGGAACTTCACCGCCGCGCCGACCTGCTTGCCCTCCAGGCCCAGGCCGAAGGCGATCTGGCGGCCGTGATAGGGCATGAAGCCCTCGGCCGGATCGATGGCCAGCTTCAGGATCTTCTCCGGCGTGGCCGCCGCCACCTCCTCGATCTCCATGCCGCCCTCGGTGGAGGCCATGATGGTGATGCGGCTGGTCGCCCGGTCCACCAGCATACCCAGGTAAAGCTCCCGGGCGATGTCGCAGCCGTCCTCGATATAGAGGCGCTTGACCTCCTTGCCGGCGGGTCCGGTCTGCTTGGTCACCAGCACGTGGCCCAGCATCTTGCGGGCGTTCTCGCGCACCTCGTCCAGCGACTTGCAGACCCGCACGCCGCCCTGGCCGTCGGGATCGTCCTGAAAACGCCCGGCGCCGCGGCCCCCCGCATGGATCTGCGACTTCACAACATAGATCGGCCCGCCCAGTTCGCGCGCCGCGTTTTCCGCTTCCTCCGGCGTGAACGCGACCCCGCCTTTGGGAACCGCAACACCGAACTTCGCCAAGAGAGCCTTGGCCTGATACTCATGAATATTCATGACCCGCCGTCTTTAGTGTGGTTGGAGGTGCCGGGACAGCCGAAGCAAGAGCGCTCTGTCCTGATGTATTCCATTCCGTCGGTCCCAGCCACCGTGCCGTCCCGCACCCCGACGCCCCCCGCCGAAGTCACCGAGACACGGCCTTTCGTGCCGCTTTCCCGCGTACCTTAGCACCCCGGCGAGGTAGCGCAACCGGCAGAAAACCCGCCCAGATTGCGATTTCCGGGGGCTCCGGCGGTTCCGGAGTCATCGCCGCCGGCGCGGTCCGCGGTGCGCAGTCCGCCCGCGTCAGGCCGAGGCCTTTTTCCTGGCGGCAGCCTTCTTAGCGGGCGCCTTCTTCGCGGGCGCGGCCTTCATCATCTTCTTGCAGGTGTCGACCAGGCCGCTGACCGCCCCCACCGACTTCTTCAGCATCGACTGTTCGGACTTGTTGAGATCCAGCTCGACGATGCGCTCGACGCCCTTGGCCCCGATTACGCAGGGAACCCCGACGTAGAGGTTCTTGATGCCATACTGGCCGTTCAGGTAGGCCGCGCAGGGCAGCACCCGCTTCTTGTCCTTCAGATAGGACTCCGCCATGGCGATGGCGGATGAAGCCGGCGCGTAGAAGGCCGAGCCGGTCTTCAGCAGGCCAACGATCTCCGCACCGCCGTCGCGGGTGCGTTGCACGATCTCGTCCAGACGCTTCTTGGTGATCCAGCCCATCTTGATGAGGTCCGGCAGGGGAATGCCGGCGACGGTGGAATAGCGCACCATGGGCACCATGGTGTCGCCGTGGCCGCCGAGGACGAAGGCGCTGACGTCCTCAACCGAGACGCTCATTTCCTCGGCCAGGAAGTACCGGAAGCGCGCCGAATCGAGCACGCCGGCCATCCCGACCACCCGGCTGGCCGGCAGCCCGCTGGCCTGCTGCAGCACCCAGACCATTGCGTCCAGCGGGTTGGTGATGCAGATCACGAAGGCCTTCGGACAGTTCTTGCGGATGCCCTCGCCAACCGCATTCATCACCTTGATGTTGATACCCAGCAGGTCGTCGCGGCTCATGCCCGGCTTGCGCGCGACCCCGGCGGTGACGATGACCACATCGGCCCCCTTGATGGCCGAGTACTTGCTGGCCCCGACGAACTTGGCATCGAAGCCTTCGACCGGAGAGGACTCGACAAGATCCAGGGCCTTGCCCTGCGGCACCCCGTCGATGATGTCGAAGAGGACAACGTCGCCCAGTTCCTTCAAGCCGGCGAGCAGGGCCAGAGTGCCGCCGATGTTACCGGCGCCGACGAGCGCGATCTTGTTGCGAGCCATGGTGATGTTTCCCTGATGGATGAAACCTGTCCGGAGTGATGCGCGCCCGCCGCCCGTTCTACTGCGCGGATATCCGCCGCGGGCGGGGCTTACCTAGCGCGATTTCAGGGGCGGGGCAAGGCGCCCGGGTGTCCTTTGGACCGGATGCTTTCAGGTCATGTGCGCAGCGGCGACGTAATCGGCCGAACGCATCTCCTGAAGGCGGCTGACGGTGCGCTGAAATTCCGTCGACCCGTCGCCGGAGGGATAGAGACGCTCCGGCGGCGCCTCGGCGGCGACGATCAGCTTGACCCGGTGTTCGTAGAGCGCATCGATCAGGGTCATGAAGCGCCGCGCCTCGTTGCGCTTGTCCTCCGAAAGGCGCGGCACCCCGGACAGCACCAGCGTGTGATAGAGCCCGGCGATGGCCAGGTAGTCGCCGGCCCCCAGCGGCTGTTCGCAGAGGTCGGCGAAGGAAAACCGTGCGACGCCGCGGGCGGCCAGCGGCACCGGGATCTCCCGGCCCTTGTAGAGCACCCGGTCGGGCACGGCCGTGGCCCCTTCGGTCAGCTCGGCGAAGGCCTTGTCGAGCGCCGTATCGGCTTTCGGCCCCAGGGGCGCATGGTAGGTGGCGATGTCTTTCAGGCGCTGCTGGCGGTAGTCGATGCCGCCGTCCAGTTCGAGAACGTCGAGACGCTGTTTCACCAGGTCGATAAAGGGCTGAAAGCGATCGCGCTGCAGCCCGCCTTCGTAGAGACGGTCCGGCGGCCAGTTGGAAGTGGCCACGACGACGACCCCCTTCTCGAACAGCGTCTCGAAGAAGCGCCCGAGGATCATGGCATCAGCGATGTTGACGACATGAAACTCGTCGAAGCAGAGCAGCCAGACCTCCTGCGCCAGTTCGCCGGCCAGGGCCGGCAGGGGGTCGGCCTTGTCGGCATTGGCTTCGTCCTGGCGCCAGCTATGCAGGCGCTCCTGCATTTCCTGCATGAAGGCGTGAAAGTGGACGCGGCGCTTCTTTTCCAAAGGGGCGCCCTCGAAGAAAAGGTCCATCAGCATCGACTTGCCGGTGCCGACGCCGCCGAAGATGTAGAGGCCCAGGGGCGGTTCGGTACGGCGCCGGGCCAGGCCGAAGCGCGCCTTCCAGCCGCCGGCGCCGCCCGCCGGCTCGTAGTGGCGCAGGGCGTTGTGCAGGCTCTGCAGCTTCTCCGCCGCCAGCTCCTGGCCCGGATCGTGGCGCAGCTCACCGGCACGCCGGCGCGCGCGATAGGCGGCCAGGGGCCCGCTTCGGGCGGCCCCTCCTGCGCTGTCATCTTGCCGGTCTTGCACCATGGCGCCGTTTCTTACGGCAAAGCCGGCCGTTGGAAAAGGGCCGGGGCCAGAGACGGGGTCGGCGACAGGCGCCCGTTCTGGAAGCGGCAGCTGCCCTAGAAGCGGTAACTCACCGAGAGCATGACGTCGTGCGAGATGTAGTCCTCCGCCTCGACGCTGTCGCCGCCGGCGAAGCTGCCGGCATCGACGTCGCCGAGATTGATGAAGCGGTAGGCGAGCTCCGCCGAGACGTTATCCAGAAACAGCCAGTCCACGCCGGCCGCCACCCCCCAGGCCAGGTTGTCTTCGTCAACATCGTCGGATTGGCTGGCAGAGGTCCCGAGAACGGTGCGCTTGTTTTCGGCCATGTTGCGGGCCCAGCCGATGCTGCCGCCGACAAAGGGCGTGAAATCGGACTCGTTGCGCCATTCCAGGTAGGCGTTCAGCAACACGGTGGTGGTCGCGATGTTGGTTTCGTAGTCGACGGTAGGCGGTCCGGAATCCCGCACGTCCATGTCGAAGCGGAAGCGATAGCCGCCCTCGATCTCGGTGCGCAAGGGAATGTCCTGCCAGCGATACCCGACGATGGCGCCGACCCCGATCACGTGGTCATCGTCGTTCTCGACCGACTCGGCGCCGCCGAAGCTGCTGGTGCTGACATCCACCTCGCTGAAGGAACCGATGCCCCTCAGGCCGACATAGAATCCATCCTGGGCAAACGCCGGCGGCATACCCGCGGTCGTTGCCCAGATCACGGCGCCAAGCGCCCATGCCAAGATCGGCCGCGACACTGGCTTTCCCCCCCTTACTCATGATCCCCCAATCACTTGAGAAGAAGGATGCACCCGATTGCGTATAACTGTCTACTAATGATCACGAGAGGCGAAGCTGCGGTTGATATCGGCGGTTGATATCGGCGGTTGATATCGGCGGTTGATATCGGCGGTTGATATCGAAGGCGGCATTGACCCTCAGCGTCCGCCGGCAACGCGCAGGACGGCGCCGGTGGTGTAGGACGCCGCATCCGAGAGCAGCCAGAGCACGGCTTCGGCGATCTCCTCCGGCTCGGCGGCGCGGCCGATCGGCATGGTGGGGGCGATTTTCTCCAGACGGTTTGGCATGCCGGAAGCCGCATGGATCCCGGTGTTCACGAAACCGGGCGCCACCGCGTTGACGCGAATGCCTTCGGCGGCGTTTTCCTTGGCCAGGCCGATGGTCAGACTGTCCACCGCTCCCTTGGAGGCGGCATACCAGACGTACTCCCCGGGGCTGCCGAGGGTCGCCGCACCGGAAGAGATGTTGACGATCGCACCGCCCCCGCCGCCGTGCCGCCGGGCCATCCGCCGGATCGCCGCACGCGCGCACCAGATGCTGCCAAGCACGTTGAGGTCCATGACATGGCGGATGGTCTCCGCCGGCGCGTCCTCCAGGCGGTTGACCAGCCCTGCGAGGCCGGCATTGTTGACCAGGCCGCTGAGCGGCGGCAGTTCGGCATCCAGGGTCGCAAAGAGGCGCTCGACCTGGTCCTCCTGCGCCACGTCGGCCTGCACCGCCAGCGCCGTGCCGCCGCTTTCGCGGATCTCCACGGCCAGCGCCTCCGCTGCGTCCGAAGAGGCGGCATAGTTCACGCAGACCGCATAGCCGTGCGCGGCGCCGAGGCGGGCCACCGCTGCGCCGATACCCCGGCTGGCGCCGGTGACGAGCAGGGTTCCGGACATTTCACACGCTCCCGATACTCAATGAGAGGATTGGCTGGCAGCGGGTTTGGACAGCCTGGCGCGCGCCGGCAGGAGAACCAGGAGGTTGCCGCACAAAACCAGCGCGACGCCGCCAAGCGCGACCGGTGTCCAGACATAGCCTTCCACGACGGTTGAAATCAGCAAAGCGACCAGGGGGAACAGCACCGTCGCATAGGCGGCCCGGTCGGCGCCGATGCGGCCCAGCAGGGTCAGGTAGGCGCCGAAGGCCAGAACCGAGCCGAAGACCGCAAGGTAGAGCAGGGAGGCGACGTAGGGCAGCCGCGGATCGAAAGCGATGGGCGCGCCGCCGGCGAGCGCCAGCACCATCATGATGAGCGCGCCATAGGCCATGCCCCAGGCGTTGCAGGACAGCACCGGCAGATCCATGGCCTGGGCCCGGGCCGAGGCGATGTTGCCCAGCGAAAAGCAGAAGGTTCCGGCCAGGGACAAAAGCAGGCCGACGACACCGCTGTCATTCAGATCGAAGCTGTGCACCTCGGGCCAGAACAGCGCCACGATGCCCACGACCCCGAGCGCCGCACCGATGAGCGTGCGCCGCTCCGAGCGGCGGCCCAGCAGCAGGCGCCCGTTGATGATGTTCATGGCCACCGCCATGGAGAAGACCACCGCCATCAGGCCGGAGGTGAGATAGGCCGCCGCGTGGTAGAACAGAAAAAAGTTCGTCGAGAACAGACAGGCGCCCATCACCAGCAGCAGGCCATGGCGGCGCCAGGGGAAGCGCAGGCGGTAGCCTGCCGCCCAGGCCCAGGCGAAAACCAGGGCAGAGGCCAGCGCAAAGCGGTAAGCCACCGAGAGTTCCGGCGAGACAACACCGATCTGGTATTCGATAGCGATCCAGGTCGACCCCCAGATCAGAACGGTCAGGCCGTAAAGGGATGCGTTGTAGAAGGATGCTTTCTGCATGGGCGCGCGAAAAGCCTCCGCCGGGAAGAGCGTCGCTCAGATTGCGAAAACGGGGCCGTCAGGCGGCAATCGCGGCCGATTGGAAGCGGGAAAGATAGCGCAGCCCCCCGGCCCGCAGCAAGGACCGCATCGACGCAATCCGCCTGGACCAGTTGCCGGGCCAAGAAAAGGGGAGGGTCAGCTGTCAGATCAGGGGCCGCTCACTGCAGTTCCTTCGGCGCGATGATGGCCACGACGACGATCATCGTCGCCCCGCTGATCGTTGCCTTTCTGATTCCCCAGCGCCGCCTCATCGAGGAGACAGCGCCAACCGGACCAGAGTAGCGCCGAACAAAGATTGGGGGCACGGCGATGCCGCACCCCCGGTAGTCAAGGTTCCCACCGCAGCGGGATCAATCGGGCGGTCGCGGGGCGCGAAGTGGCAGCCTCGTCCCGCGTCGCCTCTCTGACATCAGGAGGAATAACGCATGAGAGCTTTGTTGACCACCGTCGCGGTCGTCAGACTGCTGAGCGGGCCGGCCCTGGCCGAGAACAAGATCGTCGTCGCGTTGGGCTACGAAGGGGCCGTGCGCGTCGAAGACTCCCCGGACTATGCCGACTGGGACCGCGCCACCATGGTCCGCTGACAACCGGCGAGGCGCGCGGCCAAATCCGGCCTTGGCAAGACGCCTTGCCTTCGCCACGATCCGCCCGGTGTCCTTTACCGATAGCGGCTAGCGGCAGGCGAAGACGATGGCATTGGAACTCTACGAAAGACTCTGCGCGGACGACCGGCGTCCCAGCCCCTATTGCTGGCGCGCGCGCCTGGCGTTGGCGCACAAGGGCCTGAAGCCGGACTACCGCACGGTCAAGTTCAGCGAAGCGGACCGTGTCGCCTTCAGCGGTCAGTCAAAGGTGCCGGTGCTGGTCGACGGCGCGGCGGTGATCAGCGATTCCTGGAACATCGCCTGCTACCTGGAAGACCACTATCCCGACGCCCCCTCGCTGTTCGACGGCTCGGGCGGACGCGCCATGGCCCGCTTCGTCAATCTCTGGGTCGACCATGGGCTGCAGAAGGCGCTCAGCCCAATTCTTGCACCCTACATGCTGGCGGCGGCGCATACAGACGACCGCGCCTACTATCGCCAGACACGCGAGGCGCGCTACGGGGAAAGCCTGGAAACACTGGCGACCAAGCGCGCCATCTATCTGGAGGCGTTCGATCCCGCTCTCGAACCGCTGCGTCAGCGGCTGAAGGAGTCGCCGTTCTTCTGTGGCGAGCGCCCGGCCTACGGCGACTACCTGGTCTTTGCCGAGTTCCAATGGGCACGGTCGGTCTGCGACGAAGACATCCTCGCGCCGCAGGAGACCGTGCTTCGCGCCTGGCGCAGTTGCATGTTGGATCTCTTCGACGGCCTCGCCCGGTCGGTCACCGCTTACGACACGGCGGCCTGACCGAGGCGCTGCCCGGTCATCCTTCGAGGCTCCGCTGCGCTCCGCGCCTCCGGATGAGGCCCGTTCAAAACCCTCATGCTGAGGAGGCGTACAGCGCCGTCTCGAAGCATGGATCAACCGGTACAGTGTTGAGGTGTGAACTTCAGACCGCCGGCTCCTGGGCGACCTGGACGGGCGATGCGCGCCAGCCTTCGCCGGACGACACCATGCAGGTCGGACCGCCGGGCACGGTTACCAGAATCGTCCAGCTGCCGCTCGGGCTGGCCAGAACCTCAAGCAGCGAACCGGTGGAGGTCACGCCCATGTTGACCGGCGCCTCCTTATAGTTCTTGGAGAGGCTCTTCAGAAGCGCCTCGCGCGGCGCGCACTGCGGGCCCTGCGCTTCGGCGGGATCGGATGCCGCGGTCAGGGCGGCGAGTGCGAGAGGGGCTGACAGCGTGAGCGCGAAGACCGACGCGCCCAGGCGATTCATCAGTCCCCCCGGATGTGCGTTCTTCTTGCGCATGATACTGTCTCCTTCCTCGTTTTCGGCGGTGCCTGCATGTCGTCCGCGATTGCTTCGTTCGGATCTCACAGGGACAACGCCGAGTCGGCGGGTATATTCCCAACCGGGAACCCATCATGCCGTCACCGTTGCTGAGATGCGGTGGGTTTTGCCACAAGGCCCCGCCTCTTCCGGCGTGGCGGACGAACCCATCAGAGACGGGGTCTACGTCTTTGGGATGCGGCCAAACCCTTCTGTGCCGGCCCTGCCTGCGACCGGCGCGAGGCCTGCTTCATCGTTCGAAACAGAACGCTCGCTATAGGTTCCCGGCGTCTGCCGAACCTGGGAAGCCTTTTCGCTTCCAAGAAAGATATGGGGGTTCGCGCCTGTTCGGGCAAGGCGCGGTGCAATCAGGCGTCTTGTCCTAGGTATACTGTCTGCACTGATTCGCGCGCCCGCGGTGCCGTCCGGCTGCGGACGCAGCTACTCCGCCGCCTGCGAGCCGCGTGCGGAAAAGTGCCGTTCCATGTCGCGGCGGCAGGCGACGCTGGGGTCGTCGGCATCGACGACCACATCGTCCCAGCAGAGGGCCGCGCCCTCGGCCACCGGGCGGGCCAGCGTGATGCCCTGCGCAAGGCCGAGGGGCAGGCACCCCCTGGCGAGACTGTCCGCCGCCGGCATCAGCTTGCCCCAGACCGTGTAACCGCCCTCGCCGTCCAACGTCTCTCCCGCCTTCAGGTCGCGCTTGGCAGTGGCGACCACATCGCCGTTCCAGCCGCGCGGCGCGCCTGTCGGCTGGCCCAGCAAGCCGGCATAGGCAACCGAGATACCGAGCTCCAGACCGATCAGGTGATAGGGCTTGTACATTGCCGCGTAGCGCCCCTCCGGATCGCTCGCCAGGCCGTACTCGCTGAAGCAATGCTTCACGTAATCGCTCGGCGCTTCGAAGACGATATAGACACCCCAGCGCAGGTCGCGGTCGATTTCGCTGCCGTCGCGCGCCAGGGAGGAGACGACCTCCACCTGGCCTTTGTGGCTGAGACAGCCGCCCTCGGCCGCCGGGCGGAGCACCCGGGCCAGATCCTCGGCGCCGACCGGCGGAAAGGCCAAACCATCCGGAGCGGGCGTGAGGCCGGTAGCGTTGGCCACCGAGGCCATTTCGATGGCGGACTTGGTGCCGTCCATGAAGGAGTTGAACATCTGCGGGTTCATGCCGCCGCGCGCCGCGTCTTCCGGGGAGATGCCGTAGCGTTCCCAGACGTCGTCGGGGGTGAGGCTATGGTAGGACGGCAGGTACTTGGTCCCCTTGCCGGCGGCGATTACAGGCAGCCCGCAGGTGCGCGCCCAGTCCACCATCTCGCAGATCAAGGCCGGCTGGTCGCCATAGGCGAGGCTGTAGACCACCCCCGCCCGCTCCGCTTCCGCGGCCAGCAGCGGCCCGGCCAGGGCATCGGCCTCAACGTTCACCATGACGATGTGTTTGCCGTGGGCAAAGGCCAGGCGCGCATGGCGAATGCCGGCGGCGGGATGGCCTGTGGCATCGATGACCACCTCGATCGCATCCGCCCCGAACAGGGCCTCGACGTCGTCGGTGATCCAGGTCGTGCCCTGAGCCAGGGCCGCGTCGATATCCCCAGCGCCGGCCCGCTCCTCCGGCCAGCCGATGCGCTGCAAGGACGCGCGCGCCCGCTCCGGCGACAGATCGGCGATGGCCGCGACATGGAACCCGGGCGTGCGCCCAGCCTGGGAGAGGAACATGGCACCGAACTTGCCGGCGCCGATCAGGCCGATCCGCAGAGGCTGATCCGCCGCGGCGCGGCGGGCAAGCAGGCTGTGCAGGTTCATTGGGTCTTTCCTCCGGATTGCGCGCTGCCGGGTTCGTGGCTGTCGGCTTACTCAGCAGCAGCGCCGGCCGCCAGTTCGGACAGGCAGTCGTCGGCCAGCGGCACGATGGGGGCGAAGTCGCGGTGCGCCACACACTCCGGCCGCTTGAATTGGCGGATGTGATTGTCGACGTGGCAGAGCGAGAGATAGACGATGGTGCGCCGCCAGGGGCTGATGTTGGGCGGGCTGGCGTGCACCAGGTTGCAGTGGAACATCAGCACCGAGCCCGCGGGCCCGGTGGGCGCGACGATGCCGCCCTCCTCGGCCAGCCGCGTTACCGTCGCCCGGTCCAGGGTCCAGAGCGGATAGGAGGTGGTTTCCAGGTCGTGCCCGGCCTCGAAGACGCCCTGCCTGTGGCTGCGCGGGATGAACATCAGTGGGCCGTTCACCGCCGTCACCTCATCGAGAAAGAGGGCGATGTTCATCGCCCGCGCCTCAGGCATCGCATCGTCGCGCGCCCAGGTGCCATAGTCCTGATGCCACTGCCAGACCTCGCCGTCGAAGGCGGCCTTGGCGTTCACCTTGTACTGGTGCAGATAGACCGGACCGTCCAGCAACTGCATGACCGGCTCCACGAGGCGCGGGTGCAGGCCCAGGCGGCGGAAGGGCTCGCTGTAGGTCTGGGCAGCGAAGGCGGTGCGCGCAGCGCCGGAGCTTTCGCGCCAGACCTCCTCGCGCTCCAACGTGAAAACCCGCCCCGCTTCCCCGCGCAGCAGTGCGGTCTCCGCCTCGGAAAACACCTTGGGCAGAAAAACATAGCCGTCGCGGTCGAAGTCCGCGCGCTGGGCGTCGGTCAGCTGCATGCGTCATCTCCCTGGGCTGGGCGCCTTCCAGCGGGCGCGTCTTGATTTCCGTTTGCCCCAGTATCCCTCAAAGCGCCGCCGCTGGCAAAGCAACACGCGAGCCAGGACTTCGAAGGTCTTTGTTCGAGAAAGCTTGGCCCATCGGGGCCGGCCCGCTATCAAGGCAACCAAAGCGAACCGATAGACGAAAAGGAGTCGTCAGGTCATGGACGAGGAAACCTTCAACATGGAACTGCGCAAGTTCCTGAAGAAAGTCGGCGTCACCTCCCAGCGCGAGATCGAAGGGGCCGTGCGCAGCGCCATCGACAGCGGCAAGCTCGGCGGCTCCGAAACTCTGAAGGCCAAGATTGTGCTCTCCATCGAGGGCCTGGACCTGAGCCACGAAATCACCGGCGACATCTCGCTGGGCTGACGGGCAGGCTGCTCATTTCCTCAAAGGGCCGCCGCGAGGCGGCTCTTTGTTCCGGTGGCCGTCAGCCTGCGGTCGACGGGCGGAGGCGGCGGACCAGGAGGAACATGCAGCCGCCGGCAATCAAGAGGATGCTGGCAAGGCTGAAGGGGTCGGTCACGAACACCGTCATGTCGCCGCGCGAGAACAGCAACGTGCGGCGCAGGTACTCTTCGAAGGCGGGGCCAAGAATGTAGCCCAGCACGATGGGTGTCGGCTGCAGGCCGAGCCGCACCAGCAGCCACCCGAAGATGCCGAACACCAGCATCGTCCAGACATCGAACATCGATCCGTGCACCGAATGTACGCCGATGATGCTGAGCACGATGATCAGGGGCACGAGTTTTCGGAAAGGCACACGCAGCAGCGAGGCCCAGACGGCGGCCAGCGGCAGGTTGAGGATCATCAGGATCACGTTGCCGATCACAAAGCTCGCGATCAGCGCGTTGAAGAGATCCGGGTTGTTGGGAATGAAGCCGGGGCCCGGCGCCATGCCGTGAATCATCAGCGCCCCGGCAAGCACCGCGATCACCGGGTTGCCCGGCAGACCGAGGGTGAGCAGGGGGATCAGCGCTGACTGCGCGGAGGCGTTGTTGGCGGCCTCGGGGGCGGAGACGCCGGCAATCGCCCCCTCGCCCAGCCGGCGGTCGGGCGTCTTGAAGGCGCGCTCCAGCCCGCGGGCCGCCAGCGCCGCCATCACCGTGCTGACGCCGGGAACGGCGCCGAGGACCGCGCCGATCGTGGTGCCGCGCAGCGTGGGCCAGACACCGGCGCGCAGGTCCCGGCGGGTCGGCCAGGGCCAGCCGATGGGCGGGATGCGGTCCGGCCTGCTGCCGGTTTCCAGGGCGCGGATCAGCTCCGAAATGCCGAAGAGGCCCATCACCAGGGGGACGAAGCCGATGCCGTCGCGCAGTTCGGTCAGCCCGAGGGTGAAGCGGGGCATGCCGCCGCCGGAATCGGTCCCGATCAGGCCGAGACAGGCGCCCGCCAGAATCAGGATGACCGCCGGCAGCGGCCTGCCGGGCGCGATCACCGCCGCAGCGAAGAGGCCGAGTGCGATCAGCCCGGCAAGACCGGCTGGGGAGATCAGCAGCGACCACTGCGCCACCGGACCGGCCGCGACGGCAATGAAGACCGCCGTCGCCAGCCCAGCGAAGAGGGACGACAGCGCGGCAATGGCGATCGCCGGCCCCGCGCGGCCGGAGAGCGCAAGGCGGTGACCGTCCAGCGCGGTCACGATCCCGGACGTCTCGCCGGGCAGATTGAGCAGGATCGCGGTCGTCGAACTGCCGTACTGGGCGCCGTAATAGATGGCCGCCAGCATGATCAGCGCGCCGGCGGGATCGAGCACGAAGGTCACCGGCAGCAGCAGCGCCAGGGTCGCCGCCGGCCCGATGCCCGGCAGCACGCCCACGACCGTGCCGATCAAGGCACCGGTGAAACAGAGAAGGACGTTCTCCAGAGTCAGAACGGCAATGAACTGGCCGAACCAGGCCGAAAGGTCGCCCATCTCAGAACGGCCCCCAGGGCCACACACGGGTCGTCGGCGGCAGCAGCGTCATGCCGATCCCGGCGGCGACCATGGCGGCCAACATCGCTGTTAGGGCGAGGTCACGCAGGCTGCGGTCGCCCGCACCCCAGCCGGCCACGGCCGCGGTGACGGCACAGGCTGCGACGAGACCGGCAAAGGGCATCAGCAGCGGGAACAGCGCCACCGCCGTCAGCAGCGCCAGGCCCGGTCCCGACCGCCCGCGGAGGCGGGAACCGCTCCCGGTACCGGCCGCGCTGCCGGCCTCGCTGCTCCCTGTCTTGGCCCGGCGCGGCATAACCCGGATCTCGGCCAGGGACACCAGCAGCCAGAGCGCCGACAAGGCGACGACACCCATCGACAGCCACCGGGCGAACAGGCCGGGCCCGATCCGGCCGTCGACCCAGGCCGGCTGGGTATGGGCGAGGATCATGAGCGCGCCGCCGAGCGCCGCGATGGCGGCCGGCGCAGCCACGGCAGCGGCGACAGCCCCTGGTGTCATAGCGGAAGCAGGAGGACGCAAGGTGTTGAGGACCCCAGGTTTGCGCGGGAGCTATATTGACATTGATTCGCATTCTCAATAAATGACGGCACAGTCAACGGTCAATCGCCCATTTCGTCACGAAAGACAGAATCGACCTCAAGAAGAGAAAGGGAAGCTTCCAATGATCAACAGACGTGCCTTCGTCGGCGCCGCCCTTGCGACGCCCTTCCTTTCGCTGGCCGCCCGGTCCGCGCAGGCCGCCGACTGGCCCAAGGCCGGTCCGATCCGTCTCGTGGTCGCTTCCGGCGCCGGCGGCAATGCCGATGTGGTGGCGCGGATCGTCGCGGCCGAACTGGAGCCGCGGCTGGATCAGCGCATCCTGGTCGAGAACCTGTCGAAGGCCTCGGGCATGCAGGCGACGGAGGCCGTCAGCAAGGCCGAACCCGACGGCTACACGCTGCTGGTGGGCACCTCCTCGCAGCTGGTCCACAACATCGCGCTGTTCGAACCGCTTCCGGTCGACATCAAGCAGACCCTGCGCGGCGTCGCCATGATGAACGAAGTGCCGATGATCATGTGCGTCAACAAGGACGACCCGGCACAGTCCCTGACCGAGATGATCGAGCGTATCAAGGCCGCCCCGGACAGCTTCCAGTACGGTTCGGGCCCGGCGGGCACCACCACCCACATCACCGGCGCGCTGTTCCTCTCGCGGATCGGCGCCGACATCGTCCACGTCCCCTATCCGAAAAGCGGCGAGGCGATGCGCGACCTCATCGCCGGCCGCCTCAGCTTCGTCTTCAATCCCTCGCTGACCGCAGTGGTGCAGGTGCGCGACGACGCGGTGCGCCCGCTGGGGGTCTCGGCGGCGGCGCGCCTGGATGCGGTGCCCGACATTCCGACAATCTCGGAGGCCGGACTTCCCGATTTCGTCTCCCAGACCTGGAACACCATCTCGGCGCCCTCGGGCACGCCGGACGAAATCGTCCAGCAGCTCAACGGCATGGTCAACGAGGTCGTACAGTCCGAGGCTATCCGCAGCCGGCTGGAGGATCTCGGCTCCATCGTCCCGGCGGCGATGACGCCCGGCGAGGTGGATGCCTACTACACCCGCCAGCGGGACATCTGGATCCCGGTGGTGCGCGACACCGGGGCGCGGCGCAGCTGAAGCCAAACCGACGCTCACCAGAGTGCGGGTCTGGCGACCATCAGGACGAAGACGCCGATCAGGCTGACAAAGCCGACCCAGCCGAGGCGCACCCAAAGCGTGAAAGCCTGCCAGAAGCGGTCGGGCAGCGCCGCGTTCCGGTCCAGGGCGGTGGTGGCGAGACGCTGCAGGTCCAGCTGCAGCTTCACCACCACCAGCCAGGCGATGCCTGCCGTGGCGTAAAGCAGATAGCTGAGCAGGAGCCAGGGCGCAGCGAGGTCGTGGCCGGCGAGATGGACCAGCCACAGCCCGGTTGCGAGCTGGACACAGCCCGCCGGCAGGGTGAACAGCCAGTCGGCCAGCACCACCTGGCGCGCCACGCGGGCAATGCCCGCCACCGCACCGCTGCGGCAGGCCATGGACATGTGAAAAGCCGTGCCCAGCCCGGTGCCGAAGAGAATAAAGGCGCTGAAGATATGGAGGCCACGCGCGACAAGATAGAGGTCCATCACCGCTCTTCCGCCAGCACCATCTGCACCAGCACCAGCACGAGGATCGGCAGGTTCTTCAGCAGCGGCCCGAAGGGATCGGCCCACAACGCCGGGGCGGCCAGGGTCAGCACCGCGGTGTAGCCGGCGATCACCGCCAGCTGCAGCAGCCCCGTCAGGCGCGGGCGCCAGTTGACCGCCAGCAGGGCGGCGATCACCAGGTCGAGCAGCGAGGTGGCGATGGCCGTCACGATTGCCAGCGCCGCCGGCAGGCCGAAACCGGTCAGCAGCGGCAGGGCGAAGTCCCCGAGGGTCGCCAGACCCAGAAGGCCGGAGATCAGCCACAGCAGCACCAGAACGCCCCGCAGCAGCGGGCGCAGCAGGTAGAGGCGGGCATGCCAGAGGTCCTGGGTCTGGGCGGGGCGCAGCTGCAGACGCCGCGCGAGCGGCGCCGGCTGAAAGCCGATCGTCTCGGCAAAGCCGGTTTCGCGCCCGGCGTTGCCGTACTCCAACTGGGCCAGCGCGTTGGAAGACAGCGGCCCGCGCCCGAAGAGATCCCCCAGACGGCAGAGCGGACGCACGACGGAAAGCGGGATCGGAAGCGGCCGCGCCGGCGGACGGCCCAGCCATGCCCGGTAGCGGGCAAGGATCGACTTCAGGGTTTCGACCTCCGGACCCACCGGCTCCAGCACCCGCCGCGCCAGGTCCGGCCGCTCCAGACAGGCGATGACCGTCCGGGCGAGGTCGTCGACGTGCAGAGGACGAAACGGCTGCCCACCGCCGCCGACCAGTGGCGTTACCCAGGGAAAGGCCGCCAGGGCGCGCAGCATGGCTGTGCCGCCATAGGCGCCCTCGCCATAGATCAGCGAGGGCCGCAGGACAACCCAGTCGAGGTCGAGGCCCTGCAGGTGATCGTCGGCGCGTTTCTTGGAGAGCGCGTAGTCTGTCTCGGCCTCCGCATCGGCGCTGATGGCTGAAACCTGGATCACCCGCGCGACACCGGCCTCGACGCAGGCATCGAACAGTGCCGCCGGCGCCAGGTGATGGATCGCCTCCATGTCCTGCCCGCGCCCGCCCTGCAGCACTCCGGCGCAGTTGATGGCGGCGTCCACACCCTCCAGGCGTTCGCGCCAGACGGCCACCGTGGTGTCGCGGTTCATGTCGGCGGCAATCGTCTCGATGTCCGGGAAACGGAGCGCAAGCTTCGACGGATCGCGCACCGCCGCCACCACCTGATGCCCCGCTGCGATGAGCGCGGCGGTCAACTGGGCACCGATGAAGCCATTGGCACCGGTCACCAAAACCCGCATCGAAAACGATTCCCCCGACAACTCTAACGCGGAGTCTAGCCGGGCCGCGGTGCAAGCGATAGAGGACGGCTTGCCGCAGCTCAGTTTGCCGGGAAGGCCGGCGGCAGCGGCATCTCTTTCTGTTCCATGACGCGGCGGGCACGGTCCGGGTAGTCGGTGATGATGCCGTCGACGCCGAGATCGATGAGGGAGGCTATGTCGCCGGGATCGTTCACCGTCCAGACCACGACGCGCAGGCCGAGCGCCTGGGCCTCCCGCAGGTCCTGCGCGCGAAGATCGCGGTAGAAGGGCGACCAGACGGCGCCGCCGGCCGCCTTCACCGCCGCCGGCGGCGTCACGTCAGACCAGTCAATGGCCAGCCCGCCGATCCAGGGCGAGGGCTGGCGCGCGCCGCGGGCCAGGTTGTCGAGCCAGGACTGCTCGGCGGTGAGATAGACGGTTTCGATCTCCGGCGCGATCTCCTGAACCCGGAGCAGGCTGCGCCAGTCGAAAGACTGCACCGCCGCCCGCTCGGCGACGCCGGCGGCGTGGATGGTCTCCACCAGCGCGTCGGCGAAGGCCGCCGGTTCCGCCGAGTCCTCCGGCGAGAGCGGCGAGATCTTGGTTTCGATGTTGTAGCGGATCAGCCCGCCGCTCAGCGCCTCGGCCCGGGCCAGCACCTCGGCCAGGCTGGGAATAGCGACGCCGTCCAGCCCTTGCTGTTCGGGATAGCGCCGGGCGACGCGGCTGCCGGGGCGGGCGCGGCCGATGTCGTAGGCCGCCAGCTCGGCCCGGGTGAGGCCGATCAGGGGCGCGGCCCCCGCCTCCTCCAGCCAGGTACCCGCCGCATCGCGGGTGCGCTCGGGCATCAGGCGGCGGTCGTGGTGCACCACCACCACACCGTCGGCGGTCATCACCGTGTCGAGCTCCAGGGTCGTGACGCCCAGCGCCAGCGCCGCCTCGAAGGCCGGCAGGCTGTTTTCCGGCATCAGGCCGCGCGCACCGCGATGGCCCTGAAGATCGAAGGATGTGGCGACGCGGCCCAGTCCCGCCTCCGGCGGTTCGCCGGGAAAGAAGAACGCGACGGCGGCAAGGCCCAGGAGACCGAGGGTGCAGCCCAGCCAGAAACGCGAGGCGCGCGACAGCCGCCTGCGGGGCGGCTCAGCTTTTTCCTGTGGCTCCTTGGCTTCGTTCATCGGCAGCTCGCGTCTCTTCCTCCAGGCGTCCATGCACGGCGCGCATCCAGGTGCCGGTCTGGCGCGCCAGCGGGTCCTCTGCCGTCTCCAACGCGGCGGTCGCGGCGGCAAGCTGCTCGGGCTTCTTGTTCTGGCTGAGCTTCGCCTTGGCCTCCAGCCGCGCCACCGGCATCTCGAAGGCGACGACCCCACGCATCATGGCGGTCATGAAGCCGTCCTCCAAGCCCTCGGTCGACCAGGGCTGCCGTGCCCCGTCCTCGTGCAGCGCCACGAGCCGGTCGAGCATGCCACGCAGAGCGATCGGGTCGTCGACGATCCGCGGCATACCGTAAGCATGCACCGCGACGTAGTTCCAGGTCGGCACCGTCGGCGGGCCGCCGCCATAGGAGGTCGGCGAAATGTAGCTGTGCGGGCCCTGAAAGACCGCGAGCGCCTGCTGTCCCCGGGCGGCCAGGGCCTCGAAGTCGCGCCACTGCGGGTTGGCGCGGGCGAGGTGGGCCAGCAGCGTGCCTTCCGGCCCGCCGTCGGGGTTGGGCGCCGGGTCGTAGAGGAACGGCAGGTGGCTCGCCTGGGTCACGCCGTCGGGCGCGGTGATCAGGAGGCCGAAGTTGAAGGCCTCGATGACCGCGGCGATCTGCCGGCGGTCGTCGAGGCGGAAGGCCTTGGGAACGAACATGGGACGGGTCCGGTCTGACTGGGGTGCGGCGGCGCAACCTAGGCGGACAGGCGGTTCTGCAAAAGGGCCACTAGAAACCGAATATGGCGGACCACTTTTGAGCGGGAAGACGCCTCAGCGCAGCACCAGGCGATAGGCGATGAGGGCGACGAGACCGTAGACGAAGTTCAGCGCCAGCACGGTGGGCCAGGGGGTCATGGCGCCGAGGCCGAGCTTGGCCAGCAGCGAGGGCGCCAGGGTCAGCAGCACCAGCGCGGCGAAGGCGCCCCAGGCGCCGCGCAGCAGGCGGTAGATCAGCGGCACGGCGGCGACGAAGGCGATGGCGATGACATAGCGGTTCGGCACCACGGCCAGGCGTTCGAAGAGGTCGGGACGCAGGAACAGGCCGGCCGCCGCCGCATTGGCCAGCGTCCCGGCGGCGCCGGCGATCACCACCGCAAGAACCGTTCGCAGGATCAGGATCATGCCCTAGAAGTAGTGTGCCGCAACGCCAAACGCCAGGATTGTACCCAGCCTTTGGATGACCACGCCGCCGACGGGCCTCAGCCCTTGCGCTCCACCATCAGTTTCTTGATCTCGGCGATGGCCTTCGCCGGGTTCAGGCCCTTGGGGCAGGTCTTGGTGCAGTTCATGATGGTGTGGCAGCGGTAGAGCCGGAAGGGGTCTTCCAGCTGGTCGAGGCGCTCGCCGGTCGCCTCGTCGCGGCTGTCGGCGATCCAGCGGTAGGCCTGCAGCAGAATGGCGGGCCCGAGGTAGCGGTCGCCGTTCCACCAGTAGCTGGGGCAGGAGGTGGAGCAGGAGAAGCAGAGAATGCACTCCCAGAGGCCGTCCAGCTTGGCGCGCTCCTCCGGGCTCTGCGGGCGCTCGCGCTCCGGCGCCGGGGTCTCGGTCTTCAGCCAGGGCTCGATGGAGGCGTACTGCGCATAGACCTGGGTCAGGTCCGGCACCAGATCCTTCACGACAGGCATGTGCGGCAGCGGATAGACCTTCACCTCGCCCTTGATCTCACTCAGGTACTGGGTGCAGGCCAGCGTATTGGTGCCGTCGATGTTCATGGCGCAGGAGCCGCAGACCCCTTCACGGCAGGAGCGGCGGAAGGTCAGCGTCGGATCGATCTCGTTCTTGATCTTGATCAGCGCGTCCAGAACCATCGGTCCGCAGGACTCGAGATCCACCTCGTAGGTGTCGACCTTCGGGTTCTCACCGTCGTCGGGATTCCAGCGATAGACCTTGAAGGTCTTGGTCTTCGCGGCCTCGGCCGGCTTCGGCCAGGTCTTGCCGGTGCCGATCTTGGAATTGGCGGGAAGCGCAAACTCGACCATCGAAATCTTTCTCTTCTCAGACTTCGGGAAGGGCTAAAGGGCGATCCGTCGATCCCACCCCGGCACGCGCCTTAGTAGACGCGGGCCTTGGGCGGGAAGGTCTGGACCTCGTTTGTCAGGGTATTCAGGCTGACCGGGCGGCTGCCGAAGCGCACCTTGCCGTCCTCGCCGCACCAGGCCAGCGTGTGCTTCATCCAGTTGGCGTCGTCGCGCTCGGAGAAGTCCTCGCGGGCATGGGCGCCGCGGCTTTCGGTGCGCTGGGCCGCCGACTCCATGGTCACCTTGGCCTGGAACATCAGGTTGTCCAGTTCAAGCGCCTCCACGAGGTCGGAGTTCCAGATCATCGAGCGGTCGGTGACCGCGATGTCGCCGCGCTTCTGCCAGGCCTGGTCCAGCTTGCCGACGCCTTCGAAGAGCGACTCGCCGGTGCGGAAGACCGCGGCATGGCTCTGCATGGCGCGCTGCATTTCCAGGCGCAACTCCGCCGTCGCCGTCTCGCCCTTGGCGTGGCGCGTCCTGTCGAGGCGGTCGAGGGCAGAGTCGCCGGCATCCTCCGGCAGCGGGCGCTGCGTGTCGCCGGGGGTCAGAATCTCGGCGCAGCGCTTGGCCGCCGAACGGCCGAAGACCACCAGATCGAGCAGCGAGTTGGAGCCCAGGCGGTTGGCGCCGTGCACGGAGACACAGGCCGCCTCGCCGATGGCCATGAGGCCGGGCACCACGCTGTTGGGGTTGCCGTCCTTTTCGGTCACCACCTCGCCGCTGTAGATCGCCGGGATGCCGCCCATGTTGTAGTGACAGGTGGGCAGCACCGGGATCGGCTCCTTGGTGACGTCGACGCCGGCGAAGATGCGCGCGGATTCGGAGATGCCCGGCAGGCGCTCGTGCAGCAGTGCCGGCTCCAGGTGTTCCAGGTGGAGATGGATATGGTCGTCGGCCTCGCCGACGCCGCGGCCGTCGCGGATTTCCATGGTCATGGCGCGGCTGACGACGTCGCGGCTGGCCAGGTCCTTGGCCGAAGGCGCATAGCGCTCCATGAAGCGCTCGCCCTCGGAGTTGGTGAGGTAGCCGCCCTCGCCGCGCGCGCCTTCGGTGATCAGGCAGCCGGCACCGTAGATCCCGGTGGGGTGGAACTGAACGAACTCCATATCCTGCAGCGGCAGGCCGGCGCGCGCCACCATGGCGTTGCCGTCGCCGGTCTGGGTGTGGGCGCCGGTGCAGGAGAAATAGACGCGCCCATAGCCGCCGGTGGCGATGATCACCATCTGGGCGCGGAAGCGGTGGATGGTGCCGTCGTCCAGGTTCCAGGCCATGAGACCCCGGCAGGAGCCGTCTTCCATGATGAGGTCGAGGGCGAAATACTCGATGAAGAACTCGGCGTGCTCGCGGAGGCTCTGCTGATAGAGCGTGTGCAGCATGGCATGGCCGGTGCGGTCGGCCGCCGCGCAGGTGCGCTGGGCGATGCCCTCGCCGTAGTGGGTCGTCATGCCGCCGAAGGGGCGCTGGTAGATCCGGCCGTCCTCCGTGCGGCTGAACGGCATGCCGTAGTGTTCAAGCTCAAGGATCGCGGGTGCCGCCTCGCGCACCATGTACTCGATGGCGTCCTGGTCACCCAGCCAGTCAGAGCCCTTCACGGTGTCGTACATGTGCCAGCGCCAGTCGTCCTCGCCCATGTTGCCGAGCGAGGCGGAGACCCCGCCCTGCGCGGCCACGGTGTGGCTGCGGGTCGGGAAGACCTTGGTCACGCAGGCCGTCTTGAGGCCCGCTTCCGCCAGGCCCAGGGTCGCCCGGAGACCGGCGCCGCCGGCCCCGACGACGACGACGTCATAGGTATGGTCGACTATCTCGTAGGACTTGGTCATGCTCGGTCCTCAACTCCCCTTGTTGCGGGTGTCCCGCATCGCGTGGCGCTCGTCCACAAGGCCCCGTATCCCCATGATCACGGTTCCCGGCCCCCGGTCTCAGGCCTGCCCGAAGAGCAGCAGAAGAACCGAGAGGATACCGGTCAATCCGAGGACGATCGCCGCCGCCTTCGCCAGCAGCAGACCGGCGATCTTCACCAGCTCTCTATGGACGTAGTCCTCGATCACCACCTGCAAACCGAGGTAGGCGTGATAAAAGGTCGCAGCGATCAGCAGGATCAGAAGACCCGCCACGACAGGCGATCCGGCCCAGGCGGCCACCGCCCCGTAATCCGCGCCGCTCAGCGAAATCACCGAAGCGCAAAACCACAGCGTCAAGGGAATGAGGGCAATGGCGCTCAGACGTTGAGCCCACCAGTGTCCGGTGCCGTCCTTGGCCGAGCCCAAGCCCCTGACCCGACCGAGAGGGGAGCGCAGGCTCATCTCAGGCCCCTCCCATCATGGTATAGCCGGCGATCCAGCTGGCGACGGTCAGGACCGCGCTCGCCGCGACCACCGCAAGGCCGCTGCGCTCCGCCGTGCGCATCTCGAAGCCGTAGCCCGCATCCCAGAACAGGTGCCGGATGCCGTTGCAGAGATGATAGAAGAGGGCGAAAGTCCAGCCGAAGAGCAGCAGGCGTCCAATGACGGAGCCGACCAGCGCCTGCGCGGAGGCAAAGGCGCTGGGTCCGCTGGCCGCCGCCGCAAGCCAATAGATCAGAAGCAGGGTCCCAACGGCCAGGGCCACCCCGGTGATCCGGTGCAGAATCGAAAGGGTCGTCGTGATCTGCGGCCGGTAGACCTGCAGATGAGGCGAGAGGGGCCGATTGGAACTGCTCATACGCGGCTGCTTTCTTTCGGCTGCTTGCCAATGGATGGTCCGGATCGTCGCTCGGATCCCGGTCGACAGCGGCGCTGCGGGCGGCGCTGCGGAAGGACCGGGCAGGCGGCGACAGTGAGGCCGGGAGCCGGGCTTTGTCTGTCCGCGCGGACCTTCATACCCGGTAAACCTCAACAATCCGTCTAGACCGCTTGAGATTTAGACCGCAGCGCAGCACAAGTCAACGCGGAGCGCTGCCTCCCCTGCCTTTGCCATCGGAAAAAACACTACAAGATCAAAGGCTTTTCGACCGAAGGGGTGGTCGGTCGAGGCCCTCCGGGGTGCTGCGCGGCGCAACGCCCGGGGCCATGGATGACGTCCCGCCAGCGACGGTTACAGCTCTTGTCGGGGGCCGGCATCCGGTGGCCCGCAGCGGCCGGACTCCGGATTGCGCCGGACTCGGCGAAAGCGCATGCAGACTTCAACTGTGGACAGAGCTGTGGGCAAGATGTGAAGGAAATGTGCAGGATCGAAGAAACTATGCACAAGATTCTGGGTCGCCACGGAAATTTCGTGTTGTCGCAAAGGCGAATTCGAGCGAGCATCTTCTTGCACGCGAAAGCGCCGAACGGCGGAAATGCGGCCCTTCCGGAGGGTTTCGGCCCAACGGAAAGCGGTTCGGGGACCTGGAACTTTCGGGTTCGAGGAAAGCGGATTGCGGCGGTTCCTGGAGGCTTCGGTCTCCACGGATCGGAGGAGGCGGGTCTTCGGATCTGACTCCGATGAGCTGCCGGCCTTCGGGTCGGGGAACGGCGCCTTGAGGGCCCTCTCGGGGGTCTGAGAGGTCGGGTCGCCGGGTCCAAGGTTCGGGGATGGGCGGTCTCTTCGGAGGCGGTTCGTCCGGCGCCGGTGATCGGGTTGCCCTGCAGTTCTTGATCATCGGTCTGGGAGGTGTCGGTCAGACCTTGCCCGTCATCTTCCGGCGATGGCCGCTCCCCTTCCCCGTGTCGGGGGGCTGGCCAGTCCGGGACGGCAGGACCTTCACGGGTCTTGCGAAGTCTTCCGACCCTGGCGGCTCGCTTGCGGACCGACGGGGTCAGGGAAAGAGGCTCTTCGGAGGCTTTTTCCTGGGGGCTTCAGGTCGGAGGGCGTGCCCTGCGCCGCCGTCTGAGCGGGAGTTGGTTCTTCGGAACCACGCCCGTGCCCGGTCTGAGAGGACTGTCCGCAGCGGGCTCTGCCCGCAGCATGACAGACTGATCGGGAGCCGGAAGAGCGACTGTAAGGACGGATGGGTACCAACCAAGTGAGTTCGCTCCCCTTGGGGAGGGTCACGATCTCGCAGCGCTTTATCGGTCACGCCAGGCCCGGTATCTGCGCGCAGATTATGACAAAGACCTCACTGGCCGCCGCGATCGCGCTGAGCTGGATCCAGCTCTTGAGGCGTCGGGTGTGCCCTTTCTTCCGGGGCACAGCGCAGAAGAGGTTTCCTCCTCTGCACCCGGCGCCTCAGTCATTACACGAGCGACTCCACGGATTCAACTAAATTTTGTGGGGTCATCGAACTTTCACACAAGATTTGGCGTGAGTCCGAGTCCCCTGCGCTCGGCCTTCGGCTGCCCCGGGACTACCCTCAGCGCGGCACCAGCACGCTGTAGTCCAGGTCCAGCACCACCGCGGGATCGTACTTGCCGTCGGCGTCCTTGAAGGGAAAGCCGTCGCAGGGCTGGTCCTTGGCCGCCACCGACCGCAGGCGCAGAATGCCGAGGTCCGGCCTGCCTTCGACCGGCAGCTTCTCCAGCACCTCCGACCAGGCATAGATGGTGTCGCCGGCAAAGCTGGGTGCCGCATGGGTGCCGGCGTTGATCGCCAGCAGCTTCACTGCGTTGCCCAGGCCGTTGAAGCTCAGCGCACGGGTCAGCGAGATGATGTGGCCGCCATAGACGATGCGCCGGCCGAAGCGGCCCTGCCCTTCGGCGTGCTGGTTGAAGTGGACCCGCGCGGTGTTCTGATAGAGCCGGGTGGCCATCTGATGCTCGGCCTCTTCGATGGTCATGGCATCGCCGTGGTCGATGCGCTCGCCGACCGCATAGTCGTCCCAGCGGTGCGGGCTGCCCGCGGCGGTGAAATCGAAGGCCGTGAGGTCCAGCCCCCCGGGAATGATGAAGTGCTCCGCGCCAACGGCGTCCGGCAGCTCGGGGACCACCGCCGGCGGCGCCGGCGCCGCCGGGTCCTTCTTGCGCACCATCACCCAGCGGATGTAGTCGGCGACCAGCGCGCCGTCCTGGTTCACCCCACTGGTCCGCACATAGACGACGCCGGTCTTGCCGTTCGAGTTTTCCTTGAGGCCGATCACCTCGCTTTCCGCCGACAGCGTGTCGCCGGGATAGACCGGCGCGCCGAAGCGGCCGGCGGCATAGCCCAGGTTGGCGACGGCGTTCAGGGAGATGTCGGGCACCGTCTTCCCGAAGACCACGTGGAAGACCAGCAGGTCGTCCAGCGGCGCCCGCGGCAGCCCGATGTCCCGGGCGAAGACGTCGGAAGACTGGGGTGCGAAGCGCGAGCCGTAGAGCGCGGTGTAGAGCGCCTGATCACCGGCACCCAAAGTCCGTGGCGTGGCATGGCGCAGCACCTGGCCGAGGCGAAAGTCCTCGAAGTGGTTCCCGGGGTTCTGCTTTGGCGCGGCAGGGGCCGTTGCTGGGGCCATCTAGGCGGCGCTCTCCAGATCCGAGATCGCTTCGGCCAGGGCAACCAGCCGCTGGGCGTTCTCGACATGAAGGTTTTCGATCAGCTTGCCGTCGACCACAACCACGCCCTGGCCGGCCGCCGTCGCCTCCGCATGGGCGGTAATGATCTTGTGCGACCAGGCGACCTCTTCGCCCGAAGGCGCGAAGACCTCGTTGGCCTTGGCGATGGTCTTCGGATGGATCAGGGTCTTGCCGTCGAAGCCCAGTTCCCTGCCCTGGCGGCAGTGGGCTGCGAAGCCCTCGTCGTCGGAGAGGTCCAGGTGAACGCCGTCGACGATGGCCTTGCCGTAGGCGCGCGCGGCCAGAATGCAGAGCCCCAGGCTGGTCAGCACGGGCAGACGCTCCGGCGTGTGTTCCGCCTGCAGGTCCTTCACCAGATCGGAGGTGCCCATGACCAGGCAGGTCACGCGCTCCGAGGCGGCCGCGATCTCCTGGGCGTTCAGCATGCCCAGTGGCGTTTCCATCATGCACATGATCCCCATCGTCGCAGGGGCGCCGCCGGCGTCCATGCGCGCCTCCAGATCCCGCACCATGGCCGCCGTCTCGACCTTGGGCAGCAGGATCGCGTCGGCCTTGGTGGGGGCGATCGCCGCCACGTCGTCCGCGCCCCAGGGGCTGTCGAAGCCGTTCACCCGCACGATGATCTCCCGCGCGCCATAGCCGCCGGCGGCCAGCGCCTCGACGATCTGCCGGCGCGCGCTTTCCTTGGCATCCGGCGCCACGGCGTCCTCCAGATCCAGGATCAGCGCATCGGCCGGCAGGCTGCGGCCCTTCTCCAGGGCCCGCGCGTTGGAGCCGGGCATATAGAGAACAGAACGGCGCGGACGGGCGCGAAGGGTCATGCGTGAAACCTCCCGATGGCGGAACGACGGCGGCAGCGGGCGGTCATCCCGCACCTGCGAACACGGCTGGCGACTATAATGCACCACCGCCCTGTGGCAAGCTGCGCACCCGAGACCCTTCTGGTGCCCACGCGTAGTCCCCTGGAACCCACCATGTCCGCCCCGAACGTGATCTCCGTCCAGTCGCACGTCGCCTACGGCCATGTCGGCAATTCGGCAGCCGTCTTCGCACTGCAGCGCCTGGGGATCGAGGTCTGGCCGGTCCATACCGTGCAGTTCTCCAACCACACCGGCTATCCGGACTGGCAGGGCCAGGTCTTTGCCGCCGAGGATGTCGCCCGCCTGATGGACGGCCTGGAGGCGCGCGGCGCCCTGGCAGACTGCGATGCGCTCCTGAGCGGCTACATCGGCGATCCGGCGCTGGGGGCTGTCATCCTGGATGCCGCGGCGCGCATCCGCGCCGCCAACCCGCGCGCGCTCTACCTCTGCGATCCGGTCATGGGCGACCACGGCAGGGGTCTCTTCGTGCGAGACGGCGTACCGGACTTCCTGCGCGGCCCGGCGCTGGCCGCCGCCGACATCGTGACCCCGAACCTCTTCGAGCTGGAGATCCTGACCGGCCGGAAGCCGGAGGGGCTTGAAGCTATCCGCGATGCCGCCGCCTCGCTGCTCGCACATGGACCGAAGGCGGTGGTGGTCACCAGTTTCAGCCCGGCGGGCAATGCCGCGGGCGAGATGGAGATGCTGGCGGTGAGCGCCGAAGGTGCCTGGCATGTCGCCACCCCGCGTCTCGCCATGAGCCCCAACGGCGCCGGCGATGCGGTGGCGGCCCTGCTGCTCGGCTTCTATCTGAAGACCGCTGCGCTGCCGGAGGCGCTGGGCTCCGCTGCGGCGGCGATCTTCGAGATCCTCGACACCACGCTGGAGAGCGGCGCCGACGAACTGCAGCTCATCACCGCCCAGGACCGGCTCGAAACCCCGCGCCGGCGCTTCACGGTCCGGACGCTCTAAGCATCGAGCCTTCACAAACGCAGCCGGTTCGGCTAGAAACCGCCCACTCACAGCAAAGGGCGCACCGCACCGTGCCATCGTAACAGCCGGTCTCCTCTGTTCCACCAGTCCACACGGCAGTGCCCCGCGCTGCCGGACCGAAGTCTGTGAGTTCCTCTTGGTGGCGGTTCGAGACCGGTATGGCACGGCTGAACCGCGACCGGCATCCCCGCCGCCCCGCGGCTGATTTTCCAGCATTTCGAATCTCCCCCTGACCGCGCCTCTTCGGCTTCTCACTGCCGTCGTCTTGACGAACTTCCCAACGGGAAGAGCAAGCCGGCATGTCCGATACCCTGCGCGTCCTCTGGACGCTGGTTCCTCAGAGAGCCCCTCAACCCTGGCTGCACTGCAGCCGCTGCGGTGACCCCAAACCCTTCGAAAGCAGCAACAAGTTCCGCCTTAACGCCAACGGCAAGCGCCTCGATGCCTGGTTGATTTACCACTGCACGGCCTGCGGCCAGACTTGGAACCGCCCGTTTCTGGAGCGCCGTCCCGCCGCTGCGGTCGATCCGCAACTCCTGGCAGCCCTCCAGCAGAATGACCCGCGCCTGGCGCGGCACCTGGCCTTCGACATCGAAGACCTGCGGCGCAGAACTGTGCGCATCGCGGCCTGCGGCGGGGCAAAGGTACAGAAGGTAACGCTTCAGGTGCCGGCACGCCCTACGGCACGGCTGGAGATCGGTTTTGCGCTGGCAATCCCGGTCTCTCTGCGCTTGGACCGGCTCCTCGCGGCAGAACTCGGTCTATCGCGCAAGCACCTCCACCGCATGCAGGACGAAGGCAAGCTGGTGATCTCTCCCACGGGAGCGCGCCGGCTGAAGAAGCCTCCTCAGGATGGCTGGCAACTTGCGTTGGATCTGTCGCAAGAGCGTGACTGCGACGCGATCGCGGCAGCCGCCCGGTGACCACGCCGCAGCGGGTTCTTCTTGGACATGCCTGAGGCATAGCGGCCACGTGGCCTTCAGTCCGGCAGAAGATGGCACCAGGACAGACACGACCCGGCTGCTTCAGGGGAGGAGAACACCCCTCCCGGCAGTCCGCTTCGGTTCAGTTCGCCGCCGCTTTGGCCTTCAGGGCTTCGACACGAAGGGTCAACTTCTCTAAGTCGCCGTCCGGGAACACGTGCTTTCGAGAGCCGCCAGAAAGGTCTCTTCGCCTGAAGGCTTGCAATCCCCGAAGGGCGCGCCAGAACGGGATCACCACATCCTGGCGGCTGCCTTCCATGGTCAAAACCACTTCGGGGGTGTGCAGTGCGCTCCTTGCTGAATCTGGCCACTCCTGGACAAGCAAGCACACAGCCGACGTTGCTTTGTCGGGGATGAAATGAAGCTCGAATTCGCTCGGCTCCGCGCGAAGGACAAGGGGTCTTGTGTGAGTCCCTTCTGCCGCTGCGGCTAGCACAGCACAGCAGTCGCTGAGGACCGACGAACTACAGGCGACGGATTCGGAAAGCCTTTGCCCCGCAAACTCGATTGCAAAGTCCATCCAACCAGACGAAGGATTTTCAAACGTCACACTGAGCCCGGGGGCAGTCAACTCAAGCCCGCCGGCTGGCCGAGGCCAGCAGCCCGGCCGCCGCCAGCAGCAGGCCGCCGGTGATGCGGTTGACCAGGGAGGCGCGGTCGCGCAACAGCGGTGCGAAGACCTTGCCGGAGAGCACGTAGGCGAAGGCCGCCAGGACCTCGGTGCCCAGGAAGGTGAGCCCGATCACGAGGAACTGCGGCAGCGCCGGCTCGCCGGGTACCACGAATTGCGGGAAGACGGCGGTGAAGACCAGGATGGCTTTCGGATTGCCGAGGGCGACCAGAAACTCGCGCCGCGCCATCACCGCAACCGACTGGTTGGCGCGGGCCATGCCGCCGGGATCGTTCGGCGCGGCGGCCGGCGTGGTGAGCGCCCGCAGGCCCAGGTAGACCAGGTAGGCGACGCCCACCCACTTGATGACCTGGAAGGCGAGTTCCGACGCCGCCAGCACGGCCCCCAGGCCGAGCGCGGCAATGACGATCATCACCGCAAAGGCGCCGATGCGCCCGCCCACCGCGGCCAGCGAGCGGCCGGCCCCGAACCGCAGGCCGTTGGTCAGCGCCAGCAGGTTGTTGGCGCCGGGCGAGAGCGAAATCAGCATCGCCGCCACGACGAAGACCAGCCAGCTATCGAATGACATGGTTTCCTCCATCACTGAGGGCGGGCGGCGGCGGGGCCCGCACCCCAAAGTCTGTTCGGTGGGGTCTACACCGTGACCTTACAGATAGTCGCGGGTCAGGGTCTCGGCGATCTGCACGGCGTTCAAGGCCGCGCCCTTGCGAAGGTTGTCGGAGACCACCCAGATCGACAGGCCGTTGTCCACGGTCGGATCGCTGCGGATGCGGCTGACGTAGACCTGGTCCTCGCCGGCGCACTCCGCCGGGGTCACATAGCCCTCGTCGACGCGGTGATCGATCACGGTCACACCCTCCTGGGCGCTCAGCGCCTCGCGCGCTTCCTCCGGCGAGATCGGGTTCTCGAACTCGATGTTCACCGCCTCGGCATGGCCGACGAAGACCGGCACCCGCACGCAGGTCGCCGAGACCTTGATGGCCGGGTCCAGGATCTTCTTGGTCTCCACCACCATCTTCCATTCCTCCTTGGTGGAACCGTCGTCCATGAAGGAGTCGATGTGGGGAATCACGTTGAAGGCGATCTGCTTGGTGAAGATCTCCGGGCGCACCGGCTCGTTCACGTAGATGCCGCGGGTCTGGGTGAAGAGCTCGTCCATGGCGTCCTTGCCGGAGCCGCTGGCCGACTGGTAGGTCGCCACCACCACGCGGCGGATGCGCGCCAACTCGTGCAGCGGCTTCAGCGCCACCACCATCTGGATGGTCGAGCAGTTGGGGTTGGCGACGATGTTGCGCTTCGAGTAGCCCGCCAGGGCTTCGGCATTCACCTCCGGCACCACCAGGGGCACGTCCGGGTCCATGCGGAAGTGGGAGGTGTTGTCGATCACCACCGCACCCTTCTGCGCCGCCTTGGGCGAGAACTGGGCGGAGATCGAGGCCCCCGGCGAGGACAGCACGATATCGGTGCCCTTGAAATCGAAGGCGGCCAGGTTCTGGACCTTCACCACGTCGTCTTCGCCGAAGGAGATCTTGCTGCCGACCGAGCGTTCGGAGGCCAGGGCCGCGATATCGTCGATCGGAAAGGCCCGTTCGGAGAGGGTCGTCATGATCTCGCGGCCCACGGCGCCCGTGGCGCCGACCACTGCTACTCTGTATCCCATAACTCTACCTGTCTGCCTTTCCTAGTCGACGGACCCTAGTTGTCCGGGACCCTAGTTGTCCGGGGCCGTGGTTGTCCGGGGCCGCGGGAGGGGTTAAATCAAAGTTCTGCCGGGGGCTCAAGCTGGGGCTCAAGCAGGAGCTCAAGCGGTGAGCCCACGGCGGGTTCGCAACGGCGAAACGGGAGGGCGCGTGGTGGAACGCTCCCAGGACTATCGGTCTTTCTGGCCCCGCTATCTGGGCGAGCACGACAAACCGGCGACTCGCGCGCTGCACTATCTCGGCACGTCCCTGGGGCTGGTTCTGCTTGCCGGCGGCATCGCCACGGCCCTCTGGTGGCTGTTTCCCGCGGCACTGGTCTGCGGCTACGCCTTCGCCTGGCTGTCCCATGCCGCGATCGAGCGCAACCGCCCGGCCACCTTCACCCACCCGCTGTGGTCGTTCATCAGCGACTTCCGCATGCTTTTCGCCTGGCTGGGCGGCGGCCTGCGGGAGGATCTCGGCAGCCCGACGGCCCGTCGCTGAGCGGCGGCAGCCAGCGATCCTGTCTTGTCCCTGATCCTGTCCCTCGGAGGCGCCCCTTAAGAAGAAAGGCCGCCCAGAGGGACGGCCTTTCGTATCGTCCATGGGTCTGGTCGCCTAGTTCTTGGCAGTCTCCGGAGTGGTCTTGATGACCGGAGTCGACTGCTTGGCGTCCGCCGTGACGACGGGCTTCGAAATCTCAACCGTTTGGGAATAGCCGCCGCAGCCGGCCGCGAGAGCGGAGCCCGCGAACCCGGCGACGCCTGCCGCAACCACGAGGGCGGTAAGGGTCTTTTGCATCAGGTCTTCTCCCATTGGAGCGTGAGCGAGGACTGTAGCGGCGGGCCGGTGCCCGGTCAATTGATCGATTTGTGACCCTTGCGAAGCAGGGCACCGCGCCGACCCATCCCGCTCGCGGCCGGATGTCTCCCAGCCGGATGTCTCCCAGCCGGACGCCTCCCAGCCGACAGGCCTCAGAACGTGATCTTGCCCTGCACCGCGATGATGTCGATGGAGGTCTCGTAGGTCCCCTCCAGGCTGCCGCGGGCCGCGTTGTTGGGGTCCTCGAACCCGAGGTCGATGTCCGCGTCCGGCAGGAAGATATGGGTATAGCCCAGCGAGACCGAAAGCCAGTCGTAGGGATCATAGGAGACGCCGCCGGAAATCCAATAGCGGTCTTCATCGGGAATGCGCGGCGTACGCGTACGGTCGGGCACCGGGCTCTGGTCGAACGCCACGCCCGCCTTGAAGGTCCAGTCCTCGAACGGCTTGTACGTGCCGCCGAGCCCGAAGAACCAGGCATTGGTCCAGTTCTCGACGGTCACGCTGGGATCCTGGGCCGGATTGTCGAAGTTGATGCGCAGCTCGCGAAACCGGCTCCAGTGGGTCCACTGCACCTCGCCCATGATCGCAATCTCGTCGGTGATATCCTGGTGGATGCCCAGGCTGACCTGTTCCGGCAACTGAGAGCTGGCGTCGGCGCCGGTATCGACGAAGGTGCCGGTCGCCGCGGAAATGGCGTTGCCGACGCCGCTGCCGAGGTCGAAGTCGGCATCGCCCTCCAGGGTGTGGGAGACCATGGAGCGGTAGCCGAGGCCGATGCGCGTCCCCTCCATCGGTGTCAGGGTCGCGCCCAGGGTGAAGCCGAAGCCCCAGTCGTCGGCCCGCAGCACCGCGCGGCCATCCTCCTGGCCCGGCGTTCCGAAGAACGGCGCCCCGGCACCGATGGTGCCGAAGTCGATGGCGTTGGACAGCTTGGCATCCGCGTACTGGGCAACGAAACCGGCGCCGAGGGAGAGGTACTTGTTCACCCGGTAGGCCACCGTCGGCGAGATGTTGATGGTGGTCAGACGCGAATCCAGCGCGTGGTAGCGCCCGACCCAGCCCTCCGGGTTGGAGGTTCTAAGGCCGAAGGGCGCGGTCACCGCGAGGCCGAGGCGCAGGTCCTCGGTCGGCGAGATCATCGCGTAGGTGGCCGGCACAAAGGCGTCGACGCCGATGTCCTGATCCCCAGTGAAGCCGGTGCCGTTGCCGATGGCCCCGCCGCCGACCGCCGGAGTGAAAGTGCCGCTGCCGTTCTTGAAGTCGGCCTGCGGGATGATGACGCTGCCGACGACGACGAACTGGTTGCCCTCGTGAAAGGTCAGCAGCGACGGGTTGAAGAACATCGTCGAGATGTCCTCGATACCGGTCGAGGCGCTGGCGAAGGAGTGCGCCTGCGACGATGCGCTCTGTTCCTTGATGGCGAAACCCGCGGCCCAGGTCGGGCCGCTGATCATCGTCGAGACTGCGAGAGCCGGAATTGCCGCGAGCAGCCGGCGGCTGGCGGACAGGGTTGCCGCAGTTGTCTGTGCCACTGAGCGTCCCCCCAACGCTTGTTGCTTATGGTTGTGGGGAACTATAGCCGTTGTGATTAAGTGGTAAAATATCTGATCCACTCGTGTCACAAAAATGGCTTATGCGGCGCAGACTTGGCCTGCGGGGGCCGTGCGCCGGTTTGCTGAACAGCAATCCCGGGTTGTTGTCCGGAAGCCTCAGGCCGCCCTGGCATCGAGGGCGGCGAGCAGCGCCTCGCCCATCTGCGCGGTCGAGACCACGGCGGCGCCGGGCCCGGCGATATCGCCGGTGCGATGGCCGGCGGCCAGCACGTCCTGCACCCCCTTCTCGATCAGATCGGCATCCTCGGCCAGATCGAAGGAGTAGCGCAGCATCATGGCGAAGCTGAGCAGGGTGGCCAGGGGGTTGGCCTTGCCCTGGCCGGCGATGTCGGGCGCCGAGCCGTGTACCGGCTCGTAGAGCGCGGGGATGCGGCCGCTCGCATCGGCGGCGCCGAGAGAGGCGGAGGGCAGCATGCCGAGGGAGCCGGTGAGCATGGCCGCGGCGTCCGACAGCAGGTCGCCGAAGAGGTTGTCGGTGACAATGACGTCGAACTGCTTGGGCGCGCGCACCAGCTGCATGGCGCAGTTGTCGGCGTACATGTGGCTGAGCTCCACCTCCGGGAACTCCGCCTCGCGCAGCTTTGTCACCTCCTCGCGCCACAGCACGCCGGACTCCATGACGTTCGCCTTCTCCACCGAACAGAGGCGGTTGCCGCGCTTCTTCGCGAGGTCGAAGGCGACCCGGGCGACGCGCTGGATCTCCGGCGTGGTGTAGACCTGGGTGTTGATGCCGCGGCGGGTGCCGTCGGGCAGGGTCTCGATGCCGCGCGGCTCGCCGAAATAGACGCCGCCGGTCAGCTCCCGCACGATCATGATGTCGAGGCCGGAGACCAGCTCCGGCTTCAGGGTCGAGGCGTCGACCAGCGCATCGAAGCAGAGCGCGGGGCGCAGATTGGCGAAAAGCTCCATGTCCTTGCGCAGGCGCAGCAGGCCGCGCTCCGGCTTCAGTTCGAAGGGCACCTCGTCCCACTGCGGTCCGCCGACGGCGCCCAGCAGCACCGCATCGGCGGCCATGGCCTTGTCCACCGTGGCATCGCTGACCGGCGCGCCCTCGCCGTCGATGGCGGCCCCGCCCACCAGCGCCTCTTCGACGTCGAAGGTGACGGCGCGGCGCTTGTCCATCCAGTCGATGACCCGGCGCACCTCGCCCATCACCTCGGGACCGATGCCATCGCCCGGCAAAAACAGAAGCTTCTTGTTGGACGCCATGTCTCGCGTCTCCCCCGCAGCAGAATTCGTTTGAAGGGGCCGGCTGGCCCTCATAGGGACCGGCCGGCCTGTGTTGGATGGTTGTCTTGCCCCTCGAGAGAGGCCGCCTTAGCACCCGCGCGCTAACGCTCCCGGACCAGACTAGAGGACTAGAGCCACGGCTGGCTGCCGCTGCGCGCCTCCTCGAAGGCGGTGATCGCATCGGCCTTTTCCATGGTCAGGCCGATGTCGTCGAGCCCGTTCAGCAGGCAGTGCTTGCGAAAAGCGTCGATCTCGAAGCGGATCTTGCCGCCGTCCGGCCCTGTGATCTCCTGCTTCTCCAAATCGACGCTCACCACTGCATTGGCGCCGCGCTCAGCGTCGTCCATCAGCAGATCCACCTGCTCCTGCGGCAGGACGATGGGCAGAATGCCGTTCTTGAAGCAGTTGTTGTAGAAGATGTCGGCGAAGCTGGAGGCGATGACGCAGCGGATGCCCGCGTCCAGCAGCGCCCAGGGCGCGTGCTCGCGGCTGGAGCCGCAGCCGAAGTTCTCTCCCGCCACCAGGATGCTGGCGTCGCGGTAGGCCGGCTGGTCGAGAACGAAGCCCTCCTTGGGCTGGCCGGCCTCGTCGAAACGCATCTCGTAGAACAGGCCCTTGGAGAGCCCGGTGCGCTGCACGGTCTTCAGGAACTGCTTGGGGATGATCATGTCGGTATCGACATTGACCAGCGGCAGGGGCGCCGCGACCCCGGTCAGGGTGGTGAACTTGTCCATCGCTCTCTCATGTTCTTCTGGAGCGGGCAGCGGCGCGCTGCCCCGTTCCGGAAGCGGATCATAAGAGGTCAGGCGAAAAGGTCAAAGCCCCGCGCATGCAGGACAGCCATGCCCGGGTTTCCGGGCTTCCGAGGGGCTTGTGGCCTGCCCTCAGGCGCCCCAGCGGCGGACCCGGCCGGTATCGAGGTGGATGAAGCCGGACTTGGTGTAGAGGCCGACGCCACCGCCCTGGAGGGCCAGGGCCGCCTGGTGCAGGGCCTTCAGGTCGCGCTCCGGCAGGCGCACGTCGATGGCCATGCCGCGCATGTGCAGGGAGCGCCTTGCGACCCCGTTGCTCTTGGAGGCCAGCTTGGCGTTGGTCTTGGGCGAGCGGTAGGCGGAGATCAGTTCGAAGGGCTGGTCGCTGTCCATGGAGCGGCGCAGCGCGAAGAGCAGGTCCAGCAGCTTGCGGTCCATCTGCCAGACCTCGCCGCTGCGCCAGTCGCGCAGCACGTGGTTCAACCGCTGCAGACCCTCGGCCTCGACCACGCCGTCGCGCAGATAGGTGGCGGCCACCTCCTCGCCGGTGTGCAGCGAGCGGAAGGCCAGACTGCGGGTTGCCGGCATGGATGTGGCGGCCGAGGCGACGCCCGGCACCAGCAAGCCGGCGGTCAGCGCTGCGGCACCCGCGGCCGCGCCGGTCACGAATCGGCGGCGCGACGCCGCCCCTGCAGACAAAGGGTGAGCCCTGTGGTCCATGCCGCCTTAGGTCCTCTCTCGCGCGGATACGATACGGGGGAGATGTCCGTTCAGACCTTGCGCCCCCAATGACGAACGGACGGTTAACGGAATACACGCTTCGGCTGCGCGAAGCAACGGGAGGGGTAATCCGAAGGGAGTAGGCGCGACAGCGGAAAGCCGGACGCCATCAGGTCCCCACCCCTGAGTCTACTGTCGCCTCGGACGTCGCCTTATTCCAGATTGTCAAAGCGTCACCCTCGGACCTGTTCCGAGAGTCCATGGCGCCGCCCGCTGGAACCCCAATCGGAGAGGTTCGGGACTGCCATGCCCATGGATACCCGGGTCAAGCCCACTGGTGTCCGGTTTAGATTTGGTGGACTGAGCGCACGGTGTTGATTCTACTTGTGTCCAAGCGTTTGGCGACGTCCTGGGACACGAGAAAGGAACAACACCGTGCGACACCAGAATAGCGTTTTTCACGATCTTCTAAAGCGGGTTCCCTGGGGAGAGTTCGAGCGCCTGGTGGCTGAGCACGGAGCGGACCATCGGGTTCGCCGTCTGCCAACCAAGAGCCAGTTTATAGCCTTGCTTTACGGGCAGCTTTCCGGGTCGACGAGCCTGCGGGAGATCGTTGGCGGCCTGGAGAGCCATGCCAGGCGGCTCTACCACCTGGGTGGGCGACCAGTGTCACGCTCGACTTTGTCGGACGCCAATGCCCTGCGCCCGAGCGCGGTATTCAGCGATCTCTTTGCGGCGATGGTTGGTCAAGCCCAGCGGGGCCTGCGCCGCAAAGTCGGTGAGGCGGTCTATCTGATTGATTCCACCAGTATCCGCCTCAGCGGGATTGGCTGCGAGTGGGCGCACTTTTCAGCCAAAGCCTGCGGCGCCAAGGCGCACGTCATCTATGATCCCGCCGCTGACCGGCCGATCTATGCGGCGGTCACCGCGGCCAAGGTCAACGACATCACCGTCGCCCAGACGATGCCGATAGAGGCAGGAGCTACCTACGTCTTCGATCTCGCCTACTACGATTACGGCTGGTGGGCCAGGATGGATGCCGCCGGTTGCCGCATCGTCACCCGCTTCAAGTCCAATACGCCCCTGGCTGGAGCCGTTGAACTCGACGTAGTGGAAGGCACCAGCATCCTCTCCGACCGCATCGGGCTGTTGCCGCAGCGTCAGGCTAACAGCCGCAAGAACCCCTTCAGCAGCCCGGTTCGCGAGGTGCGCGTCAAGACCCACACCGGCAAGATCTTGCGCATTCTCTCGAACGATCTCAAGGCCCCAGCCAGGGAAATCGCCGATCTCTACAAGCGCCGCTGGGCCATCGAGCTGTTCTTCCGATGGGTCAAGCAAACCCTCAAAATCCGCCACTGCCTCGGAGCCAGCGAGAACGCCCTACGCATCCAGATTGCCGTCGCCCTCATCGCTTTCCTGATCCTGCGCATGGCTCAGGGCGACCAGAAAACCATCCAAAGCCCGCTCAAGTTCGCCCGTCTCGTCCGCGCAAACCTCATGCACCGACGCCGTATAGATCGGCTGATAACCGCCCAACCCGATCCACGCGAAAACCCAAATCAAATGGCCTTGCTATGGGTTTGAATCTAAACCGGACACCAGTGGGCTTGACCCGAGCATGACGAAATGAGAGTGAACAGCCCCAACCGGCTATCGGCGCAGGCACACACCCACGCCGCGTGTGCGGGTTTCCTCGAGGAACTCTATGCCGGCAGCCTCCAAAGCCTTGCGCAAGGCAGCGAGGCTCTCCGGCTGCGGTTCTCTGGCGCCACGTTCAAAGTCAGCGACCGTCGAGCGTCCAACACCAGCCGCTTCGGCAAGCTCCACCTGAGACATGCCCACAAGTCCACGGGCCGCCCGGCATTGACCGGCGGATACTGGCTTCATATAGCGCCATACAATTTGTTTGACATCAGTTCGCTGCGCTTGCTACACCTGTCATACAATATGTTTGGCGACGAGCTACCCCGCAGAGACATCACGGGGTGGCTCATTCACCGAACTGCGCCTGATCACGATCCGACTGCAAGGGAGTCAGGGGATGGCTGCGTCTATCCTTAGCACGGATTCGCCGTCCCTCAACTGGGGCGGACCCACCCCGGGCCTGCTGGTCGGGAACCAGTGCCGTGCGGCCCGTGCCATGCTCGAATGGAGCCAGAAAGATCTTGCGCGGCACGCCCGGATCAGCGCTGTGACCGTGCGCGGTTTCGAGCGCGGCCACACGAGGATCAAGCCCTCAACGGCCCGGCTGCTGCGCCTCACCTTCGAGGTGGCCGGCGTGCGCTTCATCGAGGCCGGCCCGTCCTGCGGCGCCGGTGTCCGCCTCGCCGAACCGGTCGACTAGCGCCGGCCGCACCCCCTCACCCAGCTTCGGCTAGGTTCGCAGCGCTCACCAAGCCTGCGCAACCCTCTCCCACCAGGGGAGAGGATTTTCTGTGCGGGGAAAGCCGTCTGCCTTACCGCCAGCCGCCGGCGCGGGCGCCGAGCAGGGCCTCGGCCAGCTTGGCGTCGCGGCCGTAGACGTCCTTGCGGAAGTGCACGCTGCCGTCCTTGTTGACCCAGGAGGTCAGGTAGCTGATGTGCACCGGCAGCGGCTCGTTCAGGGTGACGATGCGCCGCTCGCCTGAGGCGATGGTCTGATTGATCCGCTGCAAGGGCCAGTCGCCGGTCTTCGCCAGCACCGCCTCGGCCAGGCCCGGCGGGTCCGAGACCCGGATGCAGCCGTGGCTGAAGGTGCGCTCGTCCTTGCCGAAGAGCGCCTTCGCCGGAGTGTCGTGCAGGTAGATGTTGAAGCGGTTCGGGAACATGAACTTCAGGCGCCCCAGCGCGTTGCCGTCGCCCGAGCCCTGGCGCAGCTTGTAGGGAAAGCTGTTGCGGTTGACCGTGGCCCAGTTGACCGTCACCGGGTCGACCACGCTGGCACCGCTGCTCCAGTCGCTGAACAGGGTGAAGTTGTTGCTGGCCAGATAGCTCACATCCTGCTTGATCTTCGGCAGCAGTTCCTTGCGGGCGATGCTGGGCGGGACGTTCCAATAGGGGTTCATGACCAGATAGGTCATGCTGTGGCTGAAGACCGGCGTCGAGTGGTAGGGCTTGCCGACGACCACCGGCATGTCGAGCAGGGTCTTCTCCCCCTCCACCAGCTTCAGGAGCTGGTCGGCCAGATTGACGAAGATGTGGCGCCGGCCCAGGTCGTCCGGCATCCAGCGCCGGCGCTCCAGGTTCAGCACCATCTGCTCGATGCGCGTCTCGATGGGTACGTTGAGGGCGGCCAGGGACTTCTTGCCCACCGCGCCGTCCTGGGTCAGGCCGTGGCGGTACTGCATCCACTTCACCGCCTCGACCATGGGCTCGTCGTAGAAATCCGGGTCGCCGCCCGCCTCGGCCAGGTCGTTCTCGGGCTTCAGGTCGCCCCAGAGGCGCAGGCGCGCGCGCAGCAGGCCGACCCGCGGGTCGGTCATCTCCGGCTTCAGGGTCGGACCTTCGGGGATCGGCTGCCAGCCGCCCTGGGTCGCCAGCGCCCGGTACTCCGCCAGCGCCGCCTTTTGGCGGTCATAGCGCGGCGTGTTGGGGCGGTAGCGCTGCAGGAAGGCTTCCAGGTCCTGTGCCCCGGCGGCCGCGGCCAGGACGTCCTCGCGCAGCACCTCCTCGCGGAACACGAAGAGCTCCGGGTCGGCGACGTGGGGCGTGGTGCGCCCCTGGCCAAGATCGGCGGCAAAGCGGATCAGACCCTGGGTGAGGCGCACCTCCAGTTCGGCCAGCGCCGTCACCGTAGTGCTGTCCAGCAGGGCGGCAATCGCCTCGGTGCCGTAGTCGGCCGGGTCGAGGGCATCGAGGTCCGCCGCCGCCAGCAGCGCCGAAAGCTGACGCGCTTTCGGGCCGGCACCGCTTTCCTGAACCCAGAGCGGCTCCAGGCTCCGGGCCTGATAGAAGCGCTCCAGAACCGTCAGGGTCTCGATTTCGTCGTCGGTCGCCGCCGCGCCGACCCCGGCACGCAGCTGCGTCTCCAGGGCATTTTGCAGCGGACTCGCCTGGGCAGGGCCCGGGGCCGCGCCCAGGCTGAAGACAAGCAGGCACAAGCCCAACCCGATCGCACGGAGTTTCATCGCATCGTCCCCTCTTCGCCGCCCCCTTCGGCCGCCCCCTTTGGCGACCCCGGCCTGTGTTTTTTGCCCGCCGTTCTTCATGTACGGCGTTTTTGGCCCCAGGGACGCAGGCACCGACGGGTTTTGCCCTTCGGCGCCGCTCTCTCGCCCCTATAGGATCACAGCGGGCTGCGGGTTTCCACCCCGGCCCCTACAACCACAGGGCCCAGGGACGCTGCAAAAAAGGGGGAGCGCGCAGCGCCGGTGCGTGGTGGCCGCCCTCTCAAGCCCGGATGCGGCAGGACGGCAAGATCGGTGCGCCGGCGCACCCCCACCCCAACCCTGCCCCATCAAGGGGGAGAGGGAAGCTGGTATGGCCACCCAAAAATCACCCCTCCCCCCTTTGATGGGGGGAGGTCGGGAGGGGGGTGATACCCTCGCCATGCAAAGCCACCGCATCCTAAACGCCATAGCAGCGCCGATACTGTTGCCGGGGCTCGACGCTGGGGGCCAAAGCCTCTATCCCGGTCGCATGCGCATCCTCATTCTCACCCTGGGCTCGCGCGGTGACGTGCAGCCCTATGCGGCGCTGGGCGCCGTCCTGAAGGCCCGCGGCCATGATGTGACGCTGGCCACCGGGCAAGGCTTTGAGGACATGATCGAAGCGCAGGGGCTGGCGGCCACGCCACTGACCGACGACGTCCGAAAGATGATCCAGACGCCGGAGATGCAGAAGGCCCTGCGGACCTTTTCCGGCAAGGTGCGGGCCTGGCGCGCCTCCAAGGGCATGTACCGGCGCCAGCTCGACGAGATGTGGGCCGTCGCCCAGGACGTCCGGCCCGACATGCTTGTCTATCACCATCCCAAAGGCCTGGCCGCCCAGTCCATCGCCGAGGCGCTGGGGATCACCGCCATTCCGACGGCGCTGATTCCGGCCTACATCCCGACCGGCGCCTTCCCCAGCCCCGGCCTGCCGCTCGGCGATCTCGGCAGCTTCGGCAACAGGACGAGCCACCGGCTGGTGGTCGGCCTGATGTCCCGTCTGCTGGCCGGGCAGATCGGCGCCTGGCGCCGGGACAGTCTGGGGCTGGCCGCCAGGCCGCCGCGGGATCTCTTCGCCGGCCATCATCCGGAGAACAGAGCGGTGTTAAGGCTGCACGGCTTCAGCCGCCACCTGGTGCCGCCGCCCGGGGATTGGGGCGTCAAGGAAGAGATCACCGGTTACTGGTTTTCAGACAGTCCCGCCGACTGGCGGCCGCCGGAAGAGCTGGCACGCTTTCTCGAGGCGGGGCCGCCGCCGGTCTACGTCGGCTTTGGCAGCATGCCGGCGGAGGATGCGGAACACCTCACGCGGACCGTCCTGGAAGCGCTGACCCTGGCCGGTCGGCGCGCCGTGCTGGCAACGGGCTGGGGCGGCCTCGCCGCCGGGATCGCCGAAGACCAGACCGCCGCGCAGGTGCATGCTCTGGAAAGTGCGCCTCATGCCTGGCTGTTTCCGCGCTGCGCCGCGGTCGTTCACCACGGCGGCGCCGGCACCACCCACGAGGGGCTGCGCTGGGGCCGCCCTTCCATCCTCTGTCCGGTGTTCGGCGATCAGCCGTTCTGGGGACGGCAGGTCCTGAAAGCCGGTGCCGGCCCGCCGCCGCTGCCGCAGAAAAGGCTGACAGCCGCCGCCCTGGCCGCCGCGCTGGCAGCGACCGAGGACCCCAGCCTGCGCGCCCGGGCCGCGGCGCTGGGCGAGGCCCTGCGCGCGGAGCCCGGCGCCGCGGGCGCGGCGGCTGCCATCGATGGACTTGCGACCGGAGAGCCGGCAGCGAAAGACCGCCGCGCAGCCGGTCAGTGACGCTGCTTGCGGGACAGCGCCGTGAGCAGGGCCAGGTCGGGCTCGGGCTCGTGGGCGTCGCGCTTCATGCCTTGGGTAAAGGGCCTGACGATGCGCAGCTTGCCGCTGGACATGTCGCGCACCGCAACCAGTTCACCGCCCGCTCCTCCGCGGTCCGCAGGCATCTTCAAAAAGCGTTTCGGCATGTCATCTCCCTGGGTGTCTCCCTGCCTCTTCTCAAGGCAGGCGTTAAGGCCCCTCCTTGACCTCGAACGCGATGTCCGGTCTGACGCCGGACTGTCCGCGCCCCTGGGGTTCGCTAAAGCTCCCGCACGTCGGCCAGGCGGCCGGCGATCGCCGCCGCCGCGGCCATGCCCGGGCTCATCAGGTGGGTGCGCCCGCCACGACCCTGGCGCCCCTCGAAATTGCGGTTCGACGTCGAGGCGCAGCGTTCGCCCGGCTGCAGCCGGTCGGCGTTCATCGCCAGGCACATGGAACAGCCCGGCTCGCGCCAGTCGAAACCGGCCTCGACAAAGATGCGGTCCAGCCCTTCCTCCTCGGCCTGGTTCTTCACCAGGCCGGAGCCCGGGACGATCATGGCGTGCACGCCTTCGGCCACCTTGCGGCCCTCGGCCACCCGGGCAACCTCGCGCAGGTCTTCGATGCGCCCGTTGGTGCAGGAGCCGATGAAGACCTTGTCGATGGCGACCTGCGACAGCGGCGTGCCGGCCTCCAGGCCCATATAGGCGAGCGAGCGCTCCATGGCCTGGCGCTTGGCGTCGTCGCGCGCCTCCTCCGGGCTCGGCACCCGTCCGGTGATCGGCACGACGTCCTCCGGGCTGGTACCCCAGGTGACCTGCGGGTCGATTTCGCCGGTGGCCAGCGTCACTTCCTTGTCGTAGCGCGCGCCGTCGTCGGAGGGCAGGGTCTGCCAATAGGCGAGCGCCTGTTCCCAGGAGCCGGCCTTGGGCGCCATGGGGCGGCCTTTCACGTAGTCGTAGGTGGCCGCGTCCGGCGCGATCAGACCGGCGCGCGCGCCGCCCTCGATGGACATGTTGCAGACCGTCATGCGGCCTTCCATGGAGAGGTCGCGGATCGCCTGCCCGGCGTACTCGATGACATGCCCGGTGCCGCCGGCGGTGCCGATCCGGCCGATGATGGCGAGGATCAGGTCCTTGGCCGTCACCCCCAGCGGCAGGGCGCCGTCGACGGTGATGCGCATGTTCTTGGCCGGCTGCTGGATCAGCGTCTGAGTGGCCAGCACGTGCTCGACCTCGGAGGTGCCGATGCCGAAGGCCAGCGCTCCAAAGGCGCCGTGGGTGGCGGTATGGCTGTCGCCGCAGACGATGGTCATGCCCGGCTGGGTGAAGCCCTGTTCCGGCCCGATGATGTGGACGATGCCCTGGCGCACGTCGTTCATGTCGAAGATCGGCACGCCGAAGTCGGCGCAGTTCTGCACCAGGGTCTCCACCTGGATGCGGCTTTCCTCTTCCTCGATGCCCTTGGAGCGGTCCGTGGTCGGCACGTTGTGGTCCGGCACCGCCAGGGTCGCCTCGGGCCGGCGTACCTTGCGTCCGGCCAAGCGCAGCCCTTCGAAGGCCTGCGGGCTGGTGACCTCGTGCACCAGGTGGCGGTCGATGTAGATCAGGCAGGTGCCGTCGTCCTGGCGGTCGACCAGGTGGCTGTCCCAGATCTTGTCAAAGAGGGTGCGCGGACCCTCGGCGTCTCGGGCGGACATGTGTTTCTCGTTCCTTGCGGCCGTTGCATCCGGCCTTGTGGTTTCTATTGGGCGTGGTTTCTATCTGGCGACGATTTCGGCCTTTGCGAGACCTGATGGTCCGGTTTTATGGCCGATTTTCGGGAGGCGGAGCATAGCGCCATCGCCACAATCGTCAAACACCGTTCCCGCCAACGGAAAAGGCCCGCTGGCGCTCTCAGGAAGCAGCCAGGCGGGCCCTTTTCCAGGCCTGTCCGGAAAGACCTCCGGAGGAAAGCCGGGGGCTCAGCCCTCGGCCTTCTCCGCCTTCTTGGACTTGCTGCGCTGGGCCTTGGCCTTGGCGGCCTCTTCCTTGGCCGCCGCTTCGAGCTTGCCGCTGTGGCCGGTGGTCTGCTCGCGAATGCGCGCGGCCTTGCCCGTGCGCCCGCGCAGGTAATAGAGCTTGGCCCGGCGGACATCGCCACGGCGCACGACCTCGATGGACTCGATGCGCGGGCTGTAGAGCGGGAAGACGCGCTCCACACCCTCGCCGTAGGAAAGCTTGCGCACCGTAAAGGCCGAGTTCAGGCCGCGGTTGCGCCGGGCGATGCAGACGCCCTCAAAAGCCTGGACGCGCTCGCGGCTGCCTTCGCGCACCTTCACATTGACCCGCAGCGTGTCGCCCGGGGCGAAAGCCGGCGGCGCTTTGTCGGCGGTCAGCTTGCCGAGCTGTTCCTGTTCCAGTTGCTCGATGACGTTCATGGCTCTCAATCCTCAAACCCTCGCCCGGGCCCCCTGGCCTCAAGGCTTGTCCTTCCGGTAGCGCGCCCAGAGATCCGGGCGGCGCCGCTTTGTAATCTCCTCCGCCTGCGCCTGGCGCCAGAGGCGGATCTTCTCGTGGTGGCCGGAGGACAGCACCTCCGGCACCTTGCGGCCCTGCCACTCGGCGGGCCTTGTGTAGAGGGGGTACTCCAGCAACCCCTCAAAGGCATCGGCCCCGAACGACTCCTCGCCCGGGCTGGCCTCGTTCCCCATGACGCCTGGCAGCAGACGGATTACCGCATCCATCAACACCAGGGCCGCCGTCTCGCCGCCGGAGAGAATGTAATCCCCGACCGAGACTTCCTGGACGTCGCGGGCCTCCAGGACCCGTTCATCGACCCCCTCGTAGCGGCCACAGAGCACGGTGACCCCCGGCCCTGCTGCCAATTCCCGCACCCGGTCCTGCGTCAGCAGACGCCCCCGGGGCGAAAGATAGAGGACCGGAGCTTCGCCCCCTGACCCTCCTTCGTCCTCCCGGGCCCGACGGGCCCAGGTTTCCTGCGCGGCGCCCAGCGCCGCATCGACCACATCCGGCCGCATCACCATGCCGGCGCCACCCCCGAAAGGGGTGTCGTCCACGCTGCGGTGTTTATCGCGCGCGAAATCCCGGATGTCCAGGACATCGAGCGCCCAAAGGCCCTTATCCAGGGCCTTTCCCGCCAGACTTTGCCCCAACGGCCCCGGAAACATCTCCGGAAAGAGCGTCAGGACCAGTGACCGCCATGCCGCCACGGCATTTCCTCCCCCGACGCCCTCTTTCACCCGGCCTCAGGAACCGCCCGTCGGCCAGGGCGGCGCTTTATGCCGCCGGGGCGCCGCTTTGTCCAGCCCCCCAATCCACTCAGCGCCGGGCCTCAGGCTTCTTTGTCCCCGCCGCTCTCGGTCTCCTCCGGCGCCAGGACCACCACGCGACCCTCGGCCAGGTCCACCGCCGGCACCACCGCCTTGGTGAAGGGCAGCATGCGGCTGCGTCCCTCGCCATCGACGATCTCCAGCAGGTCGCCGGCGCCGTAGTTCTCGACCGCCGCCACCCGCCCGATCTCGGCACCTGCCGGGTCCTCGGCGCGGAGGCCGATCAGATCGGCGTGGTAGAAGGTCTCTTCCTCCTCCAGCGCCGGCAGCGCGGCCCGCTCCACGTAAAGCTCGGTCCCGTGCAGCGCCTGGGCCTGATCGCGGTCAGAAACGCCCGTGACCTTGACCAGAACCACGCCCTTGGCCCGGCCGATGGTCTCCAGGGTCCAGCGCTGGCGGCCGCCGCGGTCGCTCACCGGGCCATAGGCGGCGACATCCTCGGGCACCTCGGTGAAGCTTTTGACCTTCACCAGACCGCGCACGCCGTGGGCACCGACCATGACCCCCAGGCAAACGCGGTCCCCGTCCTTCGGGTCCCCGTCTTTCGGCGCGCGCGCCATGGCGGAGCCGCCCGACCCTCACCAGGCCGCTTACTCGGCCTTCGCCTCTTCGGCAGCCTCTTCAGCAGGGGCCTCTTCGGCCGGAGCTTCTTCCGCGGGGGCTTCTTCGGCAGGGGCTGCCGCCTCGGCCGCGGCGGCTTCCTCGGCGGCCTTCTTGGCCTCCTCGGCCTCCTGCAGACGCTCCTGCGCCTTCTGGCCGGGCAGGTTCTTCTTGGTCTGGCGCGGGATGCGGCGCGCCGGCGCCAGATCGGCGGCGGCCAGGAAGCGGCTCACCCGGTCGCTGGGGGTGGCGCCCACGGAAAGCCAGTGCTTGGCGCGCTCGGTGTTCAGGACGATACGCTCCGGGTGGTCCTTGGCGACCATCGGGTTGTAGGAGCCGATACGCTCGATGAAGCGGCCGTCGCGCGGGCTGCGGGAATCCGCCACCACGATACGATAGAAGGGCCGCTTCTTGGCGCCGCCGCGGGACAGACGAATCTTCAATGACATTGCGGTTACTCTCTTTCTGCTTTCACGCTGTTCTGTTCGGTTATCTCGGTTTCGAAAGGGCTTGAAGCGACACCTAGCCGAAGGGGTTGCCGCCGCCCGGCATCATTCCCGGCAGGCCGCCGCGCAGCATGCCCTTCTTGCCCATCTTCTGGACCCGCTTCATCACGCGGGTCGCGTCCTTGTGCTGCTTCAGCAGCTTGTTGACCTCCTGCACCGTGGTGCCGGAGCCCTTGGCGATGCGCTGCTTGCGCGAGGCCTTGATGATCTCCGGCTTCTGGCGCTCCTTCGGGGTCATGGAGGACAACACGGCCAACTGGCGCTTCACCATGCCGTCGTCCAGCTTGGCCTTCTTCATCTGCTGCATCTGGGCGCCGGACATACCCGGCAGCATGCCCATCAGGCTGGAGAGGCCGCCCATCTTCTGCATCTGCTGGAGCTGCTTGGCGAAGTCGTCGAGGTCGAAGGTGCCCTTCTGCAGTTTCTTGGCGAGCTTTTCCGCCTCGTCCTGCTCGATGGTCTCCGCCGCCTTTTCCACCAGCGAGACCACGTCGCCCATGCCGAGGATGCGCGATGCGACACGGTCGGGGTGGAAGCCCTCCAGGTCGTCCAGCTTTTCGCCGACGCCGATCAGCTTGATGGGGCAGCCGGTGACCGCGCGCATGGACAGCGCCGCACCGCCGCGGGCATCGCCGTCGACGCGGGTCAGCACGATGCCGGTCAGGCCCACCGTCTCGTTGAAGGTCGAGGCCACGGTAACCGCGTCCTGGCCGGTCATGGCATCGGCCACCAGCAGGCTTTCGTGCGGCTTGGCGGCATCGCGCACCGCCGCCACCTCGGCCATCAGTTCCTCGTCGATGGCCAGACGCCCGGCGGTGTCCAGCATCACCACGTCGTAGCCTTCCAGGGCGCCGGCCTGCATGGCGCGCTTGGCGATCGCCACCGGCGGCTCGCCCGGCACGATGGGCAGGGTCATGACGCCGGCCTGCTCGCCCAGGACCTTGAGCTGCTCCTGGGCCGCCGGACGGCGCACGTCCAGCGAGGCCATCAGAACCTTTTTCTTCTCTCGCTCCTGCAGGCGGCGGGCGATCTTGGCGCAGTTGGTGGTCTTGCCGGCGCCCTGCAGGCCGACCAGCAGGATGCCGACCGGCGGCGTGGCGCGCAGGTCCAGGCCGACGCTCTCGCTGCCCAGGGTCTCGACCAGGTGGTCGTGGACGATCTTGATGACCATCTGGCCCGGGGTCACCGAGCGCAGCACCTCCTGCCCGACCGCCTTCTCCCGAACCCCCTCGACGAAGTCTTTCACCACCGGCAGGGCGACGTCGGCCTCCAGCAGGGCGACGCGCACCTCGCGCAGCGCGGCGGTCACGTCCGCCTCGCTGAGGGCACCGCGCCGGGTCAGCTTGTCGAATACGCCGGAAAGCCGTTCTTGCAGGCTGTCGAACATGGGTCTCGGTCGATCCTCAAAAAATCTTGCGCCAATGAAGGCGCTTCGGGCCAAAGCAATTCGCGCCAGCGCGCGAAACTCGCGGACTGGCGGGGCCGCCCCGGGGATATGGGGCTTTCAGCCGGCTACGTCACCTTGGTCTGAACGGCGCGGACATTAGGGACATGCGGCGGGCAGGTCAAGCGCCTGGGATGGCCGGTCTTTCACCATGCCGGTTACAGGAGCCGCAAACGAAAACGGCCGCCCGTCCTGGGCGGCCGTATCGAAAAGCGCTTCTCGTGGTCTGGGACCCCATACTCCCGTGAAGGGCGGCGTCCCCTGCTCCCTGACCTCTCTGGTCAGTCGGCAGCCTGAATATTCACCGCCTTGGGCCCGCGGGCGTCGGGCTGAACCTCGAACGTCACCTTCTGGCCTTCGACAAGCGGGCCCATGCCCGAGCGCTCGACGGCGGAGATGTGGACGAACACGTCCTTGGAGCCGTCTTCCGGCGCGATAAAGCCGAAGCCTTTGGTGGTGTTAAAGAACTTCACGGTTCCCGTGATCATGGTCTGGGTCTTCCTTCGAACTGCAACTTAGTGCGCCCCGGAACGCTTCTGCCCGGGCCGAGTGAAAGCACAACAACGTACAGGAAGGCTCAGGGACGGACGATCACCGCCCCACCCATCGAACTTTTTGAGATTACGCCTCTCGAGTTCCGACCAGCGGCGGTGCAACCGATCCTGCGGCTTCTGACTTTGCGTCCGTCACCACCCATAGACCTAGGGGGTGCGGCGCGGGAAAGCAAGGTGAATCGAACCTGATTTTCCCGCTAATCCAAATGGATAGCCCCCTCTCCCGGAATGGACATATTACTGTGCTCCAGTCTTTGCCCGCTGTTCGGCCAGGGCAAGGCGCAGATCGCGCACCATGGTCTCCACTTCGCCGGTCAGCGCCGCGACGGCGCGGGTGCCGGCCGCCTGCGCCGCCGCGCGCCGCACGGCGGAGGTGTTGCCGGAGGTGGTGATCCGCTGCACCGGCTTCTCCGCCACGGCCGAGGCCATGCCGTAGGTGTAGCCGTTGCGCACGTCCACCAGCACCGCCTGGGCGGCGCCCTGGGCCTCCACGTCCTCGGTGGGCAGGAAGAAACCGATCAGCGCCAGCTTGGTGACCGCCAGGACGTTGCTGGTGTCCGCGGCGGTGCCGGAGGTCTCGTAGATCAGCACCGCATCGAGATGCTGGCGCGCCGCGCCGAGGCGCACCTCGCGCACGACCTGGGCCAGCGACTTGCGATACTGGCTCCAGGGATTGTTCCGATAGTCCGGCTGCAGAGGTTCCGGCGTCGCGAGCGCAGCAATCAGGGGCGAGACCGGCACGAATTCGCCATAGCCGCTGCCCAGGCGTTCGGCCAGGGCCCGCCAGGCCTCCGCCTCCACCGCCGGGATCGGCGCGAGACCGTCAGATCCGATGCGCGCCAGACCGATGCGGGCCGGAAAACGGAGCTGTGGCTCGACGTTTGCGGCTTCGAAGATCTCGGCGTCCGTGGCCGCAGCCTCCGCGGCGCTGCCCTCCGTCGCCGCATAGGCCGCCAGATAGTCCGAGCCGGAGGTGGTCTGGATCGAGTGTTCGCAGGCCGCCAGCACGGCGACGAGCGCCACAGCGCCGGCGAATTTCTGGCCGGCGGCTTTCAGAACGGTGTTCGCATACATAGCTCTCCCCCTTTGCATAGCGGCGCGGCCCCCTGCCGCGCCCGCCACAGCGATGCTCTCCCACGAAACGCCCGCAATGAGGGCGGCCCTGTGGCGAAAATGGGGCACCTGTCGCCGGCGCCGCTTCCGATCGATGCCGGGTTCCCGCTATGGACTTCCCCGGCCCGGCGGTCCTATAACCCGCCTCATGAGCGCGCGGCCCTTCATCAAGATGCACGGCCTGGGCAACGACTTCGTGGTGGTCGATGCCCGGGACGAGGCCTTTGCACCGTCGGAGGCGTTGGCCCGCGCCATCGCCGACCGGCGCACCGGCGTCGGCTGCGACCAGCTTCTGATCATCGAGCCGCCGAGCGACGGCGGCGCCGACATCTTCATGCGCATCCGCAACCATGACGGCGGCGAGGTTGGCGCCTGCGGCAACGGCACGCGCTGCGTCGCCGCCCTGGTGATGGCGGAAACCGGGCGCGATGCGCTGACTGTCGAAACCCGGCGCGGCCTGCTGGAGGCCCGTGCCGCCGGCCAGGGCCGCGTCACCGTCGACATGGGCGAGGCGCTGACCGGCTGGCAGGACATCCCCTTGAGCGAGGAGCGCGACACCCTGCACCTGGGCCTCGCCAGCGGACCGCTGAGCGACCCGGTGGGCGTCAACATGGGCAACCCCCATGCCGTCTTCTTTGTGGAGGCGGTGGAGAGCCTTCCGCTGGCGCAGCTCGGCCCGGCGCTGGAGCACGACCCGCTGTTCCCGGAGCGCGCCAACATCGGCGCCGCCACGGTGATCGGCCCCAACCGTCTGCGGCTGCGCGTCTGGGAGCGCGGCGTCGGCCTGACCCAGGCCTGCGGCAGCGGCGCCTGCGCCGCCGCCGTCGCCGCGGCGCGCCGCGGCATCACCGGACGCAAAGTGGAGGTGGTCTTGGACGGCGGCGCGCTGGAGCTGGAGTGGCGCGAGGACGGCCACGTGCTGATGACCGGGCCGGTCGCCACCGCTTTCACTGGCCTGCTGCCGGAAGGCCTGGCGCCCCAGGAGCTGCGGCCATGACCGGCCAGAGCAAGCACGACGCCGCGCGCATCCTCACCTTCGGCTGCCGCCTCAACGCCTACGAGTCGGAGGTGATGCGCGGCCATGCTGAGACGGCCGGGCTCAGCGACACCGTCATCGTCAACACCTGCGCCGTCACCGGCGAGGCGGAGCGCCAGGCCCGCCAGGCGATCCGCAAGGCCCGGCGCGAGAACCCGGCAGCGCAGATCATCGTCACCGGCTGCGCCGCCCAGATCGACCCGCAGGGCTTCGCCGGGATGGCCGAGGTCGACCGCGTGCTGGGCAACGAGGAAAAGCTGAAGCTGGAAAGCTTCCTGCCGGAGAGCTCTGCGCCGGTGCTGGTGAACGACATCATGGCGGTCACCGAGACCGCGCCGCAGCTTATCGACGGCTTTGCCGAGCGCACCCGCGCCTTCGTTCAGGTGCAGCAGGGCTGCGACCACCGCTGCACCTTCTGCATCATCCCCTACGGCCGGGGCAACAGCCGCTCGGTGCCGCTGGGCGAGGTGGTGCGCCAGGTCCGCAATCTGGTGGAGCGCGGCGTTGCCGAGGTGGTGCTGACCGGCGTCGACATCACCTCCTACGGCGGCGACCTGCCGGGGCGCCCGGCGCTCGGCCAGATGCTCCGCCGCCTGCTGGCCCAGGTTCCCGACCTCAAGCGCCTGCGCCTCTCCTCCCTCGACGCCATCGAACTGGACCCGGACCTGCGCCGCCTCATTGCCGAGGAGGAGCGGCTGATGCCGCACCTGCACCTCTCTCTGCAGGCCGGCGACGACATGATCCTGAAGCGCATGAAGCGCCGCCATTCGCGCAGCGAAGCCGTGGCGCTATGCCGGGAGCTGCGGGAGCTCCGCCCCGACATCGTCTTCGGCGCCGATCTCATTGCCGGCTTCCCCACCGAGACCGAGGCGATGTTCGAAAACTCCCTGGCGCTGGTGGAGGACTGCGGCCTGACCTATCTGCACGTCTTTCCCTATTCCGCGCGCAAGGGCACCCCGGCGGCGAAGATGCCGCAGGTTCCCATGGTCGCGCGCAAGGACCGTGCCGCCCGCCTGCGGGCCGCCGGCGCTGCAGCGCTCGACCGTTTCCTCGACAGCCGGACCGGCCGGCCCGCCGCCGTGCTGATCGAAAAGCAGGAAGATGACGGCCGTTTCCTCGGCCGCAGCGAGACCTTCGCCCCGGTGCTGCTTCAGCACGGCGAGATCGGCGCGGTCGTCCGGGTCCGCATCACCGGACGCGACGGCGCACGGCTGACGGCCGAGCCTCTGCACCAGCAGCTCTCCCCCGCAGCGTGAGCGACACGGCAGAGAAAAAAGGCGGCTGGTTCTCCCGCCTGAAGGCCGGGCTCACCCGCTCCTCCTCCAAGCTGGGCGACGGCATCGCCGGCATCTTCACCAAACGCAAGCTGGACGACGCAGCGCTGGAGGAGCTGGAGGAACTGCTGATCACCGCCGACCTCGGCGTGGCGACGGCCACGCGCCTGACGGCGGAGCTGGCGAAGACCCGCTTCAACAAGGACGTCGACCCGGAGGAGGTGCGCAGCGCCCTGGCGGAGGACATCGCCCGGGTGCTGGAGCCGGTGGCGCAGCCCCTGGTCCTGGATCCGGCGCAGACGCCCAACGTGATCCTGGTGGTGGGGGTGAACGGCTCCGGCAAGACCACCACCATCGGCAAGCTGGCCAGCCACTACCGCGCGCAAGGGCTCTCGGTGCGTCTCGCCGCCGGCGACACCTTCCGCGCCGCGGCCATCGAGCAGTTGAAGATCTGGGGCGAGCGCACCGGCTGCCCGGTCGTCGCCGGCAAGCAGGGCGCCGATTCAGCCGGCCTCGCTTTCGAGGCCGTGGAGGCGGCGAAGGCAGCGGGCGACGACGTGCTGCTGATCGATACCGCCGGGCGCCTGCACAACCGCGCCGAACTGATGGCCGAACTGCAGAAGGTGGCGCGGGTCATCAAGAAGGTGGAGCCCAGCGCGCCGCACCACGTGGTGCTGGTGCTGGACGCCACCACCGGGCAGAACGCCCTTACGCAGGTCGGCACCTTCAAGGAGCTTGTCGATCTCACCGGCCTGGTGGTCACCAAGCTGGACGGCTCGGCGCGCGGCGGCGTGCTGGTGGCGCTGGCCGAGAAATACGGCCTGCCGGTCCATGCCGTCGGCGTCGGCGAAGGCGCCGAGGACTTCCGCCCCTTCACCGCCAAAGACTTCGCCCGCGCACTGGTGGGGCTGGAGCAGAACAGCTAAGCGAAACGCGGTCTGTGACGCAGGCGCCGCCTCGTGCAAGGTGATCGTGCCTTTTGGGCGCTGACATCTTCGGGGGGCCTGCCATGAGACTTCTCACCATTGCATTTCTTGCGCTATCCATGCTGCTCGCCGGATGCGCCGGTCCCCAAGGCGGCGGTGTTTCGGGTGACAGCCTCCTAACCTCGGAAACCCAGTTCTTTTCCTTCCAGCGGGTCCTGCCCCTTCCGGTCTCCACAAAACCTGGTGACCAGCTCTACGGCTGGGCGGTTTGGGGCGTCGACATCGTCGAGATCCTAGCCGACGGGCAGCCCGTTGCCGGCAAACCGTCTTACATGCTTTTGGATGACCCGGGCATATACCCAATCACGGTTCAGAGCGGCAGCTACATCTACACCATCGACTTGGACGACCTCTTCTTCGGGAAGCGATCGCCGCTCGGCTACTCTCTCGTCGAGTATTCGATATCGGAGGACGCGACGTCATTGGAAATCAGGTATCGCTTGATTCCCTACGATGGCACCCCGAGCGAGCGCGTTTACACTGTGAAGGCAGTCCGCGCTTGGTAACGCTGTGCTTCGATGCCAACGAGACCGAGGTTACCGGCCACCCCTCCCCCTCACCCAGCTCCGGCTAGGCTCGTTCTCCGATCTCGCCAAGCCTGCGCAACCCTCTCCCGCCAGGGGAGAGGGTGTTTGAGGTGCACTGGTTTTCCCTCTCCCCTTTGTGGGAGGGGGAGGGTGAGGGGGTGTTCGCCCCGTGAAGAATGTCCGCTAGGCCGCCGCTTCGAACGGTGTTGCGGGGCCCGGCGGGACGATGTCGGGGTTGGTGACGCCCAGGTCGTCGTAGTAGTGCCGCTTCACGTGATTGAGCTTCACCGTTTCGGCGACGCCGGGCCAGGCGTAGAGGCGCCTGGTGTGGCGGTCCAGGTTCGGGTAGTCGGTGAGGCGCCGGGCATTGATCTTGAGGGCGCCGGCATAGGCGGCATCGAGGCGCACCAGCGTCGGGAACAGCAGCCAGTCGGCCTCGGTCGCGGTCTTGCCCAGAAGGTAGGGCCGCCCGTCGGCGAGCTGTTCCTCCAGCGCGTCGAGGGCCGCATAGAAATCCGCCAGCGCCCGGTCGTAGGCCTGCTGGTCGGCGGCGAAGCCGGCGCGGTAAACGCCGCCGTTGACGCGGCGGCGGATCATCCCGCCCAGGGCGTCGATCTCGTCGCGCAGGCGCGCCGGATAGAAGCTGCGCCCGCTTTCGCCGAAGGCGGCGAAACCCAGGTCCATCATGCGCATGATGTCAGCGGATTCGTCGCTGACGATGGTCTCCTCCCGCCGGTCCCAGAGCAGCGGCACGGTCACCTTGCCGGTGTAGTCGCCGCGCGCCTTCCCATAGATCTGCCAGAGTGCCTGGTGGCCGCCGACGTGGTCGACCGTCGCTTCCGGAAAGGCCGGGTCCGGCGTGAAGGTCCAGCCGCCGGGCCCGCCCCAGCGCGGATGCAGCACCGAGACCGGCAGCACCTTTTCCAGGCCCAGCAGGGAGCGGTAGAGGATGGTGCGGTGGGCGAAGGGGCAGGCGTAGGAGACATAGAGGTGGTAGCGCCCCGGCGCCGCCGGAAAGCGCGCCGTCGGATCGGCGCTGACCCAGTCGCGGAAGAGGCCCTCCGGCTGTTCGGACCGGGCGCGGTCATAAGCGTCGCGGTCGATGACGCGGGAATGCCAGACGCCTCTGATCAGGGCTTTCATGATTGCTGTGCTCCGTTCTTGTTTGGTTTTAAGAGAGGTGCCCCGAGCCTCGCCGTTGGCGGAGACTCGGGGCGGCCCCTGTTCGCGATGTCCGTGCAGGCTCAAGAAGTCTGCGGCGCAGGCTTCTGCTGGCCAAAGAAGGGCAGCTTCACGGCGTGGGCGCCGTCGCCCAGCAGGGCCTGCACCACGGCCGCCGCCGCGAGGAAGACCGGATACTCCCAGCCGCCGCCTTCGGCGGAGAAGAGCCAGCCGTTGCCGGCATGGACCCAGGTCGCGCCCAGCAGCACCGGCAGGAGGGCGACCGAGACGAGGCGGGTCTGGATGCCGAGGATCAGGGCGATACCGCCGGCGATCTCGGCGAAGATGGTCAGGTAGGCCGCGATGGCCGGCAGGCCGAGGGATTCGAAAAAGCCGACGGTGCCCGGCACGGTGAAGACGAAGACCTTCAGGTAAAGGCTGTGGGCGAGAAACATGACGCCCAGGGCGACCCGCAGGGTCAGGGCGGCGTAAGGGGCGGTTCTGGTGTCGATCATGGCTCGGTTCCTTGCGTTGAAGCTGTCCGCTCTGCGCTTTCAGGCCGCTCTTGCCGGCCCCGGGCGCCTTGTTCTGACCTCCGATCTATGATTTGCTTCAACGCACGTCGACTGCCGATATCTGCAAAGATATATTGCATGAATGCAAATACGGACCTGACCGCCGATCTGCGTACCCTGCTGGCCATCGCGCGGGAGGGCAGCCTTGCCGGCGCGGCCCGGCGCCTGCGGGTCAACCATTCCACCGTTTTCCGGCGTCTGGCCGCCATCGAGGCGCGCCTCGACGCCCGGCTGTTCGAGCGCCGGAGCGGCAGCTACGTGACCACCGCCGCCGGCGAAGACCTCCTGCGCACGGCCGAGCGGGTGGAGGCCGAGGTGGAGGCCCTGGAGCGGCGCCTCAGCGGCCGCGATCTGCGGCTGACCGGAACGCTGCGCCTGACCGCCCCGGACGACATCGCCGAGGTCTTGCTGATGCCTCTGCTGGCTGCGTTCCGCCGTGCCTATCCCGACATCACCGTCGAACTGGTCATCGACAACCGCATGCTGAGCCTCACCCGGCGGGAGGCCGATATCGCCCTGCGCCCGACCCGCGAGCCGCCGGATACGCTGGTCGGGCGGCGGGTCGGGACCCTGGCTTCCACCGTCTACCGCGCCTCACCTCAGACCCCGGAAGCGCCTACACCGGAAGCGCCGGCAAACCTTGCCGACGAGCCCTGGATCGCCTGGGACGAGGGCGCAGGGCCACCCGCCGTCGCGCAATGGCTGCAGCGGCGCATCGACCACAGCGCCATCGTCTACCGTTCCAACTCCCTGCTGAACCAGGCAAGCGCCGCCCGTGCCGGACTGGGGCTGGCGATCCTGCCCTGCTTTCAGGCCGACCCCGATTCGGGGTTGCACCGCGTGATGGACCCGCCGGCGGAGCTGGACACGGGGCTCTGGCTGCTGACCCATCCCGACCTGCGCCGGGCCGCACGCGTGCGCGCCCTGCTGGACCTGCTGTATGAGGCCCTGAAGGCGATGGAAGCGGAACTCTGCGGGGGCAGCGGCCGCTGACTCTGCGGCTCTGCCGGTACAACCAAAAGGTTTTGTTAACGACCCAGCGTTTAGCGTGGCGCGACAACACCAGCACCACTCCGGAACAGTCCCCATGATGGGCGCCGCTGCAGAGGTAACCGCCACCACCAGCCCAGACGGCGAAGCGCTCTGCGCGGGCGTTCTCGTGAACGAAGCGCCGGCCGTTTCTCCACAGACCAGCTGCGCCGACGTGCATGCCATGCTGAACGGCGACAGCACGATCCTGGCGGTCGCGGTGGTGCGCGGGGAGCGGCCCATCGGACTGGTCGGTCGCCTGGAGTTCCTGGCCAACATGGCGCGGCCTTTCTGGCCGGAGCTGTTCAACCGCAAGCCGATCACCAAGCTGATGGACCCGGCCCCCCTGATCGTCGAGTGGGACCGGCGCATCGATCAGATCGGCGAGGTGCTGCTGTCGTGCAAACCGAAGGCGATGATCGACGGCTTCATCGTCACCCGCGACGGCGCCTATGACGGGGTGGCCACGGCCACGGAGCTGATGCGGATGACCACCACCATCGCCCGCCAGCGCTTCGAGCGCCTGAGCGGCGCGCTGCATCAGGTCACCGAAGCCAATGCCGCAAAGGCGAAGTTCCTGGCCAACGTCAGCCACGAGCTGCGCACGCCGCTGAACGCCATCATCGGGTTTTCCGATCTGCTGAGCCGCCGCCTTTACGGGCCGCTGACCAATCAGCAGAGCGAACATGTCGGCTATATCAATCACAGCGGCCAGTTGCTCCTGAGCCTGGTCGACGACCTGCTGAACCTCTCGGTGGCCGAAGCCCAGCAGATGGAACTGCACGAAGAGATCATCGAACTGCGCGAGCTCTCCGCCGGCTGCGCCAAGCTGGTCGAACCGCGCGCGGCCAATGCGGGCATCGCCCTGAAGACGGATCTTGGCGCACACGATCTGCCGCTGCGCGGCGACGCCGTGAAGCTGAAGCAGATACTGCTCAACCTGCTCACCAACGCGGTGAAGTTCACACCTGCCGGTGGCGAGGTCCGCCTGAGCCTGGCGACGACGGTGGAAGGCGACATCCGGATCGTGATCGCCGACAACGGTATCGGCATCCGCGAAGAGGACATGAACGTCATTCTGCAGCCTTTCGGCCAGGCCCATGACAAACGCGCGCACCAGCATCAGGGGGCCGGTCTCGGCCTGCCGCTGTCCAAGGCGCTGATCGAATTGCACGGCGGGGCGCTGCTGCTGCGCAGCCGGCTCAACTTCGGCACCGAAGTGGAAATCCGCCTGCCGGCCGAACGCCGGGTCACCGACCGCGGCGCCGAGACGGACGCGGCCGCCGGCGGTCAGAAGGATATCGCCTGACCCCGGTTATGCCTTTCCGAGGCCCCTGGCCGGCCGCAGGGGCGCGGCAGACCACCCCAATCGGCCCTTGACCCCTTGCCGGCAACCGCACATCTAAGCAGCTTTGTCAGCGATCCCAATGGATCCGCAGCCGATGCAAGAAGGGGCCGGTCATGCCGTCAAGTTCCGAATCAACCCCACCGGTCGCGCTCGCCCGCCTGCAGCGGCTGCTCGAATCGAAGGGCATGCAGCGCGGGATCACCGGCCTGATTCTGCTGAATGCAGCCATACTGGGGCTGGAGACCTCGGCCAGCGTCATGGCCGAGATCGGCCCCTACCTGCTGCTGTCCGACCGCATCATTGTAGGGGTCTTCGTTGTCGAGATCCTGGCCAAGCTGCTGGTCTACCGGCTCGGCTTCTTCAAGAACCCCTGGAACGTTTTCGACTTCACGGTGGTCGCCATCAGCCTGGCGCCGGCCTCGGCCGCCTTCTCGGTGCTGCGGGCGCTGCGCGTGCTCCGGGTGCTGCGGCTGATCTCCGTCATCCCCTCCATGCGCAAGGTCGTCCAGGCGCTGCTGCAGGCCATTCCCGGCATGGGCTCGATCGCTGCGCTGCTGGGGCTGCTCTACTATGTCTTCTCGGTGATGGCGACCAAGCTGTTCGGCGCGGCCTTTCCCGACTGGTTCGGCACGCTCGGCGCCTCGGCCTACTCCCTGTTCCAGATCATGACCCTGGAAAGCTGGTCGATGGGCATCGTGCGCCCGGTCATGGATGTCTTCCCCTTCGCCTGGGCTTTCTTCGTGCCCTTCATCCTCGTCACCACCTTTGCGGTGCTCAACCTCTTCATCGCCATCATCGTCAACGCGATGCAGAGCCAGCACGACGCCGAGCGCGAGCAGGCCTTCGAGGAGATCACGCGGCAGTCCCACGGCGATGCCATGCGCCTGGAAGACGACATCAAGGCCCTGCACCGCGAGGTGCAGCAGATCCGCAGCCTGCTGGAGCGTCAGAGCCCCTGATCAGGCAGGCCTCCTAGTTCGTCGCGCAGGGCCGGTAAAGCGCCAGGGCATAGGCGGCGGCCCCGTCGCCCTTCAGGGCCTGGCGCGCCGGATTCTCGCGCAGATGCCGGTCGACGGTGGCAATCAGTTCCTCCAGGCTTTCGGTTCCGGTCAGGCAGGCCTGGATTCCGTCGATGCGCGCGCCCGCGCCGCCCAGAACATCGGCAATGGCCATGATGTAGCCGCGGCAGCGGCCGAGGGCCGCCGGGTCCTTCGCACGGCAGTCGTCCAGCAACTCGGCGCCGCTGCGAAAGCGCGGCAGTTCGTGCGAGAACAAGGGTTCGGCCGCCTGAACCGGGCCACCCGATACCAAGCCCAGGACCAGGGCGAGACCCGCACAGACTCCCGCACGGCCGCTGCGCCGGCCTTCGTCCTCGAGCATCTCTCGGCCCTGACGCCCTCCCCGATGCCCTCCCCAGCGTCCCCCTCGGCTCCCTCGCGCCCTTTGGCGCAGTGGTTGTGGCATGATCGTCCTCCCGCCGCCGGTTCTTGTTCTTCGTGACGCCCCGATCCTTTCCCCGATCCTGTCACAGGGGGCCTTTGCCCCGGCCCCCTACCCCGACCCGGCGGTCTCGATCGGGTTGGCGCGCGGCGCAAAGGCCTTCTGGTCCCGCAGGGCGTGGTGGTCCTGCAGCGCCCAATGCACCGAGGGAAAGGCCAGGTCCTCCCAAGGGATAGCCTGCCAGCTGAAGAGGTCGAGTTCGAGGGTTTCCGGCCCGGCGCTGACGTCCGGGGAGACCAGTGTGGCGCGATAGATCAGCTGGATCTGGGAGATCCGCGGGATCGAATAGACCGCGAGCAGTTGATCGATGGCGATCTCGGCGCGCGCTTCCTCCCAGGCCTCGCGGCGGGCGCCGCTGGCCGCGTCTTCGTGCTGCTCCAGATAGCCCGCCGGCAGGGTCCAATAGCCGCGGCGCGGCTCGATGGCGCGACGACACAGCAGGATGCGCGCGCCCCAGGTGGCCACCGATCCGACGACGATCTTGGGGTTTTCGTAGTTGATGAAGCCGCAGTCGCGGCAGACCAGGCGCGGGCGGTCGTCGCCGTCCGGGACCCGGGCTTCGAACCGCTCGTCTCCGCCTGCACCCCCGGTCCCCTCCGTGATCTCGCCCGTGATCTCGCCGGCGGCCGCATCCGGGGTCTCGGCCCGGGCCGCGGCCTGTGGCGGGATCTTGGCCGGAGAGGACTCGCGCTCGCTCATCCGGGCACTGTGGCCCAGCCCCCCGGCGACCACAAGAGCGGCGCGGGCGGCGGGAAGGAGGCCGAGAAGGCCGTCAGGCCTTCAGGTCGACGAAGCTGCCGCGGGGAATGATACGGCCCGGTTCCGGCGGACCGGCGGGCTCGTTGCGCGCCGTGTCGCCGCCGGCGGGATCGGTCGAACCGTTGGGCGCAAGGGCGGCGGTGACGGTGTTGCCGCCTGCGGTCTGGCCACCGAGGGCCTTCAGCATCGCAAGCGTGAGCGGCGAACTGCCGGGCGTAATCTGCATGGGCAGACTATGCCGTCCGGCGGTTAAGGAGCGGTGAAGGCCCCCCGGGAAGAATCCTCAGGAAGAAGCCCCGGGAGGAGGCTTTGGAGGAGTCCCGGGCAAAGGTAACCGGCAGGGGTCCAGTACCGACGCTGGTGGAGAGAGCCCGAACACAGCGATCACGTGCATATAGCCATTATTAACCAGCCTACTCCACACTATTAGGTACTGTCTTGCAGGCAACATGCACGCAAAAGGCGTTTACCGGTAGGGTTTGATCGCTAAGCGTTTGATCTTTGTGAGTTCTCGGCAGTCAGGCAGCAACCGCCCCAGTCATGGTGACGGCAGTTGTATTCCTCGGCCGAAGTAGAGTGCGTAATTACGATTCCAAGTTCTCGTCCGAAGCGCCGGTTCGACGCATTTCCTCGGCGCCCGGAAAGTTCAACCAATCAACTTCACATTATTTTTACCTTGTTTTATTATTCTATTATAGATTTTGGCCAAATCGCTTCCAAGCCACCCCGTCGCCGACCATCCGGCGCCATCGAGGGGCAGAGAGGTTTCTTGCGGCACTGCGCAGCGGATCGGGGTGACCTTTGATGGAAGATCGGGACAAGGATCTTCACGCGCTTCTGCAGCTTGCGCTCAACAAGTCGATCGAAGGCCGCGAGCAGCTGTCCTCCCAGATCGCGCAGCTCTCCATGGACCGCGACCACATGCTCAGCGACCATGAGCGGGATCTGATCGCGCAGATCCTCGACAAGCTGATCCACGAGTTCGAAGTCCCGATCCGCAGCAAGCTGAGCGAGCGCCTGTCCCGCAATCCGGCGGCGCCGCGCGCCCTCGTGATCGCCCTGGCCAACGACGAGATCGACGTCGCCCGCCCGGTGCTTCTGCGCTCGACGCTGCTTTCCGACGACGACCTGATCCGCATCGTTCAGCATCGCAGCCACCAGCATCAGGTCACCATCGCACGGCGGCGCGAGCTGAGCGAGGAGGTCTCGGACGAGCTTGTGAACACCCAGGACAACGACGTCATCGCCACCCTGCTGGCGAACCAGAGCGCCAGAATTTCCGAGGCGACCCTGGCCTACCTTACGGAGCAGGCCGAGCACATCGACGAGTTTCAGGAGCCGCTGGTGCGCCGCCGCGACCTGACCAACGATCTGGCCATGCGGCTGTACTGGATTGTGGCCGCCAGCCTGCGGGCCGAGATCCTGAAGACCTATGACATCCACCCGACGGCACTGGACGACGAAGTAGAAGCCGCCGTCCTGGACGTCGCCCAGGAAAAAATTGCCAAGTCAAACGGCGCCGGAAACCTGGAAAGCACCGCTGCCGACCTGGCGCGTTGCATGGCATCTGAACAAAACATCAATGCCGCCCTCTTGATCAAGACTATTCGGCAAGGCGAAGTGCCGCTTTTTGAGGCGCTTTTCGAAGAGTGGAGCGGGATTTCGATGCCGCGGCGCGCCGAAGTGCTTTATGGTTCGAGCGGGGAGGGCCTGGCGATCGCCTGTTTGGCGTTGGGGGTTACAAAGCAGGACTTTGCCACTCTGTTTCTGCTGACCCGCAGTGCCGGCGGCGGCAATCGCAGGACTTCGCCGGGGGACCTGTCACGGGCGACACGGATCTATGATCAGGCAAGCCGCGAAAACGCGGAACACGTTCTGCGGTCCTGGCAGCGCGACAAGGGTTTCCAGCAGGCTGTGGAAGATGTTGCGATGAGCAAGGCGAAACGGGGCTGAGTTGAAGCTGTGAAGACAGACGCAAGCACGCCGACAGTGGTCTCGCGCAGCGCCGAAGCCGGCGGGGCGGCCCATTCGGCTGCTCCGTCTTCGGCTGCTCCGTCTTCTGCTGGCCCGGCGTCCGCTGCGCCGTCCGCCGCCCCGTCGGCGGGCAGCGAAGACGGCAGCCTCGTCGCGATCCTGCAGCGCGATCTCCTGGAAGACGGCCCCCCGACCTGCATCGTCGATGCCGAAGGCGCCATCATCTATGCCAACAAGGCCTTCGACCGGATTCACGATGCGCTGGCCGCCGCCGACGCCCTGCCCAGCCAGTCGACGCTGGGCGTCTGGCCTCAGGGCCCCGGCTCCTCGCCCGTGGCGGTCAGCCAGGAACACAAGCTGATCCTCGACGGGCGGACCGAGTACTTCCGCGCCAAGCGCCGCGCGATCCGCGGCGCCGACGGCAACCTGAAGGCGACCGCCCTGGTCTATGAGCCGACGACCAAACTGAAAGCGACCGCAACGGCGCTGGTCCAGGCCACGACGCGGCTGGACGACACCACGCGCCTGGTCTCCGACTGGGTGTGGGAGACCGACCGCGACCTCGTGCTCACCTTCGTGTCTCCGCGCGTGCACGATGCCCTCGGCTACCATCCGCGCGAGCTGATCGGCCGGGGTCTGACCGAGCTGCCGGTCGAACGCTCGGCCAAGCTGACCGGCCTCGTGACCTCGCCGCAGCACGCGCCCTTCCGCGACATCGAGGTGGAAGTCCTCAACAAGGATGGCGCACGCCTGCTGTTCCGTCTCAACGGCCTGCCGGTCTACTGCCCGGACAGCGGCGCCTTTCTCGGCTACCGCGGCACCGCAGAGAACGTGACCGCCCTGCGCCAGCGCGAGGATGCGCTTATCAGCGCCAAGGAAAGCGCCGAGCTGGCCAACCGCGCCAAGACGGAGTTCCTGGCCAACATGAGCCACGAGCTGCGCACCCCCCTGAACGCGGTCATCGGCTTCTCGGAGATCATGGAAAGCGAGCTGCTGGGTCCGCTCGGCAGCACCCAGTACAAGAGCTACGCCGCCGACATCCATGAAAGCGCGCAGCACCTGCTCACCCTCATCAACGACATCCTGGATGTCGCCAAGATCGAGGCCGGCGCCCACGAGCTGCGCGAAGAGGTGATCGATCCGCGCGACATCATCGGCGCGGTGCGGCGCCTCGTGGCCGAACGGGCCAAGCGCGCCGACCAGACCCTGGAGGTCAGCCTGCCCGACGACCTGCCGCGACTGCGCGCCGACGAGCGCAAGCTGAAGCAGGTTCTGCTGAACCTCCTGTCCAATGCCATCAAGTTCACCCCCAAAGAAGGCACCATCGAGCTTTCGGCCCGCCGCGACACGGACGGAGGCTTCGTCTTCCAGGTCAGCGATACCGGCATCGGCATCGCCGAGGACGATATCCCGCGGGCCTTCGCCCCCTTCGAGCAGGTCGACAGCCGCCTGAACCGGCAGTTCGAGGGCACCGGGCTTGGCCTGCCGCTTTCCGCCGGTTTCGTGAAGCTGCACGGCGGCCGGCTGGACCTGGAAAGCGAGCCGGGCGTCGGCACCAAGGCGATCGTGCGCCTGCCGGCCGAACGGGTTCTCTAAGCTTCAAGCTGCCCTGCAGGCCCTGCAGGGCTCCTATGCAGGCGAAGATTTCCTGCTGACGCCGCCGCCGGGCGGACGCTAGCCTTTCCCCCACCATGCCCAACAGCGACGTCACAGGCGAAGCCGCCCGGCCCGACGGGCTCGGTTCGCCGCGCCGGGCCGCCCTCACCGGCCTGCGCGAGGCCATGGGCGTGCCGGCCCTGGTGCTCGGCTCGTCATACCTCGGCTTCGGGGCGCTGATCCAGGGTGCCGGGCTGACGGTCTGGCACGGCCTGTTCTCCACCTTCACCGGCTGGGCCCTGCCCGGCCAGATCATTCTGGTGGAACTCTACAGCCTCGGCGCCGGGCTGCTGGTGGTCGCCGCCGCCGTGGCCATGACCAACGCCCGCCTGCTGCCCATGACGGTGGCCCTTATGCCGTACCTGCGCGCGCCGGGCAGACCGCGCTGGCACTACTACCTCTTTGCCCACTACGTCGCGGTAACCGGCTGGGCGGCGGCCATGCGGCGCTGCCCCTCCCTGCCGGAGGGCCAGCGCCTGCCGTACTTCGCCGGCTTTGCGGTGGCGCTCTGGTCCATGTGCCTGGTGACCACGGCGGTCGGCTTCTTCCTCTCGGACCTGCTGCCGGGCTATGTCACCCTCGGCCTGGTGTTCCTGAATCCGATCTACTTCATGCTGGTCTTCGTCGCCGATGCCCGGCACCGGGCGCGCATTCTGGCGCTGGCCATCGGCGCCCTGGCCGGGCCGCTGCTGCATCTGGTCTCTGCCGACTGGGGCCTGCTGCTGACCGGCGTTCTGGCCGGCAGCCTCGCCTTCTTCGCCGACCGCCTGTGGAGCCGCCGCCATGTCTGAGGCTTTCTCCGGCGCCGCCCTGATGGACAGCGCTCTCTGGCCCGTCGTGCTGATGATCGTCGGCGCCCTGGTGACCTACTTCTGGCGCGCCCTGGGCGTCGCGCTGTCCGGGCGGATCGATGCCGGCGGCCCGCTCTTCGAGTGGGTTGCCTGCGTCGCCTATGCCATGCTGGCCGGCCTCATCGCGCGCATGATCGTTCTGCCCAACGGGCCGCTCGCCGAAACCGCCGATGCCGATCGCATTGCCGCGGCGGTCATCGCGCTGGCCATCTTCTTCCTCGCCCGGCGCAACATCGGCCTGGGCGTGGCCGCCGGCGCCGGCGCGCTGGTGCTGATGACCCTGGGCCGCAGCTGGCTGTTTTAGCCCGCTGCGGCGGACCAGTTTTCAGAGGACCGGCTTTGAAGGGACGGGGCCTTTGGTGTATCACCGCCCCTTGTGTATGACCCACTTGTGTGTGACCCCCCTTGTGTATGACCCCCTTCTTTATGACCGGGGGCGGCAGCGAGGACTTTGATGAGCGATCTTCTGGACGGTTTCCTGGACCCCCTGGGCCGGGAGAGCTTCTTCGGCGATGTCTTCGGCAGGACTCACCGGCACTTCCCCGGCGGTGCGGAGCGCACGGCCGGGATCATGACCCTGGCTCGGCTGAACGAGCTGATGTCCATGACCTCGGTCTGGACGCCGGAGACCATGAAGCTCTATCTCGACCTGCAGCCGGTCGCCACCGCCGACTACTGCGCCCGCGTGCCCGCGCTGCAGGGCGGCGGCGCCCTGCGCCCGGACCCGGACAAAGTGCAGGACTGGATCGCCAAGGGCGCCTCGGTCATCCTCAACGACATCGACGCCCTGGCCCCGGGCGTGCGCGCGCTCGCCAACGACCTGCAGAGCGCCACCGGCGGGCGCAGCCAGGCGAACCTCTATTTCTCCATGCACCAGCACAAGGCCTTCGGCCCCCACTGCGACGTGCACGAGGTCTTCGCCGTCCACTGCGCCGGCGAGAAGACCTGGAACATCTATGAGCGCCGCGACGACGCACCGGTGAACCACCCGGCCTTCAAGCCCAGCGACGAGGAACGGGCGCGCCGTGCCGGCAAGGTGGTCGCCCAGGTGGACATGAAGCCGGGCGACCTGCTCTACATCCCCCGCGGCCTCTATCACGACGCCCTGGCCTCGGAGAACGGCGCCATTCACATTGCCTTCGGGGTGACGCTGCCCAAGCCGCTCGACCTGCTGCCGATCATCTGGGACGCGGCGATCCAGGACCCCTGGATGCGCAGCGACCTGCCCCGCGCGATGGACGCCGCGGCGCTGAAGGACACCCTGGCACGCATGGGCGAAACCATCGCCGGCGCGCTCAACTCGGCCGGCGCGCGCGAAGTGGCGGGCAAGGCCATCGAGACATGGCCCTACGCCTTCAAGGGTTACGACCTGGAAGGGCTGGTGGCGGCGGAGCCGGCGACGGAAACGAACGGCTACCGGGTCAGCAAGCAGGTGAAAGTGACCCGCCACAACGGCAAGCCCTATCTCTCCGACGGCAAACAGCAGGTGGAGATCCCCTCCGACGTCGCAAAGCAGGTCAGCTTCATCATGACCCGCGAACGCGTCACCGAGGCGGCACTCCAGGCCGAGTTCCCGGAGATGAGCGAGACCGCCGTCGCCGAGCTGTTCCGGAACATGAAGCAGATGCGCGTCATCGCGTGACGCCCTTCGCCTCCTGCGCGTCCGTCGTCACCGCAGCTTGCGAAGGCGGAGCGCCGTGACCGCAGGCCCCGAAGAGACACAGGCGCTTCCGGTGGAGGACATCTACGATCCGCGCTTCGTGAAGGACATCTTCGACCGCTGTTCGGAGCGCTACATCGCTTTCAGCTATGCCTGCTCGTTTGGGTTTACGGAGCGCTGGCGCCGCCAGTGCGTGGAGGCGATGCCGCCGCCCACCGAGCCAGCCGCGCAGGGCTATGACCTGATGGCCGGAACCGGCGAGGTCTGGCCGCACCTGCTGAAGCGTTTTCCGGGTGTCGGCGCGATCACCGCTGTGGACATCTCCTCGGGCATGCATCGCCGCGCGCTCCAACGCCTCCACGCGCAGCGGACCCACCAGATCGATTTCATCGAGGACGACGTCCTTGCCAGCCGGCTGCCCGGCGAGAGCGCGGCCTTCGTCGTCTCCACCTTCGGCCTCAAGACCTTCACCACGGCCCAGCATGCCCGCCTCGCCAGGCTTGTCGCCCGCACCCTGAAGCCGGGCGGGGTGTTTTCAATGATCGAAGCCTCCGATCCCCGGGGTTGGTGGCTGCGCCCGCTCTATCTCTTCCATCTGAAAACGGTGTTGCCGCTGGTCGAGCGCCTGTTGCTCCGGGGCGCGCAGGACTTTGCGATGATCGGCACCTACAGCACCAATTTCGGAGACGCCTCGGCATTCGCCAAGATGCTGCGTGCGGAAGGTCTGGAGGTCGAGTTCAAGCGCTACTTCTTCGGCTGCGCGACCGGCGTTGCCGGCAGGAAGCCTGTGGCGCCGGCGGACTGAGCGCTCCCGGCGGGCCGGCGCCCTGTGGACGAAGCGCTTGTCAGGTCCACGGGTGCCGTGGTGAGCTTCGCGCCGCCGGCAACCCGCGAAGGAGACCATCATGATCGACCAGGCGACGCTGATCACCTATCTGGCAATCCTGCTGGGGTTCGTCTTCATTCCGGGGCCCGCCGTCCTGCTGACACTGGCCCGGGCCAGCACAGGCGGCACGAGGGTCGGGCTGGCCACCGGCCTGGGGATCGCCGCCGGCGACATCATCCACACCATGATGGCGGTGATCGGCATTTCCGCGATCATCCTCGCCTCGGCCTTTCTCTTCACCCTCGTCAAATACCTGGGCGCGGCCTACCTGGTCTACCTCGGCATCCGCGCAATCCTGGAGAAAGTGGATATCAGCCGACCCGCGGCCGCCGCGGCGCTGAGCCCCAGGGCCGCCTTCCGCCAGGCGATCCTCGCCGAGGTGCTGAACCCCAAGTCGGCCCTTTTCTTCCTCGCCTTCCTGCCGCAGTTCGTGAAGCCGGAAAACGGCGCGGTGTCGCTGCAGCTCATCGTGCTGGGCGTGCTCTTCGTGCTGATGGGGCTCGTCAGCACGGTAATCGTAGCGGTCAGCGCCGGCAGTCTCGGCGCCTTCCTGCGCCGCAACCCGCTGGTCCTGCGCTGGCAGGGCAAGGTCGTGGGCACCATCTACTGCGCGCTGGGCATCCGCCTCGCCCTCCAGGAGAAGTAGGGCTGCGGCGGCTTACGGCAGGCCGCCGACGATGTCGCGGAACTGGTCCTCCGGGAAAGCGCGCAGGGTTGTGGTGCGCACGTTGCCCAGGGAGTTCAGGGTCAGGGTGAACTTGGCCGCCGCCTCGGCGTCGGGAAACTCGGAAAAGGCGACGATGTCGTAGCCGCCCATGGTGAGGTAGAGTTCCCCCAGTTCGCCGCCGAGCTTCTTCGCCAGCAGGCGCACGCCGTCGACGCGCTTGGGCGCGTCCTTGATCGCCTTGATGCCCTGGTCGGTGTAGGTCACGAGTGAGATAAAGGTCGCCATCTGCCGCTCCTCGCTATGCTGCCGTATCAGTCTCTTGCAGCCCGCAGAGCAAAGCGCGGCACAGCCGCGCCGAGTCCTGCGGCGGGTCCCCGTCAAAGAGCATAGCACAGCGGCGCGAGGCGGGGGCGCAAAGGCGCCCGCGCAGATGTGTCAGGCCGCGTCTTCCAGCGCCTTGACCCCCGGCAGGGTCTTGCCCTCCAGCCATTCCAGGAAGGCGCCGCCGGCGGTGGAGACATAGGAGAAATCGTTCAGTACCCCGGCGTGGGCCAGCGCCGCCACGGTGTCGCCGCCGCCGGCGACGGAGAGCAGCTTGCCCTCCCCGGTCAGCGCCGCCGCCGCCCGCGCCACGGTGTTGGTGGCGGCGTCGAAGGGCGGCACCTCGAAGCAGCCGAGCGGGCCGTTCCACACCAGCGTGGCGCAGTCGCCGAGGCGCCGCGCCAGATGCTCCGCCGTGGCCGGGCCGAGGTCGAGGATCATCTGCCCCGCCGGCACGGCCTTCACCGAGACCACCTCCGTCGCCACGCCCGCGGCCAGCTCGCGGGCGACCACGGCGTCGGTGGGCAGCACCACGTCACAGCCGGCATCCTTGGCCTTGGCGAGGATCTCCCGGGCGGTCTCGGCCATCTCGTGTTCGCAGAGCGACCGGGCGACATCGACGCCGACGGCATTGAGGAAGGTGTTCGCCATGCCCCCGCCGATCACCAGCATATCGACCCGCGCGACCAGGTTGCCCAGCAGGTCGAGCTTGGTGGAAATCTTCGCACCGCCGACGACCGCCGCCAGCGGCCGCTTGGGTTGCTCCAGGGCCGAGGCCAGGTGCTCCAGTTCCGCCTGCATCAGGCGCCCGGCCGCCGCCGGCAGGCGCCGGGCCAGCCCTTCGGTGGAGGCATGGGCGCGGTGGGCGGCGGAGAAGGCGTCGTTCACATAAAGCTCGCCGAGGCTCGCCAGATCGTCGGCGAAACCGGCCTCGTTGGCCTCCTCCCCGCCATGGAAGCGCAGGTTTTCCAGCAGCAGCACGCCGCCGTTCTCCAGTTCGTCAAGCGCCGCCCGTGGCGCCGGCCCTACGCAGTCCTCGGCGAAGGCGACCGAGGTGCCGCCCAGCACCGCGCCCACCACCGGCGCCAGGGGGGCGAGCGACATGTCCGCCACCGGCTTGCCCTTGGGCCGGCCGAAGTGCGACAGCAGGAGAACCTTCGCGCCCGCCGCCGTCAGATCGCGGATCGTCGGCGCCGCCCGTTCGATGCGCGTCAGGTCCGTTACCTTGCCGTCGGCCATGGGCACATTGAAGTCCACACGCAGCAGCACGGCCTTGCCGGCCACATCCAGATCGTCCAGGGTCTTGAAAGCGGGCATGGGGGAAACCTCGCGCGGTTGGAGGGGGCCGGAACACTCGCGCCGGAGTGTTGCCAAACCCGCCCCCAGGCGCAAGGGCGAAGGCACCTAAAACGCCCCTCTACCCATAGCGACTAGCGATCCCATCGAGGGTCTGGGATCGATCGAAGCAGGCAGCCGCTGCCCGTCACACGAAATCGATCTCCATCTTGATGAAGTCGAGGACGGAGGTGTCCTTGAAGGTGAGGCTGGTGCTGCTGTCGAAAGCGAAGACCAAGTCGTCGCCCTGGCGGTCCAGGTGCCGCACCATCTCCCACTTGCTGTCGACGCCGTCGATGTCCAGCCGCAGGGTGTCTTCCTCACCGAAGATGGAGAACCAGGAGGTCTCGAAATCCTCGATGACGTCGTGGCCGCTGAGAGCGCCGAAGACGAAGGTGTCCTCACCGTCGCCGCCGCGGGCGGTGTCGTTGCCGGCGCCGCCGTCGATCACATCATCGCCGCGGCCACCGTTCAGGCGGTCGTTGCCGTCCCCGCCCAGCAGCGTGTCTTCGCCCCGGTTGCCGCGCAGCCGGTCGTTGCCGGCGCCGCCGACGACCTCGTCATCGCCGCGGCCGCCAACCAGGGTGTCGTTCCCATCGTTGCCGAAGAGGACGTCGTCCCCGGCCAGGCCGCGCAGCAGATCGTCACCCGCGCCACCGCGCAGCAGCTCGCCCTCGGCCGTTCCGTCCTCCGTCAGTGGCAGGTCGACCGGCTCGTCGGCGGCCTGGAAGTTGAAGGACGAGGTATCGCCGCTGTCGAAGCCGATCACCGGGTTGCCGTCGGCATCGACGAAGGCGCCGGTATCGAATTCGACCGCGTAGCGCGCGCCCGGCATCAGAAAGGCCGAGGGCGTCACCACGACCTCGCTGCCGTCGAAGGAGACGAAGCGCGGATCGGTGATGTCGATCTCGCGCGTGTCCGTGGGGTCGTCGCGGTTGACGAGGCGCAGGCTCCCCGCACCGGCGAAGACCTCTTCGGTGAAGGAGAACGTCAGGCCGGATTGGATCGGCAGATCCCGCGCGTTGTCCGCCGGCGTGGTGCTGACCAGATAGGGCTCCGGATCGCTGGTGAAGTCGACGATCCGGGGTTCGTAGACGCTGCCCTCCGTGCGATAGCCCAGGCGCCCGTCGGAATTGGAGCCGAAGGTGTAGACATCGCCGTTGTCGGCCACGGCAATGATGGAGTTGGGACCGCTGGCGATCTCGACGATGGTCACATCGTCGAGGCCACTGACGAGGGTCGGGAAGAAGGTGCCGTCGCTCTGCGCCGCCGGATCGCCGTCGAGGCCGCCGGTGGGCCCGACGTCGTTGGGCCCCCAGGCGTAGACGTCGCCGTCCTCGGTCAGCGCGATCACCCAGCGGGCACCGCCTTTCACATCCACGACATTGTCGGGCAAGCCCTGGATCCTGGTCGGCTCCAGCACGTCGGCGGCGTCGGGGGTGAAGGTGCCGTCGCCGTTGTCGCTGCCGACGCCGATCTGGCCGAAGCGGTTCTCGCCCCAGCCATAGACTTCCCCGTCAGCCGTCACGGCGAAGGAGGTCTTGGTGTCGGCGGTGATCGAGACGACGTTGGCCGGCAGGCCTTCGACCTTGAGCGGCGAGAGGATTTCGCGGACCGGGTCGCCGTTCGCGTCCAGGCCCTCGGGCGAGCCGATCTGGCCGTCGATGTTGGAGCCGAAGCCATAGACATCGCCGTCGGCCGTCAGCACCAGGGTGTGGGAGGTGCCGGAGGACACAGCGACGATGGTTTCGTCGGAGAGGGCCGCGACCTCGGTCGGTACTTCCCTGTTGTCTTCGTCGCCGAGGCCAAGCTGGCCGTTGGAATTCTGGCCCCAGGCGTAAAGCGTTCCCAGATCGTCCACGGCATAAGACGCCCCGTTGCCGTTTTCGATGAGGACGATGTTGGCATCGTCCAGGGCCTCGACCTTTTTCGGGATCAACTGATCCTCGTCATCGCCGTGGCCGAGGCGCCCGAAGTTGCCGAAGCCCCAGGTGTAGACGTCGCCGCCTTCGGTCAGGAAAGAGCTGTGGACCAGCCCGGCGGAGACCGAGGCGATGGTGCCCTCGAAGCCCTCCGGCAGCGCCACTTCCACCGGCGTCTTGATGTCGTAGCCCTTGACGCCGATCCCCAGTTGGGCGACCACGTTCTCGCCGCTGGCATAGAGCGTGTTGGTATCCTTGTCGAGGAAGAGCGAGAAGTGGTTGCCGCCGCCGACGGTGGTGACGGTCTGCGGCACCGTTTCCTCGTAGGTCGAGAGCGCGCGTGGGCGGTCCACCGCCAGATCGTCCAGACCGGAGGTCAGAATGATCGTTTCGTCGGCGTCCAGGTAGTCGCCGTCGCCGTTGAGGTCCGTCAACGTGACGACATGTTCGTCCGCGGTAAGGATCACGTTGCCGTCTTCGTCGGCTTCGATGTTGAAGCCGACGACCATGTCGTAGCCCTCCGGCAGAGCAGAGGCGTTCCAGACCTCCACCGCCTCCGCTGCGGTATCGATGTCGTTCGAGCCGTTAAGATCGGTCAGGCGGTAGACGACGGGCTGTGCACCGGGGTCCGAGAAGTCCGGAAACCAGGTGAGAGTCAGCAGACTGTCGCCCTGGACGGCGGAGCTGATGTCGACCGGCGCGCCGAAGTTCATGGCATCGGTGATGAAAGGCGTCACCTCGTCGGGGGAGATGCTGCCGTTGCCGTCGCTGTCCTCGATGCGGTGGATGATGTCCACCACCGATTCGCCGGTCAGATCGTTCACGTAGGCCACTTCGCCGTCGAAGACGATATCGAAGGGAACCGCCGAAGACCCCAGGGCGCCGCCGCCGGCCAGCTGGATCGTCTGCAGATCGAGCCAGACGGTCGCCTCCCCGGCGTCGTTGGCATCGCCGTCGCCGTTCAGGTCTTCGGTTCGATAGACAACATCGTCGGGGCTGGAACTGACGCCTGCGTTGGTGATGTAGATGGCGCCGTCCGGTCCCTCGGCAATCCCGTTGGGCGTGACCAGCGCCAGCCCTTCGGCGTTGTCGGCGTCGAACCAGACAACAGCTTCGCCGGCATCGTTGGCATCGCCGTCGCGGTTGAGGTCCCGCAGCCGGTAGACGGCATCGGCGTTGCCGTCGCCGACATAGACCGATTTGTCGCTCGTCTGTTCGACGGTAAAGATGTTGGAGGTCGGATTGCTCAGTCCGGAGGCGTTGCTCCCGTCAAAGAACACGCGCCTTTCGCCGGGGTCCAGGGCATCGCCGTCGAAGTTCTCGTCAATCAGAAGAAAGAGGGCATCGGCGCGCTGATCGCCGAGGAGAATGCCGGACTTGGTTTGCTGCATGGATCGGGTTCCGATTCGGATTGAGGACAGGGGCGGCAGCCAAAACCCAGGCAGACGTCAACGCCTGCAGCCTTTGCGTTCGCACTGGTGGCGAACGCCTGTGGGACTGCCGTGAAAGTCAGGGTGTCGGTGCGGCTCAGCGGCCGGACGGCCGGCTCGCCTAGGGGCCGGGCGGCGGCGCCGTGGGCCAGGATCTGAGGATGCGGAGGGGTTCTGTAGCGCCGGCCGATTGGACCGGGCGGGCACCCGGAGTCATGGCACCCGGAGTCATGGCACCCGGAGTCGTGGCGCGCCAAGGCATGGCGCTCAGCCGCGCTCGAGATCCGCAATGCGGTTCACCGGTGGATCGACGAACGGACGCCCTCATGTCGCGGCTCTCCCCTTGGCGCGGATCAACCTGATGCCTGAACGGTATTGCAACTAAGAATCATTTGCAATACATAATGGCCGCTGTTCTCCGCTTTCAGGGTGTTACTAGCCGGCACCAAAGGCTGTGAAGAGCGATCCCCTATGAAGGCAGCCGCAAATTCAAGGCCGACAGAAACTGAGAGAGTGGAAGCAATCTAACGCCGCCCAGCAACGACTTCCTCGACAACCGAAGGATCCGACAGATCTCGATGCCACCAATGGCGGGTGCAGGCACCGCAGTTGTGACGCCTCCGATCATCGGCAACGCGCAAAAGCGCTACGAGCAATGCAAAGGATTTCTGCCGCTCGCTGGCCGGCAAGGAGATGATTTTGGCGAACGCCCGCCGGATGCTTCCACTCCCTAAGGAATCCTGTTCCGCTGCTTTGGCCATGATAACGCAAGGCGTGAAGGTGGGTCTGAGCTTGCTCTGCTGGATCGCCGCCGCTGCTGCCTCTCCTGTCGTGCCGGCTTCACGGGCGAAGACTGCGAGCGCCCTCAGGACATCGACCTGCCTTTCATCGTCTTGTTCCTCGAACCAGCCGGCTCCGGTCGACATCGGAACAATGCCTTGCGCCAACTGGTTCAGGTAGATCTCTGTCCTGATGCCCAACACGCTCAATGCCTTCGCCCGTCGAACCCTTCCGGCAAGCATAGTGGAGTTTGCTGATCTTGTCCGGCGAGGTGGTGACGAGCCACTCTACTGCCATCTCGCCAGTTTAACGATTTGGCCGCCAACCGGGGCGGCGGAAGAGGTAGCCGCGCAGGTCGGCAAAGCTGCGGGCGGACGCCAGGTCGCGGAACAGGGCGGGGTACTCGGAGAACCAGACCTTCAGCGGGTTCACGGAGTCGAAATCCCGGGCGAGGCCGTAGCGCGGCCGCTCCTCCTCCGCCTGATAGGTGCCGAACATCCGATCCCAGACGATCAGGATGCCGCCGTAGTTCTTGTCGAGGTACTTGGGGTCGCAGCCGTGGTGCACACGGTGGTTGGACGGCGTGTTGAGGATGCGGTCCAGCGGGCCCAGCCTGCCGATCACCTCGGTATGGATCCAGGTCTGATAGACCAGCACGGCGACCTGGGCCCCCAGCACCGCCAGGGGGTGAAAGCCGACCAGGATCAGCGGCAGGTGCATAAGCGCCGCCCAGGGGCTTTCAAGAAAGCCGAAGCGCAGGGCCACCGCCGTGTTCAGATAGCGGGCCGAGTGGTGCACGGCGTGGGAGAGCCAGAGCAGGCGCACCTGGTGCGCCAGGCGGTGCTCCCAGTAGTAGACGAAGTCCGCGGCAACCAGCACCAGCACCAGCGTGAAGACCGTCACCGGGATCTGCAGCGGCGTCACCAGTTCGTAGAGCGTGAAGTAGGCGATCACCGTGGCGGTGGCGAAGAGCAATTCCCCCGCCAGATAGGGAATCTGGGTCGAGATGCTGGCCAGCGTTTCCAACAGACGGCGGCCGGTCTCTTGCCGGCGGATCAGATCGCGCAGGATCTCGATGCTGAGCAGGGCCACGCCCACCAGCAGCGAGAGCCCGTCCATCTCTGCGATCCAGCCTTCGATCTGATCAACCATGGCGTCGACCCCCTTTGCCCCTAGGTGTGAAACGGCAAGCGGGCGCAGGCTTGGCAGGCGCCGCTTGATTATCTAATCTGACAATCAATTAAGAAGCAGCTATAAATTGTCAAGTCTGATAATAAACGGAGGAACCGAGCATGGCCCGGCCAAGGGTGACCGAGGCGCGCAGGGAAGAGATTCTGGAAGCCTTCGCACGTTGCGTGGCGCGCGAAGGAGTCGAGGGCGCGTCGCTGCAGAAGGTGGCTGACGAGGCGGGCCTGGCCCGCGCTCTGCTGCGCCACCACGTCGGAAACCGGGAGGAGCTGGTTCTGGCGCTGGCCGAGCGCTTCTGCCGTCACAGCCTCGCCGAGATGGCCGAACTGGGGGCCGCGCTGCCGGAGAAGAAGCGCCTGGAGACCTTTATCGCCGCCCTCTTCGCACCCGGCTACGCCAGTTCCGGCGAGGACCTGAAGGTGGGCGCCGCCCTCGTCAATGCCGCGGAGAGCCGCCCCGAGCTGCGCGAAAGGCTACGCGCGTGGTATGGCGCCTTCGAAGGGATCGTCGCCGACGAACTCGGCCGGGCCTACCCGCAGGCCAAGCGGGCGGCCCGCACAGAGGTCGCCAGCGGCATCGTCGGCATGGCCTTTTCCGCCGACTCGCTCACGCCTCTGGGCGACGGCAAGGCGTTGTTCGCCCGCTCCCGCCGGGCTGCGCTGCGCCTGGCGGCAACGCTCGGGGACTAAGGGATCATTGCTTGGTCACACCCAAAGAAGCGGCCGAGCCAACTACGCGCAGACCACAGAAACGAAAGTGGCGGCAAGCAGGATTGCAGAGACTATCGAGTGTCGACGGTGCGCAGTATCTCGTCTCGCAGAAACGACCAAGTTCCATCTGGTCTGGCGGTGACCTCGATCGGATAGGGCTCTTCTACTTGAGGCATTTCATTTAGTCGCCGGGTGCAGGCCTGAACATCGTTTGTGTAGAACACCCACTGCTTGGCCCCGTCAAACGTAAGCACCGCGGTCAGAACAGCTAGGGCGTCTTGTTCCCAGGCGGCGCAAAGCCTGTCCTCGAAGACTCTCAGCTCTTCAAACAGTTGATCACTTGGCATTGCCGCTGAGCCTTGCTCAGCATAGGGCCAAACCACCTGAAGCAACATGGGATGGCTGCCACCATCTCCGGGCTGCAGAACAGGCACCCGCCACCGCAGGAGACCGGGCCCCTGCTTCTTTTCCACGGCGATGCCTTTCCATTCGTCGCGCTCGATCAGGCTGGCAACGTCCATGGTCATGCCTCAGGTTCAACTAGATTCAGTCTTCCCAGGACCTCGACAATTCGCAAGACGCTCTGTCAAAAACCCGCTCCGCACTCCCAGGACCCAGGTGAAGGCGTCCAAAACCAAACTGCATATCGTCGCCATGCCAGTCTCTACCGACTCTTGCACTCCCCTGGCCGACAGCAAGGCGCTGTTCGCCCGCTCCCGCGGTGCCGCCCGCGCTCACCGCAGCTGACCAAGGACCTCTTGCAAGGAGTCGTGCAGGGACCGCCTCTGATCGTCGGTCATGCCGGCAGCGCCCTTCTCGACAACGGCCGAGAGAATGGAAACGGCCGCCTCGCCGCGCTTTTCCGGCGCCATCGCCGGCAGCATCATGCCGATGCAGTGGGGCATCATCGACTTCAGCATCATCTCAGGCATCTGTGACATGTGCTGTGCGGGGCTGCCCTGCATCATCTGAGACGTTCCGCCCGCTTTCTCGCCTGCACCCTCCGCCGCGCCGCCGGACATCATGCCCATCATCATGGGCATCATCTCCTTCATATCGAGGCCCTCGGTCATCTTGCCCATCATGGCGGCGCACATCTCCTTCTTCTCATTCGTATCCATGCCGCCGAAGCACTTCTCCATCATGGCCTTCATCGTGGCCTGGCGTTCGCCCTGATCCATCGCTCCGTCCTCCGCTTTGCTGCGGCCTTTCCGGCCCCCCGACCGAGCCGCCACTCTGCACCCTGCCTGGTGACGCTAGTGCGAAATGCGCGCCCGCGCTCTGACCTCGGTCAATCCACGCGGGAGCGACTCCTTGAAAGCCTGCCCCGATGAGGCCGACTTCGAAATTCTTTGGACACCCGGCAACAGCAATCGGCTAGGCTCCCAACGGTGCGGGGCGAAGGGGGGCCTTGGGGTGCCCATGGGATGCCCTCAGGATGCAACGTGTATGTCGAAAAAAGCCTACAAGAAGCAGTGCGCAGTCCTGGCCTACCGGCTGAGCAAGCGCGGCCCGAAGATCGCCCTGGTCACCTCGTTGGAGACGCGGCGCTGGGTGCTGCCGAAAGGCAACCTTGTCAATGGCCTCTCCGCCCGCCAGTCGGCAGCGCTGGAGGCCTTCGAGGAAGCCGGCCTGGAAGGCACCATGGCCAAGCGCAGCTGCGGCAGCTACGACTATGAGAAAACCGAACTGAAGGGCGGCGGGCTCTGCCGGGTCAGCGTCTATCCCATGGCGGTGACGCGGGTGAAGCGCAACTGGCCGGAGAAGGCGCTGCGTGAACGCAAGTGGATGAGCATCGAGAAAGCCGTCGCGGCCGTCGGCGAGGCGGAGTTGAAGACACTGATCGCCCGCTTCGGCAAGACGCTGAAGTAGCGCCTTACCGCACGGCGAAGCGGCGCCGGTAGTCGCCGGGCGTCAGCCCCATCACTTTGTGAAAGACCTTGCGAAAAGCGGCGGGATCTTCGTAGCCGACCTCCCAGGCGATGCGGCCGAACGGCAGGGACGAGAGCTCCAGCAGTTCGCGCGCCTTGCCGACGCGCAGACGCTGAAGATAAGCGGTCGGGTTCAGCCCCGTCGCCTTCTGGAAGCGCCGCAGGAAGGTGCGCTCGCTCAAGCCTGCCGCCGCCGCCATCGCCGGCAGCGACACCGCATCCTGGTAGCTCTTGTGCAGCCAGCGCTGGGCTTTCAGCACCGCCTCGTCGCCGTGCTGCAGGCGCGGTGCGAAGGTGCTGTAGAAGCGCTGCTCGCGGCCACCGGGGTCGACCAGAAAGAAGCGCGCCACCTCCAACATCACCGAAGGGCCGAGGAAGCGGTCGACGATCCGAAGGCCGAGATCGACCCAGGCCATGACGCCGCCGGCGGTGATCACGTCCCCGTCCTCGACGATCAGCTTCTCGGTCTCGAGCCTGACCTCGGGAAAGAGAGCAGCGAAGTCGTCATGCAGGGCCCAGTGCGTGGTCGCCCCGCGCCCGTTCAGCAGCCCGGCCTGCGCCAGAGGAAAGGCGCCGGCACAGACCGAGCAGGCGACCGCGCCGCCGTCATGCTGGGCCGTCAGCCAGGCGCGCAGGACCGGCAGCAGGGCGGCGCCGGGCCGGTTGTCCAGACTCGGCGGCAGGATGAAACAGGCCAGTTGCGCCGGCGTCCCCTCTCCGCTCGTGTAGCAGCATTCCACCGCCTGCGCGGTTTCCGTCAGATGCCAGTGGCTGACGCGCAGGGAAACCGGGCGGCGCCCCTGCGGGCCAGCAATCCGCTCCGCGATCCGATTGGCCGCGAGGAACAGGTCGGTGAGGCCGTGGACAGCGGAGAGCTGCGCGCCCGGATATTGCATCACACCGATATCGACCGGCGCTGGTTTTGCGGCAGGCTTTGTCAGTTTTGCCTCGCCATTTGTCGTTTCCGCCAATTTCGACCATGGCAGGCGATCCCTACCTTGTCGAGCATCGCAACCCCAAGGGACATGAAGGAGACGCCCCCCAATGACCAAAGGCAACACCAAGCCAAAAACCAAAACAGCCCTGCTCGTCATCGACCTGCAGAACGATTACTTCCCCGGCGGCAAGTGGACCTGCGAGGGCATCGAAGCCGCCACCACGAATGCCGCGCGGCTGATCGCGGCGGCCCGCGCGGCGGGCGACCTCGTGGTCCATATCCGCCATGAGTTCGCGAGCAGCGACGCCCCCTTCTTCGCGCCGGGCACGCCGGGCGCCGAGATCCACCCCGACGTCACGCCGGCGGAAGGGGCCACCGTCATCCTGAAGCACTACATCAACAGCTTCCGGGACACCGGCCTGAAGGCCATTCTCGAGCAGAACGGCATCGAGGAAGTGGTGATCTGCGGCGCCATGAGCCATCTCTGCATCGACGGCGCCACCCGCGCCGCCGACGACTTCGGTTATCGCTGCACCGTGGTCCATGACGCCTGCGCCGCGCGGGATCTGGAGTTCAACGGCGTCCGCGTTCCGGCGGCCCAGGTGCATGCCGCCTTTATGGCCGCACTCGCCGCCGCCTATGCCAAGGTGGTGTCCACCGATGCGCATCTGGAAGGGGCCGCCAAGGCCGCCTGATCTTCCTGACCAGGCCGCCCCGAGAGTAACGCCCCGAGAACACCGCCCCGGACCTGCGCTACCAGCCGCGGGTTCCGGGGCCGCCCTTGAAGGGGCCGACGATGTCGGCGGTGCGCCAGCCGCCGTAGAAGTCGCCCTCCTGCGGGACAACGCGCTCACCGTCGACGAAGCAGGCCTCGACACGGCCGGCGTAGAAGCAGAGATGGTCCTTCAGGGCCCCATAAGGGCGCCAGGGCTCCGCGTAGCTCCAAGCGGCCGCCTCGCTGACGCGGCCGCTCACCTGGATCGACCAGTAGGCCGCCTGGCCCTTGAACTCGCATATCGAACGGCCCGGCGCCGATACCAGAAGGTCCCGGCGCAGATCCTCCGGCGGGATGTAGTAGCTGGGCGGATGGCTGGTCTCGAGAATGCGCAGGGCCCGCCGGGTCTCGGCGATGACCGTGTCGGCGAAGACCACCTTCAGGTGCCGCTCCGTCGGCTCCAGGCGCGGCGGGCGCGGATAGTCCCAGACCGATTCCTGGCCGGGGCCCGGCACGACGCGGTCCTTGGGTCTTGGATCGAACATGCCCCTGACATAGGGCCGTAGCGGGCAACGGAAAGGCTGCCGGGCCTCCGCGTTGCCGGTGTCACTGCCCACCGGCGGCCTTGCCAAAGGCAATCGGCCTTGCGAAATCAGAAGGACATTTGAACTGCGGCTGTGACGAGGTCCGCTTTGCAAAACCCCGCTGACGACGACCGTGACCTGCAGGAAAGGCTGCGCCGGGTGCTGACGCTCTGCGCGGCCGCTGGTGAGACCCTCGCCTACCGCGATCTCGCCCAACGCGCGGAGGTTCCCGGACCGCATAGCATCCATCGCCTCACGCTGGCGCTGGAAGCGATGATCCGCGACGATCACGCCGCCGGCCGGCCGCTGCTGGCGGCCCTCGCCGTCGGCCGCGCGCAGAGAGGCGCGGATGGCCGCCCCTTGCCCGGCCGCGGCTTCTTTCACCTCCTGGCCGAACTCGGCCGCTACGACGGCCCCGATCATGGCACGGCAGCGGCGGCCTGCCATGCCGGCGAGGTGGAGAAGGCACAGGCCTACTGGGGTGCGCGCGAAGCATCGGGTGGCGTTTAGGGGTTTTCCGGGTTGGGGGCTTTCCGGGTTGGGGGTTTTCCGGGTTGGGGCTTTCCGGGTTTGGCGAAACCGGCCCGCGGGCGCTATCGTGACGCCGCCGCGCGGCCCCCGGAGCGGGAGATCCCATGACGATGCAGCACGACAAAAGAGGCCTGCCGCAGTCCGCCGCCAGTGCAGAGGCGATGCGGGCCTTCGACGCCACGGTGGAAGCCTACATGGCCTTCGAGCGCCAGACCGGCGACCGCCTGAAGGATACGCTGAGCCTCGACCCCACCATGCCGCTGGCGCTCTGCCTGAAGGGCTGCTTCCTGCTGCTGTTCTGCAAGCGCGCCCTGGTGCCGCCGGCGGCCAGGGCCCTGGCCGCCGCCCGCGAAGCTGCCAAGGAGCGCGCCGTCAGCCCACGCGAAATGCAGCACATGGAGGGCCTGCAGCACTGGCTGGACGGGGACCTCCAGGCCGCCGCCGCCACCTGGGACGGCATCCTGATCGATCACCCCTACGATCTGGTTGCGCTGCGCATGGCGCATTACCTGCATTTTTATCTCGGCGATGCGGCCGCGCTGCGCAATTCGGTAGCCCGCCCGCTCCACGCCTGGAGCGATGCCGTGCCGGGCTACGGCTACGTGCTCGGCATCAAGGCCTTCGCCCTGGAGGAAAGCGGCGACTATGCCGCGGCGGAGCGGGAGGGCCGCGCCGCCATCGAGCGCAACCGCGCCGACATCTGGGCCGCGCACGCGGTCGCCCATGTCATGGAGATGCAGGACCGCCCGGAGGAAGGGATCGCCTGGATCGGCGGCCTGGAAGACGCCTGGGGCGATTGCCACAACTTCACCTACCATGTGCACTGGCACCGCTGCCTCTTCCGCCTCGAGCGCGGCGACCACGACGGCGTGCTGCACGACTACGACACCAGGGTGCGGGCCGACCGCTCCGACGAGTTCCTCGACGTCATCAACGCCATCGCCCTGTTGTGGCGCCTGGAGCAGCGCGGCGTCGACGTCGGCGAGCGTTGGGAGGAACTGAGCCAGGTCTGCCGCGATCTCAGCGAGGACCACCGCATGGTCTTCGGGGATGCCCACTACATCATCGCGCTGGCCGCCGGCGGAGACACCGGGGCCATCGAGACCGCCCTGGCCAGCCTGCAGCACTTCGCCGAGGGACACGGCAGCGAGGAAGCGGTGGCCCGCATCGTGGGCCTGCCGCTCGCCCGGGCTGCCGTCGCCCATCGCCAGGGCCGCTTCGGCGCTGCGGTCGAGGCGCTGCTGCCCCACCGCGCCGCGCTCCACCGCCTGGGCGGCAGCCGCGCCCAGCGCGACCTCTTCGAGCAGCTGCTGATCGACGCGGCGGTCAAGGATGGACGCAGCGGCCTGGCCAAGGCCCTGCTGTCGGAGCGGGGGCTGCAGCGCCCGGGCAATCCCTGGAACGCGGCCATGGCGGAGGTCGCTGCCGAGGCTGCACCTTTGCAGCCGGCCCAGACGTGACATCCCCAGACGTCACATCCAACGCACCCTCGGCGTCATGTCCGTGGTGCAGACCTTTCGAGAGGAGCCCCCAAGATGCCCCGCGGCAAGGATCACCACTACGCACTCGACCTCACCTGGACCGGCGCCGCCGCCGGCCCGACCAGCCACTACAAGAGCTACTCCCGCGAGTACCGCGTTGATTTCGAAGGGAAACCCTCGATGACCGGGTCGTCGGACCCGGCCTTTCTGGGCGATCCGAAGCTGTACAACCCGGAAGACCTGCTGCTGGTGGCGCTGTCCTCCTGCCACATGCTGTCCTACCTGGCGCTCGCCGCCCTGGAAGGCATCGAGGTGCTGGCCTACGAGGACAGCGCCCAGGGCACCATGCAGCAGCAGGGCCGCGGCGGCCGCTTCACCGACGTGCTGCTGCGCCCGCGCGTGGTCCTGGCCCCGGGCAGCGACCTCGCCCGCGGCGAGTCCCTGCACGAGGACGCCCACAAGACCTGTTTCATCGCCAACTCGGTCAACTTCCCCGTCCGCCACGCGGCCGACGTAACCTGCCGGGATCAGCAGGCATCGGTTCGGTGATGCTGATTCGGAAGACAAAGCAGGCAAAATAGCTATTATTTCACGAGCGTTTAGGGTGAAATGACGGCCCGGACAGCGGCGGGGCGGCAGGTCGGAGTGTTGCCGGAAAGCCGCCCGGGCGAATCCCCTTGGCAGGATGCAACCGGGGAACCGGGACGGACAGTGGGGTGACAACGGTGAGGGCAGCAGCGTGAGCGCGGCAGAGGAACTGCTGGCGGCCTCGTCCCTGGAGGTCGTCCGCGACGGACCGCGCCTGATTCTGCGTTTCATCGGCGACTGGACCACCGCGGAACTCTCCAAACACGACCCTGCGCTGCGCGGGCTCGATACCCAAAGCGCCCAGCAGGCGGCGCTCGACCTCACCCACTGCGCCACCGTCGACAGTGCCGGCGCCTGGGTTCTGGATCGCACGGTCGGCGACCTCAAGGCGCGCGGGCTGGTGGTGGAGGTGGTCGGCGCCACCCCGGCGGTGGAGACCCTGATGGGCACGGTCGCGGCGCGGCACGTGAAATGCCCGCCGGCGCCCAATCCGGAGAACCCCCTGCTCGCTGTGGCGATCCGCCTGGGCCGGGAGACGCTGCGCATCAGCCGCGAAGCAGCGGCCCTGCTCTCGTTCCTCGGCCTCACCATCACCGTGATGCTGCGTACTCTGGCCCGGCCCTGGCGCATACGCTGGACCCCGCTGATCAGCCAGATGGAGCAGACCGGCTTCAACGCCCTGCCCATCGTCGGGCTGATTTCCTTTCTCGTCGGCGTCGTGCTGGCCTATCAGGGGGCCGACCAGCTGGCGCAGTTCGGCGCCCAGATCTTCACGGTCAACCTCGTCGCCGTCGGCATCCTGCGCGAGATGGGCATCCTGCTGACCTCCATCATCGTCGCCGGCCGTTCGGGCAGCGCCTTTACCGCGCAGATCGGCACCATGAAGGTGAACGAGGAAATCGACGCCATGCGCACCCTGGGCCTCGACCCCATGGAGGTGCTGGTGATGCCGCGGGTGCTCGCCCTGGTCCTGGTGCTGCCGTTGCTCACCTTCTACGCCGATATCATGGGGCTGCTTGGCGGCGCGGTCATGGCCACCATCGTGCTGGACATCACCTTCTTTCAGTTCGCCCGCCAGCTGGCCGACGCGGTGACGGTGGAAACGCTGGCCGTCGGCATCATCAAGGCGCCTTTCTTCGCCTTCATCATCGGCATGATCGGCTGCTACGAGGGCCTGCAGGTCACCCGCAGCGCCGAGTCCGTCGGCCAGCAAACGACCAAGGCGGTGGTCGAAGCGATCTTCCTGGTGATCGTGCTCGACGCGCTCCTGTCGATCTTCTTCTCGGTGATCGGGTTCTAGCGCCATGGCGGAGGGAACGGAGATGACGCCGCCGGGCAACGGCGATAACCCAAGTGGCCAGGACGCCAACGGGCAGGGCGCGAACGGCCAAGGTGCGAACGGCCAGGGTGCGGACGGCCGGGCGACGAACGGTTCGGGCGGAAAGCCGCGGGCGGATCAGCCGCCGATCCTCTCCATCGTCGGGCTGCGGACCCAGTTCGGCACTTCGGTCATTCACGACAACCTGGACTTCAGCGTGCAGCCCGGCGAGGTCATGGGCGTGGTCGGCGGTTCGGGCACCGGCAAGTCGGTGTTGATCCGCACCATCATCGGCCTCAACAAACCCACCGCCGGACGGATCACCGTCTTTGGCCGCGACCTCGCGAGCCTGAGCGAGGCGGAGACGACGGCCATGCAGTCCCGTTGGGGGGTTCTGTTTCAGGACGGCGCCCTCTTCTCCTCGCTCACCGTGGCGCAGAACATCGAGGTGCCGATGAAGGAGCACAGCGACCTGCCGCCCGAACTGCGCCAGGAACTGATCGACGTGAAGATCTCCATGGTCGGCCTGCCGCCGGACGCCGCCCACAAGTATCCGGCCGAACTCTCCGGCGGCATGCGCAAACGCGCCGGCCTGGCCCGCGCCCTGGCGCTGGATGCCGATATCCTGTTCCTCGACGAACCGACCGCCGGGCTCGACCCCATCGGCGCGGCCAACTTCGACATCCTGATCGGCGACCTGCAGCGCGCCCTGGGGCTGACGGTCGTGATGGTGACTCACGATCTGGACTCGCTCTATGCCATCTGTGACCGGGTTTCCGTGCTGGTGAACAAACGTGTTAAGGTGGGGACCATCGAAGAGCTCATGCATGAGCCGGACCCCTGGATTCAAGAGTACTTCGGCGGTCCACGCGGCCGGGCCGCCGCAGGCAGTGCCGAGCGCAGCGGCACGGCGCCGCAGAGCGCCGGCTGACAGCGCATGACACTGCAGCGCATGACATTGAGGATGGGGGACTGAGGGCTTCATGGAGACACGCGCCAACTACATCATGGTCGGGCTCTTCGTGCTGCTGCTCGCCTTCGGCCTGCTGGGCTTTATCCTCTGGCTGGCGAAGTTCCAGTTCGAGCAGGAGTTCGCCCGCTATGACATCGTCTTCGAAAGCGCGGTCACCGGCGTCCGCGAAGGCAGTGCCGTGCGTTACCAGGGCGTGCGCGTCGGCGAGGTTCTCCGCGTCGATCTGGACGAGGAGCGTCCGACGGCGATCCGCGTGCGCATCGAGGTCGAGAAGCGCACCCCCGTGCGCGCCGACAGCAAGGCCACCCTGGAACTGGAGGGCCTGACCGGCGGACGCTACGTCCTGCTGTCCGGCGGCTCGCCGGATGCACCGCCGCTGGAGCCACCGCCCGGCCGGGACTTCGCGGAGATTCCTCCGGGCGTCTCCTCCTTCGAGGAAGTGCTGGAAGGCGCGCCGGAGGTTCTGGAAAACGTGAACCTGCTGCTGCGCCGCGCCCAGGCCCTGCTGAGCGACACCAATCTCAGGAACATCGAGCAGCTGATCGCCAACATGAGTGCGGTGACCGGCGCCATCGCCGACAACAGCGACAACATCGACCAGTTGATCGCGGACGCCGCCCTGACCATGGAGAACCTGCGCGAGGCGACAGGCAGCCTCGAGGCCATGGCCGGCTCGCTGGAGAGCAACGTCGGTGAGCTGACCGAGCGCGCCGGGACCACGCTGGAGAGCTTTGAGTCCATGGCCGGGTCCATCGACCGCGAAGTCACCCTGACCAGCGCCGATGCCCGCGACCTTATCGAACGGCTGCAGGTGACCGCGGACAACCTGGCCGGGGCCTCCACCCAGTTGGAGGCCATGATCGCGGAGAACCGCGAACCGATCCGCGATTTCGCCAACACCGGCCTCTATGAACTCACCACTCTGCTGACCGAGGCGCGCGACCTCATCGTGGTGCTGAACCGCGTCACCACGGAGGTTCAAAGAGACCCGGCCCGTTTCATCTTCGGAGACCAACAGCAAGGCTATGAAGCACAATAGATCTGACATCGAAGGGGTACGGGCGCCGGCGGGCGAGGCCGCCGGCGACCTGCGCCGTCGCAGCGTTCTGGGCGGCCTTGCGGCGCTGCCGGTGATCGCCCTGGCGCCGGGCTGCAGCCTCCAGGTTCCGGGCCAGGGGCCGCCGCCGGAACTCTTCCGCCTGTCGCCCAAGAGCACCTTCCGTGAAGACCTGCCGGAGGCACGCTGGCAGCTGATCCTGGAACCGCCGGTGGCCAATGCGGGGCTCAACACCACGCGCATCGCCCTGCAGCGCACACCCACCTCCATCGAGTACTACGCGCGCTCCGGCTGGGCGGACCGCGCGCCGCTGATGATCCAAACGCTGATGATCGAGTCCTTCGAGAACACCCGCAAGATCGTCTCGATCGGCCGGGAGTCCGTCGGGCTGCGCGCCGACTTCGTGTTGAAGAGCGAGCTGCGCGAGTTTCAGGCCGTCTACTACGACAACGGCAATCCGCAGGCCTTGGTGGCCATGAACGTGAAGCTGGTGCAGCTGCCGCGTCGGTCCATCGTCGCCTCGCGCTCCTTCGAGCACCGCGTCGAATCGGGCGAGGACCAACTGCGCAGCATCATCGAGGCCTTCGACGAGGCGCTCGGCCGGGTGCTGCGGCAGATGGTGGAGTGGACTCTGATCGAAGGAGATACCGCCATCAGCCGCGGACGCCCGCGCCTCAAACCGGAAAGCTAGGGCGCCAAACCGAAGGGTTGAAGTCCGCTCGCTTCCGTCACGCCAAGGCTTAACGCACTTGGTAAACGAAAGCTTGTCATTAGGAAAAAGCAAACCTTTTCCCCGCATACTGCGCGCTACAGCAGTTAAGGGAATCGCCTCCTATGACGGAACTGAACGATCTGCGCCAGCGCGTGGAAGCGGCCGAACAGCGCTTCGGATTGATCGACGAACAGCAGCAGCACTATAGCGACCGGCTGATCGGGCTGATCGAGACCATCGAAGGGCAGCTTGCCACCGCCAGGGCGGAGGTCGAACAGCAGGCCGGCGAGAACACGCGGATGGCGGCTGAAAACGAGGAGCTGCGCAGCCTGTTGCATACCTTTCTGCTGTCGGTCGAGAAGAAAACCTTCACGGAAACGCTGCAGAACCTGGAGACGCGGGTCTCCGCCATGGTGGGCGGCAGCGCTCCGGCCGCTGCGCAAGCCGAGCCGATGCCGGCGGCGGCACCGGAGGACATGGTTGCCGAGGACGTGGCAGCCGAGGACGTGGCCGCCGACGATGCGCCCGCCGAAGATATGCCCGCTGATGAGTTGGCCGCCGAAACCGTCGAAGACGCCGCCGTGACGGCTGAAGCGGCGGAGCCGGAGGCTGAAGCGGCTGAAGATGCACCCGCCGCCGAGATCGAAGCGCCCGAACCGAGCGCCGAAGAGGACGAGGCTGCGGCCATGGACGCCGGCCAGGCCGAAGCGGCAGACGCCAGTGGCGAGGAATCCCCCGCGCCTGAGGCAAAGGCCCCCGAAGCAGAGAGCCTTGAGGCGGAGACACCTGAAGCAGAGGCTTCCGAAACCGCATCCCCGGACTCTGACGCCGGTGCCGACGACGCTTTTGACGCCGAGGCCGCCGAGAAGCGTATCGCCGACTTGCTGAGCGAGGACCGCCCCGAGGCGCCCGAGGCGGAAGAGCCGCCTGCGGTAATGGAGGACCCCGCGAGCGCCGAAGCCGGGTCCGAAACGGCGATCCCCGAGGAAACCGCGTCCGAAGAAGAGGGCGCTGCGGCTCCGGAGCTTGAAGCCCCGGCGGCTGACGAGGAGCCGGTTGACGCCGCCTTGGACGCACAGGACGAGGCGGAAGCGCCCGCGCCTGCCATGGAGGGAGCCGAGGCTGAGGCCGAGTCAGAAGCGGCAGAGGAGCCCGCACCCGCTGCATCAGAGGCTGAGACGCCAGCCGAAGAGATGGTTGCCGAAGAGATGGCGGCCGAGGACGTGCCCGCAGAAGCGGCTGCCGAAGAGGAAGCCGCCCCTGAGGAAGCCACACCTGAGGAAGCCAAACCGGCGCAGGCCGGCGAAACGGGCGAGGCCGACAAGGGCCCGCTCATAGTCGAGGACACCGCCAGCGAAACGCCGACGGTGAAGGAGATCATCCAAAGAGTCGGCGATCTGGCGCGGGAGCTGGAGCGCGCCGAAGCGCAGCGCAAGGCCAGCCTGGAGGGCGCCGAAGCAGACGAAACCCCCAAGGCGGCCGGCGCCGGGGAAGCGGACGAGGCGGACAGCGAAGATCACGCCATGGGCGCCGCCGCCACGGGCTGACCCGGGGCGGGGACGCGGGCGGCCGCGAAGGGGGCGAATCGCGGGCAAGCCCGTCTTCTGAGCGCCAGCTTTTGGGTCCTGCGCGCGAAGCCGGCCCGCTGCACGGCCAAGCGTACGATCCGACACTTCTCCGGCGATGGTATGCAGTCTGCATAATCGGCAGAGCGGTCAGATAAAGTTCCCCAACAAAACGTAAAGAGACCACCGTCACTTTGTGTTTGGCATTCAGACGCGGCTGTGGTGAAACTTGAAGTGTAGTGATTGCAGACTATCGTTCGTTATTGAAACTATACTTTTGAGAATTTGAATGGCGTCTCGTGACGTTCAGGGCCAAGGGCTATTGAGCCGCCTGACCGCGGAAGACGGACAGCTGCGCCGCCAACAGCTGGAGGGCTTTGCCCGCCATACCCCGATCAACGCCACGGTCAGTCTGGTCAACTCCCTGATCGCGGTGGTGATGATCTGGGATACGGTCCCCAAACCCATGCTGCTCGCCTGGCTTGGGCTGATCTGGCTGTTCTCGCTCTACCGCTTCCACCGCTGGCGCGGCTGGCGTACCCGCATGGACAGCCAGGGCGATCATCGGGCGGAACAGCAGGGGAAGCGCCGGGGGCAACCGAAATCAAAAGGGGTACGCCGCGCCACCCTGCACAAGGCGGCCGCCTGGTCGGCCCTGGCGGGCCTGCTGTGGGGGGCCAGCGTCACCTTCGATCCCTACCTCGAAGCCGACCAGCGCCTGCTGGTCATGATCCTGATCGCGGCCATGGCCGCGGGCGCGGCGACCACCCTGGGCTCCATTCCCCTGGCCGCCGCCGCGTTTATCGGCGCATCCATCCTGCCCTGGGCCGCGTACTTCGCCTGGCTGGGCGACGGCGTCCACATCGCCCTGGCCTGCTTCGCCCTGATCATGACCCTGGCGATGCTGATCTCCACGTCCATCGTTCACGGGTCCTTTATGGATGCGGTGCGGGCGCGCAGGCAGAATGCCGCCCTTGTGGAGCAGATCCGCGAGGAGCGCAGCGACTGGCTGGAGATTTCCGACACCTCGGAGGCCTTCGCCCTGTTCGACGGCAAGGACCGCCTGTTGCTGTGGAACGAGAACTACCGGCGCATTCTCTCACTGCCCAAGGACCAGCTTCACCGAGGCGCCGGCCGGCGCGACCTCCTGCAGCACGGCGCCGCCCCGGTCTCGGTGGTCCGCGGTGAGGAGTCGCTCGACGACTGGGTCGAACGCCAGCTCAGGCTCGGCAAGGAGGACCGCTCGGCACAGATCGAACAGCTCTCCAACGGGCGCTGGCTGAAGTCCATCGCCCGGGAGACCGGCCGCGGCCACACCGCCGTGGTGCACGTGGACATCACCGAACTGAAGCAGCGCGAGTCCGAGCTTCTGGCCACCCAGGGCGAATTGCGGCTGCAGTCCCAGGAAGTCCAGAGAGCCTACGACCAGTTGGGGCAGCAGCACCGCCGCATCGAGGAAACCACGAACGAGCTGCGCCAGGCCCGCGATTCCGCCATGGAGGCGAACCGGGCAAAGACCGAGTTCCTGGCCAACATGAGCCACGAGCTGCGCACGCCCCTGAATGCCGTCATCGGGTTTTCCGACCTCATGGCGCGCGAGGCCTTCGGGCCCTTGGGCGACCCGCGCTATGACGGCTACATAAAGCACATTCACGACAGCGGCGAGCACCTGCTGAACCTGATCAACGACCTGCTCGATCTCTCGATCATCGAGGCCGGCGAACTGAAGCTGATCGAGGAGCCTGTCGACGTGGCGGAGATCGTCCGGCTCTGCACCCAGCTTCTGGGCGGCCAGGCCGCCCAGGCCGAGGTCGCCCTCACCGTGAAGGGAAACCTGGCGGACTGGCCGCATCTGCGGGCCGATGCCACCAAGCTCCGCCAGATCGTCCTGAACCTCCTGTCGAACGCCATAAAGTTCACCCCTGCCGGCGGCTCGGTTTCGCTGACCCTGAGCGGCGGCGGCGGCCAGGCCTTCTGCATCACAGTGGCAGACACCGGCATCGGCATGCGCCAGGAGGACATCCCCACGGTGCTGGAGCCCTTCCGGCGCCTGAGCTCCGCCCACGATGCCGCCTATCAGGGCGCCGGCCTGGGCCTGCCGCTCACCAAGGCCCTGGTCGAACTGCACGGCGGCGCGATGACCCTCGCCAGCGCACCGGGGAAAGGAACCCGCGTGGTGGTCACACTGCCGGCCGCGCTCGCCGCCGGCTACAGCGCCGCAGACACCGCGGCAAAGGCGCAGAGCGCCGGCGTTGGCGGCAGCGGCACCTGATCCGCGAACTGGAACACCCCTCCGCAGCGCAGTAGTCTCGCGCCATGCCTGATATCGCACTCGACCTGGCCTGGGGCGCGGCCGGCCTGCGTGCAGGGCTGCCGTCCAGCGACGTCATCGCCATTGTCGACGTGCTGTCCTTCACCACCGCCGTCGATGTCGCCGTTGCGCGCGGCGCCCGGGTCCTGCCCTACCGCTACCGCGACGCGACGGCAGGCGCCTTCGCCGCGGCGCAGGGCGCGCTGCTGGCCGGCGCGCGCAGCACCAAGGGCCCCAGTCTGTCCCCCGCTTCCCTGGCGGCGCTCGATCCGGGGACCGCGCTGGTTCTGCCCTCGCCCAACGGATCGACCCTCTCCACCCTGGTCGGCGACAAGCCGGCCTTCGCGGCCTGCCTGCGCAACGCCACCGCCGTCGCCGCAGCCCTGCAGACGGCAGCGGAGGACAGCGGCGATGCAAAGGTCCTGGTGGTCGCCGCCGGCGAACACTGGCCCGACGGCAGCCTGCGCCCGGCCCTGGAAGACCTGCTCGGTGCCGGCGCCCTGCTGGCGCGCCTCAGAGGGACGCGCAGCGCCGATGCCGCGGCGGCGGTCGCCGGCTACAGGGCTCTGCGCGGGTCCCTGCAGGCGGTGTTGAGCGACTGCCCCTCGGGCCGTGAGCTGATCGGATCGGGCTTTGGCGAGGATGTCGCCTGGGCGGCAGCGGAGGACAGCAGCCCTGCGGTGCCGCAGTTGCGCGACGGCGCTTACGGCGATACGGACCGCAGGCTGCAGGCCACCGCCACGGAAGACGCGCCGCTGCACCTGCGCCCGGGCGGCGCGCAGGACGACGCCGCCTGTGGCCGCATCGTCGGCGCGGCTGCGGCGACCAGTGCCTATGCGCCGCGGGCGCCCCACGCGGCCCCGCTGCTGGGGGACCGTTCACCCCTGGCGCAGGAGGACCGCCAGCGCATCGTCGCCGAGCGGGCGGGCCGCCCGGTCGGCTTCGTCGAGTTTCGCGAGAACGGACCCAAGGCCGGCGGCAAGGCATCCGGCGGTCATGTGAAGTACCTCTTCGTCGAGCCCGCCGAACAGGGCCGCGGGGCCGGCGCCGCGCTGCTGCGCCGCGCCGAAGAAGCCCTTGGCGGTGCGGTGAGCCTGACCGTGCTCTCGGTCAACGACCGCGGGCTGCGCTGGTACATGAAGCGCGGCTATCGCGTTACGGAGGGCCGACTGGAAGCGGACTGGGAAGGCGGTCCGGCCGTCTGGCTTACCCTGGAAAAGCCCTGAGGGGCCGCCCCGGGGCGCAACCCTGCCGCGACGGTCAGGGTACGAACCAGAGTTCGATTTCTTCGGTGTCTTCTTCGAAGCGGGCGGCGTGCAGTTGGCCCGCGGGCACATGGTACCACTGGCCAGCGGGCACCCGCGTTTCCTCGCCGTCCACGATCAGGATCAGCGTGCCCAGGGTGACCAGGCCGTGGTTGTCGGTATCGTGCCGGTGGGGTTCGATCTGCGTTCCGGCGGGATAGGAGGCGAAGTAGACGTCGCAGCCCGTCCCGTTCAGGCGAAAGGCGTCGAAGCGCCCGCTGAAGGGCTCCAGGCGCTTGATGGCCTCCGGAAAGCGGGCGGGGCGAAAGGTCGGGTCGGCGGTCAAAACGAGATCTCCGAAAATCTGAGCGCCGGCGCCGGCACGGTCAGGGCGACTTTGGGCACTTCTTCTCCGCAAGGAAAGAGGCAAAAGCCGCAAAGTCTCATTCAGCTATCGCAATGAAAGACGTCGACTGTGCGGGACGCAAAGGCGCCGCCGCAAGGTCGGAGCATGCCGGCGCTCAACTGCGCCAGTGCAGGGTCCGGGCCTTGATGGGGTTCTCGAAAGGCCGGCCCTCCCGCGCGGCGTTCAGCCACTCGCGCTTCAGGCGGTAGTACCACTTGGCCTGGGTGTCGGCATCGTCGATGAGCATCAGGTTAGGGCCGTGGGCGAGGCCTTCCTGCTGCTTGATGACGACGTCCTTGTCCTGGGCAAGGAAGCTGTGCGCCAGACGGCGGGCCAGCGGTTTCAGCGGCCCCGTCCAGGGAAGGGTCCAGTACAGCGCCTGATGCACCTCCGTCTCCGTCTCGCTGAGCGGGGTGATCGCCGTCAGCCCGGCGGCGGAGTGCTTGTCGCCTTCGATCAGTTCGATGCGCAGCCCCGGCAGGGCATAGGTGATCTCCGTGGTGACGCCGTTGCCGAGGAAGACACGGTAAGCCCGGTTCTGCGGTGGCAGGGCATGGCGCTTCATGCGCCAGCCGAGCGGCGCCGGCTCGAAATGCTTTTCCTTCTGACGCAGCGTGGTGGCGTTCTTTTTCCACCACCAGGAGGTATGGACGAAGGCGGCATGGGTGGGGTCCATGAGGCCGAAGGCCGCCTGGTCGCAGTCGCAGGGGAAGACCTGGGAAATGGAGACCTGGGGGGCCGCGGTTCCAATGCCCGGCAGTTCGGGCACCGGCGGCAGTCCGTCGGTGGCGGCGGACGGCAGGCGGGCCGACTTTTCCGGCATGTAGACCCAGATGTTGCCCTGCACCTCGCGACAGGGATAGGCGCCGCAGCGGATCTTCCCCACCTCCATCGGCTGGTCCGCCGTCAAGGAGGGGATGGCGGTGCAGCGGCCGTCGGCGCCGAACCGCCAGCCGTGGTAGCAGCACTCCACCTCCCGCCCGTCGAAGCGGCCGTAGGAAAGGGGAATGCCGCGGTGCGGGCAGATGTCGCGCAATGCAAAGACCCGGCCGTCCTGGCCGCGGCAAAGCAGCAGGGGCTCATCCAGAAGACGGACCTTGCGCATCTTTCCGCGCCGCAGTTTCGCGGCCGGCAAAACCAGATACCAGAAGTTGTGCAGTAGCAGCGGCGCGCTTGCCAGCATGGTGTCCCGTTCCTCCAACGCCGTCGAAAATACAGCGGCGGCGGGCCCCGGGAAAGACCGCCGACATGCCCGCGGGAGGCCTCTGCGCGGGCGCGGTCCGGCGGGCAGCGCCGCCATTGCACCCGGCGGGGCAACGGCCCATATTTGGGCCATGAGCGATCCCGCAGCAGTGCCCGGGCCGGGCAGAGTCCCGGAAACGGGCCAAATTGCTGGCCCAAGTACTGGCCCAGGTAGCGGAAAAGCCCTGGTGCCCTATGACGCGGCGCGGCATCGCCGCGACGATGCGGCGGTCCGGCGCGGCTTCTGGACCAAGGCGCGCCGGGTCTTCGGCAAGGTCCCCTTCCTGGATGAAGCGACGGCGGCCTACTACTGCGCCACCGATCCGGCGACGCCGCTCAGGGTCAAGGCGCTGCTGATGGCAGCCCTGGCCTATTTCATCCTGCCCAGCGACATGATCCCCGACTTTATCGCCGGGCTCGGCTTCACCGACGACGCCACCGTGCTCTTCACCACCATCAGCCTGGTTTCCGGCCATGTGAAGGGCCGCCACCGTCACCGCGCCCGCAAGGCGCTGGTGCGGCTTGGCTTCAAGGACGGCGACCTCAAGGAAAGCGCGCTCTAGCGGATGTCCGGCAAGGGGGCTCTGGGCAACGCAATGGGGGGCAAGGCGGCATTGGCGGCGGTGCCGCGGCCGGCCCTGGTGCTGGGTTTCGCCGGGCTGATCCCCTTTCTGGCATCCACCCTGGGGGTCTGGATCGCCGGCTATCCGCAAAGCCTGGCGGCCCTCGACATCCAGCTTGCCTATGGCGCCGTGATCCTCTCCTTCATGGGCGCGGTCCACTGGGGCCTTGCCATGGCCGGCGGCCCGAAAGCCATGAGCTTCCACCGCCTCGGCTGGTCCGTGGCGCCGGCTTTGGCCGGCTGGCTGGCGCTGCTGCTGAACCCGATCTACGGCCTGCTGCTGATGGTGGCGGGCTTCGCCGGGGTCTATTTCGGCGACCTGCGCAGCATCGCCGCCGGCAACGCGCCCGCCTGGTACAAGGCACTGCGCAAACCGCTCACCATCATTGTCATCGCCTCTCTCGCCAGTTCCTACGGCGCGCTGGTGGTGAGACTCTAGGCCGGCGGCGCGGCAGACCGTGCCTCCGCCGGCCGCTGCGCGGCCTCTCTGCGGGCGATGTAGAAGGTCGAGCCGACGATGATGACCGCACCGGCCACGGTCCAGTGATCCGGGATCTCGGCAAAGACCAGGAAGCCGATGAGGCCGGCCAGGATCAGCTTCAGATAGTCGAAAGGCGCAACGAAACTGGCCTCGCCGCTGCGGTAGGCGCGGATGATCATCGCCTGCGAGGCGATGCCCAACAGCCCGACCGCCGCCAGCAGCCCCCACTGTGACAGGCTGGGCGCCTGCCAGGCCGCCAGCGCCGGCGCCGCCGTCATCACGATGGAGGCAATGCAGAAATAGGCCAGCATGGTCACATGGCTTTCGCCCGGCGGCAGCCTTTTCACCAGCGTCACCGCCAGGGCGATGCCGAAGACCGAAGCCAGGGCGATCAGCGCCGCCGGATCGAAGGCCGCCGCGCCGGGCCGCACCATCACCAGCACGCCGAGAAACCCGATGGCGGTGGCCAGCCAGCGCCGCCAGCGCACGGTTTCTTTCAGAATCAGCACCGCAAGCAGGATGACGAACAGCGGCTGGGTGAAGGTCAACGCCGTAAACTCCGCCAGGGGCAGCTGACCGACGGCGTAGAAACCGCAGACCATGGCCAGCGATCCGCTGACCGCGCGGACGGCATGCAGGCCCGGCACCGTGCTGCGCAGGGCAGCGAAACCGGCGCGATAGAAAAACGGCGCCAGGACGAGCGAAGAGAAGACCGCGCGGGCAAAGGCGATCTGAAAGGTGTCCAGCCCCTCGGCGCTCAGGCTTTTCACGAAGGCCGAGTTGACCGTGAAGCCCAGGCTGGCGCCGATCATCCAGAGGGCGCCGCGATGATTCGGCGACAGCCGCAGCCAGGCTGCGGCCACCGCATTGCGCAGACCGCCATCCGGCCCGCGGCCCGCAGCCGGTTCCGTCACGCCGGTTCCGTCACGTCGGGTCCGTCACGTCTTGGCCTTCACCGCTTCGCTGCCCGGGCGGTGGGTGGTGCGTTCCCGCGCAACCCTGGTCTCACGGTGGGCGATGTAGACCGCGGAGGCGGCGATCACCGCCGCGCCGATCCAGGTCCAGGCGTCGGGAACCTCGGCGAACAGCAGAAACCCGATGGCGGCCACGAAGGGCAGGCGCGCGTAGTCGAAGGGCAGCACCGCAGAGGCATCGGCCTTGGTGAAGGACCGGGTGAAGGCGATGTGGGCGAGAACGGCGCAGCCGCCGACCAGCGCCATCAGCGCAAGGGCCCAGAGGCTGGGCGTCTGCCAGACGAAGAGCGCCGGGATCAGCGACAGTGGCGTCAGCAGCAGGTTCATGTAGAGCACCACCACCATGGGGTCCTCGGTGCGGGAGAGCGACTTCACGATCAGCACCGTGACGGCCATGAAGCAGGCGGCGATCACCGGCAGCGCCATGACCGGGGTGATCTCGGCGAAGCCGGGCCGCAGGATGATCAGCACGCCCAGGAAGCCGACGATGGTGGCGGTCCAGCGCCGGGCGCGCACCACCTCGCCCAGGAAGATGGCCGCCCCGGCGGTGGCGAAGAGGGGCACCGTGAAGTTGAGCGCCACCGCCTCGGCCATCGGCATGCGCACCACGGCGGTGAACCAGCACAGCATTGCGATAAGCCCGATGACGGCGCGCCAGAGATGGACCTTCAAGCGCTCGGTGCGCAGGCCCTCGCGCCCCATGCGGGCAAGCCAGGGCAGCATGAAGGCCAGGGCGAAGCTGTTGCGGAAGAAAGCGATCTGAAAGGGGTGCAGGCCCTCCGCCGCCGCAAGCTTGATGGTCGCGTTCATCACGGCGAAGAGCAAAGCCGCCGTGATCATGTAGATCGCGCCTTGGAGCGGCGCGGGAAGGCTCCTTCCGCGCGCGAAGGGAGTCATGGAGGAAGGCATGAACCGCCATCTTAGGGTGAAGCCGCAACCGCGACCACCCACGCGGGCGCAGGGCAGCCATGCAGGCGGTCCCGAGATGCCCCCCGGCAATGCCGGAGCGGCGAAATCACCCTCTGGATCAGGGCCGGATCAGGGCCGGATCGGGTCTGGATCGGGTCTGGATCGGGGCGGGCGGCTTCGCCATACTGCGCAAAACGGCAACACGGCCGCCCCGCCGGCGGGCCGAAAAACCACGCGTCCACAGGGAGACATCATGACGGAACCGCTTTGGCAGCCCTCGCGGGAGCGGATTGCCGATGCCAACTTGACCGCCTTCATCGCCCGGGTGAACCGGGATCAGGGCACACAGCTGAGCGGCTACGACGACCTCTACGACTGGTCGATCGCCGAGCCGGCGCGGTTCTGGCAGACGGTCTGGGACTTCTGCGGCGTCACCGCCGATGCCGGCGGCCCCGTGCTGGTCGACGGCGACAAGATGCCCGGCGCCCGCTTCTTCCCGGAGGCCCGGGTGAACTTCGCCGAGAACCTTCTGCGGCGGCGTGATAACGGCGATGCCCTGGTGTTCTGGGGCGAGGACAAGGTGAAGCGCCGCCTCTCCCACCGCGCGGTCTACGAGCAGGTCTCCCGCCTGACCCAGGCCCTCGCTGCGGAGGGCGTGGGGCCGGGCGACCGGGTCGCCGGCTTCCTGCCCAACATGCCGGAGACGGTAATCGCCATGCTGGCGGCGACGGCGCTGGGGGCCGTCTGGTCCTCCTGCTCGCCCGACTTCGGCGTGCAGGGGGTGCTGGACCGCTTCGGCCAGATCGAGCCCAAGGTGCTGTTCTGCGCCGACGGCTATTACTACAACGGCAAGACCCTCGACTCGCGCCCGCGGGTGGCGGAATTCACCGCCCAGATGCCGAGCCTCACGAAGATCGTCGTCGTGCCCTACGTGGAGGCCGCACCCGACGTCTCCGCCATCGACCGGGCCGTTTCCCTTGCCGACTTCGTCGCGCCCTTCGAGGCGGGCGAGATCGCCTTTGCACGCCAGCCCTTCAACGCGCCGCTCTACATCATGTTTTCCAGCGGCACGACCGGAAAGCCAAAGTGCATCGTCCACGGCATCGGTGGCACCCTGCTGCAGCACCTGAAGGAGCACAAGCTGCTCTGCGACGTGAAACCGGACGACCGGGTCTTCTACTTCACCACCTGCGGCTGGATGATGTGGAACTGGCTGGTCTCCGGGCTCGCCTCCGAAGCCACGCTGTTGCTCTACGACGGCTCGCCCTTCGCGCCCGACGGCAACATCCTCTTCGACTTCGCCGAGGCGGAGAAGGCCACCCTCTTCGGCACCTCGGCGAAGTACATCGACGCGCTCGGCAAGGCCGGCCTCGATCCGCAGTCGAACCACGACCTCTCGGCGCTGCGCCTCGTCACCTCGACCGGCTCGCCGCTGGTGCCGGAGGGTTTCGACTACGTCTACCAGCACATCAAGAAGGACGTCTGCCTGTCGTCGATCGCCGGCGGCACCGACATCATTTCCTGCTTCGTCGGCGGCAATCCGGTCGGCCCGGTCTGGCGCGGCGAGATCCAGCGCCGCGGCCTCGGTATGGCCGTGGAGGTCTACAACGACCGGGGCCAGCCGGTGCACGGCGAAAAGGGCGAACTGGTTTGCGTGAAGCCCTTTCCCTGCATGCCCATCGGCTTCTGGGACGACCCTGACGGCGCGCGTTACCGCGCCGCCTATTTCGAGACCTATCCCAACATCTGGCATCACGGCGACTTCGTCGAGTTGACCGAGCACGGCGGCATCATCGTCTACGGGCGTTCCGATGCCACGCTCAATCCCGGGGGCGTGCGCATCGGCACGGCGGAGATCTACCGCCAGGTCGAGAAGCTGGGGGCGGTGGAGGAGTCCATCGTTATCGGCCAGGACTGGCAGGGCGACGTGCGGGTCGTGCTCTTCGTCAAGCTGCGCCCGGGCGCGGTCCTGGACGACGACCTGGTGGCGCAGATCAAAGCGCAGATCCGCAGCGGCGCGACGCCGCGCCACGTGCCGGCCAAGGTGGTGCAGGTCGCCGACATCCCCCGCACCAAGAGCGGCAAGATCGTCGAACTGGCGGTGCGCGATATCGTCCACGACCGCGCGGTGAAGAACATCGAAGCCCTGGCCAACCCGGAAGCCCTGGAGCTCTACCGCGGCCTGGAAGAGCTGCGGAGCTAGCTAGTCCACCTCCATAGCGGATTGTCCGTTTCTCGACAGGCTTTGACCGGCGACCGGTTTCGCGCCAAAGCCGCGAAGATCACAATACGCGCCAGAACGATGATAAGCCCGCCCTGCCGCCCCGTAAGAGGGTGGCATCCAAGAGGAGGTTGCGGTGCCGCTGGAGGTATACCTGGCCTATCTTGCGACGGTTGCGGTGTTCTTCGCCTCGCCGCCGGGACCGAGCCAGCTGCTGATGATCACCAACAGCCTGCGCTACGGCGTCAGGCCGAGCATGAGCACGGTGGCCGGCGATCTGACCGCCAACATGCTGCAGATGATCGCGGCCGGCTTCGGCCTGGCGACACTGATCGCGGCCTTCCCGACCTCGCTCACCGTGATCAAGTGGCTTGGCGTCGCCTACCTCGCCTGGATCGGCCTCCGCCTGTTCCGCGCATCGTCTTCGACCTTCACGCCCGCGCCGGGGGAGGCCGGCCGACGTGACGATCCGTTTCAGCAAGGTCCGTTTCGCCCGCGCCTGCTTCGCCCCGGTCTGTTTCGCCCCGGTCTGTTTCGCCCCGGTCTGTTTCGTCAGGGCTTCATCACTTCGGCCACGAACCCGACGGCGATCTTCTTCTTCGCCGCCCTGTTCCCCCAGTTCATCGATCCGGCCACGGCGATCTGGCCACAGCTTGTGATCCTCGGCCTCACCTACATCGCGATCGACGGGCTGCTGCTCACGGTATGGGGGGCGACGGCCCAGGGCCTGCTCAGCCGTTTCGGCGGCCGCAGCCCGCAGTGGCTGAACCGCCTTTCCGGCTCCTTGATTATCGCCGCGGCCGTGCTGCTGGCGCTCAAGGATGTGACTCTGCCGCCGTCGCGAACCTGACGGCGCGCTCAGCCCGGCCCAAGTGCCGCTTTCCTGATCCTCCGACAGGCTGCAAAGAACCCGGAGGCGTCGGGCCGGCCCAGCCCTTCTTTCGATGTATGGCACTGCAGCGAGCGCGGCGGCGAAGGGCGCGTCCGGTCGGCCTGGAGCGAACCGGACAGTTTATGTTCTGAATGCGACAAGTGATTGACTTTATTAAGATAAAATGAATTAGAGCTATGCTGCCACAGCATAGAGGTTCTGATTTCCGAGCATTTGTCGCGACGCAAAAAGCAGCTTATCTGTCGACCTAAGAGATTGGGATCAACCGGCGGCGCCGGCTCTGCAAGATGCAGGCGGGCCGCCAAGACAGACAGGAGACAGGACCATGGCCCACATGACCTATTCCGCCCGCCCTTTCGCGCCCGGCCGCCCGGCCATGGGCCTGCAGAGCGGTTTTTTCGCCGCCCTCACCGACGCCTTCGCCCGGCTGCGTGAGGTCTACGAAGCCGAACGCCGCGAGCGGCGGCTGGCCTACGCCACCCGGGATCTCGACCAGCATCTGCTGCGCGACATCGGGTTGGACCACAGCGCCAGCTAAGGGATGGCGGCCGAGAGCCGCTGTCAGCAGTCACAAGGGGCGGTCCGGGGGGACCGCCCTTTTGATTCGGCCCTTTTGATTCGGCCCTTTCGCTTTGGCCACCTCCAAGACCCAATCCCGAAGACGGTGCGGCATGCTTCGAGACGGGCCTACCGGCCCTCCTCAGCATGAGGGTGTGAGGGTGGCCGCAGGCACCGGCCTCACCCTAAGGGGCCTCATCCTAGCGGCCTCATCCTGAGGCGCGGAGCGCAGCGGAGCCTCGAAGGATGGACCACGGGCTCTGCCGCCGCCACCTCTGGCCGGGATGCCGATGCGGTTCAGCTCAGCGGGTAGCGGATGAAGAGGTGGTTGAGCCCGTTGAGCACGCCATAGAGCTGATCGAACTGCCCCTCGAAGGAAGCCCAGTCATGGCGGGGGTCGAGGTCCTGCAGCGTCTCCTGGATCTGCCCCAGAGAGGTCTGGCCGTCGATCCAGGGCAGGATTGCCGGGGCCAGCCGCGGCAGGGCGAACTGTAGCGACAGGCCGTCGAAGTCCCCCTTCAGAACCAGGTCGCGCTGTACCGCCTTGGCCAGCTTCGGGCCTTCCAGCACCCGCAGGCAGGGAATGGCGTCGCGCCCTACGGGCGCGGCCACCGTGTCCTCGATCTGGTTCTTGGACGCGTAGAACACGTGGGTCTTGATGTTACCCGCCAGCCTTTCCGCAAAGGCGGCACGCTCCAGCGGCGTGAAGGACGACAGCGCCTTCAGGATCGTCGGATCCTTGACGTAGGTTGCCGGATCGTAGCGGATCGGCTCGATGAAGCTGACCAGCCGCAGGCCGGCGCCCTCCACCAGGGCCGCGACCTCCTCCACCAGGTAGGAGCGGTCCTGGCTGTGCAGCAGCAGGTCGACCAGTTCGGCATCGCTGGCGTCGTGATCGCGCAGAACCGGATTGCGGGCGAAGAGATTGGTCGCGGGCAGGGTCTTCAGGAGCCGCCTGGTCAGCGTGACCTGGTCTGCCAGGGAGCGGTCGGACGCCAGGCTGCGCAGCAGCTCCTGCAGCGGATAGACGCCGTTGCGCCCCAGCGTGCCGTAGACCATGAGCCCCATGCCGCCGTCGTGCTTCAGGAGCCCGGTCAGGGCGGCCAGCCCGGCCGCCGGATCGGACAGGTGATGCAGCACGCCGCAGCAGTCGATGTAGTCGAAGACGCCGAGGTCCAGGGTCTCCGCATCCAGCAGGGAGCCGGTGACGAAGCGCAGGTTGGTGAGGCCGCGCGCTACGGCGCGGGCCTCCGCAATGGCGCGGGAGGACTGGGAGAGGTCGAGATAGACCACCTCCCCGCCTGCGCGCGGCCCTGCATTCCGGCCCGCATCGGCGAGCTGCTGGGCCAGCATGATGGCGGCATCGCCGGTGCCGCCACCGGCGACCAGGGCCCGGAACGGCCGGCTGAAGTCGCGCCGCCCAGCATAGAGATAATGGTTCACCTCCATCAGGTTGCTGGGCGAGCCGACCACAAGGCGCCGCGCCTCCTCCGCCGGGTCGCGGGAAGGATAGGGATAGGCCTCGTATTGGTCGCGGACGCGGTCGCTCATGGCGGGGCCGCGCTGGCCGAGGGTGCGCGTGAGGATGCGGGCATGGTAGAGAAGACTCTAGGCCGCGCCCGTGGTCAGGACCACCTTGCCGGTGGAACGCCGGTTCAGGAGCAAAGCCATGGCTTCCGCGGCTTCCGCCAGATCGTGCTTGTGTGAAACGTGTGGCTTGAGCCGCCCCTCCTCGTACCAGGCGAAGAGCTCGCGGAACTCTCCGGCCAGGCGCTCCGGCGCGTGGCGGCGGTAGGAACCCCAGTAGACTCCCATGGCAGCGACGTTCTTCACCAGCAGGATGTTGGCCGGGATCTCCGGCACCCGCCCGGCGGCGAAGCCGATGATGAGAAGCCGGCCCGACCAGGCGATGCAGCGCAGCGAGGCATCGAAGACATCGCCGCCGACGGGATCGAAGACCACGTCGGCGCCCTGCCCGTCGGTCAGCGCCTTCACCCTTTCGCGAATATCTTCCTCGCGGTAGTCGATCACCGCATCGGCGCCGTGGTCCCGGGCGATCGCCAGCTTCTCAGCACCGCCGGCCGTCGCGATGACCCGGGCGCCGAGCGCCTTGCCGATCTCCACCGCCGCCAGGCCGACGCCGCCCGCAGCCCCATGCACCAGCAGGGTTTCGCCGGCCTGCAGATCCGCATGCCAGCGCAGCGCCCCGTGGGCGGTGCCGTAGGTGATGGGAAAACCCGCCGCCTCGGCCCAGCCGAGGCTGTCGGGGATGGGAAAGACGTCGGCGGCCCGCGCCAGGACCGCCTCCGCATAGCCGCCGCCGTCGGTCAGGGCCAGCACGCGCTGGCCCTCAGCCAGGTCCGTCACCCCGGCGCCCAGGGCCTTCACCCGGCCGGCCACCTCCAACCCCGGGGAAAAGGGAAAGTCCGGCCGTTCCTGGTAGCGGCCGGCGATCATCAGGGTATCGGCGAAGTTGACGCCGGCGGCCGCGACCTCCAGCAGGACCTCGCCGGGACCGGGCTCGGGGCTCGCGACATCTTCCAGCTCCAGGTCTTCCGGCTTGCCCCAGGCACGGCAAACGACAGCACGCATCGGCGTCCTCTCCTCGGCGTTCGGATTGCTCCTAAAATGGGATCTGTTCTGCGGGGCGCACCTCGCCGACCTTAAGGCCGACGCGATTGCGCACCGTGGCGCTGAGGACACCGCCGAGCGCCGCCGCCTCGTCCTCGCTCAGAATGCCGAAACGGCTTAACAGCCGGCCCATGGCAATTTCCGCCGCCCGGCCGGCGCCGTCGTCGACCTTCACAGCGGCCCCCAGGCCCAGTTCCGGAAAGCTGGCGCAGTAGACGCCTTCGGCTCCGGTTTTGATCAGCGCCTTTTCGCCGGTCTTTTCCATCACCAGCGTATCGAAGCGGCCGCTGCCGGCGACCATGAAGGGCTCGGCCGCCACCGCCCGGCGGACCCGGCGGCAGGCCGCCTGTCGCGCCTCAGGCTGGTCGTCGGGCCGGCCAAGGCGCGCCATCGCCAGTGCGATGTTGCCGAGCGGAATACCGAGGACCGGAATGCCGCAGCCATCGACACCGCGCGGTGCGGCGCCAAGGTCGAGGCCGGTCATGCCTTCGAGCACGCCGAGGATGCGCTGCTGCACGGGGTGTTCGATCTTGACGTAGCCGCGGGTCGCCACGTCCATGTGGCGGGCCAGGGTCAGAAAGCCGCTGTGCTTGCCCGAACAGTTGTTGTGGGCCGGGGTCGGCAGCCTGCCGCCGGCCAGAAGCGCGATCATCGAGGCTTCATGCACCGGCAGCTGCGGACCGCATTCCAGATCGCCCACACCGCAGTCGATGCGCGCCAGCCAGGCCTCTGCCGTTTCAACGTGGCGCGGTTCGCCGGAGTGGCTGGCGCAGGCCAGCGCCAGTTCCGCGTCACTCACCGCAAAGGCATCGGCCGCGCCGCTTTCCACCAGGGCCAGGGCCTGCAGCGACTTGATTGCCGAGCGGGCATAGACCGGACGGTCGATGTCACCGGCGGAGAGCGCCACCTTGCCGTCGGTGTCCACCACCGCCAAGGCGGCGCGGTGGCGGCTTTCCACCATGGCGCCGCGCGTCACCTCCACCACCAGCGGATTGGCCGCTGCGGCGACGGCGGCTTCGGGCAGGAGTTCGGTCGGTTCGGCAGACATGGAAGAGGATCGCGGTCACGGACAAGAGGCCGCCTGGGCAGCGGCCATGCAGCTTGCCTCCCGCGGCCCGGCCATGCAAGTTTTCGCGCCATGCGAGGATACTTTGCCATCGGCGCCGAGCGCATCAGCAAACCCATGAACCTGGGCAGCCTGCTGCGCTCCGCCCATGCCTTCGGCGCCAGTTTCTTTTTCACCATTGAGCCGGACTTCAATCCCAAGGAGGTGAAGTTTTCCGACACCTCCGACGCCGCCAAGCATCTGCCGCTCTACACCTATCCCTCGGTCGACGACCTGCAGCTGCCGCGCGGCTGCGCCTTGGTCGGCATCGAGCTGACCGAGGATGCGGTCGAACTGCCGTCGTTCTTCCACCCGCAGGCCGCGGCCTATGTGCTGGGGCCGGAGCGGGGCAGCCTGTCGCCGGCGCTGCAGGCGCGCTGCGATCACATGGTGAAGATCCCCACCAAGTTCTGCATCAACGTGGGTCTGGCCGGCGCGCTGGTGATGTACGACCGGATGATCGCCCAGGGCCGCTTCGCGCGCCGCGCGGTGAACCCGCGCGCCGAACCGCAGGCCCTGCCCGAGCACGTCTCCGGGGCGCAGAAGGTGCGGCGAAAGTAGGCTCCGCGGCGCCTTCGTCAGCCCAAGGCGGCACGCCACAACGCCGCACAGCCGGCCCCGGCCAGCATCGCCCAGACGGCGCTGCGTGTGATCACCATGACGCCTGCCGCCACCGCGACCGCGGCGGCCTCCCGCCAGCCGCCCTGTGCGACCACGGTGGCAACGATGGCGACGATCACCGAACTGCAGAGCGCAGTGAGGAAGTGCTCCAGGGCCCGGGTCATCTTGAAGCGGCTCACGACCACCGGCCCGAGCAGGCGGGTCGCCAGGGTCGTCAGCGCCATCACCGCGATGGCCAGGAAGATGGAAAGGCTATCGGCCAAGGCGCAGTCTCCCCGTAAGGGCCCCGACGGAAGCGCCGGCAAGGGCGGCAAGGATGATGTTCCATCCCACCGGCACGACATCCAGGGTGAGCACCGCAACAAGGGCCGCGACGGCGGCGGCAGCAGGGCCGGAAGGGTTTTCAGATCGCCCGCGGCCACGGCCGCAAAGAAACAGGCCATCACCAGATCGATCCCGAAGCGGCTGAGATCGCCGAGGCCGGAGCCCGCGTAGGCGCCCATCGCCGTGCCGGCGGTCCAGGCCAGCCAGAGGGCGAGGCCGCCGCCGACCAGGATGCCGAGGTTGGCGTCGCCCCCGCCATCATCCCCGCTGTCGCGCAGGCTGCGGTAACTGTCGGCGAAATTGGCATCGCTCAGCAGCGGCAGGGCGAGCAGACGCCGCGGCCAGGGCAGGGCGTTGATCCAGGGGGCAAGCGCCGCGCCGAGCAGAAGATGGCGGGCATTCACCGCCAGCACGGTCAACGCGATGGAGAACAGGGGCAGCGGATGGCTCCAGAGGTCCAGCACGGCGAACTGGGCCGCGCCGGCGAAGACCGTGGCGCTCATGATCAGGGCCTGAAGCGGCAGGAGACCGCGCTCGACCGCGGCCGCGCCGAAGGCAAGACCGAAGGGCAGCGCGAAGACCGCGACGGGCGCCAGGCGGGTGAAGCCGGCACGAAGACCGCGCCCGTCCAGCACCGGGGCCGGGCCGGCCTGCTGCGCCGGAGTAGCTTCGACATCTCTAACCATAACAACGGTTATAAAGCAGCCGGCGGCTTGCCCGTCAACCGTTGTAGTGGTTAGGGTGTGAAGATGAGTTACGCCAGCCACCCGGTCCGGCTCTGCGGAGAGCGGCTGATTCTCGATTTCCTGAACACCGCCGACTGGGCGGCGGACGGCCGCGTGGTGCACGAGAAGCTGGCGACGCCGGCCGACGTAGACCGATGGATGACGGCGACCGGCCTGGACGGCGTGTCGGGACCGAAGACCGCGCGGGAGCTTACCCGCCTGAAGACCTTCCGCGCCGCGCTGCGGGCGATGATCCTGGAGGTGGCCGGCGAAGAAGGCGAGACCCCGGATGGCATCCGCGCCGTGAACGCGGCGCTGCGCGGCATCCGCGGCGATGTCCTGGCTGAGACCGGCAGCCCTGCTGCGGCCTCGGCCGCCGGGGTGCCGCTACAGGCGGTTCTGGCGATCTCCGCCGCTGCCGTTCTGGCCGACCCGCGCGAGCGCGCCCGGATCAAGGTCTGCCCGGGCGACAACTGCGGATGGCTGTTCCTCGACGAGACCCGCAACGCCCGCCGACGCTGGTGTTCGATGGAAACCTGCGGCAACCGCGCGAAGGCACGGCGGCATTACCGGCGCAGCCAAGCCGAAGGGGGCTAGCCCTTCCAGAGCACCAGATCGATCTCCACGAGCGCATCGCGCGCCAGCGCCGAAACACCGACGGTGGTGCGCCCGGGCAGGCGCGCCTCATCGGGAAAGTACTCGCCGTAGACCCGGTTCATCTCCGGATAGTCCCGCGCGAACTGCGTCAGGTAGATCCGCGCGAAAACGGTGTCGGCCAGGGCGTAGCCGGCATGATCGACAATGCGCCCGAGGTTTCGGAAGGACATGTGGGTCTGGGCCGCAACGCCGTCCGGCAGGGGCGCCTGGGGATCGTCCGGGTCGACCGGGAGTTGGCCGGTCACATAGAGGAAGGGACCGGCCCTTACCGCGTGGCTGTAGCGGGCCGTGGGCGGTGGCGGGGCGGCGTCGGGCGCGATCAGGTGCTGCGGGCGCATGGTGGCTCCTGCTGTGAGTCTGGCTTGCAACCTCTCCAGCATGACCTGCACGGGGCGCAAAGTCTCCGCCCCTGCCCGAAATGGAACCGAAATGGAACCGGAATGAAAAAGGACCGAGCCGGGTCAGGCTCGGTCCTTTCTTGTGTCTCTCAAGTGCCTTGGACGCGATGAGCGCCCTAACGGCGCTCAGTACGTCACGAAGGGGTTCAACAGGCGGCCGAAGGTTCCGGTCATCTTCATCGGCGCATCGCTGACGACCAGGCAGATGCAGGGTTCGCCCTGATCCGCGACCGGCTGATGGTCGACGGAGGGGTCGGCGATCTGCACGTCGCCGCGCTCGTAGTGCCCGTCTCCGTCGCTGTAGCCGCCTTCCAACACCAGGGTCACTTCCTGACCATGATGGGTGTGCTTGGGCACGGCCACGCCCGGCTGGATGCGCATCAGGCGGGTCTTCGCGCCGTCTTGGCCCAGCGTGATCTCGGTATCCTCGACCCCGCGCATGACTTTGCGCCACTGCAGCGTTGCAAGGTCGACCTGCAGATAGTCGCGCAGCGGGCGCGGCAGGGACGGGTCCTCAAGTGCCGGACGATGCGGAGCGGGCATGGCGCCGCCCCAGGGCGCGCCCTCTTCAGCCTCGCCGTCGAGCATGTCGATCTCGGCCATGATGCTGCTGAAGGCCGACTCGTCGAGGCTGGCGGGATCGAGCGCGTCCATCAGCGATCCGCCCAGGGCTTCGTAGGCCTCCACCTCAGCGCGGCAGATCGGGCAGAGCGTCAAATGACTGGCGACCACAAGGGACAGCGCCTCGGGCAGGCTGCCGGCCGCATAGGCCATGAGGATTTCTTCTGAAAGATGATGCTTGGGCATCACTGATACTCCTTGAGCGCCTTGCGGAGATGGCCGAGGGCGAGCCGCAGACGGGACTTCACGGTGCCGAGCGGCAGTTCCGTCTCCTCTGCGATGGCGGCGTGCGCCTTGTCCTCGAAATACGCCATCCTGACCAACTCCGCCTGCTCCTTCGACAAAGACTTCATCGCTACCGAGAGCCGCTCCGACTGCTGAGCGGCCTCGACCAGACTGTCCGCTTCTTCCACCGGCGTCGGCACCAGGGCCGGATCGTCGGGATCGTATTCAGGCCGTCTTTCGCGGCGCAGGGCATCGATCCGCTTGTTACGGGCGATGGTGAAGATCCAGGTGCTCGCTCCGGACTTCGAAACGTCGAAGCTTTCGGCACGACGCCACACCATGATCATCGCTTCCTGCACCAGCTCTTCCGCCTGTGCTTCGCTGGCCCCCTGGCGCATCAGATAGGCCTTCACCCGGGGACCGAAATAACTGAACAACTCGGCAAACGCCATCCTGTCCCGATTCTGCCCGACGGAGACGAGCAAATCGGCCAGGTATCGCGGGTCGACCTTGCCATTGGAGACCTTCGGCATGGCCGGCATTTCAGCGGGTCCACCCAGGGTGAACACAACGGGTAGAACCGCTTCCCTCCGTACCGCCACGTTTGCCACCTGTTCCGTTACAGCTCTGTGTACGGCCCGGAGAGGCGTTTGGATCAGTGGCGGCACGGCCAATAAGGCGATTTCTCATGAGTTCACTGTGGATTGCCCGAGACCCGGGAGCAACCCCACCCTCCAATTGCCATTTGAACCGCTCGATGCCCGTTAAACTATTGTTTTTGGCAGGCTCGCGCTTTTGATATAAGGCAAGCAGACCACCGACGGTCGCAGAGGGGTGGCAGCCTTGCTGGCCAGCCCTATAATAGCGGCCATGTCGGAGAATAACATCCCATCAACGGCGTTCGTGTCTTCGCTCATGTCACTCAGGAAGATTTTCATCCTATCGATCTTCGCCTTAAGCGCGAGCCTCCCAACCGGCGCCGCGCAGGCGCAGGGCGTTGAGAGGATTGGCGATTTCTCAGACTGGAGTGCGTTCAGGTTCACAGAGAACGACACACCCACCTGTTTTATTGCCAGCGAGCCGACCAAGGCGGAAGGCAACTACAGCCGGCGCGGCGACATACACGCGATGGTTACCCATCGCCCGGCGGAAGACCGCATCGACGAGGTGAGCATCCAGGCCGGCTATACCTACCAGGAAAACTCCGCAGTTGAGATCGAGGTCGGCACCATGTCGGTGAAGCTCTTCACCCAGGGCGCCTCGGCCTGGGCGGCCGACAAACCGACCGACCAGAAGCTGGTGCAGGCGATGATCCGCGGCAACACCATGGTCGTGCGCGGCACCTCGGAACGCGGCACGGATACGGTCGACACCTACTCGCTTTCCGGTTTCACCAGGGCCTATCAGGCAGCCCAGCAGGCCTGCGGCCTTTAGCCGCTGCCGGGCCGCCGGCTGCAAGCCCGCGGCGGGAGGCCCGCGCTCGGGCAGGTTCCTCCGCACTGCCTGCGGCCACTTGCCGCGGGCCGGCCAAGATCGTATCTAGGGCGCCATGAGCCGAAGCCACGCCCAAGCCTTTGCCCCGCCGCAGGACAGCGACGCCGCGCGCCGCAACCTGGTCGGCCTGTCGCGCGCCGAACTGGCGGCCGCCATGGCGGAGCTGGGGGAAAAGCCGTTCCGGGCCAAGCAGCTCTGGCATTGGATCTATCATCGCGGCGAGACCGACTTCGCCGCCATGACCACCCTGTCGAAGGACTTCCGCGCCCGCCTGGGCGAGCGCTTCACCGTCGCCCGTCCGGCAGTGGCCGAGGCCCAGGTCTCGCGCGACGGCACCCGCAAGTGGCTGCTCAACCTGCCGGACGGCCAGCAGGTCGAGACGGTCTACATCCCCGAAGAGGACCGCGGCACGCTCTGCGTTTCCAGCCAGGTCGGATGCACCCTGACCTGCAAGTTCTGCCACACCGGCACCCAGCGCCTGGTGCGCAACCTCTCGCCGGCCGAGATCGTCGGCCAGATCATGGTGGCGCGCGACGGCCTGGGCGAGTGGCCCGGGGACGACGCCGGGGCATCGGCCGAAGGCCGCCAGGTCACCAATATCGTCCTCATGGGCATGGGCGAGCCGCTCTACAACTACGAAAACGTCGCCGCGGCCATGAAGATCGCCATGGACCCGGAGGGGCTGTCGATCTCCAAGCGCAAGATTACGCTTTCCACATCGGGCGTGGTGCCGGAGATGGAGCGCTGCGGGCGCGAGCTGGACGTGAACCTCGCCGTGTCGCTGCACGCGACGACCGACGAGACCCGCGACTGGATCATGCCGATCAACAAGAAGTATCCGCTGAGGATGCTTCTGGATGCCTGCCGCAACTATCCGGGCACCCACAACGCGCGGCGCATCACCTTCGAATACGTCATGCTGAAGGGCGTGAACGACAGCGAGGAAGACGCCCGGCGGCTGATCCGGCTGCTGAAGGGCATCCCCGCCAAGGTGAACCTGATTCCCTTCAACCCCTGGCCCGGCTCGTTCTTCGAATGCTCCGACGCCGCCACCATCAAGCGCTTCGCCGACATCCTCTCCGCCGCCCACATCTCCGCTCCCGTGCGCGCCACCCGCGGCGATGACATCCTGGCCGCCTGCGGCCAGTTGAAGTCGGAGTCCGAACGCAGGAAGAAGAGCGAGCGCGAAACCGTCGTCGCCCGGCCCTAGGCGGCAACCGCCCCGACCCCGGCACCCCCGTTCGAACGCCCAGTCCCCCCCTTGGATCGAGTGCGCTTTCGCTTTAGGGTGCACTCAACCGCCGAAAAGCCGACTTTGAACCCATGGGAGCCTGACCGACATGGTGGTGATCCTGCTTGGCGGTATTGTCTTTGCGATCCTCTGCATCTACCCGCTCTGTCGCATCTTCGCGCGCGCCGGCCTGCCCCCGGGACTCGCGATTCTGGTGTTTCTGCCGTTGGGCGGCTTTATCGCCCCAATGGTCCTGGCCTTCGCCCAATGGCCTAATGCGGGGGGGCCTAATGCAGGGGGGCCCAACTCAGGGCCTCCCAACGCGCTGCCGCCGTCGCACTGAGTCGGGAGGATCACACATGACGCTCTTCCTGCTCGTCTTCTGGCCGGCGCTCATCGTCGCGGCTGCGGTCTATGTCTGGCTGCACGCGCGGATCCTGCACCGGGCCGGCCGTTCCCGCCTGTGGTCGCTCGCAATGCTGCTGCCCGGCGTGAACATCGTCCTGATCTGGGTCTTCGCCTACGCCGACTGGCCGGCCCTGAGGACCAGCAAGGCCACACCGGAGATCTTCGAGTAAGCGGACCGCGAATGCAGCGGACCACGGCTCCTTGCAGGCCCGCCTGAACCGTCCTTCCGCCCCGCTCCCGCCCACCCCTTGCCTGGAGGGCCGCGTTGCCTATACTCGCGCGGTTTTTCCGTTTGGGGCGTTCAAGCAACATGTCCGAGATCAAGAAAGTCGTGCTCGCCTACTCCGGCGGCCTCGACACCTCCGTCATCCTGAAATGGCTGCAGACCACCTACGACTGCGAGGTGGTGACCTTCACCGCCGACCTGGGCCAGGGCGAGGAGCTGGAGCCGGCCCGCAAGAAGGCCGAGCTGCTCGGCATCAAGCCGGAGAACATCTTCATCGAGGACCTGCGCGAAGACTTCGTGCGCGACTACGTCTTCCCCATGTTCCGCGCCAACGCGGTCTATGAGGGGGTCTATCTGCTGGGCACCTCCATCGCCCGGCCGCTGATCGCCAAGCGCCAGATCGAAATCGCCGCCGAGACCGGGGCCGACGCGGTTTGTCACGGCGCCACCGGCAAGGGCAACGACCAGGTGCGCTTCGAACTCGGCTACTACGCGCTCAACCCCGACATCCACGTCATCTCGCCCTGGCGCGAGTGGGAGCTGAACAGCCGCACCAAGCTGATCGACTTCGCCGAGAAGCACCAGATTCCCATCGCCAAGGACAAGCGCGGCGAGGCGCCCTTTTCGGTCGACGCCAACCTGCTGCATATCTCCGCCGAGGGGAAGGTGCTGGAAGATCCATGGGACGCGCCGGAGGAGTATGTCTTCTCGCGCAGCGTCGCGCCGGAAGACGCCCCTGACCAGCCGACCCTCATCACCGTCGACTTCGAGAAGGGCGATCCGGTCGCCGTCGACGGCGTGCGGCTGTCGCCTGCCGCGCTGCTCACCCGGCTGAACGAACTGGCCGGCGCGAACGGCATCGGCCGGCTCGATCTGGTGGAGAACCGCTTCGTCGGGATGAAGAGCCGCGGCGTCTACGAGACCCCGGGCGGCACCATCCTGCTGACCGCGCACCGGGCCATGGAGTCGATCACGCTGGACCGCGGCGCAGCGCACCTGAAGGACGAGCTGATGCCGCGCTATGCCGAACTCATCTACAACGGGTTCTGGTGGTCGCCGGAGCGCGAGATGCTGCAGGCGCTGATCGACAAGAGCCAGGAAAAGGTGAACGGCCAGGTGCGCCTGAAGCTCTATAAGGGCAACGTCATCGTCGAGGGCCGCCAGTCCGACGACTCGCTCTACTCCATGGAGCACGTCACCTTCGAGGAGGATTCGGTCTACGACCAGCGCGACGCCGCCGGCTTCATCAAGCTGAACGCCCTGCGCCTCAAGCTGCTGAACCGCCAGGGCCACTAGCGGCCCTTCGGGTTTACCCTCGGGGCGAAACGTCTGAGCTTTTCCTCGGAGCTTTTCCTGTGGGCTAGTCCTCCGGCGCGCCCTCGGCCGGCGGCTGACCGAAGGAGGCCTCGCCCAGGGGGTCGGCCTCGACCCGCTCGGCCATCACCTCAAAGGCCTGGGCGTTCTTGTCCATGTGCTCCTTCAGGGGCGCGTTCTGCTCTCCCACGGTGCGGAAGAAGCCCGCCGCGTCGCGCAACAGGCGCGCAGCAATTTCTGCATTGGTAGCCATATTCGCCCCAATCAAGTCAGTTTTAAGGGAATGGAAAAAGAAAGGCAGACGCAGAACCTAGCATGCAGCCGCAGAGGCTGTCGCCCCCTTCCTCCCCGCCGGATCGCCGACCCTTAACCCAGCAACATCCGCAGGGCCACCACCGCCAGGCAGCCGCCGGCCACCGATACGATCAGCGGCAGGCGCAGGGCCAGCAGCACGGTCGCCGCGGCGGCGAGGCTTTCCGCCGGACCGGTGGCGAAGGCCATGGGGGCGATGATGGCGGTGAGCACGGCGCCCGGCACAGCCTCCAGCGCCCCTGCCAGGCGGCCGCGCACCGCGGTGCGGCGCACCAGCCAGTATCCGGATATCCGTGTCGCATAGGTGGCAAACGCCATGGCCGCGATGGCGGCAACGACCAGCGGGTCCAGATGCAGGAGATCAGGTGTCATCGCCGGCCTCCCGCGGCGCTGCTGGTGGTGCGGCTTCGGCGGCGGGCGGCGGCCCCTGGAAGGCGCCGACCAAGGCGCCGGCCAGACCGCCGAGGGCGATGTACCAGACGCCGGGCAGCAGCAGATAGGCGGCAACCGCCACCAGCGCGCTGACCAGCCAGGGCTGGAGGCTGCGCCGCCCCTTCCACAGTCCGGCCAGCAAGGTCAGGAAAACCGCCGTGAAGGCGAAGTCGAGGCCGTAGCGTGCCGGGTCCTGAACGAAGCCGCCGAAGATGGCGCCCAGGGTCGTGCAGGCGATCCAGCCGCCGTAGAGCGGCAGCGCGAGGCCGAGGTAATAGGCAGGGGTCAGGGGCGCCTTGGCGGTGCGCTGCAGGGCAAAGGCCCAGTTCTCGTCGGCCATGAAAAACAGGCCGCCGTAGATCTGGCCCCGCGACCAGCCCTGCAGGAACGGCGCCAGGGCCGCACCCATCAGCATGTGGCGCAGGTTCACCATGAGTGCCGTGGCGCCGAGCAAGAGAATGGCGGGCGGCGAGGTCCAGATCTCCACCGCCACGAACTGCGAAGCGCCGGCAAAAACGGTGGCGCTCATCAAGGCGGTCTCGAGCGGCGACAACCCCTTCTGTGCCGCCAGGGTGCCGAACAGCAGGCCATAAACCACGACGGCGATGAGCAGCGGCAGGATCCGCGCCACGCCGGCCGCGAACTCGCCGCCGCCCGCGCCGCGCCCCGCCGGAGCACGCCAGCCGTGGGGTGCCGTCGTCTGGTTCTTCATGAAGGTCCCGAGGTCCTGACTGCCGTTGTTCGCGCGAGCGGCTGCCACGGTGCCGCAGGCGCACGAGCGCGGTCTTGTAAAATGTTGCCCGGCAGGCATTCAGATTATCGACTAATGAGAGAAAATCTGCGATTTATACAACCTATATTCGGCATACCTGAGAGTTGTACTGCCGCCGCGCTTGAAACCTTATGAGGAAAGATAGTTCAATCGTTTATGGAAAGTGAGTCTGTTCAGGCCCTGGCCGATCGGATCGTGCGCCACCTGACGGCACCAGGCACGGCTGCACAAAGCGGGCGCGATGCGGCGCTGGCCCTCCAGGTCGATATCGAGGATCTGCGGTTGAAGCTCGATCCGGGAGAGGACGATCTTCCGACCGAGATGCTGCGTCAGGTGCTCCGCTACTGGCGGTCGCTGCCGAGGGTCGGCGGCATCCCCGACCGCATCAAGGTGGAGCCGGAGGACCTGCGCCCCGCGCTCGGCTATCTCATGCTCATCGATGTGCTCACCGGTCCGGGCATCGGTCCGGGCGACTTCCGCTATGCCCTCTACGGGACCAAGATCGCCGAGGTGTCGGGGTTCGACATGACCGGAAAGAGCGTCTGGGAGGTCGCCACCACGGGCGCGATCCAGCGGTTCTTCGCCGCCTGCTACGAGGCGGCGGTGACCCTGCGGAAGCCCCTCCTCACCGTGCATCAGGCGCCGCCCTCCATCACCGTCAGCCATTGGCACCGGCTGATCCTGCCGCTGGGATGCGAGGGGGAAGTACGGCGCTTCCTGGTCTGCAACGTTCCCATGCACGACGACGGCGCGGGCGAGGAGCTTGTGGTCACATCACCGCCGATACCCGTCGCAAAACCTCCGGCCGAGCATGACTAGACGGGTACCGTCGGGCTGACCGTCTTCATCTGGCCAGACGGCTTCTTATGAGACTGCTTCTTGTCAGGCGGCTTCTTGGGTCAGGCCGCTGCGGTACTGGCCGGGGGTGAGGCCGGTCCAGCCCTTGAACGACCGGGTGAAATGGCTCTGATCGTAGAACCCGCAGGTCACGGCGACGGCACTGAGAGGCTCGGGGCCCGCCAAGAGGGCCTTGGCGGCGGCAACGCGCCGCCCGGTCATGTAGGCATGCGGCGTGATCCCCACTTCGCGGCGGAAGGCCCGCAGCAGGTGGAAGCGGCTGAAGCCTGCTTCCGCTGCCAGCGCTGCAAGGGTCAGGTCTTGCATAAACTCGGAATCGATAAGGGCGCGGACACGGCGCACGGCATGGCTTTCCCGGCCGAGACGGCGGCCTTGCGGATCGATGACGCTGTAGCGCCGCACCATCTCCGTCATCGCGCCGGTGAAGGCTTCGTCCACCGCCAGCTTCGGCGAGCGATGTTCCAGAAGGCTGTGCAGGTTGATGAAACGCGCCGCCAGTTTCGGGTCGTGGATGACGGCCTGGCGGAAAGCCGGAAGCCCGTTTGCCCCCGCACGGCCATCTTCGCTCAGCTCGTCGGCGAGGCGCTGGATCAGACCCACCGAGGGATAGAACATGCGATAGGCATAGCTGTCGCTGTGCGGCTCGCCGTCGTGCAGCTCATCGGGATTGACGGCCACGAGGCTGCCCGCCGGGGCAATGTGACGGGCCCCGCGATAGCGGAAGGCCTCCGCCCCGGCAAGGATGACGCCGACCGCGAAGGTGTCGTGGGTATGGGGGGTATAGCTGTGGCGGTAGTAGCGCGCTTTCAGGCACTCGAGGTCGTCATAGCGCCGCTCCCGCCAGAAACGCACGCTGTCCCCGGGCCGCTCGCCGGCCCGGCTATCCGCCTTGCGCCGCCTGCCGGCCCGATCGCTGGATTGGGCGTAGGCCGTCTGCTGATCGATCCCCATGGCCGAAGTCTAGCGCAGACGGCCGGTCAACCCTTGTACGAAATTGCTGTTTCCGGCGCCCCGCTCACGCCGCCTGGGGCCAGTCGGGGGGCGTGCCGGGAGAGTCCCCGGGAGATCTGTCCGGGGCCGCAGCGGGCTGCGACAGGCCCGCCAGATCGTCGGCGAAGCCGTGATTGACGTCGCGATGGCCGGCCTCGTCGGCGCGCACCGCAACCACCACGGCGCGCAGGTCCGCATCGGCCGGCAGGCCCCAGTAGTCGATGGCGATCTGCGGCGCCGGCCCGTTCGGCAGCAGCCCGGCATCGATCGCTTCCAAGTAGCGGGTGTAGGACACCACGGCCTCTTCCTCAAGGTAGCCGACGACCCGGTGGGCGGTCTTGGGCGCGAAGAGGTAGAGCAGGAAGTAGGCGTTGTAGAACAGCCCCTGGGCCACGAGGATCAGCAGCCGCTCGAAGCGCGACGGCCGGGCGACATGGATGAAGGTCATCAGATGCATGCGCTCGTTCTCCGCCTCCTCCAACAGCGTGCGGATCCAGCCGCGGTCGTCCTGGATCTTGCGCAGCGCCTTCAGGTGCTGCAGGGCGCCGCCGACCATGCCCGGCACGGCGGCCACGGTTTCCAGCATCACGGCGCGATGCCCGTAGCGCTTGCGGAAGAAGAGATCCATCGCGGCGCGGAGCACCTTGACGGTGAGCAGCGCCAGACGGTCGGAAAGACCGCGCGGGCGGTAGTGGCTGTGGAGGTCAGCGGTGCTGGGGAGTTCTGCGGTTTTGCTCATGATACGGCTCCTGACAAGGGAGTGCCGCCGTCCAGGGTTTTGTCGGCCTGGCACATCGAAGCGCCCAAAACCTGCGCTTCAGGGGCGTGCTCTCCCGGCTTCCTTCCTTGATGTGGGAAGCGCCGGAGCGGGTCCAAGAGCGTCATTCCGACGCAGCGCCGCCGGGAAAAAGGGGGATCTTTGGGGGCAAGTTGCCCGAGGACAGGCCTATGGCAGCGGCGACACCCCGAAGGCCATGAGATGGATATGCATCAGGCCGAGATAGAGCGCGAGGCCGAGCAGCGGCCGCCACCATCCGATGCCGTGCCAATCAATCTTGCTGCGCCCCGCGAGCACCGCCCCGAAAGGCAGCAGGCTGGTGGTCAGCTTCATCGGGCCCCAGGCGGCCCCCAGGGCGGCTTCCCGGCGGCGGTCGATATGGACCATGCCTGCGAAGCTCAGCACCGCAATCCCCCCCATCAGAATGATCGAGGGCAGATCGCCGTTGACCAGCAGATGGGAGACCGCCCAGAGGCCGGTTCCCCAGAGAAAAGGATGCCGGGTGATCGAGAAGATGCCGACGGCGGGCGAGCCCGTGCCCTCTGCCAACAAGCGCTCGCCCCCGACCATGGTCGGGTTGGGCGTGGTCAGGCCGGCGACAATCAGGATAGCGGCCAAGGGCATCACGATCACGGGCAGCCAATAGAGGCCCAGCGGGGTCACCCAGAGCGCAACATAGGGGGCGGCACCATAGGCGAAAAGCATCCAGGTCAAGGATCCAATCATGACCAGAGAGTAGAACCCGCGAAACATCCTCTCGCCAAATCGGGCGATCAGGGTCGCCCGCAGCGGCGCACTGGACAAAAGGAAATGGCCCCCGACGAAGAGCGCCGCGGCGGCAATCAGCGCGTTCATAGACCCCAACATGGCTGCAATATGGGGAGAGAAGCGCAAGGCGTCCAGCGATTCGCGCCTCTCGTGCATCCCACCTTATGGACCGGCAGCATTGAGGCGGGACCCGCGGGGGCCGCTCGTGTTACACAGCGCTGATGACTGAGCATCAAGACGCCCAAGCTGCCGAAGGCACAGCCCTCGATCCCGTCGCGCGGCTGATCCTGGACCTGCTGGCGACCGCGGCGGGGGAAAGCCTCACGCCGGCCCAGGTGGCCAAGGCCTTCGCCGAACCGCGGCGGCGCCGCAGCGACCCGCCGGACCTCTGGCGCCGCTACCTGAGCGCCGTGCGCCAGCAGGCGCTCTATCTGGCCCGCAGCGGGCGGATCGTCATCCTGCGCCGCGGCCAGCCCCAGGACCCCAATGCCCCCATCAAGGGGGTCATCCGCCTGGCGCTCCCGCCCCAAGCCTGAAGAAAGCCTGCAAGACCGAGAACGAGAGGGCTCAGCCCGCGTCCAGCTCGGGCGGGGTGAGGCCCTGCGCACGGCAGGCGGCGGTCACCGTGTTGGCCAGCAGGCAGGCGATGGTCATGGGCCCGACGCCGCCCGGCACCGGGGTGATCGCCCCGGCCACGGCGGCCGCCTCGTCGAAGGCGACGTCGCCCACCAGCCGGGTCTTGCCACCTCCAGCGTCAATGCGGTTGATGCCGACATCGATGACCGTGGCGCCGGGCTTCACCCAGTCGCCGCGGATCATTTCCGGCCGCCCGACGGCGGCCACCAGGATATCGGCGCCGCGGCAGACCGCCGGCAGATCGCGGGTCCGGCTGTGGGCAATGGTGACCGTGCAGCTCTCGGCCAGCAGCAGCTGACCCATGGGCTTGCCGACGATGTTGGAGCGGCCGACCACCACGGCATCGAGCCCCGAGAGGCTGCCCAGATGGTGCTTCAGGAGCATCAGACAGCCAAGCGGCGTGCAGGGAACCAGCGGCGCCGCAGCCCCGGTGGCACCGGTCATCAGGCGGCCGGCGTTGGTCACGTGAAATCCGTCGACATCCTTGTTGGGGTCGATGGCGGCGATCACGGTCTGGGCATCGATCTGGGGCGGCAGCGGCAGCTGCACCAGAATGCCGTGCACGGCCGGGTCGGCGTTCAGCTCCGCGACCTTGGCCAGCAGCGTATCCTGGCTCGCGGTCTCCGGCAGGCGGTGCTCGTAAGAGTTCATGCCCGCCTCGACCGTCTGCTTGCCCTTGGAGCGCACGTAGACCTGGCTTGCCGGGTCCTCGCCCACCAGCACGACGGCAAGGCCCGGGGTCAGGCCGTGGTCGCGCTTCAGAGCTTCGACGGCGGCGGCGACGCGGCCGCGCAGCCCCTGGGCAAAGGCCTTGCCGTCGATCACCGTTGCCGCGGCGGAAACTGCTGTATCGCTCACTGCTGAAACTCCCTGCTGCAAAATCGCCGCGGCCCTTTGCCGTTCGCCCGGGCCGGCACCCGGGCCCGGCGGCTGAAAGTTCAACCGAGGCCGGCTTTCTAGACCCGTCCAGAACCGCCGTCCAGGGCCTCAGATCCGACGTCTATGGTGCCAGGAGCATGGAGCCGGGGATTATGGAGCCGGAGATCGGCGCTCCTCTTGGCCCCGGTCTCGATCCAGCAGCAGCTCGGCCATCCAGAGGTCCAGCCGGCGCTTCAGGGGCGCTGCACCGCCGGCCACCAGCAGCGTCTTGCGCCGGGCCTGTCGACCGGCGGCGAGGCTGAGGGAGGATTTCGGGAGCTTCCAGGCCTTCGCCAGGAGTTCCAGCAGTGCGGCATTGGCCCGGCCCTCGGACGGCGGCGCGCAAACGCGGACCTTCAGAACCCTGGCACCGTCGTCCAGCACGGCAAGGCCGTCGACCCGCGTGTGGCGGGCCCCGGGCTGGAGACGGACGTCGACGAGCAGGCCCTGGGCGGCGGCACGAAACGGACCGGCGTCAGACCCCACCGACGTTGAGGCTGTATTGGATGTTGCCCAGCAGGTCGCGCGCAAAATAGATGACGAGGATGAGGATGATCGGCGAGATATCGATGCCGCCGAGGTTCGGCATGAAGCGGCGAATCGGGCGCAGCGCCGGCTCGGTGATACGCCAGAGGAACTCGCCGATCATGCTGACGAACTGGTTGCGCGTGTTGATCACCCCGAAATGGACGAGCCAACTGAGAATGGCCGAAAGAATAATCGCCCAAAGATAGAGCCAAAGGGCGATCTGGATGACATTAAAGAGGGGATTCAGGATGATCATTGACCTTTACTTGCATCCTTTTCCAAGACAAAGGAAAGAATTCGGAAACCAGCCGGCGCTACCCTATCGCCGGGACTGACGGTAAACAAGAGATTGGCAAGGCGCGTTCGGGGAGCCGGTCCCAGGCCTCCCGCGCAAGGGCCGCCCGCAGAACCAAGGCCGGGGCTTTCGGCGGCGATGCCCGGCAAAGCCGCAGCAAGCCGGTGCTTGACAGCTTCCGGCCTTGTCCACATTATCCCGCCGCTTGCGGGCCGTTCAGTACCCGCAGGCAGTTCCCATGCCGAAGCCGACGGAACCGGCTGACGGCGCCCGGGTTTACGGGGCTGTAGCTCAGATGGGAGAGCGTCGCGTTCGCAATGCGAAGGTCAGGGGTTCGATTCCCCTCAGCTCCACCAACCCCTCCCTTCCTTTGTCACAATGCCGGACCCGCCGCCAGCGCGGCCAGTCACAACGCCCTCACAACGTCCTCAGATAGTCGGTGAGTTCCTTGCCCTGCTCGGGAGGAAAGCGCCCGGGAAGCGCCCGGGCCGAGACGATGCGGTCGAGGCGGAAGTTGCGGAAATCCTGCCGGAGTTCGCACCAGCCCGTGAACAGCCAGACCGTATCGAAGGCCGTGAGCCCCAGCGCGCGCACCGTCCGCCGGCTCGGCCTGTCGTCAAGATCGCAATAGCCGAGCGCCACCTTGTTGCGGTGACGGATGGCCTGCCGCAGCGGCCCCAGAAAGGGCCGCCCTCCCGCAAGCGCGCTTGCGGAGGAATGGGCGTGATAGCTCCGCTCCGCCGCGCCCTCGCCATCCTCCGCCGTCACTGCGCGGATCTTGCCCAGGGCCGCCTGCGCCGCCTGGGCAAGCCGCTGGTCGCCGCGCGCCGCGAGCAGCTTGACGGCCATGACGAGGGACTCGAACTCCTCGCGCTCCAGGCGGATCGGCGGCAGGAAGTACCCTCGCTCCAACTGGTAACCCAGGCCCGGCTCACCGCGGACCGGTGCGCCCATCTGCGCAAGCGCGGAAAGATCGCGGTAGGCGGTGCGCTGCGAGACACCCAGGCGCCCGGCAAGCGCGGCCGCGGAGATCGGCCGCCGGCTGCTGCGCAGGATGTCGAGCAGCAGAAAGAGTCGCTGTGTCCGCATGGCACCCCTGACAGGTTCTGACACGCCGGGCCGCTAGGACCACTGCATCGGAACACGACTGGAGCGGCCGGCATGATGAACAAGACCCTCGGAACACTATCCGTCCTCGGCTTCGCGCGATACAAAAAGCGCGAGGCGGTGAATGCCTCGGACCTGATCGAGGCGGTCCTGGACTGGCGGCGCGGCTTCCTCGACCATCAGGCGGGCATCGCCGCGCATTGCTTTCTGGGAAATCTGCAAGGGCATTTCGCCGACCTTATCCTGGCCGTCGATCAGACGAGCTATGACGCGATGGTGCAGGCCCATCCGCAGGCCGCCGCGTCGCAGGCCATGGCGGCGCTCCTGAAGCCGGAAAGCATAAGGCTGACGCCCAGCCGCATCCTGAAAGACTTCCCGGCCCTGCCGGAAGACTTCGCCTGCGTCGAGTTCGGCAGCTTCCGCCCCGTCGCAGGGGAAGCGTTCGACGAAGACCGCCTGCTCGAGGTCTCCGCGCAGATCGAGGCAGACTACCTCTCGCGCCGGCCGGAGAGCCGCGCCCACTTTCTCGCGCGGATCGATCCGGCGACCTATGCGGAGGTCGCCTTCGTGCAGAACCTGGGCGCGGCGCGGGAGATCTGTTTCGGCTACCAGGACAACAACACCTGCCGCCAGCTTCTGGAGATGTTCGACCCCCGGAGCGTCGATCTGGACTTCTGGTTCGTCCTGGCCTGACGGCGGGAACGGACCGCCCGGCCCCGTCAGGCGGCCTGACTCACCTTGGTCTTGCGCCTGGCGGTGGTTTCCTCGCGCGGGCGCAGGTGGGCGAACCAGTGGTTCTCCAACAGCTTGAAGCCGCCGATCAGCGCAAAGGTGATGCAGAAGTAGAGCACGCCGACGGAGATGAAGGCCTCGTAGGGCGTGAAGTAGCGCGAATTGACGATCCGCGCCGCGCCCAGCAGATCGACGATGGTGATCACGCTGGCGATGGCCGAGCCGTGCAGCATGAAGATCACCTCGTTGGAATAGGCCGGCAGGGCGCGGCGGAAGGCGCTGGGCAGGATGACGCGGCGGTAGATCTGCACCTTCGACATGCCGCAGGCCCGCGCCGCCTCCACCTCGCCGTAGGGCGTGCCGAGAATGGCGCCGCGAAAGATCTCGGTGGTGTAGGCGGCGGTGTTCAGGGTGAAGGCGAAGAGCGCGTACCAGTAGGCATCCTGCAGGAACTCAAAGGCCGGCTGCTGGCTGAGTTCGATCATGAACTGCATCTGTCCCAAGCCATAGTAGACCAGGAACATCTGCACCAGCAGCGGCGTGCCGCGGAAGAAATAGGTGAAGGCCCAGACCGGCCCGTTGACCGCCGGGTTCTTCGAGGTGCGCATGATGGCGAAGGGCACGGCCAGGAAGAACCCGAGGACGAGCGCGAAGAAGACCAGGCGGACGGTGGTCCAAAGCCCTTCCAGGTAGAGGTCGAAGTTGTCGATGACCGGCGTGAAATCCATGGCCTAGGCCGTCCTCACGCCAACGCTGTAGCGCTTCTCCGCCCAGCGCAGACCCCAGATCGATACCGTCGTGAACAGCAGGAAGAGCAGCGCCACGACGAGGTAATAGACGAAGGGCTCGCGGGTCGAACCGCCGGCCTGACCGGCGCGGAAGACCATCTCGTTAAGCCCGATCACCGCGACCAGCGCCGTCGTCTTCATCAGCACCAGCCAGTTGTTGCCGATGCCCGGCAGGGCATGGCGCATCATCTGCGGAATGAGAATGCGGAAGAAGACCTGCCGCTGCGACATGCCGTAGGCATAGCCGGCTTCCAGAAGTCCGACCGGGACCGCCAGAATGGCCCCGCGAAAGGTCTCGCCCATATAGGCGCCGAAGATGAAGCCGATGGTGAGCGTGCCGGCGATGAAGGCGTTGACGTCGATGTAGTCCTCGTAGCCGAACCACTCCAGCGCGATGTAGTTCACCAGCAGCTGGCCGCCGAAGAAGATCAGCAGCATCAGCACCAGATCGGGCACGCCGCGGATGACGGTGGTGTAGACGCCGGCGATAGTCTTGGCCAGACGCGAGCGGGAAAGCTTGGCGGTTGCCGTGATCAGCCCCAGCACGATCGCAACGACCGCCGAGACCAGCGACACCGAGATGGTGATCAGCGATCCTTCGAGAATGAAGGGCAGCCTTTGGAAAAGCTCATCCATGGCCCGAGATCAGCCTGCTCCCATGGGTCTTGAGGGTCGAAACGCCAAGAGTTGTCCGATCAAAAAGACAGAGCGCCACCGCCGAGAGACCGACGGTGGCGCTTCCGGTTCACATCGTCGAGGCCGCCCTAGCTGCCGTAGACGTTGAAGTCGAAGTACTTGTCCTGGATCGACTTGTAGACGCCGTTGGCGCGGATCGCATCGATGGCCGCGTTCAGCATCTCCCGAAGCTCATCCTCACCCTTGCGGATGGCGATCCCGACGCCTTCGCCGAAGTACTGCGGATCGGTGAAGTCGGGACCGACGAACTCGTAGTCCTTGCCGCTGTCGGTCTTCAGGAAGCCGTCTTCCAGGGCAATGGAGTCGGCGAGCAGCAGATCGACGCGCCCGGCGACCATGTCGAGGTAGGCTTCGTCCTGGGTGCCGTAGCGCTTCACCTCGACCTCGTCGCCGTAAACCTCGGTAACGAAGTTGTCGTGAATGGTGGCGCGCTGAACGCCGACCGACTTTCCTTTCAGGCCGTCCTGAGTGATCTCGATGCCCGAGCCCTTCTTGCGCACGAACTTGGCCGGGGTCTGGTAGTACTTGTTGGTGAAGTCGACCTTCTCCTTGCGCTCCGGCGTGATGGACATCGACGCGATGATGGCGTCGTACTTGCGTGCGTTCAATGCCGGGATGATGCCGTCCCAGTCCTGGGTGACCAGCTCACACTCCACCTGCATCTGCTCGCAAAGCGCGTTGGCGATGTCGATATCGAAACCGACCAGCTTGCCGTCGGCGGTCACCTGACTGAACGGCGGATAGGCGCCTTCGACGCCGATGCGGACCTTCGTCCAGTCCTTGGCTTCGGCGCCGACCGCGCCGACGGCCACAGCGGTCGCAAAGACCGCAGCGATGAGTTTTTTCACAACTTGCCTCCATTATGCATTCTGGTTCTGACCTTCATGTCTTCGCGGCGGGAACCCGCTACTTCAGGGTTCCTTCGAGAAACTGGCGAAAGCGCTCGGAGCGCGGATTGTTGAAGACCTCCTGCGGCGGTCCCGCTTCTTCAATGCGGCCCTCGTGCAGGAAGATGGTTTCGGTCGAAACCTCACGGGCGAAACCCATCTCGTGGGTCACCACGATCATGGTGCGGCCTTCCTCGGCAAGGCTGCGGATGACGCGCAGCACCTCGCCCACCAGCTCCGGGTCGAGGGCCGAGGTCGGTTCGTCGAAGAGCATCACCGAGGGGTCCATGGCCAGTGCCCGCGCGATGGCGACGCGCTGCTGCTGGCCGCCGGAAAGATGGGCCGGATAGTAGTCGCGGCGGTCGTAGAGACCGACCCTTTGCAGGATCTCCTCGCCGTAGGCTGTCGCCTCCGCCTTCGGGCGCTTGAGAACGTGGATCGGGGCCTCGATCACGTTTTCCAGCACCGTCATGTGAGACCAGAGGTTGAAACTCTGAAACACCATGGCAAGGCGCGCGCGGATGCGCCGGATCTGCTCCGCGTCTTCCGCCACCAGCCCCTCGCCGTGTTTGCCGGGAACCAGACGCAGCGTCTCGCCGCCGACCGTGATGCGGCCGGCATTCGGCTTCTCCAGAAGGTTCACGCAGCGCAGAAAGGTGCTCTTGCCGGAGCCGCTGGACCCGAGCATGGCGATCACGTCGCCTTCGCAGGCCGTGATCGATACGCCTTTCAGCACTTCCAGATTGCCGAAAGACTTGTGGACGTCTTCGGCCTCCAAAGCCGCCGGTGCGGCGGCTGCTGCGGGGCCCGTATCCGCCAATGCCACCCTGGTTCTAGCTCCCTGTCCCGACGCGCCTCTTGCGTGACGCTTTGAAGGCGACGGTAAGGCAGGCGGGTGGTCCCTGCCAAGCAAAACCTTTGTCGGGGCGTGGTTTCCCGGGCCTTGCGGCGGCGTTGGGCGGGGTAGGCTGGCGGCGCGGAAGGTTAAGGCAGAGTGGCGCGCAGGGCGTCGAGCCGCTGCTGCAGGGCGGCGCGCGCGGGCGCATCGGCGGGCATCGCTTCCACCAACGGCGCGGCCCGCTCCAGGGCGCGCCCGGCCGCCTCCACATCGCCCAGAACGGTGTATGACCGGGCCAGTTGCAGCCAGCCCTCCGGGTTGTCGGGCTGTTCCTCGAGGCGGCTTGCGAGACTATCGACCATGGAGCGAATAAACTGATCGCGTTCTTCCGGAGAGAGTGCCTGCATCGCCTCGATGTCGGCGGCGCTCGGCCCCCTGGGCGCTTCACCACCGGCCGGCGCGCCAGGAGGCGCTTCGCGGGCCGTCTCGGGAGACGCCTCCCCAAGGCTCGCAGCGGCATTGGCGATCTGCCGTTCGAGCAGCGGGCGCCAGGGCGCGTCCGGCGGCGAGTCGGCTTCCAACCCGCGCCACACCGCCAGCGCGTCGGCCAGGCGGTCGTCCTGGGCCATCGCCATGCCGGCGTAATAGCGCGCCCGCGGGTTGGCGGGGTCCATCTCGATCGCCTGGGCGAAGGCGAGGCGAGCATCGCGGCCGACCTGGCCGCCGTCCGCCGCCACCAGCACCTCGCCGAGCGAAGCGTGCACCGAGGCGCCGCCTCGCCCCAGGTCGATGATCCGGCGGTAAGCCTCCGCCGCCTGCTGATAGCGCCCCATACGTTCATAGACGCGGGCCAGGACGAGCCAGCCCTCGGCGTCCTCAGGATTGCCGGCCAGCCGCGCCTCCAGCTGCGCGACCAGCATCTCCGCCTCCTGGCTGCTGCCGCCCTGGCGCTCGGCGAAGGGCAGACCCGGCAGGCCGGGGGTCCCGTAACCGAGGTAGAGCCCCACACCGGCCAGCGGCATGAGGAGCACGATGAAGGCCGCGCCGAGCCTTCGCAGCAGGGGCGCCGAGGACGCGGTGCCACCGGCGTTCCGGGCTTCGGCGTCGCTGCGGAGCAGTCGGCGCTCGACCTCGCGCCTGGCCGCCTCGGCCTCGGCCTCGGGCAGCAGGCCGCGGCGCTGATCCTCCTTCAGTTCGCGCAACTGATCGCGGTAGACGGTCTGGTCGTAGGCCGCCCGTGAGCTGTGCTCTCCTGCGCCGTGCGCCGCCGTGTCGTGGTCTCTCGGGCGGCCCAACAGCGGAATGACGAGCACCGCGACGACCAGCGCGGTCAGTGCGGCGGCAAGGATCCAGAAGATCATGACCGCTCCGCCGTATCCTCTTGCGCAGGCCTCGCTTGCGCGCCGCCGCGCCGCTCCGCATCCGGCCCTTCAGGCGCGTCCAGCAGTTTGGCCAGCCGCGCCTCTTCCTCCGCGCTCAGCGGCTGAACGGCCGCGGCCGCCGGGCGGCGCTGGCGACGCAGGAAGACAAAGACGCCGAGAATGCCGAGGATCGTGATCGCGGCAGGGCCGAACCAGAGGACGTAGGTGCCGGGCTTCACCGGCGGGCGCAACAGGACGAAGTCGCCGTAGCGCGCCACCAGGTAGTCGAGCACCTGCTGATCGCTGTCGCCGGCGACCAGACGTTCGCGCACCAGCAGGCGCATCTCCTTGGCCAGGTCGGCGTTCGAGGAATCGATGGCTTCGTTCTGGCAGACGACGCAGCGGATCTCCTGGGAGAGATCGCGCGCGCGCTGCTCCAGCGCGGCATCGGCCAGGATCTCGTCCGGCTCCAGCGCCCAGGCCGTCGCCGAGCCGAGAACGAAGAAAACAAGAACCAGCAGTCTCATTGCCTGAGCGCGCGCAACATGGGCTCGATCTCGTCCTCGAGCAACTGGCCGAGGATCGGCCCGCGGTGGTGATAGCGGACACGCCCTTCGCCATCCAGGATGAAGGTCTCCGGCACGCCGGACACGCCCCACTCCACCGCGCCGCGCCCGCTGTCGGCGCCGATAAGGCTGTAGGGATTGCCCAGTTCCTCCAGCCAGGCGACGGCGGCCTCCGGCTTGTCGCGGTGATTGATGCCGTAAAGCGGCACGCCGGTGCGGCGCGCCAGGTCGGTCAGGTAGGGATGCTCGGCGCGGCAGGGCACGCACCAGGACGCAAAGAAGTTCACCACCACCACTTCGCCTTTGCCGAGGTCGGCGGTGGAGAAGCCCGGCTGCTCCAGCCCCGGTACCGGCGGCAGATCGAAGGTGGGCGTGGGCTTGTCGATCATTGCCGAAGGCAGCGCCTGCGGGTCCCGGTCAGGCGACAGCCCCCAGAGGAAGTAGCCGGCCACAACCAGGAACAGCAGCAAGGGCAGCAGAAGCAGAAGCCGCTGGGTCATTCTCGCCTCCTACTCCGCCGCCGCAGGATGGCCGCCGGCGGGCACCGCCGCGGGTTTGCGGCTGGGCGCGCCGATGCGCAGGCGCCGGTCGCTCAGGGAAACCAGGCTTCCCAGCACCATGACGATGCAGCCGATCCAGATCCAGGGCACCAGGGGCTCGTGGAAGATCCGCACGGTCCAGCCGCCACGGCCGTCGGCATCTCCGATCACGGCGTAGAGATCGACGACCCAGGTGGTGTGGATGGCCGCTTCGGTCGTCGGCATGTTCTGCACCGGATAGAGACGCTTCTCCGGAGTCAGCACCGCCACCGGATTGCCGTCGCGGGTGACGGTGATCTGGGCGCGGTCGGCCAGATAGTTCGGCCCCTGGATCTGCTCGACACCGTCGAAGCGGTAGTCATAGCCGGCGACCTGCATGGACTCGCCAGGACGCAGGTTGCGCACCTCCTCCAGGTTCCAGACCGAGGCGCCGATCATGCCGGCAACGGCGATCGCCATGCCGGCATGGGCCAGGGTCATGCCGTGGGCCGCGCGCGGCAGGTTGCGGGCGCGCCGCCAGCTGTCGCCCAGAGGCGCCCGGAACAGTTTGATGCGCTCGCCCCACTCCACGACGCTGGCGACGAACAGCCAGGCTGCCAGTCCCATGGCCGCGGCCGGCAGAACCGGCCAGCCTTCGCGCAGATAAAGCGTGATCGCGGCGCCGGCCAGGGCGCCCAGGGCGGCCAGCTTCAGGCGCGCGAAAACGCCCGCCAGATCGGCCCGCTTCCACGGCATCAGCGGCCCCATGGCCATCATGAAGATCAGCGGCACCATCAGCGGCACGAAGGTGACGTTGTAGAAGGGCGGACCGACGGAGACCTTGCTGCCGTTGATGGCTTCCAGGAACAGCGGGTAGAGCGTGCCGAGAAAGACCGTCCCGCAGGCCGCCGCCAGGAACAGGTTGTTCAGCACCATGCCGCCCTCGCGGCTGATCGGCGCGAAGAGGCCGCCGGGCTTCAGCACCGGCGCGCGCAGGGCGAAGAGCAGCAGCGAACCGCCGATGGTGATGAGCAGCAGGATCAGGATGAAGAAGCCGCGCTCCGGATCGGTCGCGAAAGCATGCACCGAGGTCAGCAGGCCCGAGCGCACGATGAAGGTGCCCATCAGAGAGAGCGAAAAGGTGAGGATCGCCAGCAAAACCGTCCAGACCTTCAAAGCGTCGCGCTTCTCCACCACGATGGCGGAGTGCAGCAGCGCCGTGCCCAGCAGCCAGGGCATGAAGGAGACGTTTTCCACCGGGTCCCAGAACCACCAGCCGCCCCAGCCCAGTTCGTAGTAGGCCCACCAGGAGCCGAGCGCGATGCCGGCGGTCAGGAAGGCCCAGGCGAGCAGCGTCCAGGGCCGCACCCAGCGCGCCCAGGCAGCATCCAGCTTGCCCTCGATCAGGGCGGCGATGGCGAAGGAAAAGGCCATCGAGAAGCCGACGTAGCCGGCGTAAAGCAGCGGCGGGTGAAAGGCGAGGCCGGGGTCCTGCAGCAGCGGGTTCAGGTCGCGGCCGTCCGCCGGCGCCGGAAAGACGCGCAGGAAGGGGTTGGAGGTCAGCAGCGTGAACAGCAGGAAGCCGATGCCGATCCAGGCCTGCACGCCCAACACGCGGGCCTTGAGGCTGGGCGGCAGGTTGCCGCCGAAGAAGGCGACCATGGAGCCGAAGAGCGCCAGGATGAGGATCCACAGCACCATGGAGCCTTCGTGGTTGCCCCAGACGCCGGTGACCTTGTAGAGCATCGGTTTGGCGGAGTGGGAGTTCTCCGCCACGTTGACCACGGTGAAGTCGGAGACGACGTAAACGTAGGTCAACGCCGCAAAGGAGAGCGCCACCAGCGCCACCTGCAGCAGCGCGGCGGGGGCGGCCAGGGCCATCCAGGGCGCGTATCCCCGCGCCGCGCCGATCATTGGCAGGCTGCCCTGCACCACCGCGGTCAGGAGCGCCAGGATCAGCGCGAAGTGTCCGAGCTCTGCGATCATTGCGGGATTTCCTCGCCATGGCGCCACTGGCCCGAGGCCTTCAGCGCATCAACCACCTCACGCGGCATGTAGTTCTCATCGTGTTTCGCCAGCACCTCGCGGGCCGCAAAGGTGCCGTCGCTTCGCAGGCTGCCGGTGGTCACAACGCCCTGCCCCTCGCGAAACAGGTCCGGCAGGATGCCGACGTAGGAGACCGAGACCGATTCACTGAGGTCGGTGACCCGAAAGGTAACCGAGAGGCCGTCGTCGGAACGCTCGATCGACCCCTCTTCCACAAGGCCGCCGAGGCGGATCCCGCGATCGGGCGCAGGCGGTTCGGAGATCAGCTGGCTGGGGCTGCGGAAGTGGTCGAGGTTCTCGTCCAGCGCCGCCAGAACCAGGGCCGTCGCGGCGCCGAACACCGCCATGGCCATGACGACGATGTAGAGGCGTCGCCGCTTGCGGGTCATACGTCCGGGGCTCAAGAGGCCGCCTCCCCGGAGCGCTCGTCGCCTCCGTTGCGTGTCACCGTGGGCGCCTGTCCGCGCAGAGAGCCCCCGCGCGGCCGGCGCGAGGCGCCCTCGGCCTCCAGTGCGGCAAGGCGGCGCTGGCGGATGCGCAGCTGCCGCAGCGTCGAGACCAGCAGGCCCAGCATCACGACGAAGGTGAGGCCCAGCGAAGGCCAGACGAAAGCCGCGTAGCCGCCCATATCAAAAAACGCTGCGATCTCTCTTATCCTTTCAGCAGAGCCCGTCCGGTCGTGACCATTTCCAAGCCGCTTGGCTTCATCCGCCGGGCCGCCAGTCCTTGCCTGTGGACCAAGCCGTTCTTGTGGACAAATCTACGGTCTCTGCCCGGTTGCGTCAGTTACATTCGCGTGAGTGCGACCGAAGAGCGCAGACTTTTCCGGTGCCCGCGATCCCTATGGCCGCAGTCCTTTGCCCCCTTCCCGTCAGCTCGCCTTCAGCCGGGCCAGATCGAGCGCCCGCAGCCGTGCGGCAATCAACTCGCTTTTGATCCGCAATAGGACAACGGTCACATAGTAGAGCTTGAAGCCCAGGGCGGTGATCAGCAGCGGCCACAGCATCGAGGGGTGGATGGTCGGTCCGTCCAGACGCAGCACCGAGGCCGGCTGGTGCAGGGTCGCCCACCAGTCCACCGAGAACTTGATGATCGGGATGTTGATGACGCCCACCAGTGCCAGGATCGCGGCGGCGCGGTAGCCGCGCTGCTGGTCGTCGAAGGCGTTCATCAGGGCCATGTGGCCGAGATAGAGGAAAAACAGGATCAGCATGGAGGTGAGCCGGCCGTCCCACTCCCACCAGGTCCCCCACATGGGCCGCCCCCAGAGGGAGCCGGTCGCCAGGGTCAGAAAGGCGAATCCGGCGCCGATGGGCGAGGAAGCCTTGGCGGCCAGGTCCGCCAGGGGATGACGCCAGATCAGGGCCACGGCACTGGCCACGGCGATGGCGACGTAGATGAACATGGCCATCCAGGCCGAGGGCACGTGGACGTACATGATCCGCACGCTCTCACCCTGCTGATAGTCGGGCGGCGCCTCAAAGAGCGCCAGGTAGAAGCCGATGCCCAGCGCGGCGGCCGTCGCGACCGCCACGAGGGGCAGCACGCGGTCGGTGATGCGCGTGAAGCGGGCCGGATTGGCGAAACGATGCATGTCCCTGTCCTAGGCTTTCCCTATACCTAGTGCCTTGACGAAGATCATTCCAGCGCCTGTCGCAGGGCCGCCGCGGCGGCCAGCGGCGCCACCAGCAGCATGACCAGCAGCAGCGCCCCGAGCAAGAGCAGGTCCGGGCGGGCGGAGAGGCCGCTGAGGGCGGATTCCGTGGCCCCGACGCCGAAGATCAGGGGTGGAATATAGAGCGGCAGCACAAGCAGCGGGATCAAAACGCCGCCGCGCCGGGCCCCCAGGGTCAGAGCCGCCCCGACGGCGCCGATCAGGCTGAGGATCGGGGTGCCCACCAGCATGGCGAGCAAAAGAGTCAGCAGCCCGGCGGGTTCCATATGGAACAGCACGGCCAGAAGCGGCGCTGCGGCGATCAGCGGCAGGCCCGTGGTCAGCCAGTGCGCCGCAACCTTTCCGAGAATCGCCAGTTCCAGCGGCAGCGGCGAGAGCAGCAGCTGTTCCAGGCTGCCGTCCTCGAAGTCCGCCAGAAACAGCCGCTCCAGCGAGAGCAGCACCGCCAGCAGGGCGACCACCCAGATGACCCCGGGGGCGATCAGCCGAAGGGTGGCCGCCTCGGGCCCGACGCCGAAGGGAAAGAGCGTCGCGGTGAGCACGAAGAACAGCACCGCGAGCCAGGCATCGGCGCTCTGGCGCAGGGCAAGGCGCAGGTCCCGCCCGATCATGAGCACGAGCCCCTTCACCAGATCATCTCCGGCAGGGGCGGCGGCACCAGCGCATCGAGCGGCAGCGGCACCGCATCCGGCAGGTCGAGGGCGGTATGGGTGGCGACGATCACGGACCCGCCGCCCGCCCGGTGGCCGGCGATGGCGGCGGTCAGCCGGCCGACCGAGGCATGATCGAGACCCACCGAGGGTTCGTCCAGCAGCCAGAGCGCAACGGGGTTCGCCATCAGGCGCGCCAGGGCCAGGCGGCGGCGCTGCCCGGCCGAGAGCAGCCGACCGGGTACATCGGTCAGCTCACCCAGCGCAAAATGGTCGAGCGCCGCCTCGAGCCGGTCGGGCCCTGCATCCTTCGCACCGGCCCCATCGTCACCGGCCCCGCCGCCAACGGCGGCCTGGCGCAGGCCGGCCCAGAACCGCAGGTTCTCCCGCACGCTCAGCACCGGCTTCACCGCGTCGAGATGGCCCAGGTAATGCAGCCGCGCGGCATGAGCGCCCGGGTCTTCGGCGATCGACTCGCCGTCCCAGAGAATGGCGCCAGCGGCCGGACGCAGCAGCCCCGCCAGCATCCGCAGCAGGCTGGACTTGCCGCTGCCGTTGGCCCCGGTCAGCAGCAGCGCCCCACCGGCAGGCAGTTCGAAGGACAGCCCGGCAAAGACGTCGCGGCCCCCGCGCCGGCAATCGAGGTTTCGACCTTCAAAGAGCGTCATGTCTCGGAATCAGACCCTGGACGAGAGCAGCGGCGCCGCAGAGGGCGCACCGCTGCCGCGGCTGGTATAGCAGATTGTCTGCGGAGGCCACCAGTAGGGGAAGCCACCGGCAGGGATCACCCCTAGGGGGCGCTCAGCCGCGGAGATCCTAAACAGACGCGATAGTTGAAACGGAAAATTAAGGCTCTTCGATGCACTGTGGGACGCTGGCAAGACCAGCCAAACGCCGTCATCGCCGGGGCCGCTTCATCGTGTCTGTCAGACCGATCATCATTGCCGAAGACAACGACAAACTGCGGCGTCTCTACTCTGAGATGCTGGAAGCCGCCGGATTCAAGGTGATGCATGCCAGCGATGGCGAAAAAGCCATCAGCCTGCTGCACAAGATCGTCAATCCCCAGCTCATCATCCTGGACGTCATGATGCCGCGCCTGGACGGCATCCAGACCTGTGCGCGGATCCGCAAGATGCAGGGCCTGCGGCCCTGCCCGATCCTGTTCCTGACCGCTCTGGACAGCCCCGAGACCATTCTGGAGTGCCTGAACGCCGGCGGCGACGACTACCTCGTCAAATCGGCCCCGATGGCCGAACTGGTGGAACGGGTTCAGTACTGGTCGCGCAAAGGCTCCTCGGAGGAGGGCACCGAGCGCCGCAAGAAGGCCATCAAGGAGCTCGAATCCCTGGCCACCGAACAGGACGGCCTGGACAGCGCCGGCGCCGCCGATGAAATCGCCCAGGAAAGCGCCGCCGTGGAGCTGATCGCGGCCTTCATCGAGGAAACCGACGAGGCCTTCACGGAGAAGGTCGATACCTTCTACCGCTTCGGCTATCTGGTCAGTCTGGTGAGCACCTATCTCAAGACCAACAGCGCCCAGGACCGCCGCTTCGGACGTGTCGTGCGCAACCTAGTCTACCGCACCGGCTTCGTCGACCGCAAAGAGATCGACGCAATGCTGGACAATTACGAACGCATCGTCAGTCAGGGCCAGTTCCAGCAGGGCTGGAAGCACGGCCAGGACGTCGCCGTGACCATCGGAGTCCCCGATGCACCCCGCCCGGGTGCCGGAGCGGACGGGGAGCCGGTTCCCTCATGACCGCTGCGGGCATGGCGCTGGATACCGCCTGGCCCTGGATCGCAGGCTTCGGCGCTCTGCTCGTTCTGCTGATCGTCGCCCAGATCGTCCTCACCCTGAGGCAGACAGAGGCCCTGCGCGCGCTGACGGTGCGGCAGGAAAGCGTCGAGGCCCAGGCACCGGCCGACGCCACCCGGACGGCCGAGGTGCAGGAGGCCATGGCGGTCCAGCAGCGCCGCCTTGAAGAGGCCCTGGAGAGCCTGCGCCAGGCGCGCGACAAAGCCACCCGGGCGGACCGCGCCAGCGAGGCGAAGTCGGCCTTCCTCACCATGATGAGTCACGAGCTGCGCACACCGCTGAGCGCCATCATCGGCTTTGCCGAGATGATCGAGCAGCAGGCCATGGGCCCGGTGGGCAACACCAAGTACCGCGACTACGCCACCGACATCCGCCAGTCCGGCCAGCACCTGCTGGGAATCATCAACGACATCCTCGACCTCTCCAAGGTGGAGTCCGGCCGCGAGAGCCTGCAGGAACAAGACATCGGGGCGCAGGCGCTGTTTGACCGGGTGCGCGCCCTGCTGGCGGTGCGCGCCCAGGAGGCCGGTGTGGCCCTGGGCTTCGATGTGCCGGACGATCTGCCGGTTATCCGCGCCGACAAGCGGCGCCTCGTCCAGATCCTCGTGAACCTGCTGTCCAACGCGGTGAAGTTTACCCCCGCCGGCGGCAGCGTCACCCTGCGCTGCTGGGCGACGCCGGGCAGCGGCGTGGTGTTCCAGTCCATCGACAGCGGGATCGGCATCGCCCGCGAGGACATTCCCCTGGCGCTCTCCGTCTTCGGCCAGGTCGAGAACGACTGCGCGCAGCAGGGCACCGGCCTCGGCCTGCCGCTGGCCAAGGCGCTCGCCGAACTGCACGGCGGTACCCTCGACCTGCAGAGCGAACTCGGCCGCGGCACCACGGTCACCCTGCGCCTGCCGGCCTATCGCATCGTCGCCCCCGCCCTTGCAATGGAGGCGCCGGCAAAGGACGGGCCCGATCAGGACGCAGCGGATCTGCGGCAGGCGGATCTGCGGCAGACAGCCGCCGGCTAGAACAAGCCGCGCATTCGGAAAAGCTTTGGAAAAAGCGGGCGGTCCCGCTGGCTTGGGGCCCCTACGTGGGGTACGAGACCGCCCGTAAGTGGAGCTTTCGGAAAAGTGCGGGGCGGCCACGTGTGGTCGGGGCACATGGCCGCCCCTCTTAGTCACCAGCGTTTTGGGGCAATATTTCGAGGATCGCTGGCCTCCTCGACACAGAGAGGGGAAGTCTCCGTGACTAGGAAGCTAGGCAGCGATTGCGGTTTGATCTGGCCGCAAATGCGGCGAGATTGTGATTTCTGTCCCGGAAGGGGCGCGGCGGGCGATCAACCGGACGCCTGCAGTGCACGCCCCCCTCACCCTCCCGCACACTCCTCCTTGGGCGCGGGCCCCTGCCTCTCCCACGAGGGGGAGAGGGGTTGAGCGGCAGCATCTTTCTTATCCCCCTCTCCCCTGGTGGGAGAGGGTCGGGGTGAGGGGGAGACATCGTCTCCCCTGACCGCCGACAGAGTCCCCGTCTCAGCCGTAGCTGCGCTGGTCGTCGATGACCTTGCCGTCGTTGGGCAGGCTGCCGGGGGCCACCGCCTCCACCCCGCCGGTCACCTTGCAGCAGGCCTTCAGGCTTTCGGCGATGGCGGCCACGAGGGCGGCATCGGCGCCGGTCTCCACCTCGCAGTGCAGGGTCATGGCATCGGCGTCGCCGTCACGGGTGACCACGAGGCGGGCGCGGCCGATCTCGCCATGGCGCTTCAGCACCGCGGCCACCTGGGCCGGCTGTACGAACATGCCTTTCACCTTGGTCGCCTGATCCGCGCGGCCCATCCAGCCCTTGATGCGCGGCGCCGTGCGCCCGCAGGGGCTCTGGCCCGGCAGGATCGCAGAGAGGTCGCCGGTGGCAAAACGCACCAGCGGATAGTCGGGGTTGAGGGTGGTGACCACCACCTCGCCCACCTCGCCCTCCGGCAGCGGGTCGCCGGTGCCGGGCCGCAGGATCTCGACGATGATTTCCTCGTCCAGGATCATGCCCTCCCGCGCCTCGGACTCGTAGGCGATCAGCCCCAGGTCCGCCGTGGCGTAGCACTGCAGCACGGCGACTCCGCGCTCTGCATAGGCCTGACGCAGTTCCGGGAAGAGAGCGCCGCCGGAAACCAGTGCGCGGGTGATGGAACTGCAGTCCAGACCCATTTCCTGGCCCTTGTCGAGCAGCACTTTCAGGAAGTCCGGCGTTCCGATGTAGGCCGAGGGACGCAGGTGGGCGATGGCCTGGACCTGATGCTCGCTGTTGCCGACACCGCCGGGAATGACGGCACAGCCCAGACCGCGGGCGGCCCCGTCCAGCATCCATCCGCCCGGCGTCAGGTGATAGGAAAAGCAGTTGTGGACGATGTCGCCGGGGCGCAAGCCGGCGGCGAAGAGCGCGCGCTCCAGGCGCCAGAAACCCTGGCGCGGCCCTTCGAACTCGTAGATCGGCCCCGGCGAGGCGAAGAGGTGCGCGGCCTCCCCCGGCGCCAGGGCGGCCAGGCCGCCGAAGGGCGGCGCCGCCTTCTGCCGCTCGATCAGGTCGGCCTTGCGGGTCACCGGCAGCGCCGCCAGCGCGGCACGGTCGGTGACCTCCGCCGCATCGACCCCGGCCAGGATCTCGCCAAAGCCGGCGGTCTTCTCCTGGGCTCGCGCCACAACGTCGGGCAGCGCCGCCATCAGCGCCGCCTCCCGCGCCTCCGCACTGCGGGTCTCGAGATCGTCGAAGTGTTCCATCGCCTTGCTCTAGAAAGCTGTAGGGTACATCGGATCAACAATTGACCTCGTGCTTCGAGACGCCCATTCAGTTCCCGTGGGGCTCCTCAGCATGAGGTCAATTACTCCAAGATGTTGCCTCACCCTGGGGAGCGGTCCGCAGGACCGCGTCTCGAAGGGTGACGTTGGGGGGCGCCGCTTATCCTTCTCACAACTCTATAGCCAGCGCTTGCGGCGCTTGTAGTGCTTGACGTCGCGGTAGGACTTGCGGCCCGAGGCGGAGAGGCCGAGGTAGAACTCCTTCACGTCCTCGTTCTCGCGCAGCTTCTCGGCATCGCCGTCCAGCACCACGCGGCCGCTCTCAAGAATATAGCCGTAGCGCGCATACTTCAGCGCCACGTTGGTGTTCTGCTCGGCCAGCAGGAAGGAGACGCCCTCCTCCTCGTTCAGCCGCTTCACCGTCTCGAAGATGCCTTCGACGAGCTGCGGGGCGAGGCCCATGGAGGGTTCGTCCAGCAGGATCATCTTGGGCCGGCTCATCAGCGCACGGCCGATGGCGCACATCTGCTGCTCGCCGCCGGAGGTGTAGCCGGCCATGGAGCCGCGCCGCTCCTTCAGGCGCGGGAAGTAGCTGTAGACCATCTCCAGGTCCTCGGCGACGGCGGCGCGCCCGTCGCTGCGGGTATAGGCGCCGGTCATGAGATTCTCTTCGATGGTCAGATGCTCGAAACAGTGGCGCCCCTCCATCACCTGGACGACGCCGGACTTCACCAGATCGTTGGGCGTCAGGGCGTCGACCCGCGCGCCCTCGAATTCGATGGAGCCCTTGGTCACCTCGCCGCGCTCGGCACGCAGCAGGTTGGAGATCGCCTTCAGGGTGGTGGTCTTGCCGGCGCCGTTGGCGCCGAGCAGGGCAACGATGCCGCCGCGCGGCACCTCCAGCGAGACCCCCTTCAGCACCAGGATCACGTGGTCGTAGATGACCTCGATGTTGTTCACCGTCAGAACCGCCTGCGCCGCTTCCGGGGCGGCGGCGGTCTGCAGGTCCAGGGCTTCGCTCATGGTGCTGTCAGAGACCTCCTGCTTTGCTCCGTCGGTATCGCGGTCGCGGGCTTTCGCGCCGCCATGCCGCGAGAAGCTGGCGGGGGACAGCCAGCGACGGCCGCCCCCGCTCATCTTCCAGGCCCTCCGCCTTCAGGCGCAGGGGTCAGGTGCCGACTCCTCGGTGCCGGCGTTTAACTGCAGGCCCCTAGTTGCAGGCACGGGGCGTGATCCCCTTTTCGGCCGCATAGTCGGCCGCCGCCTGTTCGATCATCGGCCGCAGCAGGCCGGAACGGTTGGGCTCGACCCAGTCGGAAACCGGGGTCCAGTTGGAACCGTCCCACTGCTGCACGAAGGCACGGCCCGTGCCCTCGTGATCGGCGCAGGTGATCTGGATGGACTCCATGAAGCCGGCCAGGCCCATAGCCTCGAGACGCGCTTCGTCGATGTTGAGCGCTTCGAAGCCGTCGCGGATCTGCTCGCCGGTGAGCGGCGTCTGGCCGTGCATGCCCTGGGCGGTGTGAATCGCCTCGGCGATCACCGCCGCGTTCATGACGCCGCGGTTGTAGAGCACGGTGCCGACTTCCTCACGCGGGCCGGTGCCGTTGCCGGCATCGTGGACCAGACTCAGGATGTCCTGGATCGCCGGATACTCGGTGCCGGTGCCGTGGAAGTTCAGCGACTTGTAGCCGACCGCCTGGGCGCCCGCAGGCGTCACGTCCTGCTCGGAGCCGGACCACCAGATGCCGATGAAGCGGTCCATGGGATAGCCGACGGCTGCCGCTTCCTTGATGGCGGTGGAGTTCATCACGCCCCAGCCCCACATGGCGGTCCAGTCCGGACGCACCTGGCGGCCGATCTGCAGCCATGTCGCCTTCTGCTCCAGGCCCGGGTGGGCGACGGGGAAGGGATGGAAGCTGAAGCCGTGCTTCTCGGCCAGGGCCTCCAGGGTCGCGATCGGCTCCTTGCCGTAGGCCGAGTCGTGATAGACCAGGGCGATCTTCTTGCCCTTGAGGTTCTCGTAGCCGCCCTCGTTCTTCGCGATGTAGTTCACGATGATGTCGGCGCCCGACCAGTAGGTCGCCGGCAGCGTGAAGACGTAGGGGAAGACCGTGCCGTCGGAGGCCGCGGTGCGCCCGTAGCCCATGGAGAGCACGGGGATCTTGTCGGCCGTGGCGCGGTCGATCAGCGCATAGGTGATGCCGGTCGACAGCGGCGTGATGGCCGCCGCACCCGGACGCTTCAGGCGCTCGTAGCATTCGACGCCGCGGTCGTTGTTGTAGGCGGTGTCGCATTCCTCGTATTCGATCTCGACGCCGTTGATGCCGCCCTTGGCGTTGCGCATCTTGAAGTAGTCGCTGAAGCCGTTGGCGAAGGGAATGCCGTTGGGCGCATAGGGACCCGAGCGGTACATCAGCCCGGGCACGAACTGCTTGTCGGCGGCAGTGGCGGTGAAGGCCGTTGCCGTGACCATGGCGGCCGCGCCCAGCGCGGCCAGACCGAGAGCCTTGAATTTCATCCGTCTAAACCTCCCTTGGTTATCCTTTCAGCGGGCGATGGTCTCCCGCCCCGGCGGATCTTGTTTTGTCTCCCGCCGAAGCCCCGCCAAGACCCCGGCACGATCACCCGATTGCCCCCTGTTTCCTAATAGGGGAATGGCCAGAGGCGCAGCTTCTCCTTGGCGATCTGCCACAGCCGGGCAAGGCCGTGAGGCTCGACGATCAGGAAGAAGACGATGAGCGCCCCGAAAATCATGAACTCGATATGCGACACCAGCGCCGTGGAGATCGTCGGGTCGATCGCCAGCATGCCGTTGTTCAGAAGGATCGGCAGCAGCACGATGAAGGCGGCGCCCAGGAAGGAGCCGAGGATCGAGCCCAGCCCGCCGATGATGATCATGAACAGCACCTGGAAGGAGCGGTTGATCTCAAAGGCCAGGGCCTCGACAGAGCCTGTATAGACGAAGGCCCAGAGCGCGCCGGCGATGCCGATGTAAAACGAACTGACGGCAAAGGCCGAGAGCTTGGCCCAGAGCGGGCGGATGCCGATGATCTCTGCGGCGATGTCCATGTCGCGGATGGCCATCCAGGTTCTGCCGATGCGGCTGCGCACCAGGTTCTTGGCGACCAGCGCCAGGACCGCGACGAAGACCAGCAGGAAGAGATACTTGGTCACCGGCCCGGCCTGGGTGCCGGTGATGAAGACGCCGGGAAAGAGCTCGCGCGGCGGCGCCGATATGACGCCGGAGGAGGAGTAGTTGGTCCACCAGTCGAACTTGTTGAACATCCAGACCAGGAAGAACTGCGCCGCGAGCGTGGCCACCGCCAGGTAAAAGCCCTTGATGCGCAGGCTGGGCAGGCCGAAGAGCACGCCGACCCCCGCGGTGCCGAGCCCGGCCAGCAGGAAGATGATGACGATGTGCAGTTCCGGGAAAGCGGTCGCCAGCTTGTAGGAGAAGAAGGCGCCGCAGGCCATGAAGCCGCCGGTGCCCAGCGACAGCTGGCCGCAGTAGCCGGTCAGGATGTTGAGGCCCAGCGCCGCCATGGCGAAGACCAGGAAGGGCACGAAGATGGTTTCCAAAAAGTATTCGTTGGCCAGCGCCGGAACGCCGAGCACGGCAATGGCGGCCATCAGCACGATGGCGATCTGGTCCTGGCGGATCGGGAAGATCGCCTGGTCGGCGGCATAGCTGGTCTTGAACTGTCCGGCTTCGCGGTAAAGCATGGCGCCAGCCCCTTCCTATATTCGCTCGATGATCTTCTCGCCGAACAGCCCCTGGGGCCGGAACAGCAGGAAGACCAGGGCCAGCATGTAGGCGAACCAGTCCTGAATGGCGCCGCCGAAGATCGGCCCCAGGAAGACCTCCGCCAGCTGCTCGCCGGCGCCGATGATGAGGCCGCCGACGATGGCGCCGGGGATCGAGGTGAAGCCGCCGAGGATCAGCACCGGCAGCGCCTTCAGCGCGATCAGCGCGAGGGAGAACTGCACGCCGGCCTTGGAGCCCCACATGATGCCCGCCACAAGGGCGACGATGCCGGCCACCGACCAGACGATGGCCCAGATGGTCTTCAGGGGGATGCCGACGGAAAGCGCGGCCTGATGGTCGTCGGCCACGGCGCGCAGCGCGCGCCCGACCCGGGTGTACTGGAAGAAGACCGCCAGGCCCGCCACCAGCACAGCGCCCACCAGGGCCGCCACCAGATCGAAGGAGTTGATCAGCAGGCCGTTTTCGAAGACCCCCTCGGCGACGATGATCGGCGCCTTCGAGATGCCGATGTCCAGCACCTTCACGTCGGAGCCCCAGAGGGTCTGCCCGAAGCCGTCGAGGAAATAGAAGATGCCGATGGTGGCCATGAAGAGGATGATGTGCGGCTGGTTCACCAGCGGCCTCAAGACGACGCGCTCGATGGCCAGGGCCAGCAGCACCATGACCGCGGCGGTGACGACGAAGGCCAGGGTCCAGTGCAGGCCCATTTCGATGAAGCCGACCATGGTCAGCGCCGCGAAGAGCACCATGGAGCCCTGGGCGAAGTTGAAGATGCCCGAGGCTTTGAAGATCAGCACGAAGCCGAGCGCGACCAGGGAGTACATCACGCCCTGCAGCAACCCGGCGATCAGCACCTCGATGAAGTAGCCCCAGGCGAAGAACAGCGAGGAGTCGACCGCGGCCAAACCCTTGAAGCCGAGACCGAGGGCCGCGATCAGAAGCGGCGTTATCAGGAGCCAGATGCCGAAACGCAGAGCCGTGGGGTTCATGCCAGACGCCTCCTCATGCCTGCCGCCTCCTAATGACTGACGCCGAGATAGGCATCGATGACGTCCTGGTTGGCGCGCACCTCGTCGGGCGTGCCGTCGGCCAGCTTGCGGCCGTAGTCCAGCACCACGACCCGGTCGGATATGTCCATGACCACGCCCATGTCGTGCTCGATCAGGGCAATGGTGGTGCCGAACTCGTCGTTCACGTCGAGGACGAAGCGGCACATGTCCTCCTTCTCCTCGACGTTCATGCCGGCCATGGGTTCGTCCAGCAGCAGCAGCGTGGGTTCCATGGCGAGCGCCCGCGCCAGTTCGACGCGCTTCTGCAGGCCGTAGGGCAAACGCCCAACCGGCGTCTTGCGGATCGCCTCGATCTCCAGGAAGTCGATGATCTTCTCCACCACCTCCCGGTGGGCGATCTCCTCGCGCTGGTTGGCGCCCCAGTAGAGCGCCTGCTGGAAGATGTTGGATTTCATCTTCAGAACGCGCCCGGTCATGATGTTGTCCAGGGTCGACATGCCCTTGAAGAGGGCGACGTTCTGGAAGGTGCGGGCGATGCCCTGGCGGGCGGCCAGATGCGGACGCATGGCCCGCCGCTCCGCGCCCTGGTACATGATGCGGCCCTGCTGAGGGTGGTAGAAGCCGTTGATGACGTTCAGCATCGAGGTCTTGCCGGCGCCGTTGGGCCCGATGATCGCCAGGATCTCGTGTTCACGGATCTCGAAGGAGATATCGGTCAGGGCTTTGACGCCGCCGAAGGAGAGCGTGATGTTGTCGACCCGGAGCAGGGTCTCGCCGATCTTCTTCTGGGGCATCGCCGGTGCCGAGGGCTCCGCCGCCTCTACGGCCGGTGCGCTTGCCAGGGTGTCTGCCGCCATCAGCTTGCCTTCTTAAGGGCCGGCGCCACCGCCGGCTGGAGGTCGATGTTGATGACCTGAAGATCCGCCTTGATCATACCCTTGCGGCCATCCTCGAAGGTCACCTCGGTTTCGATGTACGCGTTGTCGGCATCGGAGTAGAGCGCCTGGATCAGGGGATTGTAGCGCTCGGCGATGAAGCTGCGGCGCACCTTGCGGGTGCGGGTCAGTTCGCCGTCGTCGGCGTCCAGTTCCTTGTGCAGCACCAGGAAGCGGCGGATCTGGGAACCCGAGAGCTTGGGGTCCGCCGCCAGGTCGCGATTCACCTTTTCGATGTGTCCCTTGATGGTCTCGATCACCTGGGGATTGGCCGCCAGTTCCTGATAGCTGCCGTAGGGCACGTTGTTGCGCTCCGCCCAGCTTCCCACCGCCACCAGATCGATGTTGATGAAGGCGGTGCAGTAGTCACGCTCGTGGCCGAAGGCCACCGCCTCCTTGATGTCGGGGAAGAACTTCAGCTTGTTCTCGACGTACTTGGGCGCAAAGAGACCGCCGTCGTTCAGGCGGCCGACGTCCTTGGCGCGGTCGATGATCTTCAGGTGCCCGTTGTCGGCGAAGAAGCCGGCATCGCCGGTGTGCACCCATCCATCGGCGGTCTTGGTCTCCGCCGTCGCCTCCGGGTTCTTGAAGTACTCGACGAAGACGCCGGGTCCGCGGAACATCACCTCGCCGTTGTCGGCGATCTTGATCTCCACATCCAGGGCCGGCTTGCCGACGGTGTCCGCCTCGATCTCGCCGTCGGGCTGGATGGTGATGAAGACGCTGGCCTCCGTGGAGCCGTAGAGCTGTTTCAGGTTCACGCCCAGGGAGCGGTAAAAGTCGAAGATGTCCGGGCCGATCGCTTCACCGGCCGTATAGGCGAGGCGGATGCGGGTGAAGCCCAGGGTGTTCTTCAGGGGCCCAAAGACCAGGATCTGACCGAGGGCATAAAGCAGGCGGTCGCCCAGCGCCACCGGCTTGCCGTCCAGAATGCCGGTGCCGGAACGCCGCGCCACCTCCATGAAGAAATGGAACAGCCGGCGCTTGATCCAGCCGGCATCCTCCATGCGGATCATCACGGTGGTGAGGATGTTCTCGAAGATCCGCGGCGGCGCGAAGAAGTAGGTCGGCCCCAGTTCGCGCATGTCATGCATGACCGTGGCGCTGGATTCCGGGCAGGCAACGCAGAAGCCCGCCACGTAGCTCTGTGCGTAGGAAAAGATATGATCGCCGACCCAGGCCATCGGCAGATAGGCCAGCGACTCGTCCTGGTCGCTCAGGGCCTCCAGCTTCACCCCGTTGGCCGCCGTCTTCAGCACGTTGTCGAAGCTGAGGATCACGCCCTTGGGTTTGCCGGTGGTGCCGGAGGTGTAGAGGATGATCGCGGTGTCCGAGCCCCTGCCCTTGGCGATCTCCTCTTCGTAGAAGTCCGGGTGGATCTTGTTATAGTCGCGGCCCTCGGCCTGCACCGCATCGAAGTGGTGCAGGAAGCCCTGGGTGTAGTGGCGCATGCCGCGCGACTCGTCGTAGACGATCTGGGTCAGCCCGGGGCAGCGCTCGCGGATTTCCAGCAGCTTGTCGACCTGTTCCTGGTCCTCGACCACGGCAAAGCGCGCTTCGGCGTGCTCCACGACATAGGCCATCTCCTCGGCCACCGAGTCCTGGTAGAGCGGCACCGGAACGGCGCCGATGGCCTGCGCCGCCGTCATGGTCCAGTAGAGCCGCGGACGGTTGTCGCCGACGATGGCGACCTTGTCGCCGCGCTGCACGCCCAGGGAGACGAGGCCGGCAGCCAGGCTGCGCACCTCATCGGCCACCTGGCCCCAGGTATGGGTCTGCCAGATTCCGAAATCCTTCTCGCGGATCGCCGGGCGTCCCGGCCGCTTGGCGGCATGGTGTTCCAGCAGCTTGGGAAAGGTGTCGAGCTCCGCCGGCGGCAGATCAGCCTTTCTCATGTCTCAGGCCCCGTTTTCGCCAACAGGGCGGTCGTGCCGCGCGCAGCAATCCGGGCATCAGAGCCCCAGAGATCATACCCGAGGGCACCATACCCCTGGCCGGCCTCCCGGGCCGGCTTTCCCGCGCACAGCGACGATGATGCTCCCATCATTCCGCTGAGCCTCCCGTTCAGGTTTCCCGGTTCTTATTGTTGGCTTGCCTGCGACCTTTGGCCGCCCGGGAAACGTCGTCTACCTAAGCGATCTTTGACCGAAAAATCAACATTCTAAGGGCCGAAGCCCCGAACCATAGCTGTGGCCCCGCAAGCGCGTCGCGGGGTCGTCTCTCCGTCTGTTTTCAGTTCATCGTCGGGATCGTGAAGCTCGCCCCTTCCTTCACGCCGGAGGGCCAGCGCGAGGTCACCGTCTTGGTGCGGGTGTAGAAGCGGAAGCTGTCCGGCCCGTGCTGGTTCAGATCCCCGAAGCCGGAGGCCTTCCAGCCGCCGAAGGTGTAATAGGCCAACGGCACCGGGATCGGCACGTTGACGCCGACCATGCCGACGTTCACCCGGTCGCAGAAGTCGCGGGCGGTGTCGCCGTCGCGGGTGAAGATGGCTGTACCGTTGCCGTAGGGATTGTTCATCGTGAGGTCGAGGGCGTCGTTGTAGTCGGGCGAGCGCACGACGGAGAGCACCGGCCCGAAGATCTCTTCCTTGTAGATGTCCATCTCGGTGGTGACCTTGTCGAAGAGGCAACCGCCGACGAAAAACCCGTTCTCGTAGCCCTGCATGGCAAAGCCACGGCCGTCGACGGCCAGCTCGGCGCCCTGGGCGACGCCGCTGTCCACAAGGCCCTTCACCCGGTCGCGCGCAGCGGCGGTCACCAGGGGTCCCATGTCGACGTCGTCGCCGCCGGTGTAAGGGCCGATCTTCAGCCCCTCGACCCGCGGCACCAGCCGTTCGACCAGCTCGTCGGCGGTCTTCTCGCCGACCGGCACCGCGACCGAAATGGCCATGCAGCGCTCGCCCGCCGCACCATAGCCGGCGCCGATCAGGGCATCGACCGCCTGGTCCATATCGGCATCGGGCATGATGATCATGTGGTTCTTGGCGCCGCCGAAGCACTGCACCCGCTTGCCGGCGGCACAGCCGCGCGAATAGACGTGCTCGGCGATCGGCGTCGAGCCGACGAAACCGACGGCCATGATGTCCGGGTGGTCGAGGATGGCGTCCACCGCTTCCTTGTCGCCGTTCACGACGTTCAGGATGCCCGCCGGCAGACCCGCCTCCATCATCAGTTCCGCGAGCATCAGCGGCACCAGGGGGTCACGCTCGGAGGGTTTGAGGATAAAGGCGTTACCGGCGGCGATCGCCGGGCAGAACTTCCACATCGGGATCATCGCCGGGAAATTGAACGGCGTGATGCCGGCGACCACACCAAGCGGCTGGCGCAGGGAATACATGTCGATGCCCGGCCCGGCGTTGGTGGTGTACTCGCCCTTCAGCAGGTGCGGCGCGCCGAAACAGAATTCCGCCACCTCCAGACCGCGGATGATGTCGCCCTTGGCGTCCGGCAGGGTCTTGCCGTGCTCGCGCGACAGCGCCTCGGCCAGCTTGTCCATGTCGCGGTGCAGCAATTCAACGAACTTCACCAGCACCCGCGCGCGGCGCTGCGGATTGGTTGCCGCCCAGGCCGGCTGAGCCTCGCGGGCATTGGCAACCGCCGCGGCCAGTTCCGACGCGCTGGCCAGGGGCACAAGTTTTTCCGCCTCGCCGGTTGCCGGATTGAACACCTCGGCCGTGCGGCCGCTTGTTCCCTTGACGTGCTGTCCGCCAATGAAGTGTGTGAGTTCCTGCATCCCGCCAGCCCTTTTTCTTTCGCGCGTTTGGGCTCTTTCGTCCCAAAGATTTCGTCTGAGTCTCAGCAACTGTAGTGGTTATTACATTCGAAGGCCGCTCAAAACCGCCAAAATGTCATTTTCATTTTGCATTTCTGCAATGAGAGGCGGAGCATAGCAGCAAGAATGCACTTTATCACAGGGGCCGCCGCGACGACAGCGCCGCCCGCCGGACAGCCGAAACGGGCCAAGAAAAGACATGGACAAGAGGAACCGCGTGTGCGCTGGGATGATCTGAAGTTCTTCTTGGCGGTCGCCCGTTCGGGCCAGCTCACCACCGCTGCCAAGGGCCTGAAGGTCGACAACGCCACCGTGGCGCGGCGCATCCGAGCGCTGGAGAGCGCGCTGGACGCCCGTCTGTTCGACCGCAATCCCAAGGGTTACAGCCTCACCGAGGTGGGCCAGCGCCTGCTGCCCGCCGCCGAGGCCATGGAGACCTCAACCCTGGAAGCCCAGGCCCAGGTCCAGGGCCGCGACGAGTCGCTGGAGGGCGTGGTGCGCCTGGGCGCGCCGGACGGCTTCGGCTCCTTCTTTCTGGCGCCGCGCATCCACAAGCTGGCCCGCCGCCACCCGAAGCTGGAGCTGCAGCTGGTGGCCATGCCGCGGATCTTCAGCCTGTCGAAGCGCGAGGCCGACGTCAGCATCGCCATCACCCGGCCCAAGTCCGGCCGCCTGCGGGTCGTCAAGCTGACCGACTATCAGCTGCATCTCTACGCCACCGGCGACTATCTGAAGGAAAGCCCGCCGCTGCAGCAGCTGGAGGACCTGAAACAGCACAGCATGATCGGCTACATCTCCGACCTGATCTTCGATCCCAAGCTGGACTACATGCCGATCCTGGGGCGCAAGGTGGTGCCGCAGATCTCCTCCACAAATCTCATCGCCCAGTTGAACGCCACCCTGGCGGGGGCCGGGATCTGCATCCTGCCGGATTTCCTGGCTGGCGAGCAAAGCGGCCTGCAACCGGTGCTGCGCAAGACCTTCTCCCTCACCCGCACCTTCTGGATCGTCAGCCACGAGAACACCGCCTCCCTGCGCCGCATCCGCGAAACGGTGGACTTCATCAAGGCCGAGGTCCGCGAGAACCGGGACATCTTCTGACCGCTTCTGGCGGCCCGGTTATTTGGAGGCTCCTAAGGCCCTCCGGCGCCGCTGCCTGCCTTGCGGCAGGTCAATACGGTTGTCAGAAACCCGCTGTAGCGTGCAGTCTTTCATGAAGACGGCGGCCATGAAGACGACGGCCCGTTCCGGCCAAAAAAGAGAGACGAACCAGCACCATGAGCAGCGACCTGCAGAAACCCCAGTCTGAAACCGCGGCAGAAACGCCTTCTCCAGAGAAACCCGGCCCAGGGAAACCCGGCCATGAGGTGAGTTGGGTGGATGCGGAGCTGGAGGACAGTTTCGACGAAGAGCTGGAGATGGAGATCGACGACCAGCGCGTCAGCAAGGAGCTGCGCCAGATCTCCACCCTGCGGCACAAGTCGGCACTCGACCGCCGCACCTACTTCCGCGAGCTTCTCAAGCTGCAGGCCGAGCTGGTCAAGCTGCAGGACTGGGTCGTGCACACGAACTACAAGCTGCTGGTGATCTTCGAGGGGCGCGATGCCGCCGGCAAGGGCGGGGTGATCAAGCGGGTCACCCAGCGCCTGAATCCACGGGTCTGCCGCACTGTCGCGCTGCCCGCGCCGAGCGAGCGCGAGAAGCACCAGTGGTACTTCCAGCGCTACGTCCCGCACCTGCCGAGCGCCGGGGAGATCGTGCTCTTCGACCGCTCCTGGTACAACCGGGCGGGCGTCGAGCGGGTCATGGACTTTGCCAGCGAGGCCCAGGTGGAGGAGTTCTTCAACGACGTGCCTGAATTCGAGCGCATGCTGGTGCGTTCCGGCATCAAGCTGGTGAAGTACTGGTTTTCCATCACCGACCAGGAACAGCAGCTGCGCTTCCTGATGCGCGTTCACGATCCCATCAAGCAGTGGAAGCTGAGCCCCATGGACCTGCAGTCCCGCGTCCGCTGGGAGGACTACACCAAGGTCAAGGAGGAGATGCTGCGGCGGACCAACATCCCCGAAGCGACCTGGTCCATCGTCGAGGGCAACGACAAGAAGCGCGCCCGCCTCAACTGTATCCATCACCTGCTGTCGCAGGTGCCCTACGAAGAGGTGCCCCACGAACCCGTCGTGCTGCCGGAGCGGGTTTTCAACCCGGACTACGAGCGCACCGTCCTGCCGAAGGAGCTCTATGTGCCGGAGGTCTACTAGAGCCCAACGGCGTGTCCCCGGATAGCCTGTCGGGCGCGCTGCAACGCGAAGACCTGGTGCTGGATTCCGGCGGCCTGCGTCTCGCGGCACGGCGCCTCATGCCCCGGACGGCGCCGGTTGGCGCCCCGCCCAATTCACCAACCTTGGTCTTCCTGCACGAGGCGCTGGGCTCTATCGGCCAGTGGAAAGGCTTTCCCGAAGACCTCGCCGTTGGCCTCGGCCTGCCGGCGCTGATCTACGAGCGCCAGGGACACGGCGGATCGGCACCCCTCACCCTGCCCCGGGCCAACGGCTATCTGCGCCAAGAGGCCGAAACCGTACTGCCCGCGGTTCTGGCGGCCGCCGGCGTCGCGCAGCCGCTGCTGCTGGGCCACTCCGACGGCGCCACCATCGCGCTGATGTTCGCCGCCGCCTTTCCGCAGGCGCCCGCCGCCTGCATCGCCCTGGCGCCCCATGTGATGGTGGAGGAGATCACCCTGGCCGGCATCCGCGCCGCCGATACCGAACCCGGCGCCACGGCGCTAAGAAGGCGCCTCGCGAAGTACCACGGCGACAAGACGGAGGATCTCTGGCGCGCCTGGGCGCAGACCTGGCTGCGGCCGGGCTTCGACGGCTGCGAGATGCGCACCGATCTCGCGCGCATCATTGCTCCCACCCTGGTCATCCAGGGCGCCGACGACGCCTACGGCTCACCGGCCCAGGTCGAGGCAATCGCCGGGCGCGTCGCCGGCCCTGTCAAAACCCATCTGCTCCCGGCCTGCGGCCATGCCCCGCACCTGGAAGCGGGCGAGCGCGTGATCATGGCGGTCCGCGCCTTCGTGGAGGCGCTGGGTTAGCGGCCTCAGCAAACCCAGCGGCGATCACGACGGCTCAGCATTCGCGCAACCGGGGTGTCCTGACAGGACTTCCCGTGGGCAAGAGCCTTTCCCGGCGGAGCCGGTAACCGGATGGCAAGGGCCTTCTGCTAACCTCTTCACAACCCGCGGCCTGCGCCGGGACGGCGACCGGAAACGCCCGGATTTCCCGGCGATTTCCCCCGATTCTCATGGACATCCGGGCCGCGATGACTATGTTAGCGCTGTATCCCGATACGTGAGCTCCCGCGGAGCGGTCGCAACCGGTCGCGGGGCATGTCCTCGATAGCTTTTCCCTTCCCCCGGCTTGATAGCAGGCCGCCTGAAATGGTCGGAAAGGCCCTGTCGAGGGTATGGCCCAACCAGACGCGCCGCGACAGAACCGGCGCCAAAGACCGGCAAAGGAGAGAGCCTCATGCCAGCCAGCAAAGATACCCTGAACACCCGCCGCGACCTGACGGTCGGCGGCAAGACCTACAGCTATTACAGCCTGGAGGCCGCCGCCTCCGAACCGGGCTCGGAACTGGGCGACGTCTCGCGCCTGCCCTATTCCATGAAGGTGCTGCTGGAGAACCTGCTGCGCTTCGAGGACGGCAACTCGGTCACCGTCGACGACATCAAGGCCGTCGGCGCCTGGCTGAAGGACAAGCGCTCCGACCGCGAGATCGCCTATCGCCCGGCCCGCGTGCTGCTGCAGGACTTCACCGGCGTGCCCGCCGTTGTCGACCTCGCCGCCATGCGCGAGGCGCTGACCAAGCTGGGCGGCGACCCCAAGAAGATCAATCCGCTCTCCCCCGTCGACCTGGTGATCGACCACTCGGTCATGGTCGACAGCTTCGGCACCCCCGATGCCTTCAAGAAGAACGTGGAGATGGAGTTCGAGCGCAATGGCGAGCGCTACGCCTTCCTGCGCTGGGGCCAGAGCGCCTTCGACAACTTCCGGGTCGTCCCGCCGGGCACCGGCATCTGCCACCAGGTGAACCTGGAAAACCTCGCCCAGGTGGTCTGGACCAAGGAGGAGGACGGCAAGACCGTGGCCTACCCCGACACCCTGGTGGGCACCGACAGCCACACGACCATGGTCAACGGCCTCTCCGTCCTGGGATGGGGCGTTGGCGGCATCGAGGCCGAGGCCGCGATGCTGGGCCAGCCGGTTTCCATGCTGATCCCCGAGGTCATCGGCTTCAAGCTGACCGGGGCGCTTAAGGAAGGCACCACCGCCACCGACCTGGTGCTGACCGTGGTGCAGATGCTGCGCGCCAAGGGCGTGGTCGGCAAGTTCGTCGAGTTCTACGGCCCCGGCCTCGACCACCTGACCCTGGCCGACCAGGCGACAATCGGCAACATGGCCCCGGAATACGGCGCCACCTGCGGCATCTTCCCGGTGGACGAGGAGACCATTCGCTACCTGACCTTTACCGGCCGCGACCCGGAGCGGGTCGCCCTGGTGGAGGCCTACGCCAAGGCGCAGGGCATGTGGCGCGACGCCTCGACGCCCGACCCGGTCTTCACCGACACCCTGGAGCTCGACCTCGGCACCGTGGAGCCGAGCCTCGCCGGCCCCAAGCGCCCGCAGGACCGGGTGCCGCTCTCCGGCGTTTCCGGCTCCGCCGAGCAGGCGCTGACCGACATGGGCAGCGGCACCGCGACCCCCATCGCCGGCAGCGACGACAGCATCGAACCCGCCGACGTGGTGATCGCCGCCATCACGTCCTGCACCAACACCTCCAACCCCTCGGTGCTGGTGGGCGCCGGCCTGCTGGCCAAGAAGGCACGGGAAAAGGGCCTGATGACCAAGCCCTGGGTGAAGACCTCGCTCGCCCCCGGCAGCCAGGTGGTGACCGACTATCTGGAGGCCGCCGGCCTGCAGAAGGAACTGGATGCCCTGGGCTTCGATCTCGTGGGCTACGGCTGCACCACCTGCATCGGCAACTCCGGCCCGCTGGAGCCGGCGATCAGCGAGGCCATCGACAAGGGTAACGTCTCGGTCGCCGCGGTGCTTTCCGGCAACCGCAACTTCGAGGGCCGCGTCCACCCGATGGTGAAGCTGAACTACCTGGCCTCGCCGCCGCTGGTGGTGGCCTATGCCCTGGCCGGCTCCCTCAAGGTCGATCTGCTGAACGACCCGCTCGGCACCGGCAGCGACGGCGAGCCGGTCTTCCTGAAGGATATCTGGCCGAGCAACAAGGAGATCGAGCAGGTCATCGGCGACGTGCTGACGCCGGAGATGTTCAAGGCGCGCTATGCCAACGTCTTCGAGGGTCCGGAGGAATGGCGCGAGATCGACTCCGGCTCCGGCATGACCTACATGTGGAACGACGGCAGCACCTACGTGCAGTACCCGCCCTTCTTCGAGGAGATGAAGGCCGAGCCGGAAGCGATGGGCGACATCGCCGGCGCGCGGGCCCTGGCCATGCTGGGCGACTCGATCACCACCGATCACATCTCCCCGGCCGGCGCCATCAAGAAGGAAAGCCCGGCGGGCGAGTACCTGATCGAGCATCAGGTGCGGCCCATCGAGTTCAACTCCTACGGCGCGCGGCGCGGCAATCACCAGGTGATGATGCGCGGCACCTTCGCCAACATCCGCATCAAGAACGAAATGGCCGACGGCAAGGAGGGCGGCTACACCAAGCACATGCCCGACGGCGCGGTCATGCCGATCTACGATGCGGCCATGAAGTACGCCGACGAGGGCGTGCCCCTGGTGGTGATTGGCGGCAAGGAGTACGGCACCGGATCCTCGCGCGACTGGGCCGCCAAGGGCACCCGCCTCCTGGGCGTGAAGGCGGTCATCGTCGAGAGCTTCGAGCGCATCCACCGCTCCAACCTCGTCGGCATGGGCGTGCTGCCGCTGCAGTTCAAGGACGGCGTCACCCGCAAGTCCCTGAACCTGACCGGCCAGGAGACCTTCGACGTCTCCGGCGTGGCCGCCGGCATCACCCCGCGGATGGACCTGGAGCTGACCATCCACCGCCCGGACGGCAGCAGCGAGACCGTGCCCCTGCTCTGCCGCATCGATACCGCCGACGAGGTCGAGTACTACAAGAACGGCGGCATTCTGCACTACGTGCTCAGGAACCTGATGAAGGCGGCGTGACGCGCTTCACCCCATCAGCCGCAACGACAAAGGCCCCTGCTGAAAGCAGGGGCCTTTTTTATCGGCGAACATCAATCCTGAGCTTCTGTTCGAACCCTAACCGACAGCACGAGACCATTCGTCGACGGCCGCGTCGATATCCCTTTGGTTCACACAATGCCACACGCGCAAGGCCTCGGCGTCGGCAAGCGCTGTGGAGATGCCGTTCCGAAACTTCGAGCGGTTCTTGAGACTGTGCACCGCAAAGCGGTACTGCTCAAAGGGCCAATCCCTGTTGCCGGGCGGCAGTTCCGGCCGTGTCTTGCCGAGATTGCGCCAGGGCCGGGCGATAAGACGCCAGGCTCTCACAAGCTCCGGGGGATCGAGCCAGATGACAGAATCTGCTTTCGCCAGGGCTTGAGAAAGAAGGCTTGGGCCGCCTTCCAGTATCCAGGCCTCCGCTTCGATGACGCGCGCCAGGGCCGCATCGATCTCGGCTCTCGGTCTTTGCATCCAGCCGCTCGTCAGTTTTATCGCATCAAAGGAGACAACCGGCACATCCGGGCGGGCCTCACCCAGCCGGGCTGCAACATGGCTCTTACCGACCCCGTTTGCCCCTGTGACGATCACCCTCCGCATAACTCGATCTAGCTACCTGCGCAATTCGCTGAAGGGTTTCACGCGTCCTCACCGGCTGATCGGACGGCGACCTTGGCCACATTACCAAAATACTAGGAAGAGCATTGCCGCCGGGAACACACAAATCATTCGCCGCAAAAACAAAGGCCCCTACCGGCGACGGGGGCCTTTCTTGTTCTGTGTTCGCAAACAAGACGAGCGTCAGACGCTGCCTTGTGAAGGTCGCCCATTCTGGCAGGACCACCGCCGCCCTTTGGCCGCGCGAGGTCCCGGGTCAGCCAGCAGCGCCCAGCGGGCCGGCGAAGCGCCCGCGCAGCGCGTCGATAGAGGCCTCCGTCTTCGCGACCAGCAGGTTGCCCTCGGTCAGGCGGCAGTCGTAAGGGCGGCCGTCGATCAGTTCGGCATGGCCTCCGGCCTCCTGCACCGCGAGCACGCCGGCGGCGTGGTCCCAGGCGTTCAACTGGGCATTGACGATGAAGTCGGCGCGGCCCTGGGCGAGCAGGCGGTATTCGTGGCAGGAGCAGCGCAGGGAGGGCGCCCGGCGGAAGCCGGTCATGGCCTCGGCAATGGCGGGCCTGCGGGCACGCGGGAAGGTGAAGAGCGGGACGAAGCCGGTCATCTCCTCCGGCGCGACGGCGGTTCCGACCGAAAGCCGGAGAGGGTCCTCGTCCGCCCGGCAGAACCAGGCGCCGCCGCCCTTGCGGGCCAGCACCCAGTCGTCGAGCAGGGGATCGTAGAGCAGGCCGAAGACCGTCTCGCCCTCCACCGCCACGGCGAGGATGACGCCGAAGACGGCGAGGCCGTTGGCGAAGTTCCAGGTGCCGTCGATGGGATCGAGGATGACGGCCAGACCGCTGCCGATCCCGTTCAGCAGGGACGGATCGGCCGAGACCGCCTCCTCGCCGATGACCGCCGCCGCCGGCAGGATTTCCCGCACGCCCGCCGTGATCGCAGCCTCGGCGGCCAGGTCGGCCTCGGTGACGAGATCGTCGGGCGCGGTCTTGGCGCGGATATCATCCGTGGCCAGGCGGCGGAAGCGCGGCAGGATCTCCGCCTTCGCAACGTCGCGCACCAGGGCGATCAGGGCGTCCTCCTGCCGGCGCGTCAGGGCCGAAGGGTCTTGGGCCAGGGCATCCATCATCGCGTCTCCACCTGTCAAATCCTGCAGCAAGGGCCGCCGACTCGGATCGAGCCGCTTCAGGGAGTCTGCACGAAAATGGTGACCGTTCCGGGTCAGCCGCCGCTGGCGCGGCGAGACGATAAAGCGCAATGCACGATCAAGCCATCGCACTTTCGGTGGTCTGCGCCAGAGGTTTCACGCAGGGGTCTTGAAGCAGAGGGTCTGAAAGAGCGCGGGTACCCGGAAAAAAACGGGCACCCTGGCAAGATCCGCCAAGACCGGAATGACGCGCCCGCAGCGCTCATCCCGGGCGGGCCCGCCCGAGGAAAAGCGCGCGGGGCACATCACATCAGTCACATGGAAGACCGCGCGCCGGGACGGCGCGCGGCTGCTTCGGCAGGCTACTTGAGCTTCCGGGAGTACTTGCTGGCCTGGTCCTTCAGCGCCTTGCCGGCCGTAAATCGCGGCGTCAGGGTCGCGGGCTTGGCCTTGAAGGTGGTCGGCTCGCCGGTAAAGGGGTTGGTGCCCTTACGCGCCTTGGTCGCCGCCTTGTAGCGCATCTTGAGGCGGCCGAGGTTGCCCATCGGCACGGAACCCGGCGTCGACTTGCTGGTGTCCTTCAGCGCCAGGTCGGACATGACCGGCCATAGCGCATCGAGCAGCTTGCTCGCGTCCCTGCGGCTGAAACTTGTTCCCCAGTCATCGCCGAGCGACTTGGTCAGAGCTGCAGCATAAGCATCGGCAAGCTGGGATTTCGTTACTGTCATATTTTCCCCCTCGTGTTGGGCCCCGCATGACTACGGGATCGAACTGAAACACCGCCGCAATAGCGGGTTTCGCCTCCTTACGCAAACGATGGTTAATGAAACGTTAAATGTTCGCGATGGCCAGCGTTTTGTTTGAAGCACGGCATACAAAAACGCGTAGCCACGCTCATCGCAGTCGGAGCCGTCCGACGTACGGCCTGTTGAAGCATGGCGACGATGCGGCGATACTGAACGCGGTTCCATCCGCGGTGCTTACAGCCGATCGCTTCCAAAGGGGGCTTTTCGATGGATCCCCTGAATCAAATGGACCCTATGAGTCAAATTGTCGTGCTCAACATCGGCCATGTCGTCGCCTGGCTCGCTGCGATTTACCTGCGCGATGCGCTGCGCGCGCTGCCTCTGAACATCGTGATCTGTGCAACCGGGGCGTTCCTGGGCGGCCTGGCGGCAGAGCAGGTTCTTCCGGCGCTCGACAAGCCCGGCATGGTCTTCGGCGCCTTCGCGGGCGCGGTTCTGCTGCTCTCGATGACGCGGCCGATCACAGGCCGGCTGTTCAGGAACGGGCAGTGACGTCCGGCCGGAAGTGATGCCGGGCAGGACCTGAAGCGTCCGTCGGCCGCCGCCTGGTGGTGCGTTAAGCACTTTTTCTGAGGGACTCCAGGCAGGCCGTAACCGCGACGTCCTTGGCACGGCTTTCGTGGATCGCGGCAGCCGTCACCAGGGTCAGCGGGCAGTCGCGGGGCAGGGGCAGAACCGTGAGGCCGCGCTGCAGGGGGATCAACTGCTGCGGCAGCAGCGCAACGCCCAGACCCGCCTGCGCCATGGCCACCGCGGCCAGAAAGCTCTCCGCCTCGACGACGATGTTCGCCGTCAGACCCCGATGCTCGGCGAAGGCGATGAGCCGATCGTGAAACCGCGGCGCCCTGCGGCGGGGATAGAACACGAGCGGATGGGCAAAGACCTTCCGCCAAGAAGCCTTCCGACCCAGATCGAAGAAGTCCGGGTGGAAGACGGCGCGGAAGGCGTCTTCCGTCATGATCTCCGCAACCAGATCGCGGCGGTCGAGGGGCGGATGCAGGATGCCGATGTCGATCTCGCCGCTGCCCAGCGCAGCCTCCTGTTCCACGGTACCCAGTTCGCGCACCAGAACCTGGATGTCCGGCCGCATGGCGCGGAAGGCGGCGACCCTGTCCATCAGGCCGGAGACCTCGACGGCCGATGTGATGCCGATGCGGATCAGCCGTCCGCTGCCCGAGGCGGCCGCCTTCGCAGCGCGGGTCGCCTGATCCACGCGGCGCAGGATGCCCAGCGCCTCGTCGCGAAACACGGCGCCCACCTCGGTTAGGCGCACCTCGCGCGTGGAGCGGATGAAGAGATCGGCGCCGAGCAGGTCTTCCAGGCGTCTGATCTGAACCGACAGCACCGACTGGGTGACGCCGGCCCGCCGCGCCGCCCGGCCGAAATGCAGTTCCTCGGCCAGCACCGAAAACAGGCGGATCGCCTTCAGCTCCATACGCGATTCCGATCCTTAAGAGCCTATTATTCGCTTACAGCGAATAATAGGCCAGGACTTTGAATTTGTCCTGCCCCTTTCCATCACCCACGTCGCAGCCTGTGGAGCAACCGAAAGCACGCCCTGCAAAGGCGATGCACACCATGGGAAAAAGAGGATGAAAGATACCTACCTGACTACCTGCGCTGCCGCCTTGGCCTTCGCGGTCGGCCCGGCCCTTGCGGCGGGAACCGCTGGCGCCGAACCCGCGGGACTGCCCGGACTTCAAGGCAGCGCCATCGTGTCGATTCACGACGGCGACATGGTCGCATCGGCCTACGTCAACGGACAGCTCGGCGCGCGCGAAAGCACCGACCTCCTGAGCGTGCTCTCGCTGGACGATCTGTCGCTGGCGAGTGTGCCGGTCTCGAACTCGGTAGCCGGTGCCCCCACCGCCGTTGCCGTTACCCCGGACGGTCGCTTCGCCGTCGTCTCGGAGAGTTTCGGGCCGCGCCCGGACTCCGGCGAGACCTTCGGGGACCTGCCGATCGGCACCCAGCTGATCCTGGTCGACATCTCCGATCCGGCAGCCCCGCGGGTCGTCGACAGCGCCGCGGTCGGCAATCGTCTCGACGGCCTCTCCATCAGCCCGGATGGGTCGGTCATCGCGGTCGCCCTGCACCAGACCGACGGACGGGGTATCGCCTTCGTCCAGCGCCAGGAGGACGCGTTGGGTGCGGTCAGCTATGCCAGCCTGCCGGCCATCGCAGCCGAGCAGCGGATCAGCCATGTGGAATGGCACCCGACCCAGGACTTCGTCGCCATTCACACCGTTGACCAGGCGGTGGTTCACTTCGCCCGGGTGATCCGCGACGGCGCCGAAGTCTCTCTGGAAGCCTGGGGCAACGCCGTCCTGACCTCCAAGTACCCCTTCATGGGCCGCTTCACGCCGGACGGCGCCCACTATCTGACCGGCAATCTCTTCTGGGGTCCGGATGTGCCCGGGATCTGGACCGAAGCGGTCGACGGCGACGTCATGTCGATCCGCTTCGATGCCGAAGGCGGCAGCGAGCGCGGCCCGCGCCATCAGATCGTCGGGCGGTCGCCGACCGGCGCCTCGCCCGAGGGCATTGCGATCTCGCCGGACGGCGAATGGGCCGTCACCACCAACCTGGAAGTGTCCTACGCGCCGGCGGAGGACGCCCGGCATACGCCTTATGCCTCCCTGACGCTGATCGATATCGACAGAGAAAGCGGCGCGCTGACGACTGTCGGCACCTACTACTACGACGGCATTCTGCCGGAAGCCGCGACCTTCGATGCCTCCGGCCGCTACATCGCAGTGGTCAATTTCGATCAGCATCGGGGCGGCGCCGAAGGCGGCTCCATCGACTTCTGGCGCCTGGTGGAAGGGCCAGAGCCGAAGCTGGTGCAGACCCGCACGAGCATCGCCGTGCCGCACGGCCCGCACTCGACGATGCTGGTGAACTAGGCCGGACCCGCTGTGGGGAGGGCGCGGCCCTCCCCCAGCTCCGGGCCGGTCTCAAAGGTCGCCGGCGGCGACGTGCTCGATGTCGTCCCAGTTGCGGTCGGCCTTTTTGACGTTGCCGTCCACATCCTGCAGGAAGGTCTCATAGATCTCCTCGTTGAGATTGAGGTAGAGCTTGCCGTCGTCGATCTTCCAGAGCGTGGGATCGCCGTCGAACTTCTTGCCCACCGAAACCCCGTAGGCGCAGAAGCCGCCGTACTGCGGCGCATAGCGGTCCGGCGCCTGCTTGAAGCGGTCGAGATTGGCCTGGCTGGCGAAGCGGTAGGCCGCGCCGTCGTGAACATGCACCAGGCTGTCGGAGCCGCGGCGCGGTCCGCCGTCGGTAAAGTAGGCGACCGGGTCGTAGCCGTGCAGAGCCAGCGGCGCGCCGGCAATGGACAGGCCGGGCACGACGTTCAGTTCATCGGCCGCCTCAGCCGACGCCAGTCCGCCAATCAGGCTGGTCGCGACCAGGGCTGCCAGGGCGAGTTTGGAAAGCGGGTTCTTGGAAAAGGTCATTGCTGTTCTCCTGGGTTTGCGGTGGTCCGGCGCATCTGGCGCCGGGTCCAGCCGGATATGGGAGAACGAGCCTTTCAGACAAGAAACATGTCTGAAAACCGAATGAACAGCATAGTCTTCCGGACGATCCGCAAAAACTAGGCGGAAACCTCTGCCTGGCGAACGCCTTTCGGGCTGTGGCCGTAGCGGTTCGCGAAGGCGCGCGAGAAGGCCGCTGGCGAATGGTACCCGACCTGCCGGGCGATGCGCTGGACCGGATCGCTGGTGGTGGCGAGCAGCGCCTTGGCCTTGTCCAGGCGTAGGTCGGTCAGATAGCCCATGGGCGCGCAGCGCATCAGGGTCTGGAACTGCTCGGCGAAGCGGCTGCGCGACAGGCCGACCTCCCGCGACAGGCTCTCCAGGGTCCAGTCCTGCTCCATCCGGTGGTGCATCAGGCCGAGCGCGCGGCCAATACGCGGGTCGCCCAGGGCGGTGAGGATGCCGCGCAGGGCTTCGTCCTGGTCGGCGCAACTGCGCACGACCTCGATGAACAGCGCCTCGGAAAGGCGGATCACCGAGGCGGTCATGCCCGGCGCCTCGGCGAACATCTGCCGGGCGATCAGGCGCATCAGTTCGTCCAGCCAGGGATTGCGCGCGCGCCGCTCGGCAGTCACCAGCAGATAGGGCGGCAGCGCCCGCAGCAGCGGATGGTCCGCGCCCTCGGCAAAGGTGAAGTGGCCGCAGACCAGCTTGGTGGCCGCATCCTCCTGCGCTTCACCGCCGTAGACCAGCACCCCCTCACCGGCGAAGCCACTGTCCCGAAGCACCCGTTCCAACGGCGCCGGCTCGGCCTCCGTCCGGGCGTTCGCTTCGAAGTCCTCCAGCACATGGGCGCTGCCGTTGGGAATGAGGATCAGGTCGCCGGCATTGAGCCGCACCTCGGCATCGCTGCCGACCCGCACCCGGCAGGCGCCCTGGACCGCCAGGTGAAACCGCGCCGCCCGCCCCAAGGACGGCACCGCCACCGACCAGGGCGGCGAGAAGGCGGTGCGGAAGTAGAGGCTGCCGCGCAGCTGCAGGAGGTCGAGGATGTCGCTCAGAACGTCCATGGCAGAAGAGTCCCTTTCCGTTGGACGGTCAGATAAGAACTGGGCCCATAGTTGTCCAGATGACATGGCCTACGGCCCCCGCACGGGATTGGCATTTGCAGAGTGATATCCGGCGGCAGCGCTTGAGCGGCGGACTCCCTTTCCGTTAGGATGGCGCGCCCTTCACCACGACGAGCCCCCATGTCCCTGCTGTCGGTCTGCCACACGACGGTCTACCGCTATCACCGGCCCGTAACCTTCGGCGAGCATCGCCTGATGTTCCGCCCGCGCGACAGCCACGACATCCGGCTGGTGGATACCGCGCTGACGATTTCGCCTGCGGCCGAGATCCGCTGGATGCACGACGTCTTCTCCAACTCGATCACCATCGCCTCCTTCCAGGAGGCGGCCAGCGAGCTTCGCTTCGAGAGCCGCATCGTCATCGACCACTACGGCCTCAGCTACCCGGACTTCCCGATCGAGCCCTACGCCCAGACCTATCCCTTCAGCTATCCGGCCGAGGACATTGCCGACCTGGGCCGCTCGGTGGAGCGCCACTACCCGGACCCGGAGCGCAAGGTGGACGCCTGGGTGAAGCGCTTTCTCGACAACGGCGGACCCGTCGGCACCCAGGACCTGCTGCAACGGATCAACACGGCGGTGCAGGCGGAGTTCGGCTACGAACGGCGCTACGCCTTCGGGGTGCAGACGCCGGTGGAGACCCTGGAACGGGGCAGCGGCACCTGCCGCGACCTGGCGCTCTTCATGATGGGCGCCGTACGCGCCCTCGGCTTCGCCGCCCGTTTCGTCTCCGGCTATCTCTACGACCCGGCGACCGAGACCGGCGGCGTGGCCGATACCAGCCTGAAGGGCGGCGGCGACACCCACGCCTGGGTGCAGGTCTATCTGCCCGGCGCCGGCTGGGTGGAGTTCGACCCCACCAACGGCCAGGTCGGCGGCGCCAATCTGATTCGCGTTGCCGTGGCCCGCGAGCCCTTCCAGGCGCTGCCGCTGCAGGGCAGCTACTACGGCGCGGCGGAGGACTTCGTCGAGATGACCGTGGATGTCGAGGTGACCAAACCCGAAGAAGGCTGAAATTCCTAAATCCTTCAAGGCTCTAGGGACATTCGCATCGCCTCGGACAGCGTCACCGGAACGTGATTAGCCAGTGAGCGCGGCGCCCCGTAACGTCCCCGCCCATGGGTCGCAAATCCTTCGTATTCGGAGTCGCCGTCCTCGCCGCAGGCCTTGCGGTCTGGGCCGGTCAGGCCGTCACCAAGGCGCCGACGCCTCTGGCCGGGGCGGCCGGGACAGAGCCTCTCCAACCAGCACTTCAGCTGGCCGCCGACAGCGCGGACAGCAGCCCGGTGGTGGTCGAACTCTTCACCTCCCAGGGCTGCAGTTCCTGCCCGCCGGCCGATGCCCTGCTGGACGAACTGGCCGATCAGCCCGGCCTCCTGGCGCTCTCCTTCCATGTCGATTACTGGGACTACATCGGCTGGAAGGACCCCTTCGCCTCGCCCGCGCACACCCAGCGCCAGCGCGACTATGCGCGCGCGCTCGGCCTGCGCTACGTCTACACCCCGCAGATCGTGGTCGACGGGCGCCGCGACGTGGTCGGCAGCCGTCGCGGTGCGGTTGCCGAAGCCATCGAAAAGGAGGCCCGCCGTCCGGGCGGTCTTGAGGTGCGGATGGTGGAGGACGGCGGCGGGAAGGTCACGCTTTCGGCCGGCGATGCGCCGCCGGAAGGCGCCACCGTCTATCTCGTCATGTTCGACGACGACCACGACACCGACGTGGCGCGCGGCGAGAACCGCGGCCGCTCGATCCACAACGCCAACGTGGTGCGGGAGTTCCGCAAACTCGGCCGCTGGACCGGCGAGGCGATGGAGTTTCCCCTGGACTTCGCCGCCGCGCAGCGCGACGGCCGCGGCGGCTGTGCCGTCATCGTCCAGGCCGGCACCACCGGCCCGGTGCTGGGCGCCGCCATCCTCGACCTCGACGAAACGAGCTGAGCCGCTGCCCGACAACGCCGGAGCAGGAGCTCTGGGGTTTGATTTGGCGCCCGCCCGCCCGGGCCGGCTGAACACTAGCCCCCTGACACGAGCCCCTTTTCGACGAGCGCCGAGAGGCGGCGGGAGAAGGCGGCGGGATCGGGCAGGGCTTCGCCTTCGATGATGCGCGCCTGATCGAGCAGCAGCCAGGCCGCATCCTCCACCACGCCGCCGGCGCCCTCCTGCCCGATCTGTCCGGCCAGGGCCGTGATCAGGCCGTGGTCCGGATTGATCTCCAGGATGCGCGCCGAGCTGTGGTCGAGCTGGCGCTGCTGCTTCAGCAGGCGCTCCAGGTGCATATCGAGATCGCCCTCGTCGGCAACGAGGCAGACCGGACTGCTGGTCAGCCGCGCCGAAACCCGCACGTCCTTCACCTCGTCCTTGAGGGTCAGCTTCACGAAGGCGATGAGCGCATCGAGGGCCGGAGAGGTTTCCTTCGGTGTCTCCACCTCGTCGTCCTGATCGCCTTCGGCCTTGGTCACCTTCTCCAGGTCGGCGGCCCCGCGGGTGACCGACTTGAAGGGCTTGCCGTCAAAGTCCGGCACCGAGGTCAGCCAGAAGTCGTCCACCGGGTCGCTCAACAGCAGCACCTCGATGCCCTTGGCGGCAAAGCCCTCGAGCTGCGGGCTCTTGGCCAGGACCTCGGGGTTGTCGCCGGTGATGGTGTAGATCGCCTCCTGGCCGGGCTTCATGCGCGCGACATAGTCGGCAAGGCTGACCAGGTCATCCCCGGCTGTGGAACGGAAGCGGGCCAGCGACAGCAGGGTGTCGCGCTGATTGGAGTCCTCGTAGAGGCCTTCCTTCAGCACCGGACCGAAGGCGTCCCAAAACCTGGCGTAGTCCTCCGGCGCCTTCTCCGCCTTCTTCTTGAGTTCGCTCAGCACGCGCTTGCTGAGCGCGGTGCGGATCTTGGCCAGACGCGGATTGTTCTGCAGCAGTTCGCGGCTGATGTTCAGCGGCAGGTCCTCGGTGTCGACGATGCCGCGCAGGAAGCGCAGGTAGGACGGCACCAGCTCGCTGCAGTCGTCGGTGATGAAGACCCGTTTCACGTAGAGCTTGATGCCGGTCTTGCGGTCCGGGTGGAAGAGATCGAAGGGCTTGGAGGAGGGAATGAACAGCAGCCCGGTGTATTCCAGCATGCCCTCGGCCTTGAAGTGCAGGCGCAGCCAGGGATCGTCGAAGGTGTGCCCGACGTGGTGATAGAACTCCTTGTACTGCTCCTCGGTGATGTCGCTCTTGGGCCGCGTCCAGAGCGCCGAGGCGGCATTCAGCGTCTCGTCGGGCTCGTCCTCCTTGCGCGATTCCAGCACCACCGGCACGGCGATGTGGTCGGAATAGGTGGAGACCACCTGGCGGATCCGCATGGCATCCAGGTACTCCTCGTCGCCGTCGCGCAGGTGGAGGACGATCCGGGTGCCCCGCGCCGGGGCCTCCGGGTCTTCGGCGATGGTGAAGGCCCCCTGCCCGTCGGAGGCCCAGCGCCAGCCCTCGGCCTCGCCGGCCCTGCGGGTGCTCACCTCGACCTTCCGGGCGACCATGTAGGCGGAGTAGAAGCCGACGCCGAACTGACCGATCAGGTTGGCCCCCTCGGCCTTGCTCTCCAGCTGCTCGACGAAGGCGGCGGTGCCGGAGCGCGCGATGGTGCCCAGGTTGTCGATCAGGTCCTGGCGGTTCATGCCGATGCCGTTGTCGACGATGGTCAGGGTCCTGGCGGCGGAATCGGTCTTCAGGCGGATAGCGAAGCCGCTGTCCTCGGCCAGGAGTTCCGGCTGGGTCAGCGCGGCGTAACGCAGGCGGTCGCAGGCATCCGAGGCATTGGAGATCAGTTCCCGGAGGAAAATCTCCTTCTCCGAGTAGAGCGAGTGGGCGACGATATCGAGGAGGCGGCTGACTTCCGCCTCGAACTTCAATTCTTCCTGCGCCATGGGTCTGACTGTCCGTTTTCGGTTCTCGGCTTGCCGCTCCGGTTTTCCAGAGCGGAATCGCCGAGACATATGTGCGCAATCTATACTCCCTGCAAGTCCTGTCTCACGATGACCCCGGGACCGCGGCGGGGACCTGCGGGGGCCCGTGAGAGACCGTGAGGGAGGCCGCGCGGGGGAAAGTCCGGCATGGTAGAGCACGATACAGACTCGGATCGGAAGGCAGCGGAGCGCCAGGAAGAGCGCAGAGACATGCTGCGCGCCATCGAAAAGGAGGCCGGCGAGGTCGCGGACTGGCTGGGCAAGGACCGCCTGGACCCCAGGGTCCTCGCGGCCATGGGCCGGGTGCCCAGGCACCGCTTCGTGCCGCTGCTGGAGGAGAGTGCGGCCTACGAGAACCGGCCGCTGCCCATCGGCGCGCGGCAGACCATCTCCCAGCCCTTCATCGTCGCGGTGATGAGCGACCAAGCCGAGGTCACCCCAGGCGCGAAGGTGCTGGAGGTGGGCACAGGCTCCGGCTACCAGGCCGCGGTTCTGGCCGATCTCGGCGCCGAGGTTTACAGCCTGGAGGTTGTGCCCAGCCTGGCCGCCGAGGCGGCGGAGCGCCTGGCCCGCCTGGGCTACGACAGGGTGCACTGCCGGGAGGGCGACGGCGCCGACGGCTGGCCGGAGGCCGCGCCCTTCGACGCCATCCTGGTGACCGCCGCAGCCCGAGGCGTGCCCCCGGCGCTGGTCGAACAGCTCGCCCCCGGCGGGCGCCTCATCATCCCGGTCGAGGAAAAGACCGGCAGGGGGCCGGCCCACTGGTTCCTGCCGGCCCAAACCCTGCTGCGCATCGAAAAAGCCGCCGACGGCAGCATCCACGAACGCACTCTCTTTCCCGTCGCCTTCGTGCCGTTGACCAAGCCGCGTGAACGACCGCAAGGCCGGTAACGCCCGTTAACCATCTTTCGCCCAGGCCCGGCCCAGGGAATTCCTTGCAATGCGGCGGAAAAGTCCCGATTCTCAGGGCATGTCGCTTCTCGCGCAGGCCCGGGAGAAGGCGAAGATCACCGCCGTTCTGGGGCCGACCAATACCGGCAAGACCTATCTGGCCATCGACCGCATGCTGGGCCACCCGAGCGGCATGATCGGCTTCCCCTTGCGCCTGCTGGCAAGGGAGAACTACGACCGCATCGTCCAGATCAAGGGGGCGGCCAAGGTGGCGCTGGTCACCGGCGAGGAAAAGATCGTACCGCCGGACGCCCGCTATTTCTGCTGCACGGTGGAGTCCATGCCGGTGGACCGGCCGGTCTCCTTCCTTGCCGTCGACGAGATCCAGCTCTGCGCCGATCCGGAGCGCGGCCATGTGTTCACCGACCGGCTGCTGCATGCCCGCGGCCTGGCCGAAACCATGTTTCTGGGGGCCGAGACCATCCGCCCGGTGCTCCAGGCCCTGGTGCCGGAGGCCGAGTACATCGGCCGCCCGCGCTTTTCGACCCTCACCTACACCGGCCCGCAGAAGCTCACGCGGCTGCCGCCGCGCTCAGCGGTGGTGGCCTTCTCTGCTTCGGAGGTCTACGCCACGGCGGAGCTCATCCGCCGCCAGCGCGGTGGCACGGCCGTGGTGCTGGGGGCGCTCAGCCCGCGCACCCGCAACGCCCAGGTCGAGCTCTTCGAAAGCGGCGAGGTGGACTATCTGGTGGCCACGGATGCCATCGGCATGGGCCTGAACCTGAACCTCGACCACGTCGCTTTCGCCAAGCTGCGCAAGTTCGACGGGCGCGGCCAGCGCCGCCTGACGGCGGCGGAGGTGGGCCAGATCGCCGGGCGCGCGGGGCGCCACATGAACGACGGCACCTTCGGCACCACGACCGAGATCGGCCCCCTGCCCGACAGTCTGGTGGAGGCGGTAGAGAGCCACAGCTTCGATCCCCTGGCCTTCGTCCACTGGCGCAACGTCGATCTCGACTTCAGCGATCCTCTGGCGCTGCTCAAGAGCCTGGACCGCAAGCCGCCGCGGCGCGAACTGCTGCTGGCGCAGGAGGCCGACGACCAGATCGCCCTGGCCTCCCTCGCCAAACAGCCGGAGATCGCCGCCCTGGCCACCACGCCGGAGGCCGTGGCCCTGCTCTGGGAGGTCTGCCAGGTGCCGGACTTCCGCAAGATCCTCTCCGACCACCACGCCCAGTTGCTGGCGCAGATCTACCTGAAGCTCATGACAAACGACCGGCGTCTGCCGGAAGCCTGGGTGGGCGCGCAGCTGCACCGGCTGGAGCGCAACGACGGCGACATCGATCAGCTGATCGCGCGGCTGGCGCACATTCGCACCTGGACCTACATCACCCACCGCGGCGACTGGCTGGATGACAGCGGCCTCTGGCAGAACCGGGCGCGGGCCATCGAGGACCAGCTCTCGGATGCCCTGCACGAGCGCCTGACCCAACGCTTCGTCGACCGCCGCGCGGCCTTTCTGGTGCGCCGCCTGCGCAGCGACAGCCATCTGATCGGCGCCGTGCGCAAGAGCGGCGAGGTGGTGGTGGAGGGCGAGTTCGTCGGCCGCATCGCCGGCTTCCGCTTCGTGCTGGACGAAAACGCCCGCGGCGAAGACGCCCGCCCGCTGCTGGCCGCGGCCCGCCGCGCCCTGACCGGGGAGATTCCCCGGCGCATCAAGCAGTTGGAGCAGGACAACGACGGCGCCTTCGCCCTCGACGGCAGCGCCATCGCCTGGCGCGGCACCCCGGTGGCGCGCATCCTGGCCGGCGACACGGTACTGACCCCACGGGTCGAGGTGCTATCCAGCGACTTTCTCGACGGACCGGCGCGCGAGCGTCTGCGCAAGCGCTGCGCCGCCTGGCTGACGCGCCACGTCCGCGCCACCCTGAAACCGCTGTTCGAGGCCCAGGCGGTGCAGCTTTCGCCGCCGGGCCGCGGCCTCCTGTTTCAGCTTGTCGAGGCGCTGGGCACCCTGCCGCGGCGGCCGCTCGGCGGCCAGATCGCGCTGCTGACCAAGGCCGACCGCAAGGCGCTGGCCGCCCTGGGTCTGAGGCTCGGCGCCGCCAGCGTCTTCCTGCCGCGCCTTCAGCACCCGCGCATGCTGGCCCTGCGCGCCCGGCTCTGGGCGATCCGCGAGGGCCTGGAGGTGCCGCCGCTGCCGCCGTCGGGCACCAAGACCTTCGAGCTGAAAGGGCTGGCCCTGCCGGCGGCCCTGGGAGACAGCTTCTGCTGCGCGATCGGATTCCGCCGGGTGACCCGCAAGGGCGGCCCGTCCTTTGCAGCGCGCGCCGACGTGCTGGAGCGGCTGGGGCGCGATGCCTACAAGGCCGCCGCCACCGAGAGCGGAACCCTCGCGCTCTCGCCCGAACTCTGCAAGCTCGCCGACTGCGGCGAGGAGGACCTGGGCGCCCTGCTCTTCGCCCTCGGCTACAGGCGCCGCAAGGACGCCGAGGGCAGGCTGTGCTTCGCGCGCAAGGGCGCCAGGCCGATACCTGCTGCCGGAGCACAGGAGAGCGAAGCGCCGCAGATGAAGAAAGGCGCCGGGAAACCCGGCCGGCCGAAGTCAAAGCGCGGCGCCGCACGCAAGAAGCCGCGCGGCAAGGAGAGCGCCGAACGCTACGCCGACTCGCCCTTTGCCGTGCTGCGCGATCTGGCGCCCGGCGGTGATTGAGGGGCGGGCGAATGAGGATCGTGGCGGCTGATATGAGAGACGGCGTTCTTTGAGCGGCGAAGCCGGCGACTCAAACGGCGGGCTGCGTGCCGACAAGTGGCTCTGGTATGCGCGCTTCTTCAAGACGCGCAGTCTGGCCAGCAAGGTCTGCCAGGCCGGCAAGCTGCGCCTCTCCGGCCTCGGCGTCGTGAAGCCCCACCACAAGGTGAAGGTCGGCGACGTGCTGACCTTTCCCCAGGCGCGCCATATCCGCGTCGTCAAGATCCTGGCGCTGGCCGAACGCCGCGGACCGGCCAGCGAGGCCCAGGCGCTCTACGAAGACCTGAAGCCGCCGGACGCCGAAAGCCGGCTTCCGCGGGGCACCCCGTCGCCGACGGACGGGGCAGGCCGCCGCCAACCCGGCGCGGGCCGCCCGACCAAACGCGAGCGCCGCGATCTGGACAGGCTGCGCGAGACGGAATGAGCGGACCGCCAACCAGGGTGTAGAGGAGTTGCCCGTGATTCTCGTCGGCCAGTTCGATTCCCCCTTCGTGCGCCGGGTCGCCATCGCCCTGCACCACTACGGCCATCCCTTCGAACGCCGCGTGCTCTCGGTCTTCAGGGACTTCGACGCGATGCTCGCGGTCAATCCGATGGGCAAGGTGCCGGCGCTGATCCTGGACGACGGCGAGACCCTGTTCGACAGCCGGACCATCATCGACTACCTCGACGAGACCGCCCCCTCCGCGCGGCGGCTGGCCCCGGCACAGCAGCCGGAGCGGCGCCGTGTCCTTCAGGTGGAGGTCGTGGGCATCACCCTTGCCGAGAAGATCTACGAGCGCGGCATCGAGCACAACAGGCGGGCGCCCGGCACCAGCGATCCGGCCTGGCGGGCACGGCTGGAGCGGCAGATCGCCTCCATCTGCGCCTGGCTGGAAGAGCGGTTGGATGGCGAGTGGTTCTGCGGCAGCGCCTTCACCCGCGCCGACCTGGCCGTTGCCGTGGCCATGCAGTATCTGGAGCGCGTGCTGCCGGCGGCAGAAAGCACCACGCGGTATCCCCGGCTGCAGGCCCATCGGCTGCGCTGCGAGCGCCTTGCGGCCTTCGCCCAGGTTCAGGACAACCGCGCCGAGGCCCTCAACAGCGGCTGGAACCCAGAAGCCTGAACCGCGGGCTACGGAGCACGAGCGCTGAAAGATTGCCTCAGGCTGTCCGGAGCAGCTGGCTGCGGAAGGCCTCCGCCGCGGGGGACAGGGTCTGGCCTTTACGGGTGATGAGACTGAGCGGACGCGAAACCTCGGGATCGATCAATGGCCGGGTCTCGACGACGCGCAGCTTCGCGAAGGGCACCGTGCTGAGTTCGGAAAGCACGGAAACGCCGAGGCCGTTGGCCACCAGCCCGACCGCGGTGGAGACGATCTGCGCCTCGATCCGGCCGCCGGTGCCACGGTCTGCACCGCCGAGAAGCCTGTCGACGACGCGCCGGGTGTTCGATCCCGGCGCCACCTGAACCAGCGGCAGTCCGCGGAGCGCGGCCCAGGAAACCGCAGCCTGCCGGGTCAGGGGATGGCCCATCGGCAGGACGGCGACAAAGCGGTCCTGAAGAATCGTCGCGACATCAAGCGCCGGACTTTCGCCCTCCGGAATGCCGAAGCCCATGTCCACCTCGCCGCGCCGCACCCGCTCGATCACTTCGGCGTTGAGGGCATCGCGGACCGTGAGTTGGATCTGCGGATAGGTCTGGGAGAAGCGGGCGAGCGCCGGCGCCACGATCTCGGACGCCGCCGACGGCAGGGCGGCGACATGCAGCTTGCCGATGCGCTTATCCACAAGATCGCGCACCACACCGAGCGAACTGTCGAGTTCATAGAGCAGCCGCTGGGCAATCCCCAGATAGAGGCGGCCCACCTCGGTCAGCCGCATCCGCCGGCCGGCCCGGTCGAAGAGCCGCGCGGCCAGAATGTCTTCAAGCTGCTGTATGGTCGCGCTCAGGGCGGGCTGCGATATGCCCAGGGTCTCTGCTGCGCGGGTGAAGTTCATCGCCTCGGCAACGGTGACGAAGGCGCGGAGATGGCGGGACGAGACTTCCATAAGCAAACCCGATTATTTCATCCAAACATAATATTTCACTTATCGTAATCGTCATGCTTTTTCTTGGGGAGAACCTCTGACGGGCGCCTCCGGGGGTGTGCGATCAGGGCAAGGAAGGGAGGAGAAACATGACACTTCAGACCGTTTTGCGCGGCGCCGTCGTGGCCACGGCTTTCGGCCTTGCATCGGCCGCCGGCGCCGAGACCCAGCTCAACATGGGCGGCTCGACCACCACCTCGGGCTTCTACCCCTACTACACCGCCATCGCCAATTCGATCAGCAAGGCCAGCGAGGACATCAACGTCACCGTGGTTTCCTCCGGCGGATTCGCGAAGAACCAGGCGCTGATGATGCAGGGCCAGCTGGACTTCGGCGGCATCTCGCCGGATCTCATCGCCGATGCGGAGGCCAGCGGCTTCGACGGGTTCCGCGTCCTCTGGTGGACCCTGCCGGCCATCCAGAACATCACGGCCACGAAGGATTCCGGCATCGACAACATCGCCGGCTTCGCCGGCAAGTGCTTTCATCCCGGGATGAACGGATCCTCGGGCCAAAAGAACATGATGAAGATCCTGCGCGCCCTGGAAGTCGCGCCGGAGCTTTACATGTCCGACCCCAAGGACGCCGCCAACGCCATCAAGAACGGCCGCTGCCTGGGCCAGATGAAGGCGACGACCGGCCCGCGGCTCGACAGCGCGACGGCGGAGCTCAACCTGACGACGCCGCTCTGGCCGGTGGGCTATACCGAGGATCAGATCGCAGCGATCCGGCAGGCCCTGCCCTGGATGGGCTTCTACACCATGCCTGCCGGCGTGGTGGAGGGCGCGCCGGAGTACACCGTGCACGCCATCTGGATCGGCTTTGCCGCCACGGCCGACATGGACGAAGCGACGGCCTATGACATCACCAAGGGCATGTACGAGGGCCTGGACCAGCAGCGCGCGGCGCTGAAGGCCATCGCCGAAGTGGACCTGGCCCGGCAGACCCTGGAGGTCTCCGAGTATCCGCTCCACGCCGGTGCGGTGCGCTTCTACCGCGAGATCGGGTTGCAGGTTCCCGAGCGGCTCATTCCCCCTGAGATGAACTAGCTGCCTCGGCAGCGCGAGAGGGTCCTTCCCCCCTCTCGCGCTTTTTTCCGGTTTGGAATACACCGCTTTAGAGCACAATGCCGATCCTGCTGCCCCGTTTGCTGATGCTCTGTCTGACCGGCCTGGTCTTTTACGCCGTGCTGTTCGGACAGTTCCCCAACATCCAGCAGCGCGCCAGCGTTCTGGCTTTGGTTGCGGCGCTCGGGGTGATTGCCTTCCCCTTGAGCACGGCGCGGCTGCCGGCGGCGCTTCGGCGGACCGTCGACCTGGCCCTGCTCGCCGCCGTCCTGGCGGCAGTCGGCTATGTGTCCTGGAACTACTGGGACATCATGCTGAACCCCGGGCTGCCCCAGACCGAGGCGCTGGTTCTCGGCGCGGCGCTGATCGTCTGCGTCCTGGAACTCGCGCGACGCACCATCGGCTGGACCTTCGCGATCCTGGCCGCGGTCTTCGCGGCCTATGCGCTCAGCGGCCACCTGCTGCCTGGGCGCATCGGCCACGGCGGCGTCAGCGCCTCCATGATGGTGGACATGCTCTTTCTGTCCACCGACGGGCTTTGGGGCCAGGTGATGGACATCTTCGTCACCCTGCTGATCCTCTTCGTGCTGTTCTCCAGCCTGATGATGTCCACCGGCGCCGGCCAGTCGATGATCGACCTGGCCAAGCTCTTCGGCGGGCGGATGCGGGGCGGCCCGGCCAAGATCGCGGTGATGTCCTCGGCCATGGTCGGTTCCATGACCGGCTCCTCGGTCACCAACGTCGCCATGACCGGCAACTTCACCATCCCCATGATGATCCGCCTCGGCTACCGGCCCGCCGTGGCCGGCGGTATCGAGGCGACCGCGTCTTCAGGCGGGCAGATCACGCCGCCGCTGATGGGGGCAGGACTGTTCCTGATGGCCGAGTTTCTGGGCATCGATCTCGGCCGCATGATGCTGATCGCCCTGGTGCCGGCCTTCCTGTTCTACGTCGGCGTGCTCTCCTCCGTGCACTTCGAGTCGCTGCGCGTCGGCGTCGGCCGCCTGCCGCCCGAGGAGCTGCCCGAGGCCGCGCGCTTCCGCCGCTTCGAGACCTGGGGACCGCTGCTGCTGCCCTTTGCCGTGCTGATCGGCATGGTGCTGCAGGGTTTCTCCGTCGACCTGGCGATCTTCGCCGCGATCCTGACGCTGGCGGCGGCGCATCTGGCCGCCGCACGCAGCCTTGCGGACCTGAAGGCACGCCTGCGGGCGCTGCTGCAGGCCCTCGACGACGCGGTGAAGCCCCTGGTCACGCTTGGCGCGCTCTGCGCGGCGGCGGGCATCCTCATCGGCATCATCGGCTTCGTCGGCATCGGGGTGAAGTTCGCCGACGGCGTGCTCGGCCTCGCCGGCGGCCACCTGCTGCCGGCGCTGCTGCTGGCCGGCCTGGTGGTCATCGTGATCGGCATGGGCATGCCGACGACCGCGGCCTACATCCTGGCGGTCTCCGTCATCGCCACCGCCTTCACCCAGCTCGGCATTCCCGAGCTGTCGTCCCACATGTTCATCTTCTACTTCGCGACGCTGTCCGCGATCACGCCGCCGGTCTGCGCGGCGGTCTTCGTTGCGGCCGGGCTGGCGAACGCGCCCTGGCTGGCGACCGCCCTGCACACCGTCCGCTTCGCCGCCATCAAATACCTGCTGCCCTTTCTCTTCATCTTCCGGCCCGAACTGCTGCTGCAGGCGGACTGGACCATCGTGGCCGTTGCGATCGCGCTCTGCGCCCTGGCAACGGTGCTGATCTCCGCGGCCTTTGCCGGTTACCTGCTGCGCCCGCTCGGTCTGCTTCAAAGAGGCCTGCTGCTTGCCGGCGGCGCCCTGCTTCTGTGGCCCGACCTGCAGATCAACCTGCTGGCGGCGCTTCCGCTGGGCGTCGCCCTGGCAGGCAACGCGGACTGGCGGGCCCTGAGACGGCCCACATGAGAGGGCCAGTATGAGTCAGGTCGAGCCCTTCGCGCCGGACGCGGACAAGCCGCAGATCGACGCCATCGACCCCCTGGACTTCGGCTACCTCGACAGGCTGCCGCATCAGGCCGCAGGGCAGGGACGGCTGCACCTCGGCCATGCCCTGGGCCGCGCCGCGACGGACGCCACCGACCGCCCGGCGCTCCTGTTCGTCCACGGTGCCCATCACGGGGCCTGGTGCTTTGCCGCCTATCTCGCTTTCTTCGATGCCTTCGGCGTTCCGGCGGCGGCGCTGGATCTGCGCGGTCACGGCGGGCTTCCTCAGAACGACGCCTTCTGCCGGCAGGGTGTCGCCGAGATGGCGGAAGACGTCGCCGCCGCCTGCGCCCTGCTCGGCCCCCGGGTCGTCCCGGTCGGCCACAGCGCCGGCGCCCTGGTCGTGGCCTTTGCCGCCATGCGGCAGACCACCGCCGGCCTCGGCCTGCTGGCGCCGTCACCGCCGGGCAACCTGCCGGCGGCGGCGCTGGTGGACAGTGTCGCCGAGGGTGCGCCTCTGCCGGTGCCCCCGCTCGCCGCCGCGCAGGCCCGCTACCTCGACGAGACCGCACCACGGGACGTCAGCCGCTTTCACGCAAGGCTGTGCCCGGAAAGCCCGGCGCTGATGAACGACCGCTATCGCCTGCGGGTTCCCATCGATCCCCGGCACATTGCCGTGCCGGGCTTCTGCCTGGCCGCAGGACGGGACAGCCCGCGCACCCATCCGCCCGGACAGGATCGCGCCGTCGCCGACTTTTTCGGCTTCAGCTTCACCGAACTGCCCGACGCGCCGCACTGCTACATGCTGGCGCGCGACTGGCTGGTGTCCGCCCGATACATCGCGGCCTGGTACCATTCGGCCTTCAACGGCGCGCGTTTGCAGGATCCGATAGACCGTCCTTGATCGACCTCAAGGACCACAGGCGGCGGGGACTGCTATGGCCCGGTGCAAACCCCGTCAATGGAGCTCGCAATGGGCATGTCCCCCGCCTTGTTCGTCTGCCTTTTCCTCGCCGCTCTGGGAGTCTTCTTCCTCGGCGCCGGTTTCCTGTGGTGGGTTTCGCTGCAGGCGCAGGAAACGAAAAGGCGGCTGATGGAATGATCAGCGCGCCGCACCGCGGCCCGTTGCGCAGGCCGCTTTCCGGCTAGAGCGTCACCAGCTCCGCGTGGCCGAAACCTTTTGAATAGTCGAGCACCGAAATCACTTTCGGCATCACCCGAATGAGCGTGAAGGCGTCCGTTTCTTCCGGCGGGAAGTCGGCCACCTGCGGATACTTGGCGACCATCAGCCCCTCCACCTTCTGCGCTTCCGCGGCATCGGTGACACGCTCCGCCAGGGCCCCCATGGAGAGGCCGCGGATATCGCTCCAATCGTCGTAGTCGGTGTTGACGGCGACCGACACCTTGTCGTTGCGCGCGATGTTGGCGGCCTTCTGGGCGTCCGCCTCACAAGCGAAGTAGAGCGTCAGACCGTCGTTCACAAAGGTGACCGTGGTGGCCTGGGGAAAGCCATCCTCGCGTATGGTCGCGATGGTCATGTCCTTCGCTTGTTCCAGGATGTTTCTGATCTTTGCCTCGAGCGCTTTGTCCATGCCATGCCTCGCCCGCGATCCGTGAAACCTGCGGGCAGTCTGGCATAGGACCTGTCACCGGCACCATGATACGGATCAACGGGCTGGTCCAACCAGCGGCCGAAGCGGCACCGTGTCGATCCTTGAAAGGCTTTCAGCGGGCCGCCTCTTCGGCGATATCGTCGATGTGCAGGAGCGCGCAGTCGATCGCCTTGAAGCCGGGGTCGTGGCCGTCGAAGGCGAGGAAGAGGTCGGTGCCGCCGAGCAAGACCGCCTCTGCCCCCGCGTCCTCGGCAAGCCGGCGCCCGCTGTCGAAGAAGACCTCACGCTGCGCTTCAGTCGCCACGCCGCTGACCGCCATGTCCACGTAAGCCTGATGAACCTGATCGAGCGCCGCGCCGGCGGGCGCCACGACGTCGATGCCTTTCAGACGCCCGTACAGGGCGGAGGCCATGGCCCCTTTCGTGCCCAGGACACCGACGCTGCGGTATCCCGCTTCATCGAGGTTCCTGGCAACCGAGGACAGCAGGTCGATGACCGGCAGGGGCGAGACCTGGCGGAAGGCGTCGATGCAGAAGTGCCCGGCGATGGAGGTAACCGCGACAGCCTCCGCCCCCGCCGCCTTCAGCCGCCGGGTCAGCCGCTCGAAGATCGCGGCCTGCTCGGCCGCCCTGCCCTCGGCCAGATGGGCCAGCAGGGTCGGAGAATCCGCATGGGCGATCGTCAGGTCCAGGGCTTCCGGCCTATTGGCAAAGGTCCGGATCAGCCGTCGGTAGTAGTAGTCGGTGGCGGCGGGGCCGATACCGCCGATCAGTCCGATGTGCATGGCTTGAGCATCCTGGGGTAGAGGGTTGTGGCGGGCGACAAAAGGAGCGTGGCGGCGCTAGGCCGGTAGGCCGCAGGCCGCCTGGCGCGCCTGCACGAAGGCCGCCACGGCGCGGGCCAGATCGTCGCGCGTGGTTTCCGCGCCGCAGACCGAGATGCGGATCACGGGTTGACGCTGCCCCCGCCACTCCCACTGAGACCCGCCGCACCAGATCTCACCGGAACGCTGCAGGGCCTGCAAGGTGGCCTCGGTGTGCTCCGCGCTGTCACAGGCCACGAGAACCTGATTGAAGACCACATCGTTCAGAACCTGGAATCCCTCGTCATGCAGCAGGCCGGCGATCCGGCGCGCGCCGGCGCAGAGCTGTTCGATCAGATCCGCGACGCCGTCGCGGCCCAGGGTCGCCAGCGTCGCCCAAAGATCGATGCCGCGCGCGCGGCGCGACATGTCGGGCGTAAAGAGCATGGAGTCGCGCCGGGAGTCGCGCTCGTCGCTCCACTCCAGATAGGCGCCGCTCGCCTGCAGCGCGCCCGCCAGCGCCTGGCGGTCGCGGCAGAGCACGATGCCGCTGTCGTAGGGCACGTTCAGGGTCTTGTGGGCATCCACCGACCACGAATCGGCAAACGCCATGCCGTCGCAGAGCGCGCGGGTCGACGGCGCCGCCGCGGCCCAGAGGCCGAAAGCGCCGTCCACATGCACCCAGGCCCCGGCAGCCTTCGCGCGCTCGCAGAGCAGCGTGAAGGGATCGAAGGCGCCGCTGTTCACATTGCCTGCAGCCAGAATCAGCAGGGTTTTGTCATCGAGCGGCGGCAACTTCTCGACCCGCATGCGTCCCTGGTCGTCGCAGGGCACCGTCACCACCCGCTCCCGGCCGAGACCGAGCAGCGCGAGAGCCCGATAGACCGCGCCATGGGCTTCGGCGCCCAGCACCACGGTGATCTCCGGCGCACCGAAGAGACCCTTGGCGGTCACGTCCCAGCCCTGGCGCTCTAGCAGACTGTTGCGGGCGGCAGCGAAGCCGCAGACCAGCGAAGTGGAGGTGCCGCCGACCAGTCCGGCGGCGGTGCCCTCCGGCAGATCGAGCAACTCAACCAACCAGCGCTCGCAGACCGCCTCCAGCTTGGCGGCGACGGGCGACATCACATAGAGCGCCGCGTTCTGATCCCAGGCATCGGCCAGCCAGCGCGCCGCCAGCGCCGGCGGATGGAGGCCGCCATTGACGAAGCCGAAGTAGCGCCCGCCGCCGGTCGCCACGGCGGCCGGGGCCCCATGGCGGTGCAGCAGGTCCAGCATCTCACGGGGATCGAGACCCTTCTGGGGCAGCGGGCCGTCGAAGGCCTGCAGCCCGGCCAGGGCCGCTGCGTCCGGATAGACCCGCCGGTCGCGGACAGTCCGCAGATAGTCCCCCGCGTGATCCCGCGCCCGGTCGAGCAGCCGGGAAAAGGCTTCAGGGTCCATGGTGACGCTCCCTTGCGGTTTTAGGCCGCCTTCTTCTGTGCCAGCGCCAGGCAGGCGGACAGCGCCCGAAGCCCTTCGTCGAGATCGTCCATCTCCAGAAGGCCGAAGCCGAGCCGGAAGACCCGCGCTTCGTCCCCGAACCAGGTGCCGTTGGCCACCCGCACGTCGTGGCGCGCCATGGCATCATAAAAGCGTGCCACGGCAGCGTCATCAAAGGCTGCCGGCTTGAGGCGCAGGCAGCAGAGCGCGCCGGCGTCCGGGCAGACCCAGTCGAGAAGATCGCCGTTCGCCTGGACCCATTCGGCGGTGCGCGCCAGGCCCTCGGAAAGCCGCCGGCGCCGCTCGCCGACGATCTCCGCCTCGCGCTTGAAGACCCGCAGCGCCAGCGCCTCGTCCGCGCGGGAGCAGGCAATCACCGTGTTGAACTTGCCGAGGATCAACTGCTCGCGCAGCGCCGGGTCGCGGGTGATGGCCCAGCCAAGGCGCAGGCCCGGGGCGCCGTGGCATTTGGACAGCGATGCGCAGGAAACCACTCTGGGGCTCAGCGAGAGCATGCTGGGCGCGGCCTCCTCGTCGCCGTAGACCGCCTGGCGGTAGGTCTCGTCTGCAAGCAGATAGGCCTCGGGACAGATCGCCGCCATCATCGTCAGGATCCGCTGGACCGTTCCCGGCGGGATCGCAACGCCGGAGGGGTTCTGCGGCGTCGCCAGACACACAAGCTTGGTGCGCGGCGAAAGCAGGCTGCGCAGCGCAGCGAGATCGAGGCGGTAGCCGTCATCGAAGGATACCGGCAGCGTTTTGACATCGGCGCCCACGGCGGTCAGCGCATTCATCGCATTGGGGAACAGCGGGCTTGTGGTGACCGCTTCATCGCCCGGCCGACAGAGGATGAAAGCCAGCAGGAAGAGGGCATGCATGCCGCCGACGGTGACCACCACGTCGTCCGCTGCGGCGCCGTGTGCCGCAGCGATCGCCCGGCGCAGCGCCGGATCGCCGGCCGTGGTGCCGTAGCTGAGGGCAAGACCGCCAAGGCCCTCCAGGCCCTCCCCGGGGCCTTCCGGGGCCGGGGTGGCGTCGCCACCGTGCAAAAGCGCCCGCAGCCTCAGATCCGGGCCGATACTCTCGGCCAGATCATAGCGCGGCGCCCCCGCTGTCAGGGACATGATGTCGTTCCGGGGAAAACGGTTCAGGGTCCGGCTCATGGCGGGTCCTTTCCGGCAAGGCGGTTTTGCGGAACCCGGACCATGACCCAAAAGGGCAAGCCATAACAGATACAGATTTGGACAATTGTAACCAGTACAGATAGACTGTGGGCCATCTGTACCGGCCTGCGCGCAGGCCGGGCCCACGCCGTGCCGAAAGGACCGGGCTGCACTATGTCCGATACCGCGACCGACCCGGCCCCGCTCCACCGCTACGAAGCGCTGGCGGAGACCATCGTCACCCTGGTGGACAACGGCACCCTGCGGCCGGGCATGCGCGCACCCTCGCTGCGCCGCCTGGCGGCCCAGAACCGCGCCAGCATGTCCACCGCCCTGCAGGCCTACCGCCTGCTGGAGGATCGCGGCGTCCTGGAGGCGCGGCCCAAGTCCGGCTTCTACGTTGCAAGCGGCAGCAAGGTGTCCCTGCGGACGCCTGCGGTCTCAAAGCCCCCGGCCAAGGCCGCGCCGGTGGCCGTCGGCAGCGGTGTCCTCGAACTTCTGGAACATGCCGCCAACCCCGACCTCGTGCCCCTGGGCTGCGCCATTCCCAGCGCCGACCTGCTGGCCGCCAGCCGCCTCGACCGCTTTCTGGCCAGGGCCGCCCGCGCCCAGGGTACCGACTACAACATCTACACCGAGCCGCGCGGCGATGCGAACCTGCGCACGGAGATCGCGCGGCGCGGGCTGCAGTGGGGCCAGGTCCTGGCGCCGCAGGACATCGCCGTCACCTGCGGCTGCACCGAGGCGCTGTCCCTGGCCCTGCGCGCAGTCACCCGGCGCGGCGACACCGTCGCCATCGAATCGCCGACCTACTTCGGCATCCTGCAGGTGCTGGAGGCGCTGGGGCTGAAGGCGCTGGAACTGCCCACCGATGCGACGGAGGGCATCGAACTCGCGGCCTTGGACAAGGCGCTGAAGTCGAAACGCATCAGCGTCTGCCTGTTCTCGTCCAACTTCAACAACCCCTTGGGCTTTGCCGTCAGCGCCGAAAAGAAGCAGGCGATCCTCAAGCTGCTGACGCGCCACAAGGTGCCGCTGATCGAGGACGACATCTACGGCGACATCTACTTCGGCAAGGAGCGCCCGCAGCCCTTCTCCGCCTTCATGCCGGAGGCCGACATCCTCTACTGCAGTTCCTTCTCCAAGACCCTGGCGCCGGGGTACCGCGTCGGCTGGGTCGCCACGCGCCACCACATGCAGCGGGTCCTCGAAGGCAAGTTCGCCACCACGCTCTGCGGGCCCGCCCTGCCCCAGGCCGCCCTGGCCGAGTTCCTGGCCACCGGCGGCTATGACAACCACCTGCGCCGTCTGCGCCGGGTCTTTCCCGATCACATCGACCGCATGGTGCGCAGCATCGACCGCAGCTTCCCGCGCTCGACCCGGGTCAGCCGTCCGGCCGGCGGCTTCGTGCTGTGGCTGGAACTGCCCGAGGGCTTCGACAGCCGGCGCCTCTTCAGGCGCGCCCTGGAAGACGGAATCTGCTTCGCGCCAGGCGATGCTTTCTCAGCCAGCGGCCGATACGGCAACTGCCTGCGGCTGAGTTGCGGCCACGACTGGACGCCGCGCATCGAGGCAGCGGTCGAAAGCCTCGGCGCCCTGGTGACGGAACAGCTCGGCGAAGGCTGACGCCTGTTGGACTTGCGTCCACGCGGTTCCAGCCCGCTCCCCCTCCCGGCCACCCATAGGATACTGGCGCTGGGTGGCCGGGAGGGGGAGCGGGCCGGTGCGGGCGACCCCGGAAAACCCTAGATCCCCTGGATCGGCTGGCCGTGGGTGAACTCGACGAGGTGGCCGTCGGGGTCGCTCAGCTTGCAGTGATAGCCGACGGAGCCGCCGTCGTCCCGGCTGTCCTGGGCCAGAACGCCCAGGCGGCGGCCGAGGTCGGCCTTCGCGTCGACCTCGTCGCGGCTGTCGCACTGGAAGGCGAGATGATCGAGGCGGTTCTCCACCGCACCCTCGACCAGGACGAAGACGTAGGGCGGCAAGTGGTCGGCCGGCGTCTGTGGGCCGAGCCATACGCTGGTCCCCTGCTCAAGGCGCCGGTCGCGCACGACATCCACGCCGCAGACGTCGCGGTAGAAGTCGATGGAGCGCTCGAAGTTGCTGACGGTGAAGGTGATGTGGGTGAAACGCGCGGTCATGAGCATCCTCAGCCGTGAATGAAGCCTTGCACCACTGTATCACAGAGACGCAAAGCGGCGGCCCTAGGAACCGGCGGCGCGGTCAGAGCCGCGCTACGAAACGTCAGACCGGCGAACCGCCACGCGCTTTCAGGTTGGCCAGGAACGCGCGCCGGGTCTTCGGGCCGAAGGTGAGGAAGTGGGGGTCGGGCGCCTCCCGGTAGGCGGCGCGGCGGCGCTGCACCCGGTCGTCGCGGGCGCGCTGCAGCACCTCCTCCACGTCGATGCTATAGGGCCGCGCCGCATTGAGACCGAAGATCTTGGCGCGCAGGCGATCGGTGATCTTCGGGTAGCCGTGGCGTTCCTGCAGCTCCTCCGAGATCTGGAAGCTGCGCAGCGCCTGGATCTGATCCTGCGGCGAGCCGTACCAGATGCAGTCGGAGCCGTAGAGCACGTTGTCTTCGCCGATGTGCTTCACCAGCTTGCCGACGATATGGGCGGCGCTGTCGGGGTCGCGCATGGCGAAACGCCAGGTGCTGCCCAGCTCGGCATAGACGTTGGCGTTCAGTCCGATGCCGTTGTCCTCCACCGAGCGGATCAGCGCGTCCACGCCCTCGCCGCGCGCCGGGTCGTAGGGGCCCTCCTTCTGTCCGCTGATGAAGCCGGAGTGATAGACGAGGAAGTTCACGTCCGGGTACATGCGCGCGACGATGCCGACGTCGCTGGCAATGGAGTGCTCGTAGGACTGGCGCCCGAAGGGCAGGCCCTTGTGGATGCAGATGTTCTTCACGCCCAGCGCGCGCGCCTTCTCGATCATGGCGAGGCCCTGGTCCTCGTGCAGGAAGAAGCCGCGCCCGTCGGGGCCCCACTGGGTGTAGCACTTCCAGGCCACCACGCCCCAGGTCTCCGCCAGTTCGTCCATGCCCTCCAGGTCGCCCGGCTGGTTGGGATTGGCGCGGCCGTGAATCAGCAGGCGCTTGGTGCCGTCCATGGCATCGATGATGCGCCGGGTCTCGTCCGCCTCCTGGATGGTCAGCAACTCCCGTTCCCTTCGCGAGGGAATGAAGGAGAGCACCATCATGTCGGTGTCGGAATCGAGGAAGATGTCCTTGATGAACTGCTCGGAGTTCCCCAGGCCGGTGCGGCCGATGCCGTTGGCGCCGACGAAGTGGCCCTGAACGTCGAAGACGAACTCGCGGCCGTCGAGGCGTTCGGCCGCGATCTCCGGGTCCAGCGCCGCCGTCTGGTCCAGGTCGAAGAAACCGCCAGTCCGTCCGGCCTCCGCATTGGCGGCGTTGAAGGCCAGCAGCGTGCTGGCGGCCCCGCAGGAGGAGACCAGGAAGGAACGGCGCGAGACGCCGCGGCGTCTGGCGTTCTCGCCGGCCCGCTCTATCGCCAGGCGGTTGGCGCGGCGGTTCACCGGGTCCAGCGGGACCGGCACGAACTCACCGTTGGAGGTGGAGTCCAGCTTGATGGGAAGGCGCGTGCCTTCCGGGTCCTCCAAGAGTTTCGTGAACGAGTCGCTCTTTCGCGGCATCGGGGCCTCCCTGGATCGCGGTTGAGCGCGGCAGCCGGCGCGCCTTTCCTCACATGGCTTCACATGGCTTCACCGGGCAGCGAAGTTAAGGACGCAGGGTTGTCCTATTCGGTCGGGCCTGTTCAGTCGGGGCCGAACCATCCTCGGCAAGCGCGTGCGCAAGGTCGGCGATCTGGTGTTCGGCGAAGACCCGAATCCCCTGTGTCTCCAGAAGCGCGGTGACGACCCCCTGGCCGCCCACCCGGCGTCCGTCGAAGGCCCCGCCGTAGATGAAGGTAGCGCCGCAGGACGGGCTGCCGTCGGTCAGCAGGGCATAGCGGCAACCGGCATCCCGCGCCGCGGCCAGCGCCGCCTCGGCGCCGGCGCGAAAGGCCGCGGTCACGTCGCCGCCCGCGTCGTCGCGGATGCGCGCCCTGCCGTCCAGCACCGCGGCGCCGCCGGCGCCCGCTTCGATCTCCGCCGGCGGGCGGGGCGTGGGCAGGCCGGCCATCACCTCCGGGCAGACCGGCACCAGCCGGCCTTCGGCCTTCCAGGCATCCAAAAGGGTGTCGTCCAGGCGCTTGCTGCCACCGTCATAGCGCACCGGGCGCCCCAGCAGACAGGCGCTGACCAGGATCTTCTGCATAACCCTGGCTTAGCCGCATCCGACGCGGAATGCACTGCGAAAGCGCATTCTCCGGGTCTGCGGCGTCCAGGGAAGAAAGATATTGAACATTGTTCAGGAACCCTTATATGCCATAATTGAACACTGTTCATTTTACTGGACAGCAGGGGATGACCATGACGCTCTATGCCCTCAAGCCGCGGTTTCAGGCGCTCCTGCGGCCCCTGGCCGCGCGCCTGGCGGCCGCCGGCTTCACCGCCAACCAGGTCACCCTGGCCGCTGCGCTGGGATCGCTTGTGACCGGCGCCCTGGTGGGCGGCACCGTCGCCTTCGCCCCGGGCGCGCAGGAGGTTTTTCTGCTGATCCCGCTGTGGCTGGCGCTGCGCATGGCCATGAACGCCCTCGACGGCATGCTGGCGCGGGACTTCGGCCAGCAGACGCCGCTGGGCGCCTACCTGAACGAGCTGGCCGACGTCGTCTCCGACGCGGCCCTGATCCTGCCCTTCGCGCTGCTGGCGCCCTTCGATCCGCTGACCGTCGCCCTGGTCGTCTTTCTGGCCGCGCTCAGCGAGTTCGCCGGCGCGCTTGGGCCGCTGGTTGGGGCGGCACGCCGCTATGAAGGTCCGCTGGGCAAGAGCGACCGGGCGCTGGTGTTCGGCGCGCTCGGCCTCGCCGCCGGCCTGCTGCCGGCGCTGCCGTTCTGGCTGGCCTGGCTGATGCCCGCCCTGGCGCTGCTGCTGGGCCTGACGGTGGTCCGTCGCGTGCGCGCCGGCCTTGCCGAGTTGAGCACGCGAGGCGGCGAGCGATGACCTCCACAAGCCCTTCGCCCATCCGTCGAACCGAAAGGGAGTCCGGCATGACCGAGAGACAGGCCGAGAAGCGGACCTTCACCACCGAAGACGGCACCGAGTTGTGCTATCGCCACTGGCCGGCGGAAACCCGGCGCCGTGGCGCCGTGGTGCTGCTGCACCGTGGCCATGAGCATTCCGGGCGCATGGCGCATCTGGCGCAGGAGCTCGACCTGCCGGACTTCGCGGTCTTCGCCTGGGATGCGCGCGGTCACGGAGAATCGCCGGGGCCGCGCGGCTACAGTCCCAGCGCGACCACGGCTGTCCGCGACCTGCACAGCTTCATCGCTCATCTGACCGAGACGTACGGGGTTGCGGTCGAAGACATCGTCATCGTCGGCCAGAGCATCGGCGCGACCCTGGCCGCGGCCTGGGTGCACGACTACGCCCCGCCGATCCGCGCCATGGTGCTCGCCGCCCCGGCCTTCGAAGTGAAACTCTATGTTCCCTTTGCCCTGACCGGCCTGCGGCTGGCGCAGAGACTGCGCGGAGACTTCTTCGTCAACAGCTATGTGAAGGCGCGGCTGCTGACCCATGATGCCGCGCGGATCGCGAGCTACGAAAGCGACCCGCTGATCTCGCGGGCGATCTCCGTCGGCCTGCTGCTGGGCCTGCACGACCTCGGGGTCCGGGTGGTCGAGGACGCGGCAGCCATCACCGTGCCGACTCAGCTTCTGATCTCCGGCGCCGACTGGGTCGTGCGCAGGGGGCCGCAGGAGCGCTTCTTTGCGCGCCTGGGGACGCTGCGCAAGAAGATCCATGTCCTGGACGGCTTCTTCCACGACACCTTCGGCGAAGAGGAGCGGCGCGTCGCCATCGACAAGGCGCGGCGCTTCATCCTCGGCTGCTTCGATGTCCCACCCGCTCAGCCCTGCCTTCTGGACGCCGACCGGCGCGGGGCCTTCAAGAAGGAAGCGGACCGCCTGGCCCGCCCGCTCCCCCTGTACTCTCCACAGGGACTCTACTGGCGCATGGTTCGAATGGCGCTCAGAGCCGGTGCCCGGCTGTCGGATGGCCTGAAGATCGGGCGCGAGACCGGTTTCGATTCCGGCAGCATGCTCGACTACGTCTATCGCAACCGACCCAGCGGCCGTGGCTTTCTGGGCCGGCTGATTGACCGCCTCTACCTCGATGCCGTCGGCTGGAAAGGCATCCGCCAGCGCAAGAGCAACCTCAAGGCACTGCTGACCACGGCGATGGAGCGCAGCCGCGAGGCGGGCCTGCCGCTCCACGTCCTGGACATCGCCGCCGGGCACGGCCGCTATGTGCTGGAAGCCATCGAGGCGACGGGTCAGCGCCCGCGGAGCGTACTGCTGCGCGACTTCAGCGACCGCAACATCGCCGAGGGAGGCGCGCTGATCGCACAAAAGAAGCTGACCGGGATCGCCGCCTTCGAGCAGGGCGACGCCTTCGACCGGGAAGGCCTGGCGCGGGTCGCGCCGCGGCCCAGCGTCGCCGTGGTTTCCGGACTCTATGAACTCTTCCCCGAAAACCACCTGGTGCGCCGCTCGCTCGACGGTCTTGCGGCGGCGCTGCGTCCGGGCGGCTATCTGGTCTACACCAACCAGCCCTGGCACCCGCAGCTCGCCTTCATCGCCCGTGCGCTGACCAGCCACCGCCAGGGCCGCGCCTGGGTCATGCGGCGCCGCAGCCAGGCCGAGATGGACCAACTGGTCGCGGCGGCCGGCTTCCAGAAGGTTGCGCAGCGAACCGATCCCTGGGGCATCTTCACGGTGTCTTTGGCGCGCAAGGCGCCGGCAGGCGCGTGACGCCGGCAGCCGATCATGAAACGCTTTATCGTCCGGCTTTGCGCGCCCCTCTGCGCCCCCCTTTGCGCCAGGATCATCGCCCTGATCACCCGTCTGGTAACGGCGGTGCAGGCGCGCTGGGCCGGTTGTGCGCCGCTGCCGACACAACGCATCTACTTCGCCAACCACGCCAGCCACGGCGACTTCGTCCTGATCTGGACCGCGCTGCCGCCGGCCCTGCGCAGGGCGGCACGGCCGGTTGCCGGCGCCGACTACTGGCAGGCCGGGGGGCTGCGGCGCTTCATCGCCCATGACGTCTTCGACGCCGTGCTGGTCGACCGCAATCGCCGCGCCTGCGGCCCCGACCCCATCGAGCCCATGGCCCGGGCGCTTGGGCAAGGCCGGTCCCTGATCCTCTTCCCCGAGGGCACGCGCAACACCGGCGATGCGGGGCTGCTGCCCTTCAAGAGCGGGCTCTACCGCCTGGCGCGCCGCTATCCGAAGGTCGAGCTGGTGCCGGTCTGGCTGGCCAACCTCAACCGCGTGCTGCCCAAGGGCGAAGTGCTGCCGGTGCCGCTGCTCTGCAGTGTCACCTTCGGCACGCCGCTGAAACTGCTGGCGGAAGAAAGCAAGGAGGCTTTCCTCCAACGGGCGCAGGCCGCTTTGCGCGCCCTCGCGCCTGCCGCAACCGAAGGAGTGCCGTCATGACCGCGGACAGCCAGATCCTGCTGCTCTTCGGCGGCGTCGCCGCCCTGCTCGTCGTGGCCACTGTGATCGCCCGGCTGCTGCGCCTGCGCCTGGTCAGCGGCGGAGCGCCCGCCCGGAACTCGCCCGGCATCGAAAACCTCAACGCCCGGATCGATGCCTGGTGGGCGATGGTGGCCTTGCTGGGTCTTGCTTTTCTCTTCGGCGGAACCGGCGTCATCCTGCTCTTCGCGCTGCTCTCCCTCGCGGCCCTGCGGGAGTTTCTCACCCTCACCCACACAAGACGCGGCGACCACTGGGCCCTGCTGGCGGCCTTCTTCCTGGCGCTGCCGGCGCAGTACATCCTGATCGCCATCGGCTGGTACGGCCTCTATGCGATCTTCATTCCGGTCTATGCCTTTCTTCTGGTGCCCGTCATCGCCGTGCTGCGCGGCGACACCCACCGTTTCCTGGAGCGTATCAGCGAAACCCAGTGGGGCCTGATGCTCTGCGTCTACTGCCTGTCCTACGTCCCCGCCCTGATGACCCTGGAGATCGCCGGCTTCGAGGGGCGCCAGCTGCTGCTGATCGCCTTTCTCGTCCTCGTCGTGCAGATGAGCGACGTGCTGCAGTACGTCTGGGGCAAGCTGATCGGACGGCGCCGGATCGCCCCCGCGGTCTCCCCCGGCAAAACCGTGGAAGGCATGGCCGGCGGCGTTCTAAGCGCAACCCTGCTCGGCGCGGCGCTGTGGTGGATCACCCCCTTCCAACCCTGGGAGGCGGCGGCGCTCGCCTTCGCCGTCACCGTCATGGGCTTCGTCGGCGGCCTGGTCATGTCGGCTATCAAACGCGACCGCGGCGTGAAGGACTGGGGCTGGATGATCGAAGGCCACGGCGGCGTGCTCGACCGGCTCGATTCCCTGGTCTTCGCCGCGCCGATCTTCTTTCACCTCGTGCGCTACTTCTGGTCCGGGTGATTGCCCGCCTGCGGCGCAGGCGTTCCCTCCCAAGGGAGCACCGTGAGTTGGGGCCAGATCTGCCGCCAGCGCGCAACCTTGGCATGGTAGATCGCTTCCGTGATCTGACGCTTGTTCGGGCGCACAGTCAGCGACATCAGGTCGTCCAGGCCGAAAGGCGCAGCAACGTCGTAACCCGCCTGCCCGGGCCGCAGCCCGACCGCCGTGGCTGTCGTCGGAAAGCTCGCAATCGCTGCTTCGCTCGAAGGATACGGTTCGATCGGATAGCCGAACTTCTCCGCATACCAGAGATGCACGCGCGCCTCGTTCTTCACGTCGAAACGCAGGGGAAGATCACGGAAAAGCGCCCCGATCCGCTGCGCATGGCTGGTCTCGGCCGCTTCGGAAAGGTCGGTTGCGTCGTGATAGACCAGGTCTATGTCCGCGATACCGGTTTCCGGCGGAAAGCCGAGCAACCGGTTCCAGACCGTCTGCGCAAGGGCGCCGGCGACCAGCCAGGCGTCGGGCAGCTTGACGCTGACCCAGCGGGCAAGCACCGGAGCCAGAAGCGGGCTTTGGGAAATGACTTCGACAAACGCCGCCCTGTGCGGATCGCTGCACATTCAGGAAGCGATGCCTTCGGGAGGCAGCTCCCGTCCGCGGCCCTGCCGGCGGCGCGAAAGCGAAACCAGCGATGCCGAGTCTCGCCAACGCCAGGGCTCGGTGGAGCGATAGGCCGCGTGGAAGCGGCGCAGGTTGTCAGCGGAGACACACGGCACCGGCCAACCCTCGAGATGGCCGGTCTGCGATAGTGGTACGCCCCACCGAAAGCGGCGGTCGCCCCAGAACCACGTACAGACCTCATCACCCTCGCGCCGGACCAAGACCAGCTCAACCAGCGTTCCGCGGACCAGAAAGGCGCGTTTATGGTGAAACCGCTTACCCGGCACCTCCTGCAGGTCTCCTGCGTCGGCAAGCATTGCATCGAGGCGGCAAAAGGACTCGGCTGGAAGCAGCAGATCGATATCGCCATGAGCGAGCGGCGGGGCGAGACCCAAAGCCTCTGCTGCCCAGCCGCCGAACAGCAAAGGCCTAAGCCCTGCCGCCTGCAAACGGCTGCGGACATCGAAAACGCATTCGAGCGCAACCGTCTCTGCCTTTCGAGCGACCATAGCTCCGCAGTGTGGCCGCAAACACAGCGCAGCAACAGTCTTCCCGTCCTGCTTTTCGACGTGGCCGGACTCGCAAAGAAGAACGCGTGCCCGGCGAGGCCGGGCACGCGCCTAAGGGGAGCTTCGGAAAACCGTCCGGGGTCAGCCGGCCGGCGCCACGCAGTAACCGCTGAGGAAGTTGTTCCTCTCGCCACGGGCGCCGCCTTCTTCGACCTCATCCTTGGAGTCGATCTGGAGCTGGAAGGGCGCCACACCGCTGCTCCAGGCATCCGCAGGGATCGGAAAGCTGGTCCACCAAGTTGCGGGGCCAGGCGCCATTGGGCCGTAGGACGTCTCAAAGGTTTTGCCGGAAACGGTGAAAACCACCTTTACCCGGAACACCCCGGCCTCGGCGCTGCCGTCGTTACGGACTCTGATGAGGACAGACTTGGCGGCTCCGCCGCCATTGTTGGGGCCGCAGTGCCCCGATGACGGCGCACCCTCGAGAACACCGCTGGGGTAAGGCTGGATATGAACCAGATCGGGAAGGCGGATGCCGCCTTTGCCGGCCCCCGGCGTGGCTGCTTGCGCCTTGCCGGCGGGCTTGCCCGCAGTGTTGCCGATGGTGCCGACGTTGGCGGTCGACTTAGGGCGCTCGAAATGGGACTTCCTGTCGCCGGAGGCCGGGGCCGCATCGGAATAGGCCAGCAGCCCCACCGTTGCCACCGCCAGGCCCAGCATGCTTAACGTGCTGAATTTCATTGTCTTTTCCTCTGTCTTAAGGAGCTGCTCCGCAGGGCGGTGAACCACGGAGCCGCGTGTTCTTGAGCATTAGACGAACGCACTTAAGGAAAGGTTCAAAGAACGCCATCCGTCCCTTGGCCGGCAGAACGCGCCGCAACAAGGGGGCAGACAAGACCTGGCGGGCGGCCTTATGCCGTGCAGTTTCGCCCGGCCTCGTCTATTCCTGAGCCGAGTGACGCAAGCGGCAACCGAGGAGGCGTTTGGTGATCCGACACATCGTTTTGGTTCGTTTCAGAGGCGACGTTTCACCGGAAGAAAAGGACTCCGTCTTTCGCGACCTGGAGGCATTGCGGGACCATCTCGACGGCATTCTGGATTTTCAGTCGGGCCCAAACGTCAGCCCCGAAACGGCGCTGGTCCGCGGTTTCAACGATGGCTTCTGGGTGGACTTCCGCGACACTGCCGCGCGGGACGCCTATTTGGCGGACGACACGCACAGGGACGTCGGCGGCAGGCTGGTCGCCCTTGCGGAAGGCGGTCTGGACGGCATCGCCGTTGCCGACTTCGCGGTGCCAGCTTAGAGCCGATCCAACAGCGCGTGATAGGCCATGCCGGCCACCAGAGTCGGCCAGCGCAGCAGGGGGCCGCCGGGGAAGGGCGGGGTCGGAACCTCGGACAGAAAGTCGAGACGCTCCGGCGCGCCGCCGATGGCCTCGGCGATGACCTTGCCGGCCAGGGTGGTGAGCGCCACGCCCTGCCCGGAAAACCCCTGGGCGTAGTAGAGGTCGCCGTCGAGGCGGCCATAGGCCGGCAGGCGCGTGCGGGTGATGGCCAGCGTGCCGCCCCAGGCATAGTCGATCTTCACGTCGGCGAGCTGGGGGAAGACCCGCAGCATGCACTTCCGCACCAGACCCGCGATGTCCTTGGGAAAGGTCGCGCGGTAGGACTCGCCGCCGCCGAAGAGCAGCCTTCCGTCGGCGGAAAGGCGGTAGTAGTCGAGCACGTGTTTTGAATCCGCGACCGCTGCGTCGTTGCGGATGATGGAACGCGCGCGTTCTTCGCCGAGAGGCTCTGTGGCGATGATGAAGTTGTTGATCGGCATGATGCTGCCGGCGATGCGCGGCTCCAGCCTGTCGAGATAGCCGTTGCAGGCCAGCACCAGCGTATCGGCCTTCACGGTCCCGCTCGGGGTGCGCACCAGGTGGCGCCCGCCCTCGCGGGTAAGCGCGACCGCCGGCGTCGCCTCGTGGATCGCCACGCCTGCCTCCCGCGCCGCGCGGGCCAGGCCCAGCACGTAGTTCAGGGGGTGCAGGTGGCCGGCATCGGTGTCGATGCAGCCGCCGTGGTAGACGTCGGTGCCCAGCATCTCCCGCATCTCCTCGCGCGAGACCGGACGGATATGCGCATAGCCGTAGTCCTCGCGCAGCCCCTCGGCGTAGTCGAGGATCTCCTGCAGGTGGGCGGCCTTGAAGGCGGCGGCGATCAGGCCGGGCTTCAGGTCGCAGTCTATCGCGTGGCGCGCGATGCGCGCGCGCACCAGGGCCTTTGCCTCCTCGGCCATGTCCCAAAGGGCGTGGGCCCGGGTCGCCCCCATGAGGCTTGTCATGACAGCCGGCTCGACGCGCTGGCCGCTGCAGAACTGACCGCCGTTGCGGCCGGAGGCGCCCCAGCCGATGTGCCGGCTTTCCAGGAGCACGGTGTCCACGCCGCTTTCAGCCAGATGCAGGGCGGTGGCAACCCCGGTGTAGCCGCCGCCGATGACGCAGACGTCGCAGCGCAGCGCGCCTTCCAAGGGCGTGGCCGGGTCAAAGCCTCTGCCGGTGGCGACGTAGTAGGTCTCCGGATAACCGGCCGGCATGGCGGAGGCGTCAAGCGGCATCGCCGCGGCCTTCCGCATCGGTCGCATCGATCTCGGATGTCTTGGCGAACCAGAGCGCGAGGTTGTTGGCCGGCATCTCAAAGACCTCGGGCGGCGCGAGGCCGGCGCCCATGGCCATGGCACTGACCGCGCCGAGATCACGCACGCCCCAGGCCGGGTCCTGCGCGCGCAGGCTGCGGTCGAAGGCCGCGTTCGACGGCGCGGTATGAACCCCGTCGCGCGTGAAGGGTCCGTAGAGAAAGAGCCCGCCGGCCCCCGCATTGGCCCCCGCACTGCCCCCCGCACTGGCCCCGAGGTGCCGCCCGGCGCCGGCAAAAAGCCCCTCCGCCGCCGCCCAGGGCGCGATGTGAATCATGTTGATGCAGACCATCACCGCAGGCGCTGCGTCCATCCCCGTCAGCGGCCATTCGGGCGCCGTCACGTCGATGTCGAGGGGCGCGCGCAGGTTGGCGCAGGCCGCCCCCAAGCGGTACGCCTCGATACTGCGGCGCAGGTCGGGGTCCGGATCGCTGGGCTGCCAGACCAGTCCCGGGAAACGGGACGCGAAATAGGCGGCGTGCTCGCCGGTGCCGCTAGCCAGCTCCAGAACCGTGCCGCTCTGGGGCAAAAGGTCGCGCAGGACCGCGGCGATGGGATCGCGGTTTCGGGCGGTCGCAGGGGCGTGCCGGCGTGCCTGCGGGTCCGGCTTTGGGTCCTGCTTCGGGTCCGGGGCGGAGGGCGCTTGCGCGCCCTGCGCTTTGGCATCTGCGTTTCGGTCCAAGTGCGTTTCGCCCATGGCTTGCGGAGCTTCCTCAAGGTCAACCTATGCCAGGGCCGGCGGAGCCGGGCAAGCGCCAAAGACCGCACGAGACCTGGGGTTGCGCCGGCCATCCGGGGGTGATAGGCAAAGCCGTGCTGGACAGAATCAAAGCTTTTTTCAACGACCAACTGAACGCCGGCGAAGAGGCGGCGGGCAACCACGGCAAGGATGAACTGCAGTTGGCTGCCGTCGCGCTTCTCGTCGAAGCCGCGCAGATGGACGACGACTTCGGCGCCGCCGAGCGCAGCAAGATCATTGAGCTTGTGCAGCGGCGTTTCGACGTGAGCGAAAGCGAAAGCCGGGAACTGCTGGACGCGGCCAGCGAAAAGGTCGACCAGTCGATCCAGATCTTCGGGTTCACCCGGGTGATCGACGATGCCTTTTCCGAAGCCGAGCGGATCGAGCTGATGGAGATGCTCTGGGAAGTGGCCTATGCCGACGGCGAACTGCACGACTACGAGGCGAACCTGATGCGACGCCTGGCGGGTCTGCTGCACGTCACCGACCGCGACAGCGGCGCGGCACGGAAGCGCGCTCTGGAACGCCTGGGGCCGAACCTGGGCCCGAACCTGGGCCAGGAGTCTTAGAGCCGGGATCCCTGACGACGACAGATCGCCTGCCGCTGTCGCAGCGGCCCATTGGCGTTAAAGACCAAAAGACAAGAGGCCCTAACGCGGCCGCACGAGGAGAGTTGAACGATGACCTACGTCGTTACCGAAGCCTGCATCAAGTGCAAGTACATGGACTGCGTCGAGGTCTGCCCCGTCGACTGTTTCTACGAGGGCGAGAACATGCTGGTCATCCATCCGGACGAATGCATCGACTGCGGAGTCTGCGAGCCGGAGTGCCCGCCCGAAGCCATCGTTCCCGATACGGACCCGCAGGCCGAGACCTGGCTGGAACTGAACCGCGAGTACAGCGACAACAAGTGGCCCAACATTACCCGCAAGGGCGACTCCCCGGCTGACGCCGACGACTACCGCGGCCAGGAGGGCAAGTACGAGAAGTTCTTCTCCGCCAACCCGGGCAATACGGACGGCTAGAGCGGATCCGCCGCCTTTGCTACGGGGCCGTCCTGACGCACGGACTCGCATAGGCTTTTTATCCTGGATCGGGCTGCGCAGCGGTCGCGCTGCACGTTAACGCTGTTGCCCCAGGCAGGCTCTCAGTCCTAGGCAAACCGGGCTCTTCGCACCTGCGGTAGTTGTTTTTCGCCGCGATATGTGATAATTAGATGACATGAAGTGAAGTAAACGAGGGACGCGCCACCGCGGTAAACAGGGGGCGTGGCCGTTGTGTTTGTGCGCGGCTTCTGGACTTCGCCGGGATCGCGGTATGGACACGGTGTTTATTTGGCGACCTGGCATCGCTGCGTGCGACGGTCCCAGATTAGGCGTTCCTTGGTTCCGGTCATCGGAGGGCCCCCCGTCGGGGCTGTCTGGGGATCTGAGGCCGGACCGGATGCCGATTGGAGAGAGCGGAGCATGGCAAAAAGCGAATACGATGAAGGTGACTACGTTGTCTATCCGACCCATGGCGTGGGTCGGGTCATGGGCATCGAGACCCAGGAAGTGGCAGGTATTACCCTGGATCTGATCGTTATTAAGTTTGAAAAGGACCGCATGACCCTCAGGGTTCCGGTGGAGAAGGCAGCCAATTCCGGCCTGCGCAAGCTTTCCAGCCGCAAGATGATGGACACCGCGCTGACCACCCTGAAGGGGCGCAGCCGTGCCAAGCGGACCATGTGGAGCCGCCGGGCCCAGGAATACGAGGCCAAGATCAATTCCGGCGACCCCGTTTCGATCGCCGAGGTGGTCCGCGACCTGCACCGCAGCGCCGACCAGCCCGACCAGTCCTACAGTGAACGTCAGATGTACCAGGCGGCCCTCGATCGCCTGGCCCGCGAGCTGGCGGCCGTCGAGAAGATCGACGAGACCGCGGCGGCCAACAAGCTGGAGAAGCTGCTGGCGGCCTGACCGGCTTTTCGATTCCGCGGGCGCGGGGCTTGCGAACGCGCCAGGCCCCGGCGTCCGCGGATCACAGCCCTTGTAGGGCTCCGTTTGCGAGGGCCCGTTTCCGCGGACCCGCAGTCTTGAGAGTGGAACGCCGGAGTCATGGAGAATCGGCATAAGTTCGCGATTCTCCGAGGGTGCCGCCGAATCTGGGCCGTGGGATCGATCCACGCCGACGCGCCCCGGCTGGACCGCCTGCATCGCGCCCTCACCGGTCGCCTCGCCTTCGGCGACCGCCTGGTCTACCTGGGCAACCTGATCGGCCGCGGCCGCGGCACCCTGGCGACCCTCGACACGCTGCTGCGCTTTCGCAGCCTTTTCATGGCCCGCCCCGACGCCTTTGCCTGCGATACCGTCTTTCTGCGCGGCAGTCAGGAAGAGATGTGGCAGAAGCTGCTGCAACTGCAGTTCGCCACCGACCCAAAGGGCGTCCTGCAGTGGATGCTCGACCAGGGGGTGGCGGCGTCTCTGGAAGCCTATGGCATCGATCCGCGCGAGGGCCTGCGCGAGGCCGCCGCGGGACCACGGCAGCTGACACGCTGGACCTCCTCCCTGCGCCAGACGATCAAGAACCATCCCGGCCACTACGAACTGCTGGGGATCCTGCGCCGCGCCGCCTACACCGACCGAAACGCCGCTGAAGGGGATCATCCCCCCAACGGGCTGCTCTTCGTCAACGCCGGCCTCGATCCCAGCCGGCCGCTGGAGGCGCAGAAGGACAGCTTCTGGTGGGGCGGTGCCGCCTTCGGCGACCTGCCGCGGCCCTATGGCGGCTTCGCCCGGGTCGTGCGTGGCGCAAGCCCCGACCGACCCGGCCTCGCGCTGGGCCAGTTCACCGCCACCGTCGATGCCGGCTGCGGCCATGGCGGCGGGCTGCTTGCTGTCTGCTTCCTGCCGGACGGCAGTGTCGCCGATCAGGTCGAGGCCTGAAGGCGGCGCGCGACCTGAAAACCGCAAAAAGAGCGGGAAAACCGCGCGTGCACAGCCAAGATTAGAATTTCTCAAAACTTCCTGTGATCCGCCCCCAGGCCCTGCCCGTAAGTATGAGCAGAGACTGGTGCTACCAAAGCGAAAGGGCGGTCAATGCCTCTTTACGAAGACTCCGCTTCGCAGCGCGCGCAGGCACGTTTTATCCGACAGTCGATGTCCGAAAAACTGCTGTCTCGCGAGGAAGAATACCAGCTCGCCCGGTCGTGGCGCGAAGACGGGGATGAGGAATCCCTGCAGGAGTTGATCCGCGCCTACACTCGGCTGGTCGTGTCGCTGGCGGCAAAGTTCCGCAATTACGGTCTGCCGATGAGCGACCTCATCCAGGAAGGCACCCTCGGTCTGCTACAGGCCGCCAGCCGTTTCGAACCGGAACGCAACGTTCGCTTTTCCACCTACGCTTCCTGGTGGATCCGCTCGGCCATGCAGGACTTCATCCTGCGCAACTGGTCGATCGTGCGCACCGGCACCACGGCAGCGCAGAAAACGCTGTTCTTCAATTTCCGCCGCCTGCGCGCCCGCATCGAGGACGCCTCCGGCCGGCCCTTCGATGAGGAGGGCCGCCGCTACGTCGCCGAACAGCTTTCGGTGCCGCTGCACGACGTCAATCACATGGAGAGCCGTCTCTCCGCCTCCGACCAGTCGCTCAACGCGCGCACCGGCGAGGACAGCGGCGACGAGTGGCAGGATCACCTGACCGACGAGCGGGAAAGCCCCGAAGACCTCGTCATCTCTTTCCACGACAGCGTGACCCGCAACGAGTGGATCGAGCAGGCGGTGCTGGAACTCAGCCAGCGCGAGCAGACGATCATCCGGGCGCGCCGTCTGAGCGACGACTCCGCAACGCTTGAGGAGCTTGGCCGCGATCTGGGCGTCAGCAAGGAACGGGTGCGGCAGCTTGAACAGCGGGCCTTGCAGAAAATGAAATCGCTGTTGATGGAACGCTTCAGGCGCCCGACCGACCTGCTCTGCGAAGCCTGACACAGCGAACGGCAGGACAGAAAGGGTGCGACGCCAGGCGTCAGCCCAACAGCCTGAACACTTTGATCTGGCCGCTGCGCCCGCGCATTTCGTGCAGGCCGAGATCTTCGACGGCAAATTCGTCACCCAACCCGGCCCGGGTCGATTGCGAGATCAGGATGGTCGCCGGGCCGGCCTCGCCCGTTCCATTACCGACTTGCTTGCCGTAAGCCTCCAGCCGGTTGGCCAGGTTCACCGTATCGCCAATCAGGGTGTAGTTGACCCGTCCTGGTGCCCCGATGTTGCCGACCACCGCAGCGCCGGAGTGAATGCCGATGCGCAGGTGAACCTCCGGCAGACCCTGGGCGGCGCGCTGCCTGTTGTCGACCTTCAGAGCGGCGGCAATGTTCAGCGCCGCCCGGCAGGCCCGCGCGGCATGGTCGGGTTGCTCGTCCGGTGCGCCCCAGAAGGCCATCACTGAATCGCCGATGTACTTGTCGACGGTTCCCTCTGTTTTCTCCACCTCCGCCGCCAGCAGTGCGAAGTGATGGTTGAGGAAGTCGGCCAGTTGATGGGCCGTCATGTTCTGGCTGGCGCCGGTGAAGCCGACGATGTCGGTAAAGATCACACTGACCTGCCGCTCCTCCGAACGGATCGCGTCTTCACCCAGGCGGATGAGACGTAAAACAAGCGCGCGCGGCACATAGGTTTCGAACCAGCGCAGACCGTTGAGCATGGAGTTGAAGGCCCCCGAGGCGCTGTCGAGTTCGCGAAAGGCGCTGCCCTTGGCCGGCGGTACGCGGCGGAAGTCGAAACTGCTGATCGCGCGCGCCGCCTCGGCCAGATCGCGCACCGGGCGCGCGATGCCACGGCTCAGCACCACGGCGGTCAAGAGCGCCAGCGCCAGCACTGCAAGCCCCACCCAGGCGGCGAGCACCAGGCGCTCGAATTCCGTCTGGTCGATTTCGTCGTCGCTGGCGTGGACGCCCATATAGAGCTGTTCCGGTCCGTATCCGCCGACGACGCGGTAGAGATAGAAGATCTCGTCATCGTCGCGGAGGACCAAGTGGCCCAGCAGCGAACTGCTCGAGTCCTCCAGCAGATCCATGCGCTGCTTGTCCTCGGCCCAGATGTCGGCGAGCTGGCTGTCATCGACTTCGTCGAGGCCCGGCAAAGGCTTGTCGGGGCCGAGGCCAGCGACGTTGTCGATGAGGGAGGAGTGCGCGAGTACGCGGTCGCGGCCATAGAGGACGAAAGCGTGCAGACCGCTCTGGATCTCGAAGTTCTGCACGGAGTCCGAGAGGACCTGCACGGAGACGACGGAAGAGACCACGCCAAGATAGTCGCCATCGCGGAAAAGAGGCGTGGTGACGGTCAGATGGGGTTCCTCCAACGACGGCACCCAGAAGACGCCGCCCCAGAATGTGTCGCTCTCCTCCGCATTTTCTGCGACCAGCTCGCGGATTGCCGGATCCGGTTCGACCTCGTCATAGAGGCGCATGACTCCCTCGGGACCGCGCCCGACCCTGAGCGACCAGCCCTCGGCGGAGAAGTATCCGATCCCGGTGACCTGCGGCGCGGCCGCCAGCGCGCCCATCATGGCATCGCCCAGCGCCTGGCGATCTTCGACGTCGACCTCGCCGCGGGCGACGACTCCGGCCAGGAACTCGGACTGCTGGCGCGCAGCGCCCAGATAGAAGCCGATCTCGCCGATCAGACTCTCCACCGTGAGCTCCGCCGTCTCGCGCAGCAGGGACATGGTGTTCTTCCCGGCCGTGCTCAGCGAGACCCACATCACCAGCGAAACGGCGACCAGGACCAGCAGACCGAAGCCCACGCTCAGCACCGCGGCGATGGTCGGCCGCCAGCGCCGCCGGCTTGGCGCTGCGCCTTTGCCCGCAGCAGCAGCCGGCAGGGCGTCGGGCAACGGCTGGGTCGGGGTCCCGGGATCGGGGATGGATGTCATGGCGGCTGCCTACTCACTGACGATTTTCACGCGTTGGCCGACACGCAGCGTCACGTTCTCTTCGAAACCGTTCATGACGAGAAAGCGCCTCAATCTGGCATCGGCAAATGGCATGCGCGCGGCGATCGCGCTTGGCGTGTCGCCGGCCTTCACGCGGTAGACGCGCACACGATGGGGCTTCAGCGCCGCGGCTTCGCCGTCACTCAGCTTGCGAAAGCTGTAGGTGGTCTCGCGGAACGGGCGGTTCAGCGCGGCGGTGCGCTCGGGATCGGACTGGAAGATGAAGCGGTAGATCGTCGACGCGTCATAGCGGATCGCCAGCAGGCGGATGTCGCCGTTCCTGGCGCCGGTGAGCTGTCCGGTCGCCGCCTCCAGACCGTTGATGGTGATCGCCTCGACGCCGCTGAGCTGCACCCTGGCGCCCCAGGCGCGCGTCAGATAGTCGGTCATGGACCCGCGGTAGTCCTTCGGGCCGCGGTCGAACTGGATGGCGGCCTTGCGGTCGCCGTCCAGCGCCACTACGCGCCGCGCCTGATTGTAGAGGCGGAATCCCTCCGGCACCTCGAAGGCGAACTTCAGGATCGGGTGGGCGAAGCTGCGGCCGCGGATGAAACCTTCGTCCGGCTTGTCGCCGTAGAGCATGCCGTCGATCTTGTCGAAGTAGATGTCCTGGGCGACGATGGGATCGTCCACCACGTTGGCGCCAGCCTGCGCCAGCGCCCGGTTGATGCGGTCGGCCGTGCGCGGGTGGGTCTGCATGATGTTGAAGGCGTCGGCCCTCTCCGGCTGGCCGGCGAGTTCGGCTTCAAGGCGTGCATGGGCCTGCAGCTGGCTGAGGAACCCGGCCATGGCGCCGGTGTCGTAGCGCGCCCGGCCCAGGTAGCGGCCACCCAGCATGTCGGCCTCGAACTCCTGCTCCCGCGAATAGCTGCGCACCACCAGCGCCCCCAGGGCGCCGCCGGCCTGTGCCGCCTGGCCACCCAGCAACACGCCGAGGCCGAGGCCCGCGACATTGGCCGCCATGGTCTGCCCATAGCGCTCCGCCGAGTGGCGGGCCGTCACATGGCCGATTTCGTGGGCCAGCACCCCGGCCATCTCCGCCTCGTTCTCCGCCAGGGCAAGCAGGCCGCGGGTGATGTAGACATAACCGCCGGGCAGGGCGAAGGCGTTGACCACCGGCGAGTCGAGGATCGTGAAGGTGAACTTGAGGTCCGGCAGCTCCGAGGTCTGGACCAGAAGATTGCCGACCGAGGAGACGTAGGCGTTCAGTTCCGGGTCCTCGTAGGCGCCGCCGAACTGGGCCATCACCTTGGGGTGTTCCTGGCGGCCGAGATCGGCCTCGCCCTCTTCGCTCAGGCCCCCGGTGAAGATGGTCCGCCCGGTCCCCGGCGCCGTCGCGCAGGCCGCGACCAGCGGCAGCACCGCCAGCGCGAAGGCCAGCCCCCGCAGAGACCCCCGCAGAGAACGGGTCAGGCTTTGCGTCATCGATGAAGCAAGGCGGGAGAGGGCTCCGGACATCATTCCTCCAACAGTTCGATCTGCTCGGGATGCGTCGCCTCGATCATGGGGCCATTGCGCGATTTTAGCCAGCCCCGTACCCGCAAAAGCCGGCCCTCATAGTCTTGCAGATCAATGCCTTCGGCCTCGAAGCGTTTCCGCGCCGCCGGATCCAGCGCGATAGTGAAGTCGCTGCGCCAATCGTCCCCGAAATTGAGGTAGGCGCGGCGGCGCACCAGGCCGACGGAGAGCACGCGGCCCTCCACCAGTTCGAAGCCGCCGAGCCAGCGCCCCGCCTGCTCCGCCTTGCGCGGGGCGTAGAAATCGAGCGCCCAGATGCCGCGCCGCCGCGCGCGCGCCTCGCGTTCCAGGGCGAGCATCTCCGCAATCAGTGTGCGGTTGTCGTCGAAGCTGTAGACGCGGGCGAGGCCGGCCGCGAGGATCGCCCCCTGAATCCATCGGCCCTCGGCATCGAAGAGGTGGGCCAGGACCCGGCCGTGGCGGTCGCCGCGCCGCCCGCCGAAGCCCGGCGTCACGGTCTTGCCCAGGGTCAGCTCCGCCAGCAGCGCCTTGGCCTCTTCGGCCAGCGGCCAGGGCGCGAAGCCGGCCCGGCCGAGGGGCAGTTTCGGCGCCTGGATGCCGACCAGGCGCACTTCGCGCCCGTCGCACAGCATCAGGGTGTCGCCGTCGACGATGGCCGTGACTTCACCCGGTTCGCCGAAAATGAGTTGACCGGAACCGAGTTGGCCGGAACCGAGTTGGCCGGGACTGGGTTCGCCGGCCGGCTCCGGCGGCTGCGCGCCCGCGATTGTGCCGGGGCCGGCCAGAAAACCGGCAAGGCAGACCCCCGCCAACCAGACCCCCGCCAACCAGACCCTGGCCAGCCATGCGCCCGCCCGCCTTCTGCGGGGGCGAAGACGAGACGGCGGAACTGCGGTGCGGATGCGCCAGGACCAAAGCATTGCCGCCAGTCTTACAGGCCCGGCGCTGTCGGGCACAAGGCGGCTGCGCCGCAGCTGCGCCGGCGGTTGCACACCCGGGGCGTAGCCGGAGCGTACCCGGGGCGGGTTGAACCGCGGGCCGGCTGGCCCTTATTTGGGGTGGCGGCCCCCTGCCCGCTGCGATAAGACGATGGCGGCCCCCAGCGGCGGTCCCAATGAGGGACTTCCGCGAGGGGTTTCCGTTGGGCTCCCTCAGGAAACTCCGGCCGCTTCAAGGCCGGGATCAATGCGCAGACGAAGCCGACGGCAAGGCAGACGACAAGGAAGAGGCTGGGCGCATGCTGGCGCAGGACATGTTCTCGCTTATAGAGCCCTACCAGACCGGGCGGCTCCAGCTTGACGAGACGCACAGCATGTACTGGGAGGTCTCGGGCAATCCCAACGGACGGCCGATCGTCTTCCTGCATGGCGGGCCGGGGGCCGGGGCCGGACCGGACCACCGGCGCTTCTTCGATCCGCGCCACTACCGCATCGTCGTCTTCGACCAGCGCGGCGCCGGGCGGTCGACGCCGCTGGGCGAACTGACCGACAACACCACCCAGCACCTGATCGCCGATATCGAGCGGCTGCGCGACCACCTGGGCATCATGCGCTGGCACGTCTTCGGCGGCTCCTGGGGCTCGACGCTGTCGCTCGCCTATGCCCAGGCCCATCCGGAACGGGTCTCGGCGCTGATCGTGCGCGGCATCTTCCTGGGCAGCCAGGCGGAGATCGACTGGTTCCTCTACGGCATGGGCAAGGTCTTCCCGGAGAACTGGCGCAACTTCGCCGGTGCGGTGCCGGAAAGCGAGCGCCACGACCTGCTGACCGCCTACCGCAAGCGCCTCAACGATCCCGACCCCAAGGTCCACCTGCCGGCGGCGCGGGCCTGGAGCATCTACGAGGGCAGCTGCTCCACCCTGCTGCCCAACCCGCAGACGGTGGCCGCCTTCGGCGAGGAGCGCCACGCGCTGGGCCTGTCGCGCATCGAGGCGCACTACTTCGAAAACCATATATTCCTGCCCGAGAACGCCCTGCTGGACGGGCTGAACCGCATCCGCAACATCCCGGCGATCATCATCCAGGGGCGCTACGACCTGGTCTGTCCCATCGCAACAGCCGATGCCCTGCACCGCGCCTGGCCGGAGGCCGACTATCTGGTGGTGCCCGATGCCGGCCATTCGGCCATGGAGCCCGGCATCCGCCGCGCCCTGGTCGCCGCCACCGAACGCTTCAAGGGCGTGGAGTAGGCGGAAGCAGAGAGAACAAAGCACCCTTCGAGACGGCCTTTCAGGCCTCCTCAGGGTGAGGCCCTGGTAGACCTCATGCTGAGGAGCGAAGCGTCTCGAAGCATGGGAAGGCGAAACGCGCGCAGGTCAGTCGCCCCACCTCCTCGGTTGCCGCCTCCATTGCCTAAACCGCCGCTTTGGCCTATCTCTGGGGCGCGTTCCCGGGCACCGGGAGCGGCCTTTGCGTGGCCCCGTAGCTCAGCCGGATAGAGCGACAGATTCCTAATCTGTAGGTCGCAGGTTCGAATCCTGCCGGGGTCACCACCTCTCAACCTGCAACCGACTGCATGGCGCGTCGAGGAGCGCCCACATCATGAACGCCCTCCGGGTGATCCACCCCTATAAGCACGAAGGCCTCTGGGTCTTTGACGATGCCGATGCGGATCTGGTGAAAGAGCCCTTCGTCGCGGGCGCCGATACGGTCATCGACCGAATGGTCGCGACCATCCCCGATGCCGAGCGCGGTTTTACGCTGATCTTCTCCAGCAAGCCCTTTCCCGGCCACCAGGCGGCCTTCGAGTGGCGCCGCGAGGAGTACGAGGGCAACTGGTACTATTCGCCGGACCTGGAGATGGAAGGCTGGCTCTGCCCGGCGCTGTTCAAGTATTTCGACGCCGCGCCGCCGAAGCTCTACGCCCAGTTCAAGGCCAAGCAGGGCTGATGGGCCGGCAGCTGCGCAGGCGGGCGCCCTGCCAACCATGATTCGTCTCCAGCCATGATGATGCGGCTTCTGTGGATCGTCTTCGGTCTCCTGGGCGCCGGGGCGGTGGCGCTGGGGGCCTATGGCAGCCATGGGGCGGCTTTTGCCGATGCCTACGCGCGCGACCTCTTCGACACGGCGCTGCGCTTCCACTTCCTCCACCTCGCGCCGCTGGCCCTCGCGGCGCTGACCGGCAGTCTGGCGCCCCAGGTGGCCGGGCGCGCGATGCTGGCCGCGCTGGCGCTGGTCGCCGGCATGGTGCTGTTCAGCGGCACGCTCTACCTGCGATCGCTGGGCCTGGCCGAGGTTGCACCGGACCTGCCGCTGCCGCCCGCCGGCGGCTTTGCGTTGATGGCCGGCTGGCTGCTGCTGGCCTGGGCGGGTCTCGGCAGCCTGACAAGACGCTAAGGGAGGACGCTTCTTGGCGCGGATCCTGTTCATCACCCACCCGGAGGTGGTCATCGACCCGGATGTCCCGGTGCCGGACTGGCCGCTCTCCGAAACCGGAAGCGCCCGCATGACCGCCTTTGCCGAGGGGCCGGCCGTGGCCGGCGTGACGGCGGTCTGGTCCAGCGCCGAACGCAAGGCCCGCGACGGGGCGGCGATCCTGGGCCGGGCCCTCGGCCTGACGCCGCAGGTGGAGCCGGACCTGCACGAGAACGACCGCTCGGCCACCGGCTTCCTGCCGCCGCAGGCCTTCTGGCCTCTGGTCGAGCGTTTCTTCGCCGAGCCGGAGACCCGTGTCGAGGGCTGGGAGCGGGCGGTGGATGCCCAGGCCCGGGTCCTCGCGGCGATCGACCGGGTCCGCACGCAGGAAAAGACCCCGGGCGACATCGCCCTGGTCGCCCACGGCGGCGTCGGCGCCCTGGCGCTGGCCCACTTCAGCGGCAAGGCCATCGGCCGCGCCTACGATCAGCCGGGCAGCGGCGGCGGCAACGTCTTTGTCGTCGAGCGGGCAAGCAAGCGCCTGCTGCAGGGCTGGCGGACCATCGACGCCTGACTACCCCGGAAACCGCACCCGGACGGCGAAACTCATTCGCTGTCAGTCCGGACACGGGCGCTGTCGGTCCGGACACGGGCCGGCGGGGCCGCGCCCCCCTGCTTTTCCGCCTGCCTGCGCCAGCGCCGGTCCGCGGCGCGGGTGGCCCAGTAGACCCGGCGCTTGCCGAAGGTCTCGGAGAGTTTCTGGCCCGCGCGGGTAAGGGGATACGTCAGGCGCTCGGCCGCCGTCAGCTGGAGGGTCTTGTCGAACCGCGTCTCGCCGATGTGGGAGCCCACGGCCCGGTCGTAGTCGGTCACCCCCGGCTGGACGATGAACCAGTCGAGACCGTGGTCCCAGGCCCGGCCCATCAGCGCGTCCACCGGAAGCCAGTTGCGCTGCAGATACGGCAGCAGCTTCTCGGCGCCCGAGCGGCGCAGCAGATAGGCGTAGGCCCCGCCGGGCGTGGTTTCCAGCCGGTTCAGCCAGTAGCCGGGGGCCAGCGGCCAGACCCGGCGCTGGGTGAGCCGGGCCAGTTTCGGGCTGCCGATCAGGCGCACCGCGTCATAGGGCACCGGACAGGCCAGCAGGGCGTGCAGCACCGCCATGAGGTCCGGCGCCAGGACGGCGTCGTCCTCCAGCACCAGCACCGGGTCGAGACGTTCGGCGACCATGATCTCCATCACCTTGCGGTGGGACAGCAGGCAGCCCAGTTCGCCGCCGGTCATGTCGCGGCCGAACCCGCGGCGGCGGCGCGGCGAATCGTAGGCCGGATGGGCGAGCACGTCGAAGCGGCGGCCGTCCACGCCCTCGACGAAGGCATAGTCCAGGCCCAGCGGATCGAGTCGGGCGCGCATGATCGCCCGGCGGTCCTCGGCGTCGCTGAGGCTGATCACCAGAACCTTCACCGCCGGCGGCTGCGTCTCGGCGGCCTTCCCTTCGTCAAACCCGGTCATGGCTGGCTTATGCCCGCAGCGGCCCCCAATGCACAAGACGGATGCACAAGACGGTTGCGCGGAAGGGCGGAACCGAACGGCCGGGGCTCGCCAGGGCCGGGACGCTCTGCTATAGAGCGCGCGCTCTCAAATCGTATGCAATCTCAAGGGGGAAAGAGGCGATGGAGGTAAAGGGGCTGGCCGCGGTGGTCACCGGCGGCGGATCGGGTCTGGGTGCGGAGACGGCGCGCCATCTGGCACAGGCAGGCGCCAAGGTGACGGTGCTGGATCTGAACGGCGAAGCCGCGGAAACCGTGGCGAAGGAGATCGGTGGCCTGGGCCTGGCCTGCGACGTCGCCAGCGCCGAGGGCGCGGAGGCCGCGATGGCCCAGGCGCGCGAGGCCCACGGACCCTGCCGGGTGCTGGTGAACTGCGCCGGCATCGCCCCGGCCAAGCGCATCGTCGGGCGCGACGGGCCCATGCCCCTGGAGTTCTTCGAGACCGTCATCAAGGTCAACCTGATCGGCAGCTTCAACCTGCTGCGCCTGGCCGCCGCGGAGATGCTGGGGGCCGAGCCGGTGAACGACGACGGCGAGCGCGGCGTGGTGATCTCCACCGCCTCCATCGCCGCGGTGGAAGGCCAGCTCGGCCAGGTCGCCTACGCGGCCTCCAAGGCCGGGATCAACGGCATGATGCTGCCGGCGGCGCGAGAGTTCGCCAAGAACGGCGTGCGCGTGCTGACCATCGCCCCCGGGCTGATCGGCACCCCGCTGCTGCTGAACATGCCCCAGGAGGTGCAGGACAACCTGGCATCCCAGGTACCCTTCCCCCACCGCTTCGGCCACCCGGGCGAGTTCGCGCGCCTGGTGCTGCATATCTGCGACAACACCATGCTGAACGCCGACACCATCCGCCTGGATGGCGCCATGCGCATGCAGTAGGGGACTAGCCCGCGTAGGCCTCGATGCGCTTGGCCAGCTTGACGTCCAGTTCGGAAAGGCCGCCGCAGTCGTGGGTGGTCAGCGTGATCTCCACACGATTGTAGACGTTGAACCATTCCGGGTGATGGTTGAGCTTCTCGGCCGCCAGGGCGACCCGGTTCATGAAGCCCCAGGCTTGGTTAAAGGACTTGAACTGGAATGTCTTTTTCAGGGCATCGCGGCCCTCGACCGGAGCCCATCCGGGCAGCACCTCCGGCAGGGACGCCCGCGCCTCCTGGCTTAGCTTCTCGACCATTGTCTGGCTCCCCACGAAAAAGTTGGCCGGGTTAAGGTTAATCGAAAGTGACTCTGCTTGGACTCCCGGTCAAGGCAGGCTAGGGTGACCCTCAGAGAGAGGCGACAGGAACAGTTATGGCACGTTTGCACGACATCGGGCGCTACACCACCCCGCCCGAGACCCAGCACCTGGAGGCCCTGGCCCGGGAGGCCTATGCCACCATCCCCGCGGACCTGCGCGACGCGCTGGGCAACGTGGTCATCCATGTCCTGGACTTCCCGGACGACGAAACCCTGGAAGAGATGGACTGCGAATCGCCCTTCGACCTGCTGGGGCTCTACCGCGGCACCAACCTGCTGATGAAGTCCTCCATGGATTCGCCGGAAGACATGGACATGATCTTCCTCTATCGCCGGCCGATCCTGGATTACTGGTGCGACAGCGGGGAAGACCTGGCGGATGTGGTCAAGCATGTGCTGATACACGAGATCGGCCATCACTTCGGCTTTTCCGACGACGACATGGAGCACATCGAGCGCTATCCCGGCGGCGCCGCGTCCTGACCGCCGGGTCCCGGCCGCCAGATCCTGACCAACAGCCAAGCGGCCCGCCTGATGGACGGGCCGTTTCCTTTTGCGGACAGGCTCCTGTTCCTTCGGAGCCGCGTCGGAGCGTGGCAGCGCCCGCGTGCGACAAAAAGAACCCCCTCCCCGGATCTGGCGTCGAGGCGGGGAGAGGGCCCAACCCGCATCCGCGGGAGGGTGAGGGAGAGCGCGCGGGTTGCAGGGTCCCCGCGATCCTCACCCGTTCCAGTCAGCTTTCGGCGGCGACGAATCCCAGGGCCTGCTGGGCCGTGCGCTTGGCATGCTTGCGTTTCAGGGGTTCGTGCAGGAAGCGGTTCACCGCCGCCAGCATATCGGATACCCAGGGCGCCGCTGGATCGGCCGTGATCTCCTCCTTGGCCGCCGAGAGCAGCTTCACCAGGTGGACTGAGACGATGTACTCCGGCTGCGCATGGTCGAAGAGGGCGCGCATCTCGCGCTCGAAAAACGCGTCCGGGTCATCGACCCGCCAGCGGCGGGCGTCGTAGCCGCGGTCGACGTAGGCCGCATTGCGACCGATGAAGCAGCCGATCTGCAGCAGCCCCTGGGGCCAGAGCCCGGGGTGGCGGCTGCAGAGCACGCGCACCGCGTTGCTGAAGGTGATCGCGTGGGTGAAGTCCAGCCAGCCGACGTTGTGGGAGACGCCCTTGTCGGTGGCATCGGCCACCGGCAGGTCGAACTGCAGGAAGTCCGCCGAGGCGGCCCCCACCAGCGCATCGTAGAGCGCCTTGCGGTCGCCTGACGAACGCAGGATCCGCTGCATCACCTTGGGCACGGAAAGCCGGCGCAGGTCCTCCGCCGTGACCGCTTCGCTGCCCTCACCGTCGCCCCCATCGGCGCCCCCATCGGCGCCCTGCTCCTGCCAGGCCGCCAGGGCCTCGCCGTAGGCCCGGAACTCCGGAATCAGGTCCTCGCGCGTCGCATAGACCAGGGAGCGCACGAGATTGCAGAGCAGCGACTCGGCACTGGTCGGCCCCAGGCGGTCGATCAACTGGCCGGTCTTGTAGACGTAGATCGCCGCATGGCCGAAGTCCTGGTAGTGGGCCAGGGCGGCCTCGGCCAGCGGCGCCTCCAGGTCGCGGAAGCCAAGCCCCTTGTCGAGGGCGCCGCGCAGCAAGGCGATGGCCGCCGCCTCGTCCTCCGCCTCGATCGCCGCGACCAGGGACGCGGCATCGTAGGGCCGGCTTTCCGCCGGAAAGGGGTAGCTCGGCTCGCGCAGGGAATCCCAGGCCAGGTGGCCGACGATCTCCAGCAGCGGCACGAGGCGCTCCTGCTCGTCGGCGGCCAGGTCGTCGCGCAGGGCCAGCCAGTCCGGGGCGGCCGCGTGGGCATGGGTGGTTCCGAACTCGAAGCGGTCGGCGGTCCAGTCCAGCGCCCCGCGCAGCCCGTCCAGCGGGTCGGCCTTGGCCTGCTGCAGCCGCGACAGCTCCCGCGCCATGCGGGTGTACTCGTGACGCCGGAAGGAGCGGCGCAGGCTCTCCAGCGCCGCCGTGCGGCGTTCCTCCAGCGGCGGATCACTGAGATCGAGCCAGACCTCTCCGTCGACAATCTCCACCGGGTAGCGCCGCAGCTTGTCGCCACCCACAAGGGTCTCGCCGCCTTCCAGATCGAATTTCCAGTTGTGCCAGTTGCAGGTGAGGATGCAGCCGCCACCATCCGCACCTTGGGTGAGCTTGCCTTCCATCAGGGGAAAGCCCTCGTGCGGGCAGCGGTTGTTGCAGGCGTAGACGCCGCTCTCGCTGGCGAAAACGGCAATCTGCTTGCTGCCGGTCTTCAGCAGGTGCCGGCCCTTGGCCTGCAGTTCCGCAAGTGTGCCGACTCTGATGCGGTTGCCGGACGCAAGATTGGCGGTAGAAGTCGGGGAGGCATCGGCAGCGAGCGCGCACATCGGGGCAGTCTCCTGATCCTCGGGGCGATATTCGAAAGATTTTTCTTGAGAAACACTCTAGGCGCCGATCTTGCTTTTCTCAAGAAAAATCTTTAGGTAATTGCCATGCCAAAACCCGCTGCCAGATCCAAGACCGGTTCCAAATCCAAAGCCGGACCCAAATCCAAGACCGGCAACAAGCGCAGCCGGCGCGCCATCATCGACGCCCTGAAACAGCACGGCCCGCAGGACGCGGCGCACCTGGCCGAGGGCCTTGGCATCTCCGCCATGGCGGTGCGCCAGCACCTTTACGAGCTGGAAGCCGAGGGTCTGGTTGACCATGCCGCCGAGGCGCGGCCGCTCGGGCGCCCGGCGAAGCTCTGGGCCCTGACCCCGGCGGCCGACCGCTTCTTTCCCGACGGCCATGCGGAACTCACACTCGGCCTGATCGACTCCATGAAGCAGGCCTTCGGGGCCAAGGGGCTGGAGAAGCTGCTGGCGGTGCGCGCCCAGGAGCAGATCGCCGCCTATGGCGCACGCATCGACCGCCAGCGCAGCCTGGCGGGAAAGCTGCGCGCCCTGGCCGAGATCCGCAGCGAGGAAGGCTACATGGCCGCGGTCGAGAAAACCGCGGAGGGCTATCTTTTCATCGAGAACCACTGCCCGGTCTGTTCGGCGGCTGCAGCCTGTGCCGGGCTCTGCAGGTCGGAGCTGGAGGTCTTCCGCGCGGCCCTGGGCGACGGGGTGACGGTCGAGCGCACGGACCACATCCTGGCCGGCGCCCGGCGCTGCGCCTATCTGGTCACGCCAAAGGACTAGGGTTTCCGGACAAACCCTCGCAAGGCATCCGAAGCGCGACCCGTGCCTGTGAACCTGATTACATTGGTTGGACCGGTTCTATGTCTTTTGCAAAGAAGAAGGTGTTCATAAGCGGTGCATACCGCGGTTTCGGCAGGAGTCTGGCGACACACTTCTCAAACGGGGGTGCGGAACTGTTCTTGACGGTGCGCGGCGAGCAGGCGCGGCAGGAGACACTGGATTTCTTCCAATCCCACAGCCGTCAGCCCGCCCACGTCTATGACTGTGATCTCAGCAACCCGCGGGCCGTTTCCGCCACCATGGCCGCGGTCGCCGGGGAAACCGATCATATCGACATCATCGTCAACAATGCCGCCATGTGGTTGGAAGGCGGCATCAACGACGTGACGGACGAGGCAGTCGCCGACACCATAAACTCCGGCGTTACCGGTAGTGTGTTGGTGATCAAGAATCTGGAGAAGCTGTTGCTGAACTCCAAAACACCGGACATCGTAAACATGATATCCGCCTGCGGTATTCCCTACTTCAAAGCATCTTCCGCCCACGTCGCCTTCTATGCGATGAAGCACGGACAGTCGGGCATGTCCGAGCTTCTAACCGACAGGCTGAAAGGCGAAGGCGTTCGCGTCATCTCGCTTTATCCGCCCGACTTTCACAATGTTGAGGAAGACCCGGAGCCTTGGAGCAGGCGGGAAGAGTCTCCCTTTGGCACGATGCTTACCTCGCGGGAGCTGATCGATACGATCGACTTCGCGTTGACGCGCCCGCGCAATTGCATGATGAACCAGATTTTCTTCGAAGACACCAGAACGCAGTGAGCGCAGCTTGACCGTGGCAACCGGGGACCACCGGCCTGTCTTCGTCGGCCGTGTCTGATTCCCAGCCCTGCTGCGAAAAGCGGGCTACTTGGTCAGGCGCTTCACCCGCTTGCGCAGCTCGGGCAGCAGGTCGCTTTCGAACCAGGGATTCTTCTTCAGCCAGGCGGTGTTGCGCCAGCTCGGATGCGGAAGCGGCAGGAACTCCGGCAGGTAGTCGCGCCAGTGGCGCACCGTCTCCGTCAGTGTCTTCTGCCGCCGCTTGCCGAGGTACTGGGCCTGGGCGTACATGCCGACCAGCAGCGTCAGTTCCACGTCCGGCAGGGCCGCGCGCAGGGGAGGATGCCAGAGCGGCGCGCATTCCGGGCGCGGCGGCTTGTCGCCGCCCTTGGCATCGACCCCGGGATAGCAGAAGCCCATGGGTACGATGGCGACGCGCGCGGCGTCGTAGAAAACCGCCTCTTCCATCGCCAGCCAGTCCCGCAGGCGCAGGCCGGAGCGATCGTTCCAGGGGATGCCGCTTTCGTGCACCCGCGTGCCCGGCGCCTGGCCGATGATCATCAGCCGCGCCGCCGCTTCGGCCCGCAGCACCGGGCGCGGACCCAGCGGCAGGTGCGCGGCGCAGACGCGGCAGGCGCGCGCCGCGGCGACGATCTCCGCCAGGCCGGTGTCGGGGTCGAAGGCCGGGGGGTCGAAGGCCGGCGGCGCAGGCTCGGTCCGCCGCCCAGAGACCTTGGCCTTGACCTTGGCCTTGACCTTCGCCTTACCAGCCATCTTTCAGGATCCGCTCGACAAAGGCCGGCACGATTTCGGTGGCCGGCCCGTAGTGGGCCTCCTCGAACAGCGGGTGCCCTTCGGAGGGTTCCAGGTTCAGCTCCACCGTGTGCGCCCGCCCGTTGCTCCGCGCCTCCGCCACGAAGCCGGAGGCCGGATAGACGTTGCCGGAGGTGCCGATCGACACGAAGAGGTCGCAGATCCCCAGCGCGTCGTAGATGCGCTCCATCTCCATCGGCATCTCGCCGAACCAGACCACGTTCACCCTGAGGGTGCCGGCGGTGCCGCAGGCGGGGCAAAGGCTGGCCAGGGTCATCGGCTCGTGCCAGGGACTGACGGCGCCGCAGGCGAGGCAACGGGCCTTCAGCAGTTCGCCGTGCATGTGGATCAGCCCCTTGGAGCCGGCCCGCTCGTGCAGATCGTCGATGTTCTGGGTCACCAGCAACATCTCGCCGGGCCAGTCCCGCTCCAGGCGGGCCAGGGCCTCATGCGCGGCGTTCGGCACCACCGTCTGTGCCTGCAGGCCGGCCCGGCGGTGATTGTAGAAGGCGTGCACCCGCTCCGGGTTGCGCGTGAAGGCCTCCGGCGTTGCGACATCCTCGATGCGCACCTGGGCCCAGATCCCGTCGGGGTCGCGAAAGGTGTCGAGCCCCGACTCCTTGGAAATGCCCGCCCCTGTTAGGATAACAATCCGCCGCTCTGTCATCTCCACCCCTTGTCCCGGAGCCCCGAGTGCGGCGATTCCTTGCGGACAGGTCCGGCGGATGATAGATCACAACGGCCCGCAGAGGGCATCACCAATTCGTTTGTGACATCTTTAGACAGAATTAGCGTGCTGATCGTCTGCACGGGGAACATCTGCCGTTCGCCGACGGCAGAGGCGTTGCTGCGGCATCATCTGGCAGATGCCGGTCTGGGCGAGCGCGTTCATCTCGATTCCGCGGGTCTGGACGACTACCATGTCGGCGAAGCGCCGTCGCACGAGGCCGTCGTCTGCGCCGCCGCGCGCGGCTATGACATCGGCGCGCTGCGGGCCCGCGCGCTGACGGGCCGGGACTTTCACGACTTCGATCTGATCCTGGCCATGGACCGCGGCCATCTGCGTAGGCTGCAGCAGCTTTGCCCGGATGGCGCAGGCTGCCGCCTGGGCCTGTTCCTCGACGTGCTGGCGCAGGGCGACTCAGGGGGCGGCCCAGGGGGTGGCCCGGAGACCGGCGAAGTCTCCGACCCCTACTACGGCACCTTGGTCGACTACGAAGTTATGCTGGACCTGATCGAGGCCGCGACGCCACTCTGGGTCAAGGTGTTCAAACAGAACAATCCGGCAGGCGATGGATTCCCGCTCGGGCGCGGCTAGCCCACCTTCGCATCTCTCCCTTGAGGACCGCATCGCGGCGCTGAGCGGCGGCCGCGTGACGGCTCTGACCCCGCTGCCGGGCGGCTGCGTGGCGGAGGTCCTGCGGGTCGATCTCGAAGGCGCCGCGCCTTTGGTCGCCAAGGTGGCCGCCGAAGGCGGGCTGGAAATCGAGGGCTTCATGCTCGGCTATCTGGCTGAGCGCAGTCCTCTGCCCGTACCGAAGACCCGGCACGTCTCCGAAGAGATCCTGCTCATGGATTTCGTGGAGAACGACGGGGGGACAAGCCGCACGGCGGCGGAAGAGCACGCGGCCGACTGCCTGGCCGCCCTCCATGCGATCACCGCGCCCGCCTTCGGCTTCGAGCGCGACACGGTCATCGGCGCCCTGCCCCAGCCCAACCCCTGGACCGCGAACTGGTGCGACTTCTACCGCGACCAGCGCCTGCTCCCCATGGGCCGCCTTGCCATGGACTCCGGGCGCCTGCCGGTGGAAACCTTCCGGCGCCTGGAGGCCTTCTGCGGCCGGCTGGAGCGCTTCATCGAGCAGCCGCCGCGCCCGGGCCTGGTGCACGGCGACGTCTGGGCCGGCAACGTCCTCTTCAAAGGCGCCAAAGTGGCCGCCTTCATCGATCCAGCGCTGTATTTCGCCGATCCTGAAGTGGAGGTCGCTTACATCGAGTGGCTGTCCACCTTCGGGCCGGCCTTCCACCGCCGCTACCAGGCCCGGCATGCGCCACGGCCAGGCTACCGTGAAGCCCGGCGCGACATCTACAACCTCTTTCCGACGCTCGTTCACACGCAGATCTGTGGACCCCCCTATGCGCAAATGGTGGGAGACATCCTGAAGCGCTACGGCTAGACAGGGGTATGAGCCAGGGTGCAGCACAGCCCGCGGCCGGCGAGCGGATCGGCTTCGGCATTGCTTGCGCCGTCATCGGCCTGTTCGGCATGGCGGTGATGGATGCCTGCGCCAAGTTCCTCGGCGCCGGCTATGCCATCAGCCAGATCATTCTGGCGCGCAACGCCTTCGGTCTCGTTACCATCCTGGCCTTTGTGTTGGTCGCCGGCGGCGGCCTTGCCAGCCTGAAGCCGAAGCGCCCGGCGCTGCTGGTTGCCCGCTCCGCCGCCAACCTGGGCGCGGCCTTCCTGTTCTTCACCGGCCTGCGCTACCTGCCGCTGGCCGACGCCTTCGCCATTGCCTTCGCCGCGCCGCTGTTCATCACCGCGCTGTCTGTACCGGTGCTGGGCGAGCATGTCGGCATCCGCCGCTGGGCGGCCGTGATCTTCGGGTTCGTCGGCGTGCTGGTGGTCGTTCAGCCGGGCACCGCCACCTTCCGTGTCGAGGCGCTGCTGCCCCTGGGCGCGGCGCTCAGCTACGCCATCGCCATGCTGATCGGGCGCAAGCAGACCAAGTACCTCACCACCTCGGCGATCCTCTTCTGGCCCAGCCTGATCGCCGTCGGCGTCACTGCGCTGATGATGCCGGCGCAGTGGCAGACACCCAGCCTGCCGGACTTCGGGCTTTTCGTCTTCATGGGCGTCATCGGCACCGCCGGCATGATGCTGATCACCCAGGGCTACCGCTTCGCCCCCGCAGCAGTCATTGCGCCCTTCGACTACTCGGTTCTGCTCTGGGGCGTCATCTTCGGCTGGGTGATCTGGCGCGACGTGCCCGGGCCCAATGTCTGGATCGGTTCGGCCATTCTGATCGCCAGCGGCCTTTACATCCTGCACCGCGAGACGCGCAAGCCCAAGCCGGTGCAGCCGCCGGCAGGACCGATGGGCCCGACCTCCTAGCACGCCGTCCCACGACAAAGCGGCCACCCAGAACGCAGCACGTGGAACCGTCGCTGCGGTCCCAGGACGGCGGTCTGTCCCGGAGCCCGACTTGCGCGACGGTCAAACGTTAGACCGTTGTGTTCAGCAGCACCGTTATGTCGTCGTCGATGGAGACCTGAACACCGGCATCGTTGACATAGGTGCTGAAACCAGCGACCGAGCCCTGCAGCCCCCAGTTCCCGCCGGCACCGCTGGCGAGGGCCACCGTATCGCCGAGATCGCCGGCAATCTCCAGCACGCCGTCGCCGACCATGGAGACAATGTCGTCGGCATCCAGCGCAATGGCGTCGTCGCCGGCGGCGTCGGTCATCTCGATGCGCTCGAAGCCCGACCAGACGTCGGCGAGGGCGGAGAAGTCGATGACACCGTCGAGCGATCCGTCCTCGCGGTCGTTGGCCGGCAGCAGGTCGACGAGCAGGGTGTCGACACCGGCGCCGCCGTCGACCGTTCCGCCGGCCCCGGCGTTGTGATCTTCGGCATCGAAGACCACGCGGTCGCTTCCCGAACCGCCGTCGATCTGGTCGACCCCGGCGCCACCATCGATCAGATCCTCGCCGCCGCCGCCGTAGACGCTGTCGGCCCCCTCACCGCCGAAGAGCGCATCATCGCCGCCGTTCTCTTCGCTGCCGTTGGTATCGCCGAACATCAGATCGTCGCCCGCACCACCGAGCATGGTATCGTCGCCGCCGTTCTCGGAGGTGGCCGTGCCGCCCCCCAGGACCAGAGCGTCACCGGCGAGGGTGTCGTTGCCCATACCGCCGTCGATGAAATCGTCGCCACCGTCGTGCGACATGGCACTGGCGCCCTGCAGGGCCAAGACATCGCCGGCAACGAGGTCGTCGCCGATGCCGGCCAAAAGGGAGTCGTTGCCATCGGCGACGGCCAAGGCCAAGCCACCGATCTCTCCGCCCAGGACCAGCGCGCCGCCGGCCATTGTGTCCGCGCCGCCGTCGCCGATTATGGTGTCAAAGCCTCCGTCATCAACATATGCATAGGGGCCGTAGACGCTCAACGCGTCGCCTGCGAGGGCATCGCCGTCGCCGGCGCCTCTGATGAAGTCGTGTCCCCCGCCGTCGACAGAGGCGTGACCGTAGACGCCCAGGGCATCGCCGGCCGCGATTGCCACGCCGGTGCCACCCAAGATGGAGTCGTTCCCGCCGTTGGTGACATCCGCTGCACCCACGCCGGCCGCGTCGCCCGAGATCCAGTCCCTGCCGGCAAAGCCGTAGATGGTGTTGTCGATGCCGTTGTTCGTCACGGCATCGCCGAAGACCGTGTCCTCGCCGAGAAAGTTCTCGAACTGGTCGCCCCAGATGTAGGCCATCGCTTGTTGGACAGGCGGATTCTGGAGGATGCCGAGGTCCGGCTGCGTGTCTTCGGCGGGCGGCGGAACGATGATGGCGCCACCATCGGTCTCAGGCTGCTCCAGGAGCTCGGCCAGAAACATCAGATAGGTGTCGGCGGGTGAACCCTCTGCCGTGTCGTCAAGCCAAGGCAGGAGGATATCCAGGGAGGAGTGAGCAGTCGTCATGAATCGGTTCCCAGGCTGGCCAGCACAGAAAAGGAGCCGTGCTGGATGCGCGCCTATCCCGTTCGGCGGCAGCGGTTACTCACCCCTGGAACCTCGGGCTGAATAACCCCGAGGCGTCTCGATATCAAGTGGAGAACGGACCGGCCGGCGGGTCTTTCGTGGTAGCCGACCCCCGCCATGCATGCCTGTGGGTCGAAGGCGGGTTTAACTCAGCGGATAGACCGCCTCGGCGGAGTAGATCGCGCCCTCGTGGGCGAGGTAGCTGGAGTAGAGGGTGAAGTCCCGCACCTCGAAGGGCTCGGCGCGGAACAGGGCATGCTGCACCAGATAATCCTGCAGGCGTGTGCCGGGGTTGGATTTGAAGCGGGCCAGGGTCACGTGGGGCTTGAACTTGCGCTTCTCCGGCTCCAGGCCCGCGCGCTGCAGCGCCGTTTCGATCTTCGCCTGCAGGCGTTCCAGGGCGCCGTTGGCCTCGACACCCACCCAGAGCGCGCGCGGCTTGCGGTCGTCGCCGAACTGGCCGACGCCGCGCAGGGCGAGGGGAAACCGCGGTCCCTGAATGCCGGAAAGCGCGGCATCGACATCGTCGGCGGCGTGGCCGTCAACCTCGCCAATGAAGCGCAGGGTCAGGTGCAGGTTGGCCGGGTCGACCCAGCGCGCGCCCGGCAGGCCGGAGGCGAGACCGCAGAGCCGGTCACGCAGAGCGGCGGGCAGGGACAGGGCGACGAACAAGCGCATGGCCGTGGGCGACCTTCAAGATGGCGGGACCTTCTGGGGCCAGACGTGGCCAGGGGTCTCCGGGCGGCGGCAAAAGCCGGCAGCCGTACCTTATGGGCAGGGATAGGTGTAGTCCTTGTGGATGGCCTCGATGCCGTTGAGGACCTCTTCACTGAGAACCACATCCTTGGCCGCGATGTCCAGCTTGAGCTGTTCCATTTTCGTGGCACCGATGATCGATGCGGTGACGAAAGGCCGGGAGATCACGAAGGCATGGGCCAGATGGGCCGGGTCCATCCCGTGGTCGCGGGCCAGTTGCACGTAGGCCGCCGTGGCAGCGTCGGCCTGGGGGCCCTGATAGCGGGTGTTGTCCGGCCAAAGGGTGCGCCGCGCCCCCTCCGGCCACTGGCCGTTCAGGTACTTGCCGCTGAGGGTGCCGGCGGCCAGGGGCGCATAGGCCATCAGGCCGCAATGCTCGCGCATCGCCACCTCCGCCAGCCGGGTCTCGAAGCTGCGGTTGAGCAGGCTGTAGGGATTCTGGACGGAGGCCACCCGCGGCCCCCGGCCGGCCTCCGCGCCGGCGACAAAGCGCATCACGCCCCAGGGGTTCTCGTTGGAGAGCCCCACATGGCGCACCTTGCCGGCCTTCACCACGTCATCCAGGGCCTCCAGGGTCTCTTCGACGGCGGTTTCGTCCGCATCGGCGTCGTGGTGGTAGGCGAGCCCGCGGAAGTCGTTGGTGGCGCGGTCCGGCCAGTGCAGCTGATAAAGATCGATGTAGTCGGTCTTCAATCGCTTCAGACTGCTGTCCACGGCCGCGGTGATGTGGTGCTTGTTGAACCGGGTGTCGCCGCCGCGGATGTAGGGAAAGCGCTGCTTGTTGGGGCCGACGATCTTGGTCGCCAGGATCACCCTGTCCCTGTTGCCGCGGGCGGCGAACCAGTTGCCGATGATCTCCTCGGTGCGCCCGTAGGTCTCGGCCTTTGGAGCGACGGGATACATCTCGGCGGTGTCGAAGAAGTTGATGCCCTGGTCGAGGGCATAGTCCATCTGCTCGAAGCCCTCAGCCTCGGTATTCTGGATGCCCCAGGTCATGGTGCCGAGGCAGATGGCGCTGACCTTGATGTCGCTGCGCCCAAGTTGCCGGTATTCCATTGGTCCCCCCTTTGGATGGTCCCCAGAAGAAACGATGTCGCGGCGGCACCGGCCCGCTGAGAGCCGGACGCCTCTGACGCCTTGCCGGCGGCCCCGGAAAAGCCTCAGAGCAGCAGCGTCAGAACGCCGGTGTAGCCGTAGAGCCGGTTGTTGGAGATTTCGCCGTTGGCGAAGAAACCGGTGAGCGGAATATCCCCAAACGTCTCGCGGATCAACCGCAACTCCTCGGACTGGGTGCCGAAGAGGTGGCGGCCCCGGGCAACGCAGGAGACGTAGAGGGCCGCGCGCGGCGCTCCGCCGGCCCTTTCGCTGAGGTCACGCAGCATGCGCTGCATGTCCTCCTTCGCCGAGGCGTGGTCACGGCGGCAAAAGGCCAGGCGGTCGCCGACGGAGAGGTCGGCGCCGATCTGAAGCCACTGGCGCTCCAGGTCCATGCCGATGAGGTTGCGCACCAGGTAGTCGCCGGTATCGCTGCCGGCGATCGGCAGGGCCGCGTAGATGTACCCTCCGATGCGGCGCAGGTCGCGCGCCAGCAGTTCGCCGACCTCCTCGCGCAGGACATCCAGCACCGGGCGGCCGTCAAGGCTGGCAACGACCCCTTCGCCCGCCATCTCGGTCACCTCATGGGGCTCGCCGATGGGCGTGCAGCCCTGGGAGAGACCGGCGACGGCAAGCTGCTCCGAGCTGAACAGGACGCCGGAGAGCCCGCCGGCCGCAACCGTGCCCGAAACCTGTGGGTAGTCCTCACCCTCGACGGCGGTCAGACCGCCGATGAGAAAGGCCGAGGTCGCTTCGGAGACCGCCTCGACGACATCGACGATCAGCGGATTGCGCGGGTCGCCGTGTACCACGCCGAGGATCGGCTTGTGCGCCGCCACCCAGTCGCCGTGCTGGCGGGTAAAGTCTTCCAGCCCGCCGGTGACCGGGGCGAAGAGGCGATAGCTGTCCTCCGGCAGCGCCGCCACCAGAACGGAAAGCGCCGGGCGGTCGTAGATTTCCTCTCCGGAGGCCATGACGCCGGCGCCCACGGTCCCGACCCAGTCGGCGATGCCGCAGCGTTCGCGCAGAAAGGTGACGATGCTGCCGAGATCATCCGCGAGCGGCCCCGTCGCATAGACGAACCCCAGGTTGGCGCGCTCCGGCAGGCTGCCCAGGGCTTCGACGCAGGCCGCGGCCACGCTGCCCCAGGCTTTGTCATCGTCCGGATCGCCCACCGCGTAGGCGGACTTGTAGCGCCCGGCGGTCTGGGAGCCGATGGTGAGCGGTTCAGCGGTCATGCCACCGGCTCCGAGGGACTTCTGGCACGGGGATTTCGGGCATGAGGATTTCTGGCATGAGGATTTCGGGCCGGATCGGCATCAGGCCCCATCAATTGACCTGCGCCGGCTGCGCTCCGCCAGCCGCGTCGCGCACCAGGGCGACGACATAAGGTTTGATGCGCTTGACGATCTCCGCCACGCCGCGGGCGTTGGGGTGGATGCCGTCGGGCTGATTGAGCTCCGGCTCCAGGGCGACGCCATCGAGGAAAAAGGGATAGAGCGGCGCGTCGTATTTCTCCGCCAGCCGCGGGAAGACGCTGTTGAAAGAGTCGCCGTACTCGCGGCCCAGGTTGGGCGGCGCCAGCATGCCGGCGATCAGGACCGGCAGCCCCTCTTCGGTGAACCGCGCCATGATCGCGTCCAGATTGTCGTAAGTGGCCGCCGGATCGAGGCCGCGCAGACCGTCGTTGGCGCCGAGTTCCAGGATCACCGCCGTCGGCTCGTCCGCCAGCGCCCAGTCCAGGCGCGCCAGCCCGGCCGCGGTGGTGTCGCCAGAGTTTCCGGCGTTGATCACCATAACGTCCAGCCCCTCTTCCCTGAGCGCCGTTTCGAGCTGCTCCGGAAACGTTTCGCCCGCCGGCAGGCCGTAGCCGTGTACGAGGCTGTCACCGAAGGCCATCAGGCGAACGGTTTTCGCGGCCGCTTCGCCCCCGGGCAGTGCGGTGATGGCCAGAAGCAGACCGAGGAGGAGAACCAGGCTCGAGCCCTGTCTTTTAGGGCGCAGTCGTGTGGGAGAGGGCATTGGATCGTTCGCCTGCTTAGGGATTCGGCGGCCTTTCCAGGCAATACTATGCCAAACGGCGCCGCTTGGATAAGAAGTAGGGGCCGCCGCGCGGGCGATCAAGCGTCGCCGGCCGTGCGGTTGGCCGGGCCGGCGCGTTGAAATGCGCCTTCGGCGATCCATATGGCAGGCAAGTCGTATAAGAGAGGGATGATGAGCGAAACAACCGAAAGCGCGCCCCCTGGACCGGTCCCCGGGGCGCCCGGCCCCGGCGCCGCCCCTCTCACCGCCTCCGGGGGCAATGCCATGATCGCCCTGCAGGACGTCGAACTGACACTGCCGTCCACCGCCGGTCCGGTCCACATTCTGCGCGGCCTGGACCTGGAAATCCCGCGGGGCGAGACGGTCAGCGTGGTCGGGCCCTCCGGCTCCGGCAAGTCCTCCATGATGATGATCATCGCCGGCCTGGAGCGCGCCAGCAAAGGCGAGGTGATCATCGGCGGCACGCGCTTTACCGGGCTGGACGAGGACTCGCTGGCCCGGTTCCGCCGCGATTCCGTCGGCATCGTGTTCCAGGATTTTCACCTGGTGCCGACGATGACGGCGCTGGAGAACGTGGCCATCCCGCTGGAATTCGCCGGCCGCAGCGACGCCTTCGACCGTGCCGCGGCCTGCCTTGAGTCCGTCGGCCTGGGTCATCGGCTGACCCACTACCCGGGCCAGCTCTCCGGCGGCGAGCAGCAGCGTACGGCGCTCGCCCGCGCCTTTGCCGCCGGCCCCGACCTGATGCTGGCCGACGAGCCGACCGGCAATCTGGACGGCGAAACCGGCCAGCAGATCATCGATCTTCTCTTCGGCCTGCAGGCCGACCACGGCACCACCCTGGTGCTGATCACCCACGACCCGCAACTGGCCGCCCGATGTTCGCGCACGGTGAAGCTGCTGGACGGTCTCATCATCGATGACGGCCTCGGATCAAGTGGCGTCACAAACGGCGCCGGTACTCAAGCGGCCGTCTCGTGACCACGCTGGAGCAGCATGCCGGGCGCAGCGGCGCCGGGAGCCTGGACGCCGAGAGCGGCAGCGGCCTGCCGCTGGCCCTGCGGCTGGCGCGGCGCGAGCTGCGTGGCGGGCTCAAGGGGTTCCGCATCTTTCTGGCGTGCCTCACCCTGGGGGTGGCCGCCATCGCCGGCGTCGGTTCGGTTTCGGAAGCGATGCTGCAGGGGCTGCAGCGCGACGGGCGTATCCTTCTGGGCGGCGACATGGACCTGCGCCTCACCCACGTGGAGGCCAGCGCCGAGCAACAGGACTGGCTGGCAGAACGTGTCGAAGTCTCCAGCGTTTCGGAGATGCGCGCGATGGCCCGCGGCCTCGACGAAGGGTCGCGCCGGGTGCTGGTCGAACTGAAGGCGGTCGACGACCTCTATCCCCTCTATGGCGCCGTACGCCTCGCACCGGAAGGCGACCTCGCGGCGGCCCTGGCCCGCGAGGACGGCGTCTGGGGTGCCGTGGTCGACGGCAACCTGCTGCGCCGGCTGGATGTGGAACTGGGCGAGCTGGTCCAGATCGGCGACACCCAGTTCCGCGTATCGGCGGTGCTGGAGCGCGAGCCGGACCGCACCTCGCGGGCCTTCACCCTGGGCCCGACCTTCATGGTCGACCGCGCGAGCCTGCCGGAGACCAACCTGGTGCAGCCCGGCAGCCTGATCCGCAACCACTACCGCCTGCGCTTCGGCGACGGCCTCACCGCAGCCGATCTGCGCCAGGACCTGCAGGAGACCTTTCCCCAGGCCGGCTGGCGCATCCGCGACACCACCGAGGCGGCGCCCGGCATCGGCCGCTTCATCGACCGCCTGACCCTGTTCCTGACGCTGGTCGGGCTCACCGCCCTTCTGGTCGGCGGCGTCGGCGTCGGCAACGCGGTGCGCAGCTACCTGGAAGGCAAGACCGGCACCATCGCCACCCTCAAGTGCCTGGGGGCGCCCGGTCGCCTGATCTTCCAGGTCTACATGACGCAGATCCTGGTGCTCGCCTCGCTCGGCATCGTCATCGGCCTGCTGATCGGCGGCCTCAGTCCGCCCGCCGTTTCGGCGATCATCGGCGACACCCTGGGCTGGCGCGCGGAACTCGGCATCTACCCGCTGCCGCTGATCACGGCAGCCGTCTTCGGCGTGCTGACCGCCATCACCTTTTCGCTCTGGCCGCTGACCCGCGCCCAGAACGTCGCCGCCGCCAGCCTGTTCCGCGATCTCATCACGCCGGCCGGCGGCCGGCCGGACCGCAAGGGCTTGCTGGCGCTGCTCGTCTTTGGCGGCTTGCTCGCCGGACTGGCCGTGGTCACCGCCACCGACCAGATGCTGGCGCTCTACTTCGTCATCGGGGCCATCGGCGCGCTGCTGCTGTTCCGCCTGGCGGCCCAGGGCATCATGGCGGTGAGCCGGCGCCTGCCGAGGCCGCGGCGCCCGGGCCTGCGCCTCGCCCTGACCAATCTGCACCGGCCCGGCGCCCCCACCGGCTCGGTGGTCATGTCCCTCGGGCTCGGCCTCACCGTGCTGGTCGCCATCGCGCTCATCGAAGGTAACCTCTCCCGCCAGGTGCAGCAGAGCCTGCCGGAGGAAGCGCCCGGCTTCTACTTCATCGACATCCAGCCCGACCAGGTCGAGGAGTTCGACAGGCTGGTCGCCGGCCTGCCCGGCATCGAAAACGTCCAGCGCGTGCCCATGCTGCGCGGGCGCATCTCGGCGGTGAACGGCGCGGCGCCGGAGCAGCTGGAGATCCCGCCTGATGTGCAGTGGATCTTCCGCGGCGACCGCGGCCTCACCTGGGCGCGCGAGCAGCGCGCGGGCGACGAGCTGACCCTGGGCGACTGGTGGCCGGCGGACTACGACGGCCCGCCCCTGGTCTCCCTCGACGACGAGGTCGGGCGGGCTCTGGGGCTCGGCCTGGGTGACACGCTGAGCATCAACATCCTCGGCCGCGACGTGGAGGTGACCATCGCCAACCTGCGCGTGGTCGACTGGGGCAGCCTCACCATAAACTTCGTCATGGTCTTCTCGCCCGGTCTTCTGGAGCAGGCGCCGCAGACCCACATCGCCACCGTGCGCGCCGCGCCGGAGGCCGAAGACGCGCTGGAAATCGCGGTCACCGACCGCTTCATCAACGTCTCCTCGATTCGCGTCAAAGAGGCGCTGGAACAGGTCGGCGAGCTGATGGGCCACATCGCGACGGCGGTCCGTGCCATTGCTGCCGTGGCGCTGGCCGCCGGCGTCCTGGTGCTGGCCGGGGCCGTTGCGGCCGGCCACCACCGGCGGGTCTACGACGCGGTGGTGCTTAAGGTGCTGGGGGCGACCCGCCGGGTTGTGGCCCAGGCCTTTCTGCTGGAATACGGCCTGCTCGGGCTGGTGACGGCGGTTATCGCCTCGATCATCGGGACCGGCGCGGCCTATCTGGTGCTGACCGAGATCATGCGCACGCCCTTCATTTTCCTGCCCGATTCGGTGATCACCACCGCCCTGCTGGCCACGGCCATCACGGTCGCCTTCGGATTTGCCGGCACCTGGCGGGCGCTGGGCCAGAAAGCCGCCCCCCTGCTGCGCAACGAATAGCCGCAGGGCCGGACGGCAGCGCCAGTAGCGGGCCTTCGCGGAGCCCGGCAACCCCCTGTCGCGCAAGCAGGAATCGGGTCCTGACCACGTTTTTGGCACAGCTCAAAGCTGTGTTTCAGCGCCTTGAATATGAAGAAAAATTTACGCACAAGCCGTGCGAAAATCAGTTGATTCAAGCCCCGGAACCTCCAATATTACCTCTGAAATCTATGGGCAAGATCGTGGTCCGGGCGTTACTGTTCCGGCCACTTGGGTAAAACGAAAGGGTGTCCTGATGGCTCTCGGTCCCGACCGCAGATACATGACGCAGACGCAGGCAGATGCCGCGCAGATCGATGAGGGTCTGCGGAAGTACATGCTTGGCGTCTACAACTACATGGCGCTGGGGGTGGCCTTCACCGGCATCGTGGCCCTCTTCGTCGCCTCCCAGCCCGCGCTTCTGGAGGCCATTGCGCTGAGCCCGTTCCGCTGGGTGCTGTTCCTCGGCATCATCGGCTTCGGCTTCTTCGCGCCGCGTGTGATGATGAGCGGCTCCATGGCCATGGCGCACGGGTCCTTCTGGATCTACGCCGCGATGTGGGGCGCCTTGATGTCCCCCATGTTCCTGCTCTACACCGGCGACAGCATGGTGCGGGTGTTCTTCATCACAGCCGCCGCCTTCGCGGGCACCAGCCTCTACGGCTACACCACCAAGCGGAACCTCGCTCCCTTGGGCGCCTTCTTCATGATGGCGACCATCGGCATCCTGGTGGCGCTGCTGGTGAACATCTTCCTGCTGCAGTCCGAGCTGTTCCACCTCGGCCTGTCCATCGTGGTGGTGCTGGTCTTCGCCGGCCTGACCGCCTACGAGACGCAGATGATCAAGAACATGTACAGCGAGGCCGACGGCAACGAGGTCGCCACCCGCAAGTCGATCTTCGGCGCCTTCATGCTCTACGGCAGCTTCGTGACCATGTTCATCTGGCTGCTCAGCATCTTCGGCGTGGCCCGCGAATAGACGCGGCGAAACGCTCCGACAAAGCGGAAGGCCCGGAACTTCGGTTCCGGGCCTTTTGCTTTGCCACGCCTCGATACGCTGTTGGAGCAGGCTCGGTCACAAACCAACGCGCAGCTTGGAACAGCGAGGCTGTCACCCCCACCCCATCCCTCCCCCATCGAAGGGGGAGCGGGTTTTAGTTGAGCCGGCCCTAAGAGAAATCCCCTCCCCCCTCGATGGGGGGAGGTCGGGAGGGGGGTGAGCCCTGCGTTCGCTGCCAGCGGGTTGGCCTATATCGGTTCCGGCTAGATGCAGCGGCCGCCGTCCACTTCCAGCGTCACGCCGGTCAGGAACTCCGCCGCGTCGGAGGCAAGGAAGAGCGTCGCTTCGGCGATGTCATGCGGCGTGGAGAAGCGCCCCAGCGGGATGGTGGCCTCGAACTTCCGCCGGTTCTCCGGCGTATCGGGCACGCCCATGAAGGTCTCCATCAGCGCCGTTTCGCCGATCACCGGACAGACCGCGTTGACCCGGATCTTATCCGGCGCCAGTTCCACCGCCATGGACTTGGTCATCACGTTCACCGCACCCTTGGAGGAATTGTAGACCGTGAGTCCCGGGCGCGGGCGCAGCGCGGCGGTCGAGGAGGTGTTGACGATGCAGCCGCCCCCCTCGGCGCGCATCAGCGGAATGGCCGCCAGGGCGGCCAAGTAGATGGCCTTTACGTTGACGGCGTAGATGCGGTCGAACTCCTCCTCCGTCACCTCGGTCATCGGCTTGTTGCGGTGGGCGACGCCGGCATTGTTCACCAGAACGTCGAGCCGCCCGTAGCTGTCGAGGGCGGCGCGCATCATTCCATCGACGTCGGCCCTGCGGGTCACGTCCGCAGGCGCCGCCACCGCCGCGCCACCGGCCCTGTCGATTTCCTGGGCGACGCGTTCGGCGGCCGTGCCGTCGATGTCGGCGACCACCACGCGCCCGCCTTCCGCAGCGAAGAGTTTTGCGATGCCCTCGCCGAAGCCCGAACCGCCACCGGTGACCACCGCGACCTTGCCGTGAAGCCGCATCGTTCCCTCCCTCATATCCTATGGACCTGTTTTCTTTTGAACACACCAGCCTAGCCCATGGCGGCGCCCCAACCCAAGGTCGCTGCCACCCCCGGACTGCTTACAGCCGATGCCGGCGCTTTCGCCGCGGCAGGTCATGCGCCTATGATCCACCCCCATGTGGGAGAGCGAGGTAATCCTGGTCGTGGCGGCGAGCTTTCTGCTCGCCGGCCTGGTGAAAGGTCTGGTCGGCCTCGGCCTGCCGACCATCGCCCTTGCACTGCTGGCGACCCAGATGGACCTGAAGGCGGCCATACCCCTGGTGCTGGTCCCTTCGCTCGCCACCAACATCTGGCAGGCGCTGGCCGGCGGCGCGCTGAAGGCCCTGGTGATGCGGCTCTGGGTCTTTCTGCTGGCGGCCTGCGCGGCCATCTGGTTCGGCGCCGGCCTGCTGGCCGGCCTCGACGCCAGCCTGCCTTCCGGCCTCTTCGGCGCCCTGCTCTGTGTCTACGCGCTGGTCAGCCTGACCGGCCTGCAGATGCCGCCGCCGGGTGCGAAGGAGCCCTGGCTGTCGCCGCCGCTGGGCCTGGTCAACGGCGCCATTACCGGGCTCACCGGTTCGTTCATCTTTCCCTCGGTGCTCTATCTCCAGGCCCTCGGCCTGTCACGCGATCACCTGGTGCAGGCCATGGGCCTGACCTTTCTGATCTCCACGCTGGCCCTCGCCGTTGCGCTCAGGGGTCACGCCCTGCTGCCGACGGAGGCCGGTCTGCTGTCGGCGGTCGCCCTGCTGCCGGCGCTGGGCGGCATGGCCTTGGGCCAGGTCTTCCGCAAGCGCCTGCCGGAGGCGCGCTTCCGCAAGCTGTTCTTCGTCGCGCTCACCGCCCTCGGCGCCTATCTCGCCTGGGCCGCCTTCCTCGCGCCGCTATACTAGGGCGCCCATGAAACCGGGAGACACTTCTATGGCCGCCTACATCGTCGCTCATCTGGACGTCACCGACCCCAAGGCCTTCGAGGCTTACCGCGAGGCGGTGCCGGCGATCATCGCCACCCACGGCGGGCGCTACCTGGTGCGCGGCGGCGCAGCCGAGACCCTGGAGGGCGAGTGGACGGTGCCGCGGCTGATCATTCTGGAGTTCCCGGACAAGGCCGCCGCCGAAGGCTTCTATCACTCCGCGGCCTATCAGGAGATCCTGCCCCTGCGTCTCGCCAATGCAGAGGGGACGGTCGCCATCGTCGAGGGGGTCGAAAGCTAGCCGGCCGCCAAAAGGACCCTGTGGCCGCGGCCTGATGCTTCGAGACCTTCGCTGCGCTCACTCCTCAGCATGAGGATTTGTTGTTTCAGCCTTTCGATCCTCATCCTGAGGAGCGTGCCGGAGGCGCGCGTCTCGAAGAATGGGCAACTGCCGAACCTCTTCATCGCAAGTCCGTCAAACCGTCTTCTTGCTGACGAAGGGTAGCGGGCTGACGCTTGCGTCCCGGACCGACTCCCCTGCCTGACCTTCTGCCCGAACCGTCAGAGCGGTCCCCTCGTCGCTGTGCTCTGCGGCGACGAGAGCCAGGGCGATGGTCTGCTCCAGGCCCGGAGAGTAGACGGCACTGGTCACGCGCCCGATGGCCTGCCCGTCATAGCTGACCTCCGCCCGCTCGATGCCGGCCATGGCCTCGCGCCCGCCCTCGACGGAGAGGCCGACGAGACGGCGGCGCACGCCGTCGCGCTCGATACGCGCCAGCGCCGCCTTGCCGATGAAGTCCGCCTCCTGCTCAAGGTCCACGAGGCGGCCCAGGTTCATCTCGTAGGGATTGTTCTCCAACGTCATGTCAGCGCCGTAGGAGAGCAGCCCGCCCTCGATGCGGCGGATGGCCGAGGGGGTGGCCGGAGCAATGCCGTGGGGGCGGCCCGCCTCCATGATGACCTCCCACAGCCGGTCGCCGTCCGCCGCGTTCTGCAGGTAGATCTCATAGCCGCGCTCACCGCTCCAGCCGGTGCGCGAGACGATCAGCGGCATGCCGTCCAGATCGAACTCTGCGAAGCGGAAGTACTTCAGGTCGTTCAGCGCGGCGCCGAACAGCGCCTCGCCCACCGTGGCCGCCAGCGGCCCCTGAAGCTGCAGGGGCGAGACGTCCGGTTCGAAGACCTCCACGTCGTAGCCTCCGGCAAGCGCGATGCCCTTGGCCCAGAGCAGCACGTCGCTGTCGGCCAGGGAGAGCCAGAAGCGGTCCTCCGCCAGCTTCAGCAGGACGGGATCGTTGACGATGCCGCCGCGCGCGTCGGTCATCATAACGTACTTGCATTGCCCGACGGCGCAGGACGAGAGGTCGCGCGGACTCAAAAACTGAACGAGGCGCGCGGCATCGGGACCGGCGATCTCCACCTGCCGCTCCACCGCCACGTCCCAGAGCGTGACGCCGTTCACCAGGTGCCAGTAGTCGGCCTCCGGGCTCTCGTAGTAGAGCGGCAGGTACATGTGGTTATAGACCGAGTAGGCCTTGCAGCCGTAACGCTGGGTGGCGGCGAAGTACGGCGAGCGGCGCACCCGCGACGACAGCACGATGTTCGAGACGACGGACATGACCGCTCTCCGGCAAGGACGGGTTCAGGAACACAGGGAAACTTGTTTTGGCGAAGGGATGCGGCAAGCGGCAGGCGCTGTCGCCCCCGAAGGCGACACGCGGTTATCCCAGGGGCGACCTGATTGTGCGGCGACTTGCCTATGCTGTTGGTTGGGGCGCTGTGCTGCCTTGAGCACGCTGGCCCCTAGAGCATGCTGTCCCTAGAGCATGCTGTCGACAAAGCCCGGCGGGATCCAGCCGGCGCGCCAGGTCTCCAGCGGCACCACGTGGGCGGGGCGGCCGTTGTCCTCGAACCAGGTATCGATGGCGTAGGCCTTGCCGGTCTTCAGTTCCTCGACCACGGCGGACTGATGTGGCCACTCGCCGTCGATCAGCAGGCCGCGCCCGGCCCAGCCGGTGATCTTGTGCCACTTGAGATAGCCGGCCCTTGCCATGAGGGTGAGATAGACCGAGGTGTTGGTGGTCTCGTCCACGCAGTCGAGCTGGTTGTTGCCGCTGATGGCGTTGAAGGTGCCGGCCTCGTCATCGTGGGTGCCGGTCTGGCGGCCCACCGCCTCTTCCAGGATTGCGGTCGCCATGGCAATGCGGGTGCGTTCGATATCGGCGGAGGCCGCAGGCTCGGCGAAGAGATCGGCCACCGGGTCCCAGTCCATCTCGGTCAGCGAGACATGGGAAACCAGGCGGCAGCCATAGCCATGGCAGATCGAAAAGCTCTCCAGCGTGGCGCCGGTGAAATTGCGCTCGGCCATCAGCTCGTCGTAGTCGCCGCCGGGCGTGCCGCAGGCCGCGAGCAGCGCCATCACGCCGCCGGCCAGAACCGGCCGCAGCCCAGAAGCCGCGCCCACCCGTCCTAGGCCAAATCCGAAGCTCATCCCTTCCCCCCAACAGAACCGGAATACGGAGCGCACCTGCTCCCGCGGCAACCCTTCCCTCACGGCGCCGGGGCGCATTTAACCATTCCGGACATAGTGGTGCAAAGTCACAGTGGTGTTAGAGGCCGGCCGTACGGGCAAGCGGCCCCTTGCGGCCGCGCCGGGGCCTGGGGGATGATAGGAGCCTCAGGAGGAGGCGCCGGCAATGTCCAAACCCCTGCACTTTCCGCAGTTCACCAGAGGCGAACGGCTGGCCGACGCCGTGGTCCACATCCTCGGCGTCAGCGCCAGCCTGGCCGCCGCGCCGGCGCTGCTGGTCCTCGCGGTTTGGCACAGCCAGTCCTCCCTGGCGCTGATCGAGCCGGGAACCTTCGGTCCCACCCTGTTCAGTACCGCCAACCTCAGCCTCGCGGTCTACGGCCTGGGTCTGGTTGCCGTCTTCGCCTGCTCGGCGGCCTACAACATGGTCTGGCATCCGAACTGGAAGGAGGTACTGCGGCGCCTCGACCACGCCGCCATCTTCGTCATGATCGCCGGCAGCTATACGCCCTTCTCCCTGGCGGTGATCGGCGGCACCTGGGGCTGGGCGCTCTTTGCAGTGGTCTGGGCGGTGGCGGCCCTGGGGGTCGCGCTGAAGCTCTTTCTGCCGCGCCGCTTCGAGCGGGCGGCTATCGTGCTCTATCTGGCCCAGGGCTGGTCCGTCCTCGTGGTCGTGGAGCCGCTGGCGACGGCGCTCTCCACCCCGGCCCTCAGCCTGCTGGTCGCCGGCGGCGTCATCTACACCCTGGGCGTCGTCTTCCACCTCTGGCGCAGCCTGCCCTACCACAACGCGATCTGGCACGCGCTGGTGCTGATCGCCGCCGCCTGCCACTACCTCGCCATCCTCGACGCCGTGGCGCTGGGGACGGGGTAAAACGGTCAGAACTGCGGGGAAATGGTGCCGCCTGCGTGACTTGAACACGCGACCCTCGCATTACGAATGCGATGCTCTACCAACTGAGCTAAGGCGGCACACCTGAAGCCGGTCCTAAGTCCGGCCACCTGAATCGGCGGGACCTTACGGCGAAGCCGTCGCCAACGCAAGTGCGGCAGGCCTCGCCAAACGACCCTCGACCCCTAAGGGAACGGCCTTAATCCAGGGTTAACGGCCCCTAGCGGGGGTCGCGCTCGATGCGCGGCGGGACCGAGCCCTCGACCGCCACTGCCTCTTCGGCGTCGTCGTCGCCAAGGTCGCGGCTGCGTTCGCCGGGCGGCGGCTCCTGCCCGTTTGCCCCGGCGGCGGCCGGTGGTTTTGGAAGGGCCGGCTTGACGTCGGAAGGACCGATCTCGGCGGGCCCGGCCAGAGGCTTCGCGGGGGCCGGCGGCGCCGGTGTTTGTGGCTTTGGCCGCCCCGGCGCCGGGGCTGCGGTCGCATCGGCTTCGGCGGCTGCGGCCCCGGTCCCTGCCTCGTCGTCGCCCTCGGGACGGTCCGGCGGCTGGTCCGGCAGCTTGGCGAGCGGCATGGTCACCGGGGCGACCCGGCTTTCGCCGGTGCGGGCGCCCTGCTTTGCGGTGATCTGGGCCAGGGCCGTGCCTGCGCCGGGCGCGGTCAGGCTGCCCACGCGGCGCGGCGCGCCCCAGACCAGGGAGTCGAAGCTGCCACAGGCGCCGCAGTCGACCGACCAGCGCGCGGCCACCGCCCCGCAGGTGTTGCAGACCCAGGCGGGATCGCGCGGCGCCTCGCCGGCCCGCTCCAGCCAGGAACGGGCGGCGGCGATGTCGCCGTGTTCGGACTCCTCCAGCCGCGCCATCAGCCGGCAGACATGGGCGCGGGCCGGGTCTTCACCCTCCAGGGTCACCAGAATGCCCAGGTGACGCCGCGCCTCGCCCCAGAGCCCGGCATCCAGGTTCGCTTCCGCCAGCGCCAGGTGGCTTTCGCGGTGGTTGGGGTTCAGGGCCGCCAGCTTGGTGAAGCGCTTGACCTGCTCCAGCGGCTTGGCGGCGGGCGCGGCCTGTCGGTAGAGCGCCGCCAGTTCGGCCGAAGGGCTGCGCGCCCAGATGCGTTCCACCACCTTGGCGGCTTCGCGGAAGCGCTCGCTCTCCACCGCCAGGCGGGCATGCAGGACCGCCGCGGCCAGCAGGGCGGCATCGGCTTTCTGCGCTGCGCGGCTGAGGCTCAGCGCCTCGTCGCGCCGGCCCTCGGCGCAGGCCTTTTCCGCCTTGGCGAGGGTGATGACGGCCCCCTTGTGGTCGGCCTCCGGCTTTGCCAGCGCCTTGATCTTCGCAGCCTGTTTCAGGGCAGCCGCCGCGCCGTCGTAGTCGCCGGTGCGCTCGCTCAGCTCGAAGAGGTTGGTCACCACCCAGGGCGTCTTGGGGCGCATGGCATGGGCTTCGCGCACGTAGCCGAGCGCGCGCTGGTCGTCGCCCTTGCGCAGGGCCTGCATCAACAGGCCACGCAGACCCAGGAAGCGGGTTTCCGGTTTCTCCAGCATGGCGTTGAAGTACTTCTCCGCCGCCAGTTCGTCACCGTTGAGCTGGGCCGCCTGGGCCGACAGCAGCAGCGTGAGCGGCGGGTCCTCCAGCAGGCTGTCGGCCTTGCGCGACCAGCGCGCGGCCTCCTGCGCGTCGCCGGCAGCCACCGCCACCATGCCCTGGCTGAGCGCCCGGAAGCCGCGCCGGCGCCGGCTGGCGGAAAGCGCGCGGCCGATGGTGCCGGGCGTTCCGAGGATCAGGGTGATGATGCGGTAGAGAATGATGACCGCGACGGACAGCACCACACCGGCCAGCACCAGCATGCCGATCGGCGGTTCCATCTGGTAGCCGAGCCATTCGATGGAAACCCGGCCCGGGTGTTCCGCCAGCCAGAAGGCGGCGAGAACCGCCAGGGCGGCAAGCGCGACGAAGACGATGACGCGGCGCATGGATTATCCGCCCGCCGTCAGGCGAAACCGCTCGGAGACCATGGCCCCCAGGGCGCTGACCGCCTGATTGGCGGCGACCCGCGCCTCGGCTTCGCCGCGCCACTGCGCCGCCGCCTCGGCCGCGGCGCCGGTGAGACTGGAAATCTCCGCCAGGGCGCCTTCCAGATCGCCGTCGTTCAGCTTCACCTCGGCGCGGGCGGCGACCGCCGTCGGGCTGTCGCCTTCGACCAGTCCGACGGGGCGCAGGTTCACGGCCTCCGAAAGGCGCCGCAGCACGCCGGCCGACCAGCCCTCGCCCTCCTCGCCCAGTTCGATGGCGGCGAGCCGGCGCGCAACCTCGGGAAAGGCCGCCTGCAGGTCCCTGAGGCTCGGCAGGCCCGCCGGAGCCCGCCGCTCCAGGGGCGCCGTGATGTCGGTCAGCGCGGCATCCCCTTCGGCCAGGTTCTGCAGCATGCGCAGGGGTTCCTCGTAGGGGCCGGAGCCGCGGATCGCGTCGCGCAGCTGCAGCATGGCGAGAAGCAGCAGCGTCTCCTGGCTGCCGGGGGCGGCGTCGCGGCTGGCGGCCGCCGTTGCGAGATCGCGTTCGGCCTGTTCCAGGCGGGCGACCAGTTCCGACTGTGCCGTCAGCAGTTCGTCGAGACGGGCCGCCTCGCTGCTCAGGCGGTTGCTCAACGCTTCGGTCGGGATGCCCGCCGCGGCCTGGCTTTCCTCAAGCGACTGCAGCCGGTCGGTCAGGCGCGCCAGATTGGCGCTCAGGGACTCCAGCGCGGCGCGGGTTTCCGGGTCCTGGCCGGCGCCCTGGGAGACGGCGGCCTCCAGGGTCGACAGGCGGTCGTTGACGGCGGCGACCGCCTCGGAGTTATCGGGCGGCAGGGCGGCCTGCAGATCCGCCAGGCGGACATCGAGATCCTGGAGTGCGGAGGCCACGGCCTCCTGCTGCTGGCCGCTCTGGGGATCGACGAGCGGCAGCCAGTAGCCGCGGCTGAAGACCATTGCAACCGCGATCGCCACCGCCAACAGCACGCCAAGGACCACCCCGGGGACCAGCGATCCGGAACGCCGGGGCGGCGGGGCTGCGGACCCGGCCGGCTCCGGCTTCGCCGACGGTTCCGCTTTCTCAACCCCCTCCGGTTTCGAGGACCCCTCCGGGGCCGCCGAGGCGCGGGAAGCCCGGCTGCTGCGCGAGGCCACCGAACTGGCTGCGCTCTGAGCTGGCTTTTCCATCTTTCCGGCCGAGGATTTCTCCGCAGCCGACGCATCCTTTGCAGGGCTGTCCGCCGCCTTTACTTCCTGCGCCTCGGCCTCGATGACCGGCGGCGTCGTGGAGCCGGCCTCAGGCAAGGCCGAAGCCCGCAACAGGGCAGCGTCCAGGGCCAGCCCCTTTTTCTGGGCGGCCGCGCGGATCTGATCGTGGCGGTTGGCCGGGATCGACTCCCGCTCCTTCCAGCCCTGCACGGTGGAGACCGCGACACCCAGGTCCTTTGCCATCGGCCGGATGCCGCCGAAGAGCTCGATCACCGCGATGGCCGGCGCAGTCTTTCTGTCGTCCGGCTTTCTATCGTCCGGGCCGCTGTCGTCCGGCTTTTTGTCTTCCGTGGCGGCCGTCTTGCCGCCCTGCCCTTCGGATTCCGCCATGATCCCCGCAAACACCCTTAGATCGGGCGCCGCACGCCCCCCTTACTATAGGCCCTTCGTTGCAGCGCAGTACGCGCTTCATTACTCGCGCTTCGCAGCCAGGGCGTCAAGCCGTGCCAGCAAGGCCTGCTGATCCGGCTGCTCGGCCACCGCCACCGCCGCCCAGGGCAGCCCGGAGAGGCGTTCTGCGACGGCCCGGCTAAGGCAAACGGCCGCAACCCCTCTGCAAGCCGGGACAAGGCCCGCCTCAGCGATCAGGCTAGCAAAGGTGGCCGCTGTCCTGGGCGAGAAAAATGTGACGGCGTCGATCAATCCTGAGTCGATTTTGCGAACAAATTCCTCGGAAAAGCTCTGCGCGGGCACGGCATCGTAGAGGACGGCCCGCAGGACCTGGAACCCGTCCTCCGCGAGCAGGCCCTGGAGGTCCCCGGCCAGCTTGCCCGCCGCCGGATGGAGCAGCGGGCCGGCGCCTGGGTCGAGGGTGTCCCCGACAAGCTGCGCCAGGTCTTCGACGGTGCCGGCGGCCGAGTGCACCGCGGTGAAGCCGGCCGCCCGTGCAGCCGCCGCCGAGGCATCGCCGACGGCAAAGACCGGCAGCGCCCGGCGCGCGTCGCAGCGCGCAAAGGCGCGCAGGCCGTTGGCACTGGTGATCAGCAGCGCCTGCGCATCCTGGTGACCGGCCGGCCAGGCCGGGTCATCCCGCGCTTCGATGGCGAGGAGCGGTTCATGATGAACGGAGTGCCCGCGCGCGGTGAGGGCTTCGACCAGGGTCTCCGCATCCTCGCGCGGGCGGGTGACGACGACGCGCAGGCTTCGTGAACCCGGATCCGAGCCGTCAGTGTCCGGTGATGGCATCGATGACGTCACTGCCGGCGGAGGCCAGAAGCTCCTGACCCAGCGCCTTGCCGAGCCCGATCGGGTCGGCGACCGAACCCTGCAGGTCGGCGCGGAAGACGGCGCTGCCATCCGGCATCGCGAGCAGCCCGCGCAGCCGCAGGCCCGCGCCGTCGTCGGACAGCTCCGCCAGCCCGGCGATCGGTGTGCGGCAGGACCCCTCCAGCGTTTCCAGCATGGCGCGCTCGGCGGCCACGCGAAGCCCGCTGTCCCGGCAGCAGATGGCATCGAGCAGGCCGCGGCTGCGCTCGTCGTTCTCGCGGATCTCCAGGCCGATGGCGCCCTGGGCCACCGCCGGCAACATCTCCTCGACGGAAAGGGCGGCGGTGATCCGCCCTGCCTTGCCGAGGCGCCGCAGCCCGGCCACCGCCAGCAGGGTGGCGTCGACCGTTCCGGCGGCCAGCTTGTCGAGGCGGGTGTCGACGTTGCCGCGGATCGGCTCGACCGTGAGGTCGGGGCGCGCGATCAGCACCTGGGCCTGGCGGCGCAGCGACGAGGTCCCGACCCTGGCGCCGGCTGGCAAAGCGGCAAGGCTGTCGCCGTGCGGGGAGAAGAAGGCGTCGCGCGGGTCCTCGCGCGGCAGGATGTGCTCCACCACCAGGCCGTCCGGCAGCCAGGTGGGCACGTCCTTCATGGAATGCACGGCGGCATCGATCTCATCGGCCAGAAGGGCCTCTTCGATCTCCTTGGTGAACAGCCCCTTGCCGCCGATCTCCGCCAGGGCGCGATCCTGGATACGGTCGCCGGTGGTCTTGATGACCACGATCTCGACGGCGCCGTCCTCGGCCAGCTCGGCGTGCGCATCGCCGAGGCGGCGGCGCACCTCGTGCGCCTGGGCCAGGGCAAGGGGACTGCCCCGGGTGCCGAGGCGGAAGGGAGAGCGTGTCGCCATGCGCCAAGCATTAGAGCATGACTGGCTTCGCCACAATCCTTGCTCTAAGGTCCGGCGCATGGCCGAGACGGAAACCCGAGACGGCGCGCTGAGCGTGCTGGGCATCGAGACGTCCTGCGACGAAACTGCCGCGGCGGTGGTGACCGGCGCTGGAGAGATCCGCGCCAACCTCGTCCTCTCGCAGCTCGACGAGCACCGCCCCTACGGCGGCGTGGTGCCGGAGATCGCCGCGCGCAGCCATCTCGACCACATCGACGGTCTGGTCGAACGGGCCATGGCGGAGGCGGGGATCGACTTCCCCGAACTGGACGGCATCGCCGTCACCGCCGGGCCCGGCCTGATCGGCGGCGTCTTCGTCGGCGTGATGACCGCCAAGGCCATCGCCCTGGCCTGGGACCTGCCCTTCCTGGCGGTCAATCATCTGGAGGGCCACGCCCTGACGGCGCGGCTGGGTACCGATCTCGCCTTTCCCTACCTGCTGCTGCTGGTCTCCGGCGGCCACTGCCAGCTTCTGGCGGTGGAGGGCGTGGGACGCTACAGGCGCCTGGGCGGCACCATCGACGACGCCGTGGGCGAAGCCTTCGACAAGACGGCCAAGCTGCTGGGGCTCGGCTATCCCGGTGGCCCGGCGGTGGAGCGCCAGGCGGCGGAGGGCGACCCGACGGCCTTCGATCTGCCGCGGCCGATGCTGGGGCGCCCCGGTCTGGACTTCTCCTTCTCCGGCCTCAAGACCGCCGTGCGTCATGCGGCAGACACGGCCGGGCTGCTGGACAACCCCGACGGCGACCCGGCCCGCAAGGCGGATCTGGCCGCCGCCTTTCAGACAGCGGTGGGCGACATTCTGGCGGAGCGCTGCGCCAAGGCGCTGGCGGTCTTCGCCGAGGACTACGGTCAAGCCGGGCCGCTGGTGGTGGCGGGCGGGGTCGCCGCCAACCGCCATCTGCGCCAGCGCCTCGACGCCGTGGCGCAGGACGCCGGAAGCGCTCTGATCGCACCGCCGCCGGCCCTCTGCACCGACAACGCCGCCATGATCGCCTGGGCCGGAGTGGAACGCCTGCGCCTCGGCCTCACCGACCCGCTCGATTTCGCCGCGCGGCCGCGCTGGCCGCTGGAAGATCTCGGTGCCGCGGCGGCCACCCGAGCAGGCTAGAGCAATGCAACACCTGGCCGTCATCGGCGCCGGCGCCTGGGGCACGGCCCTGGCCGTCGTCTGCCGCCGTGCCGGGCGCCGCGTCACCCTCTGGGGCCGCGACCCGGCGCGCATGGACGAGATCGCCAAGGGCCGGGAAAACCCGCGCTACCTGCCGGGCATCACCTTGGACAAGGAGATCCACGTCACCGGCGACGCGGCCGCGCTGGCCGAAGCCGAAGCCGCCCTTGTGGTGGTGCCGGCGCAGACGCTGCGCGCCACCCTCTCCGAACTGGCACCCGCCCTCAGGCCGGATCTGCCGCTGGTGCTCTGCGCCAAGGGGATCGAGCAGCACAGCGGGCAGTTGATGACCGCGGTGGCGGAGGCCTGCGTGCCGCGGAACCCGCTCGCGGTGCTCTCCGGCCCCACTTTCGCCGCCGAGGTGGCCGCCGGCCTGCCGACCGCCGTGACCCTGGCCAGCGACGCGCCCGCCCTGGCCGAGGCCCTGGCCCGGGCGATCGGCAGCAGCCGCTTCCGTCCCTACGTCTCTGACGACCCGCTGGGGGTGGAGATCGGCGGGGCGGTCAAGAACGTCCTGGCGATTGCCTGCGGCATCGTCGCCGGGCGGCGGCTGGGCGACAACGCCCGCGCCGCGCTGATCACCCGCGGCCTGGCCGAGTTGACGCGGCTCTGCCTGGCGCGCGGCGGCAAGGTGGAAACCATGATGGGGCTGGCAGGGATCGGCGATCTCACGCTCAGCTGCACGGCGACCCAGTCGCGCAACTACAGCCTCGGCTTCGCCCTCGGCGCTGGGAAGACCCTGGAAGCAGCCCTGGCGACCAGCCGCGGCGTCACCGAGGGCGTCTACACCGCCAAGGCCGCCGCCGAAATGGCCGAGGCGGAAGGCATCGAGATGCCGATCTGCCGCGCTGTCGATCAGGTGGTGAACCAGGGCGCCGATCTGGCCGCCGCCATCGAAGGGCTGATGGCCCGGCCTTTCAAGGCGGAGGGCTTTTCGGCATAGTGCCGGCTTCACCGTTGCCGGCGCTGTCGCTGCGGCCCATCCAAACAGCAGAGCCAGAGGGAGAGAGGGAGTTTCATGGCGTTCGTCTTGTACTGTGTCGACAAGGCCGGCCACGGCCATGTCCGGGCGGAGAACCGGCCGGCCCACCTCGACTACCTGAACAGCAATCTGGAGCGCATCCTGATCGCCGGACCGATGACCAGCGATGACGGCGCGTCCGTGACCGGCAGCGTCATCATCCTCAGCGACGACAGCCGCGCAGAGGCCGAAGCTTTCGCCGCCGGCGATCCTTACACCAAGGCCGGCCTCTTCGAGAGCGTCACCATCACCGCCTACAAAAAGGTGCTGCCGTGACCGCCTACTGGCTGATGAAGTCGGAGCCCGGCACCTGGTCCTGGGACGACCAGGTGAAGGCCGGCAGCGCGGAATGGGACGGCGTGCGCAACTATCAGGCCTCCAACAACATGAAGGCCATGGAGCTGGGCGACCTGGCCTTCTTCTATCACTCGGTCAACGAAAAGCAGGTCGTCGGCATCGTCGAGGTGGTGAAGCTCTACTACCCCGATCCCAGCGATGCCAGCGGACGCTTCGGCATGGTGGACGTGAAGGCGGTGAAGCCCTTCGAGCAGCCGGTGACCCTGGCCCAGATCAAGGCCGAGCCCAAGCTTCAGGACCTGGCGCTGGTGCGCCAGTCGCGGCTCTCGGTGCTGCCGGTCAGGAAGGCGGAGTGGACCCTGATCTGCAAGATGGGCAAGACCGAACCCGCCTGAGCCCCCGTCGCGCGCCCGCACCCACGCACCCGCCAGGCCCGCCGGGCCGCCGGGCCGCCGTTCATCATAAGCCTCTAATCCTAGGGCCTTGCCGGGCAGCCGACCGATACCAAAGGCCAGGGGCCCGGGCCTTGTTTCCCGCCCCGTTTGCGGAAATAATCCCAAAAAACGAGAGAAGACGGCACCGAGGGCTAGCTGGCCGTCCGCATGATCCGATCCTAGCAGGGAGGCCTCCTAAGACATGTCCGAAGCGACCGTATTCCCCGTTCTCGCCAATACCGCGGAAAGCGCCTGGTGCGACGAAGCCGGCTATTTCAAGCTCTACGAACAGTCTATCGCCGACCCTGAAGCCTTCTGGGCCGAACACGGCAAGCGGATCCACTGGTTCAAGCCCTTCACCCAGGTGAAGGACGTCAGCTTCGGGCCCGGCGACGTACACATCAAGTGGTTCCACGACGGCACCACCAACGCCAGCTACAACTGCATCGACCGCCACCTGCCGACCCGCGAAAACGACGTCGCCATCATCTGGGAGGGCGACGACCCCAACGACCAGCAGCACATCACCTACGGCGAACTGCACGAGCATGTCTGCCGCCTGGCCAATGCCATGAAGGTGCGCGGCGTCAAGCGGGGCGACCGGGTGACCATCTACATGCCGATGATCCCGGAGGCGGCCTATGCCATGCTGGCCTGCACGCGCATCGGCGCCATCCACTCCGTCGTCTTCGGCGGCTTCTCGCCGGACGCCCTGGCCGGGCGCATCCAGGACTGCCAGTCGGAATGCGTGATCACCGCCGACGAGGGCCTGCGCGGCGGCCGCAAGATTCCGCTGAAGAAGAACACCGACGTCGCCCTTGAAAGCTGCCCCGAAGTAAAAACGGTCTTCGTGGTCAAGCGCACCGGCGGCGACATCGGATGGTCCGAAGGCCGCGACGTCTGGTACCACGAGGCCTGCGCCACCGCGGCGCCGGACTGTCCGGCCGAGGAGATGGAGGCCGAGGCGCCGCTCTTCATCCTCTACACCTCCGGCTCCACCGGTAAGCCCAAGGGCGTGCTGCACACCACCGGTGGCTACATGGTCTATGCCTCCATGACCCACCAGTACGTCTTCGACTACCACGACGGCGAGATCTACTGGTGCACGGCCGACGTCGGCTGGGTCACCGGGCACAGCTACATCGTCTACGGGCCACTGGCCAACGGCGCGACCACGCTGATGTTCGAGGGCGTGCCGAACTATCCGGACTCCTCGCGCTTCTGGCAGGTCTGCGACAAGCACAAGGTGAACATCTTCTACACCGCCCCTACCGCCATCCGCGCCCTGATGCGCGAGGGCGAGGAGCCGGTGAAGAAGACCAGGCGCGACACCCTGCGCATCCTCGGCAGCGTGGGCGAGCCGATCAATCCGGAAGCCTGGATGTGGTACTACGACGTCGTCGGCGAAGGCCGCTGCCCCATTGTCGACACCTGGTGGCAGACCGAGACCGGCGGCATCCTGATCACGCCGCTGCCGGGCGCGACACCGCTGAAGCCCGGCTCCGCGACGCGCCCCTTCTTCGGCGTGCGCCCCGTCATCGTCGACGGCGAAGGCGGCCATCTGGACGGCGCCACCGAAGGCAACCTCTGCATCGCCGATTCCTGGCCCGGCCAGATGCGCACGGTCTACGGCGATCACGAGCGCTTCATCCAGACCTACTTTTCGACCTATCCCGGCAAGTACTTCACCGGCGACGGCTGCCGCCGCGATGCCGACGGGTATTACTGGATCACCGGGCGCGTCGACGACGTCATCAACGTCTCCGGCCACCGCATGGGCACCGCCGAGGTGGAATCCGCCCTGGTCGCCCACGACAAGGTCGCCGAGTCCGCCGTCGTCGGCTATCCGCACGATATCAAGGGCCAGGGCATCTACGCCTATGTCACCCTCAACGTCGGCGAGGAACCGACCGACGATCTGCGCAAGGAACTGGTGCAGTGGGTGCGCAAGGAGATCGGCCCCATCGCCAGCCCCGATCTGATCCAGTGGGCGCCGGGCCTGCCCAAGACCCGCTCCGGCAAGATCATGCGGCGCATCCTGCGCAAGATCGCCGAGAACGACTACGGCAGCCTGGGCGACACCTCGACCCTGGCCGACCCCGGCGTCGTCGACGATCTGATCAACAACCGTATGAACCGCGGATAGTCGTAAGACTACGCCCAATAAACGGCCGGTTTCTTCGGGGACCGGCCGTTTCTCTTTGGCGTCGTCGGATCGCCTTTGCTAGCCTTTCGGTTGCAACAGCTGGGCGGGGTGGAGCGTGACGGTGGACCGCGAGAAACGACCAAAGGGCGGCTGGACGGCGCCGATAGCGGCTGCGCTGCTTCTGATGTTGAGCGCCTGCGCCACGGCGGAGGTCGACGACGGCAACGGGCGTTTCATCGCCCTGCCCGACGAATGGGACACCATCGACATCGGCGAGGCGGACCTCGACCTGCCGCTTGGCTCCCCCTACGAGATCGATGAACTGCGCCAAAGGGTGGGCGCCCATCAGATCTTCGAGAACCTCTATACCTTTCACGGCGTCAACGGCTTCCTGATCACCTCCCGGGTGTTCTTCGGCGAGTTCGCGCGCAACCCCTCGCTTGAGATCCGCGACGAGCAGGACTTTCTGCGCTTCGCCAGGACCCTGCCGACGGTGGAAAGCCGGCGCCTGACGGTCGGCAGCGCAAGGCCCTTCGGCAACCCGGACAAAGGCAGCACCGGCTACTACACCAAGGCGATCTCCGAACTGCGCCACGAGGACTGTTTCATCTTCCGTTTCGGCTATCATCTGGTGGACTACAGTTCCTTCGGCAGCGACCCCGAGTCGATCGACACCATCGTCACCGGCCAGCTCTGCGGCGACGACTTGGACGAAGCCGGGCTGCTGACCCTGCTGGCCGAGGTGAAGGTGGTGGAAGACCGGGCGCACTTCCGCGAAGCCCTCTCCCGCAGGAAGATCGGCACGATCTAGGGCCTATCAGCAGGCGCTCTCCATCTACCAAATTGGGGAAAGAGGCCTCACTCTTTGCAACTGTGCGTTTCATACATGCGTTATGATGCGCTATGCTGTGCTTCTGCGAATGTGGAGACAGAGGCAGGGAGAGACCAATGGCACAGGGGCGGGCGGCCAGCGAAGATGCAGTTCCAGAATCGGGCACTGCCGCGTTCCACATGACCCGATGTCTTGGAAGGATCTCGGCCTTCTTCGTGCTGATCTCAATTGCGGCCTGCTCAGGAGTTCAGAACAGCGCCGGCACAGGAACCAGCATCGAACTGCCCGGGCGCTGGGACCCGATCGCCAGTGCGGACGCCGATCTGACCTTGGCGAAAACCCTGCCAGTAGACGCAGCCTCTTTCCACCGGCGCACGGACGTCCCGCAGCAGATCGAGGACTATTACAGCTACGATGGCAGTGAGGGGGTCAGGGGCCACATCGTGACGATGCGCGTTCCTGGCGGCGTTCTTTCCGAGGACATCATGTTGGAGATGCGACAGGCGCGACTGTTTGACGCTCTGATCAAAGGCCGACCGGAGGCAACGCAGTACCAACTGAAGATCGGAACGATCTCTTACTTTCGCAGAGACCACCCCCACACCGTCGGCCACTACGCAACGGCGCCTTCCGGCAACAGCCAGCAACAGTGCTTCTTCGCACGCATCGGCAAGCTGCTTGTGGAGGACAACAAGGACAGCTCGTATCCCGGCGCCATTGATACTCTTGTGAATGCGGTTCTGTGCGGTAACCGAGTTGACGAAGGATCGCTCGTTGCGGCGCTCAGCACCATGGATGTTGCTCGGCGTTAGGCTTAACCCGGCTGTTTCAGGGGCCGTCAGGAACCCATCGCTGTCCGCAGCGCCTCTCCCAGCCGCCGGGCGCCGCGGTCGATCTCGTCTTCCGGAACGCCGGCGTAGCCGAGCATGAGGCCCTGGCGTGTCGCCGGACCATGGAAGAAGTTCGCCAGGGGCACGACGCCGATGCCCGCCGCGGCCGCCACCCGCGCCGCGCCCTGGTCGCCGAGACGCGCGGCCAGCGGTGCTTTCAAACCGGCCATGACGTGCAGGCCCGCATCGTCGGGCGTCACCGTCAGCAGGTCGTCGAGGTGCGTCCTCACCGCCTTCACCAGAGCCGCCTGGCGCGCGGCGTAAAGCCGGCGCATGCGGCGCACGTGGGTGGCGAAGTAACCCTCCTCGATGAAGCCGGCAAGGACCGGCTGCACCAGCGCCGACGGCATTGCGCCAAGCGCCGCCTGGCCGGCGGTGAGCGGCTCTACCAGGGCCTCCGGCACCACCAGATAGCCGATGCGGATGGAGGGAAAGAGCACCTTGGAGAAGGTGCCGACGTAGATCACCCGCCCGGCCTCGCCGCGCCCGGCGGCCAGCCCCTGGAGGGAGGCCAGCGGCCGGCCCGCGTAGCGGTACTCGCTGTCGTAGTCGTCCTCCAGGATCCAGGCATCGGCCTCCCGCGCCCACTCCAGCAGCTCCAGGCGCCGCGCCAGGGTGAGCGTGGTGCCGAGGGGATAATGGTGGGACGGCGTGACGACCGCGGCGCGGGCTTTTGGTGCGAGGCGGGCTCCGGCGGCAACCGAGATCCCCTCGCCGTCCAGGGGCACCGGCACCAGTTTCGCACCGGTCGCAAGCAGGGGTCCGCGCAGACCGACATAGCCGGGCTCCTCGATCCAAACGGCATCGCCGGGCTCCAGCAGCATCTGGGTCGCCAGGCCGATGGCCGCCTGCGCGCCCGTGGTGACGATGACCTGGCGCCAGTCGCATTGCAGACCGCGGTAGGCCCGGAGGTAGCCGGCGATCGCCGCGCGCAGGCTTTGCATCCCGGCGGCGCTGTCGAGCTGGAGGAGCCGGTCGGCCGGGCGGCGCCAGATGCGGGCGTAGAGGCGGCCCCAGACATCGAAGGGAAAATCGTTGGTCTCGGGACCGGACAGAAAGGCCCGCAGTGTCTCGCCCGGAGCCTGGGCTGGGTTGGGCGCCGGGACCGCCGCCGGGCCCTGCGCTGGGCCCTGCGCTGGGCCCGGCGCTGGGCGGTGACGGTCGCGGTCGCGCCGGCTGAGGTCGACGATGGCCGCGGCGCGCCCGGCGAGCCGGGGCCCCGCCGTACCCCCGGACACCTCGGAGGATGCGCTATCGGCCTCCGCCGGTGGGGCCACGCCCAGCAGCTCCTCCGGCAGGACGCGGCAGACGTAGGTGCCCGACCCGGCCTGGCCTTCCAGGTAGCCTTCGCTCAAAAGCTGGTCGAAGGCGGTGACCACGGTGTTGCGCGAACAGCCCAGTTCCGCCGCCAGGGCACGGCTGGACGGCAGCCGGGCCCCCGGCGGCAGGCGGCCCGCAAGGATGATCTCCCGCAGCTGCTCGCAGAGTTGCTGCTGCAGGGTGACGGGCGCAGTGCGCTCGAGCGCCAGCGCAAGCAGCGCTGTTTTGCGGCGGCGAAGCGATTGCGGCGGCATGGCGCCCTCCCGAACCGGGCCCGCAGAGCCGAGGACCCATAAACTGGTCCGGTAAAATAGCACGAAGCGGTTCTTCCTGAAAAACCACCTTCCGCCTAGCGTGCGACCGCGCCGCTCTCAAGCCGTTCAAAGGCCGCTGGAAGATCCCCGGAAGATCCATGACAGATTCACACACGACCCAGTCCAAGGAAGCGTTCCGCCCCACCGAGCGGACGCGGCTCAAGCGCGCCCACACCCGCGGCCACTACGACCGCGAAACGGTCTATGCGATCCTCGACGCCGGCCTGATGTGCCATGTCGGCTATGTCATCGACGGCCAGCCCTACGTCACGCCGACGGCCTATTGGCGTATGGACGACCGGGTCTACTGGCACGGCTCCTCGGCCAGCAAGATGCTGCGCCACCTGAAGCAGGGCCCGCAGGTCTGCTTCACCGTCGCCCTGATGGACGGCCTGGTGCTGGCGCGCTCCGGCTTTCACACCTCGGTCAACTACCGCAGCGTCATGGCCCTGGGGCGGGCCGAACTGGTGGAGGGCAAGGAGCGGAAGCTGGCCTGCCTGGAAGACCTGATGGAGCGCATGGTGCCCGGCCGCTGGCCCGAACTGCGTGCACCGACCGCCCAGGAGGCCAAGGCCACCACGGTCGTCTCCCTGAAGCTGGAGGAAGTCGCGGCCAAGGTGCGCAGCGGCCCGCCCATCGACGACGACGAAGACATGGACCTGGACGTCTGGGCCGGCGTGGTGCCGACCCCGACGGCGATCGGCACGCCGGTCGACGACCCGGCGCTGAAGAGCGGGCTGACCCCACCGGCGAATCTCGCCAGAATTCAGATCGGCTGACAGGAGAACAGCGAGGTCGATCAACCCCATGGACGAAACGCGGGACCGGCAGGCAGCCGTCACGGTCATCGCCTGCCGCGATGCGGAGAGCATCGCGGCCTGCTACGACGTGATGCATGAACTGCGCGACGGCCTGGGCCGGGCCAGCTACGAAGAACGGATCGCGGAGGCCAGGGCGCAGGGCTATCGCCTGGCCAGGGCGGAGGATAGGGGTCAGACCGTGGGCGTGATCGGTTACCGCCTCTGGAACGATCTCGTCTTCGGCCGCAGCCTGTTCGTCGACGACCTGGTCGTCGCGGCGGCGCGCCGCGGCAGGGGCGTCGGCCAGGCCCTGCTGCGCCATGCGGAAGAGGTTGCCCGCCGCGAAGGCTGCGCGGCGCTGCGCCTCAACTCCGGCCTCTGGCGCGAGGACGCGCACCGTTTCTACGATGCTTTCGGCCTGCACAAACGCGGCTATGCCTTTGTGAAATCCCTGGAGACGTAGGCGGGACGGATAGCACCCATGCCGTAACCGCATTTGCGGGAAAGCGCCCGGGCGTCTATCAGCAAGTCATGATGAGCGGTCTGTCATGACACGCGGCGGCCTGCCCGGCAGAGCCCAAGGCAACCTTCTCGGCCTCGGCGCCGCGGCCACCTTCGTTCTGCTGTGGAGCACCGGCTTCATCGGCGCCAAGCTGGGCCTGCCCCATGCCGAGCCGCTGACCTTTCTGGCGCTGCGCTTTGTTATCGCCGCGGTCCTGCTGGCCCTGCTGGCCCTGGCCACGGGGGCACCTTGGCCGCGGGGCTGGCGCAGCCTCGCCCACCTCTCCGTCGCCGGCCTGCTGCTGCACGGCGTCTACCTGGGCGGCGTCTTCGCCAGCATCGACCGGGGCGTGGAGGCCGGCGTCTCCGCCCTGATCGTCGGCATCCAGCCGGTCCTGGTGGCCGCCCTGGCCGGCGCCGTGCTGGGCGAGCGGGTGAGCCGGCGCCAATGGCTGGGCCTGGTCCTGGCGCTGATGGGCGTCGCCCTGGTGGTCTGGCGCAAGCTGGGCGCCGGGCTGGGCACGCCCGAAGGCGTCGCCCTCAGCCTGCTGGCCCTCTGCGGCATCACCGTCGCCACCCTCTATCAGAAGCGTTTCTGCGCCGAAATGGACCTGCGCAGCGGATCGGTGGTCCAGTATCTGGCCGCCGCCGCCGGCTGCGGGCTGTTCGCGGCGGTCTTCGAGGAGCGGCAGATCGCCTGGACCGGCGACTTCATTCTGGCGCTGACGTGGTTGGTGCTGGTGCTCTCGCTGGGGGCTGTCAGTCTGCTCTACTGGCTGATCCAGCGCGGCCAGGCCTCCCGCGTCTCCAGCCTGTTCTTCCTGGCGCCGCCGGTGACCGCGCTGATCGCCTGGCCGCTGTTCGGCGAGACCTTCGGCCCCCTTGCCCTGCTGGGCATGGCGCTGACCATGCTGGGTGTCGCCCTGGTGAACCTGGGCGAAAGCCGGAAAGCTGCCCCTGGGGGCGGATCTGATCTGGAAAAGAGGTCCTGAAGGACAGGATGGTAAAGGACGGCGTGGTAGACGATGGGGCTGTCAGAAATCGACGCAGATGCCCTTGCGCTCCCAGTCGCCGTAGCGCGTCGGCTCCGGACCACTGGGACCGCCGAGTTCCTTGGGCTGCCCATTCTTTTTTGCAGGCCCATTCTTCGCTGCAGGCACCGCCTTGGGATCGGCTTGTCGGGCCGTCTGCTCCTCTGCGCCCGGGTTGCGGGCGGGCGCGGGCGCTTGCAGCGGCTCGACCTGGGAGTCCCTGGGTTTGGGCTTGCGCGCGGTGAACTTCTCGAACATGCCTTTTATATGGCATCGCCGGGCACCTTCGCCAAGTCTTGACCTGCCCGCCGGCGCTCCCCACCTCAGACAGGGAGATTGCACAAAACCCTTGAAACAAAGAACAAAATCGAGGCTCCGGCCCTCCCGCCAGGCCCCATAGTGACGACCCCATAGTGACGAAATGATGAACTCTCTGCGCACCGGCATTCTGATGGCCGCCATGACCGGCCTGTTCCTGGCCGTCGGCTTCCTGCTCGGCGGCACCGGCGGCATGCTGATCGCCTTCGTCATCGCCCTGGGCATGAATGCCTTCGCCTACTGGAATTCCGACAAGATGGTGCTGCGGATGTTCCGGGCGCGCCAGGTCGACCGCAAGACGGCGCCGGCGCTGGTGGGGATCGTGGAGCAGCTGTCGGCCAATGCGGCCCTGCCGATGCCCAAGGTCTATGTGATCGACGACGACCAGCCCAACGCCTTCGCCACCGGGCGCAACCCGGAAAACGCCGCAGTTGCGGCCACCACCGGCCTGCTGCGCCGCCTGAGTTCGGAGGAACTGGCCGGGGTCATGGCCCACGAACTGGCGCATGTGAAGAGCCGCGACACCCTGACCATGACGATCACGGCGACCATCGCCGGCGCTGTCTCGATGCTCGCCAACTTCGGCCTGTTCTTCGGCAACAGCCGCAACAACCCGCTGGGCTTCGTCGGGGTGATCCTGATCATGATCCTGGCGCCGCTGGCCGCCGCACTGGTGCAGATGGCGATCTCGCGCACCCGCGAGTATGCCGCCGACCGCATGGGCGCGGAGATCTGCGGCCAGCCGCTCTGGCTCGCCTCGGCCCTGGAGAAGATCGACCGCGCCGCCCGCGGGATCGACAACGAAGTGGCCGAGAGCAACCCGGCGACGGCGCATATGTTCATCATCAACCCACTGCACGCCAATCAGATGGATGGCCTCTTCACCACCCACCCGCGCACCGAAAACCGCATTCAGCGGCTGCGCCAGATGGCCTCCGAAATGGGCCAGTCCGCCGGCCGGCCGGGACGCCCCTGGGGCTGACCTGGGGCTGACCTGGGGCTGACCTGGGGCTGACCTGGGGCTGACCTGGGGCTGAGCCCGCTTCCGCAAGACCCGCCGGCAAAGCAGGGCTGGTTCGCTCCCCGACCCATAAGCTAGGTTGCAGTCAAAAGACCGAGACCAACGGGTTCGGGGGAGGAGCCACCATGAGCGGAACGACCATCCGCAGCATCGAGCCTGCGCTGTTCCAGGTGCCGCTGGCGGAGGTGCTGAGCGATGCCATGCACGGCGACCATACCCATTTCGATCTCATTACCGTGCGCATCGCCCTCGACAACGGCGCCGAGGGCTTCGGCTACAGCTACACCGGCGGGCGCGGCGGACACGGCGTCCATGCGGTGGTCGAGCACGATCTGCGGCCGGTCCTGACCGGACGGGATGCTGCCGATATCGAAGGTCTCTTCGCCTTCATGCACGACTATCTGCACTATGTCGGGCGCGGCGGCATCGCCACCATGGCGATCTCGGCCGTCGACATCGCGCTCTGGGATCTGCGCGGCAGGCTGCGCGGCGAAGCGCTGTGGCAGATGGCCGGCGGCGCGGGCAGAAGCGCCAAGGCCTACCGCGGCGGCATCGACCTGGGCTACGCCCTCGAAAAGCTGCTGGCCAGCGTCCAGGGCTACCTCGACGAAGGCTTCAACGGCGTGAAGATCAAGGTCGGACGCCCCGACCTGGCCGAGGACATCGCCCGCACGGAGGCGGTGCGCGCGCTCATCGGCCCCGACAGGGCCTTCATGGTGGACGCCAACTACGCCTTGAGCGTGGACCAGGCGATCGCCGCTGCCGAGGCCTTCAAAGCCTTCGACCCGCTGTGGTTCGAGGAGCCGACCGATCCGGAGGACTACGCCGGCTACGCGCGCATTGCCGACGCAACCGGCATGCCCCTGGCGATGGGCGAGAACCAGCGCAGCCTGCACGAATTCGCCTCTGCGCTCTCCACGGCAAAGCTGTCCTTCCTTCAACCGGACGCCGGCAACTGCGGCGGTATCACGGCCTTTCTGAAAGCCGCCGCAATGGCGCGGGAGCGCGGCATCCCCGTCTGCTCCCACGGCATGCAGGAGCTGCACGTGAGCCTGCTGGCCGGCCTGACCACGCCGGAGGATCCGCAGGCCGGCTGGCTGGAAGTGCACAGCTTTCCCATCGACGCCTACACCACCCGTCCCCTGGTGGTGGAGAACCACCTGGCAGTGGCCCCCGACGTGCCCGGCACCGGTGTCGTTTTCGACTGGGACAGGCTGAAGCCCTATCAGGTGATACCGGGATAAGCGGCCAAGACCGAGCGCGAGGCTTGCAGGACCGCCCCGCGTCCCTTACCTGCTAGCGCCATGAGCGACAGCCGCAAAAAAGAGAGCAACAGAAACAAGGGTGCCGATGCCCGCCAGACGGCGCTGGCGATCCTGCGCGCCGTGCTGGACGACGCCCGCCCGCTGGACGAGGCCCTGGCGCAGAACCCGGCGCTGCCGAAGCTGGCGCCGCGCGACCGCGGCTTCACCCGGCTGCTGGCGGCCACCGTCCTGCGCCGCCTCGGCCAGATCGACGCCGCCATCGACCACTGCCTGGACCGGCCGCTGAAGCGCAAGGACAGAACGCTGCGCCACATCCTGCGTCTCGGCGCGGTGCAGTTGCTGTTTCTCGGCACGCCGGCCCATGCGGCAGTGAGCACCAGCCTGGGGCTGGCACGGGGGCCGCGGCTGGCGGGACAGCGCGGGCTCCTGAACGCCGTGCTGCGGCGGCTGGCGCGGGAGGGCGAGGGCCTCTCGGCAGCGCAGGATGCCGCCCGCCTCAACGTGCCGGCGTGGCTGTGGGAGGCCTGGTGCGCGGCCTACGGCGAAACGGCGACGCGCGCCATCGCCGCGGCGCATCTGGCCGAACCGCCCCTGGACCTGACCTGCAAAGCCGAAGACGGCGAGGACTGGGCGCGGCGACTGGACGCGGAGCGGCTGCCCGGCGGCAGCCTGCGCCTGACCGGCGGCCAGGGCGACGTTGCCCGCCTGCCCGGGTATGCGGAAGGGGCGTGGTGGGTGCAGGATGCCGCTGCAGCCGTTCCCGCGCGCCTGCTGGGCGATGTCGCCGGCAGGACGGTCATCGATCTCTGCGCCGCGCCCGGCGGCAAGACCGCCCAGCTTGCCGCAGCCGGGGCCACCGTCATCGCCGTGGAGCGGGCGGTCAACCGCTTGAAGCGGCTGGAAGAGAACCTGCAGCGCCTCAGCCTGGGGGCCGCGACCGTTACGGCTGATGCCGTCGCCTGGCGGCCGCCGCAGCCGGTCGACGCAGTGCTGCTGGATGCGCCCTGTTCGGCGACCGGCACCCTGCGCCGCCATCCCGACATCGCGTGGCTGAAAGGCCCGGAGCAGATCGCCGGGCTGACGGAAGCGCAGGACCGTCTGCTGGACGCAGCGGTGACCATGCTGAAGCCCGGCGGGCTTCTCGTCTACGCGGTCTGTTCGCTGCAGCCCGATGAGGGGCCGGAGCGCATCGCGGCTCTGTTGGAGAGAACCGACAGTGTGGTCCGCGTGCCCATTGCGGAGGAGGAGATCCCCGGCATGACCGAGGCGCTCACCGCCGAGGGCGATTTCCGCAGCCTGCCCTGCCATCTCGCTGCGCAGGGTGGCCTCGACGGCTTCTACGCCTGCCGCCTTCAGAAACGCTAGGACACGTCGTCGTCCGTCAGGATCGTCGGCCGGATGAAGAACAGCAGTTCATGGTCCGCGCCGCGATGCACGCTGCCCTTGAACAGGCCGTTCAGAGCCGGAATGTCGCCCAGAAAGGGCACGCCCTGCCGTTCGGACTCGTCCAGGGACTTCAGCCCACCGAGCAAAACAGCCGCACCGGGGTCCGGCATGTCGCTGAGGATGTTCTGTACCGACGGCAGCGTGCCCAACTCTCCGAGACTGGTCGGCGCAACCTCCGTCAGCATCGGCCCCGCCGACAGACGGTAGTGCCCCTTGCCGTTCACCACGCCCAGGCGGTAGCCGTCGACTTCGACATCGTCGCTCACCACCGCCGCCAGGGTATTCTCCCCGGCGATGTAGACCGTGCCGACCTGGTTCTCTTCGGTGAAGTCGTCGGCATCGAGCCGGTCGCCGAAGAGCGAGCCCAGCAACGGCACATCGCCGACATCCACCGTGTCCAGGTTCTTGTAGTCGACGCCGAAGGACGTCTCGGCGACATGCACGAAGCGGCTCTGGATCACCACCACCGATTCGATGCGAAGCGTGATGGTCCGGTCACCGGAGATCACCGGCACGATATTGAGCCGTACCCCTTCGTTGCGCGAGTGACCGTCGCGTTGTTCGCCATCACTTCTGCTGTCGTTGGCCTTCTCGCTTGCCACGGCAGGTTGAACCGCCGCCAGCGCCATATACGCGATCACAGCAAGCGCCCCCAAGACGGCGCCCGCCTTTGCTGTCCCGAACATCTCAGCCCCTCCGTTTTTTCGCCCCCAAGGCCCGACCGGGGACCTAAGCGAACAGCTTAGCAGAAAGGGCACTGCGGCGCAGCCGGGCCGCTTGCGGCCCCGCCTGCGAACCCTGCTTGCGAGCCCTCCTTGCGAGCCCGGGGCGGGACTGATACCAAGGGGCCGCATCGCAAACCACGCTGGACCCGTGCCTTCATGCAGCAGACCGTCCGGATCGCCCCCTCCATTCTGGCCGCCGATTTCTCCCGCATGGGCGAGGAAGTGCGCGCGGTCACCGAAGCCGGCGCCGACTACATCCATATCGACGTGATGGACGGACACTTCGTGCCGAACATCACCCTCGGCCCGGACATGGTGGCGGCCATCCGCCCCTATTCGGAGCTGGTCTTCGACGTACACCTGATGATCGCCCCGGCGGACCTTTTCATCGAAGACTTCGCCAAGGCGGGGGCGGACATCATCACCGTGCATCCGGAGGCGGGCCCGCACCTGCACCGCACGATCCAGATGATCAAGGGCTTCGGCAAGAAGGCGGGGATTTCGCTCAATCCGGCAACGCCCATCGACGTCATCGACCTGATCATCGACGACATCGACCTGATCCTCTGCATGGGGGTCAATCCCGGCTTCGGCGGTCAGCAGTTCATCCCCTCCACCCTCTCCAAACTGGAGGCGCTGCGCCGCAAGATCGACGCCAGCGGTCGGCGCATCGACCTGGAAGTCGACGGCGGCATCAACATGGACACCGCCTCCCGCGCCGCCTCGGCCGGCGCCGATGTTCTGGTCGCCGGCACCGCCACCTTCAAGGGCGGACCCCAAGCCTACAGTGCGAACATCAGGCGCCTGCGCGGCGAAGCCTGATGGTCGCCGGCAGCCCAGCGGATCGCAACGCGAAGGCTGGCATGACCGCAAGCCGGAAGCGCGACACCGTTGCCGCCGCAGGCGGGCTGCGCGCCCAGGTGGAAGGCTTTCGGCGCTGGCGCATGCTGCCGCGCGCGCTGGCCTGGGCGCGGCTCGGCTATCACCTGCACCGCCCCTTCTTCGCCTTGCCGGAAGCCCCCTGGCACCGGGCCGGCACGCCCCCGGCAAGCCTGGCACTGGTGCCGCCGGACCCCTGGCCCGGCAAGGCCGAGCGCGGACTGGCGATCGTTGAGGACAGCTTCAGCTTTCTCGGCCGCAGTCTGGACAAGCCAGCCCCGCTCTGGGCGCCGCTGGGCATGGAAACGCCCTGGCTGAAGCGCCTGCACGACTTTGCCTGGCTGCGCGACCTGCGGGCCGCCGGCGGCGACGCCCCGCGGCGCAAGGCCCGCAGCCTGGTGGCCGACTGGGTAACGAGCAACCAGAGCTGGTCGCCGGTTGCCTGGGATCCGGTGGTCACCGGGGAGCGCTTGGCCCATTGGTTCAGCCAGTACGAGTTCTTCGCCGCCAGCGCCGAGGTCTCCTTCCGCCAGGAGCTTCTGGCCAGCGCCGGGCGCCAGGCGCGCTACCTCGCAGCCGTCCTGCCGGCCGGGCTCTGCGGCGCCGACCTGATCACGGCGGCCCGCGGCCTCTGCACGGCCGGGCTCTGCCTGCCGCAGGGCGCGGACTGGCTGGAGCAGGGTATGGATCTGCTGCTGCGGGCGCTGGACGAACAACTGCTGGCCGACGGCGGGCAGCGCGAGCGCTCGCCGGCGCGCCTGTTGTCGGTGCTGCGCGCCTGTATCGATCTGCGCGCCGCTCTGCTGGCCGCCGGACACGAGGCCCCCGCCGCCCTGTCAGCGCGCATCGAGGCCATGGTCGCGATCCTGCGCCTGCTGCAGCACGGCGACGGCGGCCTCGCCCTGTTCAACGGCGGCGGCGAGGGCGAGGACCTGCAGATCGACATGGTCCTGCAGCGCGGCGGCGGCAAACAGGTGCAGGTGATGCGGGCGCCGGACAGCGGCTTCGAGCGCCTGCAGGCCGGGCGCAGCCTGGTCCTGGTCGACAGCGGCCGCCCGCCGCCGCCGGGCTACGACGGGGCCGCCCACGCCGGCACACTGAGCTTCGAAATGTCCGTCGGCCGCGAACGCCTGATCGTCAACTGCGGCGCCCAGGCCGGCAGCGACAGCTGGCAGCAGGCCCAGCGCAGCACTGCAGCGCACTCCACCCTGGTGCTCAGCGAAACCAACTCGGCCGCGCTCTTCGCCGGCGGCGGGTTGCTGCGCCGCGCCGAGACCGTGACCTGCCGGCGCGACGAAGACGAAGGCGCGGTCTGGCTGGAGCTGAGCCACGACGGTTATCTGCCGCTCTTCGGCCTGACCCACCGCCGCCGGCTCTATCTCTCCGCCTCCGGCGAAGACCTGCGCGGCGAAGACCGGCTGAGCGGCAAAACCAAGGGCCGCAAGGCCCTGCCCTTCGCCATCCGCTTTCACCTGCATCCCAGGGTCAAGGCGATGCAGGCGCAGGACGGACGCTCGGTTGTTCTGCGCCTGCCGAAGGGCGGCGGCTGGCGTCTGCGGGCGGCTGGCGCCGCCGTGGCCCTGGAGCCGAGCGTTTATCTGGGTGTCCCCGGGCAGGTCCGGCGCTGCCAGCAGATCGTGCTCTCAGGCACCACCGGCGCGCGCGACGGCGGCGCGAGCGGCTGGAACCCGGACGACGCCTGCGTGGTGAAGTGGGCGCTGCAACGCCTTGGGGGCGCAAGCTGAGATGGCGGGGACGACGGTTCCGGTGGCGCTGCTGCTGGGTGCGGCGGCGGTGGTCGCTCTTGCGAGCTGGGCGGCGACCGGCGTGGTGCTGCGGTTGCTGCTGTCCTGGCAGATCTTCGACCGGCCCAACGACCGCAGCAGCCACCGTGTCGCGACGCCGCGCGGCGGCGGCCTGGCGGTCATTCCGGTAGTCGCGCTGGCCTGGATCGCCGGCGCCTTTGTCTTCGCGCCGGTGGCGCCGGGGTTCTGGGTCGTCACCGGCGGTCTGGCGGCCGTGGCGGCGGTATCCTGGCTCGATGACCTGCGCTCGCTGCCCGCATCCCTGCGCTTTGCGGTGCAGATCGTCGCCGTCGCCGCAGCGCTCTGGGGATCAGGCGAAACGCTGCTGGTATTCCAGGGGCTGCTGCCGCCCCTGGCCGACCATCTGCTCGTCGCGCTCCTGTGGGTCTGGTTCATCAATCTCTTCAACTTTATGGATGGGATCGACGGCATTTCGGCGGTGGAAAGCGCGTCGGTGGCCGGCGGGCTGGCGCTCTGCGCGGCGCTCGCCGGGCTCGGCGCGGGCTATATCTTCTGGGCTGCCAGCCTCGCTGCAGCGGCCCTGGGGTTCATTCGTTGGAACTGGTCCCCGGCGCGGATCTTCCTCGGCGATGTCGGTTCGGTCTCCCTGGGTTACCTGTTGGGCTGGCTGCTGATCCTCCTGGCCGCCCAGGGGTTCTGGGCGGCAGCCCTGATCCTGCCGCTCTACTATCTGGCGGATGCCAGTTGGACCCTTGGACGCCGCGCCCTGAAGGGTGAGCCCGTCTGGAAGGCGCATCGCCAGCATTTCTACCAGCGGGCGGTCCAGCGCGGGCACAGCCACGCCGCGGTTTCGACCCGGATACTGATCTGCAACGGGGTTCTCGTGGCGGCGGCGCTGCTGGCGGTGGGCGGCCTGACCTGGCCGGCCCTGGTCCTCGCCTGTCTTGCGGTTGCCGTGCTTCTGTTTATGCTTGCGCATCAGGCACCGCCGGGGGGCGCTGCCGGAAAGCGGCAAGGCACGCGGAACGGCAGCGAGACCGCCTGACGGTGTGGTCGCACTGCCAAGATGATCGGATTGGCGATCGGATCGGCCAGAAGGCGGGTGGCAGTCCGCCAGGGGCAGCGGCCCGTCAAGAGGCAGATGACCGATAAGGGGAAGCCGGAAACCGTTATGAAGCTGGGCTCTACCAGATTCCCGCGGCAGCTCGTCGCCTTCCTCCATGACCTCTTTATGGCCGCCGCCGCATTCCTGATTGCGCTGTTCCTGCGCATGGGCGATGGCGCCTGGGAGTCGTTCACCACCAGCCTGTGGGAGCCGATGCTGCTGTTCACCGCGATCTGCGGTCTGGTGTTCCTGACGACCGGGCTCTATCGCGGGATCTGGCGCTATGCCTCGATGAACGACCTCGTCGCCATCGTAAAGGCCGTGACCCTGGCGCTGGCGGTCTTTCTTCCGGTGACCTTCCTCATCACCCGGCTGGACGACCTGCCGCGGTCCTGGTTGTTGATCAGCTGGTTCGTGCTGGTCTTCCTGCTGGGCGCGCCGCGCATGCTCTATCGCGTTTTCAAGGACCAGGGCTTTCGCCATCTGATGGAGCGCGACCGCCACCGCCGGGTGCCGGTGCTGCTGGTGGGCGCCGGCGATGCGGCGGAAACCTTCATCCGCGAAATGGCCCGCGACCGCGACGGGCCCTTCGAGGTGCTGGGTGTGATCGACGAAAAGGGCACCCGCACCGGCCGCAACATCCACAGCGTGAAGGTGCTGGGCGATCTGGACGACCTGCCGTCGGTGTTTCACAGACTGGCCCGGCGCGAACGCAAGCCCCAGCGCCTGATCCTGACCAAGCCGCTGACCCGTGAAGAGGTGGAGACCGTCCTGGGCTACGCCGATGACGAAGGAGCCACCGTGGCCCGCCTGCCCCGGCTGACCGACTTCAGCGGCGGCGTCGAAGATCGCCTGCACATCCGTCCGATCGCCATCGAGGATCTTCTGGGACGCACCCAGACCAAGCTGGACCGGCCGGCGATGGAGAAGCTGATCCGTGGCCGCCGGGTGCTGGTGAGCGGCGCCGGCGGCTCCATCGGCGCCGAACTGACACGCCAGGTCGCCGCCCTGGGGCCGGCCCAGCTCACGCTCTTCGACAGCTCGGAGTTCAATCTCTACAGCATCGACATGGAGCTTGCCGAACGCTTCCCCGACGTTCCGCGCCTCGCCCTGATCGGCGACGTGCGCGATGCGCAGCGCGTCGACCGGCTGCTGGACGAAGCCGCCCCCGACCTGGTGTTTCACGCCGCCGCGCTGAAGCATGTGCCCCTGGTGGAGCACAACCCCGTGGAAGGCATTCACACCAACGTCCTCGGCACTCGCAACATGGCGGAGGCCTGCCGCCGCAGCGGCGTCGCCACCATGGTGCTGATTTCGACCGACAAGGCGATCAATCCACCCAACGTGATGGGGGCGAGCAAACGTCTGGCGGAAAGCTACTGCCAGGCGCTCGACCTGCTGCGCCAGAGCAGCGGCCAGGGTACCCGTTTCGTCACCGTGCGGTTCGGCAACGTGCTCGGCTCGACAGGATCGGTGGTGCCGCTATTCCAGCGCCAGCTCGCGAACGGCGGCCCTCTGACCGTGACCGATCCGGAAATGACGCGCTACTTCATGACCATCCGCGAGGCCGTCGAACTGGTTCTGCAGGCTTCGGCCCTGGGCAACGACGGTCCGCCCGAAGAAGCCGGGCGCATCTATGTGCTGGACATGGGCGAGCCGGTGAAGATCGTCGACCTGGCGCATCAGATGATCCGGCTTTCCGGCCTGCGTCCCGACAAGGATATCCAGATCGTCTTCACCGGACTGCGCCCTGGCGAGAAGATGCACGAAGAGCTTTTCCACGACGGCGAACCGCTGATCCCGACCAGCCATCCGGGCCTGCATCAGGCGGCGCCGCGAACCGCCGATGCGGAGTTGCTGAGCCGCAGCCTGGAGGACCTTGCGCGGCTGGTCGCCGAAGGCAAGCAGGCGGAAACCGTAAAGGCGCTGCGCCGGCTGGTGCCGGAGTTCTCCGGCGAGGGCGCCGGGCTGGCTGCCGATGACCGCGAAAGCAAAAGCGCCGCCGCCGCGTCTTGACGCCCGGCCCGGCGCCACCTAGTACCGAAGCCTCCTGCAGCGAAGATCCTCTGCCCCGGATCTTCGCGCCACCGCTTTCGCCAACCGCCTGCCCGGAGCCTTCCGCCCATGCCCCTCGACACGCCCGTCACGGTAAAGCGCGCCCTCATCTCCGTCTCCGACAAATCCGGCCTCGTCGCCTTTGGACGCTTTCTCAGCGAAGGGGGCGTCGAGATCCTCTCGACCGGGGGCTCGGCGCGGACTCTCGCCGAGGCCGGAGTCCCGGTCGTCGAGGTGGCGGCGCACACGGGCTTTCCGGAAATCATGGACGGGCGGGTGAAGACCCTGCATCCGAAGATTCACGGCGGCATCCTGGCGCGGCGCGATCTGCCGGACCATCTGGCGGCCATGGAGGCGCATGGGATCGCCGGCATCGACATGGTGGTTTCCAACCTCTACCCCTTCGAGGCGACTCTGGCCTCCGGCGCCGACTTCGACACCTGTGTCGAGAACATCGACATCGGCGGCCCGGCGATGGTGCGCGCCGCCGCCAAGAACCACGACTTCGTCGCCATCGTCACCGACCCGGGCGACTATGCGGCGATCGAGGCGGAAATGCGCGAGCGGGACGGTGCGGTCTCGGCCGGGCTGCGGCGGCGCCTGGCGATGACGGCCTTCGCCCACACCGCGACCTATGATTCCATGATCGCCCGCTGGCTGGCGGACGAGGAGGGGGAAACCTTCCCCGGCCGCCTCACCTCGGCCGGCGTGCTGAAGCAGACGCTGCGCTACGGCGAAAACCCGCACCAGAACGCGGCAGTCTATCTTCAGGGCCCGGCGCGCCCGGGAGTCGCCAGCGCCGAGCAGCTGCAGGGCAAGGAGCTCAGCTACAACAATCTGAACGACACCAACGCCGCCTTCGAACTGGTCAGCGAGTTCGACGCCCCGACCGTCGCCATCATCAAACACGCCAACCCCTGCGGCGTCGCCAGCCGGGAAGAGTTGGCCGCCGCCTACGGCGAGGCGCTGGCCTGCGATCCGGTCAGCGCCTTCGGCGGCATCATCGCGGTCAACCGCAGCCTGGACGCCGCAACCGCCGAGGAGGTCGCCAAGCTCTTCGCCGAGGTGGTGATCGCTCCCGCGGTCGACGACGACGCCCGCGAGGTTCTGGCCGCCAAGAAGAACCTGCGGCTGCTGATCACCGGCGCCATGGCCGATCCCGCCGCGCCGGGCGTGGTGACGACGCCGCTGGCCGGCGGCTTCCTGGCGCAAAGCCGCGACAACGGACGCATCGCGGCCGAAGATCTGAAGATCGTCACGCGGCGCGCGCCCAGCGCGCGCGAAATGTCGGACATGCTTTTCGCCTTTCGCGTGGCCAAGCACGTGAAGTCCAACGCCATCGTCTATGCCCGCGACGGTGCAACCGTCGGCATCGGTGCGGGGCAGATGAGCCGCGTCGACTCCTCGCGCATCGCCGCCTGGAAAGCGCGCGAGGCCGCCGGCGAAGGCGCGGCGCCAAAAACCGAGGGCGCAGCGGTTGCATCCGACGCGTTCTTCCCGTTTGCCGACGGCCTGCTGGCGGCGGCCGAGGCCGGGGCGACGGCGGTGATCCAGCCCGGCGGCTCGATGCGCGACGACGAGGTGATCGCCGCCGCCGATGAGGCGGGCCTCGCCATGGCCTTCACCGGCATGCGGCACTTCCGCCACTGACATCCCTGGCCGCCGCGGCGGCATGGCGCTGGCCACCACCATGACCGATCGCTTATAAATTGTAGGCAATTGTTCACTAATTGCGCGTAACGTCGTTTCGGCATACGACAGCAACCAGCACCCCTTCAAAGGGTGCGGCGACAGGCGGCATTGGGGGCCCATGCTGAAGCTGAACTGGGAAAACGTCACCGTCATGGTGGTCGACGACAACTCGTTCATGCGCAACCTGATCGTCACCACGCTGCGGACCCTGGGCATTGCCGAAGTCGTCGCCCTGTCGAGCGCGACCGCGGCCATCGAAGCCTTGCGCATGAGCCGCAAGAACCCGGTTCAAGCCGGCATCGGCACCATCGATATCGTGCTGTCGGACTTTGTGATGTCACAGGTGGATGGCGCGCTGTTCCTGCGCTGGATCCGCACCAGCCGCCAGGCACCGGACCGTTTCGTGCCCTTCCTGATGGTTTCCGGCGCCGCCGATCAGGATGTCGTCGAGTCCGCCCGCGACGCCGGGGTCACCGAGTTCCTGGCCAAACCCTTTTCGGCCAAGTCGATCGCCGACAGAGTTCTGGAGGTCATCAAGAACCCGCGGCAGTTCGTCCTGGCGCCCGGATACTTCGGGCCGGACAGGCGCCGGCAGGACCGGCTCGTCGATTGGGGAGAGTCTTACGACGACCGCTCGAAGCTTCAGACCGAACGCCGGGTGACCAAGGCCTCGGAGATCCAGGTCATTCACGCCCGCTCCAACATCCGAACGCTGCGCGATGACGTGCGGGCGATCTACTTCCGCCCGGCGAACAAGCTGCGCGACAAGCTGGGCCCCAACGCGCTGCGCGGCCAGATCGATTTCGACCCGCTGGTCATCCAGGCCGCCGAGGAGCGCATACAGGACATGGTCGGCGACTATTCCACCTGGGTGCGCGACTATCTGGAGTCGATGAGTGCATCCTTCCAGGCCCTGCGCGAAGGGACCGAGGAGTCAACGCGCCACGTCCTCAACATCAACCAGATCGCCCACGAGCTGCGCGGCCAGGGGGGGATCTTCGACTATCCCCTGATTACCGCGTTCGGCAAAACGCTCTACGAAGCCACCATCGACACCAACGCGCGGATCAGCGCCCACCGCCTCGAACTCATCGAGGCCCACATCGACGCCATGCGCCTGGTGTTCACCCAGCGCGTCCGCGGCCATGGGGGCGAGGTCGGCGCCGCTCTGCTGAAAGACATCGAGCGTGCGGTGAAGAAGTACGGCGAATCAGGGCAGCGCACCAAGGCGCCTAATCCGCAAAGCGCTCCACCAGAAAATCGATGAAGCAGCGCACCCTTGCGGAGAGATGCCGCCCCGGCGGATAGACCACCTGGATGGCGCTGTCCGGCCAGTGGTAATCCGGCAGCACGCGATGCAGACGGCCGGCCTTGAGATCGGGACCGATCAGCCACAGCGGCAGCAGCACCATGCCGATGCCGGCCAGAGCCGCGCCGCGCAGCATCATCGGGTTGTTGGTCTCTAGGGTCCCGCCGACGGTGACCACCGTTTCGCTTCCGGCATCGTCGACCAGATGCCAGTCGTGGCGCTGCGCCCGATAGGTGTAGACCAGACAGTTGTGGGCGGCGAGGTCGGCCGGGCTCTGCGGCGGGGCAACGCCGTCGAAGTATCCGGGCGCCGCCGCCAGCACCCGTCGGTTGGCCGCCAGGCGGCGGCCGATGAGGCTGGAGTCGCTGAGGTCACCGATCCTGAGCGCAACGTCGAAGCCCTCTTCCACCATGTCCACGAAGCGGTCGTTGAGGTCGATTTCCAGCGCCACCTCCGGGTAGCGCGCGTAGAAGGCGGGCAGCACCGGCAGCAGGTGAATGACCCCGAAGCCGGACGGCATGGTGACCCGCAGGCGGCCCCGCGGCACGGCGCGCAGGCTGGAGATCGAGGCCGCAGCATCGTCCAGGTCGGCGAGGATGCGGCTGGCCCGCTCGTAGAAGGCCGCCCCCTCCTCCGTCAGACTGAGCCGCCGGGTGGTGCGGTTGAACAGCCGCACGGCGAGGCTGTCCTCCAGCCGACCGATCTGCTTGCTGACCGCCGAGGGCGTGAGGTCCAGGGCCCGCGCCGCCGCGGAAAAGCTGCCCTCGCGCACCGTCCGCACGAAGATGGGAAGTCCATCCAGGCTGTCCATGGCCCCTCACTTGATCCTCTATGGAACAAATCCTATGCCATTTATGGGGATTATCGCAAATGAGGAACGGATATAGGGTCCATGCAAGGCTGTCCAAGGGGTCCCGCCCGTCACCCACAGCCCCCCGGAACCTAAAGCCCCCGGAACCCAAAGCCCCCGGAAACCACGACCCACGGAACCTAAAGCCCAGGAGTCACAGATATGAGCCCGATGTCTCCCACGACCGCTTCCGCTCCGCATTCTCCTGCCGGCACGGCGCAGCGCACCGCCGCCCAGCCCCTCCTCGGGCAGACTGCCCGGCCCCGCAGCGCGGTGACCGAGGCGCAGATCGCCCGGGCCATCGCCCGCGGCCGGCGTCTGCAGGGCGAAGCGATGCGCGCGATCTTCGGCGAAGCGTTCCGCCGGGTCCTGCATCCCTTCGAGGCCCCGCAAAGCCGGCGCGCAGCGCCCTGCGGCGACCGGCCTCAGCCCTGCTGAGACCCGGCGTTCCCGTCGGCCTGGGGGTCGCGGATGGGCCAGAGCAGCACCAGGCCCGCCAGGAAGAAAACCAGGATGGTCGCCATGCCGGCGCGCTGGCTGTCGGCCATGACGGTGACCCAGCCGACCAGGGCCGGGCCCAGAAAGGCGGTCGCCTTGCCTGAAAGCGCGTAGAGCCCGAAGAACTCGGCACGCAGTTCGGGCGGCGCGATGCGCGCCATGAAGGAACGGCTGGCGGTCTGCGCCGGGCCGATGAAGACGCCGATGCCGCAGCCCAGCAGGTAGAACCAGAGCTTGCCGTCGACCAGCAGGATGGCCGCGCCGAGCACCGTCAGGGCTGCGACCGAGACCAGGATCGTTGCCTTGGCGCCGACGAGATCGTCGAACCAGGCAAAGCCGAAGGCGCCGATGCCGGCAGCGACGTTCAGCAGAATCCCGAAGATCAGGATCTCCTCGAAGCTCATGCCGAAGGTGCCGGCGGCGTAGATCCCGCCGAAGGCGAAGAGGGTGTTCAGCCCGTCGGTGTAGAGCATGCGGGCCAGCAGGAAGCGTCCGGTCTGGCCGTGGCTGGGAAGCTGGCGCAGGGTCTGCCAGAGGCTCTTCAGGCCGGCGCGCACGGCCCCGGCGGGCCGGAAGGGGCGGCGCTCCTCCCGGGCCAGGAGAAAAAGCGGTATCGCGAAGACGGCGAACCACAGACCGACGAAGGGCCCGGTGATGCGCACCTCCTCCGAGGCTGTCTTGTCGAGACCGAAGAGCGGCACCTCCGGCATGACGAAGAGAACGAGACAGAGCCCCAGGCACACCAGCCCGCCGGCGTAACCCAGGCCGCCGGCCCAGCCGGACAGGCGGCCGACGTGGCTGGACGGCGCCACGTCCGGCAGCATGGCGTTGTAGAAGACGTGGCCGAACTCGAAGGCGGCATTGCCGATCGCCACCAGCAGCAGCGCCGGCAGAATGAAGCGCGGATCGGGTTCGATCCACCAGAGCCCCAAAGCCGCCAGGACCGAAAGCATGGTAAAGAAGGCGATCCAGGGCTTGCGCCCGCCGCCCTGGTCGGCGATCGCGCCCAGGACCGGCGCCAGCGCCGCCAGCACCAGCCCGGAGATGCTGAGCGCCGCCCCCCACTGGCCGGTGCCGATCTCCACCGTCTCGGCGACACCTTGCGTAAAGTAGGCGGCAAAGACGAAGGTGACGATAACCGTGGGATAGGAGGAGTTGGCCCAGTCGTAGAAACACCAGGCAATTGCGGCGCTGCGCCGGCCCTGCCAGGTCTGACCCTGGCCCGGAGAGCCGCCGCTGCCGGGTCGTTCTGGATCGCCGGCCATCGCTGCCCTCCCCCTCCTTCGCGCTTCCGCACCAGAGCAGATCCGGGACTTACGGCAGCACCGGAGGCGCTCCATCAACCCGGTGACTCTGCCCCAACTCCTAGAAACAGAGCGGATTCATATGTTTAGACGCAGACACGAGATGCTGTCGCCCTCACAGGGTCCGCTCTAGCAGCTTTCCGTGAGCGGCTCAAGCTGTGTAGGTTGACGGCGTCCCGGCCCCGTCAGGCCCCCCACAGAGCAACCCTTAGAGCAGCCCTTCACGAAGATCCGGAGAAAAGGAGTTTCCGCGCCATGCTGATCGTCACCACCGATGCCATCGAAGGCAGGAAGGTCGTGGAGTATCTGGGCATCGTCTCAGGTGACGCCATTGTCGGCGCCAACATCTTTCGCGATGTCTTCGCCAGGGTTCGCGACGTCGTGGGCGGACGCGCCGGCGGCTACGAGAAGGCGCTGAAAGGCGCCAAGGAAGGCGCCCTGGAGGACATGGTGGAAGAGGCCAGGGCGCGGGGCGCCGACGCGGTGATCGCGGTCGACCTGGATTACGAGGTGGTTGGCGAGTCCATGCTGATGGTCTCCGCCAACGGCACGGCGGTGAAGCTTAGCTGACGCCGCCGTCCGGCGCGCAAAGCGGCAGCTAGCCGGAGACCATCGACTTCAGCTGCCGGTTCGCCACCGCCAGCATGGCGAAGTCAGGCGCACCGGACGACTTCAGCTCCTCCAGCAGCTGATCGGTGCGGCTCACCAGCGGCGCGCGCCTGGCCGACCACTTGTCGATCACCTTGGTGGTGGCCATCGCCGTGGCGCGCTTGCCCGCGCTGTTGCCGTTGAGCACGCGCGACGTGAGCTCGCTCTGGTGACCGTAGAAGTCGTCGATGATCGCCGTGACCGCCAGCTTGTCCCAGGCGGTATCGGTCGGCAGGCTGCCGGCCGAGCGGCGCAGCCAATCGAAGCCGAAGCGCTCGCCGATGGTGAAGTAGGCCTCGGCCACCTTTTCGACAGGCAACTTCAGGGCGCCGGCAATGCGCACGATGTCGCAGACCGGCGCCAGGAACTGCAGGCTGGCGATCCGCTGGGCCAGGGCCTTGGGCGCGCCCTGCTCGACAAGCTGGCGGCTGCGCTCGGTCAGGTAGCCCCGGTCCGTCGCCGAGAGCAGGCTTTCGATGCGGCCGATGAGGGCGCCCACGCCGGCGCCGTAGTTCTCGATCTCCGTTGCGATGTCGAGCCCGGGCCCGACCTCGCGCAGGAACCACACCGCCTCGCGCTCGATGAGCCGGCCGCTTTCGACCAGCATGCGCGCCTGCAACAGGGCGGGGGCCTTGTTGTCCAGCGCCTCGATCTCACCCCAGAGATCGCGCATGCCGAAGATCTCCCGCGCCACCACATAGGCGCGAACCACGTCGGCCGGGGCCATGCCGGTCTTCTCGCGCACCTCATGCACGAAGTTGATGCCGACCCGGTTCACGAGATCGTTGCTGACAACGGTGACGACGATCTCGCGCTTCAGGCGGTGGCGCTCGATCTCCTTGCCATAGGGGTCCTGCAGCGGTTTGGGGAAGTAAGCCGTCAGATCGTCGGCGAAGTAGGGATCGTCCGGCAGGTCGGACTCGAGAAGCTCGTCGTAGAGCACCAGCTTGGAATAGGAGAGCAGCACCGCCACCTCCGGTCTGGTGAGGCCCTCGCCGCGCTTCATGCGTTCCAGCACCACCTCGTCGTCGGGCAGGAATTCGATATCGCGGTCCAGCTGGCCGTCCTTTTCCAGCGCGCGCATGAAACGGGCGAAGCGATCCAGCAGATGGCCGCCCAGTTCGTGGGTCACGGTGATCGCCTGGCTCTGCAGATAGTTGTCGCGCAGACACTGTTCGGCGACCTCGTCGGTCATCTTCTCCAGCAGCCGGTCGCGCTGCTTGCGGGTCATGTTCCCGGCCGTCTCGACGGTGCCGAGGAGGATCTTGATGTTGACCTCGTGGTCGGAACAGTCGACGCCTGCGGAGTTGTCGATGAAGTCGGTGTTGCTGCGCCCACCGGCCTCGCCGTACTCAATGCGGCCGAGCTGGGTGACGCCCAGATTGGCCCCCTCGCCGATCACCTTGGCCCCGGCCTGCTTGCCGTTGATGCGGATGGCATCGTTGGCACGGTCCCCGACGTCCAGGTCGCTTTCGTCTTCCGACTTCACGTAGGTGCCGATGCCGCCGAACCAGAGCAGCTCCACATCGGCCAGCAGCATCGCGCGGATCAGCTCGTTGGGCGTGACGCTGTCCTTGGCGATGCCGAAGAGCTTCTTCATCGGCGCAGAGACGGGGATCGACTTGGCGCTGCGCTCGAAGATGCCGCCGCCTTTCGAGATGAGGTCCTCGTTGTAGTCGGTCCAGGCGGAGCGTGGCAGACCGAAGAGGCGCTTACGCTCCTGCCAGCTGCGCGCCGCGTCGGGCGCCGGGTCGACGAAGATGTGCATATGGTTGAAGGCGCCGACCAGGCGGATGTGCTTGGACAGCAGCATGCCGTTGCCGAAGACGTCGCCGGACATGTCGCCGCAGCCGATGCAGGTGAAGTCCTCGGTCTGAATGTCCTTGCCGATTTCGCGGAAGTGGCGTTTCACGGACTCCCAGGCGCCGCGCGCGGTGATGCCCATTTTCTTGTGGTCGTAACCCGCCGAACCGCCGGAGGCGAAGGCGTCGTCGAGCCAGAAGCCATAGTCGGCGGAAACGCCGTTGGCGATGTCGGAGAAGGTGGCCGTTCCCTTGTCGGCGGCGACCACGAGATAGGGGTCGTCGCCGTCATAGCGCCGCACGTCCTTCGGCGCGATGACGCGGCCGCGCTTCAGGTTGTCGGTGATGTCCAGAAGGCCGCGGATAAAGGTTTTGTAGCACTCGACCCCGGCGGCCAGGAACGCGTCGCGCCCGGCCTCGGCCGGCGGCGGCGTCTTCATCACGAAGCCGCCCTTGGAGCCGACCGGAACGATGACCGTGTTCTTCACCTGCTGCGCCTTGACGAGGCCCAGCACCTCGGTGCGGAAATCCTCCTGCCGGTCCGACCATCTGAGGCCGCCGCGCGCGACCATGCCGAAGCGCAGATGCACGCCTTCGACCGCCGGGCTGTAGACGAAGATCTCCCGCAGCGGCTGGGGCTGGGGCAGCTCTTCGATGGCGCGGGAATCGAACTTGAAGGAGCAGTAGACCTTCTCGCCCCCTTCTTTGCCGCCACCGGCGGCCGCCGGCTGGAAGAAGTTGGTGCGCAGCGTCGAGAGGATGAGGTTCAGATAGCGCCGGATGATGCGGTCCTCGTCCAGGTTCGACACCTGGTCGAGCAGACCCTGGATCGCCTTGACGATGCGCTTGCTCTCGCGCTCGCCGGTCTTGGCCTTCGCCGGATCGAAGCGGGCCAGGAAGAGGTCGACCAGAAGCCGGGTCAGCTTCGGATTGCGGACCAGCGTGGCCTCCATGTAGGCCTGGCTGAAGGGGATGCGCGCCTGGCGAAGATACTTGCAATAGGCGCGCAGGATGATCACCTCCCGCGCCGTCAACCCGGCATGGAGCACCAGCTTGTTGAAGCCGTCGTTCTCCATGCGGCCGTGCCAAACCCGCTGAAAGGCATCGTGGAAGGCATCGCGCACCGGCTCCAGGTCGATGGCCGCCTGCCCTTCGGCGATCATGTCGAAGTCGTGCATCCAGACCGGCTCCTTGCGGTCCATCACGTCGATGTCGTAGGGCACCTCGCCGATCACCTTGAGGCCCATGTTCTCCAACATCGGCAGGATGTCGGACAGCGGTACGGGCTTGTCGAGAATGTAGATCTTGAAATGCAGCAGTTCCGGCGGGCCGCCTTCGGGACGGTAGAGATTCATCGCCAGATCGTCGTTCTCGATGGCCTCTTCGATGCGGTCGATGTCGAAGACGGCGGTCGCCGAGTCGTAGTGGCGCTGATAGCTCGGCGGGAAGGCGCGCTCGAAGCGGCGCAGCCGGCGGATTCCGCGCTGCTCGCCGTACTCCGCGACCAGGGCCTCTTCCAGGAGGTCGCTCCAGGAGCGCGAGGCCTGAACGAGATCCTCTTCCAGCTTCTCGAGGTTGACAGGCGGGACCTTGCCCGGAGTCGTTTTGATGATGAGGTGCAGGCGCGCCAGAACCTCGTCGCCCAGGTGGGTCGAAAAGGCCGCGCAGTGCCCGTCAAAGGCGTCCGAGAGCAGGTCCTGCATGCGGCGCCGGAGGCTGGTGTCGTAGCGGTCGCGCGGCACGTAGACCATGCAGGAGACAAAGCGCTCGAAGGGGTCCCGGCGGATGAAGAGCGCCGTGCGCTGACGCTCCTGCAAGTGCAGGACGCCGGTTGCGATGGTGCCCAGTTCGTCGGTCGGGATCTGAAAGAGTTCGTCGCGCGGATAGGTTTCCAGGATGTGCATCAGCGCCTTGCCGTCATGGCTGCGCGGCGCAAAGCCGGAGCGCTTCATCGCTACGTCGATCTTCTGGCGCAGCAGCGGGATGACGCTGGGCGACCGCGAGTAGGCCACCGAGGTGAAGAGGCCGGCGAAGAGCCGCTCGCCGATAACGTTGCCCTTGTTGTCGAACTTCTTGATGGCGACGGTGTCCAGGTGGACCGAGCGGTGCACCGTGCTGCGCCGGTTGCCCTTGGTGATGCGGAGCAGCTGCGGCTTGCGCACGAAATCGCGCACCTCCGGCGGCAGCTTGCCGAGGTTGCGCAGCGCATCGAAGACCCTTACTTCCGGGTCCCGCAGAACGCCCAGGCCGCTTTGCTTGTCGATCCGCGTTACCGCATCGCCGCCACGGCCGTGGAAGGTGAACTCGCGGTAGCCGAGGAAAGTGAAGTGGTCGTCGTTCATCCACCTCAGAAACTCCAGGCCCTCGGAAATCTCGCCCACCGGCAGCATCGGCGGCGAGGTCTCCAGCTCGGTGATCACCTCGGCGCAGCGCTCGCGCATGCTCGGCCAGTCCTCGACCGCCGCGCGGACGTCGGCGAGCACCGCTGCGACACCGGCCGCAATCTCGGCCAGCCGCTCGGCAGGCTGCTCGCTGATCTGAATCTGCATGACCGACTCGCTGCTCGGCGCCACCGAGCCCGGTGTCGCCGTCGCCTTCACATCGGCCAGCTGCAGAAGCCTGCCGCTGTCGTTGCGCCGCAGCGCCATGATCGGATGGATCACGAGGCGCACCTCGGCGTCACGGCGGTTGATTTCCGCCGTCACCGAATCCACCAGGAACGGCATATCGTCGTTGATGATCTCGATGACGCTGTGCGCCGATTCCCAGCCGTCGGCCTTCCGCTCGGGGTTATAGGCGTGAACCAGGGCCTTGCCAGGAACGCGGTTCTGGAAACGGCTCCAGAGCGCGAGAACGCCGCCGGCCAGGTTGGCCGGCGTTTCCCCGCGCAAATCGCTGGGCGGAACGTTGGCGAAGAACTGCTGGGCGAAAGCCTCGGCGTTCTTGGATTTCCTGGCCCCCAGGCGCTTGCGTGCAGCCTGCAAGACCTGGCTGATCAAACGGGACCGGCCTTGTGCGCTGGTGTCGGCCATAGCGTATTCCCCCTGCCGCGAAAGCTTCGTCGTCTCTTGTCGCAAGCGGCCACCATGGCCGCCCAAACCGCCTGTTCTCCATCGCGCGGTCCGGGCCGCGGATGTGAACGCACAGACTAGAAGCTAAACCAATAACCCCGAAAAGGTGAATGAAGGATTTGTTCGCACACCAAGATCGGCGCAGGCAGCCTGTCCGCGCCGGAAAACAGGCGCGCTTCGGGACCTGTGGTGGAAGAAGAGAAGCGGCGTTTGCCGCCGCCCACTGAACCAGGGGTCTGCGCTACCGGTGTGCGAAGAGGTAGCGGCCCGTGTCGGGGTTGCCGCGGCGCCACATCACGTTGTCCAGAAGGTAGTGGTGGATGTTGATGAACACCCAGGCCATGAAAAAGAAAAGGCTGGGCCCGAAGACCGTCTGGTCGACCGGAACCGCGTGCTCGAGCGCGATGGGAAGACCCCAGAAGCCGAGAATGCCCAGGAGCAGGCCAGCCCCCAGGAACGCCGCGAACCGCGCCGCTGCCGGCGCCGCGCTCTCCTTTACCGCTCTTGCTTGCGCAGCCCTATCGCGCTCGGCGTTCAGTTGGTAGCGCCAGACGACCACTAGGTACTGCAGGGAATGACAGGCGGGAATCACCAGGACGTAGAAGGGGTCCAGATTGAACAGCAGCCAAGCATAGAGGGTGACAAGATAAGCGACCACGCCGTTGATCGGGAGACGGCGGTTCTCCGTCGCCCACTTGCGCACCAGCATCCAAAGCGTGGCGGCCGTGGTACCGATGCTCACCGCCACCGCCAGCGTGACCAGCCACCCCGGCACGTCGAAGGAGTAGTAGGCGAGACCCCAGAAGTCGCGCTCGCTCAGCACCCAGTTCGCAATCAGCCAGTCGGCCGCCCAGACCACGTAGGCGTTGATCAGCAGAACGCGCTTCTCGAGGTCGGCGAAGAACTGTCGTTTCAGCACGGAACAGACAATCAGCATCCCGTAGCCTTGCTTGACGTAGTGCCAGCCCACCAGGAAGAGCATGAGGTTTGCGGTGAGGCCGAGCGCGCGGACGTCGTTCAGAAGCACCGCACCGAGAAGATAGGCGAGCAGTGCAAGGGGTGCGACGACGCCGGCGAAGATGTAGCGCAGGCGCAGAACCGGGTCGTAGTGGGGACCGAAGGCCTTTTGGCCGAACCCGCGATAGAAGATCTGATAGGAATGCGCGAAGTGAGGATGGTTGATGATGTTGGCCAGCCATATCATGGCCAGGGCCACCGCCGGTTGGCTGCTCGCCGGAGGCTGGAAGACGAGCAGCAGAAGCAGCACGATCAGCGCGCCGCCCCCGAGGCAGAGAAAGTCGACCAGCGGATGAAACAGACAGCCGTCGCGCCCGGCCCGGCGGGGTGCCGGGCATTACCCTCTGCGCAGCCTCAACGGGGGCCTGGCTGCCGGCGGGCGGAATTGTCTCTTGGAGCGCCATGACGGCAAGCCTCCTGCGGTCGGATTGCCGTCAAATCTGCCATAGGCAAAGTCAGCGTATCGTTAAGCGAAACGCATATTATCAATGTTGCCGATGGGGCCGACTAGTCCTCAGCCAGTGCCCGAGGATCGAAAGGGAGGTCACCAAGCTCGCGCTGCGACATGGCCTGCAGCGCCGGGTGCGCGAGCGGATCGCGCCGCCAGCCCCCGGAAGGCTGCGCCCCCGGCCGGCCGGTTCTGCCGCCAAGGCGCGCAAGCAGAGAGGACAAGGCCCTGAAAGGGCCCCTGTCGGAGTTCGCCGAAACGGCGACAGCCCGCCGCCATACCTCTTCGAAAGTCCATAGCATGTCTATAACAATGGGCGATGAATGCGCTGAAAAAACTGTATTTGTTCGAAACTAATCTATAGAATTTCTATATGACTGAGTTGGCCGGCGTACATTTGAACGGGCTGCGGGCGGTCGAGGCTGCCGGGCGCCTGGGCAGCCTGACGGCCGCGGCGCGGGAACTGGGCGTTTCCCTGGGGGCGGTCAGCCAGCAGGTCCTCAAGGCCGAGGCGCAGCTGGGCCAGCCCGTCTTTGTCCGCAGCCCGAAAGGGCTGCAGCCGACGGCCTTCGGCCAGGAGGTTCTTGTCCATCTGCGCGAAGGCTTTCCCCATCTGGCCGCCGCCGCAGCGCTGGGCCGGACTGAAGCCGTTAATACCCTGACGGTTTCGGTGCCGCCGGTCCTGGCGGCGAAGTGGCTGGTCCCGCGCCTCTCACACTTCAGCGAACGGCTGCCGGACCTGAAACTGCGCATCGATGCCTCCATCGAACTGGCCGACCTGGATCACTCCGACGTCGACCTGGCCATCCGGATGGGGCCGGGGCACTGGCCCGGCGTGAACGCCGACCACCTGATGGACCAATACATCTTTCCCGTTTGCAGCCCCGCCTTGGCCAAAGGCCTGAAGCGCCGTGAAGATCTCGCCAGGGTCCCCATTCTTCAGGACCGCAGCGCCATGTTCACCTGGGACACCTGGCTGGAGCCGGAAGGATTGAGCGGGCTGGTTCTCCAGGAAGGCTCGGTCTATTCCGACGCGGCCCTCTGTCTGCAGGCGGCGATCGCCGGTCAGGGTGTCTTTCTGGCCTGGCCGACCCTTGCGGACTATGCCATCGCCAGCGGCCAGCTGGTCGCGCCCTTCCCCGGTCGCCACAAGACCGGGCTGGCCTATTGGCTGGTGACCTCGCCGCGCAAACGGCGCACGGCCAAACTGCGGGCCTTCGAAGCCTGGCTGCGCGAGGAACTGGCCGTCTTCGCAGCCGAGGACGCGGTTCGCAGCGCCGCAGACGAAAAAAGCGCCCCTGGGTGAGGGACGCTTTGTCGCCGCGAAACCGCGAGAAACTGGAGCGGGCGATGAGATTCGAACTCACGACCCCAACCTTGGCAAGGTTGTGCTCTACCCCTGAGCTACGCCCGCATCGGCGAAGCGGGGAGATACCCCCTTTCGCCCCGCTTTGCAAGCCCGCTTTCTCGCCGGCCCGCTGTGCACATTATGGCCGCGGCGCCACGGCCGGCGGCCTCATGCGGCCTGTCCTGGTTGAGGCTTGCCCGGGTTGAGGCTTGCCCTGGCGGCCGCTCGAAGGCTATTAGCCTTTCCCTACTCAAGGCTTAACGTTCCCCCGGGCAGCCTGCGGCCCGGGGCACTCTAAAGGGAAACCACCATGGCCGAGACCGGCAGCACGCAAGACGCGGAGAGTGCCGCTCTTCCGACCTCGCCGGAGGCGCTGTTGGCGCGTCTGGACGGCCTCGGCATCGAGGCGCGGACGGTCTCCCACCCCCCGGTCTACACCGTGGAACAGGCCAAGGCTCTGCGCGGCGAACTGCCCGGCGCCCATATCAAGAACCTCTTCCTGCGCAACAAGAAGGGGGCGATGTGGCTGGTCACCTGCCTGGAAGACCGGGACATCGACCTGAAGGCCCTGGGCCAGCGGCTGGAAGCCGGGCGCTTTTCGTTCGGCAGCGCCGAGCGGCTGATGACTTACCTGGGGGTGCTGCCCGGCTCGGTGACGCCCTTTGCCGTGATCAACGACAGCCGGCAGGCCGTGACCATGGTTCTGGACAGCGGGGTCCTGGACCATGACCTGGTCAACTGCCATCCGCTGATGAACGACCGCACCACGGCCATTTCTCCCGGCGATCTGCTGCGCTTCCTGGAGGCCGAGAACCACAGCCCCCAGATGATCGATATGGCCGGATGAGCGTTCCCCGCTGACGCCCCGGCCGGGACGAAGTCAGATCTGGGATTGGGCCAAAGCGGCGGGACGAAGGGGCGGGACGAAGGGGCCGGCGCGGCCGGTGACGGCAGGTGGGCTTGCTTCGGCGACGGAAAGCCGCCATTTATGATGTGGACGTCAGGCGATCCACCACGGGCGAGGCGGATTTCTTCAGGTGCGGCGTCTGAGCGGCCTTCCCGAGGCCAAATTCGGCAGGCAATCCGGCTCATGGCGCGCAAAACCAACAGCAAGCAGACGGAAGACGAGATATGGAACCGATAATCGGTGACGACGGCGCGGCCCTGGGCATGGCGGGCGGCTCCGCCGCGGAGGTCATCAAGGAGAGTTCTCAGCAGGCTTTTGCCCAGGATGTCATAGAGGCCTCCATGTCCGTGCCGGTGATCGTCGATTTCTGGGCGCCCTGGTGTGGCCCCTGCAAGCAGCTGGGCCCGCTGCTGGAAGCCGCCGTACAGGCGGCCCGCGGCGCCGTGCGCATGGTCAAGATCAACATCGACGAAAATCAGCAGCTTGCCGCACAGCTGCGCATCCAGTCGATACCCACGGTCTACGCCTTTTTCCAGGGCCAGCCGGTGGACGGCTTCCAGGGCGCGCAGCCGGAAAGCGAGGTCAAAGCCTTTGTCGAGCGTCTGCGCAAGGCCGGCGAGGCCGGCCGCGGTCCGAGCCCGATCGAGCAGGCCATCGAACAGGCCCAGGCCGCCTTCGAAGCCGGCGATGCCGGGGCCGCCTCGGCGCTGTTCTCCCAGGTTCTGCAGCACGAGCCGGAAAACCCGGAAGCGCTGGCCGGCCTGATCGGCTGCTACCTGGCCGGCGGCGACAACGAGACGGCGCAGGAGATGTTCGAGGGCCTGACCGATGAGCTGCGCAAGCACCCGGCCTTCGCCTCCGTCGCTGCTCAGATCAACCTTCAGGCCCAGGCCGGCGACGTCGGCGAGGTCCCACAGCTGATGGAAAAGGTCGCGGCCAACCACGACGACCATCAGGCGCGCTTCGATCTGGCAATGGCCCTGCACGCCAGCGGACAGAAGCAGGCGGCCGCCGATGAGCTGCTGGAAATCGTGCGCCGCCAGCGTAGTTGGAAGGATGAAGAAGCGCGCAAGCAGCTGCTGACTTTTTTCGAGGCCTGGGGGCCGACCGACCCGCTGACCATCGACACACGCCGCCGCTTGTCCTCGCTGCTGTTCTCCTGATCCGCGGATCTTTGCCTTCAGGTACCATGAGTCGAACCGCCTTTGATCCCTGTTTCGAGGACCTGCCGAGGGTCCTGCCGATCTTTCCGCTCGGCGGGGTGCTGCTGCTGCCCGGCGGCCGCCTGCCCCTGAACATCTTCGAGCCGCGCTATCTGGCGATGTTCGACGATGCGCTCGCCTCCAACCGGATGATCGGTATGGTGCAGCCGGTCGAGAACGGCGAGGCCCAGGACGTGCCCAAGGTCTACGAGACGGGCTGTGCCGGCCGCATCACCTCGTTCAACGAGACCGACGACGGCCGCTATCTGGTGACGCTCTCCGGCCTCATACGCTTCGACCTCGTCCGCGAACTGCCGGCCGACAGCTACCGCCTGGTGGAGCCGAACTACGACCGCTTCCGCAACGACATGTCCGAAGACACCGGCGCCATCGACCGCGACCGCCTGGTGCAGGTGCTGGGGGCCTACTTCGAGGCCAACTCCATCGAGGGCGACTGGGAGGCGATCGAGCAGACCGGCGACGAGCGCCTGGTCACCTCGCTCGCCATGATCTGCCCTCTGGGCGCGCCGGAGAAGCAGGCCCTGCTGGAAGCCATGACCCTGACCGAACGCGCTGAAACCCTGACCGCCATCATGGAGATGGCGACCCACAGCGGCGGTGAGGGCGAAAGCGAGACCAAACACCACTGAACGCCGGCCCCCGGCCGGAACGCCCGAGAGACAACCATGACCCAGAACACCGTCGACCCGAAGCTGCTGGAGATCCTGGTCTGCCCGCTGACCAAGGCGCCGCTGGACTATGACAAGGATGCCCAAGAGCTCATCAGCCGCCAGGCGCGGCTGGCCTATCCGATCCGCGACGGCATCCCCATCATGCTGGTCGACGAGGCCCGACGGCTGGACGATTGACGCGGCTGGATGATTGACGCGGCTGGATGATTGACGCGGATGGATGATTGACCCTGTGCGGCGCCTGACGACCGAAACGGATACGCAATGACCGTCAAGGAAGAGAACCAGCAGGACTTCGGCAGCGCGCACTGGCCGGAGGAAATCCGCTACCTCTCCGAAGACAAGGCCTTGGTGATCCGCTTCGACAGTGGCGAGACCTTCACCTTTGCCGCTGAGTTCCTGCGCGTCGAAAGCCCCTCGGCCGAGGTTCAGGGCCACGGGCCCGGCCAGAAGCAGATCGTGCCCGGGCGCCGCCATGTCGGCATCATGGCGATTGAGCCGGTGGGCAACTACGCCGTGCGCATCAAGTTCGACGACCTGCACGACACCGGGATCTTTTCCTGGCAGTACCTGCACAAGCTGGGCCGAGAACAGGAAAGCCTCTGGCAGGCCTACCTCGACAACCTGGCAGCCAAGGGCCTCAGCCGCGATCCCTGAACCCGCCTGCATGCCGCGGTGAATCGCCCTGGCGTAACCGCAATTCGGACCCGTGCCGCGCCTCGACAGGATCGCGGCGCGCAACTTCCGGGGCCCCTCTTTTTCAGCGGTTGAAGAAGCGCGCGGCTTCCGTTGTGCCATCTCCGCCACTGCGCCGTCGCAAGCGGACAAGAAGGCGCGTCCGGCCCTGGCAAGCTCTTCGGTACAGAACCTGGAAACAGCGGAGCGGTGGCCATGGCGCCCGACGGGCAGACCGACAGACAACAAGACCCTGCACAGGATGGCGCAGCGGTCGATCTGCGCGCCTTGCGGGCCTACCGGCTGGCGCGGGTGCGCGCCGAACTGAAGCGCCGCGACTATGCCGGTGCGCTGCTCTACGACCCCATGAACATCCGCTACGCCTGCGACAGCCGCAACATGGCGGTGTGGTGTCTGCACAATCCCGTGCGCTATTGCTTCGTCGCCACCGAGGGGCCGGTGGTGATCTTCGATTTCCACAACTGCGAACACCTCTCCGAAGACATCGAGGTGATCGACGAGGTGCGCCCGGCGACCTCGTGGTTCTACTTCGAAGCCGGCCAGCGTTCGGAAGAACTGGCCGGAACCTGGGCGGCGGAACTGGCCGACCTGGTGACCCGCTACGGCGGCGGCAACCGGCGTCTGGCCGTCGATAAATGCGACCTCTTCGGTGTCAGCGCCCTGCAGGCCCTCGACATCTCTCTGCACGACGGCCAGGAGGTGATGGAACTGGCCCGGGTGATCAAGGGGCCGGAGGAGCTGCGCGCCATGCGCACCTCGGTGGCGGTCTGCCAGATGGCCATGGCGGAGATGCATCGCCAGCTCACCCCCGGCATGACGGAGAACCAGCTCTGGGCGATCCTCAACCAGGTGAACGCGGCCAACGGAGGGGAGTGGATCGAAACCCGCCTGCTATCCGCCGGCGGGCGCACCAATCCCTGGTTCCGGGAGTGCGGCGACCATGCGATCCAAGCCGGCGACATCGTCAGCTTCGACACCGACATGATCGGCCCCTACAGCTACTGCTCCGACATCTCCCGCACCTTTCTCTGCGGCGACGGCCGGGCAAGCGACGAACAGCGGCGGCTTTATCAGCTCGCCTGGGAACAGATCCATACCAACACCGCCCTTCTGAAGCCGGGCCTCAGCTTCCGCGAGCTTTCCGAAAACGCCTGGACGCTGCCGGCCTCCTGCGCCGCCAACCGCTATTCGGTCGTGGTGCACGGCGTCGGGCTCTGCGACGAGTATCCCGCCGTGCGCTATCAGCGCGACTTCGAGAAGGCCGGCTACGACGGCGTCTTCGAGGAGAACATGACCGTCTGCGTCGAAAGCTACATCGGCGAGGAGGGCGGCCATGAAGGCGTGAAGCTGGAGCAGCAGGTGCTGATCACCGCCGGCGGCGCCGAACTGCTCTCCGACTTTCCTTTCGAGGAGCGCCTGCTGCTGCGGGAAGTGTGATCCGGGGAAAGCTGCGACGCTTCGGACAGAGCAAGAGAGCAGGGTCGCGCCGTCGTCTCCATGACGGCAACGCAGGACGACCGAGCGGCCGAAACAGTCTGCAGGGACATCTCCGAGGGAAATGCTAATCGATTGAATTATATTATATAATCACCTTGTGCGGGTATTTCTGCATCAAAATGCGCGTTATATATTCGCGCCATGGTTTTCCATCGTCAGTGTCTGATCCTCTCTCCTTATCCCGAGCCCCTCGTTCAGTCGATCGGAGCGACGGGCGACAAAGCGTTCGTATCCGATCGCATCGAAAGAGACCCTGACTGGGTCATCTGCTTTGGGCATCAGGGGCTCATTCGCGAGCCTGAGTTGACGGTGTTCAAGGACCGGATCGTCAACCTGCACATCTCCTACCTGCCCTGGGGCCGCGGCACGGATCCGAACCTCTGGGCCTGGGTGAACGGTGAACCTCACGGGGTGACCCTGCACTACGTCGACGCCGGCATCGATACCGGGGACATAATCGCCCAGCGGCTTGTGGACATGGACGGGAGCGAAACGCTCCGCTCGTCCTACGACAAGCTGCACAAGGCTGCTGTTGCGCTGTTTCGCGACGCTTGGCCCGCATTGCGCAACGGTCGTGCGCCGAGGACACCGCAGTCCGGTGAGGGGTCCTCTTACCGACTGCGCGATCGCGACAGGATTGCGCTGCCGCAGGGCTGGGATACCCCGGTGAGCCAACTCAGGCGGCCGGGGCATCGGCGCCGGGACCGCAGGGACGCAGAGAGCGTGCAGGGGCGCAGCCCGAACCCTCACAGCGACGCGGACAGGGTCTAAGAGGACTCGGCGTTTGTCGTCGCAAACCGACGAGCGCTGCCGTCGGTCGCCGCCCGCCGCGCGCGCCTAAAGCGCTTCGCCCTTCAGCAGGCGGGGGAGTTCGCCCACCAGACCCATGGCATGGCGCATGAAGAAGCGCTTCAGCGGGGGCATGCGGTTCACCGCCGCCAGGCCGAGATCGCGCAGCAGACGCACCGGCGGCAGGTCGTTGGAGAACAGCCGGTTCAGGGAGTCCGTTGCCGCGATCAGGGCCAGGGTGTCGAAGCGCCGCCAGCGCTGATAACGCTCCAGCACCTGCGGGCTGCCGATGTCGAGGCCGAGGCGGCGGGCATCGACAATCGATTCCGCCAGCGCCGCCACGTCGCGCAGGCCGAGGTTCAGCCCCTGGCCGGCGACGGGATGGATGCCGTGGGCCGCGTCGCCCACCAGGGCGAGGCGCTGGTCGATCATGCGTTCGGCATGCAGCAGCGACAGCGGGTAGGACCAGGTCCTGGCCGACCACAGGCTGAGTCGCCCCAGCGAATCGCCGAAGCGACGCTGCATCTCGGCGGCGAAGCGGGCGCGGTCCAGGGCCAGCATCGCCGGGGCCAGATCGCGGCGCTCCGTCCACACCAGCGAGGAGCGGTGCACGCTGCGGCCGGTCTCGTCCTCGGCATCGTTCATGGGCAGCAGGGCAAAGGGCCCGGCGGGCAGGAAGTGTTCGTGGGCGACGCCGTGGTGCGGGCGCTCGTGGGCGACCGTGGCGACGATGCCGGTCTGGGAATAGCCGACCTCGGTGATTCTGATCCCGGCCGCCCGGCGCTGGGCCGAGCCGCGCCCGTCCGCGGCCACCAGCAGCCGCGCCGCAACCTCGGTGCCGTCGCCGAGCCGCGCGGTGACGCCGTTGGGGCCGCGATCCACCCGACCCAGTTCCGCCGGCGCCCGCAGGTCGAGGCGGTCGAGTTCCGCAGCGCGCGCCAGGCAGGCGCGGCGGATCGCCGTGTTCTCGACGATGTGGCCCAGGGGCGGAGCCTCCCGCCCCCCCGAACCCGCCCCGGCTTTCCTGCCGACACCGGCCTGGCTGGCGACACCGGCCTGACTGGCGACACCGGCCTGACTGGCGACATCGCTATGACTGAAGTGCAGGTGCAGGGCGGAGGCGCCGCCGCGCCGGGCCACTGCGGTGGCCCCGCCGAAGGGCGCCCCGTCGGAGATCCGGATGTCGAGGATCGGCGAGGCCGTGGCCGCCATGTCCCGCCACAGGCCGGTGACGGCCAGCGCCTGCTGGGAGCCGCGGGCAATGGCCGAGGCGCGGCCGTCGAAGGCGTCCTCGCGCATCGCCGCCGGGTCCAGGCGGTCGACCGCCACAACGGCGACCCCAGCTTCGGCCAGGGCGGTCGCGAGGGTCAGCCCCACCATGCCGCCGCCGGCAATCAGCACTTCGGTTTCGATCCGCTCCGCCATCGGGCCTCCGTCAGGCCGGGCGCCCTCCGCGCCCGGTGCATGTCTCGCTCGCTCCAGCTATTGCGCGGACGTCGGCAATTGTCCAGGCGCCGCTTGTCGCAGGGCGCAACAGCAAGAAAGGCCCGAAAGAGGGGCCGGTCGCCAGGGGCTCGACAACTCGCATGTACACTGCCTAATTTTTAACCTACGCTTCATATTTGCCTAAAAAATTGGCAGCAGTGGCGCGGCAAGGCCGCAAACCGCCGCCGCCGGCCGGAGGCTCGGAGCGACCGGATTCCGTCTGTTTTGCGCTGCAGCATCCACTTGGCACGCTTCTTGACTCCTCTGGGTCGGGCATCCGCCTGTTTTCGGGCCGGTGGCTGCCGGGCCCCCTTGTGCACCGAGGGGCCCCTGCAGGACGCCGGACACCGGAATGTCCGGCAAGAAGACGTTTGCAGGAGAAGGGTGCGCGTGAGGATGAAGGGGACAGCCTGATCATGAAAATGGTTATGGCCATCATCAAGCCGTTCAAGCTGGATGATGTGCGCGAAGCGCTCACGGGAATTGGCGTCGAAGGCCTGACGGTCAGCGAGGTCAAAGGCTACGGCCGGCAGAAGGGGCAGACCGAAATCTACCGCGGTGCGGAGTACTCGGTGAACTTTCTTCCCAAGGTGAAAATCGAAGTCGCGGTCTCGGACGAACTGGTTGGGCAGGTCGTCGAGACAATCCAGAGCTCGGCCAACACGGCGCGGATCGGCGACGGGAAAATCTTTGTCCTGGACATTGGCCACGCCGTGCGGATCCGCACCGGCGAGACCAATGCCGAGGCGCTTTAAGTCAAGAAGGGATCGAAAGACATGGGAGTTCTGGGAAAATCCGTAACGCGGACAGCGGGCCTGGCGGGCCTCGCGGGCGCCGTGCTGCTGCTGGCGACGACGCCGGCCCGCGCGGAGGTCAGCGAGGAGACGGCCTTCGTCTTCAACACCTTTGCGTTCCTGGTGAGCGGCTTCCTGGTGATGTGGATGGCCGCCGGCTTCGCCATGCTGGAATCCGGCCTGGTGCGCACCAAGAACACGGCGACGATCTGCCTGAAGAACATCGCCCTCTATTCCATCGCCGGCATCATGTACTACGTGATCGGCTACAACCTGATGTACAGCGGCGTTGACGGCGGCTACTTCGGCTCCTTCGGCGGCTTCTACAACACCACCGATGCCGAGAAGGCCCTTCTGGGCGCCGACGAGGCGACGCCGGAGCTGATCGCCGCGGTGACCAGCAACGGCTATTCGGTGATGTCCGACTGGTTCTTCCAGATGGTCTTCGTCGCGACAGCCGCCTCCATTGTCTCCGGCACCCTGGCCGAGCGCATCAAGTTCTGGCCCTTCATGATCTTCGTGGTGGTGCTGACCGGCTTCCTCTACCCGATCCAGGGCTCCTGGACCTGGGGCGGCGGCTGGCTCGCCGAGATGGGCTTCTCCGACTTCGCCGGTTCGACCATCGTCCACTCCGTGGGCGGCTGGGCGGCCCTGGTGGGCGCGATCATCCTGGGTCCGCGCAAGGGCAAGTACGGCGCCGACGGCTCCGTCCACCCGATGCCGGGCGCCAACCTGCCGCTGGCGACCCTCGGCACCTTCATCCTCTGGCTCGGCTGGTTCGGCTTCAACGGCGGCTCGCAGTTGGCCCTGGGCTCCGCCCTCGATGCCTCGGCCATGGCGATCGTCTATGTGAACACCAACCTGGCGGCAGCCGGCGGCGTGGTCGCAGCGATCATCCTGACCCAGCTGGTCTACAAGAAGATCGACCTGACCATGGCCCTCAACGGCGCCATCGCTGGCCTGGTGGCGATCACCGCCGGGCCCGATCTGCAGAACCACTTCCTCTCCATCCTGATCGGCGCCATCGGCGGCGTGCTGGTGGTCTTCGCGATCCCGTTCTTCGACAAGCTGAAGGTCGACGACGTGGTCGGCGCCATCTCCGCCCACCTGGTGGCCGGCGTCTGGGGGACCCTGGCGGTGGCTATCTTCGGCGGCGGTGACTTCGTGGTGCAGGTGATCGGCATCATCGCCATCGGCGCCTTCATGGTCATCACCAGCGCCATCGTCTGGCTGGCCCTGAAGTTCACCATCGGCCTCCGGGTCGACGAGGAAGGCGAGGAGATGGGCCTCGACAAGGCGGAACTGGGGATGGAGGCCTATCCCGAGTTCGGCCACGGCTCGCAGTCTTTGTAAGCCGGGCTCTGTAAGCCGGCCTCTGAAAGAGAGATTGAACGTGATTACTCAGGTGGTTGCATCGGCAAAAAGACCGGCTCTTTGCGGGGCCAGCCCTTGATGCGGGTGTGATTTTCCTCTGCCAAACTGGCCCGGAAGCGCCGCTTCCGGGCCCTTTTTTTGCCCAAATCGCGGGGCAGGCTTTCTGCTATGGACTGGAATGCCGCCCCGCAGGAGCGCTTGTGAGGGCGCGGCCGGGCCGTTAGACTCGTTTGCGTTTTGTACCACCTCCGGGAGGGCCGCCCGGATCGGCGCGTGACGGGGCCACCGGGCCGCCGAAGACAAATGGGCGACAGCAGTCTCCAAATCCTGAGGACAGAAAGCACCTTGGCCGACCGCCGTTCGCTGCAAGCCTTTCACCCCTTCGCCAAGCTGAACAGCCTGCTGGACGGCATTGCCCCCGGCTGTGCACCCGGCAGCGAGCCCATTCTGCTGTCGATCGGCGAACCCAAGAACCAGCCGCCGGCCTTCGTCGCCGAGGAAATCACCGCCGCGGCGGACACATGGTCGCGCTATCCGCCGCCGCACGGCACGGAGGCCTACCGCAGCGCCTGCGTCGACTGGCTGAACCGGCGCTTTGCCTTGCCGGAGGGGCTGATCGCCGAGGAGCGCTCGATCCAGCCGCTGCCCGGCAGCCGCGAAGGCCTGTTCTTCGCCCTGCTGGCCGCCGCGCAGGGCTACGAGGGTGACGCGCCGCCTGTGGTGCTGATTCCCAATCCCTTCTATCACGTCTATGCCGGAGCGGCGGTGGCGGCGGGGGCCGAGCCGGTCTTCGTGCCGGCCACGGCGGCAAACGGCTTCCTGCCGGATTTCGCGGCGCTGGACACAGCGACCCTGGACCGCGCCATCTTCTGCTTCCTCTGCTCGCCCTCCAACCCGCAAGGCGCCGCCGCCGACGTCGAGGCTCTCGGGCGGCTGATCGACCTGGCGCGGCGTCACGACTTCGTCGTCGCCTTCGACGAGTGCTATGCCGAGATCTACGACCGCGATGCGCCGGCCGGGGCGCTGCAGGCGGCGGCGCTGACCGGTCGCGGCGAAGTGGCCCTCGACCGGGTGCTGGTGTTTCACTCGCTCTCCAAACGCTCCTCCGCCCCCGGCCTGCGCTGCGGTTTCGCCGCCGGGTCGGCCGATCTGATCGACGGCCTGGATATGGCCTTGCGGGTCGGCGGCGCCGGCGTGCCGCTGCCGATCCTCGCCGCCGGAACGCGTCTGTGGCGCGAGGAGAGCCATGTCGAGGCCAACCGCGCCTACTACCGGGAGAACTTCGCCATCGCCGAGCGCCTGCTGGGCAACCGCTTCGGCTTCCGCAAGCCCGACGGCGGCTTCTTCCTCTGGCTCGACGTCGGCGACGGCGAGGCGGCGGCGGTGAAGCTGTGGCGCGAGGCCGGGGTGCGGGTCGTCCCCGGCGCCTATGTGAGCGAAACCGACGGTTCGGGCGATAATCCCGGAAAGCCCTACATCCGCGTCGCCCTGGTCTATGACGCCAGGACCACGGCGGAGGGCCTGAAGCGCATCGTCGACGTTCTGGCGCCGGGCGGCACGCAGGCGCCGCAGGCTGCCACCGTCGCAGCAGGGAGATAGGTCATGGCCATGCGGCTCAGCAACGCCGGCACCCGCGAAGTCCGCCCGCCGCTGCTGCCCAGCGGCACCTCAGAGTTCTTCAAGAAGCGCGCGATCGAGTTCGCCGGCCTGCTGCTGGCGGTCTTCGCCTTCGCCGTCTTCCTGGCCTGCCTGACCTACCACCCGCAGGACCCGTCCTGGAACGACGCGGTCGGCCCCAGCACTGCCACACCCGGCCCCTTGGCGCCGGACAGCGTTTCGCCGGACGGGACATTGACGGTTCCCCTGGACAATGCGGCGGAGAGCGCGGCCGGCGGCGCGACGGTGCGCAACCCGCTCGGGCTGTTCGGCTCCCACACCGCCGACCTTGTCATGCAGACCCTGGGCCTTGCCGGCCTGCTGGCGCCGCTGGTTCTTTTCGCCTGGGGCTGGCGCCTGATTCGCGAGCGCCACCTGCCGGGCCGCTGGTGGTGGCGCCTGGCGGCCTATCCGGCGGGTCTTATCCTCCTGGCCATGGCGCTGGAGGCGCTGCCGCGCCCGGCCTCCTGGCCGCTGGACAACAAGCTGGGGGGCTTCGTCGGCGACCTGACGCTGACCGAGCTCGGCCTTTTCCTCGGAACGCCGTTCTGGATGCTGGCACTGGCCGCCTTCATCCTCGGCCTCAGCGCCCTGGCCTTCGCTCTCGGCCTGACGCGCGAGGAGTGGCGGGTGCTCGGCGGCGGCGTCGCCTGGGTCTTCGGCGGCGCCAGCCGCGGCCTGCGGCGCGCCGTGCAGCGCCAGCCGCGCGAGGAACCCGGCGAAGCCCGCGCCCTGATGCGCAAGGCCGAACGCCGGCGCAGGGAGCCGCACCTGGACGAGGACGACTTCGATCCGGATGAGGTGGAAACCGCCGAAGCCGCCTACGAGGAGCCGGCGCTGGACGAGGAGGAGGCGGAACTGGTGGCGCCCAAGCCGCGCCGCGCCCGCCCCGGCAAACGCGCCAGGGCCGCCGTCCAGGGGCGCCTCGACCTCGGCGCCACCGGCGCCTACGAGACGCCGCCGCTGAACCTGCTGGACCTGCCGCGCGACGCCGGCAAGAGCCAGGCCCTCAACCGCGACTCCCTGGAGAAGAACGCCCGCATCCTGGAAAGCGTGCTGGAGGATTTCGGCGTGCGTGGCGAGATCGTGAAGGTGCGCCCCGGCCCGGTGGTCACCCGCTACGATCTCGAGCCGGCGCCCGGCACCAAGACCAGCCGGGTGGTCGGCCTGGCCGACGACATCGCGCGCTCAATGAGCGCGGTTTCGGTGCGCGTCGCCGTGGTGCCCGGCGATTCCGTGATCGGCATCGAGTTGCCGAATGCCAAGCGCGATACGGTCTATCTGCGCGAGCTGCTGGCCGCCGAGGACTATGAGAAAAGCAGCGGCAAGCTGCCGCTGGTGCTGGGCAAGGACATCGGCGGTACGCCGACCATGGTCGACCTGGCGCGCATGCCACACCTGCTGGTCGCCGGCACCACCGGCTCCGGCAAGTCGGTGGCGATCAACGCCATGATCCTCTCGCTGCTCTACCGCATGGGGCCGGAGCGCTGCAAACTGATCATGGTCGACCCCAAGATGCTGGAGCTGTCGGTCTACGACGGCATTCCTCACTTGCTGGCGCCTGTGGTCACCGAGCCCAAGAAGGCGGTGGTCGCGATGAAGTGGGCGGTGCGCGAAATGGAGGAGCGCTACCGCGCCATGTCGCGCATGGGCGTGCGCAACGTCGAGGGCTACAACGCCCGCGTCCAAGAGGCCCAGCGCAAGGGCGAAGTGCTGACCCGCAAGGTGCAGACCGGCTTCGATCCGGAGACCGGCCAGCCGATCTTCGAAGAACAGCCCTTCGATCTCGACCCGCTGCCGCTGATCGTGGTCATCGTCGACGAGCTGGCGGACCTGATGCTGGTGGCGGGCAAGGACGTGGAAGCGGCGATCCAGCGGCTGGCCCAGATGGCGCGCGCCGCCGGCATCCACCTGATCGTCGCAACCCAGCGCCCCTCGGTGGACGTCATCACCGGCACCATCAAGGCCAACTTCCCGACGCGCATCTCTTTCCATGTGACGTCGAAGATCGACAGCCGCACCATCCTGGGCGAGCAGGGCGCCGAACAGCTGCTGGGCCAGGGCGACATGCTCTACATGGCCCAGGGCGGGCGCATCGCCCGCGTGCACGGACCCCTGGTCACCGACCAGGAAGTGGAAGACGTGGTCGCCTTCTTGAAACGCCAGGGGGAGCCTTCCTACATCGAAGCCATCACCGAGGATGTCGAGGGCGACATCGACGGCGGCGCCACGGGCATGGGCGAGAGCAGCGGCGACGACCTCTACGACCGCGCCGTGGCCCTGGTGCTGCAGCATCGCAAGGCCTCGACCTCCTTCGTGCAGCGGCACCTGCAGATCGGATACAACCGGGCGGCGCGCATCATCGAACGGATGGAGAGCGAAGGATTGATTTCCGCGGCCAACCACGTCGGCAAGCGCGAAGTGATCCCGCCGGGCGGAGGCGACGCATGACGCGCAGGCTCCTGCCACGCCGAAAACTGCTGACCGCCGGTCTCGGTGGCCTCGGCGTCGCCGCGGCCAGCCTGATTGGCGGCGTGCCGGCGGTCCGCGCCCAGGGCGCGATGCCCCAGGGTGCGCTGCAGGGCGGCGCGCTGGAGCCGCTGGAGGCCTTGTCGCCGGACCAGGTGGCGGCGCTGTCGCGCATCGAGCGCTATCTGAACGACATCAAGACGATGCAGGCGCGCTTCGTGCAGGTTTCCGACAACGGCGGCTATGCGCAGGGCGAACTCTTCGTCGACCGGCCGGGCCACATGCGCTTCGACTACGACCCGCCGACCCCGGTGCTGCTGATCGCCAACGGCCTGACCCTGCTGTACTACGACAAGGAACTGAAGGAAGCGACCTTCCTGCCGCTGTGGGAGACGCCGCTATGGTTCCTGATCCGCGACGAGGTGCGCTTCGACGACAACGTCGAGATCATCGCTATCGAAGAGGCGCTGGGCACCTTGCGGGTTTCCCTGCGCGACCCCGACACGCCGGACGGCGGCGTGATCACTCTGGTCTTTTCCGACCGTCCGCTCACCCTGCGCAAGTGGGAGCTGACCGATCCCCAGGGGATCGAAACCCAGGTCTCGCTGGTCAACCCGGTGTACGGCGGGGCGATCGACGGCGACCTCTTCAAATACCACGATCTGGAAGTCCACAACCGGCGCCGACGCGAACGCTGAACGCAGTGGAGCAGCGCCGGCGGCGCTGCTCCATCTCGCTCGAGCGGCGGCGCCCCGTGGTGGGGAGCGCCGCGCCCATCGTCACCAGTTAAAGAAGAGACGGTTGTTGTTCTCCTTGGACTCGGCGTACTTCTTCGTTTGGTCGGCGATCACACGGATGCGGGTGCCCTTGGCTACGTCCTCGCAATAGCGGATCGTGTGCGACGAGATGGCGCCGGGGGCCAGGGCCGGAACCATGAAATAGGTGCCGCAGCCGACGTTGTTGTCATGCGTGGCAAGGCCTTGAGACTTGCCGACCGCTGCGGTGCCGACATTCTTGACCTGCAGGAAGATGCGCCCCTGGCCGTTCGAGTAGTCGGGGCCCCGGACGGCCTTTATGACCACCAGGTCCGGCAGGCTCGCGGGGGCTTTCAACTGCAGCTCAGGCTTCGGCGGCTTCGGTGTGCTCGGCTGAAGACGGGACTCCGCAATGGCGGTATCCATGGAGGCGAGAGCAAGGGCGCCCAGGAGCGCCGAGGCAAAAATACGCATATCGAATAGTCCTTCGTTTGGTTATTGGGCGGTGATTCTCGGTAATGGCCCTGGGTCGAGACGCCCGCGAAAACGGTTCAAAGAAAATTCGTCTGATGCGCGTGGAGTACCGGAAAGGCTTGGCCGGAGAGGGTGTCAGGCTTGGAAGGGCAGCGGCGATTGCCGCTCAATCCGCTGCCCAAGCGGGCCTCGGCCGCTAACCCTCGGACGGGTCCCGGCGGCTCGGCGGCATCGGCGGCGCCGGGCTGTGCAGGGGATGAACCAGCAGCGACAGGATGGGCTCTTCAGCCCGCCCCTCGACGCCGATGGGCATCTCCGGGTCGCGTTGCTTGGCGCTGCGGGTTCCGAACAGCCGGTCCCAGAAACTGAAGAGCGTGCCGTAGTTCGAGTCGGTGTCGCGGCGCCTGGCGTGGTGGTGCACCCAGTGGATCGAGGGCGTGATGATGAGGCGCGAGAGCAGCGCTTCGAAAGCCGCCGGTAGGCGCAGGTTTGAATGATGGAAGATAGCGCAGAGCAGCACCAGCGCCTCGAAGACCAGCACCGAGGTGAAGGGAAAGCCGAGCAGCAGGATCACGCCGGCCCGGGCCAGGGCCGACAACAGCACCTCGCCGAAGTGGAATCGCAACGCAGAGGTGGTGTCGAGGAAGCGGTCGAGGTGATGCACCTCGTGGAAACGCCAGAGAAAGGGGATCTCGTGGTTGGCCCGGTGCCACCAGTAGATCAGAACGTCGAGCAGCAGGATGTCGAGGGCGAGGCCCGGCAGGCCCTGCCACCAGTCCGGACGCCAGGCCCAGGCGTGGCCGGCGGCCCAGAAGGTGACCGGCAGCACGATCAGCGGCGAAAGGCCGAGATTGACCGCCCAGAGGCCGAGGTTGCGGCCCAGGCGCCGGAGGCCGCCGGGCCGGTCGGCGAGGGCCGACGGCGGACGGGCAGCGGGCAGCAGGCGTTCCGCTGCGAAAAACAGCAGGATCCACAGGCCGACGGCAGCCGTCTTCCAGCCCAGCAGGGCCTCCAGTTCGGCAATCATGACGCTGATATGGCAGGACGGTGGAGAACCGGCAAGTCACGGCCCTGCGAGGCCCGCCCGGCCCATATCGGGGCCGCCGCGGAGATCTCAGGGAGCGGTCCCGGCAGCGAGCCCGGCAGCGGTCCTTGTCAGGGGCGCAGTCAGGGCGTACCTATGATCCATGGACAGCGGGACAACCAAACCTTTCGCGCCCCTGGTGGCGGTGCCGGCCTGCGTGCGGGCCGTGGACGGTCAGCCGTTCCATACGGTCGGCGACAAGTATGTGCGGGCCTTGGCGCTCTGTGCCGGGGCGACGCCCCTCATGCTGCCGTCGCTGGGCGACGACCTGCCGGATCTGGCAGGCCTGGTGGCGCGCCTGGACGGGGTGATGCTGACCGGCAGCCCCTCCAACGTGCATCCCGACCACTACGGCAAGATCGCCACGCCGGAGGCTGAGCCCTACGACCTGGAACGCGATGCCACCAGCCTGGCCTTCATCCGCATGGCCCTGGCCGAGGGTCTGCCGCTGCTGGCCATCTGCCGCGGCTTTCAGGAACTGAACGTTGCCCTCGGCGGCAGCCTGCACGCCCGCGTGCACGAGCTCGAGGGCCGCATGGACCACCGCCGGCCAAAGCATCCGGAACTGGATGTGCAATACGGCCCCAAGCACCCGGTGCGCCTGCGCGCGGGCGGGCCCTTTGCCGCGCTGGCGGGCGCCGAGAGCCTGATGGTCAACTCCCTGCACTGGCAGGCGCTGGACCGGGTTGCGGACGATCTGGTGGAAGAGGCCTGGGCCGAGGACGGCACTGTGGAGGCTGTATCCGTGTCCGGCGCAAGGGCCTTCGCCCTGGGGGTGCAGTGGCATCCGGAGTACAAGGCCTGGGAAAATCCTTTCTCCCAGAGCCTGTTCGAGGCCTTCGGCACCGCCGCTGCAGGGCGCGCCGCAGCCCGAAACGGCGCTCAAGACCACAGGCTCTCTGCGGTCTCTTGACCGATTTTTTGACATCAAGCCACTGATATAAAAAGAATTTCCTACCTCACGGGAGGCCTGCGCAAAATCGTACTGCGCACGCAGATGTGAGATTGTAATGGCGTCGATCGGACCTAAATTAAGTATTAACAGCCGGTGCCGCAAAGGCGTCCCGGCAAAGAGCGGAAGGATGCATTCCCCTGCCTTCCTTCCGTTTCTCCGCGGAGAGAATGGAACGCCCGGATCCCCCCCGACCGGGCGTTCCTGTTTTCTGGGCCTGTTTTTTGGGCCCGTTTTCGGGCCTCGGGGTTCGCCGGGCCGGACCGCAATGCCCCTGGTGCGCACTCTCTGCGAATGGTGCGGCGGTGCCGATCGTTGCGCAGGCGGTTCCATCGCTCGCCGCCTTGCATTAGCCTGCAGCCCGCAGCCTGCCCCTTTGTTTCGGAAGCGGAACAACCAGACCATTTCGTTACGATCCCGGAACAACCTGCCCACTAGCCCTTTGGAGCGCCCATGGCCTTGCGCATCGCCACCTGGAACGTGAACTCTCTGCGTCAGCGCCTGGACCACCTGGCGCGCTTCGCCGAGGCCCACAACCCCGATGTCATCTGCCTGCAGGAAATCAAGATGCCGACGGAGATCTTCCCGACGGAAGCCCTGGCGGCGATGGGCTATCCGCATTGCCTGGTGCACGGGCAGAAGGGATACAACGGGGTGGCCATCGTCTCCCGCCGCCGCTTCACCAAGCCCAGCAAACAGGTCTGGTGCAGACGGGACGACTGCCGGCACGTAGCGGTGACGGTCGGCGGCGTCGAACTCCACAACTTCTATGTCCCGGCGGGCGGTGACGTTCCGGACCCGGAACAGAATGACAAGTTCGCCCACAAGCTCCAGTTTCTGAGCGAGATGGCGCGCTGGGCGAAGAGGGAGAAGCTGGGCGAGCGCAAAGCGGTGCTGGTGGGGGATCTGAACGTCGCACCGTTGGAAAACGATGTGTGGAATCACAAGCGCTTGCGGCGCAGCGTCGGCCACACGCCGGTCGAGAGCGAGCACATGATGAAGCTGTGGAAGGCGGGCGGGCTGATCGACGTACCGCGACACTTCATTCCGGAACCGGAACTACTCTTCACCTGGTGGGGCTACCGGTTTCCGCAGGCCTTCGCCAAGAACTACGGCTGGCGGCTGGACCACATCCTGACCACCGAACCCTTACGCAAGCGCCTGAAGACACTGACAATCGCCCGCGAGACCCGGACCTGGGAGAAGCCCTCCGACCATGTCCCGGTCGTTTTGGATCTGAAATGATCCCGCAGCCGCGCCGCGGGCGCCGTGCCGGACGGTACGGCCCGGGGCGCGCGTCTACTCCTTGCGGAACAGGTAGTAGCGGCCCGGCCGCACGCCTTCCGGCAGGGCCATGATCTCGGCCTGCGGCCAGACCACGTCCTGATCCGAGGCGACGACGCCGCCGCCGGCGAGCAGGAGCGGCAGTTGCCGCGCCACGAAGGCGGACAGCCGGGCATCCTGATCCGGCCGGCCGCTGCCGAGATCGGCATGGATCAGAGCGACCTGGTTGGGAAAACGCGCCACCGCCGCTTCGAGGGTATCCTCCAGCGGGCCCTCGAAGAGATGGTCCGCATCGGGAATGCAGTCCGGATGCGCGGCCACCTTGCGTTCGAAAACGAACACCTCCCGGTCCGGGCAGCGGGTCCGCAGGTGGTCGTAGGTGCGCCCGTTACCGAGCCCGAGTTCGAAAACGGGGCCCGGCAGCGACGTCACCAGGTCGACGGCGGCGTCGATGCAGGCCCGCTGCGCCTGCAGCCGGCGTATGAAGCTGTCCAGGCGGCTCACGAGTGGGCAAGCCCACGACACAGTCTCGCGGATGGCACCGGCGCGGCAGGGGCGCCGGCCAGGCCGGGGCGCGGCGCCGGCAGGGCGCTCGCTCGGCTGCTTGTCCTCACCCTCATCCGGCCGCCCGGGCGACACGCAGTTGCGTGGTTGTCTGCTCCAGGCGGTGGGCCAGGACGCGCATTACCTCTACACCCATTTCCGGGAAATCCATGATCATGCGGAAAAAAAGATCCTTCGTGATCTTCAATGTGGTGAGTTGGGATGCCGCTTCAACAGAGGCCGTGCGCGGAATGTCGCAAAGAATGGCGATCTCGCCGATGATCTCGTTCTCCGCCAACTGGGCAACGCGCAAAGGGCCGTCATCGCCGTCGACCAGAATGTCCGCCTTGCCGTCCAGGACAATATAGGCCGCATCGCCCATTTCGCCTTGATTGAACAGCCGCTGGCCCGGTTTGAAGGTCAGGCGTTCACTGGCGAAGGCCATGAGTTTCAGCTTTGCCGGGTCGATCTCGGAAAAGATCGGTATCCGGCGCAGGATCTCAACTTCTTGATCAATACTCATCGCCCGCTTCCTTGTTCCTCTGTTATGTGGGCGCCCACAGGCCGTGGTGCGCCCATTATTGGCCCGCCGCCTATTCTGCGGCGACGAGCGTTTTGAAGGTCGTTCCCTTTTCCTGCAGGTCCTGATAGCTGCCCTGTTCGACCAGGCGGCCATTGCCCATGACCAGAATCATCTCGAAGCGACTGGCCAGCTCCGGGCGCTGCAGCGTCCAGATAACGCCGCGCCCCTTGCGGCGTTCGAGGATGCTGTCGATCAGACGCACCTGGCTGGACCGGTCCAGCACCGAGGCGGCTTCGTTGACGATCAGGATGTCCGGGTTCTTGAGCAGCGCCCGGCCGATCGCCAGCTTCTGGCGCTGACCCGCCGACAGGCGGCCGCCGCCGATGCCGACGTTGTAGTCCAGGCCGGCCTCGATCACGGTCTGGCGCAGGCCGAGATCGTCGAGCACCTCCAGAAGGGTCCGGCCGATGGTTTCCTCCGCCTGCGCCTGGCCGTAGGCCAGCCGTCCGAAGAGGATGTTGTCCTGCAGCGAGGCGGCGGCGTTGTAGGCATCGGCGCGGTAGAACTCGACGGCATCCGGACAGTCGCGCTCCAGGCGTTCGGCAAGGCGCCGGCGGGCATCGATCAGCCGCTTGGCCATGGCTTCGTCCACCAGGCCCAGGCGGTGGCGGGCCTCGACGTACTTGAACGGCAGACCCAGAAGCAGCTGGCGGGCCGCCTTGTCCAGCGCCTCCACACCCAGGTTGTCGACACGGGTGACGATGGTGCGGAACTCTGGCAGGTCGTCGTCGCTGATGAAGCTGAACTGCTCGAAGAAGGGATGGCCCGGCGGCAGATCGGCGAAGATCTCCACCATGGTCTTGGCAATCGTCACGCCCATGGAAACGAAGCTGTCGGTAAGCTCCGCTTCGCGGAGGATCGTCCTGACCGTTTCGTTGCTGGCCAGTTCCTCCGATACAAAGTCGTGGCGCCGGGGTGTGCCGAACAGCAGGTTCTCGGCGACGCTGGCGTTGAAGTTGTAGGCATCGGCCTCGAAGCGAATGACGAGGTCTTCGTTGCCGCTGGTCGCCAGCCGCTCGATGATGGCGGCGCGGGCCATCAGGATTCCGTCGGCCACATCGGGCTTGCTGACCGGATCGATGGTGCCGGTGAGGCCGAAGCGATAGGCGTCGTCGACGAGGTCCACAGTGGCAAGCACATCGAGCATGCGCTCGGTGATGTCCGCCTCCCCCTCGGCACCGGCGGCGTGATAGTCGATCCAGTCGTCATGGATATCGAGGTCCGGGTTGCCGGACCTGCGGCTCTCGGCCTTGTCGAAGGCGGAGGTGGAACGCTCCGGGTCGGCCGCGATCACCGGCCGGTGCTTGAGGCCGTAGAGCAGGTTGTTCCGCAGCGAGCCTGTGAAGTGATAGGCGTTCTGACCGACGTAGGAGATGCGCCGGCCGGTCACGGCTGCGGGCAGTGCATCGACGTCACGGCCGCCGATACGCAACGACCCGGAGCTCGGCTCCAGCAATCCGGCGAGCAGCAGGCTCAACTGCTCCATTCCGCTTCCGCTCTGACCCACGACGGCGATGTGCTGGGTCGACTCCGCGGTGAAGCTGACCGACCGCAGCAGCGGGATGTCGTTCTCGTCCAGGAGCGAGAGAGCGGAAGCGACCAGAGGACCCTCCAGCGGCGCACCCGGATCGTTCTCGACGGCCTGGCGCTCGGGATCGATCAGCGCCGGCGGCTGGAACTGCTCGATCACCTGCTCGTACTTGATCTGCACGTCCAGGCGTTGCTGGTCCCAGTTGATCAGTTCCTTGATCGGCGCCGGCAGGTCCTTGTAGGCGGCGATGACCGCCACCAGGGCGCCGATGTCGAGGTGGCCGGTGATCGCCAGCAGACCGCCGCCGAGGTAGAACATGAACGGCGTGATCTGGGCCAGCAGGTTGTTCAGGAACTTGACGAAGAACTTGCGCTGATAGATCTCGTAGCGAATCCTGAAAATGCGGCCCAGGCGCGAGGTCAGGTCGGCCCGCTCGTAGTTGGTGGTATCGTTGGCGTGGATCTCGATGGCGCCGTCGATCAGCTCGCCGATCCGCCCGGCCAGCATCCGCGCCGTCAGCTGGCGCTCCCGCCCCAGCACAAGAATGCGCCGCCGCAGCCGCGGAATCAGAAAGGCCTGGAACAGCACCACCGCGGCCGCGACGAGGCCGAGCCAGATCGACTGCACCATGATAAAGGCCAGCGCGGTCAGCGCCTGTCCGCCAAGAAAAATCGGCGTTGCGAAGGCATCGCCGATGAAACCGCCCAGCGGTTCCACCTCGTCCTTGATCATCGTCGCCATTTCGGACGGCTTGACCCGGCGGATTTGCGGCAGCGGAAAGCGCAGGATGCGGTCGCTCAGTTCGTAACGCAGGCGCCGGAGCAGCCGTTCGCCCAAACGCCCCTTGCGGGTGTTGATGACGAACTTGAAGAGGCCGTTGACGATGACAAGGCTGAGGAACACCAGGCTGAGGGCGGTCAGCATGTCGGCCTGAGCGAGGGACAGGCCGTCGAACAGCAGAACAGGCTCCCCGAAAAGGCTCTCGCCGAAGGGCATATGCAGCCGGAAAAACGGCTGGGTGGCGCCGGGGCCGTCGAAGCCCTGGCCCTGGATGCCCTGATTGACGATCTGCTTGGGCAGGTTCAGGGAGAAGTAGTAAAAGGGCAGGGATACGATCACCAGAAGCAGAATGAAGAGCTGCTCCGGTCGGCTGTGGTGCCAGACGTATCTGAAGATATTAGGTTCCATACCCGTCACGGACCCGGGCTAACCGTTTGATCCTTCGGCCAGCTTCCGCTTTGCTCCCACCGTTTTCCGTCTCGCAACTTAGCCCATGGTCCGCAGCGGGTAAACGGCTGCCCCCGGGTGCCGGGAAAGCCGGATCGCGGACTTGTGAGCTTCGAGCGGGCAGGATTGAGCGGGCTTCCGGGTCGGCGGGGCCTATGTCATAGTCCCGCCGGCGCCCGGTGCATTGTTCCGGCGCTTTTTATCGTGAGAAGAGAGGAGGCCGCGTGAAAGACAGCCGGAAGGGCAAGCGTGTCCTCATCTACAGTCACGACAGCTTCGGCCTCGGCCATCTGCGGCGCTGCCGCGAGATTGCCCATACCCTGGCGGAGGCCCACAAGGCGCTGTCGGTCCTGATCCTCTCAGGATCTCCCATCATCGGCTCCTTCGATTTCCGGGCCCGGGTCGATTTCGTGCGGGTGCCCGGCGTCATCAAGCTGCGCAACGGCGACTACACCTCGCTGGCGCTGCACATCGACATCGAGCAGACCATGGAGATGCGCGCCTCCATCATCGAACACACCGCCAAGGCCTTCGACCCGCACCTCTTCATCGTCGACAAGGAACCGCTCGGCCTGCGCGGCGAGGTGGAGGGCACCCTCGCCATGCTGCATCAGCGGGGCACGCCCTGCGTGCTGGGCCTGCGCGACGTCATGGACGAGCCCGGGCTGCTGGCACCGGAGTGGGAGCGCAAGCAGGTTGTCCCGGCGCTGGCGCGCTACTACGACGACATCTGGGTCTATGGCCTGCCGCAGGTCTGCGACCCGCTGGAAGGGATCGATCTGCCGGATTCCGTTCGTAAAAAGATGACCTACACCGGCTACCTGCGCCGCAGCATGCCGGAGGCGGGCGCCCAGGTGACCCTGGAGAAGATCGGCGAACCCTACATCCTGGTGACGGCCGGCGGCGGCGGCGATGGCGAAGCCATCATCGACTGGGTGCTGCGCGCCTATGAGGGCGATGCGGAGATGCCCTATCCGGCCCTGCTGGTTCTCGGGCCTTTCATGAACAGCGAGGTTCAGGCGGACCTGCAGGCGCGGGTGGCGAGACTGCCCAACGTCGAAGCCATCACCTTCGAGGCGCGGATCGAGAACCTGGTCGACCGGGCGGTCGGCATGGTCTGCATGGGCGGCTACAACACCTTCTGCGAGGTGTTGTCCTTCGACAAGCGGGCGCTGGTGGTGCCGCGCACCGAACCGCGCATGGAACAGCACATCCGTGCCTCGCGCGCGCAGGACCTGGGCCTGATCCGCATGCTGCGCGACGACGGCGTGCGCGATGCCAGGCTCATGGCGACGGCGCTGCGCAACCTGCCGCAGCAGAGCCGCCCCTCGGAGGTCGTAATACCCGGCCTGCTCGACGGCGCCAGAAACGTCGTGCGCCTTGCCGACCATTGGCTTGAGCAAGGCGGCAGCGGGTTGAGCCTGGCCGAAGCAACACAGGGGCAGGCGTGACGGAAGCCGCGTTCCGCAGCCCGGCAACGCCCCCCGCCGATGCTCCCTCTGCAGACACCCCCTCTGCAGACGCTCCCGTGCTGGGCGTGGTGCTGAAAGGCTATCCGCGCCTGTCGGAGACCTTCATCGCCCAGGAGCTTCTGGCCCTGCAGCAGCGCGGCTTCGGCTTGCGCCTGATTTCGCTGCGTCATCCGACGGACCGCAAGCGCCACCCTATTCACGACGAGATCACGGCGCCGGTCTGCTACCTGCCCGAATACCTCTATCAGGAACCGCTGCGGGTGTTCGCCGGCTGGCGGCGCGCCCGGCGCCTGCCCGGCTACGGCGCGGCGTGGCGCGCCTTCGTGAAGGACCTGTGGCGCGATCTGACGCCCAACCGGGTCCGCCGCTTCGGCCAGGCCTGCGTGCTGGCCGCGGAGTTGCCGACGGACGTCGAGAGACTCTACGCCCACTTCCTGCACACACCGGCCTCGGTGGCGCGCTACACCAGCCTGCTGCGCGGCCTGCCGTGGAGCGTATCGGCCCACGCCAAGGACATCTGGACCACCCCCGACTGGGAGAAGCGCGAGAAACTGGCCGAGGCGGACTGGCTGGTCACCTGCACCGCCTATGGCGCCCGGCACCTGCGCGACCTGGCGCCGGAGCCGGGACGCGTGTCGCTGGTCTACCACGGGCTCGACCTCACCCGTTTTGCGGCCCCCGCCCCGCCGAGGGCCGGAACGACCCCGCGCGACGGCGGCGCGCCGGACCGCCGGGTGCGCCTGCTTTCGGTCGGGCGCCTGGTCGAGAAAAAGGGCTACGACGACCTCCTTGCAGCGCTTGCGCAGCTGCCGAAGGACCTGCACTGGGACCTCATCCATGTCGGCGGCGGCCCCCTGGCGGCGCCCCTGCAGCAACAGGCCAGGGCGCTCGGCCTGGACTCGCGGATTGACTGGCGCGGCCCCCTTGCGCAGGAGGAGATCCTGGGCCTTTACCGCGATGCCGAGCTTTTCGTGCTCGCCAGCCGGATCGCCGGGAGCGGCGACCGCGACGGGCTGCCCAATGTCCTCATGGAGGCTCAGAGTCAGGGTTTGGCCTGCCTTTCCACCGCCGTGGCCGCCATTCCGGAGCTGATCGAGGACGGCGTCAGCGGCGCCCTGGTCCCGCCCGACGACCCGGCCAGCCTGGCCACGGCACTGGCCGGGCTCATCGCCGACCCTGAGGCGCGCAGGCGCCTGGGCGGGGCCGGCCAGGCCCGCGTCCGGGGCGAATTTGATATGAAGCGCGGAATCGATGCGCTAGACAGTTTGTTCAGGGCCGGCGGGGCGAAAAGCCTGGCCGGATCGTTATAGGATTTGTGTATTCGGCGCTATGCGTATTGCTTTTTATGCTCCACTGAAACCTCCGACACACGTGAATCCGTCCGGTGACCGGCTGATGGCGCGGCTGCTGATGCAGGCGCTCGAGCAGGCCGGACACGACGTCACCCTGGCCAGCCGCTTCCGCAGCCGCGAAGCCGCCGGAGACCCGGAGCGCCAGACCCGCCTGCAGAAAGTGGGGGGCGGTCTGGCGCAGCGCCTGATCCGGCGCTACAAGGCGCTGCCGGCCCGCCAGCGCCCGCAGCTCTGGTTCACCTATCACCTCTATTACAAAGCGCCCGACTGGATCGGGCCGGCGGTCGCCGCGGCGCTGAAGATTCCCTACGTGGTGGCCGAGGCCTCGGTCGCCCACAAGCGCGCCAGCGGCCCCTGGGCGGCCAGTCACCGTGCGGTCCTGCAGGCGCTGGAACAGGCCGCCGCGGTCGTCACCTTCAATCCGCTGGACGCCAAGCTGATCCCGGACCAGGACAAGGTGCGCCCGCTGAAGGCCTTTCTCGACACCGCCCCCTATGATGCCGTGCGCCCGCTGCGCGCCGAGTACCGCCAGGCCCTGGCCAAGGAACAGCACCTGAACCCGGAACTGCCCTGGCTGCTGGCCGCGGCCATGACCCGGCCGGGCGACAAGCTGGCGTCCTACCAGCTTCTGGCCCAGGCGCTGCGCGCCATTCCCGACATGCCCTGGCAGTTGGTGGTGGCCGGCGACGGCAGCGCCTATGAAGAGGTGCGTCAGGCCTTTGCCTGGGCCCAGCCGGAGCGGGTGCGCTTCCTCGGCCGGGTCCAGCCGGAGGTCATGCCGGCGCTCTATGCAGCCTGCGACCTGCTGGTCTGGCCGGCGGTGAACGAGGCTTTCGGCATGGCCCTGCTGGAGGCACAGGCCGCCGGCCTGCCGGTGGTCGCCGGGCGCAACCCGGGGGTGGAGACCCTGGTCGAGGAAGGGGTGACCGGCTATCTCTGCGACCCCGGGCTGGCGACCTTCGCCGCCAGCGTCCGCGAAATCCTGACCCAGACCGCCAGCCGCAGCGCCATGGGCGAAGCGGCCCCGAAGGTCGTCGCCGAGAACCACAGCCTGCTGGCGGCCGCCCGGCGGCTCAACACGATCCTGGAAGAAGCGAGCCGCCGGTGACGGCGCTGCTGCTGGTCCGCCACGGCCCGACCGCCTGGAACGAAGAGGGGCGCCTGCAGGGCCGCAGCGATCAACCGCTGTCGGCCGCGGGACGCACCGCCGTTGCGGGCTGGCGCCTGCCGGACGGGGCCGCGGCGGCGGCCTGGATCTGCAGCCCCCTGAAACGGGCCCGCGAAACCGCCGAAATCCTGCGCAGCCAGCTGGCGTCAGGCGGCCCGCTGGCGCAGCCCCTGACCCAGGACGCACGGCTGGTCGAGGCCGATTGGGGCGACTGGGAAGGGCACCGCCTGGAGGCGCTGCGCGCCGCCGGTGGAGCGGCGATGGCCGCCAACGAAGCGCGGGGGTTGGACTTTCGGCCCCCGAACGGCGAGAGTCCGAGAGCCGTTCAGAACAGGGTCCTGCCGTGGCTGCGCGAACAGGCGGGCGAAGCGCGCGATGTCGTTGCAGTGACGCACAAAGGTGTGATCAGAGCCGTCTATGCCCTAGCCAGCGGATGGGATATGCGTGACAGGCCGCCGGTGAAGCTGAAACCCGCCACCGCGCACCGCTTCGCCCTGGCGGCGGACGGGCGGCCATCGGTTTCGGCCCTGAACATCGCCCTCGACGGCGCGTGACCGCCCCAGCAAGGTGTAACCGATGAACCGGGAGGCAATCGAAGGCATGGCGGAGGAGCGCTGCGACGTGATGCTCTATGTCCAGCATCTCTTGGGGATCGGGCACATCCGGCGCGGCGCGGTTCTGGCGCGGGCATTCCAGAAAGCCGGGCTGAAGGTGGTTTTCGTCACCGGCGGCCTGCCGATCGGCGATCTGGGACTGCCCAGCGTGGAGGGCTTGCCCAGCGTGGAGGTGGTGCAGCTGCCCCCGGCCCGCGCCCAGGACGAAACCTTCGCCGTCATTGTCGACGAACAGGACCGGCCCATCGACGAGGCCTGGATGACGGCGCGGCGCGAACAGCTTCTGGATCTTTACCGCCGCCGCCGCCCGCGGGTGGTGATGATCGAGCTCTACCCCTTCGGCCGGCGCAAGATGCGCTTCGAACTGGAACCGCTGGTCGCCGAGGCGCGCCGCAGCGATCCGTCGGCGCTGATCGCCTGTTCGCTGCGCGATATCGTCAACCGCCCGGAGCGCCCGGAAAAGGCCACCTGGATGCTGGAGACCTTTCGCCGCGACTTCGATCTGCTCTATGTCCACGGCGATCCGGCCTTCTTTCGCATCGAAACCAGCTTTCCCGAGGCCGCAGCCCTGGCCGACCGCCTGCATTACACCGGCTACGTCACCGAGGCGGGCCGGGTGCTGCCGGCCCCGCAGAGCGACGATCCGGAGGCCGGCCATGGCGAGGTGGTGGTTTCCGTCGGCGGCGGCGCGGTCGGGCGCCATCTTGTCGAAGCGGCCCTGGCGGCGCGGCCGCTGTCGGCCCTGGCCGATGTCCCCTGGCGCATTCTGATCGGCCCGAACATGCCCGAGGCAGGGTACCGCGCGCTTGCCGCAAGCGCCCCGCAGGGCGTCGTCGTGGAGCGGGCGCGCAGCGACTTCGCCCTGCTGCTGACCCGCGCGCGCCTTTCCATCAGCCAGGCCGGCTACAACACCATCATGGAGGTGCTGGCCGCCGGCCTGCCCGGCGTGGTCGTGCCCTTTGCCGGCGGCACCGAAACCGAGCAGACCCTGCGCGCCGGACGCCTGGCCGAACAGGGCTACCTGACCGTGGTCGACGAGCAGGGATTGAGCGGCGCGACCCTGGCGGCGGGCATCGCCCGTGCCCTCGAGAAGCCGCCGGCCCAGGCGCGGGAGCCCTTTCGCATGGAAGGCGCCGAAGAGACCGCCCATCACCTGCGAAAGCTGCTTGCCGCGCCCGGCGCGGACCCGGCCAGGGCCCTGGAGCAGGACGCGTGAGCGATTGGGCGGCCGTGGAGCGGGAGCTGGACCGCTGGTCGGAGACCGCAAGGACGGCAACCCTGTGGTGGCGCGATGATGACGCCGCCGCCCGGACCCCCGCCCTCGACCGCCTGCTCGCCCTCGCCGAACGCGCGGCCCTGCCGCTGGCCCTTGCGGTGATCCCGCAGGCCGCCGAGGCCGGCCTCGCAGACCGCCTGGCGGACCGCTCCCCAGGCATCCGCGTGCTGCAGCACGGCTTCGCCCACCGCAACAACGCCCAGCCCGACGCCAAGAAATGCGAACTGGTGGCCACGGCGCAGCGCCCAGAGATCGCCGACGAGCTGCGCCAGGGCCTGGCCCTTCTGGCCGAGCTCTGCGGCGGGCGCATGGTGGCGGCGCTGGTCCCGCCCTGGAACCGCATCGACGCCGGTCTGGTGGCCGAACTGCCGGCCCTCGGCTTCGCCGGCCTTTCAACCTACAAGGCCCGCAGTTCTGCGGAGCCGGTGCCCGGGCTTCGGCAGATCAACTGTCACGTCGATATCATGCAGTGGCGCCCGCAACGCCGCTTCCTGGGAACAGCGGCAGCCCTGCGCCTTCTCGTCGACCACCTGGAAGCACGCCGCACGGGGACCGCCGATCCGGAGGAGGCCACCGGCATCCTGACCCACCACGCGGTCCACGACGAGGACGCCTGGCGGTTTCTGGAGGATCTGTTGACGCGCCTCGCCGGCCACCCGGCCTGCCGCTTTGTGACGGCCGAGGCGCTCTTTGCCGCCCAGAACGCCAGCGTGCCGGCGTCTTCGCCTCTATCCGCTTCGGGGGTGGCATGATCGTGCTCCGCTACCCGTCCCGCGCGCTGGTCGGGGATTATCTGCGCTCCGGTGCCGGCCTTGTGGTCGGCCTCGGCGTCCTGGCCGTGGTTCCGCCGAACATCCCGGTGGTGCTGATCTTCGGCGGGATCGCCGTGCTTTTTGGCGTGTTCGGCCTGCGGACCCTGCAGCGCCACAAGCTGGAGGTGGCTCTGACCGAAAACGAAATCGCCTGCCGCGGCCTCGCCACCAAGGTTCTGGCCTGGTCCGACCTGGACTTCATGCGCCTGCGATACTTCGGCCGGCGCGGTAAGCGCAGCGTCTTCGGCGCCGGGTTCATGGAGCTGAAGCTGAAAGGGGCGGGCACCGCCCTCACCTTCGAATCCAGCCTGGAGGGCTTTGAGAAGGTCGCGGAGATGGCCGCGCGTTCGTACAAGAACAATGGCCTCAGTCTCGATCCCGCGACGGCCAGCAACCTGATCGACCTGGGCATCGACAGCGATGCGGCGGTGGGGTGCGATTCCCCGCCAAACGTCCTATAACCCTGCGGTATTGCCTGGGGACCGGGGAGCCACTGTGCGGAACCTTTTGCAGATCAAGGACCTGCGGATCAGTTTCGATCTGCCGGAGGGGCGCCTTGAAGCGGTGCGCGGCGTAAGCTTCCGCGTGCCGGCCGGGCGCACCGTCGCCCTGGTCGGCGAGTCCGGCTCCGGCAAGTCGGTGGTCAGCCAGGCAATCATGGGCATCCTGCCGCGCAGCGCCAAGATCGACAGCGGACGGATCCTGTTCAACGACCCGGCCAGCTCCAGCGACATTATCGACATCGCCAGCCTGCACGCCGACAGCGAGGCGATGCGCGCCATCCGCGGCAGCCGCATCTCGATCATCTTCCAGGAACCCATGACCTCGCTGTCGCCGGTGCACACCGTCGGCAACCAGATCCTGGAAGCCCTGCACCTGCACCGGGAGGTCTCCGCCAGCGAAGGCCTGGCGCTGGCGACGGAGATGCTGCGCCTGGTGGGCTTTCCCGATCCGGCCAAGGCGATCAAGACCTATCCCTTCGAGCTCTCCGGCGGCCTGCGCCAGCGCGCCATGATCGCCATGGCGCTGGTCTGCCGCCCGGCGCTTCTGATCGCAGACGAGCCGACCACCGCCCTGGACGTGACGATCCAGGCGCAGATTCTGAAGCTGATCAAGGATCTGCAGTCGGAGCTCGGCATGGCGGTGCTGATGATCACCCACGACCTGGGCGTGGTCGCCAACGTCGCCGACGAGGTGGTGGTCATGTATCACGGCGAGATCATGGAAAGCGGCACCTTGGAAGACATCTTCCGCGCGCCTGCGCATCCCTATCTCTCGGCGCTGCTGCGCGCCGTGCCGCGCTTTCACATGGCGCCGGGGGAGCGGCTGGTGCCGATCCGCGAGATCAAGAAACAGGAGGACGGCGCCTTCCTGGGCGAGAAAATCGAACGCTCCCAAGACGCCGACGGCACGATCCTGAAGATCGAGGGGCTGACCAAGCGTTTCTCCATCCGCAAGTCCGGCCTCTTCGGCGGCGGCAGCAGCAGTCAGGTGCTGGCGGTCGACGACGTGACGCTGACGGTGCGCCGGGGCGAGTGTCTGGGCCTGGTGGGCGAGAGCGGTTGCGGCAAAACGACGCTTTCCAAGATGATCATGCGCGCGCTCACCCCCGACAGTGGCAGCATCACCTTCACCGGCGGCCGCCCGGGTGACCGGGAGACCAACGTCCTGACCCTTGAGAACAAGGCGCTGATGGATTTTCGCAAGCAGATCCAGTTCGTCTTTCAGGACCCCTTCTCCTCGTTGAACCCGCGCATGACCGTGGGCGAGATCATCGCCGAGCCCCTGGTGATCCACGGTATCGGCACCGCCGCCAGCCGGCGCCAGGCGGTCGAGGAACTGATGGGCGTCGTCGGCCTCAACCGCCAGCACATAAGACGCTATCCACACAGCTTTTCCGGCGGCCAGCGCCAGCGCATCGGTATCGCCCGCGCCCTGGCCCTGCGCCCGCAACTGCTGATCTGCGACGAACCGGTCTCCGCGCTGGACGTCTCCATCCAGGCCCAGGTGCTGAACCTGCTGAAGGACCTGAAGGAGGATCTGGGTCTGACCTATATCTTCATCAGCCACAACCTGGCCGTGGTCGATTACATCGCCGACCGCATCGCGGTGATGTGCCGGGGCGGTCTCGTGGAACTGGCGCCGCGCGAGAGCCTGTTCCGCAACCCGGTCCACCCTTACACGCAAGCCCTGCTCTCCGCAGTCCCCGAACCCGACCCCGGCCAGCGCCTCGACCTCACGGCGCTGATGGAGGGGCGCGCCTCCGACCCGACGGCCTGGCCCCAGCCCTTCACCATTGCACCTAATGGGGACGGCCAGCCGATGACCATGATCGACCTTGGCGACGGTCATTGGGTGCGCGCGCGCGTCGACAGCGACCCCGCGATGCTCAGCTGCCGGCCGCATCCGGTAGGCCAGCAGGAGTCGAAGGTTCAGGGCCCATGCTGAGCTACTTCGCCCGCCGCCTTCTGGTGATGATTCCGACCCTGCTGGTGATCAGTCTGGTGGTCTTCTTCATCATCCAGCTGCCGCCCGGCGACTATCTGGAAACCCTGATCGCCGAGGAGCAGGCCCGCGGCGAGACCGTCGATCAGGCGCGCATCGCCTTTCTGCGCGAGCAGTACGGCCTCGACAAGCCGATGATCGAGCAGTACTGGATCTGGCTGCTCGGCCTGCTGCAGGGCGACCTCGGCTATTCCTTCGAGTTCGAACTGCCGGTCGTGGACGTGATCGGCGACCGCTTCTGGTTCACCGTCGTCCTGGCGCTGGCCACCACGCTGTTCACCTATATCGTCTCCTTCCCCATCGGCATCTACTCCGCCGTACGCCAGTACTCGGTCGGCGACTATGCGGCGACCTTCGTCGGCTATTTCGGCCTCGCGATGCCGAACTTCCTCTTCGCCCTGGTGCTGCTCTACTACGCCAACGTCTGGTTCGGGTTATCCATCGGCGGACTGATGGACCCGCAGTACATCGACGCGCCCTGGACCGTCGACAAGCTGATTTCGGTCATCAACCACCTCTGGATTCCGATGCTCGTCATCGGCACCTCCGGCACCGCCGCGATGATCCGCCGCCTGCGCGCCAACATGCTCGACGAGCTGCAGCGCCAGTACGTCATCACCGCGCGGGCCAAGGGGCTCTCGCCGCTGAAGATCATCCTGAAGTATCCGCTGCGCCTGGCGCTCAATCCCTTCATCGCCGACATCGGCATGATCCTGCCGCAGGTCGTCTCCGGCGCCGCGCTGGTCTCGGTGGTGATGGATCTGCCGACCAACGGGCCCTTGCTGCTGCGCTCCCTGCAGAGCCAGGACATGTACCTGGCCGGCGCCTTCCTGATGTTCGAGGCGACGCTGGTGGTGGTCGGCGTCTTCATTTCCGACATCCTGCTCGCCATGCTCGATCCGCGCATCCGCCTGGGAGGGGCCTCGTCGAAATGACCGACCGCAACCTCAGGCCGGGCGAACCCCTGCCCCACTATGTCAACGAAGCGCCCTTCGATCCCTATCGCGCCGATACGCTGACGCCGCAGCAGGAGCGCTACTACCAGGCCTCCGAGTGGCGCATCATGTGGTGGAAGTTCCGCCGTCACCGCGTCGCCGTATGGTCCGGCGCCTTCCTGCTGGCGATCTATTTCGCCATCGTCATCTGCGAATTCCTGGCGCCCTACAACCTGCACAGCCGGGACACGCAGCACATCTACGCCCCGCCGCAGACGCTGCACCTGTTTCATGAGGGCGAGTTCATCGGGCCCTTCGTCTACGGCTTCGACTTCAAGCTGAACATGGAAACCCTGGCGCGCGAATACGTGCCCAATCCGGAGAAGATTCAGAGAGTCCGTTTCTTCTGCCGCGGCGATGCCTACGAGTTCTGGGGTGTGATCCCCGGCGACCTCCACCTCTTCTGTCCCGCCGAAGGAGGAACGCTGTTCCTCTTCGGCACCGACCGCCTGGGACGCGACATGCTGAGCCGCATTCTCTACGGCGCGCGCATCTCGTTGAGCCTCGGTTTCATCGCCGTCGCCATCTCCTTCGTACTGGGCGTGATCATCGGCGGCGCCGCCGGCTACTACGGCGGCTGGGTGGATGCCATCGTGCTGCGCCTGATCGAGCTGATCCGTTCCTTCCCGGAACTGCCGCTGTTCATGACACTCTCGGCCCTGCTGCCGGTGACCTGGAGTCCCATCGGGGTCTTCGTCGGTATCTCGGTGATCATCGGCTTCCTCGACTGGCCGGGGCTCGGCCGCGCGGTGCGCGCCAAGATCCTCTCCCTGCGCGAGGAGGACTTCACAACCGCGGCTCAGCTCATGGGCGCCTCGCCGCGACGGATCATCGGCCGCCACCTGCTGCCCAGCTTCACCAGCCATCTCATCGCTTCCGTCACCCTTTCGATCCCGACCGCCATCCTGGGCGAGACGGCGCTGTCCTTCCTCGGTATCGGCCTCCGGCCCCCGGTGACCTCCTGGGGCGTTCTGCTGAACGAGGCGCAGGACCTCAACATCGTCGAACTCTATCCCTGGCTGATGCTGCCGGTGGTGCCGTTGTTCCTCGTGGTGCTGGCCTTCAACTTCCTGGGCGACGGGCTGCGCGACGCAGCCGATCCCTACAGGTAGGGCGCTGCCGCTCTAAGCCGCCAGCACGACCAGACCGAGAGAGTCCCGAACGCCGCCGACGGGCACCGCTTCCAGCAGCCTGGTCTGCTCCGGCGGGCTGTAGCCCTGGGTCAACGCGGTCTCGTAGGTCTCCCGGTCGCAGACGGCGCGCACCCCCAGCTCCTTGTTGTGCTTTTCCAGCTTGGCCGAGAGGTTCACCGCATCGCCGATGACCGTGTACTCCAGCCGGGTGTCGTCCCCCACCGCACCGAAAAGAATGGTGCCCGCCGCCACCGCACCGTTGACCGCAGGACAGCTTCGCCCTGCCGCGCGGGAAGCGTCCTGCCAGACCGCCGCGGCGGCCATCGCCTCGTCCAGCGCGCGCAGGGCGTCGGCGGCATAGCTCTCCGAAGGCTCGGCCGCCCCGAAGGTGGCCATGATCCCGTCACCGAGAAACTTGTCGATGGAGCCGCCATGGCGGCGGATGATGGGCACCATCTGCTGCTGGTACTCGGCCAGGAGGGTCATCACCTGGTCCGGCGGCGCCTCGCCGGCGAGGCGGGTGAAGCCGCGCATGTCGAGGTTCAGGATCGCGGCCTGACGCAACTCGCCGGTGCCGGCGCGGATCTGGTCTTCGGAGCCCTTGATGCGCTCGGCAATCTCCGGCGCGAAGAAGCGCGACAGCTCCCGCGCCGCCGCCTGTTCGGAGACGGAGCGCACCAAGAGGCTCTTGGCGCGATAGATTGCAAAGGCGATGAGGCCGGTGACCACGAGGATCGAGAGGATCTTGTCGAACTCCGCACCCAGCAGCACCGAGTTGGATGTCATATAGGCGACGTAGTCGCGCGTGATCATGTTGTCGGCCGGGTCGTTGGAGATGACGTAGAGAATCATCAGACCCCAGCCGAGCGCCGCAACCGCCCCGGCCAGCAGAACGAAGCGCGCATCGAACCGCAGGGCGCGCAATGCAATGAAGATGAAGACATAGAGGAGCGTCGGCGCCTTCAGGTAGAAGGAGGCGGGCTGCATGTACTGGATGTGAAAACTCCAGATCAACACCATCAGGAGCGTGATGTCGAAGAACACGGAAACCGCCAGCGACCAGTCCGGCAGGCGGCCGACGTGTGACCAGACGACGCGAATGATGGTCAGCACCAGGTAGACGGAAAGCGCCCAGGGTACCGGTGCGATATCGACTTCCGGCTTGGGCGAGATGATGTAAAGCGAACCGAACGTGAGGACGATGCCCAGTTGAATCCAGGAAATCAGGCGCTCGGTTGCGTCTTCCTGCTCGCGCACGGCGGCCTTCACCCGCGCCGGCAGGCCCGCCTCCAGATCTTTTCGCCACCAGCTCACCATGGCCTTTCCCTTCGGACGCCCACGTGGGGCCATCACGCGGACCGCGCCTGGTCGGCACCCTTCCTGCGGCGGCGCCCAGGCAAACAATCCACCCTAGATCAAAGAGTTAGAACAGGTCTCCGGGCCGCCGGATCTCCGGGGAGATCCCGTCAGGGGGCTCCACACGGCCCGGACCCGCTCTGTGATTTCCGCCGGCATTTTACGGGATGAGGGCCCCCGAGGCTTCTCGCGGCGCATAACTTCTGCGTGACTGTCGCGTGCACCGCCGCCCGCTCCCTTTGCGGCAAGTACCCGCTGCTTCCGTCTGATCCGGTTCTGACCGGTTCGCTTCTGGCCGGTTCGCTTCTGGCCGGTTCGCTTCTGGCCGGTTCGCTTCTGGCCGGTTCGTTTCTGGCCGGCCCGGCCTGTCGGTGGCAGACCGCTTCCGTGCCGAGCTTGCGCGGGCTTCGCAACCGCCCTCCGCGCCCCAGCAGCAAAGCCGGCGCAACGCTCGTAGACTTTTCGGTCTTGATCGAAGTGTCTCTGCAGTCGCGGGAAGCCGGTTGCGCGGCCGGCAGCCGTCATGGCCGCAGCACCATTCCTTCTTTGGCGACCACGGTACCGGGGCGCAGGGCTTCGGCCTCTTCTGCGACGCGATCCATGAAGGCATCGTCGTGGCCGGGGTCGTGGTGGAAGATGACCAGCGTGCCGGCGTCGGCCTGGTTGCAGAGCCTGACCCCTTCCTGCCAGGTGGAATGTCCCCAGTTGCGGTACTTCGGAAACTCCTCGTCGGTGTAGGTGCTGTCGTAAATGACGAGATCGGCGCCCTGAATGAGGTCGAGGATGTTGCGGTCGGGCTGGCCTTCCAGATGCTCCGTGTCCGTCACGTAGCAGATGGCGTGGCCGCGGAAGTCGACGCGGTAACCCGTCGCGCCGTTGGGGTGGTTGAGCGGCGCGGTGATCAGGCGCACGCCGGGCTTGGGTTCCAGCACGTCCCCGGCGGAGAAGTCATGGAACGAGACGTTGGCCGCGAAGATCTTCGGCGGCACCGGGAACAGCGGTGCGTTCATGAACTGGACCAGAACGTCGTGCAGGGTCAGCTCCGGGATCAGATGGCCGGCCCAGAGGCGGATCCGGTTGCGCTTGTCGAAAAGCGGGGCAAAGAACGGCAGGCCGACGATGTGGTCATGATGGGTATGGGTGAGGAAGATGTCGGCTTCGAGCGGGGAGTTTTCCGTCAGCTCCCGGCCCAGAGGCCTGAGCCCGGTGCCGGCATCGAAGATCAGCAGCTTTTCGCCGCAGCGCACTTCCAGGCAGGCGGTGTTGCCACCGTAGCGAAGGTGGCTCTCGCCCGGGCAGGAGATCGAGCCGCGCGTGCCCCAGAAACGAACAAAAAAATCGCTACCGTTCTGCAAAATGCCTTTATCCCTTCGATCCGGCAGCCAAAAATACGGCCCGCCGATCTAGCGGACGAGAAAAGCATAGCCGAGAATTGGTTCACTCTAGCGAATAGGAGCGGCCCGCCCCAATGAAAATTCGCCATCTTTCGGGGCCTGGAGGCGGCGGAGCTTGACATCCGGCAGCCGACCACGTGTTGCGCCGACAGGGGTGCCGAGGGGCGCGCTGATCGGCCTCGGACTGATGGTTCTGGTTTTCGCCGCCTTCTCCCAGTTCAAGCTGCCGGTCGTCCTGCCGCTGCTGCTGGATCGCTATGCTTACGACCCCGTGCTGGCCGGCGGCTTCATGTCGGTCTATGCGGTGCTGGGAATTGTGCTGTCGGTCTGGATCGGCCGGCGCGTGGAGGCGCAGGGCCCGCTGAACCTGATCCTGCTGGCCTTGCCGCTGATGGCCGGCGGCACCCTGGTCAGCCTCGCCGCGCCCCAGCTTGGGGGTGTCGTGCTGCTGGGGCGCGCCCTTGAAGGCGCGGCCTTTGCCATCCTCGCCGTGGCCGGCCCGGTTCTGGCGACGTCCCTGGTTTCCGAGCGGCACCGCAATCTGGTCGTCGGCCTCGTCGCCGCCTGGATGCCGGCGGGCCAGTTGCTCGCCACGGTGCTGGCGCCCCTGGCCCTCGCCACAACCGGCTGGGCCGGACTGTGGCTGGCCAGCGTTGCGATAGCCCTGGGCCTGATTGCGTGGACCTGGCACCTGCGCGGCAAGGGGCAGGTGGCGGCCGCCGCCTCCTCAGCCCCCTCCTCCGGCCCCTCCTCTGGCCCCTCCTCTGCACCCTTCTCGGGCCAGACCGGCGGGCCTGACGCCGGCAATGCAGAGGGCCTCTCCTGGACCCTTGGGCAGAAGCGGGCTCTGTGGCTGACCGCCGGGGTCTTCATGCTGTGGTCGGGCCAGTATCTGGCCTATATGACCTGGTTGCCGGAATATCTGGTCGGCGCCCTCGGCCTCACCGTGGAGGCGGCCCTCTGGGTCTACCTGATTCCCGTTATCCTGGTCGGCGTCTTCAACGTTCTGACCGGCCTCGTGCTGCGCCGGGGACTGGCCGTGGAACGCCTGCTGCTGGCTGCGGTCGTTGTACAGGCGCTTCTGTGGTGGCTGTTGCCGGTCAGCAGCAGCGGCGTTGCCGGCCTGCTGTCCCTCTGCCTTTACGGCATCACTGCCGGCATCGTGCCGACCTGCCTGTTCACGCTGCCCACCGAGGCAGTCCGCGACGCCGGGCAACGGGCACGCGCCTTCGGCGGCGTGATGACCGGCCGCAATCTCGGCGTCTTCCTGGGCCCGCTGCTGCTGGCGCAGCTGGTGAAGTGGTCCGGCGACTGGGTTGCCAGCAGCACGGCTTTCGCAGCCCTGACCAGCCTGGCGGCGGTCCTCAGTCTGCTGCTGCTGATGGTGATGCCGCGCCTGCGCAGCGCCGGGCGGGCCGACCTGGCGGCGCCGAAACCGGGAGCGATTTAGGGAACCAGCCGGTAGCCGCCCGGCTCCGTGACCAGAATCTCCGCCGCCGAGGGGTCGCTCTCGATCTTCTGGCGCAGGCGATAGACGTGGGTCTCCAGGGTGTGGGTCGTCACCCCGGCGTTGTAGCCCCAGACCTCGCCGAGCAGCTTGTCGCGCCCGACGACGGTGTCTCCGCTGCGGTAGAGGTACTTCAGGATCGAGGTTTCCTTCTCGGTCAGACGCACCTTCTTCTTCGACTCGCCATGCGTCAGCAGCTTGGCGCTGGGCCGGAAGGTGTAGGGCCCGATGGTGAAGACGGCGTCCTCGCTCTGTTCGTGCTGGCGCAGCTGCGCGCGCATGCGCGCCAGGAGAACACCGAGGCGAAAGGGCTTGGTGACATAGTCGTTCGCCCCGGCATCGAGCGCCAGGATGGTATCGGCGTCCGACTCCGCGGCGGTCAGCATGATGATCGGCGACTTGACGCCGCCGCGGCGCATCAGCCGGCAGACATCGCGTCCGTCCATATCCGGCAGACCGAGGTCGAGCAGGATGAGGTCGTAGTAGTCCGCCTTGGCCATTTCCAACCCGGCAGCCGCAGTTTCCGCCTCGGCGGTATCGAATTCCTCGTGCAGCCGCAGCTGTTCGCTAAGCGATTGACGAAGCGCCGAATCATCATCGACGAGCAGGATCTTCTTTCCGGCGGCGCCGTTCATGGCCGACATCCAACTCCCAAATCCACCACCAACCCCTGTAAATTCTCAGATACCATCGCGCGCCGCACTGTTCAAGAAACCTGCCCGTGCAGCAATTGCTGCACTGCAACACAAAGCGGATGGTCCGCTTCGCCAAGCGCATCCACCGCGCTGAAGTGGTGGCGGTCGGGCAGCGCCACGTCAAGCAGGGGCAGTCCGCGGTGCTGCCAGGCGGTCGCGTACTCGGCGTGCTGACGGCGAAACTCCGCGGTTTCCTCGGCGCCCACCGCAACGATCATCTGCGGGGCCGCGGCCGGCAGGACGTGCAGGGGGCTCCACCCGGCAGCCCGCTCCGCCGCGATCTTCAGGACCGCGTTGTGGTAGCTGAGGCGCACAGGCTCCAGATCGTAGACCCCCGAAATCGAGCAGCCGCCGGCCAGAAGACCCGCCGGCAGCCCCGCCTCGAAGGCCGGCCAGTCGGTCGAGAGGGCCATCGCGGCCAGATGACCACCGGCGGAATGCCCGGCGACGACGATGCGCCCCGGGTCGATGCCATAAGCCCCGGCGTTTTTGTGCAGCCAGACAAGCGCGCGGCGGATCTGGTCGATCATGGTGCCGATGGCCGCCGCCGGCGCCAGGCTGTAGTTCAGACTGGCAAAGGCAATGCCGCGGTCGGCGAAAGGCGGTGCCAGATAGCTGTAGTCGCTCTTGTCCAACGCCTGCCAGTAGCCGCCATGGATGAAGGCCAGCAGGGGGACCGGACCCTCGCCGGATGCCGGGAACAGATCCAGCGTCTCCTCGGGCCCGCTGCCGTATGACAGATCCAGTTCTCCGCCGCGGGCCGACCGCACCGCCGCCGAGTCAGCCGCCCAGCGCTCAAAGAACTGCGGATGCTCCGGCCAGCGGGCGCGCAGGTTGAGCTGGGCATCCAGGGCCGCCTGATCATAGTCGCGGAACACCGGCGCGGACGCGGCGATGCCGGTCTCTGGCTGACTGGTCATGACCTTGTCGTTCTCCCCCCGCTGGGCCTTAGCCGCTTGGCCGGCCCTCTTCGTTTGCGGCCCTGTTTGGGGGCCTGTTTGGCCTCACTGCGACCGGTTGACGAAATCCGGCTGGTCAAGCGCGCGCTGGCGGCCTATGTCCTGGGCGCAAGACCCCGGCGGCAGCCAACGTGACATGGCCCGCCCGCAGCCGTAAAGTGACCAGTGGATATGGAAAAGCCCGCGCGACAACAAAAAGCCCCGGATTCTGCCGTTTTGCAGACGGTCGAGCGCGCCCTGGCGGAACTGCGCCGCGGCGCCACCGTCGTGCTGCACGACTGGTCGGGCCAAGGTGCTCTGGTGCAGGCGGCCGAGCAGGCAAGCCCGGAGGGCCTGGCCGACCTGGCGGCCCTGACCGGCACCGAAGCCTTGCTGCTGCTGACCGCCCGTCGGGCGGAGGCCCTGGGCATGCCCGAGGCTGCGGGGCTGATCGCCAGCGGCGGGGTTCTGGCGCTGGCTGTCGAGGACCGCGAGGCGGAGCGTATCCGCGCGCTTGCCGATCCCACCGCGACCTGGGTCGCCGACGCTGGCGCGCCCGAGGTCGCCGTCGGGCGCGCCCGCCGGGTGGTTACGGCGCCGGCGGGACTGGACGTCGCAGCGGTGGAACTGGTCAAGCTGGCCCGGCTTCTGCCGGCGGCCCTGCTGGCGCCGCTGCCCGGCACCCCGGTGCAAAGCCCCAGGGCCTGGGCGGATGCGCGCGATCTGATGGCGGTCACCGCCGCAAATGTCGCCGAGTACCGCTTCGCCGCGGCACGTAACCTGACCCCCGTGGCCGAAGCCGCCGTGCCCCTTGCCGATGCGGAAGACGCGCGGATCGTCGCCTTCCGCCCTGACGACGGCGGCACCGAGCATCTGGCCATCATCATCGGCGACCCCAAACCGGAAGCCCCCCTGCTGCTGCGCCTGCATTCGGAGTGTTTCACCGGCGACCTGCTGTCCTCGCTGCGCTGCGACTGCGGCGAACAGCTGCGCGGCGCCATCCAGGCGATCGCCGAGGACGGGGCCGGCATCCTGCTTTACCTGGCGCAGGAGGGCCGCGGCATCGGCCTGGTCAACAAGCTGCGGGCCTATACCCTGCAGGACCTCGGCGCCGACACCCTCGACGCCAACGAGCAGCTCGGCTTCGACGCCGACGAGCGGGTCTACCTGCCTGCCGCCCAGATGCTGCACCGCCTGGGCTTTCGCAGAGTGCGCCTGCTGACCAACAACCCGCAGAAGGTGGCCGCCCTCAGCCGTTTCGGGATCGCCGTCGAGGAGCGGGTGGCGCACAGCTTTCCCTCCAACGGCCACAACGAGGCCTATCTCGCCACCAAGGCGGAGCGCTTCGGGCATCTGTTCTAGAGCCTCTTCCAGAGCCACGGCCCCGCGGGCCCGGGCCCCTGCGGCAGGGTGCCGGCCCGGCAAAACCGCCGGCCAGCCGGGCCGGGGTGGACAGAGTTTCCGGGCAGAACTTGCCGCCGGGCGCCCGCGCCGTTGTCCACTCTCCAGGCTAAAATATTGATATAATTGATCTTTAATCCTGGCCCGCATCTTGCTGATTGGTTCGTTGGAGGACCAATGGGCGACATTCAGTTTTACCGCGGTTACGTTAATGCACAGGAGGCTGCGGCCGGGCGCTTCGGTGCGACGGCCAAGGCACCCGAGGCCACGTCCGCCTCCGGCGCCGCCGGAGCCGATGCCGAAACAGAGGAGAGCGAGTTCTCCTTTGCCGACTTCCTCGACGTCATAAACCCGCTGCAGCACATTCCTCTGGTCTCCACCCTTTACCGCGCCATCACCGGCGACGAGATTTCGCCGCCGGCCCGGGTTTTCGGCGGCACGCTCTACGGCGGTCCCACCGGCTTCGTCGGCGCGGTCGCCAACCTGCTGGTCGACGAGATGGCCGGCCAGGATGCCGGCGCCAGCGTGCTGGCCCTGTTCGACGGCGGTGCAGAGGATGCGGAGGCGGTGGCGGCCGCGCCCCAGACAGTAACGCCGGGGACAGGAGCGCCGGAGGCAGTCGTGCCGGCAGGCTTCCCGCTGCCCCCTGGCATCTTTAACGCCCCGCCGTTGATCACCGCTGCGGATGCCGCCCCGGCGGCAGGGCCGGCGATGGCCCCCGGAACGCCCATCGGAACGCCCACCGGAACGCCCACGGGAACGCCCACCGGAGCACCCCTCTACAGCCTGACGCCCGCGGCGCCCTCAGCCAGTCCCGAGCGTGGCAGTCCCGAGCGTGGCAGCCCCGAGCGTGGCGGCGCCCATGACAGGGGGATAGACCCGGGGCGTGACGGACACGCGGACGCGGAGCGTTGGGTCGAAGAACACGACGGCTTGCTGACCGGCCAGGCCGCCCTGGATGCCCTGTTCAACGACCTGCGCCCGGTGGGAGCGCCGGTGCCCCCGGACCCTGCTCCTGCGGATCCGACCGTCGAGGCCGGGACGGCGCCGGGCAGCGCCCCGCCGCCAGCAGCAGGCGGCGCCAATGAAATCAGCAGTCGCGGCCGCGCCGCTGGCGAGGATATCAAGTACACGGCTGCATCATTGCCGCCGCAGGCCGCCGAGCCCACAACCCATCCTCTGCTGCAAGGGGCCGATGCGCCCGATGCGGCCCTGGCCGAGCAGATGCTGATGGCCCTGGACAAGTACAGGGCCATGGCCGGGCAGCAGCGCAGGACCGACGACGGACAGCCGTCCGGGCCGCTTCCCGCACACCCGGCGAACCGCTAGCGATCCCCTCCAGCGTCGGCGCCGCCGCCGTCCCTGAGATCCCCGTCTTGAGATCCCCGCCTTGAGATCCCCGCATTGAGATCCGAGCCGCCGGGGATAGACTGGCGCTCATGGATCTGGTGGTGACGCGAGACGGAAACGGATATCAGGCGCGCTGGGGCGAACGGCAGTGGCGCTGTGCCGTCGGACGCAGCGGTTTCACAACGGCGAAGTGTGAGGGGGACGGCGCCACGCCCGTGGGACGCTGGCCGCTCAGACGTCTTCTCTATCGCGCCGACCGCCTGCCGCAGCCGCGCACCGCCTTGCCGGCGGCGCCGATTGCAGCGGAGGACGGCTGGTGCGATGCCCCCGACGATCCCGCCTACAATCAACCGGTCCGGCTCCCATATCCGGCCAGCCACGAGGTCATGCAGCGCAGCGACGGCCTCTACGACTTGGTGGTGGTGCTGGGCTACAACGACGATCCGGTGGTGGCCGGGCTGGGCTCGGCCATTTTCCTGCACGTTGCGCAGGACGACTACCGGGGAACGGAAGGCTGCGTGGCCCTGGCGCGGGCAGACCTTTTGCACCTTCTGGCCGATGCGGAGCCCGGCGATGCCGTTCGGGTCGTCGACGGCGGTCCGGCGTGACAGCCGGCAAGTCCGATCAACGCATTGTGAGTGCGACGGCCGGGAAAGCTGGAAACGCCAACGACTCCGCCTACGTAGTTCCTAGGGCACAACCAACGATTTCGGGAGCCCGGATCATGACACCACCTCGCAGTGAGACCGCCGCAGACAAAGGCACGCCGCGGCGGCGCAGCGTTCTCCTTTGCGCCGCGATGGCCGGCCTGACCGTCCTGGGGGCCTGTGCCGGCAATCAGGGCGTGGTCTACAACAAGAACTTCACCGCCGGCTATTCTCCGGACAGCCTGGCGGCCATGCGCACGCCCCTGCTGGTCGAAACCTTCGGCGCGCCGGCGGCCGGGGTTTCGCAGGCCGCGGTCACAGCCTCGACGGTGGACGGCTTGCGGGCGTCGGGGCCGCGGTGGGCGCGCATCGGCTACAGCGGCAACCCCGGCGACGCGCCGAACCCGCCCTTCAGGCTGCGCTTTGCCTACGGCGCCGAGAAGGGCTTCTCGCGTCAGGATTTCTGCAAGACCGACCGCGAGCCCGGCAATCTTAGCACTGACGGCAGCAGCGGCCGCACGGTGGTCGCGCTCTGCCGCGGCGAACGCTTCGTGAGCATTGCCGAGGGCTCGCCCGGTCTCGGCGCGGATATCAGCTCCGAGCGGTTCTCCAACTTCGTCGGGGCGATCGGCCGGCAGGTGATGCCGCGCGAGAACCCCGTGCTCGACGACGAGTGCCAGTTCCGCTTCTGCGGCTGACGGCGAGGGGTTGAGACGGGGGGTTGAGACGGGGGGTTGAGCGGTGGCCGCCGGCCCGGCCTTGATCCCTTTCAGGCCGTCGCAGGGCGCGGGCCGAAAACGCCGGTGCCGACACGCACCAGATCGGCGCCGAAACGGATTGCCGTTTCGAAGTCGGCGCTCATCCCCATCGACAAGGCCAGCGGCGCGGCGTCGCCGTTGCGCCGCGCGATCTCCCGCAGCAGGGCGAAGTGCAGGGCCGGTTCCTCGTCGAGCGGCGGAATGCACATGAGGCCGGTGACCTTGAGCCCCAGGCCGCGGCACTCGGCAATGAAGGCATCCGCCTCTGCGGGCGCAACGCCCGCCTTCTGCGGTTCCTCACCGGTGTTGACCTGAACGAAGCAGTCGGGGTGGCGGCCGCGCTTGTCGCCCTCCTGCGCCAGGGCGCGCGCCAGCTTCGGACGGTCCACGGTCTCGATGACGTCGAAGAGCGCGAGCGCATCCTTGACCTTGTTGGTCTGCAACGGCCCGATGAGATGGAGCCGCAGGTCCGGGTAGTCGTCGCGCAGGGGCGGGAACTTGCTCTTGGCCTCCTGCACGCGGTTTTCCCCGAACAGGCGCTGGCCCGCCGCAAGCGCCGCGCGGACGGCCTCGGCGGGTTGGACCTTGCTCACCGCGACCAGCTCGACCGACTGCGGATCGCGGCCCGCGTCCCGTGCCGCCGCCGCCATGCGGCGCCGGACCTCCGCCAGATTCTCGCTGATGTCGGCCATATCCTCCGATCCTCGCCCCAGGCCCTCTTTCGCCTGGTCTCTATCGCCCGCGCTCTGCAGCCCGCGCTTCAAAGGTAGTTGAAGCGGCGCATCTGGACCGCGTGGTCGCGCTCGATCCGCTCCACCTGCTTGGCGGTCAGGGCATCCTGCCAGCCCCCTGAGCGTCCGGAGCGGAAGAACTTCTCACTATGCACCGAGCGTTCCGAAAAGCCCTCCCGATCCTCCTGTTTGCGCAGCTGATCGAAGGACGAAAATTCGATCGCCTTTTCGATCCTGCGGCGATCGTTCGAGATCCCGAACCGCCGGGCAACGCGTGAGAACTGATCCACGGGATCGGCCACCATGTCTTCGTACCGCAGCGTATAGATGCCGGGGTAGCTCCATCTCGTCCAGGATTCGACGTGGTTCGACCAGCTGCTCTGCATCTCATGCACGATCGTGCCGGCCATGGCCGCCGCCATGGCGCCGGGATCGCTCAGCTTTTCGATCATCTCATCCATGGTCTTGCCGAAATGGTCCGCCGCCGAGAGGACGACATCGCGCGGGTCGCGGATGATGTAAATGGCGCCGAAGGTGGCCTTCATTGAGAAGATCGGATGCCCATGGTCCTCGCCCAGGTAGCTGTGGGTTTTCATGGGAATGACGTTCTTGTTCAGGCTCACGGCACGGTCCTGGGCCCTGGCGCGCAGCGCGGCGACCTGGGCAGCGCCAAGTTCGGACACGGCCCCCTTGCAGAAGGGCTGGAACCAGCGTTCCGCAGGTTCGGACGGGCAGATCTCTCCGAGACGACTCAGGGGCAGAGGCTCCGGCGGATCGAGGATGAGATTGGACAGAAAGGCGCGCATCCAGGTGTTGCCGGACTTCGGATAGGACGCCAGCCAGAGAATGCCCGGCATGTCTAGCGTCCTGCGCCGCCGCGGGGCAGCGGGAAAGTCAGGCCAGGGGAGGGGATCGAATGTGCCAGCGCGACCATCAGAGGTATCCAAAGCGTTTCATCTGAACCACATGATGCCGCTCGATAGCCGCGGCCTGGTTCGCGGTCAGGGTTTCGCGCCAGGATCCGGCCCGCCCGGAGCGGAAGAAGCGCTCGCTGTTCACCGACTTCTCGATGAACCCGGTGGCCTGCTCCTGGGCCTGCAGGGCCTTGAAGGAGGAGAACGTGACGGCACGGGCGATGCGCTCGTCATCATTGGAGATGCCTAGTTTGCGCGCGAGACCGCCGAGCTGTCCCAGCGGGTCCGTCAGCATGTCCTCATAGCGCAGCACGAAGAGCGGCGTATGCCGCCATTTGGTCCAGGATTTGACGTGGTCCGACCAGCTGCTCATGCGCTCGTAGACGGTGGTGCCGGCCATCGGCCGGCCCCGCGCCGACGCGTCGGCCATCATCTCGATTGTCTGGTCGATGCTCAGGCCATAGTGGTCGGCCGCCGAAATCGCAACGTCGCGGGGATCGCGGACGATGTAGATCACCCCGACGCTGGCCTTCACCGAGATCGTGGGATGGCCATAGTCCTTGCCGAGAAAACTGTGGGTTTTCATGGGCATGATGTTCGTGTTGATGCTGGCTGCCCGGTCCTGGGCCCGCACCCTCAAGGCCGCGATCTTCTTGTTGGGCAGCGCACCCGGCGGGTCTTTGGTAAAGGGCCTGAACCAGACCTCGTTAGGCTCGCTGGAGCAAACCTCGTTGATCCGCGCCAGCGGCAGGGGCTCCGGTTCGTTGAGGATGAGGTTCGCCAGAAAAACCCGCATCCAGGTGTTTCCGGATTTGGGGTAGGAGGCGAGCCACAAGATTCCGGGCATCAACGGGACCCTTACAGGACGATCAGGATACAACCCGGCAGGATACAACCAGGCAGGATACAACCAGGCAGAGAGGACCCGGAGAGAGCTTCAGCGGAGACTGACGCCGGAACCGACACCCGGTTCTGGGGGCCGCGCCAGAAGGCGCCAGGAGCCGCGGATGACACGGTGAAGGCCGATCGCGCGAAGCTGCGGCCCCTTCTGCTCTAGGCAAAAGGCCGCCCGGGCGCAAGCCCCGGCGGCAGCCTGTCGAGGCGGTGCCGGACAAAACCAGTGGAAATACACGCAAGAGGAGAGATTTATGAAGGATCAAAGCTCGAAACGAGCATCGCAGGGTTCTCTCACCGTTCCAAATGCCACGCGGAAGTCTCTGGCAAGACGCCAAAAAACCGAACTGTTGCGTCAAAGGCACAGTGTGTCGCAAAAACAACTTAACACGCCTGCGCCCCCTTGCGATCCCCACACCGGGCGAGTACCAACGGATATCCCGTGGCTTGGGGTACCCACAATAGACACCGTATTTGGAGCTTTTCGGAAATGAAAAAAGTTTTGATGGCAAGCAGTGCCATTGTCGGGGCCGCGGTCCTGGCTGCCTCGCCTGCTGCCGCCCAGACGCTGGAATTCAATGCGTTCCAGTTCTTTATTGTTTCGGGCGGTGACTCCGACGAGGACAGCTCTGATCGTGGTTTTGCCTTCTCGACGAACACGGAAGTGCACGTCAAGGGCGAGATCATGGCCGACAATGGCATCACCTTCGGCTTCCGGGTTGAGATCGAGGCTGACCCGAACGAAGATGGGACCGACTCGGACATCGACGAAAACAGCATCTACGCTCAGGGCAGCTTCGGTAAGCTGGAATTCGGCAACAACGATGGCGCCGAAGACACCTTCATGGTGAACGGCTCGAACTCCGGCGTCGACTATGGCGGCATCGGTAACCCGACGTCGAACTTCCTCGACACCGCGTTCGGTGGCGATGCACCGACGTCTGTCGACATGACTGACTCGAGCGACTCGACCAAGATCACCTACACCACGCCGAACTTCAACGGCTTCAGCGCAGGTCTGAGCTACACGCCGGACACCGCTGACGGTGATGATGGCAACAGCTTCAACGCTGAGGACTCCGAAGGTATCCACGACCACATCGGTGTCGGTCTGGGCTTCGACGGTGAGTTCAACGGTGTTGGCGTTGAGCTTGGTCTGGTCGCCGGCTTCGGCGAGTTCGATGCCGAGCCCGAGGACAGCCTGTTCAACATCGGTGGTGGCGCCGCCATCAGCTTTGCCGGCTTCACTTTCGCAGCCGGTGCGTTCTGGGAAGACGCCGAGGACAACGGCGGAGAAGCCTGGGCGGTGGATGCCGGTATCGGCTACGCCACTGGCCCCTGGTCGTTCTCGGTCAACGGCCTCATCTCCGAGGACGATGACACTTCGGACGAGCTGGTGGCCGGTTCTGCCAACGTCGGCTACAGCGTTGCGCCCGGTGTTCGTGTCTTCCTGACCGGCTATATCGGTGAAGAAGATCTCGGTTCCGGCGGCACCAACGACATCGTTGCAGTCACCAGCGGTCTTGGCGTTTCTTTCTAAGACCAGCGTGACATCGTAGTTCGGTTATGGGCGGCGCCTTCGGGTGCCGCCCATTTCTTTTGCCCGCTCTGAGGGCCTGTGATATCTACTCTGCCGGGAGTTCGCGCCGCTGCCGCCCCGGAAATGCGGGCGCAAAAGACGGAAAACGCACGCAGGAACGCAAGGACCGATGAGCTTGAAAGCGACAACCAAGCCTGCCGGGAACGGCAGCACCCCGACCGGCAGGATGCTGGGTCTGCGCCTGGCCGCCGCGGCCATGATGCTGGCCGTCTCCGCTTGCGGCCTTCAGGGTGAAGCCAAGTACTATGACGAAACCGAGGAGAAGCTGGCCGAAACGCGCGGTTCGATCCTTGGCAACGACCAGATCGGCGTGAACAACGGCCAGCCGGAAAGCCTCAGCGGGGGCGACGCCGGCATTGGCGTGAATTCCTATCTGTGGCGCGCGTCGCTGGACACGGTGTCGTTCATGCCCCTGGCGTCCGCGGATCCCTTCGGCGGCGTGATCATCACCGACTGGTTCTCGCCGCCCGAATCCGCCGGCGAGCGCTTCAAGATCAACGTCTACATTCTCGGCCGCGACCTGCGCGCCGACGGCGTGCGGGCGGCGGTGTTCCGCCAGCTCCAGGACCCGCGCAGCGGTGCCTGGATCGACGCAGCGGTCGAGGACCGGACGCCGGTCGACATCGAGAACGCCATCCTTACCAGGGCCCGCCAGCTGCGCATCGCCTCGATTCAGTAGTCGGCATCGCTGCCACGGCGGCGCAGAAGATTGCGGAAACAGGCGTACGCAACCCTGTACGCTGCGGCGCATCGCGTACGTTCGGCCAATGGCGGCAGGATCTGAAGGCAGCAGCCCACTGGATCCAACCCTTTGCGCAGCCTTGAGAGCCCCGGTCTTGAACCCCCGATCCGCGACCACCCGATATGAGCCGATACAACGCGAAAGAATTTGAAGCGAAGTGGCAGCAGCGTTGGGAAGACGCCGGCTGCTTCGCGGTGCAGGAAGAACCGGGGCGTAAGAAGTACTACGTGCTCGAGATGTTTCCCTATCCCTCGGGAAAGATCCACATGGGGCACGTACGCAACTACACCATCGGCGACGTGATCGCCCGCTACAAGCGGGCCATGGGCTTCAACGTGCTGCACCCGATGGGCTGGGATGCCTTCGGGCTGCCGGCCGAGAACGCGGCGATGCGGCGCGGTATTCACCCGGCGCGCTGGACCTACGACAACATCGCCACCATGCGCGGCCAGCTGAAGCTGATGGGTCTGTCGATCGACTGGGACCGTGAGATCGCGACCTGCCACCCCGGCTACTACGCCCAGCAGCAGAAGCTGTTCGCCGCCTTCATGAAGGCAGGGCTGGTCTATCGCAAGGAATCGGCGGTGAACTGGGACCCGGTGGATCACACCGTGCTGGCCAACGAGCAGGTGATCGACGGCCGCGGCTGGCGCTCCGGCGCGCTGATCGAACGCCGCAAACTGTCGCAGTGGTTTTTCCGCATCACCGCCTTTTCCGACGCGCTGCTGGATGCCCTCGACGGTCTGGAGCGCTGGCCGGAAAAGGTCCGCACCATGCAGCGGCGCTGGATCGGCCGCTCGGAAGGGGCGACCATCCAGTTCGAGATCGTCGGCCGCGACGATCCTCTGTCGGTGTTCACGACGCGCCCGGACACCCTCTACGGCGCTTCCTTCTGCGCGCTGTCGCCGGGCCATCCGCTGGCCGCCGAGATCGCCGGGCAGAACCCGCAGGCAAGAGACTTCATCGACGCCTGCAATCGCCTGGGCACCAGCGAGGAAGCCATCGAGAAGGCCGAGAAGCAGGGTTTCGATACCGGGCTGAAGGTACGCCATCCCTTCCGGCCGGAGCAGACCTTGCCGGTCTATATCGCGAACTTCGTGCTGATGGAGTACGGCAGCGGCGCGATTTTCGGCTGCCCGGCCCACGACCAGCGCGACCTGGACTTCGCCCGCAAGTACGGCCTGCCGGTCATCCCGGTGGTGCTGCCGGAGGGCGAGGATGCGGCAACCTTTACGGTCGGCGACGAGGCCTACACCGGCGACGGGCTCGCCATCAATTCCGAGTTTCTGGACGGCTTGGGCGTCGAGGCTGCCAAGCGGGGCGCGATCGACCGCCTGGTGGCCGAAAGCCGGGGCGAGAGTTCCATACGGTACCGGCTGCGCGACTGGGGCATTTCGCGCCAGCGCTATTGGGGCTGCCCGATCCCGGTGATCCACTGCCCGGACTGCGGCGCGGTGCCGGTGCCGGAGGACCAGCTGCCGGTGGTGCTGCCGGAGGATGTCACCTTCGACAAGCCGGGCAATCCGCTGGCCCACCACCCGACCTGGAAGCACACCACCTGTCCGCGCTGCGGCGGCGCCGCGGAACGCGACACCGACACCATGGATACCTTTGTCGACTCCGCCTGGTACTTCGCGCGCTTCTGCAGCCCGCGCGCCGAGGCGCCCATGACGCGGGAGGCCGTCGACTACTGGCTGCCGGTCGACCAGTACATCGGCGGCGTCGAGCACGCCATCCTGCACCTGCTCTACGCGCGTTTCTTCACCCGCGCCCTGGCGCAGGTCGGCCATGTGGCCGTGGAGGAGCCCTTCGCCGGACTGTTCACACAGGGCATGGTCTGCCACGAAACCTACAAGGACGACGACGGCAACTGGCTCTATCCGGAAGAGGTTGAAAAGCTGCCCGACGGCAGTGCCCGCCGGATCGAAGGTCAGGACCCGGTCACGGTGGGCCGCTCCGAATCCATGAGCAAGTCGAAGAACAACGTGGTGGATCCGGAGGCCATCATCGGAACCTACGGCGCCGATACGGCGCGCTGGTTCATGCTCTCCGACAGCCCGCCGGAGCGCGACATGGAGTGGACCGATGCCGGCGTCGAAGGCGCCTGGCGCTTCACCCAGCGGCTGTGGCGCATGGTGGTCGAGAACCTCGACCATATGGCACCGAAAGCCGCGCCGGCACCGCAGCAGCTGGACGGCGCGGCTTTGGAGATGCGACGCGCCGTGCACAAAACCGTGCAGGCCTTCGGCGACGACATCGAGAAGTTCCGCTTCAACCGGGCGGTGGCGCGGATCCATGAGATCGCCAACACGCTCTCGGGCTTCCAGCCCTCGGACGACGCCGGCCGTTTCGTGCTGCGCGAGGCCTGCGAGCTGCTGGTGCGTCTGATCGGGCCGATGATGCCGCACCTCGCCGAGGAGCTTTGGGAGCGCCTGGGCTACGAGGGCTTCCTGGCCGACCAGCCCTGGCCCGAAGCCGAGGCGGCACTGGTCGCCGACGAGCAGGTGGTCCTCGCGGTGCAGGTCAACGGCAAGAAGCGGGCGACCGTTTCGCTGCCGATGGACGCGCCGGAAGATCAGGCTCAGGAGGTGGCCCTGGCGGAGCCGGCGGTCCAGCGGGCGATGGACGGCAAGACCGCGCGCAAGGTCATAGTGGTTAAGAATCGCATCGTGAACGTGGTAGTGTGAGTCATGGAGAAGTCACGCAGGCGCTTTTGCGGAACGGTGGGGCGGATGGCCGCGGTGGCGGGACTGCTGCCGCTTGCCGGCTGCGGCTTTCAGCCGCTCTATGCGGAGGACGACGCCGGCGCGACCGTCGCCACGGAGCTGGCGGCAATCCGCATCACGCCGCTGCGCGACCGGGTCGGCCAGCAGATGCACAATTTCCTGCGCGACCGGCTCAACCCCAACGGCCAGCCGGCCGCGCCGAATTACCAGCTGCGCCTGCAGCTTCGCGAGCGCTTGAGCGAACTCGGCGTGCGGCGGGACGAAACCGCGACCCGCGCCAACCTGAGGCTGACAGCCGAGTTCTTCCTGCTGGAGGAGGGCAGCGGCCGGGAGTTGCTGAGCGGACGCTCCACGTCGACCACAAGCTACGACATCCTGGAGAACCCCTTTGCATCGACGATCTCCGAGCGCGATGCGCGGGAACGCGCACTGCGCGAAGTGGCCGATGACATCCAGACCCGTCTTGCCGTCTACTTCAGAAGCACCTGAACACAGGCACGGCCAGGTCCGGGAGACAGCCGGATGAAGCTGACCGGCGCGGCGCTGCAACGCTTCCTGGCAGAGCCGGGGGGCGAAGGACACGCGGTTTTGGTTTTCGGGCCCGACGCCGGGCTGCGGCGCGAACACATCGCCCGGCTGCGCAAGGCGGTCGCCGGTGAGCCGGCGGACCCCTTCAGCGTCTCCGAGCTCACAGGCGCACAGATCAAGGACGATCCGGCCAGCCTGGCCGACGAGGCTGCGTCCCTGACCTTCGGCGGCGGCAAGCGCTTCGTTCTGGTGCGCGATGCCGGCGATGCCGTAACCGCAATCGCAAAGGACTTTCTCGACAACGGACCCGGCGAGGCTTTCGTCGTGGTCGATGGCGGCGACCTGCCGGCACGCTCCAGCCTGCGCAAACTCTTCGAAGGGCACAAGACGGCGGGCGCCATCGCCTGCTATCACGACGACCAGCGCAGTCTCGCCGGGGTTGTCCGGGATTTCTTCGCGGAGGCCGGTACAGGGATCGAGCGCGAGGCGGCGGAGTTCCTGGCCGCGCACCTGGGCGGCGACCGGCAGCTCACCCGCCGCGAGCTCGAGAAGGTTCTGCTGTTCAAGGGACCGGGCGCGGACCCGGTCACGCTTGAGGACGTTACGCTCTGTGTGGGGGATTCGGCCCTCCTGGGGCTGGAAGATCTGGCGATGGCGGCCGCCGGCGGAGACCTGCCGGGTCTGGAGCGCGGCCTCGGTCGGTGTTTTCTGGAGGGCAGCAACCCGGTCAGCCTGCTGCGGGCCGTCGCGCGGCACTTCCAAAGACTCCACCAGGTGGCCGGTGCCGCTGCGGCCGGCAGCAGTGTCGAACAGGCGATGAAAGGCCTGCGCCCGCCTGTTTTCTGGAAGGCTGCCGCGGGCTTCAAGGCGCAGGCGGCAAGCTGGACCGCGCCGGCGCTGACCGCGGCGATGGAAAGGCTGCTGGAAGCCGAAGCCGCGTGCAAGCGCAGCGGCGCACCGGCGGAGAGCCTGGCCGCCCGCGCGCTCTTGGAGATTGCGGCCAACGCCCCCGGGCGCCGCAGGCGGCGGGCCTAGATCGGGCCGCGTTGCGGCCAATCCCGGCGATGGGCAGGGGATGATTTCGCCGGATAGCTGAATGCGGCCTGGGCCTTCGGCGCTGGCGCAGAGGCGCTGCTTTGCAGGGGCTCGTTTACTTGGGTTCGTTCAACTGGGCTCGTTTGCCTGGGTGCCGGACCGGGTGCGTGACGGCACGCGCCGCAGTCACCGCAATCCGGCGCTAGCGCTTGGCCGGGTGCTCCGGAAAGACCTCAGGCCCGGTCGCCGGCCGGCGGCATCTGGTTCAGCCGGTGCAGCACGTCGTCCAGCTGTTCCAGCGTCTTGTAGTGAATCGTCAGCGATCCGCCGCTGCCGTGGAACTTGATGCTGACCTTGAGGCCGAGGAGCGCAGTGAGATCGCGTTCCAGGGCAATGGTGTCGCTGTCCTTGGCCGGCTCTTCCTTGGCAACGGCGGAGCCTTTCCCGGCTTTGCGGGCCGGGCCCGCCTTGGCATCCTGGACCAGGCGTTCGGCTTGGCGCACGTTCAGCCCCTTGCTGACGATCTCCGCCGCCAGATCCTCCGGCGCCGCAGAACCGACCAGCGTCCGGGCATGGCCGGCCGAAAGCTTGCCCTCCATCACCATGGTCTTGACCGATTCCGGCAGACCCAGCAGCCGGAGCGTGTTGGCGATGTGGCTGCGGCTCTTGCCGAGCAGCTTCGCCAGCTCATCCTGGGTGTGCTGAAACTCCTCGAGAAGCCGCCGGTAGCCTTCGGCTTCTTCAATTGGGGTCAGGTCTTGCCTTTGGACATTCTCGACGATCGCCAGTTCCAGCGATTCCGCGTCGGTCAGGTCGCGGATGACCACCGGAACTTCGTGCAGCTTCGCGATCTGCGCGGCGCGCCAGCGCCGCTCCCCCGCAACGATCTCGAATTCGCTCGGGCGGTCGGGATGGCGGCGCACCAGGATCGGCTGCAGGATTCCCTGAGCCTTGACCGACTCGGCCAGGGCCGAGACGGCGTCCTTATCGAAAACCTGCCGGGGCTGGTAGCGGCCCGGATGCAGATGCTCGACCGGCACGGCTTTTGTGGACCGCACCTTGTCCAGCGACGCATAGTCTTCGTTCTCTTCGCCGAACAGGGCTGCCAGGCCGCGCCCCAGATTGGTCTTCTTCCCTTGGTCCGATGATGCTCCGTCTGTCATGGCTTTCACTTCCCCGAAACGGCGACTCCCCCGAGCCCTCTGCCGACTGCGCCACTCAAGTACCGTTCTTCATACACCAGGGCGCGCGCCCGCGTCGGCTGGCAGACGACACCGTACCCGCATGGTCATTCCGACTGCGAAACGATAGCGCGGTGGCCGGCGAGGTCAAGACGCCATGGCGGCGCGGCCGGCCAAGCCGTCCTCGCGCTGAAGGATTTCCCGCGCCAGACGCACGTAAGCCTGGGAACCGGCGCAGCGAAGATCGTAGAGCAGGACCGGTTTACCGTGGGACGGCGCCTCCGATACCCGCACGTTGCGGGGGATGACAGTCTGGTAGACCCGCTCGCCCAGATGGCCGCGCACGTCCGCGGCCACCATCTCGCAAAGATTGTTGCGGCGATCGAACATGGTCAGCACCACGCCTTGGAGCGTCAGCCTCGGGTTCAGACCCCGCTGCACCCTTTCGATGGTGCGCATCAGGTGGCTCAACCCTTCCAGCGCATAGAATTCCGCCTGCAGCGGCACCAGCACCGCGTCGGCGGCCACCAGGGCATTCAAGGTCAACAGACCCAGTGCCGGGGGACAGTCGATCAGCACGAAGTCGTAGCGGCCGCGCGCCTGGTCGACCGCATGCTTCATCCGGTATTCCCGCCGGTCCAGGGCGATCAGTTCCAGTTCGGCCCCGGAAAGCTCGACCCCGGAGGGCACGATATCCATACCCGGCACCAGGGTCGGGGTCTCGGCCTCCTCCAGCGCCAGGTCCTCCACCAGCACCTGATAGACTCCCTGGCTGCGCTTTTCCGGCGCGATGCCGAGGCCGGTGCTGGCGTTGCCCTGGGGATCCATGTCCACGATCAGGACACGCTTGCCGCAGGCCGCCAGCGCGGTCGCCAGATTGACCGTCGTGGTGGTCTTGCCCACCCCACCCTTCTGGTTGGCAACCGCCAACACCCGGGTATCGACCGGTGCCGGCGTGATCACACCGTGCTCCGGACCCTCATCAACATGTTGTAGGTTCAAGACGCGCCATCCTCAACAGGTAGAAGTCTGAGACGCAGGATCGTTCCTTCGGGATCGGTCATGCTCTCAAAGCGCTCGATTCGCAGTGTCCACGTTTTGCAGGCCTCGGTCAATTCCAGATCCGCCGTGCGCCCCTTGAGAAACAGGCCGACAGCGCCGTCTTTTCCACAGCCGCCGGCGAGAAATGGCTCGGAAATGGCCAGAATGCGGGACAGAGGCGCGAAGGCGCGACACGTCACGACATCGACGGGAAAGGGCTCCAAGGCCTCGATCCGCGCTGCGTGCACCGTGACCTCGGCACCGGTTTCCCGGGCAACTTCGCGCAGAAACACGGCCTTGCGCTGGTCCGACTCCACCAGATGGACGTGGCCGCAGCCCAGCAGTGCCAATACAAAGCCGGGAAAGCCGCCGCCGGAGCCCAGGTCCAGGATGATCCGCTTGCGGCCTTCCGGCGGCGCGGGAAGATGGGCGGCGAGCTGCGCGGAATCAAGAAAGTGGCGGCGCCAAAGATCCGGCAGGCTGCGCGGACTGATGAGGTTGATCGCCGCCGTCCATTTGGTCAGAAGGGCCGCATACCGCTCAAATTTGCCTTGTGTTTCACGTGAAACATCGAGGGTGCGCTGGAAGTCCGCCGCCGTCAGCCGCTCCGGCTCCCGTCCCATGGCCCCTCCCCGGCCGGCCCGTCTAGGCCGCCGTCACCCGCGCGCCGCCCGGACGTTTGCGGACATAGCGCAGCAGGGCCATCACCGCTGCCGGCGTGACCCCCGGGATCCGTGCTGCCGCGCCCAGGGTTTCCGGCCGCGCCCGCCCCAGGATCTGGCGCACCTCAGCGGAGAGCCCGCCGACCCCCGCGTAATCCAGATCCGGCGGCAGCAGCAGGGCCTCGTCCTTCTGGAACGCCCGGATATCGGCGTCCTGCCGTTCCATATATCCCTGGTACCGCCCCTCGATCTCGACCTGACGCGCGATGTCCGCGGGAATCGTCTGCAGCTCGGGCCAAATCTCGGCCAGCGTCGAAAGCGTCAGCTGCGGATAGCGCAGCAGCTCATAGGCGCTGCGCTTCACTCCATCCTGATTGATGGCGATCCCCCGGGCTGCGAGGGCATTCGGGGTGATCGTCAGCCTTGCGGCCAGATCCTGGGCATGCGCCAACGCTTCCAGCTTGCGCTCGAAAGCCGCGCGCCGCTCCGTTCCGACGCAGCCGACGGCAAGACCCAAGGGCGTCAGGCGCTGGTCCGCATTGTCGGCGCGCAGACGCAGGCGGTATTCGGCCCGGCTGGTGAACATGCGATAGGGTTCGCTGACACCGCGGGTCACCAGGTCGTCGATCAGCACGCCGATATAGGCCTGGGAGCGGTCGAGGACAAAAGGCTCCGTCCGTCGATCCGATCCGCCTGCCCCGGCCTGCCGCGCCGCATTCAGCCCGGCCATCAGCCCCTGGGCGGCGGCTTCCTCGTACCCGGTCGTGCCGTTGATCTGCCCGGCCAGGAAAAGGCCAGGCAGACGGCGTGTTTCCAAAGCGGCAGTAAGCTCCCGCGGGTCCACATAGTCGTATTCGATGGCGTAGCCCGGCTGCAGCATCTCCGCCCGCTCCAGGCCGGGGATGGTCCTCAGCAGGGCCCGTTGCACGTCCTCGGGCAGCGAGGTCGAGATTCCGTTGGGGTAGACCGTCGGATCGTCCAGCCCCTCCGGCTCCAGGAAGATCTGATGCCGCCCCTTGTCGGCAAAGCGGACCACCTTGTCCTCGATGGACGGGCAGTACCGCGGACCGACAGAATCGATCTGGCCGGAATAGAGCGGCGCCCGGTGCAGGTTGTCGCGGATCAACGCGTGGCCCGCTTCGGAGGTGTGCGTGATATGGCAGGCGATCTGCGGCTGCGTGATGGCCGCCGTCAGGGTGGAGAAAGGCTCCGGCGGGTCGTCGCCGGGCTGGACCGTCAGCCCGCCGTAGTCGATGGTCCGGCCATCGAGGCGCGGCGGCGTCCCGGTCTTCAGGCGGCCGAGCTGAAAGCCGGCCCGCTCCAAGGTCGCGGCCAGGCCGACCGCCGGCGCCTCGCCGACCCGCCCGGCCGGAATGCGCTGCTCGCCGATATGAATGAGGCCGCGCAGAAAGGTCCCGGTGGTCAGCACCACCGCCGCGGCCCGGATCTCCTCCCCGGCTTCGGTGATCACGCCGCTGCAGCGCCCGTCGGCATCGAGAAGCAGGTCCTCGACCGCCGCCTCGTGAATCCTCAGCCCCGGCTGCGCGGCAAGCCGCGCCTGCATGGCCTGACGGTAGAGCTTGCGGTCGGCCTGAGCGCGCGGCCCCCGCACCGCCGGCCCCTTGCTGGCATTCAGGACACGGAACTGGATCCCGCCGGCATCGGCCACCTGCCCCATGACGCCGTCCAGCGCATCGATCTCCCGGACCAGATGGCCCTTGCCCAGACCCCCGATGGCCGGGTTGCAGGACATCACACCGATGCTGTCGCTGCGATGCGTGACCAGGAGGGTGCGGGCGCCCAGGCGCGCCGACGCCGCGGCCGCCTCGCAGCCGGCGTGGCCGCCGCCGACCACGATCACGTCCACCGAGAAATCCTGCACCGAGAAATCCTGCGTCATTCGCTCTCTTCTCCCGTGTCGGCGCGGGTTATATCAGGCCTGCAGCAGGAGGCAAGCCAGCCGGCGGACACAAAGCGCTTCAGGATCGGAAGTTTACCATGTTTCACGTGAAACACCCCGAGACCTACATCATTTGCCAATGCAGAAGTCCTGAAACACAATATCTAGTAGGTCTTCGACGTCGACACGCCCTGTCACCCGTCCGAGGGCCCGCACCGCCAGGCGCAGGTCTTCGGCGCGCAGCTCCGGCAGGCCCGCCGTCCCCACCCGCTCCAGCGCCGCCAGCCCGTCCTCCAGAGCACGCCTTTGACGCGCCCGCGTGATCTCCGCCGTTCCGCCTGCGAAACAGTCTTCGGCCTGGCGAATCAGCGCGGCAAGCAGCGCATCGAGACCTGCCCCGCTGCGGGCCGAAACCACAATCGGCGCGGCCCCCGCCACCGCCGTCATCCGTTCTGCCGCCGCGTCTGCCGCCGCCGGCGAGACCAGGTCCGCCTTGTTGAGCACCAGCAGGCTGCGGTGATCGGCAAAGCCCAGCAGGTCCGCTTCCGCCATGGCCATACCCCGGCGCGGAGATCGTTCCGCTGCCAGATCGAACACCAGCACCTTCAGATCGGCCGCTTCGGCCCGCTGCCGCGCGCGGGCCATGCCTTCGCGCTCGATGTCCCCCTGTGCCGAATCCAAGGGGGCCGGATCCAAGGGGGCCGGATCCAAGGGGGCCCGATCCCAGGGGGCCTCCGCAACGCCCACCGCCGGGCCGGAGCCACCCGCCGCAACCCGCGGCCGCTCCGCGGCCAGCGTCCGCAGCCCGGCGGTGTCGGCCAGGGTCACCGGATAGCCGCCCAGGTCCAGATGGACCTCGATGACATCGCGGGTCGTGCCTGCGGTCTCCGAAACGATAGCCACCTCGCGCTCGGCCAGCGCGTTCAGCAGAGACGACTTGCCCGCATTGGGCGGGCCAAGGATCACCGCCGCGAGGCCGTCGCGCAGCCGCTCGCCACGGCGCCCGTCGGCAAGGGCGGCGCGGATCTCCGCCGCCACAGCGGCTGCGGCCTCCAGCGCCTCGGCTTCCATGGCCTCCGGCAGGTCCTCGTCGGCGAAATCGATGGCCGCTTCCGCATAGGCCAGAACCCGCGTCAGACGCGCCGACCACTCGGCGGTGCGCCGCGCCAGGCCCCCTTCCATCTGACGCAAGGCCTGGCGCCGCTGGGCCTCGGTCTCCGCGTCGATCAGATCGGCGAGCCCTTCCACCGCGGTCAGGTCCAGCTTGCCGTTGTCAAAGGCGCGGCGCGTGAACTCGCCCGCCTCGGCCGGCCGCAGACCCGGCAGGCGGGCGAGACACTGCAGTACGGCGGCCATGACCGCCCGCCCGCCATGGACCTGCAGCTCCGCCATGTCCTCGCCGGTGAAGCTGCCGGGCCCCGGAAACCACAGCACCAGCGCCTGATCGATGGGTGCATGATCGGCGGGATCGCACAGCCGTCTGAGGGCAGCCCGGCGCGGCGGCGGCAGTTCGGCCCCGGTGAGCGCCCGCAGGGCGGCGCCCGCTTCAGGCCCGGACAGGCGCACCACCGCCACGCCGGCCCTGCCCGGCGCCGTCGAGGGCGCGAACACCGTTTCCGCCTGCCGCTCGTTATCCATTAGAAATTCTAACTTCGAGTTCATTTATTTAAATGATATCAATATCATATCAAGTATGCTCTTAGCCTCACTCATCTTTAGGGGCCTTGTCGCGGGCCGCCTTGGTCATCTGCGACCAAAAGGCTTTCTGCAGCTGCTCCCAGCCCTGGATGCCGGCTGGAAGCCACGTTTTGAAAAGCTGCTCCGGTTCCATGGCGGCGAGGTTTGCCATCATGCGCCTTTGCATTTCATCCATCACCGCCTTCTGCATCGGCCCGACGTCCGGCAGACCGAGAAAGGCGCGCGCCTCCTCCGGGGTGCAATCGATGTCGACATGGATTTTCATGGCTGCGTCATCCCTTTTTTCTTGCCGCGCGCTGGTCCAGGCGTTGACGGACGAAGCCCGCACCGATACCGGAGAGCGCCGACGTCCTCTGCCCGAACGCGGCGTCCAGGCAGGTCTCCCCCATGGATTTCCTCCAAGGATTCCCCCAGACATTTCATGGTTGAGCCAAGGGGCCTTTGCCACCCATATAGAGGTCAGTGTTCGCACCCGGCAAGGGGGGAGGCCGCCGCGCCCGTCCGGCACCGATCGGGGCTGGCGCCGATCCCCCGGTCCGCCGTTCGTCCGCCGCCTGCCCGCCGCCTGTTTCAGCGCTGAAGGACCTCGCCTTGACCGAACCACTCCCCTCGAAAGACCAGGACGACACCGGCCAAGCGGACAATCACGGTCTGACCAACCGTTTGGGGGAGGAGACCAGCCCCTATCTGCTGCAGCACCGCGACAACCCGGTGGCCTGGCAGGCCTGGGGCGAGGAGGCTCTAGCGGAGGCCCGAAAGAGCGGCAAACCGGTCCTGCTTTCGGTCGGCTACGCGGCCTGCCACTGGTGCCACGTCATGGCCCACGAGTGCTTCGAGGACCCGGAGATCGCGGCGCTGATGAACCGCCTCTTCGTCAACATCAAGGTCGACCGTGAAGAACGGCCGGATGTCGACACCATTTATCAGACCGCGCTGGCGCTGCTCGGCGAACAGGGCGGCTGGCCGCTGACCATGTTTCTGACGCCGGAGGGCGAACCCTTCTGGGGCGGCACCTATTTCCCGCCGACGCCGCGCTATGGCCGGCCCGGTTTCCCCCAGGTGTTGCAGGGCATCGCCGAGATCTACGCCAACGACAGCGCCCGCGTCGACAACAACACCAAGGCTTTGAAGGACGCCCTGACCCGGCTCTCGGAGAATCAGTCCGGCCCCGCGGTCGGCCTGGCAATGATCGACCAGATCGCAGAGCATCTGGCCGGCGAGTTCGATCCGGAACTGGGCGGCATCCGCGGTGCGCCGAAGTTTCCCCAGCCCGCGATCATGAAACTGCTCTGGCGCGCCTGGAAACGCGGTGGGGCGAAGAGCCTCTTAAACGCCTGCGACACCACCCTCACCCAGATGTGCCAGGGCGGCATCTACGACCATCTCGGCGGCGGCTTCGCCCGCTACTCGGTCGACGCGCGCTGGCTGGTGCCGCACTTCGAGAAGATGCTCTACGACAATGCGCAGTTGCTGGAGATCCTGGCCTGGGTCTGGCGGGACACGGGCAACCCGCTCTACGAACAGCGCATCCGCGAAACCGTGGCCTGGACCCTGCGGGAGATGATCGCCGATGCCGACGGCAGCGGGCAGTCGCCCAGCGGCGCCTTCGCTGCGACACTCGACGCCGACAGCGAGGGCGAGGAAGGCAAGTTCTACGTCTGGCATGAAGCGGAGATCGACGAGGTGCTGGGCGCCGAGGCCGCCCTGTTCAAGGCGCACTACGATGTCGGCCGATACGGCAACTGGGAGGGCAAGACGATCCTCAACCGCTCCGCCGCGCCCGAACTGGCCGATGCCGACACCGAAGCGCGCCTGGCGGCGGCCAGGGACAAGCTGCTGGCGCGCCGCGGCGGGCGCATCCGGCCGGGCTGGGACGACAAGGTGCTGGCGGACTGGAACGGTCTGATGATCGCCGCGCTCGCAGAACTCGGGCCGCTGTTCGGCGAAGCGGACTGGCTGGCCGCCGCTGAAGAGGCCTTCGCTTTCGTCTGCCGCGAGATGGTGCGCGACGGCCGCCTTTGCCACAGCTGGCGCCACGGCCGCCTGAAGCATCCAGCCACCCTGGACGACTATGCCAACATGGCCGCCGCCGCCGTGGCGCTTTTCGAGGCGACGGCCAAGCGCGCCTATCTGGATCAGGCCGAAGCCTGGATCGACGTACTCGACCGCCATTACTGGGACCCGGCCGCCGGCGGCTATTTCCTCACCGCCGACGACACCCCCGGCCTGATCGTCCGCACCAAGAACGCCCACGACAACGCGGTGCCATCCGGCAACGGCACGGTGCTGTCCGTCCTCGCCAGGCTCTTCTATCTCACCGGCAAGGATGCCTATCGGGCGCGGGCCGAAGCCCTCGTGAAGGCCTTCGCGGGAGAGGTGAACCGCAACTTCTTTCCGCTCGCCAGCCTGCTGAACGGTATCGAGTTTCTGGGCTCCGCCGCCCAGGTCGTCATCATCGGCGACCGTCGGGACGCCGCGACACAGGCCTTGCTCGCCGCCGCCCGGCAGACCTCCGCGCCCAACCGAATTCTCATGACCCTCGAGCCCGATGCGGCACTGCCCGAAAGCCATCCCGCCTTCGGGAAGACCCAGAGCGACGGCCAGGCGACAGCCTACGTCTGCCACGGCCCGACCTGTTCACTGCCGATCGTCGAGGCCGAGGGCCTGGCGCGCGCCTTGGGCGGCCAAGCCGTCTCATGACCCGCCGCCACCGCGGCCTCGACACGCCGACCGGCCCCCTGCGCGTGACTGAGGAGGACGGCACCATCGTGCAGGTCACCTGGGTCGCCAGCCGAAGCAGCGCGGCGAACGAACCCTCTCCGCTGCTCGACGACGCGGCGGCACAGATCGACGCCTACTTCGCCGGCGACCTGCGCGCCTTCGAGCTGCCCCTGAAACCCTTCGGCAGCGCGTTTCAGCGGGCGGTCTGGGCGGAGATGCTGCGCATCCCCTACGGCGAGACCCGCTCCTACGGCGATCTGGCCGCGGCGACCGGCGGCGTCGCCCGTGCCGTCGGCGGTGCCTGCGGCGCCAACCCCATTCCCATCCTCATTCCCTGCCACCGGGTTCTGGCCGCCGACCGCGCCCTCGGCGGATTTTCCGGCGGCCGCGGCAGCGACACCAAGGCCGAGCTCCTCACCCTCGAAGGCGCCTGGCCGATCCAGCACAGCCTGCTGTTCTCGTAGGACCTCAATCTTCCGCGCTGGCGTGATGACAGGCGTCGCCGCCGAGAGATAAGCTCTGCACAAAACCAAAGTCTGATGCATCACTTCAAGGGGGACATCCCATGGCGGAAGTAAACATCGAAGGCAAAGACGGTACCTTCATGGTCTATGTCGCGATTCCGGAGGCCACGCCGGCGCCGGGCATCGTCGTCGCGCAGGAGATCTTCGGCGTCAATCAGGTGATGCGCGAGACCTGTGACTGGCTGGCAAGCCAGGGCTTCGTCGCCGCCTGTCCCGATCTCTTCTGGCGCATCGAACCGGGCATCCAACTCACCGACCAGAGCCAGGCGGAATGGGACCGCGCCTTCGAACTCTTCGGGCTCTTCGATGTCGACAAAGGCATCGAAGACCTGAAGACGACCCTTGGCATGTTGAATGCGCACATGGTCTCCAACGGAAAGTCCGGCACCCTGGGATACTGTCTCGGCGGCAAGCTGGCCTACCTCATGGCCACACGCTCCGACGCCGACGCCAACGTCGGTTACTACGGCGTCGGTCTGGGGGACCTTCTGGGCGAGGCCGGCAGCATCAGCCATCCCCTGATGCTGCACATTGCCGAGAAAGACCAGTTCTCCTCCGCCGAGGAGATCGCGAAGGTCCAGGCGGGGCTTGCCGGCAACGACCAGGTGACGGTGCATCTCTACGAGGGCCAGGACCACGCCTTCGCCCGCAAGGGCGGCCAGCACTACGATGCCGCATCGGCCGAGCTGGCCAACCAGCGCACCATCGATTTCTTCAAACAGGCGCTGGCCTAGAAAGGGGACGCAGTCATGACCAAAGCCGTCCGCATTCACGAACCCGGCGGTCCCGACGCCCTGGTCTATGAGGATGTCGAGGTGCCTGCGCCCGGCGCCGGCGAGGTCCTGATCGAACAGACCGCCTGCGGCCTCAACTACATCGACGTCTACCACCGCAACGGGCTCTATCCCCTGGCCGCCCTGCCGGCGGTGATCGGCATGGAGGGGGCGGGGACGGTCGCCGCGGTGGGCGACGGCGTCACCGCCTTTCAGCCCGGCGACCGCGTCGCCTATGCCGACGCCCCGCCGGGCGCCTACGCCGAGGCGCGGCTCATGCCCTGGCACCGCCTGGTGAAACTGCCCGATGCGATCAGCGACCAGCAGGCTGCGGCGATGATGCTGCAGGGCATGACCGTGGAATACCTGGTCCGCCGCACCTACGCGGTGCAGCCCGGCGACACGGTGCTGTTCCACGCCGCCGCCGGCGGCGTCGGCCTCATCGCCTGCCAGTGGCTGAATCATCTGGGCGCCACCGTCATCGGCACCGTGGGCTCGGAGGAAAAGGCGGCGCTCGCCAAGGCGCACGGCTGCCACCATACGATCAATTACCGCGAAGAGGACTTCACCGCGCGGGTGCGCGAACTGACCGGCGGCGCCGGCGTCCCGGTGGTCTACGATTCCATCGGCAAGGACACCTTCGAGGGCTCGCTGGACTGCCTGAAGCCGCGCGGCCTGATGGTGAGCTTCGGCAATGCCTCCGGCCCGGTGCCGCCCTTCAACCCGGCCATCCTCGGCCAGAAGGGCTCGCTCTATCTCACCCGCCCCAGCCTGATGACCTACAACGCCCAGCGCGAGGAGCTGGAGACCTCCGCCGCCGCGCTCTTCGAGGTGGTGACTTCGGGCAAGGTGAAGATCGAGGTGAACCAGACCTATCCCTTGAGCGAGACCGCCCAGGCCCACAGCGACCTGGAGGCCCGCAAGACCACCGGCTCGACGGTGCTGTTGCCGTAGAGAAGGCATAGCCCGACGGCGCAGGAACGAACGGCCGCCGGCTCACGATCCTTTCGCATCTCTGAGACCCGCGGCCTTCAGGCGCGCGGCCAGGGTCGTCGGCTTGATGCCGAGCAGGGCTGCGGCGCCATCGGGACCGTAGACCCTGCCGCCGCAGCGCGCCAGCGCGGCCATCATGTTGTCGCGTACGTGGCGTAGCATTTCCTCTTCCGTGAAAACCTCCGCGGACCCTTCCGAAGACTCTGTGAGCGGCTCGGGCGGCGCATCGGAGTTGAGCGCAAAGTGCAGGGCGCCGCCGCGCGCCGTGATGACCGCCCGCTCGATGATGTTCTGCAGCTCGCGGACATTGCCGGGCCAGTCGTAGCGCTCAAGCTTGCGAAGGTTGTCCGGCGTCAGGCGCGCCCGTGGCGCGTTTAAGCGCACGCTCGCGCGCTGCAGGAACAGCGCTGCCAGCAGGGCAATGTCGTCCTTCCGGTGGCGTAGAGGGGCAAGCTCGATGGGAAAGACATTGAGGCGATAGTAGAGGTCCGGGCGGAAGCGGCCCGCCTCCATCTCGTGGCCGAGGTCGCGGTTGGTGGCGGCGATGATGCGGACGTCGATCCGGCGGGTGCGGTTCTCGCCGACCCGTTCGAACTCCCCCTCCTGCAGCGCGCGCAGAAGCTTGCTCTGCAGCGCCGGGGGAATCTCCGACACCTCGTCGAGAAACAGCGTGCCGCCGTCGGCCAGTTCGAAGCGGCCCATGCGGTCCTGCCCCGCGCCGGTGAAGGCGCCCCTGCGGTGGCCGAAGAACTCGCTTTCGAACAGCTCAGGCGGGATCGATGCGCAGTTGACGCTGACCATCGGCTTGTCGCCGCGCCGGCTGCCGGCATGGATGGCACGGGCGACCAGTTCCTTTCCCGTCCCTGACTCCCCGACGATCAGAACGCCCGCGTCTGTCGGCGCCACCACCGCAATCTGTTCGCGCACCTTCCTGAGGGCCTGGCTCTTGCCCACCATGGGACCCAGCGCCTTGGCGCTCTCCACCTCTTCCTGCAGGTAGACGATCTGCTGTTCGGCGCGGCGGCGTTCCTCCAGTTCCTCGTGCAGGGCGTCCTTCACCCGCCTGACTTCTTCGATCGAGCGGCGCGCCGTGGCGAGTACGAAGTTGGTCAGCATCTGCAGCTTCTCGGCGGTGTCGTCCTCGCCGTCGATCCGAACAAGCAGATCGAAGCGGCCGCCGACGGTCAGGCAGAGCTGGTCGGCGATCTGCTCTATGAGGCTGCGCAACTCCGTCTCGTCGGAAGCCCGGGTAGTGGAAGCCGCGATGTTTGAGGCCGCGATGTTCGAGGTCGGGATGTTCGAGGTCGGGATGTTCGTCGCCATAGACCCGCTCCTCCCTTCACGATGTCCAGTGGATGTGGAATTCGCACTCGGGGTCGCCCCGGTGCAGACAGCGCGTTTCCTCGACTTCGGCCACATCGCCGTAGTGGGCGATCACGCGCCGCGCCAGTGCGCGGTACAGCCGGCAGAGACGGTTGGGCGAGCGGTAGTGGACGACCAGTTCCCGCCCCTGCTTTTCGATGCGGAACTTCTGCGTGACCGCACGGCTGGCTTCCGGGTCCGACAGGCCCGCGGCAAAGCCGTTGTGGATCTCGGGATGCTGTTCCAGCAGCGCCCGCGCCGTGGAGCACATCGCGTACCACGCGGGAAACCGCTTCTGCGTGTCCTTGAGAAAGGCCGCCGCCCAGCGGTCGCAGATCTCTTCGTCGTGAAGGCCGAGCACCTCACCGGCCGCAGTCAGCAGGCGCTGGCATTCCGCGTCGGCGTAGATCTCGCTCATGCGATAGCGGCGATCGACGGGCACATCGGCCCGGCGCCTCACCTCGGCGACGGCGGCCGCTCCGCCCTCGGCCTCTATCGCCTGCAGCAGCGGCCTGAAGGGATATCCCAGCATGGCGGGATCTCCTTTCGGTCTGAGCCTGCGGCGAAGGCCGGATGCGGCCTCTGCACTCTATCACAAACCGCAGGATCTTGCGGCCTCACCGCAAGACTCCGTGAAACCGCAAAATCCTGCGGTGCCGCGGCGGCGCCTGATCGCTGGAAAAAGTCAGGCGAATCAGATCGCTGGAGGGATCGCGGAGTTTGGTACGGATCCTGCTCTCTTCTCCCGGTGAAACGGGACGGACGCTGGTGCGGCGGCCCCCCGGCGCTTCTTGACCTGCAGAAGGAGACCCCGACCATGACCGAAGACGAACGCAGCCTCGTCCAGGAAAGCTGGGAGAAAGTACGACCGATCTCCAGCCAGGCCGCCGCCCTCTTCTACGGCCGCCTGTTCATTCTGGCCCCTGACCTGAAGTCCCTGTTCAAAGGCGACATGACCGCACAGGGCGAACGCCTCATGCATATGATCGACACGGCGGTCGGCGGACTGGAGAACCTGGACGAACTGGTCCCGGCCCTGGAAGCGCTCGGCGAACGCCATGCCGGGTACGGCGTCACCGAAGCGGACTACGACACCGTCGCCAGCGCCTTGCTGTGGACGCTGGAACAAGGCCTGGGGACAGATTTCACGGACGAGGTGAAGACCGCCTGGGTCTCCGCTTACAGCGTTCTCGCCGACACCATGAAACGGGCCGCTGCCGCGGCGGCGGCATAGGCAAGCGCCGGTGGCAATCGACAGACCCATCCTCTGTTTGTCTGACCGCAGACTGCCTCAATGCACGCTCGCCTTCGAGAAGACGTTGATGATGCCGACACCGCCCAGGATGAGGGCGATGCCGAGGATCGCCGGCACATCGAGGCTCTGGCGAAACACCACCACGCCGATCAGCGAGATGATGACGATGCCGACGCCGGCCCAGATCGCATAGGTGATACCCAGGGGAATCGCGCGCAGCGCCAAGGACAGAAAGAACAGCGCGACAGCGAAACTGACGACCGAGAAGGCGCCCAGGCCGATGCGCGAAAAGCCGTCGGACTGCTTCAGCACGCTGGTGCCGATGACCTCGGCGACGATGGCAAGAGACAGGTAGATCCAGTGCATGGCTGTTCCTATTCCCAGCTTTCCAGAAGTTTCCCCATGGCCCGGGAGATGTCGTCGATCATGGCGTCGACACGGCCGTTTTCGGTTTGGCCATCTGCGATCTGCAGTTGCAGCGCGGCACCGTCGATCAGCGCCATCAGAACCCGCGCCAGGGCGGCGCAGCGCGCCTCATCGAGATGCGGCGCCATGACGGCGACGAGCCGCCCCGTGTCGTCGTGCAACGCGCCGTACCCTTCCGCCTTCAGGCGGGCATAGCGCGGATCGTCCAGCGCCAGGAATTCGGCGATGGCGTAGAAGCGGCCTGCCGGACCCGCGTAGGACCGCAGCAGGGCCTCGACGGCTTCGCGGATGCAGCGTTCGGGCGTTTTCGGGTCCCAGGCGATCGCCCGGAGAAGCGCCGCGGAGCGCTCCGTCTCCTGGACGATGACCGCCGCGATCAGGCTGTCCTTGGTGGGAAAGTAGTACTGCAGATTGCCCAGCGAAATCCCAAGGACCTGCGTAATCATCCGCAGCGAGACCTGGCTGTAACCGTCGTCAAGCAGCGCCTGCCGCGCCGCCGCCAGAATGGCTGCGCGCCGCGCTTCACCCTTGGACAGCAGTCTCTCTGCGTCGGCCATCGGCGCCCTCGTCAAGAACCGGCCGACCACAGATAATAGGTCAATGACCTAAAATCAAGAGCCGGTATCCCGCGTGACAAGGTATCGCGCATGAAAAAAGGGCCCGGTCGCTGACCGGGCCCGTGTCATTTGCCATCGTGCCGGCAGTCTTGCCGCCGTCACAAACTCGACGCTGCTACTGATTCATCGAGTCGAAGAAGTCCTGGTTGGTTTTCTGCTGCTTCAGCTTGTCGACCAGGAACTCGACCGAATCGGTGACCCCCATGGGCATGAGGATGCGGCGCAGGACCCACATCTTGGAGAGCGTGGCCTTGTCCACCAGCAGCTCCTCCTTGCGGGTGCCGGATTTGCCGATGTCGATGGCCGGGAAGGTCCGCTTGTCGGCCAGCTTGCGGTCGAGCACGATTTCCGAGTTACCCGTGCCCTTGAACTCTTCGAAGATGACCTCGTCCATGCGGCTGCCGGTGTCGATCAGCGCCGTGGCGATGATGGTGAGAGAGCCACCCTCCTCGATGTTGCGGGCCGCGCCGAAAAAGCGCTTGGGTCGCTGCAGGGCGTTGGCGTCGACACCGCCGGTCAGCACCTTGCCGGAACTTGGCACCACGGTGTTGTAGGCACGTGCCAGACGGGTGATGGAATCCAGCAGGATCACCACGTCCTTCTTGTGCTCGACCAGGCGCTTGGCTTTTTCGATGACCATCTCGGCAACCTGGACGTGGCGGCTCGCCGGCTCGTCGAAGGTCGAACTCACCACCTCGCCCTTGACCGAGCGGTCCATGTCGGTCACTTCCTCCGGCCGCTCGTCGATCAGCAGCACGATCAGGAAGATCTCCGGGTGATTGGCCGCGATGGACTTGGCGACGTTCTGCAGGATCATCGTCTTGCCGGTGCGCGGCGGCGCGACGATGAGCGCGCGCTGGCCCTTGCCGATGGGCGCCGTCAGGTCGATGACCCTCGGGGTCAGATCCTTGGTCGCGACGTCCTCGACCTCCAGCTTGATCCTCTCGTCCGGATAAAGCGGCGTCAGGTTGTCGAAGTTGATGCGGTGGCGCGAGTTTTCCGGCGGATCGAAGTTGATCTCGCTGACCTTCAGCAGGGCGAAGTAGCGCTCGCCGTCCTTGGGGGAGCGGATCTGCCCTTCCACCGTGTCGCCGGTGCGCAGCCCGAAGCGACGCACCTGGCTGGGGCTCACGTAGATGTCATCGGGGCCGGCCAGATAGTTAGATTCCGGCGAGCGCAGGAAGCCGAAGCCGTCCTGCAGGATCTCCAGGACACCCCTTCCGTAGATCGGCTGATCGTTCTCCGCCAGATGCTTCAGGATCGCGAACATCATGTCCTGCTTGCGCAGGGTACTGGCGTTTTCGATTTCCAGTTCTTCAGCAAAGGCCAAAAGGTCTGCCGGACTCTTGGCTTTCAGTTCTTGAAGGTTCATGGGCGCTTACGCCTGTATTCGATCGAAGGGGAGAGAAAGGGGACTGGTCTGAAACTGCATCCTGGGATTGCTACGCATGCGGACGCAGGGTGATCGTAAAAGACCGCTGACCGGGGGAGAAATCCCAACGACAGCCTACACTTGGCTGGTTAACGAAACATGACTCGACATATGGGATCGACACCGCCGGACGGCAAGGTGCTGAGGAATGGCTGATCGTTACTGCAAGGGTTCGGCGAAGTCAAGCGGGGTAAATGCCTGCGACAACAGGGTCAAAACGGCTTTACGACGACGAAGACAACGATGCCGATCATCAGCACCGCCGGCACTTCGTTCATGACGCGATAGAAGCGCTCGCTGCGCCGGTTGGCGTCTTCGGCAAAGGCGCGGCGCCAGCGGGCGGCCACCATATGCAGAACGGTGAGGATCACCAGCAGGGTCAGTTTGGCGTGGAACCAGCCGTCGCCCCAGGCCTCGATATGGGCCGCCAGCGCCAGGCCGGCGGCCCAGGATACCAGCATCGAAGGGTTCATGATGGCACGCAGAAGGCGCCGTTCCATGACCTTGAAGGTTTCCGACTGTTTGGAGCCCACCTCGGCCTGGCAGTGATAGACGAAAAGCCGCGGAAGATAGAGAAACCCGGCCATCCAGGCGATCACCGCCAGGATGTGCAGGCTCTTCACCCAGAGATAGCCTTCGCCCAGAAACCCCGCCACAACCCTGTTCCCGTTCTGATGTCCCGGATCTTGATGTTCCGCAGCCGGCCCTCAGGCGTCAGTCCCGGGCCTGGGGACAGCCGCTCCAGGAGCCCGGGCAATAGCGCCCGCCGGCGTGGGAACAGATCGCCCGGCCGCTGCCGCGCAGGCGCCGGATCTGCTCGCCCAGGCCGGCGATGAAGGCGGCATCGCTGGAGACCGTCGGCACCCGCAGATAGACCGGCACACCGGCCTTCTCGGCCAGCTCGCGGTACTCGATGTCCAGCTCCACCAGGGTCTCCGAGTGCTCCGAGACAAAGGCGATGGGGACCACGATCACCGGCCGTTCTTCACGGCCCGCCCGCTCGATCTCCGCCTCCGTGGCCGGGCCGATCCACTCCAGCGGGCCGACGCGGCTCTGATAGCAGACCACCCAATCCAGGTTGACCTCGCCCATGGCTTTCACCACCGCGGCGACGGACTGCTCCACCTGCCACTGGTAAGGATCGCCCTTCTCGACGATTTTCTTCGGCAGGCCGTGGGCGGAAAACAGCACGCGCGGCGGCGCCTCGCTCTCGATTTCGCGCAGGGCCTTGCGCAGGCCCTCCACCGAGGCGGCGACAAAGCCCGGTTCCGCCGGGTAGCAGCACAACGTGCGGCTGGGCGCGATCACCCCGGCGGTCTTGGCCTCGCGCCCCCACTCCCGCAGCGAGGAAGCCGAGGTGGTGGTGGAATACTGCGGATAGAGCGGCACCAGCAGAACTTCGTCCGGATCGTACTCGGCCACCGCCCGGGCGGCTTCGGACGCGCGCGGATGCCAGTACCGCATGGCGATGAAGACGCGCCACTCGGTCTCCGCGCCCTCCGCTCCCTTCAGGTCCGCCAGCAGGGCCGCGGCCTGATCCTCGGTGTTGGGCAGCAGTGGCGACCCGCCACCCAGCTCACGGTAGATTTCCTGTGCGATCGGCGCCCGGCGCTTGGAGATCACCTTGGCCAGCAACCAGCGCAGCGGGCCCGGCAAAGCAATGATCGCCGGGTCGTTGAAGAGATTGAACAGAAAGGGCTCGACGGCCTCCTGGCTGTCCGGCCCCCCCAGATTGAAAAGTACGACGGCAACTCTGCTCATGGAATTGTCCCGGAGCCCTAACCGGCGTGCTCGGCGCTGAAGGCGTGAATCTGCTCCATCAGACGGCTGACATTCTCGGGCGGCGTCTGCGGCACGATGCCGTGACCCAGGTTGAAGACGAAGGGGCCCTGCCCCAGGCTGCGCAGGATGCGGTCAACAGCCGCGGTAAGGCCCTGGCCGCCGGCAACCAGCATAATCGGATCGAGGTTTCCCTGAACTGCGACATGGGGCTGCAGTTCCGCTTGCGCCCAGCCCAGCGGCACCGTGGTGTCCAGACCCAGTGCCTGGGCGCCGGCTTCGCGCGCGAAATCGCGGTAGAGCAGGCCGGCACCGCGCGGAAAAAGAATGACGGGAACCTGCGGCCGCTCCCGGCGCAGCCGTGCCGTCAGGGTTTTGGCGGGCTCCAGGCACCAACGGCGGAATGCATCCTCCGGCCAGACACCGGCCCAGGAATCGAAGATCTGCACCGCCTCGGCGCCGGCATCGATCTGGGCTATCAGGTAATCGCCGGTAGCCTCGACCAGCAGATCGATCAGACGCCCGAAGTCTTGCGGCGCGCCATAGGCCCAGCGTTTGCCCGCCGCGAAATCCTTGCTGCTGCCGCCTTCCAGCATGTAACTGGCAACCGTCCAGGGGGCGCCGGCAAACCCGATCAGCGCCACCTGGGGCGGCAGGCTTTGGCGCAGCCGCCTGACGGTCTCGTAGACCGGCGCCAGGGCCTCGTGCAGGGCGTCCTTCGAAAGTCGGTCCAATCCCTCTGCCGTCTCGATCGCCTCCAGACGCGGGCCGATGCCTTCTTCGAACCAGACCTTCTGCCCCAGGGCGTGCGGCAGCACCAGGATGTCGGAGAACAGGATGGCCGCGTCGAAGCCATAGCGGCGGATCGGCTGCAGGGTGATCTCGACGGCAAGATCCGGGGTGAAACAGAGATCCAGAAAGCCCGCGGCCTCGGCCCGCAGCTTGCGGTACTCCGGCAGATAACGCCCGGCCTGTCGCATCAGCCAGACCGGTGGCCGTGGCAGTGTTTCGCCGTTCAGGGCGCGCAACAGCAGTTTTTCGTCGGTTTGCGTCACTCGGCTTCGTCGCAGAAAAGTGGGGCGGTCGAAAGGGGTGTGAGGGGTCCGCGATGGGGGATCGAAGTTGCCAGAACTGACAAGATGGCCTTTTCCGCAGGCTTGGCAAAGCCCCCTTCTTCCAAAAAAGAATCTTAAAAGGGTTTGGGTTTTTGTTGTTTATCCCTGTGAGAGTCGGGGATCTGTGTTTTGCGATACTTTGTCCCGAGAACGATCCGCAGCGGCGTGCCGCCGCCGGCGCGTTGTGCATGAGCTCCGCGCAAACTCCGGGAAGGGACCGGAATCCGCCGGCTTGCACGAAGCCGGGAAGCAGGGGATAACGGGGAAAACCAAGGATGCCGGGGTGCTGTTGCGGGGTTTTCGGCGGTTGTGAGTGTCTGTGGTTCACAAGGGAAGACTCGTCTGAGGGATTGCGGGCTAGGCGTGATGAAAACTTGCCCGCCCGCGGGCGACTCGGGTTTTCCCCCGGCTTTCATCCCGTCTGCACAGACCATGCACAGAATCGGCGCGCGCCCGGATGGCCCCGGGCGCCCGCGGGGCGGGCTGCCGGCCGCCGGCCTGGCGTTCTGGGGAGAGGTCTAAAGGAGAGGCCGCAATGGCGACCCATCATCTGCACCTGGTGTCGGACTCGACCGGCGAGACGATCAATTCCGTCGCCCGGGCCTGCCTCGTGCAGTTCAGCGGCGTGGACCCGACCGAGCATGTCTGGAGCCTGGTCCGCACCCGCGGGATGATGAACAAGGTGGTCAGCCAGATCGAAGCCCATCCGGGCCCGGTTCTCTTCACCCTGGTCAACCACAGTCTGCGCGATCAGCTCACCAGTTGCTGCATGCAGCTCGGGGTGCCCTGCATCGCCATTCTCGATCCGGTGATCCATACCATGGCCAACTATTTCGGTGTCGAGATGAAGGGCACGCCGGGACTGCAGCACGCGCTCGATGCCGAATACTTCGGGCGCATGGACGCCATGACCTTTGCCCTGACCCACGACGACGGGCAGCACTGCAGCGATCTCGCCAAGGCCGATATTATCCTCGTCGGCGTCTCGCGCACCTCTAAGACGCCGACCTGCATGTACCTGGCCAACCGCGGAATCAAGGCGGCGAACATCCCCGTGGTTCCGGGCTGCCCGATTCCCGACGAACTGCTTCAGGCCGATGGGCCGCTGATCATCGGCCTGACGAAGGACCCGGCGCGGCTCGTCCAGGTTCGTCAGAACCGTCTGCGGATGCTGACCGACGATCGCCAGGAAACCGACTATGTGAATCTGGAGGCGGTGCGCGAGGAGATCGCACAGGCAAGGCGCTTCTGCGTCGAACACGGCTGGCCGCTGATCGACGTGACCCGCCGTTCAATCGAAGAAACGGCGGCCACCATCATGAGCTACTACGCCCGGCATATCGGCGGGGAGCCGAGATGAATGCCCGGTGGATGAATGCCCGGTGAAGGGATCCGTATGACGGCGGGCGTGACAGAGGCGGCGGTACCGCCCCTGATGGCGGGAAACGCACCGCCGCTCGTTCTGGCTTCGGGCAGTGCGACGCGGGCGGCGCTGCTCACCGCCGCGGGACTGCGCTTCACCGCCCAGGCCGCCGCGGTGGACGAAGGCGCGGTCAAGGAGTCCCTCCAGGCCGAGGGGGCGACCCCGGCACAGACTGCCGAAACGCTGGCTGAGCTGAAGGCGCAGCGCGTCGCCGCCGGCCATCCCGGCGCGTTGGTGATCGGCGCCGATCAGATGCTGTCCTGCAATGCGCTGTGGTTCGACAAACCGCCGGACCGCGATCACGCCGCCGCGCAGCTGCGCGCCCTCAGCGGAAAGACCCACGAACTCTCCACCGCGGTCTGTGTGGTGCGCGACAGTGGCCGCCTGTGGCACCACAACGCGGTGGCGCGCTTGACCATGCGCCCACTCTCCGATGCGTTTATCAACGCCTACCTCGACGCAGCCGGCCCGCAGGTGCAGGCCTCCGTCGGTGCCTATCAACTGGAAGGTAAGGGTGCGCAGCTCTTCGCCCGGGTGGAGGGGGATTTCTTCACCGTGCTCGGCCTGCCGTTGCTGCCACTGCTCGACTTTCTGCGCGCCAACGGGGTTTTGAGATCATGATCCTCAGCGGCAGGGCCGCCCTTGCTGGCGTCATCGGCTGGCCGGTCGGCCATTCGCGTTCGCCTCGCCTGCATGGCTTCTGGCTGGATCGTTACGGCATCGACGGGGCTTATCTGCCGCTGCCGGTGGCGCCCGAGGATCTCGAAAGCGCTGTCTACGGGCTGCGCGCCGCGGGCTTCCGCGGCCTCAATGTGACGATCCCGCACAAGGAAAACGTGATGGCGCTCTGCGATCGCGTGGACGATACCGCGCGGCGCATCGGCGCCGTCAACACCCTGGTCTTCGATGCCGCGGGCATCCACGGTTCCAACACGGACGCTTTCGGGTTTTTCGAGGACCTGAAGGCTGCGGCGCCGGACTACGATCCCACCGCCGGTCCCGCCCTGCTTCTGGGCGCTGGCGGCGCGGCACGGGCGGTGGCGGTGGCTCTGCTGGATGCCGGCCTCGCGGAACTGAGGATCTGCAATCGCAGCCAGGACCGGGCCGCGCGTCTGGCGGACGATCTCGGTCCCAAAGCGGCGGTCATTCCCTGGAGTCAAAGGGGGGAAGCACTGGGTGATCTGGGCCTCCTGGTCAACAGCACGTCGCTGGGCATGACCGGCCAGCCGCCGCTCGAACTGGGGCTGGACAACCTCGCCGAACGGGCCGTGGTCTACGATCTCGTCTACTCGCCCTTGGAGACAGCGCTTCTCGCCGCAGCGCGTGCGCGCGGCGCCCGGGCCGTCGACGGGCTGGGCATGCTTCTTCACCAGGCCCGCCCCGGCTTCGCCGCCTGGTTCGGGGTCGAGCCCGCGGTGACGGCCGAACTCCGCGACTTCGTTTTGCAGGACACCTAGACAGCATGCTGGTGATCGGCCTCACCGGCTCCATCGGGATGGGCAAGTCGACGGCCGTCGGCATGCTGCGCCGTCTCGGCCTGCCGGTCCACGATGCCGATGCCGCCGTTCATGCGCTGATGGCCAGGGGCGGAATCGCGGTCGACGCGGTCGGGGCGGCGTTCCCCGGCGTCGTTGTCGAAGGGGCTGTCGACCGCCGGCTTCTGGGCGCGCGGGTGCTCGGCGACCCGGCCGCCCTGCGGCGCCTCGAAGCGATTCTTCACCCGCTGGCGCGGGCCGCTGCGCGGCGTTTCCTGGCCAAGCAGGCCCGTCTGCGGCGGCCTCTGGCGGTGCTGGACATTCCGCTGCTGTTCGAAACCGGCGGCGAAGCGCTCTGCGATGTGGTGATCGTGGTTTCGGCGCCGGCGCGCACCCAGCGCAGCCGGGTGCTTGGCCGCTCCGGCATGACCGAAGCCCGCTTCCAGGCCATTCTGGAGCGTCAGATGACGGACGCCGAGAAGCGCCGGCGCGCCGACTTCGTCGTGCAGACCGGGCTCAACAAAGCCCACAGCTTGAACCAGCTGCGCCGCATCGTCACACTGTTGCGGACACGCGCCGAACGGCTCCGGCCGCTGCGCGAGGTGATCGGGAGATACGGCTGATGCGGGAAATCGTTCTGGATACGGAGACGACCGGGCTGGACCCGGCGGCGGGCCACAGGATCGTCGAAGTGGCGGGCCTCGAACTTCTGCATCACGTCCCGACCGGGCGGACCTTCCGGGAATACATCAATCCGGAGCGGGACATGCCTGAGGAGGCGGAGAAGATCCACGGCCTGAGCAGCGCCTTTCTGGCCGACAAGCCCGTCTTCGCCAAGATCGCCGCCGCGTTCCTCGATTTCATCGGCGATGCGAAGCTGGTGATCCACAACGCCCAGTTCGACATGAAGTTCCTGAATGCGGAGTTGAAGGCCGCCGGTTTCGACATCCTGGCCGGCGACCGCGCCGTCGACACGGTGGCTTTGGCGCGCAAACGCTTTCCCGGCGCCCAGGTCAGCCTCGATGCGCTTTGCCGCCGCTTCGAGATCGACAACTCCGCCCGCACCTTTCACGGCGCCCTGCTGGACTGCGAACTCCTGGCGGAGGTCTATCTCGAGCTTTCGGGCGGGCGCCAGCCCGGGTTGACGCTGGAGGGCCAGCAGCCGCGGCGCAGCGCCGTCGCGCCGATGGCCCGGGCCGCGCGCGCACCGCGCGCACACAGTGCGTCGCCGGAAGAAAAGGCGGCGCACGAGGCGATGCTCGCCAAGCTCAACGACCCTATCTGGCGTCAGTAGGCGCGCCGCGCAGATTTTCGCCTCCACGCTCTAACGCAGGGGCGAGGCTTCAACGCAGCAGCGGGTTGTACCCGGGATGTGATCCGCTTCAGGCCTGGCCGTTGGCCGCCGTGTTCTCTTCCGCACCGGCGGCGCCCGCCTCGTCTCCGCCTTCGGAGGGGGGGGCGGAATCGTTCCCCGGTGCGCCTTCGGCGTCGGCTTGGGCACCGGCCTGGGCCATCTTTCGGCTCACGTACATCTGGTGGAAGTCGATGGGATTCATGATCAGCGGCGGGAAGCCGCCGTCGCGGGTGTCGTCGGCCAGGATGGCGCGGGCGAAGGGAAAGAGGAAGCGGGGAACCTCGATCATCAGCATCTGCTCGCGCACCGCTTCCTCCAGGCTCTCCGCCAGGGTGACCACGGCCGCATAGTGCAGGTCGACCTGGAAGGCGCTGATCTCGCCGATCTTCGCGCTCGCCTCCAGACGCAGCGCCACCTCGTAGAGATTGCCCTGCAGATGCGTGGGCGTCACCTCGACGTTGATGTTCAACTGCGGGCTTTCCTCGCGCATCTTGCCGTAGATGCCGGGCGCATGGGGGTTTTCGAAGGAATGGTCCTTCACGTACTGGCTGTTGATGGTCAGCGGTGCCTGCTGCGCGGCTTCTTCGGCCATATGCGCCTCCTCTTAAGCTGGGCGCGCTTGGCTATCACGGATTTTCGCCCCGCACAACCGAGGCGGCCGCCGGAAACCGAGATTGCTCCGAGCGATACTGCGCCTGCTCCGCGCGCCCGGGCGCTAGTCTTCTGCGGCTGTCCGGCTGCTAAAGGGCTCCGGACGCCAGGCCCGCATGGGGATCGAAGCGCAGGGCGACCCCGTTGCCGACCGCCTCGCCGGTCAGGCCGCGGATGAAGCCCCAGTGGGACACGATCAGCAGGTCGTCCCATTTGCCGTCGTCCAGCGTGGCGCGGCGAAAACCTTCGCAGCGCACGGCCAGCGCCTCTTCGGTTTCCTCTTCCTCCGGCCACCAGCGTTCGGCCAGGTCGCCGAAGCCGAAATGCGGCCAGCGTTCGGTCAGCGCGCTGCGGTGACTGCCGATATCGCAGGTGAAGAAGTAGCGCTCGCGCACCTGTGGGTCGATGGCGACCGGCAGCCCCAGGGCATCGGCGATGATCTCCGCCGTGTGCAGGGTGCGCCAGTACGGGCTGGCGACGATGCGCCCGACCCCTTGATCCTTCAGGCTTTCCGCCGCCGCCTGGGCCTGGCGCTCGCCCTCCTCGGTCAGACCCGGGTCCTCGATACCCGGGTCGATGCGGGTCGCGGCATAATGCACATTGAAGTGGGACTGCCCGTGGCGCACCAGAATCATGGCTCCAGCCTCCGGGGGCCGTTGCCGCCCTCGTCGCCGCGCCCGTTCCGGGCGGGTCCGCCCCGCCGGCCCGGGCGATAGGGCCTGTCGGCGTCGTCCACCTCCTCGAAGTCGCCATCGATGACGGTGGAGCCGCGCTCGCCGCCCGGGCGTGCCGGCCCTCTGCCCTCCGCTGTGTTGGGCCAGGTGTTGGGATTGACTTCCTCCCCGTCGACGAAGACACGGGTGCGCCCCTGGCCGTGGCGGGCGGCAAGGCGATGGGCGATGACGCGGCGCAGGGCCTCACGGACCGGCGGGATGAAGAGCAGCAGCCCCAGGGCGTCGGTCACGAATCCCGGCACCAGCAGCAGGGCGCCGGCCAGCACCAGGCAGATGCCTTCGAACATTTCCCGGGCCGGCACCTGGCCTTGATCCATCTGGGCACGGGCGCGCAGCAGGGTGGCCAGGCCCTGCGCCCTCAGCAGCAGGCTGCCGGCCACCGCCGTCGCGACGGTTGCGGCGATGGTCGGCCAGACGCCCAGGGCGCCGCCAACCTCAATAAACACAGCGATTTCCAGCAGTGGCAGCCCAATAAAGACAGCCAGAAGAACCAGGGCCATACTTGCTCTTTCTGCAGCAGTTGCCTACATAATGCCCATAAATGGTGTGGCGAAGCCAGCCGCGCCAGTTTACCTCTGTCCCGGGCCCGGCGATTGCGCGGCCCGACGAAACGGCGCACCTCACAGATTGCGAAACGGATGAGCGACGGCAGCCTGATAGAAATTGTCCTCCTTGCTGCCGTTGCGGCATTCTTCGTTTTCAAGCTGCGCTCGGTCCTCGGCAAGCGCACCGGACACGAGAAGCGGGATTTCGACCCCTTCAATCAATCCCCGCGCGAAAACGAGGGCGAGGAGGAAAAGGTCATCCAGCTTCCCGACCGCGGCAAAGGGCCGCGGATCAACCAAGACGAACTGCTGGAGCAGACGGAGGCAGACCAGGTGGCTGCAGAAAAGGCATCTTCTGGCGAGCAGGATCCCCTGTCGGCCGGCATCACCCAGATCCGCCTGGCCGACCGCGATTTCGATCCCGACCAGTTCGTCGCCGGCGCGCGCGGCGCCTTCGAGATGATCATCGCGGCCTTTGCCGAGGGCGACACCAAGACCCTGCGCCCGCTGCTGGCCAACGACGTCTACAGCGACTTCTCCGGCGCCATCAAGGAGCGCGAGGCCAACAAGGAAACCCTGGAGACCACCCTCATCGGCATCACTTCCGCCGAGCTGATCGAAGCCGAGATGCAGCAGAAGACCGCCTTTGTGACCGTGACCTTCGTCTCCGAACAGGTCAACGTCACGCGCGATGCCGAGGGCCTGATCGTCGACGGCAATCCCAACGAAGTGTCCACCATCACCGACATCTGGACCTTCGCCCGCAACACCCGCAGCCGCGACCCCAACTGGGCGCTGGTTGCCACCCGCAGCCCCAACTGAGCGGTCTGCCTGCGTGAGGCGGGGCGGGGGCAGGCGGGATCTTTCGAGCAGCCTGAATTTGCGGTTTGCCGGGCTTCTGGCCGCGGCTTTTGCCCTGACCTTGGCCGCCTGCAGCGGCGAGACCCCGAAAGAAGACAGCACGGAGCGCGCGCCGGCCGAACAGCCGCCGCCGCAAGCCGAGACCGCCGTACCCGAGGCGCCGGCGCTGCTGCTGACCCCGGTGGGCTTTGACGCCCTGCCGGACTGGACCACCGACCGGCCGAGCGAGGCCCTGCCCGCGCTTCTGAAATCCTGCGGCCGCCTGACGGTTCAGCCGTCCGAACGCGCTGTCGGCCCGGACGGACTGGCCGGGACCGTCGCCGACTGGCGCGCGCCCTGTGCGGCCCTCTCCGCGGCGGAAGGTCAGGACGATGCCGCGCTGCGCCGCCTGCTGGAAGAACAGTTCCGGGCCTTCGCGGTGTCCAATGCCGGCGCGGCCGAGGGGCTGTTCACCGGCTACTACGAAGCCGAATTGACGGGAACCCGCGATCCTTCGGCGCCGGGGGCGACGCCGCTCTACCGGTTGCCGCCGGATCTGGTGACGGTGGACCTCGGGCGCTTTCGCGCCGACCTCCGCGGCGAACGCCTGATCGGCCAAGTCCGCGACGGCCGCCTCGTGCCCTATCTCACCCGCGAGGAAATCGACGCCGGGGCGCTCGAAGGCCAGGGGGCGGAGCTGCTCTGGGCGGCGGATCCGGTGGATGTCTTCTTTCTCCACGTCCAGGGCTCCGGGCGCGTCGTCTATCCCGACGGCAGCGTCACCCGCGTCGGCTTCGCCGGCTCCAACGGCCATCCCTTCTACGCCATCGGCCGGGCCCTCATCGCCGAGGGGCTGGTCTCCCGCGAGCAGGCCTCCATGCAGTCGATCCGCGACTGGCTGCGCGCCAACCCCGACAAGGCGCGCGAGGTGATGCAGCGCAACGCCCGCTATATCTTCTTCCGCGAGATCAAGGGCGAAGGCCCGATCGGCGCCCAGGGCGTGCCGCTGACCGCAGGCCGCAGCCTGGCGGTGGATTCCAAGGTCCTGCCGCTCGGGGTTCCGCTCTATCTCGATACCACCTGGCCGGCCACGGACAGGCCGCTGCGCCGCCTCATGGTGGCCCAGGATGTGGGCAGCGCCATCAAGGGCGTCGTGCGCGGCGATTTCTTCTGGGGTTCCGGCGATGCCGCCCTGGCCGAGGCCGGGCGTATGAAGCAGAGCGGCCGCTACTACCTGCTGCTCCCGAAGGCCGTCGCCGAGCGCCGCCAGCAGGCGAGCTGACGCCGCATTGCGGATCGGCTCCGGCGCGCTCTTGCTTTTGCGAAGTGGTAATACCATTATCGCAGCCAGGAAACGGCACCACTCCATAGAACCGTTTTGATAGGGGTCCGAACGCCAAGTCTCGACCCGGGAGAGAAAGGACGGCTCATGGCAGAACAAGCGCAGCGCGTCGGGCTTTTCGTGACCTGCCTGGTCGACCTGATTCGTCCTTCGGTGGGCTTTGCCGCGGTGAAGCTGCTGGAGCGGGCGGGCTGCAGGGTCGAGGTGCCGCGGGCCCAGACCTGTTGCGGCCAGCCGGCCTACAACTCCGGCGACCGCGCCGATACCCGCGCCATCGCCGAACAGGTGATCGAAGCCTTTGCCGGCTTCGACTACGTGGTCGCCCCCTCCGGCTCCTGCGCCTCGATGATCAAAAAGCACTACCCCGGCCTCTTCGCCGACGACCCGCCGCTGCGGGCCAAGGCGGAAGACCTGGCCGAACGCACCTTCGAGCTGGTGTCGTTCCTCACCGATGTGCTGGGGGTGGAAGCGGTGGAGTCGTCCTTCTCCGGCGCCGTCACCTACCACGACTCCTGTTCGGGCCTGCGCGAACTCGGGGTCGAGGCCCAGCCCCGCAAGCTGCTGAACAACCTGCCGGGGGTGGAGATCCGCGAGATGGAGGAGTCCAACGTCTGCTGCGGTTTCGGCGGCACCTTCTGCGTGAAGTACCCGGACATCTCCAACAAGATGGTGACCAACAAAGCCGATTTCGTCGCGGCCAGCGGTGCCGGCACGCTGTTGGCCGGCGATCTCGGCTGCCTCATGAACATGGCCGGCAAGCTGCAGCGCCAGGGCGCCGCGGTGCAGGTGCGCCACGTGGCCGAGGTGCTGGCCGACATGGTCGACGGCCCCGCCATCGGCGAGCCGGGCCCCGGATCTGGGCAGGATAAGAGCGGGAGTGCCGCCTGATGCAGAGCAGCTCCCCCGCCTTCAAGGACAACGCGCGCGCCGCGCTGGCCGACCAGACGCTGCAGAAGGCGCTGAAAAACGTCAAATCCGGCTTCATCGGCAAGCGCGCCAAGGCGCGCGACCGTTTGCCGGAGTTCGACGACCTGCGCGATGCCGCCCGCGACATCAAGGACCACACCCTGGCCAACCTGGACTTCTACCTGGAGCGCTACGAGGAGAAGGTTCAGGCCAGCGGCGGCCAGGTGCACTGGGCCGCCACGGCGGAGGAGGCGCGCGCCGCGATCCTGAAGATCTGCCGCGAGGTCGACGCCAAGGTGGTGACCAAGGGCAAGTCCATGATCTCCGAGGAGATCGCCCTCAACCAGCACCTCGAAGAAGCCGGGCTGGATGTGGTGGAAACCGACCTCGGCGAGTACATCATCCAGCTGCGCAAGGAGGTGCCGAGCCACATCATCGCGCCGGCGGTGCATCTGACCAAGGACCAGATCGAAGCCGACTTCCGCCACCACCACGACAAGCTGCCGGCGGAGCGGCCGCTTTCCGAACCGGTGCAGCTGGTGGCCGAGGCGCGGCAGATGCTGCGCCAGCGCTATCTCGACGCCGATGTCGGCATCACCGGCGCGAACTTCCTGGTGGCGGAGACCGGCACCTCCATCATCGTCACCAACGAGGGCAACGGCGATCTGACCCAGACCCTGCCCAAGGTGCACATCGTCATCGCCAGCCTGGAGAAGGTGGTCCCCAACCTGGAGGACGCCACCACCATCCTGCGGGTGCTGGCGCGCTCGGCGACAGGCCAGGAGTTTTCCGCCTACACCACCTTCTCCACCGGCCCCAGGCGGCCGGAAGATCCGGACGGGCCGGAGCAGTATCACGTCATCCTGCTGGACAACGGCCGCAGCCAGATGCTCGGCAGCGAGTTCCAGGACATGCTGCGCTGCATCCGCTGCGGCGCCTGCATGAACCACTGTCCGGTCTATCATTCGGTGGGCGGCCATGCCTACGGCTGGGTCTATCCGGGGCCGATGGGCGCGGTGCTGACCCCCAGCCTCATCGGGGTCGACGAGGCGGGGCACCTGCCCAACGCCTCCACCTTCTGCGGACGCTGCGAGGCGGTCTGCCCGATGCGCATTCCCCTGCCCCGGATGATGCGGCACTGGCGCGAGCGGGAGTTCGAACGTCATCTGAGCCCCAAGGCGGTGCGTTTCGGCCTCGCCTTCTGGGCCTTCTTCGCCCGCCGGCCGGCGCTCTATCACCGCATCGCCGGCCTGAAGATGCGCATGCTGGCGGCCTTCGGCCGCAATCAGGGGCGCTTCAACGCCCTGCCTTTTGCCGGCGGCTGGACCAAGCACCGCGATTTCCCGGCGCCCGAAGGCAAGACCTTCCAGCAGCTCTGGGCCGAGCGCCAACGCCGGGAGCGGGCATTGTGAGCGGGCCCCGATGAGAAACGCAGCATGACCGACTCCCGCCAGCACATCCTGGGGGCGCTGCGCCAGTCTCTGCAGCGCGACCAGCCGGGCGCCGAGGAGCGCGCGCAGCTTGAGGCGCGGCTTGCCGATCCGCAGGCGGGATTGGTCCCGGCGCGCGGGCAGCGGCCCCATGGCGAACAGCTCGACCTGATGGAGGACATGCTGCGCGAACTGGCGGCGACGGTGGTGCGGCTCGACGACGCCGACCAGGTGCCCCAGGCGGTGGCCGATTATCTGAAGGGTGAGAACCTGCCGCCGCGGGTGCGCCTGGCGCCGCGCGGCGACCTGCGCGCGCTGCCCTGGGCGGACCAGCCCCTGCTGGAGGTGAGCGAAGGCGCGGCGCGGGAGCCGGACCCCACCGCCGTTACCGGCGCCTTCGCCGGCATCGCCGAAACCGGCACCCTGATGATGGCCTCCGGACCCGAAGCGCCGATCACGCTGAACTTCCTGCCGGAGAACCACATCGTGGTGCTGCGCGGCTCCCAGGTCGTCGGCGCCTACGAAGAGGCCTGGGCGCGGCTGCGCCAGCGCTTCGGTCCGGGCGCCATGCCGCGCGCGGTCAACATGATCACCGGGCCCTCGCGCACAGGCGATATCGAACAGACCATCCAGCTCGGGGCCCATGGGCCGCGCCGTCTCCATGTGCTGCTTATCGATGACGAAGCGGCCCCGGGTGAGTCCGGGGGCACCGGCAATGGGCCGCAAGCCTAAGGACCCGGCGCCACCCGACACAGCGAGGGGCGCTCTGTCGCCGGAAGACCGCCAGCTTTGGGGCCACGTCACCCGACAGGCCGAACCGCTGGCGGGCCGCGACCGGCTGCGCTCCAAGACCGACGATCTGCGCGAGGGGGCCGGCCGCGCAACGACGGCCGCTGCGCCGCGGGGGCGGCCGGCACAGCGAAGGGCGGCCCAGCCTCCGGGTCAGGCTCCGGCCCAGAGCCCACCCCAGAGCCCGGCCGCGGCCGGACGACAGCCGCCGCCCCTGGTCCACGGTGCCCGCGACGGCCTCGACCGTCGCAAGGCCGAACGCCTGCGTCGCGGCAAGCTGCCCATCGAAGCGACCCTCGATCTGCACGGCCTGCGCCAGGCCGAGGCGCACCGCCGTCTCGAGCTTTTCCTCGCCGACTGCCAGGCCGCCGGCAAGCGCTGCGTCCTGGTGGTGACCGGCAAGGGCGCGACCCGGGCCGAGGCCGGCGTATTGCGCAGCGCCCTGCCGCACTGGCTGAACCAGCCCCCCAACCGCGCGCGCGTTCTGTCCTTCGACTACGCCCAGCAGAAGCACGGCGGCACCGGCGCGGTCTATATTCTGCTGCGGCGCAAGCGCTGATGTGGCCTCGGCACGCGGGAATCGCCTTGCCGGGGAAAAGCCGCTAAACTCCGATCCGGTTATCTTTCCGACAAGGCGGAGAGCCGGCGTGCCGCAGCGTGAGGGACCAGGTCACGGGTATGCTTTGACGGGTGCCGCGCAGGCCCCGGGGCAGGGCGTGCGGGCGTGGTTATCGTCATGACCCCCTTCGGCGAAAAGCTGCGGGCGATCCGCGCCGAGCGCAAGCTGGCCCTGAAGGACATGGCCGCCGGCCTGCAGGTCTCGCCGGCCTACCTCTCGGCCATGGAGCATGGCCGCCGCGGCAAGCCCAGTCGCCGCTTCGTCCACCGCGTCTGCCAGTTTCTCGGCATCATCTGGGACGATGCGGAGGAACTGCAGCGGCTGGCCGATCTCTCCCACCCCCGGGTGGTGGTGGACACCGCCGGCCTCAGTCCGCGGGCAACCCTGCTGGCCAATCTCCTCGCCCAGCGCATCGAGACCATGGACGATGCCGCCCTCGACCGGCTGCTGGACCTGATCGATCCCGCAGAGGCGTCGCCGGCCGCAGGAGGCCCGGAGGCGGACGGGGCAGAGACGAAGACTTGAACTCAGGCCGACCGACTTCCGACGACGGGCCTCCAGGCGAAACCGGCAAGGCGATCCTGGAGGTGCCGCTGCGCCAGCTCTACGAATACTGGCTCGGCAAACGCGGGCCGCGTCGCTGGCCGGCGCGCGCCGACATCCTGCCCTCGGAGATCCCGGCCCTCCTGCCCTTCGTGGTGCTGGCCGATGTGCTGGAGGATGGCCGGCACTTCCGCCTGCGTCTGGTGGGCACGGACGTTGCCTTTGGCATCGATCCCACCGGGATGCTGCTGCACGAGGCGGTGCCCGAGGGGGCCTACCGCGCCCATATCACCGCCCTCTTTCAGCGTGGCGCCGCCGGACCGGGGGCGCTCTACAGCCGCAGCCGCTACAGCTATGCGCCCTACGACAAAACGGGCGCGGCGGGGCCACGCAGCATTGCGCGCATTTTCATGCCGCTGGCCGCCGATGGGCAGGCGATCGATATGATGCTGGTCGGACAAATGCGCGACCGCCAGATCCACGCAGAGCACTCCGCCTGGCAGGGCAATCCGCCGACCATCAGCGAGGTCTTGGAGCAGCGCCTGCCTTAGCTGAGTGTTCCCAAATTCAGCCGGCTAGATCAAGACCGTGATCTCTAAGTCAGAAAATGGTGATCAGAGGAATCCGAAAAAATCCTAAAGGCCTGGATTTTGTCCCATAACCTACTGAATTAATGGGATAAAAAATTCTTATCAATTCTAACTAAGAATCAAGACTCTTGGGCGCTGTTCGAGTAGGCTAGGAGCATGTCGAAGATTGATGTTCAGTTAGATGCTTACGAAGAGGCTTTGGCCGCAGCGCTCAGCGAACTGGCTGAAGTGAAAGTGTCAATTCACCAACACCGCCAATCCTTAAACATAAAGGAGAGGCGGCGACGGGAGCTGCTGACAGCAATAGACAATCTGATTGTTTTGCTTCCTGCCGAAACGCAAAAACGATGGTCCAAAAGGCTTTCAGACGTCGATGAGCCAAAGTCGCTAGATGCCTCTAGAGCTAGTCGTGAGCAAAAAGCTATTGCTGAGGCGGTAGAGAACGACCCTTCCAGAACATGGACATTCGACGAAATCCAAACAGAGTTGGAAAGGGTCGGAATCAGGCCAAAGCCAAAGGTGATCTACAATGCCATTCAAAGACTGGCTAATAGAGGAGACCTTGTCCGCATAAGTAGAGGAAAGTATAGATCTCGACAGTATGGATTTGGACTAATAACCACGGAGAATTTATTGGACGACTAAAATCAAAGGTCCAGTCGCTGAACCGCCGAACGGGAAGGCGTCAGTTGATATTGTATATTGTATATCTGATTCCAAACTCGCTATATATTGTATGCTATCCCACATATTGCGTTTAAGCGTGATTCAGATTCACTATGTTGTGCTCAGGCAGGAGAAACGGTATTCTAAATAGCAGAACGCCCCGCTGTTGGGCGGGGCGTCCATTGACCCGGTGGCCGAATGGTTAGGCGCAGGGCCTTGCAATCTCTGTCACGCCGGTTCGATTCCGGCCCGGGTCTCACTTGTGGGCGGTTCCTATCGGAGCCGCCCTTTTTCTTTGACCTGTAGATATTGATTTAGTGTAAAGCAGAGGTCAACCCTAAACTGGTACCGGTTGGTACCAAGTGGTACCATCTTGATCATGGTATCTAGTCCGCAAAAGGGTCGCTGGAAGCTTGAAGAACCTCTGGCAAGTGACTTGGTCGACTTCTGTGAGGCACACCGCGGTGCGCCTGAACGACGCATTATCGCAGATGCACTGCGCGCATTCATTGACGAGCGCCTCGCAGCTGAACCCGAACTGAAGAAACGATTTGATGAGGCGCGCAGAAAGCGACTTGGGCAAGTAGAGAAGGTTGTGAAGCTGGTCGACGGGAAGGAAGACTAGCTCGCCACTCGCAACTACAGAATTAGCTCCGACCCATCCTCAGAGCGCACCAGCCACAAGTACACGGAAGCCGCCGGTGCACCATCGCGCGCATCTTCATGCCGCTGGCCAGCGACGGCCAGGCGATCGACATGATGCTGGTCGGGCAGATGCGCGACCGCCAGATCCATGCCGACCATTCCGCCTGACAGGCCAACCCGCCGACCATCAGCGAAGTGGTGGATCAGCGCCTGCCGTAGAGGGTCTTGGGTCTGACCGCCGGAGCCGGCTCGACGAAGCCAGGATATCTAAAGAATGAACTTGGAGAGATCGGCGTTCTTGGAGAGTTCGCCGACGCGCTCCTGCACCAGGGCGGCGTCGATGGTGATGGTCTCGCCGCCGCGGTCGGTGGCGGTGAAGGAGATTTCCTCCAGAAGCTTTTCCAAAACCGTGTGCAGGCGCCGGGCGCCGATGTTCTCCACCGAAGAGTTGATGTCGGCGGAGAGGTCGGCCAGCGCGTCGATGGAGTCCTCGGTGAACTCCAGGGTCACCTCCTCGGTGCCCATCAGCGCCTTGTACTGACGGATCAGGCTGTTCTCCGGTTCGGTCAGGATGCGCTTGAAGTCGTCGCGGGTCAGCGCGTCCAGCTCCACGCGGATCGGCAGGCGGCCCTGCAGTTCGGCCAGCATGTCGGCGGGCTTGGCCATATGGAAGGCGCCGGAGGCGATGAACAGAACGTGGTCGGTGCGCACCGCGCCGTGTTTGGTGGCCACCGTCGTTCCCTCGATCAGCGGCAGCAGGTCGCGCTGCACGCCCTCGCGCGAGACATCGGCGCCGGCGCGGTCGGAGCGGGCGGTGATCTTGTCGATCTCGTCCAGGAAGACGATGCCGTTCTGCTCCACCGCGGCGATGGCGTTGGAGACAACGCTCTCCTCGTCGAGCAGTTTGTCGCTCTCCTCGGCCAGCAGGACTTCGTAGGACTCGGCCACCGTCATGCGGCGCTGCTTCTTGCGCCCGCCCAGCGCCTTGCCGAAGATATCGCCCAGGTTCAGCATGCCCATGGAGGCGCCGGGCATGCCGGGGATTTCCATGGTCGGCAGCTGCATGCCGCCGCTGTCCATGACCTCGACCTCGATCTCGCGGTCGTCCAGTTCGCCCTGGCGCAGCAGCCGGCGGAACTTCTGGCGCGTGTCGGCGCTGGCGTTGGCGCCCACCAGGGCGTCGAGAACCCGCTCCTCGGCATTCAGCTCGGCCTGGGCCTTCACGTCCTGGCGCAGGCGCTCGCGCGTCATGTGGATGGCGATTTCCACCAGATCGCGGATGATCTGCTCGACGTCGCGCCCGACGTAACCGACCTCGGTGAACTTGGTGGCTTCCACCTTCAGGAAAGGCGCCTGGGCCAGCCGCGCCAGGCGGCGGGCGATCTCGGTCTTGCCGACGCCGGTGGGCCCGATCATCAGGATGTTCTTGGGCAGTATCTCCTCGCGCATATCTTCCGGCAGCTGCTGGCGCCGCCAGCGGTTGCGCAGGGCGATGGCGACGGCGCGCTTGGCGTCGTTCTGACCGACGATGAAGCGGTCGAGTTCTGAGACGATCTCCCGCGGGCTGAAGAAAGCGCTGTCGGTTTTCTCGGTCATCGGTTTGGGCATCGGCTTTGGCGTCGGGTTCAGCATGATTGGGCCACTCAGGCGTCCGTCGGAGCCGCAGCCTTGGAGGGCAGGCTCTCCACGACGATGCTCTGATTGGTATAGATGCAGATATCGGCGGCGATGCCCATGGCCTTGGTGGCGATGGTCTCGGCATCCAGGCCGTCGACGTCGTACAGTGCGCGCGCCGCAGCCAGGGCGAAGGAGCCGCCGGAGCCGATGCCGATCAGGCCGTCTTCCGGCTCCAGAACGTCGCCGGTGCCGGTCAGCACCAGCGAGGTGCTGCCGTCGGCCACCGCCATCATGGCTTCCAGCCGGCGCAGGTAGCGGTCGGTGCGCCAGTCCTTGGCGAGTTCCACGCAGGCCCGGGTGAGCTGGCTGGGATAGGTTTCCAGCTTGGCTTCCAGGCGTTCGAACAGCGTGAAGGCATCGGCGGTCGCCCCGGCGAAACCGGCGATGACGTTGTCCTTGCCCAGGCGGCGCACCTTGCGCGCGTTGGACTTCATCACCGTGTTGCCGAAGCTGACCTGGCCGTCGCCGGCGACCACCACCTTGTCGCCCTTGCGGACCGAGAGGATCGTGGTGCCGTGCCAGATCGGGGGGTTGGTTTCAGGCATGGACAGTCACATGGGCGAAAGCGAGGCCCTGGTCAAGGCGGATTTGCCGCGGGGCAGCCCTGCGCCGGCCGGGCTTCCCAGGGCCCGACAAGGGCCCAACCAGGGCCCGACCAGACCCCGGCGCGATGCCGGAGGGGGCGGTTCGGGGCACGAAAAGCCCGGAAAGGCCGCCGAAAACCCGGGGCGCAAGGGTTCTGGCATTGCCGGGGCCTTCCTGATACAAGGGCGCCTTCGTTTCAGAACGGAATGCCAAGGAGCCCCCGCGGCGGCGGGGCGATGGGACATGCGCAAGGCCACAGTCGACCGCAACACCAAGGAAACCAGGATCAGCGCCAGCGTGAACCTGGACGGCAGCGGAAGCTACGAGATCGCCACCGGGATCGGCTTTCTCGACCATATGCTCGAGCAGCTTTCGCGCCACAGCCTCATCGACATCACGCTGAAGGCGGAGGGCGATCTGCACATCGACGGCCATCACACCACCGAGGACAGCGGCATCGTGCTGGGCCAGGCCGTCGCCCAGGCGCTGGGCGAGCGCCGCGGCATCTGGCGCTACGGTTCGGCCCTCATTCCCATGGACGAAACCCTCAGCCGGGTCGCTCTGGATGCCTCCAACCGCCCCTACCTTATCTGGAAGGTGGCGTTCAGCCAGGACCGCCTGGGCAGCATGGATACCGAACTTTTCAAGGAGTGGTTTCAGGCCTTCGCCCAGCACGCGGGTCTCACCCTGCACGTGGAGAACCTCTACGGCACCAACAATCACCATATCGTCGAGTCCTGCTTCAAGGCCCTGGCCCGCGCGCTGCGTGAAGCGATCCAGATCGACCCGCGCAAGGCCGACGCCGTGCCTTCGACCAAAGGCAGTCTTTAGGGGAATCGCGCCACGGCCGGGAGGCCGTGGAGAGACTGTTTCGGAACCGTCATGACCGTTGCGATCATCGACTATGGCTCGGGCAACCTGCGCTCGGCCGCCAAGTCTCTGGAGCGTGCCGCTGCTGAAGCCGGCGGCGGACCGGTGCTTGTGACCGACGATCCCGCCCGGGTGCGTGCCGCCGACCGTGTGGTGCTGCCCGGGGTCGGCGCCTTCGGCGACTGCCGCGCCGGACTGCACCGGCTTCCGGGCATGGTCGACGCGCTGGAGAACTTCGTGACGCGCCACCAGCGTCCCTTTCTCGGCATCTGTGTCGGCATGCAGCTGATGGCCGAACGCGGGCTGGAACACGGCGTCCACCAGGGATTCGGCTGGATTCCGGGCGATGTGGTGGCGCTGGACCCCGTTGCCGGGTCTTCCGACAGCCCGCTGGGCGATCTGAAGGTGCCGCACATGGGCTGGAACCGGCTGAACCTGCGGGCGCCGGACCATCCGGTGCTGGCGGAGCTGCCGCAGTCTTCTTATGTTTACTTCGTTCACAGCTATCATCTGCGCCCGGCGCAGCCGGACCACCTTCTTGCGACCGTAGATTACGGGGAGGAGGTGACTGCAATCGTTGGTCGTGACAATCTGGTGGGAACACAGTTCCATCCGGAGAAGAGCCAGGCCGCCGGCCTGCAGCTGCTCGCCAATTTCCTAAGGTGGTGCCCATGACGGTCAGTGATTCCCGTGTAGAGATTTCAATGGACAGGCTGACCGGCTTCCACGGGCCCGATCTCCACGACCTCTGCGATGCCGCCGAGGCGGCGATCCTGGACGGCGGTGGTTTCGGCTGGCTGAACCCACCGCCGCGCCAGACCATGGAGACCTACTGGCAGGGTGTGCTGCTGGTGCCGGAACGCGAGCTCTTCGTCGGCCGCCTCGACAACACCATCGCCGGTTCGGCGCAGCTGGTGCGCCCGCCGCGCAACAACGAGGCGCAGGGCCTGACCGGCCAGCTCACCACCTTTTTCGTCGCGCCCTGGGCGCGCGGCCACGGGCTCGCCCCCGGCCTTGTGCGCCAGGTGGAGGACGCGGCGCGCCGCAACGGTCTCCGGGTTCTGAACCTCGACATCCGCGCGACCCAGAAGCGCGCCATCGAGGTGGTGGAACAGCTCGGCTACGTGCGCTGGGGCACCCATCCGCACTACGCCTGGGTGCAGGACCGCTGGGTCACCGGCTACTTCTATTACAAGGACCTGATCGGCAACGGCGCGCTGCCGCAAGGCGAGTAACCGGCAGGCATCCGTGATCCTTTTCCCCGCCATCGACCTGAAGGACGGCCAGGCCGTGCGTCTGCTGCACGGCAGGATGGAGACCGCCACGGTCTTCAACGAAGACCCGGCGGCCCAGGCGCAGGCTTTCGCCGAGCAGGGCTTTTCCTGGCTGCACCTGGTGGACTTGAACGGCGCCTTCGAAGGCCGCCCGGTGAACGCCGGCGCGGTGGAGGCCATCCTCGGCGCCGTCGACCTGCCGGCGCAGCTGGGCGGCGGCATCCGCGATCTGGCGACCATCGAGCGCTGGCTGACCCTCGGTCTGCGCCGCGTCATCCTCGGAACCGTGGCGGTGAAGGACCCGACCCTGGTGCGCGAGGCCTGCCGTGCCTTTCCCGGGCAGATCGTTCTGGGCATCGATGCCCGCGGCGGCCGCGTCGCGGTGGAGGGCTGGGCCGAGGTCAGCGAGGTCACCGCCCTGGATCTCGCCCGCCGCTTCGAGGATGCCGGCGCCGCGGCCATCGTCTACACCGATATCGACCGCGACGGCGCGCTCGAGGGCGCCAACGTTGCCGCAACGGCGGAACTCGCGGCGGCCATCTCCACGCCGGTGATCGCCTCCGGCGGCGTCGCCTCGCTGGACGACCTCGCCGCCATTCTGCAGGTTGCCCATCTCGGCATCGAAGGGGTGATCTCAGGACGCGCGCTCTACGACGGGCGCATCGATCCGGCTTCGGCGCTGGCGCTGCTTGCGGCTGCCGGTTCCGCCCAAGAGGGTGCAGGCAGACAGGACACGGGGCCATGCTGACGGTGCGGGTGATACCCTGCCTCGACGTGAAGGACGGACGGGTCGTGAAGGGCGTGAACTTCGTCGACCTGCGCGACGCCGGCGATCCCGTCGAACAGGCCAAGGTCTATGACGCCGCCGGCGCCGACGAACTGTGTTTTCTCGACATCACCGCCAGCCACGAAAAGCGCGGTATCCTGCTGGACGTCGTGCGCCGCACGGCCGAGCAGTGCTTCATGCCGCTAACCGTGGGCGGCGGGGTGCGCACGCTGGACGACATCCGCCAGCTTCTGCTGGCCGGTGCCGACAAGGTCTCCATCAACACCGCCGCGGTGGAGAACCCGGACTTCGTGCGCGAGGCGGCGGAGAAGTTCGGCAGCCAGTGCATCGTCGTCGCGGTCGACGCCAAGAGCGTGGACGCCGGTGATGACGGCGATGGTAGGCCGCGCTTCGAGATCTTCACCCACGGCGGGCGCAGGGCCACCGGCCTCGACGCCGTCGCCTGGGCGAAGCGCCTCTGCGACCTGGGCGCCGGGGAGATCCTGCTGACCTCCATGGACCGCGACGGCACCAAGCAGGGCTACGACCTGCCGCTCACCCGCGCCATCGCCGATGCGGTTCCGGTGCCGGTCATCGCCTCCGGCGGCGTCGGCACGCTGGAGCATCTGGCCGCCGGCGTTCGCGAGGGGCATGCCTCCGCCGTGCTCGCTGCCTCCATCTTCCACTTCGGCACCCACTCCATCGCCGAGGCCAAGGCGGCCATGGCGGCGGCGGGCCTGCCGGTCAGGCCGGTTTCGTGAGGCCTGGCGGCCCGTGCCGCCCAGCGATTTATCCACGCGATTTCCACGGCTTATCCCCGGGCTGTCCACGGTCTGGCGGCGTGACAGTCCGAGCAATACCTGATAGGCCTCAAAGATCTGGCGCGCCCGGCTCTGAATCGCCGCTGCCGGGCAAAGCGAAACCCAAAGCACCCGACTATTCGGACCAAGCAAGGACCTCAGCCCTATGAAGCGCGGCCCCCTCACCGGTTCCGTTCTCGACAGCCTCTACGAGGTGATAGAGGAGCGGCGCGGCGCCGACCCGGAAAGCTCCCACACCGCCAAGCTGTTCGACCGCGGCCTCGACAAGATCGCCCAGAAGGTCGGTGAGGAGGCAGTAGAGACGGTGATCGAGGCGACCCGCGAACGCCGCCAGGGCGTGATCGACGAGTCGGCGGATCTGCTCTATCACCTGATGGTGCTCTGGGCCGCCAGCGGGGTGAAGCCCAAGCATGTCTGGGCGGCGCTGGAGGGGCGCAAGGGCATCTCCGGCATCGCCGAGAAGGCGGCGCGCGCCAAGAGCTGAGGCGCGCCGCGCACGAGAAGCAAGCGATAAGGAAGAGGGGAGCGGCCATGGCCTACGACGAGAACAACATCTTCGCCAAGATCCTGCGCGGCGAGATCCCCTGCAACAAGGTCTACGAAGACGACCACGTGCTTGCGTTCCACGACATCCAGCCGCAGACCAAGGTGCATGTGCTGGTGATCCCCAAGGGCGCCTATGTCTCCTTCGCCGACTTCTCCGCCAAGGCCTCGGAGGCGGAAGTCACCGGCTTCATCCGCGCCGCCGGCAAGATCGCCAAGGACCTCGGCATCGAAGACGACGGCTACCGCGTGCTGGCCAACACTGGAAATCACGGCCACCAGGAGGTGCCCCACTTCCACCTCCACCTCTTCGGCGGCCAGCCCCTCGGCCGCATGATCAAACCGCCGCAGGACTGAGACAGGCCGGCGGTGGCTTCGTCGCACGGCGGTCTCCTTACTCTCCCTTTCCCACGAAGTGCTCTCTCCCGACGAGGAGAGGAATCACGAAGCATAGCCACAAGCGAGGACCCTTGAATCGTCACCCTCGGGCTTGACCCGAGGGTCCATCGCACCGCTTGCCGGGTCTTGACTGAGAGTTTCGAGATTGCCGCTGCCATGGATACTCGGGTCAAGCCCGAGTATGACCAAAGGAGAGCGCGTCAACGGTTTTGTCTCCTGCAAAAGCCGACGACAAAACCGGTGTTGGTGGTGGTTGAGGGAGGAGCGATTCCTGACATCAAGAGCAGCTCGATGGGAACATTCGTGCAGACATACTTCGATCGGTATCGATGTGTTTAGACGCTGAATTCGATGCCCCCTTCTTGTCCTGTTCCCATAGCTCGCCTATCATCGAAATATGTCTGTCGATCCTTCCTTTGCCCTTGTGGGCTCTCTCATCGGCGTTCCGGCGCGGGCCAACATGATGGCGGCCCTGATGGACGGCCGGGCCCAGACCGCCAGCGAACTGGCCTTCGTCGCCGGGGTGACGCCGCAGACCGCAAGCAGCCATCTGGCCAAGCTGACCGAGGCCGGGCTGTTGGCGGTGGAGCGCCAGGGGCGCCACCGCTATTACCGGCTGGCCGGGCCGGGGGTGGCGGAGGCGCTGGAGCCGCTCACCCACCTGACGCCCAACCAGCGGGTGCCGGAACGCAGGCGCGTCCATGCGCGCCGTGTCGGCGAACTGCGCCAGGCGCGCATGTGCTACGACCATCTGGCCGGGCGCCTGGGCGTCGCCATCACCGACTCCCTGGTGAAGCGCCGCTTCCTTCGCCGGGTCGAGGGCGACTTTCGCGTCGGTCCCAAGGGCCGCGCCTTTCTCGACGATCTCGGGGTCGATGTCGCGGCGGCCGAGGAACAGCGGCGCCACTTCGCGCGCTGCTGCCTGGACTGGAGCGAGCGCCGCCCGCACCTCGGCGGTGCCTTGGGGGCGGCGCTTGCCGAACGCCTGGTCGGCGCAAAGTGGTTGAAGCGCGACCGCAAGTCCCGCAAGGTAATCGTCACGGCGGCGGGAGAGGCCGCCCTTCCCCAGGTCTTTCCCGGCATCGCCGCTGCGCTCGACAGAGTTGACTGAAAGGCAAGAGACCATCGCCACCTCCGCTTCCAGGGTTGTGCCGAGGCACTTCACGGTCACCAGCGGGCGGGCCGTGCTGGCCGGTGTCGAGGCCGGCGCCGAGGAAGTCTGGGGCCCGGCCGTGGTCTTCCTGCATGCCGGCGTCGCCGACCGCCGCATGTGGCAGCCGCAGGTGAGCAGCTTTGCGGAGACCTACCGCGTCGTGGCCTATGACCGCCGCGGCTTCGGCGAGACCCGCTACGATGTCGAGCGCTTTTCCCACGTCCATGACCTGCGCGCGCTGCTGGACGATCTGCAGATCCGCAAGGCGGTGCTGGTCGGCTGCTCCCAGGGCGGGCGCGTCGCCATCGACTACACCCTGACCCACCCGGGCCGGGTGGCCGGTCTGTTCCTCGTGGCCCCCGCGGTGAGCGGCCAGCCGGAGCCTGCGGACTATCCCCCCGCCGTGGCCGCCGTGGTCGACCTGCTGGACGAGGCCGAGGCGGACGGCGACATCGAACGCGTGAACGAGCTGGAGGCCTGGCTCTGGCTTGACGGTCCCGCCCGCGAGGAGGGCCGCGTCTCCGGCCCGCTGCGCGAACTCTTCCTGGAGATGAACGGCGTTGCCCTCAGGGCCGAGGAACCGGGCGAGTGGAACCCACCGTCCGGCGCCCCGGCCTACCGGCGCCTCGGCGAGCTCGACCTGCCGGCCCAGGTGGTCTGGGGCGATGCCGACTTTCCCCATATCCAGCAGCGCTGCAACCATCTGGTCCAGGCGCTGCCCCAGGCCCTCGGCACCGTGATCGCCGGGACCGCCCACCTGCCCAACCTGGAACAGCCCACGCTCTTCAATCACCACCTGGCCATGTTTCTCGACGGGCTCTGAGCGCCGGTGGCGCCTTTCAGCCCGGATCTGCTCTAGGCGGCTGCCACCCTTCGCCAGAACACGAAATGCGGTCCGGTCCCGGGGTTTTCGAACTCCTCCCCGACGGCGGCGAAGCCGTGGCGTTCGTAGAAGCGCCGCGCGCCGCTGCGGCCCTGGCACCAGACGACTGCGCTCGCCGCGCCGCGTTCCGCCAGGCGGCGGGCAAGCGCGGCGACGCCGAAGCCCAGGACGGCGCCGCCCAGCCCGCTGCCCTGCAGCTCAGGGTACGTGGCCATGGAAAGCAGGCGCCAATAACCCTCTGCCCAGTAGCCTTCGGCCCCGGCGTGGGCCAGAAGCGCATCGCTGCCGGGCCCATGAGGGTGTTCGATCTTGAAGCTGGCGGTGCTGACGACGCCCTCGTCCGGCGCCCGGCCTGGGCGCGCGCCGACGTGAAAGCGCTCGGCCCCGTCCGCGTAGGCAGCCTTTGCGCCGTCCGGCGTCAGCCAGGGGCGCAGGACGGTCTTGCGCAGGTCGAAGAGGGCATCCAGCGGCACCAGTTCGATACGGTGCCCGGCATGTTCGGCGGTCTCTCTCAGGGACTTTCGCATGGGCCCGGCATAGCGCGCCGGGCGGCCAGGGGCAACGACCTGGAGAGTTGCAGGATGGCGGGGCGGCTCAGGCGCTCTTCTTCCGTGCGGCCGGAGCGGCGGCAAAGGGGTCTTCCAGACCCAGGTGCTGATAGGCCGCCGCCCGGGAAGGAAACATCTCATAGCTGATGGGGGACCCCCTCAGTTCGGAGATCTTCTCGTAGAGCCGCACCAACGGCTTTTCCTGCTCCCGCTTCACCGCAAAGAGGGTGCGCGGGTCCTTGCGGTTGCGGGCGTAGCCGCTGGCGACGTCGGAGACCTTGACCAGGGCGGCCATGTCCAGCCCCGAGAGGTCGGCTTCCCAGAGGTCCCACACGGCGATGCTGGACGGCTCTGCGCCGTAGTGGGCTTCCATGGCCGCGATCAGGTCTTCCGCCGATACACTGCCGCTGACGAGGAAGAGGGTGAGGTCCGGATCCTTGCTGTGGTACGCCTTAATCTGTGCCATGCGCCACCATAGGCGGCATTTCGTTAACCGTTTATGGCCAAAGCGTTTTTTTAGCACACTCATGCAATCAGGGCGGATGGCGTCGCGGCGATCCTGAAAGGCGATCCTGAAAGAACGGGCTCGGAGATGGCCCCCTCTCAGGGGGCGGAGCCTCAGACGCGCACGTTGGCCTGCATGATCGCCAGCATCTCCTGCTCCAGCGCCGCGCGGCGTTTGCGCAGGTCCTCGTCACGCTGCGCCTCGGCGGGGTCTTCGCGGGGGTTCAGCCTGCGGATGTCCGAGGTCAGGGACGCATGGCGCTCGCAGAGATCCTCGAAGTCCGCATCGTTGGCGGAAATCCGCGTCAGCATGTTCTTCATGCGGCTGGCGACGATATCGAAGTAGTTGCTCATCCGACCCCCTCCCGGTCTCTCCCTTCTGGCAATCCTCGCCGCCCGCAATATCACCGGCATATCACCGGCCCCGTAATATCCACGGTCGACGTGTGGACTTTAGCGTCCCGGAAGTTGGGAGTCCGCTCTCCCGGCGACACTCAGCACCGCGTTCTCGCCGCCCCGAACGCGCCACCCTGACGCCTCAGCGCCCCGGCAGTTGCCTTCGGTAGGTGAGGGCCTCGGCGATGTGGGGGCGGCGCACGGCCTCGGCGCCTTCCAGGTCGGCCAGGCTGCGGGCGACGCGCAGCACCCGGTGATAGCCGCGCGCGGAGAGCTTCATCGCTTCGGCGGCTTCGGTGAGCAGGCGCCGCCCTTCGCTGTCGGGCGCCGCCACCTCCTCCAGCAACTGTCCGTCGGCCTCGGCGTTGCTGCGCGGACGTCGTCCGGCCGGCAGCTTTTCGTAGCGGGCGGCCTGGCGGGCGCGGGCCGCAGCAACCCGGGCGGCGACGGCGATCGAGCCTTCGGCCGGCGGCGGCAGCGAGAGGTCGGCGGCACTCACCGCGGGGACGTCGACATGCAGGTCGATGCGGTCGAACAGCGGGCCGGAGATCCGCGCCTGATAGTCGGCGGCACAGCGCGGCGCCCGGGCGCAGGCCCGGGCCGGATCGTCCAGGTAGCCGCAACGGCAGGGGTTCATGGCGGCGATGAGCTGGACGCGCGCCGGATAGGTGACATGGGCGTTGGCGCGGGCGACGGAGACGCGGCCGGTCTCCAGCGGCTGGCGCAGCGCCTCCAGGGCGCCACGCTGAAACTCCGGCAGTTCGTCGAGGAAGAGGACGCCCAGATGCGCCAGCGAGATCTCGCCCGGCCTGGCGCGCAGGCCGCCGCCGGCCAGCGCCGGCAGGGAGGCCGAGTGGTGCGGGTCCCGAAAGGGCCGGCGGCGCAGCAGCCCCGCCTCCCCCAGGGTGCCGGCGACGGAGTGGATCATGCTGACCTCCAGCGCCTCGGCGGGCGTGAGCGGCGGCAGGATGCCCGGCAGGCGCGCCGCCAGCATGGACTTGCCCGCCCCCGGCGGCCCGGCCATCAGCAGGTTGTGGCCGCCGGCCGCCGCCACTTCCAGGGCGCGCTTGGCGCTCTCCTGGCCCTTGATGTCGGCGAGGTCGAGGCCGTCGGCGGCGCCCTCGGCGAGGCGCGCCTTGGGCGGGCTGAGGACCTGGCTGCCCTTGAAGTGATTGACCAGCGCCAGCAGCGTGCCCGGCGCCAGGATCTCCAGGCCCTCGGCCCAGGCCGCCTCTCCCCCCTGGGCCGCCGGGCAGATCAGGCCGCGCCCGGCGGAGAGGCTGTGGATCGCCGCCGGCAGCACGCCGGCGACCGGGGTGATGCGGGCGTCGAGCGCCAGTTCGCCCAGGGCCGTGTAGCCGGCCATCTCCTCGGCCGGCAGCACGCCCATGGCGGTCAGCAGACCCAGCGCGATGGGCAGGTCGAAATGGCTGCCCTCCTTCAGCAGGTCGGCCGGCGCCAGGTTCACGGTGATGCGCTTGGGTGGCAGGGCAAGGCCGAGGGCCGTGAGCGCCGCGCGCACCCGCTCGCGGCTTTCCGCCACCGCCTTGTCCGGCAGGCCGACGACGGCGAAGGCCGGCAGGCCGCTGCCCATCTGCACCTGCACGTCGATGTCCAGGACCTCGACGCCGGCGAAGGCGACGGTGGTGATGCGGGCGGTCATGGGCGCTCCGGCGTTCTCCCCGAGTGTGGACCCCATGGAGGCCGGGTCCGGCTGTGGCCGCGATCAATCTAGGGTGGAGGAACAGGGCTGCCAAGATCATCTTGGGCAGTGGCCGCCCGGTCGCCTTAACGCGCCAGACCGGCGGCAACGCAAAGGGAAACTGTCCCAGATCAATTATGGTTAATTTCTGTTAGCCTATTCTTATAGGCGAGAAGCTCCGGCCGCTGGGGTCCCGTGAGCCACAACCAAGGCAGGTGGAGGCCTGGAGGGTCTTACACTTATCGAGAACAACCGGCATTCCGAATGGAAGCCAAGGCTCTGGTTGCGGTGAGCGGGGGTATGCCAAGGAGACGGTCTGTCACTCGGGCGTCAGCCCGGTCCCCCCACCAATCAAATGCGTCGTGCAGGAGTAACCAAGCCATGGCAACGGCACGTAAGCAAAGCAAAAGCAGCGTATCTTCTTCAGGAGGCGGTGAAAGCACCGCGGCCGCCGCACCGGAGGTTCCGAGCTATGAGGCGTTTCTCGGTTCCAACGGTGAAAACATCACCGCCGTCATGAGCGCCAGCGAAGCGATGTTCGCCGGCATGGCGGAGGTCAGTCAGGAAATGATGAACTTCGCCGGCGCGCGCATGCGCCAGAACATCGAGTCTTCGGAGGACCTGATCAAAGCCAAGGGCCCGGAAGAGGTCTTCGACAAGCAATGCACGATCGCGCGCTATGCCGCCGAGCAGTACCTCGAGGAAACCAGCAAGCTGATGGCCATGATGGCCCGCATCACTCAGGAGTGCTGGGCCCCGATGGAAAAGCGCACCAAGGCGGCCTTGCACGATATGAACGGGAACAACGGCAACGGGGCGGAGAGCAAGTAGCCGCGCCTCTCAGAAAAGAAACCCGATACCGGACTCCTTCGCAACCGGCCGGCCCCTGTGCCGGCCGGTTTTTTGGGGCGCCCGGTTTTCTTTACAGCCGCGGCGGCGGAATCGCGCCTACATCCTGGGGGTCCGGTGGGCGGCGCCGTAACGGGCCTCGATCACATCCCAGATCTCGGTTTCCAGGGAGACGCCGTCGAAGCGGTTGATCTCCTGGATGCCGGTGGGCGAGGTGACGTTGATCTCCGTCATGAAGCCGCCGATCACGTCGATGCCGACGAAGATCAGTCCGCGTTCTTTCAGCGCCGGGCCGATGGCTTCGCAGATCTCCAGGTCGCGGCGGCTGAGGTCCGCCTTCTCCGGCTGCCCGCCGACATGCATGTTGGACCGGGCCTCGCCCTGCGGCGGCACGCGGTTTGTGGCGCCGGCCGGGCGGCCGTCAACCAGGATGATGCGCTTGTCGCCGCCGCGCACCTCCGGCAGGTAGCGCTGCACGATGATCGGCTCGCGGTAGAGATCGGTGAAGAGTTCCAGCAGGGCCGAGAGGTTCTCGTCGCCGGCGGTGATGTGAAAGACCCCGGCGCCGCCGTTGCCGAACAGCGGCTTCACGATGATGTCCCGGTGCTCGGCGCGAAAAGCCTCCACCTCCGCCCGGCTGCTGGTGATCAGGGTCGGCGGCATCAGCTCGGGAAAATGGGTGACGAAGAGCTTCTCCGGCGCGTTGCGCACATGCACCGGATCGTTGACCACAAGGGTTTCCGGGTGCACGTGCTCCAGCAGGTGGGTGGCGGTGATATAGGCCATGTCGAAGGGCGGGTCCTGGCGCATCAGCACCACGTCCAGGGTCGCCAGGTCGACGGTCTCCGGCGCGCCCAAGCTGGCGTGGTTGCCGGCTTCGCGGCGCAGTTCAAGCGCACGCATGCGCGCATAGACGCGCCCGTCGTGCAGGCTGAGATCCTGCGGCAGATAGTGGTAGAGGCCGTGGCCGCGGCGCTGCGCCTCCAGCCCCAGGACAAAGGAACTGTCCCCCTCGATATCGATGGTGTCCACCGGATCCATCTGAATGGCGACCGCCAAGCTCATAACCGTTCTTTCCCGTCGTTTGCGCCGCTGCCGATGTCTACCCGCTTTCGTCCGGCCGCGCCTCAGTTCAGCCTGATGCGCAGTTGCTGCAGCAGGGCGGCGATGTTCTGGCGGTCCGGGTCCGCACCGGCGAGTTCCAGGTAGTGTTCAAAGGCCATGATTGCGGCGCGCATGTTGTCGAGGTGGGAATGCAGCACGCCCGCCTCCTTCCACAGCGCGGCCTTCTCGGGTGCGAACATCAGCATGGTCTCGATGACTTCCAGGGCATCGGCGCTGCGCTCCTGCTGGATCAGCCGCAGTTTGATGTTGTTCTGAAGCCGCAGCAGGATGTCGCGGTTGCCGACCCGGTCGGTGTGTTCCGGGCGCAGTTCGGCCTCCTTGCCGGCCACGGTCTTCACCAGGCCGCGCAGCGCCGCCGCGTCGCGCACCTCGCCGCCGTTGAAGGGGTCGATGATGGCGCGCCGACTGCCCAGGTCCAGCCGCAGCATGAAGTGCCCGGGGAAGTTAAGGCCGCAGATCGACCAGCCCTGCGCCCGCGCCGCATGCATGTAGAGGATGCCGAGGGCGACAGGCAGGCCGCGCCTGCGGTCGATCACCCGCATCATGTTCGCGTTGTGAAGGTCGTCGTAGCTCTGCCGGTCCCCCTCGTAGCCGTAGCGTTCGACCATCACGTGGTTGAGGATGGCGATACGGGCGTCGAGATCCTGATCGGCGCCGCGGCGTCCCGCCAGCTCCTCCGTATCCCGCGCCAGCAGCGACAGGTGGTGGTAGTAGCGCTCCAGGCCCACCTGCGGCCGCTCCAGCGCGGCCAGCAGCAGCGCCGCGCCGGCGATGTCGATCTCCTCATCCGTCTGGCCGCCAAGCTGGCGCAGACGCGACTCGAGATCCTTGCGGTTGCTTGCCGTAGACCAGCTCATAACTGGGACCAACTCATGACTGGGACCAGCTCATAGCCGGGGCCCGCTCGTGGTCTCGAACGCGCGGCCCGGGGCTTCAAAAGCAGGCCTCAATGGGGGGAGGGCGGGCATGTCACGTCTTTCTTCAGCGGCGAGGCCCCCTTGGCAGCGAAGCCCGTCGGCGGCCTCTGCGTCGCAGTGGCTGGCTCCGGCGGCGTGGAAACCGTCCGGTGCAGGAGTCAGGAGCTTCGGGCCGGATCGTCCTTCAACAGAGCATAGCTTACCACGCGGCGGACATAGGCGATGTCCTTTGCGTGGCCGACCACCCGGTTGAGCTCCGCCTCGGACTGGGCCACGCCCATGATGAAGATCGCCTGATTCACGGTTTCGATCGAGTAGTTGATGGAGGAGATCTCGCGGTCAAACACAAGAGTGGTGCGAAGCTGGGCCGAAATCCAGGAATCCCGCGCTGCATCGTTCAGTCCGGAGGTATCGTTCACCTCGATCTCGTTGATCACCTCGCGCACCCCCGGCGCCTGCCAGGCCAGACGAACCGCTTCAACGCGCTGCTCCGGCTGTGGGACGTTGCCGCTGAGCAGAACGCGCTGTTCCTGAACCTGCAGGTTCACTTTGCGGAACATCTCTTCGTCGGCCTTGAACCAGAGGTCGTTGATGGCCAGACGGATCTCGGTATCTGCGACGCTGCGGCGAAAGCCCTTCTCGGTCTGCGCCGCCGTCACGCCCACGGCGCCGGCCCCGGCCGCCGTTCCCCAGGCACTGCAGCCGGCCACGGACAGGCCCGCAATGGCCACAACCGCCAGCGCCGCCAGACTGCGCGTGGCGCGACCGGCTCCGACCCGGTCGCTTCCCGTCAAGCTCATCGGTTGGATTCTCCCCTGAATCGTATCACTTGCGCGATGTTGCTCCCCTAATATGGCAATCTTGTGTCGCGGCGCCAGGCGTCTTTTTCGTGCCGCAGCGGCCACTCGCCGCGGCGCCAGAAATGGCGCGACAGCAGAACGGCGTCGAACCGCAGGATCAGGGCGCCGAGATCCGGACGGCCCTGCAGAAAAGCCTCCGCCGCGCGGGCGATCCGCTTGCGCTGCCGGTGCGAAACGGCCTCGGCGGCGACGGCCATCCGATCACGCTGCTTGACCTCGACGAAAGCCAGGATGCGCCCGCGCTTTGCAACCAGGTCGATCTCACCGGCCGGGCAGCGAAACCCGCGGGCCAGAACGCGATAGCCCTTCAGCCGCAGCCACCAGGCCGCCAGCCACTCGGCCCGGCGGCCGCGGCGATAGGCATCCTGGCGCTGCCGCGCCGCTGCTGCCGGCGGCGGCCCGGCGGGGGCCGTCATTCCTCTTTGCCCTTTCGACCCTCTGGGTTCTCTGGGCTCTCTCGGCCGCTCTCCTTCGCCAGCTCCAGGGCGCGGGCATAGACCCTGCGCTTGGGAAGGCCGCTGGCCGCCGCGACGCTGGCCGCCGCATCGCGCAGGCTCGCCTGTTGCAGGGCGCCGCGCAGGGCGGCGTCCAGATCAAAGGCCTGTGCCTCCGCCTGTTCGTCGGGCGGAGCGATCACCACGACGATCTCGCCGCGCGGCGCGCCCGCCCCGGCGTAGTGGGTGGCCAGATCCGGCAACGGCGCGCGGCGCAGTTCCTCGTGCAGCTTGGTCAGTTCGCGGGCGACGGCGGCGGGTCGGGGTCCGAGCTGCGCGGCCATGTCCGCGAGGCTGGCGGCGAGGCGCGGGGCCGTCTCGAAAAAGATCAGGCTCGCGTCCAGCCCGCGGAGATCCTGCAAGGTCCTTTGCCGCGCCGCAGGCTTCGCCGGCAGGAAACCGCCGAAGAAGAAGCGGTCGCTGGGCAGTCCGGAGAGCTGCAAGGCCGCCAGAGGCGCCGCCGGCCCCGGCAGGCTGGTCACCGGCAGATCTTCGGCGACGGCATCGCGCACCAGCTTGTATCCGGGGTCCGAGACCAGCGGCGTGCCGGCGTCCGAAACCAGGGCGATCGCACGGCCGCCGCGGATCTGCTCCAGCAGTGCGCGGCGGGCGCCGGGGCCGCTGTGGTCATGATAGGCGGAGGTCTTGGTGGTGATGCCGTGGGCGTTCAGCAGCTTGCGTGTGGTGCGCGTGTCTTCGCAGGCGATGCGGTCGGCCCGGCGCAGCACGTCCAGCGCCCGCAGGGTGATGTCGCCCAGGTTGCCGATGGGCGTGGCCACGAGGTAGAGCCCAGCCGGCAGTGCATCGGCGGTCACCGCCTCCGTCTCCGCCGCGCCGCCCGACGGTCCCAGAGGTTTACCGCCCATGGTCGTCTGCCGGCCCCGCTGCGGCGATCAAAGCCATTCCATCTAGCGGGCGCATGCTCTAGGCTCTGCGCTGCGCGATGAGGATGGATGAACCGTTGATTCTGCTGACATCGAGGCCGCACCGAAGGGTCTTTGCTGAGCGTGTTTTGCGGGCATGGCGCAGGTCCTTGCTGACCGGGCTGGCCCTCTTCCTTCCTTTGGCCCTGGCTGCCTGCGCTGCGCCCAGGGTACCCAGCCCGGATGAGCAGGCGCAACCACCGAGCTTTCCCTCGGTGCCGCAGGCTGGCGAGACCGGCGGGGTGCCGGAGGAGAGCCTTCGCGCCTTGAACGAGGCCGAGGCGGCCGCCGAAGCGGCGCGCACGGCACCTGTGAAGGTCGGCCTGCTGCTGCCGCTGAGCGGCAGCCGCGCCAACGTCGGCCAGGCTATCCTGAACGCAGCGCAGCTTGCCCTCTTCGATCTGGCCGGCGATCGCTTCACCCTGGTGGTGCGCGACACCGGGGGCACGCCGGAGGGCGCGGCGTCGGCGGCCCAGGCGGCCTTGGCCGAAGAGGTGCAGCTGATCCTCGGCCCGCTGTTTTCCACCTCGGTCGAGGCGGTAAAACCGCTTCTTGCCGAGGCGCAGCTGCCGTTGATCACCTTCTCCAACAACAACGCCATCGCCGATCCGCAAACCTTCGTCATGGGGGTCACGCCCAGCACCCAGATCGACCGCATAGTCGACCATGCGGTCGCCCAGGGCCTGCGGCGCTTCGCCGTGCTGGCGCCGGAATCGCCCTACGGCACGACGGTGGTTCAGTCGCTGCAGCAGGCTATCTTCCGCAACGGGGTCGAACTCAGCCGCGTGGTCTTCTTCGATCCGCAGGCCCAGGACGTCTCTGCCGAGGTGCGCGCCCTGGCGGACTACGACCAGCGCGCGGCCGCCTTGCAGGCCCAGAAACGCAGTCTCAGCGCGCGCAACGATGCGGCGGCCCAGCGCGCGCTGGCCCGTCTGCAGGGGCTGGAGACGTTGGGGCCGCCGTCCTTTGACGGCATCCTCATTCCCTCCAGCGGGCGCCAGCTTCTCTCGGTCGGCCCGCTGCTGGCGTTCTACGATGTCGACTCCAGTGAGGTCCGCTTTCTGGGCACGGCGCTCTGGGACGATCCTTCCCTGCGCAACGAGCCCAGCCTCCAGGGTGCCTGGTTCCCGGCGCCGCCGCCCGCGCTCTGGCGGACCTTCGCCAATCGCTACCGCCAGGCCTATGGGCGCACGCCGCCGCGCGTTGCCTCCCTTGGTTACGATGCCGTGGCCCTGGCCGCAGTGCTGGAACAGCGCGCCGCGCGTGAAGGCGCCTTCCTCATCTATACGGCCGACAGCATCTCCCAGCCGGTCGGCTTCTCCGGCATCGACGGCATCTTCCGCTTCCTGCCCAACGGACAGGTCCAGCGCGGGCTGGCGATCCTGGAGCTGCGGCCGGAGACCTTCGTCGAGGTGGACCCGGCCCCGCAGTCCTTCGATCAGGCCGTCAACTGACCCCGGATCGCCGGCGGCGCGGCCGTCAGGTGAACAGATAGGCGAGCAGGGCGTCCAGGCGTTGGCGGCCCGCCGCAGTGGCGCGCAGGCCCCGGTCATCGACCTCCAGAAGCCCTTCCTGCGACAGCCGCTCCAGGCGTTCCGCCGGCAGCACGGCCTGGGGGCCGGCGCCCAGCACGCGCTGGAAGGCGCCGGGTGGAATGCCGTCGGTCAGGCGCAGACCCATCATCACCATCTCGGTCAGGCTTTCCTCTGCCGTGACCGGCTGCGCGCTGCGCCAGCCGTGGCCCTGGCGTTCGACCAGGTCCAGCCAGGGCTCGGGCGCGCGGTGCTGGCGGGTGGCGTGCTTCACGCCGTCCCAGGTCAGGCGGCCATGGGCGCCGGGGCCAACCCCCACGTAGTCGCCATAGCGCCAATAGGTCAGGTTGTGACGGCAGGCCGCGCCCGGGCGGGCGTGGTTGGAAATCTCGTAGGCCGGCAGCCCTGCCTCAGTGAGCTGAAGGTCGGTCGCTTCGAACAGGGTGGCGGCCTCCTCCTCGACCGGCAGCACGAGTTCGCCGCGCCGCCAGGCCGCCTGAAAGGCCGTCCCCTCTTCGATGGTGAGCTGATACAGCGCGATGTGTTCCGGCCCCAGGGTCAAGGCGTCGTTCAGCTCGCGCTGCCAGGCCGCGAGGTTCTGGCCGGGGCGCGCATAGATAAGATCGAAGGAGATGCGCGCGAAGTTGGCGCGCGCCAGATTGAGGGCCGCCAGCGCCTCCGCCGCCGAATGCTGGCGGCCGAGGAAACGCAGCGCATCGTCGTCCAGGGCCTGGACCCCGAGGGAGAGGCGGTTCACGCCGGCGCGGGCGAAGCCGGCGAAGCGTTCGGCCTCTGCCGAGGTCGGGTTGGCCTCCAGCGTGATCTCCGCGTCAGCGGCCAGATCCCAGAGCCGGGCGATGTTCTCGATCACGGCGGCGACGGTCTCTGCCGGCATCAGCGAGGGCGTGCCGCCGCCGAAGAAGACGGAGGTGACCCGGCGGTTCGCGCTGTGGGCGGCGGCGTGCTCCAGGTCGCGCAGCAGGGCCCGGCGCCAGCGGTCCTGGTCGACGCGCTCGCGGACATGGCTGTTGAAGTCGCAGTAGGGGCACTTGGATCTGCAGAACGGCCAGTGGACGTAGATGCCGAAGCCCGGATCGTCTTCAGCCGCAGGCGCTCGCTCCGGCGCTTCCGCTGCCCCTGTGGCCGCCCCTGTGACCGGCGCCGTCATGCCGGCTCCAGCAGCGCCTCGGAGAGTTGCGCGAAGGCCAGCGCGCGGTGGCTCATGGCATGCTTCTTTGCCGGGTCCATCTCGCCGAAGGTGATGTCGAAGCCCTTGGGCTGGAACATCGGGTCGAAGCCGAAGCCGCGGTCCCCGCGCACCGGCCAGACCAGGGTGCCCTCCAGGCGCCCTTCGAAGGAGGCGGTCTGCCCGTCCGGCCAGACGACCGAAAGATTGCAGACAAAGATGCCGCGCCGGTCCGGGCTTTCGCCCAGTTCCCGGTGCACCCGTTCCATGGCCACCATGAAGTCACGCCCCGGCCCGGCCCATCGGGCGGTGTAGATGCCCGGCTGGCCGCCCAGCGCCGGAACGTCGAGGCCGGAGTCGTCGGCGATGGCCGGCAGGCCGGTGGCGTCGCAGGCGGCCCTGGCCTTCAGCACGGCATTGGCCACAAAGCTGTCGCCGGTCTCTTCCGGCTCCGGCAGGCCGAGATCGCCGGCGGAGAGCACCTCCAGCCCGTAGGGAGCGAGCAGTTCCGCGTTCTCGCGGTACTTGCCGGCGTTGTGGGTTGCCAGGACCAGTTTCTCGCCGGCTCGGAGGCTGTGCATGTCTGGGCTCCCGCTCGTCTTCAGGCCGTGGCTTCTTCAGGTCGTGGCTTCCGCCAGCGCCTTGGACTGCGCGGCGCAAAGCTCGGCGACGCCCTTTTCCGCCAGGTCCAGCAGGCGCTCGAACTGGCGGCGCTGGAAGGGCACGTCCTCGGCGGTGCCCTGCACCTCGACGACGCCGCCGGTCTTGGTCAGCACGAAGTTGGCGTCCGCGGCCGCCGTCGAATCCTCATCGTAGTCCAGATCCAGGACCTCGGTCCCGTTATAGAGGCCGCAGGATACCGCGGCCACCTGGTCGGTGAAGGGCAGCGCCTCCAGCACGCCGATGTCGAGCAGATGCTGGAAGGCCAGATGGAGGGCCACGTAGCCGCCGGTGATGGCGGCGGTGCGGGTGCCGCCGTCGGCCTGGATGACGTCGCAGTCGATGCGGACCTGGCGCTCGCCGAAGCCGGTGAGGTCGGTCACCGCGCGCAGCGAGCGGCCGATCAGGCGCTGGATTTCCTGCGTGCGCCCGCTCTGCTTGCCGCGCGCCGCCTCCCGGTCGGTGCGCGTTCCGGTGGAGCGCGGCAGCATGCCGTACTCCGCCGTCACCCAGCCGCGCCCGGAATTGCGCAGCCAGGGTGGAATGTTTTCCTCGACCGAGGCGGTGCAGAGCACGTGGGTATCGCCGAAACAGGCCAGACAGGACCCCTCGGCATGTTTGTTCACATCGGTTTGCAGGCGGATGTCCCGCAACTGGTCGGGGGCTCGGCCGGACGGACGCATGGATGACCTCTCCCTGGGGTTTCTGGTCATTGGGGTTTCGGGGCTTGGGAATTTCCGGGTTTGCGTGAAAACGGCAGACCCGCGGCCGGCGCCTCCGCGGCGGCAAGCTAGCCCAAGGCTTCGGGCAGGTCCAGGGCCGGCAGACCGGGCGCAGTCCAGCGCCTCTTTTGTGCAGCCGGCCGGCTCTTCTGCACTGCTATCGCCGCTGCGGCCCGCGTTGACCGTTTCCGGGGGGCTCACTACATTCCAGGCGATGACCGAGTCCGCGAAATCCCTGGACGAGGCCCTGGCCGCCAGGGGCCTCAACGAGCGCTCCCGCGAGGTGTTGAAGCACATCGTCGACGCCTACGTGGAAACCGGCGCGCCGGTGGGCTCGCGCACGCTCTCGCGCAGCCTGGGCCTGGGGCTTTCGCCGGCGACCATCCGCAACGTCATGGCGGACCTCGAGGATCTGGGGCTGCTGTTTTCGCCCCATACCTCGGCCGGGCGCATGCCCACCGACATGGGGCTCCGGCTCTTCGTGGACGGCCTCCTGGAAATCGGCAACCTGACCAAGGACGAGCGCGCCCACATCGAAAGCCAGTGCGCCGCCGACGGCCGGTCCTTTCCGGAGGTTCTCGAAGAGGCCTCGGAGACCATTTCCGGCCTGTCGCGCTGCGCCGGCCTGGTCGTGGCGCCGAAGCTGGGCGAGCCCCTGAAGCACATCGAATTCGTGTCCCTCGGCCCTGGGCGGGCGCTGGTGGTGCTGATCTCGGTCTCCGGCGTGGTGGAGAACCGCATCATCGACGTGCCGGCCGGCATGCCCGCCTCCTCTCTGGTCGAGGCCAGCAACTATCTGACCGCCCGTCTCGGCGGGCGCACCCTGGAAGAGGCGCAGACCGAGGTCCTGCGGGAGCTGGAGGAGCAGCGCGCCGAGCTGGACGGCCTGACCACCCGCGTGGTCGAGCGCGGCCTCGCCAGCTGGTCCGGGCCCCAGGGCGGCGCCAAGGGCGGGGCCTTGATCCTGCGCGGCCAGTCCCAGCTTCTCGAGGACGTGACGGCGCTGGAGGATCTGGAGCGCATTCGCCAGCTCTTTGCGATGCTGGAGACCAAAGATGCGCTGATCAAGCTTTTGGACCTTGCAGGCGGCGCCGAAGGCGTCCAAATCTTCATCGGCGCCGAGAACGAGCTCTTCGGGCTCGCCGGCTGCTCCATGGTGATTGCGCCCTACAGCAACTCCCAGCAACAGATCGTCGGGGCGATCGGCGTCATCGGACCGACCCGCATCGACTACGCCCGCATCATTCCCATGGTCGACTACACCGCCAAGGTGATCGGCCGTCTGGTCGGCTGACGCGGCCCCAGGCAGGAACACAGAGAAATCAGAAGCGTGAGAAAGGAGCGTCCGTCCCGTGATGGCGCAGGAAAACAAACAGGATAAGGCGGCCCCCGAAGAGGCCGAAGCGGAAGCGCCCGCCGGTGCGCCGGGCGAAGACGAAGCCGCCGAGGAGGCGCCGGTCGACACCGGCGCGGAGCCGCTGGTCGATCTCTCGGGCCTGGAGGCAGCGGCGGCGCTGTCGCCGGATGAGGACCCGGTCGCGGTGCTGGAAGGCGAGGTGGCCTCGCTGAAAGACCAGCTGCTGCGCGCCATCGCGGAGACGGAGAACGTGCGCCGACGCAGTCAGCGCGAGCGCGAGGACAGCGTGAAGTACGCTGCAGCGCCCATTATCCGCGATCTCCTGGGGGTGGCCGACAATCTGCAGCGGGCGCTGGAAAGCGTACCGGAAGAGCTGGCTGCGGAAAACGAGGCCGTGAGCAACCTGCGCCTCGGCGTGCAGATGACCCAGAAGGAACTGATGTCGGTCTTCGAGCGCCATCAGATCCGGACCATCAATCCGCTGGGCGAGAAGCTGGACCCGCACTTTCACGAGGCGATGTTCGAGATCGAGGACCTGGAGCAGCCCGCTGGAACGGTGGTGCAGGTCATTCAGGCCGGCTACCGCCTGCACGACCGCCTGATCCGCCCAGCCCGGGTCGGCATCTCCAAGGGCGGCCCCAAGGCAGGTGCGAAGGACGCGCCGAAAGCCGAGGCATCTGAGGCGGACGCGACCCAGGCCGAGGCCAGCCAGGCCGACGGCAACGGCGACACGGAGCCCGGCAGCACCGTCGACACCTCGGCCTGACTCCGGCATTCATTATCGGCAGCATGCTTCGAGACGACCGCTGCGCGGTCTCCTCGGCATGAGGCGCTGGTCCGATCTGGCTCCTCACCCTGAGGAGGGCCTTGAGGCCCGTCTCGAAGGGTGCTGTGCGAGATATGTTCCAGGCGTTCTAACCCTCAGGCGACCGTCACCCGGCGCAGGGTGACGTTGATGCGCCCGCCGCCCTCAAATCCTTCCCGGACCAGCAGGCGGCTGGAGCCGCCGAGGATCCGGTCGACGCCGTGGTAGGCCAGGCGCGCCTCGCCGGCCAGGATCATCGCGTCGCCGGAATGCAGCTTGAAGGAGGTGGTGGGCCCCCGCCGGCTCAGCCCACCGAGGCGAAATACGGCGGAATCGCCGAGCGACAGGGAGACGACCGGGGCCTCGAAGGTCTCCTCGTCCTCGTCGCGGTGCAGGCCCATGCGCACCTTCGGGCCCTGGTAGACGTTGATCAGGCAGCATTGCGGCGGGTTCGGATAGCCGGCCAGGTCGTCCCAGGCCGCCAGCAGGGCCGCGGGGATCGCCGGCCAGGGCCGCCCGCTCACCGGGTGTTCGCCGAGGTAGCGGTAGCCGTCGCTCTGGTCCGAGTACCAGCCGTGGCTGCCGGCATTGGTCATGCGCACCGACATCGGCCGTCCGCTGCGCGGCATGCGCGGCTGATAGAGCGGCGCCGCACGGACGACGCGGCGCAGATCCTCCAGCAGACTTTGCTGTTCGGCCGCGCTCAGGTAGCCGGGCAGGTAGCGGAAGCCGGCGGGCGCAGCGCTGCTTCGGGGTTTTGTCACGGACCGGATCGTCTCATCTCTGGGGCGGCTGCTCACCGCTTTCATCGGATTTGGCCGTGCGCCGCGCTGCGGCACGGGCCTTCAGGCGCAGGCCCCAGTAGGCGATGCCCGCCAGCACCGCCATGCCGAGGCCGACATTGGCCAGGGGGCGGCTGCCGAACAGAGTCTCTCCGGTGAGGGTCAGCACGGCGCCGACCATGACCGATCCCACCAGCACCATCATGATGGCGCGGTAGAGCCCATCGCTTTCCGGCCCGCCCGGCGGGCGCTCCTGATCCATCGCCTTGTTCCTCCTGAAACCAACCACGCGCCGCCCGCCTTCCTTGGAAATCAAGGATTTCCGCGCCCTGCGCCTGCAGCCAGACCTAGCGTTTACGTTTAGATTCTCGCCGCTTTGCGCCTTGCAGCAAGGCCCATGCTGCTTATATAAGCCCAGAACCCATGGTCATGAACTCTCTCTGGCGGAGATCCGCCGGGCGGTGCTGAACTGACAGGCTGCCCAAGGGGTCTGCTGATCGAAGTGAGGAAACGGAATGAGTAAAGTAATCGGTATCGACCTCGGCACCACCAATTCCTGTGTCGCGGTCATGGACGGCAAGGACGCCAAAGTCATTGAAAACGCCGAGGGCGCGCGCACGACCCCCTCGATGGTCGCCTTCAGCGACTCCGACGAACGCCTCGTCGGCCAGCCGGCCAAGCGCCAGGCTGTCACCAACCCGGAAAACACCCTTTTCGCCATCAAGCGCCTGATCGGCCGGCGCTACGACGATCCCATGACCAAGAAGGACATGGACCTCGTCCCCTACAAGATCATCAATCACGATGGCGACGCCTGGGTCGAAGCCCACGGCAAAGAATACAGCCCCAGCCAGATCTCGGCCTTCATCCTGCAGAAGATGAAGGAAACCGCCGAGAGCTTCCTGGGCGAGCCGGTCAAGGAAGCGGTCATCACCGTGCCGGCCTACTTCAACGACTCCCAGCGCCAGGCCACCAAGGACGCCGGCAAGATCGCCGGCCTGGACGTGCTGCGCATCATCAACGAGCCGACCGCCGCGGCGCTCGCCTACGGCCTGGACAAGAAAGGCTCCGGCACCATCGTGGTCTATGACCTGGGCGGCGGCACCTTCGACGTATCGGTGCTGGAAATCGGCGACGGCGTCTTCGAGGTGAAGTCGACCAACGGCGACACTTTCCTGGGCGGCGAGGACTTCGATGCGCGGATCATCAGCTACCTGGCCGACGAGTTCAAAAAGGAGCAGGGCATCGACCTGCGCCAGGACAAGCTGGCCCTGCAGCGTCTGAAGGAAGAGGCGGAGAAGGCCAAGATCGAGCTCTCCTCGGCCAACCAGACCGAGATCAACCTGCCCTTCATCACCGCCGACGCCTCCGGGCCGAAGCACCTGAACATCAAGCTCACCCGCGCCAAGCTGGAAGCCCTGGTCGAAGACCTTGTCGAGCGCACCATGGGGCCCGTGAAGTCGGCCCTCAAGGACGCCGGCGTCTCCCCCGGCGAGATCGAAGACATCATCATGGTCGGCGGCATGACCCGCATGCCGAAGGTCTTTGAGACCGTGAAGAGCTTCTTCGGCAAGGACCCGCACCGCGGCGTCAACCCCGATGAGGTGGTGGCCATCGGCGCCGGCATCCAGGGCGGCGTGCTGAAGGGCGACGTGAAGGACGTCCTGCTGCTGGACGTGACACCGCTGTCGCTGGGCATTGAGACCCTGGGCGGTGTGATGACCCGCCTCATCGACCGCAACACCACCATCCCCACCAAGAAGAGCCAGACCTTCTCCACTGCCGAGGACAACCAGCAGGCGGTGACCATCCGGGTCTTCCAGGGTGAACGCGAGATGGCGGCCGACAACAAGCTGCTCGGCCAGTTCGACCTCGTTGGCATTCCCGGCGCGCCGCGCGGGGTGCCACAGATCGAGGTGACTTTCGATATCGACGCCAACGGCATCGTCAACGTCGGCGCCAAGGACAAGGCGACCGGCAAGGAACAGACCATCCGCATCCAGGCCTCCGGCGGTCTCAGCGACGACGAGATCGACACCATGGTCAAGGATGCCGAGGCCAATGCCGAGAAGGACAAGGCGCGCCGCGCCCTGGTCGAGGCAAAGAACCAGGCGGAGTCGCTGATCCACACCACCGAGAAGACCCTGGCGGATGCCGGCGACAAGGTGCCGGCGGACGACAAGACCGCGGTGGAGGCGGCCATCGCAGAGTTGAAGACGGCCGCCGAAGGCGAAGACGTCGAGGCCATCCAGGCCAAGACCCAGGCCCTGGCGGAGGTTTCCATGAAGCTCGGCCAGGCGCTCTATGAGCAGGGCCAGGCCGCGGAGGGTGCCGGTGACGGTCCCGACGGCGCCGCGGCCAACGGGACGGGTGCCGAGGATCAGTCCGCCGGCGCTGCGGGCGGCGACGACAAGGTCGTGGACGCCGACTTCGAGGAAGTCGACGACGACAAGAAGGGCCGGTCGGCGTAAGCGAAGACAACAAACGAGCCTGACCATGAACCAAGGGGTCGGACAAAGGCAGCATGGCGCAGACGGCGCCGGCCTTTTCCGGCCCCGTTTCGGTGCGGTGCCTCTCCATGGGCCCGCCGTGCAGGGAAGAGGCTCTGAAGTCCGCGGGGGCAAGCGGCGGTCGGAAGCATGAAAGACTACTACGAAACACTGGGCGTTTCGCGTGACGCCGACGGGGGGGCGGTGAAGTCGGCTTACCGCAAGCTGGCTATGAAGTATCACCCCGACCGCAATCCCGGCGACAGCGAGGCCGAGCACCGCTTCAAGGAAATCAACGAGGCCTACGAGGTCCTGAAGGACGAGCAGAAGCGCGCCGCCTACGACCGCTTCGGCCACGAGGCCTTCACCAACGGTGGCGGCGGCGGCCCGGGCCAGGGCGGCTTCGGTGGCTTCTCCGCCGGCGGCTTCGCCGACATCTTCGACGAGATGTTCGGCGACTTCATGGGCGGGCGGCGCGGCAACTCCGCCGCGCGCGGCTCCGACCTGCGCTACAACATGGAGATCTCGCTGGACGAGGCCTTCGCCGGCAAGACCGCGCAGATCCGGGTCCCGACCGCGGCGACCTGCGATGCCTGCGACGGCAGCGGCGCCGAGGGTGGCGCCCAGCCGGTGACCTGCCAGACCTGCCAGGGCCGCGGCCGGGTCCGCGCCCAGCAGGGCTTTTTCACCATCGAGCGCACCTGCCCGACCTGCCACGGCGCCGGGCGGGTGATCGACGATCCCTGCCGCGTCTGCGACGGCCAGGGCCGGGTTCACCGCGAAAAGTCCTTGCAGGTGAACATCCCCGCCGGCGTCGAGGACGGGACCCGCATCCGCCTGGCGGGGGAGGGCGAGGCCGGCCTGCGCGGCGCGCCCGCGGGCGATCTCTACATCTTCCTCTCGGTGGCGCCGCACCGCCTGTTCCAGCGCGACGGGGCCAACATCTACTGCCGGGTGCCGATCCCCATGACCACCGCGGCGCTGGGCGGCTCCGTGGAGGTGCCCACCATCGACGGCGGCCGCGCCAAGATCACCGTGCCCGCCGGCACCCAGGCCAACCAGCAGTTCCGCCTGAAGGCCAAGGGCATGCCGGTGCTGCGTTCGACGTCGGTCGGCGACATGTACGTCGAGGTCGGCATCGAAACGCCGGTCAACCTCACCAAGCGCCAGAAGGAACTGCTGCGCGAGTTCGAAGACGCCGGCAAGGGCCGCAAGACCAACCCGGAATCCGAAGGCTTCTTCGCCCGCGTAAAGGAATTCTGGGAAGACCTGACGGAGTAAGGTCGCCGGATCTCCGGCGCGCCGGAAGGGCACGGGGCTTCGTCTTCTGCCGTTGCCCGCCGCAACTTCAATGCAATTCTCCTGATGCTGCGCCAGCGGTTTTGGTTTACCACCAACGCGCCTGAACGGTTCCTGCTTCGGGCGCGACCCATCGTCATTGCAACCGAGATTCAGACGATGAGGATTTCCAATGAACCGACGTACACTTGTTTCGCGCGCCCTTCTGACCACGGCTTTCCTCGCCTTCGCCGCGTCGACGGCCGCCGCGGACACGGCGACCAAGCAAATCAAGGTGTGGCCCCACGGCCCCAAGGCGCCGACCGCCTTTGCAGCGCCGCAGGGCAACGATGAGCCGTCCCGTGCCGGTCTGCAGCACGACAGCGACAAGCAGCTCGATGTCTGGGTACAGCGCTGCAACGATGCCGGCGGTGGTATGACCCTCTCCGATGACGGCAACTACGACTGCGTAGGCTCGGACGGCAACAACATCGACGACTATTGATGGTTGACGCCGCATTGTGCTGCGCCGGTGCGTGCACCGGCGCAGGCGCTTCCTCTGACCTGCGCCTCAGGTGAAGACCAGGGTCAGTCCTTCGAGGCCTAAGTCCCCATAGTCCGAAGACCAGGTCTCGCCGGGCTCGACCGGCCAGGCGTCGGTCAGGGTGCCGGTGGTGACGATCTCGCCGGCGGCGAGCGGCGGAAACTGCGGCTGTCCGCAGAGCACGCGGGCCAGATGGACCAGGGCCAGGACGGGACTGTCCAGGACGTTCGCGCCGCTGCCACGCTCGACCAGCTTGCCGCCCCGGGAAAGACTCGCCGTGAAAACCGGCAGCGTCTCGGCAATCACTGACCGGTTGGCGTCGGTCACCGGCAGCGGCGTTCCGACCACCAGGGCGCCGTGCAGACCGAAGGCCGCGGTGCAGTCCGCCGCGGTGAACCGCCAGTCCGGGAAGTGGCTCTGCACGATCTCGAAGCCGGCAGCGATCCACTCCACGCTTTCCAGCACGGCAACGGGGTCGTTGTTTATGTCCGCAGGGCTGATGGCAAGCGGCGCCTTCAGCTTGAACACCACTTCCGGCTCGAGGCGCGGCTGCACGAAGGGCCGCAGGGCCAGCCTCGCCCGTCCCTGCTCTGCGATGTGAACCGTGCGGTCCCAGACATGGGCCCACATCGGCTGCCAGACGCCGTAGCGGTCCCAGAGCGTCCGGTTGGTGAAACCGATCTTGCGCCCGAGCGGCCGCCAGCCGGCCGCACGCCGCCGTGCCTCGATCTCCTCCAGAACGGCGTAGGCCTCGTCGACGCTGAATGCGGGCCGCGCGGCCGTAATCGGCGCCAGCGTCACGGCGTCGTCGTAGGCCGCGATCAGCCGGTCGGCGATTTCGGAGAGCGCGGTCGGCATCTTCCTCTCTTCGGTGCGGTTGCTGTCGCCTGCCGGAGTCGCCCGATAGTGGCCTCTTCGCAGGGACATGCGAAGTCAAAAGCGGTGGGCTATGAATACCTGTGGCGCTGCCGTCACCCCCTGAGGCCGCTGGCGGCCAGGGCGATGCAGGCCTTGCGGGCGGCCTCTTCATCGCAGGCCGGGGGTTCCGGGTCGCCGACGCGGCGCATGGCCATCCAGACCATCATCTCCAGGGTGCCGCGGGCGGCGGCGGCGGTGTCGATGTCGCGGCGCAGATGCCCGGCGCGCGCCATCAGGCGGATATAGGTCTCGAAGTCGCCCAGAAAGGCGCGGCGCAGGCCCCAGAGATAAAGGTCCTCCACCACCCTGACCTCCTGCGCACAGCGGTCGAGCAGGGCGATCAGCCGGCGTTCGCGCGCCAGCATGTCATAGGTCTCCTCCAGAACCGGAATCAGCGCGGCCTTGCGCCGTGCCCGGGCCGACAGCGCGGCGGTCAGGACAGGCCACTGAAAGCGCATGGCCACGGCCTCCGCGGTCACGCGTTTCAGGCGGGCCGGGCTGTGGCGCACCGCAGTCTCGCCCTTCGGCAGTTCGAGGCGCGCAGCGCTGCGGATCGCCAGTTCCACCAGCGCCTCTTTCTCTGCGACGTAGGTGTAGACCGTGCCGGCGGCGACACCCGCAACCGCGGCGACATCGGCCACCTGGGTCAGGCGCAGGCCTTGCGCCGTCAGCACATGGCAGGCCGCGCCCGCGATGGCTTTCAGCTTGCCCGGGTCGCGTCTCGGGCCGCGCCGCGCGGGTTGTCCCGCCTGCCGCCTTGCACGCGCCGCGGGTTTCTGTTTTATTTGAATGAATGGTTCGTTCATTATTTATGGATGCCCGAAAATGACCGCCGCGTCCAGTCCCAATCGGCGTCACGACGTCGACACGCTGCGGGCCGTCGTGGTCCTGCTGCTGATCGTCTTTCACACCGCCCGGCTCTTCGATGCCGAGCCCTGGCACATGAAGGATCTGGCGGCGCCCTTCTGGGCTGCCGACTTCGTCATCCGCGCGCTCAACGTCATCCAGATGCCGCTGCTCTTCCTGCTGGCGGGCATGAGCGCAGCCTGGGCCCTGGAGCGGCGCAGCGCCGCTGCGTTCTTGAGGGAACGGGCGGCGCGGCTATTGGTACCCTTGTTTGTCGGGATTTTCGTTCTGGTGGCACCCCAGGTCTGGCTGGAGCGGATCAGCCCTGATGTCCCCCTGCGCATGAGCCCCGTCGACTTCGACGGCGGCTTCTTCGCCTTCCTCGGCCCCTACCTCGCCTGCTGCTATCCGCAGGCGAACTTCTCCTGGCATCACCTTTGGTTTCTGCTTTACCTCTTCGTCTACTGTCTGCCGCTGGCCGTCGTGGCGCGCAGCGGCGCCTTGCCGGCCCTTGCGGCCTGGACGGCGCGGGCGCCCTGGCGGCTGTTTCTCTTCGGGCTCGTCCTGGTGGCGCTGGAAACGCTGCTGCGCCGGTCCTTTCCCAGCACCCACAACCTGATCTGGGACTGGGCCAATCATGCGCACTACGGCTTTCTCGTGCTCTTCGGCTGGTGGCTGGGCCGCAACCCCGGCCTCGAAGACGCGCTCCAGCAGATCCGCCGCCTTGCGCTCGCCGCGGCGCTGGTTCTCGTGGCGCTCTGGTTCGCGGCGCTGGACACGGCCTTCGGCGGCTTCGGCTGGCTGGAGATCTCGCGCGCCCTGCGCCACGGCCTGCGTATCGCTGCCGAGTGGTGCCTGCTGCTCGCCGCCCTGGCTTATGGACGCCGCCTCTTCGCCCGACCCCTGCCCGGGCTCGCCGTTTTCGTCCCCATCGCCCTGCCGTTCTACCTCTTCCACCAGACCGTGATCGTCGCCCTCGGCTGGCTCTGGCTCGACTGGACGGGTCAGCCCTTGATCAAGGCTATGGCGATTATGGCCGCTGCGACCGTTCTCAGCTTCGCCCTCGCCTGGCTTTCGGCGCAGTCCGCGCTGAGCCGCGTCGCCGTCGGCCTGCCGCTGCGCCGCCGGCTGCGCCCCGATCCTGCTGCTAACCCTGCTCCGGCAGGTAGGCGTCCGACCACTTGAGAACGGCGTTGAAGGAGATGGAGATGCGCGCCGCGTCTGAAAGGTTCGGGTGCACGAAGTGCGTCAGGAAGGCGGGCCAGAGCAGGATGTCGCCGGCCTTGGGGCGGTGGGTGAACTCCGCCTCGATCTGGCGGTCGCCGCGGATCGCGGTCATGTTGGCCGCCCCGCGCGGGTCGTAGAAGGAGATTGCCCCCGGACGCACGTCGCTGCGGTTCTCCCTGGGCGGACTTTCCATGTCGGGTACTTGCACGTAGTAGGTGCCGCTCAGGTAGGCGTGGGGATGGTTGTGCGGGTCGTGATAGTCGCCGCGGCGGTTCACGTTGGCCCAGCCCTGCAGATGCCAGTTCACCGCATAGTCCAGCCCGGCGCGTTTCAGGTAGTCGATCACCGTCTTGTTGATGCAGTCGCGCAGCCAAGTGACGGCGGGGTTCTCCATCGTCAGCAGGTTGCCGCCGCGGTAGTCGGTGGTGAGGCCGGCGTGCTGGCGGTCCATCTCCTCGATCAGCCGCGCCAGTTCCGCATTGGCGATGTCGTGCCCCGGCAGGCTGCGCCTGAGCAGCGTGGTCGGCCAGAGGTCGAGGAAGTCGTCTGAATCGGATGAGGGCATGGCTGCCTTGCGCGTCTTGTTGAGGGCCGAGCAAGCCAGAGCCGCCCCCTCGGCGTCAAGGCCCGCCGGAGCAGCGATGATGCCGCGGCTTTTGCCCCGCTGCTTTTCCCCCGCCGCTTTTCCCCTGCAGCCGGGCCGTGCTACACCGGCGCGGTAACAAGGAGAGGCGCATGGAACCCTACAGGATCGGCATCGTCGGCTGCGGCGGGCGCATGGGGCGCATGAACCTGGCCACCATCGCGGCGGCGGAGGGCTGCGTCATCGGCGGCGGCACGGACCGGCCCGACAGTCCGATCATCGGCAGCGACCTCGGCCTGCTGGCCGGCGGGGAGGCGCTGGGCCTTATCGTGGGCGACGACCCCGTGGAGCTCTTCGCCGCCGTCGATGCGGTGATCGATTTCACGACCCCGGCGGCCTGCCGGCGCCATGCCGAACTGGCGGCCCAGGCGGAGGTCGTCTATGTCGTCGGCACCACGGGTCTCGCAGAGGCGGAACAGGCGGCGATCCATCAGGCGGCGATCCAGACCGTGGTGATCCAGGCTGCCAACATGAGCCTTGGCGTGAACCTGCTGCAGGCGGTCACAGAACAGGTCGCCCGCGCCCTCGACGCCGACTACGACATCGAGATCGTCGAGATGCACCACCGCCACAAGGTGGATGCACCCTCGGGCACGGCCCTGATGCTGGGGGAAGCGGCGGCTGAGGGCCGCGGTGTCGCGCTGAGCGATGTCGCCTGCCGGGCCCGCGACGGCCAGGTGGGCGCCCGCCCGCGCGGCGAGATCGGCTTCGCCACCCTGCGCGGCGGCGACGTGGCGGGCGAGCACTCGGTGATCTTCGCCGCAGAGGGCGAGCGCATCGTGCTGACCCACAAGGCCAGCAGCCGGGAGGTCTTCGCCCAGGGGGCGGTCAAGGCGGCGCTCTGGGGCCGCGGCAAACCCTCCGGGCTGTACTCGATGCGGGACGTCCTGGGAATCTAGAGGTTCGGCCCGTGCCGAAGCCTTGCAGATTGCCTAGCCCGGCAGCCGGGCCTCGTTGAGGGCGCGGCGCAGGGCATCGGCCAGTTCGGCGCGTTCGTGCTTGGTGAGAAAGGAGCCCACCGCGAGGCTGCGCCCGTGGGAGCGCAGCACCAGGGGGCTGTCATGCCGCGGCGGATCGTCCAGCAGCACCTGCAGCCAGGTGGTCTGAAACTGCCAGGAGCGGCTTTGCCCGCCCGGCCAGGTCCGCGTCACGGTCAGGTCCGCCGGGGTGAGCTGCAGGCGCTCGGTGAGTCGGCCCTGGCGGTAGCTCGCCTTGAAGGCCAGGTAGATGACCAGGACGTCGGCGCCGAGGAAGCCGACGACGGGCCAGGCCCCGGCCAGGAAAAAGGCGAGCCCGGCGCAGAAACTGATCGCACAGATCACCGCCATCAGCAGCAGGAAGCCACGCGGCGGCAGGCTGCGGTGCGGCGTCAGTTCCGCATCGAAGAGGAAGCCGCCCTCTTCGACCATCTCTGCTTCGCCGATCTCTCTGGTGGCGCTCAATCTGTCCCCACTAATCGTTTCGATCAGTATAGGCCACGGCGGCGCTTCGGCAAGCACGGGCCCGGGCTCATGCAGAGTGAAGCCTATGGCCTAGCACTCGGGAAAGCCACTAAACTCCCGGTCCCTTCCCGCGTCGCGCCATTCTGCGGGGCCATTGTGATCCCGAACCGAGCCGCTGCGAAAGTGTCATGAAAAAAGCCGATATCGTTACCTTCTTCGACCGCCTTGCCGCCGCTATGCCCGAACCCAAAGGAGAGTTGAATTACGTCAATCCCTATACGCTGCTGGTGGCCGTGGCGCTCTCCGCCCAGGCTACCGACGTCAGCGTGAACAAGGCCACCGGCCCGCTGTTCAAAACGGTGACCACGCCCGAGGGCATGCTGGAACTCGGCGAAAGCCGGCTGAAGGACCACATCAAGACCATCGGCCTTTACAACTCCAAGGCCAAGAACGTCATCGCCCTCTCGCGTATCCTGGTGGAGGAGTACGGCAGCCAGGTGCCGCGGGACCGCGACGCCCTGGAAAAGCTGCCGGGTGTCGGGCGCAAGACCGCCAACGTGGTCCTCAACATCGCCTTCGGCGAGCCCACCATCGCCGTCGACACCCACATCTTCCGGGTCGGCAACCGCACCGGCCTGGCGCCGGGAAAGACGCCGCTGGCGGTGGAACTGAAGCTGGAAAAGGTGGTGCCGGCGGACCGCAGGCTGCACGCCCACCACTGGCTGATCCTGCACGGGCGCTATGTCTGCAAGGCGCGCAATCCCGACTGCCCGGCCTGTGTGGTGCGCGATCTCTGTGCCTTCAAGGGCAAGACCACGCTGGAAGGGCCGCCGGCCGGAAAGAAACCGGCGGCAAAGAAGTCAGCAGCCAAGAAGAAGGCGGCCAAGAAAACCGCGAAGAAGAAAACGGCCCCCGGGAAGTCCGCGGCCCGGGCGAAGACACGGCGAAAGGCCGGTTAGCGCGTTCTCGACGTGCGTCGAGGCGGTTCCAGCCCGCTCCCCCTCCCGGCCACCCCTAGGATACTGGCGCTGGGTGGCCGGGAGGGGGAGCGGGCCGGTGCCGAAAAAGGAACGAAAAAGCCTAGCTGATCGGTGCCGTCTGGCGTTCGCGCAGCAGGCGGTTCAGGCAGGGCCGGGGGGCCAGGCGGTCGGCGGCATCGTCGCGTGCTTCCAGATAGGTCACGCGGTAGCGGGTGCCGCTGTCGTAGAGCACAACATCAAACACGCAGCCAGCAGTGACGTACTGCCAGATCTCCGCCGGGTTTTCCCGGCGCACCAGATCGGGCTCACCGAGCAGCGCGGAGACACCGCCCCGGTCGAGGCCCATCAACTGGTTCGGGTCGTCATTGATCGGCGGCGGAGCGGGCGGCCGTGCGGTGACTTGCGGTGCCGGTTGCGGCGCGGGCGCTGCCCCGGACGATACCACGCTCGGCGTCATGACCTCGGAGCCCTGCGCCGCGGGTTCAGTGGGCCCGGTCTGGCTGGCGGACGCGCCGCTTTGGGGTGAGGTGCCGGTGGTCTGGCAGGCGGCCAGCGCAAGGCCCGCGAACAGCAGGGCCAGGGTGGTTCGGGACTGTTTGAGCACCCTGTGGAAAGCCACGGCGTTCAACCGGCCTGCGACTGCGAGGCGTCCCCGTTCGGGGCGGCATCGCTGCTGTGGGCCAGCTTCGGCCCTTCGCCCTGCGGGCGGCCGGCAAAGGATGCCTCCAGCGAGTCGACATCGCCGCTCAGACGGCCGCCTTTCAGGATCTCGATGGCGGCATAGCGGATCTTGCCGATGACCTGGCCGCCGGGGTGGATGACCAAGCGCCCGGTGACGGTCAACTCACCCTCGAAGGTCCCGTGCACGATGCACTCTTCCACGATGGCCTGGCCTTTGAACAGGCCGGGCTCGCTGATCTCCAGGCTCTGGCTGTCGTTGAGGTCGGCTTCGACCCGCCCCTCGACCACCAGGGTCTCGCAGGTCTTGATCTCACCGGACAGGCAGATTTCCCGTCCGACCACCAGTTTGCGGCCTTCCACGGCGCTGGGGGCCGCGGGCACGCGCGGCTCGGGGCGCCGTTGTGCCGCCTTGAGACCGGTGGTGTTGTTCGCCTGGGAAACGCTCTCCGCGGTCACTGCGCCTGGACCTTCGGCGCCGGGCTGCCTGTCTCCTGCCGCTCCGAGGGGCTCGTGGCGGGTCTCCGGGGGCAGGGGCGCAGAGGGTTGGGGTGCAGAGGGTTGGGGCGCAGAGGGGCTGGCGTTGGGGGAGGCCGTCGAGGGGGTCTTGCGCTTACCAAACATTCTCGTTCCTTTCCGGCTCCCGCCGCTCCCTGGTTACAAGGTCTGGGCCTTCAGGCCTCCTGCCGGCGCAGCTGCTCGAAAATGTGCAGCATAAAGGCGGTTGCGATAATCGGCGTCGCCAAATTTACCAAGGGAATGGTTAGCAGGAAGGTAACGACCGCCCCGGCCAGGATCACCCGCCCCCGGTTGCGCCGGCGCATGCGGCGGCTGTCGGGCAGCATCATCCGCCGCACCGAGACCAGCTCGAAGTACTCGCGGCCCAGGAGGTAGCCGTTCAGCAGGTAGAACAAAACCAGATTAAGCGGCGGAATCCATATAAGAATCAGATACAAAGGCAGAACCAGCAGGTTCAGCACCAGGGTCACGGCGACGAAGATCAGGTTGCCGAAGATCGCCTCGCCCAGCGGCTGTTCGCGGGCCGGCGGCAGGTCCGGATAGTGGCGCCGCTCCACCGCCGCGGCGATGTCGTCCAGCAGCAGCGCCATGATGGAGACCATGACCGCCGGAAAGAGGAAGAAAGACACCACGGCGATGGCGCCGATGCTGGCCGCGCCGACCAGCCAGTCCACCACGTCGACCCAGAAGCCCTCGCCGCTCCAGTCCCTGAGCCAGGCCACCAGCCACTCGCCGGCCCATTCCAGGGCGAACCAGGCGCCCAGCCAGAGCAGGACGAAGGTGACGAAGGAATAGAGCAGCGAGCGGTTGAAGACGCGGCGGAACGCCGGATCGAGAGACTGGCCGACGGCACGGGAAAGGGCTTGAAACATGGCCGGATATGTAGCCTGCCGGCCTTCCTGCCACAAGGGAGCAGCACCGAAAGCGGGCTTGCCGCCGTTGGCAAGGCGCACTACAAGGGGCCGCGAAAGCCTGTCCCGGCCGGTTCCGCCCCCGGCAGCTTTGGTTTTGCGGACTGTAACTCTTTCAGGCTGCGCCTTTGAGGGCCGGACAGAGCGCAGAAGGGACCGGCGGACCGGGCTTTGGCCCTGGTTTGGCTGCAGAGGACAGTACCCTGGGGACAGCACCCCGGCGGGCCCGCGCCGTAAGCGGGCGTTTACCGAACCATGATAACGGAAACCTCATGACCGCACCGCGCCTCGACGTTGTCTGCATCGGCAATGCCCTCGTCGACATTCTCGCCAAGACCGATGACGCCTTTCTGGAGGCCATGGAGATCCCCAAGGGCGGGATGATCCTGATCGACCAGGACCGCGCCGTGCAGCTCTACGACGCCATGGGGCCGGCGGTGGAGGTCTCCGGCGGTTCGGCCGGCAACACCGCCACGGGCATCGCCTCGCTCGGCGGTCAGGCGGTCTTCTTCGGCAAGGTGCGCGACGATCAGCTGGGCACGATCTTCACCCATGACATCCGCGCCGCCGGGGTCGGTTTCGACACGCCCCATGCCAGCAGCGGGCCGGCCACCGGCCGCTCGATGATCCTGGTGACGCCGGATGCGGCGCGCTCCATGAACACCTTCCTGGGGGCCGCGGTCGATTTCGGGCCGGAGGATCTGAACGAGGCCCAGCTGCAGGCCGCGGCGGTGACCTATATGGAGGGCTACCTCTGGGACTCGCCCTCGGCCAAGGCGGCCTTCCTGCGGGCGGCCCGCCTCTGCCACGCTGCCGGAGGCAAGATCTCGCTCACCCTCTCCGACCCCTTCCTCGTCGACCGCTACAAGGACGAACTGAAGGACTTCGTCGCCAGGCACGTCGACATCGTCTTCGCCAACGAGGAGGAGGTCTGCGGCCTCTTCGATGCCGACAACTTCGATGCCGCCCTGCAGCAGGTGCGCCAGCACTGCGACGTGGCGGCGCTGACCCGCAGCGAAAAAGGCGCGGTGATCGTCAGCGGCGAGGAAGTGCACGTGGTGGATGCGGCCCCGGTCGCCAAGGTGGTGGACACCACAGGCGCCGGCGATCTCTTTGCCGCCGGCTTCCTCTACGGCCTGACCAACGGCCACTCCCTCTATGACAGCGGGCGCATCGGCGCGCTGGCGGCGGCGGAGGTGATCTCCCACGTCGGCGCGCGCCCCGAACAGAAGCTCACAGAGCTGGTCGCGGCCCAGCTCGATCTCAAGCAGGCACAGCGGGCCTGACGGCCTTTCCAGCAGGACGACGACAAAGACCATGACGGTTCAGGCCCCATGACAGTGAAAGCCAAGGACATCCGCAACATCGCGATCATCGCGCACGTCGATCACGGTAAGACGACGCTGGTCGACGAGCTCCTGAAGCAGTCGGGCACCTACCGCAGCAACCAGCAGGTGGCCGAGCGCGCGATGGACTCCAACGACCTGGAGCGTGAGCGCGGCATCACCATCCTCGCCAAGTGCACGGCGGTGACCTGGAACGACACCAAGATCAACATCGTCGACACGCCGGGCCACGCCGACTTCGGCGGCGAGGTGGAGCGCATCCTCTCCATGGTCGACGGTGTCCTGCTGCTGGTGGATGCCGCCGAAGGACCGATGCCGCAGACCAAGTTCGTCACCGCCAAGGCGCTGGCGCGCGGCCTGAAACCCATCGTGGTGATCAACAAGGCCGACAAGCCGGACGCGCGCGCCCACTGGGTGCACGACCAGGTCTTCGACCTCTTCGTGGCGCTGGAGGCCAGCGACGAGCAGCTCGACTTCCCGACCCTCTTCGCCTCGGCCAAGCAGGGCTGGTCGGTCGCCGACCTGGACGACGAGCGCAAGGACCTGCACAGCCTCTTCGACCTCATTGTCGAGCACGTGCCGGCTCCGGAGGCCGATGCCGAGGGTCCCTTTGCCATGCTGGCGACGACGCTGGAGGCCGACAACTTCCTGGGGCGCATCCTGACCGGCCGCATCCACAGCGGCACGGCCAAGCTCAACATGCCGGTGAAGGTGCTGCGCCGTGACGGCACGACGTTGACCGGCGGGCGGCTGACCAAGCTGCTGTCCTTCCGCGGGCTGAAGCGCGAACCCATCGAGGAGGCCGCGGCCGGCGACATCGTCGCCGTGGCGGGCCTCAGCGACGCGACCGTGGCCGACACCATCTGCGCGCCGGAGGCGGAGGCCGCCCTGGCCGCCCAGCCCATCGACCCGCCGACACTCGCCATGACCTTCTCGGTGAACGATTCCCCGCTGGCCGGGCAGGAAGGGGACAAGGTCACCTCGCGCATGATCCGCGACCGTCTGGACCGCGAGGCCGAGGGCAACGTCGCCATCCGCATCACCGAGACCGAGGACAAGGACGCCTTCGAGGTGGCCGGGCGCGGCGAACTGCAGCTCGGCGTGCTGATCGAGACCATGCGCCGCGAGGGCTTCGAGCTTTCGATCTCGCGGCCCCGGGTGCTGTTCCGCAGCGATCCCGAGAGCGGCCAGCGCATGGAGCCCATCGAGGAGGTGCAGGTCGACGTCGACGACGACTATGCGGGCGTCGTCGTCGAGAAGATGGGCCAGCGCAAGGCGGAGATGACCGACATGCGCCCCTCGGGCGGCGGCAAGACGCGGGTGACCTTTCTGGCCCCGGCGCGCGGGCTGATCGGCTATCACGGCGAATTCCTGACCGACACCCGCGGCACCGGCATCATGCACCGGGTGTTCCACAGCTACGCGCCCTACAAGGGACCGATCCAGGGCCGCCGCAACGGGGTGCTGATCTCCAACGGCAACGGCAAGGCGGTGGCCTATGCGCTGTGGAACCTGGAGGAGCGCGGCGAGATCTTTGTCGAGCCCAACAAACCGGTCTATGAAGGTATGGTGATCGGCGAGCACAGCCGCGGCAACGACCTGGAAGTCAACCCGATGAAGGCCAAGCAGCTCACCAACATCCGCGCCGCCGGCAAGGACGAGGCGGTGCGCCTGACCCCGCCGCGCGTCATGGCGCTGGAGGAGGCGCTGGCCTACATCGCCGACGACGAACTGGTGGAGGTGACGCCCAAGTCGATCCGCCTGCGCAAGCGCCTGCTCGACCCGCATGCGCGCAAGAAACAAAGCCGGATCAAGGATGCCGTCTGAGCGAGTAGAGCAAGACACGCTGCCGAGGCGTCGATCCTGGGGCGAGGCCTTCGAGGTCTATCTGCACCCCCGTGTCATCGCCATGCTTTTCCTCGGGTTCTCTGCCGGCCTGCCCTTCCTGCTGCTGTTTTCTACCCTGTCGTTCTGGCTGCGTGAGGTCGGCGTCAGTCTTTCCACAATCGGCTTGTTCTCCTGGGTCGGCATTACCTTTTCCATCAAGGTTTTCTGGGCGCCTGTGGTCGATCGCCTGGCGGTCCCGCCGTTCACCACGCTGCTGGGCAAGCGGCGCGGCTGGATGCTGATTGCACAGATCGGCATCGCTGCGGGCCTGCTGGGAATCGCTGCTACCGATCCGGCGCAGGACCTGGAAACCATCGTCTACTTCGCCCTTCTGGTGGCTTTCGCCTCGGCGACGCAGGACATCGCCATCGATGCCTATCGCATCGAGGCCGTCGACAAGTCGCTGCAAGGCGCCATGGCGGGCACCTACCAGGTCGGCTATCGCTTCGGGCTGATCGCCGCCGGCGCGGGCGCCTTGTACATCGCGCAGTTCACCTCCTGGCCGACGGCCTACATGACCATGGCGGCGCTGGTCGGCGTCGGCGTTGCAACAGTGCTTGTCATCCGCGAGCCGGAGGTAACCCGTGATCAGGCCACCTTGTTGCGCGAGGCAGAGCTGCTGCGACGCATTGAAGGTGGCAGCTTGCGCGACGGACCGCTGCACCGCCTTACCGCTTGGTTCTCCGGAGCGGTGGTCTCGCCTCTGGTGGACTTCTTCGCGCGCAATGGCTCCTTCGCGCTCGTGATCCTCGCCTTTGTCGGGCTCTACCGACTCTCCGACATCACCCTCGGCGTCATGGCCAATCCTTTCTACATCGACGTCGGATTTTCGAAGGAGGAGATCGCCAACATCGCCAAGCTCTACGGCGTCATCGCCACCCTTGCCGGCGCTTTGATCGGCGGCGTTCTGGTGGTGCGCTTCGGGCTTTTGTACTCGCTCCTGCTGGGCGCGGTTCTCGTGGCGGCAACCAATCTTGTCTTCGCACTGCTGGCGGTGGTCGGCCACGACATTGTCATGCTGACGCTGGCGATCAGTGCCGACAACATCTCTGCCGGTCTCGCCGGATCCGTTTTCATCGCCTATCTTTCCAGCCTGACCAATACGGCCTATACGGCCACGCAGTACGCTCTTTTTTCCTCGCTCTTTACGCTTCCCGGAAAGATCGTTGCCGGCGGGTCCGGCTTCGTGGTCGAGGCCGTGGGCTACGTGAACTTCTTCTTCTATGCTTCTGCCCTGGGCATTCCTGCGATCCTGCTTGTGCTCTATCTCATGTACCATCAGCGCCAGCAGGTTCTTGCCCGACCCGAGCCGAAGGGGCAGCCCGATGATCCAAGCGTCCAGCGCAACACCTGACGACCGCATCGAAATCCAGCCCGGCGACATCACGCAGCTGGATGTCGATGCCATCGTTAATGCGGCCAATGCGCAGTTGAGCCTGGGTGGCGGTGTCTGCGGGGCGATCCACCGCGCGGCGGGCCGGAACCTGCGGGAGGCCTGCGCCGCCATCGGCGGCTGCAAGACCGGCGATGCGGTTCATACCGACGGCTTCGATCTGAAAGCGAAATTCGTCATCCACGCGGTCGGCCCGGTCTGGCGCGGCGGCGCAGAGAACGAGGAGGCCCTGCTCGCCTCCTGCTATCGCACCGCGCTGAAGATCGCCAGGCAGATCGGCGCGCGTTCGGTTGCCTTTCCGGCCATCTCCACCGGCGTCTACGGCTTCCCGCTGGAGCGCGCGACGGAGATTGCCGTCGAGACCGTGCGTGCCTTCCTGATCGAAGACAACAACGCTGGGGATGACGGCATCGAGCAGGTTGTGTTCTCGGTCTTCGGCGCGGAAGCCGAGGCCGCCTACCGCCGGGCGCTGGGGCGGTAACAGCCTGTAGCGGATCCGGTCTCTGTCGTTTGTGCGCAAGCGGTAGGGGCGCGCCGCCGGGCCCGGTGATGAAAATCGGCGGAGTGCTTCTTACATGGTGCTCAGGGGCATGGTGCTCAGGGGAACTATGGTCAGGGGAGATCCGCCGGCTCTCTGGAGGCCTTGGGTTTGCGACCTACAGAGGCGCGGCAGCGGCCCTTCGGCCGTCCCGGTGGCGGTGATCCGGATCATCGTTCCGTCATCCGCGCGTGCTAGTCTGGCTCCTGATAGAAAGCTTTGTTTTCAAACAAAAAAGGCAGGTTGACGCGACGTGACCATTCGTAACCTGGATGCGCTCTTCGAACCCAAGTCGATCGCTGTCGTCGGGGCCAGCCAGCGGCCCGGTTCCCTGGGTGCCGTGCTTGCCCGCAACCTCTTCAATGGCGGCTTTCAGGGTCCGATCATGCCGGTGCATCCGCGCCACGAGGCGATCGAGGGGGTGCTTGCCTATCCTTCCGTAGAGGCCCTGCCGCGGACGCCTGACCTGGCGGTGATCGCCACGCCGCCGGACAGCGTTGCGGAGCTGGTCGCCGCCTTCGGCAACCGGGGCACGCGCGCCGCCGTGGTCATCACCGCCGGCTTCGGCGAGGGCGGTGACGGCCAGGGTGCGGTGCGCCGGCAAGCCATCCTCGACGCCGCCAAGCCGAACCTGCTGCGCGTCGTCGGGCCCAACTGCCTGGGCATGATGGTGCCGGGTATCGGCCTCGATGCCAGCTTCTCCCACGTTGCGCCGCTGCCCGGCAATCTGGCCTTCGTGACCCAGTCCGGCGCCATGGTGACGGCGATGCTCGACTGGGCGACGCCGCGGGGCATCGGCTTCTCGAAAATCGTGTCTCTGGGCGACAAGGCGGACGTCGACTTCGGCGACCTGCTGGACTATCTGGCCATGGACGTCCAGACCCGCGCGATCCTGCTTTACATCGAATCGGTGGCGCACGCGCGCAAGTTCGTCTCCGCCGCGCGCATCGCCGCCCGCAACAAGCCGGTCATCGTGGTCAAGGGCGGCCGCCATGCCGAGGGCGCGAAGGCCGTGGCTTCCCACACCGGGGCCCTGGCCGGTGCGGATGCGGTCTACAACGCCGTCTTCGCGCGCGCCGGCATGCTGCGGGTCTACAGCCTCGAAGAACTCTTCGATGCGGCGGAGACGCTTTCGCGGCTCTCGGTCGCGCGGCGACGCCCGGACGGTCGTGCGCGCCTTTCGATCCTCACCAACGGGGGCGGCCTTGGCATCCTGGCGACCGATGCCCTGATCGACCACGGCGGAGTGCTGGCCGAGCTGTCGGAACAGACAAAGGCGGCCCTGGACGCCTGCCTTCCGGTCACCTGGAGTGCGGGCAACCCGGTCGACATCATCGGCGATGCGCCGGGCCGACGCTACCGGGCGGCGCTGGAGGTGCTGCTGCAGGAACAGGAAGCCGATGCCACCCTGGTGATGCACTGCCCCACCGCCGTGGCGTCCGCGACGGAAGCCGCCGAAGCCGTCATTGAAACCCTGGCCACGACGCCCGACACCGGCCGCCCCGTGCTTGCCGCCTGGGTCGGCGACCAGGCCGTCGACGATGCCCGGCGTCTTTTTGCCCGTCATGGAATCGCCAGCTACGAGACGCCCGAACAGGCGGTCCAGGGCTTCATGCATCTGGAAAACTATCGCCGCAACCAGGCGCTGCTCATGCGGGTTCCGCATCCCGAGCGCGATGTCGCGGAGCCGGACCGGGCCGCCGCGCGGGCGACCCTGGAGCCGGCGCTGGCGGAAGGCCGCGAGTGGCTGAGCGAGGCCGAGGCCAAGACCCTGATGCAGGCCTACGGCATTCCGGTGGTGGCCACGCAGGTCGTCGCCGACCCGGCGGAGGCCGGTGCCGCGGCGGCGGCGCTCGGCGGGCCGGTGGCCCTGAAGATCCTTTCGCGCGACCTGACCCACAAGAGCGACCTGGGTGGCGTTGCCCTGGATCTCGAGGGCGAGGCGGCGGTCACCGCGGCGGCGGAAGCGATGCTTCAGCGCATCGCCGCGGCCGCGCCGCACGCGAAACTGGAGGGCTTCACCGTCCAGACCATGTGCCGGCGCCCGAAGGCCGAGGAGCTGATCCTGGGCGTGGTCGACGATCCTCAGTTCGGGCCGGTGATGCTCTTCGGCCACGGTGGCACCGCTGTCGAGGTCATCGCCGACAAGGCCCTCGCGCTGCCGCCGCTCGATCCCATGCTGGCCGAGGCGATGATGGCGGAGACCAAGGTCTACCGCCTGCTGCAGGGTTACCGCGACCGACCGCCGGCGGCGATCAAGGAGGTGGCCGACTGCCTCGTGCGCCTCTCGCAGATCGTCAGCGACATACCGGAAATCACGGAAGTCGACGTGAACCCGCTTCTGGCCGATGCCGAGGGCGTGATTGCCCTGGACGCCAGGGTGCGCATCGCCGCCCGCAAGGATCCCCTGGCGGCCCCGACGGCGCGTCTCGCGATCCGCCCCTACCCGCGTGAACTCGAACGGACGGTCGCCCTGCCCGACGGTGCAGACATCTTCATCAGGCCGCTTCGGCCGACAGACGCGGTGGGCCTGCGCCATGCCTTCCGCCAGTTGGACCCGGAGGACGTGCGCATGCGCTTCTTCGCCACCATCAAGGAGCTTTCGGACGAGATGCTGGCCCGCCTGACCCAGCTGGACTACGACCGCGAGATGGCCCTGGCGGCCTTCACCGCCCCGGAGCCCGGACATCAGGGGCCGGGACACCACGGCCTGGGCGTCGTCCGCCTGGCGGCAGACCCGGACAACCGGCGGGCCGAGTTCGCGATTCTGGTGCGCTCCGACATCAAGCGCCAGGGGGTGGGGTCGGTCTTGATGGAGGCTATTCTGGCCTATGCCCGCGACCGCGGGATCGGCGAGGTCTGCGGTTCCGTCCTGGGGGAGAACACGGCGATGCTTGCCCTCTGCCGCAAGCTCGGTTTCAGCGCTGCCCCCGCCGGTGACGGCACGGTCGCGGTCCGGCTGGACATCGCGGGCCGGCCTGAGAACGCCCTCGAGACAGCCTAACGGAGAAATCCTGACGGGATAAGGCTGCGCCGCTGACAGCCGGAGCGCGCACCGCCGGTGCCGGGGGTCGGCGTCCGGGGGTCAGGGCCCGGGCCGGTCCAGGGAGTAGCCGGCGGAGCGCACCGTGCGGATCAGGTCTTCGCTGCCGTTCTGGTTCAGGGCCTTGCGCAGCCTGCGGATATGCACATCGACGGTGCGTGGCTCCACATAGACGTCGCGCCCCCAGACCGAGTCCAGAAGCTGCTCGCGGGTGAAGACCCGGCCGGGATTCTGCATCAGATGGCGCAGCAGGCGGAATTCGGTGGGGCCGAGATGGACGTCGTGGCCGCTGCGGCGGACGCGGTGCGCTGCCAGGTCCATGGCCAGATCCTCGAAGGCCAGCATCTCGCTGCTGAGTTCCGGTTTGCTGCGGCGCAGGACGGCGTTGATGCGGGCGATGAGTTCTGCCGGCGAGAACGGCTTGGTCATGTAGTCGTCGCAGCCGCTGTCGAGGCCGCGCAGCTTGTCGCTTTCCTCGCCGCGCGCCGTCAGCATGATGATCGGCACGCGCTTGGTGTCCGGCTTGCTGCGCAGCTGGCGGCAGACTTCGATGCCCGACATCAGCGGCAGCATCCAGTCCAGCAGGATCAGATCCGGTACCTCTTCCGCTGCGACCACAAGCGCTTCTTCGCCGTCACTCGCAGTGTTCACCCGGAAGCCGGCACCTTCCAGGTTGTAACGCAGCATGGTGACCAGGGCTTCCTGGTCTTCGATGATTAGAACAAGGGGTCTCACACGCCCTCCTTCTTCTTTCCGTCTTGGGCGTCCTGGTTGTCCTCAGGCTCGACAACCTGGAAGCTTGTGGTATCGCTCTTCGGGCGCCCGCCTTCGATGCGCTTGCCTGTCGTCAGGTAGTGCGTCGTCTCGGCGATGTTCGTGGCGTGGTCGCCGATGCGCTCCACGTTCTTGGCGATGAACAGCAGATGGGTGCAGGGCGTGATGTTGCGCGGATCTTCCATCATGTAGGTGAGGAGTTCGCGGAACAGCGCCGTATACATCTCGTCGACTTCCTCGTCGCGGTGCCAGACATCCAGAGCGCGGTTGGAGTCGTGGTTGGCATAGGCGTCGAGCACGTCCTTGATGATCGCCTGCACCAGCTTGGCCATACGCGGGATCGAGCGCACGGCCTCGTGGTGGGCCAACTGGTTCAGCGCGATGGTGCGCTTGGCGATGTTCTTGGCGTAGTCGCCGATGCGCTCCAGGTCGCTGGAGATCTTCAGCGCCGAGATCACCTCGCGCAGGTCATTGGCCATGGGCTGGCGCAGCGCAAGGGTGCGGATCGCGTCCTCATCCAGCTCCAGGTCCATCTGGTCGATGGCTTCGTCGCCTTTGACGACCTTCTCCGCTAATGCCGAATCGCGCCGTACCATGGCGTCGACCGCGCCGGCAAACTGCGCCTCGGCCACACCGCCCATGCGCAGCACCACGGTGTTCAGCTGCTGCAGTTCTTCGTCAAAGGATTTGACGATGTGTTCGCTGTTCATGTCTGCCGGTCCTTCGGCTTGGCGAGAGTGGTCAGGCTAGCATGCTTGCGCTGTTCCGGTCCCCAGGATCACCCGAACGGGATCACCCGAACGGGATCACCCGAAGCGGCCGGTGATGTAGCCCTGGGTCCGCTCGTCGCGCGGATTGGTGAATAGCTGTTCGGTATCACCCACCTCGACCAGATTGCCGAGATGGAAGAAGGCGGTCCTTTGGGAAACGCGGGCCGCCTGCTGCATGGAGTGGGTGACGATCACGATGGTGAAGTTCTGCCGCAGCTCGTCGATCAGCTCCTCGATCTTCGCTGTGGCGATGGGATCGAGGGCCGAGCAGGGCTCGTCCATCAGGATCACTTCCGGATTGACCGCGATTGCGCGGGCGATGCAGAGGCGCTGCTGCTGGCCGCCGGAAAGCCCGGTGCCGGGGGACGAGAGGCGGTCCTTCACCTCTTCCCAGAGGCCGGCACGGGAAAGGCTCAGTTCGACGATGTCGTCGAGCTCGCTCTTGCTCTCGGCGATGCCGTGCAGCCGCGGGCCGTAGGCGATGTTGTCGTAGATCGACTTGGGGAAGGGGTTGGGCTTCTGGAACACCATTCCCACCCGCGCGCGCAGCTGCACCACATCCAGCCCGCTGCGGTAGATGTCGATGCCGTCCAGGGTGATCTCGCCTTCCACCCGGCAGCCGTCGATGACGTCGTTCATCCGGTTCAGGCAGCGCAGAAAGGTCGACTTGCCGCAGCCGGAAGGGCCGATCAGCGATGTCACCTGGTTCTCGCCGATATCCAGATCGACGTCGCGCAGGGCCTGGCTGTCGCCGTAGTACACGGCATTGTTGCGCGCCGTCATCTTGGGCGAATTCCTGAGGGCCGGGCTTGGCGCGGTGGCTTCTGCGACTGCTTCCATTGCGGTCTCCACTATCGTTCTTTCCAGCTGTCCTTTGCTACCACTGGCGCTCGAAACGCTTGCGCAGCAGGACGGCAAGAGCATTCATCAGGATAAGGAAGCCCAGCAGCACCATGATGGCACCGTTGGTCTTCTCGACAAAGGCACGTTCGGGCGCATCGGCCCAAAGGAAAATCTGCACCGGCAGCACGGTGGCCGGGTCTGTGACGCCGCCGGGAATGTCGACGATGAAGGCGACCATGCCGATCATCAGCAGCGGCGCCGTCTCGCCCAGGGCCTGGGCCATGCCGATGATGGTTCCGGTCATGATGCCCGGCAGCGCCAGCGGCAGCACGTGATGGGTCACCACCTGCAGCCGCGAGGCGCCGACGCCCAGCGCGGCCTCGCGGATCGACGGCGGCACGGCCTTCAGGGCTGCGCGGGCGGCGATGATGATGGTCGGCAGGGTCATCAGCGCCAGAACCATGCCGCCGACCAGAGGCGCCGAGCGGGGCAGTCCGAAGATGCTGAGGAACACCGCCAGGCCCAGCAGACCGAAGATGATCGAAGGCACCGCCGCGAGGTTGTTGATGTTCACCTCGATCAGGTCCGTCCACTTGTTCTTCGGCGCGAACTCTTCCAGGTAGACCGCCGAGAGCACGCCGATGGGGAAGGTCAGGATGAGCGTGATCAGCAGCGTGTAGAAGGACCCGACCACGGCGCCCCAGATGCCGGCCTGCTCGGGCTCGCGCGAGTCGCCGGCGGTGAAGAAGGTGGTGTTGAACTGGGTCTCGATCACGCCGTCGGCCTCAAGCGCCTCGATCCAGACGATCTCGTTGTCCTTCACCCGCCGGTCGGACTCCGGCAAGGTGCGGTCGATGTAGCCTTTCACCAGGCTGTCGATATCGTCGGAGGACTTGACCCAGAGGGTTTGTGTCGTGCCGATGATCGACGGGTCGGAGAGCACTGCGTCGCGGACATCCAGCCCGGCGCCGTTGGAGAGGATGCCGTAGAGCTTGAGGCGGTCGCGGCGGCCGCTCACATCGGGAAAGCGCTCGCGCAGGCTCGTCCGCAACAGGCCCTGATAGTCGGCGCGCCCCATGATCTGCGGGTCGTTCGTGTCCTGCGGGTCGATGACCTGCGGATCCAGGTAGACCGGAACGGCGATGTGGGTCTGTACGAAGGCGGTGTAGCCGTTCAGCACGATGGTGCCGATCAGCAGCCCCAGGATTCCCAGTGCGGCGAAAATTGCCAGCAGGCCATAGAAGCGAAAGCGCTTCTCGGCAGCGTAGCGGCGGCCCAGCCGCTGTTCCGAGAGGTCGGCGCGGCGCAGGGCCGCGGCAGGTGCCGTGCTGTCAGTCATATTTCTCTCGGTACCTCCGGACCACGTTCAAGGCGATCACGTTGAGCGTGAGCGTAACGGCGAAGAGCACCAGCCCCAGGGCGAAGGCCGCCAGTGTCTTGGCGCTGTCGAATTCCTGGTCGCCGACCAGCAGGGTGACGATCTGCACCGTCACGGTGGTGACCGCCTCCAGGGGGTCGGCGGTGAGATTGGCCGCCAGTCCGGCCGCCATGACCACGATCATGGTCTCGCCGATGGCGCGGCTCATGGCAAGCAAAAGGCTGCCCACGATGCCCGGCAGGGCGGCGGGGAAGATCACCTGCTTGATGGTCTCCGACTTGGTCGCGCCCAGGGCAAAGGCGCCGTCGCGCAGGGCACGCGGCACCGCATTCATCACGTCGTCGCTCAGCGAGGAGACGAAGGGGATGATCATGATCCCCATGACCACGCCTGCGGCCAATGCCGATTCAGAGGAGACCGTCATGCCAAGGGACTCGCCGGTGCGGCGGATGAAGGGGGCGACGGTCAGGGCGGCGAAAAAGCCGTAAACCACTGTCGGCACACCGGCCAGGATTTCCAGCATCGGCTTGACGATGGCGCGCATGCGCTGTGGCGCGTACTCCGACATGTAGATGGCCGAGAACAGGCCGATCGGCACCGCCACGCACATGGCGATAAAGGTGATCAGCAGCGTCCCGGCGAAGAGCGGGATCGCGCCGAAGGCCCCGGATGCGCCGACCTGGTCGGCGCGCAGTGCGGTCTGTGGGCTCCAATCCAGGCCGAAAAGGAACTCATGCCAGGGGACCCGCGCGAAGAAGCGCATGGCCTCGAACAGCAACGACATCACGATGCCGATGGTGGTGAGGATCGCGATGGTCGAAGCGATGATCATCAGCACGCTGACCGTGCGCTCCACCAGATTGCGGGCGCGCAGCTGCGGCGAGACGCGCTTGCGCGCGAAGGCCAGGCCGAGCACGGCAATGGCGATGGCAACCACCGTCATGGCGGCATTGCCGATCTGGCGCACCGAGGCGTATCCGTCTGCAGCGGCTTGCAGCGAGGCATCGACCTCGCGGCTGACGATATTGCCGGAGGCCAGGTTCTTGACGTCGTTCAGGAGCAGCGAAAGGCGATCTTCCGGCAGGCCCTGCATGTCCGCCGGCAGGTTGGAGATCAGCATCCACTCGGCGACGTGCGGCTCCAGGATCAGCCAGAGCGACATCAGCAACAGGCTCGGGATGCCGCACCAGAGTGCGACATAGAAGCCGTAATACTGGGGCCGCGAATGGAGCGTCGACGGGTGGCCGCCGCTCACTGACCGGGCGCGCCGTTGTCCGAATTGGTAGCCGACGGAGGCCAGTACCAGCAGGATCGCGATTAGAAGAAAGCTGTTCATGGCGGCCCATCGGATCTCAAGGAGGGAGCCTGCCTGCGCCCTTCCCAACACACCCTTCGCCGTCCGAAGGGCCGGGGCGCCGGCTTCGTCATACCTTGACGGTGTGTGCTCCGACCGATTCTGTGATTGCAGGTTTCATTGATAGTGTTCTTGGGGAGCGAGTCCGGCGGAGAGTTCACTCCGCCGGACTCTCACCCGATTACATGCCCGATTACATGCTCAAGGGCGCCATGCCGTTGGCCGACTCCATCATCGCATTGCGATCGTCGGTCGGCAGAGGGATCAGGCCCTTTTCCATCAGATAGCCCTCGTCGCCCCAGGCCTTGTCGGAGGTGAACTCGGCCACGAACTCCTTGATGCCGGGGATGGTGCCGACATGCTCCTGCTTCACATAGAAGTAGAGCGAGCGGGAGATGCCGTACTCACCGGAGGCGATGTTCTCGAACTCCGGCGCCACGCCGCCGACGGTCGCACCCTGCAGCTTGTCGGCGTTCTGGTCGAGGAAGCTGAAGCCGAAGATACCGAGCGCGTTCGGATTGGCTTCCAGCTTCTGGACGATCAGGTTGTCGTTCTCGCCGGCTTCGACGAAAGCCCCGTCTTCACGCACGGAGTGCGCCGCAGCCTTGAAGGCGTTCTTGTCCAGAGCCTTGATCTCCGGGAACTCCTCGGCGGCGGCTTCCATCACCAGTTCGACGAAGGCATCGCGGGTGCCGCTGGTCGGCGGCGGGCCCAGAACCTCGATGCGCTCGGCGGGCAGCGAAAGGTCGATGTCGCTCCAGAGCTTGTTCGGGTTGGGAACCAGCTGGCCGTCGACCGGGATCTCCTTGGCCAGGGCCAGGAAGATCTGCTTCTTGGTCAGGGCGAAGGGCGAATGCGCCTTGGAGTTGGCCAGGACGATGCCGTCGAAGCCGATCTTCACCTCGGTGATGGTGATGCCGTTTTCGCCGCACATCTCGAATTCGGACTGTTTGATGCGCCGCGAAGCATTGGTGATGTCCGGATGCTCGGTGCCCACGCCGGCGCAGAACAGCTTCATGCCGCCGCCCGAACCGGTGCTCTCGACGACCGGCGTCTTGAAGCCGCTGGTGCGGCCGAAGTTCTCGGCCACGGCCGTGGAGAAGGGGAAGACCGTCGAAGAACCGACGATACGGATCTGGTCACGCGCCTCGGCCAAAGCCGGCGCGACCATGACGAAACCGGCAACGGCCGCCACGGCTAGCGTTCTCTTGCTCACGGGGAGTACCTCCGCTGAATGCCCATTGGTGAAATTGTCTCGATGTTGCCTTCCGGCCATTTCCCTTCCGGCCTACCCAAGGCCTGAGCCGGGAACAACGTTGGCGCCGACCTCTCGCCGGCGGGCCCAAACTACGGTCGCTCGGCGATGGTATTACTGCACTTTTGTGACAGTTAGATGACAGACGCGGAAATTCTCAACATTTCCACTGTAAATTAACCTTTTCTCACGAAAGACAGGCAGTGCGAAGCCCCGCTTCGCGCTAGGACGCCTGCGACTGGGAGGGCGCGAGGCTTTCCTCGGCCGGCAGGGCGGAGGGCAGATAGACCGAAAAAGTGGCGCCTTCGTTGCTGCGGCTTTCGATCTCCAGGACACCGCGGTGCCGGTTGACGATGTGCTTGACGATCGCCAGCCCCAGGCCGGTCCCGCCGAGGCGCCGCGAACGGCCCGTGTCGATCCGGTAGAAGCGCTCCGTGAGGCGCGGGATGTGCTCGCGCTCGATGCCTTCGCCTTCGTTGAAAACCGAGATTTTCACGCCCGCGCGGCCCAGGCGGCGCTCCCCCGCCCCGCCCTTCGACAGCCGCCTGGCGGTCACCCGGACCACGGTGTTCTCGTAGCCGTACTTCAGCGCGTTATCGAGCAGGTTCTGGATCACCTGGGTGAGTTCGTCGTGGACGCCCACCACCGGCGGCAGGGGCTCGCAGGCCAGATCGATGCGCATGCCATAGCGCGCCGCTTCCAGCTCCAGCGTCGAGCTGACGGAACGCAGGATCTCCGCGACGTCGCACTCGCTGTCCGGCGGCGTGTGCTCCTGCAGCTCGATACGTGAAAGGGAGAGCAGGTCGTCCACCAGACGCGACATGCGGTGCGCCTGCTCTTCCATGATCTTCAGGAAGCGGATCTGTGCCTCCTGGTCCTCCAACGCCGGTCCGCGCAGAGTCTCGATGAAGCCGATCAGGCTGCTGAGCGGCGTGCGCAGTTCGTGGCTGACGTTGGCGACGAAGTCGGCGCGCATGCGCTCGGTCTGCTTGACGCCGGTCAGATCGTAGAGGGCGATCATCAGCCGCGCCTGCTGCGGTGCCGCCGCCGGCAGGCGCAGCACCCGCGCCGCAATGCTGCGCTCGACCTTGCCGGGGATGGAAAACTCCACCGCTTCCTGTTCGCCGCCCTGCAGCACCGCGTCGACCGCGGCCAGCAGGTCCGGGTTGCGCAGCCCGAGGGCCAGGTCGCGGCCGGCGAGATCCTGTCCCAGCAGGGCCTCGGCGGCCGGGTTCAGGCGCAGCACCCGGCGGTTCTCCGCCACCAGGATCAGGGGGTCGGGCAGGCCCGCCAGCACCGCGGCGTTCATCGCCATGGTGTCCTGCAGGTCGTTGCGCCTTGCCCGCTGCTCACGCGCCGTCTCGGCGATGGCATCCACCAGCCCCGGCGACAGCAGGTCGCCGCCCGAGGGCGCCGGCGGCAGCGGGCTGTCGTCGCCTGCATCCCGCAGCCGGCCGAGGTAGCGCGTCAGGGTGCGCACGCGGCGAAGGTGCTGGTTCAGCATCACCGCCATCAGCGCGAGGATGGCGGCGCCCCCGACCACGGCGGCGGTCATGGTCAGCTGCCCGCCCAGGACGAAAGCCCCCAGGATCAGCGCCACCGGCACGCAGAGCACCGCCGCGGCCAGCAGCAGCCGCCCATAGAACGGCGGCGGCGCGCCGGCCTCTGGCGGGGTGGCCTTCGCCGGACGGTCTGAGGGCTCGTCGATCATGGAGGGTTTGTGGGGTTCAATCGCGCTGAGGTCAACGTGGATATTAGCATGTGCGCGTGCGCGCGGTCGTGAAGCTTTTGCAGTGGCCAGACCTTCCCGGGGCCCGACCATCCCGGGGCCCGACCATCCCGGGGCCCGACCATCCCGGGGCCCGACCATCCCGGGGCCCGACCATCGCGGGGCCCGACCATCCCGAGGACCGCGTCCCTGTGTCCACGCCCGCCGCGGGCTTCAGACCTGCCGCGCGAGATAGCGGTCGACGAGCAGCGCGGTCAGACCGCCGAGCAGGCCGTAGGACAGCAGCTCCGGCCAGATCAGCCAGGCGTTCCCGGTGTTGTGCCAGAGCCCCAACGCAACGAAGACCAAGATCCCTGCAACCATGACGCGGAAGGCGGTCAGTCCCCAACGCCGGCGGGCGAGAACGCCGATGGCGCTGAAAAGGGCCGCGATCCCCGTGATCCCGGAGATTGCGGTGAGTGCGAAGCCGTCTGCCGGCGGCGGAGGGTCGCCCGCCGGCAGGGTCGGCACAGCCGTCAGGCCCAGCACGGCGGTGAGGCCCAGATAAAGGGCGATCGCGATCAGTCCGAGGCTGATGACGATGTTGCCGAAGCGCGGAGCCATCCTCTTTTCCCGGTCGCTGTGCCAGCTCAGTCCGGCGGCCAGACTTCAGAAGCTTTCCTTGCGGAGGCCTTCTCAGCCGCTCCGCCGTTGCGGCGCATTCGTGCCCGCCTCAAGCGCGGCACCCGATGCTGATCAGTCGGCGCCGCGGCAGCAGAGGTTCACCCGGATGCCCTGTCTACAGCAGCTCTCCGGTCGCCTGCGCCTCGTAGGCGGCCAGGGCCGCGGCGGTCACCATGTCGTTCACCGTCGCGCCCAGCTGGACCACCTGGGCCGGCTTGGACAGGCCGATGAGGATCGGTCCGATGACCGTGCCGCCGCCGCCCTGCTGCACCAGCTTGGCGGTGATGTTGGCCGAGTGCAGCCCCGGCATCACCAGCACGTTGGCCGGCCCGGAGAGCCGCGAGACGGGATAGTGGTCCCGCATCAGGTCATAGTTCAGCGCCACGTTGGCCTGCATCTCCCCGTCGTACTCGAAGTCGGGCTCGCGCAGATCGAGCAGCTGCACCGCATCGCGGATGCGCTGGGCCGCCGGGTGCCAGGGGTTGCCGAAGTTGGAATAGGACAGCAGCGCGACCCGCGGCTCGTGGCCCATGGCGCGCGCCTGGGCGGCGGCCTGCATGGCGATGTCGGCCAGCTGCTCGGCGTTCGGCAACTCGTGCACAGAGGTGTCGGCGATGAAGATGGAGCGCCCGCGCATGACCATGATGGAAAGGCCGAAGACGCGCTGCTTGGGCAGCGGATCGATGGCGCGGCGGATGTCCTCGTAGGCGACGCCGAAACTGCGTGTCAGGCCCGTCACCATGGCATCGGCTTCGCCGCAGGCGACCATGCAGGCGGCGAAGACGTTGCGGTTCTGGTTGGCCATCCGCTGGCAGTCACGGCGCAGGGAGCCGCGCCGTCCCAGGCGCTTGTAAAGATAGTCGACGTAGCGCGCGTTGTTGCTGGACAGCCGCGCGTTGTGGATTTCCAGCTGGCTTTTTTCCAGGCCGATGGAGGTCATGGTTGCGCGCACGATCTCCTCGCGCCCGACAAGCACCGGCGTGCCGTAGCCGGCCTGCTGGAAGGCAAGCGCGGCGCGGATGCTGCGCTCCTCCTCGCCTTCCGCGAAGACCACGCGCTTGGGGTTCTGGCGCACCTTGTCGAAGATCCGCTGCAGGCTGGAGGCGGTGGGATCGAGCCGCGCGGAGAGCTGCTGCTCGTAGGCCGCCATGTCGTCGATGGGCTGCCGCGCGACGCCGCTGTCCATGGCCGCCTTCGCCACCGCCTTGGGCACCGCGACGATCAGGCGCGGATCGAAAGGTGCCGGAATGATGTAGGCGCGGCCGTAGCGCAGGGCCTTGCTGTGATAGGCCTGGGCGACCTCGTCCGGCACGTCCTCGCGGGCGAGTTCGGCCAGCGCCTGGGCGGCGGCGATCTTCATCTCCATGTTGATGGTCGAGGCCCGCACGTCCAAAGCGCCGCGGAAGATGTAAGGGAAGCCGAGGACATTGTTGATCTGGTTCGGATAGTCGGACCGCCCCGTGGCGACGATGGCGTCATCGCGCAGCTCGGCCACGTCTTCCGGCGTGATCTCCGGGTCCGGATTGGCCATGGCGAAGATGATCGGCTGGTCGGCCATGGAGCGGATCATCTCCGGCGTGAAGGCGCCCTTCACCGAAAGCCCCATGCAGACGTCCACACCCTCGAAGGCCTCTTCCAGGCTGCGCGCCTTGGTGTCGACCGCATGGGCCGACTTCCACTGGTTCATGCCTTCTTCGCGGCCCTGATAGATGACGCCCCGGGTGTCGCAGAGCATCACCAGGTCATGCGGCACCCCCATGGCCTTGATCAGCTCGGCGCAGGCGATGCCGGCGGCGCCGGCGCCGTTGATCACGACCTTGGTCTTTTCGATGGAGCGGCCGGTCAGCGCCAGGGCATTGAGGAAGCCGGCGGCGGTGATGATGGCGGTGCCGTGCTGGTCGTCGTGGAACACGGGGATGTCCATCAGTTCCTTCAGCCGCTCTTCGATGATGAAGCATTCCGGCGCCTTGATGTCTTCCAGGTTGATGCCGCCCCAGGATTTGCCGAGAAAGCGCACGCAGTTGACGAAGTCGTCGACCTCGCGGGTGTCGACCTCCAGGTCGATGCCGTCGACATCGGCGAAGCGCTTGAAGAGGACGGCCTTGCCTTCCATGACCGGTTTGGCGGCCTGGGCGCCGAGGTCGCCGAGGCCCAGCACCGCGGTCCCGTTGGAGATGATCGCGACGATGTTGCCCTTGGCGGTGTAGTCGTAGGCCTTGGCCTCGTCGGCGGCGATCTTCAGGCAGGGGACGGCGACGCCGGGGGAGTAGGCCAGCGAAAGGTCGCGCTGGGTGGTCAGCGGCTTGGTGGCCTGGATCTCGAACTTCCCGGGCCGGCCGGAGGCGTGCAGATCGAGCGCCTCTTCCTCGGTGATGCGGGTTCTGTCCATCTTGTCCTCCCCTTGGGCACATATCCCTGGCGCTTCACCCGGGCCGTTGTTGTGGCTGCCGGCGCCTGCGTTACGGTCTCGCCCACAACGCCGGGGTACCCTGGGGCGGAGCGGTGGACCGCCCGCTTTCCCTCGGCACAATTGGCTTAGGGCCTTGTTTTTCCGGAAATCTTAGAGAGACGGCATGCAAGCGTCAAAGATCATGACAAAAGGTCGGGGGCAAAGCGCCGGGGACAAAGGACCGCTTGCGCTGCGGCCTGTCCTTTAGTGGGCCCGGACATGGCGGTGGACATCGGCGCCCCCGGCCTTGCTGAGGATTTCCTCGGCCTTGTCCGCCGCCGCCGGATCTGTGACCCGCACCCACAGCAGGATCGCACCGGCCTCCAGGGCGCGTGCGAAAGCCTCGGTATGGGGTGTGGCGCGGAGCTTTTCCAGCAGCTCCACCACGGCGGCGACACTGATGCCGGCAGCCAGCGCACCGGCCACCGCCGCGCCCACCGGGCCGGTTGCTATGGCGATCAGGCCGGCGGCGGTCAGCGGGCCGACGTAGTTGATCTCGCCCACGAGGCCGGCGAGGGATTCCTGCCAGGCCTCCCCGGGCGAGCCGCTGGCGCTGAGCGATTCGTGGGTGTCGAGGACGGAAAGATCGTCACGGGCAAAGCCCGCCGCGAGCAGCGCCTCGACCGCCTCTGTGAATTCGACGCGCTGGGAAAAGCGACCGACCACTTCGACGGGCTGGCCGGCGGCAAAGACGTCGCTGTCTGCACTCTGGTCCTGCATTCCGTTCTCCCTTTTTCCTATTCTGACCGCTGTGGCGCGGCTTGCCCAGACCCGTGGTTCATGCGCTGCCGCGCTCCATCGCCCGGCTTGCCCCCGGTGCCGTCGCCTGTGATAACCTGCGCCCCCACACGCGCCCCTTGGATCGATGACCGCAAAACCCGCCCCCGCAGCCCAGCCGGACCAGACTCCGGGAACCGGCGCCGCCCAGACAGCAAAGGCGGCGCGGCCCGTCAAGCCGGCCGGCGTAACGCCCATGATGACCCAGTACCTGGAGATCAAGGCCGAGCATCCGGGCGTCCTGCTGTTCTATCGCATGGGGGACTTCTACGAACTGTTTTTCGAGGACGCGCAACAGGCCTCCGCCGCCCTGGACATCGCGCTGACCAAGCGCGGCCAGCACCAGGGCGCGGACATCCCCATGTGCGGCGTGCCCGTGCATTCCGCGGACGGCTATCTTGCGCGCCTGATCCGCAAGGGCTTCAAGGTCGCGGTCTGCGAGCAGACCGAGGACCCGGCGGAGGCCAAGAAGCGCGGCAGCAAGTCGGTGGTGCGCCGGGCGGTGGTGCGCATCGTCACGCCCGGCACCCTGACCGAGGACGCCCTGCTGGACGCGCGGGCCCACAACTACCTGGCCGCGCTGGCGAGCGCCGGCGGCGCTCTGGCCCTCGCCTGGCTCGACATCTCGACCGGCGACTTCCAGACCCAGGCGCTCGCCGCCGGGGATCTGGCCGCCGGGAATCTGGGCGCAGCGCTGGCGCGCCTCGATCCCGGCGAGATCATCCTGCCGGAAAGCCTGCTGGCCCAGCCCGCGGTCGCCGAGGCCCTGGCCGACCTGCGCGAGCGGCTGAGCCCGCTGCCGGCGCCCCGCTTCGACAGCGGCAACGCCCGCCGCCGCCTGGAGGAGGTGTTTCAGGTCAGGGCCCTGGAGGCTTTCGGCGCCTTCGGCCGTGCTGAACTGGCCGCCGCAGGCGCGCTGATCGATTATCTGGCGCTCACCCAGAAAGGGAAGATGCCCCGCCTGCAGCCACCGCGGCAGCTGGCCGGGGGCGCGGTGATGGAGATCGACGCCGCCACGCGGCGCAACCTGGAACTGACCGAAGCCCTCTCCGGCGGCCGCGACGGCACCCTGCTCGCCACCATCGACCGCAGCGTCACCGGCGCCGGGGCCCGGCTGCTGGCGACCCGGCTCGCCGCGCCGCTGACCGACCCCCCGGCCATCGCCGCGCGCCACGACCAGCTGGCCTGGCTCATCGAGGACGGCGGACTGCGCGCCGACCTGCGCGCGGCGCTGCGGCGCTGTCCGGATATCGAGCGGGCCCTTTCCCGCCTCAGTCTCGGGCGCGGCGGGCCGCGCGACCTGGCGGCGGTGCGCGGCGCGCTCGCGGTGGCGGGGGATCTGGCGCGGCTCATCGTCGCGCGCGCCGGTCTTGCGCCGCCGAGCCTGGACGCAGGCGATCTGGAAAGCCTCGGCGGTCATGCGGACCTCGTCGCAATCCTGGACGCGGCTCTGGCGGCGGAACCGCCGTTTCTGGCCCGCGATGGCGGCTGCATCGCCGCCGGCTACGAGGCAGCCTTGGATGAGCTGCGCAGCCTGCGCGACGACAGCCGCAAGCTGATGGCCGGGCTGCAGAGCCGCTATGCCGAGGAGGCCGGCGTGCCCAGCCTCAAGGTCAAGCACAACAACGTGCTCGGCTACTTCATCGAGGTGACGCCGACCCATGCCGGCAAGATCAAAACCGGCGCCGAAGGGCCCTTCATCCACCGCCAGACCCTGGCCTCGGCGATGCGCTTCACCACGGTGGAGCTGTCGGAGCTGGAGCAGAAGATCGCCTCGGCGGCGGAGCGCGCCCTGGCACTGGAACTGGAGATCTTTCAGCGCCTGGTGGCAGAGGTGCTGGGCCAGGCCGAGGCCGTCGCGCACAGCGCCCGGGTGCTGGCGGCCCTGGACGTTGCCGCCGGCCTGGCCGAGCTGGCGGTCGAACAGCGCTGGTGCCGCCCGCGCATCGATGACAGCGCCGCCTTCGATATCCGCGAAGGGCGCCACCCGGTGGTGGAAGCCGCGCTGGCGCGCGCGCAGGAAGGCGGCTTCGTCGCCAACGACTGCCGCCTGGAGGACGACCCCGATCCCGACTCAGGTGTCGGCCGCATCTGGCTGATCACCGGCCCCAACATGGCGGGCAAGAGCACCTTCCTGCGCCAGAACGCGCTGATTGCCGTGCTCGCCCAGATGGGCAGCTACGTGCCCGCGGCCTCTGCTCATATCGGGCTGGTCGACCGGCTGTTCAGCCGCGTCGGCGCCGCCGACGATCTGGCCCGGGGCCGTTCGACCTTCATGGTCGAGATGGTGGAGACCGCCGCCATCCTCAACCAGGCGGGGCCGCGTGCGCTGGTGATCCTGGACGAGATCGGCCGCGGCACGGCCACCTTCGACGGGCTCTCCATCGCCTGGGCCTGCATCGAACACCTGGATCAGGTGAACCGCTGCCGTGCCCTCTTCGCCACCCACTACCACGAGCTGACGGCCCTAGCCGCCAAGCTGGACTCTCTGTCCTGCCATGCCATGCGGGTGAAGGAGTGGCAGGACGACGTGGTCTTCCTGCACGAGGTTGTGGCCGGTGCCGCCGACCGTTCCTACGGCATCCACGTCGCCAAGCTGGCCGGCCTGCCCAAGGCGGCGATCGACCGCGCCGAGGCGGTGTTGGCGACCCTGGAACAGGGCGAGCAGGCCGGCGCCCTCTCGCGCCTGGCTGACGATCTGCCGCTCTTCGCGGCCACGCTGAGCCAGCCCGCAGCTTCGTCCGGGCCCTCCCCCGTCGACGCGACGCTTTCGGAGGTCGAGCCGGATGGTCTCAGCCCGCGCGAGGCGCTGGAGCTGATCTACCGACTGAAGGAGCTGTCGGAGAAAAGCGAGTCCTAGAGCGGCGGCGCCGCCAGGGTCAGCAGGCCGTCGCTGCCTGCCACATCGCGGTAGCGCACCTCGATGCGCCAGTCGCGCCAGTCGCTGCGGTAGCGCTCCGGTTCGGCAACCGGGATCTCGGCGGTCAGGTACTGGCTGCGCCGCTCCTCGCGGCTGCCGCGGAAGATGTAGCCGAGGGAGATGAAGGGTTTCACGCCGCTGGAGGAGCCGCCGGTGGCGCCCACCCCGATGCCGGGGCCGGAGGCGCCGCCGCTGCCGGTCTGGCGGGTGACGACCTCGCGGTCGCGGGCCGGTGTCTCCCGGCCCTGGGGATCGACCAGCACCAGGGCCAGGATTTCGCGCCCCGGCGGAATGTCATCGACCCTGAGCTTCAGGCTCTCCGCCTCGGCTGTCGCGCTGGCGCGCATCAGCGGCGGATCGGCCTGGCTTGCGCAGGCGCCGAGGATTGCGAGTACACAGACGGTCTTTAGGACCGTACCAAGGATTCGTGCCATACTCTCGCTCTTGGCCCCCGGTTTTCACGGACCCCCGGTTTCATGGCCCCCGGGTTTCATGGCCCCCGGGAGATTGGGCCGGGGGACTGGACAGGGCCGCCGCAAAGGGCGATGTGAAGGATAGCATGCCTGCAAGCCTTGACATAACCGTGCCCGGAAGGGCCGCAAAACCGGGCAAGACACCGCAGAAGGCTCCGGATTCCGGCCCTGAAGAGGGTGGCTTCGAGGACGACCTGCGGGTCGAGAACCGCCGCGCCATCGTCTCCCGGCGCAGCCTGCTCGCGGCGATAGACGAGCTGGCGGAGCGGCAGGCCCCGGGGCCGGCGCTGCGTGCCGCGGTGCTCGACCTTCTGAAACAGGCGCTGAAGGACGGCCGGGCGGAGGTGCGCCGGCGGCTGGAGGCCGGCGCCTCCGGCACGGCGACGGTGCGCGCCGAGTCCTATCTGGTCGACCAGGTCCTGCGCGTGATCTACGACCACGTCGGCCAGCGGCTCTACCCCCTGGCCAACCCCTCGACCGGCGAGCGGCTCTGCCTGGTTGCCCTCGGCGGCTACGGCCGTGGCGAACTTGCACCGCATTCCGACATCGATCTGCTCTTCCTGCTGCCCTACAAGCTGACTCCGCGCAGCGAGCAGGTGGTGGAGGAGATGCTCTACTTCCTCTGGGATCTCGGCTTCAAGGTCGGCCATGCGACCCGCTCCGTGCGCGAGTGTTTGCGTCTCGCCAAGACCGACATCACCATCTGCACCGCGCTGTTGGAGGCGCGCTGGCTGTGGGGCGATCAGGACCTGTTCCGCGAACTGCGCAAGCGCTTCGCGAAGGAGGTGCAGGCCGGCGGCGGGGCCAAGTTCATCGAAGCCAAGCTGAAGGAACGCTCCAGCCGCCATCGGCGCTTCGGCGGCTCACGCTATACGCTGGAGCCCAACATCAAGGAAGGCAAAGGCGGCCTGCGCGATCTGCACACGCTGTTCTGGATCGCCAAGTATCTCTACAACGTCGACGACATCGCCAAGCTGGTCGAGCGCAAGGTCTTTACAGCGGCCGAGGTGCGGCGCTTCGAAAAGGCGCAGAACTATCTCTGGACGCTGCGCTGCTACATGCACTACAGCTCCGGCCGTGCCGAGGAGCGCCTGACCTTCGACATGCAAAAGCAGCTGGCGCCGCTGATGGGCTTCACCGCCCATGCCGGGCTGATGGATGTCGAGCGCTTCATGAAGCGCTACTTTCTGGTCGCCAAGGAGGTGGGCGACCTGACGCGCATCTTCTGCTCGGCGATCGAGGCCGAGCACGACCGGCGTTCGCGCTTCCGCCTGCCGAGCCTGCGCCGCCGCCGCAAGGTCGAAGGCTTCGCGCTGGAGGGCGACCGCCTGACTGTCGCTTCCGCCGAGGTCTTCGCCGAGGACCCGGTGGAGATGCTGCGCATCTTCCGGGTCGCCCAGAAGCACGACCTCGACATCCACCCCGACGCGCTGCGCTTGATCACGCGCAACCTGAAGCGCGTGAACAAGACCCTGCACGGCGACGCCCGCGCCAACGAGCTGTTCATGGAGATGCTGACCTCGAAGCACGATCCGGAGATCACGCTCCGGCGTCTCAACGAGGCGGGTGTCTTCGGGCGCTTTCTGCCGGACTTCGGGCGCGTCGTCGCGCAGATGCAGTACAACATGTATCACCACTACACGGTGGACGAGCACACCATCTTCGCCATCGGCGTGCTGCACGCCATCGAAGAGGGCCGGCTCGCCACCGAGGCGCCCATCGCCAGCGACGTGGTGCACAAGGTGCTGTCGCGGCGCGTGCTGTTCATGGCGGTGCTGCTGCACGACATCGCCAAGGGCCGCCAGGGCGATCACTCGGTTCTCGGCGCGAAGGTGGCCGAGAAGGTCTGCCCGCGCTTCGGCTTCAGCGAGGCGGAGACCGAGACCGTGGCCTGGCTGGTGCTGCACCACCTTGCGATGAGCGACACCGCCTTCAAGCGCGACATCAACGACCCGAAGACGCTGCAGGACTTCGCCGATCTGGTGCAGTCGCCGGAACGCCTGCGCCTGCTGCTGGTCCTTACCGTGGCGGACATCCGGGCCGTCGGCCCGGGGGTCTGGACGGCCTGGAAGGCGGCGCTGCTGCGCGACCTCTACTGGGGGACGGAGGCCCTGCTGTCCGGCGGGCTGGCGGCCGACAGCCGCGACGCAAGGGTCAAGGCGGCCAAGTTCGGCCTGCGCGAGCGGCTGCAGCAGGCCGGCTGGAACGCCAAGGACATCACCGCCCATCTGCGCCGCGGCTATCCGGCCTACTGGACCGGGCTGGATGCCGACACCCATCTGCGCCATGCCAACCTGCTGCGCGAGGCCGACCAGAGCGGCCGGCCGCTGACCATCGACACCCGTATCGACCGCTACCGCGAGGCGACCGAGGTGACGGTCTACACGGCCGATCATCCCGGTCTGTTCAGCCGCATCGCCGGGGCCATGGCGGTCGCCGGAGCCTCCATCACCGCGGCGCAGATCTTCACCCTGCGCAACGGCATGGCGCTGGACTCCTTCTACGTGGAAGACGCCACCGGCGGCCCCTTCGACCAGCCGGGCAAGCTGGCGCGGCTCTCCGCGGCGATCGAACAGAGCCTGGCCGGGCGGCTGAAGCCGCTGCAGGAACTCGAAGCGCAGAAGTCGCCCATCCCCAGCCGCCTGCGGGTCTTCAAGGTTTCGCCCCGGGTGCTGATCGACAACAAGGCGAGCCGCAACCACACCGTCGTCGAGGTGAACGGACGCGACCGGCCAGGGCTGCTTTACCAGGTGACCCTCGCGCTCACCCGCCTCAACCTGATCATCAAGTCGGCGCGCATCGCCACCTTCGGCGAGCGGGCGGTCGACGTCTTCTATGTGCAGGATGCGCTCGGCGGCAAGATCGAGAACAAGGTGAAGCTGCGCAACATCGAGAAAAAGCTGATCGCCGCCCTGCAGGACGGCGACTGCAGCCTCGTCAAGAAGCCGGCCAAGGTCGGAGACGCCAAGGCAAAGGCCAAACCCGCCGCCAAGCCGGCGTCCAGAACCGCCAAGATCGCCGCCAAGCCGGTCAAAGCCGGCAAGGAAGCGCGAAAGTAGGTCCCGGGTCCGCCCCGGAGGCTCCTGCCGCCGGAACCCGAAGGCTTTCTATGCCCGCCGCAATTCTCTAGAAGGAGCGGACATGAGCCTTGTTCGTTCCGTTGCGACCGTCGGGGGCTATACCGGCATCAGCCGTGTCCTCGGCTTTCTCCGCGATATCCTGATCGCCAACGTGGTCGGCGCCAGTCCGGTGGCCGATGCCTTTTTCGCCGCCTTTCGCCTGCCCAACCTGTTCCGCCGGCTCTTCGCCGAGGGCGCCTTCAACGCCGCCTTCGTGCCGCTCTTCGCCCGCCGCCTGGAGCAGGAGGGCGAGGCCGCCGCGCGGCGCTTCGCCGAGCAGGCGCTGTCGGTGCTGATCACCGGCCTCCTGGTCTTTTCCGCCGCCGCCATGGCCGGCATGCCGTGGTTCATCTACGTCATCGGCTCCGGCTTCTCCCAGGACCCGGAGAAGCTGGCGCTGGCCGTCGAACTGTCGCGCATCACCTTCCCCTACCTCCTCTTCATGGGTGTCGTGGCGCTGCTCTCCGGCGTGCTCAATTCGCTCTACCGCTTCGCCGCCGCGGCGGCGGCGCCGATCCTGCTGAACGTCCTCTTCATCCTGGCGCTGGTCGTGGTGCTGCCCTTCACCGGGGCGCCCGGCTACCTGATGGCCTGGACCGTCTGCCTGGCCGGCGCCGCGCAGATGATCTTTCTGGTGGTGGCTGCGGCGCGCGCCGGCATGGCGCTGCGCCTGCCGCGCCCGCGCCTCACCCCAGGGGTGCGCCGCCTCCTGGTGCTGCTGGTGCCCGGCGTTCTGTCGGCCGGGGCGCTGCAGATCAACATCTTCGTCGGCTCCTCCATCGCCAGCTGGCAGGAGGGCGCCTTCTCCTATCTCTACTACGCCGACCGGGTCTATCAGCTGCCCCTGGGCCTGATCGGCATCGCCATCGGTGTCGTTCTGCTGCCGGACATGGCGCGCAAGCTGCGCGGCGGTGCCGAGGCCGCGGCCATGCAGAGCCTCAACCGCGGGCTGGAGTTCGCGCTGCTGCTGACCCTGCCGGCGACCCTGGCGCTTCTGGTCATCCCCGGCGCCATCGTCGGCGGCCTCTTCCAGCACGGCGCCTTCGGGCCCGACGACGCGGCGGCCACCGCCGCCGCCCTGGCGGCTTTCGCCGGCGGCCTGCCGGCCTACGTGCTGGTGAAGATCCTGCAGCCCGCCTTCTACGCGCGCGAGGACACGGTGACGCCTTTCCGCTTCTCCGTCGTCTCGGTGGTCGCCAACATCGTGCTCAGCCTGCTGCTTTTTCTCTACATGGCCCACGTCGGAATCGCGCTGGCGACCGCGCTGGCGGCCTGGCTCAACACCCTGCTGCTGGTGGTCTCGCTCAGGCGGCGCGGCTTCTGGGCGCTGGACGGGCGCTTCCGCCAGCGCCTGCCGCGCATCCTCGCCGCCGCCGTCGTCATGGCGCTGGCGCTCTGGGGGGTGCAGACGCTCCTGGCCGGCTGGATGGCGGGCGGCTTCTTCGAGCGGGTGCTGGGGCTGGTGGCGCTGGTGGCCGCGGGTCTTGTCGTCTACGCCGCCGCCGCCTTCGCGCTTGGCGCCGTCTCCCGCAGCGAGCTGCGGGCGGCGCTGCGGCGCCAACCCAAGGGCGGCAAGACCGCAGACTAGCCGGGGTGTTCCCGCCGCACTCTCGGCGGGCTTGACCCCCGGCGGCGGTCCAGCGATAACCGCGCCTCATCTCCAGAGCTCCATTTCTGAACAGAACCCTCGCGATGAAACGCATCTTTTCCGGCGTCCAGCCCTCCGGCAATCTTCACCTCGGCAACTATCTGGGAGCGATCCGCAGGTTCGTGGATCTGCAGGCCGACAACGACTGCATCTACTGCGTCGTCGACCTGCACGCCATCACGGTGTGGCAGGAGCCGGCCGAGCTGCGCCGGCGCACCCGCGAGGTCACCGCCGGCTATCTCGCCGCCGGCATCGACCCGGAAAAGTCGATCATCTTCAACCAGTCGCAGGTCGCCGCCCATGCCGAACTGGCCTGGGTCTTCAACTGCGTGACCCGCCTGGGCTGGCTGAACCGCATGACCCAGTTCAAGGACAAGGCCGGCAAGAACCGGGAAAAGGCGTCCTCCGGGCTCTACGTCTATCCCAACCTCATGGCCGCCGATATCCTGGTCTACAAAGGCACCCACGTGCCGGTCGGCGAGGACCAGAAGCAGCACCTGGAACTCACCCGCGACGTCGCGCAGAAGTTCAACAACGACTTCAGCGTCGATTTCTTTCCCATCGTCCAGCCGCTGATCCAGGGGACGGCCACAAGGGTGATGTCGCTGCGCGACGGCACCAAGAAGATGAGCAGCTCCGACCCCTCGGACGCGGCGCGCATCAACATGACCGACGATGCCGACGCGGTGGCCAAGAAGATCCGCCGCGCGACCAGCGATTCCGAATTGCTGCCCGATGCCTCGGTGGTCGATGCGGAGGGGCAGTTCGCTGCGGCTTTCCGCGAGGCGCGCCCGGAAGCCGCCAATCTGCTGACCATCTTCGCCGCCCTTACGAATCAAAACCTCGCGGACGTGGTGACCGAGTTCGAGGGCAAGGGATTCGCCGACTTCAAAAAGGCGATGACCGATGTTGCCGTGGCCGGACTCGGCCACATGGGTGCGGAGATGACGCGCATGGTCGATGACCCCGGCTATGTGGATTCGGTGCTGCGCGACGGGGCCGAACGCGCCCGCGCCCTGGCCGATCCGATCCTGGCCGAGGTCTACGACATCGTCGGGTTTCTGCGGCCCTAAGGGCGGCCCTATGGCGGCCCCAAGGCGACCCTGAGAGCGGATTGGAGAATTCTCCCCCAAATCGTGGGAAAATCGCGGCGATTGCGCGGTCCAGCCGGGTAGTGGCAGGGTTCAGCGGATCGGGTCCGCGGGAGGGCTGCAAGACGGTCGGCGACCGCCTTGCCGCACCCCGGTGCCGGCACCGCGCAAAAGGGATCTGCCATGTCTGAGGCGCAGGAAACGCAGGGTCTGGAAACACCGGGCCAGGAACCACCGCGGGAAGCGAACCACCGGGTCTTTCTGGTCGTCGTCGACGAAACCGAAGAGATGCGCGTGGCGCTGCGCTTTGCGGCGCTCCGGGCGCGGCGCACGGGCGGCAAGGTGGCCATGCTCTACGTGGTGGAACCCTCGGAATTCCAGCACTGGATGTCGGTCGGCGACATCATGCGCGAAGAGGCGCGCACCGAAGCCGAGCAGGTGCTGCAGCGGATGGCCGCCGAGGTCAGCGAGCTTTCGGGTTCGCTGCCGATCCTCTACGTGCGCGAAGGCGACCGCCGGGACGAACTCCTGGCCCTGCTGGACGAGGAGCCCAATATCTCCATCCTGGTTCTGGGTGCGGCCACCCACAAACGCGGTCCTGGCCCCCTGGTTTCCGCCATGACCGGCAAGTTCCTGGGCCGCCTGCATATCCCTGTAACCGTGGTGCCGGACTCCATGACGGTCGAGGAGATCGACGCGGTCACCTGAAGCGCCGGGTCCGATTCTGGGTCCGATTCTGGGCCCGATTCTGGGCCCGATTCTGGGCCCGATTCTGGGCCCGCTCTTGCGCCTGTTTTCTTTGAGGCCTGATGCGGGGCCTGATGCAGGGCCTGGTGAAGGGCCGAAACCGCGGCTCTTGCCAGCGCCGCAAAAGCGCGGTATGCAAATCTGAGTAATTCAGTCAGGTTTAAGGATAGCGCTTGAAGGCCGGGGTTGAGCGCGCCACATTGAAGCCAAGATCGGGAACCAGAAATCGGGAAAACCTCCCGAATACCCATAGGTTTAGCAGGGGCGTGCCGACGCCCGCGGCCTGGGGTCGAAGACCAAGGAGTGATCTGCGATGTTCATCCAAACCGAACAGACGCCGAACCCGGCGACCCTGAAGTTTCTGCCCGGGCGTGCGGTGCTGGAAAGCGGGACCGCGAACTTCCCCGACGCCGCTTCGGCCGGGCGCTCGCCGCTGGCTGAGCGCCTTTTCGAGGTCGACGGCGTGGTCGGCGTCTTCTTCGGCACCGATTTCGTTTCCGTCACCAAGGAAGACCAGCGCGAGTGGTATCTGATGAAGCCGGCCATCCTCGGCGTCATCATGGAGCACTTCACCGCCGGCCGCCCGGTCCTGAATGCCGATGCCGACGCCGGCGACGAGGGCCACAGCGGCGATGCCGAGGACAACGAGGTTGTCAGCCAGATCAAAGAACTGCTGGACACCCGTGTGCGTCCGGCCGTGGCCCAGGACGGCGGGGATATCGTTTTCCGCGGTTTCGACAAGGGCGTGGTCTACCTGCACATGCAGGGCGCCTGCTCCGGCTGCCCCAGCTCCACGGCGACCCTGAAAATGGGCATCGAGAACATGCTGCGGCACTACATCCCCGAAGTCGTTGAGGTTCGCCCGGTCGTTTGACCTTCGTTTGACGGTGGCGGGCGGCCTTCCGGCCGGAACGCTCCGCAGGCCCGCGGCTGCAGCTTCGCGGCTTTTCCTTTCGCACAGACCGAAAACCGGAAAGCGCGCCTGCTTTCCGGTTTTCTGTGTCAATTCCTGGCGGCTTCGCGCAGCACGTCGGCGATAACGAATTGTTGGGGAAGGGGCCGCTATCTTCACCGCCGTCGGGGCTACGTTGCACTCTATCGGGAGGCCTTGAGGCAATGGTGGCGCGCAGTCTGTATCCGCTTTTGCAACACTGGCGCCGTTGGCAGCCGACGGTGCAGCGCGCCTGCATCCGCGCGAACCGCAGCCTGCTGGGCCGCACGACGGTTCTGAGCGGGGTCTTCGGGGTCTGCCTGGTGCTCGGCCTTTGGCAGGGCGCGCAGCCGCTGCCCCCTTCCGCCTGGCAGGAGTTGGGGCTGCTGTCGCAGGGGCCGGTCCTGCGCCGCCTGCCGCCGCGCGACGCCAACGACCTCGCCGCCTATTTCGACTCGACCGGCTACACGCTCTCGCGCCTGCACAGCGGTGCGCCGGTGCCGCGGCTGGCGGTGGCGCGCCTGCCGCGCGATATGGACGAGCTGTCGGACAGCGATCGCCGCAAGGCGCTGTTTCTGCGCAGCCTGCTGCCCCTTGTCCTGCAGGCCAACGCGGAGATTGCCCGCATCCGCACTCAGGTTGTCGCCGCCCTGGACGCCAAGGCGGCGGGGCGGTTAGGCGCCACCGACGCGCTGTGGCTGGAACAGGTGGCCGAATGGTACGGAGCCGCGCCCGGCGATGCCGCCGATCTGTTGAGCCGCATCGATCAGGTGCCGCCCAGCCTCGCCCTTGCCCAGGCGGCCCAGGAAAGCGGCTGGGGCCGCTCGCGTTTCGCCCGCGACGCCAACGCGCTTTTCGGGCAGCGGGTGTGGAGCGACCACCAGCCGGGTCTCGCGCCAAAGGACGTGGCCGATGCGAGCTTCCGCGTACGGGCATTTCCCGACCTGATGACCGGCGTGCGGTCCTATCTGCACAACCTCAACAGCCACCGCGCCTACCAGCGCTTCCGCGAACTGCGGGCGAAGTCCCGCGCCGGCGGGCAGCGCGCCGATGCCATCGATCTGGCCGGCTCGCTCTCGCAGTACTCGGAAGAAGGGGCAGACTACGTGGCCGCGCTTCGGCGCCTGATTTCCCGCAACGACCTGCGCGCCCTCGACGGGCTGCGGCTGGAGCTGCTTACTCGCTCGTAGCCCCGGCAGGTTGTGTCGCCGCGCTGGGCGCCGTCGTCGGCGCGACCGCGGCGTCGCTGCTCACCACGAACTGCGTTCCGAACCAACGCCAGCGGCCGTTATCGGCCCTCAGCGTGCAGTTGATGCGCGCCCGGCCGCTCGGCAGCGGCTGCGACAGGCGCAGCTCGATGCGGTTGTCCAGCAGGGTCAGGGCCGGTTCGTCACCGCGGGCGAAGCAGTTCAGGTTGCGCAGATCCTCGACCGGCCCGGCGACGGTGAAGCCAAAGCTCGGCGGATTCTGGGCTGCCGTGCGCAGGAAGAGGTCGTTCGGCGTCACCTCGCGCACCGGCAGCGGCAGGGTGTTGGCAACCAGGCGGAAGCGCTCCATGTCGCCGTAGGCCTCGTTGATGGGAAAGCGCGGCAGCGTAAGGCGGTCGGCCAGGGGCCCGGCAGCGCCGGAGTGCTGCCCGAAGGCGGCCTCGAAGCCCGCATCGCGCACCGCGGCCCGCAGTTCGGCCGAGATTTCGCCGTAGGGATAGGCGAAGATCTGCGGAGCGGACCCAAGCTCGGCAAACAGCCGGACGGCGGCCTTGTCGATGTTGGCGCGCTGCTCCTCGGCGCTCAGGCGCACCATGTGGGAATGGCGGTGGCCGTGGTTGCCGACGGTCACGCCGCCGCCCTCGACCATCTCGCGCAGCTCATCCCAGGACACGTAGCCCGGCAGCCCGCGGTCCAGCGGGGCGGTGGAAACGAAGATCGTGAAGGGCAGGTTGCGGGCCCGCAGGCGCGGCCAGGCCTCCTCGTAGACCGAGCGGACGCCGTCATCGATGGTGATGGCGACGCTGCGGTCCGGCAGGGGGCGGCCCTCGCGCAGGGCGCTGACGATCTCCGGCAGCGGCAGGACATGGTAGCCGCCGGTCGCCAGCTCATCGAGATGCGCCTCGAACTGGCTGAGCCGGACGCTGGTGGAGGGCAGGTGATCTTCGCCGAAGCGGTGATACATGAGCACGACCGCACCGCTGTCCGCGCTGTGGGTGATGCCGCTCAGGTTCGTGTCCCGGGCCGGCTTGGCTTCCTGGGCGCTGGCGGCTCCCACCAGGCCGATGGCAAGCAAGCCGATGCCAAGCAGGGCGGAGGTCAGCGCCATATAGCCGCCGACCGGGCGCGGCTTTCTCAGCGGCCGCAGGCCGCGGTCCGAGAGAGCTCCCCTTGAGATCACCATGTCATCCACCATGACAGCATCCTCCTTTGCTCTCCCCGGCAGGCGCCGTGCCGGCAGGGGGAACGCTTGCGGGGGTTTCCAGGGTATCTGGGGCGCCAGGAGGCGCCAGGCCTGCGGCCTCGGCCTTTCAGCTTCCCGGATCTGCGGCCTTCGCCGCTTCGGGGGTCTCGCGCCGGCCCCATGGACTTGCCCCCATGACGCCCAGAGGCCAAGGTATGGCCCGACGCGTCCGCCGGGGGCGGTTCCCGCGAGGGTAGAGGGTGGCTATCGGAGCTTAAGAAAGGGATAAGCCGTGAATGAAATCTTGAGCGATGCGGGCCTGGATCAGATTTTCCGTCACGCCAGAACCCATTCGGCCTGGAAGGACGCGGAAATCAGCGATGTTTTGCTGGAGGCCATCTACGATCTCGCCAAGATGGGCCCTACGAGCGCCAACTGCAGCCCCATGCGGGTTTTATTCCTGCGCAGCCGGGAGGCCAAGGAACGCCTGCGGCCGGCGCTCGACAAGGGCAACATGGACAAGACCATGGCCGCGCCGGCCACGGCGATCATCGCCTACGATCTGGAGTTTTACGAGCAGCTGCCAAAGCTCTTCCCCCATGCCGATGCGCGGTCCTGGTTTGCCGGCAGTTCGGCCAAGATCGAGGAAACCGCCTGGCGCAACGGCAGCCTGCAGGGCGCCTATTTCATCATCGCCGCCCGCGCCCTGGGGCTCGACTGCGGGCCGATGTCCGGATTCGACCGCGCCAAGGTCGACGCCGAGTTCTTTGACGGCAAACCCTGGCGCTCGAACTTCCTCTGCAACCTCGGTCACGGCGATCCCGAAGCGCTGTTCCCGCGCTCGCCCCGGCTCGAATTCGATGAGGCCTGCCAGCTTCTGTGATCGGGCGCTCACACCGCGGCCCGCCGCGGGCCTCCGCGCCGCCGGGCTATTGGGCGGCGGCGCGACCGCCGGCGGGCGTCATCATCGGCATTGGCGCGGCGGCGTCGCGCAACAGCGGATAGCGCTGCGAATCGAAGAGTTGATAGTGCCACCATTCATAGCGGTACCAGTCCCAGCCGGCGGCGGTCATCAGCCCCAGCAGGATCGCCCGGTTGCGCTGGACCTCGCGGGAGAGGTCGCGGTGGCCGTGGTGGGCCAGGGGGCTGAAGTCGTCAAAGGGCGTGCCCATGTCCAGCGCCGCGCCGCTGGCGGCGTCGATCAGTGTCAGATCGACGGCAATCCCGCGGGAGTGGTTGGAGCCGCGCCGCGGGTCGGCGATGAATTGCGGGTCGGGATAAGCCTCCCACAGCTGCCACTGCGCTTCGACGGGCCGGAAGGCGTCGAAGACCGTGAAGCGCAGGCCAAGGGCGGCGGCGAGATCGATTGCCCGCGTGAGGGCGGCGGCGGCTTCAGGATGCAGCTGCGCAACGGCGCGGCCGTAGATCGGCCGGCCGGTGAAGTTCGCCGTGCTGGCATAGGCTATGTCGAGGTCGACATCGAAAGCGGGCGGGGCGATTTCAACAAGGCTCATGGCGGGACGGGTCTCGACAGGTCTGGCGCGGGCAGTGCTGGTGCAGGCAGTGCTGGTGCAGGCAGCTTCCGCGCTGGCGACTATGATGCCAGGGGGGATGCCGGGGGGGATGCCGGGGGGCGGACCTCGGGCGTTGAACGGATGGGCGAAGATGCGGTTTTCCGGCTCCTTGGTAGCACGCTGTCCCGCGCCCGGGTAGAGCCCCCCTTCCCGATAGTGCCCTTCTTCGGTTTCGAGGCCGGGGTGCGGCGGTGAAGATCGCCGATCCAACCCTGCTGGCCCTGGAAGCCGCCGGCGCCGCCTGTTCGGCGGCGGTCTGGGCCGGCGGCCGGGTCGCGGCTCGGCGCTTTGCCCCCATGCTGCGCGGCCAGTCGGAGCACCTCGTGCCCATGATCGCCGAGGCGATGGCCGACTGGGGCGGCGGATTCGCGGCGCTGGACGCGGTCGCCGTGACGACCGGCCCCGGCGGCTTCACCGGGGTGCGAATCGGCCTTGCGGCCGCCCGCGGGCTGGCGCTGGCACGGCGCCTGCCGGTGCTGGGGCTGTCGTCCTTCGAGGTGGCCGCCGCCGCCGCGCCGGCCGAGGAGCGCGCCGGGCGTCTTGTCGCCAGTTTCATCGACTCCAAGCGGGGGGACGTTTTTCTGCAGTGCTTCGAGTCGTCGCTTGAACCGCGCGGGGGGCCGCGTGAGCTAAGCCTGGACCTGTTGCCCGCCGTCCTGCCTGCCGAACCGCTGCTTCTGGCCGGCGACGCGGCCGACAAAGCCGCGGCGGCGCTGGCGGCCGCCGGGCGCGGCGATCTGGCCGTGGCGGCCGCTGCCGGGCCAAGCGACGCGGGCGTCCTGGCCGCGCGGGCGGCACAGAGGCTGATGGCCGGCACCCTGGAGGCCGATGCCGCCCAGCCGCTCTATCTGCGCGCGCCCGATGTCACGGTCGTACCCCCGCGCTCCGGCCCCTCTCCGGACTCTGCTGCCGGCGATCCTGCTCGACTGCGGCGCCGATGAACGATCTTTCCGTTCGCCCCCTTTTCATTCGCCCTGCCACGGCCTGCGATGTCGTCCTGCTGTCGGCCCTTCAGGCGGCTTGCTATCAGCCTGCTGCGGCGTCCGAGGGGTGCCCCGATTCGTCGAATACTGGCGCATCGCCCAGCGCGTCGCCCAGTGCATCGCCTGGCACCGGCGTGGCAGTCCACGTCGGTGAGGCCTGGCGCCCGCGCTCCTGGGCGGAAGTGCTGGCGATGCCGGGAAGCTTTGCCCTGCTGGCGACGGTCAGGGAGCCGGGCGTCCGCGGGGTGCCCGGCCAAGACGCCGAAGGCCACGGCGCAGACGACGAGCCGGTCGGGTTCTTTCTCGCGCAGGTCCTCTTTGCGGAAGGCGAACTGTTGAGTTTCGGCGTGGTCCCGGCGCATCGCCGCCGCGGCTACGGCCGGCGTCTGCTGGCGCAGGGCTTGGAGGTTGCACAACGCCAGGGTGCGGAGCGGATTCAGCTAGAAGTCGCAGAGAACAACCGGCGCGCGCAGAGCTTCTATAAAACCGCCGGTTTTTCTTTGATTGGACGCCGGCCCGGCTATTACCGCCTTGCGGCCGGCGATGCTGTGGATGCGCTGATCCTGCAGAGACTACTCATGTAATCCGTACACCCGAATCATCGTCTCAAGCCGCAAGAGTCCTGAGATTCCGCCTGGCATTGCGCCTCTGCCCGCCCGGCCGCGCTACCCTCCGCCCCGCTGCCGCGACCGTCTACGGTGGCGCCCGGCACGGAATATGCCGGTCTTGGCGCAATTTGCGCGCCTTTGATGTATATCTTCTGGGCCATTTGCAAAGGCGAAGTCAACGCTTTGCCAGTATGGTTATTTATTATTTTCGTATTGAATAATTGTTGATTCTCTTTCCAGGAATTTTTATATAGGCCACAGCAATGTGGAGGAGTTCAAGAGGTCAATGTCTGAGCAAGCGAAGCAAAGCGAATTGCTTTCCTTGACGACGAACATCGTCGCCGCGCACGTCTCCAATAACTCGGTTGCGGTTACCGACCTGCCGATGATCATCCGTGACGTCTACGAGACGCTGTCGAACGTCGGGACCGCGCGGGAGCGTGAACCGGAGCGGCCATCCCCGGCCGTGCCGATCAAAAAGTCGGTGACGCCGGACCACATCGTCTGCCTCGAAGACGGCAAGAAACTGAAGATGCTGAAGCGGCATCTGAAGACCGCCTACGACATGTCGCCGGAGGACTACCGCGAGCGCTGGGGCTTGCCGGCTGACTATCCCATGGTGGCGCCCAATTACGCCAAGCAGCGCAGCAAGCTGGCCAAGCAGATCGGTCTGGGCACCCGCGCGCGCCGGAAGTAGCTGCCATGGCCGTGGCGGTTCGGCTTCGCTGCGGATGTGGCGCTGTCGGCTGCCGAGGCGGCCGCCCCAATTGGAGATCTCTATGAAAAGAGACGCCTCCGCCTATTAGGTGGGTGGCGTCTCTTCCGTTATACTGATTGGTTAGGGACAGGCATCGGGTGCGCAGGTCTTGGTAGTTTGCGGCCCTTGCAGAGATTGGCAAAGGGAACGGCCGCCCCATCGAACGAGGGGATGTGGCCGGCGATGGTTGGGGAAAGTATGCCGGATCGCTTAGAGAAGCTTTGCATCGAGAAGGGCCTCAAGATGACCGATCAGCGGCGCGTGATCGCACGTGTGCTGTCGGAATCCACCGATCATCCGGACGTGGAGATGGTTTATCAGCGCGCGGTGGAACGCGATCCGCGGATTTCCATCGCTACGGTCTACCGCACGGTCAAACTGTTCGAAGAGGCGAGTATTCTGGAGCGCCATGATTTTGGCGACGGTAGGGCGCGCTACGAAGAACGTCCGGACGAACACCATGACCATCTGATCGATGTAAAGACGGGCGAGGTGGTCGAATTCACCAACGAAGAGATCGAACGCCTGCAGAATGAGGTCGCCAAGGCCCTTGGTTACCGGCTGGTCGATCACCGGCTTGAACTCTATGGCGTGCGCCTGAACAACGAAGACGACAACGGCGCCTCGAAATCTTCCGAATCCAAAGACTGACGGCGCCGGCGACGGCCTGATCGGACGACGCGGGCGGATGAGTCTTTGCCAGGGTTAACGCATAGTTGTATGGGTGTCGCATGAGCCTCGCGGAATCAAAATCGGATCGCCCGGTTGACGTGGTCGCCGGCAATCTGCGCATCCGCTTGGCCGAAGACCCGGCGGAAGTCCGCGCGGCCCAGGCTTTGCGCTACCGCATCTTCTATGAGCAGATGACGGCGCAGCCGACGCCGGAGATGCGCGCTGCCCGGCGCGATTTCGATTCCTTCGACGAGTTCTGCGACCATCTGCTGGTGTTCGACGAGGAGCGCGGCTCCGGCCCGGAGTCGGTGGTCGGGACCTATCGGGTGATGCGCCGCGAGGGCGCGACCCGGCGCGGACAGTTCTACTCGGTCGACGAGTACGACATCGCGGCGATCGAGGCCTATCCCGGCGAGATCCTGGAACTCGGGCGGTCCTGCGTGGATCCCACCTGCCGCACTGGTGCAGCCATGCAACTGCTCTGGCGCGGCATTGCGGAGTATGTCTTCTACTACAACATCAGCATCATGTTCGGCTGCGCCAGCCTGCCGGGAACCGACCCGCAGCAGCTGAAACTGCCGCTCTCCTATCTCTACCATCACCATCTGGCACCGCCGGCGCTGCGGGCCAGGGCGGTCGACGGCCGGCGGGTGGCCATGGATCTGCTGCCCATCGACGAGGTCGAGATTTCCGCGGCGCGGCAGGCGCTGCCGCCGCTGATCAAGGGGTATCTGCGGCTCGGCGGCTTCGTCGGCGACGGCGCGGTGGTGGACCATGACTTCGGAACCACCGATGTCTGCATCGTCGTGAAGACCGACTGGGTGACAGAGAAGTACCTGCGCCACTACAAGCGCGACGAGGCCGGCTCTGCCGCCGGCGCCCTGGCACAGGGCGCGTCGCCCGGCACGGCGCGGGGGCCCAGGCGCGCTCCCTAGTTCCATGACCGCCCCGAACTTCGGCTCGCCGATGACCGCCGTCGGTCGCATGCTGGCCTACTTCACCTTTACCGCCGCTGTTATGCCCGTGCAGTGGCTTGCTGTGGGCCTGCGCTGGCGGCTGCGCAAGACGCTGCCGCACTGGTACCATCGCCACGCCTGCCGGGTGCTGGGTATTCGGATCGAGGCGCGCGGCGCGATTTCCCAGGCTCATCCGACACTCTTCGTCGCCAATCACGTCTCCTACCTCGATGTCGAGGTCCTGGGCGCCCTCGCCAAGGTTTCCTTCGTCGCCAAGGCAGAGGTTGCCACCTGGCCGTTTTTCTCCTGGCTCGCCAGGCTGCAGGAGACCGTCTTTGTCGAGCGCCGCGCCCAACGCACCGCCGAGCACCGCGACGAAATCGCCCAGCGGTTGGAGGACGGTGACGATCTGGTCCTCTTCGCCGAAGGCACCTCCGGCGACGGCAACGGCGTTCTGCCTTTCAAGAGCGCCCTCCTGTCGGTGGCCGAGCGGCGTCCGCGGGGGGAGGCCCTGACCGTGCAGCCGGTTTCCATCAGCTACACGAGACTCGACGGCGTGCCCCTGGGGCGCTATCTAAGGCCGTTTTTCGCCTGGTATGGCGACATGGACCTGGGGCCCCATCTCTGGCACGCGCTCAGTCTTGGCTACGTCACGGTGGTCGTGGAGTTCCACGAGGCGGTGACGATCGAGCGCTTCGGCTCGCGAAAGGCGCTCTGCGACCATTGCCATGCCGTGGTCTCGGGCGGTGTCGCCTCGGCGCTTTCCGGGCGTCCGCAGCAGCCCGCGGCCCTTCTGGAGGCGGGATGAGGGTGGATCCGGGCCGCTTTGGCGGGGTTCGCGGCGGCGAAATATGATACAATTGAGGGGACTATCGGCTTGGGCCGCGCCTTGTGACCGGTGCGGACGGTCCGCAAGGCCGGGCCGCAGGGCCGGGCCAGATACAGGACGAGTGTGACGCAGAACCGCAAAAAACGCCTCTTCATCAAGACCTACGGCTGTCAGATGAACGTCTACGATTCCACAAGGATGGCAGACGTCCTGGCGCCGCTCGGCTATGCCCCGGTCGACAGCCCGCGCGGCGCCGACATGGTGATCCTCAATACCTGCCACATCCGCGAGAAAGCCTCGGAAAAGGTGTTCTCCGAACTGGGCCGTTTGCGCGTTTTCAAGGAAGAGCGCCGCGCCGAGGGGGGCGAGATGGTGCTGGCGGTCGCCGGCTGCGTGGCCCAGGCGGAAGGCGAAGAGATTCTGCGCCGCGCACCTCAGGTGGATCTCGTCTTCGGCCCGCAGACCTACCATCGCCTGCCGGAGATGGTGGCGCGCGCGGCGCGTGCCGGCGGTTATCTGGATACAGACTTTCCCGTCGAGTCGAAGTTCGATCACCTGCCGGAGGAGAGCGCCGAGCCGGGGGCGGCGGCCTTTCTGTCGATCCAGGAGGGCTGCGACAAGTTCTGCAGCTTCTGCGTCGTCCCCTACACCCGCGGCGCCGAGTTCTCGCGTCCGGTTGCGGCGGTGCTGGCGGAGGCGCGGCGCCTCGCCGCGGCCGGCGCGCAGGAGATCACCCTCCTGGGCCAGAACGTCAACGCCTACCACGGCGAGGCCGGGGACGGTGCGACCTGGGGCCTTGGCCGGCTGCTGCGGGCGGTGGCGGAGATCGAGGGCATCACCCGCCTGCGCTACACCACCTCGCACCCGCGCGACATGGACGAGGCCCTGATCGCCGCCCATGCCGAAGAGCCCAAGGTCATGCCCTACCTGCATCTGCCGGTGCAGTCGGGCTCCGACCGGGTTCTCGCCGCCATGAACCGTCAGCACAGCGCCGATGACTACCTGCGCATCGTCGAGCGGCTGCGGCGCGCGCGGCCCGACATCGCGCTGTCGTCGGATTTCATCGTCGGCTTTCCCGGCGAAACCGATGCCGACTTTGCCGCAACCCTGCGCCTGGTCACCGAGGTCGGCTACGCCCAGGCCTATTCCTTCAAGTACAGCCCGCGCCCGGGCACACCGGCGGCGGTCGAGGCCGACCAGGTTCCCGAGGAGGTCAAGACCGAACGCCTGGCGGCGCTGCAGCAGCTTCTCGGCGCCCAGGCCACGGCCTTCAACCGGGCCTGCGTCGGCAGGACGCTTCCGGTGCTGCTGGAACGTCCGGGACGCAAGGCCGGCCAGCTGGTCGGCCGCAGTCCGTACATGCAGGCGGTCCACGTGCCCGTTTCTCCCGTTGGGCTGCAGCGCTTGACCGGTGCCCTGCTCGATGTCGTGATCGATGGGGCCACCGCCAATTCGCTGTCCGGCCGCCTGGCAATGGCCGAGGACCGCCGGCCTTCCGAAGCCGTCGCCGCCGCGGTCGACTCTTTGGCAGAAGGCCCCGCACAAGCCCCCGCACAAGCCCCGACAAGCGCAAGGATCTCAGCTTGAGCTCAGACAGTCTCAGCGGCGCGGCCGAGGGCCGCAAGGGTGAGCCGATCTTCCTGCAGTTCGATGACAACAGTCTTCTGCCGCTGCTCTATGGCGAGCACGATCAGAACCTGCTGCGCATCGAACAACAGCTTGGCGTCAGCCTCGCCTCGCGCGGCAACCGCCTGGCGATCACCGGCCCCGCGGACTCGGTGGAAGCGGCCAATGCGGCGCTCACGGCGCTTTACGAACGTCTGCGCAAGGGCCTCGACGTCGGCGATGGCGAGGTCGATGCGGTGATTCGCATGGCCGTCCAGGCGCCCGATCACGAGAGCGGGCACCATGCCGCGGCGGCGGTGCACTCCGACGAACTCGCCATCGCGACCCGCAAGCGGCGCCTGACGCCGCGGTCGCCGGGACAGAAGGCCTACGTTCAGGCGCTGCGCAGTCACGAGATGGTTTTCGGCATCGGCCCCGCCGGCACCGGCAAGACCTACCTGGCGGCGGCGATGGCCGTGTCGATGCTGATCGAAGGCGCGGTCGAACGGATTATTCTCTCGCGTCCGGCCGTCGAAGCCGGCGAACGGCTCGGCTTTCTGCCGGGCGATCTGACCGAGAAGGTCGACCCCTACCTGCGGCCGCTCTATGACGCGCTGTACGACATGCTGCCGGCGACCCAGGTCGCCAGCCGCCTGTCGAACGGCGAAATCGAAGTGGCGCCGCTGGCCTTCATGCGGGGCCGGACCCTGTCGAACGCCTTCATCATTCTCGACGAAGCGCAGAACACCACGCCGGTGCAGATGAAGATGGCGCTGACGCGGCTGGGGGAGAACAGCCGCATGGTGGTGACCGGCGATCTCTCGCAGATCGATCTCCCCAAGGGGGCCCCTTCCGGGCTGCGGGAAGCCGCCGGTATTCTGGCCGATATGGACGGCGTCGCTTTCGTCCAGTTCACCGCCGCCGATGTCGTGCGTCACTCTCTGGTGACCCGTATTGTGCGCGCCTATGCCGCTTACGATGCCGGCAGATCCGGGGAAGGAGATCTTTTCGGTCCGCAGCGATAGGAATGGCCCTCCCCGGGACCCTGTCTGGGGCCCCGGGATCAGGGGCTGACGCCGCCGGACCGATGGCCGAGACAATGAACGAAACATCTGGCAAGGACGCATCTGGGAACGCTTCAACCGGAACGGGCCGGCTGGAGATTGCCATCATCGTCCAGGACGAGGCGTGGAAAGAGCATATCGCCGGACTGGAGGCGATAGCCCGGCGGTCGATCGAGGCGGGACTGCAGGGCGCGGCGCGGCGCGATCCCGGGAATACGGCTGGCGGTCGGCTTGAAGTGAGTCTGGTCTTCGCCGACGACGACGCTGTCGCCGCGCTGAACAAGGGCTACCGCGGGCGCGAAGGCCCGACCAACGTTCTGTCTTTTCCGAACATGGACGGGGATCCGAAGATGGAGGGGGAGGCCCTGCCGGCGCGGGACTCAGCAGGCGCGCCGCCGCGCCTGCTGGGCGATATCGTGCTGGCCCGTGAAACGGTGCTGCGCGAAGCCGCGGAGCAGCGCAAGAGCGTCGCCGATCACAGCACGCACCTGCTCGTGCACGGCTTCCTGCACCTGCTCGGCTACGACCACACCACCGACGCGGAAGCCGACGCCATGGAGTCCCTGGAGGTGGCCGTGCTGGCCGGCCTGGGGGTGGCGGACCCCTACACCCCCGCGGACCCCCGGGCGCCGTCGCCGGACGGGCCGGGCGGGGGCCCGGCGGGTCAGGACGTCCCCGGTCACTCTGTCTCTGGCGGCGGGAGCTGAGCCATGGCCGAACCTTCCAGCAACGGACGAAGTCCCCGGGGCAACGGCCAGAACGGCATAGGGCTGTGGCAACGTCTGCGCGGTCTGGTGAAGTCGCGGCAGAGCGAAGCCCAGCTGCGCGAGACCCTGGAAGAGATCATCGACGAGATCAAGGAGGTCGAGGGGGAAGAGGAGGTTGCCGCGCCGATCAGCAGCGACGAGCGGGTCATGCTCTCCAACATCCTGCGGCTGCGCCACCTCACCGCCTATGACGTCATGGTGCCGCGGGCCGACATCGTCGCGGTCGATCTCGACACGCCCATCGAGGCGCTCATCGATGTGATGAGCGAGGCCGGCCACTCGCGCCTGCCGGTCTACCGCGAGACCCTGGACGAGGTGGTCGGCATCGTCCACATCAAGGACGTGCTGACCTACATGAAGGGCGAGCGTACCTTCGATCTGGTCGACCTCGTGCGCCGCATTCTCGTCGTCGCACCCTCCATGCGGGTGCTCGACCTGCTGCTGGAGATGCGCCTGTCGCGCGTACACATGGCGCTGGTGGTCGACGAGTTCGGCGGCATCGACGGGCTGGTGACCATCGAAGATCTGGTCGAAGAGATCGTCGGCGAAATCGAAGACGAGCACGACGTCGCCGAGGGCCCGAAGCTGATCGAACGCGCGGACGGCAGCCTGCTTGCCGACGCCCGGGCCACCATCGAGGAATTTGAGGCCAAGGTCGGCCCGGTGCTCTCCGACGCGGAGCGCGAGGAAGACATCGACACCCTGGGCGGACTGCTGTTCTCCCTCTCCGGGCGCGTGCCGGGGCGCGGCGAACTGGTGGAGCACGAAAGCAGCGGCGTCAGCTTCGAGGTTCTGGAGGCCGACCCGCGCCGGGTGAAGCGCCTGCGCGTTCACAACGTCGCCGACCGTCTGGCCCGTCACGGCGATGACGACTGAGACCGGCGCGCGCGGCCGGCGCGGCGAAGCCCGGCCCTGGCCGCGCCGTCTGGCCGCGCTGAGCGGATGGCGCCGGCTGGGGCTTGCCGCCCTGTTCGGCGGGCTCGCGTCTCTGGCGATGCCGCCGCTCTACCTTCTGCCGCTGCTGGTACCTGCCTTCGTCGGCGCCTTCTGGCTTTTGGACGGCGTATCCAAGGGGCGCCAGGCGGCGCTGCTGGGCTGGGCCTTCGGGACCGGTCACTTCGCGGTCGGCCTCTACTGGGTGGGCCATGCCTTTCTGGTGGACGCGGAGCGCTTCGGCTTTGCCATGCCCTTTGCCGTGGGTGGTCTCGCCGCGGGCCTGGCCCTGTTTCCCGCCCTGGCGTTCTGGATCACAGCCCGCAGCGGGCTGAAGGGGGCCGCCCGTGTCCTCTGCTTTGCCACCGCCTGGCTGCTGGGCGAAGGTCTGCGCAGCTGGGTGCTGACGGGGTTTCCCTGGAACCTGATGGGCTCGGTCTGGGCCTTCTCGGCAGAGGCGATCCAGCTCTCCGCAGTGGGCGGCGTCTGGCTGCTCAGCCTGATGACGGTAACCGCAGCGACAGCGCCGGCGCTGCTCGCCGAACGGCAGGGGCGCCGCCGGCGGATCTGGGGCTTTGTCGCCGTCGCGCTGCTGCTGCCCGCCCTCTCCTGGGGGTACGGTGCCTGGCGCCTGGCCGGCGCGCCGGCGGCGGGGACGGACAAGGTCGAGGAGGTGCGGCTGCGCCTGGTGCAGCCCAGCATTCCCCAGCACCTGAAATGGCGCCGCGATCTGCGCCCCGAACATGTGCGCAACCAGATGCGCATGTCCCTGGCTCCGGGCTTCGAGGACCGCACCCACATCATCTGGGCCGAGACCGCGATTCCCTATCTGCTGTCTGCCGAGCCGGTTCTGCAGCGCGAACTCGCCGCCGTGGTGCCGCCCGGCGGCTTCCTGATCGCCGGCGCGCTCCGGGTCGAAGCGGACAAGCCCGAAGGGCAGATCTGGAATTCCCTCTACGCACTCGACGACGGCGGTCGGATCGCCGCGACCTTCGACAAGGTGCATCTGGTGCCTTTTGGCGAGTACACGCCGCTGCGCGACCTGCTCGGCCTCGCGAAGCTGACCGCAGGCAGCCGGGACTTTTCGCCCGGCACCGGTCTGAAGACCATCGACCTGCCCGGACTGCCCGCCTTCAGCCCGCTGATCTGCTACGAGATCATTTTTCCGGGCAAGGTCACCGCCCCGGAGGCGAAAGCCGGCGAAGCTGCCGGCAAGGTCTCGCCGCGCTGGCTCTTGAATGTGACCAATGATGCCTGGTTCGGCGACTCCAGCGGTCCTCATCAACACTTCGCCTCTGCACGAATGCGCGCAGTCGAAGAAGGAATACCTCTCATTCGTGTGGCCAATAACGGTATTTCGGCAGTCGTGGACTCTTACGGTCGAATTCTCGATCAAATTAATCTCAATGATCGAGGTATTATTGACACAGAACTACCCGAGGCTGCTAAAGCTCGAACCATTTATTCCCATGCGGGTAATTGGCTCTACTTGGTAGAATTGTTTCTATCTACTTGTGTTATATTTGTGTTGCGGCGTTTCGTCTAACCGACTAAGACATAGAGCACTTGACGAATCAACCGGCTGTTGGCATACAGGCGTATGCCTAAAGTCCTACGGTTCTGTTGATTCCTGAAACTAAGGTAAGGTGCGAATGGCGCGACAGGGTGCGGCGCTGGGTGACCGCCGGACAGGCGGGCCAAATCCGGTCGATGTGCATGTGGGGGGTCGGGTTCGTCTTCGGCGAACGCTCCTCGGCATGAGTCAGGAAAAGCTCGGTGAAGCGATCGGGCTGACGTTCCAGCAGGTCCAAAAATACGAGCGCGGGGCGAACCGTGTGGGCGCAAGCCGTCTGTTCGACTTGTCGCGCGTTCTCGACGTGCCGGTGGGCTTCTTCTTTGACGAGATGCCCAGCGACGTCGCCGCGAGCTCGCCGGCGCAAAGGCCCGGTGTGACCCAGCCGCCCGAACAGGAACTCGATCCTCTTGTGAAGCGCGAGACCCTGGAACTGGTACGGGCCTACTACAAGATCGAAGATCCCAGTGTGCGCAAGCGTCTCTTTGAGATGACCAAAGCCCTGGCCGCAGCAGCCAGCAAGGACCCTGCGCGCGAAGACGACTGACGTTCTGTCGGGCGGCCTGTCATGCAGCCTGTCAGGCGGCGCAATCACCACGCTCTTTGCTTTCACCATGCCGTGCAGCGGGCGCGGCGCTGCCGCCATGCTTCAGCTTGGCCTCTTGCAATTGCCTTACGGCATCGTTATTCCCAGCGGGCTGAAATGGTCTTAAGGCCGCAACGAGCGGGAGCAATATACGGTGCGCAACGGCAGCTATCTCTTCACCAGCGAGTCGGTTTCGGAAGGTCACCCGGACAAGGTCTGCGACCGGATCTCCGACGCCATCGTCGACACCTTTCTGACTCACGATCCGCATTCTCGCGTTGCCGTTGAAACGCTGTCCACGACAAACCGCGTTGTTCTTGCCGGGGAGGTGCGCGGACCGGCGGCGGTGACCGGCGATCTGATCGAGCAGGTCGCCCGCCACGCGGTCAAGGAAATCGGTTACGAACAGGACGGCTTCCATTGGGAGCGCATGACGGTGGAGAACTTCATCCACGAACAGTCGGCCGATATCGCCCAGGGCGTCGATGCCGCCGGCAACAAGGACGAGGGCGCCGGCGACCAGGGCATCATGTTCGGCTACGCCTGTCGTGAAACCGAAGAACTCATGCCCGCTCCGATCTACCTCTCCCACAACATTCTGCGATCCCTGGCCGAGGCGCGCCATTCGGGCGCGGAGCCCGGCCTGCTTCCGGACGCCAAGAGCCAGGTCACCTTGGAGTACGTGGAAGGCAAACCGGTGCGCGCCACCTCCGTGGTGGTGTCCACCCAGCACAGCGAAGACCTGGATCAGGACCAGGTGCGCGAGATCGTCCGCCCCCACGTCGTCAACGTGCTTCCGGAAGGCTGGATGTGCGCGGAGGAGGATTTCTACGTCAATCCCACCGGCCGCTTCGTGATCGGCGGACCGGACGGCGATGCGGGCCTGACCGGCCGCAAGATCATCGTCGACACCTACGGCGGCGCGGCCCCGCACGGCGGCGGCGCCTTTTCGGGCAAGGATCCCACCAAGGTCGACCGCTCGGCGGCTTACGCCGCGCGCTATCTGGCCAAGAACGTGGTGGCCGCCGACCTCGCCGAGCGCTGCGTGATCCAGCTCTCCTACGCCATCGGCGTTTCCAAACCGCTGTCAGTCTATGTCGACGGCCAGGGTACGGCCAAGGTTGACGAGGCGAAGCTTTCCAAGGCGCTGCAGGACCTGATGGATCTTTCGCCGCGCGGCATCCGCGAGCATCTCTCGCTGTCGCGCCCGATCTATGCCCGGACCGCCGCTTACGGCCACTTCGGGCGCGCGCCCGATGCCGACGGCGGCTTTTCCTGGGAGCGCACCGACCTCGTCGAACCGCTGCGCGGTGCCCTCGGCCTTTAGGGCTCTTCGCGGGCGTCCGCCGCTGCGGATCTGACGCCGTCGAGGGGGCGGGCGATGTCGCGGGACGGACAGCGGCGCAATCTCTATGGCCGCCGTCAGGGGCGTCCTCTGCGCGCCGGGCGCCGGGCGCTTCTCGAAGCGCGCCTGCCGGCGCTGCAGATCGCGCTTCCCGATCCGCCGGGCCGGTTGCCTGCCGAGGCCCTTTTCGACCCCTTGCCGGACCGCTTGTTTCTGGAGGTCGGCTTCGGCGGCGGCGAGCACCTGGCCTGGCAGATGGCGCGGCACCCGGATGCCGGCTTTGTCGCAGCCGAATACTTCATCACCGGCGTCGCCAGCCTGCTCGATCAACTGCCGGCGGAGCCGCCGCCGCGTCTGAAGCTGTACATCGGCGATGCGCGGGACCTTATGGAGTGCCTGCCGGATGCGCTGTTCGACAAGATTTTCATCCTGTTTCCCGATCCCTGGCCCAAGCGCCGCCATCACAAGCGCCGTCTCATCCAGACGCCGACGGTCGACCTGCTGGTCCGTCTCCTGAAAGACGGTGGCGAGCTGCGCTTCGCCAGCGACGATCCGGGATATCTGGCCTGGGCGCTGCAGCGGCTGACCGCCCACCCGGCGCTGCGGTGGCAGGTCAGGGGCCCGGCGGACTGGCGTTACCGCCCGGACGACTGGCCGGCCACCCGTTACGAGCAGAAGGCCGTCGCGGCGGGGCGCCGTCCGGCCTTTCTGCGCTTCCGCCGAAAGCCCCGCCAGTCGGTGCCGACCGACCCCTAAAGCGGTCGGCCGTCAGGCGGCCGCAGGGCGGAGAAATGCCTTGCGGGCTGCGGGTTCCGGGCGTAAAGTCCGGCTCTGTCAAAGTGGCGGTACCGGAGTAACAGGGATCGTCGGGCTACCGAGCGGTGGGCCTCTGGCCCGCCCTTTTTTGTTCGAGCATCACGTCGATGGGAGAGTGGGCAGTGCCCCAGGCCTTGGAACCGGCCTCCTCTGGGCTGGCCAAGACCAGCGAAGGCAAGGCTGCAGAGGTCGAAGCCCTGATCGCCCCTGCGTTGCAGGCGATGGGCTACGACATCGTGCGGGTTCTGCTGTCCGGCGGCGAGCGTCTGCGTCTGCAGATCATGGCTGAACGCCAGACCGACGGCGGCATGAACGTCGACGACTGTGCCGAGGTGAGCCGCGCTGTGGCGGCGATCCTGGACGTCGAGGACCCGATCGAGTCGGCCTACACCCTCGAGGTGAGTTCTCCGGGGATCGACCGGCCGCTCACGCGGCTGGCGGATTTCGACCGTTTTGCCGGCTTTGAGGGCCGGGTGGAGATGGTCAATCCGATCGACGGGCGCCGGCGCTTCTCCGGCCGTCTGCTGGGAACCCGCGGCGAATCCGTGGTGCTGGACTGCGAGGAGGGCGAGGTGGCCTTGCCCTTTGCCGCCCTGCACAAGGCGAAGCTGGTGCTGACCGACGAGCTGATCGCGGCCAGCCGGCAGCCCGCGCATCCGGATATGCCGATAGACAGCCCGGCGGCCGGTGAGGCCGTGGCGAAAGAGAACTAGCGACAGCGCGGCCCGCTTGCGGGCGCGCCGCTGTCTGACGACAAGACATCTTGGGATTGAGAAACGCGATGGATACCAGCGCTCTTGCACGAACCGAGCTTCTTCAGGTCGCCGATGCCGTGGCCCGCGAGAAGTCTATCGAGCGGGACGAAGTTCTTGAGGCGATGGAGCAAGCCATCTCCAAAGCGGGCCGGGCCAAGTACGGTCACGAGCATGACATCCGCGCCGAAATCGACCGCAAATCCGGCGAGGTCCGCCTGCGCCGCTACCGCGAAGTGACCGACGAGGTCGAGAACGAGTTCACGCAGATCCTGACCAAGGACGCCCAGGCGCGCCAGGACGGTGTCGGCCCCGGCGACTTCATCATCGAGGAGCTGCCGCCGATCGATCTCGGGCGCATCGCCGCGCAGACCGCCAAGCAGGTCATCGTCCAGAAGGTCCGCGAAGCCGAGCGCAAGCGCCAGTACGACGAGTACCAGGACCGTGTCGGCGAGGTGGTGAACGGCATCGTCAAGCGCAACGAGTTCGGAAACGTGACCATCGACCTCGGCCGCGCCGAGGCGCTGATGCGCCGCGACGAGACGCTGCCGCGGGAATCCTTCCGTACCGGCGACCGGGTGCGCGGCTACATCTACGACGTGCGCGAAGAGCAGCGCGGCCCGCAGATCTTCGTATCGCGCAGCCATCCGCAATTCATGGCCAAGCTCTTCGCCCAGGAAGTGCCTGAAATCTATGACGGGATCATCGAACTGAAGGCCGTGGCCCGCGATCCCGGCAGCCGCGCCAAGATCGCCGTGATTTCCTACGATTCCTCCATCGATCCGGTGGGCGCCTGCGTGGGCATGCGCGGCAGCCGGGTGCAGGCGGTGGTCAGCGAGCTCCAGGGCGAGAAGATCGACATCATCCCCTGGTCGGAGGACACGGCGACCTTCGTGGTCAACGCCCTGGCTCCGGCGGAGGTGAGCAAGGTGGTGCTGGACGAGGACCAGGGCCGCATCGAAGTGGTGGTCCCCGACGATCAGCTGTCTCTGGCGATCGGCCGGCGCGGCCAGAACGTTCGCCTGGCCTCGATCCTCACCGGCTGGGACATCGACATCATGACCGAAGAGACGGAATCGCGCCGCCGCCAGGACGAGTTCCGCGCCCGCTCCCAGATGTTCATCGACGCCCTTGATGTCGACGACGTGATTGCCCACCTCTTGGTGGCCGAGGGCTTCACCGCCCTGGAGCAGGTGGCCTTCGTGCCGGTCGAGGAACTGGCGCAGATCGAGGGTTTCGACGAGGAAGTGGCCGAAGAGCTGCGCGCCCGGGCCCGCTCCTATCTCGAGGAAATGGACCGCGTCAACGAGGAGCGCCGGCGCGAGCTGGGCGTCACCGACGAGCTGACCGAGCTGGAGGGCCTGTCGCCCTCGCTGCTGGTGACCCTGGGCGAGTTGGGCGTGCTGACCCTGGACGACCTCGCCGACCTCTCGGCCGACGAGCTGCGCTTCGCCTCTTCGAGCCTGAGGGGCGAGACCACCCTCGAAGGGATGAACAGCCTGTCCGAAAAGGAGGTCGAGGAGGTGCTGGCCGGCAGCCCCATGACCCAGGACCAGGCCAACGGCATCATCATGGCTGCCCGTGCCCACTGGTTCGAGGACGAGGAGGGCGCCCCGGAAGACGCACCAGGGGCCGCCGAGGCGGAGAGTCAGCCAGAGAGCCAGGCAGAGAGCCAGGCAGAGAATCAGCCGGAAAGCTAAGCGGCTGAAGGGTTTAAGCGAAGGAGGCATGTTGGCAACGACCGCCGAAAGCAAGCACAGCCGCCGCCCTGCGGGCGGCGCGGGCGCCACCGCCAAGGCGCCGCGGCAGCCGCTGCGGCGTTGTCTGGCCAGTGGTGCCGTCCTGCCCAAGGCGGAGCTGCTGCGCTTTGCGGTCGATCCCGACGGTCAGGTCGTTCCGGATCTCGCCGAGCGTCTGCCCGGCAGGGGTTTGTGGTTGCAGCCGCGCCGCGATATGATGGAAAAGGCGTGCAAAAAGAACCTTTTTGCCAGGGCGGCGAAAAGGCAGCTTCGTGTGCCTTCCGATCTTGTCGAGCAAGTCGAGCTCTTGGCCCTGCGGCGGTGTCTCGATCAGCTTGGGCTGGCGCGGCGGGCAGGTTCTGTCGTGGTCGGCTATGAGAAGGTCAAGGCGGCGCTGAAGGCGGACCGGGTCGGGCTGCTGCTGCAAGCCGAAGACGGCGCGGCGGACGGAACCGACAAGCTGCGTGCGCTGGCGCAGGCGGTGGGTCGAGGAACGGTTGTCCAGTCGTTCTGCGACGCCTCGGCTTTGGGGGCTGCCCTGGGCAGGTCCGCAGCGGTCCATGTGGGCGTGATGCGGGGCCGCTTCGCGGCGGCACTGGAGAGGGATGTGGGGCGCCTTGCGGGTCTGCGGGGCGGTCAGGATCAAGGAAACGGGGTTGGGCGCCCGACCGAAGGTGAGCGCTAGAGGACATGACGACAAGCAAGGAAAGCGAAGCCAAGAGGCCGTTGAAGCTGAACCGGCCGGGCAAGCTGCAGCTGAAGAAGACGGTTGAGACGGGCCAGGTACGCCAGAGCTTCAGCCATGGCCGGAGCAAGGCGGTCACCGTTGAGGTGAAACGCAGCCGCACCTTCGAGCGCGGTTCGTCAGGCCGCATGAAAGAGGTGACCGAAACCGGCAAGGAAGCGGAAAAAGCCCTGACCGAGGCCGCGGCTGCCGCTCCGGTCGAGACGGTCGAGGAAAAGCCGAGCAGCAAGCATCACCTCTCCGCCGAGGAGCGGGCGAGCCGCGCGCGGGCCTTGGAGATTGCCAAGGAGGAAGAGGCGAGCCGGCGCGAGCGCGAGGCCGAGGAGGCGGAGCGCCGGGCCGAGCAGGCCAAGCTGGCCGCTGCCGAACGGGAGCGCCGCGAGGCCGAGGAAGAAGCCGAGCGCGCCAAGGCGGCCGAAGAGGCGAAACGCCAGGCTGAGGAAGAAGCCGAACGCGCGGCCCAGCAGGCTTCGGCCGCCGCGCCGGCGGAACCGGCAGCGGCGCCGGCCGCAACCCCGGCTGCCAAGCCGGCGGCCAAGGCCAAAACGGGCGAGAGCGACGACGCCGCCGGCCGCGTCAAGCGCAAACCCGCAGCCCCGCCCAAGGCGACGCCGGGACGTCGCGGCGAACAGCGCCGCCGCTCCGGCAAGCTGACCATCAGCCAGGCCCTGGACGGACAGGAGACGCGCCAGCGCTCCCTCGCCTCGGTCAAGCGTCAGCGCGAAAAGCAGCTGCGCGCCAGTGCCGGCCATCAGCCGCACCAGCCGCCGCAGAAGGTCATCCGCGAGGTCGTGGTGCCGGAAATCATCACGGTGCAGGAACTGGCCAACCGCATGGCCGCGCGGGGCGCCGACGTGGTGAAAGCCTTGATGAAGCTGGGGGTCATGGCGACCATCACCCAGTCCATCGATGCCGACACGGCGGAGCTGGTGGTCGAGGAGTTCGGCCACAAGATCAAGCGCGTCTCCGCCTCCGACGTTGAAATCGGCATGCGCGGCGCCGACGACGACCCCACGGCGCTCCAGGCGCGGCCGCCGGTGGTCACCGTCATGGGCCACGTCGACCACGGCAAGACGTCCCTGCTGGATGCGCTGCGCGCGACCGACGTCGTTTCCGGCGAGGCCGGCGGCATCACCCAGCATATCGGCGCCTATCAGGTGCGGCTTGCCTCCGGCGATCGGATCACCTTCATCGACACGCCGGGCCACGCGGCCTTCACCGAGATGCGCTCGCGCGGGGCCAATGTCACCGACATCGTGATCCTGGTGGTCGCCGCCGACGACGGCATCAAGGAGCAGACGGTCGAGGCGATCAACCACGCCAAGGCTGCCGAGGTTCCGATCATCGTGGCGATCAACAAGATCGACAAACCCGGTGCCGACTCCTCGCGGGTGAAGCAGGAACTGCTGCAGCACGAGCTCATCGTCGAAGACATGGGCGGCGACATCCTGGCCATCGAGGTCTCCGCGACGGAGAGAACCAACCTCGACAAGCTGGAGGAAGCCATCCTGCTGCAGGCCGAGCTTCTGGAACTGAAGGCCAACCCCGACCGCGTCGCCGAAGGCGTGGTGGTCGAAGCCAAGCTGGAGCGTGGCCGCGGCTCGGTCGCCACCGTTCTGGTGCAGCGCGGCACCCTGCAGGTCGGCGATATCTTCGTCGCCGGCAGCGAATGGGGCCGGGTGCGCGCCCTGGTGAACGATCGCGGCGAACAGGTCAAGGATGCCGGGCCGGCGGTTCCCGTGGAGGTGCTGGGCCTGAACGGCACGCCCTTTGCCGGCGATGACTTCACGGTCATGGAGAACGAGGGGCGGGCCCGCGAAATCGCCGAGTACCGCCAGCGGACCCGGCGCGAGAGCGAGATCACCGCATCGGGCCGCGGCACCCTGGAACAGATGATGAGCCGCATCAAGGAGGGCGAGGCCAGCGAGCTGCCGGTCGTCGTCAAGTCCGACGTGCACGGCTCGATGGAAGCCATCGTCAGCAGCTTCGAGAAGCTGGGCAACGAAGAGGTCAAGGTGCGCGTGCTGCACAGCGGCGTCGGCGGCATCAACGAGTCCGACGTCACCCTGGCCGGCGCGACCGGCGCCATCATCGTCGCCTTCAACGTGCGCGCCAACCCGCAGGCCCGCGAACTGGCCCGCCGGGACTCCGTCGATATCCGCTACTATTCCATCATCTACGACGTGGTGGACGACGTGAGGGCGGCGCTCAGCGGCCTGCTGGCGCCCAAGCAGCAGGAACAGTTCCTGGGCTACGCCGAGATCCGCCAGGTGTTTTCCAACTCCAAGGTCGGCAAGGTGGCGGGCTGCATGATCACCGAAGGCCAGGTCAAGCGTGGCGCCAAGGTGCGGCTGCTGCGCGACAACGTGGTGATCCACGACGGCACGCTGAAGACGCTGCGGCGCTTCAAGGATGAGGTGCGGGAAGTGAAGGAAGGCTATGAGTGCGGTATGGCCTTCGAGAACTACACCGACATCCAGGTGAACGATCAGATCGAGTGCTACGAGATCCAAGAGGTGGCCCGCGCCCTTTAGCGTTTGCGCCGCCCCCCGGTGCTAGGACCGGGGGCGGCGGCCCGCTGCGGGCGAAGAGCCGGTAAAGGCCATGGCTGCACAGCGACACCAATCCAGGCGCGGCCGCGCTCAATCATCGGGCCAGCGCGCCCCCAGCCAGCGCCAGCTGCGGGTCGGCGAGGAGCTGCGCCACGCGCTGTCGCGCATTCTGGCGCGGGGCGACCTGCACGACCCGGTGCTGAGCGATCTCAGCCTGACCGTGACCGAGGTGCGGATCAGCCCCGATCTGAAGAACGCCACGGCCTTCGTCGTCCCGCTCGGCGGCGGCGACAGCGCCGAGGCCCTCGCAGCGCTCAACCGCGCCAGCGCCTTTTTGCGCGGCCAGTTGGGGCGCGAGGTTCATCTGCGGCACATGCCGCGGCTGTCCTTCCAGGCCGACAGCAGCTTCGACGAAGCGCAGAAGATCAACGCCCTGCTGCACAATCCGCGGGTTTCCCGCGACGTCGGCCAGGATACCAATGGCCCGGAGAGCACTAACCCGGATAGCAGCGGCCCGGATAGCAGCGCTCCGGACAACGGCGATGAGGACGATGGCCGCTAAGGGGCAGGCCCAGGCGGTCAACGGCTGGTTGGTGGTCGACAAGCCGCTGGGCATCACCTCGACCCAGGTTGTGGGCCGTGTGCGGCGCATCCTCAGGCCGCGCAAGGTCGGCCACGGCGGCACCCTGGACCCGCTGGCCACGGGTCTGCTGCCCATTGCAATGGGCGAGGCGACCAAGACGGTCTCTTATGTCATGGATGGACGAAAGTCCTATCGCTTCACCCTGCGCTGGGGCCAGGCGACGGAGACCGACGACGCCGAGGGGGCGGTGATCGAAGAGTCCGACCGGCGTCCGGAGATTGCGGCGATCGAGGCCGTTCTGCCCGATTTCACCGGCGAGATCGAGCAGATCCCGCCGCTCTATTCGGCCATCAAGGTGGGGGGTCGGCGCGCCTACGACCTGGCCCGCGCCCAGGCGGACTTTGAGCTGAAGGCCCGCACGGTGACGGTGTACAAGCTGACCCTGAAGGAGCTGCCCGATCGCGACCACGCCGTGTTCGAGGTGGTCTGCGGCAAGGGCACCTACATGCGCTCGCTTGCCCGCGACCTGGGGCGCGCCACCGGCACCGTCGCCCATATCACCGACCTCCGGCGATTAACCGTAGGTCCGTTTACCGAAGACGACGCGATTTCGCTGGAATCTTTGGAATCCATGGGGCATAGTCCCGCCGCCTTGGAGCAGGTGCTCCCGGTTGAGACCGCGCTGGACGACATCCCGGCGCTGGCCTTGTCCGAAACCGAGGCGAACCGCCTGCGCTGCGGGCAGGCCGTGTCCATGGTGGCACGCGCCCACCGCGACCGCATTCGTGACCTCAGGAACGGAGCCATCGTCTTCGCCACCTCTGGCGGCAAGCCGGTGGCCCTGGCCCGTTACGAAGCCGGCGGCATTCATCCGGTTCGGGTTTTGAATCTTTAGAGTTACGGAGACAGACGATGTCGATCACTGCCGAGCGCAAGACCGCGCTGATCGAAGAGTATGGGACCCACACGGGCGACACCGGGTCGCCGGAAGTTCAGGTTGCGATCCTCACCGAGCGTATCGTGAACCTGACCGACCATCTGAAGACCCACAAAAAGGACTTCCACTCGCGTCGCGGCCTGCTGGTCATGGTCGGCCAGCGCCGGCGCCTGCTGGACTACGTTAAGGCCAAGGACAAGGCGCGTTACGAGGGCCTGATCCAACGCCTGGGCCTGCGCCGCTAAGGCGGGCCCATCATGACCGCGTTCCGCGCCGCCGGATTGCCGCTGTCCTTCGAGGATCGCGGCATTCAGCGGCGCCGGCGCGGGCGAAGAGTACAGATGAGTGCAAGTGACATCGTGACAACGCCGGCACGATGGCTCTTAGGAGGGCCGGGCCGACGTAAGGGGCGTCCGGGATCTGCAGTACAGGTCCCCGGGGCGCCCCTTGCGCGGGTCCGGCGCTTTGCTTTTTGGCAAATGACCAACCGGCGTAAGGTTGGAAGGACCTGATTTGAATGTTTGATATCCATAAGCAGGAAATCGAGTGGGGCGGCCGCAAGCTGACCCTGGAGACCGGCAGGATCGCGCGCCAGGCCAACGGCGCCGTTCTGGCGACCTATGGCGAGACGGTGGTGCTCTGCACCGCGGTCGGCGAGGCCGCACCGCGACCGGGCATGGATTTCTTTCCGCTGACCGTGAACTACCAGGAAAAGACCTTCGCCGCCGGCAAGATTCCCGGCGGTTTTTTCAAGCGCGAAGGACGCCCTTCTGAAAAGGAGACCCTGGTCTCCCGGCTCATCGACCGGCCGATCCGGCCGCTCTTCGCCAAGGGCTACAAGAACGAGACCCAGGTGATCTGCACGGTCCTGAGCCACGACCTGGAGAACGATCCCGACATCGTCGCCATGGTCGGCGCCTCAGCGGCGCTGACGATTTCGGGTCTGCCGTTCCTCGGCCCCATCGGCGGTGCCAGGGTCGGCTACAAGGACGGCGAATACGTGCTCAATCCGTCGATGGACGAGATGGAGGACGCCGCGCTGGACCTCGTTCTGGCCGGCACCCGCGAAGGCGTGCTGATGGTCGAGTCCGAGGCGCACGAACTCTCCGAGGAGATCATGCTGGGCGCCGTCACTTTCGGCCATGAGCAGATGCAGCCGGTGATCGACGGGATCATTGCCCTGGCCGAGCGCTGCGCCAAGGAACCGCGCGAAGTGCCTCCGCCGGCCCCGGAGATCGAAGAAGTCAAAGGCAAGCTGCTGGCCGGCGGCATCATGGAGAAGCTCGCCGAGGCCTATACCGAGGTCGACAAGATGGAGCGCCAGTCCAAACTGGCGGCGGTCCGTGAAGCCGCCCTCGAGTCTCTCAGCGACGAGGAAAAGGAGTTCGCCTCCGGCCTCTTCAAGTCGCTGGAAAGCGAGGTTGTGCGCGGCAACATCCTGAAAGGCACCAAGCGTATCGACGGCCGCACCACCACGGACATCCGGCCGATCCTGGCCGAGGTCGGTGTGCTGCCGCTGACCCACGGCTCGGCGCTCTTCACCCGCGGCGAGACCCAGGCCCTGGCCACCACCACCCTGGGCACCGGCCAGGACGAGCAGCTCATCGATTCCCTGGAAGGCAGCTACCGCGAACACTTCATGCTGCACTACAACTTCCCGCCCTACTCGGTGGGTGAGTGCAGCTTCCGCCTGGCCCCGGGCCGCCGCGAAATCGGCCACGGCAAGCTGGCCTGGCGTGCATTGCGACCGCTGCTGCCGAGCAAGGAGGATTTCCCCTACACCATTCGCGTGGTCTCCGAGATCACCGAGTCCAACGGCTCTTCCTCCATGGCCACGGTCTGCGGTTCCTCGCTGTCGATGATGGACGCCGGCGTGCCCCTGGCACGCCCGGTGGCCGGCATCGCCATGGGCCTGATCAAGGAAGGTGACGACTTCGCCGTGCTCTCCGACATCCTGGGCGACGAGGACCATCTCGGCGACATGGACTTCAAGGTGGCCGGCACCGAACAGGGCATCACCTCCCTGCAGATGGACATCAAGATCACCTCGATCACCAAGGAGATCATGGCCGTCGCCCTGAACCAGGCGAAGGACGGCCGCATGCACATCCTGGGCGAGATGAACAAGGCCCTGACCACGGCGCGCGAAGGGGTCTCTGAGAACGCCCCGCGCATCACCGTCATCACCGTGCCGAAGGACAAGATCCGCGACATCATCGGCACAGGCGGCAAGGTGATCCGCGAGATCACCGAGGAAACCGGCGCCAAGATCGATATCGAAGACGACGGTACGGTGAAGGTGGCCGCGGTCGATCAGGATCAGGCCCAGGCGGCGCTCGACTGGATCAAATCCATCGTCGCCGAACCGGAAGTCGGCGTGATTTACGACGGCAAGGTCGTGAAGGTCGTCGACTTCGGCGCCTTCGTGAACTTCCTCGGTCCCCGCGACGGTCTTGTCCACATCAGCGAGTTGGCACCGCAGCGCGTCGCCACCGTCGGCGACGTGGTCAACGAGGGCGACACCGTCAAGGTGAAGTGCATCGGCATGGACCGCGGCAAGGTGAAGCTCTCGATGAAGCGGGTGAACCAGGAAACCGGCGAGGACCTGGAGGCCGAGGCCAGCTAGGCCCCGCCCCCGACGACAGAAAACGGGCCGGCAAGGAGGGCGTCTTTTCATGGCCTCCTCGCCGGCCTTTTCTGTGCCGCCGCTGCGCCTGCCACGGGTTATGGGCCACCGCGGCGCCCTGGCCCTGGCACCGGAAAACACCCTGGCTTCCATTGAGGCGGCGGCCGGCACGGGCCTCACCTGGGTGGAATTCGACGTCATGCTGACCGGCGACGGCCAGCCCGTGCTGATGCACGACAAGACCCTGAAGCGCACCACCGGTACCCCCGGCGCCATGGCGGAAACACCGCTCAGCGTGGTCCAGGGCCTGGACGCCACCGCTGGCTTTGCCCGCAAGCGTGGCACCGCCGCCGCCGCGCGCTTTCACGGCCGCGACGACTGCCGTGTCCCCACCCTGGAGCAGACGGTCGAACATCTGCTGGCGCTCGACCTGACGCCCAACGTGGAGATCAAGCCGACACCGGGTCTGGCAGAGAAGACCGCCGAAGTGGCGCTGGAGCGGCTGTTGCGGCTCTGGCCCGCCGACCGTCCGCCGCCGCTGATCAGCGCCTTCGAGTGGGAGGCGCTGACGGTCGCCAGGGAGATGGCGCCGCACTGGCCCCGCGGGCTGCTGTCGCACAAGTTCCCAAAGGACTGGGAGGCCGCGATGACCCTCTATGACTGTGCCTCGCTGCATGTGAACTGGCGGCATCTCGGCAAGGCCAAGGTGCAGGCGGTGAAGGCGGCCGGCTATGCCGTCGCCAGCTATACGGTGAACCAGCTCGCCGTGGCCCGCCGCCTGTTGAAGCTGGGGGTGGACTGCTTGATCACCGATCGCCCGGACCGTCTCCTCGCCGGCCTGCGGGACTAGATCGGGTCACGATCGCGCGGTTGCGGAGAGTTCCTTCAGGATCTCCGCTGCCTTGCGGCGCTCGATGCTGATCTCGTCCCGGCGATAGCCTGCCCGCTGTGCTCCGTCGGGCGCTGCGGCGTCGCCGGCTTCGAGTCCCGCGCCGGTCTCGAACCATCGATAGCTGGGCTCCAGGACGTCCCGCGCCGCTGCCGCGTCGCCTTGATCCAGGTGAAGCTCTGCCAGGCTGACGGCGGCGCGCAGTGCCCAGAGGTGGGCTTTTTGGGAGCGGGCCAGATCCACTGCGCGCCGGAACTCTGCCGCCGCCGCCGCCGGCTCCGACGGCGCTGCAGAGAGCAGCAGGACGCCCCGGGCGCGGTGCAGTTCCGCCTCGTACCAGCGCTCCCCGGTCTGTCCGACAAGAGCCAGCGCCTCGTCGATCTGGGCGATCCCCGCCTGCGGCGCCCCGTCGCTATCCAGGAGCTCCGCCAACAGCCCCAGGAAGTAGCAGACCTCCAGAACCTCGCCGGTGGCCCGGTGGGCCGCCAGGGCCTCGCGAAAGACCTCGATGCCGCGGGCGGTCTCGCCGCTGCGGGCCATCAGCCAGCCCTGGAACATCCGCCCCAGGGAGCGCCAATGCGGATAGCCCATTTCGCTCGCCAGGCTGACCACCTGGTCGGCGCAGCGCCTGACGCTGTCGTCGTCGCGGCAGAACTGGTGCAGGTAGCAGGCATTGCCATTGGCCACGACCAGGGCGTAGGCCTCGTCGTCGGCCTCGGCGATTTCCAGGGCGCTGCGGGCCTGGGCGAGCGCCGTCTCGGGATAGCCCAGCGCAAAGGACGTCCAGGAGAGGTAGCAGAGATCGAGCACCGGGGACTCGGGCCGCCCGATTTCGCTGCCGCTGCCCGACCTGGCCGGATCGTTCAGGGCGATGGCCTTTTCCAGGTTGTCCTTTGCTTCGCTGAAGTCGCCCTGCCCGAAGGCGGTTCGGCCGATGGCGCTGTGTCCGCGCAGAAGGGCGTTGTCGTCGTTCAGATCCGCCCCCAGTTCCAGCAGCGATGCGCCGAAGTTGCGGGCCTCCTGCAGGTTTGCATTGCCCTGATGAAAGAGGAAGCTGCCGTAGAGCACGCGGAACAGCAGGGTCTTGTCGTCTTCGTCTTCGCACAGCCTCAGCGCCCGGGCCCAGGCGGCGCCGGTTTCCCCTGCGCCGGTTCCCATGGTTGCGCGCAGGGCGGTGGCCTGGGCAACCCGCAGGCGCAACTCCAGCGCCCGGTGATCCGCGGTCTCGGCGATCGCCGGCAACAGGGCCAGGCCGAGATCGATCTCGGCCACCGCCTCCGACATGGCCGAACGCAGGATCGCCCGCTCCGCCGCCCGCAGGCGAAAGGCGACCGCCCGGTGCGGCAGGTTCGCCGCTGCATAGTGATGGGCCAGAAGCTCCGGCTCGGTGATTGCCACGTGCGGGCTGCGGTCTTCCAGAAAGGCGGCGATTTCGGCGTGAACGCGCCTGCGCTTTTTTTTCAGCAGGCTGCTGTACGCCATTTCCTGCACCAGTGCGTGCTTGAAACGGTAGATGGCCCGCGGCGGCACACCGGCCTGGTACAGCAGCTGTGCCTCGACCAGCCGGTCCAGCGCGCGCTGCAGATCGCTCTCCGGCAGGGCGGAGATCGCGGCCAGCATCTTGAAGGAGAAATCGCGCCCGATGACCGCTCCCATCTGGGCGACCTCGCGCGCGGCCGGGTATCTGTCGAGCCGCGCCAGAAGGGAGCCGCGGAGTGTCGTGGGAATGCTCGTTGCAGGCGTTTCCGGGGCAACTTCGTAACGGTCGCCGAGGTCGACGACGGCGTTGGACTCCAGGACCGCCTTGGTGAGCTGTTCGATGAACAAGGCGACTCCGTCGGTTCGCTCCGCGATGGTATCGACGAGATCCTGGGGAAAGTCCTTGTCGTGCACCAGATGCCGGATGATGGTTTCGCAGGCCGGTCTCTGCAGCCGGTCGAGGGACAGACCCGTGCCTGGAAAGAGCGGGCGCATCCGGGCCTCGGCTTCGGGCCGCAGGGTCAGGATCAGCAGGACCCGCAGACCGCTCATCCGCTGTGCCAGCCGCTGCAGAAACTCCAGGGATGTCGGATCGATCCAATGCAGGTCTTCGACGACCATCAGCAGCGGTCTGTGCGCGGCCATCGCTTCGGTTTCGGAGAGCATGAATTCGAGCAGGCGTTCCATGTCCAGCTGCTGCTCCGCGCTCGCCCCGTTCTCCTCGGCCAGCTTTACCGACAACAGAGGTGCGAAGAGCCGTACCGCTTCCTCCGCATCGGTCGCGGAGTTCTTGAACTGCTCGTGCATCTTGGCCAGGGCCACCATCGGCGCGTCGTCTTCCGAGAGACCGGCGCGCCGCTGCATCCGCTCGATCAGGGGATGCAGCGCCTTGTTCTGGTGAAAAGCGGTGCAGTGATAGGTGAGCGAGATCAGCGTCTCGTCGGCGAGGCTGTCGATGAAGGCCCGGACCAGGCGCGACTTGCCGATGCCCGGTTCTCCGGACAGCAGGACGACCTGACCCTGGCCGCTGCCGGCCGCCTGCCAGCGGTCGGCCAGGAGGTTCAGCTCGCCGGTGCGGTTGACGAAGGGCACCAGTTCGTCGGTCCGCCGCGCCTCGCGTTGCCGGTCCAGGTTGCGGGGGCCGCTCACCTGCCAGGCCGAGACGGGCAGGGTGATTCCTTTCAGGGTCTTCGGTCCCAGGCTCTCAAGCTCGAAGGCGGCCCGCGTGAGATCGCAGGTCATGCTGTCGACCACCACGCTGTCCGGTTCCGCCAGGGCCTGCAGGCGGGCCGCTATGTTGGGCGTCTCGCCGACCGCGGCGATCTCCTGTGCCGGGCCGACACCGACAAGATCGCCGACCACCACCGAACCGGTGCCGATGCCGACACGGGTCTGCAGGCGCAGACCGGGTTGCGGGCGCAGCCTTGCGACCGTCCTGACGATTTCCAGGCCGGCCCGGATCGCCCGCTCCGCATCGTCTTCATGGGCGCGCGGAAAGCCGAAATAGACGAGAATGCCGTCACCCATGTAGCGCGCGATGAAACCTTCCATCCGCGCAACGACACCGGCGCAGGCGTCCTGATAGGCGCGCACGATGGTGCGCAGGTCGTCCGGGTCGTAGCGGATCGACAGCTCCGTCGATCCGACGAGATCACAGAACATCACCGTCAGGTGGCGCTGTTCCGCGCCGGAGCGTGAAACAGCATCGCCGGAGGCCGAAGCCGTTTCTCCATCTTCCCCCGAGAGCCGCGCGATGGCGCGCAGCAGCTTCTTGCGCTCGCCGAACGACAGACCCAGTTCGATCAAATTGTCTTCGGTGAGGTCGGCGAGGATGTCGAAGTCGATATCCTGCTCTGCGAAGGTGGCGGCATAGCGATCCAGACCGAGACTCTGCAGCCAGTCGTAAAGAGTGGTCATGTCTCCCTGTCGTCTCCCTGACGGTGGCTGGCCGCCATTGAGGGCTTGGCGCCCTTCTTCTTGTCCCTGCCGCGCTTAAGTCTAGTCACCCTTTTGCTCGCCGTTACAGGGACTCTTATGTGGTAGTCATCTTGCTCTAGCGATGCCGCCGTCGGTCTGCGGATCGTATTCAAGTTATTGTTTTACATTTGCTTTTTGGTGATTTTTCCGGGGCCAGGGGGGCAAGATGAACCAGACATTGGCGGCGGTTGCCGGGGCTCGCCGCAGGCTGCTCGGCGGTGCCGCCTTGGCGCTTTCGTTCGGCACTAGAACCATTGCGCGCAACCGTGTGTCAATTGCGCGCATACGGTTGCCGGCGCTGCCGCAAAACCGATCCGCGCTGCGACGCCGGCGCGGCGTCGAGGTGGCGCTCGCCGGCATGCCGCCGCGGCGCATCCACACCACGATCTCGCTGGCCGGGCGCTGTCCCGCGCTGCTGTTTTACCTGCCCGTCCTGCTGCACTGCCTGCGTCTGGCCTGGCGTCACCGCGGCTTCACCCTGCCGTCTGTCGCCAACCCCAACATCGAATGCGGCGGCTTTCGCGGTGAATCGAAGATGTCCTATCTCGAGCAGATCGCTCCGGAGTCGAGGGGCTGGGTGGCACCGTCTCTTCGGTTTGTGCCGCGCCCCGGCGAGAGCCGGCGCCAGGCTCTGTGCAGGCTTCATGGACGTTTGAGGCGCGCCGGGCTTTGCTTTCCCCTGGTGGCGAAGCCGGATATCGGATCCCAGGGTTATGGCGTGCGGCTGGTCGCCACACCCGGCGACCTCGCCGTCTACCTGGAGCGCTTTCCCTCCGGCGCGGCGGTCATCCTGCAGCGCTACATCGACTGGCAGGGCGAGGCCGGTATCCTCTACGTAAGGCGGCCGGACGAACCGCGCGGCCGGATTTTCTCTCTGGGATTTCGCTGCTTTCCCCATGTGATCGGCGATGGCAGGTCCACCCTGGGCGAACTGATCGATACCGACCCGCGCACGCGGCGCATGGCGCGCCGGCACCGCAAGGCCGTGCGACCGCAGCTCGCAAAGGTGCCGGGCGCGGGGGAGATGGTGCGGCTCTCCCTCCTCGGCAGTGTCAGGGCCGGGGCTTTCTACTATGACGGCCAGGACTATGTGACGCCGGCCCTGACGGCGCGCATTGACGCGATCAGCCGGCGGATGCCGGCGTTCCACTTCGGCCGCTTCGACGTCCGCTTCGAATCGGTGGAGGCGCTGAGGCGCGGCGAGGGTTTTCAGATTCTCGAAGTGAACGGCGCCAGCGCCGAGGCGCTGCACATCTGGGATCCGGACCAGAGCCTGACGGAGACCTACCGGGTGCTCTTCGATCAGTTCCGCCTGCTCTATGAGATCGGCGCCTGCAACCGTGACCGCGGCCACCGGCCGATCGGTCTGGCCGCCTTTCTGGCGCTGCAGTGGCGCGAGTCTTCTTTGCTGCGCCGTTATCCGGAGTCGGGTTGACGCGTCGGCTGGCTGGAGCCGTGTTGTCTGCGCCCGTGTGTCTGCGCCCGCGTGTCTGTACCCGTGCCTCAGCTGCCCATGCGGCCGGGCGAGGGAATGCCGACGATGTTGTAGCCGCCGTCGACGTAGTGCACCTCGCCGGTCACGCCCTGCGACAGGTCGGAGGCGAAGTAGAGACCGGCCGAACCGACCTCTTCCAGAAGCACGTTGCGCTTCAGCGGCGCATGGTCGCGGTTCCAGCCGAAAACGAAGCGCGCATCGCCGATGGCCGAGCCGGCAAGGGTGCGCATCGGCCCGGCGGAGATGGCGTTGACGCGGATTCCCTGCTCGCCCAGATCGACCGCCAGATAGCGCACGCTGGCCTCCAGCGCCGCCTTGGCGACCCCCATGACGTTGTAGTTCGGCGTCACCCGCTCGGCGCCCAGATAGGTCAGGGTGATCAGGCTGCCGCCGGGTCCCATAATGGCGGCAGCTTGGCGCGCCACGGCGGTAAAGGAGTAGCAGGAGATCGCCAGCGTGCGGCGGAAGTTGGCCCGGCTGGTGTTGAGGTAGCGGCCTTTCAACTCTTCCTTGTCGGAATAGGCGATGGCGTGGATCACCACGTCCACCTGGCTCCAGCGTTCCTTCAGGCTGTCGAAGGTCGCGGCGATGTCGCTTTCTTCCTCGACATCGCAGGGCAGTACGATGTCGGAGCCGAGCGATTCCGCCAGCGGCCGCACGCGGCGCTCAAAGGCGTTGCCCTGAAAGGTGAAAGCCAGTTCGGCGCCCTGCGCATGCAGCGCCTTGGCGATACCCCAAGCGATCGAGTGGTCGTTGGCCACCCCCATGATCAGGCCGCGCTTGCCGGCCATCAGCCCCGCCATCGATTTCCCCCGACCCTATCCTTCTAAACGCTTGAACGCGAGGCTCGCGTTGGTTCCGCCAAAACCGAAGCTGTTGGACATCACGCAGTTCAGCGACACGCCGTCTTCCATCGCGCGGACGATGGGCATGCCCTCAGCTTCCGGGTCGAGGTTGTCGATGTTGGCCGAAGCAGCCAGGAAGTTGTTGTCCATCATCAGCAGCGAATAGATCGCCTCGTGGACACCGGTGGCCCCCTGCGAATGACCGGTCAGTGACTTTGTCGAAGAGATCCGCGGCATGTCGGCACCGAAAGCATCCCGGATCGCGGTAAGTTCCGGTATGTCGCCGGCCTGGGTGGAGGTGCCGTGCGCATTGATGTAGTCCACCGGCGTGTTGCCGAGGCTCTGCATGGCCAGGCGCATGCAGCGCAGCGCCCCCTCGCCCGAAGGGGCAACCATGTCGGCGCCGTCCGAGGTGGCGGCGTAGGCGGCGACCTCGCCGTAGATCTTGGCGCCGCGGGCCTTCGCGCGCTCCAGGTCCTCCAGCACCACCACGCCGCCGCCGCCGGAAATCACGAAGCCGTCGCGGTCGCGGTCGTAGGCGCGCGAGGCGCGGGCCGGCTCGTCATTGAAGCCGCTGGAAAGCGCGCCCATGGCATCGAAGAGGACGGTCAGCGTCCAATGCAGTTCCTCGCCGCCGCCGGCGAAGACGATGTCCTGCTTGCCGAGCTGGATCAGCTCAGAGGCGTTGCCGATGCAGTGTGCCGAGGTCGAGCAGGCCGAGGAAATGGAATAGCTGAGGCCCTTGATCTTGAAGGCCGTCGAGAGGTTCGCCGAGTTGGTCGAAGACATGCAGCGCGGCACCATGTAGGGCCCGACCCGCTTGGGGCCCTTCTCCCGCGCCAGGTCCGCCGCCTCGACCTGGTTCGAGGTCGAAGGACCGCCCGAGCCCATGACCAGGCCGGTGCGCTCGTTGGACACCTCGGCCTCGCCCAAACCGGCATCGGCGATGGCTTCCTGCATGGCGATGTAGTTGTAGGCCGCGCCGTCGCCCATGAAACGGCGCAGCTTGCGGTCGACATGGTCGGCGATGTCGATGTTCAGGGAACCGTGCACATGGCTCCTGAATCCCATCTCGGCATAGGTGTCGCAGAACTCGACGCCCGAACGTCCCTGGCGGAGCGAGTCGACGACTTCGGCCTTGTTGTTGCCGATACTGGAGACGATGCCTAATCCTGTGACAGCGACTCGGCGCATTTCTCTCATCCGTTGTCTGGCCGAAAGGCCCCTCGCAGGCCGCTTCGGCACTCTGCCTTGGGGGTGACTGCCGGTTTTCTCAAAATCCGAAGCCTATCAGCCCGCGACGTCTAGCGGACTTGCCCTAGGCGGTTTGCGGTTCGCGCTGGAACAGGCCGACCTTGAGGTCCTTGGCCTCGTAAATCGGCTTGCCGTCGACTTTCATGATGCCGTCGGCAATCCCCAGGACCAGCTTGCCCATGCGCACCCGCTTCAGGTCCAGATGGTAGCTGACCAGCTTTGCCGTCGGTACCACCATGTCGGTGAACTTCACCTCGCCCACGCCCAAGGCCCGGCCGCGCCCGGGGGCGCCGAGCCAGCCGAGGAAAAAGCCGACCAGCTGCCAGAGGGAATCAAGTCCGAGGCACCCGGGCATGACGGGGTCGCCTTCGAAATGGCACTCGAAGAACCAGAGCTTCGGATCGATGTCGAACTCGGCGACGATATGTCCTTTGCCGTGCTCACCGCCCTCTTCCGAGATCTCGGTGATCCGGTGAAACATCAGCATCGGCGGAAGGGGCAGCTGCGCATTGCCAGGACCGAAGAGCTTGCCGTGCGCGCATCGCAGCAGCTCTTCGTAACGAAAACTGTTCTGTCTCTTGTTCAAGCGATCCACCCAGTCCAGCACCTTCAGTTCTTGACGCACCGCCAACACTCGAGGCGATGCGCCACGCCTCTGCGGTCCTGCGCCCCGCGCCTCCGCCGGCAACCCGAGCCGGGGTTTGCGCTCCTCAGGAGCCTGACGCCGCGGCCCCGGCGTCCGAAGACCGTTTCTACATAGGCCGATTGGCATTTGCATGCCACGACAAAAAGCGTTGCCACGTGACCCCTTGCCGGCGCAGACAACGCTGGGGCCGACTATAGCACAGGGCCGGCGCTGTCAAACAGCTTCACATCGCCCCGCCCTCATGCCTGGGCCCCGTGCCCGCAGGCATCCTGCGGGAGATCTCCGGACGCCATCGGGACATCTCCCCGGAGGTCTCCCGGACAGCAGATAAAGCCTGTCACTTCATGGTTAAGGGCGGTTTAATGGCGGGAGGATGGCCCTAAGTTTATAGGGGTTCCAAAGAAATTGACAATCGCCTGTTTTGAACGCTTTAATTTTGGCGGTGGTGACCTATATCTGGAAGTGTGATGAGCAAAGACCGTCCATACAGCGCTCTGGTTCAGCGCCTCAAGACCGCCGGGCTGCGCCCGACGCGCCAGCGCCTTGCGCTGGCCAAGCTGCTCTTCGAACCATCTGAAGGGTGCGACCGCCATATCACCGCCGAGCAACTCCATGCCGAAGCGGTGGCGGACTCGGTCAGGGTCTCCCTGGCCACGGTCTACAACAGCCTGCACCAGTTCACCGAAGCGGGCTTGCTGCGCGAGGTGGTGGTCGAGCCCGGCCGCTCCTATTTCGACACCAACGTCTCCGACCATCATCACTTCTACCACCAAGGCCGTGGACAACTGCAGGACATCCCCGGCGAGCAGGTGCAGATGGACAGCCTGCCCACGCCGCCGGCGGGCACCCGCGTGGCGCGCGTCGATGTCATCATCCGTCTTTCGGAGGACGAAGAACCGGTACAGTAAAGCCGCTTTTTTGTCTGAGCCTTAAATACCAAATTAGAAACATTCCAATCCGTTGACAGCCTGCGGTGCGCGAGCTATGTAAAGCGCACGACGGGCGGTTTGCCGGCCATGCGGGGCGGCGAGCGGACAAGCCCGCAGGCTTATAAGGAGAGTGAGATCAATGTCGCTTAAGGGCTCGAAGACGGAAGAGAACCTCAAAGACGCGTTTGCCGGCGAAAGCCAGGCCAATCGCCGCTACCTTTATTTCGCGCAGAAGGCCGACATCGAGGGCTACAACGACGTTGCGGCGGTCTTCCGGTCCACCGCCGAAGGCGAGACCGGCCACGCCCATGGCCACCTGCAGTACCTGGAGGAGGTCGGCGACCCCGCGACCGGCGAGCCGATCGGCGATACCACGGCCAATCTGAAGTCCGCCATCGCCGGCGAAACCCACGAGTACACCGACATGTATCCGGGTATGGCGCGCACGGCGCGCGAAGAGGGCTTCGACGAGATCGCCGACTGGTTCGAGACTCTGGCCAAGGCCGAGAAGAGCCACGCCGGGCGGTTCCAGAAAGCTCTGGAGACCATGGCTTAGGCCCTCGCGCCTGAGCGCCGGAGTTTCGGTCCGAGGGCCGCAGCCCTTGGAGCCTGATCCTCCGGCTCTATCTTCGGTATCATCAGGACCGGATAGCACCTGAAACCGGGCAGGACCGCAGCGCCGCTCAGAAAGAGCGGCGTCCGCGGTCGCTGTCGTTGTCGTGGCTTCGTGCGCAGGGCCCTTGGTGGGCGGCGTGCGGAGAGGGGATCTAAAGGCAGGGACGAAGGCGGGGACGAAGAATGAGTGAAGGTGGCCTGAACGCGCCGGTGCGCCATCCTATCGATTGGAACGACCCGGACTTCTATGACTGGGACAAGTTGAACGCGGAGATGGAGCGGGTCTTCGACGTCTGTCACGGCTGTCGGCGCTGCTTCAATCTCTGCGATTCCTTTCCCCGGCTCTTCGATCTCATCGACGACTCGGAAACCGGCGAACTCGACAGTGTCGACAAGGCGGATTACAAGCCAGTGGTCGATGCCTGCACGCTCTGCGACATGTGCTTCATGGTGAGCTGCCCCTATGTGCCGCCCCACGAATTCAACATCGACTTTCCGCACCTCATGCTGCGCTACCGTGCCGCCGAGCGCAAAAGCGGCAAGATCGACGACAATCTCGACCAGCTGACGCGGACCGACCGCAACGGCAAGCTGGCCGGCCTAGCGGCGCCGCTCTGCAACTGGGCCAGTTCCACTACCAACAAGATGACCCGCCCGGTGCTGGAAAAGACCGCCGGCATCCACCGCGAGGCCGCGCTTCCGGAATTCCACGGCAAAACCTTTGCCCTGCGTGCCATGGAGGCGCCGCCGGAGGTCAACGCCGAAGCGCCCGCCAAGGGCCGCAAGGTGGCGTTCTACGCCACCTGCTTCGTCAACTACAACAACCCGCGCATCGGCGAGGCGGCACGCGCCGTGCTGGCCAGGAACGGCGTCGAGACCGAGGTGGTCTACCCGTCGTGCTGCGGCATGCCGCAGTTGGAACAGGGCAATATCGAGAAGGTCGCCGAAGCCGCAAAGCGCGTCTCAGCGGAGTTTGGCCGCTGGATCGACGAGGGCTATGACATCGTCGCGCTGACACCCTCCTGCGCGCTGATGCTGAAGTTCGAATGGCCGCTGATCCTGCCCGACGACGAGGGGGTCAAGCGCCTCTCGGAAGCGACCTTCGACATCACGGAATACGTCGTCGACATCGCCAAGAAGGAAGGCCTGGCCGAGGGTCTGGCGCCGCTGGAAGGGGGCGTCGCCCTGCACATGGCCTGCCATGCCCGCGCCCAGAACGTCGGCGCCAAGGCGGCGGAGATGCTGCGCCTGGTGCCGGACTCCGACGTCAAGGTGGTGGAGCGCTGCTCGGGCCACGGCGGCTCCTGGGGCGTGATGAAGGAGAACTTCGACACCGCCATCAAGGTCGGCCGCACCGCCGCGCGCCAGACCGCCCAGGCGGGCAAGACCTACGTCGCCTCCGAATGCCCGCTGGCCGGACAGCACATCCTGCAGGGCATTGAGCGTCTGAAAATGGACGACAAGCCCGAATTCGACCGCAGCTACCACCCCATCGAACTCTTGGCCAAGGCCTACGGCTTCGGCGCCTGAGCGCCGCCCGCCCAGGGCCTGAGCTAGCCAAGAGCCTGGACCAGCCGATGGCACAGACCAGAAGGACCCCCCGATCATGAACGCCGGACTAGCGATGAAACGAGAGATCACCCGCGACGATATCCTGCCGATGAAGGCCTACGCCGAGGAACGCCGCGAGCTGCGCCGCGATCTGGTGGAGAAGAAGAAGTTCCGGCGCCAGGAGATTGGCCCGGTCTGCACCTTCTACTTCGAGAACTACGAGACCATGTGGGCCCAGGTCCACGAGATGCTCTACATCGAAAAGGGCGGCGAGGAGCAGATCGCCGACGAGCTCAGCGCCTACAACCCGCTGATTCCCCAGGGCCGCGAACTGGTGGCGACGGTGATGTTCGAGATCGACGATCCGCTGAGGCGCAAGACCTTCCTTTCCAAGCTGGGCGGTGTCGAGGAGACCGCCTTCTTCGAGGTCGACGGCGAGCGCATCTTCGGCAAGCCGGAAGAGGACGTCGACCGTACCACGGCGGACGGCAAGGCTTCCTCCGTGCAGTTCATCCACTTCCACTTCACCGAGGCGCAGATCACGAAGTTCAGAACGCCGGGCACGCGGGTGGTGTTGGGCTTCACCCATCAGGAATACGGCCACATGACCATCCTGCCGGAGGACGTGCGCAGCGCCCTGGCGCAGGATTTCGCCTGAGGCTGCGCTACCCACCCTTCGAGACGGCGCCTCCGCGCCTCCTCTGGGTGAGGTGAAAGGTAAACACTTCCTCATGCTGAGGAGCGTGCGTGAGCACGCGTCTCGAAGCATGAAGCCGCCTACCTGACCTCCTCGTCCGGGTAGAGGCCGTAGAAGCTGTCGCGCGGCAGCCAGCCGCTATAGCCGCCGGCCGAGACCTCGCACCAGGCGGTGCGGCAGCGCTCCAGTTTTGCGATCACGCCGGCATCCAGCATGGCCACGCCGGGGGCATCGGCCTCCGGGCGCCGCTTCAGGGTGCGGCGCTGGCCGGTGATCAGCGCGCTGCGCCGTCCCTGGACCATGGACTGGTGGACCCAGCCCTCGGTCCCCTGCCAGTCGCGGATGCGCCGCCAGGTGTCGAACTCGTCGATGATCTCCACCGGCATCCCGCTGCGGCGATAGACCCAGTCGATGGGGTAGCGGGTGCCCGGTCCGCTGCGCAGGTTCACCTCCGATGCGCGCAGGCTGACGAAGCGCGGCAGCGGCAGGCCGGTGCGCCCGGGCGGGCTGGGGCGCGCGGCCTCCGCCTGTGACGCCGGCGCCGCGGCGGTGTCCTCGGCGGCCGCAGGAGCAGCGGCAGGGACGGTGAGCGCGGCCGGCAGGGCCACAAGGCCCGCCAGCACAAGCGCCGCCGCCAGACGGCGCGTTTTGGGCGCGCTGGTTATGGGCACGCCGGATCGGGGGGCGTTGCAGGGTCGTAGGGCCGGAATCCGCATGGCCTTCTTCCTATCGCCCGGCTTCGCGTCCGGTCAAGACAGCCGGAGGGAGTAGGGAGAGGTGGAGTAAGCCCGGGCGGCGGCCTGTCGATCCGGGAACCTGATCCTCCGGCCGGGTCTCTTGAGTGGCGCGCTGATCGGCCGCAGGGCGGAACGCGCCGGCCTGTGCCGGGGTTTTCCGCGCGCCCTGGACAAGCCCGCGCTCCGCCTGCTATGGCAAAGCCAGGACCCGGGCTCTGCCCGCTGCCCGTCAAGGGCGGCGGCTGCCCTTCCTCTGCGCCGTTCCAGCCCGGTCGGTCCAGCCCAGTCGATTTAGTCAGGTCGAGTGAGAAGCCATGCCCCACAAGAAGGTCCGCGTCATCGTCACCCGCCGCCTGCCGGATGCCATCGAAACGCGGATGATGGAGCTCTTCGACTGCCAGCTCAATCTGGAGGACAAGCCGCTCTCCCAGGCCCAGCTCATCGAGGCGGCGAAAGAGGCCGAGATCCTGGTGCCGACGGTGACGGACCGCATCGATGCCGCCGTGCTCTCCCAGGCCGGTCCGCAGTTGCGGCTCATCGCCTCCTTCGGCACCGGCGTCGACCACATCGACCTGAAGACCGCCCGTCAGCGCGGCATCACCGTTACCAACACGCCGGGCGTCCTTACCGAGGACACCGCCGACATGACCATGGCGCTGATCCTCTCGGTGCCGCGCCGCCTGGCAGAGGGCGAGCGCCTGGTGCGCTCCGGCGACTGGCAGGGCTGGGCGCCGACCGGCATGCTGGGCCACCGCATCAACGGCAAGCGCCTGGGCATCATCGGCATGGGCCGCATCGGCAGCGCCGTGGCGCGGCGCGCCCGCGGCTTCGGCATGTCGATCCACTATCACAACCGGCGGCGGGTGCATCCCTCCCTGGAGGAGGAACTGGAGGCGACCTATTGGGAGAGCCTCGACCAGATGCTCTCGCGCATGGACATCATCTCGGTGAACTGTCCGCACACCCCGGCGACCTTTCACCTGCTCTCCGCCCGGCGCATCAAGCTGCTGCGCGAAGAGGCCTACATCGTCAACACCTCGCGCGGCGAGGTGGTGGACGAGAACGCCCTGACCCGCGCGCTGGAGGCCGGGGAGCTGGCCGGCGCCGGCCTCGACGTCTTCGAGCACGAGCCGGCCGTCAATCCCAAGCTGCTGCGCCTCGACAACGTGGTGCTGCTGCCCCACATGGGCTCGGCCACCATCGAGGGGCGCCTGGCCATGGGCGAGAAGGTGATCATCTCCATCAAGACCTTCGTCGACGGCCACACCCCGCCCGACCGCGTGCTGGAGACGATGTTTTAGGGTCGCTCAGGCGACCGCCGAAACCGTCGATTCCCCTCATCCTCCCGCTGGCGCGGGTCCCGCCCTCTCTACCACGGGGAGAGGGTTGCGCAGCTTTTGGCGAGGCGTTCAGCCGAGTCTAGGCGTAGCTGGGTGAAGGGGCTGCCGTAGCCCTATTGCACCGGACAGGGGCCCTCGGTGGAGGCGTCGTGGACCTTGACGGCGCCGCCGACGATGGCTGCCTGCGCCGCAGCGGCGGCGGCTTCCATTTCCGGCGTGATGAGGCTGCGGTTGTTGTCGTCGATTACCCAGTCGAGACCGCCCTCGGCGAGGCCCAGCACCTGCACGCCGGGCGTCCAGCGGCCGTCGCGCGCGGCCTGAAAGTTCTCGTAGACCGCCACGTCGACGCGCTTCCTCATGGAGGTCAGCACCTTGCCGGGGTGCAGGCCGTTCTGGTTGGAATCCGTGCCGATGCCCAGCGCCCCGCCGTCGGCGGCGGCCTGCAGCACGCCGATGCCGGTGCCGCCGGCGGCCTGGATGATGACGTCGGCGCCCTGTTCGATCTGGGAGCGGGTGAGTTCCGCGCCGCGCGCCGGGTCGGTCCAGGCCGCCGGCGTGTTGCCGGTCATGCTGACCAGGACCCTGGCCTGCGGGTTGGCGCTGCGCGCACCCTGGATGTAGCCGCAGGCGAACTTGCGGATGATCGGGATGTCCATGCCGCCGACGAAGCCCAGGGTGCCGGTTTTGGAGGCCATCGCCGCCAGCAGGCCGACGACGTAGGAACCCTCCTGCTCGCGGAACACCACCGAGCGCACGTTGGGCGCCTCGACCACCATGTCGATGATCGCAAAGTCGGTCTCCGGATAGTCCGGCGCCACCTGGGCCAGAGCGCCGGCATGATTGAAGCCGATGGCGACGATGGGCGAATAGCCGCGCTGGGCGAAGGTCCTCAGCGCCTGCAGGCTCTGGGCCGGGGAGTTGATCTCGAACTCGGCGTAGGGCGCGCCGGTGTCGGCCTTGAAGCGCTCAGCCCCGCGGAAGGCTGCCTCGTTGAAGGAGCCGTCGAACTTGCCGCCCACCGAATAGACCACGGCGGGTCCGGCATCCTTGGCGTCCGCGACTGTGACTGCAGCGGGGGCGGTAATGAAGCAGAGCAGAACGGCGATAAGGGGGATGCGGCGGAACAAAGAAGCCTCTCTTGGTTGGCCCGATAGGCGGTGCGAATGGCTAAAAGCTATGCTATTTCGCCCTTCTTCGAAACGGACGCTTTCGTCCGTTCCTGCGATTCCGCAATCCGTACGCCACGGTCGACGCCGCCCGATCGCCTTTCCCGATCACCTGTCTAGGAAGGAGTCCCCGATGACCGAGACCCCCGCGGCCAAGCCCCTGCTCACCGCTGCCGATATCGCCGAGATGCCGGAGGTTCACATCCGTCATCCCTTCAATCCCAAGTCGGACATCTACCTGAAGAGCTTGGCCCCTGCGGCGGGCCTGACCCGCGTCTCCCTCACCCTGGGCCGCGTGCCGCCGGGCCGGGAGAGCTTCATCTACCACAGCCACGAGCGCGACGAGGAGTTCCTCTACATCCTCTCCGGCCGCGGCCGGGCGGAAATCGGCGAGGAGGTCTTCGAGGTCGGGCCCGGCGACTTCATGGGCTTTCCCGCCCCCGGCGGCCCGCCGCACCACCTGACCAACCCCGCCGACGAGGATCTGGTCTACCTGATGGGCGGGGAGCGCAGCGGCCTCGACATCGGCCATTTCCCGCGCCTCGGCAAGCGCATCCTCTTCGGCCCCGGCGGCATCCAGGCCTACGACGACAAGGACGCCCAGCAGCTCAGCTTCACCGATTTCCTGGCGAAGGACTGAGAGATGACCGTGTCCGGGAGGCAAATCAGGGTGGTTGAGGGATAACCACTCCTATGCAACCATGACGCCATGGTTGCCTTGAACGCCGAAGCAACGCCTGTCGCCACGCAGGAGCGCGATCCACGCTGGCGCATCGGCGTGGGCCTCGCGGTGGCCTGGGTCTTTATCCATCTTTGGGTCGGCTCACCAATCCCTTACATGGTGGGGGACATCGGGGGGCTCAGCCTGATCGCAAACAACACAGAAGTGCGTGGCCTGGAAATGGGCTTCGCCCTTTGCCTCGCCTTCCTGTTGTTCCCGTCGCGCCGGCTGAAGCTGCCATGCGCGACGGATTTGGCTTTGGCCGCAGTCGCAGGCATCTCCGGAAGCGTTGTCTTCTGGCACTATGGTCACATCTCCGCCAATCCAGTGGAGCCAGGGGGATTCTCATTGGCTGTTGCAGGTGTAGGCATCGCGATGCTCGCGCTGGCAACCCTGCGGGTCTTCGGTTGGCTGGGCGCGCTTTTCTTAGTTCCGCTTGTGGTCGTTCATCTCGCCCCCGCCATTTTGAATCAACGGGTCCCGTCCAACCTTCGCGGCTTCGACAGTCTCCTCCACCTGCAGTGGCTTACGACGGAGGGCGCTTTCGGCATTCTGCTAGGGGTCTCGACGAGTTTCGCATTCCTGCTCGTTGTGCTGGGCGTTGCACTCGACGTGATGGGCTGCGGTCGGCGTGTGGTGCGCCTTGCCTTTCGGCCGCTTCCCACGGTGATCGACAGAAGGCTCTTGGCGGACCGCCATCCCTTTGCGCGCCGGTTCTGGGCCCTGACGTTCGTCGTGATGGCGTTCTCTGTCATCAATGTCATTGGAACGGAGCCGCTCAGTCTTCTGGAGTTCATTGAACTCTACTCTTGGCCGATCCTTTACAGCCTCTTGATCTACGGTGGCTTCCTTGGCTTTGCCTGGATCACGAAGCCCATCGGCAATTCGCGCTGGCACGCGGCGGCCTTCTCGTTTGCTGTTGGCGGCATGCTCTTCGGGGTCGCGCAACTGCTTGCGTTTATGTTGGTCGCGCTTTTCGAATCTGCCTACAACACACGGGCCAATGTCCTTGGCGATCTCGGCGACCCCTCATTGTGGCTTTGGGTCTTCCTGCTGGTCGGTTTGCTGCCGGGTTTTCTCGCCTGGCGGTCCGCAAAACCGTCCCATAAGCGAGCGTGGCTGGCGGTCTTGGTGACGTTACCGGTGTTCCTTTACTTCTGGGAAATGTCCGTGGAACGGATTTCGCCGGGGCTCTCGGCGTTCTATGCCGCAGTTCTGATGCTGTTCGTCTTGGCGGCGCATCATCTCGTAATGCGTCACGGCAAAGACCGTGAACTCGGGCCCGACCGGCATACACTCACCGCGTCCTACATAATCCCGCTCGGCTACGGCACGGCGCGGGTCATGGTGCGGGTGACCATCCTAGTCGCGCTCTACGGCATGCTGATCCCTTGGGCTTGGTATTGGGCCCAACTGCTCTACTAGGACCGGCAAATGATATCGGTTGATTTCAGGCGCCTTGCGATCGCAGACGCTGAGGCGCTCGACCTCTAGACCGCGCAGAGGGCTGCGCCGGTGCGGTAGTCCAGGGTTTGGAGGTCGCGGATGGTGGCCTGGGACCCGCAGAGGGCACAGCCCGGGTCTCGCGGCACGCTCACCTTGCGGAAGGTGGTCTCCAGCGAGTCGAAGAGCAGCAGTTCGCCGGCGAGACTCCGGCCGATGCCCAGCACCTCCTTCACCACCTCGTTGGCCTGCAGGGCGCCCAGCGTGCCGGCCAGCGCGCCCAGCACGCCGACGTCGGCGCAGCTTTCCTTGGGGTCGCCCGGCTGCGGGCCGAAGAGGCAGCGGTAGCAGGGCGTCTTCCCCTCATGCGCCTTGTAGGTCGAAAGCTGGCCGTCGAAGCGCATGATGGCGGCGGAGACCAGAGTCTTTTTCGCCAGATAGCAGGCGTCGTTGGCGAGATAGCGGGTCGGGAAGTTGTCGGACCCGTCGGCCACCAGGTCGTAGCGCGCGATGAGGTCGAGGGCGTTGTCGGGAGTCAGGCGCATGGAGTGCGCCTCGACCTTCACCTCGGGATTGATCTCGGCGATGCGCCGACGCGCGGACTCGACCTTCGCCATGCCGATGTTGGCGGTGTCGTGCAGCACCTGGCGCTGCAGGTTGGAGAGGTCGACTTCGTCGTCGTCGACGATGCCCAGCGTGCCGATGCCAGCGGCCGCAAGATAGAGCAGCAGCGGCGAGCCGAGCCCGCCGGCGCCGATCACCAGCACCCGGGCATTCAGCAGCTTGGCCTGACCCTCCTCGCCGATTTCCGGCAGCACGAGGTGACGCGCGTAGCGGTCGATCTGGTCGTCCGAGAAATCCATGGGCCCAGTCTAGCGCCTTGAGGCCGTTGGACAAAGGGGCGATGGGGAGCGCCTGTCGCCTGCCACTCCGTCACCCTCGGGCTTGACCCGAGGGTCCATCTGCGCGCCGGGCCCGGCATGCTTCGAGACGCGCCCTTTGCGGGCGCTCCTCAGCATGAGGAAGAGAACCGCCTCATCCTGAGGAGCCGCGCCCTTATGACATGTGCGGGCGGCGTCTCGAAGGATGGATGCTCGGGTCAAGCCCAAGCAGGGCGATTGGACCATCCCTGCGACTGTCCCCCTCACCCAGCTCCGCCTAAGCGTGATCTTCGATCCCGCAAAGGCTTCGCAACCCTCTCCCACCAGGGGAGAGGGTTTCTTTCTTTCGAGCCGCGCCCGTTTTTCCCTCTCCCCTCCGAGGGAGAGGGAGGGGCCCGCGTTAGCGGGAGGGTGAGGGGGCTTTCCCTTCACATCCCTTCGAAGAGGTCGGTCGAGAGGTAGCGTTCGGCGAAGGAGGGGAGGATGGCGACGATGAGCTTGCCTTTCATCTCCGCCCGGGCGCCGACTTCCAGGGCGGCGGCCAGCGCCGCGCCGGACGAAATGCCCACCGGCAGGCCCTCCAGGGCCGCGGCCTCCCGCGCCAGGCGGAAGGCGGTGTCGTTGCCGATGCGGATCACCTCGTCGATCAGGTCGGTCTTCAGGTTGCCGGGAATGAAGCCGGCGCCGATGCCCTGGATCTTGTGGGGGCCGGGGGCGCCGCCGGAGAGCACGGGGCTGTCTTCCGGCTCCACGGCGACGATCTGCAGGCTCTCCTTGCGTGCCTTCAGGGCGGCGCCGACGCCGGTCAGGGTGCCGCCGGTGCCGACGGCGGAGACCACCACGTCGACCCGCCCGCCGGTGTCGCGCCAGATCTCCTCCGCCGTCGTGCGATAGTGGGCGTCGGGGTTGGCGGGATTGTTGAACTGCTGCGGCATCACCGCGCCGGGGTTCTTGGCCAGGATCTCCTCGGCCTTGGCGACGGCGCCGTTCATGCCCAGGCTGCCGTCGGTCAGCACCAGTTCCGCCCCCAGCAGGCGCAGCATCTTGCGCCGCTCCACCGACATGGTCTCCGGCATGGTGAGGATCAGGCGGTAGCCCTTGGCGGCGCAGACGAAGGCCAGCGCGATGCCGGTGTTGCCGCTGGTCGGCTCCACGATGACGCCTTGCGGGCCGCCCGCGTCGCCCCCCTTGGGGCTGAGGCGCCCGTCGGCCTCCAGCGCTTCCACCATGGACAATCCGATGCGGTCCTTCACCGAGTTCAGCGGATTGAAGAACTCGCACTTGCCGGCGACCTCGGCGACGGCGCCGTGGGCCTCGGCCAGCTTGGCGACGCGGATCAGCGGCGTGGCGCCGATGGTCTCCAGGATCGAATCGTAGATGCGCCCGCGGAACTCGCAGCTTTCGCCGGCCGGGGTATCAGCCAGAGTGTCGGCCGAGGGGTCGGCGCTTTGCCGCGGCGTCATGCGCTTGCTTGCTTCCATGGCTGTCCTTCGGCGGCGCCGGTTGCGGGGGGAGGGTCAGATGGTGAAGTCGGGCACGTTCTTGGCCTCGCTGATGATGCCGCGTTCGCGCGCCCGTTCGCAGAGCTGCTCGATGGTGATGTTGTCCAGCCGCTCCATCATCTGCAGCTGCATCTCGATCCAGATCGGCCGCACGATCTTGACCCCGATCTCCGAGCCGTCGGGCTCGCTGGCCGGGTCGATTGTGCCCTCCAGCTTGCGCACGATGCGGATGATCTCGCCGATCGAGATTCGTCTTCGTTCGCGGGCCAGGCGGTAGCCGCCCTTGGGGCCGCGCTGGCCGGCGAGGATGCCGTGATGGACGAGCTGCTGCAGCACCTGTTCCAGGTAGCGGCGCGGAATGCCCTGGCGGCGTGAGATGTCGGTGGAGCGCACCGGGCCGGAGCCGGCGTGATAGGCGATGTCGACCACCGCCTCGATGGCGAAAAGCAGTTTCTTCGACAGCCTCAGCATGGGCGCCCCCGCTTCTTAAGGGGCCTTGGCGGCCGCTTGGCCGCCGGCGAGGCCTGTGGAGCCGAAGCCGCCGCTGCCGCGGGCGCTGTCCTCCAGGTCGGCCACCGGGCGCCAGGCGACCCGGGCATAGCGCGCCACCACCATCTGGGCGATGCGGCTGCCGCGGGTGATGGTGAAGGGCTCCTGGCCCAGGTTGATCAGCACCACCCCCACCTCGCCGCGGTAGTCGGCATCGACGGTGCCCGGCGCGTTCAGCACGGTGAGCCCGTGCTTGAGCGCCAGGCCGGAGCGCGGGCGCACCTGGGCCTCACTCCCCGGCGGCAGGGCAATGGCGATGCCGGTCGGGATCAGGCGCCGCTCGCCGGGCGCCAGCACCACGTCCTCGGCGACGGCGGCCAGCAGGTCCATGCCGGCGGAATCGACGGTAGCATAGGCCGGCAGCGGCAGGTCGGCGGCATGGTCCAGCTGCTTGACGGCAACCGCGAGTGCGGCGTTTTCGGTGATGGTCTCGGGAGTCTGTGTCGGGGCGGTGGCAGTCATGCGGGTCTTCGAAAGGTCCTTACAGTCAGAGGATTAGGCGCGTCCGAGGGTCGAAGCGATTTCGCGGCAGAGACGGGTCGCCACCTCCGCCTTGGTCATCTGCGGCCAGGTCTCCACGCCCTCGGCGCGGATCAGATGGATCTGGTTGTGGTCGCCGCCGAAGGTGCCGGTCTCCGGCGCCACGTCGTTTGCGAGGATCCAGTCGCAGCCCTTGCGGGCCAGCTTCTCCTGCGCCTGGGCGACGATGTTCTCGGTCTCCGCGGCGAAGCCGATGACCAGGCTGGGGCGGGCGCTGCCGGCCTCGGAAAGCGCGGCCAGGATGTCCGGGTTGGCGGCCAGATCCAGGCTCTGCGGTGCGCCGTTCTTCTTGATCTTCTGCTGGGCCGGGACGGCGGCGCGCCAGTCGGCGACGGCGGCGGCGCAGACCGCGATCTCCGCAGGCAGGGCGCTGCGGCAGGCGGCCAGCATCTCCGCGGCGGTTTCCACGTGCAGGGTCTTCAGCCCCGGCGGGTCCGGCAGCTGGCTGGGGCCGGAGACCAGGGTGGTCTCGGCCCCCTGTTGAGCCAGCGCGGCGGCGATGGCGTGGCCCTGGCGGCCGGAGGACCGGTTGGCGATGTAGCGCACCGGGTCGATGGGCTCGTGGGTCGGCCCGCTGGTGACCAGGGCGCGCAGGCCCTCCAGCGGCCCTTTGCCGGACTGCGCCTGCAGCGCCCCTTCGATGGCGGCCAGGATCTCCAGCGGCTCGGCCATGCGCCCGTAGCCATACTCGCCGCAGGCCATGTCGCCTTCGTTGGGGCCGACACTCAGCACACCGCGCTCCTCGATGAGGGCGAGGTTGGCCTGGGTCGCGGCATGTTCCCACATGCGCACGTTCATCGCCGGGGCGACCAGCACCGCCTTGTCGGTGGCCAGCAGCGCGGTGGAGGCGAGGTCGTCGGCGCGGCCCTGGGCCATCTTGGCCAGGATGTCGGCGGAGGCCGGCGCCACCACCAGCAGGTCGGCATCGCGCGAGAGCTGGATGTGGCCCATCTCGGCTTCGTCGGTCAGCGAGAAGAGCTCGCCGTAGACCTTGTCCTCGGTCAGCGCGGAGAGGGAGAGCGGTGTCACGAATTCCGCACCGGCCTTGGTGAGAATACAGCGCACCGCGGCCCCGCGCTCCCGCAGGCGGCGGATCAGCTCAAGGGATTTGTAGGCGGCAATCCCGCCGGAAACGATGAGAAGGATCCGTTTTCCGGTCAACACGTCGGTTTTCCCAGATTTCACGGTTTCGAGTCGTAGATAAGGTATGCGTTCGCGACGGTGATGGCAAGCGATGCACTGATTCACTACAGTGTTGGCAGCGTCTCCGGCGGAGATTCAGATTTCAATACAAGGGATTGCGGATTTGAAAGGGCTGAAGGCGTGGTTGGGCCGCGTGGTGGAGGCCGAATGCCCGCCGACAACCGTAATCGCGTTCAACCTGGGGCTCTTCGAAACGGAAGAGGGTTGTTGTGCCTATCTGACGGGGGCAAGGCGTTTCGATCCGGACGACGATGACTGGGCCTGCGACGAGGCATTCACGCCTTCGGAGCGCTACTTTCCCTTGGATCGGACGCCAACCGGTTCAGAGGATTGGGGTTATGTCCGCCAACAGGTTATCGAGGCGCTGAAGGCTTTCCTCGTTTCCGACGTAGGCCGGCACAGTTTCTTGGCAAAAGCCGAAGCTGTGACGGTGGGCTTCGATGATGGAGACCTTTTCCGGGTGCAATGAGGTGCGCCAACGAGAAGGCCAAAGGCGCCCGGATTCGAGAAATGCGCAGCTGCGCGGTCGAGCGGACCGCTAAAACGCCGCCACCGCAGCCAAAACCAGCGCCGCCAGGGCCGCCGCCAGGGCCCAGCGGGCCAGGCCGCTGGCCTGGCGCTGGGAGATCCGCTGCAGCGTGTCGGGGTGCAGGCCGATTCGCCCGGCGGCCAGCTCTTCGGTCGCCCGGTCCAGGTTATCGGCCAGGGCCGGCAGGCGCTGCAGCGTGTGGAGGACGTCTTCGACGGTCTCCCGCAGCCGCGCCTCGGGCCCACGGTTCTCCCGCATCCAGGCGTCGATCAGCGGCTGCGCCAGGGCCCAGATGTTGAGCGAAGGGTCGAGGCTGCGGCTCACCCCTTCGGCCATCAGCATGTTTTTCTGCAGCAGCAGCAACTGCGGCTGCACCGGCAGATCGAAGGATTCGGTCAGCCGCAGCAGCTGGGCCAGCAGGCGGGCGAAGGAGATTTCGTTCAGCGGCCGCCCGGCGATCGGTTCGCAGACCGACCGCAGCGCCTGGGCAAAGACGTCGAGGGCGTGGCGCTGGGGCAGGTAGCCGGCCTCCATATAGACTTCGGCCAGGCGGTGGTAGTCGCCCTCCAGCGTGGCGATCAGCATGTCGGCCAGATGGCGGCGGGTGCGCCAGTCCAGGCGGCCCATGATGCCGAAGTCCACCGCCAGGATGTTGCCGTCGGCGTCGACGAACATGTTGCCGGGGTGCTGATCGCCGTGAAAAAAGCCGTCGCGGAAGACCTGGTTGAAGAACACCGCCGCCGCCTTGGTCAGCACCTCCTGCAGGTCGTGGCCGGCGCTGAGCAGGGCGTCGCGGTCGTCCATGGGAATGCCGCTGACCCGCGACATGGTGAGCACCCGGCGGGAGGAGCGCTGCCAGTCGATAGCCGGCACCATATAGGTCGGATCGTCTTCGAAGTTCTCCGCCAGTTCCGAGGCGGCGGCTCCCTCCATGCGCAGATCCATCTCCAGCCGCACCGTGGTCTCGAAGACCTGAACCACGTCGATGGGTTTGAAGCGTTGCAGTTTCGGTTGCGCGCGCAGGGCCCATTCCGCCACCCAGTAGAGAAACTCCAGGTCGCGCTCGAAGGCCTTTTCGATGCCAGGGCGCAGGATCTTCACGGCGACCGGCCGCTCCACCACGCGCTCTGCTTCGCCGCCCTGCGCCCCGCTGTTGCCGTCAGCGGCTGCGTCGGCGGCCGGTTCGCGCACCGTGGCGAGGTGGACCTGGGCGATGGAGGCGGCGGAGACCGGAACGTCGTCGAAATTGGCGAAGAGCGCCTCGGGCGGTTTGTCGAACTCCTCCTCGATGGCCTGGCGGGCCAAGGTTGCATCGAAGGGCGCCAGGCGGTCCTGCAGGTCGGCCAGGTCCTGCGCCACCTGATCGCCGACCAGATCGGCGCGGGTCGACAGCATCTGTCCCAGCTTGATGAAGCTGGGGCCCAGTTCCACCAGCGCCCGGGCCAGCTTCTGGCCGGGCCGCCCCTCCGCCGCGCGGCGCGACAGCCGGCGGGCGACCCAGACGGCGCCCGGGGCGATGCCGGTCTCCTCCAGCGGCGCCAGGGCGTCGTGGCGCGCCAGCGTGCGGACGATGCGCTGAAAGCGCAGAAGGGACCGGATGGTACGGAGCATTGCGCTAGATTCGCCAGCCGGAGTGAAGTGCGGCGATGCCGCCCGAAAGGTTTCGGTAGCGGACTTGGCTCAGCCCGGCCTCCGTCATCATGGCGGCGAGATCGTCCTGCGGCGGGAAGCGGCGGATCGATTCGGCGAGGTAGACATAGGCATCGCGGTCGCCGGCGACCGCCGCGCCCATGGCCGGCAGGACCTTGAAGGAGTAGCGGTCGTAGAGGTCGCTGAACAGCGGTACGACCACCCGGCTGAACTCCAGGCAGAGAAAACGCCCGCCCGGTTTCAGAACCCGCCGCGCCTCGCGCAGCGCCTTGTCGATATGGGTGACGTTCCTGAGGCCGAAGGCGATGGTGTAGGCACTCACGGAGGATTCGGGCAGCGGCAGGCACTCGGCGTCGCCGCAGATCCACTCGATACCGCCCAGGATGCCGCGGTCCAGGGCACGGTCGCGCCCCACCGCCAGCATCTCCGGTGTCAGATCGCAGACCGTGATGCGGCTGCCTGCCCGCGCCGCCGCCCCATCGTCCCCGGCACGTGCTGCCAGGCGCTGGCGGACGCGCAGGGCGATGTCGCCGGTGCCGCCGGCCGTGTCGAGCAGGTGCAGGCCCGGCCTCGGGTCCAGCCAGTCGATCATGGTCGACTTCCAAAGCCGGTGAATGCCGCCGGACATCAGGTCGTTCATCAGGTCGTAGCGTCCGGCGACGGACTGGAATAGGTCCTGGACCAGAGGGGCCTTTTGCGCCGCCGCGATTTCGCGGTAGCCGAAGTGGGTGCGCTCCGCTTCCTCTTCGGAGGCGGCGTCTTCGTCCCGGCCCGTTCTGTCTGGTGCTGTGCTTGCGCTCATCGCGCGGACCATAGCGCGCGCGCTCCGATCACGCTACTCTGGCCGCCGACCCGGGCAAGGGTCACTTCGTCACAGTCGTTGCAAGCGATTCCCCGTGCAAGCGATCCCCCTTCTGGACCCTCCCCTGCATGCCTGAACTGCCGGAAGTGGAAACCGTGGTCCGCGGTCTGCGCCCGCGGCTGGAGGGGCGCCTGCTGACGCGGGTGGACCAGCGGCGCGCCGACCTGCGCTTTCCCTTTCCGGCGGACTTCGCGAAGCGGCTGACCGGGCGCCGGGTCGAGCGCATCCTGCGGCGGGCGAAGTACATGCTGCTGCATCTCGACGATGGCCAGGTGCTGCTCTGCCATCTCGGCATGTCCGGACGCATGACGATTCACCTCGGCGATGACGGGCCGGCGCCGGCGCTCGATCGGCATGACCACGTCGTCTTCGTGACCGACGAGGGGACCGAGGTGCGCTTCAACGACGCCCGGCGCTTCGGCATCATGGATCTCTTCGATGCCGCGGCCGCGGAAAGCCATCCCCTGCTGAAGGCGCTGGGGCCCGAACCGCTGGGCAACGACTTCAACGGCCCGGCCCTGGCCGCCGCCCTGAAAGGCAAACGCAGCCCGATCAAGGCGGCGCTGCTCGACCAGCGGGTGGTGGCGGGGCTCGGCAACATCTATGTCTGTGAGGCGCTGTTCTTTGCCGGTCTTTCACCGCGCCGCCAGGCCTTCACGGTGCAGGGCGGACGCGCCGAGCGTCTGGCGACAGCCGTGCGCCAGGTTCTGCAGCGCGCCATCGAAGCCGGCGGCTCTTCGCTGCGCGATTACGTGCAGGCCGATGGCGAACTCGGTTATTTCCAGCATGAGTGGGCGGTTTACGGCCGCGAGGGGGAAGCCTGCACCAAATGCCAAAGCGACATCCGGCGCATGGTCCAGAGCAGCCGCTCGACCTTTTATTGTCCGCGCTGTCAGCGCTAAGGCTATTGCTCGCGCTGCCGGGGCTAAGGTAGACAAACGCATGCCTGCGCTGGTTCCGATCCTCGTCTCCGTCTTTCTGATTGCCGTGTCGGTGATGCAGTCGCCGCCGTCGGCCGCGCAAGCGCCGGCGCGCTATGTCGCCGGCGTTGCCGACCTGCCGCTGATGCCCGGCCTGACCGAGCGGCCGGAAGACGGACTTGTGTTCGACAAGCCGGGCGGGCGGATTGTCGAGGCTTTCGCGACGGGTCCGCTCACCTGGCAGGAAGTGCGTGACTTCTATGAGTCCACCCTGCCCCAGCTGGGCTGGAAACCGGATCGGGGCGGCGGATATCTGCGCGAGGGCGAGCGCCTGCAGCTCTCGGCAACCGAGGCACCGGGCGCTGTAACGGTGAAGTTTCGCCTCTTCCCCCAGTAGTCCGTTTCCGCAGTAGTCCGTCTCCGCAGTAGTCCGTTTGCCGAAGCTTCCCTGTCCTTAAGAAATCTGCGTCGCAACCCTTCCAGAAAGGAACCCGGTCGATGACCTATGAGAACATCATCCTGGAAAAGCACGATGGCGTCGGGGTGATAACCCTCAATCGGCCAAAGGCCCTGAACGCGCTCTGTGCCGCGCTGATCGACGATCTGGGCGCGGCGCTGGACGATCTGGAAAGCGACGATGCGATCGGTTGCATCCTGGTCACCGGGTCTGACAAGGCGTTTGCCGCCGGCGCCGACATCAAAGAGATGAAGGACAAGACCTTCCAGCAGGTCTATGCGGAAGACTTCATCACCGAGGGGTGGGAGCGTCTGGCCCAGACCCGCAAGCCGGTGATCGCCGCCGTCGCCGGCTATGCCCTGGGCGGCGGTTGCGAGATCGCCATGATGTGCGACTTCATCATCGCCGCCGACAGCGCGAAGTTCGGTCAGCCGGAAATCACCATCGGAACCATCCCCGGGTCCGGCGGCACCCAGCGTCTGACGCGCTTCGTCGGCAAGTCGAAGGCGATGGAGCTCTGTCTGACCGGGCGCATGATGGATGCGGAGGAAGCGGAGCGCGCCGGCCTGGTGGCGCGGGTGGTGCCGGCTGGCGACCTGCAGGAGGAAGCGATGAAGACCGCGCGCAAGATCGCCGGGCTCTCGCGGCCCGTGGTGCTGATGGCTAAGGAAGCGGTGAACCGCGCCTACGAGACCACGCTTGCCGAAGGCGTCAAGTTCGAGCGCCGCCTGTTCCATGCGACCTTCGCCCTGGAGGACCAGAAGGAAGGCATGGCCGCCTTCGCCGAGAAGCGCCAGCCGGACTGGAAAAACCGGTGATGCGGTCGCCCTGCAGGGCCCCGGGTTTCCCGGGTCCGGAGGGGCCGAGGATCGCCCGGGGATCGCCCGGGGATCGCCCGGGGGCGCAGCGGGAAAGCCCTCCGTAGCGGGCCGAATCACGCTGCTTGACGTGCCGGGGGGCGGCGGCTATAACCCCGCCTTTCTCGCAGACTGAACACGAAATTCTAAGCTATGGCACACCATAAGTCGGCCAAGAAGCGGATCCGCCGCAACGCCCGCCGCACGGAGATCAACCGTCGGCGCGTCAGCCGCATTCGGACCTATGTGAAGGCTGTCGAAACGGCCATCGCCAGCGGCGACAAAGAGGCCGCCCAGACCGCACTGCGCGAGGCGCAGCCGGAAATGCAGCGTGGCATTCGTGGCGGCGTTCTGCACAAGAACACCGTTGCGCGCAAGCTGTCGCGCCTCTCCGCAAGGGTCAAAGCGATCGCCTGATCGCCCGGCGCGGCAACGCGCCGAATGCAAAGAGCACCGCGTCCTTCTGCCGGAAGGGCGCGGTGTTCGTCTGTGCGTGAAGCGTGTGGGTCGGATGCAATTCACCGGCTCGTTGCAGGTGCAAGGAGCGTTTTCACAGCCACGGTTTCACAGTGTTGCAGATGCGCCCTGGCCGTAAAAAAAGTGTCGTTCTCCATTCGGTCCGCTTGTCACACGAAGTCTTTGCGCGTACATTAACTGCATCGCGCTTGGGGGTTCTGAGTAAGAAAAAATTGGAAAAAGCAAAATAAAAATCCGCACCTAGTAAGTAATTCCCACAACTAATTATTAAGGAAGCTGCGGGTGCGGCGAGGGGTAGATGTCTCTCTAGGTTTGCATTGTTTTTTTCCGACCCGCCTGGCTCTTGGGGCCGCTTTCAAGCCGATACCTTGAACAACTAAAAGCGAACGAGGTTGCTGACCACGTCATGGACGATGCTTGTGCTTTGTCGCCGCAATACCTCTCGGTGCAGCATGGGGGTGAAGGTTCGGACGTAGGGACAGGACGCTTTTTGTGGGGGGTGCGCTAAATGGTTGCTGGTGACGGCGAGGCGACTGTCATTGAACAATGGGCGCGTGTGCGCGGCAAGCTGCGTGCGGAGGTGGGAGAGGCCGCCTATCGATCCTGGCTTACGCCGCTGACGTTGGCTGGTGCACGGAACGGCAAGCTGCGTCTTGCAGTGCCGACGCGTTTCATGCGCGACTGGGTTGCCAGCAACTATGCAGCGCGGCTGGACGCTTTGTGGTCGGAAGAAGATCCCTCGATCGCCGGAATCGAAATCGTGGTGCAGCCGCCATCGCGCCCCTCGCCCAAACCTGGCGCCGGCGAAGCACTGCTTGGCAGCTGCGAGCAGCAGGTCAACGAGGCCGTTATGGCAAAGGTCGGCGTTGGCAGCGTCACGAACGGCGCGAAGCCCGCACCGCAATCGTCTTCATCGGCGCAATCGTCTTCATCGGAAGGTGGCGGCGGTAGCCGCGAAAGCATCTCCGCGTCTCTCGACCCGCGTCTGACGTTCGAGAACTTTGTCGTCGGCAAGCCGAACGAGCTTGCCTATGCCGCGGCACGCCGCGTTGCAGAGGCGCCGACGGCGCCTTTCAATCCCTTGTTCCTCTATGGTGGTGTCGGTCTCGGCAAGACGCATCTGATGCACGCCATCGGACTGCACATCAAGAAGCAACAGCCCGAGCGGCGCATCATCTATCTCTCGGCGGAGAAGTTCATGTACCAGTTCGTGCGGGCGCTGCGCACGAAGGACACCATGGCCTTCAAGGAACAGTTCCGCTCCGTCGACGTGCTGATGATCGACGACGTGCAGTTCATCGGCGGCCGCGAGGCAACGCAGGAAGAGTTCTTTCACACCTTCAATGCGCTGGTCGATCAGAACCGCCAGGTCATCATCTCCGCCGACAAGAGTCCGAGTGACCTCGAAGGCGTCGAGGAGCGCATGCGCTCGCGCCTGGGCTGGGGACTGGTTGCCGACATCCATCCCACCACCTACGAACTGCGCCTCGGCATCCTGCAGGCCAAGGCCGAGCAGAGCGCGACGGAGATCCCGGTCAAGGTGCTGGAGTTCCTGGCCCACAAGATCACCTCCAACGTCCGTGAGCTCGAAGGGGCGCTGAACCGCATCGTTGCCCACGGCACATTGGTGGGGCGCCCCATCACGCTGGAGACCACCCAGGAGGTGCTGCACGATCTGCTGCGCGCCAACGACCGCCGGGTGACCATCGAGGAAATCCAGAAGCGGGTCTCAGCCCACTTCAACGTGCGCGTCGCCGATATGCATTCAGCGCGCCGGGCCCGCGCCGTGGCGCGGCCGCGTCAGGTCGCCATGTACCTCTCCAAGCAGCTCACCTCCCGCTCGCTGCCGGAAATCGGCCGCAAGTTCGGCGGCCGCGACCACACCACGGTGATGCACGCCGTGCGCAAGGTGGAGGAGCTGAAAGCAACCGATTCCGGCTTTGCCGAGGATGTCGAGTTGCTGCGCCGCATGCTGGAGGCCTGAGGGCCCGCCCAGGGACCCTCTCCCCGCCGGGCCCCGACACCGGGGGAACTCGGGCGGGGTGGAAAAGCCAGCCAAAAGAGTCGCTTAGCGGCCGCCGCGGCCGGTTCTCCTTGACCGGGCGGCCAGGGCCCCCCAACTGCGCTTAAAGCTTACGTTTTCTGCGGTCCGTGGTATACTCGCCGACCGCATTGCGGGGGTGGATTTCCGGCCCCCGCAGGCGGTGCTGATGGGTCTGAATTCCTCGCTTTCGTGCCGCGCCCCGTGCCGGCCTGCGGCAGGGAAAACAGGCCGCGCGAGCCCGGCTCCACCGGCTCCACATCACAGGCCAGTACAGCAGCTGCAAGAAGCACCGATACCACGACCACCATACAACGCCTGTCACAACGACGCCTGCCACAACAACGCCTAAAGGCCTAGCAATCGCACCATGAAGCTGACCATTGAACGCGCCGCGCTCCTGAAGTCGCTGACGCATGTCCAGAGCGTCGTCGAGCGCCGCAATACCATCCCCATCCTCTCGAACGTCCTGATTGAAGCCGAGGGCGCGGCGCTGTCGCTGACCGCTACCGACATGGATCTGACGGTGGTCGACAAACTGGCGGCGGAGGTGTCTCAGCCCGGGGCGACGACGGCGCCGGCCCACACGCTCTATGACATCGTGCGCAAGCTGCCGGAGGGCTCTCAGGTTTCGATCGAAGCCGGCGGCGACGATGCCCGCCTCACCCTGCAGGCCGGGCGTTCGGTCTTCACGCTGGCGACCCTGCCGCGGGAAGATTTTCCTGCCACCTCGGCTGACGATCTGCCGCAGAGTTTCACCCTGCAGGCCAGTGAACTGAAGACGCTGATCGACAGGACGCGCTTTGCGATCTCGACAGAGGAAACGCGCTACTACCTGAACGGCATCTACCTCCACGCCGCCGCCAGCAACGAACTCTCGGTGCTGCGCGCGGTCGCCACCGACGGCCACCGCCTGGCGCGGGTGGAGATGCCACTGCCGGATGCCGCCAAGGACATGCCCGGCGTGATCGTGCCGCGCAAGACCGTTGGCGAACTGCGCCGCCTCGTCGAGGGCGTCGACGATCCGGTCGAGATCGCCCTCTCGGAGACCAAGATCCGCTTCGCTTTCGGCCCCACGGTGCTGACCTCGAAACTGATCGACGGCACCTTCCCGGACTACGAAAGAGTGATTCCCTCCGGCAACGACAAGGTTCTGGAGGTCGACTGCAAGACCTTCGCCGAGGCCGTGGACCGGGTTTCCACCATTTCCAGCGAAAAGAGCCGCGCGGTGAAGCTGGCGGTCGACAAGGGTGCGCTGACGCTGTCCGCCAACTCGCCGGAGAACGGCACGGCGGTCGAGGAACTGGAGATCGACTACGACGGTCTCGGCATCGAGATCGGCTTCAATTCCCGCTACCTGCTGGACATCGCCCAGCAGATCGAGGGCGACGCGGCGCAGTTCACCATGGCGGACCCGGCCTCGCCCACCATCGTGCGCGAAGTGGCCGATCCCAGCGCGCTCTACGTGCTGATGCCGATGAGGGTGTGAGGATGCTCTGCCTGCCGCCATCTCTTCGGACGCTGCGGGGCCACGTCGGTCCGGCCCGCCCTTGCTGACACCTGCCACCTTTGGTGCTGTGGGATCGGCCGCCGTGTCACCGGATCGATCGACGACCGGCCTCTGGATTCAGCGACTCCTGGTGCACCAGTTCCGCAGCTATGCGCGCGCCGAACTGGACCTTGCGCCGGCTTCGGCAGAGGGGCTGGCAAACGGTCCTGCGGTTCTGCCGGTGGTGCTGACCGGCCCCAACGGCGCCGGCAAAACCAATCTTCTGGAAGCGATTTCCTTTCTCGCGCCCGGGCGCGGTCTGCGCGGCGCCCGGCTGGGCGAGGTGGACCGGGTGATGCGGTCGTCGCAGGACGCCAGCGACGAGGACTCGGGGCAAGGTGCCCCTTGGGCGGTGGCGGCCAGCGTGATGACGCCCGAGGGCCCGCGCGATCTCGGCAGCGGGCGCGATCCCGCCAGCAACGGCGGCGGCGGGCGGGAACGCCGGCTGATCAAGGTGGACGGGGTTGCCGCACGCGGCCAGCAGGCGCTGGCCGAAGTGGTGTCGATGGTCTGGCTGACCCCGCAGATGGACGGCCTGTTCCGGGAGGGCGCGGGCGGCCGGCGCCGGTTCCTGGACCGCCTTGTCTACGGCTACGACCCCGAGCACGCGGCGCGCAGCAACGCCTATGAGCACAGCCTGCGGGAGCGCGCGCGCCTGTTGAAGAGCGGCCGCGGCGAGCGCGCCTGGCTCGAGGCCCTGGAAGACTCCATGGCGCGCCACGGCATCGCCATCGCCGATGCGCGCCTGGCCATGGTGGAACGCCTGCAGCACGCCTGCGATGCCGGCGAAGGACCTTTTCCCAAGGCCCGCCTTGCCCTTGACGGCACGGTGGAGCGCTGGCTCGCGGAAGGTCAGCCGGCCCTGGCCGTGGAGGACCGCCTGCGCGCCGGGCTGGCGGAGAGCCGCAACCAGGATGCGGAGGCCGGGGGCGCCGCCATCGGGCCGCACCGCAGCGACCTCGCCGCCGAGCACGCCGACAAGGGCGTGGCCGCGGCGCTCTGTTCGACCGGCGAGCAAAAGGCCCTGTTGATCGCCATCCTGCTGGCCCATGCCCGCCTGCTGACGCTGGAGCGGGGCGCGCCGCCGCTGCTGCTGCTCGACGAAGTGGCCGCCCATCTCGATGGTGCGCGCCGCGCCGCGCTCTACGACGAGATCCTGAACCTGGGGGCCCAGGCCTGGCTCACCGGGACGGATGTCGCCGACTTCGAGCCCCTGCGGGGCCGGGCGCAGTTTTTCACCATTTCGGAAGGAACGATCCTTCCCGCCGGCGGCCAACCGGCCAACGAGATGCCGGCCAACGAGATGTAGGAATCCATGAGTACAAGCGACGACCCTTCCAGCTTTTCCGCGCCGACACCCAGTCAAGTCGACTCCGGGGATGTGGACTACGGCGCCGAGTCCATCAAGGTCCTGCGCGGCCTGGAGGCCGTGCGCAAGCGTCCGGGCATGTACATCGGCGACACTGACGACGGCTCCGGCCTGCACCATATGGTCTACGAGGTGGTGGACAACGCCATCGACGAGGCGCTGGCCGGCCACTGCGACACGGTTGCGGTGACTCTGAACGGCGACGGCTCGGTGACCGTCTCCGATAACGGGCGCGGCATTCCGGTGGATATCCACGCCGAAGAGGGCGTCTCGGCGGCGGAGGTCATCATGACCCAGCTCCACGCCGGCGGAAAGTTCGACCAGAATTCCTATAAGGTTTCCGGCGGCCTGCACGGCGTCGGTGTGTCGGTGGTGAACGCCCTCAGCGAATGGCTGGATCTCACCATCTTCCGCGGCGGGCGGGAACACGCCATGCGCTTCGTGCACGGCGAGGCCGAGGCGCCGCTGGCCGAACGTGGCGATGCCGAGGGGCGTACGGGTACGGAGATCACGTTCATGCCGTCGCCCGAGATCTTCTCCATGACAGAGTTCGACGCGGCGACACTGGAACATCGGCTGCGGGAACTGGCGTTCCTGAACTCGGGTGTACGTCTCACCCTGACGGACAGCCGTTCGGCGGAACCCAAGGAGATCGACATGCATTACGAGGGCGGCCTGGTCGCCTTCGTCGCCTATCTCGACCGCACCAAGACCGCGCTCTTCGAGCCGCCGGTCACCATGGCGGCGGAGCGTGAGGGCGTCACCGTTGAAGTGGCGATGCAGTGGACGGACAGCTACCACGAGACGGTGCTCTGCTTCACCAACAACATCCCGCAGCGCGACGGCGGCACGCACCTGGCCGGCTTCCGTGCCGCGCTGACCCGCCAGATCAACGCCTATGCGACCTCCTCCGGCCTGCTGAAGAGGGAGAAGGTGTCGCTGACCGGCGACGACGCGCGCGAGGGCCTCACTTGCGTGCTTTCGGTCAAGGTGCCCGATCCCAAGTTCTCCAGCCAGACCAAGGACAAGCTGGTGTCCTCCGAGGTCCGGCCCATCGTCGAGTCGGTGGTCAACGAGCGCCTCGACCAGTTCTTCGAGGAGCATCCGCAGGAAGCGCGGCGCATCGTCGGCAAGGTGGTGGAGGCCGCCGCGGCGCGCGAGGCGGCGCGCAAGGCGCGGGAACTGACCCGCCGCAAAGGGGCGCTGGACATCACCTCCCTGCCCGGCAAGCTGGCCGACTGCCAGGAACGCGATCCTACGCTCTCCGAACTCTTCATCGTCGAGGGCGATTCCGCCGGCGGTTCGGCCAAGCAGGGCCGTGAGCGGCGCTTTCAGGCCATCCTGCCGCTGCGCGGCAAGATTCTGAACGTGGAGCGGGCGCGCTTCGACAAGATGCTGTCCTCCCAGGAGATCGGCACCCTGATCACGGCCCTGGGCACCGGCATCGGGCGCGACGAGTTCAACATCGACAAGCTGCGCTACCACAAGATCATCATCATGACCGACGCCGATGTGGACGGCAGTCACATCCGCACCCTGCTGTTGACCTTCTTTTTCCGCCAGATGCCGGAAATCGTCGAGCGCGGGCATCTCTACATCGCCCAGCCGCCGCTCTACCGCGCCAAGCGCGGCGATTCCCTGCGCTACCTGAAGAACGACCCGGAGATGGAGGCCTATCTCATCGAAAACGGCGTCAAGGACTCGGTGCTGGATCGCGCGGACGAGGGCCAGATGGCGGGAGCGGATCTTGCCGCGCTGATGGAGATGGCGTTGCGCGCCAAGCATCTGATGGACCCCCTGGTGCGCAAGGTGGGCAATGCCAGCCTGGTGGAGCAGGCGGCCATCGCCGGCGTGCTGAACGCGGACCTGATCGCCGACGAGGAACAGGCCGAGGCCGCGGCGGCCTACATCGCCACCCGTCTCGATGCGCTCGCCCCCGAACACGAGCGGGGCTGGGGCGGTCAGGCGATGGACGAAAGCCTCACCTTCACCCGCACGCTGCGCGGGGTGACCGAACAGCGGGTGATCGACGGCCCGCTGATCCGCTCCTCCGAGGCGCGGCGCCTGGACGAGATGGCCAGCGAACTGCAGGCGGCCTTCGCCCATCACGCGACCCTCACCGCCAAGGACAAGAGCTTCCGCATCACCGGGCCGGTCAGCCTGGTCGGCGCCATCTTCGAGCTGGGCCGCAAGGGCGTCACCCTGGCCCGCTACAAGGGCCTGGGCGAGATGAACCCGGAGCAACTCTGGGAGACCACGCTCGATCCCAACGTGCGGGCACTGCTTCAGGTGAAGGTGGCCCATACCGATCAGGCGGAGGACGTGTTCTCCACCCTGATGGGCGATGTGGTGGAGCCGCGCCGCGAGTTCATACAGCAGCATGCACTTGAGGTGGCGAACCTGGACGTGTAGGCCCCGGATCTGCGGAGTTTCTGCTCAAGCCTTTGGTTTTGCAGCCCGATTTGCGGCGAAACCAAGGCAGAGGGGTCGCAACATTGCCCTCAAAGATTTGCACCGTCGCGGTGGTGAAATCCCCGAACTTTCTTTATTGATTACGCCATGGCCGAAGGGAGTCGCGCTAAGGGAAGCCGCGCGGGCGCCAAGCGCCCGGGGCGGAAGCCCGGCACCGCCAAGGGGCAGAGCCGCAAAGCCACCGCCTCCAGCCGCGGAGGCCTGAGTGGCGGCCGGGGTGGTGGCGGGGGCTCGCGTGCCCGGCAGGCGATGCAGGCCGCCGGCATTCTACGCCGCGTGGTCGTTTGGTCGCTGGTGGCCGCCATCTGGGTGGGGGTGATCGGCGCCGGCGTGCTGGCCTGGTACGCCTACGACCTGCCGGAGGTCGGCGAGATCGAGCAGCTCACCCGGCGCCCCAACATCACTCTGCTCGCCGCCGACGGCACCCAGCTCGCCTCCTTCGGCGACCGTTTCGGCGCCACCCGGGCCCTGCACGAACTGCCGCCGCATCTGCCGCGCGCGGTGATCGCGGTGGAGGACCGGCGCTTTTACGACCACGGCGGCGTCGATTTCCGCGGCCTCCTGCGGGCGGTCTTCGTGAACATCCGCGACGGGCGGATCTCTCAGGGCGGCTCCACCATCACCCAGCAGCTCGCCAAGAATCTCTTCCTCACCTCGGACCGCACCCTGAAGCGCAAGATCCAGGAGGTCATGCTGGCGGTCTGGCTGGAGCGGCGCTTCACCAAGGACCAGATCCTCACAATCTACCTGAACCGGGTTTATCTGGGTGCCGGGACCTACGGCATGGACGCGGCGGCACGGCATTACTTCGGCAAGCCGGCCACGCAGGTCTCGCTCTACGAGGCCGCGCTTCTGGCCGGGCTTTTGAAGGCGCCGTCGCGGCTCAATCCGACCCGCGATCCGGAGGGGGCGGACCAGCGCGCGGCCCTGGTCCTGCAGACCATGGTGGATGCCGAGTTCATCACCAGGGTGGAGGCCGACGGCGCCCTGGCCACCAGGAAGCCCACAAGGGTGGCCAGCGGCAACCAGGCGCCCTACTTCGCCGACTGGATCATGGCCCAGGTGCGGGCCTACCTGGGCGGGGTGGAAAGCGATATCCGGGTGGTGACCACCATCGATCCGGCCTTGCAGAAGGTCGCCCGCGAAGAGGTGAGGGCGCTGCTGGCCGAACAGGGCACCGACCGCAAGGCCGGGCAGGCGGCGCTGGTCAGCCTCGCCCCGGACGGCGCCGTGCGCGCGATGGTCGGCGGCCGGGACTATGCGACGAGCCAGTTCAACCGTGCGACCCAGGCGCTGCGCCAGCCCGGCTCCGCCTTCAAGACCTTCGTCTATCTGGCGGGGCTGGAGGCCGGGCTCAATCCCGACAGCCAGGTCAACGACGCGCCGGTGCGCATGGGCGACTGGCGGCCGAAGAACTACGCCGGGCGCTATTACGGCAAGGTGACGCTGCGCGAATCCTTCGCCCGCTCCATGAACTCGGTCGCCGTGCGGGTCACCCAGCAGGTCGGGCCGAAAAAGGTGGTGGAGGCGGCCCGGCGCATGGGCATCACCAGCGACCTCAGGCCCAACGGCGGCATCGCCCTGGGCGCCTCCGAGGTCACGCTTCTGGAGCTGACGGGCGCCTACGGCGTCTTCGCCAATCAGGGGCGCCTGGTCGGCCCCTACGGCATCACCGAGATCCGCGACGCGCAGGGCAAGCTGCTGTTCCGCCGCACGCCGCCGCCGGGCGAGACGGTGATCTCAGCCGGCACCCTTTCGCAGATGTCCAACATGATGGCGGCGACCGTGGTCTGGGGCACCGGCAAGGCGGCCCAGCCGGGCCGCGCCGCGGCGGGCAAGACCGGCACCAGCCAGGACTTCCGCGATGCCTGGTTCATCGGCTACACCGCCGAGCTGGTGACCGGGGTCTGGTTCGGCAACGACGACGGCCTGCCGATGGACAAGGTGACGGGCGGCAACCTGCCCGCCCAGCTCTGGGGCCGCACCATGAAACGGGGGCTGGAGGGGCTGCCGCAGCGTCCCTTGCCCGGCGGCGGCGCCCTGCTCGCCCAGTCCGGTCAGGACGACAGCATCGGCGGCTTCATCGGCCGCATCCTCAAGGGGCTGTCCTCCGATCAGCCGGCGGCACAGGGGCAGCCGGCCGGGCGCAACCCTGCCCCCGCGCGGCAGGATGCCGAGCCCTTCTGGAAACGCGAAAGCCAGCGCGACTGAAGCCTGCGCAACTGGCGTGGGCCTAATCGGCCTCTGCGGAAACAGCCGCCGAAGGGCGGACGATCAGCCAGTAGGACAGCGCTGCCCCCAGGGCGACCAGCGCAATTGCGGCCATCATCGGCAGGGCCGAGGTTTCGCTGCCGTGGCCGACGGCGATGCCGACCAGGGCGGCCAGGCCCATCTGCACGAAGCCGAGCAGCGCCGAGGCGGAACCCGCGGTCTTCGGAAAGGGCCCGATGGCGCCGGCCTGGGCGTTGGGCATCACCAGACCGGTGCCGATCATGAAGACCACCATGGGGCCGACGATGGTGACCACCGTGACCAGCCCGGCCCCGTAGAAGGCGAGGCCCAGGAGGCCGCCCAGGCACTGCACGGCGCTCCCCAACTGGATCATCCGTTCCAGGCCGAGGCGCCGGGTCAGGCGTCCGGAAAGAAAGGTGCCGATCATGAAACCGACGACGATGGCGGCGAAGCAGAAGCCGTAGCGGTCCGGGCTGAGGCCGAGGATGCCGATAAGGACGAAGGCGGAGCCGGAAATGAAGGAGAAGATGCCGGCATAGGAAAAGGACACGATCATGACGTAACCGCGGTAGGAGCGGTGGCGCAGCAGTTCCAGGTAGGTGGCCACCAGCCGCCCGGGCCGGGTGGCCGCCGGGTCCATCCAGCGGTTGGTTTCCGGCAGGGTGACCTGGATGGCAACGAGCATGACGAGGGCGAAGACCGCCAGCACCGCGAAGTTCGCCTGCCAGCCGAACCAGACCTCCAGGTAGCCGCCGATGATGGGCCCGACGGCGGGCGCCAGCGCCATGGCCATGCCCATGTAGGACAGCACCTGGGCCGCGCGCTCGCGCCCATAGACGTCGCGGACCACGGCGCGGCCCAGCACCGGGCCGACGCAGGCCCCGAGCGCTTGGAGGAAGCGCGCCAGGATCAGCACCTCGATGCTCGGCGCCACCATGCACAGGAGCGTGGCCAGCAGGTAGACAGCGAGGCCGATCAGAATCACCGGGCGGCGCCCGAAGCGGTCGGACAGCGGCCCGTAGATCAACTGGCTGCAGGCGAAGCCGGCCAGGAAAACCGAAAGCGTGAGCTGCACTTCGGCCGCGCCGACGCCGAAATCCCGGCCGATCGACGGCAGCGATGGCAGATAGAGGTCGGTGGAGATCGGCCCCAGGGCGACCAGCGCGGTCAGCAGAACGGCGACGATCAGGCTGTCGGCGCGGGCCATCTGGACTCCTGCCATCTGGACTCTTGGAGGGGTCGGGAAGTGGATGTTTACCGCCACAGTCCCGGTTGCATAGTGTCATCGCTTATAGTCGCCCGGGCCGGGCGGCGGCAAGAATGCGGGGATCGGGGGAGATGGAGCGATGGCCGACGATGAAAAAGCGGAGTTTCCCTCGGCCGATGCCTACGGGCGCTCGCTGAAAGGCTTCGGGATCAACATCCTGGTCCGCGACGTCGCGCGCTCGGTCGCCTTCCTCACCGAGATCCTGGAGGTCGAGGCAGTCTACGCGGAGCGCGACTTCGCCGTCTGCCGCCACCGGGGCCATGACTGGATGCTGCACTCCGACGCCAGCTATCACAGCAACCCCCTGCTGGCGCTGACCGGCGACGGCGCGATCCGCGGGGCCGGCCTGGAACTGCGACTCTACGGCATCGATCCCGACGCCGCGGCGGCCCGGGCGGAAGCCGCCGGCCACACCGTGCTCCAGGCCCCGGCCGACAAGCCCCACGGCCTGCGGGAGGCCTTCCTGGTCGACCCGGACGGTTACGTCTGGGTGCCCTCGGTGGAGAAGGCCGCGGGCTGAGGGCCTCGGGACCCCTTAGCCGTAACGATGCACCTGGCCGCCTTCGCGGTTCAACCAGGTTTTCGCTGCCGCCATGTCGCTGCTGAGGCTGTCGGCGAGACGCCAGAAGCGGCGGCTGTGGTTCAGCTCCACCAGATGCGCCACCTCGTGGGCGACCACGTAATCCAGCACCACCTCCGGCGTCAGGATCAGGCGCCAGGAGAAGTTCATGTCGCCGTTGCTGGAGCAACTGCCCCAGCGGCTGCGGGTGTCGCGCAGGCTGATGCGGCCGATCCTGCGCTCGACCCTGGCGGCCTTCTCGCGGGCGCGTCCGGCGATCTCCCGGCGCGCTTCGCGTTTCAGGAAATCGCCGATGCGGCGCGGCAGGAACTCCGGCGCGCCGGAAACCCGGATGATGGCCTCTCCTTGCCGGACTCCGCGCCAGACCCCGCGGCGCGCCGCGGGGTCGTGTTCGATGCGGTGGTCGACCCCCAGCAGGGGGACGACCGCGCCGGCGGCAAAGGGCACCCGCGGCGGTGCGGCCTCCAGCCGCGACAGCACCCAGCTGCCATTGTTTTCGGCGAAGTCCAGTGCCTCGCGGATCGGCGTGCGTTGCGGCAGGACCAGGACGATGCCGTCGCCGTCCTTGCTGATGCGCAGGCTGATGCGCCGGGCCCGCGGATGGCGGCGCAGTTCCACCGGCACCGTCCGGCGGCGCAGTTCCAGGCTGCCGGGGGCCAGGGCCTCCAGCTCGATCATGCGCGGTGCAGAGCTTTGCGACGCCATGACTCCCTATAGCCCGACCCCGCCGCGTCGGGCAAGGCCGGCCCTTCGGGCGCTGTCGGCAGGTTGCGAATTGGGGAGAATTCTCAGTAGGTTCATGATCATGGACAGTCTGACGCGCCGCGCGGGCCTGAAGCTCCCCGAGATCGGCATCGGCCACAACGCCGGGCCGCCGATGGTGCAGTCCGGCTGGCACCTCTATGCCTGGAAACGGGCCCGCAAAGCGGCCTGGAAGTCGCCGCCGATCGAGGTGGTGCGCCAGCGCGCGAAGCGCGCCCGCGAACTGGGCATGACCTACAAGCAGTACACGCTGGAGATCCTGGAGCGCGGCCGCTACCTGTGACCGCGGCCTTCGAGCGGCTGCGGGCCCCGCCCTTCGAGACGCGGCCCTGCGGCCCGCTCCTCAGGGTGAGGCCCGATACTGTTCCTCATGCTGAGGAGGCCGCGCAGCGGCCGTCTCGAAGCGTGAGTGGGGAGGCGTATGGCCGGCCTGTTCCGGTTTACTCCGGCCGGTCCGCCTCGCTCTCCAGCAAGGCGGCCTTGCGCTCCATGCCCCAGCGATAGCCGCCGAGCCCGCCGTCCTCGCGCAGCGCCCGGTGGCAGGGGATGACCAGGGAGACCGGGTTGGTGGCGCAGGCCCGCCCGACCGCGCGCTGGCCCCGCGGCACGCCAAGGTTCTCGGCGATCTCCGAGTAGGTCCGCGTCTCGCCGCAGGGAATGGCGATCAGCTCCTGCCAGACCCGGCGCTGAAAGGCGGTGGCCTGGACGTCCAGCGGCAGCTCCGCATGGGGCGTCTTGCCCTCCAGGTAGTCGATGACCACGGCCACCGACTGGGCGATGGAGTGGCGGTCGCGGGTGATGCTCTCGGCCTGGGGGAACTCACGCCGCAACTCGTCGACCAGCGCCGCGTCGTCGCTGCCGAGGCTGAGGAAACACAGCCCCTTGGCGGTGGCGGCAACCAGCAGGCGGCCGAGCGGCGAATCGACCACGTCGAAGGCGATCTCCGCGCCCTTGCCGCCCTTTGCGTAGGAGGCCGGGGTCATGCCGAGCAGCCGTTCGGCCCGCTCGTAGACCCGGCTGGAGGAGCCGTAGCCGGCCCCGTAGGTGGCCTGGGCGATGGATTCCCCCTGCTTCAACTGCTGGCGGAAGGCGGCGCTGCGGCGCGCGTCGCTGTAGTCGCGGGGGCTCACCCCCATGACCCGTTTGAACAGGCGCTGCAGGTGCCAGGGGCTGACGTCCAGGGCGCCGGCGATCTCCGCCAGAGTCAGGCGTTCGCCCTCGCTCTCGTCGATCATGGCACAGGCCCTGCGGACCAGCGCGATCTGGCGTCCGGCGACGCCTGCCTTTGCCGTGACCGCCTGCTTTGCCATTTCCATATCCATCACCCGATCTCCTGTTCAAAGTACCGTGTTGTGGATGGTTTTAGCCAGCTTCGGCACCGCCCTCTATCCGAAGCTTGCGCGGGAAATAGGGGCATCCCGACTAATCGGCTTGCCCGGAAGACGTCATAGGCACACAATCTCTACGTCACAAAACTGTAATAGAAACGTCAAAAGAAAATCGCGGCTCCGGGCTAGGTTTTCCGCCGAATCTCAGGGAAACGAGCCGCACAAACAGGGAAGGATTCCTCATGCGTCTGAACCGCAAAGTCACGATTCTGGCCGCTGCCGCCGCGTTTGCAGGCAGCCTGCCGAGCGCGGCCCTGGCCGCCACCGAGGTCGAGTGGTGGCACGCCATGGGCGGCAAGCTGGGCGAGAAGGTCAACGAGATCGCCGAGGGCTTCAACGCCTCCCAGAGCGACTACAAGCTGACGCCGGTCTACAAGGGCAACTACACGGAAACCATGACCGCGGCCATCGCCGCCTTCCGCGCCAATCAGCAGCCGCACATCGTTCAGGTTTTCGAGGTCGGCACCGCTTCCATGATGGGCGCCAAGGGCGCGATCAAGCCGGTCTACCAGCTGATGGCCGAGGCGGGTGAGCCTTTCGATCCTGCCGCCTACCTCTCCTCGGTGACCGGCTACTACACCGACACCGACGGCAACATGCTCTCGATGCCGTTCAACAGCTCCACGCCGGTGCTGTACTACAACAAGGACGCCTTCGCGAAAGCGGGCCTCGATCCCAACGCGCCGCCGGCCACCTGGCCCGAGGTCGAAGAGACCGCGCGCAAGCTGCAGGCCGCGGGCTATGCCTGCGGCTTCACCACGGGCTGGCAGTCCTGGGTGCAGCTGGAGAATTTCAGCGCCTGGCACAACGTGCCCTTCGCCACCCAGGCCAACGGCTTCGGCGGCATCGACACCGAACTGGCCTTCAACAGCCCGCTGCATGTGAAGCACGTCAGCACGCTTGCCGGCTGGCAGCAGGAAAAGATCTTCGACTACGGCGGCCGCCGCTCCGATTCCGCGCCGAAGTTCTATAACCAGGAATGTGGCATGTACATGAACTCCTCGGCGGCCTATGCGGGCGTGAAGGCCAACGCCAAGGACTTCGAGTTCGGCGTCGGTTCCCTGCCCTACTGGCCCGACGCGGGTGCGCCGCAGAACTCCATCATCGGCGGCGCCACGCTGTGGGTGCTGGGCGGCCATGACGATGCCGAGTACAAGGGCGTCGCCAGGTTCTTCTCCTATCTTTCCTCGGCTGAAGTGCAGGCCGAGTGGCATCAGGCGACCGGCTATCTGCCGATCACCCATGCGGCGGCGAAGCTGACCAAGGAGCAGGGCTTCTACGAGGCCAACCCGGGCACCGACGTCGCCATCATGCAGATGACCGGCAACGAACCGACGCAGAACTCCAAGGGCCTGCGGCTCGGCAACTTCGTGCAGATCCGCGACGTGATCAACGAAGAGCTGGAGGCCATCTGGGCCGGCGACAAGACTGCGCAGCAGGGCCTGGACGACGCGGTCAACCGGGGCAACGCGCTGCTGCGTCGCTTCGAAAAGACCGTCAACTAGGCTCCCTCATCTGCCTTTGCGCAGGCAGCGGCCCCGCCCTGCGGGCCGCTGCCGCGTAACGGCGGGGCTCTGACTCTCCGTGCAGCACAAACGGGTTATCTTCCAGGGGCGACTTCTGCCCTACATGCTGGTCCTGCCCCAGCTTGCCATCACCCTTGTCTTCTTCATCTGGCCGGCGTCGCAGGCGCTCTATCAGTCGGTGCTGCTGGAGGACCCCTTCGGCCTGGGCTCGAACTTCGTCTGGTTCGAGAATTTCGAAGACCTCTTTGCCGATCCCGCCTACCTGGCCTCCTTCCAGACAACCATCGTCTTCAGCCTGGGCGTGACCGCGTTGTCGATGGTCGCGGCTCTGGTGCTGGCCGCTATGGCGGACCGTGTGGTCCGCGGCGCCACCGGCTACAAGACCCTCTTGATCTGGCCCTATGCGGTGGCTCCGGCCGTCGCCGGCATCCTCTGGTGGTTCATGTTCAACCCCTCCATCGGCGTGCTCGCCTATGGCCTGCAGCAGCTGGGTTACGACTGGAACCACTATCTGAACGGCGGCGATGCCATGATCCTGGTGATCATCGCCGCCGCCTGGAAGCAGGTGAGCTACAACTTCCTGTTCTTCCTGGCCGGCATGCAGGCGATTCCCAAGTCGCTGATCGAGGCCGCGGCCATCGACGGCGCCGGGCCGGTGAAGCGCTTCTGGACCATCATCTTTCCGCTGCTGTCGCCGACCACCTTCTTCCTGCTGGTGGTCAACGTGGTCTATGCCTTCTTCGATACCTTCGGCATCATCCACGCGACGACCTCCGGCGGGCCGGCCCAGGCGACCACGATCCTGGTTTTCAAGGTCTACAACGACGGCTTCGTCGGCCTCGATCTCGGCGGTTCCGCCGCCCAGTCGGTGATCCTGATGCTGATTGTCATCGCGCTGACGGTGGTGCAGTTCCGCTACATCGAGCGCAAGGTCGAGTACTAATACCAAGGTGTGGAGATAATGCCCTTCAGAGACTGCACCCTGTGGGTTTTGGCTAGGAGCAGCCGGCGTGGCGATGCCGGGGTATCGCGAGGCGGTTACGACGCAGTCCAAAACCCACAGGGTGCTGCCGTGCCGGTCCCTTCTGCACCCCTTCGGAGGGCGTCGAAAGGCCTTGCCGATGTCCCACATCGCCTGCGGCATTTCTCCTACCCGAAAGAGTGCAGAAGGGATCTCTGTGGGGCATTATCTCCACACCTTGGTATGGGGGGCGACGAAGCATGATCGAAAACCGCCCCATCTTCACGGCCATTACCCACATCGTGCTGTTCCTGGGCGTGCTGGTGGTGGCCTTCCCGATCTGGCTGGCCTTCGTCGCCTCGACCTATCCCGTCGATGGGCTGGTCTCCGGCGTGCTGCCGCTCTGGCCCGGCGACCAGTTCTGGGAGAACTACGGCAGCGCGCTGACCGGCGGCGTCGAGGCGGCGGGCAGCCCGCCGGTGCTGCTGATGATGGCGAACAGCATGGTCATGGCGCTGGCCATCGCCACCGGCAAGATCGCCATCTCCATCATCTCCGCCTTCGCCATCGTCTACTTCAACTTCCCCTTCCGGGTGACGGCCTTCTGGATCATCTTCGTCACCCTCATGCTGCCGGTGGAGGTGCGCATCCTGCCGACCTACGAGGTGGTGGCGAACCTCGGCATGCTGGACAGCTACGCCGGCCTGGCGGTGCCGCTCATCGCCTCGGCGACGGCGACCTTCCTGTTCCGCCAGTTCTTCCTCACCGTGCCCGACGAACTGCTGGAGGCGGCCCGCATCGACGGCGCCGGGGCATTGCGGTTCTTCTGGGACATCCTGCTGCCGCTGTCGCGGACCAACATCGCGGCGCTCTTCGTTATCCTCTTCATCTTCGGCTGGAACCAGTATCTCTGGCCCCTGCTGGTGACCACCGACGAGTCCTACTACACCATCGTCATGGGGATTCAGCGTATGGTGGCGGTGCCGGATTCCGAGCCGCTGTGGCATCTCATCATGGCCACCGCGATCCTGGCGATGATCCCGCCGGTCTTCGTCGTCGTGGCCATGCAGCGGCTCTTTGTGAAGGGCCTGGTGGAAACCGAGAAGTAAAGAACGGACTGCCCTATGGCTGACATCTCCATCCGCGCCGTCAAGAAAAGCTACGGCGACACCAAGGTGATCCACGGCGTCTCCGTGGACATCCGCGACGGCGAGTTCATCGTCATCGTCGGCCCGTCCGGCTGCGGCAAGTCGACCCTGCTGCGCATGATCGCCGGGCTGGAGGTCATCACCGAGGGCGATATCGCCATCGGCGGCCGGGTGGTCAACAATCTGGAGCCCAAGGACCGGGACATCGCGATGGTGTTCCAGAACTACGCCCTCTATCCGCATATGACGGTCTACGACAACATGGCCTACGGCCTGAAGATCGCCCGCATGCCCAAGGCGGAGATCGACCAGAGGGTCGCGGAAGCCGCCGGAATCCTGGAGCTGAAAGACCTTCTGGCCCGCAAGCCGCGCCAGCTTTCCGGCGGCCAGCGCCAACGGGTCGCCATGGGCCGGGCCATCGTGCGCCAGCCGGCGGCCTTCCTCTTCGACGAGCCGCTGTCGAACCTGGACGCCAAGCTGCGCGTGCAGATGCGCCTGGAGATCAAGCGCCTGCAGCGCCGCCTCGGCACCACCTCGGTCTACGTCACCCACGACCAGGTGGAGGCCATGACCATGGCCGACCGCCTGATTGTCATGAACGGCGGTCATGCCGAGCAGATCGACACACCGCTGGCGGTCTATGAGCGGCCCGAGAGCCTCTTCGTCGCGGGCTTCATCGGGTCCCCGGCCATGAACTTCCTCCCGGCGGAGGTGGCCGCCGACGGCGCCAGCCTCTCGGTCAGTCAGGGCAGTGCCATCAGCTTCTCGAACGGCGGGTTGCAGGGCCAGGCGGGGCGGCGCATCACCCTGGGCGTGAGGCCGGAGCATCTGCACGCCGCCGAGGGCGCCAATCCGGCTTTCACGCTACAGGTTCAGATGGTGGAAACACTGGGCGCCGACACCCTGGCCCACGGCGTGCTCTCCGGCCGGGACGAGACCCTCACCCTGCGGGTGCCGGGCACCATGAAGATGGCCGAGGGGGACAGCCTGCCGCTGATCGCCGACCCCGGCGCCCTGCACCTCTTCGATCCGGAGAGCGGGCGGCGGATCGCCGATATCTGACGCTTTCTGCTGAAGCCCTGCCCCGGCCCCGGATCCGGGCCCCGGTCAAGGCCGGGATCCGTGTCTCAGGTGCCGGCGGAGCCCCCTGTGGCGAGCGTCGGGTCGACCTGCTTGGAGAGCCCTGCGGCGATCTCCTCGGCGGTGGTCAGGTGGTTGAAGTGGGTCAGATAGGCGCCGTCCGGGCCCATCAGATAGACGATCGGCGAGTGATCGACGAGGTAGTCGCTGGCGTCGTCGACCTCCACCTTCTTGTAGAACGCGCGGTAGGCCTTGGCGGCAACGGCCACCTCTTCGGGGCTGCCGGTCATGGCGACCATGCTGGGATGGAAGTGGCTGACGTAGTCGGCCAGCGCCTCGGTGGTGTCGCGCTCCGGGTCGACGGAGACAAAGACCGGCGTAACGGCGGCGGCCTTGGCGCTCTCGGTCTCCGCCAGGATATCGAGGCCCTGGGTGACGGTTGTCAGGGTGGTGGGGCAGATGTCGGGGCAGAAGGTGTAGCCGAAGAAGATCATCATGTAGCGGCCCTGGAAGTCGGCGTCGCTGCGCCGCTGGCCGTTGTGATCCGTCAGGGTAAAGGGGCCGCCGATCAGCGCCTGCCCGCTGACCTGGGTTTCGCCGGAGACGATCTGGCGCGGGGCCTGCGGTTGAACCGAGAGCCAGCCGGCCACACCGCCGACCACGAGGGTGACTCCAAGGCCGGCGATCAACAGCACTTTTGTCTTGGGCGTCATGGGCAAAGGCCTCCTGCGGTCAAATGACCCCTCTCGCTATGCGCTTAAAATCTATAGACAATCGCCCGGGCTTGCGCAATGCGGCGCTGTGTCGCGCCAGCCGGGACCTGACCCCGCCAGATCCCGGGTCTGTGCCTGGACTGCACCCCGGAGCGGTCGCGGGGGCTAGGCCGCTCAGGCCAGCGCTCGGGGGCCAGGGCTCAGGCCGGCGCTCAGGGCAGAGTCTCGCGCAGCCTGTCGGCCTGGGCGTTGCTGAACGTGCGATTGATGACGATGTCCCGCGCGCCCGCCGGACCGCCGTAGTAACCCGCGGCAAGGTTCTTGCGCTCGAAAATCTTCGCGCCTTCCAGCGCACCGCCGCCGAACAGGCCGACGGACTTTGAGAAGGCGTAGATATCGGAGGTGAAGTCGGTGGTGCGCGACGCCTCGACCCCCCGGCCAACCGGGCCGACGGAGATGCTGGCGTCGGCGCCCAGCTTGAACTCGCTGGACAGCATGGCATCGACGGCCTTGTCGCTCATCAGCACGAAGACCACCTCTTTCACCTCGCCGCCGATCTGCAGCCCGATGGAGCCGGCCGCCAGGGTGTAGAAGGCCGGTGCTGACCAGCTGCCGTCGGTGCCGCGCGCCATGAAGACGCCGGACCCGCCCTCTGCGCCCAGGATGAATCCGCCTTTGACCAGCTGCGGGACGATGTAAATGCCCTTGGCCGACTGGATGAATTTCGAAAGCTCGAAAAAGTCCTCGTCCGACATCAGGCGATCGACGGTCAGGCGCGACTCGGTCACCAGAGCCTCAGCCTCGTTGTCGGCATATGCGGCAGGACCGCCGCCGACCGCCACAAGGACGACCGCCATAAGCAGGGCAGCCGCAGTCGCCCGCAAGCTGCGCAGGATTGCTGAACCCGTCATGAAATCACCTTCCTGAAATATGATGCGACACCATACTAGCACGGCCGCCTGCCGCGACGCTCCGCCGCAACAGGGGTGGCCGCCGGTTCCTGGCCCGGATGGCCCGCGCTGCAGTTCAATACCCTAACAGTCTGATGCAACGGCATTTCATTCCGGGATATGGGCCTTTGCGTTGACCAGTGCAACGCGCCAGCTGCCTTCCGGGCCGCTTGTGCCCCCTTCCCCGGCCGCCGCTCCCTCGGCCTGCCCGTTCTCCGCGAAGTGGTCGATGCGGGTCACGGCACAGTTGTCGATGGCAAAGCTGAGAGCGCGGTCCGGCGGCAGGCCGAGCGCATGGCCCAGCGCCGCGCGGATCGGCCCGCCATGGCTGACGCAGACCACGTCGCGACCGGCGAAGCGCCGGTTCAGGCGGCCGACGGCTTCCCCAACCCGGCGGCAGACCGACGCGAAGCTTTCACCGCCGGGCGGAACCTCCTCGGCCGGACCCAGCCAGAAGCGCCGCCAGTCGGCGCTGCGCTGGGCGTCCAGTTCGGCGTAGGTCATGGACTGCCAGTGACCGAAATCCTGTTCCGCCAGCTCTGCCTCCACTGCGAAAGGCGGCTGGGGCAGCGCGCGCTGACGATGGATGGCTTCGGCGGTCTTCACGGTGCGGCTGAGCGGGGTGACCACCCAGGCGGCCTCCTGCGGCAGCAGCCGCGACAGGCCGCGGAACACCGCCTCGTCGCTGCAGTCGCAGGCCACGTCGCGGTTGCCGTAGATGCGGCCGTCCTGGCCGACCACCGGGGCGTGGCGGACCCACCACCAGCGCGTCATGGTCATAACGTCTCCTGCCTCCACCAATCCCGTCTCCCCGCGAATCCCGTCTCCCCACGAATCCCGTCTCTACGCCATCAGCGCCGCCAGGACCAGCAGCACGACGATCTCGGAAAGCTGCTGGGCGGCGCCGAGAACGTCGCCGGTGTAACCGCCGATCTGCCGCCGCGCCAGGACCGCGATGCCCGTCGAAGCCAGGAAAGCGCCGGCCAGGGCCAGCGCCGCCGCGTGCCAGGGCAGCAGCAGGACCGCGGCCAGGATGGCCGTCGCCGCGGCCGCCAGGGCGTCGGCGCCGCGCGGCCGCCCCACCGCTGCGGCGAGCCCGTCGGCGCGCGCGCCCGGCAGGCCGGCCATCAGGGCGCCGAGGCCGGCCCGCGAGATGCACTGGGAGGCGATCAGGGCAAGAGCCGCCTGACCGGCGTCAGGGGCGGCGATTGCCGCCAGCGCGGCGGCGCGCAGCGCCACCGAGAGCACGAGGGCGAGCACCCCGTAGCTGCCGATACGGCTGTCGCGCATGATGGCCAGCTTGTGCGCGGGGTCCCGGCCCCCCCCGAAGCCGTCCGCCACATCGGCGAGGCCATCCTCGTGCAGCGCCCCGGTGACCAGGATCGTCACTGCCACCGCCAGCAGCGCGGCGGCCGGGGCCGGGAGCTGGAGGGCTGCCGCCGCCAGCAGGCTCAGCCCGCCAATGGCGCCGACAACGGCGCCGACGGCGGGATAGCAGCGGCTCGCCCGGGCCAAGGGGGCCTGCTCCGCCGGGCTCTCGGCCACCGGCAGCGGTGGCGCCGGCCGCGCTGTCATCGGCAGCCGGGTCAGCAGGGTCATGGCGACCTTCAGATCATGCCACCAGGCCGCGGGCGCGGCCGGGGACCGACGCGGGCCCGGCGAGTGAAGATCCGGCGGTGGCGGAGGAGACATGGCGGGCTTTGGGCTCGGCTGATGCTTTTCGGTTTGGTCGGCTCGGTTTGGCCGTTTATATGACAGTTCCAGGTACCGGGTCACGAACATGCGGGCCGGACCTTTCGGATCGGAGGCCCGCGCCCGCCCGCTGCGACCCGGCGGTTAGGAGAATTTGCCATGAAGGCTGCGAAGACCATTGCCAGCTTCGCCGAGATCCGCGCGCTTCTGCCAGCGCTGCCGGCGGTCGACGACCTGGCTGTCGAGATTGCGCGGGAGCGCCAGTCCAAGCTGACCAAGCCGGCCGGCGCGCTCGGCCGTCTGGAAGAGGTCGCCGTCTGGCTGGCGGGCTGGCAGGGGCGCAATCCGCCCTCGGTGGAGCGGCCTTACGCGGCGGTCTTTGCCGGCAACCATGGAATTGCGGAGAAGGGCGTTTCCGCCTATCCGGCGGCGGTCACCACCCAGATGGTGAGCAACTTCATCGACGGCGGTGCGGCGGTCAATCAGCTCTGCAGCCTCGCCAATGCGGACCTGCGCGTCTACGAGATGGCGCTGGAAGAGCCCACCGGGGATTTCTCCGAGACCGCGGCGATGGACGAGGAAGACTGCGCCAAGGCCATGGCCTACGGCATGATGGCGGTCGAAAGCGGCATCGACGTCCTGGCCCTGGGGGAGATGGGCATTGCCAACACGACCGCCGCGGCGGCGCTCTGCTGCGGCCTCTACGGCGGCAAGGGCGCCGACTGGGTCGGACCGGGCACCGGGATCGATGCGGTGCGCATGGCGGAAAAGGCGCGGCTGGTCGATCAGGCCGTTGCCCTCCACGGCGATGCCCTGGGCGACCCGCTGGAGGTTCTGCGCCGGCTGGGCGGGCGCGAACTGGCGGCCATCGCCGGGGCCGTTCTGGCGGCGCGGATGGCGCGCACCCCGGTGCTGCTGGATGGCTATGCCTGCACTGCCGCGGCGGCGGTTATCCATGCCCTGGACCCGGCAGCGATCGATCACTGCATGGTTTCCCACGTCTCCGCCGAGCCGGGGCACAAGCACCTGCTGCAACGCATCGGCAAGGAGGCTCTGGTCGACCTTGGCATGCGCCTGGGCGAGGCCTCCGGCGCGATGGTGGCGGTATTGCTGCTGAAAGCGGCCGTGGCCTGCCACAACGGCATGGCGACCTTCGACGAGGCGGGGGTTTCGGGGCCGGCGGGAGTTTCGGGTCCGGACGGGGTTTCGGGGCCGGACGGGGGCGCCTGAAGCCGCAGCCGGCGGGGGCTTGCCTTTCCGGAATTGGGGTCCAGACTGGACTCCATGCAAAAGGCACGGCCATGGCGACGACCACGCCCCTGACCCCGGACGCCGCCCCGGCCTCCGGCGGGCGCTTGCGTCTGCGGACGCTGGTGGTGATCCGCTGGGTCGCCCTCTTCGGTCAGGCAACGACCCTCTCCGTGGTCTATTTCGGCCTCGGCTATCCGATTGTCTTCATCCCGGCCATGGCGGTGATCGCGGTCTCCGGCGTCGTCAACGTGGTGCTTTCCGTCGCACGGCCCAGCAGCGCCACCTGGCTCAGCGACCGCGAAGCCGTGCTCAATCTCTGTTTCGACGTGGCCCAGCTTGCCATCCTGCTGGGGATGACCGGCGGCCTGCAGAACCCCTTTGCCATGCTGATCCTCGCGCCGGTGGTGATTTCCGGATGGACGCTGTCGCGGCGCAGCACTTTCACGATTTCGGCTTTCGCCCTCGTTCTGGTTTCGGTGCTGGCGATCTGGCACCTGCCGCTGCCCTGGCCGGAGAGCGGCGTCCAGCTCTCGCCGGTCTACATCGCCGGCGTCTGGGCGGCGCTGGTGATCGCGGTGGTCTTCATCGCCGCTTACGTTTCCTCGGTCGCCGAGGAAAGCCGGCGCATGTCGCAGGCCCTGGAGGCGACCCGTCTGGCGCTGGCGCGCGAGCAGCAGCTTTCCGCCCTGGGCGGCCTGGCGGCGGCGACCGCCCATGAACTGGGCACGCCGCTGGCGACGATCGCGGTGGTGGCGCGCGAGCTGCAGCGCGAACTCTCGGCGGACTCGCCGCTGCGCGAGGATGTCGAACTGCTCCACGCCGAATCGCTGCGCTGCCGCTCGATCCTGGCCGGCCTCGCCGAACGGCCCGCCTGGGACGACGGCTCGCCCTATCACAGGCTTCCGGTGACGGCCCTGGTGGAGGCTGCGGCGGCGGTCCACCGGCGCGAGGGCGTGGCCCTGGAGATCCATGCCGGCCCGGCGATCGACAGCGATGCCGCCCAGCCGACCGTCACCCGCAATGCGGAGATTCTGCATGGCCTCGGCACGTTGATCCAGAACGCGGTCCAGTTCGCAAGGCACCAGGTCGACGTCGACGTGACCTGGGACGAGGAGTCGGTCATGCTGCGGATTGCCGACGACGGCCCGGGCTTTGACATGACCGTCCTGAGCCGCCTCGGTGAACCGTACTATTCCACCGGTCCGCGGGACCGTCGCCGCGGCGAGAGCCAGCACATGGGTCTCGGCATCTTCATTGCCCGCACGCTTCTGGCGCATCTCGGCGCCAATATCGAGTTCTCCAACGAGATTTCGGGTGGGGCGGTGGTGGAGATTCGCTGGCCGCGTCATAAATTAGAAGTAAAGGAAGAGGCCGTTCTGGGGCCGGAACGTCGCCGCCGTGCAAGCTAGGAGTTAACCATGCTCAACGAAGCCGAAGCGCGCCCAGAGCAGCGCGACCTGTTGATCGTCGACGACGATCAGCGCTTCTGCGACCGACTGGCGCGGGCCATGGAGCGTCGGGACTTTGCCGTTCAGACCGCCTATTCGGTCGCTGACGGGCTGGCCTTGGCGCAGCGCGCCGCACCGGGCTATGCCGTGGTCGACCTGCGCCTGGAAGACGGCTCCGGTCTGGAGGTCGTGCAGGCCCTGCGCGAGGCGCGCGAAGATGCCCGCATTATCGTGCTGACCGGCTATGGCAACATCGCAACGGCGGTTGCGGCGGTGAAAGTCGGCGCCACCGACTATCTGCCCAAGCCGGCCGACGCGGACCAGGTCGAAGCAGCGCTGCTGGAGCAGGAAGAAGTGCTGCCGCCGCCGCCCTGTCATCCCATGAGCGCGGACCGCGTGCGCTGGGAGCATATCCAGCGCGTCTACGAGCAATGCGACCGCAATGTGTCGGAGACGGCCCGGCGTCTGCGCATGCACCGCCGCACCCTGCAGCGCATCCTGGCGAAGTACGCGCCGCGCAACTGACCGTTCCGGTCAAGCGGGTTTTCTGGTCGGGCCGGGCCTCCGGGACCCGCTCTCTACGCAGTACCTGTGGCAGACCCTCCGGGTTGATGGATCGCCTCTGGCGATGCCATCCAACCCGGGTCCGCGCTAGGAGCTGGCTGCCGCCGCGGCCGGCGCCGTCATCTGGCGGTGGCGGGAAAGGGCGGCGCCCAGGCGCTCCGCCGCTTCCTCGCGGGTGATCTTTTCCTTGAGCAGGTGATCCAGGAAGAAGCCCTGGAACAGGCAGACGCCCAGTTCGTGGCCGAGCTCTATGGCATCGTCGCTTTCGCAGCGCGTGAAGATGATGCGCGGCGCGGTGATCCGCTCGATCGCGGCCCGGATCGGGGCGCCCTGCTTGCCCTCGATCTGACGGCGCAGATTGGGGGACCATTGCAGCTTGACGAGCTCCGCCCCCAGGTCGCTGCGGTGCACGAAGGGCAGGGAGAGCTCGTTCACCCCGTCCAGGCAGATGCGGTAGCCGCGGTCGAGCAGGAACTCGCGGGCGAAGAGATAGCGCGTCACGTCGGCAAAGACGTCGTGGATCTGCAATTCGAGAATGATCGTGTTGCGCCGCTTCTGGTCGAGCTGACCGTCGAACTCGAGGAACCGCGGCGACAGCAGCGAAGCGATGTTGATGTTGAGGCTGAAGGTGTGCCTGAGGGTGGCATCGTCATTCTTGCCGAGCCAGGCCAGCATGCGCTGGTCGAGCTGTGCGGTGAGGTATTGAAACAGCCAGCGGTCGGCAAAGACGTTTTCGTCCGGCAGCAGGGTGTCGGTAAGCGCGGAGATCGAGGTGAAGAGCTCGTGGAACAGCACGAGCGGGCGCCCGTCTTCATCCACTTCGCAGACCGGCTGGCGGCTGGTCATGGTGGAGAGATCGGCCTGGGTGATGGCCTTTTCGACGGCCGCCAGCCCGGCGAGGCTGAGGGGCCGCTTTTCGGCGCGCCGGCCGCCGTTGTGCCGCAGCGCCGAATCCGCCTTGACCTTTTCCTCCAACAGGGCCTCGGCGCGCCCGACCAGATCCTCGTAACCCCCTGCAAAATCGAAGTGGCTGCAGAATTCCTGTTCGGCTGCCGGACCGTCGCTGAAGAAGGGGTCTTCCTTCAGGACGCGGCTGAGCCTGCCCAGCGTCTCGTCGATCTGGGCGACGCAGCCGCGGTGATAGACCAGAAAGATGTCTTCGTTGGCGAGCTGGAAAAGGCTGGCGTCGTGGACCTTGGCGACGCGCTTCATCATCGTGATCGCGACGTTCACGCATTCCGGCAGGGTCTTGAATGCAATCAGCTTTGAGAGGTGCACCTGAACAGCCAGGTGTTCATCGCCGCTGCGTTCCAGCCTTTTGATGTGGTTCAACAGGGCCTGTTCCTGCATGGTAGGCTGTTGAGACATGGTGGTCGGCGGCTCCATCTGTGCTCACACTGAACTATGCGGACAGCCTTGTTTATCGCTTTCATCTTGAGTTTTGGTTAATGATTGAACAGACAGTCCGGGACGCATCGCGTCCTGGTTTAACCCGCCCATGGCCCCTGGGACTGGATTCTCAGGGCTTCCCGGGGATCTGGCGAACGCGCCGTCTTTCGTGCAGAATCAGCCGACTAGCGCGACGCGCGAGGGCCGCGAGTGGACCTTTTCCGGTTTCAGTGTTCCCGTAGACTGTTTCGATGTCTGAAGACTCCGATTTGACAGCCCGCTTGGGGCGCCTGAAATCCGTCCCTGTTCTGGTGCTTGGCGACGTCATGCTCGACCGCTTCGTCTACGGCAGTGTCGATCGCATTTCGCCTGAGGCGCCCATTCCGATCATGCGGATCGAGCGGGAAACCGCGATGTTGGGGGGCGCCGGCAACGTTCTGCGCAATCTGGCGGCGCTCGGCGCCTGCCCGCTGGGCGTTGCCGTGGTCGGGGAGGATGCCGCCGGCTGGCAGGTGCGCGACCTGGCGGCGACCTGCCTGGAACCGGTCGGCGGCAGGGCGCAGCTTGTGACCGACGCCGGGCGTCCGACGACCATCAAGGAGCGCTTCATCGCCGGCGGCCAGCAGCTGCTGCGCGCCGACCGCGAGGATGCGGGCACCCTCGGGAACGAGGTGACGGCCGCGGTTGCCGAGGCCGCCGTCGCGGCGGTCAAAGACGCGGCGGTGGTGATCCTCTCTGATTACGGGAAAGGGGTGCTCAGCCCTCCTGTCGTCGAGGCGGTGTTGGCGGCGGCGGCGAAACGGGGCTGCCCCGTGGTCGTCGACCCCAAGGGCCGCGACTTCAGCCGCTACCGCGGCGCCGACTGGGTGACGCCGAACCGGCGCGAACTGCAGGAGGCCTCCGGCCTGCCGGTCGGCGACAACGGGGCCGTCGTGGCGGCCTGCCGCAGGGTGATCGACGAGACCGGCATCGCCGCCGTCCTGGCCACCCGCAGCGAACAGGGGATGACCCTGGTGCAGGCTGCGGAGGGAGGCGAGGTTCATCACCTGAAGGCCCAGGCCCGGGAGGTCTACGACGTTTCCGGCGCCGGCGATACCGTGGTCGCAGCCTTCGCTCTGGCCCTGGGGGCCGGGCTTGCGCCGGCCGAGGCGGCGAGCCTGGCCAATGCGGCCGCGGCGATCGTCGTCGGCAAGCTCGGCACCGCGGTCGCGCAGCCCGGCGAGATCGCGCAGGCCTTGCATGCCAGCGAGCTGCTGGAGGCGGAAACCAAGGTGGTCGATCTGGACAGCCTGCTGGAGCAGGTCGGCCGGTGGCGCCGGCGCGGCCTCAGGATCGGCTTCACAAACGGCTGCTTCGACCTGCTGCATCCTGGCCATGTCTCCCTGCTGCAGCAGGCCGAGGCGGCCTGCGACCGCCTCGTCGTCGGTCTCAACAGCGATGCCTCGGTGCGGCGGTTGAAAGGCGATGGCCGGCCCGTGCAAAGCGAGGCGGCAAGAGGGGCAGTGCTCGCCTCTCTGGCCAGTGTCAGCCGTGTCGTGGTGTTCTCCGAAGACACGCCGCTTTCGCTGATCGAAGCGCTGAAGCCGGAGGTGCTGGTCAAAGGCGCCGACTATCGTCTCGACCAAGTGGTCGGCGCCGACATCGTCCAAAGCTACGGCGGGCGCGTGATGCTGGCGGATCTGACGCCCGGCCAGTCGACCACGGCCACCATAAAGCGGCTGTCCGACGGCCAGAGCGGCGGAACCGCAGTGCGCGAACAGCGTTAGCCGCCGGCGGCGAAGGCTTCAGGATCGATTGCGAGGGTCAGGCGCCGCGCGGCGAGTTGGGCGAAACGCAGGGTGATGGCGCGCCGCCGCGCCGCGTTCAGCGGTGTGGCGGAGGCCGCCCGCAGAACGGTCGCGCCGTAGGCGTCTGCTACCATCAGCCCCTGATCGGCCGGAATCAGATCCTGGGGGAAGTCCTCCGGGACCGCGAAGTAGAAGCGGTCGCAGTAGTCCAGGTAGTCCGGCCACTTGCGGTCGTTGCGGAAGTCTTCGACGCTCGACTTGATTTCGATGATGGTCAGCCCGCCCTTGGGGTCCAGGCACATCAGGTCGGCGCGGCGGCCGCTGCGCAGGGTGAATTCCGAGAGGCAGACGAGGCCCAGCTCCGCGTGATACCGCACAAGGCCGCGCGACAGCAGGGATGCGGTGTCGCGGCGGGCGGTCTCCGCAAGCATCTGGGGCTCGAAGGGCGGGGCCGTTGCCATGACCCCAGACTAGCGCGCCGCGCAGGCCGGTTCCATGGCTGCCGGGGGGGCTGCCGGGGGTCTCCTGTCGTCCTCCCGCCGTGCTCCCGCCGTATTCCCGCTGGGCCTAGAGCAGAGCCTGCAGGATGACGGCCAGAATGCCTGCGGGGATCAGCCAGAGAGCAGCGGTGATGGCATAGCCGACGAAAGTGAAAGGCCCGGAGACCGCGCCTTCGCTGAACAGCCTGTCGAAGCCGCGCCGCTCGCGGCCCAGCAGCAGCACCAGATAGTACCGGCGCCGCCCGATCGGCAGGGAGCGGCGCAGTTCCACCGCATGCTTGGCAACGCCTCGGGCACCGAACATGTTCTTGATTGCAGCGCATTGCTCCGGCGTGAAGCTTGCCGCCAGCTTCGGGTCGATGCGCTTGAAGTAGTGTTCGATGAAGGGGTCGCGTTGGGCAGTCGGCTGGTTGCGCGGCAAGTTGCTTGCCTCGGCTGCGGCAGGTTCAAATGCCTGTGATGAAGCGGATTGTTCAAACACGCTCAAAAGCTCCTGATTGGCAACGGACCTTCGTACCTTCGAAAATGTCACAGCAGCTTTAAGAAGCTGTTAAGGACTGAACGGCTTTGGCTTGAATTCGAGCCAAAGCCGGCAAATCCCGGCGGCGCCTCCGTCCTCCGCGCCTTCACGGCCCTCTCGTTCGCGCGATCTTCGTTTGCGCGCTCCCCGTCTGCTCAAGAGGTGAACTGAGACCCGCCCTCGCCTATATTGTGGTCTGGGAACATCGTGGTTCCGGGATAGCCTGTCCCTGGAACCAAGACCCGGGGCCCGGCAGACCGCTGGGCAGGAGACAATGCAGAATGCAGGCGGCGCGCCCTTGCCGCCGGCTGGGACGAGAAGAGGATCCGCGTGAGCGAAGCAACAGAGACCAAGGCGCCGGCATGGCTCAGACCGGCGGTCGACTACGGCCCCCTGGCGATTTTCTTTGCGACCTACTGGTTGAGCGACCTGATGATGGCGACGCTGGCCATCATGATCGCCACCGCGGTGGCTCTTCTCTTGTCGTTCATGATCGAGCGGCGCGTGCCACCCATGCCCCTGGTCACGGCCGTGGTGGTCGTCGTTTTCGGCGGGCTCACCCTCTGGCTGGAGGATGAGACCTTCTTCAAGATGAAGCCGACCATCGTGCAACTGCTGTTCGCCGCCGCCCTCTTTGCCGGTCTGGCGTTCAAGCGGCCCCTCCTGAAGCCGCTTCTGGGGTCGGCCTGGCCTTTGGACGAGGCGGGCTGGGTCAAGCTGTCCAGCCGCTTTGCCTGGTTCTTCGTTGCGATGGCGGCCCTCAACGAGGCGATCTGGCGGACGCAGTCGACGGACTTCTGGGTCACCTTCAAGGTCTTCGGCATCCTTGCCCTGACTTTTGTCTTCGTGGCATCGCAGATTTACTTCATGCGCAGCCACATGCTGTCGATCGACGAAGACGAGACCGGCGACGAACGGTCAGGAGGGCTGAAGTCCTAGGACCTGCCGACTGTTAAGGTCTAGGGATCAAATCCAGTTCTCGCGGCGGCTGCCGCCCCGTCAGCCCGGCTTCGGGCCGGCGTTTTTCAGGCTTCCCGGCGGTTTGCCGACATCCGCCCGTCAGCCCGGCCCGGGCTTGCGGGGACAATTAACAGTTGTTCTCAATTTGTAATATTCTAGGCGATATCTTTATCGTTAGAGTTTTCAATCTTTATTAACTTCACTCTCCTTTACTGACCCGCAAATGCATGAAACCAAATGCCTTTGCGGGGTAACCAAGATGAGCATTCTGTTCACGCGCAGACACACGCTGTGCTCGCTTGCGGCGGCCTTGGGTATCGCTGTGGCGGCCGGGTTCAATACCGCGCCTGCCGAGGCCAAGGTCGTTTTGACGTTCGGAACCTACGCGCCGGACAAGCCTTCGGCGATGGTCGCCCAGTTGCGGCCGACCCTTGACGTCATCGCCGAGGAAACCTCCAAGGTTCTCGGCGAGGAGGTCGAGATCAAGCTGCAGCTGGTGAAGGGCTACGAGGCCGGTGTCGACCTGATCGTCAATGGCGATGTCGACTTCACCCGGTTGGGCCCGGCCTCCTATGTCTTTGCCAAGGAGTCGCAACCCGGCCTTTCGGTTCTGGCCATGGAGAACAAGAACGGGGCCAAGTCGTTCAACGGGATCATCGCCGTGCATCGCGACAGCGCGCTGGGCGATGTTTCGGAACTGCGCGGCCACAGCTTCGCCTTCGGTTCGAAGCGTTCGACCCTGGGGCGCTACTTCTCCCAGCTCACCCTCATGCGCGCCGGCCTCTATGCGCGCGACCTCGCCCGCTACGACTATCTCGGCCGCCACGACAAGGTCGGCCGCGCGGTCGGCTCGGGCCTTTTCGACGCGGGTGCGCTGGAGGAGACGACCTTCAAGAAACTCGTCGACAAGGGCGTGCCGATCCGCGCCCTCTACAAGTTCCGGAACTCGACCCGGCCCTGGGTCGCCCGCGCCGGGCTGGATCCGCGGATCGAAGGGGCCCTTCGCAAGGCGCTCTTGAACGTGACGGATCGTGCCGCACTGAGGGCTTTGCGCTTTGACGGCTTCTTCGAAGGCGACGACAGCGACTACGAGCCGACCCGCGAGGCGATTCGTCAGAACCCGCAGTTTTTCGCCCAGCTTCAGTGAACGCAGGCGTCGATGACGCCCATAGGCAGTAGATGGATCAGCATGACTCCATGCCCCGGATCATTGGGCCCGAAGTCGGCCCGGAGCGCCGGGGCAGGCTGCGGCTAGGGACGCAGCTGCTGCTCGGCCTGGTGGCGTTGGCCTTGCTGCTCGCCACCCTGGCCGGCTACCAGATCCGTCACGCCGAAGAAGCCTATCTCCTGGAACGCTCCGCCGAAGAGGCGGAGCGTAAGTTCGACCTGATCCGCCTGTCCTCCCTGGAAGACATCATCAGCGAGGATCTGCCGCGCCTCGAGACGACCATGAGCCAGATGGTCGTCCGCGACCCCGACCTTGCCTCGGCCAAGATCGTCAACGAGGACGGCGCCGTGCTCTATGCCTGGCAGCGCCAGCTCAAGACGTCGAAATCGGTTGTCGAGATCACCAAGTCGGTCACCTTCGCGGGTGAAAACTTCGGCCGCATGACGTTCACCTGGGACAACTCCCGCATCGAAGAGGAGACCGCCAAGCATGCCTGGTCGATCGCCATGTCGCTGGGCTTCGTCTGCTTCATTCTCTCGCTGCTGATCTTCCTTCTCGTCAATGCTTTCGCGATCCGCCCGGTCAACATGCTCTCGGCCCGGCTGCGCAGCTTCAGCCGCGGCGTCTTCCGGTCCCAGGAAGAGCTGGCGTCGTTCACATCGATGGAACTGCAGCAGCTGGACGAGGCGGTGAACGCCGTCGGCGTTCTGCTGACCCAGAAAGCGCAGCGCGAGGCGGAGCTGGAAGAAGCGCGGGACGAGGCCGAGTCCGCCAACCGCGCCATGACATCGTTCCTCGCCAACATGAGCCACGAACTGCGCACCCCGCTGAACGCGATCAACGGCTTTTCCGAGATGATGGAAATGGAGCTCTACGGTCCGGTCGGCGATCCGCGCTACGCGGACTACGTGAAACAGGTGCGCAGTTCCGGTCTGCACCTGCTGGCCCTGATCAACGACATTCTCGACATCTCCAAGATCGAGGCGGGCCGCGTCGATCTCAGCATCGACGATGTCGACTTCCGCGCCGAGGTCGAGGCTTGTGTGGAACTGGTCCAGGAGAAGGCGAGCCAGGGCCGGCTGCGGCTGGTCGTCGATCTTGCCACCGAGATGCCGGTGCTGCGCGCCGACGGTCGCCGCCTGCGCCAGGTGCTGCTCAACCTCCTGAGCAACGCGATCAAATTCACCGAGCCCGAAGGTGAGGTGGTGATCGCGGCGCAATGGATTCCGGCAACGGGCCTGAGGGTCATGGTACGGGACAGCGGGATCGGCATTCCGCCCGACAAGCTCGAGACCGTCATGCAACCCTTCGGCCAGGTCGAAAACGCCTACACGCGCGAACATGAGGGCACCGGCCTCGGCCTGCCGATGGCGGCGGCGCTGGTGAAGCTCCACGGCGGCGAGTTTTCGATCGAAAGTGAGTATCGGGTCGGGACGACCGTAGCCTTCGTCCTGCCGGCGCGCATCGCCAAGACCGACGAGGCCCCTGCCGCGCAGCCGGGCCCCTCCTTGCCTCTCGCCGCTGTCGCCGGTTTACGCAGGCGCTAAAGCAGAGCGCGCTGCGATGTCCGGCGCGCTTGCACCCTTCATCAAAAATCTGTATACACAGATTTTCCGGCGCACCATCCTCCTAGGCACCGGCCGCCTTGCCGCCGTTTCGGAGTCGCCGGCCAGCCGACGGCCGATGGGCGAAGGAGATGCATCCGCAACGCAGCGCCGCGGATGGTATGGGCCTGCGCCGCAGCGCCCTGCGGAAATCTCTGATTGCGGGTGCGCCACCCCGTCGTTTGCGCGGCGGTTTCGTTTCAGAAGAAAGAGTGTCCGAACGTGCGCGAAAGTGAGCCGACCGCTGATCTGGACGCCCTGCACGGGCTTGCCCGGTCCTCCTACGGACCACGCGGTGACCGCGCAATCTGGCTGCAGATCCATGATCGGATTCTCCGGGCTTGCGAGACAGATATCCTGCCGCCCGGAGTCCGCCTACCCAGCGAGACCAGACTGGCGGAGGTGTTTCAGGTCAGCCGGGTCACGATGAGGCGCGCACTGCGCAAGCTGCAGCAGGAAGGGCAACTGCGGTCTCGCAAGGGTGCAGGTGTCTATGTGCGGCAGCGCCCGACACGCTGGCGGGTCGAAAGCGATTCCGATGCGGCGGGGCGGCGGACACCGGACGAGCGCCTTCTGGAGACCCGAACGCTCCTGCTGGAGACTGTCCGCGCCGAGCCTGAAGCGACACGGGAACTCAGCTTGCCGAAGGGCTCCAAGGTCGTCCGCCTCACCCGGATTCGGCTGGCCGGCGGCACGCCGGTCTATCTGAGCACCAAGTGCTTCCCGGCCAGCCGCTTTCCGGAATTCGCCAGCGCCTATGCAGCGCGCCAATCCGTGCAGGACGTCTACGAAGCCCATGGCGTTGCGCAGTGGCGCCGCGCGCAGACACGGGTTTACGGCGAGTTCGCGGAGCGCGACGTTGCCGAGGCGCTCGAACTCACCTTGCGCACGCCGCTCATTGCCATGGTCTCGGTGAACGGCGACGCGCAAAACCGGCCGATTGAGTTCAATCGCGGCTTTTGGCCGCTTTCGAGTGTCGAACTGGTGTTCTCCTAGATCCTGGCGGGCATGTCATGCAGGCAAACACTCTGGCAATCGACTTTGGAACATCCAACTCTGCGGCTGCGGTGATGCGCGAAGGCGCTGTCCACCGCATTCCGATCGAAGGGAGGGACGAGACGCTTCCGACGGCCGTGTTCTTCCCCGCCGGTCAGGCGCCGATGCGGATCGGCATGGCCGCGACCGAAGCCCTGACCTCAGGGGAAGAGGGGCGCTACCTGCGTGCGTTGAAGAGCGTGCTGGGGCTGCCCCTTGCCCATGAAGAGCGATTGATCGGCGGGCGCCGGCGCAGCGTTGTAGAGATCATCGCGGCCTTTCTTCGGGAGCTGCGGCAGCGCGCCGAGACCGCGACGGGGCAGCGGTTCCGGTATGCGCTCTCCGGGCGGCCGGTACACTTCCATTCCTCCGATCCGCGAAAGGACCGGCAAGCGGAACAGGATCTGCACGCCTGTTATCTTGCCGCCGGGTTCGACGCCGTCACCTTCCTTGCCGAACCGGAGGCGGCGGCGCTGGCAAGCCGGACGCTGCGCCGAACCGGCGACATCGGGGTGGTCGTGGATATCGGCGGCGGCACATCGGATTTCTCGGTTTTTCGGACCACGCAAAGCGGGCCGGTCATCCTGGCCAGCCATGGCATTCGCCTTGGCGGGACCGATTTCGACCAGGCCATCGCCCTGTCCCACTGCATGCCTTTGCTCGGTCTGGGCGGGGAGCTCCGTTCTGAGACGGGCCCGGGGCTCCTGCCCGTGCCCAGCGCGCCCTATGTCGACCTCGCGACTTGGGCCAAGATCCCGTTTCTCTACAACGCCGAAACCCGGCGCAGGGTGGCGCAGATGCGCCGGCTTGCCGTCGACCCGACAGGGATCGCCCGTCTTGCAAGCGTTCTGGAGTTGGAACTCGGCCATGAACTCGGCTTCGCCGTCGAGCGCGGCAAGATCGCAGCAAACGAGGGCCAGGATTCCGCCGTCATCGAAATGGGCTTTGTCGAAGCCGGCCTCACAGCCCCCCTTGCGCGCAATGCGCTGGTTGCGGCCCTTGCGGACCGGGAGGCCGAGATCGCCGAGGCCGTCTCTGAAACCCTTGTGCTGGCCGGCGTCGACCGCCGCGCCGTAAGGCGCGTCGTTCTGGTTGGCGGCTCCAGCCTTATGGCACTTGTCTCACGCGCCGTGCTCGCTGTATGCCCGTCGGCCGAGATGCGCCGCGCGGGTGCCTTTACCGCCGTCGTCGATGGTCTCGCCTTCGCCGCCGCCCAGATGGAACGCGAGACTGTGTTCACCGGATAGATGGAATCGCCGAAGGCGATCCCATCCAAGCCGGACCCGCTCTAACCGTTGCACTCCTGCCGCCAGTTTCGCGGAATCACGTCGGCCACCGCCGAGGCAAAGGTCTTGAGCTGGCACATCGGCGAGTCGCACCCGGGGATGGGAATCACCTGCTCGCTCTCGTCAGTGACGAACTTCATGCGCACGGCGAAATCGCCCGGCGCGGTCTCGTGCAGTTCGAAGGCGTAGTGGGAGCCCAGAGGCGGCACGCGGCCCGTGAACAGCGGGCCTTCGGTCCGCGCCGTTTCGATGCTCAAGGCCGCGTCGACGCCCAGCATGGTGCGCTGGTGGCCGGAATAGAGGTAGAGGCGCTTGGCGTCCGGCTTGTTCTCGGCCACCTTGGCGAAGTTCTTCAGCACTTCGCCGACGAAGGAGCCGCCGGTGAGGCGCCCGACGCTGCGGCCCAGAAACTGATGATGGTAGTTCCAGTCGGCCAGCGCGCTCATCTGCTCCATGTCCGCGACCGAGATGCCTTCGGGCAGGGGCAGGTTGTGTTGAAGGTTGGCCGACAGCGGCTCGTAGACCTCGTTGACGAGGTAGAGCATTCTGCCGATCCGCTCGCCTTCGTTCACGCCCATGACGGCAGAGACGCGGCGTAGAAAGTCTTCGTACTTGCGGCCCTGGGTTTCGTAGAGTTCGGTGTTTCCGAGACGCTTCACGAAGTTGCGGTAGCGGGTGCAGTCGGCACGGCCGGTCCAGGGGCGCATGACCGCGTCGTTCTCCAGCGCCACGGCGTGGATCGGCACAGGCGTGAAGGCGAGTTCCGGGCCGGGCGCGGCCTCCATGTCGGACAGATAGACGGAGGGGTCCGGGCCCATGCCAAGGGGATAGAGTCCGAGGATCATCATCTGGGCGGACTGCAGCGCGCGGTCGGTGTTGCTGGCGCGGACATGGACCTCATCGGTGTGATAGCGCTCGCTGATGAGACCCAGATCCTCGACATAGCGCTTCCTCAGACGTTGGCCCTGCTCGTACATGCCGCGCATGCCGACGGCGGTGAGCTGGCTGAAACCCATCGGCCATTCGGTCGCGTTTTTAGGCGGCGAATACTTCGGCGAGATGACGCCGTGACGATACAGCAGTGAGACGGCGCGCAGCGTTTCCCGATCGCTTTCCAGCGATGTCGCGTCCTGGGCCGCCGAAGGCGCGAAAGGCGTTGCCGAAAACAGGAACGCCGCAGCGGCGGCAGCGCAGAGCAGGGTCCTTCTTGTAGTGCGAAGCGAACACTTCCGAACGGTCATCGCTGTGATCCTTTCCTTCCTGGTCAATGGCCTTTCGGCGTCCAATCCGAAAGCCGTCTGTTTGTTTCTTTCCGTTTTTTCTCGTCTTATCCCGGCGCTCACTGGAAACGGCTGGCGCGGAAACGCCGGCTGCGGAACTGATCGAAGCAGCGCTCCAGGGCAACGGCGAACTTGGAAAAGGTGCGCTGCTGCAGGCCGAGGCTGTTGAGCCGCGAGATCAGGATCTTCGGCACCTGCTCGTTGTACTTCACCTCCAGCACGGTCTCGCCGCCGGGTAGAGCCTCGATGTAGCCTGCCGGCGCGCTGTCGGCGCGGGTCGCAAGGCTGCACTGAAAGCGCGTGTCGAAGGTGACCCTGAGGCTGCCGTAAAAGTCGCTGTGAAAGGCTTCCCGGTTGTACACGGTCATCACACAGGGCTGCAGGTTATAGCGGTCGCAGAGGTAGATGAACTCGCGGGCGACGGCGTCGTTGTGTCCCTGCATCACGCGCGCGGCCGCGCCCCCGTTCAGCAGGTCGTCGGCCTCGGCTTTCGTCAGCTGCAGGCGGCGCTTGGCGACGATCCGGTCGTAGCGGCCCTTGAACTCCAGAAAGACGGAGGAGGCCTCGGCGCCCAGGGCCGAGCGATAGAAGCGGATGCGGGGTTTGATGCGCGCCAGCTCGCCTTCGTGCTTTTCGGTGTAGTAGCGGTAGTGCGGAGAATCGAAGTAGATCGACTGATTGACATAGCCGCCCCGCTGCCCGTTGTTGGCATCGGGGGCCAGCAGTCCCGAGAGCACGGCGCGCACCTGCCGCAGGTCGCGGGCGGGAACCAGATACTTGATCTCGTAGCGATTGGTGTAGGCCTGCGGCCACAGCGGCCCGGGCTGCGTCTCGTCGCCGGCCGGGTCCGCGGCGCGCCCGGGCCCGCCGAGCGTCAGCGGATCGAGTTCCGTGTCGCGCCGCTCGCGGCTGCGCTCAGACATTCACCGAGCCTTCTCCGACGAGCAGATTGATGGCCTGCGGGTTGACCTTCTCGCGGAGGCGCTCGATGAAGTCGCCGTACTCAACACGCGGTTTCAGCTCGACTTCGTAGACCACTTCCTCCAACCCCGCATCGTCGCTGACGCGGCTGATCGACACCACCGCATAGTGCCGGCAGAGTTCCCGGCAGAGCGCGGCGACAGCGTCCTTGTCCGGTGGGGCAATGCGCAGTTTCAACACGTAGGAGCGGTGGTCGAGATCGCCGAACTTCAAGGCATGGAAAGCCAGCATCAGCGCGCCGAGGAAGACGGTAAAGACGGCGGCGTAGAGATGGAACCCGGTTCCGGCTGCCATGCCGATGGCGATGGCGGCAAAGATGAAGATCAGGTCGCGGCTGTCCTTGACCGGCGTACGGAACCGCACGATGGACATGGCGCCCACCAGCGCGAAGGCGCGCGCAATCTCCGACCCGATGACGATCATGATCAGAGAGACGATCAGCCCGACCAGGACGATCGATTGAACGTAGGACTTAGAGTAAGAGTAGCCGCCGTGGGTACGGATGTAGACCCATGCCAGGGCAAAGTTCAGGACGGCGCTGGTCACCAGCGCCAGCACCAAGTCCATGAGGGTGACGCTTGAAGTGATCTCCAAGGTCGTCAGCAAATCCTGAGGCAGTTCTTCCATATAAAGCGGCTCTCTCCACGCGCTCGAAAAGGGTGGTCTCCAAAGGGACGCCCTCGAATCGCGGATCGCCGCTCGAATTGCCCCCCGTCCTGTTTCTATCTCCGGTCATGCCCGCCCCGTTGTCAAAGGACTTCCGACTCAACCTTCGGCTTAAACTACCGTCATGACCTCAAAAACCAAGATTAATTGTGACAGAATTGTTGCATTGGATGATATTAGCTTTGCTTCTTCTTTCATAGCGTGTAGTAGAAAGGAAATATTGCCTAATTAACCTTATTCCCAGTGGTGATGATTAGAACTTTCATATGTATGTTTAGAAGTTTCCCGGAGAGCGGCCCGGGATTTTCACTGAAGAACGCTGTGCCCCTTCCAATTACTACTACAGCAGGCCCCTCCGGACGCGGCTGAAACGCCCTTGCCCGGCGCAGTGGCCGATTTGAAAAGCGGCTTACCGGGAAAACAGCTGCCGGCGCCACCAGGACGCGCCGCTGCCCTGCCGGCGCCGCGCCTCCTGAGCACTTGCGGGCGAGACCCGGTGACGGGCGAGCAGCGCCTCCTGCAGGGGCTGCATGCAGTGCAGCAAAAGGGCCTCGGCCACCGAAGGCGGCAGATGGCTGCGGTCGATCATCCCCTGTTGAATCCCGTTGTCCTCGGGAAAGCGCGCCAGGCAGCTGTGCAGCGACTCCTCTGAAATCGCGGCGCTGTCGTTGGCGAGCAGGGAGAGCAGAACCCGCTGCGGCGCCAGTTCCACCAGGGCGCTGGTGACCGCTGCGGTCAGGCCCGGGCGGGCGGCAAGAGTGACCTGTCGCGCAGGGTCGCCGCTCCAGACGATTTTGACGAGATCCGCCTCCCCAAGCAGCGGCGAATGAGCAATGAACGGCAGGGCGACCGACGGCTGGTCGTTGGCCAGCGCCAGAACGATATCCTGCGGCAGGTCCGTGGCGGTTCTCACGGCGTCGCAGAGCCTGCGCCGGCCGGACTCGTCGCCTTCGCGCAGCACGGTGCGGGCGGCGTCCAGGGCATGCGCCCGGACGTCGTCGGCCAGACTGTCGCCGCCAAGCCGCACGGCGGAACGCAGGGCGTCGGCCAGGCCATCGCCGGGATCGTCTGCGAGCTTGGATGGAAAAGGGGAGGATTGGTCTCGGGCGAAAGGCGGCATGCCGCAGGCGGGCTCCCTTTGATTGCGCGGGCGGCCGCGGCAGGCCTGCAGCCAACCGCGACGCGATGCCGGATTATTGGGCCTCTTTCGTAAAGGAGACGCTAAACGGCCGTGCAGCCGCCGCCGGCGACGGCCGCCGGGGTCCTTGCCGGAGCCGTCTCGGCGGTGCCATGCGAGACCGAACGGCCCGCATAGGTTGCATAGCTGCAAGACTCCCCTTGCCATGACGGGATCGCCTCGGTCAGGATGGCTCAGCCGCCGGGGGAGAAGCAGGCATGAGGAAGGCTGCCGGCCACTGCCTGGCCCGCCATCGTTTGGAACACTACCTGGACCGCCTTTTCGGATATGCCCTCAGCCTTGCCGGTGATCGCGAGGCCGCCAGCGAGTTGCTGCATGACAGTGTGGTCAAGGCGCTTTCGGCGCGTCGGGTTCCCGTCGACGAGCCGGCCTACCGGGCGTGGCTCTTTCGCATTCTGCGAAACGGCTTCATCGACCGCCTGCGGCGCGACAGGTCGCGCTCCGGCGTGATCGACAGCCAGTCGGCGGAGAATGTCGAGGCGCAGGACATGCGGCAGCTTGCAGACCTGCGCGGGGATCATCAGATTGATAATGTATTGATGGTCAAACTGGCGCTGGAAACCCTGCCGGCCAGGCACCGCGAAATCGTCGCACTGATCGACGTGGCCGGCTTGACCTACGGTGAGGCCGCCCAGGTTCTCGGCGTTCCGCCGGGCACCGTCATGAGCCGGATCAGCCGCGCCCGCAAGGCGTTGTTCATGGCGCTCAACGAGAGCAACCTGCGCGCCCTGCCGAAATCCGCCGGTCCAAGACCTGCGCGCAAGGAATCTGCTTTGTGAAGACGATACAGCCGACCTGGGAGGACCTGAACGCCTACGTCGACGGCGAACTGCCCGAGGAGCGTGCGGCGGAGGTTGCCGCGGCTCTGGGCCGGGACCCGCAACTGGCCGAACAGGTGGCGGCCCTGCATCGCATGAAGGGCTCGGTCGGCAAGCTTGTTTCCGAGGCGCCGGTCGACCTGCCGCGGATCGAGGCGCATCGGCCAGCCTGGCTGCGCGGGGGTCTTGCCCTGGCGGCCTCGCTGGCGCTGGTCACGCTCATCGGATCCTTGTGGTTGTTTCTGGCGGCGCCGCCGCCCGCCTACACGGTCTGGGCCGATCGCGCCTGGAACAGCCATCAGGCCTGGCCCGCGGGCCCGCAGGCGTCGGACGGCACTGCCGCCAGCCTGCAGCGCGCGGCCCAGCAGCGGCTCGGTCCGGCGGCTTTCGTTCCGGACCTGCGGGCTGCCGGCCTTGTTCTCAGCCATCTGGGCGTCGGGCCCCGGGCCGACAGCCGTGACTCCCTGCATCTCGGCTACAGCGGCGCCCGCGGCTGCCGTCTCAGCCTGTTTCTGCTGCCCGGCGGTCTGGGCCTGGGGGCGACGCTCCAGGATCCCGGCGTCCTGGACGGCGGCCCCCTGGACAGTGGCCCCCTGGACAGTGGCACAGATCGCCAGGCGACGGCCTGGCAGGCAAACGGGTTCAGCATCCTTCTGCTGGCAGAAGGCATGGACCCTGCGCGCTTCGCCGAAGTCTCGCAGCGCATCTTCGAGGCCAGCTTTCAGCGCAAGGCCTTCGATTCCGAGGTGCGCCAGGCGTTGCGCAACAGCCACCGGGACAGTGCCCGCTGTCTGGTGTGATTGGCTGCCCCCACGGTCGAACCGCCGACACGCCCATGGGCAACTCTTCGCGCCCCGTGGTTTTCCCGGTGACTTTATAGAGTAGGCGAATTCATGGAATAGTTCGCTGTACCGTTTCGTTTCCTCTGTTATGACGCGGAGGAACAGCTTCATTCCGCGCCGCAATCGCTGAGCGCCGCTGTTCCACAAAAAAAGTCCCGCGCAGATCATGAGGAGGAAATCGATGCCCCTTCGTATGCGAGAGCGTGGTCTCTTCGAGCTTTATCAGGACGATCCCGAGCGCGCCGATTTCACCGTGTTTGGCCGCCGTGCCCATGCCGACCGGCGCGGCTTCCTGCGCGGTGCCGGCCTGGCGACCATGGGCGCCATGCTGGGCGCCGCCATTCCCTTTCACCGCAGCATGCCTTCCGGCCTCATCCCTGCGGCGCTGGCCGAGGAGACGGAGCTCTCGCTCTTCGAAGCCAAGGACGGCCTGACCCTGTTGAACGACCGGCCTGTCAATGCCGAAACGCCGCCGCACCTGCTGGATGACTCGGTCACGCCCAACGCGCGGCACTTCGTGCGCAACAACGGCACCGTGCCCGACATGGCCCTGGCCATGAATGCGGAAGGCTGGCGGCTTACGGTGGACGGGGCGGTGAACACGCCGCTGGAGCTGACGCTGGACGATCTGCGCAGCCGCTTCGAAGTCGTCACGCTGAAGCTGCAGCTCGAATGCGGCGGCAACGGGCGCGCTGCCTTCAACCCGCCGGCCAAGGGCAACCAGTGGACCCTCGGCGCCATCGGCAATGCGGAGTGGACCGGCGTGCGCTATGCCGATGTGCTCAAGGCCGCCGGCGTGAAGAGCGAGGCGATCTACACCGCGCACTACGGTATGGACGGGCACCTCTCAGGCAATCCCGACAAGCTGCCGATCTCGCGCGGCGTTCCGCTGGCAAAGGCGATGGACCCGCACTCGCTGATCGCCTTCGAGATGAACGGCGAGCCGATTCCGGCGCTGAACGGCTTTCCCGTGCGCACCCTCTGCCCGGGCTGGCCCGGTTCCACCTCGCAGAAATGGCTGCGGCGCATCCAGCTGCGCGATGTTGTGCACGACGGGCCGAAGATGACCGGCACCTCCTACCGCGTGCCCTATTACAACGTCGCGCCGGGCGCCAAGGTCGACAAAGAGGACTTCAGGATCATCGAGTCGATGCCGGTGAAGTCCCTGATCACCACGCCGCAGACCAACACCAGCATCTCCGGCCGCAGCCTGGCGCTGCGCGGCCATGCCTGGGCCGGCGACCGCAGTGTGTCAAAGCTGCACCTCTCCATCGATTTCGGCGCCAGCTGGATCGAGGCGGATCTTGACGCGCCGCCCAATCCCTACTCCTGGCAGGACTGGCGGGCCGAGGTCAGCTTCCCCGAGAAGGGCTACTACGAGGTCTGGGCGAGGGCGACCGACGACCAGGGTGTGATGCAGCCCTTTGCGATCAACTGGAACCCCAAGGGTTATCTCAACAACGCCATGCACCGGATCGCGGTGACCGTGGCCGCATGAGGACCCGTGTTTTGCAAGGCGGCGGCCCGCCTGTCCAGTGGGCCTTCTGGGGGTCGTACCGCCGCCTGCGCCTTGGTGCCCTGTTGGCCGGCGCCCTCGCCCTGCCGGCCCTGGGTGCGGCAGCGGAGGACGATCCTTTCGGGCCCGACTGGCCGGAAGGGCCGGGCCGCGAAGAAGCCGGCTATCTCTGCGGGGCCTGCCATTCGCTGCGCTTGGTGACCCAGCAGGGGCTTTCCCGCAGCGCCTGGGACGAGACGCTGGACTGGATGGTCGAGGAACAGGAGATGGATGAGCCCGAGCCGGAAGAGCGCGAACTCATCCTCTCCTACCTCAGCGAGCATTTCGGCATCGACCACCGGCCGGGCCATGTCGGGGCCTTTCCGAACCAGCCCTCCCGGAATTAGCCCGCCCGGAACCAACCCGCCCGAAACTAACCCGCCCGATTAGGATTGCCCCGGCAATCCGTTCAGGCCGCTGCGCATCACCACCAAGGGGCTACCCCCACGGCGCGATTGCTACCGAAGCGGCCCCTTCTCATACTCTTGCGCGAAGATCCTTCGCGGTTTGCGCAACCGGGGTGCCGCTTCCCGCGGTGTTGCCGAACCGGCTGGTTGTACAGCAGGGGTGCTGGGCATGGGGTCAAGAACCGAAGAGATTGTGCACGCCTTCACCGAGGGGCCGCCGGGACAGCGGCAGGCCATCCTCTCGGCCATGCCGCCGACGATGACGCGGGATGTGGCCATTCAGCTCGCCGCCTCCGACGAGCCCAGCATCGCCATCGTCGGCCTGGATCAGATCACCGCCGATCACGTCGGCGACCGTGATCCCGATCTCTGCCTCTGTCTGGCGACGGCCTGCTTTCAGGTCTGCCGCCGCCTCTACGACTCGCACGGCGCCGGCCCGGCCCAGGTCTATGTCAACACCGCAGGGCGCAGCGCCCACTTCGTGGTAACCGCCCTGCGCAGTGTGCCGCGCTACGAAGACATTCTCGGCTTCCTGGATGCGGCGTTGCCCTGGCTGGAATCGGTCGGCCACCGCAGCCATCTCACCGACCTGCTGATCGCCCGGATCGAGGCGCATCTGCAACTGGGCCAGACGTCACAGGCGCTGGAACACCTCTCCGCCGTTCCCGAGGAACTGCGCAGCCAGGACGTCCGCTTTGCCTCCCTGCGCCGCCGCCTTGAAGGCGCCGCCGGGCGCGATTGAGTGCCATTGAACGAACGGAGGCCGAAACCTACTGCGTGACCCGCGGGAAGGCGGCGCCGTCGGCGTTGAAGAGATGGCACTGGCTGGGGTCGAGACCGGCGGGCATCTGATCGCCCTCGCGTACTCTGGCATCGCCCTCGCTGCGGACCACCACCGTCGCGCCGTTGGGCAGGCTCACATAGGCGAGGTTGGAATCGCCGAGCTGCTCGACGACGTCGACCCGTCCGACCAGCTGGGAGTCCGCGCCGCCGGCGATCAGGTGCTCGGGCCGCACGCCCAGTGTCACCTCGTCGCCGTTGCGCGCGCCGTCGGGGCGCACGGCGATGCGGGTGCGTACCTCGCCCGGCAGCGCCACCTCGATGGCGTTCTGATCCACTGCGGCTATGGAGCCCTTGACGAAGTTCATCTTGGGCGAGCCGATAAAGCCGGCGACGAAGAGGTTCTCCGGGTGATGGTAAAGCTCCAGGGGGGAGCCGATCTGCTCAACGTTGCCGGCGTTCAGCACCACGATCTTGTCCGCCAGGGTCATCGCTTCGACCTGGTCGTGGGTGACATAGACCATGGTCGCCGCCATGTCTTCGTGCAGCTTCGCCAGCTCGATGCGGGTCTGCACCCGCAAAGCGGCGTCCAGGTTGGACAGTGGTTCGTCGAAGAGAAAGACCTTGGGCTCGCGTACGATCGCCCGGCCGATGGCGACGCGCTGGCGCTGGCCACCCGACATCTCCTTGGGCTTGCGTTCCAGAAGATGGTCGATCTGCAGGATGCCGGCGGCACGGCGCACCCGCTCCTCGATGGTTTCCTTGCTGGCCTTGGCCAGCTTCAGGCCGAAGGCCATGTTGTCGTAGACCGTCATATGCGGATAGAGCGCATAGGACTGGAACACCATGGCGATGCCGCGCTGGGCCGGCGGCAGCTCGTTGACCATCTGCCCGTCGATGGTCATCTCGCCGGCGGTGATTTCCTCCAGGCCCGCGATCAGCCGCAGCAGGGTCGACTTGCCGCAGCCCGAAGGGCCGACAAAGACGACGAACTCCCGGTCGGCGATCGTCAGGTCGACGCCATGAATGGTCTCGATGTCGCCGAACGACTTGCGGATGCCTTTGAGCACCACCTCTGCCATGGGTTCATCCTCCCTCGATACCCTTGCCGGTTTCTTCTTGTTTTGCGTTCTGGGCCTGCTTTCCGAACTCAGCGCAGGCAAAGAACGCGCCGTAGCGCGGCAACGTCAGTCTGCCGTTTTCCCAGGATGCCGTAAAGCCGTGGCCGTCGAGCGGTGCGATGCCGCCGGGCTCGGCAAGCGCCAGGCTTTTTGGCTCCGCGCCGAGATTGAAGGCGGCAATAACCTGTTGCTCGGGGCAGCGGCGGTAGAAGGCCAGCAGCGGTTCCTCGCTCTCCAGAAAGCGCAGCGTTCCCCATCTCAGCGCCGGTTGGTGATGGCGCCAGCGCAGAAACGCCCGGTAGGCGTTCAGCAGGGATCCGGGAACGTGGTCCTGGCGGTCGACGGCGCGCTCCAGATGGCGCGGGTCCACCGGCAGCCAGGGTTCGGCGGCCGAGAAGCCCGCGTGGTCGGCGCCGCCGTTCCAGGGCATGGGCGTCCGGCAGCCGTCGCGGCCCTTGAACTCGGGCCAGAAGGCCTTGCCGTAGGGGTCCTGAAGCCGCTCGAAGGGCACCTCGGCCTCGACGAGGCCCAGCTCTTCGCCCTGATAGAGGCAGACCGAGCCGCGCAGGCTGAGCAACAGCGCCATGAGCAGGCGTGCGAAGTCATCGTCCTCGGCCTGTTCCGCGCTTGCGGCCCAGCGCGAGGGTGCGCGGATGACATCGTGATTGCTGAAGGCCCAGCAGGGCCAGCCGTCGCCGGCCACCGACTCCATCTCCGCCACGACGCCGCGCAGATGCGCAGCCGAGAAGTCGGAGGTCAGCAGGTTGAAGGTGTAGGCCATGTTCAGGCGGTCGCCGCCGCTGGTGTAGTCGGCGGCGATGCGCAGCGAGTCGTCGCCGCTGACTTCGCCCATGGTCGTACGGCCCTCGTAGCGGTCGGTCAGCACGCGCAGACGCTTCAGGAAGTCGATGGTCTCCGGCTGCGTCTTGTCGTAGAGGTGGCGCTGGTAGGCATAGGGATTGTCGAGCTGCACCCCGTCGGTGGGCCGCTCGCCCGGTTTCAGCGGCGGGTTGTCGCGCAGCTGCTGGTCGTGGCTGCAGAAGTTGACGGCGTCGAGCCGGAAACCGTCCACGCCCAGGTCGAGCCAGAAGGCCGCCTCCGACAGCAGCTGATCCTGCACCGCCGGGCAGTGCAGATTGAGGTCGGGCTGGCAGGTCAGGAAGTTGTGCAGATAATACTGGCGCCGCCGCGGTTCCCAGGCCCAGGCGCTGCCGCCGAAGATCGACAGCCAGTTGTTGGGCGGCGTGCCGTCGGGCTTCGGGTCGGCCCAGACGTACCACTCGGCCCTCGGGTTGTCGCGGCTCTGCCGGCTCTCCAGGAACCAGGGGTGCTCGTCGGAGGTGTGGCTGAGCACGAGGTCGATGAGCACCTTCAGGCCGAGGCCGTGGGCTTTCTCCAGAAGCTTGCGGAAGTCGTCCAGGGTTCCGAAGAGCGGGTCGACGGCGCGGTAGTCGGCGACGTCGTAGCCGAAGTCGCGCATCGGCGACTTGAAGAACGGCGAGACCCAGACCGCATCGACGCCCAGGCTGGCGACGTGATCGAGCTTTTCGGTGATGCCCGCCAGGTCGCCAAGGCCGTCGCCGCTGGCGTCGTGGAAGCTGCGCGGATAGATCTGATAGATCACCGCGCCGCGCCACCATTCGGCATCGCCGCGCGGAGCGCCGTTCGGGCCGGCACCCGCGGCCGTCATCCCTTCACCGCTCCGGCGGTGAGGCCCGAGACGATCTTGCGCTGGAAGATCAGCACCAGAACGATGATCGGCACGGTGACGATGATCGAGGCGGCCATGATGTTGCCCCAGGGCAGCTCTTTCTCGCTGGCGCCGGTGATCAGCGCGATGGCCACCGGCACCGTGCGCTGGTCGTTGGTGAGGGTAAAGGTGAGTGCGAAGAGGAACTCGTTCCAGGCGGCGATGAAGGCCAGCAACCCGGTGGTCACCATGGCCGGCCACATCAGCGGCATGAAGACCTGAGTGACGATCACCCAGGGGCTGGCCCCGTCCACCAGCGCCGCCTCCTCCAGTTCCACCGGCAGTTCGCGCATGAAGGTGGTCAGCACCCAGACCGTGAAGGGCAGGGTGAGAATCATGTTGGCGAGGATCAGCCCCAGCAGGTTGTTGTAGAGTCCGAAGAAGCGGATCATCTCGAACATGCCCGACAGCACGGCGACCTGGGGAAACATGGAAACCCCCAGAATCGTCAGCAGCAGCATGCCGCGGCCGCGGAACTTCACCCGCCCCAGGGCGTAGGCACCGGTAACTCCGAGGAACAGCGACAGCGCCACCACGGCGGCGGCCACGGCCACCGAGTTCGCGATGTTGCGGGCGAAGGGCTGCTGGTCGAAAACCGCGGCGTAGTTGCTCCAGTTCCAGGAGAAGGGGAAGTAATCGACGCGGAACAGCTCCGAGCCGGTTTTGAAGGACGAGACGATGGCGTAATAGAAGGGGAAGACGGCGAAGAGGACGATCGCCACCAGCAGCAGCGCGAAGGCGCCTTTGAGAGCCAGCGCGCGCATCAGCGGTTCCCCTCGCCCAGGTTCACCTTGCCGCCGACGATGTAGATCACCGTCAGCACGGCGATCACCATGAACAGCAGCGTCGAGGCAGCCGAGCCATAGCCGACCGCCTGGAAGTCGACGAGCTGCTGGCGCGCGTAGACCGACATCGACATGGTGTCGGTGCTGTTGGAGGTCAGGACGTAGATCAGGTCGAAGATCCTCAGCGCATCGAGCAGGCGGAAGATCACGGCCACCATGATCGCCGGGCGGATCAGCGGCAGGGTGATGCGAAAGAAGACCTTCACCGGATGCACCCCGTCCACCCGCGCCGCCTCGTAGCAGTCCGACGGCAGCATCTGCAGACCGGCCAGGATCAGGAGCGCCATGAAGGGCGTGGTCTTCCAGACGTCCACCATGATGACGGCGGCCATCGCCAGTTCGGGGTCCGCGGTCCAGGCGACCGGCTGGGAGAGAATGCCGAGGCCCATCAGCATGTCGTTCAGTACGCCGAACTGGTCATGCAGCATCCAGCCCCACATCTTGGCGGAGACCACCGTGGGGATGGCCCAGGGGATCAGCACCGCCGCGCGCAGGAGGCTGCGGCCGGGAAAGCTGGCGTTGAGGGCCAGGGCGATGATGAGGCCGAGGGCCGTTTCCAGGCTGACCGAGATGAAGGCGAAGACCAGGGTGTTGCGGACTGCGTTCCACCAGTCGGGATCGACCAGCAGGCCGTACCACTCTCCGTCGTCGTACTCCAGATAGTTGGCGAAGCCGATGAATTCGTAGTTGGCGATGTCCGACAGGTCGGCATCGGTGAATCCGAAGTAGATGGTGCGGGCCAGGGGCCAGCCGGCCACGAGCAGCAGCACCAGGAGCATCGGCGCCAGGAAGATCCAGGCCGCCCGCACGCGGCTGCGCCCGAGCGACAGCTTCCCGGGCGCCGCCACAGGGGCCGCTGCCGCGTGATCGAGGGTCTGTTGGGTCATGACACCGGCTCCCCCCTCAGCCGTGCCGTCCTACCAGCGTCCGTTGCGGCTGATCCGTTTCAGCTTCCTCTCCAGCTGGGCGAGGCTGGTGGCGCCGTCGGTCTTGCCGGAAAGCACGGCATGGGTCGCATTCCAGAACTCGTTGGAGACGCGGTTGTACTTCGCCCCTGCGACCTTGGAGGGCCGGGCCACGGCGTTGGTGAAGGTGTCGTAGAGATTGCCGAAGAAGGGATTGGCCAGCAGCACCTCGTCGTCCTGGTAGAGGCTGGCGATGGTCGGGTTGTAGGCGCCGGTGATGGCACGGCGCTTCTGTTCCTCGGCGCTGGTGAGATACAGCACCAGGCTCACCGCGGCCTCCGGGTTGGCCGAGTACTTGGAAACGGCAAGTTGCCAGCCGCCCAGCGTGCCGCTGTTCTTGCCGTCGGGCCCGCCCTTGGGCAGGGCCGTGACGCCGACCTTGTCGCGCACCGGGCTGTCTTCGCTGTTGGCCAGCCCCCAGGCGTAGGGCCAGTTGCGCATGAAGACGGCGTTGCCCGACTGGAACACGCCGCGTGCTTCTTCCTCGGCATAGTTCAGCACGCCCGGCGGCGAGATGGTGCCGATCCAGGAGGCGGCCATGTCCAGGGCCTTCGCGGCCTGGGGGTTGTTGATGGTGATCTTGCCGTTCTCGTCGACGATGGCGCCGCCGCCGAAGGAGTCGATCCACTCCAGCGCGTCGCAGGTCAAGCCCTCATAGGCCCTGCCCTGCCAGACGAAGCCCCAGAGCTTGTCGTTGCCGTCGGAGCGCTCGGCCTCCTGGACCGCCGCCGCGGTCTCGGTCAGGTCCTGCCAGGTCTCCGGCACCGCCTTGCCGTGCTTCTCCAGCAGGTCCTTGCGGTAATAAAGAATGCCGGCATCGGTGAACCAGGGCATGGCCACGAGCCGGTCGTCGACGGTGTTGTTCTCGACGATGGCCTGGAAGTGCTCGGCCTCGGCGCCGTTGCTGTGGGGCTTCAGGTCGATGAAGTGGTTGGCCAGCATGCCCGGCCAGATGACGTCGATCTGGAAGACGTCGATGTCCTCGGCGCCGGCGGCCAGCAGCTGCTGATAGAGGGCCAGGCGCTCGGTGGTGGAGTTCGGCGTATTGACCAGCCGCACGGTGTTTCCGGTCTCCGCCGCCCAGGCTTCGGCGCCCTGCTTGCAGAGTTCGAACTCGACGCCCAGCGCGCCGCAGGCAATGGAAACCTCGGCCGCCTGCGCAGCCGGGCCGGAGAACGCGGTCGCAGCCAGAAGGGTTCCCGCCGCAACGGTCGTGCGGAACGCAATACGCCTGTGATCCTTTTTCATTTTGTCCTCCCTGCCTGGATTGCTGCCGACGTTCTTGATGCCGGTCTCGTCTTGGTGCCGGTCTCGTCTTCGTACCGGTCTCGTCTTGGTACCGGTCGGCCTTGCTCCCGGTCTTCGTGCCGGGCGCCGCACCATCGAAAGGCACCGCCCGACGTGTGCGGCCTCCGCCTTTCGCATCGCGATCTCTGTCGCTTCGATGCTCATCGGCGCTCTCGCGCCCGATGGCCGCGGGTTATACACCTCCCGCGCGTAATTGATACGAAAAAACGACCGAAACAACCCTAGGCCGTTGTTTCGGCGTTGACCAGTGGTCAATAGGGGACGCCCCGAAGGCTCGGTCCGGTTGTGCGCCTGCGCTGCTTGGCGTTGCTTGCGCCCCGGGTTCTGGGCGGCGGAGCGGTGCGCCCACCGTTGTCCAGGACGCGCCTTCGGCGCGAGGGTGGAAGAACCGCTGTTCCTTCGCGCAGTCCGACTCTTGCGCCTCAGTTGAAGGTGTTCCTAGATAAATTGGACTAATCATTATCTCATAGAAACATGATTTATCGTTTATTATCTTTTGCCCGGAATAATAGAAGATGATTCAGAGGGTTCGGCAGAAACAAGAATTCCGGATGGTCTGGGTTGCTTTTGACGACGTTGAACACTGACTGGGTGCTTGCATTGCGGGGTCGAACAGAAGGGTACTGGTTGCATGCAGGGACGTAACAGCACCGTCGCGCAGTCGCACCTGCGGTCCTACTCGCGGCCGCCGGTCCGATCCGATATTCCGTTGGACGCCGAACCGCCGGACAAGGACACGCTGCACAAGCTGCCCCTGACCGGAATGCCGCTCGTCACATCGGGTCTCCGCAAGGCGCGTCTGATCAAGAATTCCCGTTTTGAGGGTGTGATCGAGCTGTTTTCCGACGAGAAGTCGGGCAGCGGACAGATCTCGCCGGACCGCCTGAACGAGGTCTTCCAGTTCGACGGGCGCAACAAGACCGACCTCGATCTCATCAAGCACCTGAGTCAGCTCAACAGCTACGACGTCTACACCGTCCGGGTCGCCATGCGGCGCCTGGGCATCGAGGTGGAGGATGTCGACACGCTGCAACTCTCGCCGGAACTGCGCAACCGGCTTGTCCCGCATATGCGCAGTTTCACCCGGCCGCTGCTGCACGCCGTCTATGGTGCAGAGCAGAAGGAGCCGGAGGACCTGAAGGATCTGATCGGGCTCTTCATCGCCCCGGACATGGATGTCGCGCGGGAAAACCTGGCGCGCCTGTCGCACCGCATGCGCATCGACGTCACTGCGATCCCCAAGTTCATCGAGGACTACGGCGACGTCTACCTCTCCCTCGCCTACTACCAGTACTGCCTCGATCAGAACAAGCCGCAGATCCACAGCTTCCTCGCCGCGATGGAGGAGATGCAGCACACCGCCAGCCTGAAGCAGGCCGCCAACCTGATGGCCACCTGCAAGATGCTGGAGACCAAGATCACCGGCGTCGTGCACGACATCGCCAACGTGCTGGAGATGTTCCGCATCCGCACCATCGACATGTGGGAGAAGATGTCGGAGGAGACCTTCCGCCGCATGGAGGCGATGATCATCGGCTATCAGACCAGCATCGGCGCCGCGCTCTGCATCATCACCGTGAAGATGAACGCCTGGAACCAGCAGTTCCCGCAGAAGGAAAGCGGCGGCCCCTGGAGCCGGGCGGACTTCCTCATGACCAACATGCGTCCCGGCCTGGAACTGGTGCAGGACATCAGCTACGAAGATCCGCAGTGAGGACGCCGTTCCGTGCCCACTGGTGAGGACGCCGCAAAGGCCGCGCACGACGAGATTCCCTTGCTCCTGGATCTGAACGAGGATTCAGCGAAGGACTCGCTGCATATTCTGCCGCTTTCGACCGTGCCGCTCGTGACCGGCGGCCTGCGGGAAGCGCGGCTGATCAAGAACGCCCAGTTCGAGGGGGTCGTCGAACTGTTCACCGACGCGCAGGCCGGCAGCGGCCAGGTCGCTCCGGCCGATCTGCCGCGTGTCTTTCAATTCGACGATGGAAACCGCGGCGACCTGCCGCTGATCAAGAACCTGGCCAGCCTGCCCAGCTACGATGTCTACAGCATGCGGGTGGAACTCCGGCGGCTTGGAATCGATGTGGAGAACGTGGAGGATCTGCGCCTCTCCGAAGAGAAGGTGCGCGCCCTCGATCCGCACATGGCCGCCTTCACGCGCCCCCTGGTTCGGGCGGTCTTCGGGCGTGAGGACGACGAGCAGCGGTCCGTGAAGGACCTCGTCGGCCTGTTCGCCGCGCCCGATGCCGGGGAAGCGCGCAAGAACCTCGCAAAGCTGGCCGGGCAGCTGCGCCTGGACATCACCGCCATTCCCAAGTTTCTCCAGGACTACGGCGATGTCTATCTCTCGCTCGCCTACTACCAGGCCTGCCTCGACGCCTCGCGGCCGAAGCTGGAGCGCTTCCTGAAGGCCCTGGCGGCGCTCAAGGCGGACCGCAACCTGTCCAAGGAGCGCGGGCTGATGGCGGCCTGTTCGCAGGTGGAGACGAAGATCACGACGACGGTCGCGGAGGTCGGCGACATCCTGACCATGTTCCGCGACCGCACCGCCGATATGTGGGAGGACATGTCCCAGGAGTCCTTTCAGCGTATGGAACGGCTGATCGTCGACTATCAGAACAAGATCGGCGGGGCGCTCTGCGTCACGACGGTCAAGCTGGGCGCCTGGACGGACGAGTTTCCCCGCCCGGACAGCGGCGGCCCGCTGCGCCGCGCCGACTTTCTGATGAGCACCATGCGCCCCGGCCTCGAACGGCTGAAGGCCATCCAGTATCACGACAAGGCCTAGGCGGGCGCCGGCGGGCTGACGGCCGGCCCGCGCGGTCGCCGTCGACCCCGACCTGCCAGATCCAGGCCTGCCAGATCCAGTCCCGCCAGATCCGGGCCCGCCAATCCAGGCCCGTTCTAGCGCCAGGAGTCACGGTGCTGACTGTCCTGTGCTCTGTCACCCAGCCCCAGATCGCGCAGCATGTGGTCGCTCAGATCCTTCACGTGGACCTTGGGCTTGCGGCAGGGGCCGCTGCGCGCGCCCAGACCGCGCAGCCGGGCCCAGAACGGCGGCATCCAGCGAAGCCGGTCTTCAAGGGATCTCATCATCTCGTTTTCCTTTGCGCTGTCTGATCCTCAGGCGGTCGCGCGCGGTTCCGCCCCGGTTCAGTGCGGCGACGAGGGAGCGTCACAGTCTCCTATTCACTTTCAAATGGAAATCGACGAATTTCGTAGTGTATCATTCAAAAATGAATGGATTTCCGATGAACTGGGACGATCTGCGGGTCTTCCTGGCGCTGGTGGAGAGCGGCAGCCTCTCGGCCGCGGCCCGACGCCTGGGTCTTAGCCAGCCGACGGTGGGCCGCCGCATCCAGGCCCTGGAGCATGCGCTGGACGAGCGCCTGTTCGACCGCCTGCCCCGGGGCTACGTGCCGACGGCGGCCGCCCGGACGCTGCTGCCCATGGCTCGGGCGATGGCGGACGCCGCCGAGGCGGTGGACCGCCGGCGGGCCGTCTCCGACAGGCTGGAGGGCTCCGTGCGCATCAGCGCGGGGGCTGCCATGTGCCGCTTCCTCTGCAACCGGGTCGCCCGGCTGCTGGACGGCCTGCCCGGACTGGACCTGGAGATCGCCGCCTCCTCCCAGTTCTCCAATCTGTCGCGGCGGGAGTCCGACATCGCGATCCGCAACCGCATGCCGGAGCGCGGCGATCTGATGGCGCGCAAGGTGACCGAGCCGGCGGTTGCGGTCTACGCCAGCCGCGACTACGTCGCCCGCAACAAGGTGACGCTCAGTCTCGACGATCCGCCGGGGACGGCCTGGTCACGCTGGGACTGGGTGGACTACGACGAGGCGCGCCAGCATCTCTCGACGGCGCGCTGGCTGGCGCCGCGGCTTGGCGCCGCCAAGGCGCGGGTCGCCTGCAGCACGCCGGCGGAGAAGCTGGACGCCATCCGCGGCGGCGGCGGCCTCGGCCTGCTGTCCTGCTACTCCGCCGACACCGAAGCAGACCTCCAGCGCCTGACCGAACCCATCGACGAACTGCGTGGCGAGACCTGGATGGTGGTGCACCAGGACCTGCGCGACGTCCCGCGCATCCGCACCATCGCCGACCGTGTGGTCGCCCTCATCCACGACAACGCCGCCCTCTTCGCCGGCGCCGGGCAAGCGCTGAGGCCGAGACTTTGAAACGGGTGCGGCTCGCTTTGATGGTCATCTTGCTCGGCCTCGTCTGGGGCCTGAACTTCTCGCTGATGAAGTTCGCCGCGCAGTCGGGCCTGCCGTTCGCACTGCTCGCCGCTCTGGTCATCCTCGGCAACCTGCTGATCTTTGCGGCCTGCTGCCTGCTTGTCGTCGGCCGCATCCGTGTCGCTGCCACGTCCTGGTGGTTCTTCGCCGGATGCGGTCTGCTTGGCTACCTGCTGCCGTTTTTCATGGAACTCTTCGCCGCCCCGCGCATCGGTGCCGGCACTCTGGCTCTGGTCGTCGCGCTTGCGCCGATCATGACGCTGCTCGCCGCAGGGGCAACGCGCATCGAGCAGATAACCTGGACAAAAGCGCTGGGGATCGGCGCGGGATTCCTGTCGGTCGTGCCGCTGATGTTACAGGACGTCTCTGCGCTTGAGGACGTCTTCGGTATTGGGCTTGCCGTCGGGTTGGCCGTCCCGCTGGTTTATGCGCTTTACCATACCCTGATCGCACGCTTCTGGCCGCCTGGGCTTGAGTCGTTCGAAGTCGCCTTCGGCGAGACCTTCGCCGCCGTTGTCCTGATGGTACCGGTCTATCTGCTGTGGGCCGAGCCCGGGCCGCCGCCATCGTTCTCGATCTCGCTCTACTGGATCGTCGGCGCACTGCTGGTCTTTTCGGCCCTTGAGGTGTGGCTTTACTTTCGGATCATGCGTCTGGGAGGACCGGTCTACGTATCGCAGTCCGGATATGTCGCGGTCATCGCCGGTGTCGTCTGGGGCGCCCTGTTCTTCGACGAGCGCGTTACGGCATGGATTGCCGCGAGCATGGCCCTCGTTCTGCTCGCTCTCCTGCTCGTCGCGCCGAGATCGCGGGGGGCGGACTCGTCTCCCGACGGCTCCGATGAAGACAGCTCCGGTGAAGACGGGGCTGGCTAAAGGCAGGGCCGGATAAGAACAGGGGTCAATCGCCCGAAGCTGTTATCGGATCGCGGAGAGGCGGCGGCGGTAGGCGGCCGTCTTGGCGCGGTTTTCCTGGCAGCCGCGCTGGTCTCGGCGCTGGCTGCGGGTGTCGCGCCGTTGTTGCGCTGACCGTCAGCGGCGAGAGTGCGACAAGCGGAGAGCGCAGCGGGCCGTCAAATGGATCGAGGATGAATACGAAATTGGCGGACCCGACAGGATTCGAACCTGTGACCTCTGCCTTCGGAGGGCAGCGCTCTATCCAGCTGAGCTACGGGTCCTCAATGGGAAAGGGTCCCTTCCAGGACGCGGCGACCATACTGCATTCGTCTGGGCGGCGCAAAGCGCTTTGCAGGCGCACGCCTCAGCAGGCCGCCGCCGCGCAGTCTCCGGTGTCGTCCGTCTTTTCCGCCTCCTGTCCCCCTTCGGTCAGAGCCTCGCCGGCCAGGGCTGCCGCGGCATAGGTCTCGGCGGCGGAGGGCAGGGGCGCCTGGCGGTCGCGGGTCCAGGCGGCGATGTCGTCGATCACCACCTGCGCCTGGAGATCGCGCAGCAGCATGTGCCAGCCCTCGGCATAGAGGGCGCGGCGCTGGCGGGCGGCGGCCTCCGCCGGCAGGCGGCGCCAGAAGGCAAAGGTCGGCTCCGCCGGCACGATTTCGTCCTTCTCGCCATAGAGCAGCAACGCATCTGTCCGCAGGCGCGGCGCGGCCTGATAGGCGGCGTCCATCAGGTTGACGAGGCCGAAGACCGCGTCCACCCGGGTTTCCTTGATGAACAGCGGGTCGCGGCCGAGGCCGCGCAGCATCTCGATGTTGTCCGAGGCCTGAAGGCCCAGGCCGCGGCCGCTGAAGCGCGCCCAGGGAATGAGCCGCGCGCTGAGCCAGAGCGCGACACGCTGGCCGAGCGGCATGGTGTCGCGGGCCCAGACCGCCGGCGCCACCAGGATCACGCCCTCCGCCTGCGGCGACCGTGGCCCGTCGAGGGCCGCCAGCACCACGGCGCCGCCCATGGATTCCCCCAGCAGGTAGAGCGGCAGCCCCGAATGGCGCACACGCAGCAGGGCGGCGGCATCGCTCAGGTCGCCGGTCAGGCGCTCGACCCCGGCCCAGAGCCCCGGATGCGGGCCCGCGCCGAAGCCGCGCTGGTCGTAGGCGTAGACCTGCAGCCCCGCTTCGGCCAGGGCCGGGCCGGCGCCGGCGAAGGCGTTGGCGTAGTCGTTGAAGCCGTGCAACGCCAGAAGGACTCCATGGGGCGCGGTTCCCTCGGGCGGCGCCCAGGCGCGCAGCGGCAGTTCGGAGCCGTCGGCGGTGATGAAGTGTCGTTCCGTCAAAACCGGACCGTCCGGGGTCCGGCCGTCCACCTGAATCGTTGCCAGCCCGGGCCCCGGCGGCCCCAGGCGCGGCGCGCAGGCGGCGAGCGCCAGCATAAGGCAGAGGGCAAGAAGCCGCGTGGCGCCCGGCGATTGCCGGGCCCGAAGGGCGTGCTGGGCCCGGTCCGCCCTAGCCTGTCGCCCCATCGCCGCCGCCTTCGGGTGTTTCGTCGTGGGCGCCGCGGGTCAGCTGCAGGAAGATGTCTTCCAGATCGGCTTCCTCGGTCGACATGTCGATGACCGAAAGCCCCGCGCCGCAGACCGCATCCAGGATCTGCGGCACCGGGCTGTCGCTGGCGTGATAGTGGAACAGCAGGCGGCGCGCGGCGGTCTGCTCCGGGTTGAAGGGGGCCAGGGCTTCGGGGATGCCGCTCAGGTCGCGGTCGAAGATCAGGGTCAGGGCCTTGCTGTCGAGGCGCGCCAGCAGCCGCTCGGTCCGGTCGCAGGCGATCACCTTGCCGTGGTTGATGATGGCGATGCGGTCGCAGAGCTCCTCGGCTTCTTCCAGATAGTGCGTGGTCAGCAGCACCGTCGTGCCGGCCCGGTTCAGTTCGCGCACGTTGGCCCAGAGCTGCTGGCGCAGTTCGATGTCGACGCCGGCGGTCGGTTCGTCGAGCACCAGCACCGGCGGCTGGTGGACCATGGCCTTGGCGACCATCAGGCGCCGGCGCATGCCGCCGGAGAGGGTGCGGGCGTAGGCCGTGGCCTTGTCCGCCAGACCCATGGCCGCCAGAATCTCGTCGCTGCGGCGCTCGGCCGGCGGCACCCCGTAGAGCCCGGCCTGCAGCTCGAGCAGTTCATAGGGGGTGAAGAAGGGGTCGATGTTCAATTCCTGCGGCACCACGCCGATGGCCGCGCGCGCCTGGCGCATGGAACTGTCGATATCGAAGCCCCAGATCTCGGCGCTGCCGGATGTCTTGTTCACCAGCCCGGCCAGGATGTTGATCAGGGTCGACTTGCCGGCCCCGTTCGGCCCCAGGAGCCCGAAGAGGGAGCCACGGGGAATATCCAGATCGACGTCGATCAGCGCTTTCTTCGCCGGCGCCTTGCCGGCGGCCTTGTAGGTCTTGGTCAGGCCTTTCACCGAAACCGCCTGGGCCGGCAGGGCGCCGGCCGCCGCCACCGGGTGTTCATCGCTCTCGGGGGTGTTTCCGGGGCTGGCCCCGGGCCCGCTCGCGGCGCCGTTCCCGGGGCTGCCTTTGGCTCCGGACCCCATCGGCGCGCGCGCCCGGGCGGCTGTATGCGGGGTTTCGCTGTTCATGCCTGCCTTTCTGCAAGAAGCGCGGGTGCCGGCCCCGGGCGCTGCCGGTTCCGGGGCGCGCACGGCGGCGGCCATGGGTAGCACCGGCCCCCGAAAGCGTCAACAAAGGGCCGCCGTGGCGGGGCAGGTACCGCGAACCGGAATCCCGCTGCCGTTCCCGGCGGTTTGCCTGATCCGCGAAGCTTTGTTATGCGAAAGCATGGACTCCCCGACCAGGCCGCCGCCGCCCTATCGGCCCCTGCCTTCGGCGCACAGAACCATCGCCTGGCCGGCCCTGCCCGGACCCCAGGCCGCGCTGAAGGCGGCGTTGCTGCAGCAGCTGGAGCAGAGCCAGTGGTGGAGCGCCGCACGGCTGCGCGGCGAGCAGTTCCGCCAGGCCGGCGCGCTTCTGGATCATGCCTACCGTCAAGTCCCCTTCTACCGCGACCGCCTGGCCCAGGCGGGCTTTGTTCCCGGCCAGCCGCTGACGGAAGAGATCTGGGCTCGCATCCCGGTCCTGACCCGCGCGGAGGTACAGGAGGCCGGTGCAGGGCTGCACAGCGCCCAGATTCCAGAGGCGCACGGCGAGATCTACGAGCTCTCCACCAGCGGTTCAACGGGCCGGCCGATCAGGGCCAGAGGCACGCGCCTCGTGCAGCTGTTCTGGGACGCGATGACCCTGCGCGAGCATCTCTGGCAGGGCCGCGACTTCGCCGGGAAGCTGGCCGCGATCCGGTCCTTTCCGACTGGGGTCGCGCAGTATCCGCAGGGCTCCGTAGCGGGTGACTGGGGCCGTTCCACCAAGGACTTCTGCGCCACCGGTCCCAGCACGATGCTGTCAATCGGAAGTGCGGTCGAAGATCAAGCAGACTGGCTCGCTCGGCAGGACGCGGATTACCTGCTGACCTATCCTTCCAATCTCAGGGAGCTGTTGCGGCACTCCCGGCGCACGGGCCAGCGCTATCCCACCCTGCGTCAGGTGCGCACGCTCTCCGAGGTCCTGAGCCCTGCGGTCAGAGATCTCTGTCAGGAGGTCTGGGGCCTGGAAATCGCCGATCTCTACAGCACCCAGGAGGCCGGCTATCTGGCCTTTCAGTGCGCGGAACACGGTGCTTATCACGTTCAGTCCGAAGTGGCGCTGCTGGAGGTGTTGGACGACGCCGGCAACGACTGTGCGGCGGGTGCGGTGGGCAGGGTGGTGGTCACGCCCTTGCACAACTTTGCGATGCCGATGATCCGCTATGCCGTTGGCGACCTGGCCGAGGTTGGGACGGACTGTCCCTGTGGGCGTGGCCTGCCGGTCCTGCAACGCATCCTCGGGCGGGCGCGCAACATGATCGTCTATCCGGACGGACGCCGGGCCTGGCCGCTGCTGGGCGATTTCAACTACACGGAAATCCCGGCAATCCGCCAATATCAGGTGGTCCAGAAAACGGTGACGGACTTTGAGATCCGCATGGTGACCGAGCGGCCGCTGACCGAAGAGGAGGGAACCAGAGTTCGTACTTGGCTGCACGAGCGCTGCGGACACCCCTTCAACGTCACGATCACCTACCACGACGAAATCCTGCGCGGGCCGAGCGGAAAGTTCGAGGACTTCCGATCCGAGGTGACTGCCTGAACAGGCCGGGGACGCGCCGCCCGTTGGGGGGACTTGAAAGGATTGATTAGCGGCTGCGGGGCGGTATCATCGCGCCAGTTCCGCCATACTGGAGAAGACCCATGGAGCCGCCGGAAATCATCACTGTAGACCGCGAACAGGTGGCCTGCGACGGCGGCAAGGGCGCGCTGGGCCACCCGCGGATTTTCCTCAATATGGAGGGAAAGGGGCAGGTTGACTGCCCCTATTGCGGCCGCCGCTTCGTCCTGAAGCAGGACGCCGCCGCCCAGTAGCCTGGATTCTCGAGCCCGGCCCTCGAGCCTGGGTCCTGTAAAGCGCGGTTCCGCGTCAGGGGCTGTCAGGGGGTGACGGTCGCCCTGCGGTTGGGCGCTCGACTTCACAGCGGGCCTCCGGCATTCTCCGGGGCATGAGCTCAGCCCCCTACAAACACCTCTATCTGGTTGACGGTTCCGGCTATATCTTCCGGGCCTATTTCGCCATTCCGCCGCGCAGCACCTCCGACGGGACGCCCACCAACGCGACCTTCGGCTTCACCAACATGCTGATCAAGCTGCTGCGCGACAGCGACGCCGATGCCATCGCCGTCATCTTCGACAAGTCCTCCAAGTCGTTCCGCAACGAGATCTACGGCGAGTACAAGGCGCACCGCCCGGAGCCGCCGGAGGACCTGGTGCCGCAGTTCGCGGCGATCCGCGAGGCAACCAAGGCCTTCAACCTGCCCTGCATCGAGATGGAGGGCTACGAGGCCGACGACCTGATCGCCACCTATGCCCGCCAGGCCAAGGACGCCGGCGCCGAGGTCACCATCGTCTCTTCCGACAAGGACCTGATGCAGCTCGTCGACGGTGGCATCGCCATGCTGGACCCGATGAAGGACAAGGCCATCGGCCCGGACGAGGTGGTGGAGAAGTTCGGCGTGCCGCCGGAGAAGGTGGTGGACGTTCAGGCGCTGGCCGGCGACTCGGTGGACAACGTGCCCGGCGTGCCGGGCATCGGCATCAAGACCGCCGCCCAGCTCATCACCGAGTACGGCGACCTGGAAACGCTGCTGGAGCGCGCCGAGGAGATCAAGCAGACCAAGCGCCGCGAGAAGCTGATCGAGAACGCCGAGATGGCGCGCATCTCCAAGCAGCTGGTGACCCTGGAGCGCTATGCCCCGGTGGAAGAGGGCATCGACGGCTTCGCCCTGCGCCAGCCGGAGCCGGAAGCCCTGCGCGCCTTCCTGGAGCGCTACGAGTTCCGCTCCGTCCTGCGGCGGCTGTCCGATCAACTGGGCGGCGACGAGGCCGCCGAGGCGGCGCCGGCGCCTGCCGCGCCCGGTGAGGCCAAATACGAGCTGGTGCAGGATCTGAAGGCGCTGGAGCGCTGGGTGACGGCGGCGCGCAAGCGCGGCGTCCTGGCGGTGGATACGGAAACCACCTCGCTGGACGCTGTGGCCGCCGAGCTGGTCGGCATCTCCCTGGCGACGGAGGCGGGCCGGGCCTGCTATGTGCCGCTCGGCCACAAGGGCGGCGCCCCGGCGGACGGTGGCCTGGATCTGGAAGGCGGCGGTGCAGAGGCGCCCAAGCAGATCCCGCTGAAGGATGCCATTGCCTGCCTGAAACCGCTGCTGGAGGACCCCGGGGTCCTCAAGATCGGCCAGAACATCAAGTACGACCTTCTGGTCTTCGCCCGCCAGGGCATCGACGTGACGCCCATCGACGACACCATGCTGCTGTCCTACGTGCTGGACGGCGGGCTGCACGGCCACGGCATGGACGACCTCGCGCAGATCCACCTGGACCACCAGACCATCAAGTTCAAGGACGTGGCCGGCAGCGGCAAGAACCAGGTGACCTTCGACTACGTGCCGCTGGACAAGGCCCTGGACTACGCCGCCGAGGACGCCGACATTACCCTGCGCCTGCAGGAGGCGCTGAAGCCGCGCCTGGTGGCCGAGTGCATGACCACGGTCTACGAGACCATCGAACGGCCCCTGGTGCCAGTGCTGGCGCAGATGGAACTGACCGGCATCAAGGCCGACCGCGACACCCTCCGGCGCATGTCCAACGACTTCGCCACGCGCATCGGCGAGCTGGAGGAGGAGATCCACAAGCTGGCCGGACGGTCTTTCACCATCGGCTCGCCCAAGCAGCTCGGCGAGATCCTCTTCGACGAGATGAGCCTGCCCGGCGGCAAGAAGGGCAAGTCCGGTTCCTATGCCACCGGCGCCGACATCCTGGAGGGGCTGGCGGCCCAGGGCCACGACCTGCCGGCCCGGGTGCTGGACTGGCGCCAACTCGCCAAGCTGAAGAGCACCTACACCGACGCCCTGCAGAACCAGATCAACGAAGAGACCGGGCGCGTCCATACGTCGTACTCCCAGGCCGTGGCCTCCACCGGGCGGCTGTCGTCCAACGACCCCAACCTGCAGAACATCCCGATCCGCACCGAAGAGGGGCGCAAGATCCGCACCGCTTTCGTTGCCGAGAAAGGGCATGTGCTGCTCTCGGTGGACTACAGCCAGATCGAACTGCGCCTCACCGCCCACATCGCCGAGGTCGACGCGCTGAAAGAGGCCTTCCATGAAGGCCAGGACATTCATGCCATTACCGCATCGCAGGTCTTCGACATTCCGGTCGAGGGCATGGACCCCATGACCCGGCGCAAGGCCAAGGCCATCAACTTCGGCATCATCTACGGCATCTCGGCTTTCGGGCTGGCGCAGAACCTGGGCATCCCCCAGGGCGAGGCGAAGGCCTACATCGACGCCTATTTCGAACGCTATCCCGGCATCCGCGGCTACATGGACCGCACCAAGACGCTGGCCCGCGAGCAGGGCGTCGTCACCACCCTCTTCGGGCGCAAGATCCACATCCCCGGCATCAAGGACAAGAACCCGGCGCGGCGCAGCTTCTCCGAACGCGCGGCCATCAACGCGCCGATTCAGGGCACGGCGGCCGACATCATCAAGCGGGCGATGATCCGCGTGCCGCCGGCCCTCGAAGGGGCCGGGCTCGGCGCGAAGATGCTCTTGCAGGTGCACGACGAACTGCTGTTCGAGGTGCCTGACAAAGAGGTCGAGGAAACCTCCGCCCTGGTGCGCGAGGTCATGGAAAACGCCTGCGCCCCCGCCGTCGAGCTTTCCGTGCCCCTGGTCGCCGACGCCGGCACCGGCGCCAACTGGGCCGAGGCGCATTAGGGCGTCTCCGTTCCCGGTCGTGTGCTGTGCTATGCTGACGGCATGTCGGACAACAGGCTCCTGAAGGTCGGGGTCGTCGGCACCGTCATTGCCGCGGTCTGCTGCTTTACACCGTTGCTGGTCGTCGTCCTGGGCGCACTGGGGCTGTCGGCGTTGGTCGGCGTCCTTGACTATGTCCTGCTGCCGGTGCTGGCTTTGTTCATCGCTCTCACGGTCTACGCCTTATGGAAACGCAAGCGCGTGCCCTCGAACTGACCTCGACCCTCACCTGTCCGCTCTGCGGCCACGTCGAGAGCGAGACCATGCCCACCGACGCCTGCCAGTGGTTCTACGACTGCAAGGGCTGCGGCACCGTGCTGAGACCCAAGCCGGGCGACTGTTGCGTCTTCTGCTCCTACGGGACGGTGCCCTGTCCGCCGATTCAACAGGGCGACGACTGCTGCTCCTGAGGGGGCGGGCGTGATAGGCTGCGCGCCGCAATCCACTTTGCCGGGGAGCCATGAGCCCGAAAGACGCAAGCCGGACCCTGCCCGCCCCGAAGAGCGACTTCGTCGGCCTGGAGGGCAAGGCGCATTTCGCCACCGGCGGCGAGCCGCCACTGCTGAAGGTGCATCACCAATCCTTCGAGCGCTTTGCCGCCGACAAAGCAGGCGGCTTCGACGGCTACTGGCGACACTGGGACGAAGCCGAGCGGGTGCGCGCGGCCCTGGCCCGAATGACCCAGGCAGAGCCTGGCGACATCGGCCTCGTCGGCAACGCGTCCGAGGCCATCATGCGTGTCGTTGGCAGCCTCGACTGGCAGCCCGGTGATAATGTCGTCGTGGCCGCGCTGGATTATACCAGCGGACGTTACGCGCTGGCGGGGCTCAAATCGCGCGGCGTCGACGTGCGGCTGGTGCCCGGCCGCGGCTGGTGGATTGAGCGGGACGACATCCTGGCCGCCTGCGACGGCCGCACGCGGCTGATCTACCTGAGCCAGGTGAACGCGCTCACCGGCCAGCACCACGACATTGCGGCGCTCGCGCGGGGTCTGGAGGGGTCGGACGCCGTGCTGCTGGTGGACGCCAGCCACGCGCTGGGCGTGGTGCCGGTGGACGCGCGGGCCAGTGATTTCGTGGTGTCCTGCTGCTACAAGTTCGTGCTCGGCATCCACGACGGCATCCTGATCTGGAACCGGCGGCGCCGGCCCGACTTCACGCCCTTCGGCGCCGGCTGGGCCTCCGCCACGCCGGGGGCGACCCCCGCCGACTACCGCCTGAAGCCGGATGCCCGGCGGGTCGAACTCGGCAACGCCGGCCACCTGGGCGCCTACCTGCTGGGCGACTCCCTGGCCTATCTGGAAAGCTTCGGCATCGACGCCATCGCCGCCCACGCCAGGGCGCAGGCGGCGCGGCTGGTGGCCGGCATGACCGCCCTTGGCCTGGACGTCATGACTCCGTCCGACCCGGCGCAGCACGCGGCCAACGCGGCCTTCCTCCATGCCGATCCGGAAGGCCTGACCCGGCGGGCGTCGGCGGAGAACATCCTGGTCTGGGGCGACAACGGCCGTATCCGCGCCTCCGCCCACCTCTTCACCACGGATGAGGATGTCGAGACCGTCCTGGACCGCCTGCCCGCCCTGCTGACGCCGGTTTAGCGTCCGGCCGTGACGCCGCCGTCGACGGCCATCACCGTGCCGGTGATCCAGGCGGCGTCGTCGGAGGCCAGGAACAGGAGCGCGGCCGCCACGTCTGCCGGCTGGCCGTTGCGGCCCAGCGGATGAAAGGCGTTGAAAGTGGGCAGGGTCTTGGCGACTTCCTCCTCGCTCATGAAGGTGCCGTAGACCGGCGTTTCCACCACCGCGGGGGCGACACCGTTGACGCGGATGTTGTCGCCGGCCAGTTCGATCGCGAGGTTGCGCACCAGCGCGTGCACGCCGGCATTGGCGGCCGAGTAGGCGCTGGACGGTGTGGCCGCCACCGCGGCCTCCGCCCACATCGACCCGGTGTGGACGATGGCCCCGCCGCCGCGCTTCTGCATGGCCTTGGCCGCTGCCTGGGCGGCGAAGAACTTGCCCTTCAGGATGGTGGTCAGGAAGCCGTCGTAGTCTGCCTCGTTCAGCTCCAGAAAGGGCTTGGGGGCGAAGATGCCGGCGTTGTTCAGCAGGATGTCGAGCCCGCCGAAGCGCGCCTCCGCCTTTTCCACCAGCGCCTGGCCGACCGCGGGATCGCCGATGTCGCCGGCCAGATGGTCCGCCCGTTCATGGCCCAGGCTTTCCACCGCGCGCTGCAGCTTGGCCTCGTCGCGGCCGTTGAGCACCACCTTGGCGCCTTCGGCCACCAGCCGTTCCGCGGCGGCCAGCCCGATACCCGATGCGCCGCCGGTGATCGCGGCGACCTTGTCCTGAAATCTCATGATCCATCTCCCTCGTCATGATCTCTCGCAGGTTATCTACCTATCGATAGGTAGATAACGGATCAGGAGGTTCAAGCCGTTTCTCGCGCGCGCAGAAGCCATGGCAGGGAGGGTGCCGTATCAGGAGTTTTCGGGGGGCGAAGAGCCTGGGCGCAGGGACCCCCACGCGTCTGGGACTTTCAGGCGCCTCGGGGGCTTACGCGTGCCCGGGCCTCAGGCGTTTCTTGGCCTGAGCCGTCTCTTGGCCTCAGGCGTTTCTGGCCGGCTGCAGGATGCGCAGAAAGGCGGCGGTGGCCTTGTCGAAGCGGCCGAGGTCTTCCAGGCTGCGGGCCATGACCATGGCGCCCTCCAGCAGAGCCAGCAGGTGGTCGGCCATGGCCTGCGGCGTGCCGCGGAACTCGATCTCGCCCGCCTTGCGGCCGTCTCTCAGGACCGTGACCAACCAGTCCTCGCAGAGCGCGAAGAAGTCGCGCACCCGTTTGCTGACCGGCGGAGGCAGGCTGTCTTTCTCGGCGCCGAGCATGCCGCAGAGGCAATGCCGGTCTTTCTTGAGGGTGCCGCGGAACAGCTCGATGAAGGCGCGCAGGCGTTTGACGGCGCCTGTCTCGCGGGCCTTGATGCGCCGCAGCTCATCGGCGAAGCCCTCGCTGTAGCGGATGACAAGCGCCGCGCCCAGGTCGGTCTTGCTGGGGAAGTGGTAGTGGATCGAGGCCGACTTGATGCCCAGCGCCGTGGCGATGTCACGGAAACTGAAGCCGTTGTAGCCGCGCGACTGGACCATGTCCTGCGCGATGTCGAGCACCCGCTCGGCGGTGGTCGAGGCCGTCATGAGCCGCCTTCCCTCCTCTTCGAGCCGCATCATAGCGTCCCCGCCCGGCTTTGGGCAGAGGTGAGATGGCGGGCTGAAGAAGCGGCCCCTTCAGGCGGTTGCTTCAGGCTGCCGGGCGGATGCCGGCGGCCACCACACCGTCGTCGACGTAGGTCTCGAACTGCTTGAAGTTGGCCGCGAACCGCCGCGTCAGATCGTGCGCGGCGACGTCATAGGCGCCCTTGTCGTGCCAGGTATTGCGCGGGTTGAGCACCTCTGCCGGCACGTCGGGGCAGCTTTCCGGCATCTTCAGGCCGAACAGCGGATGCTTGGCCGCGGCGATTCCGTCGAGACAGCCGGACAGCGCCGCCCGCAGCATGGCCCGGGTGTAGGCGATCTTCATGCGGGAGCCGACACCGTAGGCGCCGCCGGTCCAGCCGGTGTTTACCAGCCAGCAGCGTGCGCCCGTGGCCGCCATCTTCTCGCCCAGCATCTTCGCGTAGACCGAAGGGTGCCGGGGCATGAAGGGTGCGCCGAAGCAGGTGGAGAAGGTGGCCGAAGGCTCTGAGCCCATGCCCTTCTCCGTGCCGGCCACCCGCGCGGTATAGCCGGAGAGGAAGTGATACATCGCCTGTTCCGGGGTCAGGCTGGAGATCGGCGGCAGCACGCCGAAGGCATCGGCGGTCAGCATGACGATGTTCTTCGGCTGTCCGCCCCGGCCGCCGGCGCTGACGTTGGGGATGAAGTCCAGCGGATAGCTGGCCCGCGTGTTCTCCGTATGGCGGGGGTCGTCCAGGTCCAGGCGCCCCGTCAGCGGGTCCATCACCACGTTCTCCAGCACCGTGCCGAAACGGCGGGTGGTGGCGTAGATCTCCGGCTCGGAGGCGGGGTCCAGGCGGATCACCTTGGCATAGCAGCCGCCCTCGAAATTGAAGACGCCGTCGGGCGACCAGCCGTGTTCGTCGTCGCCGATCAGGCTGCGGCTGGCGTCGGCGGAGAGGGTGGTCTTTCCGGTCCCGGAAAGGCCGAAGAAGATCGCGGTGTCGCCGTCGGCGCCGATGTTGGCCGAGCAGTGCATCGGCAGCACGCCGCGCTCCGGCAGCAGGTAGTTGAGCACCGAGAAGATCGATTTCTTGATCTCACCGGCGTAGATGGTGCCGCCGATGAGGACCAGGCGCCGGGCGAAGTGGACAATAATGAAGGACTCGCTGTTGGTGCCGTCCCGCTCCGGCTCGGCCTCGCAGAAGGGCGCATGGAGCACGGTAAAGCCGGGCTCGAAGTCGGCCAGTTCCTCGGCCGCGGGCCGGATGAACATGTTGCGGGTGAAGAGCGAATGCCAGGCCGACTCGCTGACCACCCGAACCGGCAGGCGATAGCTGGCGTCGGCGCCGGCAAAGACGTCCTGCACAAAGACGTCGCGGCCCCGCAGGTGATCGACGACCTTGGCGTAGAGCCGCTCGAAGACGTCTTCCTCCATCGCCGCGTTGACGTCGCCCCACCATATGTCCTTCTCGGTGGCGGGCTCGCGGACGATGAACTTGTCCTTGGGCGAGCGGCCGGTGTGCTTGCCGGTCAGGACGACCAGGGCGCCGCCTTCGGCGAGCCGGCCTTCGTTGCGGGTGATGCTTTCCTGGTAGAGTGCCGGAACGCTGAGGTTCCAATAGGCCCTGCGAAGATCGTTGAGGCCGTGCAGGGCCAAGCCGTGGCGGCTGACCGCCGCGCCGATGGTTTCCACCGTAACTGTCTCCCACTGCTGCAGTGTGCTCACGGTTCGTGTGCTGTCGGTTCCTTTGCCGCGGGCCTTGTGGCCGGCCCTTCGCGCAGCGGAACTCTGTTTTTGCGCCCAGTTCCCAGGGTTCTGATGCCTCTGACAGATAATGGATCGGCGGAGGCTTTGAAATGGCGAATATGTGTCTTTTCTGATCTTTTCGCCGATCTTCTCAGCGCCCCTCCGGGGTGACGGTCCTGACGCATCGCTGCGGCGGTCAGTCGCCCGCCGCTCGCGGCCCGGTGGACTGTGCGGCGGCCTTGGTAATGGGGAGGTGTTGCGCTAAAACCGAAGGCTGCTTCGTTCCCGCCAGCGTTTCTCGCCCTTCAACCCGCCCTCCGGGAAAAGTCCTTGTCCGAACTTCTGCCTCTGGCCATCGACAACCTGCTGTCGCCCATCATCCTGTTCTTCGTGCTTGGCTTCGGCGCGGCGCTTCTGCGCTCCGACCTCTCGGTGCCGGAGGCTTTTGCCAAGGCCATGGCCCTCTATCTCATGCTCGCCATCGGCTTCAAGGGCGGCGTGGAACTCAGCAAGCAGGGTCTCGACTGGTCCATTGCGGTCATCCTTGTCGCCGGGGCGGGGCTGTCTTTCGTCATCCCTCTGGTCGCCTACACGCTGCTGCGGACTTTCAGCCGCCTCGGTCAGGCCGACGCGGCTGCGGTCTCGGCCCACTACGGCTCCATCTCCGTGGTCACCTTCGTCGCCGGCACCGAATTCCTCACCCTCTTGGGCATCGGTTTCGAGGGCTACATGGTCGCGGTCATGGCGATCATGGAGACTCCGGCCATCGTCTCCGGCATCTGGCTCGCGCGCCGCGAACTGAACGGCGGCGGCGACCGCGCGGCCCGCGCCCGCCGCCGCTCCCTGGTCGACCGCGACCTGATGCGGGAGATCTTCCTGAACGGCAGCGTGGTGGTGCTGATCGGCGCCTTCGTCATCGGCTGGATCACCGGGCCGCGGGGGTTCGATGCCATCGCCCCCTTCATCGATGCGCCCTTCAAGGGCGTGCTCTGCCTCTTCCTGCTGGACATGGGACTGGTGGCGGCGACGCGGCTGCGCGGGGCCACCGAACTGACCGTGAACCTCGTGCTCTTCGGCCTCGCGATGCCGGTGATCGGCGCCTCCTTCGGCCTCACGGTAGGCTGGGCGCTGGGGCTCGGAACGGGGGAGATGGCCCTGCTCGGCCTGCTCTGCGGCAGTGCCTCCTACATCGCCGTGCCCGCCTCCATGCGCCTTGCGGTGCCGGAGGCGAGCCCCGGGATCTACCTCACGCTGTCGCTGGCGATCACCTTCCCCTTCAACCTCACCCTGGGGATTCCGCTCTACTTTTCCGTGGCCGCGGCGCTATCGTCTCCCTGACGGCCCGGCTCCCGACACCCGGTTTCTGACCCAAGGCCCACCGCGGAGGAACGCGATCCATGGAAACCTATAACCGCAAGAGGCTGGATATCATCGTCGAGGCGCCCCTGCTGCGCCATGTGGTGGCGCTGCTGGAGGCGGAGGCGGTGCGCGGCTATACGGTGATGCCCTGCCTCTCCGGCAAGGGGCCGGAGAGCAGCTGGCACGAGGGGGAGATCAGCGACGCCTTTGCCAAGCGCCTCATCATCGTGATCGCGCAGGAGGAGCAGGCCCGCCAGGTGATGGCCGCGGCCCACAGCCTGCTCAGCGACTACAGCGCCATCATCACGCTCTCCGACGTCGAGGTCATCCGCGCGGACCACTTCTGAGGCCGATCCCTGCCGGCGACGGGCCCGCGCCTCTCGGGCCGCGACGGGGGTGCCGTGGGGAAATGTGGCGGGAAGCGCCACAGAATCGCCTTAAGTTATTGTTCACAAATCACATTTAGAACACTGGCACAAATTCTGCGCGGGTCCCTTGTTAGGGCCATGAGCGCAGAAGGGTCGGCAAGAAACCGCAAACGGTGGGAAATGCTCCGGACTTTGTCTGGAGGCATCATGGCTCTCAGAAGCGGCGTTTCGCGCCTTGATTCGAAGATTCCCGGACCCCTCGGCAGGCGCACGCGGCGTCGGGCCGAACCGCGGCGGCGCAGGCTGTCGCTGGCGCTGCAGGGCGGCGGTGCCCATGGCGCCTTCACCTGGGGCGTGCTGGACCGGATTCTGGAAGAGCGCGGCGTCGAACTCGACGGCCTGAGCGGCGCCAGCGCCGGAGCCCTCAATGCCGCGGCTCTGGCGGCCGGCTGGCTGGAGGGCGGCGCCGAAGGCGCGCGGGACAACCTGGAACGGCTGTGGCGCCGCGTCAGCGGTCTTGGCGAGTTCAGCCCCAGCCCGGCGGCGAGCCCGGCGCTGGACATGATGACGCGCCTGTTTTCGCCCTATCAGCTGAATCCGCTGGATGTGAACCCGCTGCGCCGCATCCTGGAAGAGGTCATCGACTTCGAGGCGCTGCAGACGGCCACGGCGCCGCGCCTCTTCGTTTCCGCCACCGAGCTGAAACAGGGCCGGGCCGCGCTCTTCGAAAATCCGGAGATGACGGTGGAGGTGCTGCTCGCCTCGGCCTGCCTGCCCCATCTTTACCGCGCTGTCGCCATCGACGACGGGCACTACTGGGATGGCGGCTTCATGGCTAATCCGACCATCTTTCCCCTGGTGTTCCACTGCGACAGCCGGGACGTCATGATCATCCAGATCGATTCGCTGACCACCGACGAGGTGCCGCGCAGCGTGCGCCAGATCAACAACCGGCGCAGCCAGATCATGTTCAACGCGCCGCTGATGCGCGAGCTGGAGGCACTGACCTACATGGGCCACATCGCCGGGCCGGGGCGGCTGCGCGGCGGCGGCATGGCGGCCAAGGTGCGTGGGCTGAACCTGCACCTGCTGGAAGGCGGTGCCGCCATGCGTGCCTTCGACGTCACCAGCAAGCAGCGCGCCGACTGGGGGTTCTTCCAGGAGCTGAAGGCGATCGGCCGGGAGGCTGCGACGGCCTGGCTCGACCGTCACCGCGATGCCCTGGGGGTGCGCTCCTCCCTGGATCTGCCCGGGGCCTAGACGTTTTCCCGGATTTGCGGCACCAGCCCTCTTCTCTTCCCACCGGGCCGGTTCAGGCCGGCCGCTCCAGCAGGCCGTGCTTGCGCAGCCGGTTGCGCAGCTGGTCGTAGGTCAGGCCGAGCTGCCTGGCGGTGGCCCGCTGGTTGAAGCGCTGGGCGGCCAGCGCCTGTTGCAGCAGGTCGTGCTCGACCCGCTTCAGCGCTTCGCGCAGATCGAAGGCGCGCAAGGGGTCCGACAACACCCCGCCGCCGGGCACCGGCGCCGGCGCTTTCGCTGCGCCTTCGGCTGGGGAATCCGCGGTCTTACTGACCTTGGCGGCCCGGTGTGAGTCGGCCTGGGGCGCGTCGGCCAGCGGATAGGGGCTGGCGAAGGGATCGAGCACGATGCCGTCGATCAGGTCGTCCGCCGTGCCCCGCGCCACCGAGCGCTCAACGACATTGCGCAGTTCGCGCACGTTTCCGGGCCAGGCGTAGCCCAGCAGCACCTCCAGCGCGTCCTCGCTGAAACCGGGGAACTGCGGCCAGCCCAGTTCCGCGGCCATCTCGCGGCCGAAGTGACCGGCCAGCAGGGGGATGTCCTCCTGCCGGGCGCGCAGCGGCGGCAGGGTGATCACCTCAAAGGCCAGGCGGTCCAGCAGGTCGGCGCGGAAGCGTCCGGCCGCGGCGGCCGAGGGCAGGTCCACGTTGGTGGCGCCGATCACCCGCACCTCCACCTTCAGGGTGGCGTTGCCGCCCAGGCGCTCGAAGGCGCCGTACTCGACCGCGCGCAGCAGCTTTTCCTGCACGGCGGCGGTGGCCGAGGCGATCTCGTCGAGGAACAGGCTGCCGCCGTCGGCCAGTTCGAAGCGCCCCGCACGGCGGCGGGCCGCCCCGGTGAAGGCGCCGGCCTCGTGGCCGAAGAGCTCCGATTCCAAAAGGCTCTCCGCCAGCGCGGCGCAGTTCAGCTTGACGAAGGGGCCGTCCCAGGCGCGCGACAGGAAGTGCAGGCGGGCCGCCACCAGCTCCTTGCCGGTGCCGCGCTCGCCGATCACCAGAACCGGGCGGTCCAGGGGGGCGATCCGGGAAATCTGTTCGGCCAGCCCGAGGAACGCGGGCGATTCACCCAACAGCGGCGGAAGCTCGGGAGTCTGCATAAAGCAAATATAGTCAATGATTCGCAGAAAACACCAATGATTAGGATTTTCTCTATGGCGCAGTCTCTGCCCGGAAGCCGTGCTTCTGAAAAGTTTCTATTTTAAATCAATAGGTTAAATGGATTTCTCGGACTTGGCACGATCTCTGCTAATCGATGGTTAAGATGCGCCATCAGGGCGTTTCCCTGAACCCGCCGGGCAGAGCCCGGACTGACACCAGAGAGGGCATGAGGTTGAAAACGATGAACCGTTGGAACGATGAACCCCGAAACGAAGGCGCCAACTGGCTGGACCGTGCCTTTGCGTACCTACGCAGCCGCACCGCCGACCACTGGCTGATGTTTGCGGTTGGCCTGATCATCGGCGCGATCGTGAGCTAGTAAGAAAGACCTGACCCCAAAGGCGCCGGCGTCCACGCCGGCGGCCGAAGGAATACCGCTCAAGACGAGAATCACGGGCCGAAGACACAGGTCCCTAAGCACAGGCCCCTAAGACAGAAGCCGACAACAAAGGAACTGGAACGATGGGTATTTTCTCCCGCCTCGCCGACATCATCAATTCGAACCTGAACGCCATTCTCGACCGCGCCGAAGAGCCGGAAAAGATCATCCGCCTGGTGATCCAGGAGATGGAAGACACGCTGGTCGAGGTGCGCAGCACCGCCGCCAAGACCATTGCCGAGAAAAAAGAGATCGGCCGCCGCCTGGCGCGTCTGGATGAGGCCCAGCAGAGCTGGGAGGAAAAGGCGGAACTGGCGCTGACCAAGGGCCGCGAGGATCTCGCCAAGGGCGCTCTGGTGGAGAAGGCCAAACTGGCCGAGGCCGCGGCTGCGCTGCAGGCCGAACTGGAGGAGTTGGACGCCCTGCTGCGCCAGGGCGAGACCGACATCGCCAAGCTGGAAGGCAAGCTGCGCGAGGCCAAGGCCAAGCAGCAGGCGCTGACGGCGCGCCACGAAACGGCGGGGTCGCGCCTCAAGGTCCGCCGCACCCTTTACGACGGCCGCGTCGAGGATGCCTTCCAGCGCTTCGAGCAGGTGGAAAAGAAACTCGACGAGGCCGAGGGCGCGGTGGAGGCCTACGACCTCAGCGGCGGCGGCAAGACCCTGGCCGAGGAGATTTCCGAACTGGCCGCGGAGTCGGCGATCGAGGACGAGCTGGCGGCCCTGAAGGCCAAGGTGAAGAAGTCCAAGGAGACCGGCGCGGCGGACAAGGGCTAGGCTACGGGCGCGAGAGGCTAGAAGACCATGGATTTCGAAGTACCGGTCATCCTCTTCCTCGCGGTGGTCGCGCCGATCTGGATCATCGCCCACTACGCGACGCGCTGGCGGGCCACCAAATCGCTGTCCACCGATGAAGAGCAGTTGCTGGAAGAGCTTTGGCAGAGCGCCGAGCGCATGGAGCAGCGCATCAACGCGCTGGAACGCATCCTCGATACCGAGGTGACGGACTGGAGGAAGAAGCTGTGACAGCCGGACCGCACCGTCATGGCCCTGGGCAGGCGCCTAAAGGCCCGGCCCGGCCCAGCCGCCTCTATCGCAACCGGGAAAAGGGCCGCATCGCCGGCGTCTGCGCGGGCCTTGCCGACTATTTCGGCATCAGCACTTTCATCGTGCGACTGGTGGCGGTGATCTCGCTCTTCATGTTCACCTTCCCGACTCTGGTCTGCTACATCCTCGCCACCATCCTCATCGATCCGGCGCCGGAGTTCACCTACCGCTCGGAGGAGGAGAAGGAGTTCTGGCGCCAGGTGCGGCTGAAGCCCAGCGAGTCGCTCTCCCGCCTGCGCCACAAGTTCCGCGACCAGGAACACCGGGTGCGGGCGATGGAGGCCTTCGTCACCTCCTCCGAGGCGCGTCTGCACCGGGAGTTCCGCGACCTCTAAGGCGCGGACCTGCCGGGGCGCAGCCCACAACCGGTAGCACCGGCTACAGGAAACAACAGCCATGAGACGTCCCAGACGCGGGTGGATCGCCGCCCTCGCGGTGATCCCCCTCACCCTGATCGTTGTGATGGTCCATGCCGTCAGCACCTGGGAAGGGGACCCCTTCACCGCGGCCGCGCCGCCGCCCGATCGCGGTTCCGGTCTCGGTCCCAACCCCGGGCCCAATCCTGGACACGGCCAGGTCTTTCGCCTCGATGACGCCGAGACGCGGCGCCTGGGCTGGGACCCGTTCGATCTCGACAGGGTCTTCGGTTACGCCGACGGGCTGGGCAGCGATGTGCTGCTGATTGTCACGGATGGGACGGCGGTTGCGGCCTTGGGTGACCTTGAGACGCCGCGCCCGCTCCACTCCATCCGCAAGGCCCTGCTTTCGGCGCTGGTCGGCCGGCACCTCGGTGCGGGAGAGCGGTCAATCGATCTGGCGGCGAACCTGGCGGACCTCGGCATCGACGATGCGCCGGCTCCGCTGACTCCCCTCCAGCGGCAGGCAACGGTCCTGCATCTGCTGCAGAGCACCTCCGGGATCAATCATGCCGCCGCCGCCGAGGAAGGCCTGGTAGCCGAGAAGAAACGGCGCCTGGGAGAGGGCGAGAACCTGCCGGGGACCATCTGGGCCTACAACAATTGGGACACCAACGCCCTCACGACCGTCTTCGAGATGCGCACCGGCCTGCCGGTCGCCGAGGCCTTCGAAGCCGGGCTTGCAGCGCCGCTCGGCCTGCGCGACCACGCCGCCGGGGCGGTTTCCTATGTCGCCGCGCCCGATCTGTCCCGGCACCGGGCGGCCATGTTCCGGATGTCCGCCCGCGATCTGGCCCGCTTCGGGATGCTCTATCTGCAAAGGGGCGAACTCGATGGCCGGCGGATCCTGCCCGCCGGCTGGGTCGACCGCATTACCGCGGACTATTCGCGGACCGGAATGTCAGGGCTGCGCCATGGCCACGGCTATCTCTGGTGGGTTCCGGCGCCGGACAGCGGTCTGCCGCCCGGCACCTTTTGGGCCTGGGGCCTGGGCCAGCAGGCACTCCTCGTCGTTCCTGCCTGGCGCAGCGTCATTGTCCATCAGGCCGACATGCAGGCCTTCCTCACGCGATTCTTCCAAGCCGTCGAGGAGGACGGACAGGCGCCGGAGGCGGCGCTTGAAATGCTCGCACTGTTTTGTCTCGGCCCGCGGGACCGTCAAACCGCTTTCTGCCGCGACGATCGTCTGATCCTCCGTCACGAATTCGCGCAGCTTGTAAGCCTGATCGCGGCGGCGCGGCGCTGAGCGTTTGATCGGCTCGGCCTGGCAGGTTCGACCGGGCTTCTTCCGCTGGGGTCTCAGTCCTCGTCCAGGGCGTCGCGCGGCAGCGAGTAGACGAGGATCTGGCTGACGTTCTGGCCGTCCTCCGACAAAGGCATCAGGATGCCGTACTCCCGGCGCCAGATACCGGTGGAGGTCGCGAACTCGATCTCCTCGTAGAGGAAGCAGCGCTCGCTCCGGACCAGTTCGTAGGCCTCCATCACGGCTTCCAGGCTGGGGCCCAGAAAGCCCTCGCTCACCAGTTTGCCGGTGGGATCGTGATCGCGCAGGCGGACCTCCTCGGTTCCCACCACCCGGTAGCGCAGAATGGCGCCGCCGCGGTCGTCCACCCCTTCCACATCGATCAGGAGGACGCTGGGCAGGTGGCGCACCACCTGTGCCGGATCGAAATCCCGCCGGCAGGGCATGCGGCGGTCGCCGCGGATGCGGTCCCAGTAATGGAAGATCTCGGCAATCCTGTCCGGGCAGTCCTCCAGGAACGCCCGGTTGGTGCAGCGCCGAGGTCGGCTGCGGGCCGGCTTGCCGAAGTCTTCACTCAGCGCCATGCCGCTCCCCGCTTCTCATGCCCCAAGTGATCCTCTCTTGGCCGCCGCCCGGGCTCCTGCTGAGAGCCGCGCTGCTGAAAGGCGCCCCATCCAAACGCCCCATCCAGAGGCGCCCTGGGCAAAGCAATCCGGCCCGCTTCGCCCCGGCCAATCAGCGGCGCTGACGCCGGAAGCACAGGCGTCACTCCATTCAAGGTCTTAGACAACAAAAGAAATACTACCATGAATAGAAATTCAGACTTGCTTCCGTGAGTTCGGGACTTCAACGTTTAGTCTCGGGAACAATGCTTCACCAGATGCTAAGCACGACTTTGCCCATGCGGGACTATTTGTGACCTATTTTTGCGCGTATTTCAAAACGGAACTGAGCTTTACGGTCTGGACTAGGAAAGCGGTCCGCAGGATTCCTGAAACTGCCGCAAATCCGCCACAGTCTCTGTTCAGCGTGACCGCTGTTCAGCTTGGCTCCGCGCGGCCTCCGGGTGTCCGGGGTGGTGTCGGGGCACTTCCGGCGTTGGGGACCGCTGAGGGAGGGATTCATCGCTTTCGCAGAAAACCGCCGCCGGCGTCAGGGAGCCCGGGCCCTTGTTGGACCCTGGATGGGGCTCTGTGCACCAGGGGAGCGCACGCGTGCTTGGCCGCAGCGTTCAGGCGGCTTAGAAAAGGATGTGATGCAGGCTGGCGCGCGCGGATTGGGCGCGGCAGGCTGGGGAACCGCAGGACCCGGACCCCTGGATCTGCTTAAGTTTCCTCCTTGCGTGAACGACGGCGACTGCAGGCTGCGACGAAGGGTGTGGGGCGCCGGGTTTGGGGCGTCCGGTGTGGGGCGCCGGGGGCAGAAAACGGTGGGGCAGAAAACGTTGGGGCAGAAGTCGGTGGGATGGGCAAAGGTTTGAGGTACAGGTAGGAAGATATGCAAGACACCATCGCGCTGGTCGACGACGACCGCAACATTCTGACGTCGGTGTCCATCGCGCTGGAGGCCGAGGGCTTCAAGGTGCGCACCTACAATGATGGCGCGGAGGCTCTGCGCGGCCTCACCGCCAGCCCGGTGGATCTGGCGGTGCTCGACATCAAGATGCCGCGGATGGATGGCATGGAACTGCTGGGCCACCTGCGCAAGACCTCGAACCTGCCGATTATCTTCCTGACCTCCAAGGACGACGAGATCGACGAGGTGCTGGGTCTGCGCATGGGGGCCGACGACTACATCACCAAGCCGTTCTCCCAACGCCTGTTGATCGAGCGGATCCGCGCCCTGCTGCGCCGTGAGAAAGGCGGCGAAGACGGCATGCCCGGGGCGTCCGGCGGCGAGGCGCCCATCGTGCGCGGCGAGCTGACGCTGGACCCGGCGCGCCATCTCTGCACCTGGAAGGACGAACGCATCAATCTGACGGTGACCGAGTTTCTGATTCTGAAGGCGCTGGCGCTGCGTCCGGGCCACGTGAAGAACCGCGACCAGCTGATGGACGCTGCTTATGGCGAGTCCATCTACGTTGACGACCGCACCATCGACAGCCACATCAAGCGCCTGCGCAAGAAGTTCCGGGATGCCGACGACTCCTTCCAGCAGATCGAGACGCTCTATGGCGTCGGCTATCGTTATCGCGAACCGTGACCGGCCCCGCATCCCTGCGGTGCGGCGGCATTACCGGCCGGGAGCGCGCGTGAAAGTCGCCCCGTTCAGGTGCCTGCCGTTCAGGTGCCTGCTGCTCAGGCGCCTTTCGCCATGGTGACCACGGAAAACAGGACCGGCGGCCCGCCCGACGCGCCGGTCGGCGGCTTGGTGCCGGGCGGGGAAGCGCCGGCGCGCCGGCGCGCCGAACAGGTCGACGAGGAGGCGGCAGGCACCCGCAGCCCGCCGCGCCGCCGCCGGCGCCTGCGCTCGCCGCTGACCCGCCGCATTCTCACCATCAACGTGCTGGTCCTCCTGATCCCGGTGCTGGGCCTGCTGCATCTTGACCAGTACCGCGAGAGCCTGATCGCCGCGGAACTGGATTCCCTGCGCATCCAGGGACGCGCTTTTTCACTGTCCCTGGGCAGCACCGCTGTGGTCGCCACCCAGGTCGGCGACGAGCAGCTGTTGCCGGAAGTCACGCGCAACCTGATGCGGGTGCTGCTGGTGGACACCGGCGTGCGCGCCCGGATCTTCGCGCGCTCGGGCGATCTGCTGGCGGACAGCTTCGTGCTCGGCGGACCCGGCGGCAAGGTGCAGGTCGTTGCCCTGCCGCCCGACGACAAGAGCGGTCTCAGCTTCCTCGGCCGGCTCTACGAGGCGGTGCTGAAGTGGGTTCCGGGCAAGGACGACTTTCCGCTCTACCGCGAAGAGCCGGTGCAGCAGGCCCTGCATTACGGCGAGGTCGGCGGCGCCCTTGCGGGCGACAGCCCCGGCATGGTGCGCGTCGACCGCCAGGGGCGCCTCGTGCTCTCCATCGCCGTACCGGTGCAGCGCTACCGGCAGATTCTGGGCGCGCTGATGCTGTCCAAGGACGGCGCGGACATCGATGCGGCGGTTGACGACCGGCGCCGGGACATTCTCATCGTCTTCGGCCTTGCCCTGGGGGTGACCGTCCTGCTGTCGCTCTATCTCGCCGGCACCATCGCGCGGCCGATCCGCCGCCTGGCCCAGGCCGCCGACCGGGTCCGCTACGGCAAGGGCAGGCAGTTCGAGATTCCCGACTTCCGCCGCCGCGGCGACGAGATCGGCGATCTTTCCGATGCCCTGCGTTCAATGACCGAGGCGCTGTGGAACCGGATGGACGCCATCGAAGCCTTCGCGGCCGACGTTTCCCACGAGATCAAGAATCCCCTGACCTCGCTGCGCAGCGCTGTCGAGACGGTGGCCCGCGTGGAAGACCCGGAACAGCAGCGGCGCCTGATGTCGATCATCCTCGACGACGTGCATCGCCTCGACCGGCTGATCAGCGACATCTCGGATGCTTCGCGGCTGGACGCTGAACTCTCGCGGGCGGAGAGCGAGTCCGTGGACGTCGGCGAGCTGCTGCGCGCCCTGGCCTCGCTGCACGAAACGGTCGACGCCGATGACGGTCCGCGCTTCGTCCTCGACATGGTCGACCATCAGAACCTGCGCGTTCTGGGTATGGAGGCGCGGCTTGGCCAGGTCTTCCGCAACCTGATCACCAATGCCATCACCTTTTCTCCGCCGGGGGGCACCATCCGCCTGTCGGCCCTGCGCCAGGGTGAGGAGATCGAGATCTCGGTCTGCGACGACGGCCCGGGCATTCCCGAGGGCAAGCTGGAGGCGGTGTTCGAGCGCTTCTACAGCGAGCGCCCGGCGGGCGAGAAGTTCGGGACGCATTCCGGCCTGGGCCTGTCCATTTCAAAGCAGATCGTCGAAGCCCATGGCGGCATCATCGAGGCTGAAAACCGTTGCGATGCCGACGGAGAGGTGGTGGGCGCCTGCTTTGTCGTCGTCCTGCCGGCCGAGTGAGCCCGGCGCGGCCGGCCTTTGAGCACGACGATGGGGGACGATGCCGGTGAACGATGATCGGGCGCCGGAGCAGAATCTCCACGCGACGACGATAGCGCTCGGCGACTGGGCGGTGGCGCTGCTGGGTCCGCCCGGCGCCGGCAAGTCCGACCTGGCGCTGCGCATGATCGACCAGGGCGCGGTTCTGGTCAGCGACGATCAGACCCTGCTGCAGGCCGCTGCCGGCCGTCTCGTCGCGCGGCCGCCGGAGAGCATTGCCGGCAAGCTGGAAGTGCGCGGACTGGGCATTGTCGAGATGCCGCATCGTGCCTCCGCGCCGCTCGCGCTGCTGGTGGAGTTGCGTCCCCGGGCGGAGATCGAGCGGCTGCCCACGCCCCGGCAGCGCCGGCTTCACGGAGTCGATCTGCCGGTCATCGCTCTCGATCCGAGCGGCATCTCCGCACCGGAGAAGCTGCGCCTTGCACTGCGGCATGCGGCCGCGCTTATAATGCGCGCCTTTGCGGACGAGGCGTCCGCCGTCGTCGGCGGGAACGAAAAGATCCTGCGTGGCGGAACCCCCGTCGGCGGAACCCCTGGCGGCGATACCTTTGGCGGCGATACCTTTGGCGGTGCGACTGTGAGCGATCAGACAGTGACCGAAGCACGAGGGGAAAGCCGCGAGGCGCTGCCGCTGGTGCTGGTGACCGGCATGTCCGGGGCCGGCCGCTCGACGGCACTGCGTATCCTCGAAGACGAGGGCTACGAAGCCATCGACAACCTGCCGCTCAGCCTGCTCGATGCCGTGGTCGGGGAGGTGGGTCTCAAGCGGCCGATTGCCGTGGGCGTCGACATCCGCACGCGGGACTTTGCCGTCGGGCCCGTCGTGGACCAGCTCGATGCGCTGGCCCGCAATCCGCGCTTTGCCACCACGCTGCTGTTCGTGGACTGCGAGGACGAGGTTCTGGGGCGGCGCTTTACGGAGACCCGCCGCCGCCATCCTCTGGCGCAGGACCGGCCGGTGGCCGACGGCATCGCCGCGGAGCGCCGCCTGGTCGCGCCCCTGCGCGAACGCGCCGACATGATGATCGATTCCTCGCGCCTGACCCCGGCGGACTTCCGCGCCCAGCTGCTCGGCCATGTCGGCCTTGCCGGCGGCAGCGGCATGGCGGTCTTCGTCACCTCCTTCTCCTTCCGCCAGGGCCTGCCGCGGGAAGCGGACCTGGTTTTCGACGTGCGCTTTCTGGCGAATCCGCATTACGACCCCGATCTGCGCCCGCTCTCGGGCCGCGACGAGGCGGTGGCGGCCTATGTGGCGCGTGACCCCGGTTTCACCCCTTTCTTCGACCATCTGACGCATATGCTGGCGCCCTTGCTGCCGCGCTATGAGCGGGAGGGCAAGAGCTACCTGACCATCGCCATCGGTTGCACCGGTGGGCGCCACCGCTCCGTCTTCACCGCGGAACGGCTCGCCGCATGGTTGGCCGAGCAGGGCCGCCCTGTGCATCTGGGCCACCGCGACATTGCCCGCGATCCGCAGCGGGCCCCTCCGGCGGGCCGATGAAAGACGGCGCGATCCGGCGGAGTGAAGGCGGTCCGGAAATAAACTGACGGTTGATATCGGCCATTGACCGGGGGCATCGCTTCGGGTCCTTATCATGACAATAAGGCTTGACCCGCCGCCGTGGGGTCGCTGCGGTAGGGGCAGCCGTCAAAGCCGGCAGGGAGCAAAGAATGATCGGTCTTGTCTTGGTAACCCATGGGCGCCTCGCGGTAGAGTTCGTCCAGGCCCTGGAGCACGTCGTCGGGCCGCAGGAGAACGTCACCGCGATCTGTATCGGACCGGAGGACGATATGGAGCAGCGCCGCCAGGACATCATCGATGCCGTGTCCGGCGCCGAGCAGGGCGACGGCGTGGTCCTGCTGACCGACATGTTCGGCGGCACGCCGTCCAACCTGGCGATCTCCGTTCTCGACAAGGGCCGTGTCGAGGTGATCGCCGGCATAAACCTGCCTATGCTCATCAAGCTCACCGGGCTGCGCAACACCGCCAACCTGGCCGAGGCCGTCACCCAGGCGCAGCTGGCCGGACGCAAATACATCAACGTGGCCTCCCAGCTCCTGGAATCGGATCGGGACTGATGGACAAGCCGCTTGAGGCCCAGGGGTCCGGCGCCGCGGACCGCATCACCCGGCGCCTGACGATTCAGAACCAGAAGGGCCTGCACGCGCGGGCCGCCGCCAAGTTCGTCAAGCTGGCGGAATCCTTCGATGCCCAGATCACGGTGATCAAGAGCGGCACGCGGGTGTCGGGCTGCTCGATCATGGGCCTGATGATGCTGGCTGCCGGTCCGGGCTGCGAGATCGACGTCGAAGCCAGCGGCCTGGGGGCGGCCCAGGCGGTCGACGCGCTGGCCCGGCTGGTCAACGGCAAGTTCGATGAAGACGGCTAGCAAAGGCCGCCGCCGGCCCCGCGAACAGGTCTTCGAAGGGCTGGCCGTCTCTCCCGGTGTGGGCATCGGGCCGGCCTTCGTGCGGGAATCCGGGGACCTGCACGTCCCCGAGTACCAGGTGCCCGCCGGGCGGGTGCGCCGCGAGAAGAAGCGCTTCGCCGATGCCACGGCCAAGGCCGTCCGCCAGGTCGGCAAGCTGAAGGCCAAGTCCCTCGGCATTCACGGGCTTGCCGCCGAAGAGCTCGGCTACCTGCTCGATGCCCACCTGCAGATGCTGAAGTCACGCCGGCTCATCGGCGGCATCGAAGCGCGTATCGAAAAGGAACGCCGCAATGCCGAGGCGGCGGTGATGTCGGAAATCTCGGCCCTGGCGCAGGAATTCGTCGCCATGGAGGACGACTACCTGAGCGCCCGCGCCGATGACGTGCGCGAGGTGGGTCACCGCATCCTGCGCAACCTCACAGACACGGCCTACCGCGGCTTCGGCGGCGTCGAGAAGGGCAGCATTGTCATTGCCGAGGAGATTTCGCCTGCCGATACCGCGCTGATGGACCCGGAGCAGATTGCCGGTTTCGCCTGCGTTATGGGCGGCGCCGAGGGCCATACCGCCATCATGGCGCGGTCCCTCGGCCTGCCGGCGGTCCTGGGGGTCGCCGGGCTGATCCCGGCCATCAGGTCCGGCGACATGCTCATCGTCGACGGCAGCAGCGGCCTTGTGATCCTGAACCCCACGGGCAAACGCCTCGCCGCCTATCAGAAGCGCCTCAAGGCGATGGCGCGCGAGGCCCGCTCGCTGGCGCGCCTGCGCGACATCCCCGCCGAGACGCGCGACGGTCAGCGTATCCTCATGGAGGTCAACCTGGAACTGCCGCGCGAAGCCGCCCAGGCCACCGTGGTGGGCGCCGAGGGGGTCGGCCTGCTGCGCACCGAGTTCTTCTATATGAACCGCGACGACCTGCCGGACGAGGAGGAGCAGTACACCGAGCTGGCGAAGATCGTGAAGGCCATGAAGGGCCGGCCGGTGACGGTCCGTACGCTGGATGTCGGGGGCGAGAAGCTGGCCTCCTCCCTGGGCGATCATCTCGGCGAGGCCCAGAATCCGGCGCTGGGCCTGCGCGCCATCCGGCTGTCGCTGAAGGAACCCAAGTTGTTGCGCACCCAACTGGCGGCGATGCTGCGCGCCGCCGCCCATGGGCCCTTGCGCATTCTGCTGCCGATGATCTCCACCCCTGGGGAGATCGTTGCCGTGCGCAAGGAGCTGGAGAAGACCGCCCGGCGTCTGCGCCGCCGGGGTCTGGAGGTTGCCGAACCCCTGCCGCCGCTGGGGGTGATGATCGAGGTGCCGGGGGCGGCGCTGGCGGCCGACTCCCTCGCCCAGAACTGCGACTTCTTCGCCATCGGCACCAACGACCTGACCATGTACACCCTGGCCATCGACCGCGGCGAGGAGCAGGTCGCCTATCTCTACAACCCCCTGCACCCGGCGGTGCTGCGGCTGATCCAGTTCTCCGTCGAGGCGGCCCTGCGCGCCCGCATCCCGGTCTCGGTCTGCGGCGAGATGGCCGGCGATCCGCGCTTCACGGCGCTGCTGCTGGGCCTTGGTGTGCGCGAGCTTTCGATGACGGTCAAGGCGGTCCCGCGGGTCAAGAGCCGCATCCTGGGCCTGGATATGCAGGCCGCCGCCCGGCGCGCCCAGATGATCATGGACCAGGTCGACAGCACCCGCATCGCCACCTTGGTGGACGACTTCAACGAAACCGTCGCCTGACCCCGATTCCCGCCGTACTCGCCGCATCCGGCGCGCCTGACGCGAATTGGCCGGAATGCGAAATCGCCCGGCGCGCCCGGCTGCGCTTCCTCCGGCGGGCGGCCTTGCGGCGCGCCTCTTTCGCTGTTAAATGACCGGCTCCATACGCCGGAGAGCGGGCAACTGGGCACGCGCCGGCACTCAGTCTCTTGGCATCGCAGATCAATGGTGCCGTGCGCCGGAACAGGGCCAGGCCGCCTGCCGCGGGCAGGCATGGTCGCCCGGGCGGCATGCAGGAAGGAAAGACAGCATGGCCGAGTTCAACGACTACGAAGTCGCCGACATTTCCCTCGCCGACTGGGGCCGCAAGGAACTGGACATCGCCGAGACCGAGATGCCGGGGCTGATGGCCCTGCGCGAAGAGTTCGGCGGAGCACAGCCCTTGAAGGGCGCGCGGATCGCCGGTTCGCTGCACATGACGATCCAGACGGCGGTGCTCATCGAGACGCTGAAGGCGCTGGGCGCCGACCTCCGCTGGGCTTCCTGCAATGTTTTTTCGACCCAGGATCATGCCGCCGCGGCCATAGCCGCCGCCGGCATTCCCGTCTTTGCCTTCAAGGGCGAGAGTCTTGAGGAATACTGGGAATTCACCCACCGCATCTTCGAGTGGAGCGACGGCGGCACGCCGAACATGATCCTCGACGACGGCGGCGACGCAACCCTGCTCATCCACCTCGGCATGAAGGCGGAGAAGGACCTTTCGGTGGTCGGCAATCCGACCAACGACGAGGAGGAAGCGCTCTTCGCCGCCATCAAGAAGCGGGTGGCTGAGAAGCCCGGCTGGTACAGCACCCTGGGCCAGGCGATCCGCGGCGTGACCGAGGAGACCACCACCGGCGTGCACCGGCTCTACGAGATGCAGAAGAACGGCAGTCTGCTGTTCCCGGCGATCAACGTGAACGACTCGGTCACCAAGTCCAAGTTCGACAACAAGTACGGCTGCCGCGAGAGCCTGGTCGACGCCATTCGCCGCGGAACCGACGTGATGATGGCCGGCAAGGTCGCCGCCGTGGCCGGCTTCGGCGACGTCGGCAAGGGCTCGGCGGAATCCCTGCGCTCGGCCGGTTGCCGCGTGGTGGTGACCGAAGCCGATCCGATCTGCGCCCTGCAGGCGGCCATGGAAGGCTACGAGGTGGTCACCATGGAGCAGGCGGCCCCCCAGGCCGACATCTTCGTCACCGCCACCGGCAACGTCGATGTCATCACCGTCGACCACATGCGCGAGATGAAGGACCGGGCCATCGTCTGCAACATCGGCCACTTCGATTCCGAGATCCAGGTCGGGGCGCTGCGCAACTTCAAGTGGGATAACATCAAGCCCCAGGTCGACCAGATCGAATTCCCGGACGGCAAGAAGATCATCCTGTTGGCCGAAGGCCGCCTGGTGAACCTGGGTGTGGCCACGGGCCATCCGAGCTTCGTCATGAGCGCCTCCTTCACCAACCAGGTACTGGCGCAGATGGAGCTCTGGTCCAATGCCGAGAAGTACGGCAAGACCGTCGCCGTGCTGCCCAAGCACCTGGACGAAAAGGTGGCCGCGCTGCATCTGGAGAAGGTCGGCGCCACCCTCACCAAGCTCAGCCAGAAGCAGGCCGACTACATCGGCGTCAACGTCGACGGCCCGCACAAGCCCGACGCCTACCGCTACTGAGCCCTGTCGCCGCTGAGCGCCCTCATTGCTGAGCGCCGCCACGGCGGGTCGGACCCGCAGGCCCTGCCTGACACGTTGCGGTGCCGGGGCGCCCAGCGCCGCCTTGCCGCTGCGTGCGCTTGGGCTTAGACTCCCGGACTGTGACAGGGGGCACGACATCCGTTCGGAAGGCCCGGTGCGACCGGGGGCTCTTCCGGCCCGAAGCTGAACCGCAGGCGGCCATGGGCCTTGCGGCGGCCGGGCGGGGCCTTGGCCTGAGGCCCGGTGGGGACGGGCTTGGCTGAGACGATGGAACTGCTCTGGCTGATCCTGCTGTTGCTGGCCCTTGTGGCCCTCGGGCTCTGCATCTGGCAGCTCCGCGATACCCGCAGCCGTCTGCAGGCCGGCGAGGCCCGCGCGCGCGAGGCCGAAAATGACGCCGCAGCCCTGGCCGCCCAGCTTTCAGCCGCACCTTCGCCCCGCCTGCTGATCGGTGCTGCCGGTGGCGACCCGGTCGCACAGCCCGACGCCGCGGCCATGGCGGCGCTGCTGGGTCTCGACACACAGTCAGATGTGAGCCTGGCGCTGCTGCTGGAGCGGCTGGGCGAGGCTTCCCGAAGCACCCTGGAGACAGCCCTGCAGGGCCTGGAGCGCGAGCGCGAGGCCTTTGACATCCGTGTACGCCTGGGCGACCGGGCCCAGGTGCTGCGGCTGCGGGGGCAGCCCGCGCAGACTGATGAAAGCGCACCCGCAGTGCTGTGGCTGGAGGATGTGAGCGAGATCGCGCGCCAGGAGGCGGCGGTGAAGGCGCGGGCCAAGCAGCAGCGCGCCATCCTGGATGCCCTGCCCCTGGCGCTCTGGCTGCGCGACGAGGAAGGAGCTCTCGTCGACTGCAACCGGGCCTATGCCGCGGCGGTGGACCGCGCCGTGCCGGAGGCCGTCGCGCAGGGCGCGGAGTTTCTCGGCAAGGCCAAGGCCGGTGCCGCCCGCGCGCTGGCCGAACAGGCCCGCAGCAGCGGCGAGGCCAGTGCCGAGACCCATCATGTTGTGATCGACGGCGCGCGGCGCCTGATGGAGGTCTGCGAACTGCCCTTCGGCGGCAAGGGTGCGAACAGGGGCACTTTGGGTTTTGCCATCGACCGCACCCAGCTTGAAGAGGTACAGGCCGAACTCGGCCGTTACATCCGCGTCCAGTCGGAGATGCTGGAGAACCTCTCCACCGCCATCGCCATTTTCGGCCGCGACCTGCGGCTGATGTTCGCCAACACCGCCTACGCCCGCCTCTGGGACATCGACGAGGGCTTCCTGCAGAGCAACCCGCATCTGGGCGACGTTCTGGAAGCGCTGAGGGAGCGCCGGCGGTTCCCGGAGTATCCGAACTTCCCGGCCTACAAGAAAGAGGTGCTGCAGAAGTACGCCACCCTCATCGCGCAGGAGGAGGAACTGGTCCACCTGCCCGACGGCTCGACGCTGCGCATGGTGGTCACGCCCCATCCCTTCGGCGGCATCCTGCTGTCTTACGAGGACGTCACCGACCGCCTGGCGCTGGAGCGGTCGTACAACACCCTGACCGAGGTCCAGCGGGAGACCATCGACAACCTCCACGAAGGCGTGGCGGTCTATGGCGCCGACGGGCGTCTGAAGCTCTTCAATCCCGGCCTTTGCCGGATCTGGCACCTGGACGCGGACTTCCTGAACGGCGAGCCGCATATCCGCGACGTGCTGCCCCAGGCCCGCTACCTCTTCCCGGTGGCTGACGAGGACTGGGAAGACTTCGCCACCCGGGTGGTCGCCCGCACCACCGAGCCGGAGGTGCGCAGCGGCCGCCACGAACGCACCGACGGCGCGGTGATCGACTGGGGCCAGGTGCCGCTGCCCGACGGCGGCGTGCTGTTCAGCTTCATCGACGTCACCGATACCATCCGTGTCGAGCGCGCGCTGATCGAGCGCAACGAGGCGCTGGAGACCGCCGACCGCCTGAAGTCGGAGTTCATCGCCAACATCTCCTATGAGCTGCGCACGCCGCTGAACGCCATCATCGGCTTTGCCGAGGTGCTGGAGAACCAATTCTTCGGCGAACTGAACGAGCGCCAGCTGGAATACAGCCATGCCATCGTGCAGTCCTCCCAGCAGCTCATCGCGCTGATCAACGACATCCTCGATCTCGCCTCCATCGAGGCCGGCTACCTGCATCTCGATCTGCAGCCGATCAACGTCTATACCCTGCTGGAGTCGATCTACACCCTGGGCCGCGAACGCGCCCACAGCCGCGAGATCGACCTGCGCCTGGAGTGCACGGAAGACGCGGGCGAGCTGCTGGCCGACGGGCGGCGGCTGCGCCAGGCGCTCTTTAACCTGCTCTCCAACGCGCTGAAGTTCACCAAGGAAGGCGGCGTCGTCACCCTGACCGCGCGCCGGGTCGAGGGCGAGATGCAGTTGGAGGTCTCGGACACCGGGATCGGCATTCCGGCCGAAGATCAGGCGCGCGTTTTCGGCAGCTTCGAACGGGGTTCGGGCGACAATCGCCAGGCCGGTGCGGGGCTGGGCCTTTCCCTGGTGAAGAGCCTGATCGAACTGCACGGCGGCCAGGTGGAACTGGACTCCGAGGTCGGCGGCGGCACCCGGGTGATCTGCCATGTCCCCATCGCCGCGCCGCCTGTCGCCCGCGATGACAAGGAAGCGCCCCGCGACGTCGCGTGAAGGCGGAATCCCGAAGCGGCTTCGCCGCTATGCTTGAGGCACGCCCTTGGTGGTGGAGTATTCCCAGTGCAGCTCTTCGTCCGGATAGACCCGAGGGCGGATGGCATGGGCCGCCATGGCGGCTTCCGAAAACCCGCAGAGAATGAGCTTCAGCTTGCCGGGGTAGGCGGTGATGTCGCCCACCGCGTAGATACCCTCGCTGCTGGTCTGGCTGGTCGCCGGATCGATGGTGATGTGGTGGTGGTCCAAGTTGAGGCCCCAGTCGGCGATCGGCCCCAGGTTCATCGAAAGACCGAAGAAAGGCAGCAGACTGTCGGCCGGCAGGACCTTCTTGTGGCCCTCCAGGTCCGCAACCTCCACGCCGTTCAGGCGGCCCTCGGCGCCCTCCAGTCCGGCCAGTTGATAGGGGATCACCAGCTCCAGCTTGCCGGTCTCCGCCAGGCGGTGAAGGCGGTCGACCGACTCCGGTGCGGCGCGGAACTTGGGGCGCCGGTGGACCACGTAGATCTTCTCCGCCACCTCGGCCAGCGACAGCGCCCAGTCCACCGCCGAGTCGCCGCCACCGGCGATCACCACCCGCTGACCCTGAAAATCCGCGCGGCGCTGCACCAGATAGTGGACCGAGGTGCCCTCATAGGCCTCGATTCCCGGCAGCGGCGGACGGTTGGGACCGAAGGCCCCGCTGCCGGCTGCGATCATGACTGCGGCCGCATCGATGACCGTCCCTTTGGCGGTGGTGAGCCGCCAGCGGCCGGGCGCGCCGGGCTCAAGCGCCGTAACCTGCTGATCCAGATGGTAGACCGGCTTGAAGGGGGCCGCCTGCTCGGTCAGGCGGTCGATCAGGTCCTGCGCCATAACCTCCGGATAGCCGGGGATGTCGTAGATCGGCTTTTCCGGGTAAAGCGCCGCGCACTGGCCGCCGATCACCGCCAGGCTGTCGATGACATGGCAGCGCATTTTCAGCATGCCGCACTCGAAGACGGCGAAAAGGCCGACAGGCCCAGCGCCGATGATCGCCACATCGGTGGTCACGGGGGATGACGACAATGAGATCTCCAGAAGGGGCCCGGGGGGTAGGTTCTGGGCCTAAAATGGCGGCCGCCGGGCGGAAAGACAAGTACGCCGGCCGCTCCGGCCGACGGCATGCCTTGGACCGGCGCAACGGTTGCCGCCGGCCCCGGGGCTCGCTAAAAAGCGGGCGATGGCCAGCGTAATGTCGACCCTTCCCGCCCTCGATCTTCCCCTGCCTGCGCTCTCCGATACGGAGGCGCTGGGCCGGGCCTTGGCCAAGCTCCTGCGGGCCGGCGACCTGGTCGCCCTGCGCGGCGACCTGGGGGCCGGCAAGACGGCGCTGGCGCGGGCCGTGATCCGCGCGCTGCCGGCGGCCCCGGGAGCTACGGAGGACCCGGCCCAGGAAGAGGTGCCGAGCCCGACCTTCACCCTGGTGCAGGCCTATGAGCGCGATCCCGCGGAGGTCTGGCACTTCGACCTCTACCGCCTCGAACGGGCGGAGGAGGTCCATGAACTGGGCATCGAAGACGCTCTGGAAGGCGGGATCGCGCTCATCGAGTGGCCGGAGCGCATGGAGGCCCTGCTGCCCGAGGACCGGCTGGATGTGACGTTGCGCTTCGAGGCCGATGGCCGCAGCCGCCGCGCCCACCTGCAGGGCGGCGGCGACTGGCCGGCGCGCCTGGCGGAGTTGGCGGCGTGAGCGACAGCCGCGAAGAGCTCTGCCGGCGCTTCCTGGCCGCAGCCGGCTGGGACAGCGCCGAGCGCCGTCTGCTGGCCGCCGATGCGTCCTTCCGCAGCTACGACCGCCTCAGCCGCGGCGGTGAGACGGCCGTGCTGATGAACGCGCCGCCACCACAGGAAAACGTTCAGGTCTTCCGGAACATCGCGGATCTGCTCTTGGACATCGAGCTCTCGGCGCCGCGCCCGCTGGCCATGGACCGGGAGGCCGGCTTCCTGCTGCTGGAGGATTTCGGCGACCGCACTTTCACCCGCGCCCTGGCCGAAGGCGCCGACGAAGGGGATCTTTACCGCCTGGCGGTGGATACCCTCATCGCGCTGCACCAGCGCTGGTACAACTCCGACATGACCGGCCTGCCGTCCTATGACGAGCAGCGCCTGCTGGACGAGGCCGCCCTGCTGGTCGACTGGTACCTGCCGGCGGTGACCGGCCGCGAGACTCCGCCGGCCCTGCGCGAGAGCTATCTGGAGGCCTGGCGCGCGGCTGTGCCCGTCATGCTGGCCGTGCCGCAGAGCCTGGTGCTGCGCGACTACCATGTCGACAACCTGATGATCCTGGAGGGCCGCGAAGGGATCGCCCGCTGCGGCCTGCTGGATTTCCAGGACGCGGTGATCGGTCCCGTCAGCTACGATCTGGTTTCGCTGCTGGAGGACGCGCGGCGCGACGTGGCGCCGGACCTGGCGGCGGAGATGCTGGCCCGCTACCGCGACGCCTTCCGCCACACCGACCCTTGGGCCTTTGCAGCCTCCTACGCCGCCCTCGGCGCGCAGCGCAACGCCAAGATCATCGGCATCTTCACCCGCCTCTGCCGCCGCGACGGCAAGGCCCACTACCTGAAACACATCCCGCGGGTCTGGCGTCTGCTGGAGGGCGACCTCCAGCACCCGGCCCTGACAGAGCTTGCCGAGTGGTTCGCCCGCGAAATACCGCCCGAACTGCGCGTGACGCCACAGGAGAACCAGTGACAATGACCGCTAAGCCCTTGAACGGCGGACCCGGCGAGGCATCGACGCGCAAGGCCCCGATAAGCAAAACCCCAATCGGCAAAGCCATGGTGCTGGCCGCCGGTCTCGGCGAGCGCATGCGACCGATCACCGACAGCCTGCCCAAGCCGCTGGTGCCGGTGCAGGGGCGGGCGATGCTGGACACCATCCTCGATCGCCTGGAGGCGGCGGGGATCGAGGAGGTGGTGATCAACACCCACTACCTCGGCCAGATGATCCAGGATCACCTCGCCGCGCGGGGCACCCCGCGGATCGTTTTTTCGCCGGAGGACGATCTGCTGGAAACCGGCGGCGGCATCAAGAAGGCCCTGCCGCTGCTGGGCGAGGATGCCTTTTTCGCGCTGAACGGCGATGTCTGCTGGCTCGACGGCCAGACCGCGGCCCTGCGGCGCTTGGCCGCCGCCTGGGACCCGGAGAAGATGGACGCTCTGCTGCTGCTGCACCCCACGGCCCTGCTGCTGGCCTACGAGGGTGTCGGCGATTACGTCATGGCGCCGGACGGGCGCCTGCGCCGCCGCCGGGAGCGGGAGATCGCCCCCTTCATCTTCGCCGGCATCCAGATCCTGCATCCCCGGCTCTTCGCCGGCGCGCCGGAGGGGCCCTTCTCCCTCAACAGGCTCTACGACAAGGCGCAGGAGGCCGAGCGCCTCTGGGGTATCCGTCATGACGGCGAGTGGTATCATGTCGGCACCCCGGAAAGCCTGCGCGAGGTCGAGGATGCGCTTCACCACTTCGGTCCGTCTTCGGCCCAAACCTGATCCTCGACCCGGCGTGATCTCGTCGGGCACCGAAACCCTTCCCGAGACCGCATGACAGAGTCTGCCACCGCGCCGGCCGTTTTCACGATTCCGGCGGGCCGGAGCTTCGTCGACAGCCTGGCCGAGGGGCTGCTGCAGCGCCACGGGGGCGCCGCGGCGGGTCTGGCGGAGGCGACGATCCTGCTGCCGACGCGCCGTGCAGGCCGGGCGCTGCAGGATGCCTTTCTCAGGGCGTCCGGCGGGCGGCCCCTGCTGCTGCCGCGCATGCTGGCGCTGGGCGATCTCGATCCGGAAGAACTGCTGCTGACCGGCGCTGCGTCCGACGCCGGGGTGGGCGGCGGCGCGGCGGCGGCCTTGCCGCCGGCCATCTCCGGCCTGCAGCGCCAGCTCCTTCTGGCGTCCTGCATCCAGACCCACAGTCAAAGCCTGGCTGCCGAAGGCGCGCTGCCGCCGATGAGCGAAGACCAGGCGATCCGCCTGGCCGGCGAACTGGCGCGCCTGCTCGACCAGGTCGAGACCGAGGGCCTGGACTTCGCGGCGCTGAGGGGACTGGTGCCGGAGGACTATGCCGCACATTGGCAGATCACCCTGGAATTCCTCGGCATCGTCACCGAGCAATGGCCGGCGATCCTGGCGCGCCTGGGCGCCATCGGCCCGGCGGAGCGCAGACGGCGTCTGGCCGAGGCCCAGGCTGCGGCCTGGCGGGATACCCCGCCAACGGCGCCGGTGATCGCCGCGGGCTCGACCGGGTCGATTCCGGCGACGGCGGACCTGCTGGCCGTGGTCGCCGCACTGCCGGCCGGCGCGGTGGTCCTGCCGGGCCTGGACCTGGACAGCGATGCCGAGACCTGGACGGAGATCCGTCGCGATCCGGGGCATCCTCAGTACGGTCTCGCCCAGTTGCTGCAGCGCCTGGGTGTGGCGCGCGACGCCGTGCAGGTCTGGCCGGAGGAGCACGTCGGCACAGCGGCCGGCGCGCCTGTTGCCCGTACATCGATCAGCAGCACACGGGCACGCGCCCGTTTCGCCAATCTCGCCATGCGCCCGCCGGAGGCGACGGCCCGCTGGCATGAACTGGCGGCGCAAAGCGACCGCGACGACCTGGCGGCGGCGCTGGCGGGGGTCACCCGCGTCGACTGCGCCGACCCGGGCGAAGAGGCGCTGGTCATCGCCCTGCTGCTGCGCCGCGCGACGGAGGACCCGGGCAGAACCGCTGCCCTCGTCACCCCGGACCGCAACCTGGCGCGGCGCGTGGCGGTCAACCTGCAGCGCTGGGAGATCCGCGTCGACGACTCGGCCGGTATCGCCCTGACGGCGACACCCGTTGGCAGCTTCCTGCGTCTGGTCGCCCAGATGGCGGCGGAGGACCTTGCGCCGGTGCCGCTGCTGGCGGCATTGAAACATCCCCTGGCGGCCGGGGGGGAAGAGCCGGCGGCGTTTCGCCGCCAGGTCAGGCGGCTGGAGGTGGCGGTGCTTCGGGGGCCGCGCCCGGCACCGGGTCTCGCCGGTCTGCGCCGGGCTCTCACGGCGGCCAAGGCGGCGCGGGACCTGCTGCCCTGGTTCGACGGCCTGGCCCAGCGCCTGGAGCCCTTGGCGGCGCTGATGTCCCAAAGGCGCGCGTCCCTCGCTGATCTTGCCGAGGCGCACCTGCTGACGGTCGAGGCCCTGGCCGCAACGGCAAGCGAGAGCGGCGCCGAGCGGCTGTGGCTCGGCGAAGCCGGCGAGGCGGTGGCGCTTTTTGCCGGCGAGTTGCAGGAGGCGGCCGCCGCAGCGCCCGCGCTCAGCCCGCGGCGCTACCCGGCGGCCCTGGAAGCCTTGATGGCCGGCCGTGCGGTCCGGCCGCGCTTCGGCCTGCATCCGCGCATCGCCATCCTCGGGCCACTGGAGGCGCGGCTGCAGCACGCCGACGTTCTGGTCATGGGCGGTTTGAACGAAGGCACCTGGCCGGCGGAGGTGGACGCAGGTCCCTGGCTCAGTCGCCCGATGCAGAGCGCCTTCGGCCTGCCCCTGCCGGAGCGGCGTATCGGTCTGGCCGCCCACGACTTCTGTCAGGGCTTCTCCGCGCCGCAGGTCTATCTCACGCGGGCCGAGAGGGTCGACGGCACGCCGACGGTGGCCGCCCGCTGGCTGCGCCGCATCGACGCGCTGTGCAAGGGGCTGGCGCTGCCGGTCGATCTGCGCGGCGAAACGGAGCGCTTGCGCGCCTGGGCAGAGGCGCTGGATCGTCCGGCGCAGGTAAAGCCCATCGAGAAGCCGGAACCGCGCCCGCCGCTGAAGGCGCGGCCGCGCGAGCTTTCGGTGACGCGCATCGAAACCTGGATGCGCGATCCCTATGCGCTCTACGCCGGCGAGGTCTTGAAGCTGTGCCCGCTCGACCCTCTGGATGCCGATCCCGGCGCCGCCGAGCGCGGTACGCTTGTTCATGCCGCCCTCGAACGCTTTCTGCGAACCTATCCCGATGGCTTGCCCGACACCGCGCTCGATGCCCTGATCGAGATCGGCGACGAAGTCTTTGCACCCATCAAGGCCAAGCCCGGCGCCTTTGCGTTCTGGTGGCCGCGCTTTCTCAGGATTGCCGCCTGGTTCGTCGCCACGGAGCGGGAGCGCCGCGCCGGCCTGCGGCAAAGCTTCGTCGAGATCGCCGGCAGCCTTACCCTGGCGGCACCGGGCGGCGCCTTTCTATTGAAGGCGAAGGCCGACCGCATCGATGTCATGAACGACGGCAGCCTTGCCATCGTCGACTACAAGACCGGCGCACCGCCCACGGCGAAGATGGTCGAGGCAGGCTTTGCGCCGCAGTTGCCCCTGGAAGCGGCGATTGGGCAGGCCGGCGGCTTTGCCGGCCTGCCGCAGGCGCCGGTCGGTGAGCTCGCCTTCTGGCGGCTTTCCGGCGGCACGCCACCCGCGACGATCGAACGGGCCGGCCGCAGCGCGCCGGAGAGCCTTGCGGAAGGCGCGCTCGCCGGTCTTGCGGAGCTGGTCGCCGCTTTCGACGACCCGGCGACGCCCTATGCCTGCAAGCCGCGCCCGGCGCTGGCGCCGCGCTTCAACGACTACGACCACCTCTCGCGCATCGCCGAGTGGTCGGTGGAGGCGGAGGAAGGATGAGCGCCGCGTCACCCGGCATCACCGCCGAGCGGGTCGTCGCCGAGGCCACGGCGGCGCAGCGCCAGGCCGCCGATCCCGCCGCCTCGGTCTGGGTCTCCGCTTCTGCCGGCAGCGGCAAGACCAAGGTGCTGGTGGACCGGGTGCTGGCCCTGTTGCTGAGCGGCAACGACCCGGGAAAGATCCTCTGCCTCACCTTCACCAAGGCGGCGGCGGCGGAAATGGCCAACCGCCTTTCCGGACGCCTCGCCGGCTGGGTGACGGCGGAGGACACGGCGCTGCGCGCCAGTGTCGAGGGCCTGCTGCAGGGCAAGGCGGAGGATGCGGTGCTGCGCCGTGCCCGTGCACTCTTCGCGCGCGTGCTCGACACCCCCGGCGGCATCAAGATCCTCACCATCCACGCCTTCTGCCAGTCGCTTCTCGGACGGTTTCCCCTCGAGGCTTCGGTCGCGCCCCACGCCCAGGTTCTGGACGAGCACGAAGCTTCCGAGTTGCTGGAAAGCGCCCGGCTGGAGGTGCTGTCCCAGGCTCTGGAAGGCCAGGGACGCCTCTCCGACGAGATCGGCCTCCTGACCGCTCACCTGCAGGAAGAGCGCTTCACCGAGGTGGTGCAGAAGCTGATCCACGAACGCGCCCGCTTTGCCGCGCTCTGCGAAGCACGCGGCGGCGTGGACCGCTTGGCCCACGACGTCTTCGCCCTGCTCGGCGTCAGCCCCGAGGACACGGCACAGGCGGTCGAGGCCGCGGCCTGCGAAGACGGCGCTTTCGACCGCGCCGGCCTGCGGCTCGCCGCCGGGGCCTGGGCCAAGGGCTCCGGGAAGACCGAGCAGCCGAAGTCTGCGCGTCTCGCAGCCTGGCTCGCGAGTGACGCATCGGCCCGCGCCGAGGCTTTCGCGGCCCACTGCGATCTCTTCCTCACCAGGGACCGCAAGCCCCTCGCCAGACTGCTGACCAAAAAGCCCGCCGCCGAGTTTCCCGGTGCCCTGGAGGCATTGGAGAACGAGGCCGCGCGTCTGCAGGCGGTGCTGGAACGCTGCAACGCCGTCACCGTGGCGCGGGCGACGCGGGCGCTTCTCATCCTGGGCGATGCGGTGATCGCCGCCTACCAGCGCCACAAGCAGGCGCGGGTTCTGCTCGACTACGACGATCTCATCCACTTCTCCGTGCGGTTGCTGGAACGCCAGGGCGGCGTGTCCTGGGTGCTCTTCAAGCTGGACGGCGGTCTGGACCACATCCTGGTGGACGAGGCACAGGACACTTCGCCGGAACAGTGGCGCATCGTCGAACTGCTCACCGGCGACTTCTTCGCCGGCGCCGGTGCTCATGAGGACGCGGCGCGCGGGGAGGATGCGCAGGCGCGCACGGTCTTCGCCGTCGGCGATCCCAAGCAGTCGATCTACTCCTTCCAAGGCGCCGACCCGGCGGAATTCCAAGCGATGCGCAAGCTGTTCCACAGCCGGGCCGAGGCAGCCCGCCGGACCTGGCGGCCGGTTGCTCTGGAGGTGTCGTTTCGCTCCACCGAAGCGGTGCTGCAGACCGTGGATGCTGTCTTTGCCCGCGCGGAGGCGCAGGACGGCGTGCTGTTCGGCGAGCACCGCATCCGCCACAGGGCCAAGCGCGTCGGCGAACCGGGCCTGGTGGAAATCTGGCCGCCGGCGCCGGCGGCGGAGGTGGAGGACCCGCAGCCCTGGTCGCTGCCTCTGGCCGGCGCCAGCGACAGTCCGGCGCCCCTGCGCCTCGCCCGCTTGATCGCCCAACGCATCTGGTACTGGACCCAGAGCGCGGAGGGGGCTGAAGATCCGGCCTGCCGGCTCGCCGCGCGCGGGCGGCGCCTGCGGCCCGAGGACATCATGATCCTGGTGCGCCGGCGCAATGCCTTCCTCACCGAACTGGTGCGCGCCCTGAAGGACCGGGGCGTGCCGGTGGCCGGTGTCGACCGCATGCGCCTGACCGAGCAGCTTGCGGTGATGGATCTGGTGGCCCTCGGCCGGGTGCTGCTGTTGCCGGAGGACGACCTTACCCTGGCGACGGTCCTGAAGGGTCCCTTCGTGGCCCTGAACGAAGAGCAGCTTTTTCAGCTCGCCCATGAGCGCGGCGACGCCAGCCTTTGGGACCGGTTGCGCGGTTTCGCTGCCGACGGCGGCGGCGACCCGGCCTTCGCCCGCGCGCGGGATTTTCTTACCGCCCTCGCTGCCCGCGCCGACTTCGTCGCGCCCTTCGAGCTTTACTCGGCGCTGCTGGGCGCCGGGCGGGGGCGCGAGAAACTGCTGGCGCGCCTCGGCCCCGATGCCGCCGATCCGATCGAGGAGTTCCTCTCCCTCGCCCTGACCTATGAGCGGGAGAACGCCGCCTCCCTGGAAGGTTTCCTGCATTGGCTGATGGCCGGCGATCTGGAGATCAAGCGCGACCTTGAGCAGGCTCAAGGGGCCGTCCGCCTGATGACGGTGCACGGCTCAAAGGGCCTGGAGGCGCCGGTGGTCATCCTGCCGGACACGCTGCAGCTGCCGCGGCCCGACGACGGACTGCTGTGGATCGAGGACGCCAAGGGGCCGCCCGCGCTGACGGTCTGGCCGGTGAAGCGCGATTACGACCTGCCGATTCTCGGCGAGGCCCGTGCCGACCGCCAGCGCGCCCAGGAACAGGAATACCGCCGCCTGCTCTATGTCGCTCTCACGCGCGCCGAGGACCGGCTTTACCTCTGCGGCTGGGAAACCCGGCGCAGGGCCTCCGCCGGCAACTGGTATCAGCTCGCCGAATCCGCGCTGGGCACGCTCGGCGCCGGTGAAGACGAGGGCGGCGCCGCGCAGGCGGTCGACTTCGATTTCACAGGCGACCTCGGCACCGAAGGCTGGGCCGGTCCAGGGTGGCGCTTTGCGCCGGGCCGGCCGGCAGAGACCCCGCCCGTCCAGGAGGCTGCGGCGCCCGAGATCGGGCAGCCGGCGCGCGTTCATCCTCTGCCGGCCTGGGCGCGGACCGCGGCCCCTGCTGAGCCGTCGCCGCCGCAGCCGCTCGCGCCCTCGCAGCCCAGCGAAAGCGAACCGCCGCTGCGCTCGCCCCTGCTGCGCAGCGAGGCGGCGCGCGATGACGGACGGCGTTTTCGCCGTGGCCGTCTCATCCACCGTCTGCTGCAGACCCTGCCGGACCTGCCGAGGGCGGAGCGCGCCGCCGCCGGGCGGCGCTTCCTGGACAGCCCGCTGCACGACCTGGAGGACGAGGAAGCGGCGGACATTCTGCAGGAGACGCTGCGGGTTCTGGCGGACCCGGCCCTGACCCCTCTTTTCGGATCGGGCAGCCGGGCCGAGGTGCCGCTGACCGGGGTGATCGAAACGGCCGCCGGCCCGGCGGTGATTTCAGGCCAGGTGGATCGTCTTTTGGTTGAAGATAGGACGATTTCCCTGGTCGACTTCAAAAGTCGGCGGCCGGCGCCGGAGACGCCGGAGGCGGTTCCGTCCGTCTATCTCCGGCAAATGGCCGCCTACCGGGCGCTTTTGGCCCGAATCTACCCGGACCGGGCAATCCACAGCTACCTGCTGTGGACCGATCAACCCCGGCTCATGCAACTCAGCGATGCGCTGCTGGCAGGTCACGCGCCTTGACGCTCCGCCACGCGGCTCCCTACATTGGCGCTCAAGGCAATAGCGAGTCCGGGGCTTGCCGAAGCCCCGCCGCCCCACCGCTATAGGGATGTTTCCATGACAACGACGACTGCGACAACGACCTCCGCCTCCGCGACGACGGCGACCAACGACGGCACCTTCGAGCAGGATGTTCTGCAGGCCGAAGGCCCGGTTCTGGTCGATTTCTGGGCCGAATGGTGCGGCCCCTGCAAGATGATCGCACCGGCCCTGGAGGAGATCGCCAGCGAGATGGACGGCCGCATCACCGTCGCCAAGCTGAACATCGACGACAACCCCCATACGCCCCAGAAATACGGCGTGCGGGGTATTCCAACCCTGATGCTGTTCAAGGACGGCCAAGTCGCCGCGACCAAGGTTGGCGCGGTCGGCAAGACCCAGTTGCTGGAATGGGTTGAATCCGTGGTGTGAGCCCCTACATAGCTAGGTACAGTACAGAGAAACGTATAGCTCCCAAATACGGTTTTCCCCAGTAAGATGCCCCAAAAGCCCCGCTGTCCCCCCGGCGGGGCTTTTCCTTTGGCGGGCCGGGACAGCGCTTCCGCAGCATAGAAATCTCCGCCCGGGTTGCCTTGCCCCCTGGTGATGCCTTGACAGCATGAGGGGGAGCGACGATGGTCGCGCCTCGGTTTTGTATCACCGCGAGAGTGCAGCCGCGTGGCGCAGGAGCCGCGCCGCCGGCAAGAAGGGCAAAGGATCGCCGTGGGGAAGGTCAAGTACGACTGTTTGAAGTGTCCGGGCTATTGCTGCTCCTACCCGAATATCCATGCGAAGCCCAAGGACATCAGGCGCCTGGCCGAGCATTTCGGAATCACGCCGGAGGAGGCGCAGAAGCGCTTCACGAAAAAGGGCTACAAGGAAGACGGCCAGAAGAAGGCGCCGCGGGTGCTGCGTCACCAGAAGGACGAGCACTACGGAACCATCTGCCGCTTCTTCGATACCGACAAGCGCCGCTGCACGGTCTATGAAGCGCGCCCGAAGATCTGCCGGGAGTTTCCGGGCCGCAAGCGCTGCGGCTACTACGAGTTCCTGAGCTTCGAACGCGAAGCCCAGGAAGACCCGGACTACGTGGCCACCACCTATAACTTCTAGCCGGTCTTGGCAGCAGTCTGATTGGCAGCTGACCTCGTGCTTCGAGACGCTCGCCTGCGCGCGCTCCTCAGCATGAGGTCAGTGAGCTGAGGCCTCACCCTGAGGAGGCCTGAAGGGCCGTCTCGAAGGGCGAGGCGCGGCACCGTGAAGGGCGTTCCCTGGTTCCCTCTCAGGCTGGCCGCAGCACGGTGCCGCTGTCGACCTCCGTGCGGGCGCCGTCGCGCATGGCGAAACGCCCGTTCACCAGCACATGGGCGATACCGCTGGCATAGCGCCGCGGTTCCTTCAGATCGAAGTGGCTGGCGATGCCCGCCGCATCGAAGACCGTGATGTCCGCGAAGTTCCCGTCGGCCAGCCGGCCACGGTCGCGCAGGCCGAGACGGTCGGCCGGCAGGGCGGTGAGGCGCCGCAGCCCCTCCTCCAACGATAATACCTCGTGGTCGCGCACGTAGTGCTGCAGGAAACGCGCCGCCCAGCCGTAGCCGCTGAGCGAGCCGATGGAGTGCTTCAGACAGCCGTAGGGCGCCAGCGCCAGGGTGTCGGAGATCACCGCGCAGTCGGTGCCTGAGAGGGCGAGCCGGATGTCGTCCTCGGAGAAGGAATGCGATGTCCACATCAGGTGGTTCATCGCATCGCCGTCCTCCTCCAGCAGCAGGTCCAGCGCCGCGTCGTAGGGGTCGCAGCCGCGCTTGGCGCCGATCTCGGCGAGCGTAAGGCCGACCAGGGCGTGGTTGGCCTCCGACTGCATCAGCACGATCTCCTCCCAGCGTCCGTCGCTGACCAGGCGCCACATGGGCCGAGGATTGCGTTTGATCCGGGCGCGGGTTTCTTCGTCCTGCAGGCGCGCGCGCACGGTCTCCGGGCCGCCCTCCTGCGCCCACTGCGGCAGGATCGCCATGACTCTCGTGTGGGACCAGTCGTGGGGAATGACGTCGCAGGCCACATCGACGCCCTGGCGTTTGGCCTGATCGATCATCTCCAGGCTGTGGGCCATGGCATGGCGCGGCGCGCCGTACTTGGGCTGGATGTGGGAGATCTGGAGGCGTGCGCCGGCCACGCGTGCTGTTGCGATCGCCTCGCCGAAGCCGAGATCATAAAAGAGATCCCGGTTGCGCACATGGGTGGCATAGAGCCGGTCCCGCGCCGCGGCCACGCGGCAGAGCCGGGCCAGCTGGTCAGGGGTCGCCAGGCTGCCGGGCCAGTACTCCAGGCCGGAGGAAAAGCCGTAGGCGCCCTCGTCCAGGCTGCAGCCCAGCAGTTCGGCCATGGCCTCCACTTCTTCGTCGCGCGCCGGTCGCAGGGCATCGCCCAGCACCGCGCGGTGAATGGTGCCGTGGCCGACGAAGGCGGCGACGTTGACGCCAAGCGGCTTGCCGTCAAGGTGATCGAGGTATTCCCCGAAGCTCAGCCAGTCGGGCTCTACGGCGCCGGGCAGATAGCCGGGCGCCATCAGTTCGATGTCGCGGCGGCTGCGGGCCGGCGCGCAGGAGACGCCGCACTGGCCGACGACCTCCGTCGTCACGCCCTGATGCACCTGGCTCTCCGCGCGCCCGTTGGCGGCCAGGGTGAAGTCGGAGTGGGTGTGCAGGTCGATGAAGCCCGGTGAGACGGCGAGGCCGCGCACGCAAACCCGTTCCTTTGCCGCGCTTTCGGACAGGTCGCCGATGGCGGCGATGCGGGTGCCGGCGATGCCGACGTCCGTTTCCACCGGCGGCGTGCCGTTGCCGTCGTAGACTGTGCCGCCTTCCAGAACGATATCCAGCATCTAGTGTGCTCTTTCTTGTCGCGCCTTGGCTTCTCGTGCCCCGGCCGGCTCAGTAGGTGGCGACGCCGTAAAAGGCGTTGGGCAGCCAGAGCGTTGCCTCGGGAATGAAGATCATGAACAGCAATCCCACCACGTAGGCCAGGATGAAAGGCAGCACGGCGACCGAGACCTGTTCGATGGTGATGCCGGAAATGCGCGAGGCGACGTTGAGGTTGCCGCCCAGCGGCGGCGTCAGGAAGCCGATCTCGCAGGTCATCACGGTGAAGACGCCGAACAGCACCGGGTCGATGTCCAGGCTCTCCACCAGCGGCAGGAAGACCGAGGTGAAGAGGATGATCTGCGCCAGCGACTCCATGAAGGTACCGATGATGATGTAGAAGATCCCGATGAAGATCATGATCAGGATCGGGCTGTCGGTGATGGCGGTGATGGAGGTCTCCACCGCCGCCGGCACGTCGTAGAAGGCGGAGAGCTGGCCGAAGGCCAGGGTCGGCGTCAGCAGGATCAGCAGGCCTGCCATCAGGGCGGTGAAGCGCAGGCTCTCCAGGATCTTTTTCGCCGTCAGTTGCTTGTAGACGTAGCGGCCGACGAAGAGGGCATAGAACACCGCCACGGCTGCCGCTTCAGTCGGCGTGAAGGCGCCGCCGTAGATGCCGCCGAGGATCAGCACCGGTGCGCCGATGGCCCACTTGCCGTCCCAGAGCGCCTTCAGGAAGGGCGTCCAGGAGAAGCGCTCGCCGGTGCCGCCATAGCCCTTGCGGCGGGCGATGATGTAAGTGGTGATCATCAGCAGGATGGTCACCAGGATGCCCGGCACGACACCGGCGAGGAAGAGGCGCGGGATCGAGGTCTCCGAAACCAAGCCGTAGATGATCATCAGGTTGCTGGGCGGGATGACGCTGCCCAGCGCCCCGGCGGAGGCGGCGATGGCGGCGGCGAAGGGCACGGAATAGCCCTCGCGGCGCATGGCCGGAATGGTCACCGAGCCGATGGCCGCCGTGGTCGCCGGGCCGGAACCCGACAGCGCGGCGAAGAGCATGCAGGCGAAGACGGTGACGAGGCCCAGGCTGCCGCGGTAGGCGCCCACCAGGTTGGTGGCGATGCCGATCAGCCGTTCGGCCATGCCGCCGACCTCCATCAGGCGCCCGGCCAGCACGAAGAGCGGAATGGTCAGCAGCGGAAAGGGCGTCAGGCTGGTGTAGCCGGTCTGCGCCATCAGGGTGTAGGGAATGTCGATCAGGAAAAGCGCCAGGATGGTGCTGATGCCCACCGCCGCGAAGAGCGGCAGGCCGATCAGGGTCAGCACCGTGAAGACGAGGGCGATGAGGACGAGATCGTTCATCGCTCAGGTCTCCGGCGTTTCGCGGTTATGTTCCGGGCGCATGCCCGGAATGCCGCGCCGCCCGCCGCGCCACCATCCGGCATAGAGCTGCAGCAGGCGCACGATCATCAGCGTGTAGCCGATGAAGACGATGGATTGCGGATAGAACTCGTTGATGCCCAGGCGCGGCGTCGTCGAGGTAAAGGTCCAGAGCACCTCCAGGTAATCAATGCTGATCTTCACCATGAAGACCGAGAAGCCGAGCCAGATGACGTCGGCGAGGATCACCACGCCGGTGGCCGCCTTCGTCGGCAGCAGCATCACCCCGGCCATGATGCGGATATGGAAGCGCTCGCGCACGCAGAGCACCGCGCCCATGTAGACCGCCCAGACCATGGCGATGGCGGCGACCTCCTCCGACCACTGCAGGGCGGAGTTGAAGCCGTAGCGCATGATGACCTGCAGGAAGACGCAGACCGCGACGACGGCGAGGCCGAAGCAGGACAGCGCCTCTTCGAAGTGCCGTTCGACCTGCCGCAGCGTGTGCAGAATCATCCAGCCTGCCTCCGTTCCGTCACCCTGCGACGGGTGACGACGCTACCGTTTGTGAAAAAGTCGGGCGGGAAAACCCGGAGGCGATCCCGCCCGGCAGTCGACAGGAATGAGGTCTGATGGGGGCTAGTCCGCGGCGGCCTGGATCTCGTCGACCAGCGCCTTGAACGCGTCACCGCGGTCGGCGGCGAACTGCTGCTGCACCTCCTGCGCGGCGGCGATGAAGGGCCCGCGCTCCGGGCGCGTGATCGACATGCCGCCCTCGGTGGAAAGCCAGGTCCGGATTTCCTCGATCTCGGCGACCTTCACCTGGGTGTGGTATGCGCCCGCTTCCTGGGCGGCGCGCAGCACCGCGGCCTTCTGATCCTCGTCCAGCTTGTTCATGAAACGGTTGGAGGCGAAGACCGGCGCGAAGCCGGCGAAGTGATCGAGAATGATCAGGTGCTTGGCGAACTCGAAGAACTTCATCTCGCGGATCACCGAGGTGCCGTTGTCGCCGCCATCGATGGTGCCGGTCTGCAGCGCGGTGGGCGTTTCCGACCAGGCCAGCGGCACCGGCTCGGCGCCGAAGGCCTCGAAGGTCGCGAGCATCACCTGGTTCTTGGGCACGCGCAGCTTCAGTCCGGCGAGATCCTCGATGGTGTTGACCGGACGGCGGGAGTTGAACATATCGCGGTAGCCCGGGCCGCCGAAGGTCAGCAGATGCACGCCGGTGTCGGCCTGGATCTTGTCGCGGATCTTCTGGCCCACCGGACCGTCGGCCACCTTCAGGATGTGGTCGGTGTTCTGGAAGATGTAGGGCAGCACGAAGACGTCCATCAGCGGCCAGTGCGGCGAGACGTTGTTCTGCGAGATGAAGTAGCCGTCGACGGTGCCGAGCTGCAGGGCCTTGAAGGCGTCGTCCTCCGTGGAGATCTGCGCACAGCAGCGCAGCTTCACGTCGACCGTGCCGTTGGAGTATTTCTCGGCCAGTTCTTCGAACTTGGCGGCCAGGATGCCGTAGTCGCTTTCCAGTGGCGTCGCCCAGCCCAGGTTCATCACCACCGTATCGGCGGCCTCAGCGCGCTCGGCCAGCCCCAGACCCAGGGCGAAGACCGCCGCCGCCGCGAGCGTGGCGCCTTTCGTTCCCCAATCCCCTCTCGTTCCCCAATCCATCTCTCTGCTCCCTGTTTTATGGGTTTGTCAGAAAAGCTTAGTCCTGCGGTAATGCGGTGTATAATAGCAATAACGCCCTGATTGATGCCGGAGTTGCATCATGCATATCGGTATGCGCCACATCCGCTACTTTGCCGCGGTGGCCGAGGAGCTGCATTTCCGCCGCGCCGCGGAGCGTCTGAACGTCAGCCAGCCGGCGCTCAGCCGGGCGATCCGCCATATCGAACAGGAAATCGGCGTCAGCCTTTTCGAGCGCAGCAACCGCCATGTCGCCCTGACCCGCGCCGGCGCCACTTTCCTGCGCGGCTGTTCGACGGCGCTGGCCTATATGGACGGGGCCGTCGACCAGGCCCAGAAGACGGCTACCGGGGAGAAGGGGCACCTGGTGGTCGGCTACACCGACATTGCCATCGCCGGACGGCTGCCGCAGATCCTGAAGTCCTTTCGCCAGCGCTATCCGGAGGTGACGCTGGAGCCGCGCCACGACTACACCCGCGCGCAATTGAACGCCGTGGAGGCCGGCGCTCTGGACGTCGGCTTCGTCACCGGCCCGGTGGCCGCGGAGGGGCTCGCCTCCCTGGCCGTGCAGCACGACGGCTTCATCGTCGTGCTCTACGGCAGCCATCCGCTGGCAAAGCAGCGGGAGATTGCGCTGGCCGATCTGGCCGGCGAGCCTTTCGTGCTGGGCACGACCGCCAACTGGACCTATTACCACGACCACCTCTACCGGCTCTGCCGGGAGGCCGGCTTCGAGCCGCGGGTCGTGCAGCAGGCCTCCAACAGCGAGGGGATCTTCGGGCTCATCGCCTGCGAAATGGGGATCTCGGTTCAGGCGACCTCGATCGAGAACTGCCTGCGCAAGGGCCTGAAGACGCGGCCCCTGAGAGACTGCGCGGCGACGGTGCCGACGGTGGCGGTCTGGAACCAGGACACCCTTTCGCCGGTCAAGCAGCGCTTCATCGACTTTCTGGCGGAGCAGGCGGAAGATCTGGTCGGTTAAGGCGCATAACCACCGGTCATCCCGGACTTGATCAGGGGTGACCGGGGAGAGTGGTCGGGGCGCTGCACCCGAGAGGTTTCAGCTGTTGTCGCGCAGCACCTGGCCGGCGAGGTAGAGGGAGCCGCAGATGAGGATGCGGCCGGGTCTTTCCGCGTCGCGGAGGATGGCCTGCAGGGCGTCGGCGACGGCTGCGGCCGGGGCGGCGTCGAGGCCGGCCCGGGTTGCGCGGGCGGCGGCGTCTTCGGCGCTGAGGCTGGCTTTCTCGCCGGGAATGGCGACGGCCTTCAGGTCTTCTGCGAGCGGCGACAGCGGCTCCAGGAAGCCCTCCGCCCCCTTGGTGTTCAGCATGCCGTAGATCAGGTGCAGCGGTCGGTCCTGCCAGGTCTTGAGGGTCCCGGCCAGGGCGGCGCCGGCGTCCGGGTTGTGGCCGCCATCCAGCCAGAGCTCCCAGCCCGGCGGCAGCGCCTCGGCCAGGGGCCCGCGGGTCAGGCGCTGCAGGCGGCCCGGCCAGTCGGCTGATGTGATGCCCTTGCCGATGGCGGCCTCGTCCAGGCCAAAACCCTCCAGCCGGCGCGCGCAGGCAACCGCGAGGGCGGCATTGGCGACCTGATGCGGACCCGGCAGATTGGGCCGCGGACAGTCGCGAACGCCGTTCGCATCCTCGAAACGGAAGCCGTCCGGTCTCGGGGTGAAGCGCCAGTCCCGGCCGTGCCGGTGCAGCGGCGCACCGACCCTCTGCGCCGCCGCCTCGATCACCGCCAGGGCCTCGTCCGGCTGCGGGCCGACGACGCAAGGCACGCCGGGCTTCAGGATGCCCGCCTTCTCCCCGGCGATGGCCGCCAGGGTGTCGCCGAGATACTGCTGGTGATCCAGGCCGATGGAGGTGATGGCGGTCAGCAGGGGCTTGTCGAGGACGTTGGTGGCGTCCAGGCGCCCGCCGAGGCCGGTTTCCAGGAGCAGGATGTCGGCTCCTTCTTTGTCCCCTGCGCCCGCTTTACCCTCGGCTTCTTCGGCGAAGGCGAGAAAGGCGGCGGCGGTGGTCACTTCGAAGAAGGTGATGGGCTCCGGCCCGTTGGCCTCCTCGCAGCGCTCCAGCAGCGCGATCAGTGCCGCCTCGTCGATCAGCCCGCCTGCCAGGCGGATGCGCTCGTGAAAGCGCACGAGATGGGGTGAGGTATAGGCCTGCACGCGCCGGCCGCCGGCTTCCAGCATGGCGCGCAGGAAGGCCAGTAGGGAGCCCTTGCCGTTGGTGCCGGCGACATGGATCACCGGGGGAAGACGCTGTTCGGGATGCCCCAGGCGTGCCAGCAGCCGCTCCACCCGGCCGAGGGAGAGGTCGATGATCTTCGGGTGGAGGCGGGTCAGCCGCTCCAGCACCGCATCGCTGGTGGGTGTGTTCGGTGGTGGAGCACCGCGGGCCGCGGCGGCCCCGTCAGGTCCGGACGTCACTGCCCTCTTCCGCCGGCAGCGGCGGGATCTCCGGCTCCGGCTCGTCCTCCGGCGCACCCTCATCGCCCACGGGCAGGGTGACCACCTCGGCGCTGGGCACCTTGTCGCGCAGCAGCCCCAGAATCCGCGCCAGGGTCTCGCGCATCTCCGCGCGGGTCACCACCATGTCGACCATGCCGTGCTCCAGCAGGTACTCGGCCCGCTGGAAGCCGTCGGGCAGGGATTCGCGGATCGTCTCCTCGATCACCCGCTGGCCGGCAAAGCCGATGATGGCGCCGGGCTCGGCCAGGGCCACGTCGCCCAGCATGGCGAAGGACGCGGAAACGCCCCCGGTGGTCGGGTCGGTCAGCACGACGATGTAGGGCAGGCCCGCTTCCTTGACGATCTCCACCGCCGCCACCGAGCGCGGCATCTGCATGAGGGAGAGAATACCCTCCTGCATGCGTGCGCCGCCGGAAGCGGGAATGACGATCAGCGCGGCCTCCTGGAGAGCCGCCAGGCGGGCGGCGGCCAGCAGCCCCTCGCCCACCGCAATCCCCATGGAGCCGCCCATGAAGGCGAAGTTGAAGACGGCGATGACGGTGGGGTGGCCGCCCAGCGTGCCGTGGGCGACGATGATCGCCTCGTCGCCGTCGTTCTTGGCCTGGGCCTCGCGCAGGCGGTCGGTGTAGCGCTTGCGGTCGCGGAAGCGCAGGGGATCCAGCGGCACTTCCGGCAGCTCGATGGTCTTGAACGCCCCCTCGTCGAACAGCATCTCCAGGCGACGGCGCGCGGAAATGCGCATGTGATAGCCGCAGTGCGGGCAGACCCGAAGGTTCGACTCCAGCTCGCGGTGAAAGATCATCTGGCTGCAGCTCGGGCACTTTTCCCAGAGGTTCTCCGGCACATCCGGCTTGGTCACCAGCGCGCGGATCTTCGGCCTGACGTAGTTGGTGATCCAGTTCATGAGGCGATACCTCCGGGGTTAAAGGGTCAGGCCGCGCGGTTGCCGCGCACGCCGTCGGCCAGGGACTCGACAAAGGCCAGCACCTTGGCCACCAGCCCGGGCCTGGCCTTGCCGTCCGCGTCCAGCTCAGCCTTGATGGCGTCGACGATGGCCGAGCCGACCACGGCGGCATCGGCGGCCTGGGAGATCGCGGCGGCGGCTTCGGGCGTGCGGATGCCGAAGCCGACGGCGATCGGCAGCTCGGTGTGGCGGCGCAGGCGCGCCACCGCCTCGCGCACATGGTCCACCGGCACCGCCTTGGTCCCGGTGATCCCCATGATGGAAACATAATAGACGAAGCCGCTGGTGTTGCGCAGCACCACCGGCAGGCGCGCGTCGTCGGTCGTCGGGGTGGCCAGGCGCACCCAGTGGATGCCGGCTTTCAGTGCCGGCAGGCAGAGCTCCTCGTCTTCCTCCGGCGGCAGGTCGACCATGATCAGGCCGTCGACGCCCGCGTCCTTGGCGTCGGTGACGAAGCGCTCGACGCCGTAGCTGTAGATGGGGTTGTAGTAGCCCATCAGGATGATCGGCGTGTCGGCATCGCCGGCGCGAAAGGCGCGCACGGTCTCCAGCGTCTTCGCCAGCGTCATGCCGGCTTTCAGCGCACGCAGGCTGGAGGCCTGGATCGGCGGCCCTTCGGCCATGGGATCGGAAAACGGCATGCCGAGTTCGATCAGATCGGCACCCGCGCCCGGCAGGCCCTTCAACAGTTCCAGCGCCGTCTCCGGGTCCGGGTCGCCGGCGGTGACGAAGGTGACCAGGGCGCCGCGGCCCTCGGCCTTCAGGGCGGCGAAGCGCCGCTCAATTCTGCTCTCTGCGCTCACAGCTTCACACCCCTCAAAGCTTCACGCCGAGGGCTTCGGCCACCGTGAAGACGTCCTTGTCGCCGCGCCCGCACATGTTCATGACAAGCAGGGCGTCGCGGTCCATTTCCGGCGCCAGCTTGCGTACGTGGGCGAGCGCATGGGCCGGCTCCAGCGCCGGGATGATGCCTTCGACCCGCGAGCAGAGCTGGAAGGCCTCCAGCGCTTCGGTATCGGTAGCGGAGACGTACTCGGCGCGGCCGATGTCGTTGAGCCAGGAATGCTCCGGCCCGATGCCCGGATAGTCGAGGCCGGCGGAGATCGAATGGGCGTCTATGATCTGGCCGTCGTCGTCCTGCAGCAGGTAGGTGCGGTTGCCGTGCAGCACGCCGGGGCGCCCGCCGGTCAGCGAGGCGGCATGCTCGCCGGTCGGGATACCGCGCCCGGCCGCTTCGACGCCGACGATGCGCACCTCCTTGTCGTCGAGGAAGGGGTGGAACAGCCCCATGGCGTTGGAACCGCCGCCGATGCAGGCGACCAGCGCGTCGGGCAGGCGGCCCTCGGCCTCGTTCATCTGCTTGCGCACCTCGCGGCCGATGACGGACTGGAAGTCGCGCACCATGGCCGGATAGGGATGCGGGCCGGCGACCGTGCCGATGATGTAGAAGGTCTCCTCGACGTTGGCGACCCAGTCGCGCAGGGCGTCGTTCATGGCGTCCTTCAGGGTGCCGGTGCCGCTGGTCACGGCCTTCACCTCGGCGCCCAGCAGCTTCATGCGGAAGACGTTGGGGGCCTGCCGCTCGATGTCGGTGGCGCCCATGTAGACCACGCAGGGCAGGTTGAAGAGCGCGCAGAAGGTGGCGGTGGCGACGCCGTGCTGGCCGGCCCCGGTCTCGGCGATGATGCGGGTCTTGCCCATGCGCCGGGCCAGCAGGATCTGCCCCAGCACGTTGTTGGCCTTGTGGGAGCCGGTGTGGTTCAGCTCGTCGCGCTTGAAGTAGAGCTTGGCGCCCTTGTCCGGGGCCGCGTCCTTGCGCAGTTCCTCGGTCAGGCGCTCGGCGAAGTAGAGCGGGCTCGGCCGCCCGACATAGTGCTTGGCGTAGTAGTCGTACTCGCTCTGGAAGCTCGGGTCCTTTTGGGCGGCGGTGTAGGCGCGCTCGACGTCCAGGATCAGCGGCATCAGCGTCTCGGCGACGAAGCGGCCGCCGAAAAGCCCGAAGTGACCGGCCTCGTCCGGGCCGGCGCGGAAAGTGTTCAGCGTTCCCATGGGGGACGTTCTGTCCTTGTTCGCAGCGTTTCTTATTGATGAAGGGCGGAGAGTGCCCCAAACGCGCCGCTGCCGCAATGCCCGCGCGCGGCCCCGTTTTCGGCGGATTATCGCGTCCGGTTGGGCCTCGGGCGGCCCCCGGGCGGCCCAGGGGCGGCGCCAGGCGGTCCGCTAGAGCGCTTTCGCGGCGGTCAGAAAGACCCTGATTTTTTCAGGGCTTTTCTCGCCGGGCGCATCCTCGACGCCGGAGGCCACGTCGAGCGCCGGTGCGGCGGTCGTGGCGACCGCCTCGGCCACGTTCTCCGCCGTCAGGCCGCCGGCCAGCATCCAGGGCAGCGGCCAGCGCCGGCCCTTCAGGATCGACCAGTCGAAGGCCAGCGCATTGCCGCCGGGCAGCGCCTCCTTCATCTCCGCCGGCGGCTTGGCGTCGAACAGCAGGCGGTCGGCCACGGCGAGGTAGGGGTCGACGGCCTCCAGGTCGCCGGCCTGGCGCAGCTTCACCACCTTCATCACCGGCAGGCCGAAGCGCGCCTTCACCGCGGCCACCCGTTCCGGCGTCTCGGACCCGTGAAGCTGCAGCAGGTCCATCGGCGCGGCCGCGAGGATGGCTGCGATGGTGGCGTCGTCGGCATCGACCAGCAGGCCGGTCTTGATGACCGCCTGGGGCACGCGGGCAGCCAGGGCCGCCGCATGCTCCGGCGTCACGGCGCGCGGGCTTGGCGGATAGAAGTTCAGCCCGACAAAGGCCGCGCCGGCCTCCACCGCCGCGTCCATCGCCTCCGGCGTCGAGATGCCGCAGATTTTTACGTCAACGCTCATTTTCATTTCGGTCGCTTGGCTTCCGGGCGCCGGATTAGGGCGGCTTGGAGCGGTCAAGTCAATGGGATTGGCTTGGCAAGACCTAGACCTGGTGTCTTGGGGGACGCCCAGTGAGACGACGATATGCTTCAGCGGCGACGGTTGCGAGAAGGGCCGTAAAGGCAAGCCATAGGACGGCGGTCATGAGGCCTGTCAGTACACGCTCCGCGACGTAGCTTCCTTGGGTTGCCATCGCGATGCTGTTGGGGGCGCCGAAGTGCCCACGCGAAATGCTGAAGATAACCAGCAAACCGACAAGGGTCAGGACCGGGAGCCCGGCCAGCAGGTAGGCGGCAAGCAGACGTACTCCATTGCCGGCGGTGGCATCCCAGGTGGCCTTTAAGCTCCGGTCTTCATCGAGTGCGGCAGCGGGCAGAACCTGGCTCAAGCGGCTCAGCACGTAGAGCCAGACGAGCATTGTACCTGGAAGCAGAACATACCCTTGGAACTGCATCGACAGTGACGGTGGTGCACCGGTCCGGGCTGTTTCAAGAAACTGGAACAGCATCGGAAAGGCGAAGAGGTAAACCGGTAGCCAGATGAGCAGACAGGCAAGGACTGCAAAGATAATGAAAGCGGAGCTTCCTGTCCCGAACAGTGGTTTCGGAAAGAGAGCTCCCGGCGACTCGTGAATTCGAAACCACATCAGACCAAAAAGAATGTAGGGCAGCGCCTCGACCAACAGCCAGGCGCTGGCGAAACCCTGCAGCTGAGGGCCTAGCGAAAGCCGAACAAGCCAGAGCGCCACAATGACGGCCAGAGCAGGAACCGTAAGAAGGAAAAAGCGCCAGAGGTCTGCGATGACAGCTCCATAAGCTGAAATCACGATGCGTGTAACAGGCAGCTTCATCGGTCCGCCTCGCTCACATTCAATTCAATAAGCAGGGCAACTCAAGAGGCAGGGCTCGCTTGCATCATGAACTCCAGCCGGCATCATCCCCGTCGGATCGCGGTGTCGAGGAGAATTCGCGTCCTTCCTGCATTCATTAGCAAGTCCTTCGATCCTGATAGGTGGGTTCTGACAAGCGCGTTGCAAGCGTTCCCGTTGGCTGACCAGCAGTGAACCGAGGTACGATAGCGATGGGGGCGTCGTCGGCATCGACCAGCAGGCCGGTCTTGAAGATGCGGTCGGCCTCCCGGTGCTGCGGCATCCTCCAGCGTCGAAATGCTGCAGACTTGCGCGTCGACCCTAACGGAGGCTGCTTGGAGCGCTTAAGTCAACGGGCGCCTACTCGAAGCGCTCCAGAACTTCCCGGCGATGGAGGCTCCAGCCGGTCAGGGTTGAAAACGCTTGAACCAGAACGGAGCAGGCGAGGGCGTAGTAAAGGTAGAGGATAACGTTGCCGGCTGGGATCAAGATCCAGAGCAGCCAACTCTCATACGCCGTTGTTTCGAGCTGGGCGGCGACCCCTGAATCCATTGCTGCCATGAGGAGTCCCACGCCGAACGGCAGCAGCAAGAGGGGAACCGCGGTAAGGCAGAGCACGATGACGATGCGCATTCCGTTCTTTCTGGTGGCACGCCAGGAAGCACCGAGACGCTGCGGTGCGTCGACGGCGATCCACAGAAACGTGAAGCCAAGACGGGCACCGAAGTAGAAGGCAAGAGCATAGAGAGCGACGATCAGTATGATCGTGAGAGCCGGCGTTGGACCTTCGTAGTTTGCGGCGGAGAACTGGAAAAGAAGCGCCGGAATATAAAGGACCAGGAGCAGTACGTAGTATCCGAGAAAGGGCAGAAAGCGTTTCCCCGGGTAACTGATCAGGCCAGGCCGCGCCTCGGGCGAACGCAGCAGCAAGAAGCGCAGCCAGAGAGCCTGGAACAGCGTAATGACGACAAATGACAGCACGGTGCGAAGGATGCCGAGCCCGGGATCGGATGATCCCTCGGGAATGAAGCTTTCCAGCAGCACGGCGATGACGAGGGGCAAAGCTGCGGCCCGCACCAAGGCGTCACGGTTGTTGTACGTGTCCCGGTACCCTGCCTTCGCGGTCCGCCAAACCGGCAGCCTCGGCAGGGACGATCCTTCCGCCGCAATAGTGCTCATTCAAAGCGCTGCAGGACGTTGCGGTCGGCGGCGGGGACCCAGCCGGTCGTGCTGCGGAAGGCAAAGGCCAGCAGCGCGAAGAGGGCGGCCTGATGAAGGAAGATGGTCACGTGATAGAACAGGAAGGCGATGAGCTGCCAGCCCGCGCTGTCCGACCAGCTCGGGCTGTAGAACCATACCAGCCAGGGCCCGAGCACCGCGATCACGGCGATCAGGAACAGCCGCCCGGCGAGCGGCTGGGTGTGCCGCCAGGACTCGGCAAAGCCGTAGTGCTCGTCCACCGCCACGGCCGGCAGCACGAAGGAAAGGCGTATCTGGATATAGAACAGCGGCAGATAGACCGCCCAGTAGATCAGGTCTCCTGAAAGCAGATGGGTGCTTTCCTCATCTTCGAAAGGCGCCAGGGGCTGTCCGCCCTCGGGTGCCGTTTCGGCGGTGCCGAGACTGCCCGCCTCCAGCCAGAACTGCAGGAAGACCAGCGGCAGGGTGATGAGGGAGATCAGGAAATTGAACTTCAGGAAGGTCCAGTGGCGCTCGCCGAAGTTGGAGAACACGGTCAGCGGCTGGGCGGCCGGCCCCAGCAGCAGAAGGCGCAGCCAGGGCACCCCCAGCATGGTGGTGGGGACCGCCAGGAAGAGATACCAGAGCACATAGGCGCTGGGAGACTGTATCTGGGTGCTGACGATCACGAGAAAGATGATCGACAAGGCAATCGGCAGCGAAAGGCACCACAGCAGGGATCCGGCGTGGCGATACAGCGCGGTGTAGACCTCGGCAATGGTCGTCGCAACGGGCAGCGGACCGGTGGCTTGCTGCGGCGGCTCGCTGGTGATCATTCAACGCGCTCCAAGCTGCCTCTGTGCGATCCCCCCCCGTGCGATCTCCCCCCGTGCGATCCCCCCCGTACGATCCTCCCCCGTACGATCCCTCTCTGTGCGTTTCCAGAATGGGAGCGGCCGGTTGGGCGGCGGGCCAGCACGGACAGGATGACGATCACAACAAAACCTCCAAGCCGGGGAAGAGCCGGGCTGCAGGGTATCACAGAGGACGCGATCCACAGCGGCCGATCGACAGCCGACCGGGGCCGGAGGGCTCGGCCGCGCAGGTCACTCGAAGCGCTTCAGCATGTCCTCGCCGGTTTCGCTCCAGCCGCTGAACTGGGCATAGACTTTAGCAACCGCCGCCGCGACCAGCCCGAAGGCGATGTACTGGACGATGATCGAGAAGACCATGGTCGGTCCGAAGAACAGGGCCATGGCGGTCAGGCTCAGCGACCCGTCCGGGCCGATCAGCCCTCCGCCCGGCTGCCCAAGATCGATACTCGATACAAGCAGGTTGCTGAAGAAGCTGCCGAAAAGCATGACCGCGAAGACAACCGGAAGCATGGTCAGGATCATGGCTGCGAAGAACCGCAGGCCGTTGCCGCGGGTCAGGCGCCAGGAGCCGGCGAGGCTCAGTCGCTGATCCACGCTCACCGCCGGAAACACCAGGGCCAGGCGCAGCGAGACGTAGAGCAGCAGCAGGTATAGCAGGAAGCCGGTTGGAACCACCCAGAGCGCCTGCGCCAACAGAGCCATGGGGTCCGGGCCCGCCGCGGTGGTTCCGGCCAGGTAGGTGAGACCGATGCTGCCCGCGAACAGCAGCAGGAACGGTATGATGAACAACAGCAGGTAGACCAGCAGATAGCCGAAGTAGATCCAGGTCCGCATACCCAGCAGGGGCCTCGGTATGGCACCGCTGCGCGGCCCCAGCAGCACGATGCGGCCCCAGGCGATGCCGAAGATGACCAGGGGCAGCAAGCTGAGAAGCTGAACCGCGAGGTCCAGAGTAAAGTGGGTATCCGCGACGACAACACCGGCGGCGCCGATCACGATGCTGAGGACAAAGGGCAGGGCCGCTGCCTTGCAGAGCGGCCAGAAGCGTCCGAAGACAGCCCTGTAGGCGCCGCTGACGGTGGCCGCGATGCCCAGCTTCATCAGAGGCTGCGTTTCCAGCGGCGGCTGTGTTTCCTGCAGGGTCAATCCTCGGCTCCCTTGCGCATCCATCAACCAATACGATAATTGGCGCGAGTCTATTCGACTGAAACGGGGAACGGCAAGGAAAAGCACGCTGCCGGCGGCCCGTCGCGCCCGGTTTCGGCGCCAGTGTCGCGTCCACGGACGTCCCAGCCACAGCCGGCCGTCCCAAGGAACGGCAGCTTTGGGTCGCGAGTCCGAAGCCGGCGGTTCAGGACGTCTTGTCGTTTTCCCTGCTCGACGGGGGCTGCGTGGACGGCAGGTTGCCGGTTGTATCCGGAACCCAGCCGGTGCAGGTGCGAAAGGCAAAGCTGAGGAAGGTGAAGACCACCGCGAAGGCAAGAAAGTTGGCGACGGCCTGGATCAGGTTGAAGACGATAACCCCCAGGATCGAGGGCGGTTCACCCGGGCTGACGGCGGGGGCCGGGCGCTCGGCGGGCAATCCTTCCCCCGGGATCTGCGGCATCAGGTCCGCCATGGACAGCCCGAAGAACAGTTGCAGGAGAACGAGGGAGATGGCGATCTGCGCGATGGTGAGCGGCAGGGCGACGGCCGCCAGGGCGACGGTCAGCCGGAAACCCTGGCCGGCAGTGTGTTGCCAGGACAGGCCGAGGCCATAGGTTTCTCCAGCCGCCGCCGCCGGCAGGACGAAGCCCAGGCGTGCAAGCGCATAGATCATCCCGGCGAACATCACCAGCAGCACCAGGACCGCGCCGGGGCCGACCTGTCCGGTGGGGCCCATCAGACCGAGGATCGCGGCAAGCACGGAGCCGATGAAGGCCAGGGGAACGGCCATCAGCATCATAGCGAGCACCAGGAAGGCGCTGTAGCCGAAGAAGCGCCAGTGGAGCTCGCCCCAGGAGAGGGCCTTGGCGGGCAGTGCTTCCGGCCCGAAGAGGATGATCCGGCACCAGTTCACCCCGAAATGGCAGCTGGCGGCGAAGCTCACCAGAACCAGGAACAGACTGACCCCGCCGCCGGCCGGCAGGATCAGCGAGATCACCCAGGCGCCGACCAGCAGGGCGGCGGCGCCTTTGGCGGCCTCGGCGACCAGCGCCAGGCGGCCGAAGACGGCGGCGAAACTGGCCATGACCGTGGCCGCGACCGGGATTTCGGCGACCGGTCCCGACGGGGGGGATTGCTGTGCCGTCATGTGCTACCCGGCCCGCGCCTCTTGGGGGCCGCCAGCCGACCCCGTGGCGCCGCCCGATCCCGTAGTGCCGCCCGACCGGGGGCCGCCCGACTGGGGGCCGCCCGAGTGGGGGCCGCCCGAGTGGGGGCCACCGTCGTGCTCTGCGGCCGCGGCCAGTTCCTCGGCGATGCGCCGGGCCGCGGCGCGCGGATCGTCGGCGGCGTTGATCGGGCGCCCGATGACCAGGTGGTCGGCCCCGGCGGCGATGGCCTCTGCCGGAGTCATGACCCGCTTCTGGTCGCCGCTGGCCGCCCAGGTCGGACGGATGCCGGGCACGACCAGCAGAAAGTCCGCGCCGCAGGCCTGGCGCAGAGCGGCGATTTCCCGCGGCGAGCAGACCACGCCGTCAAGACCGCTGTCCTGCGTCAGGCGGGCCAGGCGCAGGACCTGATCCTCGGCCGGCCCGCGCTGTCCGACTTCTTCCAGATCGGCGGCGTCGAGGCTGGTCAGCACCGTGACGCCGATCACCTTCGGCCGTTCGATCCCCAGGTCCTCGGCGGTCTCCCGGGCGGCCTGCGCGGCCGCCTGCATCATTGCCCGCCCGCCGGAGGCGTGGACATTCAAGATGGCCGGGCGCAGATGCACCGCGGCCCGGACCGCGCCGGCCACGGTGTTGGGGATGTCATGGAACTTCAGGTCCAGGAACAGCGGCGCGCCGCCGGCGGCCACGCGGACACCGTCGGGCCCCTGGGCGGTGAACAGTTCCTTTCCCACCTTGACGCCGCCAACGGCGCCCAAGACGGCTTTGGACAAGGCCGCGGCACGCTCGATGTCCGGCGTGTCCAGGGCCACGAAGACACGCTCCTGCGGCGCGATCGCGCCGTCTTGTGATTTCACGGTCATGGCCTCTACCTAGCAGAGCCGCGCGCGCTCGACCAGAGGCAGTGAACGGGTGCTTCGCCGCCTTTTGTCGCGGGTGACCTCAGTCCTCTTCCAAGCGCCCGCCGCGCCCTTCCGCCCAGGTGCGGAAGTCCTCGTAAGGGCGCTCGCCTGTCGCGGTCCTGGCCAGTTCCTCACCCATGACCGCCCCGAACTTGAACATATGGCCGCTGCAGCCGCCGATCACCGTCACGCCGCCGGTGCGTTCGGTGACGAAGCGGCTGTCCGGCGCGATGCCATAGGGACAGAGGCGTCCGCGCAGGATTCTGTAATCGTCGAGATCCCGCAGCACTCCGCGAAAGGCGGCGGCCACGCCGGCCGCTTCGCCGTCGCCCAGCGGATCGAGGGTGTCCGGGTCGGCGGGGCGGCGGTGGGCAGCGGCGCCGAACTTCAGCTCGCTTCCGGCCACCGGCGGGGCGGCATAGATGTCGGCTGCGTTGGAGAGATGCACCATTGCCGGCGCGGCGGCCCAGGCCTCCGCATAGGCCTCCGGCGGCTCAAGATAGGTCACGACCTGGCGGTGGGGCACCGCGCGGCGCGCCAGCTCCGGGAACAGCTTGGCGGTCCAGGCGCCGGCGGCGACGACAATGGCCTCGGCACTCTCGCGGCTGCCGTCGGCGAGGCTCAAACAGCCGGCGGCGGGGTCGACGCCGACGATCCGGGTTTCGTCGCGCAGCTCGACGCCGCGGTGCCGCAGATAGCGCACCAGGGAATCGACAATGCGCGCCGCGAACAAAAGGCCGCCGCGCCGGTTAAACAGGCCCCAGGCCCCCGCCGGCAACGCCAGGAAGGGATAGCGCGCGTGGATGTCCGCGGCGTCCAGGGTGTCGTAGTCGAGGCTGAGCGCATCCAGCGTAATGCGGGAGCGATCGGTCCAGTCGTCTTCTTCCGTGGAGACCGCGAGGCTGCCGATCTCCGCGTATGGGGTCTCGCCCAGGTCGTCCCACAGACGGCTCCAGGCCGCCAGGGCGTCGATCACCATGGCGCAGTATCCGCGCTGATCGGCATAGGGCAGCCGGATAAGGCGGTGCTGGTCGTAGGACGCCCCGCCTTCGTGCGGCAGAGGCCCCTGCTCGAACAGAACCGGGTTATGACCCTGGCGCACCAGCGCCCAGGCGGTCGCAAGACCGACGATGCCGCCGCCGACGATGAGCACCTTCATGCGCGCAGCCTCACAGCATTGCCCCTCTGAGCCATGGCATCACCTGCATATGCGCTGCCTTCCCGAGACCGCTTGCGGTCCGGAGAGCATGCCTGCCGCAGGGGGCTCCGGCCAGTGGGAAATACCGGTGGGAAATACCAGTGGGAGATATCGGTGGGAAATGCGATCAGCCGCGTTCGTGGACCAACTGCGCGGCCGCCAGATCCTCGATCGCGGTGCCGACCGACTTGAAAACCGTGATCTGATCGTAAAACCGCCGGCCGCTGCGCTCGCCGCGGGTGAGTTCGAAGAGGTCGCCGGCGATATCCTCTTCGCTCAGCGCCCCCGCCTCGATGGCCAGCAGGATATCGCCGGCTTCGCTCAGCGCGCCGGCGCGGGTGTCGACGAAGACGCGCGCGCGTTCCATGACGCGGTCGTCGCTCTCGCGCATCTCCGGCCGAAACGCGCCGACCAGGTCCAGGTGCTGGCCGGGTTGCAGCCAGTCGCCGCGGATGAGCGGATCATGGCTCAAGGTGGCGCAGGAAATGATATGGGCGCCTCGCGCAGCCGCTTCCAGATCCTCGGTCGCTTCCACCCGCAGGTCACGGCGATTGAGGCGCCGCGCGAGTTTCTCGGCCTTCTCCAGACTGCGCCCCCAGACCAGCACGTTGCAGACCGGCCGCACCGCGGCATGGGCCATGATCAGCTGCGGGGCCATGGCGCCGGTCCCGACCATCAGGAGCCGTTCGCTGTCCGGCCGCGACAGGTACTTGGACGCAAGGGCGGACGCGGCCGCCGTCCGCTTGACCGTCAGGGTCGGCCCGTCCACCAGCGCCAGCGGCGATCCGGTCTTGCCGTCCAGCAGGACGTAGATTCCCATGACGGCCGGCAGACCGCGGGCGCCGTTGTCGGGAAAGATGGTGACCATCTTGATGCCGACGTGGCGGTCCACCTGCCAGGCGGGCATCAGCAGCAACGTGCCGGTACTGGCGCCGGTGACCTCGACGTCGTGGTGGTGGCGGACGGGGACCTTGATGTCGCGGCGGAAGGCCTGTCGCAGCCGCTCGATCAGGCTCGGATAGTCCAGCACCGCTTCCACCTCCGCCGAGGAGAGGATGCGCATTACGGACTTCCGGCTGCCGCGGGAAGCCTTGGGGTCTGGTCGGCGGCGGTGGATGCCGGGGGAGCCGAGGGCAGGCCGGCGGCGCTTGCGGGGCTATGTGCGGCGGCGCTGCGTTTCAGGTTCGTCAGTTCGCGCTCCAGCACGGCCGCGCGCTGCTGGGCCTGGCGGGCGCGTGCCCGCGCCGCGCCGAAGCGCAGCCACATCAGGAAGGCGCCGACCACGAAACCGAACAGTAGGCAGGCCAGGACGACCAGGGAGAAGGGCAGCGCCTGCTGGATTTCAAAAGGCCAGAAGTCGATCACCACCGGGTCGCGGTTGGCCACGGTGAAGACAATGAACACCGGGGTCAGCAACAGGGTCATGAACCAGAAGATGTAACGCACGGGGGGTGCCACCCAAGCTGTTGGACGCTCAATCGGGGCAGTCTAGCCCAAGCGCAGGCACTGCGCGAGGCCGTCTTGGACGGACGCACGAGCGTGCAAAAACATGAAGCGAGGGACGGGGTCCCCAGCGCCTGCGGCGGCGTCTAACCGGCTGGTGTCCGGTACCGAGGCCGCGCGGCGGGCCGGCACCGAAACCGTTTCAGCCCTCGCGTCCGTTCAGGCGTTCGCGCAGCTGTTTTCCGGTCTTGAAGAACGGCACGTGCTTTTCCGAAACGTTGACCGCCGCGCCGGTGCGCGGATTACGGCCGATGCGCGCTTCGCGCTTCTTCACCGAGAAGGCGCCAAAGCCTCTGAGCTCGACCCGGTCCCCCCGGGACAGCGCTTCGGAGATCTCGTCGAAAATCGTCGTAACAATACGTTCCACATCGCGGTGATAGAGATGCGGATTCAAATCAGCGATATGCTGTATCAATTCCGATTTCGTCATAACGACATGTTTCCCCTCCCGACCGCGGCAATGGTCGGGTGTCCCCTGCCCGTTTGCCTCCCGCAGCTCACCGATCTGCGCCGCTGTTCTCTCAAGGCTGTTGCGCCCTGTTGTTCCCCTGACGTGGCAATCAGCCAGAGTGCGGCGACGGAGCCCGCGCTGCCCTTGAGCGCCGCCTGCAAGCGGTTTTCATCTCAAGTACCCAAAACGTTGCCAGAGGACGCGCGCGCCGTCAAGGTAAGTCTTTCAGAACAAACGTTTTTTTGCTTCGCTCCAAGATTCCGCGGCGGAAAGGCCACGGCCGCCCAAAGAAAATGCGGCCCGCCGGGGATCGGCGGGCCGCAGAATGGTCTTTCCGGAAAGGAGGGGCCGTTGCCGGCTCAGCCTTCCTTTTTCTCTTCGCCTTCGGCCTTGGCGCGGGCCTCCGAGATGGCGGCGCCGAGGATGTCGCCGAGGCTTGCCCCGGACTCGGTGGAGCCGTATTCGGCCACCGCCTCTTTTTCCTCCGCGATCTCGCGCTGCTTGATCGACAGCGCGATCTTGCGGGTCTTGGGATCGATGGCGGTGATCCTTGCGTCGACCTTCTCGCCGATGGCAAAGCGGCTCGGCTGCTGTTCGCTGCGGTCGCGCGACAGTTCGGCCTTGCGGATGAAGCCGATGGCGCCGTCGCCGACCTGAACCTCGATGCCGTTGTCGACAACCTGATGCACCGTGCAGGTGACCACGTCGCCCTTCTTCAGGTTCTCGGTGGAACCGGCGAAGGGGTCGTCGCCAAGCTGCTTGATGCCCAGGCTGACACGCTCTTTCTCCACGTCGACGTCCAGCACCTTCACCTTGACGCTGTCGCCCTTGCTGTACTGCTTGACCGCTTCTTCGCCGGAGAGGTTCCAGTCGAGGTCGGAGAGATGGACCATGCCGTCGATCTCGCCCGGCAGGCCGACGAAGAGCCCGAACTCGGTGATGTTCTTGATCTCGCCTTCCAGCTCGGTCCCCGCGGAGTGGCTTTCCAGGAAAGCCTCCCAGGGGTTGGAGCCGCACTGCTTCAGGCCCAGGCTGATCCGCCGCTTCTGCTCGTCGACGTCGAGGATCATGACCTCGACCTCCTGAGAGGTGGAGACGATCTTGCCCGGATGGACGTTCTTCTTGGTCCAGCTCATCTCGGAGACGTGAACCAGGCCCTCGATACCGGCTTCCAGCTCCACGAAGGCGCCGTAGTCGGTGATGTTGGTGACCCGGCCCATGAACTTGGTGCCCACCGGGTACTTGGCGCCGACGCCTTCCCAGGGATCGGCCTCAAGCTGCTTCATGCCCAGGCTGATGCGCTGGGTTTCGGAATTGAAGCGGATCACCTGGACGTTCACCTGCTGGCCGATGGACAGCACCTCGGTCGGGTGGTTGATGCGCTTCCAGGAGATGTCGGTGACGTGCAGCAGGCCGTCGACACCGCCGAGATCGACGAAGGCGCCGTAGTCGGTGATGTTCTTCACTACGCCCTGCAGCACCTGACCTTCCTTCAGGTTGGCGACCAGTTCGGAGCGCTGCTCGGCGCGGGTTTCCTCCAGGACGGCGCGGCGGGACACGACGATGTTGCCGCGCGAGCGGTCCATCTTGAGGATCTGGAAGGGCTGGGGCGTGCCCATCAGAGGGCTGACGTCGCGCACCGGGCGGATATCGACCTGGCTGCCGGGCAGGAAGGCCACGGCGCCGGAAAGATCGACGGTAAACCCGCCTTTCACGCGGCCGAAGATGGTTCCGGTGACGCGCTCGTTGCTGTCGAAGGCCTTGGCCAGCTGGGTCCAGGCTTCCTCGCGCTTGGCCTTTTCACGGCTCAGCATGGCCTCGCCGTTCTTGTTCTCCATGCGCTCGAGGTAGACCTCCACCTCGTCGCCGACCTTCATCTCCGGCACCTGGCCGGCTTCGGCGAATTCCTTCAGCGCGACGCGGCCCTCCGACTTCAGGCCGACGTCCACAATGGCGCTGTCGCCTTCGATCGACACGATCGTTCCGCGCAGAACCTTGCCTTCAAGGGAGTCGTCAGTGCCAAGGGATTCATCAAGGAGGGCGGCAAAACTCTCACCCGCCGCCGGGGCATTCTCGCTGGCTGCTTCAGCCATTCGGTTCGTCCTTTCTCGTCTCTGCACTATCCAGGCCGGGCGGTTGCACCCGCCGGTCTTCCCGGGACCATCCCGGGCACCACTCTAGTTTTGCAAAACTCCGCGGGACGCGGCTGGGTCTTCCGCGTGATCCTCTGCTTACTGTCGGATCCATCCCCAAAACAGCGATCCGCATGGCCGGCCCCGACCTGTCCGCGTCCGCGCTGTGAACCGGGCCCTGTCGCTAGAGGCCGGGCAGCTTCAGACGCCTTTCGATCTCGGCCATCGCGGCTGCGAAGGCCTGGTCGGCATCCATCTCGCTGGTATCGAGCCGCAAGGCATCTGCCGCGGCCTTTAACGGGGCGGTCGCCCGCCCGCTGTCGCGCGCATCCCGTTCGCGCAAGTCCTGCAAAACGCGGGCGTATATACTCTTCTCCCCGCGTTCTAGCAACTCTTTATGGCGCCGCCGGGCGCGGGCCTCCATCGACGCTGTTAGGAAGAATTTCATATCAGCGTCAGGGCAGACCACCGTGCCGATGTCGCGGCCGTCCAGCACCGCGCCGCCTTTGCCCTCCGGCGGCTGCGCCGCGAAACGGTGCTGGAAGGCCAGCAGGGCCTCGCGCACCGCCTGGTTGGCGGCGACCTTGGAGGCCGCCTGGCCGACCGCCTCGCTGCGCAGGTCGCTGCGCTCCAGGTCGGCGGGACCAAGGCTTCGGGCGGCCTCGACCGCCTCGTCGTGGTTCTGCGGATCGCCGCCGGCGGCCAGAACCCTGGCGGCCACGGCCCGGTAGATGGAGCCGGTGTCCAGGTAGGCGAAGTCGAGCGCGGCGGCCAGCCGCCGGGCCAGGGTGCCCTTGCCGGCGGCCACCGGCCCGTCGACAGCGATGATCATGAGGCGAGCTTCATGGCGGCGATAATCATAGGACGGGGATCATAGCCTGCGGTGTCGCGCGGCCGGGGCGGCCTGCGCGGCGTTCTCGTGGACCCGGTTCACACATCGCCCAGTTGCGCGCCCAGGCCCTGCATCAGGGCGGTGAAGTCCGGAAAGGAGGTGGCGATGGGCGTGGCGTCGTCGATCTGCACCGGCCGCTCGCTGGCCATGCCCAGCACCAGGAAGCTCATGGCGATGCGGTGGTCCAGTTCGGTTTCGATCGGCTGGTTGTTGCCGCCGGGCGGGCGGCCCCTCACGCCGTCGACCACGAGGCTGTCGGGGCCTTCCTCGACCGCAAGGCCGCAGAGGGCGAGGCCGCGGGCAACGGCGGCCAGGCGGTCGCTTTCCTTCACCCGCAGTTCGGCCAGTCCTTCCATCACCGTGCGTCCCTCCGCCGCCGCAGCCGCCATGGCCAGCACCGGGTACTCGTCGATCATGGAGGGCGCACGTTCGGCGGGCACCGTCACGCCGTGCAGGGCAGAGCCGCGCACCAGCAGGTCGGCGACCGGCTCGCCGCCCACCTCCCGGGCGTTCTCGATGACGATGTCGCCGCCCATCTCCTGCAGGGTGGTTACCAGTCCGTTGCGCTGCGGGTTCATGCCGACCCCGGGCAGGCGTACTTCCGATCCCGGCAGCAGCAGGGCGGCCACCAGCGGAAAGGCGGCGGAGGAAGGATCGGCCGGCACCTCCACGGGGCGTCCGGTCAACTCCGGCTGGCCGGTCAGCACGATCTCGCGCGCTGTGCCGTCCTCCAGCGCGATCTCGTTCAGGCGCAGGCTCGCGCCGAAGTAGGCCAGCATGCGCTCGCTGTGGTCGCGCGTCGCCTCCCGTTCCACCACCCGGGTCTCGCCGGGGGCGTTCAGCCCTGCCAGCAGCACCGCCGACTTCACCTGCGCCGAGGGAACCGGCAGTTCATAGTCGAGCGGCAGGGGATCGCGGCTGCCCATCACGGTGACCGGCAGCCGCCCGCCCTCCCGCGCGATGAAGCGGGCACCGCAGGCCGACAGCGGATCGGTCACCCGCGCCATCGGCCGGCTGCGCAGAGAAGCATCGCCGGTGAGCACCGCGGTCAGCGGATGGCTGGCCAGGATGCCCAGCAGAAGCCGCGCGCCGGTGCCGGAGTTGCCCATGTCGATGACATCCGCCGGTTCGCTCAGGCCGCCGATGCCGCGCCCCCAGACATGCCAGCGCCCGGCCTCGTCGCGCTCGATCTCCGCGCCGAGCGCGCGCATCGCGGCGGCGGTGCAGAGCACGTCCTCGCCTTCCAGCAACCCGTCCACCGTGGTCTCGCCGCAGGCGAGCGCCCCCAGCATCAGCGCGCGGTGCGAGATCGACTTGTCCCCCGGCAGCCGCACGGTGCCGGTCAGGGCATCCGTCGGCCGCGCCGTCATGGGATGCGCCGTCATGGGACGCGTCGTCGCGTTGTCGCCTTTTGCACCTTGGGCTTGCATGCTCTGGGGTCGCACCTGAACGTCTTTCTCTGTCCTGCGCCGAGCGGCAGGTCTGGCGGGGACTGCGCTGCCGCCGAAACGCCAAGACCTGCCGTTCGGCGCATCACCGAATTACCTTTTGACAGCGATGCACGATCATGGCAATTGCCAAACCCGGGACCAGACAATTCGAAGATCCTTGGAGGACGCGCTGGTGGCTAATCCGAAGTGGGGGACCAAGCGCATCTGTCAGAGTTGTGGAGCCAAGTTCTACGACCTGCGGAAATCACCGATCATCTGCCCGTCATGCGGGGTGGAGTTCGACCCCGAAGCTCTGCTGAAATCGCGCCGTACGCGCCCGGCGCCGAAGCCCGAGCCTGCACCGAAGGCGAAGAAGGCCGCCCCTAAGACGGAAGAGGAGGCGACCGGCGATGACGACATCGACCTCGAGGATGCCGAGGCCGACGCCATGCTGAAGGAGGCCGGCGACGACGAGGAGGAGGATTTCATCGAGGATACCTCCGACCTGGGCGACGACGACGATGTGGCCGAAGTCGTGGTCAAGGAAGACAAAGACGACACCTGAAGGCCCGGCAACCTGGCCCGGCAACCTGGCCCGGACCCTGGGCCGCGGGGGCGAAACGGGCCCGAAACCGGAAGCGCTGGTGGCGGGTCTCCCCGGCGAGATTTTCCTTGCCTTGCGGCGGTGGGATACCTAATTTCCCGCGCACAGTCGGTCCGGGGCGCCTGTCCCGCAGCGATCGCCTGTCTTCCCTAAGGGGCCGTAGCTCAGTTGGGAGAGCGCTACAATGGCATTGTAGAGGTCGTCGGTTCGATTCCGTCCGGCTCCACCAGTTTCCAAAACCCCCGGCCGGCCCGGGGGTTTTGCCTTTCTGAGCGGCCGTCGCAGCTCAGGGCACGGCGATCTTCAGCACCCAGACGAAGAGGCTGTAGAAGCCGCCGACCAGCACCGCGCCGGCCAGCACGTGCAGCAGGGCGGCGGTGAGGCTCATGCGCTCCCGGTAGGTGACAAGGCCGACGGCGACGAGGCCAACGGCGGCGGTCACCAGGAAGCCCAGGGGCTTCAGCAGCAGCGCCCAGGCCAGCAGGGTCAGGGCTATTCCCGCCAGACGCGGGCGGTCGACCCGCGGCGCCTCCAGAACCTCGGTGGAGACCGCCGGGCCTTCGCTAGCTGATTGCGATGGTGCCGGCTCTGCTGCTTCGGGCGCCGTGCTGCGCCGGCGCAGCAGGCTGCGCAGGGCGAGACCGAGCGCCGCCAGGATCAGCAGGATGGCCGCCGTGCGCGGAAAGACGGCGCCGAGTTCCGACATTTCCCCGGTGCGCGACAGCGCGAAGACGCCGAGCCCGAGCGCGAGCGCGGCCGCCAGCAGGTCGGCGATGCGCGAGTCGCCCTTATCCATCGCTGACCGCCTTTGCCAGACGGCGGCGCCGTGCCTTGGCGATCAGGGGCCAGACCAGGGTCAGGAGGATCAGCGCGATGATCGCCAGGGAGATCGGGCGCCCGAAGAACATCGCCGGAATGTTGCCCTGGGCGCCGCCGATCAGCCAGGCCTGCACGAAGCCGGCCTCGGCGATGGGCCCGAGGATGAGGCCGAGGACGATGGGCGAGGCGGCCAGGCCGATGCGGGCCAGCAGCCAGCCGGCAAGGCCCAGGGACACCATCATGAGGACGTGCACGACGTTGGACTCGATGGCGTAGGACCCGATCACCGTGAGCAGCGCGATGGCGGGTGCCAGGGCGGTCTTGGGCACCGAGATGATGAGGCGGAAGGCATAGCGCCCGACCACCAGCCCGGTGGGCAGCATCAGCAGGGTGGCGATGATCAGGCCGAGCACGAAGGTGTAGACGATGTCGCCCTGCTGGGTGAAGAGCTGCGGGCCGGTGCGGATGCCCTGCACCAGCAGCGCGCCCAGGATGATGGCATCGGGCGGCGTGCCGGGGATGCCCAGCACCAGGGTCGGGATGAAGCCGCCGCCGACGGTGGCGGAGTTGGCGGCCTCCGAAGCGATGACCCCGTCCTTGGCGCCCTTGCCGAAGCGCTCGGACTCCGGTGAGCTGCGCTTGGCCTCCGCATAGGACACCAGCCCGGCCACCGACCCGCCGGCGGCCGGCAGGATGCCCACTGCGGTGCCGATCACCGCCGAGCGGACGAGGTTGAACTTGGAGCGCCAGACGGTGCCCAGCGCCTCCAGCAGGCGAAAGCCCGCCATGCTTTCGCTGCGCCGTTCGAGGTGGGCTTCCGGGCGGATCACCAAATCGATCAGCACGGGGATGCAGTAGAGGCCGATCATCGCCGGGATGATGGGGATGCCGCCCAGCAACTGGGTCTGGCCGAAGGTGTAGCGCACGTCGCCGCCCACCACTGCCGAGCCGACGGTGGACAGCAGCAGACCGATACAGCCGCCGATCAGCCCCATCAGGGTGTTGCCCGCCGAGAGCGTGGCGATCAGCGAGAGGCCGAAGATCGCCAGCCAGAAATACTCCACCGGCCCGAAGGCGAGCGCGATCTGCGACAGCGGCGGTGCGAGGAACAACAGCGCCAGGGCGCCTACCAGGCCGCCGACGACGGAGGCCAGGCAGGACAGGGTCACCGCCAGATCGCCATGGCCGCTCTTGGCCAGGGGAAAGCCGTCCATGGCGGTGGCGATGGCCGCCGGGGTGCCCGGCGTGTTCACCAGGATCGCCGCGTAGGCGCCGCCGTAGATGGCGCCGGTGTAGACCGCCCCGAGGGCGATGAGGCCGGAGGCCGGGTCCATGGTGAAGGTAAAGGGGACCAGCACGGCGACTGCCATGGTCGCCGAGAGGCCGGGCAGCGCGCCGATGATCGTTCCCGCCATCACCCCGCAGAGGGCGAGGGCCAGGTTCAGCGGCGAGACAGCCGCAACCAGGGCTTCGAGCATCGGCGCGCGCCGGACTTAGGTCAGGACTTTCGGCCTGCGCGTCAGTTGGCCGCTTTCAGCGCCTCGATGGCCGAGGCGTATTCGGCCCGGCGGTCGGCGATGAACTGATCGACCTGATCGTGCGGAATGTCGGTCACGACGTAGCCGTTCTCCTCCATCTTCTGCCTGAACTCCGGCTTGGCGTTGATTTCGCCGATGATGGCCGAGAGCCGGGCGCGCACCTCCGCCGGGGCGTCCTGCGGCAGGGTGACGCCGCGGTAGGCGCCGGCCACGTAGTCAAAGCCCAGTTCCTTGAAGGTCGGCACGTCGGGATAGGCGGCGACACGTTCTTCCGTCGCGATGGCCAGCACCCGCACCTGATCCCCGGCCTTGATGCCCTGGGTGGTGTAGCTCATGGCCGCCTTCACCTGGCCGCCCAGCAACGCGGCGATGGAGGGGGCGGAGCCCTTGAAGGGGATGTAGGTGGACTTGGTGCCCGCCATCTGGTCGAAGCGCACGGTGGCCAGGTGGTTGGCCGAATTGGTGCCGGAGCCGGAGAAGGTGGTGGCGCCCGGGTTGGCCTTGGCGTCGTCGATCAGGTCCTGCAGCGTCTGATAGGGGCTGTCGGCGCGCACCAGGATCGCATCGGGGGTGTAGTGGAAGACGAAGGCCGGCCTCACATCCTCGGTCTGGTAACCGACGTCCTTCATGGCCGGCTGCAGGATGGCGTGGGGGAAGTTCACGTTCATGATGGTGTAGCCGTCGGCCTCGAAGCCGTTCAGCTGGGCCCAGGCGGTGGCGCCACCGGCGCCGGGCTTGTACTGGATCACCACGTCCTCACCGGTCACTTCCTTGAAGTAGGGCTCCTGGAAGCGTGCGGTGACGTCGGATTCGCCGCCCGGATTGTAGGGGACGATGTAGGTCACGGGCTTGCTGGGGTAGTCCGCGGCGATGGCGGCGGGCGCCAGCAGCGCGGCTCCCAAGACAAGCGCAGCGGCCGGTGCGGCTGCGGCAGCAAGAATGCGCATGGAAATCCTCCCTGATTGGTAGATTGTTGCTCTTTTACGGTTGGGCGATGCTATGCGGCGGTCGCTCCGGGATTGAGAAGAATTTATTGAACAATCCCCATGAAGAATTCAAGCTGATCCGGTCTCTCGTCCAATCGATGCCCCAATGGAACTTAAGCAACTGCGCATATTCCTGGCGGTCGCAGACGAACTGCATTTCGGCCGCGCCGCCGAGCGGCTGCACATGGCCCAGCCGGCCCTCTCCGCCCAGGTCCGCGGGCTGGAGGACGAGTTGGGCGTGCGCCTGTTCCTGCGCACCACCCGCCGGGTCAGCCTGACCCGGGCGGGCGAGAGCTTCCTGCCGGAGGCGCGGGCCACCCTGGCGCAGGCGGAGGCCGCCGCGGTGGCGGCGCGCACCGTCGCGGGCGAGGGGGCCGAACTGCTCAAGGTCGGCGGCGTCGACTCCGCAACCGCCGGGCTGCTGCCGCAGGTGGTGCGCCGCTTCCGCCGCGACCACCCCGAGGTCGAGATCAAGGTGAACGAGATGCTCTCGGCCCCGGCCCTGCATGCTTTATCCAATCGTCACCTGGACATAGCCTTTGTCCGGGTCTGGCCCAAGGACAGCCATCTGGCCGCGCGCCAGGTGCTGACCGAACCCATCGTCGCCGCGCTGCCGGCCGATCACCCCCTGGCCGCGCGGGAGGCCGTGCCGGCCCAGGAGATCGCCAAGGAACCGCTGGTCATCCCGGCCCGCTCCCACCGGCCGATCCTCTTCGACGTGGTGCACGACTACTTCCGCAGCCGCGGCTACGAACCGCGCATTCTGCAGGAAGCCAACGAGCGCCATGTCATCATCGCCATGGTCGCAGCCGGACTCGGCGTTTCCCTGGTGCCGGAATGGGTGACCCAGTTCCGCCGCGACGACGTGGTCTACCGTCCGCTGGAGGGCGGCGGTCCGCTGGTGGAGGTTTACGTCGTCTGGCGGGAGCGCGAGGTGATGCAGAGCGCCCTCAGCTTCCTCGACTATCTCCCGGCGCCCCAAACGGTCTGACAAAAGACCGATTAATAGCCTGAGGCGATCAATGGCGGCGATTGGACTTGCCGCCGCCGCTTCGCTACCCAAAAAGCCATGTTCGACGGCTTCACACGTTTCGACCTGCCCGGCGACGGCGCGACGATCCATGGCGTTGCCGGCGGTGCGGGGCCGCCCCTGCTGCTGCTGCACGGCAATCCCCAGACCCATGCCATGTGGCACAAGGTGGCGCCGCGGCTGGCCCAGGATTTCACCGTCGTCGCCACCGATCTGCGCGGCTATGGCCGCTCGTCCAAGCCGCCGAGCGATGCCGAGCATGCGCCTTACTCCAAGCGCGCCATGGCAGCCGACATGGTCGCGGTGATGGACCAGCTCGGCCACGAACGCTTCCTGATCGGCGCCCACGACCGCGGCGCCCGGGTCGCCCACCGCCTGGCGCTGGACTGGCCGCAGCGGGTGGAGCGTCTGGCGGTGCTGGACATCGCGCCGACGCGCGAGATGTACCGCGGCACGACCGAGGCCTTCGCCCGCGCCTACTGGCACTGGTTCTTCATGATCCAGAAGGCGCCCCTGCCGGAGCAGATGATGGCCGCCGACCCGGAGGGCTTCTGGCGCTGGCGCTGCGGCGCCGGGGCGGCCGGCATGAGCCCGTTCAGCGCCGCGGCGCTGGCGGACTATCTGGCTGCCTTTCGCGACCCCGCCACCATCCACGCGACCTGCGAGGACTACCGCGCCTCCGCCGGGATCGACATCCGCCACGACGACGAGGACGGCGGTCGCAAGGTCGCCTGCCCGCTGTTGGCGCTGTGGTCAGCCGGCGGCGCCGTCGACCGCTGTTTCGACGTGCTGGACCTCTGGCGCCGGCGTGCCGAGGATGTGCGCGGCGGCCCTCTGCCCGGTGGCCACTATCTTGCCGAGGAATGCCCGGACGCCGTGCTGGACGCCTTCCTCGCGTTTTTCAAAGGACAGGATTGATGACAGGAAAGACTTACCGCATCGCCGTCATTCCCGGCGACGGCATCGGCCAGGAGGTAATCCCGGTCGGCCAGCGTGCCGCCGAGGCGGTGGCCGACGTGCATGGTTTCGCCATCGAATGGCAGAGCTTCGACTGGTCCTGCCAGCGCTATGCCGAAACCGGGCGCATGATGCCGGAGGACGGCATCGAAGAGGTCAAGGGGTTCGATGCGATCTACCTGGGCGCTGTCGGCTGGCCGGGCGTGCCGGACCACGTCTCCCTCTGGGGCCTGCTGATCCCGCTGCGCCGCGAACTTGATCTCTATGCCAACGTGCGCCCGGTGCGGCTGCTCCAGGGCATCACCTCGCCGTTGGCCGGCCGCGGGCCGGAGGACATCGACTTCATCGTCGTGCGCGAGAACGTGGAAGGCGAGTACTCCGAGGTCGGCGGGCGCCTTTACCACGGCTCCGACCACGAGATGGCCTCCCAGCTTTCCATCTTCACGCGCCGCGGCGTCGACCGCATTCTCGACTACGCCTTCGAACTGGCGCGCAAGCGCAAGCGCAGGCACGTCACCTCGGCGACCAAGTCCAACGGCATCGTCCACACCATGCCCTACTGGGACGAGCGCTTCGCCGCGGCGGCGGCGCGCTTTCCGGATATCGAAACCGCGCAGTACCACATCGACATCCTGACGGCGCACTTCGTGCAGCACCCGGACTGGTTCGACGTGGTGGTCGCCTCCAACCTCTTCGGCGACATTCTCTCCGACCTCGGCCCGGCCGTGGCCGGCTCCATCGGCATTGCGCCGGCGGCCAACATGAATCCGACGCGGGAGTTCCCGTCGCTCTTCGAGCCGGTGCACGGCTCGGCGCCGGACATCGCCGGCCAGGGCATCGCCAACCCTATCGCCGCCGTCTGGACTGCGGCCATGATGCTGGACCACCTGGGTGAAAGCGCAGCGGCGGCGGCGCTGGAGCGTGCCATGGAAGCGGCCCTGGCCGACCCGGCGACACGCACCCGCGATCTCGGCGGCAGCGCCGACACCAAGGCCTGCGGCGAAGCGGTGCTGCGCGCCATCCGTTAGCAGGGCGGAGTCTTGGGGACGGTCTCTGCGGGGCGCGACACCCCCGATGCCCACCCCCAATGCCCACTACCAGGGGCGCGACACATTGTCCCGGTGAGGCCGCCCAACACCGCGCCTAGACTGCCGGATCGAACAGGGGACCCGAAGACGGGACAAGCCAGGGAGGCTCGCTGTGTAAGCGCGGGCTCCAAATCTCTATGGCGATCGCGCCGGTAACAGGCAGGCAGGGAGCGAGCGGGCGTAGCCGCACAGCGACGCCGCGGCAGTGGGCCGCGGCGGTGATCGCCTTCGTTCTGGTCGTGCGGCTGCTGCTGCCCTGCATGCCGGCCCAGGCGATGCCGGGCGCTCCCGGCGGCAGCGACGACTTCTTTCTGCTGTGCACACCCAACGGAATCATCGACCTGCGCAGCCTCGATCCTGCTGCGGCCGGCTTCGGGGACAGTGCCGGGAAGAACGATGGGGAGCAGCCGTCGGAGGAGCCGGCACCGGCTGACGGCGATACCTTCCGGACCTGCCCCGGCGCCTGCACCTTCACGCTGTCCCTGCCCCTCCTGGGCGATGCCTACGCCTTCGCGCCCCTGGCGATGGGCAAACCCCTTCCCGCTCTGCCGGCGGATCTGGCGGCGGGGCCGGACTGGCTGCATCATTCCCTGGCCCCGCGTGCGCCGCCCTCTTCCCAAAGCTGACCTTCGCTTCAACCGCACCACTCAGCTTCGGCGGCCCCGGCCGCCGCAAAGGGAATCGTCTTATGGACACCTCTTCCGTCTCGGCGGAGCCTGCAGCCTCTGCAGAGCCCCGCGATTCGACCTCCGCGTTTTCGCGCAAGTTCTACCTCGCCGCCTGGCGCTGGCATTTCTACGCCGGGCTTTTCGTCATTCCTTTCCTGCTGATGCTGGCCGTGACCGGCCTCATCATGGTCTATTTCAATTCGGTGGAAACGCGCTTCGGCGAGCGGCTCTATGTCGTGCCGCAGGCGCAGATGACCACCGCCGTCGCCCAGGCCCGGGCCGCGCTTGATGCCCATCCCGGCGGAACGGTCAGCCAATACATGCCGCCGCCGGCCGCCGACCGCACCGCCCTGGTCCGGGTGAAGGTGGACGATCTCAGCATGATCGTCGCCGTCGATCCCTACACCAACGAAGTGCTGTCATCGGTCGACAAGGATTCGACCTGGTACTACTTCGCAAGCGACATCCACGGCACGCTGCTGATCGGCGACCTGGGCGACCGCCTGATCGAAGTCGCCGCCGGCCTTGCCATCGTCATGGTGGTCACGGGCCTGTATCTCTGGTGGCCGCGCGACGGGACCGGCCTTGCGCGGGCGCTCCTTCCCCGGCTCAGCGCGAGAGGCCGGGCGCTGTGGAAGGAGCTGCATGTCAGCATCGGGTTCTATCTCTCCCTGCTGCTGGTGTTCTTCCTGATCTCCGGCCTTGCCTGGGCCGGCATCTGGGGCGGCCAGTTCGTCCAGGCCTGGAGCACCTTTCCAGCGGAGAAGTGGGACAACGTCCCGCTGTCGGACCAGACCCATGCCAGCATGAACCACGGTGCCTTGAAGGAGGTGCCCTGGGGCCTGGAGCAGACGCCGATGCCCAGCTCCGGCTCACAAGCTGGTGCTGCCGGCGTGCCGGAGGGAACCGCGGTCAACCTCACCAGCGTGGAGGCCTTGGCGCGGACGATCGGCTTCGAAAAGCAGTTCCGCATCAACCTGCCGGATGGCGCCGAAGGCGTCTACACGATCTCAGCCGATTCCATGGACGGCGATACCGAAACCCCGACCGGCGACCGCACCGTCCACGTCGATCAATACACCGGCAAAGTGCTGGCCGAGGTGGGCTACGACGACTACGCCCTTGCCGCCAAGGCCATGGCGGTGGGCATCGCGTTGCACCAGGGCGACATGGGCCTGTGGAACACGGCGCTGAACGCGCTGTTCTGCCTCGCGGTTGTCTTCCTCTGCATCAGCGGCGTGGTGATGTGGTGGAAGCGTCGCCCGAGCGGGATCGCCCGCCTCGCCGCACCGCCGCTGCCGGCCAATCTGCCGCTGTGGAAGGGGGCTGTCTTCCTGATGCTCCTGCTCTCCCTGGCGTTCCCGCTGGTCGGGCTCACGCTGCTGACGGTTCTGGCGCTGGACCTGCTGGTTCTTTCGCGGATCCCGCCGCTGAAGCGGGCTCTGCAGTAGGATCAGCAATGTAGGGGGCTGGGCACCTCCGGGCCGGTCGGAACGGCCCGCCCGGAGGTCCGGCCTCCCTGATCCTTGACCTTTCCGTCGCGAGAAGGCTGATAAGCTGAACGTCCGGCCCGGACCAGGACACTGCTGAGGAGCTGCGCCCGTCATGCCGACCATCCGTTCCTGGACTAGAACGCCTGCCCGTGCCGCAGGCCTGTTCCTTCTGGCTGTCGCGCTTTGCCTGCCTGGGAGCGACGCCGTCGCCCACGCCAAGGGCCCCATGGTCTCGCCGGCGGACGGCAGCGCGTTGGCCGAAGCGCCCCGGGAACTGACGCTGACCTTTGAAGAAGCGGTACGGCTGACCTCCCTGCGCCTCTACAACGCGGCAGGTGACGAAGTCGAACTGCCTGGCAGGCGCAGTCTCGATCCTGTACGGGAACGCCGTGTTCCCCTGCCGCCGCTGGAGGCCGGACAGTATCGCGTGGAGTGGCGCGTGCTCTCCGCCGACGGTCACCCGGTGAGCGGCGCGTTCAGCTTCACCATCGCTCCGCCGCCGTAACGGTCGCCGTCAAGCGGGGCCGGGTCTCTCTTGTCTTCCGTCGAAGCCGTCACTCTCGCCGCCAAGCTGCTCTCTTACGGGGCGGCCCTGGTGGCGACCGGTGCGCTTTCCTTCATGATCGTCTTCCGCTCCCTGCTCACCGCTGCCGAGGTCGCGGTGATCCGGCGTCATGTCGGGCTGCTTCTGGTGATCGCGGTTCCGGCATCGCTGGCCATAGTCTACGCGACCGTGGCGCTGCTCAGCGGGGCCGGGCTTGCCGGGGGCTTCGATGCGGAACTCTGGGCGCTGGTGGCCGGAACGGCGGCGGGCGACGCCGTCTGGCTGCGCCTTGCCGGATTGGCGCTGCTGTCCGTCGGACTGTTGCATGCCCGTCTGTGCCTGCCGGCACTGCTGGCCGGGGGCCTTCTGGTCGCGCTGTCCTTCGGCCTCGTCGGGCATACGCAGGACGATCCGAATTCCCCGTGGCTCCACGCCCTCCTGACCCTGCACTTGGCGGCGGTCGCGTTCTGGATCGGCAGCCTCTGGCCGCTGTTGCAGCTTGCGGGCGCGGCGGAGGGCGCGCGGGTGGCGGCGGTGATGCAGCGCTTCGGGCGCATCGCTGGCGTCTTTGTCGCCTGTCTGCTGCTGGCCGGGGCCGGTCTCGCCGCTCTGCTCCTCGGCGGCATCGCGCCGCTCGTGACCACCGCCTATGGCCGGGTGCTGTTGGTCAAGCTGGCGCTGGTCGTGCTGCTGCTCGGCTTTGCCGCGCTCAACAAGTGGCGTCTGGTTCCGCGCCTCGCCGCCGGCGAGCCGGGCGCAGCGCTGCGGCTGCGGCGTTCGATCGCCGCGGAGATCGCGCTCGTGATCGCCATCCTACTGGCAACGGCCGTGCTGACCTCAGCCGTCGCGCCGCCCTGACGCTGCCCAGTGGGGCAGCTTGACCTTCCAGCGGCGGGAAGCTTCAGCCTTTGCCGGGTCTGGAACGAACAACGGGCTTGTTGCGGTGCGCGGAGTCGGACGGCGGAGGGTCACCATCGCCTTTGTTGCCTTGATCCTGGCTGCGGCGGCGGCCGGCACCCTCGCCGTCGTGCAGGATCGGGTAGCCGGCGGGATCGATCCGGACGACGCCCGGCTGGTGGCGCTGGGCCGCGACGTCTATGCCGCCGAATGCGCCGTCTGCCACGGTGCCAACCTGGAGGGGCAGGCCGACTGGCGTCAGCGCCGCGCCGACGGGCGCCTGCCGGCGCCGCCGCACGATCCCAGCGGCCACACCTGGCATCACCCCGACGTCCAGCTTTTCGCGCTCACTAAGTACGGGCCCGCGGCCATTGCCGGCGGCGGTTACGAAAGCGACATGCCGGCCTATGAAGGCATCCTGACCGACGAAGAGATCTGGGCCGTGCTGTCCTACATCAAGAGCCGCTGGCCTGCGTCGGTGCGGGCGCGGCACGACGCCATCAACCGCGCAGCGCGGGGCTGAGAACCCATCGCTCTACAGGAAAGGACCTTGGTCATGGTCAAAGCCGCTCTGGTCGCTGTTGCTCTGTTTCTCGTTCCCGGCGTCGCTGCCGCGGCGCAGGATGCAAATCCCTATGCAGGCTGGCAGGACCGCCCCATCAAGGCGCTGTCGCCCCAGCAGATCGAGGACCTGAGTGTCGGGCGCGGGATGGGGCTCGCGCTGGCCGCGGAACTGAACGGCTACCCGGGACCGCGCCACGTGCTGGACCTGGCCGAGGCGCTGGGCCTGTCGCCGGCGCAGCGCGGGGCCGTCGAAAGCCTCTTTGCAGAGATGCAGTCCGAAGCGCAGGGATTGGGCCGTGAGATCCTGATGCGCGAGGCGCAGCTCGATCGCATCTTTCGCGAAGGCGCGGTCACGGAAGAAAACTTACGCGAAGAGGTCGCTGCCCTGGGCGACCTGCAGGGCCGCCTGCGTTTTGCCCATCTGCGCTACCATCTCAGCACCCGGGCCTTGTTGAACGATCAGCAGGTCGCGCTCTATGACCGCTTGCGCGGCTATGGCCCGAATGCCGGCGACGGGGCCGCTCCTGTCCATGAGCATCACGGCAGGCACTGAAGGCGCGGCGGCGGTCAGCCCTTGCGCCAGACCGCCAGATCGTGGGCGGCGATCTCGGGCCCGCCCAGCACGAAGGCGCTGCCCTCGGGCGCCGGCGCCGGCAGCGGCTTGTCGCCGTAATTGAAGGCGAAGGTGAGATCGCCGAGACGGCGCAGCCGCAGCGCGTCGTCGAGCCGCTGGACCGCCAGGCCGCGGGCCTCGGCCAGGGCGGCCAGATAGTCGGTCAGGAAATCCTCTTCCGGCCAGAAGCCGAGGTAATGCGTGCGGCCCTGTGACAGGATCGCGGCCTCTCCGTCGGGGAAGCGGGCCTGCGTCTCCGCCGTGGCGCTTTCCAGGCGCTCGCGCCAGAGGCCGATGCTGTAGCCCTTGTTGCCCCAGGTGAGCTGATCGCGCACGGCAGGCGGGAGGCTCTCCACCCGGGTCACCTGCATGTCGATCAGCTGTCGCAGGGGGCCGGGCGGCAGGCCGGCGGGAATCTGAAAGCTCTCGGTCTTCGATCCGCTGCGCGGGCCGAGCACGACGGCGGCATCGCTGTCAGCCAGGGCCTCGGCGGCGCCGTTCCGCAGCACAGGCAGGCTGGGGACGACCACCAGGGCATAGCCGTCGAGCGGCGCCCCCGCCGGCAGGATATCGACGTCCAGGCCCAATCGCCTGAGGCAGCGGTAGAAGCGGTGGGCGAGGTCCTTGTGGTTGAAGCCCAGTCCCTGCGGCTGGATCTGGAAGGCCCAGACGGCTTCGTAGTCGAACACCAGGGCGACCGGCGCCTGATGGCGCTTGCCGAGGGAGTCTGCAAGCGCGGCGATCTCCTCACCGACCTGGCGCGCTTCTTCGCCACCCTGATCCAGCGCGCCGTCAGGGCGATTGAGGCCGGCGTGCATCTGCTCCTGCGCGAAGGGCGCCTGGCGCCAGCGGAAGTAGGACACCACTTCGGCGCCGTGGGCGAAGGCCTCCCAGGTCCACAGCCGCACCATGCCTTTGGCCGGTGCCGGGTTGAAGTCGGCCCAGTTCACCGGCCCCGGCTGCTGTTCCATCACCCACCAGCGCGCCGTGCCCATGCCGCGGCAGAGGTCGTGGTGAAAGGCCGCGACGTCGGGGTGGCCGGAGCGCGCCCAGCGCTTCTTGTCTTCGGCGGGCATGGGCAGGCGCTGGTCGGTGTGGCCCAGCGGATAGCTGTCCCAGGACACGACATCCAGATCGCGCGCCAGGGGGTAGTGATCGAACTCGGTGAAAAAGCCCATGAAGTTGTGCGCCAGGAAGCGGCCGGGCGAAAGGCGGCGCAGAATCTTCGCCTGCAGGCGGTTGTAAACCGCGACCTGGTCGGAGGCGAAGCGGCGGTAGTCCAGCAGGTGCGAGGGGTTGGCCTCGGTGACCGTCAGGTTGGGCAGATCCACTTCATGAAAGCCGCCGTACCTTTGGCTCCAGAAGGCGGTGCCCCAGGCCTCGTTCAGACGCTCGATCGTCTTGTATCGATCAAGCAGCCAGTTGCGAAAGGCCGGCAGGCAATGCGGCACGTAAGACAGCACCGTGTTGTGGCAGCCGTACTCGTTGTCCAACTGCCAGCCGGCGACGGCGGGATGGTTGCCGTAGCGCTCGCCCATGGCCTCGACGATGCGCTGTGTTTCCTCCCACCAGGCCGGACTCGAAAAGCAGTAGTGCCGCCTTGCCCCGAAGCGCAGCACGCGCCCGCGCTCGTCGGCTGGCAGAATTTCCGGGCGCTCGTCGACCAGCCACTTCGGCGGCGTTGCGGTCGGTGTGCCGAGCACGACCTTCAGGCCCGCGGCCGCCAGGGTTTCGATCGCGCGGTCGAGCCAGTCCCACGCGAAGGCATCGCGCCGAGGCTCCATGAAGCTCCAGGCGAACTCACCGATGCGCACGTAGGTGATGCCGAGCGCCGCCATGGCCGCGGCATCCTCGGCCCAGCGGCTTTCCGGCCAGTGCTCCGGGTAGTAACAGACGCCAAGCATTGCGCTCAGACCTTTTTCAGATGCAGAAGGGCGATGGACTGCGGGCGGACGAGTCCAAAGTGCAGGCCGCCCTCTGTCAGCAGCCGGCCAGACAGCACGATTTGACCGTCAAGCCAAGCCCGTAAATCGTTCATGTAGTCCGCCAGCCCGTCCGGTGCGGGCGGCAGCAGCGTGACCCGGTAGTCGGCATCCGGATCGAAGCCGGGCAGCCGCAACGGCGCCGGCCGCGGGGGCAGCGGCGGTTCCAGGCAGACCAGGGCGGCGAGCCCTTCCGAAGCGTCCTGGGCGATGCTGAGCCAGGCCTGGCCGTGCGCGCCCATGAATGGCAGACGATACAGCCGGCCGCCGTGGAGCAGCGATCGGAAGCGCTTGTAGAGCGCGATCCAGGCTTTCAATGAGTCGTGCTCCGCGGCGCTCAGTTCGGCCAGATCGAACTCCAGTCCGAAGTGCCCGAAGAGGGCGGTGCCGGCCCTGAAGTCGAGGCTGAAGCGGCGTCCGGCGGTGTGGCTGGCGGCGGGACCGACATGGGCGCCCAAAACCTCCGGCGGGAAGAACAGACTGGCGCCGCGCTGGATGGTCTGGCGCGCCAGGGCGTCGTTGTTGTCGCTGGTCCAGAGCCGCTCGCTGCGGCGCAGGACCGCGTAGTCCGCGCGCCCGCCGCCCGAGGCGCAGGACTCGATCTCCACCTGCGGGTGGGCGGCGCGCAGCCGGTCGAGCAGGGCGTAGAAGGCCAGAGTCTGGCGCCGCGCCGCGGGACGTCCCAGGGCATCGCCGGCCGGGGCCAGGTCGCGGTTGTGGTCCCACTTCAGGTAGGCGATGGCATGGTCCGACAGCAGCCGGTCCAGCCAGGCGAAGAGGTGATCGGAGACTTCCGGCCGGGTCAGGTCGAGCACGAGCTGGTGCCGTCCGGTCGGGCGCGCATGGCCCGGCAGCGCCAGCACCCAGTCCGGGTGCGCGCGGTAGAGGTCGCTGTCGGGGTTGATCATCTCCGGCTCGACCCAGAGACCGAAGTCCATGCCGAGGTCTGTGATCCTGGCGATCAGCGGGTCGAGCCCCTGCGGATACTTGGTCGGGTCGACCTGCCAGTCGCCGAGGCCGGACTGGGCGCTGACACGGCCGGGAAACCAGCCGTCGTCCAGCACGAAGCGCTCGACCCCAAGCGCGGCGGCCTGTTCGGCCAGGGCGAAGAATTTCTCTTCGCTGTGGTCGAAGTAGATCGCCTCCCAGGAATTGTAGTGTACGCGGCGCGGCTGCGCAGCGACACGGGGCGGCAGCACCGCGTCCCGCAGAAAGGCATGGAAGCGCTGGGAGAGATCGTTCAGTCCGGCTGATGACCAGGCCGCGTGCACCCAGGGGCTTTCGTAGCGCTCGCCTTCGCCCAGGATCACCTCCCCCGGCAGCAGCAGCTCGCCGAGCTGCACCTGGTGCCCGGCGTCGGGCTGGTGGTCGATCAGCAGGCGGTGGTTGCCGCTCCAGGCGAGGTGAAAGCCGTAGACGCTGCCCTGCAGGTCGTCGAAGCCCCGGCTGCCGACGATGCAGCCGGGAAAGCTGGCGTGGCTGGTGCGGCCGCGGCGGCATTCCTGGGCGATCTGCCCGGCGCCCAGCCCCATGCGGCGCGGCGTGAACTCGCTGCTCCAGGCGCCGTTCAGCAGCAGCGCATCCTCTGCGTCTTCCGGCAGGTCGAAGGCGGCTCCGGCCAGCCAGGTGAGGTTATAGGGTTTGGCGGCGCGGTTGGTCAGGGCCGAGCGGCGCGAGACAATGCCGCTGGCGGTGTGCAGCCGGATGTCGAGGGTGAGCGCCAGCATCGCCCGCGGTTCTTCCAGGTGGAGGCGCAGGGCATCGTCTTCCTGTTCGATCTCGCGCAGTTCGAAAGCGGTGGCCCAGTCGTTGCGTCCGCGGTGTCCCTCCAGCCCCGGCGCGCCGAAGAAACCGAGCCCCGCTTCCGGCAGCAGGCTGACCGGCGGCGGGCTGTCCAGGATCGCGTGCTGGCGCAGGCGCGGCTGCGCCGAAACGGCGAGGGCTTCGGGGTCTATGCCGCCCGGAAGGGTGGGGCCCCAGTGCAGGCAGAGCGGCACCCCTGGTCCGCGACAGTCGAGCAGCAGACTGCTGTCCGCACCGTCGAGGCGGACGAAGGCGGGCGGCATGGCGGCCCTCAGCCCTTTGTCGCGCCCAGGGTCAGCCCGGCGATGAAGTGGCGTTGCATGGCAAAGAACATGATGACCGGCGGCAGAGCGGCCACCAGGGAGCCGGCGGAGATAAGCTGCCAGGAGGCGACCCACTGCCCGCGCAGTGCGGCCAGCCCCACAGTGACCGGCCGCACCTCGTCGCTCTGCACCAGCACCAGGGCCCAGAAGTAGTCGTTCCAGATGAAGGTGAAGACCAGCACCGCCAGGGCCGCGCAGGCCGGGCGCACCAGCGGCACGACGACATGCCAGAACACCTCGAACTCGGTCGCCCCTTCCACCCGCGCCGCCTCGATCAGTTCGTGGGGCAGGGCCTGGATGAAATTGCGCATGAACAGCGTGCAGAAGCCGGTCTGGAAAGCGATGTGGAAGAGGATCAGCGACCAGTAGGTGTCGTACATGCCGAGCTGGACCATCAGGTCGCGCACCGGGATCATGAGGATCTGGAAGGGAATGAAGTTGCCCGCGATGAACATCGCAAAGAGCAGAAGGTTGCCGCGGAAATTGTACTTGGCCAGGGCGAAGCCGGCCATGGCCGAGATGGCAACCGTGATCGCCACCGTCGGCAGGGTGACGATGACGCTGTTCATCAGGTAGAGCGTCATCGGAGTTGCGGTGAAGACGGTGGTGTAGTTCTCCAGGATCTGCCATTCGGTCGGCAGGCCCCAGTAGTTGCCTTGGGTGATGTCGTTGAGCGAGCGCATGGAGGTCAGCATCACCGCGACCAGCGGCAGCAGCCAGACGATCAGCGCGATGGGCAGCGAGATCTTGTAGCCCAGGGCGACGCCCGCCGGCGCCTTTTGAATGGCGGTCGGATACATCAGCCGCTCCTGCGTTCCTGTTTCAGCATGCGGTAGAGGAAGAAGGCGATGTAGATGTCCATGATCAGGAACAGGACCGTCGCCACCGCCGCGCCGTAACCCATGCGGTAATTGAAAAGCGACTGCTCGTACATGTAGTAGGCCAGCACGGTCGAACTGCCGAAGGGGCCGCCGGCGGTCATGATGGCCACCAGGTCGAAGCTCCTCAGCGCGCCGATGACGGTCACCACCACGGCGATGAAGGTGGCGGGCCGAAGCTGCGGCAGGATGATGTGGTAGAGCATCGACCAGCCCTTGGCGTTGTCGATGCGCGCGGCCTCGATGACCTCGCCGTCGAGGTTGTTGAGGCCGGTGAGATAGAGGATCATGCAGTAGGCGGTCTGCGGCCACAGCCCCGCCGCCACGATCCCGTAGGTGACGAAGCGCTCGTCGGAGAGCACCGGAACCGGCTCGCCGCCGAACGCGCCGAGCACCTCGCCGAGCAGGCCGAAGCTCGGGTCGTAGAACCAGGCGAAGACCAGGCCGACCACCACCTGGCTGATGACGAAGGGGAAGAAGAACAGCGACTTGACGAGGCGGATGCCCCAGACTTTTTGATTCAGGTAGAGCGCGATCGCCAGGCCGATAACCGGCGACAGCATGAACAGCACCAGCCAGATGACGTTGTTCCACAGCGACACGTAGAACAGTTCGTCGTCGAAGAGCTCGGCGTAGTTGGCGAGGCCGACCCAGACCTTGTCGCCCAGCCCGTCCCACTCATGGAAAGAGATCCAGATGCTCTGGATGATCGGGTTGACCACGAACACCAGGAACATGATGAAGGCCGGCGCCAGGAACAGGATCGGCGCGATCTTCGTCTGGTTGCGATACCAGTAGGAGCTTCGGCCACGAAGCTCGGCGAGGCTTGCCTGGGCGTTCATTCCCCCTCCACAGGCTTTTTTGTGGATCGGGGCCGGTCGCTTCCCTCCTGCATCCGGCCCCGATCAGAGCGGACCTATTGCTTGAAGATCCTTTGGCGCGACTTCTCAAGGCGGTCGAGAATGCGGTCCAGGCGGTCGGGCTTCACCATGAACTCCTGGAAACCCTGCATGCCGAGCTTGGCCATCTCGGGGTCGGTGTCGCGATCGTAGAACTGTGCCAGGCCTTCCGACTCCGACAGCATGGTGAAGCCGGCCTGCAGGAAGCGGTCGTCCTTGACGGTGGCGTCCTTGTTGGGCGGCAGGCGCTCCAGCACCTTGTTCATGGCGGTCTGGTTGTCGGCCCTTGCGACGAAAGCGAGGAACTTGCGGGCGTCTTCCTTGTTCTGCGCGCGCGCGGGGATGTGCACCGTATCGATGGGCGCATCCTCATACATCGGCACATCGGGGTTGATGACCGGGAACTGGAAGAAGTCCATCTTGTCGGCGATCTCCGGCGGGAAGAAGGGCACGAAGAAGTTGCCGATGAGATACATCGCGGCCTTGCCCTGGAACACGAAGGGCTGCGCCTCCTGCCAGGAATAGGTGGCGTGATTCTCCAGGAAGTGCCCGGCATCGACCATCTGGCGCCACTTGTCGAAGACCGCGCGCACCCGGTCGTCGGTGTAGGGCACCTTGCCGTCCATCAGCTCCAGATGAAACGGCAGACCGTTGACGCGCAGGTTCAGGTAATCGAACCAGCCGCCGGCGGTCCAGAGATACTTGGTGCCGATGGCTATGGGGGTGACGCCGCCGGCCTTCAGCTTCTCGTTCACCGCCATGAACTCGTCCCAGGTCGTGGGCGCGGTCAGGCCCATCTCCTCGAAGATGTCGCGGCGGTAATAGACGCCCCACTGGTAGTAGCTCCAGGGCACACCGTACTGCTTGCCGTCGACGGTCATGGCCGAGAGGCTGGACGGCATGGCGTCCTTCAGGCCGTTGGCTTCCCAGACGTCGCTCACGTCTTCCAGCAGGTCGCGGTCGACGAAGGTCTTCATGCGGTTGCCGGCGAACCAGGTGATGACATCCGGCGCCTGGGAGGAGAGGAAGTTGCGCACCGAGGTCTTGAAGCCCTCGTGATCGAAGACGTTCAGCTTCACCTCGATGTCGGGGTTTTCCGCCTCGAAGCGCTCGATCAACTCCTCGAAAGCCTGCTTGGGGGCGGGATCGGAGGTTCCGGCATTGATGACCAGCGTGCCCGCCGTCGCGGTCTGGGCCGTCAGGGCGGTCTGGGCCGTCAGGGCGATTCCGAATGCCAAGCTGCCGGCCAGCACCGCCAGCCGCCGTAGAGAGCGTTTCACCGTCTTCCTCCCAGTTCGTTGTTCCTTTTTCTCGGCACAGCTTAAGGTGGCCTGTTACGCGCAATGGTAGACCCTTCCAGAGGGCCTGCAAATGGTCTTCTTAAGATACCCGCGGGATCAATCTGTGACGCTGCTGTGCGGGTCACCGCGCAACACGGCGCGTTCACACAGGGCCGGCGGGGTTCTTGCGGATACCGTGATGCGGTATCACATTTGCGTCACAGGCCTGCGGTGGCCGGCCCGATCAGGGTTTTCGCGTTTGCGTGTTGCGGCGCGGCGCGGTCAACTGGGCGCTCACCCGTACGCCAGGCGCGCACCCGTAAGGACGATGCAGAGATCGCAGCGATGTCCCGGATAGTCGTCGATGCCGGCCCCTGGCAGGCCGCGCCACGCGCGCTGCCGGCCTGGAAGGCGATCTTCGCCATTGGCGACGTGCATTCCCATGCCGATCATCTTTGGATGCTGCACGAGCGCATCAGCGGCATCATCGCCCTGGAGCACGATGCCCGCGATGTCTCCGTCGTCTGGCTGGGCGACTATGTGGACCGCGGCTGGGAGCCGCTGCAGACCCTGGACCTCGTGGCCGCCGGCCTCGGCAGGCCCGAAGTCAACGAGGTCAAGCTTCTGGGCAACCATGAGCGCTATCTCATCGATGCGGCCACGGGCCGTGACCTTTCGCTGCCGCGGCTGCTGAACTGGTGGCGCTACGGCGGCGAGGAAACCCTGAAGTGTCTGGCCCCGGACGCGGAGATCGACAATCCGCAGACGGTCGGCGCGGCCTTGTTCGAGGCCCTGGGGCGCGAGCGGCTCGCCTTTCTGGAAACCCTGCCCCTGCAGCACCGCATTGGCGATTATGTTTTTGCCCATGCCGGCCTTAACCCGGACCGGCGCCTGGACGATCAGGACGAAGAGGATCTGCTGTGGATCCGCGAGCCTTTTCTCAGCAGTCGGGACTGGCCCCACCCGGTGACGGTGGTGCATGGCCACACCCCCGACGGGCCGATCGCCCTGCAGCACCGCATCGGGATCGACAGCGGCGTCTTTGCCAGCGGCTCGCTGAGCGCGGTGGAGATCCGCGGCAACGAACTGCGGTTTCTCACCACCCGGCTCGAGACCTGACGGATCAGGCGGGCCGCCAAGAGACAAAATTCCCAGGAATGCCTTTCCCGGCAGCCTGCCCCGGGGGCGCCTCGGCAGTCTTGGTGAACGCGCGGTGAAGCCGGCGGCATTCTTAAGCAAAGACTAAGTGTTTTGCCGTAGGTTGAGGCGTACTTGTCGCCGCTCTGCGTTGGGTTCTCCCGGGTGACCGAAGCCTGCGCAGCCGTCGAAAACGCCCAGTTTCCAGAAGGTCGGAATGGACCAATCCAAGCAGAAGCGCGACGCGGAGGCGGCCAAGCCGGACTCCGAACCGCTGCGCGTTCAGCGTGACCGCTTCCTGGCCTTCGCCTTCGCCGCCTCCGACCTGCTGCTGGAAGTCGGAGACGACAGCCTGATCCGCTATGCCTTGGGGGCGACCAGCCAGCTTCTCGGCCGGTCGCCGCAGGAGATGATCGGCCTCGGCTGGCTGGACCTCTTCGCGCCGGAAGACCGGCCGATCCTGGTTGCCAAGATCGGCGGCCTGACGGCGGGCAAGCGCTGCGGGCCGGTGCTGACCACCATGATAACGGCCGGGCCTGCCGCCGAGGAGGCGGCGCGCGACGCCGCCGGCGCACCGTCTGGCGCCGCCGGGATCAAGGTCGTCTTCAATGCCTGCCGCATTCCGGACCACGAAGAGGTGGTCTACTGCACCGTCACCGTGGCCAATGCCGCCTCGGCCAAACAGGCGCGGGCCGCCGCCCAGCGCACCGACGGCGGTCTGCTGCAGCGCGAGGCCTTCGAGGCTGCGGCGGTGGAAACGCTGGAGGCTGCGCGCGCGGCCGGCGAGGATGTCGAACTCACCTTTATCGAACTGGTCGATGCCGAGCCCTTCCGCGAGCGCGTCGGCCTGGACCGTTGGCATGCCTTTTGTGCCGATGCCGGCGCGGTCATGCGCGAAGGCTCCATCGACAGCGATTCGGCCGGCGCCATTACCCAGGACCGTTTCGGCATCGTCCATGCGGCCGGCGCCGCGACGGGCATGGAGGTGCGCCGCCAGTTGCAGGAACTGGCGCGGGCTTTCGACCCGGCCGGCGGCGGTCTGGCGGTCGAGCAGGCCACCATCGATGCGGGCGCGGAGGAACTGACCAGCGAGGAAGCCGCCCAGGCCCTGGTCTACGCCATCAACAAGGTCGCCTCCAACGGCACCGCCAAGATGGCCTTCTCCAACCTGAGCGCCAGCTTCCACGAGCATGTCTCCGAGACCCAGGAGCGGATCTCCACCTTCAAGGCCGTGGTGGCCGAGAACCGCTTCGACTTCGCCTTTCAGCCGATCGTCGACCTTCGCACGCGGGAGATCTCGCACTTCGAGGCCCTGACCCGCTTCGCCAAGGGCGAATCGCCTTACCAGACCATTGTCTTCGCCGAGGAAGTCGGCCTTATCCAGGACTTCGATCTGGCCTGCACCCGGCGGGCCTTTGCCTATCTGGCGGAGCGGGTTGGCCACTCCCCGGTGAACCTCGCCGTCAATCTCTCCGGCCAGTCGCTGCAGAACGACGCCTTCATCGATGCCCTGATGGCCCTGAGCACGGAGAACAAGGCCCTGGCCGGGCGCCTGATGTTCGAGGCGACGGAGTCCTCGCGGATCTACGATCTCGAGCGCGTCAGCAACGTTTTCCAGACCCTGAAGGAACTCGGCTTTTCCATGTGCCTGGACGACTTCGGGGCCGGTGCCGCCTCGTTCCAGTATCTGCGCGCGCTGGAGGTCGACTATGTGAAGATCGACGGCACCTATACGCGCCGGCTCCTGAGTTCGGACCGCGACACCCTGATGCTGCGCAACCTCTGCGACCTCTGCCGCGACCTTCGGATCAAGACCATCGCGGAGATGATCGAACTGGAGGAACAGGTCGCCAAGCTGCGGGCCCTCGGGGTGCACATGGGCCAGGGCTACCTCCTGGGTCCGCCGGCGCCCCAGCCGGTGTTCTCCGGCGGGGCCGAAGGGAGCCGCGCCCGCCGGCGCGCCTGAGCCGGGCCATCTGAGCCGGGTTCCCTGGGCCGGGCTCCCTGGGCCGGACCGGCGGTGCTGCGGACCCGGACATAAATAAGAACATTGTCCTAAACCTCTGCCCGATCGCAGAGGCCGCTTGATCGCATCGGTTGCTTGATCAGCGCCGGGCGCCTCCCCAGATATAGCTCAGCGGTGCCACGCAAGGGCCGCTGGCAGGGATGACCACACAGGTATCCCCGTACTGCCTTAAAGACGACGGCTGACCTTGCTCGCGATGTAGAGGAGGAAAACCCGCAGATGACACGCCTGTCGCTTTTCAACAGTCCGCTGCTGCTCGGTTTCGAGGAGTTCGAGCGGGCCGTTGACCGGATCTCAAAAAACGCCGACGGCTATCCGCCCTACAACGTCGAGCAGCTCGCCGAGCACCGGCTGCGCATCACGCTGGCGGTTGCCGGATTTGCCGAAGAAGACCTCACCGTCCAGATCGAGGACAACCAGCTGGTCGTTCGCGGCAAGCAGCAGGACGACACGCAGCGCAACTATCTGCACCGCGGCATCGCGGCGCGCCAGTTCCAGCGCTCCTTCGTTCTGGCCGAGGGTATCGAAGTCACCGCGGCGTCGCTCGACAAAGGCCTGCTCCACATCGATCTGGAGCGCCCGCTGGTGCAGCCGCAAGTCCGTAAAATCAAGATCGACAGCAAGGAGTCTCAGTCAGGGGAGTCGCCATCCATTCAGGATATTCGGAAAGGAGAGTAAGACATGAACGAACTGACAGCCGTTCGCGAACTCTCGCCCCAGGACTTTCTCTTGCTGGGCGTCAACGACCTGGCCTACGTGAAAAAGGCAAGCCACGAAGGCAAGGAGGTTTATCTGGTGTTCTCGGCCGACGGGACCCAGATCGCCACGATGGCCGATCACGACATCGCTTTTGCCGCGGTGCGCCAGAACGGCATGGAGCCGATGAGCGTCCATTGACCGGTCGCAGTAGCGGCTCACCGGCGTAAACGAAAGACGGCCCCGCAGCGCGCGGGGCCGTTGTCTTTGGGGCTGGCCTTAGGCTGGGACCCGAAACCGGGGCCGTCAGGCCGCGTGGCTGGCTGCGCCCTGGGTCAGAAGCGCGTAGATGGCATCCGCGTTGTCGGTGCCGCGCAGCTTGTCGCAGATCGCCCGGTCGCGGAACAGCCGCGACACCCGGGCCAGGGCCTTCAGGTGGTCGGCCCCCGCGGTTTCCGGGGCCAGCAGGACGAAGATCAGGTCGACCGGCTGCTCGTCGATGGCGTCGAAGTCGATCGGGTTTTCCAGCCGCGCGAAAAGACCGTAGAGGCGGTCGAGTTCCGGAAGCTTGCCATGCGGAATGCCGATACCGTGGCCCACGCCGGTGGTCCCCAGGCGCTCGCGTTCGATAAGCACCTCGAACACGGCCCGCTCCGGTTGCCCGGTGAGTTCCGCCGCCTTCTTCGCCAGTTCCTGAAGCGCCTGCTTCTTGCTGGTTACGCGAAGGCTCGCAACAACGCTTTCCGGGTCGATAAGATCGGATAGTTCCATCAGTAACTCTTGGGTTCTTGCCTGATCGCCCCGCAGACTGGCCCTTGCGGGCTCACTCTTTGCGGTTTCCGCGGGGATCGATCCAGCCGATATTGCCGTCGCTGCGCCGGTAGACCATGTTCAGGCCGCCGTGCGCCGAGTTGCGAAACATCATTGCCGGAAGATTGCCAAGATCCATGTGCATCACAGCCTCGCTGACCGTCAGCGCAGGAATCTCCGTTGCCATCTCCGCAACAACAATGGGTTGATTGTCGCCGCCGCTGTCTTCATCGGTCTCTTCATCGTTGTCGCCGGCCAGAATGTACTGCTGGGCCGGCAGCGGCGCACCGTCGGCGCTCGCAACCTTGTTGTTGTGGTCGCGCAGGCGGCGCTTGTAGCGGCGCAGCCGTGTCGAAAGACGCTCCGCCGCCGCATCGAAGGCCGGATAAGGCTCGTTGGCCTCGCCCTGCGCTTCCAGCTTTATGCCGCGCCCCACGTGGGCCGATACAACCGCGCGATACAGATGCGCCTCGCGGGACAGCGTCACCGCACAGTCGATCGCATCCCCGAAGTACTTGTCGAGAATGCGGGAAAGGCTTTCATCAACGTGCGTGCGCAGCGCGTCACCGACGTCAAGCTGCTGGCCCTTAACAGAGAGCTGCATGATCACTTTTGTGGATTGTAACGAGGTGGCTCACCACCCGCATAACATAGCCCTTTCCTCAGGGCGGGCGCAACATAGAGACGGGCCCGACGGCTGTCAATAGGCCCGCACGACCCGCTCGCCGAAGCCTAGATATCGGGTCGCCGGCATGGCGAATCAACAGGTTAAGATTGGTTAACGCTGGCCGATTTCTCACGCCGCCGCTGCACCGAGGACGGAATTCGCATGGCCTCGCGGTACTTGGCGACCGTGCGCCTGGCGATATCGACCCCGTCCTTGCGCAGCAGTTCGACGATGGTGTCGTCGGAGAGGATCTTCTTGCGGCTTTCCCCTTCGATCAGAAGCTTGATGCGGTGTCGCACCGCTTCGGCGGAGTGGGCGGTGCCGTCAGCCCCGGCGATGGACGCGGTGAAGAAGTACTTCAGTTCGAAGGTGCCGCGCGGGGTGGCGATGTATTTGTTGGAGGTCACCCGACTTACGGTTGATTCATGCATCTCGATCGCCGCGGCGATATCCCGCAGGGTCAGGGGCTTCATATGCTCCACGCCCTTCTGGAAGAACGCGTCCTGCTGGCGCACGATCTCGGTCGAGACCTTGAGAATCGTGGTGGCGCGCTGGTGGAGGGCTTTCACCAGCCAATTGGCGGACTGCAGGCGCTCGCTGAGGTATTCCCGCTCCTTCTTGGATCGGACCTGGGTGTTGACGTGGGCGTAGTAGTCGGCGTTCACCAGGACCCGGGGCAGGGTTTCGGCGTTGAGCTCCACCACCCAGCCGCCCTTGCGGTCCGGACGCAGCAGCACGTCGGGAATGACAGGCTGGGCCACGGCGCCGTCGAAGGTCAGCGCCGGGCGGGGGTCGAGGGCTTTGATTTCCCCGATCATGTCGGCCAGGTCTTCCTGGTCGACCCCGCAGAGCTTTTTCAGACGCGCCAGGTCGCCCTTGGCCAGAAGCTCCAGGTTCTCGACCAGCGCCTGCATCGCCGGGTCGTAGCGATCGCGCTCCTGAAGCTGCAGCGCCAGGCATTCCGCCAGGGATCGGGCGAAGATGCCGCTCGGCTCGAAGCGCTGCAGTTTCAGGAGAGTCGCCTCAATGGCGGACTCGGGGCAGCCGAGCGTCTCGGCAAGGTCGCCCAGATCGGCGGACAGGTACCCGTTGTCGTCGAGCAGGTCGATCAGCGCGGCGCCGATGGCGCGTTCCGAGGGATCGGCAACCTCCAGCATCAGCTGATCGGAAAGATGCTGGCGCAGGCTCACCTCGTCGGAGAGTCTTTGCTCCAGCGAAAAGTCGTAGTCGTCGCCGCGCGCGCTGCCCAGACCGCGGTTGGAAAAGGCAGCGTCTTCGCCGCCGCTTTCCCAGGAGGCCCCGTGGGTGAAGACGTTCTCGTAGTCGGTGTCCAGCGGGTCGTCACCCTTGGCAGGCAACTGCTCGGCGTTGGCCCGGTCCAGGCTGTCGCCGCCGGCGCTCTCCAGCAACGCGGTTTCGTTCAGGCCGCTGTCGTGGTCGCCTTCGCCGCTGCCGCTCGCGGCCGTATCGCCGGCCGCCTCCGATGCGGTGAAAGGAGTCTCGAGCCCAGAATCGAGTGATGGGTCGAGTGATGGGTCGAGTCCGGCCTCCTGCTGGTCCACCGCCGGTGGTTCCAGCAGGGCATCGCTGCTGCCGTCCTCGCGTTCAAGCAGAGGGTTCTGCTCGATCTCTCTGTCAACTTCGGCCGCCAGTTCCAGGTTGGAAAGCTGCAACAGCTTGATGGCCTGCTGCAACTGCGGCGTCATGACCAGAGATTGGCGCTGGCGCAGTTCCAATCTTTGAGTCGCCGCCATACTGCTTAACCTTTTAGAGGCTAAACCTTTCGCCCAGGTAAACGCGGCGGACGTCCTCGTGGGCCACGATGGCGTCCGGTTCACCCTCCATCAGTACCACACCGTCGTGAATGATGTAGGCGCGGTCGACGATGTCCAGGGTTTCGCGGACGTTGTGATCGGTGATCAGCACACCGATGCCGCGGTCCTTGAGGTGGGAGACGAGATCGCGGATGTCGCCGACGGCGATAGGATCGATCCCGGCGAGCGGCTCGTCGAGCAGGATGAAGCTGGGCTGCGACGCCAGCGCGCGCGCGATCTCGACGCGCCGTCGCTCGCCGCCGGACAACGCTACCGCGGGCGTGCGCCGCAGATGGGTGATGGAGAACTCGGCGAGCAGGTTCTCCAGCGCCACCTCGCGCTTCTCGCGCTCCGGTTCGATAACCTCCAGCACGCCGCGGATGTTCTGCTCCACCGTGAGGCCGCGAAAGATCGACGCTTCCTGCGGCAGGTAGCCGATGCCCAGGCGCGCGCGGCGGTACATCGGCATGTCGGTGATGTCATGGCCGTCAAAGGTGACCCAGCCGTAGTCCGGCGCGATCAGTCCGGTAACGATGTAGAAGCAGGTGGTTTTGCCGGCGCCGTTGGGCCCCAGCAGTCCGACCGCCTCGCCCCGCTGCAGGGCCAGGCTCACGCCGCGCAGAACCGGGCGCTTCTTGAAGCTCTTGCCGATGTTGACGGCCATCAGGCCGGCGTTGTCCGCGACCAGACGCGGCCCTTCCGCAGTGCCCGCCGGGCGGTCAGGCTGCTGCGGGTCCGGCTGCGGTCCTCCGCTCGAAGCACTCACCAGGATTTTCCCCCTAAACGACCCATCGCATTCCTGTTACACCAAGTTCGCCGCGTCACCAAGGCCGCAGTGGCCGGCCGCAGGCAGGACAGTCCTAAAGTAGCACGGCCATAAAGTAGCAGCACGTCCCAGAGGCAGAAGCCGAAGGCGGGAGGGCGGGCCTGCACGCACTCAGGAGCCGCTGCCCCCCGTAACACTGCCCCCCGTACCACTGTCGCCCGCGCCATTGGCCCCTGCGCCATTGCCCTCTGCGGCATCGTCCGCTACGCCGCTCTCGGGGGCCGGGGCCGCGTCGAGGCTCTCTTCGCCTGCGTTCTCCGCGTCCGGCTCTTCCTCCTGCGGCTTGGACTTGGGCAGCACGATGGCCGAGACCCGTCCGCTCTGCTGACTGCTGCCCGGCGGCGCCCCCAGCAGCTTGCTGACGCCGGTAGCCATGTTGACCTCGGCATACTTGCCGTCGAGCTGGTTTTCGCCCTGGGTGATCTTCACGTCGCCGGTCAGCGTCGCCAGTTCCCTGTCGACGAAATAGGTTCCCTCGCTGCCGCGCACGTACTCCTTTGCGGTCAGGATCTCGACGTTGCCTTTGGCGTCGATGCGCCGGACTTCCATTTCGTTCTGCGCGTTCTCGACGAAGTTGGCGGTCAGAACGTCGGCGCGAATCTGCTTGTCTTCGTGATAGGCGCGGGCGTCACCGCGGGCCACGGCCTGCTGCTTGGCCTCCCAATACTCCAGGCTGTCGCGGGCGGTGAGCCGGTCCTTCTGGCCTTCCAGGCGCAGATCCTCGCCGGTCATGACGAATACCTGCTTCTCGATGTCGTACTGGCCTTTGTCGCCGTAGACGGTCCCCTCCGGCGAGCGGATTTCGACGTTGCCGGTGGCCTCCAGAAGAAAGATCTCGCTGTCGCCCTCCGCAGAGTCGCGGTAATAGGCGGTCAGGACCTCGGCCAGCACCTCGACGTCGCCGCTGGCCGCGCGGGCGTTGCCCCTGGCGATATAGGTCTTGTCGTTGCGGTTCCACTCGATCCCGTCCTCGGCATTGATCTCCAGCGGCTCGTCGCTTTCCTGGAGGTTGCCGATCGCCTGTGCCGCCGCGGTCTGCGGCTGCAGAGGCAAGGCCACCGCGAGGAACGCGGCCACGACGCAGGCAGCGGTCAGGATGGCGGATCTGCCCAAAGGGCCTGGCTTCTGCGCGGCGGTGGTCATCTCAGGCTCTCTTCGGCATCGGGGTAGATCAGCATGCGGCTCTTGCCGGTAAAGATGATGATCTGTCCCCGTTCTCTCAAGATAAAGCCTTCGGACTGCAGCTCGCCCGCCGGCCCCTGGCCGCTGACCGCGGTGTCGCCGGCGGCGCTGCCGTCGTTCAGGTCGACGCGGGCGGTTTCTGTGGTGATCTCGAAGCCTTTGTCGTGAGTCAGGTGTACGGTCCCGTTCAGGTCGAGGACTTCGACCTCCCGGTTGTAGTGACCGGTCCGTGCGGAGAGGGCGACAACGGCGCCCTCCGTGGTCTTGATGTTGGCGCGGGGGTGCTGCAGTTCGACCACGTCTTCGTTGTCCGGCGCCTGGTTGGCCATGTCCGCAATGACGTTGAAGGGCTGATTGTTTTCGTCGACCCCGCTGTAGTGCGCGTTCAGCATGCTGAGGGTCTTGGCCTGCTCCTCGGCGATCTTGGAGAAGTCGAGGCCCAGGCTGCGCTGGTCGGGAATGATCTGCGGCCAGGCGATCACCAGCAGGACCAAGCCGGTCGCCAGGGCCGGCAGCAGCAGCTTCATCGATGTGACGAAGAGGCTGTAGCTGTTGCGTCCGGAAAGGCGCGGCGGTTGCTCTGCGCCGCCTTCGGCTGTGCCGGAGGAAGCCTGCTTGGCCCCGCCGATGGTATCGATTGCCGCCTCTGCCATGGCCGTCCCTGCGCTCAGGCCACGCCTGCGCGCAGGCAGTCGTGCATGTGAAGGATACCGACCGGCACATCCGGGGAGACCTCCTCGTCAACGACGAAGACGCAGAGGAAGGGCGGGTTGCTGGTGTTCATGAGGGCCACAGCCTCGGCCGCCAGGGCGGAGGCGCGGATGGTCCGCGGCGCGGCGGTCATGACGTCTCTTGCCTGACAGCTCAGCAGCCCGTTGTCCATGTGGCGCCGCAGGTCGCCGTCGGTGATGATGCCGGTCAGGCGCCCGGCCTCGTCGACAATGCCGACGCAGCCGAAGTGGCCCTCGGTCATGACGAGGATCGCTTCCGACATCACAGTGTCGGGCGAGCAGAGCGGCAGGGCTTCGCGCCCGTGCATCAGATCGCTGACGCGCAGCAGCCGTTTGCCGAGGGTGCCGCCCGGATGCAGCAGCCTGAAGTCGCTGGCGGAGAAGCCCTTGCGGTCCAGCAGAGCCACCGCCAGGGCATCGCCCAGGGCCAGCATCATGGTGGTCGAGGTGGTCGGCGCCAGCCCCATGGGGCAGGCCTCCGGCGCCGCCGGCAGGATCAGCGGCACGTCGGCCGCCTCGGCCAGCGCGCTCTCCGCCTTCGCGGTGATGGCGATCATCGGGATCGAGAAGCGCTTGGCGTAGGTGACGATGTCGCTCAGTTCCAGCGTATTGCCGGAGTTCGACAAGGCGATCACCGCGTCTTCGGCGGTGATCATACCCAGGTCGCCGTGGCTGGCTTCCCCGGGATGGACGAACTGGGCCGGGGTGCCGGTCGAGGCCAGGGTGGCCGTGATCTTGCGGGCGATGTGGCCGCTCTTGCCCATTCCCGTGACCACCACCCGGCCCTTGACGGCGGCAAGGCGCTCGATGGCCTCGATGAAGCGGCCGTCCAGGCTGCGGGCGAGGGTGTTGAGCGCCTCGGCTTCCACGGAAAGCACCCGCGCCGCCACCGCCAGATCGGGACTCTTCACGCCGGCGCTCTCCACGTCATCGAGGTTTTCTGCGGGACAGGTACTTGCTTGTGCTTTCATGTCTTCACTTCTAGCTGCCAACATTCAGCCGCCGACCCCCTGTCGACTTCCGGCACCGGGGTGCCGCCCTCCGGTCCCGTGGACCGATGCGGGCCGCGCATACGCCCTGCGCAACACGGGCGCACTGCGATCACCGGGGCCCCCGCAAGGTGGCAGACCGATGAAGGCCTTGTCGCGGGCCGCCTGCCGGTCGTTGCTGCCGGTCGTACTGCCGGCCCCGCCCGCCAACTCATACGCCGCGGCGCTGCGCAACATCCCTTCCTTGCGTCTCGACGAAACGCCCCCGCCCGATGTTCGGCGCGGCGTTGCCGATTCGCCTGAATCGAAGGGATAGCACTCCTTTCCGGCTTCTACCAGACCTCCCGGGTGGCCGAATCATCCCGGGCTGCGCCACAGGGACGCTCCCGTCACGGCCGCCACCCTTCCCGTGCGGCCCTTCCCGTGTGGCCCTTCCCGTGTGGCCCTGCCCGTGCGGCTGCCTTAGTGAGCCAGAATGTCGATTTCGCCCCAGCCCGCCAGATCCAGCTCCGCCCGGGTCGGCAGAAAGCGGAAGCAGGCCTCCGCCAGGGCCTGACGCCCCTCGCGCTCCAACATGCCGTCCAACTTGGTCTTCAGTTGGTGCAGATACAAGACGTCGGAGGCGGCATAGGCCAGCTGGTCCTGGCTCAGTTCCCCGGCGCCCCAGTCGGAGGACTGCTGCTGTTTGGAGATCTCGACCCCGATCAGTTCGCGGCAGAGATCCTTCAGCCCGTGGCGGTCGGTATAGGTCCGCACCAGCTTGGAGGCGATCTTCGTGCAGTAGATCGGTCGGCAGTCCACCCCCAGGTACTGCCGGATGACCGCCACATCGAAGCGGGCGAAGTGGAACAGCTTGGTCACCTGCGGGTCCGCCAGCAGGGCTTTCAGATTGGGGGCGTCGTAGGCGCCCTTGGCGAACTGAACCAGATGACAGACGCCGTCGCCGCCGGAAAGCTGGATCAGGCAGAGCCGGTCGCGGGCCAGGGTCAAGCCCATGGTCTCGCTGTCGACGGCCACGGAGCCGTCGAAGGTGATTCCGTCCGGCAGGTCGCCGCGATGGAGATGGATTTCCGGATTTGGCACGGTCCCCTGCGGCCCCCCTCTTTCCTGTCTTGCGTCTTTCCTGTCTTGCGTCTTGCCTGTCTTGCGCCTTGGTTGTGCTCTTGGGTCTTTGTTCTGCCTTGGCGCTACAGGTCCCGGCTTTCTGCCTGGCTTCCCGGTCGGCTCCCCGGCCGGCGCTCCGAACGCCTCCGGGCGCGCAGATTCAGGGTCCTGCTTCGGCGCAGCCGCGCGGCAGGCCGAACGCCCAAGATAGGCGGTGAATTGAGGCTGTCAACTTACCCGGGGGCTTTGTATATATCCGCTTTGCGGGGCCGGTGCAGACCGCGTTCCGCCGGCCGCGCTCATGCCGCGACCGCAGACGGCGGATCGCCCGGGGAGCGGCGGCAGCGGTGAGATTTGGGGGCAACCGATATGAGCAGCGGTATCGTTACGGTCTTCGGCGGGTCCGGCTTTCTCGGCCGCTACGTCGTCCAACATCTGGCCCAGGACGGCTGGCAGATCCGCGTGGCCGTACGCCATCCCGCCCGGGCGGCCTTTCTGAAGCCGCTCGGGGATATCGGCCAGATCACGCCGCTTGCCGTGCCGGTGCAGGAGCCCGAGGCGGTTGCCGCCGCCCTGCATGGAGCCGATGCGGCGGTGAACCTGATCGGTCTGCTCTTCGAGAAAGGGCGCCAGCGCTTTCAGGCGGTGCACGTCGACGGCCCCAAGGTCATTGCCGAGCAGGCTGCGGCCGCGGGCCTCAAGGGGCTGGTGCAGGTCTCTGCAATCGGCGCCGATCCTGCGGCCGAGGCGGACTATGCCCGCACCAAAGGCGCGGGGGAGGCCGCGGTTCTGGCCGCCTTTCCGCAGGCGACGATCCTCAGGCCCAGCGTGGTGTTCGGGCCGGAAGACGGCTTCTTCAACCGTTTCGCCGAGATGTCGCGCATTGCGCCGGCCCTGCCGCTTGTCGGCGGCGGACTGACCCGGTTTCAGCCGGTCTACGTCGGCGACGTGGCGCGTGCCGTCGCCCTGGCGCTGAAGGACCCGGCCTGCCGCGGCAAGACCTACGAACTGGGCGGCCCCAAGGCCTACACCTTCAAGGCGCTGCTGGAACTGTTGATGGAAACCACCGGGCGGCGGCGCGCGCTGGTCACCCTGCCCTTCGGCCTGGCGCGGCTGCAGGCGCGCTTTCTGGAACTCTTGCCGGAGCCGCCGCTGACCCGCGATCAGGTGACCTTGCTGCGCAGCGACAACGTGGTGGGCGAGGGCGCCCTCACCCTGCGGGACCTGGGGATCGAGCCGACCGCGGTGGAGACCATCATCCCCACCTATCTCGACAAGTACCGCCGCGGCGGGCGGTTTTCGCAGGGCGCCCGTCCCTGACCGCTATCTTGGTTGTCACTCCGGCGGGGTGTCCGCGTCAGGTTCCGTAGACCCACCAGAGCAGTCCGGCGCCGAGCACGATCCGGTAGACCACGAAGGGCGTGAAGGAGGCCCGGCGCAGCCAGCCGACCATCAGCAGGATGGAAATCAGGGCCACCACGAAGGCCACCGCCCCGCCGACCAGGGCCTCGAAGCCCAGCAGCAGATCGCCGCTCTCGTAGAGCTCCAGGCCGGCCAGCGCGCCGGCGCCCAGGATGGCCGGGATCGCCAGCAGCAGCGAGAAGCGCGCGGCCTCGACCCGCTCGAAACCCAGAAAGCGCGCCGCTGTCATGGTGATGCCGGAGCGGCTGGTGCCGGGAATGAGCGCCAGCACCTGCGCGAACCCGATGATCAGCCCGGCCCGGACGGTCATGTGATCGAGCCGGCGCAGGGTCATGGCGCTGCGGTCGGCGGCATAGAGCAGCAAGCCGAAACCGAGCGTCGCCCAGCCGATCACCGCAGTGCTGCGCAGGTGCTGGGAGATCTGGTCCATGAACAGGCCGCCCACGGCGATCAGCGGCAGGCTGCCGAGAACGATCAGAACGCCGAGGCGCCCGGCGGGGGTCCAGCGCCCGATGGCCAGGCGGGCCATGCCGCCGCCGATCTGCCAGAGGTCCCGCCGGACGTAGACGCAGACCGCCAGCAGAGTGCCGACATGAACGGCGATGTCCAGGGTCAGCCGGTCCCCTGCCGACTCCTCGATGCCGTCCAGGTTCAGGCTGTCGAAGCCGTGCCAGGCGAGCACGAGATGGCCTGACGAGGAAATCGGCAGAAACTCCGTGATGCCCTGAATGATGGCCAGGATGACGATGTGGAGCAGGGGCAACGGGGTTCCTTCAGGATAAGGGCCAAAACAAAGGCCAGGGCAAAGGCCGGCGTAGGATCCTGCCGGCGGCCTGACCGCTGCAGGGCTGAGTCCTGGAGAATGAGCCCAAGACCGGTTTCAACAGGGTTAAGCGGAGGTGAATTTCCCGCGCGGCGCCTGTCATCACGCACCTCTTTGCCGGTTTCGCCCCGCCACTGCAGAGAGGGGCGCCTTAAAGGCGTTCATTTCAAGGGCGGCGGGTCAAGGGCGGCGGGGTTTCCGCCGGTCCGGTCAGCCGAATCGCGCCGGACGGCGGCGCGACGGGCGGGCTTATAGCACTCCCCCAAGGCGGCTCACAGCCTGGAGTTTGCCCACCAGCCGAGGCCACAGATTGAATTTTGGTACCGTTTCAGGACTAAATTTACCGGCGCTTCCGCGATCCAATGCGAAAGTTCCGTGACAGTTTCCCGCGGATTGGGTATTTATGTCAGTAATATTGACATACTTTGTTGTTTTTGCTCGCCCGGCGGGGCGGGTTCGTCTATAGACGGGCTCCACAAAGGGCGCTGAGCCGCCGCCATCCTGGTCTTCGGGGCCCGCTCTTTGAGAGGTGCTGCGCTGCGGATGGGGTGTGCCGTTGCGGTAAGGGGCTTGAGGGCCCAGGCGCAGGACGGCCGCAGGACGGCCAATGCCAACAAGAACATGAGCCGGCGGGTTCCGCAGAGTGCGGGACGCCGCCAAGGACGTGCAGAGATTTGGGGTAGGAGACGATGACCAATAAGATGCTGAAATTCGTCGACCTTGAGCGCGCCATGCCGGAGAAGCGCAGCGTCGATACGCGCCGGGCGGATTTCGGCGAGATCTACGAGGAATACGACCCCATTGCGGCCAAGGCCCAGGCCAGCCGCTGCTCCCAATGCGGCGTGCCCTTCTGCCAGGTCCACTGTCCGCTGCACAACAACATCCCGGATTGGCTGATGCTGACCGCCGAAGGGCGGCTGCGCGAGGCCTACGAGATGTCGCAGGCGACCAACAACTTCCCTGAGATCTGCGGGCGCATCTGCCCGCAGGACCGGCTCTGCGAAGGCAACTGCGTGATCGAGCAGGCCGGCCACGGGACGGTCACCATCGGCTCGGTCGAGAAGTACATCACCGACACCGCCTGGGAGGAGGGCTGGGTCGAGCCGGTGAAACCGCCGCAGGAGCGTCCGCAGTCGATCGGCATCATCGGCGCCGGTCCCGCCGGCATGGCCGCCGCCGAGGAGCTGCGCCGCAAGGGCTATCAGGCCCATGTCTACGACCGCTACGACCGCGTCGGCGGCCTCATGATCTACGGCATTCCGAATTTCAAGCTGGAGAAGGAGGTCGTCGAGAAGCGCAGCGACCTGCTGACCCGCGGCGGCGTGCAGTTCCATCTGAACAGCGATGTCGGCGGCGCCCTCGGCTTTGCCGAACTGCGCGAACGCCACGATGCGGTGCTGATCGCCACCGGTGTTTACAAGGCGCGTGACATCAAGGTGCCGGGGGTCGGGCTCGACAACGTTTTCGCCGCCATGGACTTCCTCACCGCCTCCAACCGCAAGGGCCTGGGCGATGCCGTGCCGGCCTTCGACGACGGTACGCTCAACGCCGCCGGCAAGGCAGTGGTGGTGATCGGCGGCGGCGACACCGCCATGGACTGCGTGCGCACCGCCGTGCGCCAGGGCGCCAAGTCGGTGCGCTGCCTCTACCGGCGCGACCGCAGGAACATGCCGGGCTCCCAGCGCGAGGTCGCCAACGCCGAGGAGGAAGGGGTTGAGTTCGTCTGGCTCTCGGCGCCGGAAGCCTTTCTCGGCGACTGCAAGGTCGAAGCCGTGCGCGCCCAGCGCGTCCACCTCGGCATGCCCGATGCCACCGGCCGCCAGACGCCGCAGATCCTGGAGAACTCCAGTTTCACGATGGAAGCGGACATGGTGATCAAGGCGCTCGGCTTCGATCCGGAAGACCTGCCGCAACTCTTCGATACGCCGGGGCTGGACGTCACCCGCTGGGGCACCGTGAAGACCGATTTCGCCACCATGATGACCAATCTGGACGGCGTCTTCGCCGCCGGGGATATCGTGCGCGGCGCCTCTCTGGTGGTCTGGGCCGTGCGCGACGGGCGCGACGCCGCCGAACAGATCCACCGCCATCTTCAGGCCAAGGCCGAAGCCGCCGCAGTCGCGGCCGAGTGATTTCCGGGGAGCGAGACGCATGACAAGGAAGACATCGCGGAAAGATGCCGCTGCCCGGATCGCCACCTGGCGCGACACGGCGCAAACGCTGGCCCGCGACGGCCTCTATGATCCGGCCGACGAACACGACGCCTGCGGCGTCGGGCTGGTCGCCTCCATCGACGGCAAGCCGCGCCGCGAGGTCGTGGAAGCCGGCATCGAAGCCCTGAAAGCGGTCTGGCACCGCGGTGCCGTGGACGCCGACGGTAAGACCGGCGACGGCGCCGGCATCCATCTGCAGATCCCGCAGGACTTCTTCCGCGAGCACGTGGAAGGCACCGGACATGAGCCCGGCGACGCGACCCTGGCGGTCGGCATGGTCTTTCTGCCGCGCACCGATTTCGGCGCGCAGGAGCGCTGCCGCGTGCTGGTGGAGCGCGAGATCCTGAACTTCGGTTACACCATCTACGGCTGGCGCCAGGTGCCGGTGAACACGGAGATCGTCGGCGAAAAGGCCAACGCCACCCGGCCCGAGATCGAACAGGTGATGATCGCCAACACGCGCGGCGTGTCGAACCCTCAGTTCGAAATCGATCTCTACATCATCCGCCGGCGCATCGAAAAGGCCGCGGAGGAGGAGTCGATCCAGGACTTCTACATCTGCTCGCTCTCCTGCCGCTCGGTCATCTACAAGGGCATGTTCCTGGCCGAACAGCTCTCGTCTTTCTACCCGGACCTTCTGGACGAGCGCTTCGCCTCCAACTTCGTCATCTTCCATCAGCGCTATTCGACCAACACCTTCCCGACCTGGCGGCTGGCCCAACCCTTCCGCATCTTCGCCCACAACGGCGAGATCAACACCCTGAAGGGCAACGTCAACTGGATGCAGGCGCATGAGTGCCGCATGGCCTCCGAGACCTTTGCCGACCACGTGGAAGACCTGAAGCCGGTGATCGCCGCGGGCTCCTCGGACTCCGCGGCGCTGGACGCGGTGGCCGAGCTGATGGTGCGCGCCGGGCGCCACCTGCCCATGGTGAAGACCATGCTGATCCCCGAGGCCTGGGGGCAGGACCCCTCCATGCCGCAGGCCCATCGCGATCTCTACAGCTACTGCAACGCGGTGATGGAGCCCTGGGACGGTCCGGCGGCGGTCTGCGGCTTCGGCGGCCGCTGGGCGGTGGCCGGGATGGACCGCAACGGCCTCAGGCCCATGCGCTACACCATCACCAACGACGGCCTGCTGTTTGCCGGCTCGGAAACCGGCATGGTGCGCATCGACGAACAGCGCATCGTCGAAAAGGGCCGGCTCGGCCCCGGCCAGATGATCGCCGTCGACCTGCACGAGGGCCGGCTGTACCACGACGGCGAGATCAAGGCCCATCTCGCCGAACAGAAGCCCTTCGGCGAGTGGATCGCCAACGTCACCTCCATCGATGACCTGCTGCGGCCGGACCACGGCGAGCCGGTCCGTTGGGAGGGCGAGGCCCTGCGCCGGCGCCAGCTCACCTACGGTCTCACGATGGAGGACCTTGAGCTGATCCTCCACCCCATGGTGGATGACGCGAAAGAGGCGATTGGATCCATGGGCGACGATACGCCGCTGGCCGTGCTCTCCAGCCGTTACCGCGGCATGCACCACTTCTTCCGCCAGAACTTCAGTCAGGTCACCAATCCGCCGATCGATTCCTTACGCGAACGCCGGGTGATGACCTTGAAGACGCGTCTGGGCAACCTCGGCAACATCCTGGACGAGGACGAGGCGCAACTGCGCCTGCTGCAGTTGGAATCGCCGGTGCTCTCCAACGCGGAGTTCGACGCCCTGCTGGTGCACATGGGCGATACGGCTGCCTCCATCGACTGCACCTTTCCGGCCGATGGTGGCGAAGCGGCCCTGGGCGAAGCCCTCGACCGCATCCGCCTGGAGGCGGAGAACGCCGTCCGCGAAGGCTGCGAGCACGTCATCCTCAGCGACGAGGCTGTCTCCGCCGGGCGCGCCGCCATTCCGATGATCCTGGCCACCGGCGCCGTGCACAGCCATCTTGTGAAGCAGAAGCTGCGGACCTTCGTGTCGCTGAACGTGCGCGCCGGCGAGTGCCTGGACGTGCACTATTTCGCCGTGCTGATCGGTGTCGGCGCCACCGCGGTGAATGCCTATCTGGCGCAGGAGTCCATGCCGAGCGCCACCGCCGCGGCCTCTTTGGGGATCGCCCCCTGGAGGACTGCGTGCAGCGCTACATCAAGGCGGTTGATGACGGCCTCCTGAAGATCATGTCCAAGATGGGCATTGCGGTGATCTCCTCCTACCGCGGCGGCTGCAATTTCGAGGCGGTGGGCCTCTCGCGGACCCTGGTGGACGAGTACTTCATGTCCATGCCCAGCCGGCTGTCCGGCATCGGCCTGACCGGTATCCAGCAGAAGGTCCTGGACCTCCATCAGCGCGCCTGGACCGAGGACTTCCTGGCGCTGCCGGTGGGCGGTTTCTTCCGCTACCGCCGCGGCGGCGAAAGCCACGCCTGGGAGGCGGGCCTGATCCACACCCTGCAGCACGCGGTGGCGACGGACTCCTACACCACCTACCGCAAGTTCTCCGACGGTGTGCACAGCCAGCCGCCGAGCAACCTGCGCGACCTTCTCGACTTCAAGGTGGCCGGCGTCGAGCCGGTTCCGATCGAAGAGGTCGAGTCGATCACCGCGATCCGCAAGCGCTTCGTCACGCCGGGCATGTCCCTGGGCGCACTCTCGCCGGAAGCGCACGGCACCCTCAACATCGCCATGAACCGCATCGGCGCGAAGTCGGATTCGGGCGAGGGCGGCGAGGACCCGGCGCGCTTCACCCCGCACGCCAACGGCGACAACGAGAACTCGGCCATCAAGCAGGTCGCCTCCGGGCGCTTCGGCGTCACCGCGCAGTACCTGAACCAGTGCCGCGAAATCGAGATCAAGGTGGCCCAGGGCGCCAAGCCCGGCGAAGGCGGCCAGCTGCCCGGCTTCAAGGTGACCGAGATGATCGCCAAGCTGCGCCACTCGACGCCGGGGGTGATGCTGATCTCGCCGCCGCCGCACCACGACATCTATTCCATCGAGGACCTGGCGCAGCTGATCTACGACCTGAAGCAGATCAATCCGGATGCCAAGGTCTGCGTGAAACTGGTGGCGCGCTCGGGCATCGGCACGATTGCGGCGGGTGTCGCCAAGGCCAAGGCCGACGTGATCCTGATTTCCGGCAACACAGGCGGCACCGGCGCCTCGCCACAGACGTCGATCAAGTTCGCCGGCGTACCCTGGGAGATGGGGCTTTCGGAGGTGAGCCAGGTGCTGACCCTGAACCGCCTGCGCCACAACATCACCCTGCGCACCGACGGCGGCATCAAGACCGGCCGCGACGTGGTGATCGCCGCCATGCTGGGGGCCGAGGAGTTCGGCGTCGGCACCGCCTCGCTGGTGGCGATGGGCTGCATCATGGTGCGGCAGTGCCACTCCAACACCTGCCCGGTGGGCGTCTGCGTTCAGGACGAGGCGCTGCGCAAGAAGTTCACAGGGACGCCGGAAAAGGTGGTGAACCTCTTCAGCTTCATCGCCGAGGAGGTGCGCGAGATCCTGGCGCAGCTGGGCGTGCGCAGCCTGAACGAGATCATCGGGCGGAGCGACCTGCTGATGCAGGTCAGCCGCGGCGCCGCCCATCTGGACGATCTTGACCTGAACCCGCTGCTGGTGCGCGCCGATGCCGGCGACGATCCGACCTATTGCACGCTCGAGGGCCGCAACGAGGTGCCGGAGACCCTGGACGCGCAGATCATCGAGGATGCGGAGCCGCTGTTCAAGGACGGCGAGAAGATGCAGTTGCAGTACTCGATCCGCAACACGCACCGCGCCATCGGTACCAAGCTCTCGGCCATGATCACCCGCCAGTTCGGCATGACCGGGCTGGACGCCGGCCACGTCACCGTGCGGCTGCGCGGCTCGGCGGGCCAGTCGCTCGGCGCCTTTGCGGTGCAGGGCCTGAAGCTGGAGGTCTTCGGCGACGCCAATGACTACGTCGGCAAGGGGCTGTCCGGCGGCACCATCGTGGTGCGCCCGCTCACCTCCAGCCGTCTGGCGAGCAACGAGAACACCATCATCGGCAACACGGTGCTCTATGGCGCCACCGGCGGCAATCTCTACGCCGCCGGCCAGGCCGGCGAGCGGTTTTGTGTCCGTAACTCGGCCGCCGTTGCGGTGGTGGAGGGCTGCGGCTCCAACGGCTGCGAGTACATGACCGGCGGTGTCGCGGTGATCCTGGGCTCCGTCGGGGCCAACTTCGCTGCGGGCATGTCCGGCGGCATGGCCTTCATCTACGACGTCGACGACTTGTTGCCGGAGCGCATCAACGCGGAGTCCGTAATCTACCAGCGGATCGAGACCGATTACTGGGAAAACGGCCTGCGGGAGCTGATCTCCGAGCACTGGCGCGAGACCCAGTCGGCCTTTGCCCAGCAGCTTCTGGTGGACTGGCAGCATGTGAAGGGCCGTTTCTGGCAGGTCGTGCCCAAGGAGATGGTGCACCGCCTCGCCCATCCGGTCACCCGCGCGGCGGCGGAAGCTGCGGAGGCGCAGCGCGCCTGATCCCAAAGAGGGCGGCGCAGCGCCCCTCTGCGCCGCAGCCGGCTGCAGCGTCCGGTGGTGGTGCGCGGGCTGATGCAGCCGTGTCCCCCTTTTTGCCCCCAAACGCGCCTGTTCACCTGTGGGTCTAGACCCTATAGTCCGCGGCCATGCGCCAGCTCTATCACCTCGCCATCGACCCCGCTTGCCGGGCCGTCCGCGTCATGCTGGCGGAAAAGGGCATCGACTGTGAGCTGAGGACCGAAAAGGTGTGGGAGCGGCGCGAGGTCTTCCTGCACATGAACCCGGCCGGCCAGGTGCCGGTTTTCATCGACGAGGACGGCACGGCGATTCCCGGGGCGACTGTGATCGCCGAGTACCTGGAGGAAGCCTATCCCGAGCCGACCCTGCTGGGCACGGACTCGCTGGACCGAGCGGAGGTGCGCCGCCTGGAAAGCTGGTTCGCCGAGAAGTTCCACCGCGAGGTGACGGTGAACCTGGTCGAAGAGAAGATCATGAAGCGCTTCCTCGGGCTGGGCACGCCCAACTCCGCCGCCATCCGCGCCGGCCTCGCCAACATTCACTATCACCTGGAGTACATCGGCTGGCTCTGCGACCGCAGGCGCTGGCTGGCCGGGGACTTCTTCTCCCGCGCCGACATCGCCGCGGCCTGTCAGATCTCCGCCGTCGACTACCTGGGCGACGTTCCCTGGACCCGTCATGCCGGCGCCAAGGACTGGTACGCCCGCATCAAGTCGCGCCCCAGCTTCCGCGCCATCCTGGCCGACCACATCTCCGGCGCCCGCCCCCCCAAGCACTACGCCGACCTGGATTTTTAGGGAGGTTTAGGGGCAGCCCGGGGCATTCCCCCTCACCCAGCTTCGGCTAGGTTCGCCATGCTCACCAAGCCTGCGCAACCCTCTCCCACCAGGGGAGAGGGATCACAAGCCGTCGCCAGTTTGGTCACCCTCTCCCCTCCGTGGGAGAGGGAGGGCCCCGCGAAGCGGGAGGGTGAGGGGGAATGCCCCGCGCGGCGCTTTGGCCACCTCTACTCCACCTTCAGGTCGAGCTTGGCGATGTTGGCCTGGGCGGCGGCGGCCGTTGCGCTTTCCGGCGCCAGGTTGGCGGCTTCGATCCAGTCGCTCCGGGCGCCGGCGTCGTCGCCGGCCAGGCGCCGCAGGTTGCCGCGCTCCAGATAGCCCTCGGCATTGCGCGGGTCGAGCGCCAGGGCGCGCTCCACGTCGGCCAGGGCCCGGGCCGGCTGGTCGAGGTAGCGGTGGGCGCTGGCCCGCAGCACCAGGATGTCGGCGCGCTGCGGGGCGTTGGCCTGGGCGCGGTCGATATCGGACAGGGCCGCCGCGAAGTCGCCGGCCGCCGCGGCGGTCATGGAGCGGTCGACCAGCAGTTCGACGTTGTTGGGTTCCCGCGCCAGGGCGATCGACTGGACCGCGTGGGCGCGCTCCAGGTTTTCCGCCAGGAACCAGGCCTGGCCGGCCTGGATCAGGATCGGGATCTGCAGAAACGCGAAGGACTGCTCCAGGCTGGAGGCGAGCGTTTCCAGCTCCTCCCCCGCCGCTGCATAGTGGCCGAGCCGGAGCAGCGCCACCGCCGCGCAGTGGCGGGCCGGGTCGCCTCCGCCGAGGTCGGCCCAGGTCTGGGCCTGCTCCAGCGCCTGGTCCGGGTCCAGGGACACCAGATCCATGCAGGCGCCGTAGCGGGCGGCCTGCTCCTGATCGTCGCTCTGGGCCCAGGCGTGGCTCTGTACCCATGCCGGCAAGGTTGCGCACGCAAGACCCAGCCACAGCAGCAACGCCATCGGGGTCCGCCGTTGGGCCCGCAGCGTTTCCTGTCCGGCATGCCTGTGCTTTTCTGCCGTCACGGCGCTTCCTATATCGTTGCTGTCGCCGGAGCTTGAGCATCCGGCGGCCGGGGCCGCCAACTTAGGCAAGAACCGCGGCCGCGAAAACCGCCTTGTCGCCGCAGACCGCGGCGTTGCCGAGAGTAGCCGTGCCAACGCAAACCGCCATGCCGCAGAAGGATCGAAGCCGATGACCGAAGCCCAGCACGCCGCCAACGGTGCTGCCGCGCCGCGCCTGTTCTGCTTCGGCCTGGGGTTCAGCGCCCTCGCCCTGGCGCGGCGGGTGATGGCGGACGGCTGGGCCGTCGCCGGGACGACCCGGTCTGACGACAAGATGGCGGCGCTGGCCGCCGAAGGCATCGAGGTCTTTCCCTTCGACCGGGAGCGGCCGCGGGAGATTCCGGCTGCGGCCCTGGCGGGTGCGACGCATTTGCTCAGCAGCATTGCCCCCGACGAGCAGGGCGACCCGGTCATCGACTGCTACGGCGCCGCGCTGGCCGGGGCCGAAGCCCTGCAGTGGGTCGGCTATCTCTCCACCACCGGCGTCTACGGCACCCGAGACGGTGGCTGGGTCGACGAGGACTCCGACCTCCACCCCAGTGCCGCGCGCAGCCGCCGGCGTGTTCAGGCAGAAGAGGCCTGGCTGTCGGCCTGGCGCGAAAACCGCCTGCTGGTCCACATCTTCCGCCTTGCCGGCATCTACGGTCCCGGCCGTTCCATGCTCGACACGGTGCGCGCGGGGAAAGCCAAGCGCATCGACCGCCCCGGCCAGGTCTTCAGCCGCATCCATGTGGACGACATCGCCAGCGTGCTGCAGGCCTCCATCGCGCGGCCCAATCCGGGGCGCGTCTACAACGTCTGCGACGATGGTCCGGCTTCGCCCGCCGAGGTCACGGCCTATGCCTGCAGCCTCCTGGGGGTCGAGCCGCCGCCCCTGGTGCCCCTGGAGGAAGCCGGCCTCTCGCCCATGGGCCTTAGCTTCTGGTCGGACAACAAGCGCGTCTCCAACCGCCGCCTGCACGAGGAACTGGGCGTCGATCTGCGCTACCCGACCTACAAGGCCGGGCTCGACGCGCTGCTGGCCGACGGCCACTGAAGGTCTTCGTCAGCGCGGACGGCAGCGCTCGATCAAGGCCGCGAGGGTTCTTTGAATCAGCGCCAGTTCTTCGGGCTCCGACAACCGGTGGCCGGCGTTCTTCACCAGGGTCAGTTCGACGTCTTCGCTCTCCAGCGCTTCGCAGAGCTTTAGCGTCGTCTGCCAGGGCACGTCGGGGTCCTTCATACCCTGGACAAGGCGCACCGGGCAGGTGAGCGGGATCGGTTTGTCCAGCAGCAGGTGTTCGCGCGCCTCCTCGATCAGCCGCATGGTGATGACGTAAGGCTCCTCGCTGTAGGCCGAGGGATAGAGCACATAGCCATCCCGCGCCATCTGCGCACGCAGCGCGTCGGTGGTGCGGGCCTGGATCAGGTACTCGGTGAAGTCGGGCGCGGCGGCGATGCCGAGCAGACCGGCGACCCGCTGCGGCCGTGCCAGCGCCGCCAGCATCGCGATCCAACCGCCCATGGACGAGCCGATCAGGATCTGCGGGCCCTCCGTGAGCCCGTCGAGGACCGCCAGGGTGTCGGCCAGCCAGCCGCCGATGGTGCCGTCCTCGAAACGGCCGGGGGAGGCGCCGTGGCCGCGATAGTCGAAGCGCAGGAAGCCGAGGCCCCGGGCCTGCGCGAAGGCTTCCAGGGTCACGGCCTTGGTGCCGGTCATGTCGGACATGAAGCCGCCGAGGAAGACCAGACCCGGGAGCGCGGGGCCTTCCTCGGCGCTGGCTTTTCCCGTCTCCGTCTTGTAATAGGCGAGGACGGTCCCGTCATCGCAGGTTAGGATCTGCGGTGCCGGTCCGGCGGGCGATTCGGGATTCGACATGGTGTCTTTCAGCTTCATTGTTGCGCAACCGGCCCCCCTGGCCTGCGGCGGGGGTTACGGGAATCGCCCGGCGCCATGAGCATGTCCGAGACTAGCACCGCGACCACCCGCGTCGAAAGCGCGCCGGCCAGCAAAGGTCCGGTGGTGATGCAGGTCGTGCCGGCGCTGGTCACCGGCGGCGCGGAGCGCGGCACCGTCGACATCGCCGGCGCCATCATCGCCGAGGGCGGAACGGCCATCGTCGCTTCCGAAGGCGGGCCGATGGAACATGACCTGAAGCGCCTCGGCGCGCTGCATCTGAAAATGCCCCTCGCCTCGAAAAATCCGCTGGTCATGCGCCGCAACGTGACCCGCCTGCAGCGGGCGGTCGAAAGCTACGGCGTCGATCTGCTGCACGCCCGCTCGCGGGCGCCGGCCTGGTCGGCGCATGCCGCCGCGCGCCGCAGCGGCTGCCATTTCGTCACCACCTTTCATGCGCCCTACAACTTCTCCAACGCGCTGAAGAAGCGCTACAACGCGATCATGGCGGAGGGCGAGCGCGTGATCGCGATTTCCGAGTTCATCGCCCAGCATGTGCGCGAGCACTACAAGGTCGACCCGAAAAAGCTGCGCGTCATCCCGCGCGGCGTCGATCTGGCGCGCTTCGATCCCGACCGGGTGAGCGCGGAGCGCATGATCCAGCTCTCCACCCGCTGGCGCCTGCCGGACGGCCTGCCGCTGATCCTGATGCCGGGCCGGCTGACCCGCTGGAAGGGCCAGGCGGTCCTTCTGGAGGCCCTCAGCCACCTGCGCGACATCGACTACCGCTGCGTCTTCGTCGGCTCCGACCAGGGCCGCACCGCCTACCGCCGGGAGCTGGAGGGCCTGATCTCCCGGCATGGCCTGGAGGGCAAGGTCTCCCTGCTCGATGAGTGCAAGGACATGCCCGCGGCCTACATGCTCTCCGACGTGGTGGTCTCCGCCTCCACCGACCCGGAGGGCTTCGGCCGTGTGATCGGCGAGGCCCAGGCGCTCGGCCGCCCGGTTGTCGCCAGCGACCACGGCGGCGCGCGCGAGCAGATCCTGCCCGGGCAGACCGGCTTTCTCTTTCCCTCCGGCGATGCCGCCGCCCTCGCCGATACGCTGCGCAAGGCGCTCGGCCTGACGCGGGACGAGCGCGCGCTGCTTCACAGCGCCGCCATCGCCCGCGTCCGCCAGCATTTCTCCAAGGACCAGATGTGCGCCAAGACCCTCGCGGTCTACAAAGAGGTGCTGCGGTCCGGCGCCTGGGCGCCCGGGGCGCATCCTTGACAGGCATTGGAATCCTTCTAGAGTTGCCGCCGCTTTCGGCCCCCGCAACTGCCTGCAGGGGCTGAAGGGCGGCGCGCCCTGCCGCGCGCGGACTGCACCCTTGAACCTGCCTTGGCCGACGCATGGACCTGACCCAAGAAAAACAGATCTCGATCACCCTGCCGGACGGCTCCGCCAAGACCTTCGACGGGCCGGTGACCGGCGCCGAGGTGGCGGCCAGCATCGGTCCGGGCCTCGCCAAGGCGGCCCTGGCGATCAAGGTCGACGGGGTGCTGAAGGATCTGACAGCGCCCATCGGCGGCGATGCGGCGGTGGAGATCGTCACCCCCGGCCATGAAGACAGCCTGGAACTGTTGCGCCACGACTGCGCCCATGTGCTGGCCGAAGCCGCGCAGGAGCTCTATCCGGACACCCAGGTGACCTTCGGTCCCGCCATCGAAAACGGCTTCTACTACGACTTTGCCCGGGCCACGCCCTTCACGCCGGAGGATCTGGCGGCCATCGAGCAGCGCATGCACGAGATCGTCGACCGCGACGAGACCATCACCCGGGAAATCTGGGACCGCGACGACGCCATCCGCCTCTTCATGGAGAAAGGCGAGAAGTACAAGGCCGAGCACATCGAGACGCTGCCCCGCGATGCGGAGATCTCCATCTACCGCCAGGGCGACTGGCTCGACCTCTGCACCGGCCCGCACCTGCCCTCCACCAAGAAGCTGGGCCACGCCTTCAAGCTGACCAAGGTCTCCGGCGCTTACTGGCGCGGCGATGCGCGCAACGAACAGCTGCAGCGCGTCTACGGCACCTGCTGGGAGACGGAAAAGCAGCTCAAGGCCTACCTCACCATGGTCGAGGAGGCCGAGAAGCGCGACCACCGGCGCCTGGGCCGCGAGATGAACCTCTTCCACCTGCAGGAGGAGGCCGTGGGCTCGGTGTTCTGGCACCCCAAGGGCTGGGCCCTCTACCGCACCGTCGAGGACTACATGCGCCGGCGGCTGGACGAGGCGGGCTACCTCGAGGTGAAGACCCCGCAGCTCATCGACCGCGCGCTCTGGGAGGCCTCGGGCCACTGGGACAAGTTCCACGAGCACATGTTCATCGCTGAGTCCGAGGACCGCTCCCTGGCGGTGAAGCCGATGAACTGCCCGGGGCACGTGCAGATCTTCAAGCAGGGCATCACCAGCTACCGCGACCTGCCGCTGCGCATGGCGGAATTCGGCGCCTGCCACCGCAACGAGCCTTCCGGCGCCCTGCACGGGCTGATGCGGGTGCGCGCCTTCACCCAGGACGACGCCCACATCTTCGCAACGCCGGAGCAGATCAACAGCGAAACGGTGATCTTCTGCGACCTGCTGCAGAGCATCTACCGCGATTTCGGCTTCGACGAGGTGGTGGTGAAGTTCTCCGACCGGCCGCCGGTGCGCGCCGGCGACGACGCCACCTGGGACAAGGCGGAGGCGGCGCTGCTGGACGCGGTCCGCGAGGCCGGCCTCGAGTACAGCCTGAACCCGGGCGAAGGCGCCTTCTACGGCCCCAAGCTGGAGTTCGTGCTGCGCGATGCCATCGGGCGCGACTGGCAGTGCGGCACCTTCCAGGTCGACTTCGTGCTGCCGGAGCGCCTCGGCGCCAGCTACGTCGGCGAGGACGGCGAGAAGCACCGCCCGGTCATGCTGCACCGGGCCATTCTCGGCTCCTTCGAGCGGTTCCTGGCGATCCTGATCGAGCAGTTTGCCGGCCGTTTCCCGCTCTGGCTGGCGCCGGTGCAGGTGGTGGTTGCGACCATCACCTCGGACGCCAACGACTACGCGGCGGCGGTCCGGGACCGCCTGGCGGCCCAGGGCCTGCGGGTCGAAGCGGATCTGCGCAACGAGAAAATCAATTATAAGGTGCGCGAGCACTCCCTGGCCAAGGTCCCGGTGATCGCCGTTGTCGGGCGCCGCGAGGCCGAGGAAGGCAAGGTCGCCCTGCGCCGCCTGGGCAGCAAAGCGCAAGAGATCCTTGCGCTTGACGATGCAGCGGCTAGGATCATGGCGGAAGCGGCAGGCCCGGGCGCCGAGACGCCAGAGGCCTGATCGTGAAATGGCCGGTCGCTCCGGGCGCTTGTGCGAGATCCGGGACGCTGGCCGAAGGGCCCGCGAAGAAGCCTGCCCGCCGAGGAGGGGAAGCCGCCGCCAACCATGGCGGGGCGGATTTCAGATCCCGATTGAGTGGTTAGCCAGCTATGGATGGAAACGAGGAGCTTAAGCAATAGCACGCCCACCCTTTGACAGCGCGCCGTCCCGCGACGGTCCGCGCGTGAATGACATGATCACGTCGGCACAGGTCCGGCTGGTCGACGAGAACGGCGAACAGGTCGGGATCGTTCCCACCGCAGATGCGCTGCGCCGGGCGCAGGATGTCGGGCTGGACCTTCTTGAGGTCTCGCCCAATGCGGACCCGCCGGTCTGCAAGATCCTCGACTACGGCCGCTTCCGCTATGAGGCCCAGAAGAAGAAGAACGAGGCCCGCAAGAAGCAGAAGACCATCGATGTCAAAGAAATCAAGATGCGGCCCAACATCGACACCCACGACTACGAGGTGAAGATGCGCTCGATCCACCGCTTCATCGGCGAAGGCGACAAGGTCAAGGTGACCATGCGCTTCCGCGGCCGGGAAATGGTGCATCAGGAAATCGGCAAGCAGGTGCTGGACCGGGTCCGCGAGGAGATGGAGCCGACCGCCAAGGTCGAGCAGTTCCCCAAGCTCGAAGGCCGCCAGATGACGATGGTCATGGCGCCGCGCTAGCGGCGCGGGGGTCATGGCGCCGCGCTAGCGGCGCGGGGGTCATGGAGCCGCGTTAGCGGCGCGGGGGTCATGGAGCCGCGTTAGCGGCGCGGGGGGCATGAAGCCGCGCTAGCCGCGCGGGGGACCGTTCCCCCGCTGTTTCTCTAGGGCCCCCGATGTTTCTCCAAGGAAGGGGCCGGCCAGAAAGCCGGGTCCTGCGCAGAGTGTGACGGTTGCGGTCCGCGCCGATCGCAGTGGACCGCCGCAGATCAACAGCCGCACCGCAGAAGAGAAGCGAGACTGCCGATGAACCCCGTGGTCAACCTGAAAACGCAGCTCGACGGCGTGGAGGAGCTCTGGTCGCCCCGCGTGGTCGGCCGGGTCAACGACCAGTTCGTCAAGGTCGCCAAGGTGAAGGGTGAGCTGGCCTGGCACAAGCACGATGCGGAGGACGAGCTCTTCCTGGTGCTGAAAGGCCGCCTTGTCATCCAGTACGAGGACGGCGCGGTGACCCTGGAAGAGGGCGACATGCATATCGTGCCCAAGGGCCGCATGCATAACCCGGTGGCGGCGGAGGAATGCTGGATCGCCCTGGTCGAAACCGTAACCACCCGGCATACCGGCGACATCGTGACGGAGAAGACCAAACCGGTCGACCGGCAGATCGCCGACGGCGGCGCCCTGGCAGGTTAAGCCGCTTTCCTGCCTGCCCGATGGCTGGCCGCAAGCAGCGGAACGGTTGTCACCCCCCTCCCGACCTCCCCCCATCAAGGGGGGAGGGGATTTTTCAAGTCACCCGCATGAGCGTCTTTGGCGACGCCTTGGCTGACCAGCAAGAAGCGGGGCCAACTCCTATCCCCCCCCTTTATGGGGGAGGGATGGGGTGGGGGTGGTGCATGCGACGGATCGCTGCCGCTTCAAGCGTCAGGCGCCGAAACCGCCGTCAATCGTGTGCTGGGCGCCGGTGACGTAGGCGGCTTCCGGCCCCACGAGGTAGGCCACCAGGCCGGCGATTTCTGCCGGTTCGGCGTGGCGCTTGATGGCCAGGAAGGAGTGCATCGTTTCCTTCATCGGGCCGTCGGCCGGGTTCATGTCGGTATTGACGGGGCCGGGCTGAACCGAGTTCACGGTGATGCCGCGGTCGCCGAAGTCGCGGGCGAGACCCCGCACCAGACCCTGCACCGCCGATTTCGTGAGGGCATAGGCCGCACCGCCGGGAAAGGGCATGCGGTCGCCGTTCACCGACCCGATCACCACGATGCGCCCGCCGTCCTTCATCTTGCGGGCCGCTTCCACGGCGGCGTGGTAGGGGCTGCGCACATTGACGTCGATCATGCGGTCGACGGCGTCGGGGTCGTTTTCCAGGGCGTGGCCCAGCACCGCGACACCGGCGTTGACGACCAGGATGTCCAGGGCGCCCTGGTCGTCGATCACCCGGGCGACCGCTTCGCGGTCCGCCGAGTCGCTCTGGGTGGCCTTTGCCCCGGTCTTCTCGGCCAGGGTCGCGGCGGCCTCGGCCGATCCGGCGTAGGTGAAAACCGTCTCGGCGCCGTCCTTGGCGAGGCGTTCGACGATGGCGGCGCCGATCCCCCGGCTGCCGCCGAGGACGAGGGCTTTCTTGTTCTCAAGTGAAGACATGGTGCGGCTCCTTTTGGAAAAGCTGTGGTTGGCTGGAAAAGCGTTGGGTGGATGGTTGTTGAAATTCTGTAGTGATCGTTACATATGTTCCTGAGACGCTTTCGCAAGAGAAAAATGTAATGAGCGCTAAAAAAATCACAGAAGGAAGCGAGACGGGCCGCGGGCGGCCCCGCGCCTTCGATCCGGAAGCCGCGGTGGAAACCGCCCTCGGCCTGTTTCACGCCCGCGGCTATGACGCGGTGGGGGTGGCCGAACTGAGCCAGGCCATCGGCGTGAATCCGCCCAGCCTCTACGCCGCCTTCGGCAGCAAGCAGGGCCTCTATGAGCGTGCCGTGGCCCGCTATCTGGGCCGCGAGGGGGCCTTTGTCTCCGAAATCCTGGCCGAGCCGGGGCCGGTGGCGGAGATCGGGGCCCGGCTCCTTACGCGTGCGGCCGAGGCCTACGGTATCGACCGGATGCACCTGGGCTGCCTGGTGACCGACGGCGCCCGCAACTCTGCCGACGAGGGGGTCTGCGCCTTTACCAAGACCCTGAAGGCCGCCGCCCGGGACCGGGTGATCGCCCGCTTTCGCCAGGAGTTCCCGCCGGAAAGCGCCCCGGGCAAGGCCGAGCGCCTGGCCGATTTCGTCGTCGTCACCCTGGCCGGGCTCTCCGCCTCCGCCCGCGACGGCCTGCCCCCCGAGGCCCTGGCGCAGGCCGCCGCCATCGCCGGCGCCGGCTTCCGCGTGGCCTGTGCGGAAGCCCAGGAAATGAAGGCTTAAACGGGGGCATAAACGGGGGCTTGAGGGGTCTTCTCAGGCCCTTGGCCCCGGCTTGCAATCCGGCCTGGAGGCCGCTATAACCCCGCGTTCCTGAGAAAGAGCGGTCCGGCGAAAGGGCATGCCCAGCCGCTCACACTGTCTCGTTTCGTTCAGAAAGGATGCAAAATGCCCAAGCTGAAGAACAAGTCCGGGGCGAAGAAGCGCTTCCGGCTGACCGCCACCGGCAAGGTGCGCATGAACCAGGCGGGCAAGCGCCACGGCATGCGCAAGCGCCCCCAGAAGATGATCCGCAACGCCCGCGGCTCCACGCTGCTCTGCGACGCCGACGCCAAGATCGTGCGCCGCAACTTCCTGCCCTACGCGAAGTAAGGAGACCGGAGCCATGGCAAGAGTGAAACGCGGCGTCACCACCCACGCCCGCCACAAGAAGGTCATCAAACGCGCCAAGGGCTATCGCAGCCGGGGCAAGAACGTCTTCACGGTCGCCATCGAGCGCGTCGAGAAGGGCATGCAGTATGCCTACCGCGACCGCCGGGTGAAGAAGCGCAACTTCCGCTCCCTGTGGATCCAGCGCATCAATGCCGGCGCCCGCCAGCACGGCCTCACCTACTCGCAGTTTATGAACGGCATCAAGGAGGCGGGCATCGAGCTCGACCGCAAGGTGCTGTCGGACCTTGCGGTGCGTGAGCCCGAAGCCTTTAAGTCCTTGGTCGACCAGGCGAAGGCCGCACGGGCCTGACGCCTCTCGTGGACCGGCCACGGCTCAGACGCTGAGGCGCTGGCCGGTTCCAAGGACCACTCCCGCAGACCCGGCGCAAGACCGGGTCGCTTGCCGAAGAACCGGTCATAGAGGAAACGGACGGTTCGGCTGGCGGGATGGCAAAGGCGGACAGTAATCATGGAAAGTCTTGAGCAGCTGCAGAGCAGTCTGATCGATCAGGTGGCCGCGGCTGCCGATCTCGAAGCCCTCGAAAAACTGCGCGTCCAGGCGCTCGGCAAGAAAGGCGAACTGACCCAGCGGCTGAAGACCCTTGGCAGCCTCTCCCCGGACGAGCGCCGCGAAGCCGGCCAGAGCCTCAACAAGATCAAGGAAGCCGTCAACGCGGCCATCGAGACGCGCCGCGGCACTCTGGAAGAGGCGGCCCTCGAGGCGCGGCTGGCGGAGGAATCCATCGACGTCAGCCTGCCGGCGCGCCCGGCGGAACTCGGCCGCATCCACCCCATCAGCCAGACCTGGGAAGAGCTGGTGGCGATCTTCGGCGAGATGGGCTTCTCGGTGGCCGAAGGCCCCCATATCGAGGACGACTTCCACAACTTCACGGCCTTGAACATCCACGAGTGGCATCCGGCCCGCCAGGACATGGATACCTTCTATCTGAAGCCGGCGGCGGACGGCACGCGCAAGGTGCTGCGCACCCATACCTCGCCGGTACAGATCCGCACCATGCTGGCCGAGAAGCCGCCGATCCGCATCATCGTACCGGGGCGCACCTTCCGCGCCGACCACGACGCCACCCACTCCCCGATGTTCCATCAGGTCGAGGGGCTGGTGATCGACAAGAAGACCCATATGGGCCACCTGAAGGGCACCCTGACGGCCTTCTGCCGCGCCTACTTCGGGATCGACGACCTGCCGCTGCGCTTCCGGCCCAGCTACTTCCCCTTCACCGAGCCCTCGGCGGAGGTCGACATCGGCTGCAGCCGCGAGGGCGGCGAGCTGAAGATCGGCCCCGGCAAGGACTGGCTGGAGATTCTCGGCAGCGGCATGGTGCACCCCCAGGTGCTGGCCAACTGCGGCCTCGACCCCGAGGTCTACCAGGGCTTCGCCTTCGGCATGGGGATCGAGCGCATCGCCATGCTGAAGTACGGCTTCCCGGACCTGCGCATCTTCTACGAGACGGATCTGCGCTGGCTGAAGCACTACGGCTTCGTGCCGCTGGAGCCGCCCTCTCTGGTGCGGGGAGGCTGAGGCGATGAAGTTCACCCTGTCCTGGCTGAAGGAGCACCTGGAAACCGAGGCCTCGTTGCGGGAGATCACCGACGCCCTGTCGATGATCGGCCTGGAGGTCGAGGGCGTCGACAACCCGGCCGAGGCGCTCTCCGCCTTCACCGTCGCCCGCGTCAAGGAGGCGCGCCAGCACCCCAATGCCGACCGCCTGCGGGTCTGCATCGTCGATACCGGCAGCGAAGAGGTGCAGGTGGTCTGCGGCGCGCCCAACGCGCGCAGCGGTATGCTGGGCGTCTTCGCGCCGGTGGGAAGCTACATCCCCGGCACCGGGATCACCCTGAAGGCCGGGACGATCCGCGGCGAGGCGTCCAACGGCATGCTGGTTTCCGAGCGGGAAATGGGCCTCTCCGACGAGCACGAGGGCATCATCGAGCTGGAGCAGGAGGCGCCGCTGGGCAGCCCCTTCGCCGAGGCCGCCGGCCTCGACGACCCGGTGATCGAGATCGCTATCACCCCCAACCGCGGCGACTGCCTGGGCGTGCGCGGCATCGCGCGGGATCTGGCCGCCGCCGGGCTCGGCACGCTGAAGCCGCTGGACACTGCGCCGCTGCCGGGCGGTTTCGACAGCCCGATCCGCTGGCAGCGCGCCCTGCCGGACGACCAGCAGCATCTCTGCCCCTTCGTCTCCGGCCGCTACTTCCGCGGCGTCAAGAACGGGCCGAGCCCGAAGTGGATGCAGGACCGCCTGCGGGCCATCGGCCTCAGGCCGATCTCCGCCCTGGTCGATATCACCAACTACGTGACCTACGACCTGAGCCGGCCGCTCCACGTCTTTGACGCCGACAAGGTGAAGGGCGACGTCACCATGCGCCTGGCCGAGCCGGGTGCCGAGATCCTGGCGCTGGACGGCAACACCTACCGCCTGGACGAGACCATGGTGGTGATCCAGGACGATGCCGGACCGGAAGGGATCGGCGGCATCATGGGCGGCGAGGTCTCCGGCTGCACGGAGGAGACCACCAACGTGTTCCTGGAGGCGGCCCTCTTCGACCCCATCCGGGTGGCGGAGACCGGCCGCAAACTGGGCATCCATTCCGATGCCCGCTACCGCTTCGAGCGCGAGGTCGATCCGAATTTCGTGCTGCCGGGGGTGGAGGTGGCGACCCGCCTGATCCTGGAGCTCTGCGGCGGCGAGGCCAGCCACGTGGTGACCGCCGGCGAAGTCCCGGCCTGGGACCGCAGTGTCGGCCTGCGGCCCGCCCGCATCGCCAGCCTCTGCGGCGTCGAGGTCGCGACGGAGCGCCAGGCGGAGATCCTGGAGCGCCTCGGTTTCGCCGTCGACACATCCGGCGATCGGCTGGAAGCCGCCGTCCCGTCCTGGCGGCCCGATATCGAGGGCGAGGCCTGCCTTGTGGAAGAAGTGCTGCGTATCCACGGCTACGATGCGATCCCCGAGGTCGACCTGCCGCGCGAGACCTATCTGCCGCAGGCGGCGCTCAGCCCCGGTCAGCGGCGCGTCGCCGCGGCGCGCACGGCGCTGGCCTGGCGCGAGATGTGGGAGGGCGTGACCTTCTCCTTCCTCTCCGGCAAGGAGGCGGCGCTGTTCGGTGGCGGCGCTGCGGCGCTGCACCTGGACAATCCGATCTCGGCGGACCTCGACGTCATGCGGCCGACGCCGCTGGCCAATCTGGCGAGCGCCGCCGCGCGCAACGCCGACCGCGGCTACGGCGATCTCGCGCTTTTCGAGGTGGGGCCGCAGTACAACGACGACAGCCCGGAAGGGCAGGCGACCGTGGCCGCCGGCATCCGGGCGGGCGAGCGCCGCCAGCGCAGTTGGGCGGCCCCGGGCCGGCCGGTCGATGCTTTCGACGCCAAGGGCGATGCCGAGGCGGTGCTCGCGGCCTGCGAGGCGCCGGTGGCCAACCTGCAGGTCACCCGCGACGCACCGGCCTGGTACCACCCGGGCCGCTCCGGCGTGCTGCGCCTGGGTCCCAACGTGCTGGCCCAGTTCGGCGAACTGCACCCGCGGGTGCTCAGGGCGCTGGACCTGAAGGGCCCGGCGGTTGCTTTCGAGGTCTTCCTCGACCGCATCCCCCTGCCCCGGTCGGGCCGTCAGAAGCCGTCGTTGCTGAAGCTTTCGGCCTTTCAGCCGGTCTCCCGCGACTTCGCCTTCGTGATCGACGAGGACGTACCGGCGGAAAAGGTGCTGCGGGCGGCGCGCGGCGCCGACAAGACGCTGGTCAGCGATGTCGTGCTGTTCGATGTCTATCGAGGCAAGGGGGTGGAGCCGGGCAAGAAGTCGCTCGCCATCGCGGTGACGCTGCAGCCGCGCGAGGCGACGTTGACCGATCAGGAAATCGAAGCGGTGGCGGCGAAGGTCGTCAAACAGGTGACCGGCGCCACCGGCGGGACCCTGCGCGGCTGAAGCCGCGGCCCTTCTGAATCGGCCCCTCCGGGTTCGTCGCCGGCCGGCCCCAAGCGGGGGACGGCAGGCGGCGGATACTCAACGATAGACGCTTGCTTCGGTATCGCTGGTGCGTGCCCAGAGTTCGTCGGCCCGACGCGCCTTGGCGACCAACTCCTTGGCGAGCTTGATGTTGCCAGCCGCTTCCGCACGTGCCGCCAAGGCCCAAGTCATGGCGGCATACTCGCGCGCTTCCGCTTCGCTGATTCTCCGATCCATTGCCAGTGTCCCTGCCCATCCCGCAGATATTGCGAGCCTTGAGCGTCGTCCGGCCATGGTTAACGAAAGGTTAAGATCCCGCTGACTGTGATATTTGCGCACTGAGAGTGGCAAAGATGCAACAAGGCTGGATGGGTCCTGGCGGTGGCGAGCCGCTTCCCGGCTTATGGCCGTCGGGCAACAAAAAGCCCGGTCCCTTTGGGGACCGGGCTTCGTCGTGGCCTGCAGACAGCCGTTGGAGCCACAGCGGTCAGGTGCTGTACCACTGCATGCAGATACGGGGCCCCTGGTGGGCCTTGTTGCCCCGGCTGTTCTTCTTGATGGTCTTGTTGATGAAGGCCTCGAGCTCGCGGATGTGGTGCTCCGGCACGCCCAGGCGAATCAGTTTGGCGCGCGACTGGCGCGCGTTCTTGGTGTAGGTGGCCGCGTCTTTCTTGCCGAGCGCTTCGTAGGCTTTCACCATGCAATAGTTCTGCTGGTACCAGCGCGCTTCGTTGCGCGCCGCGGCGGGGGATGCCGAAGTCGCGAGGACCACACCTGCCACTGCCGCGCAGGCCGCCAAGCGCAGGCTGCTCCCCGTCATCGTAAGGATTTTGCCCATTAAATCTCTCCGCATCGTGCATCCTCAGATCCCTGAGGTTCCCCCAATTCTTCCTGCCCGGCGTTGAGATTCGGTGAAGAATCGAGACAATGCCCCCTAACTCCCGAATACTTTAGCAGTCTTGTCAGGGACCTAAAAGATAGAAACCAAGTCCTAAGATGCCCAGAAAAGATAGGCGGCAAGATAGGCCGCAAGATAGGCGGGCAAGATACTCAGACAAGCTGCCCGGATAAGGCGCCCGCCGCAGATCCGCTTTAGTACTGGAAGAACCTTGGTTGGCCTGACCGGGGCGTCAGGACGCGGGTGGTGGCGCTGGCCGGCTGTTGCCAGTGCAACTCGACCCCATGATCGGCGAGAAAGGACTCGGCGGCGGCACGGGCCTCGGCGTGGGTGCGGGCGGTGCCCTGCTGATAGCGGACGCCGTCCTGCTCGAAGGTCACGGTCCAGCGGAACAGCGGCTCGCCGCGCTGGTAGGTGAAGCTCGAGGTTTCCCGCCAAGGTTCGATCAAGATATTGTGTCGTTTCAACATGTCCTCCATAGCCTCTCGCCTGGAGGGCTATCACAGCCTCTATCGCCGAAGGTGTGACGACTTCGCGTCAAATTCGCGTGTTTTGGTTTGTAGGCGGTTGGCCGGATCGACTCATGATCGACTCTTGATCGACTCTGGGAAGGGCTGCGGCCAGGGGGACTGCCCGTTTGCGCGGTGGTCCATCAAGCGTTGATCGAGGGGCCGCCGCGCCCTATCTTCCTGCCCGCCGGGGTTCCGAGCGCGGTGCGCAGCCCCAGGGATTCTGGACCTCAGAAGTGATTCTGTACCTTAGAAGACGCCATGACCGATCTTGCTCATATCCGGAACTTCGCGATCATCGCCCATATCGACCACGGCAAGTCGACCCTGGCCGACCGGTTGATCCAGCTCTGCGGGGCCCTGAGCGACCGCGAGATGAAGGAGCAGGTCCTCGACTCGATGGACCTGGAGCGCGAGCGCGGCATCACCATCAAGGCGCAGACGGTGCGCCTCAGCTACAAGGCCGCGGACGGCGAAACCTACCAGCTGAACCTCATCGACACCCCCGGCCATGTCGACTTCTCCTATGAGGTCAGCCGCTCCCTGGCGGCCTGCGAAGGCTCGCTGCTGCTGGTCGACGCCAGCCAGGGCGTGGAGGCGCAGACCCTGGCCAATGTCTATCTCGCCATCGACAACGACCACGAGATCGTGCCGGTCCTGAACAAGGTCGACCTGCCGGCGGCCGAGCCCGAGCGCGTGAAGGAACAGATCGAGGAAGTTATCGGCATCGATGCCAGCGAGGCGTTGCCGATTTCGGCCAAGACCGGCGTGGGCGTTGACGCGGTTCTGGAGGCCCTGGTCCAGCGGCTGCCGCCGCCCAAGGGCGATGCGGAAGCGCCCTTGAAGGCGCTGCTGGTGGACAGCTGGTACGACGCCTATCTGGGGGTCATCACCCTGGTGCGGGTGGTCGACGGCACCCTGAAGCCCGGCATGAAGATCCGCATGATGGGCAGCGGCGCCACCCACCTGGTGGACAAGGTCGGTGCCTTCACGCCGAAGATGACGACGCTGACCGGCCTGGGCCCGGGGGAGATCGGCTTCCTCACCGCCAGCATCAAGTCGGTGGCCGACACCAACGTGGGCGACACCATCACCGAGGAAAAGCGCCTGGCTGCCGCGCCGCTGCCCGGCTTCCAGCCCTCGGTGCCGGTGGTCTTCTGCGGGCTCTTTCCCGTCGATGCGGCGGACTACGAGACCCTGCGCGATTCGCTGGCCAAGCTGGCGCTCAACGACTCCTCCTTCCAGTTCGAGGCGGAGACCTCTGCGGCGCTGGGCTTCGGCTTCCGCTGCGGCTTCCTGGGGCTTCTGCATCTGGAAATCGTCCAGGAGCGCCTGGAGCGCGAGTTCGACCTCGACCTCATCACCACCGCCCCCTCGGTGGTCTACAAGATCCACATGACCAAGGGCGATCTGGTCGAACTGCACAACCCGGCCGACATGCCGGACGTGGTGAAGATCGACCGCATCGAGGAGCCCTGGATCAAGGCGACCATCCTGGTGCCGGACGACTATCTCGGCCCCATCCTCAAGCTCTGCGAGGAGCGGCGCGGCGAGCAGATCGACCTCACCTACGCCGGCAGCCGGGCCATGCTGGTCTATCAGCTGCCGCTGAACGAGGTGGTCTTCGACTTCTACGACCGCCTGAAGTCGGTCTCCCGCGGCTACGCCAGCTTCGACTACCAGATCGAGGGCTACCGCGAGAGCGATCTGGTGAAGGTCTCCATCCTGGTGAACCAGGAGCCGGTGGATTCCCTGGCGATGATCGTGCACCGCAGCCAGGCCGAGCCGCGCGGCCGCGTGCTCTGCGAGCGCCTGAAGGGCCTGATCCCGCGCCAGCTCTTCAAGATCGCCATCCAGGCGGCCATCGGCGGCAAGGTGATCGCCCGCGAGACCATCTCGGCCCTGCGCAAGGACGTGACCGCCAAGTGCTATGGCGGCGATGTCTCCAGAAAGCGAAAGCTCCTGGAGAAGCAGAAGGCGGGCAAGAAGCGCATGCGCCAGGTCGGCAACGTCGAAATCCCCCAGTCGGCCTTCCTCGCCGCCCTCAAGATGGGCGACGGCTAGGGTCCCCTGCCGGGACGGGTTTCCGCCCTGTTTCCACTCTAGCGCCGCCCGCGGGGGGAGAAGCGGCGCGGCTGCCGCTCGCTGCGCCAGCGCCGGAAGATCAGCACCAGGATCGCGCCGATCACCAGGAACACCGCCCAGGCCCACCAGCCCAGCAGCGGCGCGAAGATGTTGTCCCAGAGGCTGACCGAGATGTTGCGTTCGATGCCCGCCTGCAGGGTGTTGAGGCTGAAACCGCCGAGGGCCTGGTCGATCTCGTACCAGCGCTGGCCCAGAGGTGCGAAGCGCCAGTTACCGGAACTCACAGAGGAAACGCCGTCCCAGCCCAGCAGCACCAGTGCACCGAACAGAAAAAACCAGCCGAGAATACGGCCAACGATCATGAGTCCCCCTCAGGTACTTCCCGCCACGCCCGCTTTTCTTGCTGTGGTCTTGCGCTGGCAGGGGCGCAACCGGGATCGCGACAAGCGGATACTAACAGCCAGCTATGCCCCGGGCCAACCGGCGGGCAGGTTTTTTTGGCCCAGGCCGGGCCCTGGGAGGCCGGATTGCGGCCCTGCCGGGCTGACGCTAAAGATTGCATCCGCCCGCGGCCTCGGCTAGGGTCCCGCCGCCGGAGCGCTGGCAGGGCTGCGCAGCCCCTTGCATCGCGCCCGAGGAGAGGTGGCCGAGTGGCTTAAGGCGCACGCCTGGAACGCGTGTGGGTGGGAAACCGCCTCGTGGGTTCGAATCCCACCCTCTCCGCCACCAAGTCTGCGGGTTTGCCGTTTCTCTGGACGGTTTGACACTAGGAGCCAGAATGGGCCGCGTTTCGCGGACCTTAGCGGCCGGTCCCCTCTCAAACCGCACTGAGAGAACCGCTCTGCTCCGTCGAATAGAGAATTTCAGTCGCATCTTCTCTCGCCACCTTTTTGGAAGGCCGGTTTTGGTGCCAGCACGCAGCGCGACTACTTCGGCTTGCGAAGCAACTCCGGTTGTCAAAGCCAATCAACCTTTGGGCTGGATAGTGGCACGAGCTGCCTATACTGCCATGCAGGCGGCACGCCCAAAGCTGACGACGCCGCGGATATAAGTCTGTGGAAAGCCGACCTGGCCGATTAGTCTCGCTTCTTGGGAGAAGAGCTGAGAAGGTGCCGGTTGCCCGGAACTTCACTTGCGTGCGAGATTCAGATTTGGATAGCGGGCTGTTTGTTATCACTGGTGATAGTACCTGCCCAATAAGCAAGGGAAGCTAGAAATGCGTGTGAATTGGGACGCACCCAAAGCTTTGCTGGGCCTCTGTTGGTGGTGCGCGCTGCTACTGTTGGTCCAGGCATCGGCTGCGAGAGGTGACGACTTCTTCGGCGATCAGCTCTCCGCTCGAGAGAAGCACGCCTCGGAGTCGTCGATGGAAAGTATAACGACCTCTATGGAGGCTATTTCCGCCCTTCAGCTTCTTATGGAATATCAGGCCTTCGCCGAGGGCCGATGTGAGCGATACTTTGACGTAGAAACTGCCGCAAAGGATGGCGATGGAAAGAGCCAGCACCTATTGAGCGATCTATATCGAAACGGCTATTGCGTGCCGCAGGATAACGCACGCGCGCTGAAATGGGCGAGAAAGGCCGCGAATGGCGGTTATGCACCGGCCTACTTCGATGTCGGCGTCTTCTTGGTCCAGGGCATCGGCACAGATAAGCAACCCGCTGCCGCGATACGCTGGCTTGAGAAGGCAACTGCCACACGCATTGAGGCGTACCATTACTTGGCGAGGATATACTGGGATGGCGAAGGGGTCATACAGAGTTACCAGAAGGCACACGAATATGCCCTGAGAGGCGCCCAACTAGGTGATCCGTTAGCACAGGCGTTGACTGCTTTGCTTGAAGCTCAGGATGGCTTTGAGTTCACCAATTACGTCGATTCGTACAAATGGGCGCTGATAGCCAAATCCAGTGGTCAGCCTAACATTGTGGAGGCTCTATCGGGCATTATCGCCGGGCTCGAAGAAGGACTGACTCAGCCACAAATCACTCTAGCACAGACCGAAGCATCGGAATGGGAACCACTTAAGATCGAGCCAGCAGCATCGACTGATCCAAAGGTTGTCGATCTTCCGATTCTCGATCCCGACACAACGCTAAGCCTTTCGCGAGAGCAGGCCAACACTCGACTTGCCGAGCTTGGGCTCGAAAGGGATCGTTATGTGTTCTTCAAGGCCGTTGAGGAAGACAATGTCGGCGTGATTGCTTTGTACGTTCAGGCCGGAGCCTCGCCAGACACAGTAAGCCCAACCCTGTTCGTTACGCCATTGCTGTATGCGGCGTTGAACGGAAGCGAGGGCGTTGCACGGTATCTCGTTTCGGCAGGTGCTGACATCAATCGTTCAGTAAATTATGGCAATGACACGCCAGTCCTACTCGCGCTCTCCTACGGTCATCGCCACCTCGCGGAATACTTGATCGCGAAAGGCGCCAAGCTTGATCACCCAGGCATCATGTACAACGCGGTTGAGTTCAACGATCCAGCCCTTTTGGCGATTTTGAAGTCGAAAGGAGTGCCGATCGACCAAGAATATGTCGGAACTCCTTTGAACAATGCAGTATCGTCTGTGGACGACAAAGGTGATCGTCACTGTCACGAAAAAAGCGCAGCATTCTTGATTGCGAATGGTGCGCGGTTGGAAATCCGGGACGAGTGGGGTGCATCGCTGCTGCAAAAAGCCATCACCACGATCAACCCGGTGGGATGTGTCAAGCTTCTGCTTCAGAACGGAGCTAGCCAGACAGCACCACATGGTCAAGAACCTCTTTTCATTTCTGTAGTTTCCGGAAGTACGGAACTGGTGCGTCTCCTACTCGAACATGGTGCCGACCCAAATCTACAGCTCGAACTGAATGCCGGTGACGTTCCGATGATCTTGGTCGGTGATGCTAAGAGTACGGCGATGAACGGCGGCTCTTTGTTGCAGTTGGCAGTTGTTGAACAGCACGCAGCGATTGCCCGCCTATTGGTTCAGTATGGCGCCGACAAAGACATGGAGGACAATCTCGATCGCACTCCGTTGTCCATAGCTGAGAGCAACGGCGACAGCCTGATGATCGCCGTGCTGAAAGGTGAGATGTAGGAAGCACTGGTCTCATGTGTAGAAAGAGCCGAAACTGGTTGGCACCCCTGCGATGGTCGGAGGTACAGTCAGGCTTGGTGTGAAGCTTGTGGTGTTTGATTCTGTTCTTTACCAGGCCCAGGCGCAGTAGATCTGCTGATAGATCACTCTGGCCTGCGCTCCCAGAGGATCATTGCTTGGTCAATTGGATGTCTGAGTTGGGTCACAAGTAGTCTAAGGCGGCGCACTTTGTACTGATCTACCCCCACGAATGAAGGCGGTTGCTTGTTTCGACTCCTGGCAGCCTGGCGAAAGCGGCGACCTGGCTGTAGCCCATCCATAGCGTAGGCCAGATTGACGCTGTGGTTTCGGATGAAGGTCTCGCCTCAGCGCGCACTGCGCATTGGAATCAAAATCTTCCAGCTCGGCGGTTTCCCGGGTCAGCCGGTCAGGCATTCTTGCAGTCCTTCACGCTGGGGTTTTGCGGGGGCTGGCAGTACCGAGCCGCTCTTCCGGTCGCCCAGCAGAACGATCTCTCGGCTGTGCCGGCCTTGAACCGTCGCCCCTACCCCAGCACACGGGTTTTCAGGGCATTTCCTATGGAGGAGCCCCTTGGAAGGGGCTTGCCGACTCGGGCCGGGGTCTTCAACTATTGGTAGGAGGAGGGGTGGGCGCAGCCACCGAATGGGAGAGGGCCGGCAACCACCGTGTGTTTTGAGCCCCCCGTATCACCGACCTCGGGGGGGTTCTCAGTCGACACAATGACCGCGAGGAGCATGTGCCTTGAAGGCAGGCGAAGTAGTCAACAGGCGGTATGTGCTCGATCCTGCTCCTGAGAGGAGAGGGGGGATGTCGACTGTCCGAAAGGCCTACGACATGCAAACTGGCCAGTTTGTGGCGCTGAAGTTTCTTTCTCGTATCTCAGATGAAATAAGATCGAAGAATGCGTTCTTTCGTGAATTCAATGCTCTAGAGAGTCTAAATCACAAGAACATTGTGAGAATAATCGAAGCAAATAGAACAGAAAATGGGAAGAGTTTTCTTGTTCTTGAGTGGCTGGAGGAGAGACTTGAGGAAGCCATAGAAAAGAGCCCGGTTCGGGACTACGAAGACTTTATGTCTCGATATGGCGCTCAAATACTTGATGCAATAGTCTACGCTCAGTCCTTGAAATATGCGCATCGCGATATCAAACCGAAGAATATACTTCTGACCGACGATGGAATCCCAAAGATCGCAGACTATGGGATCGCAAAGTATGTGGATGGATTGCTCCCCAATTCAGGCACTCTTGCGCACTTTGGCTCGCCTCCGTTCACTCCGAAAGAAGACGACGATGGCTTTCATACTTTCACTCGGGATGTCTACTCGTTCGCCGCACTAACTATTGCTAGCCTTGCTGGAGGAGTGTTCAAGAGTGATGAAGAGGAGAAACTTACAAAGGAGCAAAAGTACGACCGCTTAAGGGAAGTGTTCATTTCTCAGAAACTGCCACCTGATCTAGCGGAGATCCTTGAGCGCTGTCTTTCCGACAGTCCATCCAACAGATTCCCTACAGCAAGCGCTCTTCAAGCCAAGTTAGAAGCCTTTGAGCTTCACCAGAGACAAAGCGTTAGCGCACCGAAGCGGAAGTGCTACTTGTTCTTGCGTGATGCTAGCATTAATGCGGTGGGTCGCCAGCTGGATGATCACCGATTATCTCGTATCGAACGCACTGTTCTGGAGGAGATAGGCGAGGCCTTTTCGTTCTCCAAATACAGGCTCCAAGGTAGGAGTGAGACTGCCGAGAACGAGCTGACCTTGTGGGGCATCACTTGGGCCTTTCAACTAAAGCCAAAGGAGTCAGATCGCTCGGTATTCGAAGTGGTTCGCGCATGGCAAATGGGCCCCGCTGAGATTGCACGTCTCAGAGAAGATGGGTGTGTCCTCCCTCTACAATTCTCGTTCTCTAGGCCTCCCGGACCAATACAAGGTCGTAACCTGACAGGAGATGTAATTGCAGCAGTTGCGGCGTATGAATCTGAGAAGGAGCATGCGGCCAAAGCGGCAGAAAAAGAGCAGTTCTTCCGGCGCATGTACGCCTTTTTGAGTGCGAAGAGCGAAATCGAGCGTCGAACCCAGGAGCGAATCAACTACCACAGTAGAACCGTTGTCGGAGATTCTGCGACTTTGACAACAGATGTTTTTGTTTCGAATGATTTTCTTGGAGAAGAGAGGGTCATAAAGTTAGCAAGTGGATTTGTAATTAGATGTGAAGTCATTGAGGTTAGATCAAAAGAGATAGACGTTACGCCGCTAAACTCGTCGCCGATGGAGATTCCCGTCACCGGCACGCTCTCGGTCAATACGCGGCAGATGGCACGCGCAATTGAGAGGCAACGAATCGCCCTGGACTCGGTTTTCTATAACCGTTGCGTCAACCCATCGCTCAAGTCTTTCTTGATTGAACCAGCTTCTATTCCACAACTTCAACCGATTGAGAACATCGAAACGGTTCAGAGTGAAATCGATAGTGACAAGCTGGATGCACTAAGAGCAACCCTTGGAACGGAAAGTGTTGTCGCGATCCAGGGACCGCCGGGAACCGGGAAGACCACTCTGATCGCCGAGATCGTCATCCAATATCTCAAGCTGCATCCGAAGCATCGCATTTTGCTGTCCTCGCAAACTCACATCGCCCTGGACAACGTCATAGAGCGAATCTTGAGTGTCTCTGGTGAGGTGGATGTGGTCCGCATTGGTAAGCCGGACGACCCCAAAATAACAGAGTCAGTGAAGCCGCTTCTGCTTGACTCCAAGGTGCAAGCTTGGGCGAAAGCGGTGTCAGAAAACGCATCCCGCTTTCTGGAGGATTGGGCTGAATCCAGCGGTGTCGATAAGGCGCAGATAAGCATTGGCATAAGGGTCGAAGAGTTGCTGGCCGTGTTGAAGGCTCACGCCTTAGTGCGTGAGAAGGTAAGGGCAGCGAAGGCGGAGAAGGAAGGACTTGATACGAAGCAGGATGAACACATCGATACCAAAGGAGGCGTGATCTCTGATGAGATCGATTTAGAAACGGAAGAAGCGCAGGAGCAAATAGAGTCACTTGAGCTGCATTTGCGAGCACTCAAAGACAAAGAACAGGTGTTACGTAGAGAACTAGCTCAAATCGCCGATTATGGCCAAGAGCTGTCGGTGATGAGCTTTGATGATTTAAAGGAGTGGCTTGACCTTTTTTTGCCAGACGACCCGAGAGTCGCGCACTGTCGCAAGGTGATCGAAATCTCAGAGGAGTGGCTCCTTCGTGTTGGGAAGACGCAGGACTTCTACCCGGCAATCCTAGGTTCATCTCAGGTAATCGCAGGTACCTGCATTGGCATGGCGTCAGTGCCAGGTATCCAGGAGGTTAGTTTTGATCTCTGTATCATCGATGAAGCCTCGAAAGCGACGCCGACCGAGGTCCTAGTGCCAATGGCGCGCTCAAGGAGTTGGGTCTTGGTAGGCGATCCAAAGCAACTTCCTCCATTTGTCGAGCAGGAGCTTTTGGAGGACGTCGAACTGATGGAGGAGTTTGGATTGAGCGCAGAGCACTTGCGGGTGACACTTCTGGAGCGCCTCTTGGATACTCTCCCCGTGCATTCTGCTAAGAGGTTGAAGCGACAGTACCGAATGGTTGCAGGAATCGGGGACTTGGTTAGCAAGTGCTTTTATGGAGGGATGTTGCAGAGCCCGAAGAAGGAAGCTGACCTAAGCCTTCTCCCATCGTTCTCGAAGCCAGTGACTTGGCTCACCACTTCGGCAGCCCAACATCGTTTCGAACAAGAATCCGGGGTCAGCTCTAAGAACAGGTTTGAGGCCTCCATCGTGTTGCAGGCGCTTAATAGGATCGAGTTCGTTGCCAAGACGAAGAAGAAGAGAATATCGGTAGCGATAATTGCCGGCTACGCAGCCCAGGTGGAAGAGATAAACCGTACTATAGACCGAGGGACGCGTTTATCGAAGTGGCTGACAATCTCCTGCAATACGGTCGACGCCTTTCAAGGTAGGCAAGCAGACGTCTGTATCTATTCTGTCACACGCTCGAACCCCGCGAGAAAGATCGGCTTTCTTCGTGAGTTTCCTCGGCTGAACGTCGCTTTATCAAGGGCGAAATCGTATCTTATAATTGTTGGTGACCACGTGTTTTGCCGATCTGCACAAGGTCGCAACCCGTTTGCTGAAGTTATCAGCTATATCGAGAACAATCCGGAATCTTGCACTGTAGAGGAGGTGCAATGACTCCGGAGGAGATTGCCCAAAAGTATGAAAACCGCCCAGGCTTTCAGCTTGTGGACTACGCCGAGGTTGGGCTTCCTATCTATCGTTTATGGATAGACGTTGTTTCTCTGGAGCGGCGCGAACTGCCATCCGTTCAAGAGTTCATACTACGGCTGTTGGAATCTGGCGTCGGCGATGCGCCAACAGTGTCGGGCATTCTGGGGTTAGACGGCCGCGTATTTGAACTCAGCATAAACGCGCTCTTTTCCAAGATGTGGATTGCCGAAGAGGGGCGCAATATCTACGCAATGACAAAGAAAGGTAGAGACGTTCTGGAGGAGGGAGCAGACATATCGCCTCAAGATGAAACGATCGCGATTGATTTCGATGGTATCACTAGAGAGCCTGTTAACCTGGGGCGTGAAGTCGTAGCGAAGCCTTCAGAACTTAGAAGTGCGGGGAAGATTGAGATCAGACCTTACCCGGCCTCATCTCCGCAGTTGGATGATCTTGATCTGCGGAAGGTACAAAAAGCCTTGGAGGCGCGGATTGGGAAACCAAATGACCTGAAAGAAGTGCTTTCGATAAACCGAATTGCTAGAAAGAGCCGACTGTTCAGGTCCGCGATTGCGTTGCTCTTCAAGTCTGATCGCTCAAAGAATGTTGAACTTGATTTCGTCATCAATGGCGCCTTGTCAGAAGATCATTCCGTTGCGTTTGCACGTAACGACGGGCCAACAAAGATGGGCATCCAAGACTCTGTTTCTTCCGGTGACATCAGGCAGACTCTCAAAGCACAAATCGGTCAAGACGCGCGAGGCCTCCTAGCCGATGACACCCAGGTGAGCAACGTCCGCGTTGAAGTAGCTGCATCGAAAATGCTTCTAGAGAGCGCAAAGCAGAAAGCTGCCAGGGCAAAGGGGGCGCGAGCTAAGGCGGAGCTCACAGCCAAGCTGGAGAATGCAGAACAACGCCACGAAAGGGCGAAGAATAGCCTGGATGATTTTCCAGTCCGATCAGTAGCAGTTTATGAATACCCAGCATTTTTGGCGGATGCTCTGGAGAATGCGGAGCATAGTATAATTGTATCATCAACAAGGATACTGGACACGATCGTTGATGGCTATTTTTTGAGAAGCATTAATGTGTTGCTCGATAGGCACGTTGATATTGCGCTTTACATCAACGGTGGTTGGCTGAGGAATGGCGAGCAAGGGAACGGTGTAGTTAGTCAGATAAAGGAGCTATCTAAAAGGAATGCTGGCATCTCGTTGCGGAGGACTAGAAAGAGCCCAGTCAACTGGCTCATCTGCGATGATAGATTTGCGGTAGTGAGTTCGTTTCCCTGGCTATCTTACAGGGACTCAAAGCGCCCGCTACGCCGTATGCAAGGACTCATGGTTCAAGATTCGGGCCTTGTCGGTAGGCTGAGAGAAACCTTCCGGACGCGTGAGGTTTCTGAGTAAGGGAGGTGAGTGTGGTAAGCCTTCATTATGAGGTCTGTGCCGTTACTCACCGCGGTTGCCACCGTGCTCACAATGAGGACCGTGTTGCCATAAACAACTGGGCCAGCTCGGCAACGAATGGTTCCCCTATGGTCTTTCACAAATCAGATCACGAGCCATTGATCTGCATGGTTGTAGACGGTATGGGCGGCCATGCGGGTGGCCGATTAGCGAGTAGAATTGCGGTTCGTGAGGCGCACAAGCGTTTGGTGAGTGCTGCGAAGCCTAAAGCAGTCGCCGAAGCATTGGAGCAAGTGAATCAGGAGTTGTTCACTTCAATGCATCAGGGGACAGAAGGAATGGGGGCAACGATTGCGGGCGTGCGCATTCATAGAGGAAATGCCGTCGCGTTTAATGTGGGTGATAGCCGCGTATACGCATTTGAAGAAGATAGGTTGATGCAGATTTCTGTAGATGATGCTTTTAGGGATAAAAGAAACGGGCGGAAGGTGAGTAGCGCAATAACACAGTCTCTGGGAGGTGGTTTCAGGCGGCGGCGTATTGATGCACATGTTATTGAAAGAGACGTAGACGCTCCTCAGAGATTTCTTATTTGTTCTGATGGGCTTAGCGACTTAGTTCAGGACTACGAAATTGAAGAGGTTATGAGAAAATTCCCCCATGATTATGTTTCCCGAATGTTGGGACACGCCCTCGACAGGGGTGGGCGTGACAATATCTCGATAATTTCGGTCCGCGTCCTTTAGGCACAGATCTTTAGTCACGGTGTGGCTGCCAACGCTGGACAGCAACGATCCATTTCGCATTGACCTGCTCCCCAAATGGTCCCCGTTTATGATTTAGCTCTGTTCCAGTTATAGTCCTCTTGATTCCAGGCTGCGAACTGAACTGGGGTGAGCCCGTCGAGGACGGGGAAGCCCTGCGCCGCCGACACATATCTCTGGAAAGCCCCCGCATCAGGCGTGTGAACATAATAAACACAGTAACTTGTCTCATTGATACTATTGGCGACAATGTGATCTGCACCAATTGCGCGCAGAGCTTGTTGCGCCCCATCTATGGTGAGGTGATGTACTGGACTCATGTCTCCGAGGATGCTTAGGGATTGCCTGATCATCGACTGACAAAATCAGACTTCCTTGACTACCGTGCCTGCGCAAAGGCGCTATGGCTAAAGAAGTTGAAAAGCCATGTAGTCGATTGGCCGGCCCCAACCGAGTTCGATCGGCTTTTGATGGCGGACGGCTATGCTGTGGAGGATGAGGTCAAGCGGCTGGTCTCCACCTGGCCGGATGCGGGCGCTTGCAGTTTCCAGCGTGAGTTCGAGACTGACCAAGGCATGTTTGCCCGTGCGGATCTTGTGCGGGATCTGGGCGAGAACAATGTCGATCTCTGGGAGGTAAAGGCCTCAACTTCACTGAGGCCGTCGGGCTCCGATCATGTTGTCGACGCAGCCTTCCAAACGCTCGTAGCGGAACGCTCAGGTGCAACCGTGCGATCGATCGGCATCATTCATGTGAACAAGGACTATGTCCGAGCTGGAGAAATCGATCCGCGCAGCCTTCTAATCATAAGGGATGTGACCGATGAAGTGCGTGATCGCATGCCTGAGATCGAGAACGATGTTGATGCCGCTCTTGCGTTGCTCGCGGCGGCGAAAATCGATGAAACGAGCTGCACTTGTATCCTGAAATCGAAGAACCAGCACTGTGTGCCCTTCTCCTACTTCAATCGGGATGTCCCGACGCCCTCGATTTATGATCTGCCCCGATTGTCGGCAAAGCGACGGGAGGCTTTTGTGGCCGAGGGCCGCTTCGGTTTGGATCAAATCAAACTGGAAGAGGTAACAGCATCACAGCAACCGGTGCTGGAAGCGATGCAACGCGGTTCAGAGGTAGTCGATCTCCCAGGAATCCAAGCATTTCTAGAGGCCCTCGAGTACCCACTCTACTTCTACGATTACGAAACCTTCGGTTCCGCGATTCCAATCGCGGATGGCCAAAGGCCGCACGAGCAGATCCCTGTACAGGTGTCTGTTCATCGATTGGACGCAGACGGCTCTCTTACGCACTCAGAGCTCCTTACCGAAAGGCCCGGCATGCAGAGCGAGGTCACCGAATTCCTGCGGCGTGACATTGGTGAGGCTGGCCATTTGCTTTCTTGGAACGCAAGCTTTGAGACCAGTTGCAACAGACGCCTTTCGCGGCTGGTTCCCGATCAGGCGGGGTTTCTCTCCGGACTCAATGAGCGCACGCGCGATCTAATGGATGTTTTCAAGAGAAGCTACGTACATCCAGCTTTCGGCGGCTCCACTTCCATCAAGAAAGTTCTGCCGGTCTTGTGCCCAGATCTTCGATATGATCAGGATAGTGTGCATGATGGCGCCGGTGCAATGGAGGCTTGGAAGGCCCTGACTGTTGCCGAGAATGAGAAGGCGCGAACGGCGCTCCGAGAGGCATTGCTTTCCTATTGCAAGCTCGACACGCTGGCGATGGTCGAGATCTTCTCCACTCTGCAGAAGCTCATCTCGTCCCGATAGCAGTTTGAAGCTCGGCCTACTCATTGCCGACCCAGAGAGCGGAGGCGAGCATATCCTGGTTCGCTCCGATTAACTCCCCGGTTGAGCCAGCCTGATTGCGACCGATAACTCTTCATTGGCCAGGTTACGACTGTGTAGAGTTACGGCGCTAGAGGCCATCCTTGAATCAACGCGGGCAGTGTCGCTTATGTGGCATGGTGCTGGAGGCGAGCTAGCACAAGGTCGAGCAGTATCCGTATGGAAAGCACCGAAGCGGCACAGAAATCATGAGCTCCCAAATCCAAGTAGCTTACACTGCTCGTCCCACGTTAGCGGGATGTTCTGCATTAGCTGCTTAAGTTCGAGATCCGCCGGCTGGCAACCGTCGAGAGTTCTTTGCACTATCTCTGGTGCAAGAAAGGCGAGACGCAAGATGCGCGCAACGTAGCGGTCGGTCACGCCCTCATTCTTTGCTATGGCCAGGACCGAAGACGCATCACCCGCAAACAGCTTCTCCTTCCACTTGTGTGCATTGACCACGGCCTTGATGAGCGGTGCGTTCGGCCGTGGCGACCTGTCCTTGGCATACGCTGGCGGAATGACAAGCCGCATCTCGCCCGAACTGAGCTTGAAGCGCGCCGGCGATACGAGAACCAGGCGATCTTCAGTGCCCGAGGATGGGGTCGGACGTCGAGGTCCGTTTGCTGCGGCATGCGATGATGCTTCGCACAACAGTGTATCTCGCAGTGCATTTCGGCATAGCACAGTTCGGACACCATCCTGATGGACGGTGATGGTCGCCCACGTAGAGATGAGCATGGCACGCCGGTCGGTCGTGCTCATGTGTCGCCATTTGTCTGCCTTGTTCTTAGCGGCAGTAATGAGGCGCCGTCGGTCTCTCGCACCGAGGCTCCCGCAAAGCTCATCCATCACCTTCTGAGTATCGCCAAGGAAACCACCGAGCTGAGTGGCAATGAGTTCCTCGATCTCCCGCGCCGAGATCCGCACGACGGCTCCCGCGGCGTCATCGCGCTGTTGCAGCAACGCCTGGCTCACGTAGTAGCGGTAGCGCACGCCCTTCTTCACGGCATGGGATGGGCTAAGTCGGTTACCGCGGTCGTCATAGAGCATGCCGGCAAGGAGGCTCGGCTCGGCAGCCCGGGTGCCGGACCGCCGCTCCTGGGCGCCGTTGGCGAGTTTGGCCTGCACCGCCTCCCAAGTCCCGGGGTCGATGATCGCCGGGTGCTGGCCCTCGTAGGAGGTGCCCTTGTGGGGGATGCGACCGATGTAGAGCGGGTTGCCGAGCAGCTTGTAGATATAGCCGCGGCTCAAAGGGCAGCCGCCGCGCATGCGGTCATCTGCCGACTGCCGGAGCTTGGTCGTGAGGCTCAGTCGGTCGGCTTCCTCCTTCACCCGGCGCACAGAGCCGTGCTCCAGGTAGAGCCGAAAGACCGTGCGCACGGTCTCGGCCTCAGCCTCGTTGATCACCAGGGTGCGGTCCTTGGCCTCATAGCCCAGCGGCACGAAGCCGCCCATCCACAGGCCCTTCTTCTTGGAGGCAGCGATCTTGTCGCGGATGCGCTCGCCGGTGACCTCGCGCTCGAACTGCGCGAAGGACAGCAGCATGTTGAGGGTGAGCCGCCCCATGGAGGTCGTGGTGTTGAACTGCTGGGTGACCGAGACGAAAGACACGGCGTGCGCATCGAAGACCTCGACGATCCTGGCGAAATCAGCCAGGGAGCGGGTGAGGCGGTCAACCTTGTAGACCACCACGGTATCGAACCGGCGAGCGCGGATGTCATCCAGCAGCTGCTGCAGGGCAGGCCGCTCCAAGGTGCCTCCGGATATGCCGCCGTCATCATAGGGAGTGCGAACCAGCTTCCAGCCCTCGCCGGCCTGGCTTTTGATATAGGCCTCACAGGCCTCCCGCTGGGCATCCAGGGAATTGAAGGCCTGATCCAGCCCTTCCTCGGAGGACTTGCGCGTATAGACGGCACAGCGCCGCCGCGCCTGCCGCTCAGCGGCCATCGGACGATGCTCCTGAATTGGTGGAAGCTTGGCGCAGCCCGAAGAACTTCGGCCCCGACCAGCGGGTCCCGGTGATCGTGCGGGCGATCTGCGACAGGCTTGCATAGTGCTCCCCCTGATAATCGAAGCCCTGCTCCAGCACGGTCACCTGATGGACCACCCCGTGCCACTCGCGGATCAGGCGGGTACCGGGTCGGGGTCGGGCGACAGGGGGCGCCGGCTTCGAAGGGCTGCCCCTGCTGCCCGTCGGTTCGGCCAGGGCTGCCAGCCGCCTGCGGGCGGCCTTGCTGAGGCCGCCGAAGGCCTGTTCCTGGACATGGTAGGCCAGGGCGCGCAGGAGCATGTCGCGGCTCATCTTCTTGGGTGGCGGCCGGCCGAAGGTCTCGCCCCAGCGCGCCCTGAGCGCGGCTGAGTCGAGACCTTCCAATGCGGCGATCTGGGCGGTGACGCGCTCAGACATCGTCACCAGCCTTCCTGCCGGGGTTCCGAGGGGGCTTGGACCTGCCGGGCGGGGAACGGTCTTGCGGCTGTTGCTTCGGGCGGGAAGCTTTCGCCCGCTCGCGGAGCGCCTCCTGGAGGCTGCGCAGGCGCCGCAGCAGGTAAGGGCTGACGTTGCCATCGTCGCGGGTCATGGCAGGGGTTCCCGGCGTCATCGGATCACCCTCCGGTCCCGATGCGGTAGACCCGGCCGCGGCCCTCTGTCTTCTCAGAGGTGACAGTGAGGCCGAGCTTCTTCTTGAGGGTGCCGCTGATGGCGCCGCGCACCGAATGGGGCTGCCAGCCGGTGGCCTCGACGATCTCATCCAGGCTGGCTCCGGTCTTGCGTTCCAAGAGGCCGATCAGCAGGGCCTGCTTGCTGCCCTGGCGGGCGGCGGGGGCCGCTGCTCTGTCCTTCGGCTTGGTCACCGGAGCTTTTTTCCGGGTGGTGGCTTTCTTTGCCGGGGCCTTGCCGGGGGACGTCGACTTGGCCGTGCTGATGCCCGTTCCACCATCGAGAGCTTGCAGGCCGGCCTTGGTGATCGCCAGCATCATGGGCCGGCCGTCGTCGGCTTCGCGCCAGGCAGTGACACCAGCGGACGCAGGCTGCTCTTCCAGCATACCTTTCTTGAGAAGGCTCTTGAGGACTGTGGTGAGCGCCCCGCCTTTCGCGTTCAGGGATTTCGGCGGTGGCAGGGCCGCCCCATCATCGCGCTTGGCAGCGGCAGAGAGGATGACGAGTTGAGTATCGGTGAGCTTGGGCATGAGGGCCTCCGATGGTGTTCCGGCACCGTGATCATCACGGCGCTCCCACCCGGCACAGCCCCGCCGGCCGTCCGGTCGGGGCGGCGGGCGGCCCAGGAGGAGGCGGGCAGCCCAAGCGATCTCGTGCCCCAAGGAACGCTTCCTTTGCGGAGGAAGTCCAGTCCCTTTCAGCAGGGGATTCTTGCTGCTTGTGAACTTGGTTAACGCCGAGTGCCGTGACGACGGTGCCCCTTAGACCCGCTGAAATCGAAGCCGGCCCGCCCTTGCTTGATTAATCCCAGTGGTATTCGCTGTCCCCTACGAACAGTTTTCCGTACCCGACGGCGTAGGGGCGGCTGACATCCGACCAGGCCCATTTCAGGAACTGGGAGACGCTGTCCACCTGGTCGTCATGCCGGCCGCTTGGGAAGGCACGGAGTTCCTCGAGGAAGGCCGCCAGCCAGGGCGCCTCCTTGGGCAGCAGGACATGGCCGGCCTCCAGGCGCGGTGTCTGAGCTTCCATGCGCAGCAGCTTTTCGCCCTCCGGAGTGATGCCGATGGGCTTGGGAAACCTCGGGGTGGTGTCCTGCCGCAGGTCTTGCACCAACTGCAGTCCTGGCCCGGCCTTTTCGATCAGGACCGTCTGGGCACCATAGTGCATCGCATGGTCGATGACCTTGCGCCGGAGGGCCGGGAACTCCACCCGGCCGCGCCAGACATCGAGCAAGTAGAAGTCCTTCTGCTTGATGGCCCAGCTGGTGCAGACCGAATAATCGTTGCGCTCGCCGGTGGCGGTCGCGATGTCCCAGCTCTGCGCGATCCGCACACCCGGCTGGCGTTCGGGGGCGGTATCGTAGACCTTGAACCACTTGCGTTTGATCAGATTGCCCTCGGGCGGAACCGGGCTCTGCTGGTACTGCGCAGAAAACCGCAGGCTGCCGAGGTCGGACTTGATCCGCTCCAGCGCTTCCCGGGATTCACGGGCCGGATGCAGAAGTTCACCCGGCCGGCGGTGGTAGACCTCGTCGATGTCGATGTCGATGCGTTGGTCTTCCAGGGCGATGGCGGGCAGGTTGAGATGGTACCAGGGGCCACGGCGCAGCAGATGGCCCGCCAGGTCGTCCTGATGCAGGCGCTGCATCACCAGGATGATGACACCGCGCTCCTTGTCATTGAGACGGGTGCTGAGGGTGCCGTCGTACCAGTCGATAAGATGGTTGCGGGCGCCTTCGGATGCTCCGTCCTCGGCCTTCAGGGGGTCGTCGATGATGATGTAATCGGCACCACGCCCGGTGACCGAGCCGCCGACGGAGACCGCCACCCGGCCGCCGCCGCGGGTGGTGATGCATTCGGTCCTGGTCTCCTTCTTCAGGCGCATGGCCGGAAAGACACGTTTGTACCAGCTGCTTTCGACCACCATGCGGAACTGGCGGGTGAACTCGGTGGCGAGCGCATCGCTGTAGCTCACGCAGAGAAAGCGCAGGCCCGGATTGTGCCCGAGGGCCCAGGCGACGAAGGCGACCGAGGTGCAGATCGACTTCAAAGAGCGCGGCGGCTGGGTGATCGCGAGACGGCGGTTCTCGCCGCCATAGCAGCGCATCAGCTGATAGGTGATGGCTTCAATGTGCCAGTTCGGCTCGAAACGATCGTTCGGCGAGACCGTGGTGAAAACCTTGTGCACGAAGGCGTTCAGGTCACGGCGCAAGATAGCGTCCAGCTCAGCGTAACCAGGCATCCTCGTCCTCCGCATCCGCAATGCTGTCTTTCGGTTTCTGCTTAGGCGCTGTGTCAAGTTCCGGGTCGGTTTCCAAAGCCTCGGTCTTGCCGGACTCGGCTTCCGGCTCCTGCGCGGCAATGCCGGCTCGGCGCAGCTGCCGGGCCGTGAAACTCTCCAGGATCGCGGCATCGCCGGCACCGAGTTTCGCTGCTTCGGTCATCTCTTCATTGTTGTAGAGCCGGGCGAGATCGATGAGGCGGTCCAGGGCGCGACCATCGCCGGCGAGCGCCTTCTCGCGCAGCCGCAGCAGGGTGGCGAGCTGGGTCGACACCGTCTTGGGCTTACCGCCCTCAGTGACCCGCACGCCCTGCTCAAGCGTTGCCTTCAGATCGGTTGAGAAGTTGCGGCTGCCCTTGGGCCGGCCCCGGGGATTGCCGGAGCGACCCTTCTTGAAGCGGCTGTGCTTGGGCGGTTTCTTATAGCCGACTTCGTAGTCAGCGGATCCTTTCCTCTTAGGCATCTTCGGTCTCCTTCTCGCCGCTTGTGGCTTCTTCGCCTTCGATGGAGCGCCAGGCCCTGAGATCGACAAAGCCGAGGCCGGTTTCGGCGTGCATAGCCACTTCGCCGGTCAGCTCCTCGAAGCGGGCGATGGCGGTATCGACGTAGGCCGGGTCCAGCTCGATGAGACGGCCGCGCCGGCCGATGCGTTCGGCGGCGATCAGGGTGGTGCCGCTGCCCCCGAAGGCGTCCAGCACCACCCCGCCGTGCCTGGAGCAGTCCTTGATGGCATCGGCCACCAGGGCGACGGGCTTTACCGTCGGGTGCATGGCCAGCTGGTCCAGGCGCCCCTCGGTGAAGCTGTTGATGCCGGCATAGTCCCAGACATTGGTACGGTAGCGGCCGTGGCGACCCAGTTCGACGGTGTTGATGTGGGGTGCGGTCCCGTTCTTGAAGACCAGGATCAGCTCGTGCTTGGAGCGATAGAGCGATCCCATGCCGCCGTTGGTCTTGTTCCAGACGCAGAGGTTCTTCAATTCGCTGTAGACGGCGCGGCCTGCCACCATCACCTCGAAGAGGTGGCGCCAGTCCATGCAGACGAAGTGGATTGCCCCGTCCTGGCTGCTGGCGGCCAGGTGAGAAAAGATCTCCTCCAGGAAGGCGGTGAACTGCGCTTCTGACATCTCGCCCGACGCCATGGCAAAGTCGCCGTGGCGTACCGCCCCCAGGCCGCAGACATGACCGTCGACCGGCACGTTATAGGGCGGGTCGGTGAAGACCATCTGGGCCTTTTCACCGGCCAGCAACCGGGCATAGGCCTCCGGGCGGGTGGCATCGCCGCAGAGAAGGCGGTGGCGCCCGAGGCGCCAGAGGTCGCCCGGGCGGCTGACCGCCGGTCCGACAGCTGGTGCCGGCAGGCGGTCGGCCGCATTCTCGCTGCCCGGAGCCTCCAGGCCCTCGATCAGCAGGTCGACCTCGGCGGTTTCGAAACCGGTCAGCTCGACATCGAAGTCCAGGTCCACCAGGGCCTGGAGCTCGATAGCCAGGATCTCGCGGTCCCAGCCGGCGTTTTCGGCCAGCTTGTTGTCGGCCAGCACGTAGGCACGGACCTGGGCCTTGGTGAGGTCTTCCAGGGCGATGGTGGGTACTTGCTCGATGCCAAGCAGTTTGGCCGCCGCCACACGGCCGTGGCCGGCGACGATCCGCCCATCGGCATCGACCAGCACCGGGTTGGTCCATCCGAAGCATTCGATGCTGGCGGCGATCTGCTGGATCTGCTTCTTGGAGTGCGTGCGCGCGGTTTTTGGATAGGGTGCTAGCTCGGCCACAGGCCGGGAAACAATAGTAAGGTGATCCATGTGGGTGCTCCCCAAAGTCAAAAGGGGACCCACTTTAGGGGGTCGGTCGGACCGTCTCCTTCACAAGAAAACGGCGCTATTTCCGTGAAGAGACCTCGTTGAGTAGGCTGCGCCAGGCCTCGGCGCCATAGCGGAAGCGCTTGGCCGCCATGCGGGCGGCCCGCTCGTGCGGCGGGCCCTGCCACCAGTCCGCATTGCGGATGTATGGCCAGCCGTCGAGGTGGCCGTAGCGCTGCTTGCGCTGGCGCAGCCAAGCGAGAGTACGCTGGTAGACGTGGCGCAGAATCATCGACTGACGGTGTTTCTCCAGTTCGGGTAAGGCTCTTCGGCCCTTGGGCGCCGGCACCTTGCCTTCCAAATGGCGGCAGAGGTATTCGAGGGTATGAGACGGGATCGGGCGCTGCCCATGCTTGCGCAGGTTGGCGGCCAGTTCCTCCGGATCGACGTAGTCGCCTTCCGTGAGCCGCCGTTCGATGTCCACAAGATGCAGCGCGTCGAGGTGGGAGAAATCGACCCTAGGCCTGTCGGGTGGGTCGCTGTCGTTCTCGGTCATGAGACCGGCTACCTAAGAGTGCATGAAGTGTGATGCCACCCTATGGCCACTGTCCTAACAATTCGTTCTCGGAGCGAAGGCCTGGACCGCCAGTCCTAGTTTGGGTTTCTTGGTCAGCGTCGGCCAAGGCCCTCAGGTTACGCGCTGTCCGTCCAGATAGGCGGGCAGGCGCTCTGCCACCCCGGCGAAGAACCCGTTTGGGGAAACGGCACGGACTCGAGGTTGTCCGATCTGCGATGGGCGATGCTAGACAAGTGTCCTCTGGAAACTCACGAAAGCCCGCATTAAGAGGGTGGGGGTGCCCGCCGCCCGTCCAGGTAGGTGGCCAGGCGCTGCACGACCTCGGCCATGTCGGTGCAGCGGTAGGGGGTGTAGCGGTCCTTGGATGCGTCCTTGGCACTGGGGGTGATGGAGAGCTTGTCCGCCTTCACGCGGGCGATGGAGCCCAGCTCCGCCATGGGAATCAGCCAGGCCCGATCGATGGCTCCGCCGCCGATGTCGAGCAGGATGGCCAGCAGGAAGGCACCCTCGTGGTCGCTGAAGGTCTTGCGCCGCACATCGAAGAGGATGGTGTCGGACTTGCCCAGCTTGGCGGAGGTCCGGGCTTTCACCTGGACCGGCAGGGAGCGGCCCGTCACCTTGTCATAGACGATGAGATCGATGCCGTCGTCATCGGCAAAGGGCAGGAAGGGCGAGAAACGGCCCTGCGAGCCCAGCATCAGTTGGGCCGCCACCGTCACCTCGCCGATGGTGCCGATCTGCGTCTGGGTCATGGTCTTGGCGGGCGGCATGGCCAGGGGCTCGGACGGCAGGGCGGGCAAGGGGTTTCTAGGGCCCATGATGCGTCTCCTCCGTCTCTGGTGGGCTGCCCTGCCATGAAGCCATGCATTCGTTAATAAATCCTCTTTTGGGATAATCCGAATCCAGGATTAGGTCTGCCTGCGCTTTGGTCGTTTCCGGGCGCAGGCATGCGAAAATCGGTCCACACTGAACAGTACCGCGTCTTGATTACCCGGCTTACCGAGGCGCGGACCGATGCCGGTTTGACGCAACAGCAACTGGCCGACCTGCTGGGCCGGCCGCAGTCCTTCGTGGCCAAATATGAAAACGGTGAGCGCAGGCTCGATGTCGTCGAGTTCCTGGAGATTGCCGGGCAGATCGAAGCCGACCCCCACGCGATCATAGACCTTGTTTTGAAAACCCGTTAGCGGACATGGTTTGGCGCTTCAATTAGGAGCTGGATTTTGCGGCCGGTAGGGCTGTTGCCAAACAGGCGCAATATCATTGCGCCTAAGGCAAGTTTGATGGCAATCTAAAAGAACATAATAAGAACTTTGGGCGATAGCGGGGGTAGCCTGAAACGAGCGTCGATCTTGAATCCCTAGAATACGGGGATCAATACATCACCGTGAGTTGATTGTCACTGAGTGCCCCGTTGATGCGGGCTGAGTCAGCTGGATTTCCGGGCTAACGGACCTGAAGGCAAGGCCAAAATATTGTTAATAAAGAAATTTTTTCTCCAAACGTAACGAAAGAGTCGCATTTTGTTGCACCTCCGGTAGACAATACCTTGTTGCCGGTTGATGCGTTGTGGTCCAATTGTTGATGAGGTCAAAACAGACTCACAGTTGAATAATGCCCGAACTGGTCGATACGCTTAAAACCATCCATCTTCTGCACGGCACCAGCGCCGTGTTAAGGATATTCGCTGCGCGACGTTTTCCGATCGCGGCGGCACTCACCAGAATTTGCTTTATCAATCCGGAACGAAGCGAAGTCACAGAGGACGAACTCTGTGCCACATTGGATCATATCCTGGGCGCTGCTCGTGAGATCGGTCACGAAGAGGAGGACAGCGATCGGTTCCAGGAAGATTCGAAACAATACCTTGAGCAATGGTCGAATCTTCGTGGGGCAAATTGGTTCTCTGTCCACGCCGACCCTTCCGGGCTGAAATACTATCGTCTGACAGCCGCTGGGCGCGAGGCACATACGATCCTCGCATCCATCGAGGCCGGCCGATCCGTTTCAACCGAGAGCCGACTCAAGCGTTTTATCGACCTTACCAACGATCTTTCGACGCGCGCCAGCGGTAGCCCCGACCGGCGGATTGGTGAGCTAAAGACACAGATACAGCGTGCCGAGCGCGAAATCGCCGGTATCGAGCGGACCGGGCGGGTCGAGGTTATGCCCGAACGCGAGGTGATTGCCGAGTTCGAGGAGCTTCTTCGCTTACATGGTGCGATCGGTACTGATCTGGATCAGGTGCGCGCTCTCATGGCCCAACACCGAGCGAGTACCCAAGACATCGTGATGACTTCCGAGGCACCGAAGGGTCAACTTCTCGACCTTGTCTTTGTCGAGGAGGACAGGGTTCGAGGTACCGACGAATACGCTTCGCTCGATGCATTCCGTCAGCTGTTGACTGACGATCAGCTGCGAATGGCCACACGCGAGAAAGTCGAGGAGCTTAAGCACCATCCAGTGATCCACAAACGGTTTATTGCAACCGGCAAGGCGCCGGCGCGGTTCGATGGTGCGGTCGAGAGCTTCTTCGACCGGTCGCGCAAGATCGATGCCGAATTCAACGGTTACTACGAGCAGCTGCGTGGCATCGTCGTCCGCGAAGACATTGATGAGATGCGTGCAGTCAGCCGCACCCATAAGGTGCTCGGTGCGCGGTTCGTCGATGTTCGCGACCGCCTCGCGCCGTCGCCAAGGGATCCACGTCTGAAGGGTATCGGTATCGTGCTCCCGGGTACGGCGTTTAAGCCGCATCCAACGGCCGACATTCGCTTTCCGGCAAACCTCGCAGAGCGTGCCCAGTCAGTACCGCCGGCCGATGCTGAAGATGACGAGTCGGTCCCCGATGCCTTCGAGCGAGAGATGCGCCGTCAGGCACATATCACCCGCTCGCAACTAAAGCTGAGGATCGCGCTGGCGCGTAAGCGGGTGGGTAAGGAAGCCGTCCGCCTAAGTGACGTTCTGTCTCTCTTTCCGCTTAGATACGGGCTCTTGGAGCTGAACGCATTCATTGAACTGGCGATACAACACGTGCCGTCACGGTTCGATCCGGTCCAGATCTCCGTCACGCGGCTGATTGATGAGCATGAGGATCCGGTGGGGCTGAGCACCTGTACATTCTTCGATCCCATCTTCTTGTCCCGCGGCGAACCTGGCACGGGGATCGAAGACGTCCATTGCCTTGTGCCGGAGAACGCGGCCGTCGATGAAAGCTTGTTGCTGGCCATCGAGCAGGACGGTCTGGAGGCTTCCCTGAGGTCCGTGATCGATAAGGTCTGTGCGGTCGAAACCATGACGCAAGGCGAACAGTGATGAGCATCTACGGCGGTTCCTACGGTGGAAGGAAGCAACGAAGCGAGGCCCACCGTTGGCCTGCGAGGAGGAAGCGATGGCCAAAGCCGACGGGCTAACCATCAGTCATGCAAAGATAAGGCTCCTCTCCGGCCCGCTGGCAGAAGATGAAGACCCGGAAATTTGGGCCGAGATCCTCGCCAGTCAAGATCATTTGACCCAGTGGTTCCGCGAGATAGGCGCCGAGCTGATCGTGCATGCAGATTACCGGATCGCGCTCGTGCGGCAGATGACCGAGGCTCAGCGTGAGCAGCGCGCCGCCAACACTGGTAAAGCGGTTCTGCCAGCAGTCCTCAAATCCCGCGCGCTGACCTTTTTCGATAGTCAAGTGCTGACCTATCTGCACGAGAAGCTCAACACCGCCGCAAGTATGGGAATTTACGACCTTACGCTGCTCAAGAGTGAGGTCTATAGCGCGATTGTCCATATGCAACCCGAGGCGCAGCGCAACAAGGAAGCGACGATCATCAAGCGGATTGATGCCGCGCTTGGCAAATTCCAGGATTACGGCCTAGTGGAAGAGACCCACCTGAATGCCCGCCCGGCAATTCGGCCGAATCTGGTCCTACTGGTCATGGTGTCTCGCGACGAGCTCGCACGGTTCAGCACGATGGTCGAAGGTCTGCTCGGTGATCCGGAGGATGATACCGATACCGGTCCGGACGGCGATAGCTTGCACGAAAGCGGTTCGGTGGATCTCACATCGACAGAGTTTGGTGGAGAAAGGCGCACAGACCATGACAGCACTGCATCATGAACAATATTGTCGATGATCTTACAGTTGCGGATGCCGATGTAGGGGGCAATGAGCTGCCGCCCGATGTTATGCAAGCGACTGTTCAGGCGCACCCAAGCGACCTCTCAGATCCGCGGTTCGCGGGCTATCGCCTTGAAGAACTGCAGATTCAGAACTTCGGAACCTACGATGGTCCGCCATCGGTGATCCGATTGGAACGAGGTAGCGCGATCTTCACGGGGCGGAACGGTGTCGGCAAGACCACGGCCATTGACGCGTTCCGCATGTTGATCTCGCAGGAACCTAACTTTAACGACGCAACGACCCCCGAGGCCAAGAAACGCGACCGGGATATCCGTACCTATTATCAGGGCGTTATAGGTAAACTCCAGCGCGACGGGCGACCGGAATATAGAGTGCTACGGCAGTACCATGAGAAGAAGTTCATGGTGATCGTGGGCGTTTTCATCGATGCCCACGATCGGCCGATTTCGGCAGCTCGGCTGGTGCAATACGACCCGCAGGGCCAAGGCAACAGCCAGCGATACGTGCTCGCGCGTGCTCGTCTCGATATCGCGCGAGATTTTCCTGACTTTGCAACAAGCCGGGCAATCCGGGATTCCCTGGCTCATATGGGGGTGCGTGTCTACGACACCTTCAATGCCTATCGGATTGCGCTGTCGGGGCACTTCAAGGTGGCGGATATGAAACAGGCTTGGGCCCTGTTCGAGCGCGCGATTGGCACGAAGACAGTCGACAATTTGACCGACTTCATGCGCGCTCTGATTCTGCCGGCGTCGACGCTGGCCAAGACTGCAGACGAGTTGGTCCAGTCTACAGCGGCACTGGACGAGGCATACGCGACCGTCAAAGCCGATGAAGAAAAACTCAAGCGCCTCGTACGAATCGTCAAGGAGATCGACAGCCTGGAGCGTTCATATTGCAAGTCGTCTGAGGTCCGGCGGCTGATGACACATAGAAAGACTGCGGGCACGGCTGTTGTCGTTCGAGCGATCCGACGCGACCTTGAAGTGCAGCAGACGGCACAGAACGCAACTCGTCGGAACCACAAGGCCGCATTGGAAAAGGTGAGACGGACAGACGATCGTGTCACCGATCTAGAACTCCAACAGCGTGAACTTGGTGGCCAAGCGGTCAGTGATTGGCGCCGCGACATTGAAGACCGTGCGAAAAGAATCACTACAATCAAGTCTGACTTGGAGAAACTCGCTACTACACTGTCCTCGTTTGGCCTGGTGGCAGGTATCTCGTTCGAGGATTCGCATCATAGTGCCGACCAATGGAACCGCATCAAGGTCGCACTGCGTGAGAATGTCGAGGCTATTCCAGGACGCACAGACGAACTGGAAAAAGATCTCGCCCAGCTATCTGCGGATATCGCGGCACTTGATTCAGCGGTAAAGACCCGGGAAGCCGACCTTCTGGCTGCGGAACGTGCCAAGTCCAATTTACCTGGGCGGCTGATCGAGGTCCGTGAACGACTTGCCGAAACACTGGGGGTTTCAACTTCGCAACTACCCTTCTTCGGCGAACTCGTCCGCGTCTCTCCAGAAGCCGCTAGAGACGGATGGGAGGGCTCTCTCAACCGCCTACTGGGCAACCAGGCGCGCCGACTTCTCGTGCCTGAACGACTCTATGCTGAGGTCGTACGTGCGATTGATCGCCGTCATCTAGGCATCAAGCTCGAATACGACCGAGTCGACCTCATCCCCTGGCAAGACACATCACATGATGCGGATCAAGTTGCCGGAAAGCTCGATGTTCGGCGAGACAGCGACTTCGCTGGTTACATTCGTTCAGTCCTCGACAGACGCTTCGATCACACTTGTTTCGAGACGGCCGACGGCGGCTTTCGGCAGGCTCGCCGGGCGCTTACCAAGGCCGGACAGAGCCGCGACGGAGATCGTCACGTCAAGGACGATCGACGGCGTGTCGATGACCGATCAGCCTACACGCTGGGATGGGATACAGCCGCACGTGTCGCCTACCTTAAGCGCGATTTACGCAAGCTTGAAGCCGACCTTCTGAAAAAACGCCAAGACAACACGTCGACCCGAGAACGTCGTGACGACCTGATGCTCCGTGCCAATAATATGCAGCAGATAGGTGATAGCATGGGCGATTTCGAGACTGTTGATGTCGCCAAGTTGGAGGAGGAGGTCAAGGAGCGCCAGCAATGGATCGAGCAGGCTACATCGAAGAACCCCGACTATGTGGCCATCTCGAAGGCACTGAGTGCGGCGAAAGCGGAGCAACGCAAAGCCCGGAATGCCGCGGATGAGTTGGGTAAGAGTCAAGCCGTTCTGGAAGACCGTATCGAAAAGCAGCAGAACCGTTTGGCGAGGTTGCACGCAGCACTTCGAGATCGGGTGGTGCCTTGTTCAGCGTGGAAAGGCTATGTGCTCCTCGCTCGCGAACTCGATGCTCGCGCAACGATTTTCGAGGTCGATCCGGAGGCTACAGACGTTCTGAGTGATGGTATTTGGGAGGCCATCCGCGACCGCCTAGACGCAGATTTGGAGGCTGAAAGCAAAGTGCGTGAGAAGAACGTCAGCACTCTTACGCGTTTAGCAGGCGACTATCTAAGGGATTTTCCGGCCGAGACCACGCATTTGGCCGCAATGGGCTTGACTGAGCAAGAGTCGTCGGCTGCCCGCCAAGACTGGCGCCAGCGTTATACAGATATCGAGGCCCGCGAGTTGGTTCGCCATACCGAACGCCTCCAGCAGGCGATGACCGATGCCATTGACAATGGCATTGTTAACATCAAGACCCAACTCGAACAGGAGAAGACCGAAATCCGCGACACGATAGCAGGAATCAACGATACACTGCGCGAAGTAACATACGACCCGGCTCACGGCACCAAGATCCAATTCATCGCCACCGACAGCGCAACTAAGCGCATCGTCGAGTTCACGCGTGGCCTGCGACAGGTCACTGACGACTGGATCGGCAACGAAGATGCGCCGATCGAGGAACGCTACAGAAAAACGCGGATCTTTATCGACAAGGTGAAGGACATCCCAGAAAACACGGCCTGGCGTCGCGAGGTGCTCGACACCCGACGTTGGTTTACTTTTGTCGCTCAGGAATACAAGGTCGATGATGACGGTTCCGAGAAGATCATCAACGACTACGACGGCGCGTCCGGTACGTCTGGTGGCCAGAAGGAGCGCCTGGCGATGACCGTCATGGCTGCCGGCCTGGCTTGGCGGTTCGGCATGGTCAACCCGGCTCGAGCTTCCACGTCTTTCCGCGTCCTGATGTTGGACGAAGCCTTTAAGAACAGTCACGACGACACAACACGAGCGCTGCTCGACTTATTCAAGGCGTTCGGGTTTCAAATGGTTTTCGCGATGCCGTCAAAGAACCTGGCGGTGGTCTCGAACCACATTGAACGTGCCTTCGCCGTCGACACCAAGGCACGCCGGACGATAATTACCGTCCATGCACTTAAGAAACTTGTGCTGAAAAATCATGCGGCCGCCGCTGCAATGGCATTGAACATGGCACGCGACGCTGGTGTTGACCTCAGCGACCTGGATTTCTCCGAGATCGACGAAGACCATATCGGTTTGGGAGACATGACAGCTGATGAGATCGTCCAGTTGGCAGCACTCAGCGAAAACACTGAGGACGTCATTGGATGACGGCTGGAGCTGCCATTGTGGAAAGGTGGAAGACACCTGAAGACCTCCGGCGATGGCTCGAAAAGCGCTTCGAACGGTTCGTAGCGGCGGACCTACGAGAGCCGGGTATGCCGATCGACACCTTTCAAATTACGGCGCCGGGCCTCACCGCCGGCATCATAGCCGAACAGTTTGCGGTCGTGCGCAGTTGGGCAGGGGCTTGGCAGGAAGCTGCTGCCGCTGAACCAGACCTTGTTCTCGCCTTTGCCGAATGGCAGACGCGCAATTTCGGCCGGGTCCGTATCCCGAAGACCGCGTATGCCAACTCCATCGACGGAGCGGCTCGCCTGGTGCGTCGAACCAGGGAGCTTGCTTCTGCTCGACAACGCTACGCAGCATTGATGGCGACAGACAGCCGCCTAGAGGCCCTTGCCAGTCATTGGCCCCGGATTACCTGCATGAGTCAGGGTGACTTCACCATTCTGTGCCGGTTCGTCAAAGAGGCAACAGCGCTCGACCTTACGCGACTGCGGCTTCGAGAGGTGCCCTGTCCTGGCATGCACACGAAGTTTCTTGAGCAAAATCGGACAGTTTTGAAACCAATTCTGGCCGCGTTGAATGTGCCGCTAGATCCAAAGGCGCTAACCTGGGCTGGCAAACTTGGTTTCTTCGAAGACGATACGAGGATGTTCGAGCTTCGTGATCTCGACGGCAGTGTGCTGCCTTATCCACACTTCGCATTGCCGGCCGGGCAATTGACTGGCGAGTGCCCTGCGCGGGCTGCTGGCGCAGGAACTCCACAAGGTGTGGTCATCGTTGAGAACCAGGCAACTTTTCAGGCACTTCCGAGGATGCCGGGCATCGTCGCGATCTTTGGTCGTGGCTTCACCGTCCGGATTTTAGTCTCTGCGAGGTGGCTTGCCTTTCAGCCTGTCCTATACCTGGGTGACTTGGACCACGCCGGCTTTCAGATGGTGGCTGGGCTTCGTCGCGACGGACTTGCACATCTCCAGACGGCGCTGATGGATGTAAGAACAGCGAAGGTCAATAAGAGTTATTGGGTCAATGATACATCCGCCCCGGGTACGAACCGAGCCTATGAAGGATTGATCGACCGAGAGCGTGCCGCCCAGCAATTGATGGCGGCAGGGCCGTGGCGCCTAGAGCAGGAGCGGATACCCTTCGATATGCTAGTCGATAATCTGGAGCGATGGTACTCGTCGAGACACCAAGCAAGCTGTGGTGCTCTGGTTTCTGGCAGTCGCTAAGCGTTTACACCTGCTGCACAATGACACCGCTTGTTCGACCAGCCAGGAAATTTACACCAAGAAAGTAGTAGTGAATTTTTCCCAAAACTCATTGCTCGGGTAGAGCACCGTCAAGGCTAAGCCCATCTTCGACCCAATACTGGATTTTCGTCGCGCAGCCGTTCCGGCTGTATGGTAACTGCAGGCGGTCAAGTTCACTGCATTGACGAGAGACAGCCAACTTCAATACACCCAGACGCTGGCTTCAGCGGTTGGGATTTCGGCGCCGGCTGACGGCCCGCAGGATATCCAGGGCTATTGCGAGGTCTTCCTGGCGGAGATCACGGGCGAGGGCGGTGAGGGCAGCCAGATCGCGTGCCTGGCGTTCGGTTGTTGGGGTGGTGTCGCCGTTCGGAAAGAGCGCGGCGGCGGGGACATCAAGGGCCCGGGTGAGGGGCTCCAATGTGACGAAGCTGGGCGCGGAAGCGCCGCGTTCGATGGCGCGTATCGAGATCTCGGACCGGCCGATCGCATCGGCAAGCGCCGCCTGGGTCAAGCCGCGCTGTTGGCGCAGGGCGCGCAGGCAACGGCCGACGTCTTTTGCGAGCACCATGGCGGCAACCGGCGGCCGGACTTTCGGTCTGTTGCAGAAACCGGGTGTCCCGCCTTATTGCCGGTCAGGCCCGCATGCCCGCCGCGACGCGCTCCAGGTCGTGCAGCGCCGGTAACAAGATGGTTTCGTCGTGGCAGTCCAGGTCAGACTCGTAGAGGCTGTCGCAATAAAGGGCGGACCGCAGCTTGAGTACGATTCCCTGGATGCTGTTGGGACGCGCTTGCGCTAAGGCCTCGGTACAGCGCTTTCTGAAGGCGAGGCATGCGTGATAGCGCCCGCTGTATTCAGATTCTTGATAGGCGAAGGGACCGTGCCGCCGCTCGGCCTCGTTTATCAGGTCGATCACCGCCTCGGTGGCACATCGGTGGCGCCCGGCCAGTAGCGCGATCCGAAGATCGCCCTCGGTGCTGGCAGCGGAGGCCGGTGGGGATGTGACGATGGGCGCTGTGATGCCGAAAGCGGCTGCGCCGCCGGCCAGCATGGTGCGGCGGGAAAGCCTCGTGTTAAGGGTATAGGTAGCCATGACCGGACTCCTTCTTAGTCGGGTTGTGGTCAGGCGCGGGGTGGGTGTTACGAGCACCCCCTCGCGCCGCTTTTACTCTCGGCCCGAGGCGCCTCCATGCGCGCCGGACCAATAGACAGTCCACCAAGGGCTCAGGAAGCAGGAGAGGTCAAGACGAATTGAGCTGCAGGGGGCGGGATGGGCAGCTTTGGCCGTCCGGCGTCTCGGCGCGATCATGCGGTCGCGGGACAGGCCGTTTCAAGCCTGCGGAACCGAGGTGGATCCCTAGGGGTGAACGGGCGAGATGCGCTATCCCAGTACGATTCTCATGCCGATGTCGTCTCCATTTCCGCGATGCGCTGGAACTCAGCCAAGACTTCTTCATGGTGCCGGGCGAGGAAGCGCACCACGCGGGCATTGTCGAGGAGCTTGGTGAGGTAATGGTTGCAGGTTCGACTGAGAAGCCCCCCTTCGACGAGGCGTCTTGTATTGCAGCAACGTACTCTCGGATGGGGCGAGCAAGTCGGCGCTTCGAGAAGCCCCGGGGACAGTGTCGGAACTGGGCAGGGTAATCTTCGGCGAGATCGAGACTTGGCCGAATCCGGCGATCTAAGGCCAACACCCTTGCCTCTAACTCGTACACTGCGAGGCCTTGTCGGCCAACTTAGTTCGGACAGGGTTGGCTGAACCAGGCGTAGCTAGAGTCCTGCTCGATGGAAGACAAAGGCTGCCCAGTAATACGGGTGACTCGTAGCCGGATCACTGAGCATGCTAAGCTGAGCTTCACGGAGTGCGTCACCAGGAGAGCGACCGTTCCGCATGGCACTGTAAAAGTGCTCCATGAATACCACGGTGCTATCACTAGAAACCTTCCACAGGCTTGTTACGGTGGACTGAGCTCCAGCTAAGTAAAGAGCCCTCCTAAGGCCGAAAACGCCCTCTCCAGCAATAACGCTGCCCACCCCAGTGTCACAAGCTGAGAGCACTACCAATTCGGAACAATGCATATCCAAGTGTCGAATCTCGGCCGCAGTAAGCAACCCATCCTCTTCGCCTATCCGAGTATTTGCCCCGGCCAAAGCGAGTCCAGAAAAATGCATCGAATAAAGAACTGTTGCGCTAGAGGCCTCCATACTGTCGGCGAGCCGTCCAGGGGAGGAGTAACCGCCGCCGGTGGAAATCATGGTCGTTGGACTAAAGGTAAATCCGTGAGTCGCCATATGGACAATGCGCGGGAACACCGTTTGTTTGAGTTGTGCTTCATTAACTTCGTCGTAGGTCATCAGGAGAAGGTTCTTGTCTAGAGCCCTGACAGCTGCCACTTCACGTTCGGCATCCTTCCACAACGGTAGAAATGGCCGGCGCCCCATCACAAATTGTCCAGAGTCTTCCAGCCCGCGAAACGCAGAGGGGTCAAATCTGCCACTCTCTGAAAACACATGAAACGGATGATCGAAGTTAGCATTCGCGATCATCAGCGCGCCTTCACCACACCGAACATCAGTTGCTAGATTGCCGCTGTCACTTGGCCGAGGAATCTGCCCGATTTGTTGCACCGTAAGGTGGGTGTTCTCTACGAGGAAGGTTTTGCCGTCTGGAGACATCGCGTGAAAGGGGAGCAAATGAAGCATCCCGTCGGCCACGATCTTAATATTGGGCGCGACCATTCCATGCTCTGAAACCATATCGACGATGGGGGCGAGCAACATCTTATATAGGTCCGACCCAACGCTCCTCGCTTCAGCGACGTGATCCACCGTGTTGTCTACCAACAATAGCTCTCGTAGCGATCTGATCCCGCCGTCTACGACATCGGCTTCCGCCAGATAGCGACCTCGAACTTCGCCATCAGGAAACAAGGTCACGGCAGCATATACTGGGGCCGACCTGACAAACTGCAATGTCCTCGGATCCAGCGTATATGGGTGATACCGGGTGTAAATGACCAGCACATCATTCGGCTCCAGCGATGTACGTAAAGCTTCGCGGACATCACCAAGTCGACCGACTTCCGCCTTCTCAAATTCCGGCGCTAGTCTGTCTTCCAGGATTCCGCGTTTCAGCCATCTATCCTCGAAATCATAAAGCCAATCACTGGACGCCTGTTCAGCCATCGAGCTCATAGCGATCCTGGACAGCTCTTGGTCCAGTCCAGCCATTTGCTCATCCAATCCCTCGGTTCGTGCTTTCTCAAGACGCTCCGCTTCGTCATCAAGTAGTCGTAAGTGACGCTCGGTAAGCACAAGCAATGCAATCTCGGCCAGTAGATGGTCATTCGGAAAATCATTCAGCGCTATAGTAAGGAGCAAATCAGTGTTCTTTCGTAGCCGCTCTAAATCACGGCCTCGCTTAACAATGGAGCCTGCATTACGCTTCAATACGTCTGAGCTTTCTTGAGCCAAAACACCCGCATATGCCATGTACAACACTGGGGTACGGTTAATAACTTCATCGCTGATGATTTTTGCGAGCAAACTGAACAGCTCACCAGTTCCTCCAGCTAGGACGAGCTCTGCACCAAGCGCCGCTACTGCATTGAATTTCTGCTCCGGAGTTCCGCTTTCGGGAACTACCTTTGCGATGATGTCCAGCGCGAACTCGATTGGCCCTTCCACCTCCGTCACACGTCCAGATTCGAAGCCAAGAACTATCGCGCGCTCTGCTGCTACAAGCTGTTCAATTGGCGAATAACCAGCATAAGCACGCATCGACCACGCATGGTTTAGGAGTTGCATAGCCGAGCCGCTGTCATTGCCGCAACGTTCTGCCGCGCTGGCTAGGTGCGTGATGAAGTCGAGATAGGAGTCGATTGTGACAACCTGAGGATGGATCTTTAATAGGATGGCGATAAGCGTGCCGTATTCGGAACACCAGCGAGGCTGCTGAGTGCCCTGACCCGCCAATATTGCTGAGAGCCTAATGGGTGAGGCAAGTCCATCGTTGGGTGGCAATAGACTTACGCGGAGGCTCCAGCCATCATCATCGAAGAGACTTTCGTAGATGCGCGCTGCGCGCCTAAACTCCCCGCGGCGGGCTAGAGCTAGCGCGGCGAAAGCACTCACAGACCGAACACGGGTTTTTGCAACTTTAAAATCGGTCGCTCTGGTGACATCGGCGCTCGCAGCTTTCATCGTTTCAATCATAGAAAGGAGCGCGTCCACATCGCCCAGTCTGTGAAGCTCCTCAGCAATATCAACGATATTGGCGCCGATCTCCCGGGGCCAACCCCCGAAGTGAATCTGAACGAGTTCGTCTGCCTGCTCTAGCAGCTCTTTTCGCTGCTTAACAGGCAGCCCACTGCGCAGCCGCGCGTAAGCCACAGTCAACTGGTTAACCGCAAGAAAAACGTCAGTTACGGGTATGCCAGCGTCTTTCAAGGCATGCGCCGCAGTGTTCGTATCGAGAACCGCGAACGTCTCAACCATTGCGCTTGCCTGGTCCCTCACGTCGTCCTGGAACGGATTGCTACCGGAAGTTCTGCCGGTTCGGCTCGTTAAGAGAACGAACTTAAGATGTTCATGCTTGTACGTTACAAGCCGTCTGCCCTCAGGAAAGTCCGCGATTGGAGCCGTCATGAGCGTATCAGTGATCTGATTGGCAAGCGCGGAGGCTCGCTCATATTCAGTTCCGGTTAATCGAAAGCGCCCGGCATAGCCATTTGTCAGAGCCGACTGGCTCCTAAGAAGATCGATCTGCATTTTGCGACGTTCAGATTCAGTCGTCGCTGCCGAAAACGCAGATATCCGAGAATTCGCTCGCTTCTCAATGTCTTCAAAGATTTCTGTTTTGAATCTCTGGTACTGGGCAAATTGAAACTCGATAAAGACCGGTTCAGCCTGTGCCGGTCCAGAGAAGTGTACATTGCTGATCCCAAAGAAGATGAGCGATGCCAAAGCGAAGTAGCGCATATCCCAGTTCCGTTGCTAGCTCTGATAGCGTAAGCTATAAGAAATTCACCTTAGCAGGGTTGGGGGGGGGAAGAAAATGTGGCGCGCCGGATGTTTGGGCATACGGATCAATCTAGGGACCTATTTCTCACTCACTGCAGCGGTTGTGGCGATGCTTGCAATTGCTGGTTGTGAAACACGAAAGGCGCAGGAGGCAGGTCAGCAACTCGACGGTTATGTCGAAACCATGTGGGAAATCGCAGTTGCCTTAGAAAATGCCGCAGGTGGCGACGCCAGTTACCGCATAGTGCCAATTGTTTTGGCTGCACATCCGCAAGGTACCGTTCTTCCACAACTGAGTGAGGATCGTCCAGCTGCTCGATCGATGACTGAGGCTTGCCTTTTTGACAAAGCGACGCAGAACCAGGAGCCAGTTCAGTGGGGATCATTGCCAACTATGACAATGAAACGTGGCTTTAACGCCGGAGCGAGTGTCCCTGAGAGTGTGCACCCAGTTTTGGCGATCATCGGTTCCCCTGGGCTGAGCATAAACCTATCGGACGAAGGAACCATAGCATTAAGCGACATTGCCGGACGCGACGTAAGCGATAACTATGTAAACGCAAAGCTTGCTGATGCGGATTGCCAAAGTGCGATTGGCAACCGCCCCGCCTTCTTAGTTCGTGGCCAAGTGCTGGCAGAGCTCGACATACGCTCGAATACAGTCAACGAGGGCAAGTTAGACATCTCCAATATCTCCAGCGAAGACTATGTTCTGAAAATCGACGATTCAGGTGGCTATGAGTTGGAGTCGAGGGAACAGTTGCCCCGCTTCCTGATACTCACAACGATTTCAGAGGGTTTGTCAGCGCGCGTTCAGCGTAGTGCAGGAGACAACCTTATCCAGCGTCCGAGCGACGATGAAATCGAGACGTTCAAATCCAGCCTGAAGGAATGGGAGGAGTGGCAACAGCAATAGGAGGCGGTAGTTCGCAACAGCACTTCATCAATCTGAGAAACAACTCTTCCTGTCGCTTACCTTCGTCCCTGTTTTCATCAGCAATTTGCCTGTTTTGGCGCTCCTGGCTCCCTGTTACCTGATCTAGAGAAATCCCGGGTAAGACGCTGAAATATGGTTGCTATTCGGCCCGCTACCGCGACAGAGGCGCCGGGATCGACGAATTTCCCTGTATTCTCCCTGTTTATCAGGGAACGTCGGTCAGAGACTGGTTCGCAGTGGACTGTCCGCACCGCCATATCTCAGAGATGTTCCTCGTCGAAGGGTGGGTTTCGAACCCACACCATTAGGCTTACGCGCGGAGCGCGGGGTTCGAATCCCACCCTCTCCGCCATACCCCAGAGATAGTCCTCGTCGAAGGGTGGGTTTCGAACCCCGCGCTCCGCCATTGCCAGTCTTTCGCGATCCATCGTGGGATGCGAACCCACGACTAAAAGTAGGTCGCGCGCCGACGGCGCGCTTGAGGTTCGACTCCCACCCCATCCGCTAGTATCGCCGCGAGTGTTGGCGTCATGGCATCTTCGCAGACCGCCACGCGCAAACGGCCTTTGGTTCCAAACCTGCTGCCTTGATCGTCTCCTGCGTCCGGTCGACATCAACGGGGAGCCTTCGCGCGTCAGCATGGAACATGCGACCGGCTTCGGTCAGATGGGCACCCGTGCTTCTGCGCTCGAACAGGGCGACGCCGAGCTCGTCTTCCAGCGCTGCGATTTGCTGCGAAACGACGGGCTGGCCCACGCTTATCATTGCAGCTGCGCGCCTGAAGCCCAGCTCATCCGCCGCAGCCAGAAGATAGCGAAGACGACCCAGGTCCATTGAACTCACGACCTTTCGTCAGGTTGGCCAAGCGCTCCGACGTGCCGCAGCATCACCGCCGCAAGGATGGCCAGGATCGTCACGCTGATGGCGCTGAAGATCGCCGCACCATTGAACCCTGATATGAACGCGTTCTGTGCGTCCTCGATCAGCCCGGCTGGTAGGTCCACCGCGATTGTGGACGCCGCCCAGAGGCTGTCGCTCACCGCAGCGCGAGCCTCTTCGCCGAGCGTGCCCGGTATGCGGTCAAGCATGGTGCCCCGATAGATGGCGGTGACAAGACTGCCGAGAATGGCGATGCCGAGCGACACGCCCAGGTCCTGGACCGTTTCAGACATGGCTGAGGCGGATCCGGCTTTCTCGGCTGGAGCCGATCCGACCACCAGACCGGTGCCCAGCGCAGCGATGGTGCCAAGGCCAAGATAGGCCAGCGAGAAGCCGGCAATCACCGTGGCGACACCCGTTGCGGCGTCGCCCAATTGGGTCAGCATCAGATAGCCGACGACCGACAGAGCGAGCGCGGCGGACACGACGAAACCGGGCCGGACATAATGCGCGACAAGCGGCGCGCCGATGCCAGCGGCAACCATCGCAAGCGCCGGCGGCCCCATCCACAGACCTGCAACAAGCGGGGAAAAGCCGGCCACCAGTTGCAGATATTGCGTCACCAGCAACATGGTCCCACCGACCGCAACCAGCCCGAAGAGCAGCACGATCAGCGCGACGGAGAAGGCTCTGCTGCCAAACAGGCTCATATCGAGCAACGGATCGGAAAGACGCCTTTGCCGCCAAACAAAGAGCACGGTGAAGAGGACGCCTGCCACAGCAGCGCCAACCGCATCGAGGCTGAGCCCGAACTTGGCAATCTGTTTGATGCCGTAGATCACCGGCAGCATGGCGGCCAGCAAGATCACCACGCTGACAAGATCGATCCGCCCGGCATTCGGCGCGCGATATTCGGGCAACAGAACAGGGGCAAGCACAAGCAATAGAGCGACAATGGGTACGGCAAGCAGGAAGCCGGCGCCCCACCAGAAGTGCTCAAGCAACGCCCCGCCCACGATTGGTCCCATCGCCATACCAAGGGCAAACATCGTGGCCCAGACACCGAAGCCGACCGCGCGCTCACGTGGATCGGCGAAGAGGTTGCTAATGAGCGCCAGGGTGGATGGCATCAAGGTGGCGCCTGCGACGCCGAGAGCCGCCCTTGCGGCAATCAGCATGGGGGCGCTGGTCGAAAACGCTGCAATCACCGAAGCGATTGCGAAGGCGACGGAGCCGATCAATAACAGCTTGCGCCGTCCGATCCGGTCGCCGAGCGTGCCCATGGTGATGAGAAAGCCTGCGATCATGAAGCCATAAGCGTCCATGATCCAAAGCGCCTGTGTACTGGTTGCTTGCAGATCGGCAGCCAACGCCGGCAGCGCCAGATGCAACAGGGTCAGGTCGAGGCCAAGTAAGATGGTGGGCAGCGAAAGCAGCGCCAGCCCCAGCCATTGGCGCACGCCGGCCCTGGCGGGCGATGGCGCCTTGGATTGAGCCGCCGTTGCTGGATGAGAAACCGTGCCGTCGTGATGAACTGTCATGTCGCCTCCTTGTCTGAGGCGGACAATTCAGCTAGATTAAAACTGTTACAATATAAGAAATCATCCTATTATTAGGAGTAATGGTTTTGTCTGGCCGGACCCTTGCGCGCGACAAACCCGACCTCTCTGAGTTCGTCACGCGCCACAGGAAAGCACTCACCCCGGCCGATGTCGGCCTGCCGACCACTGGCGGGCGACGCACGCCGGGGCTCCGGCGCGAGGAGGTCGCCGCACTCGCCGGCGTCGGGCTCACCTGGTACACATGGTTTGAGCAGGGCCGCGACATTCAGGTGTCGGAGAGTTTTCTTCTCAAAATAGCCAAAGCGCTAAAGCTGGGCGATGCCGATTGCAGCCATCTCTTCCTGCTGGCCCATAGGCGACCGCCACCGCCTGAAGCCCGTCAATGGCCATCGGTCGACCCGTTGGTTCAGCAATTGCTGGATGATCTCACCGAACGGCCGGCTTACGTGTCCAATCTCCGCTGGGACGTCATCGCCTGGAATGCGGCGGCCGACCATCTGTTCACCTTCTCCGATCGGGATCAACGCGACCGCAACATCATCCGCATGGTCTTTGCCGATCCGGACCTGCGGCGCCGCTTGCCTGAATGGAAGGAGGACGCACCCCGGCTAGTCGCGCAGTTCCGCTACGATCTGGCCGCCGCGCCGGACGATCCGGACATGCTTTGGCTGGTCGAAGACCTGAAAAAGGTGTCGCCCGACTTCCGCCGCTGGATGGAACAACCCGGCATGGACATCTGCGCCAGAGGCGTCAGCGCTCTGCTGGCCGACGACGACGACACGCTTCTCAGTTTCACTCACCAACTGCTGACCGTGGATGAGCACCGCCACCTCAAGATGATCGTTTATTTCTCGACCTCAGCATAACAACGACCCGGAAGAGCCGGGTATTTCACAGTTCTTACTTCTCCTCGACCGGATGAAAGCGATCCATCAACTGCTTGAACTCCGAATCCGACTGTGTCGCCTGCCAATCGGGGTAGCTGACATAAACGAGTGCGGACCCGTCCTCTGCGGTCTCATAGACGACCTTCGTGCCCTTCTCGATGAAGATCATCTCACCGGGCCGACCCGTCACCGACTTGCCATCGAAATGGATCGTGATTGCGCCGTGTGTGATATAGAGCACCTCGTCATATGAAAAAGACCATTCCATTCGTTCGCCGGCCACCTCGAACCTGGCATAGCCGGCTGTCATCGACGAGCTGCTTTTCGGGCCGATCGCATCAGCTACGAATACTTTAAGGTCCTGATATTGAAGTTCTTCGAGGCTCTCGTTCTTGAGAAGTTGGACTGTCATTTGTTCTGCCTTCCGTGTGATGGTCATGGCCATAAAGCGAGCGTCACGTGGAGAGCGAGAACGCCGACCGTTATGACAAATTCCTTGTGGCGCTGAAGAAATAGACAGCCCCCGAATACCCGCACAATGGAAGAAATTATCCTATTACTCTCGCTGCCAGCTTATTGCTCTTAATTTGAGACGTATTGGCATGAAGGCGTCACTAGCCAGCTGCAATTCCGGTGCATCGGGTTCACACAAACCTGTTGAAGGCCTCAATCAGGCGCTTAGTAAGGCGGCGTCTGACGATCCGATTTGCAAATTAAAACGCTAAGCTGCGGCGACTTTAGAGAAGATTCTGATCAAGCTGTTTCGTATCCGATTGCTATGAGGTAGTGCTTTAGCTGTGCATAGCGAACAACAACGCGTCTTATCGAACCCCGAAGCGCCTCTACCGTAGGGCTATGGCGAGGGAATAGTTCGCATTTTTGTCTCGCGTGGCCCGCCATTCACCGCCGATTGCGCGACGTTCGACTACACTGGTTCGATTACTGTATTGCGGACAAAGCGGCCATCGGCCACGTCGGTTCCAACCTCAGCTTCCGAATCGTCTCGCAACGACTGTGAACGAATGAGCCTCTGTGTCACTCGCATCAAATCTGTTGCTTATGTCGTCAATTTCAAAGCCACGTGATTTCAGCTCAGCCTCGAGGGTGCTTTGGGAAAAGTGCTGCAACCAGTTGTAGACACGCCATGTTTTCTGCTCTTCTACGATGGTGAAAAGGTCAAGGGAAACAGCAGCAGTTTCGTACTTCCAAGTGCTATGAAAGACGTAGCATTCATCGGCCGTCCAAAACCCATCCATGTAGTTGCGCGCAAAGACAATTCCCTCAGAGACGGTTTCAAAAGCCTTCATTGAAGACACATCGAAGACAAAAGAGCCTTCAGAATTGAGCGAGCGGTGCACCTTGTCCAACAAGGCCGCGCGTTGAGAAGGGGAAAGGACGCAGAAATCGCAATAGATGAGTGTTATCAAATCCTGTTGTGTTGGAAGTGCGTCGGTGAGGTAATTGGCTCGTCGAAACGCAAGTGAGCCGCGGCCTGGATCGGAGTTCAAGGTGGCGTACTCGATGGAACTGGCGGAAAAATCCATGCCCTCAACCTGCGCCCCACGTTGCGCGTATCGTTCCGCATACAAGCCTGGACCGCAGCCCAAATCGCAAATTCTTTTGCCGTTCAGGCCAAATTTCTCATCAAGCCACTGCACTGTTTGATCGATGATGTGCAGAGGGCGCGATGCAAGCGGGGTCGTCTGGTCCAGATGCGTCTTGAGCATTTGCTGGGCCAAGTGCGGCTCGGTCCACAATGTCTCCGCCGTGTAGACGGAAAACAAATTCGGTTTTCGATGGATTTCGGACAGTTCTTCAAACATCGGGGTCATTTCAACAATCAGGATTACCCGGAACGGTCGTGTCCCGGGACGTGGTGTAGTTGGTAGAAGACAAGCGCGATGTCCGGCACGGGCCGCAGATGCAGCCGTTCGCGTTCACCGCAGCATTTGACGACACATTGGGCTCAAAGCTGTCGTGGGCAGCACTGCGTCCGGAAGGTCCGTAACCGCGATGTGCCAGCGTAGTATGCCCGCGCACGACTTCGCGCCACTGAAAAATACCGCGCGCCAGGCGGTCGTACTATCGTAGCGCTATAGCGAAGGAATAGTTCGCATTTTTGTCGCGTATGGCCCGCCATATCCCAGAGACGTTCCTCGTCGAAGGGTGGGTTTCGAACCCACACCATTGGGCCTACGCGCGGAGCGCGGGGTTCGAATCCCAACCTCTCCGCCAGCCTTCGCGCTTTGCGCTTTGGCTGGCTTACGCCACAAAGCCTGCAGAAGCGAGATTGGAGCGTGGCTGCCCTCCGAAGCCTCGGCGAAGGAGGGCTTCTTCGGCAACCGAGATAAGGAGTGATGATGCATCTCAGACCTGTTAACCCGAAGTGCGCGCTTGCCCTGGCTGTTCTGTTGGTCGCCTCGGCCTGGACGGCCGGCCATAGCGCCGCCAGGGAAATCGCCGATATGACGGCGCGGGCTGACGGCTCCCGGATCCACTGGACACTGTCCAACGCCGCCCAAGACCGTCCCAACCGGGTTGTGCTGATTGCTCAAGGGTCGGGTTGCTCACCCGCGCGGTCGAGCCCCTCCGTCGCAATGCTGGCGGAGATCCTTTCGGACTACGCCGTTCTTACCGTCGAAAAAGCCGGTGTCGCGCCCGCGGATGTGCTGACAGAGCGCATCGAGGGGTGTTCGGATACCTATCTGGAAAGTCACACGGTCAGTCAGCGTGTGGCCGATGTTGCGGCAGTCCTCGAGGACCTCAAAGAGCGGCGTCTCTTCGACGGCGACCTCGTCCTCTTCGGTGGCTCAGAAGGGGGCGCCGTCGTATCGGTTCTTGCCCACGAGGCCGTAGAGACGGACGCCGTTGTTGTGCTCTCCACCGGAACCGGGCTCACCATGGCGGAGTTCCTTCCGCTGGTCGCGCCCCCGCCTGCGATGGAGCAGATGCGCGCTGCGTTCGACGGAATTCGGAGCGATCCGGACGCGGCGGGCGTGCTGGGTGGCGTCTCCTACAACTGGTGGCGGGATGTTCTCGACCGCCGGTTCTCCGATGATCTGCTGAAGGCGGACATTCCCGTGCTTCTCATACACGGCGGGAGGGACAAGTCAGCGCCCGTCGAGGCCGCACGTGCAACCCGCGATGCCTTTGTTGCTGCCGGCCAGGAGCGCCGTCTCACCTATTGGGAGTTCGAAACCTGGGATCACGCCATGGTCGATCCGCAAGGCCGCTCGCACATGGGTGAAGTCCTGACACAAGTGCGCCGCTGGATCGATGAGCAGACGCGGCCGCAGCGCTGACAGGATAGGTAGCCGACGGCATGACGCGGAAGGAGAGGTGGACGACAATGCCAGCGCGCGGCACGCGGGGCTCGAACCTCACTCGTTCCGCCATCCCAAAGGACCGCTTCACATCCAACGGCCAGTTTCGAACCCAATCCCTGGCTTGCGTGCCGATAGAGTTCTGTCATAAACACAAGACTGCTCCCGAAGGGGACGAGACAAGGCTGCGCGCATGCAGCAGAGCATTGGGCGGTGCATGGACCAAAAGCTCCGACCACGAGGAATGTGGCGTTTGGCGCGTCGAGTGATTGCGCTCGCGATCGTCGTGGCGTTGTTCGCTGCGCCGATCGTCGTGATCCTCTCCCATGGCCCAGCTGCTCATGCCGCCGCTGCCGGGATAGCCGCAGCGGGCGCGGCGCATGACCATACCCATACCCACAGCCAAGTTGGAGGCGATCCCAGCAGCGATCTGCCGGGCGGTCCGCTTGGCGGTCATGACGCGACCGACCATGAACACCAACTTCAGTCCTTGGCTGACCAGCCCGGACAGACGGAGTGGCCCGCGGCAAGTGGTGCGCCGCACCCGACTATCACCTCTTTTCATGGCCTTCCGCGTGACGGGCCGAAGCGTCCGCCGCGTTTTGTCTGAGCTGATCTAGGCCGCGCCTTCCTGGCGTCAGACCAACGGTTCAGACATAGGAACAGCACATGACAAGTCTACCGGCCGCGCCGCGCCGCCGGAGGATGTGGGTGCCCCGCGCCCCCGTCCTTCTGCTTGCCGTCGCAGCATCCCTCCTTTGGGCCGATACGGCCCTCGCCCATGCCGTCACACTTGGCGACAAGGGTTACATTCAAGAGGTCTCCGGGTTTCATCTCATCCCGTTCGTTTATCTCGGCGCCAAACACATGGTGACGGGTTACGATCACCTTCTTTTTCTCTTCGGCGTGATCTTCTTCCTCTACGGGATGAAGCAGATCGGGATCTACGTCTCGCTCTTCGCCATCGGCCACTCGACGACCATGCTGTTGGGTGTCTGGCTCGACTTCGGGATCAGCAGTTACATCATCGACGCGATTATCGGCTTCTCGGTGGTCTACAAGGCACTCGACAACCTCGGTGCCTTTCCGCGCTGGTTTGGGTTTCAGCCCTCGACCAAGGCCGCCACGCTGATCTTCGGATTCTTACACGGCTTCGGCCTCGCTTCGCGGATCATCGACTACGAGATCTCACCCGACGGGCTCTGGCCGAACCTCATCGCCTTCAATGTCGGCGTAGAGGTTGGGCAGCTCCTGGCGCTGGCAGCGATCCTCGTCGTGATGCGCTATTGGCGCGCCATGGCATCCTTCGCGCGGCAGGCCTACGCGGTGAACGTTGTGTTGATGACGGCTGGCTTCGCCCTGATGGGGCTGCAAATCACCGGCTATTTCGTCGCTACCTGAGCGGCAGGAGACTCTGAAAAATGCAAAACCAGTCTTTCGATACTGCCGGCGATACTGCCGGCGATGCTGCCGGCGCTCCGGTTCATCCCCAATCCGCAGGGCGCACCTCTGCGTCGGGGTCCGACACAGCGGGGCATATCCAAGGAATCGACGTGACCGCGGGCGGCTTGATCCGGGCAACGCTCGGTTCGGCCGTGGCGGCCGGGGTCGTCCTTGTGCTGTTCTGGCTTCCGGCCGAGTACGGCCTTGACCTGACCGGGCTTGGCCGTGCCATGGGGCTGACCCAGATGGGCGAGATCAAGCAGCAGCTTTACAGCGAAGCTGCCGAGGACGATGCCGTGCTCGCCGCGCAGGCGGCGGCGGCTCAGGTTTCGGCCGATCCGGCCCTTGTGGCGCGGCTTGACTCCATCGATGCACGGCTGGCCGGGATCGTGGCCGCAGTCGGTGCAGCGTCAACAGCGGCGCCAGCCCCCGCGCCGGCGGAGGTGGCCGTGCCTGCCGCGCCGGAAGTGGCCGCCGAAACGGAGTGGCGCGACGAAGTCAGCTATACGCTCGCCCCCACCGAGGGGATCGAGATCAAACTCGCCATGACCGAGGGTGCGGTGGCGGCATTCGAATGGACGGCGAACGGTGCCGTGCTCAATCACGACACCCATGGTGACGGTAGCGGACAGCGCATTACCTACGAACAGGGCCGCGGCGTGCCGGGGCAGCAAGGTGAACTGGTCGCCGCCTTCACCGGCAATCACGGATGGTTCTGGCGAAACCGCACCGATGCGCCCGTAACTTTCACGCTGCGCACGCGCGGTGACTATTCTCAGATGATCGCGCCGTGACAAACCCTGCCGCGCCAGCCGAGTCCCGGCTGGCGCGGTAGCTTCCTGCCGGCTTTGGCGGACGCCGTTGTTGTGCTCTCCACCGGAACCGGGCTCACCATGGCGGAGTTCCTTCCGCTGGTCGCGCCCCCGCCTGCGATGGAGCAGATGCGCGCTGCGTTCGACGGAATTCGGAGCGATCCGGACGCCGCGGGCGTGCTGGGTGGCGTCTCCTACAACTGGTGGCGGGATGTTCTCGACCGCCGGTTCTCCGATGATCTGCTGAAGGCGGACATTCCCGTGCTTCTCATACACGGCGGGAGGGACAAGTCAGCGCCCGTCGAGGCCGCACGTGCAACCCGCGATGCTTTTGTTGCTGCCGGCCAGGAGCACCGCCTCACCTATTGGGAGTTCGAAACCTGGGATCACGCCATGGTCGATCCGCAAGGCCGCTCGCACATGGGTGAAGTCCTGACACAGGTGCGCCGCTGGATCGATGAGCAGACGCGGCCGCAGCGCTGACGGGATAGGTAGCCGACGGCACGACGCGGAAGCAGAGGTGGACGACAATGCCAGCGCGCGGCACGCGGGGCTCGAATCCCACACTCTCCGTCACCAAGTCTGCGCGTTCGCCGTCTCTCTGGACGGCCGCGCGCACGATCGGGACGGGGTTCCTTGCGGGACTGAAATGCTTGTCGAGCAATGCACTCATCCGGGTGCTACGTAATGTCTTGCGGGCCAAAATCCCCGTCTTCAGGCCAGTCGCGAAGCGGCTGCTTTCAGGTTCCGAGGTTATCCACGGCCGATAGCGCGGCACCCCCCGCCAGCACGAGAGCGGTTGAAAGACCAGCCACGACAAATCCCCCGGCGGCCAGCGAGACGGCGACAATGATGCCGTCCCGCTGCAGCATGCCCACTGCGATCCCGACGATGCAGAGCGCGGGCAGCAGGTTTCCAAACGGGATTGGAAGCGCGATAACGAATGCGAGGACAAGACACGCCGCCCCTATCGACCTGGTTGCGTCGACCATTCCGTGCCATCGCGGACGTGACACGCGCTCCAAGTGACGCAGCAGGGTAACCAGACGCGCGGCCACGCCCTGAAACAGCCGTACGGGAATCGTCCGTTGGCACAGCCAAACGGGCAGCTGAATCTCTCCTCCGTAACGGATCATCCGGACCGAGACAAAGATCAGAGGTATCGCAAGGATCGTGGACATTCCCGCCACGGGCAGCGGCAAGGCTTCGGGGAGGGTGAGAAGAAGCAAGAGCAGCGCAGATGCTTGCGGCCCTGCAAATTGTGCCACCTCTCCCAAGGTTGGGCTGGCTCCCTCGAAACGCCTGCACATCTGCTGAAACAGATGCGAGGCCGTTACCGTGGGTTTCGCTCCAATGCGTTGCGTCATGAGGGGCTCTGGGACTCAAGATGGAAGAAGATGCGCTGACGCAAGCGGCAGGGTCCGGTCAGGCACCGGAGCTATGGCGGCAGCATGCCGGACCTGCTGCCGCCCCGGCCGAACAACTATCAATCGTAGCGCCGCTCGAAGGCAACTACCGAGCCGTCAGCGCGCGTCAGACTGCGCGCATAGATCTCGCGTGGGCCGATAAGGTCGTCATCGACAAAGCCGTTGACGATGACGGTCTCACCCACATCGGCAGGAACCCAGTTCGGCCCCACATAGATGCGGATGCTGCCGCTTGCGTCGGCAAGTCGGAATTCGTCTTCGTCGGTGATCCGTTCGACCGTGCCTTGCACGGTGACCATCGTGCCACGCTGCGCGTCTGCGATGGGCGTGATCGGGTTGGCCATGGCTGGGGGGGTGGTGAAAAGCACTGCAAGTATGGCGGCAGTGGCAAGAATCTTCATCTTGCTGCTCCTTTCGATCTGAGAGAGGGCTTGGTTGAGGACTACGCGCAGGTCAGTCGAGCGCGACCACCAGCAGGACGGCAATGGCGACAGCACCAAAGGCCAGCCATTTCTTGGGAACGCGGATTTCGACTTCGCCAGACAGCCATGCACCAGCCTGACGCAGGTTGAATTTCTGGACTTCGTTCATGATTCGCTCCTTCTTCTTCGATTGTCTGTCGATCCGATGAGCGTATTTATCGGGGGTGAGTCTGACCGCAGTCTGACGGGATGTCAGAGTGTCGCCGGGCGGAAGGTGAGCAGGAATTCGCACCCGCCACCAGCAGGGGTGCGCACCGCGACGTCGCCACCCTGCGCACTCTGCAGGCGGTCAACGATGGCAAGGCCAAGGCCTGCGCCACCCGGTACCGCATCCGGACCGCGCCAGAACGGCTCGAAGAGATGATCCTGCGCGCCCGGAGGAAGGCCCGGCCCGTGATCGCGTACCCGAAGGACGGGGCCGGGGCCGACGGAGATCTCGACCGGACCGATGCGACCGTGGAGGATGGCGTTCTCGACGAGATTGGAAAGCGCCACCTCCACGCCCTCGGCGTCGGCGCGCACCATCACAGGGTCGTCTGGCAGGGCAAGCGACAGCTCGATCCCCTTCGAATAGGCGAACGGGGCGAGCGCCGCCGCGACCGTCTCGGCGGTTCGGCGCAGGTCCACGGCGGTCCCGTCCGGCACGTCCAGCACGTCCGTCCGCGACGCGGCGAGCACCTGCTTCACGGTGCGCGACAGAGCGGAGAGGTCCGCGCGCAGGCGATCCGTTGTCTCTCCCGGTGGCAGCGCGTCAAGCCGTGCGACCAACACGGCGACCGGCGTCCGCAGTGCATGCGCGGCCTCGGCGGCATGGCGCTTTTCGGCTGCGAGCGCCGTGGCAAGGCGGTCGAGTGCCCTTTGCGTGGCATCGACAAGGTCGGCAATCTCGGCGGGGGCCCTGGCCATGGATGGGGGCGGCGTTGGCGCGCCGGGGCGCAGAGTGCGGGCCCATTCGGCAGCATCCGCAATCGGCGCGAGGCCACGGCGAATCAAGAAGGCGCTCGCTCCGATGAGCAGTAACGCCACGGGCAGGATCGGGAGCCAAACGTGCTTGTAGAACTCGCTGAGGAAAGCGCGCCGCAGGAGATTTGCCGAATCAGACGCCATCACGAAAACGACACGCAAGCCGTCCGACCTCTTCGCAAACTCGTGCCCGGCGACGAGCATCGGCCCCTCAGGCGTATTCAGCCGGGTGATCCAGTTGTCTGCGTAGATGTCGGTCGCGGCAGGAGGGATCAGTCCGCGATTCATGGCATCAAGGACTGTGCCACCACGATCCACCAGCGCAAAGGCATAGGCCGCCGGGTGATCGGCATAAAGTGCACGGGCTGATGCGTCTTCTGGAATTTCTGTTCCTTCAAGTGCCGCCTTTAACCGCTCCATCTCGTGCACCATCGCTTGGGTTTCCAGCTCCCGCCGGTCAGATCCGTAATAGGTTCCGACGACCGCGATGTTCAGCAGCAGGACTGCGGCGGCGATGACCGTCAGCCGCCGGGTCAGGATCTGCGCCAGCGAGGGCGCGCTGCCGTTCACGACGCGTCCTCCCGCGGCAGCATCCAACCGACACCGCGTACCGTGACAATCGGCAAGGGACAGCCCGCCGCCTCGAGACCGCGGCGCAACCGCGACACGGCGGCGTCCAGTGCATTCGGGCTCACCTCATCGTCGAAGCCATAAATCGCCTCCTCCAGAACGCGCCGCGATACGACACGCCCTGCGGACCGCATGAGTTGTTCGAGGACAGCAACCTCTCGACGACCGAGCGGAATGGATACATCGTTTGCATTGACGCTGCGCGCGGCCGAGTCGAGCGAGAGCGTTCCGATCCGGAGTGTCGTGTGTGAGCGGTCCCCGGGCCGCCGCAGGACCGCGCGGCAACGTGCGACGAGCTCGGGCATCTCGACCGGCTTGACCACGTAGTCGTCCGCCCCACCATCCAGACCCGCAAGTCGGTCCGCCAATTGATCCCGGGCCGTCAGCACGATGACCGGCGCCCGGCCGCCGTCGCGCAGAACCGGCAGGAGCCGCAGCCCGTCGCCGTCCGGAAGGCCGAGATCGAGCAGGACAAGGGCGTAATCGGCGATTGCCGCCATCTCGCGCGCCTCTTGCGCCGTGCTGACATGGTCAACGGTGAAACCGGAGCGCCGCAAGGCATCCCTGACAGCTTCTGCGAGCGGTGGGTGATCCTCGACGAGCAGGACGCGCATGTCGTTTCTCTTTCGGTTCAGTGGCGCGGGGCGGTGTCTGGCAACGATACCGGCGGTGGCATCGATGCCAACCGGGAAAGGCTGGAGGGGGCTGTGAAGGCGCCCGTCGCCTGACAGTATCGATTCGAAGTCTGACAGGAGCCTGACGGGGCCCCTGCTTGCGCTGTCCCGCACAACTGATGATCGGAGGCGGATCTCGCCGCAGCTGTTGCAAATGACCCGTCCTGGCCGAACGCAGCCGCTGAGATCAAACCCAGTCAAACGACCGCTCCGGGTCAGCGTCGGAGTGTAGATCTGCTCCCAACCACGACCGGCTATGGCCGATATCGGGCATTGGGTGGCATTTGCGTTGGTTCTCTACAGGCCGGGTTGTGCGCTGAAATCGCCAAGTTCCGTCGGAATTTCCGTCTACCGCAGATTGACCAAAATGGGCCGAAGAAGGTGGCGAGTTTCCGGGGCTTAGAAGTCGAAACCGGCCCTTCGGTTCGACTCCCGCCCTCCCCGCCATACTCTTTGGCTGGTCTTTCTGCGATGTTATGCGCGACAGCCTGTCCTTGAAGGCACATCCGGCCGATACGCCCTCGGCAGCCGGGCCATCGGACGGCTCCCGGGATGCCGCGACCAGCGACGACCTATACCGGTTGCGTCCTCTTCCAGAATCGAGCCTGAAGGATCAGCGCCGCGAACAGGACGCCGATCGCATATCCTGCCAAGACGCCGCTCGGGCCGAAATCGAGCACGACGCCAACGGCGTAAGCCAGTGGTAGAGCGAAGGCCCAGTAAACCGTGATCGTGATGGCGTTGGGACCGCGATTGTCGGTGCGCCCCCGCAGTGCACCCAGGGCGATAGACTGCAGACCGTCGGCAAACTGGATAAAGGCCATGGCCACGAACATCGGCATGGCCAGGGCGACGACCGCAAGGTCAGCGCTGAGGGCGCCTGCGATGTCGCCGCGTAAAACGAGCAGCGGAGTGAACACCAGCGCAGCCCAGGTGAGCGCGACGCCGTTGGCCGCAAGAAAGACCGGGCGGTATCGGCTGGGTTCATTGGCGCCGACCGCCTGACCCATGCGGATGGCGACCGCCGCCGTCATGCCCATCGGCACCATGTACATGATCGCGCCGATGGAATGGACAACCTGGTTGGCCGCGAGGGCTGCTGCGCCGAACAAGGCCATCATCAGTCCCGTGGTGGCGTAGGCGCCGCCTTCGCCGAGACTGCCGAGAGAAACCGGTACACCTTCTTTCACATGATGCAGCATAGACGACGGGCGGAAGCGGGCAGCCTGACGGTAGCTGGCCATGCTGGGTGCTCGCCGCCAATGCCAGAGGGCAAGCAGCAGAACAACGCTCTTGGCAGCCAGGCTGGCAAGCCCGGCACCCAGGAGCCCCAGATCCGCAGCATAGATCAGAAGCCCGTTAAGCGGGATGTTCGCCGCCACCCCCGCGAGTGCAATCCAGACGACGATCCATGGCCGATTGACGGCGTTGTAGAGCCCCCGCAGCGCGCCGAAGAGCGCATAGGGCACGGTCATCGCCGCCATGGCCAACCAGTAAGGGTAGAGCGCGTCGAGCACCCTCGGCGATGGCATGAGCAGGAGAAAACCCGGGAACGCCAGGACCATCGCCCCGGCGACCGCCAGAGAGGCCAGGGCCGCCAGAACGAAGCCGTGGGTCAGATGCGCTGCAAGCGCCTGCCGATCCTTCGCACCATGAGCCTGGGCCATCGCGACCGCGACCACCGACAACAGGCCGAAGAGACCGGAATGCACGATGATCAGAGCGCTGGTCGCAAGGCCGGTTGCCGCCAGCGCATCGGTTCCGAGCGGCGCGATCATCAGGGTGTCGACCACCCCCATCAGCGTGCCGGAGATGAGGCCGACAATGACAGGGACGGCGAGCCGCAGGATAGGAGGAACCTCCGACAGTATGGTGCGCAGACTGGGCTGCGGAAGTGCGGCTGCACCGTTCATCTCTGGAGTCCGGTTTGAATTTCTGACCCCGAATCATTTATTGTTGCGAAAATGTTCATAAGATAAGGAAACGCGCACTTTATGCGCGTTCATAGGGCATGGATAACTGGGACGAGATCCGCACCGCCGCTCAGGTCGCTCGGCTCGGCACGATCAGCGCCGCCGCGGAAGCACTCGGCGTGCACCGTGCCACGGTGACGCGGCATATCGACTCATTGGAGGCTGCGCTCGGTGCAAAGCTCTTCCAACGTCACGCTCGGGGCTTTTCACCAACAGAGCTGGGCCGCGAGTTGCTCCGGGTCGCGGATGCGACCGCTGCTCAATTCGGCGAGCTGTTCCGGCTTGCGCGCGGCGGCGTGGATGATCTGTCCGGCGTTTTCACTGTGACCTGCGTTGATGTTCTGGTCCCCATAATCCTGCCGGTGACCATGGCGTTTCAGGCCGAGCATCGCGGTATGCGGGTTCATCTGGTCAGCAGCGACCGGGTGCTGAGGTTGGAATACGGCGAGGCGGACATCGCCTTCCGCATCGGGCCGAAGCCGGACCATCCCGACAATGTCGTCCTGCCGCTGCGGCGTTTGCCGGTCGGCCTCTATGGGCCGACAGCCGATGCGGACCGCTTCGCCGGACCGGGCCGGCATGCTCCGTCAACGCCCTATTTTCAGTGGCTGAGGGAGAATGTACCGCCCGAGCAGGTCGTCATGACCAGTGACAGCGTCGCCGCACTCTGGGCCGCCGTACGCACCGGCAGCGCCGCGGGCTTCATGCCGAAGGCAATGGCCGAGAGCGCAGGGCTGGCGGAACTGGCGCCTCCGCAAGACGACTGGCATGAACAAATCTGGGCGGTGACCCATGTGGACCTGCATCGCTCGGCCAAGGTCCAGGCCTTTGTGCAGACGATGAAGCGTGGCACCGCTTGATGGTGCATGGACGCGCATCCAATGCGCGATGGGCGATCTTCTCCGCAAACGCGCAATGCCCACGTTCCCTGCATCATCCAGTCAGGGAGCCTCTGTCATGTCGAACGCAAAGATCTACGACCGGCCCATCGCCGTCGCCGGCGCTACCGGCAAACAAGGCGGCGCCGTCGCCCATCGTCTTCTCGCCCACGGCCACAAGGTCCGGGCGCTCACGCGCAACCCTGACAAACCGGCCGCTCAAGCGCTGGCCGGGAAGGGTGCGGAAGTGGTGCGCGCCGACTTGGAGGATCGCTCCTCTCTCGATCGCGGGCTCGCCGGTGCCGGCGCGCTGTTCTCGGTGCAGGATTTTCTGGAAGCTGGTGTCGAGGCCGAACTGCGCCAGGGTGTCAACCTGACGCAAGCCGCCGCCGCTTCCGGCATCGAGCACCTCGTCTACACCGGCGCCTCGACCATGGATCGCAATACCGGCGTCCCGCACCTTGAGAGCAAATGGCGGGTCGAAACCCGGGTGCGCGCGCTGGACAAGCCCTGGACCGTCTTCCGGCCTGCCGCCTTCATGGACAATTGGGAATGGGATCGCGAGACGATCCTGGAAAGCGGCGTCGTGCGCTATCCGATCCGGCCGGACACGCTCTACCGGCAGGTCGCCGTCGCCGATATCGCCGCCATGGTCGTGACGGCCTTCGAGCATCCGGGTATCTGGGCCGGGCAGGTGATGCCGCTGGCCGCCGACGTTTCGAGCATGGCGGAGATTACCGCGGCCCTGTCGCGGGTCACAGGTCATGCATTGCGCTACGAACAGATGAGCTGGGACCAATGCGTTGCCGAACAAGGCGAGGAGTTGATGCTCATGTATCGCTATTTCGACAGCTTCGGCATGGACGGCGCGCCAGCCTATATGCGCCGCTTCAACCCCGATGCGATGACCTTCGAAGCCTATCTGCGAACCGCCGGTTGGGGTGACGGCGCCAAAGCTGCAGCGGGGTGATCCGATTGCAGCGGTGATCCGTCGGCTGTCGATAAAGCGAAAGGTGTCCGCCCCTTTTCGATAGCGGAGACACCGTCGCCGGCGCTTATTCGATCGGTGGAACGATGACGACGCCGACGGCATCGGGGTGCTGTTCGCCGAAGATGCCGGCTTTGTGAATGTCGTCGGCGTAGGGTTATGGCGGAAACAGAGTTCGCCTTCTTGTCTGGCGCGGCCTGCCGTTCGCTCTGCCCAGAAGTCTCCTGACACGTTCTGGCCCGCCCTTCTGATAGGCTGATGGCGGCGAGGCGATTGAAGAGGCTCTCCATGCAGGCGTTCGACGGCAAGGTCGCGATCGTCACCGGCGGAACCGAAGGCATCGGTGAAACCATCGCGGCGACGCTTTATGCGCGCGGCGCGTCCGTTGTCGTCGCCGCCCGCAATCCGCAAAGGACCCGCGCGACGGCACAAACCCTCGACCCTTCCGGGGCGCGGAGCCTCGGTCTCGTCTGCGATGTCCGCGATCCGGTTCAGGTCTCAAGGCTTGTCGAGGAGACGGTCTCGCGGTTCGGTGCGCTCCACATGGCCGTCAACAATGCCGGGATCGTCGGCCCGGGCGGCACGACAATACCGGACTCGACCGTCGAAGACTGGAACGCTGTCATCGCGACGTGTCTCAGCGGCGTGTTTCACTGCCTGAAGTACGAGATTCCGGCGATGCTGAAGAGTGGCGGCGGCGCGATCGTCAATCTGTCGGCCGCCAATGGCGTGGTCGGGGTGGCGGGGATCGGCCCTTACACTGCCGCGAAGCATGGCATCCTTGGGCTGACCCGCTCGGCAGCACTGGAATTCGCACAGCAGGGCCTGCGCATCAACGCGGTCGGGCCGGGCTTCGTGGAGACACCGAAGATGCGCGAGACGCCGGATGAGGTGCTGGCCGCCGTGCGAGCGGCCCATCCGATGGGCCGCATGGCGACCCGCGAAGAGGTGGCGAATCTGGTCGCGTTCCTTCTCTCCGACGAAAGCAGCTTTTCGACCGGCGGTTTTTACCCGGTCGATGGGGGATACACCGCGCAGTAGGGCAGCGCCCGGGCGGTCAGCCTAAGGCCATCCCCAGGACGCTGCGCCCCGCAGCGCCGGACGCCGGACGTCAGCGCCCCGTCGTCGCCCCTTTTGCCACCCCGTCGCCGTCCAAGGGGCCGGCGCGGCCCTTTGGGCGACGGCGTTCACACAGCCCCCCAAAAGCGCTAAATCTTAGGATTGGTCTTCATGACCGCCTGCAGATGCCGGGGCGTCCGAACCGGCAGGCAGCGGATCTGACGGCACCGCCGCTTTGAAGACCAGAATGTGCTGATCGACGTCGGTCCTCTGGTTGGGCTGCCGGGTTGGTTTCGTAAGAACAATCATTTGTTGTATAAGTTGTTCGATAATATCCTCTTGATCGTAAGGACCGATTCATCGCCATGTCAGCTTTGCAGCGCCCGCCCGTACTGTTCGAAATGATGAGGTCCCTTACGACACTGGGCCGGACGCTCAATCTCTCCAGGACAGTGGCCACCCTCGGCATCACCCGCCAGACGGTGCGGCGGCACATCGACGCCCTGGAGAAGATCAAGGGCTCGAAATTCTTCGAGATCACGAACCGGCAGTATGTGCTGACAGAGCCCGGCAGGCAGGCGATGGAGGAGGCTGAGAGGGTCCTCGGTCACGCCGAGGCATGGCTCAGCGACCATCATTTTCGCGGCACCGCGGCCTCGGGAATGAATCTCTCAAGGTACCACGACGAGCAAGGCCGCGATTTCTATGCCCAGCAGCATCCGCTGGGCCGCCTGTGGATCGACAGCCCGCCCATCCTGCAGCAAGGGTTCCTCGCCTGGGCCAATGCGAAGTTTCAGATCGAGTCCCCGGAGATCGAACGTCTCAAGCCCTATCTGCTTCTCTATCGGGCGCACGATGAAGGCTGGCTCTGCGTCGCCATCGGCGAAAAGTCCTCCTATGCCACCTGGTTCGACCAGGTCTGGGCCAAGAGCGCCATCGGCCGTTTCTCCAAGGAAGACCCTGCCGGAAGCGAGTTCAACGAGTTCATTTCCGGCGCCCACGCTGAGATTTTCAACGAGGGTGGCGTCCGGCTGGATCATGTCTACGCGCAGATACCGCGTGAGCGGGGCGGGCCGCCGCTTCCGGTCAGTTTCCAGCGGCTGCTGATGTGCTGCGTGTTCCCCGATGGCCACACGGCCCTGGCTGTGCTGGTGGCAAGGACGCGGCGCATCGACATCGAGGGGATGGACCCCGAGGCGGTCGAACCCATGGCGGAGGACCTTGCCATGGAGTTCGACATCTAAGACCGCAGGCTGCCGACGTTTCGAACGGCGCGTATCGCGCTACCTTATCTCATCACCCATGACGTGAAATAAGGGAGCGTGCGCCGATGTTTGCTAATAGTCTTTACGAATCAATTCGTTATATCTCTGACATCATCCATGTCAGCCAGGCGAGGGGCCTCACTCTGGAGGTCAGTACCGACTTCGAGGAGTTCCGGAGGGTCCGCTCGGCCCAGCCGGAAAGATCAACGCTCTACCCGATGTACGACGTGGCCAGTTCTTACATCGATGCGACGAACGGGTTCTGGATCAAGGGCCTCGATGAAAACGGGGAGCTTGTGCATACCCAGGCGATGCGCCTGCTTGACCTTTCCGGGATCTCCCTGGCCGATCATTTCAGGCTGCATCGGCACAAGTACATGACCCCCGGCGACACGGACGATCCGAGCCAGTTCGTCTACTCGCCGACCCCGGGCAGCCAGAGAATCACAGGACGGGTCTGCTACCACGGAGAGCTTTGGCTGAAGGATGGCGGCGGCAAGGGGTTTCGGGGAACCGGGCTCACCACCATTCTGCCACGCATGGCCCTGGCTCTCAGCCTGATGCAGTGGTCGCCCGACTACGTTTTCGGCTTCATGTACCCCCTGGCGGCCTGCAAGGGCCTCGCCGCCCGTGAGGGCTACATGCACATGGAGCCCGGCTTCTGGCACACGCCCGGCAGTTCCGAATCCTTTGCCGAGTGGATCGTGTGGATGGCCAAGGAGGACATCGAACACCTCATGCGCTTTGCGCCGGGCGAACTCTATCGGCAGCTGGAAGCCGAGAGGGGAAGCAAAAAGAAGAGCTCCGGGGAGCTTCACATCGCAAGGCGGGAATGGCATCGCCCCCGAAGCGCCGCCGTGTCTTGAAACTCCTAGACCTGTCTTGAAACTCCCAGACTTGCGACACCGGGCCAAAGGGGAGGTCGGGAACCGACCCGACTCTCGACCTCCCCTGTCGCCATCGGTGGCTCCGGCCGTTCAGTAATCCCACTGAAAGCGGACCCCGGATTTGTTGGCGCCGGAGCCGGTGACCTCGCTTTCGACCGTGATGTTGGGGGTCAGTTCGACCTCCACGCCGGCGGCGCTCGATTGCGCCGAAGCGCCCTGCTTCACGCCCACGTAGACGCCATCTGTCAGGTAGCGGCCGGCTTCCACCGCGGGGGCTCCGCCGTCGTTGGTATCGACCCGCAGCACGTCGACGCCCAGCGTACGGCGGGCGAAGTCCAGGATGCCGCTGGCGCCCTCGCCTCTCAACTCCTGCACCGCCAGAGCGAGCTGTGCGGCTTCGGCCCCGCTGAGCCCGGAGGACGCCTTGTTGAAGAGAACCCGGGAGAGAATCTCGTCGCGGGGCAGTGCCGGCGTCGAGGAAAGCTCGAGCGCGGGGCGGGAAAGCGGCCCGGCCATCCGGGCGGTCACGTCCAGGTCCTGACCCTGGTAGGCGGCGGTGATGTCCAGGCTGGTCTCGTCGCCCGCGGCCCCGGGCAGGGTCACGGTGCCGTTCCGCAGCGCGAAGGGCTTGCCGACCACCGAAAGCTGGCCGCGCACCACGGCGATCTCCCCGGTCACCTCCGGCGCGCTGGCGCTGCCGGCGACCGCGATCCGTCCGGCCCATTCGGAATCGAGCCCCCGGCCGCGCACGAAGACCCGCCTTGGCATTTCGATAACGATGTCGAGCGCGGCATCCACCGGCGGCGGCGCGTCGGTCTCCTCCGGGCGCTGCTGAACGATGCCGTCCCTCAGCTCCGTAACATCGAGGCTGACGACATCCGGCGGCAGGGCGGCCAGCAGGCTGATCTCGACGGTCTCGGTGGTGATGCGACCCTCCACCCGGGGCGCCTCCAGGGTCCCGGCGGCCTGGACCGTACCGCCCACCACTGCCGTCACATCGTCGCGTCGCAGGGCATGGAGCTTGTCCAGCGCGACGGAGACGCTGAAGGGAAACCCGGTTCCGGGATCGACGGTCATGCCGCCGTCGCCGGTCACCCTGCCGCCGGCGCCGTCGTTGGCGGTCAGGGTTGTCAGCGTCACCCTGTCCCCATCGACCCTGGCCAGGACTTCGAGGTCGCGCAGCAGGGTCCCGGTTTCCAGGTTCTCGTAGCGGCCCTGGGTGAGGGCGACGCTGCCGTCGATGCGCGGGGCGCGCGGCGAGCCGGCCGCGGTCATCGCCACCCTGGCGTCTCCGTTGAGGCGATGTTCCGGCAGCGGCACGAAAAGCAGCAGGGTGGCGATGTCGCCGCTCCAGCCGAGTTCACCCGACATGGCTTCGTCGGGCGGCATCTCCAGGCTGCCCGCGGCGCTTATGCGCAGCGGCGCGTCGGCCCGAAAGCGGGCCTCGGCAACCGCGGCGCCGCCGAGGCTTCCTTCAACCTGCAGACGCCCGCCGCGCCAGAGCGCGCTTGCGGCGAGAGTCAGCTCCGGCAGGTCCGTGGCGTCGCGCGGACGCAAGGCAGTGACGGCCAGGTCTGCCTGACCGCGCGGCGCCAGACGTGTTCCCTCCAGTTCCAGCCGCGCCGAGGCCCGGCCTTCAAGACCCGAGGGCCAGACCGCGTCGGCGGACTGCAGCGGCAGGTCCTCGACGACGGCGGAGAGCTGCACCTGCTCCTTTTCGAGCAGCGCTTCGCCGGACAGGCGCGCCTCGCCGTAAGCCAGATCGAGGCCGCGGAGCCCGAAGGAGTCCGGGCCGAGCGTCAGCGCGGCGGGCCTTTGAAGGGCAAGCGGCTGTCCCAGCAGCCGGCCTTCGGCCTCGGCAAGATCGATGGTCAGGGTTTCACCCTTCTGACCGATGCGGCCGGCAAGGCGCAGGTCGAGCGGTTCGATCCAATTGCCGGCCGTCGTCAGGGCGACGTCGAAAGCCTCGGCCGTGCCCGCGCCTTCGACGTCCAGGCGTGCCAATTGAAGGCGCTGCCAGGCCAGGGTATCGGCATCGATGGTCAGGGAAACCCCGGCGTCCAGGGCAAGGCCTTGGCTCTCCAGGCGCAGGGCGGCGGACCCCACGCGCAGGGGCGCTGTATCCGGTGCCATCGTGAGAGCGAGCGCGGTCAGTTCGGCGGAGGCCTGAAGCGGCGGCGCATCGCCGGCGCCGTTGAGCTGCACCGCCAGGCGTCCCTGACCGCTTCCGGCCAGGCCGGCAAGCGACAGCCAGGGGGCCAGATCGGCCACCTCGGCGGTGAGATCGGCGGTGAGATCGGCGGCGGGCTCCCCGGTGTCGAGGGGAACGACAATTCTGCCGTCCACCCTGGCCTCCGGCAGGCGGAGGTCCAGCGCCTCCAAAGTCAGCCTGTCTGCGCGCAGGCGCAGACCGGCGCGCGCGTCGAGGGCTCCTACCGGGCTTTCCAGGGCCAGTTCTACCGGGCCCGCAATGTCTGGGCCTTCGACGTCGGGGCCGTCACTGTCCGGGCCACCGAGGACGAAGGCGTAGGAAGCCCTGATGTCTTTCAGCTCCTGGCCCCCGACCGACACGGCGGCAGCCTGCATCCTCCCCGCCGTTTGCAGGGCATCGGCGGGCCCGGCCAAGGTGCCTTCGAGGCTGGCCTCGCCGGTGAAGGCGGCGCCCAGGTCCGCGGCCAGCCGGGCCGCATCCGGCAGGACAAGACGATAGCGGCCGTCTGCGAGATCTCCCGCCGGCGTGACGCTGAGGGCGCCTTCAAGGCGCCCGGCGGCCGAAACGGCGGTCAGGTTCTCGACACGCAGCAGGCTGTCCGCGTAGCGCAGTCGCGTGGCGATCTCGACACCGCCTTCGGTGGCGCGCGTCAAAGCCGGGATGTCGCTGGACGGCTGCTCCCAGCGGCCGGCCAGTTCGGTCTCGATCCGCGCGCCGAAGCCTTCCAGGCTGAGCGGCCCCCGCAGGGTCGCCTCTCCGCCGAGCATGACGTCCGTCAGCGGCTGCAGCGCCCCGAGGTCGGAGATGTCCAACACCATGTCCATCTCCGCAGAGCCGGCAGCAAGGTCGGTGGTGCCACCGGCCGCGAGTTTCACGCTGCCGAGGGCGGCCTCCAGTCCGGTAACGGTGAGGGTGGCGGCGTTGGCGTCCAGCTCTCCGGCAAGGGACCAGCGTGCCTGATCGTCCAGCAGCCGGTTGACGCTGTCCGCCCCGCTGATCTGCGGCCCGTCGATGACGCCTTGCAGGTCCAGAGCCAGCACGGGCGCAGAGTCCAGGAGGTCGCTTTCGGCGCTGAGGCGCCCTTCTGCGCTGAGGGCTGCCGCCCTGAACTCTGCTGCGGCCACGTCCCGGGCGCTCAGGCCGAACACAGCGACGGGCCTTGCGATGGGGCCTTGAACCGTAAGATCGACGGAGCCCTGGCGGAGACTGTCCAGGCCGAGACCTTCCCAGACTGCGGGATCGGCTTCGGTGCTGGCGGTCATCGCAAGGTCGACGGTCGCGCCCGCCATCTCCACGCTGCCACTGAGCGAGGCGTTGAATGTGTCGTTGGCGGCGGAAAGGCTCTGCAGATCGATCCGGTCGTCCGCCGTCCAGGCCGCCGCCATCGATATCCGCGTCGTGCCGGCCAGCAGCGCCCAGGGCGTGGCGGGGTCAACCGCGGCGACGGTGCTGCGGCCATCCAGCCGCAGGGCCAGCCCGCCCTCCGCGGATCGCATGACGCCGATGGCCGCTTCGGCATCGGCAACCGCGCCCAGCGCAAACGCCAGGCTGCCGTTCCAGTCTTTCAGCGGGCCACTGCCGTTCAACCTTAGTTCCGCTGCGGGGAGTTCCGGAAGCTCGGTGAGGGTGGCCATGAGGCCCCCCGGCGCCTCCACCGCTTCGGCGTCGACGATGAGGTCGTCGCGCATCGGATCGTAGGCGGCGGCAAACCGCAGCCGGGCCTCGGGCCCGTCGAGCCGCTGCAGCGTGAAATCGGCGGACAGCTGGCGCTCCCCGTCACTGGCGGTTTCGCCCTGCAGAGTGAAGCGGGCGGCCTGTCCCAGAACCGGCGCGCCGAGGGCGATCTCATCCGCATCCAGTTTCCGGATTCGGATGTCGAGTGGCGGGTCCAGCAGAACGGCCAGACCCTCCGAGGTCTGCGCCGGATCTGCGCCTTGCGAAGATTCCGCGGGCAGCCGGTCCAGTGCGGCGGCGCGCACCGTCAGCGCCTCGATATCCAGGCGGCCCCTCAGAAGAGCGCCGGGCCGCCACGCGACTTCCACGGCGCCGAACTGCAGCCATGGGCCGGCCCGATCCCGCAGCGTCACCTTGCGGGCCGTCATCTTGCGCCAGGGGCTGCCCTCGAGCGCTTCGATCGAAAGCTCGATCTCGCCCGGCGTGCTGACGGCGGCCTCGACCTGCCGCTTCAGCCAGCCGCGGCCGGCCTCGCTCTCCAGCCAGCCGTAGGCGAGCAGCCCCGACAGCGCGGCGACAGCCAGGACCGTGGTCAGGCCGATGGCCGTCCATTTCAGCATAGCGCCGGCCCGCGGCATCTCAGAACGCCTGTCCGAAGCTGATGTAGATCTGCAGGGTCTCGTCCACGTCGTCACGCCCGTTGAGCGGAAAGGCGACGTCCAGTCGCAGGGGTCCGAAGCCGGTAAAGTACCGCAGTCCCAGGCCGGCCGCCCAGCGCAGTGTTTCGCCGCTGTTGAACCAGGGGTCGTCGAAGACCGTTCCTCCGTCGACAAAGGGGACGACGCCGATGTCCTCGCTTACACGGACGCGCGCCTCGACGCCGAGTTCCACCAGGGAGGTACCGCCCAGAGGATCTTCATCGTCGTCGAGGGGGCCGACCAGCTGAAACTCGTAGCCCCGGATCGACCCGCCGCCGCCGGCATAGAAGCGCCGGTCGGCGGGCAGCACCTCGGTCTCCTCGCCCAGGATCGTTCCCGCCCGTGCGCGGGCCGCCAGGATGAAGCGGGCGTCCTCGTCAACGGCATAGTAGGCGGAGCCGCCCAGGGTTCCGGTGGCGAAGAAGAGCGACTCGTCGCCCACCCCCGTAGCCGGCGTCAGCGACGCCTGCAGGCGGGTTCCGCTGGCGGGATCAAGCGGATTGTCCGTGGTATCGCGGCTGGCCGTCAACGGCAGGCCGAAGAGCGTGAACTGGCGTTCGCCGGTTGCGCCATTGGCGTTTTCATCGACGACCTCGTATCCGGCCGAGACACCGGCCGTGACCCGCCAGTTGTCCAGAACGGGCCGTTCCAGAGCGACCAGGCCTTCAACCGCCTGACGCTCGAAGGCGTCGTTGTCTTCGAAGCCGCCGGTCAGTTCCGCCAGCAAGGCCTGCTCGCGCTCCAGAAAGGCCGGCTTGCGAAACTCGAGCGCGCTGCTTTGTTCGATCAGGGACCCCGTGACGCTTACCCGAAAGGTCTCGTTCTCGCCCAGGAGGTTGCGATGCTCCCAGAAGACCTCGGCGCCCGGGCCGATATCGGTCGAGATCGAGGCCGCGGCCCCGATGGAGCGCTGCGCCCGTTCCACAAGCGTGACCGTGACGGGAAGCGCGCCGTCGGCAGCGGGTTCGGCGGCGGTCTCGGCCGTGACCGAGGCGAACAGCCCGGTTTCGGACAGCCGGCGCTGCGTTTCCTGCAGGACCCGCCGGTCATAGGGGGCTCCCTCGTCCCATCCGGCGATCCGCCGCAGGTAGCTCTCCGCGACCTGCTCCTGGCCCGTGAATGTCAGCGGACCCAGCGTGGCCGCCGGCCCGGCGTCCAGGCTGAGCTGCACGGTCATGACCCTCGCCTCGTGATCGACGAAGGTTTTGCGCTCGGCGACCTGGGCGAAGGGATAGCCGCGTTCCTGCAGCCGGCTGACGAGGTTCTGCTCTGCGGCGACGATCTCCGGGGCGCGGGCCGGCATGCCGATGGTGACGGCGATCTCCTGCAGATCGGGGCGCAGCGCCTGCGGGGGCGCCGGACTGGTGACATAGCCGATGTCGTAGGCCGCCAGACTGTAGCGCGGGCCCGGCGTGACGTTCAGAGCGACCCGGACAGGGCGGCTGTCGCTGTCGATTTCCAGGTCGAGTTCGGAGGCGTAGTACCCCTCGGACCGCAGGGCCGTGCGCAGGCGCTCGAGATCGGCTTCGGCCCGCCGCCGCAGGCCGATGAGGGTGGCCGGTGGCCTCTGCGCGAGGGCGAAGAGTTGCGACGACCCTTCCAGGACCGCCCGCAACCCCTCGTCCTCGACGCCGCGCAGCAGGGTCTCATAGCCGACAACCGGTTCCTCGCTCTGGGGAGCCGGTGTCTCCTCGTCGTTGAAGAACTCGGGGGCCTGCTGTGCCAGAGCGTCGCCGGCAGGGCCGAGCCCCCACAGGGTCATGAGCAGGCCGAGACAACCCGCCCCAAGTCTTTGCACCAGCCCAAGTTTTCGCACCAGACGGTGCCGATCAGGATCGCACACGGATACGGCCGCCTCCCGCCAGCGCAATCGATAGGGTCCCTTTGCGGTCCGCCGCATTGCGTCAGCCGCTGGCCTTGGCGCGGAAGGGGCGCAATCGCTCTCGTTCGTGTGCCTTGGTGGGGCATTTAAGACCGGACGCCGCCCCCTGTCACGCCGCAAAACATCGCCATGCGGCCGAGCGGACGGCAGGACTCCACGCAGACCTGGACCGGGCGGGGAGGCCTTGGCCAGGGCCCGCAGTTCCCTTTCTCCGCAGCTCTGGCTCACATCGGGTTTTGAAGTGCCGCTGCCTTCAACCTGGGGCGGCGACGCCGCTTGGGCGGTCGGCGTTCTGGGGCGCCCGGCTACGCCGCCGGGCGCGCGCGCTCGCCGCTGCCCGCATCCGTGCCGGCGGCCGCCTCGGGTGTGCGCTGCGCGTGGCTCTGTGTCCTGCGGGCGAGCCTTGGACGCCAGACCCCCAACACCACGTTGGCCACTGACAGCGCCATGACGGTGCCAAGGGCGAGCCATTCCTGGGCAAGAGCTGCGTCCAGCACCTCCGCCACCGGCTCGCCGTCGGCGATCTGCCGGGAGACAACGGCGGCGTGATCGGCCTTCGCCCCGACGATTGTCAGCACGCCTTTGAACATGAGGATGCCCAAGGCCGCCTTCAGCAACGCCCAGCCCTTGTCCAGAAACGGGTGATGCGTCGCCATCGCCAGCAGGCCGGAGAGCAGCACGATGGCCAAAGAAGGCAGCAACAGGTAGTTGCTGATTGCGGCGATGGCGTGCCGCAGGTCCGCGTAGGCGGCAGGCGTCTCCTGCGGAGCCGCGACGAGCAGGATCATGTAGCAGCCGAGGCCGCCGATGAGTCCGCATGCGGCGATTGAGTGCAGGATTTTCAGGACCTTGCGCATGCGTATCCTTTCATGCTTCTCGGGCGCGGCCCTCGTCGCAGGCGACTAATGGCCCGCTGGCGGGGACTGGTCCGCGGCTTTTCGGCATGGACTGGCGGACCTGGTTTTCACGCCATCGGCCTCAGTCTAGCGGGCGTGATGACGTGCGGGCCACCGCTTTGTGCGGCGGGCGCCGTTGTTGACAGGCGGAACTGCGGTCCCTAGCGTTCCAGGCATCCAAGTGCCAGGCACTCAAGTGGAGCAATCGTCGTGACCAGGATCTGCGTAGTATCGAAGCGAAGGCGCGGGAAACGGTAACCGTTTCCGGTTCACGACGTGACGCGCCCCCGACTGTTTCGGGGGCTTTTTTTGTGCAAGTTTTAGTGGATTGCCTAGATGTCCTCGACCGACCGAACGCCGCCGACGATCCTGACGCTGATCCTGCTGACTGGCGTCTCGATCCTCTCGCTCAATATGTTCGTCCCCTCGCTCGTCAACATCGCCGTGGATCTCGATGCGGATTACGCATTGGTCAGCCTGTCGATCGCCGGCTACCTCGCGGTGACCGCTGTCCTGCAGATCGTCATCGGACCCCTGTCGGACAGATACGGGCGCAGGCCCGTGTTGCTTGGCGCCATCGTCCTTTTCACCGTCGCGTCGCTGGGCTGCCTCTTGGCGGAAACCGTCTGGGTGTTCCTGTTCTTCCGGCTGCTGCAGGGCGCGATCGTTGCAGGCGGGGCGCTGTCGCGCGTGGTCGTGCGGGACATGGTGCCGCCCAAGCAGGCGGCGAGCCTCCTCGGCTATATCGCAATGGCGATGGCGGTGGCGCCGATGCTGGGCCCGATGGTGGGCGGCGCGCTCGACGAGCTTTTCGGCTGGCGATCCAGCTTCCTCGTCTTTGCGCTGGTGGGGATCGCCCTCTTCGGCCTGACCTGGATCGATCTGGGCGAGACCAACCCGAACCCCTCCCAGACCTTCCGGTCCCAGGTGCGGTCCTATCCGGTTTTGCTGCGATCCCGGCGGTTCTGGGGCTATGCCGGCTGCATGGCGTTTTCGACAGGGGCGTTCTTCGCCTTCATTGCCGGGGCGCCCCTGGTCGCGACCGCGCTGTTCCAGATCTCTCCGGGCATGCTGGGGCTTTACGTCGGATCGATCACCGGCGGCTTCGTTCTGGGCAGCTATGGGGCCGCCCGCTTTGCCAAGGATTTCGAACTGGAGACCATGATGCTGGCGGGGCGGGTCGTGGCCTGCACGGGTCTTACCGTCGGGCTGTTGCTCTTTGCCGCGGGCCTGGAGCATGAACTCGCCCTGTTTGGGTGCACCATTTTCGTCGGCCTCGGCAACGGGATCACGATGCCCAGCGCCAATGTCGGCGCGATGTCGGTCCGTTCCGATCTGGCGGGCACGGCCTCGGGCCTCGCCGGGGCCCTTACCATGGCTGCCGGTGCCGTTCTGACATGGATGGCCGGTGCCGTCGTCACCGAAGAGACGGGTGCAATGACCCTGCTGGGTTTGATGTTCGCAACGTCCTTCCTGGGCCTGCTGTGCGCATGGTGGGTCCGTGCACCCGACAGGCAGGCGTCCTCCCGCGAAGCGTCGTGAGAGAGGCGCCTGTCCCCTCCGGCCTGGACCGTTTGTGCCGACCGGCGCTACGCCACGCCCGCTCATAAAGGTCGTTAGAGGACCACTATGTGGTAGTGGCCGACCTGCAGGGTCTCTGCCGCGTCAAGGCCCGCCGCAGGCCCGACCTGATCGTACATTTCCTGCGACATGCCGATGATCACGGATTGATCCGGCCGGCGCCCGCGCAGCCCCTGCTCGACACGTTCGGCGGTGTTCACCGTCGTTCCCACCAGGGTGTAGTTCACGCGCCCCTCGAAACCGAGATTGCCGACGATTGCCGGCCCGGCGTGCAGACCTATCCTCAAGCGGGGGGTGCCGTCGAACCAGGATTCAGCGGAAACCTCGTCCACGACACGCCGAATTTCCTGAGCCGCATCGATCGCCCGCCGGCGATGGTCTTCCTGCAGGTCCGGCGCGCCCCAGAAAGCCATGAGCCCGTCCCCGGTGTACTTGTCGATCACACCACCGTGGTTCTCGATGATGGGACCGATGAGCCCGAAGACGGCATTCAGTCTTTCCGCCGCCTGCTGTGCCGTATGGGTCCGGGCAAAGGCGCTGAACCCCTCCATGTCGACGAACATGACGGTGACCGGTCTTTCCTGCGGCTCCACCGCGTCCTGAGGACGGTTCATCAGCCGTCGGGCCAGTTTGCCCGGAACGTACTGATTGAAGGACGCCAGGGCCGTCGCCGTTTTGGTCAGCCGCGTGGCCGAGTTCCGCCATTCGGCGATCCGGCTTCGGCTCATCTGCGGCAACGCCACTCTGTCGAACTCCATGTTTTCCAGTTTGCTGAGCGCATCCTCGATCTGAACCATGGGTGCTGCGATCCGGCGTCCCATCACGCAGGCGGCGACGACGGCGATCCCGAGCAGGACCACCCCGAACGCGGCCGCCAAGAGGGCCGCCCATCTGAACCAGCGGCTTTCCGCCGAGGCAATGGCCACGCCGACCAGAAGGGGTTCGGGGGCGTATCCAGTGATTTCACGATAGAAGTAGGCATAGGGCGTTCCGTCGATAGGGGCCCAGTGACCTTCGGTGCGCACCATCTTGTTGCTCTGGGTGACCTCGTTCTGTTCGACCCAGATATCGCGGATGATGGCCAGGCTGCTGTCCTGGATGGTCGGCAGACGTGTCGATGTCGGCGTGGCTTCTTCCGGCGAACGGTTGGGATAGGCGATCAGCTTGTCGCGGTCATAGAGAATGAAAGCGGTGACCTCTCCTTCGGAGAGCGCGCTTACGTACTCCGACAGGCGCCGGCCCGTGACGCCGGCAGTCAGGATGCCGGCGATCCCTCCATCCCGTCGGATTGAGATGCGCGGATTGAGAATGGTATCCCGCAGCACCAGGCTGACGAAGGGCGCCGACCACCGGACCTGGTCTGTGAGGCCGGCTTCGGCGAGGGCCTGTCCCACCAAGGGAAGGGCGTCGGGCGGCTCCTCTATGGCTCCGGGTCGTCCCCTCTCCCATCGCCTCATGGTGCCGTCGGGCCGTATGACGCCGATGCCGGACATCTGCGGTGTGCCGCTGATCATTCCTTCGACATAGGTTTCAAAGCGGACCGGGTCCTCGAAGTCCAGTTCGCTCTGCTCGATAAGGTCGCGGGCCGTGCTCAGTTGCGCGTTGATCGGATCCAGCAGCCCTCTCAGTTGGTTTTCCAGGCCGTCAACCAGCAGCTCGGCGCGGGTGCTGAGCAATGCGTTGGCATTCGATGCATTGACCACATAGGTCGTCGCGATAACCGGAACCACGGCCGCAACGACCAGCAGCGCCAGAAGCGCAGGCAAAACGGTCGCAATGGTGAAAGCACGGCCGGGCTTCCAGCGGCTGCTCACAAATGGCTCCCCAAGCAGCAGGAAACCACCCGGTCAAAGGTGCTGGCGGGTATCGTCCGAGGGATCTCCTCGATGACCATTTTGTCCATGCTTCCAACTGTTCAGCAAAACCCTGCCATTGTCATCCAGTTGTTGCCCACAAAAACGGCGCCGGCCGGGTTCGTTGCAAAACCCGATCGGCTCCGCCTGCCGGCCTGGATCTTCCAAACGGGAAACGGACCTATGCGAGATCCTCCTTCGGGGCGGCGTCAGGCCACCGCGTCCAGCCGAATTTCACCGTCGTGCAGGAAGCAGGTCTTGGTGAACAGAGTCAGATCGAGCGGATTGGGCAGGCGCACATCCGACAGGTCGGGCAGGGCTTTGCCCTGGAGGTCGAACGCGCGGTCGATCTGCGAAACCATCACCAGGATCGATCCTTTGGCCTGTGTGAAGGCCCGCAGGGCCGCCACCTGAGCGCCGAGTTCCGGGTTGCGCCGCCGCTGATCGAGAAGCTGGAGATAGTCGACCACCGCGAGGCTGCCCTGCGGCGTTCCCGTCATCCGCTCGACGATATGGCCGGCGCAGATGTCGTCGGAGGTGTCGAGCGCGAAGGCGCCTTCGCTCGTTTTCGGGTCCGCACCGATCGATCGCAGGTGACGCAGAACCTCGATCTCGGTGCAGTCGAGAGAGAAGAAGAAACCCTGCCGGCCTGCCTTTGAAGCCTCGACCAGGAGCGCCAAAGCCAGAAGGGTCTTACCGTGGCCCGGACGCGCGGCCAGCAGCATCAGATCCCCGGGAACCAGCCGGGTCAGGATTTCGGCGGCCGCAGGCCGCCGCGGCACAGCCGCGGCGAGCTCACTCCAAGTCCGGAAACCTTCGCTTCGCGCGACCCGGTTCAGAGCGTCATGCAGCGGCAGACCGGTTTCGCGCGCCAACAGTCTGGCTTGCCGTTTCAGTCGAAAAATGGGGGCTGACAGTCTCATGCGATACCCTCCTGATGCGAGCAGGCGGTGCAGTCCCTCCTTATGCACGTGCTCGAACGGAACGGGTTCGATGAGGTCTTCGCCCTGCATGTCGGATGCTTTCCCTGTCGGAGGGGGGAGGCCCGGGCCGGGCCTGAGGACGTAGGCTAGTGCCGGGCTTTCTGAAACTCAAGCCGCCCTGTCACCTTTGCCCGGTCGCCTTTGCCCTGTCACCTTTGCCCGGTCGCCTTTGCTCCGTCACCTTTGCTCTGCCGCCTGCGCGCGTCCTTCGCAGTGACGGATCTGGCGGCCGCGGTCGGACGGGCTTTTCCCGCAGTTCTCTGCGGCTGTCCGCGTCGGGCTTGCCCCTCTGCCGCCGGGCGCTTAGGCTCCCTTCCTCCGCCGCCAACGTTAACGTGAGATTTCGCGCGATGACACTGCGACATGGACGGGAATTCCTGGCGATTCCGGGCCCGACGACGGTGCCCGACGAGGTCTTGCAGGCCATGCACCGCCCGGCGATCGAGATCTATGCCGGTGCCCTGCTGGACACCACCACCAGCTGCCTGGAGGATCTGCGCCGCATCTTCAAGACCGAGGGGCGCACCTACATCTATGCCGCCAACGGCCACGGCGCCTGGGAGGCGGCGCTCAGCAACACCCTTTCGCGCGGCGACCGGGTGCTGGTGCTGGGCTCCGGCCTTTTCGCGCCGGCCTGGGGCGAGATGGCCGCGTCGCAAGGCATCACCGTCGAGGAGATGCCGGCCAGCTATCGCCATGCGGTCGATCCCGCCGCCGTCGAGGAGCGTCTGCGGGCCGATACGGCGGGGGAGATCAAGGCGGTTCTGGTGGTCCAGGTCGACACCGCCTCCAGCATCGCCAACGACATCCCGGCGATCCGCCGGGCAATCGATGCGGCTGGCCACGGCGCCCTGTTCATGGTCGATGCCATCGCCTCGCTCGCCACCATGCCCTTCGAGATGGATGCCTGGGGGATCGACGTCGGGGTGACGGGATCGCAGAAGGGTCTTATGACGCCCCCCGGGCTGAGCTTCGTGGCTGCCGGCAAGCGGGCGCTCGATGCGCATGAGAGCGCCGACCTGCGCACCTTCTACTGGGACTGGACACAGCGCGAAGGACCGCGCCACTACAACAAGTATTGCGGCACGCCGCCGGAGCACCTGCTGTTCGGCCTGCGCAAGGCGCTCGATCTGCTGTTCGAGGAGGGGCTGCCGGCGGTTTTCGAACGCCACCGCATCCTGGCCGAAGCGACGCGGCGCGCCATCGCGGTCTGGGCCCAGGGCGGGGCGCTCAGCTTCAACGTGCTGGATCCGGCGGCGCGTGCGAACTCCGTGACCACCGTGCTTCTGGAGGGACGCGACCCGGCAGAGCTGCTGCGCTACGCGGAAAACGTCTGCGGTGTGGTCCTCGGCATCGGCATCGGGGATCTCACCGACAAGGCTTTCCGCATCGCGCACATGGGCCATGTGAATGCGCCGATGATGCTGGGCACTCTGGGCGTGGTGGAGACCAGCCTGGCGGCGCTCGGCATCCCGCACGGCAAGGGCGGGGTCCAGGCGGCCATCGACTGCTTCGTCGAGGCCGTTCCGGTCGCTGGCAGGAACGACTCCGCCGGCAGCGGCGGCCCCGGCCCGGCGCGGGCCGCGGCCCCGGCCGTCAACGCGCCGGGGGAGTAGGCGCCGCCTTCGCCGCGCCCGTAGCCGGATTTGGCGACTTCTTCAGCGGTTACCGGTTCAGCGGTCGCCCGTCCCTCAGCTGCCGCTGCCCTCGTGTTTCGGCAGGTCGTCCTGCAGGTGGACCCAGGGCAGGCGCTCGGCCCAGTAGACGTGGAACTCGGGCGCGAAGTCCCGGGCGTCCTCGAGAGTGGCGGCGTAGAAATGGGTCTCTTCCGGCCAGCGCTCGCTTTCGTAGGCGATCGGCGTTCCGCAGGTCGGGCAGAACAGACGCCGCACGCCGGGCGATGATCGATAGACCGCGGGCTCGGCTCCCGTGAAGCGGCAAGCCCTCCGGTCGACCCCGAAAAAGGTGGTGAAGGGCGAGGCGGTGGCGCGCCGGCAGGAATCGCAATGGCAGTGCCCGCGCCAGTTTTCCGGTCCGTCATACTCATAGCTGACCGCCCCGCAAAGGCAGTGCCCGCGCTTCGTTGCCCCGCGTTTCGAAGTCATGACCGATCTCCCTGGTATTTCAGCGGGAGCTTATCTCCTCTTCGCAGGCCTGTCAGCGGGCCTCAGCCGTATTGAGCCGCTATCGCCGGCCCGCGGCAAAGGGTATGCTCCCTGCCGCCGACACAGCTGCGAGGATGCGGATCATGCCTTTCCCGGCCCGGGCCCTGCTGCAAGCCTTTGGACTCTCCGCTTTCCTGCTCGCGGGCCTGCTCGCGGGTCTGTCCATGGCGGTCTCCCCGCCCGCGTTGGCGGCCGAACGGGTCGATCTGGAGCTTGTGCTGCTGGCCGATGCCTCCGGCTCCATCGACGACGACGAGATTTTCTTTCAGCGTCAGGGTTATGCCGAGGCGATCACCGACCCCGACATCCTGGCGGCAATCGGTCTGGGACATGACGGCAAAATCGCGGTCACCTACGTGGAATGGGGCAATGCCAGCTCCCAGGAGGTGGTGGTGCCCTGGACCATCATCGACGGCGAGGCCTCCGCCGCGGCCTTCGCCCAGCAGTTGCTGGAGAAGCCGCGCCAGGCCTTCGGGCGCAACGCCATCGGCTCGGCCATCGCCGCCGGTCTGGCGCTGATCGAGAACAACGACATCGACGGCTTCCGCAAGATCATCGATTTTTCCGGCGACAGTGCCAACAACTGGGGCGGGCTTCCGGTTCAGGCGGCGCGCGACGCCGCCCTGGCCGCCGATGTTTCCATAAACGGTCTGGCGATCCTCTGCCGGCCCTGCGCCAGCGGGCGGCCCGTCAGCTACGACCTGGAGCAGGCCTTCCGGGAGGACATCATCGTCGGCCCGGCATCCTTTGTCGTCACCGTCGACGGCGACCAGAGCTTTGCCGAGGCGGTGCGCAAGAAACTCTTGCTCGAAGTCGCCGGCGTTCCCGACGAGCAGACCTTCCGCCTGCGCCTCGCGGCCGCCCGCAGCAGCCAAGCAGACTCCGAAGCGCCGCTGCAGTAGCGCGCAAGCGGGACCTCCGGCATGAAAGCGTTCGACCTTTCACAAAAGGTGGCCTTGGTCACCGGCGGAAACGGCGGGATCGGTCTGGGCATCGCCCGTGGCCTGGCCAAGGCCGGGGCGGCGGTGGCCGTGGCCGGCCGCAACAGGCAGAAGCTGTCCGCTGCCGTGGCAGAATTGGAGGGCCTGGGCGCCAAGGCCTTGTCCGTTGTTTGCGATGTGACCGACGCGGCGGCGGTCGCGGCCATGGTGAAAGAGACCCAGGCCCGGCTCGGCGGGCCCCACATCCTGGTGAACAACGCCGGCACCAACATCCGCAAACGCCCGGAGGACCTGTCGGCGGCGGAGTGGCAGCAGGTAATGGATGCCAACCTCACCAGTGCCTTCCTCTGCGCCAAGGCCTGCTATCCCCTCATGAAGCGGGCCGGCGGCGGCAAGATCCTCAACAATGGCTCCATGCTGTCGATCTTCGGGGCGCCCTGGAGCCCGGCCTACGGCGCCAGCAAGGGCGGCGTGGTGCAGCTCACCCGGTCTCTGGCCGCGGCCTGGGCGGCGGACAACATCCAGGTGAACTGTATCCTGCCGGGCTGGATCGACACCGATCTTACCCGCCTGGCGCGCCGCGAGGTGGACGGCCTGAACGACCACGTCCTGAAACGCACGCCGGCGGCGCGCTGGGGCCGGCCGGAGGATTTCGAGGGGCTGGCGGCGTTTTTCGCCGGGCCCGCCAGCGACTTCGTCACCGGTGCCGCCTTGCCGGTCGACGGGGGCTTCTCCATTTCGCTATAAACGCCCACCGCAACAAAGGACGCCGCGCCCAAGAGGATCCGTTTTCCGTGACCGATTTCATCGCTTCCCTGCCCAAGGCCGAACTGCACATTCATATCGAGGGCTCGCTGGAGCCGGAGATGATGTTCGCCCTGGCTCAGCGCAACGGCGTCTCGCTGCCCTACGACTCGGTGGAGGCGATCAGGGCGGCCTACAGCTTCGCCAACCTGCAGGACTTTCTGGACCTCTACTACCAGGGTATGTCGGTGCTGCGGACGGAGCAGGATTTCCACGATCTCACGCTGGCCTACCTCACGCGGGTTGCGGCCGATGGGGTGAAACACGTGGAGATCTTTTTCGACCCTCAGGCCCATACGGCGCGCGGGGTTGCCTTCGAGACCGTCCTGGACGGCATCCACAGCGCCCTGCAGGAGGGGGAGCGGCGGTTCGGCGTTACGTCGAAGCTCATTCTCTGCTTTCTGCGCCACCTGCCGGCGGAGGACGCCCTGGCGACCCTGGAGCAGGCCATGGATCACCGCGACCGCATCGTCGGCGTCGGGCTCGACTCCTCGGAGAACGGCTATCCGCCGGAGCTTTTCACCGAGGTCTTCGCCAAGGCGCGGGCTGCCGGGTTCCGCGCGGTCGCCCATGCCGGCGAGGAGGGGCCGCCCGCTTATGTGCGCGGCGCGCTGGAGGCGTTGCAGGTCGACCGCATCGACCACGGCAACCGGGCGCTGGAGGACGAGAACCTGGTCGCGGAACTGGCCGAACGGCGGATGCCGCTGACCGTCTGTCCGCTCTCCAACCTGCGGCTCTGCGGCGTGACAGACATGAAGCAACATCCCCTGAAGACCATGCTGGACAAGGGGCTCTTCGTCACGGTGAACTCCGACGATCCCTCCTACTTCGGCGGCTATGTGAACGACAACTACCGCGCGGTGCAGCAGGCGCTCGGCCTCAGCGATGCGGTTCTGGCCGAAATCGCCCGCAACTCCTTTGCCGCCTCCTTCCTCGACGACGAGGCCAAGGCCGCCCGGATCGCGGAGGTCGATGCTTACGTGAACGGCGGGTAAGGTAATCGGCCTTTGTACGCCGCCATGCTTGGGAACGTTCGACCTTGGACAAGAAAGCCATCATCCCGCCGGACCGGCAGAGCTATTACAGCGACTGGCATTTCGCGCCGGCGATCCTCTCCGGCGGTTTCCTTTTCGTCTCCGGCTGCACCGGGGCGAGCCCGGACGGCAGCCTGCCGCGGAGCCCGGAAGCGCAAGTTCGTCAGGCCTTCGCGAACGTCGGCACGGTGCTCGCGGAGGCCGGGGCGGACTTCGGCGACGTGGTGGAGATGACCAGCTATCACGTCGGCCTGCTCGACCATCTGGATCTCTTCCGCCGGGTGAAGGACGACTACATCGCCGAGCCCTATCCGGCCTGGACCGCGATTGGTGTTTCGGAGCTCGCGGCGCCCGGCGCGCTCATCGAGATCCGCGTCACTGCAAAGCAACCCTCCAATCGCTGAGGGCGTCGGCCCGCAAAGGCCGTCAACCCGGCCTCATGGACTCGGTTGCATCTTCTGCCCAAATCCTTAGTGTCCGCGCGACGCCGCATTCGTTCGCTGACTTCAAGGAGGGAACGATGGGTTATGAGATTCGCCACGTGCAGGACGGCGATCACCACGCGGTGCACCAGATCTTCCTCAGCCCGCACGTCGTGACCGGCACCATGCGGCTGCCGATCCAGCGTCTCGACGAAACCCGCAAACGCCTGGAGCCCAGCGACGGGACGACCGCCATGGTGGCCCTGTCGCAAGACCGGATCGTCGGCTTTGCCGAACTTTACACCTTCGGTCATGTTCCGCGCCACCGCCACGCCGGCGACATCAACATGATCGTCACCCACGCCGACTGGCAGGGCAAAGGCGTGGCCCGCGCGCTGATGGAGGCGATCCTCGATCTGGCGGACAACTGGCTCCAGCTCTCGCGGCTCGGTCTCACGGTCTGGACCACCAACGAGCGCGCGGTCGCGCTGTACAGGAGCCTGGGCTTCGAGGTCGAGGGAACGCTTAGGGCCTATGCCTACCGCCGCGGCGAATACATCGACGCCCACGTCATGGCCCGGCTGACCGGCGCGGCGGCCGGCTGACAGGCCGTGCCTCGCGCGCTTGTGACTTGCGCCTGCGACGTGCGCGCGAGTCCGGCGGAGATCTCTGGCGTGATAAGAAAAGGGCCGGAGACGGGCCTTCCCCCCGGAGGAAGAGGGGACGGTCCGTCTCCGGCCTCAGGTTAACCGATCCGCCCGGAGCCGAAGAGGGGGTGCGGGGTCCGGGCGGAGCGGCGGAGGCTTTTCGCGGGCGGCTTACTCGGCCGCCGCCGGATAGGTCACGCCCAGGGCCCTGGCGACGCCGGCGCCGTAGTCCGGGTCGGCCGCGTGGAAGTGGGCGAGCTGGCGCTGGACGATGAAGTCCGGCACGCCGGCCATGGCCCCGGCGATGCTCTCGAAGAGCCGCTGCTTCTGGCCCTCGTCGAAGAGGCGGAAGAGGTTGCCCGCCTGGGTGTAGTCGTCGTTGCCCTCGCGGTGGTCGTAGCGGTCGGCATCGCCGGAGATCTTCAGCGGCGGCTCGGCGTAGTCCGGGTTCTGGGCCGGGCCGTTGAAGGAGTTCGGCTCGTAGTAGACGTCCGGGTTGCCGGTGTCGTTGCGGAAGAACCGCATGGCGCCGTCCTTGTGATAGTGGTGCACCGGGCACTTGGGTGCGTTCACCGGCAGCGCCTCGTAGTGGGTGCCCAGGCGGTAGCGGTGCGCATCGGCGTAGGAGAAGATTCGCCCCTGCAGCATCTTGTCCGGCGAGAACCCGATGCCCGGCACGATGTTGGAGGGCGAGAAAGCGACCTGCTCGATCTCCGCGAAATAGTTGTCCGGGTTGCGGTTCAGTTCCATGACGCCGACGTCGATCAGCGGATAGTCGGCATGGGGCCAGACTTTGGTCAGGTCGAAGGGGTTGTAGGGCGTCTTCTCGGCATCGGCCTCCGGCATGATCTGGACCTTGAGGTCCCACTGCGGGAACGCACCGCTCGTGATCGAACCGAAGAGATCCTCCTGATAGCTCTCGCGGCTCTGGCCGATCACCGCGGCGGATTCTTCGTTGGTCAGGTGCCTGTGGCCCTGGCGGGTCTTGAAGTGGAACTTCACCCAGAACCGCTCGTTGTCGGCGTTGATGAACGAAAAGGTGTGGGAGCCGTAACCGTTCATGAAGCGCGGGCTGGTCGGAATGCCGCGGTCGGACATCAGGATGGTGATCTGATGCAGGGATTCCGGCGACTGGGACCAGAAGTCCCACATCGCGGTGGCCGAGCGCAGGTTGGTCTTGGGATGGCGCTTCTGGGTCCGGATGAAGTCCGGGAACTTCAGCGGGTCGCGGATGAAGAAGATCGGCGTGTTGTTGCCGACGAGATCCCAGTTGCCTTCCTCGGTGTAGAACTTCACCGAAAAGCCGCGCACGTCGCGCTCGGCATCGGCGGCGCCCAGTTCGCCGGCGACGGTGGAGAAACGCGCGATCAGCTCGGTCTTCCTGCCGACCTCGGAGAAGATCTTGGCGCGGGTGTACTGGGTGATGTCGTGGGTGACGGTGAAGGTCCCGAAGGCCCCCCAGCCCTTGGCGTGGACCACCCGCTCGGGGATGCGCTCACGGTTCTGGTGCGCCAGCTTCTCGATCAGCTGATAGTCCTGCAGCAGGACCGGGCCGCGCGCGCCGGCGGTTATGGAATTCTGGTTGTCGGAAACCGGCGCCCCCGCCGTGGTCGTCATGGTGGGGGTGGTTGTGGTGGGTCGGCTGGTCTTGCTGCTGTCGTCCGCCATCTCTGTCCTCCTGAAAACGGTGCTCTGCGCCCTGCCGGGTCCTGCTTGCAGTCTCGCCCTGCAGTCTCACCGGCTGCCCGGGTCGCACCCGGCTGAAGCGACGCCTCAAAGGTGGTCGGAAATCGTCGATAAGTGAAATCGATTGTTTCGATAGATATAATTGGCATAGACTATTATTAGGAAAAGGCGATGGTTTTGGGACTCTGAGCGATGAACCTGAGGGATCTGCGCTACCTGCTTGCGGTGGTGGAGGAGCGGCACTTCGGCCGCGCCGCCGAACGCTGCAATGTCACCCAGCCGACCCTGAGCGGCCAGATCCGCAAGCTGGAGGACAGCCTGGGGGTTACCCTCTTCGAGCGCACCAACCGCTCGGTGGTGACCACGGCGGTGGGCGAGGCCATCGCCAGGCACGCACGCCTGGCGCTGGAACAGACCGACCTGATCGAGGGCATCGCCCGCGCCCAGCGCGACCCCATGAGCGGCCGCCTGCGGCTCGGCGTGATCCCCACCGTCTCGCCCTACCTCATGCCCCTGGTGCTGCGGCGCCTGGCGGAGGCTCATCCGCGCCTCACGCCTGTGCTTTCGGAAGAAGTGACCGAGCGGCTGCTGGAGCGGCTGGCCGATCACGAGATCGACGCCGCCCTTCTGGCGACAACGCCGGAGGCCGCGGACCTCGCCAGCCTGCCGCTCTTTGAGGAGCCCTTCTGGATCGCCCATCCGCGCGACCATCCGCTGGCGTCCCTGGAGGAGGTTACCGAAGCCGACCTGGCGGAAGTGGACCTGCTGCTGCTCACCGACGGGCACTGCCTGCGCGACCAGGTGCTGCAGGTCTGCGACACCCGGGCCGGGACCCCCGGCGCGACGGCGCGCAACGGCAAGCGGACGAGTCCTTTCGGCGACCTGCGCGCCTCCAGCCTGGAGACGCTGCTGAACATGGTGGCCGCCGGCTTCGGCTGCACGCTGGTGCCGGCGCTGGCGGTCAGGGGCGGCTGGATGACGGATATGGGCATCGTCGCCCGGCCGCTGAAGCTGGCGACGGCGACCCGGCCGGTGGCGCTGTGGTATCGGCGCAGCTTCCCCCAGGTGAAGATGATCGAAGCCCTGGCCGACGTGGTGGTGGCGAATCTCCCCAACACGGTGCGGCCCCTGCGCGGCCAGACTTAGACCGGGTTGGCAACAAGAGGGGCGCCCCGCGGATCTGCGGGGCGCCCCCTTGGCTCAAGTCTGCGAACGAAGAGGTCAGGCGCTGGCCGGCTCCAGGGTCACCGTGTAGAGGTCCTTGTCGTTCAGGTCCTTCAGGGTCACGGTCATGGCCTCGGTCTCGCCGTCGATGCGCACATGGCCGAAGAACTGCAGTTCGGAACTCGGCGGCAGATTGCGCTCGCCTGCCGGGTCCTTGGAGTACACCACCTGCGGGCCGAAGGTGTCGTCCATGCGGCCCGGCCCGAAGGAGCCGGCATGAACGGGGCCGGAGACGAATTCCCAGAAGGGATTGAAGTCGCGGAACTGGGCCTTGCTGGGGTCGTAGTAGTGCGCGGCCGTGTAGTGGACGTCGGCGGTGAAGAAGACCGTCTGCTTGACGTCGTTGTGCTTGATGAAGCTCAGCAGGTCGGCGATGTCGTGCTCGCGGCCCAGCACCGGCCCGCTGCCGTTGGCGCCGTTCTCGAAGGCGTTCTCGCCGTCGGCGACGACGATGCCGATGGGCATGTCGCTGGCGATCACCTTCCAGGTGGCCTTGGATGCCAGCAGCTGCTGCTTCAGCCAGGTGAGTTGCTGCGGGCCCAGGAAGTCGGTGTCGCGGCTGCGCACCGGCTGGTTGTTGGAACTGTTGGGGCCGCGGTAGCTGCGCAGGTCGATGAAGAAGACGTCCAGCAGCGGCCCGTAGGGGATCTTGCGATAGATGCGCTCGCGGTCGCTGGGGTGCTGGCGGATCGGCATGTATTCCAGGAAGGCCTTGTTGGCGCGGGCCGCCAGCAGGTCCGCGCTCTTCACCGTGTAGCGGTCGTCGGAGATCAGCATCTCGCCCGGGTACCAGTTGTTCACCACCTCGTGGTCGTCCCACTGGGCGAGCATCGGCACCTCGGCATTGAAGCGCTTCACGTTCTCGTCCATGAGGTTGTACTTGTAGTTGCCGCGGAACTCGGCCAGCGTCTCGGCGACCTTGGCCTTTTCCTCGATCATCACGTTCTTCCAGACGCTGCCGTCGGGCTGCATCTTCTCCGTTTCCAGAGGGTTGTCGGCGTAGATGGTGTCGCCGGAGTGGATGAAGAAGTCCGGCCGGTTGTTGCGCATGGTCTCGTAGCAGCGCATGCCGCCCCAATCCAGGTTGATGCCCCAGCCCTGGCCGCAGGTATCGCCGGTCCAGACGAATGTGATGTCGCGCTTGCCGGCGGGTCCGGTGCGGAAGCGGCCGACCATCGGTTCGCTCAGCAGGTTGACGTCGGCCAGGTCCTGCCACTGCAGGCGATAGAAGATGTCCTGGCCGGCCGGCAGGCCGGTGAGATCCATCTTGGCGGTGAAGTCGTTGCCGTCGATGGCCGCCGGCCCGCGCAGGCGCTGGGCGTTGCTGAAGGAATCGCTGGTCGCGACCTCGACCAGCAGCCGCGAGGGCCGGTCGGCCCGGGCCCAGATGATGCCGCTGTCGGTGGTCACGTCGCCGGACTGAACGCCGTGGGTGAAGACCGGGCGGTTGGACTGGGCGATGGCGGGGAAGCCCAGCAGCCCGGCGCCGAACAGCCCGGCGCCGGCGGCGCCGCCGCGCAACACCTTGCGTCGCGAGTAGAGGGAGGTCGAGCGGGGAAAGCGCGTCGGCGTCATGATCTTCTCCTTGGCGATCGGGTTTTGGGGATCTTGCTGTTTCGTTAACGCGGAGGCGCGGCGTCCCGTGGCTGCCCCGGCCGGCCCGGCCTCAGCGCGTGGTTATGGTTAACGAATTCGATAGCCTTCGGACTTTGCCGCAGGATGTCGCTTGCAGGTCACTTTCGTGACGGGTGCGCTTAGGCGTTGAAGGAGGGCTCTCAGCGAGGCTTCGGCCCGGTTTTCCGGGCATCTTCAACGTCTCTTAATGGTTATCAGAGGAAACTGAAATCTGTCCGTAATCCCATGGAAAGGTTGGGGTCCTTGCCCACCAAGGCTGAGTTGGCCGAGGAGCTGGCGCGGCTCAGGCAACGCGTCGAGGAGGTGGAACGCCTCGAGGACGATCATGCCCGGGCTCTTTCCGCGCTCCGCGACAGCGAGGAGCGCCTGCGGGGGTTCGCTGCCGCGGCGTCGGACTGGTTTTGGGAAATGGATGCCGACCTCAGGCTTTGCTTCGTCTCCGAGCGGCTGAGAGAAACCACCGGTGTCGACCCCGACGAGGTGATCGGCAAGTCGCGGCTGCAGCTCGGGGCGGGCGACACCGACGAGGAGAAGTGGAACGCGCATCTGGCCGACCTGCGGGCTCATCGGCCGTTCCGTGATTTCCGCTATGTCTATGCCATGGCCGACGGATCGCGCCAGTACTGGTCGATCAGCGGGGTGCCGCTGTTCGACGACGACGGCAGCTTCCTGGGTTACCGGGGCACCGGACGCAACCTGACCGACGAATACCACGCGCGCCGCATCGCTTTCGAGGCGCAGGACCTGCTGCTTCAGGCGGTCGAGTCCTTCACCGCGGCGGTGGCGCTCTTTGATGCGGAAGACCGCTTGCTGCTGTTCAACGAGAGCTACCTCGCCTTCCACAGCGCCGCCACCGAGACCATCGGGCCCGGAATGACCTTCGAAGAGCTCATCCGCATCCAGATCCAGCATGGTCTCATCCCCTCGGCCTTCGGGCGCGAGGAGGAGTGGGTCGCCGAGCGCATGGAGCGGCACCTGAACCCGCGCGAAGAGTTCGAGGTCGAGCGCTCCGACGGCAAGTGGGTGCGGATCCGCGAGGAACGCACCACCAACGGCGGCATCTTCCTGACCGCCACCGATATCACCGAGACCAAATCCATCGAGCGGGCTGAGCAGGAAATCCGCGACCGCCTGCGCGCCGTGATCGACCATCTGCCCGCCGGCCTCAGCCTGAAGAACCAGGACGGCCAGTACATGCTGGTCAATCAGCAGTTCCGCGACGTCTATGGCCTGGGAGAGACCGTGCTGGTCGGCGAATCGCCTTTCGACTATTTCCGCCACGACGAGGCGGAGGTTTTTCGCGCACAGGACTGGATGGTGCTGAAGACCGGCGTGCCGATGGAGGTCGAAACGGAGGTGACCCGTGGCGACGGCGGCAAGGTCTTTGTCATGATCACGCGCTTTCCGGTGCTCGGCTCCGGCGGCACGCCGATCGGGGTCGGCGGCATCCATGTCGACATCACGGAGATGAAGGAGAAGGAAAAGCAGCTTCGGGTCGCCCGCGACGAGGCCGAGAGAGCCAACCGCGCGAAGTCGACCTTCCTCGCCAACATGAGCCACGAGCTGCGCACGCCGCTGAACGCGATCATCGGCTTTTCCGAAATCATGGAGCAGGGCCTCTTCGGCCCGATCGGCAACGAGCACTACCGCGAGTACGCCGAAGACATCCGGCGTTCGGCCAGTCACCTGCTCTCGATCATCAGCGACATTCTCGATCTCTCCAAGATCGAGGCCGGGCGCATGGAGCTGCACGAGGAACCCATCGACCTCGGCGCCGTGGTGGAATCCTGCCTGACCATCGTCAAGGAAACCGCGGCGAACAGCGGCCTGAAGCTGCAGGCGACCTTGCCGAAAGGCCTGCCGCAGCTCGTCGCCGACAAGCGGTCGATCCGGCAGATCCTGCTCAATCTGCTGTCCAACGCCATCAAGTTCACGCCGGTGGGCGGGTCGGTCTGCGCCGAAGCCTGCGTGGAAGCCGACGGCAGCTTTGCGCTGGTCGTGCGCGACAGCGGCATCGGCATGGCGGAAGAGGAGATCGACCTGGTTCTCCAACCCTTCGGCCAGGTCGAGAGCGTCCACACCCGCAGCCACGACGGCACCGGTCTCGGCCTGCCGATCACCAAGTCCCTGGCGGAGATGCACGGCGGCCAGATGGTGGTCGAAAGCACGGTCGGCGAAGGCACGGAGATCACCGTGCGCTTCCCGGCAAGCCGCGTCCTGACCTGGCCGGGCGGTGCCGGCAGGCCCAGCCAGAACTCCGCCTGACCGCGCCCGGATGGGCCGCCGCGCCCCGCGGCCGGCCTAGAGCGGCCAGACCATCAGAATGACCGGGACCGCCACCACGATCACCAGTGCCTCCAGCGGCAGACCCATGCGCCAGTAGTCCCCGAAGCGATACCCGCCGGGGCCGAGGATCAGCGCGTTGTTCTGGTGGCCGATGGGCGTGAGGAAGGCGCAGGAGGCGGCGACGGCAATGGCCATCAGGAAAGGATCGGCGCTGACGCCCAGCCGCTCGGCAATGGTCGCCGCGATCGGCGCCATGACGACCGCGGTCGCCGCGTTGTTCAGTATATCCGAAAGGGTCATGGTGACCACCATCAGGATCACCAGAACGATGCTGGCCGAAAGCCCGGCGGTGACTGTCAGCAGGCCGTCGGCGATCAGCGTCGTCGCACCGGTGGATTGCAGCGCGCCGCCGACGGGGATGAGGGAGCCCAGCAGCACGATCACCGGCCAGTCGATGCCGTCGTAGAGTTCGCGTACCGCCAGCATGCCGCTGACCACCAGAAGCGCGACGGCGATGCCGAAGGCAATCTGGATCGGCACCAGCCCCAGGCTGGCCGCGGCGATGGCGGCGGCGAAGATGGCGATGACGGCTGGCCCCTGCTTGCGTTTACCGAAGTGAAGCTCCCGCTCGGCCAGCGGCAGGCAGCCGAGTGCCGGGACGAGGTCGGCCAGATGCTCGGTCTCGCCGTGCAGCAGCAGCACGTCGCCCGGCCGGATGCGGAAGGAGCGCAGCCGGCCGCGGTAGGGTTGGCCCTGGCGGGAGACGGCGAGAATGGTGATGCCGCGCCGCGCGAAGAGGCGCAGCGATCCGACCAGCCGCCCTTCCAGGCGCGAGCCCGGCGTCACCACCGCTTCCATCAGGGTCGCGTCCTCCGGCGGTTTGGTCTTGCCCGTCTCGACGCCGATCTCCAGCCCGAGCTTGCTGACGAACTTGTCGATCTCGTCGGGCGCCCCCTCGATCTTCAGGACGTCGCCCGCCTGCAGCTCCTTGCGGCCGGCGGCCGGATGCACCCGGTCGTTGCGGATCTGATCCATGATGACGGCATCGATGTCCTGGGTCAGGTCGTCGATCTCGCGCAGCGTCTTGCCGATGTGGGGATTGTCCTCCGGCACCCGCACCTCGGTGATGTAGTTCTCGATGTCGAAGAGGTCGCCGCCCGCCGCACGGCTGGTGCCGCGTTCCGGGACCAGCCGCCAGCCGATGAGGGTGATGAAGACCAGGCCGGCAAGCGCGATGGCCAGCCCCACCGGGGCATAGTCGAACATCTTGAAGGGCTGGCCCGTGAGCTCGCCGCGAAAGGTGGCGACGATGATGTTGGGCGGCGTTCCGATCAGCGTCACCAGGCCGCCGAGGATCGATCCGAAGGACAGCGGCATCAGAAGCTTCGCGGGCGAGCGGACCGCCTTGCGGGCCGACTGCAGCGCCATGGGAAGCAGGATGCCGAGGGCGCCCACGTTGTTCATCACCGTGGAAAGCACCGCGCCCAGGCCCGCGAGCACGCCGACATGACTGCTGGTCGAGTGCTCCGCCGGCCTGATCAGCCGGGTCAGCAGGTCGATGGCGCCGGAGCCGGAGAGAACCCGGCTGAGGATCAGGACCGCCGCCACGGTGATGGTCGCCGGATGGCCGAACCCGCTGAAGGCCTGCGCGGCCGGAACCAGCCCGGCGACCACGGCCACCATCAGGCAGCCGAAGGCGACGACGTCGTAACGCCAGCGGCCCCAGACCAGCAGCACGAAGAGCCCCAGCATGATGGCGAAGATCATGATCTGCTGTTCGGTCATAAGGGGACGGGCGGTTCCGGGCTGGCTGAGAGGACAGGAGCTGAGAGGAGAGGAATTGTGTCACTCCCTTTGCCGGACCGCCAGGGCCTGAGTGCCGGTTGCCCCGGTTGAAGGCGCAAAGGCGGCTTTTCGCGCGGGTCATGCCTGTGCAAACGGCCTGGTAACGCCGCCTGTGCTATGGTCATCCATTGATTGCGGGCTGCGAAAAGCCCTCAATTCAGCCGAAACTGGGTTTTTTAGGCGGTCCGGCGCCCGTAACGCCGTGTCACATCCCTGTGAAAGGCCTTTTGGCGGCATTCAGCCTTCCTATCTGAGCTGCAGACGGGGCGCCTGCCGGGGGAGTTGAGCGGGCACCCGCACCGAGGTCGGGGGACCATCGAGAGCGTCGCATGCGACCCCGCTACAGCGACAAGGAGACAGCGCCATGAAGAAGGTTTTTCTGAGCACGGCTTCCCTCGCCGCCGGGGCGCTCGCCTTTGGCATCTCTTCCGCCTCGGCCCAGGAGGCCCAGGTTATCGAACTCACGCAGACCGCCTGCCAGTTCGTCGAGGTCGAAGACGGTGGCGATCACGGCTACACCACCACCCAGAAGGCCGACTGCGAGGCGATCAATGCCGACAGCGGCGCGGACCGCCTGGCCAGCGCCAAGGTGCTGACGCTGAAGCCCGGCAAGTATGTCTTCCGGGTGACGAACAAGAACGTTCCCTACGACCTCGGCTTCTGGGTGCGCGAGCACGACTACGACTGGCGCAATCCGTTGCACAAGCTGAACAAGGTCTCCGTCTCCGGCGGCGGCCTCAGCCAGGGCACGACCAAGGACTACGAAGTCACGCTCGAGGCGGGCGAGTACATCTATAGCTGCCCGCTGAACCCGACGCCGAACTACAAGATCGTCGTCGAAGGCTAACGGTTCCGGGTCAAGGGGCCGGCGCCGCTGCGGCGGCGGCCCGGAAGCCCGGGAAGACACAAGCGCAAACAAGGAACAGCACGATGGCCAAGACCATCCAAGCGGATATCTGTGTGATCGGGGCCGGTTCCGGCGGCCTTTCTGTGGCCGCCGGTGCGTCGCAAATGGGCGCCAAGGTGGTTCTGCTCGAAAAGGGCAAGATGGGCGGCGACTGTCTGAATTACGGTTGCGTCCCTTCCAAGTCCCTGATCGCCGCCGGCCATGCGGCCGACACGGTGCGCCACGCCGGCAGGTTCGGCGTCAACGGTCACGAGCCGGAGGTCGACTTCCTCGGCGTGCGCGATCACGTCCGCAGCGTCATCGCCGCCATCGCCCCGCACGACTCGGTAGAGCGCTTTGAAGATCTCGGCGTCACCGTGATTCAGTCGGCCGGCAGCTTCACCGGGCCGGGCGAGGTCGTCGCCGGCGATACCCGCATCAAGGCCAAGCGCTTCGTCATCGCCACCGGGTCGTCGGCAGCGGTGCCGCCGATCCCGGGCCTCGACCAGGTTCCCTTTCTGACCAACGAGACCGTCTTCGATCTGGCCGAGCGGCCCGACCACCTGATCGTCATCGGTGGCGGCCCGATCGGCGCCGAACTGGCCCAGGCCCAGCGTCGCCTGGGGGCCAGGGTCTCGCTGCTGGAGATGTTCACCGTGCTGGGCAAGGACGACCCCGACGTCACCGCCTTCGCGCGCAAACGCCTTGTCGAGGACGGCATCGAGATCCACGAAGGCATCGCCATCAAGGAGGTTGCGCCGCATGGCAACGGCGTCGCGGTAACCATCGAGGAAAACGGCGAGACGAAGCAGATTGTAGGCTCCCACCTTTTGGTGGCGGCCGGGCGCAAGGCCAATGTGGGCGGCCTGAACCTGGAAGTCGCCGGTGTCGCCTACTCCCCCAAGGGCATCGAGGTCGACGCGCGTCTGCGGACGACCAACAAGAAGATCTTTGCCATCGGCGATGTCGCCGGCGGTTATCAGTTCACCCACATGGCTGGCTACCACGCAGGCATCGTCATCCGCAACGCGCTCTTCAAGCTGCCCGCCAAGGTCGACTACAAGGCGGTGCCCTGGGTCACCTTCACCGACCCGGAGGTCGCCCACGTGGGCCTGACCGAAGCCCAGGCGCGCGAGCAGTACGGGGACAAGGTGCGGGCGCTCAAATGGTCCTTCGCCGAGAACGACCGCGCCCAGGCGGAGCAGGCCACCGAGGGCCTGATCAAGGTGGTGGTCGGCGCGCGGGGCAAGATCCTGGGCGCCTCCATCGCCGGGCTGCACGCCGGCGAACTGCTCCAACCCTGGGTCCTGGCCATCAGCCAGGGTCTGAAGATCGGCGCCATGGCCAACATCATCGCGCCCTATCCGACCCTGGGCGAGGTCAACAAGCGGGTTGCGGGGAGTTACTACACCCCGAGCCTGTTCAGCGAGCGTACGAAGAAGATCGTCCGGTTCCTGCTGCGCTTCTAGGGCCCAGAGCTGGGGCGCAGACGAAAGGCCGTCCAGCGGCCGCAAGACAGCAATCCTTTGGATCCATCAACCACCGCCCGCACGAGCGGCGTGGGGCGGCAAGCCTGGAGTTTGTCATGAGCGACCATGTATCGACCTCTGGCCCCGTGCCGCGGACCGCAACGGAGGCCACCACAGTGGACAACAACACTGTTCCCACCAGGAAACCGTCCCGCGTGAAGCGCTTTCTGCCGCTTGCCGTTCTGGCGGCGGCCATTGCGACGGCCTTCTCGCTGGGTCTGCACGAGCATCTTTCCATCGAAGCCCTGCGCGAGCACCGCGCAGCACTCAACGGCTTTGTGGCGGACAATGCCGTCCTCGCCGGGCTGGCCTTCGTCTCGCTCTACGCCCTGGCGACGGCCCTCTCGCTGCCGGGCGGCGTGGTGCTGACGATCGCCGGGGGCTTCCTCTTCGGCGTCACAACAGGCGCCGTCTATGTCGTCGTCGCTGCGACCCTCGGCGCGACGGCGATCTTCCTGATCGCACGCTCGGCGCTCGGCTCGGCGCTGCGGGACCGTGCCGGGCCCTTCCTGAAACGCATGGAGGCAGGCTTTCAGGAGAACGCGCTGAGCTATCTGCTGGTGCTGCGTCTGATCCCGCTGTTTCCCTTCTTCATCGTCAACCTGGTTCCGGCCTTCCTGGGCGTGCCCTTGCGCACCTATGTGCTGGGCACCTTCTTCGGGATCATCCCGGGCACCCTGGTTTTCGTCCTCGCCGGAGCCGGCCTTGGGTCGGTCTTCGATCAGGGCGGCAGCTTCTCCGTGGGCTCGGTGCTGACGCCGGAGATCATTGCCGGGCTGGTGGGCTTGTCGCTTCTTTCCCTGCTGCCGGTCGTCTACAAGCGCGTGAAGGCGCGGCGGGCGGGCGCCTGATCGGCGGGCCGGACGGGCGTCGCTCTGGCGCCCTTCCGGCCGGCTTGCTATGCTGTGGCGGTGCACACAGCCGGCCAGGCCGGCTCCCGTCAAGAGGCGCTGATGCATCGCCGCTTTTGGTTCGCCGCAAGAGTCGGCAGGGTCCTTCGCCAGGCCCTGCTGGTACCCTTGTTCATGGGGGTCTTTGCTGCCGGCGCGGTGGCACAGGAGATCACCTTCTTCCGGATCGGCACGGGCTCGACCGCCGGCACCTACTTCCCGGTCGGCGGTATCATCGCCAGCGCCATCTCCTCGCCGCCCGGCAGCCGCGACTGCGACCGCGGCGGCAGCTGCGGCGCCCCGGGACTGGTGGCCGTGGCGCAGTCGACCCGGGGGTCGGTGGACAACGTCCGACAGATCCGTGACGGCAGCCTGGAATCCGGTTTCAGTCAGTCGGACGTCGCCTACTGGGCCTTCAACGGAGAGGAGCTCTTCGAAGAGGAAGGCGCCGTCTCCAGCTTGCGTGCGATCGCGAACCTCTATCCGGAAACCATGCACCTCGTGGTGCGCTACGACTCCGGTATCGAGAGCGTGCAGGATCTGCGTGGCAAGCGCATCTCCCTGGACCGCAAAGGCTCCGGGACCCGGGTGGATGCCTTGCTGATCCTGAAGGCCTTTGGCCTCGGCGAAGACGATGTGGAGGACGTGCCACTGGCATCCGGCGCCGCTGCCGACGCCCTGCGCGAAGCCGAGATCGACGGCTTCTTCTTCACTGCCGGTACGCCTGCCGCGGCGGTGCAGGAGCTGGCGGAGGAGGCGCTCGTCGAGCTGGTGCCGATCGAAGGGCCGCCGGTGGAGGCCCTGCTGGCGGACTCTCCCTTCTTCGCCGACCAGATGCTACCGGCGGGAACCTATCCGGGGATCGGTGCGACCCACACCGTTTCGGTCGGGGCGCAGTGGCTGGTCGCGGAGAGCGTGCCGGAGGAAACGGTCTACCAGATCACGCGCGCGCTGTGGCACCCCAGCACCCGGCAGCTTCTCGAGAAAGGCCATCCGAAGGGGGCGCAGATCATGATCGAAAAGGCCACCGAGGGGCTCGGCGTGCCTCTGCATCCGGGGGCCGAGCGCTACTACCGGGAGGCCGAGGTGCTGCAATAGGCGCAGCCGCGCCAAGCCGCGCCTGCGCAGTTTCCGGTGCGTGCAGTTCCCGGTACCTGCTGCTCCGGGTGCGCGCGGTCAGAAGAACACGATGGTCTCGCTTTCCTCCGCCGCTTCAGCCAGCCACTGGCGCATCAGGGACCAGTCCATGATCACAGCGCAGTAGGCTTCGCTTTCCGCCTTCAGCGTCACTTCGAAACTGCGGAAGCGGGTGACGACCGGGGCGTAGAAGGCATCGGCAATGGTCGGGGCGCCGAAGAGGAAGCCGCCCTCGGCGCCGTAGCGGGCGCGGCAGTCGTGCCAGATCTCTTCTATGCGGGCGATCTCCCGGGCGACCTCCGGGCTCAGCGGATGGTCCGTGTAGCGCCGCCGCAGGTCCATGGGCAGGGCCATGCGCAGAGCGCGAAAGCCGGAGTGCATCTCTGCCACCACCGAGCGCGCAAGGCTGCGCGCTTGCGGATCGTTCGGCCAGAGCCCTCTATCGGGATACCGCTCGGCCAGGTGCTCGCCGATGGCCAGGCTGTCCCAGATCACCTGACCGTCCTCGATCAGCGCCGGCACCTGGCCGGCCGGGCTGTGGGCCAGGATCTTCGCGCGGGTATCGGACTTGCGCAGGTAAATCACCTCTTCTTCGAAGGGGATGCCGGCCAGCTTCGCGATCAGCCAGCCGCGCAGGGACCAGGAGGAATAGCTCTTGTTACCGAGGATCAGTCTGTAGCGGGGCATGGGCTGGGCTTTCTCCGGGTCGGTCTTTCTGCGGCTCGACAGGGCCGCGATTTAGCGCAAAGATGCGCGCGCCACGCAAGCCGTTCGTCGCCGGCTTTTCCTGCGGCGCGGCTTTCCTCGACCCTTCCTCCTGCCCACTCCGGAGCCCGCAGCCTTGGCAACGACATCATTTCTGGTTACCGACGACCCCTCCGCCAGACCCCTGACCGCGCTCCCGCGCGAGGCCTTCGACGACTGGCTGAAGGACCAGCGCGCCGAGCGGCGCGGCTGGATCGCGCAGAGCGGGTTCAAGGCGGCCCCGGGCAGCGTTTGTCCGCTGCCCGGCGCGAACGGCGCGCTGGACGAGGTCTTGGCCATCGTCGACGCCAAGGAGCCGATCTGGTCCTTTGCGGCATTGCCCTCGACGCTGCCGCCGGGCTCCTACCGCCTGACCCAGCCGCTGCGCCCGGCCGCGGCCAGCAAGGCGGCGCTCGGCTGGCGGCTCGGCACCTATGCCTTCATCCGCTACAAGGCAAACGGGCGCGATTATGCCAGCCTGGTCTGGCCGAAGGGGGCCGACCAGGATCTCGTCGCCCACACTGCCGAGGCGACCTTTCTGGTGCGCGATCTTGTGAACACCCCGGCCAACGACCTGGGCCCGGCGGCGCTGGCCGATGCGGCCAAGGCGCTGGCCCGGCGCCACCGCGCCAAGTGCAGCGTGATCGTGGGCGATGCGCTGCTGCGCAAGAACTATCCGGCCGTGCATGCCGTGGGGCGGGCCGCCGATGACGAGCCGCGCCTGATCGATCTGCGCTGGGGTGTGCGGGGGCCGCGGGTCACCCTGGTGGGCAAGGGGGTCTGCTTCGATTCCGGCGGGTTGGACCTGAAACCGGCGGCCGGCATGAAGCTGATGAAAAAGGATATGGGCGGCGCCGCGCACGTGCTGGGCCTGGCCGCCCTGATCATGGCCCAGAAGCTGCCGCTGCGCCTGCGGGTGCTGGTCCCGGCGGTGGAGAACGCGGTCTCCGGCAACGCTTTCCGCCCGATGGATATCCTCCAGACGCGCAAGGGACTGACCGTCGAGGTGGGCAACACCGATGCGGAGGGGCGCCTCATCCTCTGCGATGCCCTGGCCGAGGCGGACAGCGAGAAGCCGGACCTGCTGCTCGATTTCGCGACCCTGACCGGCGCCGCGCGGGTGGCGCTGGGCCCCGACCTGCCAGCGCTTTTCTGCAACGACGACAAGCTGGCCGGTACCCTGCTGCGCCACAGCGCGGCGGAGAACGACCCGATGTGGCGTCTGCCGCTCCACCAGCCCTACCGCCAGGGCCTGGAGAGCAAGACCGCCGACCTCAACAACATCGCCGGCAGCCCCTATGGGGGCGCCATCGTCGCCGCGCTCTTTCTGGAGCAGTTCGTCAGCCCGTCGACGCGCTGGGCGCACTTCGATGTCATGGCCTGGAACCCGGCGGGCAAGCCGGGCCGGCCGGAGGGCGGCGAGGCCATGGGCCTGCGCGCGGCCTATGCGGCCGTTGTCGAACTCACCCGGCGTACGCCCGCGGCCAAGCGCTGACCGCCGCCTGGCGGCGCCCGTCACGCCGTCTGCCTGCCGCAGACGCGGGACAAAGCAGGCCTGGGGCAAAGAGGGGACAGCGCTTGCGCCCCGGGTTGAGCTTCGGCAGAATTCGTTTCGCACCTGTAACGAGATGAGGCGTCCAGCATGGCCGTCCGCCCGCCGCCGGAGACCGGGCCGGCAACCCGCAGTGCCGCCCCCCGGAATGCGGCTCTCCGGAACGCCCGGCCGTGAGCCTGGACCTGAAGCCTGCCAGGGCCCTGGCGCTGTGGCATAGCGTGATGGTGGCGGGCCTGAACCGTGCGCTGCCGGATCTGACGGCGCGGCAGTTCGCGCTGATGCTGCATGTCTACCAGGCGCCGCCGCCCCACACCGTGCGCGGCCTGGCGGCGCGGCTCAACATGTCCAAACCGGCGGTGACCCGGGCGCTCGACCGGCTGGAGGGCCTGGAATTCCTGCGCCGCAAGCCGGACGAGGCGGACCGCCGCTCGATCCTGGTGCAGCGCACCGTCAAGGGCTCGGTTTTTCTGCGCGAGTTCGCCGACATGGCCGCCGAGGCCGCCAGGACGCTGGACGAGGGCTGAATACGAACGACGACGCAAAGCGGGCGGCTCACCCCCACCCCAACCCTCCCCCCTCAAGGGGGAGGGGGTGACGGCCTCTCCGTCTCAGTCGCCGTTATCCCAGATGATCCTTCGATCCTGACGGAGAGTTTCAGTACCCGCGTTCCATGTCGACGACGTGGCGCAGCGGCTCGCCGGCTTCCAGGCGGTGGATGTTGGCGACCACGGCCTGGCAGGCGCTCTCCGGGATGGTCATGCTGGCGATGTGCGGGGTGATGAAGATCTTCGGATGGGTCCAGAAGGGGTGCTTCTTGGGCAGGGGTTCCTTGCGGAAGACGTCCAGAGTGGCGCCGCTCAGGCGGCCGCTGTCCAGCGCGGCCAGCAGGTCGTCCTCCACCAGGTGGCCGCCGCGCCCGACGCTTATGACGGCGGCCCCTTCGGGCAGCTGGTCGAAGGTCTCGCGGCAGAGGATGCCCTCGGTCTCCGGCGTCAGCGGCAGCAGGCAGACCAGGATGTCGGTCTCCGCCAGGAACTCGCGCAGCCCCTCCTCACCGTGGTAGCAGGAGATGCCGGTAATGCTCTTGGGCGTGCGGCTCCACCCCGCCAATCTGAAGCCGAAGGGCATCAGCTTTTCCAGGGCGTCGCGCCCCAGCACGCCGAGTCCCAGCATGCCCACCTGGCGGGCGCCGGCGGCGATCTGCGGGATCTCCTGCCAGAGCTTCCCGGCGCGCTGGCGGGCATAGTCCAGCATGAAGCGGTGGTGGCCGAGGACGGCGTAGGTCACGTATTCCGACATCCCGGCGGTGAGCCCCGGCTCGACCATGCGCACCACCGGCACGCCTTCCGGCAGGTCCGGGTCGCTCGCCAGATGATCGATGCCGGCGCCGATGGAAAAGATCGCCTTCAGCTTCGGGTAGCGCTTCAGCTCCCCCTCGGGCGGCTGCCAGACCAGCGCGTACTCGATGTCCGCGGGATCGCCCTTGTAGGGCCAGGTGTGGACGTCCAGTTCGGGATAGGCGGTTGCCAGGGCCTCGGCCCAGGCGGTGCCGCGGTCGATATCGGTCTTGATGAGAAGGGCCACGATGATCCAGGAAGCGGAAGGGACTGGGCCTTCAGGTTGCCACAACCCCCTCGACGGCTTCCAGTTCAAATGCCGCCTTCATCAGAGCCTGGGTATAGGCCTCCTGCGGGGCATCGAAGATCTGCCCGGCGTCGCCCTGCTCCACCACCCGGCCGTTGCGCATGACGATCACCTCGTCGGCCAGGGCGCGAACCACCTTCAGGTCGTGGCTGATGAAGAGATAGGCCAGGTTGTGGCGCTGCTGCAGATCGCGCAGCAGATCGACGATCTGCGCCTGCACCGACATGTCGAGCGCCGAGGTCGGCTCGTCCAGCACCACGAAGCGCGGCTTCAGCACCATGGCGCGGGCGATGGCGATGCGCTGGCGCTGGCCGCCGGAGAATTCGTGCGGGTAGCGGTGGCGGCTTTCCGGGTCCAGCCCGACCTCCTCCAGCGCGTCGATGATCATCGCCTCGCGCGCCTCCTCACTCTCACCCATGTCATGGATTTTCAGGCCTTCGGCAACGATCTGGCCGATCGAAAGACGCGGGCTGAGCGAGCCGTAGGGGTCCTGGAAGACGATCTGCATGGAGCGGCGCAGGGGCCGCAGGTCCGTGGAGCCCAGGCCCTGAATGGTCTGGCCGTTGAAGCGGATCGCGCCTTCCGAGGACAGCAGGCGCAGCAGCGCCAGGCCCAGCGTCGTCTTGCCGGAGCCGCTTTCCCCCACCACGCCGACGGTATGGCCCTCGCGCACCGAAACCGAGATGCCGTCGACGGCACGCACATAGTCCACCGTGCGCTTGAGCACGCCTTTCTTGATGGGGAAGTAGACCTTCACGTCGTCGCCGCGGATCACCTCCGGCGCATCGGCGGCTGCCTGGATGGGCGCGCCTTTGGGTTCGGCCGCCAGCAGGCGCTGGGTATAGGGGTGCTGGGGTTTTTCGAAGATCGCCTCCTCGTCGCCCTGCTCGACGATTTCGCCCTGGGTCATCACGCAGACCCGGTCGGCCATCTTGCGCACGATGCCCAGATCATGGGTGATCATCAGCATCGCCATGCCGAGGTCGCGCTGCAGCTCCTTCAGAAGCTTCAGGATCTGCGCCTGGATGGTGACGTCCAGGGCCGTGGTCGGCTCGTCGGCGATCAGCAGGTCCGGCTCGTTGGCCAGTGCCATGGCGATCATCACCCGCTGGCGCTGGCCGCCGGAAAGCTCGTGCGGATAGGCCGAGAGGCGCTTCACGGCGTCGGGGATACCCACCATCTTCAGAAGCTCCAGGGTGCGCTGGCGCGCCTCGTCCCGGGTCATCCCCTTGTGCAGGATCAGCGTCTCGCGGATCTGCTTCTCCACCGTGTGCAGCGGATTGAGGGAGGTCATGGGCTCCTGGAAGATCATCGAGACCTGGTCGCCGCGCACCTCGCGCAGGGTCTTCTCGTCGGCCCCGATGAGTTCCCGCCCCATGAAGCGGATGGAACTGCCGGCCGGATGGCGGGCCAGCGGGTAGGGCAGCAGCTGCAGCACGGAAAGCGCCGAGACCGACTTGCCGGACCCGCTTTCTCCCACCAGCGCCAGGGTTTCGCCCTTGGCGATCTCGAAGCTGACGTTCTTGACAGCGTCGACCGGGCTGCCCGGCATCTGGAACCGCACCGAGAGATTGTTCACCTGCAGGAGAGGCTCCATCAGTCGTTTCCTCTCGCGGCGGCCGGCCGTGAGGCGTCCGCCGCCTCGGACAGCGTGTCCTCGGCCACCGACGGGCCGGTGAAGAGCTTGCGCGGGTCAAAGGCGTCGCGCACGGCCTCGCCGATGAAGACGAGGAGGCTGAGCATGATGGCGATCACCACGAAACCGGTAAGGGCCAGCCAAGGCGCCTGAAGGTTGGCCTTGCCCTGGGCCAGCAACTCGCCGAGCGAGGGCGAGCCCGGGGGCAGGCCGAAGCCCAGGAAGTCGAGCGCCGTCAAGGTCGTGACCGATCCGGAAAGGATGAAGGGCATGAAGGTGATGGTCGCGACCATGGCGTTGGGCAGCACGTGGCGGTACATGATGGTGATGTTGGAGGCGCCGAGGGCTCTTGCCGCGCGCACATAGTCGAAGTTGCGCGCGCGCAGGAACTCGGCGCGCACCACACCCACGAGGCCCATCCAGGAAAACAGCAGCATCAGGATCAGCAGGGGAAAGAATCCCGGCGTGATGACGCTTGCCATGATGATGAGCAGGTAGAGGATCGGCAGGCCCGACCAGATCTCGATGAAGCGCTGGAACAGCAGATCCGTCCAGCCGCCGAAGTAGCCCTGCACGGCCCCGGCCATGACGCCGATGACCGATGATATGATCGTCAGTGCCAGGCCGAAGAGCACGGAGATGCGGAAGCCGTAGATGACCCGCGCGACGACATCACGGGCCTGGTCGTCGGTGCCCAGCCAGTGCCGGCTGTCCGGGGCCGTGGGGGCGGGATCGGCGAGGTCGAAGTCGATGGTGTTGTAGGAGAAGGGGATCAGCGGGTTTACAATCCATCCCTTCTCCTCGATCAGCTCGACGACAAAAGGATCCTTGTAGTCGGTTTCCAGTTCGAACTCGCCGCCGAAGACGGTCTCGGCGTAGGTGAAGAAAACCGGGAAGTGGGGCTTGCCGTCGAACCAGATAAAGAGCGGTCGGTCATTGGCGATCAGCTCCGCGAACAGCGAGAGGATGAAGATCGGTACCAGGATCAGGGTCGCCCAGTAGCCGCGCTTGTTGGCACGGAAGTTTCCGATGCGCCGCCGGTTTATCTGCGAAATCCGAAAGCCCAGAAAGCGTCCCTCGCCGGTCTTCGCCGCTGCTGCCGGGGTGGTCACATCAGGTCTCCCGGCTCTCGAAATCGATCCGCGGGTCGACGATGGTGTAGGTGATGTCGCCGACAAGCTGCATCAGGAGGCCCAGAAGGGTGAAGAAGTAGAGGGTTGCGAACATGACCGGATAGTCGCGGCTGAGGGCCGCCTCGAAGCCCAGCAGGCCGAGACCGTCGAGGGAAAAGATCACCTCGATCAGCAGAGCGCCGGTAAAGAGGATGGAGACAAAGGCGCCCGGGAAGCCGGCGATCACGATCAGCATGGCGTTGCGGAAGACGTGGCCGTAGAGCACGCGCCGCTCGGTCAGCCCCTTGGCGCGGGCGGTCAGCACGTACTGCTGGCCGATCTGGTCGAGGAAGGAATTCTTGGTCAGCATTGTAAGCGTGGCGAAACCGCCGATCACCAGGGCCAGGACCGGCAGCGTGATGTGCCAGAGATAGTCGAGCGCCTGTTCCAGCCGCCCGAGGTCGTCGAAGTTCTCGGAGGTCAGGCCGCGCAGGGGGAACCAGTCGAGATAGCGTCCGCCGGAAAAGACGACGATCAGCAGGACGGCGAAAATGAACGACGGCACCGCATAGCCGACAATCACCACGCCGCTGGTCCAGACGTCGAAGCGGCTGCCGTCGCGGGTTGCCTTGGCAATGCCCAGCGGAATCGAGATGAGGTAGACCAGCAGTGTCGTCCAGAGGCCGAGCGAAATGGACACCGGCATCTTTTCGATGACCAGGTCGACAACCCGCCGGTCGCGGAAGTAGCTCTCGCCGAAATCGAACTGGATGTAGTTGCCCATCATCAGCAGGAAGCGCTCGTGCATCGGCTTGTCGAAGCCGAACATGCGCTCGATCTCCTGAATGACTTCCGGATCGAGGCCCTGCGCGCCCCGATAGGTCGTGTTGGAGCCCCTTTCCCCTGCTGCGCTGCCACTTGGCTGTGTCTGCTGATTGACGTCGGCGCCGCCGCCCGAGAAACGTTCGGTGGCGCCCACCGCCTCGCCGCTCAGCTCAGCGATCAGCTGTTCGACCGGTCCCCCGGGCGCCAGCTGTACGATCACGAAGTTGATGATCATGATCCCGAGCAGGGTCGGGATGATGAGAAACAGCCGCCTGACGATGTAGGCTAGCATAGAGGCTGCATGCTCTTCGCGAGGGGCGGCACGGGACGCCGCCGGTCAGTTCGTGAGCTTCGCAGCACGCGCCTCATCGTACCACCAGGTGCTTGAGAAGCCCGCACTGTAACGGCCCGATGTCTCAGGCATGCCGAACTTGTCCCAATAGGCGAACCAGTGTTTGTCCGGATAGTAGACCGGGACCAGGTAGTGGTTCCAGAGCAGGACCCTGTCGAGGGCGCGGGTGGTTGCCTTCAGGGTTTCCAGGTCCTCGGCATTGATGATCTTCTCGATCAGCTCGTCGGCGACCGGATTCTTGATTCCCATGGAGTTTGCCGATCCGCGCAGGTCGGCCGCTTCTGAGCCGAAATAGGATCGCAACTCCGTTCCCGGCGGTGGGAAGAAGTTCAGGCGTCCGGTGCTCATGTCGAAGTCGAAGTCGTCGCCGATGACCCGCCATTGCGCTGGATCGACCAGCCGGATGGAGGCGTCGATGCCGGCGCGCTGCATGGACTGGACGAAGGGTTCGGCCATCCGCAGGGTCGGCGGCGAGGCGGTGATGATCTGGAGCTGGAACTGCTCGCCGGTTTCGGCGTTCACCAGCTGGTTGTCGCGCAGCTCCCAGCCGGCTTCCTTGAAGAGCGCAAGCGCCCGGCGCAGGTTCTGGCGGTTGCGTCCGCTGCCGTCGCTCTTCGGCGGCTCGAAGGTTTCGGTCAGAACCTCGGGCGGCAGTTGATCGCGGTAGGGCTCCAGGATTGCGACTTCCTCCGGCGTCGGCGGTCCGGAAACGCCGAAATCGGAGTTGGGGAAATAGCTCTTGATACGCCTGTACTGGCCGTACAGCAGGGTGCGCTGGATCGCCTCGAAGTCGTAGAGATTGACGATCGCCTCGCGCACGCGCCTGTCACTGAACTTGTCGCGTCTGTTGTTGATGAAAAAGGCGCCGATGCCGCGCGGGTTGTTGTTCGCCTTCTCGACCTTGAGGATCTGGCCGTTGTTCACCTGGGGAATGTCGTAGCCGGTAAACCAGCGCTTCACCTCACCTTCGCCGCGATAGTCGATCTTGCCGGCCTTGAAGGCTTCGAACTGCACCGTCTGGTCGCGGTAGTAGTCGTAGCGGATGATATCGAAGTTGTTGCGGCCGCGGTTCACGGGCAGGTCGGCGGCCCAATAGTCCTCCACCCGCTCGTAGACGATGTTGCGGCCCGGCTCCATGCTCTTGATGCGGTAGGGGCCGGAGCCGAGCGGCGGCTCCAGGGTGGTCTTGGAGATGTCTCGCGTCTCCCAATAGTGACGCGGCTGCGGTGAGGTGCCGGCCACGATCGTGATCGGCTTCATGGAATTCCGGGTGCGGAAGTTGAACCGGATACGGCGGTCGGAGAGGACTTCCGCGCTCTCGACATCGTCGTAGAACGATTTCAGGAACGGGCGGCCATGCTCGCGGATGGTGTCGAAGGTGAACTTGAAGTCTGCGGCCGTGATCGGCACCCCGTCGTGAAAGCGTGCTTCCGGACGGATGTTGAAGATCGCCCAGCTCTTGTCTTCCGGATACTCGACGCTCTCGGCGATGACCCCATAGGCGCTCACCAGCTCGTCGGCGGAGCCCTCCATGAGGCTGTCGTAAATGAGCCCGATGCTCGAGGGGAACTCGCCCTTTAGAATATACGGATTGAAGGTATCGAAAGTGCCGAAGGCGCCCAGCGTAATGGAGCCGCCTTTCGGCGCATCGGGATTGGCATAGGGCCAATGCTCCATGGTCTCGTCGTAGAGCGGCTCGCCGAATTCTGCGATGGCCCAGGATTTTGTGATGTGCTCGTCGGCAGCGGCGGAAAGAGGGATCAGCACGGCAGCGCCGAGGACGGCGGCCATGGCGCCCTGGCGCCATGGAAGACGGAAGCTGTCAGTCATTCCTTTATCCCTTTCGGCCCTTTATCCTTTTCGGCATCGCCGCGCGGTCGGCGCGGCGGCACACCCGACCGGCGAAGCGCTGCGTGGCAGCATGTGGCTCAAGCCTTTGTCCCTGTTCTTGAACTCGATTCTAAACCGAATTGGGTGCCGAATCCTCTCGAAACAAGCGTCCTCGCCCTATTGTTACGGCGAATTCATCGCGCCGCAGCAACAAAATGATGTAGCGGGAGCGCCTAAAGGGTTCCGGCAAGCAGGGTAACCGCCGCGCCGTGGCAGGCTGTATCGCCCGTGCAGAGCACCCGACCGTCCGAGTCCAGGGTCAGGGGCGCGCCCTGCCAGTCGGTCATCAGGCCGCCGGCCCCGATGATGACGGGGGCGTGAGCCAGATAGTCGTAAGGGGCCAGGTCCGCCTCTATGACGATATCGGCGAAGCCGCTGGCGAGGAGCCCGTAATTGAAGCAGTCGCCGCCGTAGAGGGTCAGCTTGGCGGCTTCGCGCAGGCGGTGAAAGGCGGGCTCGTTGGCGCCCTGGAACATCTCCGGCGCGGTGGAGAGGATGGTGGCCGCGCCAAGGTCCGGACAGGGCCTGACACGCGCCGTGCGGCTGCCCTGGCGGTCGCTGAAGACCGTCGGCCGCCCGGTGGCCCCAAGCCAGCGTTCCTCCAGGATCGGCATGTCGATGACGCCGAGGATCGGCTGCTTGTTGCGCAGCAGGGCGATCAGGCTGCCGAAGAGGGGGTTGCCGGTGATGAAGCGCTTGGTTCCGTCGATGGGGTCCAGCACCCAGACGTATTCGGCCTCCGGATTCTCGGTGCCGTACTCCTCGCCGATGATTCCGTGGTCGGGAAAGGCGGCGGCGATGATCGCGCGCATGGCCGCCTCGGCCTCACGGTCGGCGCGGGTCACCGGGCTCTCGTCGGCCTTGTCCTCGATGGCCAGGCCCTGGCGAAAGTACTGCCGGGCGACGCTCCGGGCGGCGTCGGCCATCGCCCCGGCCGGCTCGACAAAGGCCTGCGGACAGGCTTCGGGGGATTCGCCCATGGGCCCAAGTCTCCGGTGAAGAACTGAAAAGCGGCCCGTCAGGCTATCCCGGCGGGCCGCTCAGGCTGGTTGTCCAGAAACCTACTGTGGCAGCGGGGCCGGCTCGCCGCTTTGCCCGCGCATGTAGGCGATGATGTCGGCACGCTCCTGCTCGCTGCGCAGGCCGGCGAAGGACATCTTGGTGCCCGGCGCCCAGTCGCGCGGCCGGTGCAGGAAGCCGTTCAGATTCTCGTAGTCCCACACCTGATCGGCTTTCTCCAGCAGGGCGTCGGAGAAGGAAAAGCCGTCGTAGCCGGTGATCTGGCGGTTGACGATGTTCCAGAGGTTGGGGCCGACCTTGGTGGGACCGCCCTCGTCGAAGCTGTGGCAGGCGGTACACTTCCTGGCCACGCTCTCGCCGGCCGCCGGATCGGCGGAGGCCAGAAGCGGTCCGATAGGCTCCAGCGCCGGGGGTGCCTCGGCGACCTCGGCCGGGGCGTCGCCCTCCACTCCGGCCACCGTGTAGACGTTCTCTTCCAACTGCTCGGGATGGTAGAGAAGCTCTGCGGCGAATCCGGAGAACATGGCGATAACGCCGGCGGTCAGCAGCGCGGCAGCAATCTTGTTCGATTCCAACGAAGAAGCCATGGACAAACCCTTGCTTTCCCTCTGTTCCGGGCCGGACAATAGCCGCGCAAATCCGGGCATTCAATAGTCCGCGCCGCGTTATGGCGCCGCAGGTATACAAAAAAGAGCGTGAAAAAAGCCTTTTCATCGGCGATGAAGGCGGACAGGCTCACCGCCCGGTGACAAATCTGGCGGTTTGCGGGAGCTTTTCGCGCGCGCCGCGAATCCACCTGCCCCGAAGTCTCGCCCAGATAAGCAAGTCTCCAAGCCAGCCCCTAAACCAGCCCCTAAACCAGCCCCTAAACCAGCCCCTAAACCTGCCCCTGCCCCATGGTTCCCGTCTCCCCGCCTGAGCCGACTCCGCCGCGCAACCCGGTTGTCCTGATTCCGGCCCGCATGGCCTCCGTGCGCCTGCCGGACAAGCCGCTGGCCGACATCCACGGCGAGGCCATGATCGTCCACGTCTGGCGCCGTGCGGTGGAGGCGGAGGTGGGCCCGGTGGCGGTGGCCTGTGCCGAACCGGAGATCGTTGCCGCAATCGAAGCGGCGGGCGGCCGGGCGGTGCTGACCCGGCCCGATCATCCCAGCGGTTCCGACCGCATCTTCGAGGCGCTGGAGGCCATCGACCCGGAAGGCCGCCACGACGCGGTGGTCAACCTGCAGGGCGACCTGCCGACGGTGGAGCCGGCGTTGGTGCAGGCGGTCCTGCGCCCCCTGGCCGACCCCGCCGTGGATATCGGCAGCCTGGTGGTCGAGATCCGCGATCCGGAGGAGCGCCGCAACCCCAATGTGGTGAAGGCCGCCGTCAGCTTTGCCGGGCGCGCCGACCTGGCCCGGGCGCTCTACTTCAGCCGCGCCCCCGTGCCCTACGATCCCTGGGATTTTGATCCCAAGGACGGCGGTGCGGCCCAGCCGCTCTACCACCACATCGGCATCTACAGTTACCGGCGCGAGGCTCTGGCGCAGTTCGTTTCCCTGCCGCCCTCGCCCCTTGAGCAGCGCGAGCGGCTGGAGCAACTCAGAGCCCTGGAAGCGGGGCTGCGCCTGGATGTGGCCCGCGTTGACACCCTGCCGCTCGGCGTCGATACTCCCGCCGATTTGGCCCGGGCGCGGGCTCTTCTCGCGCCCGATCGGGGGTAAGGGCCGGTCGGCAAGTCTGTCTCTCGGGCGAGGCTCCCGCGCGCCCTCCAATACGAATGTCTGGCCCAATACGTAAGAAGGTTTCTCGTCCATGGTGGAGGCCCCCGCAGCGGCGGCGTCGCAGAACACGATCGCCTTTCAGGGCGTTCCCGGTGCCTATTCGGACATGGCCTGCCGGGCCGTCTTTCCGGAGATGACCACGCTGTCCTGCGTTTCCTTCGAGGACACCTTTGCCGCGGTCAGGGACGGGCGGGCGCGGCTGGCCATGATCCCCATCGAGAATTCCAGCGCCGGGCGGGTTGCCGACATCCACCACCTGCTGCCGGAATCCGGCCTGCACATCGTGGGCGAACACTTCCAGCGGGTGGAACATCAGCTGCTGGCGCCGAAGAACACGACCCGCGACCAGGTGAAGACCGTCCACAGCCATGTCCAGGCGCTGTCCCAGTGCCGCCACTTCACCCGCCGCGAGGGGCTGATGCCGGTCTCCCACGCCGATACCGCCGGCGCGGCGGCGGAGGTGGCCGAACTGGGCGATCCCACCCGCGCCGCACTGGCCTCCAAGCTCGCCGCCGAGATCTACGACCTGCAGATCCTGGCCGGCGACGTGCAGGACACCGACCACAACACCACCCGCTTCCTCATCATGGCGGAGGAGCCGATCGACCCGCCGATGCACAACGGGCTGGTCATCACCACCTTCGTCTTCCGCGTGCGCTCGGTGCCCGCGGCTCTCTACAAGGCGCTTGGCGGATTTGCCACCAACGGCATCAACATCACCAAGCTGGAAAGCTACATCATCGACGGCAGCTTCACGGTGGCCCAGTTCTACGCCGACATCGAAGGCCACCCGGACGACCGCATGGTGCGCCTGGCGCTGGAGGAACTCAGCTTCTTCTCCCGCGAAGTGAAGATCCTCGGCGTCTATCCCGCCGATGCCTTCCGCGGCCGCACCAACGGCGACTGAAATCAGGGAACCTGGTAGGACCGCCTTCATGGTTCGAGACGCCCGCTTGCGCGGGCTCCTCACCATGAGGTTTCAAAACCGTGGGGGTTCAAAACGGGCCTCACCCTGAGGAGGGCTGAAAGCCCGTCTCGAAGGGTGGGTTGGACTCCGCCTAACCCTCCGCCAGCCAGTCGTTCACCAGGCGCCGGGCGATGGAGTCGGGACGCGGCAGCTTGAAGGTCTCGTTTTCCGGCGAGGCGCGCAGTTGGTCGCGGGTGTACCAGGCCGCGCTTTCCAGTTCGTCCTCGGCGGTGTCCAGCGGTCCGAAGTCGGCGCGGGCGTAGAAGCCCAGCATGATGGAGGACGGAAAGGGCCAGGGCTGGGAGGAGTGGTAGACCACGTCCTCGACGGCGACCGGCAGGTTGACCTCCTCCAGGATCTCGCGGGCGACCGCCTCCTCCAGGCTTTCGCCGGGCTCGACGAAGCCGGCCAGGGTGGAATGCATGCCCGGCGGCCAGATGGGCTGGCGGCCCAGCACGCAGCGCTCGCCGCCGTCGTGCACCAGCATGATGACCGCCGGGTCGGTGCGCGGGAAATGCACGCTGCGGCAGGCGGGATTGGTGCAGCGGCGCTGGTGCCCGGCCTTCTCGCTGACGGTGGGGCTGCCGCAGACCCCGCAGAAGCCGTGGCGGGAATGCCAGTGCACGAGGCCGCGGGCATAGGCCAGGATCGCCGAGTCGCAGCGGTTCATGACCGGGCCGACGGCGCGCAGGTCCTGAAAGGCGCCCTGGCGCGCCAGCACCGGGTCGTCCTCCGGCGCCTCCAGGTGGGAGAGGTCGACGGCCAGATAGGGGACGTCGCTGCGCAGCCCCAGGAACATGTGCTCGCGCGCCACCGCCACCAGGTGCCCGGCGTCGCGCCGGCGCAGCCAGACCGCCTCGGCCTGGGCGGCGATCAGGTGCTTGTTGCGCCAGACCGGTACGATGACGCAGTCCGGATCGCTGACCAGCCGGTCGATGAAGGTCGCATCGGCGCGGCGCTGGTCGATCCGGTCGAGGGGGACGCCGGCATAGAAATTCGGCGCGGGAGACTTGCGTGGGGACATAATGGCGCCAGCTTGCCCGGGCTTTGGACTCCTGGCAATGGCGTCGTGGCAATCGCCCTTTCGGTCACCGAAGCGTGATCCCGGCATCCTGACGGGCGCGCAGGCTGCGCCTTGAACCGCCGGCGCCCTTGGGTCAGGCTGGGACCAGCATGACCGGTTCCGATATCAAAGCTCCCGGCACGACTGCGCGCTTCGACATCAACCGGCGCCGGGCGCTCCGTCTTGGCGGCGCTTCCGCGCTGGCCGCCGCGGGCCTGCTCGGGCCCGGCCGCCCGTTCGGGGCTGCGGCGGCCAATCTGGTGCCGCAGGACAAGGCCTGGCGCTTTCTGGTCCTGCGCCACGGCAACGTCATTGGCGAGCACCGCTTCGACTTTTCGCGCCGCGACGGTGACTTCATCGTCGAGGTCGCCATCGACATTTCGGTCGGTGTACTCGGCGTCACGCTGTTCCGCTTCACCCACCGCGCCGAGGAGGTCTGGCGCGACGGCTGGCTGCATGGCCTGACTTCCGCCACCGACGACGATGGCCGGCTCTGGCGGGTGCAGTCCCTGCGCCGCGACGGCGCCCTGCGCGGCACCGTCAACGACGTCGGCTTCGACGTCTCCGGTTTCGTCGTTCCGGCCAGCCTCTGGCACCGCGACACACCGAAGACCCAGGTGCTCTTCGGCACCATCGACGGGCGCACCAAGGTGGTGAACACCAGGCTGGTCGGCGAGGAAGCGGTGGAGGTTGCCGGCCGGCCGCGCCAGGCCCGCCACTTCCGGCTCACCGGCGAGATCGAGCGCGACGTCTGGTACGATGCCGACTGCGGCATCGCCCGTGTCACCTTTCCCGCCCGCGACGGCTCCCTCATCACGCTGGAACGCCAATAGGCTAAGGGCAGAAGGCGGAGCGGCCGCAACCGCGATCAAGCGGCCCCGCTCCACAGCCGCTATAGCTTGCCCGGGTTTCTTGTGGATACAGGTCGGCGGATGTGACCAACCCCGTGAGTAAGGCCATCTGGTTCATCGAAAGCCAACTGGCCGAAGACATCACCCTTGACGAGATTGCGGCGGTTGCCGGGATCTCTCGTTTCCAAATGTCACGGGCCTTCAGCCTGGCCACCGGCTGGTCGCTCGCCCGCTACCGCCGGGGGCGCCGGCTGGCGGAGGCGGCCCGGTGCCTGGCGGAGGGCGCGCCCGACATCCTGGCGGTCGCACTCGATGCCGGCTACGGTTCACACGAAGCCTTCACCCGCGCCTTTCGCGAGCACTTCGGGCTTACGCCGGAGCAGCTTCGCGCGCGGCGCAGTCTCAACACTCTCGAACTGGTGGAGCCATTGAAAATGGACGAGGACTTTGTTGAAGGTTTGGAGCCGGCCCGCTTCGAGGACGGCCGGGCCCTGCTCGTGGCCGGCCTCGGCGCACGCTATGACTGGGAATCCAGCAAGGGCATTCCGGCACAGTGGCAGCGCTTCAACGCCTGTGCGGACCAACTGCCCGGCCAGGTCGGCCAGGTGGCCTACGGAGTCTCCTGCAACAGTGACGGAGCCGGCAACTTCGATTACATCTGCGGGATCGAGGTCACGGACTTCGACGAGCTGCCGGCCGACTTTACCCGCCTGCGCATTGCCCCGCAGCGCTATGCCGTCTTCGCCCACCGCGATCACATCTCGACGATCCGCCGGACGGTGAACACGATCTGGAACAAATGGCTCCCCGGATCCGGCTATGAGATGGCCGATGCACCGGATTTTGAGCGCTACGACAAGGACTTCGATCCCGAAACCGGGGATGGCGGGTTGGAAATCTGGATCCCGATCAAGGCCTAGATGCGTAGCTCCGCCTGGGCTTTCGGGCGCCTGCCGAAAGCCATCCGTGGGCCTTGCCCTCCTGCCCGCGATGCCCGATATTGATTGTGGGAGGTTGGCTGCGGACGTATCGCTCGCCAACCCGGTCAGGTCCGGAAGGAAGCAGCCGTAACGAGTTTCCGATACGGGTCGTTTGTCCAGCCTCCCACCCTAAACCTTTGATCGGGTTGAGCTTTATCGCTCAAGGGCTGCAGGTCCCGCCAGGACCGAAGTCCACCCGGATGGACCCCCCGGATAACCCCCGGACAGCTTTATGAGCGACGCCAGCAGCGACAGAGACGAAGCCAGCCTCTATCGGGTGCTCGCCCGCAAGTACCGCCCCAGCAGCTTCGCCGACCTTGTCGGCCAGGAAGCGCTGGTCCGCACCCTCACCAACGCCATCGAGACCGGACGCCTGGCCCATGCCTTCGTGCTGACCGGCGTGCGCGGCGTCGGCAAAACCACGACGGCGCGCATCATCGCCCGGGCGCTGAACTGCGTCGGGCCGGACGGCTCCGGCGGTCCCACCCCCGCGCCCTGCGGCGTCTGCGAACATTGCCTGGCGATCGCCCAGGACCGCCATGTCGACGTGATCGAGATGGACGCGGCCAGCCGCACCGGCGTCGCCGACATCCGCGAACTGATCGAGGGCGTGCGCTACCGCCCGGTGCAGGCGCGCTACAAGATCTACATCATCGACGAAGTGCACATGCTGTCCACCAGCGCCTTCAACGCCCTGTTGAAGACCCTGGAGGAGCCGCCGGAGCACGTCGTCTTCATCTTCGCCACGACGGAGATCCGCAAGGTGCCGGTCACCGTGCTGTCGCGCTGCCAGCGCTTCGATCTGCGCCGCCTCGCGCAGGAGGAACTGGCGGCCCTCTTCACCCGCATCGCCGAACAGGAGGATGTCGCGGTGGAGGCGGAGGCCCTGGCCATGATCGCCCGCGCCGCCGACGGCTCGGCGCGCGACGGCCTTTCCCTGCTCGATCAGGCCATGGCGCTGGGCGGCGGCAAGACGGTGAGCGGCGATCAGGTGCAGGCCATGCTGGGCCTCGCCGACCGCGCGCGCATCTTCGATCTCTTTGCCGCGGTGGTCACCGGCAAGGTGCCGGAGAGCCTGGAGATCCTGGCCGGCCTCCATGCCGCCGGCGCGGACCCGGCGGTGGTGATCCAGGATCTGCTGGAGCTCTCCCATTTTCTCACCCGCGCGAAGCTGGTTCCCGCCACGCTCGATGCGCCGGGCCAGCCGGAGACCGAGCGGGTGCGCGGGCGCGACCTCTCAGAGAAGCTCAGCATGGCCAGCCTGGCGCGCATCTGGCAGATGCTGCTGAAGAGCCTGGGCGAGGTACAGAGCGCGCCGATCCCTCTGCAGGCGGCCGAGATGGCGCTGATCCGTCTGGCCTATGCCAGCGATCTGCCGAGCCCGGCGGAACTGGTGCAGCGCCTGACCGGCGGCGCCGATGCGGCGGCAGGCAACTCGGGAGCCGGCCATGCGGGGACCGCTTCGGCCCCCAAGTCCGCGCGCGCGCCGTCGCCGGAGCCCATGGCCGGCCCGCTGGATGCGGGGCCGGAAGCTTCGGCCGCCCTTCCGCCGCGCGACCAGCCGGCGCCCTTGACCGACGGATCGCCCCAGGCCGCCCTCGCCCAGCCGCTGGAAGAAACCTTCGACCTGCTGCCGGAGGCGGTTTCGCAGCCGTCCTCCGGGCCTGACGACAAGACGCCCAGGAGCTTCGCCGAGGCGGTTGCGCTGGTGCGCGGCGCCCGCGAGACCATGCTGGCCAACCATCTGATGGACGATGTGCATCTGGTCAGCTTCGAGCCCGGGCGCATTGAGATCAACGTGCGCGAAGAGGCGCCGCCCAATCTGGCGAGCCGCTTTGCCGCGGTGCTGGAGGAGGTCTGCGGCAGCCGCTGGATCATCTCCATCTCCCAGGAGCCGGGCGCGCCGACCCTGCGCGAGCAGGAACGGGCGGCGGAAGCCGAGAAACGCGCCGCGGTGATGGACCATCCCCTGGTCAAGGCGGCGCTGGAGACTTTTCCGGATGCCGAACTGGTTGCGCGCCGTGATGGCGCGAGACAGGCGGGCGCCGCGGAGACTGGCACCTATGGGACCGGCGCCCATGACGACGAGAGTCGTAAAGAAAAAGGAGAGGGCGAAGCATGAAGAACCTGGGCCAGATGATGAAGCAGGCGCAGGAGATGCAGGCCAAGATGGCCGAGATGCAGGAGAAGCTGGGGGAGCTCGAAGTCTCCGGTCAGGCCGGTGCCGGCATGGTGACGGCCACCCTGAACGGCAAGTCCGAACTGCGCGGCCTGAAAATCGATCCCTCCCTGGTCGATCCCAGCGATGTGGAGGTTCTGGAAGACCTCATCGTCGCCGCGGTGAACGATGCCAAGGCCAAGGTGGAGGTCAGGGTCGCCGAGGAGATGCAGAAGGTGACCGGCGGGCTCAGCCTGCCGCCGGGCATGAAGCTGCCCTTCTGACCGGCCCGCTTCTGCGCGCCTTTCCTATGCTCCTGCGCTTCGGATCCATCCGCCGATGATTGCCGGCGACCTCGACCGTCTGATCCAGCTGCTCGCCCGGCTGCCGGGCCTGGGGCCGCGCTCGGCGCGCCGGGCGGTCCTCCATCTGATGAAAAAGCGCGAGGCGCTGATGCTGCCGCTGGTCGATGCCATGGCCAAGGCGGCGGAGGCCATCACTGTCTGCAGCACCTGCGGCAATCTCGACACGCAGGACCCCTGCGGCATCTGCCAGGATCCCAAGCGTGACGGACGCCTGCTTTGCGTGGTGGAGGAGGTGGCCGATCTCTGGGCGCTGGAGCGCAGCGGCGCCTTCAAAGGCCGCTATCACGTCCTCGGCGGCACGCTCTCGGCCATCGACGGGCGCGGGCCCGATCAACTCCACATGGCCAGGCTGATCGAACGCGTCGAAGGCGGCGGCGTCGAGGAGGTGATCCTGGCGCTTTCAGCCACGGTCGACGGCCAGACCACGGCCCACTTCGTCACCGACCGGCTGGCGGAGAGCGGGGCGAAGCTCTCCCGGCTTGCGCACGGGGTTCCGGTCGGCGGCGAGCTGGACTATCTCGACGACGGCACCCTGACAGCCGCCTTGAAGGCGCGGCGACCGGCCTGACGAAAGATGGGCGCGTGGCGCGCTTGCGCTCCAATGCTGGTGTGCCCCGGCTGCTGCGCCCCAATGCTGCACCCCAGTGCTGCGCCCCGATGCTGCCGCAATTGCTTGGCAGGCTCCCGCCGCACCGCCGACCTGCAGGAATTGAGCGAGGTTTAACAAGACTATGGCTTCTTTGTTGAAGATTTTCGGCCGGAACGCGCGCTTCCTGCGCCGCCGTGCGGTTCTGACCATCACGGCGGCGACGGTTCTGGCGGCCGCGGCCATCCCCGTTGGGGCACAGGAAGCGCGCCTGACGGCGGAGGGGCGCGAGTCGCTGGCGCTGACGATCTACGAGCAGGATCTGGCCCTGGTCAGCGAGCAGCGGCGGCTGAACCTGCCGGCCGGCGCCTCCGAACTGGCGATCGAAGATGTCAGCAACCTGCTGCGGCCGGAGACCGTGTTGCTGAGCGGCCAGGGCTTGCGGGTTCTGGAACAGAGCTTCGTCGCCGACCTGCTGACGCCGCAGCGCCTCCTGGAAGCCTCCCTCGGCAAGACCGTCCGCCTCATCCGGACCCACCCGGAAACCGGCGCCGACACGGTCTTCGACGCCGAGGTGCTCTCCCTGGCCGGTGGCCTGGTGCTGCGGGTTGACGGGCAGATCGAAATCTCGCCGCCGGGGCGGATCGCCTTTGCGGAGCTGCCGCCGGGCCTGCGCAGCGAACCGGCGCTGCTCGCCCGGCTGGCCGGCCAGACGGCGGGGGAGCAGGCCCTGCAACTCGCCTATCTGACCTCGGGCCTGTCCTGGCGCGCCGACTACGTGGCGCGGCTGAACGAGGCGGACGACACCCTCGACCTCCAGGCTCTTGCAACCCTGACCAACGGGACGCGCAGCGACTTCCCGGCGGCCGACCTGCGGCTGGTGGCCGGCCAGGTGAATCAAACGGCCCGCCCGCTGATGATGGCGCGCCAGGAAATGGACGCGGCCCTGCCCCAGGCGATGGCGGCGCCGGCCGATATGGCGCGGGCGCCGCAGTCGGCCTCGGACCGCTACGTCTACACCGTGGCGCTGCCGGTCACCCTGCTGCGCGGCGAGACCAAGCAGGTGCCGCTGATGAGCGCCGCCGGGGTCAAGGTCGCCCGCGAGTACCGCTTCGACGGTCTCGCAATCGGCAATCCCAACATCGAGGAGGTCGGGCCGGTCTCCGCCGCCCTGATCATGGAACTGGAAAACTCTGCCGAACTGGGCCTGGGCGCCCCCCTGCCATCGGGGGTGGTGCGGATCTACGGCCCCGGGCCGGGCGGTCAGCCGCTGTTTCTGGGCGAGGACCGCATGACCCAGACACCGGAAGGCGAGACCGCGCGGCTCAGCCTGGGCCGGGCCTTCGACGTCACGGCACGGGCGACGCGCACGGCCTTCGAGCGGCTGTCCAACCGCAGCTACGAGACCGGCCAGCGCATCGTGGTGCAGAACGCCAAGGCCGAGGCGGTGGAGGTGCTGGTCGGCGGCAGCCTGCCCCAGGGCTGGTCGATGCTGGAGGAAAGCGCGGCTCACGAGAAGGAAAGCGCCAACCGCATCGTCTGGCGCCTGCAGGTCCCGGCCGGCGGCGAGGCGGAGGTCAGCTACCGCATCAGAGTGCTGAATTAAGCTATTTCAAGTTAATAGTCGATTTTGATCGCATTTAACTTAAAATAAGTAAATTCAATGCTTGGTGATCTGGGGCGGCGGGGCTGATGCCGGCTCCAGGGCGGCGGCGGAGCCGTCGTCCTCCAGCTCCAGCTCGCCGATCTTCTCGCCGCGGCGCAGGATCTTGCCGGAGGAGGTACGGATTTCGTGGATGTCCCGGCGGGCCATCTCGAAGTGGCTCTCCAGGTTGTTCACCCGTTTGTCCAGGCGCAGGACGTCGCCCATCATCTTCTCCACTTCGGTCTGGATGATGCCAGCCTGCTCGCGCATGCGCACGTCCTTCAGCACCGCCCGCACCGTGTGCAGGGTCGCCATCAGGGTGGTGGGGGAGACGATCCAGACCCGCGCCTTGTAGGACTCCTCGACGACGCTGCGGAAATTGGCGTGGAGTTCGGCGTAGACCGCCTCGCTGGGCAGGAACAGGAGCGCCGATTCCGCCGTCTCCCCGGCCAGGATGTAGCGTGCCGCGATGTCCTGGACGTGGCGCTTCAGATCCTGGGCGAAGGCGCGGCGGGCCGGCGCCAGGGCGGCTTCGTCGCTGCCCGCGGCGCGCAGCGCCTCATAGCTTTCCAGCGGAAACTTGGCGTCGATGGCGATCGACCCCGGCGGATTGGGCAGTTTCAGCAGGCAGTCGGGCCGCCGGCCGTTGCCCAGCGTCGCCTGGAAGGCATAGGCCGAAGGCGGCAGCGCCGCCTCCACCAGGTCGCGCAGCTGCACCTCGCCGAAGGCGCCGCGCGCCTGCTTGTTGGCCAGGATGTCCTGCAGGCCCACCATCTGGCCGGACAGCTCCGCCAGGTTCTGCTGCGCCTTGTCGATCACCGCCAGGCGCTCGCGCAGTTCGGTCAGGGTGGTCTGGCTCTTGGTCGCGCTCTCGTTCAGGCGGTCGCCGACGCGCTTGGAGAAGGTCTCCAGCCGCTCCTCCACCGCCTTGGCCATCTGGCGTTCCTGGGCCTGAAGCTGATCGGTGATCCGGGCCTGCACCGCGGCCTGGCTTTCCGCCATCTGGGCCAGCCGCCCCGCGAGGGCCGCCAGCTCGCTTTCGCGCCCGTCCTCCTGGGCCGGCCGCCGCCGCTCCCGCAGCAGGAACAAGCCCAGAACGACTGCGACGGCCGTCACCGCCACTGCGACGAGAATCACCAGGGAATCCATGGCGCGACTCCGAAAGAGAACAGAACGCGAATCGAAGATTAGCACAGCACGGCGCCCCGGCCTAAGCAAGCCGCACAGGCGGGCTGCCTGGCGCGCGTGATCCCGATCCCTTGACCCCCGGCCCTGCAGGCAATACCTAGTGCCTGTCCGGCGCAGCGCGGCGGCGCCCGAAACCGGCAACCCCCAGGAACCCCCAGGAACCCCAGCGATCCGACCATGGCCCTGCTTCCCATCATCACCGCCCCCGACCCGCGCCTGAAGAAGGTCTGTGCGCCCGTGGAGGCCGTGGACGACGAGATCCGCCGGCTGATGGATGACATGCTGGAGACCATGTACAACGCCCCGGGCATCGGCCTGGCCGCGCCGCAGGTGGGTGTGCTGAAGCGGGTGATCGTGGTCGATGTCGCCGGCGAAGGCGAGGAGAAAGCGCCGCTTTACATGGCCAATCCGGAACTCACCTGGGTGTCCGACGAGGATTCCTCCTACGAGGAGGGCTGCCTCTCCCTGCCGGAACACTATGGCGACGTTGTGCGCCCGGCGGCCATCACCGTGCGCTATCTGGACCACGAGAACGAGATCCGCGAGTTGCAGGCCGAGGGTCTGCTGGCCACCTGCATCCAGCACGAGATGGATCACCTGGAAGGCATCCTCTTCGTCGATCACATGACCGCGCTGAAGCGCAACATGATCCTGCGCAAGCTCTTGAAGGCCAAGAAGGCGGACAAGCCGCTGGCGAGCTACGCCACGGCCTGAGTCCGGGCCTGTGTCTGAGCCCGGCCCTATGGCCCAACACCCGGAACCCAGCAGCCACTCGTCCGGTAAGTCCCCGGGCAAGCAAACAGACAAGCCCCTGCGTCTGGCCTTCATGGGAACCCCGGACTTCGCCCTGCCGGCGCTGGAGGCCCTGGCCGAAGCCAAGCATGACATTGCCGCGGTCTATACCCAGCCGCCGCGCCCGGCCGGACGCGGACAGAAGTTCCGACCCTCGCCGGTGCAGGCCCTGGCGGAGGCGCGCGGCTGGCCGCTGCGCACGCTGAAGACCCTGCGCACGGAGGCCGCGGCCCGCGCCTTTGCAGACCTCGGCCTCGACGCGGCGGTGGTGGCGGCCTACGGCCTGATCCTGCCGCCCGCGATCCTCTCGGCGCCGCGCTTCGGCTGTCTGAACATCCACGCCTCCCTGCTGCCGCGCTGGCGCGGGGCGGCCCCCATCCAGAGGGCTATCCTGGCCGGCGACCAGAAGACCGGAATCACCATCATGCAGATGGACGAGGGCCTCGATACCGGCGCCATCCTTCTCCAGGAAAGCCTCGCCATCGGGCCGGACACCAATGCGCAGCAGCTCCACGATGCGCTGGCCGAACTGGGCGGGCGGCTCATCGTCGAGGCCCTGGCCGGGCTCGCGCGCGGGCGCCTCGAGGCACAGCCGCAGCCGGCCTTCGGCGTCACCTATGCCGAGAAGCTGGAGAAAAGCGAAGGCCGGCTCGACTGGTCCGAACCGGCGGCGGAGCTGGACCGCCGTGTCCGGGCCTTCACGCCCTGGCCCGGCGCCTTCTTCGAAATCGAGCACGACGGCAGGGCGGAGCGGGTGAAAGTCCTCGCCGCCATCCCGCTCCCGCAGGGCGGGCAGCCCGGCGCGGTGCTGGACCAGGCGCCCACCATCGCCTGCGGCGCCGGTGCCCTGCGCCTGCTGCAGGTTCAGCGGGCCGGGCGTGCGGCGATGTCGGCCGAGGCCTTCCTGCGCGGCTTCGACCTGCCCACCGGCAGCCGCCTGCCGCTCGGCGCAGCCGCTGGGTAGCCGCCGGCGTGTCGCGCTTTCAGATCATCGTCGAGTACGACGGCGGCGCCTTCGTCGGCTGGCAGCGCCAGGCGAACGGCCCTTCGGTCCAGGCCGCCTTGGAAGAGGCCGTGACCCGCTTTTGCGGCGAGACCGTACTGGTCGAGGGGGCCGGACGCACCGACGCGGGGGTCCATGCCCTGGCGCAGTCGGCGCACCTGGATCTGGCGAAAGAGGTGGAGCCAGAGCGGGTGATGGCCGCCCTCAACTTTCACCTGAAGCCGGCGCCGGTGGCGGTGCTGGCGGTGCGCCGGGTGCCGGCGGACTTTCACGCCCGCTTTTCCGCCAACCGCCGCGCCTATCGCTACCGCATCGTCAACCGCCGGGCGCCCCTGGCGCTGGAGCGGGGCCAAGCCTGGTTCGTGCCCCAGCCGCTGGACGCCGCGGCCATGCATGCGGCGGCCCAGGTGCTGCTGGGGCGGCACGACTTCACATCTTTCCGGGCCAGCGAGTGCCAGGCTAAGTCGCCGGTGAAAACCCTAGACCGCCTGGATGTCACTTCCCGGGCCGACAGCTTCGGCCAGGCAATCGAGATCCACGCCGAGGCGCGCTCCTTCCTGCATCACCAGATCCGCAACTTCGCCGGCTCCCTGCGGCTGGTGGGCGAGGGCAAGTGGAGCGCCGGGAACCTGCGCCGGGCCTTGGAGGCGCAAGACCGGGCGGCAGCCGGTCCCACGGCGCCGGCCTGCGGCCTCTATCTCACCGAGGTCGGCTACCCAGACGACGTCTTCGAAATCTCTCAGAAGGACTGACCGTCAGCCGGCGGCGTGGCGCTCCAGCAGGCTGCGGTAGATCGCCGTCAGGGCCGTGAGGTCTTCCACGCTGACGTTCTCGTCCACTTTGTGGGCGGTGGCGTTCAGCAGGCCCAGTTCGGCCACCGTGCAGTGGTCCTTGATGAAGCGGGCATCGGAGGTGCCGCCGCTGGTGCCCAGCTCCGGCGGCTTGCCGGTGATCTCCTCCACCGCCGCCGAGACCAGCGCGCTCCAGGGACCGGGCGGGCAGAGGAAGGACTCGCCGGAGACCCGGATCTTCAGGTCGTAGGCCGCCCCGCGCGAGGCGTCGAGCGCCCGGTCCAGGCGTTCGCGGATCCAGCGTTCCACCGCCGCGCTGTCATAGAGGTTGTTGAAGCGCACGTTGAAGCGCGCCTCGGCGGTCGCCGGGATCACATTGGTGGCGGCGTTGCCGACGTCGACGGAGGTGATCTGCAGGCTGGAGGGCGGGAAGTGCGCATTGCCGCCGTCCAGGGCCTCGCCGATCAGCGCGTCCAGCATGCGCGTCAGGTGGTGCAGCGGGTTGTCGGCCAGATGGGGATAGGCGGTGTGGCCCTGGGTGCCGGAGACCGAGAGCCGGGCGTTCAGGCTGCCGCGGCGGCCGATCTTCACCATGTCCGCCAGAGCTTCGTTGCTGGTGGGCTCGCCGACCAGGCAGCTGTCCAGCGCCTCGCCCTGCTCGCCCAGCCAGCGCAGCACCTTGCGGGTGCCGTTGATGGCCTCGCCCTCTTCGTCGCAGGTGATGAGCAGAGAGAGCGAGCCCCTGGGCTTGCCGCCCTCGGCCAGGAAGCCGCTGACCGCGGCGACGAAAGCGGCGATCGAGCCCTTCATGTCCACCGCGCCGCGGCCATAGAGCCGGCCGTCGCGGACCTCGGCGGCGAAGGGGTCGACGCTCCAGTCGTCGGGGTTGCCGACCGGGACGACGTCGTTGTGGCCGGCAAAGCAGAGGTTGGGGCCGCTGTCGCCGAGGCGGGCATAGAGGTTGTCGACCTCGGCGCTGTCCTCCTCGGCGAAGGGCAGGCGGTGGCAGGTGAAGCCGAGCCCTTCCAGCGCCTCGCCCAGAACGTCCAGGCTGCCGGCCTCCGCCGGGGTGACGCTGGGGCAGCGGATCAGGGCCTGCGCCAGTTCGAGCGTGTCGATCTTGGTTGCCGCCATGAGCCTGCGCTCAGTCGCGCAAAAGGTCGTTGATCGAGGTCTTGGCGCGGGTGCGCTCGTCGACCTGCTTGATGATGACCGCGCAGTAGAGGCTGGGGCCCGGGCTGCCGTCGGGCAGCGGTTTGCCCGGCAGGCTGCCGGGCACCACGACGGAGTAGGCCGGCACCCGGCCCATGAAGACCTCGCCGCTGGTGCGGTCGACGATCTTGGTGGAAGCGCCGATGTAGACGCCCATGGAGAGGACCGAGCCCTCCTCGACCACCACGCCTTCGACCACCTCCGAGCGGGCGCCGACGAAGCAGTTGTCCTCGATGATGACCGGGCCGGCCTGCAAAGGCTCCAGCACGCCGCCGATGCCCGCTCCGCCGGAGAGGTGCACGTTCTTGCCGATCTGGGCGCAGGAGCCGACGGTCGCCCAGGTGTCCACCATGGTCCCGGAGTCGACATAGGCGCCCAGGTTGACGAAGCTCGGCATCAGAACCACGCCGGGGGCGATGTAGGCGGAGTGGCGCACGGTGCAGTTGGGAACCGCGCGGAAGCCGGCGTCGCGGAAGCGGTTCTCGCCCCAGCCCGCGAACTTCGATGGCACCTTGTCCCACCATGCGGTCGCCTCGCCCGGCCCGCCGGGGATCAGCCCCATGTCGTTGAGGCGGAAGGACAGCAGCACCGCCTTCTTCAACCACTGGTTCACCTGCCAGCCGTCGCCGCCTTTTTCGGCGACACGGAAGCTGCCGGAGTCCAGCCCCTCCAGCGCCGCGGCCACCGCATCGCGGATCTCGCCGGTGGTTCCCGTGTTGACCGACTCGCGGTCTTCCCAGGCATTCTCAATGATGCCCTTCAGCTGGTCACTTTGCATGGGGTCCTGCAGCTTGGTTCAGGCGGTGGATGGGGCGCAAATGCCCATAGAACAGATACCCGGGAACATGCGGTAGGCTTGGCGTCCTGTCAATTGCCCGTCCTCTCCCCAACGCCCCCGGCGGCCGCGCCCTTTCCCCGGCCTTCCCGCAGGCTGTCAGCGCTCCGCCGGCCGGGAGTCCCGCGGCGGCCCCTTGGCTTTCCCCTGGCCTCCCCCTGGCTTCCCCGCGGCGGCTCGGCTGAGCGCTTCAGGGTTAGCCGAAGGTTAAGCGCGGGAACGCGCCTGCCGGTTTCGCTGCTGGCGTGTGTTTGTGCCAAATTCGACACGCCGGAATGGCTGTAACGCAGGGGTTTCGGCCTTTGCACTTAAGCGCATCTTAACGGCAGAGGGCGCATCTTGGTGACCTCCAGATCACACACTCCGGCCCCCGGCAGGGCCGTGTCCGAAAAGGGGGTTTCATGGCAAGGTCGCCCGCAAAGAGCGGCCCCACACAAGACGCCGTCCGGCAGGGCAGCTACGACCAGCTTCTCGAAGACGCGGCGCCCCCCGCGCTGTTCGGCGCCCATGGCGCCCTGGAACTCTATCCCGGTGCCGTACTGCTGGCGGGCCACAACGGGATCGTGCTGCACGCCAACGAACTGGCGGCCCCCATTGCGACTCTCCTGACGGCGGGCGGCCACGAGGAACTGCGCGAGGCCGTCCGCGCGGCCATCCTGGGCACCGCCGCCCAGGTGAATCCCCTGGTGGTCACGGCGACCGAGGCCGGCAAGTCTGTCGAGCGCGCCTTCGACGTCACGGTGCTGCCCTGGAGCGAAGGCACCGCGGCGCTGCTGCTCGGGCGCGATGTCACGCTGGAACGCAGCCTGCGGTCGGCCCTCGTGGAATCGCGCCAGCGCTACAAGGATCTGGTGGAAATCTCCAACGACTTCGCCTGGGAGACCGATGCCGAGGGCTGCTTTGCCTTCGTCTCCCCGCGCGGTGCACTGGGCTATAAGGCCTCGGACCTCGTCGGGCGCCCGGCCAGCGACCTGCTGCTGGACCCCAAGCTTGCGGACAAGAGCCCCTTCAGTGCGAAGGAGCCTGTCGACGCGGCTGAGATCTGGGTCCGCGATGCCGCCGGCGAAAGCCTTTGCCTGCTCTCCACCGTCTTGCCGCTGACTGTCGATGGCGCATGGCTGGGCGCGCGCGGCGTGTGCCGCGACATCACCCAGCTGCGCTGCCACGAGGCGGAGCTTGCCGAAGCACAGAACCGCGAACGCCTGTTCTCCTACATCGTCAACATGGTGCGCCGCGAACTCGAACCGCAGCGCATGCTGACCGCAACGGCAGAGGCCCTGCTGCCGGCGCTGGCGCTCTCGGGCATCTCCATCCATGCCTTGGTCGACGGGGAAATCGGCCAGGCGCTGGCGCAGTCCGGGCAAGCGGCGGATGTTCAGGATCTCGCCGGCCTGTCCGAACTGCTGACGCCGGAAAACCTCGTCGCCGAACTGGAGCGCGACAGCGGCGCCGTCCTCGTCCGCGCCACCCGGTTCCGCGACGAAATGAACGGCCTGCTCTGTGTCTGGCGTTCCAGCGGCGCCCGCGGCTGGAGCCAGGAAGACCGCGGTCTGCTGAACAACATCTCCGGCCAGGTCGGCCTCGCCATCGAGCAGCTGGCCCGGCAGACGGAGATGGAAGTCCTCTCCATGACCGATCCGCTGACCGGTCTCGACAACCGCCGCAGCTTCACCGCCAAGCTGGAGAAACGCGTGGCGGCCGACAGCGGCGCCAAGCGGCCGGGGGCACTGATCTACGTCGATCTCGACAACTTCAAGCAGGTCAACGACACCCATGGCCATCAGACCGGCGACGAAGCGCTGCTGGACGTTGCCGCCCTACTGAAAGAACAGTCGCGCGCCGGCGATCTTGCGGCGCGCCTCGGCGGCGACGAGTTCGCCCTCTTTCTCGAAGACATGGACCGCGCCACCGCCGAGCGCAAAGGCGAACGGCTGCTGAAGCTCGCCGAACGCCTGCGCGGATACTCCGGCGATGCGGACCATCCGCTCGGGTTTTCGCTGGGCATCGCCATTCACGAACCCAAGAAGGGCGAGAGCCTCGAATCGCTGCTGCGGCGCGCCGACGAGGCGATGTACGGCGCCAAGCGGTCGGGCAAGAATGCGCTTCGACTGGCCGCGGCCTTCGACCGCCGCAAGGCAGCCGACTGATGGTCTTCGGTCTGAAACGCAAGAAGGCGCCGGCCGCCCTGTCCTATGAGGAAAGCAAGGCGCTGGCGGAAGGCGGGTCCGACAAGGACCGCGCGGACCTGGCATCGCGCGAGGACCTGCGCCCGGAACTGCTGTACTACCTCTCGCAGGACCCCTCCTCGGAGGTGCGCCGCCGCATCGCCGCCAACGAAAAGACGCCGGGGCAGGCGGATCTCATCCTGGCGCGCGACAACGACGAGAAGGTGCGGGCCGAGTTGGCGGGCAAGATTGCCGAGCTGACCCGTCAGGAGAACCGGGGCACCCAGGAGAAGGCCCAGCGCTTCGTCGTCGAGGCGCTGGAACTGCTCGCCAGGGACCAGGCCACGCAGGTCCGTCAGATCCTCGCCGAGACCCTGAAGTCGGTCGCCAATGCGCCGCCGCAGGTGATCCAGCGTCTGGCCCGCGACGCCGAAGACGTCGTCGCCTGCCCGGTTCTGGAATTCTCGCCGCTGCTCAGCGACGAGGATCTCCTGGAGATCATTGCCAGCAGTGTTTCCGGCGATCGGCTCTGCGCAATTTCGCGCCGCGCGCAGGTCGGCGAGGCGGTTTCCGATGCCATCGTCAAGCGCGACGACCGTCGCGCCATTGCGGAGCTTCTGGGCAATGATTCAGCACAGATCCGCGAGGAGACTCTCGATACCCTGATCGATGGTTCGGTCGAGGAACCGTCCTGGCAACAGCCGCTGGTCGAGCGGCCCGCCCTGTCCCCCAAGGCGGTGCGCAAGCTGGCCTCGCTGGTGGCGGAGTCCCTGCTGGAGAAGCTGAGGCAGCGCAACGATATCGACAAGCAAACCGCCGAGGCCGTGGCCAAGGAGGTGCACCGCCGGGTCGCCGAAAGCGCGCCGGAGCAACCGGGCGAACCCGCCTACGACGGCGCCGAGGACGCAGCCCGTCTCTTCAAGGCCGGCAAGTTGAACGGCGAAGTGCTGGGCGATGCGGTTCTCGCCGGCAAACGCGAGTTCGTGTGCCATGGCCTGGCGCTGCTTGCCGAGATCGATGCCGGCCTTGTCGACCGCATCCTCAAGGGCCGCTCCGCCAAGGGCGTTACCGCGCTGGCCTGGAAAGCCGGCTGCAGCATGCGCATGGCCCTGCAGCTTCAGACCAACATGGGCGGCATCCCCCCCAACAAGGCGCTGCATGCCCGCAACGGCGACGACTTTCCGCTCTCGCCGGAAGAAATGAAGTGGCAGCTGGACTTCTTCGCCAGCCTCACCGACTGAGGCTCTGACGTCTCAGGGGCTGCTGGCGCATTCAGCCCTTCGTGCTGCATCCTTCGAGACGCGCGCCTTGGCGCGCTCCTCAGGATGAGGGCTGGGGCGCTTCAAGAACGCATCCTCATGCTGAGGAGAGAGCGCAGCGAACGTCTCGAAGCATGAAGGGGCTGTGTCGGACTCCTCGCCACCCGCTAGCGGTGGATCAGGGTGCCGATACCGGCGCCGGTGAAGATCTCCAACAGCATCGAATGCGGCATGCGGCCGTCCAGGATGACCGCCGCCTCGACGCCGTTCTCCACGGCCTTCACGCAGGTCTCCAGCTTGGGGATCATGCCGCCGGAAATGGTGCCGTCCTGCTGCAGCCTGCCGACCTCCTCGGCGCTGAGGTCCGGCAGCAGTTCGCCGCTCTTGTCCAGCACCCCGACGACGTCGGTCAGCATCAGCAGGCGCGAGGCGCCGGCCGCCGACGCCACGGCGCCGGCCACGGTATCCGCGTTGATGTTGTAGGTTTCGCCCTTTGGACCCATGCCGATGGGGGCGATGACCGGGATCAGGCCGGAGTCCTGCAGCGCGAAGAGGATGCGCGGATCGACCATGGTCGGCTCGCCGACGAAACCCAGGTCCAGCACCTTCTCGATGTTGGAATCCGGATCGCGGGTGCTGCGCTTCAGCTTCTGCGCCTGGATCAGGCTGCCGTCCTTGCCCGAGAGGCCCACCGCCCGTCCGCCGGCGGCGTTGATGGCGCTGACGATCGACTTGTTGATGGTGCCCGAGAGCACCATCTCCACGACCTCGACGGTCTTGGCGTCGGTGACCCTGAGGCCGTCGACGAACTCGCTTGCGACCGACAGCCGCTCCAGCATGCGGCCGATCTGCGGGCCGCCGCCGTGCACCACGATGGGGTTCACGCCGACCTGCTTCAGGAGCACGATGTCGCTGGCGAAGAGCGCGGCAAGCTCCTCGTCCACCATGGCGTGCCCGCCGTACTTGATGACGAAGGTCTCGCCGGAGTAGCGGCGCATGAAGGGCAGCGCCTCGGTGATGGTCCGGGCCGTGCGCAGCCAGTGCTTGGTGTCGCTGATGCTGTTGCGTTTCATACTCTAGATCCCCCGGCCCGCCGTTGCGGCGCCGGTGCTTCCCCCGACCGACTCAGCCCCCTTGGGCCGGCGCCACTCTAACCCTTGTCGCGCGGTTCGGCCAGCGCCGCCAGGGCGCCGCGCAGTTCGGCAATGCCGGCCCCGCTCTCCGCCGAGGTGATCAGACAGACCGGGTGGGCGGCCGGGCGTTTGGCCAGGGTCTTGCCCGTCTCCTCCGCCATGCGCGCCAGCGGGCCGGGCTTCATCTTGTCGGCCTTCGTCAGCACCACCTGGTAGGAGACGGCGGCCTTGTCCAGTTCGTCCATGACCTGATGGTCGCTGGCCTTCAGGCCGTGGCGGGAGTCGACCAGCAGACAGACCCGGCGCAGCTCCGAGCGGCCCTTCAGGTAGCCGCGGGTGAGCCGGGTCCAGCGTTCGATGTCGCTTTTGGAGGCGCGGGCGTAGCCGTAGCCCGGCAGGTCCACCAGGATCAGCCGCCCGCCGAGATCGAAGAAGTTCAGCAGCCTTGTGCGCCCCGGCGTGCCGGAGGTGCGGGCCAGGGTCTTGCGCCCGGTGAGCGCGTTCACAAGGCTCGACTTGCCGACGTTGGAGCGGCCGGCAAAGGCGACCTCGGCGAGGCCGAAGGCGGGGATCTGGTTTTCGTCTGCCGCCGAAATCAGGAAGTCGCAGGGCCCGGCGAAGAGCAGGCGCCCGGCTTCCAGCGCCGCGGCTTCGGCTTCGGCGTCGCTTTCAGTCTCTGGCGTCATGACAGCCGACAGCGGGGCCGGTCCCGAGGCCGGCCCCTTTCCCCGGTCAGGTTGTCGGCTTGGTGGCCGAGCCGCCGCCGATGGGCACGCCGGCGCGCTTCATGATGATGGCCTGCTGGGCGATGGAGAGCACGTTGTTCCAGGTCCAGTAGATCACCAGGCCCGCCGGGAAGGTCGCCAGCAGGAAGGTGAAGATGATCGGCATCATCAGGAAGATCTTGGCCTGCACGGGGTCGGGCGGCTGGGGGTTCAGCTTCTGCTGCAGGAACATGGAGATGCCCATCAGCAACGGCCAGACGCCCAGGTTCAGCAGGTTCAGGATACCGAGCTCCGGCACGCCCCAGGGCAAGAGGCCGAAGCCGTTGAGGATGGAGGTCGGGTCCGGCGCCGAAAGATCCTGGATCCAGCCGTAGAAGGGGGCGTGGCGCATTTCGATGGTGACGAACATCACCTTGTAGAGCGCGAAGAAGACCGGGATCTGGATCAGGATCGGCAGGCAGCCCGACAGCGGGTTGGCCCCCTCGCGCTTGTAGAGCGCCATCATCTCCTGGTTCAGGCGCTGCTTGTCCTCGGCGAAGCGCTCGCGCAGTTCCAGCATCTGCGGCTGCAGTTTGCGCATCTTGGCCATGGACCTGTAGGACTTGTTGGCCAGCGGGAAGAACACCAGCTTGATGGCCACGGTCAGCGCCAGGATGGCGAGGCCGAAATTGCCGAGGGTCGCGTTCAGCCAGTGCAGGGCATAAAACAGCGGCTTGGTGAGGTAGTAGAACCAGCCGAAGTCGACCGCCCGGTCGAATCCGACGATGCCGAACTGCTCTTCGTAGGCGTCCAGCTTCACCACTTCCTTGGCGCCGGCGAACAGCCGGTTGGTGATCTCGGCGCTGCCGCCGGCGGGAATGGCGCTGGCGTTGTAGATCAGGTCCGTCTGGTAGTGGTCGCGGCCGTCGCGCTGATTATAGAGGAAGCGCGTCATGACCGCCTCGCTCTGGTCCGGGATCAGCGCGGCCAGCCAGTACTTGTCGGTGATGCCGATCCAGCCGCTGGTGGTCGGCGTTTCGATCACCACATCGCGGCCCTCGAAGTCGTCTTTCAGTTCGTCGTAGTCGACTTCCTTCAGAACCTCGTCGAAGACGCCCAACGGGCCCTCGTGGAGAATGAAGAAACCCAGGATGTCCGGCGTGTTGGTGCGGGAAATCAGGCCGAAGGGCGCCAGTTGGACCTCTTGGCCGGCATCGTTGACGACGCGCTGGGTCACGGTGAAGAGGTATTCTTCGTCGAGTTCGAAGACCTGTTCGAAGGTCAGGCCCTCGCCGTTGTTCCAGCGCAGCGTGACCGGATTGTCTGGCGTCAGCGTCCCCCCCTCGCTCTGCCAGAGGGTCTGGGCGTCCGGCAGCGTGACGGTGGTGCCCGGCGAGGCGGCCCAGCCGAAGCGCGCAAAGTAGGGATTGGCGGAGCCTTCCGGCGACAGATAGGTGATCAGCGGGCTGTCTTCGTCCAGTGTCTCGCGAAACTGCTTCAACACCAGATCGTCGACCTTGGCGCCGCGCAGGGCGATGGAGCCCCCCAGGTTGTCGCTTTCGATCTCGATGCGCGGGCTGATGCCGATCGCCTCTTCGCGCACCTGGGCCGCCGGCACGCCGCCGGACAGGCCGGGGATCGCCGGGGCGGTGCCCGCTCCCGGAACCGGCGTCGAGCCCTGCTCGCCGGCCGTCTCCGGCTGCTGGACCGGCGGCGGGGGCGGCGGGAAGAGCATCTGGAAGCCGAAGAGGATCGCCACCGACAGGACGATCGCCAGGAGAAGGTTACGCTGTTCCATAAGACTCGATTGGCTCCCCGCGGGCGGGCCTCTGCGGCTCGGTTAGTGGTCTAGATGGCGACAATCGGCGCAAAGGCCAAGCCCGCCGGCGGAATTCTTTGCGGTGCCCGCGTTTTGCGCCCGACCGCCTTGTGCCTGATCGGCAGGCGCATCAGGAACCGGGTCATAGCCCCAGTCGGCCCAGGGGTGGCAGCGCAGCAGCCGGCGCAGCGCCAGCCAGCCGCCCCGCAGGGGGCCGTGGCGGACCACGGCCTGGCGGGCATATTCCGAGCAACTGGGGATGTAGCGGCAGGACGGCGGGAAGAAGGGCGAGATCAGAAGCTGGTAGCCCCGGATCAAGACCAGCATCAACAGGCGCAAGGCCCTCATCAAGATGCCTCCTCTGACGTTCCCTGTGGCCCGGCGTCCCGCGCCCTGCCTTCGCCCGTTCTGCCTTCGCCCGTTTTGGCGTTGGCCGTTTTGGCCCGGGCTTTTCTGCGGTCCAGCCTGCCGATGGCCTGTTCCAGGTCGCCCAGCAGCTTGTCGTACGGCCGCGTCAGCGTGCCGCTGCGGCCGATGACCACGTAGTCCGTGCCCTTGCGGCCCAGACGCGGAAACACCTCGGCGGCGGCGGCGCGCAGGCGCCGCTTGGCCCGGTTCCGCACGACCGCGTTGCCGATCCGCCGCGTGACCGTAAAACCGACCCGGACATCCGCCGGATCATCGTGACCGGCGGCCGGAGAGCCCGTTTCCCGTGTCTTGCTGCCCTGCGTGCTGTCCGCCGGCCGGCCTGCGGCCTGCAGAACGAGGCCCGGCGTCGCCCACTTGCGTTTGGCGGCCGCGACCCTGAGGAACTGAGGTCGTGTCTTCAGCCGCCCGACGGTCGGCATCACGACACCTTAAGCGGAAAGGCGCTTGCGGCCCTTGGCGCGGCGTCGAGCGAGTATGCGGCGCCCGCCTACGGTTCCTTTACGTGCGCGGAACCCGTGGCGGCGCTTGCGGACCAGCACAGAGGGCTGATAGGTGCGCTTCACGGTCGGTCTCCAGTACCAGGCTGACTCTTGAATTGACGGGGCTGTATAAGGGTGCCTCCCGGCTCTGTCAACGACCGCAAGGCCCGCGGCGCGCCTTTCTTTCCGGCGGTTCCGACACGGCGCGGGCGCAAGGGTTTCCGATGCCTCCTCCTGGGAGCCCCTGGGCGACGCTTGGCCGGCCATCGCGCAGGGCTCACACTATGGTGACTGGTTGCCGGCCCGGCCAGGGGCTAAAACGCTCGGGTGTTCGGTTGTGCGCCGCCTCCCAGCGAACCCGACCGCCCCGCCGCCGGCCCGCTGGGGTCTGCATTAGCCTTTGGTTAACCATGTTCCGGCTACCACCCGGGATTGTCCGGGACCGTCCCAGGGAGTGTCCATGACCGAACCCACCCCCGAGCATGCCGGGCCTGCCGGCAAAAAAGGCTTATCGCTCGGCCGCTTCTTGCCGATCCTCGTTCTGCTGGCGGGGCTCGGCCTGTTCTTCCTGCTCGGCTGGCACCGCTATGTCAGCTTCGATGTTTTGAAGGAAAACCGCGCCAACCTTCTGGATCTCGTAGCGCAGTACGGAATTCTGTCGGGGCTCGGCTTCGTGACGCTTTATGCGATCGTTGCCGCCTGCTCGATCCCTGCCGCGGCGCTCCTGACCATTACCGCGGGGTTTCTCTTCGGGCCGTACTTCGCCACGATTTACGTGGTTGTCGGCGCAACTCTGGGCGCCAGTGCCCTGTTCCTGGCAGCGCGCTATGCCTTCGCCGACCTGCTGCGCGCCAAGGCCGGTGCGGCCATCCAGAAGATGGAAGCAGGATTTCAGGAGAACGCTCTCAACTACATGCTGGTCCTGCGGCTGGTCCCCCTCTTTCCCTTCTTCATCGTCAACCTGGTGCCGGCGTTTCTCGGGGTTCCTTTAAGGATATTTGTCATCGGTACCTTCATCGGCATCATCCCCGGCACCTTCGTCTACGCGCTGGTCGGCAATGGTGTCGGGGCCATCTTCGACCGCGGCGAGGTGCCGGACCTGGGCATCATCTTTCAGCCCCAGATCCTTGCGCCCATCCTGGGCCTTGCGGTGCTAGCGGTGACTCCCGTGGTGTACAAGAAGCTGAAGGCGCGCAAGCAGGACTGAGCGCCGCTCCCGAGGACCTGCCGGTCGGTTGCCTGGGGCTTGGTGCCTGGGATCTGCTGCCTGGGGGCGGCGTACGGTCCCGGGGGCGGTCCCGGGGCGGGCCTAGGACGGGCTTCTGTGGCCGGAAAAGGGCCATTTTTCACAGAAAATTGAAGCCGCTCGCCGGAGCGTGATTCGAGATTGATCGCGCATCCCACCATTCTTGGACCACCGGCACGCAACGGCCCCACATCGGCGGCCTGCCGGCTCGAAGGCGCCCGTCCGCGGGTGTCGGCACGGATCGATCAAGCTTGGAGGCTTAACCACGATGCTGAAGAAAACCCTTGTTGCGCTGAGTGTCGCCACTGTTTCCGCCGGTGCGGTGGCCATGCCGGTCGCTGCAGCCAACGTTTCGAGCGCCCCGGTTCAGGTGGCGGCCTGTAACCCCTGCAACCCCTGTGCGGCCAAGGCGGCCTGCAACCCCTGCGCCGCCAAGGTGCTGAAGCCGGCGGCCTGCAATCCTTGCAACCCCTGCAATCCCTGTGCGGCTGCGAACCCCTGCAACCCCTGCGCTGCCAAGAACCCCTGCAATCCCTGCGCCGCCAAGTCCAATTAAGGGCGGAGACGGGATCTCCTCTTTCGGCGCCCGGTCCTTCGCAGTCTGTCTCGCGGCACGCGGGCCAGGGCGGCGGGACCGGGCGCCCTGCCTTTCGCGGTCTGAACCCAGCCTTTTCCGGCCGACCGAAGCCCCTGCGGCGCGTGGCGGCGCCGATTCCCGAGCCTGCCGGAGCCGTGCTATAAGCCAGGGCTATGTTGGGTCCTAAGTCGCCGGGGAACAGGCTCCGCCTGCCGCCTCTCACCAAAAGCCTTTCGGCCAAGCTTCTGCTGCTGACGATCTTCTTCGTCATGGTGGCGGAGGTGCTGATCTACGCGCCCTCCATCGGGCGCATGCGCCTGGTCTACCTGCAGGAGCGGCTGGCCGCGGCACATCTCTCCATCCTCGCCCTCGAAGCGACGCCGGACAACATGGTGAGCAAGGACCTGGAGGCGGAGCTGCTGCAGCATGTCGGCGCCTACATGGTGGCCCTCACCAAGCCGGACCGCGGCAAGCTGATGCTGATGGTCGAGGGGCCGGAGGGGATCGACGCCAGCTACGATCTGCGCGAGGCCAGCTTCTTCGGACTGATCGGCGATGCGGTGGTCGCGCTGGCCGCGCCGGAAAACCGCCTGCTGCGCATCGTCGGGCCCTCGCCCAAGGACCCGGCGGTGCTGGTGGAGGTGGTGCTGGACGAAGCGCCGATGCGCCGCGACATGTACGACTACTCCTACCGCATCCTCCAGCTCTCGTTGATCATCTCGATCTTCACCGCCGCGCTGGTCTATCTCAGTCTGCATCTCTTGATGGTGCGGCCCATGCGCCGGATCACCGCCAGCATGGCCGCCTTTCGCGAAAACCCGGAGGTGGCCGCCGGCGGGCTGCAGCCCTCCGAGCGCAGCGACGAAGTCGGCGTCGCCGAGCGCGAGCTGGTGACCATGCAGGAGGGGCTGCGCGCCGCGCTGCTGCAGAAGACCCGGCTGGCCGCCCTCGGCACCGCAGTCACCAAGGTCAACCACGATCTGCGCAACATTCTGGCCACCGCCAGCCTGATTTCGGAGCGTCTGGCCCGCAGCGGCGATCCCGCCGTGCGCTCAATGGCGCCAACCCTGGTCGGCGCCATCGACCGGGCGCTGCATCTCTGCGCCCAGACCCTGCAGTTCACGCGGGAGGGGCCGGCCCATCTGGAGCTCAACCGCTTCGACCTGCGCGACCTCATGACCGAGGTGCGCGAGGGCCTGGCCGGCGCCGGGGCCGGGCGCGGCGGCTGGCTGAACGAAGTCGACCGCGGCTTCGTGGTCGAGGCCGACCGCGAGCAGCTCTACCGCGTCTTCATCAACCTCGGGCGCAATTCCCTGGAAGCCGGGGCGGGCGAGGTGCGCATCGCCGCGCGCCCGGTGCGCGACTTTCTGGTCATCGATGTGGAGGACAACGGCCCCGGCCTGCCCGAGGAGGCGCAGGAGCACCTCTTCAAGCCCTTCACCGGCTCGACCCGGGAGGGCGGATCGGGCCTCGGCCTTTCCATCGCCCACGACATCATGCGCGCCCACGGCGGCGACATCCGCATGGAGCGTTCCGACGCCGAGGGCACACTGTTCCGCCTCGTGCTCCCGGTGGCCCAGAGCAAGGACCAGCAGGCGGCAGCGAAGAAGGCGAGCTGAAGCCGGCCGTCAGAGCAGCTTGCGGAACACGATCTTGTCCTCGCCCGCGCGGTAGAAGTCGCGGATGCGCGCCTCCTCCTCATAGCCTCTGGTGCGGTAGAAGCGGCGTGTCGCCGCGAAGCTGTCGAGCCCCGAAGTCTCGATCAGCAGCAGCCTCGCGCCGCCTTTGCGCAGCGTCTCTTCGACATGGGTCAGCAGCGCCGCGCCCAGGCCCCGGCCCTGGTGTGGCGCCGCCACCGCGATGAAGTAGAGGTTCCAGGTCCGGTCGCTCATCATCTCCGGCGCGACGCAGGCGGCGGCAACCATGGCTCCGCCACCCGGTTCGCCTTTCCCCGGGCCGTCCTCCAGCACGATCCAGTGATGGTCTTCCAGGTGGCCGGCGAAGGCATCGGCGAGCATCTCCGCCAGTACGGCGGTTTCGTCTTCCTGAAACAGGCCGCTGGCGACGGCGAGGTTCAGGATGGCCTTGCTGTCCTCCCGCGTCGCGGGGCGCAGGGTCCGGCTTTCCTTTGCAGTCATCTTGGGTTTGTCCTTGTCGCTGTTCCGCCCCTAGCGGTTGTCGAGTTGCGGGCGCACGGACTCGCGGCCCAACTGGGATATGCGGTAGGGCCTGCCGCCCCGGGAGCTGATCAGGCGTCTGCGGCGCAGGCGGTTGAAGACCGCCAGCGTGCAGTCGGACAGAACGTGTCCGTCCCGCGTGACGCAGAGAACCTTGGTGACCTTGCGGCTCCCGCCGCGCTCATGGCGGATCTGTCCGCCCTGCGCCAGCACGTGCAGCACGCGCTGTTCGCTCTTGGAGATGTTCATGATGATGTACTCGGAGGGGGACTGTCCCCGGAGAAGGAACCCACGCCTCAGTGCTGCCGGTCCGCATCGCGGCGGCGGCGTCAAGGCTGCTCGAGTCCGTCAGCTTCCGTCAGGCACAGCCGCCACGAAGGCAGGCTCAGCCGTCAGGAGAACGGATCAGCAGGTGGGCACAATCCCTGACATCAAGGCTCCGAGTAAGGCGGCGCGGCAGGGGCCGCAGCCGTTGGATCGAAGCGTTCGGGTAGCATCGCCAGCCCCCTGCTGGCAAGCCGGCTTTGGGGCAGGGCTGCCATGCGTCGGGGGAACGCCCGCCAGTGAAAGGGACCGGGATCAAAGGGACGGGGATCAAAGCGACGGGGATCAAAGAGGCCGGGATTGGGAATGAAATACCCCCGTTCCTGGTCTATCTTAAGGTGAAAGCCATCATGGAGACCGGCGATGACACGTTCTGCCCTGGCGCTCTTTCTGGGCGCGACCCTTCTGGTTTCGGCCTGCGGCAGCAGCACCGGCGACCGCGCCGGCTCGGGCGCGGGGATCGGTGCGGCGGCGGGCGCGGTGGTCGGCGCGGTCACCGGGCTTTCGATCCTGGAGGGCGTGCTCATCGGCGCCGCCGCCGGCGGCCTGACCGGCGCGCTCACCGACGAGGACATTATCAATCTGGGCGATCCCATCTGGGCGTCCAACGACCGGCCCGCCAACGACTCCGCCGTCGCGCGGGTGCAGGCGGGCCTTGACCAGCTCGGCTACAGCCCGGGGCCGATCGACGGCCAGCAGGGCGAGAAGACCACCGCCGCCATCCGGGCCTACCAGCGTGACAACGGCCTGCTGGTCGACGGCCGCGCCTCCATGGAACTGGCCAGCCACATCGACCGCAAACTGCAGACGGCGCAGAACTGAGTGGGGCAGAACTGAAGCGGCAGAGCCGGCTCAGATTGGCGGCCTACACCGCCTCTAGTGCCTCCCTTCTAACTGTCACCCTCGGGCTTGACCCCTTTGGTTTCTTGAGGGGTCCATCTGCGCGCCGGGCCCGGCATGCTTCGAGACGCGCCCTTTGCGGGCGCTCCTCAGCATGAGGAAGAGAACGGCCTCACCCTGAGGAGCCGCGCCAGCGGCGTCTCGAAGGGTGCATGCTCGGGACGGGCCGGAGCACGACAGGTGGAGTGTCGGTCGCGGCGGTTGCGCCCCGTCAGTCCAGCGCCAGGAACTGGGCCTTCAGGTAGGCACTTTCCGGCAGGGCGGGGTGGACCGGGTGGTCCGGCGCGGCGCCGGACGTACGCAGGATGCGCGCGCTGCGCCCGGCGTCCTGCAGGCCGCGGCGCACCTGCCCGGCGAAGCTGTCGACATCGGCGTGGTGGGAGCAGGAGGCGGCGACCAGATAGCCGCCCGGCGCCACCACGCTGGCGGCGAGGCGGGCCAGCTTGCGGTAACCTTTCAGGCCCTGGGCCAGATCCTTCTTCGACTTCACGAAGGCCGGCGGGTCGACGATCACCAGGCCGTAGCGCTCCCCCGCCGCGGCCTGGCGCTGCAGTTCGTGAAAGACCTCGCCCTTGGTGAAGCGGCAGCGCTCGGCGACGCCGTTGGCCGATGCCGCCATGGCCGCCAGGTCGAGCGCCGGCTGGGAGCGGTCCAGCGCCACCACCTCCCGCGCGCCGGCCAGCGCGGCGAGCACGGAGAAGCCGCCGGCAAAGGCGTAGCAGTCCAGCACCCGGGCATCCTTGGCGAGGCCCGCCGCCCAGGCGCGGTTGTCGCGCTGGTCGTAGAACCAGCCGGTCTTCTGGCCGCCTTCCAGATCGGCGAAGAAACGTGCGCCGTTTTCCTCCAGCGCCAGCGGGCCGTCGAGCGCGCCCTGGGCGACGCTCACCTGCGCGTCCAGATGCTCCAGCGCGCGGGCGGCGCTGTCGTTGCGCAGCACGATGGTCCGCGGACCGACGACCTGGTTCAGGGCGTCGATCAGCAGGCCGGTCAGGCGCTCCATCCCGGCGGTGTTCACCTGGACGGCCAGGGCCTCGCCGAAGCGGTCGACGATCAGCCCCGGCAGGCCGTCGGCTTCGGCATGCACCAGGCGGTAGAAGGGCACGCCGATCAGGGTCTCGCGGATCTCCAGGGCGCGCTGCAGGCGGCGGACCAGAAAGTCGCGGTCGATCTTGTCGCGGCGCCGGGCGGTCACCACGCGCGCCGAGATCAGGGGGTGACGGTTGAAGAAGGCCGTGCCCTGGTACTCGCCCGCCGCATCCTGCAGTTCGACCAGCGCACCGGGCGGCACCGCCTTGGCGGCGGCATTCATCTCGATTTCGTTGGAGTAGGCCCAGGGATGGCCGCGGCGCAGCCGCTTGACGCCATGGGGCTTCAGGGTCACCAGCGGCAGGCCGCCCGCCGCCGCTAAGGCCGGGTCCGGAGGCTCGCTGGTCTGGTCTTCGGAGGGAGAGGCTGTGTCGCTCATCTCCCCTCAGTCTAACTGCGAATGTCCCCGCTGCAAGAGCGCAGGCAGGGACCGTCAGCGGCGCGGACGGAGCAGCGGAACCAGCCCGGGGACCCGCCTCCTGTAGGCAGCGTAGTTCTCGCCGAAAGCCTGATCGAGGTCCGGTTCTTCCAGCCGGTAGGTGGCGTAGAGGACGTAGGCCGTGGCCAGGGCGGCATAGAAGGCGTGGCCCAGGCTCATCTGCGGATGGCACCAGACCACCAGCAGATGGCCGAGGGCGATGGGGTGGCGCACGACGCGGTAGAACCAGCGCGTCGAGAAGGGCTGCGGCGGCAGTGGCGCCCCCAGGAAGTTATAGGCGACCTGCTTCAGGCCCATCAGTTCCAGATGGTCGATGGAGAAGGCCCCGCCGAGCATGAAGATCCAGCCAAAGGCGAAGCCGCCCCAGAGCAGGGCTTCGGCCAGCGGGTGGCCAAGCTGCCAGAGCGGCGCCGGCAGCGCCTGCCAGCCGGCCATCATCGCGGCCATGGCGAGGGCGCAGTGCAGCAGATAGACCGAGCGTTCGATGGGCGCCGGCACGATCCCGGTCCACCAGGCCTTGAAGCGCGGCCGCGCCAGGATGCTGTGGGGGATGAAAAAGAGCGCGACCAGCAGGGCGTTGACCAGCAGGGCCGCGGCGAGCGCCGTGCCGCCGGGCATGGCGGCAGCGCCGCTATCGATCGTTTTGGGGACCAGGAAGCCGCCGAGCCAGCAGAGGTAATAGGCCAGGACCGCCGAGGACAGGAGATAGCAGAGGCCGCCGAAGACGAGGGCGAAGGTGCGAAACATGGCAAGAGGCTCGCATGGGATAGATCGGATCGATCATGCGGCCTGATTCAACCTACGCGGAAAAGCCTCTTCCGGTTTCAAAGCGCTTCGGCGGGTGGCGGAGGGTCACCCCCCTCCCGACCTCCCCCCATCAAGCGGGGAGGGGTCTCTTTGTTGGTCGCCTTAAGAACTCCCCCTCCCCCTTGATGGGGGAGGGTTGGGGTGGGGGTGCCAGCCTTTGCCGCGATCCACGGCGAAGCCAGGGAGTTCTACGGCCTCTGCTCCGGCGGCTGCCTACTCGCTCAGCACCACGCCTTCGCGGCGCGGATCGGCGCCGCCTTCCAGGCTGTCCCCGGTCAGGCGGATGCCGTGCAGGCCGGAGGTGAGGCCGCGGATATTGACTTCGTGGCCCAGCCCTTCGAGGGCCCGGGCCGCGCTTTCCAGGCCGCGCCCTTCCTCCAGGTCGGTGGCGCCGTTGCGGTTGACGAAGTTGGGCAGGTCGATGGCCTCCTGCATCGACAGGTTCCAGTCCAGCGCGCCGATGATCGACTTGGCGGTGTAGCCGATGATGCGGCTGCCGCCGGGCGAGCCGATGGCCATGACGAAGCGGCCCTCGCGGTCCAGCACCAGGGTCGGCGACATGGAGGAGCGCGGGCGCTTGCCGGCCTGCACCCGGTTGGCGACCGGCTGGCCGTCAACGGAGGGGCGGAAGGAAAAGTCGGTCAGCTCATTGTTCAGCAGGAAGCCGCCGGACATCAGCCGCGCGCCGAAGGCGCTCTCGATGGAGGCGGTCATGGAGACGGCATTTCCGTCCGCGTCCACCACGGAGAGGTGCGAGGTCGAGGGTGGGTTGAGCTGCTGCGGGCTGTGGGCCTGCTGCGCCGGCAGGCCCGGCTCCGCCGTGCCGAGGCTGCGGTCGGTCGAGATCAGCCGCGCGCGCTCGCGCAGATAGGTCCGGTCGAGCAGGGCCTCTACCGGCACGGCGACGAAGTCGCTGTCGGCCAGGAAGCGGTTGCGGTCGGCGAAGGCGAGGCGGCTGGCCTCGGCGACAAGGTGGATCGCCTCGGGCGAGGCCGGCTCCAGCGCCGCCAGGTCGCTCGGCTCCAGCAGGCTCAGGATCTGCAGCACTGCGACGCCGCCGGAGGTCGGCGGCGGCATGCCGCAGACCTGCCATTGGCGGTAAGGCGCGCAGAGCGGCGCGCGCTTCTTGGCTTCGTAGGTCGCCATGTCGGCGTAGCTGAGGAAGCCGGGGTTGCCGGCCGCCGCCCGCACCCGCTGCACCAGATCGATGGCGATCTGCCCTTTGTAGAAGGCATCGGCGCCCCCCTCGGCCACGGCGCGCAGGGTATCCGCGTAGGCCTGGTTGCGCAGCCGCGTGCCCACCGCAAGGGCCTGGCCCTGGCCGTCGTGGAAGTAGGCCTCGGTCTCGGGATAGCGCTTCAGGAAGCGGTCGCCGGCGATCAGGCCGTTCAGCCGCGGCGACACCGCGAAACCCTCTTCGGCCAGCGCGATGGCCGGGGCGAAGAGATCGGCCCAGGGCAGGCGCCCGTGCTCCTGGTGTGCCATCTCCAGCATGCGCAGCAGGCCCGGCGTTCCGACGGAACGGCCGCCGACCACCGCATCCCAGAAGGCCATGGGGTCGCCGTCGGCCTTGAGGAAGAGATCTTCTGCCACCTCCCGCGGTGCGGATTCGCGCCCGTCATAGGCGCTGACGCTGCGGTCCGCTGCGGCGTAGTGCAGCAGGAAGGCCCCGCCGCCGATGCCGGAGGACTGCGGCTCCACGAGGCCGAGCACCAGGGCCGTGGCGATGGCCGCATCGACGGCCGAGCCGCCCTGGCGCAGCATCGCCATCCCGGCCTCGGCTGCGAGCGGATTGGCCGCGGCGACCATGTGCTGCGGCTGTTCGACGGCGGTGGTCGTCTGCTCCGCCGGGGCGGCGCAGCCCGCGAGGCCCGGCAGCAGGGCGGCGAAGGCCAGCGCGGCGAGCGGGCGGAGGCGTCGGGTGCTGGTGGGGCAGGCGTTGGTGGGGCGGGCGTTGGCGCGGCGAAGCATGGCACGCTCCTCTCGAGTGTGGCGGTGAGGAAAGGCGGTCTGAAACCGCTTCGAGGTCGGTCGAGCCGCATTAGCATCCGACAGAGCGGCTGCAATTTCCAGTCGAAGCTTGGAGCCGGGCCCGCGCCTTGCCGGGTCCGCAAAGACTCGCTGCTCCTTGGCTCCGACGGGGCGGAGACTGCTCCGGTCGGGCTTTAGCTGGCGGCGGCCACCAGTTTGCACATCTGCAGGCCGCGAACGCAGTGGCCGCGTTCGTGGAAGATGTTGGTGATCCATCCACCGGCCTCGCGCACGTCGCTCTGCGGCAGGGAGGTGTGGATTGCGTAGCAGCCCTGCTGTTCGGCGATCCGCTCCATGGCGCGCAGCAGCGCCCGGGCGACGCTCGACTGGTCCATGATATCCATGGCGCAGAGATGATCGGCGAAGAGAACGGGGCCGTGCTGCAGATCGTGGACCGTCATGTAGGCGCCCAGACCGACAATGCAGGACTGCTCATTGTGTACGGATAGGATTCCAGTCCTGCTTGTCTCGTCCTGCCCTAATCGCATTGCTGCGAAGCTTCGCCAAGCTTCTATAGACGCCCCAGGTAGGGCCGCCTGAATCAAGGGATAGGCGCGGTCCACCTCGTTCTGGGCCAAAAGACTGACATTGAGTTTTCGCAAGATCGATAGCATCCTAAGGGCAGCCAAACATAAGAACCATGAGGTCGATTTCGGGATGGCGTCCTTGATCCATGTCATTGCCACAGCTCTTCAGGGTCGTGCGGCGCCCGTCGCGAATCGTTGCACACGTCGGGCGATGGAGTGGTGAGATGGCCGTATTCGATGTCAATCACGTAGGCAACCTTGCGCCCGCGGTTCCGCGCGAAGGCTCGGACCCCTCGCCGTGCAGCGCCTGCTCCATTCGCAATCTGACCATCTGTGCGCCGCTGAACGATATCGAGCAGACGCAGATGGCGGCCATCGTCACCAACATCGGGATCGAGGCCGGCACCCCGCTGTTCGACGAGGGCGAGCCTGCCGAGCATGTCTTCAACGTGACCGAGGGGACCTTGCGGGTTTACAAGCTGCTGCCGGACGGCCGCCGCCAGGTCACGGGTTTCCTCTTTGCCGGAGACTTTCTCGGGCTGGCCAACGACGAGAACTATGCCTACAGCGCCGAGGCGGTGACGCCGTGCAAGCTCTGCCGTTTCCCGCGCCCGAAGCTGGAAGTCCTGATGGAGCGCTTCCCCAAAGTGGAACAGCGGCTCCTGAACATTGCCAGCAACGAACTGGCGGCGGCGCAGGAGCAGATGCTGCTGCTCGGCCGCAAGACGGCGCGGGAGAAGATCGCGTCCTTCCTGCTGTTGCTGGCCCGGCGGGCGCGTCAGCGCGGCCAGCGCGAGTCGCCGGTCTCGGTGCCGATGAGCCGCACCGACATCGGTGACTTCCTCGGTCTGACGACGGAGACCGTCAGCCGCACCTTCACGCAGTTGAAGCAGCGCAGCCTGATCCGGCTGTTACCCAACAACGAAGTCGAACTGACGGACCGCGACGCTCTGGAAGACATCGCCGGCGGGTTTTAGGCTTCCTTTCAGGGATGCCGCGGCTCCCCTCAAACGGACCGGCTCGAAGCCCGGCTCCGAGAGTTCACGGGTGCGCTTCCGGTCGCTAGAGGCCGCGCGAGTTCTGGATGATCGGCGGGACCGACTGCAGTTCCGAATCCCAGGGGAAGAGGATCCAGGTGTCCTGACTGACCTCGGTGACGAAGGAATCCACCAGCGGGCGGCCGGCGGGTTTGGCGTAAACCGTCGCAAAGTGGGCCTTGGGCATCAACTCGCGCACCACCGAGGCGGTCTTTCCGGTGTCCACCAGGTCGTCGATGATCAGCCAGCCCTCGCTGTCGTGGCCGACCCCTTTCAGGACCTCAAGCTCGCCCTGGGTGTTGTCGTCGCGGTAGCTTACGATGCAGATGGTGTCGATCATCCGGAGATCCAGTTCGCGGGCGATGACGGCGGCCGGCACCAGTCCGCCGCGCGTGACGGCGGCGATGCCCTTGAACGGCCCCCTTTCCACCAGGCGCCACGCCAGGGCGCGCGAATCGCGATGCAGCTGATCCCAGGAAACGGGAAAGTTCTTCTGAACCATTGGTGGTCGATCCCCCTGTTGCACTGACCCGGCAGTCCGCGTGCCCGGCATCCGGTCCGGACCTGCGGCGGCCTTTATTGGACGTCGGGGGCGGCCTGTCAAATCTGCGCTTGGGGCCGGGTTCAGGGCTCCTGTGGCGGAGCCTTTTCGAACATCAGCTGGAGACTTCGCCGGTGCGGACCAGCTGCACGGCGGCGATCCGCCAGGAGCCGTCGGGCTGACGCTCCATGGTGTAGATCGCGATGACGGCGATGCCGTCGGGCCCGACGAAGCGCACCGCCTGTCCGGTGCGCCCGGACACCACGCGCGCGTCGAGAAACTCCACCGACTGCGGTCGATAGACCGCCATGTAGCCGCCGCGCACCATGGCCATGAAGTTTTCCGGTGTCCGGAACATGCGGCGCAGCTGCGGCGTGGCGAAGGAGAAGGCCCGCGCCCCGTCGTCGGCCTGGAAGGCGTCCAGCTGGGACTGGATCGTGTTCAGGATCGCGGCCTGGTCCGCGGCCGGCGGCGCGGCGGTGTCCTGCGCTTTGGCGGGCGGCGCGAGCCCGCCGGCCGCCAGGCAGAGCAGCAGGCCGAGGAAAAGAGAAAGGGCGGTTCGGCGCCCTGCCGGGTAGGGATAAGCAAGCAACATGGCGCCCCCTCTTGGTAACCCCAGTGAGACTAGGGCGATACCGCCGGGGGTCCAGCCCCGCCCATGCCAAAACGATGCGGGCAGCCGCGGGGCGGCCCGGGCAGACGCAGGCTATGCTTGCGAGACTGTGGCCTTAGCGCACGTAGACGTGGACTTCGCTGACCTGGACCTGGGCGCTGCTGGTGGCCGAGAGCGTCATGCGGTCGGCCGGCAGGCCCATGGAGGTGAGGGTCCGCAGCACGCCTTCGGCATTGCGCCGCGAACGGGTCGTGTCCAGGGCCACCTGGGCCGCGTCGCCGGCGCTGGGCGAAACCGCGACGATATCGAAGGCGGCGTTGGGGCGCCGTTCGAGAGCGGAGCCGACGACCGTGAAGAGCGCCTGCTCGTACTGCACGTCCGGATCGTCGAAGCGGATCACCGCCAGGGGCTGGCGCTGGCCGACCTGGCTGGCCGCGCCGCCGGCGGGGGCCGGAGCGGGCACGCCGTAGGAGCGGTTGGCGAGGCTGCCGCCGATGTATTCGCCGTTGTCGATGGCGACCTGCATGGCCGTCAGGTTCAGCCGCTCGTTGGCGAAGTAGTTCTGCGTGCGGGCGATGTCGTCGGTCAGCTCGTTCAACAGGCGGTCGATGATGACCACGGTCTTGTTGACCTCATCCTCCAAGACCGCGAGCTGGCGGTGGTCTTCTTCCACGGCGCCGCGCAGTTCAAAGGTCGTGCTCGTCGATTCCAGGAGGAAGGCCGCCAGAGAGGCGGTACCGGAGACCTGGCTGGCCAGGGTGTTCAGGGCGGCGATGGAGGCGCCGACCTGCTGCAGTTCCGACTGGGCCTGGTTCCACTGGGATACCAGTTCCGGGTTGCCGGGGGTGGTGCCGACCTGCAGGCGGGCGTTCATCGCCGCCTTCAGGGAGTGGTAGTTGCCGGCGAACTGACGGGCCGAGATCCGCAGGCCCTGAAGCTGGTCGTTCTCCGAGGAGAGATCCCCCTGCAGGCGCAGCAGATCGCCGCGCAGGCTCTCGATCTTCTTGCCGACGACGGTGCCGGTCGGGCGCATGTTGCTGACCGTCGGCGGACGGAACTGCGTGGTTCCCAGGATCTGCGGCGGCGGCGGCGAATTGGAGTCGGTGGCGGCCGGGGCAGCCGCGGGTTCGGCAGGCGCGGCCTCAGGCACCGCCGCGGTCTCGACGACAGGCTCGGACGCAGGCGCTTGGGCGCTGTCGCTCGCCGTGCTGCGGTCGTTCTGAGGCGCGGCGCAGGCCGCAGCCAGCATCAGCACGCCGGCGACGACAGCGGTCCGACGAAAGGGCAGGGATCGTCTTTTCGACATGGATATATCCGTACAGATTTACGGGACAGCCAAACCAAGTAAGTCCTTACAGATTAACCATGTAAGTCTTTACAGAGTATTGCTATCCCAGCCCCCCGGGGAAGTTCGCGAGATAGTAGAGGATGGATTCTGGGGGTACAAGGGCGATTTCCCGCGCTAAAGCTGTGGAAGAGCGGCGGTTTCCCGCAAGATTCCTTGGGTTTTGCACCGCGGTGAAGCGCTTGCAAGGAACCGGGGCTTCGAGTAATGTCCCGCCTCTTCGCGGTCCGCTTTGCGGCCCCGCCCCGCCGTTTTTGGCCCTCAAGCGCCCGTAGCTCAACTGGATAGAGCATCTGACTACGGATCAGAAGGTTGGGAGTTCGAATCTTCCCGGGCGCGCCATAACTTCCTGAAAAGCAGAATGAAAACGGGATGGGACGGCATTCGGCCCCCGCTCTTCCCGATTCGTTCCGCAGATCACAGCCGAACGGGCGCGATCAAACTGACCCGGGCAATCAGTCGGACAGCCCGGAGTCTCGAGGCGCCTGGTCGTCGGCGGTATCCCGTGATCGTCGGTGGTGTCCCGGTCGGCGACAAACGGATCGCTGGTTTGGAAATCCATTCACGGCGTTCGGTGCCGGGACGACCTTCAGGCCGCGACCAGCGGAAAGGTGACGCCCAGGGCCCAGGCGAGGATAAGGCCCAGCGCCAGGCCGGGGGCCATCGCTGTGCCGCTGCGTTGTCCGACCCAGCGGCCCATGAGGCCGAAGATCAGAAAGAACAGCACGAACACGGGCAGAACGATGATCAGGAAGAACAGGCGTTCGAAGTCGAGCGCGACGGCAATGCCGAGCGAGGCGAGGAAGGCCAGACGTGCTGCAAGGCGCCGCCACAGCCGGGCGTGGCCCGCCTCGGTGAGCACGCTGTCTGCCAGCATGAAGGGGACGGCCCCGAGCGCCAGCACGAGGATGACGGGAATGCGCTCCGCAGGGGGCAGGAAGCTCGCGGCATAGCGATCCAGCGCCAGGGCGAAAACGCCCAGCCCGAAGGCGACGAGGGCGGCGCTCGGGACGAGCGCCAGGCGCCCGAAACGGACGCCGCGCCAGGCAAGCAGCGCAAGCGCCATGAGGCCGTAGAGCAGAAGGTGGAGCACAAGATAGTCCGCCACCAGAACCGGAAGCACGCGCAGGTCCAAGGGGTAGAGCAGCAGCGGCGTCAACACCGCCGGCAGCACCGTTGCCACTGTGAACGTGCTTGCGATCGGCCGGTCCGGCGGGCGCCGGCCCTCAGGCAGCAGGCTGACCAGCGGCCAGGCGAGTGCGACGATGCTGCCCAAGAGCAGGGCGATCCAACCCCCGGTCGCCGCGACCGGGCCGCTGCTCTCGCGGCCGAAGGCGTCGTCGATCCAGGCGCGCGCTTCGCGCAGCGAGGTCGCACTGTAAAGCACCCCCACATGCTCGACCGTCGGTGACACCACGGCGCGCCGCAGGACTCCGTTCTCCGGGTCGCTGACGGTCTGCCCTTCCGCAGCGCCCGGATCGACGAGGCGGAGCGCCGCGAGCGCCACGCTGCGCAACCCTGGCTCCCAGGCGCCGGTGATCACCAGCAACCGCTGCGGCGCCTCTGCGCTCACCGCCTCGGAGAACATCGAAACGGCGACCACGGCGCGCACACGCGGGTCGGCGATGGCCTGGCGGACAATGATGTCGGTGGCCATGGAGTGGCCGAGCAAGGCGACGGGCTCTGCGGTGCGGCCCAACTGTTGCTGTGCGGCATCGATCACGGCCGCCGTCTCGGCGACCAGAAGCCGCGTCGTTCCGTCGATCTGTGTAATGTCTCCCGACATCGGCGCCGGATTGCGGCCGTGGCCCTGAAAGTCAAAGCTGACGGCGGTGTAGCCGGACTGTGCCAGGGTCAGGGCGAAAGCCTCCATGAGCTGGCGGGAGCCCGCGAAACCGTGGGCGATGACCACGATGGGCCCGTCGCTGTCCGGTTGCCGATAGACCGTGGCCGGGGTCTGCCCGGTGTGGAGCGGGACGATGGAGATTCCGTCCCGGGCGCTTTCGAGCTGCCAGAGGGAGAACAGGGCCAGTGCGGTTGCGACAACGCCGGTGATGCGTTGGATCAGAGTCACCCTACTCCCTCTCGCCTGTCTGCGCGCGAACCGCCGCCGCGGACCCTGCACCGACGTTCGCAGGGCTTCGGGCGCTGCGCCTGCGCACTGTCCAGATAGCCTGTCGCTTTCAACTGTCCAAACGATGTAACATGACTGGAGCAACTTTTTACAGAGGAAGGCCTGCTGGCGCGATGCCCCGATGGGAAACGAACAGACCCTTGCTTCTGACGGACGGCGGGGTCTGACAATGGCCGATCCTTATCCCTTCTCCGCCATCGTCGGCCAGGAAGAGATGAAGCTGGCCCTGCTGATTGCCGTCATCGATCCGTCGATCGGCGGGGTCCTGGTTTTCGGCCACCGCGGCACCGGCAAGTCAACGGCCGTGCGGGCGCTGGCCGCCCTTCTGCCGAAGATGCAGGTGGTGGCCGGCTGCCGCTATCACTGCGATCCGGAAGCGGATCCGCGGGCCTGCGCCGACGACTGCGGCCTCCGGCGCAACCGAAAATCTGCGGAGCTGAAAAGCAAGGCGGTGCCGGTGCCGGTGGTCGACCTGCCGCTCGGCGCGACCGAGGACCGGGTGGTCGGCGCGCTGGATCTGGAACGCGCGCTCACAGCCGGCGTAAAGGCCTTTGAACCCGGGCTCCTGGCCCTGGCGCACCGTGGTTTCCTCTACATCGACGAGGTCAACCTCCTGGAGGATCACCTGATCGACCTGCTGCTCGACGTCGCCGCCTCGGGAGAAAACGTGGTCGAGCGCGAAGGTCTCAGCGTCCGCCATGCCGCGCGCTTCGTTCTTATCGGCAGCGGCAATCCCGAGGAAGGCGAGCTGCGTCCGCAGCTGCTCGACCGCTTCGGCCTGTCGGTCGATGTCACCACGCCGGAAGACCTCGCCAGCCGTGTCGAGGTGGTGCGCCGCCGCGATGACTTCGAGCGCCACGCTGCCGCATTTCTCGCTAAGTGGAAGCGCAAGGACGGCCAACTGCGCCGCAAACTGACCACGGCGCGGCAGCGGCTCGACGACATTCAGGTGCCTGATGGCGCGCTGGAGCGGGTGGCCGAGCTTTGCATGAAGCTCGGGACCGACGGACTGCGCGGCGAGTTGACGATGATCCGCGCCGCGCGCGCTCTGGCCGCGCTGGAGGGGGCGAAAGTTCTCAACGACGACCATCTGCGGCGGGTCGCGCCTTCCGCGCTGCGCCATCGGCTGCGGCGCGATCCGCTGGACGAGGCGGGCTCCGGCGTTCGTGTGGAGCGGGCGTTGCAGGAGGTCTTCGGCGCATGACCGGGGTGGCGCCCGCGCCCTCACCCGCGTCTTCACCCGCACCCTGGGCGGATGCGGTCCTGGCCGCAGCGGCGCTCGCGGTCGATCCGGCGGGGCTCGGCGGTGCGGTGCTGCGCTCGCCGCCCTCGCCGCTGCGTGACCAGTGGCTGAAACTCCTGTGCCAGGGACAGCCGGCGGACGCGCCCTGGCGCCGAGTGCCGCTGCATGTCACCGACGGGCGCCTGTTCGGCGGGCTCGACCTGGCCGCGACCCTGCGGGCCGGCAAACCCTTGGCGGAACGCGGGCTGTTGGCGGAGTGCGACGGCGGCCTGCTGATCCTCGCCTCCGCCGAGCGTCTGTCCGCGGCGACGGCGGCACGTCTGACGGCGACGCTCGACCGCGGCATGGTCGCCGTCGAGCGTGACGGCACGACGGCCCGCCACCGCACCCGTTTCGGCATCGTGGCTCTCGACGAGGGGCTGGACGACTCAGAGGCCGTGCCGCCGGCGCTGGCGGACAGGCTGGCGTTGCATATCGATCTGAACGGCCTGCGCCGTGGCGATAGCCCGCAGAGTGTCTTTGCGCCAGAGGAGATCGCACGTGCGCGCCGGCGGCTCCGGGATGTGAAGGCCTCCGAAAGCGATGTCGAGCTGCTCTGTAGCGTCGCGCTCGCGCTCGGCACGGGGTCCTTGCGGGCCGAGGCGCTCGCACTGGGTTTCGCCCGCATTCATGCGGCGCTTCATGGCCGGCCTGCCGTGGCCAGGCCCGACTGCGAGGCCGCGGCCCGCCTGGTGCTGGCACCGCGGGCGAGCCGTCTGCCGTTACCCGATGATGAGCCCCCGGCCGCCGAGGAGAACCAGGCCGAAACTCCGCCGGAGGACGGCGAGGGTGAAGACAGGGGCAGCGACACGCCGCCCGAAGATCTGGTTCTGGCCGCGGCACAGGCGGCGATCCCGCCGCGCCTGCTGACCCAACTGCAATCGGCCGCCGGCCGCCCGCGCGGCCGAAGCGCCGCGGGCCGTGTCGGCGCCCTGCAGCTTGCCCGCCGCCGCGGGCGGCCGGTGGGGACGCGCCGCGGCGATCTTGCAGGCGGCAACCGCCTCAATCTCGTCGAAACGCTGCGGACGGCTGCCCCCTGGCAACCGCTGCGGCGGGACCGGCAGGACGGCGCGGAGGGGAACAGGCGCATGGAGGTGCGGCGGGACGACTTCCGCATCGTCCGCTTCAAGCAGCGCAGCGAGTCGGTCACGATCTTCGTGGTCGACGCGTCGGGGTCGGCGGCCCTGCACAGGCTGGCGGAAGCGAAGGGCGCCGTCGAGCTGCTGCTTGCGGATTGCTATGCGCGGCGCGATCAGGTTGCCCTGATCGCCTTTCGCGGGGGTGGCGCCGAGGTTCTGCTGCCGCCGACACGCTCGCTGGTGCGCGCCAAGCGGGAGCTTGCGGCCCTGCCCGGCGGCGGCGGCACGCCGCTGGCCGCCGGCCTCGATGCGGCGCGGGTGATGGCGGAGTCGGTCAACCGGCAGGGGCGCACGCCCAGCCTGGTGCTGCTCACCGATGGCCGCGCCAATGTATCGCGCGACGGCAGCGGCGGGCGCGCGCAGGCAGAGGACGACGCGCGGCACGCGGCGCGCAGACTCCGCGGCGCGGGGCTTGCCACCCTCTTCATCGATACCGGCCCGCGGGCCAATCCTTTCGCCCGGGATCTGGCGGCGGAGATGGGCGCGCGTTACCTGGCGTTGCCGCGCGCCGATGCCCGCAGCCTGTCCGCTGCGGTCCAGAACGCCGGCGCGGCGGAGGCCGTGTCATGAGCGACTGCCCGCTCTGGGAAGAGGATGGGCGGGATTGGCCAAACCGTGACAGCAGCCGCTTTGTCGAAGCCGGGGGGCTGGAATGGCACGTTCAGTGCCAGGGATCCGGGCCCGGTCTGCTGCTGCTGCACGGGACCGGCGCCTCGACCCATTCGTGGCGTGGCCTTCTGCCACTCCTGGCGGAACGCTTCTCCGTCGTGGCGCCCGATCTGCCGGGCCATGGCTTCAGCCAGACCGCGCCCTTCCACCGCATGTCCCTGACGGCGATGGCCCGGTCGGTCGAGACGCTGCTGAAGGCGCTGGAGGTCTCACCGGCCCTCGTGGCCGGACACTCGGCGGGTGCGGCGATCCTGGCGCGCATGTGTCTGGACGGACGGCTGGACGCCAAGGGCATGATCAGTCTCAACGGGGCTCTGCTGGCATTGCGCGGGCTTCCCGGCCGGGTCTTTTCGCCGGTCGCCCGGGCCTTGTCGCTGAGCGGCGCGGTGCCGCGGATCTTCTCCTTGGGCGCCGCGGACCCTTCGCTGGTGAACCGCCTGCTGCGTGAAACGGGCTCACGCATCGATACCGAGGGCGCGCGCCTCTATCGCCGCCTTGCGCGCAAGCCGGCCCACGTGGCCGCAGCCCTCGACATGATGGCGAACTGGAATCTGGAGCGCCTTGAGGACCAGCTGCCACAGCTTTCCGTCCCGCTGCTGCTGATCGTCGGCGCCCGCGACCGCAGCATACCGCCCGCCCAGGCGCAGCGCATCGGGGCGCTGGCCCCCCGGGCCGAGGTCGTTTCCATGTCGGGCCTGGGGCACTTGGCCCACGAGGAAGCGCCGGGGGAAACGGCCGCTCACATCGCAGACTTTGCAGAGCGGATGAAGGTGCTTCGCGGCTGATCTGCCGCTCCCGCGCCGGTCCTGCAGGGATTCTTTGGGGCTGCCGCTTCTGCGGCTGGCGTCAATCAAAAACAACATATATACTTGTCAACCAATGTTGACGGTTGTGAAAGAAAGCGGCGTCGGCCCGCGGGCGCCGGCCACCGCAGAGCCGGCCAAGGCGCCACAGAAGCCGCATGCGGTGGTGATTGGCAGTGGCTTCGGCGGTCTTGCTGCGGCGGTGCGTCTCGGCGCCCGCGGCTACCGGGTGACGGTGCTGGAGCGCTTGGACGCCCCGGGGGGGCGGGCCTATGTGTTCCGCCAGGACGGTTTCACCTTCGATGCCGGGCCGACCATCGTGACGGCGCCCTTTCTCTTTGAGGAACTCTGGCAGCTTTGCGGCCGCCGCATGGCCGACGATGTCGACCTCAGGCCGCTCGACCCGTTCTACCGGATCCGTTTCGACGACGGCGCGACCTTCGACTATTCCGGCGATCCTGCGGCCATGCGGGCGGCCATCGCCCGCGTCTCGCCCGATGACGTTGCCGGCTACGAGCGCTTCATGGCGGCCAGCGAGCGCCATTTCCGGATCGGCTTCGAGAAGCTGGGCGATGTCAGCTTCGGGTCCTGGACCGATATGGCTCGGGTGCTGCCGGACCTCGTGAAGTTGCAGGGCTATCGCAGCGTTTACAATCTGGTCGCCAAGTACATCCGTGACGAACGCCTGCGGCGGGTTTTCAGTTTTCACCCCCTTCTGATCGGCGGCGATCCCTTCAGCGCGACCTCGGTCTACAGCCTGATTGCCTTTCTCGAACGCCAGTGGGGCGTGCACTTCGCCATGGGCGGGACCGGCCGGCTGGTGGCCGGCCTCGTGGATCTGATCGCCGGGCAGGGCGGCCGCCTGCGTCTGGGCGCGGAGGTCAGCCGCATCCTTGTGAAGGGCCGGCGCGCCGTCGGCGTCGCCCTGGCATCCGGTGAGGTGATCCCCGCCGAGGTCGTCGTTTCCAACGCCGACACCGCCTGGACCTACCGCAACCTGCTGCCGGAGGAAGCGCGGCGACGCTGGAGCGACCGCCGGCTGGAACGCACGCGCTACTCCATGAGCCTCTTTCTCTGGTACTTCGGCACCAAACGGCGCTACGAAGACGTTCCTCACCACACCATCCTCATGGGACCGCGCTACCGCGGACTGATTGCCGATATCTTCAAGCGCAAGGTCCTGGCGGAGGATTTCAGCCTCTATCTGCATCGGCCCAGCGCCACCGATCCCTCTTTGGCGCCGCCGGGCTGCGATGCGTTCTACGTGCTGTCGCCGGTCCCGAACCTGGAGGCTGCGGTCGACTGGCGGGCGTCGGCGGAGCCATATCGCAAGCGTCTCGCGGCCTATCTCGACAGCACCCTGCTGCCGGGTCTGGAAGATTCCGTTGTGACCTCGCGGCTCATGACCCCGCTGGATTTCCAGGATCGTCTCCTGTCTTACCGGGGGGCGGCCTTCGGTATGGAACCGATCCTGACGCAGAGCGCCTGGTTCAGGCCGCACAACCGCAGCGAAGACATCGAACATCTCTACATCGTCGGTGCCGGCACCCACCCTGGGGCCGGACTGCCGGGCGTCCTGACCTCAGCCAAAGTTCTCGACAAGGTGGTTCCCGATGCAGCAGCCCTTGCCTGATCCTGACACCTCCGCTGCCGATCTCGCAGCCTGCCGTCAATTGCTGAGCGAAGGGTCCCGCTCGTTCTACGCTGCATCCCGCCTGCTGCCCGGTGACGTTCGGGACGACGCGATCGCGCTCTATGCGTTCTGCCGGACGGCGGATGATGCGGTCGATCTCGGGCAGGGCGGGCTTGAGACCCCGGCCGCGCTGCGGGCACGGCTGGAGCGCCTCTATGCGGGCCGTCCGGAAGACGATGCGGTGGACCGCGCCTTTGCGGCGATGGTGCGGCGCCGCGCCCTGCCGCGCGACCTTCCTTTGGCGCTCGTCGAGGGGCTGCATTGGGATGCCGAGGGCCGCCAGTATGAGACTCTGGCCGACCTGCAGGCCTATGCCGCGCGGGTTGCCGGCACGGTCGGTGCCATGATGACCGTCGTGATGGGCGTGCGCGATGCTGATGCCTTGGCGCGGGCCTGCGATCTGGGTGTGGCCATGCAGCTCACCAACATCGCCCGCGATGTCGGTGAGGACGCCAGGGCCGGTCGGCTCTACCTGCCCCGCCAGTGGCTGCGCGAAGCCGGCATCGATCCCGATGCCTGGCTCGCCGCGCCGCGGTTCTGCCCTGCACTCGCTTCGGTGATCGCCCGCCTGCTGGCGGCCGCGGAGCGGCTCTATGCAAGGGCCGAGTCCGGGATCGCCGCACTGCCCGCGGGCTGCCGTCCGGCAATTCTGGCAGCAAGCCTGATCTATGCGGAGATCGGCGTATGCGTTGCCCACAACGGCTTTGACAGCCTGTCCCAACGTGCGGTGGTGCCGGGCGCGCGCAAGCTGAGCCTGATGCTGAAGTCCCTGACAAGGACGGCGGGCCAAACGGTGCTGCCGCGCCGGGCCGCGCTGCGCCGTGCGCTCGCGCAGCCGGCGTTGGACCAGACCCGCTTTCTGGTTTGTGCGGTCGCGCCGCTTCCGGATGCGACGGCCGAGGCGGCCGCAGAGGCGCAGGTGGTGCTGCCGTGGTGGGATCTCAGTGCCCGCGTCTGCTGGATGATCGCGCTTTTCGAGCGGCTGGAGCGCAGCGACCGCGAGGTGGCGGCGACGCAGGCCGTTCGTCGGGCCTGACTGTGGCGTCGCGCGTGAGCGGGGCGGGCCGGTCCACAGGCGGCGTTGACGCCGGGCGTGGGCAGGCTAAGTGATAAGGCGATGGATGGTCCAAGCTACCTGACCCTGCTGCTGTTCATCGGCGCCTGCATGGCTGTCGCTACCAGCGGGATGTATTTCCGGCCCGGGGAGTGGTACCAGCGGCTCGAAAAGCCGTCCTGGCAGCCGCCCGGATGGCTGTTCGGCCCGGTCTGGATGATCCTCTACGCGATGATTGCGGTATCGGGCTGGCTGGTCTGGGCCGAGGCCGGCTGGGCCGGTGCGGCCCTGCCCTTGGCGATCTACGCCGCTCAGCAGCTTCTGAACTGGCTGTGGTCGGCGCTCTTCTTCGGCTTGAAGCGCATCGATCTTGCCCTTGCGGAGATGGCCCTGCTCTGGATCTCCATCGTGGCGATGATCGTCGCCTTCTATCCGATCCACTCCGGCGCCGCCCTCATGATGCTGCCCTATCTGGCCTGGGTCAGTTTTGCGATGCTGCTCAACTTCACGATCTGGCGGCTGAACGGTGCGCGCGGCGTCGCCTTGTCGTAGATGGTGGAATCATGACGGGCGGGATCATCAGCGGCGAACTGGCCGCCTTCCTGGAGATCACGCTTTTCTTCCTGCTGGTCGGGGGCGCGGCCGTGTGGCAGTTGTGGAGCGTCAGCAAAAGCGACGGCGCGCCCCAGACGAGCCCCGAGAGAGGTCCTAGGAACGGCGCGGCATCCGAAAGGGCAGCATCAACTGCACCAGGGGATGGCGAAAGCGGTTGAGGTCGAGGCTCTCGTGGACCGCCGTAACGTCCTCGCCCCGCACGCGGCTCGCCACCAGAGAGCGGGCGTAGAAGGGGCTGTCCTGCAGGGTTCGCAGAACCCGCGGCGTTGCCGAGGGGTCGGCCTGTGTCTGGCGCCCGATGCGCCAGAGGGTCCGCGGCAAGGCCGCTTCCGGCGGGCTGGGAAAGGGCTCGACGGTTCCGTCCCTCGCGACCTGGAGGGCGAGAGAGGTGGTCGTGCCGCCGCGCTCCCGCGCGTTATAGAGCAGCGCCGCACCTTCCTTCAGATGGGCCCGCGACCAATGCCAGCCGTGAAAGGACTGCTCCAGCGCCACGGCGCCGGCGTTGCTGTCGAAGTAGCCGCCGCCCTGCCAGCGCAGAGCGGGCTGATGAAAGTCGAGCTCGACCCTGGCGCGCGGCGCCACAGGCCACCAGTGATGCCGACCTGCCCGGTCCAGCGCCAGCTTTCGGCCGGTGAGGGCTTCGGGATAGAGGCGCAGACTGCCGCGCAGCCGTGACGGCAGGGGGACGGTCACTTCGTCGATGCCGACGCTCAGGCACTCACCATCCCAGCGCAGAGCACTGGGGCCGATGTGCAGATGCTGCGCGTCGCGGCTGAGGGCGCCGCCGCCCCGCTCCGTCATCGCCCAGCGGCCGCCGCGCGGTCCGTAGAGCGAGACGTTGACGGCGCAGTGGTTCAGCGGATCGGCGGTTCCACGCTGCCGCGCCCAGGCATAGTAGGGCGAGAAAACGCTGCCGATGAAAGCGATCACGGTCACGCCATGGCGGCCGTCGTCGCTCAGAGCATCGAGATACCACCAGGCATAGCCGCCGGCAGCGACGTCGACTGTAAATCCAGTTCCTGGAGAAGGCTCTCCGCCGCCAGCCGGCCCGAGGTCGCCGCCATCGGCACACCCGGGCCCGGATGCACGCTGCCCCCGGCCAGGTAGAGCCCGGGCAGGCGGGTTCGTGCCCCCGGCCGGTTGAAGGCTGCCTGCCATCCGTGCGAGGCCCGCCCGTAGAGGGCCCCGCCGCTGCCGGGAAACAGGCGGTTGAAGTCCTGCGGCGTCGACACGGCCATCGCCGCGCTCTGCCGTTCGATGCGCAGGCCGCAGTGCTCCATCCGGTCGAATGCTCTTTGCGCGCATGACTCGATCTCCTTGGCGTCGAGGGGGCCGTCGAGGGGGCCGTCGAGGGGCGGACCGTCTCCGCCGGCAGGTGCGTTGATCAGGCAGAGCAAACGCTCGGGCCCTTGCGGGTGCGGGTCGCCGGGGTCGCCGCGGTCCTGAGCGCAGACGTAGACGGTCGGCATTCGCGGCGCCCGCTGATGGTCGAAGATGTCCGAAAACTCGGCGGCGTAGTCTCCAGAGAAAAAGACGTTGTGACGCAGCAGGGGGAAACCCTCGGTCTTTGCCGTGAGGGCCCAGGTGACCGCGGAGAGCGAGCGCCCGGAAGGACTGGCCGCTGGGAGCGCCGCGGCGACGTCCTGGCCCAGCAGGCCGGCCGCCGCCGCTGCTGCATCGGCATTGACGACCACGGCGTCGGCGCTCAGCACCTCTCCGCTTGTCAGTTCGACGCCCGACACGCGGCCGCCGGCGGCTTTCACATCCTGCACCTCGGCCCCGTAACGCAATGTGGCGCCCAAGCTCTCAGAGAGTGCGGCGAGGGCCTCCGCCAGGCGCTGCATGCCGCCCTCGACCAGCCAGACGCCGCGCTGCTCCACGTGGGCGACCAGCATCAGGGTTGCCGGCGCGGCGAACGGCGAGGACCCGCAGTAGGTCGCGTAGCGGCCGAAGAGCTGGCGCAGGCGGGGATCGTGGAAGTGGTGGCCGAGCGCCGACCAGAGAGTTTCGAAGGGCTTGATACGCAAAAGCCCGCCGAGCCCGCGCCAGCCGACGTTGCGCACCAGACTGACGGGGCTGGGGCGCTGTGTTTGCATGAAGGAGGCTTCCAGCGTGGTGTAGACCTCTGCGGCCTCTTTGCAGAACGCGAGAAAGCGGCGCGCCTCCGCAGCCCCGGAGAAATCGCCGATGGCCTCGGCGGAGCGCGCCGCATCGGCAAAGAGGTCGAGCCGCTGGTCCGCGCTCCAGGCATGGCGGGCGAGGACCTCAACCGGCTGCAGCGCGACATGGTCCTCCAGCGCCGTGCCGGCCCGGGCGAAGATCTCGTCGAAGACCCAGCGCATGGTGAAGACCGTCGGGCCTGCGTCGATCGCCCGGCGGTCCGCTGCCGGGCCCACCATGACCTCGCGCATCTTGCCGCCCGGCGCCGCGGCCCGTTCCAGCAGCGTGACCTGCAGGCCGCGCCGCGCCAGCTCGACGGCCGCCACGAGGCCGGCGATGCCCGCACCGACAATGATGACACGGTCTCTGTCCACCATCGCTCTCCCCGGCGCTCTCCCCGGCGCTCTCCCCGGCGCTCCCTCCGGTGCTGCCGGCGTTGTTGGCTCTGCGGACGTCCGGCCTGTCGGGCAAGGCCGTTGACAAGCAATGCGGAACTGTCCAATCTATCTGACAGTATTATGTGACAATTAAAAATGACAGTCGAGGCTGATGTGGACGCACAAGCGCGGGAGGGCAGCATGAAGACGGTCAATCGGGTCGATGCGGTGTTGGACGCCGCGCTGCTTGCCGGCGAGGCCCCCGGGCACCCGCCGCGCCTGGCTGCCGCGATGCGCCACGCCGTTTTTCCGGGAGGCGCGCGGATCCGCCCCCAGCTCTGTCTTGCGGTGGCCAGTGCCTGCGGCGAAGGCGCTTCCGACATTGCCGCCGCGTCGGCAGCGGCGGTCGAACTGCTGCACTGCGCGTCGCTGGTTCACGATGACCTGCCGTGCTTCGACGATGCCGACCTGCGCCGCGGCAAACCCGCCGTTCACAAAGCCTTTGACGAACGTCTCGCCGTTCTGGCCGGGGACGCGCTGATCGTCATGGCTTTCGAGGTTCTGGGGCGTGGCGCCGCGGCACAGCCGCAGCGCCTCTCCGCCCTGCTGCGCATCGTCGGCGCAGCGGTTGGGACACCGCATGGGATTTCGGCCGGCCAGGCCTGGGAATGCGAACCCGCGCTCGACCTGGCGCAGTACCAGCGCGCCAAGACCGGCGCCCTCTTTGCCGGGGCGACCATGGCCGGAGCCGCGGCGGCGGGATACGAGCCTGCACCCTGGCGCCCGCTGGGCGAGGGACTCGGGGAGGCCTATCAGGTCGCCGACGACATCCGTGACGTCTTCGGCAATCCGGACGAACTCGGCAAGCCGGTCGGTCAGGATGCGGCCCATCAACGCCCCAACGCCGTTCATGCGCTTGGCCTGGACGGTGCGATCGACCGCCTGGAGGCGTTGGTCGTGGCGGCAGCCGAGTCGATCCCGCTCTGTCCGGGGCGCAGGGCCCTGCGGTTGCGCATCATCGAGGAGGCGCAGCGATTCCTACCGAAGAAGCTCCGGCGCGCGGCCTAGCCGACGCCACCCATCGCTCAGGGGTCCCGCAGGCCGCGCCGGCCAACCTGCGCGCCTTGCACGACCGGCTTTTGGGCGCGCGCGACCGGCTGCTCGCAAATCCGGGCTTTCAGCGCTGGGCCGCGCGCTTCCCCTTGACGCGGCCTATCGTGCGCCGACGCAGCCGCGCGCTCTTCGATCTCTGCGCCGGCTTTGTCTACACGCAGGTGCTCGCCGCCGCCGTGCGTCTCGATCTTTTCGCAATCCTGGCAGAAGGTCCGCAGGGGCGTGCCGACCTTGCCCGGCGCCTCGGTCTGACCGAAGAGGCCGCGGCGCGGCTGCTCGACGCCGCCGTGGCGTTGCGGCTGGTTGCGACCCGCGGTGGCGGGCGCTACGGCCTCGGTCCCCTGGGCGCTGCGATTGTGGGCAATCCCGGCATTGCGGCGATGGTCGAGCATCATGGCATGCTCTACGCCGACCTGCGCGATCCCGTCGCCCTGCTGCGCGGGGAGCGCGGCGGTCAGGCGCTCGCGCAGTTCTGGCCCTATGCCGACAGTGAAGCGCCCGATGCGCTGGGTGGCGACTCGGTTGCCGGCTATAGCCGTCTCATGGCGGTCTCGCAGCCGATGGTGGCGGCCGAGGTTCTCGATGCCTATGCGCTGGGCCGGCACCGCTGCCTGCTCGACGTCGGCGGCGGCGAGGGGGCCTTTCTGGCCGCTGCCGCCGCGGCGGCGCCGGAACTGGAACTGATGCTCTTCGATCTGCCGGCGGTCGCCCGGCGGGCCGAGCAACGCTTCGCCGGTCTGGGCCTCGCCGACCGCCTGAAGACCCACGGCGGCGACTTTCTGAAGGACGCCCTGCCGCTTGGCGCCGACATCGTTTCCCTCGTGCGTGTGCTCCACGACCATGAGGACGATGCCGTGCTGACGCTGCTGCGCGCGGTGCGCCGGGCGCTGCCGCCCGGCGGAACCCTGCTGGTGGCGGAACCGATGGCCCAGACCCGCGGGGCCGAGGCGAGCGGCGACGCCTACTTCGGGTTCTACCTGCTGGCGATGGGGCGTGGCTGTCCGCGCACGCCCGAGCGTATCGGCCGCCTTGCGGAGGCTGCCGGATTTGCGAATCCCCGGCTGCGCGCGACCCATACCCCCCTGCTGGCCCGCGTGCTTGTCGCAGAGGTCCCAAAAAGCTGACACCCGCATGTGTTCTGTTAACTTGACATTCCAGAGTGTCTATATAAGCTGACAGTCGATCGAAAGATGAGCCATAAGCCCTGATCCACAGGGCATGGAGAGCACCCTTGGAAACCCTCGCCGTTGTCCTGCAAAAGCCCGAGCATCTGGTCCTCGATCGGCTCGAGCTGTCGCCGCCCGGGGCCGAGGACGTCGTCGTCGACGTGGCCTGGAGCGGGGTCAGCACGGGAACCGAGCGCCTGCTATGGTCCGGCGACATGCCGGCGTTTCCGGGCATGGGCTATCCTCTGGTTCCCGGCTACGAGTCGGTCGGCTGGGTGACCGAGGCAGGCAGCCGGTCCGGCGCCAGGGTGGGCGAGTTCGTCTTCGTTCCCGGCGCGCGCTGCTTCGGCGACGTCAGGGGCCTTTTCGGCGGCGCCGCGGCGCGCCTTGTGGTGGCCGGCGAGCGGGTCATCGCGCTGGATGCCGGGCTTGGCGAGCGGGGCGTCCTCATGGCCCTGGCGGCCACCGCCCATCACGCCATCGTTGACGGCATTCCCGATCTCGTCGTCGGACACGGTGTCCTGGGGCGTCTCGTGGCGCGTCTGGCGCTCATTCTCGGCGCGACGGCCCCGACGGTCTGGGAGCGCAGCCCGCTGCGCAGTCAGGGCGGTGAAGGCTATGCGGTCGTCAACCCCGATGACGACCCGCGCCAGGACTACGCCAGAATCTGCGATGTCTCCGGCGATCACAGCCTGCTGGACAGTCTCATCGGCCGCCTCGCACCTGGCGGGGAGATCACCCTGGCCGGATTCTACAGCCAGCCCCTCTCCTTCGCCTTTCCGCCGGCTTTCATCCGCGAGGCGCGGATCAGGGTCGCGGCGGAATGGCGCGATGGCGACCTCGCGGCCGTCAGCGACCTTGTCCGGTCGGGGCGGCTTTCCCTGGAGGGTCTGATCACGCATCGCGAGGCGGCGGCGCAGGCCGAGCCTGCCTACCGCACCGCGTTCAACGACTCCTCCTGCCTGAAGATGGTTCTCGATTGGAGGCACTGCCAGTGACCAAGACCCAGGCAATGACCAAGACCCAGGCAACAACCAAAACCCAGGATGTTTCGGGCGCGACCCTTCCGTCTTCCGAGCCATCTGCTTCCGAGCCATCGGCTTCCGAACCGCGCACGACGGCGGAGATGGATGCGCGCCTGCGCGCCGAAGCGGCCAAGGGCCCTGACCCTGTCTCCACGGCGCCGGTGACGAAGGAGACCCAGATCATCGCCATCTACGGCAAGGGCGGCATCGGGAAGTCCTTCACCCTGGCGAACCTCTCCTACATGATGGCGCAGCAGGGCAAGCGGGTGCTGCTGATCGGTTGCGATCCCAAGAGCGACACCACGTCGCTTCTGTTCGGCGGGCGCAGCTGCCCGACCATCATCGAAACCTCCTCGCGGAAGAAGCTTGCCGGCGAGGAGGTCCAGATCGGCGACGTCTGCTTCAAGCGCGACGGCGTCTTCGCCATGGAGTTGGGCGGCCCGGAGGTCGGGCGCGGCTGCGGCGGGCGCGGCATCATTCACGGCTTCGAACTGCTGGAGAAGCTGGGCTTCCATGACTGGGGCTTCGACTACGTGCTGCTCGACTTCCTGGGCGACGTGGTCTGCGGCGGCTTCGGCCTGCCGATCGCCCGGGACATGTGCCAGAAGGTCATCGTCGTCGGCTCCAACGATCTGCAGTCGCTCTATGTAGCCAACAACGTCTGCTCGGCCGTCGACTATTTCCGCAAGCTGGGCGGCAATGTCGGCGTCGCCGGCATGGTGGTCAACAAGGACGACGGCACCGGCGAGGCCCAGGCCTTTGCCGAGGCGGTGGGCATCCCCGTTCTCGCGGCCATCCCGGCGCACGACGACATCCGGCGCAAGAGCGCCAACTACGAAATCGTCGGCAAGCCCGGTGGGGACTGGGCTCCTCTGTTCGAGGAACTCGCCCAGCAGGCAGCCGGGGCCGGGCCGCAGACGCCGACGCCGTTGACCCAGGACGCGCTTCTCGGCCTCTTCGCCAGCGAGGCGGTGGGGCGTGACGTGGTCCTCGACCCGGCGACCCCGGAAGACATGTGCGCGGGCGAGATCGTCGAAAAGCCCTCCCTCGAAGTCGTCTACGAAGGGGTCTGACCGCGATGCGCTCCGACGATCATCTGCCGACGAAGCCGCCCGACGCAGCAGCGACGGAAAGCGTTGCAGGCGGCTGCCACGGTGGCCAGGAGACCCTGCTGAACGCCGCCAGGGCGGCCGGCAAGACGGCGGCTCTGGAACGCTTGGCCGAGGACTATCCCAAGGGTCCGCACGATCAGCCGCAGTCCATGTGCCCGGCCTTCGGCTCCCTGCGGGTCGGCCTACGCATGCGGCGCACGGCGACGATCCTTTCGGGCTCGGCCTGCTGCGTCTACGGCCTGACCTTTACCTCGCACTTCTACGGCGCGCGCCGCACCGTCGGCTACGTTCCCTTCAATTCCGAGACCCTGGTCACGGGGCAGCTCTACGAGGACATCCGCAACGCGGTCGTCGAGATGGCCAATCCGGAACTCTACGACGCGGTGGTGGTCATCAACCTCTGTGTGCCGACGGCCTCGGGCATCCCGCTCGACCGTTTGCCGCGCGAGATCGAGGGCGTGCGCATCATCGGCATCGACGTGCCCGGCTTCGGCGTGCCGACGCATGCGGAAGCCAAGGACGTTCTGGCCGGCGCCATGCTGCGCTACGCCCGCTCGGAAGCGGAGCAGGGCCCTGTGCAGCGGCCCCGGCGCCAGAGTAACCAGCAGGCCGACCAGGACGCCGCGGAGCGCCCGACAGTCAGCTTGATCGGCGAGCTCTTCCCGGCCGATCCGGTCGGCATCGGCGCCCTGCTGGAGCCGCTCGGCCTGGCTGTCGGCCCGCAGCTGCCGTCGCGCGAATGGCGGGATCTCTATGGCGCACTGGACTGCCGCGTCGCGGCGGCAGTGCATCCCTTCTATACCGCCTCGGTGCGGGAATTCCAGGCAGCCGGACGGCCGGTCGTCGGCTCGGGCCCCGTGGGTGTCGAGGCGACCGCCGACTGGCTGCAGGCCGTCGGGGCGGCTGCCGGGGTGGCGGCGGAGCGCGTCGATGCCGCCAAGGCGCAGAGCCTGGCGGCGATCCGTGCAGTGCTGGCCGCCAATCCCATAAAGGCCCGCATCACCGTGTCCGGCTACGAAGGCTCCGAACTGCTGGTCGCGCGCCTGCTGATCGAGGCCGGGGCAGAGGTGCCCTATGTCGGCACCGCCTGTCCGAAGACGCCCTGGAGCGAGCCCGACCGCGCATGGCTTGCGGCGCAGGGAACCCATGTGCAGTACCGCGCCGCGCTGGAGCAGGATCTGGCGGCGATGCGCGAGGTGAAGCCCGATCTCGCGCTGGGGACCACGCCCCTGGTGCAGGCTGCCAAGGAAGAGGGCGTGCCGGCGATCTACTTTACCAACATGGTTTCGGCACGCCCGCTCTTCGGGCCTGCCGGGGCCGGCGCGCTGGCCGGCATCGTGGCGGCACAGACCCGCGGCCGCGAACGCTTCCGGCAGATGACCGCCTTCTTCGATGGGGTCGGCAGCGGCGATGCCGCGGGCTACGGACCGCGGCCTCCCAAGAAGGAGACCCCCAAGGCAACCGCAACAGAAGCGCCCGCCGCGCCGGAAAAGGCCCCTGCGCGCAGCACGGCGAAGCCCAAGGCACAGGTGAAGCCCAAGGCGCCGGCAAAACACAAGGCACAGGCGGAACCGCAGACTGCCGTGCAGGAAGGCGGCTGACCATGCTGGTCCTCGATCACGATCGTGCGGGGGGCTACTGGGGCGCCGTCTATGCGTTCTCGGCGATCAAGGGCCTGCGTGTGGTCATCGACGGGCCCGTCGGCTGCGAGAACCTGCCGGTGACGGCGGTCCTGCACTACACCGACGCCCTGCCGCCCCACGAACTGCCTGTCGTGGTGACCGGACTGTCCGAAGACGAGCTCACCATGAGCGGGACGGAAGAGGCTCTGCGGCGGGCCAGTGGCACCCAGGACCAGAAGCAGCCGGCCGTTGTGGTCACCGGCTCCATCGCCGAGATGATCGGCGGCGGCGTCACGCCCGAGGGCTCCAACCTCCGGCGTTTCCTGCCGCGCACCATCGACGAGGACCAGTGGCAGAGCGCCGACCGCGCGCTTTACTGGCTGTGGTCGGAGTTCGGCGGCAAGAAGGCGGCGAAGCGGCCGGCGAAGCCCCGGCCCGAAGGCGCCAAGCCCCTGGTCAACATCATCGGCCCGATGTACGGCACCTTCAACATGCCCTCGGACCTGGCGGAGATCCGCCGCCTGATCGAAGGTATCGGCTGCGAGGTGAACCTGGTCTTTCCCCTGGGCGCCCACGTGAAGGACGTGCCCCGGCTTGGCGATGCCGCGGTCAACGTCTGCCTCTACCGGGAATTCGGACGCCAGCTCTGCGAAGCTTTGGACCGGCCCTACCTGCAGGCGCCCATCGGCCTCTTTGCGACGACGAACTTCCTGCGCAAGCTGGGTGAGCTGACCGGTGTCGACCCGGAACCCTTCATCGCCGAAGAGAAGCACGGCACGATCAAGCCGATCTGGGATCTCTGGCGCAGCGTGACGCAGGACTTCTTCGCCACCGGCTCTTTCGCGGTTGTCGCTTCTGCGACCTACACCCGCGGCCTGAAGCGCTTCCTGGAGGAGGAGATGGGGGTGCCCTGCACCTTCTCCTTCGCCCGCACGGCCGGCAAGAAGCCGGACAACGACGCGGTCCGCACGGCGCTCAGAGAATCGCCGCCACTGGTGCTTTTCGGCTCCTACAACGAGCGCATGTACGCCGCCGAGCAGGGCTGCCGCGCCATCTACATTCCGGCATCCTTCCCCGGCGCAATCGTGCGCCGGGCGACGGGCACGCCCTTCATGGGCTATGCCGGTGCGACCTACATCGTTCAGGAATACTGCAACGCGCTGTTCGACGCGCTCTTCCACATCCTGCCGCTGAGCAGCGACCTCGACCGGGTGGAGGCGACGCCTGCGCGCGGCGCGCAGGCAAGCGCCTGCCGCTGGAGTGCGGAGGCCCGCGCCGCGCTGGAAGTGCATCTGGAGCGGCAGCCCTTCCTGGTGCGGATTTCGGCCGCCAAGCGCCTGCGCGAGCGCATCGAGACCGATGCCAAGAGCGCCGGCGAAGCGGAGGTCGGCGTCGAGCGCGTGAAACGCTCCCTGGCCGCTATGGCGGAGGGACAGAGCGCATGACCCGGACTTTCTCCAGATACGATCCTGCCTGCCGGCCCGCCGATCTCGGTGGCGGCCGGCGCGCAGCGATCCCCGAGCTCTTGCCCGGCACTGCCGGGCAGAGGACTCGTCATGGTGCTTGCACTGTGACGAACCCCGCCGCGTGGGATGAGCGCGGTAACGGCCACACGGCCATCCTTGTTGGAGGCCACTCGCATGGCTAACGGCGAAAGGAGCGGCTCCCTGTCCGGATTGACGGAGAACGAAGCCAGGGAATTCCACAAGTATTTCATGCAGGGATTCCTGTATTTCCTCGGGCTGACGATCATTGCCCACATCCTCATCTGGATCTGGCGTCCTTGGTTCTAGGTCCAGATCAGAGAAGGAGAGAGAAATCATGTGGAGAATCTGGCTTCTGTTCGATCCGCGCAGGGCGCTGATAGCGATCCTGGCGTTTGCGTTCTTCATGGTGCTGGTGAACCACTTCGTTCAACTCAGTACCGAACGCTACGGCAGCTGGCTCAACGAACCGGCCCAAACCAGCATCCAGTGATCGCTGGGCCTTTGGCAGCGGGCGCGCCCTTGAAGGGCCGTCCGCTGCCAACCCGCCGCCCGCGGCGGCTTTAAGTTCAGGGCGACCCAAAGGAGAGGCACGCCATGGCAATGCTCAGTTTTGAAAGGAAGTACCGCGTACGCGGAGGAACGCTGATCGGCGGCGACATGTTCGACTTCTGGGTCGGTCCCTTCTACGTGGGCTTCTTCGGTGTGACGACGGTCTTCTTCGCCGCTCTGGGCACCGTGCTGATCATCTATGGTGCCAGCCAGGGGCCGACCTGGAACCTCTGGCAGATCAACATCGCACCGCCGGACCTTAAGTATGGATTGGGACCGGCCCCGATGATGGAAGGCGGCATCTGGCAAATCGTCACCATCTGCGCTATCGGCAGCTTCGTCTCCTGGGCGCTGCGCGAGGTGGAGATCTGCCGCAAGCTGGGTATCGGCTACCATGTGCCGATCGCCTTCAGCGCGGCCATTCTGGCTTATGTAACCCTGGTGGTGATCCGTCCGCTGCTGCTCGGCGCCTGGGGGCACGGCTTCCCCTACGGCATCTACAGTCACCTCGACTGGGTGTCCAACGTCGGCTACCAGCACCTGCACTTCATGTACAACCCGGCGCACATGATCGCGGTCACCTTCTTCTTCACCACCACCCTGGCGCTCTCGCTGCACGGCGCGCTGGTGCTCTCGGCGGTCAACCCGGCCGAGGGGGAGAAGGTCAAGACGCCGGAATACGAAGACACCTTCTTCCGCGACACCATCGGCTACTCCATCGGCACCCTGGGCATTCACCGCCTCGGGCTTCTGCTCGCGATCAACGCCGGCGTCTGGAGCGCCATCTGCATCGTCATCTCCGGGCCGTTCTGGAACCGCAGCTGGCCGGAGTGGTGGGACTGGTGGCTGAGACTGCCGATCTGGTTCTAGGGAAAGGCAAGGGACCATGGCTGAATATCAAAACATTTTCACCCGCGTTCAGGTCCGCGCCGCCCCCGAACTCGGCGTCGACCTGCCGCGCCACGATTCCGACCGCGCCGGCAAACCCTTTTTCGCCTACTGGATCGGCTGGCTCGGGAATGCCCAGATCGGACCGATCTACCTGGGCTGGACCGGGATCGTTTCGCTGCTCTTCGGCTTCGCAGCCATCGAGATCATCGGCCTCAACATGGCCGCCTCGGTGAACTGGGATCCGATCGAGTTCGTCCGTCAACTGCCCTGGCTGGCGCTCGAGCCGCCGCCGCCGGAGTACGGCTTCGCATTCCTGCCACCCCTTTCCGAAGGCGGCTGGTGGGTCATGGCCGGGTTCTTCCTGACCATCTCCATCCTGCTGTGGTGGGTGCGCACCTATCGCCGGGCCCGCGCCCTGGGCATGGGGACGCATGTCGCCTGGGCCTTTGCGTCGGCCATCTTCCTGTTCCTCGTTCTGGGCTTCATCCGCCCGGCGCTGATGGGGAGCTGGGCGGAGGCCGTGCCTTTCGGCATCTTCCCGCATCTCGACTGGACCACGGCCTTCTCGCTGCGTTACGGCAATCTGCATTACAACCCCTTCCACGCGCTCTCGATCGTCTTCCTCTACGGCTCCGTGCTGCTCTTTGCCATGCACGGCGCGACGATCCTCGCGGTCAGCCGCCTTGGCGGCGAGCGCGAGATCGAGCAGGTGACCGACCGCGGCACGGCATCGGAACGGGCGGCGCTGTTCTGGCGCTGGACCATGGGCTTCAACGCCACGATGGAATCGATCCACCGCTGGGCCTGGTGGTTTGCGGTGCTGACGCCCCTGACCGGCGGCATCGGTATTCTGCTGACCGGCACGGTGGTCGATAACTGGTATCTCTGGTCGGTGAAACACGGTGTGGCCCCGCCTTACCCGGACGTCTTCCAAGGCATGGGCGACCCGGCGATGGGAGCAGGGCAATGAACATCTGGACCGGATTGCTGGCGGTTGTCGCAGCCTTTCTGACCGTCGCCATGTTCGTCATGGCGGACTGGGACCTGCCGCCGGTGGACAATAACCAGACCGGCTTCCGCGGCACGGCGATGGTGCAGATCGGCGATATCGAGCGCATGGCCGAGGGCGTTGCGGCGAACCAGTTGCCGGAACCGCCCTGGGAGCTTGACACCAGCGGCCCACGTGCCTCGGAAGTCTACGAGAACGTGCCGGTGCTGGGACATCTCAGTTCCGACCAGTTCGACCGCCTGATGGCCGCGATCACCGAATGGGTTTCTCCCGAGGAGGGCTGCGTCTACTGCCACAACGAGGAGAACCTGGCTTCGGACGAGGTCTACACCAAGGGCGTCGCCCGGCGGATGCTGCAGATGACCTGGGACATCAACGCCAACTGGACGGACCATGTCGCCGAGACCGGCGTCACCTGCTACACCTGCCACCGTGGCCATCCGGTGCCGCAGAACGTCTGGTACAGAGAGGAAGAGCCCGGGCCGACGGGCGGCTGGGCCGGCTATACGGCCGGGCAGAACACCGTTTCCGTCGGACTGACCTCCCTGCACACCGATCCCTTTACCGCGCTTCTGGGCGACTACGGTGAGATCCGCGTCGAGGGACTGGACGCCCTGCCGAGCGATCATGTGGTTTCGATCCAGGATACCGAGCGCTCCTATGCGCTCATGATCCATATGTCCGAGGCCCTGGGGGTCAACTGCACGTTCTGTCACAACACGCGTGCGGTCCAGGAGTGGGCGCAGAGCACCCCGCAGCGCATGACCGCCTGGCATGGCATCGAGATGGTGCGGGCCTTGAACATCGAACATCTCGATCCGCTGCAGCCGGTCTTTCCGCCGACGCGGCTGGGGCCTTTGGGCGATGTCGCCAAGACGTATTGCACGACCTGTCATCAGGGCGTTCAGAAGCCGCTGAACGGCGACAGCATGCTGGGCGACTTCCCCTCCCTGAGCGCCGCCCCGCCTTGAGCCAGTCTCTCTGAGGGGGGTGCCCTGGGCGCCGGCCCGCCGCGAAGGCGGGCCTGTCGCTTGGCCCTGTCGCTTGACCCTGCCGGTCGGCTCGGCGAAGCTCGTCTTTGCAGGGACCGGAGAGGTGCGCGCGATGGATGGGCAGAGAGTGGATCCGGGTTCCGCCGCGGCAGAGCACCGCAAGCAGCGCGGCAGTCGCATCGGCGCGCCGGGTCTGGCGGACAGCCTGAAAGATCGAACCCAGCGTCTGCATCGCCAGGCCGAGCGTTCGGGCATCATCGCCGACATTCTGCACGGGACCGTCAGCCGGACGGGATATGTGCTGTTGCTGCGCAATCTGCATCCGGTCTATGGGGCGCTGGAACGGTCGCTTGAGCAGGGGAAGGCGGACCCTGTGATTTCAGGGCTTGCCGAGCCGGTCGTCTACCGCGCGGAGGGGCTTGCCCGCGACCTTGACGCTCTCTTTGGAGCAACCTGGCGGTCGGTGCTGCCGGTGCTGCCTGCCGCCGACCGCTATGCCCGGCGGATAGAGGCGGTGGCGGAGAGCGATCCGGCGCGGCTTCTGGGCCATGCCTACACCCGCTATCTCGGCGATCTGAACGGCGGACGGGTGTTGCGGCGCCTGCTGGCCCGCAATCTGGGTCTGCAGCCCGGATGTCTTTCGTTCTACGACTTTACGGAGGTGGGAGACCTCGATCGGTTTCGGGGCGCCTACCGCGAGAGGATCAACCGCGCGCCCCTGCCGCCACTGCGGTTCCGTGCTGCGGTCGACGAGGGCGTACGGGCTTTCCGGGACAGCATCGCGATGTCATTGGCCGTTCGGGCTGCAGCGCCCTAGCTGCGAATCCCCGGCGGCCGGTCCTTCCCTCCGGGCCCTTCCTCGTCTTCGCTGTCATCGTCCACCATGGCATGCCACATCAGGTGTTCCAGCAGCTCCCTGGAGCGTGCCACGGAGGCCTGAACGCTTTCGAGCTTTGACGGGATCTTGGCCAGTTCCATGCTGTCGGTGATCTCGAGCGCCGCAAGCTGCGCATTGCCGACGACCGAGGACAGCAGGTTGCGGTAGAGCAGATCTGACTTCGAGTTGAGCTGCAGACCGTGCATCTGATGGCGTCCGATCAGCCCTTCCTGGAACTGGCGGCGGGCAGTGTCCGCGGCCTTGCGCTCGGTCAGGTCGGTAAACATGAAGACGAAGCCGAGCAGATGGTCGGGGGCGGAGATCACGGCATCGGCACGCACACGCAGCGGCGTCGCTTCCTCCTCCTGCAGATGCAGGACAACCTCGCCACGCCATGTGCTCTGATGACGCAACAGGTCGTCGAGACTGCGCCTTACGGCGTTGGGGTTGGTGAAGAGCGACGGGAGGTCGTTGACCGTGGTCAGTTCTTTGCCAGGGTCCTTCAGTAAGCGCCGGAACGCCGAGTTGATCAGCAGGATGCGGCCTTCCGGAGAGGCCGTGATCACCGGTTGTTCGGAGAGCTTTACCTTGTCGCTGACCTGATCGAGCTGCTCCTGGGCGATCACCATGCGCACCGAGCGGAACTGCAGAACCACGTCGGCCAGCGTGTCGCCGATCAGGCGTGCCGTATTCAGGTCGGCGGAGGTCCAGGGGTCGGCCGTGCCCTCGACGACTTCGTGCCATTGAGAGAAGGAGCGCCGCGGTGAAAGATCGGAGGGGTCGTTGCCGACGATCACCGGCTTGAAGGGATTGCCGCCCCAGGTGACGGTGCGAATGCGTTCGGGCCGGAACCACAACAGGTACTCGCCGGGAACGCTGGAAAGGGGCATGGCCAGCAGTCCGCTGGCCACCGGCGTCAGGGACGCAAAGGCAGGCTCCTCGCGGCCCAGCGAGGTCGTGGTGATCTGCCCCTTGCGCGCCTGGCGGTCGAGCCAGTTGCCGATGCGGCGCAGCTCGCGGGTTCCCGGCACCTCGCCCGTGGTCCGCACCTCGCCCTCGAACAGCAGGGCCGCGCCACTGGCGTCGAGGGGCTGCAGCAGAGAACGGCTATGTCCGAACAAAGCGGACTGCCAATCGCCGTCGCGTGAAATCGCCTCGACAAGGCGCTGCTCGAGACGCTGGACCATGAGCTCCGCTTCGGCCTGCACGAAGCTCTCAAGAGCTGCGAGGCGCGTCGCGATGGTTTCCGCCAGAAGCTCGACGACGGCGCGGGTCTCGTAGGGGACCGAGCGCGGCGCATAGTGATGGCAGGCGATGAGGCCCCAGAGCCGGCCGGCAACCATCAACGAGGCGACCAGTGTCGCGCTGACGCCCATGTTCTGCAGGTACTGTATGTGGATCGGCGACATGCTCCGCAGCGTGCAGAGCGACATGTCGAGCTCGCCGCCGGTCAGCGGCGAAAGAGCCGGCTGCAAAGGCACCGGTTCGTAGTCCACGTCGACCAGCAGCCGCACGCGGTTGCGTTCATAGAGTCGCCGGGCAATCTGAGGAATGTCGGATGCCGGATAGCGGTTTCCGAGAAAGGCTTCCAGATGCTCTTCCCGTCGTTCTGCGAAGACCTCGCCATGCCCCTCTTCGTCGAAGCGGTAGACCATGACCCGGTCGAAGCCGGTGAGCGCTTTGATGATACCGGCGGATTCGCTGCAGAGCTCGGCCAGGGAAGCGGTCTCGAGGATCTTGCGCAGCGAGTCTTCGAGGTGCTGGGAGAGGTTGAGCGATGCCCCCGCTTCTTCCAGCTCGACAATCAGTCCGCCTTCCGGCGGGCGGTGGATCAGTCCGTCGAACTCCCGCGCCGGCGATCCCAGGTGGCATCGGACGGCAATCGGGATACGGTCCATACGGTCGCCGAGGTGGCGCCGGATTTTCTCTGAGAGATCGCCCTCCCAATCGTCGAGCTTTGTGCCGACAGGGGATTCATGCCCGAGGAAGCTTCCGGCGTTTGCGCTGGCTTGCACGACGCGCAGCTCCGGTTCCTGGAGCACGAGAAGCGCACCATGAGGCTGGATCGACCCAGCCAGATGGATCTGTTCCCGCTCGCAGTTCGAGAGATCGGCTTCGCCGAAGGCCGGTGTCGCGGGCTGTTGTTCGGACACGCTGGCAGGGGCACCGGTTACGCTTTGTTGTCTGACGGCGATTGTGTGCCGCCGTCCATCGCGTAGCGGTTCAACTTGGCATAGAGGCTCTGACGGCTCAGGCCCAGGAGTTCGGCCGCGGCGGTGCGGTTGCCGTTGGTCAGCTCAAGCGCCGATTCGATGTAGTGTCGTTCGACGACGCCAACCGTGTCCCTGACAAGGTCGCGCAGGGAGGTGCTGCCGATCTGCTCGGTGAGGGTGCTGACCAGCGTGCTGAGTTCCCGGCCGTGCGTGCTGTTCACCAGCCGCCGGCTCACGTCGCGGATGAGGACCCCGATATGCTGGGGGTCGCCTTGCCTGTCACCACTGGCGGAGAGCTCCACCTCGGTTTCCAGGCCCAGATCGCCGTGCACGGTCGTTGAGAACAGCCTGACCGTCCCATGGAGCTGAATGTTGGCCAGCAGGACAGTCAGATCGGCGCCGGGCCGCCACAGCCAGCGGCTGAGCCGCTCCCCGACGACCACCGCCTCGGAGCCGGCCTGAACCAGGTCAAGGAAGGCCTGATTGGTCCGCAGGACCGTGCCCTGCTTGTCGAGCACGACAAAGGCATCGGGAACCCGCGCGATGAGGTCGGCAATCGGCATCGTATCGTTGACGAGGCTCGCAGGAGCCTCGGCAGAAACCGGGGAGAGCTGAAGCAGGTACATGGGGCCCGGTCCAGCGGTCATCAGGGACGCGCGGACCAGCCAGGGTGTCTGGTCCTGGCCCATGTGGATCATGACGGCCGGCGCTTTGCCCTGATCGCGGACCCGCTGCAGCATGTCTTCGAAATGCTGGCGCTCCTTCGCCGCGATCTCGGCCAGGAACTCGCCGCCCTGGGCCGACACGCCGAGCGCGCGGATCGCAACCGGATTGGCTTCCACGATATGAAGGGTCGACGCGCGGATCAGGAGCACCGCCTCGTTCGACGAGTCGAAGAGCAGCCGATAGCGGGTCTCGACTTCACGAAGCTTCCAGTAGTCGCGCTCCATGGCCTGCTGCGCGGCAACGAGGCGGGACTGCAGTTCGGCCACAGCCTGCAGGTTGCGCCCGATGGCGACGAGGCCCTGGTTGTCGCCAAGGCGCACCGCCGTGTACTCGATCGGCAGCTTCAGTCCGCTGGGAAAGTGCTGGTTAAGCTGGCGAAAGGCCGAGATCCCCCGGTCCCGCGCGTCTTCCAGCATGTGCTTGATCTTGTCGCCGCCGACGTCGCCGACCGTCTCGCTCCAGGCACGCCCGCGCAGGCTCTCGACATCGCTGTCGGGGATCGCGGCGGAATGGGAGACGCGCTGGATGGTGCCCTCCATATCCAGATGAAGGGTTATGTCAGGTTGTGCGACGTTCAAGCCTTCCATAATGACTCAATCTCATGCGCTATCGAAAATGGGTCGGCCGACTGCGGCTGTCGTGGGCGTGACACACCCCCTGCCGGTGGACTCCCTTCGCAGGTCGCCCCTCGGCGCAGCCACAAGCCTTTGCCCTAAACCAATCCCCCCTTGCGCACAGGCCTTGTACTTTACGACCTGCTTATAAATCCACTTCTACAGACCGCGATCCTATCTGTCCATAAATGTGGACAGCGGCTGTCAGACTACAAGCACAATTTACTGAAATATCTGTGAAATCAACATCATAGCGGCACACTTTCTCTACCGCATTTGGTGTTGGCGGGCTCGTGATGCAACCTTTGATACCAGCCGCCGGTTGCGGTGCCCGCAACGCTCCGAATGCCGGCGTCTATGGCGGCCTTCTTCAGGCGGCCTCCCTGACCAAGGCGAACTCCGACCAGATTTCACTCAAGGCCGAAACCAGGCGTTCCATATCGTCGTCGCCGTGGAGCGGCGATGGTGTCAGGCGCAGCCGCTCCGTGCCGCGTTCCACCGTCGGATAGTTGATCGGCTGTACGTAGATCCCGTGGCGCTCCCACAACAGGTCGGTCACCGCCTTGCATTTGCGCGGATCCCCCACCAGCACCGGGACGATGTGGCTTGCGGACGGCATGACCGGCAGTCCCGCCTGTGTCAGCATCCATTTCAGGGTTGCGGCACGCTCCTGGTGGCGGGCGCGTTCTACCTTGCTGTGCTTGAGGTGGCGGACCGATGCCAAGGCCCCGGCGGTTACGGCGGGGGGCAGGGCGGTGGTGAAGATGAAGCCCGAGGCGAAGCTGCGGACGAAATCGACAACGGCGGCCGACCCGGAGATGTAGCCGCCGAGAACGCCGAATGCCTTGCCGAGGGTGCCTTCGATGACCGTCAGGCGGTCCATCAGCCCCTCGCGCTCCGCGATGCCGCCGCCGCGCGGGCCATAGAGCCCCACCGCGTGCACCTCGTCGAGGTAGGTCATGGCGCCGTATCTCTCGGCCACATCGCAGATCTCGGCAATGGGTGCGACATCCCCATCCATGGAATAGACGGATTCGAAGGCAACCAGCTTGGCGCGCCCGGGCTCTATGTCGGCCAGCTTGCGCGCCAGATCCTCCGGATCGTTGTGTTTGAAGATGCGCTTTTCCGCGCGCGAGTGGCGGATGCCCTCGATCATGGAGGCATGGTTTTTCGCATCGGAAACGACGACGCAGTTGGGAAGGCGCGAGGCCAGGGTTGTCAGCGCCGCCCAGTTCGACACATAGCCGGAGGTGAAAAGCAGGGCCGCTTCCTTACCGTGGAGGTCGGCCAACTCGCGTTCGAGCAGCACATGATAGTGGTTGGTGCCCGAGATGTTGCGCGTTCCCCCGGCGCCGGCGCCGCAGCGGTCGATCGCCTCGTGCATGGCTGCGAGCACGGCGGGGTGCTGTCCCATGCCGAGGTAGTCGTTGGAACACCACACGGTGACCTCGCCGCAAGGATCCCCCGGTTCTTCGCCGGGTTGGCGCGAAGGATGACAAGTGGCGCGCGGAAAGCTGCCGGCCTGACGCGCCAGATCGGCGAAGACGCGATAGCGTCCCTCCCGACGGAGATCAGTAAGCTGCTGGTCGAAGAAGCTCTGGTAATCCATTCTTCGTCTCCTCCTCGCTTTGAGGTTCGACAGGCCGTGTCCGAGGGGTTGGCCCCGAGGTGGCTGATGTGGCGGCCGCGGTGCAGCCTGCGGTGCCGGCGTCCAGCGCCGGGCAGTCCAGATTCTGTCCGATGGCCACGATGCGCGGCTGTTCGTTTTCGCCGGGGGCGTTGCCGCCATGCGATGACGTCGCCTCGCCTTCGTGGTCATGCCCGTGATCTGTTTCTGTGTCACGGCTCCCGGCGAGATGCAGTGCGGAGAGGGTGCTGACCTGCTCGAGGCCGTGGTCCTCCACGACACCAAAGGCGGCCGGCTCGCCATCGAGGGGTTGGGCCTTGCCGTGGGAGGAAAGGGCCCAGTTCCACAGGGAGGCAGCCGGCAGGGGAACCACCAGGAACCAATGCTCCAAAACCGCCAGCGCCATCATGGTTGCCAGGAAGGTATAGCCGACCGCTTCAAAGGCGGTGGCTTCCGGCGCGATCGCCGACTGAATCAGCCAAGTAAGGATCACCGTCGAAACGGTGATTGAAACCGGGAACAGCAGATTCATCGGCTTCTTGGTGAGAAAGCTCTTCAGATACTCCAGATGCTCCGGCAGGAACTCCTCGTTCAGGTTGCGCACGCCCAGGAAGACGTTGAGCCTGGCACTCTCATGCATCCACCAGAGGATCATGAAGGTCCAGGTGCCGACCTGATTGGCGCCGTTCCAGGTGACTGCGACCACCAGCACCGCTGCGGCGATGATCGAGAGCTCATGGTAGAGGCTGACCTGTATGGCGTGACCGAAGTGCTTCCAGCCGCGGCAACCCTCCGGGCAGGCTTTCTTTCGCGGGCCGGTGACGAAACCCATGTAGAAGCTGATTTCCTGCCAGCCCCAGATCAGCAGGCCGAAGGTGAAGGCCCAGTAGGCCCCCGCGACGCTGGTGTCGTTCTTGGTCACGGCCAAGCCGTAGATCGAGGCGGCAAGCAGCAGCGTGGCGCCCAGCATGCCCCAGCGGAAGGTGTGCCTGGGCAGGCCGTCCAGGTAGATGATCACGCCGGTGGAGAACCACCACACAAAGAGCGCGAAAATCACAGGAAGGCCGTACTCGATCATCGGCGTGCCTCACATTCGGGTCGGTTACCGACTTACCACACCGGGTCCAGCCGGACGTTCTGCGGCAGCGCGTGCTTGCGCGTCGGCAGCAGGTAGAGCCGGGCGAAGGTCGCTGCGCCTGCTACGGCGAGGGCAGCCCGTTTGGCACCGCCGACGAGGCCGCCTCTTTCCTTCGCGGCCTTGCTCGCCTCGGCGATACGCCGCAGGCGCTCCAGCCCGGCGCGGAAAGCCGGATTGTCGAGGTCCAGGCTGACCGGGAAGATCTGCTTTGAGATCTCCGTGGTGATGCGGAAGACCGTGAAATCGAACTCGGTGGGATCGAGCCCGAGGGCGCGATGCAGGGCGGGCCGTGCATGGTCGCGCACGTACATGGTCGCGAAGACGGCCAGCAGGAAGAAGCGGATCCACAGCTTGTTGCGGCCCCGCAGCAGGCTGGGGTCGGCGCGCATGATCAGGGCAAAGGCCTCGCCATGGCGGAACTCGTCGTTGCACCAGGCTTCGAACCACTTGAAGATCGGATGGAAGCGGTACTGCGGGTTGCGTTCGAGCTGCCGGTAGATCGTGATGTAGCGCGCGTAGCCGATCTTCTCCGAGAGATAGGTGGCGTAGAAGATGAACTTCGGCTTGAAGAAGGTGTACTTTTTGGTCTTCTTCAGAAAGCCGAGCTCGATTCCCAGGTTGAAGTCCTTCAGCGCCTTGTTGATGAAGCCGGCATGGCGGGACTCGTCGCGGCTCATGGCGCCCATCAGCGCCTTGACGTCCGGGTTCTTCACCCGGGTCTTGATGTCGGAGTAGAGCACGCAGCCGGAGAACTCGGCGGTCAGGGAACTCACCAGAAAGTCGAGGAACTCTTCCCGCAGGTCTTCGGGCAGCGCCTCGATGTCGACGTTGAACTTCGGGTCGCGGTCGAAGTGGTGGCGGTTGTTGTCGGCGCGGAATTCCGCCATCAGGGCGTCCCACTCGCTGCGCACCGAACTGACGTCCAAGCGGTCCATGGCCGCGAAGTCGGTGGTGTAGAAGCGCGGCGAGATGAGGTCCTCGGTGACGGCTTGGCGGGTGGTGACATTGACGGCGTCGTTGATGTTGAGGTCGTCCATGGTGTTCTCCTTTGCGCTTGCGTCAGGCAAGCATCATTGCGCTGCGGTCTCTGCGTAGAGCAGGGCCGCAAGCAGGCGCCGATTGTCCGGGCCGAAGGCTGACAGTTCGATCTCGCTGCCGGTTTCCCGGTCCAGCAATGACAGCCGCCCGTCGCTCCAGCGCGTGAGGGTGAAAGGCGCGTTCGGGTCGGCGCCCCGCAGCAGGCGCTCGCGCCCCAGGCCGCGGGCAATGCCGAGCAGGAAGCCGGCGCCCTCCGGATTGACTGCAACCACACCGTCGCTGCCAAGGACGACGACTTCGCCATCGCTGCGCTGTTCGAAGTGCAGTTCCCGGCTCGCAACGGCTTCCGCCTCGGGCAGGGCGACCCGCCCCAGCCCGCTGATCTGCCCGAAACCAGCCAGCGCGATAGCAAGAACAACCATGGCCCCGGCGGCAAGCAGGACGGGCCGCGGAATGGTCTCGGTCTGCTTGTGGTTTGTGGTCATGGCCTGTGTTCCCTGTCTCAAGAGGCCGCTGCAATTGGCGCGGAGCGGGGCTGCTCCGCCGTCGGTTTGGCCTTGGACTCGCCTTCCACAGTCTCCAGGCCTGTAGCGGCCTGGGCTGCGATCAGGGCCCTGACCAGAAGCTCGGCGACGGCCTCCGGCTCCGCCAGGCAGCGCAGCATCGGCTGCGGCCGGGCGAGACGCCAGGGGCGGGCGTTGGGCCAGAGCGCGAGGTAGGCGATCCGCCCGTCGCCGGCCAGGGTCATGGGAATGTCGCCGCTGCCGTCGCGGTGCAGCCGCTTGGAGAGAGTCTCGATCTTCGCCAGCGGCAGGTTGACGGTGACGTCCAGGGCGATGCCGGAGCGGATGACCACCCGCTTGTTGGTGATGGTGTAGACCGTCGAACGGGCGGAACCCCAGGCCAGCAGGGCGGGAATGGCAACCGCGCCCAACGCCAGCGGCAAGGGCATCAGAACGGCGACGGCAGCCATAGCGAAGCTGCCGCCGTCATGCAGCGTCGTCGCGCCCTGCCAGAGCAGCAGCAACGTCACATAGAAGGCGATCTTCCGGGTGTGGAAAACGCGCCGGGCCAGAGAACGCCACGCCGGCACCCCCTGCCAAAGGATTGCCTCTCCCTCCGGCAGAGTCTCGGGCAGGCCGCGGACGGGTTCGAACGCGAAATCGTCGTGACCGTGATGGGCCGTCATAGGACCGGCTCCTGGCGCTGGGGTGTGGCATAGAGGTTGCCGCCGGCGTAGTAGGCACAGATGCGGTCTTCCTCCAGCAGGGTGATCTGCTCCGGGTTCGCCAGCGATGGCACGTCAGCAAACTGTGCCGCGGTGATCGCGTTGACGCGGACCTTCCGGGCCCCGCGCTTGCCGCCCATCCGCACGCAGGTCATGGGCAGCATGACGCGCCGCTGGCCCTCGGGGCCGGATACCTCCACCTCGAGGTAACGGATCAGCACCTCGGCACGGTCGACCCAGGCATCCACCACGGTTCCGGCGGTCTGCCCGTCGGCGGCCACGACCGGGCAGCCGCGCGGATCGGGGTCGCGCGGTTCCAGATAGAAGTCGCCTGCCGTCCGCAGAGGCACGATCTTCACCGCCCCCTCGGCGGTCAGGTCGGGCGTGTTGGCCCGCTGCGCATAGGAGGCCGGACCGACGGCGTCGGTCATCGGATTGCCGGTCGGCATCAAGGGCGCACCCGGGAAGTAGGAGGCCGGCTCGGCGTGAATCGTCCGTGTGTCCGACTCGGTCCGCGGCGCCGTCACCGTGCCGCCGTGGTGCAAATGAAAGGTCTTGGGGTCCGGCAGAGAGGGGAAGCCCTGGACGGTCACCCGGTCGGAGCGGTCGGATTCCAGAGGATAGCCTTCGCGCTTGTCCTCACGCCGCAGATAGAAGATCAGCAGGGCGAAGAAGACCCAGAAGACATAGAGGGCAATCTGCGCGACGTCGATGTAGCTGGTAAATGCGCCGGTTGACATGACAAACCTCCACAAGCAATCGGGCCTAGCCGGGGAACTCCGCCAGCCCGAAACGGTTTTTCGATTCTGCCCTGCGCCCGTCCCTCGCCCGCGCCAGCGGCCCCAGGGCGATCAAGGTGGCGAAGAGCAGCAGGATTTCGAGGTGATAGACCGCGCCATAGCCGATGGCGGGACCGGTCAGGACCGGGCCCAGCGCGCCTGTATCCGCAAGTTGCGAAACGACATCCCGCACGGCGCCGCCCAGGGCGATGGCTCCTCCCGCGCAGCAGGCCTGGACCGCTCCCCAGGCGCCGAGCGCGATACCGCGGTGGGCGCCCTCGGCCAGAGCCATGATGGCGGTCAGCGTGCCGACGGCGAAGAGCCCGCCGCCGAAGCCGATCAGTGCCGTGCCGGCGCGGAACAGAAGGGTGGAATTCAGGGGCGCGGCCAGGATGACCAGGGCAAAGGCCGCCAGGCCGGCGACGGCGCCCCAGCCGGCGAGGCGCAGCGGATCGGCGCCGCGGCCTAGACGGCCGGCCGCCAGGCCGAGACCGATCAGCGTGCCGCCGGCCAGCAGGGCAGTCAGCACCGTCGTCGCGCTGACGCTGAGGCCGAGGATTTGCCCGCCATAGGGCTCCAGCAGAATATCCTGCATGCTGAACGCCGCGGTGCCGAGACCGATCGCCACCAGCAGGCGCAGCACGCGGCCCTGGCTGATGAAGCCGCGCCAGGTCTGGGCGAAGTCGGGGCGCGGCCGGGCGGGATCGGTGCGCGCAGGGTCGCGCACCTCCTGCTGCCAGAGCGCCACGACGTTGAAGACCACGGTCACCACGGCTGCGCCCTGGATCACCCTGATCAGCTTCACCGCGTTGAAGTCCGCTAGCAGCGCACCGAACGCGAGGGCGCTGACCACCATGCCGAGGAGCAGCATGACGTAGAGCAATGCCACGACACGCGGGCGCGCCTCCGCCGGTGCGAGATCGGTGGCCAGGGCGAGACCCGCGGTCTGCGCCATATGAAGGCCGATGCCGACCATGAAAAAGGCCGCGGCGGCGGCGCCCTGGCCGACGATGGCCGGGACGTCATGGTAGTTATCGCCGGAGAGCACCAGCAGGGCGAAGGGCATGATGGAAAGCCCGCCGAACTGAATCAGGGTGCCGGTCCAGATGTAGGGCACCCGCCGCCAGCCGAGGACCGAGATGTGATAATCGGAGCGAAAGCCGATGAGCACGCGCAATGGCGCCAGCATCAGCGGCAGGGCGACGGCGAGCGCGACGAACCAGGCCGGCACGCTCAGTTCAAGAATCATCACCCGGTTCAGGACACCGGTTATGAGGACGACCGCCATGCCGACGGAGACCTGGAACAGCGAGAGGCGCAGCAGCCTGCCGAGCGGCAGCTCCGCCGTTGCCGCGTCGGCAAACGGCAGGAAGCGTGGCCCGACATGGAGCCAGCCGCGCGCCAGAACTCTCTGCAGGGTTTTCATGGGCGCCGCAACTCCAGGGCCTGTGAGGTGTAGAAGCCGCTGGCGATGCGCTCGCTGCGGCCGGTTTCCCAGCCGTCCAGCCGTTCGGCCCGCGCCAGGCGCCGCCGCAGGTCGATCTCCCGCAGGGGTTCGATGGCCGGTGCCCGGTTGCCGCGCGGAAAGAGGCGTCCGAGCGTATGCATTGCCGCGAGCGGCCGGGTACGCGGCGCGAAGGTAAAGAGCAGGCTGCGTTCCGCGCGTTGCGCGAGGCGCGCCAGCATGTCGACCGTATCGCCCGCCTCGTAGTGGATCAGCGAATCCATGGCGACGACGTGATCGAAGTTGCCGAGTGCGGGGTCGGTCATGTCACCGACCTGAAAACTGACGGAACCGGCGCCGAGATCCTGGGGGCATCGGTCCTGGGCCAGCTGCACCAGCGTGAGCGACAGGTCAATGGCCGTCACGCACGCGCCGCGGCGCGCCGCCTCGATCGACAGCGCCCCGGTGCCGCAGCCGGCATCCAGAATGCGCCGGCCGCGGAGGTCCTCCGGCAGCCAGCTCAGCAGGGTGGCCCGCATGCGTTCCCGCCCGGCGCGCACCGTCGCGCGGATGCGTCCGACCGGCGCGTCGGAGGTCAAGCGCGACCAGGCCTCCGCCGCCGTGCGGTCGAAGTAGGTTTCGAGCTCGCTGCGCCGTTCGAAGTAAGAGGCTGTTGCCATCGTCCGTCCCCTCAGTCGAACCCGAGAAAGTCGAAGATCTCGCGATCTTTCATGGGCTCCGCCTCCAGCGGTTCCGTGCCGGCCCAGAGCGTCTCGGCGAGCTGCAGATACTCCCGTTTGACGGCCTCGAGCTCCGGCGAGTCCTCCATCTCGAAGAGCGTGGACTTCTTCAGCCGGCTGCGCCGGATCACGTCCAGGTCCGGGAAGTGCGCCAGGGTCTTGAGGCCGACCTTGTCGTTGAAGCGGTCGATTTCGTCGGTGGCCGCGCTGCGGTTGGCGATCACGCCACCCAGGCGCACGTCATAGTTCCGCGCCTTCGCCGTGATCGCCGCGACGATCCGGTTCATGGCGAAGATCGAGTCGAAGTCGTTGGCGGCGACGATCAGGGCCCGGTCGGCATGCTGCAGCGGCGAGGCGAAGCCGCCGCAGACGACGTCGCCCAGAACGTCGAAGATCACCACGTCGGTGTCTTCCAGCAGGTGATGCTCCTTCAGCAGCTTGACGGTCTGGCCGACCACGTAGCCGCCGCAGCCGGTGCCGGCCGGCGGCCCGCCGGCCTCCACGCACATGACGCCGTTGTAGCCTTCGTAGACGAAGTCCTCGATGCGCAGCTCCTCCGGATGGAAGTCGACTGACTCGAGCACGTCGATGACCGTGGGCATCAGCTGCTTGGTGAGCGTGAAGGTCGAGTCGTGCTTGGGGTCGCAGCCGATCTGCAGCACCCGCTTGCCGATCTTGGAGAAGGCGACGGCGAGGTTCGAAGACGTGGTCGACTTGCCGATGCCGCCCTTGCCGTAGACCGTGAAGACCTTGGCGCTGTCGATGGCGAGATCCGGGTCCAGCATCACCTGGACGCTGCCTTCGCCGTCGGGGCGGGAGCGGTTGCCGGCGAGGACGCCTGAAGGTTTGGTTGCGACGTTCATGCTGCTGCCTCCTGACCCACGCCCTCGAGCTTGTCTTCCAGGTCCTGACCCGCCTTGCGCAGGGCTTCCAGAACGGCGGCGTCAGGCGACCAGTACTGCCGCTCCTGGGCCTCGAGCAGGCGGTTGGCGACCTTGGCCGATGCGGCGGGATTGAGTGTGGCGAGGCGCTCGCGCATCTCCTCGTCCAGCACGAAGGTTTCGGTGATCTGTTGATAGACCCAGGGGCTCACCTGGCCGGTGGTCGCCGACCAGCCCATGGTGTTGGTGACCTGGGCCTCGATCTGACGCACACCTTCGTGTCCGTGGGACAGCAGACCCTCATACCACTTGGGGTTCAGCATGCGCGTGCGCGTCTCCAGCGCGACCTGCTCCTCCAGCGTGCGTATCTTTGCGGTGCCGTTGGTCTGGTCGCCGATGTAGACCGGCACCGTATCGCCACGGGCGCGCTCGACGGATCGGCTGATGCCGCCGAGCGTATCGAAGTAGTGGTCGATCGTCGTCACGCCCAGCTCAACGGATTCGAGGTTCTGGTAGGTCAGCTCGACATCGGCCAGCAGGCTGTTCATCAGCTCCACCCGCTGTTCGGGCTTGCCGTCGCGGCCATAGGCAAAGCCCTTGCGGCGCGTGAAGGTGTTCGCCAGCTCGTCCTCGTCCTGCCAGCAGCCGCTGTCGATCAGGTGGTTCACGTTCGATCCATAGACGCCGTCGGCATTGGAGAAGATGCGCAGCGCCGCCTCCTCCAGGTCGCAGCCCTGCGCCTTCTGATAGCGGAGCGCGTGCTTGCGCAGGAAGTTCTGCTCCGGCGGCTCCTCTGCCGTGGCCGCCAGATAGGCCGCCTCGGCCAGCATCCGCGTCTGCAGGGGCAGAAGATCCCGGAAGATGCCGGAGAGCGTGGCGATCACATCGATGCGTGGCCGCCCGAGCTCCTCCAGCGGAATGAGTTCGGCACCGCAGAGGCGCCCGAACCCGTCGAAGCGCGGGCGCGCGCCCATCATGGCCATGGCTTGGGCGATCGGGCCGCCCTCGCTCTTCAGGTTGTCGGTTCCCCACAGCACGACGGCGATCGATTCGGGATAGTCCTCTCCGCCGGCCCGGTGGCGTGCGAGCAGGCGTTCGGCCTGTTGGGCGCCGTCGGCGATGGCATAGGCGCTGGGTATGCGCATGGGATCGAAGCCGTGAACGTTGCGACCAGTGGGAAGAATGGCCGGTGTCCGCAGCAGATCGCCGCCCGGGACCGGGCGGATGAAGCCGCCGTCGAGGGCATGCAGCACAGCCGGGATCTCATAGTCCTCGGTCAGCAGGCAGTTGACCTCCTTGAGCTCCCTGATGAGGGTCTGGTTCTCTTCGCTGGCCGGCAGGCCGCTGGCGGCCAGGACCGTCTCCGGTGCCGCGCCGTCCACCAGCGCTTCAATGGCCAGGCGGTCAGCGGCTGTGCCGGTGGCGGTTTCCATCATTGCGTCCAGCAGCTCGATCCGCTCGCTCCGCGTCATGGCTTCGCCGATGACATGCAGTCCGGTCGGAATGAGCGAGTCCTCCAGTTCCCGCAGGGAGTCTTGCAGGGCTGTGATTTCGTGGTCGCATTCCCCGGTCCAGGCCGGTGCCTCCGGCGCGAGATCGAGCGCGGCGGCCTGCGTCTGAATGAGGGCGGCCAGGGAGCCCCTTTCTTCCAACGCCTGCGGCAGCAGGGAACGCCAGCGCGTCAGGGAGTCCTGCAGGTCGAGCAGGCCCCTGTAGAGCCCGGCATGGCACAGCGGCGGCGTGCGGTAGCTGATCAGCGTCGCCGCCGCGCGCCGCTTGGCGATCGTGCCCTCGGAGGGGTTGTTGGCGGCATAGAGATAGAAGCTCGGCAGATCGCCGATCAGCCGCTCGGGCCAGCACGCGGCGGAGAGCCCCACCTGCTTGCCGGGCATGAACTCGAGCGCGCCGTGGGTTCCGAAGTGCAGCACGGCGTCGGCGGCGAAGTCCTCCCGCAGGAAGCGGTAAAAGGCGGAGAAGGCGTGGGTCGGGGCGAAGCCCTGTTCGAAGAGCAGCCGCATGGGGTCGCCCTCGTAGCCAAAGGCCGGCTGGATGCCGACGAAGACGTTGCCGAAGCGCTCACCCAGAACGAAGAGCGACGAACCATCGCTCTGCTGGCGGCCGGGTGCCGGCCCCCACTGGGCCTCGATCTCGCCGAGCCAGGTCTCGCGGCGCACATGGTCGTCCGTCGCGATGCGTGCGTGCACGTTGGCGTCGGTTCCGAAGCGCTTGGCGTTGCCCTCCAGGATCCGCGACCGCAGCGCGTCTACAGTGTCGGGCACGTCGACGCTGTAGCCCTCGAGTTTCAGCCCCTGCAGAACACGGTGCAATGATCCAAAGACTGAGAGGTGCGCTGCGGTACCGGTGCTCCCGCCGTTGGGCGGGAAATTGAAAAGCACGATTCCAACCTTGCGGTCGGCGCGCGGTTGCCGCCGCAGGTCGATCATCCGGGCCACCCTGGCGGCCAGCAGGCCGGCTCTCTCCTCATGGGGTTGCATGTCGCGCTGGCCCGGGGCGGGGTCGTCCGCCTTGTGCCCGCGTCCGCCGAAGACGATGGGGGCCGTCGAGCCGTCGAGCTCCGGCAGCGAGACCATCATGGTGGCTTCGATGGGCGTCAGGCCGCGCGGCGAAGCCTCCCATTGGTCGAGCGTCTGGAATTCCAGGGCCTGGGCGGAGATCAGGGGAACATCCAAAGCGGCCAGTGCTTCCTCTGCCGCCTTGGAGTCGTTGTAGGCCGGGCCGCCAACCAGCGAGAAGCCGGTCAGGGAAACGATGGCGTCGACCCGCGCGCGGTCTTCGGCCACGAAGAAGCGCTCAATCGCCGGACGCGAGTCGAGGCCGCTGGCAAAGGCGGGGACCACCTCGATGCCGCGGGCTTCAAGGGCTTCGATCACGCCGTCATAGTGGCGCGTGTCGCCGGCCAGAACGTAGGACCGCATGAGCAGCAGGCCGACGCGCCTGACGTTGCCGCCGCTGGCCTGCGGCAGGTCCGTCAGGGTCTCGGTCACCCGCTGGGACAGACGCGGGTGGTAGAGGCCGACCTCCGGATAATCGACCGGGAGGGTGGCCTTGAAGCGCCCGCGCAGGCCGGCGCGCGGCCCCGCCGCATAGCGGCTGACCAGGAAGCGCACCATGTTGGCGACATTGGCCTCCGACCCTGCCAGCCAGTACTGCATGGTCAGGAAATAGGCGCGCAGGTCCTGGGCCGCGCCGGGAATGAAGCGCAGGATCTGTGGCAGGCGGCGCACGATGGCGAGCTGCTGCGCGCCGGCCGTGCTGCCCTTCTTGTTGCGCCCGCGCAGACGTTTCAGCAGCGACAGGGCGCCGCCGCTGCTGCCGTCCATGGACAGCTTGCCGAGACGTGTCAGCCGGATGATCTCGCCTGCGGACATGCATCCGACCATCGCATCGCAGTGCTCGCGCCGCGCCTTCAGCCAGGGCAGCACGGCCTCGACATGGTCCTCCATGAACAGCATCGTGCAGATGATGATGTCGCCGCACTCGATGTCCGAACGGCACCGGGCCAGGGCTTCGGGGTCGCTCCACTCGGTCGCAGCATGCAGGCTCAGGTCCAGGCTCGGGAGACCGCGCTTCAGGCGCCGGCAGGCTCTCTCGGTGGCGCTGGCCAGATGATTGTCGAGCGTAACGATCACGACCCGCAGGGGGGCCGCGTCAGCGTCCGAAGTGGGCTTTGGCATCATACAATGTCTCAAGAGTGATCAGGGCCAGTCCGCCGTCACGGGCAAAGCGCTCCGTGTTGCGGCGGACCTTGCCGCGGACGAAAAAGGGAACCTTGCCGAGTTCTTTCTCTGCCTCCTCGGCCCAACGGATCTCGTCGCCGGAACCAGAGTCGGACTCGCTGACGGAACCGATGGCGGGCGGGGAGATTTCGATGGGCGTGCTGCCGGAGGGGGACTCGGCCGGCTTTGAGCCGTGGCCGAGGTGAGAGGGCCGTGCATCAGCACCGAACTCCGGGTCTTCGCGGAACATGCCGATCAGGTGCTCTTCCAGGCCCATCATCAAGGGGTGCACCCAGGTGTCGAAGAGCACGTTCGCGCCTTCGATGCCCATCTGCGGGGCATAGCGCGCAGGGAAATCCTGGACGTGGACGGGGGCCGAGATCACCGCGCAGCCGATACCCAGACGCTTGGCGATGTGGCGCTCCATCTGGGTGCCGAGGACCAGTTCCGGCTGCAGCTCGGCGATGCGGGCTTCGACATCCAGGTAGTCGTCGGTGATCAGCGGTTCGACGCCGTAGCGCGCGGCGGCGGCACGCAGGTCGCGGGCGAACTCCCGGCTGTAGGTGCCGAGGCCGACGACCTCAAAGCCGAGTTCCTCGGACGCGACGCGCGCTGCGGCGACGGCATGGGTCGCGTCGCCGAAGATGAAGACCCGCTTGCCGGTCAGATAGGTCGAGTCGATGGAACGGGAGTACCACGGCAGGCGCAGGTCGCTCTCAAAATCGGCTGCCGGTGGGCCGGCGAAGCCGAGCTCCCGAAGCTCGGCGATGAAGTCCTTGGTCGCTCCGACGCCGATGGGAACGGTCGTCACACGCGGCTGCTTGAAGCTGCGCTCCAGCCAGCGGGCCGCCGTATCCGCGACTTCCGGATAAAGCACGACGTTGAAGTCGGCCTCTCCCAGGCGCGCCAGGTCGGCGGGCGTGGCGCCGAGCGGCGCGACGACGTTGATCGAGATGCCAAGCCGGGAAAGCAGCTGCGTGACCTCCCGGACGTCATCGCGGTGGCGGAAGCCGAGCGCCGTCGGCCCCAGAATGTTGCAGGACGGCTGTGCACCGTTCGGCCGATCGGATCGCATGGTCCCCGGAGCGGGCAGCTTGGGCCCGGCCATGGCACGCACCAAGCGATAGAAGGTCTCGGCCGCGCCCCAGTTCTCCTTGCGCTGATAGGCCGGCAGTTCGACCGGAATCACCGGGACCGGCAGGGCGAGGGCCTTGGCGAGGCCGCCCGGGTCGTCCTGGATCAGTTCCGCCGTGCAGGAGGCGCCCACCAGGAGGGCCTGCGGTTTAAAGCGTTCGTAGGCGTCGCGCACGGCGGACTTGAACAATGCCGCCGTATCGCCGCCGAGGTCCCGCGCCTGGAAGGTGGTGTAGGTGACGGGCGGGCGCCTGTCGCGCCGCTCGATCATGGTGAACAGCAGGTCGGCATAGGTATCGCCCTGCGGCGCGTGCAGGACGTAGTGCAGACCCTCCATGGCGGTTGCGATCCGCATCGCGCCGATGTGCGGTGGGCCCTCGTATGTCCAGAGTGTCAGCTGCATGGCCTCAGACCGCCAATGCCGCCTGGCGCCGCAGGGGCCGTGCGAAGAGTTCCGCCAGGTCGCCGGCCTGCTCGTAGCCCTGGACCGGCGTGAACAGCAGTTCGATGGACCATTTCGTGGTCAGGCCCTCGGCTTCCAGCGGGTTGGCAAGCCCCAGGCCGCAGACGGTGATGTCGGGCCGCGCGGAGCGGCAGCGGTCGAGCTGGCGTTCGACGTCCTGTCCCTCGCTCAAGCGGGCGGTCTCCGGCAGCAGCGCCAGCTCGGCGGCGAGATGCTGCCGGTGCAGGTAAGGCGTCCCGACTTCCAGGGGCGTCATCTCCAGCTCCCGCGCCAGAAAGCGGGCGATGGGAATCTCGAGCTGCGAATCGGGAAAGAAGAAGACCCGGCGGCCGGCCAGGGTGTCGCAGTAGCGCGCGACGGCACGGCCGGCGCGCTGGCGTGCCGGCGCGGTGACCGCATCGAAGCGCTCAGCCTCGACACCCCAGGCATCGGCGGCGGCGCGCATCCAGGCCGTGGTGCCCTCTGCCCCCAAGGGAAAAGGTGCCGGCAGGTGTGTGGCGCCGCGCTCCTCCAGCGCTTTCGCGGTGTCGGCCAGAAAAGGCTGGGCCAGCAGAAAGCGGGTTGTCGGGCCGACCGGCGGGAGCATCTTCGCCTTCCCTGGGGGGAGGAAACCGACCGGCCCGACCCCGAGGTCGTCGAACAGCCGCGAAAACTGGTCTTCGACCACGTCGGCCAGAGCGCCAACGACCAGAAGCGATGCCTCGGCGGTATCGGTGGTGGGCAGGGTGGGGACGAGCGAAGCCAGACAGGCGTCTTCCCCTTGTGTGAAGGTCGTCTCGATGCCGCTGCCTGAGTAGTTGAGCACGCGGACATCGGGTGCGTGGCGCTGCGAGAGCCGCTGAGCCGCTTTGGCGAGATCGAGCTTGATGACCTCCGAAGGGCAGGACCCGACCAGAAAGAGCAGGCGAATGTCCGACCGCCGGGCCAGCAGTTGGTCGACGACGCGGTCCAGCTCTTCGTTGGCGTCGGCGAGGCCGGCGAGATCGCGCTCGTCGATAATCGCCGTGGCGAAGCGCGGCTCGGCGAAAATCATGACTCCGGCGGCCGACTGGATCAGATGTGCGCAGGTGCGCGAGCCGACCACCAGAAAGAAGGCATCCTGAATCTTTCGGTGAAGCCAGATGATACCGGTGAGGCCGCAGAAGACTTCTCTTTGGCCGCGCTGTCGCAAAACCTCCGGCTCAGGTGCCCGCCCCTCCGAGCCGCAGCCGGCTGCGGTGAGCGGCGAGACGGCTGCGGCGGGGTTGCTCATTTTGCGAGGCTTGCCAGGCCAAGGTGCTCGGTTGAGCGCTGCTGCTCGCGGCGCGCGGCGCGCAGCTTCAGCACGAACTGCGCGGCGTTGACCACGTAAGAGATATAGGCGGCGAGCGCGAGAAGCATGAGCTCCCGAGGCGCCATCAGTCCGCCCAGAAGGGCAACCAGGTAGGCGCTGTGAAGCGCCAGCACCAGCATGCTGACCACATCCTCCCAGAAGAACGCCGGCGCAAAGAGGTAACGCCCGAAGACGTCGCGCTCCCACAAGGACCCGGTGATCATGATGGTATAGAGCACCAGCGTCTTGAGGACGATGGAGCCGGTAGCCAACGCATAGCCCTGACCTGTCGCCAGGTAGTCCATGACAAGGTAGAGGCTGATCAGGAAGACCGCGAACTGCAGTGGCGCCAGAATGCCCTGCACCAGCGTCCAGCGCGATGCATCGCGCCGGCGCCGCTGTTCGGCGGTGTAGAGCGCTCTGCGTTGCGTCTGGGCCCCGCGCCGCTGCAGCGGGCTGGCGGCGGCGTGGGCCGGCCAGGGGCAGAAATCGACGGCGGCGATGCAACGATCGAGTATTCCGGACGCGAAGATCATGGTGCTCTCCTACCTGAGCCGGGCCAACTTGAGCCGGGCCCGCCTAAGCCTGTTCGACTGGCGCGTTCGCGATCTGCTGGGTGTGCTGCTGTCAGGGTTGCGGTGCCGATCGTCCCGGACCTTGCAGTCCTGAAACCAGTGGTCCTGAAACCTGCGGTCTTGGGACCTGTCCGAATGGCCGTCTTCCGGAAAGCCCCTGCGCAACAATGCAAGGGTGATCCTGCTGAGCCGCTTTCGTGCCAGGGTCGGAAAGTCTGCACCGAACTCCTCCCCACGCGCCTTTTGCTTTGTTTCCGGGACTCTAGAACGGCTGTCGCGGAAGTGTCAAGTTTTATGGACGTAAATTAAAATGGACAAATGCGATTTTGCATCATCCCGCGCCTCTGCGCTTTAGCTCTTGGCGCTCCTCGCCGGAGTCGCAGGGTGCGAGGCCGGCATGCGCGGCCGCTCCGCGCGACCGTCGTCTGTGTCGCTCAAGCCGGTCTTTTCCACAGGCTGTGGAAGAACTTGGCACCGGAGCCTGCTGCGCCGATTCGAACCTGGGTATAGGCTGTGTTGCACGTGAAGCGATGCAGGTCTTGTAAAGCGGCAGAGCGGCACGGACGTTCTGTCAACTTTTTCTCACGTGAAGACCGCTTGACAGACCTGCGTGTGGGAACGTTCAATGGTTCGCGCAGATGCCCAAAGCCATAGCGGTCAAGAAGGCGGACGCGAAGGGGACTATCAAAACCAGAGGGGGCGTTTCACTCAGGGGATAAGTTCAGACAGGTAGGCAGATCTAGCTCCAGGTTCGGCGCTCAGAGATCGACGGTAGTTACCTTCGCCAAAAATGCAGCCTGCGTTCTCGCTTTGAGGGAGGAAGGCAATGGCTAGCTTTAGCGACGAAGGCCAGACCAAGGAATTTCTCAGGACCGAAGAACAGGTCCGCGACTACGATGCGCCTCCGGCTGATTTCAGTCACATCGCCGCGGTGGACGGCTCCGATGTCCGCTTCGACCGCTTGGTTCGCACGATCGAAGGAGAGATCATCCCGAGACTTGTCTTAGCCCACAAGGTGACCCCGCCTGACCATCAGGGCGGACAGGAGCACCGGGGCAAGCCTTCGCCGGATGATGTGACCGAGCTGACCAGCCTGGTTCTCAAGAGCGATTTCCCTGTTGCGATGGCCTACGTGACGCTGCTGCACGAGCGCGGCGTGGCGCTTGAGAGCATCTTCCTGGACCTGCTGGCGCCGACCGCGAAGAACCTGGGCGAACTCTGGAAGCAGGATCTCTGTACCTTCTCCGATGTCACGATTGCTCTGGGCCGGCTCCAGCAGATTCTTCGCGACCTCAGCTTTTCGACGCAGGGCGAGACGATTCCCTGGGAACAGGGGCGCCGCGCCCTCATCGCGCCGGCGCCGGGCGAGCAGCACAACTTCGGCGCCCTGATGGTGGCCGAGTTTCTGCGCCGCGGTGGCTGGGACGTTGCTGTGGAACCGGCAACGGACAAGCGCCATGTTGCGAGCATGGTGCGCGACGAATGGTTTGCGATCCTCGGCCTGTCGTTGAGCTGCGACGAGGGGCTGGAAGCGCTGGCGGCGGAGATTGACGAGGTGCGCAGGGTGTCGCGCAATGACAAGCTATCGGTAATCGTTGGCGGTCGTGTGTTCGTCGAACATCCCAAGTGCGTATCGCAGGTCGGTGCGGACGCCATGGCCATTGACGGTCACCACGCTGCCCTTCAAGCTGACAATTTACACACTTTGGTGATGGCGCATTGCTGATCTTGCCTGCACGGGTATCATCCGGCGATGTTGTCACGTATGACGGTGTAGGCAGTGAAGCACTTCAACGCGCCCTTAAAGACTCTGGGTGACCTCGACCCCAAAGCGGCCTTCGGCCTGCTTGCGGCGTCTTCCGATGTCGCCTTGATCCTGGACGAAAAGGGCGTTGTGCGAGACCTCGCACTGGGCAGCGACGAGATTTCCCTCGACGACTGCGGCGACTGGCTCGGCCAGCCCTGGGAAAAGACAGTCACGGTCGAAAGCCGCGAGAAGATCGAGGATCTTCTGCGCGATGCCGCAAAGCAGAAAGCGCCGCGCTGGCGCCAGGTCAACCATCCCTCGACGAGCGGCGGCGACCTGCCGGTGCTCTATTCGGCCCTGCGCGTCGGCGACAAGGGGAAAGTCATCGCGCTGGGCCGCAATCTGAGGGAGTTCGCGGTGCTTCAGCAGCGTCTGGTCGAGGCGCAGCAGGCGGTGGAGCGCGAATACGCCCGCCAGCGCAGTGCCGAGACGCGCTATCGCCTGCTCTTCCAGGTGTCCTCCGAGCCGGTGCTCATCGTCGATGCGGCAAGCCAGCAGATCATCGAGGCCAACACCGCGGCGGAAGCCTTCCTCAAGGCCTATGCCAACAAGACCAAGCGCCCGCGCAAGACCGTCGGCTCCACCTTTCCGGATGTCCTCAGAGGCCTGAAGGCCGGGGGCCGCAAGGCCATCGACCATCTGTTGGCGACGGTTCGCTCCGCAGGGCGTGGCGAGGATGTGCGCGTCGCCACCGATGGGGACGAGCGCTTCAGCGTTGGCGCATCGCTGTTTCGTCACGAAAACGCGTCCTACTTTCTGGTGCGCTTTGCCCCGCTCAACAGGGACGGCAGCGTTTTCGAATCGGGACCCCGTTCGCGGATGCTGGAGTTGGTGGAGGCCGCCCCCGACGGATTTGTCATGACGTCCCTCGACGGTCGGATCCTCAGCACCAACCGTGCCTTCCTCGACCTGGCGCAGCTCGGGTCGGAGGAACAGGCGCGCGGCCAGCCTTTGGAACGTTGGCTCGGCCGGCCCGGCGTGGACTGGAGCGTGCTGCGCGCGAACCTGCGGGAGAACCAGGCGATCCGCCTCTTTGCGTCTTCGGTGCAGGGCGAGCAGGGCCTGGTGGCGCAGGTGGAGATTTCCGCCGTGGCCGTGACCGAGGGCGAACTGCCCTGCTACGGCTTCATGATCCGCAATGTCGGCCAGCGCCTCAAGTCGAGCAATCCGGCCGGAAAGACCGTGCCGCGCTCGGTCGAGCAGCTCACCGGTCTTGTCGGGCGTGTGTCGTTGAAAGAAATCGTGCGGGAAACGACGGATGTCATCGAGCAGCTCTGCATCGAGGCCGCCCTGGAGCTGACCGGCGACAACCGGGCCTCCGCGGCCGAAATGCTGGGGGTCAGCCGGCAGTCGCTCTACGTCAAACTGCGCCGCTTCGGGCTCGCCGACGTGGCGCCGGAAGAAGAGGCGTGACGGTTTTCCCGCTGGCCTCCCCGCCGGACCTCTCGACGGCGAAAAATCGGCACTTCTTTCTGTAAATCAAAATTGACAATCTAGAGTGTCAAGCATACCGTACGGTATGTCTCGATTGGCTGTTTCCGAGGCGGCAACGGGCCGCATACAGCCGGCGGCGATGGTCGAGCTGCTGAAGCCGATCACTTGGTTCGCGCCGATGTGGGCCTTTGCCTGTGGCGTGGTTTCTTCCGGCGTGCCGCTGGAGGGACAGTGGCCCGTGATCCTTGCCGGGGTCGTTCTCGCCGGGCCCCTGGTCTGTGGGACCAGCCAGATCGCCAACGACTGGTTCGACCGCCATGTCGATGCGATCAACGAGCCGGGCCGCCCGATCCCTTCGGGCCGCGTCCCCGGGCGTGTGCCCTTCTACTTCGCGCTGTGCTGGACGGCCCTCTCGCTGGTGGTTGCGGCGCTGCTCGGGCCCTGGGTTCTCGGTGCCGCCGTCTTCGGTCTTGTCCTTGCCTGGGCCTACAGTGCGCCGCCGCTGCGGCTGAAGGAGGAGGGCTGGCGCGGCTGTGCGGCCGTTGCGCTCTGCTACGAAGGCCTTGCCTGGTTCACCGGCGCCGCGGTCATGGCCGCGGCGCTGCCCGACTGGCGCATCCTGGTCGTTGCCGCGCTCTACAGCGCCGGCGCGCATGGCATCATGACACTCAACGACTTCAAGGCCGTGGAGGGCGACCGGCGCATGGGCATCCGCTCCTTGCCGGTTCGTCTCGGCGTGAGGCTTGCCGCCCGGGTCGCCTGCGTCGTCATGGCGCTGCCGCAGCTTGCCGTCATCGGTTTCCTGTGGATCTGGGGACAACACGGCTTTGCCCTGGCGATCGCGCTGCTGTTCCTGGCGCAGCTTGTCCTGATGCTGCGGCTGTTGAGGGACCCCAAGGCCTATGCGCCCTGGTACAACGCAACGGGTACCACGCTTTACGTCATCGGGATGATGGTCACCGCCTTTGCTCTGGTGCCGCTGGTCGGAGCGGTGGCATGAGCGGGAAGCGCCTCGGCTGGTTCGGTATTATCCGCCTTGGGCTGGTGCAGACGGCGCTCGGCGCCATCGTCGTCCTCACAACCTCGACCCTGAACCGGGTAATGGTCGTCGAGTTGGCGTTGCCGGCAACCCTGCCCGGCGTGCTGGTCGGCCTCCACTACGCGGTCCAGGTGTTGCGCCCCCGTCTGGGCTACGGCTCCGACGTCGGGGGACGGCGCACCCCCTGGATCGTCGGCGGCATGCTGGCGCTGTCGCTGGGCGCGGCAACGGCTTCTCTGGCAGTGGCCCTGATGTCGGTCCAGCCGCTCTTGGGTATCGCCCTGGCGGTGCTCGCCTTCACCGTCATCGGCGGCGGTGTCGGTGCTGCCGGCACCTCGCTTCTGGTGCTTCTGGCCAAGCAGGTCGACCCGGAGCGCCGTGGCCCGGCGGCCACCATCGTCTGGATGATGATGATTGCCGGCTTCGTGGTGACGGCAACGGTCGCCGGCCATCTGCTCGACCCGTTCTCGTTGACGCGCCTGGTCGCCGTCAGCCTGGGCGTTGCCGCCGCGGCCTTCGTCTTGGCGCTGATCGCGGTCTTCGGGATCGAAGGCAGGGCTGTGCCGGCGCTGCAGGAGAGCCCACAAAGCCCCCAGCCCATGCCGCCGTTCCGCGAGGCCATCCGCCAGGTCTGGGGCGAGTCCCGCGCACGGCGCTTTGCGGTCTTCGTCTTCGTCTCGATGCTGGCCTACAGCGGTCAGGACCTGATCTTAGAGCCCTTCGCCGGCACGGTCTTCGGGCTGACGCCGGGCGAATCGACGCGGCTCTCCGGCGTGCAACACGCCGGCGTCTTCCTCGGTATGCTTCTGGTCGCTCTGGCCTGCGGCCGCCTGGCACGCGGACGCCTGGGCTCGCTCCTGGGCTGGACCGTCGGTGGCTGCATCGCTTCGGGCGCGGTTCTTCTGACTCTGGCCTTCTCCGCCTTTGCCGCCGGAAGCTGGCCGCTGCGCGCCACCGTCTTCACGCTGGGTGTGGCCAACGGCGCCTTCGCGGTGGCCGCTATCGGCGCGATGATGAGCCTTGTCAACGATGGCCGCGCCAAGCGGGAGGGCGTGCGCATGGGCCTTTGGGGGGCGGCGCAGGCGATTGCCTTCGGCCTGGGAGGTTTGCTCGGCACCTTGGCCGTCGACCTCCTGCGCTGGGCACTCGCCGCGCCGACATCCGCCTATGCACTGGTTTTCGCGGGAGAAGCGATGCTGTTCTTCCTGGCCGCCGGCCTCGCTCTGCGAGTCAAGGGGCCCGCTGCCGCCGGCCGCTCGCCCGCGCGGGGGGCCGGATATGCGCCCGTTGGAGGAGACTGAGCCGATGCAGCCTATGGAAAGCTACGACGTCGTGGTGGTGGGTGGCGGCCCGGCCGGGGCGACCGCAGCCTCGGACCTCGCCCAGCAGGGGCGGAGCGTCCTGCTGCTCGACAAGGCGGGGCGCATCAAACCCTGCGGCGGCGCGGTGCCGCCGCGCCTTATCCGCGACTTCGCCATTCCGGACTCCCTGATTGTCGCAAGGGCCCGATCGGCGCGGATCATTGCGCCCTCCGACCGCACGGTCGACATGCCGATCGACGGCGAGGGCTACGTCGGCATGGTGGACCGCTGCGACTTCGATGAGTGGCTGCGCCGCCGCGCCGCGATGCAGGGGGCGGACTGGCGGCAGGGCAGCTTTCAGCGCCTGACCCGCGACGCTGAGGACGGGCCCGTGGTGACCTATCGGACCAAGGAGGGCGACAGCGTTTCGGTGCGCGCCCGCACGGTGATCGGCGCCGACGGCGCCAACTCCGCCGTGGTGCGCGAAGCCTTTCCCCAGGCCGAGAAGATCCCCTTCGTCTTCGCCTACCACGAGGTCGTGCGGTCGCCGCAAACCCCGGAACCGCAAAACGCCGCCTTCGATGGCGAGCGCTGCGACGTCTACTATCAGGGCCGCCTCTCGCCGGACTTCTACAGCTGGGTGTTCCCCCACGGCGACACCGCCAGCATCGGCACCGGCACTGCGGTCAAGGGCCTGTCGCTGCGCGGCGCCGTCGACCAGTTGCGCCGTGACGCCGGACTCGATGGGGTCGAGACCCTGCGCTGCGAAGGCGCGCCGATTCCGCTGCGGCCGCGCAAGCGCTGGGACAACGGCCGCGACGTCCTTCTGGCCGGCGATGCCGCCGGCGTGGTGGCGCCGGCCTCCGGCGAGGGCATCTACTACGCCATGCTGGGCGGGCGTCTGGCTGCCGAGGCGGTTGGCGAGTTCCTGGTGAGTGGCGATGCAAAGGCGCTGGCCCAGGCCCGCCGCCGTTTCATGAAAACCCACGGGCGCGTCTTCTGGATTCTCGGCATCATGCAGCGCTTCTGGTACGTCAACGACCAGCGCCGCGAACGCTTCGTCAGCATCTGCGGCGACCGCGATGTGCAGCGCCTGACCTGGGAATCCTACATGAACAAGGAACTGGTGCGCCGCGACCCCCTGGCGCATCTGCGGATCTTCTTCAAGGATCTGGCGCACCTCTTCCGGCTCGTCTCGCCTTAGCCGGCGTTCCAACGGCGGCAGAGCGAAATGGCCGAGTTCTTCGCCAGCGGACATGCCATCGATCTGGTCATGGTTTTCGTCCTGCTGGAAGCGGTACTCCTCTACGTCATCCACCGGCGTACGGGCCGCGGCGTTGCGCCCGGCGCGCTTCTGCGCCTGCTTGTCCCGGGGGCCTGCCTGCTGCTGGCTGTCCGTGCCGCCCTGACCGGCGCCTCCTGGATGCTGGTGGCGCTGTGGCTTATCTTCTCGCTGATCGCGCATCTGGCGGACCTGAAGCAGCGCTGGTCCGAGTGATCCGGAAAGCGCCAGGCCCGGAGTCTGCGGTCCTTAAAGCAGGCTCTTCGCGCCGCTGCTCCGGCCGATCTCGAAGCGGCAGGTCGGCGCGCCGGCATGGCAGCACTGCGGATGACGGACGGAGGCATCACCGGCAACCAGCACCTGGAACAGCCGCTTGAAGACAGCGCCGTGCCAGGCGCAGCCCGGCATGGCAAGAGGGTTGTCGGCGATCTCGATCACCCAGGACGGGCGGCGGGTGCTTATGGTGCCGGTCCTGACCCTGCCGGAGCCGGCAAAGGTCCAGGCGTTCTTTGCGATGGCGGCCATCAGCAGCGGTGCGGAGAAGGTGGGTGGCAGCGATTTCAGGAGGGTCTGTGCCGGGCCGGGAATGCGGTTGGCCAGGATGTAGTCGGCGGTGCGCCTTCCTGCTTCGGCCGCCACCGCCGCCGCGGTCGCGGCCGGCAAGTCGGCAAAGAGGCACTCAAAGAGTCCTGCGGCCACTCTCTCGTCGACCATGTCGCCGGGTGGGTCGACGAGGTAGCGGTGCTGGCCCGCGCGGGTGAAGAGTTCGTCTGTCGCCTGCTTTCCCAGGCGGTCCCGCAGGGCCGCAGCGAGTTGGATCACCGCGTTGGGGCCGACCCGTGACGCGGGCCGGTCTTCCTTCAGGAGCGCGTCCGCCATGGTTCGGGCCCGTCAGGCGGGCGGCGCCCCTTCGGATTCCACAAGCTCCGCCAGCTGCTCCGTGCCGCCGCCGCAGGCTTTGACGGCCAGCCGGCTTTCCCGCTTCTTGGCGGCCCGCTCCGCCGCCGATTCCCAGTCCGCGGTTTGAACCGGCGCGATGCGGCGCGTCTCGTCGAAGTGGAAGTCCACCGACTTCTTCGACTGCGGCCCCCAGTAGTTGACCTTACCGAGGTCGTAGAAGGTGCGTTGGAATCCGGCTTTCAGAAAGGCCTTGAGGCAGCCCAGCAGGTAGCGGCGCCGAAACCCGGTGCCACGCCAGGGATAGTGGAACAGCGCCTTGCGCATGTAGAAGCGGCGGTAGTTGTTCATGACCCGGTCAAGCAGCTCTGCGCGGTCCATGGCTTCCGGCTTCATGATCGGCGTTACGAAGTTGTACTTGGAGAAATCGAAGACCTCGACCTTGTCGCCCAGCTCCTGGAACAGGGAGGAGAAGGGCCAGGGGGTGTACATCGCCCAGTTCGCGAGGTCGGGATCCCAATCCCGGGCCATCTGGTAGGTTTCCTCCAGCGTCTCGGCGGTCTCGTTTTCCAGGCCGACGATGAACTGCGCCTCGATGAAGATATCCGCCTCGCGCAGCAGTTCGATGGCGCGCCTGTTATCCTCGATCTTGGTTTCCTTGTTGAAACGGTCGAGCCGGAGCTGGGCGGCCGCCTCGGTGCCGAGGCTGACATGCACCAGGCCGGCGCGGCGGTAGAGCGGCAGCAGCTCCGCGTCGCGCAGGATATCCGTGACCCGGGTGTTGATGCCCCACTTCACCTTGTCCGGCAGGCCGCGGGCGATCAGTTCCTCGCAAAAGGCGATGAACTTCTTGCGGTTTATCGTCGGTTCCTCGTCGGCGAGGATGAAGAAGCCGACGTCGTGATCGCGTACCAGCGTTTCGATCTCGTCCACCACCTTCTTCGGGTCGCGGACCCGGTAGTCGCGCCAGAACTTCCACTGCGAGCAGAACGAACAGGTAAAGGGGCAGCCGCGCGCCATGTTGGGGATGGCGACCCGCACGCCCAGGGGCACATAGGTGTACTTGCTCCACTCCAGCAGCGACCAGTCCGGGGCGATGGCATCCAGGTTCTTCACCGTCGGTGCGGCCTGGGTTGCGACAATCCGCTCGCCGTCCCGGAAGGCGAGGCCGGCGATGCTGCCGCGGTCCTCCGGCCAACGCCCCTCGTCGATCGCCGTAATCAGCGCGACCAGGATTTCCTCGCCCTCGCCGCGGACGATGGCATCGATCCAGGGCGCCTCCGACAGGACCTGCTTGTACATGAAGGTGGCGTGGATGCCGCCGAGGATCCGCACCGCCTCGGGACAAACGTCCCTGGCAATCTCCAGCACGCGCTCAGCCTTGTAGATCGACGGCGTGATGGCGGTGCAGCCGACCACGTCGGGCGACAGCGCGGCGATCCGGCGTCCCACCTCGGCGTCGTCCAGGTCGTTGGTCATGGCGTCGATGAAGTGGATGTCATCGAAGCCCGCAGTGCGCAGGGAGCCGGCCAGATAGGCAGCCCAGGCCGGCGGCCAACTGCCGGCGATCTCGGCGCCGCCGGAGTGATAGTTCGGGTGCACGAGAACGACACGCATGAGAGAGACCTCCGTCAACTGTCGTTCATAATTTACAATTCATTCTGTCAAGAAATATTGACGTAGATCAATTGGATTGCGCAGCGCGCCTGCGCGGCCCGGAAAGTCTTCACTCTCCGCGTTTGCGAATGCGATTTCCGCCTCTGGTGGCCATGGCCGCGCTGCCGGCATCGCCGCCCGGCTTTGGCTGCCTCCCGGACGGCCATGCCCACTAACCTGTTACTTCAACGAGAGGCGGCATGTCTGCTACATCGGCGCCGATACCCTGCGATACCGACACCCTGCCACAAGGACTCAAGGATCGATGGCCGAGCTCTTTTCTCCATTCACGCTGCGCGACGTCACCTTCAAGAACCGCATCGCCGTGTCACCGATGAGCCAGTACCGGGCAAGGGACGGCCATGCCAACGGCTGGCACACGGTACATCTCGGCCGTTTTGCCCTGGGCGGTGCGGGTCTGGTCTATGCCGAGGCAACAGCGGTCGAAGCGGATGGCAGGAGAACGCATGGCGATCTCGGGCTCTGGAAGGATGCGCAGATAGAAGACCTGGCACCGATCGCAAGGTTCATAAGCGAGGAAGGTGCGGTCCCCGGCATCCAGCTTGGCCATGCCGGTCGCAAGGCATCGGAGCGGCGGCCCTGGCACGGAGAGACGCCCGTCGACGACGAGGACGTCTCCGAACGAAGCGAGGCTCCCTGGACGGCAATCGCCCCTTCGCCCCTTCCCTATGCGGAGGGTTGGCCGGAGCCCCTCGAGATGTCGGAGACAGACATCGAGCGGGTGATCGCTTCCTTCGGCGAGGCCGCAGGACGCGCCCGGGAGGCGGGCTTCAGGATCATCGAGGTCTATGCGGCCCACGGGTTTCTGGTTCATCAATTCCTGTCGCCCATTGCCAACCGGCGCAGCGACCGCTGGGGCGGAAGTGCCGAAAACCGCAGGCGGTTTGCCGTTGAAGTGGCGCGGTCAATCCGGGCGAACTGGCCGGAGGGCTACCCTCTGGCGTTCCGCCTTTCGGCGACCGACTGGCTTGAAGGCGGGATTGAGGTGGAAGACGCCGTTGCGACGGCCAGGGCGCTGAAGGCTGCGGGCGTCGACATGATCGATTGCTCGACGGGCGGCATCGGCGGAAAGGACCGGCCGCGCCGCATGGTCATCGAGCAGGGCTTTCAGGTGCCCTTTGCCGAACAGGTTCGCGAAGGCGCCGGCATTCCAAGCATGGCGGTCGGCTTCCTCTGGGACGCGCAGGTCTGCGAAGACCTCGTCCGTGCCGGCAAGGCCGATATGATTGCCTTGGCCAGGGAACTTCTCGATGACCCGAACTGGCCGCTTCACGCAGCAAAGACGCTCGGGGCAAATGAGAACTTCGCACTCTGGCCGGTCGAATCCGGCTGGTGGCTGATGAAACGGGAACGCCTGCTGAGCAAAATCGGTATCCGATGAGTGCGCGGGTCTGCTCCGGGCTGCACCCCTGATGAAGCCCTCAGGTCCGCCGATCACCAGTTCCCCGACTACCGGTCCCGGTCATTGATCGACCACGAAGCCGTCGCGGTGGGCGCGCATGGCAACGGGCCGTGACACCTTCGGCGCGACCTTCTCGACATCTTCGACCAGCCGCATGCCGATGCCCGGGCGGTCCGGAATCTCGATGAAGCCTTCCGCCACAGGGGGCACCGCGTCGACCAGGTGCAGACCCCGCAGCTGATGGTCCGGGCGGTCCGCCGCGGTGGGGTCGGAGAAGTCCAGACCCACGGTCGGGTACTCCTGAATGGCGAAGTTGGGGATCGCCGCATCGAGCTGCAGACAGGCGGCCAGCGAGATCGGCGACAGGGGGTTGTGCGGGATCACCTGGATGTCGTGCGCCTCGGCGAGGGCGGCGATCTTGCGGGCGCCCGTAATGCCGCCGCAGATGCAGACCGAGACCCGGGCGTAGGCCAGCGCCTTGCGGGCAATGTGGGTCTGGAATTCGTACAGCGAGAAGAAGCGCTCCCCCGTTGCGATGGGGATCGTAACCTTCTCGGCGATCCGCGCCATGGAATCGGGTGTCGTCGGCGCCATGGGGTCCTCGTAGAACATCGGCCGATAGGGCGCGATCTCGTTGCCGAAGACGATGGCCTCGGCCGGGGTCAGGCGGCGGTGGATCTCGATGCAGAGATCGATCTCCGGCCCCAGGGCTTCGCGCAGATCGCGCACGACCGCCACCGCGTCGTCGATCTTGCGGGCATGGCTGCGGTGATAGGGGACCGAGCGATCTTCGTCGAGAAAGGGGTTCAGGTGGCCGATGGCGGTGAAGCCCCGGTCCTTCAGTTCCAGGCAGCGGGCGATCATTTCCTCCCGCGTCTTGGCTTTCACGTGGGCATAGACCCGCGCCGTGCGGCGCGTCGGCCCGCCGAACAGGGCATAGACCGGCACCCCGAGCGCCTGGCCCTTGATGTCCCAGAGCGCCACGTCGATGGCCGACACCGCCCCGGAGAGCGCCGCACCGCGGAAGTGCGACCAGCGGGTCAGCACGTTCCAGTGATGCTCGATCGCGCCGGCATCCCGGCCGACCAGGTATGCGCCGCACTTCGCGATGGCCGTTGCCGCCGGTTCCAGCTGACCCCAGGCGCCGCACTCGCCTGTTCCGGTGAGGCCGTCCTCCGTTTCGACGACGGCGTAGAGAAAGCGGTCGGCAAAGACCGGTGTGACGCTCTTGATCTTCATGAAGGCTTCCGGACTCTCTTTTGTGCTCAAGCCGCCTTGGCGGAGGAACTGCGGACCAGGGCGGCATCGGCGCCGCGGCGCTCCACCGCGGTGCCGAAGGGCGCCGAACGTTCTTCCAGTTGGCGAAGGATATCGGCGCCCTCCGACTGGGCCGGATCGGCGATGCCCACCAGGTTGTCGCCGTCCCGCCGCACCGGCACCACGGCGATGTCCCGCACGCCGCCCTTGGAGGCGATGAGCCGGATCATGATGCCGTCGAGGTTGCGGCCCTGCATGCGCACCCAGTCAAAGGCGAAGTTGCCGAGGCTGTAGAACACCGGCTTGCCCTTGTAGAGCTCCGCACCCTGGACGACGTGGGGATGGTGGCCGAAGACGACATCGGCGCCGGCATCGATGGCGGCGCGGCCGACGGTTTGCTGGTAATCGGCGATCTCCGTGCTGCTGGAGATGCCCCAGTGGCAGGACATGACGACGACGTCCGCACGCTCGCGCAGCCGGCGGATGTCGTCTTCCATGGCGGCCAGTTCCTCCGCGTCCGGCACGGTGAGGATCAGCGGCGGGGTGCCCGGCATCTCCAGTGCCCGGCGGCCCGGCTGATAGCCGGTGTGGATCTTGATGGTGGCGCAGCCGGCGCTCTCCGGCGTTGCCGCGTGGTTCACATGCCAGAACACCGACGTATAGCTGAGGAAGCCGAAGCGCACGCCCTTGGACTCGACGATCGCCGGCTTGCGCGCCTCGGCCAGATTGACGCCCGCGCCGCAGTGGGCGATGCCCGCTGCATCCAGCGTCGCGTTGCTTGTGAGTGCGGCCCGCGGCGGATAACAGACATTGCTGGCGCAGGCGAAGGCCGTGAAGCCGGCGGCCTTGTAGCCTTCCACCATGCGCGGCTCGCTGTGGCGCCAGAGCAGCTTATGGGCGATGTCCGGGTTCTCCGGGTCGTCCGAGGGTGGGCTGAGGGGGCCTTCCAACTGCCCGAAGAGGACGTCGGCGGCATTCAGGGTGGCGTCGACGCGCCGGAAGGCCTGCGCCGGATCGTCGCGGCCTTGGACGTTGGTATCGCCGACCAGCAGCAGCGTCGCCTCCTCGGGGGCCGCTTGCTGAGACCAGGCCCAGGGGGTCGCGTCCTCGGTCATGGATGTCACCTCCTTTTGCGTTTCTGTTCGATGCTTTGGCTCTATGCGTTGGCCACGTAGCGGTGGCGTTCGTGAATTCTGCGCTGCGTCGGGTCCGGCCGCGGCACCGCCGAAAGCAGTGCCTTTGTATAGCCGTGCTGGGGGTTGTCGCAGACCGCGAGTGCCTCGCCGATCTCGACAATCTCGCCCTTGTACATGACCGCGACCCGGTCGCAGAAATAGCGGATCACGCTGATGTCGTGGCTGATGAAGACGAAGCTGAGGTTCATCTGCTGCTGCAGCGAGAGCAGCAGATCGAGCACCTGGGCGCGCAGGCTGACATCGAGGGCGGAGGTCGCTTCGTCGGCGACGATGACCCGGGGTTCCGGCGCCAGCGCCCGGGCGATGCAGATGCGCTGGCGCTGGCCGCCCGAAAATGCGTGAGGATAGCGCTCCAGCACCTCGGCCTTCAGGTCGACGCGCTCGATCAGCTCGACGACGCGGTCGCGGATCGCTTTGGGCTTCCAGCCCATCATCAGCAGCGGCTCACCCACCACCTGTTCGATGGTCATGCGCGGGTTCAGCGAACCGAAGGGATCCTGGAAGATCATGCGGACCTCGCGGTAGATCTGGCGCAGCTCCGCCTTGCTGACGCTTTCGATGTCGACTTCGGAGCCGTCCTTGCGGCGGTAGAAGACCGAGCCACCGCTGGGCTCGATCATGCGCAGCAGGCAGCGTCCCAGCGTGGTCTTGCCGGAGCCGCTTTCGCCGACGATGCCGAGGTTCTCGCCTTCGCGCAGCGTGAGATTGACGTCGGAGACCGCGCGCAGGGCCGAGGTTTCGCGCTTGAAGAACCCCTTGTGGGTGACGAAGTCCTTCACCAGGTTCTCGATGCGCAGGATGGGCGCGCCCTCGTCCTTCGGGTTCCGGGCCGCCTGCCGCATCTCCGCCGGCTTTTCCAGCCGCAGGGCCGAGCCGATCAGCATCCGGGAGTAGGGGTGGCGCGGGTTCTTGAAGATGTCCTCCACAGGCCCGCTTTCCACCATTGCGCCGTGACGCATGACGCAGACCGTGTCGGCGATCTCGGCCACCACGCCCATGTCGTGAGTGATGAAGATCACCGCCATGCCGAACTCGTCCTGCAACTCCTTGATGAGATCCAGGATCTCGGCCTGGGTGGTCACGTCCAGCGCCGTCGTCGGTTCGTCGGCGATCAGGACCGAGGGGTTGCAGGCCAGCGCCATGGCGATCATGGCGCGTTGGCGCATGCCGCCGGAATACTCGAAGGGATAGCGGTCGACCGTGGCTTCTGGGTTTGGAATTTCGACCCGGCGCAGCAGCTCTATGGTGCGCGCCCGGCGGCCCCGTTTGTCGAGGCCGGTGTGGAGCTTCAGCGCCTCGTCGATCTGGAAGCCGATCTTGTGCACCGGGGAGAGGGAGCTCATGGGCTCCTGGAAGATCATGGAGATCTCCTTGCCGCGGATGGCGCGCACCGCGCGCCCGCGCGGGTCCAGCGCGGCAAGGTCGACAACCTTCTCCGGGTCGCCGTCGACGCCGTGCAGCCGGATTTCTCCGGCGACCACCCTGCCGGGGCTGGGGACGATGCGCAGGATGGAGCGCGCCGTGACGCTCTTGCCCGAGCCGCTTTCGCCGACGATGCAGAGGGTCTCGCGGCGCTTCAGGGTGAAGCTGATGTCGTCGACCGCTTTCAACAGCCCGGTGCGCAGGGAGAAGTGGGTGGAGAGGTTCTTCACCTCCAGCACCACGGCCTCGGCAGAGTCCGCCTGCTGCGGAAAGGTCGGGAGATCGGTCGCCGCTGTGTTCATGGATGCGCCCCTCAATCCGCGTAGGGGTCGGCGGCATCGCGCATGCCGTCACCCAGGAAGTTGAGGGACAGCACGGCAATCACCACAGCCAGGCCGGGCAGCAGCAGCCAGGGCGCCGTGGCGACCGCGCGCACGTTCTGCGCCTCCTGCAGCAGTACGCCCCAGCTGACCACCGGGGGACGCAGGCCGATGCCGAGGAAGCTGAGCGCCGTCTCCGCCAGGATCATGGTGGGGATCGCCAGGGTCAGGGTCGCGATGATGTGACTGAGGAAGGAAGGCGCCATGTGGCGCAGGATGATGCGCACCTCGCCGGCGCCGTCGAGCTTGGCCGCGGCGACGAAGTCCTCCGTCTTCATCGAAAGAAAGCGGCCGCGCACCTCCCGCGCCAGACTGGTCCAGCCGATGAGGGAGATCAGGACCGTGATGAGGAAATAGACGGTGAGGGGCGACCAGTTCTGCGGGATCGCGGCCGCAAGCCCCATCCACAGCGGGATCGTGGGGATGGCCTTCAGGAACTCGATGGTGCGCTGGATCACGTCGTCAATCAGCCCGCCGTAGTAGCCGGAGATGCCGCCCAGGAGCACCCCGACGAAGAGGCTGACGAAGACCCCGACCAGGCCGATGGACATGGAAACCCGCGCGCCGTGGACGATTCGGCTCAGCATGTCGCGGCCCAGGCGGTCGGCGCCCAGCAGGTAGAAGGGGTCGCCCTTGTTCACCGGCCCGATCAGCTTGGTCTGCATGGGAATGAAACCCAGCAGAAGATAGGGGTCGCTTTCGACGAAGAAGCCGACGGGCACGATCTTGCTCTCGTCGGGCACGAAGGTGCGGCGGATCGCCACCGGATCGATCTCCACCTTGTAGCCCGTCACGTGCAGGCGGAAGTCTGAGCCGCCCGCCCCGTCGGGCACGAAGAAGCCAAGACTCTGGGGCGGCGCATAGGTATGGCGCGTGCTGGTCTGGTTGGGCGGCAGCGGCGCCAGGAACTCGGCGAAGAGGGCCACCAGATAGATCGCCAGCACCACCAGTCCGCTGACGACGGCAAGGCGGTGGCGCTTGAAGCGCCACCACATGAGCTGCCACTGGCTGGCGTAGGCGGACTCCGGGGCGGCCGTGACATCGCTGTCGTCGCCGGGAGGCAGGTTCTGGGTGGTGTCTGACATCGTCATCGGCGGCCGGCCCTATCCGTAGCGGATGCGCGGATCGAGCCACGCCAGCAGGAGGTCGGAAACCAGGGTTCCAACCACAGTGAGGATGCTGAGGATCATGATGAAGCTTCCGGCCAGGTACATGTCCTGCGATTTGAGGGCGATGAGTAGCACCGGTCCGGTGGTCGGCAGATTCAGGACGATGGAGGTGATGGCCGCCCCGGAGACCAGCGACGGCAGTTCCCAGCCGACCTGGCTGACGAAGGGGTTGAGGGCGAGCCTGACCGGATAGCGGATCAGCAGCCGCCCTTCCGAAACGCCCTTGGCCCGCGCGGTCTCGACATAGGGTTTGTTCAGCTCATCCGCCAGGTTGGCGCGCATGACGCGGATCAGCCCGGCGGTGCTTGCGGTGCCGATGATGATCACCGGAATCCAGAGATGCGCCAGCAGGTCCCAGAACCTGGCCCAGCTCCAGGGGGCCTCGGCGAACTCCGGCGAGAACAGGCCGCCGACGCTCTGTCCGAAGAAGGTGAGCGCCCCGTACATCAGGATCAGCGCCAGCAGGAAGTTGGGGATGGCAAGGCCGAGAAAGCCGAGGAAGGTGAAGACGTAGTCGCCCAGCGAGTACTTCTTCACCGCGGAGTAGACGCCGATGGGGAAGGCCACCACGTAGACGAACACGAGCGAGGCCAGGGAGATCACGAAGGTCAGACCGACACGGTCCCAGAGTACGTCGGAGACCGGGCGCTGGTACTGGAACGACCAGCCGAAATCCCCCTCCAGCACAATCCCCGTGATCCACTGCCAGTACTGCACGACCATCGGCTCGTCGAGGCGGTAGCGCTTGCGCAGATTGTCGACCTCGATGCTGCTGATGTCGCCGCCGTCCGCTTCCAGGGTCGAGATGTAGGTGTCGAGGAAGTCCCCCGGCGGCAGCTGGACGATCGCAAAGGAAACGATGGAGATCGCCAGCAGGGTCGGGACCATGAAGACCAGGCGCCTGAGCACGTAGTTGGTGAGCATCGCCGGGATCTATCCGCCTTTTTGCCGCCGCTTCATCGTGGACCCGAGACGCAAGAGACAGCAACCCCGGCGCCCGACCGGGCGCCGGGGGCTGTGCTGCATGGTCCCGGCCCGTCAGCCGTTCTTGCCGCCGACGAAGTAGTAGGTCGGCGGGTTGGTCGGTCCCGGCGGCGCGAACCAGTAGGAGCCGTGCATCGTCCGCGGCACGTTCTTCATGCGGTTCGAAACGATGCCGTAGCCCGCCTTCGGCACCACGATGCCGATGGTATAGAAGCTGTCGGCCGCGATCTGCAGGATCTCGCGCATGGCTTCCTCGCGCTTCTGCGGATCGGCCAGGGAGTTCACCTCTTCCCAGAGCTCGAGCTGGCGCCTGACGTGGGCCGGCGGCTCCGCGCCGCCCTCGCGGCCGCGCTGCCAGTCGTACCAGGGGATGCCGTAGGCGGCGTTGTGGTGCATCGGCACCCAGGGGGTCGGGCGCAGGAAGGCATCGCGGGCGCCGCCCGGGAAGTCCTCGATGATCACGTCGTGGTCGTTGGCGTTCTTGCGCGAGCGCACGAGCGAGCGCTCGACGATATCGACGCGCGCGTTGATGCCCACCTGTTTCCAGTGTTCCACCACCATCAGGCTGGAATCGGCCATGAACTTCTTGTCGGCGCGGGTGAGGATGGCGAACTCGATGGGCTTGCCGTCCGGGCCCAGGCGCCAGCCATCGGAATCCCGTTCCGCGAAGCCGGCCTTGTCGAGCAGGGCATTGGCCTTGTCGACGTCGTACTCCGTGAACTGCTTGGCGAGCTGCTCGTTGTAAAGCGGCTTGTAGCTCGGCAGCACCGCTGTCTGCATCGGCGTTCCCTGGCCGATGAAGACCAGATCGATGATCTCCTGGCGGTTGATGGCGTGGCTGAGGCCGGCGCGGAAGTCCTTGTTGGCCAGGACCTCCCGCAGCACCGGGTCCTTGTGCATCTGGTTGAAGGAGTAGGTGGCGAGATTGGAGTCGGAGGGGACCAGCTCGAAGAAATCGAAGTCCGCCTTTTCGCGCCCGTCGAACAGCACCGCCTTGTTGGAGACGGTATTGAGCATGGTGCCGATCATATCGATCTCGCCGGCCAGGGCCTTCAGCAGCAGCACCTCCGGGTCCTGGACGATTTCGAAGACCACGCGGTCGATGTAGGGCAGTTGCTGGCCTTCGGGGTCGACCTTCCAGTAGTAGGGGTTGCGTTCGGCGACCACCTGATTGCCGTCACCATAGGGCAGCGTGACCATCCAGGCGTTGAGGGTCGGCTTGTCCGGGTTCAGCCAGGTATCCGCCTTGAGACTGAAGAGGTCCGCCCAGGAACTGGCGCCGGACTCCGCCACCAGCGCATCGAGCCCTTCCTGATTGAAGTCGGGATGGAACTGGCGCATGTAGTGGGCCGGATACTTGGTCAGGGCGTCGCCGCCGATCTGCGTGGTGACCTGGGCCATGCCTTCCAGAAAGCTCGCCTTCGGCTTCTCGAAGGTCACTGTGAAGGTGACCGCGTCGACCTTTTCGATCTTCGCCGGGCTTTCCTTGCCGGACCGCAGGTAGCCGGGGAAGTCGGCCAGGTCCGCATGCTTGAAAACACTTTCGTAGGCAAAGAGGATGTCCTCCGTGTCGAAGGGGTCGCCATCGGACCACTTCATGCCTTCGCGCAGGGTGATGGTATAGACCCGGGCATCGGGGCTCACCTCGAAGGCGGCGGCGATGTTCGGGACCACGCCGGTCCAGTCGGGCAGCCAATGGAACATGTGGTCGTAGCCGACGGTGCGCAGGTTCCAGGTCGGCGCGCTCGGTTTTGAGCCGGTGCGCCAGACGCCGCCGTAGACGCCGACGCTTTCCAGCGGCTCCAGGACGCGCGGGTTTTTGGGCAGCCTCTGCTCCACCGGGGGAAGCTGTCCGGCCTCCACCAGTGCTTTGAGCGCCGGCGCTTCACTGTAGGTGGCAGCGGCGGCTGACTGTGCCGCTCCAAGCGCCATGGCCCCAAGCATCATGGCCCCAAGCATCATGGGCCCGGCCGCTCCCACCACGACCGTTGAGACAACCGCTGCAACGGCAAGAGGCGTGCGCAAGGCGCGCCCGCTCATCCATTCATTCGACATCGCGAGTGTTCCTCCCAAGGAGTCATTCGGCAGTTCTGATCTGCTCTCTTCTGATCCCTCGAACTCTGGAATCCGTCCTTTATTTTGTCAATGAACAAAAAATTTTTTCATTCAGCGAAAAATATGAGTTTCAGCTAGGCTGAACGGCGCAGCACTGCAGGGAAAAGGCGGGGCGGTGAAGGGGGATGGCGGAGAGGGTCAGTCGTCCAGGATCTCGACGCTCTGGCGACTGCCGTTGGAAACGTGGTGCACGGGGGCCTGGGCGCCGCCGGTCCAGCCCAGGCGGCGGGAGACGTCCTCCGCCGCGGCAATGATCCTCTGGGCAAAGGGCAGTGGATCACTGTGCGGAAAGCGCGTCGCCACGCGGGAGACGGAGAGCGCGCCCACGACATGTCCGTCGCGTCCGCGCACCGGGGCGGCCAGACAGCAGATCTGCTGCTCGTACTCCTCGAGGTCCATGGCGTAACCCTGCTGGCGGACGCGATCCAGTTCTTCGATCAGCGCCGGCCAGCTGGCGATGGTCGACTCCGTGAAGCGTTCCATCGGCCTGTCGCCGAGCACGTCGCGCAACGCCGCCTCCCAAAGCCAGGCGGTCAGGACCTTGCCGGCCGCGGTACAGTGCAGAGGCGCGCGCACGCCCAGGCGCGGCGCCATGCGGATCATGCCGCGTCCTTCGCGCTGATCGACGAAGATCACCTCGCCGCCGTCGCGCAGGCCCAGGGAAACGGTGTCGCCGAGTTCGTCGGCGAGGCGGCCCAGGACCGGCTGGGCCACCTGGTGTATGCGCAGGCGCTCGGTGAAGGCCGAGCCGATCTGAAAAGCCCGTGGGCCGACGTCATAAAGCCCGGTCTCCTCGTCCTGGCGCACATAGTCGCGATGCCGCAGAGTCTCCAGAAGACGGAAGGTGGTGGCCGGCGTCAGGTCGAGCCTGCGGGCAATCTCGGAGAGCGAGAGGGAGGCTTCGTCGGCAATCACCTCGAGCACCCGCAACCCCCTGTCGAGGGTGCGTGTGATCTCCACCTTCGTCCGGGTCCTGGACCGGCCGCGCTTCAGTTCCGCCATCGCACCTGTACTCCAAAACCATCCGCCGCCCGGGTTCGCCGCCCGGGTCCGCGGCCCAAGTCCGACTCCCAGGTCCGCCTCCCAGGTTCGCTGCTGCGGCGCCTGCTGGGCGCAGCATGCGTCAGGGTCGGGAATTTTTCAACAGATGATAAATGAGCCCCGTCGGACCTCAGACGGCTTTCGGCAGGGACAGGGTCTGGTTGATCCAGCCGACGATCTCGCGGGCCGCCTCTGCCTCGGAGTCCTTGAAGGTGTTGCCGGCGCCCGGGATGATTTTCGCCTTCACCTCGGGCGACTGCACCGCCGTGCGTCTGATCCGTTCGATGAAATCCAGCAGCGGCCGCTCCCGGGTTTCGGCCAGGCCACCGTAAAGCACCAGGATCGGCTGGCGGATCTGTGCCAGGGCGGGCGGGCGGTCTCCGCCTTCGCCGTAGAACTCCCGATGAATGCGCGCGCGGTCGGCGAAGACCTGGGCGCTGACGGTGCTGCCGAAGGAGTCCTTCACCGCGCCCATGGCCATCAGTTCCTGGCCGCGCCCTTCGGCGATCATGCGTTTTGCCAGTTCTGTCACTTCGACCGTCGCAAGATCGGTGATCTTGTCGCGCACGATGGTGCCGGAGGAGGCGAACACGCAGCCCAGGGTTTGCCGGTCCTGGCGCTGGGCCTGATAGAACACCACCTTCGGCGCGCCATAGCCGACGCCGACGAGGACATAGCTCTTGTAGCCTTCCTTGCGCGCGAAGTCGGTCCAGGCAGCGAGATCGAAAGGGCTGTCCACGAACTGCTCCCAGGCCGTGCCGCCGAGCAGGAAGCCCGTCGGCGTGCGGAACCAGGCGCCCAGATCGTGGCCGCGGGTGTTGACGGCCAGGAAGGGCCGACCCAGGCGCGCCGTGTGGCGGCCGATCTCAACGAATTCGCGCTGGCTGAAGCGCCGGTGCATCCCATGCACCCAGATCACCAGCGGCCCGGTCCCGCCGCCCGACTGCGGCGTGATCAGCACGCCTTCGAGCTCCAGCCCGTCTTCGGTGGTCACGAAGACCAGCCGTTCCATTGGATCATCGGCTTTGCGCGGCATGTGTCCGTCAGCTCTCGTCAAGGCACTCGGCTCACTCGCCGAAGCCCGGTCAGGGTAGAGAATTCCAACGGCGTGTTACAAGGTTTTCACCGGCGCCGCCGCTCCTGGGTTAAGACGGTCCCGAAAACGGGTGGCCGGGGCCCCGCTTACACAGAGACCGGGCGAGGGCGGGTCGTCTCCCCCGGTATCAGTTCCACCGGCATCACCACCGACCTCTCGGTCCGTACCCCGTTGATGGCTGCGATCAGCATCCGCGCACCGGTTGATCCCATGAGCCGGCGCGGCGTGTTGGACGTCGTCAATGGCGTGTCCAGCACATTGTTGATGTTGAGACCGTTGAAGCCGGCGATCCCGATCGCTTGCGGCACAGGGATGCCGAGATTTGCGCAGGCCATAAGGCCGCCGAAGGCCAGATGATCGTTCAGGAAGTACAGCACGTCCGGGCGCCGGGCTGCGGAGAGGGCCGATATCGTTCCGTCATATCCGGCTTCGAAGGAAGGTGGACCGTCGACACGCAGATCGGCGGCGAGCGAAACGCCGCTTTCGGAGAAAGCGGCTGCAAATCCGTCAAGGCGCTTTTCCGCTCTCGGATCGCGGCCCGGCGGTGTGCCGATGAAGGCCGGTCTGCGATACCCGAGGCCGACAAGATAACGCCCCATCTCGGTTCCTGCGGCGGTGTGGTCGAAGCCGACGCAGAGATCGATGGGGTCGTCGTTCCGGTCCCAGATCTCCAGGACTGGGATATGCGACTGCATCAACTGTTGCCGCGCTTCGTCGGTTCGGTGCTGTCCGCAGACGACCAGGCCGGCCGGGGACCATTGGATCATGCGCGCGATCCACGCAGCTTCGCGTTCCGTCGAGAAGTCGGATGTCCCGATCATGGTTTCGTAACCGGCGTTGAGCAGCGTGCTGCGCATGCCGTCGATTATTTCTGCAAAGACCACCTCGAACAGCGTCGGCACCGAGATTGCGATGAGATTGGAGGTGGCCGCCGCCAGGGAGCCGGCGAGCCGGCTGGGCACATAGCCCATTCTCTCGGCCGCTTTCAGGATGCGTTGCCTGGTTTGCGGGGAGATTCCATCGACGCCGCGCATCGCGCGCGAAACCGACATAATGGAGACGCCCGCCTCACGCGCGACATCTTCGATCTTCGGGCGGCTGGGCACGTCCTCGCCAGCGTCGCTCATGTGGCAACTCCCCGGAAACCCCTGACTTTAGCGCCCTTCCAACGTTAGCGCTAACGTAGAATCCCGATTCAAGCCTTTGTGGGTGAATCGGCCAGGCTTACCGTTGGGGTAACTATAAGAAAACGCGTAAAGGGAGGGGACCTTGCCGCACATCGTGCTTCAAGGCGTTGAAAAGAGTTTCGGTCCCGTTCGCGTCCTTCTGCCGCTCGATCTTGAGCTGGACGACGGGGAGTTCACGGTCCTGGTCGGGCCTTCCGGCTGCGGCAAGTCGACGACGCTGCGGATCCTGGCCGGCTTGGAGACGCTGAGCGACGGGGAGATCCTTTTCGACGGCAAACCGATCAGCCATCTGGAACCCAAGCAGCGGGACATCGCCATGGTGTTCCAGGACTACGCGCTCTACCCGCACATGAACATCGCAAGGAACATGTCCTTTGCGCTGCGCCTTGCCAGGGTGCCCAAGGCGGAGATCGAGCAGAAGGTCCGGCGGGTCGCCGAGATGCTGAGCATCGGCCATCTGCTGGAACGCAAACCGGCCGAACTCAGCGGAGGTCAGCGTCAGCGGGTTGCCATGGGCCGCGCCATGGTCCGCGATGCCTCGACCTTCTTGTTCGACGAGCCGTTGTCGAATCTCGATGCAAATCTGCGCAGCAAGATGCGCACGGAGCTGGCCGAGATGCGCGACCGGCTGGACAAGAACATGATCTATGTGACCCACGACCAGATCGAGGCGATGACGCTGGGCGACAGGATCGTGGTGATGAACGAAGGACTGGTCCAACAGCAGGGTACGCCGGAGGAGCTTTTCAAACATCCGGTCAACAGGTTCGTTGCCGGCTTCATCGGCAGCCCGAAGATGAACTTCCTCGACGGGGAACTGGTCGAGCAGGGCGATGTCCTCTGGGTCCGGGGCGATGGCTTCCTGCTGCCGCTCTCTCGTGAGCACCGCCAGCGCCTAAACGGCACGGCCCGGCACCGTCAAGTGACCATGGGGCTGCGACCTTCGGTCTTTCATAGCGACGCTGCGGTCGGCGCCCCGATCGAACTGCTTCTGGTTGTCTCCGAGTACCTGGGCGCACACTCCGTTCTGGTGACCCGCTGCGGGGAGGTGGAGGTTCAGGTCGAATGCGACAGCGCGTCACCGATGAAGGCGGGAAGCAGCATGACCTTCGGAGTCCGCTCCGAGGACATCATGCTCTTCGACAGCGACAGCGGAACGACCCTTTAACAAAAAACAAGTCTAGAAGAGGGAGGAAATGATGTTGAAGGTCCTGAAGACCACGGCCATGGCCGCACTGGGCACGACGCTCGCCGCCGGACTGGCATTGGCCAATCCCTATGAACCCTTCGAGGGAACCACGCTGGTCGTGAACTTCCCGGCACACCCGCACTACAAGGCTGTGCTCAAGGTGCTGCCGCAGTTCACTGCGGAGACGGGCATCGAGGTCGAAGTGGACATGCTGCAGTATCTGAAAATGCGTGAGCGTCAGACGTTGGAACTGACCAAGTCCGAAGGCGACTACGACCTGATCTCCTATGTCGTGTTCTCCAAGGCCGACTATGTCTTTGCGGACCAGTTGGAAAACCTGGCGCGGTTCTTTATGAACCCCCGGCTCGCGGATCCCAACTATGACGCCGAGGATCTCATTGACGGCTATGTCGAGAACATCGGCGTTGCGGGCGGAAAGAAGGGATATCTGCCAGGCAAGACCGGGTCTCTGTTCGGCATTCCCTTCGGGTCCGAGACTTCGGTTCTCGCTTATCGCAAAGACATCTTCGACAAGCACGGACTGAAGGTGCCCGAGACTTATGACGAACTGCTGGACATTGCCTGCAGGATTCCCGAGCTCGAGCCCGGAATGGGCGGAATGGCCTCGCGCGCTGCCTCGGGCCACCAGGCCAGCCACGCGTTCCTGCTGCACCTTGCGCCTCTGGGCGGCCGGGTACTCGACGACAACTGGCAGCCGATCGTCAACAACGAGGCGGGTGTGAAAGCGGCGGAGGCGCTGAAGACGATCATCGACTGCGGTGTCGAGGGTGCGGAGACCTTCGGCCCCTCCGAAGCTGCGGCCTCATTCGCGCAAGGCAAATCGGCCATGTTCCTGGACTCCATCGCCTTTGCCGCGGGGTTTGAGGACCCGTCGAAAAGCAGGGTCGTGGGCAATGTCGGCTGGGCCCTTCACCCCATGGGCGTGCGCCGCGGAAGTCAAACCGGTGGCTTCGGCATCGCAATCCCGAAGAACGCCGAGAACAAGGAAGCCGCCTTCCTCCTGATGCAGTGGCTGACCTCCAAGAAGGGTGACCTTGCGGTCGCCATGGCGGGCGGCAATCCTTCGCGGTTCTCGACCTATCAGAATGCCGAGTTGAATGCGAAGTACCCCTATGCCGCGACCTTTGGCGAGGCGCTGAAGTACGCCGACCCGGACTGGCGCCCGATCATCCCCGTCTGGGGCAAGATCAATGCCGACCTGGGAACGGCCCTGTCCAAGATGCTGACGGAGGGGCTGAGCCCGCAGGATGCGCTCGACGGCGTCGCCGAGCGTGCCTCCGCAACCCTTGAGGAAGCCGGCTACTACACCTGGCAGTGACGTGCCGGAGGACGAGAAGGCTGGCGCCGAGGCGCCGGCCTCCGTCTTCCAGATGAGCCGAGGGCGCCATGCTGACCGAAAGAATGAACCGCCTCACGCCCTATGTCTTCCTGGCGCCGGCGGTGATCGTGCTGGCCGTCGCACTGCTCTACCCGATCGGCTACATGATCTATGCGAGCTTTTTGAACTGGAATCCCAGTCAGCGCATCGGCGAGGCGGATTGGGTCGGCCTGCAGAACTACCTGGGTCTGCTTGGCGACGAGAACTTTCATGAGTCCTTCTGGGTGACGCTCAAGTTCGCGGCCGTTGTGGTCTCGGCGGAGATGGTCATCGGGGTCGGGCTGGCGCTGTTGCTCGATCGCAATATCCGGGGCATGTCGATCCTGCGGACGGTCTTCATCCTGCCGATGATGATTGCGCCCATCGTCGTCGGCCTGATGTGGCGCTATATGTACCACCCAAGCGTCGGCATTATTAACCGGACGCTGAAGGACCTTGGCTTCGAGCCGGTTCCCTGGCTGTCCAGTCCCGAGTGGTCCCTGCAATCGGTGATCATCGCCGATATCTGGCAATGGACGCCGTTCATCTTCATTCTCGCGTTGGCGGCGCTGCAGTCCCTGCCGCGCTCGGCCTTGGAAGCGGCACGGATCGACGGTGCCACGCCCTGGCAGCAGGTCTGGCACATCAAGCTGCCGCTGATGATGCCTGTGCTGATTGTCACCGGACTGCTGCGCCTGATCGACGCGTTCAAGGTGCTGGAGGTCATCCTGGTGATGACCAATGGCGGCCCGGGGCTGACGACCGAGATCCTGGCTCTGCGCATCGCGCGCACCGCCTCGGAGTTCCGGGAACTCGGCGTTGCCGCTGCGATGTCCAACTATCTGCTGATCATGCTGCTGGTGCTGACCGTGGCAATGTTCCTCTACAACAAGGCGATCGAGGCGCGCTCCGCCCGCCTGCGCGCCGCGGCGGAGGAGGCCTGAAATGAGCGCTCCGAGCTACGACCGGCAAAACCCGGCCTTCTTCGCCCTGCTGGCGGCGCTGGTGGTGATGTCTCTGGGTCCCATCGTGCTGATGCTGGCGACGTCGCTGAAGCTGAATGTCGACATCATGGACGAGACGGCGGGCCTGCTGTTCGTGCCGACCATCAGGAACTATGAGACCGCGCTCTGCAACATGCTCTGGTACGAGCCGGCGCATGTCGATTACTGCGACAAGAGCTTCGGGCGCGCGCTGATAAACTCGCTCATCGTCGCCCTGGTCTCGACGGCGATCACTCTGGTCATCGGCTGTATGGCCGCCTACGCCATCGTGCGCTTCAAGTTCATGGGGCGCGGCACCGTGTCGCTGACCACCTTGATGATGCGCATGGTTCCCCCGGCGGTCCTGCTGGTGCCGGTCTTTGGAATCTGGACCTTCCAGTATGGCCTGGATGGCACCTATGCGGGCGTCATCCTGGTCTACGTGGCCATGAACCTGCCCTTCGTCATCTGGATTCTGCAGAGCTTCATCGTGCAAGTGCCGGTCCAACTGGAGGAGGCCGCGAAGATGGACGGCGCCAATCCCTTCCAGGTGTTCTTCCTGGTCGTGCTTCCGGTCATCAAGCCCGGGCTGGCTGCTGCCTCGATCTTCACCTTCCGCATCGCCTGGAACGAGTTTCTTCTGGCCAACGCCCTGCTCGACCGCAACACCCGTACGGTTCCCGTGACCATCGTGAACTCGCTGACCGAGCACGACATCGATTGGGGCGTGATCATGGCGACCGGAACGCTTCTTGCGATCCCGCCCATCATCTTCACCTTTGTCGCCTCCAAGCAGATCATTACCGGCATGACCGCTGGCGCGGTCAAGGGCTGATGGTTGAGTGGTTGTGCGCACCCATCGATGCGACGCGGGCCCACGAAGTGGGTGTCCTGGTGTCGTGGCATGGGCGACTGATGGTGCTGGCCTGGGGTGTGCTTCTGCCCCTGGGCGTGCTGATTGCGCGCTTTCTCAAGATCACGCCAAGACAGGACTGGCCGCGGCAGCTGGACAGTCAGACCTGGTGGTACGGTCACCAGATCCTGCAGTACGGCGGTGGCATCGCCATGCTGGCGGCGCTGTGGCTGATCCTCCAGACGCCCGACGACGGCGCCGTGGCGGAGACTCACAGGGCGTTGGGTTGGACCGTCATCGGACTCGCCTCTCTGCAGTACTTGGCAGGCTGGTTTCGCGGCACCAAGGGGGGGCCGACCGATCCGGCGCCGGACGGCTCTCTCGCGGGCGACCACTATGACATGACGCTCAGGCGTCGGGTGTTCGAGTACTTCCACAAGTCGGCAGGCTATGCGCTGTTGCTGGTGGCGCTGGCAAGCGTCGTATCGGGAATGTGGCGGGCCAATGCACCGCATTGGATGTGGGTCGGGCTGGGTGTCTGGTGGTCGGCGCTCGTGGGTGCCTTCATCATCTTGCAGCGAAGGGGACTGGCCATCGATACCTATCAGGCGATCTGGGGGCCGGAGCCCCTCCATCCGGGCAACACTATGAAACCGATCGGATTGGGCGTGCGACGCCGTGACGACAGCGCAGAAAGGAGAACACCATGAACAACCGGGTTGCCCTGATCGGGTGCGGCGCCATGGGCGGTGCGATCGGAACGCGGCTCGTCGAATGCGGCGAGGCGCTGGCGGTGTTCGACCTCAACCCCGATGCCGTTCAGCTGCTGGTCGACAAGGGCGCGCGCGGCGCCGGATCGGCGGCACAGGCCGCGGCCGAGTCGGACTTCGTGATCCTCAGCCTCAATTCCGCGGCCATCGTAAGGGCGGCCGTCTTCGGTGAGAAGGGCGTTGCCGAGGCCGCGGCGCCCGGGACGATGATCATTGACATGTCCTCAATCGACCCGTCGTCGACCCAGACGCTTGCCGCAGAGGCCCTGGGAAAGGGACTGCGGTGGGTCGACTGCCCGCTCTCGGGCGGGGCGCCCAAGGCGCTCACCGGAGAGCTGACCGTCATGGCGGGCGGCACGGCCGAGGACTTTCAGGCCGCGAGGGCGGTGATGGACAAGCTCTGCGCCAACTTCACCCACATGGGCCCCTCCGGGGCCGGGCAGACGACGAAACTCATCAACCAGGTACTCTGCGGGCTGGGTTTCCTCGCTGTGGCCGAGGCTACCCGGCTCGCCCAGGATGCGGGGGTTGACGCTGCCAAGATCCCAGCCGCGCTGAAGGGCGGGCGCGCCGACAGCGCGATCCTGCAGGAGTTCATGCCGAAGATGGCCGCCCGGGATTACGCGCCGCTCGGCCGCATCGCAAACATGGTGAAGGATCTCAACGGCGTCCAGGACCTCGCCCGTCTGACTCAGACAGCAATGCCGTTGACCGCCGCCTGCGCCGAGGTGCATCGCCTGATGACCGCGGCCGGGCTCGGCGATGCCGACCAGTCGGTGCTGATGGAGTTCTTCGATGGCCCCCGGCCGGCGGATATCCCCACATGAGCGGCCGTGCGCCGGTTCCCGGCCGGACCTTTAACCTGGGCCCGAAGCTCAGACCGGGCCCGCGCAGATCCCGTCATCGGCAGGTCCGGCAATCGGCAGAAAACCAATCCTTCAGGAGGCGCCGAGATGTCATGCTTTGAGATCGTCGATCCGCGCTTCGAGACCTTTGTGCTGGGCAATGCGCCCGTCAAGCAGCTCGCGACCGGTTTCGACTGGACCGAGGGGCCGGTCTGGTTCGGCGATGCCGGGTGCCTGTTGTTTTCGGACATCCCCAACAACCGGATCATGCGCTGGACGCCTGAGGCGGGCGCCGCCGTCTACCGCCAGCCGTCAAACTATGCCAACGGCCACACCCGTGATCGCGAAGGACGGCTGATCTCCTGCGAGCACGGACTGCGGCGGGTAACGCGGACGGAGTACGACGGCTCCCTGACGGTTCTCGCCGACGCCTTCGAGGGCAAGCCTCTGAACTCGCCGAATGACGTCGTGGTGAAGTCCGATGGGACGGTTTGGTTCACAGATCCCCACTATGGCATCATGACGAACTACGAGGGTTTCAAGTCGGAACAGGAACTGCCCTGCAACGTCTACCGGGTCGATCCTGCGACCGGGGCGATCGCGGCCGTGCTTACAGACTTCAACTGCCCGAACGGGCTTGCCTTCAGCCCGGACGAAAGCCGGCTCTACGTGGCCGACACCGGCCGCATGTTCCGGGGCGACCCGCGCCACATCCGCGTGTTTGACGTAGCGGACGATCTTACGCTGACCGATGGGGGCGTGTTCCACACCATTGATCCTGGCGCCGCCGACGGATTCCGGGTCGATACCGACGGCAATCTCTGGTCTTCGGCGGCAGACGGCGTGCACTGCATCGATCCGGCGGGACGCTTGCTGGGCAAGGTGCTGGTTCCCGAGCTGGTCTCGAATGTGTGTTTTGGCGGGCGGGCGAAGCACCGGCTCTTTATCACCGCCACGACCTCGATCTACTCGGTGGCTCTCAACCGCCAGGGGGTTCAGAAGCCCTGAACCGACCGAGCCGCCCCGTCCGATACCGCTCCCTGACGGTGTTATCGCCGACCGCCTGATCGCTGTTTCCTTCAGCCCCGGTCGGCATGACCGAGCGCCGGCGCCAGGTATGGTGATGCGATCCCAGGTTGAAATTCATGGAGGCCGCAGTGGCAGCGTGCAGGTGCAGGCGCGACCTCCTCCATGGTCTGCGGCGACCGGATGAAGACCGCCGCCGGTGGCCGCAGGGCCGCTGCAGGCCCCACGGGCATCGGCGTTCTCAAGCCAGGGCCAGGCTCCAGAGGCCGGGTTTTGGCCGGGAATCTCGGTGGTTGTGTGAGAGAGGAAATACGATCTTTACGGGTATAAATTAACGGTTTTCCGGTCTCCCGTTAACCATTCGCGGGGTGTTCTCCAGGTTTCCGCCAAAAACTCATACCCATATACATGCTTATTCATAAAGTTTTTCTTGTTTTCATCACAGGGCTCGAAGAGACTGCGGCTCGTGGGATGTATCAGTAAAGGGGTGGTTAACAGCGCACTTTAGCGCCTGCGAGCACCCTGGCTCGTCTTCGTAGGAGACGAAAAATGACTGACGATCTCACCCGCGGCCTCGAGGGCCGGCAGGACACCTCGGCCGAATCCACGGAAATCACTTACACCAGCGGTAGAGACGGCAGCGCCACCGTCGTTGGCCAGGCCGCCGAGGTCGCGAACGTTTCGCGCCCGGCACCGGGGCAGACGGTCGAGATCCAGGCGGCAGCCGGGCAGACCTATAACCTGGATTTCCCGCCGGCCGGCGCGCAGATCCAGATCGACAACGGCGACTTCGTCCTGAGCTTCGACGACGGCGCCCAGATCGTCTTCAGCGACATGGTTGCAGTCATCGACAGCGGCGATGCTCCGACCTTCACGCTGGCCGGCACGGAGGTCGGCGCCGACGTGCTGCTGACCCAGGCCCTGGCCCTCGCCGGCCAGGCCGACGTCACCCTCGAGACGGCGGCAGGTCCCGATGCGCTGGGGACCGGCGCGACCCAATACTCCGACAACTTCAACGAGCTCATCACCCTGCTGTTCCCTGAGGGTGTGATTCCGCCGGTGGAACTCGAATTCGTGCTGATCGAGCTGGAGGACGATCCGTTTGCTTTTGCGCCCTCCGAAGAGATCGCGCAGTCGACGCCGCTGATCAACGAAATCGGCGTCGCGGTGACGCTGACGGTTCCGGAGCTGCCCAGTGAACCGGACGACGAGGTGGCGGAAGAGGCTGCTGCCGCTCTGGCCGACGATCCGAAGCACGAGGACGAGCCCGAGCCGCAGGAGGTCAACTTCATCGAACTGCTGAACACCGACGGCGGCGCCTTCGACGTCAGCGGCATGACGCTGGAGATCCTCAATCCGGCGGGCGAGGTCGTGACCTTCGTGATGCCCGGCGGTACGGTGCTGCCGCCCAACGGCTTCGTGGTGCTTTATCAGGCCGCCGAAGATCCGGAAGAGGATGGCGAAACGGTCTACCTCCGCATTTTCGATGCCGAGGGCAACGTGGTCGGCGGTGTGGACGTGGCCGGTGCCGACTTTTGGGACCTGGGCGACGACACCACCGATCCGATTGCGGTGAACCTGGTCGACGGTGGCGAGTCCCTCGACACCTTTGCCGCCAACCTCACGCAGGACGATCTTGCCGGCCTGACCGATCCGGACTTTGCCGGAACGCCGGCCGATTTCGTCTCCCCTCTGCTGGACCTGAACCTGGAGACCTTCAACGGCCAGTTCACCGACAACCACCACATCTTCTCGCGGGTGAACTCCAGCGACACGGACAGCCAGAACGACTGGACCACCAACAACATTCCCACCGACGGCGGGCTGAACACCACCGGTCTGCCGGGCGGCCCCTTTGCGTATACGATCACCGACGCCAACGTCCTCTTGGTCATCGACCTCGCGGATGGCACGACCTACGAGGTCGGCGCGCTGTTCGACGGCGACGGCGTGCTTTCCGGTGACTTCGAGGGGCTGACCTTCGGTCAGGGCGCCGATGCCGGCTTTCTCTTCGCCTACGACGACGACGGCGACAATCGCATCGTCAAGATCGACCCGGCCACCGGCGAGGTGGTCGAGCAGTGGGACCTCAACGATCCCATCGTAAACGGTCTTGGGACCCCTGGCCTTACAGTTGCGGCGGATGGCAAATTCTATGCCGTTGGCAACAACCAAGGCATCTACGAGGTGGTTTTCGGTGCCGGCACTTTCACAGTGGCCGAAGTAGCTGTCGCTGCCGAGTTTGGCAGTTTCAATGTCGCCGGCCTCGCGGCTGATCCGAACGATCCGAACCTTCTCTATGCCATTGGCGAGGATGCGGGCACCGTTAGGCTCTTCACCATCGCTGCCGACACCGGTGTGGTCACCGAACTGGCAGGCGTGATCGGCCTCGCTTCCAACGATCAGATGGGCCTTGCCTTCGACGCCGAGGGTAACCTCTGGGCCATCGACGAAGACAACGATCTGGCCTACCAGGTCGACCCGGCAACCGGGGCGCTGATCGCCGGCAGCGAGATCGATCTGCCCCCCGGCCTGTCCTATGAGTCCATCGCGATCCTGCTGGACGGCGTGCCGGACCTCGTCGATGCCAATCCCTGGGATCCGCTGAACGACGATCTCAATCCCGAGCAGAACAATCCCGATCCGCTGGCCGGCCAGAATTTCCTGCAGGCCGCGGACGGCGGTGACACCGTCGAAGGCTTCGGCGGCCCCGACTTCATTCAGGGCGCTGCGGGCGATGACGGCCTCTACGGCGGCTCCCAGGATCTCGTGGAGCAGCAGGCCCAGAAGATCGCCGATCAGTTCGAGCAGCTTGAGGGCGCCGGCGTTCCGGTTCTCGGCGAGGGCACTCAGGACGGTCACGATGCCGAGCTCGTCCATCAGCCGTTCTTCAGCGACCATAACGACTTCCTCTTCGGCGATGCCGGCGACGACCAGATGTACGGCGGCTCCGGCGGCGACTACATGATCGGCGGCGAAGGCGACGACTCCATGGACGGCGGTACCGGCGACGACCGGATCTTCGGCGACGGTTCCGAAGAGATCGGCGGTCTGCCGGAAGAGGGCGAAGGCGCAGGCGAAGAGGGCGCGGTGCAGCACGGCGACGACGTGTTGGCCGGCGACGCCCTGAACAACCTCGACAGCCTGCTGGGCGGCGACGATGCCGGGCCCGGGGCGGAGGAGGTCCCGCAGGGGATCGAGGCCATTCTGGAGGGCTACGAGGGTGCCGCCGCGGCGATCCTCGGCGGCAACGACACCATCGATGCCGGCAAGGGCGACGACATCGCCTCCGGCGATGCTCTCGCCACGGGGGCGGAGTCCGTCTACGCCCTGGGCTATGCCGACAACAGCTTCCTGCGCCCGGAAAACGGCGTCGCCTCCGACGGCGCGCTGGTCCAGAACGACGAAGAAGGTGGAGACCTCGGTAGCATCTTCCTGGTCGATGCCCTGGGCAATGTCGAGGTTGCCATCTCCGCCGACGACATTACCGGCCTTACCGGCCTTGGAGACGTAACATTCCGGGAAACCGGCATCGACATCGATGCCGAGGGCACGATCTACTTCCTGGAGTCGAGTTCCAATGCGGTGTTCAGGAAGACTGAGTTCGGTGAAGTCGAACTGATCGCGTCTGAAGCCGACATCGAGGCAGCACTCGGTGGCGGTGTTAATCCGGACCCGGAAGGCCTCGTGGTGGGGCCGGACGGCTTTATCTACATCACCGAGGACACGACCGATTCGGTTCTGAAGATCGATCCGGCGGACGGTACGGTGACGGTGCTGACCACGGCGGCCGATGTGGAGGCCCTGGGCGGAATCACCGGCTTCGGTGTTGAAGGCGGTATTCTGGTGTCCGCCGATGGGGAGAGCCTTTACGTCACGTCATCGGGTACGCCCGAGGCGATCATCAGGATCGACCTGGAAACCGGTACCCCGGAAGTGGTCGCCAGTGGCGCCCCCTTCAGCAATATCGACGGATACATGGTGCTGGCGCCGAACGGCGACATCATCGTGGCCGACCAGGGGTCCAACAGCCTCCACCGCGTTACCCCGGACGGCGCAGTGACTGAGTTTCTCAGCAACGCACAACTGAACGCTGCTTTCGGCGGCGCCGTCGATCTTGAAGGCGGAATCTGGTTCGACAGCGACGGCAACTTCTATGTCACCGATGAGAACTCGGACTTCATCGTTAAGTTCGGGAGCGTCGACCCCTGGACCGGCGAAGTCGATCCGGCGGGTGAGTTGCTGCTGACCGATGTCCAGGTGCAGAACGCCATCGCCAGCAATGTCGATTACGAGGGCGGCGCAGTTTTGGTGCCGGGCGGCGGGGCCTTCCCGACCGACACCGGCTTTGCCAACGACGTCATCGACGGCGGCGAAGGCGATGATGCCCTCGCCGGTGACTCGGCGGCCATCGCGGTTGCCGATGAGGACAGTGAAGAGGCAACCGAGGCAAAAGCCGTGGCCATCAACAACGCCGTCTACTCCGACGGTGTGGCCATGGATCAATCCAAGGCGGCGACCGGCAACGACATCATCGACGGCGGTGAGGGCGATAACAGGATCGCCGGTGAGGCCCAGGCCATCGCCGACGATGCCGAGGCGGTCGCGCAGAACACGGCTGCCGGTGGGGAAGAGATCGAGGCCGGCAACGACAAGATCAAGGCCCATGACGGCGATGACCAGATTTCCGGCGACGCCCAGGCCCTGGGCAGGGACAACGCCGTGTCCAAGGCCTTCAACACGGTTGCAGACGGCGACGAGTCTTCGGCCGGCAACGACTACATCGTCGCCGGCGAAGGCGACAACGAGGTGGCGGGTGATTCGCAGGCCATCTCCGAGGACGGCGACGCCTCGGCCATTGGCGAGAACACTGCGGACGACGGCAGCAGTGAAGACGAGAACCAGGCCGGCAACGACACCATCTTCGGGTCGCTGGCCGGTGACGACGCCCTTTCCGGCGACGCCCAGGCGATCGCCGGCACGATCGCCACGGCGCAGTCGACCAACTCGGCGCTCGGCGATGGCAACGCATCCGGCAACGACCATATCGAGGCCGGCGAGGGACGGAACAAGACCGCCGGCGATGCACAGGCCATCGCGAGTGTGGAAGCCTGGGCCTACGGCACCAACACGGCCGGATCTGGCAACTTGGACCGCGACAACAACGCCGGCAACGATACCATCGCGACAGGCGATGAGGCGGATTCGGTGTCCGGCGGTGCCCAGGCTCTGGCGGGCGCCTATGCCTTCGCCCAGCAGATCAACGATGCCGGGGTCGGCATTGGTGCCGGCAACGAGAACGGCAACGCGGCCGGCAACGACGACATCGATGTCGGCGAGGGGCACAACAGGGCGGCCGGCGATGCCCAGGCCATCTCCCACGATGGCACCGCCGAAGCCTACGGCGAAAACGAGGCGGGTGACGGCGGCAGCGCCGACGGCAATAACGCCGGCAACGACACCATCTATGCCGGTGACCAGTCCGACTCGCTTTCCGGCGGCGCCCAGGCCATCGGCAAGGTTCATGCCTACGCCGATCAGTTGAACGAGGCGGGCACCGGCGACCTGGACGACGACAACCGCGCCGGCAATGACGAGATCCATGCCTTTGACGGCAAGAACAAGGTTGCCGGCGACGCCCAGGCCCTCGGGACAGGCTTCCTCTCCACTGCCGAGGCGATGTCGAAGAACCACGCCGACAGCGAGGACAATCTGGACGGCGCCGACAACCAGGCCGGCAACGATACGATCAATGCCGGTGACGACAGCGACTCCGTCTCGGGCGGTGCCCAGGCAATTGCCGCGAAGTTCACCAAGGCCACGTCGATCAACACCGCCCTCGGCGAGGGCAACATTGCCGGTGATGACGACATCGATGCCGGCGAAGGCCACAACAGGGTTGCCGGCGATGCCCAGGCTATCTCTTTCGGTGTGGCTGAAGCCTATAGCGAGAACACGGCAAGCGCCGAAGGCGAAGGCAGCAACGAGGCCGGGAACGACACAGTCGAGAGCGGCAGCGGCCACGACACGGTCTCGGGCGACGCCCAGGCGATCGCCAAGGTCTATGCCCTCTCGAAGTCCGCTAACCTTGCGCTCGACGACGAAGACAACGCTGCTGGCAACGACTCGATCGAGGCGGGCGACGGCGACAACGTGCTGGCGGGCGACTCCCAGGCAATCGCCACCCACGGCTTGGCGGAAGCCTTCGGCGAGAACACGGCCAACGACGAAAACGACGCCAGTGCCGGCAACGACACGATCAGAAGCGGCAGCGACCGGGATATCATTTCCGGTGGTGCCATGGCGGTCGCGGCGGCGCTGGCTTTCGCTCAGCAAGTGAACGCAGCCGAGCAGGGTAGTGCCGGCAATGACGACATCGACTCCGACGTCGGCGGCAACGACGAGGACGAGGTGGCCGGCGACGCCATGGCCCGTTCTCAGGGCTGGGGCTTTTCCGATGCCGTCGCCGAGTCGGCCAACACGGCAAACGGTAGCGGTAGCTTTGCGGGCCTCGACATCATTGATGCGGGCGGCAACAGCAACCACGTCGCCGGCGAAGCCATGGCGGTCAATACCGGCGACGATGCTGAAGCCACTGCCGCCAACACGGCAACGGACGGAGGGTACGCCGGCAACGACAGCATTGTCAGCGGCGTAAGCGCTGACATCGTCTCGGGCGGCACCCAGGCGCGCGCCGAGGACGATGCCATTGCGCGTACCGACAATCGGGCTACGGGTGACAACTCCGAGGCCGGCAACGACACCATCGAGGCCGGGCAGGGCAACAACCAGGTTGCCGGTGACGCTCAGGCGATTTCCGAAGACGATGCCTGGGCTTACGGCAGCAACATCGCCGGTGACGGCAATGAGGACAGCGGCAACCGGTCCGGTAACGACAGCATCACCACAGGTAACCAGACCGATACCGTGTCCGGCGGGGCCCAGGCGCTGGCCAACGACGATGCCTTTGCGGAGCAGATCAATCGGGCCGGAGCCGGCGGAGACGACGAGGTCGGCAACTACGCCGGCAACGACGAACTCAATGTCGGTGATGGGTTCAACAGGGTGGCCGGCGATTCCCAGGCAATCTCTTACAATGATGACGCCTCGGCCTACGGTGAGAACGAGGCCGGCAACGACGGCAGCGCCGACGGCAATCATGCCGGCAACGACACCATTGTTGCCGGCGAGAACAGCGACCGAATCTCGGGTGGGGCCCAGGCAATCGCCAACGACGATGCCTATGCCTCGCAAGAGAACGACGCTGGGACCGGCGATCGCGACGACGACAACCGCGCCGGCAACGACAGCATCACTGCCGGTGATGGCACCAACAGGGTTGCGGGCGACGCGCAAGCTCTGGCTGGCGGTGACGCTACGGCGCTCTCTGACAACCATGCCGATAGCACGGATACCGATCTCGACAACACCGCTGACAACCAGTCCGGCGACGACACCATCACCGCCGGAGGAGGCAACGACAGGATGTCCGGCGACGCCCAGGCCATCGCCAACGGCGACGCCACTGCGACGGCCACCAACACGGCCCTTGGCGAGGGCAACCTGGCCGGTAACGATCACATCACGGCCGGCAATGGGCTGAATGAACTGGCCGGCGACGCCCAGGCGGACTCCGCCGAGAACAATGCCAATGCGCAGACATTCAACGAAGCCAACGGGGTCAACAACGTGGCGGGTGTCGACGTAATTCTCGGCGGCGCCGACGCCGACATCATTGCCGGCGGCTCTCTTGCCACCGGTGTCACGGGTTCGGCGGACACCGACAACAACGCTCTGAATGGCGGTGTGGCCGGCGACGACACCATCAACGCCGGCGGTGGCGATGATACCGTCTCCGGCGACTCCGGCTCCCTGCTGATCGAAGGCGGCACGGCGACGACCAATAACATCGCCACCACCGATGGTGCGGCCGGCAACGACAAGATCATCGCCGGGGACGGCAACAACGTCGTGGCCGGTGACGCGCTGGAGACGGCGGAAAACGGTGCGCGCGCCTATGCGAACAACACCGCGACCGCTGTCGGCAGCCAGGCTCTCGGCGCCGATGCCGGCAACGATGTGGGGCTCGCCGGTGCCGACTCCGACGACATGGGCGGCGACGCCCTCGTCAAGGGCGATGCAGGCCTGGCTCAAGCCACCAACACGGCCAGCGGCGGCCCCGGTCATGCCGGCGATGACAGCCTGTTCTCCTACGAGGGCGACGACGAGGTTGCCGGCGACGCTGCTGCCTTCGGCAACGGCTCCGTGTCGCTCGCCAAGAACACCGCGGATAGCGGTGGCGGCTGGGCCGGCAACGACAAGATCTTCCTCGGCTCCGGCGAGGACTGGGCCGCCGGCGATGCGGGTTCATTCGGGATCGGCAGCGGCGACGCCACGGCCGAAAACCTGGCCGACGCTATCGACGGCGCCTGGGGCAATTCCTTTGCCGGGAACGACACGATCTTTGCCGACGGCGAGGACGAAGTCGAACGCATCGCCGGCGATGCCCTGGCCGCAGGGATCGCCGCTACGGCGCTGGCGAAGAACACGGCGACGGCGCTGGCCGGCGACGACGACGCCGAGGCGGGCAACGACCTCATCACCTCCGATAACGGTGGGTCCCCGAACGACCAGGGTGGGGGCGACGGTATCGACTTCATCGGCGGCGACGCCCTGGCGACCGCTGAGGACGGCGTTGCCACAGTCGAAAACAGCGCATCCGCGGACGGTGATCCGTTCAGTGATGCCGCTGCCGGTAACGATACCATCAGAGCCGACGGTGACATCAACTTCATTGCCGGCGACGCGGCCAGCACCGCATTGGACGGCGGCAACGCCACGGTGACCAATACCGCCGTATCCGCGGGGCCGGACGACGGCGCCGCCGTCAATATGGCGTCCGCGGGCAACGACACGATCGGAACGAGGCTTGAGCCATTCACCGATGGCATCAGCATCGAGACCGATTTCATCGCCGGCGAGGCTCTGACCCTGGGTGCCGGTACCCTGGCGCAGGCGGTGAACAGCGGTACCGCCTCGGACCAGGCCTTTGCCATCGTCGGCAACGACACCATCGAGTCCGGCGACGACAGCGATCTGGTCTCCGGCGCTGCACTCGCAATCGCCAGTGACGCCGAAGCTTTTGCCGACAACGACGGCACTGGCTCCGATCAGGCCGTGGTCTCTGTCGACAACGACATCATCGACGGCGGCCTGGACGACGACTTCCTGGCGGGCGAGGCGCTGGTGGCCGGAGCCAACGCAACGGCGACGGTGGAGAACACCGGCATCGGCGAGGATGACGCCACGGTGGATGTCGGCACCGACTTCATCGACGGCGGTGACGGCTTCGGCTGGATTTCCGGCGATGCCATGGCCACCGGGAATGACGGCGAAGCGGAGGTGACAAACTCCGCGGAGGCGAACGACAACGCCGCGGTCGAAGTCGGCAACGACACCATCACCGCTTCCGGCAGTTTCCAGCAGGTCATCGCCGGCGACGCCCTGGCGATCGGCCAGAACGGCAATGCCACGGTCACCAACAGCTTCGTGAACGCGGCTGCGGCTGCGATGGCGATCGTCGGCAGCGACTTGATCGAGACCGCTGACGGCAACGACCTGATCTCCGGTGACGCCATGGCGACCGACGGCGGCAACGCCACGGTGTTCAACGATCCGGCCGGAGAGACGAACGCGCAGGTCAGCAACGACACCATCATCTCCGGCGCCGGTAACGACACGATTGCCGGTGACGCCCTGTCTGACGGCGGCACGGCACAGGTCAACACGGGCGGTGATGACTCGATCATTGCCGGCATCGGCAACGACCTGATTGCCGGCGATGTGCTGGCGATTGGAGGAGGCACGGCGGAGCTGAACCAGGCCGGCGGCAACGATACCATCGACGGCGGGGCCGGCGACGACATCATCTACGGCGACTCCTCCGACGTTGACGCCGCCATCGGCGGTGACGACAGCATCCTCGGCGGTATCGGCGAGGACCTCATCTACGGCGGGGCCGGCGATGACTTCATCGATGGTGGGGCCGGCGACGACTCGCTCTTCGGCGGGACCGGCGACGATACCCTGGTTTTCGATCCCCTGGACACTGTGATCGACGGCGGCGACGGGACAGATACCGTGCTTATCACGTCCGATACCGACCTGACGGGTAACACCAGTCTGAACGATATCGAGATCATCGATATGACGGACGGGGATACGATCGACGATGTGTTTCTGACTGCCGCAGATGTCATCAGCATGACCGATGGCGACAACGTCCTCCAGATCTTGGGCGATGACAACGGGGCTCCAGATGACGATGTCCACCTGGAAGGTGGTGGTTGGGTGTTCGGTGGTACGATAGGTGGTTTTGAGATCTACACTAACGGCGGCGCCACGGTGCAGATTCAAGACGGCCTGGATGTTTTCACCTGACCGCAGTTTGTTCAAGTTCTGTAAGTTTGATGCCTGAAGGGCCCGGCGGGAAACCGCCGGGCCCTCTTCCTTGAAGGATGCTTCTCACCTCCACTGGCCCGCTGGCTATGCGGCAGAGCGGCTGCCGGGATGGGCTTACAGGCCGGCCAGGAACGCGCGGCAGCGGTCCAAGCAGAGCTCGGCCGCCCCGGCGTCGTAGTCCGGCAGGCTGCGGTCGAGAAAGTAGTGCCCGACCCCGTCGTAGCGATGCATCTCCAGCTTCACGCTGCCGGCACCCGCCTTCCACTCGTCGAAGAACTCTTCGTCATCGAAAGGATCGGGCCGGGCGATGTGGACAGCGACCGGAAGGCCGGGCCGCTGCGGTATCATCCAGGGCGCGACGCCGGCGAGGAGCAGGGCGGCCGGCATCTGCGGCCGGCCTCCCCAGAACTGCCCGACGAGAAACGCGCCAAAAGACACGCCGGACAGGATGGCGTCTTCGGGGGCCGCCTCGATCGCCGCCCGCGCCCGCGACTCGATGGCGGCATCCCCGACCCTGGTCTTCAGCCGAAAGCCTTCGTCGTAGTCATCCGTCGCCTGGCCGTCGTAGAGGTCGGGCAGGCTGACGTTGTGCCCGTCTTTTTCCAGAACCGAGCCGATCTCGTGCTCGGCCGGCCTCAATCCGAGAATGGAATGCAGAAGAACGATGTCCGCCATTCGGCTCACCGGAGCTGAAGGTTGTATCGGCGCCGAGCGTGCAACCCCTTGCGCCTGGCGTCAACCGGAACCGCGAAATGACACGCCCTGCAGTCCGCCCGGGCGCTGCGTTCGGTTCAGCTCGGTCCCCCGGCCCGGCGGATCACCGCCCACCGGCCTCCGCTCAATCTGCAGGCGTTAGAGCAGATTCGCAGGGTTTTCCGGATCGCTCCAGCAAGTAACAAGGGCAAGACCACGGCTGCGATTCCATCAAACCCTGATCTGCTCTAGGGGGCTGCCGGCTCGACATGCGCCGCCCTGTCTTCCAGCAGCTTCCACAGCGCTTCGACCATGGTTCCCCGCCGAGCCTTCAGGCGGTAGGCGGTGATCGCAATCTCAGGCGCCAGATGGTCGCCCGGCAGGCGGACCAGCGCCCCGGCGGAGAGGTCGCTGGCGATCAGGTCGGCCGGCAGCCAGGCCACGCCCGCGCCGTGGAGTGCGACGCGCCGCAGGCTCTCGCTCAAAGGGCTCTCGAAGACCGTCCGCACCCGTTTGGAATGGCGGGCCAGAACCGGCGCGACGATTTTTTCCGAGAACGAGAAGCTGGCGTAGGCCAGGATCGGCACCGGCGCTTTCGCGCTCTCCAGCCAGTTCTCCGCCAGACCCGCAGCCAGGGCCGGCGAGGCGACGGGGATCATGCGGTCCCGGCCGATCGACAGCACGGAAAGCTGCTTCATGGCCGCGGTGTCCAGGCTCAGGAGGTCGCTTTCGTACGTCAGGACGATGTCCGAAAGCCCCGTCTGCAACGAGTCGAAGTAGGCGGCGATGTCCTGGATCGAGGGGATCACGGAGATCGAAGCCTCGGGGTGGGTCTGGGTGAATCGGGCCGCCAGTCTCGGCAGCAGGCTGAGCGCCAACGTGTGAAGCGTGACGATCCGAACCGCCGACTGGCTGCGGGCGTACATCAGCCGCAGATCCTGCCGGGAAAGGTTGATGTCGGCGATCATGGCCTGGGCGCGCGGCAGAAACTCTTCGCCGGCCCGCGTCAGAAGGACCGGAAAGGAGGAGCGGTCGAAAAGCGTAACCCCCAGCCAGTGCTCCAGCGCCCGGATGCGGCGCGAATAGGCGGGCTGGGTCACGTTGCGCTCGTCCGCGGCCCGGCTGAAGCTTCCGGTGCGGGCCAGCGCGACAAAGTCCTCAAGCCACTTCAGTTCCATCGCCCTACCGCACCACCGATCCCTGGCGCCCGCCCCAGGCGTTCGCCTTGGAGGTTCTCCAGCCGCCCTCCGCTACGTCCGGCGCCATCCGGCCGGCGCGGCGGCGGTCAGTATATCCGGCTGATATTCAACGTAAACAGGGCCATGCCATATCGGCATAACCATGCACCGCAAAGGTATTGGACTTGGACGCCCTCAAGAAAGCCACTTAGACCATGGATCGCAATGCATCCAGGAGACAAGAAAAACAGGGAGACGCTGGTTACATGCTGATAAGACAAGCCCTGCTGGCCGTGGTTGTGGCGGCTGCCGCAGCCATGCCGGCGCAGGCCCAGAGAGCCAAAGACACACTGGTGGCCGCCTTCCCGCGGGAAGTGAAGACGACCGACGGGCTTTACTCGACGATCCGGGAGAACGACATTCTCGGCCTGCTCGTCGACGACGCTCTCTATTACGTCGATCCGGAGACCCAGGAGGCGGTGCCGCTGGTCGCACAGAGCCACGAATTCACCGACGATACGACACTGGTGGTGAACCTGCGCCAGGACGTGACCTTCCACGACGGTTCGCCGCTGACCGCCGCCGACGTCGTATACTCCTTCAACCACATCGTCAGCGAGGCGGGCGAAACACGCTATGCGACCCGGATCGGGCGCTGGCTGGACAGCATCGAGGCCGTCGACGACCACACGGTCCGCTTCAGGATGAAGCAGCCCTATGCCATGGTGCTCTACGATCTCAGCTACTATTCAAAGCTGCGCAAGGCCGGCTCCTACGAGATCGACGGCGTCACCACGCCCAATGCGCAGCAGAATCAGGTGAACGGCACCGGCCCCTACCGGGTCGTCGACTTCCAGCCGGGCCAGCGGGTCGAACTGGAGCTCTACGACGGCTATCGCAGCGACAGCCCCAAGGCCATGGCGTCGATCGGGAAGATCGTCATTCGCATGATTCCGGACTTCTCGACCCAGGCGGCCGAGGTGATGTCCGGCGGCGTGCAATGGACCTTCAACGTGCCCACTGACATCGCCGAGAACGTCGGGCGCACCGGACGTGCCCAGTTCGTCGCCGGCCCCTCGATGCGGGTCGGCTATGTCGCCCTCGATGCCGCGGGCCGTTCCGATCCGGACTCACCGACCCGCGACCTCAGGGTGCGGCAGGCGATGAACTATGCGATCAACCGCGAGGAAATCGTCACCAACATCACGGGCGGCACCGCAAAGCCGCTGTGGACGGCCTGTCAGCCGGTTCAGTTCGGCTGCACCGAAGATGTCCGGACCTACGAATACAACCCGGAAAAGGCCAAGGCCCTGCTCGCCGAGGCCGGTTATCCGGATGGCTTCGATCTGGAATACTGGGCGGCCCGCGACCGGCCGATCCAGGAGGCTCTGGTCAACTACTGGCAGGCGGTCGGCATCAACGCGAGCCTGCGTTACGTCAAGTCGGTCTCCAAGCCGCGCAACGCCGGCGAACTGGCGGCCTTCTACGGCTCCTCCGGATCGTTCTCCATCCCCGATGCCGGCGCCATCATGCCGGACCGCTTCATCCTGGACGTGGCGCGGGTCTATACAGGCGATCAGAAGCTGAGCGATCTCGTGGCCAGCGCCAATGCGACCTACGATGCCGCCGAACGCGAGGCGCGCTTCCACGAGGCCGTCAAGCACATTGCCGAGCAGGCCTATTGGGTGCCGGTGCAGAAGTACACACAGAACTTCATGATGTCGAACGACCTGGTCTACGTGCAGCCGGAAGACGGCATGCCCCGGCTCTTCATGGCCAGGTGGAAGGAGTGATCGGGCAGCAGTGACTTAGCGGCGATCCCCCCGGCCGGGTCCGTCCCGGTCCGGCCGGCGGGGCGCCCGTTACCCTCGGATACGAGATGCTGATCTATACCCTGAAGCGCGGGGCGCTGGCCCTCCTGGTGGCCTTTGCGATCAGCCTGGTCGCCTTTCTGCTGCTGAACTTCGCCACCGACCCGGCGAGCCTGATGGCGGGCGATGAGGCCGATCTCGCCGACGTCGAGCTGATCCGAAAGCAGTTCGGCTTCGACCGGCCGCTTTACGTGCAGTACTTCTCCTGGCTCGGCGGTGTGCTGCAGGGCGACTTCGGCGACAGCCTGTACTGGCGCACGCCGGTCTTCGATCTGGTGGCGCGCCACTTTCCCGTCACCCTGGCCTTGGCCGGCTCCGCCATCCTGGTCACCATCCTGGTGGCCATTCCGCTGGGCGTGGCCGCCGCGCTGAACCCGAACACCCTGATCGACCGCATGGCGCTCAGTCTCGCCGTCGCCGCCCAGGCCATTCCCAACTTCTGGCTCGGGCTGATGGCGATCATGCTGCTGGCGGTGACCTTTCCGATTTTCCCGGTCTCCGGCGCCGACACCTGGTGGCACTTCGTGCTGCCGGCCCTGGTGCTCGGCCTCTCTTCGGTGCCCTCGGTCATGCGGCTTACCCGCACCGGCCTGCTGGAAGTCATGGCCTCGGACTACATCCGCACCGCCCGCGCCAAGGGTTACCGCGGCACGCTTCTGCTCTACCGTCATGCCATGCGCAACGCGCTGCTGCCGGTGGTGAGTATTCTTGCGGTACAGCTGGGCGAGAAGCTCGGAGGTTCGCTGGTGACCGAAAGCGTCTTCGCGATCAACGGCCTCGGCCGGCTCGCCATCGAGAGCATTATCGGCGGCGATGTTCCGACGGTTCAGATGCTGGTCTTCATCTTCGCGCTTACCTTCGTCCTCTTCACCTTCCTGGCAGACCTGCTGAACGCCTGGCTCGACCCGCGGATAAGGCTGGCGTGATGGTATCCATCGATACGGACATTGAGGTCGAGGGCGAAGCGCCGGCAAAGGCGATGCGCCGCCGCGCGCTTCAGCACCGGGGCTTTGTCCTCGGTGCCGCCGTCATCACCGCAATCTGCCTTTTGGCGCTGCTCGCCCCCTGGCTGGCGCCGTTCGACTACGCCGAGCAGAACCTCGGCAACCGCAATGCCTTTCCCGTCTGGGCCGGCGGCAGCTGGGAACACCCGCTCGGTACGGACCACCTGGGCCGCGACTATCTCTCCAGGCTGGTCTACGGCGCCCGCATATCGGTTGTCATCGGGTTCTCCGCCGCCTTCATCGGCTGTCTGATCGGCGTTTCCCTGGGCGTGCTGGGCGGTTTCTTCGGCGGCCGCGTCGACCAGGCCGTGAACTTCCTGCTCTCCTGCCAGCTGGCGATGCCGACACTGCTTCTCGGCATGACCATGGTGTTTCTGATCGGGCCATCGACGCTGGTCGTCATCTGCGTCATCGGCATCCTGCACTGGAACCTCTTTCTGGTGGTCACGCGGGCCGCGACGCTGCGGATCCGCCAGCTCGAGTTCGTCACCGCCTCCAGGGCGCTGGGCGCCGGCCGCCTGTCCATCATCGGCCGCGACGTGTTGCCGAACCTCACCAGCCACATCCTGGTGATCTTCACCTATGAGGTCGGCAAGGCGATCCTCGCCGAGGCCTCCCTCAGCTTCCTTGGCGTCGGTATCCCGGCGCCGACCCCGTCCTGGGGGCTGATGATCGCCGAGGGCAAGGACGCCATGTTCTTCCAGCCTTGGCTGGTCGCCATCCCGGGCTTCGCGCTGTTCCTGCTGGTCATCGCCATCAACCTGATGGGCGACGGCCTGCGGGACGTGACGGCGCCGGAGGCCCGCCACTGATGGAGCACCGCAAGACGCCGCCGACAGCGGTGGAGGTCGAGGGCCTCACTGTCACCCTGCCGATCCCCGGCGGCGCGCTGACGGCGGTCAAGGACGTTTCCCTCACCCTCAGAAAGGGCGAGACCCTGGGCATCGTCGGCGAAAGCGGTTCGGGCAAGTCGATGACCGCCCATGCCCTGATGGGCCTGCTGCCCGCCGCGGCGGAGCGCCACGCCGAGCGCCTGGAGCTCTGCGGGCATGACCTTCTGACCGTCTCGGAGAAGGCCCTTGCGACCCGCATCCGCGGGCAGAAGGCGGGCATGATCTTTCAGGAGCCGATGACCTCGCTCAACCCGGTCTACCCCATCGGGCGGCAGCTCAGCGAGATGATGACCCTGCACGGCGCCGCGCGCCGCGTTGCCAGGGCCCGCGCGCTGGAACTCCTGGAGGCCGTGGGCCTGCCCGACGCCGAGGAACGGTTCAATCAGTATCCGCATCAATTTTCCGGCGGCCAGCGCCAGCGCATCATGATCGCCATGGCGTTGATGAACGAGCCGGATCTGCTGATCGCCGACGAGCCGACCACGGCGCTGGACGTCACGATCCAGAAGCAGATCCTCGATCTGCTGAAGGATCTGCAGCGGCGGCTGGGCCTCGCCATCATGCTCATCAGCCACGATTTCGGTGTTGTCGCCAACTACACGGACCGGGTCCTCGTCATGCTGAAGGGCGAGGTGGTCGAACAGGGCCCAACCCGCCAGATCGTCAGCGATCCGCAGCATCCCTACACCCGCAGGCTGATCGACAGCATCCCGCGGGGCAGCGGCCGCAATGTCGTCGCCCGCGAGCGCGAGACGGTGATCGCCGTCGAAGACGTTTCGCGGAGCTACCACGTCAGGCGCGGTCTCTTCGGGCCCAAACGCCGGATCGAGGCAGTGCAGGCCGTTTCCCTGACCGTCGGCAAGGGCGAGACGCTGGCGGTGGTTGGCGAAAGCGGTTCCGGCAAGTCGACCCTCTCCCGCCTTATCCTGGGCCTCGAAGCCCCGGACCGCGGGCGCATCACGCTCGGCGGCGTCGATGTCGCGGCGGTCCCCCAGGCCAAGCGCGCGCAGGTCGTCCAGCCGATCTTCCAGGACCCTTACGGATCGCTCAATCCGCGCATGTCAGTCAGCCAGATCATTCGCCGCCCCTTGGACATCCACGGCATCGGATCGCGGCAGGAACGCCAGGCGATGGTGCGCCGCGTCATGGAACAGACCGGCCTGACGGCGCGCTTCACCTATGCCTATCCGAACCAGATGTCGGGCGGTCAACGCCAGCGCGTCGCCATCGCCCGGGCCCTTGTCTTGCGCCCGGAAATCGTCATCTGCGACGAGCCGACGAGTGCTCTCGACGTTTCCATCCAGGCCCAGATCCTCAGCCTGCTGGGCGACCTGCGCGAGGAACTGGGGCTGACGCTGGTTCTGATCACCCACGATCTCGCCATCGTCGAGCAGATGGCGGACCGTGTGGTCGTCCTGCACCGGGGCCGCATCGTCGAGGAAGCCCGCACCGACCGCCTGTTCGCCGATCCGCAGCAGGTCCATACCCGGCAACTGCTGGCCTCGGTTCCAAGCCTGGACGTTCTACGATAAGACGGGGCCGCCGGGTGGCTTGACGCTCACCAGCCGTCCACACGCGGCCAGGTCTCGCCGCAGGTGGTGTGGTAGGCGCCGTAGCCGCCGGCGGCTGTCAGGCAGGCGTGCCCCGGCAGGACCCGCACGGTCGAACCGATGGGCAGGCGCTCATACCAGGCCGGGTCCTCGACGGTGACGGTGCCGTGCTCCTGGTGGACCGCGGTGAGGGCCAGGCCGGTCGGTTTCATGGTTTCCGTCTCGCAGAGCCAGCCGTAAGCGGCGCTTGGCAGGAAGGTGTTGGCGCCGATGTCCTTGGACATTGCCAGCGCCCCGGCATCGATGGTCATGACGCCGGCGGCGCGGTTGTGGCCGATCACCGTGCTCAACACCGACAAGGCGATGTCCTCCAGCCCGCAGACGTTCCTGCCGAGTTGCGAAAGGTCGTAGAACAGGTAGATGCCTGCGCGCACTTCGGTGATGCCGTCCAGGCTGTCGGCATGGAGCACCGTCGGCGTCGAGCCGATGCTGACGACCTCGACGGCCATGCCGGCTTCGCGCAGGCGCTCCGCCGCGGTCGTCGCGGCGTCAACCTCGGCGGCGGCCACGCGTTTCACCTCTGCCACCCTGTCCGTCGCATAGGAATGGCCGGCATGGCTCATGACGCCCCGCAGCTGGGGTCCCAGAATCCGTCCGATTTCGATCAGCGCGTCGGCGCCGGCGGGCAGGCCGCCACGGTGCTCGCCGCAGTCGACTTCGACCAGGGCCGGGGCCGCCAGGTCGCTTTCCGCAAGAGCGCGCGCCATTTCGGGGGAGTCGAGACAGAGGGTCACGGTCTTGCCCGTCGCGTCGATGATGCTGGCGACGTGGTCGAACTTGTTGGGGGTGATTCCCACGGCGTAAAGCAGATCGTCAAAGCCGGCGCGGGCAAAGTGCGATGCCTCCGCCAGGGTCGAAACCGTCACGCCGGACAGGCGCCCCCCGGTCGCGATCTTTGCGACCTCGACCGACTTGGAGGTCTTGAGATGCGGGCGCAGCAGCACACCCTGGGCACCGCAGTGGGCCAGCATTCGCGCGGCGTTGCGGCGCAGGCGCACCGTGTCCAGGATCAGACAGGGCGTCTCGAAACCCTCGAACATCTAGACGGCCTTCTTGGCAGCCTCGGCTGTTGCCAGCACCCGCTCGACATCGGAGTCATTGTTGTAGAGGTGGAAACCGAAGCGCAGCATCCCGCGGCGAATGGAAAAGCGCACGCCCTCGCCTTCCAGGGCGCGGGCCACGCGGTTGAGGGTCTCATCCCCGGTCGTGTAGGTGTCGCCGAGCCCCATCTCGCCGACCGTGACCAGATGCGAGCGCCGCCGCGGGTCTTCGGCCAGGGCGACCTTGAACCCCAGGTCGAGGAGCCCGGCGCGCAGGCGGTCGGCAAGGGCGAGGCTATGGGCTTCGATGGCCGCCGTGCCCGCCGCCAACAGCTCGCCCAGGGCCACGTCGGCCACCGCGATGCCGGTCCAGTTGTAGTTGCCGATCTCGAAGCGCTTGGCATCGCCGGCATAGGCGAAGTCCATGCCTTCGAACTCGCTTTCGTGCCCACCGTGGGCAACCGAATGGCGGGCGACAAAGGCCGGGCGCAGGCGCTCGAGCCAGTCGGCGCGCACATAGAGGAAGCCCAGCCCCATCAGGCCCAAAAGGCCCTTTGAGGTCGAGGTTGCAAGGCCGTCGGCGCAAACCTCTTCGACATCCATGTCCAGCACGCCGCAGCTTTGCACGCCGTCGATCAGGAAGAAGGCCCCCTTCGCCCGCGCCGCCGCGCCGATGGTGCGCAGGTCCGTGCGGTGGCCCGGCGTGAAGCTGACCGAGGAGGCGGTGACCAATCGGGTTCTGCCGTCCACCGCCTCGGCCATGCGGGCAGCGTCGATGTGGCCGCCGCGATGCGGGATCGCACGCAGCTCGACACCGCGTTCATGCAGGGCGCGCCAGAGATAGATGTTGTTGCCGTGCTCCAGCTCCGGCGTCAGCACGACGTTGTCTCCCGCTTCCCAGGTCAGCGCGGTGGCGATCGAATTCAGGCCTTCGCTGACATTCTTCAGCACCGCCACTTCCGCCTCGCCGCCAGCCTTCACCAGGGCGGCGAATTTGGCCCGGCAGCCCTCCAGCATCGGCTTGCGCTCCGACTTCGGCATGTCGGACAGCCAGTGGCCTTCGATCATGCGGTCGGCGGCCCGCTTCGCCGCGTCGGAAATGATGCCGCGCGAGCCGATGTTCAGGTAGACCTGCCGTTCGGCGGCGGGAAAGCGGCCGCGCCAGGTCTGCGAAAGGTCATGCAAAGCGGTGTCCGTATCCATGCGCCCGAGCATAGCCACATCGCGGGCCAGGGGAAGAGGGCGGCTATGCCTTTTGCGCATAACCCGAGGCGATATCTCTCCTCGCCCTCGCCAGGGCATCTGACTACCGTGGCGCTGCAGTGGAAAGGCAGGTGTTCTTGAAAACTCTAGAGGAACTGGCGCAGGTCTGGCGCGGCGAGGTTATCGAAAGCCGGCATCTGGGTGTCGCCGTGGTGGCCAATGCGGCGGGCGAGGTGATTGCCGGATGGGGTGACCCGGACCTCGTGACCTATCCGCGGTCTTCCATGAAGCCCTTTCAGGCCCTGGCCCTGGTGGAGACGGGGGCGGCCGACGCCTTTGCCCTGTCTTCAAGGCATCTCGCCCTGGCCTGCGCGTCCCATCGCGGCGAGGCGCATCACACCGATCTTGCGGCCGACTGGCTGGAAACCATCGGCTGCGCGGTTCCCGACCTGGCCTGCGGTCCGGAATATCCCAAGCATCCGGAAACCCAGCGGCGCATGCTGCGCGCCGGCGAAGAGGCCACGTCTCTGCATCACAACTGTTCGGGCAAGCACACCGGCTTTCTGACGGTCTGCCGCCACTGCGGCTACGGCATCGAGGACTATGCAGCCGTCGATCACCCGGCCCAGCAGTATTTCTTCGAGCTTCTCGCCGATCTTGGGGCGCCCGTCGGCATGCCGGTGGGAAGTGACGGCTGCACCCTGCCTTCACCTGCCCTCCGTCTCGGCGACGCTGCCCGCCTGGGGGCGAGGTTCGCCGCCGGACAGGCGCCTGCGAAACGGGCAGCCGCCATGGCACGTCTGATCGACGCCATGGGTCGGCATCCGGAGTACACCTCCGGCTCCGAGCACGCCATGGTGGCGGTGGCCGAGGCGACCGGCCGGCGCGTGGTTTTCAAGGGCGGGGCCGAGGCCTTCCTCCTTGCGTTCCTGCCGCAGGACGGTTTGGCCATTGCCCTCAAGGTCGCCGACGGCAACGCGCGCGCCCGCGTGCCGGCGCTGATCGCCATCCTGCATCGGCTTCGCCTGATCGGCGATGCGGAGGTCGCGGCACTCGCAGCCTTCGCCCGGCCCGCCATCACCAACAGCCGCGCGGAACAGGTGGGGCGCATCGAACCGGCGGCCTTCGAGACCGAGGCGCCGCGCGGCGCGGCCCTGCGCCGCGCCTAGCACACATCTGTTGCAGCGCGGTTGCGCAGCGCGCGTCGGGGCCTGCCGTTACGGTCCGTTGATGCACGTCAACGCCGGCCTGCGTGGGATCGCGCCATTATAAGCCATGCAGCAGTCGGCTCGGCGGCGTAGGCAGTGCAAGAGGAGGTCTCGGCGTGCCTGAAGCGGTACCTCCGGGATCGAAGCCGGCTGGCCTGTCCGGGTCCGGATCGGCTGCGGCAATGGACGCTGCGGCGGGCTCCCCGGGTCCCTGGACGCTTCGGAGCTTGCTGCACGCTTCGGCGCAGTGGGGCGAGCAGCCTGCTCTCATCGCGCTCGCCGGCGAAAGCCAGTCGGTCCTGAGCTTCGCCGCGCTGGCCGATCTGGTCGGCCGTCTGGCCGCGGGCCTGCGCCGCGCCGGCGTTGAGCGCGGCGAGCCGGTTCTGCTGATGGGCGAGAACTCTGCCGACTGGGTCGTCGTCTTTCTTGCGCTCGGCACGCTCGGTGCGCTGGCCGTCCCCTGCGATCATCTGGCGACGCCGAAACAGATCCAACGCATCCTCGATGACAGCAGATGCGGCCGCGCCTTCGTTGCCGGTGCGTCGATGGAGACGCTGCGGGCGGCGGCCCAGGACCGCAGACTGACGGTCTTCACGCTTGATGCCGCCGACGATACGCACGCGGCGCCCTCCTGGCGCAGTCTGCTCGGCGATACCGCCGAAGAGCTGCCGCCCTTGGATCCCGCGGTCCCGGCTGTCCTGGTCTATACATCCGGCACCACCGGCGCGCCGAAGAGCTTCACCCTCAGCCATGCGAACATCGGCGCCAACGTTCAGGCGCTGTACCGGGAACACCTGGCCGGGCCCGGCGACCGCCTGCTCCTGCCGCTGCCGCTGCACCATGTCTATCCGATCGTTGTCGGCCTGCTGGTGCCCCTGGCCAGCGGCGCCGCCGTGGTCTTTCCGGCGGGCGTCGCCGGGCCGGAGATCGCCCGGGCGCTGCGTGAGGCCGAGGTTACCGGCATCATTGGCGTACCCCGGCTCTATGCGGCCCTGACGGCGGGCATCGCGGCCCAGATTGCCGGGCGCGGACGGCTTGCCGTTCTGCTGTTCCGGGCGCTGCTCGGCCTCTCGGTCGGCCTTCTGCGTCGCCGCGGCTGGCGCATCGGTCCGGTCCTGTTCCGTCCGCTCCTGGCGCGGATCGGCCCCAAGTTGCGGTTTCTGGTGTCGGGCGGAGCGGCGCTCGGGGAGGATCTCGTCTGGCAGCTCGAAGGGCTCGGCTGGAAGGTGCGCAACGGTTACGGGCTTGCCGAGACCGCTTCGACCTTCACCGGAAACCTGCCCGGCCGCGAACGCATCGGCAGCGAGGGCCGGCCCTTTCAGGGCGGGGAACTGCGGATCGCTGAATCCGGTGCGCAGGGGGTCGGCGAGATCCAGTTGCGGGGGCCCAATGTCTTCAGCGGTTACCGCAACAATGCGGAGGCCAACCGCGAGGCCTTCACCGAGGATGGCTGGTTTCGCACCGGCGATCTGGGGAGGCTGGATGCGGAGGGTTTTCTCGTCTTCAAAGGCCGGGCCAAGGAACTGATCGTCCTCGGCGGCGGCAAGAACGTCCAGCCGGAGGACGTGGAAGGCGTCTACGGAGCCAGTCCCTTCGTCCGCGAGATCGCCGTCCTCGAGGTGGAAGGCGCCCTGCATGGCCTGGTGCTGCCGAACCACGAGGCGGTCCTGGCCAGCGGCACGCCACGCATCGAGGATGCGCTGCGGGTCGCGCTGCAGAGCGCTGCGGCCCACCTGCCGAGCCATGAGCGCCTGGCCGGCTATGCCCTGATCCGCGAACCTCTGCCGCGCACCCGGCTCGGCAAGTTCCGCCGCTTTCTGCTGCCGGAACTCTACGAGCGCGCGCGGGCGGGGGCGGCCGCGGCCCGGGCGTCGGAGCCCTCGCCCGAAGATGATGCGCTCCTGGCGCGGCCTCTCGCCGGCGCTGTCTGGCGCCTGCTGAACGCCCGCTATTCCCGGCAGCGGCTCTCTTTGGACGCCAGCCTCTCCCTCGACCTCGGCATCGACTCGCTGGAGTGGATCACCCTCGGCCTGGAATTGGAGCGCCGCCTCGGCGTGCGGCTGAGCGAAACGGAAACGGCGGAAGCGTTTACCGTCCGCGATCTCATCGCGCTGGTCGAGGCGGCCGCGCAACGCCCTACCGCTGCGGTCGACGAAGGCGAGGCGCCGGCCGTGCGCCTGACGGTGGAACAGCGGCGCTGGACCAGGGAAGGCAACCTGGGCCACCGGCTGGTGAGGGCCGTTCTTTTTGCTCTGAACGCGCTGGTGATGAGGGCCTTCTTTGCTCTGCGCGCGGTCGGAGGCGACCGGCTGCCGTCCTCGGGGCCGCTCATCATCGTCGCCAACCACGTCAGCGATCTCGACCCGCTGGCGGTTTCGGCGGCGCTGCCACTGCGTCACCGCTGGCGCAGCCATTGGGGCGGCGATGTGGCACGCCTCTTCTCCGGGCCGCTGCGCCGCCTGTTCTGCCGCTCCGTCAGCATATTCCCGGTCGACGAGCGCTCGCCCGGAACGACACTGGCGCTGGCCGCAGAGACGCTGGCGCAGGGAGGCACGCTCATCTGGTTCCCGGAAGCCTGGCGATCGCCCGACGGTCGGCTGCAGCGCTTCTTTCCCGGAATCGGCAGCCTGATCGAAAGCACCGGCGCCACGGCGGTTCCCGCCTATATCTCCGGCAGCTACCAGGCCATGCCGCGCTGGGCGCGGGTTCCGCGCCGGCATCCGATTTCGGTCACCTTCGGCGCGCCGCTCACAGCCGAGACGCTGGCGGCGGGCAGCGGCGACACCGCGGCCTGGCGGATCACCCATGCCCTGGAACAGGCGGTCGCCGCGCTCGCGCCAAGGGAGGACGGCGATGTTCGGTAGGCGCATCGTTCTCTTCACGATCCTCGGCTTCAAGGTCCAGGTCGACGCCAGCTGGCTGTTCCTGGCCCTGCTGGTCACCTGGTCCCTGGCGACGGGCGTGTTCCCCGCCTGGTACGCGGAGCTGAGCACTGCGGCCCACTGGTGGATGGCCCTCTTCTGCATGCTCGGGCTCGCCGCCTCGCTGATTATCCACGAACTCTCCCACTCGCTGGTCGCGCGGCGCTTCGGCCTGCCGATCCGCGGGATCACCATGTTCATCTTCGGCGGCGTCGCGGAGATGGAGGAGGAACCCGCCAGCCCCAAGGCCGAGTTCCTGATGGCCGTGGCCGGGCCGATTGCCAGCGGCGTTCTCGCCCTGGGCCTGTTCCTGCTTGCGGCCGGCGGCCGGATCGCCGGTTTTCCTCAGGCCTTCGTCGGCGTTCTCGAGTATCTCGGCTTCATCAATGCCCTGATCGCGGTGTTCAACCTCCTGCCGGGCTTTCCGTTGGATGGCGGCCGCATGCTGCGCGCCGCGCTCTGGCACTACAAAGGCAGTCTGCGCGAGGCCACTCGCATCGCCGCCCGCTGGGGCCAGGGGCTCGGGATCGGGCTGATGGTCCTTGGCGGCTTCAACATCATCGCCGGCAACGTCATCGGCGGCATGTGGTGGTTCCTCATCGGCCTCTTCCTGCACGGCGCGGCCCGGGCATCGTTCTCTCAGCTGCTGACCCGCCAGGCCTTCGAAGGCGAGACCGTTCGCCGTTTCATGACCCGCGACCCGGTCACAGTCTCTCCCGACCTTACGCTCGAGGCCTTCGTCGAGGACTACCTTTACCGCTCTCACCACGGGCTCTATCCGGTCACCGAAGACGGGCGCCTCATCGGCGGCATGACCGCACGTCAGTTGCGTGGCGTACCGCCGGAGGACCGGCGCCTGCTGCGTGTCGGCGAGGTGCTTGTCGCCCCGTCGCCGCAGAACACCATCCCTGCAGATGCGGATGCGGTGAAGGCCATGGCCCTGATGCAGCGCAGCGCCCTCAGCCGTTTGATGGTGGTCGATGGTGCGCGTCTCGTGGGCATCGTCACGCTGAAGGACATGCTGGATCTCTTCGCCCTGAAGATGGACCTCGAGGACCTGCGCTGACGCCTGCGCGGTTACCGCAAGGTGGCCGGGCGCCTCCGTGCGTTGCTTTAAAGGGCCTTCAGATAGGCCACGATGTTGTCGATGTCGCTTGGTGAGAGCTGAAACTGGCCCATGGGCCAATGGGGCTGGCGCAGGAAACCGCGCAGCCGCGCTTCCGAGTAAGTCTCCGGATCGTCGGCGATAGCCTGGAACGAGGGGGCATCCAGGGCGGGCGTGCCTTCATTGGCGTGGCCCGGTACGGCATGGCAGTCGCTGCAGTGTTGCACGATCAGGCCCTTGGCCGCATCGGCGTCGCCGCTGGCCGCCGCGGCCGGTGCCGGCCCTGCCAAGGACAAGGCCGCCGCGATCACGAGCGCTTTGCTGCGGAAACTGGGCATCGGCCTGTCTCCCGGTTGTGGTCGAAGAGCACGGTATTGCCTTCTCGCCTGTTTCGCCCCTGGCCGCCATGACCTGTATCAGAGCGTTTCACGCTGCCGGGGGCGCCTGCGCGCAGCGCCGTCACCTGACCGTCAGGCAACTGCAGTCCACCGCCTGGGCGACCTTGTGGGAGACGCTGCCCAGCAGCAGGCCGCCAAGGTCCCCCAGGCCGCGGCGGCCCATGACGATGAGGTCGGCGCCCGACCCCTCGGCGACAGCGGCGATCACGCTGGCTGGGTCGCCGCTTTCGAGGCGTTCTTCAACCCCGGCGACGCCCTGATCGCGCAGGCGCTGGGCGGCGTTGCCGAGAATCTCCCGTCCGACCGATTCGATCAGGTCCTTTTCCGTGACCCTGATGTGCTCGACCTTGGCGTAGGCCTGCAGTTCCTTGGGCACGCTGTACCCGCCCGCGTGGGTCAGCACATGCAGCAACGTCAATTGCACGCCGTCCTGGCCGGTCAGGCTGCCGGCGATGTCGACAGCACGTGTTGCGTGCTCGGAGCCATCGATCGGAACGAGAATGCGCGTGAACATCGGGGCCTCCCAAGGCAATGGTGTGTCTGACTGGGCCCCACCTGGACCGATCAATAGCCCTGTTCGGACCGGGCAGCGTTGACTTGCATCATGTCGGGGAATCGAGTCTGCGCCGGGGGTGCGGGCGCTAAGACGTACCGGCGAATGGCCGGGCGGTGTTCAGGCGCGTTTCGGCGGCGTTCCGGGGTCCCCCAGCGCCGATCCGATGCGTTCGAGCATATGCGGCGCCGCCTTATCAATCACTCCAAGCGGCATGCCGAGTTCCTGCAGGGTGCAGCCGCTTGAAATGCCGGAGAGGCCGTGGAGGGCGGACCAGATGAAGAGAGCGTCGAGCAGGACGGCGGCGTCGGAGGCTGCGCTGTCGCCTGTGCCTTTGCCAGGGACGCTGCGGCGGCGGAGCGCCTCGCAAAGCAGCGAGAAGGCATGCCGTGCCTGCGCCATCATATGCGGATGCACTTCGGTATCGGGTAGCGGCGTTCCGAACATCAGCCGGTATTGCAGCGGGTGCTCCTTGGCGTAGCGCAGGTAGGCGCTGGACATCGCCAGAAGGTCAGCATGCGGATTCTCGCTGTGCGGCTGCTCGTTCAGGTAGCGGGCGAAGGAGGCGAAGGCCCGGGCGACGATTTCGGCCAGGATGTGGTCCCGGCTTGGGAAGTGTTTGTAGGGCGCCTGGTGCGAAACGCCAAGGCGGCGTGCGACCTCGCGAAGGCTCAATTCCTCCACACCCTCGGCATCGATGATCGCCAGGGCTTCGCGAATGCAGGCCTCGCGCAGATCGGTGGGGCGTTCGCGCTTCTTGGTCATCGGCGGCAGAGTAGTCGAGCCGCCTGAAGCCGTCGAGAGCGCCGCCGATTTCCGGTCAGTCGTAGTGGCGCCCATCTTCTTCGAGGATCTCGACAGCACGATCCCAGGGCAGGGGGATGTCATCGCGCCCCACCTCGACGCGGGCGAAACCGGTTTGACTCAGGGCCGGCAGGCTTTGTTCGATGGCGGTCTGGTGAACTCTGCTGCCGACGAAGGCGTCCAGACTCGCTTCGTCGACCCATACCGTCATGGTCCAGGCTGTGGCACCGAAGAGTTGTCTGCGCAAGGAGTAGCCGATCAAGCCCTGCCGGGACTCGAGCGATGCCTCGACGCGCCGGACATTGGTCCAGAAGCCCGATCGCTCGCTGCTGTCACCCTGCAGGACCGCCTTGGTTATGGCGACCACCACCTGGTCGGGCCCTTCAAGCGTGACCCCCTCTTTGGGGTCGAACCCCGGCCCCTTGAAGGGGGTGGCGATTGCACAGCCGCCAAGCGCCAGGAGTGACAGTGCCGCAATGGCCAAGCGTCGCTTAGGCATCCCGTGCTCCTTGGCCGCGCCCTACCGCCCGGTCCGATCCGGGCTTCGTCATACCCTCCGTGACTCGCCCGGGAACGGGTCCCCGCCAGGGCCGCGGCCGGCCCGGGAACGATGACCCCAGACACTTCGCCAACCAGCCCGGCCGGTCGGTCGCCTGACGGCCCAAGGCATCGAGGATGGGTCGGGCGATGTCTTCGGGTCTCTGGCCAACCCTCCTGGTCATACCGGCGCAGGCCGCAAAACGAAGAGAGGATCTGGTGAAAAGGCCCTTCATGGCGCCTCTCCGAAGTTGACAGTGTCAACATAGTAGAAACCAAAGTTGACAGTGTCAACTTTGTCGGGTCCGGGGCATACGCATCTTGATCTGACGCAAGGTCGCCGGGCCGAGGGTTTGTCACCTTTACGACCGGCGCGGCGAACAGCGAAGCGCCCTGCGAAAGCCCAGCCAATGTCCCGCACCAGCCTTCTTCTGACCGACCTCTATGAACTGAACATGCTCCAGGCCTATCAACAGGCGGGCATGGCGGAGACGGCGGTCTTTGAGTTCTTCGTGCGCAAGCTGCCGCCGGGCCGCAACTTTCTGGTGGCGGCCGGCCTGGAGCAGGTCGTCGAGTTCCTGGAGAACGCGGCCTTCGCCGAGGACGAAATCGCCTGGCTGGCGGACCAGCCGGGATTCACCCGCAGCTTCCTCGACAGTCTCTCCGCGCTGCGCTTTACCGGCGCGGTCGACGCAATGCCGGAAGGGACGGTCTTTTTCCCCGATGAACCGATCCTCAGGGTGAGCGCGCCGCTGCCCGAAGCCCAGCTGTTCGAGACGCGGATCATCAATCTTCTGCACTTCCAGACGGTGGTCGCCTCCAAGGCGAGTCGCATGGTGCTGGCGGCCGGCCCGATGAAGCTGGCGGACTTCGGCCTGCGGCGCGCGCACGGGGCCGAGGCGGGGTTGCTGGCCGCCCGCGCCAGCTATCTGGCCGGCTTTGCCGGTTCTGCCACCGTCCTGGCCGCCCGGCGCTTTGGCGTGCCGGCTTCCGGTACAATGGCCCACTCCTTCATTCAGGCCCATAGCGACGAGACCCGGGCCTTCGAGCATTTCGCGCGCTCGCGCCACGAGGCTGTGGTTCTGCTGATCGACACCTACGACACCGAAGAGGCGGCGCGCAAGGTGGTGGATCTGGCGCCCCGGCTGGCTGCGGAGGGCCACGATTTGAGGGGCGTGCGCATTGACAGCGGCGATCTCGCCGCGCATGCCCGCCAGGTGCGGGCGATCCTCGATGCCGGCGGTCTTCAGGCGGTGCAGATTTTCGCCAGCGGGGGCCTGGACGAGAAGGCCCTGAGCCGCCTGGTGGCTGCCGGCGCCCCCATCGACGCCTGCGGGGTCGGCACCAGTCTCTCGACTTCCGAGGACGCTCCGGCGCTGGACTGCGCTTACAAGCTGCAGGTCTACGCCGGACAGGCAAAGCGCAAGCGCTCAGAGGGCAAGGCGACCTGGCCGGGGCGCAAGCAGGTCTATCGCCGCTACGATGCCGATGGCACGATGGCGGGCGATCTGCTGACCCTGGCGGACGACGAGGCCGCCGGCGAAGCGCTGCTGCAGCCGGTGATGCGCGGCGGGCGCCGGGTCCGCCCCCTGCCGACGCTGGAACAGCTCCGCGCCCACGCAGCCGCCGGGCGCGCCCGTCTGCCGGCCCCCCTCCGCAGCCTGGATCCTGCGGAGCCCTATCCTGTCGAGGTTTCGCAGGCGCTGCGCAGGCTCACCGAAGAGGTCGATCGCGCCCAGCGCGCAAGGGTGCCTTCATGACAGCGGACCGGGCTGCGGCGCTGCCCGCTACCCCTCATTCAGCCGCCCTTTGAGCCAGAGGGCGTCTCGCGGCGCATGGCCCTCTGCATCGTTGTCGAAGAAGACGAAGACATCGAGGCCCTTCTGCCGCCAGCGTCGATCTGCGCCGCCAGCCGGCTCAACCGTCGCGGGCCGTAGGCCCCCGCATAGGCCTCGCGCGGCCCGTGAAGGCGCAGGTAGACGAAGGGGCCGGTAACCTCCGGCGGCGCGCGGCGGCCGGCCAGGTCATAGATGCAGAACCCGGCGCCCCGCGCCCTCAGCGCTTCGTAGACGGCGGGCTGAAACCAGCTCTCGTCGCGGAACTCGAAGGCGCAGCGGGGACCGTCCGGCAGCATCGTCAGGAAGCGCTCCAGCCGCGCCACGTTGCAGCGCCAGCGCGGTGGCAGCTGGAAGACGACCGCCTTCAGCTTATCGCCCAGGAGGCTCATGCGCTCGAGGAAGGGCGGCAGGCTTTGCGCCGGGTCCTTGAGCTTCTTCATGTGGGTGATGAAGCGGCTGGCCTTGCAGGTGAAGACGAAGTCCGCAGGCGTTGACGTCCGCCAGCGCTGCAGGCTTGCCGCCGGCGGCAGGCGGTAGAAGCTGCTGTCGATTTCGACGCCGTCGAAGCGCCCGGCATAAAGCCGCAGCAGGTCGGACGCCCTGCTGCCCGCCGGATAGAACGGGCCGATCCAGTCTTTGTAGTGCCAGCCGCAGGTGCCGATATGAAGCTTGCCGCGGGGCACCATGCGCTTTGCGTCTCGCGGACCCTCGGCTCAGCCCGTGGACGCTTTTTGCGGTGGTTCCGCCGGCCGCCGTGGACGGCAGTGCCGCTGCAGTTCCGCCCGATCGTCCTGCTTCACCTTGCGGTCGCGCGCGATCTCCGGGAAGAGGCGGAATTCGAAGCGCTGGCCGGGGCTGATGTCGCGGGTCTGGCCGCGGTAGGCAATGGTGATCGGGTGCGCCGTCACGGTCCGGCTGGTGACCGAGAGCTTCTCCTGCGTCGCCTCGAGATCCAGGGTCTGGCCGCGGTAGCGCACCGTGGTCTTCAGACCCGTCAGTTCCTCCGGAAGCCGCGGGTTGAAGGTCAGCACATTGGTGCGCGGTTCAATACCCAGATAGCAGCGCTGCATCAGGTCGATGGTGCCGGCCATGGCGCCGAGGTGGATGCCCTCCGCGGTGGTTCCGCCCTGCAGATCGGCGATGTCGCTGTTGAGGGCCTGATTGAACAGCTCCCAGGACCGCCTGCGGTCGGCCCGTGCCAGCACCCAGGCATGGGTGACCCAGCTCAGGGTCGAGCCGTGCGAGGTGCGCTGCATGTGGTAGTGGATCGTGTTGATGATCATGTCGGGCGTGAAGTCGTAGCCCAGGCGCGCGAAGATTTCCGCCAGTTCGTCGGCCGAAAACAGGAAGAAGAGCATCAGCACATCGGCCTGCTTGGAGACCTTGTAGTCGTTCGGGTCGGCCCCTTCCTGGTCGAGAATCCGGTCGAGCCGCTCGATCTGCCCGTACTTCTTGCGGTAGACCTCCCAATCGAACTCCTTCAGCCCGTCGTAGCCTTCGAACTGGCAGATCACGCCGTCGCCGTCGAAGGGAACGAGAAGGTTGCGGCTGAGGTCATCCCAGTGGCGCAGTTCCTCGGGAGTCAGGCCAAGCTTGTCGCAGAGTTCCTTGCGGCGCGTGTCGGGCAGCAGGTCCAGCGCGTCGAGGGTCCGGGTCAATGACCAGGAGACCATGACGTTGGTGTAGGCGTTGTTGTCCAGGCCGCCGGCTTCGCTCGGGTCCTTGCCCGGATAGGCGGTGTGGAACTCGTCGGGCCCCATCACCCCGCGGATCGCATAGCGCCCGCTGGCGGCGTCATAGCTGGCGATGCTGGCCCAGAAGCGGGCGATCTCCAGCATCAGCTCGGCGCCGAAGTCGTAGAGGAACTCCCGGTCCTCGGTGACCTGGTAGTACTGCCAGACATTGAAGGTGATGGCCGCGTTGATGTGGCGCTGGCGGTGGGAGTTGTCGGGAATCCACTGCCCGGACATGGGGTTGAGGTGAAAGCGCTGGCATTCCTCGCGCCCGTCACTGCCGCTCTGCCAGGGAAACATCGCACCGCGGAACCCCGCCTCGTGGGCGGCGCGGCGCGCCTCGCCCAGGCGGCGGAAGCGGTAGCGCAGCAGCGCCCGGGTCAGCACCGGCTTGCGCAGATTGAGATAGGGGAAGATGAAGAGCTCGTCCCACATGATCTTGCCGCGGTAGGCCTCCCCGTGCCAGCCCCGGGGCGGCACCCCGACGTCGAGATCGACCGAATGGGTGGAGACCGTCTGCAGCAGGTGGAAGATGTGCAGGCGCAGCTTCATCTCCACCTGGGAGTTGGCGGTGGTTTCGATCTCGATGCCGCATTCGTCCCAGAGGTGCTTCCAGGCGCCGCGGTGGGACTGCAGAAGCTCCTCGAAAGATCCGGCGTGGCGGCTCTCCTGAAGCGCGGCGATGCCGGGCTCCGAGATTGCCGCGTCGTGGCAGGTGTAGAGCGAGACGATCTTTTCGATCCGCAGCTCCCGCCCTTCCTCGGCATCCAGGGTGATGTCCTGGCCGATGAAGTCGGGTAGGCGCTCCAGCGTTTTCTTGGCCGGCAGCAGGCCCAGGCCGTTGAACACCCGCGTGCGGGCAACCTCGACGATCTCCCGCCGGCTCTGCACCATGCGGCTGCGCAGCAGGATGGTATCGTCGCCGATCTCCGTGGTTTCCACGGTTTCCAGGTGGCGGCTGTTCAGCTGCTTGTAGCGTGGGACGCCGGCGTTGGTGACGCTGCCGTCAAGGGCGGAGCGCAGGGTGAACTTGCCCGACCAGTTCTCCGGCGTGAGACGCAGTTCGATGCCGGCCAGGTGCGGATTGCTCATGGAGACGAAGCGCCGTTCTTCCAGGCACGTGATCTGCCCCTCGGCGTCCTTGAGGCGCAGACTGCGGCGAAGAACGCCTTCCTTCAGCAGCAGCTCCTGACGATAGTCCAGGTACTCCACATCCCCCGGGCGCAGCCAGGGGCCCTCGCCGATGCGGAACGCCAGCGGCAGCCAGTTGGGGATGTTGACGAGGTCCTCGTTCTCGATCTCGTGGCCGGAGATCTCCGTTGTCAGCCTGTTGTAGCCGCCGGCCAGATAGGTTCCCGGATAGTGGGTGCCGTCGGCAAAGGCCTCGGGCGCGGCCCCGCGGGTGGCGAAGTAGCCGTTGCCCAGCGTGCAAAGCGTCTCGCGCAGCCCCTGCTGCCGCGCATCGAAGCCGTCGTAAACCAGGCACCAGTCGTTCATTGCGCTAGCTCCCCCCAAGCAAGGCCGACAACTCGGCCAGAAGTGTTTCGGCCTCCTGCGGGTTGCGCAGAAGATAGTCGGCGGCGCCGTCGAGCGGTTGCTCGGCGACCAGGAAAGACAGGCCCTTCCCCTGCAGGGCCCGGAAGGCATCGAAGTCCGTCTCGTCGTCGCCGAGGTAGATCGGCAGCACATCAACCCCGTTGAGGTCCAGCGCATCGAGCAGCCAGAGCACTGCCTTGCCCTTGTCCCAGTCGATGTTGGGCCGCAGCTCGAAGACCTTTTTGCCGCCGGTTTTGCGCAGCAGCGGATGCTGGGTCATGACCGCGTCGACGGTCTCTTCGACCAGCCGCACCTCCTGCGGCTTCACCAGACGAAAGTGAACGGCGAGGGCGAAGGTCTTGTCTTCGACCAGAACGCCCTCCACGCCGTCAAGCTTGCGCTCGATCTCAGCCGCCGCACGCCTGACCTCCGGGACGAAGGCTTCGCCTTCCTCGTGCTGGATCTCGGTACCCTCGGGGCCGACGATGTCGAAGCCGTGGGATCCGGCGTAGACGATCTCCTCCAGGCCGACCAGCTTTGCGACGTTGCCCCGCTCGCGCCCGGAGACCACGACGACGGTGCAGACCCGGGCCAGATCGCGCAGTGTGCGGCGCATCGAGTCGGACAGCACGGCGAGGTCGGGGCGGGCGACAATCGGCGTCAGCGTGCCGTCGTAGTCCAGAAAGACGGCAAGCCTGCGATCGCCGATCCGGGACTTGATTTCGTTCAGCTTATCGAGGGCGGATGGTGGGGGTGGCATTTGATCCTCCGGCGCGTGACCGTCGGCTTTTCCCGTCGCCCCGTCAACCGCTTCTCGACCGGCTGATTCTCTGTCGACTGCCTGCCCATCGACCGCCTCTGCCTCACCGAGGTCGAGATCGCCGAGGTCGGAGACCACGACATCGGCCCCCGCGCGCTGCAGCAGCCGCGGGTCGCCGTCGCGGCTGATCCCGACGACGAGGCCGAAGCGGCCGGCCCGCCCGGCCTCGATGCCGGAGACCGCATCCTCGACCACCGCGGCTCTCTCCGGTCGGGCGCCGACGCGCCGGGCCGCCTCCAGGTAGGTATCGGGCGACGGCTTGCCGTCCAGCCAGCACTCGCGGGCGACGATCCCGTCGACCTTGGCGTCGAACAGGTGGGTGACGCCGGCGGCCTCCAGAACCTCGCGGCCGTTGCGGCTGGAGGTGACGACGGCCACCTTCAGGCCGCGCTCGCGCATCTTATGGATGAAGTCGATGGAGCTCGGATAGGTGGTCACCCCGTTCTGGCGGATCGCTTTGAGGAAGAGTTGGTTCTTGCGGTTGCCCAGCCCGCAGACCGTCTCCTTGTCCGGCGGGTCCCGGTCGTTGCCCCTTGGCAGGGAAATCCCCCGCGATTCGAGAAAGCTGGCGACGCCCTCGTAACGCGGCTTGCCGTCGACGAACTGCTTGTAATCGCGGTCCAGATCAAAAGGGACGAACTGTCCGCTCAGACGCGCCGCCCGCTCCCGCAGAAACTCGTCGAACATCGCCTTCCAGGAGTCCGCGTGCACCTCCGCCGTCTCGGTGATCACGCCGTCCAGGTCCAGGAGCATCGCATCGAGGTCGTCGAGGTTGACGGCCGGGCGCTCGGGCGCACCGACCGCCTGATGGTCATCCTCTTCCACAGTACGGTTTTCCATGCCGTTCATGGTCATCGATGCACTCGCTTCCGGTTCAGGCGCAAACAGGCCAGAGGCAGCCTACAGGCGGTCTTGGAGGTTCGGTCGGGTCAGGCGGCTTGGGTTTCTCCCACTGCGCTGCTTTCTGCGGACGCCGTTGCCAGCGCATTGAGGAAGGCGTTGCGCCAGGCATGAACGTCGTGTGTGTCGAGATGATGCTTCATCTGACGCCAGCGGCGCCGCCGTTCGGCCAGCGGCATCTCAAGGGCGTCCTGTATCGCCTCGGCAGTCGAGGAGATATCGAAAGGGTTGACCAGAAGCGCCTCGGTCAGCTCCTGGGCGGAACCGGCAAAGCGCGAGAGGATGAGTACGCCCGGATCCTCGGGGTCCTGCGCCGCGATGTATTCCTTGGCGACCAGATTCATGCCGTCGCGCAACGGGGTGACCAGACCGACACGGCTGACCCGGTAGAGCGCGGCCAGCTGCTTCTGGCTGAAGGTTCTGTTGAGATAGTGAATGGGCGTCCAGTCGAAGCTTCCGAAGCGGCCGTTGATGCTGCCGGACAGTGCTTCCAGCTGGCTGCGCATTTCGCGGTACTCGGCGACCGATTCCCGCGACGGCGCGGCGACCTGGATCAGGGAGACATGTCCGCGCAGCGCCGGCGTGCGGTCGAGGGCGGTGGAGAAGGCGCGCAGCCGCTCGGCCAGGCCCTTTGTATAGTCCAGCCGTTCGACGCCGCAGATCCACTGGCGGTCGCCCATGAAGTCGCGCAGCTGGTCGGCCGTGTCCTCGACTTCCGCGGACTGCGCCATTTCCGCAAAGGCCGCCGTGTCGAGGCTGACGGGGAAATCGCCGACCTGGGTGATGTGGTCCCCCATCCTGAGACTGCCGTCCACCCCCGGTTCCGCGTCCAGGAACGCCGCCACGGCCTGCCGGAAGTTCTCGGCGCAGGCGGCGGTCTGGAAGCCGACCAGGTCGTAGAAGCAGAGGTCCGCCAGCAGTTCCCGGTAGCAGGGCAGGGCGGCGAAGGTTTGCGGCGGCGGAAAGGGGATGTGCAGGAAGAAGCCCAGCGGCCCCTCGACGCCCATATGCCGCAGGTGCTTGCCCATGGGGATCAGGTGGTAGTCCTGCACCCAGATTGTGTCTCCGTCTTTCAGGAGCGGAACCAGAACCTCGGCGAAGCGGCGGTTGACGCTGCGGTAGGTGTCGAAGGCCTGGCGCTCCGGCCGGCAGAGATCGAGGCGGCCGTGGAAAACCGGCCACAGGGTGCGGTTCGAGAATTCCTCGTAGTAGCCGCGCAGTTCGGCGCGGCAGAGATCAAGCGTTGCGAGCGAGAAGCCCTCGTGCTGGTTGACCCGCCAGTCGGACCCGGGGGCTTCCGTAACCTTGCCGCTCCAGCCGAACCAGAGTCCGCCGCTTTCCTCCAGGGCGGCTTTCAGGGCCACCGACAGTCCGCCGGCGGGATCCTGTGAACGCAGTGTAGGGACACGATTTGAGACAATGACCAGACGTTCCATGGGGGGTTGCTTTCCCTGTTCTGGACGCCTCCGTCAGCGCCGGGCCGCTGCCAAAAGGCACGGACCTGCCGCCGGAACGGGGACGCCAGCCAAGCCGCGATGAACCTCTGCTTTTGTTCTTTAGGCGATCGTTGCGCATGGCGTTGTTCGGGTGACGAATTGATCAACCTATCGCGCGTTTACGTTGGGTCTGCCTTGATCTGGCGCAAGGGTCCGGGCGATGACAAATAATCCGCGGCCGGCCCATGGCGGCGGCCTGCGGTTTGTGACGCCGGCCTCAGCGTTCCGCCTGCGTGTCCGCCCCTTTGTCCGCCTTCGCCGCTGTGGCCTCGGGGGGTGCACTGCGGCGGCTCAGGACCGCCTGAATCGCGTCGATCAACTGCAGTTTTCCGCTCCACCCTACATCGCGTGGGGTTATGTGGGAGAACCCGTCGATGACAAAAACCTCGCTGTCCGGCACCGTGGTGGCCAGTGCCAGGCTCTCGCTGTAGGGAATCATCGGGTCCAGGCGGCCATGAACCAGAACCAGCCGGCCCTCGAGCACGTCGAGATCGTCGCCGCGCAGCGACAACCCTTCGAGCTGGGCTTTCACGCTTGGGGGCAGTGCGGCCAGCAGCTCGGCGACCCTGTCGGGGTCGCGATTGGTGATCAGCCGCAACAGCGCCAGCCCCTCCGGCCCCAGGCCTTCGGCGCGCGCGTTGCGCAAGAGGACTTCTGTCCCTTCATCGCAGCCTTCGAAGCAGCGCTCGCTGATGCGCTCCAGGATCGCGCGGTCGGTCGGGCTGTCGAGCACGACCGCGTTGCTGGCCAGGAAGACCCATTTGGCGGCCTCCAGCGGTTTGCCGACCCGCCACGGCCCTGTCTTTGCCAGGCGGTAGCGCCCGGTGGTGGCGTAGGTCACGACGGCGGCCGTATCGTAATAGCCGCCGATGCCGACGAGAAAATGCAGAGGGGCCTGGGCGCGCACGTCCCGGCTGGCGATGGCCGCCAGCCCGACGGCATAGGAGATGGCGACGACGGCGACACCCTGCTCGGCGGCTGCTGGGCGCAGATCGGCCAGATGAACCATCGCCGCCCCGATATCCCTGCTGTCCTCGAGGCGCACCCGCAGCTGGCGCGAGCCGGGGACGTCGGGCACCAGAACCAGAAAGCGCGCCCGCGCCAGGCTGGTTGCCAGATTGACGACCCGCGCATCGTCCTTGCCGTCGCGGGTGAAGCCGGGCACCAGAACCAGCGCGCCGCCGATCGGCTGATTCGGTTCGTAGAGGTCGGCACGCGCCGCGGTTCCGTCGACCTCGTAGCGCAGGGTTGTCCGGCTCGGCCGCGGTGTCTTCTCCTTCAGCGCCGAAGGGCGGCTTCCCGCATCGATGTCCTGCAGCAGGCGCGTCGCCTCCCAGCTTTGCCGTGAGACGCAGCCGCCCAGCAGTGTGGTGAGGAAGATCAGGCCGAAAAACGCCGCGACGATTTGTTTCCTGGGCGCCCCAGTAATTAGGACTCGTGTCCGCGGAGGGCGATGTGCAGTCATGACTCTCGCTGGTTATGATGTGCGCCGCCAACGCTACGGTCTTGGCATGGCATCAGCTTCCGACGCCGTGATGATCTGGGTCAAGGCTGAGACGCGGCAGCGCCCATAGTCTCTCCTCAAGACTCGTGGAGTTGGGCAAACAATGGGGACCGGAGGAACGGCATGCAGGCCGATCCAAGCCTTGCGGCTGACGATGGTTTGCGGCGTCCGTCGATCACCGCCAAGGGACTGACCAAAGTCTATCGCACCGGCGAGGTGGAGGTGCACGCACTGCGGGGCGTGGACCTGACGCTTTATCAGTCGGAACTGGTGGTGCTGCTGGGGCCTTCGGGCAGCGGCAAGTCGACCCTGTTGAACATCCTCGGCGGGCTCGACCGGCCGACGGCAGGCCAGGTGTTCTTCGATGGCGAGGAACTCACCGCCTTCGACGAATCGACGCTGACCCGCTACCGCCGCGACTACGTCGGCTTCGTCTTCCAGTTCTACAACCTCATTCCCAGCCTGACGGCACGCGAGAACGTCGCCCTGGTGACGGAGATCGCTCCGCAGCCGATCACGCCCGAGGAGGCGCTTGGCCTTGTCGGCCTCGGCGAGCGCCTCGATCATTTCCCGGCGCAGCTCTCGGGCGGCGAGCAGCAGCGTGTCGCCATTGCGCGCGCAATCGCCAAGCAGCCGCGCATCCTGTTGTGCGACGAGCCGACCGGGGCGCTGGACAGCAAGAGCGGCACCATAGTGCTCGAGGCGATCCAGCGGGTGAACGAGGAACTGGGAACGACCACGGCCCTGATCACGCACAATGCCATCATTGCCGAGATGGCCGACCGTGTGATCTCTTTCGCCGACGGCCATATCTCGGAGACCCGCGAGAACCCAACGAAGCGCCGGGCTGCCGAGATGACCTGGTAGGCCGCGGCGTTGACGGCGCTCAATCGCAAACTGCGGCGGGATCTCTGGCGGCTGCGCGGGCAGATGTTCGCCATCGCTCTCATCGTCGCCTCCGGGGTCGGGGTGCTCATCATGTCGCTGAGTTCTCACGAGGCGCTGCGCGAGACCGCCGAGGCCTACTACGAGCGCTACCGTTTCGCCCAGGTTTTCGCCGAAGTGAAACGGGCGCCCCGTTCGCTGGAGGCGAAGATCGCCAATCTGCCCGGGGTCCAGGCGGTCGAAACCCGCATAGCGGAGTTCGCCGTAGTCGATGTCGAGGGTTTCGAAGAGCCGATCATCGGCCAATTCGTCTCTGTTCCGGAGAGCGGTCAGCCACTTCTGAACAGGCTGGCCCTGCGCAGCGGACGCTGGATCGCGCCGGAGCGGGTCGACGAGGTCATCGTCAATGAGCCCTTTGCGGAGGCGCATGGCCTGATGCCAGGGGATAGCTTTCAGGCGGTGCTGCGAGGCAACAAGCGCACCCTCACCGTGGTCGGCACCGCCCTGTCGCCGGAGTTCGTCTACGCCATCGGCCCAGGCGCCCTGATGCCGGATTCAGAGCGTTTCGGCGTCTTCTGGATGGGGCGCGAAGCCCTGGCGGCGGCCTATGACCTGGAGGACTCCTTCAACGACGTCGTGCTCTCGCTGCTGCGCGGCACCGAACCGACGGGGGTGATCGAGCGTCTCGACAACCTGCTGGAAGATTACGGCGGGGTCGGCGCCTATGCCCGTAAGGACCAGATCTCCAACTGGTTCATCATGAGCGAGTTGGAACAGCTGCGCAGCATGTCGGCCATCCTGCCGACCATCTTCCTGGGCGTAGCGGCCTTTCTGACCAACATGGTGCTGGCCCGCCTGATCGCCATCGAGCGCACCGAAATCGGTCTTCTGAAGGCTTTCGGCTACAGCAACCTCGCCGTTGCCTGGCATTACGCGAAGCTGGTCATGGTGATGGCCGGTCTCGGCGTTCTGCTGGGCTGGGCTCTGGGCTACGGCCTGGGTCAGATGAACACCCAGGTCTACGCCGAGCAGTTCCGTTTTCCCTTTCTGCTGTTTCGTCCCGGCCCCGGCTCTTTTGCGGTCGCTGCAGGCGTCAGCATGGCGGCCGCGTTGCTGGGGGCGGTGGGTGGCGTGCGCGGCGCCGTCACCCTGGCGCCGGCGGAAGCCATGCGCCCGCCCGCGCCGCCCAGCTTTCATAGAGGCGCGATGGCAAAGAGCCGGATCGCGTCGGTTCTGGATCAGCCGACGCGCATGATCTTCCGGCAGATTCTGCGCTGGCCGCTGCGCGCTTTCCTGACGGCTTCCGGCATCGCCATGGCCGTTGCCGTAATGATCTCGACGCTGCAGTGGTACGACTCCATCGATCACATGGCTCACGTCAATTTCTTCGAGGCGCAGCACCAGGACGCCACGATCGGTCTGGTCGAGGCGGAGCATGAGTCGGTGGCGCGGGAGTTGGCCGCCCTTCCCGGGGTCCTCGCTGTCGAACCGCAGCGTATCGTAACTGCGGTGTTCCGCTCCGGCACGCGCATGCATCGCGGTTCGCTGACCGGGATCCTGCCCGATGCCCGGCTTCAGCCGATCTACGATACGTCCGGCCGGGTGGTCGATCTGCCATCCAGCGGTCTGGTCCTGTCCAGCATGCTGGCCGACAAGCTTGCGGTCGCGCCCGGCGACCACCTTTGGGTCGAGGTTCTGGAGGGGCGCCGTCCAACACTGCGGTTTCCGGTCGCGGCTGTCTTCGAAACCTATCTCGGTATGCCGGCCTACATCGACAAAGAGGCGCTCAACCGCAGCCTTCTGGAGCCGCGGCGCACGCAGTTCCTGGGTCTGTTGATCGACGAGGCCGAGCAGTCGGCGCTCTTTGCCGAGTTGAAGGACCTGCCCGAGGTCTCGGCGGTGATGATGCGGCGCGCGGCGGTCGATACCTTTCACGACACCCTGGCGCGCACTTTGATGATCTTCGTGTCCTTCTTCAGCGCCTTCTCCTGCACCCTGGCTTTCGGTGTCGTCTATAACACCGCGCGTATCGCTTTGTCGGAGCGCGGCCGCGAACTGGCGACGCTGCGTGTTCTGGGCTTCACCCGGTGGGAGATTTCTTACATCCTTCTGGGCGAGGTCGGGCTGATCGTGTTTCTGGGTCTGCCGCTCGGCTGCCTGGCCGGCTTCGGCCTGACCTGGCTGATCACCAGCGCTTTCGAAACAGAGCTCTACCGCGTTCCACTGATCATCGATCCCTCGACCTTCGGTCTGGCGGTGGTAGCCGTGGTGCTGGCCGCCGCGGTCTCCGGTCTTCTGGTGCGCGAACGGCTCGACGGGCTCGATCTGATCGCCGTGTTGAAAACCCGAGAGTGATGCACACGAGAGTGATAAAAATGACGCAGAGGAGCAGACTGGCATGACGGTACAAGGACGCCGCGCGGTGCTTTGGGGGTCCCTCGTCGTGCTGCTTGGCGCCGGGCTTGCCTATGCCTTCTGGCCGCGCCCGGTTTCCGTGGATTTCGTCCTCGCCGGCAAAGGACCGCTGGTGGTGACCGTCGGCGATGAGGGCGAGACCCGTGTGCGCGACGTCTTCGTGCTTTCCGCGCCGGTGACCGGCTACATGCGTCGTATAGAACACGACGTCGGCGATCTGCTGGAGGCGAGGCTGACCGAGGTCGCGCAGATCGAGCCGATCGATCCGACGTTTCTCGACGTGCGCAGCGCCACCCAGGCCGAAGCCGAGGTCGAAGCGGCCCAGGCGGCCCGCAGCCTGGCGGTCGCGGAGGTGGAGATGGCGGCTGCCGAACTCGACTTCGCCCAGGCCGAGCTCGAACGCGCGCGCCGGCTGATCGTTTCCGCCACCATTTCCGAACGCGCCCTCGACGATGCGGAGCGGGTTTTCCGCACCAAGAGAGCCGCCTTGTCGACCGCCGAGGCGGCGCTGCGCATGCGCGACTGGGAACTGGAACGCGCCCGCGCGGAACTGGTCTCCCCCGCCACCGCGCAGCGCAGCTACGATGCCTGCGATTGTGTGGTGATGACATCGCCGGTCAGCGGGCAGATCCTGCGCATCCATCAGGAAAGCGAAGGCGTGGTGACCTCCGGCCAGGCGCTGATCGACATCGGCAATCCACGGGATCTGGAGATCGTCGTCGATCTGCTGTCCGAGGATGCTGTGAAAGTCGAAGCCGGCCAACGCGTGATCATCGAGGACTGGGGCGGCCCTGAGGACCTGCAGGGCCGTGTCCGACGCATCGAGCCGACCGGCTTTACAAAAGTCTCGGCGCTGGGCATCGAAGAGCAGCGGGTAAACGTGATCATCGATATCACCGACCCGCCCGAGGCCTGGGCCCGCCTAGGTCACGGCTACCGCGTGGAGGTTCGCATCGTGCTTTGGGAAAGTGAGTCGGTGCTGAAAGTTCCGCTTACCGCGCTGTTCCGCAACGGCGACGACTGGGCCGTATTCGTCGAGGACGACGGCCGGGCGCGGCGCCAGGCGGTTACAGCCGGCCGGCGCACGGACCTCGAGGCGCAGATTCTCGACGGCTTGGAGGAGGGTGTCCGCGTGGTCCTCTACCCGAGCGACCGGGTTGTCGAGGGAGTCGGTCTGACGGCGCGCGATCACGCTGAATGAGCTGATTGCCGTAGGGGCCGCCCGTGCCGGCCAATTGTTCGGTCCCTTGATGTACCTCAACGACGTTGCCGCCTTAGTCCTGGAAGCTGACGGCCGTTTTTGTACTTCGTGACAGGCAGTCGAACGATGAGAGTTCTGCCACTTACAAACGGCAAGATCAGCCAAGCCTATCCGCTGGCTCAGCTAAGTCATCCACAGCTCTCTCTGGAGGCCTGGACGCAGTTCGCTGCATTGCATCTCGCTCCGGCCCTGCCGCTCGAACGCGGTATCCTGACGGCGGAGGATGACCAGGGCACGATCTACGCCTTGCTTGCCTATACCATCGACCCGGATCTCGATCATGGCCGGGCGCTGATCGCCCGCGAGGTGATCGCCGCTGCACCCCTGCACTGCACGCGCAGCACGGCGGTCGCCGCCTTGGTTCAGGCAACCGAGCGGCTGGCGCGCGAGAAGCGTTGCATGGCCCTGAAAACGCACTTCGGCGCCGGTGGGGAAGGCCATCCGGAACGGTCTCTGCACGCGCCCTTGTTGGCGGCCGGGCACGCGCCGGATCACGTGATGCTGTGCAAGACGCTGGTCGGACACTGATCCGGCCGGGCGCCCTTTGATGGCACATTGCTGTTCCGAAATCGGACAGCAGTGTTCCCATGAGGTGTCTTTTTTTGACCGCTGACGCGTCACGGCGGGGAATTTCCAAGATCGAGGCAGAGCCAGCGGTTGAGCGCCGCTGAGGCCCCTTTTTTCACACGCTTTTGGAGGCCGGGAGGAGTTGAACGGCACCCGGCGGCCAGGATAATAAATCCCATCAATCGTCCGCAGAGGCGAGCAAGGGCCACGCTGCGTGAAGCCCTGAGCCGGTGCGTTGAGAGGGCCCGGCACAGAAAGGGGATAGGGACATGCCTCGACCATTGGCCGGCGCCGCCGTGCGCGTCGGCGAGCGATTTCAGGAGATGCGGGCCACCGCCCGCCAGTGGGAAGTAGAGTCGTTTTTCACCGACGCCCGCGCGGTGAACCACGTGTCCTTACGTGACACCCTGGACCCGTCGCGCCGTGTGACGTTGTCGTGCTCCGTCCTCATGGACCGCAGTCGTTTCAGGCCGCTCGGCTCCGGCTGATCCGCTCCTGCTGGTTCACCCCGGCTCGTTCACCCCGGCTCGTTCGCCCCGGCTGGTCCGCCCTGGCCCATCCCGGCTCGGCAGCGCCGCCCGACCGAAGCGAGCGGCTGGTCGTACCGCCACGGCATTAACCGGGATTTACCCTGGTTTGCGGCGATCATTAACGAATGCTTCAGGCTGTTGCGACATTATTGGGGCATGATTTTCGGTTTCCTGTCGCGCCTTTCCAGTCCCCGCCAAGAGCGCCGCGTTGAACCGCGCGGTTCGCATTTGAAGGGCTTCATCTCCATCGATGGCTGTGAGTATCCCTTGAAGGACTGGTCGCGGCGCGGGTTCTCCGCAACCGGGTACCGCGCCGGGCACTATCCCGGCGACAAGATAGAGATGTCGGTGCGGGTCGATCTTGCCGAAGACCCTTTGGTCTTTGCCTGCCGCGCGGTGGTGGTCTGGGTCGATCGCGACCGCCGGGAGATCGCCGGGGTCTTCACACACATGGATATGCGGATCCAGGAACAGATCATGACGGCGATCTTTGCGCGGGCCGCCGGCTGCGGCGCCTGCGCGCCGCTCGATACGGCAAAGACCGGTCAAGACGAGCCGCTGCGCGAAGAGGCGCGCCTCCAGGCCTGAACGGTTGCAGGCCTGACCGGTTGCAGGCCTGACCGGGACCGTGCCGCCTCGCCAGCCGCCGCTTCGCCGGTCGCCGGCACTGCCCCTCTATCGCTTTTGGGTCCTCTCGGGCAACAGTGCCAGGACCGCCTTCTTTTCCTCGGCCGACAGGATGGGCCAGTCGCGGATTTCGTCGATATGGCGGCCGCACCCGATGCAGCAGTCGCTCTTCGGGTCGACCTGGCAGACCTGGATGCAAGGTGAGGGGACGGAGGTGTCAAACACCCTGGCGGCCCGCTTGCGCCGCCGGGCGCGCCGGGCCGCGCGGGCTGCTGCGGGGTCCTCGACAGCGGGCTCTTCGGCGTCAGGCGCCTGGCCTTTCCTTGCTGCGTCGTCGGGCTGGCGTTCAGGGCTCAAGGTCGGTTCCTTTGTTTTCCGCCGGGGTTTCGGCGTTGCCGATCAACCCCGTAACGGGCCTTAGCAGAGGGCAAAGGTGTTTTGCAAGCGGTGGCGGCACGCCTATGATTGCGCAGCGCTGGCGCCTGGCGGGGGCTGCCGGGATGCAGAGTCGGTGAGGAGCGCTTGCGGAGGGCGAAGCTGCGGGCGCGTGTTGGAAGGGGTCACGGGATCGGCATGGTCCGGCGCTTGCGGTTGATCAGTGGTCTGGTGCTCTTCGGCTACGTGCTGACGCACCTGCTGAACCATTCCCTGGGGTTGATTTCCTTCGAGGCGCTGGAGGCCGGCGTCGCGGTCTTCTCCGCCTTCTGGCGCTCCTGGCCGCTGACGGTTCTGCTGTACGGCGCACTGCTCGCCCACCTGGCGCTGGCTCTGGTGGCCATCTTCGCCAGAGAGCGTCTGGTGATGCCGCCGGCCGAAGCGCTGCGCTATCTGATGGGTGTGCTGATCGTTCCGCTGGCAGCCCTGCACGTGCTGGGGACGCGTTTCACGCACGCGGTCTATGGCCTCGACGACAGTTATCTCTACATCGTCACCGTCCAGGTGGTTTTCGATGTCACCATCGCCATTCAGCAAGCGGCCCTTGTGGTGGTGGTGTGGCTGCACGGCTGCATCGGGCTGCATCTCTGGCTCCGGCTGAAACCGTGGTACGGACGCATCGTTTCCTATGCGCTTGCTCTGGCCATTCTGCTCCCTACCCTTTCCCTGGGCGGGTACCTCTTCGCCGCGCGCGAGGTGCTGCGCCTGGCGGAGGACCCCGACTGGGTGGAGCAGGTCCTGCGCCAGGCCAACGTTCCCTCTTCCGAGGCGATCGCCGAGATCGGGGTCCTGCGCGACGGTCTGGTGATCGGGTTCTTTGCGCTGCTGGCCCTGACCCTCGTGGCGCGCCTGCTCTGGCGGATCTGGAAACGCCGCCGCGGCATGGTCCGGCTGACCTATCCGGGCGTCCGCCGGGTGACCGTTCCCAAGGGCACCACGGTCCTGGATGCCAGCCGCCTGGGGGGCATCGCCCACGCGTCGGTCTGCGGCGGCCGCGGGCGTTGTTCGACCTGCCGGGTGCGGGTCGGCCGCGGGGGCGCCCTGTTGCCGCCTCCCAGCACCGACGAGCGCCGCGTTCTGGCACGCGTCGGCGCGGCCCCCAACGTGCGCCTCGCCTGCCAGACCGCCGTCCTGGCCGATTGCGAGGTGACGCCGCTGCTGCCGCCGGCCAGCGGTCCCCGCGCGGCGCGGCCGAGGCCTGGCTATCTGCAGGGCGACGAACGGGAAATCGCCATCCTCTTTGCCGACCTTCGCGGCTTTACGACACTCTCGGAAGACCGCCTGCCCTACGACGTGGTTTTCGTTCTCAACCGCTATTTCACGGCCATGGGCACGGCGGTCGAGCAGGCTGGCGGGCGCATCGACAAGTTCATCGGCGACGGCGTGATGGCCCTCTTCGGCATCGAAAAAGGAGTCGCCGTTGGCAGCCGAAACGCCATGGAGGCCGCCCGCCTGATGGCCAAGTCCCTCGACGAGCTAAACCGCAGTCTCGCCTCGGATCTGCAACAGCCCCTGCGGATCGGTATCGGCCTTCACTCCGGCGCCGCGATCGTCGGCGAAATGGGGTATGGGCGCGCAACCTCGGTGACGGCGATCGGCGATGCGGTCAATACCGCCAGCCGTCTGGAGGCGCTGACCAAGGACTACGCAGCCCAGCTCATCGTCTCGGCCCCGTTGGCCGCCCATGCCGGGCTTGATCTCAGCACCTTTCCCAAGCACCAGATAGACCTGCGCGGCCGTTCGGCCCCGCTGGACATCCACGTTCTGGAAAACGCCCAGTCCCTTCCCGCACTGGTGCCGGAGGACTGAGGTGCGGCAGCGCAGGAGACGCTAACTGCCGGCCCTGGCCTTGTAAGCGGCGATGGCGTTCTTCAGTTCGGTGTATTCCTTGCAGCCGAAGAAGCAGGCACTGTCGAGCACGTCCAGCCGCTCCTCCGCTTTTGCCAGATCGTCCATCTTCAGATAGAGCTCGCCCAGGTACTCGTTGGCGCCGCGATGACGCGGCTCCAGCTTCAGCGCGGTCTCGTAGTGGCCGAGGGCGACATCGATGCTGCCGAGCTGGCGGTGGCTGTAGCCGAGAAGGTTGAAGGCGTCGGCATTCTCCTGGTCCTTGGCGACGATCCCCTCGAGCACAGGGATGGCGGCCTCGTACTTGCCATCCTCGACCAGCTGTTCGGCCTGAGCGTAAGCAGGGTCGGCCTTTGCCTTGTTGGCGGCCGACGACGCGCTGCTGTCGGCCAGGGCCGGCCCCGTAGCGACGATAAAGGCAAGAGCCGCGGGAAAGAAAAGTCGGGTCAGCGTCTGCATCTTGTCTCCAATCCTCCTCGCTGTATCCCGGCGGTCACCTTGGACAGCGACCGGCCCGGACAACTCATTACCACGGCGCGGAACCTACTATGATCGCCACCCCGACGACGACCAAGTCAAAAGCGGTTGATTGGCCTGTCGGCGGCGCTATCGGGCTGCGCTTTGTGGCTGTATGTCCGTTTGCTGATGAAGGCCGGACTGGCCGGGCGGTAGGACCCGCTCCACCGCCGAGAGGATCTCCGTTGAGACCGGGCGGATGCGCGACGGCCAGCCGGCGACCAGCGCGCCGTCGGATCCGATCAGAACCTTGTGAAAGTTCCAGCGCGGCGTTCCCTCCTGGCCCAGTTCCGCTGCAAACCAGCGGTAGAGCGGATGGGCCTCCGCGCCGATGACCTGCTGCTTCTCGGTCATCGGAAAGTCGATGCCGAACTGGACCTCGCAGAACTCTTTGATTTCCGCTTCGCTGCCGGGCTCCTGGCCGCCGAAATCGTTGGAGGGCACGCCCAGAACGACGAGGCCGCGGTCACGATAGCGATCCCAGAGGTCCTGCAGGTCTGCATACTGAGGTGTGAAACCGCAGCGCGAGGCGGTGTTCACCACCAGTACGGCCTTGCCGGCGTAGTCGGAGAGGGCCAGGGGCTGCCCCTCGATCGAGGTGAAGCGGAAATCATGGGCCGTGCGCGGTTCTGCGGCGGCGGCGCCTGTAAACGCCAGGCCGGCGGCGGCCAGGACGACCAGGGCGAGTCTGCGGAATGCCATGACCCGAGAGCCTCCTCGGCAGGTCTGTGGTGGTGTCGGTGGACAATCTCCTATGTAGCGCTTACGAAAGCGGGGGCAAGCCGGATGCCGTGGCGTCGGGCCTTGGCCGGACCGCAAGGCCTACCCCCTTCTGCGCCTTTTTCCCTTGGAGCCGCCCGCATGGAGCTGACCGCCGTTTTCGTGGCTGCCGCGCTGGTGTTGGCGGGCACCGTGAAGGGCGCGGTCGGCCTCGGCCTGCCGCCGATTGCCATGGGCTTCATGGTCATCGTCATGCCGCCGGTGGAGGCCGCTGCTCTGCTGGTCATCCCGGCCTTTTTCACCAACGCCTGGCAGATGCTGCGGGGGCCGCACCTGCGCCCTTTGCTGCGGCGCGTCTGGCCGCTGCTGCTTTGCGCTTTCGCGGGCACCCTGGTCGGGGCCGACTGGCTGACGGAGGAAAACGCGCGCGTCGGCACCATCATCCTGGGGTTCGTCCTTGCGGCTTACGCGGCCAGCGGGCTTGTCTCCATCCAGGTGGTGATCGGCCGATCTCAGCAAGGCTGGCTTGGCGCCCTGGCTGGCGGCCTGACCGGTCTGGTGACCGCCGCCACCGGCGTCTCTTCCATGCCGATGGTGCCCTACATGCAGGCCATCGGGCTGGAGAAGGACGCCCTGATCCAGGCCATGGGCCTTTCGTTCACGGTATCGAGCGTGGCGCTGGCCATCAATCTGGCCTCCGTCGAGGCTCTCACCTGGTCGCTGGGGCCCGCCGTCGTCGGGGCGCTGGCGGCGGTGACCCTGGGGCTGTGGCTCGGCCAGATCATCCGCCGGCGCTTGAACCCGGCCAGTTTCCGCATCTGGTTTCTGGTCACCCTGCTGGCGCTGGGCCTCTATCTCGCCCTGCGGTCCCTCTTCGCGTGAGGGCCCTTTTCTAACCGCTGTCCGCGTCCGCCGCCAGGGCCGCCGGATCGTCACAGTCGATGACGCGCCGGGCGGTCTCGTAGTCGAAGCCCTGGCGCCCCAGAGCGGCGAGATCGCGGTCGCGCCGTTCCGCCCGCGCCTCGCTGCGAAAGGGCCCGAGGCGGCGGCGCCGGGCGTAGGTCAGGGCGGCCGCCAGGTCCGTGCCGACCGCGTCTTCATCCGCTTCGGCCAGGGTGGTCTCGATAAGGTCCTGGGCGAGGCCCTTGGCGGCGAGGCGGGCCCGGACCATGGCCAGGGAGCAGCCCTTGGCGCGCAGGCTGCGCAGGCGTTCGCGTGCAAAGCGGGCGTCGTTGAGCACACCGGCGGCGGCGAGGCGCTGGATCAGACGGTCCACTGCGGCCGCGCCGGCGGATGCATCCGTGCCGTGCACGCGGGCCGACAGCGTGACCTTGCCCATCAACAGACGGCGCAGGTGGCCGGAGGCCGCGTCATAGCGGTCGAGATAGCGCAGCGCCGCCCGCTCCAGCGCCTCGGGACTGGCCTTTAGGGGCTGGCGCTTGCGCCTGCGGCGCTGCCCTCTCGCCGCGCCGTCAGCAGGCCCGCGCTCCGGCTTGCTGCCCGCTTCGCTCACGCCAGCGTCTCCGTGGCCCGAGGGAGCGCGCGCTCAGCGTGGCTTTCCGCGCCCTGCTTGCGCCGCTCGGCGCCTGGGACTATGCATCCATCATGAAACATCAAACCGTCTCGCTCGCCGCAGCCTCGGTGCGCCGCATGGGGCCGGTCAACTGGCGCGGCCTGTGGACCCTCTACATGAAGGAAGTGCGCCGCTTCCTCAACGTTTTTACCCAGACGCTGCTGGCGCCGATGGTCACGACCCTGCTGTTCCTGGCCATCTTCACCCTGGCGCTGGGTGGCGGCGGCCGCCAGGTGGGCGGCGTCGACTTCGCCGTGTTCCTGGCGCCGGGCCTGATCATGATGGCGATGGTTCAAAACGCCTTCGCCAACACCTCCTCCTCGCTGGTGATCGCCAAGGTGCAGGGCAACATCGTCGACATCCTGATGCCGCCGCTGTCTCCCGGAGAACTGACCCTCGGCATCGCCGCCGGCGGAGTGACCCGCGGAGTGATGGTGGGGCTGGCCGTCGGGCTCGGCATGTGGCTTTTCGTTCCGATCCCGATCCACGCGCCGCATTTTATTGTCTATCACGCCGTCATGGCCTCGCTGATGCTGGCGCTCCTGGGCATGATCGGCGGCATCTGGTCCGAGAAGTTCGATCACATCGCCGCGGTGACCAACTTCGTCATCACGCCATTCTCGTTCCTCTCCGGCACCTTCTATTCGATCGAGCGGCTGCCGCCGATCTGGCAGACGGTGGCCCACTTCAATCCGTTTTTCTACATGATCGACGGCTTCCGTTATGGCTTCATCGGCCACGCGGACGGATCGATCGTCATCGGCATGGTGGTCATGGCCCTGTTCAACGTCCTTCTCTGGACGGTGACTCACCGGATGTTCGCCACCGGATACCGCCTGAAGCCGTGAGGGAACGATGAGTGTGAGGGAGCGATGAGCCTGCGCCAGACAGTTCCCCCGCGCGGCATGCTGGCGTTCCGCAGCTGGCGGCCGCTGCATTTTCGCCGCTTCAACGCGCGGGGCTTCTGGACGCACTACTACTATCGCGGCGTCCTGCGCTTCTACCGCTTCGGCCTGGAGCTGCTGGTCGGACCGCTGGTCTCCAGCCTGCTGTTCATTCTCGTCTTCGCCGTGGCCCAGAACGAGCGCAGCACCATCGTGCCGGGCGTCGGCCTCATCGCCTTCATTGCGCCGGGCATCATTCTCTACGCCATCGCCCACACCGCCTTTCAGAATGCCGCTGCGATGCTGGTCTTCGAGAAGATGGAGGGCATGATCAGCGACGTGCAGATGGCACCGCTCAGCCCCCTGGAACTGGTTGCCGGTTATGCCCTCTCGTCGGCGACCTGCGGGCTTTCGGTGGGTGTACTGCTTGCCATCGCAGCGGCGATCTTTGTGGATTTTTCATACTTCGATGCAAGCTTGGTGATCGGTTTCGCCTGTGCCACGGCCCTTTTCTTCGGTCTCCTGGGGACCGTTGTGGGGCTCTGGGCCGAGCGCTGGGACCACTATTCCGCGGTGGAAGGCTTCGTCATAGCGCCTCTTGGTCTGCTGTCAGGGACCTTCTTCTCCGTCGAACGCCTGCCGGAGGCCTTTAGAGAGTGGATCTATTTCAACCCGGTCTTCTACGCCATCGACGGCTTCCGTGCCGGGCTCATCGGCTATGCGGAGTCCTCGCAGGCCCTGGGGATCGGCTTGCTGCTGGGGCTTTCCGCGTTGCTTGCGCTGCTTGGCTGGCGGCTTTTCGCCATCGGCTACAAGATCCGGCCCTGACGGGGCCGCCGACACTTCCGGAGGCCCTGTCATGAGACAACTGCCGCTCCTCTTCGCGGGCCGGGCGGCCCTGCAGCTTGTCGTCTTTGTCCTGCTGGCGGCCGCGATGGCAGTACCGGCGGCGGCCAGGGACGCAAAGTACGCCGAGGGCATCTTCTGGAAGGTGCAGCGCGACGGCGGGCCGGAGAGCTTTGTTCTAGGGGTGGTGCACTCCACCGATCCGCGCCTGCGCGAGCTTCCCGAACAGATCCGTCAGCCTTTTGTGAGTGCCCGCGACGTCGTCTTCGAGTTGCCGCAGGACCCTGAGGGTGCGGCGGCCTTCAGCAGCGCCATGATGCTGCAGGGCGACATCGGTCTTGAGCGCATTTTGGGTGATGCGCTTTTTGGAAGTGTGTCGCAAGCGGCCCTGCGCTACGGCCTGAATCCTCAGGCACTGCGGGGTCTGCAGCCCTGGGCTTTGGGAACCTTCCTCGCCTTTTCGCCGACAGAGTTCGCGCGTCTCAGGAGCGGCGCGCAGGTCTTTGATGACTGGCTGATGGATACTGCGCAACGCCGCGGGAAAGCAGTGCATGGGCTGGAGAGCTACCAGGAGCGCATTGCCTTCTTTGACAGTATGTCCCAAGCAGACCAGGTCGTTATGGTGACGGATCTGGTCGCCGACAACGCCAAGATAGAGGCCCAGCAGGCACGTGTTCTGAATGCCTATCTCAAGAGCGAACTCGGAAACGTTTTCACTCTGCTCACCGACATGTCCGGCGTGAACGATGAGCAAGCAGCGCGGAAGTTCCTGCAGCGGCTGATCTTCGATCGCAACGCGATCATGGCCACGCGGATGGAGCCTTTCCTCCGGCGTGGCAATACCTTCGTCGCCATCGGTGCATTGCATCTGCCCGGCGAGGCGGGCGTGCTCGACCTCCTGGAACGGCAGGGCTACCGCATCACCCGGGTTTATTGAGACGGAGTTCCCGGTTTGGGCTTGCCGGAATCTTAAGATTTCCAGGCCAGACTGGCGCGCAACCGGCGATTGACCCCCGCGCTGGGCAGGCCGGTCCTGGACGCAACGCCAACCCGGGATGCCGTCATGACAGCGCCGCGCACGCGCCTTTCTTTCCAGTCACCCCTGCGCCCGACCCTGGGCTTCGCCCTCTTTGCGGTCGTTCTGGTGCTGTGGTCCGGCATCGCCGCCGCGGTCGATGCGCATTCCGTGCGCCATGGCGAGGGCCGCCTGTGGCGCATCGAGCGCAGCGGCGCGCCGCCCAGCCACATCATGGGCACCATCCATATCGCCGATCCGCGGGTGCGCGACCTGCCGCGACCGATCCTGCGGGCCTTCAAATCCTCCAGGCGGGCTGCGTTCGAACTGCTGGTGGGGCCGGAGGAGCGCCAGGAGATCACCACCAGCAAGCGCCTGCCCGAGGGGCGCTCGCTGGCTGCCGTCCTGGGCCGCGAGACCTACGACAAGGCGGTAAAGCGGGCGGAGCGCTATGGCCTTTCCGAGGAGGCCGTCGAGCGCCTGCGGCCGTCTTCCCTGGCGTTCCTGTTCCAGATCACGCCGGAGGAGTTCCGGCGCCAGCTCGATGGCGATCTGGTCCTGGATGCCTGGCTTATCCAGTATGCCTACGATCTCGGGATGCAGGTGGTCGCCCTGGAACACATCGAAGAGCAGCTCTCTCTGCTCGCCGATACCTCCTTGGAGGAGGAAGCGGAAATGCTGCGCCAGGTCCTGGTGAAGCTGGAGGAGCGGCCGAACGGCCGCGGCGATCTCATCGACAGTTACCTCGCCGGGAACATGTCACCGGTCTATCAGCTCGTCGAGCGCATGGCGCAGGAAAACGAGGAACCGGGCGCCCGCGTCTTCAAGGAACAGTTCCTCGACGCCCGCAACCGTACCATGGTGAACCGCATGATCCCGTTGCTGAAACAGGGCCGCGCTTTCATCGCGGTCGGCGCCCTGCATATGCCCGGCGACCAGGGCATCCTCCATCTGCTTGAGCAGCAGGGCTACCGGGTGACGCGGGTCTACTAAGGGGCTTTTTCACCGGCTGCGGGACGAAACTGCCGCAGCGCCAGTTCCATATCCTGATGCGGGATGCCGGCGTCAAGGTAGGTCTCGCCCACCGGACGGAACCCAAACCTTTCGTAAAACTTCAGGGCATGGATCTGCGCACCGAGTCTGACCTGCGAAACCGTATCTTCGCCGCGCAGGCGGTCCAGGATGTATTCGATCATGCGCGCCCCCAGCCCCTGGCCGCGATGGGATGCAGAGACGCAGACCCGTTGGATCTTTGCGAGATCGCCCGAGGTCTTTACCCGGGCCGCCGCCACTGCACCGCCGTTGTCCACGGCGAGGACGTGACGGCAGATCGGATCGAGGCCGTCGATCTCTTCGTCTTCGCTGACGCCCTGCTCGCCCATGAAGACTTTGCGCCTGAGGTCCAGACAGAGGGCGATCTCCGCCTCGCTTTCGACGAACCTGATCTGCATTCGATGAACCTTTACCATGTTCTCCTTGGACCGCCGGGATAGCATGGAAAGGCCGGTGCAGTCTGCCCGGCTCACCACCTAGTCGGGTTGGGCGGTCTCGATGATCCAGTCGCGCACCGCCTCGGCCTGTGCGGGAAGTTCCGCCTCGCGCGACCAGATGAGGTGAAAGGCGGCCCCGGTCTGCCAGCACCAGGGGCCGACCTGGACCAGCAGATCCTGGCGCAGCAGGCCTGCGGTGACATGACGCCAGCCGAGGGCGATCCCCTCTCCGGCCATGGCGGCCTGCAGCACCAGGGCATAGTCGTTGAGGCGCAAGCCGCCGCCGCGGTCGCTGTACTCGCCGCTGAGGGCCGTGAACCACTCGCGCCAGCCCGGCCGCGGACGGAAGGGCTCCTCCAGATGGATCAGCTGCTGGGCCGCCAGATCGTCCAGGGTGGCGATCTCGGCCCGGGCGGCCGGCGATCGGGGACTGGCAACGGCGATCAGTTCCTCCTCGGCGATCTTTGCGGCGGCGTAGCCGCGCCAGTTGCCGTCGCCGCGGCGCACCCCCAGGGTCACGCCCTCCTGGGTCAGGTCCAGGTCCTTATCTGTGGTCTGCAGGCGCAGGTCGATGCCCGGGTGTTGATGGTGAAAGTCCGCCAGGCGCGGCACCATCCAGTAGTTGGCGAAGGCGGTGGAGACGGAGAGCGTGACATGGCTCTGCCGGCCCTGGCGCCGCAGCAGGCGTGCCGTTTCCAGGATCAGCCCGAGGCCGGCGGAGACGTCGGCAAACAGCATCTCTCCGGCCTGGGTCAGGCTGACAGACCGGTGGCCGCGGGCGAAGAGCCGCACGCCGAGGGCCTGCTCGAGCTGGCGCACCGCCAGACTGACCGCCGGCTGGGAAACGTTCAGCTCTTCGGCCGCCCGCGTGAAGGAGCGGTGCCGCGCCGCCACCTCGAAGACTCTGAGGTGATGCAGGGAATGCACCAGGTCCTGAACTTCGTCCATAAGTATAGTTTATGGAATGGCTCAGCTTTTTTGAAGGTCACAGCGCCGGAAACTTCGCCTATTTGAGATTGTTCGTCTCAAGAGAGGCATAAATCCATGGCTATGCCCGCACGCACACGCCGATCCCGGGGAGGGATGCGGGCCGGAGGATCCCACAAAGGGGTGGTTCCGGCTTATGTGACCCGCCAGGTTCCCTATCTCGAGTATCTCGGAGAAGAGGGCCTGCAGCGGCTCGAGGCCCAGGCCGACTGGCTGATCCAGGATGTCGGTCTGGAGTTCCGTGACGACCCCGAGGCGCTGGAGGACTGGCGCCGCGCCGGCGCCGAAGTGACCGGAACGCGGGTCCGGGCGCCGGCCGATCTGATCCGTGCGCTCTGCCGGACGGCGCCCTCCGAATTCACCCAGCTGGCCCGCAATCCGGCGCGCTCGGTGCGGATCGGCGGCCCCCACCAGGTCTTCGCCGCGGTCTATGGACCGCCCTTCGTGCGCGATCTCGAAGGCGGCCGCCGCTACGGCTCCATGGCCGACTTCGAGAAGCTGGTGAAGCTCACCTATCTGCTGCCGGAGCTGCACCACGGCGGTTTCGTCGTCTGCGAGCCCTGCGACGTGCCGGTTTCGAAACGGCACCTGGACATGCTCTACGCCCATATGCGCTGGAGCGACAAGCCGCACCTCGGCGCCATCACGGAAAAGAGCCGGGCGGAGGACTGCGTTGCCATGGCGCGCCTGCTGCACGGTGATCGGACCTTCGACCAGAACTGCGTGATCCTGGGCAACGTCAACACCAACTCGCCCCTGCTGGTGGACAAGGTGGTAACCGAGTCGATCCGTGTCTACTGCGGCGCCGGCCAGGGGATCATCGTCTCCCCGTTCATCCTCGCCGGGGCCATGGGGCCGGTCTCCACCGCCGCCTCGGTCGCCCAGGCCCTGGCGGAGGCGATGATGTGCTGCGCCTACAGCCAGATCGTGCGCCCCGGCGCGCCCTTCATCTTCGGCAACTTCCTCTCCTCCATGAGCCTGAAGTCCGGGGCGCCCACCTTCGGCATGCCGGAGCCGGTGATCTCCCACTACGTCATCGGCCAGCTTGCCCGCCGTCTCGGCCTGCCGCTGCGCTGCGGCGGCTCGCTGACCGCCTCGAAAGTCGCCGATGCCCAGGCTGCCTACGAAAGTGCGGATTCCATGCACTCGACGGCGCTGGCCGGCGCCAACTTCGTGCTGCAGTCCGCCGGCTGGCTGGAAGGCGGGCTCTGCACCGGCTACGAGAAGCTGGTGATGGATGCCGACCGCCTCGGCGCCTATCGCCTGCTGCTTTCCGGCATGGCCGCAGACGACGAGGCGCTGGCGCGTGACGCCTACGAGGAGGTCGGACCGGCCGGGCATTTTCTCGGCTGCGCCCATACCCTGCGCAACTACCAGACGGCCTTTTACGAGCCGGCGCTGTCGGACAGCGAGAACGTGGAAAGCTGGGAGGAACGGGGCAGCCAGGACATGCAGCGCCGCGCCTTTGCGCGCTGGAACGCGCTGTTGAAGGATTATGAAGCGCCGCCCATCGATCCTGCGGTCGACGAGGCCCTGCAGGACTACGTGGCGCGGCGCAAGCGCGAGCTGCCGGACGCCTGGTACTGAGAGTTTCGGCGCGGCGCGAGGAACGAGAAGGAGGGGAGACCTTGGAGAGTCATGCAAAGGTGGTGATCATCGGCGGCGGCGTGGTCGGCTGTTCGATCCTGTTTCACCTCGCCAAGTTCGGCTGGAAGGATGTGGTCCTGCTGGAACGCCAGGAACTCACCTCCGGCTCCTCCTGGCATGCGGCCGGGCAGATCCACACCATCTCCTCCGATCCCAACATCTCGCGGCTGCAGGGCTACACCATCAATCTCTACAAGGAGATCGAGGAGCTTTCCGGCCAGTCCATCGGCCTGCACGCCACCGGCGGTTTCTACCTCGCCTCCAACGAGACCTGGCACGACTATCTGAAGCGCGAGCGTTCAAAGGCGCGCACCATGGGCCTCGACCAGGAATTCATTTCGGTGGAGGAGGCGGCGCGCCGCCATCCGCTGATCGACCCGTCGCGCTACATCGCGGCGCTCTGGGATCCGCTGGATGGTGACATCGATCCCTCCGGCGTCACCTATGCCTATGCCAAGGCGGCCAAGGTGCACGGCGCGAAGGTCTACACCCACACCCCGGTCATCGAGACCAAGCAGCGCCCCGACGGCAGCTGGGACGTGGTGACGCCCAAAGGCACCATCAACGCCGAGAGGGTGGTGAATGCCGGCGGTCTCTGGGCGCGGGAGGTCGGGCGGCTCGCCGGCCTCGACTTGCCGGTCCAGCCGATGGAGCACCACTACCTCATCACCGAGGAGATCCCGGCCATTGCCGAGCGCGGCGCGGAACGCCTGCCCGCCGGCATCGACTATGAAGGCAACATGTACTTCCGCCAGGAGGGCAAGGGCATGCTGCTGGGCACCTACGAACCGCGGGCCACCGCCTGGTCGGTGGCGGGCACCCCGCTGGACTTCGGCCACGAGCTGCTGGAGCCGAAGCTCGACAACATCGCCGAGCGGCTGGAGCTGGGCTTCGAGCGCATTCCGGCGCTGCAGGAAGCCGGCATCAAGAACATCATCAACGGGCCCTTCACCTTCGGGCCCGACGGAAACCCGCTGATCGGCCCGGTGCCGGGCCTCAAAAACTACTGGGTCGCCGTCGGCGTCATGGCGGGCTTCTGCCAGGGCGGCGGGGTCGGGCTCTGCATGGCCGAATGGATGATCGACGGCGAACCCTCCATCGACGTCTGGGCCATGGACGTGGCCCGCTTCGGCGCCTTCGCCAGCCCGGACTGGGGCACGGTGAAGTCGGCGGAGAACTACGAGCGCCGCTTCGTCATGACCTTTCCCAACGAAACCCTGCCGAAGGGCCGCCGGCAGAAGACCACCGCGCTCTACGACCGGCTGGTTGCCAAGGGGGCGGTGATGGACCAGAGCTTCGGCCTGGAGCACGCCCTCTGGTTCGCCGACGGGCCGGGCGACGCGCACGAAGAACCGACCTTCCGCCGCTCGCGCGCCCATAGCTACGTGGCCCGCGAGGTGAAGGCGGTGCGCGAGGCCGTGGGCTGCATCGAGATCGCCAACTTCGCCAAGCACCGCTTCCGCGGGCCTGCCGCGCGGCGGTTCCTGGACCGCCTGCTCGCCGGGCGTCTGCCGAAGCCGGGTCGGCTTTCCCTGACCCCCATGCTGACCCCGAAGGGCAAGCTCTACGGCGACCTCACCGTCGCCTGCCTGGATGACGACCATTTCTTGCTCTTTGGTTCCGGCGCCATGCAGGAGGCGCACCGCCGCTGGTTCGAAGCGCAGCTGCCGGAAGAGGGCGTCGGCTACGAGAACCTCTCCGACAGCCTGCACGGCCTTGCCCTTTCGGGCCCGCGCTCGCGCGAGCTTCTCGCCCGGATCTGCCGCGACGATGTTTCAGCGCAGGCGCTGAGCTTCCGCGACATCCGCCGGACCTTCGTGGCCGGGGTGCCGGCGGTCCTGGCGCGGATCTCCTTCTCCGGCGAACTGGGCTACGAGATCTATGTGGCCCCGCCCTATCTGCTGCGCATGGCCGAGGCGGTGGAGGAGGCCGGCAGCGACCTGGGGCTGCGCTGGTACGGGGCCCGGGCGCTCATGAGCCTGCGGCTGGAAAAGGGCTGGGGCGCCTGGACGTTGGACTACCGGCCCGACTTCACCGCGGCGGAAAGCGGGTTGGACGCCTTCATCCAGTGGGACAAGGACTTTATCGGCAAGGCCGCGGCGGTGGCGGAGCGTGGCAACGGCCCGGCCCGCAGGCTGGTGACCCTGACCATCGAAACCGACGATATCGACGTCTGCAACGACGAGGCGATCCTGCATGCCGGGGAGGCCTTGGGCTATGTCTCTTCCGGCGGTTATGCCCATCACGTCGGGCGCTCCATGGCGCTGGGCTACGTGCCGACCGAGCTGGCGGCGGACGGGCAGGCCTTGGAGGTGGAGATCAACGGCAGGCTCTATCCCGCCGCGATCCAGGGCCAGCCCCTCTACGACCCCGCCGGCGCGCGCATGCGCGCCTGAGCGCAGCGGTCGGGCGATCTGGGGTCCGGTTGACAGGGCGCGGCGTTCCGCCAATAGTGTCGGCCCTTTGCGGCTCCGTTCAAAGCCCGATCGGCTTTGAAAAGGCTTGTATTTCAGCCCGAAGCTAAGTGAATTTGAGGAGTTGTCCCGTCCGGGCCGTTCCCGGCGACCCGGTACTTTTGGTCCTGAATATAGGAGTTTGGTCCGTGAGCGACGCCTTGATGCCGACCTATGCGCGCGCCGACCTCGCTTTTGAGCGCGGCGAAGGCCCCTATCTCTACACGGCGGACGGGCGACGATTCCTGGACTTTGCCGCCGGCATCGCGGTCAACGCCCTGGGCCACAGCCACCCCCACCTGGTCGCCGCCCTGCAGGAGCAGGCCGGCAAGCTGTGGCATGTCTCCAACCTCTATACCATTCCGGAGGGGCAGCGCCTGGCCGGGCGCCTGGCGGCCAACAGCTTTGCCGACCGCGTGTTCTTCTCCAACTCCGGTGCCGAGGCCATCGAGGGTGCCCTGAAAGTCGCCCGCCGCTATCACTATGCCGCCGGGCACCCGGAGAAGACCCGGGTCATCTCCTGCTCCGGCGCTTTCCACGGGCGCACGCTGACCGCGCTCTCGGCCGCCGCCAATCCGAAGTATCTGGATGGCTTCGGCCCGGCCTCCGAAGGCTTCGACAACGTGCCCTTCGGCAACATGAACGAGCTGCGCAACGCCATCACCGAGGAGACCGCCGCCATCCTGGTGGAGCCGATCCAGGGCGAGGGCGGCATCCGTGCCGCCGATCTGGAATATCTCCGGGCGCTCAGGGCGGTCTGCGACGAATACGGCTTGCTGCTGATCCTGGACGAGATCCAGTGCGGCATGGGCCGCAGCGGCAAGCTCTTCGCCCACCAGTGGGCGGGGATCGAACCGGACGTCATGGCCCTGGCCAAGGGCCTGGGCAGCGGCTTCCCGGTCGGCGCCATCCTGGCGACAGAAAAGGCAGCGGCGGCCATGCAGCCCGGCACCCACGGCAGCACCTTCGGCGGCAACCCGCTGGCCATGGCGGTCGCCAACGCGGTGCTCGACGTGATGCTGGGCGAAGGCTTCCTGGAGCAGGTCGAAGCGACCGGCCGGCTCTTGCGGGAGCGGCTCACCGAGCTCGCGGCGCGCCATCCGAAGGTGTTGAAGGGCGTGCGCGGCGCCGGCCTGATGCTGGGACTGGAGTGCGTCGTGCCCAACACCGAACTGATCGCCAAGTTGCGCGACGAGGGCCTGCTGACGGTGGGGGCGGCGGAGAACGTCATCCGCCTGCTGCCGCCGCTGATCATCGAGGAGCGCCACGTCGACGAGGCGGTCCAGGCGATCGAGCGGGCCTGCGCCACCTGGGCGAAGGCGGCCTGACATGACAGCACAGCCCAAGGCGCCGGCCAACAATCGGCCCAAGCATTTCCTCGACCTCGATCGCCTGGAGACAGCGGAACTGCGCGCCATGCTCGACGACGCCGCGCGCATGAAGCGCGGCGAGGCGGCCAACGGCGAAGCCAAGCCGCTGGCCGGCAAGACGCTGGCCATGATTTTCGAGAAGCCCTCGACCCGCACGCGAGTCTCCTTCGAGGTGGCGGCGCACCAGCTCGGCGGCCAGGCCGTGGTGCTGGAGCCCAGCGGGACCCAGTTGGGCCGTGGCGAGACCGCCGGCGACACGGCGCGGGTGCTGTCGCGCTATGTCGATGCCATCATGATCCGCACCACCAAGGAGGAGATCCTCCTGGAGGTCGCGGAGCATGCCACGGTGCCGGTGATCAACGGCCTGACCGATATCACCCATCCCTGCCAGCTCATGGCCGACGTGATGACCTTCGAGGAACACCTCGGCCGCATCGACGGCAAGGTGGTGGCCTGGTGCGGCGACGGCAACAACATGGCGGCCTCCTGGATCCATGCCGCCGTGCGCTTCAAGTTCGAGCTGCGGCTGGCCTGTCCGGAGCCGCTGCGGCCGCCGCAGGACGTGTTGGACTGGGCGGCTTCAGAGGGCGGCAAGATCGTCGTCTCCTCCGATGTCGACGCGATGGTGGGCGGCGCCGATGCGGTGGTGACCGACACCTGGGTTTCCATGGGCGATGACGACGGCGAAAGCCGCCACAATCTGCTGCGGTCCTATCAGGTGGATGAAAGGGTCATGGCGCTGGCGAAGCCCAATGCCATCTTCATGCATTGCCTGCCCGCCCACCGCGGCAACGAGGTAACCGCCGAAGTGATCGACGGCCCGCAGTCGGTGGTCTGGGATGAAGCGGAAAACCGCCTCCATGCGCAGAAAGGTATTCTCGCGTGGTGTCTGACCTGATGCCCGACGGCGACAGTCCGGACGCCCGCATCGAAGCCGACCATGTCCAGCCCTTCCTGCTCGAATCCTCCGACATCCGGGGGCGGCTGTTGCGGCTGGAGCAGGTCAGCAGCGAGATCCTGCGGCGCCACGACTATCCGGAGCCGGTGGCCCGCCTGCTGGCGGAGATGCTGGCGCTCTGCGGCGGTCTTGCCGCGATGCTGAAGTACGAGGGTGTCTTCACCCTGCAGGCCAGCGGCGATGGCGCCGTCCGGCTCATGGTGGTCGACGTCACCGCCGAGGGCGCCATGCGCGGCTATGCCAGCTTCGACAAGGAGAAGCTCGAGCAGGTCGTCGCGGAGCTGGGGTCCGAGCCGACGGTCCCGGCGCTCTTTGGCAAGGGATCGCTTGCGTTCACCGTCGACCAGGGTGTCCACAGCGAGCGCTACCAGGGCATCGTCGTGCTTGACGGCGATACCCTGGCGGACTGCCTGCAGCACTACTTCATGCAGTCCGAACAACTGCAGAGCGGGATCGTCCTGGCCGCCGACCGGCGCGGCGGCGCCTGGGTTTCCGCCGCCCTGGTGCTGCAACGCCTGCCGGAAGAGCATATTCACAACATCGACGACGCGGACGACTGGCGCCGCGCGATGGTGCTGCAGGCCAGCGTCAGGCCGGAGGAACTGCTGGACGACCGCCTGCCGCTCAACGATCTGCTGTACCGGCTGTTCCACGAGGAAGGCGTGCGGGTCTTCGAGCCGCGCCCCCTCTCCGAGGCCTGCCGCTGTTCCGGCGAGCGCTTGGAAACGGTTCTGGCGGCGATGCCAAGACCGGAGATTGAAGATCTCAAGGTCAATGGCGCGGTTGAAGTGACCTGTGAGTTCTGCACCAGGGTCTACCGCTTTGACGAAGACGATCTGGAGCGTATCTACGCGCCTTGATCCTGCCCAATTCTCCGCTTATGCCTGGGCGTCCCCAGTCTTGACCATCCAGGGATTGCCGGCATGTCTGCCTTACTGAGGCCTTTCTTTGTCATCTTTGCCCTTGGCGGCTTTCTTGCGGCCTGCGCCATCGACGACCCGCAGAACCAGTTCGCCGACCTCACCTACAGCCACCTCGGCGAGATCCGTCTGGACGTCGGCGATGTGCGCATCGAGCAGGCCTACATTATGCCTGGCAAGGACCCCAACGTAGAGCACCGCTTTCCGGTCCGCCCGCACGATGCCGCGACGCGCTGGGCGCAGGACCGGCTGGAAGCCGACGGCGACCGCCTGGTGTTCCGCTACATCGTGCGCGAGGCCTCGGTGACCGAGACGGCACTGGCCACGGAGAGCGGGGTCAGGGGCCTGCTGACAACCGACCAGTCGGAGCGCTATGAGGCGCGCATCGTCGTCGACATGCAGATCCTCGACGGCCGTCAGGTCCAGGCGACGGCCAACGCCGAGGCGCGGCGCTCCATCACCGTGCCGGAGGACATCAGCCTTAAGGAACGCGAGCAGGTCTGGTACAAGCTGACGGAAGAGACCATGCAGGATCTCAATACCCAGCTTGAAGAGACCGTTCGCAGTGCCTTCTTCCCCTACATCATTCTCTAACCCGTCGTGTCGGCGATGATCGGGGTCTTCGATTCCGGTCACGGCGGGCTGACGGTTCTGCGCCGGCTCATCGAGCGCCTGCCGCAGGAATACTTCGTCTACTTCGGCGACCACGCGCATGCGCCCTATGGGCGCCGCGATCCGGAGGAGATCTACGGTCTGACCCTGAAGGCGGTGGAGCGGCTTTTCCAGCATGGCTGCCGCCTGGTCCTCTTGGCCTGCAACACGGCCTCCGCCGTCGCCCTGCGCCGCATGCAGCAGGACTGGCTGCCGCAGAACGCCCCCAATCACCGCGTGCTGGGCGTCTTCGTTCCCATGGTGGAGGCGCTGACGGCGACCTCCTGGCGGGATGGACTGCCATTGCCGGGCAGGGTCGCCGAGGGCGGCCTGGTTGCCGTCTTCGCCACCCAGCGCACCGTGCTGTCCGGGGCCTATCCGCTGGAGATCTCTCTGCGCGCGCCGCAGCTGCGCGTCGTCGCCCAGGCCTGCCCGCAGCTTGTCGCGGCGATCGAGGCGCAGGAGCCGCAGACGCGGCTGAAGTCCATGGTTACGGGCTACGTTGCCGAGATGTTGGAGAAGACCGGCGGTGCGGCCCCGGGCGCCGCCGTGCTGGGCTGCACCCACTACCCTCTGGTGGCCGAGCACTTTGCCGAGGCGCTGCCGGAGACGACACGCCTCATGGACCAGCCCGGCATCGTCGCCGCCAGCCTGGCGGACTATCTGGATCGCCATCCCCGCTTCGCTGCGACGCCCGGCAGCCTGAGCGGCGCCCGCTTCCTGACATCAGGCGACCCCGAGAGGGTCTCGGCCTTCGCCAGCCGCTTCTTCGGTGCGGAGCTTGCCTTCCACTCGGCCAAGGAACTCGACAGGATCTAAGCGGCTCTTCGTGGCGGCAAGCGCCCGCCGTCACCACGGACCTGTTCCGGCGGCATGCCCGTGCCGGATCTGCTTTGCTCCGCGATTCGGAAACAGACGCCCAGGCCACACGCGGCTTTGCAGGGAGAGGGAGTCACCCCCCTCCCGACCTCCCCCCATCAAAGGGGGGCGGGGACTTTGTAGGCAGGCTCAAAGAGACCCCCTCCCCCTTGATGGGGGAGGGTTGGGGTGGGGGTGAGCCCCTGCGCACGTTGTTCGCTTGAAGCCAGTCAGCTTTGGCGGTTGCTTTGCATCAGCTCCGCGCCCAGTCGCAGAGTTTCAGAAGGAAGGCCTCGCAGGCGGCCACCTGTTCCAGCGCGATGAACTCGTTGGCCTGGTGCGCCTGATCGATGGAGCCGGGGCCGAAGACGACGGTCGACAGGCCGGCGGCCTGGAACAGCCCACCCTCGGTGCCGAAGGAGACGACGGCGCTGTCGTTGGCGCCGGTCAGGCGGCGCACCAGGCTCTCCGCCGCACCGTCCTTCTCCGGCGCCAGCGGCAGCACGGTGGCCGGACGCCGAATTTCGATGCTGGCGTGGGGCGCGAACTCCTGCAGTTCCGGCAGGACCTCCTCCATGGCAAAGCGCCCGACCTCGGCGATGATCGCCTCCGTGTCCTCGCCGGGAACGGGCCGGAACTCCCAGGTGAAGCGGCAATCCTGGGCGACGATGTTGATCGCCTTGCCGCCGTTGATCTCGCCCATGTTGAAGGTCGTATAGGGCGGATCGAAGGGGTTCTCGGGGTCCGCAGTGGCGCGCTTTTCCGCCGCCAGGCTGGCGATGTGGGCGATCATCTTGCCGGCCGCGGTGATGGCGTTGGCGCCGAGCTGTGGCAGGCTGGAATGGGCCGCCTGTCCCTTGATCTCGGTCTCGAAGAGAAAGCAGCCCTTGTGACCGTTGACGATCTGCATGGAGGTGGGCTCGCCGACGATCACCAGCGCCGGGTCCGGCAGGTGGCGCGAGACTGTGTCGATCAGCGAGGCCACACCGGTGCAGCCAACCTCCTCGTCATAGGAGAAAGCGAGGTGAATCGGCCGGGCGAGCGGCTGCGCGGTGATCTCCGGCACCAGCCCCAGGGCGACGGCCAGGAAGCTTTTCATGTCGGCGGTGCCGCGCCCGTAGAGCCGGCCATCCTTCTCGACGACGGTGAAGGGGTCGGTCTCCCAGGGCTGACCTTCGACCGGGACCACATCGCTGTGGCCGGAGAGCACGACGCCGCCAGGCTCGTCGGGGCCCAGGCTCGCCAGCAGGTTCGCCTTGGTGCCCTCGGCATTTCCGATGCGGCGGCAGCGCGCGCCCTGGCTTTCCAGGTGGTCCTGCACGAAGTCGATCAGCGCCAGGTTGGACTTGGCGGAGACGGTATCGAATCCGACAAGGCGCTCGATCATTTCACGGGAGGATGCTCGGATCATGGCAATGCTCCTAGCCGCGCCAGAAAGCAGGGGCCAGCAGGATCAGCACCGTGAAAAGCTCAAGGCGCCCCAGCAGCATCCCGATGGACAGCAGCAGCTTGGCGCTGTCCGGCAGGGTGGCATAGTTGCCGGCCGGACCGATCACATCGCCCAGTCCCGGGCCGACGTTGGCAATGGCCGCGGCGGCGCCGGAGACCGCGGTGATGAAGTCCAGGCCGGTCATGCCCAGGCCGATGGCCAGGAGCGCGAAGCAGGTGACGAAAAGAAAGAAGAACGACATCACCGAGGCGGCCACGGCCTCCGGGATCGGCTTCTTGTTGTAGTAGGCGAAGAACACGCCGTTGGGCTGCATCAGACGCTGGAGCTGGGCCTTGGCGGTCGAGTACAGCACCTGCAGGCGGAAGATCTTGACCCCGCAGGTGGTCGAGCCGGCGCAGCCACCGACGAACATCAGCACGAACAGCAGCGAGACCGCGAAGCTGCCCCAGGCGTTGTAGTCGGCGGTAGAGAAGCCGCTGCCCGTCATCACCGAGATGACGTTGAAGGTCGCATAGCGCAGGGCCTGGAACGGCTCCATCAGGGACTGCATCACCAGCCAGATCGCCGTCAGCACGATGGCCGCTGCGAGGATGATGAGAAACCAGCGGACCTGGGTGTCGGCGAAGACCGGCCTCAGGTCACCGCGAATGACCCGCAGATAGAGCACGAAGGGAATGGAACCCAGTACCATGACCACGCTCATGGTCCAGTCTACGGCCGGATTGGCGAAGTGGCCGACCGAAGCGTCGTAGGTGGAAAACCCGCCGGTTGCGATAGAGGTCATGGCGTGGGCGACGGCGTCGAAGGTGGACATACCGACCGACCAGAACATGATTGCCGCCACCGCGGTGAGGAAGACGTAGATGATCGAGATGCCGCCGGCGATCTGCGCCGCCCGCGGAAGCACCTTGTCGGTGTCGAAGGCCTCGACGCGGAACATCTGCATGCCGCCGACCTGCAGCACGGGCAGGATGGCGACCGCCATGACGATGATGCCGATGCCGCCCAGCCATTGCAGGATGGCGCGCCAGAGCAGGATCCCCGGCGGCGCGAAGTCGAGACCGACGATCACCGTGGCGCCGGTGGTGGTGACCCCGGACATCGACTCGAAGAAGGAGTCGGTGAAGCTCAGTTCCAGCTCGGAAAAGGTGAAGGGCAGGGCACCGAAGACCGCGATGACAATCCAGGCCAGGTTGGTCATGACAAAGGCCTGGCGCAGCGAGAAGTTGCCGAGGGGCGAGCGCGTCGTCAGCATCATCGACACGCCGATGAACAGGGTGACGGCGGCGGCTTTGGAAAACACCAGCCAGTCCGGATGCCCGACCGCCGCGTCGACCACGGCCGGGATGACCATGGCGATGGCCAGAACGGTGATCAGGATGCCGTTGATGAAGAGAACCGGCCGCAGCTCGATCACGACCCTGGCTCCCCGGCTGCGCGGGCTGCCGCGCCGCTCCCGCTTCCTCCGCGCGTCCGCGAGACCCTGTTGAAAACCTGAATCATGTCAGACAAGGAGACCGGGATGACGACTGGCTAGCGGGCGCTGCCGCTCTGGGCGGGGTTGCCGACCAGGGCGAGAAACTCGCGGCGGGTCGACGCGTTGCTGCGAAACAGCCCGAGCATGCGGCTGGTGACCATGGAGGTTCCGGGCTTATGCACCCCGCGGGTTGTCATGCATTGATGCGTGGCTTCCACGACCACCGCAACGCCCTTGGGGCTCAGAACCTCCTGGATCGTATTGGCGATCTGCGCGGTCATCTTTTCCTGGATCTGCAGGCGGCTGGCATAGGCCTCGACAACGCGCGCCAGCTTCGAGATGCCGACCACGCGGCTCTTCGGCAGATAGGCGACGTGGGCAACGCCGATGATCGGCGCCATATGGTGTTCGCAGTGGGACTCGAAGCGGATGTCGCGCAGCAGCACCATCTCATCGTAGCCCTCGACCTCTTCGAAGGTGCGCTGCAGCAGTTCTACAGGGTCGCTGTAATAGCCGGAGAAAAACTCCTCGTAGGCGCGCACCACCCGCTCCGGCGTTCCCCGCAGGCCCTCGCGTTCCGGGTCATCGCCGGCCCAGCGGATCAGCGTCTCGACCGCCTTCAAGGTTTCCTGGCGGCTTGGCCGCTGGCCGGCGGCAATGGGCGTTATGGTGTGGCTCTCCTCCACGCGCCTGTCTTCCCCTCTTCGTTCTCTCCCACGCCTGCCCGAACCCCCCGGCGGCAGCCGGCACAGGACCCGGCAGCGTTAGTTGAGTTGCACGGGCTGGTGGGGGCTGTCCAGCGAAAAGGCCGGAATATCAACGTCGAAGCGCCTGCCGTCGGCGCCTTCCATCTCGTAGGTCCCGACCATGATGCCGGAGGGCGTGGAAAGCGGTGTGCCGCTGGTGTACTCGAAGCTCTCGCCCGGCTGCAGGGTCGGCTGCTCCCCCACCACGCCGGCGCCATGCACCTCCTGCACGCGGCCCAGGGAGTCGGTGATGCGCCAATAGCGGTTCAGCAACTGCACGGTTTCCGGCCCGGTGTTCTCAATCGTCACTTGATAGGCCCAGACATAGTGTCCCTCGGTGGGCGAGGACTGTTCGTCCAGGTATATCGGCTTGACCGTCACGCTGATCGAGTGGGTGGTCGCGCTGTACATGGTCTCTGCGGGTCCCTTCTTCGCCGGCAGGGATTGCCAAAGCGTGAACAGATGTCACGGACCCGGCCCGCCTTGACGGACCGCTTTGGTGCGGCCGGCCCCTGCTTGTGAACGCCTGAGGGCAGCCGCCCGAGAACACCTGAACCTCCGCAGTCTACGCCCTGAAGCGTCGACAAGAAAGGGCCGGCAATGCGTCTTCGCACCGCCGGCCCCGATAAGGTTTAATGTACTGTTATTGTGGAATAATTTCGACTCGTCGGTTGGCCTGTTCGCGCACCCCGTCGGCCGTGGGAACCGCCGGCTCGGCTTCACCCCGGCCGGCCACGAAGATGCCGTCGAGATCGAAGCCGCGGCCGGTCAGCGCATCGCGCACCGCATTGGCCCGGCGCAGAGAGAGATCGAGGTTGTAGTCTTCCGCTCCGGCCCGGTCGGCGTGCCCGGTGACGGAGAACTCTGTGAAGCCGCCGCTGCCCGCGGACGCGATGGCGTCGTCGATCGCCGCAGCGCCGGCCGGGGTGATGATGTCGCTGTCGAAGTCGAAGAACAGCACGAAGGTCTGCGGCGCGACCGGTGCAGCCGGGGCCGGGGCCGGCGCGGGTGCAGGGGCCGGCGGCGGCGCCTCCGCCATGGCCCCGTCCAGCCGGTCCAGAGCGGCATAGAATTCGTCGCGGCAACGGGCGATATGGTCAAGCTGATGGCCCTCTTCCTGCTGTTCGAGCCAGCAGTCGAAGCGTGTCTGAGCGATGGCGGCATCCTCCGGCGCCTTGGTCCTGGCGCTGGCGTCGAGCAGACCGACAAGGCGCGCCCGGCCGTCGGAGAACTCCGGGACCATGGCCTCGGGAATGCGCCAGTCGCCGACGGCTTCCGGCTGCACCTCGCTGCCCTCTGCGGTCATGAGGCCCTTTCTGGCGTAGAGATCGGCGGAATGCCAGTCGACCATCTCGTCGGCCTCGAATTCGGTCAGGTCGCGGTACTCCGCGGTCAGGGCTCTGGTGAAGGGGGTGCCGGTCGCTTCTGCGGTGCGCATCTTGTCGACATTGTAGCCGGCGACACAGCCGCTGACCGCGATGGTCAGGACCCCGAAAGCCAAAACTCTCGTGAGAATCATTTGTGAACATCTCCCTCTCATTGAATGCGGACCCGCCTCTTGGCTGTGGTGGCATAGGCAGGTGAGAGTTGTGTTTTTGTGGACTATCCCCCTGCAGGCCCCCGCCAGACAGCCGCCCCGAAGTCCGGATCGGCAATCCGGACCGTCAACCGGGACCGTTGCTGCTTAAGACCGCTGGTGTGAGAAGTTATTCCGGGAAGCGGCGGCGGGCGGACGCCTGCAGCGCCGCTCTAGCCGAGATGTGCGGTCCGGCGCGCCATGACCTGGCCGCCGGCATCGATCTCCAGGACCGGGCCGCCGGCATCGGCCGCATCCGCGGGGTCGTGCGTGACCAGCAGGGTGGGCAGAGCCTGGGCGCGGGCGTGTTCGAAGACAAAGGAGCGAAAGCGTGCCCGCAGGGTCACGTCCAGCTTGGCGAAGGGTTCGTCCAGCAGCAGCGCGCAGGGCTCGGACAGCAGGGTCCGCAAAAGGGCGATGCGCGCCCGCTGGCCGCCGGAGAGGGTTTCCGGATCGCGGTCGTAAAAGGCACTCATGTCCGCTTCCGCCAGGGCTTGTTCGATGCGCGCGCGCCGCGCCTTGCGGTCGCGGATGTCCGGCGGCAGGCCGAAGGCAAGATTGCCGGCCACAGAGAGATGGGGGAACAGAAGATCGTCCTGGAACAGGATGCCGATGCGGCGCTCCTCCGGCGGGCGGCTGGCCAGTTCCTCGCCGTTGAGCAGGATGCGCCCGCTGCCTGTAAGCGCCGGGTCCAGAGTGCCGCAGACGAAGGCAAGAAGGCTCGACTTGCCGCAGCCGCTGGGGCCCATCACCGTCACCACTTCGCCGGGCGCGACGGTCAGGCTCAGCGGGCCCAGGAAGCGTCCGCCGCCATGCGCCAGTTCGACCTGACGCAGCGCCAGGCCGTAGTCCCTGGTCACCGAGATCACGGTCATGCCCGCTGCTCCCGCAGGATGCGACTGCGGGCCAGCCGCCGCGGCAGGGCCAAGGCGGCGGCGAAGGCAATCAACGGCAAGGCGGCCTGGAGAAAGGCAAAGACGCCCATCACTCGGCGGTCTCCCCCGGCAGAGAGGCTTACGGCTTCCGTCGTCAGGGTAACGAAGCGGCCCGCCCCGGCAAAGAGCGTCGGCAGGTACTGGGTCACGCTGACGGCAAAGCCCACCGCCGCGGCAAAGAGCACCGGGCGCAGCAGCATCGGCAGCTTGACGCGCCAGAACACCCGGTTGGGGCTGGCCCCCAGGCAGAGCGCGGTGCGGCTGTAGCGTTCGTCCAGTGCGCGGTAGTGATCGGCGAGAGACAGAAACACATAAGGCAATACGAAGAGCAGATGACTCCAGACCAACGCGATCCAGGTGCCATCGATGCCGATCTGGATCGAGAGCACCTGGCTGCCGAAGAGAAACGCGACCTGGGGCACCAGCAGGGGAACGTAGAGCAGCCAGAGCGCCCGGGTGGAGATGGTGAGGCCGCGCCGCTGCTCGTTCTCCAGGCAGCCGAGGACCAGGGCCACGGCGATGAAGGCGGCGGCGAGGCCGCTGATCAGCGTGGTGCCGGTGGTCCACAGCAGGTCGTGGCCCTGGCGCGCCCAGATATCGGTGCTGAGCGCCGTGGGCAGCGCGTCGGGATAGCGCCAGCGGCGGGTCACCGACCACAGCGCCATGGCCAGGAGGCCGGCGGCCGCCATGGCCACCAGGAGCTGCACCAGGGATGACGTTGCGGCGCGCAGAACCCGGCCCTTGCCGCCGCGCCGCCCGCCGGCGATCCACAGGCGGCCCAGGCGGGCGACCAGCACTTCCGCCAGACGCCAGAGCGCGATCGCGCCGACCACCACCAGCAACTGCAGCACCGCACCCGCCGCGGCGACGAAGCGCATGGTCAGGTCGGGGTCGTTGAACCAGCGGAACACCTGCACCGCCAGCGGCGGCGGCGACAGCGGCGCCAGGATCAGCGCCATGTCCACCACCGAAAGCGAATAGGCGAGCACGGCATAGACGGGCAGGCGGATCTGGCGGTAGATCGCCGGCAGCACCGTCTTCAGCCAGGCCATGACCGGCCCGTAGCCGAGCGAGCGGGCGATCGCCAGGCGTTCCTCGGCGCGGCTGTGCTCCAGCGCCGCCAGGGTCATCAGCAGCAGGAAGGGCAGTTCCTTCATCACCAGCCCCAGGGTCAGGGCCAGGGCGTTGGGATCCTGCACCGTGGCCACGTCGGGCGGCAGGTCCCAGCCGGTGGCCCAGGGCGACACCAGCCTTACCAGCCAGCCGCTGGGCGCTATGAGAAAGGCCAGGCCCAGCGCCATGGCCGCATGCGGCACGGCCAGCAGCGGCGCCATCAGGCCGCGGATCGCCAGCGTGATCCGGCAACCATGGCAGGCGGCGAGAAAGAACACGGTCAGGGAGAAGGAGATGACCGTCGCCAGCAGGCCGGAAACCAGGGTCAGACGCAGCGATTCGCGGAGGCCCGGATGGTCGAACAGCATCACCCAGGGGTCGAGCGTGAAGCCCTCGCCGCCCAGGGTCGGAAAGTAGCCGAAGGCCGGCAGCCAGGTGCCGATCAGCCCGGCCGCCACCGGCGTCAGGAACAGCAGCAGGGTTGCGCCCGGCAGGTAAGCGAGAAGATCGCGGCGGGTCATGCTGTCGTGCCTTGCGGTGTCGCTTCCGCGGCTCTTCTGTCAGCCGTTTCCGTCTTCCTGCCTAGCGCGCGTAGCGGCGCTGCCATTCCGCTTCGATACGCACCATCCAGGAGGGGTGCGGCTCCAGCAGGGTCGGGCCCAGGGCCTCCGGCGCGAGGGTGGCCACGCCCGCCGGCAGTTCCTCGAAACGCCTGCGCTCGGCCGGTTCGAGCTTGGCCATGGCCAGCACGGTGTCGTCGCCCCAGACCTCCGGGTTCTGCTTCTCGGCCTGCGCCTCCGCGCCCATCAGGAAGTTCGCGACGACCATCGCGCCCTCGGCGGCGCTGGCGTTGAACGGGATGGCGACGAAGTGGGTGTTGCCGATGGTGCCGCGGTCCAGCACGAAGGTTCGGGCCGTCTCCGGCAGCAGGCCGTTGGCGATGGCCGACGACGCTTCCGAGGGATAGAACGAGAGGGTGATGTCGACCTCGCCGTCGTCCAGCAACTGGCGCTGGGCCGGGCCGCTGGCGGGGAAGGTCTGGCCGCCGCGCCAGAGATGGGGGTGCAGGGCGTCGAGGAACTCCCACAGCGGCTGCGCAACCTGCTCGACCTGGGAGTCGTCGACCACCGCCTGCTGCAGAAAGGCCGGATCGGGCGCCAACTCGATCAGCACCTGTTTCAGGAAGGTGCTGCCCAGAAAGTCAGGCGGTGTCGGATAGGTGAAGCGCCCGGGATTGGCCCGGGCCCAGTCGAGCAGGGCCGGGATGGACCCCGGCGTCTCGGCGACGCGGGCCGAGTCGTAGATGAAGTTCAGCTTGGCCATGCCCCAGGGCGCCTCCAGCCCCTCGGTCGGCACGGTGAAGTCCACGAGGGTCGAGGGCTTCTCCTCGAAGTCGACCAGCTGGAAGTTGGGCAGTGCCTCGGTGAAGGGCCCGTAAAGCAGGGTGTTGTCCTTCATGGTGGCGAAGTTCTCGCCGTTGATCCAGATGAGGTCGATGGAGCCGTCCTCCGTCTTCCCCGCGGCGCGCTCGGCCAGGACGCGGGAAACCGCATCGGCGGTATCGGCCAGCTTCACGTGGCGCAGCATCACGCCGTAGTCGTCCCAGACCCGCTCGCCGACCCAGGCGATGTAGGCGTTGATCCGCTCGTCGCCGCCCCAGGCGTTCCAGTAGACCGTCTGCCCGTTGGCGGCGTCGACGATCTCTTCCCAGGGGCGCTCCTCGGCGGCGATGGCGGTTTTGCCTGCCAGGCCGAGGGCCGTGGCCAGGGCGGCGGCCAAAAGCGGCAGGAGCGCAATCCGGCGGCGCATATGCTGATCTCCTATCGTTGCTCGAATCCCATCTTGGGCCCTGGGTCCGGCCGATGCCAGGGCCGCGCGGGCCGGGATAGCTGCCCCGCCAGGGCCAACGGCCCGGGGAAGGCTCGGGCCGCCTCGTCCCTTGGCTTAGATGGGGGCAGCCTACAGGCGTGCCCAGGCCCTGTCATCCGTCAGGGGCCGGCGATCACAGGGCTTTTATTGGATGGTCCGGTTTCGTGAACCGTTACGGCGCCCCTTATTCGGCTGCGGGAAAGCCCGCACGCATGTAGGCGACGACCCGCCAGATAGCGTCTTCCGACAGCCGGTCTTTATAGGCCGGCATGGCGGTGCCGAAGGCGCCGCCGCCCTCTGCGATCGACCACAGCAGGTACTCGTCCACGGCGCCCTGCTTGTCCATGAGCTGACCCAGAAGCGCTGGGGAGGGCAGCAGGTCGAGCCCGGCGTCCCCGTCGCCACGGCCTTTGGCACCGTGACACTCCGCGCAGTTGGCCCGATACACCGTTCCGCCTCCGGCGATCGCACCCGGGCTGTTGGGGAAGGGACTGCGGCGGCTGCGGTACTCGAGCGGGACGCCGGCCTGAATGAATTCCCGATGGCGCGCGGCGCGGTCTTCCAGCTTCGGCGGGCTGTTCTCCAGATCCCACTCGGGCAGCCGGTCGATCTCCACGTTCCAGGGATCGAGGCCGGGGATGATCGTGAGCCTGTCCTCCGGTTCCGCCGCACCGCCCTGGGCCAGGGCGGCCGGCAGGGCGAAGGCCAGCAGCGCTGTCACGGCAATCGTGCCGAGGACGGCGCGCAGCGGGAAAGGGTGGAACAATGACATGAGGGAGGCTCCCTTGGCGGTCTGTTGCACCAGGGGTAGCCGCCGCGGGTCCGCCTGGCCATGACCCAAGTCAAGGGCGGAACAGGTCAAGGAACCGAGGAGGTCAGGGGACAGGAGGGACCCGGGCCCTCCTCATGGGTCTGCCGACGTCAACTGGCTGTGCAGCATCTCGACGATCACCACCACCTCCGCTTTCGTGAGGCGGCCGCGATCAGCAGCAAGGTCAGGATGAGGTCTCTCAGGCGCACCAGGGTATCTCCGGGGGGCTCGGGAAGACTAGCTGGACCGGCGAAGAGGGCCTTGATTCCAGTGAAAGTACGACTTTACCACTGCGATTGAGTGAGCAACCATTGCGCGTATGAAGTTCCGGCAGTTTGAGCTTATTGCGATCTGCCGAGACTTCGGTCGTGAACCTTCTTCCATGTCTACAATCTTGGTAACGACAGACCGCAAACTCATCGACAACAACGGCGGCCGATTGGTCCTGTTTTTGTTGCTCGTCGGAATGGTCTTTTCGCTCGCGATTGGCGGCTCAGGGGGCATAAGCAGGCATGGCGCGCCGCCTTATCATTTGGAAGTCAGTTATCATCCGGCACATATCGTATCTTGGCTCTTTGGCACGGCAGCATTCTTTCTCCCTAGAGTTACCGGACCGCTGCAGACAAACCAGGAAAGGCCTGCCGGGATCATTCGGCGCTATTTCGCCCTCAACATCGACTGCTTTGTTTGTTTCGTGCTGCTTATGATGCCTTTCATATTGCTCGCGTTGTTGCTGGAAGGTTTGCGGGCACCTCTTCTCGGCCTGATGCCGGAGGCATTGGGCCGCTGGCTTCATACCTTGATGACGATGCTCTTCTTTCCAGGCACCGTTGTCGCGTGGCTCTGTGCCTATTGCTGGCCAGCGGCGGCGGGTCGGCAGTCGGCAGGGGATCTGTTGATGGGGATTGAGCAACGGTGGCCCAAGCGTCCAAGCTTGTTGAGGTCAATTGGCCATGCGCTCCTAGGGTTTCTGACTCTGTCCCTGTTCTTCATCGGCCTCTTCGTCGCTTTGGTGCGCGAAGATCGACGGATGTGGCATGACCTAGTGTTCGATACCCGGAACGTTCGATAGGTTCCGACGCTACTGGGCATCGTGGAAGATGATGCCGGCGGCGAAGCGCTCGCCGGCGTGGATGCGGCTGACGCCGTGGCGCAGCTTCACCCGGTGGTAGCCCCGCGCGCCCTGGCGCGGACGCTCGTTGACGGCGAAGAGCGCCGCCTCGCCGCGCAGCAGCGGCACCACCTCGACGCGCGACTGCATGCGCGGGCGCTGTTCGGTCACCACGAACTCGCCGCCGGTGAAGTCGCCGCCGTCGAAGTCCGCGCCGGGCTTGCTCAGCAGGATGACCATCTGCAGCGGCAGCACTTCGTCGCCGTAGAGGTCCTGGTGCAGGCAGTTGTAGTCGCCGGGCCCGTAGCGCAGCAGCAGGGGGGTCGGGCGTTTCTGTCCCGCCGCGTGGCAGCGCTTCAGATAGGCCGCGTGGCTGGCGGGAAACACCGGGTCTTCGCCGAGCAGGCCGCGCCAGATGTTGGCGATGCGCGCCGCATGCGGGTAGACCGCGCTGCGCAGGGCGGCGATGACCGGCGGCAGGGGATAGGCGAAGTACTTGTACTCGCCGCGCCCGAAGCCGTGGCGGGCCATGATGACGCGGCTGCGGAAGGCTGCGTCCTGATCGTAGAGGCCGGTCAGGGCGGCGCAGTCCCCCGGCGTCAGGATCGGCCCCAGCCGGGCGACACCGTGATCGTTCAGGTCGCCCTCGATCCGCGGCCAGTTGAGGCCGGCGATGCGCCGAGCGATCTGCGGCGCCGGGGTTCCCGTCCCCGCCATCTGCTCGGGCCGGCAGCGCTTGCAGGCGCGAAAACCCGCGGCTTCCGCCGCGGCAGGGTCCGGGAAAAAGCGCACGTTTTCGCGCTTGGCCGGGCGGGAGGGGCAGCTCGGCCGGCAGTAGATGCCGGTGCTGAGCACGCCGTAGACGAAGCGTCCGTCCATGGCGGCATCGCGCCGCTCCACCGCTGCCCAGCGGGCCTCGTCCATCGCCGCATCCGCATCCAAAAGCCCTGTGTCGTCCATTGCTTCCGCCTCCTTGACCGTCATGACGGTCATAGACCGGAAAAGGACGCCGCCGACATCCGATTCTTGCGCTTCTGCTTGCGCCGCTGGCTTGTGATCGGGGGCGGCTTGCCTTGCCGTGGCAGACCTTCTACCTTCGTGCCCGTCAGCAGCCACGGCACGCATGACCTGAGCGGGTATGATGTAGTGGTAGCCTGTCAGCTTCCCAAGCTGAACGCGCGGGTTCGATTCCCGCTACCCGCTCCAACCGCTTTGAGGCTCCGTTCGGGGCCTTTTTTCGTGCCGTCTGCCGCCGCCCCGCTTGTCACCCCGGACGTGATCCGGGGTCCACGCCGGAAGCGGATCCCACCCTTGCGAGCGAAGCCCGTGCGAGCGGGCCTATGGATCCCGGGTCAGGCCCGGGATGACGGCCCGTGTGGGCTGGCTCGGATCAAGGGATAGAGACCCTCGGTCAGCGACCGGACAAGCTCTCAACCCAGTTCGCGTGGAAGTCAGCTTGTTCGTCCACCGTTCCGACCGTCCCTGGGGCCGCATAGTGGAAGATGTCGACCAGATCCTCCGATCTCGCAGGCTCACCGATCCGGGTGACATAGGCCTTGCGCCCGCCACCCATGTCGCGGGCCATTCCGGATGGGAAGACTTCGGGCCGCGCGCCGGCGCACAGCAATCGTGCTCCCTTGCTTTCAAGGACCTTTCTGAGCTCGATCATCGCCTCAAAGAGATCGCTGCTCACAAACCTTCTTGTTTCAGCTTCGATTCCGTCGAGTGTGATCTCATAAGACAAGGCCTGCGGGTCCGCTCGAATCGCCAACTGGGCACTGGCGATAGCGCCATCAGCCATTCTGATCTTAACCGCAATGTGCTCATTCAAGTCGTTTGTTCCCTAAGTCACCCCGGACGTGATCCGGGGTGCATGCCGGAAGCGGATCCCACCCTTGCGAGCGAAGCCCGTGCGAGCGGGCCTATGGATCCCGGGTCAGGCCCGGGATGACGGTCCGCGTATGCTGAAGCAGCCGGGAAAGTGGTTCAAGATCAACGGAGCGAGGGGAAGAGGACTTCGGTCAGGATGCGGACCGAGAGCCGCCAGGCGTCGCGCTGGTTGTACTGGCCGGCGAAGACCACCATGACCAGATCCAGATCGGGGATCACCACGAGACGCTGGCCGCCGTTGCCGAAGCCGGCCATCCAGGCGCGCCCGTCGCGCCGGCCCTGGCCGAGCCACCATTGGTAGCCGTAGAATAGGTCGCCCTCGGACGCGGCGTGCCTGACGAAGGAGTCCTTCAGCCAGGCCTCCGGCACCACCTGTTGCCCGTCCCAGCGCCCGCCGTTCAGCACCATCTGGCCGATGCGCGCGAGGTCGCGGGCGGTGAGCCGCAGGCCGGAGGCGGCGGCGGCCTCTCCGTTGAAGCCCGGCGTCCAGCTGCTCTGATCGATGCCAAGGGGCCTGAAGAGCTTTTCGCGCGCGTAGTCGATCAGAGGCTTTCCGCTGCCGCGGGACACGAGGTGTGCGAGCACCGCCGTCGCGCCCCCGCTGTAGGTCCACTGGCTGCCGGGCTCCGCCACGATGGGGCGCTCCAGAATGTAGCGGTAGCGGTCTTCCGACCGCTCCATGGCGACCTCGCTGTTGCGCGGGTCGTTGTAGGGCAGTGTCTCGTCCCAGGCGAGCCCCATGGTCATGGTGAGCGCGTGTTCCACCGTGATCTTCTGCCGCGCCGGATCGGTGGCGAGGTCGGCATAGTCGAACAGTTCGACCAGCGGCGTCTCGCGCGCCGGGACCGTGCCATCGGCCAGGGCGATGCCGTAGAGCAGGCCGACGATGCTCTTGGAGACCGAACGCAGGTCGTGCATCACCTCCGGCCCGAAGGTCACGCTGCCCAGCGGATTGCCCCAGATCTCGTCCTCGCCTTCGAAGTAGCGCTCCAGCACCAGCTTGCCGTGACGTGCGACGACGACGGCGTGCAGGTTGGGCAGTTCGCCGGACCGGTAAAGCGCGTCCAGCAGATCGCCGGTCTCGGCGGCAAAGCCAGACTCGGTCAGGGGCGCCGTCTGCCAGGCGTCGGCCGCGGCACTTGGGGTCGTGGCGGTTTGGGACATGGCGCTGGGGGTGAAGGACAGGAGCAGGCCTCCGGCGAGCAGAAGGCAGCGGACGAGGCGGTGTGGCATTCCACAGTCTCATTTGCCAGTTCGGAAAGGATCGCGCTCAAGTTGCCGTCGCGGCGCGCGCCCGACCAGTGAATTTTTGTATGGCACGCTTGTTTTTCGGGAATAGACCCGGAAGGCGGCGCGTTGTCGCCCTAAGGCCCGTGCCGGTCCCCGTCCGTCCACTGCCCCGCCGCGGTCTGCAGCCGCGGAAAGGCCATGGCGATGCGCCGGCTGGCGGCTTATAGTGCAGCGCAGCAATTGCGCGCGCTTAACGATACTCCAACTAGGGGCCAACTGGGGGAATTGAGAGGATGAGCCCATCCCGAGTCGGCGGCGCGCGGCCGCCGTTCCGTAAGCTGCTCGTCGCCAACCGCAGCGAGATCGCCATCCGTGTGCTGCGCGCGGCGAACGAACTCGGCATCCGCACCGTGGCGATCTACTCCCACGAGGACCGCTTCGCCCTGCACCGCTTCAAGGCGGACCAGGCTTTCCAGGTCGGCAAGGGCAAGGAGCCGGTGGCCGCCTATCTGGACATCGACGACATCCTTCGGATCGCCCGCGAGGCGCGGGTCGACGCCATTCATCCCGGTTACGGGTTTCTTTCGGAAAACCCGGACTTCGCGGAAGCCTGCGCCAAGGCCGGCATCACCTTCATCGGCCCCAAGCCTGACGTGATGCGCCGCCTGGGATCGAAGGTGGAGGCCCGGGCCCTGGCGGAGGAAGCGGGCATTCCCGTCATGCCGGCGACCGGCGCGCTGCCCCACGACGAGGCGGAGGCGGCCAAGCTGGCCGAGGGCATCGGCTATCCCATCATGGCCAAGGCCTCCTGGGGTGGCGGCGGGCGCGGCATGCGCGTCGTCGAAGATGCTGGACAGCTTCACGAACAGGTGGCGGCGGGCCGGCGCGAGGCCAAGGCCGCTTTCGGTAACGACGAGATTTTCCTGGAGAAGCTGGTGCGCCAGGCGCGCCACGTGGAGGTGCAGGTCCTCGGCGACACCCACGGCAACGTCATCCACCTCTTCGAGCGCGACTGCTCCATGCAGCGCCGCAACCAGAAGATCGTCGAGCGCGCGCCGGCGCCCTACCTCAGCGAGGCCAAGCGCGCCGAGCTTTGCGACGCCGCCGTGCGGCTCGCCCGCGCCGCCGGCTATGAGTGCGCCGGCACCGTCGAGTTCCTGATGGATGCGGAAACCGACGCGCTCTACTTCATCGAGGTCAATCCGCGCATTCAGGTGGAGCACACGGTGACCGAGGAGGTCACCGGCGTGGATCTGGTGAAGGCGCAGATCCGCATTTCCGCCGGCGCGCGCATCGGCGAGTCCGAAAGCGGCGTGCCGGCCCAGCACCAGCTTTCCCTCGACGGCCATGCCCTGCAGTGCCGCATCACCACCGAAGACCCGCTGAACAAGTTCATCCCGGACTACGGACGCATCTCCGCCTATCGCGGCGCCACCGGTTTCGGCATCCGCCTCGACGGCGGCACCGCCTATTCCGGCGCCCTCATCACACCCTTCTACGACTCGCTGCTGGAGAAGGTGACGGCCTGGGGGCCGACGGCGGCGGAGGCGACGGCGCGCATGGACCGGGCACTGCGCGAGTTCCGTATCCGCGGCGTGGCGACCAACCTCTGGTTCCTGGAAGCGGTCATCGGCCATCCCAAGTTCCAGAGCGGCGAGGCGACGACCCGCTTCATCGACTCGACGCCGGAGCTCTTCGACTTCCACCGCCGCCGCGACCGCGCAACGCGCCTCCTGACCTTCATCGGCGACGTCATCGTCAATGGCAATCCGGAGGTCGAGGGACGGCCCCTGCCGTCGCCCGCCACGCCGGCGATCCTGCCGGAGATCCCGCCCGCCAGCTTGCTGCAGGACCCGCCTGCCGGCAGCAAGCAGCGCCTCGACGCACTGGGGCCGGAGGGTTTCGCGAAGTGGATGCTGGAGCAGAACAAGCTTCTGCTCACCGACACCACCATGCGCGACGCCCACCAGTCGCTCTTCGCCACGCGCATGCGCTCCTACGATCTGGTTGCCATCGCGCCGGCCTATGCGCGCCTGCTGCCGCAACTGCTGTCGCTGGAATGCTGGGGCGGGGCCACCTTCGACGTCGCCCTGCGTTTCCTGAAGGAAGATCCCTGGGAGCGTCTGGCGGCCCTGCGCGAGGCGGTGCCGAACACGCTGCTGCAGATGCTCACGCGCGGCTCCAACGGCGTCGGCTACTCGAACTATCCCGACAACGTGGTGCGCCACTTCATCGCCCAGGCCGCCGATGCCGGCATCGATCTCTTCCGCGTCTTCGACTCGCTGAACTGGGTGGAGAACATGCGGGTCTCCATCGACGCCATCCGCGAGACCGGCCTGCTCTGCGAGGCGGCGATCTGCTACACCGGCGACCTCTCCGACCCCGGCGAAGACAAGTACGACCTGAAGTACTACGTCGGCCTCGCCAAGGAACTGGAAGCCGCCGGCGCCCACATCCTCGGCATCAAGGACATGGGCGGGCTCTGCAAGCCGGCGGCGGCGCGTCTGCTGGTCACCACGCTGAAGCAGGAAACCGGTCTGCCGATCCACTTCCACACCCACGACACCTCCGGCATTTCCGCCGCCTCGGTGCTGGCGGCGGCGGAGGCGGGGGTGGATGCCGCCGATGCGGCCATGGACGCGATGAGCGGCCTCACCTCCCAGCCCAACCTCGGCTCCATCTCCGCGGCGCTGGCCGGCAGCCCGCGCGATCCCGGCCTGGACCGGGAGGCACTGCGCGAGATCAACGCCTACTGGGAGGGCGCGCGGCGCCACTACGCCGGCTTCGAAAGCGAGATGCGCGCCGGCGCCTCCTCGGTCTACGAGCACGGTATGCCCGGCGGCCAGTTCACCAACCTGCAGGAACAGGCCCGCGCCCTGGGTCTGGCGCGCAAGTGGGGGGCGGTGGAGAAAGCCTATGCCCAGGTGAATGAGATGTTCGGGGACATCGTCAAGGTGACGCCGACCTCCAAGGTGGTCGGCGACATGGCGCTCTACATGGTCTCCAACGGCCTGACGCCGGAGGACGTGATGGACCCGGCGCGGGAGGTGGCCTTCCCGGCCTCGGTCATCGCGCTTTTCCGCGGCGAAGTGGGCCAGCCTTACGGTGGTTTCCCGGAAGCCCTCCAGAAAAAGGTGCTGAAGGGCGAAGCACCGCTCAGCGAGCGCCGCGGGGCGACCCTGCCGCCGGCGGATCTGACGGCTCTGCGCAAAGAGGCGGAAAAGAAAGCGCGGCGCCACATCGGCGAGCGCGAGCTGTCCTCCTACCTCATGTATCCGGAGGTCTTCGTCGACTACGCCAAGCACCGCCGTGCCTATGGCGACACCTCCGCCTTGCCGACGCCGGTCTACTTCTACGGCATGGAGCCGGGCCAGGAGATCGCCGTCGATATCGAGCGCGGCAAGACGCTCATCATTTCCTACCTGGCGTTAAGCGATCCCGACGAAGAAGGCCAGCGCACCGTCTTCTTCGAACTGAACGGCCAGCCCCGCACGGTGAAGGTGCTGGACAAGGTCCTGGCTGCCTCCGGCAAGGTGCGCCGCAAGGCCGACGAATCAGACCCCGGCCAGGTGGGGGCGCCCATGCCGGGCCTGATCGTCAACATCTGCGATGTCGGCAAGCGGGTGGCCGCCGGCGACCGCCTCTTCACCATCGAAGCCATGAAGATGGAAACCGCCGTCTATGCCGAGACCGCCGGCAAGGTGGGCGAGGTGGTGGCCGCGGCCGGCAGCCGCGTCGAGCCACACGACCTGGTGGTGGTGCTGGAGCCGGGTTAAGTGCCGCTTGCTCCGGACGACGCCAGGACTGGCCGCCGGCAGTCCGGCTGGCTGTTTTGCGTGTTCTTTTGAACCTTTTCTAAACGGTTGCGACAAAGAGGTAATCACCCCTCAGCAACGGTTCGAGAAAAGGAGACCCGACGGTGTCCAAAACCCCAAGCCTTGTCCTTGCCGCCCTTCTGGCCGCATCGGCACTCACCCCGTCCCTGGCCTCCGCCATCGACAAAGGCCCCTGTGATCACTGCACCATGGAGCCCATCGTGGTTAAGGGCGAGCGCCCCGCAAAGGAAGAGGACAAAAGCCAGGAGCCGAACCAGGAAATCCGGGTCGAGCAGCCGGATTTGAAAAACGGTTACTCCCCGCAATTCTACTTCCAAACACGGTCGAACACGAGCAAGTAGCTGCCCTCCCCCTGTCGGGCTGCCATTCTTGGTGGTTCCGAATTCGGGGGGCCGATCCCTGCTATTCACCGGCGTATCGTGGCGTGCCGGTGGACCGGCAGGAACGGTAGCTATCGAACCCTGCGAAGGTTCCTGCTAGCCTGACCGCACCGCAAGCAACCGGGATTTCTCCTTTGCCGCCATCGCCAAGACTTCCCGCCCGCTCCAGTTGGACCGCCCTCTCGTTGGTTTTCTTCGGCGGCCTGCTTCTGGCCGGATGCAGCACGGCGCAGATCGGTCGCGCCCTGGGTGCATTCTGCCACTCCGCCGACACCTGCACGGCGCACAACGCCGACGGCACCCCGGTCAGCGGACGCTGGTACAACCCCTACTGACAGCGCCGGGCGGAGCCTCCGTCCTTCGGCTAACTCCCTAAAATTCCAGCTTTCATCTTTCCTCAAGGTTCGGCTGATAGTCGATATGACTAGGATCAGTCGGGAGATCATTCCCAGATGATGGGTGCCGCCAAACTCGCAGCTACGCTGGCGTTGCTCGCCGTGCTCGCCGTGCCGGAGGTCTCCGGCGCGGCGGCGACGGCCGGCCGGCCTTCGGCACGGACCGGTGAGGTGACTCAGATCGACGCCGACTCCTTCCAGAAGATGCTGGAGGAGGTGAGCGCCCTTGAGGGCGCCGTTGCAGCCGAGGACGGCGGCATTACCCGTGTCGAGATCGCGACCGACGGCAAGGTCTGGTTCTTCACGCAGCCTGGCCACGCCGCTCATCCCGCCGTCGTCTCGGTACAGATCCTGCGCGAGGAGGGGGTGCCCCACATCCAGACCGACGGCTGGCGCGGCGGCAACCGCATGGCCTTCGACGAGTGGTTCACGGCATTCGTGCGGCGCAACGCCCACCTCGCCCGCAAGTGGCGCGAAGAGTAGCGCGGGGCCGTTCTTTAGAGGGGCGCGGCAGAGTCCTCGTTGAAGGCCCGCAGCGTATGCTCGAACAGCTCCTGCTTCAGGTCGCGCACGATGAAGACCAGGCGCGAGTCCCGTGAGTCGTCGGGCCAGGCCTCCAGACGCACCGGCGGGTGGAAGACGTGCTGCACGCCGTGGATCACGATGGGCTGCTTGACCTCCGCAACATTCAAGAGCCCCTTGATGCGCAGGATGTTGGTTCCGTAAAGCGTGATCAGCATCTCGATCCAGGAGTTGAAACGGTCCCAGTCCAGCGGCCTGTCGTAGGTCAGGCAGAAGGCCCGGATCGAGGCGTCGTGGCGGTTCACGTCGTGCCCATGGTTATGGTCATGCCCATGGTGAGCATGGTCGTGTTCGTAGGCCTCGGCCTTCAGCCAGGCCCGCACGTCGGCGGTCTTCTTTTCGGGGTCGTAGAGCCCGGCATTGAACAGCAGGTCCGGCGACACCGCGCCCTGGACGCTCGGATAGATCGGCGCTGCGGGGTTCAACTGGCGCAGGCGTTCTTCCAGCGCCTTGCAGGCATTCTCATCGGCGATGTCGCTCTTGGTCAGCAGAATGCGGTCCGCCACAGCCGCCTGCTTCACCGATTCCATCTGGCTGTCCAGCGTCGCCGAGCCGTTGACCGCGTCCACCGTGGTGATGACACCATCCAGACGAAAACGGTTGGAAAGCAGCGGGTCGGTCATCAGGGTCTGCAGGATCGGCGCCGGGTCGGCCAAGCCCGTGGTTTCGATCACCAGGCGTTTGAAGGGCGGCACTTCGCGGTTTACCCGCCGCCTGAAGAGATCGCGCATGCCGGCGACGAGGTCGCCGCGCACCGTGCAGCAGAGACAGCCGCTGTTGAGCAGCACCGTGTCCTCGGTCGCCTGTTCGACCAGCAGGTGGTCCAGGCCGATCTCTCCGAACTCGTTGACGATGACGGCGGTCTCCTCCATCGCCGGGTGGGCTAGCAGATGGCGCAGCAGCGTGGTCTTGCCGCTGCCGAGGAAACCCGTGAGCACCGAAACGGCCAGCGGTTCTTCCGGGATGTCCAGTTCGTCCTGCGCGGCTTTGGGTGCGTCGTTCATGGGCTGACCATTGGGTTCCGCCATCACGCTCTGGCGGCCTTTCGGCGCGCCCGCAGATGATAGAGACACCAGAGCGCGGCGGTGAGCACCAGGATAGCGCCGGCCTGATGCAGGGCCGCCGCCCAGATCGGCACCACCAGCAGCAGGGTGACGATGCCGAGCGCGAGCTGAAGCAGCGCCACGATGGCGAGAAGCGCGAAGCCGCCTTGGGCCGCAGGAGCCAGATCCAGGCGCAGCGACCACAGCCAGATCGCAAGACAGGCCAACACCGTGGCGACAGCGAGCAGGCGGTGGTTGAACTGCACGGCAGCGTGGTTTTCGAAGAGGTTCAGCGGCCAGGGTGCGAGCATCCCATAGCCGGCCGGCACCAGATCGCCGTCCATCAGGGGAAAGGTGTTATAGACCAGACCCGCGTTCAGGCCGGCGACGAAGCCGCCGGAGAGGATGGTGACTGCGACCAGGGCCAGCAGGGCGAAGGCGCCGCGGCGCAGCCCGGCGGCGCCCGGGTCGCGGCTGCGCTCCGGCCGCGGCCAGAACTGGCCGAGCGCCAGCCAGAACAGATAGGCGTAGATCGCCAGTGCCAGACCCAGGTGGGCCACCAGGCGGTACTGGCTGACATCCGTGCGGTCGCCGAAGCCGCTGGCCACCATGAACCAGCCGAGCAGGCCCTGAAGGCCGCCCAGGGCAAGCGCGATCAGCAGCAGCATCGTCATGCGCCGGTCGAGCCGTCCTCGCCACCAGAACCAGAGGAAGGGCAGCGCGAAGACGACGCCGATCAGCCGGCCCCAGAGCCTGTGGATGTACTCCCACCAGAAAATGGTCTTGAACTCGGCCAGGCTCATACCGGCATTAATCTGCTGATACTCGGGGATCTGCCGGTAGAGATCGAAGAGGCGCTGCCACTCGCCAGTGCTCAGCGGCGGGAGCGCGCCGCTGATCGGCGCCCACTCCATGATGGACAGGCCGGACTCGGTGAGGCGGGTGATGGCGCCGATCACCGCCATGGCGAAGATCATGGCGCAGCAGCCGAGCAGCCAGATCCCCACCGCACGGTCGGTCGAAGCCGTGCGGGGAGCGGCGAAGCTGACGGGCGTCGTGGTTGTCATTGGCGCTAACCTAGTGGCCCCGGGCCCTTGCGCCAAGACCGGGAAAGCTTTCGCGGAGAGAGCCGTGGCGGCGCGCGACCTTCTGTCGCGCCGCTGCGCGGTCAAAGCCTGCAGACGTTGCAGGGCCGGCGCTCCAGGGCGCTGGATCTTGGGGGAGCTACGCCGTCGTGGACCTGTCCCAGGGGACCTGGCCCAGGGGTTCGGCTGCCGGCGGGCCGGCTCTCGTAGGTCTCTACTGCAGGGTCAGGCAGCAGGCGGCGAAGCGGGTGTCCGGGGCCCGGATGATCGGGATATTGGCGACCTTCACCGAGTGCAGCGGGCCGTCCAGATTTTTTTCCCAGAAGGCCAGGAACTTATGCAGTTCCGGGTAGTTCGGCGCCAGGTCGTATTCCTGCCAGATATAGGTCTGCAGCAGAGCCGGGTGATCCGGCAAGTGGTAGAGAATCTCGGCCGTCGTCAGCCGATAGTCGTTCATCTGCAGCGCAAGATCGCTCATCTTCCCTCCTATCTCACCGTCCCTTGGGACCCGATAGGGATCAAGCTTGCCCACCTGTCATTGAAATCTCAACAAAATAACGTTAAGAAAACAATAACTTAGCAGCCTCTCGTGAGGAGTGCTGCTATGTCGTTTGCAGGAGGGCAAGCCCCGGCGCCGGCCGGGGGCGGCCGCTGGGCAGACGGGTGGGATCGGCGAAGAGGGGAAGAGCGGCGGGCGCTACAGCCGCATGTTGCGGGCGCGGGTGCCGCGCTCGATGGCGGCGGCGGGCAGGCGGCCCACCTGCAGACGGTGGCGCAGCATCTCCAGCAGCCGCAGCTCCTCCTGGGTCACCGCGCTGTCGGCGGCGGCCACGTCCAGGGCGATCGCGTAGGCGGTCTCGGAGAGCTTGCCCGGCAGGTGCCCGGTGATGAAACCCAGAACCGCCTCCAGGCCGTTCTCCTGGCCCAGCATCTCGGCGCAGGCCTGGGCGGCCTTCGGCAGCTCATTCAGATCATAGTCTGCGAAGACCGGCAGGTGCTTTACCGTGTCGCCGATGGTCAGCAACTCAGAGTCGGTCATATCCCGGTCGGCGGCGGAAACGAGAACCATGGTGTAGACGAGGGCCGTGTGATGATCGGACATTGCGCTTCGCTTTTTGCTCTCTGCTGTGCGGAACCTGGATGACGGCGTTGTGAGGCGGAACGGACTTTCTCTGGCGAACCGAACCCGGCTCCGGCGAACCGGCCCTGGCGGCGGCGAAGACTAGTCAGGCGGCAGCGGCGAGGTCAAGCCTGCAACGTCTGCGGGGCAGACAGGCGGTTTTAGCGCTTGGCAAGCCCCAGGTGCGGCGGCAAGGTCCGCGCCATGGGGCCCATCCTGAACGTTGTCTTCCCGGTCTTCGGTATCATGCTTGCCGGCTATCTGGCCGGGCGCTTCCGCATTCTCGGGAACGAGAGCAGCGAGGCGCTGAACCGCTTCGTCTACTACATCGCCCTGCCGGCCCTGTTCTTCATCTCCATGGCCAGGGTTTCCCTCGATCAGGTCTTCAACCTGCCGTTCCTGGCGGCCTACGGCGGCGGCGTGGCCTTCACCTTCGTGCTGGCCTTTGTCGTCGCACGCTTTGCTTTTCCCAACCGCCTGGGCGCCCTGGGGCTCGGCGGCCTCTCCGCCATCTTCTCGAACACAGGCTACATGGGCATTCCGCTTCTGATGCTGGCCTTCGGCGAAGCGGGCATGCTGCCGGCCATCATCACCACCATTCTGAACGGCGCAGTGATCATGGCCCTCGGCATCGCGCTGCTGGAACTGGACGTGCACCAGGGCAAGGGGGCGGTGACGGTGCTGCGCGGCGTGCTCGGCGGAATCCTGCGCTCGCCGCTGGCGATCTCCGCCGTGCTCGGCCTCGGCGCCTCCGCCCTCGGGTTGCCGATCCCCCAGGCGCTGGCCACCTTCTGCGACATCCTGGGCGCCGCCGCCGGCCCCTGCGCACTCTTCGCCATCGGCCTCTTCATGGTGGGCAAGTCCTTCACCGCCGGGATGACGGAGGTCGGCTGGCTGGTGCTGCTGAAACTGGCGGTGCAGCCCCTGGTGACCTGGTGGCTCGCCTTCCAGGTCTTCACCATGGACCCGATCTGGGCGGCGGGTGCCCTTATCCAGTCGGCCCTGCCCACCGGCGCCCTGGTCTTCGTCCTCGCCCAGCAGTACGGCATCTACATCCAGCGCTCCACGGCGGTCATCATGATCTCCACTGTCGTCTCGCTGGCGACGCTTTCGGCGCTCTTCGTCTACCTGGGGATCGGCTGAGCGGGACTGCTCGGACCCTGCGCAAAGAAGGGTATGCGAACGCCGTGCTTGTGCGGCGAGGCGCAGGGTTCGACAATCGAGCCATGACGGAAGTCCTGAAGGATATCCGCGCGGCCGAGTTGGATCTGGAGACCGGCCTGGCACTCTATCCGGATTTGGTTCAGGCGCTGGCTTATTGGCGCGGCAAGTGCGGGGCGCGCTTTGCGCCAGCGCGCGAGGACATCGACCCGACCGAGATCGCCGCACTGCTGCCGCGGGTGATGCTGGCCGATGTCGTGACGGCGGACGACGGCGGTCTCGACTTCCTCTACCGCCTGAGCGGCACCGGCATCTGCGATGTCCACGGCTACAACCTGACCAGCCTGCATCCGCGTGACCTCAGTCCGCCGGCCTATGGGCAGATGGTCCATGAGCACTACTGCGCCGCGGTGGAAGGCCGCGGCCCTCTGGCGCATGTACTGGCGCTGCAGACCAACATCAAGCAGCGTTCCTACGCGCGCATCATTCTGCCGCTCTCCGCCGACGGCGAGAGCGTCACCATGCTGATGATGGTGGACAGCGCGAAGCAGAACGCCCTGCACGAGTTCCTGGAGGTGATCAGGGTCTACGGCAAGCCGGTGTGATTGCCCTGGCCGGGCGCGTCAGCGGCCGAGGAAGTCCTTCACGCCGGCCACGGCGTCTGCAAGCCCGACGCGTTCGGCGGTCACCGTCTCCGGAAAGGCGTTCAGGAGGCGCGAGGGCAGCGGATCCAACAGCACGAAGACGCCGCGGTCGTCGGCGCGGCGGATCAGGCGCCCGAAGGCCTGGCGCAGTTTCAGGCGCGTGAGCTGTTCGTCGTAGGCGCGTCCGCCGAAGACGGCGCGGCGGGCCTTGTGGATGATGTCCGGCCGGGGCCAGGGCACGCGGTCGAAGGCGATGAGCCGCAGCGAGCGGCCGGGCACGTCGACGCCGTCGCGCACCGCATCGGTGCCGAGCAGGCAGGAGTCCTCCTCGGCGCGGAAGATGTCGACCAGGGTTCCCGTGTCCAGGCCGTCGACGTGCTGGCTGTAAAGCGGCAGGCCCGCCTCGGCCAGCGCGGGGGCGAGGCGCTTCTGCACCGCGCGCAGGCGCGCGATGGCGGTGAAGAGGCCCAGCGCGCCGCCGCCGGCGGCGAGAAAGAGCGCGCGGTAGGCGGCGGCCAACTGGCCCAGGTCGCCGCGCTTCAGGTCGTGGACGATGAAAACGCGGGTCTGGCGGGCGTAGTCGAAGGGCGAGGGCAGGCTGACGCGGGAGACCCGGGCGGCCATGTGGGCGATGCCCAGGCGGGCATCGGCGGCACGCCAGACCGGCGGTTCCTCGGCGCTGCCGGTTGCGGCCTTGTTGCTGCTTGGTTCGGCGAAGCTCTGGTCGGCCAGGGTGGCGGAGGTGATGAGCAGGCCGTGGGCGGAGCGGCCCAGACTTTCGGCAAGGGGGCGGCTGGGGTCGATCCAGTGGCGGTAGAGGCCGATGTCGAGGGTGCGCCCGTCGATGCGCTCGATGGCCAGCCAGTCGCAGAACTCCGGCGGCGTGTCCTCGGCCAGTGCGCGCAGCATGTCGCGCCAGGCGGCCAGGGGCAGCAGGGCGCGGCTCTCCAGCCCGCGGGCCGCGGCTTCGATGCGGCGCCGGCTGTCGCTGTCCAACGTTTCGGCCTCGTCGTCCAGGCGCGCCAGCAGGAGGCGGCGCAGCTCCTTCAGCGGCGCGACAAGGTCGCCCAAATCGGCAGCGAGGGTCTCGGCGGCGGTCAGCAGGCCTTCGAGAGGCGGCTGGGCCGGGGCTTCCAGGCTGTAGGGCTGGTCCTGGCCGCCGGCGCGGGCGAGGACCTGCTGCGCGGCCACGGCCAGGAAGGCCTCGCAGGTGCCCTGCGCACGCTGCTCCTCCACTCTTTGCCGCCAGCCTTCCCCGGCCAGCACCTTCGCGGCGCCAAGCGCCCGCTCCAGGGCGTTCAGGGCCGCCTCGTCGGCGCCCAGCAGATCCTCCAGGCGGCGGCGCAGGCCGCGCATGCGGCTGGCCCCGCCGGCGCCCCTGCGCCCGCCCTCGGCCCCCAGCAGCCAGCGGCGCAGTTCGCGCGCCTCCAGGCCGCTCAGGTGGGCGGCAAAGGCGCTGTCCGCCGCCTCGAAGAGGTGATGGCCCTCGTCGAAGACGTAGCGGCTGGGCAGCTGTCCGTCGTCGCCGCCGCCCATGGCCGCCTGGATCATCACCAGCGCATGGTTGGCGATGACGATGTCGGCCTGGCGGGCGCTGCGCACCGAACGCTCGATGAAGCATTTCTTGTAGTGCTGGCAGGCGGAATAGATGCACTCGCCGCGGCGGTCGGCGAGCCCCAGAGTGCGCGCCGGCCCGAAGAGATCGACGAACCAGCCGGGGAAGTCGCCGCCCACCATGTCGCCGTTGCGCGTCCGCAGCGCCCAGCGTGCCATGAGGCCGAGAGCCACCGCATCCTGCGGACGGGCGGGAAGCTGGCCCACCGCCTCGGCGAGGTTCAGGAGGCAGAGATAGTTTTCCCGCCCCTTGCGGATGACCACCTTGGCAGCTTTCTCGCGCGGCTCCGGATAGAGCGCTGCCAGTTCTTCGTCCACCTGGCCCTGCAGGTTGCGGGTGTAGGTGGAGATCCAGGCGGCGGCATCGTTGCGCTCGGCCCAGAGGCTGGCCGGCGCCAGATAGCCCAGGGTCTTGCCGGTGCCGGTCCCGGCCTCGGCCAGCACCACCTCGGGCGCGTCCTCGGTCGCGCGGGGCGCAAAGGCGGCGCTGACCGCGGCGGCGTAGTCGGCCTGCTGCGGGCGCGGCTCGGCCTCCGCCGCGGTCATCTGGCCCAGGACCTCGGCAAGGCGGGCGCGGCTTTCCTCCGGCAGCACCGGCCGGCTGCCCGGCGCACCGCGCGGCGCCCGTTCCTCCCAGTCCGGCAGGCGCTCCCAGACCCGCAGCCCCAGAGAGCGCCGCGGCAGGGTGCTGCCGCCCTCGCCATAGCCCAGCGCGGCGATGACGAAGGGTCCCCAGGGCCAGCCGGCCTGGGCCATGGTCCAGGCGATGCCCGCTGCGTCGCGATCGCCCCCGGAAGAGGAGGTCCCGCGCGCCGCCAGTTCCTGCAGCAGGGTGGCGGCGGCCTGCGGCAGCAGCGCCGCGGCCGCCTCCGGCTCGCTTGGCTTCGGGAACCCCAGCACGGCGGCCAGGCCGTAGGGACTGGGCGGGCAGAAGCTGGCCGGCCGCACGAAGGCATAGAGCTCCAGCAGGTCGAAGGCGGGAAAGGGATCGCAGCCCAGGCGCCGCGCCAGCCCCGGCCCATGGCAGACGATTGGAGGCTCGCTGCGGGCGCGCAGCGCCGCCTCGGCGACCGAAAGGCTCAGAACCTCCCCGTCCCGGTCGATCCAGACCACGCGGCCGGGCGCGCCCAGCAGAACCGGCGCCGCCGGCAGCCTCAGCGGCGCCGGAGCGGGTGCCGAATCGGCCTTTGCCTGGGATGGAACGGAGGGGGAACCCATGCGCCGGACTATAGCCGCCGCCGGGCGGCGGCGCCATGCGCAGCTTGGTGTTCCGCCGCTCTCACCGTCCCGTCCTTACCACGATGCCATGCCGGGGGCCTTGCGCTATGCTGGGGCCATGGTGAGGGACCGACCGGGGCCGCGTGGGGGCGGCCGAGCACAACTGCGTGGCTGACGGGGAGGCGGATCTTTCCGCCCTGCTGGCGGGGGACAAGCAAGCCTGGGACCGCTTTGTGGAGCGCCACGCGGGGGTGATCTTCGCCGCCGTGCGCCGGCGCCTGATCGCCGCCGGGCGCAATGCCGACGCGGAAGACGTGGTGCAGGACGTTTTCCTGCGTCTCTGCCGCAACGACTTTGCCCTGCTGCGGCGCTACGATGCCGGCCGTGCCAGGATGACGACCTGGCTGACGGTGGTGGCGAACTCGGCGGCCATCGACCATCTGCGCCGGCTGAAGCGCCGGACGGAAGACCTGGAGGCCCAGCCGGAGGCGGTGCTGTCGGTGGACCCGGTGCTGCCGGAGCGGGTGAAGATCCCCGAGGGCGTGATTTCGCCCCGCCAGGCCCTGGTTCTCGAACTGCTTTATCGACGCGATATGACCCCGGCGGAGGCCGGCGCGGTGATGGGCGTGGACCCGCAGACCGTGCGCTCCATGCACCACAAGGCATTGGTGAAGCTGCGGGCACATTTTCAGGCGGAAATCGACCTGGCGGAGGGGCGCAACGGGGGATAACGGCCTGTGATTGCCCGTATAACGGACATGGGTCAGGGGTGTGACCTGTAAGGGGAAGAAAAGACTGAAACCATGACGGATGAAAGAACGAAGAACGGCCCAACAATTGAGGGCGCGACGAAAGAGGGCGCCACGCTCTGGCGAAAAGCCCGCGAATCCTGGTCGGCAGCGGGTTCTGCAGCGGACTCTGGGGATGACCCCGGTTCGACAGAGTTTCCGGAACCCGATCCCATGCTGCTGGCCGCTTATCTGGACGGCCGGCTGAACGGGCCGGAGGCCGAAGCCCTGGAAGCCCGGCTGATGGCGGAGTCGGCGCTGCTCGACCAACTGCTCGATCTGCGCCAGGCCTTGGCGGAGAGCCCAGGGGCGTCACCCGAATCGGCGCCGGCCTCCATGGTCGCCCGCGCCAAGGCCCTGCGCGCGTCCGCCCAAAGCGAAATCGGGGCCGAACGCAAAAGCGCGGCTCCACCATGGTACGGCGTCTTCGCCGGCTGGCTGCGCCCGGCGGTGCCGGCCTTTGCCGTGCTCACGGTGGTTCTGGCCTGTGCCGGCGCCTTTGAACTGGGCCGCTACCAGTCCGAGCGCATCCTGCTGCAGGAGGCCAGCGCCCTGGCCGATCAGCGGGGTCCCGGCCCCCTCACCTTCGATGACTTCATCTAGGGGCTGTCATGGGCAAGGTGATGGGCAAGAAACCTCTGTGGTTCCTGTTGGCCGCCTCGGTGGCTGTGAACCTCTTCTTCCTGGCCGGGCTGGTCTATCCACAGCTGATGGGCGCGCCTGAGCCCTCCGATACCGCCGCGGCGGACCCGGTGGCGGCTGTGGCAGAGGACCTGGAGCTCTCTGCGGCGCAGGTCGCCGGCCTCGAAGCTTTGCGCCAGCGCACCGCCGAGCGGCGCGAGGCTACCGGCGGCACCAGCGGCAGCTTTCGCGCCCTTCTGCTGACGGAACTGGCCAAGCCGGCTTTCGACCGGGGTGGCCTGATGCAGCAGATGGAGGAGCGCCGGGCGCGCATGGGCACGGTGGTGCTGGACACCACCGAAGACCTCCACGGCTATCTCGCCACGCTCTCGCCGGAGCAGAAGGCGGCCTTTCTCGAGCGTGCCCGGGACCGGGAGTTCCTGCGCAACCTGCTCTGGCCGCCGCGGGAGCAGCGTTGACGCCCGCCTGAGCCAAGCCTAGGTTCCGGAGCGAAAGGCGCTTGCCGCGGCAGCGCTGTCCGGCGTTCAGGTTAGACGAGACATCTCATGGCAAACGAGCGGGAACTGGCCGAGGGCGCGCGCGCCTGGCCCTTCGAAGAGGCACGGCGGGTGGTGAAGCGCCTGGGCGGCAAGACGCCCGAAAAGGGCTATGCCCTCTTCGAGACCGGCTACGGCCCCTCGGGCCTGCCCCACATCGGCACCTTCGGCGAGGTGGCGCGCACCACCATGGTGCGCCAGGCCTTTCAGCGCCTGAGCGACATCCCGACCAAGCTGTTCTGCTTCTCCGACGACATGGACGGCCTGCGCAAGGTGCCGGACAACATCCCCAACAAGGAGATGGTGGCCGAGCATCTGGGCAAGCGCCTGACGCAGATCCCCGATCCCTTCGGCACGCACGAAAGCTTCGGGCACCACAACAACGCGCGCCTCCGTGGCTTCCTCGATGCCTTCGGCTTCGATTACGACTTTCAGTCCTCGACCGAGTTCTACACCTCCGGCCGCTTCGACGCGGCGCTGCTGCAGGTGCTGCGCCACTACGACAAGGTGAAGAACGTGGTGCTGCCGACCCTGGGGCCGGAGCGGCGCGAAACCTACAGCCCCTTCCTGCCGGTCTGCGCCAGGACCGGACGCGTGCTGCAGGTGCCGGTCCTGGAGACCGACCCGGAGGCCGGCACCATCGTCTACCAGGATGAAGACGGCAGCAGGGTGGAGACGCCGGTGACCGGCGGGCACTGCAAGCTGCAATGGAAGGCCGACTGGGCGATGCGCTGGTACGCGCTGGACGTCGATTACGAGATGTCCGGCAAGGACCTGATCGACTCGGTGAAGCTGGGCGGCCAGATCTGCCGCATCCTCGGCGCCCGCCCGCCGGAGGGCTTCACCTACGAGCTGTTCCTGGACGAGGAGGCGAAGAAGATCTCCAAGTCCAAGGGCAACGGCCTCTCCGCCGAGGAGTGGCTGACCTACGGCCCGCAGGAATCGCTTTCGCTGTTCATGTTCCAGAAGCCGCGGGCGGCCAAGCGGCTGTACTTCGACGTCATTCCGCGCGCGGTCGACGACTACCTCTCGCACCTGCAGGCCTACAACGGCCAGGACGAGAAGCGCCTGGAAAACCCCGTCTGGCACATCCACAACGGCCAGCCGCCGCTGCCGGGCACCAAGCTCAGCTTCGCCATGCTGCTGAACCTGGCCAGCGTCTGCAACACCGAGGACCCGGCGGTGCTCTGGGGCTTCATCTCCCGCTACGCGCCGGAGGCCTCGCCCGAGAGCGATGCCTTCCTCGACCATCTGGTCGGCTTTGCGCTGCGCTACTACAAGGACTTCGTGAAGCCCTCCAAGCGCTACCGCGCGCCCGACGAGAAGGAGCGCAAGGTCCTGGCCGACCTGGCCGGGCGGCTGCGCGCATTGCCGGATGATGCGGACGGCGAGACCATCCAGGCCGAGGTCTATGCCGTCGGCAAGGCGCACGGCTTCGAGAATCTGCGCGACTGGTTCAAGGCGCTCTACGAGATCCTGCTGGGCCAGGACCAGGGCCCGCGCATGGGCTCCTTCATGGCGCTCTACGGCCTGCCGGAAAGCCTGGCCCTCATCGACCAGGCGCTGGAAGGTCAGAGCCTGACGGGGTCGTAGAGCGGATCGCGTGTCGCTACGCAATCGCACCCTTCGAGACGCTTGCTGCGCAAGCTCCTCAGGGTGAGGAGAGAGTAGCGGCGGACAGAGTGTCAGCCTCATCCTGAGGAGCCGCGCCAGCGGCGTCTCGAAGGATGGGTAGCAGGACTCGTTTTCTGAGAGGAGGTTCGCGGTGAGCGAAACCTGGGACTACCAGATCCGCATCACGCTCGACGATGCCTTTGCGCCCGTGGCGCGGCGCGATCCCGACGACCCGGCGCTGGCGCCGCTCGCCGCGGTCCTGCGCAAGCACGATGCCAGGCTTAGCTGCCAGTTCGATGCCTTCGCGGGCTACGTCGCCGAAGCCGAGGCGAAGGGCACGGAGAACTATCCGCTCTATGCCTGGACCAAGGCGACCATCGAGAATCCGGCCAAGGAAGCCAAGTACATCAAGTCCTTCACGCTCTACGTCGGCGGAGCGGAGGTCTACGCCCGCGACCTGGCCGAGGCTTTGGAAGCCGACCTGCAGCCGCTCGTCGGCGGCGCCATCGTCACCCATCTCTCCAAGCACGACACCAACCCCGCCAACAACCCCCAGCCACCCAAACGCTATCGGCAGTAGGTGGAGTCAGCAGGCTGCAATCCAAGGGTTCCCCAGTGCAACGCCGAACGCACCGTAACCTTATAGCTGTTTCGGTTGTCGGTAGCGCCCTGCTATGGGTGCACACGCTTACCCAGGGATACTTCGCAGACCCAGCGCTGCTCGGCCACTTCTCGCCCTTTGTGACTCTTCCGGTTTCCGTTGTTTGCCTGAGCCTTCTCGTTTTTTACGTTGCAAGGCTGGCTTTTGGGCCAAGGGACCGACGCGTTCTATCTCTTGCTGCCGTCGCGGTCTTCGGGCTCTTCCTACACCCCTTCACTCCGGGGCTCCCGAAAAGCTTCGATGCCTTTGCGTTCCGGATGAACCAATTTCATCAAAGTGACTATGATCAGCTGTTGCAGGACGCACAGCAGCAGCTTGCACGTCTCGAACTCGACGAACTGACGCCTGACACGCAGTTGGATGATCAGCAAGAAGACCTCTATCGGTCGTGGGTGAATACGCATCCGATTCTCGCAGTCGGACAGCGGTCTCCGACGATCTCGGCGACCAAGGACTATGTATCGGTTTATTGGGGCGGCGGACTTGCAGGGTCCTATTGGATCGTGGTTTGCAGGGACGCCCGCGAGCGCCTGTGTTCTCAAGAACCGCTGGGGCAGGTTCGACATCTCTATGAGAGGGTGCGTCTCCAACACCTGACGTGAATAGTTGATCTTCGTGCGCGAACCGACTGGTGCTCACCCGGTCTCTTCACTGGCAGAGACGTGAGCCGAGGTGTTCTGTCGGCTGCAAGTCGGCTTCCAATTGCACGGCCATCACCCTCGGACTTGGTCCGAGGGTCCATCGATCCGCAGCACGGGAGAAGATCGGCGGATCAAGGTGTCTGACAAAGTCATGGATGCTCGGGTCAAGCCCAAGCATGACCGGATCGGCTAGTCGCCGGCCTCGGCCTGTCGCGCCAAAGGCACCACTGTGGAGTCTTCCAGGTCCCCCTCAATCTCTTTGCGGCAGTCCGCGAAGAGGCGGGCGAGGGCGTCCATGACGATGCGGATGCGCGGGACGTTGCGCAGGTCGGCGTGGACCAGCAGCCAGTGGTCGACGCGGGCCGCGTCCAGGATCGGCGTCAGCCGGGTGAGGGCAGGGTCGGCATCGCCCAGGAAGCAGGGCAGGACGCCGATGCCGTTGCCGCCGCGGATGGCGTTGGCCAGCACGATGCCGTTGTTGGTGCGCACCGCCGGGCGCCGCTCACCCAGGAAGTCCGCCTGCCAGGTCTGGCCGGGCATGTAGATGTGCTCGCTGTCGAAGCCGACCCAGGGCAGACTGCGCAGGGTCTCCTCGCTGCCGTCGGCCTGCCGCGCGAAGTCCGCCGTCCCGTAAACCGCATAGGCGAAGGTGGCGAGCTTGCGCCCGACGATGCTGGCGAGGTCGGGCGCGTGGAAGCGGATCAGCAGGTCGGCTTCGCGCTTGGAGAGGTTGGCCGAGATGTGGGTCACCGAGATCTCGAACTCGATGCACTGATGATTCTCCCGCAGCGACCGCAGGTGGCGGGTCACGAAGGCGGCCATGGTCTCGTCGACCGAGATGCGCACGGTGCCGAGGTGGGAGCCCGACAGCCCCGCCGCCCGGCGGTCGATGGACTGGGAGGCGCGCTCCATCTCCTTGGCGTCGTGCAGCAGTTCGAGGGCGGTTTCCGTCGGCTGAAAGCGGTCCGGCAGCCGGTCGAACAGCTTGGCGCCGACCGCGTCCTCCAGCGCCTTGATGCGCCGGGCGACGGTGGGATGGCTGACCTGCAGGCGCTTGGCGGCCGCCGTCAGGCTGCCTTCCTCGGCCAGGGCCACGAAGACCCGGAGGTTGTCCCAATCGCCGATCATGCCTGGTGAGCCTCTTTATCCTTGCGCCGATGTCTGTACAGATATTTACAACGATTCTTCGAATTCGTCTAGAGACGAACGAAAACGTTCTGCCATAGGATGGATTATCCCGCCAATCGGGCCGGCGTAACCGGGCACAGGAGTGAAGTCGATGCATTTGGAACCCCGTCTTTGGGCCTTCACCAAGGGGCTGCGCGGCCGCATCGCCTATGCCGTGGCCATCGGTCTGGTCGCGGTCGGGCTCGGCGTCGCCCGCCTGGCGCTGCTGGGCTGGCTCATCGCCCAGGTCTTCGCCGGGGCCACCCTTACGGATCTGGTGCTGCCGGTGATCGTGGTGGCCGTGGTGATGGTGCTGCGCGGCTGGTTCGAGCAGTGGCGCGCCATGGTCGCCCACGAAACCGCCGCTCGTGTGCAGAAGCGCCTGCGTCGCGCGCTTTTCGAGAAGCTCTGCGATCTGGGGCCGGCCTATGCCGGGGTGCAGCGCTCCGGAGACGTGACCCTCACCATGATCGACGGGGTCGAACAGCTGGAGACCTACTTCGGCAAGTACCTGCCGCAGCTTCTGGTCTCGCTGCTGACACCGGTCCTGATCTTCGTCTTCGTCGCCTTTCTCGACCTGCCGGTCGCCGCCGTTCTGCTGGCCTTCGCGCTGATCGCCCTCTTCGCGCCGGCGGCCTGGCAGAAGCGCGACTGGCGCAACGCCAAGGACCGCCAGAGGGCTTACGGCGATTTCGCGGCCGAGCTGCTGGATTCGATCCAGGGGCTGGCGACCCTGAAGGCCTTCGGCCGTTCGCGCGAGCGCGCCGCAGTGCTGGCGGAAAAGGCGGATTACCTGTTCCGCACCACCATGTGGGTGCTGGGCACCAACACGCTGTCGCGCGGCATCACCGACACTGCCATCGCCGTTGGCGCGGCCGCTGCCCTGGCGCTCGGCGCCTACCGGGTCGAGGCCGGGGCGATGGACCTCGCCGCCCTGCTGATGATCCTGATGATGGGGGTGGAGATCTTCCGGCCCATGCGGGACCTGCGCAGCGTGCTGCATGAAGGCATGGTCGGTCTTTCCTCGGCTCAGGGCCTCTACCGGCTCTTCGATGCCACCGCGCCGGTGGCCGACGCCCCGACCAGGACGGTCGAAACGCTTGCACCGGGCATCGCCTTCGAGGACGTCACCTTCGCCTATCCCGGCTCCCGGCGCGATGTGCATCGCGGCCTCAGCTTTACGGTGAAGCCGGGTGAGCGGGTCGGCGTAGTCGGGCCCTCCGGCGCCGGAAAGTCGTCCATCGTCCGCCTGCTGCTGCGCTTCTTCGATCCGGACGAGGGCCGCGTGCGGATCGGCGGCGAGGATCTGCGCGGCCTGCCCTTCGAGGCCATCCGCAGCCGCATTGCCGTGGTGCAGCAGGACGCCTTTCTGTTTCACGGCACCGTCGGCGAGAACATCCGCCTCGGCCGCCCGGATGCCGATCAGGAGGCTGTCGTCGCGGCTGCCGAGGCGGCCAACATTCACGACTTCATCAGCGCCCTCCCGCAGGGCTACGACACGCCCATCGGCGAGAAGGGGATCAAGCTTTCCGGCGGCCAGCGCCAGCGCGTGGCCATCGCCCGCGCCGTGCTGCGCGACGCGCCGATCCTGGTCCTGGACGAGGCGCTCTCCGCCGTGGACTCCGAGAACGAGGCGGTGATCCAGGACGCGCTGGACCGCCTGATGCGGGGCCGCACCACCCTGGTCCTGGCCCACCGTCTCTCCAGTGTCATCGGCTGCGACCGCATCCTGGTGGTCGACGACGGGCAGGTCGTCGAGGAAGGCGGGCATCAGGCACTGATGGCCCGGGGCGGAATCTACGCGACGCTGATGGCCGAACAGGTACGCGACGCCGGTCAGGTAACGGCGGACCGCGCCCTCGACGAAACGCCGTCCCAGACGCCGCATGGGCAGGCGGCCCCCGCTGCGTCCCCCATGGCCCTCCAGCCGCAGGTCGCGCCGGCGGCGCCGACGGAAGGCATCGTCGCAGCGGAGGGTCTCGGTTGGGCCAGGCTTGTGCGGATTCTCTTCGCCATGATCGCGCCCTGGAAAGGCAAGATGACCGCCACCTTCGTCTTCGGCGTGCTGCGGGTGCTCGCCTTCATCGGTGTCGGCGTCATCTCCGCGCTGATCGTCCTGGCCTTGAAGGAAGGCCGCGATTTCACCGCGCTGCTGCCCTGGCTTTTCATCGCGGCGCCGCTGGCCGGTATTCTGCACTGGGCTGAATCCTGGCTCGCCCATGACGTGGCCTTCCGTCTCCTTGCACAGATGCGCATGGCGCTCTTCGACAAGCTCGACAGGCTGGCCCCCGCCTATCTGGTGCGGCGGCGCACCGGCGACCTGATGGGCATCGCGACCCAGGACGTCGAGCTGGTGGAGTACTTCTTCGCCCATACCGTCGCGCCGGCATTCGTCGCGGTGCTGGTCCCGGCGCTGGTTTTGGGGACTCTGGCCTGGGCCAACCCCTGGCTGGCGGCGGCGCTGCTGCCCTTCCTGCTGGCGGTGGGGCTCAGCCCCTGGCTGATGCGCCGCCGGGTCGACCGGCTCGGCTCGCAGGCGCGCGAGGCGGCGGGCGAACTGGCCGCCCATGCGGTCGACTCCGTTCAGGGTCTGGGTGAGGTCGTCGCCAACCGGCAGGAGCGCAACCGGGCCGCGGAGCTCGACCGGCTGACCGACCGCCACGTCGCGCTGCGCATGCCGTTCTTCCGCGAGCTGACGGCACAGCATTCGCTTCTGGAGGTGCTGACCGGCCTCGGCGGTCTGGCCGTGGTGACGACGGGGGCGTGGCAGGTCTCGGCGGGCAGCGTCGATGCCGGGCTGCTGCCGCTGCTGACCCTGCTGGCGCTGGCCGCCTTTTTGCCGGTCTCCGAGATCGCCCAAATCGGCCGCCAGCTTGCCGATACTCTGGGGGCGACGCGGCGCATCTATGCGGTTGAACGCGAAGTTCCGGTGGTGGACGACGGCCCGGGCACAGCGGCGCGCGAAACGCAAGGCGCCGGTGTCACACTGTCGGTGGAATCCGCCGCCTTCCGCTATCCCGGGACCGCGGGGCGCGCGCTCGCGGATGTCTCCTTCGAAGCGCGGCCGGGCGAGACCGTGGCCCTGGTCGGTCCCTCCGGTGCGGGCAAGACCACCACGGCCCAACTGCTGATGCGCTTCTGGGACCCGGACGGTGGCGTCATCCGGCTGGACGGCCACGACCTGCGCCAATACAGGCTCGACGCGCTGCGCGAACGCGTCGCCCTGGTGGCGCAGGACACCTACCTCTTCAACGACAGCCTGGAGGCCAACATCCGCATCGCGCGCCCGGATGCAAGCCCCGAGGACCTGAAGGCGGCCATCGAACACGCGGCTTTGGGCGAGCTGGTGGAATCGCTGCCGCAGGGCCTGGCCACCCCGGTGGGGGAGCGCGGCGCCAGCCTTTCGGGCGGCCAGCGCCAGCGGGTGGCGATCGCCCGCGCCTTTCTGAAGGACGCGCCGCTGCTGATCCTGGACGAAGCGACGTCCCATCTCGATGCGGTGAACGAGCAGCTCGTGCGCGGCGCCCTCGACCGCCTGCAGCAAGGACGCACGACGGTGGTCATCGCCCACCGCCTCTCCACCGTGCGCAGGGCCGACCGCATTGTCGCGATGGACGCGGGACGCGTGGTGGAGGTCGGGCGCCATGAGGAACTCATGGCCCGCGGGGGCCTCTACGCACGTCTCGTGCGCCGCCAGCAGGGAAGTGCCGGCGGCCCGTCCGCCCGCGCAAGCGCCGCGAGCTGACGGGCGGGATAGTCTCTGGTGCGACAGTCTCTGGCTGGCCGCTTTCGGACCTGATCCTTCGTCACGTCTCGCCGCAGCGCGGGTGACGTGATAGGTCAGGTCCATGCTGGTACCGCCGCTGGATTTCGAAACCTGCAACGCCGCCCGCCTGCGCCGCGACCCGGCCTTCGACGGACTGTTCTTCGTCGCGGTCAGAACCACCATGGTCTACTGCCGTCCGGTCTGCCGGGTGCGCCAGCCGCTCACCCGCAATGTCAGCTTCTACCCTAGCGCCGCCGCTGCAGAGCAGGCCGGCTATCGCCCCTGCCTGCGTTGCCGGCCGGAAACCGCCCCCTTTTCGGCGGCCTGGAGGGGCACCGAAGCGACGGTGGCGCGGGCGCTGCGGCTGATCGAAGAGGGCGCTCTCGATGGCGGCAGTGTCGCCGCGCTCTCCGCCCGCCTCGGCATCGGGCCGCGCCACCTCTCGCGTCTGTTCCGGCGCCATCTCGCCGCCTCGCCGATTCAGGTGGCAAAGACCCTGCGCCTTCAGCGCGCCAAGCGGCTGCTCGACCAGACCGCACTGCCGATGTCCGCGGTGGCGGAACAGGCGGGTTTCGGCAGCCTGCGCCGCTTCAACGCAGCGTTCTCCGATCTCTATGGACGCCCGCCCTCTTCCCTCAGACGGAAGCTGCGGACGGCGGCGTGAACAGGGATCTTCCATAGCCGGACCCAACAGCCATGAAAGGCGAGCAGACAATGACCCAAGCCGAGAAAGCCGAAGCCTTTGCCGAACTGCACCAGCCGGGCCATCCGCTGGTGCTCTACAACATCTGGGATGCCGGTGGCGCCAAGACCGTCGCCGCGGCAGGGGCAAGGGCGGTCGCGACCGGCAGTTGGTCGGTTGCTGCGGCCCAGGGCTATGGCGACGGTCAGGCGATTCCGCTCGACCTGGTGCTCACCATCGTTTCGCGGATCGCCGCGACCGTGGATCTGCCGGTCACGGTGGACTTCGAGGGCGCCTACGCGGAAGCGCCGGCAGAAGCGGCGGCGAACCTGTCCCGCCTGATAGGGGCCGGCGCGATCGGCATCAACTTCGAAGACCAGGTCGTCGGTGGCGAGGGGCTCCACGCGCCGGAGGTCCAGGCGGAGCGGATCGCGGCCCTGCGCGCCGCGGCGGACGCCGCCGGCGTGCCGCTTTTCATCAACGCCAGGACCGACCTCTTCCTGAAGGAGAAGGACCGCAGCCGGCACCCTGCTTTGCTCGAAGAGGCCGCGGCGCGGTCGGCAGCCTACGCGGGGGCCGGGGCCAGCGGCTTCTTCACGCCGGCGCTGGTGGACCCCGTCCTTATCAAAACGCTCTGCGATCGGGCGGCGCTGCCCGTGAACATCATGATGATGGACGGTGCGCCGAGCCTCGCTGACCTTGCGTCGCTGGGGGTTGCGCGCGTCAGCTACGGGCCGGGCCCTTACGTCGAAGCCATGGCAGCCCTCGCCGCACGGTTTCAGGCGGTCACCACCGGTCCCTGACAGGAAGGCCTGCTCCCCCCTTCTCCCAAGGGGTCACAGCTTTGTCGCACCGCTTCCCCGACCGCGCGCCGTAATCGACTTGTAACCCAGCCTGGTGGTACAGTTCAGGGACCGTAGGCATGGCGTTCGAAGGCGGGTTCGGTGATGCTGCAAGGGGCATGGCAAGGCGCTGCGATCTGGCTGGCGCTTGCTGTCCTGGCCGCGTCGCCCGCCGGCGCCGACCCTTATCTGGGATTGTTGAATACGACGGCGGACGCCCTGCGGATAGAGGCCGACCGCCTCCTGATGGAGGAAAACGCGGCAGCGGCTTCCGGCCAAACTGAAGCCCGGCCTCCTGCCGCGCCCGCCGCCGATTTCAGCTACACGCCCGATCCAGACGTGGCGGCGCGGACAAGGACGAAAGCCATCCAGGCGATGCGGCAGGGCGGCAACGCCCCGGCCACATCAGAGGTGGAGCGGGACATCGCAGAAGGCAGGCTCATCGCCGCCTACCGCAGCTTTGCCGAGCGCCACGGCTACCAGTTTCGCAACCTCGCCCACAGCTATGCGGCGCTGATGCTGCGCAGCTGGCAGGTCGCCAATCTGCAGTTCGATGTGACCCCTGCTCAGGAAGCGGGCGCCCGTCTCACTGCGGAAAGTGCAACCACGCGCCTGGCGTCGGCTCTGTCGACATCGGAGGCGCGCCAGGAGTTTGACGAACTGACGATGTACCGCTTCGTCCTGCTGGATCGTCTCGCGCAAACGCTTCAGTCTTCTTCCGTCACCATGCAGCGCCGGTTCAGCGACGGCGTTTACCGCGCGACGCTTGAGAAGATGGGTTTGGACCTGCGTAGGCTCCGTCTGACAGATCGCGGATTTGCCTCGCAGCGCTGAAGCGGTTGCCTGAAGTCTTTCCTTGGCAGAGGTTCTACTCGCAGCGGCCCTGTGGGGTGCGCAGCATGCCCCAGCCGAAGATTTCGTCATATCCCACCGCCCCCAGGTCTTCGGCGCTTTCGGTCAGCAGCTTGCGGGCACGCAAGGGATCGTCGTCGGACAGTCCACGGGCATGCAGCAGGGCTGCAGCGACGAAGGGTACGGCAAAGCTGGTGCCGGTCCAGGAGGCGTAGCCGTCTTGGGCCCCGGCCGACCAGACGTCCACACCTGGGGCCGCCAGTTCGATGTAGTCGCCGCGGTTTGCCTGACGATAGGGGCGCTTGCGCGCATCGATTGCGGTGACCGCCAGGACATCGCCCAAGGCACCGGGAAATGCCGGCTCTGCCAGGGGCCCGCCGTTGCCGGCGGCGGCAACGAAGTTGACGCGCCGCGCCGCGGAGCGGATGCCTTGGGCGAGCACGCGGTTGGCGTTCCCGCTCAGGCTGAGGGCGATCACTTCGGCGCCGGACTGAATGGCCCAGTCCAGGCCGCGCAGGATCGCGACGGCGTCGCTTCGGACTTCGTCGCGGCGCAGATAGAACACGTCCGCGGCCAGAAGCTTTGCGCCCGGGGTCAGTCCGGGGCTGTCCGGCGCCAGCCGGCCGACGAGCAGGGTGGCGATGGCGGTGCCATGCTCCTTCGGGGCCGCTTGACGGTTCCTCGGTAGAAAGCTGCGGGCCGTGATCGCGGCATCGCGGAGTGCCGGATGGCTTGTGTCAATGCCGGTATCGATGATGGCGATCTGCCGGCCGGCCGCGCAGGTCGCAGCGGTAGGCAGTTCCAGCCCGACGAGGCGGGCGCCCCAGCATTCGTCGCCACAGGCCTCTGCGTTGCTGGCGTAGACGTGGTTGAAGTCGAAGAGCGCATCGGGACGGGTGGTCTGGGCGAGCTCGAGGGCTTCTTCCACGTCGAGCCCTTGGGGCACCTCTAAGCTGGAGACGGTGATCCCGAGAGAATCGAGCGGAATCTCGGTTTCGACGCGAAAGCCGACGATGCCCAGTGCCGCGATGTCCAGGGGGTCGAGCCCGACACCGACGATTTCGTTGCTGATGATGTCTTCGCGGTCATCACGGCCATCGCGACCGTTGTCGTCATCCTCTTCATCATCTTCGTCATCATCGTCGTCGTCGTCGTCATCATCGTCATCATCGTCATCATCGTCGTCGTCGTCGTCGTCATCGTCGTCATCATCGTCGTCGTCATCATCATCGTCATCGTCATCGCCGCCGCCGTTATCATTGCCGCCGCCACCGCCACCGCCGCCGCCGCCGCCGCCGCCATTGTCGTTATCGTTGTCATTGTCGTTATCGTTATCGTCGTCGTCATCCGCCTTGGCGACCGACCACAGATAAGCGTCGCCGCCGGACTGGAAGGACACGGCAGAGAAAAAGAACAGGGCCAGCAGCAGGGCCAACAGGCGCATGGGCAGAAATCCTTGAAGACAGCGCTTTCCGAAGGCACAACGTCTCGGGGCAAAAAAAATTCCCTACCCCTTTGGAATATTCACTCTCGCCCGACGTTGTCCAACCGAAAAGAGGCTGAGCGCCTGTCGATGTACGAAGATATTAAGGTCGAGATGGTCGCTCTGGTGCCGCGATTACGCCGTTTTGCTTACGCGATCACAAGATCGCAGGATGAAGGAGAGGATCTCGTGCAGGCCGCTTGTGTCAAGGCTCTGGACAGATTGGACCAGTACAAGCCGGGAACCCGGCTTGACAGCTGGATGTTCCGGATCGTCCAGACGACCTGGATCGACAGGGTCCGCAGCCGCGGGCGGCGGGGAGAACTGGACGATCCGGACGCACTGGACCGGATCTCGGACCATGGGGTCGGCGCGCGGGCTGCGGAAGACCGCCTGACCCTGGAGCGGGTACGCGCGGCCATGGCCGAACTGCCGGAGGATCAGCGGGCGGTTTTGGCTTTGGTTGCGATCGAAGGCTACTCCTATAAGGCCGCCGCTGAGGTCCTGGAAACGCCCCTGGGCACTGTGATGAGCCGTCTGGCCCGCGCCCGGTCCAAACTCCTGCCGTTGTTGAAGGAGAGTGAATAATGCCGGAAAAGGTGAGCGAAGAGCAGATTGCCGCCTATGTGGACGGCAGCTTGGATCCGGCGGAGGCCGCGACGGTTGCCGCCGCCCTGGCGCAGGACGAGGCGCTGAGGGCTTATGCCGAGGAGGTGAGGCAGGCCAACCGGCTGCTGCGCGAGGCTTTTGAAGCGCCGATGCGCGAACCGGTCTCCGCTGACCTGAGGGCCACAATCCTGGGCCCTACGGGCAGCCCTGACCAGGGGGTGGAACAGCCTGGCGAGGTTGTGAATCTGGCCGAGGTGCGCAAGGCGCGCCGGCCCTGGGTGGGTATGGCTCTGGCCGCCAGCATCGCCTTGGTGATCGGCGTTTCCGTCACCTCGGTAATGATCCCCGGCGGACCGCAGCCGGCAGATCAGATCGCCATGGTGGGCACCGCACCCGTCGAAGGCCCGCTGCATCAGGCCCTTGAGGCATTGCCGAGCGGGCGGATCTCGGACGCGGGCGTTCAACCCATGCTCACATTCTTCGACGGGGCGGAGAGGATCTGCCGTGAATTCGAGGTTATTCCCGAGGGCGCCGAGGAGTTGGCCTTCGGGATTGCCTGCCGCACCGACCAGCAGCGCTGGGACGTGGAGATCGTGGTCACCTCGCCGAAGGGCGAGGTCGGGCCGGACGGCTTCGTGCCGGCCTCCGGGCCCGGTGCCGACGCCTTGGAGGCGATGCTGGATGCCCTGGGCGCGCAGCCGGCGATCGCTCCGGCGGAGGAGGCCGGGCTGCTGGACCGCGGCTGGCGCTGAAAGACCGGCAGCGCTGCCCGTCTTCAGGGTCGGCCCGGCTGCCTCAGCATCGAAACGGTCGGGTGACTGCGAAAGCCGGTCGCCCGGCCGTTTTTCTTGGCCGCCTTCTCTCGGCCGCTTTTCCACACCTGCCAGATTCCTTATAAATACCTGATTTATTTGAGATAATAGTTTTAACCGGAATTCGGGCGGGCGCCGGGAATTTTCCTCTGCCCGGCGCGTTCTCCTGGTGAACATGGCCGATTGGTTCGGCCGAACACCAGGAGATCAACCGATGAAACGCCTTTGTTCCTTGCTGGTCACTCTGCCGCTGGCAGCCTGTTCGACGGATGGATTCGAACTGCCGTCTTTCTCCTCCGTGACCTCCCTGTTCGATCCGACGCAGCCTGAGACCCAGGCCTTGAGCCAACCCATCGAAACCGTCTCCCGGCCCGACTTCGGTCAGAGCGACAGCATGACCGTCACCAGCCTGACGGATGGCAGCGCCAAGACGTTTTCAGTGAGCCCCTACGGCGACGGCGTGCGTGTCCGCCAAAGCGACGGATGCGTCTGGACCCGCTCCGGCGACTGGTTCTCGCCCTCGGACAGCTGGGCCAACTGCGGCGACTCCAGGAACTGGCACACCGCCCAGGCCCAGGTGCGCGAGCTGGACTCGCTCTATCCCCTGCAGATCGGCAGCACCGGCCGCTATCAGCGCAGCGCCGTCTCTCACAGCGGCCGCAGCTACACCCGTGAAACCCGCTGCGAGGTCACCGATGCGGTGGAAGTGCTGCGCAGCGGCCAGGCGGCGACACCGGCCTACGTGGTGGAGTGCGACGACACCCGTCGCCTGCGCACCACCTGGTACGCGCCGGGTGAAGGCCCCATCGCCTATCGCGAGAGGCACTTCCGCAATGGCGTCGAGGAAGCCTGGGTCCGGGTCGACTGAGCGTCCGGGACTCCCGGAAGATGAACATCGGCTGAAAACGACGTGAATTTCGGCCGAACAGGACATGAAGATTAACCAAGAAAATTATTAAGAAACAAAAGGTTAGTTGTCATGCCTGTGGATCTTCCCATTTACTTTGCAAACGAAGGGCTGTCCGCAGCCGCGGACAGCGCCCCCCGGCTGGCGACAGCAATTCGGCCGACCATCGTGGTTCCGGCCGGACGCTTCGGCCCTCAAGAGGAGAGCACTATGAAACACTTCCGTTGCCTCATTTCCGACATCGATCCGGCCCCCTTGCTGGCCGAGATCGCCGCAGTCGAAGGAGCCTGGGATGTCTCGACAGGCAGGCAGGACAAGATCCAGGTCCAGCGCGAAGCGCTTGCCATTCCCCTGCGCGGCCTGCGCAAGTCCGCCATTGGTGAGCGCAAGCGCCGCGACGTGCACGAGAGCCGCTGGACGACCGGATCGAAGCGCTATCCCCTGGCGCGCCGCTTCCTGAAAGACATCGCCCGGCAGGAGGACAGCCTGCTCAGCCGCGCGAAGATCGTCTGCCTGCCGGCGGGGCGCCGCGTTTACCCGCACATCGACCGCGGCGATTACTACAAGGTTCGCAACCGCTACCACCTGGTCCTGCGTTCGGCCAAAGGGTCCTGGCTGAAGGCCGGCGACGAGGAAGTGCGCATGCAGGAGGGTGAGCTGTGGTGGTTTGACAACAAGCAGGTCCACGAAGCCTTCAACGACGGCGATCAGGACCGCATCCACATGATTTTCGATCTGCTGCCAGCCGCCCGGGCCGAACAGGTCCTCGGCAAGGTCGCCTGATCCAAAGATCTGAACCAAGGAAAAAAACGATGCTGCGCAACGTTTCCGAGACCGGTCCCTCCCAACCCAAGGCTTCGCGGCGGTCTGCCGCCTTCACCCTGGTGGAGCGCGCCGCCAAGGGCCGCGGGGGCCTCGCCTGCTGGCTGGCGCTGCCGGTCGAACTGGACCCCAAGGCCCCGCCGCTGGTGGCCGTTCACGGCATCCAGCGGCGGGCCAGGGATCAGGCCGAGTGCTACGGCGCCCGTGCCGCCGCCCTCGGACGTCCGGTCATTGCGCCGCTCTTCGACCGGCGCGCCTGGCCGCGTTACCAGCAGGTCGTCCGCAAGGGCCGGGCCGATCACGCCCTGCTTGCGCTGATGACCGAACTGCGGCTGACCGGGATCTGGAACACGCGCAGCTTCGAACTCGCCGGCTTCTCGGGCGGGGCACAGTTCGCCCATCGTTTCGCCATGCTCTATCCGCAACTCGTCTCGCGGCTCACCCTGTCGTCGGCCGGCTGGTACACCTTCCCCGACACCGCCGCCTTCCCCTACGGCCTGGCCGCGCGGCCGGGTCGCCGCAGCGACTGGGGCCCGCGCATGGCCGCCGGCCTTGACCAGTTCCTGAGGCTCCCCATTCAGGTCTGCGTCGGTGCCGAAGACAACCTGCAGGACCCCAACACCCGCAGCGGCGCGGAGATCGACCTCCAGCAGGGCAGGGACCGCCTGACGCGGGGCCGGCGCTGGGCCGAGGCGCTCAGCGCGGCGGCGATGGCACGCGGCATCCCGCCCCAGGTGGCCTTCAAGGCTCTGCCGGGCTGCGGCCACGATTTTCGCGACTGCGTGGAATACGGAGGCCTCGACCGCGTTGTTGTACCAGAAGCTGGTCCTGTCGACGCCGCGGTCTCGCGCGGTTCGGCGGCGGGGGCCGGGTTCTCTGGCCGGGAGGTGATGCTGCAGGCCGGTCTGTGATGCCGCAGCGGACTTCATGACCCGTTCATTTCGCATTACGCGACCATTCATCGGGGCGACAGGTGCCCTTTAGCGACAACAGTCATCATTTCGCACAAGACAACAGCGACAAACGGTATTCACGAGGAGCTTACAAATGACCGCCCTGACGCCCATCACTCCCGAAGTCCTGGCCCGCGCGAAGTGGGCATTCTCCACCCGCCGCGTGCGTCGCAAGGACGCCGTGCGCCTGAGTGACAACCTCTCCGAAGCCACGTCGGGCGACCTGGTGCTCGGCCGTGTGGAGCGCATCGGCTCTCACAAGAAGATCCAGCTGGCCGAAGGCCGCGCCTCTGAACTCTATGTCGGCGACCTCGTGGTCCTGGCCTGCGGCGACCGCTATGCGCCCGATCAATTCGAAGGCCTGGCGGAACTCGATCCCGAGGGTTCCGACATGCTGGCCGGCGGCGGTGTCCTGGGCCGCATGCGTCATCGCCACGCCCGCATGTCGGCGCCGACGCGCGTCGTTCCGCTCGGTCTGCTGACCCATGGGTCCGGCAAGGTGATCAACCTGGCGAGCTACGCCCTGCACAAGGCCGAGCGCCCGAAGGGCTTGACGGTGATCGGCGTCGTCGGTGCTTCCATGAACTCCGGCAAGACCACCGCCGTTGCGCGCCTGGCCCACGGCCTCAGCCGTGCGGGTTACGAGGTCGCGGCGATCAAGGCGACGGGCACCGGCGCTTTCGGCGACTTCAATGCCTTTGTCGATACCGGCGCCAGCTATGTCGCCGACTTCACCGACGCCGGCATGGTGTCCACCTACCGCCAGCCGCTGGCCCGTATCGAGGCCGGCCTCGAAACCCTGCTGGCCCATGCCGCCCGCCACGGCTGCGAGGTTGCGGTGGTCGAACTGGCCGACGGCGTTTTCCAGAAGGAGACGGCCGACCTGCTGAAGCAGCCGCATGTGCGCGACAGCTTCGCAGGTGTTGTCTTCGCCGCGCCCGACGCGCTGGCCGCCGCCGGCGGTTGCGCGGCCCTGCGCGGTATGGGGATCGAACCGGCGGCGGTCACCGGCATGGTGAGCTGCTCTCCGCTGGGCGCCGCCGAGGCCGAAACCGCGACCGGTGTTTCCGTGGTCACCCGCGACGCGCTTGCCGATCCGGCGCAGGCCAACGCCCTGTTGGGCAAGCTGGCCGGCACTCGGGACGCAGCGCAGCCCGCCGTCGCAGTTTCGGAAGTCGGAGTCGCCGCATGAGCCGCCTGCCGCGCGTAGCGGGTGAGGGCCGCGGCCGGAGCATTGCTCTGGTCGCGGTCCTGGCCCTCGGTCAAGCGGCCGCTGCCGGCATGGCGGCCTTTGCGACGCGCGACGTCTTCGCCGCGTTCCGCGACGATGCCGTCAGTCTGCCGGTTCTCGCCCTGGCGATGGTCGCCGCGGCCGGTCTTGCCATCGCGCTGTTTCGTGTTTTCGAAAGAGTCGTCGCCGAGCGTGTCGGTCAGAACTATGCCGCCTCCCTGCGCCTGAAGCTCTTTGCCCATCTGACCGAGATGTCCGCACGCGACGTCGCCGACCGCCGCAGCGGGGGGCTTGCGATGCGCTTCGTCGGCGACCTGGCCGCGGTGCGCGGCTGGGTCAGCCTGGGGATTGCCCGCCTGATCTCGGCCAGCATCGTTTTGCCGACCGCGACCGCCGTGTTGTTTCTGCTCGATCCCAGGCTCGGGGTTGCCGCCGCCGTGCCCATCGCCGTCGGCCTTGTCGTCATGGCCCTTGCCGGTCCGCGCCTGGGGCCCGCGCACAAGCGCCTGCGGGCACGCCGTGCGCGCCTTGCCGCCGATATGAGCGAGCGTATCCCTCATGCACCGGAACTGCGCCTGCTGGGCCGCATCCGCACCGAAAAGGCGCATCTGCTGCGCCGTACGGAGAAACTTATCGCCTCCGCCCTGGCGCGGGCGCGCGGTGCCGCGCTGCTGCGCGCCGTCCCCGACGCCGTCGCCGGCATTGCCGCAGCCAGCCTCTTTACCGCGGCCCTGACCCTTGGCGTCGCCGCGCCTGAGGCTGCCGGCGCGATGGCAGCGGTCGGACTGATCATTCAGCCGATGCGTGATCTCGCCGGCGTCTGGGACCGTCACCGGGCCTGGGTTGCCGCGCGCGACAAGTGCGACGCCCTGCTCGCCGCGCCGACCCTGACGCGCCGCCGCGCGGCCGAAGGCACGCCGCTGGGCGATGCGCCGCAGTCGCTGCGCTTTGCCGGCGTGTCCGCCGGCGCCCTGAAGGACATCGAGATCGAAGCGCCGGCCCGCCGCAAGATCGCCATCGTCGGCGGCAACGGGGCCGGCAAGTCGACCTTGCTGAGCCTCGCTGCTGGTCTGGAGCAGCCGAAGCAGGGCAAAGTGAGCCTGGGCGGCCGCGCCCCCGGCAACCTCACGGCGGACGAACGCCGCCGCATGATCGCGCTGGTGGGCACCCGTTCGCCCATTCTTGCCGGCAGCCTGCGGCGCGCCCTCACCATGGGGGCTGCCGAGCAGCAGGACGACGATGCCGTCGCCGCCATGGCCGAAGCCTTTGGCCTGGGTGATGTCTTGGAACGCCTCGGCGGCCTCGACGGCAGGCTCTCCGAAGGCGGCCGCAACCTCTCGGCCGGTGAGATCCGCCGTGTCCTGCTGACCCGGGCGGCGCTGTCGGGTTCGCACCTCATGCTGCTGGACGAGCCGGACGATGCGCTGGACGTCGACGGGCCGGCTCTGGTGGAGAGCCTGATCCGCAAGACCGACGCGACGACCCTGATGATCACCCACAACCTGGCGCTCGCCCGCCGCATGGATGAAATCTGGTTCGTCGAAAACGGGCGTATCGTCGAGGTGGGGACTCCGGAGGATGTCTTCTCCGGGTCTGGTCCGGCAGCGCGCTTCTTTGCGCCGCGTTGGGCGGCGTGACCCTCTGCGAGGCCGGCCTTGCGCTATCTGACCAAGCTCAATCTCGCCATCGGCGGCCTGCTGGCCATGGCGCTGCTCAGCGCGGGGGTTGCGTATTGGTCGGCGCGCACGGCCGAGTATCTGCTGGAGCGGTCCCGCCTGGCGCACCAGGTGCACGAACAGTATCTGTCGCTGTCCACCCACACCTACCAGCTGTTCAAGCAGTATGGCGATGCCCTTCTGATCGGTGACCGCGACGGCGGCGCCGGCGAGGCCCTGCTGCGCGCGGAGATCCGCAGAGACATCAGCGAACTGCGCAGCCTCATCGGCGCCGAAGTCCAGATGGTCGGCGAGGAGGAGATCGAGGAACTCGACCTTCTCGCGCGGATCGAGCGCAAGATCGATTATATCCTGCGCGACTTCGCCCGCCTGCAGTCTTCGACTCTCGAACCCGGAACGCCGGAGTACACAGCGCGCCTGGCTGCGATCCTGGACGAGCGCATCGATGCCGAACTGCGCGCGAAGATCGCCGAGGCGCTTGCCGAGGAGCAGGAAGAAGTCGAGGAAGCGGAAGCGGAAATGCGTGCGGCGGTCGCCGCCTTTCAGCGCACCGCCGTTTTTGCAGCGCTCTTTGCGGCCTTCACCGCGATCTTCGGCACCTATCTGCTGCGCAGCGGCTTGACGCGTCCGCTGCAACGCCTGCTGGCCGGAGCGGAAGCCGTTGGGCGGGGCGACCTGGATCATCGGATCGAGGTGCCTGGCGATACCGAACTGGACCGTGTCGCCCAGGCCTTCAACCATATGATCGCCAAGGTGGCGGAGCGCCAGGACCTGCTGGCCGCTTCGCATGGCGAACTGGAACGCGAGGTCTCGCGCCGCACTGCGCAGCTCGAGAAACTGCTGCAGACGCTGCGCCAGACCGAAGCCAACCGTAAGCGTCTGCTGGCGGATGTCAGTCACGAACTGCGCACGCCTTTGACCATCATACGCGGTGAAGCCGATGTGGCGTTGCGCGGCGCCAAGCGCGACGTGGAAGAATACCGCGAGGTTCTGATGCGCACGCGCGAGGCAGCCGACCATACGGCACGGATCGTCGACGATCTGCTCTTCGTGGCGCGCCAGGAAAGCGGCGAGATCCGCATACAGCCGCAGGAGACCGACCTGGCGGAAATCGTCGATCGCGCCGTGATCGCCAGCCGCGCCCTGGACGATGCCAACGACGACAACACCGTGAAGACCGTTCACTTCGAGTCCGCGGTCGATGCCGCGCGGCTGAACGCCGATCCCAACCGTGTCCACCAGGTCATGACCATCCTGCTTGAAAACGCGCTGCGCTACGGCGGTGCGGAGATCTGGGTGCGCCTCGACCCGGCGCCGAGCGGCTATGCCGTTACGGTTTCTGATGACGGCCCCGGCCTGACCGAACAGGAACTGGCGCATGTTTTCGAGCGCTTCTTTCGCGGCTCCAACGCGGCGATCCGCTACGACAGCGGCGCCGGTCTCGGACTGCCAATGGCCAAGGCCATCGTTGAGGCTCATGGCGGGCGCATCGCCCTGACCAGCCGGCCCGGTCAGGGCGTGCAGGCGCGCTTTACCCTGCCGGGCCGCCCGCCCCTGGCCGCAACGGCCTGCTGATCTGATTCTCGGGAACCGCGCAGCTTTATTCTTTCGATTCTGTTTAGCGCCGGGCGTCTTTCGCCCGCGCTTGGGCGTGCCGTCCTGCCGGCCCGTTCAAACTTCAGACAAGATGCAGGGACGTCCGGGGTCGTCTCAACTTTGTCACAGCTTCAGGGGAATAGCGGATGCCGTGCTTCGTTGTCCTACTGACAAACGATTTCAGCAATCAACAGGAACGGCGGCATGCACTCCAGAGGCCAAGGCCCGTCGAAGCGGCACAACTTCTGTAGAGACATATCGCGGATGGGGCAAAGCCAATGAACATACTTCTGGTCGAAGACGAGGCGCGCGTCGCTGATTTCGTGCTGCGTGGCCTACGGGCCGAAGGATGGACCGTCACCCACGCCGCCGATGCGGACATGGGGCTTGAACTGACAATGCAGGAAAGCTTCGATGTGATTGTTCTTGATCTGATGCTGCCCGGCCTGCCGGGCCAGGACTTTTGCCGCAAGCTGCGCGCGCGCAGCGACCTGACGCCCATCCTGATCCTGTCTGCGCTGGATGCCCTTGACGAGAGGGTCGAGGGGCTGCGGATCGGTGCCGACGACTACATGGTCAAACCCTTCGAGTTTGACGAACTGATCGCACGGATCGAGGCGCTGGCCCGCCGCTCCCGCCAGTTTGCCAAGGACTCTTCCGCGGCGGTGCTGCAAGCCGGCGTCATCGCCCTGGATCTGGAAACCCTGGAAGCGACCGTCGGAGGGGCGCCCATGGAGCTCACGGCCAAGGAGCGCGAAATCCTCAAACTCTTTCTGTCGAAGCCGGGCCGCGTCTTTTCCCGTGAGCGCATTCTGAACTCCGTCTGGGGCGCCAGCGAAGACCCCCTGACCAACATCGTCGATGTCTACGTGGGCCGGCTCCGGCGCAAGCTCGGCACCCACGGCAGCGACCTGCAGACCGTCCGCGGTGCCGGCTATCGCCTGCGCGCCAAGTAAGCGCGGCCGTCGGCAGGCCCCGTTCCCTCCGGCCCGGATTTGCCGGGTTCTTTCTTCAGCCGCCGTGCGCCCAGGACCAGTAGGCCTCGCGCGCCGTGCTGAAGACGGGACCCGGTTGCAGGCTGCGGTCTTCGACCTGGGTGACGGGTACCACCTTGCCGTAGTTGCCGGTCGAGAACACCTCATCGGCCTCCATGACGTCGCTCCAGGTCACCTGCGCCTCGTGCACCTTGATCCCGGCCTGCTCCAACAGCTTGGCCACGCGCTGCTTGGTGATGCCGTTGAGGAAAGTGCCGTTGGGCGCTGGCGTGATGGCGGCACCGTCTTTGGCGATCCAGATGTTGGCGGTCGCCAGCTCCGCCACGTTGCCGAGGGCGTCCAGCACCACCGCGTTGTCGAAACCGCGCTTGCCGGCCTCGCGCAGGGCGCGCGCCGAATTGGGATAGAGGCATGAGGCCTTGGCGTCGGTCGGCGCCATCGACTGCATCGGGCGGCGAAAGCTCGACAGGCAGACCGAAAAGCCGTCCCCCGACGGCAGCGGCGCCTCGTAGAGGGTGAAGCAGAAGCGCGTGCTCTCCGGATCGCAGTCGACGAATCCCTGTTCGGCCCAGAGCATTGGTCTCAGATAGAGCGCTGCGTTCCTGTCGAACTTCGCGAGACCGTCCTGGGCGATCTCAAGCATCTCCCCGGCGCTGTGCACGAAGCCCAGGCCGAACCGCTCCGCCGAGCGCACCAGGCGTTCGCAGTGCAGGTCCAGGTCTGGCGTCACGCCTTCGAAGGCGCGGGCGCCGTCAAAGACCACCGAGGCCATCCAGGCCGCGTGGGTCATGGGACCCATGATGGGCGGATTGCCCTCGACCCATTCACCATCCAGGAAGTGCACGGCCTTGGGGTGTGTCATGCCTCGAAGGTTCCCTCTTGTAATGCGGATTGACTTGGAAGACTGCGGCTGAGCCTAGCCGCTCGATACGACCAGGGAAAGCACACGCCGCGCCGCGACGTCTTGGCGGTTCTTGCGCCGCCATCCCAGCGGTGCGCTGCCGGACTAGTGCTTCGACCAGGCGATGCGGGAGACCCACTGCACCTGGCCGGATGCCAGGCTGCGCGTGGCCTGTTCACGGCCGAGCGATTTCAGCAGCAGTTCGTGTTCGCTGCGCGCCTGCAATTCGGCGATCAGCATCTCGCCCTGCTGGGTTCTGACAAGCACGCGGTCGCCCTGGGCCGCGCGCGTCTCCGGCGAGACCACCACGAGATCGCCGTGACGGTAGACCGGCAACAGACCTTCGCCGGTGACTTCCAGGGCATAGGCGTGAGGATCGGCAATGTCGGGAAAGCTGGTCTCCTCCCACTGCGCGCGCACCGGGCGACCGGTGGCATCGAAGTAGCCGGGCTGTGCCGCCTGCGCAAAGCGCAGCTTTGGCAGCCGGCGCAGGCCCGCCGACCCGTCCTGCGCCTCGATCAGGCTGACGAACTCCCCAAGCGAGGCGCCGGTTGCGTTCAACACCTTTGCCAGCGATTCCGTGCTCGGCCAGCGCTGCTTGCCCTCCTTGGTGATCCGCTTGCTCTTGTTGAACGTGGTCGGATCCAACCCTGCCTGCCGTGCAAGGCCGGAGGGCGAGAGGCCGTATCGCGCCGCAAGGCGGTCGATTGCGTGCCATACACTGTGATGCTGGAGCATGGGAACATTGTCTTATAAAACGACGCCTAATGCAGCAAGAACATAGTCTTAATCCTAGTCAAATCGAAAAGATGTTGCGGCTTTGAGACCCGCTTCAGGCGAAGCTGGTCAAGCTGCAGTTGTGCAACTACCTTGGCGGCCATGCAGGACAAAGTGATCTTCCATATCTGCCGCAAGGACGAGTGGGCCGAAGCGCAGGCCAGCGGGCGCTATGCGGGCTCCTCCCAGGACCGGGCCGACGGTTTCATCCACTTTTCCACCGCCGCCCAGGTCGAGACCTCGGCCGCCAAGCACCGCGCCGGCCAGGATGGGCTGGTCTTGCTGGCCGTCGACGCCGAAGCCCTCGGCCCGGCGCTGAAGTGGGAACCCTCGCGCGGCGGTGCGCTGTTTCCCCACCTTTACGGGCCGCTCCCCCTGCCGGCTGTGCGCCGGGTCGACGATCTGCCGTTGGGATCCGACGGACGCCATCGCTTTCCACCTCTGGTGGATTAGGTCAGGGGCTTCCGGCTGTGACGTCTTTTCTGTTCGACCGGCTGATCGGACCGGGGCTGCGGCTGCTGGATCCGGAGGCGGCCCACGGTCTGACCCTGAGGGCTCTGGCCGCGGGCCTGGCGCCGCGCGCGACGGACCCGGACGACCCTGTACTGGCAATGCAGCTCTGGGGGCGCGACTTCGCCAACCCGGTCGGTCTTTCCGCCGGCTTCGACAAGGACGCGCAGGTCATGGCGCCGATGCTGGCGCTCGGCTTCGGGTTCGTGGAGGTCGGCAGCATCACGCCGCGCCCGCAGGCCGGCAACCCGAAGCCGCGTATCTTCCGCCTGCCGGAAGACTCAGCGGTCATCAACCGGCTCGGCTTCAACAGCGGCGGACTGGAAGCCGCGGTGGAGCGCCTGAAGAGTTATCGTGCCGCCCCGGCGACAGGGCGGGCGACAGGGCGGGCGACAGGGCGGGCGACAGGGCTCGTCGGCATCAACCTCGGCAAGAACAGGGACAGCGTCGATGCGGCAGGCGACTATGCCACCGGCGCCGCGGCCCTGGCGCCGCTGGCCGACTACCTGGTGGTCAACGTCTCCTCGCCCAACACCCCCGGCCTGCGCGCGCTGCAGGGGCGCGGGGAACTGGAGGACCTGCTCGGCCGCGTTATGGCGGTGCTGCCGGCGCCGGCGCCGCCGCTGCTGCTGAAGATCGCGCCGGACCTGACCGAAGAAGACAAGCAGGACATCGCCGCCGTCTGCCTCGCCGCCGGGGTGGCGGGGATCGTCGCCACAAACACGACCATTGCGCGGCCCGACGGCTTGCGCGGCGCCGCAAAGACCGAAGGCGGCGGGCTTTCCGGCAAGCCGCTGTTTGCCGCCTCCACCGCAGTCCTCTCCGACCTCTATCGCCTCACCGAAGGCAGGCTGCCGCTGATCGGGGTCGGCGGTATCGCTTCCGGCGCCGATGCCTATCGCAAGATCCGCGCCGGGGCCTCCCTCGTGCAGCTCTACACGGCGCTGATCTATCAGGGCCCGGCGTTGGTGGCGCGCATCAAGCGGGAACTCGCCCGCCTGCTGCGCGATGACGGCTTCGACTCGCTTTCCGCCGCCGTCGGCGCCGACCACCGCTACAGCGGCTAGGACGTTGCTGAAGGGTAAGGTTTACCGGCCGTCCATCCTTCGAGACGCGCGCCTCCGGCACACTCCTCAGGATGAGGATCGAAAGGGTGAAACGGCTGATCCTCACGCTGAGGAGTGAGCGCAGCGAACGTCTCCAAGCATCGTGCCGCTGCCTTCGGTTTTGGTCGGCGTGCTAGAGGATTGCGAGAACGCTTTCCGGCGGCCGGCCCAGTGCCGCCTTCGAGCCCTTGGTGACGATCGGGCGTTCGATCAGGATCGGATGCTCCACCATGGCCGCGATCAGGGCCTGCCGGCTCAAGCCCTCGTCCTGCAAGTTGAGCGCTTTGTAGGGTTCCTCCCTGCGGCGCATGAGGTCGCGCGGCTCCATCTTCAGCCGCTCCAGAATCGCATCGAGGGTTGCCGCATCGGGCGGGTCCTTCAGATACTCGACGACCTCGGGCTCGATGCCGCGCTCCTGGAGCAGCGCCAGCGTCTGGCGGGACTTGCTGCAGCGCGGGTTGTGATAGATGGTAACCGTCATTGTTCCGTCCTCGCGCCTTCTTTGGGCTCCTGTTGGCTTTCCTGGGCTTTCCTGGGCTTTCCTAGGCTTCCCCGGGTTTCCCGGGGCAGTCCAGCTTTCTGATCCGATGACGGTGCTGCGTCAAGCATCCCGGGGGTCAAGCACCCGATGTCACGCACCCGGGGGGTCACGCAGGAGGGGCAAGACTCCGTTAACCCTCTTTCAAGACTGGCCCGGCAGAGTAGGCGCCATGGATCGGCCCTTCCTCGACACCCCCCTGCCCGCCCGCCGGCGGCCTGCAGCACTGTAGGATCGCCGCGATGCTTAGGCACCTGGCGATCTTCCTCTGCTACGCCGCGGCGGCGGCGGCTGTGCTGCTCTACGGACCCGGCTGGCATCCGCTGATCGATGTCCGCAGCGCCATCGGCCTGGCGCTGGCAGTCCTGCTGGGCGGCGGGCTGCTGCACGAGGTCTATGCGCGCCTGGGCCGCGAGACCTTCCTGGCGCAAAAGCTGCTCTCCCTTCGGGTTGCCCAGGGCGACGCCCTGGAAGAGCTGAGCTGGACCCGCCGGGAACTGGCGGTGCTGCGCGAAGCCCTGGAGTCCGCCGGCGGCGTCAGCAAGTCCGGCAAGTCGGTGGACGAGGTGATCGCCGAAGTGAAGGTGTTGCAGTCACTGATCACACGGCTCGCCAAGTCTTCCAAAGCGCCCCGCCAGACCGCGGCGCCGGGTGAAGCGGCGGTGGCCGAAGCGGCGGTGTCTGAAACGGAGGCCGAAGCTGCGCAGGACGCGGCGGCGGTCAGGCGCCTGACCGCGAAACCCCATCCCTTGCGCCCGCGTCCGGCAAGCAGTCACGTGGACAGCGAAGACGCCGCGGCGCCTGCACCGGCCGCCGCCAACGCCAACCAGGCTGAGAAGAAGGCCGGCGTGCTGCCGCCGGTTGCCCTCGGCCTCGACGAGGCGGCGGTGCTGGAGGTTGCGCGCCAGGCGCTGCGCGACGACCGTATCGACCTCGTCCTGCAGCCCATCGTGCTGCTGCCCCAGCGCAAGCGCCGCTACTATGAGTGCTTTTCGCGCCTGCGCACCACCGACGGCTTCATGATCCTGCCGGAGCAGTACATCAATCTCGCCGAGCGCGAAGGCCTGGTGACGGCCATCGACAACATGCTGCTGATCCGCTGCATCCAGCTCATCCGCAAGATTCAAAGGCGCAACGAGAAGCTCGACTTCTTCTGCAACATTTCCAGCCTGACCTTGGGCGACGATGTTTTCTTCGCCGACTTCGTGGACTTCCTGGACAGCAATCGGGCGTTGACCCGCAACCTCATCTTTGAGTTCTCGCAGAGCGACTACAACGCCTGGGATGCCAGTGCCGGGATCTATCTGAAACGTCTCGCCGATCTCGGCTGCCGCTTCTCGCTGGACGGCGTCATCGACCTGGATATCGATCCGGCCGCCCTGGCGGCGCGTCAGTTCCACTTCGTCAAGGTGCGCGCCGAAGCCCTGCTCGCCGAGCCCGACAAGGGCGAGCGCCTGCAGGCCGGCCTTGAGGAACATGGCATCCGCCTGGTGGCCGAGAAGGTGGAGGACGAGGACGCCCTTGTGGAGGTGCTCGACCTCGGCATCGACTGCGCCCAGGGCTACCTCTTCGGCGAGCCGCGCCTCGCCCGCCCGGCGGCCTAAAGCCCGCCCTATCCCCTTTGCATGGCGCCGCCGCTGTGGCAGAAGGGCGCCGACACGCCTCAGTGGCCTCGCGGAGCTTTCATGTCCCATCCGTCCTTCTACCCGGGCCTCGCCGCCCTGGCCGACCGCTATGACGCCTTCATCGTCGACCTCTGGGGGGTCATGCACGACGGGATTGCCGCCTTCCCGGACGCGGTGGCCGCCCTCGAGGCGCTGAAGGCCGCCGGAAAGCGTTCGGTCATTCTCTCCAACGCGCCGCGGCGGGCTGACGTCATCGTGGCGCGCAACGCCGAACTGGGCATCGACCCCGGTCTGCCCGATGCGCTGATGTCCTCCGGCGAGGATGCCTGGCAGCACCTGGACCAGCGGCCGGACCCCTGGTATCGGGCCCTGGGTCGGCGCTGCTACCACCTGGGCCCGGAGCGCGACTACGGCATGCGCGAGGGGCTGGATCTGGACTTTGTCGAGCGCCTGGAAGACGCCGACTTTATCCTCAACACCGGCAACCTGAGCCCGCTCGACAGCGTGGAGACCTACGACGACTTCATTGCAGAGGCTCTTGCGCTCGGTCTGCCGATGATCTGCACCAATCCGGATCTGGTGGTGGTGCGCGGCGGCAAGCGGGAGATCTGCGCCGGCGCCATCGCCGTGGCCTTCGAGCAGCGCGGCGGCGAGGTGCGCTGGCACGGCAAGCCCCACCCGGAGGTCTACCGGACCTGCTTTGCGCTGCTGCCGGAGGTTGCGCCGGAGCGGATCGCCGCCATCGGCGATTCCCTGCGCACCGACGTGGCCGGTGCCGCGGCAGCGGGAATCGACTGCATTTTCGTCGCCGCCGGCATCCACGGCGAGGAATTGGGCGTAGATAAGGACGGGACCATCGATCCCGAACGTTACGCTGCCATGATCGCGGACGCGCCGGCCGAGCCCAGCGCGGTCATGCCTTTCATGCGCTGGTAGGGCCGGGTTCCGTCCGGCGCTGCCGCCCAGAGGACCCGAGGGATGGCACAGCCGCAGAGCCGCACCTTTCATTGGCAGTTCGACAACCCGGCCGGGGCCATCTGGCCGCTGCTGGCCGATACCGTGCGCTTCAACGAGGCCGCCGGTCTGCCGCGCTACGAGGTGAGCGAGACGGCGCAGCCGGACGGATCGGTGCTCTACGAAGGCCGCATGAAGCGCGGACCGGTCACCATCGCCTGGCGCGAGATCCCGGTGAACTGGGTGGCCGGGCGCTGGTTCGAGCATCGCCGCGAATTCCTGAACGGTCCCTTGCAGGACCTGACGGCGCGCCTGGTGCTCTCACCCCGCGAGGACGGCGCGGGGTGCCGTGGCGACTATACCCTTACGGCGACCCCGGCAAACCTGCTCGGCCGCGTGATCCTGAAGACCGGGTTCTTCGAGTCCACCGCCAAGACCTTCGCCACGCTGGCCGCCGATGCGGACCGCTTCGCCGGCGGCCTTTCGGTCCAGCCCTTTTCCTTCAAGGCGCCGGCTCCAAGCCCTGAGGTGCGAACAAAGGTGGCCGAACTGGTGAGCGCGATTGAGGCCGGACCCCATGGCAACGGTCTCGCCGCGCGCCTGGCCGAGCATCTGCTGACGGCGCAGGAGGCCGATCTCGTCCACCTGCGCCCGCTCGGCCTGGCCCGGGCCTGGCAGGTGGAGGAGCGCGCCGCCATCGAGCTCTGCCTGGAGGCGGTGCGCGCCGGCCTGCTCGACATGCGCTGGGACCTGCTCTGCCCGCGCTGCCGCATTCCCAAGGCGGCGGTGGAGGCGCTGGACGGCCTGCCGCAGGGCGCCCACTGCGACAGTTGTAACATCGACTACGACCGCGACTTCTCGCGCAATGTCGAGCTCAGCTTCCAGCCGGCTGCGGCTGTTCGCCCCCTGGGCAGCGGCGAGCACTGTCTCTTCGGGCCGATGTCGACACCGCACATCTGGCTGCAGCGCAGCCTGGCGCCGGGGGAGAGTCTGCGCGAAGCCTGCGACCTGCCGCCGGGCCGCTACGCCCTGCGCACCCTGGAGCCGGGACCGGAGTGCCTGGTGGACCTGGCCGAAGGCGCGGCGCCGCCGACGGTCACGCTGAGCGATGACGGCATCGCCGCCGCTCCGGCAGAGCAGGCGGGGCAGGCGGGGCAGGCCGGGCAGATCGAACTGCACAACCGGACCGATCGGCCGCTGACCGCGATCGTCGAGGAGCGGCGCTGGGTGCGCGATGCCCTGACCGCCGACCGGGTGACGGCGCTGCAGGCCTTCCGCGACCTCTTCTCCGATCAGGTGCTGCGCCCGGGCGACGAGGTGGCGGTCGCGCGCATCGCCCTGCTGTTCACCGACCTCAGGCGTTCGACGGAGCTTTACGGGCGCATCGGCGATGCCGCGGCCTATCACCTGGTGCGCGATCACTTCGCCTTTCTCGGCGCCATCGTGCGGCGCCACAACGGCGCGGTGGTGAAGACCATCGGCGATGCGGTCATGGCCGCCTTCGCCGCGCCGGCCGATGCGGTCGCGGCGGCGCTGGCGATCCAGCGCGAGGTTGCGGCCTTCAATGCACGCGAAGGGGCCAACGCGGGCGAGGACCTGCCGGTGGTCATCAAGCTCGGTGTGCATGAAGGTCCCTGCATCGCCGTCACCCTGAACGGCCGCCTCGACTACTTCGGCAGCACGGTCAACATGGCCGCGCGCCTGCAGGGCAAGAGCGAAGGCGGCGACCTCGTCCTGTCGCAGTCGGTCAGCGAGGAGGGCGCGGTTGCGTCCTTGCTCCAGGATCAGGACTGCGTTCACGAGACCACGAAGCTCAAGGGCTTTGACCGGCCGGTCGCCTACTGCCGGGTGCGCCTCTAGCCCTGGCAGTGGCGCTGCCAGGGGATTGGCGCTAAAAGGGCCCGACAATCAGTCACGACTGGAGTGGGGGATATGGGGGCCGGTTTCTTCGCACGTGTTCTTGCGGCAGCGCTGCTCGTGGTGTCGTTTGCCCTGAGTCCCATACCGGCGCAGGCCGAGGACTTCGATCTCTCCAAACTGAAGGACGGCGGCTATGTGGTGCTGCTGCGCCATGTTAAAGCGGGCGGCAGCGACTCCGACGACTTCGACCTGGCGGACTGCCTGACACAGCGGCAGGTCGGCGCAGCCGGCCGCAAGCAGGCGGCGGAACTGAAGCAACGCTTCCTCGCGGCAGGGATCGCCGAACTGCGGCTGCTCAGCAGCCAGTACTGTCGGGCTCTGCAGACCGCCGAGTTGCTGGACCTCGGCACAGTCACCGAGGAATCGGCGCTGAACTACTACCATTGGAGTACGGGCGACAAGGACGCGGTCTACGAAGCGCTGCGCCGTTTCATGGTCACTTTGGAAGCGCCCCGCGACGGTCCGCCGCTGGTTCTGGTCGGCCACACCCACGCCTTCAACATCATCGGGCGCGAAGCGGTGGACGCGGGCGGCGGTCTGGTCCTGCGGCCCAACGGCAGCGACCGGCCGGAAGTCGTCGGCGCGATCACGGCGCCCTGAAACGAGGGGCGCCGACCCGCGATCACAGGACCCTGCCCGGCGGGATTTGCACCTCCGCCCCTTGCCGCGCGTGCTAGCCTTGCATCCATGACCAGCGATAGTGGGACGGTTTCGGCAGAGGGTGCGGCGGCGGTGGCGCTGGGCGGCTGCATCGCGCTGGCCGCGGCCATGGGCATCGGGCGCTTCGTCTACACACCGATCCTGCCCTTCATGGTGGAGAGCCTGGGCCTCAGCCAGGCGCAGGCCGGCATCGTCGCCTCGGCCAATTTCCTCGGCTATCTGCTGGGCGCACTTGCCGCCGCCAAGGCGGCGCTGCCCGGCGGGCGGCGGCGCTGGTTCCTGGCCGCGCTCGCGGTCTCGGCGCTCACGACGGCGGCCATGGCCGCCGAGACGGCGCTGATCCTGTTCCTCGTCCTGCGCTTTGCCGGCGGCGTGGCCAGCGCCTTCGTGCTGGTGTTTTCCTCGGCGCTGGTGCTGGACCGCCTCGCCGCGGCGGGGAAGCCCGGGTTCTCCGCGCTGCACTTCGCCGGCGTCGGCTGCGGCATCGCCGTTTCCGCCGTGCTGGTGGCCTGGATGGCGGCGCAAGGCAGCGACTGGCGTGGCCTCTGGCTGGCCAGCGGGGCGGTCTCCCTGCTCGCCTTGGCCGCGGCGGTCAGGCTGATCCCGCCGGAGCCGGAGGGAACCTCATCGCCCCCGCGCGGCGCCGCGCAGGACGGCGACCGCCGCCGTCTGGTCGCCCTCATCGTCGCCTACGGCCTCTTCGGCTTCGGCTACGTCATCACCGCGACCTTTATCTCCACCCTGGTGCGCCTGACGCCGGAGATCCGCTGGCTGGAGCCCTACGTCTGGCTGACGGTCGGGCTCGCCGCCGTGCCTTCGGTCGCCTTCTGGACCTGGGTGGCCGGGCGCCTCGGCAAGGCGCGCGGCTTCGCGCTGGCCTGCCTGGCGGAGGGGCTCGGCGTCGCGCTCTCCGTGCTCGGCAGCGGCGCCCTCTCGGTCCTGCTGGCCGCGGCGCTGCTGGGCGGGACCTTCATGGGCATCACGGCCCTGGGCCTGGTCTACGCCCGCAGCCTCACCGCCGGCGATCCGCGCCGCTCCATCGCCCTGATGACGGCGGCCTTCGGCCTCGGCCAGATGATCGGCCCCAGCTTCGCCGGATATGCCTACGGCTTCGGCCAGTCCTTCCTGCTGCCCAGCCTGGTGGCCGCTGCGGCGCTGCTTATCGCCTTCGCCCTCACCATGGACTGGCGGCGCGCGGGTTAGCGCCGGGTGGGTCAGACGGCGTAGCCCATAACGCAGAGCCAGACGCCGAGCCCGGCGGCCAGAATGCCGCCGCCGCGGATCAGGGCAGGGGACTCCAGGCTGCCGGCCAGTTGCAGCCCCGCCTGCGGGACCAGCAGCCGCGTCAGCCCCTTCGCCACCGACAGCCAGCCCATGATGGTGAGCAGTACGCGCCAGTCGGCGACCCAGAGATTGTGGAACAGCAGGATCGCCACACCGCCGGTGAGCGCCAGCGCGCCGGAGAAGTAATAGAGCGCAGTGTCGGTCAGAAAGCGCTGCAGCATCTTGCGATAGTGGTCCTGATTGATCAGCAGCCCTGCGCCCACGGCCAGGAACAGCGGCCCCATCAGTCTTGCGAGAAGTATCGACACATCCATTGGGCAGGCCCTCCCACGGTTCGGTCCGGCACAAAAGGGGACGGGCCGCAGTCTTGCCTGCGGCCCGCCGGGCGTCCATGACGCGGATCAAGCGTTTTGCGGGGATAGGATTCCCTAGCCCATTGTTGCCATCCCTTCGGCGACAGCCCTTCAGCGACAGCCCTTCAGGGGCATGTGGATCTCGGTGATGTTGTCCGCGGGCGCCACTTCACGCGGGTTGGTGAGGTAGTACTCCATGCAGGGGGCATCGCCCGGCTCCTCGCCGCTTTGCGGCAGCCAGGTGCCGAAGAACCAGTTGTAGGCGCCGAGCAGTTCGGCATAAGCACCCTTGAAGCGCAGGATGGCATGGCGCCCGCCGGGCACGTCCACCAGTTGGATCGGCTGCTTCACCGGCGTGCCGGGTTCCACCGAGATGCCGACGTCGGAGCGCAGGTCCTCTTCCGCCACTGCACCCGGGTCGTCGTGGTAGATGCCGATGACGCGGGTCGAGGGTCCCATCTGGCCGGCGCCCATGGCCCAGGCGAAGACCTGGTTGAAGGGCTTCTCGACCTCCAGGTAGGGGCCGACGTGGCGGATCGCGGCCAGGGTGACCGGCTGCACCTCTTCGATACGGACGTCATGCATTGCGGCGTTTCCTTCTTTCGGGGGGCTGAGGGTGATGGGCGGGTCGAGCCGCCCTTCGGTGCGGTAGACCGCCGGGCTGCGTCCGAAGGCGCGGGAGAAGGCCCGGGTGAAGGCGGCGGCCGAGCCGTAACCCGCCGCGCGCGCCACGGTCTCGACCGGGTCGTCGTCCTTGATCAGCGCGTTGGCGGCGTGGTGCAGGCGCAGGCGGGTCACCATCTGGGCCAGGGTCTCGCCGGTGAAGGCGTGCCAGCAGCGGTGGAAGTGGTAGGGCGAGAGGCAGGCCACCTCGGCCAGGCGGTCCAGGTCCAGATCCTCCTCCAGATGCGCAGTGATGTAGTCGCTCACCCGGACGAAGCGGCCCAGCCAGGCCTGCTGCGTGGTCTCTCTTTGGCTCATGGGGCGGGCTCCTTTGTTCACGGTCTCTGGGTGCGCCCCAAGACCTATCCGAAGCCCGCTTGATTTGTCTTGCGGAATTGAGAGAGGGCCGCGAAGTGGGAGAGTGAGGGCGCGCTGACAGGAGCAATACGCATCGTCTGCTCCGTCATCCAGCAACCGTCATGCTCGGGCTTGACCCGAGCATCCACGGCAGCGGCGCACCTGAGCCTCTCCGACAGGGCTCCAGCGTGCGGCCCCATGGACCCTCGGATCAGGTCCGAGGGTGACGCATGAGAGGAGTGACCGCAGCTAGCGGGCCGCCTTGGCGAGGCAGACGCCGGGGCCGCCGCCTGCGTCGGCGTCGATGAACAGCAGGCCGGCGGACACGAAGGTAAGGCGCAGCAGCCGCAGCGACGCCGGCTTCAGCGCGTTGTGGCCGAGTTCGAAGTTGCAGAGGGTGATGTAGTGAAGGCTGCTGCGCTCGGCGAGCTCCTCGCGGCTCCACCCCAGCATGGCCCGCGCCGCGCGGCACTGCGGGCCGGTGATCCGCGCCGGCTCCGGCGGGGCCGGGAGCGTGCCCGTGCTATCGCTGTCGGGGCTCTGGGTGCCGTTGCCGGGGGCCTGAGTGTCGGGAGAAGCCGAATCCGTGATAAGGCTGTGCTCAGCCATGGCCTGACTCCTATTGCAAGTCGGGGTGTGGTCAGGCGCGGGCGGGTGTTGGCGCACTCGCACGCGCCGCTTGTCGAGTTTGGAAGCGATCAGTAATATACGTTGATCATGCAATCTTGCCTCTAAAATGTCAACGTATTTCATGCAACATAGTGGTATTTGATGTGACTCCAGCTCAGTGTAAGGGAGCGCGGGCGATGATCGACATGTCGCGCGACCAACTCGCCAGCGCAGCCGGGATCGCCCCGCGAACGCTCGCCGACTTCGAGTCAGGCGCCCGCAAACCTTTGAAGAACAATCTTCTGGCCATTCAAGCTGCCCTCGAAGCCGCCGGCATCGTCTTCATCGAGGCCAACGGCGGCGGTGTCGGCGTGCGCCTGAAGGACTAGCGGACGCGTCTCAATATGCGGCAAGTCGAAGGCGAGCTACTTCACTGAGCCGTTGCGAAGAGAGCACGAAGGAAGCGGTTGAATGAACCGATGGATCGCCACCGCCCTGCGCCCCGCCGTCGTGCGCCGCTCGACTATGGTGGCGCTGGTCGTCGGTACTGCGCTGGTGGCCATCAACCAGGGCGACCGCCTCGTCGCCGGCCAGGGCCTCGAGCTGATGAAGGCTGTGCTCACCTACCTCGTCCCCTACTGCGTCGCCACTTACGGTGCTGTTTCCGCGCTGCTGGGGCAGGGGGGTGCTGGAAGCAGTGATTGATGAGGCACGCTAATCGGCCTCCGCTAGGTGTTGTAGCTGCCATCCTGAGCATTGCCTGACCTCACTTTATCCGTGCCTGCGCTGCCAAGGACTGACTTGCACGTCGATGATGTAGTCATCGATCCTCGGCACTACCAAGTGAGCATAGAAGACGAAAATGGCCGAGGGTTAGTCCCCTTGGCACTGATGCGGTGTCGCACTAGCACGAGGAAGAGATGATTTGGGCCATGCAGGAGCATTCAGGGGGGCATGGCAGGATCTCGCATCTGCAAATGCAGAGGTATGGAGATGCAGAACCAAGTTGCGAATCCTTCACCCGGCCTATGCAAATGCACCTTGCGCCAAGCTCCTGTAGTACCTCTCTTGTTTTGCAAGGCTCCCGCTGGCCAATGCACCTCCAAAAAACTTGATGCCAGCTCTCATCATAGACTCAAAGTGCATAGGTACTTTTTTTGGAGGTCTGCCAAGGTAGTGCTTCATCAAATGGAAAGTGAATCTCGCGAACAGCTTTCCGTACAAATGCCTTTGAACTTCACTCTGATCGAGCTTGATTTGGGTTACCGGGCCTCGCTTGTAACCGAGTTCTGAGAGCCGTAGTTGGCAAGCCGACACGTTCAGTTTTGGGACGGTCTGATTCCCAATTTCTAGGTGTCGTGTTGGCCGCCCTCGATCAAAATAAAATTCTGAATGTTTCAATGCAAAATGAATGTCAAATTCACAATATCTTTTAGAAGATACAATAAAATTAAATACTGACTTTGAAATCACATCATATATTATTTGATTTCCTGGATTTTTGTTTTTGTAAGTAAAGAAAAAGTCTTCCAAGAATTCCATGCACAGGATATCGTTTTCCCAACTATATCCATGCGTATACAATACATTTGAGTGCTCGAGCATATTTTTTTTGAAATCATCAAAATCTTTGTCAAGACAAACAATAATACTTGTGATGTTGTTCGATATAATATCGCTTGCGATCCCTTCGAGGGTTGACTTGCTTCCAACTGATTTGAAGTGGACTTCGTTTAGTTCAACAAAGGTGCCAATCACCGTAGCCCAAAAGTGTGTGTCACAAGTCTCCGAATCGCCCTGGCCAGACATAACGTCTCGGTAAGTTATTGACTTACCTCCCTCGCAGAACACGACTTTCTCTGCGTCGTAGAACAAATGAAGACTTTGCAGACCCCCTGTGGTTCTGCGCAACGTCATGGAATCAAGTTCTCCATTTTCACGGCATTATCAGACCTGTGCCCAATGATGTCCGGAGAGTGAGTGGCAACAATAATCTGAGCGTTTTCGTTCAGATTAACTAGGCTGGTTATGAGTCTTTCTTGCCACGTTACATGCAAAGAAAGCTCCGGTTCATCGGCTATGAAGATGTATGGTCTATTTCTCTGAAGCAGTAGCTCACCAAGGAGAATCAGTAGCTGCTTTTCGCCGCTCGATAGCATGGTTGGCTTGAGGGTTTTGTTGGTTCGGCTCAGAAAGAAAATTTCGTTTCTTTCGTCAATGTGCATGTTCTTTCTGAGAAACAGTTCATCTATTTCCTTCGCGAACCTGTCTCTCCTTTCGAAGATTTCGGAAAGCCTATCCTGGAGCTCGTTCCATCGATCAACAATGCTTTCGATTCGCCAAACCCCCAATAGATTTACAAACTCGTCTGTCGTGACTTCCGTTGCTTTCTCGCTTTCGATCCTGTTGAAGGTTTGATCTGCTTTAGAAAAATACCTTCTGATCTTGTTATTGAGCCCTTGATTCTTGATGTTGAGTTCTTCGAATACCTCAGCAAGGGTATCTTGTTGTTCTTTAAGCTTTCTCTTTCTTCGGGGGTCAAACAATTCCTCCTCGCTCCTTTCATCAAGGAGCGATAGAAATACAAACTCCTGGAATCGTTGCATCTCCTCGTCTTTTTGCCTCGAAAGCGTCGAAAAATACCGAACAAGCTCGTTGCTGAGATCATCGATTTTCCTATCGACGGTCGATTCGAAGCTTCGGTCTTCGCTGGCGCGTCGAGGAGTCTCGGTGCGATGAATTGAAAGCCAACTGACGCTAATGAGTTCTCGAACCAACTCATACAACTGAGGCATGCTCCGCCTAAGTCGGTCGCGCATCACTCTCGACGGCGTGTCCCTACGCACAAGCAGCGTTCTTTCCATGACCTCGTCTAGGTCAAACAGATACCTATCGCCCGACCTCGAATGTCTAATCTCGTACTTAACACCCCCCAGTGGGCCTTCGAAGTCAGCATCTTTAGAAACACGAATTGAAGGCTTCTTTGTTCCAGCTAGTGGCTGCAGAACAATCTCGATAGCCCGAAAGGGCAGTCTGTTCAGTGTTGGAATATCTACATACAGAGCTGCGGCGATAAGATTGACCAGCGTCGTTTTGCCAGTTCCGTTTGCCCCAATAAGAAACGTTACATCTGGATTGATCTTCAGCTCAAAGTCATAGCTATCCCAGAAACCCTCAACATGAATGCGGTCGACCAAGTGCATATCTTCTGATCTCAATGTGAAGGGCGATAGCTCGATATATCAGGTTTCCCAAATCAACTAGAGTTTGCAAGAGTTATCGTTTCTAAAAATCACTGGATGCTAGGGGTTTCTGGTCTATAGCCGCCGCCTTTGCCCCAAACCGTTCGTCCGCTTATACTGCACCTGCGAAATGGCAGCCTGCGCCGGCTTGGCCGGCGATGAGAAGAGGGCGGAGACGATGAGCGATTGGCCGGAGAAGACCCTGGCGGACTGGCAGGCCCTGGCGGCGAAGGAGCTGAAGGGCGCCGAGGCGGAGTCCCTGAGCTGGGAGACGCCGGAGGGCATTGCCGTCAAGCCGCTCTACACGGCGGAAGACCTGGAGGGCCTGGAAACGGTCGGCAGCCTGCCCGGCTTCGCGCCCTTCACCCGCGGGCCACGCGCCACCATGTACGCCGGCCGGCCCTGGACGCTGCGCCAGTACGCCGGCTTTTCCACCGCCGAGGCCTCCAACGCCTTCTACCGCGCCAACCTGGCGGCCGGGCAGAAGGGGTTGTCGGTGGCCTTCGACCTCGCCACCCACCGCGGCTATGACTCCGACCATCCGCGCGTCGTCGGCGACGTCGGCAAGGCGGGCGTGGCCATCGATTCCGTGGAGGACATGAAGATCCTCTTCGACGGCATCCCGCTAGACGAGATGTCGGTCTCCATGACCATGAACGGGGCGGTGCTGCCGGTGCTGGCCGGCTACATCGTCGCCGCCGAGGAACAGGGCGTCGGGCCGGAGAAACTCTCCGGCACCATCCAGAACGACATCCTGAAGGAGTTCATGGTCCGCAACACCTACATCTATCCGCCCGAACCCTCGATGCGGATCATCGCCGACATCATCGGCTACACCTCCCAGAACATGCCGCGCTTCAACTCCATCTCCATCTCCGGCTATCACATGCAGGAGGCGGGGGCGACCTGCGTGCAGGAACTGGCCTTCACGCTGGCCGACGGCGTCGAGTACGTGCGCGCGGCGCTCTCCAAGGGCCTCGACGTCGATGCCTTCGCGCCGCGGCTCTCGTTCTTCTTCGCCATCGGCATGAACTTCTTCATGGAGATCGCCAAGCTGCGCGCCGCGCGCTTCCTCTGGGCCGATCTGATGCAGACGCATTTCCAGCCCAAGGACCCGCGCTCCCTGATGCTGCGCACCCACTGCCAGACCTCCGGCGTCTCGCTCACCGAACAGTCGCCCTACAACAACGTGGTGCGCACAGCGGTCGAGGCGCTGGCGGCGGCGCTGGGCGGCACCCAGTCGCTGCACACCAACGCGCTGGACGAGGCGGTCGCCCTGCCGACGCCCTTCTCGGCCCGCATCGCCCGCAACACCCAGCTCATCCTGCAGGAGGAGACCGGCATCACCAAGGTGGCCGATCCGCTCGCCGGCAGCTACTACGTGGAGAGCCTCACGGCCTCCCTGGTCGCCGAGGCGCGCAAGCTGATCGCCGAAGTGGAGGAGCTGGGCGGCATGACCAAGGCCGTCGAGTCCGGCATGCCGAAGCTGCGCATCGAAGAGGCAGCCGCGCGCCGTCAGGCGCGCATCGACCGCGGCGAGGAGGTCATCGTCGGCGTCAACAAGTACGTCGCTGAGGAGGATGACCCGGTCGAGATCCTCGACATCGACAACACCGCTGTGAGGGAACAGCAGGTGCGGCGCCTGGAGACCATCCGCGGCGGCCGCGACGCGGCGGCCTGCAGCGCGGCGCTGGACGCCCTGACCGCCGCGGCGCAGGATGGCAGCGGCAACCTGCTGGACCTCGCGGTGAAAGCAACGCGCGCCCGTGCCACCGTTGGCGAAATCTCCGACGCGCTGGAGAAGGTCTATACGCGCCACCGTGCCGTCATCCGCTCGGTCACCGGCGTCTACGGCTCGGCCTACGAGGGCGACGAGGGCTTCCAGCGGATACAGGCCGAGGTGAAGGCCTTCGAGGCGGAGGAGGGCCGCCGCCCGCGTATGCTGGTGGTGAAGCTGGGCCAGGACGGCCACGACCGCGGCGCCAAGGTGATCGCCACCGCCTTCGCCGACATCGGCTTCGACGTCGACGTCGGCCCGCTGTTCCAGACCCCGGAAGAGGGCGCCCGCCAGGCCATCGAGAACGACGTCCACATCGTCGGCGTCTCCAGCCAGGCCGCCGGCCACAAGACCCTTGTGCCGCAGCTCATCGAGGCGCTGAAGACGCAGGGCGCCGACGACATCATCGTCGTCTGCGGCGGCGTGATCCCGCCCCAGGACTATGACTTCCTGATGAAGTCCGGCGTCTCGGCCATCTACGGCCCGGGCTCCAACATCCCCCACGCCGCCAGCGAAATCCTCGGCATCGTCCAGCAGCGCCGCACGGCGGCTGCTTAGGCAGAAAACCAAACACGCCATCATCCCGACCCTGCGCCGGGTCACAAACGGGATCGTCGCGTCTGTTCATGTGTCACCCTCGGACTTGATCCGAGGGTCTATTGTGCCGGCGTCCCGGCTTGCCGGAGCCATGGATGCTCGGGTCAAGCCCGAGCATGACGATGCTGCAGTGGCTGTCCTGTCGTGGCTGTATGCGGTGTTTGCTCCCCCTCTCCCAGCTTCGGCTAGGCTCGCCTCTCGGCTCGCCAAGCCTGCGCAACCCTCTCCCACCAGGGGAGAGGGATAAGTCTGCAGGGGCGAGGCGCCCTTTGTTCCCCCCTCCCCCTTGATGGGGGAGGGATGGGGTGGGGGTGGCGCCGCAGGGACCACAGAAAGTTTGGGCAATCGGCGTCGCGCTCTATATCCTGGAGCGCAGGAGAGACCATGCGTGCCACAACCATAGAGCCGGGGCAGAAGGCGACCCTCGGCCAACTGAAGGTGCTGACCAACCTTCTGCCCTACCTCTGGCCGGAAGGGCGGGCGGATCTGAAGACCCGTGTCCTTGCGGCGCTGGTGTTGCTGGTCTGCGCCAAGGTCGCCACGGTGACGGTGCCCCTGGTGCTGCGCGAAGCCGTCGATGCCCTGACGGCGGAGGACGGCAGCAACCTGATCCTGGTGCTGCCGCTGGGCCTGCTGCTCGCCTACGGCTCCGTGCGGGTGGCGGCGCTGGCCTTCGGCGAACTGCGCGACGCCCTCTTCGCCCGCGTGGCGCAGAACGCGGTCCGGCGCGTGGCGCTGGCCACCTTCCGCCATATCCACGCCCTCTCCCTGCGCTTCCACCTGGAACGCCAGACCGGCGGCCTCAGCCGCGCCATCGACCGCGGCACCAAGGGCATCGAGTTCCTGCTGTTCTTCACCGCCTTCTCGGTGATACCGACGCTGATCGAGATCCTGCTGGCCTGCGGCATTCTCTGGGCGCTCTTCGACTGGCGCTTCGCCGTCGTGCCCTTCGTCACCATCGCCGGCTTCGTGGTCTTCACCTTCAAGGTGACGGAGTGGCGCATCGAAATCCGCAAGCGCATGAACGATGCGGACAACGACGCCAACACCAAGTCCATCGACAGCCTGCTGAACTACGAGACGGTGAAGTACTTCGGCAACGAGGGGCACGAGGCCGCGCGCTATGACGTGGCGCTGGCGGGCTACGAAAAGGCCTCCATCAAGAGCCGCACCTCGCTTTCATTGCTGAACGTCGGCCAGTCGATCATCATCGCCATCGGCATCACCCTCCTGATGATCCTGGCGGCCCAGGGCGTGGTGGCCGGCACCATGACGGTGGGCGACTTCGTCATGGTGAACGCCTACCTGCTGCAGCTGGCCATGCCGCTGAACTTTCTGGGCACGGTCTACCGGGAGATCAAGCAGTCGCTGATCGACCTGGAGACCATGTTCAAGCTGCTGAAGTCCGACGCGGAGGTGACCGACAAGCCGGGCGCGCCGGCCCTGGCACTGAAGGGCGGCGAAGTGGCCTTCGACCATGTGAGCTTCGGATACGATCCGCGGCGGCCAATCCTGAAGGACGTCAGCTTCACCGTGAAGGCCGGCGACACCGTGGCCATCGTCGGGCCCTCGGGCGCCGGCAAGTCGACCATCTCGCGCATTCTCTTCCGCTTCTACGACGTGCTGGAAGGGTCGGTGAAGATTGACGGCCAGGACCTGCGCGACGTGACGCAGGACAGCCTGCGCGCGGCCATCGGCATCGTCCCCCAGGACACCGTGCTCTTCAACGACACCGTCGGCTACAACGTCGCCTACGGTCGCCCGGAGGCGAGTGAGGAGGAGATGGTGCGGGCCGCCAAGCTGGCGCAGATCCACGACTTCGTCGAGGGCCTGCCGGACGGCTATGCCACCACTGTGGGCGAGCGCGGCCTGAAGCTCTCCGGCGGCGAGAAGCAGCGTGTCGCCATCGCGCGGACCATCCTCAAGGGTCCGCAGATCCTGCTCTTCGACGAGGCCACCTCGGCCCTCGACACCAAGACCGAGCGGGAGATTCAGGCGAGCCTGAAGGAGGTTTCCCGCGATCGGACCACATTGGTGATCGCCCACCGCCTCTCCACCGTGGTGGAGGCCGACGAGATCCTGGTCCTCGAACAGGGCCGCATCGTCGAGCGCGGCAAGCACGAGACCCTGCTCGCCCAGCACGGCGTTTACGCCCAGATGTGGGCGAGACAGCAGGCCGCGCGCTCCGAGGACGAAAGCGGCGACAAGCCGGCCGAGACCGCGGCGGAGTAACGAGTTCCCTCGGTCCAGCTTCTTTGGGTGTCACCCTCGGGCTTGACCCGAGGGTCCATCGGACCACGCGCTGGAACCCTCGGCGGAGAGGTCTGGGACCTCCGGTTACATGGATGCCCGGGACAAGCCCACTGGTGTCCGGTTTAGATTTGGTGGACTGAGCGCACGGTGTTGATTCTACTTGTGTCCAAGCGTTTGGCGACGTCCTGGGACACGAGAAAGGAACAACACCGTGCGACACCAGAATAGCGTTTTTCACGATCTTCTAAAGCGGGTTCCCTGGGGAGAGTTCGAGCGCCTGGTGGCTGAGCACGGAGCGGACCATCGGGTTCGCCGTCTGCCAACCAAGAGCCAGTTTATAGCCTTGCTTTACGGGCAGCTTTCCGGGTCGACGAGCCTGCGGGAGATCGTTGGCGGCCTGGAGAGCCATGCCAGGCGGCTCTACCACCTGGGTGGGCGACCAGTGTCACGCTCGACTTTGTCGGACGCCAATGCCCTGCGCCCGAGCGCGGTATTCAGCGATCTCTTTGCGGCGATGGTTGGTCAAGCCCAGCGGGGCCTGCGCCGCAAAGTCGGTGAGGCGGTCTATCTGATTGATTCCACCAGTATCCGCCTCAGCGGGATTGGCTGCGAGTGGGCGCACTTTTCAGCCAAAGCCTGCGGCGCCAAGGCGCACGTCATCTATGATCCCGCCGCTGACCGGCCGATCTATGCGGCGGTCACCGCGGCCAAGGTCAACGACATCACCGTCGCCCAGACGATGCCGATAGAGGCAGGAGCTACCTACGTCTTCGATCTCGCCTACTACGATTACGGCTGGTGGGCCAGGATGGATGCCGCCGGTTGCCGCATCGTCACCCGCTTCAAGTCCAATACGCCCCTGGCTGGAGCCGTTGAACTCGACGTAGTGGAAGGCACCAGCATCCTCTCCGACCGCATCGGGCTGTTGCCGCAGCGTCAGGCTAACAGCCGCAAGAACCCCTTCAGCAGCCCGGTTCGCGAGGTGCGCGTCAAGACCCACACCGGCAAGATCTTGCGCATTCTCTCGAACGATCTCAAGGCCCCAGCCAGGGAAATCGCCGATCTCTACAAGCGCCGCTGGGCCATCGAGCTGTTCTTCCGATGGGTCAAGCAAACCCTCAAAATCCGCCACTGCCTCGGAGCCAGCGAGAACGCCCTACGCATCCAGATTGCCGTCGCCCTCATCGCTTTCCTGATCCTGCGCATGGCTCAGGGCGACCAGAAAACCATCCAAAGCCCGCTCAAGTTCGCCCGTCTCGTCCGCGCAAACCTCATGCACCGACGCCGTATAGATCGGCTGATAACCGCCCAACCCGATCCACGCGAAAACCCAAATCAAATGGCCTTGCTATGGGTTTGAATCTAAACCGGACACCAGTGGGTCAAGCCCGAGCATGACGATGTTTCTTTGCCTGCTTGCAGCGGAAAACCAAAGCCCCCTCACCCAGCTTTGGCTAGGTTCGCTGCGCTCACCAAGCCTGCGCAACCCTCTCCCACCAGGGGAGAGGGATTTAAAAGCAGGGGAGAGGTGCTTTTTGGTTCCCTCTCCCCTTGTGGGAGAGGGAGGGGCCCACGCAGTGGGAGGGTGAGGGGGAGTTCGCTTCCTTATCCCGGCAGCACGAAGACCTGGCGCGCAAGATCGCTTTTCAGAACAGAGGTGTCGTAGCGGCCGGTGAGGATCTCTTTTTCGAAGAGGTCGGGGTTGGCTTCGGCGAAAGCCTCCCAGGAAAGGGCGCCGCCGCTCTCCGCGCGGCGCTGGTTGATCAGCGCCATGAAGGCCACGGTGATGGTCTCGTGGTAGAGCCCGGCCTTGCCGATGCTGGCGGCGTAGGCGGTGATGAGCGCGCGCATGCGCTCCAGCGCCGCGCCGAAGCTGCCCGTCTCGCCGAGCACCAGATAGGCGGCGCGCACGTGGCCGCGGTGGTCGAAGGCCTCGACCGGCAGGCTGCAGTCCGCCAGGCGGCGCAGAAAGTCTTCATCGGTCATGCGTGTTTTCCTTCAGCTTGTGACTGTCGGCGGCGGTGAGGTCCAGGCCGTAGACCCGCTTCAGGTCGTCGACGGCCTTGAGGGTGTCGGCATCGAAGGGCGCCTTGCCCTCGAAGGCATGGAGGACGATGCCTTCCAGCAGGTCGCCCAGGCTCATGTCCTTCAGCTCCGCCAGGCCCTTCAGGACCTTCAGCAGGCGCCTTTCCAGCCGCACGCCGGTCTGCACGCGTTCGATCATGGTTGCCGTCTCGTATGTTATCTATGTACCAATGTACCCTAAATCAAGCGCTATGTCCAGAGCGGGCGGCGGTTCCCCTTTGCGCGAGGTCGGGGGTTGCTTGGTTGTCATGCTCGGGTTTGGCTCGGGCATGCACCCTTCGAGACGCCGCTGGCGCGGCTCCTCAGGGTGAGGCCGTTCTCTTCCTCATGCTGAGGAGCGCCCGCAAAGGGCGCGTCTCGAAGCATGCTGAGCCGCTTGCATGCACGACCCCTCAGGAAACAAGGGATCAAGCCTTGACGTGACGGAGGAGGCTACCCGCGCTAGCCTTCTCCCATGACACCCGCCTTTACCCACCTGGCGCTGCACGTGCGCGACCTGGACGCCTGTATCGCCTTCTACCGCGACTACTGCGGCATGAAGACGGTGCACGAGCGTGACGACGGCGGCGTCAAGGGAGAGGGGCGCGTGGTCTGGCTGGCGGAGCCGGGGCGGGAGAGCGAGTTCATCATCGTGCTGCTGCCCGGCGGGCCCGGGCGCGACCAGGCGGAAGGGGACTTCAGCCACTTCGGCTTCGCCCTCGAAAGCAAAGCGGCGGTGGACGCCATCGCCCACAGGGCCGAGGCCGCAGGCTGCCTCGCCTGGGCGCCCCGCCAGGAGCCCTATCCCGTCGGCTACTACTGCGGCCTGAAGGACCCGGACGGCAACTTCGTCGAGTTCAGCTACGGCCAGCCGCTCGGACCCGGCGCGGAAAAGCCTGTCGAGGCATGACGGGGCTTGCCTTGAGGCGCCGGAGCGGCCCATAAGCGGGGCATGACGGATGCCTCTCTCGCGAAAGCCGCCGATCTGGCCGGGCAGGTGCGCGCCGGCGACCGCCGGGCGCTGGCCCGTGCCATCACCCTGATCGAATCGACCAAGATCGATCATCTGGGGGAGGGGGAGGCGCTGCTGGAGGCCTTGCTGCCCCACAGCGGCAAGTCGGTGCGGGTCGGCATCTCCGGCGTGCCGGGCGTCGGCAAGTCCACCTTTATCGAACGCCTCGGCCTCGACCTCGTCGCCGCCGGCCACAAGGTGGCGGTGCTGGCGGTCGATCCCTCCTCGCGGGTCAGCGGCGGCTCCATCCTCGGTGACAAGACCCGCATGGAGGAACTGTCCCGCCATCCGGCAGCCTTCATCCGCCCCTCGCCCACCGGCGGCACCCTGGGCGGTGTCGCCCGGCGCACCCGCGAGGCGATGCTGATCTGCGAGGCTGCCGGCTTCGACGTGGTGATCGTCGAGACCGTGGGCGTCGGCCAGTCGGAAACCGCGGTGGCGGAGATGGTGGACATCTTCCTCCTGCTGCTGCTGCCCGGCGGCGGCGACGAGCTGCAGGGCATCAAGAAGGGCATCGTCGAACTGGCCGACGTGGTGGTGGTGAACAAGGCCGATGGCGACCTCGCCGCGGCGGCGGAGCGGGCGGCGGCGGAGTATCATGCGGCCCTCGGCCTTCTGCGCGCGCCCAACCCCAACTGGCGCCCGCCGGTGCTGCGCTGCTCGGCCCTCACCGGCGCCGGCATCGCCGCGGTCTGGGAGACCGTGCAGAAGCACCGGGCGGTTATGGAGGCCAACGGCGCCCGTGCCGCCAAGCGCTCCGCCCAGGCCGGCGCCTGGATGTGGAGCGAGGTGCGCGAGGGCCTGTTGCGGGAGTTCCGCGAGCATCCGGAGGTCTCCGCCGCGCTGGCCGGCCTGGAGGCCGAGGTCCGCGCCGGCCAGACCCCGCCGACCGCCGCCGCCCGCCGCCTGATCCGCCTGTTTCTGGGAAAATAGGCGAAAAGTCCTATTGCGACTCCCCCTCACCCCGACCCTCTCCCCGCGGGGGAGAGGGAGGGGCCCGCAAAGCGGGAGGGTGAGGGGGACCGCCGGTTTCCACAGCCCCGGCTTTCGGCTTGACTGCCCGGCGGTGCTGCCTTAGAACCTGCGGCGCACCGGGCGGCCTGCCGCCCGGTAACCTTTTTCTGACAGCCTTGGGATGACCATCATGGCACGACGTTGCGACTTCACCGGCAAGGGCGTTCAGGCCGGCAACAACGTGAGCCACGCCAACAACAAGACGCGCCGGCGTTTCCTGCCGAACCTGCAGGAGACCAGCCTGTTGAGCGACGCGCTGGGCACCACGGTGCAGCTGCGCCTCTCCACCCGCGCCATCCGCACCATCGAAAAGCGCGGCGGCATCGACGCCTACCTGCTCTCGACCAGCTCGGAAAAGCTCGGCAAGCGGGCCCGCGATCTGAAGCGCCAGATCAAGAAGGCGCTGGAGAAGAAGGCGGCCTGAAAGCAGGCGGTGTAATAGCCGACCGGCTTACAGCGTTCAGAAAAGGCCCGCTCCGGCGGGCCTTTTTCGTTTGGCGGACACGAAGCGGCTGGTCAGGAGGGCCTCGCCCTCCCGCCTGTGCGAAGTCAAAGCGGCTTCGCTTCGGCGAAGGCAGGTCGAAACGGGCCGCTGGCCCTCCTCAGGGTGAGGCATTATCGGGCCTCATGGTGAGGAGGCCGCCCCAGCCGCCGTCTCGAACCATCCGGCGCGCCCCGGTCCTCAATCCTCTTCGCTACCGCTGGGGCTGGTGATGAGGACAAGTTGGTGCAGAGCCTCTTCCCAGAAGGCCACGTCCACCGTCACGCCCTGGCGCTGGGCCTGATGGCGGAAGCGGACGATCCGTTCGAAGGGGTGGGGCAGCAGCACGGCGGCCAGGACGGCGGCGCTGAGGGGGCGTTCGCGGATGCCGATGGGGCGTCTGTCCTGCGCGGCACTCTTGCCGCGCAGCCGCTCCAGGAATTCCGCATCGCTCATCGGCGGCTGCATACCCGCCGCCGCCGTTGCAACGGTGTCGCCGAAAAGCGCCACCACGGTTGCCTCCGGCACCGCCTCCCGGTGGCTGTCCGTCGACGTCCCGTCCGGCGGTCCGAAGTCTTCGCTCATGTTTACCGTCCCTCAATGTCTGGCCTTCCCACCTGCCAATGTCGCGCGCAACGCAAGCATTGGATTCGATTTTAGGGAGAATCCGCAGCAGAGAGAACCGCTCGTCTCAGTTAAAACTTTCCAAAAGCGAATTATTTCTTTCGAAAATGAAAACTCACTTCTTCTCTTCAAAACAGTGTTTGAACTCATAATGTAAAACCACTTGCGCTTGCCACAGGCTGGCGGCATTTCTCGCAGGGGATGATCACAGGTGAACAGTGCCGCGCGGCGCGCGCCCTCTTGCGTTGGAGCCAAGGCGACTTGGCGGAGCGGACCAGCATAAGCACCGTGACCATTCGCAACTTCGAACTGGGCCGGAGTGTTCTGAAGGAAAGCACAGCACGTCTTGTGCGGTTTACCTTTCAGGAGGCCGGCGTGGTCTTTCTCGACCCCGACGACGAGGGCCCCGGCGCCCGCCTCGCCAAGCCGGTGGACTGAGTCGCGCCTGCGGCCTTACGGCGTCTCCGCCAACTCGAACTGCACGATCAGCGTGCGCTGCAGGGCATTGAAGTTGTCGTCGGAGATGAGGGTGAGGCGGGTGGCGCCCGCCGGCGTCTGGTGGACGGCGATGCCCTCGAAATTGTCGACCGTGAGCGGCAGGCGCAGCTCGGCGATTTCCCGGCCGGTCAGCACCGCGCCAGGGCCGATCGCCGCCGCCGGTATCAGGCGCAGCCGGATGCCGACCCCACCCAGGAGGGTGAAGCGCCGCTCCAGCAGCAGGACGTCCCCGCCGGGCAGCAGGGCGGCGCCGGTGGGCCGGAACAGCCCCGCCGGCTTCAGCGCCAACTCGGCCCAGCCTTTGCCCTCTTTCCAGCGATAGACGGCGTAGTTCTCCGCGCCGTTGGCGGCCGACGCCGCCTGGCTCTCGGTGAAGGCCAGCAGCCGCCCGTCGGCCAGCGCCACCAGGGCCTCGACACCGGAGTTGAGAGCGGCAGCGGCGAGGCGCGGCGGCGCGGCGAGCGCCTGTGGAGGACGAACAAGGTCGTCGCCGGACGGAAAGAGGCGGAAGCGGTGGTCGCGTTCGTAGCCGACCACCAGGCCGCCGCCGTCGGGCAGGCGGGTCAGCGCTTCCGCATCCTGGCGCCGCTTGCCCTGCAGCGGAGCGCCGTCGACGCCCCGCAGATGCCCGAAGCGCGTCGCGGTCATGCCGGAGAGATGGCCGGTGCCGTCATAGCTGAGGGTCGCGCTCAGCCAGCGCCCGCTGTCGCTGACGGCGAGGATCTCGCGGCCCGCAGGGTCGATCACCAGATCGGACAGTCCGCCGAAGGCGCGGTCGTCGGTGGTGACCACCAGGCCGCCGCGCCAGATCAGCGCGCCGACGGTCTGCTGCGCCTTGTCCTCCGGGTTCAGCGGCAGGGCGCGGACGCTGAGGTTCAGGGCGCCGACCGCGCCCTCCGCCGGGCGCACGAGCGGCGGCGCCAGGACGGCGATGAAGAGCGCAGTCAGGACGGGCGCGATCAGGGCCAGGGCGATGAACAGCGGCGCGGGGCCGGAACGCAGAGGTCTCACGCGTGATCGTTTCCTTGGCTGCTGCACGGCGCCGGCCATCGCCGATCCGGACCATCAAAAGGCCGCGAGCGCCGCTCGTCCGGAGCGGGCTCTCGATCTATAGTCTGTCGGCTCTATATCGCTTTTCAGGTAACCGCGGCCAGATCAAGCTCGACTACCGCCCCTGGCTAATTGCAGATCTGGGCGATTTCATGATCGATCGAGGGAGAACAGACATGCCATCCGTTGCGCGCCGTCAGGTGCTGACCTCTCTGGCGGGGATTCCGCTGGCGACCATTCTGGCCAACCCCCAACTGGCGCGGGCCGCCGCGGCAGGGCTGGAGGAGGTCTCCATCACCACCGCGGGCGGCCGCGAAGTCACCGCCTCCCTGGCGCTGCCGGAGACCACGCCGGCACCGACCATCGTGGTGATCCACGAGTGGTGGGGCCTGAACGACCAGATCAAGACGGTGGCGGCGGAGTACGCCAAGGAAGGCTTCGTCGCGCTGGCGGTCGATCTCTATGGCGGCCAGCTGGCCGACGATCCGGACGGCGCCCGCGCCCTCATGCAGGCCACCGACCCGGACGAGGCGACCGACAGCCTCACCTCCTGGATCGCCTGGCTGAAGCAGCACCCCAACAGCACCGGCAAGGTCGGCACCGTCGGCTTCTGCTTCGGCGGCGGCTGGTCGCTGAACGCCTCCATCGCCGCCCCGGTGGATGCCACCGTGGTCTATTATGGCCGGGTCAACCGCCCGGCGGAGGATCTGCAGAATCTGGCCGGCCCCGTGCTCGGCCACTTCGGCACCGAGGACGCCTTCATCAACGAGGCCATGGTCGGCGGCTTCGAGGCGGAGATGGCCAAGGCCGGCAAGACCTTCGAGAACCACTGGTACGTCGCCAACCACGCCTTCGCGAACCCGTCTTCGGCGCGCTACGACGAGGAGGACGCGGCGCTGGCCTGGAGCCGCACGCTGACCTTCTTCAAGAAGCACCTGGGGTAGATCCCCCTCTCCCCGCTGGGGAGAGGGTTTGTATTGTGCGGCGCCGCCGTTGCCATTCCGTCTCCCCGTGCGGGAGAGGGAGGGTGGGGGGACTCTCGCACCCTTTGCAGTCATGCCCGGGCTTGTTCCGGACAGCCACCCTTCGAGACGCCGCTGGCGCGGCTCCTCAGGGTGAGGCCGTTCTCTTCCTCATGCTGAGGAGCACCCGTAAAGGGTGCGTCTCGAAGCATGCCGGGCTGCTGCTCCATCGACCCCCAAGAAGCCAAGGAAGGGCAAAGCCCTAACGTGACAAAAAAGCCCTGACGTGACAAAGCAGTGTTGGCGGAAAGATCAGCGCGGAGGCTTGCCTACCGTCCGGCCGCACGGCGGCGGCGCGGGGCGGGCTGGGCGATGGCCGGGCCCTCTTCGTCGAAGAGTTCGGCCAATTTTTCCATCACCGTGCCGCCGAGTTGCTCGGCATCGACGATGGTCACGGCCCGGCGGTAGTAGCGGGTGACGTCGTGGCCGATGCCGATGGCCAGCAGTTCCACCGGCGAGCGGTTCTCGATATAGCCGATGACGTCGCGCAGGTGGCGCTCCAGATAGTTGCCCGGGTTCACCGAAAGGGTGGAATCGTCTACCGGCGCGCCGTCGGAGATCACCATGAGGATGCGCCGCTGTTCGGGCCGGCCGATCAGCCGGTTGTGGGCCCAGAGCAGGGCCTCGCCGTCGATGTTCTCCTTGAGGATTCCTTCGCGCAGCATCAGGCCCAGGTTCTTGCGCGCGCGGCGCCAGGGGGCGTCGGCGGGCTTGTAGACGATGTGGCGCAGGTCGTTGAGGCGCCCCGGCGTCGATGGCTTGCCGGCGGCGATCCAGCGCTCGCGGGACTGGCCGCCTTTCCACATGCGCGTCGTGAAGCCGAGGATCTCGACCTTCACGCCGCAGCGCTCCAGGGTGCGGGCCAGAATGTCGGCGCTCATCGCCGCCACGGTGATGGGCCGCCCGCGCATCGAGCCGGAGTTGTCGATAAGCAGGCTGACCACCGTGTCGCGGAAATCCGTGTCGCGCTCCTGCTTGTAGCTGAGCGAGTGCATGGGATTCACCACCACCCGGGCGAGGCGCGCGGTGTCGAGGATGCCTTCCTCCAGATTGAAGTCCCAGGCGCGGGTCTGCTTGGCCAGTAGGCGGCGCTGCAGGCGGTTGGCGAGACGTGCGATCACGCCCTGCAGGTGCGCAAGCTGCTGGTCGAGCAACTGGCGCAGGCGGGTCAGCTCGTCCGGGTCGCAGAGCTCGTCGGCCTCGATGGTCTCGTCGAACTCCTGGGTGAAGGCACGATAGGCCTCGTTGTCCGGCGCGTTCTGGCCGAAGAGCTCGGGCAGCTGGCCCGGGCGGCCCGGGTCGTCCTCGCCCTCGCCCTCCATCATCTCGGCATCGGATTCGGCGGTCTGCGGGTCGCTGGTCTCCGCCTCGCTGCCGTCGCTGTCCTCGCCGTCGAGGGTGGTCGGCGTCTCGGCGGACTCGTCGCCGTCGGTCTGGGTGCCGCTGTCGTCCTGCTCGCTCTCGTCCTGCTGCTGCTGGTCCTCGTCGTCGTCCTGCTCCAGCTCGTCTTCCAGGCCGATGTCGATGTCCAGGTGGCTCAGCATGTCGCGCACCTTTTCGGCAAAGGTCGCCTGATCCTCGGCGCGGCTGGCCAGCTCGGCGATGTCCTGGATGATCTCCGGCCCCAGCACCGGGCGCCAGAGGTCGACCAGGGAGCGTGCGGCCGGCGGTGGCGGCATCCCGGTCATGGCTTCGCGGGCCAGGAGGCGCAGTGCCTCGCAGAGCGGCGCGTCCTCGCGGCTGGCGGCGCGGTTGAGGCCGCGGTTGCGGTACTGCTCGGTCAGCGCCGCGTCCAGGTTCTGGGCGACGCCGCACATGCGGCGCATGCCCAGCGCCTCACAGCGCGCCTGCTCGACGGCGTCGAAGATCTCCCGCGCTTCCTGCGTGCGCGGACGGCTGGAGGCATGCAGGCCGCCGTCGTGGTGGCGCAGGCGCAAGGCGGCGGCGTCGGCCTCGCCGCGCACCAGGGCCGCGTCCTCCGCCGGCAGGTTGCGCGCCGGCAGAGTGACCTTCACCTCCTTGCCCACCAGGCCCTGGCCGCGCGGGGCGAAGTTCACGTTGACGTCGTCGCGCTCGGCAATGGCGCGCACCGTCGCCGCGGTGGTGCGCCGGAAGAGGTCGAGCGGGTTTTCCGGCTGACTCATCGGCCTACCTGCCCTTCGTTCCCTGCCGCGGGCTGGAGCCGTCTCGACGCGAGGCGAACATCATCTAGGCCAGCGTCGCCTTGACCCCGGACTCCGGCAGGTCGCTGCCGAAACAGCGCTGGTAGTACTCGGCGACGACGGGCCGCTCGATCTCGTCGCACTTGTTCAGGAAGGTGACCCGGAAGGCGAAGCCGACATCGTCGAAGATTTTGGCGTTTTCGGCCCAGGTGATGACGGTGCGCGGGCTCATCACGGTGGAGATGTCGCCGTTTACGAAGCCGCTGCGCGTCAAGTCCGCCAGGGAGACCATAGCGGCAATGCTCTCGCGCCCCTCGGTGGAATCGTAGTCCGGGCACTTCGACAGCACGATGTCGGTTTCCTCGTCGTGCGGCAGATAGTTCAGGGTGGCGACGATGTTCCAGCGGTCCATCTGGCCCTGGTTGATCTGCTGGGTGCCGTGGTAGAGCCCGGTGGTGTCGCCCAGGCCGATGGTGTTGGTGGTGGCGAAGAGGCGAAAGGCCGGATGCGGGCGGATGACCCGGTTCTGGTCCAGCAGCGTCAGCTTGCCCTCGACCTCCAGAACGCGCTGGATGACGAACATCACGTCCGGGCGCCCGGCGTCGTACTCGTCGAACACCAGCGCCGTCGGCCGCTGCAGCGCCCAGGGCAGCAGGCCCTCGCGGAACTCGGTGATCTGCTTGCCGTCCTTCAGTACGATGGCGTCCTTGCCGACCAGATCGATACGGCTGATGTGGCTGTCCAGATTGATGCGGATGCACGGCCAGTTGAGGCGCGCCGAGACCTGCTCGATATGGGTCGACTTGCCGGTTCCGTGATAGCCCTGGACCATGACACGCCGGTTGTGGGCGAAGCCGGCCAGGATCGCCAGCGTGGTGTCGTGGTCGAAGCGGTAGGACTCGTCGATGTCGGGCACATAGTCGCTGGCCTGGCTATAGGCCGGCACTTGGATATCGCTGTCGATGCCGAAGGTCTGCCGCACCGAAACCTCGATATCCGGGCCCTGCTCCGGCATTTCGCCAGCCTGGGCCGTAGGGTCTGCAGTCGCCATGAATTAGGAATTCCGTCGTTCAGTCATGAAAGCAAGATTGGGGGGTCGGACCTGCGCCCCCTCTGTTGAACATCACTAGAAGGCGGCCTTCAAGTCCGAATAAGCCAAGTTGATGATTTTCAGCCGTTCTTCCGCCGCGCTGTCGCCGCCGTTGCGATCCGGATGCAGCTCCTTGGCCAGGGTCTTGTAGCGGGCCTTGACCTCCTGCAGGGAGGCGTTTGGCCCCAGGTTGAGCGCCGCCAGCGCCTTGGCCTGCTTGCTGTTGGGCGGAAAGCGGCCGCTGCTGGCGGCAGTCTCCGCCGCCTCCTCCGCAAAAAAGCCGAAGTCGTCGCGGAACTGGCCGGCCGTGGTCCCGTTGCGCGCCTTCTCGCGCCCGGAGAACGGCCAGGAGGGCCGCTGCCATACCGCGTCGCGGCGGCGGATCTGTTCGATCGATTCCTCGCTCAGATCCTTGAAATAGTCCCAGGCCTGGTTGTACTCGCGCACGTGTTCCAGGCAGAACCAGTAGTAGCTGTTCAGCGACTCGCGCGAACGCGGGGCCCGGTGCAGGCCCTCGGCCTCGCAGCCCGGCCGGTCGCAGCGGCGCTGCCCGCTGTCGCTGCCGTCCTGGTGCCCGAAAGCGCTGTTTTTGCCCGGTTGGATCATCACGCGAAGTATGAAGATGGCGTCATCGGGGCGCAAGGCAAGGCAGGGTTGCCGAGTTAGCGGTTGCCTTGCGAAACGGGGGCTGCGCCGCGCTCCGGCAGGTTCACCAGGGCCATGCCGCCGAGGATGAGGGCGAGCCCGCCGATCAGGGTCGCGGTCATGGCCTCTCCCAGGAAAAGCGCCGAGGACAGCACGCCGACCACCGGCACCGCCAGGAACGACAGCGACGTGGTGATGGCCGGCAGGGCGCGGGTGACCGCGACCGAAGCCCAGAAGCAGAAGGCCGTCGCGATGGGTCCGTTGTAGATCAGGGCGCCCAGCATCTCGGGCGTCCAGGAAACTGCGCCCCAGTCTTCCCGCAGCCAGGAGAGAACGGTCAGGGGCGGGACGGCGAGCAGCATCTGCCAGGGGGCGAGCTGCAGGGGGGAGGAGTCCCAGTCGTGGGCGCGCACGTGCAGGATGCCGATGGACCAGGCCACCGCCGCGCCCAGCAGATAGGCGTTGCCGATGAGCGCTTGGCGGTCGCCCCAATCGAAGCCCAGGGGATTGAACAGCACGGCGACGCCGCCGAGCCCGAGCGCCAGCCCGACCAGCTTGCGGCCGTTCAGGACCTCTCCCAGCAGCCAGACCGCCGCCGGAGTGACCCAGAGCGGCGTGGTGTAGGCGAGGATCGCCGAGCGCCCGGCGTCCACGTAAAGCAGGCCGAAGTTGATGAGGGCGACGAAGCCGATCATCTGCACCACGCCGATGGACAGCACCACGGGCAGATCCCGGCGCGTCGGCAGGGACAGGCGGCCGAGTGCCGCCAGCAGGACGAAGAAGCAGAGCACGCCCAGGATCATGCGCGCTGCGGCGAACCACAGCGGCGGCATGAATTCCAGCCCGACCTTGATGATCGGCCAGTTGGCGCCCCAGAGCACGACGAGGGCCAGCAGCAGCAGGCGGGCGGCGTTTGGGCTCAGGGGGGCGGGGCTGAGGCGGGCGGGGCTAAGGGGGCTGTCGGACATGGCGCCACGTTGACAGAGCGTGGGCGCGGTCACACCTTCAGGGTTGTCGTACCACCTGAAGGAGCGGGCCCTTGGCTGTTGCAGAGACTATCGAGCGGAAACTGACGGCGGCTTTGGAACCGCAACGCCTTAGGATCGTTGATGATTCGGAAAAGCACAAGGGCCACGCCGGATACCGGGAAGGCGGCGAGACCCATTTCCGGGTCGAGGTGGTCTCCGAAAGCTTCGCGGGCCTCAGCCGCGTCGCCCGGCAGCGCAGGGTTTACGAGATCCTCAAGGCGGAAATCGATGCCGGCCTGCATGCCCTGCAGCTGAAAACGCTGACGCCCTCGGAAGACGAGGCGGACGCGGGCCGCCGCCGGCGCAAGGGCTAGGGCCGGGGTCTGAGACCGGGGTTAAGGCTTCTGGCGCTGCGCGAGGATCGGCACGAAGCGCAGCAGGAACAGCAGGAAGCCGCCGGTCCAGGCCACCGCGGCGAGGTGCTTGAGCAGCATCGGATCAAGGCTCCAATCCGCCGCGACGCGTACTGCGGCAGAGAGAAAGACCAGCCCGAAGGCCAGCGTTGTCGCGCGGTCGGCGGTGAGCGCCCGGCCGGAATGACCCAGGCTGGCCCGGCTCATGACCGCCAGGGTCATGAGACCGATGCCGCCGGCGCCGAGCGCGTGCAGGCCCTGCTGCGGCAGAACGAGGGTCGGCGTCAGAACCGACAGCGCCAGCAGCGCAAAGCCCAGCGGCAGCCATAGATAGGCCAGATGCAGCACCAGAAGCAGCGGCTCCGCCAGGGTGGCGGCGCCGCGCCAGCGCGCCAGACGCCACAGGTTGGCCGCGCAGGCCGCCGCCAGGGCCCAGCCTGCCGCCAGCCACTCCGGCTGGGCAACCCAGGCCGCCAGCGCGATGAGACTGACCGCGAGAACCGCCTTGTCACCGCGCCCGAAGGGCCTGGGCAGGGCAGTGGCGGCGCGCTTCTTCAGCCAGTTGGTGGTGAAGCTGGGGATAATGCGCCCGCCGATCAGCAGGATCATCATCGCCGCCGTCGCGAAGCCGAGCCGCAGGCCGGTCTCCGCCGGGCCCAGCAGAAAGACAACCTGGGCCACGGCAAGCGCGGTGACCAGCAGGCAGACCGGCAGGTTGCGGCGGTTGCCGGCGGCGGCCACCTCGCGCCAGACCACCGCGGCCATGACCGGCAGGAAGATGAGCGCCACGGCGGTGCCGACCGGACCCTCGGCATCGCTCAGCATGGCGATGCGTCCGGCCACCCAGAGGCCGAACAGGGCCATCAGCGGGCCGCCGGAAATGGGCAGCCGCCCGGTCCAGTTCGGCACGGCGGTCAGCAGAAAGCCCGCCAGGGCGGCCCCCAGGTAGCCGAACAGCATCTCGTGGCTGTGCCAGGCGAGCGGGTCTGGAACCCCTGGCAGGGTGAGGACGCCCGCGAACTGAAGCATCCACAGCGGCAGGGCCGTCGCGGCCAGCAGGCCTGCGGCCAGGAAGAACGGCCGGAAACCCTGGGAAAACAGAAAGACACCGGTCTGATCACCGCGGGCGCGACGCGATGTCGCTGCCGGTTCCGCGGTCCCGGGTTTGCCGTCTCCGGCCGGCTTTGCTAGTGCTGCGGTCATGACAGGCGATGGTCGGCAGCGGCCCGCGCCAAGTCAACCGGCCGGATTGCCGCAGGCCCGCGCAGAGCGCGCCCTGGCCTGGCCGGGAGCCGCACAACAGCATCGGCGACGGGCCGTTCATGATCGAATTTGCGCTGGCTATCCTTGTGTTTCTCGGCGCCCATGTGCTGCCCGCGGCGACGGGGCTGCGTGGTGCGCTGATCGATCGGATGGGGCGGCGGCTCTATGTCGCGGCCTATTCGCTGGTGTCGCTGGCCACCATCGCCTGGGTCATCGTCGCGGCCGGCAGGGCGCCCTATCTGGAGCTCTGGCCGCCCAGCGGGTCTGCGGCCCTGGTGCCCTTCCTGGCGATGATCCCCGCTTCGCTGCTGTTCGCCGCCGCGGTCCTGCGGCCCAATCCGCTGTCGGTTTCCTTCCGCGGCGGCATCACCGATCCGCAGAACCCGGGCCTGCTGGCCCTGACCCGCCATCCGATTCTCTGGGCGTTCTTCTTCTGGGCGGCGGGGCACCTCGTGGCCAACGGCGATGTGGTCTCGGTGGTGCTCTTTGGCGCGCTTTCCGCGTTCAGTCTGATGGGCATGCGCCGCCTGGAAAAGCGTGCCGCCCAGCGCCTTTCGGCGGAGGACCTCGCAGCCGCCATGGCCGTGGCGGAGGGGCCGTTCACGGCGCGTCTGGCCCGCGCCTTGAGCCTGCGCACGGGGGTGGAGTTACTCGCCGGGTTCCTGCTTTACGGGATCTTCCTTCATGTCCACGAAGCCGTCATTGGCGTCGACCCGCTGGCCGCTTTCTGAGGACTGCACCGCGGGCGCATCGGGGCCGGTGTAGAACGACGGCCAGGATTTCCTGACGATGTCGCCATCGCTGCGAAAGGCATAGCAGGTGTCGATCAGACCGGGCTTCTCGCCCGGCTTGCGCGCGTTCGCACGCCGCGCCCGCACCGGGTAGAGGGTCTGGAAGGCGACGGTGGCCATGGCCCCCAGCATCTCGATCAGATGAGTGCAGCCGTCGGCGGCGCCGATTTGCTTGCGCACCTGCTGGCGCCAGCCGGCCTTGATCTGGCAGCCGATGACGCGTTTGAAGTTCGGCGCCACGGCGGTGCAGACGGCAAAGGGGCTGTCGTCGGTGACCGCTTCGATATCGTGGACCACGAAGTCCTCGTCGATCGTCAGGCGGATCGACATGTCGTGCAGCGCCTCGCCCGGGCGGATTTCGCCGCGGTAGTCGTTGTCGAAGGCGTAGGTCTTGGTGTCGACGATCCGCCCTTCGATGTCCCAGAGGCCGTCACTGCGCTGATAGCCCTGAAAATCGTAGGTACGATTGTGCAGCTTGGTCCGTTCCACAGGGGGCGGGCTCAGGGGCATGACGGTCTTCCGCGGCAGCTGTTTGCAACAGGACCCGTGACTATAGAACCGGAACCCGGGGCGTCAACTCGGCCGGCATCCGCGTCGTTTCGGCCATGATCGCCGCAATTTCGCCTCAGAAGCGATCATGTCGCGCCTGCATCGCGCCGCAAATCACCTTCACAAGAGCGTTTGGCCAATCCGTGGACCACAGACCGATTTCGGGGGACCGACGATGGAAAAGGACAAGACCCTGCCTGGCTTTTTCATGCGCAACGCCGCGCTGCTGAAGATTGCGCTGCTGGGCCTGCTGGTGCTGATCATGACGGTGCCGCTGGAATACGTCTGGTCGGTGATTCAGGAGCGCGCCTACCTCAGCCGGTCCGTGGAACGGGAACTGGGCGAGAGCTGGGGGCGCGCGCAGACGATCGCAGGACCCGTCCTGCTTCTGCCGATCGAGGAGCCGCAAACCGTGAAGGTGCGCGCACCCGGCTGGACCGCGGTCCAGCCCGTCTATGTCGAGGAGCAGAAGTGGAACCGCCGCCACCTCTATGTCCTGCCGGAAGAACAAAGCGTCTCGGCAACCCTCGCCAGCCAGACGCGCCGGCGCGGGATCTACGAGGCGCTGCTGTACACGACCTCTTCCGAAACAAGGGGCGCGTTCCGCCTGCCGGCCGCCGCGGCGCTGCCGGTGAAAGAGGGCGCGCGCCTGCTGCTGGACGAGGCCAGGCTTCTCGTCCACATTGCCGACCTGCGCGGCAGCGCCAATGCGCCGCAGCTGCAATGGGGCGATGAACGGCTGCTGTTCGACGTCCGCAGTGCGCCTCTGCTCGGCGGCGGCGACAACCAGCTCTCCTGGATCGAAGCCCCTCTGCCGAAGCTCTCTGTCGGGTCAGGGCCGCTGGATTTCGTTTTCCGGGTCGATTTGAAGGGGAGCGGCGGGCTGCGCTTCGTTCCCCTGGGACGGTCCAGCGACGTCGCGCTCTCCGGCGACTGGCCCCATCCCAGCTTTGCCGGGATCAACCTGCCGACGGCCAGCACGGTCGAAAGCGCCGGCTTCTCGGCCGCGTGGCAGGTTTCCCATCTGGCGCGCGGGCTTCCACAGGTTCTGCGCGATGACAACGGCGGAACGGCAGCGCTTCTGGGGCAGGTCCGCTCAGGCGGCGTCGAGACGCGCCTGGTGAATCCGGTCGATTTCTATCTGAAGAGCGAGCGTTCGGTGAAGTACGGACTGTTGTTCGTGCTCGTGACCTTCGGGACGCTGTTCACCTTCGAAGCGCTGGGCCGCCGCCGGCTGCATGCCGTGCAGTACCTCATGGTGGGGGCGGCGCTCACTCTGTTTTTCCTGCTGCAGCTCTCGCTGGCCGAAGTGGTGGGCTTTGCGGCCGCCTACGGCCTTGCCGCCCTGGCCTGCGTTGCCCTGGTCACCCTCTACGCCGCCAAGATCACGACCAGCGGCGCGCGGGGCGTCGTGCTCGGCGGCCTGCTGGCCGGCATCTACGGCTATCTCTTCATCACCCTGCAGTCGGAGGACCATGCCCTGCTGATGGGCAGCCTGCTGTTGCTTGTCCTGCTGGCGGCGGCCATGTACGCGACCCGCAACTTCGATTGGTACGCCCTTGGGCAGCGTATGACACAGACGGCCTTGGAGAGAGAGGAGTCCGCAAAGGCCGAAGACGGTGCCGGCGCCGCCTAGAGCAGACCAAAAGCCGGCGCCCGGTTTCCCAGGCGCCGGCCCTCGGTTTCGATGTCGTCTCGCTGACGCGGACTGCGGCGTCAGCCGGTGCCGTAGCCGGTGTCGAAGATGAAGGCTTCGTGCTGCTGGAGATTCTCCTCCAGTTCCCTCTTCACGGCGGCATAGAGATCGCGGATCGAGACAATGCCGATCACATGGCCCGCGTCGACGACCGGCAGGTGGCGGTAGCCGGAGGCGCGCATCCGCTCCAGAACGTGCAGGGCGATGTCGTCCGGCGCCACCGTATCCGGGTCCGGCGTCATGACCGACTCCAGCCGGGTATTGTCCGGGTTCAGGCCCTGGGCCACCACCCGGGTCAGCACGTCGCGTTCGGTGAAGATGCCTTCCAGGTGCTCCGCCGTACCGACCAGGACCGCGCCGATGTGGCGTTCGGTCATCTTGCGTGTCGCGTCACGGACCGTGGTGCCCGCCGGCAGCACTTCGATGCGTTGTTTGTTGACGATGTCAGGAACAACCTTGCGCTGCATGGATTCCTCCCGCCTGCACGTTGATGGCCGCGCGACCTTTTGGTCTTTTCTTGGGACCAATTGTGAAGGGGCGCGGCAAAACCGTCAAGCGATGGGCTGAATCCAGGCTGTGACCGGCAGAAAGCCTGGCCTTGCGCCACTTCGGCCGCTCTCCGGCAGCTTTCCGGGCGCTACGCGCTATGCTGGTGGTCCCGGAGACGCGGGGGCCACCGGCTACTGGGCGGTTTCGGGCGGGGCCCCGGCAGGCCTCCCGGCCTCCGGCGCTTCGGTTTCGGGGGGCTCGGTGATCCGGATCGAGGTGATCTGGTTGCGCTTGCGCCCCAGAATCTCGAAATTCAACCCGTGGAAGGTGAAGATCTGGCCGGTTTCCGGGATGCGCCGCGCCTCGTGGAGCACCAGGCCCGCGATGGTGGAGGCTTCTTCGTCGGGCAGGCGCCACTCGAAGCGGCGGTTCAGGTCACGCAGGGTGACCTTCCCCTCGACGATGAAGCTGCCGGCACGCTCCATCTGCACACCTTCCATCTCGATGTCGTGCTCGTCGGAAATGTCCCCGACGATCTCCTCGAGAATGTCCTCCAAGGTGACGATGCCAAGCACCTCGCCGTACTCGTCGACCACGATCGCGAAGTGTTCGTGGCGGCTTCGGAAAGCCTGAAGCTGCGACAGCAGGTCCGTGGTTTCCGGGATGAACCAGGCGTCATTGGCGATGGCCACGACATCCAGGCCGTCCAGTTTGTTGCCGGCGGCCTGGACCGCCCGCAGCAGGGCCTTGGCGTGCAGCACGCCGACGATGTTGTCGGGATCGTCGCGCCACAACGGCAGGCGGGTATAGGGGCTCGAAAGGACTTCCTCGACAATCCGGGCCGGCGGCTGGTCGATATCGATGGAGACCATTTCCTTGCGATGGACCATGATCTCCTCAACCCAGACATCGCCCAGGTCGAGGATTGAGCGCAGCATTTCGCGCTCGTGCTTTTCCTCCTCGCCCTCGCCTTCGCCCTGGTGCAGGTCGATGGCGCCGCGCAGCTGCTCCTCGGTCGCCTCGGCGCTCAAGGTGTGGCGCACCTCGATGCCCCAGAGCGAGAGGGCGTTGCGGACGACCAGCTGAATGGCCACCGAGATCGGTTTCAGCAGGGCCACGATGACGTGGAGGATAGGCGCCACGGTAAGCGCCGCACGCTCGGCGTTCTGCAGGGCGTAGGTCTTGGGCAGCACCTCGGCGAAGATCAGCACCATCAGCGTCATGCCCAGCGTCGCGTAGACCACGCCGGCCTCGCCGAAGAGCGCGATCAGCACGCTGGTGGCCAGGGCCGAGGCCAGGATGTTCACCAGGTTGTTGCCCAGCAGGATCGCGCCGATCAGGTGTTCCTTTTCCAGCCAGAGCTGGTTGACCACGTTGGCGCGGCGGTTGCCGGACTGGGCGAGGTTGTGCAGCCGCGGCCGTGAGGCCGCCGTCAGCGCGGTTTCCGATCCTGAGAAGAATGCCGAAACGACCAGCAGCGCCAGAATGGCGCCGAGGGTTATGGCAATGTCCATGTCCATTGTCTGTCTGTTTTGCTGCGGGGTTGGTGGGGCTTGCTCTGGCTGAGGCTGTCGCTGGGGGCTCTAGCGTAAGGGGGGCCGGCTGGGACTCTAGCTGCCCAGGGTCGCGCGCGACGTCATGTCCGCCGCGGTGTTTTCTTTGGCCAGTTGGTCGGATTGGTCGATGGCGCTGGTCAGCAAGGCCATCACTTCGTCGTTGCCCACATCGCCTTCTATGTAGGCATCGCCGATGCCGCGCGCCAGGATGAAGTTGATGCGGCCCTTCCGAACCTTTTTGTCGCGGGTCATATGCTCCATCAGGCGGGCCGCGTCCCAGTGCCGTGGAGAGAGGTCGGCAAAGCCGGTGGGCAGGCCGACGGCGGCCAGATGGCGGCGCAGCCGGTCCGCGTCCTCCGGCGGGCAGTGCCCGCGCTGCACCGAGAGATCGAAGGCCATCACCATGCCGACGGCGACGGCTTCGCCGTGGAGAAGCTCGCTGCCGTATCCGGTCTCGGCCTCCAGGGCATGGCCGAAGGTATGACCGAGGTTCAGGAGTGCGCGGCGGCCGCCTTCGCGCTCGTCGGCGGCGACCACCTCGGCCTTGCAGCGGCAGCTGCGCAGCACGGCGGTTTCGAGGGCTGCGCGGTTGCCTTCGATCAGGTCGGCGCCGTGCGATTCCAGCCAGGCAAAGAACCCGGCGTCCTGGATCAGCCCGTACTTCACCACCTCGGCATAGCCGGCCAGCATCTCGCGCCGCGGCAGGGTCGTCAGGATGGAGGTGTCCGCCAGCACCAGCCGCGGCTGGTAGAAGGCGCCGATCAGGTTCTTGCCGTGGCGGCTGTTGATACCGGTCTTGCCGCCCACCGAGCTGTCGACCTGGGCGAGCAGGCTGGTTGGGATCTGAACGAAGTCAAGGCCGCGCAGGGTGACCGCCGCGGCAAAGCCGGCCAGATCGCCGATGACACCGCCGCCCAGCGCAATCAACGTGGTGCTGCGCTCGACCTTCATCTCCAGCAGGCGGTCGAGCAGTGCGCCCAGCTGATCCCACGACTTGCTGGCATCGCCCGGCGGCAGGATGATGGCCTCATGCTGCAGGCCGGCATCGTCGAGCGCACGCCCCAGGCGCGCCAGATGCAGTTCCGCCAGGTGCCGGTCGGTGACGACGACGACGCGGGCGCTCTTCAGGAGCGGTTGCATGAGCCGACCCGCTTCGGCCAGCACCGTCGTGCCGACGAGGATATCGTAGCGGCGCTCGCCGAGTTCGACGGTCAGTCTCTGATGACCGCTCACAACGCGGCGCTCCGCCCCTTGTGCGCAGGCGAGCCGCCATCCTTGGAGCCGCCGCTCGCGCCGCCGCTGCCGTAGGCGCGCAGCCCCTCGATCACCCGGGCAAGGGTCGCTTCCGGCGGTCCGTCGACGGAATCGACCGTGATGTCCGCCTCGGCATAGACGGGGTAACGCTGCTCGATGAGGTCACTGAGAATCTGCCGCGGGTCACCGCGCTTCAGCAGGGGCCGGTTGTTGCGCCGCGCGGTCCGCCGCAGCAGCAGGTCCAGGTCGGCCCGCAGCCAGACCGAGGTGGCGCACTCGTGGATCAGCTTGCGGGTCTGCGGGTCCATGAAGGCACCGCCGCCGGTCGCCAGCACCATGGTCGGCTCATTCAGCAGGCGTGCGATGACGCGTCGCTCGCCGGCGCGGAACGCCTCTTCGCCATGCTCTGCGAAGATGTCCTCGATGGAGCAGCCGGCGGCCGCTTCGATCTCCTTGTCGGCGTCGACAAACGGCAGATCCAGCGCCGCGGCGAGATTGCGCCCGATACAGGACTTGCCGGCCCCCATCAGGCCGACGAAGACAATGGTCCGGGGCACCTCCAGCCCGTCGGCTGCCGGTGCGGCCTCTTTCGCGGTCGAGCCGTTTGATTCTGTACGAGCCACGCGTCTGCCAATCGTTCTTCGGGCCGGGCCATTTCGATGGCCCCAACCTCCTGCCTTCGCCGCTCCGGCGATCATTGCAAGGGGTGTAGACCCTAGGTAAACTGCCGCCTTCGCGCCAGATTCGGACCTTACCATAGAATCTTCGGGGCGGTGCAAGTAGTACGGTCGCAGCCCGCTTGAGCCTCTCTGTTACGCCGGGGTTTCGCTGCACAGCGGGGTTTCTTAACAGAGGCGTCGACAGCCTGGCGTTCCAAGCCGCAAGCAAGTGAATTGATGAAAAAGACCAGCCTCATCGCCCTGATCGTTCTCGCCGGGCTCATCGTTTCCGGCGGTTTCTTTCTTCTGACCTGGGACATTCCACCCCCTTCGGCACCGGTCGAGAAGGTCCTTCCCGATGAACGTTTCCCGCGCTGAGGACGGCGGCTGCCGTCGCGCTTTGCCATGGCAGCCTGTGCCGGCTTTCAGCCGCAAGCTGAGGACGCTCGCCGGGGCCGCCGGGCTGGCCATGCTGGCGGGGAGCCTGTCGGTGGTGCCGCTGGCGGCACAAGACCAGGCGGTCCAGGATCGGCCAGAGGGACCGATCAGCCTCTTTCCGCCTACGGTTGTCGCGCCTGATGCGCCGGAAGGACCGGAAGGGGCGGTGGGCCAGACGCAGCCGCCTGGTGGAACAACCGGCGGAGCTGCCGTGCCCGGCGCTGTGGAAGCGGCGCCGGAGACGCCCCGATACGAAGGCATCGAGGTTGATCGCCTGCAGGAACTGGATACCGAGTCCCTCGGTATCCTGGAGGCGGCCTCCGGCGGGCTGGGGCTCGATGCCTGGGCCGGGAGCGAACGCGCCTTTGTGGAGGCACTGATCCGGGCGCTGCCGGACGACCCGGCATCGCCGACGCTGCGGGCTCTGACCACCCGGCTGCTGCTGAGCAACGCCCGTGCGCCCGGGTCAGCAGGGAGTGGGCCGGGTGGCGGCGCGACAGCGGGTGCACCGACGCTGGCCGATGCCCTGGCCGGCAGCGTGCAAGGCGATGGCTTGCAGGGCGATCGCTTACAGGGCGGCTTTTTGCGGCTGCGTGCGGAACGGCTCTATGCCATGGGCGAACTGGCGGGCCTCAACCGGCTGCTCTCCATCGTCCCGCAGCGCGCCGAAGACTCCTGGCTGGCCCAGGCACGGGTCGACGGCCTGCTGCTGGCGGGACGGGATCAGGAAGCCTGCAGCCAGGTGCGCGGCGCCGTCACGCGGTTCCCGGGGCAGTCATACTGGGGCAAGGCCCTGGTCTTCTGTCAGCTTCTGGCCGAACAGCGTGACCAGGCCTTCCTGGCGCTCGATCTGCTGCGGGAGGAGGACCCTGACGGCGATCCGGTCTTCTACGCGCTCAGCAACCTGTTCATCGGCGGCACGGTGGCGCCCCCGGCGGCCGAAGACCTGACGCCGCTTACGTTTGCGATGCTCCGCCTGGGGGGCGGGACGCCGCCGGAAGGGCTGGCGGACGCAGTGGCCCCGCTGCTGCTCCACGGCATCGCGGCGCTGGAGACGGCAGCGCCCGCCGACAGGGCCGGCGCGGTGGAACGTCTGGTGCAGGCCGCGGTCCTGCCGGGCTCCGCCCTGGCGGAGGCCTACGACGCCGTGGCCGCCGAGGCTTCGGACCCGACCGATCCGCTGGTCCGTGCCGAGGCCTTGGGCGGCGTTCGCGGGCGGGCGCTTCTGGTGCATGCCGCCGGGCGCGAGACCCTGGCCCAGACCAAGGCCGAGTATCTGCAGGCTGCCCTGCAGGCCGCCGAGCGCGACGGCCGTGGTTTTGCCATGGCCCGGGCGGTGCAGCCTCAGTTGGAACAGTTGGCGCCGGCGGTGGAGCTTGCCTGGTTCGCCGGCACCGCGGCACGCAGCCTCTACCGCACCGGCGGCTTCGAGCGGTCCGGAGCCTGGGCCGCCGTGCTGCGCGCAGATGGCGCGAGGAACCCGGAGTCCCAGGCGGCCTTCGAGGCACTGGCGCCTCTCGCGCGCCTTGCCGGCGGAAGCGATCCGATCCGCTTTGGCGATGCCGCTGCGGCGTCCCGGTCCGGCGAGCGGCTGCTGACCGCCCTGCTGCTGTCGCGGGCGCTTGGCCAGGACGAGGCGCGTTGGCCCGGCATCACGCAAGGTGCAGACACGGCCGACCAACCACTGGAGCGGCTGGCCAGCCTGCTCGCCCTGGGCGACGCCGCAGCAGCAGGGCGCCCGGGTGAGGTTGTCTTGCTCACCAGCCGCGCGCTGGGCGCTGGACCGCCGGTCGAAAGCCATCCCCTGGCGCTCGCTTATGCCGTCTCCGCGCTGCGCTCCATCGGCCTCGGCGGCGATGCCCGGGCCCTGGCCCTGGAAGCCGCGCTCGACGCCGGTCTCTAGGCGCGCAATGCCGGCCCGGCGCCCGCCCCTGACCCCGCCCCTGACCTCGCCCCTGACGACGTCACAGCCGACCTCACAGCTCGAGCCTTTCCTGGAGATGCTGGCCGCAGAGCGCGGCGCGGCGGCCAATACCCTGGAGGCTTACCGCCGGGATCTCGAAAGCTTCGCAGCCTTTCTGCGCCCGCGCCGCCGGCAAGCGGAGACCGCGTCGGCCGATGACCTGCGAGCCTTTCTGTCGCAGCTGGCCAAGGCCGGGATGGCACCGCGCACCGCGGCGCGCCGGCTTTCGGCGCTGCGCCAGTTCTATCGCTTTCTGTTGAGCGAGGGGCTGCGGGGCGACGATCCGAGCGCGGCGATCGACTCGCCCCGCCAGGGCCGCAGCCTGCCCAAGGTGCTCAGCGAGACGGAGGTCGACGCTCTTCTGGCCGCCGCACAGGCCCGGCAGGATGCCGAGGGCCTGCGCCTGGCGGCGCTCGTGGAATTGCTCTATGCGACGGGGCTCAGGGTCTCCGAACTGGTCGGTCTGCGCCTCGCCGCCACCCGGCGCGACCAGCGCCTGCTCATCGTCCGCGGCAAAGGCAATAAAGAACGTATGGTTCCCCTGAGCGAGGCCGCCCGCCGCAGCCTCGCGGCATACCTGGGCGTTCGCGCCAGCTTTCTCCCCAAGGCGGGGAAGGGAGAAAAAGCGCGTCCCGCGGACTCGCCCTGGCTGTTTCCTTCCCGCGGCGCCAGCGGCCACATCACCCGGCACCGTGTCGGCCAGTTGCTGAAGGACCTTGCCCGTGAGGCCCGGGTGGATGCCGCCAAGGTCTCCCCGCATGTCATCCGCCATGCCTTCGCCAGTCACCTGCTGGACCACGGCGCCGACCTGCGCTCCCTGCAGAAGATGCTGGGCCACGCCGACATCTCGACGACCCAGATCTATACCCACGTGCTGAACGAGCGGCTGAAGTCGCTGGTTCAGACGCACCATCCCCTGGCCAAGGACAGATCCGGCTGACCAGGCAGGGCGCGGGTCGCCCGCCGCCGTTCTTCATCCGCCAATCCTCGTCCGCTGTTCGTCTACCGCTGCTCTTCCGCCGCGCGATTTGCACGAACGCGCGCGAGGTTCCGGTTGACAAGAGCAAGTGGTATGACCAGTTTGCCCAGCGTGCGCGATCGGCTGCCGCAGATTGGGTCCCGCCTTGTCTCCTGCGCGCCTGCCGACTGTTGAAGACCGCCCGGATTGACAGGGCCAGATCCACCAGGGGAACTTCCATGAGCTTTACCATTGTCGAGCAGGCGCCGGCGCGTCTGAACCGCAGCGAACTCGCCGTCCCGGGCAGCAATCCCAAGCTGTTCAAGAAGGCCGCCGAGTCGGAGGCCGACGTTGTCTTCCTGGATCTCGAGGACGCCGTGGCGCCGGACGACAAGGTTCAGGCGCGCAAGAACATCATCAAGGCCCTGAACGAGGTCGACTGGGGCAACAAAACCCTGTCGGTGCGCATCAACGGTCTCGACACGCACTATATGTACCGCGACGTTATCGACATCATCGAGCAGGGTGGCGAGCGCCTCGACCTCTTCATGATCCCGAAGGCGGGCACTGCTGCCGACATCTATGCCGTCGACATGCTGGTCAGCCAGGCCGAAGAGGCGGTCGGGCGCAAAAAGCGGATCGGCTTCGAGATGATCATCGAAACCGCACTGGGCATGGCCAATGTCGACGAGATCGCCAAGGCCTCGCCGCGCAACGAAAGCCTTCACTTCGGCGTGGCCGACTATGCCGCTTCGACCAAGGCGCGGACCACGGTCATCGGCGGCCCCAACGAACTCTATGGCGTCTTGACCGATCCCGATGAGGCGGGCGAGCGGCTCTACCACTGGGGCGACATGTGGCATTACGCCATCGCCCGAATGGTGGTTGCGGCGCGGGCTGCTGGGCTGCGGCCCATCGACGGGCCTTTCGGGGACTTCTCGGATCCCGAGGGTTTCCGTGCTCAGGCCAACCGGGCCGCGGTGCTGGGCTGCGAGGGCAAGTGGGCCATCCACCCCAGCCAGATCGCGCTGGCCAACGAGGTCAACAGCCCCTCCAAGGCCGAGGTCGACAAGGCCAAGCGCATCCTGAAGGCCATGCGTCAGGCTCAGAAGGAGGGCAAGGGCGCCGTTTCCCTCGACGGGCGTCTCATCGACATTGCCTCCATCAAGCAGGCCGAAGTGATGGTGAAGAAGGCCCGGCAGATCGCCAAAGGCTGAGGCTTGCGCGGGGGCGCCACAGCCCCGCAAGGGACCTGAGGTTCTGAAGCCGGCGTCCGGGTGGGCGCCGGCTTCTTCGATTCTGCGTCCGGCGCATCGGGCTTTATTTCCCCGGCCCGGGCGATTATTTAGGGGTGCAGGCGCCGCAAACGGGCCGGACTCGACCAAAAGGGCGCGGCTGGAAGGCCCGGAGCGAAAGCGTGCCAGCCGTTGGCCGCTGTGCTAGACAGGATCTCATGCACAACTTTCTCGACTTCGAAAAACCCATCGCAGAACTCGAAGGCAAGATCGAGGAACTGCGGCATCTCTCCGACGATGGCGAGATCAACATCGCCGAAGAAGTCGAGAAGCTTCAGGGCAAGGTCGACCGGCTGCTGCGCCAGACCTACGGCAAGCTCTCGGCCTGGCAGAAGACCCAGGTCGCCCGCCATCCCGACCGTCCCCATTTCGGCGACTACATCGCCGCGCTGGTGGAAGACTTCACGCCGCTGTCCGGCGACCGGCTGTTTGCCGAAGACAAGGCCATCGTCGGCGGGTTGGGGCGGTTCCGCGGCTATTCCGTCGTGGTCATCGGGCACGAGAAGGGCTCGGACATCAATTCGCGCGTCACCCACAATTTCGGCATGGCGCGCCCGGAGGGCTACCGCAAGGCCCAGCGCCTGATGCGCACGGCCGCGCGCTTCGGCCTGCCGGTCATCACCCTGGTCGACACCGCAGGCGCCTATCCCGGCGTCGGCGCCGAGGAGCGCGGCCAGGCCGAAGCCATTGCCCGCTCCATCGAAGTCTGCCTGGACGTCGAGGTCCCGCTGCTGTCGGTCATCATCGGCGAGGGCGGATCGGGCGGGGCGATTGCGCTGGCCGCCGCCAACCGTATCTTCATGCTGGAACACTCGATCTATTCGGTGATCTCGCCGGAAGGCTGCGCTTCGATCCTCTGGCGCTCCTCCGAGCAGGCCCAGGAGGCTGCCGAGGCTTTGCGCCTGACGGCCCAGGACCTGCATCGACTCGGCGTCATCGACGAGATCATTCCCGAGCCCCTGGGCGGCGCCCACCGCGGCGGTGAGAGCACCATCACCGCGGTCGGCGACAAGCTGGAAGAGGGCATCCGCGAGCTGCTGCGGCAAAGCGGACCGCACCTGAAGCAGCGCCGCCGCGAAAAGTTTCTGGAGATGGGCCAGAAGGGTCTCGGGTAGACTCTTTTCGCAACTCTTTGCCGTCCCTGGATCGATCCATGGGCCCCAGGCCGACCCGGCCCACCGCGCTTTCCCGCTCGCTCGTTCGCGCACTGCCGTTGCGGCCGCCCTTCGGCAGATCTGTCGTCGGCGGCAGCCCTGTCGTCGCAAGGGCCGCCCGATTCCGACCAAGCCCGATTCCGACCGCGCCCGCTTCCGACCAAGCCCGATTCCGACCAAGCCCGATTCCGACCAAGCCCGATTCCGACCCCTCCCGCTTCCAACTCCCCGGCAACTGCCTGGGGCGCTCCCGCGCGCGCCGGGCTGCCAACCTAGGCAATTCGACTAGGAAATGCTTCAGGGCGCGCGCAGAGGAGCCCACCCCTACAAATTGCCCCAGAAGGAGGCTTGTAACCTCAGGGCGTTGGGGCTCTATTATGGCTGTAACACCGGCGTGCAGGCGCCGGCTCACCGTCAAGGCGGCTGATTTCGGGGGGAATCTGCCGGCCTGGTGGGGAAGGCACACAACAACAAGAATGGGAGAGCGATTTCATGCTTCTGAAACACTTCAAACGCGCCTCATTGAGCATCGGCATTGCCCTTGCTCTGGCCGGGACGGCGTCCGCCGAGACGGTTTTGCGCGTCGGCAACATGGGCGAGCCCGCGACCCTGGATCCCCATCATGTGGCCGGCGTATGGGAAAACCGGATCATCGGCGACATGTTCCTGGGACTCACCACCGAAGGGCCTGACGGCAGCGTCGTGCCCGGCGCCGCGGAGAGTTGGACTGTCAGCGATGACGGCCTGACCTACACCTTCAAGCTGCGGGACCACAGCTGGTCCGACGGCACGCCGGTCACCGCCGACGACTTCGTCTTTGCCCTGCGCCGCATCCTTTCGCCGGAGCTGGCTGCCAAGTACGCCTCGCTGCTCTATCCCATCAAGAACGCCGAAGAGATCAACAACGGCAGCATTGCCGACACGTCGCTGCTGGGCGCCCGGGCGGTCGATGCAAAGACGCTGGAAGTTACCCTGGTGGCGCCGACGCCCTATTTCATCGAACAGCTCACCCACTACACCGCCTTTCCGGTGCCCAAGCACCTGGTCGAGGCGCACGGCGACGACTGGATCAAGAAAGACAACATCGCCAGCAACGGCCCTTATGTTCTGGATGAGTGGGTGCCCAACACCCATGTGCGGCTGGTCAAGAACATCGACTTCTACGACGCGGCCAACGTTTCCATTGAGACAGTGGAGTTCTTCCCCTCGGAAGACCGTGGTGCGGTGCAGAAGCGCTTCCGCGCTGGGGAGATCGATATCGCCAAGGATTTCGCCTCCGAACAGTTCGACTTCCTGAAGAAGAACATGCCGGACGAGATCCAGGTCGCGCCTAAGCTGGGCATCTACTACTATCCCATCAATTCCAACAAGCCGCCCTTCGACGACAAGCGCGTGCGCCAGGCCCTTTCCATGGCCATAGACCGCGAAGCGATCACCGATAAGATCCTGAAGACGGGCGAGGTCCCGGCTTACAGCTTCGTGCCGCCGGGCACCGGCAACTATGGCGACCCGGCTTTCGTCAGTTGGATGGATGTGCCGTACAAGGAGCGCGTCGAGACGGCCAAGGCTCTGATGGCCGAAGCTGGCTTTGGCCCTGACAACCCCCTGAAGTTCACGCTGTCGTACAACACCAGTGAGAACCACAAGCGCATCGCCATTGCCGTGGCTGCGATGTGGAAGCAGCTGGGCGTGCAGGCCGAACTCTTCAACCAGGAAGTGACGCCGCACTACAACAAGCTGGAACAGAACGACTTCGACGTCGCGCGTGCCGGCTGGATCGCCGACTACAACGACGCGCAGAACTTCCTCTATCTCTTGGAGACGCGGACCGGACGCCAGAACTACGGGCGCTATTCGAGCCCCGAGTTCGACGACTACATGGCCAGGGCTTCCAACACCACCGACATGGACAAGCGGGCACAGTATCTGCGCTCGGCGGAAGCCATTGCGATGGAAGACCAGCCGGTCATTCCGATCTACTACTACGTGTCCAAGAATTTGGTTTCCAACGACGTGGCCGGTTGGGAACCGAATGTGAAAGACGTTCAGCGAACCCGCTATCTGTCGATCAAACCCTGATCGCCGGGGCCCTCCGTCCTGACCGGGCGGAGGGCCCTTTCGCCGCACGCTGACGGATCGGCGGGCCGCTTCGACGGCCGCGTGTCCTCTTTGCTGCGGTGACGACAGGGATCAGGGGAGCTGGTTCCATGTTCGCCTATGCGATTCGCCGCCTCTTGGTGGCCGTACCCACACTCTTCGTCATCATCACGCTGGCGTTCTTTCTGATGCGCCTGGCCCCCGGCGGACCCTTCGATTCCGACCGGGTGCTGCCGCCGGCCATCGAGAAGAACGTGCTGGCGCACTACAACCTCGATCTGCCGCTCTGGCAGCAGTACTTCAAATACCTCGGCGGGCTGGTCCAGGGCGACTTCGGACCCTCCTTCCGGGTGCGCGACTTCTCGGTGGCCGAACTCATCATGTCGGGCTTTCCGGCCAGCCTGCAGATCGGCGGCACCGCCATCCTGCTGGCGGTGATCATCGGGGTCTCGCTGGGGGCTTTCGCCGCGCTGCGCCAGAACACGCTCACCGACTACTCGGTCATGGGGGCGGCGATGGTGGGGATCGCCATTCCCAACTTCGTCATGGCGCCGCTTCTGACCCTGGTCCTCGGCGTCTACCTGTCCTGGCTGCCGGTCGCCGGCTGGGGCGGCGGCGCGCTGGCCAACAAGGTGCTGCCGATCGTGGCTCTGGCGCTGCCGCAGATCGCCTACATCTCGCGCCTGACCCGCGGTTCCATGGTCGAAGTGCTGAACGCCAACTTCGTGCGCACCGCCCGCGCCAAGGGCCTGCGCGAACAGCTTGTGGTGGTGCGCCACGCGCTGAAGGGCGCGCTGCTGCCCGTCGTTTCCTACCTCGGGCCGGCGACCGCGGCGGTCATCACCGGCTCCGTGGTGATCGAGACCATCTTCGATATTCCCGGCATCGGCCGCTACTTCATCCAAGGCGCCCTCAGCCGTGACTACACCCTGGTGATGGGCGTGATGATCTTCTACGCCGTGCTCATCATGGTGCTCAATCTGGTCGTCGACCTGCTCTACGCGGTGCTCGATCCCAAGGTGAGGTATACGTGATGATCCATACCACCGCCTCCGCCGATGCCATGGCCGGCATGGAAGAACTGGAAGGCCGCTCCCTCTGGCAGGACGCGCGCATCCGTCTCTTCCGCAACAAGGCCGCCGTGGTCTCCATGGTCGTGCTGGGCATCATCGCCGTCATGGCGATCCTGGCGCCCTATCTCAGCCCGCATCCCTATGACGAGGTCTACTGGGAGCGCATTCAGGTCGGGCCCGACTTCGAGAACGCCCATTGGTTCGGCACCGACGGCAACGGCCGCGACCTCTTCGTGCGCACGCTCTACGGCGCACGGGTCTCGCTGATGGTGGGCATCCTCGCCACCACCGTCAGCCTCGTCATCGGCGTCACCTACGGCGCCGTTGCCGGCTATGTCGGCGGGCGCGTCGACAACCTGATGATGCGCTTCGTCGACGTGATGTACTCGCTGCCCTTCATGTTCTTCGTCATCCTGCTGATGGTGATCTTCGGGCGGAACATCTTTCTGATCTTCATCGCCCTGGGTGCGGTGGAGTGGCTGACCATGGCGCGCATCGTGCGCGGCCAGACGCTCTCGGTGAAGCGCAAGGAGTTCATCGAGGCGGCCCACGCCAGCGGCGTCTCCAACGTCAAGATCATCTTCCGCCACATCATTCCCAACGTCCTGGGGCCGGTCATCGTCTACATGACCCTCACCATTCCCCAGGTGATCCTGACGGAAAGCTTCATCTCCTTCCTTGGGCTGGGCGTGCAGGAGCCGCTGACCTCCTGGGGCGTGCTCATCTCCGAGGGCGCGCGCGTGATGGAGCAGTCGCCCTGGATGCTGATGTTCCCGGCGGCGTTCCTGGCGGTGACGCTCTTTGCCTTCAACTTTATCGGCGACGGTCTGCGCGATGCGCTCGACCCGAAGGATCGGTGACCATGGATGCGGCAAGCAACGGCGTGGGCGCCAAGGTCCTGGAGGTCACCGGCCTCGACACCCGCTTCTCCACCCCCGACGGGGAGGTGCATGCGGTGAACTCGGTGAGCTTCGACATCGCCGAGGGCGAAAGCGTCGGCGTGGTCGGCGAGTCCGGCTCCGGCAAGACCCAGATCTTTCTGTCGATCATGGGGCTGCTCGCCAAGAACGGCCGCGCCGACGGATCGGTGCGCTATCGCGGCCAGGAAATCCTCGGGCTGGGGGCCAAAGACCTGAACAAGATCCGCGGCGTCACCATGTCGATGATCTTCCAGGACCCCATGACGTCGCTGAACCCTTTTCTCCGCATCTCCAAACAGATGAACGAGGTGCTGGTGGAGCACAAGGGCATGAACGAGGATCAGGCGCGGGCCCGCGGCATCGAGCTGCTGGACCGGGTCGGGATTCCCGGTGCCAAGGCGCGCTACGACCTCTATCCGCATGAGTTCTCCGGCGGGATGCGCCAGCGGGTGATGATCGCCATGGCCCTGCTTTGCGAGCCGGACCTGCTGATCGCCGACGAACCGACGACAGCGCTGGACGTCACCATCCAGGCGCAGATCCTGGATCTCATGGCGGACCTGAAGCGCGACTTCCGCACCGCCATCATCATGATCACCCACGACCTGGGTGTGGTCGCGGGGCTCTGCGACCGGGTGATGGTGATGTATGCCGGTCGGGTGGTGGAAAAGGGTGCCGTGCGCGACATCTACTACCGCCCGCAGCATCCCTATTCCCTCGGTCTGCTCAGTTCCATGCCGCGTCTCGATCAGGCCGGCGCCAGCGAACTCAACACCATCCCCGGGCAGCCGCCGAACCTTCAGGACCTGCCGGAGGGCTGCGCCTATCAGGACCGCTGTCCCTATGTCTTCGACGCCTGCCGCTCCGTCGAGCCCGACCTGCATGTCATCGAGCCGGGGCGCGAAAAGGCCTGCCATCTGACCGCGATACCGAAGGAGGCGGAGGCCGCGCCGGTCGCAGCCTCCCCGGACACCGAGGAGGCGCGGCCATGAGCACGCCGATCCTTTCCGTGCGCGACCTCAAGGTGCACTTCGACATCCGGGTCGGCGGCATCCTGGCGGGGCGCTACCAGCCGTTGAAGGCGGTCGACGGGGTCAGTTTCGAGCTGAAGCCCGGCGAGACCCTGGGCATCGTCGGCGAATCCGGCTGCGGCAAGTCGACCCTGGGGCGTGCGGTGCTGCAGCTGATTCCCTCGACCGCGGGCAAGGTGGTCTGGCTGGGCGAGGAACTGGGCCACCTGGGCGCCGAAGCGCTGCGCGCCAAGCGCCAGGAGATGCAGATCATCTTCCAGGACCCGCTGGCCAGTCTCAACCCGCGCATGACGGTGGGCGAGATCATCGGCGAACCCCTGCGCACCTTCGCGCCCGGCATCGGCAAGGCGGCAATGAAGGCCAGGGTTAAGGACATGATGGCCAAGGTCGGGCTGCTGCCGCAGATGATCAACCGCTACCCGCACGAGTTCTCCGGCGGCCAGTGCCAGCGCATCGGCATCGCCCGCGCCATGGTGCTGGGGCCCAAGCTGATCATCTGCGACGAACCGGTCTCCGCCCTCGACGTCTCGATCCAGGCACAGATCATCAATCTCCTGATGCGCCTGCAGCAGGAGTTCGGGCTCTCCCTGCTGTTCATCAGCCACGACCTCTCGGTGGTGCGCCATATCTCTCACCGCATCATGGTGCTCTATCTGGGCAAGGTGATGGAGATCGCCGACCGGGCCTCGATCTACGCCGCGCCGCGCCACCCCTATACCCGGGCGCTGATCTCGGCGGTGCCGATCCCCGATCCGGACAAGGAGCGCAACAAGCACCGCATGGTGCTGCATGGCGATCTGCCGTCGCCCATGGCGCCGCCGTCGGGCTGCGTGTTCCGCACCCGCTGCCCCAAGGCGACGGAGCTCTGCGCCAGGACGGAGCCGATGCTGGAAGACGACGGCACCGGCGACGGCCATCTGATCGCCTGCCACCACTGGCGGGAGTAGGCGCCGGAGATCTGCGCCTCCGGCAGGCCGCGTCAGGTCAGGGTGTCGACGATCATGATGATGCCGAGCAGGAAGACGCCCGCCGAGGCGACGATCACGGCGGCGGCGGACATGTCCTTGATGGCCTTGATGCGCGGGTGACGCCGACCATCGACATGGTCGATCACCCGCTCGATGGCGCTGTTCACGAGCTCGAGCGCAAGCAGCAGTGCGGAGCACAGCAGGCCCAACGCCCACCACACCGCCGTCGGGTTCAACACCAGGAGGGTGGTGAGCATCGCGAGCGCACCCAGAACGTGGTTGCGGAAGCCCGGCTCCTCGCGCCAGGCTGCCCGCAGGCCATGCAGGGCAACGGTCAGGCGGGTGAGTCTGATCGCGGGCGCTTCCGGAACCGGCAGACCGAGGTCCTCGGCGTGTTCACGCGTTTGTTGGTCTCGTTCGGGATCCATGCCTGATACTGGTTGTGGATAAGAAAACTGAGGTTGCGGCAACGACCGCCTGCAGAGGTTTGATTGCGGACTTGTTAAATAGGTAACGCGCCCCGTGATGGAAGACGGTCGACACAGGCCCCGGGGGCCTTTGGTTGCAACGTTGCCGAATTGTGACACTGTGCGATTGCGTCCTGCGCCGCCCTCCCCATGCGGGCTCTCCGCGGCGTGATGTCGAGGCTGAGCCTAGTCGCGCTGTTTGTCGGGCTCTCCCTGGCTGTCGGACTGATCGCCTGGCAGGGCTTCGGAGACGTTGCTAAAGCCTTGAATCAGGCGGGTTTTCACCTGCTTTGGCTGGGCCCGGCCTTTGCCCTGCCGCTGGTTCTCTCGGCTTTCGCCTGGGCGGCAATCTTTCCCGCGGGAACCCGCCCTCCGCTGTCGCGGCTGGTTCTGGCGTCCTGGATCGGGATGTCGATCAATTGGCTGTTACCGGTGGCGCAAATCGGCGGCGAGATCGCAAAGGGGGCCTGGCTTGCGCGCCGCGCGGGGCCGGCGGCGACCATGGTGGCGGCCACCGTGGTCGACAAGGTGCTGCAGACCGCCGGCCAGGCGCTGGTGGCGCTGGTCGGTGTCGGTCTCGCCCTGGCCTTGGCGGGCGACAACGGCCTGGTTCCCTTTGCGTTGGTCTTTTCGCTGGCCATGCTGGCGGTTCTGGCAGGCTTCGTTTATGCCCAGCGCCAGGGTCTGCTGCAGCGTCTGGCGGGAGCGGCGGAGCGCGCCTTTTTGAAACGGGCTCTTGCGCGGTCCCGGGGCGGGACTCCCACGGTCGGGCCTGCGGCCGCTGGTGCCGGCCTCGCTCAAAGAATCGCCGGCCGGACCGTCGAGGTCGGCGACGCCGTCACGCAGATCTGCAGCCTGCCGGGGCCGATGGCCGTCTATCTTGCGCTGCGGCTCGCCTCACGCCTGGTGATCGCGGCGGAGATCTGGCTGGCTCTCGCGCTGCTGGGCCATCCGGTCACGGTTCCGGAAGCGCTGATGATCGAATGCCTGGCGCAAACCCTGCGCTCCGCCGCCTTCGCCCTGCCCGGCGCCTACGGGGTCCAGGAAGGCGGCTTCATCCTGCTGGGCGCCCTGGTCGGGGTGCCGGCGGAGCTGGCGCTGGCCGTTTCCCTGGCCAAACGCCTGCGCGAGTTCCTGGTCGGCCTGCCGGGGCTTGCGTTCTATCAGGTCAGCGAGGGGCGCCTGCGCGCGCCGACTTGAACGCCGCTGTTTTGACCGCTCCCGCTTGACCGGCCGGCGGCCCGCCCACACACTCCTTCGCGGGCCAGCCCGGGGCGGCAAAGCGAGGTGCGGTGCAATGACCAGGTTGACGGCAGAACAGGACGCAATACGCACGAGGGCGCGCCAACTGGCAGAGGCGGTGATCGCCCCGCGCGCCGCGGAGGTCGACCGCCAGGAGGCCTATCCCTGGGACAACTGCCGGGCCCTGCGGGAAGCGGGCTTTTTCGGCATGACCATTCCGCGGGACTACGGCGGCCCCGGCCTCGGCTATCTGGAGGCGACCCTGGTGATCGAGGAGATGGCCAAGGTCTGCGGTGTCACCGGCCGCATCGCCGTGGAGGCCAACATGGGCGCCATCGGTGCGATCATGGCCTACGGCAGCCCGGCCCAGTGCCGCCTGGCCGCCGAGCAGGTGCTGAAGGGCGACAAACCGGCCATCTGCATCACCGAACCCGACGCCGGCTCCGCAGCGACCGAGATGACCACCCGCGCCGACAGGAAGGGCGACCGCTACGTCCTGAACGGCGGCAAGCACTGGATCACCGGCGGTGGCGTCTCGCGCCTGCACCTGATCTTCGCGCGGGTCTTCGAGGACGGTGTGGAGCAGGGGATCGGCGGCTTCATCGTCGTCCGCGACCCGGAAAGCGGGGCGCCCCGGGGCCTGACCGTCGGCCGGCGCGAACCCACCATGGGCCTGCGCGGCATTCCGGAAACGGAGATCCTCTTTCAGGACCTGGAAGTCTCCGAAGACATGCTGCTGCGCCCCGAAGAGGGGCTGCGCCGCGGCTTCGGCGCGCTGATGGCGGCCTACAATGCCCAGCGTGTCGGCGCGGCCACGGTCGCCCTCGGCATCGCCCAGGGCGCCTACGAGCAGGCCCTGGCCTATACCCAGAAGCGCGAGCAGTTCGGCCGCCCGATCTGCGAGTTCCAGGGCCTGCAGTGGATGCTGGCGGACATGGCGACCCAGCTGTCCGCCGCCCGCGCGCTGATCCGCCAGGCAGCCGACGGCAGCGGCTTTCCCGATGCGCTGGAAGCCGCCCAGGCCAAGGTCTTCGCCTCGGAGATGGCGATCAAGGTGACAAACGACGCGCTGCAGCTCTTCGGGGCCGCCGGCTATTCGCGCAGCAATCCGCTGGAGCGCATGGTGCGGGATGCCCGCATGTTCACCATCGGCGGCGGCACCGCGCAGATCCTGCGCACCATGATCGCCGGGCGCCTGCTCGAACGCAAACTGCCGCAGACCCGCGACGGCTACCTGAATCTGGCAAGGGCGGGGGAGTAGGGCCACTCATCCTTCGAGACGGCCCTGTCGGGCCTCCTCAGGATGAGGAGACTTAGCAGCGCGCTTGCAGAACCTCATGCTGAGGAGCCGCGCAGGCGGCGTCTCGAAGGATGACCTGCGCCTGCGCGATCAGTTCAGCTTGCCGTGGCAGTGCTTGTATTTCTTGCCGGAGCCACAGGGGCAGGGGGCGTTGCGGGGCGTGCGGCCCCAGGTCGCCGGGTCATTCGGATTGATCTGTGCGGCGGCGGCGCGGCTGGAGACCGGCTGCTGGCGGGGCGGCGGTGCAGCCTCCGGCTGGCCGCCGTCCGGGCCGACCCCCGCACCCGCACCGGCCAGCGCCACATCCTGGCGCCCTTCGTGCATTTCCTGCTGGGGCCGCGGGACCATCACCTCTTCCATCGAGGGGCGCAGTTCGACGCGGCTGAGCAGGCTGATGGTCTCTTCGCGCACCTGCGCCAGCATGTTCTCGAAGAGGTCGAAGGCCTCGCGCTTGTACTCGATCAGCGGATCGCGCTGGCCGTAGGCGCGCAATTGCACGCCCTGGCGCAGGTGGTCGAGGGACAGCAGGTGGTCCTTCCACTGCCGGTCCAGCACCAGCAGCAGGATCTGCTTTTCCAGGCCGCGCATCATCTCCGGGCCGAAGTTGGCGGTCTTGGCGGCCATGCGCTGATTGGCGGCGGCGGCGATGCGGTCGTGGATCTCCTGGTCGGCGATCCCCTCTTCGTCGGCCCAGTCCTTGACCGGCAGATCGAGGCCCAGCAGGCGCACGGACTCTTCGTGCAGGCTGTCGATCTGCCACTGCTCGGAGTAGGCGTTGGCGGGCACGCAGCGCTCGACCATCGACTTGATGACCTCCTCGCGCATCTCGGTGACGGTGTCGCGCACGTCCTCCGCCCGCATCAGGTCCTTGCGCTGCTCGAAGACCACCTTGCGCTGATCGTTCATCACGTCGTCGTACTTCAGAAGGTATTTGCGCCCTTCGAAGTGGCGCGCCTCGACCTTCTGCTGGGCCTTCTCGAGGGCCTTGTTGACCCAGGGGTGGACGATGGCCTCCCCTTCCTGGAGGCCCAGCTTCTGCAGCATGGAATCCATGCGTTCGGAGCCGAAGATGCGCATCAGGTCGTCTTCCAGGGAGAGGAAGAACTTGGAGGCGCCGGGGTCGCCCTGGCGGCCGGAGCGGCCGCGCAGCTGGTTGTCGATGCGCCGGCTCTCGTGGCGTTCGCTGGAGATCACGTAGAGTCCGCCGGCATCCAGTGCGACCTTCTTTGCGGCGGCGACCTCTTCTTCGATCTTGGAAACCTTCCTGGCGCGCGCGCCTTCGTCCTGTATATCGGCGGCTTCCTGGCTGATGCGCATCTCGACATTGCCGCCGAGCTGGATGTCGGTGCCGCGGCCGGCCATGTTGGTGGCGATGGTGACGGCGCCGGGCACGCCGGCCTGGGCGATGATGAAGGCTTCCTGCTCATGGAAGCGCGCGTTCAGCACCTGGTGCCTGATCTTCTCCTTCTTCAGGACCTCGGACAGCATTTCCGACTTTTCGATGGAAACGGTGCCGACAAGAACCGGTTGCTTGCGCTCCTGGCAGTCGCGGATCTGTTCCAGGATGGCGGTGTGCTTCTCCGCCGCTGTGCGGTAGACCTCGTCATCGTGGTCGACGCGGACCACTTCGACGTTGGTCGGGATCTCGATGACTTCCAGCGCATAGGTTTCCTGGAACTCGGTGGCCTCGGTCATCGCGGTGCCGGTCATGCCCGCCAGCTTGGGATAGAGCCGGAAGTAGTTCTGGAAGGTGATGGAGGCGAGGGTCTGGTTCTCCTGCTGGATTTGCACGCCTTCCTTGGCTTCCAGGGCCTGGTGCAGGCCCTCGGAATAGCGCCGGCCTTCCATCATGCGTCCGGTGAACTCGTCGATGATCACGACCTTGTTGTCCTTGACGATGTAGTCGGTATCGCGCTGGAACAGCTGATGGGCGCGCAGCGCCTGGTTGGCGTGATGCAGCAGGCTGACGTTCTGGATGTCGAAGAGGCTGCCGTCCTGAATCATACCCGCTTCGCGCAGCAATTCCTCCATGTGCTCGGCGCCGGTTTCGGTAAAGGTGACCGAGCGGGCCTTCTCGTCTTTCTCGAAGTCTTCGGGCACAAGATTGGGAACCAGCTTGTTGACGCCGATGTAGGCTTCCGAGGAATCTTCCGCCGGGCCGGAGATGATCAGCGGCGTGCGGGCCTCGTCGATCAGGATCGAGTCGACTTCGTCGACGATGGCGAAGTTGAAGTCGCGCTGAACCATGTCTTCCAGCTGAAACTTCATGTTGTCGCGCAGATAGTCGAAGCCGAACTCGTTGTTGGTGCCATAGGTCACATCGGCGGCGTAGGCGGCGCGGCGCTCGTCCTCGCTCAGACCATGGACGATGCAGCCCACCGTCAGGCCCAGAAAGCGATAGATCTGGCCCATCCATTCGGCGTCGCGGCGGGCCAGATAGTCGTTCACGGTGACCACGTGCACGCCTTTGCCGGCCAGGGCGTTCAGGTAAACCGCGAGGGTGGCCACCAGGGTCTTGCCCTCGCCGGTCTTCATCTCGGCGATCTTGCCCTGATGCAGCACGATGCCGCCTATCAACTGCACGTCGTAGTGGCGCTGTCCCAGAGTGCGCCGCGCGGCCTCGCGCACGGTGGCGAAGGCGTCCGGGAGAATGTCGTCCAGGCTCTCGCCGGCTTCCAGGCGCTGGCGCAGCGCCGCGGTCTGGCCCTTCAGGGTGTCGTCGTCCATGTCCTGGACCTTGGACTCCAGGGCATTGATCGCCGCGACGGCGGTGTCGAGGTTTTTTAGGAACCGCTCATTGGCGGTTCCAAACAGCCGCTTGGCGAGCGCGCCGAACATGCAGAATCCTTAAAGCAAAGAGGGGGCCGAGGCCGGATCGTCCGTGACGTGACACATAGGGCCCTGGCTTCGGGCTGTCAACGATGGCGGCGCGCGCCTCGGGGTCTGTCCGCCCCGTCTTTGGGGGGACCCTGAAGGCCCCTCTCGCCCCTTGTGATATGGCCCCCGGCGTGCATGATGCGTAGCCATGAAGGTTGGGGACCGATTTTTGGCGAGGCGACCGGCCATGGCGCGGCAGCAGCCCTCCCAAAGGGCTGATTTTCCGCGATTCCTGACAGTCCTGTTGCTCGTGCTGGCCGCCGTGCTGTGGCTTTCGGCAGCGGCCTCGCTGACGGCACGGCAGGCCGCCGCGCAGCAGCCGCAGGCCGTGGACGAAGGCATCGGCGCCGCCTTGCCCCTGGCGCTGCCGGAGGGCCAGGCCGCCCCAGGGACCGCTCCAGGGACCGCCCCTGGCACAGCCCGTCTCGGCGAGGCCCTGCAGCAGATGAAGACGGAAAACCCGGTGGTCGCCCGGGTCGACGGCCATGAGATCCGCTGGGCGGAGGTGCTGGCCTCGGCGGACGACCTGCCGGAGCGCTACAGCGATCAGCTCGAGTCCGTGTTTCCGGCGTTGTTGGACCGCCTCGTCGATATCCGCCTGCTGGCCGATGCGGCCCGGGATCAGGGCGTCTTGGAGGAAGAGGCGGTTCGCCGCAGTCTCGTCAGCTACGAAGACAAGCTGCTGTCCGGCGTGTTGCTCGAGCGTTATCTCGCCGACGAGGTGACCACCGCGAAGGTGCGCGAGCGCTACGATTCACTGGTGACCCTGCGGCGCGCCAACCGCGAAATGCGGGCGCGGCACATCCTGGTCGAGACCGAAGAGAAGGCTGAGGGCATTATCGCCAAGCTCGACGAGGGCGCGGTTTTTCCGACCCTGGCGCGGGAGCATTCGATCGGCCCCTCGGCGCAGCGGGGCGGCGATCTCGGCTACTTTTTCGCGCGGCGCATGGAGCCGGCCTTTGCCGAGGCCCTGTTGAAGCTGGAACCCGGCGGTTACACGCCCAGCCCTGTGGAGACCGATTTCGGCTGGCACATCATTCTGCTGGTGGACCGCCGCGATGACGATGTGCCCTCCTTCCTGGACATGCAGGTACAGCTGCGCGAGGAGGTGACCAAAGAGGCCATCAATCGTCTGATCGCCGGCCTGCGCCAGCGCGCCGATCTCGAAATGTTTCCCGAAGACGGCGCGGCCCGAAGCGGCGGTGCCCAGGCCGGTGATGCCCAGGCCGGCGATCCCCAGGGTGGCGATCCCCAGGGCGGCAGCCAGTGAAGCGGGGACGCCTGAAAGACCCGACAACCGACCGTAACCCCGCCGCAACAGACATCAGCCGCTGATCCAGGCCAATTCCGGTCGCGCGGCTCCGCAGGGAGGACCTCCTCATGTTCAGCAAGTTCTTGGCCGCCGTATTGCTGCTCGGCGGCACGGCCATGGCCGCACAGCCGGTGCTCGCCCAGACCGGGGCCGAGCAGACCGGCGCCCAGGCCGAGCCGGCGCAGTCCGAGGAGGCGGCCCCGGCCGAGGATGAGACCGTCGAAGCCGAAGGTGCGGCCGCCGACCCGGTGATCGCGCGGGTTGACGGCGAGGACATCCTTCAATCGGATCTCATCGCCTTCATTCAGACGCTGCCGCCGCAGATCCAGGGTCAGGTCGGCTTTCTGATGCCTCAACTGGTCGAACAGATGGTCAACAACGCCCTGGTCACCAATGCAGGACGCAAGGCCGATATGGCCGGGGACCCTGAGGTTATGGCCCGTCTGGCCCAGTTCGAGGGTATCATCATCCGCCAGGTCTTCCTCCAGCGCACCATCGATGCGCGGACTACCCCGGACCGCCTGGAAGCGGCTTACCAGGCCTATCTCGAGGAAAATCCGCCGGAGCCGGAGCTGATCGCCCGCCACATCCTGGTCGAGACCGAAGAAGCCGCCACGGCGCTGATCGTCGAGCTCGACGGCGGCGCCGATTTCGCAGCGCTGGCCGAAGAGAACTCCATCGGGCCAAGCAAGGCGAACGGCGGCGAACTGCCGCCCTTCGTTGCCGGCGACATGGTGCCGGAGTTCTCAGAAGCGGCTTTCGCCATGGAAGCCGGCAGCCATTCCGCTGAGCCGGTGCAGACCCAGTTCGGGTTCCACGTCATCCGGGTGGAGGAGCGGCGCATGACCGAGCCGCCGAGCCAGGAGGCGCTGGATGCGCAACTGCGCGAACAGCTCGCGCAGGAGGTGGTCCAGGACCTCTACGCCGAATTGCGCGAGCGCGCGGAGGTCGAGATCCTGCTTGGCCAGCCGGACGGGGGGCAGCCTGCCGACCAGCCTGCCGACCAGCCTGGGGAACCGGAAAGCGGGACGCAGGTGCAGCCGGAACCGGACGCCGGTTCCACGAACCAGTAGGCGCCGGCGTCGGTTCAGACCCCCCATGCGACTGCAAGACGGACTTCGGAGCCCGCGTTGCCGACAGTGAAGCGATCTCCCTTGGCGCCGCGGCGCTTCCCGGCAATGCCGGCGGTGGACGGTGTCTCCGTCGCAACCGCAAAGGCCGGCATCAAGTACCGCTCGCGTACCGATCTCTGCATGATCGCGCTCGATCCGGGCAGCACGATCGCCGGCGTTCTGACGCGCTCCAAGACGGCGGCCGCCCCGGTCGAGTGGTGTCGAAAGATCCTCTCGCGCGGGCGCGCGCGCGCCATCGTGGTGAATTCCGGCAACGCCAATGCCTTCACCGGCAAGCGCGGCAATGCATCGGTGGAGCGCATCGTCGCGGCAGCGTCCGAACGTCTTGGCTGCCGGCGCGGCGAGATCTTCGTCGCCTCTACCGGGGTCATCGGCGAGGCATTGCCCGACGGTCTGGTGACCGGGCACCTGGCCGGGCTGGCGGACGAGCTCGCCCCCGGGCGCTGGCAGGCCGCCGCCGAGGCGATCATGACCACGGACACCTTTCCCAAAGGGGCTGTGCGCAGGTGCGAGATCGGTGGCAAGCCGGTGACCATCGCGGGAATCGCCAAGGGCTCGGGCATGATTGCGCCGGACATGGCGACCATGCTGGCTTTCGTCACCACCGACGCGCGCCTGCCGGCGCCGCTGCTGCAGAGCCTTCTGTGGCGCAGCGCCGACCGCAGTTTCAATTGCATCACTGTCGACGGCGACACCTCAACCAGCGACACGGTGTTGCTGGCGGCAACGGGCAGGGTGCGGCACCCAAAGATCACAGCCGCCGCGGACCCGAACCTCAAGAGCTTCAAGAGTGCCCTTGAGGATGTGCTCTGCGATCTGGCGCAACAGGTGGTGCGCGACGGCGAAGGCGCCAGCAAGTTCGTGACCATCACCGTCACCGGGGCGGCCTCGCGCTCGGCGGCTCGGCGCATCGGCCTGGCGATCGGCAACTCGCCTCTGGTGAAGACCGCGATCGCGGGGGAGGACGCGAACTGGGGGCGGATCGTCATGGCGGTGGGCAAGTCCGGCGAGCGCGCAGACCGCGACCGTCTGGCCATCAAGATCGGCGGCGTCGCCGTGGCGGGTGAGGGCGAGGTCGTGCCCGGATACGACGAGGCGCCCGTGGCCGCCCATATGCAGGGCGAGTCCATCGACATCGCGGTGGACGTCGGTGTCGGACGCGGCAGGGCCACGGTCTGGACCTGCGATCTGACCCACGGCTACATATCGATCAACGCCGACTATCGGAGCTGAGCAACTGGGCGACGTCACCAGAGACAAGTTGGAAGGCGCCAGCGCGGCGACAACCCAGGCGGATTCGCAGGGCTGCTGGGGCGCTGAGGAACGCCAGGAAAAGGCTTTATCGATTCTGCTGGTCGCCGCAGCGGCCCTGATCGACATGGATGGCCGGGTGCTCATTGCGGAGCGTCCCCCGGGCCGCTCCCTGGCTGGCCTCTGGGAGTTCCCGGGCGGCAAGGTCGACGAAGGCGAGACGCCGGAGGCGGCCCTGGTCCGCGAGCTGCACGAGGAACTGGGCATCGACACCCGCCGGAGCTGCCTGGCGCCGATCGCTTTTGCGTCGCACGCCTACGACGACTTTCATCTGCTGATGCCGCTGTTTGCCTGCCGGACCTGGCAGGGCACTGTCCAGCCGAAAGAAGGACAACGCCTCGCCTGGGTGCGCCCGGAACGGCTGGCCGACTATCCGATGCCGCCGGCGGATGCGCCTTTGGTCGCGCTGTTGCGGGATCTGCTCTGACGCTGAGACCCGGGCGGTTGAGGGTTTCTGCGGCTTGAGGCGACGCGGTTGGCGATCCTAGCCTGTCTGCAACACCTGTTGCGACATTTCCGCGTAGGTCTCCGAAAGACTTGCTACTGATAGTTGCTATTGGCTAGTATCGTTTACCCAGTTCGTTGAACGGTATTGCTTTAAAGAGATTCTTTTGGAGGCATGTGTCTACGCTCATCAGTCGTAATGTCACGCTCTCGGATCGGCGGACCAGTATTCGTTTGGAACCTGAGATGTGGGATGCCCTGGCCGAAATCTGCAATCGCGAATCCCGAAGCCTGCACGATATCTGCACGCAGATCGACCGGGAGCGCACGCAGTCCGGCCTCACCGCCGGTGTCAGGGTCTTCATTCTGAACTATTTTCGCGCTGCGGCGACGGAGGAGGGACATACCGCCGCGTCCCATGGCAACTCCGTCAAGGCTCCATCTTACGAGTAGCTGTCGTCACGAGTAACCGTCGTCCCGGCGTCCGCTGCCCCCGGGCTGCGGGGGTGCCGCCTCTCCGGCGGCGACTTCCTGGCTGTCGAGGGCGGCGGCGAGGCGCGCCGCGGCGCTGCCCGGACGCAGCGCTTTCTGCTGGGACCCGTGAGGGCGCCAGCCGGTCAGATAGATGATGTCGAAGACCGCCGGAATGCGTCCGTCAGCGTCGGCAAACCGTTCTTCATAGAGAGCCGCAGCCCGCAAGAGCGTTTCCCGCCGCATGATGGTGCGCCGCCGCTCTTTGCTGGCGTTGGATTCGCCCATGCCCCGCAGGTCCTGCATCAGCGCCAAGGCCGAAGAGTAGCTGACGGTGATGCTGTCGACATCGGTGACCGGCAGGGCAAACCCGGCACGCTGCAGCAGACCGCCCATGTCGCGCAGGTCGGCGAAGGGGGACACCCGCGGACTGGCGCCCCCCTCGATCTCCATCTCCGCATCCATCAGTGCGCTGCGCAGGGCCGCAAGGCTGTTGCCCCCGATCATGGCCGCGAGAAACAGGCCGTCGGGCTTCAGTGCCTGGCCGATCTGCAGCAGCGCCCCGGGCAGATCGTTCACCCAGTGCAGACTGAGCAGGGAGACGACGAGGTCGAGGCTGCCAGGGGCGAAGGGCAGCGTTTCCTCGTCGGCGACCAGTGCCGGCGACAGCTTCTTCGCCGCCAGGCGCGCAAGCGGCAGCGAAAGGTCGGCCTGGATCATTGTGCCGACGGTGGTTTTGCCGGCGGCGCCGGATGCCAGAAGGTCGGCGACGACGCCGTGATGGCAGCCCAGGTCGAGGGCCAGGGGAAAGTCGCGCCTGATGTCGCCCAGGCGGTCGAGCAGGCGCTCGCCGACCTCCCGCAGCAGGAAATCGTGCTCGGCCAGGGTGGCGGCCGCGCGGTCGCGGTGCAGACGCAGGCTGCGCCGGTCGAAGACTTCGGGTGAGGCGTTCATTGCCTGCAATATGGCCTCGGTATGCGCGGAGGGAAAGCCGTCCGGCGCTTGACCGCGCCCTTGGGCGCGGTGAGACTCTGGCGATGATCAGTCATGGCAGCGGGGCCGCGGCGCGAGGTCGCCCGCAAGAACCCCCGCAAGAACCCCCGCAAGAACTTCCGCAGAACCGGCAGCGGCTCTGGGCAGGCGCTGTCCGGCGGCCCCTGCAGGCGGCTGTGGATCTTCTGCTGCCGCCGCGCTGCCTGTCCTGCGGCGCCCTGGTCAGCGCACAGGGCGCGCTTTGTGTCCCCTGCTGGTCCGCGATGACCTTTGTCGGCGATCCGCAATGCGGATGCTGCGGACTGCCGTTCGATCACGATCCGGGCGGCGAAATGCTCTGCGGCGCCTGCCTGCGCGAGGCACCGCCCTTCGACCGGGCGCGGGCCGTGTTGCGCTATGACGACGCCAGCCGGCGGTTGGTGCTGGGCTTCAAACATGCCGACCGCACCGAAGCCGCCGCCACCTTCGCCGGTTGGATGGCTCGGGCGGCGCCGCAGCTGCTGGCCGATTGCGCCGTGATCGCGCCGGTGCCCCTGCACTGGCGCCGTCTCTTTGGCCGGCGCTACAACCAGTCTGCGCTGCTTTCCCAGGCGCTGGCCGCGCAGAGCGGTCGGCCCGGCCTGCCGGACCTTCTGGTCCGGCTGCGGGCGACGCCGAGCCAGGGGCGGCTCAGCGCCACGCAGCGCCGGCAGAACGTCGCCGGCGCCTTCGCGGTGCGGCCCGGCCGTGCGGCGCTGTTGCGCGGACGGCGCCTGCTGCTGGTCGACGACGTGATGACCACCGGGGCCACGGTGGCCGCCTGCGCCCGGGCCGCGCGCGCCGCCGGCGCCGAGGCCGTCGACGTGGTGGTGCTGGCCCGGGCCCTTCGGGACTGATCAGACGGCCCATGGCGGGCCGAACGGCCGGTTTCGGGCCTCCGATGGCCGCCCGACCCTGGATTTTCCCCCTGCGGCGCACCATTTCTGACAACGGGCTAGCCGCGCAAAGGGAGTGGGACGTTCATCATGGCGAAGATTGAGATCTACTCGAGCATGCTGTGCCCGTACTGCTACCGGGCAAAGAAGCTGCTCGAGCAGAAGGGGGCCGACTTCACCGAGATCGACGTCATGCTGAATCCGCGCCGCAAGGCCGAGATGGTGCAGCGGAGCGGCGGGCGCACCAGCGTGCCCCAGATTTTCATCGACGATCGCCATGTCGGGGGATGCGACGATCTCTTTGCCCTGGATGCCGGCAACAAGCTCGATCCGCTGCTGCAGGCGGTGACCTAGGTCCCTTGCGCGCTCAGTCGTCCGCTGCCGGATCGGCGGGGCGCAAAGCGGCGATGCGCTGAACCATGGCCGGTTTCGGCGCGCTCACCTCCAGATTCTCATAGGCCAGCACCTGCAATTGCGGGTGCAGCCACGTCAGGAGTTCGCCCGGCGTCAGGAGGAAGTCCGGGTTGCTGGGTCGTCCGAAGCGCTCGTTTCCCCGCGCGAAGGTCTCGTAGAGCAGCAGGCCGCCGGGCGCCAGCCCGCCGAGGAGAGCCGGAAACAGCGGGCGGAAGAGGTAGTTGGTGACCACAATGCCGTCAAAGGGCCGCTCCAGGAAAGCCGGTCTGCCGCCCGTTTCCAGATCGCATTGCAGTGACTCGATGCCCGGATGGTCCGCCAGCGCCCCGAGGCGCGACAGATCCCGGTCCACGGCCGTCACCGGGTGGCCGCGATCGAGAAACAGCCGGCTGTGCCGCCCGGCGCCGCAGGCAAGATCCAGCACCCGGCCCCCGGCCGGCATTCGTGCGGCAAAGCGCAGGATCCACGGCGAGGGTGGCGGCGCAGCCGCCGGCGGGCCGGGTGTGTCGCCGTCGTCCGCCCCGGCGTAGCCGTCCCATCGACTTTGATTACTGTTCTGCTGCACTTTGATTGCCGTCTTGTTTCAATGCGCTTCTTTCGCTAAGCCTTAAGAGTGAAGATACAGCGTTTCCGGGCCTCGGGCGCCTGATTCCGGACAGCTTTGCAGTCCGAACCCAAAGGCGCCCCGCCGGACGAACTTAAAAGATGCTGCCAGACGGGATAGCCGGACCGAAATGATTGTCTTCGATCTGAAGTGCCGCAGGGCCCATGTCTTTGAAGCCTGGTTCCGTGACAGCGAGAGCTTTCGCGAACAGGTGACTGCGGGCAAGGTTCAGTGCCCGGTCTGTGGCAGCAAGAAGGTCGAAAAGGCGCTGATGGCGCCCAACGTCGCCAAAGGCGAGGCGCGTCAGGTGACCGTTTCGGACGCGGGCCAGGCTGCGCAGATCCGCGAGAAACTCAAGGAAATCCGCCAGCACGTGGAACAGAATTGCGACTACGTGGGCGCGGAGTTCGCCGAAGAGGCGCGGAAGATCCACTACGGCGAAGCGGAGAGCCGCGGCATCTACGGCGAGACCTCCGACGACGAGGCCAAGGCCCTGGAGGACGAGGGCGTGGCGGTTCAGAAGGTCCCCTGGCTGCCGCGCGAGAATTCCTGATCGCCGGACCGCAGGCAATGTCGTCCTTAACTTCCTCCAGCAGGCCGCAACTCAAGCCCCATCCGCCCCTATTGGCTGTCGGCTCGAAGCTCAATACCGCCCGGCGGCTGACGTCGCCCGGTCCGCCCTGCCGGAGGACGACGTCAACACCTGGCCTGGCGCGCAAACAACCTCAACACCTGGCCTGGCGCGCAAACAACCGCGGCCAGCATGCATTTGAGCTTCGTCGCCTTGGGGCGGAGTTCCGCGCCATCTGACGAACACCAACCGAACACTCGCCTGGAGCAATCGTGGAGATAAGAAACGAACGTTCGACGTGGAGTAAGGAAGAGATCGAGGCGTTGCTCGCGCGCGAGGACTTTGCTTACCAGGACATAGAGCTTCCTTTTGGTTTGCGAACCGGGGGGCATGACCGCTCAGCCACGGCTGCCCGTATCTTTCCCGATGATCTCACTGGCAAAACCGTCCTCGACCTTGGATGCAGCTTCGGGTTTTTCTGCTTCGAGGCACTGAGGCGTGGCGCCAAGCGCGTCGTTGGGTTTGATGTGGATCCTGACAGTGTTCGAAAAGCCAAACTTCTTGCCGAATGCATGGGTGCCGAGGTTGAGTTCGCCCAGCGCGATATCGAACGCGATCCGATCGACGAGCGTTTCGATTACGTGCTTTGCCTGAACTTGCTTCATCATCTGAAGGATCCGATTGCGGCCCTCGATAACCTTGCCGCCTGCGCCAACGAACGTCTGATCTTGGAGTTGGCCAGCTTTGGGCGCCATGACCGGCGAAAAGTCAATGTTGGCTGGTTTACCCATAAGATACTGTCGAAGTTGCCGATCATCTTCGTCAGCCGGTACGGCACGCGGGGTAGGCACCAGGTCCAGAAGTTCTTTATCTCGCCTTCGGCGACTGAAAATCTGCTGATCTATCAGCGGGGAATGTTCGCCAGACTGCAGCAGCATCCGTCAGAGCATAAGAACCGCTATATCGCAATCGCGGAGAAACGCAGAATCGGCCACCTCTTGGTCGTCAGCGGTCCGACCTCGGCAGGCAAGAAATCGCTGATGCGGGCCCTGGTGGCAAATCAGGTGCCTGAGCTTAACCGGCGGCTTGGTACACCCGACGGAAGCATCTGGGGCGTTCCCTTGAACGGGGGGAAGATCTTTCAGCCGATGGAGCCGGTCCAGGAGCATTTGATCCTGCACCAGGATTTCATGCGGCCCTTTATGAGAAGCGCCATGGTTCACGAGCGCGACGAGACGAACGACATTCTGGATACGGCCGAAAAGATCACTTTCGTCACCGTATGGACCCCGCCGGAGCAGTTGATAAAGCAGATCACGGAAGCGGAGATCGAGCCCGCTTTCGCCAAAGGCAAGAAAGCGAAACGTCATTTGGCGATTCGCGATCTCTACCATCGACCGGAAAAGGTGATTGACCACTACGAGCGGTGGTTCACCTTTGCTGAGACCAAGTCGCGTGATCACATCGTCGTTTCGCCGCATGATGGGACGAAACTCTATTCGATTGCAGAGTGGCGCCGTCTTTTCGGGACTACACCAGGGACCCTGCGCCAAGCGGCCGGCAGTTGACCTGGTTGCTGCGGCCTTGCCCCGATTGCAAGCAAGGCGGCCCTGATCCGGAGCCTCAGCCTTTTAGGGCGCTGCTCTCCTTTGTCGCCAAGACCATGTAGTTGACGTCCAGATCGCGGGGCGCCAGGCGCCAGCTGTCGGTCAGGGGGTTGAAGGCGACGCCGGTCATCTCGGCGATCTCCAGGCCGCCGGCCCTCAAGTCTCCGGCCAGTTCGGAAGGGCGCAGGAAGCGCCGCCAGTCGTGGGTGCCGCGCGGCAGCCAGCGCAGCACGTATTCGGCGCCGACGATGGCGAGCAGAAAGGACTTCGGTGTGCGGTTCAGGGTGGCGACCACCATGATCCCGCCGGGGCGCACGACGGCGGCGCTGGCGCCCAGAAAGCTGCCCACGTCGGCGACGTGTTCGACCACTTCCATGTTCAGGACCGCATCGAACGCTGCGCCGGCGGCGGCCAGGTCCTCGACGCTGCCGTGGCGGTAGTCGATTTCGAGCCGTGACTCCGCGGCGTGCAAGCGGGCAATGCGGATGTTCTTCTCCGCCGCGTCCAGCCCGGTGACCGCAGCGCCCAGCCGGGCCATGGGCTCGGAGAGCAGTCCTCCGCCGCAGCCCACATCGAGGATGCGCAGACCCTCCAGCGGCCGTTCGGCGGTGGGATCACGGTCGAAGTGGCTGCAGAGCTTGTCGCGGATATAGCCCAGGCGCACCGGGTTGAAGCGGTGAAGGGGGCGGAACTTGCCGTCGGGGTCCCACCAGGCTTCCGCCATGGCGGTGAACTTGGCGATCTCGTCGGGATCTACGCTGGCGGTATCTATGTTGGCGGGATCTGTGTTGGCGGTCGGGCTTTGCGGCACGGTCTCGGGGTCCTGGCTTGCGGGGCTCTGGCTTATGGAGATCTGGCTCACGGGGGCCGGTCCTTTCCGGATGCGTGGGGCCGGGTCCTGCGGGACCGTGGAGGCGCTGTGCCAGGGTTTCTGGCGCTTGTGCTCCGTGGCCCGCAAAAATGTCATCTATCCCCTCGTGCCCTTGCGTCAAGGAGATGCTGAGAGTATGGATAGCCGCCGTCTGCGGGGCAACCGTCCCGCGCCGGTCGGCAGAGCCGGTTGTGCAGCCATTTGAAGTACTTGCCCGCCGGGTGCGCAGCCGAACCCAGGTAAGAGTCAGGACCGTCGATGGCCCGTATCGTCATGAAATTCGGGGGCACGTCCGTTGCCGACCTGGACCGAATCCGCAATGCCGCGCGGCGGATCAAGGCGGAGGTCGACCAGGGCCACCAGGTTGCCGTGGTGGTCTCGGCCATGGCCGGCGTCACCAACGGCATGGTTGACCTGGTCCGCGATGCGGCCGTGCTGGCTGATTTGCGTGAATACGATGTGGTGGTCTCGTCGGGCGAACAGGTGACCGCGGGGCTGCTGGCCATTGTGCTGCAGGACCTGGGCGTTTCCGCCCGTTCCTGGATGGGCTGGCAGATCCCGATCCGCTGCGACGATGCCCATGGCAGCGCGCGGATCCAGGAGATCGCCGTCGAAGAGATGGAGCGCCGCTTCGACGACGGCCAGGTGGCCGTTGTGGCCGGTTTCCAGGGGGTCGATGGTCAGGGGCGCATCGCCACGCTGGGCCGCGGCGGCTCCGACACCTCGGCCGTTGCCCTGGCGGCGGCTCTCGGCGCCGACCGCTGCGATATCTATACCGACGTGGACGGCGTCTACACAACCGATCCGCGCATCGTTGCGAAGGCCCGCAAGCTGGATAAAATCACCTACGAGGAGATGCTGGAGATGGCCTCCCAGGGGGCCAAGGTGCTACAGACGCGCTCTGTGGAGATGGCCATGAAGCACCATGTCCGCATCCAGGTGCGCTCCAGCTTCGAGGATGCCCCCGGAACCCTGGTCGTCGATGAGGAAGAGATCGTGGAACAAGCCGTCGTCAGTGGGATCGCCTACAGCCGCGATGAAGCGAAGATCACTCTGCTGAGGGTTCCCGACCAGCCCGGGGTCGCCGCCAGGATTTTCGGCCCGCTTTCCGATGCAGCCATCAACGTCGACATGATCGTGCAGAATATCTCGGCGGAGACCGACCGCACCGATCTGACCTTCACGGTGAGCAAGGCCGATCTGGAACGCGCCGAAGAAGTCTTGCGCGGCAACCAGGAAGAGTTGGGCTTCGATGAGTTGCTGTCCGATCCCAACGTGGTCAAGGTCTCGGTCATCGGGGTCGGTATGCGCAGCCATGCCGGCGTCGCGCAACAGATGTTCCGCGCCCTTGCCGACCGGGGGATCAACATTCAGGTGATTTCGACTTCGGAAATCAAAGTCTCGGTCCTGATCGCCGAGGAATACACCGAGCTTGCCCTGCGCGGCCTGCACAGCGCTTACGGGTTGGACGCGGCTTAGGGAATGTTTGGTTCGCCGGGAACCGAACATACTGCCGGCGCGCAGTGGCGCCGAAGCGATTTCGCAAAGACGGACTGAGCCGGAATGACCGCGCCTTCGGATATCGACCACGGCTGGGCCGGTTCGCGGCGTCTCCTGCGCCTGCTGCGCGACCTCATGAAGGCCGGCGGCAGCAGTCAGGAGCGGCTCGACAGGGTTGTCGATCTGATCGCCCAGCACATCGTTGCCGAAGTCTGCTCGATCTATGCCATGCGCAGCGGCGAGGTTCTGGAGCTTTTTGCCAGCAAAGGGCTGAAGCCCGCCGCGGTGCATATGACCCGGCTCAAGGTGAACGAGGGCCTGGTCGGCCTGATTGCGGCCCAGGCGCGACCCGTGGCCCTGGCCGATGCCCAGGGCCACCCGAACTTCGCCTATCGGCCGGAGACCGGCGAGGAGGTCTACCACTCCCTTATGGGCGTGCCGATCATGCGCAGCGGGCGCGTGCTCGGCGTGCTGGTGGTTCAGAACCGCACCCAGCGCAGCTACGACGAGGAGGAGGTCGAGGCCCTGGAGACGGTCGCCATGGTGCTCGCCGAACTTCTGGCGGGCGACCGGCTGCTGGAGCGGACTGCGGGCTCCGGCGGCGGCGAGAGCGAATTGATGCCCGCGCGCCTCACCGGCATCACCCTGAACCAGGGCATTGCCATCGGCGTGGCGGTTCCTCATCACCGCGGCATCGTGATTTCCCAGGTTGTGGCGGAGAACCCCGAAGCCGAGCGCCAGCGCCTCGACGCGGCCATGAGCGAAATGCGCGACGCTCTGGATGCCATGCTGGCGCGCCAGGAGGTGGCAGTCGCGGGCGAACACCGGGAAGTGCTGGAGACCTATCGCATGTTTGCCGACGACCGCGGCTGGCGCCGGCGCATGCATGATGCGGTGCGCGGCGGGCTGACGGCGGAGGCTTCGGTCCAGAAGGTGCAGAACGAGACCCGGGCGCGCATGGCGAGCATCAAGGATCCCTACCTGCGCGCGCGCCTGGCCGACCTGGAAGATCTGGGCAACCGCCTGCTCCACCACCTCCTGGGGTTGGACGAGAAGCGGCGTGAAGACCTGCCAGAGGACATGGTCCTGATTGCCAACGATCTCGGTCCGGCGGAGCTGCTCGACTACGACCAGAACCGTCTGCGCGCCGTCGTCCTGGAACAGGGTGCGCCGACGTCGCACGTGGCCATCGTTGCCCGTGCCCTGCAGATCCCGATGATCGGGCGTTGCGAGGGCATCGCCACGCAGGCCGGCGAGGGCGATCCGGTCATCGTCGACGGCGAGAGCGGTCAGGTGCTGCTGCGGCCGAGCGCTTCGGTGCGGTCCGGCTTTCAGGAGAGCATCGCCAACAAGAAGCGCCAGCAGGCGGCGTACCGCGCGGTGCGCGATCTGCCGTCGGTGACGCAGGATGGGCAGTCCGTCGCGCTGCTGATCAATGCCGGGTTGATGATCGACCTGACGCACCTGGGCGATGCCGGCGCCGAAGGCATCGGGCTCTACCGTACCGAGGTTCCCTTTATGATCCGCGACTCCTTTCCCGGGGTCGAAACCCAGGCGGACATCTATCGCCGGATCCTCGAGCACGCCGGCGACAAGCCGGTGGTTTTTCGCACCCTGGATGTTGGCGGTGACAAGCTGCTGCCCTATTGGCGCGGCAGTCATGAGGACAACCCGGCGATGGGCTGGCGGGCCATTCGCATCGGGCTGGACCGGCCGGCGCTGCTGCGCCAGCAGCTGCGGGCGCTGTTGCGGGCGGCAGTGGGGCAGGAGCTCTACGTCAAGTTCCCGATGATCAGCAGCGTCGCGGAGTTCTCCGCCGCGCGGGCGCTCCTGCAGCGGGAGATGGACCGCGAGACGGCCCTGGGCGGCGCGCTGCCCAAAGCGGTGCGGGTGGGCACCATGATGGAGGTGCCGGCACTCGCGCTGCAGCTCCATCAGTTGCTGCCGCTCTGCGATTTCCTGTCGCTGGGCAGTAACGATCTGCTGCAGTTTCTCTTCGCAGCGGACCGCAGCAATCCCCGGCTGGCCCGCCGCTACGACCCGTTGTCCTCGGCCATGCTGACCCTGGTGCGCGATATCGCCCGCCAGTGCGAGGCGCAGAGTGTGCCCTTTACCGTCTGCGGCGAGATGGCCGGCGACCCGCTGGAGGCCATGGCGCTGCTCGGGTGCGGCGTGCGCCGCCTGTCGATGACGCCGAGCGCCGTCGGCCCGGTCAAGACGATGGTCCGCAGTCTCGATGTGCAGGCGCTCGGCGATGCCATCAATCAATTCTTAACTTTACCCGATCACAGTATCCGGGAACCGTTAAGGTCCTATGCGATCGAGCGGAACATCGCCATCTAACGCGTTGCTGCGGCGAAGAGAAAATTGTTAACTTGACGGGGTAGGGGCGCCGGTCAGTCTGGCTCCTGCGCGCGGTCCGGCGGAGGACGTTTTCCGGGTGTCCGCGCAAGCGGGCGATTTCGCTGCCCCGAAAGCAAACCTGGTGAGAATCGGTGGCCCAGACAGCCAAGAAACGTGAGCCCAAACTCATCGATCCCGACAAGATCTCCGAGAGTGAGTCGGAGACCTCCCCGGAGATCACCATTGCCCAGAAGCTGGAGGGGGAGACTGTTGCCGACACCCTGATCAGGGCGCGGCAGCAGTACGGTCAGGACCTGCGCTCCATCGCCCAGGTGCTCTGCATCCGCTATTCCTACCTGGACGCCATCGAGCGCGCGAATTACGAGAATTTGCCGGGCGCCACCTATGCCGTGGGGTTCGTGCGGACCTATGCCGAGTTTCTCGGCCTTGACGGCGACACCATCGTCGAACGCTTCAAGAACGAGGTGCAGGGCCTGAACGGGCAGACCAAGCTGCATTTCCCGACGCCGGCGCCGGAGGGCAAGATGCCCGGCGGGGCCGTCTTCCTGGTCGCCGCCCTGCTGTTCGCAGGCGCCTACGGCGTCTGGTTCTACCTTTCCAACAAGGGCGAGACCATCACCGACCTTGTCGCGCCGGTGCCCGAACGCCTGCAGGAACTGGCCGCTTCTGATCCATCCGGCGATCCTTCCGCCACGGCGCCGGCGGGCGCCCCTGCGGCTGCCGCGTCCGCGGACGAAGACGGCGCAACGGCTGCGTCAGCCGTTCCCGCCGACCCGGCGGCAGTGGCCGAGGGCGCAGAGAGCGCTGTGGCGTCGACGCCGGGCGAAGCTGCGACCGCCGAGGCGTCTTCCGAATCGTCGGCGGCCGAAGCGTCCTCGACAGGGGCCGCGCCGCTTGAGACGGCGCCTGCCGGGACTGCGCCGGTCGAGGCGGAGGTTGCCCCGGAAACCCAGCAAGACACCCGGCAGGGCACCCAGCAGGGCACCCAGTCCGCGGCGCCTGCTGCGCCGGCGCGTCCGTCCGAAGCGCCCGCCGCATCGGATATCGCCGCATCGGATACCGCCGCATCGGATACCGCTGCAGCCGATAGCTCTGTTGCCGAAGCGCCGGTGATCACGGCGCCGCTGGATGCGGTGGTCCCCCAGGCTGCCGAGCCCGCGCCGGCGATCGTCCTGCGTCAGCCGGAAGCGCCGGCAGAAAACCTGCAGGATGGCGGCGTTGCGCCGCAGCCGCGGGGCTCCGCGCCGTCGGGGGACAGCGATCAGACGGCCTACGCCATTCCTTCGGCGCCGGAGAGCGCCCCGGTCAACAGCTTCCTGGTCAACCAGGAACCGCAGGTCTACGGCAGCGATAATGCCGATGCCCGGGTTGTCTTGCGCGCCAACCAGGATGCCTGGGTTCAGGTCCGCGACCGCGAGGGTACGCTGCTCCTGACCCGCGTTCTGCGGGTCGGCGACAGCTACCGGGTGCCCAATCAGGAGGACCTGACGCTGCTGACCGGCAACGCCGGCGGCCTGGAAATCCTCGTTGACGGCACGCCCCTGGCGCCGCTCGGGCCGGTGGGCGCAGTGCGCCGCAACATCCCGCTCGATCCCGACCAACTGGTTGCGGGCGCCGGCCGCTAGGCGAAGCGCGGCTTTTCGCCCTGCAAAGGGGCCGCCACCGCGGCTCTGCAAAACTTCCGGCCAGCCTTGAAGTTTGCGGCAATTCGGCGCATCTTCTCGCCCGAGGGCATAGCCATCTATACCCAATGGCGGCTGCTGAGGCCGAGCCCCTTGCCGCAAGCCTGCCGGTCCTTCGTCACAGGGCGCCAGGCAGCGACGGGGCGGGTCAGGAAGGACTGCATGAGCGTTAGGCCATATCGGGACATCTACCGGCGGAAATCGCGCCAGATTCACGTCGGCTCCGTGCCGGTGGGCGGCGATGCACCGATTACCGTGCAGTCGATGACCAACACGCTGACCAGCGACGTCGCGGCGACCATCGCCCAGGTGCGCGCGCTGGAGGTGGCCGGCGCCGACATCGTGCGGATTTCCTGCCCGGACGAGGAGTCGACCGCGGCGCTGAAGAAGATCATTCCAGAAGTCACCGTTCCCATCGTCGCCGACATCCATTTCCACTACCGCCGCGGCATCGAGGCGGCGGCGGCGGGCGCCGCCTGCCTGCGGATCAACCCCGGCAACATCGGCTCGCGCGACCGGGTGCGTGAGGTGGTGAAGGCGGCGCGGGACAACAACTGCTCCATCCGTATCGGGGTGAACGCCGGCTCCCTGGAGCGCGATCTGCTGGAGAAGTACGGCGAGCCCTGTCCGGAGGCGATGGTGGAGAGCGCGCTGAACCACGCGCGCATCCTGGAAGATGAGGACTTCTTCGAGTTCAAGATTTCCTGCAAGGCCTCCGACGTCTTCCTGGCCGTGGCGGCCTACACCGCCCTGGCCGAGGCCTGCGACTATCCGCTGCACCTCGGCGTGACCGAGGCCGGGGGCCTGCAGACGGGAACCATCAAGTCCTCCATCGGCATCGGCAACCTGCTCTGGGCCGGCATCGGCGATACGATCCGGGTCTCGCTCTCGGCCGACCCGGTCGAAGAGGTGAAGGTCGGCTTCGACATCCTGAAGTCGCTCGGCCTGCGCCACCGCGGGGTGAACGTCATCTCCTGTCCGTCCTGCGCGCGTCAGCAGTTCGAAGTGATCAAGACCGTCGAGGTGCTGGAAAAACGCCTGGCCCACATCACCACGCCGATGACGGTTTCGGTGATCGGCTGTGTGGTCAATGGGCCAGGCGAGGCGCTGATGACCGACATCGGCTTCACCGGCGGCGGGCGCGGCACCCATCAGGTCTATGTCAACGGTTTGCCGGACCACCGCCTGAAAGACGACAACATCGTCGATCATTTGGTCGAGATGGTGGAGCGCAAGGCGGCCGAGATCGAGGCGGCCAAGGCCGCCGAAGAGGCAGCGGCGCAGGGCGCCGAGCCCGGCGCGAGCAACGAAGACCCGACGCCGGCCGCCGCGGCCTCTTAGCCTTCCCGGAGATCATCTTGAGCAGCCTTCAGCCCGTCAGGGGCACGCACGATCTGTTGCCCGATGCCATGCGCCGCCACCGCGCGGTGGTGGACTGCGCGCGCGAGATCGCCGCGCGCTACGGCTTTCAGGAAATGGCCACCCCGATCTTCGAATTCACCGAGGTCTTCAAACGCACCCTGGGCGATACCTCCGACATCGTCACCAAGGAGATGTACACCTTCGCTCCGGGCGCGGCCCGCGATCAGGATACGCGCGCTGCGGACGGCGACAGCATCACCCTGAGGCCGGAAAACACCGCCGGCGTCGCCCGCGCCTTCATTTCCGGCGGTCTGGCGCAGCAGGTGCCGATGAAGGCCTTCTACGCCGGCCCGATGTTTCGCCGTGAGCGGCCGCAAAAGGGCCGCCAGCGCCAATTCCACCAGTTCGGCGTGGAACTGATCGGAGTGCCACAGCCGCAGGCCGATATCGAGGTGATCGCCTGCGGTGCGCAGATTCTGGAGGCGCTGGGCCTGCAGGACGCCGTGGTGCTGGAGCTCAACACCCTCGGCGATCCGGACAGCCGGGCGACCTACCGTGAGGCGCTGGTTTCCTATTTCTCCGATCACCGCGACAGCCTGTCCGAGGACAGCCGCGAGCGCCTGACGCGCAACCCCCTGCGCATCCTCGATTCCAAGGATGAAGGGGACCGCAGGCTGGTCGCAGACGCACCGCTGTTCGAGCGCTATCTGAACCCGGAAAGCCAGGACTTCTTTGCCGCCGTGCGGGCGGGGCTGGATGGCCTGGGGATCGCCTATCGGCTCAACCCGCGTCTCGTGCGCGGCCTCGACTACTACTGCCACACGGCGTTCGAGTTCACCACCGACCGCCTCGGCGCGCAGTCCGCGGTCATGGCGGGCGGGCGCTATGACGGCCTGATCAAGACCATGGGCGGCCCCCAGACGCCGGGGGTCGGCTGGGCGGCGGGTGTCGAACGGCTTGCCATGCTGACGGCGGAACCCGCGCCTGCGCCGCGGCCGATCGTCGTCGTGCCGGTGGGCGAGGCGGCGGGTGCGACGGCGCTGAAGGTGACACAGGGGTTGCGCCATGCCGGTTTCGTCGCCGAGCTGGGTTATTCGGGCAACCTGAAAAAGCGGCTTCAGCGTGCCGACAAGATGAACGCCCGTGCGGCCTTGCTGCTGGGTGATGAGGAACTGGCCGCCGACAGCGCCACCCTGCGCGATCTCGATTCGGGAGAGCAGGAGCTCGTCTCGCTCAAGACCTTGACCGAGCGCCTCTCCCGCCTGGCTTAGCGGGCCGGCGATGGCGGAGGGCGACAGCACCACGGCCGCGGCGAGCGCCGACAAGCTTCGGCGCCTGTCGCTGGTTGGAGTCAGCCATCGCAGCGTGAACGCAGCCCTGCGCGGGCGCTTTTTCGATGAGGAGCCGGATCAGGCCGCGCTGCTGGAGGTCCTGCGCGGCCCCGACTGGGAAGAGGCCCTGGCGATCGCCACCTGCGAGCGTCTGGAGTTCGCGGTGATCGGCAGAGCGGAGTGCGAGCCGGCGGCGCAGCTGCTGCAGCGCATCGCCCGGACGGCGGAGATCTCTCCGGTGGATCTGGCCGGCCAGAGCTATTGCCACAGCGGGACGGAGGCCCTGCGCCACCTCTTCGCGGTTGCTGCCTCGCTGGACAGCCTGGTGGTCGGCGAGCCGCAGATCCTGGGTCAGATGAAGCAGTGCTACCGCGCCAGCCGGGACGCCGGCCTCTCGGGCCCGTTGCTGGACGGTGTCCTGCAGGCGGCTTTTGCAGCCGCCAAGAGGGTGCGCAGCGAAACCCCGATCGGTCAGCAGACCAGTTCCATGACGCTCGTGGCCCGACAGGTCGCCGAAGACCTGCACGGGCGTTTCGATGCGCTCAAGCTGCTGTGGCTGGGCCTCGGTGAGATGGGCGAAATGCTGTCGGGCGATTTCCTGGCCGCCGGAATCGAGCATCTGCTGGTGATGCACACCTCGCCGTTGCGGGCCGAGTCGGTCGCGCGGCGCCTCGGTTCCAACTTCGCGCCACCGGAAATGCTGGACCATCATCTGGCCGAAGCCGATATCGTGATCTCCGACAACAGCGCCGGTCGGTTCACCTTGAACGCCGAACAGGTCGAGGCGGCCCTGAAACGCCGGCGCCGGCGCCCGATTCTGCTGATCGACGCCGGTGTGCCGTCGGACATCGAACCCGCCGTGGCGGAGCTCGACGGCGCCTTCGTCTACGACCTCGACGACCTGGAGCGGCTTGCGCAGAGCGAGGCCGGCGGCCGCGCCGCCGCCGAGGCCATGGCCTGGGCGGTGGTGGAAGAGGAACTGGAGCGCTTTTGCCGGGCTCAAGCGGAGCGCAGCGCTGCGCCCTCGGTCACTGCCCTCCGCCAACACTTCGAGGCGGTGCGCCGGGATGTGCTGGCCCAGGGACCGGGTGACGCCGAGGCGGCCACCCGGCTGCTGATCAACAGGCTGCTGCACGGCCCGTCCGAGGCTTTGCGCCACACCGCGGGCAGCGACCCGGCCGCCGGGGAGGCGCTGGAGCGCAGTCTGCGGCGGCTTTTTGATTTGAGGGCGTCCGGCGACGAGCCTGAGGAGGATATGTGAACCTCGACGAAAACCTGAACCGTGTGCTCAGCCGCTATGACGAGCTGCAGAACCTGGTGGCGACCCACGCCAATCCGGGATCGCCGGAGCACACCGCGATGCTGAAGGAGTTCTCCGACCTTACGCCGGTGGTCGAGGGGATCGAGGCGTTGCGCTCGGCACAGACCGAAATGGCCGACCTCGCCGAAATGATCGCCGATCCGGAGTCGGACAGCGAGATGCGGGCGCTGGCGGAGGAAGAGTTCGAAAGCCTGAAGACTCGTCTGCCGACCCTCGAGCAGGATCTGAAGCTGCTGCTCATCCCCAAGGACGAAGCCGATGCCCGCAACGTCATTCTCGAGGTGCGGGCCGGCACCGGCGGCGATGAGGCCGCGCTCTTCGCGGCCGATCTCATGCGCATGTACCAGCGCTACGCCGAGCAGCGGGGCTGGCGCTTCGAACTCATCGAGACCTCCGAAAACGAACTGGGCGGTTACAAGGAGGCCAGCGCCTCGATCACCGGCAGCGGCGTTTTCGCGCGTCTGAAGTTCGAATCGGGCGCGCACCGGGTGCAGCGGGTTCCGGTCACCGAATCGGGCGGCCGCATCCATACCTCGGCCGCCACGGTCGCCGTGCTGCCGGAAGCCGAGGAGGTGGACGTCCACATCGAAGACAAGGACCTGCGTGTGGACACCTACCGCTCCCAGGGGGCCGGCGGCCAGCACGTGAACACCACCGATTCGGCGGTGCGCATCACCCACCTGCCAACCGGTGTGGTGGTGCAGTGCCAGGATGAGAAGTCGCAGCACAAGAACCGCGCCAAGGCCATGAAGGTGCTGCGCGCCAGGCTCTACGAGGTCCAGCGCCAGCAGCAGGCCGATGCGCGAGCGGCCGAACGCAAGAGCCAGGTCGGCAGCGGCGACCGCTCCGAGCGCATCCGCACCTACAACTTTCCGCAGGGCCGCGTCACCGACCACCGTATCAACCTCACGCTCTACAAGCTTGAACGGGTGTTGACGGGCGAGGGCCTGGACGAGTTGATCGATCCCCTGATCGCCGATGACCAGGCCGCGAAGCTGGCTGAACTGCAGTGAGGCTGAGCGCACCGGTCACGCTGGCGCAAGCCGTCGACACGGCCGCGGCGCGCCTGCGGAGCGCCGGGGTCGAGAGCCCGCGGCGGGATGCGCGATTGCTGATCTGTAGTCTGCTGGGGGCCGGGCCGGAACTGCTGCTTGCGCATCCCGAACGTGCGCTCGACGACGAGGAAGCGTGCCGCTGCGAGGCGGCTATCCTGCGCCGGGAGCGGCGCGAGCCGGTTTCGCGCATTCTTGGCCGGCGCGAGTTCTGGAGCCTCGACTTTCTGCTGGGGCCGGAAACCCTCGACCCGCGCCCCGACAGCGAAACCCTGGTGGAAGCGGTGCTGAAGCGGCTGCGACGCGATGCGCAGCGAAGCGGCGCGGATGGCGGTCTGCGCATTCTCGATCTCGGCTGCGGCTCCGGCTGTCTGCTCCTGGCGCTGCTGAGCGAACTGCCCGCGGCGGAGGGTGTCGGCATCGATGCGGCGCCGGGCGCTGTGGCGCTTTCCGAACGCAACGCCCGGCATCTCGGTCTGGCGGATCGTGCACGCTTTCAGAAGCGATCATGGGAGCACGGTCTGCCGTGCCCGCCGGACAAGGTCGATGCGGCCGGTGCCTGGGACGTCATCGTCAGCAATCCGCCCTACATTCCCAGCGCGGACATTGCCACCCTCGCGCCGGAGGTGGCGGGCTATGATCCCCGGGCGGCCCTCGACGGCGGGCCTGACGGTCTGGACGCTTACCGCAGCCTCATACCGGCTGCGGCTGCCGGGCTGCGGCCTCTCGGACTGCTCGCTCTGGAGGTCGGCGCCGGCCAGGCGGAGGCGGTTTCCGGCCTCCTCCGCGCAGCCGGATTTACGGGTCTGGAGACGGCCTGTGACCTATCCGGGACCGCGCGTTGCGTTCTTGCCACGCAGGCGCGCAAAAGTCGCGGGAGCCCTTCGGATTCGCGGCAAACAGGTTAAAAAAAGAGTTGGAATAAGGGTCAAAGGCCTCTACCTTGAAGGAGCCGAGCCAAGGGGCTCCGAGCGTCTCGGGAGACGCGCAACCACCCCAAATTAACCTGTGTGTGGTTTACAGCTCGCGGAGTTGATCCGTGCTGGATTTCGGAAGCGCGGGCGGCACGTTATCCATTCTGAAGCAAGCGAACGATGAGACAAGGTTCCAACAATGGACGTCGGCCTCGTGGCCGAACCAATCGCAAGCAACATGGGGGTGGGCCTTCGAGGCCCCATACCTACGACAGCAACGGACCAGACGGACGGGTCAGAGGCAATGCCCGGCAGGTCTACGAAAAATACCTGACCTTGGCGCGCGACGCGCAGTCGGCCGGCGATCGGATTGCCGCCGAAGCCTATTTCCAGCACGCCGAGCACTATTTCCGGATACTCAGCGACTCCACCGATCCGCAGCGCCCCGAACGGCGCCCGGACGCCCGGACAGACGCCCGCACGGACGCGCGCGCCGACAGCCGCGCCGCGGCGGCCGGCGAGGGAGCGGCCGTCGCCCACGTCAATGGCGAAGCGGAGGAGACCGCCGGCGGTGAAAGCCTCGTCGTCGAACAACCGGCCGATGCCCAAGCCGTCGAAGTCGCGGCGGAACATGGGGACCAGCATCACAACGGCTCCGACGGTGCCCAGAATGGCCAGAACGCCGAGACCCTGATCGTGCCGGCAGCCGCGCAGTCCGAACAGGAAGAGGCGGCGCCCAAGCCGGCCCCCAAGCGGCGCGGACGGCCACGCAAGGCACGCAGCGGCGATCAAGAGGATGTCGGCGCGAAGGACAGCGCCTCGAAAGACAGCGCCCCGAAAGACGGCGCACCGAAAGAGCGGGCCCCGAAGGAACGTGCGTCGAAAGACAGCACGACCAAAGAAGGCGCGCCGAGCGAAGCGGAAAGCGATCCCGCATCGGCCTGATCAGGCCTTGTCGACATCTCGCGAAGGCTTTGTCCGCAGCGGTGAACGCGCTGCCCTTTAAGCTGCCCCGCAGGCTGCTGTGTCAGCTGAACGGCAGATCTGCCGCTGCGGCCCCGGCAAGAGCCAGTCCGTCGCCACACTTCACGCTGCCGCCCAGCGTTACCTCGGCATAGACGCCCAGGTCCATGTGACCGAATCCCTTGCGCAGCGTGAGGGGGATGTTCATGTCGCGCTCGGCCGTCTCGGGATTGACGTTTGTGGCCGCACAGCGCTCGGTCCGTTCGGTGACCTTCAAGCGCGCCTCTCCGGCCACGAGTTCACGCCCCAGCCAGGAAAACTCCTCCCAGGCCGCTAGGCCGTCGATCAGGATGTTGCCGCGGAAGCGCCGCGGGTCTACGGCCGTGCGGGCGACCCGCTCAAAGTCGCGCACACTGGCCAGATTGATGATGGATACGGCCTCCGGCAGGGCTTCAGCCGAGGACTCGCTTGAGGCCGCCGGACCCCGGACCTGCTGAAACGACGGTGCTCCGCGCGGCGACCCGGCAAAGAAGCCGGCGAAAAACTGATTGAGCAGCATCCGGCCGGTCTGGTCGCAGGGGTTGGCCGAAACCACCTGGCGGCCCTGGCGGTGAATGGTGAGCAGTGGGGCCGCCGCGTCGTAGGCGACCCTCAACTGGGCCAGCTTTTCCTCTGTGGTCAGCTGAAAGAAACCGCGCTTGGCGCCGGTGGTCAGGCCGTAAGCCAGGGCAAAGCGCCGATCCTCCGGCAGGCCGGCGCCCGCGGTCAGGACGACCGACTCCAGGGATTCGGCGTTCAGGCCCTTCACCGGAAAACGATGGATCTGCTCGACGCGTGCGGTCATCGCGTTTCTTTCATTCATGTTGCGGTGCACCTAAGCGCTTTCGACCTGGGAGAGTCAAGCAGCGGCCCTGATACCAAGGGGCATGGGTCCGGAAAAAGCCATCTGTGAGATTGATAATGAGTTGCAATTGCAGATTGGCTGATGTAGCGTCCGACCATGCTTTTCGCTGCTGAGTCAGCGGCTTCCGGGAATTCGGGGCGATCGGCCTGTCATGGCCGCCCCCGCTGCCGGAAACGCGGGTTTCCCGCAGCGGGGTAAGCATTGATCTCTCCTGATCCTACTTTGGGCAATGCCCGACCCCGCCGGCCGAAAGGCCCGGCGGGGTTCTTGTTTGGGCGCCAGAGCGGGTTCACGGGGTTTGATGGATCGCCCCATTGGAACCACAGGGACGGTTCGACCAAATCCGGATCTGCTCCGGGGCGGAACTGTGCGCGTCGGGAGCCTTTGACCTGTCTCATGGCCGTGGCGGCAGAGGCTTGCCTACCCTGCCATATCGAACGCCGAGAGAACCGGCGCGCGGAGTCGCCGCGAGACAGTGGCCGTGAAGTGGGGGCCGCGAAAAGGGGGGAGGAGACGCCAGTATGTACAAGAAAATCATGGTTCCGGTTGACCTCGGGCATACCGAGAAGCTCGACAAGGCTTTGGCGACGGCGGCGGATCTCTCGAAGGTCTATGAGGCGCCGGTGCAGATGGTTGCGGTGACGACGACGGCGCCCAGCGCGGTCGCCCACAACCCGGAGGAGTTTGCGCGCAAGCTGGCGGACTATGCCGCTGCCGAAAGCGCCAGGCACGGCGTGGCCTTTGCGGCGGATGCCCTCACCAGCCCGGACCCGGCCGTGGATCTCGATGAGACCCTGGGCCGCGAGGCCCATGCCATCGGTGCAGACCTCATCGTCATGGCGTCCCATGTTCCCGGATTGACCGAGCATGTCTTCGCGTCCCGCGCCGGTTATCTGGCCTCCCATACGGACATCTCGGTGTTTGTCGTGCGCTGAGGTTTGCCGCGCGTCTCCCACGCAGTGCGTCCCAAAGAAAAAGCCCCGCCGAGACGGCGGGGCTTGGAAGTCAGGGTGTCCGATGGCGGCTATTCCGCCTGGGTCGGCGCCGTTGCCTGGGTTCCCTGTCGGCGTGCCCGGTTGAGGCCGATGAACAGGCTGACGCACATCAGCAGCAGCACGATGGTGAAGGGGAAGCCGGTGGAAACCGCCATGGCCTGCAGCGCGGTCAGGGCGCCGGCACCGCCGACCAGCAGCAGCGCCGCAGCGACCAGGCCTTCGAAGGTGCACCAGAACACGCGCTGCGACACCGGGGCATCCGTCTTGCCGCCGGCGGTGATGGTGTCGATCACCAGGGAGCCGGAGTCGGATGAGGTGACGAAGAACACGATCACCAGCACGATGCCGAGGAACGACGTCAGCCAGGCCAGGGGCAGGTCCTTCAGCATCTCGAAGAGCTTCAACTCCAGCGAGGCGGACTGCACGGCGGCTTCCGGATTGGCGATCACCTGATCGATGGCGGTGCCGCCGAAGGCGCCCATCCACAGGATGCTGACCACGGTGGGCACAAAGACCACGCAGATCACGAACTCCCGCACCGTGCGGCCGCGCGAGACGCGGGCGATGAACATACCGACGAAGGGCGACCAGGAAATCCACCAGGCCCAGTAGAACGCGGTCCAGCCCTGGGAGAAGTTGGCGTCCTCGCGGCCGAAGGGGTTGGACAGCGGCACCACCTCCTTCACATAGGCGACACCGCCGCCCAGGATGGTCTCGAAGATGGCCGCGGTCGGGCCGACGAAGATGACGAAGATCATCAGCAGCGCGGCCAGCGCGATGTTGATTTCGGAGAGGACCTTCACGCCGCCGTCCAGGCCGCGGAGCACCGAGATCAACGCAATGATCGTGATGACCGAGATCAGCAGCACGCGGGCGCCGTCGCCGGTCGGCGTGCCGAAAAGGTAGTTGAGGCCGGCCAGCGCCTGTTCGGTGCCGAAGCCGAGCGAGGTGGCGAGGCCGAAGAGCGTGGCGAAGACGGCCAGAGTGTCGATGACATGGCCGACCCAGCCCCAGACGGCCTCTCCGAAGATCGGATAGAAGGCTGACCGCAGGGTGAGGGGCAGATTGTAGTTGTAGGCGAAGAACGCCAGCGCCAGCGCCACCACGGCGTAGATCGCCCAGGGATGCAGGGCCCAGTGGAAGATGGTCGCGGCCATGCCCAGGTTGCGGGCGGCTTCCACGTCGCCGGCCGCCGCGCCGAGCGGCGCCCAGTCTGTCCGCACGCCGTTCTCCAGGCTGGTGCCGCCCATCGAAGACGCGAAGTGCGACATCGGCTCGGACACGCCGAAGAACATAAGACCGATGCCCATGCCCGCGGCGAACAGCATGGCGAACCAACCGAGGTAGGAGTATTCGGGTTTGGCATCGGGGCCACCCAGGCGCACCGACCCCAGGGGCGTCACCACCAGCAGGACGCCGAACAGCACGAAGATGTTTGCGGAAAGCAGGAAAAACCAATCGAAGTTCGATGTCAGAAACGGCCGCAACCAACCGAAGAATTCGGTCGCTTCTTCCTGGAAGGCCAGCGTCAGCAGGACGAAAACGATGATGGTGAGTGCCGAAACGACGAAAACCGGGTTGTGAATATCGAGGCCGAAGGGACGTATGTTGTCCTGGCCGATTTCATAATCCGTGGTTTCTGGATTGCTCATAGGGGTCCCCCTCAATTGCTCTAGGAAGCCGCAAATAGTGCGGTTCGATGATCCTAGTAATGTCCCGCCTTCTTTCCGGGCGGCACCCGCCGACAGGCCCGAGAAACACCGGGTGTTCTTTTGGCGTTTTCCTGGGTGACGGCTCCGAGATCATAGAAACCCGGCGGCCGGTCTAATCGTCCGTCACAGTATTACCCGTTGTCTATTTGCGACATCTTCGGTCGCTGCCCGTCGGGTGCGCGGCCCGCGGGCCGCTCCGGGCGCGTCATCGGAGCCGGAAAGGCCTCGGCGGAGCGGGCATGCGACAGCGTGTCACAGATTAGAATTGATCTAAATCAAGGCCCTTAAGCTTTGAAATCAAGACATTTTCCTGATGCTCAAGGAGGTCAGGATGAAACGCTTCATTACCATTCTCTTCATGTCCACCTGCCTGGTCGGCGCCGCAGAAGCGAACGAACTGCGCGACACCGCCCTGGAGTACTTCAAGCCGCTTCCCTCGACGATCCCCAGCGTTCGGGACAACCCGATCACGCCGGAGAAGATCGATCTTGGAAAAGCGCTTTTCTTCGACCCGCGGCTTTCGGCCTCCGGCGTGTTCAGCTGCTATTCCTGTCACAACCTGACGACCGGGGGCGACGACAATCTGGAAACCTCCATCGGCCATGGCTGGCAGATCGGGCCGCGCAACTCCCCGACCGTCTTCAATGCCGTGCTCAACGAGGCGCAGTTCTGGGACGGCCGCGCGGAGGACCTGAAAGAGCAGGCCAAGGGCCCGATCCAGGCCGGCGTCGAGATGGCCAACACGCCGGAAAACGCGATTGCGACCCTGATGAGCATGCCGCAGTACCGGGACTGGTTTGCCGCGGCCTTTCCCGGGGAAGGGCAGCCCGTCACGTTCGACAACCTGGCCAAGGCGATCGAGGCCTTTGAAGCCACCCTGATCACGCCCGGTCCCTTCGACGCCTTCCTGAACGGCAACGACGACGGCCTGACGCAGGAGGCCAAGGACGGGCTGGTGCTGTTCATCGACAAGGGCTGCGCCGCCTGTCACAGCGGCGTCAATGTCGGCGGCCATGGCTACTATCCCTTCGGCCTCATCGAGAAGCCGGGCGCGGAGATCCTGCCGCCGGGCGACAAGGGGCGGTTTGCGGTCACCGCGACCATCGACGACGAGTACGTCTTCCGTGCCTCGCCGCTGCGCAACGTCTCCGTGACCGCGCCCTACTTCCATTCCGGCAAGGTCTGGGACCTGAAGGTGGCCGTGCAGATCATGGCGGAGTCGCAGCTTGGCGAAGAACTCACCGACAGCGAGGCGGAAGCGATCGTCGCCTTTCTTGAGAGCCTGACCGGCGAGGTGCCCGAGGTGACGGTGCCTGTCCTGCCTCCCGAGACCGCGGAGACCCCGCGGCCGACGGCCGAGGTGATCCGCTGACGATCCGCTGACGATCCGATGACCGGGGGGCAAGCCCACCACGCGGGCTTGCCTGACGCCTGGGTGTGCCTGACGCCTGGGCGTGCCTTTCCGGAACCACCGCCGGCGGGTCGAAGCAGGGGCGCATCCGTGCTCTCTTCGAACCCGCCCGCGGTGCAGGGGCGCCGCCTTGGCCGGAGCCCGGAAAAGTCAGTCAAAAATCGCCGCCAGATGGGACTTGTGTCTTTTTTGCAACAGCCCATATGTCCTGTAGGGGCCGGGCCCATGAGGCCGGTTCCGGCGACCGTGTGCCGCTAGGACGGGCGCGGGCGCCACGTTAGACTTTGTTGGCTCACCTGCATGCCGAATCCGAGGGTGCGGGAAAGGGGATATAGATGGATTTCAATCGCTATACCGAACGCTCGCGCGGGTTCCTCCAGGCCGCGCAGACTCTCGCCAGCCGCAAACACCATCAGCGCCTGACGCCCGAGCACCTGCTGAAGGTTCTGCTCGACGATGAAGAGGGCCTGGCCCGCAAGCTGATCCGCACCGCCGGCGGCAAACCCGAAGCCACGGTCAAGGGCGTGGACGCTGCGCTGGCCAAGCAGCCGAAGGTGGAAGGGGCCGGCGCCGGCCAGCTCTACCTGGCGCAGGAAACCAACGACCTCTTCGCCCAGGCTGAGAAGCTCTCGGAGGAAGCCGGCGACAGCTACGTGACCGCCGAGCGGCTGCTGCTGGCCATCGCCATGCTGCCGGGCAGCGATGCGGCCAAGGCGCTGGACGCCGCCGGGGTGACGCCCAAGTCCCTCAATCAGGCGATCAACGACATGCGCAAGGGCCGGCGCGCCGACACCGCCACTGCCGAGGACCAGTACGAGGCGCTGACCAAGTATGCCCGCGATCTGACCGAGGTGGCGCGTGAGGGCAAGCTCGATCCGGTCATCGGCCGCGACGAGGAGATCCGCCGCACCGTGCAGGTGCTCTCCCGCCGGACCAAGAACAATCCCGTGCTGATCGGCGAGCCGGGCGTCGGCAAGACGGCCATCGTCGAGGGTCTCGCCCAGCGCATTGTCAACGGCGACGTGCCCGACACCCTGAAGGACAAGCGCCTGATGTCGCTCGACCTCGGCGCCATGGTGGCCGGCGCCAAGTTCCGCGGCGAGTTCGAGGAACGCCTGAAGGCGGTGCTGCAGGAGATCGCCGATGCCGGCGGGGAAATCATCGTCTTCATCGACGAATTGCACACCCTGATCGGCGCCGGCAAGGCCGAGGGCGCCATGGACGCCTCCAACATGCTGAAGCCGGCGCTGGCCCGCGGCGACCTGCACTGCGTCGGCGCTACGACCCTGGACGAGTACCGCAAGCATATCGAAAAGGACGCTGCGCTGGCGCGGCGCTTCCAGCCGGTCTTCGTGCCGGAGCCGAGCGTCGAGGAAACCATTTCCATCCTGCGCGGCCTGAAGGAGAAGTACGAGCTGCACCACGGCGTGCGCATCACCGATGCGGCCATCGTCGCCGCGGCGACGCTGTCGAACCGCTACATCGCCGACCGTTTCCTGCCGGACAAGGCCATCGACCTGGTGGATGAGTCCGCCAGCCGCCTGCGCATGGTTGTCGACTCCAAGCCCGAGGAGATCGACGAGCTCGACCGCCGCCTCGTGCAGATGAAGATCGAGGAGAACGCCCTCCAGAAGGAAAGCGACAAGGCCTCCAAGGAGCGCCTGGAGAAGCTCACCGCGGAAATTGCCGAACTGGAGAAGCAGTCGGCGGAACTGACCGCCCAGTGGCAGGGCGAGAAGGACAAGCTGGCCGGTGCCCAGAAGCTGAAAGAGCAGCTCGATCAGTCCCGCGGTGAGTTGGAAATCGCCCAGCGCGACGGCGACCTCAATCGCGCCAGCGAACTGAAGTACGGGGTGATCCCCGGCCTCGAAAAACAGCTCGAGGACGCCGAGGCGGCCCAGGAACACCGCATGCTGAACGAAGAGGTGGCGGAGAACGACATCGCCTCGGTGGTGTCGCGCTGGACCGGCATCCCCGTCGACAAGATGCTGGAGGGTGAGCGCGAGAAGCTGCTCTCCATGGAAGACGCCCTGCGTCGCAGCGTGATCGGCCAGGAGGAGGCGATTGTCGCTATCTCCAACTCGGTCCGCCGCGCGCGCGCCGGCCTGCAGGACCCCAACCGGCCGATCGGTTCTTTCCTCTTCCTCGGGCCCACCGGCGTCGGCAAGACGGAACTGACCAAGGCTCTGGCCCGCTTCCTCTTCGACGATGAGACGGCCATGGTGCGGCTCGACATGTCGGAGTACATGGAAAAGCACGCCGTCGCCCGCATCATCGGTGCGCCGCCGGGCTACGTCGGCTACGAGGAGGGCGGCGCGCTCACCGAGGCGGTCCGCCGCCGCCCCTACCAGGTGGTGCTTTTCGACGAAGTGGAAAAGGCGCACCCGGACGTCTTCAACATTCTGCTTCAGGTGCTGGACGACGGGCGCCTGACCGACGGCCAGGGCCGGACCATCGACTTCCGCAACACCATGATCATCCTCACCTCCAATCTCGGCGCCGACATCCTGGCCGCCCAGCCGGAAGGTCAGGACAGCGATGCCGTGCGCGGCGAGGTCATGGAGGTGGTGCGCGCCGCCTTTCGGCCGGAGTTCCTCAACCGCCTGGACGAGGTGCTGCTGTTCCACCGCCTGACGCGCCCGCAGATGACCGGCATTGTCGATATCCAGCTTGCCCGCCTGCACGCCATGCTGGGCGAGCGCAAGATCACCCTGGAACTGGACGAGCCGGCCAAGACCTGGCTGGCGGACCGCGGCTATGACCCGGTCTATGGCGCCCGGCCGCTGAAGCGGGTCATCCAGCGCGAGCTGCAGAACCCCCTGGCCAGCATGATCCTGGAGGGCAAGATCGGCGACGGCGACACGGTGAACGTCTCCGCCGGGGCCGAAGGGCTGGCGATCAACGGCGAGATGGTGGCGGCGGCTTAGTTCGTTTCTCGACTTTCGTCGAGGCGGTTCCAGCCCGCTCCCCCTCCCGGCCACCCATAGGATAATCGCATTGGGTGGCCGGGAGGGGGAGCGGGCCGGTGCCGAAAACCAACGAAAAGCGCCGAGGTGCAGCCTCGGCCTTGAGGGTTACCTGATGTTCTACGACACCCGCAGCGGCGACCACGGGTTGCCGCACAACCCCTTTAAGGCCTGCATCGTGCCGCGGCCCATCGGCTGGGTCACCACGGTGAACGCGGCGGGGGCGGTGAACCTTGCGCCCTACAGCTTCTTCAACGGCGTGGCCGGCGAGCCGCCGGTGGTGATGTTCGCCCCCGGCGGACGCAAGGCCGACGGCCCGCCCGACGGCTCCAAGGACTCCCTCGCCAATGCGGAGCGCACCGGGGAGTTCGTCTGCAACGTCGTCACCTGGGATCTGCGCGAGGCGATGAACAAGACTTCCGCGCCGGCTCCCGCCGGGGTGGACGAGGCGGCGGCGGCGGGCCTGGAGATGGTCCCGTCAAAACTGGTGAAGCCGCCGCGGGTGAAGGCCTCGCCCATTCATCTGGAATGCCGATATCTGCAGACCGTCGACCTGCCCTCCGACATCCCGGACGCGCGCAATGCCGTGGTCTTCGGCCAGGTTGTCGGCATCCACATCGACGAGTCGGTCCTGACCGACGGACTGGTCGACATGGCCAAGCTGAAGCCCATCGCGCGGCTCGGCTACATGGACTACACCCGGGTCGACGAGGTCTTTGCCATGCCCCGGCCCGCCTGGCCGCTGGAGGATGCGGCCGAGTAGCGCCCTTACCCGATGGCCCTGCCTCTCATGACGATCCCGTGAAACCACAGTAAGGCCGCTGGCGCAGGGGTCGCCGCTCTTGCTAGGCTTCCGTCTTCAATCGGCTCAGTACCGAAGGTCGGGCCGCAGGGAATAGGGAGGCAGGGCGATGACAGACCAGAAAATCGACGACCGCGTCTACGCACTCTACGACGACTACTGCCACGGCAAGATCGACCGGCGCGAGTTTCTGAGCCGCGCCAGAGCGATCACCGTGGGCGGCGTATCGGCCCTGGCCATGGCCCAGGCCATGCTGCCCGACTATGCGGCGGCGGAGACGATCTCCTTCAACGACGAGCGGATCACGCCGCGCTACGTGACCTATCCCTCGCCGGGCGGGACCTCGGGCGAAATGCGCGGCTATCTCGTGCAGCCGAGCGGTGACGGGCCTTTTCCGGCGGTGCTGGTGATCCACGAAAACCGCGGCCTCAATCCCTACATTGCCGATGTCGCGCGGCGCGCCGCGGTCGAGGGCTTCCTGGCGCTGGCGCCGGACGGCCTGTCGCCCATCGGCGGCTATCCCGGCAACGACGACGAGGGCCGGGCCATGCAGCGTACCCTGGAGCAGCCGAAGCTGCGCCAGGACATGCTGAACGGCGCGCGCTTCCTGAAGGATCACGAGCTTTCGACCGGCAAGCTGGGGGCCACCGGCTTTTGCTGGGGCGGTGCGACCACCAACTTCCTGGCGGTCACCATGGGCACCGATCTCAGCGCCGGTGTGCCGTTCTACGGACGCGCGCCGGACAGCGCCCAGGTCGGCCGCATCCAGGCCGCCATGCTGATCCACTTCGCCGAGGACGACGAGCGCGTGAACGCCACCTGGCCGGACTACGAGACGGCGTTGAAGGCAAACGAGGTGGACCACGAAGCCCACTTCTATCCCGGCACCCGTCACGGCTTCCACAACGACTCGACGCCGCGCTACGACGAGGCGGCGGCGGAACTGGCCTGGAGCCGCACGATCGCCTTCTTCAAAGAGCATCTGGCCTGACGGCACAGCGTCCGGGACTGTTTCCGGCCCCGGACGCCGCCGCCCGACTTCTTAGCTCCTGAGCTGGCCGATGATCAGGCCCGCGGCGATCGCCGCCATGACGCAGCCGACGAAAACGTCCAGCAGGCGCCAGGACAGCGGGCGGGCGAAGAAGTGCGCCAGGCGCTTGGCCCCGAAGCCCAGGCCGTAGAACCAGAGGCCCGAGGCCGTCACCGCGCCGACGGCGAAGGCCAGGCGCTCCCAGCCCGCATACTGGGCGGCGATGCCGCCCAGCAGGATCACCGTGTCGAGATAGACGTGCGGGTTCAGGAGGCTGAGCGCCAGGGTGGTCATCACCGCCGTGCGCAGCCCGGTGCTTGCGGGCGCGTCTCCGTCTTCGGCGGTGAGGCGTCCGGGCCTGAGGGCGGCGTGGAAGGATTTGAGACTGTAAGCGATCAGGAAGGCCGCGCCGCCCCAGGCGGCGATGTCGGGCAGGCTGGGAACGGCGCGCAGCAGGCTGGCGAAACCGCCGGCGCCAAGGGTGATCAGCCCGCCGTCGATGACGAAACAGAGCGAGGCGACGGCAAAGACGTGCTCGCGCCGCAAACCCTGGCGCAGGACATAGGCGTTCTGGGCGCCGATGGCGATGATGAGGCTGGCGCCGAGGCCGAGGCCTTCGAGCGCTGCCAGCGTGTAGGGAACCATGGATCGGGAAACTCCGCAGACGCCCGTCCGGCAGAAGGGTGCCGGACAGGACGTGACAACCGATGGGCTTCAGGCGGGCGCGATCCGACCCCAGGGTCGGGCGCAGGCGGCTTCAGCCTCGGCGTCGCGCGCGTTTCTCCAGATAGCCGGCGATCAGCAGGCAGCAGTCCATGGTTCGAGCGTCCTTAAAGGCCCAGTGTTCTTGCGCTTAGCATTCGCGGTCGGTGGCAGAGCCCTGTTCGACGACCTCTGCTTCCTCGCAGGCCTTCTGTACCATGAGGATGCCTCCCATGGCGATGGAGACTTGGCGGTCGACCTCGGCACGGTGAGCGGCGAAGGCGGCCAGTTCATCCTTTTTCAGCTTATCGCCACGCGGCAGGGTCACCTTCAGCGGGTTGACCTGCTTTCCGTTGAGGATGACCTCGTAGTGCAGATGCGGGCCGGTGGAGCGCCCCGTCGAGCCGACGTAGCCGATCACCTGGCCCTGCTTCACCCGCGTGCCGGATTTGATGCCCTTGGCATAGCCGTGGAGGTGGGCGTAGGCGGTCTTGTAGCTGGAGCCGTGACGGATGCGGATGTACTTGCCGTAGCCGCCGCGGCGTGCCGCCACCTCGACCACGCCGTTGCCGGCGGCATAGATCGGCGTGCCGCGCGGCGCGGCGAAGTCCGTGCCCTTGTGCATCTTCGAGTAACCGAGGATCGGATGCTTGCGCATGCCGAAGCCCGAGGAGAGGCGCGCGCCGTCGATGGGCGTGCGCATCAGCGAACGGCGCACCGAGGTGCCTTCCGGCGTAAAGTAGTCGGTATCGCCGTTGGGGCGTTCGTAGTGATAGATCTCGGTGCGGCTGCCCGACAGCGTCATGGCGGCGAAGAGCAGTTCGCCGGTGCGCACCCGCAGGCCGTCTTCGTCGACGAAGATCTCGTAGAGAAATTCGAAGTCGTCGCCCTTCTGGATTTCCCGCTGGAAGTCCACGTCGAAGCTAAAGGCGCGGATTGCCTCCACCAGCACGGGGTTGGGGACATTCACCTCCCGCGCGGCGACCGAGAGGTTCGACAGGATCGTGCCCTGGGCATAGGCCAGCTGGCGGGCCACCGGGCGGTCGACGGCATTGGCCGCAAAGTCTTCGTCGGGGTGCGCGCGGCTGATCTCGATATCGCGTTCGCGCGACGGGCGGAAGTTGATCGCCAGCAGCGGTCCCAGGT
>NZ_OZ245757.1:3712500-4962500 GCF_965227505.1 Pelagibius sp.
TTCCAGCCAGCGCACGATGTCGGACTTTGCGCGCGACCTGAGTGCTCCTGGGGTTGTGGGTAGCAGCACGAACTTGGTGGTCAACGACAACATCATGGCCGGATAGACCGGTAGGTTCGGTGTTTCTTCTGTACGCGAGGCATATGTAGCGATCACGCCGCCAGTCCTGATGGCTCCGAACAACGTTTCCAGGTTGCCGCCGAAATCGACGTCCACGATCCGGTCGACGCCAATTCCATTTGTGAAGTCCTTGACAGCCCGGGCGACGTCAATCATGCGGTAGTTCAAAGTCAAGTCTGCCCCAGCCTCATCCGCAACGGCAGCCTTTTCATCTGAACTAACCGTAGCGATCACTCGTGCTCCGGCCCACTTGGCCAGTTGGATCGCATAGTGACCGACAGCACCGGCACCTCCAGTTACAAGAATGTCCTTGCCGGCAACTGAGCCATTGGAAAACAGGCAGCAATGGGCGGTCATGGCAGGCACGCCCAGGCATGCACCTTCATTATAGCTGGTGTTGTCCGGCAAGGGCGCGACGTTATCGAGCGGCAAGCAAACAGACTGTGCTGCGGTGCCGTTCTGGCGGTAGCCGTCGGCGATGTTGGTCCAGACCCGGCGGCCTACCCAATCCTCGGAAACGCCAGCGCCCGCAGCGACGACAACACCGGCGCCATCGCAATGGGGAATGATCGGCCCCGAAAGTCGAGGCCACTTCTCGCCGCGCCTGCGGTTCGCGTCGGAAGGATTGACCCCAGAGGCGTGGACCTGGATGCACAGCTCTCCGTGACGTGGGGCAGGCGTATCCAATTCCCCGACCTGGAGAACATCATGAGGCTGACCGACTCTTTCGTACCATGCTGCTTTCATTGTGGGCTCTGTTTTTGGCGCTGTGATGCCGGCACATTGCGCCATTGCATGGCGGGAACAACATGACCTGCGCGCAATCGCAGTACCGGACCAACGAATAGTAGCAGGGACGGTTGACACTGCGCGAGTAATCCTCTGCACCCTGCAGAGGTATTCTTCGATCCCAGGTTCGTATTTGTGAAAAGAGAGGGCGCTATCCGGTTGATGTACCAAAACCAAGTGCATGATCTCTAAAGGCATTGCAAAGACTGACGAGATCGAAATCACTCCTCAGACCGCGACTCCTGTCGTTGCTCCTGCTCTTGGAAAAGCGACTTTCGCGGCAACCGTGGAACGGTTTGTCGGTCATCTTTTGGGAAGCACCGTACTCTCTTACAGAGTCCCCACTTTGCCACGCCCTCCGACAAGTGAATTGTCTATGGATGTTTTCTGCTGATTCTGCCTTCTCTGATGATCAAGTAACGTCCTGTGGCCGCTTGAGATGTAAATGAACATCAGCATAGTTATCACTTTGGGGATGCGGCAGTGACGAAGGGAAGCGGCGTTTTTGCTGGATTCACAGTTGTTCGCAGGCGAACAGTCTTCATGAGTCCTGATGAAGAGGAGCGAACCTTTGGATCCGCGGTCGTTCGATGGGAGGAGACAATGTCCATCTCATTTGTCATCTAAAGAATGCGGAGTCCATCTTGGAAGTCGATCCCTACAGCCTGTTGGTCAGCAGCCCCACGCTCACCGTGTTCCTGGCCATCGCGCTCGGCTATCTGATCGGCAAAATCAACATCAAGGGCTTCGAACTGGGCGCGACCGGCGGCGTGTTGCTGATCGCGCTGCTGTTCGGCCACTACGATCTGTCGCCGCATCCCTTCCTGGGCACGGTCGGCTTCACGCTGTTCATCTATTCGGTCGGCCTACAGGCGGGCCCGCGCTTTTTCAACGTGCTGATGGAAGACGGCGCACGCTACATCGGGCTGGCGCTGGTCGTCGCCGCCTCCGCCTTCATCGCCGCCAAGCTGCTGGCCGCCGGCTTCGGCTTGGACAACGGCTTGGCCGCCGGCATTCTGGCCGGTGCGTTGACCAGCACTCCAACCCTAGTCGGCGCGCAGAGCGCGCTGGAGACCGGCGTCGCGGTCGTGCCGCCGGGCGCGTCGGCGGACACGCTGCTGGAAACCATCTCGGTCGGCTACGCCATTACTTACGTCTTCGGCATGGTCGGGCTGATCCTGCTGGTCAAGCTGATGCCGAACCTGCTGCGAATCGACTTGGCCGGACAGGCCCGGTCCTATGCCAGGAAGAAGGGTTACCAGGAGGACAAGAAGAAGCGGCCCGAAGGGCTGCCGGTGGTGCGCGGCTACCAGGTCAAGGAGGGCGGGCGCATTGCCGGCAAGACACGGCGCCAACTGCAAGCTACAGAAGACCAGCGCGTCACCGCCGTGCGCGTCAAACGCGGTGAGAAGATCATAGAGCTGGGCATGGACGACCTGGTCGAGGCTAGCGATAAGGTGGCGATCCTGGCTGCGCCCGAACGCCACGCGGAGATGCGCGACGATCCGGACCTGACCTCGGGTATCTTGGATAAAGACCTGCTCGATACCTACATCACCAGTGCTGAGATCGTGGTCACACGCAGCGAGGTGACCGGCCGGTCTTTGAGCGAACTGCGTCTGACACCAGACTTCAATTGCTTCGTTACGCGCATCCAGCACAGCCAGATCGATCTGCCGCTGCGTGACAGCACCATCCTGCAGCGCGCCGACACGCTGACCGTGGTTGGTGACTCGCGGCAGATCGATAAGCTGGCCGAGTGGCTCGGCGTGATTGAGCGCGACGTGCAGGAACTCGATCTGGTGACCTTCGCCTCCGGCATCGCGCTTGGCCTGTTGATCGGGCTGGTCAGCGTCAAGGTCGGCACCATCAGCGTCGGGCTGGGCAGCGCCGGCGGCCTGCTGCTGGCCGGCATCCTGTTCGGCTACCTGCGGTCGCACAACCCGACTTTCGGGCGGGTGCCACCGGCGGCGCGCTACGCTATCATGGAGTTGGGGCTGATGCTGTTCATGGTCAACATCGGGCTACAGGCGGGCGGGGGCGTGCTTGAGGCGCTGCTGTCGGTCGGACCGGTAATAATCCTCTGTGGCATGATCGTGTTGCTGGCGCCACTGGTGATCGGCTTCCTGTTCGGTACCTACGTGCTGAAGCTCAACCCCGCACTGTTGCTGGGCGCCCTGACCGGCGCCATGACTTCGACGCCGGCGCTCGGCGTGGTCCAGCAGGCTGCTAAGAGCTCCATGCCAGCGCTCGGCTACGCCGGCACCTATGCCTTCGCCAACGTACTGCTCACCGTGGCGGGCACCTTGATGATGCTGTAGCGGTCCGTAGCCTGGATAGGTTCTGGGCGCACGGCATCGCACAGAAACTTCAGCGTCGCTCGTTTCCTTAGAGGCACAGAACACGTCCTGCCTCTTTAACTGACGCTCTCCACTTATCTCGGCCAAATCCATCTTTAGGCGTCGTGTAAGTCGACCGGCGACCTCCTGCTCCCCGTGAGCTCCACAATAAGATTCTGCAAGTACTTCGCACGATCCTGACATCTATTCCCAACCTGAAACCATAGGCTACGACTCACAAAGCTCGAAGGAGCGCAGCGTCATGTCGTCCATATTGATTGTAGGCGGAGGGTCGGGCATCGGGCTCGCCTGCGCTGAGTTGGCCCTTGAAAATCACTGGCTCGTTGTGATTGCCGGTCGGTCGGAAGAGCGTCTACTGGCCGCGAAGGAGAAGTTGGGAGATGTCCGCACGATTTCTTTTGATGCCTACAATCTGAATAAGGCACGCGCAGCTCTTGGTGACTTGGATGTCGAAGCCGTCGTCGCCACCAGTGGCAGCGATGCGGGCGCAGTGCCTTCTGCTGCGATGAGCGCATCCGGCATCGTCCAGGCGATCGAAACGAAGGCAGGCTCACAATTGATGGTGCTTCAGGCCGCGAAAGATACGTTGTCGTCGCTTTCCTCCATGACGTTTGTGACTGGCGCGCTTGCACGAAAGCCTGCCCCAGGAATGGCGCCGCTGATAGCCGCGAACGCCGTCCTCGAAACACTGACTCCTGTGCTCGCCAAAGAGCTGGCGCCGGTCAGAGTTAACAGCGTTTCTCCTGGATTCGTGGAGACGCCGATCTACGCAAGCTTGGGAGAGAAGGAACGTGCCGAGATGACCGAGGCAATGAAGCAGGCGTCCCCACTCGGACGGAATGCCACGCCTCGCGACGTTGCCGGAGCTGTTTGGTTTTCCGTCACTAACCAATCCGTCAATGGCGCTGTGCTGCCCCTCGACACGGGGATCTAATGCAAGCACTCCTGAAGCGCCAATTGTACCAACTCTTGCATAGCTCGTTTGCGGAGACGGATAACAAGATATGAGAATCGGGATCATTGGCGCTGGAGCGATTGGCCAGACATACGCCAAGCTCTGGAGCGCGGCGGAGCATGAAGTCTTCCTGAGTTCCAGGAACCCCGAGAAGCTGGTGTCGCTTGTCCAGGACATCGGAGCGAATGTCCAAGCCGGAACAACGGCTCAGGCTGCTCAGTTCGGTGAGGTCATTCTTCTTGCCGTCAACTACTCGACTGTCGGCGAAGCTGTTAACGCGATCCGACCTTATGTAGAGGGCAAGTTAGTCATCGACGCAACCAATCCGCTGCGTCAAAAGGAAGACGGTGGTACCGAGCGTGTGATCGAGGACGATCAGATTGCCGGAATGGTGATGGCAGATATGTTGCCCGAAGCCAGGATCGCCAAAGGGTTGACGACGCTATGGACTGGCTACGTCGAGCGTCACGCAAACGTTGCAGACCCGACGATCGCCATGACCCTGGCCGGTGACGATGCCAAAGATCGCGAGACCGTCGCCCAGCTCATTCGGGACGCCGGGCTCGTCCCCGTCGATCTGGGGCGGCTCGCCCAGTCCCGCCCGCTCGATCCGCCGAGCCCGATCTGGAACGTCGTATTGACAGCCGAGGAGCTTGAGGCCCAAGTCGACGAATTCCGGCGTAAAACCGCCGAAGAGACGTAGCCTGGTCCTCGAACCCAAACGGGCGATATCGCGACGTTAAATGCCTACGAAGGCGTCTCACCGGACAACATAACCACGGTCATGGTTTCCCAAGTCGGAATTGGGCAGGGGCACATCACTTTGCGCGCGATCATTGCAGAGGAACTGATACTGTTTGAGTGAGAGACCGCGTCGGTCGATGCAGCCTACGTCAACCCGGTTCTTGGAACGCAGTTCACTGGGAATGCCGAGAGCACGGGGATGTTCTGGCCGCTGCTACGGCAGATGGGCGCGGCCGTATGGGAGATGCTTCTACTCGCCGCTGCTGAGTAGTCGGCTGTCAAGCAACCGACATGACGGTTTTCTGTAAAGCCTCGACACGATCGTAAAATCCAGACCACGGCCGCTTCGCTAGGGTTCAGCCGAGCAAATGGTTTGGAGTGTCCGATGGTTAACCACGGTATTTCATTTTCTCAGCGGACCGATTGTGTTCGCCGGGAGCGACGAGTTGCCCATCGCTGGCCTCTGGTGTCCGACGATGGATGGTAGCGTCGAAGCGCCAACGCCCGCTGTTGCAAGAGCAACAGCTTCTGATTCCGCCGGCGTGGCCTCGACCGGCACCTCTCCGTCCATGACCTCTGTTGTCCCGTGATGGCGGTGCATGAATGCGACCCCCCGCCACCGTCATCAGGCCCCGCGAGGTTCTTCCTAGCGAGGCTTGCAAACAGTCGGAGTCATTTTCATCGGCGATCAAGGGCAAGTCCGTAGGCGCTTCGCCGTTTCTCAAAAAGGAGAACAGTATGTCCAAACGCGTTCACATCGCCAAGTTTGGTGGCGTCGACGGTCTGAGGATCGATAATGTCGACATCCAACCGCCCGGACCCGGCGAAGTCAACATTGCGGTCGAAGCGATCGGCATCAATCGCGGCGATATCCTGCTGCGCCAGGACCGGTACATCGAAAGCCCCGATCTCCCTAGTCGCATGAGCTACGACGCAGCCGCGCGCATCACGGCCATTGGCGATGGTGTAACGGGTTTTCAGGTGGGCGATAAGGTGATGACGATTCCCGCGTTCTTACAGTCGCACTACGGCGTCTGCGGGGAAGATGTGAATGTCCCCGACTATGCGCTCTGGCCGTGGCCGGAGGCCATGTCCGCCGAAGAAGCTTCCTGTGTCGGCGTACAGTATCTGACGACGTACTTCGGCATTAAAGAGGTCGGCGGCGCAAGAGATGGCGATACCGTCCTGCTTCCGGCCGCCACCGGCGGCGTCGGGCTTACCGCAATCGAGGTGGCGCGGGAACTCGGGCTGACAGTCATCGCGACTACGCGCAGCGCGGACAGTGTCGATTTGCTTCGTCAAAAAGGTGCAGATCACGTGGTCGTTACCCCCGAGGAGGATCTGCAAACGCGGGTCCAGGAGGTTACGGGTGGCAAGGGCCTTAAGACGATTTTCGACCCCATCGCTGGCGCGACCGTCGGAACATCACTGGCTTGCCTGAAACCAAATGGCACGCTGGTTCTCTATGGAGCGCTCGACCCGAACCCTGCGCAGCTTTCGACGACCGAACTGATCGGTAAGAATGCAAAGATCGTCGCCTACACTGTATTTGCCTATTCAGGTTCGATAGGCCTCGGCTTCGAACAGCAGACCGATCTCGTCAATGAGGCGAGAGACTTTCTGATACCGCGACTGGGCGACGGTCGCCTCAAACCCGAGATCAGCAAGGTCTTCGACCTCGAGGACGTTGCCGCGGCCCACACCTTCCTCGATGAAGAAAACAAAACCGGCAAGGTCGTCCTGCGCACCGCGCATGGACGTGCCGCCAGTTAGTCAAGAGCTCTACGCATAAAAGGAGGCGAACGATGAATGACTTCCAAGGCAAAGTAGCCTTGATTACAGGCGCCCGGTCCGGCATTGGCGCTGCGACCGCCCAACAGCTTGCCGAAAGGGGCGCGAAAGTCGCCATTGGCGTCCGCAAGGACGGCGACGGCGAAGAAACGCTAACCGCTGTTCGAGAGGCTGGAGGTGATGGTGCCATCTTCACGATTGACGTGTCCGATCAGAAACAGATTGACGACGGTGTTGCTGCGGTCATCGATACTTTTGGCCGCCTCGACGTCCTGATTGCCAACGCCGGAATAGAGCCTACAGATACGGTCCCTATTCAGGACTGGACAGTTGAAAACATCGACAAGCTTTTGACCGTCAATCTTCGCGGTGTCCTTCTGACCTGCCGCGCTGGCTTACCGCATATCGTAAAGGCGAAGGGATCGGTGTGCCTCCTATCGTCTTTGATGGGCACAGTCGGCAGCTTTGGCGTCGGTCCGTACTCAGCGACCAAAGCCGGGGTACAGGGCATTACAAGAACCCTTGCAGTCGAACAGCAAGCGAACGGCGTGCGGGTCAACTGCGTCGTCCCCGGCGCGATTGCAACTGAGATGCTCGAGCGCTTCTCCTCGACGATTGGTGGCTTCAGTGCCGAAAAGAACGTGCCGATGGGCCGCGCAGGAAGAGCAGAAGAAGTCGCTGCGGCAATTACCTGGCTATGCTCCCCCGCGGCGTCCTATGTCACCGGCCAGTCGCTCGGCGTCGACGGCGGGATAACCGTGGTCATGCCGGCTGCAGAGTGAAGCGTGGATCTGCGCGTTGTTGCGCAGCGGTGATGCTGCTCTCGGCCTCAAGCGTGAGTGTCGCCGCCATCGCGTCCACGCAGGCGGTCGCGCAGGACGAGCAGACGGCGGGTCAGCAGATTCAGATTTTTCGGTGGGCGGAGGATTACTCTTACATCGAGAAGATGGACAGACCACGAGTAGGCTTTGAGCATCTCAAGTGGCTTCCAATGGGTTCCCCCGACATCCGGCTCAACCTGGGAGGGCAGTACCGGCTGCGACTGGACAGCGTTCGCAATCCGAGTTTCGGTCTGGTTCCCGGACAGGACGACTTCACGTCCGTAACACATCGGTTTCTAGCCCATGGCGACCTCCATGTCGGTGACAACATCAGAGCATTCGCCGAACTCGGTTACTATGTGGAGAATGGCCGGGAGCCTAGAGCCCGGCCTTTCGACGAAAGCGATCCCGATATCCAGCAGGCATTTCTGGAGCTACGAGGCGATACATTACCCTTTTCACCGACGCTACGGCTTGGGCGCCAGGAGATCGTCTTCGGAGCGCCACGATTTCTCAGTCTGCGTGAAGGCGCGAACACACGGCGAAGGTTCGATGCGGTACGTCTCGACCTTCAAATCGAGAACAGCGAGCTGGCACTCTTCGCCGGACGTCCGATTGAACTGGACGATAGTGCGTTTTCAGACAGCTCGGACGATACAGAGTCCGTTTGGGGCATATATCTGCAGTCGCCATCACCGATCTCCTCGTCGGGTGGCCTAGACCTCGCCTACATCGGACGGCGTGACGAAGATGAAGCCTGGGCGCAGGGAGTCGGATCCGAAACACGACACACCTTCTCCGCGCGGGCTTTCGGCCAGACGCCTTTGTCGACCGGAACGTTCGACTATGACATTCAGGGAGGCATCCAAACCGGCAGCTTTGCCGATGGCGACATTTTTGCCTGGGGCCTCTCAGCCGAGGCCGGTTACCAGTTCGATGAGTTACCTTGGACGCCGCGCATCGCCATGCGCGCCAACGCAATATCGGGTGATGATGATCTTGAAGATCCTGATCTCGGAACACTTAACGCGCTTTATCCGAACCTTGGCTACTTTACCGACGCTACCACCTTCGCGCCGGCAAACATGCTCGACGCTCATCCATTTGTCGAGTTTCGGCCGCATGAAAAGCTCACTTTCGAAGTGGGGGCTGACTTTCTGTTCCGAATGTACGAGGAAGATGCCGTCTATGGGGCCGGATACATCCCGCTGGTGCCGGCTGGACAAGGCGGTAGCGGCCAAATCGCAACGCTCGTCGAGATCACCGGCATTTGGGCGGTCACCGATCATATCGAGGTCAAGGCAAGCTATGTGCGAGGCATCGCAGGTTCGATCATCGACCGGGTTGGCGGCAACGATTTTGACTTCGGTTTGGTCCACGCGAGCTTTCGGTTCTGATTTTCAGAGACATACCTTGCCGGAGCTCCAGACAGCCAACGTCCAGAGCCGTTAGGTGGAAAGTCATCTGACATCTCCTTTGTCAGCCTGTTTGCCTTCGCAAGTCGCTGATCCAGCGCCTCGACGAGTCTTTCATAGAACTCGCGGTCCGTGGCCTAGCGGCGCGTAACTCTGTGCGTTCGTCCTGGGTCCCGAACGTCATGACCTATGACACGAGAGTTAAGCGACATCCGGACTACCCCACGGATCAACGCTCATATCCCAAATTTAGAAATGATCTGATTGGCCCGAGCGCGTGTCTCCAGATCGTTCCAGTCGCGTAAGAGCTCGAGAATTATCTGCCGCGTTGATACTGGCACACCGCCCGCTTGTTGAATGCGTGATCGGTGGGCGCTTTCGATTGAGGAGGACGGCCACACGATGGCATCGACTACAAAAAAGCAATCATGGCCATGCGCCAAGGCGCCTAACACGGTGAAAGTCAGAGAAGCCTCGGTGCAACGCCCGAAAACTAAGAGTGTAGCTCGGTCCCAAGAAGCAATAACGTTGACGAAGCCTTGATCTTCCCAAGGGTCCAGAACCTGTCGATTGGTGACAACGATGGTCGAGCCGCCCGACGCAATCGGATCACGCGAGTCCTTGACACCCTTCTCCCGGTAGCGCGTGATGGTTGCAGGAAGATCCAGTGCGTCGCGGAGCGCCAGCAAGGCTCCGATGGCCTGAGTTTGCTGCGAATCTGGCACGGTTTGATAGTGTTTCGAAAGATGATCGACAATTACGATCCCTATACGGTCCGGTGACTGCAAAGCGCTCCGCTGACGGATGTCGTGGCTCACCGGACATGCACCTGGACGCGGGAAGCTCGTTCCGGCAACGATTGAATCCAGGTGCGCGTCCCATACTTTTTGCGCGATGAGATGCAGCTCTTAAGCCAAATCGATTGACTGACAAAGATAACATTGCAAACGCCGCTGATCTCCATCGTCGACTCGCGCACTTTCGTGGTTTCGAGGAAAGATGTGATGAACCGCTCGGCGCTCTACCAATAGCTTTTCAGGTCAATTTCCGGCTGCCTTCCAGATCTCAGACATTTGCTTGTGAGAATCGTGCATTCTGTTGGAGACGAAAGTGTCGCGACGCTAGCTCGATTCCTTTAGGCACAGCATCAGTGGTGGGAGTGGCCCAACCCTAGACCGCAAGAATTTCATTGGAGACTGGCTTGAATTCGAAATTTGCTGACCCGGGGCTTTGCGACGCTGCTCGCGAGATCTCATAAAATGTTATTCTTCAAGAAGATAGTAGTGAAAATCTCCGTACTCGGTACTGGAAACACTGGCGGCTCGTTAGGCGTGTTATGGGGTCGCTTGGGGGGGAATAGGGCGAACTGAGGCTCATGCCGATGCTAGATTAGCCCATATGCTCTTATACTGCGTGTAGCTTTCAAGTGCTTCGGGCCCGTGTTCCCGACCAAAGCCAGACATTTTGAACCCGCCGAACGGCGCGTTCGGATGGAACCGATGCCATGTATTGAGCCAGATAGTCCCTGCGTGCAATTTGTCAGCAAGGCGTATAGCGCGGCCGATGTCGCCGGACTGGATTCCCGCCGCTAGGCCGTAAGGCGTGTCGTTTGCGATTTGGAGTGCCTCGTCTTCGGTGTTGAACGGCATGACTGAGATTACGGGGCCGAAGATCTCTTCCCGGCTGATGATCTGGTCGTTATAGGCGTCGGCGAAGACGGTGGGCTCGATGAAGAAGCCCTTGCCGTTTAGCGATCGTGGATTGCCGCCAGTGAAGAGCCGTGCGCTTGATCTCCCTTTTTCGATGTAACCCATAACTTTGTCGAATTCGCCTTTGGTGGCGATTGGGCCGATCACCGTATCGGACTCGAGCGGGTCGCCGATTTTTGCATTCGCCGCAAGCGCAGACAGTCGGGCGATTACCTCATCATAGACGGCGCGTTCAACAAGCAGTCTAGATCCCGCGACGCAGACCTCGCCCTTGTTCCAGAAGATCCCTATGAACGCATTTTGTACGGCGCGATCGAGATCGGCGTCGGCGAAAATGATGTGCGGAGACTTGCCGCCCAGCTCCATCGTGAGATGTTTCATGGAATTAGCGCCGGTCTGGAAGACGCGCTGGCCGACGGCAGTCGAGCCCGTGAACGCCACTTTATGAACGTCTGGGTGGGCAGTGAGAACGTCGCCCACTTCCCGGCCGGAGCCGGTCAAGAGATTGTATACGCCAGGCGGCAGGCCCGCATCGATCGTGATCTGCGCGAAAGCGATGGCGCTTGAGGGTGTCGTTTCCGAAGGCTTGTGGACGACCGTATTGCCGGCTGCCAGGGCTGGAGCGATCTTCGACATGGAGAGCGCGAATGGAAAGTTGAACGGCGTGATTGCGGCCACGACGCCAAGCGGCTCGCGGCGAGTCAGGATTCGCAAATCCGGCTGGTAGCTCGACCGATACCCCCCGTCCATTGAAGTCATAGCGAGACTGCCGAAGATGCGGAACATGCCGGCGCAATGGGGGATAATCGCGTGAATGAAATCCCGGTAGGGCATACCCATATCCATCGCTTCGCGAAGCGCGAGGTCCTCGGCGCGCTCTTCGATGAGATCGGCGATGCGAAATAGGACTTGCGCGCGGGCTTCGTGATGGAATGTCGGCCAGTCACCCGAAGTGAATGCTGCATAGGCGGCGGCAACCGCCGCTTCAGCGTCCTCCGGCGTGCCGCGCGCGGTCGCCGCGAATGCATCCTCGGTTGTCGGGTCGATTAGCGTCGTCTTTGCGCCATTCGACGCGTCGCGCCATTCCCCGTCAATCAGGAGCTGCGAGTCAGGACGGTGTGTTCGGGAGGGCGCGGCTTGAGTCATGACGGGGCTCCTGACACGTTTTCCAACTAAACAGGGAGATCGCGTGGGACGACCAAGACGCGGGGAATGAGCACGCCATCTGGCTGGCTCAACACAAAGTGCACGACCTCAGCTATGTCGCGAGGTCGCAAAGCGCCGCCTGAAAACACATACTGGCGAGCTTCCTCATTCCAGTTGTCGTAGAGGCGGGTTGCAACGGTGCCTGGCGCGACGGCGTGAGCATTGACGCCTGTTCCGACGAGCTCCATGCGGAGTGCATCGGTAAAGCCTTCGACGGCGAATTTGCTGGCGTTGTAGGCGGCGAGCTTAGCCCCGGTCTTATAGCCGGCAAAGGACGATATGTTGAAGATATGTCCGGATTTTTGGCTTTTGAACGCACGCGCAAAGCGTAAGGCAATGAGGATAGCGGCCTCGACATTGAGACGGAGCATGACGCGGACTTCCTCAGGGTCGATCTCATCAACGGCTCCCTCTACCATCATGCCGGCATTGTTGATGAGCACATCGACCCGGCCTTGGCTCTCCAGGGCGGCGTTCAAGAGCGCATTAGGGGCGCTTTGGTCGTGGGCGAGATCGAGCGGTATGACGTGTCCTTCGACCTTTTTCGCAACGCGGTCGAGATTAGGCGTCTGTCGTGCCGACAGAACCAGTCTATAGCCTCCAGCGCGGAGACGTTCGGCGACTGCCTCTCCGATGCCGGATGATGCGCCCGTAATGACCGCTACTCTGTCTGCGTCCGCCATTACTGTCTCGCCTCCGCAGTCCAAACCATGGAACGAGATGTAAAGGAAAGCGGCACCTTCCGTATTTTACGATTCGAACGTGCTTTACCACGTTAACGATGTGCGCCGCCGTGCGGCGGTGGTTACGATAACGCCTCCCGTCGCATCGCACCTGGCGTCAGGCCGAATTGCTGCTTGAAGCAGGCAGTCAGGTGGGATTGGTTCGCGAAGCCGCAGTGATAGGCGACCTCGGCTATAGGCAGGCTAGTGGTCAGCAGCAGCTCTCTGGAGCGCTCGCAGCGGCGGCGCTGGACATAGGCCCAGACCGGTTCTCCGGTCGTCGCCTTGAAGCTGCGCGAAAAGTGTCCTGGGCTGAGGCAGGCGACGCTGGCGATTTCGGCCACCGTCAACGCGTCGCCCAAATGCGCCTCAATGTAGTCGATCGTGCGGGCAATCCGCGTGTCTTCCGGGAGCGCCGAGCCAATTGGAGAAAGGTCTTGATCGCCTGATAGCAAAGCGAGCAATTGCAGTGTGGTGGCATCGACCAAAATAGTATGGCTTGGGTCTTCCGCCATCGCGAGTCGCCAAATCTTCTGCAACAATTGGATCGCCTGCGGAGACCGCGCGGCCCGCCCATAGAACTGACCGATCGTTGTGTCACCCAAGTTATACCGGTCAAGCAATGGCTGAAACTTGTGCAGCGCGAAAGCGGCGGTGAGCGTAGTTGTGGCGGAATGAGCAGTGAAATCCGCGCCGGTGTGCGGAGGGAGTATGTTGATGGTTTGAGGAGGGACGTTTCGATGAATGCGCGGGCCATCGCCAAGATCAAGCACCAGCTCGCATGTCCCGAACATACATGCGTTGATCGTGAATTGGGCCATCTCCTCGACATACCCCTCACCTGCACCCTTCGTCGCGCGAACAAGTGTCAAGCCATAGGAGCCTGCAGTGAGTCGCTCGCTGTGAGTGGCGTTAACATCCTCGGACTGAAAAAAGTCGGCACAATTCGACGTGACGCTTGACTCTCCACGGTTCGGATCGGTCATGACAGCAACTCCCGCCGCGCCTGTGCGGGTGTCACGTCGAACTGCTGCTTGAAGCAGGCGGTGAGATGGGATTGGTTCGCAAATCCACAGCGGTAGGCGATCTCGGCTACGGGCAATTGGGTCGTGAGCAGCAGCTCCTTCGCCCGCTCGCCGCGTCGGCGCTGGACATAGGCCCAGACAGGTTGCCCGGTCGTCGCCTTGAAACTGCGGGAAAAGTGGCCGGCGCTCAGGCAGGCCACGGCGGCGATTTCAGCGACCGTCATCGCCTCGCCCAGATGCGCCTCAATATAGTCGATCGTGCGCCCGATGCGTGGGTCGTTCATCGACAAGCCCAGCATCTTCGGCAACTCTTTCCCGTGTGGGATGTATGCTCCCGCCAGCGCGGCGCGAAGCGCTAGGCTCACGCCCTCGACGTACAGCGTGTCTAGAGGCTTGCTGCGATGCGCCGTAATCACGGCGTCACGCAAAGTACACGCTAGAGCTGTGACCTTTCGATCGCTCAGCATCATGAGCGATCGATCGATAGCCTCAAGTCCGGAGGCTTCACGCAGAGCGTCATCCAGCAAGCCATCTCGAAACTCGACGAACAGGCATTCGCCGTGGTGACGAAGGTCGCTTTCAGATGCTGCTGTTCCGGACGGATGTACGTTGAAGGTGAGGGGGCTTCCTTCGAGGGTGTGCGAACGGTCGCTGTTTAGCGCGTACCATGAGCGGTAGGGCGCATAATTGAAGACCATAAGGTCGGCGGAAGTCGTTGCATTAAGAGTCCAGCCTCGAGCGCCGGGATATGTCAGATCGAGACGGGTGTGGTCGACTGCCAGCGCACCAAGGAGAACAGGCCGCACCGACATTCGGTCGCGAAGGTCGGTACCGTCAAACACCTCCACCATAAGTCGGCGACACTTGCGGCCCCTCGATTTCCAAATCTACCTTAAGATGGTAAGTGGGGGTTGGGTCCGGTTAAACAAGGGCAGCACGCGGCTCTTCGGTCGTTGCCGCTCAGCATATCCGAGACTGAATTCCTAAAGTGGGCAGCTGCCTAATCAGTCTTCACCAGTGCTGACCTGTAGAACCGGCTTAGCCCGGTCGGATGACGCCATGTAGTGCCGTGCGACTTCGTCGATCGACGCCCAATCGACGGTGGGACCGACAGGTCCGGTCAGATAGCCTCGACCAAGGCTGTCGAGCAGTCGCTGGAGGATCTCCGTTCCGGTGTCCGGCCCGCGCTCGATCTCAGCAAACAAATTGATGATATGGATCTGCCCACTCAAGGCCAGTATTTCGGGTATCGGCACAGTCATGCTTTCACCGCCGACGGCGGAAACCACCACATAGGCGCCGCCAGGCTTGAGGATTGCGGGAACATCGTTGGCCACGCCCGCTCCTATGATGTCGACAACGAGATCGAACAATGGGCCTTCGCCCAGGAACGCCGCGACGCCTTCGGTCACACGCACGTCGATGTCGCCGTGGCAGCTAGCTTGCGGAACCTGCGAATCGCGCCGCACCGCCGCGCTAACTTTCGCGCCCGCCGCAAGCGCTATTTGACAGGCATATTGGCCCACGGCCCCGGCGGCACCGGTGACGAGAACCTGCTTTCCGTAGAGGAACCCTCCATGCCGCAAGCTTACGAAAGCCGTCATCGCCGGCACGGGGAGACAGACGGCCTCCGTCATCTCGACACTCTTCGGCAACTCGGCAATCATGCCGGCGTCGACGGCAATCTGCTCAGCCCAAGCGCCCGCGCGCAGGGTACCGACGACGGGGGCACCTTCCGCAGGACTGGGGCGGTTCTGCGCAGTTCTTGCTACACGGCCCGTGAAGTCCCAACCGATGCGTGCGCCATCAGCCACGCTTTCCATATAACGCAGCTCACCTGGATTGAGCGCAACATAGTCGACGTCCACCAGAACGTCGTCGGGACCCGCAATCGGTTCGGCTACCTCAGCGAGTTCCAAGCGGGTTTGGCAATCGTGGCGAACGACGACGGCGCGCATGATTGGGTCTCCCGGTCCGGTCGAGCGCTGCCGGTCATGGTTGCAGCGGCCGGGAGCGCTCCTGATGCATTCTCTGGCGCGCAGTCACGGGATGCTATCTCGATATGAAGCGTGTTTGTCAGAAACTGGACATCTGACGGTGGCCGGGGCGTCTGGCTGCAGATCCGTGGTTTCACTACCGTACCTATCACAGGATCAGGTTTAAGTTTCCCAATCGGGCGTGCGGCGCCTTAACGCTTCCTTGCGCTGATCTTCCGGGAAAAGATCCGCCGTCAACGACATCTGGTCATAAGTCCGGCGATGAATGAGCCAGCGGCCATCTTGCTTGACGAGTTGGTCACGCACGACGCCGTGGGCGAAGAGCCGCGGCAGCAGGGCCGTTGGCTCAGCTCCCATCGCATGGACCTGCATGACGATGGTGTAGTGAACGGCTTTGGCGGTCTCCGTTCCCGTTCCCACGGCTGCAATGTTAACGGCCTGATGCCGGATGGCGCCGAGAAGTTCAGGGTTGTCGCGCATAAGCGCCGCAAATCCGCTCCGCCCCTCCATAGCGCCAAAGACCGCATGCTCTTGTCGGAAATCCTCGGTAACGATCGAGGCGAGGTGCGCCTCGTCGCCTGTATCCAAGGCCAAGCAGTGACGGGCGATCAGTTCGTGGATAGCGAGGCGATCCTCGGTGGGCAAGGGAGCATTTTCCTGCGGGCTTAGCAGGCCAGCGGGGCTGATAGTGCGGGCTGTGACGTGCTGGGTGGTCATGATCGGTATCACAAAGGTGCGCCGTGCTTGGCAAAAGGGATTCGACGAAACCGCTGGCCAGTGGCTGCAAAGATCGCATTGCCAAGCGCGGGAGGCACCACCGGCGTCGCGACTTCGCCGAACGATCCCGGCTCTTCGCCCGTTTCGATGATCTCAACGACAAGACGCGGCGCCATGTCGATTCGGAGCATCTCGTAATCGTACAAGTTGCGCTGATCCGGATAGCCGTCGGTGAAGGTGATCTCCTCCTGGAGCGCCCAGCTAAACCCGAACAACAAACCACCTTCCAGGTTCTGTTTGGCCAGCAGTGGGTTAATCACCAGACCTGAGTCGCACACGCAATAGAGGGTTGTGGCGCGCCACCTATTGTCTTGCTCTTGCAGCTCGACAACGACTGCGAGACGCGATCGCCAGTAGTTCTTGTTGTGCATGAATGCAATGCCGCGCGATGTGTTGGCCTCGCCTGGCTCCCAACCGGACAGTTCCGCAGCCCGTTTGATCACCGCGCGACTGCGTTCGTCTGCAATGAGCGACAATCGATATTCCAGCGGATCGCGCCCTAGACGATGAGCCGCTTCGTCGACCAAGGACTCGATCAACAGCAGGTTGTGGTTGTCCATATTGCCGCGCCATGGTCCGATCCGCGGCGGAGAAAGATAAGGCATGTATCGACCGTCCTCTGCCTCAGTGCCGTAGTCGGATCCGAGCAGGCTGAAGGCAGGCACATCGAGCGGCTTGACCCTGTCGTACCAGTCGGGAAGCATGTTCTGCCAGAAACCGGTGGCTGACACTGCGGCTTGGTAAGCGATCGGCCGACCGTTTTCGTCGAGGCCCAGGCGGCCCTTCACCATTGCTGCTGTACGGAACTGATCCATCAGGATGTCTTCTTCCCGAGACCAGATCACCTTCACCGGCGCTCCGACCGCCTTTGACAGAATGATAGCTTCCTCGATATGTTCGCGCCCGGTCCGCCTCCCGAATGCGCCGCCCATAAACTCATTGTGGATCTCAATCTCGGAAGCGCCGACGCCGAGCACGTCCGCGGCATAACCTGCATCCAGCGTCGGGGATTGGGTGGAGAGCCAGAGCTTGCAAGCATCTCCTTGCACGAAGGCGGTACATGTGACGGGCTCGATGCACCCATGCGCCGCCATCGGCATTTCATAGGTCGCCTCAATCACATGGGACGCTATCTTTAGCCCCTCGTCGATGTTGCCCTTCTTGCCGGGGGTCTCGACGCCGTCGCCCGTGAGGCCGGTTGTGAGTGCCGCACGCATCTCATCCGTTGAAAAACCGCTGGCCTCGATCGGCTCGAATTCCATCTCCACCATCTCGAGGGCCTTCACCGCTTGCCAGTAGTGGTCCGCAACGACTGCGACCCCATAGGGAACGGCCATTACCTCGCGGACGCCGGCCATCTCGACAGCGACGGACCCATCGAAAGAGGAGACAGGTGCTCGTCCCAGAGGTCCGTGCCGGACTGCGGCCCAGAGCATTCCAGGCACGGAATGATCGATCCCGAACATGGCGGAGCCGTCGAGCTTGTCCATGAGATCGAGGCGAGGCCGAGATTGTCCGATAAGCGTGAATTGTGATTGAGGCTTCAAAGGCGGGTCAGAGGGAACGGGTTGATGCAGCGCTTCCTCGGACAATTCAGCGAAAGTCCAGGCCCGACCTGTGGGCTCGTGAACAATCGTCGACTGGTCGGCGTGGAACTCTGATATGTCGGCTCCGGTCTGCTTCGCGGCAGCGCCGATCAACATTGTCCGTGCGGCGGCGCCGGCTTGCCGCATCGCCTCAAAGAACGTGTAGGTGGAAGTGCTGCCGCCGGTGAGCACGATGCCGCCATAGAGGTTGGGACTGATGAACTCGGGCCTGCGCTCCGTAGTAATCCGGAAACGCGTCCGATCCCAATCGGCGCTGAGTTCCTCGGCAAGTATCTGGGTGAGTCCGGTGGTGATGCCTTGCCCCATCTCGGCCTGAGCGACGAAGACCTCTACGTGGTTATCTGGCGTAATCGCGAGGAACGCGCTGACGCGTACGCCGTGTTGTGCTGTGTCTTTGCCGGATCGCGCAGTGAGGCCAGAGGGCCATAGAGCGAAGCTGAGAGCCAGACCCGCGCTTCCTGTAGCTTTCAGAAAATGCCGCCGGTCAAGTTCGGTCGCTTTTCGAAGAGCGATGTCCATAGCCGTTTACCCGTTCATGTATCCTGCGGCAGTCTTGATCGCCAAGCGTATGCGGTCATAGGTCATACAGCGGCAAAGATTCCCGGCCATGGCAGCATCGATGTCTTCATCGGTTGGTTCGTTGACTTCCTGAACCAACGCGATGGCGGACATGATCTGGCCCGACTGACAGTATCCGCATTGCGGTACCTGTAGCTCCGCCCAAGCTGTCCGAACCGCGTCTGCTGCGCGTGATCGCACGCCTTCGATGGTGGTGATCTTGGTCCCCACGGCGGCTTCGATGGGGTAAACGCATGAACGTTGAGGAAAACCGTCGATATGAACGGTGCAGGCGCCACAGGCGGCGATGCCGCAGCCGAATTTTGTCCCGGTCATCGACAGGTGATCGCGAAGCACCCAAAGCAGCGGCGTATCTGGGTCGACTTGTAGGTCGAAATCCTCACCGTTGATATTGAGCCGCATACGAGCCGTTCCTTCCTTGAGGAATACCGTAGGGATGCTAGTTGGGCGACCATTTCACCGATTTCAGGATTCCAACGTCCGCTATCGAGAATCTGTCGTTGTTTGGGAAAATCAGGCTCTTCTAGATGTCAGATCGAACAAGATCGATTCACTCAGGCCAGAACAGGGTCGTCGGTGCGCCCACCCTAAGTAAAGATGGCGCTTCAGCTTGGTTTCGTTCCTGACAAAGGACATTCGGATTCTGGCATGCTTTAACTGGCACCGTCCGGTAGCGTTTCGCTATATGCCAACCCAGATTGGGTCTGGCATCTACGCAGGTGTCATAGGTCTCCGATGCGCCCTAGGTATCGGCCGGAACTTGATGGATCTTGGGTCGATCAATCTCGCGGCATCAGAGCGGCCACTTTGACGCCGTCCTGCAGTCTGTCCGGGAGAAAAGAAGCTTGAGGTGGGCAAACCCAAATGAGACGTAACGAACGCCCGATCACTCAGGATGGTTTTCGCCAAAGCGAAGGTGCGCCCTCCCTATACAAAACCTTCCGCGCCTTGACAGTCGGCCTCGGTCTCTTAGCATTCACTTCCACCATTTCGGCCAAAGCCGACACACAATCGCCACGTGTCGCAGAAGTCGTTGCAAGTCTCTCAAAAGGCCACTTCATGGAAAACGTGGCCGTCTCTAGGGAAAACGACCTGTACATTACAGATTATGTGGGTCGGACGATTCTACAGTATCGCGAAGGTGAGGGCCTACGGCTTGTGCAGCGCTTGGACGTGTATCCGGTCGGAATCGCCGCTCATGAGACCGGCTTTGTCGTCTCGGCACACTCCGGCAGCCTGATGGCTGGTGTTGGCAATACGGGGCAGAACGTCATCTTGGAGCTAGACGCAGACGGAAAGGTCACGGACACTTTTGCTGTCCCCGGTGCGCGCTTCTTAAATGGCCTTGCTCAGATCGCAAACGATCAGTTCATCGTGGCCGACTCCGCTCTCGGGATCATCTATCTCGTGGACACGGCGCAGAATACTGCACAGCGATGGTTGGACGACGAACGCCTCGCGCCTGCCGATCCGCACAGCCCTGTCCCAGCCGCGAATGGAATAAAACTGAATGACGGCCTCGCCTACATTTCGAACTCTTCGAAAAGGCTCTTGCTGACCGTGCCTGCCGACGATCCTCGGCCAGACTCGATTAAAGTCGTCTTGAGTGGCGTGACGATTGACGACTTCGTCTTCGCGAATGACGGGCACATATTTGCAGCGACGCATTCCCATGAAGTTCTATGCATTTCCGACCAATTCGATGTCTCAGTTTTCGCCAACCAAGACCAAAGCATCGCAGGGGCAACGGCTGCGGCTATCGTCGAGAGAAAAGAGGGGGCCTATCTCTACGTGGTGGGCGATGGTGGCCTGTTCGAGGGATTGGAGCTGCAACCTCCCGCAATTGTCCGACTGCCTCTTAGTGGCGACTCGACATGTCGACATTGACGAACGGCCGCCGTTGCAGCGAGGGATCAATACTGTAGTTCTGAGCGGTTCTTGTCTGAATGGGACCATCAGCCTTAGCGCGACTACGAAGAGTATTGGGGCGCCCGCCCGGCCCTTAAGGCCGGTCGCCGGGCTGTCGTGAACCGAGCCCAGCTAGCGCGGGTCTCGGCCCTGCGGGCTTCCATCCCTGACGCAGGCCCGAACCTTCGGTTCGGGAGAAGGACGCCGCCCTCCGGGCGACGACACTTTACTTATGGCCTTTTCCCGGGGCGGGGGGCGGCCGGACACTCCCTTATAGCCCCGCCGGGACGGCCCGCAACCGCCTTGGCTTTAAGTCCGTCCACGTCAGCTTTCTCGTCCTACCAAGACAGTTGCGTCCCGCCTGATCCGGCGAGGCTCCGGTCGCTTACCGCCCGCCCCCCTTCCGGGGAAAGGCGCGCGCGGAGGACCAGAGGGAGCCGCAACCATGGCGCAAGAAACCGCAAACGACAGTGCAGCCGGAGACGCTGGGAGCCGGGACGGAAACACCCCACGCATCTATGCTGCCTGCCTTGCCGCCTACAACAACGGGCGACTGCACGGGCGCTGGATCGATGTCACCCAAGACCCAGAGGACATCCAAGCCGAGATAGCGCAGATGCTTGCTGCGTCGCCCATTCCGGGCGCCGAGGAGTGGGCGATCCACGACTATGAGGGCTTCGAGGGCGCCCGGCTGGAAGAGTATTCCGGCATCGAGAAAACGCACGCGCTGGCGCTGTTCATCGTCGAACACGGCAAGCTCGGCGCGAAGGTGCTTGAGCAGTTCGGGGGTGATCTGGACGACACCAAAGCAGCCTTTGAAGAATATGCAGGGGAGCACAGGAGTCTTGCCGATTTCGCGCAAGAACTCACAGAAGAAACCACAGAAATCCCGCAGAGCCTCGTCAACTACATTGATTACGAGACCATGGCGCGGGACATGGAACTGAATGGCGATGTGTTCACCGTTGAACTCGGGTTCGACGAGGTTCACGTCTTCTGGTCCCGGTGAGGCACGGCGATGCTCCGGCAACGTCATTGCTCGCCCCACCGGCTGACTGAGATCGGCGGTCGTGTCCTGTCTGTCGGAACCGTCCCGGTCGGGACCATCCGCAAGCTGAGTGGCGCAACCGTTATCGTCGAAGCACGGCTGCCGCGTGAATGCCATGCTGACCGGCGCGATCATCAAGGCCGCTGGGCGTCGAGCTTCCATACGCACGGCATGTTCCTCGCACAGGTGCGCCGCCTTGCGGACGGCCAGCGCAGCCTCATCTCCGACATCCACCTGATCGAGCGCGAGGCGCGGCAATGACCAGCGCGCCCGAACTTCTCACCGAGACGACGCCCGAAGGCGAGCAGATCATCGCGCCGGGCGTGAAGCCGATCACGCTCTGCGACCGGCTGGCGGCGCGCGCCGCGCAACCCATCGCACCGAAGCGCAACCCGAACGCGCCGCAGAAGCCCTGCGACCTTGGCCTCTTTGATAAGGCCGCGCGCAATCAACTCGACATGCTCGATTTCCTTCGCGCCGCCGACAGTGGCGCACCCACTCCGAACTCACAAGATGAGGATTGACCCATGGAACTCACGCATATCCCGCTCGACCAATTGAAGGTCTCACCACTCAATATGCGCTATGCCCGCAAAGCGCCGGACACCTCGGATATTCTGCCAAGCATTCGTGCGCGCGGTGTCCAGCAGCCGCTTCTCGTGCGCCAGAACGGCAAGGGCTATGAGATCGTCGCCGGGCGGCGGCGCTTCTTCTCGCTTAAGACCATCGCCAAGGAAGGCGGTGAAATCGGCCCTGTGCCCTGTGCCGTTATGGTCGAGGGTGATGACGCAGCGGCGATTGAGGCATCATTGATTGAGAACGTCGCGCGCCTCGACCCGGACGAAGTCTCGCGCTGGGAGACCTTCGCTCGGCTGGTCAAAGAGGGACGGACGGTGGACGACATTGCAGCCACCTTCGGTGTCACCGAGATCATGGTGAAACGCGCGCTGGCGCTCGGCAGCCTGTTGCCTGCCATCCGCGAGGCTTACCGTGCCGAACAAATCGATGCACAGACTGTGAGGCAACTGACCCTGGCCAGTGAGACGCAGCAGGCTGAATGGTTCAAGCTCTTTCAGAATCCAGAGGAACGCGCCCCGCGCGGCTGGCAACTCAAGCGATGGCTGTTCGGAGGAGAAATCAGCACCGAGGCGGCCCTTTTTCCGCTCGACGCCTACGAGGGCCGGATTGTCACCGATCTCTTTGACGAAACCGGATATCTCGATGATCTGGAGCAGTTCTGGACCTTGCAAAACGGAGCCATCGCCGCCAAGCGGGATGCCCTTATCGAAGCCGGATGGTGTGATGTTGTCGTCCTCGATGTTGGCGAGCGGTTTCTCACTTGGGACCATGTGAAGACTACGAAAAAGGGCGGTGGACGCGTCGTGATCGAGGTGCGCGAGAACGGCGAGGTCACTATCCATGAAGGCTTCATTACCTCGAAGGAACATCAGCGGCGCTTGCGGAAAGCGGCGGATGGTGGCGATGAAAAGGCAAGGGCCACGGACCGACCCGAGCTGACCAACCCGGCGCAGAACTACATCGAACTGCACCGCCACGCCGCCGTTCGCCACGCGCTCTTGAGCCATGCGGACACGGCCCTTCGGCTCATGGTCGCCCATGCCATCGGCGGGTCCGCGCTCTGGCAGACCAAGCCCGATCCGCAGGCCACGCGCAAAGATGAAACCGCCGAGAGCATCACCAAGGCCAAGGCCCAGACCGCGTTCGCCGAGGATCGCAAGGCGATCCTCAAGCTTCTCGGATTGCCCGGACACGGCCATTCCGTGGTGCGTTCGAACGGTGACGACTACCGCGTCGTCGAGCTGTTCGCGGCGTTATTGAAGTTCTCGGACGAAGACGTCATGCGCGTGCTCGCCTTCGTCATGTCCGAGACCTTGGAAGCCGGGACCGGCGTCGTCGAGGCGCTCGGCGCCTATCTGAAAGTGGATATGCGCGATTATTGGCAGCCGGACGACGCCTTCTTCGACCTTCTCCGCGACAAGGCAGCGGTCAATGCCATCCTCCGCCATATCGGCGGCAAGGCAGTTGCCGACGCTAATGTGACGGCGACGACGAAGGTCCAGAAGAAGATCATCCGGGACTTCATCAGCGGCGACGGGAGGAAGAAGGCCGAAGGATGGCTGCCGCGCTATATGGAGTTTCCGTTCAAATCCTACACGAAGGGCGGCGGTGGACGGCTCAGCGACAACACGGCCCGTATCAAATCGTTCGTTTCCTGAAATCGGCGGGAGGCGGGAGCGGCCCTCTCACCCCGACGGGAGGGCCGCGAGCGCGTTCCGGCTGATCTGCGAGACCAAGAAAGCCCCGCGCCTTCGGGCGCGGGGCTGGTCGCGTCTACGCTTGTGCGATCAGTCGGTTTGAATGGCTCAGGGGGGCTGCCTCAAGCCCGGCCGAGATTGGCGTGGAATCGATGCGACAGACGCTGAGAACGGGGTGAGCATGCCTTTGAGAGGCGTTGATCTTGCCAACCCGGTCCCAGCCGCCACAGATCTGCCGGTCCATGGTTCGGTGGTTCAGAACGGGCTGCGCCTCGTTCTCTTTCGCTGCAGGCGACATGGGCCGTGGGATTGCGCCCGACTCACCGTCGAGAGCGTACAGCCAACGGCTCCAACATGGCCCCGTCATCACATATCCAAGCACCCGTGCCGCTCGTCTCCCGGAGTTATGGTTTGTCGCTGGGCACCATCCCCTGCTTCTGCTTTCAGGCCTTATGGCAAACGCCAGTCGCCTGAAACCGCCGCTTCGGACTTTTTTCCCCGCCGCTTCGCGGCTCCTCGCGCATGGCGCAGCGCGCCCAAAAAAGCTCGCCTCGGCGGTCTCCGCTAAGGCTCCGCTCCCAAGAAGAGGGGGTTCAGACGCCCGCCGTCCGCCATAGCCCTTTCCGCGTCAGCAGGGGATGGTCCCCGGCGACACCCAAACAGGAGACTGAAAGATGGCGCAGGCACTTGGATATGTGACGAAGACCGAGACCGGTGGATACGAAGGTACGCTCTCAACAATGAGCCTCAAGAAGCGCATCCGCATCCTGCCCAACCGGGCGAAGGAGAGCGAGGCACAACCCGACTTCCGGGTCTACACTGAAGACCGCGTGGAGATCGGCGGCGGCTGGAACCGGGTCGGCAAGACCTCCGGCAACGCTTACGTCTCGCTGACCTTCGCGGCTCCCGAATTCGGGCCGTCGAAGATCTATGCCAATCTCGGCCGGGCCGCCGGACAGGACGATCCGGACGCCATGGCAATCCTCTGGAACCCGCGCAGCTAGCGGCGACCAAGAGCCCCGCGCCTTCAGGCGCGGGGCATTCTCAGTCAGGACATGAAGGCCGATATCGTGAGTGTTTTAACAAAATCACCATAACTCTTAACAAATCGCTGACGAGTTTCGTGTCTTGGTTGAGTGGTGAGATAAATCTGAAACCGGGTCGATGGAGCGGTGGCCAAGACGCCGATGAGAACGTGATGCACAAGAAGAGAGGGGCTTGCATGAACTTGCGACGCTGACCGCGTCGGCCATCGTCCTGCTTTAAAGGAGAGGATAATGGTGAAGTTGCTAAGTTCTTTAGCTTCAAACACGCATCGTCTTGGCGATTACGACCATCTGCGGTTTCTGACGCGTTCGCGGGTGGCCTGGGAGTATCTTCGGCGCAACAGCGATTATCAGCGTGATTGGCGTTTTTCGGTGCCTGGACGCCCGAAACCCATCCACCTTACCGATGGTACGGTCCTGCTCCGGGCACGGCGTCGCTTCATGCATGCGGAAGGTTGGGGCCTTTATTGCTTTCGTTGATCCGTCGGAAAATGGCCTCGAGGCGAATGTTTTCTGGCGAACGGAGACCTTCGCGCGCGTTCTGAGAGCATATGTTCGCCCCAGTGGCGACCCCGCTTTCGGCAGCATCATCTCACTGGGCGACCTGCGATGTTGGCGCACACTTCTGAAGGCGGTGGATGGCGAGCAGCACCTTCTGTTGCGCGATCGGCGCCACGTGATCCAGCTGTTGTGCCGAGGCGCCGATCTTCGGACGGACACGTTCTCCATCGAGTTAGTGGTTGATCAGTTTCCGGAATTTGGAGGCCGCCTGCGGCTTTTGAAAGCAATGGCGGATGTCTATCGGCAGCGTCGTATTGGTGGCGGCACCGGCGGCTGGACCGTCGAGGCGATGCGCCATCGCGATGCACTGGTAACCTTAGATCTGCGCCGACAGGGCTGGAAGTTTCAGGACATCGCGCGGTTCATCCACGGCGATAAGTTTGTCGACGAGGAATGGACCAACCCGAACGCGACGCTCAAGAACCGCACGATCCGCAGCTTTAGGCGTGGCATGCGGATGATCAACGGCGGCTATCGAAAGCTGCTGATGTAGCGGTTCGGCGTATCGTTGTCGCGTATCCGCTCGGCCGATACTTCCGCTGATTGGCACCATGCCCGATCCTTCCCCGGCATAGCGCGTTTTCGCCCACGCCGGAGGACCTATGATCGAGGATGATGTCCAAGCGACTCAGGACGGCCCTTTTCTGACCACCAAAGAAGCGGCACGTTTTCTCAAGCTCAAGCCCAACACGCTGGAGAAGATGCGCGTCTATGGCGGCGGCCCGCAGTACCGCAAGCACGGCCGCCATGTCGTTTATCACATCGACGATCTGACCGCCTGGTCAGACCTGCGCAGGAAGGACTCGACCTCCGATGTCTGAGCCCTTCACTCGCGTCGAGATCGCGTTCTATCCAGAGCATCTGAACAACTGGCTGCGCTTCGGCATGTCCGACGAGCAGCACGATCTGGACCGGCGACGCTCGCTCGCGCTGTTCAAACCGGGCCGTGTCTTCGGCTACGTCCGTTGGCGCGCCAACGAATACGGTACGCAAGAGTGGCGGTTCTCCGTCGTCCGAACCGCCGGGCCTTCAGTGTTGTCGAGCCGCATCAAGGGCGTTCAGCCCGGCGGCGAAGTCCTCCTGCTTGCAATCGGAAACGCCAAGGTGAAGCGCGCGCTGTTACAGATCGACGTGCTCGAAACGAAGGGGTTTGAGCCAGCGGACGTTTCGATCGTCTACTACCGTCATGTCCACAACCGGATCGCTACGAGACGGCCGATCCGCGCCTATTCGGAAGCTCAGCATTCGGCGCACCTAGCTGGCAGGCGGGTGCTGTCATGAGACGGTTTTGGCTCCTTGCAACTGCGGTTCCGGTGCTAGCGTTGGCGGTCGCATCGCTCGTCATCTTGCCGAAAAAGCTGATCTACAACGCTTCCGCAAGCGCTCCCATCGGCCTCTACTGGCTCGACAATCGGCCCATCAAGCGTGGTGACTACGTCCTCATGCGCGTGCCCGAGCGGGTCCGGCTTCTCGTGATCGAGCGCGGATATTTGCCTCCGGACGTGCCGCTTCTGAAGCGTGTTGTGGGCCTCAACGGCGACCGAATCTGTCGCCAATTGGACGAGATTTCCGTCAACGGTTCGCCGGTCGCGACGGCGAACCGTTGGGACGGACTGGGGCGCGACATGCTGGATTGGCATGGCTGTCACGTCCTGACCGAACAAACGGTCTTCCTGCTGCAAGACCATCGGCATTCCTTTGACAGCCGCTATTTCGGGCCGGTGGATCGGCGTCTGATCACCGGTCGGGCGACGAGGCTGCGTGTCCCTTGGCAGAAGGACTAGGAAAGTTGATCCAACGTCAGGAAGGAGTTGGAGCGTATGAGAGGTATGAGGCGGCGGAGGGCAAGATAAAAGGTCATGGTGCAAAGCGGCGCTTTTTCCAGCCTGCACATCGGGTTGGCCTGCACATGGGGCTGCGCCCCATGTGCAGGCGGTCAGCGCTAAAGCGCTGGTTGGATTGCGGAATTGTTGGTGCAAGGAGGAAGGCGCTGTTTTCGCCGGGCGATGGCGCGCCTAAGTCAGTGAGCGACCATGGCGGACGACACGGAAGACATCTTCAAACCCAAGCTCGGACGTATCCGCAGCCTCGGCGGCAAGCGGACCAAGAGCTACCTGAACCGGGTGCTGCACCAGGTCTCCGCCGCCGGCAAGACCGGCTTCGGAACGCGGCGCGCGCCGGGGCAGTTTTCAGGCAACCGGATCGGGCGCGGCGGCTCCGCCATGCGCCAGCGCCGGGCGGGCCACCGCTTAGGGCCGTCGTCGCGCCGCGTCATCATCAAGACGCGGATCGTCAAGTTCAAGGCCAGCGGCGTCGAAGCGGCCCGCGCGCATCTACGCTACATCCAGCGCGACGGGGTCTCAAAACGGAACGAGCCGGGCCGGCTCTTTGACGCGGCGACCGACGACGCCGACGGCAACGCGTTCCTGGAGCGCAGCGAGGGCGACCGGCACCAATTCCGCTTCATCGTCTCGCCGGAGGACGCGACCGAGCTCGAAGACCTTAAGTCCTTCGTCCGCGATTTGATGGCCGGCATGGAGGAGGATCTCGAGACCAAGCTCGACTGGGTCGCCGTCGACCATTTCAACACCGCGCATCCGCACACCCATATCGTGCTGCGCGGCAAGGACGACCTCGGTAAGGACCTGGTCATCGCGCGCGACTACATTGCCCATGGCATGCGCGAGCACGCCCGCGAACTCGTCACCTTGGAATTGGGGCCGCAGACCGAGCAGGAGTTGCGGCAGAAACTCTCCGTTCAGGTCGAACAGGATCGCTTTAACGATCTTGACCGCGGATTGCTGAGGGATGCGACCGACAATCTGATCGATCTGCAAACCGCGCCGCAGGGCGAGCGCGCGCGGTTCCGACACGCCATGCAGCTCGGCCGGCTGCGCACGCTCGCCAAGCGCGGCCTCGCGGAAGAGGCGGCGCCCGGCCAGTGGCGACTGTCAGAACGATTAGAAGGGACGTTACGGCGGGCCGGCGAGCGCGGCGACATCATCAAGACCATGCACCGGGGGCTCGGCCGGGCCGGCCTCGATGCCGGCGCGAGCGAATACGCCGTTTACGATCCGTCCGATCCGCGTGCGCCGACGATCATCGGGCGGATCATCGACCGGGGCCTCCATGATGAATTGAATGACGGCCACTACGTCATGATCGACGGTGCCGATGGCCGGGTTCACTACGTGGCGCTCAATCCCAAACAGGACTTGGAGGATTTACCGATGGGCGGCGTCGTCGAAGTGCGCCCGGCGGCGGCGGGCCTGAAACCGGCCGACCGCACCATCGCCGAGGTGGCGCGGGGCAATGGCGGCCTCTATGAGACGGGCGCCCATCACGCCGCTGATCCGCGCGCGTCGGCGGACTATGTTCAAGCGCATGTTCGGCGTTTGGAGGCGCTGCGCCGGGCGAACATCGTGCGGCGTTTTCCGGACGGGTCCTGGGAGGTGCCGATCGACTTTGAGGATCGTGTCGCCGAGTTCGCCAAGAAGGGGCCGAGCTATCCGGGGAGCGTCGCGGCGCTATCCTTCCTTGGGCTTGAGGATCAGGTGCGGGCGGACGGCGCAACCTGGCTCGATGCGCAGCTCGTCGCCATGGAGCGGGTGGCGCTGTGCGGCGACCGCTTCGGGGCCGACGTCGCCGAGGCGCTCAGCCGGCGCGAAGAACACCTGATTGCGCAGAACCTCGCCGAGCGCGACGGCCAGACGATGCGCTATCAGCGAAACCTCCTGAAACTGCTCCGGCAGCGGGAGGTGGCGCACGCCGGAGAGAAGCTCGCCAAGGAGATGGGGCTGACCTTCTCGCCGACGCAGGACGGCGATCGGATCGACGGCGTTTATCGAAAGTCCGTCTGGCTGGCCAGCGGCAAGTTCGCCTTCATCGAGGAATCCCAGGAGTTCACACTGGTCCCATGGCGGCCGGTTCTCGAGCGCCAGCGGGGTCAGACGGTCGGCGGTGTGATGCGCGGCGCATCGGTGTCCTTCGAGATCAGGAAGAAGCGCGGGATCGGGATTGGTTGAAGGGATTGACAAAATCGGGCCTGAGGTTGCCGTTGATCGACCTATCAGAGGTTGGTCATATCCTTAGCCCAGAACTCATCCAGCAACGCCTCAATATCCCATCGTTTCTCTTCTGTAATCTTCGAAATGAGAGTCAGCCGCTCGATCGGGGTCTCCTTGCGGAGATCTTCGATCAAGGCGATCACTTTGTCTCGCAAAGCGACAACGCTTTGAGGTAAGCAGAGTCCCATTTCGTCCGATGGGTTAGCCTTGGCGTCCACCGACCCATCGGGGCCGATGTAAACAAGGCCGAGGCAAGTGTATTCGCCATGGGTTTGCTCCATCCATTCAAGATGGTCATGACCTTGACTAATGTCCTTCTTGAAATACGTCGCCGGATCGTCCTTATCGGTTTTGAGCTCAAACCCAATCATGCGCGGCTGCGCTTCATCGAGCCACAGGACATCCGGTCCAGTCCCTTCGTCGTTATCGGGACGAATAGCCTTGAAGCCGAGTAGTTCGCCGAGCTGACGTACGCCGGCTTCGGCCTGGTTCGGAGTGCCAGTGTCGATCAACGCGAGCGTATCGGCTAATTTCTTTAGCTCACCTTCGAACTTCGCGCCTTGCGGGTAGCTGAGTAGGTCTTTCAACGACTTCCCGAATTCATTGAATTCATAAGAAGCGGCATCTTTGGCACCGAGCCCCAAGGGTCTAGGCAGCGTCATCGAGCGGTTGAGCCGCCGCATTGCTATTCCATAAGCCCGGTATGCTGCGTCTTTGTCACCGTCGAGCTCATAGGCGGCCCCAAGCCAGATCGAATGCCAGCCGCTCAGCTTTGCATCGTCGGTAGCGGTCTTATCGATAGTCTTTTCCAATTCGCGTCGCGCCGTCGCCGCGTCACCGCTCCACATGGCGGCCGCATATTTCGCTTCGGACAAGGTAGCGGCCACCATGACGGGTTCGGCCTGTTGTGCTCGTTCGAGCTGATCCTTGTCGAGCTCAGCCAATTTTACCTCGCGCCTATAGTAGTCGAGCCATCCTTCGTCGCGGTCAAGAACCCGGTCGACGAGTTCAATTACGTCGTCGCCTTCGGTCAGTTTGAACTCCGTCTGCACTTCGCGGCCGATCAATATCTGTTGCTGGAGGAGCGGTGGCAGCAGCGCGAGATTGCGGTCGCGCGCAATCCATTTGCTCAACGCCTCTCCCTGTAGCAGGAATGAACCGTAGTCGTTCCGGCCGCGATTGATCCGACCAAAGAGCTGCGCCAGCCGGTTTGCGATGCGGCTCGCATGAACATTGTCCATGCGCAGCCATTCCCATTGATAGCGCTCCAGGAGCGACGTAGCCGAAGGAACACCGTCCATGATCATGATGCGGCAGGTGTCGTGCGGCAAATCAATCCCGTCGACTCTTGAGACCAGTGTGAAGGCGCCATCTTTTTGGTTTTCGCGAAAATCATTGAGCGCATCGGTAAACTCTTCCGGCGTCGGTGGCTCGGCAAGGTCTTCCCACTCGCTGGCGCGCGCATAGTCCGGCACCGCGACAATAGCCTTACGGCCCTTCACAAGCTTCTTCGCGAATTTGGGTCCGAAACCCTTCTTCACCTTGCGACCATCGAGAATGAGGCGTTCGCCATTTCCAGCATCGTTTGAAGGCGTAATGATCTCGCCGGGCTGGCGCCCGAAAGCTCGGATGAACTCGGTCTGGCTCTGGAGCGTCGCTGAAAGATAAATCCGCCTGATGTTCTGCTCAAAGATGTCGAGGGCGAGCGAAGGTAAGAAAGGTGGTGTTAGTTCAAAGACGCCCCGCGTGAAGATTGCCGCGCAGCAGTCGAGACGATCTTCAAGCCAGGCGAATGGGTATTTGTAATCGTCGTCTGTCTTGACACCATGCCTGTGAAAGACTTCCAGCAATCGCTCACGGTGCTCATAAAGGCCGCCGGGCGCCACGAACGCCGTGTTCTGTTTCGAGAGGTCGAGGCTATCGGCGAACCGGCCTCGAATGCCAAGCTCTTTGAAATGGGGTCGAAATAGCCCGGCAATTTCATTGAAGAGAGCCTCGTCCTCCCGAACGTCGATCCGTAAGGTGAACGCGTCGCGGAGTAGCGATTCCGCAACATGGGCGTCGTCAAAGATGATTGCACCAGGGAAGTAGTTGCGGCGGATAGAACTTAGCCCATTGAAGAGGGCTGCGTAGGTCGTAATGCAGAACGCCTTACCGGTTTCGAAGAGATCATTGGAATAGCCGCCGCGAACGCGCGTCGTGTGGTCGATGCCGATCCGCGTCGCTTCCTTTGAGGTTTGCTCGACAAGATCAATGGTCGAACAGACATACACGATATTCTCCAAACCCTCGTTTACGAGACTCTGGGCAATCAACAAGCCGACAATTGTTTTCCCGGCACCGGTGTTCAGCGAGATCAATACATCGCGTTTGTCGCGGACCTTCTGCCATTCGATGAGCGCCCTGTCCTGTCCGCGCCAGAGATCGTTCGGCGTTCCAGCGAGACTCGGCAAAGTCTCGAATATCTTGATCGGGTTGCTCGGCGCCTTTGGCTTCTTAGCGCTGCCGAGCTTTGAGAAGTCCATCACATCACCTCAACGTCTACCACCGTGTACATCTAGCGCTGAGTTTACGACGAGGGTTAATGGTTCAAAACCCAGTTCCCAATCCGCCCTCGAATCCAAACTCGGCCTGATTTGGCAGCAATGCTGAACGCCGACGAAACGCCTGTCCATCTCAATCCAAGGTTATAGGCCGCACGGCCTGAAAAAAGTATGCCTGACGATCTGCGACAAACTTGGATCGACTTGGTTTTGCTTGGCTTTTTCTTCCTTTGTTGGATGGAGTTGGAAGTCATTGCATTGAATAAACTCTGATCTAAAAGCGATCTTTTGCCGGAATTCACTTGGGCCTTCGGCCCCAACACCGGCAAAGATAGATGACCCCGACCAAACTCCTCATAGGCCAAATCCTTCTCGTCTTCGGGATCGTCATCGGCGCCGTCTGGTTCTCGACTCAATGGGTCGCCGGCCAGCTCGGGCATCAGCCCCGCCTTGGTCCGGCCTGGTTCGAACTCGGTTCCTATCCCGTCTATCTGCCCTGGCGGCTGTTCGAGTGGTGGTACGCCTTCGAACCGTACGCGCCGGGCGTCTTCAACCGCGCCGGCGTCATGGCGGCGGCGGGCGGCATCCTTGGGGTTGTTGTCGCCATCGTGGGCTCGCTGTGGCGCGCGCGGCAGAACCGGTTGGTGACGACTTACGGTTCGTCACGCTGGGCGACACGGCGCGAAGTCGAGAAAGCGGGGCTCTTCGAGCCTGCCGGCGTTTTCCTCGGCAGGTTGAAGGGCCGCTATCTGCGTCATGACGGGCCGGAGCATGTTATGTGTTTCGCCCCGACGCGCTCGGGCAAGGGCGTCGGCCTCGTCATCCCGACGCTCCTGTCCTGGCCGCATTCCGCCGTGATCCACGACATCAAAGGCGAGAACTGGCAACTCACATCGGGCTGGCGCGGCAAGTTCTCGCACTGCCTGCTGTTCAATCCGACCGATCCGGCGAGCGCCAAATACAACCCGCTGCTCGAAGTGCGCAAAGGCCGTTTCGAGGTCCGCGACGTCCAGAACATCGCCGACATCCTGGTCGACCCCGAAGGCAGTCTTGAACGGCGCACCCATTGGGAAAAGACCGGCCACTCGCTCTTGGTCGGCGTCATCCTGCACGTTCTCTACGCCGAAGAAGAAAAAACGCTGGCGCGCGTTGCGACTTTCCTGTCGGACCCCTCGCGCAGCTTCGAGCGGACGCTGCGCGTGATGATGAGCACCAATCATCTCGGGACGGACGATAAACCGCAGGTTCACCCGGTCGTAGCGCAGTCCGCGCGCGAGCTTCTGAACAAGAGCGACAACGAACGCTCCGGCGTCCTGTCGACGGCCATGTCCTTTCTAGGGCTCTATCGCGATCCGACCGTCGCGGCGACGACGAGCCGCTGCGACTGGCGCATCGCCGATCTCGTCGATGCGGATCGTCCGGTGTCGCTCTATTTCGTCGTTCCCCCATCGGACTTGTCGCGCACCAAGCCGCTTGTTCGCCTCGTGCTGAATCAGATCGGGCGGCGGCTGACCGAGCGCCTGCAGGGCGCCGACGACGGGAAGCGCCGCCACCAGCTCTTGATGATGCTCGACGAGTTTCCGGCTTTGGGCAGACTCGACTTTTTCGAGAGCGCGCTCGCCTACAAGGCCGGCTACGGCATCCGCAGCTTTCTGATCGCCCAGTCGCTCAACCAGATTTCCAAGGCGTATGGCGAGAACAACGCCATCCTCGACAACTGCCATGTCCGGATCGCTTTCGCCTCGAACGACGAGCGGACGGCCAAGCGAATCTCCGACTCGCTGGGTACGGCGACGGAGCTTCGCGCACAGCGGAACTATGCCGGTCACCGGCTCGCGCCGTGGCTGGCGCACGTCATGGTCTCGCGCCAGGAGACCGCACGGCAATTGCTGACGCCCGGCGAGGTGATGCAGCTCCCGGCCGACGAAGAAATCGTCATGGTCTCCGGCCAGCCGCCGATCCGCGCTCGCAAGCTGCGCTACTACGAGGACGCCAACTTCACGGGCCGGGTGTTCCCCCCGTCCGCGCTCGTGGCGGACGGTCCCTACGCGGACCGTCCGCAGTCACGGGCCGACGACTGGTCGGGTCAGGTGCGCAGCCCTCATGCCGACCTGATTAGGTCCTGGTCGGATCTTGTCTCGGGCGAACAGGACGATGGCGGCGGCCTGCGACGCCATCCCGGATTGAAGGAGGAAGCGCCGGCGAAGACCGCGCCCGAACGCGCGCCGGACGCTGGCCTGCTTGACGACGATTTCGATCCCAACGACGCCAAGCGAATGGACCAGCTCGCGCGCAACACCGCGACCGTCCAACGCGCCCACGCCATGGACCAGGCCGACGACGACCTGATCCCGAGCTTTTGAGGAGCGCGCCGATGAAACCCCGCCTCAACGTCCATGTCGCCCACGAACTGTTCGAGAAGGTCGAGATCGCCGCCAAACGGCCGGGCGTCACAAAAGCGGCCGTGGTCGAGGCGGCGTTGCTCGGCTTCTTCTCCAAGGAGTTCGACGATCAGCGCGACGGGGCGCTGATCCGGCGTCTCGACCGGTTGACGCGGCAGTATGAGCGCGTGGAGCGCAATCTCTCCATCACGGCCGAGACACTGGCGCTCTACATCCGCTTCTTCCTGACGGTGACGCCGCCCTTGCCGAACGCCGATCAGGACGCCGCGCGCGCTCTCGGCAAGGAGCGGTTCGAGTATTTCACCACCCAGCTCGCCCGGCGGCTGGCCGGCGGCAAGAACATGATCCGCGACATCCTCGAAGAGGTGAGCGCGGACGAATCCGAGTTCTTCACTGAGAAGGAGCTGGAAGCCCTTCGAGCAGTGAAGACGGCCGCTTCCCCAAGCGGAGACGAGGGACCGAACAAACCGAACGGGGAAGCGGCCACACCAGACGCGACGGAGGCGGAGCATGGCTGACCGCTTCCACCGGGAAACCCGCGACCGCCAGCGCACCATGCTGCGCACGGCGATGGGGCCGGCGATCGCGTCGGCGCTCGACGATGCGGCCGTCATCGAGGTGATGGTCAATCCGGACGGCCGGCTCTGGCTCGATCGCCATGGCGACGGAAGGATCGACACCGGTCAAGCGCTCGGATCGGCCGAGGCGGAACGGATCATCCGGCTGGTCGCGAGCCACGTCGGACAGGAATGCCACAGCGAACGGCCGGTCGTGTCGGCCGAACTGCCCGAAAGCGGCGAGCGCTTCGAGGGACTGTTGCCGCCGGTGGCGTCGGCCCCGTGCTTTGCAATCCGCAAGCCCGCCAAGGTGCTTTACCGGCTCTCCGACTACGTCGACGCGCAGGTGATGACCGGGCCGATGGCCGAGACGCTGCGCGACGCGGTGCGCTCGGCGAAGAACATCGTCGTGGTCGGCGGCACCAGCTCGGGCAAGACCACGCTCGTCAACGCCCTGCTCGCCGAAGTCGCCGAGAGCGGCGACCGCATCATCCTCATCGAAGACACCCGAGAGCTTCATTGCGCCGCGAAGGACTGCGTCAGCCTGCGGACGAAGCCGGGCGTCGCTGCGCTCGGCGATCTCGTACGTTCGACGCTGCGGCTCCGGCCCGACCGGATCATCGTCGGCGAGGTGCGTGGAGCCGAGGCCCTCGACATGCTGAAAGCCTGGAACACCGGCCATCCGGGCGGGATCACGACGCTGCACGCCAACTCAGCCGTGTCCGGCCTCTACCGCCTTGAGCAGCTCATCCAGGAAGCCGTCGTCACCGTGCCGCGGCGGTTGATCGCGGACGCCATCGACATCGTCGTCTTTCTGAAGGGCCGAGGCTCAGCCCGGCGCGTCGAAACGGTCGCTCGCCTCGAAGGCCTCGGCGCCGATGGCGACTACGAGCTCCGCCCGCTCACGGCCGTCCGCCTCGTTCCAACCGCTTAACAGGAGATCCATATGAATATTCTCGGTCCGGACCTTTCAACACGCTTTCCCTATCGCCACGCCGCATTCGCCGGCGCGGCGCTCGGCTTTCTTCTGTTTTGCGCGGAAGCCGCCCACGCAGCCGGATCAGGCATGCCGTGGGAAGCGCCGCTCACCGCCATCCTTGAGTCCATCGAGGGGCCGGTAGCGCGCATCATCGCGGTCATCATCATCGTCATCACCGGCCTGTCGCTCGCCTTCGGCGAGACGTCGGGCGGCTTCCGCCGGCTGATCCAGATCGTCTTCGGCCTCTCCATCGCCTTCGCGGCGACGAGCTTCTTCCTCTCCTTCTTCTCCTTCGGCGGCGGGGCGCTCATCTCATGACGGTCGAAGGCTACGAAATCCCGCTGCATCGCGCGCTGACCGAGCCGATCCTGATGGGCGGCGCGCCGCGTACGGTGGCGATCGTCAACGGCACGCTGGCGGCAGCGCTAGGGCTCGGGCTTCAGCTATGGGTCGCGGGGATCGTGGCCTGGATCGTCGGTCACACGGCTGCGGTTTACGCGGCGCGCAAGGACCCGGCCTTCATGGAAGTGCTGGTTCGCCACATCAGGCACAAAGGGCATCTCTCATGCTGAACTTGGCCGAATATCGCAAGCGGCCGGCGTTGCTCGCCGACTATCTGCCCTGGGCTTGCCTGGTGGCCCCGGGCGTCATCCTCAACAAGGACGGGTCCTTCCAGCGCTCGGCGCGCTTTCGTGGCCCGGACCTTGAAAGCGCCACCGAGGCGGAGCTCGTCGCGACCTGTGCGCGTATCAACAATGTGCTGCGCCGGTTCGGTTCCGGTTGGGCGCTGTTTCTGGAAGCCGAGCGCCATCTTGCCCGCGACTATCCGCAGTCCGACTTTCCCGATCCGGTCTCCCGGTTGATCGACGAAGAGCGCCGCGCTGCCTTCGAAAGCTCGGAAACGCTTTTTGAGAGCAGCTATGTCCTGACATTCGTCTACATGCCGCCGCCGGAGCGTGTCGGGCGTGCTGAAAAGCTCTTGGTCGAAACCGAGGGTGCGCGACCGGACCTAGATTATCGCGATCACCTTCACGACTTTGTCCAACGCTCGGACCGCGCCCTCGACCTACTGGAACAGCTCATGCCGGAGGTGGCGGCGCTCTCCGATCAAGAGACGCTCACCTACCTGCATAACTGCATCTCCAATCGACGGCACCCAATCGCCGTGCCGGAGACGCCAGTCTATCTGGACGCCGTTCTGGTGGACACGTCGCTCACCGGTGGGTTGGCGCCGATGCTTGGCGACGCGCATCTGCGTGTGCTGACGGTTCTCGGCTATCCCGGTGCAACCACGCCCGGCTTGCTCGATGCGCTCAATCATCTCGGCTTTGAATACCGATGGACGACGCGCTTCGTGCCGCTCGATAAGGCCGCCGCCGAGAAGGTCGTGCGGCGCTACCGTCGGCAATGGTTCGCCAAACGCAAGTCGATCGCCGCCATCATCAAGGAAGTGCTGACCAACGAGCAGTCGGTGCTGGTCGACACTGACGCGGACAACAAGACGGCCGATGCAGACGCCGCGTTGCAGGAGCTTGGCGCCGATCTTGTCGCCTATGGCTATGTGACGACCACCTTCGTCGTCTGGGACCGCGATGAAGCCGCCGCACGCGAGAAGGTGCGGGCCGCGCAGCGCATCCTCGATGGGCGCGGTTTCGCCACCGTCGACGAAAGCGCGAACGCCGTCGAGGCGTGGCTTTCGTCCTTGCCCGGCCACGTCTACGCAAACGTCCGGACGGCCCCGGTCAATACATTAAACCTCGCCCACATGATGCCGCTCTCGGCGGCCTGGGCCGGTCCGTCGCGCAACGCGCATCTCGGCGGTCCGCCTTTACTCACGGTGCGGACGAACGAGACCACGCCCTTCCGGCTGATCACCCATATCGGCGATGTCGGTCACACCCTGATCGTCGGGCCGACCGGCGCGGGCAAGTCCGTGCTGCTCGCGCTGATCGTCCTGCAGTTCCGCCGCTACGCCGGCGCGCAAATCACCATCTTCGACAAGGGCGGCTCGGCGCGCGCCGCCGTCCTCGGCATGGGCGGCGACTGGTACGATCTCGGGGCAGAGGGCGATCTTGCGTTTCAGCCACTCGCCAACATCGATCTGACACCGGAGCGTTCCTTCGCGCAGGAATGGGTGCAGAGCCTGCTCGCTCATGAAGGCGTGACCGTCACGCCGGAGGTGAAGGACGCGGTCTGGTCAGCACTTTCCAACCTCGCGGCCGCGCCGGTGGCCGAGCGCACCTTGACCGGGCTCGCGACGCTCTTGCAGGTGACCGCGCTTCGCCAGGCACTTCAGCCTTACACGCTTGAAGGACCCTACGGACGCTTGCTCGACGCCGACGAAGATCGTCTCTCGCTCGGGTCGGTCCAATGCTTCGAGATGGAAGAGTTGATGCACGAAACGGGTGCGGTGCTCCCGGTGCTGACCTATCTCTTCCATCGGCTCGAAGCCGGTTTCGACGGCTGCCCGGCGCTTCTCGTCCTCGACGAGGCTTGGCTCTTTCTCGACAACCCTGCCTTCGCCGCGCGCATCCGCGAATGGCTGAAGACGCTCCGTAAGGCCAACGTCTCGGTGCTGTTCGCCACGCAGGGGCTATCAGACGTCTCGGGAAGTTCGATTGCGCCGGCGATCATCGAAAGCTGCCCGAGCCGCATCTTCCTGCCCAATGACCGCGCGATCGAGCCGCAGGCCAAGGCGGTCTACGAGGCATTCGGGCTCAATGACCGGCAGATCGACATCGTCGCCCGGGCCGTGCCGAAGCGCGACTACTACTTCCAGTCCCGTGCCGGAAACCGGCTGTTCGATCTGAGCCTCGGGCCGGTCGCGCTCACCTTCACGGCCGCTTCCACCAAGCAAGACCATGCACTCATGGACGAGCTGATCGCCGCCCATGGCGCCGAAGAGTTCGCCGATAGCTGGCTGCGCGCTCGCGGCCTCGATTGGGCCGCCGAATTGATCGCGTCCCCGATCCACGACGACACCATCGAGCAAACCAAGGAGGACTTACATGCAACCACCGCTTAAATGGGCCGCGGGTGCTGCGCTGGCTTTCCTGATCGCCGCGCCGCCGGCCAGCGCCAATGAAGGCTGGCCACATTGCTGGCGAGACGACGACTGTCCCGGCTTCTATCTCACCGTGACGACCGTGCGCGGTGACGCCCGGCTTTCGGTCTCGCGGTCCTGTGCCGGCGGCTGGCGCCATGTCTGGCACAAGCGCGATGCCCGCGAAACGATCCGCCAATGGCTTGACGCGGATGCCGCGACGGCCCGCGGATCGCTTTGCATTCCTCTCCATCCGCAGGTCGATGAAATCCGCGTGTCCTCGATCGGTGGGCACTGCGGCGAGACTGACTTTCCGGAAATCGCATCCGCGAACTTGCCGGGCGACGGCGCCGTGCTCGCGCGCGGATATGGGAGCGCCGCTTCGGCGACCTTCGAAGGCTGTCACGCGCGGATCGGGCCGGACGCTGGCGAGGGCGGAGTCGCCTATGGCGGCATCGCGCTCGACTTCGCCGACGGCTACGTCTTCGGCGACAGCTACGCCGACGGCCATTTCTACGGCGTTTATGACGGCTTCGGCCGGGGCCGCGTCCGGCCCTTCGGCGCCTCTGTCGCGGCCATCAGCCAATTCAACACCTACCACTACCGCGTCGAGATCTTGGCGAACGGCGGGGAAAGCTGGACGTGGGGCGACAATGAGGAGAACGACAAATGACCCAGCTCAGGAAACGGCTTTTGTCCGCATGCGCCGCTTTGGCGCTCGGGCTCTCGACGGTGACCGTCACGGCGCCGCCGGCCCATGCCATCACGGTCTTCGACCCCTCGAACTACAGCCAGAACCTGCTCACCGCCGTCCGCTCGCTTCAGCAGATCAACAACCAGATTCGGCAGATCGCCAACGAGGCGCAGATGCTGGTCAATCAGGCCCAGAACCTGGCGAACCTGCCCACCTCGGTCGCATCCGATTTGCAATCCTCGCTGCGCGCCGTCGATCAACTCATCCTCGACGCCCAAGGCATCGCCTATCAAGTCTCGGAAATCGACAGCACCTATCGCCGGCTCTTCCCGGAGGAGTACAGCGCGGCCGTTTCGACGTCCCAGATCATCCAGGACGCCCAAGAGGCGTGGCGGCTCGCGCGCGGGGGCTTCCAACATAGCCTCGAGGTCCAGGCCGAAGTCGTGAACCAGGTGCGCGGCGACACGCTCGTTCTCGACTGGCTCGTGGCGGAAAGCCAGGGCGCCGTCGGGAACCTTCAGGTCGCGCAAGCGGGCAACCAGCTCACGGCGCTCGCGGCGAAACAGTCGATGCAGCTCCAGACCTTGTTGGCCGCCTCGGCGCGGGCCGACGCCCTCGAAAGGGCGCGGCACGTCGCGGCTCACGAACAGGCTCGCGCCCGGTTCGAACGCTTCATGGGCGACGGCGACGCCTACACGCGGCGCTGAGCGCAAGAGGGGCGACGGCCGATGGACGACCTCAACGTCATCGATCAGTTCACGGAGACCTTTGTCACCTACATCGATTCAGGTTTCGGACTGCTTGGTCCCGACGTCGCCTTCCTGACCACCATCCTGATCGGCATCGACATCACCCTGGCGGGGCTCTTCTGGGCGCTCGCCGACGACAAGTCCGTGATCCCGGCGCTGATCAAGAAGGTGCTTTATGTCGGCGCCTTCGCCTTCATTCTGAATAACTTCGCCTTTCTCTCGGAGGTGATCTTCGACAGCTTCGCCGGTCTCGGACTTCGCGCCACCGGATCGCCGATCGGTGCAGACGATTTGATGCGACCGGGTTTTGTCGCCGCGACCGGCTATGACGCGGCATCCCCGTTGCTGGACGAGGTGCAGAGTCTTCTCGGACCAATCGCCTTTTTTGAGAACTTCGTCTTGATCGCCGTGCTGATGGTCGCCTGGATCATCGTGTTGCTGGCCTTCTTCATTCTGGCGATCCAGCTTTTCATCACGATCCTGGAGTTCAAGCTCACCACGCTTGCCGGCTTCGTGCTGGTGCCCTTCGCGCTTTGGGGTAAGACGGCGTTCCTCGCCGAGCGCGTGCTCGGCAACGTCATCGCCGCCGGCATCAAACTCATGGTCCTCGCTGTCATTGTCGGCATCGGCTCGACGCTGTTCGGCGCTTTCGCCGCGTCCTTCGCCGGCGGTGACATCACGATCGAACAGGCGCTTTCAACGGTTCTTGCCGCGCTCTCGATTTTCATGCTTGGCATTTTCGGTCCCGGCATCGCCGCCGGTCTTGTCTCTGACGCGCCGCAGCTCGGCGCCGGCGCGGTGGTCGGATCGGCGGCCGGGCTCGCGATCGGCGGAGCCGCCGCCGCGGGGGTCGCTATGGGCGGCGCGCGGGCACTCGGCGCCGGGGCCAGCGGGGCCACGAAGGCCGCCGCATCGATGGCGGGCGGCGCCCAGGGCGCTTATGGACTCGCGCGCGCCACCTCCGGCGCATCTGGCGCGGCTGGCGTGGCGGCGGGCGTCGCCGGCGTTGCACGGGGCGGGGCCGGCGCGGTCGGTCAAGGCGTGCGGAGCGTCGCAGACCGCGCGACATCCGGCGTACGGTCCGCCTTCTCGGACGGGCAGCGCGGCGCCTTCACCGCCACGGGTGGAACGCTGCCCGACAGCGGCGCATCGGCGGGCGCGGCCACGGCCGCTGCGACGAACGCGGCGCCGGATTGGGCGCAGCGTCTACGGCGCGATCAACGCTTGCGCGAAGGCGCGACGGTGACCGCCCACACCATCAGAGACGGCGACCGGCCAGCCGCCGGTGAGAACCCACGCATCAGGGATGACGACGAATGATCTTTAAGCGATCGACCACCACCTATGGCGAAACGCCCGCGCCCGAAACGCCGTACCAGCGTGCGGCGCAGGTGTGGGACGATCGCATCGGTTCGGCCCGCGTGCAGGCGCGGAGCTGGCGGCTCATGGCGTTCGGTTGCCTGGCGCTTGCCATCGGGCTTTCCGCCGGCGTCGTCTGGCAAGCGGGGCGCAGCACCATCACGCCCTACGTTGTCGAGGTCGATACCCTGGGCGAGGTGCGCGCCGTCGGTCCCGCCGTCACGGTCTATGAGCCGACCGACGCGCAGATCGCCTACCATCTCGCCCGCTTCATCGAAAACGTCCGATCCCTCTCCATCGACCCGATTGTGGTGCGCCAGAACTGGCTGCGCGCCTATGATTACGCCACCGACCGCGCCGCCGCCACGCTTAACGACTATGCCCGCGACAACGATCCCTTCAGCCAGGTCGGCCGGCGTACGGTGACGGTTGAAGTGACCAGCATCGTCCGCGCCTCGAACGACAGTTTCGAGATGCGCTGGCGCGAGCAGGTCTTCGAGAACGGCGCGCTCGCCGACACCATCCGATACACGGCGGTTCTCTCCATCGTGGTGCAACCGCCGCGCACGGAAGAGGCGCTCCGCCAAAACCCCCTCGGCATTTACGTCCATGCGCTCAACTGGAGCCGCGACCTCATTTCGGGAGACGATCAATGAGAAAAACCCTTATCGCCCTGGCCGCGCCGGTTGCGCTCGCCGCCTGCGCTCACAAAGAGCCGCCGCCGGAGATCAGTTACGACACGGACGACTTCAGCGCCGCGGCGCTCGCCACCGAGCCGCCGCTGCCGGTCGAGATCGTCACCTTGCCTGAACCGCTTCCTTTGCCGGGACAGTTGATGCCGATGCCGGGCGAATGGGAGCCGCCGCCGGAGGATCACCGCGACCCGGAAACACGCATCGGCGACGCCAACAGCGCGGCGGCGATGGAGCCGACGGGCGAAGGCTATGTCAATGCGATCCAGGTCTATCCCTATACGGAGGGCGCCCTCTACCAGCTCTATACGATGCCGGAAATGGTCAGCAACATCGCGCTCCAATCTGGCGAAGAGATCGTCGCCGTGTCGGCCGGCGACACGGTCCGCTGGGTGATCGGCGATACCCTGAGTGGCGATCGCGCGCATGTGCTGGTCAAACCGATCGCCGAGGGCCTGCGCACCAATCTCGTCATCATCACTGACCGGCGCGCCTATCATCTCGAACTCAGGAGCACGCCGGAAACCTATATGGCGTCGGTCTCGTGGCATTATCCGCGTGACGCCTTGCTGGCGCTTGAGCAGCGCAACAGTGATGCCGTCGAGGCGGCGGACCGTGTGATCGACGAGGGCCTCCGGCTGGAGCAACTCCGCTTTCGCTACGAGATCACCGGCGACACGCCGCCCTGGCGACCGGTCCGCGTCTTCGACGATACCCACAAGGTCTACATCCAGTTTCCCCGCCGCCTCGATCAGGGCGAGGCGCCGCCGCTGTTCGTCGTCGGGCCGGACGGTGAGAACCAGCTCGTCAATTACCGGATGCGGGGCAACTACTACATTGTCGATCGCCTGTTCGCCGCCGCTGAGCTTCGCCTTGGCGAAGACCCGCAACAGGTCGTCCGCATTTCGCGTACGGACGGCCGCAACGCTGCGCGTCATCGCAGCGTGTCGGCGCGCGCGCCCGAGATTGAGGACGGCGGGCGATGACGGAACCGGGCGAGACCGCAGGCGCAAGCGGCGATCCGCCGTCTGGGGCCGCGCCGAAGATCGATCCGGAAGAGATCGCGCTGCGCGCTCAGCCGCGCCCCGTGACGCGGATCAATCGGCGCGTTCTGTTCCTGCTCTCCGGCACGGGTCTGCTCTTGATTTTCGGCGCGACGATCTTCGCACTCGATCCGCCGCGGCTTTTCGATCGGGATGAATCCGGCCGCGAGCTCATTCGCACCGAGAACAATCCAACGCCGGAGGGCTTGGAGACGCTGCCGCGTCGCTACAGCGAGATCCCAAGGCCGCCAGTTGAATTGGGGCCGCCCTTGGCCGGCGATATCGGTCCCGCCGTCGTCAACGCCGAACGCGAACTCGGTATCGTCCCACCGGGCCAATTGCCGTTTCGCCCGAGCCCGGAGGACGACGCGGCAAGAGCCGAACGCATTCGGCAGGCGCGGCTCGCGCAGCAAGGCCGCGAATCGGGCGTCTTCTTCCAGCTCACGTCACGCACGGCCGGTGTGGGGGGCGTCGGCGAACCGGGATCGGTCGCGGAGATCGCCCGCGCCGCCGGCGAGGATTCGCGCAGCCCCTTCGACATTGCGCGCGGCGATGCAGCGTCCGGGGCGTTGGAGCTTGATCTTCAGAACGATCAAAACTTGCAAGGCCGCAAGCTCGACTTCCTCGGCGAAGAGGTCGACTCGGCGATCTACAATCCGCACGCCCTCCAGGACCCGGCCTCGCCCTATCAGGTCATGGCGGGAACCGTGATCGCCGCAAGCTTGATCACGGGCATCAATTCGGACCTGCCGGGCCGCGTCATCGCCCAGGTGACGGAGAACGTCTACGACACCGTCTCCGGACGCTACGTCCTCATCCCGCAGGGCTCGCGCGTCATCGGGACCTATGACAGCGTCGTCGCTTTCGGTCAGGAGCGCGCGCTGGTCGTCTGGCAACGGATCATCATGCCGGACGGCTCGTCGGTTGTGATCGAGAACCTGCCGGCCACGGACACGGCCGGGTACGCGGGGCTAGAGGATGAGGTCAACTTCCACACCTGGCGGCTCCTCAAGGGCATCGTACTCTCGACCCTGCTCGGCGTCTCCACCGAACTCACCTTTGGCGACGAAGAGGACGACCTCGTCGAGGCGATCCGCGAGTCGACCCAGGACAGCGTGAACCAGGCCGGCCAGCGCATCACCGAGCGCAACCTCAACATCCAGCCGACCATCACCGTGCGACCCGGCTGGCCGCTCCGCATCATCGTCAACAAGGACATGGTCTTGAGGCCCTACCGCGATCCGGGAGTGTTCAGATGACCCTAAAACTCGGACCCTTGCCCGACCGGGAAAGCGCCAAGATCACCTTCACGGCCAACGCCGACTTGAAGGCGGCGCTGAATGACTACGCGGAAATCTACCGCCAGACCTACGGCAAGGACGAGGGCGTCGCCGAGCTGATCCCCTTCATGCTCGACGCCTTCATGAACGCCGACCCCGGTTTCAAGCGGGCGCGCAAGCAACTCGAAACTGCGCGCCCATCGTCCCCGCCAGCCAAAACAACGGAGGTTTGAGATATGGCGACCATAGGCAGTTTTACGGCTATTCCGGACGGGTACAGCGGTACGATCCGCACCCTGACCGTCAATGTGAAGGCGAAGATCGTCGCGAACGATCAGAAAAAGAGCGAAGGCGCGCCGGACTTCCGGGTCTATGCCGGCCGGGCCGAACTTGGCGCCGCCTGGAAGGCGCAGACCAACGGCGACGGGCCGCGCGACTATCTCAGCGTCCAGCTCGACGACCCGAGCTTTCCCGAGCCGATCCGGGCGGCGCTGTTCGAGGATGACGGCGCAGCATGGCTCGTTTGGAATCGCCGGGAGCGGTAAGGTCAGAGCCTGCATCAGGCAACTCACTTGAGAAGCTGCGGACATGATCGGTCTCAATCCACTGTAAGCCCATCGTCTGCGCCCGGCCCACGAGCTGCCCGAGATCATCCCAGCCGAAGACCGCTCCATCCAGAGGCTTGCGCTGAGTCACCATTTGGTGCATTTAGGTTCGAATCGCACCGAACTGCACAGGTTCGACCTCTGGAGTAGGAGCTGTCGATGGCCAACACGAAGCGGTTCACTGTGTCCGTTGATAAGGCGCTCTATGACCGGCTCGTCGCCGTCACAGACAAGGGGGAGCCGCAATTGCCGAAGCGTTACGTTGTTGAACTCGCGCTGAAGCGCCTATTCGAAGAGCTGGACGGCGGTCAGTTGGATCTCGGGCTAGAGACCCATGCCCCGAAGCGCTAAGCCTCGAAAGCTCCCGGTCATCTCGCTCTTCTCAGGTGCGATGGGGTTGGACCTGGGACTGGAGCGGGCCGGCTTCACTATCGCTGTTGCCGTCGAGTGCAACAAGTATGCGGTCGAGACAATCCGTCTGAACCGCCCCGACCTACCCATAATCGATAAGTGTATTGAGGATGTAACCACCAAAGAGATCCTCAAGGCTGCCGGACTGAAGCCGGGTGACCCTGTCGTAGTCTCGGGCGGGCCGTCGTGCCAGGTCTTCAGTACGGCTGGTCAACGTGGGTCCCTAGGTGACCCGCGCGGTACGCTGTTCGAGCACTTTGTGCGCGTCGTGCGCGAGGCGAAACCACGCTTCTTCGTTATGGAGAACGTCCGGGGCCTTCTTTCCGCTGCTGTGAAGCACCGGCCTTTAGGAGAACGAGGTCCCGGCTACCCGCCGTTGGAACCAGACGAGGAGCTTGGTTCCGCCTTCCGTGTGGTAACAGCCAAGCTAAAGGAGCTTGGCTACTACGTCGTCTTCGACGTTCTCAATGCTGCTGACTATGGCGTGCCGCAGCGGAGACAGCGACTCGTGATTATCGGAAGCAGATTGGGCGAGAATATCCGCATGCCCGCGGCTACCCACAGCGAAACCGGCGACAACGGGCGCGCAACCTGGCGGACACTGAAGGCGGCTATCGGAGAGCTGGCAGAGGACAATCCGGAGTTCTACCAGTTCTGTCCCGCGAAGGAGAAATACCTTAAGAAAGTGCCCGAAGGTGGCAATTGGCGTGATCTTCCTGAGAACCTGCGAAAGAAGGCGCTTGGAAAGGCATATGTGTCCTGGGGCGGGCGGTCGGGCTTCTTCCGCAGATTGGCGTGGGATCGGCCCAGCCCGGCGCTGACGACCCGACCTGACAGCAAAGCGACCAGCCTCTGTCATCCGACCCGGTTGCGCCCCCTGACCGTGCGCGAGTACGCCCGCATCCAGCAGTTCCCTGATACATGGGTGTTTGCAGGGATGGTCCGTAAGAAATACGAGCAGGTCGGCAACGCAGTGCCCCTTGGCCTTGGCGAGGCCATCGGCGAGGCAATCCGAAAAGCAATGAGATCCCGGAAGAAGCGCGGGCGCAATGGGCAGGTTGAGTGCTGGAACACGGACTTGCTTGCAAAACTGAGTCGCCGGCCCCGCACGATCCTGAACCCGCCACGCATGCGTAAAGACTCCGAAGAGGAAACTATTGCCGACTGGCTCGACGACGGGCCGCGTATGCGCGACGATGCCATGAGCTACGTAGCTCCTGAGCTGGCTGATGAACTTCAGTGTTTAATCAACGGGTCGACCCGGAAAGACCGCAATGGCAAGGCGAGAAAGAAGCGGAGCGATCCGAAATCGGCGGCGAAGAGCCGCAAGGATCACGGAAAGGCTGAGGTCCCTCTACGGCTCGCCGCGGCTGAATAATAAGGACGACCCACTCGACGAACTATACTTCATCCTGTTGTCACAGATGACGACAGGGCCGAGTTACGAGCGCGTCTTCGAGCGGTTGCGGCAGGCGGTGCCGTCGTGGCACGATCTGCCAGGTATGCACACCTCCGAACTAGCGGGGATCATCGCCGACGCCGGCCTCGTCAACCAGAAGGCACCACGGTTCATTGCGATCGCACGGAAGCTGAAAGATGATTTCGGCCGTGTGACGTTAAGCCCCCTGGTTTCCTGCGAAGATCAGGACGTGGAAGCCTACCTGACAACGCTCCCTGGCGTGGGGGTCAAGACGGCCAAGTGCGTCATGATGTACGCAATGGGCCGCTCGGTCCTACCGATCGACACGCATGTCGCGCGGGTTGCGACCCGGCTCGGACTGCTTGACGCAGAGGTATCGCTCGGGCGGCGGCATGAGGCTTTGGAAGCTGTCGTTGCCCCGGCGTACCGCTATGATTTCCATGTGAACGCGATCTCCCACGGACGTGCTGTGTGCCATGCAAGGCTTCCAAGATGCGATTTCTGTCAAGCCAGGTCACTTTGTAGCATGGTGAAGTGCAAAGAACTGCCATGCGGGTGACGGAGCTTGGAGATGACTTCTTGATACTGGGTTAACTAGGTTCGGGAAGTGCTACAAGGAATGGATAACTTAGGCATCAAGACATGCCTCATTTCTGGTGGGTGAACCACAATCAGACGGCCCGTCAGGAAATTGATGGTCAGTACCTCTGGTCTCCAAAAACCGAGAGGAACGGCGCGCGTAGTGAGTTCTATAACAACATGCGACGCGCCTCTCCCGGCGACTTGGTTTTGTCATACGCAGGCCAAGTCATAAGGTATGTTGGACGCGTCGCGGAGTTTGCCTTTACTGCGCCCAAGCCTGCCGAGTTTGGTTCGGCTGGAGCCTATTGGAACAATGAGGGTTGGCTTCTTCCTGTATTCTGGACACCATTGAATCCTGCCTTGCGCCCGCGAGATATGCTAGAGGTGTTGGGCCCTCATCTTCCTGAAAAGTACTCGCCGATCCATCCGATATCGGGCGCAGGCAATCAAAAAGCTTATCTCGCTAGTATCTCTGAAGAGGTGTTCGATACGATAGTGGCCAGGGCCGAGTTTGATCGCAATATGCTTACACTCGGTGGCTCAAATAGCCTTACGTACCAAGCAATCACGGAGCACTTGGACGACGTTGCTGAACAGAAGATTTTGAGTGATGTTGGTCTCGAGGCCACCATCAAGGAAAGTGTGATCCAAGCGCGACGGGGACAGGGAAAGTTCCGCGCGAATGTTGAAGCTATCGAACGGTCGTGCCGCATGACCGGCGTAAGCAACCCTTCCTTGTTGATTGCAAGCCACATTAAACCCTGGCGGCTCTGCCAATCTACTGAAGAACGTCTGGACGGTATGAATGGCCTGATGCTTACGCCCGATGCCGATCTTTTGTTCGACCGCGGCTTTATTAGCTTTGAGGATGACGGCGAAGTCCTTGTCTCGCCCCGTGTTGATGGGGACGACCTCCGTCGTCTTGGGTTCCAACAGCTTGTTTGGGAGCACTTTGGTTTCTCAGAAGCTCCGGCAACTTGGCGTACGCGTGGTTTCGCTGATCCTCAGTACAAATATTTAGCCTACCACCGATCTGAGATATTCGTCGACTAAGGTACTCATCGACAAACATACAGCGATGAAAGTTGCCCGCACTGGGTTGGTAGTGCACAGATTCCAATCCGGCGTCGAGACAAGTCACTTGTCACCTGAACCGTGTGGGAATGTCGCCGTGGACCGAACGTCGGCGAGGAAGGATTCACGAGTGACAGGTGCTGTGACCTGATCGCCGAGCAGCGACTGAGCGGCCGCCTCTTTGGAGAGCAGACGGTCGTATTCCTGGATCTCTAAAGTGTCCTCGCATAGGAGCACAAGGTACTCAACGTCGCGGCCTTGGCCACGCCGGTGGATGCGGTCGAGGCTCTGGAGGTAGTGCGCAGCCTGGTTCGAGAAAGACTCGTATATCGCATACCGGGCGCGGTGGAGCGTCAAGCCGGCACCTGCTGCGGCTGGGTTCGCCACCAGCAACATGGCGTCGTCACTTTCCTGGAAGCGGCGTACGGCGTCCCGTCGCATGTCCACATCAGGGACCTGGCCGTCATAGCGTAAGGCGCCATAGCGGCCGTAGCGCTCCACCATCGTGGAGATCGATTGCGTGTAGAAGGACCAAAGGACCACCTTCTCACCCTGTTGTTCGACGAGTTCTTGCAGCAGGTTGTCGAGGGTCAGGAGCTTCGCCGGTATCTCCGCGTACCCTTCGGCAACAGCGGCTGGGTTTGAGCAGACCTGCAACAGTGCCGAGCGGCGCGCAAAGAAGCTTGTGATCTGTCGCTTGAACTCGTCATCGGTCGTAGCTTCGAGGTCGAGCACTAGGTTCTTCAGTGCGGCCTCATAGATCCGGCGTTGGATGGGCTCCATAGGGACGTAGACCCTATGGAACGTCTTCTCCGGCAGATCGGGGAGGACATCCGACTTCAGGTGCCGAACGAACAGCCCTCGCTCATCGATGGTGCGTTGCACCACCGGTGCTGCGGCGCTCCGATCCTCCGGGATATCTACGCCCTCAAAGGTGAGGCCGAAATCCACCAGGTTGAACTGCTGGATCAGATCCTGTGGCGCGTTTGGTGCCGGCGTTCCGCATAGGACAAATGCCCTGTCACACCATTCCCGAAGGCGGCGCAGCGCCCGCGTCCGCTTCGCATCGAGAGATTTGATGAAGAACGATTCATCCACCGCCAGGACATACCGGCCGCGCCCGGCACGCAGGATCGCTTTCAGTTCCGCCTCCATCGCCACAGCTGTCTCGAAGTTGGTGACGAGCACGTCAGCACCGCTGTTGAGCGCCTTGCGCTTGTCGCGGGCCGAGCCGGCTATGACCGCCACCTTGTAGATATCGCCCCGGAACCGCGCGAAGTCCCTCGGCCACTCGGGGACCATGCTCTTCGGCGCAACGATCAGCGCGGTATCGGCTTGGTCGCGGGCAACGAGCAGGTCGAAGGCGAAAATGAAGGTGACTGTCTTGCCCGCGCCCTGTTCGTCGAACACACACAGCCCGAGTCCGTCCGGCATCGTCATGGCGGCGACGTTGACGACCTGGTGTGGGTCGAGCACGCCGAGACCAGCGCTATCCGGGATGTGTGTCGCAGCCACTTCAGGATCGCGAGCCTTGATGTTCCGGAGCCTAGCCAACAGTTGAGGGTGCGCCGCGTCGGCCCGTTGGCGGTTGGCAACGAACCGCTCGGTATCGGCATTGAGGCGGAAGTCGATGTCTTCCAGCCGATCGAAGACATACGCCGCATGGCTGGCGGAGATACGCACACCGTCGGCCGTCCGCTTCGAGACCGCCGCATCTGGGAGCGCTTTCTTCAGCATCCGGACGAGGTCGGAACCTTGGCCAGGGTCCCGCGGTGTGAGGTAGAGCGTGTCCAACACGTCCGACATCCGGACATCGGCGACGATCTTCGTTCCAGTCAGCATCTATTCGCCCGCCGCGCGTCTGCTATCGGCCTCTGCAGCCTCTCTTAGGTATTGCTCCACGAGTTGCAGCACGCCATGCAATCCCTTGAGGTTGTCCTGGGTAATGGCGCCGGGTTCTTCTCTCTGGAACGTCTTGACGGGCAGGTCTTTGAACCAGTCAACGAACACCTTAACCCGCGTGTTGGCGCCCAGCTGGCGCTGTTCGGCCCTCGACGCACGGGCGAGACCGCACCCGTCGTTCACCAGTTCCTGACCAGCTTCGACGTCAGCCTCTTCCCGGGCACGACGCAGGCAGGCGAGCGCATCCTCGTTTTGGTACACGTACTTCAGGTCACGGATCTTGTTCCAGTTCTGGAACTTCCCTTCGTACAGCAGGTCATAGACGAGGTGCTTGAAGGCGTCGTCCTGGTTCAGGGACCAATAGACACCGCCGGACCCCTTGCCTTTGCCGAGTTCGTCGAAATACTGGAAGTACCGCTCTGCCCGGTGCTTGACCGCGTACTTATCCTGGTTGCGCTCCGAGACGTGGTAGTCCTCGAATTCCTCCGCGAGACTCACCATCGCGATTTTCTTGCTAACTTCGTCCACGCTAAGCGCAAACCGACGTGCGATTTCTCTCTTCATCTCGCGCTGACGCGTGTTGCTCGGGTTGGCCCGCGGCTCAAGAGCCAGCATGGCCTGCCAGTGTTCGTAGACCTTTCGGGCTTTGACGTATTCCGGCCAGTCCTGCTTGTAGTCTGGCTCGAAGTTCAGCGAAACGATTACGGAGTCCCTGTCGGCGTCCGTCGCATGTTCCGTCAGTTGCCAGACCTGGAGCCACTCCGCACGACGCTTCTCTTCAGCAGAGAAGTCCGGGCTGTTCAGGATGAAATAGCAGGCCGAGACGCGACGGTTACCATCGAGCAGGGTCCCGTCGATATCGATGATCGGCGACTTCCGCACTCCGTTCACCGCGATGCTGCGGGCAAGTTCACGGATGGCGAACTGGTCATCGTCCGTGATGCCCGGCAGCTTCAGTTTCCCCAGCATGATGTCGAGGAGCTCGTCAGAGGTGGGCGCACGGCCATGCACCTGCTGGAACTGGTTGAGGTGGATGTCGATGCGTTCGTTCTCGTCCCAGACCCTGATGTCACGGGTGCGGACGAACCCCTCCACGACTGGGATCTCACGTTCGTGGAAGACCGGGCTGGGCTTGACCGGCCTCGGCTGGATGCCGTTGTACCCCTGTAGCAGGAGTGGCGCCTTGTTGCAGTCTGGAGCACGACCGGGCGTCAATCCCAGGCGGGTACGGGTGGCCATGACCTGATTGATGAATCCCTCCAGGTCGCGGCTGAGCACGGCCACGCCACCTTTGTCGCCCCGATCGGCCGCACCGCTGCGGACAACCTCGACGACCCGGGTCAAGAGCGAGCGGGCCTCTTCCGTCGGCAAAGGATCCCCGGTGCCGGCTACTAGGATTTCCTCGACCGTCTGACCCACATCGGTTGACACGCGATGGGCGGCTTCGACCAGCGCTCGGAATTCGTTGGCGATATCGTTCTGCATGTCACTCATAGCTTTTGTCCTCACTCGGTCGTCATCGTTGGACTGTCGTCGGCATGCTCAGCACCCGGCAGGTCATCCGGGAATGTAATTCCCTCACGGCGGGCTTCACGGCGCAGTCTGCTGAACCCCCGCCCGAGCAGCGTCCTAGCGGCATCCGATGAGATACCGAGAGCGTCGCCGATATCGGCAGGCGACAGGTCGGGCACGCCGTGTTCGACGGCATCGATCACCAGTTCCATGACACTAACGACCTGGCCCTGACCGATCCTCGGCAGCAGGCGGCGCGCAAGCCGGATCGCCTCGGCACGCCGGTGTTCCGCCAATTCCTCCCGGTCGAGGCGTTCGGCGTCGGTCGACGGCGTCTCGCCTGGGATTCCGTCGATGTCTCCATCACCCGCGGCCCGGAGCGAGTGGTCGTCCCGCCAGCGATCATTTGCCTGGTTGTCGGCTGCTTTCCAGAGCCAGGCACCCAGACTCCGAATAGCCCGCCCCTGCGTGAGCGCGTCATAGGCGCCGTCAACGGCCTTGGCGACGGTGTCTTCGATGTCCATCCTGGGCAACTGGCCCCATTTCGCGTCAAGGCGCCGAACCAGACCGTCAAGGAACCCACTGGCCGCCAGAGCCTCAATCATGCGATCAGGCTGGCGGTCTTCGGCCGCTTTCCGAGCAACCGTAAAGAGGTCGTCGGATGAAGTCGGCTTGGGCTCGTCGTCGGGGGCTGGTTGGGTCACAGTGCGCCTCGGGCAGTCTCTCCAGGTTTAGGAGCCGGACGCGTTAGCCGTGCCCCTCATCTATAAGTCTCCAGCCGAAACAGGTTTTAGCTGAAGAGTCGATGGGAAGGACGCATGTCGCCGAACGGCGACATGCGTGAATGTCGGCGAACGCATACATCACTGCTTGTCGCCGAACGGTGACATGTGTATGATGTAAGCGAACGGTGACAAATCGGAGAAAATGCCATGTTGATCCGCACGCCCCGGGAGTTGGGGGCTGTCATCCGCGAGCACCGGCGCCGGCACGGTCTGGACCAGAAGGAACTCGCATCAAAGATCGGCGTCAGCCGCCAGTGGGTGGTCGAGATGGAAAAGGGGAAAGCGCGAGCCGAGGTTGGGTTAGTGCTCCGCGCCCTTGATGCCTTGGGCATCCGTCTGTCTCTTGATAGTGCTCGCCAGACCGATGCTACCGAAACAGAGCCGGAGATCGACATTGACCAAATCGTAGACAATGCGAAGGGGAAGGGTCGATGACGGATCAGTTGGTTGCTCTGCTTGGCGGACGGGCCGTCGGGCATGTTCGCCGCGACCGTCGGGGACGCCTCTCCTTTATCTACAACGATGACTGGCGCGATGCGCGTGGTGCGTATCCACTGTCAGTGTCGATGCCCCTGGCCGCAGCCGAGCACGGGCATGCCGCTGTCGAGGCATTCCTTTGGGGCCTCCTGCCCGACAACGAGTTCGTACTCGACCGATGGGCGCGGAAATTCCACGTCTCCGCTCGAAACGCTTTCGCTCTCATATCTCATGTCGGCGAAGACTGTGCCGGTGCCGCGCAGTTCGTTCGATCAGAAAGGTTTGAAGCATATGTCGGGACAGATCCGGGCGCGGTGGAGTGGCTCGACGAGCTAGGAGTGGCCGAACGGCTACGTATGCTCCGAGCAGACCACTCAGCTTGGCGAGCGCCACGGGACACAGGCCAGTTCAGTCTGGCTGGTGCCCAGCCGAAGACAGCCCTGCTGCTCGAAAATGGACGATGGGGTGTGCCTTCTGGGCGCGTACCCACGACGCATATTCTGAAACCCCCGACAGGTGAGTTCGACGGACACGCTGAGAACGAGCACCTCTGTTTGAAGTTGGCGGGGCGTCTCGGCATGCCGACTGTTTCCTCAGACGTTATGCGCTTCGAGGACCAAACGGCGATTGTTGTTGAGCGCTATGATAGGCGCCACACAAAAAAGGGGCTGATCCGAGTTCATCAGGAAGACATTTGCCAAGCTCTCAGTGTGCTTCCGACGCGCAAATATGAAAACGAAGGTGGGCCGGGACCGCGCGCCGTTATCGACCTGCTGCGAGAATACTCAGGAGCAAGAGAGGAAGATGTCTCGACATTCGTGGACGCACTTGCTTTCAACTGGCTGATTGCAGGCACTGACGCGCACGCTAAGAACTACTCTGTTCTTATTGGACCGAGCGGTCGGGTGCGTTTGGCGCCGTTGTATGACCTCGCTAGCGCATTGCCTTATGACGATATCGACATACAGAAACTCAAACTCGCAATGAAGATTGGCCGCAACTATCGCCTGCGCGATGTTGGCCCGAATGACTGGCGCCGTTTCGCTATGGACGTCCGACTAGACCCAGATGCAGTTGTCGGGCGCTTGGCGGTCCTTGCTGAGCAATTGCCCGACGATGCGATAGCCGTTCGTGACGACATGAAGTCTCAAGGACTAGATCATCCTCTGATCGGACGCCTCGCCGACCGTTTGGCATCTAGAGCGACAGTTTGCTTGAAGAGCTTTCAAGTCACCTCGAAGAACACCTCTGGGGGCTCGTAACGCTTGGGTCTTCGATGTCACCCAGGGATTCTCTGGTTCGCGCAACAACAGAGTTGGTTCGCCGCATGAAGGCTAGCAACAGAAACCTGCTCGAAGAAATCCACAATGAGCACCGTCTCCTAGCGATTCTTCGTGTCTTGTTGCGCTGCCCCGCGTACATGTCGAATGCTCTGTTACTGCACGATTGGCTTAGCCGATTGGGGCTTGCCGCAAGTCACGATGTCATCTGTGCCGACCTGCAACGGCTCCATGAGTTGGACCTCTGCACACTGGACAAGGAAGGTGAACTGATCCGGGTCGTCCTGAGGGAGCGGGGTCAGGAGGTTGCCGAGGGGCGCGTGCTAGTCGAGGGCATACTTGCGCCCGGACCGGAATGCCCATACTGACAGGAGGCATCGGGACGGCTCAAGGTCGGCCGGTGTATCAAGGTCGACGCTTTCCATCATTGCATGATGGGCTGAAGTGACGAGGCAATCAAACTGCACGATTCGAGAAAGGGTCAATCATGGCGCTTCTTGGACCATCATGCCGCAGCTTGGAAAAGCCCCTGCTGCTCACGACGGTTGCGGGCCCCCGCAACCAATTTGCGCCAAGATAATCCAACAAGATCAAAGACTAAACAAGGCGGGCCAAGAGTCCGCTTTTTTCATGCGACCAAGAATCAATGACTTAGCCTGCAGGTTCAAATCACCCCGCAACCAACATGCGTCCAGACTAGCGTACGACCAGAGTAACCAGGTGGCTGGGCTAAGCCCTTTATGACCATTGAGCCGAAAGAGCGATTGCGCTGGTTAGGTCGGTGACTTTCGTTGGTCTGGGTGCTAGCTCGACTGGATCGCTGCTGCGCATCGCATGACAGCTTCGAGACCAAAGCACCGAATGCTGCGCGAAGCTCGAATGGGTGCAGTTCGGCCAGCCGTCGGTAGATTCCGAACTGGTGATCCAGATGCTGAAGGTCGGTCATGGTCATGAGATCCGCCGAGAGAGTAAGCTTCGCCTGTTGGTTCGTCTCAACCTCCGCTTATCTCTGGCTTTGCAGACTGGACCTACGCGATACTTCCGACAACGGCTGCATAGGCATCGATCAAACCAATGCCGTGTTTTGCATCTAGTCCAGCCGGTCCAAGATCAACCGCTGTTGACTTCATGTGTTGTAAAATATCGTCGGGAGACCAGTCGGGATGAAGCTCCTTGAGGAGTGCAATAAGCCCAGTCACATGAGGACAGGCAAAGCTTGTCCCTGCGCCTCCCGAAGCAAATCCGCCCCCTGGAATCGTGGAAGTGATATCGGAGCCAGGTGCGACAAGCTCTACGGCCATTCTAGGTTCCAATTCATCCGGCCCATAGGACGACGAATTCCACCATGTATCATCTGATTGCGTCCCACCGACAGCGATGAAGTTTGGGCATCGTCCAGGGTTAGTTACCCAATGATTGGCAAATGCGCCGGAGTTTCCGGAAATGCCGACAACGCTACAGCCAGCTTTATTGAGGATTTCAGCTCCTCTCACCATGTCCGGCCAGGGCGCTTCTTGGGGGTCATCTGCTCCACTGGTTTTCCATTGGCTGATTGAAACGACGTCCAGGTTGCGATTTGCCGCCCACATCATCGCAGCAAATATGTAGTCGGTATTCCCGGCCCCATTCTTGTTGACGCGCAAAGCATACAAGTCGCAATCCGGTGCCACGCCGACAACGCCGGTACCGTTGTTGCGTGCTCCGACGATTCCAGCGCAAAAGGTTCCATGAAAGTCGTTGCCGTCATGCCAATTGTCGGTGTCTGGATGAAATGTCTCTCCCTCAACAATTGGGAGATCGGGGTGTGCGTTGTCGACTTCTGAATCAATGATGCCAACTTTAACGCCTCGACCCGTTGCCGTTCCCCAGCAACGATCAGCACCTGTCCGCTTAATGTGCCAAGGGATCGTTTGAGCAGCCGGTGTGGCTTTGAAGCTCTCTCGCGTGAATGTGTTCGTCGGGTTTTCGGATGGATCCCGCATCACATGGTCGATTGGGCGGATATGAGAAATGGCACTGTGACCACTTAGCTTTTCTGCCGTTTCCTTATCCAGTTGAGCATAGCAGACACCCGCGTCTTCGAATATGAGAGCGCTCGTTCTTATATCGTTTCTATTCAGTCGCGAAAGCTCGGTAAAATCCGTCAAGTCTTCCGGCTGACACTTCAATGCCTGTGATGCTTCAGAGCGGTCTATATTTATGTTTTTAAAAACAATGGTGTATCTAGACACTTCAATTCCTTTCAGACTGCTTATCGGAGAGACCGCTTAAACCCAATTCCTCGTAGACATCGGCCAAGCCCACATCGCCCGGTCCAATAATGTAGGACATGTCCCCGTCAGGTATGCCCCAAGCTCGGGTGCTGTTAATCTGTCGTGATGTGCTGCGTTCGGCGTAGTCAAATGGGAAGATGAAACCAAATTTTTTCAAGTACCAATTGGAATTCGCCTCCTCGGGCATGATCGATGCACCTGAGGCCCAATCCATCCTTCTTCCAACAAGATCCAGGGCACTGACCGCGGCCAAGTCATCTCCTGTTCGCAGTGGGTTCTGGCTTGTCACCTCCTTCAGGAATACCCGTCGATCAAAATCCGCGAAAAGAGTGATTTCCTGCTGTGGAGTACCCTTTAAGGGCAAAGAGACGAAGATCTCTTCTTCACCTTTGCGCGCTGAGTGAAACCTCAATTCCCGGTCGTCGGTGGGCATGGTGAAGGTGAAGGACGTGCTGTCCTCAAGCAGGTTGAACCGGGCTTCTCGCGTCGACGGCAACCAGTCTTCGTTTGAAGACAGACGAAAGATCACATCTTCGTTTTTCAAGCTGGGATCAGTCGCCCCGCGTCCCTGGCGCTGTTCAACCAGATAGTCGTAGATCTTCTTACCGACGACATCGGCGTATTCCGACAGAAATGGTTGATCCATTGGATATTCAAGAACATAGACAAGTGCTACGGGCTCAAGGGGATAGTATTGTCTCACCGCTTGGTAGCTGATGTTTTCAAGCCTGTCGGTAAGCTGTTCCTGGCGCTCTTGATTCTTGCGGCTGCTTTCGATGACATCGAAGATCTGAAAGAGCTGCGCGCCGCCCGATATCAGGACACCGATAAGGGCCAATGTGATGACCCTCCAACCCTTTCGGGTTAGCGCGCCGGTCGAATCTGAGGTCTTCATATGGTCGGTTCTGGTGGCATACACTGCCACTGCCGCAGAGAGTATCACCCCCAAGAATTTGAAAACTTCGGCGATAATCATCCTTCGACCATAGGCTGGATGATGCCAATAATAGACCTCCCATCATCAACGGGTTCTGGCATCAGAGTGCTGTGAGTTGACACATCGGCCCGTTTTTTATTGCGGCGCGGGTCCTTCGATCGCGGCAAGGCGCACTCTTCCTGGATGGCGTTGTCAATCTTTTGGATGCGAACCGAGCCACCCTGCGAGCTGATGTCGTTACGTAAATCTTTGAGCGCTTCGGCTTTGGCATCATAGGTCCGTTTGGCTCTGCCGGAGCCTTCCTTCTCTGGCCGCCACTCCTCTGAGCTGCGGTCCACTTGTCGAGTGTCATTAGAGCCTCGCGTCCTGTAGCGACTATATCTCCAATGGCAAACGCGCATTGACGGTGGGGTTTCCGACTGAACTTAATGGGAATGCATGTGGCTTTCCATCTCTTCCGAAAACGTCGATTTTCACTTCCATCTTCGCGCCCAAGATTTTCTTGATGGGGACTTTGAAATCCATGTTTATGAGTGCGTTGTCGCGGCAGGTAGGGCAATCAACGGGCGCTGTTGACTGGAAGAAACTGCGTCGCGCGACCGATTTGCCATTGGCGATCAACTGCACGCGAAACGAGCCCGGAATGACAAGCCTGTCGATCCCACGTATGCGAACAGACATGGTCGGGCTTTCAGCGGCGCGAAAACCGCGTGCAGCTAGAAGACTGCCGAAATTATCGACGGCTATTTCCGGGACACCTGTGTCGGGCTGAGTATAGGTGATACCGAGGGCCTTCAGATCAATGGTCTGATCGGCGGTCATGAAATTCGGCCGCATGCTGTTCAAAGGCGCAACAAAGAATATCCCAGTTGAGTGATCGGCAAAGGTTGAGCGGAAGGTCCAAAGCGTCGTCGCCTGCATGATCTGCTGCCACCGCCACCATAGGCGGTCCCAATTAGCGTGGAAGAACCAGAAGAGTGGATCGAACGAGGCGATGTCGGGATGTGTGAGGCTTGGACCACAGGCGGGGTGGCCGGAATCATGGGCGCCCTCGATTTCTGCGTTGAATGTCTCCCAGCTCGACTTTTTTAGGGCCTCTTCGATCGTCGCTAGAATGCCTTCGTCTTCGAAGTTCTTTGCAATCTTCGACGCCGAGTAGCGTTCGGTGGCATGATCCTTAGGGTAGGCGGGATGGACGGCCCTCGGAAGCTTGTAACTCTTGAACGGTTTCCGATTCATCCAATCGGGCAGTTTTTCGGCGAAATCCCAATATGGTAGAGTGACCGTGTTGCAGCCCGGCACGGAGCGAAGCGCATCTTCAAACTGTAGAAGGTAAGCGCGGTGCCACATATGGTAATGCGCCACATGGTGCTGACAGTAGGCTTCGTCAGGCGGCGTGTTCGGATACCAGTGAATACCGGCGATCTTGAAGTAGCCGGTTGGATCGTCGGTGCCCCGATCCATTATGCCTTCGAACGCTTTGATCAACAGCTTGACGTCGTCTTCGCTCAATTCGGAGATTGAGCGGCGTACCCGGTCCGCGGTCCCCGTTTTAGGTTTCTTTGGTGTCGGTTCCCCGCGCGGGTGGCCATTTGTAATCCAGTTCAAAAAACTCTTTGATCTGTCCTCGTCCCAGCGCCGGGCCACCGGTTTGGGCATGGTCGCGTTTGGTGGCCTGGTGATGGAATAGACCTCAATGGCAGCGTTCTTGAGGGCAGTATAGGTCGAGTAATCCTTGCCGCGCGGAAACATGCAGTCATGGTCTTCGGCTTCGAAAAAGTGACGAATATGCTCCATGTAGGTTGGGTTTCTAACCTCGGCCATGTCATCTCCTTAGCCGGACGGCTTTTGGATCAGGGTGGGGGTGTTTGAATGTCACGCCGGAGTAAGTTGGCGAGCAAGCCGTCGCGCAGGCCGAGGGCCCACCGTAACAGATCTCTCGCGCTGTCATCCGCGTCATTGAAGTACGTGTCGAAATCTAGATCGAGGTGGAGCTCCATATCCGAACCTCTCGATTCTAGTCGTGGTCTTCAGAAATGATGAAACGCGCGGCAACAGGTATATGATCCGAATGGCTTCGCGTGAAATTTGGTATTCGTCGATCAGTGCGGATGACAATCTGCTCGCCGAGATCGCTGGTCGGCGCCAAAGCAGTGGTATCAGAGGTCACGATGATGTGGTCGAGTGTCCGCTTGCTCGCGACACGGGTCAGCGAATTGTCTTCGCCATATTTGTCCTGCATGCCGACGGAGAGTACATCAAGCGCGCCATGATCGAGAAAAGGGCCAAGCCCTTGCGAGGCCTTTTCGCCATTTAGGTCGCCAAAGATGAAGTAGTCGATCTCGCTTGTTGCACCCCGATCCTCAGAAATCCATTGGGCGAGACGCTCTGCGGCAGCCAGGCGGTGGGCATTGCCCTTGTCCTTGTAGTCAGAATCAGTGGCTTTCAGGTGCACATTGGCGCAGCGAAAATCAAAAGCCTGTTGACCGTTTCGGATTCGCACTTCGGTGACATGCGGGTCGCGCAAGAAGATATCCTTTGTCTTTCTTCTTCCATCGCGGAGTTCAACCTCAATCTCGCCCGAGAAGAGACCACGGCGCACCCGGACCGGCTGCACAGTGGTGGTGTCGGTCCGATAGATGCAGCCGCACTGCTGACCGCGGCCGTGCACGCCCTGAAACGTGTAGTGGATAGAAGACATGCTGTTGAGCTCATAAACGACCCGCTTGAGCGCATCGATGTCGACTTCCTGAAGGGCCCAGAAGTCGCACCGCATATCGCGGATCAGACGGGCGACGCGGCGAAACCGCGAGGAACGTCGTTCACTGTGTAGTTGCTGGATGTTCCACGTCACGAGGTCGGCAAAACGGCGCGTCCCACGGAACGTATCAACGACGCGCACGAACGGATCAATGAGAGGGCCCACGACGCCCGGTAGATCAAGACCTGCTGATCCGAAGAGTCCAGCGGGGGGTACTTGAACATCGATAGGATCGACGGCCACGGGCGGTGTGGAAACCGTTTCGGCTGGAAAATATTTTTTTGAATCTTTCGTACCGATCAGCGTCTCGAGTGCATTCTGCCGTTCGGCATAGGAGTGGGGCAGGTCGTCGGTACGTAGCTCGCGCATGATCTCACGCGCACGACTGACGTCAGCGGGTGCTTCCTGTCGCCCTTTGAGGTCGGCAAAGGGGCTAAGCCAGCCAAGGGCTCTGACATAGTCAATATGGTCCGCAGTGGAGTTGCCGCGACGGCCGCGCAATTTCGCACGTTCGGCCGCATCATCGAGCACATGCCAGGCGTCCAAGTCGGCCAACGGATGGCGCAAATAAAGAGCTCTGAGCGATCCGGGCGTGTCCCAAACTGTTTCCGCAAAGTTCTCGATGGCTCGCGTCGGTGTATCAACCGTCAAGGACACGGGTGCAGATTCGGCAACCTGGAAACCGTCGACGCCGGCCAGTCTTCCGCGCAGGACATAACGTCCGGGTTTGGTGAAGATGGGTCCGTCGGCACTGATAAAGAGGGGCGCACCGGGATGACCGGTCAACTCTTCTCCCGGTAGTAGCGCAGTGCGCTCAGCTTTGGCGCATAGGCGCATGGGCGGCCGGAAGTCAAAAGTGCGCCCGTCCGGTTCGGTAATTTCGATCTGCAGAAAACCTTCGATCGGGTCGAGTTTGGTGGGAACGGCGCGAATTTCGCGACCGACATTTTTGAGCGCAATGCGCGTAAAGACTGGCTCGCCGAGTTCATAGGTCGATTTGAGCGGGTCCAAGGTTAGGCTGAGGTCGTGCGTCGTACGGAGCGGGTTTAAACCTGGGGCTGGGCGACGAGGATTGGCCTGGCCTCCGAAGGGTGTGCTTAGCCCGTCTTCATATCGACCAAACTCAAATCCTCCGGGAAAGATCTCGCGCCGAGTGCCATGCCGCAGATGATCTAGCTCTTGGTCATCAAAGACGTGCTCGAATTGTGACCAGAATTCGTTTGATCCGTCATGATCCTCCGGAGCTTCGTGGCCAAACGGGAAAAGGTCAGGATAGTTCATGAACGACATGGCGGCTGGGCGGGTCTTGTCGAAACTGTGGAGCATGTTCAGCGCATGCCCGACCTCATGGATCAGTGTGTAGGTAAACTCACGATCCCGCGCTGCGACGGGAACACGCGGATCGGAAAGAAGCGGGTGATCGTGAAAGATTGCCACACCTTCGCGCGCGCGGTCGTTCTCATCAGCGTCCCGCCAATCATACATTATGCCTAGGACACCACGATTTCGGGGCCCGGCCATAAAGCCACAAACGAAAACATGGGTTTGTAATGTTCCTGGTCGCGGACCGGTGCGGATCTGCTCCATCGCCCGATGCATCTCGGCTGGCGTCCAGCCTCTCGTTTCCTGCGCTCTGGGCGCAATCCATCCAAACCGGTCTTGGCGAATGTCGACATCAAACCCAACGGCCTCGTAAGCTGAGGCGAGTGACACGACTTCACCGTTTCGAGCGGTGAAGGATGTCCGGACATCGGTTCCTTCCAGACCGTCGATTTCGATCGACAGCATGCGATATCGGCTGCTTATCCACCGGATTTCGCCGGCGATGGTGTCTCTGAGGCTGCCTTGCAAATCTACGGTTAGCTGAAAGGAGCCGATGCCCCTGTCATCGACATCGATCCTGAGGGATCCGGTATCGAGTCGTGGATGGCCGATAAAGGAGAGGGGTGCTTGGACAAAGCTTGTCGGGGTTTCAGGCCTAGCAGCTTCGCCGCGAAACCCTGCGACAAACTGATCTTGAGCGAGGATATCGCCGCTGAGTATAAGTGCCCCCCCACGAATCTCAGCGCGAATGTCAAAAGTGATTTGACCACTTTCAGCTTGGTAGCGCCCGGATCTCATTTTCAATCAACCTCCTGGAAATCAGTGCCATGGAGAGCGAGATTTGAGATTTTAGAAACAACTTTGCATGTTTGTGACCATAGACGGAAAAGATCTGAAGGCTTCTGAATCAGCTCACGAACGACACTCTGAGCGTGATTGACTAAGTTCCTAGATATCCAGATGAACAATCAGTATTCGCTAGTCATTGCATCATGTCGCAATTAAGAGAATTTTTCTAGGGCACATCGACTCATGATTGCGGGTTCGCTGCTGAGATGCAGTTTGGGCGACCGATCGGAGTGCTATTTCTGCTACAAACAAGGTTGGGCCGGTCGGCGGCCCTGATGTCCCCGGATTGTGGGAACGCGAGTCGAGCTGGACGACAGTTGTTAGACGGTTGGGGATGCAGGCAGCAGTCGGAAAGCCCATGAAACTTGGCTTGTTTCGCTGACGTTCATTTCCGTGCAACGGCACCCTAACTTCGATACCGTGTGACCGCAGGAGGGTCGCCTTGGGGAATCGAGCCTCAGGCAATGCTTAGTCAGCCAAATGGCATGTTTGGGCCGTAAGCAAAGAAGATGCGCCGTTGACTGGGCCAAGATGGACAATCATGCCGCTGCTTGGAAAAGCCCCTGCTGCTGTCGACGGTTGCGAGCCCACGCACCCGTCGATATCAGCACGGCATTGCCATGTGAGGTGACTTGGCCGAGCACTCCATGCTCCGGCAGCGAAATCGCGGAGGCTCTGACCAGTTTGATCGACTGTCACGAGGCGGCGGCCGACATCGAAATTCCATCAGCAATTCGGTCGGCGGCCGACTTGATCGGATCGTTGGCCAGATGAGCATAGCGGGCCGTGGTCTGGATTTGTGAGTGCCCGAGCAGCTTTCCGATCATCGGCAGACCCTCACCGACAATCAGGCCACGGCTGGCGAACGAGTGTCGAAGGTCGTGGAGCCGTACGTCATCAAGGCCGGCCGTTTTTCGAATGCGCCTCCAGGGGTGCTGAAGATCTGTGAGGCGGCCTCCGGACTTCTTTCCTGTGATGACGAACTCGTTGTCCTCAAGCTTCGTGATCGTCTTGAGCCGGTCGATCGCCGCCGTGCCGAGATGGACGGTCTTGGCACCCGTTTTCGAGTCGGGCAGACGTAGCTCTTTGGCGTCGAGATCAACAAACGCCCACTTAAACGTCATGACCTCGTTCAGCCGACAACCCGTCAGCATGAGCAGCCAGATCGCATTGATCGCTGATTGGGTTTCTGTCTTCTCGGACTCGGCTTTGCGCAGCGCTTTGCCAAGCTGCTTATACTCTTCGTCGGAAAGGAAGCGCTCACGTTTTTCCTCTTTGTATTTCTTCACGTGCCGGCAGGGGTTCGACCCGTCCGGGCGAAGACCCCAGATTTCGGCAAGATTGAACATCTTCGACAGGACGCCGAGTGTCCGATTGGCTTGGTACGGCTTGTCCCGCAAGCCGTGGTGCAGCTTGGCGATGTCGGTGCGCTCGATATCGATGATCTTCCGTGTGCCGATTTCCGGGTTGATGAAGAGTTCGACCGAACGCCGATATTCGCGCTCGGTCGTAGGGCGACAGTGGGTCGGTACGTATTCGTCGAGGAAGCGTTGCCCGAGTTCCTTCATCGTCGGAGATTTCCGCATCCGAGAGTGCTCAGCGGCCGGGTCTTGCCCGGCCTTCGCCTCGGCAATGATGCCCCGCGCCTTGGTCCGAGCCTGCTCGACGGTCATGGGACCGTGAGTGCCGATCGTCATCTTGATCTGACGGCCGCGGCAGCGGCATTTGACGATGTACGATTTTCGACCTGTCGGACGCACTCGTACGCCGAAGCCCGAAAGACCATCGTCCCAGTGGACGATATCGGATGCTCCCGGCTTCAAGGCGTCGACTACACGCTTGGTAAGTTTCGGCATCTAGCGGCTCCTCGCTGCGCCCTGCGCCGGCTTATTCTGGGTACCATATGGGTACCACTTAGACGCAAGTTCGCGCTATCTGCCGCCTAGTTTATCAAACGGAGTGAGTCAAAATAACCCTTCTTTTACAGCACTTTATCCAGCATCCGCCACTTTCGTCCACCGTCGGGAAAACGGCCTTAAACGAACTCATAACCTGAAGGTCGCAGGTTCAAATCCTGCCCCCGCAACCAAACGCAAAGAAGCCGCCCCATGGGCGGCTTTCTTGCGTTTCGGCCTGCAGGGTCAGGCTCCGAGCCCGCGCCCATGAAGGCCAGAACTGCGACCAGCGGGAGCGCCCATACCATGAAGGCTGAGAGCGTAAAGAAAGCGCTCCAGCTGCGCTGGATCCCTATCGGGATGGAGCGCTTTTAGCTCGAAGGGCGAGCACGGCAAACAGGCCGCGCGCAGGCTGCGCAAGGGGCAAATCCTCAACCCGAAACCAATAAAGCCTCCTGGTCCGCCGCAGGGTTTCCTGAGGCGGATCCATTAACCCGAAACCGCTTTCGGTATGCGCGCGTCCCTAACGAACTTGGCACATCCTGGCAGCGGCTTCAGCAGGGTCTGCAGGGGATCTCCGCGCTGAAAAGATAGCCTGCGCCATGCACTGTGACGATCCACTCCGGAGACTTCGGGTCGGTCTCGATGCGTTTTCTCAGCCGAGCGACCAGAACGTCGATCGAACGGTCGTTGTGAGACCACTCGCGCTGACAGATGCTGCGAGTCAGTGAGGTCCGGTCCAGGACCTCGCCGGGATGGGTCAAGAACACCGCAAGAAGCCGGGCTTCGGCCGCAGTCAGTTGATGGGTCGTCCCATCCGCAGTCAGGCGGCGTGTCGTCTGAACCAACCTGAAAGGACCGTGCTCGATTTCCTGCGTTCTGCCCGGGAGAAGCGAGACGTCGCGCGCGACGAGAAGATTTCGGATACGCAGCAAGATCTCGGAGGCGCTGAACGGCTTGGCGACGTAGTCCTGTGCGCCGAGCCCAAGCCCCAGCGTCCGATCGTGCTGGTCATCCATCACGCTCAGAATTATGACGGGGCAGCCTGACTTCTCCTTAACCGTCTGAAGAAGGAGCAGGCCGTCGGCATCCGGCAGCCTGCGATCGAGGATAACGAGGTCCCAGGGGCTCTGGCGCAGCCGCTGCTCGGCCTCTTCCGAACTTTTGGCCCCGCTGACATCGTATCCCTCGGCCAGGAGCGTTTCGCGCAACAGCACTTGGACGACCGGATCGTCGTCCACCACAAGAATGCGGTTTGGGTGTCGACCTCTGAGGGCCCGCCGCGGTGTGGAGGCTGCCTGCGGGATCATCCGGCAATCTCCGCTGCCAGGCTGCGTGCCTGGCCCGGCGCGGCGCGCAGTTGCGGGTCAAGGCGTGCCTGCCATGCCGGGAGATCGGGTTGATTCGGTCCGTAGCGGCATTCCAGTTCAAGATCTCGAAGCATGGCAGCCAGATCGGTGATTCCCATCACCGCGCAGCTGCTGGCGACGCGGTGGGCCTGCTCGGCCAGGCGGCTTACATCGCCACGTTCGATCGCGCCGCGCAGCTTCGCGATTTCGCTATCCCATTGAGCGGTGAACGCTTCCGCCATGGCGTCGACAACCCGGGGCGACAGTTCCGAGAGACTGCAGGGTGTGTCCAACTTCTGTGCGCCAGAAGGAACCGGCGACGGGAGTGGCCCCGGCGCCCGCACGGCGGCGGTCAGATCCGCGCCGGCAATCGGCTTCGCCAACAGGGCGTCGAAAGGATGACCGCCGTCACAAGCCTTTTCCACCATATCCGCATTGGCCGTCAGAGCGACAAAGCGCGGGGCGGCCGTTTTTGCAAGGTTGCTTCGAAGGCGGGAGACCAGCATCGCGCCGTCACCATCGGCAAGATGGTAGTCGACGACGAAGATGTCGAAGGTGCCAGCCTCGGCGCAGGTCAGCGCATCTGCAACGCTTGCCGCCTCGGTCACCGCGATGCCATCGCGTCGCAGCTGGTCGGCGGTCACCATTCGGCTGATTTGATCGTCATCCACCAGCAGGCAGCACAGATGATCCGCTTTGGGCATGGCATCTGAAGCTTCGGGTCCGGGGACGGCGCCTGTTGCGGCCGGGTTCCGAAGGTGACCATAGGGCAGATCGAACCAGAAAGCGGCACCGCCGGCACGGCGGCTTCGAAAGCCGATCGACCCACCCATCGCTTCGATCAACCGCCTGGAAATCGCCAAGCCGAGGCCGGCCCCGCTGCTGCTTGCCGTGCCGGGCGAGCGCGCCCCGAAGGGTTCAAACAGCATCTCCGCATCGCCGGGCAGGATGCCCGGCCCGTTGTCCAGAACTTCAAATCTCAGGAAGCGTTGCTCCTGGACCGACCGACGGCGGCGCACGGCGATGGTAACGCCGCCGCCGCAGTCGTGGCGGATGGCGTTGGAAACCAGGTTGGTCAAGACCTGCTGGGTCATTTCCCAATCGATCACGACGGCGCGCGGTAGATTGCGGGCAACGGACAGGGTCATGGGGACCTTGGCCCGACGCGCCCAGACGGAGGCGAAATGGCCGTACTCCCTGAGAACGGTGTGCAGGCTACAAGGCTGAGGTGTGGGTTTCGGCGGCCTTGATTCCAGGCGCGAGAAATCGAGCACCTTGTTGAGGGTCTGTAACAGGTGGCGGCCTGCGGTCTCGATCGCATCGACATAGGGCCCTTGGCACTCGCTATCGGCGTCGCGCAAAAGCTCGCTCGCGCCCAGGACGCCATGCAGGGGGGTGCGTATCTCGTGGCTCATGGTGGCGAGAAAAGTCGACATGGCGCGGCGGGCGCGCTCTGCGTCCTCTGTCGCACGGCGATGGGTCGTAACGTCGTGGAGGATTACGACATAGCCAAGCTCGGTGTTATCCAGGGCATCGTGAATGCCGCGCTCGCGCAGGTCGAAACACATCGGTCCCCGACGGGTGTCGAGCCAGATCGAACGGTCGTCGCCTTCGCCGGCCGGCGCTGCCATTCTCAGAACTTCTTCCAGCGGTGTCCTGCGGCCGCGCATGGACGTCAGGTAGACGATTTCGCCCGCATTGGCCTCGCCAACGAAGAGTTCCGCGGCGGCCTGATTTGCGTTCAGCAGCCGCCGTTGCCGGTTAAGCAGAAAGGCCGGATCGCGCAGGCTTTCGAAGACTGAAAAGTAGCGGTCTTTGTCAAGCGCCACACTCCTTGCCCGCGCCTGCAATTCCATCAGTCTCTCGTCCTCGGTTGCCTCGGCCCAATCCGCCCCGACGCTCAGCTCCGCCGCGTCGAAGAATCCCTGCAGTCGATCGCGGGCCCGGGTCGCGAGGGCGGTCTCGCCAGGAAGGTCATCCAAGATGTCCAGGTAGAGATTCCTGAAGTGCTTGAAGAGCCCGAGATAGAGCTGCAGCGTCACCCCCATCGAGCGGTGGCGCTTGGCGACCTCGCGCAAGAGGGTGAAGCGCGGATCGCGCTGAAAGTCGAGCTCGGCTTCCGGTTTAAGGATCATGGCCACTTCGCTGGCGAGGTAGGTTGCCAGGCATTCGTTCAGCGTATCGACCGCCTCAATCCAAGCCGCCCGGATTGTCGTGGTGTACTGCGCGTAGCCATAGTCCTTGGCCACCTGGATCGCCAAGTCGACCAGCGTTTCGCGCTTGTCGCGAAAGAATCCGGGCAGCACCGCCAAGCAGTGGGCAGCAGCATCAACTTCCGAGAGATCCTGGCGGGCGCTGCACGACATCTTGGTGCTTTTAGGCCAGCGAAGGCCCCCTCCCCTGATGTTCTTTGTTACCACAAGTACAGCACTCCTCGCGGATCGCCGCAATCGTGCAGGGGGTCACGATTACAATCGGTTTACAACTTTTCACATGACCATAGCCTTCCAGATCGCGCTTCTGGCTATCCTTTGGGGAATGAACACGATCCGTCGCCCGAGGCATCGCTTCCCATAGCGGCCTTGGAAAAGACGGCTGGCCAAGGGGAGGAGTGATCATGTTGCGGGTCAAACGCCGCGATTTCCTGAAGGCATCGAGTCTTGCTGGCGCCGGCGTGCTCGCGGCGAACAATGCCTGGTCGCTCAATCGTCTGGAGCCGATTGGCGATACCTTGGACGAGGAATACCCGTATCGCGATTGGGAGGACCTCTACCGACGCGAGTTTACCTGGGACAAGGTCGGCAAGGCGGCACACTGCATCAACTGCGTCGGCAACTGCGCCTTCGATGTTTTTGTGAAGGACGGCATCGTGCTGCGCGAGGAGCAGCTCGCAAAATACCCGCAGATCAATCCGAACGTGCCGGACGCGAACCCGCGCGGCTGCCAGAAGGGCGCGATCCACTCAGCAGCGATGTACGAGGGCGACCGGCTGCGCTATCCGCTCAAGCGCGCCGGCGAGCGTGGCGAGGGCAAGTGGCAGCGCGTCTCCTGGGATCAGATCACCGAGGAAATCGCCGATAAGATCATCGACATCTTCGAGAAGTACGGGCCCGGCAAGATGATGACCCATACCGGCTCCGGGAACCTTTCCATGGTGCGTCTCGCAGCACCCTACCGTTTTGCCTCGCTGCTGGGCGGTGTGCAGTTGGACATCTTCACCGACGTCGGCGACCTCAATACCGGCGCTCATCTGGCCTACGGCAATCCACTGGAGAGTTTTACCTCCGATGCCTGGTTCGATGCCGACTACATCATGATGTCTCTGTTCAATCCCAATGCGACGCGCATCCCCGACGCCCACTATCTCTGGGAAGCCAAGTACAACGGCGCGCGGGTTGTCTCTGTGGCGCCTGACTACAATCCTTCATCCATCCACGCCGACCTCTGGCTGCCGATCAAACAGGGCGCCGATCCTTTCCTCGCCATGGCCTTCGTCAACGTGATCATCGAAGAGGGGCTGTACAAGCCGGCTTTCGTCAAGGAGCAGACCGATCTGACGGTCCTGGTGCGCCAGGACAATGGGATGTTGCTGCGCGAGGCCGACCTCAGGGACGGCGGCTCGGATCAGGTGTTCTATCACTGGGATCTTAAGAGCGGCGCGGCGGTTGCGGTCAAAGGTTCGATGGGTTCCGAGGAGAAGACCCTGGCGCTGGACGGCGTCGACCCGGCCATCGAGGGCAGCTTCGAGGTTGAGGGGATCGCCGTTACCACCGTCTTCGAAAGAGTGCGATCTGAGGCGGCGAAGTTTACACCGGAAGCGACCGAGCCCGAGACCGGGGTCGAGGCAGAGACCGTTCGCCGGGAGGCCCGTCTTTTCGCCAAGGCCCGTAAGGCGATCCTGATGACCGGGTTCAACATCGGGCGCTACTCCAACGGCATATTCACCGGCTGGGCCCAGGCCTTGATGCTGGCGCTGACCGGCCACGGCGGGAAGGCCGGCGGGCTCGATACATCCTGGGTCGAGTGGAACCATGGCAAGCTTCTGGAGCTTGCCCTCTTCGGGTTCCAGAAGTTTCCGCGCCTGGAGGCCGGTGGCCTCGGCGAGTTCCTGCGCGGGCACATGATCGAGCATGCGCGCCGGCACTTCGACAACGAGAAACTCAAGGCCCGCGTCGGTTTCGACCTCGACGAGATGGAGGCGATGATCGACGAATCCGTGACTGAGGGCTGGATGCCCTATCACGGCGACATGAAGGGCCTGATCTCCATCGCCGACAACAAGTTCCGCCGCAACAAGCATGCTGACAAATACCGCGAGCGGATTCTCGAGGAGGTCCAGGAGCTCTTCGTCAATATCAACGTTCGGATGGACTCGACTGCAGAGTGGGCCGACTACCTGCTGCCGGCCGCCAGTCACTACGAGGCCTGGGATCTTCGCTCCGTCGGTTTTCACCGTTTCGTCAACGTCTTCTCCCGGCCCGTCGAGCCGATCGGCGAGGCAAAGCCCGACTGGGAGATCATGGTGCTTCTGAGCAAGAAGGTTCAGGAACGCGCCCTTGCCCGCGGTGTCGGTGCCTATCAGGACGGTAACGTCAGCCGCGATCTGCACACCATCTACGACGACTTCACCATGGGCGGCACACTGCTGACCGACTACGACGCCACAAAGTGGCTGGTCGACAACAGCGCCGAGTTTGGCGGCGTGAGCCTGGAAGAAGGAGCCGAGCAGGGGTTCTTCGTGATGAGCGCGGCGGGCGGCGCCAATCAGCCGATTCCCGCGTCCGAGCCCTACAACCCCTTCGTCGCCCAGGTCGAGGGCAAGAAGCCCTATGACACCTTGACCGGCCGCATCACCTTTTACTGCGACCACCCGCGCTTCATGAAGCTGGGCGCGGCGACTCCTACAGCGCGCCACCATGCCGGGCGCGAGGCGTCGAACTATCCGCTGTCATTCTATTCGCCGCACACCCGCTGGGGTATTCATTCGAACTGGCGGTCGAACAAGTTCATGATGCGGCTGCAGCGGGGCGAACCCAACATCTACATCAGCCCGAAACTGGCGGCCGCCCGCGGCATCGTCGACGGCGGCCGGGTTCGGGTCTTCAACGGCATCGGGGAGTTCTTCGCCCAGGCCAAGTTCTACCCCAGCATACCGGAAACCTCGATCATGATGGAACACGGCTGGGAGCCCCATCAGTACGAGCAAGGCAAACCCATGAACAACGCCATGGCGACGCTGATCCAGCCCCTGGAGCTGTGCGGCGGGTGGGGCCATCTGGGCTTCAAGCTTTGGAAGTATAACGCCAACCAACTGGCGCACGAGAGCAGCGTGGATGTCGAGCCGGCCTAGGCGTTTCAGCGGCACGGTGCTCCATAGGGGATTTTGGGAGGAACGGATATGGCTGTGAAACGTCAGCTCAGCATGGTGATGGACTTGAACAAGTGCATCGGCTGTCACACCTGCACCTCCGCTTGCAAGCTGCAATGGACCAACCGGAACGGCCGGGAGTACATGTACTGGAACAACGTCGAAACGATGCCGGGCGCGGGCTACCCCCGCGACTACGCGAAGATGGGCGGCGGCTTCGACGAAGACGGCGCGCTGAGGCTCGGTCAGGAGCCCAGCGCCGAGGACTATGGCGTGCCCTGGGAGTACAATTACGAAGAAGCCCTGATGACCGGCACGGACCCTTGGCTTCGTCCCAACGTCAAACCGACCTGGGGAGCCAACTGGGACGAGGACGAAGGCGAGGGCGACTACCCCAACAGCTATTACTTCTATCTGCCCCGGTTGTGTAACCACTGTGAGAATCCGGCCTGTCTCGCCGCCTGCTCGCGCAACGCGATCTACAAGCGCCAGGAAGACGGGATCGTCCTGATCGATCAGGAGCGCTGCCGCGGTTACCGCTATTGCGTCGGCGCCTGCCCCTACAAGAAGGTCTATTTCAACGAGGAAATCTCAAAGTCTGAGAAATGCATCTTCTGCTATCCGCGGATCGAGAAGGGCCTGCCCACCGCCTGCGCGAAACAATGTGTCGGGCGCATCCGTTGGATCGGCTATCGCGACGATGAAGCGGGCCCGATCCATTTGTTGGTCGAAAAGTACAAGGTGGCTCTGCCGCTGCATCCGGAGTGGGGCACCAAACCGAACGTCTTCTATGTGCCGCCGCTGTCGCCGCCGAGAATCGGAGACGATGGCGCGCCGACGCCGGAGTCGCGGGTGCCGCTCGACTATCTCGAGGGCCTGTTCGGCGACGGCGTCCAGTTGGCGCTGGAGACCTTGACCCGCGAGCGGCAAAAGAAAGCCGAGGGCGGGGAGAGCGAATTGATGGACACACTGATCGGCTATCGCCACGCCGAGATGTTCAAGCTGAGCTGAGGGCGCTCTGGTGTCTGCACCACCAACACACGCGCCCCCGGCAGGGGATTCAGCCGCGCGGGCGGCGGCGAAGGAAACGATCTGGCGGCTTGCGGCCGTCGCGCTGGGTCACCCGGCGCCGGAGCTGCAGGGGGCGTTAGAGAGCGGGGCTTTCCATGCCGCCTTGAACGAGGCCTGGTTCGCGGTGACCGGTCGGCCGTGGCCGAAGAGCAGGCCCTCGACCGACTTCGCGGCCTTGGAATGCGGCTACATCGCGGCCTTTCTCCACGGGCCCAAGGGCAAGCCGGTGGCATCTCTGCTGGCAGGTGACCATGAGCGGCTGCTGGCGGGCCAGGCCCGGCCTGTCTTCATGCTCAACATTTCCGCCTTCTATCGCCACTTTGGCCTAAAGGCGGCGGCCGCGGACGAAGGCCGTGCCGACGAACCCGATCACTTGGCCAGCATGCTCGAATTCATGGCGGTGCTGGTGCATCTGGAGGTGCGGGCACTCCGCCGGAATCGCGACCCTGCGGCCTATCGGCGGGCGCAACGCGATTTTCTGCGCCGCTATCTCGGCCCCCTGCTCCAGGCGGTGGCCGATAGCCTGCGCGGCTGGCCGGTCGAGGCGTTGGATGCCACCATCCGGCAGCTTATCGGGGAACTGCCCGACTGGGCGGACCACCAGGCCGCGGAGCTGGAAGCCCGTGTCGGCCGCTACCGCGATCCCGACACCGGGAATGCCGCCCGTGCAGAAGCAGCGGAGGGTCGCACCACCGCCCCGACCCGTGTCGTCGATCAGAACCTGTGGGGATAGGAGAAAGCAATGACAGCATTCCCTCTGCGCGGTCTTGCTGCCGTGATCTACGCAGTCTCCGCCTTCGCGGTTGCCGCACCAGCTGTCGGCGAGAGTATCGTCGAGGCAAACGTGAAGGCGCTGGAGCCCGGCGACGAGGTTGCGGTGTCGCGGATTCCCGATGGCGTTTATCTGCGCTCGGTCAATGACCCGGATGACATGATCTGGGAGCGGCTGCCGGAGTATCGCACACGGCTGGCCCCGGCACCGCCGGTCCACGAGTCGGTGGCTCTGCGCCTGGACGAGGACGCGCCCGGGATGGATGTTTTCTTCAGCCTGGCGCGGACGTCGGAGCGCTTCTATGTGCGCTTGCGCTGGCGCGACGAGACCCGCGACGCCGCCACCAAGCACGATCGCTTTCGCGATGCTGCGGCGGTGCAGTTCGCGATCGGCGACGAAGAGACCTCCTACATCATGGGCACGGGCCCCGACGCGCCGGTCAACATCTGGTATTGGCGCTCGGACGCGAACCTGGTTGAAGACCTCGCCGCCGGCGGGCCGGGCAGCACGACGCGGCTCGACACGCAGCCGGTCAGCGGCGACAGCCGTTACCTGAGCGGGGAGAAGCCGGCGGCCAACCAATGGGTCGTTGTCATGTCGCGGCCTATCACCACGGCGGGCGAGCACCAGGTTTCCTTTGACCGCGCGCAGGTTCCCATCGCCTTCGCGCTCTGGCAGGGCAAGGATGGTCAGCGAGACGGGCTCAAAAGCGTTTCCGAGGACTGGATCCTCGTCAACCTGGCCGCACGGTAAGGCCGCGCCATGGCGATTGTAGACAAACCTGCGGCCATCGATTGTGGCCTTGGGCACGCCTGCCAGTTCTGCCCCCAGGAGGACATCTGCGCCCTTGATAAACCGCACCACAATCGGGTGCTGATCGAGAACCGCCTGGCCGAGATCGATCAGATTATTTTGGTGCTTGCCAACAAGGGAGGTGTTGGCAAGAGTACGGTCTCCGCCAATCTCGCTGCTGGCCTCGCCCAGCGCGGCTTCAAGGTGGGCGTTGCCGACGCCGACGTCCACGGGCCGAACCAGAGCCGCTTTTTCGGCTTTGCGGGCGAGCGTGTGCGCCTGGGCGACAGCGGTCTGGCGACCCGAGACTATGCCGACCCTTCGATGGCGCAGCCGGTCAAGGTCGGCTCCTTGGCGTTTCTGCTGGAGAACGACGACACGCCGGTGGTCTGGCGCGATGCCTACAAGCATGACTTCGTGCACCACCTTGCCGGCTCCTTTGACTGGGGCCCGCTGGATTTCCTGATCGTCGACATGCCGCCGGGTACGGGCAACGAGTTGATCACGCTCTGCGACATGCTCGAGGGCGCCAATGTGTCGGCCTTGCTGGTCACCACGCCGCAGGCGGTTGCGCTGATGGACAGCATGAAGGCCGCAAGGTTCTGCCATGAACGCGGCCTGCCCATCATCGGCGCTGTGGAGAACATGGCGGGTATGGTCTGTCCGCATTGCGCCGGCGAAATCCACGTCTTTCCCAACGCCGATCTCGAACGCAGCCTGGCCGAGGCCGCCGTCGAGACGGTGGCCCGTGTTCCGCTGGCGATCGAACTTGCCTCGGCTTCCGATGACGGCGTGCCGTTGGTCGTTTCCGCCCCTGAGAGTCCTGCAGCCAAGGCTTTCGCTTCGGTGGTCGAGGCCTGTGCGACGCTCGGCCGGGCCGACTTTGATGGGGCAGTTGCGCGGGCACTTGACGATGTCTTCGCGGAGAACCTCGAGTCTGGCAATCTCGATGAGGCCCTGGCCGGGCTCGATCCCTCGGTGCAGGCCGATATGCGGAACGCGCTGACCCAACTGCTCGGTGAAGAGGCCACGCGGCTGCATGGCGCTGTGTCGGCCGGCGATCAAAAGCGCGGTCAGCCATGACTGTCGCGGCCGCCAGCGCCGGAAAAAGCCGCCGCCATCTGTTCCGCGACCTTTTTCGCGGCGACCCGGCGAACCCGCGCCGCGGGCCCTGGCGAGAAGTCGAGGGCCTGGCCGCCGGCGCGGGCGATGTCTTCTGGTCCGGTTGGGCGTCCGACGGCGAGGTGTTTGTGGTCGGTGATGAGGGGGCGGTCTTCCACTTCGCCGACGCGCTCTGGCGCCGCATCACGGCACCTGCCCCGGTGCCGATCCATGCCATCTGGGGGCTGTCCCGCGACGGTCTCTATGCGGTCGGCTGGATGGGCTCGGTCTTTGCCTTCGACGGCGATGGTTGGCATTTGCTGCGCGGCTGTGTCGTCGGCGAGGACGGCAAGTATGCGGCGGTCGCAGAGAACACGCCGCTGTTCGACCTGATCGGCGATGGTGCGGGCCGGATCTGGGCGGTCGGCGACGACGGCACGATCCTGGCCTGCCGGGACGGTGTCTGGCAGCGAGAGGACAGCGGCACGCGTGCCCACCTGCGCGCCATCGCGCGCCTGCCCGACGGCCGCCTTTTTGCGGCGGGTGGCGACGGCACTCTGCTCACCAGTTCGGGCGACGGCAGCTGGCAGGCCCTTGAATGTCCGCTGCGCACCGGGTTTCAGGCCGCGCTGGCTGTGGGGCCCGACGAGCTGTTGTTGGCGGGCGGGCGTTATTTTGTCGACTGCAACGGCTTTCGCGGCGACCTGCTGCGCTGGCGTGCCGGTCGCTTCGAGACAGTGAAGGCCGAGCAGCCGTTTTCCCGCCTGCGGGCCTTGGCGGCCTATCACGATGGGGCGCTGGCGGTCGGCGACAAGGGTCGGATCTATTTCATCCGGGGCAACCGGGTGGACCGGCTGGAGAGTGCGACCGGGAACGACCTGATGGGCATCGTGCCGTTGCCGACGGGGGAGGCCCTGGCAGTCGGCGACTTCGGCACGGCGATGACGGCGGCGCCGGACTTTCACAAGGCCATTGCGGCACCCAACATCGGCCAGGGAGAGGCCTTGCCCGCCTGGGAGCCCATGGACAGCGGGCTTGACCGCCAGCTCTGGGGTCTTTGGAACGACGCCGCAACGTGTGCGCTCTATGCCTGCGGCGAGGAGGGGGCCGTGTTGCGCTTCGACGGCGCGCGGTGGGAGGCCTTGCCGCCGGTTGGTGCGCTCGGGCTGCATTGCCTCTGCGATGCCGGTGACGGGGGGCTGCTGGCCGCCGGCCAACTGGGCGAGGTCCATCACTTCGACGGCACGACCTGGCGCAAGCATTTTGACCTGCATGTCGACGTGACGATCCTGTCGCTGTGGTCCGACGGTGCCGACAAGATATACGCCGTGGGCGACGAGGGGCTTGTTCTGCATTGGGACGGGGCGAGCTGGGAGCGTATGAACAGCGGCACGAAGTCTGCGCTCTACGGCCTCTGGGGTCGCGATCGGGACCATCTCCTGGCGGTCGGCGACTTCGGCATGATCCTGCGTTGGAACGGCGCACGTTGGGACGAGTTTCATGCCGGCACGGAGAACTTTCTCTTCGACGTCTGGGGCGATGGCCTCGACAACATCTTTGTCGTCGGTCTCTCCGGCACCATCGGACATTTCGACGGTCGGCGTTGGACCCTGACCCCGGCGCGGGCACGCTCGGACCTGCTGGCGGTCTCCGGCGGCGAGAGCGGCGTTTTCGCGGTCGGTGCGGGCGGCACGGCCCTCCGCCACACTGGCCGGGAGTGGCGGCTTGATGTGACGGGCTTCGATGGGGGCCTGCGCGCGGTTGCGGCGGATGGGCCAGAGGGCGTCTTTGCCGCCGGCGATGGCGGCACCATTCTGCGGCGGCGTGGCGCTGATGTCCCTGGGTCAAACCCTGCCCCGTAAACCGTTCTCAGACGCAGAGTTCAACTGTAGGGCCTTGAGCAAATCCTGCCCCCGCAACCAATCCAGCAAGGCCCCGTCCCAAGAACGGGGCCTTGCTGGCTTCCGGATGAGGCGGCCGGACTTGAGCCCGCGACCTCCTGTGGTTACGGAGCCCCCCGATACCATGAAGGCTGAGGGCGTGAAGAAAGCACTCCGGGGGGAGCGCTTTGCTGATCTCGCCTGCCGGTGAGACTCAATCGTGTCCCTTGGCTATCGGCGCATCGGCGATATCGTGCATTGCGGCCAGGAACTGCGCTACCTCGTGTTCGGTGTTGTAGTGGCACATCGACACTCTGATGCAGGAGGCAAGGCCCAGGGGGCGCAGGATGTTGCCGGAGTAGTGGTCGGCCTTGCGCGTGTGCACCCGGATGCCGCTCTCGCGCAGGCGTGTCACGACATCCTCTGAGGTCTCTCCGTCGACAACCATCGAGACAAGGCCTTCGCGGCGTGGATTGTCGACGCCGCCGATGATCTGAACGCGCGGCATGTCGGCCAGTCCCTTAAGATTGCCGGTGCCGAAGAGCATCGCGTCGGTCAGCCGCTTCTCATGGCTATGAATCGCTTCCCCGGCAGCCTGGATACGCGCCCGCGGGTCGGCGGAAGCGGTGAAATGTCCACCCAGCCATTCGAAATAGCGCACGACCTCCGAAAAAGTCGCATAAGCGCCTGCGTCTCTCGTGCCAAGCTCCCAGGGCGCGTTGGGGGCGTCCAGCAAGTGATCGTGGGGCAGGGCGGCGAGCCTGTCAGATACCCAGGCCAGACCATAGCCATGACGCGAGAACACCTTGTAAGGCGAAATTACGTAGCCGTCGATGCCGTAGCTGTCGATGTCGAGCCGCCCGTGGGCAGCGTGCTGGATACCGTCGACGATGATGAAGCAATCTGGCGCCACGGCCCGGATTGCGCCGGCTATCGCGGCAACGTCCACCGACATCCCCGTGACCGGAGAGGTGTGAAGAATCGTTGCAACGCGCGTGTCCTCGGTCAGATGCGGCAGATAAGCCTCCGGATCAACGGAACCGCTGTCCGGGTCGTGGGCGGCGACGAAGTAGTTCTTCCCGGTTTGGTGGCTCCAGCGGTCGCAGGCACTGCGTGTGGCCGGATGTTCCAGCGAGCTGCCGACGATCCGACCGCCCTCGCGGCTGCCGAGACAGGCGGCGCTGATCAGCCGGAACAACAGCTCGGTTCCGCTCTCGCCGACAAAGATCTGACCCTCCGGCGCGTTGAAGAAAACCCGCGTATCGCGCTTGGCTTCGTCGATGATCGACTGCAGCGCGTGGGATGCCGGGTTGCTCCGCCCCTGATTGTCGGGGATCGCGGCCATCTCGGCGGACTTTGCAACCACGGTATTCAGGGTAAGGGCGCCACCTGCGTTCTCGAAGAAAACGCGTGGGCCGTCAAACGGGCAGCTGTCCACATGGGCAAAGCGGCTGCGAATCTCTTCGATCAGGCCTGGTTCGATTTCCACTGTCTTTCTACCTTGCTGCGCCAGGGTCACGGCATTTTCCATGTTGCCGTTGCAAGCGCGGCAAGTTTACCGTCCTCGCTCCAGAGACGGCTTTCCATGAAGGAAATGCTGCGCCCACGGCGGGTGAAGCGGCCTTCGCAGGTCGCCTGACCGACCGGCACGGGGCGCATGAATTGAATCTTCAGTTCGATCGTAGCCCCGGCGCCGGCCACTTTTTTGACGAGATGGCCCATCGAGATATCCATCGCGCTGGCCATCGCACCGCCGTGCAGACTGCCCTGCGGGTTCATTACCATTTCACTGACCGGGAAGGTCACGCGGCAGACCTCCTTTTCCGCATCTGCTGCTTCCTCCGGCAGGTATTCGAATGACAGGCCCAGATAGCGCGCCAGAAAGAAGGTTTCGAAATCCTGGCTGTGTTCGGCCAGCGCGGTTTCGAAGTGGGCGCGCGCTGCGTCGGCGTCGATGCGCCGGGATCTGGCATCCATCAGGAACCCACGAACTCAGGCTTGCGCTTTTCCATGAAAGCGCGGCGTCCCTCAATGTAATCGGCACTTTTGAAACACTCCTTCACCCGCTGCTCGCAGGCGGCAAGGTCGCGGGCGCTTTCGTCCTTCAGCGTCTCGCCGACGATGAACTTCACCGAGGCTACGGTCATGGGCGCATTTGCGGCGATCATCGTTGCGGTGTCCTCGGCGGCCTGTTTCACTGCGCCGTCCGGCACGATCCGGTTGACGAGGCCCATGATGCGGGCTTCCTGGGCGTCGAAGCGACGGGCCGTGAAGAAGATCTCCTTGGCGAAGGCAGGCCCCACGACATTGACCAGACGGTTGATCCCGGCAAAGCCGTAGCCGAGGCCAAGCTTCGCTGCGGGAATGGCGAATTGCGAGCCTTCGCCGCAGATCCGAAGATCGCAGCACAAGGCCAGGGCCACACCGCCGCCGACGCAGAACCCGTCAATCTGGGCGATTGTCGGTTTCGGGAATGCCTCGACCGCATCGTAGACCCGCTTTGTCGTCGTGTTGTAGTGGGCGACGGCCTCTTCGCCGGCGCGCTCGTTTTCAAACTTTGAGATGTCGGCGCCTGAGACGAAAGCTTTGCCGCCCGCCCCGGAGAGAATCAGAATGCGTATCGCGGGGTCCCTGGCGTAGTCATTCAACGCCTTTTCGAAGGCCTCCCACATCTCCAGTGAAACCGCGTTGCGTTTCTCGGGTTGATTGAAGACGATCCGTGCGATCTCGCCGCTGCGTTCCGTGAGTATCCTGTCGGTCATGACCGTATGCCCCGCCTAAGTTGCGCCATCGCGTTTCATGGCCTCGATGTCATCCTTGGTATAGCCGAGTTCGGCAAGAATTTCGTTGCTGTGCTGACCGGCCGTTGGCGGCGGCGCCGCGATTCTGCTCGGCGTCCGGCTCATAATGATCGGTTGGCCGATCAGCTGGGTGTCACCGCGCTCGTGACTGGTGACCGGCTGGGCGAGGCCCAGGTGATGGACCTGAGGGTCCGCGAACACCTGGCCGATGTCGTTGATCTCACCCGCCGGAACGCCTGCGGCGTTCATGATCTCCACCCATGCGGCCGTGGACTTTGACTCTGTGATCGTTTCGATCTCGGCGCCCAGGGCGTCGCGGTTTTCAGACCGTGCGGCTGCGGTTTCGAAGCGTGCATCAGCGATCCAATCCTCACGGCCCAGCGCCTTCGCGAAGCGTTTCCAGATCTCCTCGCCAGCGACCGCGAGGTTCATATGGCCGTTACTGGTGCGGAACACACCCGTGGGGATCGACGTTGGGTGATTGTTGCCGGCCTGCTTCGGCACATCTTTGTCGACAAGGTAACGCGCGCCCTGGAAATCCAGCATGAAGACCTGCGCTTGCAGGAGGGAGGTCTGGACCCACTGTCCGCGCTGAGACACTGCGCGTTCGAGGAGGGCAAGCAAGATTCCCTGCGCAGCCAGAAGCCCGGCACAGAGATCGGCGATCGGGATGCCGACCCGCATCGGCCCTTCCCCGGGTTTTCCGGTAATCGACATCAGCCCTCCCATGCCCTGGGCTATCTGGTCGAAGCCGGGGCGTTCGGCATAGGGGCCGTCCTGACCAAATCCGGAAATCGAAGCGTAGATCAAACCGGGGTTGCTTGCGGCAAGCGTTTCGTAGTCGATGCCCAGGCGTTTTTTGACACCGGGCCGGAAGTTTTCGACCACCACATCGGCGGTATCGGCAAGGCGCCGGAATGCTGCGAGGCCGGCGGGCGACTTCAAATTCAATGTCAGGCTGCGTTTGTTCCGGTGGAGGTTTTGGAAGTCGGGGCCGCTGCGTGGGCCACCCAGCTGCGCGCCATCTGCCGGCGTCTCGATTTTGATGACGTCGGCGCCCCAATCGGCGAGCTGACGCACGCAGGTCGGCCCTGAACGCACGCGCGTGAGATCGAGAACCCGAATGTTCTGGAGTGCCGCGCTGGCTGGTGGGGTCCGCGATGAGGTTCGGGATGGCTTCTGCGTCACTTCCCTGTCAGCGCCGTTTTCCGCCTGGTTCGCGGCCGTTGGTTTGGTCATCGGCGTTCTCCGGCCGTGGATTGAACTTCCCTATTTAATAGGCAGTGGCATTAATGTTGACAATACAAATGTTAAATGTTGACAAAATTGAGCAGGCCGCGTTCACTAGGACGTCATGACATCGGCTCTTAGAACCATTGGCGCACGCCGCGAGACGCTTGCCGGCGAAGTGCGTTCCGAGATCGAACGCTGGATTCTTTCCGGCGAGATCGAGCCCGGCCAGAAGCTCAATGAAGTCGCATTGGCGAATGTGATGGGTGTGAGCCGCGGCACGGTGCGGGAGGCAATTCGCTCGCTCGCGGACTCAGGGCTTATTGTTCTTGTGGCCAACCGAGGCGCCTTTGTGCATCAGCTCACGGTGGACGACATCCGAAATCTCTATGATCTGCGGGGTGCGATCTTTGCCATGGGTTGCGCCGCGGTGGCGCGGCGGATGGCGAGCGAGCGGGACGAAGCGCTGATCTCGGCGCTGCAGAAGAACCTCGAGGACATGCGTGAAGCCTATCGCCGGGACGATCGCCCGGCGTACTACGATCTGAACATCGCCTTTCACGACATGATCCTTGCGGGCGCGCAGAACCCGAAGGCGAAAAGTGCCTACGACGGGCTGGTCAAGGAGATGCACCTTTTTCGCCGCCGCGGGCTGTCCGTGGCGCCGAACATTGCTCAGTCGATAAAGGAACATGCCGCCATCGTGAATGCCATCGCGGCAGGCGATCCAGGCGAGGCGCGCGATGCCGCGACACATCACGTCGAGTCAGGTCTCGCGCGCTTCTTGAAGACGCTTTCTGATGGTGCCGCGGCGGAAGGACGCCCCGAAGGCGATCTTGCGGGGTCGAGCTAGAACAACAACGAAGGCGCGGCCCATGCCGTGCAGATGAAGAAAAGGCTCACATACAAGGGCCGATCTTTCACCAAGGGAGGAAGACATGAAAGACTTATCCAACCCCACGCGCCGTGGTTTCCTTGGCCTTGCGGCGGCAGCCGGCGGCGCTGCTGTGGGCGCATCCTTGCCGCACGCGGTATTCGCCCAGGAGGCGTTTCCCAGCAAGACACTGAACGTGGTCACCCATGCCGGACCCGGCGGTGGAACTGACATCACGACAAGGATGATGATGTTGCGCGGGCGCCGCGTCTTCGGCCAAGACATGGTTGTCGTCAGCAAGCGTGGTGGCAGCGGCGCAGCGGCGCTGATGTACGCAAACGGGCAGCCGCGCGACGGCTATACCTTTCTGACCATTACCCAGAGTCACATTTTCCAGATCATTCAGAAGAAGGTGCCCCTGACCATCGACCAACTCGTCGGTATCGCGCGTGCGACCGACGACCCGACGGTGATCGCCGTACCCACGAACAGCCCCGTTAGCTCGCTGCAGGATGTGATCCGCGCATCCGCCGAGGCGGATGGCGGGCTGAAGTGGGGCACCACCTTTGCAGGCGGAGCCGACCATGTCGGTATCCATAACTTCTGCAAGAAAGCCGAAGACATTCCTTACACCATTGTGCCGTTCCAGGGCGGTGGCGACATCGTCACCAGCCTGGTGGGTGGTAATGTCGATATTGCGATCCTCAACTATGCCGAAGGGGAAAGCCAGTTTGCTGCGGGCGATCTCAAACCGGTTGTTGCATTGTCCGCAGAGCGTATTTCCGGCATCCCAGACGTTCCGACGGCGGTCGAGCAGGGGATCGAAGCCTATGCTTCCACCGTGCGCGGGTTCGCTGCGCTGTCGGGCGTGCCTGAAGATCGGATGAAGACCCTCCAGGACGGCCTCGTCACCGCCATGAGCCACTCGGCCTATCAAAGCTACCTTGAAAGTGGTGGCATGACCTCGGCTTCGGTTGTCGGTATGGACGAGTGGAACGCACACATCGAGCGTATCTTCGTTGAGAGCGAGACGGCTCTTAAGGAACTCGGCCTCATCTGATGAGCGCGGAAACCAGGAGCGGGCGGCCGGCGGAAGCGGGCCGCCTGCCGCGCGACTTTCTTGTCGGCGTCGTGCTGTTGGCATTCTGCGCGGTCACCTACTGGGTGTCACTCGGGATCGCGGAAGCACCCGCGGCTCTTGCGCAGAACGTTCAGCCCGCAACCTTTCCGAGGTTGATTCTGGCGATCATCGCAGTGCTGACGGTATTGATGATGGCTTTGGGATTCGGGCAAACCGAGCCGGCCCGGCGCACACCGAAGCTCGTCGTGCTGATGACGGGTGCTCTCATGATCGCTTTCGTGATTGCATTCGGTGTGCTCGGGTCCCTGGCGGCCATGATCGTGTTTTGCCTGGTGATGCCCATCGTCTGGGGAGAAAAGCTGTCGCCAAAGCTCATCGCTTATGCGCTGGCCTTTCCATTGGCGGTGTATCTGATCTTCGATGTCGGGCTTGGCGTCTACTTCCCACCAGGTGTCATCGAAAACCTCATCGACTCAGTAATTTGAAGCGTAGCGCCGATCAGAAGGCGCTGGCAGAGCAAGGACGAGAACACGGATGGAGGCTTTTCTTACAGCTCTATCGGCATTTTCCGATCCCTACCTCCTGGGCATCGTAGTCCTTGGAACTCTTGGCGGAGTCCTGGTGGGGGCGATGCCGGGCCTGAGTTCGACCATGGCGACCGCCCTACTGCTGCCCTTCACGCTCACCATGGAGCCGATCCCGGCGATCGCCTTGCTGTCGGCGCTCTATTGTGCGGGGACCTTCGGGGGGTCGATCACCGCGATCCTGGTGAACGCGCCGGGTGCGCCGCCGGCGGCGGCCACGGCCTTCGATGGTTATCCGCTCGCACAGAGAGGTTTCGCCGGCAAGGCTCTGGGTCTTGCTGCCGTATCGAGTGTGATTGGCGGTATCTTCTCGGTCGTCGTGCTGATTGTTGCCGCACCGCTTCTGTCGCGGGTCGCCTACAACTTCGGTCCGCCGGAGTACTTCGCGCTGGCGGTGTTCGGCTTGTCGATGCTGGCCACCATCAGTGGCGAAAGTGCGCTGAAAAACCTTATCGGCGGCGCCATCGGCGTTCTGATTGCAACGGTCGGGATGGATTTTACCACCGGGATTGAGCGTTTCACCTTCGGAAACTGGGAGCTGTCGGAAGGTATCCACTTCATCCCGGTAATGATCGGTCTCTTTGCCGGAGCGGAGTTCATCAAGCAAGCCGGAAAGCTGGATCAAAAGCGCTTCCGTGTGCCCTTGAACGCCGTAAAGCTGCCCACGCGCCAGGACATCAAGACCTGTCTGGGCACCATCGCGCGGTCTTGCGGCATCGGCTCGTTCATCGGGCTCCTGCCAGCCGAAGGCGGCACGGTAGCGGCAATGATGGGTTACAACGAGGCCAAGCGCTTCGCCAAGGACAAGTCGCAGTTCGGCAAGGGCGACCCGCGGGGGATCGCGGGCCCCGAGGCGGCCAACAACGCCGCAACCGGTGCGGCGATGGTGCCAACGCTGGCGTTGGGTATCCCTGGCAGCGCCACGACGGCGATCATTCTTGGCGCGCTCCTGGTGCATGGATTGCGCCCGGGCCCGCATCTCTTCACCGAACAGCCAACGCTGCTTTATTCGATCTTCCTGGCGATGCTCATCGCCAATTTCGCCTTTGCCACCTTCGGCTTCATTGGCGCCAAGATCTTTGCGCGCATCACGCTGATTCCGACCGAATACCTTTGGCCCGCTGTGTTCATCCTGGCCTGCGTCGGTTCATATGCGCTTGAACAGGCCATGCTGGATATCTGGGTCATGATCACCGCCGGAGTCCTCGGTTTCGTCATGCAGCGTTTCGGGTTTTCGGCGGCGCCGATCATCATGGGGCTGATTCTCGGCAAGCTTGTCGAAGGCACGCTCAAGCAGTCGTTGATCATCTTCGACCACTCGTGGTTTGGTTTTCTCGAGCGGCCGATTGTCTTGGTCTTCCTGTCTTTGACCTTGCTTTCCATGTCCTTGCCGTTGATCAGTGAGATGCGTGCCCGTCGGCGCCGGGCGGCGCGGGAAGGCTGATGCCGGGCATTGCGGCTGTCGAGGCCAGAGTTCACAAGCCACCCGCCGCAGCCGACGACCCCGCGCCTTACGCGGGCGCTGACAGCTTTGTCTTCGTGCGGTTGCGATTGCGGCTCTCGGACGGGCGCGAAGGCGAGGGCTATACCGGCAGGTTTCTGGCGGCCGAAGTTGCACACTTCCTGAACGGATCGGTGGCAGAGGCGCTGGTCGGATGCGATCCCCTGGCCGAACCGGATCTCCTGTCGGTCCTTGTACGGCGCTTCAATCCACGGCAGATGACCGGGGTCGTGGTATCGGCGTTCTCCGCGCTCGACATTGCGTTGCACGATCTGCGCGCCAAGTCGGCGGGCGTCTCCCTTGCAACACTGCTCGGAGGGCGTCGGCCGGCTGCACCCGTACACGTGACCTGCGGGTTTCCAGCGCTCGGTACTGATGCGCTGGCTTCCGCCTGCTCGAAAGAGATAGAGGGCGGTGCCGCGGGCGTAAAGATGCTCGTGGCCGCCAGGGGGCGCAGCGCCGCGGAAGATGCAGAGAGGGTGCGCGCGGTGCGGGCGGCGATTGGCGAGCGGGCCGACCTGATCGTCGATGCCAATTGCGGCTACGATCTCGACGCTGCGCGGAGCTTTCAGCGGCAGACGGCGGATCTGGTGTTGGCCTGGTTCGAAGAACCGCTGCATGGCAATGACCCGGGCGACCTGGCAGCGCTGGCGGCGGACCGGATCCATCCGATCGGGGCCGGGCAGATGGAGCAGTCGCGCGAGCGGTTTCGTCAGCTAGAAGCCGCCGGAGTCTCGGTCTTGCAGCCGAACGCGGTGTTTGCGGGGGGGATCGGGGCTGCGATCGCGGTCGCTCAGCAAGCACGGGGGAACGGCAGGACGGTGAGCCCGGCCGGTGGCTGGGATATCGTGAACATCCATTGGATGTGCGGCGCCGTTGATCAGGGACCGGTGGAGTTGCATCGTGCGCAAGACCGCATCACGAGGCTGGTAAGGGGCTCTGCGCCTTCGTTGCCGATCGCCGACGGCTGTCTTGCTCCGCCGAGCGGGGCGGGGTTGGGCCTTCTGCCGGATGAAGCTGGGCTTGCGGCCTGTGCCCTGTGAGGACGCGATCGTAGGGGCGGCGTGTCTTCGGCGATACCGCGGCGGTCGGGTTGCTGCAGGCGCGCCGAAACTGCATCTTCGGCGCTCCGGCTTTGGCCCACAGTTTGGTCGAACTCGATCATGAGAGCTGGGCTTCTTGCCGTCGATCCTGTTCTTTGGCGCGATTTTCCTATCGTCCATTTCCAGGCCGTTAAGTCGGGTCCCGATCCGGTCGAGGTCGGCGCTGTGGATCCTGATCGCAGGGCTCCCGTTTATTGCCTCCCTCGGGAGCCTGACCGGATTGATGCAGCAGGGGGTTCGGCGCGAACGGGAATCCCGTCTCGCCAGGTTCTCTGGAACCTTCGGGCTACCGTGAGAGGTTCGGCACCGCACCTTCCGCAGGCTATTGGTCATTATCCGGCAGCTTGAGAGACTCTCTCCCAGGACCGGTACCTCCAACTGAACTGCTACAGCAGTCGAATGTCGGTCTCGGCGGTTTCTGGAAAGACGAGCGAGCCCTCGAATGGATCACGGCCTGCGGGTTTGTCATCCGCTCATAGAGCTGGCGCTAACGAGACCATCGCCCTCAAGGGTTTGAATGCACGCTTGAAAGCGTCCGACAAGTGGGTTGATTTCCTGAAGTCGACTACAGACGCAAAAGGACAGGCTTGGAAGGCCTTCTGAGACTTTCTTGTAGAGCACACTTGGAACCCGCCATTGTGACAGCGGCTCGACAACGAAACCGACACCCAGGCCGGCAGATACAAGAGTAAGCAAAGAGATCGAATTATCAGCCTCGAAGGCTATGTTCGGCTTGAACCCCGCAGAAAGGAAGCTCTCGAAGAGTCTTCCGTGGATAACCGGGCCGACATCACGACGAACCATGATGATGTCTTCGTCCTTCAATGACCTAAGGCTGATGGTCTCTTCTGACGCGAGGGGATGAAGATGTGACATCGCGCATAAATAGCTGTGGGTCGCAAAGACCTGATACGTCAGACCCTCCTCGAAAACCGGTGGATGAAGAAGGGCTACGTCCAGTTCCGATTGGGCGATAGCTTCTTCGAGAGCATGCGACGTGCGTTGGACAAGGTGTAGTCTTACACGAGGATTGTCTTCTTGAAATCGCCGCACAATATGGGACAAAACAGTGAGCGCGGTGATGGCGGTATAGCCGATACGTAGATTGCCTTCATCCCCTTCCTTGATCCTATCGGCGCTACGCTGCGCTTCTCGCGCTGCATCGACTGCGGCGACCGCCCGCGGAAGGAACAATTGCCCTTGTTCGGTCAGAACAAGGCCCCGCCCTTGACGCCTGAACAACGCAAATCCCGCCTCATCTTCAAGGCGCTTAAGGCGCGCCGTGAGGGCCGGTTGGGTCACATTCAGGGTCCGGGCCGCGGCACGAACCCCACCCGCCCTGACGACCTCGACGAAGCATTGGAGGGTCTTCGAGTCCATAACGAATTGATAAACGCCGGTGATCGGTAGTGGAAGAAGCTTCGATCAGAAATCTGCAAATGGATCACCATCTCCACCGTGAGGCTGCGGACCGCAGGCCTTTGCGCAGATCACGATCGGAGAGGGTCCAATGAACAGACGACAGTTCGTTTCCGCTGCTGGCGCGATGACGGCGGCCGGATCGCTGGGTGTATTGGGCACGCCCGCAATCGCTCAGAAGGCAATCCGTTGGCAGATGGTCTCGCGATGGCCCGACGAGTTTCCTGACCAAATGGCGTCCGGGCGCCGGCTCGCTGAGCGGATCACTCAAATGTCCGACGGTCGTCTGTCGGTCGAGGTCGTCGGGCCCCGCGACCTCGGCGATTATCGCGATACCTTCGATAGAGTGTCGTCCGGTGAAATCGCCATGGCGCGGAGCCTTTCCTATGATTGGCGTGATCGTGGCCTGGCATTCGAGATGTTCACTGTTGTGCCTCTTGGCATGACGGAAGCGGAGCGCACGATCTGGATACAAGATCTTGGCGGACAGGCGCTTTGGGACGATCTGTTTGGCGCGTTCGGCGTAAAACCGTTCCTGGCGGGGTCGCTCGGGCCGCAGTCCTTCGGCTGGTTCGCGGAGCCGATCCGATCGCTTGACGATCTACGGGGTTTGCGATACCGGACCACGGGGATCAACGTCCCGATCATGCGTGAGCTCGGCGTGCGCCCCGTCAGTATGCCGCGTACCGAAATCGGGCCGCGCTTCGAAGCAGGCGAACTCGATGCGTTTGAACTCGTAGGGCCGGCCGTCGACCTCGCGTACGATCTCCACCTTTTCCTGCCCTACTATCTCTTCCCCTCGTTCCATCAGACTGCCGGATCGATCCAGTTGATCGTGAACCGCGAGATGTACGAGAGCCTTCCGGAGGATCTGCAGGCAATTGTCGCCAATGCTGCTCAGGCCGAACACGTTGCAAACCTGACACGGGTGCACGCCAGCAACATCGCTGCGCTGCAGGTTCTCAAGGAGCAGCACAACGTCATGATTAGCACCGTTCCGGACGACGTTCTGACCCGGATCGGCGAGGTGGCGAGCGACATTCTTTCGGCAGCACGAGACGAAGCGTCGTCGGAGCACCGACGGGTGTTTGACAGTTTTGTCACCGCCCGTGCCCAGATCCGCGAATGGATTGAACTCTCGGAAGGCAACTTCATGCGCAGTCGTGCGCTTCCCTTCAGCTATCCTTCTGCAGGATAGAAGCGCCACCGGGTTGGCGCGCAGGGTTCCATGGCCGGGCAAACCTGGCTCTTCCTGTCAGGAGGCTCAGTCTGCATGGCCGGATGACCCTCGCAGCTGCCTGACTGTAAGAAATGACAGTCCGTCAACGATCCCTGGCCTTCCCCACTGAATGGATCCACTCAACCGCGCCCGCCCCGCCAGGCCGAACTGTGCAGCTCTGCGGTTCGATTCGGCGTGGCTTTTCATGCTGCTGCCTGGAAGACGCCCTCTTGCCAATCACATAAGTCTGTGCTTATCTGTTTTCATGATCGAGAATGAGGTTTTCAAAGCCCTGGCCGATCCGACCCGCCGTTCCATCTTCGAGAAGCTGGCGGCCGGGGGCATGAACGCCAGTGCCTTGCGCAAAGGCATGGCGATCAGCCAGCCGGCCATGTCCCAGCACCTCTCGGTTCTGCGCAGGGCAAGGCTGGTGCGGGAGGAGCGGCAGGGACGTTTCGTGAACTACGAGGTTGACCCGGATGGCCTGGCGCTCATCGCCCGGTGGCTTGCAAAGTATCGCGCCTACTGGCCCGCGCGGATCGACTCTCTGAAGGCACTGCTGAAGGATATGGAGTGATGGACGAACCGAAGAGTGACGGGCGGAAAGCGGACGTGGTGCTCGAATACGAACTCGATGCGGCGCCGGAAAAGGTCTGGCGGGCGATCAGTCTGCCCGAGTTTCGCGAGCAATGGCTGCCGGAAGGAGACCTGGCCGACAGGCAGCCGATTTCGTCCGAGCCGGGGGAGGAGGTTCGCTACAGAATGAAGGACAGCGAGCCGCCCTTCCTCGAAAGCGTGGTGACCTTCCAGGTCCGCCCCGGCGCCGACGGCGGCACCATCCTGCGGATCGTTCACGGGCTGGTGGACGAACGTCTGGAACCGCGGCCCCTCGAGGCCGCGAACAGCAACCGCCCCTGCCTTCTGCTTGCTGCCTGAAATCGACGGTCGGCAATGGGCCGGTCAGCAATGGGCCGGTCAGCAATGGATAGTGTGGAAGAGAGGAGTTCGCCGATGCGCGAAGCGATGCAACTCGTCCCCATGGTCATCGAGCAGTCAAGTCGGGGCGAACGGTCCTTCGACATCTACTCGCGGCTTCTGCGCGAGCGCATCGTCTTTCTCAACGGCGAGGTCAATGACACCGTGTCCGCACTGGTGTGTGCGCAACTCCTCTTCCTGGAGGCCGAGAATCCGAAGAAGCCGATCCACTTCTATATCAACTCGCCCGGCGGCGTGGTGACCAGCGGCCTCGCCATGTACGACACCATGCGGTACATCAAGGCGCCGGTACACACGCTCTGCATGGGAACCGCGCGCTCCATGGGGTCGTTTCTCCTGATGGCGGGCGAGCCGGGCGAGCGGGTGGCCCTGCCCAATGCCAGTCTCCATGTCCACCAGCCCTTGGGCGGCTTCCAGGGGCAGGCATCGGATGTCCTGATCCATGCCGAGGAAATGCAAAAGACCAAACGCCGTATGATCAGGCTTTATGCCGAGAACTGCGGGCGCAGTGAAGAGGAGGTCGAGCGCACCCTCGACAGAGACCACTTCATGACCGCCGAAGAGGCTCTGGACTGGGGACTGATCGACCGCATCCTCAAGGAAGGGGAGGCGAGCACCGGAAGCGGCGCCGACAACGGTAGCGAGAGTTAGACCCCTGCCAAGGCACGTGGGGGAAGCGTCGTTCCGACGCGCCTTGGGTCAGGCGCCGAAACCCGCCACGGTGCCGCCGACGACGGTGTGGATGAGACGCCAGGGCTCCGCGCAGTCGACCACGGTGACATCGGCGCGGGCGCCGATTTCCAGCGTTCCGCGATCGTGCAGCCCCATCGCTTCGGCCGGATTCCCGGATACAAGGCTCCAGGCCTCCGGCAAAGACAGCACGCCGCGGCCGACGAGCCGTTCGGCGGCATGCAACAGGCTGGGGTAGTAGTAGTCGGATGCAAGCACCGTGCAGAGGCCGTCGCGGATGGCGTCCTCTGCGGACATCGCCCCGGTATGGCTGCCGCCACGAATGACGTTCGGGCCGCCCATGATGACGTGTTCGCCGCTCGCCACGGCATCCGACGCCACCTCGGGGGCAAGCGGAAACTCGCAGACGCTCATGCCCAGGCCCCGGTGAAGCGCCCGCTCGCCCGGGGTGCTTTCGTCATGGGACAGCATGACGGCGCCATGGCTTCCGGCCAGCTCCGCGACCTTCCGGATCTTGGCCGGAACCTCCGGCGCGCGCCGCCCGACGGCTTCGACCTCGGCCAGATACTGCTCCCGCGTCATGCCGGCACGCAGCGCCCAGCTGTCGAGCTTCTTGTGGTTGCCGGCTTTCACCTTTTCCAGTGTCGCTGTTGTGTGGTCGTTGAACGCGACCGCGGGGGTCGGCCGCTGCGCCAACCAGAGCATCAGATCGTCGATGGCGTCGTGGGCAAAGGTCTCCCAGCGCAGTTGAACGCGGTGATCGGCCACGAAGCGGGCGCGCAGTGCCTCAAGCCCCTCCATGAACCGGCGTCCGGCCGCAAGGCTGCGGGCGCCGGGTTCCCATGAGACCGTCAGGCCGTGGAAGGCGGTCGTAATGCCGTTGGCCAGCAACTGCCGGTCGACCGAACCCATCGCAATCGGAAAGGCGATATCGACGCCGGGGCGCGGATGCAGTTCGAGTTCGAAAGCATCGCCGTGAACGTCGACGATCCCCGGCAGCACGCAGTATCCGCGGCAGTCGATGTACAAGGCATCGGCTGCGGGCGATTCGACAATCCGGCCCTCGGCGATGTGCAGGTCGGCGGGTTCTAGCTCGCCCTGCGGCGTCAGCATCCGGCCGCCCGTCAGGCACACAGACGTTTGCATGTTTCTTCCCCCGAAGCTGCCGACTGCATGAAATGGCCACCGCCTCGCCGCCGCGAGCCCAGGGGTATAGCCCACCCGTGGACGAAATGGAAACCTCGAGGTCGGGGTCAGCCTGCCCAAGGCGGGCGCCGCTGCCGGCGGGGTCATGCCTGCCGCGGGCTACGGGCGGCAATGAAGATTCTGTTGCAGTTTTGAGAAGCTCTCGCCGTGCACGGTCGCCGTTCGTGCGGACTCAGCCTTTCGGTCTCAGAAGCTGCAGGATCAGATCGCAGTGTCCCTCGCGGACAGGGTCCACGGGAAAACGCGCCTCGAGCGATTCAAGTTCCGAGAACATCTGCCGGGAGATGGAGAGGGTCACCACCGGGCCGAAAATGAGGTGCACCATGCCCAGGCGATCATGCTGCACAAAGGCGCCTGCCTGCTCTCCCGCATCGAGGATCGCGTTCACGATGTCATGCTGCTGCTGGATAAAGCCGTCGTGAAACGCCTGCGCCACCTCGGGAATCTGGCGCGAGACCTCGGCGATGAGCGGCGACATGCGCCCCACCGGCGAGTCGATCGTAATCCGGTAGATCTCCGTCAGGGCCCGGCGCAGGCGTTCTTCATGGTCCAGGCCGCCGTCGTCCAGGATCTGCTGCAGTTTTCGGACCGCCACATCGTAGCCGTCGGTCACGCAGGCTACGAACAGCGCCTCCTTGCTGGGAAAGTGGTGATACAGGCTTGCCTTCTGTATGCCGCAGGCCCGGGCCAGTGCACTCATCGAGGTGCCGGCATAGCCCTTTTCCAGGAACAGGGCCGTGGCCAGGGTCAGGATTTCCGCCCGGCGGGACGAACGCTCCGCGCCCGTGTCGTTTTCCGGTTCGGAAACCGGCCTCGCCCCACTTTTTTGCATTGACGCATCCCTCAGCCGATCTAGATAGCCTACCGACCGGACGGTTGGTTCTTAAAACATAGGGTATTCCCGCCATGCGGCAAGGTTTCATGCAGGTGTACGCGGCCCCGGCGGCCATCGCCAGCCTTCTGTTTGCAGTCAGCCTCTTGTTTGCGGCCGGCCTTCTGCTCGCAGGAAGGGCGGGTGCGGAGGACGGGGCCAGGGTGCAGGACGGGGGCGTTCCCGCCGTCAAGGTGGTCACGGCGGAGGCCGCCGGGGCTTTCGAGACCCGGAGCTTCTTCGGCCGGGTGCGGGCGCGCGAGACCGTCGACCTGTCCTTCGAGGTCGGGGGGCGACTCGAGATTCTGGACGCGGTCGAGGGCGACCGCGTTGACCGGGGCAGCCCTCTGGCGCGTCTCGATCAGGCGCCCTTCAAGCGGGCCGTCGAGCGGGCCGAGGTCACGTTGCGGCAGGAGAACCGCCGCTTCGAGCGTGCCGCAAAGCTGATGCAGAGCAGCGCGGGGTCGCGTGTACGCCTGGAAGATGCGGAGACGAGCCGGGACCTTGCCGCCGTGGCGCTCCGCGAGGCGCGCGACGATCTGGAAGACGCGACAATCCTGGCGCCTTTCGACGGTCTTGTCGCCGAGCGGCTGACCCCGAACTTCACCAACGTCGAGCCGGGCCGCCCGATCCTCCGCCTGCACGACATGTCCGAGGTCCGCGTGGAACTCGATCTGCCGGAGAGGCTGCTGATCCAGGCCGGCGACCCCGCGCAGATCCGCTTCATGGTCCGGATGCCGGATCAGGACGGTGCGGTCGCCGTGCGCTTTGTTGAGTTTCACGCCCAGACCGATCGGGTGGGGCAGAGCTACATCGTCACGCTGGCCTTTCCGGATGCGAAGAGTGTGTTCCTGGTGCCCGGCGCCTCGGTGACCGTCATCGCCGAACTGCCCGCCCCGAAGGCTGGCCTCGTCCTGCCTGCGTCTGCCCTGCTGATCGGGCCGGAACGGAACGCCTCGGTTCTGGTCCTTGAAACCTCCGAAGGCGGGCTGGCCGGCCTTGCCGTGCTGCGCCGCCAGCCGGTCGACGTCCGCTCCCGGACCGGCACGCGCTTTCTCGTCACGGGGCTGCCGGAAGGCGCCGAGGTGGTGGCGGTCGGCGGACATCTGCTTCGCGAGGGCCAGGCGGTGCGGCGCTACACCCGCCTTGTGGTCGAGGAACGCTGAGCCATGCAGATCGCCCGCTTTTCAATCGAAAAGCCGCTCTACACCTGGCTGCTGATCCTGATCTGCCTCTTCGGCGGCTTCGCGGGATACCTCGCGGTCGGCAAGCTGGAGGATCCGGTCTTCACCTTGAAGTCCGCCCTGGTGATCACCGCCTACCCGGGCGCCACCGCGTCGGAGGTGGCTGTCGAGGTTTCGGAGGTTCTGGAAAGCGAAATCCAGAAGATGGACGAAGTCGACGTGATCACCTCCCGCAACACGCCGGGACTGTCGGTGATCGAAGTGGAAATCAAGGACCGCTTCGACGGCGGGGACCTGCCGCAGATCTGGGACGACCTGCGCGACCGGGTTGCCGACGCTGTGCCGTTTCTGCCCCCCGGGGCCGCTGTGCCGGACGTGGACGACGGCTTCGGCGATGTCTACGGCCTGTACTATGCCGTGACGGCGCCGGGCTTCAGCGACGATGAGATCTGGGAGATCGCGACTTTCCTGCGGCGCGAAGTTCTCACCGTCACCGGTGTCGCCGATGCGGAGGTTACCGGCCTGCCGGAAGAGGCGATCTTCGTGGAGCCGTTCAGCCGGACGCTCGCCAACCTGGGGGTGCCGCCGACCGTGATCGTGGATGCGGTCAGTCGCGCCGATGCCGTGGTGCCCGCGGGTTCCGCGGACGACGAGACGCGCAAGGTCAGGGTGGACCCGCCGCGCGGCGAAGACAGCATCCGTGAGATCGGCGCTCTGACCTTTGGGTTTGAGGGCGAGGTCCTCAACCTCCTCGATGTCGCCGACGTCACGCGCAGCCGGGTCGACGACCCGGTGCAGATTGTCCGCCACAACGGTGTGGAGGCCTTCACGCTGGGCATTGCCGGGCTGACCTCGGCGAACATCGTCACCGTCGGCGAAGCGGTCGAGCAGCGGCTTGCGGAGGTTGCGCCGCTGCTGCCCGTCGGCGTGACCATCGCGCCGATCTATGAGCAGCACAGGGTCGTCGAGAGCGCCAACCTGGAAGTGTTGAGAGGCCTGGGGCTGTCGCTTGCCATCGTGATTGCCGTGCTGGCCCTGTTCATGGGCTGGCGGGCCGCTGTGGTGGTCGGGGCCACGCTCTTGCTCACCATCAGCCTGACCTTCCTCTTCATGGCGTTCTTTGACATCAAGGTGGAGCGCATCAGCCTCGGCGCCCTGATCATTGCCATGGGCATGCTCGTCGACAACGCCATCGTGGTCGCCGAAGGCATGCAGGTGGAGATGCGCAAGGGGCGCACTGCCCGGGATGCCGCCGCGGAGGTGGCGCGCAGGACGCAGATCCCGCTGTTGGGGGCCACCGCTATCGGTGTCATGGCCTTTGCGGGGATCGGCCTCAGCCCGGACAGCTCCGGCGAGTTCCTGTTCTCGCTCTTTGCCGTTATCGGCATCTCGCTGATGCTGTCCTGGCTTCTCGCCATCACCGCGACGCCCCTGCTGGCCAGCTACATCTTTCCGGTCGGCGGCCTTGGCGAGGGCGAAGGAGCCTATGGCGGCAGGTTCTTTCGCGGCTATGCGGTGCTGGTGCGCGGAGCCCTGCGCCGCCGCTGGCTTGTCATTCTTGGTCTTGTCGGCGGGACGGTTGCCTGTATCGGGGCCTTCGGCATGGTGACCCAGCAGTTCTTTCCGCCGGCCAATACGCCGCTCTTTTATCTCAACTACAAGGCGGCGCAGGGAACCTCGATCCATGAGACCGCCGCCGATCTCGCCGTGATCGAAGAGTGGCTGCTTCAGCGCGACGATGTCGAAGCCGTCACCGCGACCGCCGGCCGCAGCCTGACCCGCTTCTTGCTGACCTATCAGCCTGAGAACCCGGAACCCAGCCATGGCGAACTCGTCATCAGGGCGAAAAGCTTCGACGCCATCCCGAAGCTGCGCGACGACCTGGCCGTCTTTGCGCGCTCGGTGCTGCCCTGGGCGCAGACCCGCGTCGAGCAGATCATCTACGGCCCCCCGGTCAGCGCCGACGTCGAGGTGCGCCTTTCCGGACCCGACCCCGACGTGTTGCGGCGTCTGGCGGAGGAGGCGCGCGGGCTGTTCGAAACCGGCAGCGGCCTGCTTCTGGCCGAGCAGACGGACTGGAGCGAGCGCGAGCTTGTCACCCGGCCGATCTATGCCAGCGACCGCGGTCAGGCGCTGGGCGTCGAACGCAGGGACGTCGCACAGGCGATCGCCCTGGCAACCGACGGCATCCGCGCCGGTACTTTTCGGGAGCGGGACCGACTGATCCCCATCGTCATTCGCAGCCCCCGCGAGGAGATGACGGCCGACGGCCGGTTGCTCGACCAGATTGTCTATGCACCGGCCAGCGGCGCCTACACCACCCTGAACCAGGTCATCGACGGCTTTGAGGTGGTGTCGCGGGATACGGCAATCGAACGGCGAAACCGGGAGCCGACGGTCAGCGCTCAGGCTTTCACCGTTCCGGGCATCCTGCCGCCGGCCGCCTTCGCCGAGGTCCGCCCGCTGGTCGAAGCCATGCAGCTGCCGCCCGGTTATCGGATGGAGTGGGGCGGCGAGTTCGAGAGCGCCACCGAGGCGCAGACGAGTCTCGGAATGCAGATGCCTCTGTCCTTCGGGACGATGCTGCTGATCACGATCCTGCTGTTCGGAAAGCTGCGTCAGACCGCCGTCATCTGGACCATTGTGCCGATGGCCGTGAACGGTGTCGCCCTTGGCCTGCTGCTCAGCGGTCTGCCCTTCAGCTTCACGGCCATGCTCGGGCTGCTGAGCCTTTCCGGGATGCTGATCAAGAACGCCATTGTCCTGGTCGAGGAGATCGACCTGCAGAAGGCGGAACAGAGGCTGCCACAGTCGGCGGCGATCGTTGCCGCCTCGGTCAGTCGTCTGAGGCCCGTGGCGCTGGCGGCTGCGACGACCATCCTCGGCATGGTGCCGCTGCTCTTCGATGTCTTCTTCGCCTCGATGGCGGTGACCATCATGTGCGGTCTCGGCTTCGCCTCCATCCTCACGCTCTTCGGCGTACCGGTGCTCTACCACACCTACCTGCGCAAGGAGCGCCGCGCGGAAGCGATGGGCACGCTGCCAGAGTCGTCACCTGTCGACCGCGAAGCCATGCCGTCCGATGCCGTGAAGAAGGCCGCTGGTCTCGCCGCGGAATGAGCGGTCGGAAGTCGCACCGGTTGACGCCATGATCAAGACCGAGCGGCAATATTGCGACCATCCAAGCAAAGGACTTTCACTCCGCCGATGCTGATGTGGAAGCCGCTTCCGCGGTGACGGAATCGGGTTGGCGCCCGAAAACCGTGACGAAGCCCAGGGCTGCGGCGCCAAGCGAGAAGGCGGCGGCGAGGCCGAACATGTGCGGCCACGAGAACCCCGCCGCGATGCCGGCGAGCACCGCGCCGAGCGCACCGATACCGTCCAGCAGGACGAAGGCAAGACCCAGCGTCGTTCCTTCGCTGCGGCCAGTATGGTCGACCGCGCCCGCGAGAATGGCGGCGCGGATCGCATCCAGGGCGGCGACCGCGACGACCATCGCGGCGATCATGATCCAGAGCGAGGGCTGAAAAACCAGCAATGTGATCGCCAGTGCCGCTGTGAGATTGCCGAACACGACGACCGGCCGGCGTCCGGCGATGTCGGAGATCTTGCCGACCCAGGGCTGCGCCAGAGCGCCGATGATCAGCATGGTCGAAAACGCAATGCCGGCCGCCTCCGGCCCGAACCCGTGCTGGTCCGCAAGATAGAGCGGGATCATGCTGAGAAGCGCAATCAGGGCCATGTTGTAGAGGCAGATCATCGCCACCATGCGGAGTCCGTTGCCCCGCCGCCACATGCTCAGAAGGTCGAGCAGGTCCCGCCTGTTGACAGACGTTTTCTCGACACGCGGAACCGCGCGCGCCACGAAGAAGAAGCAGAAGCCCATGAGCGCGGCGGGAAGCACCGAGATCGCCAGCGCCTCGCGCCAGTCGACGTAAGCGAGGAGAAAGCCGACGGCGAGCGGCGCCAGCACCTCGGCAAGCGAGCCGCCGATGGCGTGAATGCCGAGCACGTGTGCACGCCGCTCTCTGCTGTTGCGCGCAAGCACGCCGGTGGCGATCGGGTGCCACGCCGCATCGCCCATGCCCGCGACGGCGAGCAACAGCGCGAGGCTCCAGAATCCCGGCGCCATGGCGGCCAGCAGGTACCCGACAGCGACCCACCAGAACGTGGCGACCAGGAGCCGGCCCCGGTTCGCGACGTGGTCGGCGAGGATGCCGGCTGGCAGATAGGCGAGCGCGCCGCCGACGTTGCAGATCGTGAACAGCAGGCCGACCTCGGCCGGCGAAAGCTCCATGGCGATGCCGACCGCCGGCACGATCAGCCACAGCGAACAGACCGGCCAGTCGTTGGCGAAATGGCCCAGCGCGAACCACGTCAGGAGGCTGCGGTTTTTCATGACGCTAAGATGCTCTGATCGAGAGGTGCGGACCTCAGGCCCGAAAGGCTTGAGCACCCTAGGGCAGAACGGTATGTCTTTCAGTCGACATTAAGACAAAATATATCTAGAAATCGTCAAGCGCCATGACCAATCCAAAACACCATCCTCTGAGCGACCTGGGCGAAGTTGTTCGGCCGCGCTACCTGGGGGAACTCGTCAGACCGACGTCCGGCGAAAGCTACGACTGGCACACCCACGACTTCGGGCAGCTCATCTCCGCTGCATCGGGGTCAATGTACGTCGGCACGCCGGACCGCGTCTTGTTGCTCAGTCCGGCGATGGTGTTGTGGATTCCGCCGGACGTTGAGCACTGGATGCGGTACGGATCGGACAACGAGATGCGCTACGTCGACGTACGCAAGGGCGAAGCTGAACTGATCGGGGAGGACTGCCGGATCATGGCAATGACGCCGTTGCTGAACGCCCTGATGGCCGGCACCATGCCCGACCGTGCCGCGAGCCGCGCGAACGAGCATAACGAGGCGCTTCACGACCTTCTGCGCCATGAACTGGTCGCCGCCCCGGATGTACCGCTCTCGATCGCCATGCCACAGGACCATCGCATCAGCCGGTTTGCCGAAGCGGCGCTCGACGATCCGGGCGCGATCGGATCGGTCGACTCCTGGCTTGCCGAAGCCCCGGCCAGCCGCAAGACCATCGAACGATTGTTTGTCACAGAAACGGGAATGCCGCCGTCGCGGTGGTTGCGGCACGCGCGCATTCTTCACGCCATTTCAAGGCTCGCCGCCGGCGAGAAGGTCAGCTCGGTCGCCTTCGACATGGGCTATGCGTCTTCAAGCGCGTTCAGCTACATGTTTCGCCGTACCCTTGGACGGAGCCCGAGCGATTTCGGCGTCTGAGCCCCGGCATCGAGGTTGGAGTGGAGCGGCGAGTTCTGAGTCAATGGGCGAAAACCGGCGGAGGTGTCCTCGCACCGGATTTCGTGGTAAGTCCGGAATCGATGGAGGGTCGCACCGCGGCCGCGGGAGCATGGAGCGATGCGCAGTTCGGAGCTTGCACGGCAGATCCTGGACACGCTGCGGCGGGAGCGCGCGGAGCCGGGGTTCCATATCCGCGAACAGTGGATCGCTGATGCGCTCGGCGTGTCCCGCTCGCCCGTCCGCACGGCGCTGAAGCAGCTCGAGAAGCACAAGATCGTCAGCCTGAAGCCGAGCCGCGGCTACTTTCTGACAGCGGCCCCCGGCTCCGATCTTTTCGAGCAGGTCGACCTGCCGGTGCCGGAGGTGGAGCGGATCTATCGGCAGATCACCAGCGAGCGCTTTGCCAATCTGCTGGGCAACCAGGTTTCCATCGCCGACCTGGTGCGGCGCTATGGCGCGGGCCGCAGCGTCATTCACAAGGTTCTGGCCCGCATGCAGGAAGACGGCCTGGTCGAGAAGACGCCCGGCCACGGCTGGGTCTTCGGCCCCGCTTTGAACGACGAGGCCTCCTATCAGGAAAGCTATCGCTTCCGTCTGCTGCTGGAGCCGGCGGCCTTGCGCGAGGAGCGCTTCGATCTGCCGGCCGCTCAGATCGCCGAACTGCGCGAGCGGCACCTCGCCGCCTTGTCGTCGGGTATCGAGTCGGAGCCCCTGAACAACCTGCTCGACATCGATGCGGCGTTTCACAATGCCCTGGGCGAGGCCTGCGGAAACCGCTTTCTCGCGCAGGCGATCCGCCAGCAGACGCGGCTGCGCCGCCTCTCCGAGTACGAAAAGTACACGACGCCTGAGCGCCTGGAGGCCTCCTTCGCCGAGCATCTGGCGATCCTCGATGCTGTGGAGCGGGGTGCCCTGGCGGAGGCTGCCGAGCGCATGTCGCTGCACATCCGCATGTCGGACGAAAACCGGCCCGACTTCCGCAAGGTCCGGGTCCTGGCGCACCGTCGCCTGACACGCCGCTAGACCTCTTTACCTGTTCTCGCCCTGCTTCCGGCTCTCCTGAATCCGGCGGTTTCACGGCCCGGGCAAGAGGGCCCAGGGATTGCGGGCTCCGTTCGCCCGGTTCGGTTGTATGGCGCTGTCGGGAAACCAGATTGTATAATTTTTGGAAATGATACAATATTGGCCGGAGACAGGGGCATCCGCAGGCCGGTTCAGGCTGCTGCGGTCAGAAAGCGGGGCGGGCAAACCGCCCCGGCAGACATGGAGGCAAAGCGGCAATGAAGAGTTTTCTCACGACGGCATCGACGGCCGCCCTGGCGGTGGCACTTGGCTTGGGCGCAGGGGGCATCGGCACATTCGGCCCGGGGGCGGGGGCCGCCATGGCCGCCGAGAAGATCGTCATCTCCAACTGGGACGGCTACATGCCCAAGGATCTGCCGGAGAAGTTCAAGGCTGAGACCGGGATCGAGGTGGAGGTCGCCCTCCATGCGACCAACGAGGAGATCATGGGCAAGGTCGTGGCCGGCAAGGGCAAGGGCTACGATGTGCTCTTCGTGTCCTCGCCCTTTGCGGAGGTCCTGAACAAGCTCGGCCTTTCGGCGCCGATCGATCACGCGAAGGTGCCGAACTTCGCCAATCTCTACCCGGAAGCGGCCAGCCTGGAATACGACCCGGGCAACAGCTTCTCGGCCCCCTATGCCTGGGGCACGACAGGTCTCTGCTATCGCTCCGATCTGGTCGAGGGCACGCCGTCGAGCTGGAATGACCTGCTGAATCCAAGCGACGGTTTGAAGGGGAAGGTGACCATGCTGGCCACCGACCGCTGGCTTATGGCGGCCGGCATGCTGGCCAGGGGCTACTCGGTGAACGAAACCAGCCAGGCCAAGATTGACGAGGTGAAGGCCCAACTCATCGAGACCAAGAAGGACCTGCTGGCCTACGACGACACCACCTTCTACTCGAAGCTCGTCTCGGGGGAGGCCAGCCTCGTGCATGCCTGGGACGGCTGGTGCAACTACGGCATCGCCGAGAACGACAAGATCAGGTATGTGATCCCGGAAGAGGGGACCGACCTCTGGGTCGACACCATGGTGATCACCGCGGCCTCCGAAAACAAAGACGCCGCGCACAAGTTCATCAACTACATCCTCAGCGCCGACAACGGCAAGTGGGTGGCCGAAAACATCCTCTACAAGGTGCCCAACAAGGCGGCCATGGAGGCCCTGGACAGCGGATTGCTGGCGAGTTTCCCCAACCTCGACATGGCGCCGGCCGATATGATGAAGCAGGAACAGCTGCGCGATCTCGGCTCTGCCCAGAAGGCCTATACCAAGGCCGTCACGGAGATCACGGCGTCGAACTAGCCGGTATCGGGCCGGAAGGCCGCCGCCGGGCAATCACGCTTCCAGCCCGGCGGCGGCCTTCCGGCCCCTGGATCCTGTTACCGTCATGAACAGCCAAAGACGATCCCTTGTTCTGGCCCTGCCCGGTCTCGGCTGGCTGACGGTCTTCATGATCGTTCCCTGCCTGATCGTCTTCTTCTTCAGCTTCTTCGAGCGCGGCGTCTATGGCGGGATCGAATACATCTTCGGCTTCGACAACTTTCTGCGCGCCGCCGAACCGATCTATCTCTCGATCTTTCTCGGGTCGGCCCGCATCGCCGCCCTGGCAACCCTGATTGCCGTCATCATTGCCTATCCGGCCGCCTATGCCATTTCCCTGGCCCGCAAGGACCGGCAGAACACCTACCTGTTCCTGGTCATGCTGCCGTTCTGGAGCAACTACCTGATCCGCACCTATGCCTGGATCGTCCTGCTGAACCGCGAAGGGCTGATCAACAAGGCGCTCGGCGGTGCGGGCGTCATCTCCGAGCCGCTCAACATCCTCTACAACGACTTCGCGGTGGTGACCGGGCTGGTCTACAACTACCTGCCGTTCGTCATCCTGGCGATCTATGCCTCGCTGCAGCGCCTCAGTCCGGAGCTGCGCGAGGCCTCGACAGACCTTGGCGCGCCGGCCTGGAAGACCTTTCTGCGCGTCACCCTGCCACTCACCCTGCCCGGCGTTGCCGCCGGCGCGGTCTTCGTCTTCGTGCTCTCCATCGGCAACTTCATCACCCCGGATCTGCTGGGCGGCGGACGCATCCAGATGGTCGGCAACCTGATCTACGATCAGTTTCTCTCGGCCCGCGACTGGCCCTTCGGCGCGGCACTGTCGCTGATCCTGATCTTCATCATGATGCTGCTGCTGTTCACCCAGGCCGTGCTCGTCAACCGGGCCCAGCAGGCAAGGGCCGCACCGCATGGCTAGGGCGGCGGTGGCGCAGCGGGCGCTCGGCCTGCATCTGGCCCTGACCTATGCCTTTCTTTACGGGCCGATCCTCGTGCTGATGATCCTCAGCTTCAACCGGGCCGGCCTGCCGACGGCCTGGACCGGGTTCTCCTTCGACTGGTACGTCACCCTGGCGGGCAGCCCGGAGATTCTGGCCGCCGCCCTCAACACCATCGTCGTGGCGGTCGTTTCGACAGTGATCGCCACCACACTGGGAACCCTTCTGGCGCTGGGGGTGGAGCGGCGCCGGCAGTCGAACGCGGTCGATGCGCTGCTCTTCGCGCCGATGATCATTCCCGATATCGTGCTGGCCATCGCGCTGCTGTCGTTCTTCACCCTGCTGGAGGTGACTCTCGGCCTGCACTCCATCATTCTCTCGCACGTGGTGTTCAACATCGCCTTTGTCTGCGCGGTGGTGCGCACGCGCCTGAAGCATTTCGACTATGCCATCATCGAGGCCTCCATCGACCTCGGCGCGGACCGCTTCACCACCTTTCGCCGGGTCACGCTGCCGGTGATCTTTCCGGGGGTGCTGGCCGGGGCTCTGCTGGCCTTCACGCTTTCCTTCGACGAATTCATCATCGCGTTCTTCACCGCCGGCGCCGGCGCCAGCTCCACGACGCTTCCGATGCGCATCTATTCGATGATCCGCTTCGGTGTGACGCCGGAAATCAACGCCATGGCGACGATCATCATGCTGATCAGCTTCACGCTGGTGTTCTTCTCCCAACGTCTGAACCGCGGCGCGACGGTCGACTGATGGCGGGTGGCACGGTCATCTCCCTGCAAGGGGTCACCAAGCGCTTCGGCGGGCTGACGGCGGTCGACGGGGTCTCCGTGGACCTGGCGGAAGGAGAATTCTTCGCCCTGCTCGGGCCCTCGGGCTGCGGCAAGACGACCCTGCTGCGCATGGTCGCCGGCTTCGAGGAACCGGACGAAGGCGCGATCCTGCTGGACGGCAGGGATATGGCGCGCCTCGGCGCCAACCGGCGGCCGATCAATCTGATGTTCCAGTCCTATGCGCTCTTTCCGCATATGGATGTGCGCCGAAACATCTCCTACGGCCTGGAGATGGAGCGGCTGCCGAAAGGCGAGATCGCCCGCAGGGTCGATGAAATCCTCGAACAGACCCAGCTCTCGGACCTGGCGCGGCGCAAGCCTTCCCAGCTTTCCGGCGGCCAGCGCCAGCGCGTGGCTTTGGCGCGCGCCCTGATCAAGCGCCCCCGGGTGCTGCTTCTCGACGAACCGCTCGGCGCCCTCGACAAGAAGCTCCGCGAGCAGATGCAACTGGAGCTGAAACGTTTGCAGCACGAGTTCGGGATCACCTTCGTGGTGGTGACGCATGATCAGGAAGAAGCCCTGGTTTTGGCTGACCGGATCGCCCTGATGGATGGGGGGCGGATCGTCCAGCTGGACGCCCCGCGGGCGCTCTATGAGGAACCCCGAACCCGCTTTGCCGCCCGGTTCATCGGGGTCACCAATCTCTTCGAGGGCAGGGCCGTGGCCGAAGGCATCGAGGTTGCCGGTCTGGGGGTGCTCCGGGCGCCCTCGCAACTGCCCGCCGGAACCGCCTGTGCGCTCTCGGTCCGGCCGGAGCGCATGGTTCTCACAACGGAACGGCTGGCGGAGGGCTATAACGCCCTGCCCGGGGAGATCACCGACATTGCCTATCTCGGCCAGAGCGAGACCCTGCTGGTCGCCGTGGCCGGCCATGACAGCCCGGTCCTGGTGCGTACGTCGGCGGACGACGCGGAGGCGTCACGCTACCGTGTCGGACAGCCGGTCTGGTGCCATTGGCGGCCCGCGCACGGCCGCATTCTTACCGACTGACCTTCCAGAGAGGATGCCATGAGCAAGAAAACGATCGCATTCTTCCCCGAGGCCGCCTTCGGCCCGGCCCTCAACTCCGTTGGCATCGCTCAGGCGGTCGAAAAGCTGGGGCATAAGGCCGTCTTCCTTTCGGACCCCGGCTTTGTGGAGGTCTATGAGGGCTATGGTTTCCCGTGCCACCCGGTGAACCTCTCCGAGCCCATGCCGCCGGAGGAGATGGCGAAGTTCTGGGAGGACTTCATCAACGGCCACATTCCGAACTTCGCCAAGAGCCCGATCGATCAGATCGACAACTACGTGAAGGAATGCTGGGAAGCGATTGTCGACAGCGCCAAGTGGGCGGAGAAGGATCTGCCGCAGGTCCTCGAGAAGCTGCAGCCGGACGTGGTCTGCGTCGACAACGTGATCCTCTTCCCGGCGATCAAGCGCTACGCCAAGGAAAACGGCAAACCCTGGGTGCGCATCATCTCCTGCTCTGAAAACGAAATCGAAGATCCTGCGATTCCGCCGCACCTGTCGGGCTGCGGCGAGAAGGACAGCGGCTGCCATGCCCGCTACCGTGCGCGCTTCAACGAGGTCATCAAGCCGATCCATGACGACTTCAACGGCTTTCTCGAAAGCTGCGGCGAATCAGCCTATCCGCTCGGCGAGTTCTTCGAAGCCTCCCCGCATATGAACTTCCTGCTCTATCCGGAACCGGTGCGCTTCGACCGCTCCCAGCCGCTCGATCCGGCGCGGTTTCAATACCTCGAGGGCTGTGTGCGGGAGGATGAGCCCTACACCGTGCCGACCTTCAAGGCGCACAACGACAAGCCGCTGCTTTACGTGAGCTTCGGTTCCCTCGGCGCTGGCGACACGGACCTCCTGAAGCGGCTGATCGCCGCGCTGGCGAAGCTGGAGCTGAGGGCGCTGGTGAATGTGGGCGACTATATGGCGGCTTATGACAGCGTACCGGACAACGTGCATCTTGCCAGCTGGTATCCCCAGCCCTCGGTCATCCCGCAAGTCGATGCCGTGATCCATCACGGCGGCAACAACAGCTTCACCGAGTGCCTTTACTTCGGCAAGCCGGCGATCATCATGCCCTATGTCTGGGACGGGCACGACAACGCAACGCGGGTGCAGGAAACCGGCCACGGCTTCAAGCTTGACCGCTACCGGTGGACCGAAGAGGAGCTTGCGGAGAAGATCCACAGGATGCTCAGCGATCCGGCGATGCGCGAAAAGCTGGATGCGACGGCCAAACACTCCCAGGGACAGCATGGGCCCAGCAAGGCGGCCGGTATCCTCGACACCCTGGCTGGGCAATGAGCGATGGCCAGCGGCTGTCCGTTGCACAGACAGGATCGGCCCTCTATGCCTCTGATGAGTACACCCTCTGATCCGTCCTGAAAGGAACCCTCCACCTTGCCCACGAACCTCAGATCCTCGGCGCCGCACATCGCTGGGGCCTCCCACTGGAAGGAAGAACTGGTCGACTGGGGCGGTCACCTGGAGCCCATCGACGGCAAGTCGACCAATGCCGGCCGCCTGCTCTGGAAGGGGGAGCGCGATGGCCTGCCCGAGGCCGGTATCTGGGACTGCACCCCGGGCAGCTGGCGGCTCGAACTGCCGCGAGACGAGCTCTGCCATTTTGTCTCCGGCCGGGCTACCTACGCCCGGGACGACGGCGAGGTGATCGAAGTGGTGCCGGGCACTGTCGTGCATTTTCGTGAAGGCTGGACCGGCACCGTCACGGTGCACGAAACCATTCGCAGCATCTATATGCTGCGCTGATCGAGGACCCTGTGATGAGCCACGCCAATAAGGATAAGAGCCAACCTGCAACCCCGGTGATGCAGGACCCGAGGGCCGTTGCGGACACGGTCGACTGGGGAGCCGTCCCGACGATGATCGAAGGCGAGAGTCGGACCTCCGGCAAGCTGCTGTACAAGGGGCCCGGTGGCAGTCCGGAGTCCGGCATATGGATCTGCACGCCGGGCTACTGGGACTGCCATGTCACCGCCGACGAGCTCTGCCACTTCCTGGAAGGCCGCTGTACCTACACCCACGAGTCCGGCGAAGTGATCGAGATCGAACCGGACACCGCCGCCTTCTTCCCGGCCGGATGGAAAGGCACCTGCCGTGTCCACGAGACGGTAAGGAAGGTCTACATGATCCGATGAAACCCGCGACAACCCAGCGGCACGCGAGACAGAAGGGTCCCCCAACAAAGCGGACTGTGCAGCCATGAGTTTCGACCCGAACCAGCCCTCCTTCTTCATCACGCCCGCGTTCATCGGCGCGGGCGGCGGCCCCCTGACGGTGACGGACCCGGCAACCCTCGAGCCGGTCGGCATCATTGCCGAAGTTTCCGAGGCGGAGCGCGAAAAGGCTCTCGATGCGGCGCAGGCGGCGCAGCGGCATTGGAGGCGCGTCGACGCCAAGTCCCGGTCCCAGGTGCTGCACCGCATCGCCAGCGCCATCGAGTCCCGCGACATGCGCCGCTGCGCGGAGCTGATGTCGCGGGAGATGGGCAAACCCTATCCCGAGGCGATCGGCGAGATTGCCAACTGCGCGGGCGCCTTCCGCTATTTCGCGGAGATGGCGCGCGACGAGGCGGGCAAGGTCGCGGGCACGACCCAGACCGGTTCCTTTCAGTTTGCCCGCTACGAGCCGCTTGGCGTCAGCGTCCACATCATGCCCTTCAACTTTCCGATCCTGCTGATGTGCTGGACCGTGGCGGCTTCCCTTGCCGCCGGCAATGCCTGCATCGTCAAGCCCGCACCGGCGACGACGCTGTCGACCCTGGAGTTCATGCCGGTGTTCAACGCCCTGCCGGAGGGGCTGCTCTGCTGCCTGCCCGGCGGTGCGGAGGTGGCGCAGGCTCTGATCGCCTCGCCGAAGACCCATGCCGTGGCCTTCACGGGCTCCGTCGGCGCGGGCAAGGCTGTGGCCGCTGCGGCGGCGGCGCAGATGAAGCCGGCGGTGATCGAGGCCGGCGGCAGCGATGCCATGATCGTCAGTGCCAAGGCGCCCCTGGAGGTCGCGGCCAGCGGCGCGGTCACGGCGGCTTTCCACATGTCGGGACAGGTCTGCACCTCCGCCGAGCGGCTGTTCGTGGTCGATGGCGTCCACGATGCCTTTCTGGAGGCCTTCGTCGCCGCGGCGAAGGGGCTGCGCATCGGCAACGGACTTGCGAAGTCCGAGATCGGGCCGCTGGTGAGCGAGGCCGCGCGGGAGAAAGTCATGGCGCTGGTGGAGGATGCCCGGAGCAAGGGCGCCCATGTTGCGCTCGGCGGCAAGGTGCCGGGTGACCAGCCGGTGGGCTGGTTCTACGAGCCGACCATCCTGACCGGCGTGACCCCGGAGATGGCCGTGATGCAGGAGGAGTGCTTCGGCCCCGTGGCGTCGATCTGCCGGGTCAGGGACTTCGACGAAGCGCTGGAGCGGGCCAACGACAGCCGCTTCGGGCTCGGCGCTTCCGTCTTCACCACCAGCCTGGCGGAGGCCATGGAGGCGGCGGAGCGCCTGGAGGCCGGCATGGTCTGGGTGAACAACCCGCTGATCGACAACGACGCCCTGCCGTTCGGCGGTTGGAAGATGTCGGGCCTGGGGCGGGAACTAAGCCGGCTCGGGCTGGACGCTTTCCGCCGTTCCAAGATGGTGGTCATCGACCACAAGCCGGCCATTCAGGACTGGTGGTACCCCTATCCGGACGACTGGTTCTACGAAACCGGCGGGCGCAGTCACACCTAGGCCTGCGCTGCGCTCTCTGGTCTGAGCGGCGCCCGTCGTCGCTGGCCGTCAGAGCGCGGCGATCATGTTCATGACCGGGCTGACATAGTGGGGCGGCTTTACGGTGACCACTGAACAGTCGACGCTGTTGAGAATGTCCTCTGCGGTGTTGCCGATGATGAAACCGGGAACGCCGGTGCGTGCGATGGTGCCCATGACCAAGAGGTCCGCCTTCAGGGCCTCGACCTGCATGGGGATGACGCTGCGCGCCTCGCCGCGCTCCAGGCGGAAGCGAAAGGCGATACGCTCGGCGGCGGCGGGACCGATCCAGCCACGCGCCTGTTCGGCCAACGCGGCCAGGGCGTTCCAGTGGGTGGCGCGCAGCTCGCTGGTATAGGCCTCCGCAGCGTGCTTGGGGTCACTCCCGTCGGACCACAGGCGCACCAGACCCTCGCCGGGCGCATCCCAGACGTGGAGCAGATAGAGATCTCCCTGGGCGGCGGCGGCGACCCGGGCGGCCAGCTCCAGAATGCGGCGATTGAGGCCCGCCAGGGTTTTCGGTTCGCCCGCGGAGGTCGCATCCACGTCTACCGCCGCCACCACGGTCTTTGGCGGCGTCGCGGCGGTGTCGTTGCGCAGCCAGACGGGGCAGGGGCACTTGCGCAGCAGGTGCTGATCGGTGCTCGCGAAGACAAAGTGCGCCGACCCGTCGAGCCGCTCCGCCGTTTTGAGGAGGAGGTCGACGTTCTCGGCGATCACGTAGCGGACGATCTCCAGAAACTGCTTGCCGACACGAAGGGTGAAGCCGGGCTGCACATCGAGCCCCGCACGGGCGATCTGGTCCTGCAGCGCCTCGCGGTATTCCGTCAGTCGGCGTTTCTCGATCTCCTGCGCCGAAACGCCGGCCGCCCGGGCGATGCGATCGATTTCCGGCAACGGCTCCAGAACGCCCAGGACGGTCAGGCGGGCACCCCAGGCGGCGGCCAGGCCTGCACTGCTCTGCAACAGCGTCCCGTCATGATCGTCGAGTCCGCAAACCACGGCGATATGCCGCGGAACCGGTGTGCCTTCCCTGTCGCCTTGCAGGGCCGCCGGGCTGTCTTCGATCATGCCGAAAGCTCCCTCTGTCCTTCCGGATCGTCTGCCTCGCTGTGTGGCGGCGAAATCCCGTTCTGGATGAGGGCGGCTGCGCGCGAGGCGGCATCGCGAAAGGGCATCAGCACGAGATCCGCCCCTCCGGCCTCCAGGGCATCGGCGGTTTCTTCCTGATGGGCGGCCACGGCGATTCGCCCGCCGAACTTCAGGTCGGTGAGGGAACGGATAAGTGAGCGCCGCGGGTCGTCGTGCGAGACGCCGGTGTCGTGTTCCGGCACGGCGGAGACCGCCCAACGGGCCTGGCCGAGAGGCAGGTGGGCGAGGAACTCCGGGTCCGTGGCATCGCCGAAGACCACGTCGAAGCCCCGTTCCCGGGCATGGCGCACGGCGACCGGGTTGAAGTCGACGCCCAGAACCCGCCAGCCGGCGCGGCTCAGTTCCTGGGCGATCCCCATGCCATAGCGGCCGAGACCGAAGATCAGCACATCGCAGGCCACGGCCCTGGCGGCCAGGCTTGCGTCTTCCGCCTGCCCGGCGGAGCGCCGTTCGAAGGGACCGAGCAAGGGTTCGATCCGGCCGTAGATCTGATGAGAGTAGGTGATCATGTAGGTGGAGACGGCAATGGTGATCAGACCGACCAGGGTAACCAGACCCAGGGCGTCCTCCGCCACATGGCCGATCGATACCCCCATGGCCATGAAGATCAGCGAGAACTCGCTGATCTGCGCGACGGTCAGGCCGGCGAGGAAGCCGGTGCGCTTGCGGTAGCCCATGGCGCCCATGATCGCCAGCACGATCAAGGGGTTGCCGATGAGGACGAAGAGCGAAAAGATCACGGCGGCGAAGACACTGGCGCCGAGGACAGAGAGATCCAGGGAGGCGCCCAGTGCGATGAAAAAGAACAGCAGCAGGAAGTCGCGCAGGGAGGCGAGCCGGGCGGAGATCGCCTCGCGGAACGGCGTCGAAGCCAGCGAAACGCCCGCCAGCAGGCCGCCCAGTTCCTTGCCGAATCCCAGGTAGTGGCCGAGGGCCGCCAGCAGCGCTGCCCAGCCGATGGCGAAGGAGACCAGCAGTTCCGGCGCGCGGGACAGCCGCTCGACCAGCGGATTGGCGAGGAAGCGGACGAAGAGGCCCACTGCGACCAGCATGGCCGCGCCGTAGCCGAAGACCAGCAGCACGTCGGAGAAGGCCGCGTCGCCCCCGGTGCCCACGCCGATGGCCGAGAGCACGATCATCGCCAGCACCACAACCACATCCTGGACGATCAGGAAGCCCAGGGCGATGCGTCCGTGCAGGGAGTCGATCTCCCGCTTGTCGGAGAGCAGCTTCACGATGATGATCGTTGAGGAAAAGGTGAGCGCGACGGCGACATAGAGGCTCGTCAGGGTCCCGAGGCCGAGCGCCAGTCCGATCAGAAACCCGAAGATGGTCGTGAAGGCGACTTGCCCGAGCCCGGTCATCAGCGCGATGGGCCCCAGGGTGCGCACCAGCTTCAGGTCGAGCTTCAGGCCGACCAGAAACAGCAGGACGGCGATGCCGAGTTCCGCCAGGAGGTCGATGTGCTCGTCGGACTTGGCAATGTCGAAGACCGAGGGTCCGGCCAGGATGCCCACCGCGATGAAGCTCACGATCAGGGGCTGGCGCAGCATCAGCCCGACGAAGCCGACGCTGGCCGCCAGCACCAGAAGGGCTGCGATCTCGTAGAAGATGTACCCGCCGATGGCCTCGCTCATGACCGGTGCGGCCGTGCTGTCATTGAATTCTGCGGGTTCTCTTTGCGGCCAGGCCCCAGGAGACGCTGCCGCAAACGCTTCTCCAACTCCAGGATCAGCATGACCGCCACGCCGACGGCGACGATCTGCAAGCCCTCGAGCAGGCTCAGGGGCCGGGTGTCGAAGAAGGCTTCCATGAAGGGTGCGTAGGTGAAGAGGAACTGCAGCGCCGTCACGGCGGTGATGGCGATCAGCACCGGCTTGGTCCCGATGACGCCGCGCAGGGTCAGCGAGCTGTCGTTCAGATAGCGCACGGAGAAGAGATAGAAGATCTCCATCACAACCAGCGTGTTGACGGCGACCGTCCGTGCCTCCTCGATGCTTGCACCCTGGGCCTGGGCCAGGGCGAACTTGCCGAAGATGCCGCCGCAGAACAGCAGCGAGACGAAAGCCACACGCCAGACCACGAAGGCGGAGAGGATCGGCTCGCCGGGCGCGCGCGGTGGGCGGCGCATGACGCCGCGCTCCGAGGCCTCGAAGGCCAGGGTCATGGCCAGGACCACCGAGCTCACCATGTTGATCCAGAGGATCTGAACCGGGGTGATCGGCAGGGTGAGGCTGAAGAGGATGGCGATGATCAGGCTCAGGGACTCGCCGCCGTTGACGGGCAGCAGGAAGATGATCGCCTTCTTGAGATTGTCGTAGACCGTGCGCCCGGCTTTCACCGCGGCGGCGATGGTGGCGAAGTTATCGTCGGCGAGGACGATTTCCGCGGCCTCCTTGGCCGCCTCCGTCCCCTTGCGGCCCATGGCGATGCCGATATCGGCGCGTTTCAGGGCCGGCGCGTCGTTGACGCCGTCGCCGGTCATGGCGACCACCGCGCCGCCCTGTTGCAGGGCTTCGACCAGGCGCAGCTTGTGCTCCGGGCTGGTGCGGGCGAAGACGTCGACCTCGGCAGCCCGGCGGCTGAGGGCTTCCGTGTCGAGCCCGTCGATCTCGGCGCCCTGCAGAACGTCCCGCGTGTTCTCCAGGTTCAGCTGGCGCGCGATGGCCTGGGCCGTGCCGGCGTGGTCCCCGGTGATCATCTTCACCCGGATGCCGGCGGCGCGGCAGTCGGCCACCGCAGCCACGGCCTCCTCCCGCGGGGGGTCGATCAGGCCGACCAGCCCCAGCAGCGTCAGGCCGTCCGCCACATCGTCGAAACGCAGGGCGCTGTGCTCCCAGGGCGTTCGCTTGCTGGCGATCGCCAGAACGCGCTGACCCTCGGCGGCGATCGCATCGGCGCGGCGATGCCAGTAGTCGATGTCCAGCGGCTCCATGCGCCCGTCGTCGTGATGTTGCCATTGGCACATCTCCAGCAGGCGCTCCGGCGCTCCCTTCACATAGATCGCCGCCTGTCCGCTGTGGTCGTGATGCAGGCTGGCCATGAAGCGGTGCTGGGAGTCGAAGGGAATGGCGTCGGTGCGGGGATGGGCGCCGCGTTCGACCGCGGGGTCGAGCCCGGCCTTGTGGGCCAGGGTCACCAGCGCCCCCTCCATCGGGTCGCCGACCACGTGCCAGTCGTCGTCCTGCCCCGTGAGCTCGGCTTCGCTGCAGAGAAAGGCGGCCCGGGCGAGGCCGCCCAGCAGCGGAAAGCCGCTCACTTCAATGTCGTGCCCGTCGAGCGCAAAACCGCCGTGCGGCGCATAGCCGGTGCCGGAAACCGCGAAGAGCTGCCGCGCGGTGGCGACGGAGGCGACGGTCATTTCGTTCTTGGTGAGCGTGCCCGTTTTGTCGGAACAGATGACCGAGACCGAACCCAGGGCCTCGATCGCGGGCAGCCGGCGCACGATGGCATGGCGCGCCGCCATGCCCTGGACCCCGATGGCCAGGGTGACCGTAAGGATTGCCGGCAGCCCCTCCGGAATCGCGGCCACCGAAAGACCGACCACGGCCATGAAGAGCTCGCTGAAGCCGTAGTCTCCCAGCGTCAGACCGAAGAGCAGAATGGCGGCGCTGGCGGCCAGGATGAACAGGGTCAGCCACTTGGCGAAGACCGCCATCTGGCGGATCAGCGGCGTTGTCGTCGACTGCACTTCGGCGATGAGCGCGCTGACCTGGCCCAGCTCCGTCGCCGCGCCGGTTGCCACGGCGACACCGCGGCCCTGTCCGGCGGCCACCAGGGTGCCGCTGAAGGCCAGGCAGCTGCGATCGCCGAGGGGCGCTTCGACCACGACCGGCGTCGTCGTCTTGTCGACGGCAACCGACTCGCCGGTCAGCACGGCCTCCTGGATCTTCAGTCCGCGGATGTCCAGGAGTCTGAGGTCGGCGGGCACGCGGTCGCCGGCTTCCAGGATGACGATGTCGCCGGGAACGACCTCGTCGCCGCTCACGGTCTGGCGATGTCCTGCGCGCAACACCGTGGCTTTGGGGGCCAGCATGTCGCGAATGGCAGCCAGCGCCCGCTCCGCCTTGCCTTCCTGGATGAAACCGATCACCGCGTTGACGAAGACCACCGCCACGATTACGCCGGTGTCGACGAGATGGCCCAGGGCCGCCGTCGTCGCCGCTGCCGCCAGCAGGACGTAAATCAGAAGATTGTGGAACTGGCGCAGAAAGCGCACCAGGGGACCCTGCCGCTTGGGTTCGGGCAGGCGGTTCGGGCCGTAGCGGGCCAGGCGCGCCGCCGCCTCAGGATCGACAAGCCCCTGCTCGGCGCTTGCGCCAAGCGTTTCCAGAGCTTCCTCTTGTGGCCGGTCGTGCCAGGTGGTCGGCGCTTGTTTCTCCGGGCCTGCCTCTACGCGAGGCATGCCGGCCCCGTTCGATCGTCCCGGCCGGGCAGGTCTGTTTCAGCCGTCCTTCGTTTCCTTGCCACAGCTCGGCGCGCGCGTGGCGTGTTCATTCACAAAGGCCTCCAGATCCTTGACTGCCACCCGGAATTCGCGGCCCAGCCGTATTGCGCGAAGTTCGTTTTGGTGGATCCAAGACCGCACAGTCGCTTCCCGCACCCTGAGGAGCTCCGCAATTTCCTGCGTGGTCATGAATGGTTTACTGAGCATGCTTCGGTCCCACTGAAAATCATATAAGACTGTTATGGGCCGTTCAAAGTGTTTCGGGGCGTTTGGATGCTTTCCAGGCCAGCCCCTTGGGGCGGCGCCACCGGATCAGTCTGTTGGAGCCCCCAGTCTGTTGGGCCCCAGTCTGTTGGGGCCCCAGTCTGTTGGGGCCAATGCCTCAGGCCTCCGCTCAGGCGGCGGTTTTCTTCACCAGCAGGTTCTGGTCCGGCGAGAACTGACGGATCAGCGGCAGGATGGCGGCGCCGCAGACCCGTGCCCGCGGACCCACGTTGCCGCGGCGGATCTCCAGCGGGCTGGTGCCGGTGAGGTCGATTTCCGTCAGCGCCGCGCGGACGTCTGCGACGAAGGCCTCGACCTCCTCGCTATGGAGCATAGCATCGATGACGACTCCTTCGAAGTCGATGATGCTGATGGCCGCTGCGATGGCCTGGGCGATGGGCGGGGCCGCGCTGCGCCGCCAGCGGGTGAAGGCCTCGGCGGCGCGCGGGTCGCGCACCAGATCGGCGATCATGGCGTCGCCGGTTATGCCTGCCTTGCGGAGTTCGTCCGTCAGGCGAAACAGGGAGCCCTGGCGGATCAACTGTTCGAGATGGCCGTCCCGGGCGGCGACGGGGATGGAGCCGATGGCCCCGGCGTTGCGCCGCGTGCCTTCGAAAAGGCGCCCCTCGATGACCACGCCGCCGCCGACGAAGGTGCCGACATAGATGTAGAGCGCGGAGGAAAAGGTGAGCGCACCGCCCAGGGTCATCTCCGCCGCACAGGCGGCCGTGGCGTCGTTGTGGACCTCCACCGGCAGGCCGGTGAGCTCGGCGACGGCTGCGGCGACGTCGACCTTGTCCCAGTCCGCCAGTTCGCTGGGGTCGAGCCCCATGACGTCGGTCCAGGCGGAGAGCTGGCCGGGCATGGCGACGCCGACACCGACGATCCGGCCGCGCAGCCTCTCCTCCAGGCCGTCCAGCAGGCCGGTCAGCTCCCGCCGCAGCAGGGCGGCGACTTCCACCTGGCGCGGGGCGGGGTAGGGAAACTGTCGGTACTCCACCGCCTGGCCGTGGAAATCCACCAACATCAGTTCCAGGCTGCGGCGGCCGATCTTCACGCCCAGCGAGAGCACGCCCTGGGCGTTCAGGGCGATGGGGGTGTGGGGCTGGCCCACCTTGCCGCGCACCTTCTTCTCCTTGCGGACCAGCCCTTCTTTCAGAAGGGCATTGACGATCACCGAGACGGCCTGGGCGCTGAGGCCGGTGTGACGGGCGATCTCGGCTTTCGGCAGGGCTCCCGCCTGGCGGATCAGGTCCAGGATCATCCGCTTGTTGTAGGCCCTGAGCCCGACCTGGTCGCCGCCGCGAATCTGAAAGTCACCCTGGGTCATGATCGCCTTCGCGTCTTGGTCGCCGCCGGGCAGTCCGCCGGTTTCTCGCGTTTCGGCCCATCGCGCTGCGCGGACAGGGCGCTTTGGGGCATCGCACCTCTGGGCGTCGCCCTTCAGGGGGCGGCAGACTGCCCACACAGAATGGGGATTTCCCCGCTGCGGGGCAAATAATTCTTATTGATTTATTATTTGCGCGCTTTGCAACCCAAAGGCTTCCTCACTGTCTCCGGGCCGTCGCGCGCAGCATCGGAGCGGCCCAGCGGACAATAAAAAACTCAATGTGATTTATTTATTGACAGCCAGGAAATGCAGGGGTTAAATCGGAGAATACGGAGCAAGCTGCGCCGTTTCGGCCGGCCCGACAAGAAGCTCCGAGACAACGAAGTCCAATCGCCTCTAGGGAGGAGCTCTATCATGAAGTCCGCCATGAAGTATGGTGTCATCGGAACGATCACGGCCGCTGGCGTGATGGCCCTGGCCGGTCTTGCCGCACCGGTCCAGGCCGAGGATGTCATCGTCGGTCTCATCACCAAGACCAACACGAATCCCTTCTTCGTGAAGATGCGCGAGGGCGCGCAGGCCAAGGCGGGGGAACTGGGGGCCGAGCTGCGCACCTTCGCCGGCAAGTACGACGGCGACAACGCGGCCCAGATCGAGGCCATCGAGAGTCTTGTCGCCGCCGGCGCCAAGGGCATTCTGATCACCCCTTCCGACCCCGCGGGGCTGGCCGACACGGTACGCCGGGCGCGTGAGGCCGGGGTGCTTGTGATCGCCCTCGATACGCCCTTCGATCCGCCGGAGGTCGCCGACGCGACCTTCGCGACCGACAACTTCCGCGCCGGGGAACTGATCGGCCAGTGGGCCGCCGCCAAGATGGGCGACACGGCCCAGGCCAAGATCGCCACCCTGGATCTCTCCGAGGCGCAGATCACGGTGGACGTGCTGCGCAACCAGGGCTTCCTCAAAGGCTTCGGCGTCGATACGAAAAACATCAACAAGATGTACGACGAGGACGATCCCCGCCTGGTCGGCGGCGACTCCACCCTGGGGTCCGAGGAAGGCGGGCGCACGGCCATCGAGAACCTGATGCAGAAAGACCCTGGCATCAACGTCATCCACACGATCAACGAACCCGCCGCCGCGGGTGCCTACGAGGGGCTCAAGTCCTTCGGCATGGCCGGCAAGGTGCTGATCGTCTCGGTCGACGGCGGCTGCCCCGGTGTGCAGAACGTCAAGGAAGGCATCATCGGCGCCACCTCCATGCAGTTCCCGCTGCGCATGGCCTCGCTCGGGGTCGAAGCGGTTGTGGAGTTCGCAAAGAGCGGGACGAAGCCGGAGAACACGGAAGGCCTGAGCTTCTTCGATACCGGTGTCGAGCTGGTGACCGACGAGCCGGTCGACGGCATCCCCTCGATCTCTTCGGAGGAAGCGCTGGCAAAGTGCTGGGGTTGAAAATACCGGGGTCGAGAATACCGGGATTGAGAGCGCTCGGGATGAATGCGCCGGGGCTTCGCCCGTCCTAGTCTTTCCCCTGCGCCCTGCGGCGCAGGGGGCGGCGGGCCGGGCGCTTCCCAGAAACCGGAAACCACAGCCCAAAGGCTGAGCCCCTGACCTTATGATCCGGAGCCGATGATCGGGGCTCAAGATCCGGGAGGAAACCGCCATGGCCGATGACCAGGCAGCGCCGCGCGGGCCGCAGGATTTCGAGAAGGCCCTCGACAAGAGCGCGACGGAGGTCGCGTCCTTTGCCGCGCGCGACACCTCCGCACTCGCGCGCTTCCACTACTTCCTGCATGCCAACCCCACCGCCGCGCCGGTTGTGGTTCTGATGGTGAGCTGCATCGTTTTCGGGATCGTCGCAAACAACTTCTTCTCCGCCTTCAACCTTTCGCTGATCATCCAGCAGGTGACGATCATCGGCATTCTGGGCGCCGCCCAGACCCTGGTGATCCTCACCGCCGGCATCGATCTCAGCGTCGCTGCGGTCATGGTGCTGAGCTACATGGTGATGGCACGCCTGGCGGTACAGGGCGATGTCCCCTCACTGCTTGCCGTCGTCATCGGCCTCGCGGTCGGTCTTGCCTGCGGTCTGTTCAACGGCAGCCTCGTGACGCGGACCCGCCTGCTGCCGGTGGCCGTGGCGGTGCTCAGCTGGCTCCTGCTGTACAGCTTCGGCGTCCCGCTGATCTATGTCGTGCCCATCGGCATGGTCGCGGCGCTCGCTGTCGGCTGGTTCAGCCTCGGCCCGGCGGTGGAGGTGCGCCTGCCGCCCTTTATCGTCACCCTCGGGGCGTGGTCGATCTTCTTCGCCCTGAACCTCTGGTATTCGGAATCGGAGACCATCCGCAGCCAGGATATCGACGCCACCGCGCCCCTGCTGAAAGTCTTCGGCCTGCGGGTGGAAGTGCTGGGGGCGCAGTTCACGCTCGGTTCGTTCCTGATGATCGGGATCTTCGCCGTCCTCTGGTATGCCCTCACATGGACCGCCTGGGGGCGTGCCGTCTATGCCGTCGGCGACGACAAGGAAGCGGCCGAGCTGTCCGGCATCCGCACCGACCGGGTCCTGCTGTCGGTCTACGGCGTTGCCGGCCTGCTCTGCGCCATCGGCGGCTGGGCCGCCATCGGGCGCGTCGGCTCCGCCTCGCCGCAGTCGTTCTACGAGGCGAACCTGGATGCCATCACCGCCGTGGTGATCGGCGGCACCTCGCTCTTCGGCGGCAGGGGGGCCATCTTCGGTACGCTCTTCGGCGCGCTCATCGTCGGCGTCTTCCGCTCCGGCCTCAAGCTCGGCGGTGTCGACGTGCTCTGGCAGACCTTCGCCGTGGGCCTGCTGATCATCGTCGCCGTTGCCATGGACCAGTGGATCAGGAGGGTCAGCGCATGAGCGTGAAACCCGTTATGACCGGCCGCGGCCTGACCAAACGCTATGGCCGCGTCACCGCCATGGACCGGGCCGACTTCGAGCTCTTTCCCGGTGAGGTCCTGGCCATCATCGGCGACAACGGCGCCGGCAAGTCGACCATGGTGAAGGCGCTCTGCGGCGCCGTTCAGGTCGACGAGGGAGAGATCCGCCTGGACGGCGAGCCGGTCAAATTCGCGTCGCCGATGGACGCGCGCGATGCCGGTATCGAGACCGTCTATCAGAACCTGGCGCTCTCGCCGGCGCTGTCGATCGCCGACAACATGTTCCTGGGGCGTGAGCTCTACAAGGACGGCATCGCCGGCTCGCTGTTCAGGATGCTCGACAAGAAGCGGATGCGCGACTTTGCGCGCGAGAAGCTGACGGAGCTTGGCCTGATGACGGTGCAGTCCATCACCCAGACGGTGGAGACGCTCTCCGGCGGCCAGCGCCAGGGCGTGGCCGTGGCCAGGGCCGCCGCCTTTGCGACCAAGTTCGTGATCATGGACGAACCGACGGCGGCCCTCGGCGTCAAGGAAAGCCGCCGCGTTCTCGAGCTGATCCAGGACGTAAGGGCACGGGGCATGCCCATCGTGCTGATCTCCCACAACATGCCCCATGTCTTCGAGGTTGCCGACCGCATCCATATTCACCGGCTCAGCCGCCGTCATGCCGTGATCCGGCCGCAGGACTTCTCGATGTCCGATGCCGTGGCGATCATGACCGGCGCCATGGAGCCGCCCGGCGAAATCGCCCTGCCGGAGGGTGCGGTGATGAGCTGACCGGATCGATCTCCCTGGGGGCGGCCGCGTCAGGCACGGCCGCCAACCTTGTGGGGTGCGAAGTCGGGCGCTGGGGACCCGCCGCTTCGCACCCCTCTTCCTTGGCCTTCAACATTACGGAACGCCGGTTGATGTTTGTTGTATGCGGAGAGGCGCTCTACGACGTCTTCACCCTGGAGGAAACGCCCCGGGGTTTCACCATGGATGCCCGCATCGGCGGCTCGCCCTTTAACGTGGCGATCGGGCTGGCGCGGCTGGGCTGCGGTGTTGCCTTCTGTGCCGGGCTTTCCAGCGACCCCCTGGGGCGGCGCCTGGAACGGCACCTCGAAAGCGAGGGCGTCGACACCCGCTACGTCACACGCAAGGACAATCCCACCACGCTTGCCCTGGTTGCGCTCGGTGGCGCCGGCGAGCCGCACTACAGTTTCTACGGCCACGGGGCCGCCGATCGCGCGGTCACACCCGCCGATCTGCCTGACCTGCCGGGGAGCGTGCAGGCAATCCATTTCGGCTCGTTTTCTCTTGCGGTCGAACCCAGCGGTTCGTCCTTTCTGGAGCTGGCGCGGCGCTACGGCGGGGAGAAGCTGGTCTCCTTCGATCCCAACATCCGGCTGAACGTGGAACCCGATGCCGCACTGTGGCGCCAGCGAACCGAGGCTTTTACGCAGATTGCCGGACTGGTGAAGGTCAGCATCGAAGACCTGAGTGTCCTGTTTCCCGAGGAAACCCCGGAAGGGGTCATCGCCCGCTGGCACGCCAACGGCGTCCAGCTGGTGGTGGTGACACGCGGCGCGCAGGGGGCGCTGGTCTCCCTGCGCAGCGAGGCTTTCGAGGTACCGGGCCGGCCGGTGGAGGTCGTCGACACCGTCGGCGCGGGCGATACCTACCAGGCGGCGCTGCTCTGCGGCCTTGAGCGTTTGGGCAAGGCGGGCAAAGCCGGGCTTGCAGCCCTGTCGCTCGCGGACTGCAGGCGCCTGGTCGACTTCGCCGGAGCGGCGGCCGCGGTCACCTGTACACGGCGCGGCGCCGACATGCCGCTGGAATCCGACCTGCCGGAGATCTGAGCCGCAGGTTCAGGCCGCGGTTCTGGGCCTCGGCCGTGATTGAACGGGCCTTCTTTCCTTTCGAGCCGGGACAGCTGTCCCAGAAGCGCAGGGGAAAATCTGGGGTAGCCGGGACAGCTGCCCGATTTCCAGCGCGCCGATGATCGCCGATACCTCACAGCCGCCGCTTCGCTCCATGTCCGGGTGCTGCGGGGTCTGGGGGCAACCGCGTCGCGGTGACGCGCGTTGCCGATTCACCAGACGCCCGTGAACCCGGGTCACGCCACCCTCAGGGATGGGATGGAGCAGAGGATCGAAGGCTGAAAACCGTGAAGACATGGAAATCCCTGACGCTTTCTGCGGCGGCTCTGCTGGCTGCGGCGCTGCCGGCTGCACTCCCGCCCGTTGCCGCGGCCGATCCGCTGGCCGGGCTGGCACCGGTCGCCGACAGCGACTTTCATGACGATGGCCGGCCCGATGCCGCAAAGGTGCGTCTGGGCCGCTTCCTGTTCTTCGACAAGGTGCTGAGCGGCAACCGCAACATCGCCTGCGCGACCTGCCACCATCCGACCCTGGCCTCGGCCGACGGCGTATCGCTTTCGCTCGGAGAGGGTGCGCGGGGCCTGGGAACGAAGCGCCGCGAAGACCCCGAGACGCCGCTGCTCGGCCGTGTACCGCGCAATGCCCCCGCTTTGCATTTCCTGGGCGCGCGGGAGTTTACCGCTCTCACCCACGACGGCCGGGTGGAGGTCGACCCCGCGCGCACCTGGCCCGGTGGCTTCTGGACCCCGGCGCGCGAGCAATTGCCCGAAGGGCTCGATAGTGCCCTGGCGGCCCAGGCCCTCTTTCCCGTGCTGTCGGACATCGAGATGGCGGGACACAAGGGCGAGAACGCGGTGGCCGATGCGGTGGCGCTGAACCGCCTCGGCGGCCAGGACGGCGCCTGGGCGATTCTGGCCCGGCGGTTGCAGAAGATCCCCGAATACGTCGGGCTTTTCGTCGAGGCCTTCCCGGAGGTGGATCACGCCGACGATATCACGATCGTGCAGGCGGCCAATGCGATTGCCGCTTTCCAGGCCGCGGCCTTCCGGCCCGACGACAGCCCCTTCGACCGCTATCTGCGCAGCCGCGATCCTGAGGTGCTGTCACCGGCTGCGCGGCGCGGCATGGCGTTGTTTTACGGCGCTGCCGGTTGCGTCGCCTGCCACAGCGGCAAGTTCCAGACCGACCACCGCTTCCATGCCATTGCCATGCCGCAGATCGGTCCGGGCAAGAGCGACGGCTGGGACCGCTCCTACTGGCGGGCGACCGGCTATGCCGAACGGGTGGAAGACTTCGGCCGCTACCGCGTGACCTTTCGCCCGGAGGATCGTTACCGCTTCCGCACACCCTCCCTGCGCAACGTGGAGCTGACCGGCCCCTGGGGTCATGCCGGCAGCTACGCCAGCCTGGAGGCGGTGGTGCGCCACCACCTCGACCCGGTGGGCTCCCTTGAACGCTATGACGCCGCGCAGGGCGGCCTTCCCGCCCTGCAAAGAGTGATCGAGCCCCGGGCCACGGGATCGCGCCTCAGCCACGACGCGGTCAATCCGGCGCGCCTGGCCGACTACCTGCGCCGCGACAGTTGGGTTCAGGAGACCGCTGCGCTGCGCAGGGAACTGGCGGAGGCCAACGAACTGCCGCCGCGCAGGCTGAGCGACGCAGAGGTTGACGACTTACTGGCTTTCCTTGGGGCACTCACCGACCCGCGCAGCCGCGACCAGGCCGCGCTTGTGCCCAGGCGCGTGCCCAGCGGCCTTTCGGTCCCCGACTGAGCATTGAGAGGACTGAACGCAAAACTGTTGCCGCTCGTATCCCGCCGCATTCTTTGGACCCTTTTCAGGAGACGTGATCTATGTCCGTAAAATCTCTTCTTATGACCACCTCGGCCCTTGTGGTGCTGGCGGCCTCCGCAGCGGTTGCCGACAGCAGCGGAGAGCCGAGCACCCAGGTTGCCTACGACGCCCCGGTCGCGCTGGAGTTCAATTTCAAGCTCCATGTCGAGGACAATCTGGCCGAGCAGGATGTGCTGATCGAACGCGAGCCCGGCTCCGGCAGGCTCTATCGCCCGACCGCCGGCGACCGGGACCTGAGCCTTCCGCTCTATGCCGCCGCGGAACCGCTGGAGCATCAGCCCTTCGACGAGACCGCCAATGGTCCCTGGCCCAAGGGCCGTGCCCTGGGCATCACCCTCGGCGACTGGCTGAGCGCCAAGGGTGAGGCAAGCTACAGCTGCGCGAACGGCGAGGGCAGCCTGACTGCCGACTTCACCGGCCTTGTGCCGGACGGCGTCTACACCATGTGGCATTTCTTCATGGCATCGCCGCCGACCGAGCCTTTCATCGGTACCCACGATCTCCCGATCGGCACGCGCGACGGCGCCCAGTCGGTCTTCACCGCAGACAAGTCGGGCAAGGCCCGCTTCGAAGCCGCTTTCAAGCCCTGCCTGCAGCTGACCGGCGAGCATCTGGCGGCCGGGCTGGCCATCGCCTGGCACAGCGACGGGCAGACCTACGGCGCGCTGCCGGGCGACTTTGCGACGGTGTCCCACGTTCACCTCTACGCCGGCCTGCCCAAGCGCAGCGGGCTCTAAGAAGCCACCATAACTCGGGGTGGAGGCAGTGCAGGGCCGGCGCAGACGCGCCGGCCCTCGCTGTGTGAGGATAGGGCGTCAGTTGACGATGTTGTAGAGCGCGCGGGCGATTTCGCCTTCCAGCGGGAAGGACAGCATCCCCATGACCGAGTATCCCAGCAGCCAGGGCATCAGGTAGAAGCGGATCATGAAGAAGAACCAGGCGACGTAGAGCGGCACCAGGGGTTCCAGCAGAAAGCCCGGCGTGATCGGCCGGAAGACTCGGATGATGGGATTGGTCCCCTTCACGAAGACCTTCATGAAAAAGAAGTTCGAGTCTTCCGGCAGGAAGAGGTTCATGGCGACGCGGCCGATGAGCGTCCACATGATCACGCCCATCAGATAGTCGAACACGATGACCCAGATGGGAAAGACGGCAAGCGGGTCGGTTATCGTCACCTGTTTGCGGGTCCTGAATAAAAAGGGTGGCGGAGAAACTCCGCCACCCCAGTCTACACGCTTTTGCTTGTTTCAGATCAGTGCTTGGCACCGAGGATCGTTTCGCCCGAAGGAATACGAACCTCGTCCACCATGTCCTGCACTTCCTGGCTTGGCGCCGGGGTCATCAGGCTGACCACGACCATCGCCACCAGGCTGACCGGCATGCCGATGATGCCGAAGCGCAGGTGGTCGATGCCCATCCAGGGCGTGCCGCCGTTGTACACGTAGTACAGATAGGCGGAGCCGGCGACGAAGCCGCAGACCATGCCTGCAATCGCCCCCTGGGTGTTGGCCCGTTTCCACCAGACCCCCAGCACCAGCGGGAAGAACAGGCCGGAGCAGGCGAAGCAGAAGGCCCAGGCCACCGCACCGAGAATACCCGTGAGCTGCAGGCTGGCGATCAACGCGGCGGCCGCGCCGATCACGATGAGCAGCACGCGGGCGACGATGAGCCGATGCTTGGTGTCCGCCTTCGGGTCGATGATCTTGTAGTAAAGATCGTGGCTCAGCGCGTTGGCGATGGCCAGCAGCAGCCCGTCGGCCGTCGACATGGCTGCGGCCAGACCGCCGGCAGCCACCAGGCCCGAGATCACATACGGCAGGCCGGCGATTTCCGGGGTCGCCAGGACGACGATATCCGGCCGCATGAAGAACTCGTTGAGCTGGACGATGCCGTCGCCGTTGCTGTCCGTCAGGAACAGCATCTCCACGCTTTCCCAGTTCTGCACCCAGGCGAGGTTCTTCACCGCTTCGAAGGACTGTCCGATGACCGCCGTCGGCAGGGTCGGGTCCAGCAGCTGCAGCTTGGTCAGCGTGGCCAGGGCCGGCGCCGTGAAGTACAGCAGGAAGATGAAGAACAGCGAATAGGCGACAGACCTGCGCGCGTCCCGCACCGACGGTGTGGTGAAGTAGCGCATCAGGATGTGCGGCAGCGAGGCGGTGCCCGCCATCATGCAAAGCGCCAGGGTGACGAACTTCCAGGAGTCCATGCCGCCCTGCGGGTCGTTGTGCGGTGTCGAGAGGATTCTCACGCCGCCGTATGGCGCGCTTTCCGTTGCCGCCGTTCCCAGCCCGACCAGGGGCTCCAGCTCCTGGATGCGGGCCACCGCATCGCCGTAGGAGAAATGGGGAATGAGGCCGAAGTCCTGCTTGTTCGACATCCAGATGACCGGCACCAGGTAGGCGATGATGAGGACGATGTACTGAGCCACCTGGGTCCAGGTCACCGCCCGCATGCCGCCGAGCATGGAGCACAGCAGGATGCCGACCAGGCCGATCCAGACGCCGAACTCGAAGGGAATGTGCAGCGCGCGCGCCGCGATGGTTCCCGAGGCGTTGATCTGCGCCGTCACGTAGGTGAAGGATGTGACGACCAGGATCACAACGGCGCAGAAGCGCGCGACGTTGCCGCCGTAACGCGTTCCGATGAAATCCGGCACCGTGTAGCAGCCGAACTTGCGCAGGTAGGGCGCCATCAGCGAGTTGACCAGCACGTAGCCGCCTGTCCAGCCGACGATGAAGCCCAGATAGCCGTAGCCGCCGAAGTAGATGCCGCCGGCCAGCGCCACGAAGGAGGCGCCGGACATCCAGTCCGCCGCCGTTGCCATGCCGTTGTAGACCGCCGGCACTTCGCGTCCGGCAACGTAGTAGGCCTCGACCTGCATGGTCCGCGACAGCCAGCCGATCAAGGCATAGATTGCCACGGTGAAGGCGACGAAGAGGATGCCGATGGTGTCGGCACCGACACCCATCTGCTCCAAGATCGCCATCAGAATGATGAAGACGAGGAACCCGCCGGTGTACATCGCGTACACACGGCCGAGGTTTTCGATGAAGCTCCCTTTGATCATGTTGGCCGCCCCCTATTCGTCGCCGACGCCGGCTTCGTCGTCGATGGCGTCCTGCCGCCAGTTCTGGAAGAAAATCAGAACGACGAAGACGAGCAGCGAACCCTGGACGATCAGGTAGTAGCCCAGCGGAAAGCCCAGGAAGGAGATTTCATTCAGGGCCTTGGCGTTCCAAGGAAGGATGAAGGCAAAGATCGCCCAGACAACCAAAACGCCGATCGTCAGGTTGCGGGTTCTAGCCCAATGACGCTCCTTTGCTTCCTTGCCAATCCCGGGCGCTGATGTCCCCCCAGCGCCGGGGTCTCTTGTGGCTTCAGACATTGTCATTCCCCCAGATGTTTTTTTCGAAAATGCCCCAGTACTTCAACATGGTTGGCGAAGGTTCGCGAGTAGACCATGATTGTACTGGATTGAAAACCTTAGTAGTAGCGATTATGACGTTTTCATGCTGTACAACAATCGAATCGATTAGCGTTTCGCTGCAGGTCTACGTGAATCCGCGGGCGAGCGGGTGATGCAACCTTTGCGTAAAGCCTGGGCGTTTCTGCCCGAGTTCCTGGCGCGTCTGACCGTGCGGCGCGATTCGGGGCCCATCGATTCGACCGATGCGCTCTGCAGCTTCGTGGCGACGCGCGCGGCCTTCATTGCCCAGAAAACCCTCTACGGCTACCTGAAGGCCCGCATGGGCACACGCTATCCGAGCATGTTCGAAGACGATGTCTTCGCGTCGTCGATCGATATCGCCAAAATGCATGTCTTTGCCGCTTGCCTGTCCGATCTGACCCTCTTTGCGGTTTCCCATGCGCTGCAGGACGAGACTGTCGACGATGTTCTGCGGCGCGAACTGGCACTGCACTGCTTTCGCAAGGGTTTGGCCGATAACGAAGCAGCCGCGCTCAGCACCTCCGCCTTCTCTTTGCCGGAGGCCGTGGCGGCCTTTGAACGGCGCCTCGCCTTCCACGATTGGCACGACGGTCCGCGCGGCCCGGCGCTGTTCACCGCCAGCCCCGCTGCGCTGTTCGATTGGGCCCCGATTGCCCCTGCATTGAAGAAGCACGACAAGGAAATCGTCGAGAACTCCATCAAGTTCAAATGGCGGGATATCCGGGACCGCTTCGAAAAACGCATCCAGGGGGCCGCCGTGGCCGCCGATCTAACCAGCGTTGCCGAATTGCGCCATTGATTCTGATCAAGTCCCGCGACGCCGCAATGAGGTCTAGTGTCGCACCGCGGGAAGGGAGTCGAGTGCATGAGTTTCCAGGGGGCCGAGGCCAGTCTCTCCGGGCTGCCGCTGCGGGCGGTTCCGGCGGTCGTGCTCGATACAGAAACCACCGGGCTGGACGTCGTCCACGACCATGTCATTGAAATCGGCGGCGTGCGCCTGTCCGGCGGACGGATCGCGGAGGGCGATACCCACAGCGTTCTGGTCAATCCTGGTATTCCGATCCCCGGTGATTCGACAGCCATTCATGGCATAACGGATGCCGACGTCGCCTCCGCCGCCAGCTTCGACGATGCGATGGCTGGTTTCGTCGACTGGGCCGGGCCATCGGTTGTGATCGGCTATTCCATCGGCTTCGATCTCGCGATCCTCAAGGCCGAGCACGAGCGCAACGGGCTCGACTGGCAGACGCCCCGCAGCCTCGACGTGCGCCACCTGCTCCATCTGGTCGGCGCCAACCTTCCCAGCCAGTCGCTGGAGACCGTGGCGGGCTGGCTTGGACTGGCGACCAACAACCGTCACCGGGCCCTGGGGGATGCGATTCTCACAGCCGAGATTTTTCTGGCCCTCGTCCCCAAGCTCGCGGAAGCCGGCGTTACGACCCTCGCCCAGGCGGAGCGCGCCTGCCGGGCGCTCACCGAGCGTCTCGACGAGGAGGCGCGGGCCGGATGGCAGGGCTTCGATCAACTGGGCCAGGCGGTTGCCCCCAGCGTGGCGGAGTACGCCCGCGTCGACAGCTTTCCCTACCGCCACAAGGTCGCGGATCTGATGAACAGCCCGCCGCTCACCATTGCCGGCGACGCGCCGCTGCAGGAGGCGCTGGGCGTCATGGCCGGCAAGAAGGTGAGTTCCCTGTTTCTGCCGCCTCGGGCGGACGCCACCGCCGAGGATGGCTGGGGCATCATCACCGAACGCGACGTGCTGCGGGCGGTCGACGCTTTGGGCGGTGCGGCGCTGCAGTGGCCGGTGGCGGAGTTCGCAGCGCGCCCCCTGGTCACCATAAAGGCGGAGGAGTTTGTCTACCGCGCCCTTGCGCGCATGTCGGGCGGCGGCTTTCGCCACCTGGGGGTGACGGATGCGGAGGGCGCGCTGGTGGGCGCGCTCAGTGCCCGCGACCTCCTGCGCCAGCGGGCGAGCGACGCCGTCTCGCTGGGCGACTGCATCGAGCAGGCGGAAACAGCGGCGGAACTGGGCCGCATCTGGGCGGACCTCACGGTGGTGGCGCGGGCGCTGGTCCACGAGGATGTGGACAGCCGCGACGTTGCGGCCATCGTTTCGCGCGAGCTGCGCGCGCTCACGCGCCGCGCCTGCGAGTTTGCGGAGGCGGAGCTGGAAGCGTCGGAGATGGGGCCCGCGCCGCTGCCCTATGCGATGATGGTCCTCGGCTCCGGCGGGCGCGGCGAGAGTCTTCTGGCCATGGACCAGGACAACGCCATCGTGTTCGCCGGCGACGATGCGGCCTCCGCCGCGGAGCGGAACGGGCGGGACGTCGACCCCTGGTTCGCCGCGCTGGGCCAGCGCACCGCCGATATCCTGAACGATGCCGGCGTCTGCTACTGCAAGGGCGGTGTCATGGCCGCCAACGCCGAGTGGCGTATGGATCTCGCCGGCTGGCGCGACACCGTCGGCACCTGGATCACGCGCTCCAAGCCGGAAGACATGCTGAACTGCGACATCTTCTTCGACGCCGTTCCGGTCCATGGCGCAAGCGAACTGGCCGAGCGCCTTCATGAAGAGGCGCTGGAGGCGGCCAAGGGCTCGCGATCTTTCCTGCGGCTGCTGGCGCTGAAATCCGGCCAGCTGGAGGCCCCGGTCGGCTGGTTCGGCCGGCTGAAGCTGGACCACGGCCGCGTCGATCTGAAGAAGGGCGGCATCATGCCGATCTTCTCTGCCGCCCGGGTGATCGCCCTGCAGCACGGCATCGCCAAGCGCTCGACGCCGGAGCGGCTGGAGGCGGCCCGCAGCCTCGACCTCGTCCCGGCCCGCACCATCGACAATCTGATCGAAGCGCACCGCATCCTGCTCGATCTCATTCTGCGCCAGCAACTGCGCGACATCGACCAGGGTCTGCCGCTTTCCAACCGTGTGGCGCCCGGGGAACTGACCGCCTTTCAGCGCCAGGAGATGCGCTGGGCTTTGGACCAGGTGCCGGCCATCGCGGACCTGCTGGGCATTCCCGCCTTCGCCTGAATCCGGCTCACCCGTCTCTTGGGTTTGCGTTTCGCGGCCCGCCTCCTATCTTACAGGCCAAGCAATCCTTCGGGCATGCAGCCCAAACGGCGGCCCGTCACACGATACAGACTGAAGGGGAGGCCTCTTTGCGCTACCTGCACACCATGGTTCGGGTGAAAGACCTGGACGCATCGCTGAACTTCTACTGCAACCTGCTGGGCCTGAAAGAGGTGCGCCGCTACGACAGCGAGAAGGGCCGCTTCACGCTGGTCTTCCTGGCCGCGCCGGAAGACGAGGGCCGCGCCAAGGAGGAAAAGGCCCCCTTGGTGGAGCTTACCTACAACTGGGATCCGGAGGACTACCAGGGCGGGCGCAACTTCGGCCACCTCGCCTATCTCGTCGACGACATCTATGGCCTCTGCCAGAAGCTGCACGACGGCGGCGTGACGATCAACCGCCCGCCGCGCGACGGCCACATGGCCTTCGTGCGTTCGCCGGACGGCATTTCGGTCGAACTCCTGCAGAAGGGCGACTCCCTGGCGCCGCAGGAGCCCTGGTCCTCCATGGAGAACACCGGCAGCTGGTAGGGGTCCGTCCCTCAATGGGCCTGCGATCGGCCAAAGCGCTTCTGGCTTTGCGCAGCATCGCGTTCGCCTGTGCTGCAGCAGCCTGTCTGGCGGCGCAGGCCCAGGGGGCGGACTGCGATCAGCCGGACCCGGTCTGCGATGCCCGCGCCGCCGTCTTCGCGATTTCCGCCTTCGATCCCGTCGGCTCGGCGGTGCGCATCGGCCCGGACCGTTTGGTCACCGCCCGCCACGTGGTTGCCGACCAGCCTGAGGCGACGCTCTTCCTGGCCGACGGGACGCCCCTGACCGCCACGGTCGTGCCCAGCGGCTATGCTGCCGACCTGGTGTTCCTTACGGTCGAAGGCCTGCCGGAAGGGCCGGCCTTGGAGCCGACGGAAGCTCGCGCGGGGGTCGACTTCTTCACCATCGGGGCCGACGTCGGCCGGCAGCGGATCCGCGCGTACGACCCCGGCCAGGCACGGGCCCTGCCGGCGGCGGAGCATCCTCTCGCCCGCCTGCATCACGATGCCTACAGCCAGCCGGGCAACAGCGGCGGCGCGCTGGTCGATGCCGAGGGGCGGCTGGTCGGCATTGTCGCCTCCGGTGGGGAAGGGCGCTTCGAAGCGGTTCCCTCTGCCGCCTTGGCGGTACTGGAGTCCAAAAGCGGCGCCGGCTTCGCCGAAGAAAGTGCCGAACTCGGCGCTGCGGTGCGCGTCTGCACGACGCTGATCGAAGAGCGTCAGGCGCGACCAGGCCGGTTGCAGGATCAGGAAGCCAAGGCGATCGCGACCTCCTGCGGCCGGGCCGGCAACCGCCAGCTTCTGGATCTGGCCGGCCAGACCCTGGGGCGCGGCGGTGCCGCTGCGATGGCGGTGCCTCTCTTTGAGCGCGCCCTGGCGGAGGACCCCAATGCGATCAACACCCGCCTCGGCTTGGTCGTCACCCACCATCTGCTGCGCGACTACGAAGCCGAGTTGCCGCATCTGCATTGGCTGATGGAACACGCCGGAGAGGACCTTCAGGTCCTGCGTTTTGCGATCCAGGCCGGCACCTGGGGCGGCGATCCGGCCCTGGCGGCCGAGGCGCTGGCGCGCCTGAAGCGGGTCAACCCGCAGACGGCCCCGGCGGCGGAGCGCTTCATGGCGCAGCCGCCGCCGCGTCCCCCGAAGCTCGGAAACTGATTTCAGTTGTCCTCGGCCGGATTGGGGATCCAGCCGCCGGCCACCTTGGGCCGGCCGCGCTCCAGCGGCGGCACGGCGCGGCCGAGAATGGCCGCTTTCAGCTCGGCAGCCTGCCACTGCGGATTGGCGGCCTTCAGGCGGGCCGCCAGGGCGGCCACGCGCGGCACCGCGTAGCTGGAGCCGGAGGCCCGGCCGCGCGCCCCGCGGTAGTCGGTCACCTCCAACTGCTCGGCGGGCACCATCAGGTCGACGGACTCCGAACCCCAGTTGGACCCCGCTGCCAGCCGTCCGAAGGCGTCGGCCGAGGTGACGACCAACATGTTCTCCAGGGCGAGTGCGGCGGGATAGAGGGGCACGGCGTCGATGTCGCGTCCGTCGTTGCCGGCTGACACGATGAACAGCAGGTCGCTGTGGCGCCGGGCGGCCGCCTCGAAAGCTGTCCAGTCTTCGGCCTCGCGGCTGCCCAGTGGCATGGCGACGACGCTGCTGCCCGCCGCGGCGGCTGCGTCGATCAGGTCGGCCATGCGCCCCATGTCCGGGCGCGGATAGCGGAAGGGCAGCAGACGGACGGCGGGCGCCTCCTTGACAAGTAGGCTGGCCACCGGCGTGCCGTGGCGGATCGGGAAAAAGGCCGAGCGCCCGGTATCGCCGTCGAAGGGGCGCGCATCCAGGTCCCAGAAGTCGTAGCCCAGCGCCCGACCTTCGCCATCGCGTGCCAGGCGCTCTGCAAGGACCGGCAGCAGGTAGTTCACGCCGCTGTCGATATGGGCCACGGTTACCCCGCCGGGGTCTTCGCCCGCCGGGACCGGCGGGTTGAGGGCTTCGACCTGTTCCTCGCTGGCCAGGTCAGCCGAGAGATGAACGAGTTCCAGGGCCATGCCGTCGTCATCGTAGCGCAGGGCGCGCGCATGGTGGATCCGGCAGGTGCTATCCGCCAGGGCCGTGATCAGCGGGCGACCGATATCGCCGTCGTAAAGGGTGAGAGAGATGCGCCGCAACTGGCCGCCCGCGCGCGTCGCCTCCAGACCTAGGTCAGGCGCCCCGACGGGCCCGTCGAGCCGAACCTCTCGGCGGACCCATCTGCCCTCGGGGCCGCGGTCGCGCACCGCGCCCAGCCGGTATCCCGCAAGCGGCCCTTCCGTTGCCATCTCCGTGCCTTCGGGATTGAGGAGGATGTCCGGGCAGAGTGCCGCGGCACTGGCCTGCAGGATCGCAGCGCCAGCATCCGGCGTGTTTTCAGCGGCTGCTGCGGCAGAGGCGCCGCCGAACATCGCGGCCACGACAGCGGCGGTCAGAAAAGGCGGGCATCGGCCCATAGGTCCATCCGGCGATCTCTGGTTTCGAACGGGGGCGTCACCGCAGAGGTGCAAGCCGCGCCGGGCAGTGTCGCACGGACGGCGGGCAAAAATCAGCCCCGGACCGCGAAGTCCGTGATCAGCAGTCCCGCAGGGGCGCGTCCTTGAGGCGCCGCTCCCGCGGTTCCGCGGTGCCGGCGCTGCGCGCAGGGGGGCGAAAGCCGATCGGCGGACGGCCGCCGGTCTTGGCGGCGGCCTCTGCCGCCAGCAGCGCGGCAATCTCTACAGCCGGCGCGGGGTCTGCCCGAAACTTCAGCTGACGGGCGACGACCGCGAAGTCCCCGGGGGTGAGCCCGTCGATCTGTTGCAGACGGCGCGGGGCCTTCAGGCCGAAAAACAACCGGAAAGCCTTTTCCCGCTGGGGCGCCGTCAGCGCCTTGAGCGTGACCTTGAACACAAATCGGCGCATGGCGGCGGGGTCCAGTTTGTCGGCATGGTTCGTCGCAGCGATGAAGGGCTGGGGATGGCGCTCCATCCAGGTGAGCAGCTCGTTCACCTGGCTCACCTCCCAGCTGCGCAGCGCGGCGCTGCGGTCGAACAACAGGGATTCGATCTCGTCGAACAGCAGGATGCTGCCCTCGTCCGCCGCTTCGGCGAAGGCGTCGGCGATGTGCTTTTCGGAATCGCCGATCCACTTGGACAGCAGATCGGACGCGCGCTTGATCACCAGGGGCTGATCGAGCTTCTGCGCCAGGTGAAGGGCGAGGGCCGTCTTGCCGGTTCCCGGCCGGCCGGTGAGCAACAGCGAGAAGTCGCGCGCCGCGCCCTTGGCCGAAAGCTGGCTGAACAGGCGAGCGACGTTGCGGTCTGCGTGGTAGAGCGAGAGATCGAGCGCCTGCTCCGCCTGCGCGCCGGGCGCAGGCCGGCGTCCGTAGCGCAGGCCTTCGACCAGTGCCGTCAGGGTCTGCTCGACCTCTTCGCTGCCCCCGGAGGCAAGCCGGGCGGAGCGTGCCGCTTTGCGGGCCACAGCGGAGACTTCCGGTGCCGTTGCGGCAAGGCGCTCGATCACGTCTTCCTCCAGCAGCAGGGCCTCATCCGCCAGGACGCGGGTGAGAATGCGCTTGCGCGCCTGCAGGCGCGGCCGGTCCATCTTCACGACGTATGACATGCGGCGCAGAAAAGCCGCGTCGATGTTCTCGATGTCGTTGGTCGTCCAGAGCGTCGGGACCGGATTGTTCTCGAACAGGCGGTTGACAAAGACCTTCGACCCGCTGCGCCGGACGAAACGCCCGCTGTCGCTGCGTTGGGTATCGCCGATCAGATCTTCCATCTCGTCGAACAGCAGCAGGGTGTCGCCGCGACCCGCCAGCACGCGCTGGGCGAGGGCGAGGGCCGTCACGCGCTCCCAGCGGTTCGGCTCGTCGCCGTATTCGTCGGTCTCGCCGACGGCATAGAGCCGCGCACCGGCGGCCTTGGCCAGGGTCTTCGCAAGTTCCGTCTTGCCGGTCCCCGGCGGCCCATAGAGCAGTATGTTGACACCTTTGGCCTTGCCGGCGACGGCACCGCTCAGGAGGCGCCGCAGCAGCTCCGCGTGCTGCAGGACTTCGGGGAAATCGAGGATGCCGAGTTCGGCCGGGGCGCTGCGTCCGACAAGGCATTCGATCAGGTCGTCGTCGCCCGCCGGCGCGCGGTCGATCACCCGGTCGACCGCATCGCTCAGGTCGAGCGTGACCTCGCCGCCACGGTTGAGCGAGAGCTCGACCAAAGCCAGTTCCACGACCGCACTGCGCCGCAATGCCTCGGGGGTCTCGAAGCCGGCGAGCTTGGCTGCGAAGGTTGTGCTGTCCAGGCCGTGGCTGCGCAGACGCCAGTGCAGGGACGCGACGCAGCGCAGCCGGTTGATGGCGACGACGATCTGCAGAAGTCGCGTCTCTTCACCGGTAAGGTTCAGAACCTTCCCAAGACGTGCCGCGATCTGCAGAACCGCCGTGGTTTTGCCGCCCTGCACTTGCGCTGCGGCGGACTCCACCTCGCTCAGCGCCTTGTCGAGCAGACGCCAGGGATCGGTCTGTGCCTTGCTTCCGGTGCGCTTGGTCTTGGTGGACTTGGACTTTGCGCTGGCCGAGCGTCGTTCTTCCGCCTCGTCGAGCTTGCGCGCAAATCTGCCCAGACCAAGGGTCTCGGCATTCTGGCGGCACCAGCTCACGATGCCGGCGGCGCGCGGCGTCCCGGGTTCAGTCTCTGTCATGGCCGCGCGCAGGATGCGCAGCAGCAGTGCGTGCTCGTTCATCGATCATTCGCGTGTCTGCGCCTGCTGGTGGAGCCGGCGGCGCACGAACAAGGCGCAGCCGAGCGCCGCCAGAGGCGGTTGTCGTTTGGTTTCGGTTCGGGATGACAGTGCCGGGGTCGGGGTCCCGGCCGGCGCACTAGCGCAGAGGGAGGACCGCGAAGATCGGCGGTGTCATGCCCTTGAGATCAATCCTCGTCATGGGCTTACACCTGATTTGCCGTTAAGCCATATCGCCGCAGTGATATGGGCTGCGGGATGTATCAACTCCCGGGTTTGCTGTCAACCGCGCGGTCCCGCAAAAAAAGACCCCGGACCGTGAAGTCCGGGGCCGGCAAAGTTGGCTTAGGGTAAACGCAAATCACTTGGCGGCCAGCACCTCGTTGGCGGCACCGAGGCGCAGGAACAGGGTTTCGCCCGGCGAGTCGTCGACACCGTCGTTGTCGGTGACCGCATAGAGCTTTCCGTCGGCGGCGAGGGCCAGACCCTCCACCTTGTCCGCCGTCCAGCCGTTGGCCGCCTGCAGCATCGGCAGCAGGTCCATGGCCAGGGTCTTGGTCAGGACCGGCGGGGCCTCGCCCGGGGCGGCCGGGGTCACAGCCGACAGGTCCACCTGATAGACCCGCTTTATGGCCGCATTGTGGCCGGCCTGGTTGTCCCGCTCGAGGATGGCGAAACGGCCGTTGCCGAGCGCAGTGATCTCGCTGAGGCCGACCCAGCCGCCGTTGGCGCTTTCCGGCGCGTCCAGCGGGTAGTGCATGACGCCCCAGGTATTGGTGGCCAGATCCATCGTCAGAATCTTGGTCAGGCCCTTGGGATCGTCGTTCCACTCACGCTGGACGGCGACGTAAAGCCTGTTGTCGTCCAGGGCGACGCCCTCCAGCCCGAAGCGCTTCTTCGCGGACTCCAGGACCTCCGGCAGGGTGATCTCCCGCGCCACTTCACCGCTCGGCAGGACGTGCAGGATCAGGCTGCTGCGCTCTTTCTCCGGGTGGCCCTCGGAGGCGAGGTAGAAGCTGCCGTCCGGCGCTGTGGCGATTCCCTCCAGATCCAGGTTCTCGACCGGCGCGCCGTTCTTCATCACCGTGCGCGCGGCAACGATGCGGGCCGGCTCTGCCGAGACATCGATCGTGTAGATCTTGGGCACGCTGTAGAAGCTGTCGCTCACGGCATAGAGGATTGCGGGGTCGCTCGGGTTGGCCGCGAGGCCGGAGAGGGCGCCCCAGCCGATGGGCGCGCCATCAGGGCCGTTCACTGAGACGATCTGGATCAGATCGGGCCCTTCGGCGCCTTGCTGATAGAGCGTGATGGTCGAGCGGATGTGGTCTTCGGCGGCATCGTCTTCGTTGGAGATGACGATCAGGCCACGCTCTCCGATGGTGACGATGCCTTCGGGCGCAACGCCGCCGGAAGGCAGGGCCTGGACGAAATCCATGCGTCCGCTGGCGCCTTGCTCCGCAGTGCCGTCGCGGTAGAGGCCCACCAGATTGGCGCGCTCCAGGCCGACCATCACCAGGCGCTCGCCGGCAAAGGTCCCGACGGCCACGCCCTCGGGCTCGCTGCCCTTGTTGCCGGAGCGCTTTTCGGGATAGTGCCCGACGGAGGCGGCCAGATGCTCGGTCGCGTTGCCCGAGTCGTACAGCACGGCACCCTCGGCGGAGAACACCGAGAAGCCGCGCGATCCCCCCTCATAGTCGCCCTCGTTGGCGGTGACGAAGCGGGCGTCGTCCAGCCAGGCAACTGCATCCGGTTCGCGCTTCAGGCCCGTCAGTTCGGCGGTCATGGAGATCGTGCCGTCGCGCTCGTTGTCGATGCCGCTGAGATCGACGCTGCCGGCGGAGAAGTGATTCACCACCGCGTTGGCGGCAAGATCGACGATGACCAGGTGGTTGTTCTCCTGCAGAGTCACCACCGCGTGGTTCCGCGTGTTGATGGAGACGAACTCCGGCTCCGGATCCTCTGGCGCCACCTCGGCCAGGCCGGTGAGCTCGGTCACCGTGACGGCATCGCAGTTCGCCAGGCTGCCGTCGCCGCTGACCTGGAAGCTGGCGAGGTAGCCGGCCGGAAGCTGCGGGATGACGCCGTCGTTCAGGTCCTCGTCGCGCTCGTTCTCGATCGCCACCGCCAGAAAGGCGCCGTCGGGGCTGACAGCCACACTGTCGGGCTGGCCCTTCAGGTCGCAGGTCGCCTTGATTTCGTTGGTCGTCAGGTCGATGACCGCGACATGGCCGCCGGGCTCGACGAAGCTCTCGGAGGTGTTGACTCCCGCATAGGCATGATTGCCCAGCACCGCCACCGAGGTGGGCTCGCCGCCGAGCATGATCACGCCGGCCGGCTTCGGGTCGGCGGGGTCGGCGATGTCGACCTTGCCGATCGCCTCCAGGGCCGAGTCCGTGTAGACCAGCATGGTCCCGCCCATGGCCGTGGTGACGATCTCGGCCACCGTCTCGGTGGTGGCGTCGGTTCCTTCCGGCAGGTTGAGGAAAACCGGGAAGGAGGCGACACGGGCGAAGGGCTCGGTTGCCTGGGCCGGCGCTATGGCGCCCGGAACAAGCCACGCGGCCCCGGCCGTCAGGCCAGCGGCAACGACTGTGCGGAACATCGGAGTCTCCCTGTACGTCTGGATCAGCCTGCGGGTGAGGCGGCGAATGGATACGCTCGCGCACTCTGGCCTCCCTCTGCGACGCCCGGATGAAGAATTCATGTCAGAATTATTGCATTGTCCACAGGCGTCATCGCTCGGGCGACCCTGCGCTCCGGTGGCACAGACTTCAGCGCTTCAGGTGCGCGGCCGTCTGATTGAACAGCAGGCTGTTGTTGGAGGCGTTCTGCAGACCGCGGTTCTGCTTGTCCTTGTGCAGGTCGATGGCGCGTCGCACCGCCGGGCGCTGCTTGATCCGTCCGCGCCAGTCGGCGATGCGCGGGAAGTCATCGAGGGCGGCGCCCAGCGGCTTGGCGATGAAGGCCCAGGGAAAAGCCATCATGTCGGCAATGGAATAGGTATCGAGGATGAAGTCCCGGCCTTCGAGCCGGCGCTCCAGGACCGCCAGGTTGCGCTCGTATTCCCCCAGGTAGCGTTTGAAGCCGTAGTCCTCGCCATCGGGCGCGTAGTTCTTGAAGTGGCTGAGCTGCCCGGCCATGGGGCCCTGGTTGGCGCTCTGCCAGAACAGCCACTCCAGGGTCTCCTTGCGCCCCAGCGGGTCCGTGGGCATGAAGCGGCCGGTCTTCTCAGCCAGATAGAACAGGATCGCCCCGCTTTCGAAGACCGAAACCGGGTCGCCGACGACGCCGTGATCGACGATGGCGGGCATCTTGGCATTGGGGCTGATGGCCAGGTAGTCGGGCTTGAACTGGTCGCCCTCGGCCAGCTTCAGCAGATGGGTGCGGTACTCCAGGCTGCACTCCTCCAGCATGATGGCGGCCTTCCACCCGTTCGGTGTGGGCGCGTAGTAGAGCTCGATCATGCCGCGTCCTCATCTGCCGTGGCGCTTTCGAAGGCCGCACCACCGGAGAGCATGGTGTCGATCTCGTTGGCCGAGAATCCGGCCTCGGACAGGATAGCCCGGGTATGGGCGCCAAGGGCCGGGGCGCCGCTGCGCTGGGCCGCCGGGGTGTCGGAGAAGACCGCGGGGTTGCGCGCCTGGCGCAGGCGCCCGGCCTGGGGGTGGTCGTGTTCCACGACAATGCCGTTGGCCTCCACCTGCGGATGGCGGATCGCCTCGCGCCGGGTCAACACCGGGGCGCAGGGCACGCCCGCCGCTTCCAGGCGTTCGATCCACTCCGCTGTGGTGCGTTCGCGCAGCACCGATTGCGTCAGCTCCAGGCGTGCGTTCTTGTGAGCATCGAGCCCTTCGGAGTTCTGGAAGCGCGGGTCCTCGATCCATTCCGGCCGCTCCGCCGCCCGGGCCAGGGCGACCCATTCCTTGTGGCGCATCACCGCGACGCTGATGAAGCCGTCCCGGGTTTCGTAGATCAGGTCGATCCAGCTCTGCGCGACTTCCTTTTCCATCTCGTTGCCGACAAAGGTATGGCCGCCCATGTCGGAGCCCCAGAGGAAGGCCAGCATCGTGTCCAGCATGGAAAGCTGGATGTGCTGTCCTTCGCCGGTCCGGCTTCTGGCCAACAGGGCGGCGCAGACCGCCTGGGCCAGGGTGAAGCCGGTCAGCTTGTCGGGCAGGATCGTGCGCACGAGCTTGGGGCGCTCCGCGTCGGAGCCGGCCTGCACGGTGGTCAGGCCGGAAAGCGACTGGATCAGCGGGTCGAAGACCGGCTTCTGGGCGAAGGGCCCCTCGAAGCCGAAGCCGCTGATGGAGGCATAGACCAGCCCGGGGTTGATCGTCCGCAGGGTCTCGTAGCCCAGCCCCAGGCGCTCGATCACCCCGGGGCGGAAGTTCTGCGCGAAGACGTCGGCGTCGCGGACCAGCCGCTTCACCGCCTCCAGGCCCTCGGGCGTCTTCAGGTCGAGCGCGATGGAGCGCTTGTTGCGGTTGTTGTTGAGAAAGGAGGCGGAAAAGCCGTTGCGCCGGGTCGCCACCTGGCGCGTGTGGTCGCCGCCGTTGGGCGCTTCCACCTTGATCACGTCGGCGCCCTGGTCGGCCAGGATCATGGTGCCGAGCGGCCCGGAGACCATGTTGGTCAGGTCGATCACTCTGAAGCCGTCGAGCGGTCCGGGCATGGCGGTGCTCCTTATTATTGTGCGGGTGCGTGGCCCTGCGGGACTGCAAGGATAGCGCGCGGCGGCTCTGGCCGCCACGTCGGACGCGGGACGGCAAGCAGGGGGCTAGAGGGACGCCGTGATGCCGCCGTCGACGTAGAGGATGTGGCCGTTGACGAAGCTTGCGGAGTCGCCACAGAGGAAGATGGCAGCGCCGACAAGTTCCTCCACCTTGCCCCAGCGCCCGGCCGGCGTACGCTTGGCGAGCCAGGCGCTGAAGTCGGCGTCGGCCACCAGGGCGGCGTTCAACTCGGTCTCGAAGTAACCGGGCGCCAGGCCGTTGACCTGCAGGCCGTGCCTGGCCCAGTCGGTGGCCATGCCCTTGGTGAGGTTGGCGACGGCCCCCTTGGAGGCGGTGTAGGGCGCGATGCCCGGGCGGGCCAGGGCCGACTGCACAGAGCAGATGTTCACGATGCGCCCGCGCCCGCGGGCGATCATATGCCGCGCGACGGCCTGGCCGACGTTGAACACCGTGGTGACGTTGGTCTGCATCAGGCGTTCGAAGTCCGCCGGGTCGAAGTCCTCCAGCGGCGTGCGGTGCTGCATGCCGGCATTGTTGATCAGGATGTCGAGGGCGCCGGTCTCCGCCTCGAAGCCGTCGACGGCGGCCTTGACCGCCGCGTGGTCGGTGGCATCGAAGGGCAGGGTGTGGACCCCGGCGCCTTCGCCCTGCAGCGTCGACGCTGCTTCCGCCAGGCGCCCGCTGTCGCGCCCGTTCAGCACCACCTCAGCGCCTGCGCCGGCCAGACCGCGCGCCAACGCGTAGCCGATGCCGCGGCTGGAGCCGGTGATGAGGGCGCGCTTGCCGCTCAGGTCGAAGAGGTCGAGGCAAGGCATGGCTTGGTCCTTGGCGAGGCGGGAATCGGAGGCGGTCCGCCTTTGTCGGACATGGGGAAGCGGGCGTCAACGCCGCAGCGGCGAAGGACCGGACGGCGGCTAGTCGGGATCTTTCTCGTAGGTCGTCGTGCCCGGCGGGAGTTGAACCCAGGGATGCCGGCGGCAGTCGTAGACGGACTCCTGGGGCGGCGGAAAGGCCGGGTCGGCGAAGGCGCCCACCGCCACGGCGACGCCGCTGTCCTCGCAGCCCTCTTCGGTGTGGAAGAGGGTCGTCCCGCAGACCGGACAGAAGCGGAACCGGAAGCGGGCACCCTGATCGCCGGTGCGGACGTATTCGGTCGCCTTGCCGAAGACCTTGTAGGGCGGCGGGAAAGCGGCCAGCGCGGCGAAGACGCTGCCGGTCCGGCGTTGGCAGGCAAAGCAGTGGCACAGGCCGACGGCGCCGGGTTCTCCCCGGACCTCGACGCGGAGCTGGCCACAGCAGCAGGCGGCGGTTCGAGACTGCATGGGAACCCTCCGTGGATGGTGGTTCGCTTACGCGCCGGTCATTGACGATGAAGGGAGCCAGGGCGTCAAGGCCGCCGGCTCAGAGCGCAGCCTTGCAAGACCTTCCGTGCTCGGGCAGTCTTTTTGTTTCATACCGACTTCGGGACATCTTCCATGCGTGCACTCGTTATCCATGCGCCCAAAGATCTGCGCAGCGAAGACTGGCCAATCGAGGCCCCCGGCGCCGGCCAGGTGCTGATCCACATGGAAGCCGGCGGGGTCTGCGGCTCCGACCTGCACTACTACAATCACGGCGGTTTCGGCCCGGTGCGCCTGAAAGAGCCGATGGTGCTGGGCCACGAGGTCTCGGGGCGGGTTGCCGCGCTGGGCGAGAACGTTGAGGGGCTGGCGGAAGGCGACCTCGTCGCGATCAATCCCTCGCGGCCCTGCGGCCACTGCGCTTACTGTCTGGAAGGCGCCCCCAACCACTGCCTGAACATGCGCTTCTACGGCTCGGCCATGCCCTTTCCCCACATTCAGGGCGCCTTCCGCCAGGCCCTGGTTGTGGATGCCGGCCAGTGCGTGAAGGCCGGCGGCCTCAGCCCCGGCGAGGCCGCCATGGCGGAGCCGCTCTCGGTGGCGCTGCATGCGACGCGCCGGGCCGGCGACCTTTTCGGCAAGCGGGTCCTGGTCACCGGCTGCGGACCCATCGGCGTGCTGGCGGTTCTGAGCGCCCGGCGCGCCGGCGCCGCGGAGATCGTCGCCACCGACCTGGAGGACAAGGCGCTGTCCTTTGCCGCCGGGGCCGGCGCCGACCGCACCATCAACGTCGCCAAGGACCCCGATGCGCTCGGCGCCTATGCCGCCGGCAAGGGGTATTTCGACGTGCTCTACGAGGCGACCGGCGCCGAACCGGCGCTGGTCTCCGCCCTTGCGGCGATGCGGCCGCGCGGCGTCGTCGTGCAGCTCGGCATGGGTGGCGAGATGACCCTGCCGATGCTGCAGATCACGGCGAAGGAACTGGATCTGCGCGGCTCCTTCCGCTTTCACGAGGAATTTCCCCTGGCGGTCGAACTGATGGCCAAGGGGTTGATCGACGTGAAGCCGCTCATCAGCCACACCATTGGTTTCGACGAGGCCATCAGGGCCTTCGAGATCGCGGGCGACCGCTCCCAGGTGATGAAGGCGCAGATCGCGTTCAACTGACACCGCGTCCCCCTCACAGCCGCCGCGAGGACCCCGATGACTGAAATCCCTGCTTTGCGCATGGTCCCCCGGGGCCTGCTGTCCGCCGTCCTCGCCGCCGTGTTCTGCGTTGCCGTGGTTTTCATGCCGGAGACGGCGCCACGGGCCGCGGACCTGGGGAAGCCTGCCGGGCCCGTCGTGCTGACCGTCGCCGGCGACATCGGGGCGGCCAACCGGCCGGCCTTCGACGACGCCACCGATTCCTTCCTGAACTACCACGAGAAGACCTTCCAGTCGGCCGCCGAGTTCGACCGCGCCATGCTGGAATCCCTGGGTATGCAACAGGTGGAGATCGCCTACGAAGGCTGGGCCCAGCCCTCGACCTTCGAGGGGCCCTGGCTGAAGGATGTGCTCGCCGCTGCCGGGGCGGCCGGCAAGAATGTCACGGTGGTCGCCCTGGACGGCTTCGGTGCCGAGATCCCGGCTGCCGACATCCAGGCGCTCGACTGGGTGGTCGGCCTGAAGCGCGACGGGCGCTACCTGGGGCTGGGGCAGCGGGGGCCGATTTGGCTGGTCTACAGCCGCCCCGACGGCGCGGTGCTGACCGCGGAGGACGAGCAGCGTTGGCCCTGGGCGGCCTTCTACATCGAGGTCGAATAGGATCGGTTGCTTAAGCCGGGATTTCCCGGCCGTCCCAGGCGAAGACCTTGCCGCTGTCTTCGGGGGTCAGCCCATCGACCACCGTCAGCAGATGGCCCGTCGCCGTTGCGGGTGAGAACAGCTTCTCCGGGGCGACGCCGCGCTGGAACGGCTGCGACAGCCTGCTGTCGACCGTCCCGGGGTGCAACCCGACGCAGACCGTCTGCTTGCGGTTGCGCGCCGTTTCGATGGCCAGGCAGCGGATCGTCATGTTGAGCGCGGCCTTGGCCGCCCGGTAGCCGTACCAGCCGCCCAGTCGGTTGTCGCCGATGCTGCCCACGCGCGCGGAGAGCGCCGCGAAGACCGCTTTGCGCTCGCGCTCCAGCAGCGGCAGGAAGTGCTTGGCGACCAGGGCGGGGCCGATGCTGTTGACCTGGAAGCTGCGCGTCAGAGCCGCAGCCTCCAGGTGGCGGAAGCTCTTCTCCGGCTGCAGCGCCCCGCCGTCATGGAGCAGGCCGCTGGCGACGATCACCAGGCCCAGCGGACCACCGGCGGCCAGCCCCTCGGCGGCCGCCGCGATGGAGGCTTCGTCGTCGGTGTCCAGATGCCCGGGGATCAGCTTCCCGTCGGCGGGAACCGGGCTGCGGGATAAGGCGAAAACCGCTTCAACCGCCGGGTTCGCGGCAAGCCGGGCTGCCAGAGCCCCGCCTATGCCGCCGGAGGCACCGATCACGGCCGCCCGCAGAGGCTGGCCGAAACTGGAGAGGCCGCTCACAGCTGTGTGAGCCCGAGCGTGCGGGGAAAGGGTGGTCTTGGGAACATGCCCCTGAGAACTATATTATAAGCCTTGAAAGAAAAGGAGGGGCCGGCCCTCCGCGAGGAAAACGCCCTAAAACTGGGAGAGCCTGATGAGCGAAGGCTACAGGAAAACAGAAGAGGCGGTGAAGAGCCTCAGTGACGAGCAGTATGCTGTGACCCAGCAGGACGCGACCGAACGCCCCTTCCAGAACGCCTATTGGGACAACAAGGCGCCGGGACTTTACGTCGACGTGGTTTCCGGCGAGCCGCTGTTCGCCTCCAGCGACAAATACGATTCCGGCAGCGGCTGGCCGAGCTTCGTGCGCCCGGTGGAACCGGATCACGTGGTCGAACGCAGCGACGCCAGCCATGGGATGATCCGTACCGAGGTCCGCTCCAGGCATGGCGACAGCCACCTGGGCCATGTCTTCCCCGACGGCCCGGCGCCGACCGGCCTGCGCTACTGCATCAATTCCGCGGCTCTCCGCTTCGTGCCCCTGGCCGAACTCGAGGCGGCCGGATACGGCGCCTACCGGGATCTGGTCGATCCGCCCGCGAAGGAGACGGGCGAGGCCCGGGCGGTTTTCGCCGGCGGCTGCTTCTGGGGCATGCAGGACCTCTTCCGCAAGCTGCCGGGTGTGACCTCGACGCGCGTCGGCTATACCGGTGGCGATCTGGACAACCCGGAGTACCGAGACGTCAAGACGGGCTCGACCGGCCATGCGGAAGCCCTGGAGATCGTCTACGACCCGGCCCGGGTGGGCTACGAGGATCTTCTGGCCTTTTTCTTCCAGATCCACGATCCGACCACGATGAACCGCCAGGGCAACGATATCGGCAGCCAATACCGCTCGGCGATCTTCGTGGCCGATCAGGCGGAGGCGGATGCGGCCGCACGGGTCATCGACGCGGTCAATGCCTCCGGTCTCTGGCCCGGCCCGGTGGTGACCGAGGTTGTGCCGGCCCGCCCCTTCTACGAAGCGGAGCCGGAGCACCAGGATTACCTGGAACGCTATCCGCACGGCTACACCTGCCACTTCATCAGGCCCAACTGGCGTCTGCCGCGAACCGAAGTGGCCTGAGGCTGGCTGCCGCAACGGACGGGTGCTAGGGTCTCTCGCCGCAAGCAGCGAGGGGCCCTGCCATGTCGATCATCCGGACCATCGAGGAACTGGAACGCCATTACGACGTTCCCAATGAGAACTCCACGGTCAAGGAAGTCGACTTCATAACGCCGGAGTATCGGCGAATCATCGAGGTCTCGCCCTTTGCCGCCCTGGCGACGGCGGGCCCGGAGGGCCTGGACTGCTCGCCGCGTGGCGATAAGGCCGGCTTCGTGCGCATCCACGACGACCGCACCCTCATGCTGCCGGACCGGCGCGGCAACAACCGCATCGATTCTCTGCGCAACATCGTCCGCGACCCGCGCGTTGCCCTGCTCTTTCTGGTTCCGGGGGCGGGCAACACCCTGCGGGTCAACGGCCGCGCCCACCTCAGCGTCGATCCCGATCTTTTGGAATCCTTCGCGGTCCAGGACAAGGCGCCGCGCTCGGTCATGGTGATGACGGTGGAGGCGATCTATTTCCAGTGCGCCCGTGCCATCGTGCGCTCCGACCTCTGGAACCCGGATAAGCACGTCGACCGCCGCAGCCTGCCCACACCGGGCGAGATCCTCGCCGCCCTCAGCGACGAGCGGATCGGCGGCAAGGCCTACGACGACGCCTGGGAGGCACGGGCCCAGAAGACCCTGTGGTAGAAGACCCGTGGTAGAAGACCCTCCGGCAGCGCCCTGTGCTAGGCTGTGACCCTCGAAACGACCCAAGCGAAAGCCGCGAACCATGGCCACCGAATACCTGAAGAAAGCCGACAAGACCGCCGCCACAGGCGAACAGGATGTGCGCCAGACGGTCCAGCAGATCCTGGACGACATCGAGGTGGGTGGCGAGGCCAGGGCGCGCGACTATGCCGCCAAGTTCGACCGCTGGGAGGGCGACATCCTGGTCTCGCCGGAGGCCAGGGCCGCGGCGGCGGAGAAGGTGCCACAGAAGCTGAAGGACGATATCCGCTTCGCCCATGATCAGGTGCGCCGCTTCGCCGAGGCGCAGCTTGCGGCCCTGCCGGACACCGAGGTGGAACTGCAGCCTGGTCTGATTGCCGGCCACCGCAACATTCCCATGGCCGCGGCCGGCTGCTACGTGCCCGGTGGCCGCTATGCCCATGTAGCCTCCGCCATCATGTCGGTCACCACCGCCAAGACCGCGGGCGTTGAACATGTCATCGCCTGCTCGCCGCCAAAGCCCGGCGAGGGTGTGAACCCGGCCATCCTCTACACCCTCGACCTCTGTGGCGCCGACTCGGTGCTGGCGCTGGGCGGGGTGCAGGGCGTTGCGTCCATGGCTTTCGGCCTCTTCACCGGCCACAAGGCGGACATCCTGGTGGGCCCCGGCAACCAGTTCGTCGCCGAGGCCAAGCGCATTCTCTATGGCCGGGTCGGGATCGATATGTTCGCCGGCCCGACCGAGGTTCTGGTCATCGCCGACGGCACGGCGGATCCGGAGATCGTTGCCTGGGATCTCGTCGGTCAGGCCGAACATGGCTACAACTCCCCCGCCTGGCTGATCGCCCTCGACCGTGGCCTCGCCGCGGAAGTGGAGCGCCTGGTGCCCGGCATGATCGCGGAACTGCCCGATCTCAACCGCACCAATGCGGAGGCGGCCTGGCGCGACTATGGCGAGATTGCCGTCGTCGAAAGCCGCGACGAGGCAGCCGAACTGTCGGATGCCTATGCCGCCGAGCACCTGGAGGTGCACTGCAGCGATCTCGACTGGTGGCTGGGGCGGCTGCGCAACTACGGTTCGCTCTTCCTGGGCGAGGAGACGACGGTGGCTTTCGGCGATAAGACCTCCGGCCCCAACCACATTCTGCCGACCAAGGGGGCGGCGCGTTACACGGGCGGTCTTTCGGTCGGCAAGTTCCTGAAGTCGGTCACCTGGCAGCGGATGAACCGCGCGTCGACCCGCGACATCGCCCAGGTGACGGCGCGAATCTCCCGCCTCGAGGGCATGGAGGGCCATGCCAAGACCGCAGATATCCGCCTTGCCAAGTGGTTCCCGGACGAGGACTTTGATCTGGCGGCGGCCGGGTGAACCCCGGGCGCGATGTGACCATGCAGGAGTTCTTCGATCTTTCCGGGCGCGTCGCCTGCGTGACCGGCGCCAGTGCCGGGCTGGGGCGGGGCCTGGCGACGGCCCTGGCGCAGGCCGGGGCCATGGTGGTCGGGGTGGCCCGCCGCGAACCCGAACTCATGGCCTGGGCGGAGGAGGTGCGCAGTGCCGGCGGGCGGGCGGAGGCCTGTCAGGCCGACGTCGCAGACCTTGAGGCGCTGCCGCAGCTGGCTCGGCAGATCACAGCGCTGGCCGGCGCGCCCGACATCCTGGTCAATGCCGCCGGGCTCAACCCGCGCCAGTCCGCCGACGCCGTCACGCCGGAGGCCTGGCGGCAGACCCTGGATCTGAACCTCTCGGCGCCCTTCTTCCTCGCCCAGGCCCTGGTGCCGGCAATGCGCGAGAAGGGCTGGGGACGCGTCATCAACATCGCCTCGCTCCAGTCGGCGCGCGCCTTCGCCAAGGGGGTCGCCTACGGTGCCTCCAAGGGCGGTATCGCCCAGGTCACGCGCGCCATGGCCGAAGCCTGGTCGCCCGACGGCATCACCTGCAATGCCCTGGCGCCGGGCTTTTTCCCAACCGATTTGACAGCGGCGGTCTTCGACGATCCGGCGCTGGTCGAGCGCTTGGCGGCGCAGACCTGCATCGGGCGCAACGGCCGGCCGGAAGACCTTTTCGGCCCGGCGATCTTCCTCGCCTCCCCGGCTTCGGATTACGTTACGGGGCAGGTCCTGTTCGTCGACGGCGGTTTCACCGCAAAGTGAGGGTCCTATGAAGGCACTGGTCTATACCGCCACCAAGGAGACCGCCTACCGCGACGAGGCGGAGCCGCAGCGCGGCCCCGGCGAGGCCCTGGTGGGCATAGAGGCGGTCGGCATCTGCGGGTCCGACATGCATGCCTGGCACGGCCACGACCCCCGCCGCGTGCCGCCGCTGATCCTGGGACACGAGGCCTGCGGCACGGTGTTGGAGGGGGCGAGCCCGGGCCAGCGGGTGGTGCTCAACCCCCTGGTGAGCTGCGGCATCTGCAGGTTCTGTACGGAGGGGCGGACCAATCTCTGCCCCGACCGCGACCTCATCGGCATGCGCCGGCCCGGTGCCTTCGGCGAGCGCATCACGATCCCCGAGCGCAACCTGATCGCGGTGCCGGAGGGGATGGATCCGGCCAAGGCGGCCCTGACCGAACCCTGCGCCACCGCCTGGCACGCCCTGGCGCTGGCGGCGCGCGCGGCCTGGCGGCCGGTGGCGGAATCGCATGCTTTGGTGATCGGCGGCGGTTCCGTGGGCCTCTTGGGCGGCTTGATTCTCAAGGCCTGGGGGGCTGCCGAAGTGCGGCTTGCCGAGACCAATGCGCTGCGCCGCGGCACCGCGGCGGCGGCGGGACTCGACGTCTTCGATCCGCTGCAGTCTTCTGCAGGGGACGGCCGCTACGACCTGGTCTTCGATGCCGTCGGCAGCACCGGCACGCGCGCCGCTGCCATCGCGGCGGCGGCGCCCGGCGGTGTGATCGCCCATGTCGGCCTGCAGGAGTCGGCGGGCGCCTTCGATGCCCGCACCCTGACCCTCTCGGAGATTACTTTCGTCGGGGTCTATACCTATACGGAGGTGGACCTGCGCGCCTCCCTGGCGGCGCTCCACGACGGGCGTCTCGGCGCCTTGGAGTGGATCGAGCAAAGGCCTTTGGCCGAGGGTGGCCGCGCCTTCGAGGACTTGGACGCCGGCCGCACCGCCGCCGCAAAGGTCGTCTTAATGCCCTAGGATTCCGGCGGCGCGCCGCCTTCGCGGGTGCGCCGGGCGATGAAATCGTGCATCGCCGCGCGGCGCGCCGTGTCCAGGGGCGGGGCCTCGAAATCCCGCAGGATCGCCTTCCACAGGCCGTTGGCCCGCTGGGTGGCGGTCTTGGCGCCGTCCTCGCTCCACTGGCCGAAGTTGCGCCAGTCGGAGACCAGCGGCGCATAGAAGGCCGACTGGTAGCGCTGCATGGTGTGCTCTGCCGCGAAGAAGTGACCGCCCGGCGCCACCTCGGCGATGGCCTCGAAACCGATCTCCGCGTCCGAGGCATCCAGGGGCTGCAGAATCTCGGCGAAGATCTGCAGCATCTCCACATCCAGGATGAACTTCTCCATCGAGGCGGTGAGGCCGCCTTCCAGCCAGCCAGCCGCGTGCAGCAGCAGGTTGACTCCGCCCAGCACCGAGCCCCAGGCCGACATCAGGAACTCGTAGACCGCCTGCTCGTCCGGCGCGTTGGAGGCCGTGGCCGCAGAGCCGCGCCAGGGCAGGCCGATGTGGCGCGCCAGTTGCCCGGCGCCGAAGGCGCCCTTGACGAACTCCGGCGTGCCGAAGGCAGGCGATCCGGACTTCATGTCGACGTTGGAGGTGAAGGAGCCGTAGACCACCGGCGCGCCCGGGCGCACAAGCTGGCTGAGAACGATACCGGCCAGGGCCTCCGCGTGCTGCAGGGTGAGCGCGCCGGCAATGGTGACCGGGGCCATGGCGCCGGAGAGTGTGAAGGGCGTAATCAGCGAGACCTGGCCGGCGGCGGCGAAGTCGATGATCCCCTGGCACATGGGAATGTCGAGCTGGCGCGGCGAGTTGGTGTTGATCACCGTGTAGCAGTAGGGGTGCCGGGCGAAGGCCTCTGCGTCCAGGCCGCGCGCCAGGCGCAGCAGTTCGAAGCAGTCGCGCACCTGGGGCGCCCCGCGGGAGAAGACGAAGATCGGCTTGTCGCTGAGACTGAGCTGGCTCTCGGTGACCTGCAGATGGCGCAGGTGCGTCGGAACATCGAGCGCTTCGACGTTGATCTGCTGTGTGTGGATGACGTCGAAGTGCTGGGAAAGCCGGATCATGTTGCGATGGTCTTCCAGGCTGCCGTCGCGCTTGCCCTGGTCGATGTCCGTTATGTGCGGCGGCCCGCCGACCGCGGCAAAGGCGATGTGATCGCCGCCCAGGGTGACGTCGCGCTCCGGCGTTGCGCCCTTCACGTCGAAGACTCCGGGGGCGCTGGCCAGGCACTGCGCAACGAGGCCACGGTCGAGGCGCACCATCAGGCTGCCTTCGTCGACCGCTGCCCCGCCGTTGCGGAAGAACGCACGGGCGCCGGGGTGCAGCACCTTGATGCCCAGGTCTTCCAGCACGCGCAGGGCGGCGTCGTGGATCGCCGCGAGGCGGTCCTCGGAGAACCCCGGCTGGCGCGCCAGCGGGTTGATCAGGCGTCGGTAGCGATGGCTGCGGCCCGCGCCGGTGTCACCACTGCCGGGTGCGCCCGGCCTTCGCCGCGCGCTTCGGCGCCTCTTCCGGCCGCCGTTCCCGCTCTTCGATCCTTCAACGGTCGCCGCCATCCCGGCAGGCTAGGGCGCAACGGCCTCCAGGGTCTATGCCATGCCCGACAGGGACGTCGTCTTCAGGCCAGTGTCCAAAGGCGCGCCAATCATGCCACGCCGGTCACGCCACACCGGTCACGCCACACCGGTCACGCCGCGCCGACGAGCTTCACCCCGGCCTGCTCCGCCGTCATGGTCTTGTTGAGCAGCATCACGCAGGCGTAGACCGCCTCGATCGCGGGGGCCGGCGTATCGGTCAGGCGGCCCATTTCCAGGATCGAGCCGATCAGAGCCTCGGTTTCCAGGGACCGGCCCGCCTCCACGTCCTGCAGCATCGAGGTCTTGTGGCGCCCCACGGACTCCGCACCGGCAATGCGCTTTTCGATCGTATGACGGAAGGTCACGCCAAGCTTTTCGCCGATGGCCTGGGCCTCTGCCATCATGGTTGCTGCCAGCGCACGGGTCTGGGCGAAGCGGCAGATATCCTCCAACGTTGCGTGGGTCAGCGCGGAGATGGGGTTGAACGAGAGGTTGCCCCAGGCTTTCAGCCAGATCTCGGAGCGGATGTCGTCAAGAACGCGGGAGCGGAAGCCGGCCTCGACCAGCAGGTCGTGCAGCCTTTGAACGCGCGCGCTCTCGCTGCCGTCCAGTTCCCCGACGGGAAAGCGGTCCCCCTCGACGTGGTGGATGACACCGGGTCCCGTTACAGCCGCCGCCGGATAGACCACGCAGCCGACGATGCGGTCGCCCGGAATGTGCCGGGCGAGAAGGCCCGTGGGGTCCAGGGTGTCCAGGCGCCGTCCGTCGAGCGCGCCGCCGAAGTTATGGAAGTACCACCAGGGCATGCCGTTCTGAACCGTGACGATCATGGTGCCGTCGTCCAGAAGTCCGTCGATGTCGCGAGCGATTTGGTCGAGGAAGTGGGCTTTCACCGCCAGGATCACGAGGTCCTGCTTGCCGACCTCCGCGGCGGAGGCGACGGCGCGCAGATCGGCCGTCAACGCCGAGCCGTCCTCCCAGATCAGCTTCAGCCCTTGTTTCTGGATCGCGGCCAGATGGGCGCCCTGGTCGACCACTGTCACTGCATTACCGGCAAGCGCCAGCTTCACCGCCATCAGGCCGCCGATCGCGCCGGCGCCGACCACACAGATTCTCATGCGCTTCTGCCTCCCTATTCCGTTCCGCCGGCCACCCGGTGTCTCTTCCGGCCGGTCTCTCCTTACCGGCACTATGAAACAGCGCGTACAGCTTCGTAAAGCGCCGCGAAAAGGTTTTCCGCATCGTGGAAACGGCACGGGAAGACCGCCCGCGGCGGGTGGCGCCAAAGCTGTGATAGGCTGCCCCTGGGTCGCAGAAACATCCGTACCGCAACGGGGGGCAAAGACAGCTTGCGTCGGGTCTTGGTGATTATCGCAGTGGCCATCGGGCTGGCGGCCTGTGCGGCGCGTCCGACGGCGCAGCATGCCTTGCTCGACGGGCGTTTGACGGTGCGCTTGCCGCAGGACTATGTATCTTCGGCGCCTGCCGCCGAGACCTTCATCCTCCGCGGTGCCCGCGCGGCCTTGGCCACCCGGAGGCCGAAGCCTCGTATCCCGTCGGGGCGTTCCGCCGCGTACTTGTTGGGCAAAGACGATATCCGGGCGCAAATCCACTTCGATCTTGTGGCGCTGATCGCCACGGACGGAGCGCAGGGCTGGGCCCGCGGGGAGACCGCCCTGCAGGTTGCGCGCGGCGCCTCCGAGCAGGAGATCCATGAAGCTCTCTGCAAAGCCTTCTCCGAACGCTGGGGCGGCCTGCGCTACACCTTTGCCAGCTTCGATGCAAAGCGGGGGATCGGGCGCTGCGTGAACATCATCGGGACCTTCACCGCGTTGTTCTCACGGCGCATCGGCGACACGCTGGTGATCGCCGATGCCAAGGATTTTGTGGAGGTAATGATCCTCGAACAGGAGGGCCCGCCCAAGGCGCTGTTCGATCTGAACGAGGAAGAGCGCTGGGAACTCTTTCAAGCGGCGGCCAATGCGGAGGCGGCCGAACGGGCGCTGCGCAGCGCGCGGCTGCGCTAAGCCCTGGTCACTATCCGACTGACAGCCTTGCCATACTCTCGACACAAGCACCGGTAGAATGGGCCGAAGCCACATTCGAAGAAGGGGAGCCGTGATGAGGTCGCAATGCTCCGGGGCCTGATCTACTTGCTGTCTCTTGGCGCGCTGGCCGCTTGTGTCACGCCGCCACCCGAAGAGGCCCACACGTTGCTGGACGGCCGCCTTGAGGTTGCCTTGCCGGAGGCCTACGAGCCATTCGCGTGGCCGCAGCGCAACCTGCGAACGCAATCCAGCACGTCTTCAGAATCCGAAGGGCCGGAAGACTTCATTCTGCGTGGTGGGGAGGGCGCGCTTGAGAAGAAGTTTCCGAACCATTCTTACGACCCGGCATTCCTCAGCCGCTTTCTCGGTGGCGGCGAGGACATTCAAGCGAACATCAGATTTGTTCTTGTCGAATTGAGCTTCGCTAACGATGCGCAGGAATGGACATCGAGTGAAAACACCTTAGGGATTCCGCGCAGTGCGACCGACCAGGATCTTCATGACCGTCTATGCGAAAGCTTCTCCGCGCAGTGGAGTGGCGACCGCTACACCGTTGCCCACTTCGATCCCGAATCCGGAATCGGAGGCTGCGTGAACATCATCGGCGCTTTCGCTGCGCAGTTCTCGCGGCGTATCGACGACAAACTGGTCATTGCCGGTGCAATGGATTTTGTCGAAGTCTTGATCTTCGAGAAGAGGGGTCCTGGGAAGGCGTTCTTTGGCATGACAGACGAAGAGAAGTGGGACGCTGTCAAGGCCGCCGCCAATGCGGAGGTGGCGGAACAGGCGCTTCGGAGCGCCCGGCTGCGCTGATCGGCTTCCAGTACTCAGTCGCTGTCCCTCAGGGCACGGTCGATGAAGCGCTCCGCCATGCCCAGATAGCCTGCAGGGTCGCGCAGGCGCGCCCAGTCCACCGGCGCCTCGGTCATCTCCGCAAGAACGTCCATGAGGTGGCGGCCTGAGGCGGCAGTCTCCTTGCAGGCAACCTTCACCAGCGCCTGGGCCTCGTCGCGGGGCATATGGGCGGAGAGGGCGAAGCTCGCGGCTTCGGCCAGCACCAGTCCCTTGGCCGCGTCCAGGTTGGCGGCCATGTCTGCGGCGTTGACCCGAAGGTCCTCGATCAGCGCGGTCGTTTGCCTGAGGGCCGCGCCGCAGGCCAGCAGCATCTGCGGCAGGATCAGCCATTCCTGCTGCCAGGCAGCGCCGTCGCGCTCCAGCGTGTGCAGGGCCGCCGTCTGCATCTGGCCGGCGAGGCCGGCATTGTGGCGCGCCAGGGCCAGCACGGCGTTGGAGCGCACCGGGTTCGCCTTCTGCGGCATGGTGGAGGAGCCGCCGCCTGTTCCTTCGCTGAGCTCGCCGATGCCGCTCTGGCTGAGAAGGGCGACGTCGCCGGCGATCTTGCCGAGGCTGCCGGTCACCAGCGCCAGCCAGCCGGCCAGTTCCGCCAGGCCGTCGCGCTGGCTGTGCCAGGGCAATGGCGGCACCGCCAACCCCAACTCTTCGGCGAGCGCGGCCTCGACCGCAACGCCCTTGTCGCCAAGGGCGGCCAGGGTGCCCGCCGCGCCGCCGAAGGAGAGGACCTCCAGGCGTGGACGCAGTTCGTCCAGGCGCTTGCGGTGCCGCCGCAGTGGCGCCCGCCAGCCGGCCATCTTCAGGCCCAGGGTCGTGGGCGTCGCCTGCTGCCCCCAGGTGCGTGCCGCCATGACCGTGCTGCGCTCGGCCCGGGCGCGTTGTGACAGGCTTCGGCACAGCCGGGTCAGCCGTTCCTCCAGCAGGTCCAGGACGCGCCGCAGGCGCAGCACCAACGCGGTGTCGATGACGTCCTGGCTGGTGGCGCCCCAGTGCACGAAGCCGGCCGCCTCGCCCCCGACGGCCCGGCGCAGCTCCGCCACCAGACACGGCACCGGAATGCCGTCGCGCGCGGTTGCCTCGGCCAGGACGGCAGGGTCCAGGGTCAGGTTGTCCGCGGCGGCTGTGATCTGCCTTGCCGCACCCTGCGGGATGACACCGCAGCGGGCCTCGGCGCGGGCCAGGGCCGCTTCGAAAGCCAGCATCGTGCGCAACTGTGCGGCGTCGTCGAGCCTGGCCGCGATCTCGGCGTCGGAGAGCAGGCCGCCGTAGAGCCGGCTGTCGAAGGGGAGGGCTGCCATCGCTTTCCGTTCAGGCCGCGTCCGGCAGGTTGAGGATCGCCCGGGCCTCGCGGCAGCTTGCCGGATGCCGTCCGTATTCGTCGCAGAGATTGGCGACCCGGGCCACCAGTTCGGCGTTGCTGGCTGCGAGACGCGACCGGTCGAAGCGGATGTTGTCTTCCAGTCCGGTGCGGCAGTGGCCGCCCATCTCCAGCGCCCAGTGGTTCACCTCAAGCTGACTGCGGCCGATGCCGGCGGCGGTCCAGGTCGCGTCGGGCTGCAGCGCCTTCAACTGCGCCACCTCGAACTCCAGGATTTCACGCCGCGGCGGCAGGGCGTTCTTCAGGCCGAAGACGAACTGTACGTGCAGCGGGGTTTCCAGGCGCTCGTCGCCAGCCATTTCGGCGGCGGCGTAGAGCATGGCGAGATCGAAGACCTCGACCTCCGGCTTTATCCGGTGGCGCAGCATGGTCTCCGCCAGGCTGTCGATCAGATCGGGCGGGTTCTCGTAGATCATGTTGGGGAAGTTCACCGAGCCGGTGGCCAGCGACGCCATATCCGGTGCGTGGTGCAGCATCGCACCCCGCTCTTCCGGCGCGCGCCCGCGCCCGCCGGTGGAGAACTGCACGATCATGCCCGGGCAGTGCCTGCGCACGCCCTCCTGGAAAGCGGCGAACTTGTCGGGGTCAGAGGAGGCGCGCTGTGCTTCGTCGCGCACGTGAACGTGGACGATGCTCGCGCCGGCCTCGAAGGCCTCCTGCGTCGACTCGATCTGCTCGGCGACGGTGATCGGTACCGCCGGATTGTCTTCCTTGCGCGGCACCGAGCCGGTGATCGCCACGGTGATGATGCAGGGCCCCGCCGTGCCTGTTGCGCTGTCAGACATCGAAGAACACGGTTTCCCGCTCCCCTTGCATATGAATGTCGAAGCGATAGGTGCCGGGCTCCACCGCCTCGGCGATCAGCGTCGCCCGACGTTCGGGCTCGACGGCATTCAGCACCGGGTCTTCGGCGTTGGCCGCGGCTTCGTCGGCGAAATAGATCCGCGTATAGAGGTGGCTCAAGAGGCCCCGCATGAAGACGATCACGCAGATGTGGGGCGCCTGACTGTCGTCGACGGCACCGGGCTTGTAAGTGGTGAAGGCGAACTCGTTCTCCGTTCCGCTGCCGGTACCGCAGCGCCCGAAGCCCGTGAAACCGCGATTGCCGCTGTCGCCTGCCCGGAGATAGCGGCCTTCGGGATCGGCCTGCCAGATCTCCAGCATGGCATCGGGGATCACCGCCCCGGCGCCATCGAAGATCTGCCCGACGATGCGAATCTCCCGGCCCTCGGTTGCCGGGTCGCGCAGGTCGGCGGAGGCAAGGCTGCGGAAGGTATAACCGTACTGCTCCGGCGTCAGGCCATAGGCAAAGAAGGGCCCCACGGTCTGCGACGGCGTCTGGCCCCGGCTCATGGTTTCTGCTCCATCGGCGTCTCCTCGCGGCCGCGCAGCACGATGTCGAAACGATAGCCGAGGGCGAAGCCCGCTTCCGTGGTCGACAGATCGAAAGCCGAAACCAGGCGGTCGCGGACTGGCGCCGGCGTGGACTGAAAGATCGGATCGAGGTCCAGCAGCGGGTCGCCCGGAAAATAGAACTGCGTGACCAGCCGGGTGGCGATCGAGGGCCCGAAGAGCGAGAGGTGGATATGGGCGGGCCGCCAGGCATTGTCGTGATTGCCCCAGGGATAGGCGCCCGGCTTGATGGTGACGAAACGGTAGCGCCCTTCGGCATCGGTGACGCAGCGCCCGGCGCCGAAGAAGTTCGGGTCCAGAGGGGCGTCGTGCTGGTCGGCCTTGTGGACGTAGCGTCCGGCGGCGTTGGCTTGCCAGATTTCGATCAGTATGCCGGCCTGCGGACGTTCGTCCTCGTCCAGCACCCGGCCGGAGACGATGATGCGCTCGCCCAGCGGTTCTCCGTCGCGGCGGCCGTTCAGGGTCAGGTCGGCGTCCGCCGGGCTCAGGATCTCGGCGCCGTAAAGCGGTCCGGTCCGTTCCGAAAGGCCCTGTGGCAGCGCAACCAGGGGCTTTGTCGCACCGCGCAGCGCCGTCGACTTGTAGGCCGGATAGATCAGCGGCGGGTGGCTCGACCAGTCTCGCGGTTTGAAGCTCATCCGGCCGCTCCCTCGCCCAGGACGCCCTTGGCGATCTTGAAGGCGCGGTTGGCGGCCGGAACGCCGGCGTAGACCGCGACGTGCAGCAGCGCTTCCTTGATCTCTTCCGGCGTCGCACCTGTGTTGGCGCAGGCGCGCAGATGCATGGCGACCTCCTCGTCGTGTCCGAGCGCGGCGAGCAGCGCGATGGTGATCAGGCTGCGCTCGCGCCGGCTGAGCCCCGGCCGGGACCAGACACTGCCCCAGGCGCCTTCGGTGATGAAGCGCTGGAAGTCGGCGTCGAAGTCCGTCGTCGCGGCCTCGGCGCGGGCGACGTGGTCCTCGCCCAGAACCGCCGCGCGGGTGGTCCGCCCTTTTTTCAGTCGATCGTCGTCAGGCAAGACCGGCCTCCCGCGTGAAGCTCAGGATGTGGTCGCTGACCACCTGCGGCTGCTCGATGCAGGGTAGGTGCCCGGCACCGGCGATGACCTCGCAGCGGGCGCCGGGAATGAGGGCCGTCAGCTCCTGCATCAGCGCCGGCGGCGTCGAGCCGTCCTCCTCGCCCACCAGGCAGAGCGTCGGCACGGCGATTTCCTTGGCCGCCTCGGTGAAGTCGGTGTCACGGATCGCGGCCGAGGTGCCGGCATAGCCGCCCGCGGGGGTGCGGGTCAGCATGTTGCGCCAGCCGGCCAGTTCCACCGGGTCGCCGCTGCGCAACGCCTTGGTGAACCAGCGCCCGAGAATGCCCTCGGCAAGGGACTCGATCCCGGCGGCTTCCACCGCTGCGATGCGGTCGTTCCACAGCCTGTCGTCGCCGATCCTGTGGGCGGTGTCGCAGAGGATGAGGCCGCGCACCAGCTCCGGCCTGCGGGCGTAGAGCCCCTGGGCGATCAGGCCGCCGACCGAGAGCCCGCAGACAACTGCGTTGTCGATCTTCAAGGCGTCCAAGAGCGCCGCAAGATCGCCGACGTGGTCGTCCATCACATAGGGCGTGTTCCCGAGGTCGGAGAGGCCGTGGCCGCGCTTGTCGTAGCGGATGATGCGGAAGGTGTCGCCGAGTCGCGCCACCACCCGGTCCCAGATTCGGAAGTCGGTGCCCAGCGAGTTGGAGAAGACCAGCACCGGTTTGGCCGGGTTTCCACTGTCCCCGCTGTCGCTGAAATGCAGCGTCAGGCCGTTCACCGCCATGAAGCGCATGTCCGTTCGGGCTCCCCTGTTCTTCTTGGTCTTCGATTGCGGCCCCCTTTATTCCACATCTCGGGCTCTATTCAAACGGGCTAGGGACAGGGTCCCAGGCAGGTCTTCCGAGCGGCCTTGACCGAAGTCTGGCGGTATGCCTAGTGGAGGCCAGGAGATCGATTGCAGAGACGAGGCCGGCCCATGAAGCCCGAAGACCGTTCCGTCGTGCGCCGCACGACCCCGCCGCCGTCGGAGACGACGCCGCTGGTGACACCGCTTTTTCCCTCGGTGGTCTATTGCGCCGAGGATGCCGATGCCCTGGACGCCGTCTACGAGGGGCGGGCCGAGGGCTACAGCTACGCCCGCGAAGGCCATCCCAACGCCTCTGTCCTGGCCGACAAGATCTCCTGGATGGAAGGGGCCGGGCAGGAGGGCGTTGGGCAGGGAATCATGACCGCTTCGGGCATGGCGGCGATTTCTGCGGTCTTCCTGGCATTGCTGGAGAAGGGGGATCACATCGTCGCCGGGAACCAGCTCTACGGCCGCTGCCTGCGCCTGCTGAGCCAGGATCTGCCGCGCATGGGCTTCGAGGCAAGCCTGGTCGACGCCTCCGACGTCGCCGCTGTAGAGGCGGCGCTGAGGCCGGAGACAAAGATCCTGCTGGTGGAGGTGGTGGCCAACCCGACGCTGCGGGTCGCCGACATCAAGGGGCTGGCCCGCCTAGCCAAGGAGCGCGGGCTGATCTTCGTCGTCGACAACACCTTCACCACGCCGCGCGCCTTCAAGCCCTTCGACCACGGCGCCGATCTCGTTGTGCACTCGGTCACCAAGCTGCTGGCCGGACACAGCGACGTCACCCTGGGTTACGTCGGGTCGCGCGATCCCGCGCACGCCACCGCGCTCTACGATACGATCACGACCTGGGGGCTGAACGCCAGCCCCTTCGACTGCTGGCTGGCGGAGCGCGGCCTCAACACCTTCGATCTGCGCTTCCAGCGCGCGCAGGAGAACGCCAAGGCCCTGGCCGATCACCTGCGCGGTCTGCCGGGTGTGCTGCGGGTGCTCTATCCCGGCGAGCCGGACCACCCCGACGGGGCTCTGGCCCGTGACCTGCTGCAGGGCAACTTCAGCCACATGGTGAGCTTCGAGTTGGATGCCGACCGCGCGGGCGTCAACGCCTTCGTGCGCGCCGCCGGCAACATCGCCTTCGCGCCAACCCTGGGCGACGTCGGCACGACCATCAGCCATCCGGCCAGTTCCTCCCACCGCGGCCTGACTGTCGAGGGCCGGGCCGCGCTCGGCATCAGCGAGGGCTTCATCCGCGTCTCTGTCGGCGTCGAAGACATCGATCTTCTGACGCGCGAGTTCACCGATGCCGTCGCCGCAGCGCGGCGTGCCGCAACACGAGAGGCAGGATAGCGCCATGGATCAGAGCTACGATGCCATCATCATCGGCGCGGGGGTGATCGGCGCCGCCGTCGGCCTGGAACTGGCGCGCGGCGGACGCAAGACCCTCAACGTCGATGCCCTGCCGGCGGCGGGCTACGGCTCAACGTCCAACTCCTGTGCCATCATCCGGGTGCACTATTCCACCCTGGACGGCACCGCCCTGGCCTACGACGGCTACTTCTACTGGAAGCACTGGGCGGACTACCTGGATTGCCTCGACGAGCGCGGTTTGGCGGTCTTCCACGACTGCGGCTGCCTGGTGATGAAGACGCAGCAGAACGACCGCCTCGCCAAGGTGCTGAAGACCGTGGAGGCCCTGGACATTCCGCACGAGCATTGGGATGCGGAGCAAGTCCGAGCGACGCTGCCCGGTTATGACCTCGCCTGCCACTGGCCGGCCAGGCTGATGACGGATGCCGACTTCGGCGCCCCCACCGGCGGCGCGCTGGAAGGCGGCGTCTATTTCCCCACCGCCGGCTACATCAGCGACCCGCAGCTTGCCTCCCACAACCTGCAGCGCGCGGCTGAGGCTACCGGCGGCACCTTCCTCTTCAACAGGCGCGTGGTCGAGATCCCGGTGTCGCGCGGCCGCGTGGAGGGCGTCGTGCTGGACGACGGCACACGCATTTCAGCACCGGTGGTGGTGAATGTCGCCGGTCCGCACTCGGCCCCGGTGAATCGCCTGGCCGGCGCAGAGGCCGACATGCGCATCACCACCAAGGCCCTGCGCCAGGAGGTGGTCCACGTGAAAGCGCCGGAGGGTCTGGACTTCGAGAAGAACGGCCTGGTGATCTCAGACAGCGACATCGCCTGCTACTGCCGGCCGGAGACCGGCAACCACATTCTGGTGGGCAGCGAGGACCCGGACTGCGACCCGCGGGAGATGGTGGACCCGGATACCTTCAACCGCGACCTCACCGATCAGGCGGTGACCCAGGCCTTCCGCTACGCCCAGCGTCTGCCGGCGCTGAAGGTCTCGCAGAGCCCCAAGGGGGTCGTCGACCTCTATGACGTGACCGAGGACTGGATTCCGATCTACGACCGCTCCTGCATCGACGGCTTCTACATGGCCGTCGGCAGCAGCGGCAACCAGTTCAAGAACGCACCGGTCGCCGGTCGCATGATGGCGGCGCTGATCGACTACTGCGAGGGCGGCGGCGATCACGACGCAAAGCCCCTGCGCTTCAAGCTCAGCAACCTGGACCACAGCATCGACTGCGGCAGCTTCTCGCGCCTGCGCGAGGTCAACCAGGACAGCAGCTTCTCGGTGCTGGGATAAAACGATGGCCACCATCAGCTACCTGACGCGGATCGAGTTCGATTTCGGGCTCGCCGCGAAGCTGCCGGACTTCTGCGCCGAACTTGGCATGAAGCGTCCCCTGCTGGTGACCGATCCCGGACTGACAGCTCTTGGGTTGATCGCGCCCATCGCGCAGCGCTTCGCCGAGGCCCCGGCGACCTTCGATCGGACGCCGGCCAATCCGACGGAAGCCGCGGTGATGGCCGCGCTTGCGGTCTACCAGTCCGAGGGCTGCGATGGGGTGCTGGCGATCGGCGGCGGGTCTTCCATTGACCTGGGCAAGGCGGTGCGGCTGTTGGCCGGGCAGGCGCCGCCGCTGGTGCAGTATGCTGCCGTCGAGGGCGGGGCCGCGCGCATCACCGGTCCGCTGCCGCCCTTGATCGCAGTGCCGACAACGGCCGGTACGGGTTCGGAGGTCGGGCGCGGCGCCGTCATCGTCATGGACGACGGCCGCAAGCTGGGCATTCTCTCGCCGCTGATGCTGCCCTCGCTGGCGGTCTGCGATCCTGAGCTGACGCTGGGTCTGCCGCCGCTGCTGACGGCGGCGACCGGCATGGATGCTCTGGCCCATTGCCTGGAAACCTTTCTCTCCGCCGCCGTCAATCCCCCGGCGGACGCCATCGCCCTGGAAGGACTGGCCCGCGGCTACGCCGCCATTCGGACGGCCGTGACCGACGGCCGGGACCGGCAGGCGCGCTGGGACATGATGATGGCTTCGATGGAGGGGGCCATGGCATTTCAGAAGGGCCTCGGCGCCGTGCACTCGCTCTCCCATCCGCTGGGCGCGTTGCCTGATTTGATGCTTCATCACGGCACGCTGAATGCCGTGTTGCTGCCGGCGGTGCTGCGGTTCAACCGCCCTGCAGTCGGCGGCAAGTGGGACCGGCTGGAGGCGATGCTGGGCGGTGCTCCGGACAGTCAGGTCGCTGTGCTGAATCGGGAGATCGGCCTGCCGGCCGGCCTCTCCGCAATGGGTGTGAGCCGCGACCAGCTACCGGCGATAGCGGCGGCGGCGCTGCTCGACCACTGCCACGCCACCAATCCGCGCGCGGCGAGCGAGGCCGACTATCTGGCGATCCTTGAGGAGTCTTTCTGACCCGCGATCAGCTGCTTTCGCTGAGGCAGTTGCGCAGAGCCTCGGCGTTGCCGCGCATTAGCTTGAAGTACATCTCCGGGCCGTATCCCAGATCGGCGCCCAGGGGGTCCAGGGTTCCGGTTTTTGCCTGCGTGCCCTCGGCCACCACGCCGACCAGCCGCGGTTCGAACTGCGGCTCGGCAAAGATGCAGACCGCGCCCAGTTCGGTGATCTTCTCGCGCATCTCTGCCAGGCGCTGGGCGCCGGGCTGGCGTTCCGGGCTGACGGTGATGGAGCCCACCGCATTCAGCCCGAACTGCCGTTCCATGTACTGATAGGCATCATGAAAGACGATGAAGGGCTTGTCTTTGACGCTTGCCAGCTCGGACGTCATGTCCCTGCCGAGCTGATCCAACCTGCGCAGCAGGATCTCGCGATTGGCGCGGTAGACGCCGCTGTTGTCCGGGTCGGCCTCGATCAGGGCCTCGGCAATGGCGGCCGCCATGGCCCGGGCATTGTCGGGATCGAGCCAGATGTGCATGTCAGTTTCGCCGTGGGCGTGGCCTTCATGACCCTTTGCTTCATGGGCGTGGTCATGGGCGTGGTCGTGGCCATGCTCCTCGTGCCCGTGTTCACCATGGGCGTGTTCTGCGTGCGCGTGTTCCGCTTCAGCATGCTCTTCGTGGCCATGCTCTTCGTGGCCGTGTTCACCATGGGCATGGTCTTCATGCGCGTGTTTCGCTTCAGCATGCTCCTCGTGGTCGTGTCCCTCATGGCCGTGCCCACCGTGCGCATGGTCCTCGTGCGCATGGTCCTCATGACCATGGGCATCGTGGTCTCCATGGTGGTCATGCTCCGCCCAGGGGCCGCCTTCGCGGAACGGCAGCAGCGCGACGTTGGGCGCCTCGGCGAGAGACAGCACCTTGGTATCTCCGGCCAGGGCTTCTATGGGCCCCTCCAGGAAGACCTCCAACTCGTCGCCCACCCAGAACACGACCGCCGCTTTCTCCAGTGCCGCGGCATCGGAGGGCCGCAGGCTGTAGCTGTGGGGCGAGCCACCGCCTTTGACGATCAGGTGTGGCTCCCCGACGCCCTGCATGATGCCGGCGACCAGGGAGTGAACCGGGGCGATGCTGGTGACCACCACGGGCGCCTCGGCTGCGGCCGCCGGAAGGGCGGCGGAAAACAGGGCGGCGAAGGCAACGGAAGAGGCCGGAATGCGCATGGCTAAAAGAGTCCTCATTTAGGGGGCGTCGGCTGGCGAGTGGCTTGCGGCAGGGGCGCCAGGATTGTAATAATATAACGCTTGGAATTTAGCCTGCAACGGGAAACTCTGGAGAGTTCATGGCAGACGTGACGCCGGCGCCGATGCCGGCGGAGAGCGCCGGTAGCGATACACCAAAGCCTGCGGCTCAGGCAGCGGAGGCGCCCTTGATCGAAGCACCCTTGATCGAAGCTCAGGGGCTGGGCGTGCGCGGCCGCGACCGCTGGCTGGTGCGCGGCGTCGATCTGGCCATCCGCCCGGGTGAGATCGTCACCCTGATCGGGCCCAACGGCAGCGGCAAGAGCACCACGGTGAAGGCACTGCTGGGCATTCTTGAAACGGCAGAGGGAAACCTCACCCGCCGCGACGGCCTGCGGATCGGCTATGTGCCCCAGAAGCTCTCCATCGACTACAGCATGCCGCTGACGGTGCGCCGCCTGATGACCCTGACCGGACGGCACGGGCGCGCGGAGATCGACAGGGCGCTCGGCGAGGTGGGCATCGCCCATCTCGCCGAACAGCCGGTGCAGCAGCTTTCCGGGGGCGAGTTTCAACGCGCGCTGCTGGCCCGCGCTTTGATCCGCCGGCCCCAGCTTCTGGTGCTGGACGAACCGGTGCAGGGCGTCGACTTCGGCGGCGAGATCGCGCTTTACGAGCTGATCAGCGAGATCCGCGACCGACTGGGCTGTGCCATCCTGATGATCTCCCACGATCTGCACATCGTCATGGGGCAGACCGACACGGTGATCTGCCTGAACGGCCATGTCTGCTGTTCCGGCACGCCCCAGGCGGTGACCGCCAGTCCGGAGTACCGCGCCCTCTTCGGCTCCCGCGCAGCAGCGGCCCTGGCCGTTTACCGCCACGACCACGATCACGTGCATCTGCCCGACGGACGGGTGGTCGGTCGCGACGACGGCCACGGCCATCATCACCATCACAGCCACCCACATGATCATGAGGCGCCGTCTTCTGAAGAAGGGGCGGCGGCAAAGCGGGACACCCGGGATGCTGGATGACTTTTTCACGAGGGCGCTGATCGGCGGCATCGGCGTGGCCCTGGTGGCGGGGCCGCTGGGCTGCTTCATCGTCTGGCGGCGCATGGCCTATTTCGGCGACACCATGGCGCACTCCGCGTTGCTCGGCGTCGCCTTGGCCCTGCTGCTGGAGGTCAACGTCACCCTGGGCGTCTTCGCCATTGCCGCCGGCGGGGCCATGGCGCTGGTGCTGCTGCAGCGCCAGGCGGTGCTGCCGACCGACGCGCTTCTGGGAATCCTGGCCCACTCCACCCTGGCGCTGGGGTTGGTGCTGGTCTCCTTCATGGCCTGGTTGCGCATCGATCTGCTGGCCTATCTCTTCGGCGATCTGCTGGCGGTGACGCAGACCGACATCGCCCTGATCTACGGCGGCGGTCTGGCCGTGCTGGCGCTCCTGGCTGCGATCTGGCGGCCGCTGCTGGCCGGCACCGTGAGCGAGGAACTGGCCGCGGCCGAGTCCCTCAATCCGGAGCGCGCGCGCCTCATCTTCATGCTGCTCATGGCCGCAGTGATCGCCATCGCCATGAAGATCGTCGGCATCCTGCTGATCACCTCTTTGCTGATCATCCCGGCTGCGACCGCGCGGCGCTTCGCGCCGGGGCCGGAGGCCATGGCTTTCATCGCTTCGGCCCTCGGCATGCTCGCCGTGGTGCTGGGGCTTTTCGGCTCGCTGCAGTTCGACACGCCCTCCGGCCCCTCGGTGGTGGTCGCGGCGCTGCTGCTCTTCCTGCTGTCTTTGTTGTCTCAAGCGCTGCGGCGCGGCTCGCGCCCTGCGGGGTCTCTGGAGAAGACGTCATGACCACGGCCAAGCTGACCCGCAACCAGCAGCTCGTGCTCGACCGGCTCGCGGCCAGCCCGGCTGCGCTCTCGGCCTACGAGTTGCTCGATCAACTGCGGGATGCGGGGCTGCGTGCGCCGGTGCAGGTCTACCGCGCGCTGGAGACCCTCGGGCAAAAAGGACTGGTGCACCGCATCGAGAGCCTCAACGCCTACGTCGCCTGCTGTGCCCACGACCACCAGGCCGCGGCCGGCTTTGCCATCTGCGACGACTGCGGCGAGGTGACGGAGTTCGCCTTTCCGGCCAGCGAAAAGGGGCTGAAGTCCGTTGCCGGCGAGACCGGTTTCGAGACCCGCCACATGACCGTGGAACTGCACGGCCGCTGCGCCGCCTGCGCCTCGCACTAAGGGGCGAGCGTTTGAAACACAGTCCGCATCTGGAGACCTATTGGATCTCCTTTCCACGCGACCCGCATTTGCCGATGGGCATCGGTGTCACCGCGTTTTCGGAGGCGGACGCATTCGCCCTGATTGAGAGCAAGGGCTTCGACGAATGGTTTGAGGGCGCCGCCGAGATCCGAGTCGAGCGTGGAGTGAGAATTCGCGACCTGGATCAGTCAAACATCGCCTCGAACATAGGTCCAATGCAGCTCCGCGGCGTCTGGTATCCAGCGGCGAACGTCGGAATCGGTGCTCCACGGGACAAGATGTATAAGCGGCTGCACAAGGAAGGGGACGACTAGCCGCAATACCGCCCCGTCTCCGCCACATTGCCGGCCTATCCTGCGTGTCGATCGAGGCTTGCGCCGCCGCCGCATCGGCAATCTGGGGAGCAAGGCGATGAAACGCCGGCATTTCCTGCAGGGATCGCTTGCCAGCCTGGCCCTGGCCGGGCTGCCGCTCTACTGGTTCAACCGCTGGGACTATCTGACCATTCATCACAGCGCTGGGGCCTCCGGCGACCTGGCGCTGCTGCGCCGTGTCCATCGCCAGCGCCAGGCCGGCGATCCCGTGAACGAGGTGCCCTATCACTTTCTGGTCGGCAACGGGGAGGGCATCGAGACGGGGGCGGTGGTGCCGAGCGAGCGCTGGTCGCTGCGGCTCTGGGGCGCCCATGTGTCGGCGCGCAACCCCGACCGCAACTTCCGCAGCATCGGCATCTGCCTGATCGGCAACTTCCAGAACGCCGCGCCCTCCGCCGATCAGTATGACGCGACCATCGCGCTCTGCCGCGACCTGATGCGCCGCTTCGATATTGCGGCGGAGCGTGTAACCCTGCACGGGGAAACCCCGGGCGAGGCGACCCTCTGCCCGGGGAAGCTGTTTCCCAGGTCGGAGTTCTTCAAGGACATCGGAAGGACCTGACGCCGTCCTGCCTGCCTTTGGTCTAAGGCCGCCCTGCGGTCGAGGGCGCCAGGCGGCGGAGGCGCAGTCCGGCGAACTGGCTGAGCCAGACGCTGCCCAGAACCGTGACCACCCCGATCATCTGCAGGTCCGTCAGCGACTGGTCGAGCACCAGCCAGCCCAGGACCACCGCGGTCAGCGGGCTGAGGAAGCCGAGGGTCGAGACGACCGAGGGTTCGATGCGGCTGATGCCGCGAAACCACAGGATATAGGTGAAGGCCGCGCCGATGAGGCCGAGATAGACCAGCCCCAGGACGTTCTCGGTGGTGAGGGCCGGCAGCGGCGGCTCGAGCCACAGCGCCAGCGGCAGCAGCAGGAGCCCCCCGGCGGTGAGCTGCCAGGCGGTGAAGGTCAGCAGCGAGACAGGCGGCTGCCACTTGCGGCTCAGCACCGTGCCGGCGGCCATGGAGGCAGCACCGCCGAGCCCGGCGGCAATGCCGACCGGGTCCAGGGCGGCCTCGGGCGTCAGGATCAGCAGCGCCACGCCGGCCATGCCCGCCAGGGCGGCAACGATGGAAAGCGCAAGGACGGGCGATCCCAAGGCAATGCGGGCCAGAAAGATCACGATCAGGGGCTGGACCGCGCCGACCGTCGCCGCGACGCCCCCGGGCAACCGGTAAGCGGCGACGAAAAGCAGCGCCCAGAAGATCGCAAAGTTGAAGGCCCCCAGCAGAAAGACCCGGCCCCACCAGCCGTATTCCGGCAGCCGGCGTGCAATCAGCAGCAGCAGCAGGCCCGCCGGGAGCGCGCGCAGCAGCGCGACCGTGACGGGGTAGCCGTCCGGCAGGAATTCCGTGGTGACGATATAGGTGCTGCCCCAGATCGCCGGGGCCAGGGCCGTGAGGAGCAGGTCTGAAACGCGGGGCATGGATGCCTCCCGGGAGATTATCTTGATATCGAGATAAGTATCGTTTCTCTTGACGTCAAGATAAATCTGCGCGACGACTGATGGCATGGACCACGTCGACAGAATCCTCGCCCAGTGGCGGCGCGAACGCCCCGACCTCGATGTCGACCCCATGGGGCTGATCGGGCGAACGAAACGACTGGCCCTGTTCCTCACCCGCGGGATGGAGAAGACCTGGGCGGACTACGGCCTGAACGACGCCAGTTTCGATGTCCTGGCGACCCTGCGCCGTTCCGGGCCGCCCTTCCGCCTGTCGCCGGGCGCGCTGATGGCCTCGACGATGGTGACCTCCGGCACCATGACGAACCGCATCGATCAGTTGGAGAAGGCAGGGCTGGTGGAGCGGGCCCGCAACCCCGAGGATGGGCGCAGTTTCCTCATTGCGCTGACTGACAAGGGGTTCGATGTCATCGATGCCGCCGTGGCCGCGCATGTGCGCACCCAGGCGGAACTGGTGGCGGGCCTCTCACAGGACGAGCGCCGCCGGCTCGATGCCCTGCTGAAGACCTTCCTGGCGGATTTCGAAGGTGCCGAGAAGGACGCTGAGGGCGGCGACGCCTAGCGCTTACTGCACCGCCACCTCGCCCTCTTCGCCGAGATAGCCGGCCCAGGCAAACCAGTAGGCGACGTGGCCGGGCAGGCGGGCGAGACGCTCTCCGCCGGGGCCGACCAGGGCTTCTTCGGTGACCTGCCAGGACCCGGCCTCCGACTGCAGCTCCGCCAGGCTGTCGCCGCGGGAGAAGGTCTGCCCGTCCCGTCGGTAGGCGCGCACGGTGCGCGTCGCCTCGTCGCCGATCAGCACGATGTCGAGGATGCCGGCGGCGTCGTTGATCACCTGGCCGCCGGCAAAGCGGGTCAGGGGCCAGGCCTTCTCGGTGCCGCTGGAGCGCAGGGCGAAGACGTAATCCTTGGCCTGCAGGTCGTCCTGCCGGACCAGGGCCGGGAACATCAGGTCCGGGCTGGAGAAGTAGGCGCCGTAGGGCGCGCCGGGGCTGTAGTCCCGCGTATGGCCGGTCTCCAGCGACAGTACCCTGGTTTCCGGATTGGCCGCCCGCCAGGCCTGCCAAGAGGTGATGGCCACCGGGCGGGTCTTCAGCTCGATGCCGGAGCCGGTGAGCGCGCCCACCACCGGCCGCCCGGTGAACTGGTTCCAGAGGGAATGGGTCTCCTGGTCGTACATCAGCTTGTTGGAGCGGTAGAGAAAGCCGGAGGAGCCGAAGACGAAGGGCGCGTCGCGCCCCTCCACCGTGGTCTCGAAGAGGATGCCGGAGCCGCAGAGCGTGCAGTAGGCGAGGCTGACCGGCACGCCGCCGACCACATCGTTGAACATCTCGTGCCAGTCCATGATGCGGAGGGGGTAGGCGCGGGCATCGCCGTTGATCTTGACCCCGAAGACCAGTTCCTCGGCTCCCAGGTAGTCCGCTTCGTCGGCCGTGATCAGCGCCGGATTGGTGAGCGCCGGAATGCCGTCCTTCACAACACCGCCCCAGACAATCTCCTCCAGGCGGATCTCGTGCGCCACATCGGGCTGCAGGAAGAAGGCGAAGTTGGGGTCGATGCGCATGTAGAGCGCCGCCTTGAAGATCTCGAAGCCCTCGAAAGGCATGATCTGCGGGTTGGCCTCCTGCCAGAGCATCCACTCGTGCCAGGAGTCCGCGCCCTCGTGGCCGGTGAGTTCGATCAGCGCCTCTTCGATCCCCGGGACGGTGGTGAGAAACCGCCGCGCCTGGATCAGGGCCGGAATCATGTCCTTGCGCCCGCTGGCGCGGATCGCCTCCACCGCGGCGCGGCGCGCCTCGGGATTGCCGGCAAAAAGGCCCAGACTGTGGCCCAGCATCTCTTCATCGGGCTCCGCCGCGGCCTGCGGGGCGGCGGCTGCGGTCAGGGCGAGTGCGGCCCCGAGGGCGAGTGCGGGGAGCAGAGAGCGGCGGTGCGGCGGCATGGCGGGCCCTTCCTTGTGGTCAAAGTCACGCTCTCAGAGATGTGATCATTCGCCGCGGGGGTCGATTCACAGCTCAACACAGTCGCTTGAGCGCTTTCCGAAAACAGGGATTCCCTGGGGTTTTCTTGCCCCCGCCTCCCTTGCCGCAGGCGCTGCGACCCACGCAGGGCGGGAAAATTCCGAGGTAGTGTTCGATTTCTTGTGGGAAATGGCACACCGAGGTCCAGGCGGCCTCCCTATATACCCCTTAACGGACTTCGGAACTCACGGGATCAAGACCATGTCGGGAAAGATGAACGAGTCGACGACCCGCATCTCGGTGGACCATTTCCTGGCCGGCCTCGCCTTCTGGGTCGTGCTGATGGCCGGGATTGCCATCTTCTGAGACGGCGCAGGCTCAAAAAGCCAGCATTGCACCGGGGCTCAACGGCCAATGGCCGCTGAGCCCTTTGTTGTTCCAGCAGCCGCTCCCTGTTCGACCGCAAATCCACGGTGGTAGCCTGTCAGCTCCCAATCGAGGAGTTGACGGTGGCGCGCATCCTTGGCCTTTTGGTTGTTGTTCTGGCCATCCAGGGCCGTGCCTTGGCGGACGAGCCGCTGCGCTTCACTTCGCTCGACGGCGTTACCGAACTGACCGCCCAGCTCTATCAGCCGGAGGCACAGCCGCCCTTTCCGGCGCTGGTGCTGCTCCATGGATGCAGCGGTCTGGGGCCCGGCGGTGGGATTCCCGCAATCTATGCGGCCTGGACCAGGGTTCTGGTGGAGCGCGGCTATGCCGTTCTGCTTGTCGACTCCGCAGGGCCGCGGGGCTTCGGGGAAACCTGCGGGCGCGGGCCGGAGCGCTCCACCATGTACCGCGACCGTCCGAAGGATGCCTACGCGGCGCTTGCCTTTCTGCAGGCCTCCGACTTCGTCCGGCCCGACCGAGTCGGGCTGATCGGGTGGTCCCAGGGCGGCGCCGCCGTGCTGCTTTCCATCGTCCGCGAGAGCATCGGCCGTCCGGCGCCGCCGCCGCGGCACGACTTCCGCGCGGCGGTCGCCTTCTATCCCGGCGTCTGCGACGAAGCCCGGCAGTCGGCGCCCTTCACCCGGGTGAAGCCCGGAACCTGGACCACGGAGGTTCCTCTCCTGGTGCTGCAGGGCGAGGCCGACAACTGGACGCCGGCTGCCGCCTGCAGGGCTTTCATAGCGGCGGCCGCGGAGCGTGGCGCTCCGGTGGCGATCCATCTCTATGCCGGCGCCCTGCACGGCTTCGACGCACCGAACCTGTCGCGCCGCGCGCTGCCACTGCATCGAATGGCGAGCGGGATCGTGCCCTCGGTCGGCAGCGACCCGGCGGCCAGGGCCGATGCCCTCGAAAGGGTTCCGGCCTTTCTGGACCGCTGGCTGAAAGACTGACGCAGTCTAGGTCTGCTCTGTCTAGGTCTGTTCTGGGACCGGCCTTGGCACCGGGCCGTCGTAGCGCCAGAGGCGTTCACGCGGCAGCGGGCCCTTGTTGCGCAGGCCCGACTGCGATTCCTCCCAGGCGTGGGCGAGGATGCCGACGGAGCGCGACAGGCAGAAGAGGCCGCGGGCGAGTGGCGCCGGGAAACCCAGCTCCCCATAGATCACCGCCGTTGCCCCGTCGATGTTCAAAGGGATCGCCTTGCCTTTGCGCGCCGCCAGCGCCGTCTCCAGGGTGCGGGCGATGGCGGCGAAGCGCCCGCCGACGCTGCCCTGTTCCGCGTAGTGGTCAACCATCTCCAGCAGGCGCGGGGCGCGGGGGTCGACCGGGTGGAAGCGATGCCCGAAGCCGGGCAGGAAGCGCCCGTCGCCGGCAAAGAAGGCCTCGAGCTCAGCCGCGCAGGCGTCCTCCAGGGTCGCGCCGGCTTCGATACGCGCAGCGATGCGCTGATAGATCTCCAGCGCCTGTTCGCCGGCACCGCCGTGGACATCGCCCAGCACGTTGACGGCGGAGGCCATGGCGTTGTTCAGGCCCAGGCCGCAGGTCGCGGCCATGCGGGCGATGGCGATGGAGGGCGCCTGCGGCCCGTGATCGACGGCGGCCATCAGGGCGATGTCCAGAAGCTCGGCCTGCTCGCGTCCCGGCAGCTCGCCGCGCAGCAGCAGCCAGATCATCTGCGAGAAGGACGCCCGCCCGATCAGCTCCTCGATGGCGTAGCCGCGGTAGCGGATGACGCCCGGCTCCATCTCGATGATGGCGGTCGACCACCAGTCGGACTCTGCGGTCTTGCTGTCTTCTGTCGTCATAGCACCTTCTCCTCCGACAGGCGGTCGATCTCTTCCGCGCCGAGCCCCAGCTCTGCCAGGATGTCCCGGGAGTGTTCGCCGAGGCGCGGCGGCGGCGCGCTCACCGCCGGGGCCGCGCCGTTGATCTTGACGCCGCTGCGCACCACGCGGATGTCGCGCCCGACGCCCGCCGCGTTTTCGAAAGTGGCGACCATGCCGCGGTCGCGCACTTGCGGCTCATTCAGCGCTTCCGGCACCGTCAGCACCCGCCCGGCGGGCACACCCTCTGTGTTCAACGCCTGCTGCCAGTCGGCGGCGGAGCGGGCCGCCAGCGCCTCTTCCAGGATCCGCTTCAGCTCCTGGCGGTTTGCCAGGCGGTCCTGCCGGGCGGCGAAACGCGCGTCTGCTGCAAGCTCGGGGCGGCCCAGCACGCGGCAGACCGCCTCGAACTGTTCCTGCTTGTTGGCAGCGATGTTGAGCAGGCCCTCGCCGGTTCGGAAGGTGCCGGAGGGGCTGGCGGTGAAGTTCTCGTTGCCCAGCGGCTCCGGCAGGCGCCCGGCGATCAGGAAGTTGGAAACCACCCAGCCCATGGTGGCCAGCGTCGCCTCCAGCATGGAAACGTCGATGAAGCAGGGCTCTTCGGCGCCGGCACCGCGCCGGGCGAGGGCCGCCGCAATCGCAAAGGCCGCCGTCATGCCGCCGATGGTATCGGCAATGGGGTAACCCACCCGGTAGGGCGCGGTTTCCGCGTCACCAGTAATGGACATGACGCCGGACATGCCCTGGATGATCTGGTCGTAGGCCGGCAGGTTGCGCAAAGGCCCCTCCTGGCCGAAACCGGAGATGGCGCAATAGATCAGGTTGGGCCGGTCCTGCTTCAAAGTCTCGAAGCCGAGCCCCAGGCGCTCCATGACGCCGGGACGGAAGTTCTCCACCACCACGTCGGCGGTGGCGGCGAGGCGGCGGAACAGCGCCTTGCCCTCCGCGTGCTTCAGGTTGAGGGTGAGAGAGCGCTTGCCGGCGTTCTGCGCCAGGAAGGAGACGCCCATGTGCCGGGCGTTCAACGCCGCATCCGCGCCCAGTTGACGGGCCAGATCGCCGCTGCCCGGCACCTCCACCTTGATCACCTCGGCCCCCAGATGAGCCAACTGGTGGCAGCAGAAGGGTCCGGCCAGCACGTTGGTGAGGTCGAGCACCCGGACGCCGTGCAAACAGGGGGTCATCGTTTCCAGCCTTTCTTCGGCAGCATTCTGCAGGGAGTCGTTGTGCCAGATATTCTGTTCACCGCAACAAAATGCCCTATAATCCACCTTATTTGTTCTGTCAGACAGAACTTCAGGGAGTATGCGGCATGGCGGCCCAGGACCGCGTGGAGTCGGTGGAACGGGCGCTGACGATCCTGGAGGCCTTTGCCGAGGGGGAGGCGGCGCTGAGCCTCGCCGCCCTGGCCGAGCGCACGGGCTTCTACAAGAGCACGATCCTGCGTCTCAACGGCTCACTGGAGCGTTTCGGCTATCTGACGCGCGGTGCCGACGGCCGCTACCGCCTGGGGCCCAGCCTGGCCCGCCTCGGCGGTCTCTACCGGGACGAGAGCGACCTGGAGGCGCTGCTGCGCCCGGTCCTGCGCCGCCTGCGCGACGACAGCGGGGAGACGGCGTCCTTCTACGTCCGCAGCGGCCTGACCCGCACCTGCCTCTACCGGGAAAACTCGCTGCGCGAGCTGCGCCACCATCTGGAGGAAGGCGCGCGCCTGCCGCTTGCTTTGGGGGCGGCGGGCAAGGTGCTGCGCGCCTATGGTGGCGAGGACGACCCGGCCCTGCAGCGGGTGCGCCGCGACGGCTATGCCCTCTCGCTCGGCGAGCGCGACCCCCATCTCGCCGCCGTTGCGGTTCCGCTGAGCGACGACGGCGGTCGCCTGCTGGGGGCGCTCTGCCTCTCCGGCCTCGCCGCCCAGTTCGGCCTGGGGCACCAGCGGCGCTGCCGCGCCCTCCTCAGCGCCGCGGCGGCGGATCTGGAGGCCGCGCTCCGCTAGCCGTACTCCAAAATACGCATGAGAGGCTTCAGGCAGCGATTGACCTCGTACTTCGAGACGCTGCGCTCCTCAGTATGAGGTCAATCCCTTCTATCTCTTTCCTCACCCTGAGGAGCGGCCCGCCGGGCCACGTCTCGAAGGGTGATGCAGTCTTCTTCAACCTCATGCTCGTCTCCTCACGCCGCCATGGCCGGCGCCAGCAGCTTCTGGGCCCCGGCGTAGTCGACCTTGCCGCTGCCCAGCAGCGGAATGGTTTCGACCGGACGCAGCTCGCGTGGCAGGGCGATCTCGGCGAAGCCCTTCTCTCTGGCATGGGCGCTGAGGGCCGCGAGCGGGCGCTCGGTGCCGTCGCTTTCCACCAGCAGGACGACCTGCTCGCCCTTGCGCGGGTGCGGGATCGCCAGCGCCACCAGATGCGCCTCCGGCCAGACTTCCGCAGCCAGCGCTTCGACCGCGGCCAGGGAGACCATCTCGCCGCCCACCTTGGCGAAGCGCTTGGCGCGGCCGCGGATGGTGATGAAGCCGTCGTCGTCCAGGGTGACGATGTCGCCGGTGTCGTGCCAGCCGTCCGCCGGCGGCTCCAGCACGCCGGGCGCCTCGGCGCGCAGGTAGCCCAGCATGACGTTGGGGCCGCGGACCTGCAGACGCCCGCCTTCCTCGATGCCGGGCACCGGGACGATGCGCAGGTCCATGCCCGGCAGCAAACGGCCGGCGGCCCCCGCGCGGTTCTTCATCGGCGTGTTGACGGCCAGGACCGGCGCCGTCTCGGTGACGCCGTAGCCCTCCAGCAGGCGGACGCCGAACTTCTCCGACCAGGTGCGCCGGGTCTCCGGGCGCAGCCGCTCGGCGCCCGCGAAGACGAGGCGCAGGCTGTAGAAGTCGTAGGCGTGTGCCAGGCGCGCGTAGCCGCTGAGGAAGGTGTCAGTGCCGAAGAGAATGGTGGCATTGGTGTCGTAGGCCACCTCCGGCACGATGCGGTAGTGCAGCGGCGAAGGATAGAGGAAGGTCTTCACGCCGGAGAGCAGAGGCAGCAGCGTACCGGCAGTGAGGCCGAAGGAATGGAACATCGGCAGCACGTTCAGCACCCGGTCCTCCCGGCTGAAATCGACCATGGCCGAGACCTGATGACGGTTGGCCTGGATATTGGCATGGCTGAGCACCACGCCCTTCGGGAGCCCCTCGGAACCTGAGGTGAACAGCACCACCGCCTCGTCGTCGGCCTGAACCCGATGCAGGCCGGCCAGACGCAGGGCCAGACGCGGGAAGGTCGCCTTGGCCAGCGCGGCCATCCGGGCCAGCGGGCCGATGGCCGGACGGATGTCCTCCAGGTAGACGACCTCGGCAAGCTTGGCGATCTCCTCGGCCAGGCCCTCCAGCCGCGCCTTCTGGATGAAGCGCCGCGATGTCACCACCGCGCGGATCTGTGCCGCTTCCAGGGCGGCACGCATACCGGCGGCGCCGGCGGTGAAGTTCAGCATGGCCGGCGTCTTGCCGCTGGCGTGACAGGCGAAGAAGCTGATCACGGCGGCATTGGCGTTGGGCAGCAGCAGGCCCAGGCGTTTCTCTTCCCGAAAGGCCTTCTTGAAGCGGGCGCCGAGGGCAAAGGCGCCGGCCAGGATGCGGCGATAGCCGAGCGGCCGGCGCTCGATATCTTCCAGCACTTCCAGCTTGCCGTGCAGGTCCTTGGCCTCGATCAGGCTCTGCAGCAGGGTCTTCTCGCGGGCGCTGGTCTCGAAAACCATCTCGGTCATGATGTCGTGCAGCTGGGTGCCGGCATGGGCGCGGCGCGCGCGCCCGCGCAGGGTCTCCGGCACGTCGATGCGGCGCGGCGGCAGCACCGAGAGCGAGATCTTCGGCAGCAGACGGCGGCGCAGCTTGCCCTTCAGGCGCGAGAACAGCGTGTACTGGGCGCCGTCGATGCGCAGCGGGATGACGGGCGCGTTGCTGCGGTCGGCAATCAGCGCCGGCCCGTCATAGATCTTCATCAGCGCCCCGGTCACGGTCAGGCGGCCTTCCGGGAAGATCACCAGACGGCGCTTCTGGTCGCGTACCAGCTTCACCATGGCCCGCACGCTCAAGGGGCTGGCCGGGTCGACGGGAATCAGGTCGGCGAAGAGGAAAGCCGGGCGTACCCACCAGCGCCTGGCGACAAAGGCGTTGATGGCGAAGGCCGGCTTGCCGGGCAGCAGGCAGGCCAGCAGGATCGCGTCGAGGTAGGAGGTGTGGTTGGCGATCACCACCGCCGGGCTGCGCCCGTCGCCGTAGTGCTCAAGGCCCGCGATCCGCGCACCGAAAAGCCAGCGCAGGGCGGTGGCGCCCAGGGCCTTCATCACCTCGCCGGGGATCAGGCGGATCACATAGAGGGTGACGCAGAGATTGGCGATGCCGAGCAGCAGCAACAGCGTCTGCACCTTCACCCCCAGCGCCAGCAGCAGGGTCGTCAGCCCCAGCAGCGCGACCATGATGAGGCCGTTGAGGATGTTGTTGCCGGCGATGGCGGAGGAGCGGGTCTGCTGGCGCGCGCGGGCCTGCAGCAGGGTGTAAAGCGGTACCGTGAAGACGCCGCCGAAGGCCGCCAGCGCCGCCATGTCCAGCGCGATGCGCAGGCCCGCCCAGGACGAGAAGAAGGCGGCGAAACCGACTTCGCCGGGGACGGTTACGGCCAGGCTGAAGGCCTCCACCGCAAAGGAGAGGTCGATCAGGCAGAGCGCCATGCCCAGGGCGCCGAGCGGAACGTGGCGGGCCGAAACCTCGCCCTTCAGGAGGCGGGTCACTGCTGCGGCGCCGGCGGCGATGCCGACCACGAAACCGCCGATCAGGGTGTTGGCGACGTGGGCCGAGACGTTGAGGTCGCGGCGGGCGATATCCGGAAAGATCGAAATCACGATCAGGCCGACCGCCCAGAACCAGGAGATGCCGATGGCCGAGCGGAAGAGGGTCAGCCGCGCGCGCACGGTGCTGAGCGCAGACAGGGTGTTCTGCAGCGGGGCGAAGCGGTAGGGCGCGGCGTCCGGTGCCGGCCGCGCGCTGGGCACGAAGCGGGCGATGACGGAGGCGGCGATCGCGATGCCCAGCAGGCAGGCGACGACCACCTCGATCAGGCCCTTGGCGGCCAGGAACCCGCCGAAGAGCGTGCCGCTGAGGATCGCCACGAAGGTCGAGGCCTCGACCAGCGCGTTGGCCTTGATCAGCCGGTCCTCGGGCAGGTGCTGCGGCAGGATCGCGTACTTTGCCGGGCTGAAGAAGGCCGATTGGCTGGCATAGGCGAACATGGCCAGCAGCACCAGGGCCGACTCGCCGGTGAAGAGCGCGGCGCCGGCGAGCAGCGCCAGGGGAATCTCCGCAAGCCGCGTGGCCCGCACGATCTTCGCCTTGTCGCAGGCATCGGCCAGTCTGCCGGCGCTGCCGGAAAACAGCAGCAGCGGCACCACATAGGCCGCTGTGCCGATCATCAGGGAGATGGCCGGCGGCGTGCCGAAGAGGGAGAGCCCCTGGAAAGCGACCAGGAAGGCAAAGGCACTCTTCAGCAGGTTGTCGGTGAAAGCCCCGAAGGCCTGAACGCAAAAGAGCGGCACGAAGTTGCGGCTCTGCAGAATCGACGAGACCATGACAGTTCCCCTGTTGCGATGGCGCGGCGCCGGCCACTCGCCGGAACCGCCGAAACCCCCTGGGCCGAAACGGCTAATTGAACATCGTTCATTTATTTGGGATTGAAATGAACGATGTTCAATAAAAATCTTCGAGGCCACAGCAAAATGTATAAACTATTGATTTTAATAATTTTTATGGTCTATTAGGGTTCACTGTTCCAGGTGCCCAGGGTCCCTGTGGGCGGCTGGAGCCTGCTGGATCGACGGGCGCGGACTGATTACTCTGGTGCTTCCGGCCCAGAGACCGGCCCAGAGACCGGCACCGGGGGATCCGGCGGTGTGGCGGCCGGGGCCCGCCGTGGGCAGAGAGGGGGTATTCGTGGTTCAGATGCTGATGAAACGCAATCTCGAGTGGGCAGACGAGCGGGTGGCCCAGGATCCGGACTACTTCCGGCGTCTGATGGAGATCCAGCGGCCACGCTATCTCTGGATCGGCTGCTCCGACAGCCGCGTGCCCGCCAATGTGATCGCCGGGCTGGAGCCGGGCGAGGTCTTCGTCCACCGCAATGTGGCCAACCTCCTGCATCCGGGCGACCTCAACGGCCTCTCGGTGATCCAGTATGCGGTTGAGGACCTGCAGGTGCAGCAGATCATCGTCTGCGGCCACTACGGCTGCGGCGGCGTCAGCGCCGCCCTGGACGGCCGGCGCCACGGTCTGCTCGACCACTGGCTGCAGCCGATCCGCGACACGGCGGAGCATTCGGCGGAGGAACTTGAGAAAATCGCCGACGGCCAACAGCGGCTGCAGCGGCTCTGCGAACTGAACGTGATGGATCAGGTCAAGCGGGTCGCCGAGACCCCGATGGTCAAGGATGCCTGGAGCCGTGGCCAGCCGTTGGAAGTCCATGGGCTGATTTACGCCTTGAGCGACGGGCACCTGCGCAACCTCGGCTGCAGCCAGCCGGCAGAGCACAGCGGATAGATCTGCGCCCCTACGAAGACCCTCCCCCTCACGATGGTGTCTCGGCGTTCTTGCGAAGATCGGTCTGGTGGAGCTTGACGGCTGGCGGAAGGCGGAATCGCGCGCACCGTCTTAGGGGCAGGATCTCCCCTCATCGCGGCGATGCGTTCGCCGTTGCGGCCCAACTCTGGCAGGCATCTGCAACTGCCTTCGAGTGCACCTGTGCGGCCCGGCACCGGTTATGATGGCCGGAGTTGCAGGAGAAGGACGGAGCCAATGGAACAGTTTCTCGACCCGGGGCGGATTGCCACCGAACTTCAGGCCCTTTCGGACTGGTTTCTGCAGAACGTGGCCAACTTCTGGTCGCTGCTCCAGGTGGTGGTTCTCCTGGCCCTGTTTGGTATCGCCGCCGTTCTTGGGCGTCGCCTGCGCCCGGCGGTGGCAGCGTGGCTCGAGCGCGCGGCTGTTCCCACCCGCTTTGCCGCGCAGGTCAAGGTGCTGCCGGCTGTGCTGACGCCGCTGATCTACCTGCTGATGTTGTGGCTGGCCATCGGGATCATGCAGCAAAGTACCTGGCCGAGCCGCAGCTATCTGCTGAGTGTCGTCGCCAGCCTGCTGACGGCCTGGGTTGTCATCCGCCTTTTCACCACCTTCGTGCGCAATCCCGCACTGGCGAAAACCCTCGCGGTCTGCGCCTGGACCATCGCCGCCCTCAACATCACTGACCTGCTGGATCCGACCGTCGCCCTGCTGGATTCGCTTGCCATCACCTTTGGCGAACTGCGGGTGTCCCTGCTGACGATCGTCAAAGGCGTGCTGACCCTGGCCGTCTTCCTCTGGGTCGCCGCTGCGCTGTCGCGCTTCCTGGAGAAGCGGATCAACCGTGTCTCGGACCTCACGCCCTCGGTGCAGGTTCTGCTCGGCAAACTGCTGAAGATCACCCTGATCACTCTGGCGGTCGTCATCGCCCTCAACTCGGTGGGGATCGATCTGACGGCCCTGGCGCTGTTCTCCGGTGCCGTCGGGGTCGGCATCGGCTTCGGCCTCCAGAAGGTGGTTTCCAACCTGATCAGCGGGGTCATCCTGCTGCTCGACAAGTCGATCAAGCCGGGCGATGTCATTGAACTGGGTCCGACCTTCGGCTGGATTCCGTCTCTTGGCGCACGTTACGTCTCGGTCGTCACCCGCGACGGTAAGGAGTATCTGATCCCAAACGAGGACCTGATCACCCAGCACGTGGTGAACTGGTCCTTCACCGACGAGCTCGTGCGCATGGAGATCACCTTCGGCGTTTCTTACGCCTGTGATCCGCACGAGGTACGCCGCATCGCCCGTGAAGCCGCGGCAACGCCGGCGCGGGTGTCGCGGGACCAGCCGCCGGTCTGCCATCTGACCGGCTTTGGCGACAGCTCGCTGGACTTCGTGCTGCGCTTCTGGATTACCGATCCTCAGGACGGTGTGGCCAACATCAAGGGCCAGGTGCTTCTGGCGGTCTGGGACGCCTTCAAGCAGCACAGCATCGAGATCCCCTATCCGCACCGTCATCTCATCATCAAGGACGCCATCCCGGTGGAGACCCGGGCGCAACCCGCCGGGACCTGATGCCGGAACCTGATGCCGGAACCTGATGTTGGACCGCGAAAGTCCGGCGGTCGATCAACGAATCCCGTGAGAGTGCGGCCCGGACCTGTCGGCTGCGAACCGGAAGCGCATCGCTGACTCCCCCCTGCGGCGTGGCGCCCGGAACAGCGCCGCCGACAGCCTTCCCCTAAAAATTATTCTCCATGCCTGCATCCGGATCGCGCGGGCGGGCCGTTAGGGCTATCAGAAGGCGCGATCGTGCGGGGCCGGTTCCATTCCGACCGCCTGGGTCTGCCCCGCCGGTCGTCGCCTTCACCCGTTCATCCGAACTGCATTGAAGGCCTAGGAGAGATTTCATGTCATCCATCGATACCAGAACCCTGCCGGAAGTTGTTCCGGCGCGCCGCCGCTTCCTTCAGGGCGCCGGCAAGGCGAGCCTCTCGGCCACCGCCGTCGCGCTGCTGATCGGCTGCGAAACCATGGCCAGTTCCGCCAGCCGCCAGGGCGCGGCCGACCCGAAGAAGGACGTGTCGATCCTGAACGTCGCCCTCGGCCTGGAGCACGAGGCCATCAACGCCTACCAGCTCGGCGCCGAAAGCGGCCTGCTGTCCCAGGACGTGCTGCCGGTGGCCGTGCTCTTCCAGAGCCATCACAAGGAGCACCGCGATGCCCTGATGGCGACCATCAAGAAGCTCGGCGGTACCCCTGTGGAAGAGAAGAGCATCGGCGAGTACGCCAAGGCACTGAACGCGGGCAGTCTGAAGAGCCAGGGCGATGTCCTGACCCTGGCCGCGCGTTTGGAGCGCGGTGCGGCCAACGCCTATCTCGGTGTCATTCCCGCCTTTGTCGACCCCGCCCTGGCCAAGGTTTCCGGCCGGCTCGCCGCCGACGAGACCATGCACTGGTCGTTGCTGGCCTCGGCCCTCGGTCAGCCGGTGCCCGAGAAAGCGCTCAGCTTCGGCGTTTGATCTGTCAGTGGCTGCGCAGAAGCGGTGCCGGCCATCATGACGGCCGGCACCGGTTCTGTGCGGCGCGACCCGTGGGAGGGAACAATGCTCAAAGCGGAAACGCAGCTCGCCATCGTCATGGCGCTTGGTCTGTCGGTCCTGGCGCTGCTGCCGGGGCCCAGCTTCGGCGGGATGGAACCGGTCGGCGGCGCCCTCGGCGGCGATGCCGAACGCGGCGCCCTGCTTTACGACAGCCGCTGCATCGGCTGCCACTCGCTGGCGGCCAACCGCATCGGCCCGCGCCACGACGACGTCTTCGGGCGGGAGGTCGGATCGCTCGACGACTACGACTATTCGTCGGCGCTGAAACAATCCAGGCTGGTGTGGGATGCCGAGAGCCTGGACCGCTGGCTTGCCGACCCCGAGGCCTTCCTGCCGGGCCAGCGCATGAACTTCATGGTGGAGGGGCCGGAAGACCGCCGCGATCTGATCGCCTTCCTGAGGCGCGCGGCCCAGGGTAGCAGGCCGGGTAGCGGCCCGGGTAGCGACCGGGCGGACGACTCTACCTCCGGCGGTTAGCGGTGCGATCCGTTGCGCATGGCCAGAGACTGACAGGCGGGGTATGGGGCATAATGATCGCATATCTGGGGGAGAGCCCGGCACGCGGGATGAAAGGGCTGTCTGACATCGCGGATCTGGATCCGCTCGAAGACCTGCTGGCGGCGACGGCGCGGGGCGACAAGGCTGCCTTCCAGCGGCTCTACACGCTGTCTGCACCGCGGCTTTATCCCATCGTTCGGCGCCTTCTGTCGGTGCGCGCGGCTGCGGACGAGGTGCTGCAGGAAGCCTATGTGCTGATCTGGCGCAAGGCTGCGCAGTACCGACCGGAGAAAGGGCGCCCCATGGCCTGGATGGCGACCGTCGCGCGCAACTGCGCCATCGACCGCTTGCGCAGCGAGGCCCGCGAGCCCCGGCACCTCGAACCCTGGGACGAGGCGGCCGAAGCCAAGGCGGACCCTGCCGCGCGGCCCCAGAGCCCGATGGAGCGGGTCGATCCGAGCCTGCAGAAGTGTCTGGCCAAGCTGCCGGAAAAGCAGCGTGATGCCATCCTGCTGGCCTACTATCATGGCATGACTCATGAAGAGCTTGCGGCGCACATGCAGGTGCCCTTGGGAACCGTGAAGAGTTGGGTGCGGCGCGGTCTGTTGCAACTGCGGGACTGTCTGGATTGATGGCTTCGGGACCGACGAGCAAGGACGAGAGGGATCTGCTGGCGGCGGAATACGTTCTGGGCACCCTGGACCCGGAAGAGCGCCGGCGCGTCCGCAAGGCCCTGAGCCGGGACCTTGCCCTGCAGGACGCGGTGGAGCGATGGCAGCGCCGGCTCGCCCCCCTGGCTGACACCGAAGTTGCGGAGGAACCGCCGGCTGCGCTCTGGGACGGCGTAGAAGCGGCTATAGGGGAGGCGGCCATCGGGGAGGAAGCCGCCGAACCCTTTTCCCTGTCCGTGCGCGCCTCCGAAGGGGAGTGGAAGCCGCATGCCGAAGGGATCGAAAAGAAGTCGCTCTACATCAACCGGGAAGAGGGCTTCGAGGCCTTTCTGCTGCGCTTCGCGCCGGGCGCGGTCCTGGCGCCGCACCCGCACCGCATGACCGAGGAGTGCATCGTGCTGGAAGGCGATGTGGAGATCGGCGGTCTGCGGCTGACGGCGGGCGACTATCACGTGATTTCCGGCGGCATGCCGCATCCGGCGATTTCCAGTGAGAACGGCGGTCTTTTCTATGTGCGCGGGGAACTGCGCAAAACCGGCTAGGGCGTTCAAGCAAGGGAGCGGTCGACGGACGCGCAGCCGGCGAAGTGAGACCAGGAAGGGCATTCAGAAGGTTATGGTAAGCGTATCCCGAGATCGCGCCGATCTGCTGGCGGCCGAGTTCGTGCTGGGCAGTCTCGACCGTGCCGCCCGTCGCGCGGCCGCCCGCCGTTACGAAGAGGACCGCGATTTTGCCGACCGCGTGGACCTCTGGGCGGAACGGCTGTTTCCCTTGACGCAAGCGATGTCTTCGGAGTTGCCGGAGGACACTGTCTGGGCCGGCATCGAGGCTGAGGTAAACGGGCAGACTGCTGCCGAGGCCGCAGCCCAGAGCGTTCCTGTGCCGCGCCGTGCTTTCCCCTTCGCCCTCCTCGGCTGGGGTGGCACTGCGCTTGCCGCCGCTCTCGCGCTCTTCCTGCTGACGCCCCTGTCCGTCGAGCCGCCGCGCCGGGATCTTGTCGCCAGCCTTGAAGCCGCCGACAGCGGCCTTGCCTGGGAGATGGCGCTTGAGCGGACGGAGGGCAGGCTCACCCTGCAGCGGCGCGGCGCCTGGCCGGCGGCGCCGGACCAGTCGCTCGAACTCTGGCTGATCTCCGCAGAGGGACGTGTCCGCTCGCTCGGCTTGCTGCCCCCCGCGGCGGAGGCCGCCCTTGCGCTGGATGATCAGGCTCTGGAAAGCCTGCGGCCCGGCGCCACCCTGGCCGTGAGCCGTGAGCCGCTGGGCGGATCGCCCGGCGCGGGGCCGAGCGGCCCGGTGATCCTTTCCGCCGGCCTGCGCCTTCCTTGAACCGCCGCCCGATTGCGGCCTTCTACTCTGCAGCCTTCTACTCGGCTGCGCGGGGGAGGTGCTCCCGGTCACCGACCGGAACCGCGACGCCGCCAACCCGGTGATGCAGGCCACCTTCGGCGAAGTAGCCGGTCAGGCTGCGGTTGGCGTGGGCCAGGCGGCGGGACAGCATGCGCTGCGCCATCTCTGCGACGAACTCCGCAAAGGCCGGATCGTCGGCCAGGTTGTCGAGTTCGTGCGGATCGTTCTCCAGGTCGAAGAGCAGGGGCGGCAGAGCGGCGAAGTGGACGTACTTCCAGCGCTCGGTCTGGTAGACCGCCAGATTGCAGGCGTCCATCTCGATGCCGAGCCTCTGTTCCACGCTCGGGTCCAGCACGTCGCGGAAGTCGAACTCGTAGAGCACGCCGTCGCGCCAGCGCCCCGGCTGCTCGCCGGCGCAGAACGGCAGCAGGGAGCGGCCGTCGCATTGCCGCGGGACGGGCTGGCCCAGCCATTCGAGGATTGTCGGCATCACGTCGACGGACTCGGTGAAGGCTTCGACCACTGTTCCGCGCTGGGCCGGATCGCCCGCCGGATCGCAGACGATCAGCGGAATGTGATAGCTCTCGCGGAAATAGCCCGTCTTGCCGAGCAGGTGGTGATCGCCGAGCTGCTCGCCGTGATCGCAGGTGAAGACGATCAGGGTGTTGTCGATCTCGCCGCTCTCTTCGAGTTCGTCCAGGACGCGGCCGATGTTGTGATCGGCCTCGGTGATCAGGCCGTAGTAGTGGGCGCGGACCTGGCGGATCTCGGCTTCGTCCAGATCGGCAGCGGGCCCGTCTCTGTTCTGCATGAACTTCTTCTGATCGATGCGCTCCAGCAGCAGGCGCAAGACGGGATGCTGCTGGGCCTCTGCGGCCCGGTCGTCGGCGCGGATGGGTGCGTCCAGCGCCGCGGGGTCATAGAGCTTCAGATATTCCTCGGAGGCGCAGAAGGGCGGGTGCGGCCGATAGAGGCCATAGTGGAGAAACCAGGGGCGGCCGCGGGCATGGCGCAGATAGTCGAGCGCGCCATCGGTCATCCAGGCGGTATCGCTGTGCTCGCTCATGATGAGGGAGGGCAGGTCGAGACGCCCCTGCGGGGAATCGGCGCGCAATTCCGGGCTCCAGAGGTCTTCCTGGTCCTCGGGAACCGCATAGCCCAACTGCCGCAGCCAGGAGAAGTAGGGATCCTTGTTGGGTGTCAGCGAGCGCAGAACGCGCCAGTGGTCCATCAGGTCGCCGTTGGTCCGGTAGCGCGGGTCGCTGGCGGCGGTGAAGCGCGGGTCCGGCGTGGTCGTGGTGTAGCCGGTCAGGGCCGGGTCGTAGCCGGCCCGGCGCAGTTCGCGGGGCAGGGTGGTGAGCATGGCGTCCAGTGGCGCGCCGTTGCGCACCACCCGATGGGTCATCAGATAGGTGCCGGTCAGCAGCGAGGCCCGCGCCGGACCGCAGGGCACGCCCTGGCAGTAGTGATTGCGGAAGGTGACTCCGCGCGCCGCCAGGCGGCTGATGTTGGGGATCTTCACATGGGGATGGCCCAGATGGGCCAGGGTATCGCCGCGCCACTGATCAACAACAATCAAGAGAACAGACTTACCCATCACAGAAACGACTCCCTTTGGCGAAAACAGAGACAAAGACGCAAGACTAACGCCGATCGGCGGCCGTTTTGTGACAGGCCGGCCTGACTACCGACGGGGGCCGCTCGGCGGCGCGGGTTGCTCCGCCGGCAGAATCAGGCGCGCGCGCAAGCCGCCTTCCGGCCGATTCTCCAGAACCAAGTCACCACCGTGAGCGTGGGCGATGGAACGGGCGATGGCAAGTCCCAGCCCGACACCGCCGGTGTCCTGGCTGCGCGAGCCCTCGACCCGGAAGAAGGGATCGAAGACCTGCTCCAACTGCTCGGCTGGGATGCCGGGCCCTTCGTCCTCAACCAGGACGGACAGTGCCTGGTCGTCGCGGATCAGCGAGACCCGGGCCGCCCCGGCATAGCGCAGCGCATTGCCGATGAGGTTGTGGAGCAGGCGCTTCAAGGCGGTGGGGCGGCAGTCATAGCTGAGCTTGCCGTCGATGCCTGCGGTCTGGAACGTGACGTTCTCGCCCTGGTCGGCCAGGTCATCGATCTGGCTCTGGATCAGGGCGACGAGGTCGACGCGGCGTGTGACCTCCGCCGTGGCCTCGTCGCGGGCGAAGCTGATGACGGCCTCGATCATGCCGCTCATCTCTTCCAGGGTTTCCAGGATCTTCTGCCGGGCCTCCGCGTCCTCCACGAACTCCGCGCGCAGCCGCAGCGAAGTGATGGGCGTGCGCAGGTCGTGGCTGATGGCAGCCAGCATGCGCGTGCGGTCCCTGACGAAACGGGTCAGCCGCTCCTGCATCGCATTGAAGGCCCGCGTGGTGCGGCGCACGTCCTCCGGGCCGGTCTCGGCCAAGGGTTCCAGGGTCTCGCCGCGGCCCAGGCGTTCGGCGGCGCCCGAAAGTGCACGCAGCGGCCGCGTGATGCGGCGCAGAGAGAGGATGACGATGGCCAGGATTGCCAGCGCCATAAGCCCCATGGACAGCAGAGGGAACCAGGCCCAGCCGCGCGGCGGCTGGGGCAGGGCGGTCTCGGCATTCAGCCAGCGCCCGTCCGCCAGGGGTACCGAAGCCAGAAAGCTGATGGGCAGGCTGAGGCGCCGTTTGTGCCGGTGATGACCGTCGTCTTCCTCATCATCCTCGTAGTCGCCTTCATCATGGCCAGCCGAATACCGCTGGCCGTCGTCGCTGCGGCTCCAGCGTCGGTGTTCCTGCCAGTCCCGCAGCGACCAGGGCTCGCGGGCGACCAGACGCACCCGGGCGCTGCGTCCGTCGCCGATGAGATCGCCCATGCGCTGGGCAAGGCGCCGCTCCACCCGGCCGCCGGGGCCCGGCGCCACGGCACTTTCGGTCGAGACGCTGTAGAAGAGCCGGCGCGAGGAGGCCGCGGCGAGCAGCCCGTCGTGCAGATGCGGCGGCGTCTGCTCCAGCAGCCGCACGAGCACGGCGGTGCGCGCCAGCACCTGATCGCGGCTGGCGGCGCGCAGGGCGAAGTGCCGCTCGTCGGCGAGGATCAGCAGGGTCGCCACCTGCGACAGAACGAGGGCGATCAGCAAGAGGGCGATAAGCTGCCCGGCGAGGCTGCGGGGCACGACGCGCACTAGCTATCTTCCCCTACTGTGCCGGCGAAGAGGTAGCCCCCGCCCCAGACCGTCTTGATCAGTTGCGGGTGCTTCGGGTCGGCCTCGATTTTCTTGCGCAGACGGCTGACCTGGTTGTCGATGCTGCGGTCGAAGACCTGCGCCGCCCGGCCGCTGGTCAGGTCGAGCAACTGTTCGCGCGACAGCACCACGCCCGGGCGCTTCAGGAAAGCGGAGAGCAGGTTGAACTCCGCCGTGCTGAGCGCGACGGCAAGGCCATCCTCGTCGAGCAACTCGCGGCGTTCCGGGTCCAGCATCCAACGGTCGAAGCGCAGGCGGTGGTGCGGCAGGCGGTCGCGCGCCTGGGGTACGGCATTGCTGCGCCGGAGCACGGCCTTGATGCGCGCCAGCAGCTCTCGCGGATTGAAGGGCTTGGTGACGTAGTCGTCGGCGCCGATCTCGAGGCCCACCACTCTGTCCATCTCCTCGGTCATGGCGGTCACCAGGATCACCGGCACGGCCGAGGTGGCGCGCAGGTCGCGGCAGAGTGCCAGCCCGTCCTCGCCCGGCATCATGATGTCCAGCACCACCAGGTCGATGGCGGCGGCCTTCATCAGGCGCCGGGCCGTGGCTGTGTTTTCCGCAAGGCTCACCCGCAGCCCGTTCTTGGCCAGGTACTTGCCCAGAAGGTCGCGGATGTCGCGGTGATCGTCGACCACCAGGATGTGCGGCGTTGGCTCCATCGAATCCTTTCCGAAGCGAGGCTTGTGCCGGCTTCCGGAATACCTATAGGGCGGCGCGGCGGCGGGGGCCCGGAAAAAGTGTAACCAAGTGTATCAACGACCGCTTCTGACACCGCTTGCGACAGAGAGGCCGCCGGCCTGGCGAACTTCTGCGACATCCGGGCCCTATCTAGTGGGCAGTCCAGTGATCCTGAATCACCGAGTGAACCTGAAAGACCGGAAATGAGGATGTTCTCAATGAAAAAGGCTACCAAGATCGCCGTTGCCGGCGCTGTCGTTCTTGCCCTCGGCGCTGCCGGTGTCGTCGCCAAGGCTTCTGATGGCTGGCGTGGCCACGGCGGTCCCGCCCAGTTCGGCCAGCAGGCCTACGGCGGCGGCCACGGCTTCGGCGGTCACGGCCGTCGTGGCGGCGGCATGCGCATGATGCTGAACTACTTCGACAGCAACAACGACGGGGCGGTCAGCCGCGCCGAGATCGAACAGGTGCGCGACAACAGTTTCGCGACCTTCGATACCGACAACGATCAGGCGCTGAGCCTGGCGGAGTTCGAAGGCCTCTGGCTCGACTTCATGCGCGAGCGCATGGTCGACGGCTTTCAGCGCTTCGATGCCGACGGCGACGGTCGCATCACCCTGGCCGAGGTGAACAGGCCCTTGGACAGCGCCATGCGGCGGATGGACCGCAACGAGGATGGCGTCATCGACCGCTCCGACTTCCGGCGCGGCCCCTGGCGCGATGACGACGATTACGACGAAGACGACCGTTCGTAAGGTGGCAGGACCGGTTTGGATGCGTCCGAGGGCTGCCCCCCTCTCCCAAGAGCTCTCTGGCGCCGGACGCCACGCTGTTTCCCCTTAGACAGCGTGGCGTCACCGGCGTCGCAGTGTCCTCCGGTTTCCGGGCCCCTCGATCTCAGCTCTCCCCCTGGTACATGGCCGGCAGGTCGACGGTAGCACGCTTGCCGAGATGGTCGAAGTTCTCCTCCAGCCAGGCATCGGCGCGGCGATAACCGATCTCGAAAAGATGCTGCAGGAAAACCCACTCGGCATTCAGCTTGCTGGACGCGCCCAGCGGTTTGATTTCGTCTTCGCCCTCGATGCGATGAACGAGAACGTGCTTGTACTCCGCCGGGTCCAGCTTGCCGTCATCCAGCAGACGCGAGACGAAGTTGATGGCGCGAAACTCCCGCAGCAGGCTGGAGTTGAAAGTGATCTCGTTCACGCGGTTGAGGATCTCCCGGGCCGAGCGGGGCGCGCCCCTGCGCATGACCGGGTTGAGCTGAACGATGACGACGTCGCTGGAAAGGCAGTTGTTGAAGAAAGGAAAGAGGACGGGATTGCCCATGTAGCCGCCGTCCCAATAGGGTACGCCGTCGATCTCCACCGCCTGGAAGAGGAAGGGCAGGCAGGCCGAGGCCATCACCATTTCCGCGGTCAGCTGCTTGCGGTCGAAAACCTTGACCCGCCCGGTCTCCACGTTGGTGGCGGAGATGAAGATCTTCATGCGGTCGCAGCTGCGCACCCGCGCGAAGTCCACCGTCTCGTCGATCAGATCCTGCAGGGGATTGAGGTTGAGCGGGTTCAGTTCATAGGGCGATGCCAGGCGGCCCAGCAGGTCGAAGAAAAGGTAGCTGGGCGAGGTGTCGAGGCTCCAGTTGCCCATGAAGACGTCGACAGGGTTGCGCTGGATCGGGCTTGAACGACCGGCGTCGCTGACCGCCTTCCAGAAGTGGCGCAGGCAGCGGCGCGCACCCTCAGGGCCCCCCGCCATGATGCCGTCGGCGACGACGGCTGCATTCATGGCGCCGGCGCTGGTGCCGGAAATCGCCTCGATCTGCAGACGGTCGTCCTCCAGGACTCGGTCCAGAACGCCCCAGGTGAAGGCGCCGTGCGCGCCGCCGCCCTGCAGCGCCAGATTGATGGATCGCCGCCCTTTGCCGGCGGCGGCGCTCATTGCGCCGTCCAGCCGCCGTCCACCGGCAGGGCGGTCCCGGTGATCGACGCGGCGGCGTCCGTGCAGAGGAAGACCGCCAGGCCGCCCAACTGCTCGGTGGTGACGAACTGCTTGGTCGGCTGCCCGCCGAGGATGACATCCTTCACGACGGCCTCCTCACTGATGCCCCGCGCCTTGGCGGTGTCCGGGATCTGCTTTTCGACCAGCGGCGTCAGCACGTAGCCGGGGCAGATGGCGTTCACGGTCACGCCGTGTTCGGCGGCCTCCAGGGCCACGGTCTTGGTGAGCCCCAGCATGCCGTGCTTGGCGGCGACATAGGCCGACTTGAAGGGCGAGGCCACAAGCCCGTGAGCCGAGGCGAGGTTGATCACGCGGCCCCAGCCCCGCGCTTTCATGTCGCCCAGGGTCAGGCGGATGGTGTGAAAGGCGCTGGTCAGGTTGATGGCCAGAATGGCGTCCCACTTGGCGGTCGGAAACTCCTCGATGGGCTGGACGTTCTGAATGCCAGCGTTGTTCACGACCACGTCCACCTGACCGAAGGTGCTGACGGTCTCCGCCACCAGGGCCTCGATCTCCTCCGGCTTGGTCATATCGGCGCCGTTGTAGGCGACCTTTACGCCGTGGCTCTCGGCAAGGCGGCTGCGCAGGGCCTCGATCTCACCGGCGTCGCCAAAGCCGTTCAGCATGACGTTCATGCCGGCCGCCGCCATGGACTCGGCGATGCCGAGGCCGATGCCGCTGGTGGATCCTGTGATGATGGCGTTTTTGCCTTGGGTCATGGGTGCTTACTCCTGAAAGGTCATGGCGCCGGACCGGCGCTCAGGCGAGGTAGTCGTGGACAACGCGGCCGAAGGGCAGCGTCAGGTCTGCTTTGTAGTGGCGCCCTCCGACGATCTTCCGGACCGGCAGGTCGGCGACCGGAGCATTCACGTGGGGAACCAGGTGCAGGCGCGCCGGCCCGCCGTAGTGGAACTTCACGTCGATGTCTTCCAGATTGTAGGCGACGAGCTGGGCGACCAGGGGCTTGCCGGTTACGCAGGGCAGCAGCTTCAGGTTCACCTGTGTTTTCTTCAGCGCTTCGTTGCGCTTGGCCGGATTCTTGATGAGGTTCTCGTGCTTGTAACCCATGGTGCCGAGGGCGACCAGCTGGCCGGCATAGTGCAGGCTGCCGGTCAGGGTGTCGGTCTCGACCCGCAGATGCGGCTCGCCCCAGCGCTTGGGGAAGCCCCAGATCTCGCGGCCGGCCGAGATCGGCGGTTCGTCGTTCAGAAACATCATGGCGGTGTAGTTGACTGCCTCGCCCTGAAAGCGGCAGGGGATCACCACGCCGGACTCCACGTAGGAGCCGAAACCCGAGCTGTCGGGCATGTTGATCCACTCGTAGTAGACTTGGCCGGAGCCGTCCGGCTCCAGCGGCTCCGGCACCAGCCGGCGGATCGCCTCGGGGTCGCTTTCGTAGATGATCACAAAGTACTCGCGCGCGACAAAGCGATAGGGGCCGGTCGGATAGCTCGGATTGCCGGGCGGCATCGACGGCAGGGCCAGGATCTCATCGGGCGTCATCGGGATCTCCCATAACAGGCGCATCAGGTCGAACGTCACGCTCCCGCGGACTCTCCGCAGGCGCACCGAAGGGCATGATCCTCATCGTTGCGGCCCGCCTTGGGGGTGCGGGCTTCTGATCGCTTGTGCCGGCTGGCATTCCGGTTTCCCGGTGCCGGCGGCACATCAGATGGCAAGGCCGCTTGCCGGGTTACACCCGGTATTCAAGCCTGCCGGAACGTTCGATACAACGGCTTCCGGCCCGCCGGGCGAAGGATTGGCTTTAATGTCGGTCGGATGACACCGGCTGCGCGATTATTTTTCAGAATCCGGGCGCCGCGCCTCCAGAACCGCCGTGATCAGGTCCTCCGGCACGTCCTTCGGCAAGGCCGCTGCCGGGTCGTCGAAGGCCCGCTTGCCAAGCGTCATGGTTTCCTTATAGGCGGCCAAGTAGTCGCGGCACTCGCGGCAAATCGCCAGGTGGAGGTCGAAGATCCTGCGCTGCCCGCGCGGCAGGTTGCCCTCCAGGTAGTCGAGAAGGAACTCCTCGAACTCCCGGCAGGTGATCATCAAGGGCAGATTGCGCAGCATGAGCCCCTTCATGAAGCGCAGGGTCCTGCTTCCATAGCCGGGTGTCATGGCGCTTCTCCCCGCAGAAGGGGCTCGAGGAGCTTTTTTAGCGCGGAGCGGGCACGGTGCAGGCGCACCTTTACGTTGCCCTCCGCAATGCCGAGAGCCTCCGCCACCTCTGCCGTATCGAGCTCTTCGATGTCGCGCAGCATGAGGACGATGCGATAGCTCTCGGGCAGCTCGTCGATCTTGGACAGCACCAGAGCGCGCTGTTCGGCCTGGTTGAGAATGTCCTCCGCCGTGACGCGCCTCGTCCAGGGCGTCTCCAGACGGCAGGCGTTCTCGTCGAAATCCGGCAGCAAAGGGTCGATCGGGTCTTCTGCGAGGCGTTTGCGCTTGCGCAGGGCCATCAGCGCCTCGTTCACCGTGATGCGGTGCAGCCAGGTCGTTAGCTTGGCGCGGCCCTCAAAGCGGTCGATGTTCTTCAGCGCCTTGATGAAAGCCTCCTGGACGCAGTCCTCGGCCAGATCCTTGTCCTTGACCAAACGCGCCGCCACCGCCCGCATGCGGCCGATATTGTCGGCGACGAAACGGGAAACCGCAGCGCGCTCCCCGCGCTTCAGGCCCGCCAGGAGGTCTTCCTCGTCCTTGAGAGGCCTGCACGCCCCCGGCTCCTTCTGCAACACCACCCCGGTCCGCCGTTCCGGCTCGTTCGCTAACCCCGCCGGACAGCCTAGCCCGCAGGGCTGACGGAGAAAACAGCCCAGGCTGATTAGTTCGGGCCGCCGATGGCCGACGTGCGCGCCGGTCTTCGTTCCCGGCCCGGGGCTGCGATGTTACTGTAACCGCGAACAGTGCCGGTGCATCAAGCCGGGGACTCCCCCGCACTAATCAGATCGACTGGGAAAGGGACGGCGGACCATGCTGAACGACCTTCAAGAAAGCTGGTGTGATCAAAAAACATGGGATTTCAGCGGTTTGAAGGCGCTGTTCCTGAACTGCACCTTGAAGCCCAGCCCGGGCCTCTCCCACACCCAGGGCCTGATCGATATCTCCCGCGCAATCATGGAAAAGAGCGGCGTCGGCGTCGAGGTGCTGCGCCCGGTCGACTACGACATCGCCTACGGCGTCTATCCGGACATGACCGAGCACGGCTGGGAGACGGACGCCTGGCCGGAGATCTATGCCAAGGTAGAGGCCGCCGACATCCTGGTGCTCACGACGCCGATCTGGCTGGGCGAGAAGTCCTCGGTCTGCACCAAGGTGATCGAGCGGCTCTATGCCTCTTCCAGCGATCTCAACGAAGCCGGCCAGTATGCCTACTACGGCAAGGTCGGGGGCTGCCTGGTGACCGGCAACGAGGACGGCGCCAAGCACTGCTCCATGAACATCCTCTATTCGCTCCAGCACCTGGGCTATTCCATCCCGCCCCAGGCCGATGCGGCCTGGCTGGGCGAGGCGGGACCGGGTCCCTCCTACATGGACGAGGGCTCCGGCGGGCCGGAGAACGACTTCACCAACCGCAACACCACCTTCCTCACCTGGAACGTGATGCACCTGGCGCGCCTGCTGAAGGACGCCGGCGGCTTCCCCGTGCACGGCAACCAGCGCTCCCTCTGGGACGCCGGCTGCCGCTTCGACTACCCCAATCCGGAATACCGCTAGCGCCGCTCCGTCACCGCGCTTTCCCACTCCGACAGGAAGGCGCGGCGCTTCATGCCGTCGAGGAAGACCAGCAGGCCGGGTCCGAGGCGCACCGGAATCAGCGCGCCGTCGTCGCCTTCCGGCAGGGCCGGGGCCAGGCTGACCTCGCCGGAGATCACACGCTGGCCCTCCGGCGAAACGAGAAAGTCGATGAAGCTGCCGGCGTCGCCGGGGTTGTCGCTGGTGGTGGGAATGAGGGCCGTACGCACCATCAGGAGGGTGTAGTCCTGCGGATAGACAATCGCGATCGGCGCCCCGGCGTCGCGCCGCGCCTGGGCGTAGGAGCCCAGGACGTTGTAGGCGACCGTGATCTCGCCCGCCTCCAGCAGGTCCAGCATCTCCCCCGAGCAGCAGGACAGTCGGGCGGAGAGGTTGCCGAAGACCTCCATCAGCCGCCAGTAGGTCTCCGACTGCAGGCTGTCCTGGGTGGCGAAGAGGTAGCCGAGGCCGCTGACCTTCGGGTCGTAGGTGGCGATCCGACCGGCAAAGCGCCCTTCCTCGCTGCGCAGCAGGCTGAGGAGTTCGAAGCGCGACTGCGGCGGGGCGGCGGTGAAGGCGCGGCTGTTATAGGCGATCACCGCCGGCTCCCGGGTGAAGCCGAAGATGCGCTCGCGCCAGCTCGCCCAGCGCGGCAGCCGGGCGGTGGCGGCGGAGCGGTGCAGCCGGGCGTGGCCGTCGTTCACCAGCTTGATCTGCAGGTCCATGGCCGAAGAGATGGCGAGGTCGTAGGGCTCGCCTTCCGCCGTCTCGGCCTCGGTCACGGCCCGGTAGACGTCGACGCTGGTCGCCTGGTGGTAAACGATGGCGACGTCCGGCTGCTGGGCGCGAAAGGCGCGCACCAGGCCGTCCATGGCATCGGCATCGGTGGTGCCGACGACATGCAGCAGGCTGCGCGGTGTGCCCTCCTGCAGGGCGGGATAGTTGCGGACCTGCTCGATCTCGATCGCCTGTGCTGCTTGCGGAAGGGCGAGGAGCGCGAGCAGCGCCATGAGAACTGCACAACGCATCAAGATCTTGCCTCTGTGGAAGGGTTCCGGGCGCGGGGCGGCGGAAAGACCAGGCGTGCTTTCAGGCCCTGAGGTGCGTTCTCCTCCAGCCGCACCCGGCCGCGGTGCGCGCGCATCACCTGGCGGACGATGGAGAGGCCAAGTCCCGAACCAAGGGTCTCCGCCCCGACGCTGCCGCGGCGGAAGCGTTCGAAAACCAGATCGCGGTCCCTGCGCGGCACGCCCGGCCCGTGGTCGGCAATGCAGATTTCGGGCGCCGAACCGGCTGTGACCGTGATGGCGACGAAGTCGTCCGGCGGCCCGTACTTGATGGCGTTGTCCAGGAGGTTGCGGATTGCCTCCAGCAGGGCGATTTCGTCGCCCTCGATCCGGGCGTCCTCGTCCAGCGCCATGCGGAAATCGATGCCGCGCATCTCGGCAGCCACCTCCAGGTCGCGGGCGGCGGTGCGGGCCAGCGCCGCCAGGGAAAGGCTTTGGCGCTGCGCCCGCTCGGCCCGGTAGGCCACCATGGCCTGAGTCAGCAACTGGGTGGTCAACTGCGAGGTCTCGTCCGCGGCGCGGACCATGCGGCGCAGGCTTTCGTCGCTGGCCGTCCCGGCGCCCGCCTTCAGGCTGACCTCGGCCTGGGCCTTCAAGGCGGCAAGCGGCGTTCGGATCCGGTGGGCGGCCTCGGCGATGAATTGCTGGCTGGTGTCGAGGGTCAAACGCAGGCGTTCGACGAAGGCGTTGATGGCGTCCACCAGCGGCAGGATCTCCCGCGGGGCGGCGGTCTCCAGGGGCGAGAAGTCGTCGGAGGCGCGGGCGGCGATGGCCCGTTCGATCTCCTGCACCGGCTTCAGGGCCCGGGCGATGGCGATCCAGGCGAGAAGGCCCGCAAGCGCCAGGAAGCCGCCGCCCACCGCGGCGGCGGAGACGGCGATGCTGGTGGTCAGCGCGCCGTGGGCTTCGCGGGTCTGGGCGACGGTGATCAGAACAGTCTCGCGCCCGCTGCCGGTGAGGATCGAACGGCGCGCCGTGGCGACGCGCACCGTATCGCCCCGGTACTGCTGCGTGAAAAAGACCGGCGCCTCTTCGCTGAGCGGCAGAGCGCTGCCGCCGGGAAGATCGTCATAGCCGGTGATGACCTGCCCGCGGCCGTCGGCGATGCGGTAGAAGACCCGGTCTTCGCCCGCCAGGCCCAGCATCTCCAGCGCCGCATAGGGCAGGTCGACGATGATCTCCCCCTCGGCAAGGCGCACCTGTTCGGCGATGGCAATGGCCGAGGCGCCCAGGATGTTGTCCTGTGTCGCATCGGCCGCCCGCCCGGCGACCGCCTGAACCGAGAGATAAAGCAGGACAGCCAAGCCGGAGAAGACCAGGAGGAGCTGGCCCAGCAGGCGGCGGCGCAGCGACCAGGTGGCACCCGGCCTGCCAAACTTCGATGACGCCGTCTTTGAGGGGGAAGGCGAGCCGATCGAGGTCACGGCTGTTGCCTCTGCGTCTTCCCGCTGTCCTCTTCGGCTGATTCGCGCAGCCGGTAGCCCAGGCCGCGCACCGTTTCGATGACCACGCCGCTGTCCTGGATCTTCTTGCGCAGGCGGCCGATGTAGACCTCGATCGCGTTCTCGCTGGCGTCGTCGGCCAGACCGAAGAGTTTGTCCATCAACTGGCTCTTGCTGAAAACCTGGCCGGGCTGGGCGATCAGCACCTCCAGCAACCGCAGTTCGCGGCTGCGCAGGTCCAGCGGCTGGCCGCCGGCGGTGACGCGGGAGGCGGCGGCGTCCAGTTCCAGGGCGCCGACCTGAACCAGGCTCTGGGACTGCCCGTGGCGGCGGCGCACCACGGCGCGGCAGCGCGCGTCCAGTTCCGCCACATCGAAGGGCTTGGTCATGTAGTCGTCGGCCCCGAGATCGAGCAGATGCACCCGGTCGGTGACCTGGGAGCGCGCGGTCAGGATCAGCACCGGCAGGTCGTCCTCGCGGGCGCGGATCTGTTGCAGGATCTCGCGGCCGTCGCCGCCGGGCAGCATGATGTCCAGGATCACCAGATCGTAGCCGCCGGCTTCGGCGCGCAGGTAGTCTTCGGCCTCCGGGGCGCTGCGGGCCCAATCGACGGCATGGCCGCCGCCGCGGAAATGGCGGTCCAGGGCGTCGCCCAGATCCTCGTTATCCTCCACCAAGAGCAGCCTCAAAAGCGGGCCCCTTCGTTCTTTTTGCCGCCGCGCCCCTCCCCCGGTCGACCCCTTAGCCGATCCCCTGGCCGATTAGGCGTATTTGCCTGGCAGGATCGCGACAGGTTGGCGTCAGGTTCCCACGCTATGGTCCCCTTTGGGTAAGGCGGGCAATCAACCCGTCAATAATGCATTGGGAGGAAAGAATGCGAAAGTTTCCCATGACCCGCCGCGCCTTTGCGGCGGCGGCTGGCGCTGCTCTGGCCGCGTCTCTCGGTCTGGCTTCGGCCCAAGCACAAGAAATCGACAAGCTGCACTTCCTGATCCCCGGCGGCGCGGGCGGCGGCTGGGATGGCACCGCGCGGGGCACCGGCGAGGCCCTGACCAAGGCCGGGCTGGTCGGATCGGCATCCTATGAGAACATGTCCGGCGGCGGCGGCGGCAAGGCCATCGCCCACCTGATCGAGACGGCGGAGAAGCAGGAAGGCACCCTGATGGTGAATTCCACGCCGATCGTCATCCGCTCGCTCCAGGGCGTGTTCCCGCAGTCCTTCCGCGACCTGACGCCCATCGCCTCCACCATCGGCGACTACGCTGCCATGGTGGTGAACAAGGACTCTTCGATCCAGGATTTCTCCGGCCTCGTTGCGGCCTACAACGCCGATCCCACGAACGTTGCCATCGGCGGCGGTTCGGTGGCCGGCGGCATGGACCATCTGGTCGCCGCCCTGGTCATGAAGGGCACGGGCGCAGAGCCGACCGCGGTGAAGTACATTCCCTACGACGCTGGCGGCAAGGCCATGGCGGGCCTGCTTTCCGGTGAGATCAAGGCGCTCTCCACCGGCTTCGGCGAGGCCATCGAACTGGCCAAGCAGGGCGAGGTGCGGATTCTCTGCGTCACCTCGATGGACCGCCTGGACGCGGCCCCCGACGTGCCGACCTGCGACGAAGCCGGGTCCACGGGCACCCAGTTCGTGAACTGGCGCGGCTTCTTTGCCGCTCCCGGCCTCTCGGAGGAAAAGAAGGCGGCCTACGTCGATGCGCTGAAGAAGATGTACGACACGCCGGAGTGGGAGACCGTCCGCGCCCGTAACGGCTGGGTCAACATCTACAATCCCGATGCGGAGTTCGTCGGCTTCCTGGAGACCCAGGAACAGCAGATCGGCGATCTGATGAAGGAACTGGGCTTCCTGTAAACGCCTGAAGGGCGATACGGAAGTATCCGAGAAGGGGGAGCCCCGGACCCCGGCTCCCCCATTTCTCTCTGCCGCAGGCCGGCGTTGCCCGGCACAGCTGTCCGGCGTAGGAGCCGGTTTGGGGGGATCAGGACATGTTGACCCGCGACCGCATCGGCGCCCTGCTGATGCTCGTCTTCAGCCTCTTCTACTGGCTGCACATCGACGATATCAGGGTTCTGCCCTTTCAGGCGTCCTCCGCCATGACAGGGCAGACGATCCCGGAGATCCTGGCCGTGCTGGGCATCGGCCTTTCGGTGCTGGCGCTGCTGCGCCCGTCCAGTTCCGAGAAGCTCGTGCTGACCGGCTTTCAGTGGCGCCGCGCCGCCCTGATCTGTCTGCTCATGATCGCCTATGGCTTCACCGTCCGGCCGGTCGGCTTTCTGATTTCCACGAGCCTCTTCCTGATCGGCAGCATCGTGGTGCTGGGCGAGCGCAGGCTCTGGGTCATCCTCGTGGCCTCGGTGCCGCTGGTGGTTCTGTTCTGGGCGCTGATGACCCAGGTGCTGGGCGTCTTCATCGAACCCTGGCCCGAGTTCCTGGGGGAGTAGGGCCATGCTTGAAGGCATTCTGTCCGGCCTGACCACCGCCGCCTCGCCCATCAACCTGCTGATGGTGGCCGTCGGCTGCTTCGTCGGCACCTTCATCGGCATGCTGCCGGGGTTGGGGCCGATCTCGGCCATCGCGCTGATGATTCCCATCACCTACGGCTTCGATCCGGCCACCGGCCTGATCCTGATGGCCGGTGTCTACTATGGCGCCATCTTCGGCGGCTCGACCTCGTCGATCCTGATCAACGCGCCGGGCGTCGCCGGTACGGTTGCGACGGCCTTCGACGGCTATCCCCTGGCGCGTCAGGGCATGGCCGGCAAGGCGCTGGCCATTGCCGCTTATTCCTCCTTCTCCGGCGGCACCATCGCCGCCGTCCTGCTGCTCATCGCCGCTCCTTCGCTGGCGGTGGTGTCGCGGGCCTTCCAGTCGACGGACTACTTCGCCCTCATGGTCCTGGGGCTGACGGCCGTGGCCGCCTTTGCCGGCAAGGGCAATGTCATCAAGGCGCTCCTGATGACCGTGGTCGGCCTGATGCTGGCGACTGTGGGCAGCGATCCCAGCATGGGCGTGCCGCGCTTTACCTTCGGCATGATCGACCTGACCGACGGCATCTCTTTCCTGTTGCTGGCGATGGCGACCTTCGCGCTCTCCGAAGCTCTGATGGGGGTTATCCGCCCGAAATCGGACGCCGACCGCCTGCGGGAGATGGAGGCTCAGAAGAACCTCGGGTCCATGAAGGTGGAGAAATCCGAGATAAAGGAAATGGCGCCGGTGATCGGCCGTTCCTCCGTGCTCGGCTTCTTCGTCGGCGTGCTGCCGGGGGCGGGCGCCACCATCGCCTCCTTCCTCGCCTACGGCATCGAACAGCGTCTCGCCGGTCCCAAGAAGGGCGCGCTCTTCGGCAAGGGCTCGGTGCGGGGGCTTTCGGCGCCGGAGACGGCGAACAACGCGGCCTGCTCCGGCTCCTTCGTGCCGCTGCTGACCCTGGGGATCCCGGGCTCCGGTACCACGGCGATCATGCTGGGCGCCCTCATCTCCTACGGCATCCAGCCGGGCCCGCAGCTCTTCGAGCGCAACCCGGAGGTCTTCTGGTCGGTCATCATTTCGATGTACATCGGCAACGTGATTCTGCTGGTGCTGAACCTGCCGCTGATCCCCTACATCGCGCGGGTGCTGGCCGTGCCCTCGACGGTGCTGCTGCCGCTGATCGTGTTCTTCTCGCTGATCGGCGTATACTTCGTCTCCTTCAACACCTTCGACATCCACCTCATGGTGCTCTTCGCCGTGGTGGCGGTGGCGCTGCGGCTGCTCGACTTTCCCATGGCGCCGATGCTCCTGGGCTTCATCTTGGGCGGGATGATGGAGGAGAACCTGCGCCGCGCATTGGAGCTCTACAACAACAGCTGGTCCTTCCTCTGGGAGCGCGGCCTGACCCTCTCCATCCTCATCATCGCCGCCCTGGTGCTCTTCGTGCCGATGATCGGCCCCAGGATCACCGCCGCCCTGGCCCGCCGCCGGGAAACGGCGGGCGAAGGGGGCTGACGGCAGGGGGCTGACGGGGGACTGCTCCGCGGTGCTATAGTCCCGCCCCAACAACGAAAAAGCACCATAGGGGCAGGGCTGGCTTATGGCGGCGGAGACGGGGCGGCAGGACGCCGGAACCTTTGATTATGTGATCGTCGGGGCGGGCTCGGCCGGCTGCTGTCTGGCCAACCGGCTTTCCGCCGATCCGGATGTCTCGGTGCTGCTGCTGGAGGCCGGCGGCAAGGACTCCTGGCACTGGATCCACATCCCCGTGGGCTATCTCTACACCATGAACACGCCGCGCACCGACTGGTGCTTCAAGACCGAGGCGGAGGCGGGGCTGAACGGGCGGGCGCTGGCCTATCCGCGCGGGCGCGTGCTGGGCGGCTGCTCGTCGATCAACGGCATGATCTACATGCGCGGCCAGGCGCGCGACTACGACACCTGGCGCCAGGCCGGCAATGTCGGCTGGTCCTGGGACGAGGTCCTGCCCTACTTCAAGCGCTCCGAGGATCATTTCCAGGGCGGCGACGACCATCACGGCGGCGAAGGCGAATGGCGCGTCGAGGAGCAGCGCCTCTCCTGGGAGATCCTGGACGCTTTCCGCGAGGCGGCGGCGCAATCCGGCATTCCGCCGACCGAGGACTTCAACCGCGGGGACAACGAGGGCTGCGGCTACTTCCAGGTCAACCAGAAGAAGGGCGTGCGCTGGAACACTGCCAAGGCCTTCCTGCATCCCGTCGCCGGCCGCCCCAACCTCACGGTTCTGACTCATGCCCAGGCCGAGCGCTTGGTGCTGGAGGGCCGGCAGGTCACCGGCATCGACTTCGCCCAGGGCGGGCAGCCGCGACGCGCCACAGCCCGCGGCGAGGTGATCCTGGCCGCCGGCGCCGTCGGCTCGCCGCAGCTCCTGGAGCTTTCGGGCATCGGCCAGGGCGCGCTGCTGCAGGCTCAGGGTATCGCGGTGGCCCACGAAATGCCCGATGTCGGGGAGAATCTGCAGGATCATCTGCAGATGCGTATGATCTTCCAGGTGGAGAACACCGTCACCCTGAACCAGCGCGCCGGCAGCCTCTTCGGCAAGGCGCTGATGGGCGTGGAGTATCTGCTGTTCCGCCGTGGGCCGCTCGCCATGGCGCCCAGCCAGTTGGGCGCCTTCGTCAGGTCCGACGCGGCGCGGGAGACGCCGGATCTGCAATACCACGTCCAGCCGCTCAGTCTCGACCGCTTCGGCGAGCCGTTGCACGACTTTCCGGCCTTCACCGCCTCGGTCTGCAACCTGCGCCCCGAAAGCCGCGGCAACATCCACATCCGCAGCGGCGACTACCGCGCAGCGCCGGTCATCAAGCCGAACTACCTGACCGCGCCCGCCGACCGCGCCGTGGCGGCGGCGGCCATCCGGCTCACCCGGCGCATCTGTGCGGCCCCGGCATTGGAGCGCTTTCGCCCGCGCGAGTACATGCCCGGGGCGGAGATCGAGGGCGACGAGGACCTGGCGCGCGCTGCCGGGGATATCGGCACCACCATCTTCCACCCGGTCGGGACCTGCCGGATGGGCGGCGACGACCGGGCGGTGGTGGATGCCCGGCTCAGGGTCCGCGGGCTTCAGGGTCTCAGGATCGCCGATGCCTCGGTCATGCCGACCATCACCTCCGGCAACACCAACTCCCCCACCATCATGATCGCCGAGAAAGCCGCCGATATGATCCGGGAGGACCGCCGTGCCACCGCCGCCTCCGCGGCCTGAACGTCCCGGGAATCCTGGAATCTCCGGCGTCCCATCCTTCGAGGCTGCGCTTCGCTCCGCACCTCAGGATGAGGCTGGAGCCTCTTGTCTGCTCACCACCTCATGCTGAGGAGGGCCGGCAGGCCCGTCTCGAAGCATGGGACGCTTGGCGCCGTCTCGACCTCCCGGGCGTGGACTGCTCTTTGCCGGCTGGCCTTGATCGAGGTCAATGGCGGGCGCTTCGCGCTGCCCTAACGTGCTGTCATGACCAGCATTCCCACCCGCCTGGCCGAGGCCCAGGCCCCGCGCTACACCAGCTATCCCACGGCCCCGCACTTCAGCGAGGCCGTCGACGGCGCGGCCTACCGGCGCTGGCTGGCGGCCCTGCCGCCGGAGACGCCGCTGTCGCTCTATCTCCACGTGCCTTTCTGCCACCAGCTCTGCTGGTACTGCGGCTGCCATACGGGGGTCGCCAACGATTACAAGCGCGTGGCCGCCTACGTCGACCTGATGCAGCAGGAGATCGGCCTGCTTGCCGACACCTTGGGGCGGGGAGAGAGCCTGCGCCGGCCGGTGACCGCGCTACACTGGGGCGGCGGCACGCCCTCCATCCTCTCGGCTGAGGACTTCGCGGCGGTGATGGACCACCTGAAGCAGGTTTTCGACTTTCAGCCGGGGGCCGAACTGGCCATCGAGATCGATCCGCGCCACCTGACAGCGAAGAAGGCCGCGGCGCTGGCCGCGGCCGGGATCAACCGGGCGAGCCTCGGCGTGCAGGACTTCAACCCGCACGTCCAGGAGGCCATCAACCGGGAGCAGTCCTTCCAGACCACCGTGGACGCGGCGCGCCGGCTGCGCGCAGCCGGGATCGAGGCGCTCAACGTCGATCTCATGTACGGCCTGCCGTATCAGGGCCTGAACGACGTGAAGCAGACGGCCTCCCTCACCGCCGACATCCGGCCCGACCGGGTCTCGGTCTTCGGCTATGCCCATGTGCCCTGGATGAAGAAGCATCAGCGCATGATCGACACCGCGGCCCTGCCGGGCGTCGAAGAACGTTTGGCCCAGGCGGACATGGCCGAGCGGGTGCTGCAGCTGCGCGGCTACCGGGCCGTCGGCCTCGACCACTTCGCGCTGCCCGGCGATGCGTTGTTCCAGGCCGCCGGCGAAGGGGAACTGCGCCGCAACTTCCAGGGCTACACCACCGATCAGGCCGAGGTGCTGCTGGGCCTCGGCGTCTCCTCCATCGGCACCCTGCCCCAGGGCTACGCCCAGAACGAGAAGGATCTCGTCGCCTACGCCAAGGCCCTGCGGGCCGGGCGCCTGCCGGTGGTGCGCGGCGTCGCCCTCTCGCCGGAAGACCGCCTGCGCCGCGACATCATCCAGGCGCTGATGTGCGAATTTACCGTCGATCTTGAGCGCCAGGCCGCGCTCCACGGCCTGCCGGGCTTCGACTTCTCGGAGGATCTGGCGCGCCTGCGGCCGCTGGCCGCCGAAGGTCTCGCTGCCGTCGAGGGCGCCTGCGTGCAGGTCAGCGCCGAGGGGCGCCGGGTCGTGCGCCTCATCGCCGCCTGCTTCGATGCCTATCTCGGCGCCGCCAAGGCCGGCGGGACCCAGCGCCACAGCCAGGCGGTCTGAAGCCGCGGCGGATGCTCCTCACGGCGGCGCCCCCGCGCGCACCCTTCGCCGAATGCCCAACCATGATCCCTTCGCTGAGCCGGGGGGTCTACGACAACCCGGCTGCACCCGCCGGCGGCGGCTCCATCAAACGCGGATCTGCTCTAGGGCCGCAGGGCGCGACACCCTATAGTGCGGGCCGATCGCAAGACAGGGGAGAGGGAGCGGCGGTGAAGATTTTTGTTATGCCGGGCGACGGGATCGGTGAGGAGATCACCCGGGCCACGCTGATGGTGCTGGAGGCCGCCGACCGGCGCTTCGGCCTGGGCCTGGCTTTCGAGGAGGCGGAGATCGGCCTCAAGGCCCTGGCGCGTCATGGCACCACCCTGCCGGAGGGGGTGCTCGAACGGGCCCGCGCAAGCGACGGCATTCTGCTCGGCCCCATCTCCCATCTCGACTATCCGGCGGTGCAGGAGGGCGGTGTCAACATCTCCGGCGTGGTGCGGGTGCAGCTCGATCTCTACGCCAACGTGCGCCCGGCGCGCACCCGGCCCGGCCTGCCGAACAAGGCGGGCGACTTCGACATGGTGATCATGCGCGAAGCGACGGAGGGCTTCTATCCCGACCGTAACATGTATGCCGGCAACGGCGAGTTCATGCCCGATCCGGACACCGCCCTTTCGCTGCGCAAGGTCACCCGCCGCGCCTCCGAGCGTATTGCCCGCAGGTCCTTCGAACTGGCCGCCGAACGGCGCGGCAAGGTGACCGCGATCCACAAGGCCAACACCTTTCGCCTCACCGACGGCCTGTTCCTGGAGGCGGTGCGGGCGGTGGCGGCCGACTTTCCGTCGGTGAAGCTGGAAGAAGTCATTGTCGACGCCATGGCCGCGCTGCTGGTGCGCGAACCGCAGCGCTTTGACGTCGTCTGCGCCACCAACTTCCACGGCGACATTCTTTCCGACCTGGCTTCCGAACTCTCCGGCGGTCTCGGCCTCGCCGGCTCGGTCAACGCCGGCGACGATCTCTGCTGTGCCCAGGCCCAGCATGGCTCGGCGCCCGATATCGCCGGGCAGGACCGGGCCAACCCCACTTCGCTCATCCTCTCCGCCGCCATGCTGCTCGACTGGCTGGCACGCCGGCACGGGCTGCCGGCCTTCGGCGAGGCGGCAGCGGCCATCGACCGGGTGGTGGACCAGGCCCTTGCGCGGCCGGAGACCCGCACCGCCGATCTTGGCGGTGCGCTTGGGACCCGGGCCTTCGCGTCGGCTGTGGCCGAGGCACTCACCGCCTGACCCGGCGGGCGCGGGCAGCCTTACCTCCTCCCTTCGCGCAGCCGACAGGGGATCGACCCGAGATCGCGATCCCGCTATAATTGACGGGTCCGCGTGAGCGGCCGTTGTCGCGGGTTCCGGGGGGATAAGCAGGCAATCCGCTGGTGATTTGAACGCAACCAACGTTTTTGGGGATTCATTTCATGAGTGATTCGTCCACCGCCGGCGGCGACGCCTCTGCCGTCGCCATTTCCATCGGCGCGGTGGTGAAGCGCAGCTTCGCCATCTTCTTCGCCAATCTCGTCCCCTTCGGAATCCTGGCGCTGATCCTTCATCTGCCAGGGCTGCTGTACAACCTCGCGACAATTGACGAGGCCATGGGTGGCCTGGAGCCGACCTTCTCGACCGGACAGATCATCGTCAGCCTGTTGTCGCTGGTGCTGGGGTACCTGCTGATCGGTGCGCTGGTCTATGGCACGGTCGCGCAACTGCGCGGACAGCCGGCTGGGATGGGGCTGATCATCTCCAAAGGCCTCTCCATGGTCCTGCCGGTCATCGTCATCGCCATTGCCGTGTCGATCATCACCGCAATCGGCTTCGTGCTCTTCATCGTTCCGGGGGTCTTTCTGGTCGTCGTTTACGCGGTCGTCGTGCCCGCTTATGTCGTCGAACGGCCGGGGATCGTCGGTGCCTTCAAGCGCAGTTGGGAACTGACGAAGGGCAACCGCTGGCGTGTTCTGGGCATTTTGGTCATCTTCGTGGTGATCCTTCTGGTTGTCGGTGCGCTTGTGGGCGGCGTTGCCGGAGTGACGATCGCTTTCGGCGGCGGATTCAGTCTGCTGGCCTTGGTGAACTACGTGGTCGGGGCGCTCTCCGCGGCGGTCATGTCGGTCGGCGCTGCCGTGCTCTACCACGACCTGAGGATCGCCAAGGAAGGCGTCAGCACCGACCAGATTGCCGCCGTCTTCGACTAGCAGGGATGGGGCGCACGCCGGGCACGGCGCCTTGCCGGCGACTTGTCCCGGCCGGTGGCTAGGATGACCGCCACCGCGCCGCGGCAGTTTCTCGGCATCGGGTCTGTGCTCGGCACCTCCCTGCAGGTGCTGGGCAGCAACCTTCTGCCGTTCTTCACCATTGCGATCCTGACGATCTCACCGGTCTACCTCTTTCTCTACTGGTGGGCCTGGAGCGAGAGCGTCTTCGACTTGCTGAGCCTCTGGCAGCTGGAAATCGGCATCGTCCTGGGCGAGATCCTGCTGGGCTTCGTCACCCATGCTGCCGTGGTCTACGGCACCTTCCAGCAGCTTCGGGGGCGGCGGGCCGGCTTTGTCGAGATCGTCCTGACCGGGCTTCGCAATGCTCTCGCCGTGCTGGCCGTGGCCGTCGTCTCAACCGTGCTCGTGATGCTGGGGTTCCTGGCGCTGGTGGTGCCGGGCATCATCCTGGCCACCATGTACTGGGTCGCCATCCCGGCGGCGGTTGTCGAGAAGACCGGCGTCGCCGACAGCCTTGCACGCAGCTCCGATCTGACCAGGGGGCACCGCTGGCCGGTTTTCGCCCTTTTTCTGCTCTTCTGGGTCGGTCAGGGCCTGTTCGACAGGCTGGTGGAGTCCCTATTCGATTTCGACGGCGACTACAACATTGCCTTAGCCGTCACCTGGTTGATGTCGGCGGCCATAACGGCGCTGGGCGCCGTCGTCAGTACGGTGACCTACTATCATCTGCGCCGCCTGAAAGAAGGCATCGGCGTCGACGAGATCGCCGCCGTCTTCGACTAGTCTTCATCGCCGCCGGCGGGCGGCGTTTTGCGGTCGTGCTGGCTTTCGCGCCGCTCGCCGAACAGCATGCGCGATTCCAGATGCGCACGCAGGGCGGCATAGAAGGCCTCGAGGAAGCGGCGCGGCGGCGCTGCCTCGTCTCCTGTCCAACCGATCTTGCGCTGAATGCGCTTGGTGACCTCCTGCAGCGTTTCTTCCGTCTGTGGGCCTTGCTGGCGCAGCACCTCTTCCAGGGTCTGCAGTTCGTAGATGCCGTAGATCTCCAGCTGGCTGCGGCTGAAAGCAAACTCCGGGTCGGCGGCTTGCCGGGCGCCTGTCTGGGGCTCGGCCTTGGCGACGACGTCGGACAACAGCACCGTTTTCGGCGCCGAGACCACCCAGGTGCCGGCCACGATGTCGCCGGCCCTCAGGCGGTCCTTGTTGAAGAACGGCAGCAGCACGAAGACCCCCAGCCAGCCGAGGGTCAGCAGGTGCACCCATCCGGCGCTGCCGCCTTCCGGACCCGCGAGCAGCAGCAGTAGGGGCAGGAACAGCTCTACTTCGCGCATGATGTTGCGGGCAAAAACCGAATCCGGCCGCAGGTAGCCGCCCTTGCGGTCGATGACGCGCAGCCCCAGGGCCTTTTTCCCCGGCGTCGCTCCCTGCCAGCGCAGCTCGAAGTAGATGAAGTAGAAGGTTCGGATCAGGAAGAAGGTCAGCAAGATGATGGCAACGGTGATCTCTCCGATGCCGATCTGGCTGAAGACGAAGACGATCGCCAGGACCAGAAGCGTGATGGCCACGGCCATGATCACCAAGTCAATCATCACCGCTGCCGCCCGCTCGCCGCGCTCGGCCAGCTGAAAGGTCAGCGCCACGCCCTCCGGCGTGACGATGCGTCGCTCGCTGCGTGAAGCCGTTGCATCGGGCGCGGCCCCTTTGGGCGGTTTCTTCTTGGGATCCGGTTTCTTGGAGTCTGGGGCGGCACCGGGGCCGGCAGGCGGCGCCGCACTAGTCATCGGCATGATATCCGCCTTCGTGCCGACCGCGTCCGCAAAGCGTGAAGTAGATGATCCAGAACACCAGGAAGGTGCCGCCGATGGCGTAGCGGGTCGTGATGTCCGTCACCAGTTGCCGGGCAAAGCCTTCGAGGAGGCCGGCGACCAGCAGCATCACCACGGCGCCCACCGCAAGGGTGCCGGCGGCGCGGCCCCGCCGGGCCAGGCTGTCCAGGCGGCTGTGCTGGTCCGGAAAGATGATGGCGCGGGCCAGCACCAGCCCGCCGCCGCCGCAGAGGATGATTGCAAGCAGTTCCGTGGTGCCGTGCACCGACAGCCAGGCCGCCAGCTCCCAGACCAGTCCGCGGTCGTCATAGAGCGCCAGGAAGGCGCCAAGGATCAGGCCGTTGTAGAACATCAGCAGGATCGTCGGCACACCAAGCGCAAACCCCAGGGCGAAGGCCATCAGGGCGACGCGGGAGTTGTGGGTGAAGAGGTAGGTCGCGAAGGTGTAGAGCCGCTCGGCCGTATCGGCGCCGTCATAGAGCGCGCCCTGCAGGCTTTCGGTGGAGCTCGCCGGCGTACGTCCGCTTGCCAGATCGCCGGGAACGAAGCTGTAGAACCATTCGCCGGAGTTCTGCACCAGGAAGAAACCGACCGTGGACCCCAACACCATCCAGAAACCGGCGATCACGATGGGCCAGAAGGCGGCGCGCACTGCCGCGGGAAAGCTGTGAGAGAAGAAGCCGCCGACCGCTTCGAAGAAGCTGGCCCGCGATCCGTAGACCTGAAAGTAGGCCCGGGCGCAGAGGCTCTCCAGATAGCCGACCACGTTCTGGTCGAGCGAGATGCTGCGGGCCACCGACAGCGACGAGAGAGCGGCCCTGTAAAGGCTGGGCAGGCGCAGGAGCTGTTCCGCCGGCAGCGACTTCAGCCCGCTTTTCTCGGCGCTGCTGACCAGGCTCTCCAGCTCGCGCCAGGAGCTCTCGCGCTCGCGGCGGAACTCATAGCTCTTCAGCGGGGCAGACATAAGAGCTCTCCCGGTGTGCGTTGGCGTTGCGGTTGAGAGACCGGAGCCGGCATCAGATCAGCTCCCGCCGCTTGATTTCGAGATAGCGGTTGATGATCTCCGGCCCCATCTGATCGGCAGTCACATCCAGGCAGAGCACGCCCATACGGCGCAGCCGCTCCATGACGAGGCGCCGCTCGCGCAGGAACTCGTCGGCGATAACCGACTGGGACATGGCGTTCACCGTGACGGGCTCGGCATCGACGGTCGCCAGCAAACCGGGGTCCTGCAGGCAGACGAAAAGCACCAGATGGCGCGCCGCCAGGCGCTGCACATTCTCGACCATGAGTTCGGCGGTGATGGTGTCCACGAATTCGGTCTGCAGCACCACCAGGGAGCGGCGATTCAGTCGCCCGGCAAGCTCGGAGAGGCCCAGCGTGAAGTTGGTCTCGTCGTCGCTGTAGTCCAACTCGGCAGCCGCCTTCTGCAAGCGCCAGAAAGTGCCGACGCCGCCGCTCGGGCGGCTGAACAGCCGCACCCGCGAATCGAAGCCGAAGACGCCGATGCGATCGCCGGCCCGCAGCGAGACATAGCCGAGCTGAAGGCCCGCGTTCACCGCCAGGTCCAGCTTGGTGATCCCCTGCAGCGGTTCCTTCATCAGATAGCCGGTATCGAAGGCGAGGATGATCTGGTGGTTTCGCTCGCTGTGATACTCCTTGCAGACCAGGCTGCGGTGCCGGGCGGAGTGCTTCCAGTCGATGGAGCGGTGGTCCAGCCCCGGAACGTAGTCCCGCAAGGCTTCGAACTCAGAGCCTTCGCCCTGCTGGCGCTGCGGCTTGACCCCGTGCATGGCGTTGGGGTCGGAGAAGGTCAGGGCGGTCTGGCGCAGCGCGCGAATGTTGGCCGTCACGGAGATCGAGTCTTCGATGGGGACGGTATGGACACGGCTCATCAGTCCCATGGGGCCGCGCCAGCGCAGCCACAGCCGCTCGACCACGGCAACGCCGCGGCGCGCCGGCCTCAGCGGAATGGGCAGCAGCGCCTCGCCTTCGGCATTGAGGGTTGCGCGCAGGCGCGGTGCAGGCTCCAGGACGTCGCTGAGGTCGCAGACAGCCTCCAGCAGGGTGCGGCGTTGCGACCGGGCCGCGATGTGAACCAGCAGGACGTCCTCTTCACCGATGTAGAGAACCTTCGGCACCTTGGCGTCGATCGTCAGGCGCGCCGGCGACAGCATCAGCAGAAGATCGGTCAGCAGCGCAAAGCCGCAGAGGAACAGCAGCGCAACGGCAAAGGGCCAGAACGATTCGTCCGTCAGCAGAATGGCAAAGCCGGCCGGGATGCTCGCGGCGAAAAGCGCGACCGCGCGGAAGGTGGGGCGGATCATCTGGGGGCCGGCACCTGGTCGAGGATCTGCCGGGTCAGAACGTCGGCCTGCAGGCCCTCGATCTCCGCGCCCGGGGCCAGGACGATGCGGTGACGCAGCGCCGGCAGGGCGATGAACTTCACGTCGTCGGGAATCACATAGTCGCGCCCGTTCATCGCGGCATAGGCCCGCGATGCCGTGGCGATCATGTTGGCCGAGCGCGGAGAGGCCCCGAACTCCAGGGACTCGTGCTCCCGGGTCGCGCGCACGATATCGACGATGTAGTCGATGATGTCGTCCGACAGCCGCAGTCCGGCGATGGTCGCACGCATTCCGGCCAGCGCCGTGGGGTCGGCCACCGGCTCCAGCCCGAAACTGGCGACCTCCGGCATGACGCTGCGATGGCCGTGGCGGGTGACGATGGCGCGCTCTTCGTCGCGCGCCGGATAGTCGAGAATATGCTTGAAGAGAAAGCGGTCGAGCTGCGCTTCGGGCAGCGGATAGGTGCCCTGCTGTTCGATCGGGTTCTGCGTCGCGATCACCATGAAGTTGTCGCCCAGGGCGTGGGTCTCGCCATCGATGGTCACGGCGCGCTCGTGCATGGCCTGCAGCAATGCCGCCTGGGTCTTCGGCGGTGTGCGGTTGATTTCGTCGGCCAGCAGGATCTGGGTAAAGATCGGGCCCTTGGTCAGGACGAAGCCGCTGGTCTGGAAGTTGAAGATGTTGGTGCCCAGCACATCGCCGGGCATCAGGTCCGGGGTGAATTGAATGCGGCCGAAACCAAGGGAGACGGCGGCGGAGAAGGACTGCGCCAGGAGGGTCTTTGCCGTGCCCGGCACGCCTTCCAGCAGAACATGCCCTTCGGAGAGAAGGGCGGCAATCATCAGATCAAGCGCGGCGTCCTGGCCGACCACGGTTTTGCGGACCTGCTCGCGAATCTGGTCGCAAACCGTCTGAATCGGCGCGATGTCCATAAATCATCTCCTGTTTCCATCGATAAAGGCGCCGCGCGGCGCGCAAAAAATGGGGAAGCGGCGGGTTCAGCTGCTGCTGCGATGCGGCGGCCTCGCTGTTCACCTCGCTGTAGCGCAGGCTTGTGCCCCGGGCGTCGCCGACCCGGTCCAGCCAGCGGGTGCGCCCGGGCGGATCCAGGTCTCGCGGAACGTTCATATGGCGGGCGAGGTCGCGCAGGCAGGCGTCGTGGTAGCGGCGCAGGATGTCCGGCAGGTCGCCGGCGTACTCGAACAGGCTGGCGGTGTTCTCGATCAGCCCGCGCTTGCCTGCCTCCAGCCGCTGCGGCATCGGCTTCGGTGCCCCGAAGCGGCCGGAGGCTGCCCAAACGAGAACGCCGACGGCTGCCAGCATCTGAAGCGCGGCCAGGTTCAGGGGAAACGTCAGCAGCGCCCGCCAGAGATCCGGGGCGGAAGTGAAGCCATGGATCGCCTCGTCGAAGACGGCGGTCCCACCGCCGGGGGTGAGGGTCTGCGCCAGCGCCACCGCCAGCACCGCGTTGCGGCCCTCGTCGATGCCGCTGTTGGAGATGACGTCAGGGTCCGACAGGATCCAATAGGTCGTCCCCTGGCTCTGGAACTCACCCAGAAGGATGCCGTCCTCGCCCTCGATAACCGGCGTGAGGGCTGTGGAGAGAATCAGCTGGGGGTCGGCAAGCTCGGGCATGATGTCCCAGTCGAAACCGCGCCAGTTCTGCGGGTCTTCGCTGCGCACCACTACGGCTTCGTCGAGAACCTGCTCGAGCACGCGCTCGACCGCCGAGGTCTTCAGCAAGCGCATGTCCGCAAGCCAGGTCCGCCTGCGAAAATCGGGCAGCCCCTCCCACTTGGGCAGGACGAACAGCACGGTCCAGGCTTCCGGCATTTCCTCCAGCACCTCGATCGCCTCTTCGCTGTCGTGCGGCTGGGCAATCACCAGCAGGTTGTCGCGGCCGGCCCTGAGCGCCGAGTCTTTGCGGCTGATCACGACCGGCAGCTTGGAATCCCGCAGGATTTCGACCCAGGCCTTGTGCCCGATGGCGGAGTGGGAATAGGCGTTGGCGCCGTAGCTGTTTTCGCTCTGCGGATCGGAGAACACGGAGATCAGCGCCGCGGCTGTAAAGGAGAGGATGCCGACGACCACCAGGATCGCGACGGCACGGAATGAGAAGGTTCCCGGGCCGTCGTTCATTCCGCCGCCTGCCCGCCCGCCGCCTGCCCGCCCGCCGCCTGCCCGCTGAACCGCAGGAAATCGGCGCGGCACTGATCGTAGTCCGGTGCCGTTGCGTCCCGGCCGCCGAAGTGCTTGATCTCCGACAGCGAGACCATGCGCTCCAAAGGAGCCGCGGCAGGGGCCGGAACCGGCGCGAGCCTCAGCACCTCGCGACTGGTCAGGGCCGGAGCGACCCGGGCGCCCAGCTCGCGTCGCAGGCGATCCATTGCCACCAGAAGCAGCAGGTGGATGGCCTCCGCAAAGCGCCCTGCGGCCGCAAGCTTGTCGGCTTCCTCAAGGGTGCGTGTGTCGATTGCGCGCTGCCGCGCGCCCAGCGGCGTCTCGACGACGGCCGCGTCCTCTTTGCGCCGGTCGCGGTTCAGCCTGAGGCCGGAGAGGTTCTGCAAGGCGTTGTAAAGGAAGACCGCGATCATGACGACGACAATGGCGGCCACGGTCCAGAGGATTGTCTCGATCAGCCAGTCCGGGATGCTCATGGGCTCGCGGTCCGGTTCGCGTTCGGGTGGTGTGGGCCGCTCGGTCTGGTAGCGCCCGGTGTTCAGAATCCGGTCGCGGGCCTCCTCGACCGCTTGCGGGTCCTCCAGGGTCTGGGGTATCGCCGGCGCGATGAAGAAAGCCTGGCAGACAAGCAGCAGCATCAGCGCGGCGGCCAGTCTCCAGCCGAACCCCTTCCAGCGGGGGGCAGTCGGGACCTTCAACTCATAGTTCATCGACTGTCGGATATACCCCGGCGGGCGGCGGCAGGCTATCGTGAAGTTCGGCTGCCGTGAAGTTCGGCTGCCGGCCGCAGGACGGCCTGCAGAGGGGCGGAGGCCGCCCCTAACAGTGCAGGTCCCGGATCTCCTGCAGGCCGTGGCGAAGATCGCTGAGGATGAATTCCACCTGCCGGCCAGGTCCGCAGGCGCGGCGGTTGGGAATGCGCCGGGCCCAGGCATCCATCTTCACTGTCACCGCGCAGAGCGCCCCGCCCACTTTGGTTTGGTACCCGATGATCATGTCCTCCATCTCGTGGAAGGAAGCGGCGGACATATCGACCCACATATCGGCGGTGCGCAGGCGGAACATTTCCAGGATGTTGCTGACGTCGTAGATGATGCCGCGCAGCTTGGCGTCGAGCTCCTTCAGGATCTCCATAAGCGCGCGGTCCTGCCGTACGCTGCTCTCGCGCCGCAGCTCTCCCAGGCTGGCCAGAAACTCCGACACGCGGGCCATGTTGTCGTCCAGGCACCACTGATAGTATGCAAGGGAGAGATAAACGTCGCCGTAGTCCTCCAGGAATTTCGGGATCGCGGTCACGGGAATCTGCAGTTTGCCGGCAAGCCGGTTGAGGTTGCGGCGCGCCGCCTCGGCGTCCGGTTCCATGAAGAGCGCAAAAAGGTCCTTGATGTTCTGGCCGCTCTGCTGGTTGCCGCCCTGCTGGTTGCCGCCGTAGACCGCGGCCACCAGGGGCCGGGTGAAAGCGCGCATCTGTGGGGCCAGTTCCCGCACCTTCGGTTCGGAGAGACGCAGGTGACGGTGCTCGTCGATCTCGATGCCCAGGCGGCGCATTTCGACACGCAGGCTATAGACGTCATAGCTTGAAAGCTGACTGAGGATTTTGACAAGCTGTACGTCTCTCTGATTTCGCGAGTCGAACTCGAAGATTCCCGGCAGGTCGGTGGGCGCGATCTGCCCGCTGCCCGTATGGGTCCCGGCAAAGAGCTCGACCATGCCTTCCAGCCTGGAGTTCTTGACCAGCCGCGCCCGCCTCAGGCCCGGGGTCACGAGCGGCACGATCGAGAGTGGCAGGATGTGCAGCGAGTCCCTATCTTGCGGCCTGTCACCGGAGTATGCCGCTGGGGCCGGTCTGGTCTGTGGCGTGGCGAGGGGGCTGATCATCGGGTTCGAGTGGATGCTGGGCGTGTCGGTTGGCAACCTATGGGGGCGCTGTCAGGTCAACCAGGCCGATTCCTCGGAGACAGGAGTGTGGGGCGGTTGTCGCATAACGCGTGTCGAAATCTTCCGGATCTTCAGAAACGATGCGGTCTTTGGCGGCGTGACCGTGTCACGGGGCCAAAGAGTAGGGACCACATGGTTAACTTTTTCTTTCTTCGGCAGGCGGGATCATCAACTCTCGCGCTAGAGAGGCTGCCCCCATGGGGCGAAGCGCCGGGGGGACGGAAGGCCGTAGTTGCCGACGGCTCCTGTCTTTCGGCTGCGTACCGCGCCGGGGGGATGCGGGGGCTCTGGCCTTGAGCGTGCGAGCGCCGCGGGTTCTCTGCATCGGTGGCTGCCATGTCGACCGCAAGGCCCTTGCGCTCGCCGAACTGCAACTGGCGGTCTCCAACCCGGTCACCATCTCCACCTGCTTTGGCGGGGTCGCCCGCAATGTCGCGGAGAACCTCTGCCGCCTGGGAAACGAGGTCACCCTGGTCAGCCGGCTCGGTGCCGACAGTGACGGCGCGGCGATCCTCGAGGCCTTGCGCGCCCTTCCGCTGCGGCTCGACTACCTCGACACCGCGCCCGACACGCCCACGGCGTTTCATCTGATCCTGCTGCAGCCCGATGGCGACATGCTGGTCTCGGTTGCCGACATGCGCATCTACGATCAGATTTCTCCGCAGGTTCTGGCGGCTTTTCCGACGGCGCTCTGGGCCGTCGATGCGATCTTCGCCGACTGCAACCTCTCCGCCGAAAGCCTCGCCTACCTGGCGGCGCAGCGCAGCGCCGACCGCCGCCTTGCAATCAACGCCGTCTCGCCTGCGAAGGCCCCGCGCGCGGCGGACGCTCTGCCGGCGGCCGACTTTCTTTTCGTGAATGGCCGGGAGGCGGCCGCTCTGGTCGCACCCGACAACACGGACTCCGACCCGGAATCGGCAGCCCGCGCCCTGCTGGACCGGGGCGTCGGCGAGGTGGTGGTAACGCTCGGCGCCGGCGGGCTGCTGGCTGCGACGCCGGCGGAGGTTCTGCGCCTCGACAGCCTGCCCGGCCCGCTGCGCGACGTCACCGGCGCGGGCGATGCGCTGGCTGCGGCCTTTCTGGATGCGCGCCTCAGGGGGTGGTCCCTGACTGTTGCGGCAAGGCGCGCCCTGGCTGCCGCCCGCGTGACCATCGATTGCGCGGAAAGTGTGAGTGAATCCCTTACCCCGGAAACCTTGGATCAGATGATGTCATGACAGAGCGCGCCGGCAGGCCTGAAGCAGCACAGTATCTGACGGTCGCGGCGGAGGTTGCCGCGGCTTTGGACGAGGGGCGGCCCGTGGTGGCCCTGGAGTCCACCATCATCACCCACGGCATGCCCTTTCCGCGCAACCTGGAAACGGCCCAGGCGGTGGAGGGCGACATCCGCGCCGCCGGCGCGGTGCCGGCGACGATTGCGGTTCTTGAAGGCCGCATTCGGGTCGGGCTGGACGAGGCGGCGCTGGAGGCGCTGGCGAAGCGGGCCGGGGTCGCCAAGGTCAGCCGGGCCGATCTTGCGGCGGTGCTCAACAGTGGCGGTGCCGGCTCCACGACCGTTGCCGCGACGATGATCGCCGCGGACCTTGCAGGCATCCGGGTCTTCGCCACGGGTGGTATTGGCGGCGTCCATCGCGGCGCCGAATTGAACTTCGACGTCTCGGCCGACCTTCAGGAACTGGCCCGCACCCGGCTGGCCGTGGTCTGCGCCGGCGCCAAGGTGATCCTGGACCTGCCGAAGACTCTGGAGGTTCTCGAAACCCTGGGGGTGCCGGTGATCGGCTTCGGCTGCGATACACTGCCGGCTTTCTACAGCCGCGACGGCGGCCTGGCGCTGACGCTGCGCTGCGACAACGCTGCCGAGGTCGCCGCCCTGATGGCAACGCAATGGGATCTTGGACTGAACAGCGGGATGGTGGTGGCCAATCCGATTCCCGCCGCCGACGAGATCCCGGCGGCCGCCATGGAGGAGAAGATCGCCCAGGCGCTGGGTGAGGCGGACGCGCAGAGTATTCAGGGAAAGGACGTCACACCCTTCCTCCTGCAGCGCCTGGAAGCGCTTACGGCAGGCGCCAGTCTCGATGCCAACGTCGCACTGGTGCGCAACAACGCGCGTCTGGCAGCCGCAATAGCCGTCGCTTACGCCGAAGGCCGCGCGCCCTAGACCCGGACTGTCTTCAGGGCCGCTCGGCCACCAGATGCCAGTGGTAGGAACCGGGGCGGCTGTGTTCCTTGTCGGCGAGGCTGAGCAGTTCGAAGTCCTCGAACAGGCGCAGCAGCTCGGCGGCGTTGCAGTAGAAGTGCGGATGGTTCTTGTCCCCGTCGCCGGCATCTGAAGCGACGAAGGTGTTGGGGGCGACCTCGGTACCGACACCGAAGTTGGCGTTGCGCTTCGACAGCATGGTGCCCTGGAACAGTCCGCCGGGCTTCAGGATGCGATGGATCTCGGCAATGGCCCGGGACACGACGCCGCCGTCACCGTGGTAGATGACGTTGAAAGAGAGGACGTAGTCGAAGCTGCCGTCGTCGTAGGGCAGGTCGGTCATCAGGCCCTCGCGAAAGTCGATGGCAAGCCCGTGGTCCTTGGCCTGCTGTGCCGCAAACTCCAGGCCGGCGGGACTGGCATCCATGGCGTGAACGGCCAGCCCTTCGTTTGCCAGATAGCAGGCATGACGGCCGACGCCGCAGCCGAGGTCGAGCGCCCGCAAGAGACCACGCGCTTTCAGTGTGGGGATCAGGGCTGCGACGTCAGGGTCGGGATCCAGCCAGTCCGCCCGGCCGCTCTCGCTCTGCCAGCGGTGGTCCCAGGCGTGGTGGGCCGTTGCCGAGTCGTCTGAGGGAAGGGTGCTGGGCATCGCTGGCTGTTCCTCCAAGGTAATGATGACCAAAGGCGGTGGCCGTCCGTCGTTGCGGCCTTGCCTAGATGATGCGGTGGCGCAGGTAGCTGCTGAGGCGCTCGACCAGCAGAACCAGGGCGAAGATGCAGATGATGATCGTGGCCGCAGTCGGATACTCGAAGAGATCCATGGCCACTTTCAGTTCGATACCGATGCCGCCAGCACCGACCAGCCCCAGGACGACCGAGGACCGCGTCGCTTTCTCCAGGCTGAACAGCGCCGTGTTGATGAAGGAGGGCAGGGCGGCCGGAATCACGGCAGAGCAGATCACGCCGCTGCGGCTGGCGCCAAGCGCGGAGAGCGCTTCCTGCGGTCCCGGTTCTGTCTCCTCCATCGCCTCGGCGAAGAACTTGCCGCAGAACCCCATGGTGTCGACCATAAGGGCGAGCGTTCCGGCGAAGGGGCCGAGGCCGACGGTGACCACGAAGAACAGCGCCCAGACGAGGTCGGGCACCGTGCGGAACCAGGAGATCAGGCCGCGGGCGAGGTAGTAGACGGCGGGGTGGGGGGAGAGGCGCCGCGTCGCCAGGACCGCCAGGGGCAGGCTGAGCGCCACGCCCAGCGCCGTGCCCACCAGCGCCATCTGGAAGGTTTCCAGCAAGGCCTGTCCGATGGGCGCGATCCGGCTCAGGTCCGGCGGAACCATGCGCAGGAAGAGGTCGCCCATATGGGGCAGGCCCTCCAGGAAACCGGTGACCGAGATCCTGGAACCCTCTATGGCCAGCACGAAGAACGCGAGCGCCACAACGTAGGCCAGAAAGACCAGAGGCCCGGGGCGCTCGAAGCGCGGCGGCGCCGCCGCCGGGCGTGCCGCCTCTGCCGCCGGGATCGGGCCGCCGGATGTCAAAGCGCCTCTCCGAACCGGCCGCCTTCAAGGAGGATCGCGAAGCGCGGGATCATGTGTAGATCGCCTTCAGCGCCGCCATGTCATGATCGCTGCTGGCCCCGTCAAGCACCTTGCGGCCGCCGCGCAGCGCGATCAGATGGTCGGCATAGTCCAGGGCATGGCGCAGGTGGTGGGAGGTAAAGAACAGGGTGACGTCTTTCTCGCGCATCAGGTCACTGAAGAGCTTCATCACTTCTTCGCCGGCGGCGGGGTCGAGACTGGCGACAGGTTCGTCGGCGAAGACAATCTTCGGCCGCTGCATCAAAGCCCGCGCGATGGCCACTCTCTGCGACTGCCCGCCGGACAGCCGGTCCGCCCGCTTGCCCGCCTGGTCGGCCAGGCCGACCCGCTCCAGGCAGTGCATGGCTTCGGCGCGCAGTTCCGCGGGGGCGAGGCCCTGATACCAGCAGCGCGGGCCACTGTGGCGCGCCTGGGCGCCGTGCAGCACATTGGTCAGGGCGGAGAGCCGGGGAACCAGGTTGTGCTTCTGAAAGACAAAGCCGACCTGTGCACGCAGGCGCCGCAGCGGCGTTCCGCGCAGCGCCGTGATTTCCTCACCCAGCAGCGCAACGCTGCCTTCGCTGGGCTCCAGGAGCCGCAGACAGCACCGCAGAAGGGTCGACTTGCCGGAGCCGTTGGCGCCGATCAGCGCCGTGGAACAGCCCGCGGTGATGTCGAGATCGACGCCCTTCAAGACCTCCGCCGCCCCGAAGCGCTTGGCGAGGCCACGCACCGTCAGGTCGCGGGCGGTCTTGTCCGAACCGGGACGAGCGGTCCCCGTGGGGACCGCCCGCGCCGTTACGTCTTCGGCATCGACGGCGGTGAGCGCCATCAGTTGCCCACAAAGTCGGAGTACTGGGGATAGCCGATGGTCGCATAGGCATCGCGGATGTACTGGTAGTCAGCATCCTGGACGCCGGGCAGGAACTTCATGCCCGCGTACTTCTGGTTTTCCTCGCCTTCCAGGATCGCGGCCACCAGGGCATCGGACTGTTCGCCGAACACGGTACGCACCTTTTCGACCACGGCCTTGTCGACATGGGGACCGGCCACGAGGACGTCGTTCGGCAGGTCCGGGCCGCGGGCGATCACCTTGAAGGCGCCGGCCGGCAGGTCCGGGTCCTTCGCGCGCACCTTGTCGGTCCAGCTGCGGTAATTCACGCCGAGGCCGGCAACGTCGCCGCGCTTGAGGGCCTCGTGGCCGACGTTGCGGTGGACATGCAGGGGCTTCAATTCCTTGCTCGGGTCGAGGCCGTAGTCGGCGAGCAACTGCATCGGCCCGAGATGCCCGGAGGTGGAGCCGACATCGCTGAAGGCCACGGACTTACCCTTCAGGTCCGCCGGCGCGTTGATGCCGCTGTCAGCCATGACAACGATGGCCGAGAAGTAGTCGGGCCGGCTGAAGGCGACGACGGGAAAGGCCTCGGTCAGCTTGCGCATGACCACGTATTCGGCCGGGCCGGTGAGGACGAAGTCGACCTTCTCGGCCCGCATGGCCTCGGCCGCGGCGGTACGGCTGGTGACCGGAAAGAGCTCGACCTCCATGCCGCTCGCCTCACGCAGCACCTCGGCGAAGGGGCCGTACTCGCGCTGCAGCATCTCCAGGCCTTCGACGTCGGTGACGGCGAAGCGGACGGTCTCCGCTGCCTGCACCGAGGTTGCGGAAACGGCGATGGCCGTGGCAAGACCGGCGGCCTTTAGGACTGTTCTCAACATGGCGGAAACTCCCCCTGTTCTCGACATGGCCAGGGTGCGCCTCCGACCTTCGGTCGTGGCGCGGTGGAGCGTGCCGCCCAGCAAGGCGGGCTTTGCCTGACCGTTGGGCTCAATTCCACGCAGTGGCAATGACGCCCGGATGATGTCGTCGTGAAGCTGCCGTTACAAAAGCTGGACGAAGGCCGCTATTGGTCGAGGCTGCCGCGCGGGCTGGACGAGCGCGTTGCTGGTTTTAGGGCTGGACGACCAGTTGGGCGCGTTCGGCTGCCATGCGGCCCCAGCCGTATTCGATGACGCGCCCCTCGGGGTCGATGTTGACCGACTCGGTGACCAGCACGGGCTGGCTGCGCGGCAATTCGAGAAGCCGGCTCTCTGTCGTCGTCGGCAGCCGGGCGGTGATACGGGTTTCCTTGCGGGTGTAGTCCGTGACCCCGTACTGCGCCAAAGCCTTGGTCACGGAATGCTCGCGCTTATAGGCCTCGATGATGTCGGGGAAGCGCTTGGCGGGGAAGTAGTGGGCGACAACGGATATGGGCCGCCCGTCCACCTTGCCGATACTCTCGATCAGGGCGACCTGGGCGCCTTTGCGCAGATGCAGCTGCTTGGCCACGGTGGCGTCGGCGGGGATGAGCTGGGCCCGCACCAGCTCGCCGGAGGGAATGCGCGACTGCTTTTGGATGTTCTCGGTGAAGCGCGTGCGTTTGCCGAGCTTGTAGTCGACGACGCGCTCCTGGACGAAGGTACCGCGGCCCTGCTCCACCCGCACGATGCCTTCCTGTTCCAGAAAGGCGATGCCGCGGCGCACCGTGTGGCGGTTGACGCCGAAGCGGCTGGCGAGTTCGGCCTCCGTCGGCAGCCTCTTGCCGCGGTCGAAGACCTCTTCCTTGATGTCCGACTCGATGGACTCGGCGATCTGTCGCCAGAGAGCGACGCCCGCGCGGCGCTGCAGTGTCATGCTCTCTCGTCTCCTGTCACGCAAGTTTCACCAAGTAGCCCTTTACAGGGTCATGGATCGTATTCTAACCTCCGGATGTATCAACGTCTAGACAAATTGTGGACTTGTCTAATGACAATGCGTTCCGAGGACGGCGCCGGGGCAGGGGTTCCTGCTGAGGGTGCCGGTTTGGAGTCTTCGTCTCGATCTGGGTCTCGATCGGCGCCCGGACTGGGCGAAGCCGAGGCCATCCGGGCCGAACGGCAGCGGTGGATGTCCGTTCTGGCAAAAGCCCAACTCTCCGAGCTGGAGCAGGCCTGGGAAGACGTCGAGGAGCGGCCGGCCTTTCAATGGCTACGCCCGCCCGAGATCGGCATGGTGATGGTGCGCGCGCGCAGCGGCGGCACCGGCGGCCGGTTCAATCTCGGCCAGATGACCGTGACGCGCTGTGCCCTGCGCGTCGAAAACGGCGCCACCGGCCTGGGCTACGTCCAGGGGCGCTCGAAGCGCCATGCGGAACTGGCCGCAGTGTTCGATGCCCTGCTGCAGGATGACGGCCGCCGCGCGGCGCTGGACGAAGAGGTCATCCGGCCCCTGGCTGCGGCCTACGACCGCCGGCGCGATGCGCGCAGCCGCAAGGCCAACTCCACCAAGGTCAACTTCTTCACCCTGGTGCGCGGGGAGAACGACTGATGGCGCTCACTTCAACACCGAACGGCACCGCGGTCGACAGGACCACGATCCTGTCCGGAGATGCCGGGGCGGGCATCGATACCGCAGATCTGAAGCCCGGCCTTGCCGATCCGGTTCACGACTCCCAGAAACTGTTCCGGCATCTTCTGGACGCGATGGCGCGGCCTGGGCGGGCAGTTGACCTGGAGACGGACCTGGATACGCCGACCCCGCTGGACCCCGCGACGGCCGCTGTCGTGCTCACCCTCTGCGACTACGACACGCCGCTGTGGATCGACTGGATCGCCGATACCCCGCCGGTGCGCAGCTATTGCCGCTTCCATTGTGGCAGCACGTTGGTGGAGCGCCCGGATGAGGCGGCCTTTGCGCTCGTCAGCGATGCGGAGAACATGCCGCGCCTCGGCCTCTTTGCCCAGGGCATCGACCAGTACCCGGACCGCTCGGCGACCCTCGTGGTCCAATTGCCCGACCTGGGAGGCGGACCGGAGCGGGTCCTGAAGGGGCCGGGTATCGCCACGCAGGCGGTCCTGCGGGCGGGCGGCCTTCCGGACTGGTTCTGGAACGACTGGCGCTTGAACGCCGCGCAGTTCCCGCTCGGCGTCGACATCTTTTTCACCTCGGGGCGCCGCATCGTCGGCCTGCCCCGGACCGTTCTCGTGGAGGGCTAGGCCATGTACGTCGCAGTCAAAGGGGGCGAGCAGGCGATCCTCAACTCCCACAAGGTGATCGCCGAGGAACGGCGCGGCGACCCGGCCGTGCCGGAGCTGACGCTGGCGCAGGTCAAGGAGCAGATGCAGCTCGCCGTCGACCGGGTGATGACCGAAGGCTCGCTCTACGACCGGGACCTGGCGGCGCTCGCCATCAAGCAGGCCCAGGGCGACCTTGTGGAGGCGATCTTCCTGCTTCGCGCTTACCGCACGACCCTGACCCGCTTCGGTGCGACGCTGCCCATCGACACTGCGAAGATGGCGGTGCGGCGGCGCATCTCCGCCGCCTACAAGGATCTGCCCGGCGGCCAGGTTCTGGGGCCGAGCTACGACTACACCCACCGCCTGCTGGACTTTGCCCTCGCGGCGGAGGAAGGGGTCGGTGCACCGCAGGCCGATGCCGCGGAGGAGCCGGTGGACGAAGACATCCCGCGCGTCACCGATATCCTCAACCACGAGGGCCTGATCGAGGAAGAGATGGCGGTCGACGACGAGGCAGCGGTGGCGGACCTGACCCGCGAGCCCATGGAGTTCCCGGCCGAGCGCGACATGCGGCTGCAGAACCTGGCCCGCGGCGACGAAGGCTTTCTTCTGGCGCTCGGCTATTCGACCCAGCGCGGCTACGGGCGCAACCACCCCTTTGCCGGCGAGATCCGCCTGGGGGAGGTCGCGGTGGCGTTCGAGCCGGAGGAACTGGGCTTTCCCATCGAGATCGGCGAGATCACCGTCAGTGAGTGCCAGATGATCAACCAGTTCGCCGGGTCTGCAGAGCGGCCGCCCCAGTTCACCCGGGGGTACGGGCTGGCCTTCGGCCACTGCGAGCGCAAGACCATGGCCATGGCACTGGTCGACCGGGCCCTGCGCGCGCGCGAGCTGGACGAGACCATCGACTATCCGGCGCAGGACGAGGAGTTCGTGCTCTACCACTCCGACAATGTCGAGGCTTCCGGCTTCGTGCAGCATCTGAAGCTGCCGCACTACGTCGACTTCCAGTCGGAGTTGCAGCTCATCCGCAGTCTGCGCCGGCGCCACGAAGAAGAGCAGATGGAGGCCGCGGAATGACCGGCAAGCAGACGGCCACGGCTGCCGAAGCGGCGGGACCGGCCGCCGCAGAGACCACAGAGGACGGCTACAACTTCGCCTATCTGGACGAGCAGACCAAGCGCATGATCCGCCGCTGCATCCTGAAGGCGGTGGCCGTGCCCGGCTATCAGGTGCCCTTCGGCGGGCGCGAGATGCCTTTGCCTTATGGCTGGGGCACCGGCGGCATGCAGGTCACCGCCAGCATCATCGGCGCCGACGACACCCTGAAGGTCATCGACCAGGGCGCCGACGACACCACAAACGCCGTGAACATCCGCCGCTTCTTCGCCCGTACCGCTGCGGTGGACACCACCGAGACCACGGCCGAGGCGAGTATCATTCAGACCCGCCACCGGGTGCCGGAAGACCCGATGGCGGAGGACCAGATCCTGGTGCTCCAGGTGCCCCAGCCGGAGCCGCTGCGCAGCCTCGAGCCGCGCGAAATCGAGTGCCGCAAGATGCACGCCTACAAGGAATACGGGCTCATGCAGGTCTCGCTCTATGAGGACATCGCCCGCTTCGGCGAGATCGCAACCTCCTACTCCTATCCGGTGATGGTGAACGACCGCTACCTGATGTCGCCGACGCCGATCCCCAAGTTCGACAACCCGAAACTCGACTCCTATCCGGCGCTGCAGCTCTACGGCGCCGGGCGCGAGAAGCGGATCTACGCCATCCCGCCCTACACCAAGGTGAAGAGCCTCGACTTCGACGATCACCCCTTCCAGGTGCAGCAGTGGGAGGAAAACTGCGCCCTCTGCGGCGCCGAGGATACCTTCCTGGACGAGGTGATCCTGGATGACCGCGGCGGCAAGATGTATGTCTGCTCCGACTCCCATTACTGTGCGCGGCGGCGGGCGGAGGGCCATACCGGGAAACTCTCCGGCTCGGCGGCGGCGGCCTATGCCGCTGCGGTGGGCGCCGATCAGCCGGAGAAGGGAGCATGAGCGCCATGTCGCCCTTGCTGCGGGTGCACAACCTGTCGCACGCCTTTGGCTCGCTGCTTGCCTGCTCCGACGTCAGTTTCGAGCTCCACAGCGGCGAGGTGCTGGGCGTGGTCGGGGAGTCCGGCTCCGGCAAGACGACCCTGCTCAACTGCCTTTCTGCGCGCCTGGTCCCCACCAACGGGATCGTTGAATACGACCTGCGCGACCGTGGCCTCACCGACATCTACAGCCTGTCCGAACCGGAACGCCGCTTCCTGCTGCGCACCGACTGGGGCGTGGTGATGCAGAACCCGCGCGACGGCCTGCGCATGAGCATCAGCGCCGGCGGCAATGTCGGCGAGCGGCTGATGGCGGTCGGGGCGCGCCACTACGGTGAGATTCGCGGTACGGCCGAGGAGTGGCTGGAGAAGGTCGAGATGGATCTGGGCCGGATCGACGATGCGCCGAAGCACTTCTCCGGCGGCATGCAGCAGCGTCTGCAGATCGCGCGTAACCTGGTCACCAAACCGCGCCTTGTCTTCATGGACGAGCCGACCGGCGGCCTCGACGTTTCCGTGCAGGCGCGTTTGCTGGATCTTCTGCGCGGCCTTGTCCGCGAACTGAAACTTTCCGCCATTATTGTCACCCACGATCTGGCGGTGGCGCGCTTGCTGGCCGACCGCCTCATGGTGATGAAGGACGGCAAGGTGGTGGAGACAGGGTTGACCGATCAGGTCCTGGACGATCCGCATCACCCCTATACCCAGCTTCTGGTCTCCTCCGTGTTACAGGTATGATCATGAACGACCATCAGAGTTCGCCGGCCCAGGCGCCCGTGACACCCGAGACGGAAGAGCGGCTCCCGGTGATCCGCGTCGAGGACCTCGGCAAGACCTTTACCCTGCATGTCCAGGGCGGCGCGCGCATCCCCGTCTTTTCCGGCCTCAGCCTTCAGGTCGCGGCCGGCGAGTGCGTCGCGCTTTTCGGGCCTTCGGGCACCGGCAAGTCGACCCTGCTGCGCTCGCTCTATGCAAACTATAAGCCGGGCCAGGGCCACATCTGGCTGCGCCACGGTGAAGACTGGGTCGACATGGCGACCGCCGCCCCGCACCGGGTGCTGGCGGTACGGCGGGAGACCCTGGGCTACGTCAGCCAGTTCCTGCGGGTCATTCCGCGCATTCCGGCGCGCGACATCGTCGCCGAACCGCTGCATGCCCTGGGGATCGACCTGGAGGCCGCGCGGCAAAAGGCGGAAGGCCTGCTGGCCCGCCTCAACATCCCCAGGGCGATGTGGGACCTGGCGCCCGCCACCTTCTCCGGCGGCGAGCAGCAGCGGGTGAACATCGCCCGCGGCTTTGCGGTCGACTACCCCATACTGCTGCTCGACGAACCGACCGCTTCGCTCGATGCCGGCAACCGTGCCGTGGTCATCGAGCTGATCCGGGAGGCCAAAGCCCGCGGGGCCGCGGTGGTCGGTATCTTCCACGACGACGAGGTGCGCGCGGCGGTGGCCGACAAGATCTTCGACGTTCAGACGGGAGCGCTTGCGGCATGACGGCGGAGAGGGTTTTTTCCAACGCCCGGCTGGTGCTGGAGGACGAGGTCGTACATGGCAGCCTCGCCGTGAAGGACGGGCGGATCAGCGATATCAGCGCCGGCGGCACCGCTGTACCCGCTGCCGAGGACCTGGACGGCGACTTTCTGCTGCCCGGCCTTATCGACCTGCACACCGACCACTTCGAGAAGCACGTCCTGCCGAGGCCGGGCACGCGCTGGAACGCGGTCACCGCGGTCATGGCCCATGACGCGCAGATAGCCGCCGCCGGCATCACCACCGCCTACGACTGCATCTGCGTCGGGGTGAGTATCCGCAATCCGGAGCGCGTGGAGATTCTCGCGCCGATGATCGAGGCGGTGGCCCAGGCCGGAACGCAGGAAATGCTGCGTGCCGATCACATCATTCATCTGCGCTGCGAGGTGACCGACGAACGGGTTGTGGACCTCTTCGACTCCGTGGCCGACCAGACTGCGGTCGGCATGATGTCGCTGATGGACCACGCCCCCGGGCATCGTCAGTACCCCGATGTCCAGCGCTTTCGCGAGCGTACCATGAAGAACCAGAAGATGACCGAGGCTGAGGCCGATGCCCACATCGACCGCCTGCTCGCCGCGCTGCAGACCGTGGCGCCGAAAAACCGTGCCGAACTGGCCGCCCGCGGCCGGGAGCGCGGCCTGGCGGTCGCCAGCCACGACGACGAGACGCTGGCGCATGTGGAAGAGGCCGCGGACCTGGGGATCACGGTTTCCGAGTTTCCCACCACCGCCGCGGCGGCGCGGCATGCCCGCGACCACGGCATGCATATCGTCATGGGCGCCCCCAACCTGATCCGCGGCGGCTCCCACTCCGGCAATGTCTCCGCCGGGGAACTGGCGGAGCAGGGCCTGCTGGACAACCTGGCCTCCGACTATGTGCCGGCGGCCATGCTGCAGGCGGCCTTTCGCCTGACCCGGGGGCCGCACGACCTGGCCCTGCCGCAGGCCGTGGCCAGGGTGACCAGCAATCCGGCGCGGGCCGCCGGCCTGGCGGATCGCGGGCGTCTCGCCCAGGGCCTGAAGGCGGACCTGCTGAGGGTTGCCATGATCGAAGACAGGCCTCATGTTCGCACGGTCTTTCGCGACGGAAAGCGGGTGATGTAATGCTGCAGGACCATCTTCTCGAGGAACACGCGGGCCCGGCCGCGGAGGCGGAGCCGGAACTGGTGCTGGCCAACGCCCAGGTGGTGACGGCGGCGGACAGCTTCCGCGGGGCCGTGACCCTGCAGGCCGGCAGGATCGCCGAGGTGATGGACGGCGGCGCGGTGCCGGCCGGCGCCATCGACTGCCAGGGCGAGCTGCTGCTGCCCGGCCTTGTCGATCTCCATACCGACCACTGCGAGCGCCACGCGGTGCCGCGCCCCGGCGTTCAGTGGGACCCGCTCGAAGCCGCCATCGCCCACGACGCCCAGGTCGCCGCCGCCGGCATCACCACTGTGTTCGACTCCCTGGTGGTCGGACTGCGTGACGCCGACCAGACGCGCCGCGACCTGCTCGGCCAGATCATGGCGGCGGTGGAGAAGGGCGAGACTCTCGGCCTCTTCCGCAGCCAGCACTTCCTGCATCTGCGCTGCGAAGTGACCGACCCGACCCTTCTGGACCAGGTGGAACCCCACATGGACCACCCGCTGCTGCGGCTGGTCTCGATCATGGAGCACACCGTCGGTCAGCGCCAGTTCCCCGATGCGGAGAAGTACCGGGAGATCCTGATCAAGCTGTTCCACGTACCGCCGGAGCAGGTGGACGAGCGCTTCCGCCGCGATGCCGAGGCCTCGCGCACCTTCGCGCCCACCTATCGCGCCGCCATCTGCCGCATGGCGCACGCGCGCGGCATTCCGGTCGCCGCCCACGACGACGAGACCCTGGAGCACGTGGAGGAGGCCGCCCATCTGGGCATGGTCCTCTCGGAGTTCCCCACCACCCTGGTCGCCGCAGAGGCGGCGCGCGAATGCGGCATGGCCACCATCATGGGGGCGCCCAATGTCGTGAAGGGCGGTTCCCAGACCGGCAATGTCTCGGCCATTGAGCTCGTGAAGGCGGGTCTGCTCGATATCCTCGCCTCCGACTACGTGCCGGTCTCCATGCTCTCGGCGACGCTGCGCCTGACCGAGGAGGATGTCGGTCTCACACTGCCCCAGGCGGTGAAGATGTCCAGCCTCGCTCCGGCCAAAGCGGCCGGCCTTGACGACCGCGGCGAGATCGCCGTCGGCAAGCGCGCCGACCTGCTGCGCGTGCGCCTGGTGGAGGGGCATCCGGTTGTGCGCACGGTCTACGCCGCGGGCGACCGCGTGGCGTGAGGCCGCCGCTATCCGGGTTCTGAGTCCGCGCGGCCGCGCGTCATCGCGAAGACATCCTCGGTACAGGGTTCGCCCTGAAACACCACCTGCTGGGTTCGGATCTTCTCCATCCCCAGCCGCTCCAGCAGGCGGAGCGAAGGCAGGTTGCGGGTATCGGTGATGGCGACGATCCGCTCTACGACGGTCTGCGCGAAGACGAGGCGCAGCGCCGCCGTCACGGCTTCCCGAGCGAGGCCTTGGCCCTGCGCGCCGAGCGCCAGGGTGAAGCCGATTTCCGCCTCGCGCCCGTCCTCGGCGACGCAGAGGCCGATATCGCCGATCAGGCTCTCGTCTGACGCAAGCGCGATGGCAATCTGGCTCCAACGGCCGGGCTGCAGCAGTGCGGCGGCATTCACATCGGTCAGGAAGGCGCGGGCCTCGGCATCGCTCATGACCTGCCAGCCCTGGAAGCGACCGACCGCCGGATCGCAGCGGTAGGCCTGGAATGCCATGAGGTCGTCAACACGCAGCCGGCGCAGAAGGATGCGCCTGTGCGTGCAAGGCAGTGGCTCGTTGGGCATCGGCCCTCCTGATCGTTACAGCGCTTGCTTTCCGGCTTTGCGTTACAGCTTCGGTGTGGAAACCCGGAAAGACAAGCCGTGTCGATCCCTGCGACTCGAGGGGCGTTGTTGACACAGCTCCGCCCTTGCGCGTGCCCGCGGTCTGGCGGACCATGGCCTGTGGGGAGCTTTGCCGCCGCGGCCGCCCGTGGCGGGCAACGAGGGTAAACCGGAGTGCGCGGACCAATGCATGCCGCCGGGCGCGGCCTTTTTGTCCTTGTGACTGTCGTTGCCGTCATCCTGGCCGCAGAGCAGGGGCTGCGGCGGGCGGAAGCCGCTGACCCCTGCCTGGGCGGACCCGACTGCTGGGCGCTCTTTCCGCTGCAGGACGGCCTGCAGCTCCCGCTCTATGCCAGTCATGCGCTCGATGCGCCGGCACCCCAGATTCGCCGCGCCGTTATCGTCGTGCACGGCATCAGGCGCAATGCCCACCAGTACTTCCCGATGATCACGGCAGCCGCCGCCATCGAAGGGCTGCGCAGCCAGACGCTCGTCCTGGCGCCCAGCTTTTCCATCGCGAGCGACGACCGCCCCCACCGCCGCCCGGGCGAGGTCTACTGGGCAGGAAACCGCAACTGGCGGCACGGCGATGCCTCCGTCAGTCTACCGCCGGGGCGCATCAGTTCCTTCGGCGCGGTCGAGCGGTTGCTATCTCATCTCGGCGACCGCCGCCTGTTTCCGAATCTTGACAGGATCACCCTGGCGGGCCACTCCGCCGGCGGGCAGTTCGTCCAGCGCTTCGCGGTGGGTCACGCGCCGCTGGCCGCTCTGTCCTCGGTCAGGCTGCGCTACGTCGTCGCCAACCCCGGCACCTATCTCTACCTGGGGCCGGAGCGGCCCGGGCCGGACTTCGACGGCGACTTCGCCGTGCCGTCGGGGGCGGACTGCGCCAAGTATGACCGCTACCAGTATGGGCTCGGTCAGTTGAACGGCTTCATGGCGCGCGCGGGCAAGGATATCCTGAGGGCGCGGGCACAGGACCGCGATGTTGTCCTGCTCCTCGGGCGCAACGACAGCGACCCCGACCACGAAACCCTGAACCGCAAGTGCGCGGCCGCCCTGCAGGGCCGTCACCGCCTGGAGCGCGGCCGGCTGTTCAAGGCCCATCTCGACCGCCTCTTCGGCCGGCACGGCACGCGGATTGTCGAGGTTCCGGGCGTTGGCCACGAAGGCGCGGAAATGTTTGCCGCGCCGGAGGGGCGCAGGGCAGTATTCTACTAGGCGGAATCCCGCCGCTCTATCCGTATTCATACGAGTTTCGGTACGACGAACGATGATCATTCGTGAAGACGACCTGCGCGGGCGCGAAATTGCGGCGCTTCTGACCGCCCATCTGGAGGTGATGGCCGAGCACTCGCCGCCGGAGAGCCGCCATGCCCTCGATCTGCCCGGCCTGCGTGCGCCGGAGATCACCTTCTGGACCGCCTGGGAGGATGCTCAGCTTCTCGGCTGCGCCGCCCTGAAAGAACTCACCCCCAGCCACGGCGAAGTGAAGTCGATGCACACTGCCCAGGCCGTGCGCGGCAAGGGCGTGGCCCGGCGGCTGCTCGAACACCTGATCGTGGAGGCCCGGCGCCGCGCCTATGAACGGCTCAGTCTGGAGACCGGCAGCATGGAGGGCTTTGCCGCGGCGCGGGCGCTCTACAGCGGCTTCGGCTTCCAGTACTGCGCGCCCTTCGCCGATTACCGCCTGGACCCCAACAGCGTCTTCATGACGCTGGCGCTCTCGGGCGCTTGCGAAGCGGGTTGACCTTAAGCCGAGGATCTAGACTGTCAGCAGCTTCTCGTTCATGCGCCTGACGCGCGCCGCCATGGTGCGCATGACGTCGAGGGCGAAGTAAGGCGTCTCGTGGACCAGGAAGAGGAAGCTGCGCTCCCCGACCGGGACGACCTCGCAGGGTTCCAGCGCCACCACGGTGGCGCTGCGCGGGGAGCCGTCGACCAGCCCCATCTCGCCGAAGAAACCGCCGGGGCCGATTTCCTCGATGGTTGCGCCATTTATGGCGATGGCGGCCCGGCCCGACCGTAGGACGAACATGTCTGTGCCGCTCGACCCCTGCTCGATGATGTGCTGGCCTGCGTCGAACCGCAGGACCTCGACCCCCATGCTGGTGAGCATGGTCAGGTCCATGTCCCTGTGTTCCGGGAACTCCATGGCGCTTCCCCCTCCTGATCGCTGCCGCCGCACCATGCATGATTTGCGTGACAGTTTTGTTGCGACGCATTGATTTGCGTCGAGGCGGGCGTTACCCCCCGTACTTCTCCAGAAAGGCCTCGATGCTGAGGCTGCGGAAGTCGGGCAGGGCCTGGCGCAGCTTGGCGTGGTCCCAGTCCCACCAGGCCAGAACCTGCAGCCGCGCGGCGATCCGCGCGTTGAAGCGCGGGCGGATCGGCCTTGCCGGGACCCCGGCAACGATGCTGTAGGGGGCGACCGCCTTGCTGACCACCGCGCCGGCGCCGACCACCGCACCGGTTCCGATGATCACACCGGCCAGGATCGTCGCGCCGTGGCCGATCCAGACGTCGTGGCCGACGGTGACCGCATGGGCGTCCCGCCAGGCGAAGACCTCGCTGTCGTCTTCCTCCGCCAGGCCGTACTGGCGGCTGCGGTAGGTGAAGTGGTGCTGGCTCGCCCGCCAGGTCGGGTGGTTGCCGGGATTGATCCGGGTCTGGTTGGCAATGGAACAGAACTTGCCGATCTCGCTGCCGACCACATGGCAGTCGGACGTGATGTAGCTGTAGTCGCCGAAGCGGCTGTCCATCATGGTGCTGCGCGCGCCGACCTCGGTGTAGATACCGAGGGTGGAGCCGACCACCATAGCGGTCTCGTGGATCAGCGGGGCTTCGCCCATCATCTTCTTCGGCGGGCGTTGGACGGCGAGGGGCTTGATGGCTTCGCTCATGGTCGGGGTCGTTTACTCTCAGGGTCGGTAGTCGTTCTTGCCGATGATCTTGCCGCGCAGCCAGCCGGAGAGGCTGTCGATGGCATAGACGGTGATCAGGATGAGGACGACGATGGACATCACCTCGTCCCAGTTGTTGGCGCTGATGCGGTCGTAGAGCAGGAAGCCGACACCGCCGGCGCCGACGATACCCAGGATGGTGGCGCTGCGGGTGTTGGATTCCAGGTAGTAGAGCACATTGGACAGCATGACCGGCAAGACCTGGGGCAGAACCGCCAGACGCAGGGTCTGCAGGGGGCCGGCGCCGGTTGCCTGGACGCCCTCGATCTGCTTCTTCTCCACGTTTTCGATGGCCTCTGCGAAGAGCTTGGAGAGCGAGCCGATGTCGGAGACCATGATGGCGAAGATGCCGGCGAGCGGGCCGAGACCGAAGGCGCGAATGAAGATCAGCGCCAGGACAAGTTGCTCGAAGGCCCGCAGAGTGTCGAAGCCGCGGCGCACGCCGAAGCGCAGCCATTCCACCTTCAGGATGTTCTTGGCCCCGAGAAAGCCGAGCGGCAACGCGATCAGGCTGGCGCCCAGGGTTCCGAGAAAGGCCATGGCCAGGGTCTCGCCGATGGCGATGACCGGTTCCATGAACAGCTCCCAACTCGGCCAGACATAGGGCGGCAGCATGAAACTCAAGACGAAGCCCAGCTTGCCGAGCCCGGTCCAGATCCGCTCCGGCGAGAAATTGAAGGCGATCAGGGTGTAGAGCGTCAGCGCCGAAAAAACGCTCCAGCCGACCAGCTTGATCAGCTTCTGGCGCGGCGTCTCCTTGAAGGCAAGGGGGAGGCGTGCCTTGGCAGCGGCGATCTCCTGCGGCGTCACGTCGCTCGGGTTTCGCATCTCGATCCTCTAGGCCAGGCCGTCGCGGCCGATAAAACGGTGGCGGACGCGCTCGCAGATCAGGTCGATGCTGGCGACGGTGACCAGGATGATGAGGAAGAGCGCGGAGATGTCGGTGTAGTACTGGAACGAGATCGCGGTGCGGATTTCCTGGCCCAGGCCGCCGGCGCCGACGAAGCCGATGATCGAGGAGGAGCGCACGTTGATCTCGAAGCGCAGCAAGGTATAGCTAACGTGGTTGGGCAGGACCTGGGGCACGACCGCATAGCGGATCATCTGCACCCAGTTGGCTCCTGCAGCGCGCAGACCCTCCGGCGCTTTCATGTCGATGTTCTCGTTGACTTCCGAATAGAGCTTGCCGAGGGCGCCCATGGTGTGCACGGCGATGGCCAGGACACCGGCCATGGGGCCGATGCCGAAGCAGAAGACGAAGATCAGCGCGTAGACCAGCTCCGGCACAGTGCGCGCGATTTCCAGCAGGCGGCGGCAGGTGAAGAGGATGACGCGGTTGGGCATCAGGTTGCGCGAGGCAGGGAAGCTCAGCAGGAAGGCACCGATCACGCCGAAGACCGTCGCCAGGAAGGCGATCAGTAGGGTCTCGAGCAGCAGCTTCAGCCACAGCTTCACCGGCAGGAACCACTCGGCAAGATCGGCGCCCAGGCTCTCCCAGCGCAGGACCGGCAGGATCTTGACGATGAACTCGTGGAGCCGCGGCAGGCCGTTCCAGATCTTCACCGGGTCGAGATCGCCGATCACCGCGGCGATGAAAAAGCAGACAAGGAAGGCCAGCGCGAAGAGGGCGTCCATCAGCCGTTTGCGGCGCCGTGCGGCAGCATAGGCGTGATGAAAGCGCGCGACCGCGTCGCTGGAGGCTGAGGAGGCAGAAAGCGTGAGGTCGGTCACGTCGGCCTGTCGCTAAGCGCAGCCTGTGCAGCTGCTGGGATCTTGAAAAAGGATGACCACCGGTGCGGGGAAGCGTGCTTGGGGGCGCCATCCCCGCACCGGCGGTCAGCGAGGTACGTGACTCAGCTCCCGCGGTTGCGGCGGATCTTGCGGATTTCCTCGCGCATCTCGACGATCCAGTCGTAGCGCTCGTGGTTCACGCGGATCCAGCCGACCTGTTTGGGATTGCCGGTCATGGCGGCGAAGGCTTCCGGGTCCTTCTGCGGAATCTCCATCAGCATCGTCGCCACGTCTTCCTTCATTGCGCCCGGCAGATTCTTGCGCGCGGTGAAGGGGCCCGAGGTGATCTCAGGCGACTGCCAGATCGGACAGACGACCCCTTCCTGGAGCATGCCCTTTGTCACCATGCGTTGGATAATGCCGGACTCCTCGTTGGTCATGTAGGTGGCGGCGGCGTCGAACTGGCCGTTGGTGACGCCCAGCACGCCCGTTTCGTGCGCACCGGAAAACGGCGTCGCGGCGAAGTAGGTCTCCGGATCGTAACCCTGCTTCAGAAGGTTGTAGTAGGGCACCGCATAGCCCGATGTGGAATCGGGGTCGGCGAAGGCCAGGGTCTTGCCCTTCAGGTCCTCGATCTTCTCGTAGCCGCTGTCGCAGCGCACGGCGACGATGGAGTAGTAGCCCGTGCTGCCGTCGGCTTGCTTGCGCGAGACCAGCGGTTCGACACCGCCTTCGGTCTCCGTGTAGGCCGCGGCGTAAGACGAGGAACCGAAGAAGGCGAATTCGATCTGGTCGGCGGCGATGGCCTGGATCACGCCGTCATAGGACGAAGCGGTGTAGATCTTCACCGGCAGGCCGGTTTCCTTCTCCAGGTACTCCTTGAACTTCGCGTAGCGCTGGATGCGGTCCTTTTCGTTCTCGCCCGAGAGGATGCCGAAGCGCAGTTCCTTGAAGTCGGACTTCCAGTCGGCAGCCTCGGCGGTCTGCAGGGTAATGCCGGCGATGAGAGCGGCGGCGAGGGCCGTTCCGCCTAAAAAGGCTCTGCGAAGCATGGTTGGAATCTCCTTTGCGATGTGGGTCGGATGCCAGTCGAAGCCCTGGCGGTTCTCCGCAGGGAAAGCGTGATCGCGGTGGCGGGGCCGCTGTGGATCATCAGGCCGAGAGCGCGACGCGGCCGCCGTTCTCGCCGCCACTCCGGGGCGTCTTCGGTGCGGCGCCGTTCATCTGGCCGAGGTTCGGCAGGGCGGTGGAGGTCACGGCCTCGGAAATCGCCTCTTCCGCTCCGCCGGCGCCATAGACTTCGCGCACCGCAGCTTGCGTCAGGGCCTCCGGCGGACCGTCGAAGACAACGGCGCCCGCCGCCATGCCCACGATGCGGTCGCAATAGCTGCGCGCCGTGTCCAGCGTATGGAGATTGCAGATGACGGTGATGCCGTCCTCGCGGTTGATGGTCTTCAGAGCTTCCATCACCCGCGTCGCGTTGCGCGGGTCGAGGGAGGCAATGGGCTCGTCGGCCAGGATCAGTTTGGGGTCCTGCAGCATGGCGCGGGCGATGGCCACGCGCTGCTGCTGGCCGCCGGAGAGCGTATCCGCGCGCTGCAGGGCCTGGTCGGCCAGATCGAGCCGGTCGAGCGCCGCAATCGCCAGAGCGCGTTCGGCGGCGGAGAAGCGTTTCATCAGGGACGACAGCGTTCCGTGCCTGTTGATCCGCCCGATCAGTACATTGGTCAGGACGTCCAGGCGATTGACCAGGTTGAACTGCTGAAAAATCATCGCGCAGTCGGCGCGCCAGGCCAGCAGGTCCCGCCCTCTCAGCGCCGTCACCTCGCTTCCGCCGCAGCGGATGGTCCCGATGCTGGGCTCAAGCAACCTGTTCAGCAGGCGCAGCAGTGTGGATTTGCCCGCGCCGGAGCGGCCGATGATCCCCACCATCTGGCCCTCCGGTATCTCGAGGTCTACCCCCTTGACGGCCGTGATCCGGCCAAAGCTCTTTGAAAGACCAGTGATCTCCAGCATCCCCGCCCCTCGCTTCCGCAACCAGCCTCTGGTCGACAGTCTCTCTAAAAGATCCGGTTGTCTAGACCAATTGGGTCCTCATCAATTTGCGTGAGGACAAACCCCCCGTTCGCGGCCTTTTCATTTTGCGTGTAAGCCGCTTCGACATCTGCCTTTGCCGGGCACTGCGGTTTTCTCCGGCCAGCACCCTATCGCGCAAAGTCTGTTCGGTTTCGTTAGCGGCTTGAGCCTACCAAGCTGGCGATGACACCTATGTGACGCCCCGGTCACGCTTCTGGGTCATTCTTGTGCCAGTGGCCCGGTGTCAGTGGCCCGGTGTCAGTGGCCCGGTGTCAGTGGCCCAGTACCGGCGACGTCTGGCCGTGGCGGGCACCCGGAAGAAGGAAAGGTGAGTCCGGCTTGTCTATGACTTGGATGTCGAGAAGATGTATCCGGCCCCGCGCACAGTCTTGATCACCTGCGGCTTGGCGGGATCGCTCTCGATCTTGCGGCGAATGCGGGCGATGCGGATGTCGATCGAGCGGTCGAAGGGCTCCCAATCGCGGTTGTGCGCCAGGTTCAGCAGCTGATCGCGGGTCAGGACGCGGTTGGGGTGGTCGGCGAAGGCTTTCAGAAGGTCGAACTCCATGCTGGTCAGCGGCACCTCGGCCCCTGAGGCCTCGAAGAGCTTGTGGGAGTCGAGGTTGAGGGTGAACTCGCCAAATCGTACGACGCGGGCCGGCGTCGCACTGTCCTCGGCGGCCGTGTCGCCGTCATGGCCTGCGCGGCGCAGAACGGCCTTGATCCGCGCCAGCAGCTCCCGCAGATCGACCGGCTTTGCCAGATAGTCGTCGGCGCCCATCTCCAGGCCGACGATCCTGTCGACCACTTCGCCGGCTGCCGTCAGCATGATGATCCCGACCTTGGTGCTCTCGCGCAGATAACGGGCCAGGGAGAGGCCGTCCTCTCCCGGCATCCGGATGTCGAGCAGCACGAGGTCCACATCATGACCGTCGATCACCTCGCGCAGTTCCTCACCGCCGCCCACGGCCGTCACCTGAAAGTCGTGAAGTTCCAGGTACTCCTCGATGGTCTCGCGGATTCCCGGTTCGTCGTCGACGACCACTATGTGTTTGCGGCCCTGCATCTTAAAGGCTCCCTTACCCGCTCTCTCTGCCGTGCCCGGGGGCACTTTGTTCTCTACGCCGCTCACGGTTCACTGTCGCTCCGGTGCTGCGGCCTGGTTGCCGGCTTCTTCCACGTCCGCTGCCTCGCGCCCCAGGATCTGGTCGACCAGTTCGCGCACCTCTTCCAGAGTGAAAGGCTTTTCGAGGAAGGGCCGGTGCACCCGCTGCAGGAACACGCGGGCCGAAGGACTGAGCGTGTCGCCGGAGACAAAGGCGGTGCGTTGCAGCAGGGCCGGGTCCCGCCGTTCCAGGGCGGCATAGAGGCTGGGCCCGTCAAGGTGCGGCATGCGCACGTCGCTGAGAATGACGTCGAAGTTGCGGCTGCCGAGCAGCTGCAGCGCCTTCTCCCCGGAGTCCGCCGTCTCCACCTCGTACCCCTCGGCCAGCATGATGTCGCCCAGCATCTGGGCGACTTCCGGCTCGTCGTCGATGATCAGAATGCGGGCCTGGGTGCCGGGTTGGTGCCGCTCTGCGCGGGCGACCCTGGGCCGCTCTTCCGCCTGCTCCCCGGTCGCAGGCAGGGTGACGGTGAAGACGGCACCCTCGCCGACCTGGCTGTCGACACGGATCTGGCCGTGGTGGGCTTCGACGATCCTGTGACTGACCGCAAGGCCGATTCCCGTGCCTTCCCCGATGTCCTTAGTGGTGAAGAAGGGGTCGAAGATGCGGCCGCGGATTTCCTCCGGGATGCCCGGCCCGGTGTCGGCCAGCTCCAGGACGATCTCCTGGCGGTGGCTGTCATAGCGGGCGGCGATGCTCAGTTTGCGCGTTCTCTGGCTTTCCATCATGGCCTGCTGGGCGTTGACCACGAGGTTCGTCACGACCTGGTTGAGCTGGTCCGGATCGGCCCAGATCGGCGGAACCGCCGGATCGATGCGCAGGGAAACCTCGATGTTCGCGGTGCGCAACGAATAGCCGGTTACATCCAAGGTCGCCTGCACGATGTCCGCAAGGTCGACGGCACGGCGCTCCGGCGGCCGCTGCCGTGCCATCGCCAGGAAGGACTTCACGATGCGTGAGCAGCGGTCGGCGGCATTGCCGATCTTCGTCGCCCGTTCGACGGTGCGGGCATCGGCCGCGGTTTCCTTCAACAGCTGCGCATGGCCGACGACAACGGAGAGCGGGTTGTTCAGCTCGTGCGCCACGCCGGCCAGGAGCGAGCCGAGGGCGCTCAGCTTTTCGCTCTGATAGAGGGCTTCGCGGTGGCGGGCCATCTCCGCCTCCACCGCACGCCGTTCGGTCAGGTCGTAGGCGCTCGCGACAACCATCTCTTCGCCCTGATACTCGATCAGGCTGGCGGTCAGGGACACCCAGACATGCGATCCGTCGGCCTTGCGGAACTCCACCTCAAAGCCCTCCAGGGTGCCGCGCTCGCGCAGCAGCTTGAGATAGCGCTGGCGGTCGCGCGGGTCGACATAGAGATCACGCACATAGGAGGGTTCGCCCGACTGCTGCATCTGGCCGAAGAGCTGCCGCGAGGAGGGGCTCTCGTAGATGATCAACCCATCGCTGACGCGGGTCATGGCGACGGGGACCGGCGATGCCTCCAGAATGCTGCGCACCAGGGTCTCGCTCTCCCGCAGCGCCCGTTCCATCTCCTTGCGGTTGGTGATGTCCATGCGGGTGACGACGATGCCGCCCTGGCGGGTCGGCTGGTTGGCGAACTGGAACCAGCGGCCGTCGGCCTGCTGGAACTCCATGTCGGTACCGAACTGCAGACGCAGGCGCTTGCGTTCCTCCAGCCACTCCTCGACCCGTCCCTCGGCGCCCACGTACTGGCCGCGTTCGGCGCCGGCGCGGATGAAATCGATCCAGGGCACGCCGGGTTTCAGCACGTCGACGCTCATTTTGTTGAAGTCGCGGTAGCGCTGGTTGCAGGTGACGAGGCGGTCTTCCGCATCGTAGAGCGCAAAGCCGAGCGGCAGGGACTCGACGGCATCCTGCAGGGTATCCTGCATCTGCCGCAGCTGGGTCTCCTTCTCGCGCTGTTCCGTCAGGTCGATGACGCCGCCGATCGCGATGGTCCGGCCGTCGTACTCGCCGAGCCGGGAAAAGACGGCGCCCCAGAAGGCGCTGCCGTCGGCCCTGCGCAGCAGGGTTTCACGGCCGTCCAGGCGTCCCTTCTCCAGGAGCTCGTTGGTGCAGTGGACGCGGTCTTCCGGATCCGCGTAGGACAGACGGGACTCGTAGTGTTCGTTGATCGGCCATTCATAGCCCAGGATCGCCGCAGCCTGGGGGCTGTGGTAGAGAACGATCCCGGTCTCGACGTCCGTCAGCCAGAGAGGGAAGGGATTGTTCTCGACGAGGCTGCGGAACTTCCGCTCGCTCTCCCGCAGCGAGATCTCCGCTTCCTTCAACTTCGTGATGTCGGTGCGCACATAAACGCGCCCGCCGCCGGGCAAGGGGTGGGTGGTCGTCTGTTTCCATTCGCCGCTTTTCAGCTGGAATTCGACCGGCTCGTACTCCGACTTGTGGACGTTGATCATCCAGTTTTCCGGCGTGACCGGTACGTCTTCCGGCGAATCGCCGCTGTAGTTGGTCAAAAGCGGCAGCGCGCGGCGATAGTTCTCGTAGGACGAAGACCCAAGCATCGACTCCGCGGTCTCGCCATAGATCGAGGCGTAGGAAGCGTTGCAGAGCTCCAGGGTCCCCTCAGCATCGTAGATGGCAAAGCCGTTGGGGATTGCCTCGACGGCTTCCTGCATCATCGCCCAGAGGCGGTTCAAGGCTGCTTCGACGGAAACCTGTTCGCTGATGTCCCGCAGTTCGACGATGGTTGTGCGGTTGTGCCCCAGGTTGACCACCGACAGCATGACCTCGACGGGCAGGGCGCGGCCATCGCTCTGGCGCGCGGTCAGCGTCAGCGGCTCGGCATTGGCTTGTTCGCCCTCGCACGCCAGCAACGCGGCCATCGCTTCGTCGAACTGCAGCCGGCAGCCGGCATCGAAGATGCTGTTGGCGCGCGGCCGCGCTGCGTCCTGCGCCAGATCGGCAAAGAACTGGCCGCGTGCGACCTGATTGAGGTCGCTGACGGTTCCGTCGGCGGCGCAGATCACAATGGGGTGCGGCGCTTGGTCGATCATGGCCTTGCGCTGCGACTCCAGGGCGCCGGGAGCGCCGGTAACGGCCGCCTCGGCGGCGATATCGCGAATGCAGCCGTTGACGACAACTTCGCCTGCCGGGCTTTCCCGGCTTTCCGCTGCGAGGGAGAGTTCGTCCCGGCGCCAGGCATAGCCGGCTTCCGCTGCGCTTTCCGAGCCCGGGATGTGCTCCGGGTCGCGCTCCGGGGCGCGCTCCTGCCCCAGGGCGATTCGATAATCGACGCTCGCCTCGCCCCCGGCGAGAACGGCCTCGAGCGCAGCCGCATAGCGCGGCCGGTCATCCGGATGCATGAGAGGCGCGAAGGGGTTTGGGGTGGAAGAGAGGTCCGCTGCGGATTTCCCGACAAGCGCTTCGCTTCCGGGGCTTACGTAGTCGAGCGAAAGCGTGCCTGCTTTCAGCCTGCCCCGGTAGAGCACGACGGACAGGCGCGCGGCCATCATCTCGAGCAGCTGGCGATCTGCGCCGGCCGGCGGAGCAAAGGTGCGGGGGCTGTCGGGTTTCGCCCGCGCCATGGCGAGCCCTCCTGTCACGGACTTGTTCCGCCCGGAAGCCGCATCAGAACAAGCCGTTCCCCGGTTCTGCAAGCCACGGGCAGGCAGCGAGAGTAACCGAGGGGCACACCAGAGAAAAGAAGTGATGGAGGTGGTGGTCTTGGCGGCGGGTTTTCCCGTCTGCCCGGATGTCTTGACCAATGAGTGCTGTGATGGTCCCACCATCGACTTTGCCCACCCCAGTATTTGTGACCTGTACTTTTGACCAGAATGCACCGCAATCCTTGCCGACGTTCCCCAACTCAACGTCGACCGGACCGGTGCGTCTCCCCACGCACCGATCCGATGACCTAAGACTTACACGCCATAGTCGCGACCTCGACCATGGAGCCTTTCTTCGACCTCGTGCGCCGTGCTGATGATCGACCCGCGGTTCAGACCGAGGTCACGCAGCATGTGATCGTCCAGCTGCGAGAGCTCAAAAACCGTCCTGCGGACCCGCGCACGGCTCATGAGCGGTCCGAAGAACTGCTCCATGATTTCGTTGATGCTGCGGACCAGCTTTGCGCGCAAAGAGGGCCGCGGGGCTGCGCCGAAAGGGCTGGCCGGTCGAACACCGGGCAGAATCATCGGCGAGCCAAACAGATTTGAATTGTTCATCTCTCCACCAAGCTCCTGAAATTCGATTTGGTCATTAAGTACGTTTGGTTCGCCCATCGAAGCGGCTGCTGCCGTGCCCGCGAGCGGATACTCGCGATCAGTGTGAGCCACGCAGCCGTTCCGTATGGATGGCAGATATAGGGGCCCCCTGTTTCCCGCCGATTTCGCGGCGCGCGCGATTTGGTATCAATTGTTCGCAGGTGCAACGGATGTACGCTTGGGCCCCGTCCTGAAACGATTCGACCGCCGGTGCTTCAGGGGATGGGCAGTACAGCCGGAGGTGGTTTCAGGTCTCTAGGAATATCAATGGCTTGATCTGGTCGGGACGACAGCCGGGGGATGTTCAGGCGCAATCCTGGCGCAGCGCTGCGGCGGGGCCCGGCAGAAACAATTGAAACAGGGGGGCGACTGCCCGGACCACGGCGGCAGCTGTTGCCGCATCATGATGGGCAGATCCTGAGAGACAGCAATCATCGCAAGAAAAAGCTAATGACAAACTCGCCCCAAATAGGTCATTTGCACCTGCCGCGCTCCCTCCGCTAGGCTTCATCGAACAGCAAAAGAAACGTCATCCGGACGTCACGTTTCAGGAGTCGCCGTGTCCTTCTTCTCGCTTGGCGGGAGCCGGAGGGAGTCCGGACCCGCGATGAGCCGACGGCTGACGCCGGCGGCGGTAACGGCGTGGATCGTTGCCGCCGCCTGCTGTGGCGCTGCCTTGGTGGTGGCGGTGCTGGCGCTGCAGACACGCATTCCCTTTTCCGACCTGACGCGCGATCCGCTGGCGATCATGGGCAAGAAGGGGGCCCCGCATCTGGGCTTGCTGTCGAACCTGGGCGCTCTTGTCTGGTGCGCGACGGCCGCCGTCTGTGCGTTCACTGCGCTGCGCCTGGCCCAGCGCGGCGATGCCCGCCGGGAAAGCCTCTTTCTTTTCGTGGCGGCGGCCTTCACTGGCGTGCTGCTGTTCGACGACCTCTTCATGCTGCACGAGAACCTGCGTTTGCGCGCGGCCTGGGGCGATCTTGCCCTGTTTGCCGTCTATGGGGGCTGTACGCTGTGCTATGGCATCGCCTTCCGCGGCCTGCTGAAACAGCTGGGCTCTTTCCCGCTCCTGCTGGCGGTCTGCCTCCTGGCGCTCAGCGTGGCGGTCGACATCAGCAAGTTGACCGCAACGACCACGGCGGTCTGGCCGTGGGTTCTCGAGGACGGGGCCAAGTTCGTTGGTCTGGTGGTTTGGGGGGCCTTTCACATCCGCGCCGCCTGGGTTCTTGAGGCCGCAGCGGCCAAGGCGCTGGCGCCGCAGCCCTCGGGGCCACTGCGGTGACTTTCACGGGCTGGCCCTGTAAAACCCTCGCAGCGCCCGTTAACCAGTTGTAGGCTGCATCGTGCTTACATATCTCTGATGCGCGGGCCTCTGGCCTGCGGGGTATGAAGGATTCTGCCGTTCCGAGGGAGATGCAGGTGCCTCGAGCCACCGCACGACTGACCGCACTTTTCTGCGCCGCCGGCGTGCTGGGGACGGCATTGTTCCCGGTATCACAGCCGGCGCAGGCGCATCCCCATGTCTGGATCGAATCCAAGACCAGGATCCTCTTCGACGCGGATCAGCGTGTTCGCGCTCTCGAGATTGAATGGCGCTTTGACGAGTTCTACAGCGTCTTTGCGGTCGAAGGCCTGGATGTCAATGGCGACGGCCGCTTCGACGAACCGGAACTGCAGCCGCTGGCCGAGGTGAACGTGACGTCGCTGAGGGACTATCGCTACTTCACCTACGTCAGCGTCGATGGCCGGGATGCCGAGTACGGCAAGGTCGTGGACTTCGGATCGACGTTTGAGGACGGTCTCCTCAGCCTGCGCTTCGTCCTGCCGCTCGCGCAGCCGGTGGATCCGCGCTTGGAGAATGTAGGCTTCACCAGCTACGACCCCAGCTTCTACATCTCCATCGACGCGGCGAAAGACCGTCCGGTGACTTTCGCCGGGCCGGCGCCGGAAAGATGCGACCTTCGTATGGAACGGGGTGGCGGGACGGAAAGCCTCAACATCGCCGAAACCGACATCTTTGATTCCGCCGGGCTCAGTATCGCGGCGCAGTTCGCGACGCATGTGACCCTGGACTGCCCGCCTGCGGTGGCCACCCAGTGACGTTTCAGGGCCGATGATCCTCCTGCCGATGATTCCTTCGAGGCCCACAATCGCGCTCGGTTCCTGCGCAGACGCCGGCCGCTGGGTGCTGGCGATCGTGCTGGCGCTGGCCCTGCTGGCCGCGCTTTCGCCTGCGGCTGACGCCCAGAGCGCTCTGGTGCCGCCGCCGCAGGCCGCGGCCGAGGAGACTTCGGGGGGGCCTTGGCAGACGGCGCTTCAGTATCTGCATCAAAAACAGGGCGAGCTGCACCGCCGCCTCGCCACGGCGGTGCGCGCGCTGAAGGGGGAAAACGGCGGTGCGGCTCTGCTTTTTCTCATCACCCTCAGCTTTCTCTACGGCATCTTCCATGCCGCCGGTCCGGGTCATGGAAAGGCGGTCATTTCCACTTACCTTCTGGCCAACGAAAGCGCCGTGCGCCGCGGGATCGCCCTGGCCTTCCTGGCGGCCTTCGTGCAGGGCCTGACAGCTGTCGTCCTGGTCGCTGTCCTGGCCGTGTTCCTCGATATGAGCGGGCTCAAGGTGACGGCAGCCGTGGGAACACTGGAATCGGCCAGCTATGCGCTGGTTGCCGCTGTCGGGTTCTGGCTTCTCTGGTCGGTCGCGCGCCGGCGTCGCTCGGAGCGGGCCGAGGCTCACGCCGCGGGGGGCGGTTCGGGGGGGCATGCGGATGGCTGCCGCCACAACCATCTGCCCGATCCGGCCCTGCTGTCCGGCAGGGGCTTGCTCTCGAAGGCCGGGGGCATCGTCGCGGCGGTCGGCCTCCGACCCTGCAGCGGCGCGGTGCTTGTACTGCTCTTCGCCCTGTTTCATGGAGTCTTCGCTGCCGGTGTGGTGGCTACGGCGGCGATGTCCTTCGGCACCGCGGCAACGGTTTCGCTTCTGGCCCTGGCGACGCTCTACTCGAAACGGCTTGCTTTTGCGGCCATGGGGGCGAAAAGCCGTTGGATCGACACCACTTACCGCCTTCTCGGTCTGGGGGGTGCGGTTCTGCTGATCCTTCTCGGACTTGGCCTGTTCGCCACATCGCTGGGCCCGGCGCCGCCACTGGGGCTCTAGAGCGGCTTCATGTGTGGCGCATTGGTCGCGCGGCAGGGCAGCGGCGCAGCCGCAAAGGACTTCCGGCGACGCGCGATCCGCTCCGGTCGCTCTGACCAAGCTTCTGTTTTCGCTTCATAAAGTGCGAAATCCTCCTTCTGTGGTAATCCTCACAGACCCTTCCCGCGCCGACTCTTAGGGTTTTGCTCAAGAGACATCAGTCCTCGCTGCCGAGGGGGCAGATCCGGGGACCAGGGAGGCCTTTGTCAAGCCAGGGGTTGGTGGACAAAAGGGAAGGGAGAGCACCGTTATGTCTGAGACAAGCACGCTTTTGGTGGGGCGCAACCGCCTGTTTCTTGAAGGTCTTAAGAGCCTGCTGAAGGGCAGCTCCTTTGACGTCTGCGCAGAGGCTTCCAGCGTTTCCGACATCGAAGATGTCATCGACGGGGACGATCCGGACCTCATCCTGATCGAACTGCGCGGCGATGTCGCGCTGCTGGTCGAGGATCTGCGTCAACTGCAGGACGACATGCCGGATGTGCCGGTCGTCGTGCTGACCGACGAGCGCGATCCGCGCACCTTGGCCGCCTGCCTGAACGCCGGCGCCGATGCCTTTCTTTTGAAGGATATCTCGTTGGAAGCCCTGATTCACTCGCTGAAGCTGGCGATGATGGGCCAGAAGGTCATGCCGACGGACCTTGCCGCGGCCCTGATCAACGGCGCGGTCGGTGTGGCGCCGTCGAGCTGCAAGCGCATTGAGGAGTACGGTCTGTCGGACCGCGAGCAGGAGATCCTGCGCTGCCTCGTTTACGGCGATGCCAACAAGGTGATCGCAAACCGTCTCGATATCACCGAGGCGACCGTCAAGGTGCACATGAAGAGCCTGCTCAGGAAGATCAAAGCGGGGAACCGCACCCAAGCCGCGATCTGGGCGCTGAACCACGGTTTGGCACCGGGTCTGCCTTTCGGAGGTGGGGCCGAGCCTATGTTTCCAGACCCCGCCGGGACGCCGGCCCTCTCACAGCTGACGGGGTAGGGCAAGGGGTCAGCCCCCGTTGCTCTCCCCCGCACCCGAGGCCTGGCTGCAGCCGCAGCCGGGCCTCGTTGCGTTTTGGCTTCCTTATCCGCCCCAGATTTAACCGCCGACCAGATTTAACCGCCGACCAGGGCCGTCCAGGCGTCGATCGAACTGCCGGCCCCCGGATAGATGACCACGGCGCCGCGTCCGGAGCCGGCGGAGACCATGTTTGTCCAGGACGCGATGGTGGCCGAGGTCTTGAGGCTGGTCAGGACGCTCGGCGTACTGGAGCCGCCGGACCTGGGCGCGAAGAACGGATTGAAGATCCCCGCTCCATCGGCGGCGCTGCGCCGGAAGCTGCTGCCGCGCGGGGCGAAGCCGGGAAGGAAGGGGCTTGCCTGGCCCTGCACGATGGCGGTCGATCCGGGACCCTCGGTCACGTCAACCAGGGCGCCGCCCGGTCCGCGCAGCAGATTGTCGGGCCGGATGCCCAGGATCTCTTCCTGCAGGATTGCCTGGCGCCCGGCAAAGCTCATGCCGACGCCCCCGCCACTGCTGAAGGAAAAGGGCCGGTTGTTCCACTGCGCTTGTGCTTCTGGCGCGGTGCCGGCAAGGATCAGCCCTGCGACGAATAGGCAGGGCAGCAAACGAAAGGCCATTCTGCGAACTCCTGTGGTGAGCGAAGAGTTGCGCTGCGTCTCTCGCTTGCCGGGTGCCATGGGGCGCCGGGCACTGAGAGACGGCGTCTCTCCTATCACTTTCGGGGAATGGCGCTTTCGTTCAATGTGCCAGAAGAGGTAATACCCCCATATCGCTTCAGTTCCAGCGCGTGGGGCCCTTTGAAGGCGAGCCGTTGGTGGTATCCGGCGCTTCGTCCGCCGCGCTTTCGTCGTCCACCGGATCCGCTTCGCCCGCTGCGATCTGCGCCTCCGCGTTTCGCAGGCTCTCCTGAAGCGGCAGGAGCACGGTGGCGGCCAGAACCGCAGCCTCGGTCCTGTTGCGGCATTCCAGCTTGACCAGGATCGCCCGCACCAGAGACTTGATCCGGGTTTCGCTTTCCCCAAGCCGTGCCGAGATGGCGCGGTTGCTTTCGCCTGTGGCCAGCAGTGCCAGGATCGCCTGCTCGCTTTCGCTCAGCCGGCAGAGCATATCGAGGTGGTTGTAGCTGCCGCTGCCGCCTTGGCGCGGGCTGGGCATGACCGAATAGCCTTCGCGTGCCAGGCAGAGGCTTTCCTCCAGATAGTCCAGACCGGCCTCCAGCAGGATGAGGCCGTCCGCGCGCTGCGCAAGATCGCCCAGAAACGCGCACTTCGATTCCGGCACGGCGAGAAGCACGCGGGTTCGCTCCCCCGACCAGCGCTCGATCTGCTGTTCCAGCCGGGTCAGCTTGGTGCCGTCTTCGGCGGCGAGGATCAGGTAGTCCGCCTCCGGCTCGCCCAGGCCGTTTGCGGGAAAGATGCAGATGTCGCCCACCCGGGTGTTGGGGACGCGTTTGAGCGCGTCCAAAAGAGGGGCGGTGTCGATTCCCGATGCCAACAACGCGCAACGGCGGTCGTCGGCCGCGGCGTTCGGGTTGGGGGTCTGCGCGTTGCGATCGAACATTTTTGCGGGTCCTCCAGAAAGCCGGGCCGAGGGGATGATTCGGCCCAATTCGGCGCGTTTCAGCGCTTTGATCACCGAGAGACTAGCACGGGGAAATCCCACATTCGCCCACGCAGGCATAGTAATACTTTGGTATAGCGTATTAATACTCGCGGGGTTTTCATATATATAGTTACCTCCATTTGAAAGTATTAATTCATGTTTATTTTGAAATATACCTTCGCTCGCTTTATTCAATAAATATTTCCCGTAACATCCCCGAACATTGATCCCGCGCAAGTTTTGCGCTGTCGGGTCGAAGAAGACAGATCGATGCATAGGGGATGGATTATGCGAGCAAAGGCGAGCGCCTTCGTAATGGCAGCCGGACTGGCGCTGAGCGCCTGTGCCGGGCCACCGTTTCCGGACACCGGTGTGGCGCCGGTTTTCAGTTTCCCGGTCACCAGCAATCACACGCCCTACAGCCAGTGCCTCAGCAGTCTGGCCGAATCGCCGGGCAACAATCTGCCCGTCTTCTCGGTCGGCGAGGTGGCCGACAAGACCGGTCAGGTGAACTACGACGACAACGGCCATGCCCTCAGCCAGGGCGTTTCGGAGATGGTGATCTCCGCGCTCTGGAAGACGCGCAAGGCGCGCCTGATCGAACGGCTCGACCTGCGCATACCCCTTGCGGAAATGAAGCTCTCCGAGCAGGGCCGGCTGGGCCGCGGATTGACGGAATACGATCTGCCGGCCAGCGACTTCATCGTCGTCGGCGCCCTGACCGAGCTGAATTACAACATCACCTCCGGCGGTGCGCGGCTTTTCGTCAACGGCATCGGCGGCGGTGGGCGCACCGTGGTCATCAACGTGGCGCTGGACCTTCGCGTGGTCAACGCGCGCAACTTCTCGGTTGCCTATGCAACCTCGCTGCAGAAGCAGATATACGGCTTCGAGGTCGAAGCCAACGTGTTCCGCTTCTTCGGCAATACGCTCATCGAATTTGACGCTGGAATGATCCGCAACGAGCCGTTGCAGCTCGGCGTCAGATCCGTCGTGGAAATGGGTGTCTACCTGCTCATGACGGACTTCCTTGGTCTTCCCGCGATCCAAGGCTGCGATCTCGTGGAGACCGATCACTTCGCTGGATATCTAGAGGAGATGAACGATGAAAGCGAATAAGTCTGTACTGCTTTGCGGGGCGGCCATTGCTGCGCTGGCTCTTGCGGCTTCGCCTGCGACCGCCTTCGACCAGGTCGATTGGCACTGGGATCTCGAGATCATCGAGCATGTCGACAAGGACGTGAACATTGATGTCGACATCGATCCCGTCGGTCTGGTGCTGCTGGAAGACCTGCAGATCTACATCGGCGACGTGACGGCCGAATCCTATGTGAACGGCGTCTACAACAACCAGCCGAACGAAGGCGGCGGCATGGCCAGCGGCACGGTCGACTTCACGGTCACCCTGGACGGCATGACCGATGACTCTGAAGACCCCAGCATCGTTTCCGGTGTTGCCGATCTGGGCGGCGACCTGACAGGCAGCGCCACCGACGTCTCTGGCACACTCGACGAGGGTGACGATCAGCTCGACGTGGTCATGACCTTCGAGGACATCCCGGTCGAGAACATCGAGATCGAGCCCACCGGCTCCTTCGATGCCCTGACCGAGCTGCCCGAGGTGGTCAGCACCGCAACGGCGATCGCCAACAACGTCAGCATCGACAGCGATGTCATGGTTGAGATCCACGAAGGCCAGTACGTCTTCAATACCCGCGAATTCGGCGACGATCCGGGCTCCTTCCCGGTGCCGATTGTGCCGGGTGGCGACGGTCCCGTGCTGGCCTCGCTGGAAGACGGCGAAAGCTTCGGCAACAACCGCAACGAGTTCCACGATGCGGCGGCCATCCTGACCCTGGCGGCGCTCTTCAACGTGATCGAGCCGTCTGAGATCTCGGCCGTGTCGCAGGTGGACGACATCCTCAACGCCTCGGTTGACAGTGCCGCGACCGCGGTTGCCAACAACAAGGCGATCACTGTCGAGGCCAAGGTGCGCGACGATGCCGTGGTCATGGGCGACATCACCCAGTTCGCCTATGCCAATACCTCGGCGCTTTCGCAGGTCGGCACCAGCTTCTGTGATGAACAGTGCTTCGGTGCCCAGCCTTACGGCGTCCAGGTCAACAACTACACCAACCTCGGTCAGCTGGACCGTCCGCTGGTGTCGTCTGTTGCCACGGCCGTGGGCAACAACCTGTCCATCAGCGTCAGCACGCCGGAGATCGGCGGCGGTGGCGGCGAGTAATCGCACAACCAAAGCCTACCAACCCCGGGGAGGGAGCGGTCTTTTCCGCTCCCTCTTCCCCCGGCTCCCGAAGGTTCCGCCGGGGCTCGATGCGACCTCCAGGAGGCAGAAAATGAAACGCACAGTCATGCGGATCGCGGTCGACGTTCTGACGGTCTTCGTCTACACCGCCTTCGCGGTTGCCTTTATGGCGCGCCTGGCCGGCGATGCCTCGGCCCAGATGTACGAACAGCCCTGGGGCTTTGCCGCCCGCAGCGGCGGCAGCATGGCCATCTTCATGAAGCAGGTGGACGCCGGCATGCTGGACGGCAGCGCCGGCAGCGGCGCAGCGGCAGTGGCCGGCACCACGACCTACCTTGTCTGCGGCGGAGAGGGCAGCGCTGGCGCCCGCGGCAATTCGTCCTGCATCATTCTCAACAACTCCGACGGCGCGATCAACACTGGCCAGGAGGCCGTCGGCGACCAGACGGCCGAGAACACCGTCACCCAGACCCAGAACAACGGCGCCGATGAGGTCAGTGAAATCCTGGAAGGCGACGGCGCCGCTCAGTGATACCGGGCCGTTGGTATCGCGGCATCGCCCGGCGTTTGCGCCCGGTATTCGGGAGAGACAGAGACAGCGGCGGCCTTCGGCCGCCGCTTTCCTTTGTGGGCCCTATCCGAAGCCCTTTGCCGAGCGGGGGCGGCTGGCGATGTTGTCAGAGGGCGGTTGCCGGACCCGGCGGGCGGCGGCAGACCATCATTTCCGTGGGGTGCTCGGCGCCGGGCAGGCAAAGCGGCTGCAGACCGCAGCGCGCGGCAGGGTCGCCGGCGGGTTCCTCTGAAGCGCCGCCATCGTTCGCGGCCTTGGCATCCAGGTAGGCCTTCAGGCGACTGCGGCAGAGGGGCATGACCCGGTCGTCGGTCTGGGCCAGGGCCTGTTGCAGGGCTTCGGGTGAATTGGCGCTCAAGGGTCCGCTGGCTGGGCTGCTTTCGCTTCCGCCCCCGCCGCCGCCCAACGCGCCAAGTGCGGCACTGGCGAGGCCGGTGATGCAGCCGCCGAGACAGAGCGGCAGAGCGATGGCCAACGGCAGCAGAGGCAGCCCGCCGAGGGTCCGGCGCGCGCAATTGCGTGTCGTCATGTGCTGCGAACCTCCGTCGGAGTTGTTAGGGGTTCTCAGAACGCCGGCGACAACAGCGAATCGCTCTTCACCGAGGAGAGGTAGCTGCGCAGGGCGTAGATCTCTCCGGAGGTGAGGATGAAGCGCGGCATCGGCGGGTGATCGGCGGCCAGCCAGGCTTCGAAACGAAGGGTCGACCAGTCGGCCGCCTGGGCCATCTCCCGCAGCGTCGGGGCCGCGGTGGTGCTGTACGGCGCATCGGGCGCAGCGTGGCAGCGCAGGCAATACTGGGCCGCAATGGCCTGACCCTCGGCGATCTCGTCACCCTTTGCCGGTGCGATCAACGGCAGATGCAGCCAGAACAACCCGGCCAGAAGGGCGGTGCCCAGAAGCAGCGCAGGATCGTTCCTGTGCCCGCGCCGCCGCTTGCCCGGGTCACTGCAGTTGGTTGAGCGCATGGCTGAAGCCCTTCAGCGAGAAGCGGGCCATCACCGTGCGCTCGCCGACGCGGTAGGCGGCCATCCCCTCGAAGTCTTTGCGGAAGCGGGCCAGGACCTCGTCCGTGGCGTCCAGACCGACAACGGCCTGACAGAACAGGTCGTTGCAGGCGTTGGTGCGCAGATGCGCGGTCCAGCCGCTGTCGAGGCGCAGGGCGATCGGCGCATCGGGGCCGGCCTTGTGACTGACACGCAGAATGGCGCGCAGCCGCCGGGTGCCGCGCTCCGGTGCGATGAGGATCTGCAGGCCCGCCGCCTGATAGTCGGCGAGGCAGGCGGACTGCCCGCAGACCACGGTCCAGCGCTCGACCTCGGCTTGCGCCGGCGCAGCGGCGATGCCGATGCCCAGGCTGCCGGCCGCCAGCAGGCCGCCGGCGAGCAAGAAGGTCTTTAAGGAGAATGGCCCGCGCCGAGGGGCCAATCTGGAAGGGCGGGAAACATCGGTCATGACACATTCTCCCGGAATTGCTGTGAAGCGATGGTTCCGGAGAGTCTGGCCCGCCGTGCCGTCCGGCGCGAGGGAACAGGCGGAGAGGCGCGTGGCTCTTGCGGCTTAGACCCATGGAAGCGCGCCTACGCCCTAGGAGTGCGGATTTCTCGCCGATCAGGCCTCTTTTGTGCCGGCCGTGTGACAAATCCCACACCGTCTCCGGCGCCGGCTCCCTATGTTTAAATCGTTGTTGTGGAGGTCCTCCCTCAAGCCACGATGACGGACCTTAGGTGAGCCCATGAGAGCCCCGTCCGCCGCCCATCGGACGGGGCTTTCGCCTGTGCGGGGTCCGCTTCGGATGCCTGCTGCTGCAAGGGAGGGGGCCCGAGGGAGTGGGCCTGCGGAGGTTTCGCAGTTGCGACCGCCGCTGACGCTTCAGTCGCCGGAGACCTCGTGGACCATACGCTCCAGCTCGGCGACATCGGTGACGATCAGAGTGCGGCCGTCGCGTCTGATCAGGCCACTCTTGGTCAGATCGTTCAGTTCGCGCGTCACCGCCTCGCGGTGGGTCGAGATGCGGCTGGCGATATCCGCATGCGTCGGCGCCGGCGAGAGGCGGGCCGTGTTGTCGTCGCCCAGATGGTCGCGCGACAGCCTCAACAGTTCCGAATGAATGCGGTTCTTCACGGCAAGCGTGCTGAATTCGAAAATCCGCTCGCTCAGCGAGCGCACAAGGCGCGTGATGTAGGTCAGCATGGCCATGGAGACGGCCGGATATTCCATGAGGATACCGCGGAAGGTTTCGGCCGGCACCGAACCGATCATCACGTCGGTCAGCGCGATGACATTGGCCGAGCGCGGCTCCCCGTCGATGGCCGCGAACTCCCCGAAGCACTCCCCCGCCGAGATGTCGCGAAAGGCGACCTCCTTGCCGGCGCTGGAAAACAGGATCACCCGCACCGTTCCCGAGACCATGAAGTAGACATCGGTGGAGGCTTCCTGGTGGCCGATGATCTGCTGGTTGGCGGTGTAATTGCGCCAGTTCATGCGCTGGGAAATGCGCTCGATCTCGCGCGGCTCGAGACCCTTGAAGATCTCGATTCGCTCGAGGGCATAACCGCTACCCCCGGAAAGCCGTTGCTTGGCTGTCATCGACCCCATCTTCTTTTGGACCTGAGGCCGCTGCAGACAGAGACTGCCGCTGCCGCCAAGTCAGATCGCGAGGATTGCCCGGGTACCCCTCACACTACCCGGCCTCGGTTCTCTCCGGGCGATCAAGGCACCGGAAAGCCTGCGCAATACTACTCCGCAGCGTTTTCGATGCAACCGGCTGATGACAACAGCCCTAGGGCGCAATCGGGCACCTTCACTCTTGTCGCCTGTAAATGCTAGAGGTCTCGGCGCTTGCATGAGCCTTGAGCCGGGACCGCCCCCGGGCTATGCAAGCCTCGCCCAAAGGTAGAAACCTCGGCGGCGCGCCGCGTCAGGAGCCAAAAAATGTCACAAAACGCTCCCCCTTTCACCGCTGCCATCCTCAAGGAGTGGCTTGCCGGGACAGTGCTGCCGTTCTGGGAGAGCACGGGCTTTGACAGCCGAAACGGCGCCTTCTTCGAACAACTGAACCTGGATGGAACTGTCAGCCCGGAGGACTACACCCGTGTGCGCGTGCAGGCGCGCCAGATCTATGTCTATGCCCATGCCGAAACCCTGGGGCTCAGCACCGGCGGCCTTGCACGGGCGCAAGACGCCTTCACCTTTCTGCAGCGCCATGCCTGGGATGACTCCGGCGGCGGCTGGTTCCAGCGATTGCGGCGCGACGGGCAGCCTCTCGACCGCACGAAGGATCTCTATGATCACGCCTTCGTTCTTCTGGCCCTGGCCTGGCTCTACCGGGCAGGCGGAGATGAAGGGGTCCTGGCGGCCGCGCGAAAGACCGTCGCGTTCCTCGACGAAAGCCTGCGTCTGGAGCGTGGCGGCGCCTTCGACGGCTATGCCGAGCATCGGGCCGAGGGCGCGGCGCAATTGCCGGCACGGCGGCGGCAGAACCCGCACATGCATCTTTTCGAGGCGCTGCTGGCTCTGCACGAAGCGACGGGCGGGGCGGAGTGGCTCGAACGGGCGGTGGCGCTTCGCGGCCTCTTCGATGCGCGTTTCTTTTCCGCGGCAAGTGGCCAGCTGGCCGAGTTCTTCGACGCGGATTGGCGGGAGACGCCGGTCGATGGAAGCTTCATCCGCGAACCGGGCCATCATTTCGAGTGGGTCTGGCTGCTGCACCGCTACGGCCAGCTCAGCGGCGACGACAGCGTTGTGCCGGCCATGGAAGGGCTCTTTGCCTGGGCCTGGGCGAAAGGCATCGACCGCCGCGCGGAGGGCATCTTCGGCGCCTATGACGCCATCGATCCGGACGGGCGCGTGCTCCAGGGCGGCAGCAAGCGCCTCTGGCCGCAGACCGAGGCCCTGAAGGCCTGTCTTGCCCTTGCGGAGCGCAGCGGCCACGCAGAGGCCGCCGCGGGCATCTCCCCCTTGCTGCAATCCTTCTTCGACCACTTCGCCGGGCTCGACCACGCCCTGTGGCGTGACCAGTTCGATGGCGAAGGTACGATGATCGCCAAGGCGGTCCCCGCCAGCAGCCTCTATCACCTCTTCCTTGCGATGGCCGAAGTCCTGCGGGCGTGGCCGACCCTCCCGGCTTCGCGGCGCGCCGTCTAGCTGTCAAGCCGCGCCAGCGTTTCCCTGACGGCAGCCGCTGCGCCTTTCTCCAGCATGCAGTGCAGAGCGGCGGTCACCGACCCGGCGAAACGGGGGTCCCCGGCGAGATCCGAGTCGAAGACATCGGCGATCTTCAGAAAGGCCGCGACGATGCGTTCGGCATCGCTTGCGCCGCTTGCGTAGGCCTCTGCAAGTATCGGCGCCAGGGGATCGCGGACCTCGATGCCCTGGCCTTGCTCGTCGCGGCCGCCGGCGTAACGCATCCAGCCGGCCAGGGCGAGCGCCAGCACATCGATCGGCGCGTCGGCCTCCAGCCTATCGCGCGCCGTGCCCAACAGGCGTTGCGGCAACTTCTGGCTGCCGTCCATGGCGATCTGCCAGGTCCGGTGCTGCAGGCCCGGGTTGGCGAAGCGGGCGATGAGGTCGGCCTTGTAGCCCTCCAGATCGGCGCCCGGCGGCATCTTCAGCGTCGGCCCCGCTTCGCGGTCCATGAAGATCCGCGCGAGCCTGCGCAGCGGCTCGTCGGCCATGGTGGCGGCGATGGTCTTGTGGCCGCAGAGATAACCGAGATAGGCGAGCAGGGAGTGGCTGCCGTTCAGCAGGCGCAGCTTCATTTCCTCATAGGGGGCGACGTCGTCCACCAGCTGCGCGCCGGACTCCTCCCAGCGCGGCCGCCCCTGGGCGAAGCGGTCCTCGATCACCCACTGGCGGAACGGCTCGCAGATCACCGCGCCCTCGTCGCGCAGGCCGAGGCGTGCGGCGATGCGGTCGCGGTCCACATCCGTCGTTGCCGGGACGATGCGGTCGATCATGGTGGCGGGGAAAGGCACCTCCGCCTCGATCCAACGCGCCAGTGCCGGGTCGCTTGCCTCTGCCAATTCCAACAGCAGGCCGCGCAGCGTCGCCCCGTTGTGCGGCAGGTTATCGCAGCTCAGCGGCGTGAAGGGCGCCAGGCCTGCGGCACGGCGGCGGCGCAGGCCCGCCAGGAGAAAGCCCAGAACGGACTTCGGGTGCTCAGGATGCTGCAGGTCGTGGCGGATGTCCGGATGATCGTGCAGCAGCGCGCCGCTTGCCGGGTCGTGGCAGTAGCCCTTCTCGGTGACGGTGAGGGAGACGATGCGGGTCTCCGGCGCGGCCAGGCGCGCCGCCAGCGCCGCCGGGTCTTCCGGGGCGACCAGCACCTCCTTCACCGCGCCGATGACGCGCAGATTCTCGCCGTCCGGGCCGGAAACCGCCTCGGTGTAGAGTCCGTCCTGGGGCGCCAGCTGGTCGTGCACCGCAGGGCTGCGCAGGCTGGCCCCGCAGATCGCCCAGTCGTGCTCCCCTGCCGCCAGCCGCTCGTCGCAGTAGACCGCCTGGTGGGCTCGGTGGAACGCACCGATACCCAGGTGAACAATGCCGACTGTGCAGGCAGTGCGGTCGTAGCCGGGGCGCGGCACCTCGGGCGGCAGGTCCTTCAGCGTCGCTGCGCTCAGCCGTCTCATTGCGCCACCAGGTTCGGCAGGGTCATGGAGACGGCGGGGACGTAGGTCACCAGCACCAGGGCCACCAGCAGCGCAAGGTAGAATGGCCAGATGGTGCGCACGGTTTCCTCGATGCGGATCTTGGCCACCGCGCAGCCGACGAAGAGCACCGAGCCCACCGGCGGCGTTACCAGGCCGATTCCCAGGTTGATCATCAGCACGATGCCGAACTGCACCGGGTCCATGCCCAGTTGCTGGACCACCGGCAGGAAGATCGGCGTGGTGATGACGATCAAGGGTGACATGTCCATGAAGGTGCCGAGGAACAGCAGGATGATGTTGATGATCAGCAGGATCACCAGCGGGTTCTGGGAGATCGCCTGCAGGAGGTCGAAGAGCTGCGCCGGCACCTGGTTCAGCGCCAGCAGCCAGCCGAAGGCGGCGGCGCTGCCGATCACCAGCAGCACCATGGCGGTGGTTCGCACCGCCCCCAGGGTCGCCTTCACGAAGGCCTCCCAGGTCAGGCTGCGGTAGCCGATCAGGGTGACGACGATGGCGTAGATGACGGCGATGGCGGAGGACTCGGTGGCGGTGAAGATGCCGGTCAGCACGCCGCCGATGATGATGATCGCCACCAGAAGCCCCGGCAGGGCAACGGCGAAGGTGGTAAGGATCACGGCCAGCGCCTGGCGCGGCTCGGCCGGGTAGCCGCGCCGCCGGGCGACGACGTAGGCGGCCACCATCAGGCAGAGGCCGGTCAGGATACCCGGCACCATGCCGGCCAGGAAAAGCGAGGAGACCGAGACCGTGCCGCCTGCGGCGATGGAGTAGATGATCATGTTGTGGCTGGGCGGCACCGTCAGGCCGATGGTCGCCGAGGTAACGGTCACGTTCACCGCGTAGTCGGGGTCGTAGCCCTTGCGGCGCATCATCGGGATCAGGGTCGAACCCAGCGCCGAGGCATCGGCGACCGCGGAGCCGGAGATGCCGCCAAACAGCATGGAGGCGAGCACGTTGACCAGGCCGAGGCCGCCACGGATGTGGCCGATGGCGGCGTTGGCGAGGCGCACCAGACGGTCGGCGATGCCGCCGTGCAGCATCAGTTCGCCGGCATAGATGAAAAAGGGGATGGCCATCAGCGCGAAGACGTTGATGCCGGCCGAGAGGCGCTGGAAGACCACCACCGGAGGCAGGTCCATGTAGACCACTGTTGCCAGAGACGCGATGGCGAGCGTGAACGCGATGGGCACGCCCAGCAGCAGCAGCACCAGGAAGGTGCCGAAGAGGACGATCAGCGTCATGCCTCGGGCGTTTCCCGTCCGGCGAGGTCGTTCAGGATGTGCTCCAGGCTGAACAGGATGATCAGCACACCTGCGATGGGAAAGGGCAGGTAGGAGATGCCTGTGGGAATGCCCAGCGAGGGGATGCTGTGGGTCCAGGTCGAGTCCGTGATCTGCAGGCCGTAGACGGTCATGAAGAGACCGAAGCCGCCGATGCAGAGATTGACCGCCACGTCCACGGCGCGGCGGGGTCCGGGCGGCAGACCGTCCTTGAAGAACACGAGGCCCAGGTGGAAGCGTTCGCGCACGCCTACCGCCGCCCCGAACATCACGTAGTAGAGCATGAGGAAGAGGGACAGCCGCTCCGACCAGTGGGGCGTGTCGTTCAGGACATAGCGGCCCCAGACCTGCCAGCCGATGACCGCGGTCATGACCACCAGGCCCAGCGCGCTGAGCCAGAGACACACGCGCGCCAGGGCTGCGGTGCCCACCGCCAGTCTGTCCAGCAAAACCCTGCCTGATGTGCTGTCCATCAAATCCCCGAGAGTCGTCTGAGGAACGAGTCCCCTGCGAAAAAGGTGGCCGGCGGCTTCGGCGCGTCGCCGCCGGCCAAGTGGGAAGGCTGCGCCCGCAGGGCGCGTCCCGACAGGGGCTTTATTCGACCGCCTGGATGCGCTTCACCATATCGGCCAGTTCCGGTGTGCTGGCGAAGCGCTCGTAGACCGGCTGCATGGCGTCGATGAAGGGCTGCTTGTCCACCGCCTCGACCACCTCGTTCCCGGCGGCCATGACCTTGCTCTTGGATGCCGCGACCCGCTCGTTCCAGAGGCGGCGCATCTCCGGCACCGAAAGCGCCGCGGCCTTGCGCACCAACTGCTGGTCGCCGGCGCTCAGCTTGTCCCAGGACTCCTTGGACATCACCAGCACTTCCGGGGAGAGCGAGTGCTGGTCCAGGGTGTAGTGCTTGGCGACCTCGAAATGGCGGGTCGACTCATACGACGGCCAGTTGTTCTCGGCGCCGTCGATGACGCCGGTCTTCAGGGCCTCGTAGACCTGGCCGAATTCCATCGGCGTCGCGTTGGCGCCCAGCGCCTCGATCATGGAGACGAAGAGATCGGAGTTCTGGACCCGGATCTTCATGCCCTGCATGTCGGCGGGCGATGTGATCGGCCGCTGTGTGTTGTAAAAGGAGCGGGCGCCAGAATCGTAGTAGGCCAGCCCCACAAGTCCGTGCTGTTCCATGGCGGCCAGAATCTCCTGGCCGATCTCGCCGTCCATCACCTTGTGCATGTGGTCGATGGAGCGGAAGATGTAGGGCAGCGAGGGGATCGCGGTTTCCGGCACGATGTTGTTGAGGGGCGCCAGATTCACCCGGTTGATGTCGATGGCGCCGAGGATGGTCTGCTCGATGGTGTCTTTTTCCTCGCCGAGCTGGCGTCCCGGGAACATCTTGATGGAGAGGCGGCCGTTGGTCCAACCCGACAGCAGTTCGCCCATGTACTCCACCGCCTCGACGGTGGGGTAGCCGTCGGCGTGGGTGTCGGCGGCGCGCAGCTCCTGCGCGGCGGCGGGCGCGGTCAGGCCGAGCGCCAGGGCCAAGCCGGTACCGGCGGTTACCGTTTTCACGAATCTCATTCTTTCCTCCCTTTCACATCGTTGTTTCTTCACATTGTTGTCTCGGCACAGCGGCGTTTCGCCCCGGGGCCGGTTGCTTGAAACTCACAGCTTGTAGGCCTGTTTCACCAGGCGGTAGGTGAGGTCGTGGGCGACCTCCAGTGCCTCGTCTTCATCCAGGCGATGGGTGCAGACCAGCTCGGCCAGATAGGCGCAGTCGACGCGGCGGGCGACGTCGTGCCGCGCCGGGATCGAGAGAAAGGCGCGGGTGTCGTCGTTGAAGCCGACGGTGTTGTAGAAGCCCGCCGTCTCGGTCAGCGCGCGGCGGTAGCGCAGCATGCCCTCCGGGCTGTCGTAGAACCACCAGGCCGGCCCGACCTTGAGCACCGGATAGTGACCGGCCAGCGGCGCCAGTTCGCGGCTGTAGCTGGTCTCGTCCAGGGTGAAGAGGATGATGGAGAGACCGCGCTCGTTGCCGAAGCGGTCGAGCAGCGGTTTCAGCGCGCGTACGTAGTCGGTGCGCGCCGGAATGTCCGCGCCCTTGTCGCGCCCGAAGCCTTCGAACAGCCGGGCATTGTGGTTGCGGAAGGAGCCGGGGTGGATCTGCATCACCAGCCCGTCGTCCAGGCTCATGCGCGCCATCTCCGTCAGCATCTGGGCGCGGAAGAGTTCGTGCTCGACCGCGCTGCCTTCGCCGGTCAGCACCTTGGCGAAGAGGTCCCGGCAGGCGCCGGCGTCCAGGTCCGCCGTGGCGGCGCTGGGGTGGCCATGATCGGTCGAGGTGGCGCCCATCTCCGCGAAGAACGCCCGGCGCTGGCGCAGGGCTGCCAGATAACCCTCCCAGGTCAGGCAGTCTTCGCTGGTGAGGTCTGCTAGCTCTTCCAGGTTGGTGCGGAAACCCTCGAAATCCGGGTCCACCACCGGGTCCGGGCGGAAGGCGGTGATGACCCTGCCGGCCCAGTTGCTGGCGCGGATCGTCTGGTGATGGGCGAGATCGTCAAGCGGTGACTCCGTCGTTGCCAGCACCTCGATGTTGAAGCGGTCGAAAAGGGCGCGCGGGCGTGTGTCGTCGTCGCGCAGACGCTCCGACAGCCGGTCGTAGATGCGCTCGGCGCTCTCCGACGTCAGCTTCTCCTCAATGCCGAGCACGACGGAAAGCGCGTGGTCGAACCACAATCGCGAAGGCGTGCCGCGGAAGAGGTGATAGTGCTCGGCGAAACGGCGCCAGATTTTGCGGCCGTCGGTTTCCACCGGCCCGCCGTCGCTGCGCGGCACGCCGAGGTCCTCCAGCGCCACGCCCTGGCTGTAGAGCATGCGGAAGAGGTAGTGGTCGGGGATGATGAAGAGTTCGGCCGGATTGCCGAAGGGTGCGTCTTCGGCGAACCACGCCGGGTCGGTATGACCATGCGGCGAGACGATGGGCAGATCCTTCACCTCGGCATAGAGGCGCCGGGCAACGGCGCGCTGCGCCGGGTCGGAGGGAAAGAGCCGGTCTTCGTGAAGCTGCAGGGGCTGACCCATGGCCGTTCGACTCTCCTTTTCCTATTCGCTCAAGAGCAGGCTGGCGACGCGGTCCAGATGGTCCTGCATGGCCCGGCGCGCACCTTCCGGGTCCCGCGCGCGCACCTGTTCCAGGATGACCCGGTGCTCGCCGGCGGCGCGCTTGGCGTTGCGCGGCAGCTGGGCGCGGTCGCTGATCGCCGCGAACATCGGCCGGCGCATGCCTTCCCAAAGCTGCTGGACGATGGACTCCATGACCGAGTTGCGGGTCGCTGCTGCCAGGCGCATGTGGAACAGCAGGTCGCCGTCCTCCTGGTTGGAGATCACCTGGGTGCCGGCTTCGATATCCCGTTCCATCTTGGCGATGGCTTCTTCCAGGCCGGCCAGCTCTGCCGCACCGGCCATGGTCGCGGCCATGGCCGCCGTCTCGCCTTCGATGATGCGGCGGGCGGAGATCAGGTCGAAGGGGCTAGGGCCGGTGTCCAGGTCCGATTGCAGCCAGAGGGAGTGCAGACCGTTGGCGCTGGCCACGTAGGTGCCGGCGCCGGGGCGGATCTCGACGATGTTGGAGAGCTCGAGGGCGATCATCGCCTCGCGCACCACCGGGCGGCTGACGCCCAGGGTGCCGGCCAGGTCGCGCTCCGGCGGCAGCCGCTCGCCCAGGCCCCACTCGCCCTGGCGGATCAGTTCGGCCAGTTGGGCGGCGACCTGCTGATAGAGTCGCTGCGGCTCTATGGCGCGAAGCGGCATGGCCTCCCTCGATGCATCCCGCCGAACCGCGCGGGTTCGGCTGCCGCGGCCTCTTGCGGGCCGCTGGCGGCACTATGGCAGAGCGCGGTCAGGGGGTAAAGTGGCCTGACCAATTTGGTGGACGATCGGGAGAGGGAACCGGAGGAGCTCTGCCTTTCTGCGATGGCCGCCCCTTGACAGGGGTGAGCAGATCGCTATTTAGTTAGGAGTCCAAACAATAGAGGCTGCCATGAGCCGGAACCCTTTCGACCAGGAACACGCGATCCTCGATCAAAAGATCGGAACCGGCCTCAGCAAGCTGGGCCAGGCGATCCGCAGTCAAGCCTGGAAAGGGGCCGGCAGCCAGGGCCTGACCCCGACGCAGGGCCAGGCGCTCGCGACGCTGGCTGCTGCTCCGGGCAACGCGGGGCTGCGTCTCGCCGAGGTGGCCGAGGCGCTGGGCGTGAGCCGGCCAACCGCCAGCGAAGCCGTGACCGCCCTGGTGCGCAAAGGCCTGGTGGTGAAGCAGCCGGACCCGGCCGACAGCCGGGCCGTGGCCCTCAGCCTGACGCAGGCGGGGCGCGAGCAGGCAGGCAAGGCGGCGCTCTGGCCCGACTTCCTGCATGCCGCCGTCGAGAGTCTCGATCCGGCCGAGCGGCAGGTCTTCTACCGCGCGCTGATCAAGATGATCCGCAGCCTGCAGCGGCGCGGGCAGATCCCCGTCTCGCAGATGTGCGTCACCTGCCGCTATTTCCGCCCGGGGGTGCACGACGACCCTGAGCGCCCGCATCACTGCGCCTTTGTCGATGCCGCCTTCGGCGAGCCGGAGTTGCGCCTCGACTGTCCCGATCACGTCGCCGCCGAACCTGCGCTCCAGGACGAGAACTGGAGCCGTTTTCTGGAGCAGGTCGTTCCGCCCTTGAACGACCCCCAGAGCAGCCCGTAGAGCAAAAGGAGAGACCCCATGTCCGCTTTGAGAGCGGGGATCGCCGCGCTGGCGATGTCCCTGAACGTCACCGCTTTGTCTGCCGTCAGCCTGCCCGCCGCCGCGGAGAGCGTTCCCGGCTACACTTTCGGCAGCCCGGATCTGCCGCGCTCGCCGGTCAGCCTGGAGGACCTCGAACTCCTCAAACAGACCCTGCTGTTCACCGACGAAGATGCGGCGCACCTGAACCTCGCCGGCGAGGTTCTCGCGGATCAGATCGAGGACGTGCTGGATGTCTGGTACGGCTACGTCGGCGCCAATCCCCATCTCATCTACTACTTCACCAACAAAGCCGACGGCCAACCGAACATGGAATACCTCGGCCGCGTGCGTCAGCGCTTCGCCCAGTGGATCCGTGACACCACCGCGGCCGACTACGACCAGGCCTGGCTCGACTACCAGCACGAGATCGGCCGCCGCCATCACCGCATCGGCAAGAACGAGGTGGATGCCGCGCCTTCGGTCGACCACATCCACTTCCGCTATCTGGTCGCCTTCATCTACCCGATCTCCGCGACCGTGAAGCCCTTCCTCGCCAACCAGGGCCACGATGCCGGGACGGTCGAGAAAATGCATGCCGCCTGGACCAAGGCCGTCGTGCTGCAGACCATTCTCTGGAGCCACCCCTATATCCGCGAGGGGGATTTCTGATGGCGCCCGCGGAAACGATGGCACCGGCGGAGAGCAATGCGGGGGCGCTGCCCCCGCCACTGCCGGTCCTGCCGGATTGGTCGGTGGCGCGCTGGTTCAATGCGGCGGGACCGCTCAGCCTCGCCGACTTCCGCGGCAGAGTGGTCATGCTGCACAGCTTCCAGATGCTCTGCCCCGGCTGCGTCGCCCAGGCCCTGCCGCAGGCGCAGATGGTGCAGAACGAGTTGGCCGGCGACGATCTCGCCGTGGTCGGCCTGCACACGGTCTTCGAGCATCACGAGGCCATGGGACCGCCGGCCCTGGCGGCCTTTATCCATGAGTACCGCCTGACCTTTCCCATCGGCATCGACCGCCCTCAAAAGGACAGTCCGTTGCCCGAGACCATGGCCCGCTATGGCCTGCGGGGCACCCCCAGCCTCTTGCTGGTGGACCGCCGAGGCCGTTTGCGGCACCATCACTTCGGCCGGCTGGCGGACCTGCACCTGGGTGTGCTCCTCAGCCGGCTGATTGCAGAAGACCCAAACCAGAACGAACCAGACCAGAACGACCCGAAGCAGAACGACCCACTGTCGCCGCAGACAGCCATGTCGTCGGACCCGGCACCGGGACCCGGCGGCTGTGACACGGGAGTTTGTCCTTCATGACCAAGCGGGCGCTCGCCATTCGCCACGTTCATTTCGAAGATTTGGGATCCTTCCGCCCGGCGCTGGAAACGCTGGGCTATCGCATCGGCTACCGGGAGGCGGGGCTGGATTCCTTCGCCGATCCCGCGCTGATGGATGCCGACCTGCTGGTCGTGCTGGGCGGGCCCATCGGCGCCTGTGAGGAGGCGTCCTATCCTTTCCTCAGTGATGAGATCGCCGTCATCGAGCGGCGCCTGGCGGCGCGCCGGCCGACCATCGGCATTTGCCTGGGCGCCCAGCTCATGGCCCGGGCCCTGGGCGCCCGCGTCTACCCAGGCGGCGTGAAGGAGATCGGCTACGGCCGGCTGACCTATACGCTGGAGGGCGAGCAGGTGCTGGCACCGGTGGCGGAGGCCGGGGCCGCCGTCCTGCACTGGCATGGCGACACCTTCGATCTGCCCGCCGGCGCCGTGCGCCTTGCCTCCAACGCGCACTACGAAAACCAGGCCTTCGCCCTGGGCGACTTTGCGCTGGCCACCCAGTTTCATATCGAGGCGACGGCGGCGGGCCTGGAGCGCTGGTTCATCGGCCATACCCTGGAGATCGCGACGACCCCCGGCGTCGACGTGCCGGCCCTGCGCGCCCAGGCCGCCCAGGAGGGCCCGGCGCTGGAAGCGGCGGCGGGCGAAACGCTCAAGCAATGGCTGCGGGTCGGCGCGCCGGCCTGATCGGCGACGTCGGCCGATCGGAATTGCCTCAGGGATACTCGTGCTATAGTTGAGCCAACCTGACGTTTGGGGAGGCGACCTCTGCGCGCTTTTTCTATGGTCTGCGGCATTGCGATGCTGACGCTCCTGGCTGCGCCGGAAGCGCTGCGCGCGGCCCCTGACCTGGACGACCCGGATCTGGATCTGAACACCCGCTTCATCCAGGGCAGCTTCGACATTCTCCTGCCGGACGGCTGGGTGGCCGCCCTGGACGAGAGCGGCACTGTCTTGGAGGCCGAGTCGCCGGAACGCCACAGTGTTTCGATCGTCGCACGCTATGAGCGGGACGACCAGTTGGCGCGTGCGCGCAGCTACCACATGCAACGGCTCACCAAAGACCCCAACTACGACGTCGAGATCTTCAGCGATGAATGGCTGCTCGATGACAAGCTGCGGCTTACGGTCTTCAACCCGAGTTTCACCGAGCGGAGCGGTATGGCGGAGCTCAACAATTCTCCGGCTTCGCCTTACCAGATCGTTGTCTTACGGCGGGGTGACGACCGGATTCCCGGACTGAACGCAGTCCTGTTCGTCTACGAGGAGGACCCAGGGAATCCGAAGTGGGCGGAGTTTCTTGTCACGCTCGTTGAGTCTGTACGCATTGCCAAGCGTCCGTCTCGCGGCGGCCCGCTTTATCAGCGTGTTTCTGGAGCCCCTCAGTTTACAGCGCCTGAGAACGAGGATCTGATTGGGTCCTGGCGTACGCGCAACATTATCGGGAGGGCAACCTTCAAAGACACCAGCCCCACCGACGTTACGATTGTAGACGCGGGCGTGGAGACATTGACCTTGGCTGCCGGTGGTCACTACAGCTCGGACTGGCAGTCCCTCTTCATGGCCCTGGATGACGGCGACTGGATCAACCGGGATGGCGAACATCGTGAGACCGGTCGGTGGTGGCTCGAAAACGGTGTCTTAACGTTGGCGCCATCCACGGCCGAAGGCCGCACCTTCAAGGATTCCAAAAGCAAGGGCGACTTTCTGCCTGCGACGGCCCAGGAGCGCCGCTACGAGGTAACCTTGCGGAGCGGTGCGCCAGTGCTCCGCGGGGTCTGCCCGATGTTCGCGCAGATGGAGTACTGCAAAGATCTCTACTCTGGCAGTCGGCGCGTTCTCGACTTCGTTCTGGAGCCGGCAGACTGACAAGCCGGCTCACCCGTCATTCTCGTGGCGCACCACGGAACGAAGCTAAATTCCTGATATTCATTGAGCTTTATCCCTTCAGCATGCCATGGCGACGGGGCCGGGGGGAGCGTTTTCCTGCGTCACAGCCCTTGACTTCGGCCTCGTTCACCTTTAAATGATAATAATTCGCAATTAGAATTATTCTAAAGAAAGGACGAGCCATGACCCGGGACCTGGCAAAAACCGCCTCCTTCGCGGTTGTGCACTTCGCCGTCGGCTTCGGCGTGACCTACGCTTTGACGGGCTCGGTGGTGATCGCCACCGGCGTGGCGCTTATCGAGCCGGCGGTGAACACGGTGGCGTTCTTCTTCCACGAGCGCGCCTGGGAGCGTTGGGGCAGAGGCAAGACCGTTCCTGCAGTCGCCGCAGGGGCCGCGCAGACCGCCTAGGCCGAGCCTTGCCGCCGTTCCCCCGTTCGGGCGCGGCGCAGAGGTCGCCGTGCGCCACAGTTTTGTTACACATTGATGAATCTTTTATGACGCAGTCTGGCTGCAGCCGACAATTCGCCGCGACCGGACCCGGACATGGCGCAGCTTGCTGCAACCACTTTGGAGCACCCGACGAAAAAACCCTCCGCCGTTTCGGCGGAGGTGAGGGGCGCGGTCACGGGGGTTGCCACTGCAGGGCGCAGCGTGACGATCAGCGCGCGCCGGCTCCTGTCCCTGCTGTGGCTGGCGGCTGCGACCATCGTCCTGCTCAGCCTGCTGCAGGACATCCTCATCTTCCTCGTCCCGGAGGCCGGCTTTTCCGATCGCATCTATCGGCTGGATCTCGATGCCGAGGCGAGCCTGCCAACGTGGTTCTCCTGCGCCCTGATGATGCTCTGCAGCCTGATGCTTTTCCTGGTCGCGGCGCAGGCGGCACAGGACCGTCTTTGGCCGGCGCTACCCTGGTTTCTGCTGGCGGCTATTTTCCTTCTGCTGTCGCTCGACGAGATCGCGATGGTGCACGAGTGGATTTCAGCCGCCCTGGCCGCAAGGATCGAAAACAGCGGTCTCTTCTATTTCGCCTGGACGCTGCCTGCCCTCATCATCTGCCTGCCGGGGCTGGTGTGCTTCCTGCCCTTCATTCTCCGTTTTCGGGGCCTCGATCGCGTCCTGCTGATCGGCTCCGCCATCGTTTTTCTGTCGGGGGCGGTCGGTATGGAGATGCTGGCGGGGGCCGAGGCCGAGGTCGCGGGCATCGACAGCCTGCGCTACCGACTGCTGGCAACGGTGGAGGAGAGCCTGGAGTACGCCGGTCTCCTCATATTCCTCACCTTCATCCTGCGCCAGCTCCGCGCGAGCTATGGCAGGACCGAGATCCGCTTTCTTTAGTCGCGCGTCTTCGCGGATCTGCTCTGGTTTTCCTGGTCTCCTCCGGGCGCCGGGTCCTCCCGCGCGGCTGACGCCGCTGGCGGACGCAGGGTCCCGGCCTAGCGCAGGCTGGAGAGGTTCGCGATCAGGGCCTGGTTGGAGCGCTCGATCTCATCGGCGATCTTGTGCGCCATGTCCTTGTCGTGACTGCAGCAGGCGAGCGCTGCCTCTCCGGATTGCTGGGCGGTTTCCCGCATCGCATCGGCCATCGCCGCTTCGATGACCTTGGAAAGAGCCGCCTTCTGCTCTTCCGACAGTTCGGCGCCGAGAACCTCGCGCGCGGCCTGCACGGCTTCCTGTGAACGGTCCTTCAGATTCATGCCCGACCCCTTTTTCCGGAGGTGTTGTCCTGCGGCCCTGAACCCTGTTGTGCCACAGAACCCGGCTCAAGGCGACCACCTGACCGGATGAGCCGCGCTCAGATGGCGCTTAGATGGCGCTCAGGGGCTCCAGGGAAAAGCGGTCCGCTAGTTCGGCGAAGACCTGCCAGTTGTGGGCGTCGAGCGGAATACCCCCGGCACTGCGTTCGTCCTCGACCGCCCACTCCCGGTCGCCGGCCGCCATCACGGTTTCGCCCGCCTGGCTCCGTTGGCCGCGCAGGGCGTCCAGATAGGCGGTCATGCGCTCTTCGTAACTCTCTTTCGGCAGGAAGGTCTCTGGCTTGAGCGCCAGAAAGAACTGTCCCATCACCCGCGGCTCGGCCCAGTCGGATTCGATCATGTTCGGAATCTCGTGGCTGAGGCGCATGCCGGTGAGCGCAGCGGAAAGCACCTCGATCATGCCCGCGAGGCCGGCGCCCTTGTAGCCGTAGGTGCTGCCGCCCAGCGGCAGCAGCGCCCGTGCGGCCTCGGGATCGCGAGTCACCTGGCTCTCCGCGTCGACCGCCACCTCCGGCGGGAGCGTCCGGTCGAGGGCCCTGAACTGCAGCACCCGGTTAAAGGGGATCGACGAGGTCGCCATGTCCAGCAGGTAGGGCCGGGCGCCGGCGACCGGCGCAGCGAAACTGATGGGATTGGTGCCGTGAAACTTCTCCCGGCCGCTGTGCGCCAGCACGCCCGAATCGCTGTTGCAGACGCAGAGCCCCAGGCAGCCGGCTTCCGCCGCCGCCAGGCTGTAGGCTCCGGCGGCGCCGAAGTGGGAGGAGTTGACCACCGAGACGGCGCCGACGCCGGCGTCTTCGGCCAGGCATACGGCCTCCTCCATGGCGCGGTAACCGGCGAGGTGTCCCAGGGCGTTGTCGGCATCCAGCATGCCCACGGCGGCCGCGCGCTTGTCGAAGCGCATCTGCGGGCGGCCCTTCACCCGTCCGCCCTCCAGCACCTTCACGTAGTGCGGCAGCAGGCGCACGCCGTGGGTGTCGACGCCGCGCAGGGAGGCGCCGACCAGGGCCCGTACGGCAGCCTCCGCGGAGGGTTCGTCGGCCCCGGCGGCGCGCAGCACCGCGCCGACGAAGTTCTCCAGCGCCGCCGCCGCAACGCGGTGGGGGGCGCCGGGGGCTTCGCTCGCCCGTTGCGCCGTGGCGTCGTCCAGAACCTGGCTCACATCACCGCTCCGATCTGCCAGGGGATGAACTCGGCATCGCCGAAGCCCAGCGCCTCGGACTTGGAGGGGGTGCCGCTGGCCACTGCCAGGATGCGCTCGAAAACCTGCTGTCCCACCTCGGCCACCGAAGCCTCGCCATCGGCGATGCCGCCGCAGTTGATGTCCATGTCCTCTTCCATGCGCCGGTACATGGCCGTGTTGGTGGCGAGCTTGATGGAGGGGGAGGGTTTGAAGCCGAAGACCGAACCGCGCCCGGTGGTGAAGCAGACCACGTTGGCGCCCGATGCCACCTGGCCGGTGACCGAGCAGGGGTCGTAGCCGGGCGAGTCCATGAAGACGAAGCCCTTGGCGGTCACCGCCTCGGCATACTTGTAGACGCCCATCAAGTTGGTGGTGCCGCCTTTGGCCGCCGCGCCCAGGGACTTCTCCAGGATCGTGGTCAGGCCGCCGGCCTTGTTGCCGGGGGAGGGATTGTTGTTCATCTCTCCGCCGTTGCGCTTGGTGTAGTCCTCCCACCAGCGGATGCGCTCGATCAGCTTCTCGCCGACCGCGCGGCTGGCGGCGCGGCGGGTCAGGAGGTGCTCGGCGCCATAGATCTCCGGCGTTTCGCTGAGGATCGCCGTACCGCCGTGGCGCACCAGCAGGTCCGCCGCGGCGCCGAGGGCCGGATTGGCGGTGATGCCGGAGTAGCCGTCCGAGCCGCCGCACTGCAGGGCGAGGGTCAGTTCGCTGGCCGGCACCGTCTCGCGGCGCGCGGCATCCGCAGCGGGCAGCATGGCCTTGATGCGCTCGATGGCCTCGTCCACCGTGCGCCTTGTCCCGCCGCTTTGCTGGATGGTGAGGGTCTGGAAGTTCTCGCCCTGCTTCAGGCCATAGGCATCCAACAGGAAGGGGATCTGATTCACCTCGCAGCCCAGGCCCACCATCAGCACCCCGGCGAAGTTGGGGTGGCGGGCATAGCCCCAGAGCGTGCGCTGCAGCGCCTCGTAGCCGTCGCCGCTGTCGGCCATGCCGCAGCCGGTGGAATGCACGAAGGCGGCGACCCCGTCGACGTTCGGATAGTCCTCCAGGATGCCGGTCTTGTTGAAGGCCTCGGCGATGTAGCGCGCCACCGTCGCCGAGCAGTTCACGGACGTGAGGATGCCGATGTAGTTGCGCGTGCCGGCCCGCCCGTCGGCGCGGCGGTACCCCTGGAAGGTGGCGCGCCGGTCGTCGGGGAAAAACTCGGTCGGCTTTGCCGCTTCGCAGAAGGCGTAGTCGCGCTCGAACTCGCCCATGGAGCAGTTGTGCACATGCACGTGCTCACCGGCCGCGATGGGCTTGGAGGCGAAGCCGATGACCTGATCGTACTTCACCACCGCTGCGTCCTTGTCGATGGCGCGGATGGCCAGCTTGTGGCCGGTGGGGATCCGGTTGACCGTGGTCACGCCTTCGCCCGGCACGTCGGTGCCTTCCAGGATATCGGCGCGGCTCACCACCACGTTGTCCTGGGGGCTGAGGCGGATGGTCAGGCCCGCGCCCTGAGCGCTGGCGGTCTCGCCGCCGTGGTCCGGTGCTGTCATGGCTTTGGCTCTGTGTCCTGTGTGTTCCGGTTTCTAGCGGCCGACCGCACGCTGGCCGCGGCGGCGCTCCTCATCATCGACTTCGCCGGCAAACTCCGCCTCCGAGATCCGCAGGAGGTCGTCGGCGACCCGGCGCAGGTGCGCATCCATGGTTTCCCGCGCACGCATCGGATCGCCCGCTCTCAAAGCATCGAGCACGCGCATATGGTCATCCAGCGACGCCGGGCGGACCTGGGCGGCGCGTACCCGCTCGTGCAGCTTGGCCCAGAGCGGGGAGGCTTCGCGCAGATCCCACAGCAACTCCACCATCTTGATCAAGGCGTTGTTGCGGGTCGCCCGGGCGATGGCCACGTGAAAGCTCCGGTCGCCGTTCTCGGTCTGAAAGCCGGAGCGGTGCTCCTCCGCCATCAGGCTGAGACTCGCCTCCAGGGCTGCGAAGTCGCTGTTTTGGATCTGCTGGGCGGCAAGGTAGGCAACCTGGCCTTCGATCAGCCGCCGCGCCTCGATCAACTCGAAGGGACCGAGCCCGAGTTCGGGAACCGGGTCGGCGCCGCCGGGTTCTGACGCCGCCGGGCGCGTGCCCTGGCGTTCGGTTGCAACGACGAAGATTCCTGAACCGACCCGCACCTCGACGAGGCCGGAAAGCTCCAGCGCGATCATCGCCTCCCGCACGGTGGCCCGGCTCACGCCCAGCTGCCGTGCCAGGTCGCGCTCCGCCGGCAGGCGTTCGCCCTTTGGAAACTCCCCCGCGGCGATCAGCTTCGCGAGCTGTTCGAAGACCTGCTGGAACAGGCGCTTGGTCTGAATCGCCTCGACCGGCATGACGCTGGGCTTTCCTCCGTTTCGGCAGGCACGCTGCGGGACTCCCGCCTGGAGCCCGAAGGCTACAGGGTTCCTGGCGCCGGCGCGCGCTGATTCCCTCTGGTCACAGGGTGCAAAGGAATGGTAGGAAGGTCAAGCTATCAGGTGGTCAGACCAATTATTCGGTACCGCGCACATCCCAAGGATGTGGCGTCTCAACAAAGAACCATCGGGAGGAAACGATGCCGACTTCGTGGAAGTCATCAGCTCTGATTGTCGCTGCCGCTGTCACCACAGCCGCCGTCCTTGGCGGCCCCTCGGGCCCGGCCGTTGCGGCCGAGACCCTGAAGTGGGCCCACGTCTACGAGACCGGATCTCCCTACCACAAGTGGGCCGAATGGGCGGCCGAGGAGGTCAAGAAGCGCTCGGACGGCCGCTATGCGGTCGAGGTCTTCCCGGCCTCCTCCCTGGGCAAGGAAGTCGACATCAACGAGGGCCTGACTCTCGGCACGGTCGACATCATCTATACCGGCCAGCTCTTTGCCGGGCGCTCCTACGGCCCGATCGCCATCGGCGGGTCGCCTTACATGTTCAGGGATTACGATCACTGGGCGGCCTACCGGGACAGCGGCCTGTTTCAGGAGATGGTCGGCGGCTACCGCGACAGCACCGGAAACGAAGTCATCACCCTGACCTACTACGGCCAGCGCCACGTGACCTCGAACAAGGAGATCAAGGCGCCGGACGACATGAACAACCTGAAGATCCGCGTCCCCAACGCGCCGCTCTACAAGATGTTCCCGGAGGCCGTCGGCGCCAACCCGACGCCGATCGCTTTCGCGGAGGTCTATCTGGCCCTGCAGCAGGGCGTGGTGGATGCGCAGGAGAATCCGCTGCCGACCATCCAGTTCAAAAAGTTCTACGAGGTCCAGGACTACATCACGCTCACCGGTCATATCACCGACGCGTTGATGACCATCGTTTCCGGGTCGACCTGGAACGGCCTCTCCGATGACGACAAGGCGCTGCTGGAGGGCGTCCTGAAAGAGGCCGCGCAGGGCGCGACGGACGAGATCATCGAGGCGGAGAAAAGCCTGGTGGCCTGGTTCCGCGACCAGGGCAAGACGGTCAACGAGGTTGACCGGGCCGCCTTCCGCGCCGCGGTGGTGCCGCTGCACAACGGGCCGGCGGCGACCTGGGATCAGGCGACCTACGACAAGCTTCAGGCCATCCAGTAGCCGGCCCTGGACCCGAGCATTGCATCCCCGAGCGTCACGTGAGCGATGACCGGAACGGAGGAAGGGAGGCGCCGCCCGCGCCTCCCGCTCCGCCGTCGGCCAAAGACCCTTTGTCCGAAGACCCCCTGTCCGAAGAGGGCGACAAGGCCATCGACCTGAGCGACATCAGGCCGGAGGACGGGCTCGTTCTGGTGATCTTCTGGGTGCTGGCGGCGGTCGTCTTTCTCCAGTTCTTTTCCCGCTACGTCCTGAACGATTCCATCGGCTGGACGGAAGAGATTGCGCGCTACCTCCTGATCGGCGTCACCTTCGTCGGTGCCGGCCTTGCCGTGCGCAAGAACAGCCACATCGCGGTCGAGTTCTTCTATCGCTACCTGCCCGGTGTCTGGGGACGGGCCTTCTCGACCTTCGTCGACCTGCTGCGGGTGGTTTTCTTTGCCGCCTGCACGTGGATCACCGCCAAGCTGGCGCTCAGAACCAACCAGAAGATGGCCTCCATCGAGCTGGGCAAGGACGTGGTCTACTGGGTCGTTTTCGCTGCCTTCGTGGCGATGACGCTCTATGCGCTGCGCGTGGCCTGGCGTCACTGGCGCCAGGGCTACTCCGCACTGACGCGGCCCGGCGGGCGCCAGATGATCGATTGACCCGATGATCGATTGGCCAGGTGATCGATTGACCAGATGACCGTTTTGACCGGGACCCTTTTGCGATGCTGATGGCGCTTCTTTTCATCATGGTCTTCGTGCTGCTGGTGCTCGGGGTACCGATCGCCATTGCACTGGCCTTTTCGTCGCTGGTCTTCATCCTGCTGTCGGGCCAGGTGCCCGACCTGGTGGTGATCCACCGCATGGTGAACGGCGTCGACTCCTTTCCCCTGCTGGCGGTGCCCTTTTTCATCCTGGCGGGCAACCTGATGAACACCGCCGGCATCACCAACCGCATCTTCGACTTCGCCAAGGCCTGCGTCGGCTGGATGCGCGGCGGGCTGGGCCACGTCAACGTCGGTGCCAGCGTGGTCTTTGCCGGCATGTCGGGGGCGGCGGTGGCCGACGCCGGCGGGCTTGGCACCATCGAGATCAAGGCGATGCGCGACGCCGGCTATGACGCGGACTTTGCCGTCGGCGTGACCGCGGCCTCCTCGACCATCGGGCCGATCATTCCCCCCTCGCTGCCGATGGTGATCTACGGCGTCGTCGCCTCGGCCTCCATCGGCCAGCTCTTCGCCGCCGGGTTCATTCCCGGCCTGCTGATGGCCGCCGCCCTGATGGTCATGGTCGCCTGGTACGCGCGCAAGCGGAACTACCCGCGCGATGCGCGCTTCGCCTGGGGCCTGCTGCTCGGCAGCCTGCGCCGCGCCTTCCTCTCGCTGCTGACCCCGGTGATCATCGTCGGCGGCATCCTGGGCGGCGTCTTCACCCCGACGGAGGCGGCCATCGCCGCTTCGGCCTATGCCCTGCTTCTTGGTGTGCTGGTCTACCGCACCCTGACCATCCGCCGCCTGCTGCGCGTCAGCTACGACACCATCGAGACGACGGCGATCGTCATGTTCATCGTGGCTGCGGCCTCGATCTTCGCCTGGATCCTCACCAGCAACCGGGTGACCGAGCTCTTCGCCGACTTGATCCTGCAGGTCACCGAGAACCCGATCCTGATCCTGCTGATGATCAACATCATCCTGCTGATCGTCGGCTGTTTCATGGAAACCATTGCCGCTATCACCATTCTGGTGCCGGTGCTGCTGCCGATCGTCGTCAAGCTCGGCATCGACCCCGTGCACTTCGGTGTGGTGATGGTGCTGAACCTGATGATCGGCCTGCTGACGCCGCCGGTCGGTATGGTGATCTACGTGCTCTCGCGGGTCTCCGGCGTGCCCTTCGAGCGTTGCGTCGCCTCCACCGTGCCCTTTCTCGTACCGCTGGTCGCCGTCCTGATGCTGATCACCTTCGTGCCCGGGATTTCCATGTTCCTGCCGACCCTGATCTATCGCTGAGGCGGGGTGCTTGCTAGGCTGAGGCCTATGCGAGCGATGGTTCTGCGTCACGAGGCCGCCGGCGCACTGGAAGCGGCAGACCTTCCTTTGCCCGAGCCGGGCCCCGGTCAGATCCGCCTGAAGGTCAGTGCCTGCGGGGTCTGCCGCACCGACCTGCATGTCGTCGACGGCGAGCTGCCCGACCCTAAGCTGCCCATCGTTCCCGGCCACGAGATTGTCGGCGCGGTGGAGGCGCTGGGCGCGGGCGTCGAGCGCTTCGAAGTCGGACAGCGCGTCGGCGTGCCCTGGCTCGGCTTTTCCTGCGGCACCTGCGGTTACTGCACGACGGGGCGGGAGAACCTCTGCGGCGAAGCGCGCTACACCGGCTACCAGATCGACGGCGGCTATGCCGAGCACTGCCTGGCCGACGCGCGCTATGCCTTCGCCCTGCCGGAGGGCTACAGCGACTCCGAGGCGGCGCCGCTGCTCTGTGCCGGCCTCATCGGCCACCGCGCCTACCGCATGGCCGGCGAGGCGAAGCGCCTCGGCGTCTACGGCTTCGGCGCTGCCGCCCACATCATGATCCAGGTCGCACTCTGGGAGGGGCGGGAGGTCTTCGCCTTCACCCGTCCCGGCGATGAAGAGGCGCAAGGCTTCGCCCGCGGCCTCGGCGCTGCCTGGGCCGGCGCCTCCGGCGAGGCGCCGCCCGAGGAGCTCGACGCCGCCATTCTCTTCGCCCCGGTCGGCGCTCTGGTGCCGGAGGCGTTGAGACGCACGGCGCGCGGCGGCACCGTGGTCTGCGCCGGCATACACATGAGCGACATCCCGAGCTTTCCGTACCGCATCCTCTGGGAGGAGCGCACGCTCCGCTCCGTCGCCAACCTGACGCGCCGGGATGCCGAGGAGTTCCTGGCCCTGGCGCCCAAGGTGCCGGTCAGGACCCACACCCGCGACTATCCCCTCGCCGAGGCCAACCGGGCGCTGGACGACCTGCGCGCGGGGCGGCTTCAGGGCGCCGCGGTGCTGCGGCCCTGATCGACCGTTACCGAGTCAGGTAGCCCACGACCGCTGCGGTCAGCTCGTCTTCGACCTTCTGGGCATCCACCGCCGGCCCCTGCCCGAGAACGGCGGCATGGCAGCAGGACTCCACCATGTTGAGGATGATGAAGGCCGCAGTGTCGAAATCCGTCACCGTCACTTCGGCCCGGTGGCTCATCAGCCAGCCGCGAATCTGGGCGTGAATGCCGTTGAGCAGCGTCGTGCGCGTCTCCGGGTTCACCGAGGCCGGCACGGTTTCCGAAAGCGTGCGGTGCAGGTCCGGGTCCAGCAGGTGGGAGTCCAGGCTGGCGCGGATCAGCAGGCGGGTGGCGACCGCCAGCGGTTGTCCGGCGGCCTCGGCGAAGGCGGCGGCCATCACGGCACTGAGGTCGGCATGGTGGCGCCGCTGCACGGCGGCGACGATGGCGTCCTTGTTGGGGAAGTACTGGTAGAGCGAGCCGACGCTGGTGCCGGCCCGCTCGGCGATGCGGTTGGTGCTGGCTGCGGCATAGCCTTCTTCGGCGAGCACTTTCCAGGTCGCCTCGACGATGGCGTCGACCATCGCGCGGGAGCGCTCCTGGCGCGGCTGGCGCCGTACCTTGGCCGGGCGGCAGACCCCGGATGGACGTGAGGATTTACTCATATTGGAGGCAGGTTAACCCGCTTCCGCGGTCCCGTCGACTGCCTTGGGCGGCCCGAAACGCGAGTAGGGTGCAGCGCAGGGTGTCCCGTCTATCCTTTTGACGATGCTTATATAAAGCAGCATTCCTGAGCCCCCGCAGTTCGCGCGGCACGGTTTTGCTGCACTGCGGAATGCGAGTTTCCAGAACGTAAGCCCTTGCTCACACTGCAGCCACAACCGCCGCCAAGACCCGGCACCGGGCCGGCGGCGCCGATCAGCTCTCAAGTGGACAATGCAAGAGGAGGTTCCGGAACGTGCAGCAGCACTTCGTGTCCTTTCGTTCCTTACTGCCGGCGCTTGCCGGCGGCGCCATGCTGTTTCCCGTCGCAACCCTGGCCCAGGACGGCCAGTCCGAAGACGGCGGCGGCGGGGTGAGCGGCTTTATCGCGCTCGGCCCCGCTCTCTCGCCGGAGTACGAGGGCGCCTCCGATTACGAGGCCGTGCCCCTCATCATCAGCCGGATCGAGGGCTATGGCCTGGGTCTGGAGATCGACGGCCTCGACGCGCGGCTCAACCTGCGCAACCGGCCGGGGCTGCAGTTCGGCCCCTCCTTCACCTATCGTCCGGGCCGCGACGACGTGAGCAGCAATGCCGTCGACCGCCTGTCGGAAATCGACGACGCCATCGAACTGGGCGGCTTTCTGCGCTACCAGTTCGTCGAGGTCCTGCGGCCGCAGGACGAACTGGAACTTGGCATCGAGGTCCTGGCCGATGTCACCGGCACCCATGAAGGGCTGACCGTCGGCCTCGGCGGCGGCTATGCAACCTTCTTTGCGCAGCGCTGGCGCTTCGGTTTCGATGCCGGCGTCACCTTTGCCAGCGACGACTATGCGGAGACCTACTTCGGGATCGACGCGGCCGACTCCGCGCGCAGCGGCCTCTCGGCGTTCGACGCCGAAGGCGGCCTGAAGGACGTCGTGGCGGAGATTTCGCTCGGCTATGCCTTCTCCGAACGCTGGGGCGTCGTCGGCCGTCTCGAATACACCCGTCTCGTCGGCGATGCCGCCGACAGTCCGGTCGTCGATGACGAGGGTTCGCCGGACCAGGTCTTCGCCGGTCTCGCCATTTCCTTCTCCTTCTGACGCAAATCGGGAGTCCATCATGACCATCAGCAAGAAACGATGCGCACTTCTGGTTTCGGCCGTGGTCGTCGCGGCGGTCTATGCCGGTTACTTCCTGATCTGTGCATCCCCGTCCGGGTCCCTCGAGACGGCGGAGGTCGGCCCGCAGCCGGCCGGATCGATCGCGCCCTTCGAGGAGGCGCTGACCTTCGCGCGGCTGGGCGGCGCCGAGGGGTCCGAAACAGTGCTGCTGGTGACCGGTGAGGCGGAGGAAGCTGTGATCGGCATCGACCTCGCGCCGCTGCTGGACGGGCAGGTCGGCGATGCCTTCGACGCCATCCGCAGGCTCGGCCGCCCGGCGTTGCTCGAACTGGCGCGCAACCCCGCGGGCATGGCCCGGCGCTACGGGGTCGAGCGGCTGATGCCGGTGGCGCAGGGGGAAGAACACATCGCCTTCGGCACCAACTTCGCCGACCACGGGGAGGAGGTGAACAACGACGGCGTTTTCGCTTTTCCGAAGTTCACCCGCCCGACGGCTGCCCTTGGCGCCTTTGGCGTCGATGCCGAGGCCGGGCTCTTCGACTACGAGGTCGAACTCTGCATGCGCTTCGACCGGGATATCCGCAACATCGGTGACTTCGATGCCGCCCTGAAAGGAGTCTTTCTCTGCGGCGACTTCACCGACCGCGCGGCGCTGCTGCGCAACCTGCCCGATGAAGAGAATCTGAGCGGCCTCGGCTTCAGCGACGCGAAAAGCGGTCAGGGCCGCATGCCGACCGGGCCCTACCTGGTGGTGCCCGAAGACTGGCGCCGCTTTGTCTCGGAGGAGGCGATCGCGACCGTCCGGAACGGCACGCCGATGCAGTCCGGTTCCGGTGCGGAGATGATCCTCGATTTCCGGCAGATGGCCGGCTTCGTGCTGGAGGCCGGCGATGCCGCGCGCTGGGTGTTCGAAGGCCGCCCTGTGCCTCTGACCGCCGACGGTGTGCTTCGCCGGGGCACGGTGCTGCTGTCCGGCACACCGGCGGGCATCCTGTTCCGTCCGCCGACGGAGCGGGAGATCGGCTGCGGGGCGGTTGCTTATGTTTGTCTTGCCGGCTTCCTCTCCGTCGCCTCGCCGCGCGACTACGTGATTGAGCGCGCCATCGAGCGGGATCTGGAAAGCCGGCGCTTCCTGCAACCGGGCGACCGGGTGGAGCACAGCAGCAGCCGTCTCGGACGGATCGCCATTGCCGTGATCGCAGCGTCCCCCGAATAGCGGCGGCCGGTCCCAGGCCTGCGCGGGCTGCCGGCCCGGCCTCTCCCTTCCCCGGAGGCCGGGCCGGCGCATTTTTCGCCATTCCCGTCAGCATCTCATCCTGACACACTTCCAGGTGGCAATCGGCGATGCCGAAACCTGACCGAATTTGACACAATGTCCGCTAGTTCACGTATGCGTCATGTTCTTGACGTTATCTGGCAAAACGTTACATGTATAGAGAGTCGTAATCACTTGGTCGGACACTTGTGAGCCGGCGGTTTCTGCGGTGCGCCTTCGGGCCTGCCGCTCGCCGCCGGGTTTGAGGCACAGGGTGCGGCGGCGCCAAACCATCGCTGCCGACAACAACCGCATGGTGAGACATGGCCCTAGACCAATCCAGTGTCGCTGATCCCGGGCAGCCCTGGGACAAAAGCTATCCGCCCGGCGTCACGTGGGACGGCCCGGTGCTTCAGGAACCGCTTTATCTGGCTTTCGACCGGGCGGTGGCCGGGTACGGCGGCCAGCCCTGTCTCGACTTCCTGGGCAAGCGCTACAGCTATCAGCAGGTCAGCGATCTTGTCGACCGCGCCGCGCGGGGCTTCCAGGATCTGGGGGTCGCGAAGCGCAGCCGGGTCGCGCTCTTCCTGCCCAACACGCCCTACTACGTGATCTGTTACTTCGCGCTGATGAAGCTGGGCGCCATCGTCGTCAACGTGAACCCGCTCTACGCCGAGGAGGAGGTCATCGACCTGCTGGCGGATTCCGGCGCCGAGGTGGCGGTCACCCTGGACCTGAAGCTGCTGCTGCCCAAGCTGGTCACCGCCTTCAGGAAAACGCCGCTGAAGAAGGTCGTGGTCTGCGCCATGGGCGACATCCTGCGCTTCCCAAAGCGCCAGCTCTTCGCCATCGCCAAGCGCGGCGAGCTGGCCAAGATGCCGAAGGACGACGGCTATCTCGCCTTTTCCCGCATGATCGACAACGACGGCCGGTTCGAGCCGGCGGAAGTGGCCGTCGAAGACGTCGCGGTGCTGCAGTACACCGGCGGCACCACCGGTACGCCCAAGGGCGCGATGCTGACCCACGGCAACCTCTCCGCCAACACCAGCCAGCTCTGGACCTGGTTCATCGGCGCCGAGATGGGCAAGGAACGCATGATGGCGGTGCTGCCGCTGTTCCATGTCTTCGCCATGACGGTGATCATGCATCTCGGCATCCGCGGCGCGGCGGAGATCGTTCTGCTGCCGCGCTTCGAGATCACCATGCTGCTGAAGGCGATCGCCCGCACCAAGCCGACCTGCTTTCCCGGTGTACCTACGCTCTACAACGCCATCATCCACTACCCGAAGCTGGCGCGCTACGACCTCTCCTGCATCAACTACTGCCTCTCCGGCGGCGCCTCTCTGCCGCAGGAGGTGCGCGAGGGTTTCCAGAACCTCACCGGCTGCAACGTGTTGGAGGGCTACGGCCTCAGCGAGACCTCCCCGGTGGTTACCTGCAACCCGCTGATCGGAACGCAGAAGGATGGCTCCATCGGCCTGCCCATGCCCGGCACCACCATCGAGATCCGCTCCCTGGAGAACCCCGACAAGCTGATGCCCCTGGGCGAGGTGGGCGAAATCTGCATCCGCGGACCCCAGGTGATGGCCGGCTACTGGCAGCGGCCCGAGGAAACCGCACAGACGCTGCGCGCCGGCAGCGTCCATACCGGCGACGTCGGCTACATGGACGAGGAGGGCTATACCTTCCTTATCGACCGCCTCAAGGAGGTGATCATCTCCGGCGGCTACAACGTCTACCCACGTCACATAGAAGAAGCGATCTACCGGCATCCGCTGGTGGCGGAGGTCACGGTCATCGGCGTGCCGGACGACTATCGCGGCGAAGTGCCCAAGGCCTTCATCCGTCTGAAGGAGGGTGAGCACCTGACACTGGAAGCCCTGCAGGACTTCCTGAAGGACAAGCTCTCGCCCATGGAGATGCCGCGTCAGGCAGAGTTCCGGGACGAGCTGCCGAAGACCATGATCGGCAAGCTCTCCAAGAAAGAACTGATCGCCGAGGAGCGTGCCAAACACGCCGCTGCAGCATCGCCGCAAGAGGCGGGGTCGGTGAACCAGGGGCAAAACCGTTCATGACAAAGCTCTACTCGGTGACCGAGCTGGCGCAGGAACTGGACGTCACGCCGCGGGCCTTGCGCTTCTATGAGGACAAGGGCCTGATCGCGCCGCAGCGCGCCGGGAAGACGCGCGTCTACACGCACCGCGACCGCGGACGCATGATCCTGATCCTGCGCGGAAAACGCCTCGGGTTTTCGCTGAAGGAGATTGCCGAGTGGCTCGATCTCTATGACAGCGACCCGGGCCAGGTCGAACAGATGCGCCTGACCCTCAACAAGGCCCGTGATCGCATCGAGACCCTGGAGGCGCAGCATCGCGATCTGCAGCAGACGCTCGACGAATTGCGCAGCATTGCCTCCGACGTGGAGGATTTTCTGAAGTCCAAGGGCGCCAGTATCGAGGCCGCCGAGTAACCGTCTTACGCTCCGCCGCCGGCATCTGCGCTGCGGTCCGGAGTTCAACGCCGAAAGGTCCGACCCATGCACAAGAACGTTGTTATCGCAGGCTACGCCCGTTCCCCCTTTCACTTCGCCAACAAGGGCGACCTTGTGAAGGTTCGCCCGGACGAAATGGCGGCCCAGGTGGTGCGCGGCCTGATCGGCAAGACCGGGGTCGATCCCAAGGACATCGAGGACCTGATCGTCGGCTGCGCCTTCCCCGAAGGCGAGCAGGGCTTGAACGTGGCGCGGCTGATCGGCTTTCTCGCGGACCTGCCGATCTCGGTTGCCGGCACGACGGTGAACCGTTTCTGCGGTTCTTCCATGCAGTCGATCCACATGGCTGCCGGCAACATTCAGATGGACGCCGGCGAGGCCTTTATCTGCGCCGGCATCGAGTCCATGAGCCGGGTGCCGATGGCGGGCTTCAACCCGCTGCTCCACCCCGGCCTCGCCGAACGGTTCCCCCAGGCCTACATCTCCATGGGCGAAACGGCGGAGAACGTCGCGCAGAAGCACCAGATCCCGCGCGGCCGGCAGGAGGAGTTTGCCGTCTCCAGCCACGTCAAGGCCGCCGCGGCCCAGGCTGCCGGCAAGCTGAGCGACGAGATCGTCCCCATCCAGGCCAACGGCATGGCGGTGGAGGCCGACGGCTGCATCCGGCCCGACACCTCCGCCGAGGCCCTGGCGGAGCTGAAGCCGGCCTTCTCGACGGACGGCAGCGTCACCGCCGGCACTGCTTCTCCGCTCACCGACGGCGCCTCCGCCGTGCTGGTAACCTCGGAGGACTACGCCAAGGCCCACGGGCTGCAGCCGCTGGCAAAGCTGCGCTCGATCGCCGTGGCCGGCTGCGATCCGGAGGTCATGGGCATCGGTCCGGTGGCGGCCAGCCGCAAGGCGCTGGAGCGCGCGGGCATCGCGGTCGGCGATCTCGACATCATCGAGCTGAACGAGGCCTTCGCTTCCCAGGCGCTGGCTTGCGCCGACGAGCTGGGCCTCGATCTCGACAAGACCAACATCGACGGCGGTGCCATCGCCCTCGGCCACCCCCTGGGCGCGACCGGCGCACGCATCACCGGCAAGGCCGCGCAGCTGCTCAAGCGCGAAGGCAAGCAACTCGCCCTCTCGACGCAGTGCATCGGCGGCGGCCAGGGCATCGCCACGGTGCTGGAGGCGGCCTGATGACCATCGCATCCGCTGCCGTCATCGGCGCTGGCGTGATGGGGGCGGGCATCGCCGCGCATCTTGCCAACGCGGGCGTGCCCGTGCTGCTTCTGGACGTCGTGCCCAAGGAGGGCGGCAACCGCAACGCCCTCGCCGAGGGGGCCATCGCCAAGATGCTGAAGGCCGATCCGGCGCCCTTCATGTCCAAGCGCCTGGCCAAGCTCGTCACTCCCGGCAACGTCGAGGACGACCTGGAGAAGCTGGCCGGGGTCGACTGGATCGTCGAAGCGGTGATCGAGGACCCGGAGATCAAGCGCGCCCTCTATGAGAAGATCGAAGCGGTGCGTAAGGACGGCTCCATTGTCTCCTCCAACACCTCGACCCTGCCGCTGTCGCTTTTGACCCAGGACATGCCGGCCCGCTTTCAGGGCGACTTCCTGATCACCCACTTCTTCAACCCGCCGCGCTACATGCCGCTGCTGGAGCTGGTGGTGGGGAAGAAAACCCGGGCCGAGGTGCTGGACACCATGACCGCCTTCGCCGACCAGTCGCTCGGCAAGGGCGTGGTGCTCTGTCACGACACGCCGGGCTTTGTCGCCAACCGCATCGGCACCTTCTGGCTGCAGTGCGCGGTGGTGGAGACCCTGGAGCGCGGGCTGACGGTCGAGGAGGCCGATGCCGTCATGGGCCGGCCCATCGGCGTGCCCAAGACCGGTGTCTTCGCGCTGTTGGATCTGGTCGGCCTCGACCTTATGCCCAAGGTGGACGCCTCGCTCGCCGCCACCCTGACCAAGGACGATCCCTACCAGGGCCTGCGCAAGCCCTTCCCCCTTCTGGAGAAGATGATTGCCGAGGGCTACACGGGCCGCAAAGGCAAGGGTGGCTTCTACCGCCTGAACAAGGCCAACGGCGCGCGGGTGAAAGAGGCCATCGATCTGGAGAGCGGCGACTACGCGCCGGCGCAGAAGCCGTCGCTGGCCAGCGTCTCCGCCAGCCGTCGCGGCGGCCCTAAGGCGCTGGTGGCCCATGGCGACAAGGGCGGGCAGTTCGCCTGGGCAGTCCTCTCCCGGACTCTCTCTTACGCAGCCGCCCTGGTGCCGGAGATTGCCGACGACGTGCCCGCCGTCGACCGGGCCATGCGCCTTGGCTACAACTGGAAATTCGGGCCCTTCGAACTGATCGACAAACTGGGCGCCGCCGACTTCGCCGAACGGCTGAAGGCCGAAGGGCGTCCTGTTCCGCCGCTGCTGGAAAAGGCTGCGGCGGCGGAGGGCTTCTACCGGGTCCAGGACGGCCGCCTGCAGCACCTGACCGTAGAGGGCGGCTATGCCGATGTCGAACGGGGCGAGGGCGTCCTGCTGCTCTCCGACGTGAAGCTTGGCAGCGAGCCCTTGGCGAAGAACGGCTCGGCCTCTCTCTGGGACATCGGCGACGGTGTCGTCTGCCTGGAGATCCACACCAAGTTCAACACCATCGATCCCGAGGTCTTCAAGATCATCGGCCAGGCCGTTCAGTTCGTGCCGAAGGAGCACAAGGCGCTGGTGATCTACAACGAGGGCAGCCACTTCTCCGCCGGCGCCAACCTCGGCTTGGCCATGTTCGCCGCCAATGTCGGCGCCTGGCCGATGATCGAGGACATGGTGGCCCAGGGCCAGAAGATCTACACGGCCCTGAAACGCGCACCCTTCCCGGTGGTGGCCGCGCCCTCCGGCCTGGCGCTGGGCGGCGGCTGCGAGATCCTGCTCGCCTCCGACGCCGTGCAGGCCCATGCCGAGAGCTACATCGGCCTCGTCGAGGCCGGCGTCGGCGTGGTGCCGGCCTGGGGCGGCTGCAAGGAACTGCTGAGCCGTCTCGCCCGCGACCCCAAGCGCCCCAAGGGACCGATGCCGCCGGTCGCCAAGGCCTTCGAGACCATCGGCATGGCGCAGGTCGCCAAGTCCGCCTTCGAGGCCAAGGAACTGGGCTTCCTGCGTGGCGAGGACCACGTCACCTTCAACCGCGAGCGTCTGCTGGCCGATGCCAAGGAAAAGGCGCTTTCCCTGGTTGAGGGCTACCAGCCGCCGGAGCCTGTCGAGCTCAGCCTGCCCGGCCCCTCCGGCAAGGCCTCCATCGCTTTTGCCCTGCGCGACCTCTACGCCAAGGGTGTAGCGACCGAGCACGACATGGTGGTGGCGAGCGAACTCGCCGACGTTCTGACCGGCGGCGATGGCGCCGACCATACCGAGCCGGTGAGCGAGGACGCGGTTCTGAAGATGGAGCGGGAAGCCTTCATGCGCCTCGTGCGCACCCCCGGCACCCTGGCCCGGGTCGAGCACACCCTGGAAACCGGCAAGCCCCTGCGCAACTAGAGGCCTTGCACGTGAAGATGAAAAGAGTCGGCCCAGCGATTGACCCCTTGCTTCGAGACGCCCCCGGAGTGTTCCGGGGGCTCCTCAGCATGAGGTCAATCGACCCGCAGCTTTGCCTCACCCTGAGGAGGACCGAAGGTCCGTCTCGAAGGGCGAGGCAAGGCGGGCCGAAGAATCGCATTGCTGCGCGTTAGAGCAAGACACCGAGGAACCAGACCATGGTCAGCTATTCCGCCCCCTTGGACGACATCCGTTTCGTGCTTTACGACCTGCTGGATTACGACGGCAGGGTCGCGAGCCTGCCGGGCTATGAGGAAGCGGGCCGGGAGCTGGCAGACGCGGTGATCGAGGAGGCGGCGAAGCTCTGTGAAAACGAGCTGCTGCCGCTGAATCAGCCCGGCGACGAGGAAGGCTGCACCTTCGAAAACGGCGTCGTGCGCACGCCCAAGGGCTTCAAGGAACTCTACGATGCCTTCTGCGAGGGCGGCTGGAACGGCCTGGCGCTCAGCCCCGACTACGGCGGCCAGGGCCTGCCCAAGACCCTGCAGTTCGTCTTCACCGAGCTGATCTGCTCGACCAACCTCAGCTTCGGCATGTATCCGGGTCTGACCCACGGCGCCTGCAATGCCCTGGAGCTGCACGGCAGCGACGAGCAGAAGGCCACCTTTCTGCCCAACATGATCCACGGCCGCTGGTCCGGGACCATGTGCCTGACGGAGCCGCACTGCGGCACCGACCTGGGCCTGATCCGCACCAAGGCGGAGCCCGACGGCAACGGCAGCTACAAGATCACCGGGACCAAGATCTTCATCTCCGCCGGCGAGCACGACCTGAGTGAAAACATCGTCCACCTGGTGCTGGCCAAGCTGCCGGACGCGCCGGAGGGGTCCAAAGGTATCTCGCTGTTCATCGTGCCCAAGTTCCTGGTCAAGGACGACGGCTCGGTCGGTCCGCGCAACGGCGTTGCCTGCGGCTCCATCGAGCACAAGATGGGCATCAAGGCGTCCTCCACCTGCGTCATGAATTTCGATGAGGCGGAGGGCTATCTGGTGGGCGAGCCCCACACTGGCATGGCCAAGATGTTCACCATGATGAACGTCGCGCGCCTCGACGTCGGCATGCAGGGCTTGGGCCTGGCGGAGACCGCCTACCAGTCGGCCGCGGCCTACGCCAAGGAGCGCCTGCAGGGCCGCTCGCTTGCAGGCCCGCAGCACCCGGACAAGCCCGCCGACCCCATCATCGTGCATCCGGACGTGCGCAAGAACCTGCTCACTATGAAGGCCTACAACGAGGGCGCGCGGGCGCTTGCCCTCTGGGTCGCCATGGCCGTGGACGTTGCCGAGAAGCATCCCGACGAAGGGGTGCGGCAGGAGGCGGACGACCTGGTCGCGCTGATGACGCCGATCATCAAGTCCTTCTTCACCGATCACGGCTTTGAGGCCACCAACACCGGCATGCAGGTCTTCGGCGGCCACGGCTACATCCGCGAGTGGGGCATGGAGCAGCTGGTGCGCGACGCCCGCATCGCCCAGATCTACGAGGGCGCCAACGGCATTCAGGCGCTCGACCTGGTGGGCCGCAAGCTCGGCCAGAACATGGGCCGGCTGCTGCGCCGCTTCTTCCACCCGGTCCAGGCCTTCATCGAGGAACATCAGACCGACCCGCAGATGGCGGAGTTCGTGGCGCCGCTCGCCAAGGTGCTCAGCCGCCTGCAGCAATCCACGCTCTGGATCGCCCAGCAGGGCCTGAAGGACCCGGAGGAGGCCGGTGCCGCCGCCACCGACTACCTGAACCTCTTCGCGCTGACGGCGCTCGCCTACGTCTGGGCGCGCATGGTGAAGGTCAGCCTCGACAAATCCAACGGCGAGATGCCGGAGTTCCACGAGGCCAAACTCGCCACCGCACGCTTCTTCTTCCAGCGTCTCTTGCCCAGGAGTTCCGGCCTCTTCGCCGCCATCATGGCCGGCAAGGCCCCGCTGATGGAGATGAAGGAAGCCGCGTTTTAGCATCACGCGGTTCACCCGCAATTGATGTTGGTGCGGTCGCGCCCGACCCGATAGTCTCCTTCCCGGGGTGGGACCCATCGTTCCCGGGGGGACAGCGTGGACGCAGCCGCGGACCGACCGCAGACGGCCTTTCCCAGATTCCGCTTCACCGGCACCTGGCGCAGCTATCAGGCGCGGGTTCTGCATGAGCTGGAAGATCACCTGAATGATGCGCGGCTCAACATCGTGGCCGCGCCGGGTGCGGGCAAGACGGTGTTGGGCCTTGAGGTATTGCGCCGTCTCGGGCGCCCAACCCTCGTGCTTTCGCCGACCCGCGCCATTCGCGACCAATGGCTGCAGCGCCTGGAAGAACTCTTCGAACCGGAGAACGGCCCCTGGCCGTCGGGGCTCGGCAGCGACCTCTCGACACCGGGCTGGTTGACCTCGACAACCTATCAGGCGCTCCACGCCGCCCTGCGCGGCCTGCTGGAACCCGGGGACGAGGAGGACGACGAAGGGGAAGAGGTCGGCGAGCAGGAGGACAATGCCGCCGCCGCAACCTCCGGCGCTGCCGCCGGCGAAGCGCTGCTGGCGGCGCTGGAGGCCGCCGGCATCGAGACCCTGGTGCTTGACGAGGCCCACCATCTGCGCCGCGCCTGGTGGGAGAGTCTGCAGGAAGTCATCGGCTATCTGCGCGCGCGCAGGAAGGACTTTCATGTCGTCAGCCTGACGGCGACCCCGCCCTACGACGTCGAACAGGAGGAGTGGAACCGCTACGAGGAGGTCTGCGGACCCATCGACGCGGAGATCTCCATCCCGGAACTGGTGAAGCAGGGCGATCTCTGTCCGCATCAGGATTTCCTGCACTTCAACGTTGCCCGGGGCGCCGCCTTCGAAAGCCTGGAGGCCTTCGCCCGGGAGGCTGCAAGCGTGGCCGGGATCTGGGCGCAGGACCCGGAGGTGATCGGCTGGATCGAAAGCCACCCCTGGATTGCCGATCCGCAAGGCCATGAGGCCCGGATTCTGGCGAGGCCCGCCGCCTTTTGCGGACTGCTCTCGGTGTTGAAGGCCAACCGCCGTCCGCTGCCGCCCGCGGGGCCCTCAGTTCTGTGCTTGAACGACGAGGCGGTGCCGGCGCCGAGCCCAAGGCTCTTCGAGGAGCTGTTTCAGGAAATCCTCGGCGGCGAAGCGCCCTTCGACAGTCCCGACATCGCACAGCGCCTGAAGCGGGACCTGCAGTCCATCGGGGCGCTGTGGCGCGGCCGCGTACGCCTGCGCAAGCAGCAGGACCTTGTCCGTGCCCTGGCCGGCACCGCCGGCAAGCTCGACAGCATCGAGGCCATCGCCCGCGCCGAGTTCGCAGCGCTGGGCGAGGGGCTGCGCCTCGTCGTTCTGACCGACTACGTGCGCGCCGCGGCCCTGTCGCGCCCGGCGGACCGCTCAAGCGACAGCCTGGGGGCCGGGCCGATCCTGCGCCGCCTGGGGCAGGCCGGCCTGGCGCCCGAACTGCGCCCGGCGCTGATGACTGGAAGCTGGGTGGTGATCCCCGACGAGGTCACTCCGGCTCTCCACGCCGAAGCGGCGAGGCTGGGCTTCGCCGAGGGCGAGATCACCCTGAAGCCCATGCGTCATATTCCGGGCTGGTCGCGGGTTCTGGTGACGTCAGGCAAGGCTTCGCGCTGCCTGCGGGTCATCACTCATCTCTTCGAGGACGGGCATCTGCGCTGCCTCATCGGGACGGCGGCCTTGCTGGGCGAGGGCTGGGATGCGCCCTCGATCAACTCCCTGGTGCTGGCGACCTCGGTGAAGTCCTTCATGCTGTCCAACCAGATGCGCGGCCGGGCGATCCGGATCTCGAAGAGAGACCCGGACAAGGTCTCGGCCATCTGGCATCTGGCGACCATTCTGCCGCCCTTCTCGGACCTCTCGGCCGGTGAGAGCTCGCTTTGGGATCTGCTGTCGCTACAGAGCCAGGACCCGGCTGCACGGGGACGCCTCGATCTCAATCCCTTTGCGCTCGGGTTTGACGCTCTGGCGGTGTTTCGCCGCTTCAAGACTTTCGCCGGCGTCTCCCATTTCTCGCCGCCGGTCATCGAGTCGGGCATTCAGCGCCTCGGCATCGAAACCCGCAAATGGGATGAGGAGGCGGCGAGGGACTGGAACCGCACGATGACCGCCCGCGCCGCGGATCGCGGCTTTGTCGCCCGCGCCTGGGCCGAGGTCTTTTTCGACAAATCAGCAGTCGAGCGGCCGGCGGCCGGTGCCGTTCTGCCGCAGCCGCCAGGGCACCAGGGTCTTACGCGTTTCGGTGCGACCTGGATCCTCGCGGGCCTGATCGGTGCCGCTCTGCAGGTTCTGGTCTTCACCGCCGAGTTTCTGAGGCACGGCCTCGACACCTGGCTCATGATCGTTGGTGCCGGCTTCCTGCTGGTCGCCGCCTATCACAGCGGGGCGATCCTGCGCACGATCCGCGCCGGTTCTCCAATACGCTATCTCAGAGAGATTGGCCGCTGCGTGCTGGACGGTCTCAGTCGTGCCGATGCGCTCGACAAGCCCCGCAACGCCCTGGACGTGCACGTTGAGGAAAGCCTGGACCCGGGCACGCGCTACTGCCGTTTGGCCGGCGGCGGGCATCACGACGAGGTGGCTTTTGCCGATGCCATGGTGACCGTCTTCGAGCCCATCGCCAACCCTCGCTACCTGCTGATCCGCTATCACCGCCGCGGTTGGCTGAAGCAGATGGACTATCATGCCGTACCGGACGCGATCGCTGCGGACAAGGCCGCCCTGGAGGCATTCAGGCGGGCCTGGGAGAAACGCATCGGGCGCTGTGAGCTGGTCAACACGCGCAGCCGGGAGGGGCGGCTGATCCTGCTGCGCGCGCGCACCCAGGCCTATTCGGCGGGTTACCTGCGCAAGGCGGAACGCCGGCTGCGCTGGGAGTGAAGTTACGGTGGGAGTGAGCCGGCCTCAGCCCCGCTCGATCCGGAACTGGTAGCAGTTGTTGGTGGCGGAGCGGACGTGGATGTAGGCGATGTCCGGCCGCTCGAACAGCTTCGTCGAGACCGCCTCGATGTCCTGCGGGGCCACGGTCTGGCCGGTGCCGTAGACGATGCGGTCGTCCGTGCCGTAGCCGCGAACGAGTATCGCCTCGCGCGCCTTCAGATAGGACGGGACGCCGGCCGACTCCGGGTAACGCGCACAATCCTCCGCGTGAACGAAGAGCGGGCCGACCTCGGCGTAGGGCTGAAGGGCCGGGAAGGGGCGGTGCGCCAGCACCAGGAAAAGGTCGCCCTCGCGGATGTCCTGCAGGCAGTGGCGGCACTCATTGCCGCTGCCGTCGGATGTCTTGCGCTCCGGTGTCTGACCGTTGGCATCCGGGCCGCCGTTGCGCAGACTTTTCACCGTTTCGCTGTCCATGGCGACGAACTTCAGGGCGGACATTCCGAGGCTCCTTGGTATCTGTGACGACGCCAACTCTGCCCTGGGCCCCATCTCGGCTCTATCCGCTTCTTGCGGTCCTGGCGGCGGCAGGCTCACAAGAGGTTGGAGACCGACTGTGCAGCCAGCCTGGCCGTCGTTCTGGTCTGGCCGGGTGTGGCGCCGGCGCGGGCGCCCGCCGCCAGCCCGTCGCTCAGGGTGATCATGAACTGTGCCATTTCCTGAGCCGATCTTGAGTCGAGACCATAGTTCTGCAGCAGCGCGCGCAGGTGGTCCCGGGTTCCGCTGCGCTGCACCTCGGCGGCCTTGGCCAGGGCGGGGCGGGATTCCGCGCATTCGGAGGAGGTGTTCACCCGCAGGCAGCCGAGCGGCAGCTTGCGGTCGGTCAGGATCGCAGCCACTTCGGAGAAGTAACCTTCGACCATCTCCGCCGCCGAGGCGGCCCCTTCGAGCGCACCGATCACTCGTCCCTTGAACACCTCGGCGTAGCGTTCCAGCGCCTTCTCGTAGAGCGCGTCCTTGTCACCGAAGGCGGCATAGAGGCTGGGCTTGGAGAGGCCGGCCTCGTCGCAGATGTCGTCGAGCCGCGCCGCGGCATAGCCTTCGTTCCAGAAATGGCGCATCGCGATATCGAGCGCCGCTTCCGTATCGAAGGCTCTTGGTCTGCCCATTTCCGACGTCCTCCCTCTTGTCCCACTGGCGGTGCAGAGACACCACAAGAATATCATACTCGTCAGTAAGAAAAAACTTCCATCGGTCTCCTTTTTATGTACTCATCAGTACATAATTCTCGAAAATCTTCGAACATGAGGAGGTCAGCAATGAAAGATGGGGTGTCAGGATGGCGGTTGCGGGTTGGGACGATGGGCTCCCTGCTTGCGATGGCGTGCTTCTTTGCCGCCAGCGGCGATGCGTCCGGTCAGGCCGAAATCAGCCAGGCCGAAATCAGCGAGGCCGAAATCAGTCAGGCCGAAATCAGTCAGGCCGAAAAGCGCACCGTGGAACTGCCGGCCGCGCGCATGGCCTATGTCGAGGCCGGTGATCGTGAGGGCCGGCCGGTTCTCTTCCTGCACGGCATTCCGACCTCCAGCTATCTCTGGCGCAACGTCCTGCCGCTGGTGGCGGCGCCAGGCCGGCGGCTCATTGCCATCGACTTCGTCGGCTTCGGGGATTCGCAGGGCGAGGGCTTTGGGGTCGCCCAGCAGGCTGACCATCTTGCCGCCTTTGTCGAGCGCCTGGATCTCAAGGACGTGACCCTCGTGACCCATGACTGGGGCGCCGGCATCGGCCTGATCTGGGCGTCGCGCCACCCGGAGCGGTTGCGCGCCTTTGCCAGCATGGAGGGGGCGCTGCCGCCGGTCTACCCACGCCCCGATCTTGCCAGCTTCGGCAAGGCGGCGCCGCTTTTCACCCGCCTGCGCGATGCCGAGAGTGGCCCTCAGGCGGTGCTTGAGGACAACGTCTGGGTGGAAACCATCCTGCCGGCCTCGGTGATCAAGCCGCTGGGACCGGAAGCCTTTGCCGCCTACCGCGCGCCCTTTCCGACGCCCGAAAGCCGCCGGCCGATCCTCGACATGACCATGAGCCTGCCCATCGGTGGAGAGCCCGCGGCCGTGGTGGCTGCCTACGAGGAGGCGGCGGCCTGGTGGCTTGAGACCGGCCTGCCCAAACTCGTTCTCTATGCCGATCCCGGCCGTCTCCAGCCCAAGGCCCTGGCCGACTGGGCGGCGCAGAACCTGAAGAACGTGACGACGCAGCCGGTCGGCCCGGGTCTGCACTTCATCCAGGAGGACAGCCCGGAAGCGATCGGCCGCGCCCTGGATGCCTGGCTCGCCGGGCTGGAGCGGAATGGATGAGCGGGGCGATGGACCGGCCCGCCGCTGAGCGCGCGGCAGTCTCCACGGGCTTCCCCTGGCACCGTGTCGGCGCAGCCGCCTAGGTCCTCTGGGGCTTCTGGCATTTCCGCCCGGTCGCCCGCCTCTGGGAACTGGGCGGCGGGCTCGAGGGATCGGCCGGGCTGGGGTTGCGCCTGCAACAAGGGGCCTTCCACATCCTTTTCTTCGCGCTCTGCGCCATCGTGGTCGGCGCCTGGCTGAACTGGCGCAACAGCCGCGCCGGCTACTGGATCAATCTGCTGGCGATCGGCTGGACGGAAGTCGGGCTGTTCTGGCTGTTCATGCTGCCGGGGCACTTCCCCTGGCTGCCGAGCGGCTGGATCGGTCCGGCACTCTGGCTGGTCGCGGTCGTGGCGACCACTCTGGGGCTGCGGCTGCGTGCGGTGACCCCCTAGGCGTTCAGCTCCTCGCTCTCGGATAGGCGGTTGCAAAGGCAGAGCGAAGCCTGTTCCTTAGCGGCAGGGGTGAAAGCCAGGGGATGCAAGCAAGGGGAGGCGGGCTTGGCAGGGACGGCAAAGGACTTCACCGAGATGGCGGCCCTGGTGGTCGGCGGCACTTCGGGCATCGGTTTCGCCACGGCGGAAACGCTGCTGACCGCCGGGGTGCCGCGCCTGCGCGTGGTCGGCCGCAATCCGGAGCGCGCGGCGCTGGCCGTCGACGATCTGCGCCGGGTGAACGAGAAAGCCGATGTGGGCGCGCTGGTGCTGGATTGCAGCGAGGGCGCTGCGGCGGAGGAGATGACGGCTGCTGCCGCGCGCGGCATGGAGGGGATTGATCTGCTGGTCTGCTCGCCCGGCGGCAACACCCTGCCGGAGCTGCTGTTCCGCCAGCCCATCGCCCAGGTGAACGCCACCCTGCTGCAGGATCTGGCACCGACCCTGAACGCCTGCCGCGCGGTGCTGCCGGTGATGATGGAGGCCGGAAGCGGCTGTATCGTCACCGTGGCCTCCGACGCCGGCAAGGTGGCGACGCCGGGCGAGACGGTGATCGGTGCGGTCATGGCCGCTATCGTCCAGTTCACCCGCGGCCTGGCCGTCGAGGGCAAGCGCAACGGCATCCGCGCCAACGCCGTGACCCCCTCGCTCGTCGAGGGCACGGCGCTCACCGAGCGCTTGATGGCCGAAGGCACCTTCTCCAAGAAGCTTTTCGAGAAAGCGCGGCCTCTCGCCGGCCTCGGGCCGACCACGGCGCAGGACCTGGCCGATCTTATCGTGTTTCTCGCCAGCCCGGCGGCCGCCCGCATCACCGGACAGGCGATCTCCGTCAATGGCGGCATCAGCGCCGCCTGACGGTCCGGAAACGCCGCCAGCTCAAGCCTTTCGGACAGGCTTGAAATAAATCGGGCCGCGTCTGCGTAGGTGGGGGTAGGGCCGCCCGGACCGGGCCGCCCGCGAAACGAGATCCCTACTACGCTGATGGGCCCGTAATGGCGAGAGACCGAGCCGCCCTGATCGCGGAAATCCCGCATCTGCGGCGCTTTGCGCGCAGTCTGACGCGCGACCCCGATGCCGCCGACGACCTGGTGCAGAGTTGTCTGGAGCGCGCCCTGTCGCGCTTTCACCTCTGGCGGCCGGAGCGCCGGCTGCGGCCCTGGCTCTTCACCATGCTGCGCAACCTCCACGTCGATACGGTGCGCCATCGTTCCGCGGCCCTGGCGCGCGAACAGCGCAGCGCCGCGGTGGTGCCGCTCAGCCAGCGGCCCGGGCAGGAAGACAGCCTGACGGCACGGCGGGTGCTGGAGGCCATCGACCGCTTGCCCGCGGACCAGCGCGACGCGGTGTTGATGGTCTGCGTCAACGATCTCACCTACGGGCAGGCGGCGGCAGTGCTGGACATTCCTCAGGGCACCCTGATGTCGCGCCTCCACCGCGGCCGCGCGCGGCTGCGCGAAAGCCTGGGTCTGGCGGAGCGCCGCCCCGGACCCGGCGGCCTGAAACCCCTTCGGCGCGTGAAGTGATGGCCGCCATGACCGAACTCCGCCGTTCCGTGACCACCGAGGATCTGCACGCCTATGCCGACGGCAAGCTGCCGCCGGAGCGGGCCGAAGCGGTGGAAACCTACCTGCTGGACCATCCGGAGTGTGCGGCGGAGGTCGAGGACTACCGGCGCATCAACCGGGCATTGGGGGAGGCCTTTGACGGGGTTCTGGACGAACCGTTGCCTGCCGCCCAGGTCGCCGTCGTGCAAAGCCGTCCGCGCCGGCTGACCGCTCCCCTGATGGCCGCGGCAGCGGGCCTGCTGCTCGGTATCGGGTTGACCTGGTCAGTGCAGACGCTTGGTCTGGGGTCTTCCACTGCGCTCAGCCAGATCGCCGAAACCTCGGCGGCTGCTTATGGCGTCTACGCGCCGGAGGTTCGCCATCCGGTTGAGGTCGGCGCAGCCGAAACAGCCCACCTCTCCGCCTGGCTGTCGAACCGCATGGGCATGAGTTTTCGCATTCCGCGCCTCGGCGACCTCGGATTCGAACTGGTCGGCGGACGCCTGATGATGGGCGATCGCAGCCCGGCCGCCCTCCTGATGTACGAGAACGCCGAAGGACGGCGTCTGGTGCTCTATGTCCGCAACGACCTGGCGCCAGGCGGGGCCGCTGCGCCGCGCTATGCCCGTGCGCACGACACCGGCGTCGTTACCTGGATCAGCGGCGAGACCGGCTACGGGCTTGCCGGCGGCTTCAGCGAAGACGAACTTCTGCCTGCCGCCCGGCTGGTGCAGGCGCAACTCTCGTCCTAGAGCGGATTCGCCGCAATGACGGAGCGGAACAGCAGATTTCAATCCGCCGGAATCTGCTCTAGGGTGTCGCCGCCGCAGCACAGGAGACAGATCGGGGCAGGCCGCCATGTCCGAGATCGGACTATTGATTGCAGAGCCGGCGCGCCGGGACTCGATCCTGCTTTCGGACGGGCGCCGGCTGGCGTGGTCGGAGTGGGGCGAAGAGACGGCACGGCCGGTCCTCTTCTGCACCGGGGCGGCGATGAGCGGTTCGCTGGGGTTCGGCTTTGCGGCGCTGCGCGACTGCGGCCTGCGGCTGCTGAGCATCGACCGGCCGGGCCTCGGCGCCTCTGACCCGGACGCGAACAAGACACTGACCACCTGGGCCGCCGACATGCGCGAAGTCATCGCCGCCCGGTCCCTGGAACGGCCGCTGGCTGTCGGCTTCTCCCAGGGCGCGCCCTACGCCTTTGCCCTGGCTGCGGAAGGTCTGGTGACGGCGGTTGCCGTGGTCTCCGGGCAGGACGAACTGGCGCATCCCGCCCTGCGCGACAAGCTGGAGCCCGAGGTGGCCGCCATGGTCGCTGCCGCAGCAGGGGACCCCAGCGGCCTGATCCGCGGATTTGAGCAGATCGCAAACGCCGAGGCCTTCTGGCAGATGGTGATGGCCATGAGCGCTGCGAGCGACCGCACCGTCTACAAAGGCCCGGGATTTGCCGCCGCCTACCGCCGCAGTCTTGAAGAGGGATTTGCGCAAGGCCCGGCGGGATATCTGCGCGACCTCGTGATTGCGCTGCAGCCCTGGCCCTTTGCCCTGGAGGCGATCGAGCAGCCGGTTGATCTCTGGTACGGCGCGCTGGATACCAGTCCGGTCCATGCGCCGGATGGCGGCCGCAGTCTGTCCGAGCGTCTGCCCCGGGCAACCCTCACCATCGAGCCGGCGCAGGGCGCCGCCCTGCTCTGGACCAGAACCGCAGATGTCCTTGCCCGCCTCTGCAGCCACCCCTGATTCCGCGCGGGCTTTGTCCCCGCCCTTGCTTCCCGCCTTGACTTCCTCTTTGAGGGTTCTTAAATAATTTCATATCGATTGATATGGAATGGAGCCCGCAGTGGCGCGACCCAAGGAATTCGAGCCGGAAGAAGCCCTGGAAAAGGCCATGCACCAGTTCTGGGCCAAGGGCTATCACGACACTTCGATCCGCGACCTTGTCGACCGCACGGGGGTGAACTACTACGGCCTCTATGGCGAGTTCGACAGCAAGCACGGGCTGTTCCTGGCCGCCCTGGATCATTATCGGAAGACCATCACCGCCGAGGCACTGCGCGAGCTGAAGAAGCCCGGTCCGATGTTTCAGGCTATCGTGAGGACCTTTGTGCGTCTCAGTGAAAGCACCCGCACGGAGGATGGGCGCGTCGGCTGTCTGATGTGCAACACGGCAGTGGAGATGGCGCCCGGCGATGCCGAGGCGGCGGCGAAGGTAAAGGCGCACACCAAGCTGCTGCAGGACGCCTTTCGCGCCAGGCTGGCCGAGGGGCAGGCCGCCGGGGAACTGGCGGCGGACAAGGACCTGACCGCCCTGGCCGAGTTTCTGGCCGCCACGGTCTACAGCGCCGGCCTTCTCACGCGCTCGGGATTCAGCGAGGCCCATGTCCGGCGCTACGTTCGCACAGCGCTTACTGTGCTGAGTTAAATTTTTTTGGCCTATTTCATATCGAACGATATGAAATTTACAACAAGAGGAGATCTGCCGTGCCGACCCTGAGCTACGCGAAAGACTTTCAAGGCGTCGCCGATGTTTTCCTGCGCGACCCCGGGCGCTATGCACCGCTGCTGCAGTTCATCGAGTCGGTCATGGCCGGCGAGTCCGACCTGACCAAGGCGGAGCGCGAGATGATCGCCGCTTATGTCTCCAAGCTGAACGGCTGCGACTTCTGCCTCGGCGCCCACAAGTGGACCCTGGTGGCGCTGGATGTCGATCCTGAGACCATCGAGACCGTGGAGGCGGGGCCTGAAGCCGAGCAGGTCGACGAGAGGTTGCGCCCCCTGCTGCGCTTCGCCGGCAATCTGACCCGGAGCCCGGAATCGGTCGGCCAGGGCGATATCGACGCATTGCTGGCAGCCGGATGGTCGGAGCAGGCGGTGGAAGACACCATTAACGTGGCGTCCCTCTTCAACTACGTGAACCGCCTGGTCGACGCCTTCGGGATCAAGGGCAGCGAAAGCTACTTCAAGCAGGTCGGCCGCGCCCTGGCGACCCAGGGCTATGAGCCGCTGATTCGCTCGGCCCTGAAAAAGGCGAGCTGACCAGACCCCATCGCAAGCGAGAGGAGAAAGGATATGACCGATACCCTGGCATGGCAGGTCCGCGGCGAGAGCTTTCAGGACGGCAGCCGCCTGGACGACTGGGTGAAGATCGAAGAGAGCGGGGTCTGGCACTGGCAGTACGACACCCACGAGCTGACCTTCGACATCTACGAACACGACGGCCAGTACTGGAAGCTCTACCGCGCCCGCTTTGTGCAGGATGGCGCCACCGAGTACGCCTATGGCTTCGGTGGCCAGGCCTGCCGCATGGCGCTGGTGGAGTACAAGCAGCGGGGCCGTTCGCCGCATTCCTCCAAACTGATGCAGCAAGGCGACCGCGAGTGGGTGCGCACCTATGAGGTCGACGAAGCCCAGCACAAGGTGCTCAAAGCCGGCCGCCGCGATGCCAAGTACGGCGCGCCCTACGGCCCCAAACAAGCAGCCGCGTAGACACCACACTGCGCGGGTAGAGAGGAGAGGAAACGTCATGTCCAAGCCGCTCGTTCTCATCACCGGCGTCGGCGACACCACCGGCGCCGCCCTGGTCCGGCGCTTTGCCGCGGGCGGCTATCGCATCGCGATGATCGCGCGTAACGCGCAGCGGCTGGCCGCGCTCGAGGAAGAGGTCGAGGACGCCAAGGCCTTTGTCTGCGACATCGGCGATCTCGACGCGCTCACCGACACCCTGGCCAAGATCAAGGCCCAGATGGGCAAGCCGGCAGTGCTGGTGCACAATGCGGTCGCCCATACCTTCGATACCTTTCTCGACGCGGACCCGCGGGATCTGGAACGGAACTTCCGGGTCAACACCACCGCGCTGCTCTACCTCGCCCGCGCGCTTGTGCCCGACATGATCGAGGCGGGACAGGGCGCCATCATGGTGACGGGCAACACGGCCTCCCACCGCGGGGTGGCGAACTACGCGCTCTTTGCGCCGACCAAGGCCGCCCAGCGCATCCTCGCGGAATCCCTGGCACGCGATCTCGGGCCCAAGGGCATTCACGTCGGCTACGTCACCATCGACGCCGCCATCGATGTCACCTGGCTCGGCAGCGAAGAAGAGCGTCCGTCCTGGCTGAAACCGCCGGCGGGCTGGCCCTGGCCGCGCGAAGACTACTACGCCAAGCCCGATGCCATCGCCGAAGAGGTCTACCACCTGGCGCATCAGGACCGCTCCACCTGGACCTTCGATCTCGTGATCCGTCCCTTCGCCGAGAAGTGGTGAGAGTAAGCGCTTGGCAGGGAGGCAGTGGCTATGACTGCGGACATTCACCTCTACACGGCGCCGACCCAGAACGGCTGGAAGGTCTCGATTCTGTTGGAAGAGCTCGGCATTCCCTACAACGTGACCCCGGTACGCTTTGACCGGCGCGATCAGAAGAGCAGTTGGTTCCTCAACATCAACCCCAATGGGCGCATCCCGGCAATTGTCGATCACGGCAATGACGGTTTCACGCTCTTCGAGTCCGGCGCCATCCTTTGGTATCTGGCTGAGAGACAAGGGGCCATGCTGCCGCGCGACCCCAACGGCCGCGCCGAGGCTCTGCAATGGCTGATGTTCCAGATGAGTGGGATCGGCCCGATGATGGGCCAGGCGATGTTCTTTCAGCGCATCGCCGTGCCAAACGGTGTGACAGACGACTTCGCCATTGCTCGTTATCAGCGGGAGTCCAGCCGCCTGCTGAAGGTCCTCGACCGCCGTCTTCAGGACCGGCCTTACCTGATGGGCGACGACTACTCGATCATCGATGTCGCCTGCTACCCCTACGTGCGCTCCTATCCCTGGGCGGGACTCACCATCGCCGGTCTTGATCACCTCGCCCGCTGGCTCGACCGGCTCGACGCGAGGCCGGCTGTTCGAAGGGGCGTCGCGGTTCCGATGGCCGTTCCAGCGATGTTCGGGGAGGGCGACCTGACGGCAGCGGAGACGGCCAACGCCGCGCGCTTTGCCGCGGATGTCGCGCCGCCGCCTTCCGCGGCACGGTAAGTCAGAGATCCGATCCGCCTTTGCAAGAAGGGGCCGAGCGCCCGTTTCCTTTCACTTTCTGGACCGAAGCCATGCAACTCTCCATGACCCCCGTCCTCCTGGCCGTCGAGCTGGGATTTCTGTTCTTCCTGGCCCGGCGCTGCGAACGCCGCGCGGGCGTGCCGGTCGTCATGGCGCCGGTCTACCTCTTCCTGGTCTGGGTGACTGCCTACGCCATTCTCACAAGCGTCCTCGGCGCCTATGGGCTTTACGTCAGCGAGGCCATGCTGCGGCTCTACCCGGCCTTCTGGCTGCAGCTCGTCACCGTCGCCGTCTGCGTCCTGCCCCTGGTCTTGTTTGCCCAGGTCCGCGCCGGCATGCGGCGGATCGTCGACGTGACGCCGCTGCATTGGTTTGCCTGGTTTCATGCCATCAGGATCACCGCCCTCGGCACTGCGGCGAAGACGGCGTCGGGAGAGTTCCCACTCTACTTCGAGCTTCTGGTGGGTCTGCCGGATCTGGCCTTCGGGCTCTCCGCCCTCTGGGTCGCGCACCTGCTGAAGCACGAGCGCATGGGCGCGCGGGGCTTTCTCTGGTGGAACCTGCTCGGCGCCCTGATCATCGTGCCCTCGGCACCGGTCCTGATCCAACTCGGCCTGCCCGGGCCGCTGCAGGTCTTTACCGCCCTGCCGGACGCGCGGGCGGTGATGACCTACCCGATGTCCATCGCCCCGATGATCGGCGTGCCGCTCTTCGTTCTGGTCAACCTCTGGGTCGCGTGGCGGCTCTGGGAACGGCAAAGAGCGCCGGCGGCGGCAGCGGAATAATCCCTGTCGGCAGATCGTAGGTGAGGTGCCGCATGTCCAAACCGGAGTGATCTCTGATGCTGCCATCCCGCCTTTTCTCCGTCCCCGGCCTCGTTCTTCTGGCCGGCTGCGTGTCCGGCCCGGCCGCCGCCGAAACAGCGACCGAGCGTGCCGCGGCCCACTTCGATGCCATCGCCCAGGGCCGGGTGGCGGCGGTGACCGCCGCCTACACGGAAGCCAGCACCTTTCAGTGGGTCGGCGGCCCCCTGGACGGGGCCTATACCGGCAAGGCCGCCATTGCCGAGGTCTGGCGCAAGTTCACCGGCGCCCAGGGCCCGTTGGATGTGGAAGTGATCGCCATCGCCGAAAACGCCAACCCGAAGGGCGCGACGGTCACCGCCGACGTGAAATTCCTGGGCAAGAAGACCATTCCCGTGCGCTACGTCCTGACCTATCGGGGCGAGGCTTTGGTCAGCGAGATCTGGCAGATCGATCCCAAGCTGGGCCAGTACTGACCCGCTGGAGCGGGGGCGGCTTCGGGAGACCGGTCCTCCCGCTCCCGTCGGCGCTCAGCCCTGCGGGCAGTCCGCGGCCGCGGGCCGGCGCTGCGCGGCGAGACCGACGCCGAGCAGGCAAAGGGCGAAGCCGGCGATACCGGCGAGGGTGAGGGCTTCGCCGAACATCGCCCAGGCCCAGACCATGGTGACCGGCGGCGTCAGGTAGATCAGGCTCGCCACCCGCGTGGCCGTCGTGCGCCTCAGGCAGAGCCAGTACAGCCCATAGCCGCCGAGCGTCGAGAACAGGATGAACCAGACGACCGCCAGGCCAAAGGCCGGCTCCAGCGGCGGCCAGAAGTTGCCCTCAAGGAGAGTCAGGATCAGGAAGCCGGGTGTGGCGACGATGCAGTGCACGGCGAGGGCGGGCAGCATCGGTGTGGTGTCCTGCCGCGCCTTGGCATAGAGCGTCGCGCCGACCAGACTTGCCATGCCCAGCAGGCAGAGGCCGTAGGTCCAGGCCGGGGCATTGCCTGGGTCGCCGCCGACGGCCAGCGCGACCCCGGCAAAGCCGAGCAGCAGACCGAACCATTGGCGCCCTCTCACGCTTTCGCCGAGCACAGGGCCGGCCAGAGCAGCGGTCGTGAGGGGCTGCAGGGCGCCGATCAGGGCCGCGAGACCGGCGGGCACGCCCAGTTCGATCGCCTTCAGTCCGGCTGCCAGATAGACGAACATGCCGAAGAAGCCGATGACCGCCTGCCGGCGCAGTTGCAAAGCGGTGACGCCGCTGCGGGTGGCCTGTCGTACGAAAGGTGCCAGCAGCAGGCTTGCGATCAGGAAGCGCCAGAACAGGACCAGAAAGACCCCGGGGGTGTCCGCGGAGAGCTTGCCGCCGATGAAGCCTGAGCTCCAGGCGACGACCATGGCCGCCTCCAGCAGCAGCGTCACCAGGACGGCGCGTTTCATCCTCGGCGCCGGGCAGGAGCAGGGGCGGCGCTCTCAGTCAAGAGATCTGCCGCCGCATCGCGCGCCTGTGTGATGGCGGGCCTGTTCCCAAGCAGGCTGCAGGCCGCGACCGCGCCCTCGAGCAAAAGAAAAACGCGCGGCGCCAGCCGCCGCGCCTCCGCCGCGTCCCAGCCGCCTTCGCGCATCCGTTTGCGGCAGAGCGCGAGGTAGTCCTTTTTGTGCTTGCGCACGCGCGCAGCGATTGCCGGCTCGTCCGGGTGTGCGGCTGCAGCGCGCAGAAAGAGGCAGCCGTTGTCGGTACCGCCCTTCTCCTCGGCCCAACTCAACAGGCCGTCGAACAGGCTCAAGACCCTGTCCTTCTCCTCCGTCTGCGCGGCAAATTCTTCGAGCCGTGCGAAAAAGGCGGCTTCCCGATAGTCGAGCACGGCGACCACCAGTCCGGCTTTCCCGCCGAAGTGACGATAGAGGGTGCCGAGGGCGACACCGGCCTCTTCCACGACGCGGTCGATCCCGGTCGCGGCGAAGCCTTCTTCGTAGAACAGCCGGTCGGCCGTCGCCGTCAAAGCGTCACGCTTCTTGCTCACGGAGCATAAATAGAACGATCGTTCTAGTTCGTCAAGTCGGCCGCTTTCGCTTCCTCCTGCAGCCATGTGCAGAAGGCCTGGACCTTCGGCCGGGCGAGCGCGCCCGGCGGCGTTACGATGTAGTAGGCCGACTCGCTGGGGACCCGCAGGTCGAAGGGCTCCACCAGGCGCCCCGCCGCCAGGTCGTCGGCTACCAGGACGCGTTGGCCGAGAGCGATGCCATGCCCTTCGACGGCAGCCTGCATCATCAGGCCGGCGTCGCTGAACTGCGGTCCGCGGCGCTGCGCAAGCTGCTCCAGCCCGGCGGCCTCCAGCCACTTGATCCAATCGGGAAAGACCAGCCGCAGCATGGTGTGGTGTTGCAGGTCTTCGGGCTTGCGCAGGGGCTGGCGCCCGCGCAGCAGCGCCGGGCTGCAGACCGGGAACAGCTCGGTTGTCATCAGCAGCGTGGCGGAGACGCCCGGCCAGCGTCCGCTGCCGAAGCGCACCGCCACGTCGATGTCATCTGCGGCGAAGTTGGTGAGCGCGTTGGAGGTGGAGAGTCGGACGTCCAGGTCGGGCTGCCCGGCCTGCAGGCGGGCCAGGCGCTGGACCAGCCACTTGGCGGCAAAGGACGGCGTGGTGGCGACGGTCAGGCGGCCGCCGTGATCGGCGCTGCGCACCTGGCTGGTGGCGCTGGCGATCTGGTCGAGGGCAGGGCCGAGGGCCTGGGCGTAGTCGCGGCCGGCGGCGGTCAGCGTGATGCCCCGGGCCTGCCGCAGGAAAAGGCTGACGTCGAGCTGCTGTTCCAGGTGGCGCACCTGTTGGCTGACAGCGGCCGGGGTGATGTTCAGCTCGGCGGCGGCCTGGGTAAAGCTGCCGTGGCGGGCGGCGGCTTCGAAGGCGCGCATGGCGATCAGGGGGGGCAGGTCACGCGGCAAGGCCCGGTCTCGCTGTGAAGTTTCCCTATTAAGTTCGACTTAGTCTCGGCTTAGTTCTTTTCGTTTGTCAAGACGGCGGTCCGGCGGCATGGTCCAGCCACACTCCCCAAGTGAGTGGCTGCCTTTTCACCCATCAGAGGCAGTTACTGTCCAAGGATCCGCGTGACGGCAAGCACCGCCCTTCGCTTCGCCGTCACGCGGATTTTTTGGTTTGGGAGGCAGGCGTTCGGGGGCCTTGCCGAAGCGCCGGCCCTCTTGCCCTTGACACTAAGTTGTACTTTAACAATCCTAAGCCTTGGCTGCAGCGCCGCCGCTGCGCGGTTCGTGCCGATCCCCCGCCCGCCCCAACCCCTGGAGGCTCCCGCCATGTCTGACACCATTCCCTACGTTGCCCGCGACCAACGCTATGACGGCATGACCTTCCGGCGCTGCGGCCACAGCGGCCTCGACCTGCCGGCGATCTCTCTGGGGCTGTGGCACAACTTCGGCGGTGACAGGCCCTATGAGAACGGCCGCGCGATCTGCCGGCGCGCCTTCGACCTCGGCATCACCCACTTCGATCTCGCCAACAACTACGGGCCGCCGCCGGGCTCGGCCGAAGCCAACTTCGGGCGCATGCTGGCGCGCGACTTCGCGCCCTACCGCGACGAGCTCATCATCTCGACCAAGGCCGGCTACGACATGTGGCCCGGCCCCTACGGCATCTGGGGCAGCCGCAAGTATCTGACGGCCAGCCTCGATCAGAGCCTCAAGCGCATGGGGCTCGACTACGTCGACATCTTCTATTCCCACCGCTTCGATCCCAACACGCCGCTGGAAGAAACCATGGGCGCGCTCGACGCCGCGGTGCGCCAGGGCAAGGCGCTCTACGTCGGCATCTCCTCCTATGGGCCGCAGAAGACCCGAGAGGCGGCGAAGATCCTGCGCGACCTTGGCACGCCCTGCCTGATTCACCAGCCGAGCTACTCCATGCTGAACCGCTGGATCGAGAACGAGGGCCTGCTCGACGTCCTTGACGACGCGGGCATCGGCTGCATCGCCTTTTCACCGCTGGCCCAGGGCATGCTGAGCAGCAAGTATCTGAAGGAGGTGCCGCAGGACAGCCGCGCCGCCGCCGACAAGTCTCTGCGCCCGGACTTCATCTCGGAGGACAACCTCGCCAAGATCCGCGGCCTCAACGAGATCGCCCAGCGCCGCGGCCAGAGCCTGGCCCAGATGGCGATCGCCTGGGTGCTGCGCGACCGGCGGGTCACCTCGGCCCTGATCGGCGCCAGCCGGGTGGAGCAGGTGGAGGACTGTGTGGCCGCCCTCGACCACCTGACCTTCACCGAGGCCGAACTGTCCGAGATCGATTCCTTTGCGACCGAGAGCGGGCTCAATCTCTGGGCCGCGTCCAGCGCGCACGGGTGACTCGCAGTCAGGAACAATCATCCCTCGCGCACATAGTGGTCACTCGCGATCACTCAACCGAGGCTTGTTCATGATCGGTCCGCTCAACTCTTGTCTCCTCCTGACGCGGGAAGCCTGTTAGGATTCGCTGCGGTCTCCGGGGGTTGGAGGGCCGAGGCAAAGGGGCAAGAGGGTGCTCGGGCTGATCGAAAGCCAGCCGCTGAAGCTGCTGCTGGCCCATTATTTGGAGGTGCGGGGGGCGCGCCGCCTGCCGGCACGCAGCGATATCGACGCCCTGAAGCTGGGCCCCGTGCTGTCCGTCATCTGGATCAACGAATACGAGCCGGAGGCCGGAACCTTCCGTTACCGCCTTGCCGGCGAAGAAGTGAATGCGGTTTTCGGCACCTCGGTTTCCGGCCGTCTGCTGTCCGACTTCGTCGCCGAGGAGTTCTTCGCGCCGGTGAATGAAAACTTCCTCAGGGTCATCGACGCCGAAGAGGCCATGCTGGTCAGCGGCCCCATGTACCGCTGCGCGGAGCGGGTGGCCATCGGCGAGCGCCTGGCCCTGCCTCTGTCGAGCGATGGCGAAAAGGCCGACGGGATCATCGGCGCGACGGTGCGCCGCTCCCTCGTCGATCTCGACAGCGTCGCCTTCCAGGACCAGCAGCGGACCTTCGTCTCCATCGACGATCTGGAGAACCCCATCGCCGGACGCGCCGCCCAAGGTCCCGGTTGCTAGCGACCTCTAAGGCCGGTGCCGGGCTTGAGCCTTTGGCTGCGCCGTGGTGCAGTGACGGGCCGCCGCATCAGGAAAACACGGAAGGAACGCGCGTGGAACCATCCCGCGGCGGGCTGATACTGCCCGGCTATCTGAACGAGATGGCGGCCTACAACGCCTGGCAGAACGGCGCCGTCGTTGGCCATCTGGATGCGCTCGGCGAGGCGGAGCGGACAGCGGAGCGCGGCCTCTTCTTCGGCTCGCTCCACCGTACCTTCGACCACATCGCCACCATCGACCGCTGGATTCTGGACGTGGTGGAAGGCGTCGGGGTCAGGGCCATCGACCTGAAGGAGTTGGTCTTCGCCGATTGGGCGGACCTGAAAGCCGAGCGCGCCCGCCTCGACCGCCGCATCGACGCCGTGGCCGCGCGCGCCGATCAGGCCTGGCTGGACGGCGTCATCGAAATCGAGAGCAGGTCCTTCGGGCGCACCCGCCGCATACCGCGCGGCCTCTACCTCGTTCAGATGTTCAACCACCAGACCCACCACCGCAGCCAGATCACCGGCGCACTCTGGCAAATGGGCATCAACTACGGCGGCACCGACATCCCCTTCAGACCGGACAGTCCTTACTGAGAGCTCTAAGCGAACCGACTCCTGCTGTTGGATGACCGTGACCCGATGGTCAGTCGTTCCTGTCATAGATGTCGAAGTCGACGATAGCGCCGAATGATGCAATCGAGTCCATCAGACTCTGCGACAGGCGCGGCCTGACCTCGCCGCGCAATCCGCCCGACCAGCCGATGAACAAGTCGATGTGGTGCGTCTTTGCGAGATCCGCGAAGTAGTCTTGATGTCCTTCGAGACGCTGCAGGATCTCCTCGACGTGGTCGTCCAACTTGGTGGAGGCGGCTGCGGCCTTGCTTTGGAGGTGCCAGTGCCCCTTTCGTGCTGGCGGCAAAGACTCTCTGTAGATTTCTCCAGCCCGGTTGCGGGGCTGCTCACCGACCTTGGCGTGGAAATCGGGCGCGATCCCGGTTGCAGCCGTGACTTCTTCGGGATTCAGCGTTGCCCCAAACACCCGGAAGGAGACTTTGATCCAGTCACAACCGGGGTTTTGATTTCTCATGACGCTGCTGCGTCTACCACCCCGGCGTCCGGTCAGCGGATAGCGCGGGTCGTTGTAGCCGGGGGTGGAGGGATGGCCGGGCGCCACCAGGGAGTTCATCAGCGCCTCGTCCTCCGCATCGAAGCCGTGTTCCAGGGCGCCGAGATAGCCTTCCCAGTGTTCCATGGTGCGCGGGCCGGCGAGGATCGAGGTCACGATGGGGTTGGCCAGCACCCAGTTGATGGCGAAGTCGGCGGCGGTCATGCCCTTCGCCTCCGCATGTGCCTTGACGGTCTGGGCGATGACGAGGGACTCCTCGCGGAACTCGGTCTCCATGATGCGCACGTCGTTGCGCGCCGCGCGGGTGCCCTCGGCCGGCGCTGCGCCGGGTGTGTACTTTCCGGTCAGGACGCCGCGGGCCAGCGGGCTGTAGGGCACGACCCCCAGGCCGTAGTACTCGCAGGCCGGCAGGATCTCCACCTCCGGCACGCGGATCATGGCGTTGTAGTAAGGCTGGCAGACCACCGGTCGGGCGAGCCCGGCCAGCTCGGCAAGGCGGACCAGCTCGCAGATGCGCCAGGCGCGGAAGTTGGAGACGCCCCAGTAGATCGCCTTGCCGGAGCTGATGACGTCGGCGACGGCGGTGATCACCTCTTCCAGCGGCGTGGAGTAGTCGTCCAGGTGCAGATACCAGATGTCGACGTAGTCGGTGTCCAGCCGGTCGAGGCTGTCTTCGATGGCCTGCAGCAGCCACTTGCGGCCCAGGCCGGCGGCATTGGCATGGCCGTCCTTCACCGGGTTGCCCGCCTTGGTGGCGAGCACCCAGGAATCGCGCTCGGCGGCGATGGCGCGGCCGACGATCTCCTCCGAGCGGCCCTGGGCGTACTGATCGGCGGTGTCGATGAAGTTCACCCCCTGGTCGCGGGCGTGATCGATGATGCGCCGCGCCTCGGCCTCTTCGGTCTGGTCGCCGAACATCATGGTGCCGAGACAGACGGGGGAGACGGTCAGGCCGCTGCGGCCGAGCTTGCGCATGTCCATGGGGGAACCTCGCTTCGGGATGGGGCTGAAGTCTTGGATGGGCTGGGGGTCGACGGCACTCAGTCTAGTCCGATCCCGGCCGGGCGGGCAACGATCTGTCTCATGTTGCAGCGGGTGTTGCACGACTGAAACAGCTTCAGCCTTGGACTGCCGCGGGGCCGCATGCTAAGGCAATGGCAACACTCCGCACTTCCATAAACAGAGAAAACGGGAGCGGGACCATGCGCTTTGGAACCTTGCTATCCACCCTGGCCATTGCGGCCTTCGCCGCGACGGCGTCGCAGGCAGCCGATATCACCGTGGCCACCACAGCCATCGTCGAACACCCGGCCCTGGATGCGGCGCGCGACGGCGTGCGTGACGAACTGGCCGCCGCCGGCTACGAAGAAGGCAGGAACCTGCGCTTCCTCTATGAGAGCGCCCAGGGCAATCCGGCGACCGCCGCGCAGATCGCCCGCAAGTTCGTCGGCGAGGCCCCGGACGTGATCGTGCCGATTTCCACGCCTTCGGCCCAGGCCGTGGTCTCGGCCACCAAGGACATTCCCATCGTCTTCACCGCCGTTACCGACCCGGTTGGGGCCAAGCTGGTGGGCGACCCGATGAAGCCCGGCGCCAACGTCACCGGCATGAGCGATCTCTCGCCCATCGGCAAGCACCTGGATCTCATCAAGCAGATCACCCCGGATGCCACCTCGATCGGTGTGCCCTTCAACCCCGGCGAGGCGAATTCCCTCACCCTGCTGGAACTGGTGAAGCAGGAGGCCCCGGCGCGCGGCCTGACGGTTGTCGAGGCACCGGCGACCAAGACCTCCGAGGTTCTGGGCGCGGCCCAGAGTCTGGTCGGCAAGGCCGACGTCATCTATGTGCCGACCGACAACACCATCGTCTCGGCCTTCGAGGCCGTGGTGAAGGTCGGCATCGACAACAGGGTGCCGGTCTATGCCGGTGACACCGATTCGGTGGCGCGCGGCGCCATCGCCGCCCTCGGCTTCAACTACTACGACCTGGGACGCCAGACCGGCCGCATGGTGCTGCGGGTTTTGAAGGGCGAGGCGCCCGGCGACATCGCGGTGGAGGGTGTCGAGATCACCGAGCTCTACGTGAACCCCGGCATGGCAGAGAAAATGGGCGTCTCCATTCCCGATGCGCTGATCCAGCAAGCCAAGGAGGTGGTGCGCTAGACACCGTCGCCGCCCGCTTCAGGGTCGCGCCGCCGCCAGCGGACCTGAACTGCCATGAACCTCGTTTCCTTCCTCGGGGCGGTCGAGATCGGCCTGGTCTACGGTCTCGTCGCCCTGGGGGTCTATCTTTCCTTCCGCATCCTGAACTTTCCGGACCTCACCGTCGACGGCAGCTTTCCCTTGGGCGCGGCGGTGGCGGCGACGCTGATCGTTTCCGGCATCGATCCCTTCGTCGCGACGGCGGTTGCGGTGGTGGCCGGAGCGCTGGCCGGTCTGGTGACGGCAGTCCTGAACCTGCGCTTCGGCATCCTGCATCTGCTGGCCTCCATCCTCACCATGATCGCGCTTTACTCGGTGAACCTGCGCATCATGGGCCGGCCCAACGTCGCTCTCATCACCGAGCCCACGGTACTGACGCCCTTTGAGGGCCTGGGGCTTTCCGGGCTCTATCTGAAACCGCTGGTGGGCTTTGTCGTCGTTGCCGTGGTTGCGGCCTGCATCGCCTGGTTCCTGATCACCAACTACGGCCTCGGCATGCGGGCCACCGGCGCCAACCCGCGCATGGCTCGCGCCCAAGGGATCGCCACTGCCAAGGTGACGGCCACCGGCATGGCGCTTTCCAATGCCATGGTCGCGCTGGGCGGCGCGCTCTTTGCCCAGATGAACGGCTTTGCCGACATCACCATCGGCACCGGCACCATCGTCGTCGGCCTTGCCGCCGTCATCGCGGGGGAGGCGATCTTCCGCGTGCGCGGCGTGGTGGTGGCGGTGGTGGCCTGTCTGTTGGGCTCCATCATCTACCGCCTTGCCATCGCCCTTGCGCTCAATGCCGATGCACTGGGCCTGAAGGCCGCCGACCTCAATCTCGTGACCGCCGTGCTGGTGACCCTGGCGCTGATCCTGCCCGGCGCGCGCAACCCGCTGAAGAGCCTTCTGAAGAAGGGGCGCCGGGCATGATCCGGGTCGAAGACCTGCGGGTCACCTTCAACGCCGGCACCATCATGGAGACCCGCGCGCTCCAGGGGATGAGCGTGGAGATCGGCGCGGGTGAGTTCGTCACCGTGATCGGCTCCAACGGCGCCGGCAAGACGACGCTGCTGAACTGCCTCACCGGTGAGGTGCCGCTCAGTTCCGGGCGCATCGTCATCGACGGCACCGACGTCACGGCCTGGCCGGCGCCGCGCCGCGCCGCGCTCGTGGCGCGCGTCTTTCAGGACCCGCTGGCCGGCACCTGCGAGGATCTCACCATCGAGGAAAACCTGGCCCTGGCGACGGCGCGCGGCACAGCGCGCGGTCTCGACAAGGCGCTTACCGGCGCGCGGCGCGATGAGTTCCGGCACAAGATCTCCCGCCTCGGTCTCAACCTCGAGAACCGACTCGGCGACCGCATGGGTCTCTTGTCCGGTGGGCAGCGCCAGGCGGTCAGCCTGGTCATGGCAACCCTTCGGCCCACCAAGATCCTGCTGCTGGACGAGCACACCGCGGCGCTCGATCCGCGCATGCAGGCCTTCGTCCTCGATCTCACCCGCGATTTGGTGGAGGCGGAGAATCTCACCACCCTCATGGTGACCCATTCCATGCGCCAGGCCCTCTCCCTGGGCAGCCGCAGCCTGATGCTGCACGAGGGGCGTGTCGTCCTGGACGTGACCGGAGACGAGCGCGCCCGGCTCGGGGTCGGCGATCTCATGGCGCTTTTCGCCAAGGTGCGCGGCGAGGAACTCGACAGCGACTCCCTGCTGTTGAGTTAGGGTCGCTCCGAAAGAATTATACAAATGTATAATTCTTTCGGCTATGATCCTGGTTCGTTTTCCAGGTAAGCAGGACCGTATGTCATGGCCGAACCCATCAAGATCCGAAAGATCGGCAACTCCCTGGGCGTGACTCTTTCAGAGCATGTGAAGGCGATGGGCCTGAAGGAAGGCGACAGCCTTTACGTCGTGAAAACGCGCGAAGGTATTGAACTGACGCCTTTCGATCCTGATTTTGCCGAGGCCCTGGATGCCGCCGGCGACTTCATGCGGCGCTATCCGAGCGCCATGAAGAAGCTCGCGGAATGACGGACTACCGGTGGCTGACCCAAGCCATGGTGGAGGCGTTCCATCGCGAGTCCATCGCCCGCTTCGGCGGCAGCGATGGAATCCGCGATCCCGGTTTGCTGGAGAGCGCGCTGGCGCGGCCACAAAACCGCGCAGCCTATGAGGACGCTGCGTCGCCCTTTGCATTGGCGGCGGAATACACCCTCGGCATTGTCCGCAACCATCCCTTTGTCGATGGCAACAAGCGCAGCGGCATCCTGGCGGGAGCCGTCTTTCTGAGCATCAACGGCTATGAATTCGAACCGGAAGAAACGGCCATCGTCCAGATGATTGTCGGTCTGGCGGCCGGCGAAGTGGACGAGACCGTTCTGACCCAATGGTTTCAGGAGTTCTCCAAACCGCGCAAAGCCAGCGTGTGACCACAGCCCGCGTTGCCGAGCGCATTGTTTAGCTCCGCCGTAACGTCAGGGTGAAAAGGCCGGCGCCGATCAGCAGCCCGCCGCCGATGCGGTTCAGCATGCGGCGCCACGCGGCTTCGGCCAGCCGGCTTCTGAGCGCACCGGCCATCACCGCATAGGCAGAGTTGATCGGCAGGACCAGCAGCAGGAAGGTGGCGCCGAGAAGGACCATCTGCGGCAGCATGGGGCGGCCTGGATCGAGAAACTGCGGGAAGAAGGCGGAGAAGAAGATGATGCCCTTGGGATTGAGCAGGGTGACCAGAAAGGCATCGCGCAGCATCCGCCCCTGGGCATTGCTGTCGTCTGCGCCCGGCTTGTCGTCTGAACCCGGGAGATCCGCTGGCGCCGCTGCCGCCCGCCACTGGCGGATGCCAAGGTAGATGAGGTAGGTGGCGCCGGCCCATTTCACGGCGGTGAAGACCTCCGCCGAGGCCGCAAGCAGGGCGCCCAGGCCGGCGAAGGACAGCATCATCGCGGTGGCGATCCCCGGCAGCACGCCCAGAACCGTCGTCAGCCCGGCCCTACGCCCTCGGCGCAGCGTATAGGCAACCACCACCAGGTTGGTGGGGCCGGGAATGGCAATGACGATGGCGGCGGCGAGGAGAAAAGCGAACCAGAGTTCAATCGACATGCGCGGCGGCTCCTGAGGGTTTGCACCGGAGCCGATGCTCATGGATCTTCAGGTGTCAGTCCAGGGTTAAGCGTCCCGGGGTCAGGTGTCCCGGGGTCAGGTGTCCTCGTTCTTTTTCGTCAGCTCCTGGCGCAGGCGCTCCTGAAACTTGCCGCCGTCCTGGCGGGTTGCGAGGAATTGGCGCACCGCCTCTCCGGCGGCTTCCCTGTCATAGGGCTCCCAGCCGTCCACCTTGCGCAGGAAATGATTGATCGCCTGCGGATCGATACGGCCGCGCAAAGCGCTCAGCTGGCGTAGGAGCTGACGGCGGGGATCGTCCGATGACTTGCTCATGTCTGGTCCGGCGGGCCTTTCCGAGGACGCTGCGCTGCCTCATTTTTGTCACTCTACAGGGCTATGCGGTAAGGTTTCGTTAAAGTCCTTTAAAGGCTGAAAGGTCAGGCATTTCGGGCCCCGGCGGCTTGCCTGACCCCTGGCGTGGTGGTAGAAGATGCTCCCATCTCGATCAAAGAGCACGCGATTTCAAGTGCTTAGCATGGCGGTTCGTGGAACCGGCGGCTGCGTTGCCGGTTTGGTTGGGAAGCGCCGTTCCAATCTGCCGCCAACGACCTGAGACAAGGACGGGAGAGAGCATGAGCAAGCGAAGGTGCCGAGCGGTATGTCCCTAGGCCTGCACGAAAACCGCCAGCGCCGCCGCAGGCGCTTCTGGTGGGCCGTGACCAAGTGGTGCCTGGCCCTGATCGCCATCGTTGCGGCCGGTGCATATTCTTACCGCATCGGTTCCCAGCTTGCGGCCCGCGACGTCACCAAGGCCGAGCAGCGCATTGCCGAACTCACCCAGGAAGTCAGCGGGCTGGAGCGTCAGTCGGCGGCCCTGGCCAGCGAGCTTGCGAGATCGAAGGAGGCCATCGCCGCGTGGCAGCAGCGCTACGAGCGCGAGGTGCCCACAGGCTTTGTCCGCGAACTGATGGATCTGGTGCGGCGGAAGCTGGATGCCGGTGCCGATCAGGAGCGACTCACCTTTCTGGTCTCGGCCGCGGAGAAGCCGCGCATCTGCGATGAAGCGCCTGAGACCAAGCGCTTCATTGTCACAACCTCGTTGCAGAAGGGGGCGAACGATGCCGTCAGCTTCGCCGACCGCAGCATCACGGTTACGGCCAGCGGAGCGGCGGCGCGCGATGCCGACGGCAATATCGAAGCCTGGTTCGATCCCGACCAGCCGGTGAAGGTGGCCTTCACCGAGTTGGGTGGAAAGTCGGTGACGGCGGAGGGTCCCTTGCCGCTGCACCGCTCCATCGTCGTCGGCAATGACGAGTACCGCTTCACCTTTCTGCCCGGCGCGCGGGGCTTTTTGTCCGTGACGGCCGACCGCTGCGACTACCCGTGAGCCGGACCGCGGGCGCCTGATCGGGTCCTGAACCGCAATCGGCGCGCCGAACCGGGCACCCCGATCAATCGCTGATTTCAGGGGCCGCTGTGCGGGTGGCGTTCCCGGACGCACCCGGCCGTGAGCCGCCGGGCCCGCGGTTTCCCTGGCCGGGTGCTGCGTGCTAGGTTTTTGCGACCGGTCTCCGCCGGAAGAGGTGACAGCCTTGCGTTTCCCTGCCGCTCCTGACGTGCTTCTTGCCGCCGTTCTGGCGCTGACCCTCTTCCTTCCGCAGGTTTCCTCGGCACAGTCGACGACGGGCCCTGAGACCTCATCGGTGCTTGCGGGCCAGTGGACCCGCACGCTCGACCTAGTCGAACAGCAGCTCCGGCGCGCCGACACGACGGCCGAGGACGCGCGCAGCTTTCTCGACGTCACCGCCCGCGTCCGCCGCGAAGCCAGCGAGATCAAAAGTGTTGCGGAAGACAGTATCGGGGATCTGGAAAGAAGGCTCGAAGTCCTGGGCCCCGCCCCGGACCCTGAGGCAGCGCCGGAGGCCGAGGAGCTTGCGGCACAGCGCCAAGAGATCGAGGACGAACTGCAGGGCCTGCGCGCCCGCGTCGCCCAGGCCAATCTCTCTATCGTGCGGTCCGATGAACTGGACCGTCTCGTAGGCGCGCTGTCGCAACAGAAGCGCTTCGAGGCGCTGTTCCGCGTCTATCCCTTCCCCTGGTCGCCGGACACGTGGTCCCGCGGTGTGCCGGAGTTCTTCGACGTTCTGGGCAAGATTGCCCGCTCGCCGGTCACATGGTGGCAGGGCCTGGAGGGGGAGGAGCGTCGCGCCGCTATTCCCCTAAGGGTCGCCATTCTCCTCGCGCTCGCGATCGTTGTCGGGTGGTTGTTGCGGCGCTGGCTGCTGAAACGTTACGACCGCAACCCGACGCTCGCCGAACCCAGCTACGGCCGCCGCCTGATCGCCGGGATCGCCAATGCCGCGGCGCGGGGCATCGTCCCCGCCCTGATGTTTGGCGGCCTGCTCTACCTGGCGATCTCCAGCGGGGCAACGGAACGTGGTCTGTTCTGGGCTTTGCTGGGCCTGTTCTTCGCCGTGATGATCTTCTTCTCGCTGGCCTGGGCGCTGCCCTATGCAGTGCTCTCGCCGGACATGCCCCAGTGGCGCCTGCTGAATGTTTCGCCTGATAACGCCCGCGTCCTCGGACGCCGCTTTACCTTGCTGGCGGCGTTCTTCGCGGTCGAGATTTTCATGACCGAGGCGCACAACCAGATCGGCGTCACCGACACCTACTTCTCGCTGGCCACTTTCGTCCTGAACGCTCTTCCGGCCCTGGTCCTGATCGACATGACGCGGCGCAGCCGCTGGCTCATGGCCGCCCAAGAAGTCGCCGGTGAGGATGGCGTGCAAAGCACGCCTCAGACGGTGATCCAGTCGAGTTTTTGGCGCCTGATCCGCCGTCTTGTAATGCTGCTGGCGATCGCCAGCATCCTTGCGGCGCTGGTCGGCTACGCCGACCTCGGCGACTTTCTGCTCTCGAACCTCGTCCTCAGCGCGATCAGCCTGGGTGGGCTCGTGATCCTGCGCGGCCTGGGCCGCGAGCTTGTCGGCGTCTACCTGCGCTCCGGCTTCATGACCGAGTACCTGGCGCTCCGCCACGTCGCCCGCAGGCGGATCAAGTTCTGGCTGCGCATGCTGTTGGATGCAGTCTTCGCCGTGGTCGGTGCAGTGCTGATTGCCTCAATCTGGTCGTCGCCTTTCGGCGAGTTCTGGACCGAGGCGCGCCGCTTGGCGACGGGGATCTCCATCGGTGGCGTGACCATCTCCCTTGCCGACGTCTTCGCGGCTGCGATTGTCTTCGCCGTCGTGCTTCTCCTGACGCGGCTGTTCCAGAGGTTCCTGCGCAATCGGGTCCTGCCCGAGTCCGGTTTTGACTCCGGCGTTCAGCACTCGCTGGCTGCCGGCTTCGGCTACCTGGGGATCATCCTCGCGACGATGTTCGGCATTTCGGCGCTGGGTATCGACCTCTCCAACATCGCCCTCATTGCCGGTGCGCTCTCCGTCGGCATCGGCTTTGGCCTGCAGACCGTGGTCAGCAACTTCGTTTCGGGCATCATTCTGCTCATCGAACGGCCGATCAAGGTGGGCGACTGGGTGGTGGTCGGCGCCAACGAGGGCTTCGTCAAACAGATCACCGTGCGCTCGACAGAACTGCAGACCTTCCAGCGCGCCTCGGTGATCATTCCCAACTCGGACTTCATCTCGACCCCGGTGATCAACTGGACCCACAAGGATCATTACGGCCGTATTGAGGTTCCGGTCGGTGTCGCCTACGGATCGGATGTGGAAAAGGTGAAGGAGATTCTGCTCGGCTGCGCCGGGCGCCACGAACAGGTGCTGACTTCGCCGGAGCCCCATGTGCTGTTCACGAACTTCGGCAACAGCAGCCTCGACTTCGAACTGCGCTGCTTCACCAACGAGGTGAGCTATCGGCTCTTGATCGGCAGCGACCTGCGGTTCGAAATCGACCGGCAGTTCCGCGAGGCGGGCATCGAGATTCCGTTCCCGCAACGTGTCGTTCACATGGCCGACTCCGCCGCCGCAACGTCAGCGGAAGCGCCCGCTGGTCCGGATCTCGGGTCGGGTCCCGAAGCTGCCGGCCCCAGGCCCCGGTCCGACGGTCCGAGGGCCCCCGATCCCAGGGTCCTGGGTTCGGAAGGCCCGGATTCCGACGGGTCACTCTGAGCGACCGGCCTAATCGTCGCGATCATTGATGACTGGAATTTCCCCACCGTAGGACTATCCTCACTGGCGGGGAGCGGCCATGGATCAAGACCATCACCACCCGCTGGTCGGGGCTCTGCGCCGGCAGTTGGCGGACGGCGGATTGAGCCGCCGGGCCTTTCTGCGCCAGGCGACCCTGCTGGGGCTGGCTCCGGCGGCGGCTTACGCAATGGCCGGCCTGGGGACCGCGCCCGCGTCCGAAGCGGCGGCGGGCGGTCTGCGGGGCGGGCGTCTGACGCTCGGCATGCGCATCCAACCGGTTTCCGATCCGCACGCGCTCGACTGGCTGCCGGCGGCCAACCTGGTCCATCAGGTCTGTCAGCCCCTGACCTGGACCGGCTTCGACAACGTGACGCGGCCCAGGTTGCTGTCTTCCTGGTCGGTATCGCCCGACCTGCGCAGCTGGGATCTCTTCCTGCGCCGCGATGTGACCTGGCACAGCGGCCGCGCCTTTACGTCCGATGACGTCATCTGGAACCTGCGCCGGCTGCTTGATCCCGCGACCGGCTCGTCGGCCCTCGGGATGATGCAGTCCTACCTGCTGGTCGACGAGCCCTGCCAGGGCTGCAACGGGCCGGCCCTGTGGGATGCCGCGGCGATCGAGAAGGTGGATGATTTTCATCTGCGCCTGAACCTGAAGCGCCCTCAGGTCGCGGTGCCGGAGCACCTCTTCCACTACACCAACGTCATGCTGGATCCCGACGAGGGCGGCCGCTTCGGCGTGGGTGCCAACGGGACCGGCCCCTTCGCGCTTACGGAGCTCAGCGTCGGGGAGGGCGCGGTGCTGCGCGCCCAGCATGGCCACTCCGCCTTTGCCGCCTGCCTGGACGAACTGCGGCTGATCGACCTGGGGGACGATCCGAATGCCGCAGCGGCAGCCCTGGTATCGCGTCAGGTCGATGGCCTCGACCGTTGCGACTACGCGGTCGCCGAAAGCCTGGCAGAAAACCCTGATTTCGAGATGCACCGGACCACGACGACGGCCACCGCGCTGTTGCAAATGAAGGTCGACGTGCCGCCCTTCGACGACGTGCGCGTGCGCCGGGCGATGCGCCTGGCACTGGACCCGGCTGCAATCACGCGGCTGGCGCTGCGGGGCTTCGGCGTTCCCGCCGAACACCACCTGGTATCGCCAGCACACCCGGACTATGCCGAGCTGCCGCCGATGGGCCGCGATCTTGAAGAGGCCCGCCGGCTGCTGGCGGCCGCCGGCCATCCCGACGGCATCGATATCCGGATCAGCTGCAAGACCTGGCCGGCCTGGGAGCTTTCGGCGGTTCAGGCGATGGCCGAGCAGTACGCCGAAGCCGGCATCCGCGCCGCCATCGACGTGATGCCGGCGGCCCGATTCTGGGAGGTCTGGGACAAGGTGCCGCTGGCGTTCGTGGAATGGGCGCCGCGGCCGCTCGGCTTTATGCTGCTGGGACTGACGGTGCGCTCCGGCGGGGCCTGGAACACCACGGGTTTCTCGGATGCGTCCATCGATGCCCTTCTGGCGGAGGCCGAGGCGACCTTGGACCCGGCGGCGCGGCGGCCGCTGTTGCGCCAGGTCCAGGCGCGGATGCAGGAAGCTGGTCCTATGGTGCAGCCCTCCTGGCTCTCGGTGGTGACGGTGATGTCGAAGCGCGTGAAGGGCTTCCGCCTTCACCCCACGACCCTGCTTTCCGCCGGCGACTACGCGGTCGCTTCTTAGCTTTCGCTGTACAAAGGCGGTTGCGTCCGGTGGCGGGATGCCTAAACTCGCCTGCCCCGAAAGGGGTTCCAGGCCAAAGCGCAGGAGAGGGCGCGGACGTCGGGGCCCCGGCGATGAACTGGGAGAGGCGTTATGCAAGACGGCTATGCGGGCGACCTGCGCCCGGCCGAGGCCTGGGAGCTCCTGAAGGAGAACCCCAAGGCGGCTCTGGTCGACGTGCGCACCCTGCCGGAGTGGAACTTCGTCGGCCTGCCGCGGCTGGACAGCCTGGGCAAGGAGACCATCTGCGTATCCTGGCAGAGCTTTCCGGACATGGGGATGAATGCCGCCTTCGTCGAAGAGGTGGCGGCCCGCGGTGTTGAAAAGGACCAGCCGGTGCTGCTGATCTGCCGGTCCGGCGCGCGCTCGCGCTCGGCCGCCATGGCGCTGACAGCGGCCGGCTTCGGGCCCTGCTACAATGTGGCCGAAGGCTTCGAAGGCGACCGCGACGGCGACCTGCACCGCGGCTCCGTCGGGGGCTGGAAGGTGGCCGGGCTGCCCTGGGCCCAGGGCTGACGGGTGCAGGGCTGACGGGTGCAGGGCTGACGGGCGCAGGTCTGACAGGCGCCGGGACGACGCAGGCCGCAAGACGGGCGAGAAGGGAAAGAGGACGTGCCCAAGGATTCAAACAGGACGCGGCGCTGGCGGCCGCAGACCGAACTCGTGCGCGGCGGTCAGGCGCGCAGCGCCTTCGACGAAACCAGCGAAGCGCTCTATCTGACCTCCGGCTACGTCTACTCTTCGGCTGAGGAAGCAGAGGCCGCTTTCAAGGGCGACAAGGAGCGTTTCGTCTACTCGCGTTACGCCAACCCCACGGTCGCCATGTTCGAGGACCGCCTGCGCCTGCTGGAAGGGGCCGAGGCCTGCCGCGCCACCGCCAGCGGCATGGGTGCCGTCTTCGCCGCCCTGATCTGTCAGCTGAAGGCGGGCGACCGCGTGGTCGCTTCCCGCGCGCTCTTCGGCTCCTGCCACTACATCGTGTCCGAGATGCTGCCGCGCTACGGCATCGAAACCCAGTTGGTCGACGGCACCGACCTGGAGGCCTGGGAGGCGGCTCTGTCCCGCCCGGCGACCTGCGTGTTCCTGGAGACGCCTTCCAACCCGACCCTGGAGGTGATCGACCTGAAGGCGGTGAGCGACCTCGCCCATGCCGCCGGCGCCTCGGTGGTGGTGGACAACGTCTTCGCCACGCCGATGCTGCAGCGTCCGCTCGACTTCGGCGCCGACGTGGTGGTCTATTCCGCCACCAAGCACATCGACGGGCAGGGGCGTTGCATGGGCGGCGCCATCCTCTCCAGCGAGGCCTTCATCAAGGACCACCTGCAGAACTACTACCGCCACACCGGCCCCTCCATGAGCCCCTTCAACGCCTGGGTCATGCTGAAAGGCCTGGAGACCCTGGACCTGCGGGTTCAGCGTCACTGCGCCAACGCGCTGGCGGTGGCGGAGTTCCTGGAAGCTCAGCCCGGCGTCACCCGGGTGTTCTACCCCGGCCTCGCCAGCCATCCCCAGGCGGACCTGGCCAAGCGCCAGATGAAGGGCGCCAGCACCATGGTCGCGCTGGATCTGGAGGGCGGCAAGGAGCGCGCCTTCCGCTTCCTGAATGCGCTGGAGGTGATCGACATCTCCAACAATCTGGGCGACGCCAAGAGCCTGATCACCCATCCGGCCACCACCACCCATCAGCGCCTCTCGCCGGAGGACCGCGCAGAGCAGGGCATCGGCGACGGCCTGCTGCGGCTCTCCGTCGGCCTGGAAGACCCGGCTGATCTGATCGAGGATCTGGAACTGGCGTTGAAGGCCTGAACACCCACCTCTAAGCTTGCTGGCGAGCCACATCGATCGGGGACCGACTCACAGCATGCAAATGACGCTCGATGCGGACAGGATCATTGCGACGATCGATACGCTGGAGCGGCGGATCGGCGAACGCTTTCCCGAAGCCGGGCTGCGCGAAGTTGCCGGGGACTTTACCCGGATGGCCCGTGAGATGCGCAACGACGCCCTGGCGCTGGGGCGGCCCAACTGGCGCCTGCGGCTGATCACCGTCGGTATCCTGACGGCCGGCCTCGTGCTCTTCGCTCTGGTCTTCAAGGAGCTTCACTTCAGCTCGCCACTGCCCGAGGCTACGACCCTCGTGCAGATCATCGAACCGGCCGCCAACATCGCCATCATCATGGCGCTCGGCATCGCCTTTGTCGTCAGCCTGGAATCGCGCTGGAAGCGGAAGCGGGCCCTGACCTCGCTGCATTCCCTGCGCTCCATGATCCATGTGATCGACATGTACCAGTTGACCAAGAGCCCCAGCGTGTTGCTGGACACCATAGAACCGACCGCCAGTTCCCCGAAGCGCGAGATGGGCCGTCAGGAGATCGAACGCTATCTCGACTACTGCTCGGAGATGCTGTCGCTCTGCGGCAAGATCGCCGCGCTCTATACGCAGAGCGTCCAGGACGCCGTTGTGATCGACACCGTCAACGAACTGGAAGAACTCTCGACCAACCTCTCGCGCAAGATCTGGCAGAAGATCATGATTCTCGATCTTGCCGTCCAGGGCAGGGGGCAGGGCAGGGAGCAGGGCAGCGAGCAGGGCGCGGTTCAGGAAGTCGTGGGGTCGGCGTAGCCGGCCGGGTCCAGGTCGAGGGCGGCGCAGATCTCTTCAAAGACCTGTCTCTCGCTTTTGCTGAAGACGCCATCGGCGGCGCAGAGGGCCAGCACCACGCCGGGGATCACCGCGGCGCAGTCCCTGTCTTCGGCGATGCGCCGCAGCTTGCCGAGAAGCACGCTGCGGGCATGATCGCCTTCGCTGCGCAGGTCGTGGATGTATTCGTCCAGGATCGCGACGGCCTTCTGCGGGTCGTAGATCTTGAGGCCTTCCAGGCGTTCCAGGATCTCGTCCAGGCGGTAGCGCTCGGAGAGCTGGATTTCGCCGTCCGCCAGCATGGCCATGGCGGACGCGGCCATGGTGGCCTTCAGGAACGGTTTGTTGCGCTGCCTTGCGACGGCGGTCTGGATGAACTCCAAAGACTCCAGCACGATGCCTTACCTCTCTGTTTGCCCTGCGGCCAGTGTGCCTTCGGCAGGCCAGCGTTGTCACCTGCGCGCGCGGGACACCCGGCCCTTTTTCCTTAGAGGCTTTTCGCCGCTTCGCTCAGCACACGCAGCTTCCTGAGCGCCAGGTCGCGGCCGAGATGGCCGAGGCCGCAGTCCGGGGCGGCCACCAGGCGCTCGGCCGGCAGGTGCTTCAAGGCCGCCTGCAGGCGTTCGTGCAGCTCTTCGACGCTCTCGACCCGGCTGCGGGCGATGGCGATGACGCCGAAGATCACGGTCGTGTTCCTAAAGCGGTCCAGCAGCGACAGATCGTTGTGCCGGTGGGCATCCTCGATGGAGACGGCATCGACCCGGGAGGCATCCACCGCCTCGGCCAATTCAAAGTAGGCCCCTGGGTCCGCCTTGGGATAGTCCTCGTCGTCCAGCGCGTTGGGGTAGCCGCAGCACATGTGCATCACCTTGGTGACGCTGTCGGGCACGCCCTCCCAGCAGCGGTCGATGTTGTCCAGGCCATAGTTCAGCGCCGCCTCCGGTTTGCGGGCGAAGAGCGGCTCGTCGATCTGGATATGCTTGCAGCCGGCCTCGGCCAGAGCCAGTACTTCGGCGTTTAGGGCGGTCGCCAGATCGCGGCCCAGCGCCGCCGGGTCGCCGTAGTGTGCGTCGGCGGTGGTGTCGGTGATGGTCATGGGACCGGGCAGGGTGACTTTCACCGGGCGGTCGGTGAAGCCCTGGGCGACCTGCCAGTCGTGCGGCAGGAAGGGCGCGCGCGCTTTCACCGGGCCGGTGATGGTCGGCAGGTCGGTTTCATAAGCGCCGCCGCGCAGCACCCGGTGGGTCAGGTTCTCGAAGTCGAAACCGTCGAGATGGCGGCAGTGGTAGTGGACATAGTTCTCGCGCCGCACCTCGCCGTCGGTGGGGATGTCGATGCCAGCGCCGACCTGGTCCTCGATCACCTGGCGCGTGCCTTCGGCGAAGACCGCTTCGGCCTCCGGACCCAGGCGCTCGACGGCGGCCTGATAGGTGGTGGTGGCGATGGAGGAATCCATGGCGCCGGGGTCGAACCAGTCCGGCACCGCGACGCTCTCCGGCTTCGGATAGGCCCCGATGGTGGTGGTCAGCAAGGCCATGGCGTCTTCCCCCCTTAAACCCGCGCGCATTCGGCGCAGGCTAACAAAGCGCCCGGCAGGCCGCCATAATGAAGCGGGCCCGTTCTGCCACGCCGGCCCGCGGCACCTCGATCAGGTCATAACCCAGTTCGCTGTAGGTCGCTGCCATGGCCCGGCAGGTGGCGGCGGCGACCTCCGCCGTCTGCTTGCGCTCCGAATCGCCGGTGAAGATCTCCGGCCAGGGCGGAAACAGAAAGACCCGCTGCGCATAGCGCTGGCCCTGCGCGGCCTTCAGGATGTGCGCCGGAACCGGTAGCCCTTCCAGACGCAGATAGCCGACGATGTCCGGCAGGCCGCGGTCGAAGAACACGGAGCCGCTCCCCTCCGCCTGCGCATCGAGGGCGCGCAGCTCCCAGGACAGCATGAGTTCGGCGTAGAGGGCGCGGTCGCGCCAGGGCAGGGCGGCCCCGTCGATTTCCATCTGCTGGCGGATGATCGCGCGCCCGGCTTCCGCGGAGCAGCGATGGCCGGCGGCGCGCAGGACCTCGATCACGCTGGTCTTGCCGGCCCCCGGCCCGCCGGTGAGCACGACAAAGCGGTCATTGCGCATGCGCGCAGTCCTTTGACGGTGGTGCTGGACGTGAGGGCTTGAAGTCAGGGGGCGGCGTAGCCCGCCGTCTTGTCCTTCAAGGCCGCAATCAAGGCGTCGAGGCCCTGGTTCTGGACGATGCTGCTGTATTCCGAACGGCGGGCGGCGATCTCCGAGTACTTGGCCTCCAGGAAGGTGTCGATAAGGCGCCAGCCGCCGCCCGTCTGGTCCGGTCGGGCGAGGTAGTCGATGGCGATGACCTCCCCGTCGGTCTTCACCAGTTGGTTCCTGACAAGGACGGTGCCGCGGCGCGCCGGCTGTTCGCCGGTGACCTCGAAGCGTTCGCCGGAGTAGCCGTCGAAGCGGTCGGCGAAGACGGCGATGCTGAAGGCGGTGAAGGCCTCGGTGAAGGCGGCCTGCTCCTCTGCGCTGGCCTTGCGCCAATGGCGGCCGAGGGCTGCCCGCGCCATGGCCGGAAAGTCGAAGACCGCCTCCAGGTCCGATGCCAGGCGGTCATAGCGACCCTGATAGCCCAGGTCCTCGGCCTCCTGCATCACCCCGATCAGGGCTGTGTTGAGGCGTTCGACGGTGGCGCCGGCGCTCTCCTCGGCCTGCGCCGCCGACATAGGCAGCCACAGGCAAAGCATGAGCGCCGCAAGGAACGATCCGGTTTTCCTGGGGGTTCGCGTCGGGAGCATCTCTCAGATGTACGGCTGGCGGGCGCACATGCAAGGGCTTTTCAGGTGCCTTGCCGTGACCCGCTCCCGCGGGCAAGCTGTCGGTCATGACGACACTGGTGACCGGAGGCACGGGCTTCGTCGGCTCCGCCGTGGTGCGGGCGCTGATCGCGCGGGGCGAGCGGCCGCGCTGCCTGGTGCGCCCGGGCAGCGACCGGCGCAACCTGGAAGGGCTGGGCATCGAACTGGCCGAGGGCGATCTCACCCACGGCGAGTCGCTGGCGGAGGCCCTGAAGGGCTGCACGGCGTTGTTCCACGTTGCCGCCGACTACCGCATCTGGGTGCGCGACCCGGAGAGCATGCACCGCGCCAACGTGGAAGGCACGCGCCAGCTGATGCAACAGGCGCTCAAGGAAGGGGTGGCGCGCATCGTCTACACTTCCTCCGTCGCAGTGCTGGGCAAGGCGCCGGGCGGCGCGCCGGCCCACGAGGAAACGCCGGTGACCCTGGAGGACATGATCGGCGTCTACAAGCGCTCCAAGTTCCTGGCCGAACGGGAGGTCCAGCGCCTGGAGCGGGAGGAGGGGCTGCCGGTGGTGACGGTCAACCCTTCGACGCCCATCGGGCCGCGCGACGTGAAGCCGACCCCCACCGGGCGCATGGTGGTGGAGGCGGCGGCCGGGCGTATGCCGGCCTTCGTCGACACCGGGCTGAACGTGGTCCACGTCGACGACGTGGCGCAGGGCCATATGCAGGCCTATGACAGGGGCGCGGTGGGGCAGCGCTACGTGCTGGGCGGGGAGAACCTGGATCTCGCCGAGATCCTGGCGGTGGTGGCCGCGCGGCGCGGGCGCAAGGCGCCGAAGATCCGTCTGCCGCGTCGCCCGCTGATGCCGCTGGCCCACGTGGCGGAGACCTGGGCCCGGCTCACCAAGGGGCCCGAGCCGCTGCTCACCGTCGACGGGCTCAAGATGGCCGCCCGGCCCATGTACTTCTCCCACGACAAGGCCGCCAAGGCCCTGGACTATCGCCCGCGCCCGGCCGCCGAGGCCATCCACGACGCCGTCGACTGGTTCGAGTCCGAGGGCTACCTGCGCTAGAGGCTGCCCGCGCTGGCGTCCTTCGAGACGGCGCTGACGCGCCTCCTCAGGACGAGGCCTAAGCTGGCGCCTCATGGTGAGGAGCCACCGCAGGTGGCGTCTCGAACCATGGGTCCCGTGCCCCAATATCCTTACGGTGCCTATGTCCTTACAGTGATTAGGGTGGTCTTGCGCCGCGAAATCGCTAGACTGCGGGAGTCGGACAAGAAGCCCTGCTTTCCGTCCCCCTGATCTTTCCGGAGCCTTGCCTTGGCGGTACCTCTGATTCAGCAGCTGCGCGTCGGCGCCTATATCATGAAGCAGCGCTTCAAGGGCAACGAGCGCTATCCGCTGGTGCTGATGCTGGAGCCCTTGTTCCGCTGCAACCTGGCTTGCCCGGGCTGCGGGAAGATCGACTATCCGGACGAGATCCTGAACCGTCGCCTTTCGGTCGATGAGTGCATCGAGGCGGCGGAGGAAAGCGGCGCGCCCATCGTTTCCATCCCAGGCGGCGAGCCTCTGATCCACAAGGAAATCGACCAGATCGTCGGGGCCCTGATCGCGCGCAAGCGCTTCGTCTATCTCTGCACCAACGCCCTGCTTCTGGAAAAGAAGATCGGCCTCTTCAAGCCCAGCCAATACCTCACCTTCTCCATCCACCTCGATGGGCTGGAGGAGGAGCACGACCGTGCGGTGGACCGGAAGGGGGTCTTCAAGCGGGCGGTGCGTGCGATCGAACTGGCCCGCGACAAGGGATTCCGAGTCAACGTCAACTGCACCCTCTTCAACAACGCCAAGGCCGAAGAGGTCGCCGAGTTCATGGACTTCGCCCGCGACCTGGGCGTCGAGGGCGTCACCATCTCGCCAGGCTATGCCTACGAGCGCGCGCCGGACCAGGAGCATTTCCTCAACCGCCGTCAGACCAAGGAGCTGTTCCGCGATCTCTTCCGCCGCGGCAAGGGGCGCCAGTGGCGCTTCTCCCAGTCCAGCCTGTTCCTCGATTTCCTGGCCGGGAACCAGAGCTACCACTGCACGCCCTGGAGCAACCCGACCCGCAACGTCTTCGGCTGGCAGCGCCCCTGCTACCTGCTGAACGAGGGTTATGCGCCCAGCTTCAAGGCGCTGATGGAGGAGACCGACTGGGCGGGCTACGGCACCGGCAATTACGAGAAGTGCGCCGACTGCATGGTCCACTGCGGCTACGAAGGCACCGCGGTCGCCGATACCGTGAAGCATCCGCTGAAGGCGCTGGGCGTGGCCCTGAAGGGCATCAACACCGAAGGCGAGATGGCGCCGGAAATCGACCTCAGCAAGCAGCGCCCCGCGGTGTTCAGTTTCGAGGATTTCGTCGCCGAAGCGGCCGCCACGCCCAAACCGAAATCTGCATCGTCTTCAACCGAAGCGGCCGAATAGTTCCTCAACGTCACGGCTGACCGCCTCCAGGCTCGCCAGCGCCCGGCGCGTCCGGCCTGCGAGGCGCAGCATGGAGGGCAGGTCGCCCGGCCGCCGCGCGAGACCGCTCAGGGCCGCCTGCCAGTCCGCCGTGCCCTCCGGCGTCACCGCCCGGGCCGCGAGCGCCGGCAGCGCATCGCCGGCGGTATCGGCGATGGCCCGCAGCGCCAGGAAGGGCAGGCCGGCCCGGTCTGCGACGGCGGCGACGGCATGGCTCTCCATGTCGACGGCAAGGCAGGCGCTGGTGGAGTGGGCCCGAGACTTCTGGGCGACGGTGAGCAGGGTTTCGGTGCTGCCGTAGATGGTGCCGCTGTGCAGGGCCGCCGGGCCTTTGTGAAGCCTGACGTGCAGCGTCCGATGCCAGTCGTCATGACAGGAATGGTGTTGTCCGCTGGGCGATCGGACGCCCTTGGCGAGAACCAGGTCGCCCACAGCGAGCGCGGGGTGGAGTGCGCCTGCGATCCCGAAGCTCAGAAGCGCGGTGGCGCCCCCGGCCACCAGGTCTTCCGCCAGCTGCACAGCGCGCGCACTGTCGGCGCCGGCGCAGACAACGGTAATCTGTCTCGATGATCGGGCGCCGGTCTCCGTGACCAGCCGCGCCTCGGAGGCCAGGCCGGTAACGATGCCGAGCCGTGTGGCTGTGGCGTTCACATGCCGAAGGCGACGCGCCGCTCGTTGCTGCGCATGAGGTTGCGGTAGCGCGCCATGGCCATCAGCGGGAAGTAGGCGCTGTAGCCGTGATAGTGCAGGTAAAACACCCGCGGGAAGCCTGTTCCGGTCCAGTGGCGGTCCAGCCAGCGCTGCTCGTCGCGCGGGAAGCGCTGCAGGAAGGCGATGCCCCGGTGCACGGCGTCGCTATCCACCTCGCCGGCGGCCATCAGGCCGAGCACGGCCCAGGCGGTCTGCGCGGCGGTGGAGGCCTTGCTTTCGTCGCGGCGCTCCGCCCAGTAGGTGGCGCAGTCCTCGCCCCAGCCGCCGTCGGGGCGCTGACGGCTCTCCAGCCAGGCGACGGCGCGGCGCACCGGCATAGCGGAGGGGGCCACGCCGCAGGCGTTCAGCGCCGAGAGCACCGACCAGGTGCCGTAGACGTAGTTTACGCCCCAGCGGCCGTACCAGGACCCGTCCGCCTCCTGCTCGCGCAACAGATAGTCCAGGCCGCGGCGCACGGCGGTGTGGTCGCGCCCATAACCGAGCTGCGCCAGCATCGACAGGCAGCGCGCCGAGACATCCGCGGTCGGCGGGTCGAGCAGCGCGCCGTGGTCGGCGAAGGGAATGTGGTTCAGATAATCGAAGGCGTTGTCGGCGTCGAAGGAGCCCCAGCCGCCGTTCTTGCTCTGCATGGCGATGATCCAACGCGCCGCGCGTTCCATCGCTTCCTTGGAGGCTTCGGAGCCGGCCCGGTCCATGGCCATGACCACCACTGCCGTGTCGTCGACGTCGGGATAGTGGGCGTTCTGGTACTGGAACGGCCAGCCGCCGGCGGGTGCGTTGGGGCGCCGCCAGGCCCAGTCACCGCGCACCTCGGTGATCTCCCGCTGCAGCAGCCAGTCGAAAGCCCGGTCGAAGGTGTCGCTGTCGCCGGCCTCGCCGGTCTCCAGCAGGGCGTGGGCCGCCAGGCAGGTGTCCCAGATCGGCGAGAGGCAGGGCTGGCAGGTGACATGTTCCTCGTCGCGGGCGATCAACAGACGGTCGATCGCCTCCCGCGTCATGCGGAAGTTGGGCTCGTCCCAGTCGTAGCCGAGGGCGTGAAACGCCATGGCGGCATTGGCCATGGCCGGGAAAATGCCGCCCAGGCCGTCCTCGCCATTCAGGCGTTCCTTCACGAAGTCCATGGCGGCCTTGATGGCCTTGCGGCGCTGCGCGCGCGGACGCAGCGGATCGCTCAGCCGCAGGACCTTGTCGATACCGGCGAAGATGGCGCCCAGCGGGCTGCCGGTGGCGTTCATCTGGTACTGGGCGCGCTCGGGCGCCTGCTCGAAGAGCTCGCGGATGGAGACCCCGCGCGGATTGGCGGCCTGCGGCTTCTGGTCCATCAGGATCAGCAGCGGTGCGATCACCGTGCGCGACCAGTAAGACACCTTGGAGAGGTGGAAGGGGAACCAGCGCGGCAACAGCATGATCTCCACCGGCATCTCCGGCACTGCGCGCCAGGGAACCTCGCCGAAGAGGGCGAGGGCGATACGGGTGAAGACGTTGCTCTGGGCGGCGCCGCCCCGGGCCAGAATGGCTTCGCGGGCGCGCAGCATGTGCGGCGCCTCCGGGTCGTCGCCGGCCAGCTTCAGCGCGAAGTAGGCCTTTACACTGGCGCTCAGATCCATCTCGCCGTCGTGGAACAGCGGCCAGCCGCCGTCGCCGCCCTGTACGGCGCGCAGGTGGTTGGCGATCTTCGGCTCGACCGCGCGATAGGCATCGCTGTCGATGCTGCCAAGGAAGTGCTGCAGGAAGATGTACTCGGCCGGAATGGTCGCATCGGCCTCCAGTTCGAAGACCCAATGCCCGTCGTTGCGCTGTTGCGCCTTCAGGGCCTCGGTCATCGTACCGACAAGGTCGTCGACGGCGTTCAGGTCCGGTTTTTCGACCTCAGCCGCCCGTGCCAAGGCCCCTTCGTTTCTGGCCGCGTTGCTCTGTGTCATATCCAGCTGAAATAGCGCTGCCCTGAAAAGGCAGCAAGAGGACCCCGATCTATCATCACCACGCGACCCGGAAAGGCGGCCCCGAATCTCCCGACTCTCCGGTTCAATGCGCGCAATTGTGAAGAAGCCGGCGGTTGCTGACAAGTCCCTGCAATCGGGCAATTTCAGGGCAATGTCAGTGCCTTGGCAGCCGCTTCCCCGGAGCGGACGGCGGATTCGATGGTCGCGGGCAGGCCCGTCGCCGTCCAGTCGCCGGCAAGAAACAGGTTGCGCCAGGCGCTGCGCGGTGCCGGGCGGCGGCGCAGGGCGGCGGGCGTTTGCGCGAAGGTCGCCCGCTTCTCGTTGATCACGCGAATCGGCGGATTCAGGGACGGATCGAGGCCGAGAGCCCGGGCCGTATCGGACCACAGCGCTGCGGCGATCTCGTCATTGGGGCGCTGTGCCAGGGCAGTCGCCGCGCTGACGGTGAGGCTGACGACGGAACCGCGGAGGAACAGCCAGTCGGCGGTGCCGCCCAGCAGCCCCATGAAGGGCACCTCCTGGCCTCCCCCGATCTGGCCCCTCTCGACCTTGTCCCTCTCGAAAGGCCAGTCCGGCGCCTGCGGCAGGCGGATGTGGGCGTTTACGATGGCATGACTCTCCCGGGGGGCATCCAGGCCCGGCAGCAGTCCTTCGGCGGCCTGTGGCGGCAGCGCCAGGATCACCTGATCGGCGCTGCCGAGCGCAACCGCCTGCCCGGCAAAGTCCAGCTGCACCGCGCGCTCGCCGGTGAAGTCGATCCGGCGAAGACGCTGGTTGAAGCGGACCTCCGCGCCGCGGTCCGCCAGAATGGCGAGGGCCGGGTCCACCAGCGCCGGCCCCAGCCCGTGGCGGGCGACCAGGGGCCGGCAGGCGGCCTCGCCGCGGGCGAAGGTCAACCGCAGTACCTGCCAGAGCAGGCGGGCGGAGCCTTCCTCGGCGGGCGTGTTGAGGACGGCCACGATCAGCGGTTCCCAGAACCGGCGCCACAGCGGATCGTTGGTGTCCAGGCAGTCGCCGATCCGCGCGTCGGCGCCGGCAAAGGCCAACCGCAGGCCTTTCAGGTAGGATGTGATGCGGGTTCCCGGGACACGGTGCTTGCGGCTCAGGACCCACCATGGAATGCGGCCCGCGCTCGGTTTCAGGGTCCAGCGCTGCCCGCTTTCCAGGTCCAGAAAGGGAAAGGCGGCCTGTGCCGGCCCGGTCAGCGCGTCGCCGGCCTGCAACAGATCGAGGTAGTCCAGCACCGCCGTGTTGGCCGTCATCATCAAGTGGTTGCCGTTGTCGATCAGACAGTCGAGTCGGGCGTCGTGAAACGACCGGCAGCGCCCGCCGGCCTGCGCCGCGGCCTCGTAGAGCGTGACGGCGCGGCCCTGCGCCGCCAGGCGCACCGCCGCGGACAGCCCGGCCAGGCCCGCACCGACGATGTGGATTCGGCCCTCGTCCCCTGAGACTGCCATCAGGCTAAAGTCCGTTGCGCAGCGCGATCCACAGCTTCTCCGCCTTGGGAAGGCGCACGCGGGTCGCGTTGTCGCGCCAGCCTTGCTGCTGCAGGCGGGTGAGCAGACGGCGGTAGACGGCCAGCATGATCCGCGCCGGGCGCATGGGCCCGCGCCGGCAGCGCGCCATCAGGGCCTGGGCCTCGGTGAAGCGTTCCTCGGCCATGGCGGCCAGATCGCGGCAGACGGCGGGCAGCCGCGCGTCCTGCAACACTGTCATGGGGTCGCGGCTTTCGATGCCGTGGCGCAGCAGCAGTTCGCGCGGCAGATAGAGGCGTCCGCGCTCCGCATCCTCGCGCAGATCGCGCAGGATGTTGGTGAACTGCAGCGCATCGCCCTCCGCCAGGGCAAGGCGCTGGGCCTCCGGCTCCTCGGCGCCGAAAGCATGCACCGAGAGCACGCCCACCGCCCCCGCCACGCGCCGGCAGTAAAGCCGGAAGGTTTCCATGTCAGGGGCGCGGATATCCTCGCGGGCGTCCATCTCCATGCCGTCGATCACGGCCATGAACTCCGCCCTTGGCAGACCGTAGCAGCGGCGCGGATGCTGCAGAGCCAGCGTGATGGGGTGCGTCGGGCGACCGTCGTAAAGGCGTCCGATCTCCTCGCGCCAGACGGCCAAACGCCTGTGCTTTTCGTCGGCCGCGCCGTCGTCGTCGGCGATGTCGTCGACCGCGCGACAGAAAGCGTAGATGGCGTACATCGCTTGACGCCGCGGTTTGGGCAGCAGGCGCATGCCCCAGAGAAAGGACGAGCCTGAGGCCGTGGCGATGCTGCGCACATGCGCCAGCGCCGCCGCTTCGTCCGTCAGCGCGGCCAGGGTGTCGGGGCGGGCAAGGGTCATCCGCTCTGTCCGGCGATCTGTGGGGCGGCGAAAAGACGGTGGAGCTGAACGCCTGCAATGCCGCGCAGCCCGGCGAAAAGAAAGTCGACCTTGCTGAGGGCAACCCGCCCGGCCAAGGGGTCGCCGCGGCGCAGACGCCGGCTGAGGCGCAGCGCCAGCTTCACGATCACGGCCGACTCCATCGCCAGCCGGCTGGAGCGGAGCTGCCCGGGCAGCCGCTGGGCCTCGACCAGAAGCGTGTCGACCCCGTCGAGGCAGAGATCGATCACCCGGCGCAGGCCCGGCGGGCTGGCCGTGGCGTCGAGCACCGTGACATCAAGGTCCTCCGCCGTCAGCCAATCAAGCGGCAGGTAGACGCGGTCGAGGGCACGGTAGTCGTCCTGGCAGTCCTGCAGATGGTTGAGGATCTGCAGCGCTGTGCAGAGCGCATCGGAGGCCGGATAGCCGCCCGGGTCCTCCCCATGCAGGTCGAGCAGGAAGCGTCCCACGGGATCGGCGGAGAGGCGGCAGTAGCCCAGCAGGTCTTCCCAGTCGCTGTAGCGCAGTTTCACCGCGTCCTGGGTGAAGGCGGCCACCAGGTCGCTGCCGCGCGCTGTCGTGATGCCGCGCTCCGCGAGGCTTTCGCGCAGCCGCGCCGCCTTCTCCAGACCCGGCGCGTCGCTGTCCGCCGATTGCAGGGCGGCGTCGAAGCGTTTCAGGCGGTCGATCTTGTCGTCAGGGGCAAGCCTCGGATTGTCGGCGATGTCATCGATGGCGCGCGCGAAAGCATAGTAGGTCGCCACATGGGGCCTTAGCGCGGCCGGCAGCAGCCAGGAGCCGACGGGAAAATTCTCGTCGCCCGACCCCTTGCCCGAAGGCGTTTCGACGCTGGCCGGCGTCATCCGGTTCTCATGTTGTGGCAATCCCCCAAGGCGAAGATCCACGAAGTCGCGGGCGCCGCATTCGGTGACGCGGCGCTGTTGCGCGAACTTAGCCCGGCGGCGCCAATCATTCCAGGCCGCGCTGCCCGGCCTGAATGCGCCCTTTCCAGGTGCCGCCGCGGCCCCGCCAATGGCGCAGGGCCGAGTCGAAGGTCATGACGGAGTAGAGCAGGGCAGCCAGCGGCAGCAGCGGTGCCAGCCAGAAGCCCTGCCCGTAGAGCCGCAAGACCGGCAGGACCGTCAGGGTCATGGCGATCCAGGCCAGCAGGGCGATCAGCGCGGCCGCTGTCTGGCCATGCCAGGGAAGCCCCAGCACCAGCAACGGCGGGGCCAGATAGGTTGCGAACATGCCCACCAGCGTTCCGAGCAAGATCAAAGGGTTGTGCCTCAACTGGGTATAGGCGCTGCGGGCGACCATATCCCAGATCGCGCCCAGACCAGCGTAGGGCCGGATGGAGCGGGCCGTCTCGGCCAGGCCCAGCCAGAGGCCGCGGCTTCGGGTCTCGCGCACCTGCTTCACCTTGGCTGCCAGACTGCAGTCGTCGATCAGGGCGTCGCGCAGAACGGCCAGCCCACCGAGCCGCTCCAGCGCTTCGCGGCGCAGCAGGATGCAGCCGCCGGCGGCGGCGGCCGTGGCCTTTTTGGGGTCGTTCACCCAGGCGAAGGGGTAGAGCTTCTGGAAGAAATAGATGAAGGGCGGGATCAGCAGTCGCTCCCACAGCCCTTCGCAGCGCAGGGCGACCATCAGGGAAACCATATCGCGGCCTTCCGAGACCGCTTTGGCGACCAGCCGGCGCAGCACCTGCGGCGGCTGGGCGATGTCCGCATCGCTGAACCAGAGGTAACGGCTGTCCGGGTCGGCTTGGCGCAGGCCCTGATCGAGAGCCCAGAGCTTTCCGGTCCAGCCATCCGGCAGCGCTGACGCGCGCACCAGATTGAATCGCTCCGGCCGGCTGCTTTCGGCAGCGGCCTGGCGCGCGGCCTCGACCGTGCCGTCATCGCTGTGATCGTCGACCAGGACGACGGAGAGTTCGCCCGGATAGTCCTGCTCCAGAATGGAAGTGAGCGCGGTGGCGATGACCGCGGCCTCGTTGCGCGCCGGGATGATCGCCGTCACCGCCGGCCAGCGCTCCGGTTCCGGCGCTGTACCGTCCAGACGTTCCCGGCAGCGCCAGAAACCGCCGCGGAAGAACCAGAGATAGATCCAGATCGCAAGGCTCAGAGCCGCGAGGCCCAGGGTAGCAAGGTTCAGGCCGGCAAGGGCGGTGAGCGCCGCACTCAAGACGAAAGGGCCTTGTGCAGCGTCTGGTAGCGCCGCAGGAACAGACGCTTGGCCTTTTGCGCCGGCCAGGGCTCGAGATGAACGTCCTGAAAACGCTTGTGCTGCCCGAACAGCCGGCGCCCTTCGGTGAGCGAGAAGCCCGCGAGTTGGGTTGCTTCCAGGTAGGCCGCCGTGCGGTCTGCGCGCTTGATCAGTTTGGCTAGGGCCTCGGGTTCCTGGCCGGTGAGGCCGAAGCGCAAGCGGATCGCGGTCATCAGACGGCGCTCCAGGGCCTTGTAGTCCATCCCCACCGCCGCCTTGAAGGGTGTGATGAGGTCGCCGATGACGTATTCGGGCGCGTCATGCAGCAGCGCCGCCAGCCGGTCGGCTGTGGGTGCGGTGGGCTTCAGGGTACCGACGATCTGCTCGACCAGCAGGCTGTGCTGGGCGACGGAAAACGCCGCGGCACCGCTCGTCTGCCCGTTCCAGCGGGCGACCCGGGCGAGGCCGTGGGCGATGTCTTCGATCTCGATATCCAGCGGTGACGGGTCCAGGAGATCCAGGCGCCGGCCTGACAGCATGCGCTGCCAGGCGCGTGGTTCCACGCTCATGCCGTCTCCTTTCCCTCTGCGGTTGCGCTCCTTGCACCCCAAGGCATACGCAGGGCCGGACGCGGACGCAAGGTCGTGAGAAAACACTTTATGGGGACCTGTGCTTGGCCTAGTGAGTAGGGCGACAGGGGCCCGGGCCGAAATGCAGAGGGGCAGTAGGCGGCGGGCCGCTATGCAGGGGAAAGCGACGGGTAAGGCGAGGGGGACGGGCCGGCTTTCATGACGGAAACGTTCGATTTGGCGGTGGTCGGCGCCGGCATCGTCGGCCTGGCTCATGCGCTGGCCGCCGCACGCCAGGGCCGCAGGGTTGTGGTCATCGAGCGCAATGCGCGGGCGGCGGGCGCCTCCGTGCGCAACTTCGGCTTTGTCACCATCACCGGACAGCAGCGCGGCGCGCACTGGCGGCGGGCGCTACGGTCGCGGGACGTCTGGGCCGAGGTGGCGCCGCAGGCCGGGATCGATGTGCTGCAGCGGGGGCTGCTGATGCTGGCCCGCCGGCCCGAAGCGGCGGCGGTGCTGGAGGCCTTTGCGGCGACGGAGATGGGCGAAGGCTGCCGCCTGCTTTCCGCGCAGGAGCTGCGCAGCCACTATCCAGAGCTCGATCCCAGCCAGCTCTCCCTGGCGCTGCACAGCCCGCACGAACTGAGGGTCGAGTCGCGCGAGGCCCTGCCGCGCCTCGCCGCCTGGCTGGAGGAGCGCTGGGGCGTCGCCTTCCGCTGGTCGACGGCCGTGCGCGGCGTCGACCTGCCGCGGCTGGAAACCGACCGCGGGCCCGTTTTCGCCGAGGCCGCGGTGGTCTGCCCCAATGCCGATCTGACGAGCCTTTTCGCCGAGGACCTCGCGGGCTACCGCCTCAAGCCCTGCAAGCTGCACATGCTGCGCGTCGACCCGCCCGCCGGCTACCGGCTGCCGGCACCGCTGATGTCCGACCTGTCGCTTGTGCGCTACGAAGGCTACTCCGCCCTGCCGGAAGCGGCGCCGCTGAGAGAGCGGCTGCTGCGCGAGCAGGGCGATGAACTCGGCCACGGTATTCATCTCATCGCCGTCCAGAGCGCCGACGGTTCGCTGGTGGTGGGCGATTCCCATCACTACGACGATCCGCCGTCACCGTTTCAGAGTGAAGCGGTCGACCGCTTGATCCTCGAGGAACTCACTGCGGCCACCGGGCTGCAGGGGTGTTCGGTGCGCGAGCGCTGGACCGGCGTCTATCCCAGCAGCGATGAGCGGGTCGCGCTGGTCGCGGCGCCGTGCGACGACCTGCGCGTTGTAATCGTCACCGGTGGCACCGGTGCCTCCACGGCTTTCGCCTTGGGGGAGGAGGTCATCGCCGGTCTTCTGGGCTCGGCGAATTCGGAAAAGGGGACAGCGGCATGAGCCTTGTGAAGGCGGTCATTTTCGACTGGGCGGGAACCATGATCGACTTCGGGTCGCGCGCGCCCATGGGTGCCTTCGTCGAGGTCTTCGGCGAATTCGGCGTCGAGCTGACGATCGCCGAGGCACGCGGGCCCATGGGGCTGCCCAAGCTGGAGCACATCAAGGCGCTTGGCGCGCTGCCGCGGGTGGCGGCGGCCTGGCAGGAGGCCCACGGCGGCGCGCCCTTCGACGACGACGCGGCGCAGCGGGTCTACGAGATCTTCGTGCCCCTGAACGCGCGGATCGTGTCGGACTACGCCGAACTGGTGCCCGGTGCCGCCGCGATGGTGGCGGACCTCCGGGCGCTTGGCGTGAAGATCGGCTCCACCACGGGGTATACCCGCGACATCATGGCGCCGGTGCTGCCCCTGGCGGCGGAGCAGGGCTATGCCCCCGACAACCTGGTCTGCGCCGGCGATCTGCCGGCCGGCCGGCCTTCGCCGCTGATGATGTACAAGTGCTTCATCGACCTGGCGGTCTGGCCGGCTTCGGCCTGCGTGAAGGTGGACGACACCGAGCCCGGCATTGCCGAGGGCCGCGCGGCCGGCAGCTGGACCGTCGGCGTGTCGCTTTCCGGCAACGAAGTCGGCCTCTCGCCGCAGGAACTGGCCGCGACGCCCGCCGAGGAGCGCGCGGCGCTCAATGCCCGTGCGGTGGAGAAGCTGGAGGCTGCCGGCGCCGACTACGTGGTCGACACGGTCGCCGACCTGCCCGGCGTGCTGGACAGGATCGAGGCCAGGATCGCCGCCGGGGAAAGCCCCGGGATTTAGCCGACACTCTCCCACTGGCCGCTTTCGTCGGAGCGGAACAGGGCGTCGAGAATCGCCATGTTCTGAACCGCATCGCTGATGCCGTAGGGCAGCGGCGCTTCCCCCAGAACCGCTGCAGCGAAGGCATCGGCCTGCTCGGCGTACTGGTCGACGGCCTCCATGTCCTGAACTTGGACCCCGCCGCCGCGCAGATCGCTGCCGTCGTCCAGGAACAGGCGCGTGACCTCCCCCTGGGGGGCGTTGAAGGGGATCTCGATCTCCAGGCGCCCGTCGGTGCCGATCAGCTGCACGCGCTGATAAGGTACTACCTGGGTCGAGACCGTAAAGTCGACGCGGCGGCCGCCGCCGAAGTCGAGCAGGGCGGAGGTGAGGCGGTCGACCTGAAAGTCCGGATCGCGCTCGATCAGGGCCATAACGCGCTGGGGTTCGCCCTCGAAGAAGAAGCGCCCTGCCACCATGGGATAGCAGCCGATGTCGAGCAGTGCGCCGCCGCCCGTTTCCGGCGCGTTGCGGATGTTTGCGGGATCGCGGTTGAAGTAGGAGAAGAAGGCCTGGATGGCGCGCAGTTCCCCCAGGCGCCCGGCGCGGACCTGGTCGCGCGCCCAGAGCCACTGTGGGTGGAAGCGGACCATGAAGGCCTCCATCACCGGGACCTTGCCTTCCACCGCGTGCAGCCGCTCGGCATCGGCCTTGGTCATGGCGATGGGCTTCTCGCAGAGCACCGCCTTGCCCGCCGCCGCAGCCTGAAGCGTGAGGTCGACGTGCAGGTTGTTGGGCAGAGGGTTGTAGACCGCATCGATGTCCGGGTCGGCCAGAAGCTCTTCGTAGCTGCCATAGGCCTTGTCGATCTTCAGCGCCGCAGCCGTCGCCTCGGCCCGGCCGAGATCGCGGGAGGCGATGGCCGTCACCCGCCCGCGGCGGGAACGCTGGATGCCCGGGATCACTTTTTCGGTTCCAATTCTTGCGGTGCTCAGCACCCCCCAGCGCAGATCGCTCACGCCCGGGCTCCTTCCCTGATTCACAGTTGTCCTTATACCTGAGACGGTTGCCGGGCATCGCCCTCGCTGCCGCCCATGCCCGCCAGCACCTCCGGAAAGCCCGGCGCGCGCAGCGGTTCCTGCAGCCGGTCTTCCAGCAGTTTCACCGCTTGGGTCGACCAGGCTTCGTCGCCATAGGTCTCGCGCGCCTCTTCGAAGAGCCGGTTGACCAGCTCCGCCATCGCCAAAGGCGTTTCGGTCTGCTGCGCCAGCTTCATGGCAAGGCCCATGTCCTTCAGCGCCAGCGCCAGGGTGAAGGCGCAGTTGTAGGAGCCGTTCAGCACAAGCTGGCCCTCGGTCTCATGGGCGAAGGAGTTGCCGGAGGAGATGCGGATGCCGTGAAAGGCGCGCTCCAGGTCGATGCCGGCCCGCTTGGCCAGCATCATGGCCTCGCCGCTGGCCCAGAGGTGGACGAAGGCCAGCATGTTGGTGATCACCTTCACCACCGAGGCCGCGCCGATGGGGCCCATGTGCTCGATCGCGCCGCCCATGGCGGCCAGCACCGGCCGGTAGCGCTCAAAGACGGCTTCTTTGCCGCCGACCAGGATGGAGATCTCGCCGCTCCAGGCCCGGTTGGCGCCGCCGGTTATGGGCGCCTCCAGAACGTCGATGCCGTGTCCGGCGGCTTCTTCGGCGTAGCGGCGCATGTCGTCGGCGTCGGTGGTGCTCATTTCCAGCCAGAGGCTGCCCGGTGTCAGGGCGGACAACAGACCCCCGTCGCCCGGCACCACCGCCGCGACAGCCGCCGGGTTTGGCAGCGAGGTGACCGCCACTTCGGCGCCTGCGGCGGCGGCGGAGGTGGACTCCGCCAGCCTGGCGCCGGCCTCCACCAGGGGCGCCGCGCGCGCCGCATCCAGGTCGAAGACGGTGAGATCGTGCCCGGCGCGCTGCAGGTTGCGCGCCAGGGGGAAGCCCACGTTGCCGAGGCCGATGAAGGCGATCCGCATGGCAGAGGTCCGTTCGGGAGTTGCGAGGTTCTGGAAGCAGAGCCTTCCCGTGCAGCGCTGTCCAGCAAATTGCGCGTTGCCCCGACGTTTCATGGCTTGACGCGGGTCTCTGCAAGGCGTAATCGCCGCGGGTCCGGGACCGCCCGCTGCGAGTCTCCGGCGCTTTGGTTCGTCGTCTGCGCCTTGGGGGTGCCTTCATGAAAGTCAGCGGCTTTGAGGTCTTCGTGGTCGGCACGCCGCCGCCGCACTTCGGCGGGCGTTACTGGATCTTCGTAAAGCTGGAAACCGACAGCGGCGTGACGGGCATCGGCGAGATCTACTCGCTGCCCTTTCACCCCTCCGCGGTCGAAGGGCTGATCGCCGATGTCTGCGAGCGGATGGTGATGGGCAACGACCCTTTCCGGATCGAGCAGCTCTGGCGGCGCGTCTACAGCCGCGGCTACAGCCAGCGTCCCGACCCCTCCCTCCTCGCCGTGCTGAGCGGGATCGAGATGGCCTGCTGGGACATCATCGGCAAGGAACTGGGGCGTCCGGTCTACGACCTGCTGGGCGGGCGCGTGCACGAGGCGCTGCGCAGCTACACCTACCTCTACCCCAAGCCGGGCGAGGACGAGCAGGTCTACCGCGATCCCGACCTGGCGGCGGAGCGCGCGGCGGAGTGCGTGGCCCAAGGCTTCACGGCGGTGAAGTTCGACCCGGCCGGTCCCTACAGCGCTTTCGACCCGCGCCAGCTTTCCCTGGAGGCGCTGGACCGCTGTGCGCTTTTCATGAAGCGTCTGCGCGAGGCTGTGGGCTCCTCCTGCGACCTGCTGTTCGGCACCCACGGGCAGATGACACCGGCCGGTGCGATCCGCCTGGCCAGGCGCATCGAGCCTTACGATCCGCTGTGGTTCGAGGAGCCGACCCCGCCGGAGATGCCCGCCGCCATGGGGCAGGTGGCGCGGGGCACCTCGATCCCCGTGGCCAGCGGCGAGCGGCTCACCAGCAAGTACGAGTTCGCCGCCCTGCTGCGCGCCGAGGCGGCGGCCATCCTGCAGATGAACCTGGGCAAGGTCGGCGGCATCCTGGAAGCGAAGAAGATCGCCGGGATGGCCGAGACCTTCTACGCCCAGATCGCCCCGCATCTCTACTGCGGGCCGGTGGTCGGTGCCGCCAACATCCAGATCAGCGCCTGCAGCCCCAACTTCCTGATCCTCGAATCGATCCAGACCTGGGGCGGCTTCCACGCCGAGATACTGAAGCAGCCGATCCGCTGGGAAAACGGCCATGTCCTGCCGCCGGAGGCGCCGGGCCTGGGCGTGGAACTGGACGAAGCGGTCGCCCGCGCCCACCCCTACGACGGTGATGCCCTGCATCTCGAGATGATCGAACGGCCGGCCTGACGCCGCGCCCGTCCACCTCGACAACCCCGGCACAGAATCTCCTGGCGTCACCGCTCCTCTGCTCTGCCGATTTGGCTGGGCTGCGCGGGCCGGCTGTGGGACTCTCCGCTGCGGGTGGACGGGCGGAGCGAAACCATGCTGTTGAGCTTTTGCGGTGCTGCGGGAACGGTTACCGGGTCCTGCTACTGGCTGCGCACCGGGGACTGTCAGTTCCTGGTCGACTGCGGCATGTTCCAGGGCTCCAAGACCCTGAAGGCGCTGAACTACGGCGACTTCCCCTTCGATCCCGCGAAGATCGACTTCGTTCTTCTGACCCATGCTCATACCGATCACTCCGGCCTTCTGCCGAAGCTGGTGAAACACGGCTTCAGGGGCCCGATCTTCGCCACCAGGGGCAGCTTCGAACTGCTCGGCTTTATGCTGCCCGACAGTGCCCACATCCAGGCAACGGAGGTTGAGCGGCTGAACCGCCGCAACGCCCGGCGCGGCCGCCCGGCCGTCACGCCGATCTATGGCCGCGGCGACGTGGACACCGCGCTGCAGGCTTTCTCCGTCGTCGACTACGAGACCTGGCGCGAGGTCGGCGCCGGGGTGCGGGCGCGATTCTGGAATGCCGGCCATATCCTGGGAGCGGCCTCCATCGAGGTGGAGGTCGCAACCGGCCAGCGCAATCCGCGCGTCATGCGGCTGCTGTTCTCCGGCGACATCGGCCCGGAGCACAAGCTGTTCCACCCGGACCCGGAGGCGCCGGACAATCTGGACTACGTCTGTTGCGAGTCCACCTATGGCGGGCGCAGCAGGATCGATGCGGCGCCGGAGCGGCGGCGCGAGGTCCTGCTGCGGGAAGTCGAGGCCGCGCTAAAGCGGGGTGGCAACCTGCTGATCCCGGCCTTTGCCATCGAGCGCACGCAGGAACTGTTGCTCGACCTCTCGATCCTCTTCGACCAGGGAAAGCTGCCAAAGATCCCGGTCTTCCTCGACTCGCCCCTGGCCATCAAGGCGACCCGTGTTTTCGCGAAGCACGCCGCCGGGCTGGAAGACACGGACGGTGTTCCCGATCCCTTCAGACGGCCCAACTTCCGCTTCACGGAGTCCGTCGAGGAAAGCAAGACCATCGAACGCGTCAGCGGCGGCGCCATCATTATCGCCGGCAGCGGCATGTGCGATGCGGGTCGTATCCGGCACCACCTGAAGGCCAACCTCTGGCGCCGTGATGCCACGGTGATGCTGGTCGGCTATCAGGCGCCGGGAACGCTCGGCAGCCTCCTGGCCGGCGGCGCGCATGCCGTCAAGATCCAGGGCGAGGATCTGCGTGTCGGCGCCGCGATCCGCCAGATCGAGGTCTATTCCGGCCATGCCGACGGCGACCAGTTGCTGGACTGGCTGAAGGGGCGGCTGCCGGTGAAGGGCGCCGTCTTTCTGACCCACGGGGAGGACCAGGGCCTGACGGCCCTGCGCGACGGTCTCGAAGCGGCCGGCGTGCCGGGCGAGCGCATCATCATTCCCCAGCTCGACGATGTCGTCGATCTGCTGGCCGGCGAGAGCAAGGTGGCTTTCCGCCCCGTGCCCCACCGCCTGCCGCGGGAATCCCTCGGCGCTCCGGACTGGCACAACGATCTGGCGGACTTCTCCCTCACCCTGCGCGAACGCCTCGACGCGGCGGCGGACGACAAGGCGCGCAGGGTTATCCTGCGCCGCGTTGCCAGAGCCCTGGCCGGCGGGGAGGCGGACTAGCCGACGGCTCGTTTGCTCAGGCCGTTACGGCCCGCTGCTTTTCGCGGCGCTTTGTCGTGCCGCTGCCCTCTTTCCTGCTCCCCTCTTTGCCGCGGTGGCGGCGCAGCAGCGCCGCGACCTCCTTGCAGCCGTGGCGCAGGGCGTCGTCCAGCGGCGTGTTGCCCCAGCGGTCCCGTGGGTTCAGGCTCAACTTCTGGCGGATGAAGTACTGCACCATCTCCAGGTGCCCTTCGGCGGCAGCGAGGTGGAGCGGCGTGCGGGCGTCGTAGTCCGCGGCATCCAGGGGCACGCCCTGGGCCACCAGCCGCCGGATGGTCACCAGGTCGCCGCTGCTGGCGGCCCAGATCATCTCCGCCGTCTTGTGAGTATCCGCTTGCAGCACTGCGCCCCCCTTGGCGACGCCGTGACTGGTCTGGTGGCTCAGGGCGCCGCGCCTGCCGCCGGCAGCTTCCAGCAGCGCGATGATCTCCGCGTTGCCGTGCAGGGTGGCGTCGTCCAGCGGCGTTCCGCCCCAGCGGTCGCGGGGATTGAGGTCGACGCTGCGGGTGCCCTCGGTCTTCTGCTCGATGAAGAACTGCACCACTTCCGCCTGATTTTCGGCCGCGGCCAAGTGCAGCGGCGTGCGCCGGTCGTAGTCGGCGGCGTTCAGGTCGGCGCCGCGCAGCAACTGCTCTCGCATGGCGCTGAGATCGCCCTTGCTGGAGGCCCAGACCAGCTCGTTCACCTTCACCGCCTGCAGCTGGATGCGGCTGACCCGGGGGTCTTTCTTGTCGGAATGGCCGGTCAGGTTGTCGTAGTTGTGGAAGTTGAAGGTCTCCACGAGGCGGCGGCAGAAATCCAGTCCGCGCACCGAGTTGCCAAGCTCATCGAGGCGCGGCGACCAGGCGCAGAGGCCCATGACGTTGGGAATCACGATCATGACCGCGCCGGAGACGCCGCTCTTGGCGGGCAGGCCGATGGTGAAGGCGAACTCGCCTGAGAAGTCGTACATGCCGCAGGAGGACATCAGCGACAGGCAGGACTGCACCGTCTCGGTCTGAAAGATGCGCCGCCCGCTCACCGGGCAGATGCCGCCGTTCGCCAGGGTGGCGGCGACCAGCGACATCATCTCGCAGGTCAGCTCGATGGAACAGCACTGGAAGTAGAAGTCGAGCACGTCCTCCAGGTCCGCGCCGGCGGGAAAGGCGTTCTTTTCGCGCATGTAGTAGGCCAGGGCGAAGTTGCGGTCCGCCGTCGCCCGCTCGGAGAGATAGACCGGCGTGCTGAAGCGCGGCTTTTCGCCGCCGCAGAGCGCCTGCCAGCGCTCCATCACAAAGTCGATGCGGCTGCCCGACCAGCCCCGGGACTCGAGGTCGCCGAAGGCGTAGCGGCGTTTCTTTTCGGTCTTTTCCCTGTGCTTGATCAGCGCGCAGCTGAGGATCGCCCCGGCGTTGATCATCGGATTGTGCGGACGGCTCTGCTTGTCGAGCAGCAATTCGTTGAAGCTGCTGCCGCTGGGCTCGTGACCGATGAAGGAGTGGACCGTCTCAGCGCCGTGTTCCTCCAGCGCCAGGCAGTACATCACCGGCTTGCAGACGGACTCGACGGGAAAATAGATCTCCGCATCGCCCGTTGCGTGGCGCTGACCGTCGATGGTGCAGAGGGCGAGGCCGAACTGGTCGACATCAGGCTCGGGCAGGTTGAGTTGGGGAATGTAGTCGGCCGGCTTGCCGTCGCGGTTCTTGCGCGTCTCGGCAAACATGCGGTCGATCTCGCGGCAGAAGTCCTCGAAGTCGGGGACGACCAGATTGCCCTGCAGCGCCCGTTCGATCAGCAGGATGTTGTGGCGGATCGCACGGTTGAACGCGTCCTTGGGAATCCCTGGCTCCGGCTCTTCCTCGTCGTCGGCCTGCAGGCTTCGATGGTGCGCCTCCAGGGCGGCCATGCTTTCGTGCAGCCGCGGGTCCTCGGCGGAAAGGCCGACCTCCTTCAGGACCTGCTCCAGGTCGCTGCGCAGGACCTGATGATCGTTGTCCAGATCCAGGGCGCGGAACAGCATCTCCTCGCGGGCGTCGATGACCGGATGGCCCTCATCGCTTTGACCCTGCGGCTTCACGGCGCTTTGGGGTTTCTTTCGGGCACCGCTCGGGCGCTCGGCATCGCGGAGAATACTCTGAGACCTTTTCAAGCTGTTCGACATGGTCTTGTTTCCCCAAGTCTGTGACTCTGTCCAAAGGGCTCCAAAGGAGACGGTGGAGGGCCGAAGCCCCCCACCGGTTGCGTCGCGCCTGCCGGCGCCGCATGTGGCAGCGGTTTCCGGTCAACGCGATGAGAGGTTGAACTCCGGATAGGCCCGCATGCCGGTTTCGGCTTGATCGAGACCGAGGGACTCGACCTGCTGGCTGATCCTGAGGCCCATCGCCGTTTTCAGAGCCAGCCATATGATTGTGCTGGCTGCGGTGACGAAACCGCCGACCGCCACGACGCCCAGCGCCTGGGTGGCGAAGCTGGCCTCGCTATTGGTCAGCGGCACGGCCAGGGTGCCCCAGATGCCGGCGGCCAGGTGCACCGGGATGGCGCCGACAACATCGTCGATCTTTAGGCGGTCCAGCAGCGGCACCGTCGCCACCACCAGGGTTCCGCCGACGGCGCCGATCAGCAGCGCCATGCCGAGGCTGGGCGTGTCGGGCCCCGCCGTGATGCTTACCAGACCGGCCAGGGCGCCGTTCAGCGCCATGGTCAGATCGACCTTGCGGTTCAGCAGCTGCGACAGCCCCATCGCCGCCAGCACGCCGCCGGCCGAGGCGATGGTGGTGTTGGCGTAGATGTTGGCGATGGCGATGGCATCCGCCGCCGAGCCCAGCGCGAGCTGGGAGCCGCCGTTGAAGCCGAGCCAGCCGAACCAGAGGATAAAGGTCCCCAGGGTGGCCAGCGGCAGGGACGACCCGGGCATGGCCGCGACGCGGCCGTCCTCGCGGTACTTGCCGGTTCTTGCGCCGACGATGATGGCGCCGGTCAGCGCCGCCCAGCCACCGACCGAATGGACGATGGTCGAGCCGGCGAAATCGGCGAAGCCGCGCTCGGCCAGCCAGCCGCCGCCCCAGTGCCAGGCACCCTGGACCGGGTAGATCAGCGCCGTCAGGACGGTCACGAAGACCAGGAAGGGCCAGAGCTTGATGCGCTCCGCCAGGGCGCCGGAGACGATGGAGGCCGCCGTGGCGACGAAGACCATCTGGAAGAACCAGTCGGAGGCCGCCGCATAGCCGGCGGAGAAGTCGCCGTTCAGCGCAGCGCTGTCATCGGCGCCCCACCAGCCCAGCGAGCCCACCACGCCGCCGTCGACGCCGTCGTACATAAGGTTGTAGCCCACCAGGAAGTAGGTGACGCCGGCGATGGAAAAGAGCGCCAGGTTCTTCAGCAGAATGGTGGTGACGCTCTTGGTGCGGACGAGGCCGGATTCCAGCATGGCGAAGCCCGCCGCCATCCAGAGCACCAGCGCGCCGTGGATTAGAAAGGAGAAAGTGTTGAAGACATAGGCCGTCTCTGATGTGACCGCGGCCTGGGCCGGCGCCGCGGCCATAAGCGCCACAGCGGCGGCAGGAAGTGCGAACCGGAGGGCGCGTCGACCGCGGCTCCGATCTCCAGGGAAAGACATTGCATGCTCCATAGAAGAAAGCGGATTGGCGCGGAGGCTCTTCAGCCTCGGCGACGGCGCCCAGGAGCATGCCTAGTCGCGTTCTTTTTCAGAAAGATGTCCCAGTCGAGAAAAAAGAACTTTTCCTGTTTCTATCGGAGAAACAGAGCTGAAATATATAAACGCACCTCATAGCATCCATTATTTATTGTTATATTCTCTCTTTGTTCATGGATATTTAGGGTGGCCGACACTTTAGGGTTATTGCTATCCGGAACGGCAGGATTTTCTTCGCAAAAACCACCCTGCGATCTTGGAGCAGAGTCCTCAACCGGGTCCCGCCTTGGTGGGCCGGCGCCCGGTCCGGCTGATGGTTGGACCTCCGGGAAGCTCAGGAATACACTCGGCCGAAGGCTTCGGGAAACGGGGACAGGCCAATCGGTCCGGCCAAAGAATTTGGGAGAGCGTGCTTATGAACCGCTGCATTTTCAATCGGCTGATGGGTGCGGGGCTGGCCGTGCCGCTGGGGCTCAGCCTCGCGCTGGCCATGACTCCTGCTGCCGGCGCCAAGGAATTCCGCTGGGCCTCGACAACCGATCCCCAGACCCTCGATCCCCACGCGGTCAACTCGGCCCCGGTTCTCGGGTTTCTCAACAACGTCTACGAAGGGCTCGTGCGCCGCGACCGCGACATGAAGATCGAAGGGGCCCTGGCGGAACGCTGGCGTCCGCTGGGGGCGGGCGGCTGGCGCTTTCACTTGCGCCGGGACGTGACCTTCCACGACGGCTCCGCCTTCACGGCCGAGGACGTGCTGTTCTCCTATCAGCGCGCCAGCGCCGAGGAGGCCGACGTGCGCTCCTGGTTCGCGCCCGTGCGCGAGGTGAAGATCATCGACGACTTCACCATCGACTTTATGACCACGGCGCCCAACCCGATCTTTCCCGGTTCCATCGCCAATTTCATGATCATGGACAAGGACTGGGCGGAGGCCAACGGAACCGCCCGCACCACCACCCAGGCCGAGACCTACGCCACCCTGAACGCCAACGGAACCGGTGCGTTCCGGGTGGCGGAGCGCTCGCCGGGCGTGCGCACGGTGCTGGAGCCCTTCGAGAACTGGTGGGGCGAGCGGGAGCACAACCTGACCCGCGCGGTCTTTACGCCGATCACCCAGCAGGCCACCGCCGTGGCGGCGCTCATCTCCGGCGAGGTGGATTTCATCAATCCCGTCCCCCTGCAGGACGTCCCGCGGCTGGAAGCCGCCGCCGGGGTCAAGGTGCAGCAGGGCGTCGAGGCCCGGGTTATCATGCTGGGCTTCGCCCACAAGGCCGAAACGCTGAAGTTCTCCGACGAGACGACCGAATCGAACCCCTTGGCCGATGTGCGGGTGCGGCGGGCCATCTATCAGGCGATCGACGTCGATACCCTCATCAGCAAGGTCATGCGCGGCAACGCGGCGCCGGCCAGTCTTCTGGTGAGCCCGGCGATGCATGGCTACAGCCCGGACCTTGCGGCCCGCGAACCCTTCGACCCGGCGGCCAGCAAGGCGCTGCTGGCCGAGGCCGGCTATCCGGAGGGCTTCAGCTTCGGCCTCGCCTGCCCCAACGACCGCTACATCAACGACGCCAGCCTCTGCACGGCGGTGGCCGGCATGGTGGCGAAGGTCGGCCTGACCGCCAAGCTGAACACCATGCCGGTGCGCCAGTACTGGCCGGAGCTGCGCGCCGATCGCTTCGACATGTACCTGCTCGGCTGGTCACCCGGCACCTTCGATGCGGAACACCCGGTGCGCTTCCTGCTGGCCACGCCAAACGCCGAAAAGAAGCTGGGAAGCTGGAACTTCGGCGGCTTCTCGGACGCGCGCATCGACGAACTTCTGCCACAGATCCAGCGGGAGCTGGACCCCGACATCCGGCAGTCGATGCTGGACGAGGTGCACCGGCGCCTGCAGGCGGAGGTGGCCTATGTGCCGCTCCACGTGCAGCCGCTGGTCTGGGGTATGAAGCAGACAATCGAGGTGACCCAGAGGGCCGACAACTTCTTCATTCTGCGCTGGGTCCGGGTGAACTGAGGCGCGCCCATCAGGGGGCGTTCCTCAGTACGGGGACGTCAGGGCGCGGTCTGCAGCATCTCGGCGATCTCGTCCTTGAGCATCAGCCGTTCCTTCTTCAGGTCCTCGGTGCGCATGTCCGAAGCCGCCTCGACCTCGCTTTCGATGCGGTGAATTTCCCGATTTACATGGTGGTACTGGTCGGCCAGGCGGGCAAAGTGGGCCGACTCCATCTTCAGGCGATGGATCTTGTCGGCGGCTTCGGGAAACTCTTCGGCCAGTTCGTGGGGGGTATGGGTCATCTGTCGCTCACCGGAGTCGTTGAGAAGTCTGTCTCAGCAGGCCATGATCGCTCGCCTGAGACATTGATCCTGGTCAAGCCGGCTCTGCGGCCGGCTCTGCGGCCGGCCCTGCGGCCGGCGCGGCGGGAAAAGGGCCGACGGCTCCTTGACATGCGGGGTTGTCGATCACAATCTACAGTGAACGTAAGGTGTTGAATGAGCAGAATGCGGATCGGCGAGCTTGCGGAGCGGACAGGCCTGAGCCAGCGAACCATACACTTCTATGAGGAAAGGGGATTGATCGCGCCGAGCGAGCGGGAAGGCCGTGGCTATCGCTACTACGACGAAACGACTCTGAAGCGCCTGGAGAAGATTGCCGCTTTGAAGGACATCGGGCTGTCGCTGGAGGAGATCGCCGGAGTGATCGATCTCTACTTCGCCGACGAGTCGGGCATTCTCGGCAAGCGGCGGGTTCTGGAGATCCTCAACGGGCACCTCTCGGAGACCGAATCCCGACTTTCCGCCTTGCAGGGTTTTCGCAAGGATCTGAAGGCGAACATCAGAAAGCTCGAAGGTTTGATCCAGGAAGCGAAGAAGTCCTGACAGTTCCGACATCCGTGTTTTTTTGCCCAAAACCTACAGCTGACGTGAACTGTTAAATGTGGATGAGAGGGGCCGAAACCCATGTTTCCTGCAGGCTGACGGCGACGGTGAGCCGCCATGTCCTGCTGAGCCGCTGACTGCCGGGCGGCGCGCCGCGGTCAGCGCGCAACCATGCAACAAGGAGAGGCTAAACATGCAGTTTCTATCAAACGGCAAAGGCCGGGCAGCTGTCGTGGCAGGACTTGCGGTCCTGCTGTCGTCCTCGATGCAACCGCTGGCCGGTACACCGGAAGCAGACAGGAAAGGAAATCAGATGCGTGCAAGCGCAACGACCGAAGTGCCTGCGGCGGAGGTCTTCCGGGCTCTGCTGCCGCAAGACTACGCCGCTGTTCTGACCCTTGAAGGCGCGATGGACGGAACCCCGATCGTCCTGCACCGCTATCAATCCGGCGGCGACGCGGAGCCTGACTTGGGCGGCGAGCATGCGAGCCTGGTTGTGGAGCGCGACAGCGGTCGCCTGAAGGGCTTTACCCGCCTCTATGCCGGTGTTTCCGACGGTGCTTTACCGGGAGAGGACGCTTCGCGCAACGGCGCCCTTGCCTTCCTGCGGCAGCAGGCACCAGACCTCCTGAAGGACTACGAGGTTCTCTGGATCGACCGCCATGACGAGGTCGTAAGGATCGCCGGCCGCGACACCACGGTCAGCGGGACGAAGGTCAAGTTCCGCAACCAGGATGACGGGCTTTACTTCTGGGTCATCCTGGCAGCCGACGGCTCGGTCATGACTTTCGAACGCGATATCCACTGGATCACCTTTCCCGGGCGCCGGGGCACGGAGAAGTGGCTCCACGACACCTGGCTTCAGGAGCAGGGCAGCCTTGCAGGGAAGGAGCCAGAAGTCCGCATCGCATCGGTGGTTGACGACTACTTTCAGGGTGCATTTCACGGCGACCGGGCGCGGCTTCTGGAAACCTTCGACTCCGATGCCCGCATTGTCGGGTTTTTCGGCGACGAACCCATGGATCTGGGCGCGGAGGCCTTTGTCGATCGCGTGGTTTCCGAGCCGTCCCAGGCTTCCCAGGGGGCGATCATGGACAAGACGATCCTCTCCATGGAGGTGATCGGGCGCATCGCCCTGGTGAAGGCCCGCGTCCGCGTCGGTGACCACGTCTTCATAGACCTCCTGACCCTGCACCGGACGGCCGAGGGCTGGCGCATCCGCCACAAGAGCTTCGATGTGGAACCCGGATCGGCGGCCTGAGTTTCGGATGCCTCCTTTCCCTGGTAGCTCCTTCTCAACGTGATCGTTGCTTCGCGGCGCAAAGCCCGTCACCCTTGATGGCATAACGAAGACCGTTCCGGCTGCCGCTCCCAAGGCGCAGCCGAAACGGCATCACAGGGAAGCCAGTTCAAGGGGGCATCTATGCGCACGCAGGTGGCGATCATCGGCGCCGGCCCGGCCGGCCTGCTGCTTGGCCAGCTGCTGCAGCGCGCGGGGATCGAGACGGTGATTCTCGAACGGCGCTCTGCGGACTATGTGCTCGGGCGCATCCGCGCCGGCGTCCTGGAACAGGGAACCGTGGAGTTGATCGCCCGGGCCGGCTGCGATGCGCGGCTGCGGGTGGAAGGGCTGCCGCACGCCGGCGTCAATCTCTGCTTCGGCGGCAGGCGCCACCGCATCGACCTTGCCGCGTTGACCGCCGGCAAGGAAGTGGTGGTCTACGGCCAGACCGAGGTGACCCGCGACCTTATGGAAGCCCGCGCCGCCGCCGGCGCGAGAACCGTCTACGAGGCGGCCGGCGTCCACCTGGAAGGCTTCGACCGCGCGCGGCCGGTGGTGCATTTTCTGAAAGGCGGTATCGCCCAGACCCTGGAGTGCGACTTCATCGCCGGCTGCGACGGCTTCTACGGTGTCAGCCGGCAATCGGTTCCGGAAGGCGCGCTGGAAACCTTCGAGCGGGTCTATCCCTTCGGCTGGCTGGGTCTGTTGGCCGACGTGCCGCCGGCCAACGAAGAGCTGATTTACGTGAACCACGAGGACGGCTTTGCGCTCTGCTCCATGCGCTCACCCACCCGCAGCCGCTACTACCTGCAGTGCGCCGCCGACGAAAAGGTCGAGAACTGGAGCGACCAGCGCTTCTGGGACGAGCTGCGCCGCAGGCTCGACCCGGAGGCCGCCGCGGCGCTGGTCACGGGGCCTGCGCTCGAAAAATCGATTGCACCCCTGCGCAGCTTCGTTGCCGAACCCCTGCGCTTCGGCCGGCTTTTTCTCGCCGGGGATGTCGCCCACATCGTGCCGCCGACCGGGGCCAAGGGCCTCAACCTCGCCGCCAGCGACGTGCACTACCTTTCCGAGGCGCTCATCGAGTACTACGGCGAAGGCTCCTCCGCGGGGATTGACGCCTATTCGACCCGCGCGCTCGCCCGGGTCTGGAAAGCGGAGCGCTTTTCCTGGTGGATGACGTCGCTCCTGCATCATTTCCCGGAAAACGGACGCTTCGGCCATCGCATACAACTTGCGGAGTTGGAGTACCTGGTGTCCTCCCGGGCCGCTGCGGCCTCCCTGGCCGAGAACTACGTCGGTCTGCCCTTCTGAGCGTCACGCTGCGGGCCATTCCACTCGCCTTTTGCTCCACCCTTTGCGCCCTGAGCCCCCTCTTTTGCCCTTTGGCTTATGCGATTGTTTCGTGCTCTATGAGGCGGTGTGACTTTCTCCACAGCAGGCGGGCGCTGGGGACCTAGAGTGTCGCCCGCAAGCATCCTGGACCGAGTCTGCGATTGGGGGAGAGCATGAGTGGGGTGATCGAAGGCTGGGAGCAGGCGCCTGAAGTCCTGCCCGACGGGCAGGGGCGCGCGGAGAGCAGCCTCAGGCGTTTGACCATCGACGGCCAGCCCTTCTTCGTTCTGAAGCAGCGCGGCCGCTTTCCCGACATGGCTTACGACCATGGCCGGCTCCTGGCCCAGGAGATTCAGGACGGCGCCTTTCCCGAGATCGTCTCGACCATTGCGCGCGGGGTGAACCTGGAGAGCGACACCCTCAGCCACGTGGCCGCCGCGCTCTACCGCTGCTACAGCGACCGCATCCTCAGGCACTGCAGCGACGAGTTCAAAGACGCGGTCGACGGACTGGCGGCGGGCTACCGCGAGGGTCTCGCCAATCCCGCGTTCTCCGATCTGGAGGTGCGCGATGCGCTGATCGCCATCGAGGTGGGCAACATCATCGACGCCGTGATGCGGATCTTTCAGATCCCCGGCGTGCGGGCGTTTAGGGCGCCGGCCATCCTTGCTCTCGTAACCTCGAGACTGGCGGACCCGGACACCAAGGCCTATCTCGAAGACGCCAAGGACGATGCCGACAAGCAAAAGGACATCGCCGCCGCCCTCAAGGCCATGTCCGGCCCCAACAACCGCATCGACTTCGCCTGCACCGGCTTTGCCGTGCCGGGGCGCCTGACCCGTGACGGCCGTCACCTGCATGCGCGCAACCTCGATGCCGACCTCTTCCACTGGAACAAGGCGCCGGTGCTCTCGCTTCTCGATGAGACCGACGGCAATCCGGGCTGGCACCGCTATGCGGCCTTCGGCACGGCGGGGCTGATCTACCCCGGTGGCATCAGCGGCCTCAACGATGCCGGCCTCGCGGCCTCTCTGCACCAGATGTCGACCACGCAGTACGAAAGCGGGTTTCTTATCGGCCATGCCGACATCTGCCCCTTCGTCGAACAACGGGTGCTGCGCGAGGCCGCCACGGTGGACGAGGCGGTCGACCTGGTAAAGGACAGCAAGCACTTCGCCGCCTGGACCATCTTCGTGTCGGAGGCCCGGACCGGGCGTAGCAGGCGCATCGAACTGAACGGCGAGCGCGTGCGGGTCACCAAGCACGAAGGCGACGCCGTTCCGCAGACCAATCACTTCCTCCATCACGACATGGCCGAGCGCCTTTTCGACGAGGACGACAACCACTTCAGCCCCACCTTCGGCAAGTGGCTGGAGACCCACGCCCGCTTCGAGTCGGTGGAGGCCGCGCTGAAGGAGGAAGGCGAGCAGCGCCGCATCGATCTCGACTGGGCCATCGACTGGCTGGCTTCCAGCCGCGATGGCGCGCTGGAGAAGATCCGCACGGCCTTGCCGACACCGCCGGATCCGCTCTCGGCGGAACGCGCCTACGGGCGGGTGCCGCGCAAGGTCTACGGCCAGCTTGGCAGCGTCGTTCTGGCCGACCCAGAGCGCCGCAGGGGCAAAGACGAGGTCTGGATGACCACCGGCGACCGCGCGCCCAGCCCGCACAGCAGCTATGCAGGCTGGCAGGTCGACTGGGAGGCCTTCGAGCTGGCGCCGGTGGACCCGGTGCCGTTGCGCCGCGTGACGCGTTATGCCGAGGACGACCGCAAAAACTGGGAGGAGTCCCTGGTTCGTTATCTCTGGGCGCGGCTGGCCGTCTCGCGGCCCCGCGATGCCGAGGGCGACCTTCTGCGCCGGCGTCTCAGCGACACGGAGGAAGCGGAGGCCCTGGCCCGCGCCCTCCATCTGTTGGACTCCGCCATCGAACTGGCCGCTGCGGACCGTATCGTCGAGCCGCCCTATCACTACATGCGCGCGCGCTCCCACCACGCCGCCGGCGACTATGCGGCGGCGGAGCGGGACTGGCGCCTGCTGCGTGCGATCTGGGCCTGGCAGAACGACGGTCCGGCAATCGCCGCCGACTGGCCGGTCGCCACGCCGCGGGTCATGCCCTTGATGCATCCTTTCGAGGCCGCGCTGGTTGCGCTCCTCTCCGCGGTGACCGAGGACCTGCGCCATGGCAACACGGACTGGAACGGCCGCGAGGCGCGGCTGGATGAGGCCAAGGCACTCTTCCTGCAGCTTCAGCAGGACTACTTTGGCACGGACGGGCCCGTCCACTTCGATCTCGAAGACTGGATGGACCTGCTCGAGGAAGTGCGCGAGCAGGGCGGCGGCGCCGTCGACCTCCCCGAGGCCAACTTCGTGACGGCGGAGTAGCCTTCTAAAGCGTCGTCTGGCTAAAGCGCCATCTGGGCGCGGCCCAGGTCGGTCAGGTCGTCCAGGGTCGCGCGGCCGCGGAAGTCCACCTCGTAGTTCTCCGGCGCGAAATCCGGGGCACTCTCCCCGGCGAGGAAGCTGGCGGCCTGCTTGCGCGCATAGGCCTCGTTCTTGGGGCAGCGCGGTGACGCACCGACGTAGATGACGTTGGCCTCTTCCTTGCCGTTGTGTTGATCTTCCACGGCATGGATCAGGTCAGGGTGCCACCACACGGTGTCGCCGGGCTCCACCTTGGGGATCGAGACCAGACCCTTCAGCAGGTCCGCGTGCCAGTCCGGATGGGCCACGAGGGCGCGGCCCGGCAGGGCACCGCAGAGTTCGTCATCGGCCACGTCCGGCTGCAGTGCGCGCAGCAGCATGAAGGCCATGCCTTTGGCGATGGGCACCAGCTGCAGGGTGCCGTCGTGCGGGCCCTGGGCGGTCAGCGCCGTCCAGCCCTGGAAGGAACGGAACATGGAACAGACGGCGGGGGAGGGGAACTCCCGGGTCTGGGTGCGGTAGGCCGCCTTCCAGGGATCGTAGGCGCTCCAGTCGCCGGCGAAGACGGGCTCGTAGATCTTCTGGAAGGCCGGGTCGACCCAGCGCTCGTAGGAGCCGGCGTCGACATGCGGGGAGAGGCCCAGCTTGCTGTCGCCCGGCTGGCGCCGGCGCGTGCGGTCGGCATAGGCATAGTCGTTATCGGGGTCGAACTCCCGGCCGACCGGGCTGTCCACATCCCAGAGCCGGTTCAGGAAGCGCTTGGTGACGGCCATCTCCTCGGCCTGGCGCGCTTCGATCTGCGGCTTCGACCAGTAGAGCCCGTAGATCTGCGGCCGATCCGCCTTCAACTCCTCGAAGTACTTGTCCATGCCCGCTTTTTCCTGGGCCTTCTCGAGATAGTCGTTCTCGTCGATGTAGAGGCCGACCTGCTCGTTCCAGGCTTCCGCGCGGGCGCGCGGGAAGACACCGCGGATCACGGCCGCGCCGCGCCGGCGCACCTGGGCGCGCTGGGCGTCGCTGACCTTGTCGGTCTTCACCGCTTCGAAGTCGAGGGAGGGAACGGCGGAACCGGCCTTCGTTTCTTCCTCGAAGATGGCCGCAACCTCCCGCTCCATGGCTTCGCGCACCTTGGCGAAGGCTGTCTCCACATCCTGGCGGGCGCGCAGGTCCCTCTTGGCCTCGATGATGTAACGGCGGATGGCTTCATCCATCGGCGTCTCCTCAAACCTGTTCGGGTTGGCTGCCCCGGGTTTGGCTATCCTGGGATTGGCCAATAGGGGCGCTTGTCGCCGGGGCGGCGGTTCTGAATCGCAGTTCCGGTTCTCTCACGGTCTGCAGGCTCTCCACCGGTTCGTCGTTGATGCGGCGCACCAGCAGGCTCGCCAGGGTGCGGCCGGTGGCGGTCAGATCCTCGAAGATCGTGTCGATGGCCGGGGTCGTGTGGTCGAGCGCCGAGGAGGTCTGCTTGGCCACCAGATCGAACTCCCGGCCCGGCGTCATGCCCGCATCGCGCAGCCCCGCCGTCAAGGCCAGCGCCGAGATGTCGCCGGAGCAGATGAAACCGTCGGGCGGATCGCTCTCTGCCATCATCCGGTGCAGGGCGTTGCGAATGTCCTCGGGCGCCGTGTCGGTGTTGATGCCGGGGTTTGTGCCCGGCCCGAGACTCGGGGCCGGAACCGTCGCTGCGCCGAACTGATGGGCGGCCCGCTCGAAGCCCATCATCATGTGGTTGTGATAGGTGACGCCCTCGGGCGGCGCGATGATGCAAAGCCGCCGCCGGCCCTTCTCGATGAGCCGCTTGGCCGCTTCGAAGGCAAAGGCGTAGTTGTCGAAGTCGTGGAAGGGGTGGGGGGTGGCCAGCTCGCTGCGCCCATGGCAGACGAAAGGAAAGCCCATTTCCAGCAGGTAGCGGATGCGCTCGTCTTGCGGACGGGTGCGCGACAGGATGATGCCGTCTGCGGAGCCGGTCTCGATGATGTAGCGGATCGGCTCCATGGGATCGCCTTCCAGGAAGTGCGGCGTCACCACCAGGTGATAGGCCGTGTCGCGCAAGGCCTGGGAGATGCCGAAGATCATCGAGGTGCCGTAGCCCATGACCTCTTCGTGGGGGTTCAGGACCAGGGAAATCACGTTGGTCTTGCCGGTGCGCAGCCGCACTCCGGCCCGGTCGGGCCGGTAGCCGATATCGCGGGCGATGCGGCGCACCCGCTTCTTGGTGTCCTCGCCGATCTCCGGGCCGTCCTTCAGGGCCCGGGACACCGTGGTCACGCCGAGATTGGCGATCTCGGCAATCGTCTTCAGGGTCGGCCGCTTGCCGGGCTCGACGGCGCCTGGCGCCGGGCCGCGCGGAGCGGTTTCCGGCGCTGCCTTGGCTGCGGTTTCCGACTTGTCCCTGGGTGCCACGGATCACCATCTCCCGGCCGCAGGCGGCCATGCGAATTCCTCGCGACTATACCTGTATCGTTACAGATGACAAGGCAGGTTGTCGGCCTGAGGGGCGAGGTTTAGCGAAGTCCATCAAATTTATTTCATGATTTCAGATATATAAAGCGCGATAGAAAAGTTCATCTAGGTCGCCTGTTGACGGCCTTGAGCTGTAACGTTACAGATAAAGCAGATGCGAATGTCATCGCGCAGAAGAACTGGGAGGACCCAAATGACCCGATTGACCCTGAAGCTCACCACGAGCTTCGTTGCCCCCGGCCTCGTGGCCCTGGGCCTTATCGCGGCTGCCCCGGCGGTGCAGGCGGAAGACGTCGAAGTCCTGCACTGGTGGACCTCGGGCGGCGAGGCGGCCGCACTCAATGTTCTGAAGGAAGACCTGGAAGGCAAGGGCGTCGGCTGGCAGGACATGCCCGTGGCCGGTGGCGGCGGCGAGCAGGCGATGACCGTGCTGCGTGCCCGGGTGACGGCCGGCAACGCGCCCACTGCCGTGCAGATGCTCGGCTTCGACATCCAGGACTGGGCGCAGGAAGGCGCGCTGGCCGACCTGAACACCGTGGCCGCCGAGGAGAACTGGGACACCGTGGTGCCCGCCGCGCTGCAGCGCTTCGCCAAGCACGACGGCAAGTGGATCTCGGCACCGGTGAACGTGCACTCGACCAACTGGGTCTGGGCCAACAAGAAGATCTTCGACGAACTGGGCATCGCCCAGCCGACCTCCTGGGACGAACTCATTGCCGCCCTCACCAAGATCAAGGACGCGGGCTATGTTGCCGTTGCCCACGGCGGTCAGGCCTGGCAGGACGCGACCATCTTCGACGCCGTCGTCATGAGCGTCGGCGGGCCTGAGTTCTACAAGGCCGCCTTCATCGACCTCGACCCGGATACCCTGGGCGGTGCGCAGATGGTCGAGGCCTTCGAGCGCATGGAAACCCTGCGCGGCTTCGTCGACGAGAACTTCTCCGGGCGCGACTGGAATCTGGCCTCGGCCATGGTGATCGAAGGCAAGGCCGGTGTGCAGTTCATGGGCGACTGGGCGAAGGGCGAGTTCCTGAAGGCCGGCCTGACCCCGGATCAGGACTTCCTCTGCTTCCGCTTCCCGGGCACCCAGGACACGGTCACCTTCAACTCCGACCAGTTCGCCATGTTTTCGGTCGGGGAAGAGCGCCGCGACGCCCAGGTGAAGCTGGCTTCCTCGATCATGGCGCCGTCTTTCCAGTCGGCCTTCAACGTGGTCAAGGGTTCGGTTCCGGCGCGCACCGACGTTTCCGATGCCGACTTCGACGCCTGCGGCAAGAAGGGCATGGCCGAACTGGCTGCGGCCAGCTCCTCCGGCACGCTCTTCGGCTCCATGGCCCACGGCCATGCGGCGCCGGCGGCGGTGAAGAACGCGGTCTACGACGTGGTCACCGCCCACTTCAACGGCGAGTTCGACGCCGCGACGGCCGCCGAGGAACTGGTCAACGCGGTGGACGGCGCCCAGTAGCGCCTGCAGGACCGCCTGAAAAGACCTCCCATGCTGTGACGGCGCCCGGATCTGAAACCTGACTCAGGTTCGGGCGCTGCCTTTTTTGTGGGACAGTTGTTTTCTGGGCCATTCAGTTTCTGGGCCATTCAGTTTCTGGGCCAGTCAATTTCTGGGACAGTTATCCGGGGCCGACCGTCTTCGCCATGCCGACCCGCCTGCGCACCACCGCCCAAGATCTGCTGCCGAAGCTCGTGCTCTCGCCCAGCTTCGTGCTGATCCTGATCTTCGTCTACGGCTTCATCGTCTTCACCGGCTACCTGTCCTTCACCGACTCGCGCATGCTGCCGTCCTTCGACCTGGTCGGCTTCGCCAACTACTTCCGGCTTTTCGGTCTGCGCCACTGGTCGACGGCGCTCTCCAACCTGGCCATCTTCGGCATCCTCTACATCGTCATCTGCACGGTGATCGGGCTCACCCTGGCGATCTTCCTGGATCAGAAGATCCGCGGCGAGGGACTGCTGCGGCCGATCTTCCTCTACCCCATGGCGCTCTCCTTCATCGTCACCGGGACCGCCTGGAAATGGTTCCTCGATCCCGGCATCGGCCTGGAGAACGTCATGCATCTCTGGGGCTGGGAGTCCTTCGAGTTCCGCTGGATCAAGGACCGCGACATGGCGATCTACACCATCGTCATCGCCGCCGTCTGGCAGTCCTCCGGCTTCGTCATGGCGATGTTCCTGGCCGGCCTGCGGGGCATCGACAACGAGATCCTGAAGGCGGCGCAGATCGACGGTGCCACCGCCTGGAAGCTCTACCGCCGCATCGTCATTCCCATGCTGCGCCCGGCCTTCCTCTCGGCCTTCGTGGTCCTCGCACACCTTGCGATCAAGGCCTATGACCTGGTGATCGCGCTGACCAACGGCGGGCCCGGGCGGGCGACCGAACTGCCGGCCACCTTCATGTACTCCTACACCTTCACCCGCAACCAGATGGGCGTCGGCGCCTCCTCGGCGGTGATCATGCTGATCATGATCGCCTCCATCATCATTCCCTACCTCTACAGCGAACTCCGGGAGAAGAAGGCATGAGCGTGGCCACCAGCGAGGTCGCCCTGCGCACAGGCGCGCTGACCCGCGCGGCGATCTATGCCGTGCTGATCCTCTTTGCCGTCTACTACCTGCTGCCGCTTTTCGTCATGCTGGTGAACTCGGTGAAGCCGCTGGAGGAGATCCGCTCCGGCAACATGCTGGCCCTGCCGGAGGTCTTCACCATCGCGCCCTGGGTCAGTGCCTGGGGGGAGGCGCAGATCGGCGTGCAGCCCACCGGCCTTGCGCCATACTTCCTCAACTCCATCCTGATGGTCGTGCCTGCCGTCATCATCTCCACCTTCCTCGGGGCGCTGAACGGCTATGTGCTGACCAAGTGGCAGTTTCGCGGCCACCGCATCGTCTTCGGACTGATGCTGTTCTCCTGCTTCATTCCCTTCCAGATCGTGCTCATTCCCATGGCGCGCATCCTGGGCACGCTGGGCATCGCCGGCACCACCTGGGGCTTGGTGCTGGTGCACGTGGTCTATGGTCTCGGCTTCACCACGCTGTTCTTCCGCAACTACTACGATGCCTTCCCGAGCGAGCTGATCCGCGCCGCCACCATCGACGGCGCCGGCTTCTTCCGCATCTTCCGGCGCATCCTGCTGCCGTCCTCCGGGCCGATCATCGTGGTGACGGTGATCTGGCAGTTCACCAATGTCTGGAACGACTTTTTGTTCGGGGCCTCCTTCGCCGACTTCGACAGCCAGCCGATGACCGTGGCCCTCAACAACCTGGTGTCGTCCTCCACCGGGGTGAAGGAATACAACGTCCACTTTGCCGGAGCGATCCTGGCGGCCCTGCCGACCCTGATCGTCTACATCGTGTCCGGCCGCTATTTCGTGCGCGGGCTCATGGCCGGCGCCGTCAAAGGCTAAGCCTAGGGGTTTGACCATGGCCTTCCTGGAAATCCGCGACCTGCGCAAGTCGTTTCATTCTGTCGACGTGCTGAAAGGCATCGACATTGCCATCGAGGAAGGCGGCTTCCTCGTGCTCGTCGGCCCCTCGGGTTGCGGCAAGTCGACCTTGCTGAACACCATCGCCGGGCTGGAGTCCATCACCTCGGGCGAGATCCACATCGCCGGGCGTCCGGTGAAAGATCTGCATCCCTCGCAGCGCGACATCGCAATGGTGTTCCAGTCCTACGCGCTCTATCCCAACATGAACGTCGGCGAGAACATCGCCTTCGGGCTGGAGATGCGCGGCGTGCCCAAGGCCGAGCGCGAGGCCGCCGTCGCCCGGGTCGCCGACATGCTGCAGATCCAGCACCTGCTGAAGCGCCGGCCCGGCCAGCTTTCCGGCGGCCAGCGCCAGCGTGTCGCCATGGGCCGCGCCCTGGTGCGCGAGCCCCAGGTCTTCCTCTTCGACGAGCCGCTCTCCAACCTCGATGCCAAGCTGCGTGTCGACATGCGCACGGAGATCAAGAAGCTGCATCAGTCCCTCGGCACCACCATCGTCTATGTGACCCACGATCAGATCGAGGCCATGACCCTGGCAACCCAGATCGCGGTGCTGAAGGACGGCATCCTGCAGCAGGTCGGCACGCCGGAGCAGGTCTACTCAAACCCCGCCAACATCTTCGTCGCCGACTTCATGGGCTCGCCCACCATGAACCTGATCCCGGCCAGCCTGCAGGCGGTCAACGGCACCGCCTCGGTGCAGATCGGCGACTTCAGCCTGAAGATCGATCAGCCCTCGGAGGCACTGCGCGCCCACAACGGCCGCGACATCGTCTTCGGCGTCCGGCCGGAGGACGTCACCGACGTCTCCAGCGCCGACCGCTCGGCCCGCGCCATCGAGACGGTGGAATGCGGCATCGACGTGGTCGAGCCCACCGGTGCCGACAAGTTCGTCGTCACCCGCATGGGTGCGAAGGAGGTGACCGCGCGGGTGCGGCCCAGCGAGCGCATCGCCCCCGGCGACAAGGTGCCGCTCGCCTTCAACATGGACAAGGTGCACTTCTTCGATCCGCAGACCGAAATGCGGATAAGTTAAGGTGTTTGTGTTTCGGCGCCGGCCCGCTCCCCCTCCCGGCCACCCAACGCCAGTATCCTATGGGTGGCCGGGAGGGGGAGCGGGCTGGAACCGCCTCGAGTTCGGAGAACGAGAACCAATATGGCTTTGAAAGTCGGAGTGGTCGGCTATGGCCTGGCCGGCAAGGTGTTTCACGCGCCGCTGTTTCCGGCGGCGGGGATGGACCTGGTGGCGGTCGCGTCTTCCGATGCCGCCAAGGTGCAGGCCGATCATCCCGGCGTGACGGTCCACCCGACGCCGGCGGCACTTTTCGCCGATCCCGATGTGGAGCTGGCGGTGCTGGCAACGCCCAGCCCGACCCATGCCCCGCTGATGCTGGAGGCGCTGGCCGCCGGCAAGCACGTCGTCTCCGACAAGCCCTTCACGCCGACGGCGGCGGAGGCCGAGCAGGTGATCGCGGCCGCCGCCGAGGCCGGACGCATCGCCACCTGTTTCCAGAACCGGCGCTGGGACTCCGACTTCCTGACCCTGCGCAAGCTGATCGACGAAGGCGCGCTGGGGGAGATCAAGAGCTACCGCGCCCATTTCGAGTTCTACAAGGGCGAGGTGGCGGACCGCTGGCAGGAACGACCGGCGCCGGGCGTCGGCATCCACTACGATCTGGGCGCCCACCTCATCGACCAGGTGCTGCAGCTCTTCGGCCTGCCGGACTGGGTGGAGGGCGACCTGGTGATCCAGCGCCAGGGTGGGGAGATTCCCGACGGCTTCCACGCCCGCATGGGCCACGGCGCTCTGCGCGTCGACCTCTTCGCCAACTACTATGCGCCGGATCATTCCACCCGCTATGCGGTGCATGGCAGCAGGGGCTCCTACATGAAGCGCTTCATGGACATCCAGGAGGATCAATTGCGCGCCGGCATGACGCCCCTGGACGACGGCTACGGCGTCGAGCCGCAGGACCGCTGGGCGCGGGTGACGACCTACGACGGCGGCGCAGCCAGCAGCCGCTTCGAGCCCAGCATCCCCGGCGCCCATCACCGGTTCTACGCCCTGCTGCGCGAGGCCATCGAGACGGGAACCCCGCCGCCGGTCCTGGCCGAAGAGGCCCGCGACACCATCCGCGTCATCGAAGCCATCGCCGAGTCCAGCAAGACAGGTAGGCGGGTCGCGCCCTAGGTCGCCACGATCCCGCCCGCCGCTCCCACCGTCACCCCGGACTCGAGCCGGGGTCCATGGTTGAGTTGGGCTGGGTCTTCGCGCCGGAGTTCTCTCGGGCGGGCGGCTCGAAGCAGCCACACTGTCACCCCCACCCCAGCCCTCCCCCATCAAAGGGGGAGGGGGTGAGATGTATCGGGGACTCCCGGGGGTGTCCGAAAAAGCCAGCATCGGGTTTGAGGGGGCATCGCCCTCCCGGCCTCCCCCATCAAGGGAGGTGGGGAAACGGGTTTGGCCGCCGCTGAGAAGAATCCCCCTCCCCCTCGATGGGGGAGGGTTGGGGTGGGGGTGACTCCCGGTGTTCGTCGTTCTGACTCCGACAGGCCACAATTGGGTAGGGTGGTGGGCGCCCTGGGATTCGAACCCAGCCGTGCACGCTGATCCGGCGCTTTACAGGGGTATAAGCCCCGCCCGCACAACCAGTGCTGACGCCCGCAAGCGGAGGCCCGGGGAGGGCCCCGCAGAAGGGGACGTCAGGCTATTCGGCCGCTGTTGCGCGCGAAGGGCTGCATGCGCAAGACCGAGGCCTTCCGGCGGCCCGGCGCAAGCGGAGGGTTCACGCCCGCGCGGCTCACTCGCAGTCCGCCGCGTGCGCGGGCTTTTGCCAGCCGACCGGCCAGAGCGCCAGTAGCCCCGGCACCGCGTCCATCTCTGCGTGAACGGCATAGCAGGTGAGCCGCGGGTAGTTGTTGCTGTCGTTGGTGTAGTGACAGCGCAGCATCCAGTCGCCGAGGCTGCCGACCAGCGGCGCCGCGCCTTCGCGGGTGGAGGTGTTGAACGTCAGGCCGCCGTTGCCGGCGCGGCATGCGTAGAGAACCATCTGGCCGTCCCGCGCCGAGATCTGCAGCCAGTCGGACAGGGGCTCGCCGGCGGCCCCGGGTGCCCGCCCGATCACCTCGTAGGTGCCGGCGAAGTATCCCGGCGGCGGCCCCTCCTTGTCCGGGGTCTGGGCCTGGCCCATGGCCTGGGCCGGGCCGCCCCTGAGGGAGCCCAGAACGACGGCAGCCAGAACGAGGGCAGCCGGAAGCAGAAGGGCAAGGCCGGGGAGCGGGGCCGGCAGAAGGCGCGCCGAAGGGGGCCGGGCTGTGGTGTGCATGAGAACCTCCAGCAGGGTGCGGCGCTTTGGCCAGCCTAGTTTAGGTCGTTGAGGATGGGGAGAGGGTTCAATCCCTAAAGTTGAACGCAGAGGGGCCGGCGCGCCTCACCCCCCGTCACCCCGCGACTTGGTTTCCCCCTCTCCCCGTGCACCCCCTCCCCCTTGATGGGGGAGGGATGGGGTGGGGCCCGGTGACGGATGTGGCGGCACCGCCCTCCGGCGCGGACCGGGCAGGCTCTGTTCCGGGTCGCGCCGCTGGTCCCCCTCACCCAGCTCCGGCTAGGCTCGGCTGTCGCCTTACCAAGCCTGCGCATCGCTCTCCCACGGAGGGGAGAGGGTTTAACTGCGTGCGCCGTCTTGGATTTCCCTCTCCCCCGAGTCTCATCAAAAGGGGGAGAGGGAGGGGCCCGCGAAGCGGCAGGGTGAGGGGGGACTCCGTCGCCCTCTCTTCACCCCCTCCCCTTGATGAGGGAGGGATGGGGTGGGAGTCTAGATCCTTCAGCGCGATGCGGATCCGGCTGGTGCTGCTCCTCGTCGAAAGCGCGGAGAGCCCGCCGTCGCAAGATCATCCGGCCAAAACGCTGTGACTTCCCGTCGAAACGGACTATTCCCCGCCTCCAACCGTCTCCCTCTTACGTAAGTCCTTCTAAGGGGCTTCCCGCGCCCCATCACCCCGTCAGCCGCGTTTCGGTGTAAGGTTCTTTCCATGGGCACGACCGAGATCGTTCTCACCACGGCGCTCCTGCTGATCGTCGTCGCCAGCGTGCAGCCGCTTGCGCGGCGCAGCGGGCTGCCCTTTACCGTGGTGCTGGCGGTCGCGGGCGTCCTGATCGGCGTGGCGGCGGGCTGGCTGCAGAGCCATCGGGTGACCGAACAGCTCGACCAGGTGGCCGAGGCGGTGGTCGACATCCCCGTCTCCTCCTCGCTGTTCCTCACCGTCTTCCTGCCGATCCTGCTGTTCCAGGGCGCCGTCACCATCGACGCGCGCCGCCTGATGCAGGACATCGCCCCGGTGATCCTGCTGGCCGTGCTCGCCGTGGTGGTGGCGCTGGGGCTGATCGGCGGCGCGGTCTGGCTGGTGGCGCCCATGCCGCTGGCGGTCTGCCTGCTGTTCGGGGCCATCGTCGCCACCACAGACCCCTCCGCCGTCATCGCGCTGTTCCGCGACCTCGGCGCGCCGGCGCGGCTCACGCGGCTGGTGGAGGGCGAGTCGCTGCTGAACGACGCCACCGCCATCGCCGCCTTCACCGCCCTGCTGTCGGTCATCCTGACCGGGCGCGACCTGGACTTCTGGTCTGTCTCCGAGGCCATGCTGGTGGGCCTGCTGGGCGGCGCGCTGGCCGGCTTCCTCGCTGGGCGGGCCGCCGCCTGGATGCTCGAACAACTGCGCTTCTACCGCGCCGCCCAGCTCACCATTGCGGTGGCGCTGCCCTATGCGGTCTATGTGGTCTGCGAGGACTACCTCGGCGTCTCCGGCGTTACCGCGGTGGTGGTGAGCGGGCTGGTGCTCTCCGCCGTCGGGCGCTCGCGCTTCCAGGCGGAGACCTTCCGCTTCTTCCAGGAGACCCTCGAACAGCTCGCCTTCTGGGCAACCTCCCTGGTCTTCCTGCTGGCCGCCCTGCTGGCGCCGCGCATGCTGGCCGACGTGACCGCGCTGGACCTCGTCTACCTGCTGGTCGCCGTGGTGGCGGCGCTGGCTGCCCGCGCGGCGATCCTCTTCGGTGTCTTCCCGCTGCTGTCGCTCGCCCGCGTGACGCAGAAGATCAACACCCGGACCAAGACGGTGATCATCTGGGGCGGCCTGCGCGGCTCCGTCACCCTGGCGCTGGCGCTGGCGGTCACCGAGAACTTCTTTGTCGACCCAGAGGTGAAGCGCTTCATTGCCATCCAGGCGACCGGCTTCGCGCTCTTCACGCTGCTGGTGCAGGGAACGACCCTGAGCCCGCTGATGCGCTACCTCGGCCTCGACCAGCTTTCCGCCATCGACCGCGCCTTCCGCAGCCAGGTGCTGCAGCAGTCGCTCTCCAGCGTCGGCTCGAGCCTGCGCGCCTTCGCCGGGCGCTACGAGCTGGAGGACGAACTGGTCGATCAGGCGATCCGCCCCTACAACCAGCGCCTCTCCCAGGTCGCCGAGGACGACTCCTTCGCCGAGGCGATCTCCGACCGCGACCGCCTCTCGGTCGGCCTCATTGCCCTGGCCAACCAGGAGAAATCCCTGCTGCTGCAGCAGGGCTGGAGCGGCGGCCTGCGCTCCACCCTGGTGGACCGCTACCTGCTCTCGGTGGAGGCGATGATCGACGCCGTGCGCGCCCAGGGGCGGCTCGGCTACCTGCGCGCGGCACGACGTCCGCACCGCCAGACCCGCTGGTTCCGCTTCATTTCCTGGCTGCACTTCCGCTTCGGCGTCAACCGCCCGCTGGCGCTCTACCTCGGCCAGCGCTTCCAGTTCCTGCTGATCAACCGCATCATCATCCTGGAGCTGATCTACTTCCTGGAGTTCCGTCTCGCCGGCTTGCTGGGCGACCGCCTGACCGAGGTGCTGGGGGAGATCGTCAACCTGCGCCTGGAGGACGTGGAGCGCCACATCGCCGCCCTGCGCCTGCAGTATCCGAACTATGCCCGCGAACTGGACCACGAGGTGCTGGAACGTTACGCCTACCGCGAGGAGCTGGAGCAGATCGACCAGCTGCGCAGCGCCGGCATCATCAGCGAGGACCTTGCCCGCGACCTGAGAAGCGGGGCCGGCAGCGTCCATGCCAGCCGGCGGCAGCGCGCCCGGGTCGACTTCAAGGCGACGACGCCGGAACTGCTCCACGCCTTTCCGGTTTTCGCCGCCCTGCCGGAGGCGGAACTGGGGCGCATCGCCAAAAAGCTGCAGACCCGCGTGGTGGCGGACGAGGCCTATGTCTTCCGCCGCGGCGACCGCGGCGACGGCATGTACTTCATCGCGTCAGGCGCGGTGGAGATCCGCGTCGGCGAGGAACAGCACCGCCTGGGCCGCGGCGACTTCTTCGGCGAGATGGCCCTGCTGGACCAGCGCCGCCGCTCCGCCGACGTGCGGTCCATCAGCTACTCCCACCTGCTGTTCCTGCCCCGCGCCACCTTCGAGGAGATCGCCGACCTCGTGCCGCGCTGGCGCTCCCAGCTCGCCGAGGTGGCTGCCGCGCGGCGTGCGATGAATGCGGCCCCCATGGATGAGGCGGCGGCAGGCGAAGAGCCTGCGGGCGAGGAGAGTGTCCCAGGCGAAGCGGCCAGCGCCGAAGAGAAGAAGGCGGAAGCGCCGCCGGCGGCGCAAGGAGAGGGCGGGCAGCCTGAGCGGCCGGAGAACGAGGGATCGGAGAAAACGCCCGATGAAACGGCTGCGGCTGATGATGAGAGCGGCGGACAGCCCAGCGCAGAGATCGTCAAGCTGCCGGGCGCCTTGAAGACCCGCGACAGCGACGGCGGCTAGAGCCGTCCCCCTCACCCAGCTTTGGCTAGGTTCGCTGCGCTCACCAAGCCTGCGCAACCCTCTCCCACCAGGGGAGAGGGGGTTCTCAGGAGGGGAGAGGTCTTTTGGTTCCCCCTCCCCCTTGATGGGGGAGGGATGGGGTGGGGGTGAACACCCGGTGGGGATGAGCACCCTGTGAGGCTGCGCATCGGGTGATGCCGCAGCGCGCCCCTCAGAAACCCTCAGAGATAGGTGTCCTTCGGGTGGATCATCACCTCGATGGACTCCGTGGCGCCGACGAAGTAGCGCACGCGCAAGAGGATCGCGCCCTGCTCGATGGCGATGGGCTCGGCGCCCTGGTCGGCGGCGGCCGTGGCGCTGTCGATGGCCTTGGTCATCCAGGCCTCGGCGCCGGCCCAGCCCGGGAAGACGTTGCGCACCAGGGCCAGGGCATAGCCCCGGTTGTCCGCCGTCGCCTCCGGGTGGTCGTCCTGGCGCAGGGCGTAGTGGTAACGCAGGCCGATCACTTCGTCGGCGGATCCCAGGGTTTCCAGTTCGCCATGGGCGTTGTCGGTGAAGAAGCGGTCGCTGATCCAGCCGTCGCCGCCGTAGAGGTTGCCCATGCCTTCCTCGCGCTCGGGAAAGGCGCTTTCGAGGCCGCTCAGCAGTTGGGCGAGGCCAAGGCCGAGGCTTTCGGCGTCGGTGTCGCCGACGGCCACCGGCATCACCGTCACGCGGACCCGGCCCGCGGCATGGCGCACCGCGATCCAGTAGCCCTCCGCCGTCTCGCTGATCTCGGCACCCTCCGGGTCCTTCTCCGCCTGCACGACCATGCGGCGGACCCAGCGCTTGCCCTCGCGCCAGCCCGGCAGGGCGTTGCGGATGATCATGCCGGCCCACTGGCGGCTCTGCTGGCGCTCGCCGTCCACGCTGGGATCGTAGGAAAAAGCGAAGCCGCGCACCGCCTTCGGCGGACCGAGGGTCTCCAGCACCGCCGAGGGATTGGTCGAGGCCAGAAGGTCGCTCTGCAGACTGTCGGCGGAAGTGAGGCTTCCCCCGTCCTTGAGGATCTGTGGGAAGCGCTTCTCCAGCTTCTTGACCAGCTGGCTGACGGTGAAGCCCGGAGCCGGCGCCGCGGTCTCGGCCACCGCCTGAACGGAGCCGATCAGCGCGGCGAGAATGACGAGAAGGGGTGTGAGGTTCTTGATCAGATCGGCCATCGGTTTGCCCTTTTTCGCGGACACTGCCGGAGGGCAGGCCCATAGTCCCGCTCTGGGTCGTGCCCGGCCGGCAAAGGGTTCAAGGCAAAGGGTCAAGGCGGTCCCGGCTTCCGGCGCCGCTCCGGTTGGGGGGTGTTGCATCGCTTCGCCGCATGCTTACGTAACTTCCTTTAAGCCCGGCCCTGTGAGCCAAGCGGCCCGGAGTTTCGCCGGGCGGCCGTCCAATCCCAGCCGCGCCCCCCAAGCCGCGGGCCCTGTGCGGGCCTTCGTGAAGGAAAGCCGATGCACGACGTTACCTCCTCCAAGCCGCCGGCCGCAGCCTCTTCCTCGGCACAGTACAGGGACGCGCGCGTCGGCGATGCGCGCGCCATCGCCCGCCTCATCGAAATCGCCGGGGAGGGGATTCCCGGCTTCCTGTGGTCGGAAAGCGCCGCCCCCGGCCAGGATCCGCTCGACTACGGGACCGAGCGGGCGGCGCGCGAAGACGCCAATTTCTCCTACCGCAACGCCGTTGTCGCGGAGAGCGCCGCCGCTGTGGTCGGCATGCTGCTGGGCTACCGGCTGCCGCAGCCGAGCGCGGAGGACCTGGCGGCCCTGCCCGACATTCCGCCGCTGCTGCGCCCCCTGGTGGACCTGGAGTACCAGGTGCCGGGCAGCTTCTACGTCAACGCCCTGGGTGTTTTCGAAGAGCAACAGGGCCGCGGGATCGGCAGCGCGCTGCTGGCCATCGCCGGTCAGCGGGCCCGTCAGGCCGACTGCAGCGTTCTCAGCCTGCAGGTCTTCGCCGAGAACGCGGGTGCCTGCCGCCTTTACCGGCGCCACGGCTTTCAGGTGGTCGACCGCCGTCCCATCATCGCGCATCCCTGCTACCCCTACAGCACGGAGGTGCTGCTGATGACCCGGGCGGCGCCGGAGTAGGGGCCCAGATAAGCCCACGGGCAGGCGTTCCCGGTCTGCCTGCGCCGGCCTGCGCCTGCGGGGGAGATCTTGCACACCATGCGGTGGTAAGATCTTTGGGTTAGCCCCAAAGCGCTTGCGCCCGGTCTTGCACGGCGTTGCGGACTCGGCAAGAATTGCGGAGCCGCACCCGCCGGTGGTTCTGCCGGTCTTTCAACGAGATCTTCCGACCCTATGGAAAACCTGTCGACCCTCCTCAGCATCGCGCTGATCTGGGGCATCGCCGCTGCGACCCCCGGCCCCAACTTCTTCGTCGCCGTGCGGACCGCCGCGGCCCACTCGCGCCGGCTCGGGCTCGCGGTGGTGGCCGGGATCGTCAGCGGCACCTTCGTCTGGGGCCTTGCCGGGTTCTTCGGCATCAGCACGCTGTTCGCGCTCGCGCCCTGGCTCTACGCCGTCCTGAAGCTCTTGGGCGCGCTCTACCTGACCTACCTGGGCGTTCGCCTCATCCTCGCCAGCTTTCGCCCGGCGTCCCGGACCGCTTCGGCGGCCCTCGCGCCCTCGCCCAAGGGCTGGCAGGGCTGGCGTCTCGGCCTGATGACCAACCTCGCCAATCCCAAGACCGCGGCCTTCGTCACCAGTCTCTTCGCCACCACCATGCCGGCGGAACCGAGCCTGCAGATGGGCCTTGCCGCCGCAGGCGTGATGGTCGGGGTGTCGCTGCTGTGGTACGGCGCGGTGGTCTTCGTCTTCGCCACGCCGGTGATGACCCGCTCCTACACGCGCATGACGGCACTGATCGACCGCATCGCCGGCGGCATCTTCATCCTCTTCGGCGCCAAGCTGGCCCTCGACCGCTAGCGGGAGCCGCCCGGCACTGCGCGCCTCACCTTGATGCAGTGCATGCGGCCGGGGCGTCGTGGCTTCGTTCGGAAAATTCGATCAAAGGCTGCGGCGCTGTTCCGTTGCATCCTGCGGCTGCGGGGCCACCTCTCGAACACGCATAGTGTTTCGAACGATCTGGGATGAACAAAGACATGAGAATCAAGAGAGCGGCTGCCGCAGCGCTCGTTGTGGGTCTGACAGCGTCCATGGGCGCCACCTCATTGGCCGCGGCGACGATCACGGAAGACGAGGTGACGGCGGCGCAACAGGCCTGGGCCGAGGGTATCGTCGGAATCGGCCAGACCTACCTGGATAAAGGCGACTACCGGGCGGCAGCGTCCCAACATATCCGGGAACTCTATGCCTACGAACAGGGGGGCGTTCTGTTCAAGCCGACACTGGCGCGCGAGGATCAGTTCCGTGAGACCTTCGATGAGGCGCTGTCCTATTTCGTCGGCGGCGGCATGGAGGAAGACTCCGGCTTCGCCATCAAGCCCTGGCTGCAGGTGCGCTTCGGCGAGCGCCAGATGGTGATCAACGGCGAGTCAGCCTTGGCCATGGGCAACTACTACTTCACCCCCGCCGACTCCGACGTCGAGACCAAGGTCGAGTACACCTTCGGCTATATCCGCGACGAAGACGGCAGGCTGCGCATCAACCTGCATCACTCTTCCCTGCCGTTTCAGAACTAGAGATTCTCCGAAAACGATTGCGGCGGCCCGCAGCGCGGCGCTTCTCACGCCAGGCCGGTATCCGGCAGGTGTCGGAATGCTGCCGGCTGCGGGTCGCTAGCTGCCTGCGTTCTCGCCTGGCTCGTCCAGCCCCTCCCTCACATTGGCCCAGGTGCTGCCGAGGTGGCTGCGCAGGATCTGCGAAAGAGCCGCACCGTCGCGTGCCCGAAGCGCCGTGAGGATCGCTTCGTGCTCCTCGATGGCGACGTCCCACTTGGTGTTGCGGCTGTTGGAGCGGTAGCGCACGCGGTAGAGCTGCGCGTTGATGCGCCCGTGGGTCTCGATCAGGCTGGCGTTGCCGCTGATTGCGACGATGGCCTTGTGGATCTGTTGATTGACCTTGAAGTAGGCAAGACGGTCCTTGCGCGCGTAGGCTGCCAGCATCTCGTAGTGCAGGGCCTGCACCTCGGCAATGTCCCGGTCGCTGGCGCGCGCGCAGGCGAGTTCCCCCCCCAGGGCCTCCAGAACACCCAGCACCTGCAGCAGATCCTGCACCTCCGCCGGGTCCGGCTTGGCCACAACCGCGCCGCGGTTGGGAAACAGCTCCACCAGGCCCTCGGTGGCCAGGATCTTCAGCGCCTCGCGCAGCGGCGTGCGGGAAACCTGTAGCGTTTCAGCCAAAGCCCGCTCGCGGATCCGCTCGCCTGCCGGCAGTTCGTCCTGGGCGATCATGTCCCGCAGCCGGTTGGTGACGCTCTTGGTCAGCGGTTCGCCCGGAGATACCTCGCCCGAAAGCGCCTTGTCCGCCGCAGCGTCCGGCGCCCTTTCAAGCGTCATATCCTCACTTGGAGGGTCTTCGTTCATTGCTCTCGGATCGCCAATCCCGGCCGCTTTTTGGAAGCCTGTTCTAGAGGCTTATGCCCTTTGCGTCCAACGGTCTGAAAAATGGTATGCCATTTTTCTTTCAAGGCCCAGCGAAATTCCCTGTCCTCGTCCGGCGCGTCCCTTCAGAAAAAAGATCCCCATTATATTATTGTTTTAAATATAGAAAAATGAAGACGATCCCATCCCCGCGCCTGACGGTCACGGAAAGATTGACAGCGCGCCGCCGATAATTTTGTATACCATTTATAAATCAACAATCCGATCACTCGGAGATACGGGAGGAAGGCTATGAAGCCACTGACACACCCGGTCCTCAAAGGACTGGTTTCAAAACACTTGGTCGCGGGCGCAGCAGCCCTTGCCCTGGTCGCCGGCGTTCCCGCCGCGCCCGTTTCGGCTGCGGACGAGATCATCTTCGGTATCTCCGCGCCCACCGGCTCCCTCCAGCAGCGCACCGCGGCGGAGTTCACCCGCCTCGCGAACAAGCGCCTGGACGGCAAGGCCACGGTGAAGCTGTTCGACTCCGCTCAGCTCGGCAAGGACAAGGAGCTGATGCAGAAGCTGAAGCTGGGCTCGGTCCACATCGCGCTGCCGTCGTCCATCATGTCTTCGGTGGCCGACGAGTTCGGCCTCTTTGACATGCCCTTTCTCGTGAAGGACCGGGCCCACCTGGCGCGCATCGAGAACGAAGTCTTCTGGTCGCAGGTTGCGCCGACGGCGGAGGCCAAGGGCTACAAGGTTCTGGCGCTCTGGGAGAACGGCATCCGCCACATCAGCAACAACCTGCGTCCCATCAACACCCCGGAGGACTTAAAGGGCGCGAAGATCCGCACGCCGAAGTCCAAGTGGCGGGTGAAGATGTTCACAGAGTGGGGAGCGAACCCCACACCGATGTCGTTTTCGGAGGTCTTCGTCGCCCTGCAGACCGGCGTGATCGAAGGCCAGGAGAACCCCTACACCAATATCTGGTCGGCCAAGCTGTCGGAGGTACAGAAGTATCTCTCGGTCACCGGCCATGTCTACTCGCCGGCCTATCCCAGCATGGGCAAGGCGGTCTACGACAAGATGGATCCCGAGGTGCGCAATGTGCTGGAGCAGACTGCCCGGGACGTGGCCGTCTGGGCGCGCTTCACCGGTGCAACAGGCGATGAGGACTTTCAGCAGAAGCTGGTCTCGGCCGGCATGGCCCTGAACGTGGCCGATCGAGAGTCCTTCGTTGCAGCTTCCAAGCCGATCTATGCTGAATTCGCCTCTGAGGTGCCCGCGGGCGAAGCGCTGATCGACGCCGCCTTGGCGTTGGCGGACTAGCCCCGCAACTTGCCGTACCTCGATCACCCCCGGCCCCTTTAAACGGGGCCGGGGGTCTTCTCTCCCTGCCCACGGATGATGGAAGAAGGGCATGGCTCTCGCTGCACGGATTCTGCACCGCATTCTGGAAGTCATCACCATCGGCCTGCTCATACTGCTGGCAGTGCTCGTGATTGCGGCCGTGACCTTTCGTTACGGACTGAACGCCTCGCTGCCCTGGTATGACGAAGTGGCATCGGTCCTGCTGGCCTGGATCACCTACTATGGCGCTGCCCTGGCGGCGCTGCGGCGCGGTCACCTCGGGTTCTCGGGCCTCGTGCTCAGCCTGCCGCCGCTGCCGCGCCAGGCGCTCTTTGTCCTCGCCGAACTGGTCGTCTACGCCGTCTTCATCTCCATGGCCTGGGCCGGCTGGGTTGTGCTGCAGGTCATGGCCGGCGAGTCCCTGGTCGCGCTGGATTGGGTGCCGCTGCAGGCGACCCAGTCGGTCGTGCCCATCGGCTGCGCGCTCTTCATCCTGGCGCAGGCCCTTTCGACACCGGCGGCCTGGGCGCGCAGCCTGGCGGGGCGCGACGCCGAGGCCGAGGAGATCGAGGCCGAGATTGCCAAGGCGGAGCGGGAGGCGCGGCGATGACGGCTGTGCTGATCCTCGTCGGCCTTCTGGCCCTCATCCTCATCAACGTACCCATCGCGGTGGCGATCTGTGCCGTCGCCCTGGTGGGGATGGTGGCGATGAACGGCGAACTCGGGCTCTACAACGCCGCGCTCACGCTCTTCGATGGCGCGACCTCCTTTCCTCTGATTGCCATTCCCCTGTTCATTCTGGCGGGCGCGCTGATGAACACCGGCGGCATATCGCGCCGGCTCATCGCCTTCGTCTCGGCGCTGGTCGGCTTCGCCCGCGGCGGCCTTGCAATGGTCAACGTCGGGGTTTCGCTGTTCTTTGCGGAGATCTCGGGCTCGGCCGTCGCCGACGTGGCCGCCATCGGCTCCGTGCTGATCCCGGCGATGAAGAAGCGGCGCTACAGACCGACTTTCGCCGCGGCCGTGACCTCTTCCTCCGCCTCGCTGGCGATCATCATTCCGCCGTCGATTCCCATGATCCTCTATGGCGCCATGGCCGACACCTCGATCGTTCAGCTCTTCGTCGCCGGAATCGTTCCGGGCCTGCTCGGCGGCTTTGCCATGCTCTGCCTCTGCTATTGGTTTGCGGTGCGCTACGACCTGCCGCGCGAGGAGGCCTTCTCCCTGCCGCGCCTGAGGGCCGCGGCGCGCGAAGCCTTCTGGGCGCTATTGCTGCCGATCATCATCCTGGGCGGCATTTTCGGTGGCATCGTCACCGCCACGGAGGGCGCGGGTCTGGCAGTCCTGGCCGCGCTTCTCATCGGCGGCGTGATCTACCGCGAGCTGCGGCTCAAGGATCTCTACGGCGCCATGATCGAAGGTGTGAACCAGACCGCAGTGGTGATGCTGCTGGTGGCCACCTCCGCGGTCCTGGGCCTGCACCTCACCGAGATCGAGCTGCCGCAGAACCTGGCCCGCGCCATCACCGAAGCCACCAGCAATCAGTATGTCGTCCTGATTCTTCTCAACATCCTGCTGCTGGTTCTGGGCATGTTCCTGCACGGGGCGGCGGCGATCATTCTCGTCGTGCCCATCGTGCTGCCCCTTATCCACGCCGTCGGTATCGACCCGGTGCACTTCGGGATCATTCTGACCCTGAACCTTGCCATCGGCCAGCAGACGCCGCCGGTCGCCAGTGTTCTCGTCACCGCCTGCTCCATCGCCAAGACGGATATCTGGGCGACGACCCGTACAAACCTGGCCTTCATCGTTGTGCTGGCGGTGATGGTTCTGCTGGTCACCTACGTGCCGGCCATTCCCATGACCCTCGTTGAACACTTTTACCGATAGGACCCGATATGAAACCCAAGATCGCCGTGGTGCAGGGAGACGCAACGGGCATCGGCCCGGAACTGATGGCCAAGCTTCTGGCCCATGCAGAGGTACGCGAAGCCGCGGACATCCTGGTGCTTTCCGACCGCGGTGTGTTCGAGGCGGGCTGCGCCGTGGCGGGCGAGGACATTCCGGTTCGCCCCGTTTCTGCGCCGGAGGAGGCGGATTGGTCGGAAGGCGATATCAATCTCCTCGACCTGCCGGACGAGGCTGTGCGGGATGTTGCACCGGGTGTGGTTTCCGCCGCGGCCGGCAAGGCCGTGCTGAACTGTTTCGGCAAGGCCCTCGACCTCTGCAAGGCGGGTCTGACTGACGGTCTTTGCTTCATGCCCTTCAACAAGGAGGCTATGCACCTTGCCGGTCTCGGCGAAGAGGACGAGAGCCAGTGGGCGCGCGTGCGGGTCGGCGAGCGCAGCCGGGTCAGCGAGTTCAACGTCATCGACGGCATGTGGAACGCGCGGGTCACCTCCCACGTGCCCTTGCGCGAAGTGGCGGAACGGTTGTCGCAGGAGGAGATCGTCGCCTCGGTTAAGCTGGCCGACCGGACCCTGAAAGAGGCCGGCTTCGCCCGCCCCAAGATTGCGGTCGCCGCGCTCAACCCCCATGCCGGCGATGGCGGCAAGATCGGGCGGGAGGAGATCGAGATCATCGCCCCGGCGGTGGAGCGCGCAAGGGCGCTGCAGATCGCTTGTGACGGTCCTTTTCCTTCGGACACGCTCTACATCAAGGTCCGCGACGGCGACTACGACTGTGCGGTCAGCATGTACCACGACCAGGGCCAGATCGCGATCAAGCTTCTCGGCTTCCATATGGGTGTCTCGGTCCTGAGCGGCCTGCCGTTTCCGATGACCACGCCGGCCCACGGAACGGCTTTCGATATCGTCGGCCGGAACCGCGCCAACGTGGAGCCGACGCGCCGGGCCTTCATGATGTGCGCGCGGATGGCCGCCAACCGCCGTGATCGGGCAGCCTGAGGCCACATGCTATGAAGATCACGAACGTCCGGACGCGGGTGCTGCAGTGGAAAGGCAAGACCGTCCCGCCGCAACCGCATTTCTGCACCAACGCCTCCGACGTGCTCTATGAGCGCGGCGACGCCATGGGGTCCTTCCGCTTCCACGAGTGGCTGGTCTGCGAAGTGGAGACCGACGACGGCCTGGTGGGCATCGGCAACGCCGCATTGGCGCCGCAACTGGTGAAGCACACCATCGATCTTTACCTGGCGCCGCTTGTGATCGGTGAGGACCCTTTTGACTACGCTTACCTCTGGGAAAAGATGTACCGCCGTACCCTGGCCTGGGGCCGCAAGGGCGTCGGCATGACGGCGATCTCCGCCCTCGACATCGCCATTTGGGACCTGATGGGAAAGGCGGCGGGCAAGCCGGTCTTCAAGCTGCTCGGCGGGCGCACCAAGGAGAAGATCCCGGCCTACGCCTCCAAGCTCTACGCCGACGACATCGGCGCCATGCAGGCCGAGGCCCAGCGTTATGTCGATCAGGGCTTCTCCATGATGAAGATGCGCTTCGGCTGGGGCCCCAAGGACGGGCCGCAGGGGATGCGCGAGAACATCAGGCGCGTCGAAGCCCTGCGCGAGGTCATCGGCTATGACCGCGACCTCATGCTGGAATGCTACATGGGTTGGACCCTGGACTACGCCAAGCGCATGATCCCGCGCCTTGCCCCTTTCGAGCCCCGCTGGCTGGAGGAGCCGGTGATCGCCGACGATCTGCACGGCTATGCCCAACTGAACGCCATGGGCATCCCCATTTCCGGCGGCGAGCACGAGTTCACCCTCTTTGGCTTCCGCCAGCTGCTCGATCGCGGCGCGGTCAGTGTCATCCAGTACGATACCAACCGGGTCGGCGGCATCACGGCCGCGCAGAAGATCAACGCCCTGGCCGAGGCGCATCAGGTGCCGGTCGTCCCGCATGCCGGCCAGATGCATAACTACCACCTGACCATGGCGAACGTGAACTGTCCGATCTCTGAGTTTTTTCCGGTCCACGACGTCGAGATCGGCAACGAGTTGTTCTACTACGTCTTCCGCGGCGATCCGGAACCCGAGAACGGCTTCATCGATCTTGACGACGACAAACCCGGTCTCGGACTGGAAATTGCCGAGGATGCCCTCGGCGATTTCGCCGTGATCGAATAAGGGGGGAGCGGCTATGCGATTGGTCCAGTTTATCTCTCGAAAGGATCGCCGGTCGGTCGCGATCGCCGAAGACGGCGGCGCGGCGCTGCGGCTGCTCGGCGGCGTCGAACGGGTCTACGATCTTGCGCAGATGGCCATCGAGCAGGGAAAGGACCTTGCCGTTCTGGTGCAGGACCTGGCCACTGCCGAGACCGAGGACTACGACGCCGTGGTGGCGGAGCGCCGCCTGCTGGCGCCGCTGGATCATCCGGACGATGCGCACTGCCTCATCACCGGCACCGGTCTCACCCACCTCGGCAGCGCCGATGCCCGTGATTCCATGCACAAGACGGTTGCCGAGGCAGGGGAGGCGGCGCTCTCCGACTCCATGAAGATGTTCAAATGGGGCCTGGACGGCGGCAAGCCCGCCGCGGGTGCCGTCGGCGTGCCCCCGGAATGGTTCTTCAAGGGTGACGGCGGCATCGTCGCGCCGCCGGAGCAGCCTTTCGGCATGGTCGACTTTGCCGAGGACGGCGGCGACGAGGCGGAACTGGTCGGGCTTTACCTGATTGCCCCGGACGGGACGCCGCGGCGCATCGGGTTTGCGCTCGGCAACGAGTTTTCCGACCACGTCATCGAGCAACAGAACTATCTCTATCTCGCCCACTCAAAGCTCAGGCCCTGTTCCTTCGGGCCGGAGCTGCTGCTCGGCGCTGCGCCGGAGGATATTCAGGGCACAGCCCGCATCCGGCGCGGTACGGAGGTGATCTGGGAGAAGCCCTTCGGCACCGGCGAGGCCAACATGAGCCATACCATCGCCAACCTGGAACACCATCACTTCAAGTATCCGCAACACCGGCGGCCCGGCGATGTCCATGTGCACTTTTTTGGGGCCGCGGTGCTCAGCTTCGTCGACGGCGTTCAGCCGCGGGACGGCGATGTCTTCGAGATTGAAGCCCCGCTCTTCGGCCGCCCCCTGCGCAATCCGCTGACGATGAAGGGCAGCGGTTCCGCCGCAGTGACGGCGCTCTAAGGTAAAGCAGTGAAGCGTTTCCGTACCCTTCGAGACGGCCCTTCGGGCCTCCTCAGGGTGAGGTGGAGTGTGTAATGAGTGCCCTCATGCTGAGGAGACCGCGCAGCGGTCGTCTCGAAGCATGCGGTCGGAATATGCTTCAGCCGCCCATCTTCTCCTGCGCCAGCTTGATGTCGAAGGCGGCGCGTACGGCGGCGTCGACCTCTTCCGCCACATGGCGCGGGAAGATCTCCGCCAGGATGCGTTCCTTCTCCGCCGTCGCGCGGGCCAGCAGGTCGGGGCGTCCGTTCTCGTCCCATTCCTTGGGGGAGGAGCGGTCGCCGAGTTCGGGATAGACGTACTCGCTCTGCATCAGGCCCAGGGTCTGGCTGTGGCCGAGGTAGTGGCCGGGGCCCTCCAGGCAGACCTGGCGCATGGCCTCGATCGAGACCGAGTCCTCCGTCACCTCGATGCCGCGCACGCAGCGCAGGCACTGGCCGATCATGTCGTTGTCGATGATCAGGCTCTCGAAGCAGAAGCCGAGCAGGGAGCCGTGCATCCCGACGGACTCGTAGACCATGTTCAGCCCCGCCAGCCCGGCCATGACATCGGTGATGCCCTTTTCGTAACCCGACTGAGCGTCGGGCAGCTTGGCATCGGCCATGCCGGCGGCGGAGCCCCCGGGCAGATCGTAGAACTGGGCCATCTGGGCGCAGGCGGCGGTCAGCAGCGCCTGTTCGCCGGAGCCGCCGGACATCGCCCCGGTGCGCAGGTCCGAGACGAAGGGCCAGGTGCCGAAGATCGCCGGATGGCCGGGGGCGATGGCGTTGACGTAGACCAGCCCGGCCAGGCATTCCGCGACGGCCTGCGTCACCGCCCCGGCGATGGCCGCCGGCGCCGTCGCCCCGGCCTGCCCGGCGGAAAGCAGCAGCACCGGCATGCCGCCGCGGATGCAGGCCTCCATCACCTCGCAGGACTCGGTGGCGAACTTCAGCGGCGGCACGACAAAGCAGTTGGTGTTGGAGACGAAGGGCCTGTCGCGCCAGGCCGCCTCGCCGCCGGCGAAGAGGTGCAGCATCTCCAGCGCCTTTTGGGCCCGCGCCACCGAGGTGAAGGAGGTGCCGATGTGCTTGGTCGTGCCCTGGACGCAGGCATAGACGGTGTTGAGGTCCAGGTCCGTCGGGTCCTCCAGGTCGCGGGCGACCATGGGGCGCTGGAAGAAGTGGATGTTGTCCAGCGTCTGCGCGATGCGCGCGGCATCATAGATGTCCTGCAGGGTCGATTCCCTGTAGCGGCGCTGCGCCACGTCGACCAGATGGACCGCCGCGCCCGCCGTGCCGTAGTAGACGCGGCGGCCCCCGGGGTTGATGTCCTGGGACGGGTCCTGGGCACAGAGCGTCACGTCGCGGTTGGCGGCGGCCAGGGCATCCTCCACCACGGCGGGCGGAAAGCGCAGCCGCCCGTCGTCGCCCAGGGTGGCGCCGGCCAGGGTCATGGCCTCGATGCCCGACGGCGGCGCGTCGGCCAGGCCGATCTCCGCCAGCACCTTCAGCGCGCTTTCATGAATGCGCTGCATGGCGCGGTCGTCCAGAGGGCGGTAGCGCCCGCCCTCCAGCCCGCCGCGCACCGGGCGGATGTCCTCGGCCAGCGGGGCCGCGCGCAGGGCCTTGCGCGCCTCCCGGCCGCCGCCGCGGCGGCTGCGGCGCTTGCGGGGCGGTTCGCTTGCGGATGCGGTCATGGGCCCAATCCTCCCGGGCTAAAGTCTTTCCGGCCGGTTTCCCCGCGAGCCGCTCTTCAAGGCGCTGTCGCGTGAATTCCCTGTTCTGAAATTCTTGTCAGATTTTTCACGGAAACGGAAGTCTTAGGCGCGCCAGACAACGTCGCTTTCAGACGGTTTTGGACGGACGCTTCAGTCGGCTTCGGCGGCAGGGGGCAGGCTGTCGCAGGCAATCGCAAGGCCGCCGTCGCAGGCCCGGCGGATCAGGGCGTCGGCGCGGTCCTTATCGCGCTCCACGCCTTCGCCGAGTTGGTGTTTGACGGCGAGGCTGTAGCAGCCGGCCGCATGGCCGCCCTCGCAGGCGCGCCGATAGTAGGCGGCGGCCTGTGCGAGGTCTTCGTCGACCCCCTGGGCATAGTCGTACATCGCCCCCAGGCGATGACAGGCCGCCGGCTCGCCGCCGTCGCAGGCATCGCTGAGCTGGTGGATGTCCTCCTGGCCTTCCTCCAACCCGCCCGCGCTGACGGCGCCGGCTCCGGCCAGGAGAAAAAGGACGGCGGCCAGGGCGGGCAGTCTGCTGGGCGTTATCATGAAATGCGTCCGATCTCGAAGGGGCTGCGCATCTTCCGCATGGGTCGGCCTGCGGCCCGCCCGGGTTCATGGGCGGCGTTGCCCGGCCCGGACCGCTCTTGACAGAGCCGCTACTGAAAGGCCGTTTCCGTGAAGCTGCGCAGCTTGCGGGAGTGCAGGCGCTCCGGCGCCATGGCCCGCAGCTTTTCCATGGCGCGCAGGCCGATCTGCAGGTGCTGGTCGATCTGGCGCTTGTAGAAGGCTGTCGCCATGCCCGGCAGTTTCAATTCGCCGTGCAGCGGTTTGTCGGAAACGCAGAGCAGGGTGCCGTAGGGCACGCGAAAGCGGAAGCCGTTGGCGGCGATGGTGGCGCTTTCCATGTCCAGCGCGATGGCGCGGGACTGGGAGAAGCGCTGCACCGGCTCGCGGTGGTCGCGCAGTTCCCAGTTGCGGTTGTCGATGGTGGCGACCGTGCCGGTGCGCATGATGGACTTCAGCTCGTAGCCCTCCAGCCCGGTGATCTCCTCCACCGCGTCCTCCAGCGCCACCTGCACCTCGGCGAGCGGCGGGATCGGCACCCAGCTCGGCAGGTCGGCGTCCAGCACGTGGTCCTCGCGCACGTAGCCGTGCGCCAGCACGTAGTCGCCCAGGCGCTGGGTGTTTCTGAGGCCCGCGCAGTGGCCGAGCATCAGCCAGGCATGGGGACGGATGACGGCGATGTGGTCGGTGATGGTCTTGGCGTTGGAGGGGCCGACGCCGATGTTCACCATGGTGATGCCGCTGTGATCAGATGCCTTCAGGTGGTAGGCCGGCATCTGGGGCAGGCGTTCCGGCGCGGTGCCCGACACCGGCGCCTTGGCCCCGGCGGGGGTGACCACATTGCCCGGCGCGACGAAGGCCGTGTAATTGCCGTCCTCCCGCGCCATGGCCTCCTCCGCCAGCCGGCAGAAGGCATCCATGTAGAACTGGTAGTTCGTGAAGATCACGAAGTTCTGGAAGTGGTCCGGCGCGGTCGCGGTGTAGTGGGCCAGGCGGTGCAGGGAATAGTCGACCCGCGGCGCGGTGAAGGGCGCCAGCGGCTGCGGCATGCCCGGCGCCGGCTCGAAGGTGCCGTTGACGATGGCATCGTCGGTGATCGCCAGGTCCGGCACGTCGAAGAGGTCGCGGAAGGGCCGGTCGAGCCGCTCCACCAGCGCGCCCTCGACGTGCATGCCGTCGGGAAAGGCGAAGTGCAGCGGGATCGGCGTGCGCGAGGGTCCGACGATCAGCGGCACCCCGTGGTTCTTCAGCAGCAGGCCGAGCTGTTCGGTCAGATAATCGCGGAACAGATCGGGCCGGGTGATGGTCGCCGCGTACTGGCCGGGCGTGGAGACATGGCCGTAGGAGAGCCGCGAGTCGATCTGGCCGAAGGAGGTGGTGGTCACCGCCACCTGGGGATAGAAGGCGCGCAGCCGCTTGTTGGGCCGCCCGCCGTCCAGCAGCTCCTCGAAGCGGGTGCAGAGGAAGCTCGTCGCCTCGTCGTAGAGCATGGACAGGCGGTCGACGGCGGCCACAGGGTCGGTGAAGGTTTCGGGCGCCGCCGGCGCCGGCGTTTCGACGCTGTGCAGTTCGGTCATGGTGAGCGAGACCCTACGCCATGGGCCGGGGTTTTGGAATCTCTTTGATGCGCGGCGGCGGTGTCGCTGACAGGCTTTGGAAAACGGGCGATTGAGCCCTTGGTCATCCTTCGAGACAGCCCCTAGCGGGGCTTCCTCAGGATGAGGTTTGGCTCGATTTCAGTGAATTGACCTCATGCTGAGGAGGGCCGAAGGCCCGTCTCGAAGCATGCCTGGGCCGTGTTCCCGACACTTTCAGCAGCCCGCTACGGCAGCTTCCCGCTCGCCAGCCAGGCGGCGCAGTCGCTGCCGAGTTCTTCGGCGGCCTTGCGCTCGTAGGCGCCGGACTCCTCCGCGCTCAGGGTGTCGCGCCAGCGGCCGTTCTTGCCTTTGTGCAGGAAGGTCCGGGCGCCGCCTTCCCAGAACGCGCCGCCCAGGGGCACGCTGGCTTCGGCATGCTCCCTCATGTAGTCGAAACTGCAATGCGCGAGGATATCGTCCCAGCGCTCCGCCTCGGTCTCGGTGCCGAGGAAGTCGGCGATGCGGCGGATCTCGCCGGGCATGTCGGCCTTCAGCGCCGCGAAGTGGACGAGCAGCACGTTGGGCAGGTCGCGGACCGCCCACCAGCTCCGCACGTTCTCCCAGAAAGACCAGAAGGGAAAGCCGTCCTTCTCCAGCCAGTCGGCGAAGTACTGCCGCACGCTGTCGGGCGGCGGCTCGATCGGCGGGCCCACGCGCCCCGGCGTGTCGTTCAGCACCTCGTACCAGAGCTGGTTGGCGTGGGCGTGGTGATTGTAGAGAGACCACACGACGTCGCGCCCGTCCCGCCCGATGTAGAGGTATCTGGCCTGCGGCGAGAACACCAGCGCATCGACCGGAAGGTGGGTCTTCACGAAACGCCGGTGGGTCTGTTTCTCGACCTCGGCCAGCTTCACCTCCTTCGGCGGCACCCGCAGATCCAGCCAGGGCGACATCTCGGCCACGGGAAGACCTTCCTCACCGTTGAAGATCAGCTGGCTGACGATCTGCTGCAGCCAGGTGGTGCCGGACTTGGCATAGGTGGCGATGACGACGTCGCCGTCCCGGAAGGCGAAGTCGTTCCAGATGGTCGAATCGAAATGGTGGCTGTGAAGCTCGCGCGTCTTCTTCGGCCACACCGGTTCCTGATTGGTCATGGCGCGTCCCTCCCCGCTTTGGCCGACGGAGGCGGCGTGGCGCGCGCAGTCTTCCTGAGGGCGTGGCCGCCCCGGTCGTTGGTTGTCCCAATCGAGCGTTGAGAGTGTGACCCGAAAAGGCTGGTCTGTCACGGGTGAGGTGCGGAGGACGATACGTCGGTCCGGCGTGTCATCGCCTGGACCGAGTCAACCGGTTGTGGCACGCGAGTGCCGGTTGCCGCCCGGCGCCGGGCCGTGCCAAGCTGCCTGCCATGCCCGAACTGCCAGACATCACGGTCTATATCGAGGCGCTGGAGCGGCGCATTCTGGGGCAGCGGCTGGAGAAGGCCCGGCTCGCTAGCCCCTTCTTGCTGCGCACGGCGGTGCCGCCGATCAGGACGGCGGAGGGGCGGGACGTGGTGGCGCTGCGGCGGCTCGGCAAGCGCATCGTCATCGGCCTCGAAGGGGATCTCTGGCTGGTGCTGCACCTGATGATCGCCGGGCGGCTGCACTGGCGCCCGCCCGGCGCGGCGCTGCAGGGCAAGGTGGGGCTCGCCGCCTTCGACTTCGCGGACGGAAGCCTGACCCTGACCGAGGCCGGCTCCAAGAAGCGCGCCTCGCTCTACCTGCTGGAGGGGGAGGCGGCGCTGGCCGACCACGACCCCGGCGGGCTGGAGGTGATGGAGGCCGGCCTGGAAGCATTCTCAAAGGCGCTGACCGCGCGCAACCACACGGTCAAGCGCGCGCTCACCGACCCGAAGATCTTCAGCGGCATCGGTAATGCCTACTCCGACGAGATCCTGCACCGCGCCGGGATGTCGCCTGTGGCCATGACCGAAAAGCTCAGCCCTGCCGAGATCGAAATCCTCTATGAGGCGACGCGGGCGGCGCTGGCGGACTGGGTGGAGCGCCTGCGTAAGGACGCGGGGGAGGGCTTTCCGGAGAAGGTGACGGCCTTCCGCAAGGACATGGCGGTGCACGGCCGCTACGGCCAGCCCTGCCCGGTTTGCGGCACCAAGGTGCAGCGCATCCGCCACGCCAGCAACGAGACCAACTACTGCCCGCGCTGCCAGACCGGCGGCAAGCTGCTCGCCGACCGCTCCCTCTCGGCGCTCCTGAAAAAGGACTGGCCGCGCTCCATCGAAGAGCTGGAACAACTCCGCGGAAAGCGCTGAAGCGCTTTGCCTCGCCCTTCGAGACGCGGCCCTGCGGGCCGCTCCTCAGGGTGAGGCAAAACAGTCTCCGGGAGACCTCGTGCTTCGAGACGGCGGCCCTACGGGGCCGCCTCCTCTGCATGAGGTCACAAGTGCGTCCGGCTTCGCCTGGTTGGCTGGCTCCAAGCCTTGCTGCCCCTATGCCTTGCTGCGTTGGGCGATCTCGTCGACGAGCTGGCGGATCTGGTTGGGCATGAAGGGCTTTTCGATGCAGGGCCGCCCGGTCTTCTTCAGGAAGCGGTCGGTGCGCTCGTTCAAGAGGTCGCCGGTGATGAAGACGAAGCGGTCCAGCAGGTGGGGTTTGGTCTCGCTGAGCGCACCATAAAGTCCCGGCCCGTCCAGATGGGGCATGCGCAGGTCGCAGATGATGGCGGCGTAGTCGCGCCCGGCCAGGTTGGTGAGCGCCGCCTGCCCGCTGGAGGCCACGTCGACGCTGTGGCCCGCCGCCTCCAGGATCTCCACCAGGAAGGAGGTGATGTCGGGTTCGTCGTCGACCACCAGGATCTGCTCCTCCTGGCTCTGCAGAGCGGGCTCGGCGGCCTCCGGCAGCTCCGGCTGGGCCTCGCCGCCCGCCGGCAGCAGGACGGTGAAGATGGCCCCGCCCTCCGGCGCGTTGTCCACGGTGATGGAGCCGCCGTGGGCGGTCACCATGCCGTGGCAGACCGAAAGGCCGACGCCGGTGCCGTGGCCGACCGGCTTGGTGGTGAAGAAGGGATCGAAGATCCGCGAGCGGATTTCCTCGGGGATGCCCGGGCCGTTGTCGCGCACCACGATGCGCACCTGGTGGCTGGTCTCCATGTAAGTGGTGGAGATCAGCAGCCGGTGGGGCGGCGGCGCGTTGAGCATGGCCTGCTGGGCGTTGATGAAGAGGTTGACCAGGATGTGGCTGAGCTGGTCCGGGTCGCCGGTCACCGGCGGCAGGTCGGGGGCGAGGTCGCAGGTCACCGCCACGTCGGTGGTGCTGAGCTGGTAGGTCACCAGGTCGAGCACGTCGTCGATCAGCCGGTTGAGCTGGATCGCCACCCGTGCGGCCGGGCGCTGGCGCGCCATGGAGAGGAAGGTCTTCACGATCTTGGCGCAGCGGTCGGCGGCGTTGCGCACCTTCATCGCCCGCTCGGCCATGTCGCTGTCGGTGGCCATGCTTTCCAGCAGCGCCGCCTGGCCGATCACCACCGAAAGCGGGTTGTTCAGCTCGTGGGAGACGCCGGCCAGCAGCCCGCCCAGGGCGGTCAGCTTTTCGTTCTGATAGATCTTCTCGCGCTGGCGCTGCAGTTCGCGCTCGGTGTGCACCCGGTCTGTGATGTTGTTGTAGGTGGAAACCACGCAGCCGTCCGGCAGGCGCTGCTGGCGGATCTCGATGACCCGGCCGTCGGCCAGGGTGCGCTGGTCGACGCTGCGGGTGACCCGGGCCATGCTGGCGAGGCGCTGTTCGACGAAGGCCTCCTCGCCGCCGGCGGCCTCCACCTCGGCGCGCGGGTAGTTGCCGTTGCGCAGGCCCTGGCGCACCAGTTCGGAGGCATGCACCCCCGGGCGCCCCAGTTCCTCCGGAATCTCGAAGATGTCGAGGAAGCCCTGGTTCACCAGCAGCACCCGCATGTCCGGCGCCGTGACGGTCACGCCCTGGGCGATGTTGGCGAGGATGCCCTTGAGCTGGGCCGAGCGCTCGGCCAGGGCCTGCTCCAGGCGGCTCTCCTGGTCGCGCAGCGCGAACTCGGCGCGCTTGCGCTCGGTAATATCGGTGCGCACGCTGACGAAGCCGCCGGAGCGGGTGTGCTGTTCCTTCACCAGGTCCCAGCGGCCGTCCGGCCAGGCGTCTTCGCTGATGCTGATCTCGTTGGTTCGGCGGTCGGCGATGAAATCGGCGATGAACTGCTCGCGGTCGCGCCAGACCCGCGGATCGGTCACCACGTTGTTGGCGACGCTGGCCTCCACCAGTTCCTGCATCGGTTTGCCCACGATCTCGCTTTGCGCCGGCAGAAAAGGAAAGAGCTCGTGGAAGCGGCGGTTGCTGAGCAGGATGCGGAGGTCGGAATCGTAGAGCACGAAGCTGTCGGAGAGATTGTCGACCGCCTCGCGCAGCATCAGTTCGGTGCGGCGCATCTGGACCTGATCCGTCACGTCGCTGAGCGACACCAGGACCGCCGGCTCCCCTTGCCAGAGGATGCACTCCTCCGTGGCTTCCATCCAGAACGGTTCGCCCGTGCGCGTCAGGCAGCGCAGCACGCGGGCCGGGCCGGGGTCGCCGCCCTCCAGAATGCGCCGGTGGCGGCGGACCGCCCGGTTGTGCATTTCGATGGGCAGGAAGGGCAGCAGGGTGGGCTCGGCCATCAGGTCGGCCCCGCTGTCGAAGCCGATGCGCCGCGCACAGGCGCGGTTGGCATAGAGCGGGCGGAAGTTGCGGTGCACCAGAACACCGTTGGGAATGCTCTCCACCAGTGCCCTGAACCCGTCGTCGGCCCCTGTGGTCTTTTCCCCGGTGGTCTTTTCCCCGGTGGTCTTTGCCGCTGCCCCCGGCTTCCTGCCGGCGTCCTTCTGTTCCGCCACGTGGTGGATCACCAGCCAATGGCGGCGCTGGCCGTTGCGGTCGAACAGCGGCCGCAGATCGATCAGCGCGGCGTCGCAGTCGGAAAGGCGGCGGCCCTGCAGTTCCTGCGAGCTCCATCCGCTGGCGCGCACGAAAGCCTTGTTGGCGCTGACCAGGGTCGACTCGGCGACGTCGTTGGCCGCGGTGGCCAGGGCCACGGGCTCCTGGAACGCCTCCAGGGACGCCTCGAGTCGGTCGGTCGGACGCAAGGGATTGGACATGACGGCAATCTGTCTGAACCAGTCGATAGAGTGGCCCGCACAGCCCATCCCGCGCAAGTCCCGACTTGGCGCAGCCGGGGGGCTGCTTCCGGCCTTGGCGAGCCTGCTCTCCGATTGTTTCAGTCGCATGTGGGCCGCCGCGGAAATTGGTTTCGATTGTTCACATTGCAGACCTACGAGGAACGTTTCCTTCGGGTTGCAGCACCGTGCCTAGTCGCTGAAAACGCAGGGTTTTTCCTTGATCCGCGCGGCCGATCCGGGCCGCCGGCAGGCGGAATTCGGCTGTCATGGATATGTAATCGAAGTGTCATGGGTCCAGCATCAAGCTGCTGTAGGGTCCCGGCACCGGACAGCCAAAAAATGCCGCGAAAGCGGTGTCACCCCCGCATCTAGGAGAGGCACCTAAAATGAAAAACAACGACGGATTTGCTTCAAAGGGAGCTGCCTTTGAGGCTTCCGAAGATATTCCTACGAACACCAACCTGACCAAGACCTTCGCCAAGGTCGCCGCGCGGCGTTACGGCCGCCGCGACGTGATGCGCGGCGCCTTGGGGCTTGCCGCGACGACGGCGCTGGGCAGCACCCTGGGCGCGCTGGGCGGCGCCAAGACGGCTGAAGCGGCGGAGGGCCGCTACGTCTGGACCGAGATCGAGCACGGTGTGGACGAGACCCACCATGTGGCCGAGGGGCACAGCGCCGAGGTTCTGATCCGCTGGGGCGATCCGGTGGTGCCGGGCGCGCCGGAGTTCGATCCCGCGAACCAGACCGCGGAAGCCCAGGCCCAGCAGTTCGGCTACAACAACGACTATCTGGGCTACGTCGGCCTGCCCTTCGGCTCGGACAATCCGGATCACGGCCTGCTGTGCGTGAACCACGAGTACACCAGCGAAGAGGTCATGTTCCCCGGCATCGGCCGCCAGGACCGCAAGGGCTTCCCCGATATGACCGAGGATCTGGTCAACATCGAGATGGCCGCCCACGGCGGCTCGGTGATCGAGGTGAAGCGTGAAGGCGACCGCTGGTCCATCGTTGCCGACGGCCAGTACAACCGCCGCATCACCGCCAACGGCACCTACATGGAACTGACCGGCCCGGCAGCCGGCAGCGACCGCCTGAAGACCTCGGTCGACCAGAGCGGCACCCGCTGCATCGGCACCATCAACAACTGCGCCGGCGGCATCACCCCCTGGGGAACCTATCTGATGGCCGAGGAGAACTTCCACGGCTACTTCGGCGGCGTCGTCGACGGCCACCCCGAAGAGCGCAACTACAAGCGCTACGGCGTGCCGGGCGGCTGGTATGCCTGGTCCAAGTTCCACAAGCGCTTCGACATCAACGCCGAGCCCAACGAGGCCAACCGCTTCGGCTGGGTCGTGGAGGTCGACATCTTCGACCCCACCTCGACGCCGAAGAAGCGCACCGCCATGGGCCGCTTCAAGCACGAGGGCGCGGAATCGATCATCAACAGTGACGGCCGCGTTGTCGTCTACATGGGCGACGATCAGCGCTTCGACTATCTCTACAAGTTCGTCTCGGAACGCCGCTACAATCCGGACAACCGCGAAGCCAACATGGACATCCTCGACAGCGGCACGCTTTTCGTGGCCCGCTTCAACGAGGATGGCACCGCCGACTGGCTGCCGCTCATCCACGGCCACGGCCCGCTGACCCCGGAGAACGGCTTCGACAGCCAGGCCGACGTGGTCATCGAAGCGCGCACCGCCGCCGACCTGCTGGGCGCCACCCCGATGGACCGTCCGGAGGACGTTGAGCCCAGCGCCACGACCAACAAGGTCTACGTGATGCTGACCAACAACTCCCGGCGCAAGGCCGATGCGGTGGACGGTCCCAATCCGCGCGGGCCGAACAACTTCGGTCAGGTTGTCGAAATGACCCCGCCGAACGGTGACCACGACGCGCTGCGCTATACCTGGGACCTGCTGGTGGTGGCCGGCAATCCCAACGACCCGGAAGTGGGCGCCAAGTATCACCCGGCGACCTCGGAGAACGGCTGGTTCGGTTCGCCCGACAACTGCGCCGTCGATCCGAACGGCCGGCTCTGGATCTCGACCGACCAGGGCTCGAACTGGGCCAAGACCGGCACCGCCGACGGCCTCTGGGGCGTCGAGACCGAAGGCGACATGCGCGGTTACAGCAAGATGTTTTTCCGCACCCCCATCGGGGCGGAACTCTGCGGGCCGAAGTTCACGCCGGATACCACGTCTCTGTTCCTGGCGATCCAGCACCCGGCCACCGACGGGACCAAGGCCTATCCCGGCTTCGAGCGCGACTCCACCTTCGAGGATCCGGCCACCCGCTGGCCCGACTTTACCGAAGGCATGCCGCCGCGGCCCTCGGTCGTGGTCATCCGCAAGGATGACGGCGGCGAGATCGGCACCTGACGCCGGCGCTTCGTCGCTGGACGGATTGGGGGGCGGCTGCGGGGCCGCCCCCTTTTTCCTTGCCGGCGATGCGCGGCTGGCCGACCCTGCGGCCATGACACGGATCAGACCAGTGGCCAGACCGGAATCCAGATCGGCCGCGGTGGCCCCGGGCCGCTTTCCGGCGCCGCCGGACCCGGTCGCCGTCGCGGCGGCCTGGCGGGCCCGCGGCTATTCCTGCCACGCCTTCGACGATCCGCCCGGCCAGGCCTGGAACGACTTTGTGCATGAGACCAACGAAGTGGTGACCGTGGTCGAGGGGCGTCTGGAACTGATCGTCGAGCGGGCCCGCTTTGTCGTCGAGCCCGGGGACGAGGCCTTTATTCCCAGGCATGCACGCCATTCGGTGCGCAATCTTGCCGAGGGCCGCACGCGCTGGCTGTTCGGCTACGACTAGCGTTTTCGACTTTCGTCGCGTTCGGTGCCAGCCCCGTAGGCGCTGAGACGCGAAAACGGGCGCCTCGGGCCGCCCGGAGTACTCCCGAATCGCCGAGTTTCTCTCTTCTTGTGACATTCCCCACAGTGAGGATGGCCGCCCCTCTGCATGGTGCGTACAGCAACGTCCAGTGAGGGGAGAACAATGGCTGGCCAGAGCAAAGGAGCCGGCACGGACGGCAGCAAGGACTGCAGTCTGCGGCTTTCTCGGAACTTTCCCTGTGATCTTTTCCCGGCCGATCTTCCTTTGGACGGCCGCTCGCGCCGCCTGATCGGCCTCGAGGCTTTCACGTTTCTGGATCCCGACCGTCTGAGGCCGTCCAACGAACCGGCACGCTACCCCGCCGATGCGGCGGCGGCGCATGGCGCCCGCGCCCCGCGCGACGCAGCCATTCAGGACCGCCAGCTGTCCCCGGAACTGGGCTCTCTCGCCGGACCGCAGGAGGCGGCAAGATCGATCCGCGAGGACGCGGAAGGCTGCTTCGGGCGCGGCCTTGCGCGGGCGGAATCCGGTGACCATCAGGGTGCCGTGGTGGAGTTCTCGGCCGCCCTTGCCTGTGATCCGCGCAACGGCCAGTACTTCCTGGAGCGCGCCTACAGCTATCGCCAGCTCGGCTATACCTATCTGGCCATCGACGACTTCGAGCAGGCCGGCATCCATGGCGCCGGCTGGGCGGCGGCCCACAACGGCAAGGGCATGGTCCGGCGCGAGAAGGGGGATCTGACCGGAGCGCTCTGCGACTTCGATGCCGCCATCCGCCACGATGCCAGCTTCGCTGCGGCCTACTCGAACCGCGGCCTCTGCCATCTGGACCGCCATGACTACCTGAAGGCGGTGTGGGACTTCACCAAGGCGATCGATCTCGCCGGCGAGCAGGTGGTGACCCTGTTTCACCGGGCAGCCGCCCTCAGCCGGCTGAAGCGCCACGAAGAGGCGGAAGCCAACCTGACCCGCGCGGCCACCCTGGCGCCGAAGGAGGCCACCATCTACAACCGCCGCGGCGTCGCACGGGAAGCCCAGGGCAAGCTGGACGATGCGATGGCCGACTACGACTGCTCGATCGACCTGGATCCGACCTTTGCCCCTGGCTTTGCCAACCGGGCGCGCCTGCGCCAGCGCATGGCGGATTATCGCGGCGCCATCGAGGACTACACCCGCGAACTGGAGTTCGAACCCGGCTCCGCCCAGGCGCACGGCCGCCGCGGGCAGTGCTATAGCCGGCTGGGCGAACTGCGCCTTGCGGTGCTCGATCTCAACGCCGCCCTGGCCGGCCATGACGGCAAGGCCCCGCTCTATCTGGAGCGGGCGCAGTGCTTCGGCGCCCTGAAGAACTTTTCCAAGGCGGTCGCGGACTGCGACCAGGCCCTGCGGGTTTCGCCGGACTGTGTCTCGGCGCTGCTGGAGCGGGCCCGCTGGCGGGAGCGGCTGCGCGACATCGCCGGCGCTCAGGCCGACCTTGACCGGGCGGTGGACCTGGATGACACGCACCCGCGGGCCAGCAACCTGCGCGGCCGTTTTCATCTGCGCCAGGGCTGCCTGGACGCGGCCCTGCGGGACTTCGAGAAGGATATCGCTCTGAACCCGGCCGAGCCCTGGGCCTACATGGGGCGCGGCGACTGCCTGGCGCGCCTCGGCGAGGCGCTGGCGGCGGCGGAGGACTACCGGCGGGCCGCCGAACTCTTCGCCGACAACGGCAGTGACGGTGAGCGGGCCTCGGCACTCCAGCGTATGCAGCAGGTCTTGGTGGCGTAGTGCCGTAAGACGAGGACGCAGAAACAATCAATACAATTTCCGCGTTTCCCCGAAAACGCTTTGAAACATAGCGCTGTCAGAGTCCTTCCTGCGTGCGGTGCTGAGAACGGGGCCCCCGGCGGGTCTCACGCTCCTGCGGCGGTTCATGCGGCGACTCCGTTGCTGGAACGTGGCTCAGGCCCGGCGAGAACCCCATTCTTGCATCGCACGCGCAACGCCCTGGTGATCCGCTGACCGACATCCGCTGGCCCGGGCGTTCCAACCAGGCGCCGCGCCGCCTGCAGGGGAGCCCAGATGACACGCTCGACAGCGCGCATCCGCCTGGCGCGACGGGAAGACATGCCGGCCATCGAGGCCATGCATTTTCTCTCGGTCCAAGCCCTCAACACCCGGGACTATACGGCCGAGCAGATCGAAGCCTTCATTTCCCATCTCGGAACCTACGATCCCTCGCTGATCGACGACGAAACCTATTTCGTTGCCGAGGAGGACGGGCGCATCGTCGCCAGCGGCGGCTGGTCCCTGCGGACGCCGCAGTTCGATGAGGAGATGGCGGACTCCGCCGATGGCTCGGGAATGGGCCTGTCGCCCAGTTCCGCCAAGATCCGGTCGATCTTCGTCCATCCCCAGCACATCCGCCGCGGGCTTGCGACCCGCCTGGTCCAGCTGTCGGAGGAGCAGGCGGTTATGGCCGGCTGCCGGATTCTGGAACTCTGGGCGACGCTGACGGGCGTGCCGCTCTACTGCGCCCTCGGCTACGAAGAGATTGCGCGCATTCCCTTTGCGGCGCCGAACGTGCCGCCGCTTCTGTCCGTCCACATGGCAAAGCTGGTCTCGACCGGCACGTCCGAGAACGATTCGCCGCGCGGCGGCAGATCCCGGGCGAGCGCCGCCTGACGGCGAAGCGCCCCGAATTCACAAACCCCGAAATCCCAAATCCCGGGGTAAGCACAGGTCCCGGGCGACGGATTCCGGCTGGACGGTCTCTGACCTGAAAGCAAGAAAGCGGGCAGGACGCCCGCTTTGTGTCGTGATTCCGGCTGGTTGCTGTCTGCCAGGGAATCGAAGGCCGGATCATCCGGCCTTTTCGCGCTGGTGCTGCCGGGCCGAAGCCCGGCATGGCCTGGACAGGGACTTTGGAGAAGCCCTGCCGGGGGATCTTTCCCCTAGAAGCCTTCGCGCTCCATGCGCTTGCGCAGCAGCTTGCGATAGCGGCGCACGGCCTCAGCGCGTTCGCGCTTTTTGCGGGCCGAGGGCTTTTCGAAGTTGCGGCGGAGTTTCATCTCCCGGAAGACACCCTCGCGCTGCAGCTTCTTTTTCAGCGCGCGCAGGGCTTGATCGACGTTGTTGTCTCGAACCTGAACTTGCACAGACGCTCAGTGCTCCTTTCCGAGGCCGCGAAAAGCCCGCACCCTGGCGAACCCTCGGGCCGAATTTCCATAGTATTGAGGCAAAAAAACAATCTCGCGGCACCGCTGCAGCGAGGATTGAACGCTTGGTATCATAGGGCAGCCGGAAAAGGAAGGCCTTTTTCGCCGGAATCCGGCCCGGTTTTGCTTAGTTTTCGGGGGCTTTCCGGGGGGCTCTCCGGGCGTTCGCCGGCCGGCGGTCCCGCCTCATGCCGAGGCTGTGGAGACGGCCCGGCCCGCCTTTACCGCACCGGACCGCGCCGCCATATTGTCCTTATGGCCATCCTCAAGATCGCCCGCATGGGCCACCCGATCCTACGCCGCAAGGCCGCACCGGTCGCCGATCCCACGGCGCCCGAGATCCACCGCCTGGTGCGCGACATGCTGGAAACCATGGAGGACGCCGGCGGAACGGGCCTCGCCGCGCCCCAGGTGCATATTCCCTTGCGGGTGGTCGTCTTTTTCGTTGCCGCCGGGCGCGCGGCGACGGAGGACGCGGGTGCTGCGGACGACGCAGTCGCCAACCCCGCCGAGGCCGCTGCGGAGCCCGGCCGGTCCGTGCCGCTCACGATCCTGGTGAACCCGGAGATCGAGATTCTCGACCCGGCGCTTGCCTTCGGCCCGGAAGCCTGCCTCTCGGTGCCGGGCCTGGTGGGACAGGTGCCGCGCCCGGCCCGGATACGCTACAGCGGCCTGACGCTCGAGGGCGAGCGGCTGGAGCGCGAAGCCGCCGGCTTTCACGCCCGGGTGGTGCTTCACGAGTGCGACCATTTGGACGGTATTCTCTACCCGCAGCGGATGACAGACTTGTCCCTGCTGGCTTTTTCGGAAGAAGCGCTACGCCACGGCGTAGCGGCCCGGCCGGCAGACCCCGAGGACGCCCAGAGCAACAGCGAGGTCCTTGAAGCCCATGACTGACGGCAAGCCCATGACTGATGGCAAGCCCATGACTGACGAGAAGCCCCATGACTGACGAGAAGCAAAGGCACGCTCTGCTGGACGCCGCTCTGCGTCATGTTCCTTTCGACGGCTGGACCTGGATCGCGCTAGACGCGGCGGCCCGCGATTGCGGGATCGAGGCGGCGGAGGCTCGGCGTCTGTTTCCCGGCGGCCCCGCCGAATTGGTGCGGGGTTTCAGCGACGAGGCGGACCGGCGCATGCTGGCGGACCTGGAGCGCCTCGATCTGGCGTCGATGAAGGTGCGCGAGAAAGTGGCGGCCGGTGTCCGCCTGCGGCTGGAGGCGATCGCCGCGCATCGCGAGGCGGCGCGGCGTGCGCTGTCGTTCCTGGCGCTGCCGCAGAACGCCGCGCTGGGCCTGCGCTGCCTTTACCGCACCGTCGATGCCATCTGGTATGCCGCCGGCGATACCGCAACCGACTACAATTTCTATACCAAGCGCGCCCTGCTGGCCGGGGTCTACTCCTCGACCTTGCTCTACTGGCTGAACGACAAGTCGGAGGACTACGCCGGCACCTGGAGTTTCCTCGACCGGCGCATTTCCGAGGTGCTCAAGGTGGCGGGCCGCCTCGGCAAGGGCGTTGGGGCGGCTATGAACCTTCCGGACCGTGTGCTGGGCAGCCTGACGGCGGCGGCCGGTTCCGGCAGCCCGCGCATGCCCTTTGCCCGCAGGCGTCGCGGTCCGCGGCGCGGCGCGCGGGCCTAGAGCCGGTCCGGTTCACCCGGACCGGCCCGCGTCGGTCCTGCAGAGGCCTCCGGAAAGTCCGCCGCGCGACTCCGGTAAACACCTGAAATAGAAAGAAATTCTCCCAAGGCTCGGCGAGCGCGCCGATGCCTCGGCACGCATATGCCGGAGGCCGGCGTGTGCGGGCTGGCGATAATTTGCAAGAAGTTTTGCAAAACTGACTTAATCCTGCAATATTACCCGCATAAGCTAAATCTCGGGTAAATGATTTGGCTTACAGTCAACCCCCGGTGAAACGGGGTCGGGAGGAGCGCCGGGCATGTCCATCGTGCTGCGGATCAAGGATGCGGCTGAGCGGCTGACGCCGGCTGAGCGCAAGATGGTGCAGGAGATCGTCGCCAAGCCGCGCGCAGCGGCCCTGGGCACGGCGTCCGAGCTTGCCCAGTCCATCGGCGTGCATGAAGCCACCGCCTCGCGCCTTGCCCGCAAGCTGGGGTTCCAAAGCTATGCCGGCTTTCGCGACGCACTGCGCGACGAGTTCATCGTGCGCAGCGATCCGGCGTTGCGGGTCCGCACCACGCTGGACGAAACCCGCGGCGCCGATCTGATCGCCGGCCTTGTGGCGCAGGAAGTCGAGGCGCTGGAGGCGCTGTCGAAGTACCTCTCGGTCGAGCGCGTCGCCGAAATCGCCGATGTGCTGCACCGCTCGCGCAAGGTCTTTCTTTTCGCGCGCGGAAACGCCGAGACGCTGGCGGTGATGATGGAGCGACGCTTCCGCCGCTTCGGCATCAGCGTCGTGCGCCTGCGCGGTGACGGCCGTGACATCGCCGAACAGCTTGTGGAGATGACGGCCGAAGATGCCGTGATCGCCTTTGCGTTCCGGCGCCAGCCACGCCACTACGGGCCGGTCATAGAACGGGCCCGGGCGCTCGGCGCAGCGACGATCGCCATCACCGGAACCATCGGCCCGACCCTGAACCCGCCGGCCGACCACCTTGTATCGGCCCCGCGCAGCGGGCACCGCGAGGGCTTTCAGACACTGATCGTACCGATGACGATCTGCAACGCCCTGGTGTTGCAGCTGGCGCGGCGCAACGAGGAGCGCTCGCTGCGCGTGTTGGAGACCTTAGGAGACCTGATCAAACGCTTTGAGCCTTGAGGGCGGGTCATCGGGCCCGGCCTCGACTAACGGGGAGACGAGACCATGAAGAGTCTTTTACAGTCAGTTGCAGTCGTTGCCTTGGGCACGCTGGCCTTGCCCGCGCTGACCCTGTCCGCGCTGGCCGCCGATATGGACGGCAAGTCGCCGGAAGAACTGCTGGACGCCGCCAAGGCCGAAGGCCAGGTGGTGGTCTATTCCTTCACCAGCCGGATCAAGAAGGTCGAAGCGGCCTTCGAAGAGGCCTATCCCGACATCGACCTCGTCGGCTACGACATTTCCTCCACCGAGCAGATCACGCGCCTGCAGGCGGAGCATCAGGCCGGCGTTTCCAATGCCGATGTCGTCTACATTTCCGATGCGCCGGTGGTCTTCGACAAGCTGCTGGGCGCGGGCATCATCGGGCCATACGTGCCGCCGCGGGTGGCCGACCGGGTGCCGGCCGAGTTCAAGAACCCGCTGCTGGCCCAGCGCCTTTCCACCAAGGTTCTGATGTACAACGAGGAGGCCCACCCGGACGGGCCGCCGGTCAGCAACCTCTGGGAACTGACCACCGAGCCCTGGAAGGGCCGGGTGGTCATGGTCGACCCCTTGCAGCGTGGCGACTATCTGGATTTGATGACCGAGATCGTCCTGCAGTCCGATGCCATGGCCGCGGCCTATGAGGCGCAGTTCGGCAAAAAGATCGCCCTGGCTTCCGGCGTCAACAACGCCGGCGAGCAGTTCATTGCCGATCTCTTCGCCAACGACGTCATCCTGGTGGGCTCCACCGATGACGTGAACGCCGCGGTCGGCAAGCTTGGGCAAAGCAATCCGCCGCTGGGCTTCACCAGCTACTCCGACCGCCGCGACAATGCGGAAGAGGGTTGGGCGCTGCAGCTCGCCAACTCCGTCGAACCGTCTCCGGGCATCGTTTTCCCGGCCGTCCTGGGCATTGCCGAGGGCGCCAAGAACCCTGCCGCCGCCCGCCTTGTCATCGACTTCCTTATGGGCGATGAATCCGAGACGGGCGGTGCGGGCTTCGAGCCCTTCTACGTGCCGGGCGACTATGCCACGCGGACCGATATCGTGCCGCATCCCGATGCCGTTCCGCTGTCGGAGTTTGCCGCGTGGCGCGTGAACCCGGAGATGACCGCGACGATCCGCGCAGAGGTCGCCGATCTGGTCCTGACGCTGCAGTAGCCGGCAAAACCTCCGTGGCTGAGCTTGCCCTCGGCGTTTCGGGGCGGCGGTTTTTCGCCGCCCCGGGCCGCGTCCTTTCGCTTTTCGTGCTGGCGGTGGTGGCGATCCTGATCGCCGCACCGCTGTTGAAGATCACGCTCGTCACCCTGGCGCCCGAGACCCTGGGGGCCTGGCGCGACGTTCTGTCCAGCCGCCTGTCGCCGAACCTCTTCTACAAGCCGCTGACCAACACCATGATCATCGGCGCCGCCGTTGCCAGCGGCTGCGTGCTGATCGGCGGCTTTCTCGCCTGGCTTGTGGTCATGACCGACGTGCCCTTCCGGCGCAGCATCGCGGTCCTCTCGACCCTGCCGTTCATGATCCCCAGCTTCGCCGCCGCCATGGCCTGGAGCGTGCTGTTCCGCAACGAGCGGCTGGGCGGGCAGATCGGGTTTCTCCAGGGGCTCGGCTTCGACATTCCCGACTGGCTGGCCTGGGGCATGGTGCCTTCGCTGATTGTGCTGATCACGCACTACTATTCGCTGACCTTCACCGTGATCGCGGCGGCTTTGGCAACCGTAAACTCCGATCTTGTCGAGGCGGCGCAGATGGCCGGCGCCAAGCGGCGCAAGGTGTTCTTCGGCATTATCCTGCCCGTCACCCTGCCGGCGGTGATCGCCGGCGGTTCGCTCGCCTTTGCCGGGGGCGTTTCCAACTTCGCCGTCCCCGCACTGCTGGGCCTGCCGGTGCGCATGCAGACGCTCTCGACCCGTATCTTCGGCATGATGGAGGTGGGCCAGACGGCGCGCGGCTACGTGATCGCGATCCTGCTGGTGCTGATCTCCGCCTTTTTTCTCTGGCTCGGCAACCGCCTGATCACCGGGCGGCGGTCCTATGCGACCATCACCGGCAAGGGCGGGCGCGCCAAGCGCTTCGACCTCGGCGCACTGCGCTGGCCGCTCTGCGCAGCGGCGGTCGGCATCTCCGTCTTTGCCACCATCGTGCCGATCTTCGTGCTCATCGCTTCCAGCTTCGCGCCGTCGTCTTCGGCTTTGTTCTCGAACTGGACGCTGCACTACTGGATCGGCCAGTCCACGCCCTCGATTGCCCAGGGCCTGGCGGGCATTGCCTACAATCCGGATATCATCTCGGCTCTGACCATCACCCTCGGCCTCGGCTTCACCGTGGCCGCGGTGGGAACGGCGCTGGGCCTGCTGGTGTCCTACAGCCTTGTGCGCGCCAAGCGCGGCGTGATTCCCACAACGGTCAGCCAGCTCTGTTTCCTGCCGCTGTTCATTCCGGGGATTGCCTTCGGGGCGGCCTACATCGCCCTTTACGGTGCGCCCATCGGCCCCTTTCCCGCGCTCTACGGCACCTTCGCACTCCTCGTCCTGGCGGCGACGGCCTTCCTGCTGCCCTTCGCGGTGCAGACGGGGCGGGCGGTGATCCAACAGGTGAGCGGCGACCTGGAAGAGAGCGCGCGCCTCACCGGGGCGGGCTTTCTGAGACGTCTTTCCGCGATCACCATTCCCCTGTCGATCCGCGGGCTCAGCGCCGGCGCCCTGCTGGTCTTCGTCAAGATCGTGCGCGACCTGTCGCTGGTCGTGCTGCTGTTCACACCCACCATGCCGGTCCTCAGCGTGGTCGCCTACCGCTATGCCTCAGAGGGCTTTGCCCAGTTCGCCAACGCCGTCGCGGTGGTCATCCTGGGGATCTCGGTCGTTGTCTCTCTGCTGGCCAACAAGCTCCAGGCGAAGTCGCAGCCCTGGCTGAAGAACTGAAGAAGTGATGCGAAACCAATGATCCGAATCTCAAATCTCATAAAACACTTCGGCACGGTCGAGGCCGTACGCGGTGTCAGCCTGGAGGTTCCGCAGGGCGCTTTCCTGGTGCTCGTCGGCCCCTCGGGCTGCGGCAAGTCGACCATGCTGCGCATGCTCGCGGGGCTGGAAGTCCCCAGCGACGGCACCATCGAATTCGATGGGGCGCTGGTCTCCGACGGTGAGCGTCACTGGACCGTGGAAGCCGCCAGGCGCAACGCCGGACTGGTGTTCCAGTCCTATGCGCTCTGGCCGCATATGACGGTTGCGGGCAACGTCGACTGGCCCCTCAAGGTCGCGAAGTGGGATGCCGGGGAGCGCCACGCACGCGTGCAGCAGGTGCTTGATCTCTTGGCCATCGGCGATCTCGCCGGGCGCTTTCCGAACGAGATTTCCGGCGGCCAGCAACAGCGTGTGGCCATCGCCCGCATGATCGCGCCGCAACCGGGGATCCTGCTGTTCGACGAACCGCTGTCGAACCTCGACGCCAAGCTGCGCGTCGAAATGCGCACGGAGCTCCTGAAAATCCACCGGGCCACCGGCGCCACCTCGGTCTATGTGACCCACGACCAGGTGGAAGCCATGACCATGGCCAGCCACGTCGCGGTGATGAACCATGGCCGGGTCGAGCAGTTCGGCAGCCCCGAGGCGCTGGTGGCCGAGCCCGCCACCGCCTTTGTCGCAACCTTCCTCGGCACGCCGCCCAACAACCTGATCGCGGTGGAACCCGATGACGGCGGCGCGCGCTTCGCGGGCCGCAGGCTGCCCTCGGCACGGCCCGTAGACCGGCCGGTGAGTTTCATGTACCGGGCCGAGGATCTGAAGCTTGCCGACGCCGCCAACGGCCAGACCCTGGCTCTGGAGTTCGCCGAGGCAAGCCCGATCGCGGGGCGCTACATGGTGACCGGAACGCTCGGCGAGACTCGCCTGACAGCCGTCGTCGACCGCCCGCCGCGGCTGCTGCCCGGCGATACCGTGCACTTCCGCATCCCCGGAGAACCGGCAGCCGTTTTTGCGCAGAGCGGCGAGCGCCTCGTAGGGGAGCGCCCGGCGCAGGAGTGGGGGCCATGATGCGCCTTTTCCTTGTGCGTCACGGGGAATCGGAATGGAACGCGCAGCGGCTGCTGCAGGGTCAGGCCGATGTCGGCCTGTCATCGCGTGGCCGCGATCAGGCCCTTGCGCTCTCCGCCACCGTTCAACGCTTCCAGCCGGAGCGGGTTCTGGTATCCGATCTCGCGCGCACGCGCGAGACCGCCGAGCTGCTCGGCTATGCCGAGCACGAACCTGTCTCGGCCCTCAGGGAGATCAACGTTGGCCGCTGGACCGGCCAGAACATCGACGACCTGATGGCGGAGGACGCGCAGGCGTTCCAGGGCTGGCGCAGCGGCATCTACACGCCGCCGGGGGGCGAAAGCTGGCAAAGCTTCAAGCAGCGCACCAACGGCGTCGTCGCCGAGCTGCGCAGCGGCGCCTTGGAGCGGGTGCTGATGGTTGCTCATGGCGGCGTTATTCGTGCCCTGCTCGAAAGCCTTCTGGGGCTCAGCCCCGGGCGTGTCGTTCCGGTCAGCCCGGCGAGCCTCACGGTGCTGCGGGTCGGGCCGCTGAACGGCAGCGCCGAGGCGCGGCTGGAGGCCTTCAACTACAGGCCGGACGCGCTGGCCTTCGATGCGCCCGACTGATCTCCGCCCGGCTGATCTCCGCTCGATTGGTTTGCGCTAGCGGCGGATGAGCCGGGTGACGTGGCCCATCTTGCGGCCGGGGCGGGCCGAGGCCTTGCCGTAGAGGTGCAGCTTGCTGCCGGGGTCGCTCAGGATCTTCCGCCAGTCGTCGACCTCGTCGCCCAGCAGATTCTTCATCACCGCGTCGCAGAGCCGTTCGGTGGCGCCCAGAGGCAGCCCGGCGACGGCCCGGATGAACTGTTCGAACTGCGAGGTGACGCAGGCATCCAGGCTCCAGTGGCCGGAATTGTGCGGCCGCGGCGCCATCTCGTTGACCAGCACCTTGCCGTCGTGGGTGACGAACATCTCCACTGCCAGCAGCCCGACCAAACCCATTTCCTGGGCCAGATGGCGGGCGATGGCCTCGGCCTTGTCCGACAGATCCTGGCTCAGGTTGGCCGGCACGATGGTCTCGTCGAGGATGTGGTTGCGATGGCGGTTCTCCACCGGGACATAGGTGCGCATCGCACCGTCGCTGCCGCGCGCCACGATGACAGAGATCTCCATGCGGAACTCCACCACCGCCTCGACGATCCCCACGGCGGCCGCAGCGTGCCCGCGCATCGCCGCCCAGGCCTCGTCCAGGTCGCTGTCCGGGTGGATGCGCACCTGGCCCTTGCCGTCGTAGCCCAGTTCCGCCGATTTCAGGATGCAGGGCCGGCCGATGGCCGCGAACGCCTCGACCAGTTCCTCCGCGTCGCGCGCAGGACGATAGTCGGCAGTGGGCACCGAAACGCTGCGGCAGAAGTCCTTTTCGCGCAGCCGGTGCTGGCAGATGGAGAGCACCCTGGTGCCGGGGCGCAAGGGCACCAGCGCCTCCAGCACCTCGACGGTGGCGAGCGGGATGTTCTCGAACTCGAAGGTGACGACATCGACGGCAGCGGCAAAGCGCTTCAGGGCCTCGACATCGTCATAGGCGGCCACGGTGGCGGCATCGCAGACCTGATTGGCCGGCGCATTCGCCTCCGGCCCGTAGGCGTGGCAGCGATAGCCCAGACGCGCCGCTGCCAGCGCCGCCATGCGGCCGAGCTGCCCGCTGCCGAGGATGCCGATGCGGCTGCCGGGGGGAAGCGGCTGCGAAAGATCGCGCCGGGGCGCCGCTGCGGCCTGGCCGGACGGAGCGGGCTTTGCAAGATCGGGATCGTTCACGCTCACGCCTCGTCTACTGGCTGCTCCGCCACGGCGGCGGTCTGCCGGGCCCGCCAGTCGTCCAGCGCACGGGCGAGCCCGGCGTCGGAGAGCGCCAGCACGGCGGCGGCCAGAAGCGCGGCATTGGTTGCGCCGGCCCGTCCGATGGCCAGGGTGCCCACCGGCACGCCGCCGGGCATCTGCACGATCGAGAGCAGGGAGTCCTTGCCGCTGAGAGCCCGGCTTTCGATCGGCACGCCGAAGACGGGCAGGGGCGTCATGGCTGCAGCCATGCCGGGCAGGTGCGCGGCGCCGCCGGCGCCGGCGATAATCACCTTGAGACCCCGGTCCCTTGCGCCGCTGGCATAGTCATAGAGGCGTTGCGGGGTGCGGTGGGCGGAAACGATCCGGCATTCATGGGCGATGCCAAGGTCGTTCAGAACCTCTGCCGCGTGTTTCATGGTCGGCCAGTCCGACTGGCTGCCCATGATGATCCCGACCTCCGCCCGGCCCCCGTTTGCCGAGCCCCCGTTTGCCGAGCCCCCGTTCATTCTCTCGCCTGTCCCCCGTTTTCCGAAAAGTGGCGGCCCGGAACCCGTGACGGGCCCGCGCAAGCCTGGCAGCGCGCCTGAAGAAGGCGGCATTATCTGGGCTCTCCGCCCCGGAGGCAAGCAATCGGCTGAGGCCCCGGCAGCGCCTCGTTTTCGCCTTTTCCGGAGTGGAAAGCTTTATGAACGAAGCGTTTACCATCAAGGGTTAAGCTTCATGCTAGATTGGGTCGCCAGCAGCGCCGCAAGGGGCCTCAGCCGGTCCGGGAAACCCGGTGGCGGCCAGGGGCGCGCTGGCGGCTGGAAGCATTGGAAGGCAGCATGAAGGTCCGCAACACAGGCCCTACGGCCCCGGTTTCCGGCGCTTCGGCGGTACAGGCGAAGGCCGCGTACCGCAAGGCCGAGTCGGGTGCGCGCGCCCCGGTGGCCGCGCCGGAGGACGTTGCGAGCGTCATGGGCATTCCGGCGGCGGAGCTGACGCCCAAGGTGCGCCAGGCCCTGCAGCAGCTCATGGCGGAGGTCTACCAGCTGCGCCAGGACCTGGAGGAGGCACGGCAGCGTGTCGGCTATCTGGAAGAACTGGCCGATCAGGACACCCTGGCGCCGGTGCTCAACCGCCGCGCCTTTATCCGTGAACTGACCCGCATGTCCGCCTTCGCCGAGCGCTACGGCGCGCCCGGCAGCGTGCTCTATTTCGACGTCAACGGCATGAAGCAGATCAACGACCGGCACGGCCACGGTGCTGGCGATGCGGCCCTGAAGCGGATCGCCGAGATCCTGCTGCGCAACGTCCGGGCCTCCGACGTCGTGGGGCGCCTGGGCGGCGACGAGTTCGGGGTGATCCTGGCGCAGTCCGACGTGGCGGCCGCCCAGGCCAAGGCCGAAAGCCTGTCCCAGGTCATCGCGTCCGAAGAGGTGGATTGGAACGGCACAGCCCTGACCCTCTCGGTCGCTTTCGGCGCCCACGCCTTGAGCGCCGAGCAGCCGGTGGACGAAGCCCTGGATGCGGCGGACCGGGCGATGTACGCCAACAAGCGCCGCCGCGGCCCGGCCTGAAGCGGTTTTACCGGTTCTGCATCCAGGGATGCGGGGCTCTCTCACATGGAGGCCCTCTCAGCAGTCCCGGTTTCCAGTCAGGCGATCCGGTTCGGCGATCCGGTCAGGCGATCCGGTCAGGCGATCCGGTCAGGCGATCCGGTCAGGCGATGATGTCGGGCAGCAGGGCGTCTTCCAGCTTCAGGATCTGATCCTTCAGCGACAGCTTGCGCTTCTTCAGCCGCTGCATCTGCAGCTGGTCGAACGGCGGGTTCTCCGAGAGCTGGGTGATGATGTCGTCGAGATCGCGGTGCTCTGACTTGAGCTCCGCCAGCTTACGGCGCATTTGTTCGAAATCGGGTTGATCCATGGCGATCTGGGGCAAAAAGAAGAGGTCTCAGTATACCCAATGGGGCGGCTTTGTGGGAGTCCCGGCAATCCGGAGCCGAGGCCGGCATGGGCGCCGGCGTGGGGGCGGCCCTGGCCGTCAGGACGTGCGGAATGCATTCCGGTCTGGGGGGCACAAGCTGCTATAGTCCTTTCTGAACCGCAACCCCCGGCACAGCAAGCCCCGGCATGGCTGCAGGGCAAGAGAGGATCGGACGCAGGCAATGAGCAGGCAGAAGCGGATCGGAGTCCTGACCAGCGGCGGCGACTGTGCCGGCCTGAACGCGGTGCTGCGCGCCGTGGTGCACCGGGCGGTGGAGGGCTACGGCTGGCAGGTGGTGGGCATCCACAACGGAACCGCCGGCCTGCTGGCCCGCCCGGTGGATGCGGAGGTTCTGGAACTGGGCATCTTCGACGGCAACCTGCTGCGCCGCGGCGGCACCATTCTCGGCACCACCAACAAGGGCGATCCTTTCGACTTTCCGATGGCCGACGGCACCCGGGTCGACCGCTCCGAGGAGGTGATCGAGGGGTATCGCCAGCTCGATCTCGATGCCCTCATCGGCATCGGCGGCGACGGCAGCCAGGATATCCTGCGGCGCCTCGCCCAGCAGGGCGGCATCGACCTGATCACCCTGCCGAAAACCATCGACAACGACCTCGGCCATACCGAGGTTTCCATCGGCTATGCCACGGCGGTAAAGATCGCAACCGATGCCCTCGACCAACTGCAGCCGACGGCGGCCAGCCATTCGCGGGTCATGGTGCTGGAGGTCATGGGCCGCGACGCCGGCCATATTGCGATCGGCGCCGGGATCGCCGGCGGCGCCGATGTCATCCTGATCCCGGAGATCGGCTACAGCCTGGACGGCATTGCCCGGAAGATCGAAAGCCTGAAGGCGCGGGGCCGCAACTTCGCCCTCGTCGTGGCGGCCGAGGCGGTGAAGACCGAGACGGGCGACGCCGTCCGCCAGGTCCAGGGCGACGGCTCCTCCACCTACGGCGGTGTCGGCCACTATCTGGCTGTGCGCATCGCCGAGGAGACGGGCTCGGAAACCCGTGTCACCGTCCTGGGGCATCTGCAGCGCGGCGGCCCGCCGACCGACCACGACCGCCTGATGGCTTCGGTCTTCGGGGTCTATGCGGTCGACCTGATTGCCGCCGGGCGTTTCGACCGCATGGTGGCCTGGAGCGGCCGGCAGGTCGTCGACATTCCCATCACCGATGCCATCGCCGGCTACAAGGCCGTCGACATCGCCGGGCCCCTGGTGCGCACCGCCCAGGGCCTCGGCATCTACCTCGGCGAGCTGCCGGAACCCCTGGAAAGCGACAAGGCCGGGCAGATGGCGGAGACTGTGGGATCGTAATGGCCACGGCGCCGGAAAATCCCTTCTGGGAGTTCTCGCTCACCGCCTATGAGCGCAGCGGCGTCGCCGAATCCTGCATCACCCTTCAGGACCGCCACGGCCTTGACGTGAACCTGCTGCTCTTTGCCGCCTGGGCCGGCCGCCGCGGGCACGGCCTGAGCGCCGCCGAACTGGCCTTGCTGCGGGCCTGCTCGTCCGACTGGCAGGCCGCGGTGGTCCGCCCTCTGCGCGGCGTGCGCCGCTGGCTGAAGGATCAGAAGCAGGTACCCGAGTCCCTGGGGGAGGACCTGCGCGAGCAGGTGAAGGGCCTGGAGCTGCAGGGCGAAATGCTGGAACAGCTTTTGCTCTACGAGGAACTGCCCATCGACGACGCCGATCCCGACCCCCGCCTCGCCGCTGCGAACATGCGCCTCTATCTGCAGGTCTTCACCGCAGAGCCGAACGACGCCGACCTTGCGGATCTTGCCGTGGTGCTGCGCGGCGCCTGTCCCGAAGTCACCCCCTTGGAAGCGATCTGGTCCCTGGGAACCTAAGCCGGAGACCAGGCTGCGGGCGTCAGCTCCGCAACGGGCGCACCTTGCCGGAATCCTCGCCCCAGCGCCGCACCTTGCCGCTGTCGAGACCGAAGAGGTCCAGCACCCGACCGACGGTGTGGTCGACCATCTCGTCGATGCTCTGTGGATTCGCATAGAAGCCCGGTACCGGTGGGGCGATCACAGCTCCCATCTCCGACAGTGCCAGCATGGAGCGCAGGTGGCCGGTGTGCAGCGGCGTTTCGCGCAGCATCAGCACCAGACGGCGGCGCTCCTTCAGCACCACGTCGGCGGCCCGGGTCAGCAGGTTGGACGTGACGCCGGAGGCGATCTCCGACATCGAGCGCACCGAGCAGGGCGCCACCACCATCCCGAGAGTCTGGAAGGAACCGCTGGAGATGGCCGCACCCAGGTCGCCCACCGGGTAGGTCACATCGGCCAGGGCAGTCACCTCGGCGACCTTTGCCGCGGTCTCGTAGGCGATGGTCAACTCCGCCGCCTTGGACAGCACCAGATGGCTCTCCACCGGCAGGTCGCGCAGGGTTTCCAGCATGCGGATGCCGTAACGTACTCCGCTTGCGCCGGAGATCCCAACGATCAACCTTGGCGTGTTGTGCATAACCTATCTAACCCTTTGGGTTGCCGTGATTTGCTTAATTACAAAAATGCGACTACTCTGGGTGGGTACCTAAGGCTCATTGGAGGTCCGAATGACAGCGGATGAGCGTATTTCCTCGTTGCTCAGCAAACATGCGGCCATCGATCACGCAATTGAGGAAGAGAATCAGAGGCCGCACCCCGACGATCTGCGCATAATCGAACTTAAACGCGAGAAGCTCCGGATCAAGGACGAAATCGCAGGTCATAACAGCCACGCTTAGCGAAACTCCCACACGAAGCCTCAGTCCAAGGCGCTGACAACCGGCAGCCAGGCAGGCCCGTGCCAAAGGGGGGCAAACCCCCGGGAGCGAAAGACAGCAATCGCTGGCGCGACGGAAGACAAGCAGGCAGATCGGGACGAACCGCGTCTCCCGACCTCGTGTACGAGGACCGGGGGGCGCGGTTTTCTCATTCCGGGGATTGGTTGATCCTCCGCCCCCGTTTTACCGGGCGATGGCGTTCTCCCGGCGGTACCTTACCGGGGCCGCCGGGCCCCTGTCCGGGTCGGCGCAGGAAGCTCCGGCAGCCAGGCGCGGTTCTCACAGGCGCGGTTCTGAGCTGTCCACGAAGGAGGATGCACCGTCGTTCTTCTGGGGACTGGTATCTCCGCTCCCGGCAATTCCGAAGGTTTCACGCACCACGTAAAGGGGGCGCTGCCTGACCTCTATGGCAATGCGGCCGATGTACTCGCCGAGGATGCCGATGGAAATCAGATTCAAGGCACCGAGCACCAGGATCAGCGTCATGAGGGAGGCATAGCCCGGCACTTCGATGCCAAAGACCAGCGTGCGGCCGACGATCCAGGCCGCGTAAGCCATCGCAAGGACCGCCACCACAAGTCCGACATACGACCAGATCCGCAGGGGTGCCGTTGTCGACGCGGTGAAGCCGTCCAGGGCAAAGTTCCAGAGGCCCCAGTATTTCCATTTCGTTGTGCCGGCGGCGCGGGGCGCCCGCTCGTAGCCGACGGTCGCCTGTTCGAAGCCGACCCAGGAGAACATGCCCTTCATGAAGCGGTTGCGCTCCGTCAGGTCGTTGAGCACGTCGACGACCTTGCGGTCGAGAAGGCGGAAGTCGCCGACATTTCCCGGTATCTGGTGGGCGGCGATCTTGTTGTACAGCCGATAGAAGGTTCCTGCGCTCCAGCGCTTGAACCATCCATCCGACGCCCGGCTGTTGCGCACTGCATTCACCACCTCGGCGCCGGCCATCCAGGCCTCCACCATGTCTCCAATCACTTCCGGCGGATCCTGCAGGTCGACGTCAATGGGAACGACCGCATGCCCGGAGACGAATTGCAGGCCGGCCGTCAGGGCGGCTTCCTTGCCGAAGTTGCGCGAAAGCCTGACCAGTTTTATCTGCGGCCGCCCCTTTGCGCTTTGCAGAATGCGCTCGACCGTCTGGTCTGTGCTTCCGTCATCGACAAATACGATCTCGTATCCGGCATCCGGGCCGAGGCAGCGAAGGGCATCACGCAGCGCCGGCTCCGCCCGCTCAAGAAACGGCGTGATGCTGTGCTCCTCGTTCAGAACCGGAACCAGAAGCGACAAGATCTTGCCCGTTGTGCTGGTCGCATCACTGGCCACAGGCGCCTGACCAGCCTCTGGTGACCGCGGATGCCGATCCACCAGGGCCATGGTTGAACCTCCAGTCGATGAATCCCGTCTGACCGTGCATGTTCACTCTTGAAGTCAAAGAATTGGTAAACCCGGATCGCCCTGTTCCACTTGCGCCCTCGGTTTGCGCTGCGGCGTGAAAGAATGGGGCATATGCTCAATTACACCCTAGGGTTGTGTTAAGGCAGAAGCGCTTTGCTCTGGCTGGCCGCCGCTGGCCTGCTGCGGGAGATCCTGGTTCTCGAGGCGATGGCGCTCTCCCAGCGGCACCCGCCCGGGGTCGCCGGGCCCCTGTCCGAGTCGGCGCAGGAAGCGCCAGTGGGACAGCACGAGGCCGCCGAGGGTCGTGGCCGCGACGGCAATGCCATGGCGCTGTGCCGCCGCTTTCATCAAGGGGTCGATGGCCCGGTAGTGCAGGTGCGAAAGGTTGGGGAAGAGGTGATGGGTCGCGTGGGTGTTGAAGCCGCCGGTCAGGAAGTGAACGAAGCGGCTTTCCGGGTTCCAGTCGACGGCGGTGGCCACCGCGTGTTCGGCCCAGCCGCGCGGGATGGAGCCGTCCGCAGCCACCGCGGGAAAGGCTGATTCTTCGGCGAAGTGGGTGCCGACCAGCAGCGCCATGAAGGTCAGTGACATGATCGCCGTCACGCCGATCCAGCCAAGGGCGATCTGCCAGGCCGGCAGGGGCAGCAGCGCCAGCGGCAGGCCCAGGCAGAGCGTGAAGTAGACGGCCTTGCGGAAGACAAAGCCGGCAATTTCGCTTCGGCTATGGGTGAGGTTGCGCATGTTGGCGAGGCTCTTCTTGCGCAGATAAACGACATCCAGAACCAGGATCGAATGCAGCCCCACCAGCATGTAGAGCAGGGGCGCGTAGAGATGCTGCAAGCGGTGATAGGGCCGCCAGCGGTGGTGCGGGGACAGCCGCACGAAGGTGTTGTCGTCGATGTCGGCATCGCAGCCCAGCACGTTGGGGAAGACATGGTGCGACTTGCGGTGGCGCAGCGCCCAGAGCCGGCCGTCGACCCCCAGCAGGGTAAAGGTCGCGTTGACGACGAAGCGGTTCAGCCGCTGGCTGCGGAACAGCGCATCGTGGGCCGCGTCGTGGCCCAGGTTCACCGCCAGGAAGAAGGCCGCCAACTGAAAGACGGCGGCAAAGCCGAAGAGGGCAGGCCCGGGCAGGCCGGACCAGAGCACCCCGGCGTAGGCGGCCGCCGCCAGACCCCCGAAGATCAGCCCTTTCGCGATCATGCGCGCATCGGCGAAGCGGGACCTGCCGGCGGCAGCCAGATAGCTCTCCGCCGCCTGCTTGGCTTCCTTGTAGAACGCTCCGCCGCTGCCCTCGGCAAAGCGGATTTTCTGCGGTTCCGGCATGCATGCCTCCCTCGTTCTGATCGGGCCGAGGCCCATGGGCTCAATACATGAGTGAGTGTTCACTCATTTTCAAGAGCGAGATGCACCGCCTTGGATCGGATTGGTCATTGCTGGGGTGACCGGCGGGATTGCCGGCGGCTCGCCTGGGCGGGGGTCAGATCAGGGCGGGGGTCAGATCAGGGCGGGCTCAGATCAGGGCCTTCAGACTGCGGGCCTGGATCTCGACGGTCCAGGCCGAGAGCGGCCCCTGCAGTTGTCCGTAGAGGACGAAGATCGCCGCCTGGACGATCGCCCCGAGGCCGAGGGAGGTGGCGAGGTCCGCGTCGGGGACGGAGATCTCGCCGGCGGCGATGGCCTCGGCCATAAGCGCCCGCACCACCTCCACCGGGCTTTCCAGGCGGGCCGAGATCTCGCCCAGGTGATCGTGCTGGGTGATGAGGAGGAAGCGGAAGGCATCGGCGTCTTCGTCGAAGGCGCGGCAGAGCTGGGCCACCACGGCGGCCCAGGTCTCGCGGAACGGCGCCTTCCTCGCGGCGATGGCCTGCAGGTCCTCGGCATAACGCACATAGACCTGCTTGAAGAGATCGTGGGCGAGCGCTTCCTTGGACTCGAAGTAGCGGTAGATTGACCCCTCGGCCACCGCGGCGGCGGCGGCGATCTCGCGCGTGCGCGTCGCGGCGACGCCCTGCTCCACGAACAGCCGCAGCGCCGCCCGGGCGATTCGCGCGCGGGTCTCCTCGCTCTTGCTCATGGAAAAGCTTCTACAGCGCTTTGGCCCGATCGCGCAGCACGAACTTCTGGATCTTGCCGGTGGAGGTCTTGGGCAGGGGCCCGAAGATCACCGTCTTGGGCGCCTTGAAGTGGGCCATGTTATCGCGACAGAAGGCGATGATCTCGGCTTCGTCGGCGCTTGCCTCCGGCTTCAGTTCGACGAAGGCGCAAGGGCTCTCGCCCCATTTCTCGTCCGGGCGCGCCACCACCGCGGCGCCGGCGACGGCGGCGTGGCGGTAGAGCGCGTTCTCGATCTCAATAGAGGAGATGTTCTCGCCGCCGGAGATGATGATGTCCTTGGAGCGGTCCTTCAGCTCGATGTAGCCGTCCGGGTGCCAGACCGCCAGGTCGCCGGTGTGGAACCAGCCGCCGTCGAAGGCCGCCTCGGTGGCGCCGGGATTTTTCAGATAGCCCTTCATGACGATGTTGCCGCGCATGAAGACCTCGCCCAGGGTCTGCCCGTCGCGCGGCACCGGCGCCAGGGTTTCGGCATCGGCGACCATCAGCCCGTCCAGCACCGGATAGCTGACGCCCTGGCGCGCCTTCAGCGCCGCCTGCTGTTCGATGTCGAGGCCGTCCCAATCGGCATGCCAGGCGCAGACCACCGCGGGGCCGTAGACCTCCGTCAGGCCGTAGACATGGGTGACCTCGATGCCCTCGTCGGCCATGGCGGCCAGCACGCTCGCCGGTGGCGGCGCGGCGGCGGTCATGAACTTCACCTGCTGCTCGAAGGGGCGCTTTTCGTTCTCCGTCGCATTCAGCATCATCTGCATGACGACCGGCGCGCCGCAGAGGTGGGTGACGCCGTGCTCGGCGATGGCCGCATAGATCGCATCGGCGCGCACCTGGCGCAGGCAGACGTGGGTGCCGCCCAGCGCGGTGATCGTCCAGGGAAAGCACCAGCCGTTGCAGTGGAACATCGGCAGGGTCCAGAGATAGACCGGGTGCGCGCCCATGCCCCAGACCTGGATGTTGCCCAGCGCGTTCAGATAGGCGCCGCGGTGGTGGTAGACCACGCCCTTGGGGTTGCCGGTGGTGCCGGAGGTGTAGAGCAGGGAGAGCGAGTCCCACTCGTCGTCGGGCAGCCGCCAGGGGAAGTCCGGATCGCCCGAGGCGAGGAAGCTCTCGTAGTCGGTCTCGCCAATGAGCGAGCCACCTTCGGCTAAGGGATCGTCGATGTCGATCACCAGGATGTCGTGCTCCACCTGGGCCAGCGCGGTCTTGATGGTGGGCGAGAACTCGCGGTCGGTGATCAGCACCCTGGCTTCGCCGTGATTGAGAATGAAGGCGATGGTGGCGGCGTCCAGGCGCACGTTCAATGCGTTCAGCACCGCACCGGCGGCGGCGATGCCGAAGTGCGCCTCCAGCGCCGCCGGCGTGTTGGGCGCCATCACGGCAACGCAGTCGCCCGCGCCGATACCGCGCTTGGCAAGCGCCGAGGCCAGCCGGCGGCAGCGTTCGTAAACCTCCGCCCAGGTATAGCGCAGGCTGCCGTGGATGACGGCGGTGCGGCCGGGGTAGACCGCCGCGGCGCGCGGCAGGAAGCTCAGCGGCGAAAGCGACTCGAAATTGGACGGACCTCTGGCGAGGCCCTCCTCGAAGGGATTGGTGCGGCTGTCCATCTCTTGAACTCTGTCCCAGATGCCGCGTTGACCGCAGCTTGTCGTTGGCAGTGCAAGAAGAGGTAGCGGCTCCCCGCGCTCCGCGCAACTTTCTTCATCGCGGAGCCGAGTCCTCATTCCGCTTCGGTCTTTTCTGCTCTCAACCGCCGGTTTGCGGTTGATTTCCGAATCCCCTCCGGCCTATACCCCCGAACCCGACGGCAATCCTGCCGCCGGTCAACGCGCAAGAGGAAACCCGATGACAATCCGGGAAGACTTCTTAAGCCCAAAGAACTGGGGCATCACCGCCGGGGTCTAGACCCGCGTCTTTGCGCGTGTCCTGCCCCGCCAGACAAGAGAAGGGGAGCAGGACCATGAAAGCACCAAGCACCACATAGCAACCGACGAAGGCATCCCTCGCGAGAGATCCGGGGCCACATTCGTTAGGTACTTTTGACCGCTCTATGGTCCGGGCTCCGAAGGCCCGGCCGGCGCGCCCGGCGTCCGTAATGCGCCCCGCGTGTATCGAGCAGAACGTCTCGAAGCTCTCGAGGCGGTACCACCCAGGGGTTTAGCTCAGCGGAGAGCGCCGGACCTTGAGGTCCGGAGGAACAGGTTCGACTCCTGTGACCCTTACGCGATGTAGCTCATTGGTTAGAGCACTGGACAAGACTCCAGCGGTAGGGGGTTCGAATCCTCCCATCCGACTCAGCCTCAAAAGCTGATCTCGAAACGAAGGATGCCGGAAGGGGGCCAGGTCCCGTCCGGACACCTGCGTTGGCGGCTTCGGCCGCCGCGGCGGTGACGGGCAGGGGCCAGGCGGCGGTCTGCTTCCGCGCGGTCCCGCCGCGTTCTCCAACCCTGTCCGTCAGGCGCTTCGGCACGCCGTGCCGCAGGCCGTGCCCGCTGCTCTTTGGAGCGGACGGCCGCCGGTGGCACGGCACCCCGGGGCGCCGCCCGGGCGGGGGAGGGAGAACGCAGGGAACGACCAGCAGCCGCGGTCGGCGCTCTTCCGGTGATCCGACATCTTTATTCATTTGGAACTTTTCCGGCCCCCGCAGCGGGGGCCAGCACAAGAAGGTTCCGGTCCTCCGCGAGGGCGAGAGAAACACGTACGAAGAACAAGGAGTAGTTCGATGGTTATCAAGACCGAGAAGATTGCCGATTACGAGCTCGGTCTCCTGTACCGGGACCGGGCCTTCCAGAAGGTGCTGGAGCCGGGCGTCTACCGGATGCTGCGGGGCCAGGGCCAGATCGAGGTCGTGAAGCTCGACCTGCGGGCGCCGCTGGTCAAGGCGCCGGAACTGCAGGCGCTCTACCTGACCCACCCGCAGGTGGTTCAGACCTACTTCCTGGTCGCCGACATGGGCGACGGGGAGCTGGGGGTGGTCTACGCCAACGGCAAGCTGGCCGGGCTGGTGGCGCCGCGCAGCGTCGCCTTCTACGGCAAGCTGTTGCGGCCGGTGAGCCTGGAGGTGATCGACGCCGCCACGGAGATCGCTCTGCCCGAGCGGCTGGTTGCGCCCCTGGCGCGGCTGGCGGCCCAGGACCTGGTTTCCAAGAGCCTGGTGGCGATTGCCGAGGTGGTCTCCGACCACGTGGGTCTGCTCTACGTCGACGGCGTGCTGCAGTCCCGGCTGACCCCCGGCCGCTACGCCTTCGTGAAGGCTCTGCGGAACATTCAGGTGGTGACCTTCGATCTGCGGCTGCAGACCCTGGAGGTGACCGGCCAGGAGGTTCTGACCAAGGACCGGATCGGCCTGCGGGCCAACATCACCGCCGTCTACCGGGTCGCAGACCCGCTGAAGGCGGTGGCGCTGACCGCGGACCTGAAGGACTTCCTCTACAAAGAGCTTCAGTTCGCGTTGCGGCAGGTGGTGGGCACGCGGACGCTTGAGGAGCTGCTCGGCGACAAGCTGGGCATCAACCAGGCGATCGCAAACCTGCTGCTGCCCAAGCTGGGCGAGGCGGGGCTGGAGGTCTCCTCCGTCGGTGTGAAGGACGTCATCCTGCCGGGCGATGTCCGGGAGCTGATGAACCGGGTCATCGAGGCGGAGAAGACCGCCCAGGCCAACGTCATCAAGCGGCGGGAGGAGACCGCGGCCACGCGGTCCCTGCTCAACACCGCGAAGCTGATGGAGGACAACCCCATCCTCCTGCGGCTGAAGGAGCTCGAGGCGCTTGAGAAGGTGTCCGAGAAGGTCGGCAACGTCGTCGTCGGAAACGGCATGGACGGCGTGCTGGAGGATCTGGTGCGGATCCGGCCGCGCAAGGCCTGACGGGTAGACCCCGGACGGTTAGGCGCGTCGGCTCCCCACCGGGTTGCCGGCGGGGCCGGGGTCAGGAAAGGGCCCCGGCCCCCTGCTCTTTCCGGTCCTGCCGGGCTTGTCCCGAGGGGGGCGGCCGGCGGACCTGCCTTGGGGCCGGGCCCGCAGCGGATCGCCGGCGTTGCGGTTCGCTTTTTTCACCGCACCGGCGGCGTCCAGCAACGCGGTGGCGATGAAGTCCAGGTCCGCCTGTCCCAGCCGCGCCGGCAGGCGGACGTCGCAGGCCCGCATCAGCATGGCGCGGGTCTGCTCCAGGTTCTTCTGCGGACCGATGAACTGCCAGTTCCAGAACGCCCGGGCGTTGTCCTCCGACAGCCCGAAAACCTGAACCGGAACGCCCTTCTCGTTGGCGCTACGCTGGAAGGCCTTCACCTCTTCGTCGGAGTCGAAGCCGCGGAGATTGAACTGGATTGAATCCGGCGCCCGCAACTCCTGTTCGAGCGGTGGCGGCACCTCCAGCCAGGGCGAGGCGTTCAGCAGGGCGGCGACATAGTCGTGGTTGGCCCGGCCGTCGCGCACCCGCCGCGGCACCTCCTCGATCTGCGGGCGCACCACCGCCGCGGAGAGGTTGTTCATGCGCATGTTGTAGAGCGGCAGCTTGTTCTGCCAGAAGCGGCAGCGGTCGTGGACGATGGGATGCTGCTTCCAGTTATGCTCGTAGGCTCCGGACATGATCACCGCCCGGGCGATGATGTTCGGGTCCTCGGTGATCAGCATGCCGCCTTCGCCGCCGTTCATCATCTTGAAGGACTGGAAGGAGAAACAGCCGATGCGTCCGATGGTGCCGATCCTGCGGCCCGACCAGAGGGTACCGAGGGAATGCGCCGCGTCTTCGATCACCGGGATGCCGCGCGCCTCGCAGAGCGCCATGATCGCGTCCATGTCGGAGGTGTGGCCGCGCATGTGGCTGATGATCACCGCCTTGATGCCCTCTGCCAGCTTTGCCTCGAAGTCGGCGACATCGATGCGATAGTTCGCTGTCACGTCGACCAGCACCGCGCGGCAGCCCGCATGAACGACGGCCGAGGGAACGGCGGAAAAGGTAAAGGCCGGGATTGCGACCTTGTCGCCTGCCTCCAGGCCCAGCGCCTTCAGCGACAGAAAGAGAGCGGAGGAGCAGGAGTTCACGGCCAGCGCAAAGGAAGCGCCCATGAAGGCAGCGAAGGCGCTCTCCAGTTCGGCAACGGGCGAGCCTGTCGCCACGCGGTAGCGGAACAGATCTCCCTTGGCCAGCAGGGCGTCGATCTCGGCGCGCGCCGACTCCGGGATCGGTTCGGCCTCATAGACATCGGTTTTGGGAGGCATTATCGCATTCCCTCTCTATGCAGGACCCCCGGGCACCAGAACTCCGGGCACCAGAACTCCGGGCACCAGACCTCCGGGCCTGCACCCCCCGAGGGGCATCGCGCCGCCGCGCCGGCTGGACGCGGCCGCGCCCTCAGAGCTTTGCGTAACCACTGTCGCGGAAGAAGGTGCGCACCTCGTCGGTCAGAAAGCCCACGCCGCTGGCCAGCTGCGGCAGGTCGAAACCGCCGCCGGTGTTGATCTCGATCAGAACCGGTCCGTCCTGGGTGATGGCGATGTCCATCGACTGATAGCGCACGGGCGTGAAGATCGGCGCGCAGGCATGGGCCATGCCGAGCACGCGGTCCCAGTACGGCAGGGTTTCACCGACCAGGGGCGTCTCGGTCTGCGGATGCAGCGTGTGGTCCGTCGTGCCGAGCGGGTCCTTGGTCCGGGCGGTGACGATGCGGCCGCTCCCGGGGTCGAGATTGCAGGCGACGTTGCCGGGGCGCCAGAAGCTGTCCGCGATCATGCCCTGCCCGGGCAGCTTCAGGACCGCGAAGGGGATCCTGATGCCGTCCCTGTCCAGCAGGATGCAGACGCGCACCGTGGCGAGGCCGTCGGTATAGCGGTCGAAGAAGCTGTGGTTGCGCTGCAGGGGTTGCAGCAGATAGGGCGTTGCGCCGATCCACTGCTCCATGCAGGTCTCGTAGCCAAGTCGCCCCTGTCCTCGGAGGACCATACCATCCGCATCGGCCTCTTCGACCAGGAAGGCGCCGAAGCTGCAGATGCCCCGGTTCTCCTTGCCGAACAGCGGCACTGCGTCCTGCGATGTCATGAAATCGCGCAGCGCTGCGGCGGTCGAGATCTTGTGCGTGTTGGGATAGGTCCGCTCGGACGTGTCGATCACCGCCAGCGTCTCGGGGATCCGGACCTGCGATTGCGCAAGGATGTGGGAGCAGAGCCACTTGTCTTCGGTGGTCGCCTGCCAGGTCATGTCGCAGCAGGCGCGGGTGATGGGCCAGTGCAGGGTGTTGGTGATGAACCGCGCCTGGTCCTCCGGGCTGTGGCGGCTGCGGTCGTAAACGCCGTACTGTACGTATTCCGGCAGGGTCATCTTGCCGGGGCCGCGATGCAGGCGATAGAACTCCCGCACCAGTTCGAGCGGGCCACGGCCACTCTGCTTCTGTGCATGGCGCAGATAGTCGGCAATGCCCGCCTTGGCGTTCTTGTAGTCGGCCTCGTCGCGGCCGACCGCGTGGCTTACCTGGGCCTGAAGCGCCCTGGCGTCGGCCTTCGGGGGCCCGCTTCTCGGGTCCGTCTGCTCGACCGTCTGTCCGACCGGGTGATCGGGCGTCTCTGGTAAAGTCTTGGAAGCGTTTCCTGCCGCGATGCTCATCCCACTGCCCTCCGGACCCGCCGTGGGACCCCGCGGAGTCGTCAGCCGGTCAGCTCGGCGGTTTAGGCGGTTTCCCGCCGATCAGCTTCGCGCCATTCGACTTAACATTGCGTAAATGGCGAACTCCCGGCTGGGCAGTCGCGCCCCTGGAGCCGGCAGCACGGCGGGCCGGGGCACTGCCCGGCCCGACCGCGTGCTTGAGGATAGCTCGGCGCGAGGCCGCGCTTACGCCCAGGTCGTCCAGAAGATGCCGGCGAAGATGACCGGCACCAGGGCGAGGGCCATCACGATGAGGGCCGGGTAGCCGAAGACCGCGACGGCCGCGGCCGCCAGGATGAAGACATTGAGCGCAAGGAACAGCTTGGCGCTTTCGCGGCCCTTCACCGCGTCCTCGATCAGCCAGCCTACCAGCGGGACGGCGTAGACCAGTTTCAGGCCGTGTCCGCCCAGCCGGGCGAGGGCGGAGGGCCGGGCCGGTGCCGCGTCGGCCGGCGCGCCCTGCGGCTTGCTCTGCGGCTTGCAGAGGGCGCGGTCGGCGGCGCGCGCCTTTTCGCCCCTTTGGATGGCGAAGAAGATCGCCGCGCCGGTGATGAGCGGCAGCGGCATCAGCGCGTTCACCTCGCCCTGCAAAAAGAGATAGGGCTGGCTCAGCAGACCCAGCGCCAGGGCCGCCCAGGGCAGCAGGGCGACGAGGCCGCGCACGGGGCGGAAGTCCGGCCGGTCGTACTGGTCGCCGCCGCCGATGGAATTGGCGAGAAAGCCCAGGTTGGCGAAGAAGAACCACAGCACCAGCGGCATGGAGGTGGCCAGCATGGCGCTCACCAGCGGCACGTCCAGGCCGTGCTTGGGCCCGGGAAAGAGGCCCCAGAAGGCAAGCCAGATGGCGAAGGGCAGCAGCATGAAGCCGCCCACGGCATAGGGAAGGTAACGCACGGTAAAGGGTCCTTTTTTGGCTCGAAGGGTTCGGTTTCTGCGGCATATCTGAGTTATTCACTCAGGATTAGGATTGCGACCGAAACCGGGGGGCCGGGGCGTTTTGTCGCACTGCGGCATGGGCGGGCGCCGCTTGCCGGGCGGCTTTCGTTTCCGTCGTCAGCCGCCTATGCTTGGCTTCCAGGAAGGGGGCCTAAGACAAGCTGGGCAAGGCTGGCATCGGGGCATTCAGGGAGCGGAAGCATCATGGGGCGTTTCGACGAGGTTTATCGGGCGGCGGCGGCCGACCCGGAAGGTTTTTGGGCCGCGGCGGCGGCGGAGATCGACTGGACGAAAACCTGGGACCGGGTGCTGGACGACAGCGACCCGCCCTATTACCGCTGGTTCCCGGGCGGCGAGCTGAACACCTGCCACAACGCCGTCGACCGCCACGTCGAAAACGGCCGCGGCGAGCAGGCGGCCATCATCTACGACAGTCCGGTCACCGACACGATCCGCAGCATCACTTACGCCGAGCTGCAGGACCAGGTGGCGCGGCTGGCCGGCGCGCTGGCGGCGCGCGGTGTCGCCAAGGGCGACCGGGTGATCGTCTACATGCCCATGGTGCCCGAGGCCGCCGTCGCCATGCTGGCCTGCGCGCGCCTGGGCGCCGTTCACTCCGTGGTCTTCGGGGGCTTCGCCGCCAACGAACTGGCGACCCGCATCGACGACGCAGCGCCCAAGGCGATCCTCTCCGCCTCCTGCGGGATCGAGGTCAACCGGGTGATCGAGTACAAGCCGCTGCTGGATGCCGCCATCGACATGGCCGCCCACAAGCCGGACGCCTGCCTCATTCTGCAGCGCCCGCAGGCCACTGCCGCGCTCACCACGGGGCGCGACGAGGACTGGGAAGAGGCCGTGGCGGCGGCGCAGCCGCACGCTTGCGTGCCGGTCGCCGCCACCGATCCGCTCTACATCCTCTATACCTCCGGCACCACCGGCCAGCCCAAGGGCATCGTGCGCGACAACGGCGGCCATGCGGTGGCGCTGAAGTGGACGATGAAGAACCTCTACAACATCGACCCCGGCGAGGTGTACTGGTCGGCTTCCGACGTCGGCTGGGTGGTGGGCCACTCGTACATTGTCTATGGCCCGCTGCTGCACGGCGCCACCACCATCTTCTACGAGGGCAAGCCGGTGGGCACGCCCGACCCCGGCGCCTTCTGGCGCGTGATCAGCCAGCATAAGGCAGTCAGCCTCTTCACCGCGCCGACGGCCTTCCGCGCCATCCGCCAGCAGGACCCGGAGGGCGATCACATCGGCAAGTATGATCTCGGCCACTTCCGCGCCCTCTTCCTCGCCGGCGAGCGCTGCGACCCCGACACCCTTGCCTGGGCGGAAGAGAAGCTGCAGGTGCCGGTGATCGATCACTGGTGGCAGACCGAGACCGGCTGGGCCATCGCTGCCAACTGCCTGGGCATCGAACTGCTGCCGGTGAAGGCGGGCTCGCCGACACGGCCGATGCCGGGCTGGGACCTGAAGGTGCTGGACTCCGAAGGGCACGAGGTGCCGCCGGGCACCATCGGCGCGCTGGCCGGCAAGCTGCCGATGCCGCCGGGCACCTTTCCGACGCTGTGGAATGCCAAGGAGCGCTACACCAAGTCCTACCTCGCCAACTTTCCCGGCTACTACGAGACCGGCGATGCCGGCATCATCGACGAGGAGGGTTACGTCCACGTCATGGCGCGCACCGACGACATCATCAATGTTGCCGGCCACCGCCTTTCGACCGGCGCGATGGAGGAGGTGCTGGCCGCCCACCCGGACGTTGCCGAGTGCGCCGTCATCGGCGTTGCCGACAGCCTGAAGGGCCAGCTTCCGGTCGGCTTCGTGGTGCTGAAGGCCGGGGCCGGCGACGGCGCGGTGACCGACGAGGTGGTGCAGATGGTGCGCGATCGCATCGGCCCGGTGGCGGCCTTCAAGAGCGCCGCGGTGGTCAAGCGCCTGCCGAAGACCCGCTCCGGCAAGATCCTGCGCGCCACCATGCGCAAGATCGCCGACGGCGAGGACTTCAAGACACCGGCCACCATCGACGATCCGGTGATCCTCGACGAAATCCGCGAATCGCTGGCCGGCATCGGGTTTCCGAAGGCCGGGGGCGGTTTGAAGTGAGGGGTTAGGAAGAAGCGGTCGGCTCATCCTTTGAGACATACAATCTGTCCTTCTCAGGATGAGGTCACTGTTTAAGCCTCACCCTGAGGAGCGATCCGCGGGATCGCGTCTCGAAGGGCGAGGCGGGCCGTCTCAGGCAAAGACAATCAGGGGAAAGAGAACAGCGATGCGGGTGAAGGATCAGGTGGTCGTGGTGACCGGTGCGGCCGGGGGTATCGGGCTGGGCTGCGCCAAGCGCTTTGCGGCCGAGGGCGCCAGGGTGGTGGTTTCCGACGTCGACCGCGACCAGGGCGAAGCCGCGGCGGAAGCGCTGCAGGCCGAGGGGGCGGAGGCGGTCTTCGTCGCCTGCGACGTCGGCGACAGGGCGGCGGTGGAGGCGCTGGTGGACTCGGCGGTTGCCGCCTTCGGGCGCCTCGACTGCATGGTGGCCAATGCCGGCATCGTCAAGGCCGGCGACTTCCTGGACTTCACCGAGGAAGACTTCGACGCCGTCATCCGCGTCAACCTGAAGGGCGTTTTCCTCTGCGGCCAGGCCGCGGCACGCCGCATGGTGGCGCAGAACGCGCGCCCCGACGGCAGCAGGGGCACCATCATCAACATGTCGTCGATCAACGCGGTGGTGGCGATCCCCAGCATCACGCCCTACTGCGTCGCCAAGGGCGGCGTGAACCAGCTCACCAAGGTGATGGCCCTGGCACTGGCGGACAAGGGTGTGCGCGTGAACGCCGTCGGCCCCGGCTCCATCAACACGCCCATGGTGAGCGCGGTCAACGATGATCCGGAGGCCTGGAAGCGCCTGATGTCGCGCACCCCCATGGGCCGCCTGGGCGAGCCGGAGGAGATGGGCAATGTCGCCGTCTTCCTGGCTTCGTCCGATTCCAGCTACATCACCGGCCAGACCCTCTACGCCGACGGCGGCCGCCTCGGCCTCAACTACACGGTGCCGGTAGCGGACTAGGCGGCCCGTCGCCGACTAGGCCGCACGGTACTTGAACCCGACGCTGCCTGTGTCCTCGATGGACGTGTTGCGGACGATGATGTCGGCAAGGCGGTTGGTGGTCTCGATGATCTCCAGGCCCTCCGCCGAGAAGGTGTCGGCGTTGTAGACGGCCTCGGCCAGCAGCGGGTTGGTCAGCGCCTGGGTAAAGGCGTCGTTCGCGACCATGGTCTTCAAGAGGTCACCCATCATCTCCGCATCGTCGTAGGCCTCCGCGAAGATGCCGACGAACCACTCCAGCGCATCGATGTCGCCATAAACCTCCTTGAGCTTCTTTGCCAGCACCGGGTCGCGGGTGAGGTCCTCGAAGCCCGTCGCGGGCTCTTTGCCGTAGTGCTTGCGGTAAGCGTTGTAGGGCGCCAGCGCGCAGCCGCGCGCCATTTCGAGGCTGCTTTCCTTCACCTTCATCAGGAAGTCCGGCGTGTTGCCGAGAGTGATCTTGCCGGCAAGCTGGCGGCAGGCATCGTGGCAGACCCGTTCGACGCCGACCTCCAGCAACCAGCCGTTCCCGTGTCGCAGCGCGCTGGAGTCGCGGGTCTCGCCCGCGAAGGAGACCGTTGCGGGAATGAGATCGTGCCAGCGGTAAAGCAGGGCGAACTCGACGGCTATCCAGTTGGTACGGTACCAGCGCTCCCGTTCTGCCATGCCGGGTACGACCATCAGCGGAAAGTCGGCCGGTGCGATGTGGACGATGTAGTCGCCGATGACGATCTTCAACAGCAGCACGATGCAGACGTTGCGCGCCGTCTGGAACAGGCGCTCGTCGTCCCAGTCCGGATGGGCCTGCGCGATAATGCCGGCGATACGGTTGTGCTCGCGCAGGAAGAGGGTGTTCATGACCGTGTTGCCAAGGGTCGAGTTGCCGTGCTCCAGGCCGACGGCAAAGCAGGTCCTCTTATGGGCATCGTCGGCATTGGCGAAGACGCGCTTGAAGTTCGCCTCGCTGTAGAGATCGGTGAAGTCCGGATGCAACTCCAGCCGCCCGCCGCGGTCCTCGAACAGCGGCACGGGAAACTCCTCGCCGTCGATCATCTGGCTCTTCAGGCGGCCTCCCCTGCCGGCGCGCAGCATGTTGGTCTGCTCTTCGGAGATCCCGTAGATCTGGCAGAGATCGATCTCGTGGTTGCTTTCGTTTTCGGCGAAGTCCTGTTCGTCCGGGTGCTTCCACTTAGTGCGCAGGAAGCTGTCGGTGAACCACTGGGCGAAAAAGGGAAACAGCAGGCTGGTATCGCTCGCGCGCCGGTCTTCGGTCTTGCGGAACAAGGCCGTGACGTCGTCCAGCGGAGGCAAGGCTGCCGCGTGGGCCGCGGCCACCGGAATGTGGCGCCCGGAATAGCGCCGGTCGGTCAGCCCGCGCCAGGTCGTGTAGGGCGCCGCCATGGAAAACGGGCGCGGGCGCAACCCGGCGGCATAGGCATAGGAATTGATGAGTTTCCGGTTCAGCCGGCGATGCAGTGGCGGCACTGCAACCACCGCCTTCAGTGCGGTTTTTACGAACCACTTCTTGGCCCTGCCGGCGAAAGACTCCCCAGCCATTGCTTGTGCTCCCCCTTGTTGGCGGTCCCCCTCGGACCGGCGGTGGCAGCACCCCGATGCGCCTGCCGCCTCAGGTTGAGCAATAGTCCGAGCCTTCCCGGCGAGATGTGGGAAAACTCACTTTCCGCCTTTGCGGCCGAGCGGGATGAGCTTGGCAAGCATCGCCATCGTCCGCGGCTCTGCCAGCAGGTGCAGTTCGACGAACAGCCGCTCGGCGGTGTCTTTCAGCGGTACGACGGTGACGCCGCGGATGGTCATCTGCGCTGCCGTCGCGCGGCTGACAAGACCGACGCCGAGGCCGCCGGCGACGAGGGAAAGCTGGCTGTGGGCCCGCGCCGCCTCGGCAACGACATTCAGATCCGCCCCGGCGTCCTTCACCAGCGATTCGACCGTCGCGCGCAAGGCCGGGCCCTGCGCCCTCGGAAACAGCACGAAGGGCTCCCCGGCGATCTCGGCGAAGCGCAGCGCGCGCCGCCGCGCCAGCCGGTGGCTTGAGGGCAGCGCCGCCCAGAAGGGGTCGCGCCCCAGCGGCCGGACTTCGAAATCGTCCAGCCTGCGCGCCGGCGGATGCAGAAGGCCGACGTCGAGTGTCCCGCGTTCCAGGGCCTCCAGTTGCTGCGGCGTCGTCATCTCCTGCAACTGCGGTGCCGGCATGGCCTTTGCCGAAAGGCCGCGCAACAGATCCTGAAGGGCGGCGCTCAAAGCTGCCGAAACGAAGCCGATGCGCAGCGGCTCTGCCTCTCCGGCGACAGCCCTGACACGGGCTTCCGCCCGCGCCAACCCGCCCAGCAGGGCGCGCGCATCCTCCGCCAGGGCCGCGCCCGCCGCCGTCAGGCGCATACCCTTGACGCTGCGGTCGAACAGTCGCGCGCCCAGGCGTTCCTCCAGCAGCCGGATGCGCGCGGTGAGGGGCGGCTGGCTCATGTTCAGGCGCCGGGCGGCGGCGCGCAGGGTGCCCGCCTCGGCGACGGCGAGAAACTGGCGCAGTGTCGGGTGGTCGAGGCTGTTCATATGATCTGCTTTCTCTATCGCATGAGCCAAAATCGGTATTTCTCGGATATCGGTGAGATCTCCTATATGGGCGCTGTCAACGACAGGGAAAGGAGATCGGTCATGATGAGGGCAACCCTCGCCGCCGCTGCAATGACTCTGACATCCGCGGCTCTTTCTTCAGCAGCCCTTGCCGATGTCCAGCGCGAGTCCTTTACCGCGCTTTCCGAACCGGGCATCGAGATCGGCATCCGCGCGGTGATCGACAGCGCAGCGGAGCGCCGGGGCGATCCGGTGATCCTGCTCCACGGCGCGCGGGTCCCGGGTGTGCCCTCCTTCGATCTTCCGGTGCCCGGCGGCAGCCTGGCCGCGGACCTCGCAGCGGCGGGCCTGGCGGTCTACATCGTCGATCTGCGCGGCTACGGCGCGTCGACCCGACCGGATGCGATGACCCAGCCGCGGGCGGTTGCCCAACCCCTCGTGCGTTCGGGCGAAGCGGTGCGCGATCTTGCCGCCGCCGTCGATGCGGTGCTGGCCCGCAGCGGGGCCGAGCAGGTGGCGATCCTCGGCTGGGCGACCGGCGGGCACTGGGCCGGCCACTACGCCAGCCTTCATCCGCGGAAGGTCTCAAAGCTGGTGTTCTACAACACGCTCTACGGATACACGCCGGAGCATCCGCGCATCGGCAGGGGCTCTCGCCTCGCCGATCCGGAGAACCCGGAGCGCTTCAACCTCGCGCGTTTCCAGAACTACCGCCTCAACACCGCCGACAGCCTGCTGCCCGGCTGGGACCGCTCGATCCCGCTGGAGGACAAGACACTGTGGCGCGATCCCGCAGTCGCCCAGGCCTATGTCGAGGCAGCGCTGGCCAGCGACCCGACCGCCGCCGAGCGCGACCCGCCGTCCTTCCGCGCTCCTTCCGGCGCCATGGCGGACAGCTTTCTGCTGGCGACGGGGGCGGCGCTCTGGGACGCGCGGCTCATCGCCGCCGATGCGCTGATCCTCCGCTCCGAAGGCGATTTCTGGTCGCGGCCTGAGGACCTGGCCTTGTTGCAGGCCCATTTGGCAAGCCGCGAGGCCGGCCGCGTCTCCGCCGTGCAGATCCCGCAGGCGACCCACTTCGTGCATCTCGACCGGGCCGCGTGGGGACGCGCCACCTTCCTGGACGCGGTGGTCAGCTTTCTTGCCGGACCGCAGGGGTGACGGCCTGCAGCGCCTCGATCATCGCCCGCCCTCGTCCTCGCGGGCGGAGAGCGGCGTGACGAACTCGATGAAGTTGCCGTTGTTGTCCTGAACGAAGAGCACGCGGCGGCCGGCTTGCGGAAAGCTTGTCGGCGGCAGCGCCGCCTCGACGCCGCGGCGGGTGAGTTCCTCGGCGACCGCATCGACATCGGCGGCCAGGAATGCCAGGTGCCCGAAGCCGCGGTCGCTGAGGGCCGCTTCGAGATCCGGCGGCGTCTTGCGCTCCTGAAGTGCCTTCGGCGTGCCGACCACCTCGATGACGAAGCCGTTCAGTTCGATATAGGCGAGTTGAACGCCTGGGAAGTCCGGCACGGTCCATTCATGTTTCACCTGGAAACCGAGCTTCTCGCGGTACCAGGCGAGGGTACCGGCGTAGTCGCCGGTCGAGATCATCACGTGCTCGGCGCGGATCTGCGCCAGTGGGTTGGGCCGCGGACCTTGGGCCTGTGCGGCAGTCTTGGCGTCGGTAAGCGTTGTCATGGCGGTGTCTCCGAGGTTGGCCAGTCAAAGGTTCGCCCGTCAGACGAGGTCCCAGGCCGTGAGGTTTTCTTCGAGGTGCGCGATCGACGTCGTGCCGGGAATCACGACGATGTTGGGGGAGCGCTTCAGCAGCCAGGCGAGCGCCTCGCGCGGTGCCAGCTTCGCGCCCCGCTGCATCGGGTTGGCGCCGAGCGGGCCGTAGGGGATAAAGGCGATACCCTTGCCGGCCGTGTAGTCGACCAGGGCCTCCGCATCGGTCTCGGCCATGTTGAAGCGGTTCTGCACGCTGGCGATGGGCGCGACGGTGAGGGCCCGGTCAAGCTGTTCCCGCGTGATGTTGGACAGGCCGATGTGGCGGATGCGCCCGTCGGCCCGCGCCTCCGCCAGGGCGGCGACGGAGACCTCGATGGGGGTTTCCGGATCGACACGGTGAAGCTGGAAGAGATCGATGCGGTCGCGGCGCAGGTTGACCAGCGCCTTGTCGATCTGCCGCAGCAGCGTGTCGCGCGATCCGTCGGTGACGATGGTTCCCGGGGCCGGCTTGTCGACCCCGCCCTTGGTGGCGATGACGACATTGCGGCCGTCCAGGGCCTCGCCGACGATGCGGTCGGCAGTCTCGGGTCCATAGGCCCAGGCGCTGTCGAAGAAATTCACGCCCATGTCCGCGGCGCGGCGCAGCAGGGCGAGGCCGCTCTGCCAATCTTCGTAGGGGCCGAAGTTGCCCGGCTGGCCGGTCAGGCGCATGGCGCCGTAGCCAAGGCGGTTTGCCTCTGTCTCGCCCCCGATCCGGAAGGTCTTTGCGGTCTCTGTCATGGCTTTGTCTCCTCTCGTTGGCGCGATAACCGCGCTCACGCAGGAGAAGATGGCCGAGTCCCGGTATTTGCGGTAGACGGTATAAGAGAGAGATAGTTATACGTATTACGTATGAGCAAGAGCCTCGACCGCCTGACCCTGCTGGAGACCTTTGCCCGCATCGCGGAGCGAGGCTCGATTTCCGCTGCGGCGCGGGACCTGGGCATGTCCCAGGCCTCCGCCAGCCGTCAGCTGAAGGAACTGGAGGAGCGGCTGGGGGCGGAGCTGATCCGGCGCACCACCCACGCGCTCGCCCTGACCCCCGCCGGGCAGAGCTGCCTGACCGAAGCACGGGTCCTGACTGCGGGGTGGGACAGTTTGGTCGAGCGCTTTGCCGAGGATGCGGGCGGCCTGCGCGGCGGTCTGAAGGTGGTCGCCCCGGTGGCCCTGGGCCAGTTGCACCTCGCCGATGCCGCGCTGCGGTTCCAGCAGGCCCATCCCGGCGTCGCCGTGACCTGGTTGCTGGATGACGCGGCCATCCGCTTCGCCGAGATCGGCTGCGATCTCTGGATCAAGATCGGCCCGGTCCCCGACGAGACCCTGGTCGTGCGGCCGCTCGGCCGGGTCGAGCGTATGATCGTGGCCGCGCCGGACCTGATCGCCGGCAGGAGGATCGCGGCGCCGGGTGACCTGGCCGCGCTGCCCTGCGCCGCGCTCGAACCCTTTGAGGCCGGCACGATTCCCCTGTCGACGGCAAGAGGCCGCCAGGCAACGGTTGCAGCCCGGGTCGCGCTGGCGACCAACAACATCTTCGCGGTGCACAAGGCGGCGCTGCTGGGGATTGGCTATGCAGTGCTGCCGCGCTGGTTCGCGGAACGGGATCTCGAGCGCGGCGCCCTGGTCGACGTGCTCCCGGACTGGCGCGCGCCAGCGCTCACCATCAACGCCGCCTACCTGCCGGCGCGCCGCCAGACCCGCCGGCTCAAGCGGCTCATCGATCACATCGCAGAAGCGGTGCTGGCGATCCCGGGCGTAAAGGGTCTTTGAGCACGTTATCCTCGTTCTATTCGGAAGGGCCGCTGCCCGGCCACGGCTTGAGCGCCAGCACGGCCAGTACCGCTGCTGCTGCGCCCGCGGGGAACCTCTTGCACCGGGTGCCTGTTCACGCCGGATAAGCTAGACTTTCAGTCTGCTCAGGAGCTTGGGCTTTCACCGGGGATGTGGGGAGGACGATGGCGCTTCTACACGAGGGCTCCTCACGGGGCCGCACCCAGACCGGCTGGCTGGACAGCCGTCACACTTTTTCCTTCGGCCCCTTTCACGATCCCGGACGCATGGGCCATCGCAGCCTCAGGGTTCTGAACGAGGATCGCGTGATTCCGGGTGCCGGCTTTCCGAGCCATGACCACGAACACATGGAGATCCTGACCTATGTGGTCTCCGGCGCGCTGGCGCACCGGGACTCGCTCGGAAACGGATCGACCATCCAGGCGGGGGAGATCCAGCGCATGTCCGCCGGCAGCGGCATCACCCATTCGGAAATGAACGCCTCCGCAGAGGAGCCTGTGCATTTCCTGCAGATCTGGGTGCTGCCGGAACGGCGCGACCTCGCGCCGTCCTATGAGCAGACCGCCTTCGATCCCGCGCAGTCGGCAAACCGCTTTGCCGCCATCGCCGCGCCCGACGGCGGCCCGGGCCGTGTCCGGCTGCACCAGGACGCCAGTCTTCTGTTGGCGCGCCTGGAGGATGGCCGGGAAGCCGCCTACAGCTTTGCGCCGGGGCGCGCCGGGTTTCTGCAGGTGGTCTCCGGGCGCATCGAAATTGCCGGCGAGATGCTCAGCGCCGGCGACGGGCTGCAGTTCGATGCCCGTGACCTGGAAGACGGGACATCGGGGGACGGGGCGGCCTGCGCCGTGACCGCCCGGTCCGACTGCGAAGTTCTGCTGTTCGACCTCGCTTAGGATCTCACGCGACGGCGCGTGGGATGCGCGGCTGCCCCAGGGGGCAGTCCAGCGCCGCGCGGTCCCAGGCTCCGCGCTCCGCCGCGGCTTCGTAGGTCGACTGCAGGAAGGCCAGCAGCGCGGCTTCCGGGTCGGCGGCCTTGCGCACGGCCTCGTAGGGCAGGACGAATTCCCCAAGGTCCTTGTGGAAGTAGGCCTCGGCGGGCCGGACCGGCATGTCGCCGAAACCCTCCGGCACCGGATAGGCGTAGGCATAGAAGGATGGTTCCTCGATGCCGCCGCCGCCCGGCCAGAAACCGGCGGAGCTGACCTCGTGGGAATAGGCCTCCCGGGTCACCGTGTCGGGCAGGGCGGGAAAGCCGCCGGGGTGCAGGGGGGCAGGGCGGCCGGAAAAGCGCGTGACGGCCAGGTCGAAGCTGCCCCAGAAGAAGTGCACCGGGCTCACCTTGCCGAGGAAGCCGGTGCGGAACTGCTTGAACACGCCGTCGATGGCCAGCAGCGCCCGCCAGAAATCCTGCGCCGCCGCCGGGTCGTAGGCGCCGGGATCGGTCTGCTGGCGGAAGGGCACGGGATCCGGCACTTCGTTGGGCGCGTGGTGGATATCCGTCGGGGCGCCGAGCTTCTCCAGCAGCGCCAGGAACCGCTTGTGAAAATCCGCCACCGACATCGGTTCCAGCGCCAGGGCCTCGCGGCGGCCATCGGTGGTGTCGACGGTGAGCTGGTGGTCGAGAAAGTCGAAGGCGATGTCATAGCCCGCCGGGCTTCCCGGGATCAGGGAGGTGCCGAGGCCACGGCCGGTCACGTAGAAGGTCGCCTGCCAGGAATGGTTGATCCAGGGCGTCTGGGCCAGACGGAACTTGCCGACGATCTGGCTCCACATGTGCAGGCTGGTGCCGGTGTCTTTCCAGCGCGCGTAGGGAATATCCGGCCAGGCGGTCATGGGCATCACTCCAGCTTCAGGGGATCACGGCGGACGGGCCGATCGTCCCCGGAAACCCGCCCCAGAGTCCGACCGCCCTTATCCGCTTAGATGGCGTCTTTTCCGCTGAGAACCAGGGCTGACGTTTCCAGGCCGGCAGGGAATTCCCGCCGAGGTTCCGCCTCCCCGGTTCCCGGGACGGCGGACTGGGCTACGGTGAGATCGCCGGCAGAGCCGGCGGGCCGTCAGTTGACGTCCTTCGGCAGACCGAAGTTTTCCAGCGAGAAGGGGTTATCGGACGGCTCGCTGGTCTCAGGCAGGGGGGCTTCAGGCTCCAGGTCCGGCTTCGGCAGGGTGATGCCTGCCTTCTCCGCCGCCTTGCGGGCCTTCTCGACCGCTGCGTTGAGGTCAACCTGGCCGCAGAGGCCCAGCAGCACCGGGTCGCGCGGGCGGATGTTGGGGGAGTTCCAGTGTGTCCGCTCCCGCACCGCCTGGATCGTCGTCTTGGTCGTGCCGATCAGCCGGGCGATCTGGGAATCCTTCAGCTCCGGGTGATGGCGCACCAGCCAGGCGATGCCGTCGGGCTTGTCCTGGCGCTTGGCCACAGGGGTGTAGCGCGGGCCCTTGGTCCGCTTCACCGGCTGGGGCAGGTCGCTCTTCGCCATGGTCAGCTTGGCCTTGGGGTCGGCTTCGCAGCGGACGATCTCCTCGCGCGTCAGCTCACCCGCGGTGACGGGGTCCAGGCCCTGGATCCCCATGGCCACCTCGCCGTCGGCAATGCCTTGCACTTCAAGCATATGCAGACCGCAGAAATCGGCGATCTGCTCGAAGCTCAGGCCGGTGTTGTCGATCAGCCAGACGGCGGTGGCCTTCGGCATCAGGGGTAGAGACATCAATCCTCCTCTCTTCCGCCCGGCGCAGTTCCCTGCGCCCGGGCCGGCGGCAAGGGTTGCCGTCGTGGGAATAGCGCCAATATAGGCGCCCGCCGGGCGGGAATAAAGCGGTGTGAAGCGAAAATCCGCCCTTCGGGGGTTTTTCGGCACGCGCGGGCTGGAACCGTCTTCACGTAAGCCGACGGGATCTAACCAGTCGTCAGCACGATTTTGCCGATATGGCTGCTGGATTCCATCAGCGCGTGGGCCTGGGCCGCCTCTTCCAGGGGAAAGCTGGCGGCCATGACCGGGGCGATGGCGCCGCTGTCCAGCAGCGGCCAGACGGTTTCCTTGAGGGCGGCTGCGACCCCGGCCTTGAAGTCCACCGAGCGGGCCCTGAGGGTCGACCCGGTGATGGTCAGGCGCTTCAGCAGCACCGGGGTGAAATCGACCTGGGTCTTGGGGCCGCCGAGGAAGGCGATGAAGCTGAGCCGCCCGTCGGGGGCCAGGGCCTTCAGGTTGCGCTGCACATAGTCGCCGCCCACCATGTCCAGGATCACGTCGACGCCCTTGCCCTCGGTCGCCTCCTTCACCACCGCGACGAAGTCCTCCTCGCGGTAGTTGATGCCGCGTTCCGCGCCCAGGTCCTCGCAGGCCTTCACCTTCTCCGCCGAGCCGGCGGTGGCGAAGACGCGGGCGCCCAGGGCCTTGGCCAACTGGATCGCCGTGGTGCCGATGCCCGAGGTGCCGCCGTGGACCAGGAAAGCCTCCCCGCTCTTGAGCGCCGAGCGCTGGAAGACGTTCACCCAGACGGTAAAAAAAGTCTCCGGCAGGGCCGCGGCCTGCTTCATGTCATAGCCCTTGGGCACCGGCAGGCACTGGACCGCCGGGGCGGCGCAGTACTGGGCGTAGCCGCCACCGGTCACCAGGGCGGTCACCGCGTCGCCCTCCGCCAGGCCGGCGACACCCTCGCCCAGGGCGACGACCTGGCCGGCGACCTCCAGCCCCGGAATGTCGGAGGCCCCGGGCGGCGGCGGATAGCCGCCCATGCGCTGCAGCACGTCCGGCCGGTTGACCCCTGCCGCGGCCACCCGGATCAGCACCTCACCCGCTGCCGGCTTCGGCAGCGGCCGGGTGGCCGGGACCAGCACCTCCGGGCCGCCGGGCTCGCGGATTTCGATGGCGGTCATACTTTCGGGCAGGCTCTGGGATTCCGGCAGGCTCTGGCTCATGGTGGGGCTCCGGCGGGCTGATTTCGGGAGAATCGCTTTCGTTTGGGCGAGTTAGTATAGTGCAGGCGCAAAAAATCAAGCGCCCGCCCCAGCCGAGAGGGGAAACACGCATAAGGGGTATTGAAGGGCGCGCGGGCAAGGGAGTGCAAGCCTATGGACATCGAAGATCTGGAACCCCGCAAGCAGGCGCCCAAGCCCCGGGACCTGGACAGCCTGGGCGTCGAACAGCTTGAGGAATACCTGGCCGAACTGCAGGCCGAGGTGGCGCGGGTCGAGGAAAAGATCGCCGCCAAGAAGTCCTATCGCTCCGGCGCGGACGCTTTTTTCAAGAGCTGACGGCAGGCATCCGGTGAAGCAGGGTCGCGGGGAGGGGCTGCCTGTGGAAGCGCGCATGGAGAGCCCGCGCCGCTGGCACAGGGCTGCGCTGGGGCTGGCTGCCGCCGCCGTGGCGACGGGGCTCGTGGTCGCGGCGACCTGGGTCTGGGCTTCCGCCCTGTTTCTCGATCAGACCCATACGCGGGCCCTGGCCAGGCTCGATCTCTACAGCAGCAACCTGGCCGGCGCCCTCGGCCGCTACCAGTCCGTCCCGACCCTGCTGGCGCTGCGCAGCGACGTGATCGAGCTCTTCCGCCGCTCCCGCGATCCGGAAAGCCGCGCCCGCGCCAACCGGCTGACGGAGACCTTCAACAACCTGACCGAGGCGGAAGACACCTACTTCATGGATGCCGAGGGCCTCACCTTCGCGGCCAGCAACTGGAACAGCGAGCGGCCCTTCGTCGGCCACAACTTCAGCTACCGGCCCTACTTCCAGGACGCCATGGAAGGGCGCCTGGGGCGCTACTTCGCGCTCGGCACCACCTCCGGCCGGCGCGGCTACTACTTCGCCTATCATGTCTCGGCGGATGACCAGGTTCTCGGCGCCGTCGTCGTGAAGATCAGCCTCGCCGATATCGAGGCCTCCTGGACCGCCAAAGACGAGGGGGTGATCGTCAGCGATCCGCACGGCGTCATCTTCATCTCCAGCCGGCCCGCCTGGCGCTTCCGCAGCCTGGCGCCCCTCGATGATGCCGCGCGGCGGGCCATTGCCGAAAACCGCCGCTACGAGGCCGTCGACCTGCGCCCCCTCGACATCGCCGAACGCGGCCAGATCGGGGAAACGGCAGACGCCGCCGGCGCGCGCCTTCTGTCCATCAGCGCCGCAGACGGCGGTTCGGCTGCCGAGTACCTCATGGTCTCCCGCGAGATGCCGGCGGCCGGCTGGACCGTCAATGTGCTGGCCTCCACCGATCTGGCCCGCTCCCAGAGCCTGACGGCGGCCCTGGTGGCCGGTCTCGCCTGCCTCATCACCGTGCTGATCGCCACCCTCATCGCGCAGCGCCGCGGCCGCCTGGTGGAACGCATCGCCTACCAGCGCCGCGCCTCCGAGGAGCTGGAGCGCCGGGTGGTCGAGCGCACCGCCGACCTGACCGCCGCCAACCTGCAGCTCGCCCGCGAGATCGGCGAGCGCGAGGCGGCGGAGGCCGACCTGCGCCAGGCGCAGGACGACCTGGTGCAGGCCGGCAAGCTGGCAGCTCTCGGCCAGATGTCGGCAGCCCTCAGCCACGAGTTCAACCAGCCGCTGGCGGCCATCCGCTCCTATGCCGACAACGCGCGCCTGCTGATCGAGCGGGAGCGTCACGCGGAAGCGGGCGAGAACCTGAGCCGCATCAAGACCCTGACCGGGCGCATGGCGGAGATCAGCAAGCACCTGATGACCTTCGCCCGCAAGCCGCGCAGCGAACTGCGCCCGCTGCGGATCGCCGAGGTGCTGGCCGACACCCTGGACTTCCTGCGCATCCGGCTGGAGCGTGCCGGCGCCGAGGTCACGGTGATCCAGGCGGACCGCAGCCTGCAGGTACGGGCGGGGCGCGTGCGTCTGCAGCACGTCATCCTGAACCTTGTCGCCAATGCGCTCGATGCCATGGAGGGGCAGGATCGGCCGCGGATCGAGATCGCCGTGCGCCAGTCGGATGGCAAGGTTGTGCTTGCGCTGCGCGATCACGGATCGGGCATCGATCCGAACCAGATCGGCCGCATCTTCGATCCCTTCTTCACCACCAAGGACGTGGGCAAGGGCCTCGGCCTCGGGCTCTCCATCTCCTACAACATCGTGAAGGACTTCGAGGGCGCGATCCGCGCCGAGAACCATCCCGACGGCGGCGCCCTGTTCACCGTGGAACTGCCGCTCCTGCCGGCCCCCGCGCCGGTGCTGGAGCCGGCCTGATGCCATGGAGAGCCAGGGCGAAACCGCCATGACCGCCGCCGCAAATGGGGCCACCGTCCTCTTCGTCGACGACGAGGAACCGCTGCGCCACGCCGTCCAACAGGGCCTGGAGCTTTGCGGACATCAGGTGTCCTGCTTTGCCTCCGCGCGTCAGGCCGAGCCGCTGCTCAGCCGCAGCTTCTATGGCGTCCTGGTGACCGACATCACGATGCCGGGAATGGACGGCCTCGCCCTGCTGCGCCGGGCGCTGGAGATCGATCCGGGCCTGCCGGTGGTGCTGGTGACCGGCCACGGCGACGTGCCCCAGGCGGTGGAGGCGATGCGCGCCGGGGCCTACGACTTCATCGAGAAGCCCTTCGACACCTCCCATCTGGCCAGCGTCGTCGACCGCGCCCTGGAAAAGCGCCGCCTGGTGCTCGAAAACCGGGCGCTGCGCGAGGAACTGGAGGCCGACAGCGGCCTCGATGCGCGTCTGGTCGGCCGCACGCCGGCAATGCAGCATCTGCGCGAGCAGCTCCATGCCCTGGCGGACACCGATGCCGATGTGCTCATCACGGGGGAGACCGGCAGCGGCAAGGAGGTCGTGGCCCGTGCCCTGCACGACTTCGGGCTCCGCGCCCGGGGGCCTTTCGTCGCCATCAACTGCGGGGCGCTGCCGGCGGAGATCATCGAGAGCGAGCTCTTCGGCCACGAGGCCGGGGCCTTCACCGGCGCCCAGCGCCAGCGCGTCGGCAAGCTGGAGTTCGCCGACGGCGGCACGGTGCTGCTGGACGAGATCGAGTCCATGCCGCTGGACCTGCAGGTGAAGCTGCTGCGCGCCATCGAACAGCGCGCCATCGAGCGCCTGGGCTCCAACACCGCCATCGCCCTCGACCTGCGCTTCGTCGCCGCCAGCAAGGAGGATCTGGTGGAGGCCTGCCGCGCCGGGCGTTTCCGCGAAGACCTCTATTACCGCCTGAACGTCGTCACCCTGGCGATCCCGCCGCTGCGCGAGCGCCGCGACGACATTCCCCTGCTGTTCCATCACCTGGCGCGCGAGGCGCGGGCACGCTACCGCCGCGAAATCCCGGAACTCGACGGCCACCGGCTGGCGGCGCTGCTGGCCCACGACTGGCCCGGCAACGTGCGCGAACTGCGCAACGCCGCCGACCGCTTCGTCCTCGGCCTCGCCGATGCCCTGCCGGGGCCGGGCAACGGCTTCGACCCGCCGGCCGAAGGCCCCCTGGCCGCGCGCCTGGACAGTGTCGAGAAGGCGATCCTGGAGGCCGAACTGCAGCGCCAGAGCGGCAGCCTGAAAGCTACCTACGAAGCCTTGGGCCTCTCCCGCAAGACCCTCTACGACAAGCTTCGCCGCCACGGCATCCGCCGGGAGGATTTCGTAGGGTCCGATAGCTCATAGCAGAGACTGCTCCGCATTCAGCCTCGGTAAAGTGCAGGATGAGTGTTAGAACCTCGCCAACGCAAGAGTGTGTGCCGGGCTGAGCTAGAGCGCCGACGTTGGCCCGCAGGAGAGGCATTATGCAGGTTGTCGTGCTGACGGGAATTCAGGGCAGTGGGAAGTCGACGTTCTGCCGCGAGCGTTTGTTCAACACGCACCTGCGGATCAACCTCGACATGCTGCGGACACGCCATCGAGAGAAGACTTTGTTTGATGCCTGCTTGGCCTGCGGTCAGGATGTGGTGATCGACAACACCAACCCAACGGCCGCCGATCGTGCGCGCTACATCGGCCCTGCTCAGGCTGCGGGTGCGGAGATCGTCGGCTATTACTTCAGTTCAAGGACTTCGGAGGCGATTGAACGCAATACCAGGCGTCAGGAGCTTCGACGGGTGCCGGACAAGGCAATACTTGGAACTGCACGCCGGCTGGAATTGCCGCGGCAATCAGAGGGATTCGATGCCTTGTTCTATGTAACCTGTGTTGGCGAAAGCGCCTTCTCGGTTGACGATTGGCGCGATGAAGTTCACTGAACTCGATCGAAAGATGCGGGTCTACGAGACCGCAAACGATCTTGTCGTGCTGCCTGGGGTGCTGATGGTGGCCCGGCTCGACGGCCGCGGCTTCACGAAGTTGGTGCGCGAGCGGCATCCTTTCGAGTCGCCTTTCGACCCACGGTTCCGCGACATGATGGTGGAGACCGGCCGCCATCTGATGGACTGTGGGTTCAACTTCCTGCTCTGCTATTCGCAGAGCGACGAGATCTCCTTGTTGTTTCATCCCGAAGAGGCTTGCTTCGGGCGCAAGCTGCGGAAGCTGAACTCAGTCCTTGCCGGGGAGGCCAGCGCCAAGTTCTCTCTGCTTCTGGGGGACCTTGCGAGTTTTGATTGCCGAATCAGCCAGCTGCCGCGCAGTGTCGACGTGGTCGACTATTTTCGCTGGCGGAACGAGGACGCTCACCGTAACGCGCTCAATGCTCATTGCTACTGGCTGCTCCGCAAGGATGGGCAGAAGCCAAAGGAGGCGCAAAAAGCCTTGGATGGATTGTCAGTTGCGGATAAGAACGAGTTGCTGTTCCAGAAAGCTGGGATCAATTTCAACGATCTTCCGCAATGGGAGAAGCGTGGTTGGGTCTTGCGCTGGGAGGCGATGACGAAACGGGCCACGGATCCGAACACCGGAGAAGCCATCGAAGTGGAGCGTCGTCAACTCGCCCTCGATCTTGATCTGCCGATGCGTGAGGCCTTCAGCGAAATGATCCGCTCATTGCTTAGCTAGCTTGGACCGCCAATCCCCTAAAACGCCGGGTCGACCTTGATCTCCGGCGGGGCGTCGCGGATGTCCTGCAGCAAGCGGGAGTCGATGGTGGTGTCGAGCAGCAGGCCGGCATCGGTCTGGAAGCGGTCGAGGGCGCGGTAGGTGGCCGGGCCTGCCAAGCCGTCGTGCGGGCCCAGGTAATAGCCGCGCCCGGCAAGTTCGCGCTGGACGCTGAGCGCGGTCCCGACGACCGGTTCGCCGAAGCGGTTGACCTTGGGCAGGGCGAACTTCAGGTGGTCCAGCAGTGCGCGGCTGGCCGTGCCGTCCACCGTCAGGCCGGCGTCGCCCTGATAGGCGCGGATCGCCGCCCGCGTCTCCCGCCCCATGATCCCGTCCACCGGGCCGGCCGGATAGCCGTGGGCCAGCAGTTCCCGCTGGATGCCTCGGACGATGGCGGTTTCGACCTGTTGCTGCGCGAGCTGCAGCGGTGCTCCGAGCGGTTCGGCCGCGACCGCTGCGCCCTGCAGCAGCACCACGCCAACCGCCATGGCGCGCAGGGCGCCCCTGAAGAACTCGGTCTCCGTCACCCTCATGCTCCTCCGGTCCTTCCTCGTCCCGCTATGAAATCTAGAGCGCCGGCGGTGAAAGGTCGACGGTCAGAAAGGGGACGCAGCCGGCACAGGGCAGGGCCCGCGGGACAAGAAAAGCCGCCGGGGCTGTGTCATCCCCGGCGGCGGAGGTTCAGGCGGAGCCTTCCGTGAAGCGGCGGCGGCCTTACGCCGAAAGGCGTTGGCTAGGCTGAAAGCCGTTGGTTTTGCGCGAGCTTGGCGTCGACGGTGGCGACCACCCAATCGACGGCGGCGCTGTCCATCCCGAGCGAGCGGCCGATGAGCTGCACGAGGCGGTCGACCCGCTCGATGGCCGGGGCGCCGGCGGCCACCGCGCGCGCGGCGGAGGAGGGCTTCAGCAGCCCTTCCGCGGCGCGGGCGTACTTCTCGAAGGGCACCTGGTCGGCCGGGTCGGCGCCGAGGCGCCGGGCGATGGCATCGACATGGGCGTAGATGGTGCGGGAGGCTTCGAGATCCGCATGCACCGCCTCGCGGATCGGCCGCGGCTCGCCCGCCGTGATGCAGCGGTAGTTGCCGGTCAGCAGCATCGACCACTTGGCCAGGGGCACGAAGAGGGAGTCAAAGACGCGCAGCTTCACCGGCACCTCTTTGCCGTCCAGGCGCACGGCGTCGATGTCCGCCTCCAGGCGGCGCAGCATCTTATCGTGCGCAGGGTCGGCGAAGGCGGCGGCCTTGAAGTTGGTCGGCAGGCCCACGTGCAGCACGTTGGGCTGCTCTTCCGGCGGGCGGAAGGCCTGAGGGTCCGGGCTGCAGAGGGTCATCAGGTCCGGATCGAAGCGGTCCCAGACATGGGCGTTGGTGTAGCTGGCCTGAAGCTGCACCGCGTCGAGGCCGGGAATGCGCTTGAGGTAGGGCAGGGGCGGCATGTTCATGATCGACAGGCAGGGCACATGGGCCTCGGCGATGCGCACCATCAGCGTCCAGATCGCATGGGCGCTGTACTGCGGCTCCTGCATGGCCAGGGCGACCAGGTCGTAGACCGCCGGATCGACCTCTTCCGGCGCCTTGGCATCGAGCCGGCCGGGCAGATCGCCGGAGCGGATCGTCCGGTGTTCTTCCTCGCCCTTCAGCTTCAGCCGCACTTCCGTCCCTTCGGCATTGATCAGCCGCGCGGTCTGGCTGCGGCAGACCAGGGTGACGTCGTGCCCGGCCATCAGCAGCTTGGTGCCGAGCAGTGAGCCGTAGGAAGCGCCGAGGATGAGGATCTTGTAAGCCATTGGGGTGTCCGCCTGTGTCTTGCCGCCCCTGTTTCTGCTGCATGCGGGTTCTGCTGCATGCGGGCGGTCTTGGGAATTGCACGAAGACGAACACTTTAGCCGCGAGGCGGGCCGGAAACGTCAACTTTCGGGTTTATGTGTTGTAAGTCGGCACAACATTTGTCAAAATCTGTAAAATTGTTAATTCAAACGAAGACAATGCGACGACGACCATGCGGAAGACCCTGATCGGCCCGCGGCTGCGCCGGCTGCGCCGCGAACACCGCCAGACCCAGGCCGAGATGGCCGGGGCGCTGGGTGTCAGCACCGCCTACGTGAACCTGCTGGAGAACAACCAGCGCAGCCTCTCGGTGCAGATGCTGATGGCGCTGTCGGATGCCTACGGCGTCGACTGGCGCGATCTCATCAAGGACGAGTCCTCGACCCGCCTGGCGGATCTGCGCAGCGCCCTGCAGGACCCGGCCTTCGGTACGGCGGCGCCGGATCTGCAGGAACTGCGCGCCGCCATCGACCATGCGCCCCGTCTGGTCGAGAGCTTTCTCCAACTCTATCGCAGTCACCGCACCGCGCTGGAAAAGATGATGCGTCTCGGCAACGAGCGGATGCCCGACGACATCCTGGCCACCTCGCCGGAGACCATCATCCACGACTTCTTCCGCGATCACGCCAATCACTTCGCCGAGCTGGAAACCGCGGCGGAGGAGCTGCGCGCCGCCGCGCCCTGCGATGTCGACGACGTCTATGCGGTCCTGAAAGCCCGCCTGCGCTCGGTCCACGGCATCGCCGTCCAGACCGCGCCGGTCGAGGAGATGAGCCAGGCGCTGCGGATCTATGACGAGGCCGCGGGCATGGTGCGCCTCTCCGAGGCGCTCGATCACCAGAACCGGGTGTTCCAACTGGCCCACGTTCTCTGCCTGGTGGAACTGCCGCATGTGCTGGAGGGGCTGACCGCCGGCAGCGCCGTACGCTCCGAGGTCGGGCTGGCGCGCTGCCATGTCGAACTGGCGAACTACTTCGCTTCCGCCTTCCTGATGCCCTATGCGCCCTTTCACGCCGCCGCCGAGGAGAGTCACTACGACATCGACCGCCTGGCCGCCGCCTTCGGCGTCTCCTTCGAACAGGTCTGCCACCGCCTGACCACGCTGCAGCGCGAGGGCGCGCGGGGCGTGCCGTTTTTCTTTCTTCGCGTCGACAAGGCCGGCAATGTCACCAAGCGCTTCAACGCGACCTCCTTCCAGATCGCCGAGCACGGCGGCGCCTGCCCGGTCTGGAACATCCACACCGCCTTTCGCACGCCGGGCGTGATCGTGCCGCAGTTCGTCGAACTGCCCGACGGCGAACGCTTTTTCACCATGAGCCGCACCACCGAGCGCCCGGTCTTCAGCCGCGACACCCAGGACCGCAGGCTCGTGCTCTCACTGGGCTGTGAGATGCGCCACGCCCATCGCCTCGCCTATGCCGCGCCCTTCAACACCGAAGAGCCGGGGCTGTTCAGCCCCATCGGCATCAACTGCCATCTCTGCCCGCGCCAGGCCTGCTCCCAGCGCGCCCACCAGCCGCTGTTCATCGAACTGCCCATCGACACCAAGCGCCGGGGCAACACCCGCTACGAGAGCTAGGCCGCAGAAGCATATGGCCAGGTTGCGCCCCGGTGTGTAGGAATCCACACATCCGCGGGCGGCCCTGGGTAGGCCGGGTGACATCGCGGTGTCGACCGGCTGACGGCGGCCGGCGGTGTCGTGTAGGTTCTTCAAGGGCTTAACAGACCAGTGGTCGACCGCCGGCGTTTTGGCACGCCGGTTGCTTTTAGGGAAACCAACGTGCCGGCGTTCGGGCAATCAATTCGGCAAAAGACACGAAACGGGAGGAACCCAGTGAAAGCCTATCCGACTGCCACGGCAGGTGCCGTGGCTTTTGCCGCAGTCTCGTCAACTGCGCCGACCCCGTCTTAAAAGAGAGTTCCGATGCGCCCTCAGGGGCGATCACTGCAGGCGTACGGGGGACCGGACCGGGGGCGGCGCTGCTGCGCGCCGGATGTTGGCGCTGCGCTGTGACTGCGTCGATTTCTTCGAGATACCTCAGACGAAGCGGTCTTCTGAAGCTTGCAAAGCTCTGGAACCGCTCCGCCCTGGGTGGAGAGTGCCGGCTGCGGGTATAGATCAACAAGAACCAGCAGCCTGGGAGAAAAGGTACCTACAGCGATCGTATCAATCAAACCGCTCAGCCTGCGGGCTGTGCAAAACTGTATAGGGAGTTCTCAATGAGATTTTCGGTATTCGCTGGCACCGCCGTTGCCATCGCCCTCACCGCAACAACGGGCTTTGCCCAGGATCGCGCGGGTTGGCCGGAGAGCTTTACCGTTGGTACGGCCTCACAGGGCGGGACCTACTTCGCCTACGGTTCGGGCTGGGCCAACCTCGTAGCGGACGAACTGGGTATCTCCGGCGGTGGCGAGGTCACCGGCGGTCCCATGCAGAACATGGCGCTGGTGCACACCGGCGATGCGGCCTTTGGCATGACGACCATGGGCCCTGCGGCGGAGTCGATTCAGGGCACCAACCCCATCGCCCCGGGCCTGCAGATGACCAATGCCTGCGCGATGTTCCCGATGTATCAGACGCCGTTTTCGATCACCGCCCTGTCGTCGTCCGGCATTGCTTCCGTCAAGGACATTCCTGACGGCGCGCGCATCGGTTTCGGTCCGGCGGGTTCGACATCGGACACCTACTTCCCCCGCATGATGGAGGCCCTCGGCGTCAACTTCGAGCGCCGCAACGGCGGCTGGTCGGATCTGGGTGGCCAGCTTCAGGACGGCCTGCTCGATGTGATTGCCTTCGCAGCCGGCGTGCCGGTGCCCGCGGTCAGCCAGCTCGAGGTGCAAACCGATGTGAACATCATCGAGTTCACGGCGGAAGAACAGGCGACGATCCTCGAGACCTTCCCCGTCTCCTCCTTCGACATCGCCGCTGATACCTACACCACCTTGACCAGCGATGCGCGCTCGGTCTCCATGTGGAACTTCGCGATTGCCAACTGCGATCTGCCGGAGGATTTCGTCTACGCGGTCGTCGATGTGGTGATGTCCGACAATGACCGTATGGTCACCATCCACCGTGCCGCCCGTTCGACGCTGCCCGAGAACTGGGACAAGAACGAGGTGATGAAGTGGCATCCGGGTGCGGCCAAGTGGTTCAACGAGAACGGCGCTTCGATCGCCGCTGGCATGGTCCACGGCGGCTGAGCCTCACTGTCCGCTAGCGGGTATGGGCCGCCTTGCTCTGCGAGGCGGCCCTTTTCTTGAGCGGCCACCCGGGCTTGACGGCCACCGGGAGCCGGGAATAAGCGCTGGTATTCTGCAATCGCTCAGGCAGACTGACGACCAAAAAGAGGGAGGGGGCCGTGACGAACCAAGCCGAAACCGAGAGCCCGATCACAGTCAAAGGGGTCGACGAAGAGGCCGTCGAGAGCAATCGGCGCTTGTTCGAGGGCAGGGCGCATCTTGTGGTCGCCGCTTTGGCCGCGGTCTATGCAGGCTTCCACATGGCCGCGCTGAACGGTCTGTCCATCAGCGCCATGACCGGTGGCCTGGTGGACATTCCCTTCCTTCCGGTCTTCCCCATGGAAACCTGGAACTTCCGCATCGTGCATATCGCCGGGGCGCTTGGTCTCGGTTTCGTACTCTTCTCGGCGCGCGGCTTCGCCAGCGGTCCCGCGAACGAAACCCGGCTGCCGGACTACCTGGCCTATGTGCTGATGCTGCCGGCGCTCTTTGCCCTTGCCGTGGCGCTCTCTTTTGCTGTCGATATCGCCGGCGGCGTCATGTGGAACGGTATCGACGAAGGCATAAAGTTCAGAGAGACCTGGCTCTTCGGCTTGCCGCTGATGGTGGCAACGGTCGGGGCTGTCCTGCTCTCCTGGGCCGACCGGCGCGAGCGCAGCCACTTTGCTTTTCCGGACATCGTTCTCGCGGTCTGCGGCATGGCCGTGGCCACCTATCTGATTGCGATCTACGGCACCTTGATGCGCAATTCTACGGGAACGCCCTTTGCCCCGATCGGCATCTCCATCGCAGCGGTCGCGGGGACGATCCTGATCATGGAACTGACCCGTCGTGTCGCCGGTCTGGCGCTGGTCATCATCGCCGGCATCTTTCTGGTTTACGTCTTCACCGGGCAGTACCTGCCGGGCTTTCTCAGTGCGCCGGCGATCACCTGGCAGCGGTTCTTCAGCCAGGTCTACACCGACGCCGGCATTCTTGGACCGACAACCGCGGTCTCTTCCACCTACATTATTCTTTTCATCATCTTCGCCGCGTTTCTCCAGGCCTCCAAGGTTGGCGCCTACTTCGTCAACTTCGCCTTTGCGGCAGCCGGCCGGGCGCGTGGCGGTCCGGCCAAGGTGGCGATCTTTGCCAGCGGCCTGATGGGCATGATCAACGGGACGTCGGCGGGCAACGTGGTCGCCACAGGCTCTCTCACCATCCCGCTGATGAAGAAGGTCGGTTATCACCGCAAGACCGCCGGGGCGATCGAGGCCGCAGCCTCGACCGGCGGGCAGATCATGCCCCCCATCATGGGGGCGGGCGCCTTCATCATGGCGGAGATCACCGGCATTCCCTACACCGAGATTGCGATCGCTGCGATCATCCCTGCGATCCTCTATTTCGTGTCGATCTACTTCATGGTCGATTTCGAGGCCGCAAAGCTCGGCATGCGCGGCATGCGCGATGACGAACTGCCCAAGCTGCGCGAGATGTCGCGGCGGCTCTTCCTGTTCCTGCCGATCATCATTCTGATCGCAGCGCTTTTCATGGGCTATTCGGTCATCCGTGCCGGCACGCTCGCGACCGCCGCCGCTGCGGTGGTGAGCTGGCTTACGCCCTATCGCATGGGGCCTCGGTCCATCGCCAAGGCGTTCGAGATCGCCGGCATGATGTCGGTACAGATCATCGCCGTCTGCGCCTGTGCCGGCATCATCGTCGGGGTCATCTCGCTGACCGGTGTCGGAGCGCGTTTTTCAAACCTGCTGCTTGGCCTTGCCGAGGCCTCCCAACTTCTGGCCCTGTTCTTCGCCATGTGCATCGCCATTCTGCTTGGCATGGGCATGCCGACAACCGCGGCTTACGCGGTGGCCGCATCGGTTGTGGCGCCCGGGTTGATCGAGCTGGGTATTCCGGTGCTGACAGCGCACTTCTTCGTTTTCTACTTTGCCGTCGTTTCGGCCATCACGCCCCCGGTCGCTTTGGCATCCTACGCCGCCGCCGGAATATCCGGCGCCAACCCGATGGAGACATCGGTCGCCTCTTTCAAGATCGGCATTGCCGCCTTCATCGTGCCCTTCATGTTTTTCTACAACTCGGCGATCCTGATGGAGGGCAGCACCTTCGAAGTCGGTCGTGCCCTCATAACGGCGGTGGCCGGTGTGTTCCTGCTGTCGTCCGGTGTGCAGGGCTGGTTCCTGGGTGCGCGCACGGTCTGGTTCCTGCGCGTGTCCCTGATCGTTGCGGCGCTCTTCATGATCGAAGGAGGAATTGTCTCCGACATCATCGGTATCGGCCTGGCCGCTGGAACGCTGTTGATTCAGCGGCTGGTCAAGCCGGCGCCCGGTGCTGTCTTGCCCGTGCGCGGCCCCGACTGACGGAGGCAGTGCCGCGCTTCTGACGCTCCGCCGTGTCCCCAGGACAGATATTGGCGGGGACGAGAGGCAGTCAGCCGACCCGCAAAGTGACGCTCCCCCGGCGACCCCGTACAAGAGGGGCCGCCGGGAGTACCGCGTCAGGTCGCCGGGTGGTGCAGGCGGTTGTAGAGCAGGCCGCTCTTGCTGAGCGGCGCCAGCGCCTTCGCCGCAGCCAGCACCGCCAGATCGGCCAGCGGTTCGAGGATGATCACCAGCATGTAGGCGCCGCCGAAGGACGTCACCGCCATGACATTGGCGCTCCCAAAGCCCTGGCCGTAGAAGGCCCAGAAGGCGACCCAGGCGACGATGCCGCCCTGGTAGGCGGTGGAGAGCGCCAGAGCCTGCCAGTAGGTCACCTCGACGTAGGGCGTGTCGGCCGGAATGATGCGCCTGGCCAGCAGGCTGACGGCCCAGAGCGGCACGATCAGCGTGGTGATGTTGACGAAGTATTGCGGCAGGTCCGCGGGCGCAAAGAGAAGCCCCTGCAGCAGCAGGCCCCCGGCCAGCCCTATGGCCGCCGGGCCGGCGCCGAATATCAGGTAGAGTGTCGATCCGAGTATGAAATGGACCTCGGAAACGCCGACCGAAAAGTGCGGCAGCACCTCGAAGAAGCAGAACACCAGGGCAGTGGTGACGACGCTGCGCAGGGTCAGCGCGCTGATGCCGCCGTCGCGGCGGATGGTGTCCACCGCGAGCTTGCCGGCCAGGCCAAAGGCCGCTGCGGCGGTTGCGTAGCTGAGAACGATTTTGGCACCGTCGACGATGCCGGGTTCGATATGCATGGATTTCCCCCTTCCGCACCCACCGTGCGGAGTCGTTGGTTCGAGGCGCCCGCGGCGCCGGCTTGGTGATGGCAGGTCTCCTGGCTTGCGGCTTGACGCTCTACCCGCCTTCCCGGCCCTTGGGCGGGCCAGTGGCGCTTCGGGTATCGCTCGCCGCTTACAGTTGCGGGGGCAGCCACGGTCTCGGTCCCTGATGGGTACGCCTCACCGTGTTCCCTTTTCATCCGCCGTGCGTTCGGCCTGGCGGAACCATCGCCGGCAAGCCTGTGACAAAACGCGATTCGCCGCAAGGGTCCTGGCGAGGACTGGCCAGTCCTGAAATGGGTGTTAGATCCGCCGCCGGCTGCGCCAGAACATCAGCCAGCCGATCGGCCCCAGCAGCAGCACCAGCACGATCCAGCCGGCGCGGGGCCCCAGCGGGCAGCCGCTGCCCGGCGGCGGTCGCCAGCCGCCGGAGCGGGGCGAGATCAGCACATGGGCCAGCGGCAGCAGATAGCCGAAACCGAGAATCAGCCAGGCCGTGAGTTTTGGATCCATGGGTGCTATCTTGGCGCATCGCCGGTTCCGGCTCCAGCCGCATCGCACTCCCAGCCGCCAGCCTGTTCAGGGGCCCTTCGCAGGGCCCGCCACGCAGAGGTCGATTTCCAACCTATGCCCCCGCCTTTACGCCCTGCCGATGCAAAGCATTCTTGAAACGGTCCTGCCGATCTTCGGCCTGATCCTCTGCGGCTATCTGGTCGGGCGCAAAGGCTGGATGAGCGAGGAGGCGATCAAGGGCCTCAACACCTTCGTCTTCTACTTTGCGATTCCCGCCCTGCTGTTCCGCTCCATGGCGCGCGGGGTCGGGCCTATCGAATTCACTATCGCCGGGGCCTACCTCAGTTCCGTTCTCGTCACCTTCATCCTGGCCTGGGGCCTGGCCCTGCTGCTGTTCCGCACCGGGCTTGCCGAGCGCACCCTCTTCGGCATGGGCTCGATCTTCTCCAACACCGTGCTGCTGGGCATTCCGCTGATCTTCACCGCTCTAGGGGAAGAGGGCGGCCTGCAGCTCATGCTGATCATCACTTTTCATGCCATCCTGATCTTTCCCGTGATCACCGTGCTGATCGAACTGGGCCGCAGTGCGCGGGGTGAAGGCGGGGCGGGCTGGGGGACGATGATGGCGAACGCCGCCAAGGCCCTGGCGGTCAACCCCATCATCCTGGCGCTGCTCGCCGGCATCGCCTACGGCGCTTCGGACCTTGGCCTGCCGGCACCGGCGGACCGCTTTCTGGTGCTGCTCGGCGGCGCGGCGGCGCCCTGTGCGCTCTTCGCCCTCGGCGCTTCGCTGACCGGTTTCACCATCGCCGGCGACCTGAAGGAGACCCTGGCCATTGTGGTCATGAAGCTGCTGGTCCACCCGGCGATCATGGCGGTGATGGCCTTCTACGTTTTCGACCTGCCGCCGCTGGCGGCGGTGGTGGCGATCCTCACCGCGGCCATCCCCTCCGGCGCCAACGTCTTCATCATGGCGCGGCAGTACAACATCTACCTGGCGCGCTCCGCCTCGGCGGTTCTGATCTCCACCGCCGTTTCGGTGGTCACCCTCTCCATTCTGCTGGCGGTTCTCAAAGCCTGGCTGGCTGAGAGCTGAGGCGGGACCGCGATGACCAACTTCATCGTCTGCTACCCGCAGCTCAACGAACGCAACCGCCAGTGGATCGACGGCGTCCGCCGGAACAACGATCCCCAGGCCGAGGCTATCGCGCCGCATGTCACCCTCGTCTTCGGTTTCACCGAGGTGGCGCGGCAGAGCCTGGAAGAACACTTGCGAAAGCGGGCCGCCGCGCAGGCGCCCATCGCGGCGACCTTCTCCGCCCTCGAGTGCCGCAAAGGGGTCCGGGAGGAGGCCTACTACGCCTATCTGATGCCGGAGCGCGGCCGCGTCGCCTTGACCGCCCTTTACGACCAGCTTCACCGCGGCGTGCTGGCGGACGAGAAAATCGGCGCGCCGGTGTACGTCCCGCACATCACCCTGGCGCGCAGCCGGAGCCGGGCCGCCATTGAGACCCTGGTCGCATCGCTCGCACTGCCGGAACGGGGTATCGCCGCCGTTCTGCCCGCCCTGACCTGGGTGGCCGCCGACGGCGGCGCGATCCGCGACCTGGCCGTGTTTCCCTTCGCTGGTAAAGCCAAAACCCCTCACAGGTAAGCGATAAAGCGGCCGCAGAGGATGACCGCCAGCCAGAGGCCGAGCGAGAGAGCGCCGGCGAGGCGCAGGCGCGGGCTGTTCACCGCCATCTCCGGCACCTGGGCCAGGGTCCAGTCGGCGGCGCGGCGCAGCAGCAGGGCGTTGGTGATGGCGGCCAGGATCAACAGCAGCTTGACCTGGAAAAGAGCCGTGCCGGCGTACTTGACCGCGTGGACCGAGAACAGCAGCAGCCCGCAGACGACCGTCAGGGCCAGGCCGCAGAGGGCGACCGGCACCAGAATGCGGGCCATCGGTGCGATCGGCCGGTCGGCCCAGACCCCCAGGAGCCGCAGGTCGAGCGGCACGATGGCGCCGAACAGCAGCGCCAGGCCGACGATGTGGCCGGCGTTGACGACAGGGTAGACCCAGCGCGAGGCGCGCAGGGCGCTCGGCAGCGCCATGCTCTGAAGCGCCGTCAGCGCCTCGACGATTGCGGCGTCGAAGATCTCGCCCTCAGTCCCGGTTCGGGTAGAGGTTGTAGAGCTGGCCCTTGATGGTGACGCGTTCCGCCTTGACCCGCTTGTCGGTCTCATCGGCGGCGCGCTGCCCGATGACCTTGATCTCCGTGCCCGGGGTCAGCATGTCGTCGGTGAGGCCCGCCCGCTCGTTGCGCCAGGGCTGGCCGACTTCGACGGTCCAGATCTCGCCCTCGGCGTCCACCGTCAGAAGCCCGTGCGGGTTGCCCAGACGCACCGTCTGGATGAGGCCCGTAAGCTCGAAGTTGCCGTCCTCGGTCCAGCGCCAGCCGTGGTGCGCGCGCGCCGGCCGGATGCCGAGCCCCGCGGCCAGCCCGGTGATGAGAACGCCTGCCGAAAAGGCAAGGCTGCTGGAGATCAGGAACCCTCGCCGCGTTGTCATGATGGTTTTGCCTCCGTTTGCTCCGCTGTTCGATGGCTTAGGCCGCCCGGCGGGCGGCTGGATTCGCTGGCAAGAGCCGCGCTCCTTAACCAAAAAAGATGTGGGCGCCGTCCTCCCAGGATCGAGCGGTATTTCGCAGACCCCAGGATTTCCGCCGTTTTTCCTGGCCTCGACCTCGGCCTTACAGAAAGTTTTAACCAGAGTCTTAACCATTCTTTAGGAATTCGAGGCTAATTTGAACCATAGACGGCCTGGCACCCTCCCCGGGTCCTCCCGGGTCGTCTTTCGGATGTTTATCCGTTCCTTGTAACGCCTCCCTGTTAAACTTGCCGCCGGGTTCGCCCGGCGGTTTTTCTGTCTGGACACCTTTCCGGGCGGCGCGGGCGTCGGGCGCTCCGTGAAGAGGCGCGCTACGCCAAATAAGCTGTAATACGTTCCGTGCTTCGGCTTATGATTGCAACGCGCGCCTGCGGCGGCGGCGGTGCCGCCGGGCGGGCAGAGGCTGGTTCGGTCCCACGCATTGCCGCGACGTCGGTTTTGTCAGGATGGATTCCCCCGGCCGCTTCGCTTCGATCCTGCGATTTCCCGGAGAAAGGCTACACCTTCAAGGCGTTAATGATTCTCCGCTTGACCGTCCGCAGGACATTGGTAGTGTTCGGGACGGCAAGTTGACAGGGTAGAACGCAAACAAGGGGAGGGGCCACGATCCATGCGGATCGAAGGCCCTCCTTCAATTTTGGGCCCCCTTTACAGTTTTGGTCCTGCGTTTTTCTTCCAGCGATGTAGAGGAGATCTCTCCGGTTCGCCGCGGCTTGGTATAAGCTTGCCGGCCTACAACCGGAGTTCTTCACCGTGGCAGATCCCAAGTTTCTGAAGTTCGACACGCTCTCCCTGCATGCCGGCCAGCAGCCCGACCCGGTGACCGGGGCGCGGGCGGTGCCGATCTACCAGACCACCTCTTACGTCTTCCGCGACACCGACCAGGCGGCGGCGCTGTTCAATCTGGAGCGTGCCGGCCACATCTACAGCCGCATCTCCAATCCAACGGTCGCGGTGCTGGAGGAACGGGTTGCCGCGCTGGAACTGGGGGTTGCCGCCATCGCCACCGCCTCCGGCCATGCGGCGCTGCATCTGGCGGTCGTAACCCTGATGGGCCAGGGCGGGCACATCGTCGCCTCGGCCTCGCTCTACGGCGGCTCCATCAATCTCTTCACCCACACCCTGCCGCGCTTCGGCATCACCACCAGCTTCGTCAATCCGCGCGACGTATCCGCTTTCCGCGACGCCATCCGCCCGGAAACCCGGCTGGTCTTCGCCGAGGGCCTGGGCAATCCGGGCCTGGAGGTGCTGGACATCCCGGCGGTGGCGGAGGTCGCGCACGATGCCGGTCTGCCGCTGATGATCGACAGCACCTTCGCTACGCCTTATCTCTGCCGCCCGGTGGAACTGGGCGCCGATCTGGTCATGCACTCGGCGACCAAGTGGCTGGGCGGCCACGGCCTGGCGCTGGGCGGGCTGCTGGTCGACGGCGGGCGTTTCGACTGGGAGGCCAGCGGCCGCTTCGACACCCTGACCGAGCCTTACGAGGGCTACCACGGCATCGACTTCGCCGAGGAGTTCGGACCCCAGGCCTTTGCCATGCGGGCGCGGGCGGAGGGCCTGCGCGACTTCGGTGCGGCGATGAGCCCGCAGAACGCCTTTTACATTCTTCAGGGCGTGGAGACGCTGCCCTTGCGCATGGAGCGTCACATGGCCAACACCCACAAGGTGCTGGAGGCATTACAGCGCGAGGACGCCGTTTCCTGGGTCATCCACCCGGATCTGCCGGAGCATCCCGATCACGCCCTGGGCCAGAAGCTGATGCCGCGCGGCTGCGGGTCCATCGTTTCCTTTGGCGTGAAGGGTGGCCGTCCGGCGGGAGCGAAGTTCATCGAGGCCTGCCAGCTTTCTTCCCACCTCGCCAACGTGGGAGACGCCAAGACCCTGGTGATCCATCCGGCCAGCACCACCCATCAGCAGATGACTGGGGAGCAGCTGGCCGCTGCCGGCGTCGGCGAGGACATGGTGCGCCTCTCCGTCGGCCTGGAGGACCCGGACGATATCATCGGCGATCTGCGCCAGGCGCTGCGGATCTCCCAAAAAGATTGACCGGCGCCGCTGTCGCTCCAGCCGCCCGAACCCAGAGGATGGATTAGCCGGAATGGAACTTTCAGTGGACGGCGCGCGGGTCTATGCCGCGACCGGCGGGCGCAGCTTCGACCCCGATCTGCCGGTGATCGTGTTTCTGCACGGCGCCGGTCTCGATCACACGGTCTGGGCCCTGCCCGCGCGCTACTTCGCCCACCGCGACCGCAGCGTGCTGGCCGTCGACCTGCCTGGCCACGGCCGCTCGGAGGGGGCGCCGCTGACCTCCATCGAGGCCATGGCCGACTGGGCCGTGCGGCTGCTGGATGAGGCGGCGCTGGAGACGGCGGCGCTTGTCGGCCACTCCATGGGGGCGCTGATCGCGCTCGACTGTGCCGGGCGTCATGGGGGCCGGGTGCGCGCCGCGGCGCTGATGGGGGCGGCGCCGAAGATGCCAGTGCATCCGGACCTCCTGGCGGCGGCGGAGGCCGACGACCCGCTCGCCTTCGAACTGATGACCTCCTGGGGCTTCGGGCCCAGCGGCCACTACGGCGGCGCGCGCCTGCCCGGCGCCTGGATGATGGGCGGCGGCGAACGCCTTTTGGAGCGCATCCGGCCCGGCGTGCTGCATGCCGACCTTTCGGCCTGCAATGCCTACCAGGGCGCCTTGGAGGCGGCGGCCAAGGTAGCCTGTCCGCTGCTGATGATCATGGGGACACACGACAAGATGACCCCGGCGCGCGCCGGCACCAAGCTGGCCGCCGCCATCGGCGGCGCCCGCCAGGTCACCATCCCAGCCTGTGGCCACATGATGCTGGCCGAGAAGCCCGACGAAAGCCTGGATGCCCTCCGAACGATCCTGTGACGTGAGCCGATGACCGATTCTGTTGCCCAGACCCGAGTTGCGACCCGTGCGGCCTACCCGCACTTCCTCACCATCCCGACGCGCTGGATGGACAACGACATCTACGGCCACGTGAACAACGTGGTCTACTACTCCTACTTCGACACGGTCATCAACGAGTACCTGATCCGCGAAGGCGGGCTCGACATCCACGATGGCGGGGTGATCGGCGTCTGCGCTGAGAGCGCCTGCCAGTACAAGGCCGCCTTCGCCTTCCCGGAAAACGTCGAGGCGGGTTTGCGCGTCGCTCACCTGGGCAACCGCGCGGTGCGCTACGAGATCGGGTTGTTCCAGGCAGGCCGCGAGGAGGCGGCGGCCACCGGCAGCTTCGTCCATGTTTTCGTCGAACGCGCGACCATGGAGGCGGTGCCGATCCCCGACGGTCTCCGCGCCGCACTGGCGAGATTGCAGATGCCGGTCTAGGGGAGCATCAGTATGGATGGGCCGATGGATTGGACCGTCTACACCGACAATCACACCCACCCCAGCGGTTCCTACAGCGTGGAATTCGTCGCCCACTATCGGCGCGACGGCGGCCTTGATCTCTTCGCTTACGAGCCCGAAGGGTCCTGCCCCGAACTGGAGGACGGGCGAGTCGATGAAAACCACATCTTCCTCGCGCGCCTGGAATCGGAACGCGAACTGGACGCCGCCGTGGAGGCGGTGATGGCACGCCTGGGGGAAGGCTACGAACTCGCCCTCTTCTATCGCGAGGCCGGCTCGCGGAAAGTGATCGGAAAGATTTGCACGCACCTGCAGAAACACGGCGCGCACCATGCCTGGGTCCGCTCCAACGGCAAGGAAGACTGGGAACTCGTGATCCGCCGCAAGGACTTTCCGATAGCCGCCGAGGTGGTGTCGTCCAACGTCTGACGGCGCCGCTCCCCCTCACCCTCCCGCTGCGCGGGCCCCTCCCTCTCCTACGAGGGGAGAGGGAACGCTAGCGCGCCTCGCTGAGAAACCCTCTCCCCTGGTGGGAGAGGGTTGCGCAGCCTTAGCAAGCAGAGCGCGCTTAGGCGAAGCTGCGTGAGGGGGAAGACCGGTGCCGCGTCAGCGGGAGGGTGAGGGGGATCATTCCCCAGCCAGCCGGTCGAGGCGCAGGCGGGCGCGGGTGTCGGTGAGGCGGTAGAGGCCGGTGAAGACGGCGGCGACGGCCCCCAGGGTGGTGCCGCCGGCGATCAGGAACATGATGAGGAGCTGGTACTTTACCGCCTGCATGGGCTCCACCCCGGCCAGGATCTGGCCGGTCATCATGCCGGGCAGGGAGACCAGGCCGGTGGCGGCCAGTGAATTGATGATCGGCATCAGGGCGGTGGTCAGCGCCTGGCGGGTGATGGGCAGCATGGCCGCGCGGCTGGTCGCGCCGAGGCAGAGCAGCGCCTCGATGGCGGCGCGCTGCTGGCGCGCGCCCTCGGTGAGGCGCTGCAGGCCGAGGGCGATCCCGGTCATGGTGTTGCCGAGGATCATACCCAGCAGCGGCAGGGCATAGCGCGGATCGTACCAGGGTTCCGGCTGCACCTGGGTGGTCAGCGCGAAGAGGGTGACCAGGGTGGAGGCCATCAGCAGGGCCGAGGTGCCGATGCCGTAGGCCCAGAGGCGGGCGAAGCCGCGCTCCTGCCGGGCCATGACCTCGCGCCCGGCGAAAAGGATCATGGCCAGCGCCGCCAGCGCCGTCCACCAGGGCGAGGCGAGCTCGAAAAGCTTGGTGAGCACCAGGCCGACGAGGAAGAGCTGCAGCCCGCAGCGCAGGGCGGCGATGGCGAGGCTGCGCTCGATACGGAGCTGCAGCGCCAGGGACAACCCCCCGACGGCCAGCAGCAGCAGGGCGGCGATGGCGAGGTCCAGGGTGTCGAGACGGATGTAGTTCATCGCCCGACCTCCATCACCGGGTCTGCCGGGCGAGTTCGTCGTCGGTCAGCGGGCGCAGCTGCCCGGCCTCGATCCGCAACTGCGTGGTCGCCACCCGCGCCGCCTGGCGCCGGTCATGGGTCACCCAGATCAGCGCGAGGCCGTTTTCCAGCTTCTCACGCAGCAGAGCCTCGACGGCGGCGGTCGCTTCCTCGTCCAGCGGGCCGGTGGGTTCGTCGAGCAACAGCACCCGCGGCGCCCTTTCCAGGGCGCGCAGCAGCGCGAGGCGCTGGCGCTCGCCGGTGGACAGCCGGCTGACAGGCCGCTCGGCCACGGCGGGCGTCAGCTTCAGGCGGCCCAACTGGGCGGCGACGATGGGCCAGTCGAGGAAATGGTCCTCCAGGCGCTCCGACCACCAGCCGGGCTCCGCCGCCAGGTAGCCGACGCGGCGGCGCCACTCAGGCCCGCTCATCTGTTCGCGTGCCTTGCCCTCCAGGCGGATCTCACCCTCGGCGGGGTCCAGATCCGCCAGGGCGCGGAGCAGCAGGGTCTTGCCGGCGCCGGAGGGGCCGCTCAACGCCATGCAGGTACCGCCGTCGAGCTCGAAGCTGGTCGGCTCCAGGCCGGGGCGGGAGAGGTGGTCGACGCAGAGCATGACCCCGACAGTCTAGGCGAGGCGGTCGAGTCCCGGCCAGCGAGTCCCGGCCAGCGAGTCCCGGCCAGCCGCCTCAGAGTTCGATCAGGTGGTCCGGCAATGCGTTCTTCGTTCCCGGTTCTGCGGGAAAGTGCTCCGCCAGGATGGCGCCGCAGGCATCAACCGCCGCATCGAAGCCCTCGGCGACCCGCCCTGCCTTCACCGATGCCACGAAGTCCGCGACGATGGCGTCCCACTGATCCTGGGAGACATGGGCGTCGATGCCCTTGTCTGCGAGGATTTCGACATAGTGTTCGCCCAGGGACACGAAGATCATCAGGGCGCAGCGGTCGGGGGTGTTGTGCAGGCCCTGGTCCAGGAAGACCTCGCGCGCGGTGCGGGCCGCGCGGCGCAGTTTCACCGCCTTGGGAATCAGACGCATTTTCAACGGCGTCCAGCGCAGGGCCAGGGCCAGCACCAGGAAGAGGCCGAGCTGCAGCACCGAGACTGCGGCCATGGACCAGTCGAGGCCGATGGCCAGAAGGACCGGGGGGACCGCCAGCGCGGTCATGCTGGCCCAGAGCAGCGGGATGAAGGGGTAGGGATCGCTCTCGCGCGCCAGCACGGTGACCAACTCGCCGCGGGTCCGTGCCTCGGCCGTGCGGATCCTGTCCCGCAGATGCTGCTTTTCCGCTTCGCTCAAGAACGTCACGTCATCCGTTCCCCATCATCCCTGCGTCTCGACACGCCGTTTGCCAACTGCCGTTCACCACCTGCTGGTCACCAACTGCCGGAGGATCCGCCGCCGCCGAAGCCGCCGCCGCCGCCGCTGAAGCCGCCCCCGCCTCCGCCGCCGAAACCGCCACCGAAGCCGCCGCCAAGTCCGCCGTGGCGGTCGCCCCTGCGACGGCCGCCACGCCAGCCGCTCGACGAGCTGTCGACCTTCAGCCTGTTGGCGGCAATGATCGGGAACACCACGAGCGCCAGCATGAACAAGAAGAACGCGATGGGCACGAACCGCTTCTCGCCCGGATCGCGTTCCAAGGGTTCATAGGTTCCCTCGATGGCCGCCAGGATGGTGTCGACGCCGGCCGAGATGCCACGCGGAAAGTCGCCCTCCCGGAAAGCCGGCAGAATGCGCTGCTCGATAATCAGCTTGGTGGTGGCGTCGGGCAGGTTACCCTCCAGGCCGTAGCCGACCTCGATCCTGACCTTGCGTTCGGTCGGCGCTACGATCAGCAAGGCGCCGTTGTCGCGCTCGCCCTGGCCGATACCCCAGTGGCGGCCAAGCTGATAGCCGAAGTCCTCGATCGTAGTGCCTTGCAGGGTTGCCAGGGTCACCACCACCACCTGGTTCGAGGTTTCCGCCTCGTGGCGGGCCAGTTGCTCGGTGATGCGGCTTTCGTCGACGCTACCCAGAAGATTTGCGGTGTCGACCACGCGGCCGGTCAGTGGCGGGAAGTCGAGCGCGGCGGCCGGCGCCGCCGTCCAAACCGCGGCCAGCAGCAGGACGGCCGCAAGGACCGGATGCCAAAGCTGTCGCACGACTGGCCGGACCCGCGCCCGCTGTCTAGTTGAAGCTGACGGTCGGCGGCTCGGCGACGGCCTCCGGCTGGCTGAAGGTTTCGCGCAGCTGCATGTCGGAATAGAGCAGCGTGGCCCAGATGCGGCCGGGGAAGGTGCGCAGTTCCGTGTTGTAGGTCTGCACCGCCTGGATGTAGTCCCGCCGCGCCACGGCGATGCGGTTTTCCGTGCCTTCGAGCTGGGCCTGCAGGCTGAGGAAGTTCTGATTCGACTTCAGGTCCGGGTAGCGTTCGACCACCAGGAGCAGCCGCGACAGCGCCTGGGTGATGGCGCCCTGATTGGCCTCGAACAGGCGGAAGGCTTCGGGGTTCGACAGGATGTCGCTCGGGATCTGCATCTGCGTGGCCTTGGCCCGCGCTTCGACCACCGCCGTCAGGGTTTCTCTTTCCTGGGCGGCGAAGCCCTTCACCACCTCGACCAGATTGGGGATCAGATCGGCGCGGCGCTTGTACTGGTTTTCAACCTGCGCCCAGTTGGCCTTTACCGCTTCGTCGTGGGTGGGGATGTCGTTGACGCCGCAGGCCGCGAGGAGCGAAGCCAGCAGGCTGCAGAACAGCAGCCTCGACCCCAATCTTCCGATTGCATGCATGAACTCTGTCTACCCCCGCTGATTGCTGCGCCGCACCCTATCACCTGCCGCGCAGGCGCGCCACCGTGCCAACCGGATATACCGCAGCAGGCGCAAACGCAGTGCGGCCGGGCGGTGTCTGGCCGCCCGGCTGCCTGCAACAGGTATTGTGAAAACCGAAGGGCCGGGTTAGGCCGCTTCGCTCTCGATCACCTTGGCGCTGCCGGCGCCGGCGGTGATCTTGATGGAGCGGGGCTTCTTGGCCTCCGGAATCTCGCGGACCAGTTCGACCGACAGCAGGCCGTTCTCCAGCTTGGCACCGCTCACCTTGATGTAGTCGGCGAGGTCGAAGCGGCGCTCAAAGGCGCGCGCGGCGATGCCGCGGTGGAGGTACTTGGGCTCTTCGCCCTCGGCGGCCTTCTTGCCGGTGATGGTCAGGCTGTTCTCTTTCGCCGTGACGTCCAGTTCGTCCTCGCTGAAGCCGGCCACCGCCATCACGATCCGGTAGCTGTCGTCACCGGTCTTTTCGATGTTGTAGGGCGGATAGCTGTAGGCGCTGTCGTCCAGCCGGCTGGCGGCATCCAGCGCGGAGGCCAGGCGGTCAAAGCCGACGGTTGCACGGAAAAGAGGGGAAAGATCAAGACTGCGCATGTCCACATTCTCCTTACATGAGCAATATGGTTGGTCTACGGGCCCACCTTGTGGTCAAGCCCTCGTCATAAGCCGCGGATAGAGGAACCCTTTTGGAAGGCATTCCTCGGCGGCATCCTGGATATTGGAAGCTGCAGGCGGCGATTCAAGCCTTGCGGAAGCACCTGAATGTGAAATAATTCCTTGCTACGGACGGACGCGTTTCCAAGGGATTGTTAAGTCCGAAGGGGCTAACATCTGGCCAGTCCGCCGTTCAGTGATACCGGGCCCGACAGGCACGGGCCGCCGCGCCAAGGAACCCTTCGTGACGGATCGAACAGTCGCCTTCTTTGACTCGACCTTTGACGAGGCCCTGGCGCTGACGCGGGAGGCGCGGGACTACCTGACCCACCGCGAGCCTGAGGAGCGCAAGAAGATGTCGCCGGCCGAGCGCATGGCGATGAGCTGCGAAACCATGCGGCTGACCGCGCGCCTGACCCAGATTATGGCCTGGCTTCTGGTCCAGAAAGCGGTGCATGCGGGCGAGATGACCCGCGAGGAAGCGGCCGCTGAAGAGTACCGCCTGTCCGGCAAAGAGGTCTGCGAGGAGACCACCCCGCCGGTGGAGGGCGCGCAGCTTCAGCCCCGCCTGGTGGATCTGCTCGACCGCTCTCACAGGCTTTACCAGCGTGTGGCGCGGCTCGACGCCATGCAGGACCGCCCGAGCCGGCCCAGCCTTCAAAACTAGGCCTTTTGGCCCCGGGCTCCGCGGGCCTGACCTTGAGCAGGGGGCTTCGGGCGGCGCAAAGGGCCCCGCCCGCACGAAAAAGGGCGGCGCAATGGCCGCCCCCTGCCGGGTTTCAAAGCAATGGGCCGGGAGCGCTGCTCGACCGGCAAAACCCGGACGTTAAGACTTCAGGCCGAAACCGCCGAAGCGCTTGTTGAACTTGGCCACCTGGCCGCCGCTGTCCACCAGGCGATGCTCGCCGGTCCAGGCGGGGTGGGTCTTCGGGTCGATGTCCAGGCGCATGGTGTCGCCCGCGGCCCCATAGGTGGAGCGGGTCTTGAACTCGGTGCCGTCGGTCATCACCACGGTGATCTCGTGGTAGTCCGGGTGCAGGTCTTTCTTCATGGCCTTGATCCTCGATAAAGCGCGGCGCTGTATACCCGAGTGCAGGCCGGGACGCAAGCCCGTCCGGGGCGGTTTTTCCGTCTTTGGCCGTGCTCTTGAATTTGTTGGGAAATCCAGCCATTTCAAGGCTTTGCCCTTGCGGTGGCGGGAACGGTCCGGACCCGGCGTCCGGGCGCCGGCCGCTCCCGGGTTCCCGCTCCCGGCCTCTGCGGGCCGGAGGCCGGGCGAAAGGCCGCAGAAGACCCCGGCAGCCCCATATTTGCTGGATTTTGTCCTAGGCGTCAGGGAGGATCGGGCCCGAGGAGATGTCCCGCCGGTCGGCCGCCCGCCGCGGCCTCCCGGCCCGGCTGAGAGGCCCGGTTAGATGCACGTTTGGATGCCCGGTTAGATGCCCGGTTAGATGAAAGAACCTGGTTGATGCGAATGTCCTACTCCGCCCCGAGCGGCCTGCGCAGCGACGCGCCCTCGCGCGGTAGCCTGAAGCTGCTGGCCGAGCTCTGGCAGTTCGTCCGCCCCTATCGGCTGCAGGTGGCCGGCGCCATGGCGGCCCTTCTGACGGCGGCGGCTACGGTTCTGGGCCTGGGTATGGGGCTCCGCCGGCTGGTGGACGAAGGCTTCTCCGCCGGCAATGCCGCGCTGCTGAATCAGGCGGTGCTGGTTCTCTTCGGGGTCGTCATCCTGCTGGCGGTGGCCAGCTATGTGCGTTTCTACCTCGTCTCCTGGATCGGGGAGCGGGTCGTGGCCGATATCCGCAAGCGGGTGTTCGACCATATCGTGACTCTGTCGCCGGCCTACTACGAAGTCACCCGCACCGGCGAAGTGCTCTCCCGCCTCACCACCGACACCACGCTGTTGCAGACTGTGGTCGGCTCCTCCGTTTCCGTGGCGATCCGCAACTCGCTGCTGCTGGCCGGCGGTTCGGCCCTCCTGATCATCACCTCCGCGCGCCTGACCGCGCTGGTGTTTCTGGTGGTGCCCCTGGTGCTGCTGCCGATCCTGACCTACGGCCGGCGGGTGCGCCGCCTGAGCCGCGACAGCCAGGACCGGATCGCCGATCTCGGCGTCTATGCGGGCGAGACCCTGGATGCCATCCGCACGGTCCAGGCCTTCGTCCATGAGGGCGAGGACCGGCGGCGTTTCGGCGCGCGGGTGGAAGAAGCCTTCGGCACGGCGCGTCGGCGCATCGCCGCACGGGCCATGCTCACCGCCGTGGTCATCGTACTGGTCTTCGGCGCGGTCAGCGTCATCCTCTGGATCGGCGGGCACGACGTCTTGAGCGGGCGCATCAGCGCCGGCGAGCTTTCGGCTTTCGTCTTCTACGCCATCGTCGTGGCGGGGGCCGCCGGTGCGGTGAGCGAGGTGATCGGCGACCTGCAGCGCGCCGCCGGCGCGACGGAGCGGCTGATGGACCTTCTGGCTGCCGAGCCGGAGATCACCGCCCCGGCCGCGCCGCAGGCGCTGCCGGTCCCGGCGCGGGGCGCGGTCGGTTTCGAGCGGGTGGTCTTCAACTACCCCTCGCGTCCCGACCGCTCGGCCCTGCAGGGTCTCAGCTTTGCCATTCAGCCGGGCGAAAAGGTGGCCATCGTCGGCCCCTCCGGTGCCGGAAAGACAACGGTGTTCCAACTGCTGTTGCGCTTCTACGACCCGCAGGGGGGAACGGTCCGCCTGGACGGCGTGGCCCTGCCGGAGGCTGATCCCGCCGATCTGCGCGCGCGCATCGGTCTTGTCCCGCAGGAGCCGGTGGTGTTCTCCGCCGATGCCTGGGAGAACATCCGCTACGGCCGGCCGGAGGCCAGCGACGAGGAGGTGCGCGCCGCCGCCGCCGCCGCCGGGGCGCTGGAGTTCCTCGAACAACTGCCGCAGGGCCTCGACACCTACCTCGGGGAAAAGGGCGTGCGCCTCTCCGGCGGCCAGCGCCAGCGTCTGGCCATCGCCCGCGCGATCCTCAAAGACCCGCCGCTGCTGCTGCTCGACGAGGCGACCAGCGCGCTGGATGCCGAAAGCGAGCGGGCCGTGCAGCAGGCCCTCGAACGCCTGATGACCGAACGTACCACCCTGGTGATCGCCCACCGCCTCGCCACTGTTCTGAAGGCGGACCGCATTCTGGTGATCGACCAGGGCCAGCTGGTGGAAAGCGGCAGCCACAACGAACTGGTGGCCGCCGACGGCCTCTACGCGCGTCTGGCGGCGCTTCAGTTCGGCGAGGCGGCGACGCTGGACACCTCGGCGGCCTAGAGCGGATGGCGTTCCTGGAGTGCCTTCCGAACCGGGCCCGCCACAGCGCAAGGCCCGTTGTGCGAGGGCTCTAGAACTTGCGGGAACTGCAGCGAATCTTCCGATTGCCGCCGGCCATGGTCGACTGCTGCGTATAGCAGTGCACGACCACCAGACGCTCGCCCGAGCGGTCGAGGAACCAGGCGCCGGTCGGCTCCAGGCCGTCGACGCTGACAAAGTTGCGCCCGATCCGTGCGCGCTGCGGCTCGGCCGCCGGTCGGCGCGGCAAAAGCTTCGCGGGGCCGCGGTGGACGGTCAGGCCCGTGCCGCTCTCGTTCTGCGTGACCGCCGGTGCCTCTGTCGTCGAGGCCCCGTGGAGAATCCTGACCGGACCGTCCGCCGCCCCGGCGGCCGCTGCACCGCCCAGTAAACCGGCCGCAAGTGCGAGCGTCCGCACCGTTATCCTTGCTGTCATCCTGCGTCTCCCACGATTGCTTCGGGTTGGCCCCGAGCGGTCGTTTTCCGTTCGTCCCGCCAAGCCTCGCATGCGCCGCGGCAACCGTCCAGGCAAGCGATGCCAGCGCGACCGACGGTGCTTCGTGACCGGTTTGACTTCGCCGCCGGGCGCTTCATAATGCCGCCCTGGCCGTGAAGGCGGCCGACGGTCCGCGTAAAGGGTTGAACCCACCTCCACTCGCGATGTGTCTCACATCTTCTTTCTGCCCGTGAGTTGCGGACGCCGGGCCTGAAGAAAGAAGGTGTCCCATGACCGAAACCCTTCCCCCACGCCCCGACCTCGCCTGGCTGCGCAAGACCGCCAAGCAGCACCTTGCCGCACTGCGCGCCAAAGACCCTGCCGCCCGGCTGCATCAGGCCCAGTTGGAGGTCGCGCGGCGCTACGGCTTCGCCAGTTGGCGCGCCCTGAAAGCCCATGTCGATTCCATCAGCCCGGACGGCCGGATCGTCGCCGCTGCGGTCGAGGGCAGGGCAGCCGACCTTGCCCGCCTGCTGCGGGAGAACCCGGGCAAGACCGGGATCACCGGCGGGCGCTGGAACCGGCCGCTGCTCCATCTCGCCGCCGAGGAGGGGCATCTGGACTGCGTCGAGCTGTTGCTCGACCTCGGGGCCGACGTAAACCGGCGCGACCGGCTGGACCGGGCCTATGCCCTGCATTGGGCGGCCATGGCCGGCCAGCTCCCCGTGGTGGAGCGTCTCGTCGAAGCCGGCGCCGATATCCGCGGCGAGGGCGATGCGCACGAGATGGGCGTTATCGGCTGGGCGACCGGCTTTCGCGAGGTCCATCGCGCGGTGGTGGAGTTCCTGATAGCCCGTGGCGTGGAGCCGGGCATCTTCACCGCCATTGCGCTTGGCCGCAGGGACCTGGTCGAGACGATCGTGGAGGACGATCCGGCAGAACTCCAGCGGCCGATGAGCCGCTTCGAGCACCACTGCACGCCGCTGCACTTCGCCGTCCAGAAGGACCGGGCCGAGATGGTTGCGCTTCTGCTCGACCTCGGGGCGGAGCCGAGCGCCAAGGACAGCCGTGGCGTGACGCCGCTGGGCTACGCCGCACCGAAAACCGACACGGCGGTGGTCGACCTTCTTGTCGACGCCGGCGCGGACCCGGCGGAGCGCAGTCCGAACCGCTTTGAATCCGCCATCCCGATTCTCAACGTGAAGTCGGTGCCCAACGCCATTGCCTACTACGTCGACAAGCTGGGCTTCGAGAAGGAGTGGGACTGGGGTACGCCGGCGGACTTCGCCTGCGTCCTGCGCGATGACGTGCGGATCTTTCTCTGTCAGGACGGCCAGGGCGCTACCGGAATGTGGATCTCGGTGTTCATCCGCGACGTCGATGCCCTCTACGAAGAGTACAAGGGGACCGGCGCCGTGATCCGCCAGAAACCGACCACCTTTCCCTGGGGCGTACGCGAGATGAACGTGGAAGACCTGGACGGCCACCGCCTGCGCATGGGCAGCGATGCCACCGGTCCCGACGAAGGCAAGCCGCTGAACGAGGCGTCCTGAGGCCTTTGGCTGTTTCAAGGGCCGACACTTGAGCGCGGTGCTGCATTGGCGTCGGGCGCAACTGGCCGGCCTCAGTGCAGCTTCAGCTTGGGGCGCACGATCCGGTTGACGTGGCCGACCAGGATCATGGCCAGGCCCTTGATCCAGCCGTGAATGGCGATGAGGTGCATGCGGTAGAGGGAGGCGTAGGCGATCCGCGCCAGGCGTCCCTCCACCGCCATGCGCCCGCCCACCAGGTTGCCCATCAGGCTGCCGACGGTTGAAAAGCGGCTGAGGGCGACCAGCGATCCCCGGTCGTTGTAGATGAAGTCCTGCAAAGGGCGGCCTTCGGCGAGGCCGACGATGTTCTCGAAGACCAGCGTTGCCATCTGGTGGGCCGCCTGGGCGCGCGGCGGGATCGGCCGCTCCTCGTTTGCCGGGGTGTAGGAACAGCAGTCGCCGATGGCGAAGATCCGGTCGTCCACGGTGGTCTGCAGGCTTGGGCGGACGACCAGCCGCTTCGAGCGGTCGACTTCGAGGCCCCCCAGATCGGAGAGGTAGTCGGGGCCTTTCACGCCCGCTGCCCAGAGGCTCAGGTCGGCCGCGATGGTTCGCCCGCCCTCCATCCGGACGGCGGAGGCTTCGACCGCGTCCACGGCCGTGTCCGTCAGGATCTCGACGCCGAGGGCTTCAAGTTCCGCTGCCGCAGCCTCGGCAAGTTTGTCCGGCAGGGCGGGCAGGATGCGCGGGCCGGCCTCGAGGATGGTGACCTTCAGGCGTGTTTCGTCGAAGACCTCCAGGCCGTAGTGGCGCAGCGCATGGGCGGCGTTGTAGAGCTCTGCCGCCAGCTCCACGCCGGTGGCTCCGGCGCCGACGATGGCGATCCTCACCATGGCGTCCGTTTCGCCCTGCGCAACTTTGTGGGTGACGCGCAGGCAGGCGTTCAGAAGCTTCGAGCGGAACTGGTCGGCCTGCTGCCGGTCTTCCAGGAAAAGCGCATGCTCTGCGACGCCGGGGATGCCGAAGTCGTTGGAGACCCCACCGACCGCCAGCACCAGATAGTCGTAGCGGATGGCGTGGGCGCCGATGACTTCCTTTCCGTCCTCATCCAGCAGCGGCGCCGTGTGCACCAGCCGCCGTTCCCGATCGATGCCGGCAAAGGTGCCGTAGAAGAAGCGGTAGCCCCATCTGACGCCGTGCCCGCCGTAGCCGACCTCGTCCATGTTCGCATCCAGCGAGCCTGCAGCGACCTCATGCAAAAGCGGCTTCCAGATGTGCGTGCGGTTGCGTTCGACCAGGATGATGTCGTAGGCATCGCGCCCGAGGCGGGTGCCGAGGCGGCGCACCAGTTCGAGGCCGCCGGCCCCGCCGCCGACAACCACGATCTGCGTTTTTCGTTGCTCAGCCTTCGCGGCCATCGTTCACCCTGCCGTCACTGATCCCGGATAGCGGCTAGCGCTGCGTCAGCTTGAATTCGATGCGCCGGTTGCGGCGGAAGGCGATTTCGTCGCTGCCGGCATCGAGCGGCTGGAACTCGCCGAAGCCGGTGGCGGCGAGGCGGGTCGGAGGAATACCCTGGGCAATCAGAAACTTCGTAACGGCGATGGCGCGTGCGGAAGACAGCTCCCAGTTGGAGGGGAACTGGAAGGTGCTGATGGGCGCGCGGTCGGTATGGCCGTCGACCCGCAGCACCCAATCCAGTTCGTCGGGGATAGTCCCCGCGATCTCCTGCAGGGTCTCGGCCAGACGTGCGAGCTGTACCTGCCCGGGCTCGCCGATGGTGGCCGAGCCGCTGCGGAACAGGATCTCCGACTGGAAGACGAAGCGGTCGCCGACGACGCGGATGTCCTGCCGGGTGCCGATGGCCTCGCGCAGGCGCCCGAAGAATTCGGAGCGGTAGCGCGCCAGTTCCTGCACCTTGCTGGCCAGCGCGACGTTCAGGCGTCGGCCGAGGTCGGCGATCTGCACCTGCTGCGCCTCGTTCTCGGACTCCGCCAGGTCGAGCGCCTCCGACAGGGTGGTGAGCTGCTGGCGCAGGGCGGCGAGCTGCTGGTTCAGCAGCGTGATCTGGATTTGCGCCTCTTCGGAGAGCTCTTCCTGTTCGGCAAGGGCGGCGGTCTGTTCGCGCCCGGCCGCCTCCGCCGCCTGCAGCTTCTTCACCAGGTCGTCGCGCAGCGAGCGCAGGATCGCGAGTTCGGCCAGCTGGGCCTCGATCGTTTCCTTATCCGCCTCGATGGTCGTGAAGGCGTCTTCCAGTTCCGCCCGGCCGGCGGCGATGGCGGCCAGTGCCTCTTCCAGTTTCTCCTGGTCGGTGTTGAGACGCGCCAGCGCGGCTTCCAGGCGCGCGCGTTCCGCATCCAGCTCGGCCTGGCTCTCCGTGAGCGCCTGCCGGCTCTCCTCCAGTTCAGCCTCGCGCCGTGCCAGGGCTTCGCGCACGGCTGCCAGTTCCGCCTGGCTGACCGTCAGGGCCTGTTCGCGTTCGTCGGCCTGCCCGCGCAGCGCTGCCAGCTCTTCCTCGTTGCTGCTCAGAAGGGCGGCGAGGCGGCTGCTTTCTTCCTGTTCGGCGGCCAGCAGGCTCGCCAGGTCGTCGCGCTCGTCAGCGAGGGCGGCCAGCTGATCGGCCAGGGATTCGCGCTGCTCGGTCAGCGCCGCGAGCTGGCTGGTCAGCGCCTCCCGGTTGGCCAGCGAGGACTGCAGTTCCGAGGACAGTTGGGCGACGTTCACCCGCAGGTCGGCGTTGGCGCTGCGCTCCAGCGCCAGCAGGTCCGCCAGCTCGTTGATCTCGTTTTCAAGCCGCAGGAGCGCCTCGTCCTTGCCGGTGATGGCGATGGAGAGGAAGAACTGCGCCACCATGAAGACCATGAGGACGAAGATCACCACCAGCAGCAGGGTGGCGAGGCCGTCGACGAAGCCGGGCCAGATGTTGATGGAGCGCCGCGAGCCGCCGCGGCCGAGCGCGTACATTAGGACCCACTATCAGGATTAGGTGCGCCATGAGACGGTCGGGAACGCCCCGTGGCTAGGAGCACCCGTGCAGGCGATGTGGGCCATCGGCAAGCCGGTGCGACGACGTCCACGGGGCGTTCCCGACCGCCCGCGGGGTCGCTTTTCGCTTCGCACCCGCGGCGTCGCCACGCTTGCCCGATGCACCACATCGTGCTGCGCGCGGCTCCTGCCAGGTGCGGTCGAAAAGTCGATCTCATGATGCACCTAATCCTGATAGTGGGTCCTTACCTAGCCTTCCTCGGCCATGGCGGCGAGGGTGCGGGTCAGCAGGCGGATCTCACTGCGCAGCTCCTCGACGGCCTGCTCGCGCCCGCCGGCCATCTCCGCCGCCATGCGTTCCAGCCGCAGGTCGAGGTTGCGGATATGGCCCTTGGTGGCCTTGTCCAGCCCGGCCTCTTCGCCGCCGGCATCGGCGATGCGGGCCAGCAGGGGCTTCATGCTCGCCTGTGTCTCGGCGATGGAGAGCATGACCGATTGCTCGGTGCGCATATGGTCGGTGAGACTGCTGAGCCGTTCGGTGAGTGCCGCAAGGTTCTGGTTGATGGCGGCCCGGTCCTCCTCACCGCGCGCAACGGTGCGCTGGAGCTGCTCCAGGCTGTCGGCGGTCTTTTCCAGAAGGGCGTGCACGTAGGCCGAGACGGGCTGCTCGCCTTCGCCGGTCGCGGTGGCGCTGCCCAGCTTGGTGACGCTGGAAAGCCACTCTTCGAGCTCGTTCACGAAGCGGTTGTGCGCCTGGCTGGAGTTGAGCTCCAGGAAGCCCAGCACCAGCGAGCCGGCCAGGCCGAACAGAGAGGAGGAAAAGGCCGTACCCATGCCCGAAAGCGGCGCCTCCAGCCCGCCCTTCAGTTCCTCGAAGAGGACCACCGGGTCGCCGGTGCCGCCGGACAGCCCGCCGATGGTCTGGCCCACGGCATTCACCGTGTCCAGGAGGCCCCAGAAGGTGCCCAGCAGGCCGAGGAAGATGAGCAGGCCGATGATGTAGCGGGAAATCTCGTGCGATTCCTCGATACGCGCCGCGATGGTGTCCAGCAGCGTGCGCATCGACATGGTGGAAAGCGACAGCCGCCCGGCGCGGTCGCCGATCATGGTGACCATGGGGCCCAGCAGGCGCGGTGGCGAATCCTGCGACAGCGTGCCCGGAAAGATCAGGCCGCCGCGGCTTTCCCGGCGCAGGGTTTCAAGCCAGTAGATCTCGCCCCGCAAGCCCAGCACCTGAACGAAGCTGAGCCCGATGCCGAACAGCAGGATCAGCATAATCAGGCCGTTCAGAAGCCAGTTGGCCAGAAAGGCGTCCTGCAATTGCGGGGCAATAAAGGCGCCGGCGATGAGGACAGCGGCCAGGAACAGCACCATGCGCAGGAGATAGGTCTGCAGGAAAGACATGCGAAAAGGTCTTAATCCTCGTCTCCGCCCCTGTCCGGAGCGGCGCTGTCGGTCACCGGGCATCCTCTCCGGCACGCCAGGATGCGCCAGAGTCGACCCCTACATAGCATGTCCTAAGGGTTAGAGCATCTTCCGGTCATTGGGAACCGAATTGATGGGGCAACCGAATTGACGGGGAACCCCAATTGCGGAGGGCAACCGACCTGATGGGCGCCCATCGACACTCAATCGGCACCACACCCATCCGCCGGTCCGGAGGTCCCGGAGGCCCGGCAGGGGCCGTTCAACTGCCGATCGGTTTGATGTCGACCCGATTCGCGGGTCCGCTGTCGGCGACGCCCCTGGGCGGGCGCACCTGGATGCGGGCGGAGGAAATGCCGGCGTCCATCAGGAACGTGCGCACCTTCAGGGCGCGGGACAGGGCCAGCTGGCGGGCCAGTTCCGGCGAGCCGCCGTCACTTGAGGCATAGCCCAGCACCTGAATGCGGTTGTCGCCCTGGGCGCGCAGGTCGTCGGCCAGAGAGCGCAGCACCGCCTGGGCGGTGGTGCTCAACTCCGCCGAGTCGGTCGCAAAGGTGAAGGTGACATCCTTCAGGTCCGAGTCGAGTCCAAGGCCTTCGGTCCCCAAGGACTCGGGCAGGCTGGCGACCTGCGTCGGCACTTCGGCGAGCGCAGGCAGGGCCGAGGGCTGGGCGGAGGGCTGGGCGGACTCGGCATCGGATGCGCTTTCCAGTCCCGGGCTGCTGCCCGCGACATCAGTTTCCGCAAGATCCTTCGGCAGCAGGCTGACCGGGGCTTTTGCGGCCGGCGCAGCAGCCACCGCAGCCGCCTCGCCGGCGGTCTCGTCTGGGGCCATAGCCACGGAATCCGCGGTCGCGTCGGCCGGGTCGGTCGGGCTAACCGGGGTTGGCTCTGCCTGGGCCGTGTCTGCTTGGGCCGTCTCTGCCTGGGCCGGCGCCGCCCGCAGATCCGAGGCGGTCAAACCTGCGATCTCGCCCGGCGTCTCCGCGCCGGGGGCCTGAGAGTCGGCGCGCTCCGCCGGCGCCGGGGTCCGGAATTCCGGCGCCAGCCGCGGCTCCAGCTCCACGGTTTCCACTGGGGTCACCGTGACCGCCGGCGGCGTGCCGTTCAGGGTTTCTTCCAGCCCGGGCTCCTGAGCCGCGGCATCCGCCATGATCGCCTCTGTCAGGGCGGCCAGCATGGCGGGCGTGGGCTGGGGCTTGCGCCCCGGCATCTCGGGGATCGGGCTGGATTCGATGATGACCGTCTCGAAGACCCACTCGCCGTCGTCCTGCGGTGCGGCGCCCTCGTTTCCGGCGAGGGGCAGCAGCAGCTGTGACTGCGGCTCCGGGCCGTTGGCAAAGGCGTTGTCGTAGGCCTGCCTGCGCTGCTCGCGCGCCACTTCTCCGGAAAACCCGGGCGTCAGCGTGCTCGAGGGGTTCTGGAGCGGCGGAAACAGCAGTGTCGAGGGCCGCGTGACCACGATGCCACGGGTCTGCCGGGTGCCGGAGGCCGGCGGCAGCAGGCGCATTTCGGTGCCGGCCGGGGCCGCGGCGCCGGGCGCTGTCGGGGCGGCCTGGGGCAGCGGCGCGAGGGGCAGGGGTACCAGCGGCTGCGGGCCCGGGCCCAGGCTGTCGAGCACGTCGGTGTTGACGGTAATACCGGATTTCGACCGGGATTGGGCCGCAGCAGGCTCGACGGCCAGGACTGCCACCGCCGTGGCGGCCAGCAGCCCTGCTGCCAGCTTTCCCGACCACGAACCCGACAACGGGCGACGATGCTCCAAGCCCACGCGACCACTCCGCTCAGCAAATCTGTTCATTTGCGGCCCCTGATGCCCCATTCCCCTAAGGCAACCCTTTTGGTTAACAGTATTCCGCCGGCCGACCGGCGACAACCGCTTTGCGGGCGCCGGCGGCAGCCTTCACGCCCGCCGGCCGCAGGGCCGGGGGGACTACCACGCCCCTATTATTGCGCCCTTTGGTTACTCAAAGGTTTGCGGAGCAGCTTCATCAGATCGCTGTGGATATTGTTGTTGCTGGCCAGAATGCTGGGGCTATCCAGGTTGATTTGCTTGCCATTTACCTCGCTCACGTAGCCCCCGGCCTCGCGCACCAGGATCATCCCGCCGGCGATGTCCCAGGCGGAGAGGCCCCACTCCCAGAAGGCATCAAAACGTCCGGCGGCGACATAGGCCAGGTCCAGCGAGGCCGAGCCCCAGCGGCGGATCCCTGCTGTGTTCTGCATGACGGAGTCGATTTCGCCCAGGAAGCGCTCGGAGTCGCCCCGGCCCAGAAAGGGGGCGCCGGTGCCGATCAGGCTCTCACCCAGGCGATTGCGGGCCGAGACCCGGAGACGGCGGTCGTTGAGGAAGGCGCCGCCGCCCTTCTCGGCGTGAAACAGTTCGTCCTTGATGGGGTCGTAGACCACGCCGGCGATGACCTCGCCGCGCTCCTCCAGGGCGATGGAGATGGCGAACTGCGGCAGGCCGTGGAGGAAGTTGGTGGTCCCGTCCAGCGGGTCGACCAGCCAGCGGCGGGTGTTGCCGTCGCTCGGTGCCTGGCCGCCGGATTCCTCCATCAGAAAGCCGTATCCCGGCCTGGCGTGGGACAGCTCCTCCTTGAGGGTCTTCTCCGCCTTCAGATCGGCGGCGGAAACGAAGTCCGCCGGTCCCTTGCGGGAAACCTGAAGGTTCTCCAGCTCGCCGAAGTCGCGCTTCAGGCCGCGTGCGGCCTTGTTGGCGGCCTTCACCATGACATTGATAAGGGCGGAGCGGGTGGCCATGGCGGAAGATGCCTTCGTTGGAGAACTGCGGACGGAAACGGACTGCAGGTACAAGCAGGTTGCGGAAAGCGGGCGTTCCGGAAAGCGCCCCGGCTGTGGCCTTTGAATAGGCGGCGGGGTTAGCCCTTGGCCCGCTCCACATAGGTTGAATCGGCTGTGTTCACAACGATGCGGGTACCGCTTTCGATGTGCGGCGGCACCATGACCCGGGCCCCGTTCTCCAGCTTCGCCGGCTTGTAGGAGGAGGAGGCGGTCTGGCCCTTCACCACCGCGTCGGCCTCGACGATCTCCATGATCACGGTGTCCGGCAGCATCACGGAGATCGGTTCGCCCTCATAGGACTCGATGGTCACCGTCATGCCATCCTGCAGATAGACCACCGGCTCGCCGACCATGTCCTTGTGCAGGCTGATCTGCTCGTAGGTCTCGTTGTCCATGAAGGTCAGCATGTCGTCCTCGGCGAAGAGGAACTGGAACTCCTTCTGGTCCAGGCGCACGCGCTCGACGTCTTCGCTGGCGCGGAAGCGATCATTCAGCTTGGTGCCGTCGCGGATGTCCTTCAGCTCCACCTGCAGATAGGCGCCGCCCTTGCCGGGCTGGGTGTGCTGGATCTTCACCGCCCGCCAGAGGCGGTTCTTGTGCTCGATGACGTTGCCGGGGCGAATGGCATTGCCGTTGATCTTCATGGCCGAAGGGTCCGGGAAAATGGCAGTTCTGGAAAGCGCGCGGAAGCTACCAGCTTGCCCCTGGGGTGGCAACGCCCGAGGTGCCTGGCCTGGGCATGGGGGCGGCGCGTTTCAGGCGTTGGAGCGGGCGCCTGCGATCAGCTCCGCCACGGCCGCGGCCGGGTCGGCGTTTTCGAGCCACAGGGGCGCGGCGAGGGCGACGAAGTCGGCCCCGGCGGCGGCCAGGGCGGCCACCTCCTCTGGCGTTGCCGCGCCAAGCGCGACCACCGGCGGCGTCATGCAATCGGCCCACCAGGCGACCAGCGCGGGATCGGCGGCGCTGCCCGCCTCCAGGCCGCCGAAGGCGACGTAGTCGGCCCCGGCTTCGCCGGCCAGCATGGCGGCATGGCGCAAGTTCCCGCAACCGGCCCCGAGGATGCGGCCGTCGCCCAGATGCTGCCGCAGTTGGGTGATGGCCTTGCCCGCTGCCCGGGCGTCGATGTGCAGGCCGTCACAGCCGCTGGCCTCGACAAGGTTGCTGCGGTTTTCGAGGAGCACCGCGAGACCGGCCGCCTGGCCCGCATGGATCATCGGCGCGGCGTTTTCCAGCAGGGCGGCATCGTCCAGGGCGCCGTCGCGCAGCAGCAGCGCCGAGAGACCTGCGGCGGGCGCGTCGTCGAAGGCTTGGAGAACCGCCATCAGTCCGGCAAGAAAACCGCCGTCGCGGCAAGGCTGTGCATCCAGCGGCGGTGAGACCAGCAGAAACTGAGAACCGTCTTCCACCGACGCCGCCGCTCAATCTTCGGTCGCTGAAAAGCTGATGACGTGGTTCAGGCGCTGCGTCAGCGCATTGTCGATGGCCTCTTTGCGGTTTGCCGTCAGGATCACCACACCGCGGTGCCGCTCCGTCATGGGGCTGCCAGCCAGGCGTGGCAGGCGGTGGCGAGGTCGCCTTCCTCGGCCAGGTCCAGACTGTCCAGGCTGTCGGTGATCAGATGATAGCCCTCCTGCTCGGCGAGGGCCTCCAGCTTCTCGCGCTGGACCTTGCCGCCGGTGAAGCGCACCGAGCGCACCCCCTGGCGGAAGGCCGCCATCACCAGACCCGGCTTGTCGCCGCAGTCCAGCACCGCCGTGAATTCCGCCTCCGGCACCTCGCGCGCCGCCTCCTTCACCACCTCGCGAAACCACAGGGCCCCGGTGTAGGCGGCGGCTCCGGGGGGTGAGGCCAGGGTAACCGCGCAGCCCAACTCCCGCGCGGCGCGCAGCGCGGCGACGGCGTGTTCGAGGGAGTGGATGATGATCGTTCGCCCCAGCATGGCCGGTCATGATAGAGCCGGATCGGGCGCCCCGATAGCCGGAATCCGGGCACGAAAAAAGGCGGGGCCTGACCGGCCCCGCCCTTGCAGCCGCTTCTTCAGCGCCTGCTAAATGAGCTTGCCGAGCGCCACGGCGGTGTCGCTCATGCGGTTGGAGAAGCCCCATTCATTGTCGTACCACGACAGCACCCGTACGCAGGTGTCGTCGAGCACCTGGGTCTGGGTGGCATCGAAGGTGGAACTGGCGTTGGAGTGGTTGAAGTCCGTCGACACCAGCGGCGCCTCGTTGACCGCCAGCACGCCGTTCAGGCGATTGCCCTTGGAGGCCTTGATCATGGCGTTGTTCACGGCCTCGGCCGTTGTCTTCTTCTTCGCTTCGATGGTCAGGTCGATCAGGCTGACGTTGGGGGTCGGCACCCGGATGGCGGTGCCGTCCAGCTTGCCCTTCAGTCCCGGCAGCACCAGGCCGACCGCGCGCGCGGCGCCGGTGGAGGTGGGGATCATGGACAGCGCCGAGGCGCGGGCCCGCCGCAGGTCCTTGTGCAGCGTATCGACGCTCGGCTGATCGCCGGTGTAGGAGTGCACGGTGGTCATGAAGCCGTGCTTGATGCCGACCGTCTGCTCCAGAACATGGGCCACCGGTACCAGACAGTTGGTGGTGCAGGACGCGTTGGACACGACGTGATGGCTCTTCTTGATCTTGTCGTGATTGACGCCGTAGACCACCGTAATGTCGGCGCCGGAGGCGGGGGCCGAGACCAGCACCTTCTTGGCGCCGGCCTCCAGATGCTTGCTGGAGGCTTCCTTGCTGTTGAAGTGGCCGGTGCACTCCATGACGACGTCGACGCCCAGCTTGCCCCAGGGCAGCTGCGCCGGGTCGCGCTCGGCGAAGACCTTCACCTTCTTGCCGTCGACCTTGATGGCGTCCTTCAGGGCCTCGACCTTGCCGGGGTAGGTGCCGTGGACCGAATCGTACTTCAGCAGGTGGGCATTGGCCTCGGGCGTGCCCAGGTCGTTGATGGCGACGAACTCGACGTCCTTGCGCTTGCTTTCCATCGCCGCGCGGAACACGAGCCGTCCGATCCGGCCGAAGCCATTGATGCCAACCTTAATTGCCATGGTCCTGCTTCCCTTCTTATTGATTGCATCCCCGTCCGGGGAGACCGCGTTTCGTGACTGTCTGCCTTCCCTGGCCCGTTCCGGTGTCCGTCACGCGCCTGGGTATCCGTCAGGCATAAGTGCCGGTGGCCGCGGCACTGTTCGCCTTCGCCCGCTCCAGAAAGGCCGCCTGGCCGGCCGCCAGATTGGCTGCCTGCCCCGACCAGGCCTTCAGCGGCGCCGCCTGCAGCGCGCGCCCGTAGGAAAAGCTCAGCTTCCACGGCAGCTCGCCGAGCTTGTTCATGGCGTCCAGGTGCTCGGTCGCCAGCTCGTCGCTCTGACCGCCGGAAAGAAAGACGATCCCCGGCACCGCCGCCGGGACGGTGCGTTTCAGACAGCGAACGGTGCGTTCCGCAACCTCCGCCACCCCGGCCTGCTCCGGACAATCCTGACCGGAAATCACCATATTGGGCTTCAAGAGACTGCCTTCCAGCAAAACCTCCTGGATCGCCAGCTCGTTGTAGACGCTGCGCAGCACCTCTTCGGTCACCTCTTCGCAGTCGTCGATGCTGTGGCTGCCGTCCATCAGCACCTCGGGCTCGACGATCGGCACAAGGCCGGCTTCCTGCGCCAGGGCGGCGTAGCGGGCCAGCGCATGGGCGTTGGCGGTGATGCAGGCGGCGCTGGGCATGGCTTCGCCGATGGTGTAGACGCCGCGCCACTTGGTGAAGCGCGCGCCCAGCTTGGCATAGTCCTCCAGCCTGGCGCGCAGTCCGTCGAGCCCTTCGGTGACCGTCTCGCCGGGATGGCCGGCCAGGGGCTTGGCCCCCATGTCGACCTTGATGCCGGGAATGATGCCGGCGCTCTCCAGCTTCTTCACCAGCGCGGTGCCGTCGGCGGCGGACTGGCGAATGGTCTCGTCGTAGAGGATGGCGCCGGATATGAACTGTCCCGCGTCGGGTGTCGAGAACAGCATGTCGCGGTAGTCGCGGCGGTTCTCCTCGGTCGATTCGATCTTAATGCTGTCGAAGCGCTTCTTGATGGTGGGGGAGCTCTCGTCGGCGGCAAGGATGCCTTTGCTGTCGGCGACGAGTGCGTTGGCAGTGTCCACAAGCTGTGCAGAAGTCATGGCTGAGCCCTCCGTTTTTTTTGCGCATCTATATAGGAAGGCCGCTCCGCTTTGGAGTGGTCAAAAACGTGTCTTGACGGCCTCCACGACGGCTTCGGCGGTGATGTTGAAGTGGTTGAAGAGATCCTTGGCCGGTGCCGAGGCTCCGAAGGAGCGCATGCCGACGAAGCCGCCGCCGGACTCGATCCAGCGTTCCCAGCCGAAGGGGCTGGCGGCTTCGATGGCGATGTGCAGCGTGCCCGGGCCCAGCACCTCGTCGCGGTAATGCGGCGGCTGCTGTTCGAACAACTCCCAGCACGGCACGGAGACCACGGCGGCTGAAATGCCCTCGTCGCGCAGCATCTTCTGCGCGTCGACGGCGATCTGCACCTCGGAGCCCGAGGCCAGAAGTGTGACCTGCCGCTCGCTGTCGGCCGGCACCATGATATAGGCCCCATAGGCCGAATGGTTTTCCGAGCTGTCCTTGCGCAGGGTCGGCAGTCCCTGGCGGGTCAGCGCCAGCACCGAGGGCGTGTCCTCGGCCTCGACCGCCAGTTCCCAGCATTCCGCTGTCTCGACGGCGTCGGCCGGGCGAAAGACCAGCAGGTCGGGAATGGCGCGCAGCGCCGCCAGATGCTCGACCGGCTGATGCGTCGGTCCGTCTTCGCCGAGGCCGATGGAATCGTGGGTCATGACATAGATGACCCGCTGCTTCATCAGCGCCGAGAGGCGGATCGAGGGGCGGCAGTAGTCGGTGAAGACCAGGAAGGTGCCGCCGTAGGGAATGAGGCCGCCGTGCAGGGCGATGCCGTTCATTGCCGCGGCCATGCCGTGCTCGCGGACGCCATAGTGCAGATAACTGCCGGAGAAATCGTCGGCGGAGACGACACCCTGGGCCTTGGTCTTGGTGTTGTTCGACCCGGTCAGGTCGGCGGAGCCGCCCACCAGTTCGGGAACTGCCGCGGTGAGCACGTCGAGAGTCTTCTGGGAGGACACGCGGCTGGCCACGCCCGGCGCTTCGGCCACCACCTCGGCCTTGAAGGCGGCGACGGCCTCTTTCCATCCCTCGGGCAGCTTGCCGGCCATCTGGCGCTCGAAGGTCCGGCGCAGATCCGCCGGTGCCGCCTCCAGGCGCTGGCGCCAGGCTGAAACCGCTTCGCTGCCGCGTGCGCCGGCGGCGCGCCAGGCGGCAAGGATCTGCTCGGGCAGTTCGAAGGGCGCGTGGGGCCAGCCCAGTTCCTTGCGGGCGCCGGCCACCTCGTCCTCGCCCAGGGGGCTGCCGTGGGTGGCGGCGGTGCCCTGCTTGTTCGGGGCGCCGTAGCCGATGGTGGTCTTGCAGGCAATGAGGCTCGGCCGGTCACTGGCCTGCGCCGCGCTCAAGGCGGCGGCAACTGCTTCGGGGTCGTGGCCGTCGACGCGGCTGGTCGCCCAGCCCGAGGCATCGAAGCGCTTCAACTGGTCGTCGGAAACCGCAAGGTCGGTGCTGCCGTCGATGGAGATGGCGTTGTCGTCGAAGAGGACGATCAGCTTGTTGAGTTTCAGATGGCCCGCGAGCGAGACCGCTTCGTGGCTGACCCCTTCCATCAGGCAGCCGTCGCCGGCGATGACATAGGTGTAGTGATCGACAAGGTCGTCGCCGAAGCGGGCGTTCAGCAGGCGCTCCGCGAGCGCCATGCCCACCGCGTTGGCCAAGCCCTGGCCCAGAGGGCCGGTCGTGGTCTCGATTCCGGCGGCATGGCCGTATTCCGGATGGCCGGCGGTGCGGCTGCCGAGCTGGCGGAAAGACCGCAGCTCTTCCATGGTCATGTCTTCGTAGCCGGTCAGGTGCAACAGCGCGTAGAGCAGCATCGAGCCATGCCCGGCCGAGAGCACGAAGCGGTCGCGATCGGCCCAGTCAGGCGTCGCCGGATCGAACTTCAGGAAACGGGTGAACAACACGGTTGCCACGTCGGCCATGCCCATCGGCATGCCGGGATGGCCGGAGTTCGCTTTCTGCACAGCGTCCATGGCCAGGGCGCGGATGGCATTGGCCATATCTCGATGGGGCGTGTTGGGATGGTCCATGGGGGCGTTGCTGCTGTCTTGAGGCGCAGACGACGTGACGGCGTCCATCGAAAGTCCACCTGATTGGGGAACAGAACGGCGGCGCAGAGCGTTGCGCGGCCAAGTTGGGCGCAACATGCCGACACGGCTGGCCAAGGTCAACCGGCATCTGGCCGCAGCCGGGGCGAATCTCCGGGCATTGCGCGGGACTGGGCGCAGGGCTGGGCGCGGGGCTGGCCCGCAGGCCGCGCCGAGGGCTCGCCAGTTGACCGGTCACGGCGCGCACGCCTATGGTGACAAGCGTTGAATACGGTAGCAGACGGTCGGCTGCACACCATGGCTGGCCAAAGAGGACTGGACGAAACGCCAATGGCACAGTTGGACAAAGCCAGCAAGCGGCTGCAGCGGGCGATCGACAACCTGGAACAGGTTGTCACGGCGCGCGCCGCGGCGGGAAGCGGCGCCGACGATCAGGCGTTGCGGGATGCCCTGAAGGCCGCACAGCGCGAGAACGCCGTTCTGCAGCAACTCGCCAGCACCGTCTCGACCCGCCTCGACTCGGCCATCCTGCGGCTGCGCCGCCTCGCCGGTTAGATTAGGACGCAACGATGGCACAGATTTCCCTGATGGTTCACGGCCGCTCCTATCAGGTCACCTGTGACGACGGGCAGGAGGGCCACCTGCTGAAACTGGCCGAGTACATCGACCGCAAGGTCGGCGAGCTGGAAGGCAGTATTGGCCAGGTCGGCGAGCAGCGCCTCCTCTTCATGTCCTGTCTGCTGGTGGCCGACGAGCTGTTCGATGCCCGGCGCCAGATCGACGGCCTGAAGACCGGCGATGTGCCTCTGGGCCAGGCGGCGGGCTACGGCGCAGGGGCAAAATCTGCACCCGATTCCGGCGACGAGAGAGCCACCCAGGCGCTGGAGGCCTGTGCCCAGCGCATCGAGGCTATTGCCGCCCGCCTTCAGGAGGCATAGATAATCCAAGGTTTGGCGGGCGGCGCTGCGGGGTGCGTCAGGTTTCGCGATCCCTGGGGCCAATACCGAACCTCTCGGGAGCTGTCCCTGCCGGGGCCCTGGCCTCGGTATATGGCGCCCACCTGCTTGGCAGGCCACAGAGGATCCCATGCTACCAACGGCCACCGCGGCGCCGCCCGACCTTTCCTCCGAGTGAAACGCCTGCACCTCTGTTCCCCTGAAGCCGCCCGCCGGTGCGGCGGAACGCGATGAGCGCCGACGCGCCGGAGGCGGAAGGCGCCGAAGGGCTGGCGGCGGCCAAGCGCGCCTTGCGCCGCGAAGCCCGGACCGTCCGCGCCGCCGCCGCCAACACGCCTGCGGGACCGCGGGCCGCGACAGCCCTTTGCGGACAGTTTCTCTCCGCTTTCGCCCCTGAGCCAGGCACCGTCGTCTCCGGGTACTGGCCGATGGCCGAGGAGATCGATCCGCGCCCGCTGCTCCGGGCTCTTGGGGAGGCCGGCTGCCGGCTCGCCCTGCCGGCCCTGGCGGGACCTGAGCGCCCGCTGGAATTCCGGACCTGGGCGCCAGGCGACGCCCTGGTTCCGGCGGCGCTCGGCACCCGCGAACCCCTGCCCGAGAAGCCGCAGTTGGAGCCGCAGATTCTGCTGGTGCCGCTGCTGGCCTTCGATGCAAGCGGCTACCGCCTGGGCTACGGCGGCGGATACTACGACCGCAGCCTTGCCTTGCTGCGCGGCAAAGGCGATATCCTCGCCGTCGGCCTTGCCTACGCCGCCCAGCAGGTCGCCGCGGTGCCGCATGACGGCAACGATCAGCGCCTTAACGCAGTGGTCACCGAGGCGGCGGTGGTGCGCTCTGACGTGGAAAGCGATTGATTTTATGAGACTTCTGTTTTGCGGTGATATCGTCGGCCGGCCGGGCCGCGACGTCGTGCTGGCGCGGCTTCCCGGCCTGCGTCGACAGTTGAAGCTGGACTTCGTCATCGCCAACGGAGAGAACGCCGCCTCCGGCTTCGGCATCACCGAAAAGATCTGCCGCCAGCTCTTCGAGGCCGGAGTCGACGTCATTTCCGGGGGTAACCACAGCTGGGACCAGCGCGAGGTCATGGCCTACATCGGCGGCGAGCCGCGGCTGCTGAGGCCGCACAACTATCCCGGGGGAACGCCGGGCCGCGGCGTCGGGGTGTTCACCACCGAGCGCGGCAAAAAGGTGCTGGTCATCAACGTCATGGGCCAGCTCTTCATGGAGGACCTGAACGACCCCTTTGCCTGTATTGCGGGGCTGCTGGCCCAGTATCGCCTGGGCGCCAGCGTCGACGCGGCGGTGGTCGACTTCCACGCCGAGGCCACCTCGGAGAAGATGGCCGCGGGCCACTTCGTCGACGGCAAGGTCTCGCTGTTCGTCGGCACCCATACCCATGTGCCCACGGCGGACAGCATGATTCTGCCGGGCGGCACCGCCTACCAGAGCGACGCCGGCATGTGCGGCGACTATGACTCGGTGATCGGCATGGATAAAAAGGCGCCGATCGAGCGCTTCGTCAAAAAGGTGCGGGGTGACCGGCTCACGGTCGCCGGCGGGGAGGGGACGCTTTGCGGGGTCCTGGTGGAGACGGACGAAACCAGCGGCCTGGCCGCCCGTGTCGCCCCGCTGCGCCTGGGCGGGCGCCTGGGGGAACACCTGCCGGACTGGTAGGCGTTGTGGCCTTAGCGCTCGGTGGAAACGGAGACGAAGCGCTCGACCTCGCAGAGCAGGACGCTGCTCTGGTCCTCGATGTCGCCGGCAATCCTGCGAACCTCGTCGACGACATCCCGGGTCGGTCCCTCGCTGTCGGCTTCGTCGGCCATGATCAGCAGGCTGTCCAGGGCCTCGAGACCGGTCTGCTGGGCGAAGCCCTCGACCAGCTCGGCCGCCTGCTCCAGGCGGCGCGCGACCTCTGCGGTATCGGCCGAAATCTCTTCGGTGATCGCCAGGTCGATGATGTTCAAGGGCAGCGGCATTGCGGCGCAGGTCCTCGTCGTCCAGGGGATCCGGGCCCTTCACCCGGGATCTTCGCGTCGCATCAGTCTCGCCCAAGGGGTTTAAGGACCCGTTAACCCGGCCGGAGAGTGGGCCCGGGCAGGAGACCGGACAGGAGACCAAACCGGCGGCGGAGAGGCTTTTGGTTCGGCCCGCGACCTGATAGAAGCCGCCCTATTGTCGCCATATTGCGAGATTATCGCTGAGGGCTGAATGCGCCCCTTAACCTCAAAATGTGGTAGGCTCTACCGCAAATCGACCCACTATGTAGGATAGGATCGTCACGTTATGGCGGGCCATTCACAGTTCAAGAACATCATGTACCGCAAGGGCGCGCAGGATAAGAAGCGCGCCAAGCAATTCGCCCGGCTGACCCGGGAAATCATGGTCGCGGCCAGATCCGGGCTACCGGAGCCGGACAAGAACCCGCGCCTCAGGGGCGCGGTGCAGGCGGCGCGGGCGGCCAACATGCCCAAGGACAACATCGAGCGGGCGATCAAGCGGGCCGCCGGCGGCGAGGACGACACCAACTACGAAGAGGTGCGCTACGAGGGCTACGGCCCCGGCGGCGTGGCCGTCATCGTCGAGGCGCTGACCGACAACCGCAACCGCACCGCCTCCGAGGTGCGGACCGCTTTCAGCAAGCACGGCGGCAGCCTGGGGGAGACCAACTCGGTCTCTTTCATGTTCGACCGTGTCGGCGTCGTCACCTATCCCGCCGCCATCGGCTCGGCCGACGACGTCTTCGAGGCCGCTGTCGAGGCCGGCGCCAGCAACGTGGAGAGCGGTGGTGAGGCGCATGAGGTCACCTGCGACCCGGATGACTTTTCGACGGTTCGCGACGCCCTGACCGAGCGCTTCGGCGATCCCAGCGAAGCCGAATTGACCTGGCGGCCGCAGACCACGGTGGCCATCGACGAGGACAAGGCCCAGACCATGCTGAAGATGTTGGACGTGCTGGACGAAAGCGACGACGTCCAGAGGGTCTCGGCGAACTTTGAGATCAGCGACGATGTTATGGCGCGCCTGACGGCGTGAGGCACGGCGGCCGGGACCGGCCCGTGCCGGTCCTGAACGCCGGGGGCTGCATCCCGGTGGGGGCCGGGACTCCCGGATGCCCGGGGCAGGCGGCTTTTGAAGAGAGGGGAAAGCAGAACAATCGCGATGCGAATTCTCGGTTTGGATCCAGGGTTGCGCCACACGGGTTGGGGAATGATCGAGGCGGAGGGCAACCATCTGCGCCATCTGGCCAACGGCGTTGTCGTATCCGACACCGGCGCCGAACTCTCCGAGCGGCTGCTGCAGCTTCATCGCGGCATCGCTGCGGTGGTGGCGGCCCATACGCCTGACGCCGCGGCGGTCGAGGTGACCCTGGCGAACAAGAACCCTTCCTCCACCCTCAAGCTGGGCATGGCCCGCGGCATCGCCCTGCTGACGCCGGCGCTGAGCGGCCTGCCGGTGGCGGAGTATCTGCCGATGATCGTCAAGAAGGCGGTGGTCGGAACCGGCCATGCCGACAAGAAACAGGTTGCGATGATGGTCGCGCGGCTGCTGCCCGGCTGTGCCGTGACTGCGCCGGACGCCGCCGACGCCCTGGCCGTGGCGATCTGCCACAGCCATCATCATGCGACCGGCCAGCGCTGGGCGGCCGGCCGTGAAGATCCCTTGGGTGAGGTTTCTTCCGGGCGTGCGACCTCTTCCGGGCGGGCGGCCTCTTCGGGAGGCGCCGCATGATCGGCAAGCTCACCGGGGTCGTCGATTCCAGCGGCGAGGACTGGGCGATCCTGGACGTCGGCGGCGTCGGCTACCTGGTTTACTGCTCGGGCCGGACGCTTGGCCTGCTGCCGCCGCCCGGCGGCGCGGCCAGCCTGCTGATCGAAACCCACGTGCGCGAGGACCACTTTCATCTCTTCGGCTTTGCCGATGCCGCCGAGCGCGACTGGTATCGCCTTCTCAACGGGGTCCAGGGCGTCGGCGCCAAGATGGCGCTGGCCATTCTCTCCGTCCTGCCGCCGGCGGAACTGGTTCAGGCGATTGCCGCCCAGGACAAGGCGGCACTGGCGCGGGCCAGCGGTGTCGGGCCCAAGCTGGCGGGGCGCATCGCCTCGGAACTGAAGGACAAGGCCGGCGGCATGGCCCTCGGGCCGGTGGCGCTCGCCAACGGTGGTGGCAATGCGGTCCCCGGTGTTTCCGAGGATGCGGTCTCGGCCCTGGTCAACCTGGGGTACCGGCGCGCCGAAGCCTTCTCGGCGGTCGCCAAGGCCATGGGCGATCTCGGGGCCGAGGCGCCGGTCGAGGCGCTGATCAAGGCCGGGCTGAAGGAGCTGGCGCAGTGACGGAGGGGAGCGCTTGAGCGACAGCAGCGCCAGCGACGGACGGGTGATTTCCCCCACCTTCCGCGAGGAGGACGGCGGCGAACTCAGCCTGCGCCCCGGCCACCTCGACGACTTTATCGGCCAGCGCGCGGTGCGTGAGAACCTGCGGGTCTTCGTGCAGGCGGCGCGCGGGCGCGGCGATGCGCTGGACCACGTTCTCTTCTTCGGCCCGCCGGGCCTCGGCAAGACCACCCTGGCGCAGATCGTGGCGCGGGAAATGGGTGTCGGCTTCCGCGCCACCTCGGGCCCGGTGATCGCCAAGGCCGGTGATCTGGCCGCCATCCTGACCAATCTCCAGCCCCATGACGTGCTGTTCATCGACGAGATCCACCGGCTTTCCCCGGCCGTGGAAGAGGTGCTCTACCCGGCGATGGAGGATTTCCATCTGGATCTCATCATCGGCGAAGGGCCGGCGGCGCGTTCGGTGCGGATCGACCTGCCGCCGTTTACCCTGGTGGGCGCCACGACGCGTTCCGGCCTTATTACCACGCCTTTGCGGGAACGATTCGGCATCCCGCTGCGTCTGCAGTTCTATGAGCCGGAAGAACTGCAGCAGATCGTCAGCCGCGGCGCCAAGGTGCTGGACATGCAGCTGACCGAGGACGGTGCGGCTGAGATCGCGCGGCGCTCGCGCGGCACGCCCCGGGTTGCCGGGCGGCTGCTGCGCCGGGTGCGCGACTTCGCCGCCGTGGCCGGGGTGGAGGTGATCGCCGCCCCCCAGGCCGACGGCGCCCTCAAGCGCCTGGACGTGGACGAGCGCGGCCTCGACGCCATGGACCGCCGCTATATGCGCTGCATGGCGGACAACTACGGCGGCGGGCCGGTCGGGGTCGAAACCATGGCGGCCGCTCTGTCGGAGCAGCGCGACGTGCTGGAAGAGGTCATCGAACCCTACCTGATCCAGCAGGGCCTGGTGCAGCGCACGCCGCGCGGGCGGGTGCTGTCGCGCGGCGGCTTCGCCTACCTGGGACTGGAGGCGCCGCGCGGGCTGGAGCAGCTCGACCTGCTGGGCGACGAGACGGTCGACGATTCGGGCGAAGACCCGGGCAGCAACGGGGAGGCTTCGGCTTGACCGCCCTTTCCGGCAGCCTGGCCGATGGCGAGCACCGCTATCCCCTGCGGGTCTTCTATGAGGACACCGATGCCGGCGGGATCGTCTACCACGCCCGCTACCTGAATTTCGCCGAGCGCGCGCGCACCGAGGTGCTGCGCCTGCTGGGCATCGAACAGACCGACCTGCGTACCCGCTTCGGGGTTGTCTTCGCGCTCAGGCGCTGCAGCGTCGACTTCCGCCGCCCGGCCCGTCTCGACGACCTGGTCGAGGTGCGCTCGCGCTTCACCGCGCTGAAGGGCGCCAGCATGGTCGCGGACCAGTCGGTCTGGCGTGCTGACGAAGTGTTAGCGCATCTGACAGTAGAAGTTGCTTCGGTCCGCAACGACGGCCGCCCGACCCGCATTCCGGCGACGGTCCGTGCCGCCTTGCAGCCTCACTTGACGCCTATGGAGCAGGGGTAACCCATGGAACAGGACGCCGTTAACGCATTGGAACTCGAAGGATCGGTCGATCCGACCCTTTCGGTCTGGGGGCTCTTCCTGGAGGCCGACATCGTCGTGCAGGCGGTCATGGTCCTCCTGATCCTGGCCTCGTTCTGGAGCTGGGCGATCATCTTCGAAAAGGTGCTGCGCATGCGCCGGCTGAAGGAACGGGCCGGGCAGTTCGAGGAGGCCTTCTGGTCCGGCGGCTCCCTCGACGACCTTTACGACCGTCTCGACAACCGCCCGCCCGACCCGATGGCCTCGGTCTTCGTTTCGGCGATGCGCGAGTGGCGCCGCTCCTCGGCGCGCGGTCTCAGCAGTGCCTCGGAGGTCAAGGCCAGTCTGCAGCAGCGCATCGAGAGGGTTATGGAGATCGCCCTGGGGCGGGAGATGGAACGCCTGGAGCGCCATATGACCTTCCTCGCTTCGGTCGGCTCGGCGGCGCCCTTCATCGGCCTGTTCGGCACGGTCTGGGGCATCATGAACGCCTTCACCTCCATTGCTGCAGCCAAGAACACCAGTCTGGCGGTGGTGGCGCCGGGTATCGCCGAGGCGCTCTTCGCCACCGCGCTCGGCCTGGTGGCGGCGATCCCGGCGGTCATCGGCTACAACAAGCTGTCCAACGATCTGGGCCGCTATGCCGGCCGCCTGGAGGCCTTTGCCGGCGAATTCGGCGCGATCCTCTCCCGCAAACTCGACGAGAAGGCCTGAGCCATGGCAGCAACCCTTGTACCGGCGGTCCGTGGGCGCGGCCGCAAAGCCGGGCGCTACAGGCCCCTCAGCGAGATCAACGTCACCCCCTTCGTCGACGTCATGCTGGTGCTCCTCATCGTCTTCATGGTGACGGCGCCGCTGCTGACCGTGGGCGTGCCGGTCGATCTGCCCAAGACCCAGGCACAATCGATCGCCGATCCGGATGAACCGCTGGTCATCTCCGTCAACTCTGAAGGCACCATCTACATTCAGGATTCGCCGGTGGACATCGGACGGCTCGTCCCGCGCCTGCGCGCGATTACCGAAAGCAAGCCCGACACCCGCATATTCGTGCGCGGCGACCGGGCAATCGCCTATGGCCGTATCATGCAGGTGATGGGGACGGTGAACACCGCAGGCTTCCAGCGCGTGGCGCTGATCGCCGAGCTGCCCAAGGGCGACGAGGCGGCGGTGCCGGCGGCGGGGCAGGCGCCTGCCGCGGACGACGCCCCGGACGACGCCCCGGACGGTTCCCAGGGCAACTAGCGTCCCCAACGGACGACAAAAGAATGACACGATTCGACTGAGGCATGGTCAAGGCAGCCATCTTTTCCGGACTTCTGCACCTGGCGGTGATCGTCGCGCTGGTGGTCGGGCTGCCCGTGTTCCATGAGCCCTTGACGGACTTCGACGCGATCCCGGTTGAGCTGGTCACGCTGCCGGAGGAAGCGGTACGCGTCGAACAGGAGGTCGAGCCGGACCCGGAACCGGAGCCGCCGGAAGCGCCTGAGCTGGCGCCGGAGCCGGAGCCGGAGATTGCCGAAGCGCCGCCGCCGCCGCCGGAGCCCGAACCGGTTCCGGAACCCGAGCCCGAACCGGAGCCTGTGCCCGTGCCGGAGCCAGAGCCTGAGCCGGAACCCGAACCGGAACCCGAGCCGCAACCCGAGCCCGAGCCGGAACCCGAGCCGGAGCCCGAACCCGAGACGAGGCTGCCGCCCAAGCCGCCGCGCAAGCCGGAGATCCAGGTGGCCGAGAAGGTCGAGGAACCGGCGAAGGAGGAGGAGCCGAAGCCGGAGGACCGCATCACCTCGATCCTGCGCAACGTGGAGAAGCTGAGGGAGGAGACCCCGCAGCGCCAGCAGCAGACCGCGGCGGCGCCGACCCAGGCGCCTCAGGCGCGCGTCTCCGCGGTGCAGCGCCTGCAGCTCGAGAATTCGGTCCGCGGCCAGATCGAGCGCTGCTGGAGCCCCGACGCCGGGGCGCTGCAGGCCGAGGATCTGATCGTCGAGGTGATCGTGAACCTGGCCCCCGACGGCCGTGTCATCGGCCAGCCCAAGGTCGTCGACCTCCGGCGCATGGGCCGCGACGCCTACTTCCGCACCGCTGCCGAGGCGGCCGTCCGGGCGATCCTGCGCTGCAGCCCCTTCGAGCTGCCGGTCGCCCAGTATTCAGAATGGAAGCAGATGAACCTGACCTTCAACCCGAGAGAGATGTTCGGATCATGACGTCGATGCAGCGCTCCAAATCCCGTTCAGCGGCGGGGGTCTGCCGCAGCCTTTTCCTGGTACCGGCGCTTTTGGCGGCGGCTTTCGTTGCCGCGGTGTTCGCGGCGCCGGGCCCGGCGCGGGCGCAGCTCCAGGTGGACATCAATCGGGGTTTCGTGGAGCCCCTGCCGATCGCCATCACCGATCTCTTCGGGGAAATCGCCGATGAGCAGAAGCTGGGCAGCGACATCGCGCAGGTGGTTGCCGCCAACCTGGAGCGCAGCGGCCTGTTCAGACCGGTCGACAGGCGCGCCTTCATCCAGGACGCCTCCAGTCTGCGCAACGGGCCGCGCTACGGCGACTGGCGCCTGATCAACGCCCAGGCGCTGGTGGCCGGCAACGTGGCCTTACAGGCCGATGGTCGAATGGTCGTGCAGTTCCGTCTCTGGGACGTGTTCTCGGAAGCCCAGATGGAGGGCCGTCAGTTCACCACGACGCAGGCGAACTGGCGCAACATCGCCCATCGAATCTCGGATTTCATCTATGAGCGCCTGACCGGCGAAACCGGTTATTTCAATACTCAGATTGTCTACATTGCCGAGCAGGGGCCGCAAAACCGGCGCATCAAACGTCTGGCGATCATGGATCAGGATGGCCAGAACCACCGCTTCCTGACCGCCGGCAACGAAACGGTGCTGACGCCGCGCTTCTCGCCGTCGACGCGGGAAATCACCTATCTGGCCTTCCAGCGCTCCGGCAGGCGGGAAGTGCCCAGGGTCTATCTGTTCAATCTCGACACCGGACAGCAGGAGGTGCTGGGGGAGTTTCCGGGAATGACCTTCGCGCCCCGGTTCTCGACCCTTGGGGATTCGGTGATCCTCTCCATGGCGCAGGAGGGCAATTCGGAGGTCTACGCCATCGACCTGCGCACCCGGCGACAGCAGCGGCTGACCAATCATCCGGGAATCGACACCTCGCCGTCCTTCTCACCGGATTCGAGTCAAATCGTCTTCAACTCCGACCGCGGCGGGCGGCCTCAACTCTATGTGATGAATCGCGATGGAAGTAACGTGCGTCGAATCAGTCGTGGTAAGGGGAATTACTTCACTCCGGTCTGGTCGCCGCGCGGCGACCTGATCGCCTTCACGCGTCAGCATGCGGGGGAGTTTTACATTGGTATCATGCGCGCCGACGGCAGCGGGGAGCGGATGCTGGTGCGCGATTATAATGTCGAAGCGCCCACCTGGGCGCCGAACGGGAGGGTGCTTTCCTACTTCCGAACCACGCGGGCGGATTCGCAGGGACGCATCACTAGCAAGATCTTTACGATTGATCTGACAGGGTTCAATGAACGCGAGCTTGTGACGCCTCTGGACGGCTCTGATCCGGCTTGGTCCCCCTTGATTCCCTAGGGGGGCATCGGTATAGTCCGTTAACCATTTTCGGCCTTTATGGGCCGTCGTTGGGGGGGCATATCAAGCAGGCATGACCTGTGAAATCACCGGTGGCAGGTCTGCCTCAATCCATAAAATCCGGGGATGTGTTTGAGAGGGCAGATTATGCGCTTTTCCCTAGTTACGACCGTCTTCGCGGCGATGCTGCTTGCGGCTTGTTCAACCCCGTCCGAAGAGGCCGCGACCACTTCGGGCAGCGGCTCCGGCGGCGGTTCCACGACGTCCAGCTCCTCCGGCTCGACAACCCAGGCCAGCACGATTCCCGGCCCGGCTGCCGGCACCCAGGAAGATCTGACTGTGGAGGTCGGCGACCGCGTCTTCTTTGACTTCGACCAGTTCAACATCCGCGCCGACCAGCGCGGCACGGTCGAAGCGCTTGCCGTGTGGCTGGACACCAATCCCGCGACGACCCTCACGATCGAGGGGCATGCCGACGAACGCGGCACCCGGGAGTACAACCTGGCCCTCGGCGAACGCCGCGCCAATTCGGTGCGTGACTACCTGATCGCGCTTGGCATCAATCCGGGCCGCCTGAGCACCGTCAGCTTCGGCGAGGAGCGTCCGGCCGTGCTCGGCTCCAACGAATCCGCCTGGGCCCAGAACCGCCGCGGCGCTTTCGTGGTGAACTAGGGGCCGTCTGGTTCCGGTTTCCCATGGCCTGGGCGCGCTTCCTGGAAGCGGGGTCCGGGGCGACGGAAACTCAGTCTTTTCGAAGAGGCCCCTTCGGTTGGGCGGGCGACCGCGGTGATCGAAGGGGCCTTTTTATTTGCGGCGTCCGGCACGGGCCTGCGCGTACTCGGCAGCTGGGCGCGGCACGGCCTTTTCGTCGGCAGAAGCGGGCCTTATAAGGGTTTTCGTAACTGCGCCATAATAATGACATGAAGCGCTGGCAGACCGGAGGCTGCGCGTTGTACGCGGCGGAGCGGGCCCATCCCTTTGGAAGCGGCAGTCCGAAGTGAGGCAGTCCGAAGTGAGCCGGCCCGGAAGTGAGGCCGCCGCGATCGGGAAGCACGCCGGCCAGAGACGATCCGGCGCAGAGGTTTTGGCGCGATGATTTGGCGGAGGATGAGGCAATGACCACCGCAGCGACGAAGACGCGACCGACGGGAACAGGAACGAGGCGCGCGCGGGCGACGAGAACGCGGGGCGCCGACCGCGTGCTGGGCCCACTGCGTTTCTTTCGGGTGCCGTTCTTTGCGGCGCTGGCTTCGGCCGCCGCGGTCCCCTGCGGCCTGGTTTCGGCGGCTCTGCTGTCGGCGGCTCTGCTGTCGGCGGCCCTGATTGCCGGCGGCCCGCAGCCGGTGGCCGCCCAGTCCGTCGATGACCGGATCCAGCGTCTGCAGCGCGAGCTCTCCGACCTTCAGCGACAGGTCTACGGTGGCGAGGCCCCGGCCGATGCCGCAGGCGGCGCGGCCGGGTCCGGCGTCACCCCGACCCAGGCGGCGCGGATCGAACTGCGCCTCAACCAGTTCGAGGCGCAGCTGCGCAGTCTGACCGGCCAGGTCGAGGAGATGCGCTTTCAGACCGACAGCGTCACGGACCGTCTGGACCGTTTGGTCGCCGATGTCGATCTGCGCCTGCAACAGCTTGAAGGCGGCGCTCCGCCAGCCGCCGGCGCCGCACCGCCGGGCCAGGTCCCGGCCACTGCCGGCACTGCACAGGACCCGGCGCAGACCGGCGCGCTCGCTGCCGCGCCTGCCCAGAGCCTTCCCTCCGGCGCGGCCAGCAGTCCGACGCCGGGCACGCTGGGCACCGTCGCGGAGACCGATCTGCAGAACTTCCGCCGCCAGCAGGCGAACATTCCGGCGGATGCCGCTCCGGCTGCACCTCAGGGCGCCCCGGCTGCGGCTGCGCCGGCGCAGACCGCAGCTCTGCCAGGGGCCCTGCCGGGCGGCACGCCGCGGGAGCAGTACGACTTCGCCTTCGGCCTGCTGCGCCAGGCCAACTACGACGGTGCCGAGCAGGCCTTGGCCAGCTTCCTGGAGCAGCATCCGCAGGATCCTCTGGCGGGCAACGCCAAGTACTGGCTTGGCGAAACCTACTACGTGCGGGGCAACTACCAGCAGGCGGCGGTGACCTTTGCCGAGGGTTTCGAGGCCTATCCCAACAATCCCAAGGCGCCCGACAATCTCCTGAAACTGGGCATGTCCCTGGCCTCGCTCGGCAGCAAGGACGATGCCTGCGGCACCTTCGAGGTCCTGCAGGAGCGCTATGCCGACGCCTCCGCCACCATCATTCAAAGAGCCCGTCAGGAGGCGCAGCGCATCGGCTGCTGAGCCCAGGGTAAAGACGCTCCGCAATCGGGCCGGCCCGCGATCAGTCGCAGAGGGGATGGGGTCGGCCATGCCGGACAATGCGTCTTCGCCGGTTTCCGCTGAGGAGTTTGACAGCGCTATGGCGGCGCTCGGCCCCTTCGAGCCGCGTCCGGCGCTTGCCGTTGCGCTGTCCGGGGGTGGCGACAGCCTGGCCCTGACACTCCTGCTCAAGGACTGGACGGCGCGCCGGCGCGGCAGTCTGCTGGCCCTGACCGTGGACCATGGTCTGCGCCCTGAAGCCGCGGCGGAAGCGGCGCAGGTCCGCGCGCAGGCCGCCCGCCTCGGCGTTGCGCACCGGGTTCTGCGCTGGCGCGGGCCGAGACCCGAGGCTTCGCCCCAGGCAAAGGCGCGCGAGGCCCGCTACGCCCTGATGGTCGAGGCCTGCCGCAGCCGGGGCATCCTGCACCTGGTTCTGGCCCACCACCTGGAAGACCAGGCCGAAACCCTGCTGCTGCGTCTCGGCCGGGGCAGCGGGCTGGAGGGGCTCGCCGGCATGGCGCCGCTCGCCGAGACGCCGGAACTCCGCCTCTTGCGGCCGCTCCTGTCGATGCCGAAGGCGCGGCTGCTTGCCACCGCGGCGGCGCGGCGGGAAGGCTGGATCGAGGACCCAAGCAACGCGGACGCGGGCTTTGCCCGGGTGCGGTTGCGCCGCCTGATGCCTGCCCTCGCCCGCGAGGGGCTCTCGCCGGAACGGCTGGCGGCGGCCTGCGGGCACCTCGGCCGGGCCCGCGCGGCCCTTGAAGGGGAGGTCGCAGCCCTGATGGCCCAAGCGGTCCAGCCGGATCCGGCCGGGTTCCTCACCCTCTCTCCGGAACTGCTGGCGGAGGCCAGTGACGAGGTCTCCCTGCGGACGCTCGCGCACTGTCTGATGACGGTGGGTGGCGGGCGCTACACACCGCGGCTGGACCGCCTGCGGCGCCTTCACGCGATGCTCGGCGACGGATTGTCGCGGGGCGCCACCCTGGGGGGCTGCCGGATGCTGCAGCGCGGCAACCGCTGGCTGCTGGTCCGCGAGGCCGGCCGCTGCGCCACCGCGCTGCTGGAGCCCGGCGACCGCCTGCTTTGGGACGGCCGTTTCGAACTGAGGCGGCCGCGTCTCGGGACGGCTCAGGGGCGCAGCCGGCCCCGCGAGGGGGCGGGCCCGCTGCAGGTTGCCGCCCTGGGGTCCGCCGGCTGGCGGCGGCTGAAGGCCGCTTTGCCCGAGGACAAGGCGGAGCTTGCCGGCCGCATCCCGGCGGCGGCGCGGGCCGCCCTGCCGGCCCTGAGCGGGCCAGGGGGCTTCCTTGCGGTTCCACTACTGGGCTATTATGACGACCAAAGGGCGGCCAAGAGGTTGAACTTCTGCCGTTTTACACCCGCAAACGGGTTAACTGCGGCCGCATTTACGGTTGTTTAGACTGCCGCGCACATTATCTTTAGCACTGTATCCGGGCAGTCATCTGCAGAGCCGGGGTGTCAGGCACGAACGCCAGCACCGGCAGGCTTGCGGGCAACAGGGAACATCATCGTGAATTTCAGTCGAAACGCGGCACTGTGGATCATTATCGTCCTGCTGCTCTTCGCCTTGTTCAATTTCTTCCAGAGTTCCATGGACGGTCGCGCCCCCGGGCAGATCGCCTACTCGGAATTCCTGGGTCAGGTCGAGGCCGGTGAAGTCAGCAGGGTCACCATCCAGGGCAGCGAGATCACAGGCACCTACACCGCCGCGAATGGCGGGCGGACCTTTACCACCCGCGGTCCGGACAATCTGGACGGGCTGGTCGAGCGCCTCGAGCAGGGCGGCGTCACCTTCGACGTGAAGCCGGTCGAGAGCAACAACACGCTCTTCATGCTGCTGCTCAACTGGTTCCCGATGCTGCTGCTCATCGGCGTATGGATCTTCTTCATGCGTCAGATGCAGGGCGGCGGCGGCAAGGCCATGGGCTTCGGCAAGTCCAAGGCCCGCCTGCTCACCGAAAAACTGGGCCGCGTGACCTTCGACGACGTGGCCGGTATCGACGAGGCCAAGCAGGAACTGGAAGAGGTCGTCGAGTACCTGCGCGACCCGCAGAAGTTCCAGCGCCTCGGCGGCAAGATCCCCAAGGGCTGCCTGCTGGTGGGCCCGCCGGGCACCGGTAAGACGCTGCTGGCCCGCGCCATCGCCGGCGAAGCCAACGTGCCCTTCTTCACGATTTCCGGCTCCGACTTCGTCGAGATGTTCGTCGGCGTCGGCGCCAGCCGCGTGCGCGACATGTTCGAGCAGGGCAAGAAGAACGCCCCCTGCATCATCTTCGTTGACGAAATCGACGCCGTCGGCCGCCATCGCGGTGCCGGCCTGGGCGGCGGCAACGACGAGCGCGAGCAGACGCTGAACCAGCTGCTGGTGGAGATGGACGGCTTCGAGGCCAACGAAGGCGTGATCCTGATCGCCGCCACCAACCGCCCGGACGTTCTCGACCCGGCGCTGCTGCGTCCCGGCCGCTTCGACCGCCAGGTCGTGGTGCCCAATCCGGACATCATCGGGCGCGAGCGCATTCTCAAGGTGCACATGCGCAAGGTGCCGCTGGGCCCCGATGTCGAGCCCAAGACCATCGCCCGCGGCACTCCCGGTTTCTCCGGTGCCGATCTCGCCAATCTGGTGAACGAGGCCGCCCTGCTGGCGGCGCGCGCCAACAAGCGCGTGGTCACCATGATGGATTTCGAGAACGCCAAGGACAAAGTCATGATGGGGGCCGAGCGGCGCTCCATGGTGATGAGCGAAGAGGAAAAGGAAATGACCGCCTATCACGAGGCCGGTCATGCCCTCGTGGGCCTCTTCACCCCGGGCAACGATCCGCTGCACAAGGTAACCATCATTCCGCGCGGCCGCGCCCTCGGCGTCACCATGAACCTGCCGGAGTCCGACCGCTACAGCCTGAAGTTCCGGGAGATCACCGCCAAGCTGGCGATGATGTTCGGCGGGCGCATGGCCGAAGAGCTGATTTACGGCATGGAGAACGTCTCCACCGGCGCCAGCAACGACATCCAGCAGGCCACCAACATGGCCCGCCGCATGGTCACCGAGTGGGGCATGAGCGACAAGCTCGGCCGCCTGCGCTACGTCGACAACCAGGAGGAGGTCTTCCTCGGCCACTCCGTTGCCCGCAGCCAGACCATCTCCGGTGCGACCGCCAAGCTGATCGACGAGGAAATCCGCCGCATCATCGAGGAGGCGGAGGAGCGCGCCCGCAAGGTTCTGACCGAGCATATGGACGATCTCCATGCGGTGACCAAGGCCCTGCTGGAGTACGAGACCCTCAGTGGCGACGAGGTGCAGACCATCCTCGACGGCGGCAACATCGACCGCGGCGATCCCACCGACCACGGTGCGCCGGGCCGCCGGTCTTCCGTGCCCTCCAGCGGCAAGGCCGCCAAGAAGGACACCGGCGAAGAGCCGCCGGGCGGAATGGAGCCGGAGCCCCAGCCCGGCGGCTAGCCCGGGCTGGCGCCGACGCCGGAAAACGAGGGGCGGCCCGTCGGGGCCGCCCTTTTTCCTTGGGCCGGCGTGCAACGGGTCGTGCAACAGGCGGAGCCCGGCAGGCGTCCCCCGCGGGGCTTTCAACGCTCGGGGACGGGCGCTATAAGCAGCCTCCATGACCAACCCCGACCCCGCGACCCTGACCTTGCGGCCCCTCGGCCTGCAAGGGCCAAGTGAGGCCGAGGCCGCTGCCGCCGGCCCCGGCGGGCGGCCCAACGGCAAGGCGCCGGCGGTGCTGAGACGCCTCGCCGGCGGGCCCCTGGCCTTCGGTCACTGCGAGGCGGTGTGGCGGGAGGAAGGCCGGCGGGAGCGCGCCGTGCTGACACTGGCAGACCTGCCGCACTGGGCGGAGCGCCGCGCGCCCGGCCAGAGCCGGGTGGCCGAGGCGCTGCTGGAGCGCCTGTCCCGGCCACGCCCGCCGCTGGCCGGGCTCAGCCTCGACCGCCCCCGCATCATGGGCATTCTCAATGTCACGCCGGATTCCTTTTCCGACGGCGGCGACCGGGTCGATCCCGAGGTCGCGGTGCGCGACGGGCTCGCGATGCTGCAGCAGGGCGCCGATATCGTGGACGTCGGCGGCGAGTCGACACGACCCGGCGCCAAGCCGGTCTCCCTGCAGGAGGAGCGCGCCCGCGTGCTGCCGGTCGTCCGCGCGCTGGCCGGCGCCGGCGCCTGCGTTTCCATCGACACCCGCCATGCCGCGATCATGCGCGAGGCGGTGGCGGCCGGCGCGCGGATCATCAACGACGTCACCGCCCTCAGTGGCGACCCCGATGCCCTGAGCGCCGCAGCGGAGGCCGGCGTACCGGTTGTCCTGATGCACATGCAGGGCGATCCGCAGAGCATGCAGCAGGCACCCCGCTACGACCATGTGGCCCTTGATATCTACGACTATCTGGCCGCGCGTCTGGAGGCCTGCACGGCGGCCGGCATCGCCGCCGATCAGGTGGTGGTCGATCCCGGGATCGGCTTCGGCAAGACCGTGACCCACAATCTTCAGCTTTTGGAACAGATTGCGCTGTTTCAGGGGCTTGGCTGCCCGGTTCTGCTGGGCGCCAGCCGCAAGAGCTTCATCGGCAAGCTGTCCCGCGGCGAGCCGGCCAAGGCGCGGCTGCCCGGCTCCCTGGCGGCGGTGCTCTTCGCCCTGCAGCGCGGGGTGCAGCTCCTCAGGGTCCACGACGTCGCCGAGACCCGCCAGGCGATCGACGTCTGGCGTGCCATGACGCTGGCGCCCAGCGGTTTTGAAGCACCGGACAGCGCTGCCCCGCCTCTGGTATAAGGATTCGAGCGGGACCAGGGGCCGTCGGGCGGTGCCCGGACCCGCAAAAAGGACCTAAGTATGTCTCGAAAGCTATTTGGAACAGACGGCATTCGCGGAACCGCGAACCAGGAGCCTGTGACCGCGGAAACCGCGCTGGCGATCGCCAAGGCCGCAGGCCGCGAATTCGTCCGTGGCGACTATCGCCACACCGTGGTGATCGGCAAGGACACCCGCCTCTCAGGTTACATGCTGGAGTCCGCCATGATGGCGGGCTTCATCTCCGTCGGCATGGACGTCATCCAGCTGGGGCCGGTGCCGACCCCGGCGGTCGGCATGCTGACCCGTTCCATGCGTGCGGACCTGGGGGTGATGATCTCCGCCTCCCACAATCCGTATCAGGACAACGGCATCAAGATCTTCGGGCCCGACGGGTACAAGCTCTCCGACGAGGTCGAAAAGGCCATCGAGGCGCGCATCGACAACGGCGATGCCAAGCTGGCTCCGGCCCATCAGCTGGGCCGGGCGGAGCGGCTGGAAGGCGCCTTCGGGCGCTACATCGAGTTCGTGAAGAGCAGCTTTCCGCGCGGCCTGCGCCTGGATGGGATGAAGGTCGTGGTCGACTGCGCCAACGGCGCGGCCTACCGCGTCGCGCCGAAGGTGCTCTACGAACTGGGCGCCGAGGTGGTGCCGGTGGGCGTCTATCCCGACGGTTTCAACATCAACCAGCGCTGCGGCGCGACGGAGCCCGGCCGCATGCAGGAGGCCGTGGTCACGCACGGCGCCGACTTCGGCATTGCCCTTGACGGCGACGCCGACCGGGCGATCCTGGCCGATGAGAAAGGCAATGTGGTTGACGGCGACCAGGTGATGGCCTTGATCGCCGGTTCCTGGCAGGAGGCGGAGCGGCTGGCCGGCGGCGCCATCGTGGCGACGGTGATGTCCAACCTGGCCCTGGAACGATACCTTGCCGGAATCGGTTTGGATCTCATCCGCACGCCGGTCGGCGACCGCTACGTTGTCGAGCGCATGCGCTCCGGCGGCTACAACGTCGGCGGCGAACAGTCCGGCCACATCGTGCTCAGCGATTTCGCCACCACCGGCGACGGCCTGATTGCGGCCCTGCAGATCCTCGCCGTCGTGGTCCAGTCGGACCGTCCGGCTTCGGCCGTGACTCAGCTTTTCGAGCCCTTTCCCCAGTTGCTGCGCAACGTGCGCTTCGGCGGCGGCGCGCCTTTGGAGGATGAAGCCGTCCAAGCGGCGATCCGCGCCGGCGAAGAGCGCCTGGGCGCCGGCGGACGCCTGGTGATCCGCAAGTCCGGCACGGAGCCGGTGATCCGCGTAATGGCTGAGGGCGAGGACGAGGCTTTGGTCGAAGAGGTGGTGGCGGAGATCTGCGACACCGTCGAGGCCCGGGCCGGCGCCAAAAGTGCCGGTGAAAAGCCCGCAAAGCTGCGGCGCGCCGGGTCCGCCGGCGCCGAGTAAGCCGCCCTTCGGCGCCGTTCAGGGATCATGCTCGCTTCGCTGACCGCGTTGCTGCTCTGCCAGCTTCTGGGCGAAGGATTGGTGCGGCTTCTGGAACTCCCGGTGCCGGGTCCGGTGCTGGGGCTCGCTTTTCTGCTGGCCTTCCTCGCCGTACGGCGCTCGGTTCCCGGGCCCTTGAACCAGACCGCCGGCGGGCTGCTGCATCACCTCTCTCTGCTCTTCGTGCCCGCTGGCGTCGGCGTGCTGCAGCACCTGCAGAGGATCTCCGCCGAGTGGCTGGCCATCGCAGCGGCGCTGCTGGTCAGCGCTGTGGCCACCATCGTGGTCACCGCCGTGGTCATGCGCGCCATGATCCGGCTGATGAAGCTGGACGACGCCACAGAGGAAGAGGCGCGGGGATGAGCGCGGAGCTCGGCGACATCTGGGTCTACCTCAGAGCCGGGCCGCTGCTTTGGCTGACGGTCACCCTGGCCGCCTATCTGCTGGCCCAGTTCATCTATGAACGCGCGGGCCTCAACCCGCTGCTGAACCCGGTCGCGCTGGCCGTCGCCATGCTTGCCGCGGTCCTGGTTCTCACCGGTACCGACTATCAGACCTACTTCGAGGGCGCGCAGTTCATCCACTTTCTGCTGGGGCCCGCGACGGTGGCCTTGGCGGTGCCGCTCTACAGCCATTTCGGCAAGGTGAAGGCCGTTTTCCTGCCCATGCTGGTGGCGCTGGTCTGCGGTGCGGTCACGGCGGTGGTCTCCGCCATCGGCACGGCCTACCTGCTGGGGGCGAGCTTCGAGACCCTGGCCTCCCTGGCGCCGAAGTCGGTCACCACGCCCATTGCCATGGGCATTTCCGATCAGATCGGCGGCCTGCCGTCGCTGACCGCCGTGCTGGTCATCCTGACCGGCATCCTGGGCGCGATGCTGGCGACGCCGCTCCTGAACGCGCTGGGCATTCGTGACTGGAAGGCACGGGGCTTTGCCACGGGGGTCGCCGCCCACGGCATCGGCACCGCGCGGGCCTTTCACGTCAGCGAGGTGGCGGGCACCTTCGCCGGCATCGCCATGGGGCTGAACGGCCTGTTGACCGCGTTCCTGGTGCCGCTGGTGATCGACTGGATCCGCTAGACGGGACGGCGCTCATGGTGGCGGCCCAACCGGATGGGCGATGCTGTGATGAACGACGGGGCTGTAACCGGCGGCAAGCGCGGCAACCGTCGACGCCGGCGTGATGGCGCAGGCCGTAACCCCGGCGGGTCGCTCGACGGGAGGGCCGTAGCCGGCGTGCGACCAAGGATACAGCCGGGCGCCCCAAACCAGCCACGGCGTTGGATCGTCTTGGGTCGGGTGGTTTGGCAGGAGCACAAAGCAGCCGTCCTGCAGGCGGTCGAGCCTGGCGTCATGATGGCGCTGGCGCCCCTGCCGGTCGATGCGCTCGGCATGCAGCCTGGCATCGACGTCAGGCTGCCGTGGCGGCCGTGCTTGACTCCAACCGGTCCCGGCGGCCCAACAGGCGAGAAACTTCCGATAGTCGTCGCGCCGGCAATAGCCGCAGGGGCGATGGCCCGCTGCGAGCGCCACGGCCTCGTCCAGAAAAAACAGCTCGGTCCAGGACCGCGGCTTCATGAGTTCACGCCGGCGGTCTTTCCAGGACAGACTGCAAGTGATCCATGACTTGGTCCGCCAGCCTTGGCTGCGCAGCACGCGGTTGCTGTCGTGAAGGCAGCCACGGTTGCCCATGACGAGACCCCGGCATTCGACGGCCTCGATGGTTGAGAAGGGTGTCACGCGGTTCTGCAGCGGCACTCTGAATCCTCCAGCACCAACATGTCGGTCAGCCTGCATTGAGGTCAGTATCGATCAACACAATACACGGTTGCCGGTTTGCAGCTGAAGCCGTCCAGTGGGCCGCTCCTGACAGCCCACTGTCAGGACATGCCGCTCAGTGTGGTTCAGGCGGAGCACACCAACGGACAGTCCGCGATGCCGTTTTGGATCAGCGCTTCCGGGCGGTCAGCGAGGCCGTTCCCGGTCAGTAGGCGAAAGCCGCAGCGGGTTCGAGCAGCAGCGCCGTTTGCGGTTCCAGGTCATAAGCATCGCGCAAGGCGTTCGAGAGTGCCGTGACGAGACGGGCCATGTCTTCCTCGGCGGTCTCGTGCAAAGCCTCCGCCACGAGGATCGTACGGGTCGTTTCGCTCGAGACGGCGGAGAGGCGGCTTTGACGGTTGGCCCATCGGCGGGCATGGGCTTGCCCCTCCGCGTCTGCGAAAATGACCTCGTCGGGCTCCGGGTGCTCGGTGTCGCCGCCGAACGTAAGGTAGGTCTCGTTCCCCACTGCCTGGCGGACGGTCAGATCGCCGCTGACCCGGTCACGGTCGAAGACCGCAATCGGGGTCGCAAACGCCATCGAAACCGAGTTGCACAGGTCGACCAGCGGGTGGATGCGCGGCAGGCTGCCATCTTTTCGGAAGCGCCTCAGAAGGGCCTCTGCGGCACACCTGTATTGCGTCGGCTTCAGCCCCATGGTCGCGAACGCCCGGCGCCACGCCCTGATTTCCGGCAGCTCGCCTTCGCTGGCGCTGTTCAGCCGTTGGGCTGCAAGGCCCGAGAACCTGGCGATGCCAGCCGCGACCTCGGCCCGGTTGTGAACGCCGTCGAGCGTGAGGACACCGGACACCCGGCTCGGAAAGGTCTGTTGCATGTGCTGCGAGTAGGAAAACCGCATGGTAGCCCCGAAACTGCGCTGAATTGGGGGCAGCCTATGTCAGAACCGCTGGCTGTTCTTGAACGGTATTGCGGCTTCAGGCGGAGCCTGCCGCTCTGTAACGGCCGGGGGAAATCCCGAACTGCCTGACGAACGCGCGGGTCATATGGCTCTGATCGGAAAATCCGGACGCGATGGCCGCTTCGGCGAGCGGCAGTCCGTCACGAAGATACCCGCGCGCCTTCTTGACGCGATGCTGGGTCAGATAGGCATGCGGTGTGGTCCCGACCTCCTTTGCGAACATGCGGAGGATCTGATAGCGGCTCATTCCAGTGGCGGCCGCAAAGTCGGAAAGCGTGAGCTTCAGCGCGAAGTCCGTCTCGATCCTATCCAGCACGGCGGCGACCTCTTTTGGGCGCGCCTGCTCTTCCAATGCCGGTTGCGCGGTGTCGGCGATGCTCCTGATCGCCAGCAGCAGCAGCTCCTCTATGCGTTGCGGGTCAGGTTCATCGCAGCAGACAGCGGAAATCGCCTGCGCGACGAGCGCCAGCTTTTGTGGATCGCGGACGACGGGCCTTTGCAGCTCGACGCTGGATGCCGGACGGTCCGCGAAAGCCTCAACGGCGCCCGGCGTCAGAAACAGCATACGCCAATGCCGTGCCGCGCCTTTTCTGCCGATCCCGTCATGCAACTCGCCCGGATTGACGGTGATGATGTCACCGGCCTCGGCCTCGACAAGGCCGCGGCCGCTCCAGCTTTCCTGGCCCCCATCGACAAGATAGCCAAAGCCGAACTCGTCATGCGTGTGGCGTGGAAAGGTCCGGTCGGAAAGCATCGAGATGGCTTCAATGCCCGGGATCACGGTGCGATGGCGGACGGACTTGTGCATGCCGCGATACTACCGTCATCCTCAAGAAACGGTCCAACGATATGTGGCCTTCGTGAGGGCGCTCCGGATGTCCCAGGGGTGTCCCGGCTGCCTCCCGACGGTGCCGTCGCGCCGCAGCGCGGGCGTGGCCCTCGAGCGGCCCTCGAGCGCTCCTCAAGCGCCCCTCAAGCGCTCTGGGCGAGATCCTTGCGGATGTGGGCGAGCTTCTTGCCGATCGCGCGGCGCAGTTGAAGCCGCGCCCAGGGGCGAAAGAAAAACCGGGTAACCTCGCTGATGCCCTCCATCCGGATCGTGGCGACCGTGTAGGTGAGACGTGTGCGCGCCGGCGCCAGCGGTTCCAGTTCGATCAGTTGCTTGTGATCCGGCGTGCGCTTCGAGCCGGCGCTGTCGTCGATGTTCAGTTCCGCGACGGATTGGCGCTGCAGCGGCTCCCAGTCCATGATCACCCCCACGAAGCGCTGATCGGGCATGGGCCAGGGGATGATCGGATGGTTGGTGTGGAGCATTTCGAAGTAGGTGCCGGTGCCACCGGCATCGTTCATGTCGACAATCTGGTTGTGGAAGGCGTCAGCCTCCCAATGCAGCGGGTCGGCGATCACCCGCCAGACATCCTCGACAGCACGTTCGATCACAAATGATTTCCGCGCCATGACCTCGAGCCTTGGGTTCTCCGTGACGCGCGTGCGGGCCTGCGTCGACCAGTAAGCCGAACCTTCGGCTGCTTCTGCACTCATCGTGCCGTTCCTTCCTCTCTCCTCACGAAAGCCCCTTGGGTTCTTCCGTGTTTCGCGTCGGCGCGCCCTAGAAGTGGCGACCAGCCGCGCGATGGTCAAGCGGCTGCCCTGCGCACGAACGAGGTAGCGGATTCGGTTAAGAGGACGGCGAAGCTGCGCGCCAATGTCGGATATCGGGAGCCAACCCGACCTCCGACATAAGGGCCAATGGCGGGGCAAAGTGGCCAAAGCCGGACCTGAGGCTCGTCTCGACTTAGGACGGCCCGTGGATTTGAGGCCGATCAGGCGGTCCTTTCCAGCGTGCCGCAGCGGTGAAGCTCGATCGTGACATGCACAATGCCTAAGTCTTCCGGGATCAGCGCCTTGTAATGAGTCGGGCTTCGTGCGTGATCGGTGACTATGGTGACTTCCGCAGCATGTTGACCTTGGCCGATCGTCCAGACATGCAGATCGGCGATCCTGTCGCTCTCGTCGACCAAAAGCGCTCCACGCAACTGGTCGATCACTGGATCTTCTGCCTGCCAGTCCAAGAGCACCTTCGCCGAAACGCTTAGGAGCCCCCACGACCAATGCGCCACGAGGATGGCTCCCACAATGCCCATGACTGGATCGAGCCAGACCGCGCCCGCGTACTTGCCTGCCAACAGGGCGACAATCGCCAGAAGTGACGTCAGCGCGTCAGCGAGGACGTGAAGATAAGCGGCGCGCAGGTTGTGGTCTTTGTGGAGTTCGGGCGCGGGCGCCTCGCCATGATGGTGACCGTGATGGTGGTGGTCGTGATCGTGCCCATGATGGTGTGGGGTGGAGGCTAGCAGCCACGCGCTGGCTCCGTTAACGAGGAGCCCAAGCACGGCGACCAGGATCGCCTGATCGAAACTGATCGTCGTCGGGTTGAAGAGGCGTCCGATACTCTCGACCGCCATGAGCGCGGCAAAACCGACCAGGAGGATCGCGCTGGCGAATGCTGCCAAGCTGTTGACCTTGCCCGTCCCGAACGAAAAGCACCGATCGCCCGCGTGCCGGCGAGCGTAGACGTAGGCCGCCGCGCTTATCCCGAGTGCCGCCGCGTGACTTGCCATATGCAATCCATCGGCGAGGAGCGCCATTGAGCCGTAGTAAAGACCCGCGACGATCTCCACGACCATGAAGACAGCAGTCACAACGACGATGATCAGTGTTCGCCGTTCGCCCGGTCGCGCTTGGTCTTGATTGAACATGTGGTCGTGGGCCCAACGGGACATGTCATGCGTGTGCATCTTCAGTGGCCTCCAGAGACCGGGCGGATGGGCTCGCCGTTTTCAATCTGATCCATCGGTTGGTCATGCTCGCTCACGTTTCATTCCCGATTGTCGCCGATTACCCAACCAGTACCATAGGTCAAACCGAAGTACCTCGGCGCGCCCGATTTGTCTGCTGTGGGTTAAAAGTGAGCTTCAGCATCGCATGTGCTGAAGGTCCGTTGACTGATCCGACACGGTCCTCGGAGGCCCCGGCTAAGACCGGCCGGAGTTGGCCGGGATCGAACCTTGCCCGGTCGGGCGGCCTTGGTTGCCAGTCGCCTGACCACCGTTCCGCGAGCCTCCTGACTCCGGACGGTCATCCGCCTGTCGCGGGGCTAGACCACGTTGCTGAGGGCGTAGCCGGGGCCTTCCTGAAGCTGTTCGGCCAGGATGGCAAGGCCGCGGCGCAGTTCGCCGTGGTCGCGCGGCGGGCCGAAGCAGACCCGCACCGCCGGTGCGCTCTCGCGGCGCCCGACCATGAAGGGATCGCTGGGGGTGACCAGGACGCCGCGGCGCTCCGCCTCTTCGGCGAACTCGCTGGAGCGCCAGGGTTCGGGCAACCGCAGCCAGAGGAAGTTGGCGCCGGGCGCGCAGTCGGCGTCCCAGCCTTTCAGGACCTCACGGGCGATCGCGCTGCGCGCCACGGCCTCGTTCTTGCGGCCCGCACCGACTTCGGCGGCCGCCCCGCTGCGGATCAGTTCGGCGGCGATCTCGCCGGTCAGCGGGCAGGCCATCCAGCAGGTGCTGTGAACCGCACTGCCGACGCGCTCGCGCGCTTTCTCCGGCGCCACGACGTAACCGATACGCAGGCCCGGCGCGACGGTCTTGGACAGGCCGACGATGTAGAAGCCCAACTCCGGCACGAGAGCGCAGAGCGGCAGCGGCTCCGTGCCGTCCAACTGGCCGAAGGTATCGTCTTCGACGACCGCGACGCCGAACTGCCGCGCCACCGCGGCGAGGTCGCGGCGGCGGTCGTCCGGCATCGTCAGGCTGGTCGGATTGTGCTGGTTGGTGCAGACGAAAAGCGCCTTCGTGTCGTGGGTGCGGCAGGCCTCTTCGAAAGCCTCCGGCAGCGGACCGTCGGCATCGCGGCGCAGGCCCTCGAGACGCAGGCCGAGCAGGCGGGCGAGGCTGCGGATGCCCGGATAGGTCAGGGAATCGCAGACGATATGGTCGCCGGGCCGCGTCACCGCGGCGAGAGCGACCATGACGCCGTGATGGGCGCCCGAAGTGACCGTGATCTGTTCGGCCCGCACGGTGTAACCCGACCGGCTGACCCACGCAGCCCCGGCCTGCCGATGTTCCATGAGACCGCGCTGTGTCTGATAGGCCATCATCTCCATAGCGCGCGGCCCGCTGGCGACGCGCGCCATCACCTCGGCGATGATGCTCTCGTCGGCCCCCGGCATGGGCGGCGCCGAGCGCATGTAGATCGTGCCCGGGGCCCGGTCGTGCCATCGGTGCAGGTTCTCGCTGCTCGCCGGCACGTTGACGAAGGTGCCGCGGCCGATCTCGCCGCTGGTCAGGCCGCGGCGCTCCGCCTCAGCATAGGCGCGGCTGACGGTGCCGACGGTAACCCCCAGGCTCCAGGCCAGATCGCGGTGGGTCGGCAGGCGGTCGCCCGCCTTCAGCCGGCCCCCGGCAATGTCCTGGGCCAGCGCCTCGGCGATGGCGAGATAGCGCGGGCCCTCGATGCTGTCCAGTTGGGGAGTCCATTTTGTCATGATGACAATAATACAATTGACCCTATCGAAAGGCAACAATAAATACATTGTATCGAATATTTATTGAGACAATTTAGCGATTTTGGAGGGCGAGATGGATACAATTTTGAAGCCTCCTGTTCCCCCGGGGCGGCTGGGCCGCCCCGCTTCGGATCTCCAGCGGCTGGGCCGCCCCGCTCCGGACCATCAGGGCCGGCAGGGCAGCCCGCGCCATGCGACGGGCCCAAGGTTGCGTCCGGGATCTGGCGTTGTGGCGCGAAGCTGGCTGATCCGTGCCCTGGACGTTCTGGCGCTCTGGCAGGAGCGTGCCGCCGGCCGCGCCCATCTGGCGCAGATGGACGACCGGATGCTGAAGGACATGGGTATCGGCCGGGCCGAAGTGCACCGCGAGGCGGGCAAGCCTTTCTGGCGGCCGTGAGCTCGCGTGCAAGAACTCGTGCAAGGGTTTAGGACAAGAGTTTAGGAGACGAAGCGTATGACCGAGATCGCGCTCTACCAGGTCGATGCCTTCAGCGATGCGGTTTTCGGCGGCAACCCGGCGGCGGTCTGTCCGCTCGAGGACTGGTTGCCCGACGAGATGCTGCAGGCAATCGCGCTTGAGAACAGTCTCTCCGAGACCGCGTTCTTCGTGCCCAACGGGCGCGGCTACCATCTGCGCTGGTTCACCCCGGCCTTCGAGGTCGCCCTCTGCGGTCATGCAACCCTGGCTTCGGCCTTCGTCATCACCAGACTGCTGAAGCCGGAGACCGAGAAAGTGCTCTTCGAGACCGCCAGCGGTCCGCTCGTGGTGAGCCGACGCGGCGAGGCCTTCACCATGGATTTCCCGGCCCAGCCGCCGGAGCCCTTTAACGACCGGGATGCCGTCTTCGAGATCCTGGGCTTCCGGCCGCAGGCGGTTCTGGCCTCGGCGAAGATGATGGCGGTGCTGGCCAGCGAGAAGGAAGTTCGGGAGGCCGAACCGCACCTGGAGCGGATCAAGCACCTGCCGGTCAAGGGGTTGATCCTCACCGCGCCGGGCGAGGACTGCGACTTCGTCTCCCGCTACTTCGCGCCCCACGCCGGCATTCCGGAAGACCCGGTGACCGGCTCGGCCCACTGCGTCATGGCGCCCTACTGGGCGGAGCGCCTGGGCAAGACGGTGATGGAAGCGCGGCAGATCTCCGCACGCGGCGGGAGTCTGACGGTCGAGCACAGGGGCGAGCGCGTCATGCTCACCGGCCAGGCCGCCCTCTATCTCGAAGGGCGCATTCGGGTGTAGACTGCTCTGCCGCAATCAGTCTTCAGGTGAGATCAGCGGCATGAGCAAAGACACCGCTGCGCCGGCCGCCCCGGCGCTTGATCCCTTCAGTCTGGAGCCGCGCCTCGGCTCCTCCTATCCTGCGCCCTTCCGCGACTCCTGCGGCGCGCGGGAGAAACGGGCGCTGGGCGATCCCCTTGGGCTCACCCACTACGGCGTCAACCTTGTGCGTCTGCCGCCGGGAGCGCTGTCGTCTCAGCGCCACTGGCACAGCAAGGAGGACGAGTTCGTCTATGTCCTGGAAGGCGAACTGGTCCTGATCACCGACGGCGGCGAGCAGGTGCTGCGCGCCGGCATGGTTGCGGGCTTTCCTGCCGGCAAGGCCGACGGCCATCACCTGGTGAACCGCAGCGAGGCCTGGGCGGTCTACCTCGAGGTTGGCAGCCGCTCCGACGAAGACGAGGCGCACTACCCGGACATCGACCTGGCGCTGGTGCGGCGCGACGGCCAGTGGCTCTTCACCCACAAGAACGGGGAGCCCTGGGAGTGAGCGCCCGGACCACGCTGGCCATCCGCTCGGCCGCCGTCTGACCCCCCTTCTGCCGCAACATCAATCTACGTTTCGAGAGGTGCACCACGGTGCAAGCGCTTTACTTCGACGACTTCGAGCCCGGCCAGCAGTTTCACAGCAAGGGCGTCACGATCACCGAGTCTCAGATCCTCGACTTCGCCCTGCTCTACGACCCCCAGCCCTTCCACCTCGACAAGCGCGCGGCGGCGGAGGGGCCCTTCAACGGCCTCATCGCCTCCGGCTTCCAGACCCTGTCCCTGGCGTTCCGCCTGTTCTACCAGGCCAATGTCATCAACGCCTGCTCCATGGGCTCGCCCGGTTTCGACGCCCTGCGTTGGGTCCGCCCGGTGCGCCCCGAGGACACGTTGCGCGTGACCGCGACGGTGAAAGAGATACGCCCCTCCAAGTCCAAGCCCGACCGCGGCACGCTCCTCATGGACTACGAGGTCTTCAACCAGATCGGCGAGGTGGTGATGACCTTCACCGCCATCCACATCCTGGCCCGCGAGGGAGGGTAGGGGTTACTGATAGTGAAGCGTGCGCAGGACCTCCCTGGTGTCCGGGTCGAGGGTCATCTGGAACGACTTGCCGCCGCCGGCCGTGAGGACCCCGTCCATCGCTGGCTTGCCGTCATCGCGGTGGTTGACGTTCACGCGGAGTAGGCAGCCGTTCGCCAGTATCTTTCCGATGAAGACGATCCGGTACTCCGCCTTGTCCCAGCCATGGGCTTTTCCGACATAGTCATGGACTGCCTGCACGGCCCAGTTCCGCTGTGCATTTTGGACGGCATCGTCATCCTTGATGCAAAAGGGAACGATGGTGCTTGGCCTTGGTGTCGTGATCAGCGAAAGGGCGAGCCCGAGGACACGGTGCGCGCGCCTGTCAAGCCGGAGATCGCTTTCGTTTGCACGAATGCCGCCGCTGTTGTCGACGTAGATGACATCGCCGTTCGGATAGGCGAGCCGTGCCCGGATCTGCGAGGAATCGAGGGGCGGTCCAGCCTTGGCGTCTGCCAGAAGGTCCGAAACATATCTCATGTCAGGATTGCTTGCTTGGAGCCGTTCGTGATGCGTGGCGAGATCGACGATGGTCTCGGGCGTGATCGCCACCTCGGTTTCGGCGCCAATGGTCACGTAGTGGATTTCGATCCTGTCGGCGACTGCAGGGCTGGCCGATAGGAAGAGGAAGGCCGCGAGAAGGACCGCGAAGGGATTCTTCATTGCTGGTAACGAACCTTGCGAAGCAGCGCTCTGGTTCCTGCATCGAAATGAAGTTCGTAGGACCTCGGCTCCACCAGTCTGTAGTCCGGCGCCCCGTTCGTCGTGTCCAGCCGATGCAGAACCTTTGCCACAACGATGCTCCCATCAGGGTCCGGACCGGAATGAACGGTCACGTTATAGGCACCGTTGTGCCATCTTTCGTTCTGACGGACGTGTGTTCGCGCCGCTTCGGTGACCCAGTCATAGGCTGGTTCCATGAGTGCCAAGCCCACCATTGCCGTCAAAAGCTTGTCGACCTGCTGCAATGCTGCCGGCCTGAGCACGACGCGGTGCCTGTGCCATGCGATGCCGCCGTCGTTGTCCATAAAGAGCGTCGAGCCTTCGAAGAAGCGGATACGCGCCCGGATCCTGTTGTCGTCGAATGACCCTGGCTCAGCCGTTTCGATCAAGGCCTTGAAGGCGCGAAGACGCGGGTCGCTGACCGCAACCTCCGTCGCGACCTGTGCGGACTGCTCGATGGTGTCCCGCGTGATTGGGATAAGTGTTTCGTAGCCGATGCCGACATAGATAACCTCGACCTCATCGTTTGCAACGGCTTCGCCGCCGGCGGCCAGCAGTGTGAGAACGAGGCCGACGGCGGAAAGCAGGCGGATCATTGCTGTGTCCAGAGGACGTAGATGATGTCTCTGGTCTCTGTGCTGAAGTGAAGCTCGTTCCGGCCGATGGACGGCACGATCAAGGGCTCATCGAATGGATCGTTCCATCGGCTCTTGTGAGCGATTCTCGCGACCAGCAGGCTGAAACTGCCGCTGTCTTGCGGGTGGAGGGTGATGGCAAAGTCCGACTCGGGCCAGCCCGACGTCCTGGCAGCGAAATCCTTCGAAGCTTCAATCGCCCAGGGGTACTGCACCCGCAGATCCTGTTGGTGATTGTGCTCGGTCATCATCCGCCTGAGCGTGTCTTCCAGTTGGCTTGTGGCATGCGGACTGAGCGTCAGGTCGCCTTTCGAACTTCTGACTCCGCCGAACTTGTCGATGTAGGTTGTCTCTCCGTTCGGCAGAGCGATCCGCGCCCGCACGAAGTCCTCTTCGAAGCTGCCGGTGCCCGCCTGATCGAGCAAGCGCAGGGCTTTTTGTAGGGCCTGGTTCGAATAGACCAACCTTGCTTCGGCGCCTTGCGCGGCGATGCTTTCGGCCGTCGCGAGCCTGTCGGTCTGCTGCTCGAAAGGCAGGTAGCTGATCTCTACAAGCACCTTTTCCCCGGCGGCGAGGGCCGGCGTGACAAATAGTGCGAGGGCAACAGTCAGGCAGGAAAACGTCTTCACAGCGGCCTCATGTCGCTAAGCTCTGGGTTGAGAAAGAGTATCGCGCAGACTGCCGGAAGATGCCAAGGGGCGGTCGCGCAGGACCACCATCGGGCGCGGCGGCCTGGCCTTTCCTGACCCCTTGGTCAACTTTGCCGTCTGCGACGCTTTGGCGCCGGTTTGCGGCGTTTGGACAATTGACGCAGTGCAACATGGTGCTAGTATCCCGCCTCTTTCGGCGCCCCGCCCCTGGGGCGCCGGTCCGTCAACCGGGGTGACGGCGGACCGGTCCGGTCCCGCGCCACCCGAAGCGTTTAAGGAGCAGCCTCATGAATGCCGCCCGCCCGGCCCTCCGGCCTGGGAACCCTTGCTTTTCCTCGGGACCCTGCGCAAAGCGCCCGGGTTGGTCCCTGAGCGGTCTGAGCGAGGCGTCCCTGGGCCGATCTCACCGGGCCAAGGTCGGCAAGGCCAAGCTGGCCGAGGTGATCGAGCGTTCCAAGGCGCTGCTGGGGCTGCCGGCGGACTACCGCCTGGGCATCGTGCCGGCCTCCGACACCGGCGCGGTGGAACTGGCCATGTGGTCGCTGCTGGGCCCGCGCGGCGTCGACTTGCTGGCCTGGGAAAGCTTCGGCAAGGGCTGGGCGACCGACGCCCAGAAGCAGCTGAAGCTGAACGACCTGCGCATCCTGGAGGCGCCCTACGGCGAACTGCCGGACCTCGGCCAGGTGGGACGCGACCGCGACGTGGTCTTTACCTGGAACGGCACGACCTCCGGCGTGAAGGTGCCCGACGGCACCTGGATCGCCGACGACCGCGAAGGGCTGACCATCTGCGACGCCACCTCCGCGGCCTTTGCCATGGAGCTGCCGGCGGCCAAGCTCGACGTCATCACCTGGTCCTGGCAGAAGGTGCTGGGCGGGGAGGCGGCGCATGGCATGCTGGCCCTCAGCCCCCGCGCCGTCGAACGGCTGGAAAGCTTCACCCCGGACCGCCCCTTGCCGAAGATCTTCCGCCTCACCAAGGGCGGCAAGCTCATCGAAGGCGTGTTCAAGGGCGAGACCATCAACACCCCCTCCATGCTGGCGGTGGAAGACGCCCTCGACGGCCTGAAATGGGCCGAAGGGATCGGCGGCCTGCCGGCGCTCATCGCCCGTTCCCAGGCCAACCTGCAGGCGGTCGAGGACTGGGTCGCCCGCTCCGATTGGGCCGACTTCCTGGCGGCGCGGCCGGAGATCCGCTCCTCCACCTCCATCTGCCTGAAGATCGTCGACCCCTGGTTCCTGGCGCTGGACGGCGACGGCCAGTCCGCCGCGGCCAAGCGCATCGCCGCGCTGCTGGAGGACGAGGGCATCGCCTTCGACATCGGCGGCTACCGCGACGCGCCGGTGGGCCTGCGCCTCTGGGGCGGCTCCACGGTGGAGTCCGCGGACATGGCCGCGCTGCTGCCCTGGCTCGACTGGGCCTACGGCCTGGTGAAATCGGAGAAAGCGGCGGCCTGACCGGCATCCAGCCTCACATTCAGAGACATCATCCGGCCCCGCGCAGAAACCGCGGCGCCGAGGACAAGGGACATCGCTATGCCCAAGGTTTTGATTTCGGACAAGCTGAGCGAGCGCGCGGCGGAGATCTTCCGCGAGCGCGGGCTCGAAGTGGACGTGAAGACTGGCATGACGCCGGAGGAGTTGAAGGCCGTCATCGGCCAGTACGACGGCCTTGCCATCCGTTCCGCGACCAAGGTGACTGAAGAGATCATCGCTACCGCCGACAACCTGAAGGTCGTCGGCCGTGCCGGCATCGGCGTCGACAACGTCGACATTCCCGCCGCCACCGGGCGCGGCATCGTGGTGATGAACACGCCGCACGGCAACTCCATCACCACGGCCGAGCATACAATTGCGATGATGTTCGCGCTCGCCCGCCAGATCCCCGCCGCCGACCGCTCGACCCAGGCCGGCAAGTGGGAGAAGTCGCGCTTCATGGGCACCGAACTGACCGGCAAGGTGCTGGGTGTGATCGGCTGCGGCAACATCGGCTCCATCGTCGTTGAGCGCGCCCAGGGCCTGCGCATGCGGGTCATCGCTTACGATCCCTTCCTTTCGCCCGACCGCGCCGAGGATCTGGACATCGAAAAGGTCGAGCTGGACGCGCTTCTGGCGCGGGCCGACATCATCACCCTGCACGTGCCGATGACCGATCAGACCCGCGGCATCATCGACGCGGCGGCGCTGGCCAAGACCAAGCCCGGCGTGCGCATCGTCAACTGCGCGCGCGGCGGCCTTGTCGTGGAAGCCGATCTGAAGGCCGCCATCGAATCAGGCCATGTCGCCGGCGCGGCGCTGGACGTCTTCACCGAGGAGCCGGCCAAGGAGAATCCCCTCTTCGGCATGGACCAGGTGGTGGCGACGCCGCACCTCGGCGCCTCCACGGCCGAGGCGCAGGAGAAGGTGGCCCTGCAGGTCGCCGAGCAGATGGCCGACTACCTGCTGACGGGGGCCATCACCAACGCGCTCAACATGCCCTCCCTGACGGCGGAGGAGGCCAAGCGCCTGGGTCCCTACATGCAGCTCGCCGAACAGCTCGGCTCCTTCGCCGGCCAGCTCACCCGCACCGGCCTGAAGGACGCGCGCATCGAATACGAAGGCCATGTGGCGCACCTCAACACCCGGCCGCTCACCCAGGTGGCGCTCTGCGGCATGCTGCGGCCGATGCTGGACAATGTGAACATGGTGAACGCGCCCATCGTGGCCCGCGAGCGCGACATCGACGTGGCCGAGGTGAAGCACGAGCGCGACTGCGACTACCAGACGCTGATCCGCCTGACGGTCACCACCGAGCGCGGCGAGCGCTGCGTCGCCGGCACGCTCTTCGGCGGCGACAAGCCGCGCCTCGTCGAGATCAAGGGCATCGCCGTGGAAGCCTCCATCACTCCGCACATGCTTTACATCACCAACGAGGACAAGCCGGGCTTCATCGGTGCGCTGGGTACGACGCTGGGCGATGCCGGGGTGAACATCGCCAGCTTCCACCTGGGCCGCGCCGCCCAGGGCCAGGACGCCATCGCGCTGCTGGAACTGGACGCGCCCCTCGACGCGGCGATCCTGCAGAAGGTGCGATCCCTGCCGCACACCAAGCAGGCCGAAGCGCTGCAGTTCTAGCCCGCCCGTGCGCGCAGCTGCTCTCCTGCTTGCAGGCGGCCTCGCGGCAGCCGGCCCGGCGCAGGCCGAGGGCCTGGAGGCTCTCGGCTTTCGCCCTCTGGTCACCGAGGCCGAGCGCGAGATCGCCGTCGACCTGCGTGCCGTGTCGCGGCCGGAGAACGCGCTGCCCGACGGCCATCCGGCACTCGGCCAGGGAGAGATCGCAGAGGTCTGGCTGACCGAGCCGACGGAGCGCTACGGCCATGCGGTCCTCGGCGACGGTGTTGAGGCCGGCGGCCTGCTGGTGCGCCTCGCGGACGGTACCAGCCTTACCCTCACCCTGCCGGAGAACCAGGTCTTCGAGGACCTGCAGCCCAGGCTGGCCGATCTGGACGGCGACGGACGGGAGGAGATCCTGGTGGTGCGCTCCTCGCAAGGAAGCGGCGGCATGCTGACGGCCTACGGCGTCGTCGATGGGGCACTGCGCCTGGTTGCGAAAGGCCCCGAGCGGCTCACCACCTATCGCTGGCTGAACCCGGTCGGCGTGGCAGACTTCGACGGCGACGGCGTCTTGGAAGTCGCCTATGTCGAGACGCCGCACATCGGCGGCGTGCTGCGCATCCTCTCATTGCAGGGGGACAGGCTGGTGCAGGAGGCGGAGGCCTACGGCTTCTCCAACCACTTCATCGGCTCCCGCGCCCTCGGTCTCTCCGCCGTTCTCGATGCCGACGAGGACGGCCTACCGGAGATCCTGCTGCCCGATGCCGGCCGCCGCGCGCTGCGCATCATGGGCTTCGTCGGGGGCGCGCTGCGCGAGCGCGCCGCCCTCCAACTGGACGAGCAGATCGTCGGCGACTTCCGCCTCGAGGACATGGACGGCAACGGCCTCGCCGGCGTCGCGATCCCCTTGAGCGACGGCCGCGAACTGCGGCTCTACCGCTAAGCGCTTCGCCCCATCACAGCGGCTGCTGCGGGCGCATGTCGTCGCGGCTGATGCCGGCGACCTCCACCGGCTTCTTCATGGCGTCGCGGCGGAAAGGTTCGCCCAGTTCCTGATTGAGGATCACCTCGATGAAGGTGGTCACACCGTCGTCCTGCGCCTTGCAGGCCGTCGCCAGCGCTTCGGTCAGCTCCTGCTGCGTCGTTACGGTAACGCCCTTCAGGCCGCAGCCTTCGGCGACCTTGGCGTAGCTCAGGTGCGGGTCGAGTTCGGTGCCGACGAAGTTGTCATCGTACCACAGCGTCGTGTTGCGCTTCTCCGCGCCCCACTGATAGTTGCGGAAGACCACCATGGTGATGGCCGGCCACTCCTCGCGGCCGATGGAGGACATCTCGTTCATGGAGATGCCGAAGGCGCCGTCGCCGGCGAAGCCGACCACCGGCACCTCGGGGCAGCCGATCTTGGCGCCGATGATCGAGGGGAAGCCGTAGCCGCAGGGGCCGAAGAGGCCCGGCGCCAGATACTTGCGGCCCTGCTCGAATGTCGGATAGGCATTGCCGATGGCGCAGTTGTTGCCGATGTCGGAGGAGATGATGGCGTCCTTCGGCAGGCCGGCCTGGATCGCCCGCCAGGCCTGGCGCGGCGACATGCGCTCGGCATCGCGCGTCCGGGCGCGCTCGTTCCAGGTGGTGCCGGGGTCGTCGTCCTCGTGGTCCATGGAGGACAGCGCCTGCAGCCAGGCCGACTTGGTCTGGTGGATGGTTGCCTTGCGCGCCTCCCGGTCGGTGTTGCCGGCCTCCGGGCTGAGCTGTTCCAGCAGCTGTTCGGCAACCAGTTTGGCGTCGCCCTGGATGCCGACGGTCACCTTCTTGGTTAGGCCGATGCGGTCGGCGTTGATGTCGACCTGGATGATCTTGGCCTCTTTCGGCCAGTAGTCGATGCCGTAGCCGGGCAGCGTCGAGAAGGGATTGAGCCGGGTGCCCAGGGCCAGCACCACGTCGGCCTTGGCGATCAGTTCCATGCCGGCCTTGGAGCCGTTGTAACCCAGCGGACCGGCGAAAAGCGGGTGGGAGCCGGGGAAGGCGTCGTTGTGCTGATAGCCGCAGCAGACCGGCGCATCGAGGCGCTCAGCCAGCGCCTGCGAGGCGGGAATGGCGCCCGCCAGCACCACGCCGGCGCCGTTCAGGATGACCGGGAATTTCGCCTCTGAGAGCAGTTGCGCCGCCTCGGCGATGGCGCGCGTGCCGCCGGCGGGCCGCTCCAGGCGGACGATCTGCGGCAGCTCGATGTCGATGACCTGCGTCCAGTAGTCGCGCGGCACGTTGATCTGTGCCGGGGCGGAGCCGCGCCAGGCCTTCTCGATCACGCGGTTCAGCACCTCGGCGATGCGCGAAGCATCGCGCACCTCTTCCTGGTAGCAGACCATCTCGCGGAACATCGGCATCTGGTCGACTTCCTGGAAGCCCCCTTGACCGATGGTCTTGTTGGCCGCCTGCGGCGTGACCAGCAGCATCGGCGTGTGGTTCCAGTAGGCGGTCTTGATGGCCGTGACGAAGCCGGTCACGCCCGGGCCGTTCTGGGCGATGGCCATGGCCATCTTGCCGGTGGCGCGGGTGTAGCCGTCGCAGATCAGCCCGCCGTTGGTCTCGTGCGCCACATCCCAGAAGGTGATACCGGCCTTGGGAAAGAGGTCGGAGATCGGCATGAAGGCCGAGCCGATGATGCCGAAGCCATGCTCGATGCCGTGCATCTGGAGGACTTTTACGAAGGCCTCTTCGGTGGTCATTTTCATCGCATCTCACCCCTTGCTTCTGGGTTGGTTCTTCCTGAACTGGTCTCATCTGGCTGCGGCCGTCTCAGCCACTGAGAACCGCAGACTTTCGCCCTTTCGGGCACCTGCAGGATATACGACAGCGGCCAGTCTGGGCCCAAGAGCCAGATGCGCTGGCCCTATAGAGCCAGCGCGAGCCCCAAAGCCGGGACTGTTTGCCTGCTGGCTACCCTAGCCGCCGGGCGCTTCCAATTGGCGGTGGGCCAGGACCGCAATGCGGCGCACCGCAATCATGGAAAGGATCACCGCAGCCATGAACACATAGAGGCCGGCATGGATCTCGACGTCTGAGATCAGCGAAAGCTTAATCACCACCACCAGGATGGCGGCGACGAAGACATCCAGCATCGACCAGCGCCCGAGCGCTTCGATCGCGCGGAGGGTGCGCCGCACACGGGGGTCCTCCACCCGCAGCCAGGCCCAGGCGAGATAGGCCAGCACCAGCTTGCCGACCGGCAAGACAACGGTGAAGACGACGATGACCAGGAAGATCAGATAGTCGCCGCCTTCGAGCAGCCGGTAGGCGCCGGTAAGGATGGAAACCTCGTCGTAGAAGACCAGCAGCGTGCGCACGGTCATCACCGGCAGCAGCCAGCCGGCCAGCAGCGCGGCGGCGGCGGCCAGAATGAGCAGCCCGAGGTAGCGGTCCAGACCGCTGCTGGCGGCGGCCAGGCTGGCCGGTTTGAGAAATCGCCTGAACACGATTTTGGCAGAATCCCTCGCTGTCGCTGAAGCCCGCGCAGTCTATCGGCCCCTGCGGCCGGCAGCCAGCCTGTGAAAACACGCGATTTCAGGGCGTTACGCCTGTCCCTGCGCCCCGGCTGCGGGGCCTGTGGGCGGATTTCCGTTTGCCCGCCGCGCCGCAGGCTGTTACCAGAGAGCGGAAGCGGGCCTGCCTCCGGCTGACGAAGCCTCTGCCCGCTTCCGGATAGACGCCCAGCATCCGGATCCCAGCTCCCCGAAGACCTGACGCCATGACAGATACAGCCGACAAAGGCCTTCTGCCGGCCGGCCTCCAGGACGTGCTGGCACCGCTTGCCGCCCACGAGTCCCAGGTCCTCGAACGCCTCGTGGCCGCATTCCGCGCCCAGGGGTACGACCGGGTGAAGCCGCCGCTGCTGGAGTTCGAGGAAGCGCTGCTGAACGGCCCCGGCGCCGCCCTGGCCGGTCAGACCTTCCGCCTGATGGACCCGGTGAGCCAGCGCATGATGGGGCTGCGCGCCGACATGACCCCCCAGGTGGCACGCATCGCGGCGACCCGCCTGAAGAATACGCCGCGGCCCCTGCGGCTCTGCTACGGCGGCCAGGTCCTGCAGGTGCGCGGCAGCCAGTTGCGCCCGGAGCGCCAGTTCGCCCAGGCCGGCGCCGAGCTGATCGGGGCGGCCGAGGAGGCCGGCGATGCCGAGGTGATTCTGCTGGCCGTCGACGCGCTGGACGCGGCCGGCGTTCAGGGCCTTTCCGTCGACCTCAACCTGCCGCCCCTGGTCGGCTCGCTGGCCGCGGAACTGGGGCTGGGGGAGGCCCAGGTACGCGATCTGCGCATGGCCCTGGACCGCAAGGACGCAGCCGCCGTCACCGCCCTGGCCGGCGCCCAGGCCGAACTGTTTCACGCGCTGCTGCGCTCCGCCGGTCCGGCGGAGACTGCCCTGGCGGCCTTGAAGGCGCTTGAACTGCCGCCTGCCGCGGCAGAAGAGGTGAGGCGCCTCGATTCAGTGTTCTCTCTCATCCAGGCTACCGCGCCGGAGGCCCGCGTGACGGTCGATCCGGTCGAGCACCGCGGCTTCGAGTACCAGACCGGCATCAGCTTCATTCTCTTCGCCAAGGGCGTGCGCGGCGAACTCGGCCGCGGCGGGCGCTATCAGGCGGCCGGGCCGGACGGCGCGCAGGAGCCCGCGACCGGTTTCACCCTGTTTATGGACACCGTGCTCAGGGCCGTTCCGGGCCCGCAGCCTCCGCCGCGGATCTTCCTGCCCTTCGGCACTCCCGTCGCCAGGGCCCGGGACCTGCGGAGCGAAGGCTGGGAGACCTTGGCCGGCCTCTCGCGGGAGGCAGATGCTGAGGACGAGGCCCGGCGGCTCGGCTGCAGCCATCTGCTGCGCGGCGAGGCGATCGTCGCGTTGGAACCATCAAGCGAATAGGCAGCAAACCAAAGGACTGAGAAGCCATGGCGAATGTCGTCGTCGTCGGCTCCCAATGGGGCGACGAAGGGAAGGGGAAGATTGTGGACTGGCTGTCGGAGCGCGCCGACGTGGTGGTGCGTTTCCAGGGCGGCCACAATGCCGGCCATACGCTGGTGGTGGGCAACGAAGTCTACAAGCTGTCCCTGCTGCCTTCCGGCGTCGTGCGGCCCAACAAGCTTTCGATCATCGGCAATGGCGTGGTGATCGACCCCTGGGCCCTGGTGGAGGAGATCGACAGGCTGCGCGCCCAGGGCGTCGCGGTGACGCCGGAGCGCCTGAAGATCGCCGAGGGTGCGGCCCTCATCCTGCCCATGCACGGGGCCGTTGACCGCGCCCGCGAGGCGGCCCGCGGCGAGGGCAAGCTGGGCACCACGGGGCGGGGGATCGGCCCGGCCTATGAGGACAAGGCCGGCCGCCGGGCGGTGCGCTTCTGCGACCTGGCCGACCCCGACCTGCTGCGCCAGCGCGTGGACGGCCTGCTGCTGCACAACAATGCGCTGCTGCGTGGCCTCGGGCAGCCGGAGTTCACGGCCGAAGAAGTGGTCGACGGTCTGCTGGCTCTCGCCCCGCGCATTCTGCCCTTCGCCGACCGGGTGTGGCAGCGGCTGGACGCCGCCAAGCGCTCCGGCCAGCGGATCCTGTTCGAAGGGGCGCAGGGCGCGATGCTGGATGTCGACCACGGCACCTATCCCTTCGTGACCTCGTCCAACACCATGGCAGGGCAGGCGGCCGCCGGCTCCGGCACCGGTCCCGATGCCATCGACTTCGTGTTGGGCATCACCAAGGCCTATACGACACGGGTCGGCTCCGGGCCCTTCCCGACGGAACTGGAAGACGAGACCGGCGAGCTTTTGGGCGAGCGCGGCCACGAGTTCGGCGTTGTCACCGGTCGCAAGCGTCGCTGTGGCTGGTTCGACGCCGTTATGGTCCGCCAGGCCGCCAAGGTCGGCGGGATCACCGGCATCGCGCTGACCAAGCTGGACGTGCTGGACGGCATGGAGGAACTGAAGGTCTGCGTCGGCTACGAAATCGACGGGGAGCAGCGCAGCTACCTGCCGGCGCTGCAGTCGCGCCAGGCCCGGGTGACCCCGGTCTATGAGACAATCCCCGGTTGGGCCGAGAGCACCCGGGGGGCCCGCTCCTGGGCCGATCTGCCCGCCGCGGCGGTGAAGTACATCCGCCGCCTGGAGGAACTGATCGAGATCCCCGTCGCGCTGCTGTCCACCTCGCCGGAGCGCGAGGACACCATCCTGGTCCGCGATCCCTTCGCCGATTGACCGGAGACAGGCGCCGACGGCGCGCCCGGGGCCGGAAATGCGGGGCAGAGCGGCCCTCGGCCGCCGGGGTCTTAACGTTCTCTTTGCCTTATGCCGCGTACCTTTGAGGCCGGATTCCGGTTGAGACGGCGTATCTCCAAACGCCAAAAGGTTAACGGCAGCTATGAGCGCTCAGGAGGAGGAAAAGGGGTCGGGTCACCGGCATGACGGCGCCTATGACGGCAGCGCGGTCATGCTGGGCGATCGCTTTCGCCTGAAGCCGGACATGCCGCTTCCGGAGCTTGGCGTGCCCGGGCTCAAGGCCTATGCCGTTTCCGACGAAAGGGGCGCGCCCAAATCGCTCTATGCGCTGATTTGCCGTCAGGACGTGGCCGCCCGAACGGATGTGCTGGCCCAGTTCGCGCGGTTCCGCCGCCTGCCGATGTCGATCCCGCTGCGCAGCGGTGTCGTCGACTGGCCGCCGGCCCGCGCGCGGCGCTTCGCCATCGTTTTCGAACAGCCCGGCGGCGAGCGGGTGCTGCCCTCCGCCGATGCGACCATCGAGCCCTGGCGCGAGGATCGCGTCGTCCGGACCGTGATGCAGCCCCTGATGCCGCTTTTCAAGGAGTTGAGCGACCGCATCCTCACGCACCGCTCGATCCGTGCCGACAACCTCTTCTTCTCCGACGCCAGCCGTGAAAGCGTCATCGTCGGCGAGTGCTTCAGCGGGCCGCCGGCAATCAACCAGCCCTACTACTACGAGCCCATCGACGGGTCGATGGCCATGCCGGAGGGACGCGGCCCAGGCCAGCCCGCGGACGATTTCTACGCCTTGGGCGTCACCATCCTGACGCTGCTGTGCGGCGGCAACCCGGTCGCAGACCTGAGCCAGGACGAGGTGGTCGAAGCCAAGATCACCAAGGGCTCCTATGCCGCGCTGGTGCGCGATGCGCGGCTGTCGCTGCCCATGGTGGAGGTTCTGCGCGGATTGCTCTGCGACGATGCGGAGCAGCGCTGGCGCTACGAAGATCTGAACATGTGGATGAATGGCCGTCACTTGAGCCCGAAGCAGGCGCTTCTGCCGCAAAAGGCGGCGCGGACCTTCGCGTTTGACGACAAGGAGTACATGAACGCGCCGGCGCTGTCTCATGCGCTGGGGCGGGCATGGCCGAAAGCGCTCATGGCGATCCGCAAGAACGATCTGGAAAGCTGGGTGCGCCGTTCGCTGGGCGACGATGCGCGCGCGGAAGCGGTGCGCCATTCGACCCAGGCCGCATTCGCCTCGACCAGCGGGCGGGTCGCCGGCGAGGACCGCATGTTGGCCCGGGTCTTGATGGCTCTCGATGAGTCTGCGCCGATGCGCTACCGCGATATCTCCGTGCGCATCGACGGGCTGGCGCAGGCCTTTGCGGTGAACTATCACAACGACGAAAAGCGCCAGACCTTCGCCGAGATCTTCGCCCAGCGCCTGCCTCAAACCTGGATCGAGAACCAGCCGGCCATGCGCCCGGAGCTGTCGGTTCTGCGGCGGACCTTCGACACCGCAGCCTTTACCCTGGGCAAGCCGCGGATCGGCCAGGGCGCGGAAAGGGCGCTCTATTCCAGCAATCCCAACTGGCCATGCCAGAGCCCCTTGTTGAAGCAGGACTACGTCGCCGAGCTGGAAGACCTGCTGCCGGCGCTGGAGCGGGTGGCCCGTGAAGGCCGGACGGAGCGCCCGCCTGTCGATCCGCACATCGCCGGATTCGTTGCCGCCAAGATCAAGTCCTCGATCGATCAGGCCCTCGGCGAGCTGGGGACCACGGACGAACCCGCGGTGTTCCACCTGGGAGTATTGCGCCTGCTCTCGGACGTTCAAAGGGCGGTCGGCCCGATGCAGACGCCCTATCTGGCCGCCTGGTGTGCATCCCTCCTGAAGCCGGTCATCGAAGGATTCCACAACCGTACGCGGCGCGAGCAGATGATCGAAATGGCCCGGCAGCTGGCCGCCAAAGGCAACCTGACGACGCTCCTGAGCCTGGTCGACGACCAGCTGCGCCGCGAAGCCGACGCGCAGGGCTTTGAGAATGCCAAGGCGGAGTTCGCGGCCCTAGTCGAGCAGGCGAACTGGCTGCGCGGCGGCGGCATGACCTCACCGGCCATCATCAAGCGCCACGCCCGCGAGACCTCCAGCATCGTCTCCTCGGTGATCGCCGGCGTGGCCGTGCTCGGCATCACCTTGGCGTCGGTCTTTTAGGGGGCGGGGCAATGGCGCAGGCAGCGAAACCGCGCAAGGTCGTGCGGACGCAGCGGGTGGGTCTGAAGCCCTGGGTGAAGATCCTGGTCCTCATCCTGCTGTTTCCCTTCGCAGCCCTCTTGCTGCCGACAACGCTGGTCTTCGCGACCATGATGGCGCCGACATGGGTTGCCTACATCACCGACCGCTCGGCCGAGAAGCACCTGGCCATCACGGTCGGCCTGCTGAACTTCAGCGGAACCCTGCCCGCGATCATCGATCTCTGGTCCCGCGGGCAGAGCCATGACGCGGCGATGCTTCTGCTGACGGACGTCTTCGTCTGGGCCATCGCCTACGGCGCGGCGATGGTGGGCTGGGTGATCTTCGCCTTCATGCCGTCCTTGGTCGGCAGCTACTTCAAGATGACGACGGAGAGCCGGATCAAGAGCCTGGCGCGTCAGCAGAAGACCCTGATCGACGAATGGGGCCACGCCGTGGCCGACGGCATGGCGCTGATCCCGCTCGACGGAGAGGCGGAAGCCGGTGAGGCCGAGATGGCGACCGAGCCGTCGGACGCACCGGAAGCGGAGATCGTCGACCCCGCATTCCCGCGCTGACGGCCCGGGACGGTCAGCTGATCGCCAGCCGCTCCTCGATCGCCGCGTTGCGGATGGCCCGCTGAAGTTTCTCGAAGGCGCGCACCTCGATCTGGCGCACCCGCTCCCGGCTGATCCCGTATTCCTGGGAGAGATCCTCCAGGGTGGTGGGGTTGTCCTTCAGCCGGCGTTCTTCCAGGATCCGGCGTTCGCGGTCGTTGAGGTTGGCCATGGCGGCCTTCAGAAGGGCGCGGCGTTTGCCCAGCTCTTCAGATTCGGCCAGCTGGCTTTCCTGGTCTTCGGTATCGTCGACCAGCCAGTCCTGCCACTCGCCGTCGCCGTCGATGCGCAGCGGCGCGTTCAGCGAGTGGTCGGGCGCCGCCAGACGGCGGTTCATGGAGACCACGTCCTGTTCCGGCACGCCCAGGGTCTCCGCGATCTTGGAGACGTTTTCCGGGTGGAGGTCGCCTTCCTCCATGGCCTTCAACTGGCCTTTCAGCTTGCGCAGGTTGAAGAACAGCTTCTTCTGCGACGCCGTGGTGCCCATCTTCACCAGGGACCAGGAGTGAAGGATGTACTCCTGGATCGCCGCACGGATCCACCACATGGCATAGGTGGCCAGACGGAACCCGCGATCCGGATCGAAGCGCTTGACCGCCTGCATCATGCCGACATTGCCTTCGGAGATCAGCTCCGACAGCGGCAGGCCGTAGCCGCGGTAGCCCATGGCGATCTTCGCCACCAGTCGCAGGTGCGAGGTCACCAGCCGATGCGCCGCCTCGGTGTCGCCGCGCTCGCGCCACGACTTGGCCAGCATGAACTCCTCGTTCTGCTCCAGCATCGGAAACTTGCGGATTTCCTGCAGGTAGCCGGACAGATTTCCTTCGGCGACCAGGACCGGGACTTTAGCTGTCGACATGGCGTGCTCCGGATCTCGCGTCTAGCGCGAACAAGGGATGAAACTAAACCTGAGTGAGTGGCGAAGTGAGCGAAAGGGCACATCCATGCCCGCACCCCGTCTTCGGATACCCTGCCTTGGGGCGTCCCGAACGATCATCAGAGTATAGCATGGTTCCCCCGCTCCTGCGTGAATATATGACCAATATCATCATATATACATGGAACTATTCCAAAAAACCAGTCAAATCACACATATCAGTTGGCAATTTGCTGTCGAATTGCAACACACCCTTGGTCACAGGGTGGTGAAAGCCCAGGGTTTTGGCGTGCAGGGCCTGGCGGCCGAGGCCTGAAAGGGCCCGCTGCGCGTCCTCCGGCAGTCCGCGGGCCCGCTTTGGCCCGCCCCGGCCGTAGAGCGGGTCGCCCAGCAGGCTGTGGCCGGCCTCGGCCATATGAACGCGGATCTGGTGGGTCCGGCCTGTCTTCAGGCGGCATTCCACCAGGCTGACGGCGCCGTCCCGGTAGGATTTCAGGACCTGGTAGCCGGTCTCCGCCGGACGGCCGCCGCGCTTCAGCACCGCCATTTTCTTACGGTTGCGCGGGCTGCGGCCGATGTTGCCGGTCAGGGTCCCCCGGCTTGGCAGGGGCCGGCCCCAGACGAGGCCGTGATAGCGGCGCTCGACGCTGCGGGCCGCGAACTGCTCGACCAGACCGCGGTGGGCCGCTTCGGTCTTGGCCACCACCATCAGACCGGAGGTGCCCTTGTCCAGGCGGTGGACGATGCCCGGCCGGCGTTCGCCGCCGATCCCGGTGAGCCCCGCGCCGCAGTGGGCAATGAGGGCGTTCACCAGCGTACGGTCCGGGTTCCCCGCTGCGGGGTGGACCACCAGGCCGGCGGGTTTGTTCAGCACGATCAGCGCGGCGTCCTCGTAGACGATGTCCAGCGGGATGGACTGGGCCAGAAGTGGAGTTTCCGCAGTCTCGGGCACAATGATGGCGAAACTTTGGCCGGCCTGTACCTTGGTGGCGGCGGCGGTCACCGCTGCGCCGCCAAGCCGCACATGGCCCGCCTCGATGAGCGCCTTGAGGCGGCTGCGCGAAAGCTGCGGCAGCATCTCCGCCAGCACCCTGTCGAGCCTGCGGCCCGCCTGTTCGTTGCCGACACACACCTCATATCGCTCTTGACCCGTCTTGGCGGCCATGCTTCCTCGCTTTCCTGTCCGCCCAATAAGCCTGAGGCTGCAGCCTATGCAAGCGCTGAAGATTGTCGTCATTCTCATGGCCGTCCTGATTCTGGCCGGCATGGGGCTGCTGGCCTATGGCCTGGCGACCCGGGTGGCCGGCGGCGGCGATGCCGGGGAGGGTTTCGGCGTCGTGGAGGTGCCGCTGCCGCCGGGCTGCAGCATCGCCGGGACCGAGGTGGCGGAGGGGCGCCTGATCCTGCGCCTCGACGGCCTCGCGGAGCGCGGCTGCCAGCAGGTGGTGGTCGTCGACATGGCCAGCGGCGAGGTGCTGGGCCGGCTGCGCGGGGTGACCGGCAGTGCCCAGTAGGCCCAGTCCGGGAGTTAGGCCCGGTCCGGGAGTCAGGCCCAGTCCGGGAGTCAGGCCCAGTCCGGGAGTTAGGCCCAGTCCGGGAGTTAGGTCCAATAAAGACGGAGCGGCAGCATGAACGATGGCGCCAAGGCATATGGCGGCACCGTGACGGGGCAGCCGGACGCAGCGTCGGAGGAGCCGCAATGGCTGGTCTGGGCGCGGCGCCTGCAGGCGCTCTCCCAGAGCGGCCTGCACTACTGCGACGACGTTTTCGACCGCGAGCGCTATGAGGAGATCGGCCGCATCGCCGCCCAGATCATGGCCGACCACAGTGCGACCCCGGCCGAGCGGGTGGAACGCTTCTTCAGCCAGGAGGTCGGCTACGCGACACCCAAGACCGACCTGCGCGCCGCGGCTTTCCGCGACGGCAAGATGCTGCTGGTGCGCGAGCGCAGCGACGGCCTCTGGTCGCTGCCCGGCGGCTGGGCCGACGTCGGCGAGACCGCCGCGGCCTGCATCGAGAAAGAGGTCTGGGAGGAGGCGGGCTTTCGCGCCCGCGCGGTCAAGCTGCTGGCGCTCTACGACCAGCGCAGGCACGGCGCCCGCCCGCACCCCTTTCATTCCTTCAAGGCCTTCTTCCTCTGCGAGATCCTGGAGGGGGCGCCCCGTCCCAGCATCGAGACCTCCGAAGTTGCGTTCTTCGCCGAAGACGCCCTGCCGGAGCTTTCCACCGGGCGGGTGACCGAGAGCCAGCTGAAACGCATGTTCGCCCATGCCCGCAACCCGGACTGGCCGGCCGACTTCGATTGAGGCGGGTGGGTGCGAAGGCGCCTTTGAGAAAGCCTGCTGAAGGCGCCCCCGGACCCGAGGCGCGCGGCACGCTCGAAGGACCCCAGAAGGCGCGCGCCAGCCCCCTGCCCGAAGCCGCTATGGGGCTTGCCTTGCGCCGGCCTTTGGGCTACACCACCGCCCTTCCGGCCATTGGTCCCCTTCGTCTAGTGGCCTAGGACGCCGCCCTCTCACGGCGGAAACAGGGGTTCGACTCCCCTAGGGGACGCCAAAAGTGCGCGATGGCGCGGCAGCGGCTTTCACGCCTCCGTCTTTTCGCTCTCGGGCGCGCTGTGCTCTTTCCTTTTTCATCAATTCTTTACCCTCCGCGGCGCACATTCGGGTGTGCAAAGCAACTCTAGATTGATGTGACATGCCATATCGCCCGGTGAGCCTGGCGGAGGTCCCGCCGGAGCATCCGGTCGCGGTCTTCGCCGCCAGCTGGCAGGAGGCCGCGAAAGGACGCGGGCCGCTGCCCTGGTCGGGCTTCGATCCGGCCGCTCACAAGGCCGTGCTGCCCTGGCTGCTGCTGCTCAAGCGCGACCCGGCCGCCGATCCGGCGCTGGCGCAGTCCTGGCACTACGCGCTCTGCGGCACCGGCTGCACCGAGATTTTCGGCGGCAACTCGGAGGGCAAGGCCTTCGCCGACGGCCTGCCGCCGGCGGCGGTGGCCGAGCGGCTGCGGGAACTGGCCCGGCTGGTGGATGGCGAAGGGCCGTTGTTCTCGCACAGTAATGTTCCGCTGAAGGGCCGGGAGTTCCTCAGGGTGTTCCGGGGTGCTTTTCCCTTTACCAGTGGCGAAGCACCGCAAGGTGTCGTCGACCACGTGCTCTACGTCATCGCCCGCGTGGATGAGCGTGTTCTGCAGGCACGCTGTGCGCCGCGCGCGAAACCAGGCCTGGACGCGCCGGCCCCCGAAGACGGTCTCGGCGCCGACTGACCCGCGCGGCCTGATCGGCGCTGGCTGAGCTGCGCGGGCCGACCGATACGCCCTGGTCCGCGGCGCCCTCCGGGACCGCGCGGTTCCCGTTCCCTATCCTGCCTGCGCCTGGGTCTCCTCTTGATGCCTGGGCTTCCTCTCGAGGAGTGTCATCGCGACAGCGTGGCAGCGACGGCGCTCCGCGTGGTAAGCTCCTGTCCTGTCAGGTCTGCGGAGTGACTCGCGATGGCGGTGGCGGTAGGCGTGCGTTTAGGAGTTCTGGCTCCGAAGCTGATCTGGACCGTGTTGCTTCTTGCCTCGGTCTGCTGGACGGTCGCCGTGGCCGCGCAGGAGCGGAGACCGGAGGCGACTCCGGCCCCCATTGCGACTCCTGCCGATGCGACCCCGGCCGATGCGACCCCGGCCGATGCGACAGCGGCAGATGCGGCACCTGCCGAAACGTCCGGCAACGATGCCGCGCCCGTGGCTCCTCAACGACCCACGACTCCTCAACGATCCGCACGCGGCAACGACATCCTGCGCCGGCTGCAGCGGGAGCCCCTGACGCTTTTTGACTGGGGACTTGCCAATCTGGAGCGCGATCTTCACCGCGCCAGCCAGCGTCTGGGCGAAGAGGACTATGCAAGCGTGGCGCCGCGCAGCAGCGCCACCTATCGCTGGCGCGACGGACGGATCCGTCTGTCTGCGTCGTTCTTCGTTCCTGCCGAAGCGCGCACAGCGGAAGGCTGCGTCGCCCAGTTCCGCCGCCTGGTGGGCGCCCTTGTGGCGGATGCCCCGCAGGGGCCGGACGCGGCGAGCTGGTATCTGGGCAGTGCCTTTCAGCCGAGCGGCCATTTCTGGACGAGCCGCTTCGAGGACACCGGGGCCAAGCTGCTGCAGGTGATCGACCTGCGGGTCTCGCTGCGCGCGCCGTCCTACGACAAGCTGGCCGGCGACACGCGCAGGATCGATTGCTCCGGATCCCTGGACGCCGCCGAGGAAACCTTGAGGTTCGAGGCAATTTCCTGAATTCAAAGGGCAATTTCCTCGTTTCCGCTTCGTTTCACCAGAGCGGCTCCTTCATTTCCTTTGTTTCTGATTCGCGAAATCATGGAGAAATAGACCGCCGCTAGGGTGCCCTCCCGTCGCCGGAAGTCATCTGCTTTTCCGAACCGGGAGGCCCCCTATGGCTGTAACCCAGACCCTGCTCGACGGCCCGAACCCGGTCGGGCGTCAGGCCAAGTACCGCGGCAAGCTGCCGCAGGTGGACGGCGGTCTGTTCCTGACCGATGGTGGAATCGAAACCACCCTGATTTTTCACGACGGCTTCGACCTGCCGCACTTCGCCGCTTTCGATCTGATGAAACAGCGCGAGGGCCGCGACGCCCTGCGCCGCTACTTCTCCCGCTACGCCGAGATCGCCCGGTCCAACGATCTCGGTTTTGTCTTCGAAAGCCCGACCTGGCGTGCCTCTTCCGACTGGGGCGAAAAGCTCGGGTACTCGGATGCGGATATCGCGGAGGTCAACCGCGACTCCATCACCTTCCTTGCTGCCCTGCGCGAGGACTTCGAAGGTCCGGACGCGCCCATGGTGATCAGCGGCTGTGTCGGGCCGCGCGGTGACGGTTACGACCCGGGCAGGATGATGACTGCGATGGAAGCGGAAGCCTACCACCGCAAACAGATTTCCGCCTTTGCCCGCTCCGAGGCCGACATGGTCACGGCCATCACCATGACCTACGTCGACGAAGCGATCGGCCTGGCGCGGGCGGCACAGGCCGAGGGCATGCCGGTCGTGATCTCCTTCACCGTCGAGACCGACGGACGTCTGCCGTCGGGGCAGAGCCTGATGGATGCGATCGAGGCAGTCGACGCGGCGACCGGTAACGGTCCCGCATACTTCATGATCAACTGCGCTCATCCGACACACTTCGATGAAACCCTGAAGCCGGGCGAAGCCTGGGTCAGCCGGATCAAAGGGCTGCGCGCCAACGCCTCCTGCCTCAGCCATGCCGAGCTGGACGAGGCCGAAGATCTCGACGACGGCAACCCGGACGAACTCGGTCAGCAGATCCGCGCGCTGCGCGGTGCCATGCCGCACATCACCGTGCTCGGCGGCTGCTGCGGCACCGACCATCGCCACATCACGGCGATCTGCAGGGCCTGCACCACGGCCAAGGCCGCTTAGTTCATGACCGGCGCCGCTTACCACCACGATACGGACCTCCACCCTCAGATCGGCGGCGCGGCCGGCCCTCGCTGGCCTCTGCTGGCCCTGCACAGCTCTGCCTCGCTCGGGGGGCAGTGGAAGGCGCTTGTACAGAACCTCGCCTGGGAGCGGGACGTGCTGACCCCCGACCTGCCGGGCTACGGCACCGCGGCCGAGTCCGCCACGCTGATGCACGCGGCCGACCTGGAAACCGAGGCGCGCTGGCTGCTGACCAAGACCGGTGTGCCGGGTACGGCGTTCCACCTGGTCGGCCACTCCTATGGCGGCGCGGTGGCGCTGAAGCTGGCTCTGCTTGCGCCGCAACGCGTCCGCAGCCTGACCCTGATCGAGCCGGTTCTGTTTCACCTGCTGCGCCAGGCCGGCGGCCCGGGCGCCAGGCTGGAGCGGCAGATCATCGGCGTACGCGACCGCGTGCGCGGGGCGGTGGCGGCAGGCTGGCCCGCCCACGGTATGGGCGCCTTCATCGATTTCTGGTCCGGCGAAGGGGCCTGGCACCGCATGGATCTGCCGCGCCGCCAGACTATGGCGCGCCAGGCCAAGGCGGTGCTGCGAAACTTCGAGGCGGTGCTCAGCGAAACCTGGCTGCTGGAGGATCTGGCGGGGCTGACTTTCCCCATCCAGGTGATCTGCGGGCAGCGTTCCCCTGATGTCACCCGGCAGATCGGCGATCTGCTGATCGAAGCCGCGGGCAACGTCCGCGCAACGCGCATTTTCGGGGCCGGACACATGGCGCCGGTCACCCACACCACGGCCGTGAACGCGGCGGTGATCTATCACATGGAACGGGCGGAGAAGCGCCGCATCCCGTCCGTTCCTTCAGCGCTGGCGGGCTCGCTCGTCGCCTGAATTTTTCGCAACCGAGAGGCCGCTCCAACAAAGAGCAATCAGAACAGAGGACACCAGACTATGACCACAATGAAGCCGGAATCCCTTGCCCTCCACGCCGGCTACCGCGCCGACCCCACCACCAATGCGGTGGCGGTTCCGATCTATCAGACTACTTCCTACCAGTTCAACGACTCGGCCCATGCGGCGCGGCTCTTCGACCTTTCGGAGATGGGCAACATCTACACCCGGGTCATGAACCCCACCAACGACGTCTTTGAGCAGCGCATCGCCGCGATCGAAGGCGGCGTGGCGGCGCTGGCGCTGAGTTCAGGCCAGGGGGCGACCACGCTTTCCGTGCTGAACGTCGCGCAGGCCGGCGACAACATCGTCAGCTCGACCGATCTCTACGGCGGCACCTGGAACCTCTTCGCCAACACCATGAAGACCATGGGGATCGAGGTGCGCTTCGTCGACCCCGAGGATCCGGAGAACTTCCGCCGCGCCACCGACGAACGGACCCGCGCCTACTACGCCGAAACCCTGCCGAACCCGAAGCTGCAGGTCTTCCCGATCCGCGAGGTGGCGGCCATCGGCGAGGAGCTTGGCGTGCCGCTGATCATGGATAACACGGCCTCGCCGATCATCTGCCGCCCCTTCGATCACGGGGCCCACATCATCGTGCATTCCTGCACCAAGTACATCGGCGGCCATGGCAACTCCATCGGCGGCGTGATTGTCGACAGCGGCAGCTTCGACTGGGTGAAGCACGCCGAGCGCTTCCCGCTGCTGAACCAGCCGGACCCCAGCTATCACGGCGCGGTCTGGACGGAAGCCACCAAGGAACTGGGCCCGGTCGCCTACATCGTGAAGGCCCGCTGTACCCTGCAGCGCGACCTTGGCCTTGCGCTCAGCCCCTTCAACACCTTCAACTTCATCCAGGGCCTGGAGACGCTTTCGTTGCGCATTCGCGAGCATTGCAGCAATGCCCAGGCGGTGGCTGACTTTTTGGCCAAGGATCCACGCGTCGCCAGGGTCATCTATCCCGGGATGACGCCGGAGGACCGCAGCGAACGCACCGAGACCTACCTGCCGGAGGGCAAGGGCGGCCTCGTCGGCTTCGAGATCAAGGACGCGACGACCGAGACCGGCGCGGCCTTCATCGACGCCCTGCAGATGATCTACCACGTCGCCAACATCGGCGACACGCGCACCCTGGCCATCCACCCGGCCAGCACGACGCATCAGCAGCTGAAGCCGGAGGAACAGCTCGCCACCGGCGTGACCCCGGGCTACCTGCGCCTTTCCGTCGGCATCGAGCACATCGACGACATCCTGGCCGACCTCGACCAGGCCCTGACCGCCGCTGTCAAAGGCACCGCCCGGGCGGCCTGACCGCCTGACGGAGATCCGGGCTCGAGGGATCGGGCCCGGACCCTGGTTTTCTCGTTACCTCCCAGCCCACTCCGGGGCGGCCTCTCGCGCAGAGGCCGCCCCATTCTTCTCCTGCCCTTGACGTGCTTCGCCCGGTCCTCAATTCTGGCGTCCGGTTGGCAAGCAATACAGGCGGAAGAGGGCGGTCATGCGCATTTCAGAGGAAACCAAAGGCGTTTACATCATCGCGGCGACGCCCTTCGCCGAGGACGGGGCACTGGACCTGGCCAGCGCCGAGAGCCTCACCGACTTCTACCTGCAGGCCGGCGTCCACGGCATGACTATCCTCGGCATCATGGGGGAGGCGCCGAAACTCACGGCGGAGGAGTCCGTCACCTTCCTTTCCACCGTGCTGGCGCGGGTCGCCGGGCGGGTGCCGGTCATCGTCGGGGTCTCCAATCCCGGCCTCGATAACCTGGCGCGCTTGGCCCACACCGCCATGGAAAAGGGTGCCGCCGGCGTCATGGTCGCGCCCTTTCCGGGCCTCAACACCGAAACCAAGCTGCTGAACTACTACGCCCAGGTCTGCGAAGCCCTGGGCCCCGAGGTGCCGCTGGTCTATCAGGACTATCCCCAGACGACCTCGGTGCCGATCTCGGTGGAGACCTTGAACACCCTGATCGAGCGCCACCCGCAGCTCGTCATGCTGAAGCACGAGGACGCGCCGGGTCTCGCCAAGATCACCGGGCTGCGCCGGAGCGCGGAGCGCGACGGGCGGCGGCGCATTTCCATTCTGGTCGGCAACGGCGGCATCCACTACCCGCAGGAACTGGCGCGCGGGGTCGACGGCGCGATGACCGGTTTCGCCTATCCGGAGATGCTGGTGCAGGTCTACGACCTCTTCACTTCGGGCAAGGCGGAGGCGGCGGAAGACCTCTTCGATGCCTACCTGCCCCTGGTGCGCCATGAGCTGCAGCCGGGCCTGGGCTTGGCCATCCGCAAGGAGGTGCTGCGCCGCCGCGGCGCCATCGCCTCGGCCAAGGTCCGCGCGCCGGGGCCCACACTATCCGCAGAAGACGCGGCGGAACTCACCCATCTCATTGCGCGCATGGAGGCGCGGCGCTCCACCCTCGGCCTCGCGGCGTGAGCGATTTCGATCTGATCGTCCGCGGCGGCACGCTCGCCACCGCCAGCGAGACCTTCGCCGCCGATATCGCGGTGAGGGATGGCCGCATCGCCGCGCTGGGAACCGATCTCGGCACGGCGGCGCGGGTGATCGACGCCGGCGGTCTTCTGGTGCTGCCGGGCGGGGTGGATGCCCACTGCCATGTGGAGCAGATGTCGTCGACGCGCATCTGGACGGCGGACGACTTCCATTCCGGCAGCGTGTCGGCGGCCTTCGGCGGCACCACCACGTTTCTGCCCTTCGCTGCCCAGCACCGCGGCCAGTCGCTGCGCGAGGTGGTGAAGGACGCGGAGGAACGCTGCGCCCCCAAGGCCGTCATCGACTACGCCTTTCACCTCATCATCTCCGATCCGACGGCGCAGGTGCTGGGTCAGGAGCTGCCGGCGCTCATCGCCGACGGCTACACCTCCTTCAAGGTCTACATGACCTACGACCTGCTGAAGATCGACGACCGGCAGATGCTGGATGTGCTCTGCGTGGCGCGGGAGAACGGCGCCACCACCATGGTCCACGCCGAGAACAACGAGGTCATCTCCTGGATCAGCGAGCGCCTGCTGGACCGCGGTTACGGCGCGCCGAAGTACCACGCCGTCAGCCATCCGCGCATCGCCGAGAGCGAGGCCACCAGCCGCGCGATCCAACTGGCGCGCCTGGTGGATGCGCGGCTTTTGATCGTTCACGTCTCGGCGCCGGAGGCGGCTGCGGCAATCCTCGCCGCGCGCAACGCCGGCCTCAAGATCTATGGCGAGACCTGCCCGCAGTACCTCTTTCTGACGGCGGAAGATCTGGACCGCGAGGGCATGGAGGGGGCCAAGTTCTGCTGCTCCCCGCCGCCGCGCGACAAGGCGGCACAGGACGCGATCTGGCAGGGCCTGCGGAACGGCACCTTCCAGGTCTTTTCCTCCGACCATGCGCCCTACCGCATGGACGCGTCCGGCAAGCTGAAACACGGGCCGAACGCCACCTTCAAGCAGCTCGCCAACGGGGTGCCGGGCCTGGAACTGCGCCTGCCGCTGCTGTTTTCCGAAGGCGTCGGCAAGGGGCGGCTGAGCCTCAATGAGTTCGTCGCGCTGACGGCAACCAACCCGGCGAAGATCTACGGCCTGCACCCGCGCAAAGGCAGTCTCGCCGTGGGCGCCGATGCCGACCTCACCCTCTGGGACCCGACCTGGAAGCGGACGATCACCTACGACATGCTGCACGACAACGCCGGCTACACGCCCTACGAGGGCATGACCCTGACCGGCTGGCCGCGGTTCGTGGTCTCGCGCGGCCGGGTCATCGTCGAGGACGAGACACTGAACGCCGAACGCGGTTCCGGCGACCACATCAGGCGGGCGCCGGAGATTGCCGCGCCGGGCGCCCGCGAGCCGGAACTCGATCCGGCCCGCAACTTCGGCGCGGACCTGTTGTAGGCCTTGTCCAAGCGCATCGTCATCGTCAATCCCAACTCTACCGTTGCGGTGACGGAGGGGATCAGTGCGGCGGTGGACGACCTGCGCCGGACGGACGGTCCGGCCATCGACTGCGTGACGCTCGAAGAGGGGCCGCCGGCGATTGAAACCCAGGATCATATCGACGGGGTGGTGGCGCCGATGCTGGCGCGGCTGAAGGCCGAGGCGGCGGATGCATCGGTCATCGCCTGCTTCAGTGATCCGGGCCTTGCGGCCGCGCGGACACAGATGGAAAAGCCGGTCTTCGGCATCGCCGAGAGCGCCTTTCGCCAGGCCCTGACCCGGGGCCGGCGCTTTGGTATCCTTGCGATCCTGGAGGCTTCCGCCGTCCGTCATCGCCGCTACGTCGCCACGCTTGGCCTCGGCGAGGCTTTTGCCGAGAGCCGGCCTCTCGATCTCGGCGTTCTGGACCTGCAGGACCGTGACCGGACCTTCGCGCGCCTGGTCGAGGTCGGCAGCGCCCTGCGCGACCGCGACGGCGCCGATGTCCTGGTGTTGGGCTGCGCCGGCATGGCCGGCTATCCGGCGGATCTGGCCGATTCCCTCGGCATTCCGGTGATCGAGCCCTGCCGGGCGGCCGCCGGAGCGGCGCTGGCGAGTCTGGAGGAGGCGCGCCGGGCTTGACTGTGCTAGAACCCGGCCCAGCTTCCCTAGAACAGTCAGATCAGAGGACCGGAAACATGAGCGAGCGGCTTTGGAGGGTTTATCTCTCCGGTGAGATCCACACCGACTGGCGCGAACAGATCGCCGAGGGGGTGGCTGCCGTCGGGCTGCCGGTGCGCCTGGATGCGCCCGTGACCGTGCATGCGGACAGCGACGACTGTGGTGCCGTCATCCTGGGCGAGGAGGACAAGCCTTTCTGGCGCGACCAGAAGGGTTCGCGCATGAACGCAATCCGCACCCGCACCTTGATCGGCGAGGCCGACGTGGTGGTGGTGCGCTTCGGCGACAAGTACCGACAGTGGAACGCCGCCTTCGACGCCGGCACCGCCGCCGCGCTGGGCAAGGCGCTCATCACCCTGCACGATCCGGCCCTGACCCACGCCCTGAAGGAGGTCGACGGCGCCGCCCTGGCGGTCTGCGAAACCCCGCAGCAGGTGGTGCAGACCTTGGCTTACGTCATCCGCGGCGAACTGCCCGGCCGCAGCGGCAGCCTGGCGGCGGAGTAGGGAAGCTATATACAGAGACTGCCCTGCTTAGTAAGACAGAATTTCGAAATCGAGCGGTTGGGATTCGTAGATCATTTGGGCTTCGAATGCTCGAGCGTCGTCCACAAACTCGAATGGTTCGTTCTTCTCGTAGCCTTCGGGCAAAATGACTTTGCTTAGCTGCTCCTGAATCTCTGTCCTCACCTTCTCTGCTGATACAAGCATCCTCGACTGGTCTTCTAAGACTATGAATACCGCCAAAGTTTTGTGTGGAGCGTCCCAGCGTGGGGCAGCACGAACCCGGATCTCTCGAATTGATCTATAGATGTCTGCCATAGGTGAGTTTGGGTTTGAGTGCTTGGAACGAACATGCTTGTGGAATTTTTGGAAAGCTTTGGCAAAGTCATCTGGGAATGCAAATCGGCCGAATTTGCGCTCAACGGCCTTGCCGAACCTAATCCTTGATTGTTCTTCATTGAAGCCGGGATGCCGATTCCAACCTAGCAATAGCCGCTTACTGACACACATTGTGCAGCCTAGGTCTGCTGCTACTAGCTCCTCTGTATGGTGTTCAATTCTAGCAAACTTTGCGCTTGCGCCCCGCTGCATTTCGCTTAGCGCGGAAGGAGCTAATCGGACAAGAGGGCTTACAGTGACATAACTGCGATCAGGATCGCTGTCTGGACTAATGACTATGTCGCAGGTTTGCGAAATCAGCACTAGCCCAATAACTTCTCGCTCGTTTACGTGGGTTGTCTCGATGGCAGCATAAGGCAGATCCGAGCCTTTTTCGGCAGGGTCAAAGAAAGTGAAGCCATCTATGCCATCAACATAGTCACCCTGTCTCCACTCGTAGAGACCCGCAAACTCGTCTTGCTCTCCTTGGTTCTCCGACAGGGTAGTCAAACCTTAGCAACCTTATCTTCGTTTGACAGGAACCCTTCGCTGCCGAACAGGTTTTGAAGCGGGCTTGTCCGCAGAGCCTAATTGTTGTTCATCTTCATTGATTGGTTCGGCAAGTCTGTCGCTGAGTCGCAACGGCCCATAAGCCTCGATCCATTCCTGATCCACGCTAGTCTTTGGATAGTTCGCTCGTCCCTTGCCTTTTCCGCCGATGCGTCTTGCTTCATCGAATTGGTCTGTAGCAATCAGTTCGAAGACGGTTCTTCCGTCAGGAGTTGATGAGAAAAGCAGGTCACGGTTAGAATGCACCATCCCTCGATCAAGATATCGAAGAGTGGCGAGCGTATCTGCAACACTCTTTTCGTTCTTTTTGCTAATCGGCTTTCCTGCTGACCAGTTGTGGAGCGACCTTCTCTCAACGTTCAGCAGCTTTGCAAGCTCGTCCCAAGTCAGTCCGGCAATTCGCCGGAGCTCAATAAGCCGCAAACGTGTTGTTGAGCCACTAACTTCTTGGTTCGCGGTTACTTCAAACTCTGTTTCCTTTTCAAGCTGAGCGGTGATCAATTCGGATTCGCCATAGAGATCTTCGACATACGCTTTACAGAGCCTTTCAAAGAACTCTTTGTCGAAAACCTCAGAGTCTGAAGATGTTTGTGTTGCGGTGCTTACGAGAAACAGCAGGTTTTGCCAGCTTTCACCAAACTCAGAATCAGATCGATCAGTCGCAAAACCCCTAATGCTGGGTAACGTGATTTGAACCGGCACCACGACATGCTCGGAGGTGCTGGCGTTCGAAGTCCCCCTGTCACTCAAAGAGACAAACTGCCCATCATCGTCAGATGGGTCCAGGAGGGCTAGATTGTTCACGCATCGCCTCCGTAGGTTCTAAGGAACTCGTCTTTCACCGCCCAACGGAAAAATGCGTAAACCCTAGTAGCTAATGCAAGAGCAACGCCCTGAACCTCTTCACCATTGAAGGGTGTTTGTTGGTCGGGAAACTCCTTATATGCGTCTAGATCCAACATCCATGATTTCTCAGGAACTGCAGGCATCATAACTGCGTCATGTGTTGCGTTCTCCTGCATCAATCCCCAACGCACTAAGAGGTAACCTTCTTCCACTTCGCAAAGGGTTTCATTCAGACTTCTAACAAGATGCTCATGTAATTCTGAGGTTGAAAATCCGACTAACTCAGGTCGAACCAAGTCTCCAAGTCTGGTAAGTGGTTCATCTTTGATGTGATCCACATAACGCACTCCAACACGAGTTACGCGGCTTGGGCTGAATACATTGGATACTACCTTAAGAAGGAAACCAAGGCGATCATTAAAATCTTGACGAGATTCATACGCTTTCGTTTCTAAGCTCATGAAATCAGTGGTTAGTGACACTCGCCACTTCCTCAAATCATCCTCGAAGCGCCAAACTGGTGTTACCTTTGCTTGTGGAACAGACCCACTTACCTGTAGTGAGATATTCTGTTCTTCTTTAGCAATAGGAAATTCGTTGCGAATTCTCTCATGAAAATCAGCAATAGAACTTTGGTTTGATGCTGCAAAGACATGCGTAAAGCGAACCTGGCAAAGCACCGTAGTAAGAGGTGCATTTAGTAGCGGGATTTGCTGTGGTGCTGGACCGAATAAGGGATCTTCTTGAATTCTGCCCATTCCACATTGACTCCTGATCCAGATCGCTCGCCGTCACATTATGTGAAATAGAATGTGAAATAAACCTTGCCAACAGCAAATCCACAAGTTTTCCACATGCAAATGTATTGCAATCTACGGTTTTTAAAAAGCTCACACTATAATGTGTTGGTTTTGCGATGTTCTGTCGTTTCGACGCCCATAGGATGATCCCAAGCAGGTTCCAAATCTACTCATACTGCCCACAAAGTGCGATCGACCACACTACGTCCAGGCAACAATCTCGGCGACCAAGCGCCTGAGGTCGGCGCGCAGGGGCTCGAAGCCCTCGGTCTTGGTAATCGTCTTTTCATCCATATAGAGCGCGCGCTTCATTTCGATCTGCAGGGAGTGGCGGTTCTCGGCGGGTCGTCCGTGGGCACGGAGGATCTCGGCGCCCTTGTAGGGATCGTTCACCGAAACGCTGTAGCCGAGGGCGCGCAGGCGCCCGGCGACGAAGTCGGTGAACGCGGGGTCGCAGCTCTGCCCTTCGAGATCGCCCAGCACCATGTCCGGGCGTTCGGCCCCGGGACCATCTGGTGTGATCGCGGTGCCGACCGACTTCATCGAGTGGACGTTGAGATGCCAGACAACGCCGTGGCGCGCATGGACCGCATCCAACCGGTCCTGCAGCGCCCGGCGGTAGGGTTTCCAGCAGCGCTCGATGCGCGCCCGCAGAGCGGCGACGGTGAGCGGCCGGTCGAGAAGGGGGCTGCCGTCGCCGGTCTTTGCGCGGAAGAGGCCGATGCCGAGCGCGGTCTTGGGGCCGGGATCGAGCGGCTCCGGCCAGGGCCCGTCCAGCAGCGCCGGGTCGACGTCGTCGAGGCGGCGGTTGGGGTCGATATAGGCGCGCGGAAAGCGGGCGGCGAGCAGCCCGGCGCCCTGGGCCGGGGCCTCGCCGAAGAGCATATCCACCAGCCAGTCCTCGGCGCCGCGCAGGACAAGCGCCGGCACGGCGGTGCGGAAGTCCTCCGGATAGACACGGCCCGAATGGGGCGAGTCGATCAGGACAGGGGAAGGCCGCCCGGCAGCGGTGAAATCGAAGGCCCGGTCGTCGAAGGGCGGCGCTGCGGTCTCCGGCGCCGGCTCAGCCGTCATTGAGGTGGCAGGCGGAGAGGCGGCCCGGGGCGATCTCCTTCAGGACCGGGCGTTCGCGCGCGCAGCGCTCCGTCGCGAAGGGGCAGCGCGGGTGGAAATGGCAGCCGCTGGGCGGATCGAGGGGCGAGGGGATCTCCCCCTTCACCGGCGTGTAGGCGCGCTTGCGCAGGTCGATGCGCGGCACCTCGGCCAGCAGGGCCTGGGTGTAGGGATGGTTGGGCTGCTCGAAGAGTTCGTCGGTGGGCGCCACCTCGACCACGCGCCCCAGGTACATGATGACGATGCGGTCGGAGATGTGCTCGACCACCGAGAGGTCGTGGCTGATGAAGAGATAGGTGAGGTCCAGGTCTTCGCGCAGATCCATGAAGAGGTTGATGACCTGGGCCTGGATGGAGACATCGAGGGCCGCGATGGCCTCGTCGCAGACCAGGAAGCGCGGCTTGACGGCCAGCGCCCGGGCGATGCCGATGCGTTGGCGCTGGCCACCGGAGAACTGGTGCGGATAGCGGCGGCGGAAGTCGGCATCGAGGCCGACCCGCAGCATCACGTCGGCGACGTAGTCGTCCATCTCCTTGGGCGCGATCATGCCGTGCACCTTGGGCGCCTCGCCGATGATGTCGAGCACGCGCATGCGCGGGTCGAGGGAGGCGAAGGGATCCTGGAAGATCATCTGTACGGCCAGCGCCGTCTCGCGGGAGACCGGCTTGCCGTCCTGCCAGATCGGCCTGCCGTCGAAGGTCAGGTTGCCTGCGCTCGGCGGCAGGATCCCGGCGACCATGCGCCCGAAGGTGGACTTGCCGCAGCCGGACTCGCCGACCAACCCGACCACCTCGCCCGGCGCGATCGCCAGATTGACGCCGTCCACGGCATGGACCGTCTCCTCGCGGATGTCCGCGCCGAGGCGCTGGGCGATCCTGCCGGCGAGGTCGAGGGTCTTGACGAAGCGCTTGCTGACCTCTTCGGCGGTGAGGATGGGCGCTGCGGCGGCGCTTTGTTGCTGAAGGGCCTCGCTCATGCCGCCTCTCCGTCGCGCGGCCGGCCCGCCAGGGGCCGCACGCAGCGCACCAGACGCCCGTCGTCGATGCGCTGTTCGGAAGGTTCCTCCTCGCAGGCGATATCGGCATGGGGGCAGCGGCTGCGGAAGGCGCAGCCGTCCGGCAGGTTCAGCAGCGAGGGCGTCATGCCGGGAATCTGGAACAAGCGCTCGCCGCGCTGGTTGCGCCCGGGCACCGAGCCGATGAGGCCGGACGTATAGGGATGTGCAGGCTGATCGAGCACCCGGTCGACGCTGCCCTGCTCGACGATCTTGCCCGCATACATGACCGAAATCTGGTCCGCCAGACCGGCCACCACGGCCAGATCATGGGTGATCCAGATCAGCGCCGTGCCGGTATCGCGGCAGAGGTTCTGCGCCTCATAGAGGATCTGGCCCTGGATGGTCACGTCGAGGGCCGTGGTCGGCTCGTCGGCGATGATCAGGTCCGGTTCGTTCAAGAAGGCAATGGCAATGGCGACGCGCTGGCGCATGCCGCCGGAGAACTGGTGCGGGTAGGAGGCAAGACGCTCGTCCGGCGCGGCGATGCCGACCCGCACCAGAGCCTCGCGCGCGATATCCAGCGCCCGCTCCTTGGAGACATCGCGGTGGGCCAGCACCGCCTCGGTCATCTGGGTGTCGACCCTGAGCACCGGATTGAGGGTCATCATCGGGTCCTGGAAGATCATGGCGATCTTGGACCCCCGCAGCTTGCGCTGCTCCTCCTCGGGAAGGTGCACGAGGTCGCGGCCCTGAAACAGGATCTGACCGTCGACAATGCGGCCCGGCTGGTCGACGAGGCCGAGGATGGAAAAGCCAGTGATGGACTTGCCGCTGCCGGACTCGCCCACCAGGCCCAGGACTTCGCCGGGCGCCACGTCGAAGCTGATGCCGTCGACTGCCTTGACCACGCCTTCCTTGGTGAAGAAGTGGGTCTTGAGGTTGCGGACCGAAAGCGTCGGCTCGCCCCGTCCTCCTGTCGTTGGCACGCTCATCGGCCGCTCACCGTCGAAGCCTCGGGTTCAGGACGTCGCGCAGTTGATCGCCGACGAGATTGATGGCGACGATGGTGACCAGGAGAGCGATGCCCGGAAAGAAGGAGATCCAGTACTTGCCCGAGAGCATGTACTCGTAGCCGTTGGCGATCAGCAGGCCCAGGGAGGGCTCGGTGATCGGCACGCCGAGGCCCAGGAAGCTCAAGGTGGCTTCCAGCGCGATGGCATTGGCCACCTGTACCGTAGCCACCACGATAAGCGGCGGCAGGCAATTGGGCAGCAGGTGATTGAACACGATGCGCCGGTGCGAAAGGGCCAGGCAGGTTGCCGCCTCGATGTACTCCTTGCGCCGCTCGACCAGCGCCGTGCCGCGCACCGTGCGCGCATAGTAGGCCCACTGAATGGCGATCAGCGCGATGACCACCTTGTCGACGCCCTTGCCCAGGGCGGCCAGCAGGATCAGCGCGATGAGGATGGTGGGAAAGGAAAGCTGCAGATCGACCAGACGCATGATCACGGTGTCAACCTTGCCGCCGAAGTAGGCGGCGAGCACGCCCAGCGACATGCCGATGGTCAGCGCGATCACCGTGCTCATGGCGCCGACGCCCAGGCTCATGCGGAGGCCGTAGATGATGGCCGAGAGCATGTCGCGACCCTGCGGGTCGGTGCCCAGCCAGAAGGTCTGGCTGCCGTCGAAGGTCGTCTCGCCGGGCGCCAGGACGCCGTTCATGATGTCGAGCTGCAGCAGGTCGTAGGGGTCCTGCGGCGTGATGAAGTCGGCGAAGATCGCCAGCAGCGCCAGGAAAACCACCAGTATCAGGGAGGCGACGGCGACCGGGCTGGCGGCAAACTCCGCGGCGAAGCGGGCGGCCGGCGATCCCCGCCAGCGGCCCGGGGTCAGGACTTCGTTCTCGGCGAGCACGCCGGTGGGTTTGGCGGCGTCGGTCATGCCTTGGCCTCCGAGAGACGCACCCGCGGATCGAGCACGCAGTAGAGCATGTCGACCACGAAGTTGATGAGGATGAAGATGAAGACCGTCAGCATGAGATAGGCCACGACCACCGGCCGGTCGAGCGCCTGGATCGAGTCGATCAGCAGCTTGCCCATGCCCGGCCAAGCGAAGACGGTTTCGGTGACCACGGCAAAGGCGATCATGCTGCCCAACTCCAGGCCCAGGATCGTCACCACCGGGATCATGATGTTCTTGGCGATGTGCACCAGCACGATGCGGCGCTCGGAGAGCCCCTTGGCGCGGGCGAACTTCACGTAGTCCTGCAGCATGACCTCCCGGGTGCCGGCCCGCGCCAGGCGGATCACCAGCGAGGTCTTGAAGAGCGCCAGGTTGATGGCCGGCAGCAGCATGTGGGACAGCCCGTCCCAGGTGAGGAAGGAGACCGGTACGCCGAAGAGATCGACGGTGTCGCCGCGGCCGGTGGAGGGCAGCCAGCGCAGGATCACCGCGAACAGCAGGATCAGCATCATGCCCTGCCAGAAGTTCGGCAGGCTGAAGCCCATGATGGAGCCGGTCATGATGGTCTTGCCGGCTATGGAATTCGGTTTGAGCCCGGCGATCATGCCCAGCGGCACGCCCAGGAAGATGGCGAACAGCAATGCAAGAAAGGCCAGCTCCAGGGTCGCCGGCAGCTTTGAGATGATCAGTTCAACGGCCGGCGTGGCATAGACGAAGCTGTTGCCCAGGTCGCCTTGCAGGCCGTTGATGACGAAGATGTAGAACTGCTCCCAGAGCGGCTTGTCGAGGCCGAGGCGGGCGATCGCCGCCTCCATCTCGGCCTGATCCGCATCCGGCGAGATCATCATGTCGATCGGATTGCCGATCGCGTAGACGCCGATGAAGACCAGCACCGCCATGGCGGTGATGACAAAGAGGCTCTGGCCCAGGCGGCGAAGAAAGTAAACCAGCATCGGCGCTGCCCCTTAGAGCATGATCGGGTGGGACCTGTCCCGTCGCATAAATGCGCCGCAGGGGGCGGGACCGTCTGCCCCGCCCCCTGCGGTCATAACACAGCCTTAGCCGGCGGGCTTGACGCCCGTGGCAATGGTGTACTGATCGGTCCGCGGCGTGTAGCTCAGCCCTTTGCGGTAGGCCCAGGGCGTCACTTCGTAGTGCAGCGGAAGGATGGCGTAGTTCTCCATCGCTTTCTGGCTCGCCTGACGCAGGATCGACTCGCGCTTGTCATCGTCGACGGTTGCCAGCGCTTCCTCGATGAGGGCGTCAAGCTCCGCATTGGAGTAGCGGCCCCGGTTGGTGCCGCCCATGCCCTTGTCTTTGTCGCGGGTCGCCACCAGCGCGCGCAGCGGCGAGGACATCTCGCCGGTGCCCGAGCCCCAGCCCGCCATGTAGAGGCTGAACTCGTACTTGTTGCGCCGGGCGAAGAAGGTGCTCTTGGTCATGGCGTCGACCTCGGTCTCGATGCCGACACGGGTCAGCATCTGGGCCACCGCCTGGGCGATCTGCGCGTCGTTGATGTAGCGGTCGTTGGGCGAACCCAGAACCAGCTTGAAGCCGTCGCCGTAGCCGGCTTCGGCCAGCAGCTTCTTGGCCGCATCGGGATCATAGCTGTCGTGCGCGGCGCCCGGTGTGGAGCCGAACATGCCCTGCGGAAGCAACTCGCCCGCCGGCACGGCCACGCCGCCCATGATGCGCGCCACGATGGCCTCTCGGTTGATCGCCTTGGAAACGGCCTCACGCACGCGCGCATCCTTGAAGGGGTTCTTGCCGCCGGTGCCGTCGATGCCCGGGGTCGGCTCCTGCTCGTGGTCGAAGTGCAGGTAGATCACCCGGTTCGACAGGCCCTGGGAGACCTCGAAGCCCTCGCTCTCGATGCGCTCCAGGTCCTGGAGCGGCGGCCTGTCGATCATGTCGACGTCGCCGGCCAGAAGGGCGGCGACCCGCGGGCCGTTGCTGGTGATGGGCCGGAAGGTGACCGTCTGCCAGTGTGCCTTGGTGCCCCAGTAGTTCTCGTTGCGCTCCAGGACGATTTTCTCGCCGCGGGTGAACTCCTTGAACTTGAACGGCCCGGTTCCGAAAGCCTTGGAGCCGTCGTTGAACGCCTGGGTCTTTGGATAGCTGTCGATGCCGGTGCAGCCCTCGGGGCTGAAGCCGATGTCGCCGGTGGCGCCGTTGGCCGTCGCCGACAGGATGCCCCAGGTCGACACCTCGACCGGCAGCAGCGGATAGGGCTTGGCGGTCTTCAGGATCAAGGTGTGGGAATCCTTGATCTGCATGTCTGTGATCGCCTTGGTGTAGACGGTGAAGGACGATGGGCTGTCTTCCACGGTCGGAATGCGGCAGACCGTGAAGACCACGTCCTGCGCCGTGAAGGGCGAGCCGTCGTGGAAGGTGACCCCTTCGCGCAGCTTGAACTCCCAGGTGGTGTCGTCGACCGGTTTCCAGGAGGTCGCCAGGCCCGGCTGCAGCTGCTGCTTTTCGTCCTGCAACACCAGCGAGTCGTACATGTGCCGCCGCATGGCGTTGTTGGGCCCAAGGTTGTGGTAGTGCGGGTCCAGCGCCGAAGGTTCCGACGACAGACCGATGGTCAGTTCCTGCGCGGCGGCCGGCGTGGCCAGGACTGCGGCCAGCGACACCGCACACAAAAGAGTGCTCTTTCGCATGAATTCGTTCCCCATAGACGTAGCCTCAAGACGCGGCGAAAAGGCTAGGCGTCGGCATTGATGGCTTTGCGCCTGTTCCTGTGTGGCCCGTGCCGCCCTCATGCGAGGGTGCAGGGCGGTTTATCACGGCTCCTTACCAATCGCCGGCTAGTGTAGCGCAGGCCACCCGGCCCTCGACGGCGGAACCTTGCCGGGTATAATGGGAGTGTCTAGTCTTGCTGTCAAAGCGAAATCACCACTGGCGGACAGGTGGCGCAGCCATAGGAAAAGCAAGCCATTTGGGCGGTTTTTCATATAACAAAATGTTATGATCACCATGCTTGAATCGCAAAGGCCAGCCGACAGCCGGGGGCATCCCACGGCCCGCATGATGGAGGCCTTCCATGCGGTTATGGACGCGGGCTCGGTCAGCGCGGCGGCCCGCCACCTGGGCGTGACCCAGCCTGCGGTCAGCCGCCTCTTGAAGCAGTTCGAGGCGGAACTGGGGGTTTCCCTGTTCAACCGCGCCAAGGGCAAGCTCACCCCGACGCCCGAGGCCCATCGCCTCTCCATCGATGTCGGCCGCGCTCTGGACGGCATCGAAAGGGTCAGGCGTTCGGCGGAGGATGTGCGCCGCCATGGGGTCGGGCGCCTCAGGGTCGGCGTCACGCCCATGCTCTATGAGGGCGTTCTGCACGGCCTGATCGGCGGCTTCCTGGCCCGCCATCCGCATCTGGTGCTGACGCTGGAGAACGGCCTGACCGACACCATGATCGACTGGCTGTTGCGGGACCAGGTTGAACTGGCCTTCGCGTCCCTGCTGGACACGCATCCGGGCGTCGACACCATTCCCTTGATCGAAACCCACAGCGTGGTCGTGCTGCCACCGGACCACCGGCTGGCCGCCAAGCGGTCGATCCGCGCCGAAGACCTGGCCGAGGTGCCGCTGATCACCATGACGCGCCGCTACTCCTCGCGCCACCGGATCGAACAGCTGTTCCGGCGTGCCGGCGTGCCCTTTCGCCTGCGCGCCGAGACCAACCTCTCGCGCACCATCTGTGATCTCGTGCGCACCGGCCAGGGGGTCGCCATCATCAATGCCCTCACCTGGGGCGGCAGCGGGCTCACCGGTCTGGTCGCCCGGCCGCTCTATCCGCGTCTGGTGAACCGCTACGGCGTGCTGCACCTGGCCGACCGCGGGTTTTCCCGCCCGGCAGAGCAGTTGATCGCGACGACCCGCGATTATCTGGCGGAAGCCATGCCCGACCTCTACCTCGGTGAGCCGTCGTGAGCCCCGTTCTATCATGAGCCGCGTCCCCCAATGAGTGCCGGGCCGCGTGTCGCCGTCGGCGGCTTTGCGCTGGAGTCGGTTTCCTTTCTGCCGGAGGAAACAGGCGTCGCGGACTTCGAGCGCGAGGCGCGGCGCGGCGCCGCACTTCTTGACGCCTTGTCCGGGACCGCGAGCGTCGCCGGCGGCTTTCTGGCCGGACTCGAAGCCGGCGGCGCGGAAGCGATCCCTCTTGTGTACACCGACTGTTCGGCGGCAGGACCGGCCAGCGACGAGGCCTTTGAGCGATTTCGCGACGAGCTTCTCCAGCGCCTGGCGGACGCCGCTCCCCCCGACGGCGTGCTGCTGTTCCTGCACGGCGCCATGACGACGCCGACGCGGCACGATCCGGAAGGGGATCTGCTGGAAGCCCTGCGTGCGCAGGCCGGCCCGGACTTGCCGGTGATGGTCGCCTTCGACCTTCACGCCAACCTCTCGCCGCGCACTGCCGAGCTCTGCGACGCGCTCTTCGGATTTCACTTCTCGCCGCACACCGACATGGCGGAAACCGGCCTGCGGGCCGCCCGCTGTCTGCTGGCCAAGCTCGAAGGACGGGTCGATCCGCAAGTGGCCCTGGTGAAGGTGCCTTTGGTGCTGCCGAGCATCTTCACCGCCACGGCGCTGGCCCCGCTCTCGGACTTCGTGGCGCGGTCGCTGGCTTTGCCGGAGGAGGTGCCGGGCGTCCTCGATGCCTCGGTGTTTTGCGGCTTTGCCTATGCCGATACGCCGGACCTCGGTTTCTCCGTGGCCGTGGTCGCCGACGGCGACAAGGCGCTGGCCCAACGCGAAGCGGAGAGATTGGCGGCGGAAATCTGGCAGAGCCGCGCCGCCCTGCTGCACGAGGACATGGTGCACGGTCTGGCCGACGGCATTGCGGCGGCTTCACAGCAGGCCTTGCAGGCCGATCGCCCCGTTGTGGTGCTGGAACATGCGGATCGGCTGAACAACTCGACTTGGTGTCTGCGGCAGCTGTTGAGCGATGCCGCCGACCTTTCGATCCACTGTCCCTATTTCTGGGACCCCTCGGCGGCGCGGGCGGCCCTTCGTGCCGGCGCCGGGGCAAGTCTGTCCCTGGTCCTCGGCCGGGATACCGCGGAGCGCGCCGGCGGCCCTCTCTCCGTTGAGGCGGAGGTCCTCTGGGCGGGGGAGAAGCGGTTTGTCGGCACGGGCCCCATGCGCCGGGGCCGGCAGATCGACCTCGGCCCCTCGGCGCTGCTGCGTGTCGGCCGGCATACCGTCTCGGTCGTGTCCGTCTGCACCTCCGCCATCGATCTGGACGCGCTGGAGCAGTTCGGCATCGACTTTGCGCAGCTCGACATCCTGCTTTTGCGCTCCAAGACCCATTTTCGGGCCGTGTTCGAACCGCTGGCTGCGGCCATCGTCATTGTTGACACGCCGGACTGGGGCACGGCCGACCTCGCTGCCTTGCCCTACCGCCATGCGCCGGCCGGGATTTATCCTCTGGCGCGCGAAGCGCCTTCGCGCCACCCTTGCAGTCCGGGTGCGCCTGTCCATCCATCCGCATAAGCCGCACAACATGAGAACCTGCAGAGGGAGCCTGCAATGCCCGAGTCCGTGATCGACAGCTATCCCATCGAACTGGAAGCGCCCGATATCACAGCCTATGCCGCCGGTAACACCGGGATCGACTACATCACGCGCTTCGATGCGGCGGAGCCCGGCCCCCACGTCATGATCACCGCCGTCGTCCACGGCAACGAGATCTGCGGGGCCATCGCGCTCGACTGGCTGTTCCGCAACAACCTGCGCCTGGTGAAGGGCTCGCTCTCGCTGGGCTTCATGAACGTGGAGGCCTATCACAGCTTCGATCCGGCGGATCCCACCGCCTCGCGCTTCGTCGAGGAGGACTTCAACCGTCTCTGGGCGGCCGAGACGCTGGACGACCCGGCGCGCGATTCCGTCGAACTGCGGCGCGCCCGGGCGGTGCGGCCTTACATGGACGGGGTCGACCTGCTGCTCGACATTCATTCCATGCAGCACAAGACGCCGCCCTTGATGATGGCGGGTCCGCTGCCCAAGGGGCGCAAGCTCGCGCGCGATGTCGGCCTGCCGGAGGTCGTCGTCAGCGACTCAGGCCATGCCGCCGGCAAGCGCATGCGCGATTACGAGGGCTTTGCCGAGACCGGCAGCGCCAAGAACGCGCTGCTGATGGAGTGCGGCCAGCACTGGGAGGCGGCGGCCGGGCCGCTGGCGATCCACACCGCCCTGCGCTTCCTGCTGGTGACCGGTGCGGTCGCACCGGACTGGGCGGCGGCGGCCGAAGAACTCGCCGCTGTGACCCTGCCGCGGCAGCGCTTTATCGAGGTGACCGGTCCGGTCACCATCGAGACCGAGGAGTTCCGCTTTGCCGAAGACTACAAGGGGCTGGAGGTCATTCCCGCTGCCGGCAGCGTGATCGCCCACGACGGCGGCAAGACCGTGACCACCCCTTACGACGACTGCGTTCTGATCATGCCGTCGCGGCGCCTGAACCCGGGCGCCTCCGCGGTCAGGCTCGGCCGCTACGTCGAGGCGGTTTAAGGGGCGGGCTGTTTAGGGGACGGGCCGCGACGCGGTCACGGCTTGGCCAGCGCCCCGAGCAGGGTGTCGCAGACCCGTGTGACCGTGGGCTCGTCCAGGTAGCCGTGCATGGGCAGCGCCAGTACCTCCGCACTGGCGGTCTCCGAGACCGGCAGCGATCCTGCACCGTCACCAAAAGCGGCATAGGCCTCGTGGAGGTGCAGCGGTTTGGCGTAGTAGATGGCGCTGGCGATGCCGGCCTCCCGCAGGGCCTGACGCAGCCGCTCGCGCTCGCGCGTGCGGATGGAATAGACGGCCCAGGCCGAGCGGCCGTCCGGCGGGCTTTCGGGCGTGCGCAGGCTGTCGCGGAGGCGCTCGTCGTACCAGGCCGCCGCCTGCGAACGGGCAGCCAGCTCCTGGTCGAAGACATCCAGCTTGGCCAGCAGCACGGCCGCCTGCAGGCTGTCGAGGCGGCTGTTCATGCCCACCTGCCGGGCTTCGCCCGTGGCATCGAAGCCATGTCCGCGCAGACGCCGGCAGCGCTCCGCCAGGGTGGGATCGTCGGTCAGGATCGCCCCGCCATCGCCGAAGCAGCCGAGCGGCTTCGAGGGATAGAAGCTGACAGTGGTCATCGGCGCCAGACTTCCCACCGGCCGCGCCTCCTGACCGTCTCCCTGGACCGCACCGAAGCTCTGGGCCGCATCGGCAAGCACCTGCAGCCCCGCGGCTTGCGCCACCGCGTGGATCGCCGGATAGTCCGCCGGTCTGCCGAAGAGATCGACGGGAATGACCGCGCGGGGAGTCAGGGCGCCGGCAGCGCGGACCGCCGCCACCTTGTTCTCAAGCTGCAGCGGATCCATCGTAAAGGTCGTGTCGTCGATGTCGACGAAGACCGGCGTGGCGCCCGTCAGGACGACGGCCCCGGCGGTGGCAGCGAAGGTGAAGGGCGGCACGAAGACCGCGTCGCCGGCCCCGACATCCATGGCCATCAGCGCGATCTGCAGAGCGTCGGTCCCGTTGGCGACGGTGATCGCCTGGGCGACGCCGGCATAGTCCGCCAGCCGTCCTTCCAGTTCACCCACCGCGCCGCCCAGAATGAAGTCACCGCCCTGCAGCACGGCGGCCATGCGCTGCTGAATCGCATCCCCCACCACGGCCAGCTGTTTCTGCAGGTCCACCAGGGGCACCGGCGGCAGCGGCGACAGATCCGGAACCGCGGCCATGCCTAGCTGCCGACCTTGCGGGCGAGGCCCCGGCCGCTGTTTGCCTCCATCACGAAGCGTGCATGTGCCTGCAGCTCGCGGGTGGCCACCAGTGCTGCCTCCAGGGCCCGCCGGCCCTCTTCGCCGGAGACGATGGGGCGCCGGCCTTCCCGCACGCAGGCGATGAAGTCCTCGACCTCCCGCTCCAGGGCGTCGACTTCCTCGTAGCTTTCCTCGCGGATATCGACGGCGGTTGCCGAAACGCCGTCGCCGGCGCGGCGCGCGATGCTGAGGCTCTGGGAATCGAAGTTGACGCTCAGATAGCTGCTGGGCTGAAAGATTCTCATGCGCCGCTCGGTCTTGAAGCTGATGCGGCTGGCGGTGATGGTGGCGATACAGCCGTTTGCGAACTTGATGCGCGCCGTACAGATATCCTCGTGGTCGGTGAATACCGGCGCGCCCGCCGCGTCGATCGCCAGGATGGGCGAATCGACCAGGGACAGGACCAGGTCGATGTCGTGGATCATCAGGTCGAGCACCACGTTCACATCGGTGCTGCGGCCACTGAAGGGCGCGATGCGGACCGAATCGATATAGAGCGGCCGCGTGACGTGGCGGCGCAGGGCCTCGGCCACACCGGAAAAGCGCACCAGATGGCCCACCTGCAGGATGCGCTCGCGGCTCCTGGCAAGCTCCACCAGAGCATCGGCCGTGGCCAGACTGTCGGTGATCGGCTTCTCGACCAAAACGTGAATCCCGTGATCCAGGCACTCGCGGGCAACGTCGAAGTGGGCCTGGGTCGGCACGGTGACGCTTGCCGCGGCGATCTTGCCGAGCAGCTCGCGGAAGTCCGAGACCGCCGGCACGCCGAGCTTTTCCCCCACGGCCTTGGCGCGCGCGATATCGATATCGGCCACGGCCACCAGCTCCGCATGCTGCGAGGCGGCGATCTTCTGGGCGTGGTAAGTGCCGAAATGGCCCGTTCCGATGACGGCCATCGGCAGCTTGTCTGAAATCAACCGGACCTCCTGGTCCTCTCCCCGCCGCTGCGGCGGGATACACGCACCCAACGCGGACCCGGCAAACCGAGCCGTCGGACCTCCTATTCTTCGTGTTTCAGCCCCGCTTGTCCACGGAGGAATGGCGCAAATCCGGGCCTTTATGAGCAAAGTCTGTGTCCGGGTTGCAGAGTTGCTGCGGCTTTGCTGACGGCGGCGGGCTGGCGCATCGGCTGTGAAGAGGCTATGGGGGGGCATGTTTGATGCACGCCTTCGCCGGGTTATCGACCCCCCGCTCGACAAGGCCGGGCGGCACCTGGCGCGTCTGGGTGTCACCGCCAACGGCGTGACGACCGCGGGGTTTCTGGTCGGCTGCGGGGCCTGGGCGATGCTGGCGCTGGAGAGCTACGGTCTGGCCCTGGCATTCATCCTGCTGAACCGGCTGGCCGATGGCCTGGACGGGGCCGTGGCCCGTCACGGACGGATCACCGATCTCGGCGGTTACCTCGACATCGTCCTGGATTTCCTTTTCTACTCCGGCGTGATCTTCTTTTTCGCGGTCGGGCGCCCCGAAGAGGCGCTGGCGGCCGCCTTTCTGATCTTCTCCTTCATCGGCACGGGTGTCAGCTTCCTCGCCTTCGCCACGCTGGCGGCCAAGCGCGGCATCACCACCGCCGCGCGGGGCAAGAAGTCGATCTACTACCTGGGGGGCCTGACCGAGGGCACGGAGACCATCGCGCTCTTCATCGCCATATGCCTGTTTCCCGATTTCTTTGCCTGGTTCGCCTGGATATTCGGCGCCCTCTGCTGGCTGACGACGGCCGTCAGGATCTATTCCGCGGTGGAGACCTTCCGGGCCTGAGCGGCACACGCCGCACCTTGGCGGGAGCGTTCTCCCATGGCCGGCGTTCTTTCGTGCGGGTGTTCTTTGGTGCCGGTGTTCTTTGGTGCCGGTGTCCTTTGATGATTGTCGCCTTCATCGGAGCGGGGGCATAGTCGTGGCCTATTGGGGCGCTTCGGCCCCGGGGAACAGACAGGCAAAGCAATGGCGACCAGCTTCAACCCGCCCGGCGTCTGGGCGCCCTTCGGGGCCTTCTCCATGGGGGTGGTCCAGGGCGAGGGGCAGACGGTCTATCTGAAGGGCCAGGTTGCGCTCGACCCTGAGGGCAGGGTTGTCGGCAAAGGCGACATGCCGGCGCAGCTGCGCCAGGTCCTGGAGAACATTCAGGCCGTGCTCGCCCATGTCGGCGGCACCATGGCGGACATCGTCTCCCTGACCCAGTACGTCACCGACATCGAAGCCTTCATGGCGGCAGGCGCCATTCGCAAGGAATTCTTTGCCGCGCCTTTCCCGGCCACCACCACGGTCGAGGTCGCGCGGCTCTACGATCCCGATCTGATGGTCGAGATCACGGCGATCGCGGAGGTACCCCACGACCGCTTCCGCGCCCCCGACGGCTGAGACCGGGTCAGCGCCGGCCTGCGATGCGCTGGCGGTACTCCTGGACCGGCAGACCGCCGACGCCCCAGTTCTCCAGTTCGATTTCGTCGATCACCACGAAGGTGGAGTCGAGAGATTTGTTGAGAACGTCCAGGAGAAGCTGGCTCACGCCCCTGATCAACGCAGCCTTCTGCTCGGCCGTCACGCTCGCCAATTCGGGGGTGGTGCCCTCGCGGGTCACCTTGATGTTTACGTAGGGCATTTTGTTCCTCATTTTCCGCGCTGGGATATCGGTGGGGGCTCGGTCGATTGCTCAGGCTGCAGAGGCTACCAGCGTCCGGCGTGGGCGCCGCCGTCCAGATGCAGCACCTCGCCGGTGATGAAGGTCGCGGCGTCGAGATAACGCACCGCTTCGACGACTTCGTCGACATCGCCCATGCGCCCGATGGGGTGCAGGCCTGCCAGGAAGCCATGATCGCCGTCGGCGTGCATCGGTGTGTCGATGATGCCAAGCGATACGGCGTTCACCCGGACGCCTGTCTGCGCGTACTCGATGGCCAACGACCGTGTAACCGCGTTGAGGCCGCCTTTTGTCAGAGCGTTCAGGGCGGCCGGCACGCCGGCGATCGGCTGGTCGGCCAGACTGGTGGTCATGCTGACGATATGGCCGCTTCCCTGGCGCAGCATCACCGCGAGGGCCTGTTGCGAGACGTGGAAGAAGCCGGTCAGATTGGTAGCCGCGACGGCGGCGTAGTCTTCCGCCGTGAAGTCGACAAAGCCCTTTGAGACGAAGACCCCCGCGTTGTTCACCAGCGTATCGATGCGCCCGAAGCGGTCCAGAGCCGCGTCGACCATTGAGCGCGCCGTCGCCGGGTCGGCGACATCGCCGCGCACCGTGACCACGTCCGGATCTGTCGAGGGATCGATCCGGCGCGAATTGGCGACGATGCGGTAATTCTGGGCGCGCAGGCCGGCCACCAGGGCGGCGCCGATGCCCTGTGAGGCACCGGTGATCAGTGCAACCTTCGAAGTCTCTGCCATCGCGTCCTCGCTCCTTTGAAATTCGTGACCGTCGCCGGGCGCAGCGGAGCGCCCCTCGGCCTTGCTCAAGCGAAGAGGTAATTTCTTGCGTTGCTCGTGTGAATAGTCACATAACGAAAGATATCCTTTCGTTTAGAGGAAGAATAATGGACCGTTTGGGCGCCATGCGGGTCTTCGTGACCGTACTGGATGAAGGCAGTCTCGCCGGCGCGGGACGCCGTCTCGGGCGCTCGCCGGCAGCGGTTTCCCGGGCCGTCGCCTTTCTCGAGCGCCACATCGGCACGCCGCTGCTGCACCGCACGACCCGCGCCATGCGCCTGAGCGTGGCAGGCGAGAGCTATGCCGCGGCCTGCCGGCGCATCCTGGCGGAACTGGAGCAGGCGGAGCTGCTGGCAGCCGGCGAGGGGGCGATGCCGCGGGGGCTGCTCACGCTGACCGGACCCATCGTCAGCGGGGCCCGCATCCTGCGGCCGATCCTCGACGACTTCCTCGACCGCTTCCCGGAGGTCACGGCGCGGCTGCTGATGCTCGACCGCAAGCTCAACCTTGTGGAGGAGGGGGTCGACGTCGCGCTGCGGATCGGCCACCTGCCGGACTCCAGTCTGGTCGCCCTGCGGGTCGGCGAGGTGCGGCAGGTCGTCTGTGCGGCACCGTCCTATCTCGCAGCCCATCCGCCGATCACCGAGCCCGCCCATCTTCAGGCGCACCGCATCATCGCCATGACAGTCTTCGGCACCGTTGCCTGGCCCTTCACCGCCGGGGCTTCGGCACCGCCGCAGGAGGTCGCGATCACGCCGCGGCTGGTGGTCAACACGGTTGAGGCGGCGGTCGGCTCGGCCATTGCCGGCCAGGGCCTGACCCGGACCTTTTCCTATCAGGTCGCGGAGGAAGTGGGCGACGGGCGGCTGGCCGTGGTGTTGCCGGACCACTGCTCTCCGCCGCTGCCGGTCCACCTCGTTACGGCAGAAGGGCGCCTGGCCATCCCGAAGGTCCGGGCCTTCTTTGACTTTGCCGCTCCCCGGCTGAAGGCCCGCTTCGCCCAGCTTGCCGAGCTGGGCCCCTGCATGAAGAAAGAGGGTGCGTCTTGATCGGCTGCACTGCGGTGCCGACCGGGAGTTGCCGGGCCCGGTGGCGCCGCTCCGCAGTCTTCAACTAGCATAGGGGTCGGTTCTCCGCAGCGGAGCGACAACGGTCCAAGGCCGCGAAAGGCAGGTTTGACATGCTGGAAATCGAAGCGCCACCGCAGTTGGTGCTGACCATCGATATCCTGGCGGTGATCGTCTTCGCCGTCTCGGGCGCGCTGGTGGCCTCGCGCAAGAGCCTCGATATCGTCGGCTTCATGTGGCTTGCGGTCCTGACCGGTGTCGGCGGCGGCACGGTCCGCGACCTGCTGCTGGACGTGCCGGTGTTCTGGATGGTCGCGCCGCACCACGTCATCGCCTGCCTCGTCACGGCGGTGGTCGTGCATTTCACCGCGCACCTGGTGGAGTCCCGCTACCGGGTGCTGTTGTGGTTCGATGCCTTGGGCCTCGCCCTGGTGACGGTGGCCGGCACCGCCAAGGGCCTGGACAACGGTACCGGCGCGCTGGTCGCGGTGGCCATGGGTGTGGTCACCGGCACCGTCGGCGGGATCGTGCGCGATCTCGTCGGCAACGAGCCTTCGGTGATCCTGCGGCGCGAGATCTACGTCACCGCCTCGGGGCTCGGCGCCTGCACCTATGTTGTTCTCGCCGAACTTGCGCTGCCGGCGCTGCTCGCCGGCGCGGCCGGCGTTCTCGTCACCTTCACGGTGCGTGGCCTCGCCATCACCTACAACTGGTCGATGCCGGCCTACCGCCACCGCCCCGGCCGCACCCTCGAGGAGATCGAGGAGGCGCGGAAGTAGCGGAGAGGATGGCACTGGCGTGTGGATCAGATGCTTGTCTGGTTGACACGCGAATGCGGACAGTCTTTGTGTCGATAGGGGGATCAAGGATTGATCCAAAGCAGCCGGTCAAGCTCGACCGGCAGGAACCATGTTTGGCACTTTCCGGTCTTTCTTGCTTTGTCCTTTCTCCGCCTGTCGACACTGGCGAATCAACGTTTCTCTAGCCGTTCTTCAGTCAGCGCCGGATAGATCTTGGTGAGACGAAATTGATACAGTTCTTTGCCATCGACAGAGCAAACAATTTCGCTATGCACTGATTTTTGACCCTGACCCGCGACTGCGACTGAATACTGAGGATTGAAGTGATGGCCATTGCCGGGCGGCAGTGTGTAGGACCATTCGTAAACCGTCACATCTTCCGCATCGACACCCTCTGGCGTTCCTATGGTGGTCGGAACGGATGATGTAGAAACACAGGTAATTTCATCCTCTTCGCTTGCGTTCGCATAGTCGAATTCGAAACCATACCAAGTGCATTTCTCTTTCCGTCCATCATAGGTGCACTGGCCTTGACCGGTGACGTATATGATTTCTGTTTCAAAGCAGATCCAGCTGACTGGAACATCGCCGGTCGCAACCTCCTCATCTACGTCGCACATAAGGCCAGACCGGAAATTCTGTATCTCCACGGCATAACCGGGCGCGATAGTGAGGGCCGTTGTCAGAAACAGCATTGACAGTAGTTGCGCGGATCTCATCGAGAACACCAATTGAGCCGAAGCGGTCGTAGCAGTATTCGCGCGATTCCTTGACTCTTCAAGGACCCAAGCTCTTGAGACTCGATCTCGGTGTCCGCTTCCGGCGCTTTGGCGACACTTTGACCTTAGAACGGAATGTCGGCTCGCGGCCTCGCCATCAGCTACACCTGGTCGATGACCGCCTACCACCGCCGTCCCGGCCGCACACTCAAGGAGATCGAAGAAGCGCGGAGGTAAGGGCCCGATGGAGGTGCAAACGAGGATGCCCGGGGTTTGCCCGGAACTCCGCCCTTTTGAGGGGGATCGCCGCGCCGCCGAGGGACGGCGCGGCTGAGATCGGTTCAGTTCGGCGTGAGCTTGTAGATGTCACCCTGGTCGACGGCCGCATAGAGACTGCCGTCAGGCCCCTGAACGACCGACCGGAACCGGCCGGCGGCCATGGGCAGGGACATTGTCATGACGCTGTCGGCGGACTTTCCATCCTCCGCGAGGTCGATAATGTCGATGCGCATCCCGACCGGGGTTCCCCCGAAGCCGATTCCCATGATCCCGACGGCCAGACGGCCGTTCCAGGCGCCCCACTGATCGCCGCTCAGAAACGCGGCTGAGGAGGTGCCCTGCGAGAGGCCGTTGTTGTTCCAGGCCGGCGGCATCGCATCGGGATAGGTCGCCGTGTCGGTCATCGGCATGAATTTCACCCGCTCCGCCGGATCCATACCTTCCATCTGATTAGGCATGTAGCCGCAGTAGTTCACGGGACAGTCGCCACGGCCCGCCATGTTGGGGCGCGGGTCCCATCCGGCATTGCCGCCGTTCACCAGCACGGTGATCTCGTCGGAATGCCAGGGGCCGTGTTCGGCCACCACCGGCTGGCCGTCGCTCGGGCGGAAGGCGATGCCCTGTACGTTGCGGTGGCCATAGGTGAAGATGCGGGGGTCGAAGCCCGCCGGCGGGCTGTTGTCCGACACCGCATTGCCGTCACGGTCGACGCGCAGCACCTTGCCGCCGAGCAGCGTTGGCGACTGCGGGACCTCGCCGTTATGGGTGTCGCCGGTGGTCAGGTAGAGATGACCATCCGGGCCGAAGCGGACGCGCCCGCCATTGTGCGCACCCGGGCCGCCGAAGGGATGGTCGGTGGCCTCCGGCTTGTAGGGGACGTCTTCGATGATATCGGTGCGGTCCGACACCGCGCTGAAATCGTCGCTCACCGTCAACCGCATGAGACGGTTGCTGCCCGGCGCGGTCATGCTGGACGTGGAATAGACGTAGATGAAGCGGTTCTCGTCAAAGTCCGGGTCGACGGCCACACCCTGCATGCCGGCCTGGCCCTCGCAGAACAGGTCGTCCGCCGTGCTCGGATAGCCGTCGCTCCCGGTCATTCCCAGGAGGGCTTTGACATCGCCGGAGGGGAGGCGAACCGACAGGCCAAGGCATTTCTCGGTAAAGAACATGGTTCCATCCGCGAGGAAGGCCATGTCCCACGGGCTTTCCAGCCCGGAGAGAACGGTTGTGTGCGTGAGGCTGGGGGCGCCGGCATGACTGTCCGCAAGAGCCGGTGCACAAGTCATGGCCGAGGCCACGACCGCACTGAGCGACCATAGAGTCAGATTGCGTTTCATCTTGGATTCCTCCCGTAGTTTTTTATGGTTCTTGCCCATTTGAGACCGGGTGAAGAGATCGTAACTCAGACATTAGTCACTTCAACTACTTTCCTCGGCGAGGATTACAGCCCTAGTTCAATGGCACAGCGCAAAGGGACAAATGAGGCCGCCGAGGAAATGGATGACGGGCGGGCTGCTGCCGTCCGACTCAACCTATTCGCCGAAAACCGCTGTGTTTGGCAGCGCATAGCGTTGGTCGTCGACCCGGATGAGATGGAGACCGTTCTCCATCCGCCAGTCGCTGTCGAAGCCGGTGCCGGACATCGTGGCATCGGCCGAGATGAAGCGGCCATGCGCGAAGAACAGCCTGCGTTTGAAGCCGTTGGAAAACGTCACGACAACCGTCGCATCGCCGCCGGTACCGCGCGCGACACCGAACGCGCACGCGCCCATCGGCTCACCGCGGATCTGCGCGCAGGAGAGAGTACCGCTGGCATCGAAATCGCCTTGCCCCGCGCGCAGTGCGCTGTCGTCGGCGCCCATGGGCACGGTTCCGTCCGGACCGCGCGCCGGGCGGAGAACCTCCGCCACGACATAACCGCGGGCCCGGCTGTGAAGGGGGCGGACCTTGCACCAGACATGGCCGCCGGCGTCCGCGCAGCCGAGATTGGAGAGGATTGCGCCGTCGGCGAGCATCCCGATGACGGGCGCATCCGGCGCCGGCGAAGCGCGCAACTCTGTTCCATTGCGTACCGCCACCTGCCAGCGCCGCGGGCCGCCGTCCTCAGGCGCGGCGACCTCTGCCTCGGAGCCGGTGCCTGCGTTGCTTTGCGTCTGCTCCGCTGCCCAAGCGTTCGCGACGAAGGCGCCCGCGAGGATGGTGCTGGCGACGATGGCGCAGAAAGTCTTGCGAAGCACAGGCCGCCTCCTCACCCAGGCAGGAAAGGCGGCGGCATTGCCGGTGCGGTTCGCATCGGGCTTTGATTATTGGAAGGCCGCCGAAATGTAGGCGGCAAGATCGGCGATTTCTTCATCGGACAGCTTTTCGGCCCAGGACATCATGATGGCGGAGTTGGGCCCCACCATTTCCCGGGCGCGGTACTGCATCAGCCGCTCTGCGATGTAGTCCGCATCCCTGCCGGCAATCGACGGGAAACTCGCCATGCCCTTTCCGGCCTTCCCGTGGCAGTTGATGCAGGTCTCTGCGTACTGCGCCTCTCCGGCTGCGGCGTCCTCGCCCCGTGCGTGCGACGCAGTCAGAACCAGGGCTGCGCAGAGTGTGAGCGCTTGCAGCGTCTTCATTCCGATCTCCTCCCGATCCCTTATGATTGTTGTTTAGGGACGCGATCTAGAGACTACGACGCGCTCATGGCTTGTCAATTCCGCGCTCGGGCGCGTACGTCACGTCGTACTGTCGCGCGGGACCGGCGGATGCCACGGCGCTGTCGTTCAGCCCCAACAGATTGAAAGACTTCGATGGAGATGGAGTGGGGCTTCAAAGTCTCAACTCACCGCTCCGTCGCCCCCTTTCCCGCAAGGATGCGATTGCGGAACTTTACAATGCGGGAGGTCCGCGTTTCGGACTTCTTTGCTGAGTTCAGGTTGATGACGTAGCTTTTCTGCCGGCCTGGCGTCAGCTTGTGAAATGCCTCCGCCAGTTCGGGGTCGGACTCCAAGGCCTCACTCAACTCGAGAGGCAGTTCGATTTGACTTTCCTCTTTCGGCGCTTTGATGCCCGCCTCTGCATAGCCCTTCGCTTCCGTCAAATAGGACCGGATGACCGCCTCCATCTGTGCCGCTTGTGCATTTTCCGTAAAGCGGATCATGTCAGGATACCGGGTATTGCGCCCCTGCTTCTGAAGGATACGCTCAGGGTCTTTCATCAGCGCAGCATTGAAGAAACTGAGGCGAAAATCGCCGCGAAGGGCGCCGATGATGGCGATGTTGCGCCCTTCGTGCATGTAGCACGGATGCCCCCATTTGACCGTTTCAACGAGCCCTGAATCGCGGCAGATTCGGCGGAGATCGATGAGGCCACTCGCCCACTGCCGCGTGGAGCAGTCTGCTGTGGCAAAGCGCTCGCAGCGTCCGCATCCTTTGGAAAAGTATTCCTCGATATCTGTGATCATGGCATTGCCGGTCTTCCAATCTGGCGCCGCTTGGTTGCCCTGAACCACCTTGAGCATCAAATGCGCGCAAGTCGAGCAAATAGGTCTGCATCGGGCTCTCAGTGAACGTTGGTGAATGTTGTGAGCTATGGTTAGCTGCGCAGGGTGCAACGCTGCAGCTCGGAGTATCGCCATGCCCAAGATCGACGTCGCCGCCGTGCCGGTTTCCAAGGGTACGGGTTATCCGCCGGATCTCAACACACCCTGCGCCGAACGCTTGCGGCAAAGGCTTGGTGATGCCGGAGGACTGACCGATTTTGGGGTCAATCTCATGCGCTTGCCTCCGGGCAACTGGTCCAGCCAGCGCCACTGGCATTCTCATGAAGATGAGTTCGTCTTCGTGCTCGAGGGCGAGCTTACGCTGGTCGAAAACGAAGGCGAGACGGTGATTCGAGCAGGCGACTGCGCGGCCTTTGCGAAGGGCGCCGGAAACGGCCACCATATGATCAACAAATCGGACAAGGTAGCGGTTTATCTGGAAGTCGGCTCGCGCCAGCCGGACGACATCACGACCTGTTCCGATGTTGACATGATGAGCGCCAACGCAGATGGCCGGTTCGTGCACAAGGATGGCACACCCTATACTGATGCTTGATCCTACGCTCGCCGACCCCAACGAAATGAGCCAAGAAGGCAAACACCCTGCTTGTTGACGAGCGCGCCGAGGACTTAGACCTGCGTCGCCTGCTCGGTGGAAACATCTGAGGGACCGAAATGACAAAGCGAGGCCGTTGCCTTTGCGGAAACACACGCTGGGAGTTCAAAGGCGAGGTCACATGGGCCTGCTATTGCCATTGCGACGACTGCCGCCGAAATTGTGCCGCACCAGTGGTGGCCTGGCTCGGCGTACCTGTCAAACACTTCAGATGGCTGGGAGAGGCGCCGAAAACCCTCGAGAGTTCCAAAGGCGTCCGGCGGCATTTCTGCGGGACCTGCGGCTCGCCGATGGGATTTGAAGCGGATCATTACCCGGGCGGAATGCACCTCTACGCCGCGTCCTTGGAAGATCCCGGCGACTTCGAACCGACGTTCCACGTGAACTATGCAAGCAAGCTTCCCTGGCTTCAGATCGATGATGATCTTCCAAAATACGAGGGGACGCTGCTTCAGTCACCGGAAGACCCAAGGGGCTATAAATCTGAATAAGTGCGGATCGGCGCTGCTGCCCGGAATGCAAAAGGCCCGCCGGATCGGACCGGCGGGCCTTCGTCTTATCTGGCGTGCAAACCTACTCCGCTGCCGCGGAGGCGGCCTCGTCCTCGGCCACCGGGTGGGCGGCCATCAGTTCCAGCGCGCGCACCATGGCGGAGTGGTCCCAGCCGGCACCGCCGTTAGCGGCGCAGGCGTTGAAGAGCTCCTGCGCGGTCGCGGTGTTGGGCAGGCTGACGCCCAGCGCTTTGGCGCCCTGCAGGGCGAGGTTCAGGTCCTTCTGGTGCAGTTCGATGCGGAAACCGGGATCGAAGGTGCGCTTGATCATGCGCTCGCCATGGATCTCCAGGATCCGCGAGGTGGCAAGGCCGCCCATCAGCGCCTGGCGCACCTTGGCCGGGTCGGCGCCGGCCTTGGAGGCGAAGACCAGCGCTTCGCCCACCGCCTCGATGGTCAGCGCGACGACGATCTGGTTGGCCACCTTGGTGGTCTGTCCGACACCGTTGGCACCGACCAGGGTGATGTTCTTGCCCATCAGCTCGAAGATCGGCTTCGCGGTCTCGAAGGCCGCCTCCGCACCGCCGACCATGATGGTCAGCGAGGCGCCCTTGGCGCCGACCTCCCCGCCGGAGACCGGGGCGTCCAGATAGTCGCAGCCGAGCGCGTTGATCTTCGCGGCGAAGACCTTGGTCTCGATGGGGGAGATCGAGCTCATATCGATGACGAGCTTGCCGCTGGAAAGCCCCTCGGCCACGCCGTTCTCGCCGAACAGCACGGCTTCAACCTGGGGTGTGTTCGGCACCATGGTGATGACGATGTCGCTGGCCTCGGCGACCGCCTTGGCGGTCTCGACCAGCTTCAGGCCCTTGCCCGTCAGTTCGTCCGGCGCCGGCGTGCGGTGCACCGTGCTGGTGACCTCGTGCCCGCCGTCCAGCAGGTGGCCGACCATGGGCGCACCCATGATGCCGAGGCCGATGAATCCGATCTTTGCCATGACGTTTCCGTTCCTTGCTTTGCGTTGTTCCGCGCTTTGCGTTTGTTTTCGGCGTCGTGCGGCGCGCGGCTTATTCCGCCGCTGCGCTGGCGGCGAGGTAGGGTTTCAGCCAGCCGAGGCCTTCCGAGGTGCCGGCCCTGGGCTTGTACTCGCAGCCGATCCAGCCTTTGTAGCCCATTCGGTCGACGGCGTCGAAGAGGAAGGGGTAGTTAATCTCGCCGGTGCCCGGCTCGTGGCGCCCCGGATTGTCGGCCAGCTGCATGTGGGCGATCTTCGCCAGGTTGGTCTCGATGGTCCGCGCCAGATCGCCCTCCATGATCTGCATGTGATAGATGTCGTACTGGAAGAAGAGGTTGTCCGAACCGACAGTGTCGATGACGCTCAAGGCCTGGGCCGAGGTGGAGAGGTAGAAGCCGGGGATGTCGATGGTGTTGATCGCCTCGATCAGCAGTGCGATGCCCGCTTCCTTGGTCTTGGCCGCGGCGAAGCGCAGGTTCTCGACATAGGTTTCCGCGACCTTGTCCGGATCGACGCCGTCGGGCCGGATGCCGGCCATGGCGTGCAGCTGGGTGCAGCCCAGGGTCTTGGCGTAGTCGATGGCTGTGCCGACGCCGTCCTGAAATTCGCCGACCCGGTCGGGCAGGCAGGCCAGCCCGCGCTCGCCGGCATCCCAGTCGCCGCCCGGCATGTTGTGCAGCACCTGGGTCAGGCCGTTGCGGTTCAGCGCCTCCGCCAGGGCGTCCTTCTCGAAAGCGTAGGGAAAGAGATACTCCACGCCTTGAAAGCCGTCCTTGGCGGCTGCGGCGAAGCGGTCGAGGAAGTCGTGCTCGCCGTAGAGCATCGAAAGGTTGGCGGCAAACTTGGGCATTTTCCGGGTCCTCCTGAAATGCGTCCGGCCTTGCGGCCTGAGTCGGGGCGTCTTGCTGCGCCTATTCAGCCGGTTCCAGCACGTCGATGTCCTCATCGATGCTGGCGTTCTCGCGGGTGGTCGGCACGCCGTCGGTTCCGAGCGAGGGATCGAGGCAGAGAATCTCCTCGAATTCGTTCACCGCGTTCAACTCCGTACCCATGGAGACGTTGGTGACCCGCTCCAGAATGAACTCCACCACCACCGGCACCTGGTATTCATCCATCAATTGATGGGCCTTGTCGAAGGCTTCCTTGAACTCGTTGGGACTTTTCACCCGAATCGCCTTGCAGCCCAGGCCCTCCGCCACCGCGACATGATCGACGCCGTAATCGCCCAGCTCCGGGTTGTTCACGTTCTCGAAGGAGAGCTGGACGTTGTAGTCCATGTCGAAACCGCGCTGCGCCTGGCGGATCAGGCCGAGGTAGGAATTGTTCACCACGACGTGGATGTAGGGCATCTTGAACTGGGCGCCGACGGCCAGCTCCTCGATCATGAACTGGAAGTCGTAGTCTCCGGAGATGGCGACGATTTCACGGTCCGGACAGGCCTTGCGCACGCCCAGGGCGGCCGGCATGGTCCAGCCCAGCGGGCCGGCCTGACCGCAGTTGATCCAGTTGCGCGGGTTGTAGACGTGCAGGAACTGGGCGGCGGCGATCTGCGACAGGCCGATGGTGGTGACGTAGCAGGTGTCCCGCCCGAAGACCTCGTTCATCTCCTGATAGACCCGCTGCGGCTTCAGCGGCACCGTATCGAAGTGGGTCTTGCGCAGCATGTGGGTCTTGCGGTGCTCGCACTCGCCGGCCCAGGCGGAGCGGTCCTTCAGCTTGCCGGCGGCCCGCCATTCCCTGGCGACCTCGATGAAGAGCTCCAGGGCCGCCTTGGCGTCGGAGACGATGCCGTAGTCCGGCATGAAGACGCGACCGATCTGGGTCGGCTCGATGTCCACATGCACGAAGGTGCGGCCCTTGGTGTAGACGTCGATGGAACCGGTATGGCGGTTGGCCCAGCGGTTACCGATGCCGAGCACGAAGTCGGACTGCAGGAAGGTGGCGTTGCCGTAGCGGTGGCTGGTCTGCAGCCCGACCATGCCGGCCATCAGCGGATGGTCGTCGGCAATCGCGCCCCAGCCCATCAGGGTGGGGATCACGGGCACCCCGGTCACCTCGGCGAACTCGACCAGCAGGTCGGAGGCATCGGCGTTGATCACGCCGCCGCCGGCCACGATGAGCGGCTTCTCCGCGTCGTTCAGCATGGTGAGCGCCTTCTCGACCTGCGCCCGGGTGGCGGCGGGCTTGTAGACCGGCAGCGGCTCATAGGTTTCGTCGTCGAATTCGATCTCGGCCAGCTGCACGTCCAGCGGCAGATCGATGAGGACCGGGCCCGGCCGGGCCGAGCGCATCAGGTGAAAGGCCTGCTGAAAAGCCCGCGGCACCAGGGCGGGCTCCTGCACCGTCACCGCCCACTTGGTGACCGGCTTGGCGATGGATTCGATGTCGACGGCCTGGAAATCCTCCTTGTTCATCCGGGCGCGCGGCGCCTGGCCGGTGATGCAGAGGATCGGGATCGAATCCGCGGAGGCGGAGTAGAGCCCGGTGATCATATCGGTGCCCGCCGGCCCCGAGGTGCCGATGCACACGCCGATGTTGCCGGCCTCGGCGCGGGTGTAGCCCTCGGCCATGTGGGAGGCGCCTTCGACATGACGCGCCAGGACGTGATCGATGCTCTGGCGCTTCCTCAGCGCCGCGTAGAGCGGATTGATGGCGGCGCCGGGAACGCCGAAGGCGGCGGTCACGCCCTCTTTCTCCATCACGCGCACGGCGGCTTCGGCGGCGGTCATCTTGGGCATAGCGGACTCCCTCGTTCAGGTTGTGGCCAGGCTTCTTGGCGAGCTGTTCACGACAACATAAGCGCTGGTATGCCAGAGTCAACAAGAAATGGAATACTATTCCGTATCATGGAAATAAGACGATAAAATCCTTTAAAGGCAACGGTGTAAGCGGGTCACGTTGCTAGCGATTTATGGAACTCCATACCGAAATGCCGCAGCCCTGGCTTTTTCCGGCTTACATCGCCGTGGGTGGCACCCTATGCTGTGCGCCTGGATCGCCGGTCCTTCCGGGCCGCTGATCCGAGGGAATCTTATCGGACGGAGTCTTGAGCCATGGCGAGAGCGGCGCCGCGGACGCGCGAGCAGTCGAAGCCGTCAACGCAGAAACCGGCGGCCCAGGGCGGGCAGGTTCAATCGTTGGATCGTGCGATTTCGATCCTCGAGCGCCTGGCAGAGGCCGACGGCATGAGCCTGACCGACCTCGCCCAGTCGGTCGGCCTAGCGCCTTCGACCACGCACCGGCTGCTCACCACGCTGCAGCAGCGCCGCTTCGCCGATTTCGACGAGGAATACGGCGTCTGGGTGGTCGGCGTCGGCGCGTTCAACGTCGGCAATGCCTTTCTGCGGTCGCGCAAGATCATCTCCCTCGGCCGGCCGGTCATGCGCCGTCTGATGGAGGAGGTCGGCGAAACCATCAACCTGGCAGTCGAAGACAAGGGCGAACTGGTCTATGTGACCCAGTTCGAAAGCCATGCTCCCATGCGCGCCTTTTTCCGCCCGGGGCGCCGTGCGCCCATGCATTCCTCGGCGATCGGCAAGGCGATGCTGGCGGAAATGAGCGAGGAAGCGCTGCGCGATTTCCTCCACAGAAAGGGCATGCAGCGCTTCACCGACCAGACCATCGTGGACCCGGCGGCTCTGCGCGCGCAGTTGCTGCAGATCCGCCAGCGCGGTTGGGGTGTCGACGACGAAGAGCATACCGTCGGAATGCGTTGCGTCGCGGCCACAATTCACAACGAACACGGCGAGGTTATCGCCGGTATCTCGATCTCCGGTCCGTCTGTGCGCGTGACCGAGACTCGCCTGGGGGAACTGGGGGCCAAGGTGGTGCAGGCGGCAGAGGAGATAACCGAGCAAATCGGCGGTGTTGTGCCGCGCAGGTTGCAGGCCGCGGCCCCCTGACGCCTGCTGCCCGCCAAGATGGCGCCACCGGGCGGTCGGCGCCGGTTCGCGGCCTAGTTCACAGCCCGGTTCACGGCCCGGTCCGCGGCCCGGTCCGGTTCCCGACTCGACCCGGTTCCCGACAATGTGACAGAAAACACGTCGACGCCTTTCCTTAAGCGATAGTATAGAGGCTTCGAGGGAGAGCAGAGAGTGGGGACTGTGCGCGCTTTGCAGGGAAGCAAACCAGTGTTCGGTGCCGAGGGTGCCCCGGCTGGCAGGTTTTGGCATGCCACATTTCGGTCACAGGCTTGGCCCGTGCCGCCCGATAGACTTGGCGCGGGCCGGGGGGAGCGGCCCTGTCGGTCAGGTCGCCGGGGTCGCCGGGGTCGCGTGGGCCGCTTGGACGGGGGAGAGGGAAAGGCGCGATGGCCATTCGGCAGTGGCTGACGGCAATCGGCCTTGGAGGCCTCGCCGACACCTTCGAAGAAAACGACATCGACCTGGAGATCGTGCCCGACCTCAACGAGGACGATCTGCGCCAGCTCGGCCTGACGCTGGGGCAACGCAAGCGCCTGCTGCGGGCGGCCGAGGCACTTGAGACGCAGACCCCCGCGGCGACCAAGCCGGAGGCCGCACGGGCCGACCGGGTTCCGGCCGAACGGCGGCATCTCACCGTCATGTTCTGTGACATCGTCGGCTCGACGATCCTTTCGGAGCGGCTGGAGGCCGAAGACCTGCTGGAGGTTGTGCGCCGTTATCAGACGTTCTGCGCATCGATCATCGGTACCCACGAGGGATACATCGCCCGCTATGTTGGCGACGGAATCCTCGCTTACTTCGGCTATCCCATGGCGCATGAGGATGCGCCGGTGCATGCGCTCCACGCGGCGCTCAGCATCACCGACGGCATCGGCGGGTTGGACATGCCGGCCGAAACCACGCTTTCGGTGCGCATCGGGGTCGCCTCCGGCGTCGTCATCGTCGGCGATCTGATCGGCGGCGGCGCCGCCGTCGAACAGCCGGCCATCGGGGTCGCGCCCAACCTTGCCGCAAGGGTGCAGGGCATCGCCGGTCCCAACGAGATCGTCGTCGCCGACGTGACCTACCGCCTGACCCAGGACGCCTTCGACTTCGAGGACATGGGCAGCCGGGAGTTTCAGGGCCTCACCGAGCCGGTGCGCACCTGGCGCGTGCTCGGTGAGCACAAGGGCGCCCGCGCTGACGTCAATTTCGGGCGTTGGACCCAGACCTCCTTCGCGGACCGCAGCGAGCCGCTGGACCTGCTGCGCGCGCAGTGGCGGCAGGCGCAGGAGGGCCGCGGGCGGGTGCTGATGATCTGCGGCGAACCGGGGATCGGCAAGTCGCGCCTGACGCATCAGTTCCTGCGCGAGGTCGAACAGGATGCGACGGTCCAGATCTATCAGGCGTCGCCCTACAACCAGGATTCGCCTCTGCATCCGATCATTCAGCGCTTTCGCCTGATTGCCGGGGTCGATCACGGTGACGGACCCGCCGTTATCCGCGAAAAGCTTTCGACGGTGGTTCAGGGCGAGGGCGCCGAACGCGAGACGCGCATCGAGGTCTTTACCGATTTGCTGAGCCCGGTGTCGATCGACAACCCCCAGTCCCAGGCCGCCGCCAAACAGGCGCGCGAGCGCACCCTGAGCACCATCGTCGACTACTTCTCCGTGCTGACGCGGGTTCAGCCGCTGGTGGTGGTGGTGGACGACTTCCAATGGCTCGACCCGACCTCCATCGAACTGCTCGACCGGGTCGTCAACACCATCGCCGACAAGCGGGCGCAGGTGCTGATCACCTGCCGCACGGACTTCTACGCCCCCTGGGGGCCTCTTGCCCATGTGAACCATCTGGAACTCGGCCGCCTGCCGGCCAAGGACACGCAGGCGCTGATCGCCAGCCTGGCCCAGGGAACCGCTTTGTCCAAAGCCATAGTCGGCGAAATTGCGGAAAAGGCCGATGGCATTCCGCTCTTCGTCGAGGAGCTGACCAAGTCGGTCATAGAACTCGACTTCGAGAGGGCGGCGAAGGGTAAGAACCGCCGCCGCGACGAAGCCGCCCGCGTTCCCATCTCCCTGCACGACTCGCTGATGGAGCGGCTGGATCGTGTCGGCCCTGCCAAGACCGTCGCCCGGGTCGGAGCGGTGCTCGGGCGCTCCTTTTCGCGCGATCTGATCTCGACGGTCGGCGGCTTCGATCCGGACCATCTGGACAACGCCCTGATCGCGCTTTCCGATGCCGGCCTGATCCACCGCGATGTCGACCAGCGCGGCAAGGAGACCTTCATCTTCAAGCACGGCCTGGTTCAGGAGGCCGCCTATGCCTCGCTGCTGCGCGAGGAGCGTCAACGCCTCCACGCGGAAACGGCGCAGGGACTGCGCAAGCTGCGCCCGCGCATCGAAGACGAGCGGCCGGACCTGCTGGCCCACCACGTCAGCGCGGCGGGCCTTCATGACGAAGCCGCGCGGCTCTGGTTGCAGGCCGGCCGCCTGAGCCTTGCCCAGTCGGCGCTGGTCGAGGCGGTCCACCATCTGCGCCGCGGCCTGGAGGCGCTGGAAGAGCTGCCCGATACCAAGGAATACAAGGCACTGCGGCTGCAGATCCTGATCCGCTTGGGCCCGGCCCTGATCGCTCTGCACGGCCCGGGTTCGACGGAGGTCGAGCAGATTTACGGCGAGGGCTACGAGCTCTGCCGCAGCCTGCCCGAGTCCCGCGATCACTTCCCGGTCTACTGGGGATGGTGGCGCCGCTCGCGCGATTTCAACGAAATGGGCCAGCGCGCCGACGAACTGCTGGTCCGCGCCCGGGGCCGCAAAGACGAGGAGTTGCTGCTCCAGGCCCACCACTGCCAATGGGCATCGCATTTCAATCGCGGCGACTTCCATGGCTGCATGGAGCACATCGACGCGGGCCTCGCCCTCTACGACAAGGGCGATTACCGCGCCCATGCCACGCTCTACGGCAACCACGATGCCAAGGTCTGCGGTCTTGGCGAGAGTCTGTTGGTCTACTGGCTTATGGGCCGGCCCAACGAGGCCATGGAGTACGAGCGTCAGGCCAGGGCCTGGCTGGAAAACCTCGATCACGGCGGCAGCTGGAGCCACTACAAGTACATCACCATCATGCATCGGCTCTATCAGCGCGATGCGGTGGAGGTTCTGCGCATTGCCGACGAGCTGATCGCCTTTGCCGACGAACACGGCTTCAAGGACGACCGGGCCAAGGCGCTGGTCTTTGCGGGCTGGGCGCACTCGCGCCTCGGCAATCTCTCCAAGGGCCTGGGCGAGATCCGCGAGGGCCTGGAACGCCAGAAAGACATTGGCACGCAGGAGGATTTCCCGGTCTATTACGACATGTTTGCCGAGGTCCTGGCGCTGAACGGCCGCATCGACGAGGCCCTGGAGGAATGCACGGCGGCGCAGGCGGAGTTCGAGTCCCTCGGCCTGCGCATCTGGCTGCCGGAGCTGCGCCGGCGTATCGGCTACCTGCTGCAGCTTCGCATGCCGCACGATCCGGAGCCGGCCATCGCCGCCTACCACAGTGCCCTGGACCTGGCCAGCGACCAGGGTGCCAGAACCCTGGCGCTGCGGGCGGCGACCAGTCTGGCCGGGCTGCTGCGTGTGCAGGGTTACAGCGAAGAAGCCCGCAAGACGCTGGAGCCGCGTCTTGTCGGGCTCGAGACCATGGCGGGTACGGCGGACTATGCCGCGGCGACGGCCATCCTCTCCACCGCGCGGGGCCGCAGAAGCGGATAGCAGCGATGACCGAAGCGGCGCGACGAGAGCAGGTTTCCGGCGGTAGTGACGGCGCCGCGGCGTCGGCCGTCACCCAGCCGGGTTCTGCGAAGGTCTATCGCGGCGGCACCCATCGCAGCCGCCGGCCGGAAGAGACGCTGGCCCAGGTGCTGCCCTTTGCCAAGGAGATGGGAATCACGCGGCTCGCCAACGTGACCGGGCTGGACAGTATCGGTATTCCGGTCTTCATGGCCTGCCGCCCGCTCTCCCGTTCCATCGCGGTGTCGCAGGGAAAGGGCCTGACGGTCGATGAGGCCCGGGTCTCGGCCTTCATGGAATCAGCCGAAACCTTTCATGCCGAGCGCATTGCGAAGCCGCTCAAAATGGTTTCCTTCAACGAGCTTGCCGCGGCGGAACGGGTCATCGATGTTTCCGGATTGCCGCGGTCGCGCCTCGGCACGTTTCACCGCGACCAGCCGGTCCTGTGGATCGAGGCGACGCGCCTTGACCCCGATCGCACCGCCCCGGGCGATGCCGACGCGCGTCTGTGGGCTCCGCTGGAACTGGTTTCGACCAACTTCACCCTGCCGCAGCCGCCGGGCAGCTATGTCTTTCCCGCCGACACCAACGGCCTGGCGTCCGGCAATACCTTCGAAGAGGCGGCGCTCCATGCCGTCTGCGAACTGATCGAAAGGGATGCGCTCAGCCTCTGGAGACTCGGCGGTGAGGCGGCGCGGACGGCCAGCAAGATGGATGCCCGAACGGTGGACAGCCAGGCTGCCTGCGCGCTGTTGGACCACTATGCGGAGGCCGGGCTTTCGGTCGGTCTTTGGGACGTGACGTCGGACGCCGGGGTCCCGGTCTTCTGCTGCGCGGTGGCGGAACCCAGCGACCACAGCGTCGAGGCGGAGCTGGGCGCCGGTTGCCATCCCGACCGCGAGGTCGCCCTGCTGCGCGCATTGACCGAAGCAGCGCAGTCGCGCACCACCCGCATCGCCGGGTCGCGCGACGACTACGTGCCCGAGTCCTACGACAGCGCCGCCAAGCTGGCGCGCAATCGCACGGCGCGCCTCTGGCTGGCGGATCCGCCGCAGCGCAGCTTTGGCGATGTTCCAAGCCTGAGCGGTGCGGACATTGCCGGCGATCTTTCCACCGTGTTGGGGCGTCTCGCGACCATCGGGGTGGAGCAGGTTGCAGCGGTCGATCTGACCAAACCCGAAATCGGTATCCCGGTGGTGCGCGCCGTGGCGTCCGGACTGGAAGGCGCCTACCAAGGCGAGGGCAGCGACTATCGCCCCGGCCGGCGCGCCCGTGCCCGCGGTTTGCGCCTGCCTTCCGAAAGTGCCGGAAGATGACGGTCACCGTCTTCCTGGGCCCCAGCCTGCCGCGCGATGAAGCCGCCAAGGTGTTGCAGGCCGACTATCGCCCGCCGGTGCGCCAGGGGGATGTTTACCGGCTTGTCCAACAAGACCGGCCCTCCGCCATCGCCATCATCGACGGGTACTTCCAGGACGTGCCTTCGGTCTGGCACAAGGAAATCCTCTGGGCCATGGACCAGGGCATTCCCGTCTTCGGCGCAGCCAGCATGGGCGCCCTGCGCGCGGCCGAGATGGAGCCTTTCGGCATGGTCGGGATCGGCCGCATCTACGAGGCCTTCAGGGACGGCGTCTTTGCACCCTTCGATGATGAAGTCTTTGAAGATGACGACGAGGTTGCGGTGGTTCACGGCCCGCCTGAACTGGGCTACCCCGCGCTCTCCGACGCCATGGTCGACCTGCGCGCCAGCTTCGCCGCCGCGGCGGAACTGGGCGTCATCGGCACGGCGCTGCGCGACCGTTTGGTCGCCGCCTACAAGCAACGGTTCTTCCGGGAGCGCAGCTTTGCGCAGTTGCCGGCCGTGATCGCCGAGTTGGGCCGGCCGAGCGCCGAGGGCGACGCCCTGCTGAACTGGTTGGATACGGGGCGTGTCGATCAGAAGCGCGCCGACGCCGGGGCGCTGCTGGAGCATCTGGCTTGCGGGTTCGCCGACAGCGTCGAGACGAAACCGTCATTTGTTTTTGAACGGACGACGCTGTGGGCCCAGTTCGTGGAACAGTCCGAAGGGGCGGCGCCCGCCATCAGCGCGGCGGAGCGGGCGGTGCTGGAGGAAGTGCGGCTCGATCCGCAGCTCTACGAGTCGTTGCAGACAAAGGCGCTGCTGCGCCTGCGGTTGCATGCCGACGATTCTCTGCCTGTGGCCGATGCCGCCGCGCGCCGCGAAGCGCTTGACCGTTTGCGGCGCCGGCATGGGCTGTTGTCCCGCGAAGCGCTCGATCGCTGGGCTGCAGCCTGCGATCTTGACCGCGCGGGGCTGAACCGACTTCTTGACTTCGAGGCGGCGTTGGAGGTCTGCCGGGCGGCGGCGGGCAACGACCTGGAAGCAGCCCTTCTCGACATCTTGCGTAGCGAGGGTCGCTACCTCCGGCTCGCTGCGCGCGCCCGCGACAAGGAAGAGCGGCTGCAACAGACTTTTGAGACAGAGGCTGCCCCTTCTGCGCTCTCGTCTCAGTCTTTGCTGGACTGGTATTTTGAAGGCTGCCTGGGGCGCCGGGTGCCTGACGATGTGGCGCGCTATGCAGAGGACCTCGGTTTCGATGCACCGAAGGACTTGCTTGCCGTCCTCGCGCGCGAGAAGGTCTATCGGTCGCTGCTGGCGGATGAGGAGGCTGCTCTCGCACCGGACGGAGACGGTGAGGAGAGCGGAGCGGCGTGAGAGAGGTTGCGATGGGGGATCGGGGATGACCGCTTTGTGGGACCGGCTTGATGCCGTCGACGGTGTCGTCGGCGGCACGCGGTTTCGTCTGTTTCCGCAGATGCCCAGCCTGCAAGGTTTCTCCAGGCCGGAAACGGTTCGCGTGTCGCCGCCGCCTGGAACCATCGCCCCCGGTCCTTTCGACGGGGCCATGCGCGTGGTCGATGCGATCGATAAGCCGGCGCCCTACACCTTCCCTTACATGCCGCCCTATCGTGGGCCGGCATATCCTCCGGCCGAGGCCGGGCCTGACGGCCACTTCGACCACATTCCCCTGGATGACCGCCGCTTTCTTGCGGCTCATATGTACGGCTCGGTGCGCTTTGTCCTCGATATCTGGGAAGGCTACCTGGGAAAGACCATCGACTGGTACGATCCCCGGGACCGTTTCGTCATCGAACTGGTGCCCGACGTGGCCTGGGACAACGCCCACGCCGGCGTCGGCTTCATCGAAACCGGCGGGCGCACCTCTGCCGACGGGGAGTATCAGCCCTTTGCCCTGAACTTCGACGTCCTCGCGCACGAGGTGGGGCATACGCTGCTGTTTTCGGAGGTTGGGATTCCGGGATCTGGAGGACTGACGCCGCAGTACCTCGGGTTCCATGAATCGATGTCCGATCTGGTGGCGCTGCTGTCGACACTGCACTTCGAGACCATCATCGACGATCTCATCGACCAGACCGGCGGCAATCTCTATGTCCTGAATTTCCTCAACCGCATCGGCGAGCTGTCGAACAGCGAGCAGATCCGCATTGCCAGCAACGATGCCCACATGGAGGACCTGGCCTCGCTGCGCCTCACCGCCGACGGCGAGTGGATCGATCCCAGCGGACAGGGGCGCAAGTCGCACGACCTGGCCCAGCCGCTGACCGGTGCGATCTTCGACAGCCTCGTGGAGATCTACCAGGACGGGCTGGTGCGGCGTGGCATCCTGCCGCGCGACGGCGACCCGCGCGGCTGGACGGAAGACAGCGTGACGGCCAGTCTCGATCGTCTGCAGCAGATGCACGAGGGCGCGGTGAGCCGCCACCGCGCGGCTTTCATCGACTCGCTGATCGAGGCCAGGGACTACATCGGCTTTGCCCTTGCCGTCGCCTGGCACCGTCTCGATGCCGATCACTTCAGCTTCGGCCGTTTCACCCGCACGTTCCTTGAGATCATGGCCGACTTGGGCCAGGAACAGAACCTGCCGGCCTTTGTCGAGAACTTCCAGGCGCGGGGCATCGGCATAGCGGGGCCGGACGCTACGCAGGACCCGCCGCCGCGCAGTACGGCTTACGCGCTGCGCTGGGCCTGGGCGCAGAATCAACGTCGCCAGGCAGCATCCCGGCCGCCGCGCGATGACCCCGACAGCCATGCCGAGGTCTACGGCATGATCAACCACAGTTTTCGCGTAGAGGTGTAGTTACCTTGCTTGTTACTTCGTGCAGCAGTGTTATGATCCGCCGCGCTGGGGGAAACTTTGGATTCCCGGTGCGGGGCTCGGCGGTGCCGCTACCTTTGAGCTTCGAACACGGGAGGGGAAGATGATATCCGATGACAAGAGGCCTGATCGCGACGTTTCGATTTTCGATGAGACGCTGCTGGCCTCTTCGCAGGTGAGGCTTTTTGGACGCGAGTTCCGGGGCCTGAAGTTGGACGACGAGGGTCTTGGCGCGTTCAATGACCCCAATCGTCCGCAGAACCGCAATCCCCTGACCGACAAGCTCCACCCCGAGCTTGATCCGCGTCTCGCGCGCATCTACGGCTTCTCCTACGAGGGCAGCTACTACAAGCTGGATGCGCCCTATGTCTTTCTCGTGCATGGGAAGGGCGAAGAGATCAAGGAGCCTGATCTCCACATCGGGCGGGTCGGCATCGAGATGAAGGACGAACGCTTCCTCGACGGCGTCAGGATGTGGTCCTATGACAAGGTCGACTTCTCCGTGCGGATTCAGATCACCAGCGGCTGGCTGGAAGAGATCCTTCTCGATGCGGCCATCGGCAGTTCCAGCAACATGACCGCCGGAAAGACCACCGCACCCTCGGAGATGTCATCGCGCGTCGACATGTCGTCGCGGGTGGACATGGCGTCGCGGGTGGACATGGCGATGCGCAGCCGCTTCAAGAGCGGCTAGGGCGCCGTCGTCCCGCTCGGCGGCAGGCACTGCGTAAAAAGGCGGCCAGACCATGGCCGCCTTTTTTGCCGTTACCGTCACGGAAGTGCCGGCGCTGCCGTCGCGCCAGGTAAGGCTGCTCACCAGATCAGGCTGCGCAGCACGATGTCGGGCCTGGCCTTGTAGCGATTGCTGAGGGCGGCCAGCCGTTCGTCGAAGTCCGCATCGCCGCCCGGCAACCCCAGTTCGTCCTTGTGGATGCCCTGCAGGATCAGGGCGCTGGCCATGCCGGCGCCGGCCGCGCCGACGATGTCGTGGGCCAGGGAATCTCCAACCGCAAGCATGCGACCGGCCGGCATCGGCGCCAGGGCCTGCCGGACCGTTCCATAGATCAGCGGGTGGGGCTTGCCGACATAGACCACCTTGCCGCCGCCTTCCTCGTAGCGGCGCGCCAAAGCCCCCGGCGCCGGTCTCAGGCCGTCGACCGTGATGCCGCGAATGTCCGGGTTGGCGCAGACCAGCACCAGGTCCTGCGCGCGCGCCTGGTCCAGAGTGTCTAAGAAGATGTCGATGCTGGCCGGGGGCGCATCGCCGAAGCTTGCCAGCAGCATGAAGTCGGCCTCTTCGACCGTAGGCACAATGGCGATCGGCAAACCTTCCAGCAGCGCCTTCTCCGCTGCGCCGCCCAAGGCCAGACAGCGCAGCGGTCCGTCGCCCTGCCGGCGCCGCAGAACCGGGTCGGCCCCGTTTCCGAGATAGGCGCGGGTGGCCTCGCCCGAGGTGATGAAGTCGTCGTAGAGGTCCGGCGGCAGGCCGAGGCGGGCGAGGCGGTCGATGTTCGGCTGCTTCAGCTTGCCCGAGTTCGAGAGGATGAGCACGCGTTTCGCTGCGCCGCGCAGGGCATGGAGGCAGTCGAGCACGCCGGGATAGAGCGCGGTGCCGTCGTGCAGCACGCCATACTGATCCAGGATGAAGGCATCGAAGCGCGACGCTGCCGCACCAAGGCCGTTAAGCAGTTCGGGAGAGGTCATCGCGTGAGTTATACAAGATCCGCCGCGGCTTTTGCCAAGACCGCACGGCTGTGCCGGGCGATCATCAGTTCCTCGTTGGTCGGGATCACCCAGACCGCGACATTGCTTTCCGTGGCGCTGATGCGCGCGCGGCCCTCGACGTTGGCGCCATCGTCGACGACGATTCCCAGCCAGCCCAGGCGCTGGCCGACTTCGCGGCGGATCTCGGGGGAGCGCTCGCCGATGCCGGCGGTGAAGACCAGGGCGTCGAGACCGCCCAGCATGGCCACCAGCGCGGCGATCTTTTGGGCCACACGGTCGCAGAACAGGGAGACGCTTTCGCGGGCTTCCGCCTTGTTGCTCCCCAGCAGGTCGCGCATATCACTGCTGATCCCCGACAAGCCCAGCAGGCCCGACTGCTTGTAGAGCATGTGTTCCAGCGCGTCCGCGTCCATACCCTTTTCCCGCATCAGGTACAGCAACACGCCCGGATCGAGGCTGCCGCAGCGGGTGCCCATGATCAGCCCGTCCAGGGTTGAAAAGCCCATGGTACAGGCCTGGCTGCGTCCGTTGCGTAGCGCGCAGAGGCTGGCGCCGTTGCCCAGGTGCGCGACGATGGCCCGGCCGGTCGCAGCAAAGGTGTCATAATTCGGCAAAGCGTCGGCGATAAACTCGTACGACAGACCATGAAAGCCATAGCGCCGCAGGCCTTCCTGCGCGAGATCGCGCGGCAATCCGTACAACTGATCGAGTTCGGGAATCGAGCGGTGGAACGCGGTGTCGAAACAGGCGACTTGGGGCAGGTCCGCCTTGCGTTTCTGAAGAGCGCGAATGGCCGAGAGGTTGTGCGGCTGATGCAACGGCGCCAGCGGTACGAGACCTTCGAGGGTCTGCAGGACCGTCTCGTTGACAAGCTGCGGCCTTTCAAACCCGGTGCCGCCGTGAACGACCCGGTGTCCGGCCGCGGCCAGTTCGATCCCCGGCAGGTGCTCGCCGATCCAGTCGAGCAGGAACGCATAAAAGCTGTCGTGGCCGAGCTCGGCCCCACCGTCCCAGGACGGGGGTTGGCAGTCTGTACCGTTTGCCAGCCTGGCGGCGAAACGCGGCGCCGTCCCGATGCCCTCGATCATTCCTTGGACAAGAGGGATGTCGCCGCCCTCGGCGGACTCGGGGAAAAGCGACAGCTTGATGCTGGACGAACCCGCGTTCAGCACCAGGATCGCTCTCTGCTTTTCGCTCACCTGACCCTACCCAAGCATAGGCATCCGCACCCCGCACCAACCGTGGACGGCGGTGGGAAGCATGGATCGGCCTGTTTCTCCCAAGGGCCCGGCGCCGGCGGCGTCGAGCCGCTACCCCACCCCTGTCATATCGCTTATTTCTTTGGCTTGCCATATTTCAATATTTTTATAATTATCAAACTATGGAGAGCACAGCCGCCATCCGGTGCCTTGGCGCCCTGGCCCAGGCCACCCGTCTCGACGCCTTTCGCCTTCTGGTGCGCGAGGGGCCGCAGGGGTTGCCGGCCGGCGTCCTGGCCGAACGCCTGGGTGTCCAGCCGGCCACCCTGTCCTTCCACCTCGCCCAGCTGGAGCGGGCCGGCCTGTTGGTATCCCAGCGGCGCAGCCGACAGATCCTATACGCCGCGGACTTCGAGGCCATGCGCGGGCTCCTGGGGTTCCTGTTGGAGGACTGCTGCCATGGCCGCCCGGAGGTCTGCGGCAATCTGCTGTCGGGGACGATGGGCGAGGTGCCGGAGGCGGAGCGGGTCTCCGAGCCCAACAAGGCGTCAAGCGGATAGGGCAACGAGGGTGGGCCGGACACTGCCGCGAAGACAGGCGTCACCCGGGCGCTGAGGTTCCCCCCGGCGCTGAGACTCCCATCGAGAGGAACTGCGATCATGTCAGACAAGATCTACAACGTGCTCTTTCTGTGCACCGGCAACTCCGCACGCAGCATCATGGCGGAGGCAATTCTCAACCGTCTCGGCGCCGGCCGCTTCAAGGCCCACAGCGCCGGCAGCCATCCCACGGGCCGCGTCCATCCCTATGCGCTCGACCTGCTGAAAAGCCTCAATCACCCGACCGACCACCTGGCCAGCAAGTCCTGGGATGTTTTCGCGGCCGAGGGTGCGCCGGACATGGATTTCGTCTTCACAGTCTGCGACAACGCGGCGGGCGAAGTCTGCCCGGTCTGGCCGGGGGCGCCGATGCGCGCCCACTGGCCTTTCGAGGACCCGGCGGCGGCCGAGGGTTCGGAGGCGGAGAAGCGCCAGGTCTTTGCCGATGTCTACGGCCAGATCCACAACCGCGCCGACATCTTCGTCAATCTGCCTATCACCGCCCTGGACAGCCTCAGCCTGCAGAAGCGCCTGGACGAGATGGCGACGAACTTCTCGCAGTCGGCCTGACACGATCATGACCCCTGACCTGACCCGCCGGCTCGCGGCCGAGGCCCTGGGCACCGCCTTCCTGCTGGCCGTCGTCGTCGGCTCCGGCATCATGGGCGAGAGCCTGGCCGGCGGGAACACGGCCATCGCGCTCCTGGGCAACACCATCGCCACCGGTGCGATCCTGGCCGTGCTGATCCTGATCTTCGGGCCGCTCTCCGGCGCGCACTTCAATCCGGCGGTGACGCTGTCGTTTCTGATGCAGGGCAAGCTGGAGAAGCGCGAGGCGGCTTTGTACGTCGCCGTCCAGATCCTCGGCGGCCTTGCCGGCATGCTGATCGCCCACGCCATGTTCGAGGAACCGCTGCTGCAGGTCTCCGAAAAGCTGCGCAGCGGCCCGGCGCAGTGGTTCGCGGAGTTCGTCGCCACCTTCGGTCTGGTGGCGACCATCCTCGGCTGCTTGCGTTTCCGCGCCGAAGCGGTGCCCTATGCCGTCGGGCTCTACATCACCGCCGGCTACTGGTTCACCGCCTCCACGTCCTTCGCCAACCCGGCGGTCACCATCGCGCGCAGCTTCACCGACACCTTCTCCGGCATCCGGCCCGTCGATGCGCCGGCCTTCATCGCCGCTCAGCTCGTCGGCGCGGTCGCCGCCACTCTGGTCTTCGGCTGGCTGCTGGCGCCCAAAGAGTCGGAAGCTGTGCAGAAGCAGGCGGCGGAGTAGGCACCCTGGCCCTTACCGGGATGACGTTCTAGGATGCCGGCACAGAGAGGCGTCAAGAGCGAGGCAGGGTCATGAAGGTCGACGGCAAGCCCTACAGAACCATCTGGGTGAATGACGACGGATGGTCGGTCGAGATCATCGACCAGACCAAGATGCCGCACGTCTTCGAAACCGTGACCCTGAAGACGGTGGCCGACGCTGCCCATGCCATCAAGGCGATGCTGGTGCGCGGCGCGCCGCTGATCGGCGCCACGGCGGCCTACGGGGTCTGTCTCGCGCTGCGCGACGACGACAGTGACGCCGGCATCGACAAGGCCTACGACCAGCTCATCGTCACCCGGCCGACGGCGGTGAACCTGCGCTGGGCGCTGGATGAGATGCGCGAGGCGCTGCGCAACCTGCCGCGCGGCGAGCGCCTGACGGCGGCCTACAAGAGGGCGGCGGAGATCTGCGACGAAGACGTCGAGATCTGTCAGTCCATCGGCCGCCACGGGCTGAAGATCATCGCCGAGATCGCGGCGAAGAAGCCGGCGGGCGAGCCGGTGAACATCCTGACCCACTGCAATGCCGGCTGGCTGGCCACTGTCGACTGGGGCACGGCGACGGCGCCGATGTACATGGCCTTCGAAGAGGGGATACCGATCCACGTCTGGGCCGACGAGACCCGCCCGCGCAACCAGGGCGCCTCGCTGACCGCCTGGGAACTGGGCCATCACGGCGTGTCCCACACCGTCATCGCCGACAACGTCGGCGGCCACCTGATGCAGCACGGACAGGTGGATCTCTGCATCGTCGGCACCGATCGCACGACGGCCTCCGGCGACGTCTGCAACAAGATCGGCACCTACCTGAAAGCGTTGGCCGCTCACGACAACGGCGTGCCGTTCTACGTGGCGCTGCCGTCGCCCACCATCGACTGGACCGTGCACGACGGGGTGAAGGAGATCCCCATCGAGCAGCGCGGCGGCGACGAAGTCTCCCAGATGACCGGCCGCACGGCGGCGGGTGCCATCGAGACCGTCACCATCACCCCCGACGGCAGCCCGGTGGCCAACTATGCCTTCGACGTGACGCCGCGGCGCTACGTCACCGGCCTGATCACCGAGCGCGGCGTCGCCGCGGCTTCGCCTGAAGGCCTCGCCGCGCTGTTTCCGGAGCGGGGGGGTTAGAGAGCTCTGTAGAGTTGGTGGCCTTGGCGCAGTCATCCTTCGAGACAGCCCCTACGGGGCTTCCTCAGGATGAGGTGAAATCCTATGCAAGCAAAACCGACCTCATGCTGAGGAGGTGCGAAGCACCGTCTCGAAGCATGGCTACGGCACCTTGGCTTTACTGCGATGGTCCCGCTAACGCCTAAAGAACGCTTCCGTCTCTGCGTCCACCGGGAAGAACTGCTCGACCCGCACCTCCTGCAGGGTCACGTCGAAGGGCGTGCCGAGGGTGGTGATGGTGGTGAAGAAGCTGAGGCAGTGCCCGTCCTTTTCGAAGGTGGTGGTCAGCACCGGCGCGCGCCACTCGCCGGGGATCTCCAGCGGGCAGTCGTCCGGGACATCGGGGTAGGCGGTGAGGGCGGCGATCAGGTCCTCCATCTCCTGCGGCTCGCCGACGGCGATGGACTCGCCGCGCAGGCGGCAGAGCAGGAAGTGAGCGACCTTCTCCCAGTCGCGGATGTAGGGCCTCAAGCCCTCGGGGCTGAAGAGGGCGTGCAGCAGGTTCGGGCGGCCCCCGGCGGCGTGGTCCGCGCCGGCCTCGGCCATCAGCAGCGCCATCAGCCGCATCGCCCCCTGGTTGGCCCGGTGCAGGTTGGCCATGTGGTCGATCACCAGCGCCGGGTAGGGCTCGTGCTTTTCCAGCAGGTGGTCGAGCGCCTTGCTGACCGCCAGCATCTCCGGTTCGGAGAGGTCGCTTTCCCGGTAGCGCGGCGCGAAGCCGGCGGCGAGCAGCAGGGCGTTGCGGTCGCGCAAGGGGATGTCGAGCGCTTCGCCCAGGTTGATCACCATGCCCTCGCTGGGCCGCGCGCGGCCGGATTCCAGGAAAGAGAGGTGGCGCTGGGAGACGTCGCAGCGCAACGACAGTTCCAGTTGGCTGATGCGCCGGGTCTGGCGCCAGGCCTTCAGGCGGTGGGGGAAGCTCTCGTTGCGGCTCAGGGCGGTCATCGCTGTCATTCCTGAAGTCTGGCGGGGCTCCGTGCAAGCCGCAATTACCTGACAGGTAATTGCCGCCCGCCGCGCCGCCGGACAGTCTGCCGCCGAAACGAGGAACAAACCAATCGGCAGAAAGGAATTCTCCCATGTCTGCAAAGATGCACCGCCATGAGGCCAACGACGGGCTGCTGCGCGCGGTCCTGAAGACCAACGCGGCCCTCTCCCTGGCTGCCGGCCTGATTCTGGTTCTGGCCGGCGGCAGCCTGGCCGCCTGGATGACACCGCATGCCGAGGCTGTTTTCGGCCTTTCGACCGCCTGGCTGCTGCGCCTTGTCGGCATCGATGTGCTGGCCTTCGCCGCGCTTTGCTGGTGGGCGGCGCGGCGGCGGCCTCTCTCCCTGCCGCTGGCCCGCGCCGCGATCGCCCTGGAAGCGCTCTGGGTTGCCGCTTCAGTCGCTCTCTTGGCGGCTGCGGGCGACAGCCTGACGACGGCAGGATTCTGGGCGGTGACGGTGACGGCACTGCTGGCGCTGGACTTCGCCCTGCTGCAGGGCTTCGCCCTCTGGCAGGTTTACCGTGGCGCGGCGAAGATCACGCTGGCCCATGACGCTGGCGAGTTTCATATCTCCGCGGAGACGGCGGTCGATGCGCCCAGCGCCGTGGTCTGGCGGGTCATGGCGGATCAGAAAGGCTATGCCGAGGTCGCCGACAACATCGCCTGGGTCGAGGTGCTGCGGGGGCGCGGCCTCGGCATGGTTCGCCGCTGCAGCGACACCGCCGGCGGGTCCTGGACCGAACGCTGCACACTCTGGGAAGAGGGTCAGGCCTTCGCCTTTGTCGTCGATACCGCCGCGCCCGACTATCCCTACCCCTTGCAGCACCTTGCCGGGCGCTGGTCGATGATCCCGGAGGACGAAGCCGTGATCCTGCGCATGGACTTTGTCGTCCGCCCCCGGCCCGGCCTGCTGAACGCCCTGAAGCTGCGCCTTCTGGTCGCCGTGCTGCTGCCGGTCTGCGACCGCCTGCTGGCGCGCTGGAGTGTGCGCATGCAGGAGGAAACGCGGGCCGACTGGGCGCAGCCAAGCCTGCGCAAAAGCGCCTGATGTCAGCTGTGCGGGGCCGGCCGGCTTGATCCCGGCCCGGTCCCGCCGTCACGTCAGGCGGGCTGTGGATCTTCCGGTGCCACCAGCTTGCGATAGAGATGCCAGGTGGTGTGGCCGAGGATCGGCAGGGTCAGGAAGAGGCCGATGAAGAACGCCCCGATGGAGACCAGCAGCAGGATCATGATCACGAAGGCCCAGCCGATCATCGGCAGCGGGTTGGCCACCACGGCCTTGATGGAGGTGATCATGGCGGTGACGAAGTCGATCTCCCGCTCCAGCAGCAGCGGGAAGGAGACGACCGTCAGCGAAAACAGCACCAGCGCCATGGCGGCGCCGATGATGTGGCCGACGGCGAGGAACGTCAGGCCCTCCGGCGTTCCCAGCACCACCGAGACGAACTCCGTCATGGTGGTCGGCGCGCGCAGCCCGATGAAAAGGGCGATGAGGATGCGCACCTGGTACATCCAAACCACCAGGATGAAGAGGCTGACGAAGGCCATCCAGCCAAGCTCGCGCTTGCGCTGGGCGACGATCACGCCGAGCACGCCCTTCCAGTCCAGTTCCTGGCCGATCTCGCGCCGGCGGCTGACCTCGTAGAGCCCGACGGCGACGAAAGGCCCGATCAGGGCAAAGCCGACCGCCAGGGGGTAGGAAAGGTAGCCGATGCCGAGCGCCACGGCGCAGAGCACGATGACCATGCCGCCGACCGCATAGACGCCACCGAAGAACAGGCCGAAGAGCGGCGCGGCGCGGAAGTCGGCCAGGCCGCGGCCCAGGGCGTCGACGACGTCGCCGGCGGTGATGGTCTGGACGCGCGGTGCGGGTTTGGGCATCTCGGCCGCGGTCACGGGCTGCTCGCTGCCATCGCCTGGCGCGATGGCGGGGTCCTGATCCTGGCTCATGCGCTCCTTCCTAGGTCAGCGGTCCCCACGGTCCCATGATCTGGATCAAACCGCCTCTCCGGACGTGACCCTTAGGGCCTCTCCCCAGACAGGCTGCTCTCTGCTAAGCATAGGCGCGAACCCCTTGTTTGAGGAGCCCCTGTGCCGATGTCAGCTGTCGACCTGCTGCCCACCCTGTCTCCGGAGACTTTGCTGGCCTTCATGGTCGCCATGCTGGTCCTGGCGCTGACCCCGGGGCCGGGTTTCCTGGCCGTGGTGGCGCGTGCCATGAGCCGGGGGTTCGGGGCGGGGCTTGCGGCGACAGCGGGGCTGGTTCTCGGCGATCTGCTGTTTCTGGCCCTGGCGATCCTGGGGCTCAGCGCCCTGGCGGCGGTCCTCGGCGACTTCTTCCTGGTGGTGAAGTGGCTCGGGGCGGCCTATCTGGTCTGGCTCGGCATCGCCCTCTGGCGCAGCGGTGGAGCGGCGGCGCAGTCAACGCCGCCCGACACGCCAAGGCCCAAGACCTCCCACCGTGGGTCTCTGGCACTCGGCTTTCTCGTCACCCTGGGCAATCCCAAGGTGATCCTGTTCTACGGCGCCTTTTTGCCGACCTTCGTCGACCTGGGGTCGCTGACCCTTGGCGACGTGCTGCTGCTCGGCACCGTGGTCGCCGCGGTTCTGTTCGCCGTGCTGGGCGTCTATGCTTTTCTTGCAGCGCGCGCGGGACGGGCGATGACGAGCAGCCGGGCGCAGCGCTGGCTGAACCGCGTGACCGGCGGTCTGCTGGTGGGGGCCGGCGTCGCTGTGGCGACGCGGTAAAGAGCACGTCGCTGTGGCGACGCGGTAAAGAGCACGTCGCTGTGGCGACGCGATAAAGAGATCGTTGCAGTAGCGACGCAACAAAGAACCTGTCGCTGTGGCGGCGCGGCAGGACACCAGTCGCCGCGCGGGAGCGGCTGAAGAACCGGGGGAGGGGATCATGGCCTTTGAAGGGATCAATTATCTGGCGGTCGTGGTCGCCATGGTGGCCAGCTACGCCTTCGGCGCGGCCTACTACATGGCGCTCGCCAAGCCCTGGATGGCGGCCCTCGGCAAGACCGAGGCAGAGGTGAAGGCCGGCGCCAGCCCGGTGGTCTACGGCGTGGCCGCCTTCGCGCAGCTCATCATGGCTTTCATGCTGGCCGGTGTCATGGGCCACCTCGGCGCGGTCGGCATGGGGGCCGTCGGCGGCCTCACCACCGCCTTTTTCGTCTGGCTCGGCTTCGTCGCCACCACCCTGGTGGTGAACCACGGCTTCCAGGGCGCCAGGCGCAGTCTCACGCTGATCGACGGCGCCCACTGGCTCGGCGTCCTGCTGATCCAGGGCCTGGTGATCGGGCTGTTCGGGTTGTGAGCGTCAGCGGACCTGAGGCACTTCTTACCCGGACGTTTGTCACCGCGCTTTCATTTGTCACCCTCGGGCTTGACCCGAGGGTCCATTAGTCCGTGCGCCCGAACCTTCTCGCGAGCGTTCCAGGTTGGCGCTGCCATGGATGCTCGGGTCAAGCCCACTGGTGTCCGGTTTAGATTCAAACCCATAGCAAGGCCATTTGATTTGGGTTTTCGCGTGGATCGGGTTGGGCGGTTATCAGCCGATCTATACGGCGTCGGTGCATGAGGTTTGCGCGGACGAGACGGGCGAACTTGAGCGGGCTTTGGATGGTTTTCTGGTCGCCCTGAGCCATGCGCAGGATCAGGAAAGCGATGAGGGCGACGGCAATCTGGATGCGTAGGGCGTTCTCGCTGGCTCCGAGGCAGTGGCGGATTTTGAGGGTTTGCTTGACCCATCGGAAGAACAGCTCGATGGCCCAGCGGCGCTTGTAGAGATCGGCGATTTCCCTGGCTGGGGCCTTGAGATCGTTCGAGAGAATGCGCAAGATCTTGCCGGTGTGGGTCTTGACGCGCACCTCGCGAACCGGGCTGCTGAAGGGGTTCTTGCGGCTGTTAGCCTGACGCTGCGGCAACAGCCCGATGCGGTCGGAGAGGATGCTGGTGCCTTCCACTACGTCGAGTTCAACGGCTCCAGCCAGGGGCGTATTGGACTTGAAGCGGGTGACGATGCGGCAACCGGCGGCATCCATCCTGGCCCACCAGCCGTAATCGTAGTAGGCGAGATCGAAGACGTAGGTAGCTCCTGCCTCTATCGGCATCGTCTGGGCGACGGTGATGTCGTTGACCTTGGCCGCGGTGACCGCCGCATAGATCGGCCGGTCAGCGGCGGGATCATAGATGACGTGCGCCTTGGCGCCGCAGGCTTTGGCTGAAAAGTGCGCCCACTCGCAGCCAATCCCGCTGAGGCGGATACTGGTGGAATCAATCAGATAGACCGCCTCACCGACTTTGCGGCGCAGGCCCCGCTGGGCTTGACCAACCATCGCCGCAAAGAGATCGCTGAATACCGCGCTCGGGCGCAGGGCATTGGCGTCCGACAAAGTCGAGCGTGACACTGGTCGCCCACCCAGGTGGTAGAGCCGCCTGGCATGGCTCTCCAGGCCGCCAACGATCTCCCGCAGGCTCGTCGACCCGGAAAGCTGCCCGTAAAGCAAGGCTATAAACTGGCTCTTGGTTGGCAGACGGCGAACCCGATGGTCCGCTCCGTGCTCAGCCACCAGGCGCTCGAACTCTCCCCAGGGAACCCGCTTTAGAAGATCGTGAAAAACGCTATTCTGGTGTCGCACGGTGTTGTTCCTTTCTCGTGTCCCAGGACGTCGCCAAACGCTTGGACACAAGTAGAATCAACACCGTGCGCTCAGTCCACCAAATCTAAACCGGACACCAGTGGGTCAAGCCCGAGCATGACGGATGATGATGCGGCGATGGAGTACCCCATCTTCGCTCTGATGCGGTGGTCCGCTAGTCCACGAACATGGGGCCGGGGTTGGTGTAGAGCTCTTCGTAGTGAACCAGGCTCTGCTCGCCTTCCAGGGGGCAGGGCTGGCCGCCGCGGAAAGCCCACTCGCCGCGGTCGCAGTTCGCGGCCACGACATAGCCGTTGATGTAGAAGCGCCGGTCCATGGCCGAACGGTTGGGGCCGGAGCCGTGCAGGGTGTGCACGTGCCAGAGCGCAACGTCGCCCGGCGCCATCTCCAGGGTGCGGACATTTGCCGTGTCGACGCCCAGGCGCGCGAGGTCGGCGGTATCGAGCGCTTCGTGCATCGACGGCTTCTCGGGGTCGAAGGGCAATTCCCCCAGGCGGTGGCTGCCGGGGCAGACCACCATGGCGCCGTTCTCCGCGCTCTGCCGGTCGACGGCGATCCCCGTCTGCACGTAGGAGGCGGCGAGATCGCGATAGGCCTCGCGCGGCCGGCGGGAGCGCGAATCCTGGTGAAAGCCGAACTCGGCCGCAGCGCCCGGCGGCTTCCAGTGCAGCTGGTTGATGATCTGCTTCAGGTCGCGGCCGATCAGCGGCTCCAGGATTTCCAGCAGGCGCGGATCGCGGCGCACGGCTTCCAGGTCTTCGTCGATCCAGCCGGGCCACTGCGCGAGGCGCAGCACCCGCCCGGCCTTGGGATCGTCGGCCAGCCGGAAAAAGGTGTTGCGGTCGCGCCAGCTGCGCCCGCCGGCCAGCGCCCGCGCGTGAATGCGGTCGAAGGCCGCCGCCATGGCCGCCACCTCGGCGGCGTCGAAAACGCCGCGGACCACGGCATAGCCCTCGGCCCGGAACTGCGCGACATGGTCCTGGTTCTTCGGTTCCGGGTTCATCGGTTCCGGACTGCCCCCCAATGGTCTGACCCAGTGATCTGACCCAGTGGTCTGACCCTCCGGCTTCCTGCATAGCACGAAGCCCGCGCGAAATCTCGATGCGGCAGTCCGGGCCTGCAGTCCGGGCCTGCACTCCGGGCCTGCGGGACGCAGGCTGGGTCTTTTCTGTGAACCTTTGTGCGGGCCGCCACGACTTAGGACTACGGCTGCAGCCCTACCCGGCTGAAACCGCCCTGCCGCAAAGCCCGCATCGGGTCCCGGGACCGGGACCCCTGCGCCCACACCCGTTTGTATTTGGAGAGTTCCGGTGACCCCGACACAGAAGCAAGTGATTAAGGAAACCTGGCGGCAGATCACGCCCATCGCCGAAGCGGCGGCAACGGTGTTCTACAACCGCCTGTTCGAGATCGACCCCTCCCTCAAACCCCTCTTCGCCAAGACCGACATGGAAAAGCAGGGTCAGAAGCTGATGCAGGCCATCAACCATGTGGTGGCCGGCCTTGAAGCGCCCGAAGCCCTGATGCCGGTGTTGCAGGATCTCGGGCGGCGTCACGCCGGCTACGGCGTGACCGAAGGGCATTACGACACCGTGGGCGCCGCCCTGCTGTGGACTCTTGAGAGGGGTCTGGGCAATTGCTGGAGCGACGACGCCAGAGAAGCCTGGGCCGCGGCCTATGCGCTGATCGCCGAGGTCATGATCGAGGCGGCCAGAGAAGCGGCCTAGGAGAAACAGTTTAGCGTTTCGCGTTGTCGGTCAGGATCTCGGCCAGGGCCTCGATCTTGGCCGAGCCCGCCCCCTTGCGCCAGAACAGCATGGTCCAGACCTTGTCCTGGCCTTCGGGCAGGGGGTGCAGAGAGAGGCGCTTGCGCTCCGGATAGGTGGCCAGCACGCTCCTGGGCAGCAGCGTGATTCCCATACCGACCAGCACGCAGCCCAGCATGGCGTAGTAGGAGGCGAGCTGGAGGACCTGGGCCGGCGTCTCTCCGCGGGCGGCGTACCAGTCCTCCAGGAGCCTGCGATGCGGGCAGCCGTGTTCGAAGGCGATCATGGTGCGCGGTGCAGGCCTGTCCGCAATGATCGGCGGCTGGCTTTCCTCGGCAATCAGAACAAGGTCCTCTTCGAAGACCGGGATCTGGTCGAACTGCTCCGGCGCGATGGGCTCCGCCGCCAGGGCGGCATCCAACTCGCCCGCCAGAACGGCGCGGGCCAGCTGCACCGGGTTGCCCGTGCGCAGCTCCACGTTCACCTCCGGATGGCGCTTGATGTAGGCGCTCAAGGGGGCGGGCAGGCGTACCGCCGCCGTGCTCTCCATGGAGCCGAGGCGGAGGGTGCCGCGCGGCCGCGAGTCCTGCACCGCTTCGCGCGCCTCCTCGGCCAGGTCCAGGAGCCGCTCCGCATAGTCCAACAGCACTTGCCCCGCCGGGGCCAGGTGCAGGCGCTTGCCCTCGCGGATGAACAGCGCGACGCCGAGGTCGGCCTCCAACTGCCGCACCCTTGTGGTGACGTTGGACTGCACGCGGTGCAGGCGCTCGGCGGCCCGGGTGATGCCGCCTTCCGCGACGACGGCGCGGAAGATCCTGAGGTCGGAAAGGTCCATCATCTCATCTAGAGAATAATTAGATCATATAAATTCATTTTATGTGATGTATGAAGGTTGGTAAACCCACCTCGGCACGGCGTCCCAATCAGTCTGCTCGGGAAGACTATCCGAAAGGACCCGATTGAACGGGCTCTTGGGGACGCCGGAGGCGCTGCTTTGCTGTTATTCTAAGGACTGTATTCACGCAGAAGCCGGTCTGCGGTTCGGGTCCGCCGTATGGGGCGGGAGAATCGCGGCGCCGCACGGTTTCTATACTTTGAGGACTGTTGGAGCGAACCAATGACCCCGCAACACGTTGAAACCCTGCGTGCGACCTGGCAGAAAGTTCTGCCGATCGGCGATACCGCCGCCCGGCTGTTCTACAACCGCCTGTTCGAAATCGACCCCGCTGCCGAGCAGCTTTTCGCCGGCACCGACATGGCCCTGCAGCGCCAGAAGCTGCTGCAGACTCTGAACGCGGCCATCGGCGGCCTGGACAATCTTGAGGGCCTGGCCCCCGTGCTTCAGGACCTCGGGCGCCGCCATGCCGACTATGGCGTTTCTGACTCGCATTACGACTCTGTCGGCGCCGCCTTGCTTTGGGCTCTGGAACAGGGCCTGGGCGACGACTGGACGCCGGAGGCCAAGGAAGCCTGGACCACCGCCTATGGTCTGATCGCGGAGACCATGCGCGCCGCTGCCGAGCAGCAGGCGGCCAGAGCCTGATCTCTATAGAGCCTGATCTCTATTCCGGCGCCTCGCTGCCACGGCTGCGATCGTGCTTTTCCTTTTCGTGTTCATCAAGACCAGGAGGACTCTCAATGGTCGCCTATTGGATTGCCCATGTGACCGTTACCGACGAAGACGTTTACGGCGAGTATGTGAAGCGGGCCGGCAAGATCGTGCAGGCCCACGGCGGGCGCTTCCTCGCCCGCGGCGGACGCCACGTCACCAAGGAGGGGACGGACCATGCCCGCAACGTGGTGGCGGAGTTTCCGAGCTTCGAGGCCGCCGTCGGCTGCTACGAATCGCCGGAGTATGCGGAGGCGCTGACCTTCTCAGGTCGTTCCTCCGTGCGTCACGTCTCCATCGTCGAGGGCGCTTGAGAGTCTGACCGTCCGGTTTTGGAGCGGGACTTGCCGCGCGTTTTCTGCGAGTGCTGCGCCAGGTCCCGCTCCCGCCCGGGGCGCTGGCGCTCGAAGGGGGCGAGGGCCGAGAGCATCAGCCAGTCCGGCAGCGCGCGCTTCTTGGCGCTCGGGCCTTCCAGGCGGATGCTGCCCTTGGCGATCTCGCGCTTGAGGGAGCGCAGGCCGCGCCAGGCCTCGATGAAGAGGCGCAGGTCCGCCATCACCTTCACGTCGACCTCGTAACCCGGGTCCTTCAGGCACATCTCCACTTCGCCATCGCTGTTCACGAGCCAGAAGCGCCGGCAGTCGCTGGGCGCCCCGGAGAACTCGAAGGCCAGAACGGTGCGGCCCGGCGGCATGGCCTCGGTATTCAGGCGGGTATGCATGCTCCAGACCAGGAAGCCGGGGTCGAGGTCCTCGGCCGTCATGTCGCGGGCCCAGCGCTGGCCCCAGACCGCGAGATCCATGATCAGCGGCTCCAGCTCCCAGCCGGCCTCGGTCGGAAAGTACGCGTAGCCGCGCCCGCCGGGCAGCGGCCGCCGTTCGGCGATGCCGGCGTCTTCCAGCTGTGCCAGGCGCTGTGACAGCAGGCTGGCGGACATCCGCGGGACGCCGCGGTGGATTTCGTTGAAGCGGCGGCAGCCGTCGATAAGGCGGCTCAGCACCAGAATGGACCAACGCTCCCCCAGCACTTCGCAGGCCAGGGACAGGGGGCAATACTGCCCGTATCCGCGGGTCATGAGGGCCTCCTCTCTGCTGCGGCAAGACTCAGGATGCGCCGAAGGCGGACCACCGTCCACTCCAGATTTAGGAGTAGTTTGCGGGTCTGAGCATGGACAGACTGCCGCCAAAGCCGCGTCTCAAGAGCCACGGAGGCACCCCCGATGACCCCTTCTCTGCGCCCGCAGGCATTGGCCGCAGACCTCTCGGATCGCAGCCTTGACGCCGCCGCGGTGGCGGCCTTCGCCGCGCGCCTGCGTGGACGCCTGGTCGACCGCCAGGCCCCCGATTACGAGGCGGTGCGTGCCGTCTGGAACGCCATGATCGACCGCCGACCCCTGCTGATTGCCGTCTGTTCCGGCGTCGCCGACGTGATCGAGGCCGTGACCTTCGCCCGAGATCAGGGCCTGCCCCTGGCGGTGCGCGGCGGCGGCCACAACATCGGCGGTTCGGCGCTCTGCGACGACGGTCTTGTGATCGATCTTTCGCAGATGCGCGCCGCGCGGGTGGATGCGGAAGCGAAGCGCGCCTGGGTGCAGGGCGGCGCCCTGCTGGGCGATCTCGACCGCGAAACCCAGGCCTTCGGGCTTGCGACACCGGGCGGCGTCATCTCCCACACCGGCGTGGCCGGCCTCACGCTGGGCGGCGGCTTCGGCTGGCTGTCGCGCAAGTACGGCCTGACCGCCGACAACCTGCTGGCGGTCGAACTGGTGACGGCGGAGGGGCAGCTGATCCGTGCTTCGGCGGAAGAGCACCCCGATCTGTTCTGGGCGCTGCGCGGCGGCGGCGGCAACTTCGGCGTGGCGGTCGGCTTCGAGTTCCGTCTCCATCCCGTGGGCCCGGAGGTGCTGTTCGGGCCGACCCTCTATCCGCTGGACCAGGCCGCTGCGGTGCTGCGCAACTTCCGCAACGTCGCCCCCGGCCTGCCACCGGAGGCCTGTGCCTGGGCCGACATGCTGACCGTGCCGCCGCTTCCCTTTCTCGACCCGCGCCATCACGGCACCCGGATGATCTCGGTGATGCAGTGCTATGCCGGCAAACCGGAGGACGGCGAAGCGGCGCTGGCACCGCTGCGCGGCTTTGGCGACCCGGTCGCCGATGCGGTCATGGCCCGGCCCTATACCGAGGCGCAGTCGATCTCGGACAGCTTCTTCGGCCACGGGCTGCGCAACTACTGGACCTCGGCCAACTACACGACCCTGAGCGACCGCAGCCTCGATGCCTTCGTCGAGCTTGCATCGAGAACGCCGACGCCACAGTCGGAGGTGATGATCCACCTCGTGGGCGGGGCGATCAACGATGTCGCGCCTGACGCCACCGCCTATCCTCACCGCGATGCGGTTTTCGTGCTCAGCCCCGGCGCGCGCTGGAGCGACCCGGGCGACGACGCAACCTGCCTGGCCTGGATCGCCGACTGCCGCAAGGCCCTGGCGGAGGAGTCGAACGGCGGCACTTACGTGAACTTCATCGCCGAGGGCGTCGGCCGCGAGCGGGAGGCCTATGGCCGCAACTACGCGCGCCTCGCCGCAGTGAAGCGCCGCTACGACCCGGACAATCTCTTCCGCATCAACCAGAACGTGGCGCCGTCATAACCGCGCCATGCAGGACGTCAGGCCGCGTCCCGCATCTTCCGGGCCGCCGCCGTCACCGCCTCGATCGTCGGATAGTTGGCCCGGTTCACCATCATGTCACGGGCGAGCCTGAGGCAACGGGTCTCGCAGGCAGCGCGGCGGTCCAGGTCTTCGATCCATTCCAGGTCGATGTTGTGAGCGAGGCCCAGGATGCGGCGGATCATCTTGGCGGCGGCGAAACCGACGCTGTCGGTGAAGAGGCGGTCCATGTAGGCCTCCTGTTCGGCCTTCAGCGCTTCGGCGCCGGCGGTATCGGCAAAGAGCGCGGCCGGGTAGGCATCCCCTGTCGCTCCGTTACGCCAGAGCGCCAGAAATTTGGCACGGAAGCCGGTCCAGACGCCCTCGGTCGCCGCCAGCACCCAGTCCTGATAGCTCTCGCGCGGGTCCTCCGGCGTCGCGTGGCCGTCCTGGCTGAAGTAGTTGATCAGCAGGTTGGCGATGACGGCGCCGATGTCGAAGCCCATGGGTCCGTAGAAGGCGAACTCCGGGTCGATCACCCGGGTGTCGTCTTCGGTCACCATGACGGAGCCGGTGTGCAGGTCGCCGTGGATCAGCGCCTGGGCCTCCGACAGGAACTTCAGCTTGAGGCGCGAGACCGCCACCTTCAGCGCCGCGTCCTCGCGGAACTCCCGGGCGATGCCGTCGAGCTGCGGCGTCGTCCAGCGGTTGTTCTCGGCGATCCTGTAGGGCTCGGTGAAGATCAGGTCCTCGGTGATCTTGCAGAGCGCGGTGTTGCCGCAGAATTCGGCCATGGCGGCCTTCTTCTCCTCCGCCGTGAGCGCGAGGTCCGAGGTGCCGAAGAGCGTGCCCGCCATGAAGGTGGTGATCGCCTCAACGAAGCCCGGATAGCGCACCGCTTTGATCATGCCCTGGCGCATGATGATGTGCGGCTGCAGCAGTTCCATGACGATGAGCGCCAGGGTCTGGTCGTAGTGCAGGATGTCGGGCACCAGGCCGGGCGCGTGCTGCGCTTCGGTGGCGAGCGCCATCTGCTCGAAGTGGGCGCGGCTGAGCGGCAGCGGCCAGGATTCGCCGACAAGGCGCACGTAGGGCAGGGCCTGTTTCACCGCGACGCCGCCGGCGGGTCCCTCGACGATGAAGACCAGGTTCAGGTTGCCGTCGCCGACCTCCCGCACCCGCCAATCGCCGGCCGCGCCGCCGAGGTGCGCCGCGACGGCCGAGACACCGGACAGGTAGGCCGCCAGGCTGGCTTCGCTCTTCGGCTCGTAGCCCTCCGGCACCGGCAAACCGCCGGCTGTCCGTTCCCCGTCCGTCGATTCCCTGGCCACCATGCAAGACCCTCCCTTTTTTGCCTGCTTCGATCTTTTTCGCCTCGGCCTTGGCCGGGCCGCAGGATAGCAGCGGGCGGCGCAGACGCCAGACGGACCCGTAAAGGCGTGTCCGGTCAATCGTTTAGCGGAAATGGATGATTCTGCAGTCGGGGTATCAGGAAGTGTTACTCCCTGTGGGAAAACTCACCGTACGCGCGATCAGCCTGAACCATAGTGTATGGGCAGCCGACCAATGCTGCATCGTCCCCCTCAGGGGCAAGCCGCACCACACGCCTTTCACCGCCAAGGCTAAAAAACTAGGAGAGCCCTGTGCCCAAGTTCTTTCGGGCCAGCCTGCTGGCCTTGGCGACATCCGCGGCCCTGAGTGCCCCGGCGTCCGCCGATATCAAACTCATCAAGGATGCCTCTTTCGGCGCTTCCGACAGCTATCTGAACAACCCCCCGGCGCTGGTCTTCGTGCCCAAGAACGGCAAATACGAGGTGCAGAAGTCGGGGAACTACCAGGTCAAGCTGCACCTCAAGGCGGAAAAGAAGTGGAATGGCCGGATCACCAAATGGGAAATCGTGGAGACGAGCGCCGGCGGTGGCACGATCGCCAGCAATGGCTTTCAGGACAGCTCTCTGAAGAAGCTCAATAAGACGGTCACCTTGAAGATCGACTGGAACAAGCTGAAGCACTTCGAGGCGAAGGGCCGCAAGGTCTGTGAGCAGCACGGCAAGCCGGACGAGAAAGTCATCAAGTCCATTAAAGGAGTACGCTTCGAGTTCTCCAGCTTTATCAAAGCCCAGAACAAGAACAGGACCGATACCTGGAAGGACTGGGATTACGTGCCGATCCGCGTCGTCTGCATGCCGGAGCCCTTCGCCGTGAAGGACGTGAAGCTGTCGGTGAAGTTCCACAGCTCGCCGTTCCAGTGCCCGGTGAAAGCCACCCTGAAGGCCGAGTTCGAGGGCAACAAGCCCGGCACCTTCAAGTTCCGGATCTTCCGCGATGACGCCGCCACCCAGGACCTCGTCACCCAGGACGTCACCCGGACCATCGGCAATGCCGGGAAAGTCAGCTACACCAAGCACTACACCTTCAAGAAGGCGGCGAAGCGCAAGTATCTGATCGCGGTGATCGGCCACCCGGTCGCCACCCAGTGGGTGCCTATGAACGTGAACTGCAACCCGAAGATCGACGGGTTCCAGGCCCCGACCAAGCCGCAGACCACCAACTACTGACGCTTAGGCCGTCTTAGAGGATGGAGCGGTGCTGCGCTGCGCCGCTCCGTCCCGGCCCCGCGCGAGACCGTTTTTACCCCCGCGTCTGAACCCCAACCCCAACCTTTTCGACAGACTAGTCACCGCCTCGTTAGGGGGCGCACCTCAATCCTTGCCTTTCCACCGCCGGGGCAGTTCCAACTAGGGAGATTTTTTCGTGTCCAGGTTACTGAAAACGACTTTATTGGCTCTGACCGCGGTGGCTCCCCTGGTGACCGGCGTCCTGAGCGGCCCGGCTCTTGCGGCGAGCGGCGGCATGAAGAACACATCATTCTCGGCCACACCTGTAGGCGATCTGCCGACCCTGGTTTTCCAGGAGAAGAATGGCAAGTACGTCTTGGGGAAGGGAGGGCCGAAGGCCACCATCAAGTTCCGTGTGAAAGCAGAGAAGAGGAGGAGCTTTCGGATTGTCGGGTATCGTATCGATAGTATGAATTCGGAAAGAAAGCGGATCACTCAGGTCCGGAACTTTTCCGTGAAGAAACTCGACAAAACGATCATGCACGAGATCAAGCCGGCCGAATTGCAGACCTTCACTGAGCTGGGCCGCAAGGTTTGTGAAGACGAGGGCGACCTGCAACAGGAGATCAGGAAGACCATCAAATCCGGCTCGACCTACATGCTTTCCCTAACAGCGCGCAGAAAGCAGATTGGCGGATATGGGTTCGATTACCGCTACGCCTATGCATCCGTTCCCGTCCGAATCATCTGCAAGCCCGAGCCCTTGAGGGTGATCGACGCCGACCTCACGGTGAAGTTCGACGGCTCGCCCTTCAGTTGCCCGGTGAAGGCGACGCTGACGGCGAAGTTCAAGACCAACAAGCCCGGCACCTTCAAGTTCAACCTTTACCGCGGCGATGGCGAAGTCCAGACGGTCACAAGAACCGCCGGCGCATCCAACACCGTGACTTTCACGAAGCGTTACACCATCAAGAAGCCCACCAACCGCAAGTATCTGGTCGCCACGATCCCGTCCGGCGCCGCGAGCGGCTGGGTGCCGATGAAGGTGCATTGCAACGGCAACGCCGGCGGCATCCAGGCGCCGAAGAACCCTCACTCCACCAACCACTAACCTGAAACCCTTTGCAAAGACGCCGGCGCCCCGGGAAACGGGGCGCCGGTTTTTTTGTATTGGTGTCTTCGCGCCGTGTCGCCGGCGAGGGGCTTGGCCGGCCTTGGTCCCTTGACTTCGGCATCGCTGCCGAAGAATGATATCCTCAGCGTCGCAAAGCGCTTCGCAAGGCACGGAACGCGAACAAAAAAGAAGGCACCGGGGAGGACAGAGGGCATGCAGGCTGGTGCAGCCTCGGCCGCGTGGGGGGTCGTTTCGGTCCGTTCTGCAATCGATTGTGCAGTGGAGAACTGCGCTGGGAAATGCACGGCGGGCTGCGCAGGAGACCCTGCGGTATCCGGACGTTTTGAAGCCTTTCTGACGCCGGTGCGCGCCTGATGGCGGAGACCACCGCGGCCGCGGAACTCCCCGGCGCGCAGCCTGAGACGGCGGGCCCGCTGGACCGCGGCGATCCCGCGACCTACCCGGAATGGTTCACGACGCGCAAGCCGCGCGCCAACCTGATCGTCGCGCGCTGGGTGCCCATCGCCCTGGTCGGCCTGCCGGTGCTGGTGCTGTTCTGCATCGTGGTCTATCCGACGGTCTGGATGTTCTACCATGCGCTGCATGACACCAACATGATGCGACTGTTCCAGGGCAACTGGAACTATATCGGCTTCGAGAACTTCGCCACGGTGCTGAACTCCGACCGCTTCGGCGATTCGGTGGTGCATCTGGGCATCTACCTCACCTTCGGCGCCTGTCTGCAGGTGATCCTCGGCACAATCCTGGCCCTCATCCTCTATGAACTGGTGAAGAGCAACGCCCTTCGGGTCGTCCTGCTGATCGCCATGGTGCTGCCGATGATGCTGCCGCCCTCGATCGTCGGCGTGCTGTGGAAGTTCCTGCTCACCCCCTCCAACGGCGCCATCAACCAGGCGCTCCTGAACCTGGGGCTCATCGACCAGCATATCGAGTGGTTCAACGCCGGGCTCTCGCTCTGGACCATCATCATCGCAGACGTCTGGAACTGGACGGCGCTGCCGCTGCTGATCGTCTACTCGGGCCGTGTCTCCCTGCCGCCGGCGGTCTATGAGGCGGCGCGGGTCGACGGGGCGGGCGCCTGGACCACGCTCAGGCGCATCACCCTGCCGATGCTGAAGGAGGTGATTGCCATCGCCTTCATCGTGCGCTTCATGGATGCCTTCAAGTTCGTCGACCTGGTTTTCATCATGACTTCCGGCGGGCCGGCCCAGTCTTCCGAATTGCCGGCCTACATCGCCTTCCAGCGCGGCATCCGCGAGTTCGCCATCGGCGAGGCGGCGGCCTACGCCATCGTCATCTTCATCGTCTCCGCCGTGCTCATCACCCTCTTCCTGAAGTATCTGAAGAAGGTGCTGAAGGCGCAGGGATTTGCGTGAGGGCGGCATGAGCAAATCCAACTACCGCCTCGTCAAGCTGCTGTTCCTGTCCTTCATGGGCCTGTGGCTGCTGATCACGCTGTTCCCCTTCTACTGGCAGGTCATCACCGCCTTCAAGTCGGCGGCGGAGACCAACCGCACCATCCCGACCTTCTGGCCGGAGGTCTGGCATCCGCAGAACTTCGTCTCGGTTTTCGCCGAGGCCTCCAACTTCAACGCCCTGGTCGACAGCTTCATCATCGCCACCGGCAACACCCTGGCCTCGCTCTTCCTGGGCACCCTGGCGGGCTATGCCTTCGCCCGTTTTCCGCGCCAGGCCGGTGGCGAGAACCTGGCCTTCTGGGTGCTCTCAAACCGCATGTTCCCGCCGGTCGCCGTGGTGCTGCCGATGTTCTTCCTCTTCGACGCGACGCCCTGGGGCACCGACAGCCATATCTCCCTGATCATCCTCTACCTGGTCTTCAACATGCCGCTGGCGACCTGGCTGATGATGGTTTTTTTCCGCGACGCGCCGCGGGAACTGGAGGAGGCGGCCTATCTGGACGGCTACACCCCCTTCCGCGCCTTCTTCAAGGTGACGTTGCCGCTGGTGCTGCCGGGCATGATCTCCGTCGCCATGCTGTGCTGGATCTTCGCCTGGAACGAATACCTCTTCGCCAACCTGCTGGTCGGCACCGACGTGCGCACCTACACCATCGTCATCCCGACCTTCACCCACGGCAGCCAGACCCTCTGGAACCTGCAGATGGCCTTCAGCCTCATCGCCATGCTGCCGCCGGTGCTCCTCTTCATCCTGCTGCGCCGCTACATGGTGCGCGGCCTTTCTCTCGGCGTTGTGAAAGGCTGAAGCGATGTCGAGACTTGAAATCGAGGGACTCTGCAAGGGCTGGGACTTTCCGGTCATCGACCGCCTGGACCTGACGGTGGAGGAGGGCGAGTTCTTCGTCGTCGTCGGCCCCAGCGGCATCGGCAAGACCACGCTGCTGCGCCTCGTCGCCGGGCTGGAGCGGCCCGATGCCGGAACCATCCGCGTCGGCGGGCGCGACCTCACCGCTTTGCCGCCCTACCGCCGCAAGGTCGCCATGACCTTCGAGAGCTATGCGCTCTATCCCCATCTGACGGTGTTCGAGAATATCGCCAGCCCCCTGCGGGCGCGGCGCCTGTCCAAGAGCCAGATCACCGAAACCGTGGTGGCGGTGGCGCAGCTGCTGCGCATCGAACAGCTGCTGAACCGCCGCCCGGGCGAGATCTCCGGCGGGCAGAAGCAGCGCACCGCGCTGGGCCGCACCCTCGTCGCCCAGCCCGATGTGTTCCTGCTGGACGAACCCATCAGCCATCTCGACGCCAAGATCCGCCACGAGCTGCGCCTGCAGTTCCACACCCTGGAGGAACTGCGCTCCGTGGCGACCCTCTACGTCACCCACGACTATGCCGAGGCGCTCTCGCTGGGCGACCGCATCGGCGTCATGGGTCACGGCGGGCTGGTTCAGGTGGGCTCGGCGCGGGAGCTGTTCCAGCAGCCGCAGCATCTTCTCGTCGCCCAGCACCTGGGCCAGCCGAGCATCAACGTGGTCGAGGCCTCGCTGGCGTCGTCCGGCGACGACCTGAAGTTCACCGCGGAAGGCGCGAGCCTGACCCTGCCGGTGGCGGGGCCGCATCGCTCGGTGCTCTCCGGTCTCTCCGGCCGCGGCGCCGGGCGCATCACCGTCGGCATCCGCCCCCAGCATGTCCAGGTGGTCGCGAACGGAGAGACGGCGAATGGCGATGCCGTCGTCGACGCCACGGTGTCGATTTACGAAGCGCTCGGCGCTGCCGGCATTCTGGTGGCGGAAAGCGGTGGCGTGAGGCTGACGGCGCTGACGCCCCCCAACGCCGTCTTCCAGCATGGCGAGCCGGTGCGGCTTTCTCTGCGCAACGAGACCTTTCTCTACTTCGATGCCGACAGCGGCCGCAACGTGATGGTGGCCTGAGATATGGCGCGGGTTTCCCTGAAGGACGTGAACAAGGTCTACCGCTCGCGCCACCACGAGGTGCATGCGGTGAGCGACCTGAACCTCACCATCAACGATGGCGAGTTCGTCGCTTTGCTCGGCCCCTCGGGCTGCGGCAAGACCTCGACCCTGCGCATGATCGTCGGGCTGGAGGACATCACCTCGGGCGAGATCCATTTCGACGACACCCTGGTCAACAGACTGGACTCCCAGGCCCGCAACGTGGCCATGGCCTTCGAGACCTACGCGCTCTACCCCAACTTCACCATCGAGGAGAACCTGGCCTTCCCCCTGGAGGTGCGCGGAGTCGCGCCGGCAGAGCGCCGCAGGAAGGCGCGGGAGATCGCCGAGATCCTGCGCATCGACGACATCCTCGATCAGCGGCCCAGCGCCCTTTCCGGCGGCCAGCAGCAGCGCGTCAGCCTCGGCCGTGCCCTCATCCGCGACCCGGCGGTCTTCATCCTCGACGAGGTGATGAGCCACATCGATGCGCACCTGAAGTTCCAGATGCTCTTCGACCTGAAGGCCATTCATCAGGAAATGAAGAAGACCATGGTCTATGTGACCCACGACCAGGTCGAGGCCCTGGCGCTGGCCGACCGGGTGGCGGTTATGAGCCACGCGGAACTGCAGCAGGTGGGCACGCGCAACGATCTCTATCACACGCCCGCCAACGTCTTCGTGGCCGACTTCATCGGCGAGCCGCCGACCAACTTCTTCGAGGCGGAGCTCTTCACCGGCGGTAACGGCACGGTTCTGAAGGTCCAGGGCACGGACCTGGAGATTGCGTTGGAGGAAGGCCATGCCCAGCGTATCGCGCGCTGGAACGAGAAACAGCTGACGGTGGGGATCCGGCCCCAGGCGCTGCATCTGGGCGGCGACCCCAGCCTGCCGGCGCTGGAGGCGGAGGTGGCGATCAACGAGTACCTGGGTGAGCGCTCCATCCTCACCATGGTCAATGGCCGGCAGACCTTTCGCGCCGTAGTCGATGCCGACACGGCAGCGCAGCGCGGCGACAAGGTACGGGTGCACTACGCGCTCGACGACGTGATGGTGTTCAGTGGCAAGACGGAGTTGATTATTCTTTAGACGGTCAGAAAACAGGCGCGCAGGGACCGGCCTCGGCGGTCGATCTTTCAGGGCGCGGAACCGCCCGGCACCGAAGAGGGCCGGCCAATCGAAGAGGGAGGAAGCAGCTATGGGTCTCTTTAGCGGATTTACGCGGCGAAAGTTCCTGCAAGGGGCGGCCGCCGGCGCCGCGGCGGCCGGGGGTCTGATGCCCGGTGCCTCATTGGGCGCAACGGCGGTGCCGCCGGGCAAGAAGCTCTTCAAGGACGTGGAGCTGACCTACTTCCAGGATTCCAACTGGCTGCACTCGCCGCTCTGGCTTTCGCCGCATCTCATGAAAGAGGCAGGCGTCGGCATCAAGAGCCGCGAGATGTATGACGGCGGCGACGCGGTGGCGAAGATCCTGCCGCAGCTTCTGTCCCGCCGCCCGCGCTTCGACTGGGTGCAGTTCCCCAGCCTGTTTTTCGGCGCATTCGCCGAGACCGGCCAACTGGAGCCGCTGGACGACTACTTCGCGCAGTACGCAGGCAGCCAGGACTATCTCGACTGGGTCATGCCGGCCTACCGCGAGTTCTACACCAAGTGGGACAACAAGACCTACGGCGTGATGCTGGACGGCGACATCCACATCCTGCATTACCGCAACAGCTACTTCCAGGATGCCGAACTGCGCAGCAAGTTCTCCAAGCGCTTCCAGCGCGAACTGGAGGTGCCGAAGACCTGGCTCGACTTCGTCGATGCCACCCAGTTCTTCACCGAGGAACTGAGCAGCCAGGGCGTCTACGGCACTTCCATGGTGGTGAATCCGCCGAACTTCGGCTGGGGCTTCTGGATGGATATCGCCGCCTCCGCCGGGGTGAACTACTTCGATGAGAACATGAACCCCACCATCAACCAGGGCAAGGCGGCGGAGAGCCTGGATATCTACAAGGAGATCATCAAGTTCGGCCCGCCGGGCGCCGAGGCCATGGACATCGGCACCACCATCCAGCGCTGGCAGTCCGGCTCCGACGTCATGTCGGTCTGGTGGATCGACCTGTCAGAGTTCACGGTGCAGCAGCAGGGCCCGGAACTGGCGGAAGACCAGCGCGGTGCCATCGTCCCGGGCTGGCTGAACGACGACGGCTCGATCACCAACCGGGCGATCTCGCTGTGGTGCCGCACCGCTTCCATCCCCAAGAACATCCCGCAGGATGTGAAGGACGCGGCCTTCTACTTCATCTACCGCATGTCCCATCCCGACTACTCCAACGAGATGGTGGCCGACGAGTACTGCGGCTCCGACCCCTACGGCAAGACCCACTACGGCGATGCCGCGGCGCAGCTCTATCTGCAGGCCAATCCGCAGCGCGGCACCGACAACGAGCTGTGGTCGACCAACGCCGGCATCTTCAAGAACTTCGAGACCGCCAAGAACCACCTCGACGCCGGTCTCGCCAACGTCGAGGTCGGCTATCCGCAGTTCTTCTGGGAAGGCACGCCGGAATACGCCGACGCCCTGGGGCGCAACATCTCCAAGGCCGTCTCCGGCGAACTGACCAGCCAGCAGGCGCTGGACGAGGCGGCGGAGGAATGGGCGCAGATCGCCCAGAAGCTCGGCCTCGACAGCCAGAAGCGGCAGTACAAGAACTTCATCGATGGGGCCCGGGCGCTCGGCTACAAGATCTGAGCGTCTGACATCGCGGAAGTAAGCGTCACCCCCACCCCATCCCTCCCCCATCAAGGGGGAGGGGGCACCAAGAGGCCGTTGGGGTCTCCTTTCCTCCCCCCTTGTGGGGGAGGGTCAGGGTGGGGGATCTTTTTTGGTTGGCAATCGCCGTGCAGGTTTGGCCGGTAAGGCTCCCGACGGAGGGCAGGCATCATGAAGAAGATTCTCAACGATCCCTTCAGCTATGTGGATGAGATGCTGGAGGGCCTCTGCATGGCCCATCCGGAATTCTACGCCCAGCCCGAAGCCCGGGTGATCGCCCGCGCCGGCGGCGCCACTCAGGGGAAGGTGGGCATCGTGACCGGTGGTGGCTCCGGTCACCTGCCGATCTTCACCGGCTATGTCGGCAAGGGGCTCTTGGATGCGGCTGCCATCGGCGACGTTTTCGCCTCGCCCTCCGTCGAGCAGATGGCCGCCGCCATGCGCCACGCCAATGGCGGGGCCGGAATCCTGCGCCTCTACGGCAACTACGGCGGCGACGTGATGAACTTCGACATGGCCGGCGAAATGCTGGAGATGGAGGACATCGCCTCCACCACCGTACTGCTGGCCGACGACATCGTCTCCGCGCCGCCGGAGGAGGCGGCCAAGCGCCGCGGCGTCGCCGGCATGGTCTATGCCTTCAAGTGCGCCGGCGCCAAGGCCGAAGAGATGGCCGATCTGAGCGAGGTGACGCGGGTTGCCCAAAAGACCGCCGATGCCTGCCGCTCCATCGGCATGGCGCTCACCCCCTGCACGGTGCCGCAGGCCGGCAAACCCACCTTCGAGATCGGGGAGGACGAGATGGAGATGGGGATGGGTATTCACGGCGAGCCGGGCATCTGGCGCGACAAGCTGAAATCCGCCGATGCCATCACCGACGAGATGGTCGACCGCCTGCTGGCCGACATGCCCCTGTCCAAGGGCGAGCGCATCTCCCTGCTGGTCAACAGCCTGGGCGCCACCCCGCCGGAGGAGCTCTACATCATGTACCGCCGCGCCAAGGCGCGGCTCGACGACCTCGGCGTCACCATGGTCATGCCCCTGGTGGGCCGCTATGCCACCTCCATGGAGATGACCGGCGCCACGTTCACCTGGTGCCGTCTGGACGACGAGTTGGAGGCGCTGTTGAAGGCGCCGGCCGCCTGCGCCTTCTGGCAGGTCTAGGCAGGTCATGGCGGAGCTCACCAGTGCCGGCCTTGGGGCTGCGCTGCCAGGCCTGGCAGCGCATCTGGAGGCGCAGGCCGCCTTCCTCAACGAGGCCGACGCCAGGCTGGGCGACGGCGATCTTGGTGTCACCATGCAGCGCGGCGCCCGCGGGCTGATCGAGATTACCGACGATTTGCCGGATGACCTGGGCATGGCCTTCATGCGCTGCGCCCAGGCCTTCACCAAGACCTCCGGCTCCAGCTACGGCACCCTCCTGGCGACGGGGCTGATGGCTGCGGCCAAGGCCTGCAAGGGCCGCGAGGCCGTGCCCTGGTCGGAGACCTCGGCGCTGCTCGGCGGCGCGCTGGAGGCGATGATGGCACGCGGCAAGGGCGCACTGGGCGAGAAGACGGTGCTGGACGTTCTGGAGGCGGTCCGTGCTGCGACAGAGAGTTTGGACGCGCCGGGCCCGCTGCATCAGGCGGCGCTGAAGGCGACGGAGGAGACGATGGAGCGCATGCGCAGCCAGCCGGCGCGCCAGGGGCGCGCCCGCATGTTCGCCGAGAAATCGGTCGGCCTGGACGATCCCGGCATGCTGGCCTTCCGCGCGCTTCTGGAAGGGCTGAAAGGATGAGCGGTGACGGCCCCTATGTGATCGGCATCGACGGCGGCACGGAATCCCTGCGCGCCGGTGTCTTCGACCTTGCCGGCCGGCCGCTGGCCTTCGCCGCAACGCCCTATCGCACGGACTTTCCCCAGCCCGGCTGGGCGGAGCAGAACCCGAAGGACTGGTGGGCGGCGCTCGGCGCCTCGGTGCGCCAGGCGGTGCAGGAGGCCGGCATTGCTCCCGACGCGGTGGCGGCGCTCGCCCTCGACACCACCTGCTGCAGCGTCGTCGCCCTGGATGATAAGGGCGAGGCGCTGCGCCCGGCGCTGATCTGGATGGACGTGCGCTCCGCGGAGGAAACCGAGCGCGTCGTCGCCAGCGGCGATGCGGCGCTGAAGATCAACGGGGGTGGGGCAGGTCCGGTTTCGGCGGAATGGATGATCCCCAAGGCGCTCTGGCTGCAGCGCCATGAGCCGGAGACCTTCGACCGCGCCGCCACGATTTGCGAGTACCAGGACTACCTGAACTATCATCTCACCGGGCGCCGGGTGGCCAGCATCAACAACGCGGCGATCCGCTGGCACTACCTGGCCGCCGACGGCGGCTTTCAGCCCGGGCTTCTGGCTAAGCTCGGCATTGATGCGCTGATGGACAAGTGGCCGTCGGAGGTGCTGCCGCTGGGAGCGGTGATCGGCGGCCTTACGGCCCGCGCGGCGGAGCATCTGGGCCTGCCGAAGGACCTGCCGGTGGCCCAGGGCGGCGCCGATGCCTTCATCGGCATGATCGGGCTGGGCGTCGTGCGCCCGGGCTCACTCGCTTTCCTGACGGGTTCGTCCCACCTGCACCTCGGACTCAGCGAGACGGCCTTTCACGGCGCCGGCATATGGGGCACTTACGCCGATGCAGTCATCCCCGGCCTCCATGTGGTCGAGGGCGGCCAGACCTCGACCGGCTCGGTGGTGAAGTGGTTCCGCGAGCTGTTGGGCGGCGGCGTCACCTATGACGACCTGAACGTGGAAGCGAGAGATCTGCCGCCCGGTTCCGAAGGCCTCATCGTTCAGGATCACTTCCAGGGCAACCGCACGCCCCATACCGACCCGCTGTCGCGCGGCGCCTTTGCCGGCCTGACGCTGAAGCACGGCCGCGGGCACATGTTCCGCGCCATCATCGAAGGCATCGCCTTCGGCAGCGAACATATCCTGGAGACCATGCGCGGCCACGGTTTCCAGCCGCGCGAGATCGTTATCGCCGGCGGCGCCACGCGCTCCGACCTCTGGCTGCAGATCCATGCGGATGTGTCCAACGTGCCCTTGAGCCTCACCCGGGTGCCAGACGCACCCAGCCTGGGCTGCGCCATTCTGGCTGCCGTGGCGGCCGGGCAGTTTCCGGACATCCCCACTGCGGCCGATGCCATGGTGGCGGTGGAACGGGTCGTGGAGCCGGATCCGCAGCGGCACGAAGCCTACAGGCCCTTTTACGAGGCCTACAAGCACGCCTACCCGGCGCTCTCCGGCATCATCCGGCCGCTCGCAGCGGCGCCGGATCAGGGTTAGAGTGCTGCCGTAAAAGAGGGAGGCCCTAGGCCATGTTGAAAAACATCGATCCGATCCTGAGTCCCGATCTGCTGCGGGTGCTCGCGGCCATGGGGCATGGCGACGACCTCGTCGTTGTCGACGCCAACTTCCCGGCGGATTCCGTCGCGCGGCAGACGGTGGTGGGCAAGCTGGTGCGGCTCGACGGCGTCGATGCGGTGCAGGCGGTCAGCGCCATCCTCTCGGTGTTCCCGCTCGACAGTTTCGTCGAGGCGCCGGCCCGGCGTATGGAAATCGTCGGCGCGCCCGATGAGATCCCGGAGGTCCAGCAGGAGGTGCAGCGGGAGATCGACGATGCTGAGGGTCAGGCCCTGCCCATGGCCTCCGTCGAGCGCTTCGCCTTCTACGAGGAGGCGAAAAAGGCCTATGCCGTGGTCGCCACGACGGAGGGGCGGGCCTACGGCTGCTTCCTGCTGAAGAAAGGCGTGATCTTTTTCTAGTCCGCGGAACGCTCAGATCGCTGTGCTTCGCAACTGCTGGACCCAGGTGAGCCAGGCATGGCGCGGCCCCTCGGTGAGGACGCCGCCCTTGCGGATGTAGCTCAGATCGTGGCGGCCATCGGCGGTCTCCATCAGATAGCCAACCATGTGATGGGCCGCGAAGCCCAGGCAGGGCTCTGCGACCACCTCGTAGAGCAGGCCGTGGCCGTGATCCTCCAAGACGCGCCAGGTAAGGGCGCCGGGGCAGCTCACCTGGAACTGGCCCAGGCGCCGGTCCAGCAGCCTGCGCAGGCTGCCCTCGCCGGGACCCTTGCCGTTCCAGGACCTCAGGGCGACGCGCTGCGTCCAACCATCCAGGGATTCGTCGCGCCGCAGCCAGAGGCGGGATCTGCGGTCGCCCTCTTCTTCTATGGATTGTGCCAGGGTCCAGCCTTCGGGGGTCTGCAGGTTGAGGGCGGCCCCGGGAGGGGGCTCTGACCTTGCGCCCAAGGGCACGGCCTCGCAGGCAACGGCGGCCAGGGCGCTAAGCACCAGGGCCCAAAGGGTGAGGGCCTTCGGCATCGACTTTCTCCGGACAGGATGGAGTCTGCACTCTGGCGGCCTGCTGTTTCCCGATGACCTCCTCTCAGGGGAGTAATCGTTTCAATGGTATCAGCGCAGGCGAGTCCGGCAGGCGGCCGCGGAGGCCGCCCAGGACCGTCCTCTGCCCCGGATTTCCGGCCTTTTCACCGGGGTGTGGTTGAACCGCCGGGGTGCGGCGGATAGAGTGCCGGCTCCATTCCAGCCACGTGACAGGGCACCATGGCCAATCCAACGCACCTCAGCCTGCGCAAAGCGATCATCGCGGCTTGTTTGAAGATGAACGAGCTTGGCATCAACCAGGGCACCTCCGGCAACATCTCCGCCCGTATCGAGGGCGGCTTCCTGATCACGCCCTCCGGCATCCCCTACGAGAAGATGAAGCCCGAGCAGATCGTCGAGATGGACCTTGGCGGCGGCTACTTCGGCGACTATCTGCCGTCGAGCGAATGGCGGATGCACTACGACATCTACCTGAACAAGCCGGAAGCGGGGGCGGTGGTGCACACCCATTCGATCTACTGCACGGCGCTGGCCTCACTGCAGGAGCGCATTCCGGCCTTCCACTACATGATCGGGGTCGCCGGCGGCACCAACATCCGCTGCGCCGACTATGCGACCTTCGGCACCCAGGAGCTTTCGGGCAACATGCTGAAGGCGCTTCAGGGGCGCTCGGCCTGCCTGCTGGCGAACCACGGGATGATCTGCTTCGCCAAGGACCTCGACAAGACGTTGTGGTTGGCGGGCGAGGTGGAAACCCTGGCCCAGCAGTATTGGATCGCGCGCCAGATGGGCAAGCCGAACATCCTGAACAAGCGCGAGATGACCAACGTCCTGGCGCGCTTCAAGAGCTACGGCAAGCAGAGCAAGGATCTCGCCAAGGGCGAAGCCCTGGCCGTCGAACCCCCGCCGCGCCGCGACGCCCCAAAAGCCGCCAACGGCACCGCCAGACGCGGCGCCAAGAAATCTGCCGGCAGGGCCAAGGCGGCGCGCAAGCCCGGGAAGCGGGCGGCCAAGACCTCCAGGTCGGCACGAGAACCAGCGGCATGATCACTGTCTTCGGCTCCCTGAGTGCCGACCTTGTCACCCAGGTGAAACACCTGCCGGCACCGGGAGAGACGGTGACCGGGCCGGCTTACACCGTGGTGCCTGGGGGCAAGGGGGCCAACCAGGCGCTGGCCGCGGCCCTGGCCGGTGCACCGGTGCGCTTTATCGGCTCGGTCGGCAACGACGGCTTCCGCGATCTTGCGCTTTCCGGTATGCGCGCGGGCGGCGTCGACCTCAGCCTGGTTGCCGAAAGCCCGGAGCAGACCGCCTGCGCCTTCATCGCCGTCGATGCCGCCGGCGAGAACCTTATCTTCGTCGCCAGTGGCGCCAACCTGGACAGCAGGGCCGCGCAGTTGGATGCGGCCGGCCTCACCTCCGATGACGTTCTCCTGCTGCAGATGGAAATCACCCATGCGGAGAACTGGAAGGCGGTGGGCATCGCCAAGGCGAAGGGCGCTCGGGTGGTGCTGAACCTCGCGCCCGCCGGTCCGATCCCGGAGGAGACGCTGCGCCAGCTCGATGTGCTGGTTGTCAACGAGACAGAGGCGGGCCAGCTCGGGGCGCAGCTCGGCATCGCCGACACCGATCCGGAGGCTGTCGCCGGCAAGATCGCGGCGGACTTCGATCTGGATTGCATCGTCACCCTGGGCGCGGCCGGCGCCCGGTCCTTCGGACCCTCCGGCCGCTTCTCGGTGCCGGCCCTGCCGACCGAAGTGGTCGACACTACGGCCGCCGGCGATGCCTTTGTCGGCGCCTTCGCGGCTGCGCTCGATCAGGGCCGGCCGATGGATCAGGCTCTGCGCCAGGGTGCGGTGGCCGGCAGCCTCGCCTGCCGCTCCGTCGGCGCCCAGCCCAGCCTGCCCAAGGGCAAGGAGATCGCCGCCCAGCTTGCCGAGCTCACCTGACGAAACGATGGCAGGTCAGGCGCCGGCGCCTCTTTCGTGGCTGATGGAGTAGACCAGGACCTGGGTCACGGAGACGCCGTCCTCTGACAGCGGCAAAAAGATCGTGCTTTCCTTGCTCCGGCGGCCTCCGGGCGTCACGTAGGCGTTGGGGTCGTAAAGGTAGGTGCGCTTCTTGCGGACGTGCTCGTAGGAGTCGATGACATCTTCGAGGCTGGGGCCCCAGAAGCCTTCCTCGATGCGCTTGCCGGTGGGGTCGTGGCCCCGCAAGGTGACTTCCGCTGTGCCGACGACGCGGTAACGAAACACGCCGACACCGTGGTTATCGACGCTTTCGACGTCGACCAGCAGAATGCCCGGCAGATGCCGTGGGATGTCTGCCGGATCGATGTCCGCACGCCGCGGCATCGGGCGGTCGCCGCGCTTTGCCTCCCAGTACCGGAAGATTTCCACGACCTCCTTCGGGCAGTGCTCCAGGAAGCCGGGCTCGGACGGCGATGGGTGCGGCACGGACTCTTCCTCTGACGGTTCCCTCTCACCACAGGATGACCGAGAGTACGAAAGAGAATCTAAACAAAGCAGTATAATTGAATTGATTTGATTGCAGGGGCGGTGATCTTGAGCCGGAGGTGGAAGAGCCGGTCCGCATGTTCGCCGCTATCCGCCGGCGCGCCCCGGTCGATGGCGCCGCGGAAAATGCTCCTGCGAATCTACAAACGGTCATGTCTGCGATGTTCACTATGGGCCTTTGCTGTTGCTGACCGGAGAGGAGCAGCCATGACGGGACGGTATCTTGCAGCCCTGCTGCTGATCCTGGGATGTCCGCTTGCAGCCCAGGCCCAGGACTTCGTCGCCCTCAGTTCCCAGCATTTTGCCGGCGTGACGACCTCGCAGACCACGACCCGGGCCATGATGCTGACGGTGACCCCCGATACGGGCTCGTCCTTCAGCGCAAAGGCGGAGACCCTGCGCGATCAGCGCGGCGCTCCGACAGACTTTGCCTATACCAGCGACGCGATTTCGGCCGCGAAGGTGGAGACCGAGATCGTTGCCCGGGTTTCCCGGTCCAATCCGCAGGCCGGCAAAACGCTGGCCCGGCAGTTCGCCCGGCACGACTTCGCCGAGGTCTACCGCGGCATCGTCGGCCCCTATGGCCTGCCGCACCGCAACCTCGCCGGCTCGGTCACCGCCTACGAGGTGCTGGCCTGGCTGATCGCCAACGACAGGCAGGAACCGCCGGCCGGCGCCGTGCAGGCGGCCTTCGCCCAGAACGCGGCGGCCATGGCGGCAGATCCGCGCTTCGCCGCGGAGGCGCTGCGGCGCGACATGGACGAGGAACTGATGCGTCTCTTCGTGGTCATGCACGCGGGCTGGCTGAGCGCGCTCAATCGCGAAGGGCCGGCGGCCCTGGCGCGCTACGCCGATGGGGTCAACGCGATGTGGAAGACCACCTTCGGCCAGGATCTGCGTCAGGCCAAATTGACGGCAAGCGGCTTCAGCGCGCGCTAGCCTTGGCGGGTCGATCCAGTCTGCGGTGTTCCGATAACGACGTCACCACGTCGGCGTAAAGGGCGAGCGCTTCCGCGCCTTTGGGCGAGAGGGCGTAGACGCCGCGCTCGACCCGCTGGAACCAGCCGTAGACATCCCGTTGCAGGATGCGCTGGGCGCCGGCGACGGCGGTCGCCTCGGCCACGGCGGCGGCTTTGGTCGGGCCGCTTTCCCTGAGCAGGGCGGCGCAGGCGAGCGCGGCCTGGCGGTAGGCGGTGACGATGGGCCGGCGCGTCTGGCCGCCGGTGTTCGGGTCGCCGATCCTATGGGCGAACTCCTTCAGCAGCAGCCCTTGGCGCTTCCGGTTGGGGCGCGGCTGGTAGGGCAGGGGGTCGAGCAGCGGCTCCACCAGCGGGTCCTTGCTGGCCGTCGCTTCATGCACCGCCAGCAGGCCGAGGCCCAGGCGGCGGCAGAGCTTCAGGATGCCGCGGCGTTCGCGGCGCCACAGACTGCCGCGGGCGGGCCGGGCCGGAACACCGACTGCAAGATAGACATGATCGCTGAGTGCCAGACGGTCGATGCCCTGCAGGACCAGGGGCAGGGTGAAGCCGGTCTTCAACTCGACGATGACCGGAGGGTCCTCACCGCGGCGGGCGACCAGGTCGCAGCCGCGCACCTCGGCCTTCACCACGTAGCCCTGGCCCTCGAAGAAGGCTTTGACGGGGGCGTAGAGATCTTCTTCCTTGGCGAATCCCACGCCCGTGAGTCTAACGCCCGCGCCTCGGCCGGACCAGTGGGGGACTCACGTCGTCAGGGCGCGGTTCCAGGGCATGAGGCCGAGCAGCCTGGCCATCCCGCAGGTGCCGGAAAGGCCTGCGAAGGTGAGGCCGGCGCCGACGAAACCGGACAGCACAAAGAACCAGGGCGAGAGGGCAAAGCCCAGCAGCACGCCCAGCAGCACCATCAGGCCGGCGGTGATCTGTACCTGGCGCTGCATGGAGATCGGCACCCGGCGGTTGACGCGGGTGGCCATGCCGGCGGCCTTCCAGCCGGCAAGCCCGCCATCGAGCTGGCGGACCGCGGCAAAGCCGCTGGCCAGGATGCGCGGCGCGGCTTCGGCGGTGCGGGAGCCGCTGGCGCAGTGGAAGATCGCGGTCTTGTCGCGCGCGCCGGGAAAGTCGCCCGCGTCGAAGCCCGAAAGCGGCACGTGATGCGCGCCCGGAATGTGCTCGCGGGCGAACTCGTCGCTTTCGCGGATATCGATCAGGACGGCCTGATCCTGATCCAGCATGGTCTTCGCCGCCTCGGCGCCGATGGTCTTCAGTGTCTGCATCGCTTTGGGTCTCCTTAGCCTGCGTCCTGCAGCGCCGCGGACGGCGCGCTCTGCGTCTGTTCCCGATTGTGGCGGCAGAAGAGGTCGTAGAGCAGGGCGATCACCGCCCGCGCTTCACGCCCGCTCAGCCGATAGTGGATCTGCCGCCCCTCGCGCCGGGCGGCGACCAGACCGTCCTTGCGCAGCAGGGCCAGTTGCTGCGAAACCGCAGCCTGACGCAGCCCCAGGGTCTCCGCCAGGTGCCCCACCGTTTTCTCCTCCTCGGCCAGCTGGCAGAGGATCATCAGCCGGTTCTCGCTGGCCAGCGCCTTCATCAGGTCGGCAGCCAGGGTGGCGGACTGCTGCATCGATTGAACATTCATATATTCATATATATGAAGATATCGGGTTCAGTCAAGGACGGCTGGACTGCGGCGGTGTACTGCTGGGATTGTGGCGGCCCGTGCGGGCAGGTTATGGAAGAGGCAGGCAGCGGCTCCGATATCAGGGACTCGATGAGCGATTCGGCCAGGGAGTGCAGAGATGAATGAAGCGGCCGGCCGGCCCGAGGTGACGGCGTTTTTCGATGAGGCGACCTTCACGGTCAGCTACGTGGTGGCCGAGCCCGGAGGCGGGCGGGCCGCGGTCATCGATTCCGTCCTCGACTACGATCCCAAGTCCGGGCGTCGCTCGACCGCCTCGGCCGACAGGATCATCGACTTCGTGCGGACGCAGGGTCTGGGTGTCGACTGGATCCTGGAAACCCATGTCCATGCCGACCATCTGACGGCGGCGCCCTACCTGCAGCAGCAGCTCGGCGGGACCATCGGCATCGGCGCCGAGGTCTGCCGTGTGCAGGAAGCCTTTCGCAGTGTCTACAATCTGGATGGGGGCTTCGCCGCCGATGGCAGCCAGTTCGACCATCTTTTCCGGGACGGCGAGAGGCTTTCCATCGGCGGCCTGACGGCAGAAGTGATGTCGACGCCGGGCCACACGCCGGCTTGCATCACCTATGTCATCGGCGATGCCGCCTTCGTCGGTGATACCCTCTTCATGCCGGACTACGGTTCGGCGCGCACCGACTTTCCCGGCGGCGACGCGCGCCAGCTCTACCGCTCCGTCCGGCGCATTCTCGCGCTGCCGTCCGAGACGCGGCTGTTCCTCTGCCACGACTACAAGGCGCCGGGGCGCGATGTCTTCGCCTGGGAGACGACGGTGGCCGAGCAGCGGGAAAAGAACATCCACCTGCACGACGGGGTGGGGGAGGAGGACTTTGTCGCCCTGCGCGAAGGGCGCGATGCCGGGCTCTCCATGCCGGTGCTGCTGCTGCCGGCGGTGCAGGTGAACATGCGCGCCGGTCACCTGCCGCCGCCGGAAGACAACGGCATCTCCTACCTGAAGATCCCGGTCGACGGGGTCTGACCGGCACGTCGGAGTCCGAAACCGGCCCCGGACAAAAAGAAAGGGGCCGGTCGACGACCGGCCCCGGAGCTTTGACTCGGCTTTCTCTTAGAAGCCCATATCGCCCATGCCGCCCATTCCGGGGGCGCCGCCGGGCATGGCCGGGGCCTTGTCTTCCGGCTTTTCGGCGACCATGGCTTCCGTGGTGATCAGCAGACCGGCGATGGAGGCCGCATCCTGCAGGGCCGCGCGCACCACCTTGGTGGGGTCGATAACGCCGTCCTTCACCAGGTTGGTGTAGCGGCCGCTCTGGGCGTTGTAACCCGCCTGCTGGTCCTTCTGCTCGCGCACCTTGCCGACCACGATGGAGCCGTCGGCGCCGGCATTGACCGCGATCTGGCGCAGCGGCGACTCCAGCGCCTTGCGGACAATGCGGATGCCGACTTTCTGGTCCTCGTTTTCGCCCTCCAGCTTGTCGAGCTTGGCGGCCGCGCGCAGCAGGGCGACGCCGCCGCCCGGCACGATGCCTTCCTCGACCGCGGCACGGGTCGCATGAAGCGCGTCGTCGACGCGGTCCTTGCGCTCCTTCACCTCGACCTCGGTGGCGCCGCCGACGCGGATCACCGCCACGCCGCCGGACAGCTTGGCCAGGCGCTCCTGCAGCTTTTCGCGGTCGTAGTCCGAGGTGGTTTCCTCGATCTGCGCCTTGATCTGGCTGCAGCGGGCCTGGATGTCGCTCTTCTTGCCGGCGCCGCTGACGATGGTGGTCTCGTCCTTGGTGATGATCACCCGCTTGGCGCGGCCCAGCATGTCCAGGGTGACGTTCTCCAGCTTGATCCCGACGTCTTCCGAGACCGCGGTGCCGCCGGTCAGGATGGCGATGTCCTGCAGCATGGCCTTGCGCCGGTCGCCGAAGCCCGGCGCCTTGACCGCCGCCACCTTCAGGCCGCCGCGCAGGCGGTTCACCACCAGGGTGGCGAGCGCCTCGCCCTCCACATCCTCGGCGATCACCAGCACCGGCTTGCCGGACTGCACCACCGATTCCAGCAGCGGCAGCATGGACTGCAGCCCGCTGAGCTTGGCCTCGTGGACCAGGATGTAGGGGTCTTCCAGCACCGCCTGCATCTTGTCGGCATCGGTGACGAAGTAGGGCGAGAGGTAGCCGCGGTCGAACTGCATGCCTTCGACCACTTCCAGTTCGGTCTCCAGCGACTTGGCCTCTTCGACCGTGATCACGCCCTCGTTGCCGACGCGCTCCATGGCCTCGGCCAGCATTGCCCCGACCTCGGCATCGCCGTTGGCCGAGATCGTGCCGACCTGGGCGATTTCGTCGTTGGACGCAATTCTGCGGGAACGCTTCTGCAGGTCAGCCACCACGGCTTCCACGGCGCTGTCGATACCCCGTTTCAGGTCCATCGGGTTCATGCCGGCGGCCACCGCCTTCACGCCCTCGCGGACGATCGCCTGGGCCAGTACCGTGGCCGTGGTGGTGCCGTCGCCGGCGATATCGCTGGTCTTGGACGCGACCTCGCGGACCATCTGGGCGCCCATGTTCTCGAACTTGTCCTTCAGTTCGATGTCCTTGGCGACGGTCACGCCGTCCTTGGTCACCCGCGGGGCACCGAAGGACTTGTCGAGAACGACGTTGCGGCCCTTGGGACCCAGGGTGACCTTGACCGCATCCGCCAGAACGTCGACGCCGTGCAGCATGCGCTCGCGGGCATCGGTCGAAAACTTGACGTCTTTTGCAGCCATCTTGGGATGCTCCTCCGTGTTTTGGTTGCCGGCGTCGCTCAGGCGGCCTTCTTGGAGGCCTTGGTCTTTTCGAGCACGCCCATGATGTCGGACTCTTTCATGATCAGGAGGTCTTCACCGCCGACCTTCACCTCGGTGCCGGACCACTTGCCGAAGAGAACCAGATCGCCGACCTTCACGTCCGGCGCGATCAGTTCGCCCTTGTCGTTGCGTGCGCCGGGCCCGACGGCGATGACCTCACCCTGGCTGGGTTTTTCCTTGGCGGTGTCCGGGATGATGATGCCACCGGCGGTCTTCTCTTCTTCGTCGACGCGGCGAACGGCGACCCGGTCATGCAAAGGCCTGAATTTCATCGAACTTTCCCCTTTTTTGGTGTGGACGTTTGGTGTGGATTGGGACGATCTTAGCACTCTCGTTTCAAGAGTGCTAATGTAGGATGCACTTGGGATCTCCGGCGCCTGCGTCAAGAGCGCGGGTGGGGTTATTTTCGGTCCCTTGCGGGGGGCTTCAGGCCGGGGCTTAGGCCGGGATGATCGCGCCCTTGGTCCGGATCACCCGGCCGGCGAGGGCGTGGCCCGCTGCGGCGGCCTCTTCGGCACCGCTGCCGCCCAGGCGCGCCGCCAGATAGGCGCCGTTGAAGGAGTCCCCGGCGGCGGTGGTGTCCACCGGCCGCGCGACCGTCTCGCCGGCAACCCTTGACTGCCGGCCTTCAACACTGACAAGGCAAGGCCCAGCGCCGCACTTGACCACCACTTCGCCGACCCCCAGGCTGTGCAGCCGCTCGGCCGTGGCCTCGGGCGATGTGTCGCCGAACAGCGCCGCCTCGTCTTCGTGGGTCGGCAGAGCCAGGTCGGCCAGGGACAGCGTGCGGCGCACCGCCTCCTGCGCCTCCGAGGGGTCGCGCCACAGCCGCGGGCGGTAGTTGGTGTCGAAGGCGAGGCGGCTGCCGCCGGCGCGAAGGCGCTCAAGCAGTTCGTAGAGCCGTTCCCGGCTTCCGGCATCGAGGATTCCCAGTGTGATCCCAGACAGATAGATCAGATCGAAGCCGGCGAGGGCCTCGGCCAGACCGGCCGTCCGCTCCGCCTGAAGCATGTCGCGGGCGGCGGCGGCGCTGCGCCAGTAATGGAAGGTCCGTTCGCCCTGCCCATCGGTGCGGATGATGTAGAGACCCGGCAACCTGCCCGGCAGCCGTGCGACCAGGCCGGTTTCCAGGCCTTCGCGCTGCCAGGCTGCGATCATCTCCGAACTGAACGGATCGTCGCCCAGGGCCGTCACGTAGGAGACCCGGCCGCTTTCCGGCGCCAGCGCGCGGGCGAGATAGACCGCGGTGTTCAGGGTGTCCCCGCCGAAGGTGCGCTGCATGGCGGCGGCCCCTGCTTCCCGGCCGTTTTCCGGGCCACCGGCGCTTTCCGAAAGCTCGATCATGCACTCGCCAAGGCTTGCGATGCGCAGCATGGGAAGGAAGCCGCCGTGCTGTTGAAGACCTGCCGTCCCTTTGGGGCATGCCCGTCAGGGACGACGGCCTAGGCAATAGCGGCTGGCTCGGCGCAGGGCAAGCGCGGCGGACCCGATCGATCAGCCGCAGATGTCGGGTATCATGCGGCGCAGATGGCCGCTGCCGGCGCAGGGCGCAGGCGCCGGCGGCCAAGGGCGATCGCGGCGATCACATCCTCTTCCGTCAGTCCGTCGCGTTTCAGTACCGCCTGGATGACTGCATCGCGCAGCATCTCCTCGATCTCCGGCTCTCCCTGAATCCAGGCGGAGCCGGCACCGGCACTGTAACGAACTGCGAAGGGATTGATCATGAAGTCTGCCTTTCTGAAGAGTTGGCTTCCGGAGAGCCCGCTGGACCGGGCTCACTGTTCGACGCGTTGGTCACCCTGAGAAGAGACAGTCATTCGCAAGCAAAGCTTCCATCGCGAACCACTTTAGACATAGTGGACCATAGGTATGAGAATGATCTGATCTATTTGTGACAATTTGACTGCTGCCCTTGGTTGTAGCGGGCGCGGAGATTTTCCTACAAAAACAATATCAGAAAACAACCTAAAATTGAAAATCGAATATGAAGCCTTCCGGGCTCCGGCCTCTCCGCCCTGCCGCCCGCAGGCGGCAGCGCCTGTGACAGAATTGTCATGCCGCGGAAAGATGTCTCTAACAAAGGCGGGTTAGCGTTTACCCGTTGGCGCCGATGCAGGGCAGGCGGTCAGAGCGGCCTGAAGCGCAATTCGCCGGCATCGCGGCGGTCGGATATCCGCCCACAGCCGGCAGCATGCTTGGCCCCGTGACCCTCGGGTCGTGCGACAACGGAACGTCAGCATCCGGTTCACCCCCCAACCGGAACTCCCCCGTACGATTTGCCCGTACGGGTACCCGGGTCCCGGGTCGCTGTGCAGGTGCGAACAGCCACATGCGCGACGTCCCGGGCCTCACAGTGGTTTAGATCCCTAGCCAACTGGCCGGGCTCTCCGATTTCGGGGTGGCCCGGCTTCCTTTTTCCACAGCCCCTTCCGGAACCCCAGGTCAGCATCCGCCGCCCCTGAAGGCGTCCCCCGAAGGCGCGCGAAATTCAACTGGCGCTTCTGTGCGAGCATGGTAGCGTAGGCGCTTGGACGCAGCGGATTCCGGGCCTTACCGGCGGGATTTTGCACTGCGGAACGAAGCGAAGAACAAGAACTCAGGCGAGGCATCTTCATGGTACGCACTTTGACGGCCGCGGCGGCGGCCTTGCTCGTTTCGACCTCCCTTGCGGCCACGGCCGCGGTCGCCGACGACATCAATCCGGCGGTCGTCTTCGACATGGGCGGCAAGTTCGACAAGTCCTTCAACGAGGGCGTCTTCAACGGGGTCGAGAAGTTCAAGAAGGAAACCGGCGTTTCCTATCGGGAGTTTGAGGTCACCAACGAAACCCAGCGCGAACAGGCGCTGCGGCGCATGGCCCAGCGCGGCGCCGACCCGATCATCGGGGTCGGGTTCGCCCAGGCGCCGGCCCTCGAAAAGGTGGCCAAGGAGTTTCCGGACACCCGCTTTACGATCATCGATTCCGTTGTCGACCTGCCGAACGTCCGTTCGGTGGTGTTCAAGGAGCACGAGGGCTCCTTCCTCGTCGGCATGATTGCGGCGCTGAAGTCGGAGTCCGGCAAGGTCGGCTTCGTCGGCGGCATGGATATCCCGCTGATCCGCAAGTTCGCCTGCGGTTACGAGCAGGGCGCCAAGCACGTGAGCGGCAACACCGAGGTGCTGCAGAACATGACCGGCACCACGCCGGCCGCCTGGAACGATCCGACGCGCGGGTCGGAACTGGCCAAGAGCCAGTTTGACCGCGGCGTCGATGTGATCTACGCGGCTGCCGGCGGCACCGGCGTCGGCGTCTACCAGACCGCCAAGGACAGCGGCAAGTTCGCCATCGGCGTCGACTCCAACCAGAACCACCTGCAGCCGGGCACCATGCTGACCTCCATGCTCAAGCGCGTGGATGTCGCGGCCTACAAGGCCTTCAAGGACGCTCATGACGGCAGCTGGGCCCCCGGCATCCAGGTGCTGGGCCTGGCCGAAGAGGGTGTGGGCTGGGCGCTTGACGAGTACAACAAGGACCTGGTCTCGGCGGACATGATGGCAAAGGTGGAAGCCGCGGCCGCGGACATTGTTTCCGGCAAGCTCAGCGTCCACGACTATATGAGCGACAACAGCTGCTCCTACTAGGCGCAGCCGTCGTCCAGGCTTGATCCACCAGGCTTGATCCAGATGTCCGGACCCGAACACGGCAGGAACTGACCTCTCGGCTTCCTGCCGTGGTTCGGGTGCGTTTTCTGGGTGCTGCCGCCGCCGGCCCGGGAACGACCCTTGTCTCATCAACAAGAAAGCCAGGAACAGCATGCGGGCCCGCCGGGAGGCGCCGGCGACTCGCCCGCCATCGAGCTGCGGGGGATCAGCAAAGCCTTCGGGCCGGTTCAGGCCAACAAGGACGTCTCGCTGAACATCCGCCCGGGGTCGATCCACGGCATCATCGGCGAAAACGGCGCCGGCAAGTCGACCCTGATGAGCATCCTCTATGGCTTCTACGAAGCCGACAGCGGCGAAATTCTCATTTCCGGCGTGCCGACGCGGATCCGCTCTTCCAACGACGCCATCGCCGCCGGCATCGGCATGGTCCACCAGCACTTCATGCTGGTCGACAACATGTCCGTCGTGGAGAACATCATGCTGGGCGCGGAATCCGGCGCGATCCTGACCTCCAGCGTCGCCGCCGCGCGCGCCGAACTGGAGCGCCTGGAACGGGACTACGATCTGGAGGTCGACCCGGATGCGTTGGCCGGCGAACTGCCGGTGGGCCAGCAGCAGCGCGTCGAGATCCTGAAGGCGCTTTACCGCGGCGCCGACATCCTGATCCTCGACGAGCCGACCGGCGTGCTCACCCCGCAGGAAACCGATCAACTCTTCCGCATTCTCGATTCCCTGCGTCAGCAGGGGGTGACCATCGTTCTGATCACCCACAAGCTGCAGGAGATCATGGCAGTCACCGACCATGTCTCCGTCATGCGCGGCGGCGAGATGATCGCCCATCGCAGGACCAGCGAGACCAGCAAGGAAGAGCTGGCAGAGCTGATGGTCGGGCGCAAGGTGCTGCTGCGGGTCGACAAGGCGGCGCCCCAGGCCGGCGAGACCGTTCTGGCGCTGGAGAGCCTGACCTTCGTGGACCGTGTGGGCGTGAAGCGCGTCGACAACGTCAGCTTCTCGGTGCGCGCCGGGGAGATCGTCGGCATCGCCGGCGTTTCCGGCAACGGCCAGAGCGAGCTTCTGGATCTGCTGTCCGGCATCCGCCCGATCAGCGCCGGACGCTTTACCATGATGGGGCAGACCTTCTCCGCGGGCCATCCGCTCGACCCCGCCACCATGCGCGACCTCAAGGTGGCGCACGTGCCGGAGGACCGGCTGCGCAGCGGCCTCGTGCGCACCTTCGCCGCCGAGGAATCGGCGATCTTGGGCTACCACAACGACCCCGCCTACAACGGGCGCGTACTCATGAACCAAGAGGTGATTCACGAGGACTGCGCCAGGAAGATGGCGGATTTCGATGTGCGTCCGCAGAACGCCAGCCTGAAGACCGCCAACTTCTCCGGCGGCAATCAGCAGAAGCTGATCCTGGCGCGGGAAATCTCGCGCAGCCCGCGCCTTCTTCTGGTCGGCCAGCCGACCCGCGGCGTCGACATCGGCGCCATCGAGTTCATTCACCGCAACATCATCGCCATGCGCGATTCGGGCTCCGCCGTGCTGCTGGTTTCCGTGGAGCTGGAGGAAATCATGTCGCTGAGCGACCGCATCGTCGTGATGTTCGAAGGGCGCATCGTCGGCGAGCTGCCGGCCCATGAAGCCAACGAGCGCCTGCTCGGCCTGATGATGGCCAACGCGGCGCCGGCACGCGGCGAAGACGCCTTGCCGGCCGCGGACACGCCGGAGGTCTCGGGCGCATGAGCGCGGCGCCGGGCAGCATTCCGCGCTGGGTCGATATCGGCCTCATTCCGCTGGTCAACATCGCGCTGGCCTTCTTCGTCTCCGGCATCATCCTCTGGACCATCGACGTCGATCCCTTCACCGCGGTGGAGATCATTCTCTTCGGCGCCTTCGGCTACGACGAGGCGATCGGCTACACGCTCTACTACACCACCAACTTCGTCTTCACCGGACTGGCGGTGGCGGTCGCCTTTCACGCCGGGCTGTTCAACATCGGCGGCGAAGGCCAGGCCTACATCGGCGGCCTGGGCGTCGGCCTCGGCATCCTGCTCGTCGACACGACTCTCCCGTTTGTGCTGATCCTGCCGCTTTCGATCCTGCTGGCCGCCGCCTTCGGCGCCGGCTGGGCGGCGATTCCGGCCTACCTGCAGGCCTATCGCGGCAGCCACATCGTCATCACCACCATCATGTTCAACTTCATCGCTTCGGCGCTGATGGTCTACCTGATGGTGAACATCCTCATTCAGCCGGGCTCCATGTCGCCGGAAAGCCGCGAGTTCGCGGCTTCCGGTCAACTGCCGTTCATGCACGAGGTCTTCGGCTGGTTCGGCATGCAGGTCACGCCCTCGCCACTGAACCTTTCTGTCGTCTGGGCGGCAATCTGCTGCGTACTCGTCTGGGCCTTCATCTGGCGCACCCGCTGGGGCTATCAGATCCGCACCGTCGGCGCCAACGAGACGGCGGCCATCTATGCCGGCATCGATCCGCGCCGTGTCATCATGCTGGCGATGGCCGTGTCCGGCGCGCTGGCCGGCTTCGTCGGCATCAACGAGGTGATGGGCGTCCACCACCGCCTGCTGCTGAACTTCACCGCCGGCTACGGCTTCACCGGCATCGCGGTCTCCCTGATGGGCCGCAACCACCCCGTCGGCATCGTGCTCGCCAGCCTGCTCTTCGGCATGCTCTACCAGGGCGGCGCGGAACTGGCCTTCGAGGAGCCGAAGGTGACCCGCGAACTGGTGGTGACCATCCAGGGCCTGGTGATCCTCTTCTCCGGTGCACTGGCCTTCATGATGAAGGGCCCCATCGAGCGGGCCTATCTGCGCATCGCCGGCGGCTTCCAGCGCCCGGCGGGGCAGGAGGGCTGATCGGTGGAGGGGCTGCTCTTCAACCTGCTGCTTTCCATCGACGCCACCTTCCGGGTCGCGACGCCGCTGGTGCTCTGCGCCATGGCCGGGCTCTTCGCCGAGCGTTCCGGCGTCATCGATATCGGCCTGGAGGGCAAGATGCTGGCCGCCGCCTTCGCCGCGGCCTCCATGGCGGCGGTCACCGGCTCGGCCTGGCTGGCGCTCGGCGCCGGCATGGTCGTCTCCGTGGCCCTGGCCCTGCTGCACGGTTTTGCCTGCATCACCCACCGCGGCAACCAGGTTGTCAGCGGCGTGGCCATCAACATCCTGGTCTCCGGCCTCACCGTGGTCCTGGGCATCGCCTGGTTCGCCCGTGGCGGCCAGACTCCCTCCGTCTCCAACGAAGCCCGCTTCACGCCGATCACCTGGCCCGGCGCCGAGACGCTGGCCGGCGTGCCGATCCTCGGCCCGATCTACAGCGAGCTGCTCAGCGGCCACAACCTGCTGGTCTATGTCGCCTTCCTCATCGTCCCGCTCACCTGGTGGGTGGTTTATCGTACCCGCTTCGGCCTGCGCCTGCGCGCCGTCGGCGAGAACCCCAACGCGGTCGACACGGCGGGGATTTCGGTCAGCGGCCTGCGCTATGCGGCGATGCTCTGCTGCGGCGCGCTCTGCGGCATCGCCGGCACCTATCTCTCCATCGCCCAGAACGCCGCCTTCGTGCGCGACATGACGGCCGGGCAGGGCTATATCGCCCTGGCGGCGATGATCTTCGGCAAGTGGCGGCCCGTGCCGGCCATGCTCGCCTGCCTGATGTTCGGTTTCCTGGACGCCGTGGCGATCCGCCTGCAGGGCGTCGAGGTGCCGGTGATCGGGCCGATCCCGGTGCAGCTCATCCAGGCGCTGCCCTATGTGCTGACCGTCGTTCTGCTGGCCGGCTTCATCGGCCGGGCCATCGCCCCCAAGGCCAGCGGCATTCCTTACGTAAAAGAACGCTAGCATGGCCGAGGATCTGGTTACCCTGGCGATCGCTGCCATGGAGCGGGCCTACGCGCCCTATTCGAACTTCCCCGTGGGCGCCGCGCTGCGGGCGCAGAACGGCGCGGTGTTTTCGGGCTGCAATGTCGAGAACGCGGCCTACCCGCAGGGCTGGTGTGCCGAGACCAGCGCCATCGCCGCCATGATCATGGCCGGGGAGACGCGCATTGTGGAGATCGCGGTGGCGGGCGGCGGTGCGGGGCTCTGTACACCCTGTGGCGGCTGCCGCCAGCGCCTGCGGGAGTTCGCCGGCGACGATCTTGTCATCCATGTCTGCGGGCCCGAAGGACTGCGCCGGACGGTGACCCTGGGCGAGCTCTTGCCGCTTTCGTTCGGTCCGGACAATCTGGACTGACCGTTAGGCTCCGGCAGGTAAAAACGCGTCTCAGTGAGGTGTCTTTGATGTTCGAGGAAGCGGCCGAAACCGCCGCCATGATCCGCCGACAGGCCGGCATCGTGCCGAAGGTGGCGCTGGTGCTGGGCTCCGGCCTCGGCGCCGTCGCCGATGCGGTGGAGGCGCCGCAGACCCTCGCCTACCGGGACCTGCCGGGTTTCCCGCGCCCCTCGGTCGCAGGGCACGGCGGCAGCCTGATCCTGGGGCGCATCGCCGGACTGCCGGTGGCGGTGCTTCAGGGCCGCGCGCACTACTACGAAAGCGGGCGCGCCGATGGCATGAACCTGGCTCTGGCGGTGCTGAAGGAACTCGGCTGCGCGCGGCTCATTCTGACCAATGCCGCCGGCTCCCTGCGCGCCGACGTCGGGCCGGGGCGCCTGATGCTGATCCGCGACCACATCAACTTCGCCGGCGTCTCGCCGCTTTTCGGGCTTGCCGGCAACGCGCGCTTCGTCGATCTGGTCGACGCCTACGACCCCGCGGCGCGCGCCGCCATCGTCGACGTCGCCGGGCGCCTGGGCCTGCCGCTGGCCGAGGGCGTCTACGTCTGGTTCTGCGGGCCGCATTTCGAAACCCCGGCGGAAATCCGCGCGGCGCAGGTCCTCGGCGGCGATGCGGTGGGCATGTCGACGGTGCCGGAGGTCATTGTCGCACGGCTGCTGGGCCTGAAGGTTTCCGCGCTGTCGATGATCACAAACCTGGCCGCCGGGATGTCCGCGGAGCCGCTCTCCCACGACCACACCATGCAGCACGCGACGGCGGCCGCCGCCGATATGGCGCGCCTCCTGACCGCCTATCTGGAGACCCTGGCCCATGATGGACCCGAGCCATGACAGATGACACGAAGGCGATGAAAGCCGTGGCGGCGCGGGCCCTCGGCCTGCTCGACCTCACCAGCCTCAATGACGACGACGATGCGGCGGTGGTCGACGCGCTCTGCGAAAGGGCGAGGACGCCATTCGGCCCCGTGGCCGCCGTCTGCATCTGGCCGCGTTTCGTGGCGCAGGCGAAAGACCTGCTGCATGGCAGCGGCATCAAGGTTGCGGCGGTGGCGAACTTCCCCGCCGGCGGCGACGACATCGCCGCGGCGCTGAGCGACACGCGGGAGATCGTCCAGGCCGGCGGCGACGAGGTGGACCTTGTGATGCCCTACACGAAGTGGCTGGCCGGGGAGCGGGATCTGGCCAAGCGGATGATCGCCGACTGCAAGCAGGCCTGCGGCGACACAGCGCGCCTCAAGGTCATCCTCGAAACCGGCCGGCTGGACGCTGCGGAGACGATCTATGAAGCCAGCGGCGATGCCATCGCCGCCGGCGCCGATATGATCAAGACCTCGACCGGCAAGATCGCAGTGTCTGCCACCCTGGAGGCTGCCGAGGCCATGTTGCGGGCGATCAAGGACTCCGGCCGCGATGTCGGCTTCAAGGCGGCGGGCGGCATACGCGACACGGCGGCGGCGGGCGTCTACCTGGCCCTCGCCGACCGGATCATGGGCCCGGACTGGGTCGACCCCTGGCGGTTCCGCTTCGGCGCCTCCGGTCTGCTGAACGATCTTTTGGCCGTGCTCGGAGACGAGGCGGCGGCGCCGGCCGCGGAGCAGGGCTACTGATGGCGCTGCTGCCCCAGGAGATCATCCGCCGCAAGCGCGACGGTGCGGCCCTTTCGCAGGAGGAGATCGCCGCCTTCGTGGCCGGCATCGCCGATGACAGTATCGGCGAGGGCCAGGTTGCGGCCTTTGCCATGGCGGTTTTCCTGCGTGGCATGGCGCGGGCCGAAGCGGTGGCCCTGACCCGCGCCATGACCGAGTCCGGCCAGCGCCTGGACTGGCAGGGCCTGGACCTGCCGGGCCCCTGCGTCGACAAACATTCCACCGGGGGCGTCGGCGACAAGGTCAGCCTGATCCTCGGGCCGCTGGTGGCGGCCTGCGGCGGCTACGTGCCGATGATTTCGGGCCGGGGGCTCGGCCATACCGGCGGCACGCTGGACAAGCTGGACGCCATTCCCGGCTATACCACCGCGCCGGATGTCGATCGCTTCCGCCAGACGGTCAAGGCCGCCGGCTGCGCCATCATCGGCCAGACCGCCGACCTGGCGCCGGCCGACAAGCGGCTCTATGCCATCCGTGACGTCACCGCGACGGTAGAATCCATCCCGCTGATCACGGCGTCCATTCTCTCCAAGAAGCTGGCCGCCGGTCTCCAGGGCCTGGTGATGGACGTAAAGACCGGCAACGGCGCCTTCGCCGCGACGGTGGAGGAGGCGCGGGCCTTGGCGGAGAGCATCGTCGCCGTCGCCGGCGGGGCGGGCCTGCCCACCACGGCGCTGATCACCGACATGAACCAGCCGCTGGGAAGCACCGCGGGCAATGCCCTGGAGGTCGCCGAATCGGTGGCCATGCTGAAGACCGGCCAGGGCGACGCGCGCCTGCGCGAACTGGTCATCGCGCTGGCAGCCGAGATGCTGGTGCTCGGCGGCTTGGCGCCGGAGGCCGCGGCGGCGGCTCAGCAAGCGGAGGCCGCGCTGACATCCGGCGCGGCGGCTGAACGCTTCGGCGCCATGGTGGCCGCCCTTGGCGGAGCGGCGGACTTCGTCGAACGCTCTGATGACTATCTTCCCAAGGCCCCGGTCCAGCGCCCGGTGGCGGCGGAGGCGGCCGGGCGCCTGACCGCCTGCGACACCCGCGCGGTCGGCCTGGCGGTGGTGGAACTGGGCGGCGGGCGGCGGCGGGTCGAAGACAGCATCGACTACGCGGTCGGTTTCAGCGACCTGCTGCCCCTGGGCAGCGCCGTACAGTCCGGCGATCCCCTGGCCGTGGTCCACGCTGCCACCGAAGAGGCCGCGGAGGCGGCAAGCCGGCGCTTGCAGGAAGCCTTCACCTTCGGTCAGACTGTCGAAGACGCCGGCGGGCCGGTGGTGCGGCAGCGCATCACCGCCGCGGATGTTTAAAAGCAGACGCTTAGAAGCGCACGAGAGGAAAGCCCCCCGCGTATGTTTGAGGCGACGGCAGCCCAGCAGCGCATGACACCGCGAGCCGAAGCGGCGCGCTTTGCTGCGCCTTCCGGCGGCCGGCTGACGGCGGAGATGGTGCAGGCCTTTGAACGCGACGGCTTTCTGGTGCTGGAGGACATGGTGCCTCAGGCAGACTGCGAAGCCCTGATCGCCCGCGCCGAGGCCATGGTAGAGGATTTCCAGCCGGCCAGCGTCGCTTCGATCTTTTCGACCCAGGGCCAGGTCCATGGCCGCGACCGCTACTTCCAGGACTCCGGCGACAAGGTCCGCTTCTTCTTTGAAGAGGAGGCCTTCGACGCCGCGGGCGCGCTGCGCCAGGCCAAGCGGCTGTCGATCAACAAGATCGGCCATGCCCAGCACGATCTCGATCCCGTCTTCGCCGCGTTTTCGCACCGCCGCGCTTTCGACAACACCGTCAAGGCGCTGGGCTGTGCCTGCCCCCTGGCGCTGCAGTCGATGTACATCTTCAAGCAGCCGCGCATTGGCGGCGAGGTCGGCTGGCATCAGGATTCGACCTTCCTCTATACCGAGCCCCTGAGCGTGCTCGGCCTATGGTTCTCGCTGGAAGACGCCACGCTGGAGAACGGCTGCCTCTGGGCGCTGCCGGGTGCCCACAAGGGTCCGCTGCGCCAGCGCTGGCGCCGCGTTGGTGAGCGTCTGGTGATGGAATCCCTGGACGAGACACTCTGGGACGAGGAGACGGCGGTGCCGCTGGAGGTGCGCCGGGGCGCCATGGTGGTGCTGCACGGCAAGCTGCCCCACGGCAGCCTGCCCAACCGCTCCGAGCGCTCGCGCCACGCCTATACCCTGCATGTGATCGACGGGGCCTGCGACTATCCGGCGGACAACTGGCTGCAGCGCAGCCCGGCGCTGCCGCTGCGCGGTCTCACCGCCGGCGGCGTGCAGGTGCCGCAATAGAGTTTATGGGGCCGGCGTTTCCGCGCCGCCCGCCTGCGCCGCCCGTCTGCGCCGCAGATTGCTTTTGGATTGGAGAAGAAGATGACTCTTTCTCGCAGCCTCCGGCAGTGCGTTTTCACCGCGGCTCTCATAGCCTCGGCCTTTCTGATCCCGGCCCTTCCCGCAGCCGCGGAACCGGTCACGGTCAGCCTCATGCACATCAACGATCTCGACCGCATCGAGGAATCCAAGGGCAAGGGCGGCATAGCCCGGGTCATGGCCCTGGTGCAGCAGGAACGCGCCCGCGCCGACACCGTGATCTTCACCCACGGCGGCGACACCATCTCGCCCTCGCTGCTGTCCTCCTTCGACAAGGGTGCCCACATGATCGACCTCTACAACGAGGCCGAACTGGACCTGCTGGTGATGGGCAACCACGAGTTCGACTTCGGTCCCGAGGTGGCCAAGCAGCGGGTAAGCGAAGCCCGCTTCACCGTGCTGGCCAGCAACAGCCGCGACAGCGACGGCGAGCCGCTGGACGGCACCGCCGCCACCTGGATGGCCGAAGCCGGGCCCTACAAGATCGGCTTCTTCGGCCTGACGACGCCGGAGACCGCGGACATCTCCAGCCCCGGCACGGTGACCTTCGAACCGCTGCTGCAGTCGGCCCGCGACTACTCCCAGCAACTGCGCGATGAGGGCGCGGACCTGGTGGTGGCCGTGGCCCACACCGGCGTCGAGGAGGATCTCATGCTGATGCGTGCCGACAGCGGCATCGACATTCTGATGTCCGGCCACGACCACCTGCTGGTGACCTACTACGACGGCCAGCGTGCCTTCATCGAGTCCGGATCGCAGGGCGAGCAACTCGTTGTGGTCGATGTGACCCTCAACACGGTGGAAAGCCGCGGGCAGCAACGTTTCGTCTGGGAGCCGGCCTTCCGTATCGTCGACAGCCGCAGTGTCGAGCCCGATGCGGCCATGGCGGCCAAGGTGCAGGTCTACCTCGACCGTTTGAGCGAGGAGCTGGACGTGCCCATCGGCACTGCGCTGACCGCCCTCGACAGCCGGCGCGCCTCCGTACGCGGCGGCGAGACGGCCATCGGCAACCTCATCACCGATGCCATGCGACAAGGCGTCGAGGCCGACGTGGCGCTCACCAACGGCGGCGGCATCCGCGGCGACAAGACCTACGACGCCGGCATCACCCTGACCCGCCGCGACATCCAGACCGAGCTGCCCTTCGGCAACAAGACCGTGAAGCTGGAGCTGACGGGCGCGCAGTTGATGCAGGCCCTGGAGCACGGCTTCAGCAAGGTGGAGGAGGGGGCCGGGCGCTTTCCCAGCGTCTCCGGCATGACCGTGACCTGGAGCCGTTCGGCCCCGGCGGGTCAGCGTGTGCGCTCCGTCACCGTCGGCGGCAAGCTTCTGGACCCGGAGGCGAGCTACACCCTGGCGACCAACGACTTCGTCGCGCGCGGCGGCGACGGCTATGCCGTCTTTACCGAGGCGGTGCCGCTGATCGACGGCATCTCCGCGCGTCTGATGGCGACCATGGTGATGGACTTCGTCGCCGCCACCGGCGAGGTCTCCCCCAAGGTGGAGGGCCGGGTGACGGCTGTCGACTAGAAAGCGGTGGATTGGAGGGGCGGCGACAAGCGCAGGCCGGTGCGAATCGAACGATGATCGAAACGCTCGCCTTCGATGCCGACGATACGCTCTGGCACAACGAGCACCTGTTTCAGGATACGCAGGAGAAGCTTGCGGAAATCGTCGGCCGCCACCGCCCGGGGGAGGACATCGCCGAAGCCCTCTATGCCGTGGAGATGCGCAACCTCGCGCTTTTCGGTTACGGCATCAAGGGCTTCACCCTCTCCATGGTGGAGGCGGCCATCGAGTTGACGCGCGGGCGCATCGCAGCGGACGAGATCCACGAGATCGTGCAGCTCGGTAAGACGATGATGACCGCGCCGGTCGACCTGCTGGAGGGTGTGGAGGCGGTGCTGGACGCTGTCTCCGGACGCTACCGCACGCTGCTCATCACCAAGGGCGACATGGTGGACCAGACCAGCAAGATCGAACGCTCCGGCCTCGCCGGTCACTTCGATCAGGTGGAGATCGTGCCGCGCAAGGACGCGGCGACCTATCGCCGGGTCTTCGACCGTCACGGCGTCGATGCGTTGCGCACCGTGATGGTCGGCAACTCCGTGCCGTCGGACGTGCTGCCGGTGCTGGAACTCGGCGGCTTCGCCGTCCACGTGCCCTATGCCATCCTCTGGGCTCACGAGGCCCATGATGCCGACCCCGTCAGCGAACGATTCCACCGCCTGGAACGGCTGGAGGACCTTCCGAGGCTCTTGCAGCGGCTCGGGGCCTCCGGGCGCTCTTCATAATCAATTCAGCTAAATCGACTACAACCGGAGATCTGGCCGCCGAACCACGGCCGTTTCCGAGAGCTTTGGGGGATTGGACATGCTGGCCGTGATGGGGGCCCTGGCCGAGGAAATCGACCTGCTGCGGGCCGAAATGACCGGGGTCAGCGAGGCCCGCCATGCCGATATCCCGGTGCTGAAGGGCGATTTCAAAGGCACCGAAATCGCGCTGGCGCGCTGCGGCATCGGCAAGGTGAACGCCGCCATCTGCACGCAGATGCTGGTCAACCTCTACGAGCCCGATGCCCTCGTGTTCAGCGGCGTCGCCGGCGGTCTGCTGCCCAATATGCGGGTCGGCGACCTGGTGATCGCCAGCCACCTCATCCAGTTCGACATCGACCTGACCGCTTTCGGCCGGCGCCACGGCGAACTGCCCGATGGGGACCGCATGATCCAGTCGGACCCCGACCTGATCGAAAAGACCGCCGATGCCTTCGACGGTGCGTTCAATGGCGCAGAGGCCGAGCCCAACCTGATGATCGGCACCGTCGTCTCCGGTGACCGCTTCGTCGAGGATTCCAAGACCCTGCGCTGGCTGCAGCGGGAGTTCGGCGCCCTGGCGACGGAGATGGAGGGCGCCGCCGTCGGCTACACCTGCCAGCTCAACAAGCTGCCTTTCGTCGTGGTGCGCGGCCTCTCCGACACCGCCAACGAAGCCGCGCCGGACGATTTCAAGGCCAACCTGGAAACCGTCTGCCGCAACTCCTACCGGCTCATGGACCGCCTCATCCCCGCCTTGGGATAAAGGCTCATTGGTCTAGGCCTTCTGTCGACAGCCAGTAGTCGTCACCGGCGAACCAGAGCCCGGCTGCATCTTTGGGGGGCGCCCCAAGGTGCAGGGCCTGAGTCGGTACGGTCTTGCCGTCGAGCGCCTCCAGCGCTTTTCCGAGGCGTCGGGCCTCCTCCGGACGCCGCGCCCCTACGCAGGGGAAGAAGCCGCAACGGCCGAGGGACCGCGCCGCGAAGCCGTCTGCGGTCTTGGTAGCGAGGAGGAAGAAGCCCCAGCCGTTCCCGCCGGTCAGGGGCAGCAGCAGGCGGCCGCCGGGGACGAGCCGGTCGAGCCAGGCACGCGCCGGATAGGTGGCGCCGGCGAAGGCGATGACCACATCAGCGGACGGCCCGCCGGTCACTTCCACGCCGTTCCCCGGGACGACGGAGGCCTGCGGCCAGAGGGCGAGGGCCGCCTTGGCGCGGCTGGCTAGCTCCGGATCCAACTCGACCGCTTCGACTTGGCCCTTGCGCCCGACGACCTCGGCCAGAACGGCGGTATAGTATCCGGTGCCCGCGCCCACCTGGACGACCCGCTCACCGGCCTTGAGGTCGAGCTGATCGAAGACGTAGGCCCAGAGCGAGGGCTGCCCGTTGTTCAGGTCGCGCGCCTCGTCGATGACCACCAGCACATCGTGGTAGAGCGCGCGGGGATCGGCATCGGGCGTCTCGAAGGCCGGCGCGCCGCGCCGGCGCGAGTAGATATGCCAGGGCCCGGCGCCGCAGAAGCGCTCCCGGGGCACCCGGGCGAAGGCCTCCACCACGGCGGCGTTGCGCGTGACCGGACTGACCGCGCGTAGGTCCTCCGCATACCACCGCCGCGCGGCTTCGATGTCATCCGTCATCCCTGGCTCCTTGTTGCGGTCCGGTCCCGGATCGTGAAGCATCTTCCCCTTCCGGCTGTCGACAATAGCATTGGCGGGCATCGGTTGCCGTGCTATGCGGCGGACATGCTTGCCAGCCTGCCTGATATCTCCTCCCTTACAATCCTTCTTCTCGGCGCCCTGACCGCGGGTTTCGTGACCGGATTTGCCGGCTTCGGCACCGGACTGGTGGCCTCGGGGTTCTGGTTCCATGTGCTGCCGGCGGCCACGGTGCCGCCTCTGGTGGTGATGGCCTCGGTGGCGGCGCAGCTCGTCAGCCTCATCGGCCTCAGGCCCCGCTTCGACTGGCCCCAGGCGGCGCCCTATCTGATCGGCGGCATCCTCGGCGTGCCGCTGGGCGTGATGGCCCTGGCGGCGGCCTCGCCGGACCTGCTGCGCACGGCGGTGGGCATCTTTCTGGTGCTCTATGCCCTGGTGCAGTTCTCCGGCCTCCTGCGCCTGCAGATCGGCGGCTGGGGCGGGCGCTCCTCCGATGCCGCGGTCGGCATCGGCGGCGGCATCATGGGCGGCTTCGCCGGCCTTTCCGGGCCGCTGCCGCTGATCTGGCTGCAGCTGCGCGGTGGACCTGCCACCGGCCAGCGCGCTGTCTACCAGCCCTTCAATCTCATCGTGCTGGCCACCGCCTCCGCCGGCATGGCCCTCGGCGGCCAGGTCGACACCGCGGTGCTGACGGCGCTCTTGTTCTCGGTGCCGGCCACGGTGGTGGGCGCCTGGACGGGCGCGCGGCTCTACCACAAGGCCAGCGAAAGCCTGTTCCGCCGCGTCGTGCTCTCGCTGCTGCTGCTCTCCGGCGTCATGCTGGTGCTGCAGAGTCTTGGGCGCAACGGCGTCTTTGGCTAGGCTGGTTGGCTAGGCAGTCAGAGGGAGAGCCATGCGGCACAACGGTGGATGTCACTGCGGGGCCATTGAGGTCACCTTCGAAAGCGCGATCGCGCCGGAGGCGATGGAGGTGCGGGCCTGCCAGTGCAGCTTCTGCCGCAAGCATGCGTCGCTGGCCGTCTCCGACCCTGCCGGCCATCTCCGCATCACCCTGCGCGACCCCACCGCCGTCCAGCGTTACCGCTTTGGGTTGTCCACTGCAGATTACTTCCTCTGCCGGCGCTGCGGGGTCTACGTGGCCGCGATCCTGGAGGAGGCGGGGCAACACTATGCCATCGTCATCGTCAACGCGCTGGAGGAGGCCGGGCGCTTCAGCCAGCCGCCGCTTGCCGCCGACTACTCCCACGAAGACGAAGCGGCCCGCCGCCGGCGCCGGCGGGAGCGCTGGACCCCGGCGGTGATCGAAGCGCCCTGAGGGGCCCCAAACGCCGGCATGCCGATCCCGACCCGGCTGACATCCACGATCTGCGGCGCAGGGACTGCCTGAAAGACGGCGCACAGCCATTGGGGCGTGTGGGCTGTCAACGCATGTGGGCGGCCCTCACCGCAACGTGATGGCGGCCGGCAGCGGGACGGGCTTGACCTCTGACTGCGTCCCCGGTTATAGAACGAACGTTCAAAAACGGAGGCTGCCGTGGCCCGGCCGCGCGAGTTCGACAAGGAAGAGGTGGTGGCGGCGGCCCTGGGGGTGTTCTGGCGCCAGGGCTATCAGGCCACCAGCGTGCAGGACCTGGTGGAGGCCACCGGCGTCAACCGCGGCTCCCTCTACGATACCTTCGGCGACAAGCACGGCCTCTTTCTGGAAGCGGTGGAGCACTACCGCCGCCGCTTCACCGGGCGTCGCCTGAGGCGCCTGGAAGAGCCGGGTCCGCTGCGCCCGAAGCTGGCCGCCTTCTTTGGCGACGTGGTCGAGTTTTCGGTCGGGGAAGGCCGGCTGCTCGGCTGCCTGATGACCAATGCCGCCATCGAGATGGCGCCGCACGACCGCGAGACGGCGCTGGCCGTCGCCGCCAACATGGGCAGCATGGAAAGCGCATTCCGCCGTGCCCTCACCGCCGCGCAGAAGAACGGGGAGCTTTCAGCCGACAAGTCGCCGCGCGACCTCGCGCGCTTCCTGACTGCAACCGCCAACGGCCTGCGCGTCATGGCCAAGGTGGCGCCGGAACGGGCGGCCTTGAAGAGCGTCGTACGCATCGCGCTGCAGGCGCTCGATTGATTTTTTGGGCCTGTTATTGAACGAACGTTCCAGAATTCCCATTGAATGAAGTGCACAAACCCCAATCAAGGAGACCCCTGAAAATGTTGAAGCCGCGCGAAGCCGCCCCCGAGATGTCCTTTCCCACCATCGACGGCGAAACCTGGACGCTGTCCGAGCGCAAGCCCCAGAGCCTGTCCATGGTCGTGGCCTACCGCGGCCTGCACTGCCCGGTCTGCCGCGGCTACCTGAAGGAGTTGAACGACCGGGTCGGCGAGTTTGCCGAGCGCGGGGTCGAGGTGGTGGCCGTCAGCAGCGACGGCGAGGAGCGGGCCCGCGCTGCCAAGACCGATTGGGAGTTGCCCGATCTCACCCTCGGCTATGACCTCGGCATCGAAGACGCACGGAAGATGGGGCTCTACATCTCCACCAGCCGCGGCAAGACCTCCATCGGCATCGAGGAGCCGGCGATGTTCAACGAGCCGGGCCTTTATCTGGTCAAGCCGGACGGTACACTCTACTCGGCCTTCATCCAGACCACGCCCTTCGCCCGCCCGAAGCTGGAAGAAGTGCTGAAAGCGGTCGACTTCATCAACGCCAACGACTATCCGGCCCGCGGCGAAGCCTGAGGGCGCGCCTGGGGATCAGCCGGTCGGAACCGGACGGGCTGTCACCCCCCTCCCGACCTCCCCCCATTAAGGGGGGAGGGGTTTTGTGACAAGCCTCAATGGATTTTCCCTCCCCCTTGATGGGGGAGGGGTAGGGTGGGGGTGAGCCACAAGCCCGCTGTGTACCCGCTTGCCCCTCCGCCTACTCCGCCGCGTACTTGGCGACCAGGGCGCGGGCTTCGGCCAGCAGGGCTTCGCCGTCCTTGCCCGCCTCGGCCATGGATGCCAGCCAGGTGTCGACCACCGGTGCGGTCGCGGCCTGCCAGCGGGCCAGCTCTTCGCCCTCGATCACATGGAAGCTGTCGCCCAGCTTGGCGGCGGCTTCGCGCCCCGGCGCCTCCGCCTCGTCCCAGAGCCGGCCGATCTTCTTGGCCAGCGGGATGCCGCTGTTGGCGTCGATGACCCGGCGCAGATCTTCGGGCAGGGATTCGTAACGGGCCTTGTTCATGGCGAAGAGGAAGACGGCGGTGTAGAGCCCGCGCTCGCCCCCCACCTCCGTATGGCTCTGGGTCAGCTCGTGCACCTTCAGGGGCAGGGTGACCTCGTAGGGCAGCATGGTGCCCTCCACCACGCCTTTCGACAGCGCCTCGGGCACGGCCGGAACCGGCATGCCCACCGGCGTCGCGCCCAATTCCTTCAGCGCGATGTTGGTCAGCCGTGTCGGCGCGCGCACCTTCAGCCCCTTCAGGTCCTCCAGGCTGCGCACCTCGGTGCCGCGGATGTGCAGGGTGCCCGGCGCATGGACGTGGACCATCAGCGGATGGACGTCGGCGAACTCGGCACGGGCGTGCTTCTCGTAGAAGGCCTGGGCGGCCTGGCTGGTGGCTTCCGCCGAGGCGGCCATGAACGGCAGTTCGAAGACCTCGATGGTGGGGAAGCGCCCCGCGGTATAGCCCGGCAGGGTCCAGACGATGTCCACCACGCCGTCGCGCACCTGATCGTAAAGCTGCGGCGGTTTGCCGCCCAGCTGCATGGCCGGATAGATCTCGATCTTGATGCGCCCGCCGGACTCGGCTTCCACTTTTTCCGCCCAGGGCGCGATGAAGTCCTTATGGGTGGTGGAGGGCGGCGGCAGGAAGTGGTGCAGCCGCAAGGTCACCTCCTGGGCCACAGCCGGACCTGCGGCAAACCCCAATCCGGCAATCATCGCCCCGGCAAGCCCTACAGCCAGCGCCCTGCGCCGGCCCCCAGTGGTCTTCTCCCCGGTCACCTTCTCCCCTGTCGTCTTCAGCATCTCACGTCCTCCCTTTCGGCCCCTTCGGCCCATCTTCTTCGCGCCACCGACGCGCCTGAAATGGCTTCTAGCCCGCAATGACTTCGGGGACGAATGACATAGAATGAGGCGCCGGGCAACGGAGTCCGCGGCATCTTGAGAGCACCCGCCGGTGGTGCGGCGGCCTCCGGTCAAAACATGGATGAGGACGGGGAGAGGCAATGAAGCTGCACAACTACTTTCGAAGCTCCACCTCCTACCGGGTGCGCATCGCGCTGGCACTGAAGGGCTTGGCCTACGACTACGTCGCCTACCATCTGCGCAAGGGCGAGCAGCGCGGGGCGGCCTACTTGGCGCTCAACCCCCAGGGTTTGGTGCCGACCCTGGAGACCGACGGCGGCGCGCTGCTGCCCCAGTCCCTGGCGATCGTCGAGTATCTGGACGAACTGCAGCCCGATCCGCCGCTGCTGCCAGCGACGCCGCTGGAGCGGGCGCGGGTGCGCAGCCTCGCCTATGCCGTCGCCTGCGACATCCATCCCGTGAACAACCTGCGCGTCCTGCAGTATCTGGTCGCCCCGCTGGGCCATGATGCCGCCGTCCAGGGCGAGTGGTTCCGGCACTGGGTGGCGGTGGAGTTCGCGGCGCTGGAGAAGCGTCTCTCGGAGGAACCCGAGACCGGACGCTTCTGTCATGGCGACCGCCCAGGCCTTGCCGACATCTGCCTGGTGCCCCAGGTTATCAACGGGAACCGTTTCGACTGCGACATGACGCCCTATCCGACCATCCGGCGTATTCACGAGGCCTGCATGGCGGTCCCGGCTTTTGCCGAAGCGGCGCCCGAACGCCAGCCGGACGCGGAGACCTGATTCTCTGCTGCCTATGCCCGGAGTCTCTTACGAATACACTGCCTTCACGGCACAGAATCCTAGTCATCCCTGGTGCCGGCAGCTTAGAATGCTCGCCCAATAACGAAATTCGGATAGATGGAGAGCGCCGCCGATGAAAGGTGACAAGCAGGTCATCGCGCACCTCAACAAGGTGCTGAAGAACGAACTGACTGCGATCAATCAGTACTTCCTGCACTCGCGGATGTTGAAGGACTGGGGCGTCACCCGGCTGGCCGAGCACGAGTACGAAGAATCCATCGACGAGATGAAGCACGCCGACAAGCTGATCGAGCGCATCCTGTTTCTCGAAGGGCTGCCGAACCTTCAGGATCTGAACAAACTGATGATTGGCGAGAACGTCAAAGAGATCCTGCAGTGCGACCTGAAGCTGGAAGAGTACGCCATTCCGGACCTGCGTGAGGCGATTGCCCACTGCGAAAGCGTCAGCGACTATGTGTCGCGCGAGATCTTCGTCGACATCCTCGAATCTGAGGAAGAGCACGTCGACTGGCTGGAGACCAATCTGGGCCTTATCGAGAAGATGGGCCTGGAGAACTTCGTCCAGCACCAAAGCGGCCACGACAGCGGTTCGTGAGCGGGGCCGCGGTCTTCGGGGCCCTGTGTTCGGGGCCATCTGAAAGGCTGACGCGGCGCCTACTTCGCCACTGACCCTTGAAGCCTCCGGCCATGGCCTCGTCCCCTGGCCGGGGTTTTTGCCTTGCTGAGCGGGAGAAGCTGGCCTTGAGGCGGGGGTTCGGCCGCAGGCGTGGTACGCGCCGCATTCCGGCTTCCGCTTCTACGCCGATTCACCAACCACTGAAGTACGGCGGCGAGTTGACCGTCCGGCAGGTTGCGCCAGAGGAACATCGCGAAGGCGCTACTCCGCCGCTACCCGGGCGGCGGTATGCACTTCGTCGACGATTTCCTGGGCGCAGGGGATGCAGGTGCCGCAGCAGGGGCCGTTGCCGAGCGCGGCATAGGCCTCGTGGGCGCAGCGGACGCCGCTTTCCGCAATTTCGCGGATCTCGGCATCGCGGTAACCGTTGCATATGCAGACGTACATAAGCTCCTCCGACGCCTGAGTATCGTGCGAATGATAATGATTGTCAATCGCGTTGATGAGAGTAAGATGCCTGCATTAACAGGGGATTGAGGGGGGAACGGAGGCCAGCGGCGATGGCCGCAAGACCCTGACTTTCCACAGTAATTGAGAATGAGATTCAGTCGCGATCACTGGCGGCGTGACGAACGCTCGGACAATCAAATCGGGCAATCAAAGCAGAAAGGGGAAACACAGATGAGACTCTCCGGAACACTGGCGGCGGCAGGCCTGGCGCTGATGCCGGCTGTCGCTCTGGCGGACGGCCATGCAGGTGCAAAGGTGGCGGTGCTGGAAACCTATGCGGATATCGCCCACGCAGGTTACGAGGATTCGCTGATCACCGCGCGGGACCTCCAAAAAGCGGTGGACGCTTTGATCGCCAATCCAACCGAGGGCAGCCTGGCCGCGGCGCGCGACGCCTGGATCGCCGCCCGGGTGCCCTACCAGCAGACCGAGGTTTTCCGCTTCGGCAACGCAGTGGTCGACGACTGGGAGGGCAAGGTGAACGCCTGGCCGCTCGACGAGGGCCTGATCGACTACGTGGACGGCGGTTTCTATGGCACCGAGTCCGACGAGAACCCGATCTTCACGGCCAACGTCATCGCCAACAAGACCCTCAAGGTGAACGGCGAGTCCGTCGATGCGTCGGTCATCACCAAGACCTTGATCGCAGACGTGCTGCACGAGGCCGAGGAGGTGGAGGCCAATGTGGGAACCGGCTATCACGCCATCGAGTTCCTGCTCTGGGGTCAGGATCTGAACGGCTCCGGCCCCGGCGCCGGCAACCGTCCGGCCAGCGACTTCAGCACCGCAAACTGCACCAACGGCAACTGCGACCGCCGCGCGGCCTACCTGAAGGTCGCGACCGACCTGCTGATCGACGACCTGGAGGAGATGGTGGCGCTTTGGGATGAGAACGGCCCCGCTCGCAAAGGCCTTGTGAGCGGCAACCCCGAGGCCGGGATCACCACCATGCTCACCGGCATGGGCTCGCTCTCCTATGGCGAACTGGCGGGCGAGCGCATCAAGCTGGGCCTTATGCTGCACGACCCGGAAGAGGAGCATGATTGCTTCAGCGACAACACGCATTACTCCCACTTCTACAACCAGATCGGCATCACCAACGTCTATCTCGGCACCTACAAGCGGGTCGACGGCAGCGTGGTGAGCGGCCCCAGCCTGTCGGACCTGGTGGCGGGCAAGGACTCTGCCGTCGATACGGAGATGAAGGAAAAGCTGGGGGCCGCCCGCACGGCCATGCAGGCCATGGTGGACCGCGCCAAGACCGTCGAAGCCTATGACCAGATGATCGGCGAGGGCAACGCCGAGGGCAACGCGGTCATCGAGACCGTGGTGCAGTCGCTGACCACCCAGACCAAATCGATCGAGCGGGCGGTTGCCACGCTCGGCCTGGGACAGATCGCTTTCGAGGGCTCCGACAGTCTCGACGATCCGCAGGCGGTGTTTCAGTAAGACAGAGGCGCAACGCACGTAGAGGCGGCCGCCACGAGACTGGGGCAGGGGCGGCGATCGGACAGCTCGCATCATGATCAGACCTTCCCTCTCCTTTCTCGCCTTGATCGCCATAATGAGCGGGCCGGCAGGTTCGCTTGCCGGCCCGACGCCCGAGGAGGCGGCGCGTATTGCGGATGTCATCCGACCGACTGCGGATTTCACCCGCGCCGAGCCTTTCGAGGCGCTGCCCGCGGGGGCGGCCACTTCGAAGAAGCGAAGTCTCGACACCAATTCCTTCTCACAGCATTCCGGAAACATGGACTTCGAGCGGCAGCTCGATTTCAAGCTCGGCAACGCGCTCTTCAAGCGACTCTGGGTCTCTTCGCCGGCCTCCACGGACTCGGCCGACGGTCTGGGACCGTTGTTCAACGCCCGCTCCTGCCAGCGCTGCCACCTGAAGGACGGGCGCGGGCACCCGCCGGTGGCGAACTGGCCGGATGACTCGGCTGTTTCCATGTTTCTGCGCCTCAGCATTCCGCCTGAGACCGAAGAACAGCGTGCGGATCTGGCTGCCAACCGCCGCAACGTCATCCCGGAGCCGACTTACGGTGGCCAGCTTCAGGACCTCGCCATCCAGGGCCACGCCGCCGAAGGCAAGATGCACATCGTCTACGAGGAAGAGCCGGTGACGCTGGCCGATGGAGAGGTCGTGAGCCTGCGGAGGCCGACCTACAGCATCACCAACCTGGGCTACGGGCCGCTGCATCCCGAGGTGATGATGTCGCCCCGGGTGGCCCCGCCGATGATCGGGCTCGGCCTGCTCGAGTCGATTGCCGAAGAGGACATCCTCTCCTGGGCCGACCCGGACGACGCCGACGGCGACGGCATCTCCGGCCGCGCCAACCGTGTCTGGGACAAGGAGGCCGGCGCGGTTGCCCTCGGGCGCTTCGGCTGGAAGGCGGGCGAGCCCACGATGCTGCAGCAAAGCACCCATGCCATCAACGGCGACATCGGGATTTCCGCGCCTTTGGCGCCGGCACCGGCCGGCGACTGCACGGCGGCGCAGAACCTTTGCCTGGACGCGCCGCATGGAGCCTCTGCCCGGCACGAGGGCTTCGAAGCGTCCAGCGAGATGCTGCGCCTCATCACGTTCTACAGCCAGAACCTGGCGGTGCCGGCACGCCGCAACCCCGAAGATCCCCAGGTCCTGGCTGGTAAGAAGGTCTTCTACGAGAGCGGCTGCATCGATTGTCACCGCCCGAAGTACGTGACCCAGCGCGAGGCGGTCGGGCGGGAGCAGTCGTTCCAGCTGATCTGGCCCTACACCGACCTGCTGCTGCACGACATGGGCGAGGGCCTGGCCGACAACCGGCCGGAAGGGCTTGCCAACGGGCGGGAGTGGCGCACGCCGCCGCTCTGGGGTATCGGGCTCACAGAAACGGTAAACGGCCACACGCAGTTCCTGCACGACGGCCGGGCGCGCAGCCTGCTGGAGGCGATTCTCTGGCACGGCGGTGAGGCTCAGGCGGCGCGGGACCGGGTGGTGGCGCTCGGCACGTCGGAGCGCGAGGCGCTTCTGGCATTCCTGAATTCGCTCTGAGGGGAAGGGATGAACCGGCAAATGAGTCCGTCCGTTCGAAGACTGTCGGCTTTAGCAACAGTGGGGTTGGCGGTCTCGTTCACGGCCCCGGCTGCTGCCGACGACTTTGCCGCGCTGAACGAGGTTGTCGTCGCCGACTATCTGCTGCCGCGCTACGAAGCCCTGGCCGACGCAGGCAGTGCCCTGGACGCGGCCCTGCGGCAAGGCTGCGGTGCGGGAACCCTCGGGGCTGATGCCAGCATCGCCGCCTATCACGAGATGGCGGATGCCTGGATGGCGGTTCAGCATCTGCGCCTGGGGCCCAGCGAGTTGTTTCTGCGCGCCGACCGCATACAGTTCTGGCCCGACAAGCGCGGCATTACCGGCCGCCATCTCAGCAGACTCGTGACCGAGGCCGATCCGGCCGCGCTGGAGCCGCAGCGCTTCGCCCAGGGCTCGGTTGCGGTGCAGGGCCTGCCGGCGCTCGAGCGCCTGTTCTTCGCGCCGCCGGAAGGTGCCGATCCCGCCTTCGCCTGCGACGTGGCGGTCGCCATCGGGGCCAATCTCAAGAGCATCGCCGGGGGAATGCTGGACGACTGGCGCGAGGGACCGACGCCCTATGCAGCTGTGATCAGGAGCGCGGCCGAGGGCAATGCCGCCTACATGGACGCCAAGGAGGCGAGCCTGCAGTTCGCCAAGGCGCTGCGTGCGGCTCTGGTGGCAACGACGGACCTCAAGCTCGACCGTCCGCTCAGCACAAGCGCCAAGGCTGTAAAGCCGCGGCGCGCGGAATCCTGGCGCAGCGCGCGTTCGCTGCGCAACATCAGGATCAACATCGAAAGCGCCGAAGCCCTCTACAGGGATGGCGGGCAGGCCGGCTTTGCTGCGCTTCTGCGCCGGCAAGCCGGCGGCGAAGAGGTCGACAAGAACATCGCGACCGCCTTTGCCCAGGCCCGCGCCCGGCTTGACGCCTTGCCGGACTCGCTGCAGGCGGCCCTGGATCAGCCCGAGGGCTGGCAACATCTCGATGACCTGCGCAGTCACCTGCGCGATCTTCTCGCGCTGCTGAGCGGGCCCTTCTCGCAGACCCTGGACCTGCCCCTGGGGTTCAACAGCTTTGACGGCGATTGATGGTGATGGCCATTGACCGGCGCAGTCTGCTGGCCGGGGCAGTCGCTGCTCCGCTGGCTTTGTCTGTGCGCCCAGCCCGGGGCGCGAGGCCGGTGCGCGTCTTCGTCAGCGCCTGCGGCGATGCGGCCGGGCGCTTTTCGGTCAAGGCGGTCGCTGCGGACGGCCGCCTGCTTTCCGACCTTCAGTTGCCCGGGCGCGGCCATGCCGCCGCGCGGCGGCCCGGACGCGACGAGGTTGTCGTTCTGGCGCGGCGCCCCGGGCGCTTTGCGCTGGTCATCGATCCCTTCGCCGGCGGCATCGTCCGGCAGATCGAAGCGGCCCCCGGGCGGCACTTCTATGGCCATGCCGTCTTCAGCCCGGACGGCCGCCGGCTGTTCGCGACCGAGAACGCCTACGCCGAAGGCCAGGGGGTAATCGGGGTGTACGATGCCGCCGCGGGCTACCGCCGCGAGGACGAACTGCCCTCCCACGGCGTCGGCCCCCATGAACTGGCGCTGCTGTCGGACGGGCGGCGTCTGGTGGTTGCCAACGGCGGGATCAGAACCCACCCCAACAGCGGGCGGCGCAAGCTGAACCTGGAAAGCATGCATCCGAACCTCGCCTACGTCGATGCCGGAAGCGGCGCTTTGCTGCAACGCCTGACGCTGCCCGGCGATCTGCACCGGCTGTCGATCCGCCACATGGCCGTGACCGCCGAGGACCAGGTGTGCCTGGCGCTGCAAAACGAGGGGCCGCGCGACCGCCTGGTGCCGCTGGTCGGCCTGCAGCGGGACAGCGCCCCGATCACTCTGGCGAAGGGGCCCGAGGGCGTTCTGCGGCGCATGCGCCACTATGCCGGCGGCGCGGCGCTGGATGATGAGGGCGGCGTGCTCGCCGTCTCCGCCCCGCGGGGCGGCCTGATCACCTTCTGGTCGTCGCAGGAGGGGGGCTTCCTCGGCAGCCTTGAGGTGCCGGACGGCTGCGGCCTCGCCGCAGCGGGCGGTGCCGGTCGCTTTGCCGTCTCAAGCGGCGCAGGGCGCTTGTTGATCTACGATGCGGTCAGCCGGCGGTCCGAGACCCTGCGGGACGACCGGCGCCATGGGCTGGCCTGGGACAACCATCTGCTGGCGTGCTGAAGCGGGAGGCCACGGGGAGGCCACGGGGAGGCCATGGGGCGGCCGTTCGGGCCGATTCGGGGCTGCTTTCCTTTGGGCCCCCGATCCTCGGGAGCCACGTCCTTCCCATCGGGGCTAAGTGCTGCTGCTTTCCCAGAGTGCAATGCAGAGGCCCGAGAACAGCACCGGGCCGCTGGGCGCCGCAGGGGCTGCGCCGCTGCTTTCCAGCGTCACCATCAGCGACTCCGATGTCTTCACCGCGTTCCAGGCGTCCTCATCCAGGGGCCGGCCGGCCCGATCGTCGCCGGCCAGTTGCAGCAGGGGACGGATCGTGCCGCTGCCGCGCTCCACGGCCCAGATCTGGAAGACTTCGGCATCCGGCCTTTCCAGCGGGCGAACCGGCTTTACCGAAAGCCGCCAGGGGCCCTTGTAGGCGGTCACGACCAGGGCGGGTTGCTCGGCCGCGTCCTCCAGCACCGCCACATAGCTCGGCAGCACCTGCTCGGGCGCCGTCGCGGCGATCTGCTGCTGCTGTTGCTGTGCTGGTTGCGAGAGGATGAACCCGGCATAGCCGCCGACCAGCACCACCAGCACCGCCGCCGCCGCGCCAAAGGGGCGCCAGAAGGCAAGGCTGTCCCAGAAACTGGAGCGTTCAGCCTCGGCCTGCGGATCGATCCTTTTGCGCAGGGCGCGGAACACGCGCTCCGGCGGTTGCCGGGGCGGGGTGTCTTCGGTGAGCGGCGTCAGCCGATCCTCCCAGGCCTCGACCTTGTTGCGCAGCGCCGGGCGCGTGCGCATCAGGGTCTCAAATCGCCGCCGCGCCGGGCCCTGCAGGGCGCCGACCACATACTGGCTGGCGAGCGCTTCCTGCAGCTCCGGGTCGTCGTACCTCATTGATCCAAACACTCCCTGACCTTGATCAGCCCGCGGCGGATCCAGGTCTTCACGGTGCCGACCGGGCGTCCAATCCGGTTCGCCACCTCCGTGGGTGTATAACCCTGGTGGTATGACAGCAGGATGCAGTCCCGCTGTTCTTCCGTCAGACCGGAGAGACAGCCCAGCACGCGCTGCATCTCCTGGCTTGTCTCGGCCTGGGCCGCTGGGTTCTCGCCGCTCATTCGCCGGTCCTTTTCAGGACTCCATTCCTCTTCGGCGGCGCGATAGTCAGCCTTGCGCAAAAGATCCAGCGCCTGGTTGCGAACAACGTTTATCATCCAGGTCATCGGCCGCCCCCGGCCCGGATTGTAGCTGTCGGCATAGCGCCAGATCTTCATGTAGGCCTCCTGCAGAGCCTCCTCCGCCCAGGCCTCACGTTTCAATATACGAAAGGCGATGCCGAAGAGTTTCGCAGAAGTGGCTTCATAAAGATCCGCAAAGGCTGATTGGTCGCCCAAGCTGCAACGCGAGAGCAGGAGACCCAGTCGTTCCGAGGACTCGAAGCTCGCCTTCGGCTTCATTACGTTTACCCTAAAATAAGCGGGCCGCTCCGGCTTGCGGTCCGGCTGCCAGTCCTTGAAGTATGGCTGGCCGGGCCAAAGAGATCGACCACCATGTGCGCCGCACCCCGAAGGATCCGGCGGCGGCGGTCGATTTCAACGCATGCTTGGGGATTGCTGTCGGCCAGAGTGCACCCATGACGCGGCGACGTCGGGCAGGATCATAACGGCCGATTCGCCTGTCGAACCAGCATCAATCCTGCAAAGCTGGGTTGCGGCGCGGTGCTTGGAGCGATTTGGGCTTGGAGCGATTTGGGCTTGGAGCGTTTCGGCCGCCGGACCTCTCGGCATATGCCCGTTCTGCTAGAAATACTTTACAGTCCACACTCGCTAATCATATTGATCAGACATACTGTTGAAACAAACTATCCGTAACGTAAAGCTCATTACTCTGTTACACTAAGTTAAGGTCTGACGAATATTTTTTGGGTATTCATTGGCGAATTTCGTGGCGTCAGCTATACCCGAAGCCTAGTGGCTTTGGCATATAATACGGTGCGATTCGTGGGGTTTACCTAAGCAGACCGGCAGCCTTCCGCGCCGGGCGATTTGGATCATGGGTGTCAGATGACCGGGCTTTCTTCAGCTGCACCTCAGGGGGCTTCGTCCTCGCGGCTGACCAGAACCCGACGGCGTGCCGCACGCCGTCGCCGCGGCCTCCTGCTTCCGATCCTCATGCTTGCTGTGCTCACGCTGATGGCGGTTGCCTTTGCGCTCTACTGGGGTGCGCGGGAGCTCAACGACAGCCAGGCGCAGGCGCAGGAGTCTCTCGTTTCGGCCAGCCTGGATGCCCGGCGCGAGGCCTTCCGCCATCTGGTGGTGGACTATGCCTGGTGGGACGAGGCGATCTACGTTCTCGATGTGGGGCTCGACGAGCGCTGGGCGCGGGAGGAACTGGGCGCCTATCTGCTGGAGGCCTTTGGTGTCACCGGCATCTGGGTTCTTGGGCCGCAGAACCAGACAAAAATCGCTTTCCTGGACGGCGAGCCGTCGCGGGTGGATCTGTTCGATCAGCTGCCGGCGACGGTAAACGGGCTGCTGGACGCGGCCCGCCTGGGCCGCAGCATAGAAGCGGTGCCGCCGGCTGGCTTCGTTGTCGTCGGCGGACGCCTGCACATGGTTGGTGCCAGCATCATCTCGCCCTTTGCCCAGGTGGGTGACCCGCCCAGTCCGGAAACCGCGTCCCTGCTGGTTTTCATGCGCCCGCTGGACCAGGATTTTTTCAGCGCGCCGAGCCTGGCGAGCTTTCTGAAGGATGCCGGCTTTGCCGAAGGCCCGGCGGCCGAAGGGTTCCTGGATCACGAGATCCTCGGGTTCGACGGCCGGCCGATCGGCTGCATCTACTGGCGTAACCAGAGGCCGGGCGATGATCTGCTCTGGGGCGTCGCGCCGCTGCTGTTGGGCGCGCTTCTGGTTTTGGTCTTTCTTCTGGTGCTGACGGTACGACGGGTCGAGGCAGTGGTGTCGCACGAGGGGCGGCTTTCAGCCTCGCTCGATCATGAACGCCAGCGGCGCGAGGACAAGTCGCGCTTCGTTTCCATGGTTTCGCACGAGCTGCGGACACCGCTGCAGGCTGTGGGCGCCGCCGCGGACGCCCTGGACCGCTATGGCGGCCGCATGGGGCCCGCCGAGATGCGCGAGGAGGTGGAGACCATCCGCCGCGGTGTCGATGCCTTGGCTGGGCTGGTTGACGATGTCCTGCTCATCGGGAAGGTCGGCGGCGAGGGCAAGGTGCAGTCGATCGATCTGGCCCATCTCTGCTCGGCGGTCTGGCGAGAAGTCTCGACGGCTCTCAAGGCGCACCAGGAACTGCGGCTTTCGGACCGGATCGGCGCGCCGATTGAAAGCGGCGCCCAGGTCATGCTCCACACGGTTCTGTCGAACCTGCTGCAGAATGCGGTGAAGTACGCGCCGGAGGCGGAGGCGGTCGAGGTCACGCTGTCCAAAGGGCAGGGGCGCTATGAGATTTCGGTCCGGGATTTCGGGCCGGGTGTCCCCCGCGAAGAGCGCGAGGCCGTGTTCGAGCCCTACTGGCGTGCCGATCGCGTGCTGGAAACCTCCGGCGCCGGTCTGGGGCTGTCGGTTGCGCGGGCAGCGGCCCGTTCGATCGGCGGCGATCTGACCATCGAATCCGATGGCCTGGAGCGGGGAAGCCGATTCGTTCTGCGCTGGCCGTCCTGACGGCGCATCGTCCTCGCTGCCGCCCTCGCCGCTTCTGACGTCCCCCAAACTTGCGTTCGTGCCGGCATCGCGCGTGCCATGCCGACCCTGTTGACCCCGTTCCCTGTTGACCCCGTCCCCTATTTCGCCCCCTCACCAGTCGCCCTGTATCCGCGCGCGACCAGCAAGTTGCAGGAAAGTAACGTCAAGTTAACACTGATGGTAAATTCATTTTCCCAAATGAATTACGAATGACACGTTATGGGTGCATACGCGTTCAAAGTGTGCTCCCTCATGACACCGCTTACCACGCCGCCTACTCCTAAACCCGCACAATTCTGGGATTTTTGGGCAAGCCAGGCTCCCTGGCAGGTGAATCGTAGTCGATTCGTCTACGAATCTACCGCCTTTGCTCACGTTTAGGTTGTCACAGCGAAGTGAGTTGACGTACTAGTACAAATAATCAGAAATACTTAGGCTTTACAGCTTGACCCTGGATTTGATCGTAGGTTGACCGCCAGGCTGGGCGTTGGATCGAATTTTTACCATCTTTACGAGAGATTTTCCTTTGTCGTCTGCGGTACCTATAGAATATAATCACTTCGGGGTCATGGAATCATCGAAATGTAGGGTGAAATGATGCTTGCTCACGAAACACCAGTCGGGAAGGCTAGGCAGGCGCATCCCGTCGACGTTCATGTCGGCGGCCGCGTGAGGCTTCGTCGCGTCTTTCTGGGATATTCACAAGAAAAGCTGGCCAATGCGCTCGGCCTGACATTCCAGCAGATTCAAAAGTATGAGCGCGGAGCCAACCGTATTTCAGCGAGCAAGCTCTATGAGCTGTCTCGCATCCTAAGCGTGCCGGTCACCTACTTCTTTGAAGGTGTGGAGTCCGACGGCGAGGCGGTGGCGAACGGCGCCGACGCTGCGGCCGGCGGGGCCGGGGCTATTCATTCCTCTGATCCGGATTTCACCAATCAGCGGGAAACTCTGCAGTTGATCAGCTCCTACTATCGGATTCCGGACTCCAAGGTCCGCGCCGAGGTGCTATCCTTGTTGAAGACCTTGGGCAGAACGTCCGAAGGCTGAGCGTTTTCGACAGATCCTAGGGAGGGCATGGGGGACCTCGCGCAAGCGGCAATGGGTTGCCTCCCGCGATCGCGGGTCGCCCGCCTCCGCAAGGTGGCGGCCTCCGACCTTCTTTCTGTGCGCTTAGGCTGGCGCACTGCCCTGGCCGGTCAAGGCGGCCGGCCTCCTCATCGCGGCTTGTGGGGTTCTTCTCTCACGACGGCTTGGCGGGATCGGTCATGACCGGCCTGCCGATCGATCAGGTCGATGCCCTCAGCAGGGTGAAGACGACTGAGGAGATCGGCGGCCTTCTTCAGGGTTTGGTTGAGGCGCTCGGTTTTGCGGCCTACTCCTACGTTCATGTCCGACCGCCGCTGGGCAAGCGCATCCGCTCCTTCGTCCCGGCCGATTCGCCGAACGGGCGCGTGGTGCACGAGTTTCTCGCCACCTTCCCGGATTCCTGGATTGGGCACTATCTGGCGCGCGGCTATGGCGATATCGATCCGACTTTCCTTGCCGCAACCGGCACCACGCTGCCGTTTGACTGGCTGACCCTGACCGCACGGGGCGACCTCAGCAGCGGTCAGCGCCGGCTGTTGAACGAGGCCGAGGATTTCGGCCTGGGCCTTGGGGCGACCGTACCCATCCACGGTCCGGACAGCGGACTGTCGACCCTCAATGTTACCGCCCGCCAGGCCCAGCCGGCCTTCGAGGGAACATATCGGCAGTCCCGCCATGACCTCGTCTGGATCGCCGCCCAGGTTCACGAGGCTTTTCTGCGGCTTTCACAGGACGCGCCGGAAACGCAGCGCGTGCGCCTTACCGACCGCGAACGCGACTGCCTTTTGTGGACGGCGCGCGGGAAGACCGCTTGGGAGGTCGGCCAGATCCTCTCTATCTCCGAAGAGACGGTACTGTTCCACCTGAAGAACGGCACCCGCAAGCTGGGCGTCTTCTCAAAGCATCATGCCGTCGTCAAAGCGGTCATGAGCGGATACATCATCCCCTAACCATCTGATTTCAATAAGGAAGCGTGCTGCGCGGGGGGCGTTGCCCCTCCCGGCAGCTTCCTGCTGCGGGTTTCTCCCCCCCATTTCTGGGGGGCTGCGGATCGCATCGCGGCGCGCTGAAATCACGGCGTATTCGGGGCCTTCGAAGCAAGGCCTGCCGGGATCCGAAACCAGGGGGGGACCGCGCCGTGATCGACGTTGTAACGCCGGATTTCTACAGCGCTTACGCCAAGGATCTGAGGGCGATGTTTCAACAGCGCTTCCGCGTTTTCAGGCAGCGGCTGGGCTGGGACGTTTCTTCCGAGGCGGGTGAGGAGCGCGACGGCTTCGACACGCTCTATCCGACCTACCTGCTTGCCAGCGACCAGGACGGCGCGCTCGTCGGCAGTTGGCGGTTCCTGCCGACGACCGGTCCCTACATGCTGCGCGATGTTTTCCCGGAGCTCCTGGAAGGCGAGAAGGCGCCTTATCATCCGCTGGTCTGGGAGGGCAGCCGCTTTGCGGTGGAGGGCCGCAGCACCCGCGGGCGCACCAGCAGCGAGCTGCTCTGCGCGGTGACCGAGACCTGCCTGGCGATGGGCATCCGCGAACTCATCACCGTCTACGACGCCAGGATGGAGCGCCTGCTGCCACGGCTGGGCTGTCCGCCGCGCCGGCAGTCTGAAGGCAGACGCATCGGCAAGGAAATCGCCTTCGCCGGCCGCTTTGACATGACCCATGCAACGCTGGCGAACCTGCGCGCGGTTGCCGGCATTCGCGGCTCGGTCATCCGCAACGCCTTCGCCCTGGAACAGCAGGCCGTCGCCTAGGCCGGGACGGGACCCGGGTGCGGAGCCAGACACTTTGATGAGAGACTTTTTTGGAGAGTGCAATGAGTAAGAATGAGATGCCGATTGAGCTGAGGCTCTGCGATCCTCTTCAGGATGCCGAGGCCATCAAGCGATGCCTCGATTACCTGAGGATCGAAGCCAAACGCACAGGGCTTTCCTTTGCCGCCCACCTGATCGGAGTCGCTGCGGAGGCCGTCGAGGACTCGATCGCGCTGACCGAGAAGTCGGTGGCTCAGGTGGAGCGCAAAGACGCCAAGCCGGTGCCCGACGTTTCCAACGTCCCATCGACGCAGCGCCACTAGACCGGCGCGGCTGCCGCTCCGCGCCCTGACTTCCCATGCGCCGCCCGTCCGGCGCTTTTCATCCGGCGTGTCGGTCACGCTCCGGAAAGCGGACCGCTCGTCCGCGGACTGGCTGGTGACGGCGTTTCACGCCCGGGTCCGGACCAACAGGAGATCTGCACCATGAGCCTTGTCGTCGATCGTTGCGAAGGGTTTGGAGATCTTGACCGCGGGTCCGCCGTTCCGGCCTTGAAGGGACTGCCGCTGCTGGGCCTCGCGCCGGCACTGCGCCGCGATCCGCTGCGCTTCTTCACGCGGGTGGCCGCGGACCATGGCGATGCGGTCTGGTTGCACCTGGGACCGGACCGGGTCCTGATGGTGAACGACCCAGCGATGATCCGTCACGTTCTGCAGGACAATCGCCCGAACTACGTGAAGAGCCGCTTCTACGACATGATGCGGCCGGTTCTGGGCGAAGGCATCTTTCTGGCCGAGGGCGATGACTGGCTGGGGCAGCGCAAGACCGCGCTGCGCAGCTTTCAGGGTTGCCAGCTGCGCCGCATGACCGCGGCGATGCAGGATGCGGTCGACGACATGCTGCAGCGCTGGCAACTGCCCGCGGCCCGGGGCGAGGCGCTCGACGTTGTGCCGGAGATGATGCGGCTGACCCTGGACATTCTGATGCGCACCCTGTTCTCCGTCCGGCTGGACGGTGACCACGAAGAGGTCTTTCAGGCCATGACCGTTGTGCTGCGCGACGCGGAGCGCCGCGTCTGGTCGCCGTTTCAGATGCCCCGCTGGCTGCCGACGGCGCGCAACCGGTCGGTGGCGAAGGCGCTCGCCGTCCTCGACCGCTTTGTCTACACCATGATCGCAGAGCGGCGTCGCGCCGGCGCAGAGGAACGCCGGGACAGCGAAGACGCAGGCGGCGATCTGTTGGACCTGCTTCTGGCCGCGCAGGGCCAGGACACCGACAGGAAACTGCGAGACCAGATCCTGTCGATGGTTCTCGCCGGTCACGAGACCACGGCCAATGCCTTGGCGTGGTGCTGGTACCTGCTGTCCCTGCACCCGGAATCCCTTCGCCGCGTCACGGCCGAGGCGGAGGCTCTGCCCGCGGGGCGCCCGCCGGCCTTCGCCGAGCTGGCCGGGCTGACCTATACGCGCTGCGTCTTCGACGAGGCCTTGCGGCTTTATCCTCCGCTCTGGACCTTCTCGCGCACGGCGCTTGCCGAAGACGAAATCGCCGGGCTGCCGGTTGCGGCCGGGACGAACGTCATGCTGAACGTGTTTGCCGTCCACCGCCGGCCGGAGCTTTGGGACAACCCGGAAGGCTTCGATCCGGCGCGCTTCGATCCCGAGACCGGCGACCCGCGCCGCCGCTTCGCATACTTTCCCTTCAGCGACGGACCGCGCAGCTGTCTTGGCGAGCGCTTTGCGGTTCTCGAATCCCTCATCGCCATCAGTTCGGTGGTGCGCCGCTTCGACCTGCACCTGCTTCCGGGGCAGGACGTCAGGCCGGAGCCGATGATCACGCTCAGGCCCCAGGGCCTCAAGATGCGGCCCTTTGCACGGACGGCTTAGGGTTATGCCCGCGCCCGTCTTGGTGATCCTGATCTATCTGATCGGGTTGGGTATCGTTTATCCGGCGCTGCCCTTCCAGGCCCTGGCCTTGGGAGCGAGCCCGCTTCAGGTGTCGATGATCCTGGTCACCGATACGGCCATGGTGCTGCTGCTGGCGCCGCTGTTCGGGCGCCTGAGCGACCGCTTCGGCCGACGCGGCGTGACCTGCCTGGCACTGGCGACCGCCCCCTTTGCCTATCTCCTGATGGCCTATGCCGACTCGCTGCTGATGCTCTTTGCGGCGCGGGCCCTCGCAGGCGTCAGCAACGCGGCGGTGCCGGTGATCCAGGCGCTCATGGCCGACAGCACCTGTCCGAAGCGCCGCGTGCACGGGATGGCCAACGTGAATTCCGCCTTCGCCCTCGCCTTTATCGTCGGGCCGCTGCTCAGCCGCAGCTGGCTGCTGGGGCCAGAGGGCGACGACTATCAGGCGGGCGCCCTGGGTGGCGCGGGCTTTGCCGTTTTGGCGGTTGTCCTGGCTGTCCTCCTGCTGCGGGAGGTCCGCCAGCCGGGGCAGGCCGGAGCCGCTGTCCGGTTCGCCAGCTCGCGGGCAGGCCTCCTGAAGGTTCCGCAGAGGCTGTTTCTGGCGCCTTTGCTGTTGGGGCCCATCGTGATCATGGCGCTTCTGGCCTTCGCCTATGCGGCGATGGAAGCGACGCTGGGCCTGTGGTCGGACCGGGTGCTCGCGTGGCGCGCATCCGACGTCGCCCTGGGGTTCATCTGCGCCGGCGTGGCCGCCCTGTTCAGTCTCTGGGTTCTGATTCCGCTGCTCTGCCGGCGCATCGGCGAGGAAGCCGTCGCCGCCGCTTCGTCCCTCGCCATGGTCTTCGGCTTGTTGCTCTTCGCCTTCTGGCCCGGCGACCTTGCGATTGCCTTTGCGATGATGCTTCTGGGCGCCGGCGTTGCGACGAGCCTTTCCTGCCTGCAGGCTCTTCTGTCCAAGGCGGCACCGGCTTCGGCGCAGGGGGCGGTGCTGGGCGTCAATCACGCCGTTCTCAGCATTGCGCGCATTCTGGGGCCGATCTGGGGCGGGTTTGCCCTCGGCAGTCTCGGGACAAGCTGGCCGCATCTCTCCGGCGCCGTTCTCGTTGTCAGTGCGCTGATCGCCTTGATCCTGCTGTACAGGCCGCGCGCGCAGCCCCAGGCACAGCTCCAGCCCCAACCCCAGCCTCAACCCCAGCCCCAGTCCCAACAACGTCAGACATCCCTGCTTTGAGAGGAGGCAAAGATGAACGTTGCCAGTTTCCTCGATGCCACTGCCACCCGAACGCCGGCGGCAACGGCCGTGGTCCACGACGGCAGGCGCTACAGCTACAGGCAGGTGGTGAGGGAGGCCAACAGGGTTGCCAACGGTCTGCAGGCCGAAGGCTTCGGCCCCGGCAGCCGCATCGCCCTTGCCTGCAACAACAGGCCCGGGTTTCTGGCCGCCTACTACGGCATCCTCAAGATCGGCGCGGTTGCCGTCGTGCTCAGCACGACGCTCAGAGAACGGGACATCCGCTTCCAGCTTGAAGACTCCGGTGCCGAGGCCCTGCTCTGCTTTGAGGGTTGCGGCGACCGGGCCTATGCCGATGAAGCCCTGCCGGCAGCCGATGCCGCGCCGCACTGCGCCAAGGTCTGGGTCATTCCCGCCCGTCCCGAGGCAGCCTCTACGGTGGCGGGCTATCCCGCCCTTGCCGATCTGACGGCCGGTCAGTCAGACCGCTGCGCCACGCGCAGCTACGCAGCTCAGGAGACGGCCGTCATCCTCTACACCTCCGGCTCGACGGGGCGTCCCAAGGGCGTCGAACTCACCCAGTCGAACCTCATCGAGATGGTGCGGATCAACCGCGGCCTCGCGGCGCCGGCGGCCACCGCCGTGCGGCTGGTTTCGACGCCGCTGTTCCACGTGATGGGCCAGATCTGCGGCATGAACCTGGCGGTTCTCAACGGCGAGACCATGGTGCTGGTAGAGCGCTTCGATCCCGCCCTGATCTGGCGCCTCATTGTCGAAGAGGCGGCGACCTACTTCGTCCATATGCCGATCTTCTACCGCTACCTGCTGGAGCGCGCTGATGCGGTGGACACTGCCGCGGTGCGGCGCAGCCTGCGCCTCTGTGCGACCGGTGGCGCGCCGCTGCAGGACGATCTCCGCACCGCCTTCCAGGCGCGCTTCGGTCTCCCCCTGGTTCCCGGCTACGGCCTGACCGAGGTGACGTCGATCGTGGCCTGGGGGGCGGATATGCCGCTGCCACGGGCAACCACTGTCGGGAAGGTGGTGCCCGGTGTCGAAGCGGTCGTCGCCGACGGGGCCGGCAGGGCGCTGGCGCCGGGTGAGGAGGGCGAGATTCTGGTGCGCGGGCCCGGGGTGATGAAGCGCTACCTCAATCTGCCTGACGTGACAGGGACCCGTCTCAGGCACGGCTGGTTCCACACCGGCGACATCGGACGCTTCGACGGCTTCGGCCGGCTCGACGTTCTCGGGCGCGTTGACGACAAGATCCTGCGCGGCGAGGAGCATATCTACCCGGCCGAGGTGGAAACGGCGCTCAAAGGCCATCCGGCGGTCCGCGAGGCGGCGGTCATCGGGATTCCCGACGACGTTCTGGGTCAGGAGGCGAAGACCTTTGTGGTGCTCAAGGAAGGCTGCGCCCTCAGCGGCGGCGACCTGCTCGGCTGGCTGGCACGGACGCTGCCCGACGGCAAGTGTCCGGGTCTGCTACAGTTTCAAGAGAGCCTGCCGCTGACCCCGACAGGCAAGGTCGCGCGCCACCTGTTGCGCTAGCGCTCCCGGCGGCTGGCCGGCGATGCTAACGGATTGTACACCATCGCTGGCTAGCCTGCGGTCCGTATACCACTTCCGTCCGTCCGCACCCGTCATCCAGACAGGGCATCATGGTAAACCGCAGCTTTACCGTCCGAGGGAAAGAGCGCCGCCGCGACCGCCGCCGGCGGCTTCAGCTTTCCGCAGAGATCGACGGCCATGCCGTCTCTCTGGTGGACATTTCCATTGCCGGCTTCGGGGCTGCGGTCGATGCAACGGACCGGGCAGCGCCAAAGCTGCCGCTCGGCCACCGCGGGCGGCTCGACATCTGGCTGTCGGATGGCCGGCGCATGCGCCTGGAGATAGAGATCGGGCGCGAGGTGGGCCCGGACGGCATGTTTGGCGGCCGCTTCCTCGATATCTCCGACGAGAACTTCCGGCTCATCGAAGCGATCCTGCTGGGCCGCGAGCATCTCGTCTAGAACGGATCCAGCAAGCCCGCTTCACTCTTACGGATGGAGCGGTGCGTTTTCCTCACACGGTTCTCGAAGAGGGGCATGACGGCCGGTCACGCTGTCTTTGACAGCGAGCCTGTCGAACCGGCTCAGTCGGTCTGCGCGACCTGGGTCGGGGCCGGTGCGGGCTTGCGCGAATAGAAGATGTGGAGGCCGATCTTGGGGCCCCGCACGAAGGCCTTGCGCCAGGACGGGCTCACATAGTCGGCGTGATACCAAAGCGCACCGCCAGTGTTGTCGCTGACACGGCCCCAGTAGACCTTGCTGGCCAGGCGCTCGCTCTCGGCCCAGGCGGTCATGTCGGTGACGAGATCCTCCTTGCCGTCGCAGTACCAGGAGAACTGGCACTTGTGCAGCACCTCGGCCGTGCCGTCGCGCACGACGTCGCAGACCGTCTCCGGGAAATTGCGGGAGGCGACGCGGTTCATCACCACATGGGCGACCGCCAGCTGGCCTTCCAGCGGCTCGCTGCGGGCCTCGAAGTAGATGTTCTGCGCCAGGCAGGTCAGCTCATCGCGCAGGTTGCCCGGGTCGGGCGTGTAGACGCTGGCGAGCTGCTCCTCCAGATCCAGCTGGCGGAGACCGACCTGGCGGATAAAGAAGAAGTCGGGGTCGATGTCCTTGACGTCGACGGGAATGAAGCTCTGGGCGGTCACCCGGGTCCAGGCGCTCTCTGTGCTGTCGCTGGTCGCCACATGGGCAAGCGCGGCGCCCGCGATCACACAGGCGATGGGTGCCGACACCGCAGAACAGACCGCCCCGGCGGAAAGACCGCGCAGGTTGAAGCCCAGCTTCGCCCCGGCTTTCACCCAGCCCCGGCGCGCGCGGGCAAGCCAGCGCTTCCGGTTGGGCCACCGAGGGGCCGATATGGCTTCACTGCGACTCATTGTCTGTCCTGTACCCTGTGAACGCGGCGCGGTCTGCGCTCTGTCGTGGTGGGGCGGGCGATGGTTTACCGAAGGCCGTGCTTCGGCCTCTCCCTTCCCTTGTACGCTTAACCGCTAGTAAAGGTTTACACAATCTTAACATCGCATATCAAGAACTTTCGCCAAAAGTTTGAGATAAATTTGCCACATTTTCTAGTAAAATTAACTATTAATGCCGAATATCTTTGAAAACAGCTTTGTATTGATGAGAAAGAAAATTTCGTTCTGAGTATTTTTATTTGGATAAGAAAACTTTTTCTCGATTTTCTGTGTTGGTATTCTGATATTGCTGAAAGGATAACTAAACAAACGCCTGGCGATTACATCACCTTTCGCCAGCGCAAAAGAGGACTCGCGGCGCAATCTACTGGCCGCCGGCCTGCCGGATCTTTCGCCCGGGCGAGGCGTTAACCATTGAATATTGGAGTCTGAAACAACCGTAGCGCCGCCCGGCGGGCCGGTGGGCCTCTGTGTCAACCGTAGGGCGCCCGGGAAGGGGGCGCAGGCGCAGGCATTGCTGGTTGACGGACGTGGTTAAGAAAGGGCGCGCCGGGCAGGCGTGCTGGACGATGGGGCGCTAAACGAGGGGGGCTCTAAACGAGGGGGTTGGGGCGCCGCGCCCAGGGAGCCTTGTGGATACCGCATTCGGTCTTGGCGCTGCCCTGCCAGCGCCCGCTGCGGGAAGCGCCCTCAGGGCCCCCGGAGGGGGCCGTGCAGGGCGCGCAGCCGATGGAGGCATAGCCCTGGTCTGTAAGCGGATGGGCCGGCAGGCCCCGCGACTCGAAGGCCCGGCGCAGCTCTGCGGAATCCCACTGCGCCAGGGGGTTAACCTTGATGCGGCCGGACTCGGCCTCGAAGACCGGGATCTGGCCGCGCAGGCCGCCCTGGAACCGCTTGCGGCCGTTGATCCAGGCACTGAAGCCGCTGAGGGCCCGCTCCAGCGGCAGCACCTTGCGCAGGCGGCAGCAGAGGTCCGGGTTGCGCCGCCACAGGGTGCCGTCCGCATCGGCGCGGGCAAGATCCTCGGTCGCCGGCGTCACCGAGCGCAGGTCTGTCAGTCCCAGCCGCTCCGCCAGGCGGTCGCGGTAGGCGAGGGTCTCCGGAAAGTGTTTCCCGGTCTCCAGGAAGATCACCGGGGTCGCGGGGTCGACCTGGGCGACGAGGTCCAGCAGCACAGCGGACTCCGCGCCGAAGGACGACACCACGGCGATGCGTCCGGGAAAGACATGCTTGATCGCCGCTTCCAGCACCGTCTCGCTGTCTACCTCGCTGGCGGCGGCGCCGTAGCGCAGCTCCAGAAGGCGGGCGCGCTCCTGCAGCCGCAGGGCCCGGTCCTGGTTGGCCGCGGGGCGAACCGTCAACGCCGATCTGCTCGTCCGTGAGGCCAGCACTCTTGCGACTCCCCGGTCCAGGCTCTTGCCCGAGCTCTGTGACTTGCGGCGCTACTCGGCAGCAACCGCGCGCGAAGATCGGAAGCCGGCGCCGAGCGCGCCGCTGGGCGCACGGCCGTCTGCAGTCGGCTGGTACCAGATCTGGATTTCCTCGATGGCGTCCTTCCAGGCCGCCGCGGTCTTCTCGTCCGCCACCGCGAAGCTGTCGAAGCCACAGCGCAGCATGAAGAAGAGCTGGTCGCGCAGCACATTGCCGACGGCCCGCAGTTCGCCCTTGAAGCCGTGGCGCTCCCGCAGCAGGCGCGCATAGGAATAGGCGCGTCCGTCGTTGAACTTCGGGAACTCCAGGGCGATGAGGTCGAAGTGCTTCAGGTCTCCAGCGATGTCTTCGGGCGGCTGGTCGCTGGCCAGACGCAGGCCCAGGCGGCCGTTGCGGCGCAGCAGCGCCGCGCGCTGATCGCGCCACTGATCCAGCGTGACGATCAGGTCCACCTCCAGAGAAGGGGTCTCCGTCGGCGCGGTTTGGCTGTCGTTTGCCGGCGCGTCGTCTGCCGGTTCGGACGTCTCGGGGAGGTCGGACCAGGGGTCGTCGGCGATCCGTCCGTCTTTAAGCAGCGGCATAGAGCTTCTCCTTGAACGGCGCGATGCCGACACGGGCGTATGTATCGTTGAACTTCTCGTTGTCCTGGCGCAGATCCAGGTAGGTCTCGACGATGTTGTCGACGGCATCGACCACCGCGTCGTAGGAGAACGCAGGGCCGACGATCTTGCCGACGGCGGCGTTTTCATCGGCGCTGCCGCCCAGGGTGATCTGGTAGAACTCCTCGCCCTTCTTGTCGACGCCCAGGATGCCGATGTGGCCGGCATGATGGTGGCCGCAGGCATTGATGCAGCCGGAGATCTTGATCTTCAGATCGCCGATCTCGTGCTGGCGGTTGAGGTCGCTGAAGCGCTGGGTGATGCGCTGGGCGACGGGAATGGAGCGGGCGTTGGCCAGGTTGCAGTAATCAAGCCCGGGGCAAGCGATGATATCGGAGACGAGACCGATGTTGGGCGTGCCCAGGCCGTGCTGGACCAGCATCTCCCAGACCTTGGCCAGATCGCTGAGCTTCACGTGCGGCAGCACCAGGTTCTGTTCGTGGGTGACGCGGATCTCATCGAAGCTGAACGCTTCCGCCAGGTCGGCCACGGCGTCCATCTGCGCGGCGCTGGCATCGCCGGGCGCCTCGCCCTCGGGCTTCAGCGAGATGGAGACGATGGCATAGCCGGGGACCTTGTGGGCGGAGACGTTGCTGCGCACCCAGCGGGCGAAGTCCCGATCCTCGAAGCGCCGCGCCTCGAAGCCGCGGTCACTCTCCGGCAGGTCCTCAAAGGCCGGCGGGGCGAAGTAGCTCTCGATGCGGGCGATCTCCTCGGCCGGCAGGGTGAGTGCGCCGTCTTTCAGATGCGCCCATTCCTCTTCGACCAGGCGGGTGAACGCCTCGGCGCCGGTCTGCTGCACCAGGATCTTGATGCGCGCCTTGTAGAGGTTGTCGCGCCGGCCGAGCTGGTTGTAGACCCGCAGGATGGCCTCCAGGTAGCTCAGCAGGTGGGCCTTGGGCAAGAACTCGCGGATGGTGGTGCCGATCACCGGGGTGCGGCCCTGGCCGCCGCCGACGATCACCTCGAAGCCGACCTTGCCGGCCGCGTTGCGGCGGACCTGCAGGCCGATGTCGTGGAAGCGCACAGCGGCGCGGTCGTTGGGCGCACCGGTGATGGCGATCTTGAACTTGCGCGGCAGGAACGAGAATTCCGGGTGCAGGGTCGACCACTGGCGGATGATCTCGCCGTAGATGCGCGGGTCCTCGATTTCGTCGGCGCTGGCGCCGGCGAAGTGGTCGGCGGTGACGTTGCGGATGCAGTTGCCGCTGGTCTGAATGGCGTGCATCTCGACCTCGGCCAACTCCTCCAGGATCTTCGGCACGTCTTCCAGCTTCGGCCAGTTGTACTGGATGTTCTGGCGCGTGGTGAAGTGGCCGTAGCCGCGGTCGTAGTCGCGCGCGACGCTGGCCAGCCTACGCATCTGGCGCGACGACAGCGTGCCGTAGGGCACGGCAACGCGCAGCATATAGGCGTGAAGCTGCAGGTAGAGCCCGTTCATCAGGCGCAGGGGCCGGAACTCTTCTTCGCTCAGTTCACCGGAGAGACGGCGTTCCACCTGTCCGCGGAACTGGGCGGTGCGCTGACGGACAAAGGCCAGATCGAATTCGTCGTAGCGGTACATCGTCTTGTGTTCCTCTCGCCCTAGGCTTCCGCCACCAAGGGGGCTTTACGATAGTCGGCGCGCACGGTCGGGCCGGCGGCACGGATGGTCTCCCGGGTGGACAGCGGCTGCAGGATGCCGTCCACCTCGGTGACCTCGACCAGATAGGGGCCGACGATCTTGCGTGCGGCCACGTCGGCCTCCGCACGCTTCAGCAAGTCGTCCTGGGCGGCGCTGTCGTTGCTGGTTACGGCTTGGTTCAGCCAGGCCGTCCACAGGCCGCTTTCGGTGAGATAGACGACATCGCCTTCGCGCAGGCGGTTGGCGGTGACGGCTTTCAGAGGCACAGGTTTCTGGGGCATCGCTGTGATCTCCGTCAGACGGCCAACGCTTCGGGCAAGCGCCGGGGGAGGGCGGTCAGTTCGGCCTCCAGGCCACGGTCTTCGCCGGTCATGGCCTTGCGGGCGACTTCGCCGATGATGATGAGCGCAGGTCCCGTGACCGCCGCCTGCCGCAGGCGCAGATCCAGGTCCTCCAGCCGCCCGGTGACGATGCGCTGGTCGTCGCGGGTGCCGTTCTCGATCACCGCGACGGGGGTCCCGGCGGAGAGCCCGTGTTCGATCAGGCGCTTCGCGACAACGCCGGCTGTCGAGACGCCCATGTAGACCGCCAAGGTCTGTTTGCCGCTGGCCAGGCTCGTCCAGTCCAGATCCGGCTCGCCGTCCCGCGCATGGCCGGTGATGAAGGTGACGGCCAGGGCCGTGCCCCGCAGGGTGAGCGGAATGCCCGCTGCCGCGGCGCAGCCCGCCGCCGCCGTTACGCCCGGGACGACCTCGACCGTGACCCCGCGGGCCTCCAGATAATCCATTTCCTCGCCGCCGCGCCCGAAGATGAAGGGGTCGCCGCCCTTCAGGCGCACCACCCGGTGTCCGGCCAGGGCGTGCTCGGCCATCAGGGCGTTGATCTCGTCCTGGCTCTTGCTGTGGTTGGCCTTGGCCTTGCCGACGTAGATCCGCTCCGCATCGCGGCGCGCATAGTCGACGATTTCCGGGCCGACCAGCTTGTCGTAGAGCACGACATCGGCTTCCTGCAGGCGGCGCAGGGCCTTGAAGGTCAGCAGGTCCGGGTCGCCCGGACCGGCGCCGACGATGGCGACCGAACCGGCCGGCGCGGCCTGCGACGCCGGGCCGTTGATCAGGCCCAGCATGGCCTCGCGGGCTGCGGTTTCGCGCCCGGCCAGTACTTCTTCGGCGACCGGTCCGGTAAAGAACCGCTCCCAGAAGCGCCGGCGGCCTGCGGGGGGAATGGTCGCGCCGACGGCGGCGCGGAAGGTTCCGGCAAAGCGCGCCAGGGCGCCGAGGCGGGCCGGCAGCATCGCTTCGATCCGGGCCCGCAGCTGGCGCGCCAGGATCGGCGCGTCGCCGCCGCTGGAGATACCGATCACCAGGGGGTCGCGGTCGATCACCGCCGGCATGATGAAACTGGAAAGGTCGGGCCGATCAACCACGTTGACGGCGACGCCGGCTTCGGCCGCCGCTGCGGCCACCGCCTCGTCCACGGCCGGCTTGCCGCTGGCGGAGATCACCAGGGCGCGTCCCCGGACGTCTTCGGTCCTGAACGGACGACACATCCATAGGACCCGGCTGTCGCGGGCCTGCTCGGCCATATCGGTGCTGAGGCGCGGCGCCACCAGGGTGACCTTGGCGTGCGCCTTCAGCAGCAGGCGCAGCTTGCGCAGCGCCAGTTCGCCGCCCCCCACCAACAGGGCGGAGCGGCTGGAAAGATCGTGGAAGGCCGGGAAATACCGCATGGGTCCTGCTTTCGTGCCGGTCGGGTCTCCGTTGCCGCGGCAGCATGCTGCGAAACGAAAATCCGATACAAGTCAGTGTGTTAGAGTGCCGTACCCAGTTTGCAATCGGCCAGTGGCGGTCGGTGCTAGGCATGCCCGGGCCAATTTCACAAAAAACGTAGGGTGATCATTTTCAATTGTCCATAGGAAAATGTATAAATTGGGTATTACACTAACTAATAGTGTGCATTAGATGATACGGAGCTTCCCGGATGACAGGGGGCCGCCGCCTGCGTATCAATGCGCTGGAGGGGGGCCGTCACCGCGGCCGCAGGAAAGCAATCAGCCGTCTCGAGGGAGCGGCCGTCTCGAGGGAGTGATTGAATGATCCGTGGGTTGTCTGCCGGGCGTTTGGCGGCGCCGTTGCTTTGCGTCGTGGCGATGGGTCTTCTGGGTGCCTGCAGCGCCATGCCGTTTCAGGTTTCCGGTTCGGACGAGGCCGTGGAGTCCGCTCGGGCGGAAAGCGCCGGCCTGCTGCCGCGGTTGCGGCCCTATGCCTTCGGCCTTTGCTACAGCCCGGCGGTGAACGAGGATTCGGAAGTCGACGACGAAGCGGCCTACATCTGCGACGGCGGGCGCCTGGTGCGCAAGAACGAGGACGTTTTCTGGAACGGCTGTTCGCTGACCCAACCCAACCGGGTCAATTTCGTCTGCTTCCCGCCGGACAAGGCCAAGCGGCCGACAGCCTCCCAACCCCAATAACCGGGCCGAAAAGGTCTGTCCTGCCTCAGACCGGCAGCCCGTGCCGGGCGAGAGCTGCCAGGCTGTCGGCGCGCTGGCTGACCACCGCTCGGTCCCCTTCCAGGCGCAGAACCGGGCAGGGGAGGGTTTCCAGCCAGGTTTCGTGCATTTCGCGGCTCCGCCCTTCCGGGGGGCCGATTTCGTACTCGGCGGCCCACTCAAGAAAAGCGATGCTGGCGTCATGGCGGTCGCCGCCGGGTTCGATCCGGTTGCCGTAGCGCTCGACCTCCCGCCGGCGCAGGCGTTCCAGGCGCACCCCGGTGGGCACTGAGAGGAAAATCACCAGGTCGAACTGTGGGATGAGCGGCGCGCCCCAATGGCCGATGGAGCCGGAAAGCACCCATGATCCGGCCTCGGCGAAGGCCCTGTTCAACAGGCGCAGACGCTCCTCGACCGGTCGTTTCAGCGTGTAGGGCGGATCGCCTGGCTGCCAGTAGAATTCATCGGTATCGAAGCGGGCCACCCCCAGATGCTCTGAGAGCGCATGGCCCAGGGTCGAGGTGCCGCTGCCGGAAGCGCCGGTGATGTGCAATCGGATCATCGCTCAGGAGTCGAGCCGGGCCCATTCGTCGAGGACGCCGGGGTCGCTCTCGGCGGCCGCATGTCTGCTGCGCAGGCGCGCGACGGCTTCCTGCGGCAACAGGCAGAGCAGGGCCCAGACCGCCGCGCCGCGTACCAGCGCGGAAGGGTCATTCAGCAGGGCCTCGATTGCTTTTGCTGGTGCCTTGTTCCCGGCGTTGCCAAGGGCGATCAGCACATTGCGCAGGAAGCGGTCGCGCCCGATGCGCTTGATGGGCGAGCCGGCAAAGAGCCTGCGAAAGCCGGCGTCGTCGAGGTCGAGAAAGTCGGCCAGCCGCGGCGCGGTGAGTTCGGCACGGGGCAGGAAGGCGGCCTCGCGGGTCGGCTGCGCGAACTTGTTCCAGGGGCAGACGGCAAGGCAGTCGTCGCAGCCGTAGATGCGGTTGCCCATGGCCTTGCGGAACTCCAGCGGGATCGGCCCCTTGTGTTCGATGGTGAGGTAAGAGATGCAGCGCCGCGCGTCGAGTTTGTAGGGGGCCGGGAAGGCGTCGGTAGGGCAGATGTCGAGACAGTTGCGGCAGCTTCCGCAGTGATCGCTTTCCGCCCTGTCGGCTTCGACTTCCAGATCGGTGTAGACCTCGCCGAGAAACAGCCAGGAGCCCAGCGCGCGCGACACGAGGTTGCTGTGTTTGCCCTGCCAGCCGAGGCCGCCGGCCTGCGCCAGGTGTTTTTCCATCACCGGCGCGGTGTCGACGAAGACCTTCACTCCGGCCGCCAGATCCTCATGCATCCAGCGCGCCAGGGCCTTCAGACGCTTCTTCATCAGGTCGTGATAGTCGGCGTTGCGGGCGTAGACGGAGATTGCCGCACGCTGCGGTTCGTCCAGCAGCGCCAGGGGGTCTTCGGCGGGGCCGTAGTTCTGGCCCAGAACGACGACGCTGCGCGCTTCCGGCCAGAGCGCCTTCGGGTTGGCGCGGCGTTCCGCATTGCGGGCCAGCCAGTCCATCTCACCGTGATAGCCCGCCGCCAGGAACTCCTTCAGCGCGGCGGCTGCGTCGGGGGCGACCTCCGCCCTGGCAAAGCCCACGGCGTCGAACCCCAGCGCCAGGGCCCGCTCCCGGATTGCCGCCTTTTTAGAGGGCAGGGAGGTCTCCCGCGTCCTGTTGCCCGGTAAACGCTGCGATGAAATCGTCAAGCCGCTGGTCCTCGATTGCCTGGCGCAGGCCGGCCATGAGTTCCTGATAATAGGCCAGATTGTGGCGGGTCAGCAGGATCGGGCCAAGCATCTCCTTCGCCTTGAAGAGATGGTGCAGATAGGCGCGGGAGTAGTTGGTGCAGGTCGGGCAGGGGCAGTCCGGATCCAGCGGGCGGGCATCGTCCTGATGGCGCGCGTTGCGGATGTTCACGCTGCCGCGGCGGGTGAAGGCCTGGCCGGTGCGCCCCGATCGGGTCGGCAGCACGCAGTCGAATATATCGATGCCGCGGGCGACGGCGCCGACGATGTCCGCCGGCTTGCCGACGCCCATGAGATAGCGCGGATGGGTTGCCGGCATATGCGGGACCGTGGCGTCCAGCACCTCGAACATCACCGCCTGTCCCTCGCCGACGGCCAGCCCGCCGACCGCATAGCCGTCGAAACCGATCTCGATCAGCGCCTCGGCGGAGGCACGCCGCAGCGCCGGATAGACACCGCCCTGGACGATGCCGAAGAGCCCATAGCCCGGCCGCACGGTAAAGGCCTTGTGGCAGCGGGCCGCCCAGCGCATGGAACGCTCCATGGACTCGCGCGCTTCCGCCTCCGTCGCCGGGTAAGGCGTGCACTCGTCGAGCACCATGGTGATGTTGGCGTCGAGAAGCTCCTGGATTTCCACCGCCCGCTCCGGCGTCAGGGCGTGGCGCTCGCCATCCAGGTGGGAGCGGAAGGTGACGCCCTCCTCGGTGATCTTGCGCAGTTCCTGCAGCGACATCACCTGGTAGCCGCCGGAATCCGTCAGGATCGGCCGCGGCCAGTTCATGAAACGATGCAGGCCGCCCAGGCGCGCAACCCGCTCCGCCCCTGGGCGCAGCATCAGGTGGTAGGTGTTGGCGAGCAGGATCTCGGCCCCGCTTTCGCGCACCTGGTCAGGAGTCAGTCCCTTCACGGTGGCGGCGGTGCCGACGGTCATGAAGGCGGGCGTATTGATCGTCCCGTGCGCCGTCTCAAGCTGCCCGCGGCGGGCCTTGCCGTCGACGGCACTGACCGCAAAGCGGAGGCCGTGGGCGCCGGCAGCGGTTTGTTCGGCCCTGTTCACCGGGCGCCCTCCGGCTCCAGCAGGCAGGCATCGCCGTAGGAGTAGAAGCGGTACTGCTCAGCGACGGCGTGGGCGTAGGCGGCCTCCATGCGCGCCTTGCCGGCAAAAGCGCAGACCAGCATGAAAAGGGTCGACCGCGGCAGGTGGAAGTTGGTCAGCAGCAGGTCCACGGCCTTGAAGCGGTGGCCCGGCAGGATGAAAAGATCGGTGTCGCCGACGAAGGGCGTGACCGTGCCGTCGTCCGCGGCAACGCTCTCCAGCAGGCGCAGCGCGGTGGTGCCGACCGCGACGATGCGCCCGCCAGCGGCCCGGACAGCATTGATCCTGTCCGCGGCGTCGCGGGTGATTTCGCCGGTCTCGCTGTGCATCCGGTGGGCGGCGGGGTCGTCTGTCTTCACCGGCAGGAAGGTGCCGGCGCCGACATGCAGGGTGACCGCCACCCGGTCGATCCCGGCCCCTTCGAGTGCGGCCAGCAGGCTCTCGGTGAAGTGCAGGCCGGCGGTGGGCGCGGCGACGGCGCCGGCCCGTTCCGCGAAGACCGTCTGGTAGTCCTCCCGGTCCTGCGGATCGCCCCCGGAGTCGCGCTTGATGTAGGGCGGCAGCGGCATGATCCCGTGGCGGTCCAACGCGGCCAGCAGGTCGCTGCCCGCTTCGTCGAAGACCAGGGTGACTTCGCCGCCCTCGCCCTTTTCGGCGACCGCGGCGCCGAAGTCCTCGGCGAAAACGATCCGGTCGCCGGCAGAGAGCTTACGCGCCGGGCGCGCAAAAGCCTTCCAGGTCCTGGCCGAGGTGCCGGCGTCCACCGCCTTGTGCAGGGTGACCTCGATGCCGCTGCTGCCCCTTGTGCCGGTCAGCCGCGCCGGGATCACCTTGGTGTCGTTGATGACCAGCAGGTCGCCGGGGCGCAACAGGCGGGGCAGGTCGGCGATGGTCCGGTCCGCCAGAACCGGCCCCACATGCAGCAGGCGCGCGGTCTCGCGCGGCTCGATCGGATGCTGGGCGATCAGCGCGCGCGGCAGGTCGAAATCGAAGTCGTCGGTGCGCATGGCGGTTTCTGGGCGAAGGCCGGATCTGGGAGGTGTTCGGTTCAGGGCGAAAGCCGGGACGGTTGTCGTATCACCCGCGCGGGGACAGGCCAAGCACCCCGGTGAACTCCCCGGCTGGTTCCCAGGAGAGGCACCGCTGAAGAACCGGCGGCCGGTCAAACCGCCAGTCTGCGGTCGTAGCGCAGGCCGACGCTGACCCGCGGCGTCTCGAAGCGGTCGACGAAGTGAAAGGGGCGGTCGGTTCTGCCATAGAGCCCTGGTCCGCGCATCAGCACCAGCCAGCCGGGCGGCGCCGCCACCGCCCGGGCCTCCGCCCCGCTGCGGTCGCGGCAGACCGCAAAGCGGCAGCGTCCGCTCAGGGTGATGACGGAGATGAGGCCGCGGTAGGCGATATGGTCGCGGTGGGGCGTGATCCCGCCGGAGCCTTTGGGGTAGCGCTGGACGATGAGATCGTTGACGGCAAAGCCTTCCGTCAGGGGCGGCGGCGTCAACAGTGCCAGGGCATCGGTGAAGGCGGCGTCCAGCGCCGCAGCGCAGGCGGCAAGAGCGCCGTCATCGGGAACCGCGCAGCTCACTTCGCAGTCCTGCCAGACGCGCTTGTCGCCTTCTCCGATCACCGGTCGTGCCGGGCGGTAGCGCAGGCTTTGAGAGTCCGCGATCAAGGCTTCGATGGCCTCTGGCCCCAGCAGCGGGAGCGAAACGGCATCGGCCTGCGGCAGCGCGGCGATCGCTTCTGCAAGGGCTCTGCGGCCGCTTTGGAAACGCTCGAAGACGGCGGTGCGACTCACTGTTCGCCCGAGGCGCTCGTCGGGGCCTTGGTTTCGGGTGAGGGAATGAGCAGCACCGGCGTGGCCGGCTGCGGCCCGCCGGCGGTTTCCAGCGGCGGCCGCAGGTAGAGGTTGTCCGCAACGGTGGGGACCTGCGGCACGGCCCCGGCGATGGTTGCCGTTTCCGGCATCGGCGGAACCGCTCCGCGCGCAATCGCATCGCCACGACCGCCGGCGTAATCGTCTGCGCGATACGTGGCCAGCCCCTTGCTGTCGATGACGAAGACGACCTCACCGGCGGGGCCGGAGGCGGCCACTGGCGCGGCGGCACGAGGGGTCTGCAGGGCTTCAGGGGCGGCTGTCGCCGATCCGAAGGTTCGGGAGTAGACGTCGCGATAGGGAGAGCCCTGGGCAGAGGACGCATAGGTGGGTGAAAAGTAGCCGCCGTCCTGGGCTGCGGCGGGGACCGGCCAGAGCGCAGAAAGACCAAGCAGGCTCAAGGCCGCTGTCATCGTCGGAAGTCGTGCCACCGCCATCGTTCCTTCCCCCGAAGGCACTGCAGTCAACAGCCGCCATAGTGGCGCTGCAGTGGCCTTGGCGTCCAGAGACAATGCATCCGCAGAAGCCGTTTCACGGCGCCGATGCCGCCGGCTTATCGGCCCGCTTCGCCCGCCAGACGCTGGCCGTCGCGCCAGGCCCAGGGCGCGACGAACTCGCCTTTCCAGAGGCCGCGCCGGGCTTCCTCCGCGCCGTGCTGAATCGGACCGAAGAGCGCCCCATAGCGCTCTGCGGGATCGTCATCAGGCCGGACCAGAGCCCAGCCGGTGTAGATCATGCCCTCCGAGAGGTCGTATCCCGCCGCGGTGCAGCGCGCCAGCGGTACATCGGCGGATGCGGCGCGGCCTTTCAGCCGCCGGCATTCGACCTCGACACCGGCGGTCAGATCCATAAGGGCCGCCTGCGCAAGCAATCCACAGTCATAGAAGCGCTCTTTGCGGGTGCAGCGCTGCGCCAGCTCGGGCGCATCGACCCCGGCCAGATCGTAGTTCTGCCCGGCAACGGAGAGCGAGTCGCCATCGATGATCTCGGCCGTGCCGCGCACCGGCGAACCGCTCTCGGACCGGGCGCTCTGCTGAGACCAGGCCACAGCAAGGGCGGCCAGGACGAAAAGGCCCGTCCCGGCTGCAGCCGGGGCACGCCGACGCCCGTTACTTGACCCGCCGAAAGACCTCTCAGCAGGCCCCTCAGCAGGAAGGACCGCAGCGATGCTCGCCGATTGTCTTGACCAATGCATAGATCTGCCGCCGGACCGTGGCATCCTCAATTCGGCTGTAGGCTTGGACGAGACGAAGCATATCACGCTGGGTCATCAGGTCGGACACACGTTCCGGTGACTCGATGTCGGTCTGGCCGGCGGCGGGCGGCTGTCCGGGCGCTTCTCTGGCGGAGAGCTCCTGGAAGAAATACTGAACCGGGACCTGCAGAACCTGGGACAGGCGGTAAAGGCGGCTGGCGACGATACGGTTGGTGCCGCGCTCGTATTTCTGAATCTGCTGAAATGTAATACCCAAAGAGTTCGCCAGGCTGCTCTGGCTGAGGCCAAGGGCCAGGCGCCGGAGCCGCAACCTGGAACCTATGGAGACGTCGACGGGGTCGGGCTTTGCGGGAGTAATCGTGGGAGTCTCAGACACGCTGTCATTTCTCTCATTCTGAATGACCCCGCGGCGATGGGTTGGTGATTCGGAGTTTTGTCTCAAAGGGTGACCGCGCAGACTTACTGCGCAAGCTTCTCGCGGATCAAGTGATCGATTTGTTCATGCAGACGTATTCATTTGTTCATGAACAACACTGGGTTGAACGACCGGCCCGGCACGCGCGAAAGAAACGCCGCGAACATCGCAGGTCAAAACGTGCAGAGGCATCGTAAACCAGCGCGTGCAGCCTTCTCCGCGCTGCAGCGTCTAGGCAGGCGAACGGGCGCGGATGCGGCTCGACAGAAGAATCAATTCCTCTATGCGAGGCCCGGTCGGTTTGGCTCAGGTGCTGGGCTTGCGCAGGGCTGCGCCCTCGGCCGCTGTCTCTGCGCCGCCGGAGCGGCTGGCAGCGCCGTCCACCGAAGCGGTATCGGTCGGTGCGGGCTGCCGCGCCGCGCAGCAGTTCACGTAGAGCTCGCTCAGGGCGCTCAACATCTTGCCCACCTCGGGGCTGGATACCGAGTAGAGCACCGTTTGCGCGTTGCGGCGGGTCTTCACCAGGTTGTCCCGGCGAAGCTTGGCCAGATGTTGGGACAGGGCGGATTGACTGAGCCCAACCAGCCGGCAAAGCTCGGTCACGGAGTGTTCGCGTTCGGACAGGTGGCAGAGGATTACCAGGCGCCGCTCATTGCCCATGGCTTTGAGCAGGCGGCTCGCCCGTCCGGCGGTCAGAAGAAGTGGTCCGTATGGCATATTAGGAAACGTTGTTCGGGGGTGGGGCAGGTCAAGCGCAAGCCGCGAACTTTTTTTGTTCCCAATTATCCGAAAGGCGGTGAGGTTTTCCGAAGTCTTGCGGAACGGCGGGATTTCTGGGGGAATGGCGCCGATTCGCCGTGGAGGACCTCTATTTTACTAACAACGGATGTAGAAATGAAAGATGTCTGAGATGTCGAAAACCGTGCTCGACGCTACCGGGCTGCGCTGCCCGCTGCCCGTCCTGCGGGCCCGAAAGGCGATGAAATCGGTCGAAGCCGGCGCGGTCCTGGAAGTCATCGCCACGGATCCGGGCGCGGTCGCGGATTTCCAGGCTTTTTGCCAGACCACGGGCGATGAACTGCTGTCCTGGGACGAGGCGGAGGGCCGCTTTACCTTCCAGATCAGGAAAGCCGGCTAGAAGCGGCGGGGCCGCGCCGGGACCGTTCCCGACAGCCCCGGCCTGCCGGGCCCACTCTCATGGGCCTTGTTTCCTCCTGCGCCTTGCTTCTGCCGGCCTTACTCTCCGGGGGCCGGCTGTGCGGGGCCCGCCACCTTCGGGCCGGACGCGGCCTTGCGCCCTTCCAGCGCGCCGACCAGCAGCGCCATCATCGGCGGGATGATCAGCAGCGTCAGCATGGCGGAGAGGGAGAGGCCGCCGACCACCACCGACCCCAGGCCGCGATAGAGCTCCGAGCCGGCGCCGGGGAACAGCACCAGCGGCAGCATCCCGAAGACCGACGTCAGGGTCGACATGAAGATCGGCCGGATGCGGTTGCGCGTCGCCTCGACGATCGCCGCGCCGGCGGCCAGGCCCTCTTCGCGCAGGTGATAGAGCGTCTGATGCACCAGCAGGATGGCGTTGTTCACCACGATGCCGATCAAAATGACGAAACCGAGCAGGGTCAGCATGTCGAGCGGCTGGTAGACGGAGGTGTTGAGCACAACCAGCCCGGCCACGCCGCCGGCGGCGGCCAGAGGCACCGAAAGCAGGATGATCAGCGGATAGATGAAACTCTCGAACAGCACGGCCATGACCAGAAAAACGATGGCCAGCGCCAGCAGGAGATCCAGGACCATGGCTTCCCAGGTCTGGGTCAGTTTATCGGCCGTGCCGGAAATGTTGAACGTGACCCCGGGCGGCAGGCCCTCGGCCTCCATCGGCTCCATGACCTCGCTGCGCAGGGTGTCCAGGGCGGCTTCCAGTGGAATGCCGGGGGCGGGGCGGATTTCCAGGGTGACGGTGCGGAAGCGCTCGCGGTGGCGGATTTCGGTGGGTCCCGAGGTCAGCACCACTTCAGCCAGAGACGAAGCCGGAATGATGTCGCCGCTGGGAGTCACCACCGGCAGGCTGGCGATGCCCTGGGTCTCGACGACGTTGTAATCCGGGCCTTTCAGCATCAGGTCCAGGCGGTCGGAGCCGACGGTGACCTCCGCCACCCTGAGGCCGTCATTGAAGGTGTCGATGGCTTCACCCAGCTCGCGCGCGGTCACGTTGTTGTCGGCAAGGCGCAGGCGGTTGGGGAAGAGCCGCACTTCCGGTGCGCCCAGTTCCAGGCCCGGGTTCGGGCGCAGCTGGTGGCCCTCGCTGCGCGGCAGGATCTGCGAGATTCGGCCCACCGCCTGTTGGGCGACGCCGAGGATGGTCTCCAGCTCCTGACCGGAGATGTCGAAGTCGATCTTGCGGCCCGAACCGATGCCGCGCCCGAAGATCGACGGCTGGTTGATGAAGCCGAAGGTTCCGGGCTCGCGGAACACCGGGCCCTCCAGGACCGGGATCAGCTCCGAAGCGCGCTGCGGGTCGACCGCGGTGGCGCCTAGGAAGGTGGTGGCCCTGGTGGCGACGAAGAAGAAGCGTTCGATCTGCGGCGGCTCGGCGTTTTCTGCCCCGCCGGGCCAAAGAGACCTCAAAGCCCCGGTGAAGCCTTCCCCGATGCCGTCCAGGGAAAAGCCGTCTTCTTCCTGGGTTTGGTAGCTGTCGGCTTCCATGCCGCTTTCGGTGATCCAGAGCGGCCGGGTCGCGGCTTCGATGCCTTTGGCGATGTCGGTGGTGGTGCCGAGGTTGTAGCCCGGCGGCGGAATGATGATGCCGAAAACGAGGTTCCGGTTGCCTTCCGGCAGGTATTCCAGCTTGGGCAGGAAGTGCCAGGCGCCCATTGACGCCGCTGTCGTGACGGACGCCACGACCACGAAAGCCACCAGGCGGCTGGCGACCACAAGCCGCACGAAGCCCATGATGATGGCGATGAGCCTTTCCGCCAGCCAGTCGACCAGCGGCAGGCGCAGACGGGTGATGCTTTTCTCGTCCAGCTTCTTGCTGCCGCCGCTCAGCAGCCAGCTGGAGAGCGCCGGCAGCACGGTGACCGAGACCAGCAGCGACAGCATGACGGAGACCGAGATGGCCACCGCGATATCGCGGAACAGTTGGCCCACCTCCAGCTGCATCACCAGGATGGGGATGAACACCATCACGGTGGTCAGGGCGGAGACGAGCACCGCCCCCCAGACCTGCTTGGCGCCCAGATAGGCGGCCTCGCGGGCCGGCCGGCCCTGTTCGCGCAGGCGGTAAATGTTCTCCAGCACCACGATGGCGGCATCCACCACCATGCCGACCGCAAAGGCGATGCCGGCCAGGGAGATCACGTTGATGGAGCGTCCCATGGCGGCCATGGCCACGAAGGCGCCGATGACCGAAACCGGAATCGCGATGGACACCACCAGGGTGGCGCGGACGGAGCGCAGGAAGACGAGAAGAATAATGGCGGCAAGGGTCCCGCCGACCCAGATGTTCTGCTGCACCAGATCGATGGCGGAGTTGATGTAGACCGTCTCATCGTAGACCTGGCGCAGCCTCAGGCCCTCGGCCGGGATCACCCCGGCCCGCAGTTCTTCGACCGCTGCCTTGATGCCGTCCATGGTCTCGATGACGTTGGCGCCGGTTTCGCGCTGGGCGTTCATCGCCATGGCGCCCTGGGCGAGCATGCGGATCGAGGCCCCGGCTTCCTTGTAGCCGTAGGAAACCTCTGCGATGTCGCCGATCCGCACCCGCGCCAGGCGGCCGCTGTCGTCATTGGAATCGCTGCGCACCACGACGTCGCGGATCGCTTCCAGGGTGTTCAACTCGCCCTCGGTGCGGACCACGTAGCGCCGCTTGCCTTCGTCCACGTCGCCGGCGCTGAGCGAGGCGTTGGCGCGGCGCAGGGCATCGACGACCTCGCTCACCGTCATGCGGTAGCGCGCCAGCACCTTGGGTTCGACGATCACCTGGATTTCCCGCTCCGTCCCGCCGAACACATTGACGCGGCTGACGCCGGGAACGCGTTCGATGCGCTCGCGCAGAATGTCCTCGGCGAAGTCGCCGTACTCGTGGATGGGCCGTTCGTTGCCGTCCTCGCGGGTGATGATGAACCACGCGATGGGACTGTCTTCGCTGCCGGCGGTATCCAGCGAGGGTTCGTCGGCCTCGTCCGGATAGCCGTTCACCCGGTCGAGCCGGTTGGAGACCAGCAGCAGAGCGCGGTCCATATTGGTGCCGACGGCGAACTCCAGGGTGATGCGGGCCCGGCCCTGCTCGGAGCGCGAGGTGATGGTCTCCAGGCCCTCGATACCTTTCAGCTCTTCTTCCTGGCGGTTGGTGATCTCTCGCTCGACCTCGGCCGGCGCGGCGCCGCCCCAGTTCGTCGATACGGTGATGACCGGCCGGTTGACATCGGGCGCCAGCTGGATGGGGATGGTCTGCAGCGCGACGATCCCGAACATCACCACCATCAGCACCGCGGCTATGACCGCGATCGGCCTTTCGATGGCGAGCTTGATGAGGTTCATCAGGTTTCTCCGTCGATCTGGACGGCGGCGCCGGGGCGCAGGCGTTCATTGCCGCGCACCACGGTCTGCTCGCCTTCGTCGAGGCCCTGGACGACCTCGTAGCGGTTGCCGACCGGCTCGCCCAGCACGATCGGGCGCGGCTGTGCCTGACCCTCGGAGACAACGAAGACAATGGTGCCGTTGGGACGTTTGATGATGGCGTCCTTGTGAACGGAGACGACGTCCCGCGGCGCGCCAACCGGCACCATCACGGTGACCGACTGCTCGTTGGCAAGCGGGCTGTTGATCTCTCCGAAGCGCGGCACGAAGCGCACGGCACGGGTCCGGGTCAGCGGATTCTCGTCGGGGATCACGGCCCGGACCGTCGCCCCGATCAGGGTCCCGTCGTCCAGCACCACTTCGACGGCGGCGCCGGAGGTGAGTCCCAGCAGCCGGTTGGCCGGCACGTCAGCCTCCACCTCCAGGGTCTGATCGGCGATCATGCGCACCACAGCCGCGCCGTCCTGCGCATAGGAGCCGGCCTCGCTCAGGCGCTGGGTGATCACCCCGTCATAGGGCGCGCGCACGGTGGCGTCTTCCAGGTCGATTTCGGCCAAGCGCAGCGTGGCGCGGGCGCTGGTCACCGCGGCCTCCGCTTCGCTGGCCGCAGCCTCGGCGATGGCGACCTCCTGACGGGCATCGTCGAAACGGGCCTGGCTGAAGGCGGCGGACTGCTTCAGCCCCTCCAGGCGCTGCAGTTCCTGTCGTGCCAGGGTGATCTCGGCCTGCTTGGTCCTCAACTCTGCCCGGGCCACGGAAAGGCCCGCGGCCGCCAGATCCCGTTCGGCCTCCATCGACACCCTGTCGAGCACGGCAATGACATCGCCGGCCGCAACCCGGTCGCCGACCTCGACGGTGTACTCCTGGATCGGGCCGCTGACCCGGGCGGCGACCGACCCGGCCTGTCGGGCGACGAGGCGGCCCACCACAGGCACCGTCTGGGTCAGCGGTTCGCTGCGCACGGCATCGACACGCACCAGGGAGGCGTTGTTTTGCGCCGTTGCGTTCTGAACCGCGAAACCGCTGCCAAGGCTCGCTCCCGCAAGACAGACCACCGCAATCGCCAGACACCGGCGTGCCGCCTTCAACCCCATGTTTCGCCTATCTCCAAACACCCTGCCGACGCCGCGACTCTCGCGCAAATTGGCGGGATCTCAAAAAAACTAAATAGATCATTGATTTGGCGTCTGGCCGCAGGGAGTCAATGGGCCAAGCCAACAACTGCGGCAGCATAGGCCCAGTCTGCGCCGCTGTCTCCTGACAATTCATTTAGGCAGGAAACCGCATTTCGGTTGAAATTGCAGGGATGACGCCGGGCGGTCACGGGCTATGATGGGCCGACCCCCCAGAGCCAGGGCCGCCGTATGAGTACGCTTCTTTTCAGTCATCCCGCCTGCGAGCAGCACGATCCCGGGCCTCTTCATCCGGAAAATCCGGGCCGTCTCAAGGCCATCATGAAGACTCTCGACAGTCCCGAGTTTTCCGGTCTGCTGCGCCGCGAAGCCCCGCGCGCCGAGCATGGACAGATTGCGCGGGTCCATCCTGACAGCTTCGTGCACGAGGTTCTGGCCGCCATACCGGACCATGGCGACCGCATGCTGGATGCCGATACCATCGTCTCGCCGGGCTCGGGCGAAGCCGCATTGCGGGCCGCCGGCGCGGTGGTCGCGGCGGTTGACGCGGTGATGGCGGGCGAAGCCGACAACGCCTTCTGCGCGGTCCGCCCGCCGGGCCACCATGCCGAGCCGCGCCAGGCCATGGGCTTCTGCCTGTTCAATAATGTCGCGGTCGGCGCCCTGCATGCCCGCGAGGTGCACCGCTGCCACCGCGTCGCCGTGGTCGATTTCGATGTCCACCATGGCAACGGAACCCAGGCCATGTTCTGGGACGATCCGGACCTGTTCTACGCCTCGACGCATCAGTTTCCGTTCTATCCCGGAACCGGACGCGCGCAAGAGCGCGGCGTTGCAAACAACATCATCAACGTGCCGCTGCCGCCGCCGGCCGGATCGGCGGAGTTCCGGCAGGCGATGCGCGACTGTGTGATTCCGGCCATGACGCGCTTCGAGCCGGAGTTCGTGTTCATCTCGGCCGGATTCGATGCCCATGCCGACGACCCCCTGGCCAGCCTGAACTTCGTCGAGGAGGACTATGCCTGGGCGACGCAGCAGTTGATGGAGCTGGCCCGCAGCGCCTGTGGGGGGCGATTGGTCTCGGTTCTGGAGGGGGGCTACGATCATGCGGCTCTGGCCAGCTGTGCCGCAGCCCATGTCCGCACGCTGATGCGCTTTTGACCTCTGGCGCCGACTGCGTTAAAGGGCGGGACCGCTGAATTGGGAACGACGCCGGCCGCCCGCAGCGGTCGACATGGCGCACGAGGACCAGACACACCCCGGGGGGGAAACGGATGCCCAAGAACGAGGTTCCCAACGACATCCAGGCGATGAGCTTCGAGGAGGCGCTCGACGCCCTGAAGCAGATCGTGGCCAAGCTGGAGCAGGGACAGGGCGCCCTTGACTCCGCGATCGAGGATTACGAGCGCGGCGCGGCCCTGAAGCGCCATTGCGATCAGAAACTGCGCGAGGCGCAGGCCAAGATCGAGAAAATCAGCCTTTCGGCCGACGGCACGGCCGACACCACCGCGCTCGATGTCGACTGAACAGGGGTGACCGGGGCGCAGACGATGAAACTTCAGGATGCCTTGGCCAGCCAGGGAGAAACGATTTCGGCCCTGCTCGACCGGATGCTCCCGAAGACCGACGGACCGCGCGGGCGCGTTGTCGAGGCGATGCGCTATGCCGCCCTGTCGGGCGGAAAACGCCTGAGGCCGTTCCTGGTGCGCGAATCGGCCCGCCTCTTCGATGTCCCCGAGCAGCAGGCGCTCAGGGTCGGGGCCGCCATCGAGATGGTGCACTGCTACAGCCTGATCCACGACGATCTGCCGGCGATGGACGACAGCGACCTGCGGCGCGGCCGCCCGACGGTTCACATCGCCTTCGACGAGGCAACCGCGATCCTGGCCGGCGACGGGCTGCTGACGGAGGCTTTCGCGGTTCTGTCCGGGCCCGAGACCCATGACCTTGCGGCGGTGCGGGTTGAATTGTTGCGGCAACTGGCCGCCGCGGCCGGGGCGGCGGGCATGGTGGGCGGCCAGATGATCGATATGTCGCCGGAGCGCGCTGAGCTTGACCTGGCCGGAATCTCCCACCTGCAAAGCCTGAAGACCGGGGCGCTGATCCTGTTTTCCTGCGAGGCCGGCCCGATCCTGGCACAGGCGCCCGAGCCTCAGCGGCAGGCGCTGAAGGACTATGCCCGCGATCTCGGCCTCGCCTTTCAGATCGCCGACGACATCCTGGACGCCGAAAGCACGCCGGAAGCGCTCGGCAAGCCGACGGGCCAGGACGCAAGTCTCGGAAAAGCCACATTCGTCGGCCAGCTTGGCATCTCAGGCGCCCGTAACAAGGCGGAGGCCCTGGTGGATTCAGCCTGTCGGCGGCTTGATCTTTTCGGCCAAAAGGCGGACCTTTTGAGAGAGGCGGCGGCCTTTGTGGTCGCGCGACGGTCGTGAGGCCCCGGTAAGACCCGGACGCTTCCGCGATCGGGGCTCCAAAGCCGTGGCAAGGGGTTCGCAGGAAGAGGCGCCGCGCTGAAGGATGCCGCAGCAAAAGATGCAGCAAAAGATAACGATAAAGCAGATAGAGCATAGGAGTGGCAGAAGCCTTGGCAGAGATCGGTCATAATCGGCGCCCGACGCCGCTGCTCGACAGCGTTTCCGACCCCTCGGATCTGCGCAAACTCGACGAAGGACAGCTGCGTGACTTCGCCGACGAACTGCGTGCGGAGATGATCGAGGCGGTCTCCGTGACCGGCGGCCATCTGGGCGCCGGCCTTGGTGTCGTCGAACTGACGACGGCCCTGCACCATGTCTTCAACACGCCCGATGACCGGCTGATCTGGGATGTCTCCCACCAGTGCTATCCGCATAAGATCCTGACCGGCCGGCGTGACCGTATCCGCAGCCTGCGCCAGGGCGGCGGGCTCTCCGGCTTCACCAGCCGCAAGGAGAGCCCTTACGACCCCTTCGGTGCGGCGCACAGCTCGACCTCGATTTCCGCCGGCCTGGGCTTCTCCGTTGCGCGCGACTTCCGCGGCGATGACAACGCGGTCATTGCGGTGATCGGCGATGGCGCGATGAGTGCCGGCATGGCTTACGAGGCGATGAACAACGCCGGAGCCATGAACAGCCGTCTGATTGTCATCCTCAACGACAACGACATGTCCATCGCGCCGCCCGTGGGGGCGATGAGCGCCTACCTCTCGCAGCTGATTTCCTCCAAGCCGTTCCAGTCCGTGCGCAGCCTCGGGCGGGTTGTGGCCAAGCGCTTCCCGCGCCCCATCGAGATGGCGGCGCGCCGCGCCGAGGAATATGCCCGCGGCCTGCTGACCGGCGGCACGCTGTTCGAGGAAATGGGTTTCTTCTACGTCGGGCCTATCGACGGCCACAACTTCGACCATCTTCTGCCGGTGCTGAAGAACGTGCGCGACGCGGACTACGAGGGCCCGGTGCTGATCCACTGTGTGACCCAGAAGGGCAAGGGCTACGAGCCGGCGGAGGCGGCGGCGGACAAGTACCACGGCGTCGCGAAGTTCGATGTCGTCACCGGCAAGCAGGCCAAGCCCGCCCCCAAGGCGCCGGCCTATCAGAACGTCTTCGCCAAGGGTCTGATCGCCGAGGCGGAGCATGACGACAGGATTGTCGCCGTCACCGCCGCCATGCCGTCCGGTACCGGCCTCAACAAGTTTGCCGAACGCTTCCCGGATCGCACCTTCGATGTGGGGATCGCCGAGCAGCACGCGGTCACTTTCTGCGCCGGCCTGGCCTGCGAGGGCTTCCGGCCTTTCGCGGCGATCTACTCGACCTTCCTGCAGCGCGCCTATGACCAGGTCGTCCACGACGTCGCGATCCAGAGCCTGCCGGTGCGCTTTGCCATCGACCGCGCGGGCATGGTGGGGGCCGACGGGGTTACCCACCAGGGCAGCTACGATCTGACCTACCTGGGCTGTCTGCCGAACTTTGTCATCATGGCGCCCAGCGACGAGGCCGAACTGATGCACATGGTGGCGACCGCCTGCCAGATCGACGACCGGCCCTCCGCGCTGCGCTATCCGCGCGGCGAGGCGCTGGGGATCGAGATGCCGGAGCGGGGGAGCGCAGTGGAAATCGGCAAGGGCCGCATCCTGCGTGAAGGCAGCAAGGTTGCCATCCTGTCGCTGGGCACGCGCCTTGCCGATGCCCTGGCCGCTGCCGACGATCTCGCCGCCCGCGGCCTGTCGACGACGGTGGCCGATGCCCGCTTCGCCAAGCCGCTGGACGAGGACCTTGTACGGCGTCTTGCCGGCGAGCACGAAGTTCTGATCACGGTCGAGGAGGGCGCAATCGGCGGGTTTGCCACCCAGGTGATGCAGTTCCTCGCGCGCCAGGGACTGTTCGACAAGGGGCTGCGCTTCCGCCCGGTCACCCTGCCGGACTTCTTCATCGATCACGACAAGCCGGAGCGTCAGCTGGCGCTGGCCGGGGTCGACCGCGAAGGCATCCTCGCCGCGGCGCTGCAGGCCTTGGGCCAGCAGGAGGTCGAGTCACCGGCCCGCGCCTGATCTCCGGCTAATCCCCGGCTGATCCGCCCCGTGATCCCCGGGGCGCAAAGGAGAGGCGGCGTTGCGGCGCGCCCGGTCCCTTATTGCAGATTGATCGGCTGGGTGCTCGCCGGCGCTCCGGGTTCGCGCACCCGGTAAGCGGGGAACCGCAGGGTGACCGTGGTGCCGGCGCCGCGCTTGCTGTCGATGGCCAGGGTGCCGCCATGCATCTCGATGAGGCGCTTGGTCAGGGGCAGGCCGACGCCCAGGCCCGAGGGGTGGCGTGCCTCGCTGCCGCTGATCCGGCCGAAGGGTTCGACGGCCTCGCGTACCTCGGCTTCGCTCATGCCACAGCCGTCGTCCGAGACCGAGATATCGAAACCGCCATCGGCGCGCTGCGCGGTACGGATGGCGATCTCGCTGCCCTTTGCAACGTGGCGCGCGGCGTTGCCGACCAGATTGACCAGCATCTGGGTGAGCTGATGCTGGTCGGCCAGCATCCTCGGGTCCTTCAGGCTGGAACTCACCACCGCCGTTGCGCCGAAGCGGTCCAGTTCCGGCTGGGCCAGTTCGACGGAGAGCCGCGCAACGCTTTCCGGGTCGATGACCGATTCCTGCAGCCGCAGACCGCCCCGTTCGGCCCGCGCGAGGTCCATCATCCCGTTGAGAACGTTCAGCAGATGATGCCCGCAGTTCTCGATCTTGGTGGCATAGGCCGGATAGCGCTCGTCCTCGATCGGGCCGAAGAACTCCCGCCGGATGATCTCGGCGAAGCCCAGCATGGCCGACAGCGGCGTCCGCAGTTCATGCGCCAGATGGGCGATGACGTCCATCTGCGCCTGGTGGGAAAGCTCCTCCTCGGCGCGCTGCAGGCTGTTGAGGGCCCCCGCGACCTCCTGGCTGATCCCCTGGGACTCGGCGCCCAGAAGCCGGCGCAGACGCCGCAGTTCCATTTCTCCGATGACCAGATCGGCGAAGTCGCGCAGCTGTGCCTGCTGGGCCTCGTCCATAGCCTGGCGGGGCTTGGTGTCGATCAGGCAGAGGGTGCCGAGGCGGAAGCCGTTGCGGGTGACCAGCGGGGCGCCGGCGTAGAAGCGGATCTCCGGGTCACCGAGGACCAGCGGATTGTCCGCGAAGCGCAGGTCCTTGGTCGCGTCCGGCACCTGCAGAACCCGGTTTTCCATGATCGCAAACTGGCAGAAGGAGTACTCGCGCGGCGTCTCGTCGACAGCCAGCCCGACCTTGGACTTGAACCACTGCCGGGCCGGATCGATGAGGGAAATCAGGGTGATGGGGACGTCGAATTGTCCCGCGACCAAGCGGGTAATACGATCGAATGCCGGCTCCGGCGGGGTGTCCAGGATATCCAGAGCCTGCAGAGAGGCCAGTCGCTGGACTTCGTCAAAGGGAATCGGGTTCATGCGGCGGTGATCGTCCCGGATGAGTATCGCTTGGCCCAGATGGTCATTAGTCTTGTCATGATTAATGAACTGTTAACACTTGTGCAAATCGGGGCCCTTCTTCGCCGTTGCCTTTGTCCGGAGCCCATGGCAGATCATGCAGGGCCTGTGTTCCAGGCTTTCAAGTCGCCGTTTGCATGACCGCCCTGCAGCTTATGCGGGTTTTCACGGCCATATATAGTCTTCATAGTGCAAACGATGTCAAAAACAATGGCTGAGACAACCGCCCCTCTGACAGCGCCCCCACCGCACTCCCTATGGCGACGCGAGATCTGGGCCACGCTGCGCCTCTCGGCGCCGCTGGCGCTCACCCAGCTTGCGATGATCGGCATCAACACCACCGACATCGTCATGATGGGTTGGCTGGGGCCCGCGGATCTGGCGGCCGGCGCCCTCGGCATGAACATCTTCATCCCGCTCTATCTGTTCGGCATGGGCATCGCCACCGTCGTCACCCCGATGACGGCCCAGGCGCTGGGCGCGCGGGACTTCCACGGCGTGCGCCGGACGGTGCGCCAGGGCTTCTGGCTGACCCTGCTGTTTGCCGCCCTTTTCAGCCTGATCATCTGGAACGGGCGCTGGCTGCTGCTGCTCTTCGGCCAGGAGGCGGACACCGCGCTGCGGGCCGACGACTATCTGAAGGCGGTGACCTGGGCGATGCTGCCGTCGCTGTGGTTCGTCGTCCTGCGCTGCTTCGTCACGGCGCATTCGCGCCCGCGCTCGGTCCTGATCATCACCCTGGCGGCGGTGGCCGCCAACGCGATCGGCAACTATGGCCTGATGTTCGGCAACTTCGGCCTGCCCCGCTGGGAACTGATGGGGGCCGGTGTGACCAGCTCCATTGTGTCCTGGCTGATGCTGCTGGCCATGCTCGTTTTCGTGCTGCGGGACCGGCGCTTCAAACGCTATGCGATCCTCGTGCGTTTCTGGCGGCCGGACTGGCCGCGTTTTCGCGAGCTGTTTCGCATCGGCCTGCCGATCGGCCTCACGCTCCTGTCCGAAACCAGCCTGTTTGCGGGGGCGGCTTTCCTCGCCGGCCTGATCAGCACGGAGGCCCTGGCCGCCCACGCCATCGCGCTGCAGTGCGCTGCGGTGGCCTTTATGGTGCCCCTGGGAATCAGCCAGGCGTCCATGGTCAGGGTCGGTCTGGCGGCGGGCTCCCGCGATCCCGCGGCGGTCGGCCGTGCGGGCTGGTCGTCGCTGCTGGTCGGCATGCTGTTCATGACCGGTTCGGCTCTGGTGTTCTGGTTCGCCGGCCCCCAGCTGGTGGGCCTGTTTCTGGATCGCGACCTGCCTGCCAACGCGCCGGTGGTGGAACTGGCGGTCGCCTTCCTGGTGATCGCCGCCCTGTTCCAGCTCGTCGACGGGGCCCAGGTGATCGCCATTTCGGCCCTGCGCGGCCTCAAGGACACCAAGGTGCCGATGTGGCTGGCCATGACCGGCTACTGGGGCGTTGGCTTCACGACCTCCGTCGTCCTGGCCTTTCCCCTTGGCCTGGGCGGACAGGGGGTCTGGACCGGCCTTGCGGTGGGGCTGGCCTTTGTCGCGCTGACCGCTGTCTGGCGGTTCCACCGCCGTGCCCATTTCCTGCCCAACGGGGGCTTGGCGCTCGCATGAGCCGCGCGGCCAAGACCCGCGCCCCTAAGATTCGCATCGACGTGGCCCTGGTCGAGCGCGGACTGGTGGAAAGCCGCGCCCGGGCGCAGGCGCTGGTGATGGCCGGCAAGGTCTTTGCCGGCGAGCGCAAGGTCCAGAAAGCTGGCGAGGCGGTGGCGCCGGACCAGCCGCTGGAGGTGCGCGGCCAGGACCATCCCTGGGTCAGCCGCGGCGGCCTGAAGCTGGCCCACGCCCTGGCGCATTTCGATCTCGATCCGGCGGGCCTCGTCTGCCTGGACATCGGCGCCTCCACCGGCGGCTTTACCGATGTGCTGCTGCAGCACGGGGCGGCGCGGGTCTATGCCGTGGATGTTGGGCACGGCCAGCTGGCCTGGAAGCTGCGCAACGATCCGCGCGTGGTCGTGCTGGAGCGTTGCAACGCCCGCACCTTGAGCGCGGCGGAGGTGCCGGAGCCGGTCGACCTGCTGGTCTGCGATGCCAGCTTCATCGGCCTGGAGGTCGTCCTCCCGGCGCCGCTGGCGCTCACCCGGGCCGAGGCGCGCCTCGCCGTGCTGATCAAGCCGCAGTTCGAGGTCGGCAGGGACCGTGTCGGCAAGGGCGGCGTGGTGCGCGATCCGGCGCTGCACGAAGAGGTCTGCCAGCGGATCGAGGCCTGGATGAACGCCCAGCCCGGCTGGCAGGTCGAGGGCATCGTCGAAAGCCCGGTGACCGGCCCGGAGGGCAACAAGGAGTTCCTGATGGTGGCCCGCAAGACGCCGACTTAACGCGGCGTTTCCCTCGCGGGCCGGCGCTATCCCGAAGATGCTCCCTAAAAGGCGCCGGGGCGCGGCTGCGCGCTTTGCGGCAGCGGGCCGCTGTGCAGCGTCTGGCCGCGCGGATCGCCGCTCATCGCTTCCATCGCCTCGATCAGCGGTGCGACGGCCTGGACCAGGCGGGCGAGGCTGCGCACCAGGGCCTGAGCGCCCGGATTGTCGATTTCCCCGCCCAGCGTGTCCTCAAAGAAGGCCGAGAAGGGGTCACGCCGTTCCGGATAGGGCAGCAGCCGGACGGCGGCGTCGGCTGGAATGCCGGCCGCCTCCTTGGCGACGCTCAGCGCCTTGCTGTATCCGCCAAGGTCGTCCACCAGTCCGGCGGCCAGGGCGTCCTCGCCCGACCAGATGCGTCCGCCGGCCGCTGCCTGAACGGCCTCCGGCGACAGGTTGCGCCCGCGCGCCACCTTGTCGGTGAAGTCGGCGTAGGTGGCGTCCAGGGTTGCCTGCAGCCATTCCCACTCCTCGCGCGTGAAGGGGGCATGGGGGCTCCAGAGGTTGGCCCGCCGGCCGGCCTGGACGCCGTCCCAGTTGACGCCGAGGTCGCGCCAGAGCTCGTTCAGGGCGAACTTGCCGGTGACCACGCCGATGGAGCCGGTGAGGGTGCCGGGCTGGGCCACGATGCTGTGCGCCGGCGCCGCCACGAAGTAGCCGCCGGAGCCGGCGATGTTGCCCATCGAGACCACCACCGGCTTGCCGAGGTCGCGGGCGCGCTGGACCTCGCGCCAGATCGCATCGGAGCCGACGTAGGACCCGCCCGGGCTGTCGACGCGAAACAGGATCGCCGCCACCTCGCTGTCGTCGATCGCCTCCGACAGTGCGTTCACCACGTCGACGGCGCCCATGCGCACCCGGCCGAACACCGGGTCGTTCTCGCCGGGTTCCAGCACGATAGGACCGCTGCCGTGGACCAGCGCGATGATCGGGCCCTCCTCGGAGTCCTCCCGGGTCGCGCGGGCGTAGTCGCGCAGCGAGACCAGCTCGGACTCCGACCCCGCCGCCGTCTCCACGGCGTCACGCGCCTGGTCCCAGTAACCGAGGTTGTCGACGAGCCCCGCCTGCAAGGCGTCGGGGCCCCGGTGGGGGGCGCTGTCGATCAGCTGGCGGACCGCCGTGGTCTCGAGGTTGCGGGCCTTGGCGACGGCGGTGACGATCTGCGACAGGCTGGAGTCCAGGTACTGCTGCAGGTTCTGGCGCTGCGCCTCCGGCAGGCGGGCCTCCGTGAAGATCGCCATGGCGCCCTTGTATTCCTCGCGCTGGCCGACCTGGGCGCGCACGCCATAGTCCTCCAGAAGCTGGCGCAGGAAGGGCTGCTGCATGGAAAACCCGGTGATGTCGACATCGCCGGAGGGCTGGATCCAGAGCTCTCCGGCGGCGCTCGCCAGGTAGTAGTGCAGGGTGCCGTTGCCGGCCTCGCCGAAGGTCTCCGCAAAGGCGGTCACCGGCTTGCCCTGCGCCCGGAAGTCGTCGATGGCCGCGCGCAGTTCCTGCACCTGGGCGAGGCCGGGTTGCCCCCAGCCGGCCCGCAGGATGAGCGCTTTCACCCGCTCGTCGCGGGCCGCGCGGTGCAGGCCGTCGACGGCGTCCCGCAGCACCAGCGCCGAGCCCAGCGAAGCCCGCGCCAGCGGGTTGTCGGGTTGCTGTTCCACCAGGCCGTCGGCCAGATCCAGCACCAGCACGGTCTCCTGCGGCAGTTCGGCCAGTTGCGGTTCGAAGCCGTCGAAGCGCTGCAGCAGCAGGCCGGCGAAAAGGATGCCGGCAGCGACAAGGAAGCCAACGGCCGCGAAAAGGCCGACGAAACACTTGAGGATGAACAGGATGATTCGGGTCATGGCGCTATATCAGCGGCTGGGCCGCCCGAGGGCCAGTTAAATTTCCGTGCCAGCCTAGGACGGATTGCCGCTGCCTGCGGGCCGGCCGGACGGGCTGGGCAGCAAAACGCCCTCTTGTCACTGGACGGGCTTGGGCGCAGTCTCGCGCTTTTCGCGCAGCCGGAGCCAGCATGAAGTCCAGAGCACACAGTCCCGCGGTCCGCCAAAGCCCGGGAACCTGCCGATTGCGGGCCCCCCGTGCGGCGTAGGGCGCGCCAGGGTGGTGGCCGCCAGGTCGAGGTCGTGGTGCAAAGCCTCGGGGCCAAGGGCGACGGGCTCAGCGAATGCGAAGGGCGCCCGCTTTTCGTGCCCATGACCCTGCCCGGGGACCGGGTGTCGGTGCGGATCACCGGCGAACGCAGCGGCGGTTTCAAGGGCGAGGCGGTCGAACTGCTGGCCGAGGGCGGCGCGCGGGTCGAGCCGCCCTGTCCGCATTTCGGGCCCTGCGGCGGCTGCGCGCTGCAGCACTTCGAGGACACCGCCTATGCCGACTGGAAGGCGGCCCTGCTGCCGCAGGCCCTGGCGCGCCGGGGGCTGCAGGCGGAACGGCTGCACCCGATGCTGCGGGTGCCGCCCGGCCGGCGCCGCCGCGTCGTGCTTTCGGCGGAGCGCAAGGGCGGGGCGGTTCTGCTGGGCTATCACGAGCGCGAGTCCCACCGCCTGGTCGACATCCATGACTGCCTGCTGCTGACCCCCGCTCTGACTGCGCTGATCGCACCCCTGCGCGGCCTGCTTGACGGCGTTCTGGACCCCCGGGAGGAGGCGCGGGTCACCGCGCTGGACAGCGAGACCGGGCTGGACGTGCTGATCGAATCGCGCCACCGCCTGGACATGGAAGACCGCGAGCGGTTGGCGGACTTTGCCGCCGGGGCCGATCTTGCCCGCCTTTCCTGGAGTGCCGGCCGGGAGGAGGCGGAACCGGTTGCCCTGCGCCGCAGCCCGGTTCTGACCTTCGGCGCCACTGCCGTGGTGCCGCCGCCGGGCGGCTTCGTGCAGCCGACCGCCGAAGGGCAGCAGGCGCTTGTCGAACGCGTGCTGGCCGCCATCCCGGCGACGGCGGAGACCGCCGCAGACCTCTTTGCCGGCTGCGGGACCTTCACCTTCCCGCTCGCCGAGCGCCTTCAGGTTTACGCCGCCGAGGGTTCCGAGGCGGCGGTCGCCGCCCTCTCCGCGGCGGCGCGCCAGGATGCGCGGGGCGCGCGCATCACCGCCGAGCAGCGCGACCTCGCCCGCTTTCCGGTGCAGGCCGACGAGCTTTCCGGCGGCGATGTCGTGGTCTTCGATCCGCCTCGGACCGGGGCCAGGGAACAGGTCCGCGCACTGGCGCAAAGCGACGTTCCTCTGGTTATTGCCGTGTCCTGCAATCCGACCACCTTCGCGCGCGATGCCCGCAGCCTTGTGGACGGCGGCTACCGCCTGACGGAGGCGACCCCCATCGACCAGTTCCCCTGGTCGGGGCATCTGGAACTGGTTGCGGTTTTCGCGCGCTGAGCTTGCGGAGACGCTCAGCCGACCCCGCGGTCCAGCAGGAAGCCGTCGGGGAACACCGTCTCCATCCCGGTTTCCGGCAGAGCGCCGATGTTGGCGTCGCCGAAGCGCGTGTCTTCCAGCATGGCGCCGATGAAGTTGGCGCCGCGCAGATCGCTGCCCGAGAAGGTGGCGTTGCGCAGATTGGCGTTGGAGAAGTCGCAGGCGGCGAGGATCGAGCCGTCGAAGTTGACCCCCTTGAGATTTGCATTGGCGAAGGAGATGGTCGCCAGGCTGCGGCCGGAGAGATCGACTTCGGTGAGGTTCTGCTCGGCGAAGTCCGCCCTCTTGCCCTGCTTGCCGTCGCTGTTCACCCAGCGCTCGTGGTCGGCAAGGGTCTTGACCAGGGTGACCGGATCAACGGCCTCCATGGGTGTCGAAAGCAGGCCGGAAAGCTCCACGCGGGTATCTTCGAAGGTTGCGCCGCGCAGATCGGCCTCCTGCAGCCGCGCGTTGGTGAGCACCACACTCTTCAGTTCGGCGCCGGTGAAGCGGCTGCCGCGCAGATCGGCGCCGTAAAGCTCCGTCCCGTCGAGCATTGCACCTGCAAAGTCGACGTCCTTCAGCACGGCGTTGCGCAGGTTCGTGTGGCTGAGGTTGGCGTTGCGGAACGAGGAGCGGATTTCCCGGAACACCTCCTGATCGCCCTTTGCGCCGTTGGCGATGATGCCGCCGCGGCGCAGATCGGCCTCGTCGAAACGCGCGTCCCGCAGGTTGGCCTTGTCGAAGACCACGGCGCGCAGATCGGCCCGTTCGAAATTGGCCCGGGTGAGATCCGCCGACTCGAAGGTCGAGCCGAAAAGCTTCGCCCGGCTGAAGTTGGCATCGGTCAGATTGGCGCGCGAAAACAGGCAGGCCATGAAGTGCGCCTCGGCGAAGCAGAGCCGGCTGATGTCGAGTTCCACCAGGACGCAGTTGCGCATGATGACCCGCCGCCCGTCGCGCTTTTTATCGACGAAGCGTTGATGAACCTCGGCCAGCTTGACCAGGGCTTCCTGGGTGATGATACGCCTGCTGAGAACGATGTTTTTGCTGTTGCTGCCTTTGCTATCGCTCGGCACGGCTGACCTGATACATGACTCTGAATCCCCCGTGGCTTGTCCAGCCACACTCTATAGTAGTCACCCCAGTTCAACTTTAAGGCGGATTGTAGAGCAGGGGAAGTGCTATTTCGGATGGATGCAGGCTTGCCGCGAAAAAGTCTGCGCGGCGGTCCGATGGGGCCTTCGTTGGCGGGGCCGGCGTCTGCCCCCTGCGATGGATACTCGGGTCAAGCCCTGACATGGCGGCTGACGATGACGGAGCAGGTGGCGCTGGTCCTTCAAGCGCACGCCGATTCTGCCACCCACACTTCCGTCACCCTCGGGCTTGACCCGAGGGTCTATCGGACCGCCTACCGGAACCCCTGCCGGAGAGGTCCGGAACTGCGAGCGCAATGGATACTCGGGACAAGCCCACTGGTGTCCGGTTTAGATTTGGTGGACTGAGCGCACGGTGTTGATTCTACTTGTGTCCAAGCGTTTGGCGACGTCCTGGGACACGAGAAAGGAACAACACCGTGCGACACCAGAATAGCGTTTTTCACGATCTTCTAAAGCGGGTTCCCTGGGGAGAGTTCGAGCGCCTGGTGGCTGAGCACGGAGCGGACCATCGGGTTCGCCGTCTGCCAACCAAGAGCCAGTTTATAGCCTTGCTTTACGGGCAGCTTTCCGGGTCGACGAGCCTGCGGGAGATCGTTGGCGGCCTGGAGAGCCATGCCAGGCGGCTCTACCACCTGGGTGGGCGACCAGTGTCACGCTCGACTTTGTCGGACGCCAATGCCCTGCGCCCGAGCGCGGTATTCAGCGATCTCTTTGCGGCGATGGTTGGTCAAGCCCAGCGGGGCCTGCGCCGCAAAGTCGGTGAGGCGGTCTATCTGATTGATTCCACCAGTATCCGCCTCAGCGGGATTGGCTGCGAGTGGGCGCACTTTTCAGCCAAAGCCTGCGGCGCCAAGGCGCACGTCATCTATGATCCCGCCGCTGACCGGCCGATCTATGCGGCGGTCACCGCGGCCAAGGTCAACGACATCACCGTCGCCCAGACGATGCCGATAGAGGCAGGAGCTACCTACGTCTTCGATCTCGCCTACTACGATTACGGCTGGTGGGCCAGGATGGATGCCGCCGGTTGCCGCATCGTCACCCGCTTCAAGTCCAATACGCCCCTGGCTGGAGCCGTTGAACTCGACGTAGTGGAAGGCACCAGCATCCTCTCCGACCGCATCGGGCTGTTGCCGCAGCGTCAGGCTAACAGCCGCAAGAACCCCTTCAGCAGCCCGGTTCGCGAGGTGCGCGTCAAGACCCACACCGGCAAGATCTTGCGCATTCTCTCGAACGATCTCAAGGCCCCAGCCAGGGAAATCGCCGATCTCTACAAGCGCCGCTGGGCCATCGAGCTGTTCTTCCGATGGGTCAAGCAAACCCTCAAAATCCGCCACTGCCTCGGAGCCAGCGAGAACGCCCTACGCATCCAGATTGCCGTCGCCCTCATCGCTTTCCTGATCCTGCGCATGGCTCAGGGCGACCAGAAAACCATCCAAAGCCCGCTCAAGTTCGCCCGTCTCGTCCGCGCAAACCTCATGCACCGACGCCGTATAGATCGGCTGATAACCGCCCAACCCGATCCACGCGAAAACCCAAATCAAATGGCCTTGCTATGGGTTTGAATCTAAACCGGACACCAGTGGGTCAAGCCCGAGTATGACAGGCGGTGTGGGGCTTCTGTTGGCGGGCTACTTGCGCAGGCAGACTCCAGGGCCGCGCATGCGGGTCTCGTCGAGGAACTCGACGCCGGCCGACTCCAGCGCCTGCCGGAGGCTCGCCAGATTGCTTTGATGGGGTACGAGGCTGCCGCGTTCCAACCGCGTGATCGTCGAACGCCCGATCCCGGAAGCTGCGGCAAGGTCGGGTTGAGACCAGTCCAGGAGGGCGCGGGCTGCGCGGCATTGTTCCGGTGTCAGAGTCATTTCTTGCGTGAGAGGAAAACCAATTGACGATTCCGCACGGCAAGAGTAACGTCCAAAAGTGATGCGTTTTGCGTCACTTTTGGACGTTACTCTCGGCACGAAAAGGTGCTCGCAACCCCCTTTCGCGCCTGACCACCACCCGGCTTGCGAGGAGTCAGGCATGGCTGAGGCTATCCTTAGCACGGATTCGCCGACCCTCAATCAAAGCGCTCCCGACACCGGCGGGCCGCTCACCCGGGAGCAGTGCCGGGCGGCGCGGGCCATGCTTCACTGGAGCCAGGGCGATCTCGCCCGGCGCGCCCGCATCAGCGCGGTGACCGTCCGCACCTTCGAGCGCGGCCAAAGCAGCCTCAAGGAGTCCACGGCGCAGCTGCTGCGGCTCACGTTCGTTTCCGCTGGGCTGCTGTTCATCGACGCCGACGAAACCGGCGGGGCCGGCGTCTGCCTTGCCCGGCCGGTCCCCTGACGCAGGCCGGCGTTGTTCCCCCTCACCCAGCTTCGGCTAGGCTCGGCTGTTCGCCTCACCAAGCCTGCGCAACCCTCTCCCACCAGGGGAGAGGGATCTCAAGGAGGGGAGAGGGTTTCCTTTTTTATCCCTCTCCCCTGGTGGGAGAGGGAGGGGCCCACGCAGTGGGAGGGTGAGGGGGGAAGCGCTTCCCGCTACCCGGTGGCGGCGGGCTCGGCGGCGGCTTCCGTGACCAGCGTGCGGATGATGTCCAGCGCCCGGTCGATGCCGGCGGCATCGACATCCAGGTGGGTCACGGCGCGGATGCTGGTGCCGTCGCCGCCGAGGATGACCCCGCGTTGCTGCAACCGGCTGCAGAACGCATCGGCATCGAGGCCGGTTCCGGCGATATCGAAGAACACGATGTTGGTCTCCACCGCGTCGACGTCCAGAGTGATGCCCGGCAGGTTGCGCAGGCCCTCGGCAAAGCGGCGCGCGTTGGCGTGGTCTTCGGCGAGGCGCTGCACGTTGTGCTCCAGCGCAAAGACGCCGGCCGCGGCGATGATGCCGGCCTGGCGCATGGCCCCGCCGGTGCGCTGCTTCAGGCGCCAGGCCTCGTCGATGAAGGCGGCGGAGCCCGCCAGCACGGCGCCGACCGGGCAGCCCAGCCCCTTGCTGAGGTCGAGCCACAGGCTGTCGAAGGGGGCGGCGTAGACCTTGGCGGGAACGCCGGAGGCGACCACCGCGTTGAGCAGGCGGGCGCCGTCCATGTGATAGGCCAGATCGTGCCGGGCGGCGAGGTCGCCCAGGCCCTGGATCCGCTCCAGCGGCCAGATGCTGCCGCCGCCCAGGTTTGAGGTCTGCTCGACGGCGATCATCCGCGTCTGCGGGCTGTAGCGGTCCTTCGGCCGGATCGCCGCGCGGGCGTCCTCCAGGCTGTACTGGCCGTGCGCGCCGTCCAGGCCCTGCACCTGCGCGCCGGAGAAGGCCGCCGTGCCGCCGCCCTCGAAGTTCAGGATGTGGGCGGTCTTGTGGGCGATGATCTCCTCACCCGGGCGGCAGTGGATGTGAATGGCGATCTGGTTGCACATGGTCCCGGAGGGCATGAAGACCGCCGCTTCCTTGCCCAGCAGGTCCGCCGTCATCTCGCAGAGCCGGTTGACGCTGGGGTCTTCGCCGCGCTGCTCGTCGCCGACCGGCGCTTCGGCCATGGCCTGACGCATCGCCGGCGAGGGCCGGGTCTGGGTATCGCTGTAGAGATTGATCGCGCTGTCGCTCATCGCTGGCGTTCCTTACTGGCGGCGCGGGACTGGGCCGTTGCTCCGGGGATGTCGCCGCTATTCCGGGATGTCGCCACACTGGGCGCGGTGGCGCAAGAGATGATCGGCCAGCACGATCGCCATCATGGCCTCCCCCACCGGCACCGCGCGGATACCGACGCAGGGATCGTGGCGGCCCTTGGTGACGATCTCGGTTTCGGCGCCCTGGCGGTCGACGGTCCGCCGCGGGGTCAGAATGGAGGAGGTCGGTTTGACGGCAAAGCGCACCACGACGTCCTGGCCGCTGGAGATGCCGCCCAGCACGCCGCCGGCCTTGTTGGAGGTGTAGACGACCTTGTTGCCCTCCCGGCGCATCTCGTCGGCGTTTTCCTCGCCGCTGAGGGCGGCCGCCTCCAGACCGGCGCCGATCTCCACCGCCTTGACGGCGTTGATCGACATCATCGCCTTGGCGAGGTCGGCATCGAGCTTGTCGTAAACCGGCTCGCCGAGGCCGGCCGGCACGCCGCCGGCGACCACCTCGATCACCGCGCCGGTGGAGGAGCCCGCCTTGCGCACGCCGTCGAGAAAGCCCTCCCAGTCCTTGGCGGCCACCGGGTCGGGGCACCAGAAAGGGTTGTCCTGCGTCTGCGCCCAGTCCCAGCGCGCGCGGTCGATCCTGTGCGGGCCCATCTGAACCAGCGCGCCGCGGATCGAAACCGGCAACGGCAGCAGGTGGTCCAGAACCTTGCGGGCGATACCCCCGGCGGCCACGCGCATGGCCGTTTCCCTGGCCGAAGACCGTCCGCCGCCGCGGTAGTCGCGGATGCCGTACTTCTGCCAGTAGGTGTAGTCCGCGTGGCCGGGCCGAAACTTCTCGGCGATGTCGCCGTAGTCCTTGGAGCGCTGGTCCTGGTTTTCGATCAGCAGGGAGATCGGCGTGCCGGTGGTCTGACCCTCGAAAATGCCCGACAGGATCTTCACCGCATCCGGTTCGCGGCGCTGGGTGGTGAAGCGCGACTGGCCGGGCTTGCGCGCGTCGAGCCAGACCTGCAGGTCGGCTTCGCTAAGCGGAATGCGCGGCGGGACACCGTCCACCACGCAGCCGATGGCCGGCCCGTGGCTTTCTCCCCAGGTGGTGAAGCGAAAGGCCTCCCCGAAGCTGTTGCCGGCCATGTCTCTGGCTCGCGCGCTTCTAAGACTGTGGCGTGAAGTTCTGCAGCATCTGGGCGACGGCCGGGGCGGCGTCGACGGCCATCATGCCGACGACGTGGTAGCCGGCATCGACGTGATGCACTTCGCCGGTGACGCCGGCCGAGAGGTCCGACAGCAGATAGAGCCCGGCCCCGCCGACCTGTCCGATGCTGACGTTCTGGCGCAGCGGCGAGTTCAGTTCGTTCCACTTCAGGATGTGGCGGAAGTCGCCGATGCCCGCGGCGGCCAGGGTCTTGATCGGGCCGGCCGAGATGGCGTTCACGCGGATGCCCTGGTCGCCCAGGTCGGCGGCCAGGTAGCGCACGCTGGCCTCCAGCGCCGCCTTGGCGACGCCCATCACGTTGTAGTGCGGCATCACCCGCTCGGCGCCATAGTAGGTCAGGGTGACGATGCTGCCGCCGTTCTTCATCAGCGGCACGGCCCGCTGGCTGACCGCCGTCAGTGAATAGCAGGAGATATCGAGGCTGCGCACGAAGTTGTCGCGGCTGGTCTGAAGGTACTTGCCCTTCAGTTCCTCCTTGTCGGCGTAGGCGATGGCGTGGACGAGGAAATCCAGCTGGCCCCAACGGCTCTCGATTTCCTCGAAGACCCGGTCGATGGAGGAATCGTCGGTCACATCGCAGGATGCGACCAGGTCGGAGCCGACCGACTGCGCCAGCGGCCGCACCCGCTTTTCCAGGGCGTCGCCCTGATAGGTGAAGGCCAGTTCGGCCCCCTGTTCATGCGCCGCCTTTGCGATACCCCAGGCAATGGACCTGTCATTGGCGACGCCCATGACAAGGCCGCGTTTGCCGGCCATTAGCGGTTGGGGCTCGGTCATTATAAATCCTCAATGTCGGTCAGGTTACAAAGGCTTTGCAGAAAGAGCGGCATCCTACACCAAAGGCCTGCCGGGTCAACGACGTGACATCGCAATAATCCCACATTTCTGCCGATTTCTCCTCTAAAATGGAGCCTTGGGGCGCAATTGCCGCCGCTGCCGGAGCCAGCCATGAAAACCCCTGACTTTTCCGGATTCCTGCACAACCTGGGACGGTTTTCGCTTTACTGCGGCCAGCGCTTTACGGGTGACCAGTGCCTGCGTATCGCCACCCAGCTGAGCTATGCTTCGCTGCTGGCGGTTGTACCGGCGCTGGCGATCTGCTTCGGGCTGCTGTCGGCCTTTCCCGGCTTCGAGCACCTGCGCCAGGACGTGCAGAGCTTCCTCTTCGAAAACCTGGTTCCCAATGCCGGCGTCGAGATCAGCGACCAGCTCGCGACCTTCGTGGAGAATGCCCGCAGCATGACGGGCCTGGGCTTCCTTGCGCTCGCGGCGACGGTGCTGTTTTTGCTGTCCACCATCAACGGCGCCTTCAACGCCATCTGGCGGGTGACCGAACCGCGGCCCTTCATGGTGCGGATGATGTCCTACTGGATGGTGCTCACCATCGGTCCGATCTTCCTCGGCGCCTCGCTCTCGCTCTCCAGCTACGGTTTTGCCAAGACCCTGCTGCTGGAAGGCGACCGCGCCTTCGGTCTGACGCGCCTGCTGCCCTTCCTGCTGACCGCCAGCGCCTTTGCCGTGATCTATGCGGTCGTGCCGGCGCGCAACGTGGCCATCCGCCACGCGGTTGTCGGCGGGCTGGTCGCTGCCCTGCTTTTCGAAATCCTGAAAGCCGGCTTTGCGGTCTACCTGCAGCAGTTTCCCTCCTACGAAGTCATCTACGGCGCTCTGGCCGCGATCCCGATCTTTCTGATCTGGATGTATCTCTCCTGGGCGGTGGTCCTGTTCGGTGCGGAGATCGCCGCGGCGGCGCCGGAGTGGCGGCTCGTCGACCGCCTGCATTCGGCGCGCGAAGGCTCCGGCCCGCGCCTGGCCTTGGCGCTTGCCCTGCTGCAGCGGCTGCGCTCGGCGGCGCGGGCGGGGACAGTGCTGAAGGAGACGGCCCTGACCCGCGGCCTGCCGGCCGGTCTGGATGAGCTCTCGGCCGTTATGCTGGCCCTGCGCCGCCACGGTTTCGTCAGCCGCGCCAACGGGCGCTGGCTGCTTTCCCGGGATCTGACGGCGGCGAGCCTGGAGGACCTGCTGAAGGCGTTGAAACTGGACCTCTCGCCGGGGGAGGGTTGGCCGGACGGCATCGACGGCATCGTCACAGCGGCCGGTCAGATGGGTGGCGAGGTGCGCGGCAAGAGCCTGGCCGCGCTGCTCGACGAGGCCTCGGCCACGGAGACGCCCGACGGCGTTGCCCGCATCCACCCGCTGCCCCGGGACGAAAGCTGACGGGCTGTTGAAGAACGTCCCCGGTGACGAACGCGCCAGGGCGGATCCGCTCTAGGGGGTCTTCGTGCCGTCGTCTTCGTTCTGGCTCCCCAGCCTTTCGCGCAGTTGCTCCTGCACGTCCTCGGGCAGGTCGAGGATGGCGTCGTTGAGGTCCGACAGGGCGCGGCGCAGACTGTAGATCTGGTCGAGCAGCCTCAGCACGACGGGGATGGCGTCGTCGTTGACGCCCATGTCGCTGCGCAACTCGGCGATCAGCCGCACCCGCGCCACATCGGCCTCGTCGAAGTGGTAGGTCTCCTGGCTGCGCACCGGCAGGACCCAGTGCTGCTCGATCCAGGCGTGCAGCTCGCTGGCGCCGATGTTCAGTTCAACCAAGACCTCTTCGAATTCCACCACTCAGGCTCCCCGTGTGTGCCCTGGCCGTGTGTGCCCCGACCGTCCGTGCCCTGGTGTTCTTCCCGCGGCCGTATGCAGGGTTCTTGCGCCGGCCGTCCTGTTGCCTTGCCGCTGCGCTAGGTCATGCCCGATTTGCGGCGCGGGTCGTAGTCATGGGTCTGGCTCCAGCTTTCCACGAAGTCGCGCAGTTCCTGGTCCGGGCGGTCGGGCAGCATGACCCGCAGCTTCACATACTGGTCGCCGACCTCGGCGCTGTCTTTGACCTGGATTCCCTTGCCCTTCAGGCGCAGCGTGGTGCCGGAGTTCGAGCCCGCCGGGATCTTCATCGAGACGTTGCCGTGAACCGTGGGCACCGTGATGGTGGCGCCCAGGAGGGCTTCCTGGAGCGTCACCGGCAGTTCCAGATGCACGCTGGCGCCTTTGCGCTCGAAAAAGGGATGCGCCTGGATCTGCACTTCGACCAGGGCGTCGCCGGCCGGGCCGCCGCCGACACCCGGCATGCCCTGGCCCTTCAGGCGCAGTGACTGGCCGTCGTCGGTGCCGGCCGGGATCTGTACGTCCAGGGTTTTGCCGTCGGCCAGCTTGATGCGCTTTTTGGCGCCCTGGGCGGCTTCGAGAAACGAGATCGGAACGGTATAGGAGACGTTGGCGCCGGGCCGGCGCACCCGGCGGGTGCGGGCGCCGAAAAGATCGGCGAAGATGTCGTCGGCGCTGACGTTCTCTCCGAAGTCGAAGGGATTGTACTTGGCGCCGCGCTCGGTGCCGGCATGGTTGCGGTAGAAGCCGCCTTTCCAGGGTTTTTCCTGGCCGCTGGCATCGATCTCCCCGCGATCGAAGCGTTTGCGCTTCTCCGCATCGCCCAGAATGCTGTAGGCCTGCGAGATTTCCTTGAACTTCTGTTCCACCGCCTTGTTGCCCGGATTGATGTCCGGATGCAGCTCCTTGGCCAGCTTGCGGTAGGCGCGCTTCACGTCCTCCTGAGAGGCGCTGCGATCGATGTTCAGAAGCTTGTAGGGGTCCTGCATCGGCTCACACAACAGGAACGGGACGACAGGAAAAAGACCGAATCCGAGGGGGCATGGTTCAACCATACCCCCTCGTCGGGGACGACCCAAGAGTCTCCGTCAGGCCAAAGTCTCTGTCAGGCCAAGAGTCTCCCTTAGGCCCGGGCCCCGCATTGCGGGGCTGCCCTATGATGCAGAGGGCCGCTTACTGGATCTCCCAGGCGCCGTCCGGCTGGCGGCAGGCGACGCCGTAGGCCTCTTCCTGCTGGCCGCCGATGGTGACGGTCTGCTGGAACTCCCGGCAGTATGCGCCGGTGGAGGAGGTGCCCTCGCGGGTCGGTGTGACGGTGCCGCTGTTGCCGCTGTCCGGGTTGCTCCAGGCGATCTGCTCGCCGATCGGCGCCGTCGTCGCCTTGTCGTAGGCCTGCTGGGCTTTCAGACGGTCCACGTCATCCATGGTGCGGCCGATCTCGCCACCGATGAAGGCGCCGAGCAGGGCTCCGGCCGCCGTCGCGGCGAGCTGGCCCGAGCCGCTGCCGAACTGGGCGCCGAACAGGCCGCCGGCGGCGCCGCCGGCCAAGGTGCCGATGGTCTGCTTGGTGCCCGCGTTCTCACAGGCGGCAGTGGTGAGAGCGATCGCCGCGGCGGCGATGACGATTTTGAGTTTCATTGAAATACCCTCTCTCGAAGATTGGCCCCTGTTTTTCCCGAATCCAGGGCCAGAATCCACTAAATTGAATGCGAGCAGTTATACGCCGGGTCCGCCAGGACCATCCCCCTGGAGGCATCCGCGGTCATCACGGCAGTTTTTCAAGCTTTTTCTAGGCTATACCGCCGCTATATGCTGCAAATATGGCAATTATCAGGCAAAGACCCGCATGAGCGCAGCGACCCAGATCCGCAGTAACGCACCGGCCGATCCGTTGGAGATCTTCGGCGCCTGGCTGAGCGAGGCCGAGGAGTCCGAACCCAACGATCCCAACGCCCTGTCGCTCTCTACCGTGGGTGAAGACGGCATGCCGTCTTCGCGCATGGTGCTTCTGAAGGGCTATGACGCGCGCGGCTTCGTGTTCTACACGAACTACGAGAGCCGCAAGGGCCAGCAGCTTCTGGCCCAGCCTAAGGCGGCCATGCTGTTCCACTGGAAAAGCCTGCGCCGCCAGGTGCGCATCGAGGGCGAGGTGGAACAGGTGAGCGACGAGGAGGCCGATGCCTACTTCGCGTCGCGGCCCAAGCAGAGCCAGATCGGCGCCTGGGCCAGCACCCAGTCCCGGCCCCTGGAGGGGCGCTTCGAGCTGGAAAAGCGGGTCGCGCTTTTCGGGGCCAAGTATGCGGTCGGCAGCGTGCCGCGCCCGCCGCATTGGTCCGGCTTTCGCGTCGTGCCCCGACTGATCGAGTTCTGGCAGGACGGCGCCTTTCGCCTGCACGACCGGCTGGTCTACGAGCGCGACGGCGACGGCTGGGCGACGGAACGCCTGTTCCCATGAGCGCGTATCCCACGAGCCCCAAGTGGCTGACGAGTTCCGCGAGCGGACGACGATGAACGCAGGGCCCAGCCCACAGCCCGCCCAACAGAGGCTTACCGGCCCGGAAGCGGGGCGGCTGCTGCGCCTTGCCACGACGGCCTCGGTGGCAACGGCCAGCGTCCTGATCGTGGTGAAGTTCGGCGCCTTCGTGCTGACCGACTCGGTGAGCATTCTGTCGACGCTGATCGACTCGCTGCTCGATGCCGCTGCCTCTGTCGTCAACCTGCTCGCCGTGCGCCATGCCCTGGTTCCGGCCGACCGCGAGCACCGCTTCGGCCACGGCAAGGCCGAGCCGTTGGCGGCCCTGGGCCAGGCGGCCTTCATCACCGGCTCGGCGATTTTTCTGATCATCGAGGCCAGCCACCGCTTTTTCACGCCGCGGCCGCTCGAAAACGGCGAAATCGGGATTGCGGTGATGGTGTTCTCGATCGTGGCGACCCTGGGATTGGTCAGCTTCCAGCGCTACGTCATCCGGCGCACAGGCTCGCTGGCCATTCAGGCCGATTCCCTGCACTACGTCGGCGACATTCTGGTGAACGGCGCCGTCATCGTGGCGCTGCTCGTCACCGCCCAGCTCGGATGGCTCTATGCCGATCCCCTCTTCGGCCTCGCCATTGCGGCCTATATTCTCTACACCGCCTGGCAGATCGCCAGCGGCGCGTTGGACATGCTGATGGACCGCGAACTGCCGGACGAGGACCGCAGGCGGATCCGCGACGTGGCCCTGGCCCATCCCGCCGTGGTCGGGCTGCACGACCTGCGCACCCGCGCATCCGGACCGCAGGTTTTCATTCAGGCACACATCGAAATGGACGGCGGCCTCAGCCTGATCGATGCCCACACCATCGCCGATCAGGTGGAGGAGGCGCTTTCGGAGGCTTTTCCGGGGGCCGAGATCATCCTTCATCAGGACCCCCACGGCATCAAGGAAGAGCGCGCGCACTTCGGCTGAACGGCGCGGATTTCCTGGCCGTAGTGGCCAGATCCGGCGCTTGACCCAAGTCAATGCCGGGAGACCGGCCAGCACCTTCAATGAACCGGACGGAGAAAGTCCCGGGGCGAGTCCCGGGACCCGGGTTTACTGGCTAGAGGAAGATACACATGGGTTGGGCCACTGTTCTTGCAGTCACTGATGGCGGTTCGGGTTGCGAAGCTGCGATGACCGCCGCAATCGATCTTGGCCGGCGGTTCGGCGCGAGGGTCGATTTCCTGCACGTCGAGAACGATGCGCGCGACCTGGTCCCCTACGTCGGCGAGGGTATGTCCGCCACTGCGATGGAACAGATCATGGCCTCCGTCGACGCCCGCAACGCGGCGCAGCGCGAGGCGGTCGACAAGAGCTACAAGCGTCATTGCAGCGGCGCAGGCGTGCCGGAGATCGCACCGGGCCTGACATCGGAGCCCGGGGAGTTTGCGGTCTGCATGAATCGCGTCACCGGGCGGGAGGCTGAATTGGTCGAGCGCCTGGGCCGCTTGAGCGACGTCATCGTTCTGCCGCGCCCCGGGGCGGTCGAGGGTGACGGCGAGGCCACCCTGGATGCAGCGCTGTTCGGCAGCGGCCGGCCCGTGGTGATCGCCCCGGAGACCGCCGGCCAGAGTTTCGGGAGCCGTATTGCCGTCGCCTGGGACGGCTCGCGCGAAGGCGCCGCCGCCGTCACCGCGGCGATGCCGTTGCTGCAGGCGGCGGAAGAGGTTGTCATCATCACGGCGCGCGAAAGCGGTGACGAGGTCGAACCCAGCGAACTGGCCCGCTTCCTGGCCGGCCACGGGGTCACGGCGAAGACCTGGGCCTACACACCGGGGTCGGAGAGCATCGCCGACGGCCTTCTGGAACAGGCCGACCATGCCCGTGCCGACATGCTGGTCATGGGCGCCTATGGCCACAGCCGGCTGCGCGAGCGCATCCTCGGCGGCGCGACCCAGGGCGTGCTGGAGCGGGCCAAGGTTCCGATCCTGATGATGCACTAGTCCTGATGACGCACTAGTCCCGATTACGCACTGGTCCGGGGGGGCGCCCTCACCAAGGTGGCTTTGCTGCCGCACAGGCTGTGGCGGCAGCTGCCCTCCCGAACGGAGGAAAGGCGATGCTGACAATCGAAGACTGTATTGCCCTCTCGGGGCTGAACGAGGCCGAGATCGAAGCGATCTCCGAGCACGAACACATTCCTGAGATTGTTGCGGTGGAGTACGGCAACTACCTGATGCATTCGCCGGACGGCGTGCCCATGCTGAAGCGCATCATCCTGGATGACATCGCCGCCGCAGAGCAGCGCAACGATTTGAAGCATGCCCTGCATTTGAGGCTCGTCCTGCGCCACTTCATACGGACGCACCGCGATTTGCACAAGGTGGCGAATTGAGCCAAGCTTCCAGCACGAACGTAAATCAGAAAGCTCAGACCAGGTGTCGGGAGGACGTATGAGCCTGAAGACCATCCGCCTCGAACTCGCCAGAGACCATGACTTCCCCAACGGCTCGGCGGACCGCGGCTACGAACTGCGCGCGCCGCTGACGGCGGAGGGGCACATCGATGCGGAGGCCTGGCGCCAGAACCGCGCGGCCTGCCGGGTGAAACGCTTCTGGCCCGGAGAGGACGACGAGAGCGGCCACCTGCGCCACACCCGCGGTGGACAGTGGGCCTTTCACTACGACATCGACGGCGACCCCGACGACGACGAAGTCGGCTTCAAGTTCGAGTCCCATGTCTTCAATGAGGGTGAGTACGTCTCGATCCGCGAGCACGACGGCTCCTTGCGGACCTTCCGGGTGGCGTCTGTACGCTGACCACCCAAACGCTGACCGCCCAGACGCAGGTTGGCCGAAGGCAGGCGGCAGCCTGATGACCGGAAAATGAAACTGCACTGAATCGCGTTTTCTGCGCTGGCAAGGCACGGCGGGCGGTATATGATCGCGGTCATGAGCGAGGCATCCCCCCCAGCCGACGGTCCAGCCAACGGTTCCGCCAATTGCCCGGCCGGTGCCCGGCAGCGCCCTGAGGAGCCTTCCTCCGAGCAAGCCCGGGAACAGGCCCGGGACCGAGCCCAGGACCGCCGGCGTGTTGTTCTGACCGGCGCCAGCCGCGGGATCGGCCATGCCACGGTCAAACGCTTCAGCGATGAAGGATGGGAGGTCATCACCTGTTCGCGTGATGCGGTGCCGGAGCACTGTCTGCGCGATCCCAACTGGACGCATCACATCACTGCAGACCTTGCTGACCGCAGTGCCGTCGACAGCTTTGTCGAGGAAGCGCTGGCCCTTGTGGGAGAGGGCGCGGTCCACGCCCTGGTGAACAACGCGGCGGTCTCGCCGAAGACCGAGTTCAAGGAGCGCCTCGGCTGCCTCAACGGCGATCTCGACCACTGGCGGGAGGTCTTCGAACTGAACTTCTTCGCCCCCCTGGCACTGGGCCGCGGCTTTGCCGCGCCGCTGCGCCGCGGGCAGGGGGCGATCGTCAACATCACCTCCATCGCCGGCCACGGCGTGCATCCCTTTGCCGGTTCGGCTTATTCCACTTCCAAGGCGGCGCTCTCCGCCTTGACGCGGGAGATGGCGGTGGAGTTCGCCGAGCTGAACGTGCGCGTCAACGCCGTTGCCCCTGGCGAGATCGAGACGGCGATGATCGGGGAAGAATACGAAGCGCTGATTCCGCGCATACCGCTGCACCGCATGGGCCGGCCCGAGGAGGTGGCGGCCACGGTGTTCCGCCTCTGCACCGAGGACTTCGGCTATGTCACCGGCACCGAGATCTTCGTGACCGGCGGCCAGCACCTCTACTGACCGCCGCTCCAGGCCTTTTCTGAGGCAGGTTGCAGCGCCACGGCATGAACCCGCTCTATCCGGAGATCGAACCCTACGCCGAGGGCATGCTGGCGGTCGGCGATGGCAACAGCCTTTACTGGGAGATCAGCGGCAACCCCCGGGGGCGGCCTGTCGTGGCGCTGCACGGCGGCCCGGGCTCCGGCAGTTCACCCCGGGTCCGGCGCTTCTTCGATCCAGGCGCCTATCGCATCATTCTCTTCGACCAACGCGGCTGCGGGCGCAGCCGGCCCCATGCCAGCACGCCGGGGGTCGATCTCTCGGTCAATACGACGGCTCATCTCATCGGGGACATGGAACGGCTGCGCCGTCATCTCGGCGTGGAGCGTTGGCTGCTGTTCGGTCACTCCTGGGGGACGACGCTGGCCCTGGCCTACGCCCAGGCTGAGCGGGCGCGGGTCCTTGGCCTGGTGCTTGTCGGCGTCACCACCACCCGACGGTCGGAGATCGACTGGCTGTACCGCGGGCTTGCCCGCTTTTTCCCGGAGGACTGGGACCGCTTTCGCGCCGGGATTCCCGAGGATGCGCGCGACGGCGATCTGATCGCGGCCTACCACCGCCTGGTGAACGACCGCGATCCTGCCATCTGCGCCAAGGCGGCGCGCGACTGGCACGACTGGGAAGCGGCCTCTATGAAGGTCGATCCAGCGGCGAGGCCGCCGGCCCGTTGGTCCGATCCCGCCTACATTCTGGCGCGCACCCGCATCATCACGCACTACTTTCACAACAACGCCTGGCTGGCGGAGGGAGCCTTGTTGAGAGGGGCGGCGCAGCTGGCAGGGATTCCCGGCGTCCTGGTGCAGGGCCGTCTCGACCTGGAGGCGCCGCCGGTGACCGCCTGGGAGCTGTCACGGGCCTGGCCCGATGCAGAACTGCGAATGGTCGCAAGCGCTGGCCACTCGCACGGCGATCCCGGCCTTGCTGAGACCATCATCGGCGTGACCGACCGCTTTGCCGGGGAAATCCCGGCACAAGACTGATGTCCGTTTTACCCCTGGCTTGGCTTGGCTATGCTGCTTGGCGGACAACGTGCGACCAGTATTGGACAGTGACATGGAGTGGACCGGAGGATGTCTTTGCGGGGCCGTCCGCTACCGGGCGACGGCCGATCCGATCCGTGCGGTGCATTGCCACTGCACGATGTGCAGGCGTGCGTCCGGCGCGGCCTTTCTGACTCATGTGCATTTTCCCATCGCCGCCTTTGAGTGGATCGAAGGCGAGCCCACGCGCTACCGTTCCTCCTCTGAGGCCGAGCGCGGCTTCTGTGCGCACTGCGGCAGCACGCTGACCATGCATGAGGCGGTTCTCGACGACCGCGTGCAGGTGTCTCTTGGAAGCCTCGACCGGCAGGAGGACATTCGTCCCGACGATCATGTCTGGACTCTGCGCCAGCTACCCTGGGTACGGCTGGACGACGGCTTGCCGCGCTTTGAAAAGATAAGCTCCGCAGTTGCCTCGCGCGCCTTGGACGCCGACGGCTCCTGAGAACGAGCGGAATGAAGACGCTTCAGACGAGGCGGTCGCGCAGCCTGCCGATCCAGTCGTGCCGGGCCTGGGTCTGGGCGATCTCGAGGTCGAGCCAGGCGGGCAGATACCCGTCCTCCTCGCCGTGATGGCCACGCAGATCCGTGAGGCGCGCCAGTTCCCGCTCGCTGATGTCGTGCAGGAGCTCGGCCTGGACCCGCTGGTCCCCGACGTCGAGGAAATGCAGGAAGCGCATCTTCAGGGCGATGATCAGCTTGTTGATGTCGCTGACCTGCGGGCGCACGTTCGACGCCAGCAGCCGCAGCATCTCCGAACGGCCGAGTTCGGTGACAGTCAGAACCGCGTCCTCGCCCTTGGCGGCGGGGTCGACCTGTGCAACCAGTCCCTCGACTTTCAGGACCTCCAGCGGGGCGCCGACGAGATCCAGCGAGGGACCGACGATGCGCCCGGTAAAGTGCCGCACCTCCTTCGCCAGCTGGCCATACGACATCGGCCGGCCGGCCAGGATACCCAAAGCCAGCAGGCGAACAGCCTCGCTCGGGATCAGTGTATTGTCGCGGTACATGGCGCCGTCGCCCTTTCCGAAATCGGCTGGATAGGCAAGCCAGCCTACCCGACCGGATCGATCCAGTCCGTTAACAGCAATATAGCGCGTCTGCCCCGCGCTGTCCACGTATTTGAGAATGATTCTCAATAAGTCCCGCCGGACCGAGCCCCCTCAACGAGCCTCCTAAAGCGAGGTCCGCCGGACCGTGCTTGGGACTCGGCCTGTGTTCCGCCGATCCTCTGGCAAACCCGGCGAAACCTTCAGCCCGAAGGCTCCTGCAGCCACGCGTTGAAGCGCTCCACCAGTGCCGTTCCGTTCTCGCTCCAGAACGAGGCGCTGTTGTGCAGCGCCGTGGCAAAGTTGTCCGGATGGGTCGGCAGGAAGGGCGCCACGTCAACATCCGCGACGATCACCGTGGGGCCGACCAGCGCGTGGGATGACCGCCGCGCCGGGCCATAGGGCAACCACTTGGTGATCTCAGCCAGGGGCTCCGTGCTGGTGGCGAAGCGGATGAACTCCAGCGCCTGCTCCTTGTTGCGCGCGCCCTTGGGCACGGCCCAGAGGTCGACGTCCCAGATCTGGTGGTCCCAGATCACGGTGTAGGGCTCCTGCTCGATGGCCACGTCGCGGAAGATGCGGCTGTTGTAAGTGGAGGTCATCAGCACCGCCTCCCGCGCCAGAAGCTGGCTCGGCTCTTCTCCGTCCTCCCACCAGACGATCTGGTCCTTGATGCTGTCCAGCTTGGCGAAGGCCCGCGCCACGCCTTCGCTGGTGGCGAGTTCCATGTAGACCTCTTCCGGCGCCACGCCATCGGCAATCAGGGCCCACTCCAGATTGCCCTTGGGGGTCTTGCGCAGGCCCCGCCGGCCCGGAAAATCATTGAGGTTGAAGAGATCGGCCATCCGGTCCGGCTGGTTTTCGCCGGCCTGATCGCTGTCCACGGCGACGACCATGGACCAGACGACCGAGCCCACGGCACAGGGGTGCAGCGTGCCGGGCAGGAAGTCCTCGACGGCGGAGGTGCCGTCGGGTGCCGGCGGCAACAGCAGAGGGAGAGACTCGAAGAGACCTTCCTCACAGCCGCGGTCGGCCGTGGCCGGCTCGATATCGACAACGTCCCAGTAGACTTCGCCGCTTTCCACCTGGGCGCGGATCTGCTGCATGCCGCCCCGGTAGTCCTGACGCAGGATCGGCTGGCCGGTCGCCTCGGTGAAGGGCTTGTAGATCGCTTCTTCCTGGCTGCGCCCGTAGCTGCGCCCCCAGGAGACCACCACCAGCCGCTCGACGGCGGCGCCCGGCAGATCCTGGGTCTGGCCCGGATCCTGGGTTTGGGCCAAGTCTTGCGTTTCGGGCAGATCCTGGCTCTGCGGCGGTGCCTCGGCCTCCACCGGGGCCTGTGTCTGGACTTGTGTCTCGGTTTGCGTCTCGGTTTGTGTCTGGGCCTGGGCCTGGGCCGAAAGCGGCGCCTGCGCCAGCAGAACGGCCAGCAGACCGAACCCCGTCAGGCTGAGGCAAACCGTGGACTTGTTGCGTTCAGGCATGGCAGTTCCCCCCGCGAAGCTTTTGATAGCTTTGCCTTTTTACGCGCATCCCGGCAATCCCCGACCGGTGACTTATTTGTGCCCAAGGGTTAATCCCTGGGCGCAGCGCGCTGCCGCCCGGTGTCGCGCGGCGGCGTCAGCTGCAATTGCAGGGTCTTTTTAGATCCGGGACGGTGCCCCCGGGCGGCGTTTCGTAGCCCTGTCACGGGCCCGGGGCCCCGGATACCGCATCGGAACCTGACGGCGTCAGGCGGCGCGGCGCAGATCCATGGCCTGCCAGATTTCACCCAGGGCCATCACCAGATGGTCGAGATCGGCATCGTTGTGCAGCGGCGAAGGGGTCAGACGCAGCCGCTCGGTCCCGCGCGGCACGGTCGGATAGTTGATCGGCTGCACGTAGATCCCGTAGTCCGCCATCAGCCGGTCGGTGACCGTGCGGCAGGCGACCGGATCGCCGACCAGCAGTGGCACGATATGGCTCTCGGAGGGCATGACGGGCAGGCCGGCCTCGGTGAGGCGCCGCTTCAGGGTGGCGGCACGCTCCTGATGCGCGGTTCGCTCCGCCTGGCTGCGGCGCAGGTGGGACACGCTGGCCAGCGCCCCGGCGGCAATGGCCGGTGGCAGGGAGGTGGTGAAGATGAAGCCGGAGGCGAAGCTGCGCACGAAATCGGTCAGGTTGGCGGAGGCGGTGATGTAGCCGCCCATCACACCGAACGCCTTGCCCAGGGTGCCTTCGATCACCGTCACCCGGTCGGCGACGCCGTCGCGCTGCGCAATCCCGCCGCCCTGATCGCCGTAGAGGCCCACGGCGTGGACCTCGTCCAGATAGGTCATGGCGCCGTGGCGTTCGGCCACATCGCAGATCTCCGCGATGGGGGCGATGTCGCCGTCCATCGAATAGACGGACTCAAAGGCGACCAGCTTGGCGCCATCGGGATCGGCCTCGGACAGCTTGCGGTCCAGGTCTTCTGGGTCGTTGTGCCGAAAGATCGCCTTTTTCGCACGGCTCTGGCGGATGCCCTCGATCATCGAAGCGTGATTCAGGGCATCGGAGAAGACGGTGCAGTTGGGCAGCCGGCTCGCCAGGGTACCGAGCGCCGCCCAGTTGGAGACATAGCCGGAGGTGAACAGCAGGGCCGCTTCCTTGCCGTGCAGGGCGGCGAGTTCGCGCTCCAGCAGGACGTGGTAGTGGTTGGTTCCCGAGATGTTGCGGGTGCCGCCGGCGCCGGCGCCGCAACGCTCGATCGCCTCGTGCATGGCGGCGATCACATCCGGGTGCTGGCCCATGCCCAGATAGTCGTTCGAGCACCAGACGGTGACCGCTTCGACGCCCCTGGGGCCGTAGAAATCAGCGCGGGGGAAGTTCCCCATCTTGCGTTCCAGATCGGCGAAGATCCGATAGCGGCCTTCTGCCTTCAGGCCGGCCATCTCTTCAGCAAAAAAACGCTCGAAGTCCATGGGCTTGGTGTCTCTCACTCCAGTTTCGCAGGTATTTCGTCCCAGTCCGTCGACAACTCTAGCGCTGCCGAATGACTGGGCCTTGATACTCGTCAATCTGCGCGTAGGCGTCCGACAACCTGCTTTGCTGCAACTCTAGCAATCCCGGCGAGCCCGGTCATAGCTCAATTTGCCCGATAATGACAAAGCTTTGTGAACAGGGTGTCAATTCGCCGCATAACCGCCGGTTTCAGGACGCCCGCAGGCGTTTCACCGGCCTTTGCGGCGGCCTCACGCCACCGCCGCCAGACCCTGCTCGGCCACCCAGGCCTCGGTGTCCGCCAGGGCGGCTGCAAAGCCCTCCAGCAGGCGGTCGATCTCCGCTTCGGTGATGATCATCGGCGGACAGATCGCGATGGTGTCGCCCAGGTTGCGGAATATGACGCCGTGGTCCTGGGCCCGGGCCGCGAAAAAGGCGCCCACCTTGCCTGCCGGGTCGAAGGGGGTTTTGCCGGCCTTGTCGGCGACCAGCTCGGCGGCGGCGATCAGGCCGATGCCACGGATCTCTCCGACGATGGGGTTGTCCTGGAAGCGCCGGAGGCCGTCCTGCAACCGCGGCGCGACAGCCTGGACGTGGTCGACGATCCGCCGCTCTTCGTAGATCTTCAACGTCTCCAGCGCCACGGCGGCGGCCACCGGGTGCGCCCCATAGGTGTAGCCGTGGCCGAAGGACCCGAGCTTCGCCGAGTTGTCGGCGATGGCCTGATAGACAGGGTCTGAGATCAGCACCGCCGAGATCGGGACATAGGCGCTGCTGAGCTGCTTGGCGCAGGTCATGATGTCCGGTTCAAGCCCGAAGGTCTCGCTGCCGAACATCCGCCCGGTGCGCCCGAAGCCGCAGATGACCTCGTCGGCAATCAACAGCACGTCGTATTTCTTGAGCACCGCCTGGATCTTCGCCCAGTAGCCGTCCGGCGGTACGACCACCCCGCCGGCCCCCTGCAGCGGCTCGCCGATGAAGGCGGCGACCGTGTCCGGGCCCTCCTGCAGGATCAGGTCTTCCAGTTCGCGGGCCAGGCGGTCGGTGAAGGCGTCCTCGCTTTCACCCTCCTGCGCGAAGCGATAGTGGTGCGGCGCGCCGGTATGGATGATGTTGGCGATCGGCAGGTCGAAGCCGGCCTGCACGTAGGGCATGGCCGTGAGGCTGGCGGCGGCGATGGTGACGCCGTGATAGCCCTTCACCCGGCTGATGATCTTCTTCTTCTGCGGTCGGCCGATCGCGTTGTTGTAGTACCAGACCATCTTGACGGCGCTGTCGTTGGCCTCGGAGCCGGAGTTTGCGAAGAAGACCTTGGTCAGCTGCGGCGGCGTCATTCCGACCAGCTTTTCGGCCAGGTCGACCGCCGGGCCGGCGGTCTTCTGGGCAAAGGAGTGGTAATAGGGCAGCCGGGCCATTTGATCGCTCGCCGCCTTCACCAGCCGCTCCTCGCTGAAGCCGAGACCCGCGCACCAGAGGCCGGCCATGGCCTCCAGATAGCGCTTACCCTGGCTGTCGATGACATAGACGCCGTCGCCGCGGTCGATGATCAGCGAGCCCTCGCTCTCGTTCTTGCGGGCGTTGGTATAGGGATGAAGGTGGTAGGCGATGTCCCGGTCGACGGCCGAGTTCGAGCGGTCGCTCATGCTGGTCTCCAAAGAAGGGCTCTCTCCAAACGGCATTGGTCCCGCCGCGACCGCAGTCTCGGTCCGATGGAGGGACTTTGACGCAGCCTACTCTTCCGCGTGGCCGCCTGCCAATTCTTTGGTGCCCGCTGCACCTGCCCGTCGCAGGGGCCTCAGAGCGCCGCGGCGGCCTTTTCGACCCGGGCCAGAAAGCGCGCGCTGCGCGCGGCGTCGATCTTTTCCGTATCGTAGCAATTGAGCATGCGGAAGCGGGCCTGCGGCGCGCAGGTCTTGACGATGGCCCGGCGCAACTGGCGCTTGACGGGATAGCCCATGTAGAGAGCGCTCACCCAGCGGGCGGAGCCGAGGGTGGAGACGGCCAGGACCGCCTGCAGGGTTTTCAGCCGCGGGCGGATCTGGCCGTAGCCGGGCGTATGGTCGAAGGCGACGCCGGGCTGGAACACGCGGTCGAAATAGCCTTTCAGAATGGCCGGCATCGCGAACCACCACTGGGGAAACACCAGCACTATCTTGTCGGCGGCCCGCAGGCGCCGGATCTGATCCGCCACGGCGCTGTGATCCGGCTGGTCGCTGTAGTGGCAGCGGCGTTCGCTGCGGCTGAGGCGCGGATCGAAGTCCTCCCGGTAAAGGTCGAGGACATCGACGCCATCGCCCCTGGCCTCGAGGGCCGCTTCGGCGCGCGCGGCGATGGCGGCGCAGAAGCTGTCCTCCAGCGGATGCGCCAGGATGAGCAGCACCTGCGCCACGGTTACCCCGCCGCGCTCACGGACGCCTTGCGCTCCGCGTCGAGGCCAAGGAAGCCGCCGGACTGGCGCTCCCAGAGCTGGGCGTAGAGCCCGCCGCGGCGCAGCAGTTCGGCGTGGCTGCCCTGTTCGACGACGTGGCCCCGGTCCATCACCACCAGCCGGTCGAGGGAGGCGATGGTGGAGAGACGGTGGGCGATGGCGATCACGGTCTTGCCGGCCATCAGGTTCTTGAGCTGGCTCTGGATCGCCGCCTCGACCTCGGAGTCGAGCGCCGAGGTCGCTTCGTCCAGCACCAGGATCGGCGCATCCTTCAGGATCACCCGGGCGATGGCCACGCGCTGGCGCTGGCCGCCCGACAGCTTGACGCCACGCTCGCCGACATGGGCCTCGAAGCCGCGGCGCCCCTGCATGTCCTCCAGGTCGGGGATGAAGGGCAGGGCCTCGGCCAGGTCGGCGGCACGGCGCATCTCGGCTTCGCTGGCCTCCGGCCGGCCATAGAGAATGTTGTCGCGGATGGAGCGGTGCAGCAGCGCCGTATCCTGGGTGACCATGGCAATCTGGCTGCGCAGGCTGTGTTGCGAGACCTCGGCGATATCCTGGCCGTCGATCAGGATGCGGCCGCCCTCCAGGTCGTAGAAGCGCAGCAGCAGGTTGACCAGGGTCGACTTGCCGGCGCCGGAGCGCCCGACGATGCCGACCTTCTCGCCCGCCCGCACGGTGAGGCTGAGATCTTCGATCACGCCGTCTTCCTTGCCGTAGTGGAAGCGGATGCCGTCGAAACGCACCTCGCCGTCGTTCACGGTCAGGGTCTTGGCCGCCGGCGGGTCGGCGACCGAGTAGGCCTGGGAGATGGTTTCGATGCCGTTCTGCACGGTGCCGATGTTCTCGAACAGGCTGGTGACGGTGCGCAGGATCCAGCCCGACATCTGGGTCAGGCGGATGATCAGGCTGACGGCCACGGCGATGGCGCCGGTGGAGATGCTTTCCTGCATCCAAAGCGCGATGGCGAGGCCCGACACCAGGACGATGAGGGCCGTGTTCAGTACCGTCAAGGTGATGGTCATGCCGACGACCGAGCGCATCAGCCGACGGAGCGCCAGGGTGTGGCGGTCCACGACTTCGGCGACGAAGGCGTCCTCGCGCTCGCTGTCGGCGAAGAGTTTCACCGACTGAATGTTCGTGTAGCTGTCGACGATGCGCCCTGTGAGGGCGGAGTTCGCTTCGGAGAGGGCCGCGGACTTGCGCCGCACCGGCGGCACCATGAAGTAGATCACCGCCGCATAGGCCAAGGTCCAGGCCAGCACCGGCAGCAGCAGGCGCCAGTCGATCCCGGCAAAGAGGAAGAGGGTGCCGAGCAGATAAATCAGCAGGAACCAGACGCCGTCGATGACGTTGATCACCGCTTCCCGCACGGCGTGGCCTGTCTGCAACACCTTTTGCGCGATCCGCCCGGCGAAATCGTTCTGGAAATAGGCCAGGCTCTGGCGCAGCACATAGCGGTGGTTCAGCCAGCGCACCCGGTTGGTGAGGCCGGGCGCCAGGCTGAGGTTGATGAGGCCGCGCGAGATCAGGGTGGCGATGGGGCGCAGGAGCACCGCCACCACGGCCATGCCGGCGAGGCCCCAGCCGTGATCCTGCAGAAAGGTGTTGGGGTTGCCGGTGGTCAGCCAGTCGACCAGCATGCCGAGAAAGTAATAGAGCGCGATCTCGGCGGCCGCCGCGATCCCGGAAATCAGCAGGGTGGCCAGGAGCAGCCCCTTGACCGGTGACAGGAAGTGGATGAAGAAGTCGCGGGTCAGGGTCGGCGGGCGCTCGATCGCCGCCGGTGCGAGAGGGTTGAAGAGGCGCTCAAAAAAAGCATACATGCGGGCTGCGGATCTCCTTCGTCGTGGTATCGCTTCGGGCCGTCGGCTGCCGCGCTGCCTCCCCCCTGCCCGGCGGCATGGCCGTTCCAAACCGCGTGCCGGGCGCGCGTCAGCAGCCCCCTCGACTTAATCTGAAGCGCGGCAGCGATTTGGCAATCTCAACGACGGGCGGATCGGGAGCAGCGCAATGCCAGATATCATAGCAGCTTCGTGCCGCCGGACCCTTGCAAAGTCGGAAGCCCAGCCAATCAGGCGCACCCTGCGTCTCTCCTGCCTCCTCCTGACACTGCTTGCCGCCTGCGCCGCTCCGCCGCCGCCCGACCCGGAGGAAGAGGCTCTGCTGCGGGACTTCCGCAGTCTGGCCTTTCAGACGGAACGCCCGGTTCTGGGCAATGACGGGCGTCCGCGGCCGCGCCGCGACCATCTGGCCAAGTGGACGGTTCCGGTCCGCTTTGCCCTGGTGGACGGCGACTCCGAGGACCTGCGCGCGCCGCCGCCGTCCTTTCGCCGCTTGGCGGAGGCGCATCTGGAGGATCTCGCGGGTCTGACAGGGCTGGAGGTTGCCCCGGCGCCGCTATCCCGCGCCAATCTGCTGATCTTTCTCGCCAAGGACCCCTTTGCTGCGGCCCGCCGTCACCGCGGGCTCTTCGCGCACAAGATCGCCGATCGGCCCAGCTATGAGGCGCTGCTGCGAGAGATGGAGCGCACGGCGACCTGCTTCGGCTTTCTCTGGGGCGGCTGGCCCAGCGGCCGCAGCATCGACTTCGCCGTTGCCTTCATCCGCGCCGACCGTGGCGCGCGCACCATAGAGGGATGCCTGGTGCAGGAGGTGACCCAGGTTCTGGGCCCGATGAACGATCTGGCGCCGACGGCGGACTCGGTGTTCAGCGACTCCGGCCGCCAGGTCGCCCTGACGGCGCGCGACCGCCTGTTGATCCGGATGCTCTACGATGGGCGCCTCAGGCCCGGCATGGGCTGGGCGGAGGTTGAGCCGCTGGCCCGCGCAGCGCTGCGCGAGCTCCGGCGTGGTGGCTGATTGCCTCTCGTCGGACAAGCTCCTAGCATGAGCGCCATTAGTGAGAGCGGATCGGTCATGCTCTGAAATCGGGTGCGCAGGCCGGCCGTGGGGAGGGGTGAGATCATGGGACAGGTTTTGTTCCGCAATGGCCGGCTGTTCGACGGCGAAGGGTCGGAACTGCTGGAAGGCCACGAGGTTCTGACCGAAGGCTCGGTCATCAAGGAAGTCTCCGACAAGCCGATCACGGCGGAGGGGGCGGAGGTCCTTGATCTCGGCGGGCGGACCCTGATGCCGGGCCTGATCGACGCGCATTTCCACGCCATGGCCGCCGACCCGGACTTCGCGAAGATGGAGGCGATGCCCCGCTCCCTGCTGGCCCAGCACGCGCGCCAGCTGCTGGAGGCGGCGCTCGCCCGCGGCTTCACCTCGCTGCGCGACGCCGGCGGGGCCGACTACGGCCTGGCGCTGGCCATCAAGGCGGGGCTCATCAAGGGCCCGCGGCTGTTCTATTCCGGCCGGGCGCTGACCCAGACCGGCGGCCACGCCGATTTTCGCGCCCTGGAAGACCACAGCGCCTTCTGCTTCTGCGGCCAGGGCAGCCATGTCTTCGGGGTCATCGCCGACGGCGTGCCGGCGGTGCGCCAGGCCGCGCGGGAGGAGCTGCGCAAGGGCGCGACCCAGATCAAGATCATGGCCTCGGGCGGGGTGGCCTCGCCCAGCGATCCGATCTGGAACCTGCAGTACTCGGAGGAGGAGATCCGGGCCATTGTCTGGGAGGCCGCCTCCTGGCGCACCTACGTCATGGCCCATGCCTATACGCCCGAAGCGATCTCCCGCTGCGTACAGTTCGGCGTGCGCTCCATCGAGCACGCCAACCTGATCGACGAGCCGACGGCGGCGCTCTGTGCCGCGGAGGGGGCCTATGTGGTGCCCACCCTGGTGACCTACGATGCGCTGCACCGCTTCGGCCCCGAACTGGGCCTGCCGGCGGTCAGTCAGGAGAAGCTGAAGGAAGTGCGGGCGGCGGGTCTCACCTCCCTCGAACTCCTGAAGGCGGCCGGAGTCAGGATGGGCTTCGGCACCGATCTTCTGGGCGCCATGCAGGCCCACCAGAGCGAGGAGTTCACGATCCGGGCGGAGGTGCTGTCACCGGCGGAGGTGCTGCGCTCCGCCACCTCGGTCAATGCGGCCATGATGAACGCGGAAGGCGAACTGGGGGTGGTGGCGCCCGGTGCTCTGGCCGACCTCCTCGTCGTGGACGGCGACCCGCTGGCCGATCTGGGCGTGCTGGGCGACCAGGGCGCCCACATTCCGGTCATCATGAAGGACGGCGATTTCGTGAAGCGCGAGGGCCTTTAGGCGCGGCCGGACCGAGGCTGCCCGTCGCCGTCCCGAAGCCCCTACCCGAAGCCCCTAATCGTCTTGTTAAGGCAGCCCGCCTCGTACTAGGGTAACAGCTACGGAAAAGCGCAAAACACATGCACCCTCTGCCGATTGTCTTGGTGGTTGGCGGTGTCGCGGGTGTGCGCGAACAGGGAAGCCGACAAGGGAGATAGCAATGAGACTGCAGCGAGGAAAGACACTGCGATCGGGCCTGCTCGCGGCCGTGGCGGGTGTGGCGCTGGCCGTGGGCGGCGGGGCGGCCGAGGCGAAGACGTTCAAGTGGGCCTTTCAGGGCGACGTGCAGACCATGGACCCGCACGGCCTCTTCGAGACCATGACGCTCGGCTTCCAGGCCAACGTCTACGAAGGCCTGGTGACGCGCACGCCCGATCTGGAGGTGGTGCCGGCGCTGGCGACCTCCTGGGAAAACGTGAAGCCGGATACCTGGCGCTTCACTCTGCGCAAGGGCGTGCAGTTTCAGAACGGCAACGCCTTCAACGCCGACGATGTGATCTTCTCGGTCGAGCGCATCCGCAGCGAAGGCTCGGACATCAAGGTGGTTGCCGGCCTGATCAAGGACGCGGTCAAGGTCGACGACTTCACCGTCGATATCGTGACGCCGCAGCCCAACCCGATCCTGCCGCTGCAGCTCGAAATCTTCTACATCATGGACAGGGAATGGGCCGAGGAGCACAACACCACCGAGGCCACCAACGTCAGGGGCGACGACCAGGGCAACCACGCCAACATCAATGCCAACGGGACCGGCCCCTACATGGTCAAGGAGCGGCAGCCCGACGTCCGCACCGTCCTGGTGCCCAATCCCAACTGGTGGGGTCAGAACGAGAGCAACATCACCGAAGCGGTGTTCACCCCGATCAGCCAGGATGCGACGCGCGTCGCCGCGCTGATCTCCGGCGATGTCCACATGGCCTACCCGGTCCCGGTGCAGGACTGGAAGCGGCTGGAGGATGCCAATGGCGTCAGCCCGCTGACCGGGCCGGAGGCGCGGACCATTTTCCTTGGTTTCGATCAGGACCGCGACGAGCTGCTCTATTCCAACATCAAGGGTGAGAACCCCTTCAAGGACCAGCGTGTGCGCCAGGCCTTCTATCAGGCCATCGACATCGATGCGATTCGCAAGAAGGTGATGCGCGGCGCGGCCACGCCGTCCAACCTGATGGTGGCGCCGCAGATCAACGGCTACAACGCCGCGCTCAACGAGCGTCTGCCGCTTGACGTGGAGGCCGCCAAGGCCCTGATGACCGAAGCCGGCTACCCGGACGGCTTCGAGGTCACCATGGACTGCCCCAACGACCGCTACGTCAACGACGAGCGCATCTGCCAGGCGGTTGCCTCGATGCTGGCGCGGATCGGCGTCAAAGTGGATCTGCTGGCGCAGACCAAGTCGAAGTACTTCGGCAAGGTGCTGGCCCAGAACAATTACGACACGAGCTTCTATCTGCTGGGGTGGACGCCTTCCACCTTCGACTCCCACAACCCGATCTCGACGCTGATGTCCTGCCGGGAGGACGGCAAGGGCGCCTTTAACCTCGGCGGCTACTGTAACCAGCGGGTCACCGAACTGGCCGACATGATCCAGACCGAAACCGATCAGGAAAAGCGTCAGGCCCTGATCGACGAGGCCTTCAAGATCCATGCGGAGGACGTCGGCCATATTCCGCTGCACCAACAGCCGCTGTCCTGGGGCGTCAGCGACGACGTGACGGTCGCGCAGAGGGCGGACAACGTCTTTCACCTGCAGTACGTGACGGTGAAGTAAGGCGGATCGAAATCCGGGGCCCGGGCCGTCCGCGGTCCGGGCCTCTTTTTGCAGGGTTCGGTGTCCTATGATCGCCTTCGTCGTTCGGCGGCTCTTGCAGTCCATTCTGGTGATGCTGGCGGTCGGCTTCATTGCCTTCTCGCTGTTCACCTACGTCGGCGATCCGATCAACAACATGGTGGGCCAGGACACGACCCTGGAGCAGCGCCAGGAACTGCGCGAGCGCCTGGGCCTGGACGACCCCTTCTTCGTGCAGTACGGGCGCTTTCTGGTGAACGCGGTCCAGGGCGATTTCGGCATCTCCTACCGCCACCGCCGCCCGGTCTCCGAGCTCATTGCCGAACGCATGCCGGCGACCCTGGAGCTCTCTTTCGTGGCCGCGGTGCTGGCGCTCTTCATCGGCGTTCCGATGGGGGTCTACACCGGGTTACACCGCCGCGGCTTCCTCTCCCAGGTCTTTCTGACCGTATCGTTGATCGGCATCTCCCTGCCGACCTTTCTGATCGGCATCCTGCTGATTCTGGTCTTCGGCGTGATGTCGCAGGACATCAACCAGGCCATCGGCTTTTCCCTGCTGCCGCAGCTGCCCACCTTCGGGCGCGGCGAGACCACGCAGGTCGGCTGGTGGAGCACCGGCTTCCTCACCCAGTCCGGCATCCTGGCGCTGATCCTGCCGTCCATAACCCTGGCGCTGTTCCAGATGACGCTGATCATGCGTCTTGTGCGCTCGGAAATGCTGGAGGTGCTGCGCACAGACTACATCAAGTTCGCCCGCGCGCGCGGTCTCACCAACCGGGCGGTGAACTTCGGCCATGCCCTGAAGAACACCCTGGTGCCGGTGATCACCATCACCGGCCTGCAGCTCGGCTCCATCATCGCCTTTGCGCTGATCACCGAGCAGGTCTTCCAGTGGCCGGGCATGGGCCTGCTCTTCATCCAGGCGATCAACGAGGTCGACATACCGGTCATGGCCTCCTACCTCATCATGATCGGGTTCTTCTTCGTGGTCATAAACCTGATCGTCGACCTGCTGTACTACGTGGTGGACCCGCGCCTGCGTGCCGACAAGGCCGTGGCCGGCGGGCATCAGTAGGAGGGCAGCCGTGGCCATTGGGCAGGACAAGCCGATCGCGGTGGAGGCGGGGATAGGGGCGCGCTTCCTCGATGCGCTGAGGCGCTTTTTCGACGGCGACATCTGGTACTCCTTCACCCGCTCGCCGGTGGTCATCGTCTCGGCGGTCATCACTCTGCTCTTTGTCGTCTCGGCTGCCTTTGCGCCTCTGGTGGCGCCGCACGATCCCTTCGATCTTGCCTCCATCGATCTGCTGGACTCTTTCATTCCGCCAATCTGGAGTGCGGAGGGGGACCCGCGCTTTCTGCTGGGGACGGACGATCAGGGGCGTGGAATCCTCTCCACCATCATCTACGGCTCGCGCATCTCCCTCGGCGTCGGCTTCGCCTCGGTGCTCTTCGCCATGGTGCTGGGCATCGCCCTCGGTCTCGTCAGCGGCTACTTCGGCGGCACCGTGGATGCGGTCATCATGCGCATCGCCGACGTGCAGCTCACCTTTCCGGCCATCCTCATCGCGCTGCTGATCGACGGACTGGCCCGCGCGGTGCTGCCGCGCGACTTCCACAGCGAGGTCTGGTTCTACGTGCTGGTGCTGGCCATCGGCCTGTCGTTCTGGGTGCAGTACGCCCGCACGGTCCGCGGCTCGGCCATGGTGGAGCGCAACAAGGAATATGTGCAGGCCGCCCGCGTGATCGGCATCCCGCCGGTGCTGATCATGATCCGCCACGTCCTGCCCAACGTCATGGGGCCGGTGCTGGTGATTGCCACCATCAATCTGGCCATCGCTGTGATCACCGAGGCGACGCTCTCCTTCCTCGGCGTCGGCGTGCCGCTGACCTCGCCGTCGCTCGGCACCCTGATCCGTGTCGGCAACGACTTCCTGTTCTCCGGCGAGTGGTGGATCACCATCTTCCCGGGCGCCGCCCTGGCGATCCTGGTGCTGGCGGTCAACCTTCTGGGCGACTGGCTGCGCGACGCCCTGAACCCGAAGCTGCGCTGACGCCGCCCATGAGCGATCCCGCCCGAGAGCGCCGTCCCTCCAACCAGCCGCTGCTGCGGGTCGAAAACCTGCGTATCGAGATCCCCAACCGCCGCGGCACCCTGGTGGCGGTCGACGACGTCTCCTTTCACATCAGCGAGGGCGAGGTGCTGGGGGTGGTGGGGGAGTCCGGCGCCGGCAAGTCGCTCACCGGTTCCGCCGTCATCGGCCTGCTGGAGCCGCCCTGCCATATCGCCGGCGGCACCATCCATCTCGACGGCCGGCGCGTCGACAACCTGCCCTACGAGCAGATGCGGCGCATCCGCGGGCGGGAGATCGGTATGGTCTTTCAGGACCCGCTGACCTCCCTGAACCCGCTCTACACGGTCGGGCGCCAGTTGACCGAAACCATCCTGACCCACACCGACCTGGGCGAGAAGGCGGCGCGCCAGCGGGCCATCGACCTGCTGCAGGAGGTCGGCATTCCCGCCGCCGCCGAGCGCATCGACCACTATCCGCATCAGTTCTCCGGCGGCATGCGCCAGCGGGTGGTGATCGCGCTTGCGCTCTGCATCAACCCGCGGCTCATCATCGCCGACGAGCCGACCACGGCGCTGGACGTTTCGATCCAGGCGCAGATCATCGCGCTGCTGAAACGCCTCTGCCGCGAGCACGGCGCGGCGGTCATGCTGGTTACCCACGACATGGGGGTGATCGCCGAGACCGCGGACCGCGTGGCCGTGATGTATGCCGGGCGCATCGTCGAGATCGGCCCGGTGGCCGATGTGGTGCTGCGCGCCCAGCACCCCTATACCGCGGGGCTGATGGGTTCGATCCCGCTGGTCGGCCATGATGTCGAGGACCTGGCCCAGATCGACGGCGCCATGCCGCGGCTGAACGCCATCCCCCGGGGCTGCGCCTTCAACCCGCGCTGCCCGCGGGCCTTCGACCGCTGCCGGCGGGAGCGCCCGGACCTGCAGCCCGTCGGCGCGACCCAGGCGGCCTGCTGGCTGTATGATGAGCCGGCGGCGGGCCGGAGCGGCACCCATGGCTGAGGCGGTGCAGGAGAAACGCGGTGACGCGCTGGTCGCCGTGACCGACCTGGCCAAGACCTTCGATGTCTCGCCGCCGCTGCTGAACCGTATCCTGCAGGGGGAGAAGCGCGTCTACCTGAAGGCCGTCGACGGCGTCTCCTTCGAGATTCCGCGCGGCAAGACCTTCAGCCTGGTTGGGGAGTCCGGCTGCGGCAAGTCCACCGTGGCCCGCCTTGTGGTCGGGCTTTATCACCCGACCCGCGGCAAGATCGAATTCGACGGTACCGACATGGCGGGCCTGAAGACGCGGGCCGAGATCGCGCCGCTGCGCAAGCGCCTGCAGATGATCTTTCAGGACCCCTATGCCAGCCTCAACCCGCGCTGGCGCGTCGCCGACATCATCGCCGAGCCGATCCGTGCCCACGGCCTGTCGCGCGACAGCCATGCGATTGCCCAGAAGGTCGGCGAGCTTCTGATGCAGGTGGGCCTCGCCCCGGCCGACGGCGAGAAGTTTCCGCACGAGTTTTCCGGCGGCCAGCGCCAGCGCATCTCCATCGCCCGCGCGCTCGCCAGCAATCCGGAGTTCCTGGTCTGCGACGAGCCGACCTCCGCGCTGGACGTCTCGGTGCAGGCGCAGATCCTGAACCTGATGAAGCGCCTGCAGCGCGAGCTCGGCCTCACCTATCTCTTCATCAGCCACGACCTGGCGGTGGTCTATCACATCTCCGACATGGTGGGGGTGATGTACCTGGGCCGCCTGGTGGAGTGGGGCGACGCGCGGGCCCTGTTCCGCCGCCCGCAGCACCCCTACACCCGCATGCTGCTGGATGCCATTCCCGATCTGGAGATGACGGGACGTCACCGCATCCCGGTGGCCGGCGAGGTGCCGAGCCCGATCTCCCCGCCCAGCGGCTGCCACTTTCATCCGCGCTGCCCCTTCGCCAATGAGCGCTGCAAACGTGAAGCGCCGAAGCCGCTGGCGACGGCGGCCGGCGCGGTCGCCTGCCACGCCGTCGAAGAGGACCGCCTGCCGGAGGCGGAGCCGCGCCGCCTGCCCAAGCAGGCAAACCCCACACAAACAGACACGGGTAAAGTCGCCGGAAGCCAGGCGCCGCGTGCCTGAACAAGAAGCCAAGAGGAGTGCCCCCGATGGCCGTCATCAACCGTATCGCCGAGTTCCATGAGGAGATCAAAGGCTGGCGCCGCGATCTTCATGCCCACCCGGAGACCGCCTTCGAGGAGCAGCGCACCTCTGACTTCGTGGCCGAGAAGCTGGCCGAGTTCGGCATCGAGGTGCACCGCGGCCTCGCCACCACCGGCGTCGTCGGCTTGCTCGACGGCCGGACCAACGCCAGCGGACGGGCTATCGGCCTGCGCGCCGACATGGATGCGCTGCATATCCAGGAACTGAACGATTTCGATCACCGCTCGCGCCACGACGGCAAGATGCACGCCTGCGGTCACGACGGCCACACGGCCATGCTGCTGGGTGCGGCCAAGTATCTGTCCGAGACCCGCAACTTCGACGGCCGGGTCGCCTTCATCTTCCAGCCGGCGGAGGAAAACGAAGGCGGCGGCCGGGTGATGGTGGAGGAGGGGCTGTTCGAGAAGTTCCCGGTGGAGGCCGTCTACGGTCTGCACAACATGCCGGGCGAGCCCGTCGGCAAGGTCGCCATGCGCGCCGGTCCGGCGATGGCGGCCTTCGACATCTTCGAAATCGCCATCACCGGCAAGGGGGCCCATGCCGCCATGCCGCACCAGGGCATCGATCCGGTGATCACCGGCGCGCAGATCGTCACTGCCCTGCAGACCATCGCCAGCCGGCGCACCGAGCCCATCGACTCCGTCGTCCTGAGCGTCACCCAGTTCCACGCCGGCGACACCTGGAACGTGATCCCGGAGACGGCGGTGATCCGCGGCACCGTGCGCACCTTCCGCAAGGACACCCAGGCCAAGGTGGAGGAGGACATCGCCCGCATCGCCGAAGCGATCTGCGCCTCCCAGGGCGCGCGCATGACCCTGCGCTACGAGCGGCGCTATCCGGCGCTGGTCAACAGCGCGGCGGAGACCGACATCGCCGCCGCCGTGGCCGCCAAGGTGGTGGGACAGGAGAACGTGCGCGTCGGCGCCGAGCCGCTGATGGGCTCGGAGGACTTCGCCTACATGCTGGAGGCCCGGCCCGGCTGCTACATCTGGCTCGGCAACGGCACCGAGGGCGGGCCCGGCGGCTGCGCCGTCCACAACCCGCACTACGACTTCAACGACGATATCGCCGTGGTCGGTGCGAGCTACTGGGCGACCCTGGTGGAATCCACCCTGCCGAAGGACGGGTGAGGGGGCCAGCGACCGGCCGGCCCGGCTTGCGGTCCGTCCCAGGGGGCCGGCGGGACGCCTTGCCTTAAGGGGGAGGAGTCCTCACATCTTCGAGGTCGTTCCCCCAACGCTGCCGGCCCTTGATGACCCCGCAACCCGACCCCAGCCAGCCCGCCCCGCCGCCCGGCGGGCGGGAGCCGATTTTCAATCTGCCGCCGGCGACCAAATGGCTCACCCTGGCCATTCTGGCGGTCTTCGCGTTGCAGGTCATCCTGCCGGGGCGGAGCGGGGACTGGCTCGTGTTCACGCTGGCCTTCGAGTCCTTCTCCTTCTGGCCGCAGGGGCGCGGTCTGCCGGACCTCGGCGCCTTGCCGTCTTTGGTGACCTATGCCCTCCTGCATGCCGACGCCACGCATCTGCTGCTCAATCTCGGCTTCTTTCTGGCCTTCGGCAGCTTCGTCGAGCGCAGGGTCGGCTTCCTGCCCTTCCTGCTGCTGGTGGCCCTGACGGCGGCGGCGGGGGCGCTCGCCGAATTCGCGCTGCGCGGCGGGCGGGAGATCCTGCTGATCGGCGCCTCCGGCGTGGTCTACGGCATGACCGGCGCTGCCGCGCGCTTCATGCTGCTGGACCGCGGCGGCCTCAGGCGGCGTGCAGGCCTCAGCCTTGTCTTCGTGCTCATCGGCCTGAACCTGGCGTTCGGCGTTATTGGCCTCGGCGACTTCCTGGCCGGCGCCCAGATCGGCTGGAAAGCGCACATCGGCGGTTTCCTGGCCGGTCTCTTGGCAGCCGGGCTGCTCGGCAAGCGGCCCGATCCCCGCTAGCACCCCCGCACATCACTGCTCCCGATCTCTGCCTGAACGCGTCTGCCCCAGAACGGTCACAGATCGGTCATCCGGCGGCTGTGTATAAGAGGTTGCGGAGGAAACGCCCGGCCATCCCTGCCTGCCGGCAGGCGGAACCAGGGCAACGGCAATCAACAACGCCGGACAAACCGGAAGACCCAGCCATGGCCACGATCCTGGCGCATCCTGCCAGCCAAAGCACACCGCCCGCCTTGAAGCGCCTGCCCGTCTTCGTCGACGGCGGCGAGACCTATGTCGGGGAAACCCAGATCATTTCCGGCGCTGCGAGGATTGCACGTGGCATCTTCGGGCCGCAGGCCGTCCTTACGGCTGCCGTGTTCACGCGCAGGACGCGCAACCAGGTCCTCTGCCTGAAAGGCGACACGCCGCCGCCGGAAGGTCTGGACCTCATCGGCGAGGCGCGCTTCGCCACCCAGTCCGGCGACTGCGGCCCCGTGATCCTGCGGTTCGCCGAACTGGCCGAACCGGCCGAGCACCGGAAGCGCCGCCACGATGTGGTCTTCGAGCCTCTGGGGCCGAAAGGGGCGGGTCTGAACGGCACTTTCGCCTTTGCCGGGCTTCTGGATTTCGAGGACCTGCTCAGTCTCATCGTGGAGACCGTCAAGGGCGTGCACCTGGCCGGGCCGGGTGCGTTTGACGACCTCCGCTTCGCCGGGTTTCGCCAGACCGCGCTGCCGCTCGGCACCGCACCGATGACGGCGGGCAAGCTGACGGTCCGGCACCTGCGCGTGCTGTCGCGCTCGCCGCGGCTGCGCACCGTCAGCCGCGTCCAGATCGAAGGCCCGGGGGGCGACAGTCTGGCAGCGACCGTAACCTTCATGCGCTGACCGGCGCCCGCCGATGCCTCCGAGGCATTAAGGACGCCCCTCGACCCAAGCGTCCAGGATCACGTAACCCCCGAATCCGCAGATGCGACCCGATCGACGTGGCTCCTCCTCAGGGGCGCGACTGACGCTTCTGCTTCAGCGTCGGTTGATCAAGGGCGGATTCTGACCAACCTGCAATCATTACGGGAAAGAATCGGAGGGGTTTCCGCAAATCTTGGTTGAATTTCAGTACTAACGATTTAGATTACGCGCAATGAGTAGGTTGGATCGAGTGCGGCAATCCATGAGTTGTGCAGGCCATGCTCTGGGGGAAGCTATAGCAAACGACGAGAGTACGGCGCGGGCGGCCGCCATTGTCGGCATCGGGGCCTCAGCGGGGGGGTTGGAGGCGCTGCGCGAACTGGTGGCCGGGCTGAAGCCGGGCGGCGGGTTTTGCTATGTCGTCGCCCAGCATCTGTCGCCGCGCCATCGCAGCATGCTTATGGAACTGCTGGCCCGCGAGACGAAGCTGGAAGTAAAAGAGATTCTGCGCAACCAGCTTCCGCAGCCCGACGTCATATACATTACGCCGCCGAACCGGCATGTGGAGTTGCAGAACGGGCTTCTGACCGTCAGGACGCCGAAGATCAAGACCGGGCCGCAGCCCTCCGTCGACCTGCTTTTCGCATCGCTGGCCCTTGAGTGCGAGGAAAGGGCGATCGGCGTCGTCCTCTCCGGTACCGGGTCGGACGGCGCCCGCGGCATCAAGGCCATTCGGGCGGCCGGCGGCGTCACCGTCGCCCAGGATGCGTCTGCGAAGTACAACGGAATGCCGAATGCGGCGGTTGCGACGGGCTGTGTCGATCTTGTTCTGAAGCCCGATGAGATCGCCAAGCATATTCCTAACCTGCTCCACGGCAGCCAGCGCCAGGACGTTCTTCAGAAGTCGGATCATGCCGCGGACAGCGACACCTACCTGGAAATCTGTGCCGTCGTCCGCACCCATACCAGCATCGATTTCAGCAACTACAGGTCTTCGACGATCCTACGCAGGCTGTCGCGCCGCATGAAGCTGCTGCGCGTCGAGGACCTCGAGTCTTATCTCCGCGTCCTGCATCGCGACACGGCGGAAATCGATCAGCTGGTCCGCGAACTGCTGATTGGCGTGACGTCCTTTTTCCGGGACCCCTCTGTCTGGGAAGCGCTGGCGCCAACCGTCGAAGAACTTGTCCGCACGCGGTCAATCCGCGACCCGATCAGGATCTGGGTGCCTGGCTGCGCAACCGGTGAGGAAGCCTATTCGATCGGGATTCTCCTGGCTGAAGCTCTGCGGAAGCAGGATAAGAACCTGAAGGTCCAGATCTTCGCCAGCGACCTTGACAACGATGCCCTGGCAATCGCCAGGAAGGGCATTTATCCGGCCTCTGCGGCGGAGCAGATGAGTGCCGCCCTGCTTCGGCGCTATTTCACGCCGGCAGGGACCGAGTTCTCGGTTAACCAGGTCATCCGAGACATGATCGTCTTCAGCCGACACAACATCATCGAAGACCCGCCTTTTTCGAAGCTCGATTTGATCAGCTGCCGCAACCTCTTCATCTATTTCACGCATGACCTGCAGCGCCGCATCCTGGAGCGGTTCCACTACGCTTTGCAGAGCGGTTGCGCGCTTGTGCTGGGGCGCTCCGAGGCGATCGGGGAGCCGAACGAGCTGTTTGAACTGGTTGATCGGCCCAACAAGCTGTTTCGTGCGGCCAACCGCGAGCGTTCACCGTTCAGACCCAGCGCTTTCACGCCCTTTTCCGTGCCCAAGGCGCAGGAAACAAAGCAGGTGAACAAACGGTCGCGCAGCCGGGAGGCGCAGGCGTACGAAGCCATAGCCAAGCGGTTCGGCCCGCCGACGGTGGTTGTGGACCGCGATGACAAACCGGTTCATATCGCGGGCGCGATCAAACCCTACCTGCAGGTTCCTACCGGCAGCTCGCAGTTTGACGTCTTCAGCCTGGTTGACGAAAACCTGCGCCCGGAACTGCGCGCACTTCTGCTCCGCAGCCGGCGCGAGCATGTCGTGGTGCACAGCCGTCCGCACGCTGCGGATTACCAGGGCGACCGATGGCAATTCAGGATCGTCGTTCACCCCTATCGCGATGATGCCACCGATGAAGATCTGAACCTTATCGCGTTCATGACGGTGCGCGCCCTGCTTGAGGAGGAAGAGAGCCCGGACTTCGATGTTACGGAGAAGCCGGATCAGGTCCGGGAGCTTGAGCACGAGCTTCTGGCGATGCGAGAGCACCTTCACACCATGGTCAGTGAGCTTGAGACCTCGAACGAGGAGTTGCAGTCTCTCAACGAAGAACTGCAGTCGTCCAACGAGGAGCTTCAGTCGACAAACGAAGAGCTCGAGACCTCCAACGAAGAGCTGCAGTCCACGAACGAGGAACTGACAACGGTCAATGAGGAAATCGTCGTCAAGTCCGACGCCCTGAACGAAGCGAATTCATTTCAGACGTCGATCCTTGAGAGCATTTCCAATGCCGTCATCGTGACGGACAGAGACCTTCGCATTCAACGGTACAACGTTGCGGCCGGACGCCTTTTCAGGGTAGACGACCAGTGCATCGGTCAACCCCTTGCGCAGGCGAAGCCCCAGTTTCTGATGCCCGATCTGAGCGCTCTTGTCCGCGAAGTGATCAACAGCGGCAGTCCGAAGTCCAAAGCGATTCGGGCCCGCAAGGTCGACAAGTACTTCGATCTGTTGATCCACCCCTGTGTCGACTCCCACAATCAGATGATCGGCGCCGTTCTTACAGTCAACGACGTTTCAAGGTTGGCTCGCGCCAATGCAAGACTGCGCCGCAGCCGCCGCGATCTTGCCAGTGAGGTCGTGCTGCGCACCACGATTCTGGACAGCACGCCGGCCCAGATCGCCGTGCTCGACAAGGCCGGAACGATCATCGCCGTCAACGAAGGCTGGCGGGCGTTCGGCCGCGAAAACGGCGCGACGGATGGCAGCTTCGGCGTCGGCAACAGCTATTTCGGGGTCTGTGAACAACCCGCTGCACAAGAAGTGGGCGGCTCTCAGATCGTCGATGGCCTGCGGCAGGTGCTTGATGGTCATCTCGATCAGGCTGAGGTTCGCTATACCTGCCACGCTCCGGACGAGAAGCGCTGGTTCAAGTGTGTCATTCGCGGAAGCGGATCGGAGAACAACGCAATCGGTGCGCTTGTCATGCACTTCGACATCACCAGCGAGGTCTTGCTGGAGGCGTCGACGGCCGCGGCGCGCAAGCTGGCCGAGCAGGCGAGCCACGCCAAGTCCAGCTTCCTGGCGAACATGAGCCATGAGTTGCGGACGCCGCTGAATGCCATCATCGGCTTTTCCGATCTCATCGCCTCGGAAGCTTACGGCGTGCACAGCAGCCACAAATACGCCGAGTATGGACGGGACATCTCCAGCGCTGCCAATCACCTGCTGAGCATGATCAATCACATCCTCGACCTCTCGAAGATCGAGTCGGGCCGTCTTGAACTCAGCGAATCACTGGTCGACGTCGGGGAGTGTGCGGCTGCAGTGTTCAAGCTCATCGAGCAGGAAGCAAAACAGAAGCGGGTTCGACTGCTGCGTGACGTACCCAGGCGCTTGCCCTCGGTGTTCGCGGACGCGGGCGCCATCAAACAGATTCTGATCAATGTCATCGGCAATGCCTTGAAGTTCACCGATGCCGGGGGAACCATTTCCTGTGTCGCCAGGCTCGACCGATCAACCGGCGAACTGGTGGTCGAGATTTCCGACGACGGTGTCGGGATTGCCAAGGAAGACCTGCTCCGCATAACCGAACCCTTCGCCCAGGTGCGGTCAACGCTCACCTCCAACAATTCCGGCGTCGGTCTGGGTCTCTCCCTCGTACAGGGCCTTGCCAGACAGCATCAGGCCAAGGTGGACATCCACAGCGAACTGGGTGAGGGAACGCAGGTGACTCTGCGATTGCCGCGATCCCGGGTCAGGAAACGCCCGGCCGCGAAAGCGAGGCCTTCTCGGAAGCAGGCCGCGGCGATCGCCGCCAAATAGGCCTTCGCTTCGGCGCTATCCCGGCATCGCCTGGGTCTCTTACTCCCCTTCCTGTATGGCCCGCGGGTCAAGTGCGTCCTGCAGGCCGTCGCCCAGGAAGTTGAAGGCGATGACGGTGAGGAAGATCAGGAGACCCGGATAGATCGCCAGCACCGGAGCATCCCAGATCAGTTCCTGCGCGTTGGTCAGCATGTTTCCCCAGGATGGCAGCGGCGGCTGGATGCCGAGGCCGAGGAAGCTCAAGACCGATTCCAGCAGGATGATGCCGCCGATGGAGAGCGTCGTTGCGACGATGATGGGCGAGACGACGTTGGGCAGAATATGGACCAGCATGATCCGCGGCCCGGATGCACCCAGGGCCTCTGCCGCGCGCACGAACTCCCGCGCCTTCATCGAGAGCGTGGCGCCGCGCACCAGCCGGGCGACCGTCGTCCAGCCCACCAGGGCGATGAGGAAGACGATGCGGTAGATCGAGATGGTCTCGGAATTGGCCAGATCCTGCGGCAGGCCCAGCTTGGTGAGATCGACCACCGCCAGGATGATCAGCAGCGGCAGGATCGGCAGGGCGATCACGCCGTCGGTGAAGCGCATCAGCAGCGCATCCAGGCGGCCGCCATAGTAGCCGGCGGTGATGCCCAGCAGGGTTCCGATGATCGCCGAGCCGACCGCAGCCGCAAGACCCACAACCAGTGAAACCTGGCCGCCGTAGAGCAGGCGCACCAGGGTATCGCGGCCCAGTTCGTCGGTGCCGAGAGGATGCTGCGGCGAGGGCGGCTGCTTGGCGTTGAAAAGATCGACCAGATTGCCGTCGACCCCGAGCCAGGCCTCCACCAGCGGCGCTGCGGCCGACAGCAGGGCGAGGAGGACGAGGAAGCCAAGGCTGGCGACGGCAAAGCGGTGCCTCAGAAAGCGCCGCAGAAAAACCTGCCGCGCCGTCAGCGAACCGCCGGCCGCCAGGGCGGCTTCGGCGGCCAGCAGGGGGGCGCCCGGGGTTTCGCCGTCGCGGCTCATTGGTAGGAAATCCTCGGATCCAGCCAGGTATAGGCCAGGTCCGCCAGAAGGTTGGCAAGCAGGGTCGTCAGGGTGGCGAAGAGCAGTCCGACGAGGGCCACGTTGAAGTCGTTGCCGACGACGGAATCGTAGATTGTCTTGCCCATTCCCAGATAGGCGAAGATGGTCTCGGTGATCAGGGCGCCGGAGAAGAGGTTGCCCATCTGCAGGGCGAGGATGGTGGCCACCGGGATCATCGCGTTGCGCAGCACATGGCCGACGACAACCTGCCGCCCGCTCAAGCCCTTGGCGCGCGCCGTGCGCACATAGTCCTGGCGCAGCGCTTCGATGGCGGCGGCGCGCATGAAGCGGACGATGCCGCCCACCGTCGCAATGGTGAGCGCGAGCACCGGCAGCACGAGAAAGCGCAGGTCGGCCCAGAAATCGCGGCCGTCGCCCATGCCGCCGGCGGGAAGCCAGCCGAGCGTCACGGCAAACAGAATGATCAGCAGGATGGCGAGCCAGAACGGCGGCACCGAGATGCCGGCGAAGGCCAGCAGGTTGATGGCGTGGTCGGTCAGGCTCTGCGGGCGGGTTGCGGCATAGATGCCCGCCGGCAGGGCGATGAGCAAAGCCAGGAAGAGACTGAGCCCCATCAGTATGATGGTGTTGCCGAGGCGCGGCAGCAGGATGTCCAGCGTCGGCTGGTTGTAGAGCCGTGAATAGCCGAAGTCGCCCTGAAGGGCCGCGCCGAGCCAGGTGAGGTAGCGGTCGGTGATCGGGCGGTCGAGCCCGTAGAGTGCGCGCAGGCGCGCCGCGTCCTCCGGCGTCATCTCCGGGTCGGAAAAGATCATGATGTCGATCGGATCGCCCGGCATGAGGCCCAGCAGGGCGAAGATAACGAAAGACATGATCGCCAGGACGATCAGCGACTCCGTCAGGCGACGGGCCAGGTAGGACAGCATGGCCGCTCAGCCCGGGCCCGGCTTGCCCAGGCTCACCGCCCTTCGACCGTCCAGTCTTCGATCCACAGCGAGGAGGTCGCCATCTGGCCCGTCGGGCGCAGACCCTTCAGCCACTTCGGCAGCACGTGGGCGTTGGCGCGCCAGTAGAGGGAGATCACCGGGATCTCTTCGGCGTAGATCTGCTGGACGCGCGCCCACATTTCCTTGCGGGTCGGCCGGTCGAGTTCCACGCCGATGGCCTCGATCAGGGAGTCCATCTCCGCGTTGCGGAAGCCGGTGTAGTTCTGCCCGGACCAGCCGTTCTCCTCCGTCGGGATCTCTTCGGAGTGCAGCGTAGTGCGCGGCACGTGCTCCGGTCCTTTGCCCCAGGCGAACATGGCAAGGCCGGTGAAGCGGCGGTGATGCACGGTCTCGCCGAAGAAGGCGCGCGGCGGCTCGTTGCGCACGCGCATGTCGATGCCGGCCTGCTTCCACTGGCTTTGCAGCACCTGCTGGACCAGTTCGCGGATACGGTTGCCCGCCGTCGTCATGAACTCCAGACGCAGCGGCTCGCCCGCGGCATTGTGGCGGATTCCGCCACGCATCTCGCTCCACCCCGCTTCGTCGAGCAGGGCGGCGGCCTTCTGCGGGTCGTGGCTGTATTTCTTGATGTCCGGATAGTAGACCCAGTCCAGCGGCGAGACGCCGGAATGGGCGACCGGCTGACGGCCTTCGAAGAGGCGCTCGCTGATGGCTTCCCGGTCGATGGCATAGACCAGTGCCTGGCGCACCCGCTTGTCCTGAAGGATCGGGTTCTCCAGCATCAGGTCGATGTGTTCGTAGAGCAGGCTCGGCTCATAGATGATCTGATAGTTGCCGCCGTGGCGCCGTTCGAAGGCGAGGGCCTGGTCGAAGGTCAGCCCCAGCTCGCCGGCGATCATGTCGATGTTGCCGGACAGCAGATTGGCCTCCAGCGCCGTGGTCTTTTCGATGGTGAGCAGGGTGATACGGTCGAAGGCCGGGCGCTTGCCCCACCAGGTGTCGTTGCGTTCTAGGACGATGCGCGAACCGGGGATCGCCTCGACGATGCGATAGGGGCCGAAGGCGAGCCCCGGGTTGGCCGGGTCGTTGTCGAAGGCGGTGCGGTTCCGGTAGTCCTCCGGCGCGGCGTCGAAGATCGGCTCCTCGATATGCGCCGGCAGCAGGCGGAAGTCGTTGATGGCGGCATATTCGAAGCCGATCCGGTCGTAGTGCATGACGAAGGTCTTGTCGTCGATCACGTCGATGGAAAGGATGCGGCGGTAGAGTTCCAGGCTGCCGACGCCGGATTTCTCGTGACGTCCCACCTTCAAGGTAAAGAGCACGTCCTTGGTGGTGATCGGCGTGCCGTCGCCCCAGGTCGCCTCCGGCTGGATGGTGTAGGTGAGGGCGATGCCCTTGCCGTCCCCGGCGCCCTCCACGCCTTCCGGCAGGTCCTCCGGTACGGCGGTGCCGGCTTCGATCGACGGCAGTTCGACGCAGAGCATGCAGATGAGCTGCCACTCATGGTCGTAGACCGTCATCGGCCGCTGTGTCATCGACATGATGTAAGACTTTGCGACCGAGGCCTCTCTGCTCGGATGCAGGGTCGTCGGGTATTGCGATATCCCGATGCGCAATTCCTCGGCTGCGGCGGCCTGTGGCCCTGCGAAGGCGCCCGTTAAGCTTCCTGCGAACGCAAAGACGACGGCCAGCAACAGCTTTCGCATCGGTAGATCCCTTTCGCAGCCCACCCTGTTCAGGCCCCGGCCGGGCTCTGTTGAACGCCCGTTTCCGGCAGCATCCCGCCAGTCTAGCGAACCGCGCCCCCGAGGCGAAGGCTTTGCTGAAGCTGCCCGGGGGAGCGGAACCCGGCGCGAAGAAGCCGCTAGAGCCAGCCCCGCTCTTTAAAGTAGCGTGCCGCGCCCTCGTGCAAAGGGGCGGAGAGGCCGTCGCGCACCATGACTTCCGGCTGCAGCCTGGCAAAGGCGGGATGCATGGCGCGGAACTGGTCGAGATTCTCGAAGATCGCCTTCGTCACGCTGTAAACCGTCTCCGCCGGCACCGCCGCGGAGGTGACGAGCGTGGCTTTGACGCCGAAGGTCGTGACATCCTTGGTGTTGCCTGCATAGAGACCGCCGGGTACGGCTGTCATGGCGTAGTATGGGTTTTCGTCGACCAGTTTCTGGATCTGCTGGCCGGAAACCTCGGCAATCACCGCATCGCAGAGGCGCACCGCCTGCGCAACCGAGTCGTTCGGATGGCCGACGGTGTAGATCATGGCCTGAACCCGGTCGTGGCAGAGCGCGAGCGACTGCTGGCTCGCCGGCAATTCCTCGGCCAGGCTGAACGAGGCCTTGTCCCAGTTCATCGCCCTCATCACCACTTCCATGGTGCCGCGCTGGCCGGAGCCGGGGTTGCCGATGTTCACCCGCTTGCCGGCCAGATCGCGCAGGTGCCGGATACCCGAATCGCGCCGGGCGACCAGGGTAAAGGGCTCGCCGTGCACGGAGAAAACCGCGCGCAGGTCGGGATCGGCCTCAGCCTCCGCGAAGCGGCTGGTCCCGTTTACAGCATGGAACTGCCAGTCGGACTGTGCGACGGCAAACTCGATCTCACCCTTGCGCAGGGCTTCGAGGTTGGCGATGGAGCCTGCCGTCGGTTCGGCGCTGCAGGCGATGCCATGCGCGTCCCGGGTCTCATTGATCAGTCGGCAGGCGGCACGGCCGACCTGAAAATAAACCCCCGCGCGGCTGCCGGTCCCGATCGTCATCGCTTCTTCGGCCGAGGCCGGCTGCCAGCCGGGCGCAATGCCCGCGGCCAGGACGGCGAGCGGGAACAGAATGGCGGATGTGTAGAGCCCTTGCGCCATAAGATCCTCCCCAGATTGGACGGTCCGATAGGGTCGCCGGCGACTCCGACGGCGCTCAAGGGTCCCGCAGAGCGGACCGCGCCCCCGCGGCGGCAGTCCAGGGCCTTCGCGAGTCGGAGATCCTGCTGCTTTTCGTATTATCGTTAGAAGACTGACAGTCTGGCAACTGTCGTGCGGCGGCCAAAGCGCAGTCTGCGCCGGCTGCGCAGCGGCTTCAGGCCATGGAGGCCTGGTCCCAGGCGATGATATCGTCGTAGATGGCTGCGAACCTCTGGTCCTCGCGCCGCTCGAACAGGGGATCTTCAATCGGTTTCAACTGCGCGCTGATGGCGGCCCAGTCTTCCGGCTTCAGGCTGCGCTGGGCCGCTGGGAAAAAATGCTTCTCCTCCATCATGATGTGGTGGCGGTAGGCGCTGAGAAACTCGACGGCAACATCCTTGATCGCGCTGCGTTCAAGGGGAATGTCCTGTTCGACCGACTCGATCGCCGCAGCGAACCTTTGGGTCTTTTCGGCCAGGACGGCGTGTTCTTTCCGCAGATCGGGAACGCCCTCAAGCGCCTGGGGGTTGCGCTCCTTCAGGCGTCCGAAGATCAGGTCTTCCAAGGGATGATGATGAAGATCCGGATAGGACAGGCAGTAGTAGAGAATGCCGTCCAGGATATCGAATTCCAGTGTCTGCCCGTCTTCGAAAGCCGTCATCTGGCGCTCCAGAGCATCCAGCAGCTTGGTGATCCGGGAGTGGTCGTTGCGCAGGGACTCGATGATGCCGGCCATAGGTGTACCTCTACGTGAGAAGGCCTCTCTGGGAGAGGTCCCGGCAAGGGAGAGGCAAGGATAGGGGGCGGTTTGGCGCGCAGACATTGACCTGCGTCAAGCAGGCGGCTTCGCTGCCGCGTCACTGCCAGCTGTTCCTTTGCGCATCAGCGTTTCGTTTATGATTGCCAGAGATTTCCCTTCGCCCGGCTCGATACGAAGTGATAGATTGCCGCCGCGGTGCGATGGCTGCGGCGGCGCCCGCGGTTCGGCAGACCGGCAATGCGGTCTCCGGTACCGGAACGAGGCCAGCGATTGGCCACGGCAGCGAAGGCAAAAACGACAAAGAAAAACACGGTAACAAAGACTGGGGGGAGTGCCCGAAAGCGGCACGGCAACACTGGGGGCCACTGAGACCTTGCTTTACCATGCTTACGAGTTGACTCACGCAGCGGTGAGACCTCTGCGAATGCAATCCGATGCACTGCGTTACGCCTGCCGCAGCGCGTTCAGCCCGGTCGCCTACACGCCGGTCGGCAAAGCGGTGGCGGCGGCCTGCGAAGTCTTTGAGAATGTGACGCGGCGTTACGGCAAGCCGGAATGGGGCCTCGACGCTGTCGACATCGACGGCGAAGAGGTCGCCGTCGAACCGCGGCTGGTTTACGGCAAGCTGTTCTGCGACCTTCTGCACTTCAAGCGGGACGAGGCGGCCGTGGCGGGCCGCAAGGATCCGAAGGTGCTGATCGTGGCGCCGCTTTCCGGTCACTATGCGACCCTGCTGAGGGGCACCGTGAAGGCGATGATCCCGGAGCATGAGGTTTTCGTAACCGATTGGCGCGACGCCCGTTTCATGCCGCTTGCCTACGGGCGCTTCGATCTCGACGACTTCATCGATTACGTGATCGACTTCATCCGTTTTATCGGCCCGGACACCCATGTGATCGCCGTCTGCCAGCCATCGGTTCCGGTGCTGGCCGCAGCGGCCGTGATGGCCGAGCAGCGCGATCCGCTGCAGCCGGCCTCCATGACCCTGATCGGCGGACCCATCGATACGCGCCGCAATCCGACCGCGGTGAACGAACTGGCGGCCTCGCGCCCGCTGTCATGGTTCGAGCACACCGTCATCTCCCCGGTGCCTTTTCCCTGCCCGGGGGCGATGCGGCGGGTTTATCCCGGATTTGTCCAGTTGACCGGCTTCATGACCATGAACCTGGAGCGCCACCTCGACGCGCACGCCGATCTCTTCCGTCATCTGATCGAAGGGGATTGCGATTCGGTCGACCAGCACCAGCGCTTCTACGAGGAGTACCTCTCGGTCATGGATCTGACGGCGGAGTTCTACCTGCAGACCATCGACACGGTTTTCCAGAAGCATGCCCTGCCGAACGGGACCATGCGGCATCGCGGCAGTCCGGTGGATTGCCGGGCAATCCGCAAAACGGCGCTGATGACCATCGAGGGCGAGCTGGACGATATCTGCGGTCTCGGCCAGACCGAAGCCGCGCACGATCTCTGCCCCAACATCCCTGCTGCCGATCATCATCACTATGTCCAAGAAGGCGTCGGCCACTACGGCGTCTTCAACGGGCGTCGCTGGCGCGACGAGATTCAGCCGCGGCTGAAAAAAATGATCCGCGCCACCATGCGCCGCCGCCGGACAGCGGCCCGGCTGTCCGGAACCGACTGAGTCCGGCACCGTCTGGATTCTGCGGCCTTGGCCTGAGTCTGGGGTCTGAGTCTGGGGTCTGCGGCTGGGGCGGGCGGCGGCCGGCTTTGGCCGCGCTCAGGCGCTGCGCTTCTGCAGCGGTCCTGCGGATTGGTTGTGGGGCCTTTGCGATCCCGGCGCGGCATCGCGGCGCTGATAGCGCCACACCGAAGCCGGCGGGATGTTATCCATCACCCAACTGGCACGGCGCCCGGCAAGGCCCAGGTCGGCGGCGATGCGCTTGGACACCGGCGAGGCCGGACCGTAGGTGAACTGGACGAAGACGCCATCGTCGTCGAGCACGGCCATGGCCTCGGCGACGATCTGGCGACAGATCCGATCCGGGATCGACAGCAGCGGCAGGCTCGATACGACCGCCTTCACCTTGCCGATGCCGGCCTCCTGCAGCAACCGGCGCAGTTCCACCGCATCGCCCCTCAGAACCTGGACCTGGGGGAAGCGCTCGGCGATGACCCGGTGGAACGCCCTGTCCCGCTCGATCACGATGAGGTCTTTATAGGAAATGCCGGCTTCGAGCAGGGCCGCAGTGATGTTTCCGGTGCCGCCGCCCAGTTCGATGATTGCGCCTTCGGCGTCCGGGTCGATTTCCGCAGCCATGGCGGTCGCGAGACTGCGGCCGCTCGGGACCACGGCCCCGACAGCCTTCGGGTTACGCAGCCAGCGGCCCAGGAAGCGGATGTTCCGCTTCAGTTTCTTCGGTTGCCGCAATTCCATTGACCCAGTTCCATTGACCCAGTTCCGATGATCCGCCTGAGGTGGCCCACCTGAGTTGGCCCGCTTGAGTTGGCCCGGTTCTCCCTCGAAACGGGCCGCCCATTGCAGCTGCCTGCGCCGCCGCTCTTCGCCGCGGCAAAGTCGGCTTGTCCCCATTCACTGTCAGCCGGTCTACCAGGCGCGGGCAGCCCCCGAGGAACGTTGGCGAATCCACACAACGCCTGGGGATATGCTGTATATGGAGCCGGCTCGCTCGTCCACAAGTGATCTTCCTGTGGTGCGGCGCCATCGAACGAGGCGGGCCAACGACGGGAGCTCCGAAAAAGGCCGATCAGGCCCTTCTCGGAGCAACCTCATTACCGTCATTTTTTGCCCCCGGTGTTGTCAGCCCAAAGGCGAAGATCACGCCTCGAAGTCGATCTTCTGTCCCCGGTCGGGATCCGGATAGGGAAACCGCGGGGGCGGGTCTTTGGGTGCCGACTCTACCGGCCGGGCCGAGTCCGACTTGGCAGCGGGCGGGGCCTCGGGCACCACCGACTGCGTCGTCCCCGTATTGGCCAGCGGCACGGGGCTTGGTTGGATCTGCATTTGAACCTCCTAAAGTTCAGGCAGTCATTCTACCATCTCTATGTAATACATCATGGCGCTTAAGTAAAGATTTAAATAAAATGCAAATAAAGACGAATTTAAATAAAATTTCATCTAATTTTTCTCATGAAAAATCATTGGGATAGGCGTATTTTATTTGGATTTCTGGTTGATTTCTAGATCAGTCCGCGCACGTGCTGCGCTAAACATGGTGATGAGGCGCCCTGTTGCGCCGTCTCTCAAAGCATCCGCGGCAGGACTGCAGGGGGCGCCTTCCATGCCAAGGGGCTTGCGGTCAAAGGCTTTACCGCACCGCACATTTTTTTGCCGGCTGCAATATGTCCAGCTTCCAATCAACCGCTACATATAGTATAGCTTAACCAAATATTAACTTTCACTGGTAGGTGCGGGGAGCATACGCTTTCTTGCAGCGTTGAGGTAAGAGTTGCTGATGCCGCGTCGGGCCGCGGTCGGTCGGCTTCTGCGGGCTCTTGTCAATTGGGGGAGCGGGCGGTTGTGAAGGTTGTTGTTGTTGCATCCCAAAAGGGTGGATCCGGAAAGACGACGGTTGCCGGACACCTGGCGGTACAGGCTGAACTCAGCGGTCGTGGCCCGGTTGGGCTGATCGATGTCGATCCGCAGGGCAGCCTGGCGGACTGGTGGAATGAACGGGCGGCGCCCAATCCCTTTTTCATACAGACTGCCGTGCCGCGGCTGGCGCAGGACGTCAAGGAACTGGCGGCACACGGCATGGAATTGCTGGTGATCGACACCCCGCCGGCGCTGACCGGGACCATCGCCGATGTCATCCGCGTCGCCGACCTGGTGGTCATCCCCACCCGGCCCAGCCCGCACGATCTGCGCTCGATCGGGGCGACCATGGAACTGGTCGAGCACCTGGGCAAGCCGCTGGTCTTCGTGGTCAACGGCGCCGCGCCCCGGGCGAAGATCACGGCGGAAGCCGTTTCTCTGCTGTCCCAGCACGGGCCCCTGGCCCCTTCGATCATTCATCAGAGGGTCGACTTCGCGGCTTCCATGATCGATGGCCGCACGGTGATGGAACTGCCTGGCGAATCCCGGTCGGCGCGCGAGATTGCCGCGCTTTGGGACTACCTCGACACCCGCCTGTTCGGCGTCAGGAGGCCGCGGCGGGTTCCCGCGATCCCGCCGGCCCTGACCGGCAGCGATCAGGCAAATCAGATCAAGGTTGAGGGCAGAGCCTGAGATGACCCAAGCCAAGGCGGCTTCCCTGACCAGTGCGCTTTTCGCACGCAAAGGCGCTGCGTCACCGGCGAGCCTCGTGATCGCCGAACTGCAGGCGGATGAAGAGACCGAGAGCCTGCCCGGCGGCAAGCGCAAGGGCAGGGGCCGGGACTCCTCGGAACGGCGGCAGGCAAGGTTGCCCGAGATCGAGCAGGAACTGCCGCTGCTCGCCTTCGTCGATGCCCAGCGTGCGAACGACGGGCAGGCCCCCGAAACCGTGCATACCGAAACCGTGCATACCGAAGCCATGCATGCCGAAGCCGCGCAGGCCGGCGAAGACGGGCCTGTCGGCACGGATGGCGCGACCGGCGCTGCAGAGGATGATACGGAGGCCCAAGGGCCGGATGGCACCCTGACCGACCGCGTCGGGGAGCGGAACGGTGAGGCGAGCCCGGCGGCGAGCCTTCTGGACCGCAGTCCCCTCGGCTTGCGGAGCGAGGCTGAGGGGCCGCCTGAGCAGGCGCCGCCTCCCTCGGAAACACCCGAACCCGAGACGCTGGAGGTGGAAGCGGTCGAAACGGAACCCGGAGAGGCCGTTCCGTTTTCGCCTGCGCCTGTTGTCGGGGATCCTCTGGTCGCCGACCCTGCACCGACAGCCGCCGTGGCGCGCAAGGGCCCGGATCTCGCCGAAGGCGAGCAGGCTGAAGCCGGCATCATCGACGCCGAGATCGTCGAACCCGAGGACCGGAGCGACCGGCCGGACGTCGTGGCGCAGCAGGACGCCGATGAACTGGACGACCCTGAACAGGGTGATCCAAAACAGGGCGACACCGAAGAAGACGGTGCTGATGGGGACCCCGGCCTTGCCGCAGCGCCGCTCGCCGCCAGCTCGGAACAGCCGGCATCCGCTATGCCTGCAGCAGGGAGCGACCCGGAACCGCGCGCGGAAACGGAGACCGCCGCGCTGGACAAGCCCGCCACGGCGGTCGCTGACGGCGCCGATCAGGGCGATGGTCTTCAGGACAGCCAGAGCGAAAAGGCCCAGAGCGAAAAGGCCCAGAGCGACGAGGCTGCAGCCATCGCCAAGCCCGATGCGCAAGACCCGCAGCGCACGTCGTCGGCGGTCAATCTGCGTCTGGCGCAGAAAATCGACGGACCCGCGGCCGCCCGCCGGCCCAAGGGCACTGCAGCGCCGACCTCCGCCACCCCCACCTCCGCCGGTCCCTCCTCCGTCATTGCCGGACCGCGGCGGGACCATAGTGTCGGGCGGGACCGGAGTCCCTGGCGGATGGCCGCCGTGATCGCGGTCGGGGCTGCGCTCGGGTTCGGCGCCTATACTTTCTGGCCGCAGTCGACCGAAGCGCCGCAAACCGCGGGGGGCCCGGAGTTCTCGTCGGCACCGCAATCCTCGGCGCCCGCCGGAGAGAGCACCGCACAAGACGCCGGGCAGGACGCGGCGCAAGGTTCCGGGGCCGTCGCGCCGACCCCGTCCCCGGCGGTTGCCGCCGATGCCGGCGACCCGGCCGGGGGTGATGCGCAGGCGGAGCGCGATGCGCCGGACAATCCGGCCCTGCCATCCGAGGCTGCTGCATCACCCGAGCCCGCTGCCGATCCCTCCTTCGATATCATCCGGATCGAACCGAACGGCCAGTCGATCATTGCCGGGCGTGCAGAGCCGCTCAGCGAGTGGATCCTGCTGAACAACGGTGAGCCCATCGGGACCGTCCAAGCCGATGTCAACGGTGAATGGGTGTTGCTGCCGGACTCCTCGCTGGTTCCCGGCGCCAACGATTTCAGCCTGGTGAGAAAGGCCGAGCGCGGGAAGGTCGAAATCCCGGCGACGATCGGCCCGTCGTCCGAGGCCGTCGATGACGTGCCGGAAGCTCCGACGGGTACCGCGGAATCCGACCGCGGCGACGCCGGGGTGCTGGCGCCCCTGGGTAGCCGGGTGGTGGCGACGGAGGCGCCGGACCAGGGTCCCGGGGACGCAGAGGCCTTGGCGGAAGGTGCGGCGGCCGCGGTCGCTTTGCCGCGTCTGAAGCCGCAGGAGCTGCCGGCAGCCGTGCAGCGGTCTGCGGTCATCGACCTCGCGCCGGGCGGTGGCTATCAGGTGCAGTTCGCTTCGGTTCGGCAGAGCGACGCGGCCGAAAGGGAACGCGAGAGACTGATCGGCATCTTCCCGGCTCTTCTCGGCGGGCTCGGTCTCAGGGTGCAGGAAGCCACGATCGACGGCGCCGGGGTCTTCTATCGCCTGCGGACAGGTCCTATCGATGATCTGGGCAAGGCGCGCGAGCTCTGCCGGCGGCTGGAGGCTGAGGGGCAGGGCTGTCTTGTCGTCGTTCGCGCGGAGGACCCGCCGATGACGGGGCCTGACGCAGACCTGCTCGATCCGCCGGGGGCGATCCCGCCGCCGAACCAGCAGGCGGAAATCCCGGACTGAAGACGCGCCGCTGTCAGGCGCTGCCGGTGTCGTAGAGGCCGATCGCTTCCAGAACGTCCTTGATCTCGCGGCGTGCGGCCGCATGGCTGCTGGTTTCCCCTTCCTCGGGCAGGTCCAGGGCCGTCAGCCCGCTCAGGAAGAGTTCGCGGAAGACCACCCGCTCGCTGACGCCCGGAGCGACGCGAAATCCGATGCGCTTCGACAGGACGGACAGCAGGTTGCTGATCTCGCGCATGTTGCGGGCTTCGATGTGCGCCAGCCGGTTGCGCAGCACCACCCAGTCGATCGGCGGCCGTCCTGTGACCACGCGCTGGTTGTTCTGTTCCCAGACCAGTTGGCTGTAGACGCTCGGCGCTTCGACCAGCCGGTCCTTGCGGTTGATGCGCGCCAGGACCTCGATGTCCAAGAGGCTGTCGTTCAAGGGTGTCACGAGGGTGTCCGCGAAGCGGTGCCCCAGCCGGCAGAGCGAGGAATCGCTGCCCGGTGTGTCGATGACGACGAAGTCGCAGCCCTGCGCCTCGGCCAGTGCCGCGCGCAGGCGCCGTTCTTCGTCGTCCATGGCTTCCTGACGATCGGCGGCGGCGGAGCGTTCGACCACTGTGTGGCGCGGCAGTTCCAGCGTCCGTCCGCTGCGCTGGGCGTAGTCTTCACGGTTCTTGAAGAATGCGGACAGCGTTGCCTGGCGGGAATCCAGGTCGAGAGTCGCGACCTTGAATCCCAGCTTCATCAAGGCGACGCTGAGGTTGATGGCTGTGGTCGACTTGCCGGTGCCGCCCTTCTCGCTGCCGACGACGACGACATAGGGTCCATTGTCGTCAGGCTGGTCCTGAACCCAGTCTTCCTCTGACTCGACGGTCGCCCCCTGCATGCTCATGACGCTAGCACAGCGCGAACGGGAGTTCACCGTATTGTCGCAACGGGAGGTATAGAAATCCGCGCTGCCGCCTGTCGCCCTGGCGTTCCGCCCACCGCCGGCTCTGACCCCGGCCGATCCATCGGCATTCCCTCACAACAACGGTCCCCCCAAGAAAAGCCCCTTCCAGAAAAGCCCTTTCCAGCGCCGTCACTCCCAGAACGGCTTCCTCCCGAACAACCTCGTTTTAGAACAGCACCGTCCAGCTTTCCGTATCGCGGGCGGCGGCAGCCTGGGCGACGGTTGAGTGGCCGCCAGGGGACACCATTCTCAGATGTTCCGCCTCTTGTTCGCCGCCGAGATCTTCCGGCTGTTCGGCTTTTTCGGGCTCGAGACTGGGGCCTCTCTCCGGCTGGCCCACGCTTTCGGCGACGTTGCCTTTCAGGGCGGCCAGCCGCCGGGCCAGAACCTCGGTCTTGGCCCAGGCCAGGAACTCCTTGCCCTCCGTGTTCTTATGCACGGCCGCCCATTGCTGGCGCTTGTCCGAGCGCATGGCAAAGGCAATGTTCTCGCCTTCCAACCCGCAGTCGAGCGACTGGGTATAGGGCGGCACCTTGCCGCCCCAGATCTCCGAGATGACGTTCCAGGAGAAGCCTTCCTTGACCAGCAGTTCCATCATCACCTGATCGAACTCGCCGCGCGCCAGTTCCAGCGCATAGCTGATCATGCAGTCCAGTTCCTGGCTGCCTTCGGAAGCGCTTTCAAGTTCGGAGATGACGCGCGTGATGATGTCGCCTTCCGGCGTATTCCGATCCATGCTCCCCGTCCCCAGACCCTCGGTTGAAGTGTACTGATTTTGCGATGGAAGAGAAGCGCCCCTACCTCGAATTCACAAAAAATAGATTTGCTTATGGTTAATTTCGCGCCGCAAAACTACCTCTGGTATCCGGACCCTGCGGCCGGAGTCACATCCCGGCGCAGAGACGTTCCGGGCTTGACGGAATCGCCGGAGGCATTCGATCAAACCGTCGGGTCCGCTCTAGCGGTTGAAAGTAGACAGGTCTGCCGCGCTTCGCGGGATCACCGAGCGGTGCCGGCGTAGCGTGATCCCGCGCTAGCCGTTCGACGTGGCCTGCGTGTCCGGCGTCCAGCTTTCCGGGTCCTGCAGGAAGTGCCGCACCGCCTCGACCTCGGCCCCTTTGAGGTAGCCGGTCTGTTCGGCAACCGCGAGAGCGTCCCACCAGGTTGCAAGAGCATGCAGCGTCACACCCTGTTCCTGCAGGGCGGCGACGCCCTCAGGGAAAATGCCGTAGTGGAAGACTACGAAAGTATGGGCGACCTCTGTGCCGGCCTTACGCAGCGCATCGACGAAGGCGAGCTTGGAGCCGCCGTCGGTGGCGAGGTCTTCAACCAGAAGTACCCGGCTGCCTTCCGGCAGATGTCCTTCGATCTGGGCGTTGCGGCCGAAGCCTTTCGGCTGCTTGCGCACATAGACCATCGGCAGGCCCAGGCGCTCGGCGATCCAGGCTGCGAAGGGAATGCCCGCCGTCTCGCCGCCGGCGATGCAGTCGATGGATTCATAACCCACTTCGCGTTTGATCAGTTCGCAGCCGAAGTCCATGAGCTGCGCCCGGGCACGCGGAAAGGAGATGATCTTGCGGCAGTCGACGTAGACCGGGCTGACCCGGCCGGAGGTGAAGGTGAAGGGCTCCTGCGGGCGAAAAAGGATCGCTTCGATTTCCAGCAGAATCCGGGCCGTGACCGCCGCCATGGCTTGCCCGTCGGTTGTGCTTGCCGCGTGCATCGTCCGTCCTCAAGGTTCGGCCTCTGGCCGGGACCTCTGCCGCGCTGGGGTCCGTGCCAGCCTTCGTTTGAGCCGGTTTTAGCCCCTTCGCCCGAGTCGAGCAAACGCCACCGTGAGGCGGACTATTCGGCCCCGCGGGAAACTGTTGCCGCCGGCCGGGCAGCCAGGGCGATCTTGGCGAGGAAGTAGCCGAGGAAGGCGATCACCGCCGCCGCGGTCATCACGGCGACCATGGGGGTGGCGGTGTCGCTCTGCAGATGCCCGACCACAAGGGTGGCAACGCCGCCGACCATCATCTGCAGGAAGCCGAGCAGGCCCGATGCGGTGCCGGCCAGGTCCGGGCGCACGGAGATCGCGGAGGCGGTCGCATTGGGCAGGCTGAGGCCGTTGGCCAGCCCGATGAACATGACCGGGCCGAACAGCATGAGGGGCGTCATCTCGCCCGAGAGCGCGAGGCCGGTCAGCAGAGCCACGCCCATGAGGGCAAGCGCGCTGCCCGCCAGTGTCATGCGTTCCGGCCCGACCTTGGTCGACAGCCGGCCGGCCAGGAAGTTGCCGGTCATGTAGCTGGCGGCATTCAGCATGAAGTAGAGACCGTACTCGCTGGGCGGGCGGCCCATCACTTCGATCATCATGTAGGGGGCGCCGGCGAGGAAGGCGAAGAACACCGCCGTTGTGAAGGAGACGTTGATCGCATAGCCGGTAAAGGCCGTGTCCCGGAGCAGCGTCCCGAAACCCCGGATCATGCTGGCCGGTCCGGCAACGGCGTCGCGGTCGAAGTGGGTCTCGATCAGCAGGAACCAGGCGAGGGCCAGCACCACGGCGCCCACCAGCAGCACCAGGAAGAAGGAGGCGCGCCAGCCGAAGAGATCGTCGGTGAAGCCGCCCAGCAGGGGCGCCACCATCGGGGCGACCACCATGGCCATGGTGATATAGCCGATCATGCTGGCCGACTCGCTGCGGTCGTGGGTGTCGCGCACGATGGCGCGGCCCAGCACCAGACCGGCACAGCCGCCCACGGCCTGGATCACCCGGCCGACGATCAGCATGGCGATGCTCTCGGCCAGCGCGCAGAGCAGGGTGCCCAGGAGAAACAGCAGGATGCCCCACAGCAGCACCGGCCGGCGCCCGAAGCGGTCGGAGAGGGGCCCCAGGAAGAGCTGCGAGACGGCGACGCCAAAAAGGTAGAGCGTCAGCGTCAGTTGGATGGTGCCGTAGTCGGTGTTGAAGACCGCCTGCATGCCCGGCATGGAGGGGATGAAGATGTTCAAGGCCAGGGGGCCGAGGGCGGTGACGGCGATGAGGATGCCCAGCGAAGGCCGGCGCACCGCACCGGTCTGAAGGCCCGCGCCGGTGACGGTGCGCGGCATGGCCTGGGACGGCGTCGACGAAGCTCCGGCTGCCGCCTCGGGCTGCCGGTGTTCGTCCCGCTCGTCGCTCGTCTCGCGCATTTCTCTCCCCGGTTGGGCCATTGGGTCAGGCCGTGCTTGACGAGGGTGCACCGCTCGACTGCTGCAACCGCAATGGCCGCAATCGCAATGGCGGAGGTCCCGGTCGCATTCCATCCCCTTGCGCCGGCCGCAAAGAACACTCAGCTTAGGAAATCAGAGAAACCTGCCCGGCGGCCGGATCTGTCTTCTCCCGGCCCTTTGCGGACCCGCCGAAATGACACTCTTCTTTGCGGTGACTGTTACACGAAGATGATACCTCTGCGGGAACAAAGCCAGTGACTTGTCCGCATAGCTGCCCTGTTTCCCGGAAAACAGCCTTTTTTTGAGAGCGAGCCAGGACCGACGATGAAGATTGCGCCCTGCGATGACAGCCAGATCCGGGCCGGCGCCTGCACCGAACCCTGTCGCCGCGAGGCCCGGCCGATCGTCCTGATGGTCACCATCCTGGGGTCCAGTCTCGCCTTCGTGGACGGCACCGTGGTCACCGTCGCCCTGCCGGTGATCGGGGAGCAGTTCGGCGGTTCGCTCAGCTTCATGCAGTGGGTGGTCAACGCCTATGCCCTTTTCCTGGCGGCTCTGTTGCTGGTTGGCGGCGCGGCAGGGGACCTTTACGGCCGTCGCCGGGTGTTCAACATCGGGGTCGTGGTCTTCGCGCTGGCATCCCTGTGGTGCGGACTGGCAGAGACCGCGGGTCAACTGGTCGCCGCGCGGGCGCTGCAGGGCTTCGGCGGCGCTCTCCTGGTCCCCAACAGCCTGGCCATCATCTCTGCCGCCTTTCCGCCGGCGGAGCGCGGCCGGGCCATCGGCACCTGGGCTGCGTTCTCGGCCATCGCCGCCGCCCTGGGGCCCGTGCTCGGCGGCTGGCTGATCGACCTCGGGTCCTGGCGGCTGGTGTTCCTCATCAATCTGCCGGTGGCGGCCGTAGCGCTGGCACTTTCGCTGTGGCGGGTTCCGGAATCCCGCGACGAGACGGCCGGGCGGCGGATGGACTGGGCCGGCGGGTTGCTGGCAGTGCTGGCCCTGGCGGCCCTGACCTACAGCCTCACGACGTTTGGTGAGAGTCGCCAGATCTCGCAGTCCCTGGTCCTGATGGGCATTGCAGGTGTGCTGGGCTTGCTGGTCTTTCTCTGGGTCGAACGGCGCAGCGGCGATCCGATGCTGCCGCTCGGGCTGTTCCGATCTTCCGCCTTCACAGGGGCCAACCTGCTGACCCTGTTCCTCTATCTCGCCCTTTCCGGGGTGCTGTTCTTCCTGCCCATCACCATGATCGAGGCCCATGGCCATACGGCGATGCTGGCCGGCGCGGCCTTTCTGCCCTTCACCCTGGTGATGGCCTTTCTGTCGCGCTGGGCCGGAGGCCTGCTGGACCGTTTCGGAGCGCGGCTGCCGCTGACCCTGGGTCCGATGATCGCGGCGGCCGGTTTTCTGCTGTTCATCCCGGCGGCGCCGGGCGCCTCCTTCTGGTCGGCCGTCGTGCCGGCCATGCTGGTGCTGGGCCTGGGCATGGCGGTTACCGTCGCGCCGCTTTCGACGGTGGTGATGAACGCGGTGCCCGCCGGCCAGTCGGGTCTCGCGTCCGGCGTCAACAATGCGGTTTCCCGCTTGTCGGGGCTTCTCGCGGTCGCCGGGCTGGGCGCCTTTGCCGCGCTGGTCTTCGATCAGAGCTTCGCGGCCCTGGCCGCCGGTGTCGAGCCCGCCGCGCGCGCCGCTGTGGGGTACGGCAGTGACGCCGCGGTGACGCAGCTTTCCGCGGCCAATGCCGTCGTGTTGGAAGATGCCTATCGCCAGGCGATGGTCGATGCCTTCCGCGCGGTTGCCTTTATCGGCGCCTCTCTGGCGCTGCTCAGCGCGCTCTGCGGATTCTTCCTGATGCCCCGCTCGCCCCAGGCCCAGCCGCAAGGGGCTTGAAGCAGACGCTTCGCTCGTTCGCCCCGGGCGCCTGCTAAATGGCGGTCATAGCGGGCCGGGCCTTCAGATAGGCTGCGGGATCGGGCGCCGACGTCATCATCGTTTCGCGCCAGGCCTCCTGTTCAGCGTTGATCAGGCCGAGTTCCCACACGCAAGCGATGACGGGTCTGACGGCGGTGTCCATCGGCCTGTCTGCGCCCCAAAGCGTGCGGTGGATGTGTTGGCACAGCACCGATCCTTGAATCCACCAGTGGGCCAGGATTGATACGCCAAGATCACCCGGATGGATGATCACAAAGCCCAGCCCGTTGTCTTCGCCCTCGGCCGCCACGAGCGGCGGAACTTCCAGGCCTACGAATGAACGGGCGTCGCGGATCAGGGCCTCCGTGATCTCCTGCCCGTCAGCCACAATGCCGTAGATCTTCAGTGTCAAGGGCGCGATTTCCCAAAGACCCAGGTCCGATACCGCACGGGGGCGATAGAGTTCCGTTCCGCTTATCTTCATGAGAGTACCTCTATCCGCGAGACGTTAGCGGCATGGCAATCGGGCCGAATGGCTTTTGGCATGGAGGCCGGAGCCGCTTTACAGATACATCGCGTCGATGTCGGCGGTGGAGCGCTTGCCGAGATCCTGGCGGTGGGCGGCCAGCCAGGCATCGGTGCGCGCGTAGCCGACGTCGTGCAGGTGGCAGAGAAAATCCCAATCGGCATTCAGCTTGGAGGAAAAGCCCAGGTTCTGCATGACGTCCTCGGCATCCACGACGTGCATGTTCAGGCGCTTCAGCCGCCCGCCGTCGTCGAAGCCCTTGTCGATAAGCTTGGTGACGAAGCTGATGGCGCGCATCTCGCGCATCAGGCCGGCGTTGAAGGTGATGGTGTTCAGGCGGTCGATGATCTCCTGGGCCGAGGTCGGAGTCTTCTCGATGTTGATCGGATTGATCTGGACCAGCAGAACGTCGCGGGTCTCGGCCCCGTAGATCAGCGGGAAGATCGCCGGATTGCCCATGAAGCCGCCGTCCCAATAGGCCTCACCATCGATCTCCACGGCTTTATGCAGATAGGGCAGGCAGGCGGAGGCCATCACCGCATCCAGGCTCATCTCTTCCAGTTCGAAGATCTTGATGCGGCCGCGGCGCACGTTGGTCGCGGAGACGTAGAGCTTCACCGTCTTGCAGTGGCGCAGCTTCTCGAAGTCGATGTGTTCGTGAATGGTGTCGCGCAGCGGATTGATATCGAAGAAATTGAACTGATAGGGCGAGAACACCCGCGAGAGCGTGTCCAGCATCCAATAGCCCGGGGCATAGTCCATGCCGCCGAGGCCGGTCATGCGGTCCAGCGGGCTCGGCTGCATCATCGTCAGGGCGGCGATCTCCGAGACGCGCCGCCAGACGGCGCGCAGCAGTTCGCGCGCGCCCTCGCGTCCGCCGACCGAGAGGCCGTAAGCCATCACGGCGCCGTTCACCGCCCCGGCGCTGGCGCCGGTGACGCCCTCGATGGCGATCCCGTCGTCTTCCAGCAGGCGGTCGAGGACACCCCAGGTGAGGGCGCCATGGGCGCCGCCGCCCTGGAGGGCCAGGTTGATCCGCTTGACGCCGCGACCCTGCGGCCAGGGGTCCGCGCAATCGCCCGCCAGGCCGCCGGTCTTGGCTCCGGACTTCGCCATCTCATCCGATCTCCCGTTTGCCGCTGGGCCCGCCACGCGGGGTGCTGCCAGCTTACGGTTGCGGCGCAGCATCGCAAGGGCCAGAGTATGGGGGGGCCAGAGTGTGGGAGGAAAGTCTGCCTTGGGACAGACTGCCTGACGGAGGAGCATCAATGGCCGGCGGCGGTATCGACTACTGGACCGAGCATTGGCTGGCGCGCCATTGGCTGCGCCTGCGGCAGAAGGCCGGCACCTTCACCGAAGGGCAGCGCATGATGATCAAGGAAAGCGACGAACAGCTGCGCGGCCGCTTCCTGGCGTTCGGGCTCTTTCTGGCTGTCGTTGCCCTCATGGCCTGGCTCGCCTGAAGCCCGGGCGGGCCGTGCCGGAGCCTGTCTTCAGCGCTTGGTGATGTACTTGAAGCTGCCCTGGCCGCTGCCGACCACGCGGCCGGCCTCGTCCACCACCTGACACTCGGCGAAGAAGATGCTCTTACCGCCGCCGCTGCGCCGTGCCGTCGCGGTGAGCCGCTGGCCCGCCTGGGCGGCGCCGATGAAGCTGCTGGTGAGGGAGAGCGTGAGCGCGCGCCGGCCCGGTTCGCCGGGTGCGCTGTAGCAGCCGCAGTAGCCGCAGGCGGTATCGATCAGCGTCGTCAGCACGCCGCCGTGCATCACGCCGCTGCGGTTCAGGTGCCGGGTGTCGACGGTCAGTGCGATGCTGGCCAGGTCCGGTTCCCAGGCCGCCAGTTCATAGCCGACCAGATCGGCAAAACCGCCGCGCAGGCGCAGCGGGTCCAGGCCGTCGGTTTCCTGAGCGTGAGGTTTCGATGGCGAATCCGGCATGGCCGCAGACTGCCCCGGCGCAGCCGCCCTGTCCAGGGCGCCACCACCCTCGAGGCAATGGCCCCCTCAGGCGACCCGGCCTTCGGCGTTGCCGGCCTCGGCCTCGTCCAGCAGCTGCGGATAGGGATAGTCGAGCCCGATCAGTTGGCGCAGCAGCGGGGAGGCGCGGTCCAGGACCTGCGGATCGAGGCCGCGAACCTGATCTTCCATCGGCTTAACGAACTTCGGCAGGTATTGGATCAGGATGGCGCTGCGGTCGCCGTCGCTCCCGTTCGGCATGGCGCCGTGCCAGGCGAGGCCGAAAAAGATCGCGACATCCCCGGCCTTGCCGGTCATGCGGTCGAGCTTCGCCGCGGCCCTGTCCGCCTCGCTCGGATAGCGGCCGAGCTTCTGGCTGCCGGGCACGATGGCGGTGGCCCCGTTCTCCGCCGTGAAGTCGTCGAGCAGGATGGTCGCCTGGGCGTTCAACGGAAAGCTGGGATTGATTCGGGCGGGAAAGCTCTCCGGCTTGTACATGTCCCAGTAGGGATAGTCGATGTGCAGCTCCTGGCCGGGACCGCCCGGCAGCAGCCGGTTGGCGGCGATGGAGCCGAGAATGAACTCGGAGCCGAGGAAGCGCCGCATGATGGAGACGACGGGCTCGTGTTGCACCATGGCGACGAAGATCTCGCCCTTGTTCAGAAGGTTCCAGACCCGGCGCTGCAGGTGCAGCCTGTCGGGATTGGCGCCCTGGAAGTGGGTCGCCTTGGGCGCATCGCTGTCGGAGTACCGCATGATCAGGGCGCGCGCCTCGGCGATTTCCGCCGCAGTGAAGACCTGCGGCAGGACCACATAGCCCTTGCCGTCGATGAGTTCGTCGATGACGGCTTGTTGGTCAGCCTGTTCCATCTCTCAGTTCCTCCGCGGCCCATGATAGGGCGGGAGCGGGCATCGAGGCTATACCTTGCCGTGCATCAAGCAGCCCATCGACAGAGGCAGCCGGCTGCGCTAAGGATGGGTTGCCCCGCCTCCGGCGGGGCGCGTTCTCAGGGCGGGGTGGAAGTCCCCACCGGCGGTGAGGGCTCCAGGGCGGTGCAAGCCCTTCGAGCCCGCAGCCCGCGAGCGCCCTTGGCAAATCATCCCACGGGGAAGGCGTCTGCCAGGGGGTCAGCAGATTCGGTGCAACTCCGAAGCCGACGGTGACAGTCCGGATGAAAGAGAATGGAAGAAGCGGTTCGCGGTGGCCTGCGTTCAGCAGTCCGGAAGAGCCGCGTGTACTCCTGTCGCCCTGGTTCTGGTTTCTGACGTCGTCTTGAGGAGAAAACCATGAATCAGAGCTCCCCCAGCCAGCCGGAAGGCCGCGTCGCCTTTGTGAAAGCGCGCTGGCATGCGGACATTGTCGATCAGTGCCACACCTCCTTCGAGGAGGCGCTGACCAAGCTGTCGGACGGCCGTCTTGCCGTCGAGGCCTACGAGGTGCCGGGCGCCTTCGAGATCCCGCTGCTGGCGCGCGATCTCGCCAAGACCGGCCGCTTCAAGGCGATCGTCGGCTCCGCCTTCGTCGTCAACGGCGGCATCTACCGCCACGAGTTCGTGGCGGAGACCGTCGTCTCGGCGCTGATGCGGGTGCAGATGGACACCGATCTGCCGGTGTTCTCTACGGTGCTGACGCCGCACAACTTCCATGAGAGCGAGGAGCACCGGCGCTTCTTCCTCGAGCACTTCCGCGTCAAGGGGCGCGAAGCGGCCGAAGCCTGCGTCACGCTGCTGCAGGTGCGCGAGGCTGTGAAGCAGGCCGCCTGACGACGGATACCGTCAGGGCGGCTCTCATAGTGTCGCTGCGGAGCGTTCCGGCCGGCTGCCCGCGGAAGCCTTCTGCGTGGTTTCCGGGTCGAGGGCGGCGAGCGCGTCATAGTGGCTGAGAAAGACCTGGCCGGTGAGTTTCGCCAGGAAGTCGGAGCGTTTCAGGCGATCCATCACCGGCCCCTTCACCTCTGAGAGGTGGAAGCGCACGCCGGCCGCCTCCAGCCGCTCGTTCAGCATCTCCAGGCTTTCCAGGGCGCTGGCGTCGATGTCGTTGACGGCGGCGCAGCTCAGCACCACGTGGCGCAGGGCCGGGTCGGCGACGGCCATGTCGTAGAGCCGGTCCTCCAGCCAGCGGGCGTTGGCGAAGTAAAGGCTCTCGTCAACCCGCAGGCTGAGGATCTGCGGGCTGGTCACCACCGCGTGGCGCTTCACGTTGCGGAAGTGATGGGTGCCCGGCACCTGGCCCACCACGGCCATGTGGGGGCGGCTGGCGCGCACCAGGAAGAGCACGAGTGAGAGCGCTACGCCGGTGACGATGCCGGCCTCGACCCCAGCGCCCAGAACCACGGCGATGGTCGCGGCCATGGCGGCGAAGTCGGCCTTGGAATAAACCCAGGTGCGCTTCAGCGCGCCCAGGTCGACCAGCGACAGGACCGCCACGACGATGGTCGCCGCCAGCGTCGCCTTGGGCAGTTGATGAAACAGGGGTGTCAGCAGCAGGGCGGTGAGGCCGATGCCCGCCGCCGTCATGACGCCGGCCAGCGGCGTCCGTGCGCCGGCATCGAAGTTGACGACGGAGCGGGCGAAGCCGCCGGTCACCGGATAGCCGCCGGTCACGCCGGCGGCGATGTTGGCGGCGCCGAGGCCCAGCAACTCGTTGTTGGGCTGAATGCGCTCGCGCCGCTTGGCGGCCAGAGTCTGGGCGACCGAGACCGACTCGACAAAGCCGACAACGGAGATCAAAACCGCCGCCGGCAGCAGTTGCCGCCAGAGCTCCGGGTCCAGGGGCGGCAGCGCGAGCGGCGGCAGGCCCTGGGGAATGGCGCCCACGACCGCGACGCCGTGGGCCTGCAGTGCCAGCTGGTCGACCAGGAGGATGGTGACGATGACCGCAGCCACGGGGCCGGCCTTGGCCAGGCTGTCCGCCAGCCTGGGCCCCAGCCCGGCCCGTACCAACAGGGGTTTCAGCGAGCCGCGCACCCAGAACAGGAACAACGTCGCCCCGGCGCCGATGGCGAGCGTCGGGCCGTTTACGGCATCGATCTGCGCGCCGAGGGACTGCAGCAGTTCAAGCAGCGTATGACCGCCGGCCTCGATGCCCAGGATATGCTTCAGCTGGCTGGCGGCGATCAGCAGGCCGGAGGCGGTGATGAAGCCGGAGATCACGGGGTGGCTGAGCAGGCTGGCGAGGAAGCCCAGGCGCGCGACGCCGAGGATCACCAGGAACAGCCCGGAGATGAGGGCAAGCGCGAGGGCCGCGCCGCGGTACTCCGGCGTGCCGACAGCCGCCAGGTCGCCCACTGCAGCCGCCGTCATCAGGGAGACCACGGCGACCGGGCCCACCGCCAGGGTCGAGGAACTGCCGAAGAGGGCGTAGGCCAGCAGCGGCGCCATGCTGGCGTAGAGCCCCACCTCCGGCGGCAGCCCGGCCAGCAGCGCATAGGCCATGCTCTGGGGGATCAGCATGATGGTGACGATAACCGCGGCCAGGGCATCGCCCTGCAAAGCCGTGCGGTCATAGCGCCGGACCCAGGCGAGGCCCGGCAGCAGTCGCCCGATCATTTCGCGGCCTCGCGCTGCCGGCCCAAAACCACTGGCCTCAGTTCACCACCTCCGGCTTGGCGGCCTCCGGCTTTGCCAGCCACTCCTTGCCTTTCAGCATGGCCTGCCAGTAGATCGGCGGCAGGATCTTCTCCTTCAGCAGCCACGCCAGGCGGCTCGGCCGCTTGCCGTCGATCAGCCAGCCGGGGAAGCTGGGCAGCAGCTTGCCGCCGTAACCGAACTCCGCCAACACGATCTTGCCGCGTTCCACCGTCAGCGGGCAGGAGCCGTAGCCGTCATAGTGGCCGACCGAAACCTTGCGCCCCATGTCCGAGAGCACATTCTGCGCCACCACCGGGGCCTGCTTGCGGGCCGCGGCGGCGGTCTTTGCGTTGGGCGCGTTCATTGCGTCGCCCAGGCTCCAGATGTTGTCGAACTGCTTGTGGCGCAGAGTGTTCTGGTCGACATCGACCCAGCCGGCCTGGTCGGCCAGGGGGCTGACGCGGATGAAGTCCGGCGCGCACTGCGGCGGGCAGACGTGCATCATGTCGAAGCGGCGCTCGACGCGGGTGACCTTGCCGTCGCCGTCCGTGGCGTCGAACCAGGCCTGCCTGGCGGGGCCGTCGACGGCGACCAGGTTGTGGGTGAAGTTCAGTTCCGCGCGATACTTCTCGACGTAGTCCATCAGGGCCGGCACGTAGTCCTTGACCCCGAAGAGCACCGGGCCGGCGTTGTAGAAGGCGATGTCGATGTGGTCGAGCACGCCGCTGCGCAGCCAGTGATCGGCGGAGAGGTACATCGCCTTCTGCGGCGCACCGGCGCATTTGATCGGCATGGGCGGTTGGGTGAAGAGCGCAGTGCCTGCTTTCAGGTTGCGCACCAGCTCCCAGGTATAGGGCGCCAGATCGAAGCGGTAGTTGGAGGTCACGCCGTTCTGGCCCAGGGTGTCGACCAGTCCCTCCACCTTGTGCCAGTCGAGCTTCAGGCCCGGGCAGACGATCAGCCGGCCGTACTCGATGGCGCGGCAGCCTTCCAGCAGCACCACGTTGCGCTCCGGCTCGAAAGCGGCCACCGCGGCCTTGATCCAGTGCACGTTCTTCGGCAGCACCGAGGAGAGCGTGCGTACGGTCTCGTCCGCCTCGAAGACGCCGCCGCCGACCAGGGTCCAGCCCGGCTGGTAGTAGTGGATATCGGCGGGGTCGATGACGGCAATGCTGAGGTCCGGCGCGCGGGCGAGGAGGGAGGACGCCACGGCGATGCCGGCCGAGCCGGCGCCGACCACCACGATTTCGAACGTCCCGTCGATGACCTCCTGCGGTGTCTTGCCGGCATTGGCGATGCGGCGGACGACGCCGGCCATGTCATAGCCGGCGTCCTTGGCCGCGGCCAGGATGTCGGCCAGCGGCATCTTCCCGGCGCGGCTCAGCGACCACAGCGTGACCGAACGGGTGCCGCTGCGGCAGTAGGCGAAGACCGGCTTGGGCACGGCTTCCAGCCTTTCGCCGAAGGCTTCGGCATCCGCATCGCTGACCTTGCCGCTCTCGACCGGCAGGTAATGCGCTTCGAGCCCCTGGGCCCGTGCCGCCTCTTCGATCTCGTGGAACAGCGGCTGATCGTTGCCTTCGCCGTCCGGCCGGTTGCAGATGATGGTCTTGTAGCCCGCCCTGGCGATCTCGGCGACGTCAGCGGCTTCGATCTGCGGCGCAACGGCAAAGCTTTTGTCGATTGTTTTCAGTTCCATGGGATTCCCTTTCTGCCCGGCCTTCTTTTGCGTGGCCGTTGGCGGAGCTCACAGCGCGTCGACGGGGATTTTCAGGTAGCGCAGGCCGTTGTCCTCGGCCGGCGGCATGTCGCCGGCGCGCATGTTCACCTGCACCGACGGCAGGATCAGCACCGGCATGTCGAGTTGCTTGTCGCGGGCGCTGCGCATCTCAACGAAGGCGTCCTCGGAGATGCCGTCGCGGACATGGATGTTCTCGGCCCGCTCCGCGCCCACGGTGGTCTCCCAGCGGTAGCCGCGGCCGTTGGGCGCGTAGTCGTGGCACATGAAAAGGCGCGTTTCTGCCGGCAGGTCGAGGATCTTGCGGATCGAGCGGAAAAGCGTCCTTGCGTCACCGCCGGGAAAATCACAGCGCGCGGTGCCGAAATCGGGCATGAAAAGCGTGTCGCCGACAAAGGCGGCATCGCCGATCACATAGGTCACGCAGGCGGGCGTGTGGCCGGGCGTGTGGATGACGCTCACCCGCAGGTTTCCGATGGAGAGGCTGTCGCCGTCCTCCAGCAGGCGATCGAACTGGCGGCCGTCGGCGGAGAAACCTTCTTCCGTGTTGAACAGCTTCTTGAAGACCTGCTGGACCTGGTCGATGCGCGCGCCGATGGCGACCTTGCCACCCAGCTTTTCCTTCAGGTAGGGCGCCGCGGTCAGGTGGTCGGCATGGACGTGGGTTTCCAGAATCCAGTCGACGGTCAGTCCCTGCTGTTTCACGAAATCGATCACCTCGTCGGCGCAGGCGGTCGCTGTACGGCCCGACTTGGGGTCGTAGTCCTTCACCGAATCGATGATGGCCGCCGCCTTGGTTTCCGGGTCCCAGACTACGTGGGTTGCGGTGAAGGTGGCTTCATCGAAGAAGGTTCTCACTTCCGGGTGCATGGCATTTCCTCAGTCTGTTGTTCTTTTGCGGGCCGGTGTTTTTGGCGGCCGGTGTTTTTGGCGGTCGGGGTTTTTGGCCGGCCGGGCCCTGACCTCAGGCCTCCGGAGCTCAGGCCTTGCGCCGGTTTCCTGCCAGCGTGCAGAGGCCGAGCAGACGGTAGGCCGGGCAAAAACCGACGAAGGCCGTGGCGAGCGGCACCAGGCCGACGAGGCCCCAGAGTGTCTGCGGGCCGATGAAGACCAGCGCCAGCAGGACAATGCCGATGCCGGCGCGCAAAATGCGGTCGAGAGTTCCAACGTTGCGGGTCACTGCTTCGCTCCTTTGTGCGAGGGGCCAGATGGCGTCAGCACAGGAAGCTAGGGCGCTAAATCCGCGGCGTCTGTGATTTAGTCACGCAGAGCATATGGCCATGCGGGGCGGGCCGGGGGCATTGTGCCAGATCAACCATCGGAACAGGCCGGCGGCGTCGCGGCTACTCCGCCTCGGCCAGCCGAGCCAGGGCCGGAGGATCGCTGAGACCGATCTGGCCGCGGGTCAGCGTCAGCCAACCGCGGCGCTGGAACTCCTTCAGGTGGCGGCTGACCACCTCGCGGGCAGTGCCGAGTTCCACCGCCAGGTCCTGATGGGTTGCCGCGAGGGAACCGTCGCTGTCCGCCCTTTCCAGCAGCTTCTGCGCCAGGCGCTTGTCGATCCGCTCGAAGGCGACTTCTTCGACGACCTGCAGCAGGTCTGTGATTCGACTGGAATAGTCGGAAAACACGAAGCGGCGGAACTGCGCCGAGCGCGCCATCATGTCGTCGAAGGCCGAACGCGGCAGGGCAACGGCCTCGACCGCTGTCTCGGTGATACCTTCGGCATTATAGGTGTCCTGCGACAGCAGACAGGCCGTTGTCATAATGCAGCTTTCGCCACCGCCGATGCGGTAAAGCACGATCTCTCGCCCGCCGGCGGAGACCTGCTGCACCCGCACGGTCCCCTCCAGGAGCAGCATGAAGCTCTGCGCCGGCTGGCCGGGGGCGAAAATCGTCGTCTGCGGCGGCAGGCTGACCGCCTGTGCGCTCTTGGCCAGCATCTGCTGTTCGTCAGGCGGCAGCGTCGCCAAGTCCGGAAACTGCTGGATCCAGTCGCCTGGCATCGTGGGAGTCGTTCCTGGGCTTGTTCTCTGTTGTGCCGCGACCATACCCGCAGTCACGGTCAGCGTCCAATGGTGCCGCGTCCGGCGGCACCGTCGGCAAGGGCGCGGGCGGATCGTGAATTTCCTTCATCCGCAGGTGTGTCTTACTCGTTTGCGGATATCAGCCGTTCTGGCCCAGATTGGCGCGTCACGGAACGAAGGAGCCCAGCGATGTCCGAACCCGTCCTTTGCGAGATTGCCGATGGCGTAGCGACCCTCCATTTGAACCGTCCGAAAAAGCTCAACGCCATCAGCTACGCCATGGCGGATGCGATGCTTCAGTGGCTTGACCGGCTGGAAACCGACGCTGCGGTCGGGGCGATCGTTCTGACCGGCGCCGGCGACCGCGCCTTTTCCGCCGGTGCGGACATTCACGAGTTCTCCGAAACCGTACAGCGGGATGGCGCGGCTGCGCTGCGGGACTTCGTGCGCCGCGGTCAGACCCTGACGGCGCGTCTGGAGGCTTACACCAAGCCCGTGATCGCCGCGGTGAACGGACTGGCCTACGGCGGCGGCTGCGAAATCACCGAGGCCGTGCATCTGGCCGTCGCCAGCGAGACCGCGCGCTTTGCCAAGCCCGAGATCAGGCTGGGCATGCCGCCCACCTTCGGTGGCACGCAGCGCCTGCCGCGTCTGGCCGGGCGCAAACGCGCCCTGGAACTGCTGCTGACGGGCGAAAGCTTCTCGGCTGAACGCGCCCTGGAAATGGGCCTGGTCAATGCAGTCGTTCCGGCCGCGGAGGTCCTGCCGGCGGCGCAGGCGCTGGCCGGGCGCATCCTGGTCTATTCGCCGCTGGCCACCGCCAGCATCATTACGGCGGTCACCCGCGGTCTCAACATGGGCATTGCCGAAGGCCTTCTGGCGGAGAGCGAGCAGTTCGCCCGGCTGCTGCCCAGCCATGATCTTCCCGAGGGGTTGACCGCCTGGATCGAGCGGCGCCCGGCCGTCTATACCGGTTCCTGAGTCGCCGCGGCGCCGGGCTGCGCGTCGAGCGTTTTGCGAAGCCAGTCGCGGAAGATGCTGAGTTCCGGCCGCGCCATCGCGCCGGGTGCGGCCAGCAGCCAGTAACCCGTGCGTGCCGGGTGCGGCGGACCCAGGACGGCAACCAGGCGTCCGGCCGCGAGGTCCGGGTCGATCAGCGGGCGGCGGCCGATGGCCAGACCCATGCCTTCCGCCGCCGCATCCAGGGCCATGCCGATGTTGTCGAAGCGGGGCCCCGTTTCCAGGTCAAACGCGTCCTCCCCGACCCCGGCGAGCGCGGCCCAGGCCGTCCAGTCCTCTGCGACGCTGCTGACCTGCAACAAGGTCTGGTCTCTGAGATCGTCGGCTGTGCGGATGGCCGGGGCGAGAGCGGGCGCGCAGACGGGAACCAGTTCCTCCACCGCCAGGCAGGTCACGTCGAGCTCCGGCCAGTCGCCGAACCCCATGCGGATCGCCAGGTCTATGCCGTCGCGGGGAAAGGCGATCTGGCGCTGGGTGCTGTCCAGGGTGACGGCAATTCCGGGATGGCGGGCCTGGAAGTCCGGCAGATGATGTGCAAGCCAGCGGGCGCCGAAGGTGGGCGCGACACTGATGGAGAGCGCACCGCCACCGCCACGCTTCTGTACGGCATCGCTCGCGGCGGCAAGCCGGTCGAGCGCGCCCTGCACCTCGGGCAGATAGGCTTTACCCGCATCCGTCAGGACCAGCGTCCGCTGCGTGCGATCGAAGAGGGGCGCGCCCAGCCAGTCCTCCAGAACCCTGATGCCGTGGCTGACGGCGCTGGGCGTGATCGCCAGTTCCTCGGCCGCCTGCTTGAAGCTCAGGTGCCGGGCGGCAGCCTCGAAGAGGCGCAGGCTTTTCAGGGGTGGCAATCGATAAGGCATGTCCGCCCTCTATCGTGGCGCGGCAGGCAGTCGGGGGGCAAGGCGCAGGCCCCCCTTGCCGCCGGCCCTCAGATGATCTCGTCTTCGTCGAACAGCGGATCTTCCTGCAGTTCCGCCTCGATGCGTCCCACGGCGGCCTCGACGCTGCGGGCGCGGCGGTGGCGGGCGATGTGGGCCAGCCCGTCGCCGCGGTTGACCACCGGCAGGTTGGTCCGTCCGATCAACAGGCCCGCGTCGCGGGCCCGCAGTTCGGTTTCCATCTCGCCGAAGGGATCGGAGATGATGCCGATCAGATCCCCCTCGGCGACGCTGTCGCCGATGGTCTTGAAGCTGCGCAGAACCCCGCCCTCCGGCGCGCGCAGCCAATAGCTCGATTCCGATATCATGGGCGCCACCTTTGCGTCGCGCACGCTGCGTGCTGGCACCATCGAAAGGTGTTTCATCACCCGCAGGATACCGGTCACGCCGACGCGGATGGCGAACTCGTCGAAGCGCAGGCCCTCGCCGGCCTCGAACAGCATGACGTCGGTGCCCACCTCCGCCGCGGCCTGGCGCAGGGAGCCGTCGCGCAGCGGTGCCTCCAGCACCACCGGCGGGCCGAAGACCGTGGCCAGTTCCTCCATGGTCTTCTGCTGGGGCGATATGCGGATCTGCGGCAGGTTCACGCGGTGGATGGTTGCAGAGTGGATATCGATGCCCAGATCCGCCGGGGCGACGATCTCGGTCAGGAAGAGATCGGCCAACTGCCCGGCGAGCGAGCCCCTGGCCGAGCCGGGGAAGGAGCGGTTGAGGTCGCGGCGGTCCGGCAGGTAGCGCGAGTGACTGAGGAACCCAAAGGCATTGACGATGGGGACTGCCAGGAGTGTGCCCCTCAGCTTGGCCAGGACCGGCAGGGCCAGGAGCCGACGGATGATCTCCACGCCGATGATCTCGTCGCCGTGAATGGCAGCGGAGACAAAGAGGGTCGGGCCCGGGCGCGCGCCATGGACCACGTGGACCGGCAGCGCCATGGGCGTATGGTTGGACAAAACCGAAAGGGGCAGGCCGATGGTCTGCCGCCCGCCGGGGGCCACCGCAACCCCTCCGATCTTGAAGGGCTGCCGCCGGGCCGTGGTTTTGGGGGTCATGGAACTAGCCTCGACCCCTGGTCTTGGTCTTGCCGGGGCGGGCATTCTTTTCCAGGAACTGGACCATCAGGTCGGCCACGTCGACCCCGGTGGCCTTTTCGACGCCCTCCAGCCCGGGCGAGGAGTTCACCTCCATCACCACCGCGCCGTGGTTGGAGCGCAGCATGTCGACGCCGCAGACGTTGAGGCCCATGGCCTTGGCGGCGCGCACGGCCGTGGAGCGTTCCTCGGCGGTGATCTTGATGCGCGTCGCCTCGCCGCCGCGGTGCAGGTTGGAGCGGAAGTCGTCGGCGGCGCCCTTGCGCTGCATGGCGGCGACCACCTTGCCGCCAACCACGAAGGCCCGGATATCGGTGCCGCCGGCTTCCTTGATGAACTCCTGCACCAGGATGTTCACGTTGGCGCCACGGAAGGCCTCGACCACCGACTTGGCGGAGTTCTTGGTATCCGCCAGGACGACGCCGATGCCCTGGGTGCCCTCGAGAAGCTTGATCACCACCGGCGCGCCGCCGGCGATCTTGATCACCTCCTCCGTGACCTTGGGGTCGTGGGCGAAGGCGGTGACCGGCAGGCCGATGCCGTCGCGGGCCAGAAGCTGCATGGAGCGCAGCTTGTCGCGCGAGCGGCCGATGGCCACCGACTCGTTCAGGGGAAAGACCCCCATCATCTCGAACTGCCGGAGCACGGCGAGACCGTAATAGGTGATCGAGGCGCCGATGCGCGGGATGACCGCGTCATAGCCGGCCAGCTTTTCGCCGTTGTAGATCACCATCGGACGGTGCGAGGTGATGTTCATGTAGCAGCGCAGGGTGTTGGCGATGTCGAGTTCGTGCCCTCTGGCCTCGGCAGCCGCCACAAGCCGCCGGTGGGAATAGAGGTTCGGATTGCGGGCCAGCATGAGAATCTTCATCGCGAGCGTCCTGGCTTCGGCCTTGGCGGGCCTAGGGGGGTGGGGGCTGGGTAAAGGGGGGCCGTTCTCTCCACGCTAGCGGCCCTGTCTTGGGCTCAAGAGGAACGAGCGCGAGGGATGTACCAGAAAGCGCCCGGCGCGCAAGGCGGTTCTTCCGAACAGCATCTCGAACCCCATTTCGGCCCGGTTGGTGAGGGTCAGTTCAATCTCGAAGTGCTTCTCGCCCAGCACCACCGGCGTGACGATGACATAACGGTCCTGGGCGTGGCCGCTGGAGCTTTTCACCGGGCGATGATCGCGCACCGGGGCGCGGCATTGCACCCGGGCGCGGTCACGGGCGCCGCCGCTGTGGGGGGCGACCTCGAAGGCGACCCAGAGCGCGCCGCCGCTGTCGAAAGGGGCGATGTTCATGGCGTGCAGGGCCGAGGTGCGCGCGCCGGTGTCGGTCTTTGCCTTGATGCGCTCGATCCCAAGCGCCGGGAGCGACAGCCACTCGCGCCAGCCGATCAGGGCCTGCTTCTCGCTCAGGCTGGTGACTTCAGCCTTGATTCCCCGGCGCTTCGGCTTCTTCGCAGCGGACTTCGCCCCGGACTTTATGCGGGCCGTTTTGGGCTTCTTTGCCACTGATCCCCCCAGTGAATTTCTCCGTCGATGCTGACGGACCTTACGGGTGGGATCAAGCAACTATCCGCAGGCGTCCCCCGGCCGAGGGGCCGGAGGTCTCCGGCAGGTCTACTCCGCAGGGGCGCCCTGCCTCACCTGGGCGTCCGGCTTCACCTGGCCACTGGCCGGGCCGCTTTTGCGGAAGATGCGCCGCAGCACGACGTAGAAGACCGGCGTCAGGAGCAGGCCGAAGAAGGTCACCCCCAGCATGCCGGAGAAGACTGCCGTGCCCATGGCCTGGCGCATCTCGGCGCCGGGCCCCTGGGCGATCACCAGGGGAACCACGCCGAGAATGAAGGCGAAGGCCGTCATCAGGATCGGGCGCAGGCGCAGGCGCGCCGCCTCCACGGTGGCGGCGATCAGACCCTTGCCTTCTTCCTCGAGCTGCTTGGCGAACTCGACGATCAGGATGGCGTTCTTCGCCGCCAGGCCGACCAGCACGATCAGGCCGACCTGGGTCAGGATGTTGTTGTCCATGCCCCGCAGGCTGACCCCCAGGAGGGCCGCCAGGATGCTGGTCGGCACGATCAGAATGATCGCCTTGGGCAGCACCCAGCTTTCGTACTGCGCCGCCAGCACGAGGAAGGCGAAGATCACGGCGAGGGCGAAGATATAGATCGCTGCGTCACCGGCGAGCTTTTCCTGCAGGGCCAGTTCGGTCCATTCGAAGGTGAGACCCCGCGGCAGGGTGTTGGCGGCCATCGCCTCCATGATGTCGAGGCTGTCGCCGGTCGAAACCCCCGGCGCGGCGTTGCCCTGCAGCGGCACCGAGACCAGCATGTTGTAGCGCTGGACCAGGTCCGGGCCGGAACGGTCCTGGACGGTCACCAGGGAGCCCAGCGGCACCAGGGCGTTGGTCGCCGAGCGCACCTTCAGTCCGAGGATGTCTTCCGGCGCCAGGCGGAACTGCTGGTCGGCCTGCACGCGCACCTGGTAGAGCCGGCCGAAGGCATTGAAATCATTGACATAGGTCGAGCCGAGATTGACCGACAGCGCCTCGAAGATGTTGGAGATAGGGACGTTCAGCATCTGCGCCCGCACGCGGTCGATCTCCAGGAAGATCTGCGGGCTGGAGGCGGAGAAGGTCGTGAAGACACCGGCGACGCCGGGGGTCTGCTGCGCTTCGCCCATCATCTGGAAGGCAGCGGCCAGGACGCGCCGGATGTCCGAGCCTTCCTTCTCCTGAAGCTGCATCTTGAAGCCGCCGGCGTTGCCGACGCCGCGCACCGGCGGCGGCGGAATGGCGATGATAAAGGCCTCCCGCAGCGCCTGCATGCGCCCGAAGAGATCGCCGATGATGACGTCGGCCGAAAGACCCGCGGCGATACGCGGCGCGAAGTCGTCGAAGCGGGCGAAGATGACGCCCTGATTGGTCGCGTTGGTGAAGGTGGCCCCGGAGAAGCCGGCAAAGGCGACCGCATCGGTGACCCCGGGCGTCTCGTTGACGATCTCGGAGGCCTTGCGGATCACGGCGTCCGTGCGGTCCAGGGAGGCGCCGTCGGGAAGCTGCACCACGACGATGGCATAGCCCTGGTCAAGAGTCGGAATGAAGCCGCGCGGCACCGTGGTCAGCATGTAGTAGGCGCCGTAGATGAGGCCGCCGAAGACCACCATCACCAGTCCCAGCATGGCGCTTCGCGAAACCAGGATGCGGACCAGCCAGGCATACCCCAGAGCGAGCTTGTCGAAGCCCTGGTTGAAGCGGTCGGCCATCCAGCCGCCGGCCCGTGCCAGCGGATTCTTGCCCCTCGGCTTGTCATGCGGCTGCAGCAGGATTGCCGCCATGGCCGGCGAGAGGGTCAGAGAGTTGATCGAGGAGATCGCTGTCGAGACGGCGATGGTCACGGCGAACTGCTGGTAGAACTGACCGGAAACGCCGGGCACGAAGGCCGTCGGCACGAAAACCGCGATCAGCACCAGGGAGGTGGCGATGAGCGCACCGGCGACCTCGTCCATGGTGCGGTGGGCCGCGTCGCGCGGGGCCATCCCGTTCGCGATGTTGCGCTCCACGTTCTCGACCACGACGATGGCGTCGTCGACCACGATGCCGATGGCGAGCACGAGACCGAAGAGCGTCAGCATATTAATCGAGTAGCCGAGCGCCAGCATCACCGCAAAGGTGCCGATGAGCGAAACCGGAATCGCCAGGATGGGGATGATCGCCGTGCGCCAAGACTGCAGGAAGACGATGATCACCACGACGACCAGAACCACCGCCTCGAAGATCGTTTGATAGACCGCGTCGATGGAGGCCGATATGAACTCCGTGGGATTGTAGACGACCTGATAGTCCAGGCCGGCCGGGAAGTCCTTCTTCAACTCCGCCATGACCTCGATGATTTCTTCGGAGGTCGCAAGGGCATTGCTCCCCGGTCTCTGGAAGATTCCCAGCGCGACGGCGGGTTTGTTGTTGAGATAGGAGTTCGTAACGTAATCCTGCGCGCCGAGTTCGACGCGAGCCACATCCTGCACCCGCACGATACGCCCGTCCTCGGTGGCCCGGACGATGACCCTGCCGAACTGCCTGGGGTCGTCGAAGCGGCCCTGGGTGGTGACCGTGTATTGAAAGGCGTTGTTGGCGGTATTGGGTGGCGCGCCGAGTGCGCCGCCGGAGACCTGGACGTTCTGCTCGCGCAGGGCATCGACGACATCGCCGGGGGTGAGGCCATAGGCGGAGAGCTTCTCCGGATCGATCCAGACGCGGGTGGCGAACTGGCGTTCGCCGAAGATGGTCAGTTCGCCGACGCCGTCGAGCCGCACGAGAATGTCGCGTACCCTTGCGCGGGCGTAGTTGGAGACGTAGAGCTGATCGTAGGTTTCGTCCGGCGAGAGCATGTGCACGACCATCATCAGGTCGGGCGAGCTCTTGGCCGTGGTGACGCCCAGGCGGCGCACCTCCTCGGGCAGGCGTGGCTCGGCGATGGAGACCCGGTTCTGGACGAGCACCTGCGCGTCGTCGAGGTTGGTGCCCAGCTGGAAGGTCACGGTCAGCGACATGCTGCCGTCCGAGGTGGAGTAGGAAGACATGTAGAGCATGCCTTCCACACCGTTGATTTCCTGCTCCAAGGGGGTCGCCACCGTCGCGGCCACGGTGGCGGCGTCCGCGCCGGGATAGCTGGCGCGCACGACGATGGAGGGCGGTGCGATCTCCGGATACTGGGAAACCGGGAGCTGGGTGTAGGCCACCAGCCCCAGGATGACGAGGATGATGGAAAGCACGGAAGCGAAGATCGGCCGGTCGACGAAGAAATGCGCAAAGTTCATGGCCGCGTCCTGCTTCGGGTTGACTGGTCGGCGAGCACCTACTGGGCTTCTATTGGGCTTCTTCGGCCAACTGAATGACTTCCGGCGCCACCGTGATGCCCGGGCGCACCCGCATCAGCCCATCGACCACGACCTGCTCATCGCCGGTCAGGCCCTCTCGGATCACACGGTAGCCGTCGATCCTGGGGCCGGGACGGACTTCCCTGGTCGAGACGACGCCCTCCTCGTCTACCAGGTAGACGATGCGCTTGTTCTGGTCGGCGGTGATCGCTTCGTCCGGGATCAGAATGCCGAGGTAGGGCAGCGACCCCGGCACATTCACCCGGCCGAAGAGGCCCGGCTGAAGAACCAGATCCCCGTTCTGGAACACCGCGCGCACGCGCATGGTGCCCGAATCCTCATCCAGGCGGTTCTCGGAGAAATCGAGATTCCCCTCGCGCGGATCCTCCACACTGTCGCCCAGGCGAACCCTCACCGGCAGGCCGCTGCCGCCTTCCTGCAGCGCCTGCCCACGCGCGCGGGCGTCCCGCGCGTAAGCCAGGTAATAGCGCTCGTTGATATCGAAGTAGAAGTAGATCGGGTCGAGCGAGACGATACTCGTCAGGACGGTCTCGTTTGCCTCCACCAGATTGCCGATAGAGAGGAGGTGGCGCCCGATCCGCCCGCCGAAGGGCGCGCGGATCTCGGTGAACTCGAGGTCCAGGGCCGCGGCTTGGACGGCCGCGCGCGCCCCTCCCACCTCCGCCTGGGAAGAGATGAATTCCTGACGCCGCTCGTCGACGACGCTGCGGGAGATGTTGCCGCGCTGCACCAGTTCCTCGGCGCGGGCGAGTTCCTTCTGGGCGAACTCATAGCGCGACTGTGCGATCTGGAGGGCCGCCTCGGCTTGCCCGAGGATGGCGCGGAAGGGGCGCTGATCGATCGTAAAGAGCAACTGGCCCTCTTCGACGATCGAACCGTCTTCGAAGTGTATCTGGTCCAGATAGCCGCCGACCCGGGCGCTGACCTGGACCTCGTCGACGGCCTCGAAGCGTCCAACGAACTCATCGTCCTCGACGATCTGCTTGACCACCGGTTTGGCGATGGTCACCGACGGCGGGGGCGGCGGCACGGCGCGCGCTTCCGCTGCCTGGTCCGCATCGTCGCAAGCTGCCAGGACAAGAGCAATGGCAACGGGAGTAAGAACGCGCAGCATCATGATGGCCCGGTTTGTGTTTGGCAGAAAAGTGCAAGTCCCAGTCGGCAGGACCCCATGGAACCCGGATTGCAGGATTCCATAAACCCCAGGTGCGGGATTCCGCAAAAGCAGCATTTCCCACATTGTCCCAATGGTTCCCAAATATGACCGCTCTGGCAAGTTACAAGCCTGCGAAGGCCCTCTAGGCGGATCGACGAACCCTCCGCGAAGAGACCCGGAAACCCCCGGGGTCGTCGCCCCGCTGCCTTGCGGGACCGGGCCAAAGCCAAGTGATCATTGAGTTTAGTGCGGTCCAGGCCGCATCCTGAGACGACTTTCCTTGGGCTTCAAGCCCCGAACCCAAGGCCCCGAACCCAAGGCTCTGGACGCCAAGACCGACAGCGGTTCATTCCTGCGTCGGCGTCTTGCAGAATCGCCGCAGGGCCGCAACAGGGTTGTGCGGGCCACCGCCCTGTCCGGCTCTGCGCGGGATGGCGGAAAACCGTTTGTTTGCGAATGGCGTTGCCGGCGAAGGATGCGGCACGGACGGCCGGGGTTTCCCCTGAGCGGTTTCCCCTGCGCGATCACCCTGTCAGACGAACTTGCGAAACAGCTTTGTCTGGTCGAAGAGGTCTTCCAGCGCCTTCATGCGTCCCTTGGTTTCCGCCCAGGTCTCGTTCTGCACCGCCGCGATCAGGGCCTCCACGACAAAAAGCGTGACCACCGACGAGTCCCAGGCCGAGGGCGCCTCGATCCGCGAATGAAAGCTGTGGCTGGCTTCCTTGGCGGCCGGCGAGCCCCATTGGTCGGTGAAAAGGATCACGATCACGCCGCGCGCCCGCGCCATTTCCACCAGCCGCAGAATGTCGTGCTCGTAACGGCGGATATCGAAAGCGACCAGGATGTCCCCGGCCTTCATGTTCAGCACGTAGTGCGGCCAGGCGTTTGCATTTGAGGCGATCAAGGTCATGCCGGCGCGGATCACCTGCATGTGGGTGAAGAAGTAGTCCGCGAGGGATCGTGTGAGGCGCCCGCCAACCACATGAACGGCGCGCTCGCGATCCGCGAGCAGGTCGGCAACGCGGCTGAACTCCTCCGGGTTCAGCTGTTTCAGGGTCTGGCGGAGGTTTTCGAGCACCACATCGGCGAAGCGGTTCAGGATATGGGTGTCCGGAGCGCTCTCGGCCCAGCGGTCGTGCTTGGCGATGGGGTTCGATATCGTCGCTTCGACTTCCGCGCGGAGGGCGGACTGCAGTTCGGGAAACCCCGCGAAGCCGAGTTTTTTTGCCATCCGGGCGACGGTCGGCGTCGAGACGCCGGCGGCTTCCGAAACCGCGGTGATGCTGCCGAGACCCGAAACCGGGTAGTTTGCCAGCATTGTGTTGGCCAGCTGCCGTTCCGCGCGCGTGAGTGTTTCAAAGCGCCCGCGAATGCGCTCGGCGACCGTCAGATGCTGGCGTTGCCCCTCGCGCGGCTTGCCGTTGCGCCCCCGGGGTGCCGCCCGCTTGCCGGGTGCCGTCCTGCGGCTTCTGCCCTTTCCGGTTTTGGTCATCCGTCCCTGTAAATGCGTCTTGTTGGCAGATGCTTCTTGTTGATGCTTCTTGTTACAGGGCGCATTGCGCGTCCATCGGTGTGACTGAAGAGGATACGCCAGAAAAATGCTTGATGAAGAGAATTTTTCAGAATCTCGCTTGACAGGAAAAACCGGTCTGAAAGGATGGCGCCATAAGAAAGAAGTACCGCAAGAAAGAATTACAGGGGGCATTCTTGGCGGCGAAGCTGCAAGCGACGGATGACGGTTCGCTTGGGCTCCTCGGCGATCTCGATGTTGTCGAGCAGGTCAACGTTGGCGGCCATGGCGATTTTCTGGTCGTTTGCGAGCACGCGGCAAACCATGTGCCGCTGACGCTCGGCAACCTTGGTCTCAGTGCCTCGTTGCTGCAGACCCACATCGCCTGGGATTCCGGTGCACGCGGCGTCGCCGAGGCGCTGGCCCTGGCCTTGGACGCGCCGATGATCGCGCAGCGCGTCTCCCGCCTGGTTTACGACTGCAATCGCCCGCCGGAATCTGCCGCCGCAATTCCCGAAGTCAGCGAGATCTATCCGATCCCCGGCAACAGCGAACTGACAGCAGCGCAGCGCCAGGAGCGCGTAGACCGGATCTATATGCCGTTTCGCACGGCGGTTGCCGATCACCTGCGCAGCAGGTGCGCGGAGGGCAGGCCGCCGGTTCTGGTCACCGTGCATTCCTTCACGCCGGTCTACCGTGGCGTCAAACGCAGCGTCGACATCGGGGTGGTCTGCGATACCGACAGCCGGTTGGCGGAGGCCGTGCTGCGCAGAGCCCGGGACAGCGGGCAGTTCGATGCCCGCCTGAACGAGCCCTATGGCCCAGCAGACGAGGTGACCCACACCCTTGTCGAGCATGCCCTTCCGCTGTCGCTGCTGAACGTGATGATCGAGGTGCGCAGCGACCTGATCGCCGACAGCGACGCGCAGGCTGCAATGGCCGCATGGCTGGCTGAGTGCCTTATGCAGGCTTTGTCGACGGTGAACCATGGCACAGGTCGCCGGAGCGTGGGCCGATGAGACTGCTTCCTGCGCCGCGGACCGGAGGCTTGGAGGGCGGGGCGGACCATGCCTAAGGCCCTGAAGACCTATGTCCGGGTGGTGGACGGCGTGAATCTCTGGATCGGCCGCGCCGTGATGCTGCTGATCTTCGCGATGATGGGGGTTCTGCTCTGGTCCTCCGTCTCCAAGACCTTCTTCCTGCCCTCGCTCTGGACGCTGGAGATGGCGCAGTTCCTGATGGTCGCCTATTTCCTGCTCGGCGGCGGTTATTCGATGCAACTGGGCGCGCATGTACGCATGGACCTGCTCTACGGCTCGTGGTCTGACCGCACCAAGACCTGGGTCGATGCCTTCACGATCGTTTTTCTGATCTTCTATCTCGTGCTGCTGCTTTACGGAGCCTATTCCAGCACCAGCTATGCCCTGGAATACGGGGAGCGCAGCTACTCGGCCTGGCGGCCCTACATGGCGCCGATCAAGCTGGTGATGAGCCTCGGGATCTTCCTCATGCTGCTGCAGGCCGTTTCGACGCTGATCAAGGACATCGCAAAGCTGCGCGGCGAAGACCTGACGGCCCCGCCCGGCGGCCGGCCCGGTGGAACGCCCGGTGGAACGCCCGTTGGAACGCCCGGTGAAACGGGCGGCGGCGCAACTGAGGGGCAGGGGGAACAAGCCGCGGAGCGGAGCGGGGAAGCCCGCGCATGAGCTACGAAGTCATCGCCGTCCTTATGTTCTCCTCGATGATGCTGATGCTGCTGACCGGCCAGCGCGTCTTCGCCGCGATCGGCTTCGTCGCAACCATTGCGGCGCTGCTGCTCTGGGGGGACGGAGGGTCGGAGATCGCGTTCTCCGCCGCCATGAAGCTGATGAAGTGGTATCCGCTGCTGACCCTGCCCCTGTTCATCTACATGGGCTACATGCTGTCGGAATCGGGCATCGCCAACGATCTCTACAAGATGTTCCATGTCTGGTTCGGGCCGCTGAACGGCGGGCTTGCCATCGGCACCATCGGCCTGATGGTGGCGATCTCGGCGATGAACGGCCTCAGCGTCGCCGGCATGGCCATCGGGGCCAGCATCGCCCTGCCGGAACTGCTGCGCCGCGGTTACGACAAGATCATGGTGACCGGGGTCATCCAGGCCGGCTCCTCCCTTGGCATATTGGTGCCCCCCAGCGTCGTCCTGGTGCTCTACGGCATGATTGCGCGCCAGCCGGTGGGCCAGCTCTGGCTGGCCGGCGTCCTGCCCGGCCTCATGATGGCCGGACTGTTCATTCTTTACATCGTCGTCCGCTGCCGGCTGCAGCCGCATCTGGGGCCGGCCCTTTCGGAGGACGAGCGCGCGGTGCCCTGGCGCGAGAAGCTCGCCCTGCTGCGTGCCGGCCTGCTGCCGCTGTTCATCTTCTTTTCCATGACCGGCCTGTTCCTGATGGGCGTCACCAACCTGACGGAAAGCTCGGCCGTCGGCGCGCTGGCGGCGACCCTGGCGGCGCTCTTCAAGCGCCGCCTGAACCGCCGCGTGATGGCGGAGACGCTGCGCAAGACGCTCGCCATCTCCTGCATGTTCATGTGGATCATCCTCGCTGCGCTCTGCTTCGGCGCGGTCTTCGACGGGCTGGGCGCGGTCAAGGCGATCGAAGGGTTCTTCCTCGACCGCCTCGGCCTCAGCCCCTGGGAGATCCTCATCATGATGCAGATCTCCTATCTGCTCATGGGCACCTTCCTCGACGACACGGCGATGCTGGTGATCGTCGCGCCGCTTTATGTGCCGCTGGTCGGCGCACTGGGCTTCGATCTCATCTGGTACGGCGTGCTCTACACCATCACCTGCCAGATCGCCTATATGACGCCGCCCTTCGGCTACAACCTCTTCCTGATGCGCGCCATGGCGCCGCCGGAAGTCTCGCTGATGGATATCTACCGCTCCATCATCCCCTTCGTTGCGGTGATGATCCTCGGACTGATCATCGTCATGGCCTTCCCGCAGATCGCGCTGTGGCTGCCGGAACTCTACAGGCTGAGGGGGTGAAGGCCCGCATCGCGGTCATTGAAGAGCAAACCCGTAACAACCAATCCGAACCGAAGAACAAGGGAGTGCGTTGCGATGAAAAAGAACAGACGTGAGTTCCTCAAGAACGCGGGCGTGGCCACGACGGCGGCGGTGGGCGCGACCACGCTCTCCGCGCCCTACGTCAAGGCGCAGAGCAAGATCACCTGGCGCCTGCAGACCTATGCCGGGCCGGCCCTGGCCGAACACGTGATCAAGCCCTCCATCGACGCCTTCAACAAGGTCGCCAACGGCGAGATGGAGATCGAGCTCTACTTCTCCGACCAGCTTGTGCCGACCGGCGAGCTGTTCCGCGCCATGCAGCGCGGCACCGTCGACGCGGTGCAGAGCGACGACGACTCCATTGCCGCGCCGGTCGACATCTCGGTCTTCGGCGGCTACTTCCCCTTCGCCACGCGCTACTCCCTGGATGTCCCCGTGCTGTTCAACGAGTGGGGCCTGCGGGAAATCTGGGAGGAGGCCTACGGCGAGGTGGAGAACGTCAAGTGGCTCTCGGCCGGCGCCTGGGACCCCTGCCACTTCGCCACCGTCGATCCGATCAGCAGTCTGGACGACCTGAGGGGCAAGCGGGTCTTCACCTTCCCCACAGCCGGGCGTTTCCTCGCGCGCTTCGGCGTGGTGCCGGTGACTCTGCCCTGGGAGGATATCGAGGTCGCCGTGCAGACCGGCGAGTTGGACGGCATCGCCTGGTCGGGCATCACCGAGGACTACACGGTGGGCTGGGCCGATGTGACCAACTACTTCCTCACCAACAACATCTCCGGCGCCTGGTGCGGCTCCTACTTCGCCAACGAGGAGCGCTGGAACGAACTGCCCGCCCACCTGCAGGAGCTCTTCCGGCTCTGCATGGACTCCTCGCACTACTACCGCCAGCACTGGTACTGGGGCGGCGAAGCCAAGCTGCGCGTGCAGGGCGACAAGATGAAGCTGACCTCCATTCCCGACGAGGAGTGGAAGACGGTGGAGGACGCCGCCGTCGAGTTCTGGGACGAGGTCGCGGCGGAAAGCGAGCGCAACGCCCGCGTGGTGCAGATCCTGCGCGACTACAACGCGCTGATGCGCAAGGCCGGACCGCCGTACCGCAGCGCCTGATCCGAATCCCCTGCAACCCTCCCTCTCCCCTCGGGGGAGAGGGAGGCTGAGGAGGACCATCGGCCGCCGGTGCTGCCTGATGGGTGACGTCCGGGGCAACCGGTGCCATCTTGCTTGTCGCCGTATCCTTGCAAAGGGAGTTCGGACATGACCGCAGCGGAAGACTTTGCTTTGGAAGGCGGCTGTGCCTGCGGCGCGGTGCGCTACCGCATGACCGACAGGCCGATCGTGGTGCACTGTTGTCACTGCCGCTGGTGCCAGCGCGAGACCGGCTCGGCCTTCGTCATCAATGCGATGATCGAGTCCGACAGCGTGGCGGTTCTCAAAGGCGCACCGGAGACGGTCCTAACGCCCTCGGAGAGCGGCAAGGGCCAGCGGATCGTCCGTTGCCCTGACTGCAGGGTCGCGCTCTGGAGCCACTATGCCGGGGCCGGCGATGTACTCAAGTTCCTGCGCGTCGGCACCCTGGACGATCCCGACCGCCTGCCGCCGGAGATCCACGTCTTTACTGCCTCAAAGCAGCCCTGGGTGATTCTGCCTGAAGGCGTGCCGGCTTTTCCGGAGTACTACAGCCGCAGGGAAGTCTGGCCGGCGGAAAGCCTCGCCCGCGCCAGGGCGGCGAAGGAGAAGGCCCAGGCCTCCTGACCCTTTCGCCGCGGTTGCCTTTCCTTCTCTTCGGCGGAGGGCAGGAGAGGGTCGCCTCTGGTCCTGCGGCTACTTGAAGCCGCGCAGGCTGTCGACCTGGCGGCGCAGCCAGTCGTCTTCCTTGGTTTCGGTCTGGCGCAGGGCCTCCAACTCGGTGTCGCTCAGCACGCGGGCTTCCTGAAACTGGATCCTCAGGACCATGGTCTCGATCAGCGCGCGGCGCTCGGCACGGGTGACCTTCTGCTGGCGAAGCTGCGCCGTCAGGTCCTTGTGGCGCTCGACAAGGGCGCGGTAGAGCTCCGGCGCGCGGGTATCGGGAATCAGGATCTTGTCGACGCCCTCGTAGGCGCAGGTGGCCCAGGCGTCTTCCCCGGGCGCGACGTCGTAGGTGCCCAGATCCGCGGCCTTGTCCGGATCGTAGCCCGAACTGGCGCTGCAGGCCGCCAGATGCGCGTCGAACGCCTTGAAGGCGTCTTCCATGTAGATGTCGCTGCCGGTCTGCAGATGCGCCGGCGGGCCGCTTTCCTCGGGCGGCTTTTGCGACACCGCCTGCGTGGGGCCGCTGACCGGCAAGGCCGTCAAGCCGAGAACGCCGAGAGACAGAACGCCGAAAAGGAGCCTGCGCCGTATCATGGCCTTTCCTCCATTCCTTGCTGTTCAGGGGAACAGGATGGGGGCGGCGGAGCCTGCGTGCAATGAGGATTAAGGGCCTATGCCTTTCGTTGGGGCAACGGGCAGGATGCGAAGAAAGTGGCCGCTGCCGTGTCACAAACCGCCGCCGCCGTTCGTCAAGAGGGTGTCAGACGAACGCACCCCCGAATGAAAGGACGCAGCAATGGACGGCAGCCGCCACCCGAACGATACGCCTGAAAGCGAAACCCCCCTCGACTACCAGAAGGATGTCCCCGAAATCCTCAAGGCCATGGTCGGGCTGAACACGGTCATCGCCGGGACGGGGCTGGAGCGCAGCCTGCATCACCTCGTGCAGCTCCGCGCCTCGCAGATCAACCGCTGCGGCTTCTGCGTGGAGATGCACACCCGCGAGGCCCGCCAGGACGGCGAGACCGGCGAGCGGCTGGACCGTGTGGTCGTCTGGGACCAGGTGGACGACTTCAGCGAACGCGAGAAGGCGGCCTTCGCCTGGACCGAAGCGCTGACCGACCTCGATCCCAAGGCCGACCTGGCACCCCTGCGCGCGCGCCTGCGCAAGGTCTTCACCGATCCGGAGATCGGCGTGCTGACCGCCGCCGTCGCCATGATCAACCTGTGGAACCGCATCAACATTTCCCGGCATTAAGGCGGCTTCATGATGCACAGTGACGCGATGACCAAGGACCTCTCCATAGAGCCCGCGGCGGCGGCTGTCTTCGAGGAGGCGCGCCCGCGCCTGCTGGGGCTCGCCTACCGTATCCTGGGGTCGCTGGCCGATGCCGAGGACGCGGTGCAGGACACCTTTGTGAAGTGGGCTGACGCGGAGCGGGCGGACATCGACACGCCGGCCGCCTGGCTGACGACGGTCTGCACCCGGCGCTGTCTGGATCTGCTGCGCGCCGCGCAGCGGACCCGGGTCAGCTACGTCGGCGCCTGGCTGCCGGAGCCGGTGCAGACGGCGCTGCCGCCAGAAAGTGCAATTGGGGAGGGTGACGTCGGGGAGGGGCCGGAACTCGCCGCCTCCCTCACCACCGCCTTCCTCCTGATGCTGGAGCGCCTGACGCCCAAGGAGCGGGCGGCCTTCCTGTTGCGCGAGGTTTTCGACCGGCCTTACGGCGAGATCGCCGCCGCCCTGGACCTGAAGGAGGCCGCCTGCCGCAAGCTGGTGTCCCGCGCAAAGGACCATGTCGAGCAGGCGCAGGTGCGCCACCGTACCCCGGCGGAGCGGCAGGACCGCCTGCTCGCCGCCTTCCGCGCGGCGGTGGAGGAGGGGGCGACGGGACCGCTGGCCGCCCTCTTGGCCGACGACATCCGCCTTTCCGCCGACGGCGGCGGCAAGGTCCCGGCGCTGGGCCGGGTGCTGCAGGGCCGCGACGCGGTGATGCACTTCGTCGGCAGGGCGCTGCCGCGCCTCTGGGCCGGCCAGGACTGGCGCCCGGTGATCCTCAACGGCACCCGCGCCTTCCTGATGGAACAGGACGGCCGCACCGTCGCCGCGGTGACCTTCGCCTACGACCCCGAGGGGCGGGCGACCGGCATCTTTGTCCTGCGCAACCCGGAGAAGCTCGCCGCCCTGCGCCCGGTGACGATTCAGTAGGACCGTGACGGTCCAGGAGGGCCGGTCCCCTGAACGCATCCTTCGAGACGGCCCTGCGGGCCTCCTCAGGATGAGGGCCGAGATCGCCTCCAAAGAGACTGCCTCACCCTGAGGAGCTTGCGCAGCAAGCGTCTCGAAGGGTGCGCCGCCGACACGCACACAGAAAGGGTCAAGCCTGATGCCGCACTTCCCTCCGCGTCTTCTTCGCAGCCGCCACCTCTTTGCCCCCCACCTCCTTGCAGGAGTTCTTGCAGCCATGACCGTGCTCACGTCAAACCCGGTTCCCGCCGACGCCGAAAAACCCGACGCGGCGAAACCTGCCACAGCAAAAACGTCCGGAGGCGTCGCGCTGACGGTCGTCAATCCCAAGGGCCTCTTCGACCCGGCGCCCAACGGCTTCAGCCATGCGGTGGTGGCCGCCGGCGGTTCGCGCCTGGCCTTCATCGCCGGCCAGGGCGGGGAGGACGCCGCCGGCGCGCTGCCGCCCGACTTCGCCGCCCAGGTGGCCCAGGCCTACGCCAACCTGCGGCGCGCGCTGGAAGCCGTCGGCGCGCAGCCGGATCAGGTCACCAAGATCACCACCTACGTGGTGGACTACGCCCCCGGCCTGCTCGCCGTGATGACCTATCACGTGAAGCAGACCTTCGGGCGCCAGCTTCCCGCCCAGACCCTGGTGCCGGTGCCGCGCCTCGCCCTCGACGGCATGCTCTTCGAGGTCGACGCGGTCGCGGTTCTCGATTAGCGGGATGCTGTCATCCGTCGTCGCCGCTGCTCGTCGTCGTCCCGGCGTTCGTCGTGCTGGCCTTGGCGGTCCCGTCGATCCGGTAGCGGTCGAGCAGGGCGATGACGCGGCCGCTGGCCAGCAGGCAGAGCGCGCCGATGCCCAGGCTGGTGGCCAGCCCCAGGAACCCGCGCACATCGGTGAAGCCCTGGAAGAGGGCGGCATAGACCAGCATCACCGCGTCCGGCAGCGCGCGCGCCAGCAGCACCAGGCCGACCAGCGTGACCGCCAGCGCCAGCAGGCCGCCGCGCGACCAGACCGGGTGTTCGCTCTCTCCCTGGGGCGTGGCGGTCAGGCGCCCGCCCACCATGCGGCCCGAGAGCGACGCCGCCCCGTACCAGAGGAACAGGAAGACGGCGATGTTGGCTGCAGCCACCGCGATCGGCCAGAGCAGGTAGCCGGGCCCCAGGTACTGCGCCGCAAGCGGGTCGGCGCGCAGGCGCAGAACCTCGGAGATCGAGATGTCGAAGGTGTCGAGGATGCGGAACAGGGCGAGGAGCGCCAGCAGGCGGCACCCCAGGAAGGCAAGGTCTCTCAGGCTGGGCATGGGGAGGGAACTCCTGACAAGATCCGGGGCACCGCTGCCGGTTCCCCGTCATCCGGCCCCCGTCATCGCTGGTCCCACCCCTGGGCCAAAACGTGGGAGGTGTTTACACCATCGCGCGCCGCCGGGCGAGGGGCCGTGTTGCGTCCTACCCCCAAGGAGCCGCGGTTTCGGGCGCGGCGGTCTTTGGGTAAGCTGGCCTGGGAGTAAGGTGCCCTGGGGGGTAAGCTGCCCTTGCACAATAGGAGGGCCGCACGGGAGGGTCGCTCCGGGCCCATCGATAGGAAGCCATGCCCGCCGCAAAGACGATCACAGGCAAGCCGCCATTCAAAGACCGTAACGTGGAGGCCGCCTTCGCCGCCTTCCCGCAGCCGGCGCGCCGGGGCCTGCTGGCGCTGCGCGCGCTGATCTTCGAGACGGCCGCGGCGACCCCCGGCGTCGGCGCGCTGGAAGAGACCCTGAAGTGGGGCCAGCCCGCCTACCTGACGCCGGAGACCAAGGCCGGCTCGACGCTGCGCCTGGGCCTGCCGAAGGACGGCGGCTTCGCCCTCTACGCCCACTGCCAGACCACGATCGTTTCGGACTTCCGCAGCCTCTTTCCCGACGCCTTCGCCTACGAGGGCAACCGCGCCGTCCGCTTCGACGAAGGCGCCGCCCTGCCGCGGGAAGAACTGACGCTGCTGATCCGCAGCGCGCTCACCTATCACTTGAAGAAGCGCGCGTGAAGCGGTAGCGGATTTGAGTGTGCCGGCGCACGGGTCCCCCTCACCGGGTTCTCACCCCCACCCCATCCCTCCCCCATCGAGGGGGAGGGGGAACAACAGATGCCTCGCCCCTGCTTTTTGTTCCCTCTCCCCAACGTGTTATCCCTCTCCCCTCCGTGGGAGAGGGTTGCGCAGGCTTGGCGAACCGAATGGTGAGCCTAGCCGGAGCTGGGTGAGGGGGATAACTGGGTGAGGGGGGAACACCGCTGCCGCCCGCCACCCCACGCCCTCTTGACCCGGATCAAATCCCCCCGGCCTCCCCGGCGCTAGACTGATCCTTTCCGCCGTCTCCATAGCGCGCAAGGGAGGGCAGTATCATGTCCCCGACCGACCCCGACACGACCGATACTTCCGTCATCCACTGGAGCCCGAACCTCAGTGTCGGGGTGACGGCGATCGACGGCGACCACCGCGCCCTCATCGACCTGCTGAACGCGCTCACCGCCGCGGTGGCCGGGCCCGCCGACCACGGCGCCGTCACCCTGAAGCTGGACGAACTGATCGCGCGCACCGAGGCCCACTTCCGCAGCGAGGAGGAGATCATGGCGCGCGAGCACTACCCTGAGGCCGGCCACCACGCCCGCGTCCACGAAGCCCTCCTGGACGAGATCCGCCAGTTCCGCAGCGACCACCTGGCCGGCACCGACATCGGCCCGGAAATCACCGCGTTCCTCAAGCGCTGGCTGATCAGCCACATCATCGAAAGCGACAAGCACCTGGGCGGCTATCTGGAGGGACGCGGCGTCGGGTGATCCGGGCGCTGGGCGAGGGGACGACCCCCTCCGTTCCCGCTCCCCTATCTTTTTCCCCCTCCCCTTCGATGGGGGAGGGATGGGGTGGGGGTGACCCCCGACCCAGCCTATCTCGGAACCGGACGGGCGAGCCGCACACCGGGGCCCTTACCCGCTCCCTCGCCGGAACCGCCCCCGTTCTTCCCATCGCCGCGCTCCCCATCGCCGCCCGCCCCATCGCCGCCGCCGACCATCTCCACCCCCGCCGTCTCGAAGACGAGGCGCAGCAGGCGCGCGGTGGCGGGGCGGATGCTGCCCTGGCCGCGCTCGAAGGTGCGGATGGTGACGGCGCTGACCCGCGCGCGGCGGGCAAGGTCCTCCTGGCTCCACAGCAGCAGCGCCCGCGCCGCCCGGCACTGCACGCCGGTCAGTTCGTGTTGCGCCGCGTTTCCGGAGGGAAGAGAATCTGTGTTACAAGCCGAAGCAGCCATGGCCTGACTCCTTGGAAGTCGGGGTATGGTCAGGCGCGAGTCGGTGGTGCAAACACCTTCTCGCGCCGCTAGCGTGAATTTCAAAGTGTCGAATTTTTCGACACCTTGAAATTGGTATCAGGCCAGCATTGGCCCGTCAATTGGTTTGTGAATAGAGAGTGCGATGAGTCTCACCCCTGAGCAGTGCCGCGCCGCCCGCGCCCTTCTAGACTGGACACAAGCGGACCTCGCCGAGGCCGTTGGCATCGCATCAGATACCATCGCCCGTTTCGAAGGTGGTGTCCGACTTCCCCACCCGAGCAACCGCGCCACCATCCGCGAAGCCCTCGAAGCCGCCGGCATCGAATTCCTCCCCGAAACGAAGACCAAAGGCGTTGGTGTCAGATTGCGGAAGTAGACGTAGGAGGTCCCATCGCCAGCAATGAAATGCCACCGACATGAAATAATACTGCCACACAGCTAAGACTGTTTAAGACTTCGAGCGCTGATTCGTCAGGTACATCATCGAAAGCGTAAACTGCCGGCGCGAGTATCTGAGCGGATAGGAAAGATGGAAGAGTGACAAAAGACAGCGTCAGCAACGCGCTTTGTGCGCTGTATGATCAGTGAAGAGGATGCCGTAGCTTCTTCTGCACGCTAACTGTTCTTTTTAGCAGCTTTCTTTTTGGCAGCATTCCGCTTTTTCCAAATTGCTGCTCGCCAATCGTAGTACGATGGTAGGTCCAAGTATATCTGCTGGGTTGACTCCGCTAGACGATGAAGGTTTTTGGTTTGGTGGTAATCGGCGAAGTTCGAATATGGCTCTCCCAGTTCAGTCCAAGTGCGTTTAAGGCTGAAGTCCATGTGTAGCTCAAGACTGGTTAGCAAGACGAGATGATTTGTTGGTTGCCCTTCGCCGTTAGATCTGCGGCACCACTTTGCAAACTTCGTTAGGATTCTTTTTTCCGACGCATTGAATTGATCGCGCAGAACCGATACCACCAAAACCGCATTTGGAACTCTCTCTCCAATCGCCCGCAGTTTCTCTATATCGTCAGGCTTTATGAGGTCACCCTGGCCAACGGACTTTGCTTCTCCAAACACTAGTTGTGGTGGGACTCCCCAATCTATTTTTTCGTCTCTCCATAGCGCAATAAAATCGGATTCCACACTGGCGTCACCAATCACGAGGTTCATGGCGGTTGAGAATGTCATTTCGCTATGTGAGCCAGCAAACTCCTTGAGGAACTTGAGCGTCAGGAGTGCGCTGTAGGCACCGCGACCGAAATCTGGAACTGAGAAGGGGCCTAAGACTCTATAAGACCAGTTACGGACTTTCTGGTGAGGCCCAGTTTGAGGGAACTCATACTCGTTCAAGCATCTATCGCAGGTTATGCTGTAGTCGACCGCAGTGAGACTGTGCCAGTTTTTTGCTAGGCATTGTGGGCAAGTTGTCTCTAGGCCCAAACGGATAACGTTTCTCTTTGTGAATTCGTTCAAATCGATAGGCAAGCGTTTTTGGTTACTATTACGTTTTGATATGAGGTCTTCCCACGTCTTAACCGGTGCGCTACGGAGTTCGAACGTCTCTTCGACCTCGTCAACTTTATTGCTCTTTCTACGCACTCCGCCGGCCATCTTGTTGAGCAGGATCAGAGTGTCCTGGTCAGCAAGGAGTTGCACCCCCCTTAATCCTCCTAGGTGCTCAATCATTTGTCGTGCAACATGACCTGGATCAGACAGCTTGGCGTCGATTTCAAGCTTCGCTAGCGATCCGATGATTGCGTCTTCCTTTGTGAGCAGAGTGACCGTTTGGTTCCAGTTCTTGTGGTCCTGCGCGAACACCCAGCCTTCGCTGCCAACTGTTACTTGATTTAGACCCCAGCTTAACCGAGGCCATTTCCTGTCGAACAGGTTGAAAGGCAAAACGCTCGCGAAGTCTCGCAATCCAAATCTGTCTACGTTTACTACGTTCATCCAACGAGCTTTGGAATGCGAGAAACGTGATGCGAACTCTGGAGATAGAGCTTGAAAGCTGATGGTTAGTTCGTTCCCTTCGTTGATCGTGAGGCGGTTTTGCTGCTCACCGGCAATGACTTCCATTCGTCTATCTTGATGCACCATGTCATTTGTATGCTGTTTCCAGATTGGTGTTCTCCAGTCTTTGACAACTAGAGCGCCTTTCTGAAGACCCCTTGAGAGATGATCCGTGATTTGTTTTCTTCTCTGATCGTCAATTGTACGAGCAAATTCGACCGTAGCGTGGTGCATAGCATCAGACGGCTTTCCCTTTATTGGTCGGTGCTCGGCTTCTAGAAATGACCTTATGTCGCCGGCTAGGCTGTCGAACCATTCGATCGGTACTGGTAGTATTGGATTTGGTTCCAAACGAAGGTTCCAGCAGTCGATTAGATCTGTTGGCTTTTGTGGGTCGAAGATAAAAACCACAGGGTCATGATACCAATACCGTGTCCGCTCCAGTTTGTACTGAGTTAGCCCCAGAGGCGTTAAGGCGTTTCGTTTGAACACTTCAAGCCAGCTTTTCGGATCAGGCTTCATCTCTCTGGGGGCGAATACATCCTTGTATCCTTTCGCGATGTAGCCCGTGCTTGACTGCTTTGGGTATGCTCCGAAGACTGCTTCGACAAGGCAGTTGCTTGGATCAGTCTTTACTTGGATGGAGGGTTTTTCGTCTCTGAGCTTGAATTTTCGCTCAGATTGATAAATGTGTCGGAAGACATCAGTGATTCCGAGTCCGTATTGTGGCTCGGACCATTTGCGATCTTTGTCTGGCTGTAGGAATGCTTTTAGAGATACCACGTTCTCAGTTACTGTGTGTTTGGTGCGGATTGCGCTAAGTCCCGCTCTCTCCAGAAGCCCCTGCTCAGATTCCACATAGACGTCCGGTTCGTAGAAACTGATGTAGCCCTTGGTAATGGCGAGACCTGACATTTGCTCATAGGGGTGTTCTGGTCTCCACTCCTCTGGTGAGATCCGGAACACAGGGATGATCGGATTGAATACTCCTCCCCAGAGGCAAGTGCAGGCTTGCATGATCTTGCGGATCGATGCTGTGTCCGTCGGCCGTACAAGGAATCCAATGCGGGTCGGGCGCAGTTTTATTGATGCTGAGACTTCGTTCATTTAGGGCATATGGCTTTGTTGTGAACTATGAAGGTTTATCGCTTTTTGAGTGTTAGTGATACCTTTAGTAGAAGTGCCCAATAGATGTGGCGTGTTTTATCGTTGGTTAAAGATCACCACTGTTGATGGATAGCTGATCTCCCCAACCTCGACTCTCTGCCTAGATCGAGGGGCCGATATGGCACCTGCTCTGTGCGCAAAGGGCCGGGGAACCATCACCGGAACCCGGCGCAAGGCGGACTAGCCCGCACCGCCCGCGAAGCAGATCAGGTTGCCGTCCGGGTCCTGCACGATGAAGGTGCGGGCGCCCCATGGCTCGGTTTTCAGGGTCTGGTGAAAGGGGACCTCTGCTTCCCGGAACTCCAGGAAGAGCGGCTTGGCATCGTCGAGCGTCAGCGTCGCGGAAAGGGCGTCGCGCTCCCGGGTCCGGAACCCGCTGTCGAACACCGGCCCGCCGACCTTCCGCAGGTTCAGGCGTGCTCCATCGCGATGGACCTGGGCGTAGAACGGCGGGTCGCCGTAGGAGACCCCGGTCCTGAACCCGAGCTTTTCGCCATAGAACCGGCAGGCACGCTCCATGTCGGAGACGAAGAGCTGCGGTTCGGCCGCCAGGATCGTCGGCCTGCGGGCAGGGGAGGCTGCGGATGCCGTCATTGTTGCGATGCCTTTCATGAGCGCCGGCCAGGTCTCGAAACCGTGCTTTCTGGCGACAAGCTCCTGCGCGTCGCTGAGCCTGAAAGCGGCGCACAGCACCTCCCTGTCGGACAGGCCCCGGTACCGGGCCAGGAAGCGGCTGATCTGCGCCGCGACAGGGACGTACCCTTCACGGTGCCACCGCAGGTACAGCTTGGCCTGCTTTCTGAGGTTTTCGATGTTCGGCATGGGCGCGTTTCTTGATGGGACTCCGGCGTAGGCGGGCAATGCCCCTCCGGCCCGCAGGCCGATGCGCCCTACAGCAACGGGTCAGAGGCTAGGGAGGTTCAAACCCGGCGTCAAGGAACCGGGGGCGTCAAGGGACCGGGGCGTCAAGGATTGGGGGGGCGTCAAGGATTGGGGGTGCCGGGACGCCGCTGTTCAATCGAACGCCGCCGCGGCGCTGGAGCAGATCCGCGCTAGTCCTGCGCTGCCCCCGGCTGCCCGCCTTGTGTCGGCGCGATACCGGGGTCGGATGAGTGGGCGACGTCCTCTCCGAGGACCTCTGTCCAGCAGTGTTTCCTGTGCTCGTAGACGGAAAAGTTGGGCCTGGGGAAATCCGGATCGGCGAAAGCGCCGACGGGAATGGCGGTTACACCCGGCCATCCCTCGATGACATAGGCCAGTGTCGATCCGCAAACGGGGCAGAATCTGTATGTCGCGCGGTGACCGCTGTCGGCAACGCGTTCCCAAACGACCGATTCGCCGGAAATCGTCACCTTTTCATCCGGCCAACGGGCTTGCGCGGCAAAAGCACTGCCGCTGCGCTTCTGGCATTCGAGACAGTGGCAGACGGACACACGGACCGGTTCGCCTTCACAGACCGCAGTGAGTTGCCCGCATCTGCATGTCGCTTTCCGTCGTGTCATATCCATGCCGTCCCATAGTCAGCGGCCCCGAACGCCCTCCGCCGGGTTCACAGAGAAGATCGCGATCTTGTTGCCCAGGGGGTCGCGGAGATATCCGACATAGAAGCGATCGCCGTATTGGGCCCGGAAGCCGGGAGCGCCCTCGTCGGAGCCGCCCGCCTGAAGACCAGCGGCGTGAAGGGTGCGGACCATCTCGTGCGTCTCGGCTTGGAAGGCCGTCATGGAGCCGTTGCCGACGGTCGCCTCCTTCCCGTCGTATGGCTTCGCCACGTATACCGCGGCGGGGCCGGGGGACCGGCCGGGCCGGTCCGGAAAGGTGAATTCAATACCTTCCGGCACTTCCTCTTTCCTGTAGCCCAGCGGGGTCAGGATGGCCGTGTAGAAACGCCCCGAGAGCGCGGTATCGTTGGCACCAACCCTGATGTAGCTCAGCATGCAGCCGCTCCTGTCTGCAACGTGCCCCCCGAAGGCTCGAAGTGCGCCGGGTCGGGCGTCAGGAAATCCTGTTGCTGACTTCGACGAGGTTGGCGTCGGGATCGCGGAAATAGACCGACATCAGCTTCCCGACCGCGCCGGCTTTCTCCGCGGGCCCCTCGACGATCTCCACGTCATGCGTGCGAAGCCGGGCGATCACCTCTTCCATCGGCATCTCGGTCAGGACGCAGAAATTGCCGCTGCCCGGCACCGTCCTCTCGGCGAGTTGGGGCAGGCTGTCCGCATCCTGGACGCTGATCTTGTTCGATCCGAAATGAAGCGACCACTTGCCGGCCCGTTCCTCGCGCGCCTCCAGACCCAGGACACGCTGATAGAATTCAAGCGTCGCCTCCACGCTGCGCACGCAAAGCACGATGTGGTCGAAGCCGTAGATATTCATCCCCGGGTTATACCCGAGCGGCTGCATTTCGGCAAAACGCCTGGGGGTACGAGGCGCAAGGCCGCCATCGGGACAGATGCCCACTCAATCCGGCCGCTTCCGCCCCCCAACCTTGACTCTCTGCCTAGGGCGATGTAGAACAAAACAAGAACAAATACCACCGTAATCTCTAGGTTGAGGGGCCGGATATGGCACCTGCTCTGCGCGCAAAAGGCCGGGAGGCTGGGGCGCCGGAACCGCTCGGGGTCTCCCGGTTTCCGGGGCGCTCCGGGGTTTCTGGACTCTCGGGGGCTTCCGGGCTCTCCGGGACACCAGCGACTCCGGGGCTCCGGCATGGTTCGGCGGCCGGCGCGCGGGCCGGGCTTACGGCGCTGCGGGCGCGGGTGCGGCAGATCGAAGAGGGGCCGGGCGGTGTTTCGGGCCGGGCGCGGCCGGTGCTGCCCCTCGGCCTTGCCGCCCTGGACGACGCCTTGCCCGGCGGCGGGCTGCCGCTGGGGGCGCTGCACGAGATCGAGGGCGAGCGCGCCGAGTGGGACGACGGGGTGACGCTGGGATTCTGCCTCGCCCTGCTGGCGCGCCACCAGGCCCGCTTCCCCGGCGCCGGGGACATCCTCTGGGTCTCGCGCTGGGGCGATCTCTATCCGCCGGCGCTGGCCGCCCGCGGGCTCGACCCCGGCCGCCTGGTGCTGGTGCGCGCCCGCAACGAGGCCGACCTCTTCTGGGCGATGGAGGAGGGGCTGCGCTGCCGCCGCCTCGCCGCCGTGGTGGGGGAGGTCGAGGGCCTCGACCGCCTCGCCGGGCGGCGCCTGCAACTGGCCGCCGAAGAGTCTTTGAAGAATGGGGCGGGCGGCGTCACCGCCTTCGCCCTGCACCGCCGCTTCCGGCCGCGCCGGCGCGGGCGCGAGGCCAGCGCCGCCCTCAGCCGCTGGCGCGTGACGGCGGCACAGTCGCACGACGAGACAGATACGGCATTCATTGGCCGCCCGCGCTGGCGGCTGGACCTCCTGCGCTGCCGCGGCGCGGCGCCGGGATCATGGCAGGTGGAGTGGAACGATGCGGCGTGTGGTTTCTCTCTGGCTCCCGCGCTTTGCGACCGACCGCTGGCAAAGGGCCCGCCGGCAAAGACTCAGCCGGCAGTGGGGCGCGAGCCTCGAAAGGCCGAGTCTCGGACAGCCGGGCTTCTCGCCTTCCGGCAGGCCGGCTGACGAGTCCTCCGGTGAAGATCAGCGCCCGCTGGCGCTGGTGACGGCGGAGCGCGGACAACTCGGCCTCGCGGCGGTGAACGCGGCGGCGCAGGCCGGCGGCCTTACCCCCGGCCTGCCCCTGGCCGAGGCCCGCGCCCTGCTGCCCGGTCTCGTCACCGCACCCCACGAGCCCGAGGCCGACGCCCGCGCCATCGCGCGCCTCGCCGCCTGGTGCGGCCGCTACAGCCCCTGGACCGCGCCCTGCTCCACCGCGGAGGGGGAGGGGCGCGGGCCCGGCGGCGGCGCCGGCATCCTGCTCGACGTTTCCGGCTGCTGCCACCTCTTCGGCGGCGAGGCGACCCTGCTGGAGGACCTGCAGGCGCGGCTCGCCGCCTTCGGCTATGCGGCCCGCGTGGCCATGGCCGACACCATCGGCGCCGCCTGGGCCATGGCGCGCTTCGCCGCTTCCCCCGCGCACCCCTGCGTTGTCGTCATGCCGGGCAGCCAGCGCGCCGCCATCGCCGCCCTGCCGCCGGGGGCCCTGCGCCTGCCGGACTCCGTCGTCGAGGTGATGGACCGCCTGGGCCTGCGGCGCATCGAGGATCTCTATCCCCTGACATCGGCCGTCATGACGCCGCGCTTCGGGCCGCTGGCGGCGCGCCGCCTCGCCCAGGCCCTGGGGCAGGAGGCCGAGGCGCTGTCGCCGCGCCGGCCGCCGCCGGCCCATCTGGTGCGCCAGATCTTCGCCGAGCCCATCAGCGATGCCGAAGACATCGCCCGCAGCCTCGATGCGCTGCTGCCGCGGCTCTGCCGCGAGCTGGCGCTGGCTGGGCGCGGGGCGCGGCGCCTCGACCTCACCGCCTACCGCTGCGACGGCAGCCTGCAGAGCCTCTCCCTCGGCACCAGCCGGGCGAGCCGCGAGGCCAGACACCTGCGCCGCCTCTTCACCGAGCGCCTGGCCGAAATCGACCCCGGCTTCGGCATTGAGGTGATGACCCTGGCCGCCGGCCGCAGCGACCCCCTGGGCGCGCGCCAGATGAGCCTGCCGGTCGCGCCTCAAGCGGGGGCCCCTCGAACGGAACCGCAGAGGGAAGCGGGCGCGCCGAAGGAGTCTGCAAAAGCCGGGTCTTCAAAAACAGAGGCGCCCGCTGCGCCGCCGCCTGTGCCCTCCGGGAGTGCCCCCGCCGCTGCACCCGACGGCGCGCCCGACGGTGCTGAAGACCTGCCCGACCTCGTCGACCGCCTCGGCAGCCGCCTCGGCCTCGCCGCCGTGCGCCGACCGCAGCCCCGCGAAAGCCACCTGCCGGAACGCGCCTTCGCCCTCGCCGCCGTCGAGGAGACGGTCTCAGAGAAGAGGGGTCCGGAAAAGACAGCCCCGCAAGACGATGAAGGCTGGACCAGGACTCCCAAGGCGGCGCTGCGCCCCCTGCGCCTGCTGCCGCGCCCGGAGCCGGTGCAGGTGGTCGCCCTGCTGCCCGACCATCCGCCGGCCCAGTTCCGCTGGCGCCGCGTGCTGCACGAGGTGGTGCGCGCCGAGGGGCCGGAGCGCCTGCTGGGCGAGTGGTGGCAGATCGATCCCAAGCTGGGCGACGAGCCGCCGCGCGACTACTTCCGCGTCGAGGACCGCGACGGCCGCCGCTACTGGCTCTACCGCAGCGCCGGCGACTGGTTCCTGCACGGATTGTTCGGGTGAGGGCGGTGGAGTTTGGAGAGCAGGAGCAGAGAAGAGTCATGAAGACCATACATCGGGCGGTGGCGGCAGCCCCCCACCCCATCCCTCCCCCACAAGGGGGGAGGGGGACCGTTGTAGGGGAGGAGGGCGATTGCTTTCGGAGAGGGGAAATTGTCGGGCCTGCTTTGGCCCGTTCGTCTCCTTGGAGAGAAGAAGAAAGAGTGAGCCTGCACAGAAACCCCCTCCCCCTTGATGGGGGAGGGATGGGGAGGGGGTGACCCTCGTTCTTTCAGGAAGAGCTTGATCGATGGCCTCGAAGAACGCGCGCGCTCTGCGAAGACAGATGACCGATGCGGAACGGACGCTCTGGGCGGCGCTGCGGCGGCGCCAGATCGACGGTCTGCGCTTCCGCCGCCAGGTTCCGCTCGGGCGCTTCATCGTCGACTTCGCCTGTTACGACGCCCGCCTGGTGATCGAGCTCGACGGCGGCCAGCACGCCGGTCGCCAGCAGGAGGATACGGTACGCATGCAGTGGCTTGAGGCGCGCGGCTTTCGCGTCCTGCGCTTCTGGAACAGCGAGATCGGGGAGAATCTGGAAGCTGTGCTGGAGGCCATTCGAGATGCGGCCGGTTCTGACAGGGATGCGGCGCGGCGGGAGCGGGGGAGCCCTCATGGCTGATCTTGCGCTGTGGCGCCAGACCCCCCACCCCAACCCTCCCCCACAAGGGGGGAGGGGGAACACAAAGACTGCCTCAGCCGCTCGTCTTTTTACAGAGAGGAAGGAAGGATGAGCCTGCTCCAAAACCCCCTCCCCCTTGATGGGGGAGGGATGGGGTGGGGGTGAGACCCCGTGTGAGGGTAAAAGCCGGAAACGATGACGCGGAGACCATGACCCAGCCTTCTCCGCTCTACGTCCCGCTGGAGGTGACCAGCAACTATTCCTTCCTGCGTTCCGGCTCCCATCCGGAGGAGCTGGTGCTGGGGGCGGCGGCGCTGGGGCTGCCGGCGCTGGCGATCACCGACCGCAATTCCCTGGCCGGGGCGGTGCGCGCCCATGCGGCGGCGCGGGAGGTGGGTCTTCCGCTTCTGGTCGGCGCGCGGCTCATTCCGGAAGCCCCTGAGGAAGCAGAGGGGCCGGAGAAAGAGCCCGACGTACTCTGCTTCCCGCGCGACCGCGCCGCCTACGGACGGCTCTGCCGCCTGCTCACCCTGGGCAAGCGGCGGGCCGAGAAGGGTGGCTGCCGTTTCTCCTTCGAAGAGATGATCGCTCACGGCGCAGGCCAGGTCTTCGTCGTGTTGCCGCCCGAGGACGGCGCAGTGGAGGCCGTCGCGGCGCGCCTGCGCGCCCTTGCCGACACCTTCCCGGGCGATGTGTTCCTGGGCGCCCGCGCCCTCTACGGCGGCCGCGATGCGAGGCGGCTGCAGGCCTTGGCGGCGCTGGCGCGGGAGGCCGGCGTGCCGCTGGCCGCCTGCAACGACGTCTGCCTGCACGCGCCCGAGCGCAAGCCCCTGCTCGACGTGGTGACCTGCATCCGCGAGCACTGCACCATCGACGAGGCCGGGTATCGCCTGCAGGCCAATGCCGAGCGCCATCTGAAGACGCCTGCGGAGATGGCCCATCTCTTCCGCCACACACCCGAAGCGCTGGCCAACACCCTGGCGATCGCCCGGCGCTGCCGCTTCTCCCTCGACGAACTGCGCCACGACTACCCGGAGGAGCTGACCCGCGAGGGCCGCACGCCGCAGCAGGAACTGGAACACCTGACATGGATCGGCGCGCAAGGACGTTATCCCAAGGAGCGTTATCCGGAAGGCATACCGCCCGAGGTCGAGAAGGCCGTCCGCCACGAACTGAACCTCATCGCCCAGCTTGACTACGCGCCCTACTTCCTCACCGTGGAGGACGTGGTGCGCTTCGCCCGCTCCCAGGACATCCTCTGCCAGGGCCGCGGCTCGGCGGCCAACTCCGCGGTCTGTTTCTGCCTGGGCATCACCGAGGTGGACCCGGCGCGCATGGACCTGCTGTTCGAGCGTTTCGTTTCCGCCGAGCGCCGCGAGCCGCCTGACATCGACGTCGACTTCGAGCACGAGCGCCGCGAAGAGGTGATGCAGTACATCTACGCGAAGTACGGGCGGGAGCGCACGGCGCTGACCGCCACGGTGATCTGCTACCGCTCACGCGGGGCGATGCGCGAGGTGGGCAAGGTGATGGGGCTTTCCGCCGACACCATCGCCGCCCTGGCCGGCGCCATCTGGGGCTGGAGCCAGGAGGGAGTGGAGGACAAGGCGGTGCGCGAACTGGGCCTCGACCCCACGGACCGCCGTCTCGGCCAGGCGCTGGCGCTGGTGCACGAGCTGATCGGTTTTCCCCGCCACCTCTCCCAGCACGTCGGCGGCTTCGTCATGACCCAGACGCCCCTCTCGGAGGTGGTGCCCATCGAGAACGCGGCCATGGAGGACCGCACGGTGATCGAGTGGGACAAGGACGACCTCGACGTGCTCGGCATCCTCAAGGTCGACATCCTGGCGCTTGGCATGCTGACCTGCCTGCGCAAGGGCTTCGCCATGATCAAACAGCACTACGGGCCGGACTTCACCCTCGCCTCCGTGCCCGCCGAGGACCCGGAAGTCTACGGCATGCTCTCGCGCGCCGACACCATCGGCGTCTTCCAGGTGGAAAGCCGCGCCCAGATGTCCATGCTGCCGCGCCTCAGGCCCGCCAAGTTCTACGACCTGGTGATCGAGGTGGCGATCGTGCGCCCCGGGCCGATCCAGGGCGACATGGTGCATCCCTACCTGCGCCGCCGCCAGGGTCTGGAGCCGGTGGACTATCCTTCCGAAGAGCTGCGCCGCGTCCTGGAGAAGACCATGGGCGTGCCGCTGTTCCAGGAGCAGGCCATGCAGATCGCCATCGTCGCCGCCGGTTTCGAGCCGGCCGAGGCCGACCGCCTGCGCCGCGCCATGGCCACCTTCCGGCGCGTCGGCACCATCCACACCTTCCGCCGCAAGTTCATCGACGGCATGGCGGCGCGCGGCTACGACCCGGCCTTCGCCGAGCGCTGCTTCAAGCAGATCGAAGGCTTCGGCACCTACGGCTTTCCCGAAAGCCACGCCGCCAGTTTCGCGCTGCTGGTCTACGTCTCCGCCTGGATGAAGCACTACTATCCCGCGGTCTTCGCCGCGGCACTGCTGAACAGCCAGCCCATGGGCTTTTACGCCCCGGCGCAGATCGTCCGCGACGCCCGCGAGCACGGGGTGGAGATCCGCGCGCCGGATGTGAACGCCAGCGACTGGGACTGCAGCCTGGAGCCGGCCGCGGATGGAGACGGCTTCGCCCTGCGTCTGGGCCTGCGGCAGGTGAAGGGCCTGGGGGAGGAGGAGGCGCAGGCGATCATGGACAACCGGGGGGCCGGTTACGCCGAGCCCCTGGCGCTCTGGCGCCGTGCCGCCTTGAGGCCTCTCACGTTGGAGGCGCTGGCCCGCGCCGACGCCTACCGCTCCATGGGGCTGGCGCGGCGCGAGGCGCTCTGGGCGGTGAAACGCCTGCCGGGGGAGCGCAAGCGCGCCGAACAGTTGCCGCTCTTTGCTTTTCAAGAAGAAGAAAAAGATGCATCGGAGGAACTTGGGCAGGAGCCCGCCGTCACCCTGCCGGAGATGGCGCTGAGCGAGCATGTGGTGGACGACTACCGCGCCCTGCGCCTCTCCCTGAAGGCCCATCCCCTGGCCTTCCTGCGCGAGCGCCTGGCGGCCGAGGGCATGGTGGAGACGATGCAGTTGTCCGAGCTGCCGGTCGACAGGCAGGTGAAGATCGCCGGGCTGGTGCTGGTGCGCCAGCGCCCGGGCAGCGCCAAGGGGGTGATCTTCGCGACCCTGGAGGACGAGACCGGCACCGCCAACGCCATCGTCTGGCCCGACGTCTTCGAGCGTCACCGCTCCATCATCCTCAAGGCCGGCATGCTGGGCGTGCGCGGCCGGCTGCAGCGCGAGGGCCTGGTGATCCACGTGGTCGCCGAGGAACTCATCGACCTTACCCCCTGGCTGCTGGAGCTGAAGCCGGACGTGGGTTCAAAGACCGACGACGGTCTGGAACCCGCGCACGCCCACGCCGACGAGGTCAAGCGCCCGACCCGCGACCACCGCCCGGCCAATTACGAGACATCGACCGCAAGGCATCCGCGCAACGTGAACCCCATGCCCAAGTCCCGGGATTTTCATTGAGGGAAGGGCTCATGGAGTCGGCGATGCGCGATCAAATCGCTATCCCCTCGTTCTTATCCCTCTCCCCTGGTGGGAGAGGGAGGGGCCCGCGTAAGCGGGAGGGTGAGGGGGCGGAGGTGCTGCTTCGCATTTGTCGGGCCCCGGGAGTTCGGTTGCCGTCACTGCGGTTCCCCCTCACCCAGCTTCGCCTAAGCACGGTCTTCGACCTTGCTAAGGCTCCGCAACCCTCTCCCACCGGGGGAGAGGGAACAGAAACCAGGGGAGAGGGATTGTCATTTGGGGAGCGGCTCTCAGCGCCGTCCACCCGATCCCTAGCGCTCCATCTCCATCACCGGGTCTTCCGGGTAGAGGGTCATGTTCAGCAGGATGTCGACGTCGCGGCCGTTGCCGGCGAGCGGCAGGGTGAGGGACTCGACATCGCCCTCGCTTCCTCCACTCGGCGGGGTGGCGTGGCTCTTGCGGTAGGCCGGGGTGCCGTCGAGCGCGCAGGCGCGGTGATAGGCTGCGGCGTCGCTGTTCCAGTAATCGGGATAGACGGCATCCAGCCACTGGCCGGTGGCGTCGCGCTCGGTGAACTTCACGATCGCCGTGCCCACCAGGCGAAAGCGGAAGCGCAGGGGCTCGCGGGTCACGTCCACCATCCAGATGTTGGGCAGCAGATCGGGCACGTCGACGGGGTCGAAGTGTTGGCGCCCGGGAAGCCCTGCCTCCGGGTGGATGGACCGCCAGTAGTCGTGCAGCGCCCGGATTTTGGGGGCGCAGCCAGGCGGCAGACTGAAGTCCTGCGGTGCTGCCGTCATGCCGAAAGCCATAGCATTGCTTAGCTTAACAATGCCTATGGCATTGGGCGCTTCTGGGGCGATAAAGAGGCAAAACCCTGACCTGGGGTAGCATTCCGGCGGCCGATGTGACTGTGGATAGGTGGTCCGGGATCACGGGTTCGTGACCCTCTTACTCCGGTGTGCAATCGATTTGAGGCAAAGGCCGGAGACCATCGCATGCGGACGGCCTTGACGGCGCCGCCGCGGCGCCAATTTGCAAGACGATGCCAATCTGCAAGACGATGCCACTCTGCAAAACAACGACGGGCTTGCGCGTTCTCCCTGCGATCCACCTGCTGATCCTCCTTCTCGTCCTGCCGTTTCCGGCGGCGGCTGTGGTGCCTGCGCAACACAACCCGATCCAGAACAGCGTAGCGTCTGCGGCGGCGCAAACATCACCCCGGGCGCCCTGCCCGGCGGGGACGACGCCCGTTCCCGCCTACGCGCCCGCCGGGGCGCCGCCGGCGGTGGCGGTCTGGCAGGACGTCACCCTGCCGGACACCGAACCCGGGGAGCGGTTCTGCGGCGCCGATCTCACCGGCCCGCTGACCACCGTCGCGGCCCTGGCCGGCCGCTTCCGTCACGCCGGCAGCGTCGACGATCTCGCGGCACGCTTCGGCGCGGTCTCCGAGACCGTGGGGATGCTCTACTGGTCGACGACCGATCAGGACTGGCGGGTGCTGGTGGAGGAGGCGACGGCGCTGGACGGGGCCGCAGGGCAGGGCCGGGAAGACACTCAACCCCATGCAGAGACGCCCAGGCCCGACTTCACGGCGGCGGAGGTCCGCTCCGGCCGGGCGCTCACCTTCGCCCAGAACGACACCCGCTCCAGCGGCGCCAACCTCTACCGCCTGCGCGCGCTGGCGGCGGGGCCGGACCGGCTGGTGGTGGAGATCGTGAACCTGGAGGCCATCCGCTTCACCCTGCTGACGGTCTTCGAGCCCCGCGGCCTCGTCTCCCTGCATGTGCTGGAACGCCTGGACGGCGACCTCTGGGGCGCCTACAGCCTGGCGGCGGTGCGCGAGGGTTCGGTCTCGGGCCGGCCAAAGTCGCTGGTGAACCGGGCCGCCGCCTTCCACCGCTTCCTGCTCGGCCGGCCCGGCGACGACGCCCCGCCGCTCGCCCCCTGAGCACTCCCTAACACCGCCCCCAACCATACACCGGCCCCCATACACCGAATGAATACCCCGTGAGGGGCAATGGTGGCGCGCCCGCCGATGGGCTTTAATGGCGCCTGTCCTGCGGGCCGCCGGAAGGCACGGGCCGCCAGGGCCGGGAAGCATGGCGCCTGGGGATGGCGCCGAGGAATTGCGCCGAGGGATGGAAAAGTGAAGGAGGGAGAGCCCATGCGTGCGATCTGGATGCCCAGGGACGGAGTGTCCGCTCTGGGGCCGCTTCTAGGGAGTCTTGTTCTGACGGCCCTGCTTGCCGCGGTCGTGCTTTTAGGCGGCCCGCTTGTCGGGGCGGGTCCGGCCAAGGCGGCCGACCGCAACGGCGAGTTCTCCTCGCGCGGGCTCGGCATCTTCACCTGCCAGACCTACCTGGAAGACAGGGCCGGCAACACCGAGACCTATCTCTTCTACCGCAGCTGGCTGAACGGCTATCTCTCGGCCTACAACCAGTTCCGGCCGGAGACCTTCGACATCTCCGCCGGCGCGCCCATCGAGCAGCTGGCCGACGCGATGGCGCAGATCTGCGAGGCCGAGCCGCAGCGCCCCTTCTGGGCGGCGGCCTCCCGCCTGACCCGCCTGCTGGACGACCGCCGCCAGACGGTGAAGCCGGAGCTGGTGAACCTCACCGCCGGCGACAACGCGGTGACCGTCAGCAAGGAGCAGGTGCGCCGCGTGCAGCAGGCGCTGAAGGACCGCGGCTATCAGGTCGGCGTGGTCGACGGCCTCTACGGCGGCAACACCCGCCGCGCGCTGGAGGCCTACCAGCAAAGCGAGGCCCTCCCCGTCACCGGCCTGCCCGACGCCGCCACCGTGGCGAAGCTGCTGCAGTAAGCAGGACCGTCGCGCGCCGTCGTTCCCTCTCCCAAACTTCTTGTTTCGAAGGGGGAGAGGAACAAGACGGCGGGGCGAAGCCTCCTGTGTTCCCCCTCCCCCTTGATGGGGGAGGGATGGGGTGGGGGTGAACGCCTTGTGGGGGTGACCCCCGGTCGAGGAAGAGCACTGCTCGCCGCCACCGCAGTTCCCCCTCACCCAGCTCCGGCTAAGCTCGCTGCGCTCGCCAAGCCTGCGCAACCCTCTCCCGCTTCTTGAGTAGAGATTGGGGGAGAGGGTTCGAAAAGTGGGGAGAGGGACAAGACGGTGGGAAGAGGGACAAGACATGGGGCGAGCCCTCCCTTGTTCCCCCTCCCCCTTTGATGGGGGAGGGATGGGGTGGGGGTGACCCCGGTCAAGCAGGAGCATCGGTGGAGGGACCCTGTCGCTCGGCGCCCTTCATTGTTTCCCTCGCCCCGGTGGGGAGAGGGAGGGGCCCGCGCCCCGATAAAGAAAGTGGGCGGGAGGGTGAGGGGGCCCTGTTCCCCCCTCACGTCCTGAAGGTTTCGGCCCCGGTCAGCCGCGCGCCGGGCCCGCTGGGCTCCCGACCTTCCGGTCTTTCGGCGATCCCCGCCCCATCAACCCCCACCGCGTCAATCAGCGCGACCCCCGCCCGCTCCAGGGTCAGGCGCAGCAGCCGGGCGGTGGCGTCCCTCAGGCTGCTGCGGCCGCGTTCGAAGTTGCGGATGGTGACGCTGCTGACCGCGCTGCGGGCGGCGAGTTCCGCCTGGCTCCACCACAACAGGGCGCGCGCCGCCCGGCACTGCGCGGGGGTGAGGATCGGCGCCGGGGTTCCGCCCGAACCCGGATCGATGTCAGGCGGCGCCCCGCTCATGCCGCCCCCCACGCCTTCGCGCCAGGGCCGCCGCCGTGAAGGCGCGGCGAATCCGTGATAGGGATGAAAACAGCCATGACCTGACTCCAGTAAAGTCGGGTTGCGGTCAGGCGCGGGGCGGGTGCGCCAACACCCCCTCGCGCCGCTGGGTCTCCGGCGGCCATTGCGCCCGGAGGTAGAATCAAGATATCAAAGTTATATAGACTTAATAGTCTCGAATCAATCCCTAAGGGATCATTTTATTATCTATGGGGCTATCAACGGCTCAACAGCTTCGTGGCGCGCGGGCCATGCTCGCTTGGTCACAACGGGAATTGGCGGAGCGCAGCGGACTTTCGGTGCCCACCATCAAGCGCCTTGAGTCCGGCAACGGTCTCCTCGCCATCCGGCTGACAACCCTCAAGAAACTCCAGTCCACGCTTGAGGCGGCCGGCATCCGCTTCATCCCCGAAAACGGCGGCGGCCCAGGAGTTCGTATTGGGTAGCCTGGACACTAGTGCTAGGTCTTGCTGTCAGGTCTCGTCTTTTGCTGCATGTGCGATGCTAAGAAGCACTATTTGATAGATGTTCCAGATGATTGACTTGAGCTTAAGGACCAATACCGCGAACCAGCCACCAATAAGGACAAACAGTCCTTGTTTGATTGCATGTAAGATTTCAGGGAACTGACTCGCCAAACAGTTGCCTACTGCTGATAACGGTCCGCCCCTATCACCGAGAAGTAAAATCACCAGAGTGAGGGCCAGAAACGATAGATAGTGGGAGAAAACGTTTAGGAAAGTGAAGAAAGCATACTTCAACAGCGATAGGCCAGAGCGTGGGTGTGTCTCCTTCGCAAGAGCGACAAACAGTTCTGGCTTTGTGATAGTGGCAAAGATTGTGAACCCGGCTAGAAGGAATCCAAGAATTGTTACTGCAAAGCCGAAGCCCAGAGATGCCCATGAGCGGATCGTATCTGTGTAATTGAATGATGAAGCTGTAGAGGTTCCATCTTGGCTTCTGTCCCAGAAAACGAACCCAATTAGAAGTGCAAATGCTACGATAGTGACCCACATGTTGAATCGAGCATCTTTGAACCCCGGTGACCGCCAAAAGACGGCCCAAAGGCTCTTTTCATCAAACAGATCAGATTTCCAGTCCAAAACTGCATCAGTCTCCGAATAGATCCCTTAGCCGCCTAAGGACTGTGTCAGCATTTGCGGAGCTAGCATCAAGGGTGATCGTTTTGCTTTGGACGAGACGTTTGAATTTCTCGTAGATCAGTTTGATGCGCTTTGATCGATCAACTGGAAGCGTCTCGATTGGCACCGAGTACCTGAAGCTCTCGTTGTTACCCCTTAAAATGTTTCCCTGACGATCTTTGCCATCAAGCTTAACTGTTTGGTTACCCGCTGCCGCAGCGTCGTGTATCTCTTTTGAGGCTTCATCAGCTTGCAGCCCCTTTGGGTTGCGATGAACAATCTTGGTTTTCTCAGCTCCAATTGCGTGGTTCTTGTCTCTCAGTTGCTGCCACCATTCTCCACCCTGGATTTCTTGATTTGGCCGCAACAGAGTGAGTTCAACCAACCTCAGCGTTTTGTATTGGTGAAGAAAATCATCGATGCTTGATCGCGACGCAAGGGGTACAACGACGAGAGATGGTTTAGGGTGCTCCTCTCGCAGTGCCTTCTTGGAGATCTTTTCAGCAGTCGCTTTTCCAGCCTGGTAGAGTTCATCTATGTACTTTTTATGCTTCGCTCGCAGAAAGCTTCCGATTGTTGAGGAGAATGCTTTGACGTCGGGTGCATGAGGTGTCTCTGGAAGGTATAGAAGTTTGTGATTGTTTAGTATCAATACAAAAAATGCGGAAGGTGACGATTGGATCTCTGCTTCGTCTTGACGCAGCCCTTTGCCTTCCTCAAAAATTTGAGTTCTTCGAAGTGAAGTGTCTTTAACAAATTGCCCCGCAATCGCTAAGACTAGTTGTTTTTTCTGCTCTAATATCTCCAATTTGCTGTTCAAGAGAAAGTATTCTGTTGTTTCACCATAAGTGCGCACCATGGTGTCGTCTGTGAACGCTGGTAAAACAATCTCTTCCAAGTAATCCAGCATTTCTCCCGATTCACCGAACCTGCAGATGAAGTTCGCAAATGAGAGGCGATGGTCTGCCATTGTGCTCACTCAGTATTCTGATTGGCCATGAATTCTACTGAGGGTAGTATAGATAAAGCAGTGCTGCGCGCAAGACTATCTCATCCTATGGATTCCAACTGGAGCCCGTGGGTCTAGTGGATAGGGGCACTTCGGAGGTTGGCGCAGCTACCGTGGCCCAACACCTGACCTGACGAGTTTCGCTTCTGACTTTTGAGGTCCGGTGTTTCAAGATTTTGTGCGCTACGAGTGAATGAAGGCACACAACATCATCACGCGGCTACCATAAAGACAGGCTCTGTCCGCTATTACGTGAGAGCGACTATTTGAGGGGGTCTTGAGATGCCTTTGGTCCTTGTACAGAACGAACGCACGGCAATCGAAGCGCATGAGCGTTGGAAGGACATCACGGGCGAGCAGTATCACATTCCGAACCAGTACAAGAACCGCATGGTGCGGGGTACGCCATTTGTCTACTACCGAGGTACACGGCGGGCGAATGGGCGACGTGGTACGCCGGAGTATTTCGGTTGTGGAGTGATCGGTCAGGTTTGGCGCGACCCTTCAGTTCCGGAGAGCGAACCAAAGCGAAGCTGGGCGTGGTTTTGTCAGATTGAGAACTATGTACCGTTCAGGACTCCCGTGCCTGCGAAAATCCGTGGTGAGCACATCGAGTGGATTCCGCGAAACTTTTGGGGCGTAGCAGTTCGAGAACTGTCCGAACCTGCCTACCGTCATATCCTCCGCTTGGCCGGTCTTTCGAGGCTTGCCAAATCCAGGCGTGTGACCAAAGCGATTTTGCCTCCCATTCGTGATGTAAGAACTTCGAGAGAGGTGGTGCGTCCATCACTCCTTTTGCCCCAAAAACGTTCTAAGGATGCCAAGGCGAATTCTGGAGGACCGTCAAGACGATACTCCAGAAATGCGAAGCTCATTGGAGACAGGGCGGAAGAGGTTGTGTTCCGTCACCTCTCCGATCGTATGGAGGATCTCAATGCTACAGAGGTCCGTTGGGTCGCGAATGAGGGTGAGACACCTGGCTGGGATATCGAATACACCGACGCCAATGGCCAAACGATAGCGGTCGAAGTTAAAGGCACCAACGCAGCCGCGTTCACGAGCATTGAGTTGACCGGCGGCGAGTGGGGCGCTGCCCAAAGGCTGGGAAAGCGCTATCGCCTTTTTCTTGTGGCTGACTGCTTGAGTACAAATCCACAAATCGAAGAGGTTCGCAACCCAGCAGCACTTGCCGACAAAGGAGCTTTGGAGTTGACACCTATTCGGTGGAGGGTGGTCCGACCTGCAAAGGCAAACGCCCGCTGATAGGTGCTTGGTGCCCACTTCCCTTGACCCCGCACCCAAACGGCGGGACAGTCGAGTGCCGGGCTTGAGTTCCCGGCATCTCCAAGGCCAACAACAAACGCCCGAAAGCCCGCGCCATGGAACGTCCTGCCGTCGTTGTCGATAACGGTCATCCCGCCCCGCAAACCGAGACCCTGCGCCGGCGGCTCCGCGAACACCTGAGGACCGACGAGGCCGCCGTGGTGAAGGCGCTGCTGGACGCCGCAGCCATGCCTCACGACGCGCAGGACCGCATCGCCGAGCAGGCGCGGGGGCTGGTGGCGGCGGTGCGCGGGGCGCGGATCGGCCAGGGCGGGCTGGATGCCTTCCTCCACGAGTTCGAACTCTCCAGCAAGGAGGGGGTGGTGCTCATGTGCCTGGCCGAGGCGCTGCTGCGCGTGCCGGATGCCGCCACCGTCGACAAGCTGATCAAGGACAAGATCGCCGAGGCCGACTGGCAGGGCCACCTGGGCCAGAGCGAATCCCTCTTCGTCAACGCCTCCACCTGGGCGCTGATGCTGACGGGCCGGGTCGTGAAGCTGGACGAGCACGACGCCCGCGACCTCGGCGGCACCCTGCGCCGCCTGGTGCAGAAGTCCGGCGAGCCGGTGATCCGCAGCGCCGTCACCCAGGCCATGCGCATCCTCGGGCGCCAGTTCGTCATGGGCCGCAGCATCGAAGAGGCGCTGGAGCGCGCCCGCGCCCAGGAGAAGAAGGGCTACCGCTACTCCTACGACATGCTCGGCGAGGCGGCCTACACCATGGCCGATGCCGGGCGCTACTTCCGCGCCTATGCCGAGGCCATCGGCGCCATCGGCAAGGCCGCCGAGGGGAGAGGGCCCATCGACGCGCCGGGCATCTCCATCAAGCTCTCCGCCCTGCATCCGCGCTACGCCTTTGCCCAGCGCGAACGGGCGCTGCGCGAACTGGTGCCGCAGCTGAAGGCGCTGGCCCTCGACGCCAAGGCCGCCGACGTCGGCCTGACGGTGGACGCGGAGGAGTCGGAGCGCCTCGACCTCTCCCTCGACATCATCGAGGCGGTCTCCGGCGATCCGGATCTCGCCGGCTGGGACGGCTTCGGCCTGGCGGTGCAGGCCTATCAGAAGCGCGGCCTGCCGCTGCTCGACTGGCTGGCCGACATGGCGCGGCGCCACAACCGGCGGCTCATGGTGCGCCTGGTCAAGGGCGCCTACTGGGACAGCGAGGTGAAGCACGCCCAGGAGCTGGGCCACGAAGGCTATCCGGTCTTCACCCGCAAGGCCTCCACCGATCTCTCCTACCTCGCCTGCGCCAAGCGCCTGCTGGCGGAGCCGGAGGCCTTCTATCCGCAGTTCGCCACCCACAACGCCCACTCCCTGGCCTGGGTGCTGGAGGCGGCGGGCAACAGGCAGGACTACGAGTTCCAACGCCTCCACGGCATGGGCGAGGCGCTCTACGACCAGGTGGTCGGGCCTGACAAGCTGAACCGGCCCTGCCGCATCTACGCGCCGGTGGGCAGCCACGAGGACCTGCTGGCCTATCTCGTGCGCCGGCTGCTGGAAAACGGCGCCAACTCCTCCTTCGTCAACCGCATCCAGGACGAGAAGCTGCCGGTGGACGCCATCGTCGCCGACCCGGCGGCGAAGCTGCGCGCCGCCGCCCAGATTCCGCACCCGAGCATTCCGCTGCCGGCCGACCTCTTCGGGGAGGAACGCGCGGCGGCGGCGGGCATCGACCTCGACGATCCCCTGGCCGTGGCGGCCCTGCAGCGGGACATGGACACCGCGGCGGAGGAATCGTGGCGCGCCGGGCCGCTGGTCGGCGGCGTCGAGCAGAGGACAGGGCAGAGGGCAGGGGAGCGCCGCCCCGTTACAAACCCGGCGGACCGCGGCGAGACGGTGGGTGAGATCGCCTGGACCACGGCGGAGCAGGCCGAACAGGCGCTCGCCCGCGCCCAGCGCGCCGCCTTTGCCTGGAACGCCACCCCGGCGGCGGAGCGCGCCGCCTGCCTGGCGCGGGCCGCCGACATGATGGAAGCGGCGATGCCGCGGCTGATGGCCTTCTGCCGGCGCGAGGCGGGCAAGACCCTGCCCGACGGCGTGGCGGAGGTGCGCGAGGCTGTCGACTTCCTGCGCTACTACGGCGCCCGCGCCGCGGCGGAGTTCTCCCGGCCCCTGGCGCTGCCCGGGCCGACGGGGGAGCGCAACGAGATCTCCCTGCAGGGGCGCGGCGTCTTCCTCTGCATCTCCCCCTGGAACTTCCCGCTGGCGATCTTCACCGGCCAGGTCTCGGCGGCGCTGGCCGCCGGCAACGCGGTGATCGCCAAGCCGGCGGAACAGACCGGCCTTGTCGCGGCTGAAGCCGTGCGCATCCTGCACCGCGCCGGGGTGCCCGGCGACGTGCTGCACCTGCTGCCCGGCGACGGCCCGACGGTGGCAGCCCCCCTGGTGAGCGATCCGCGCATCGCCGGGGTCGCCTTCACCGGCTCCACCGAGACGGCGCGCATCATCAACCAGGCGCTGGCGGCCCGCGAAGGGGCCATCGTGCCGCTGATCGCCGAGACCGGCGGGCAGAACGCCATGCTGGTGGACTCCACCGCCCTGCCGGAACAGGTGACCGAGGACGTTCTGACCTCGGCCTTCCAGTCGGCGGGCCAGCGCTGCTCGGCCCTGCGCGTCCTCTTCCTGCAGGAGGACGTGGCCGACAGGATGCTGACCATGCTGACCGGCGCCATGGAGGAACTGGTGGTGGGCGACCCCGGCCTGCTCTCCACCGACGTCGGCCCGGTGATCGACGAGGAGGCCAAGGCGGTGCTGGAGGCCCACAAGGCCCGCATGGCCAGGGAGGCCCGGACGATTTACGAGGTCGCGATGCCGGCGGAAGCGGGGAAGGGCTGCTTCGTAACCCCCGCCGCCTACGAGATCGACGACATCGCCGTGCTGGAGCGGGAAGTCTTCGGGCCCATCCTCCACGTCGTGCGCTACCGCGCCGACCGCCTCGACCGGGTGCTCGACGCCATCGCCGGGACCGGCTACGGCCTGACCCTGGGCGTGCACAGCCGCATCGACGCGACGGTGGAGCAGATCACCCGGCGCCTGCCGGTGGGTAACGCCTACGTGAACCGCAACATCATCGGCGCCGTGGTCGGCGTGCAGCCCTTCGGCGGCCAGGGCCTCTCGGGCACCGGCCCCAAGGCCGGCGGCCCGCGCTACCTGCACCGCTTCGCCACCGAGAAGACCCTTTCCGTGGACACCACGGCGGCCGGCGGCAACGCCTCCCTCATGTCCCTGCAGGAGGGGCTGTCGCGCTAAGGCCGCCGGCGAACCGCGTCAGACATAGCGGAAGGGCAGCTGCCGGGCCGCCATGAAGGGGGCTTCGGTGAGGCCGCTCCAGGCCATGATGCTGCGCCGGGCGGCCAGGAAGTGGTCGAAGATGCGCCGCTGTTCCGGCACGGCTTCCTCGCGGGTCTCGCGCAGGACCGCGCCGGTGATCTCGCCAAGGGCGGTCAGCACGTCGTCGGGCAGCGTCTGCAGGGTCACGCCGTCCTGCTCCACCAGTTCGCTCAGGGCGCGGGCGTTGCTGGCATGGACATCGGCGAGGTTTGCCGCCTGTTCCGCCTGGGCGGCAACGGCGACGACCTGCTGCAGCGAAGGCGGCAGGTCGTCCCAGAGCGCCTTGTTGACGATCAGTTCGATCGAGCCGCTGGTCTGGTGGAAGGACGGGAACACGTAAACCGGCAGGAAGCGATGCAGGTTGAACGCCTTGTCGACCGCCGGCCCGACCAGTTCGAACGCGTCGATTTCGCCGCGCTCCACCGCCGGGCCGATGTCCGAACCGGGCAGCACCACCGGGGCCGCGCCGAGGCGCTGCATGATCGTCTCGGTGATGCCGGTGGTGCGGTAGCGCAGGCCCTGCAAGTCGTCCAGGCCGCCGATCGGTTCGGCGAACCAGCCGAAGGCCTGGGGGCCGACGCTGCCGCAGAGCAGCGGCTTGACCCCCAGGTCGGCGTAGAGGCCGTCCCACAGCGCCTGGCCGCCGTAGTTCTGCAGCCAGACCGCACGCTCGAATTCGGTCATGCCCAGGGGGACGAAGGTGAAGACGTCGAAGGCCCAGCCGCCCTCGCGCCAGTCGTAGGAAAGGCTGCGCGCCATCGCCACCTCGCCGCCGCGCACCCGGTCCAGGGTGTCCTTGTAGTCGCCCAGCGCGTCCGGCGGCAGGACCGTGATGCGCAGCTGCCCGTCGCTCATCGCCGCGATGCGGCGGGCGAGCCGTTCGGCGGCGACATACTGGTCGGGAAAGCTGGCCGGCCAGCGCGACACCATGCGCCATTCGCGAAGACCCTTGGCGATGGCCGGGGCGGGAAAGCCCGCCGCGGCGGCTCCGAGAGTTCCACCGGCACCGGCGGCGGCGAGAAAGCTCCTGCGTTTCATGGACTGCTGCTCCTTCAGGGTTTTGAGTCGTTGAAGCGCGCGTAGCCGCGGTTCGCCGACTGGATCGCTTTCAGATCGCAGCGGCCTTTGATAGATTCCAATAGAACTGAAATCGCTCATGATAATTGAGAGTGATCACAATGGATCTTCGCGCCCTGCAGTCTTTCGTCGTCTTGAGCGAGACGCTGAACTTCCATGCGGCGGCGGAGCGCCTGCATGTGACGCAGCCGGCCCTCACCACGCGCGTGCAGAGGCTGGAGCGGGATTTGGGTCTGCTGCTCTTCGAACGCTCGCGGCGCGCCGTTGCGCTGACGCCGGAGGGCGCGCGGCTGCTGCCGCAGGTCCGGCGGTTGCTGCGGGAGGCGGCGGAGACCGAGAAGCTGGCCCGGGCGATTGCCGCCGGCGCGACCGGATCCCTGCGCATCGGCTATACGCCGGTCTCGTTCTTCAGTTATCCGCCCGACCTGATTCGCGCGTTCAGCCGCCGCCACCCGGAGGTTGGCCTGCAGCTCTTCGAGATGCTGTCCCACGATGTAGAGGAGGCCCTGCTGCGGCGTGACCTCGACCTCGGCTTCCTGCATCCGCCGCTGGTCAATCCCGGGCTGACGTCACAGCGGCTCCGCGCGGAGCCCTTCATTGCCGTGCTGCCGAAAGACCATGCACTGGCGGCGCGCAAACGGCTGCGCCTTGCGGATCTGGCATTGGAGGACTTCATCATGGTGCGGCGGGAGATCGGGCCGGCGATTTACGACCAGATGATTGCCCATTGCCGCGATGCCGGATTCGCTCCGCGCATTCGCGAGGAGGCGAGCACCTCGCTCTCTGTCGTCGCCCTGGTCTCAGCGGGATTAGGGGTCGGTCTGGTGATCGAGCCCATGGCGCGGCTGCGCCGTCCGGGCGTCTGCTATCGCCCGCTTGCCGGGGCGAGGCCCAGCCTGCCCTTTGCGCTGGCGCGCAGGGCCGGGCCGGCCAGCGGACTGGTGGGCCGTTTCCAGGCGCTGGTCAGAGACCGCCGTGCCTGAGGGCTCTGTCCGGGCCGGTGCTTCGGCCGGGCGTCAGGCCGCGGCGGAGCGGTCGGGTCTGGCTTTCGCAGCAGTACGGCGGAAGCGCTCCTCCGCGAGACGGTCGGCTGCTTCGGAGGTGGCGAGACCGGCGGCGTCGGCACGCCGGAAGATCTCCGCCAGGGTGTCCCTGATCTCGGCCACGTGGGCGAAAGCCTTGGCTTCGTCGTAGCCGGGTCCCTCGTGGCTGATGATGATGATGCCGCCGGCGTTCAGCACGTAGTCCGGCGCGTAGAGGATGCCGCGCTGTCGCAACGCCTCTCCGTGACGGGCCTCGGCCAGCTGGTTGTTCGCAGAGCCGGCGACGATCTTGGCCTGGAGCAGCGGCAGGGTCTCGTCGTTGATCACGGCGCCCAGCGCACAGGGGGCGAAGATCTCCGCCTCGGCCGCGGTAATCGCTTCCGGCGCGACGACCTCGGCACCGAACTCCTTGACCGCGCGGTCGAGGGAGTCCTGCGCGATATCGGCAACGATCAGATTCGCGCCTTCCTCGGCCAGATAGCGGCAGAGGTAATAGCCGACATGGCCGACGCCCTGCACCGCGACGCGCAGGCCGCGCAGGCTGTCGCGGCCCAGCTTATGCGCGGCCGCAGCCTTCATGCCCATGAAGACACCGTACGCGGTCGCCGGGGAGGGGTCGCCCACGCCACCTTTCGTGGCGCCGCCGACATACTGGGTTTCCTCGCCCATCAGATCGACATCGGCGACCGAGATGCCGACGTCCTCGGCGATGGTGTAGCGGCCGCCGAGGCTGGCGACGAAGCGCCCCATGGCGCGGAACAGGGCTTCGGACTTGTCCTTGCGCGGATCGCCGATGATCACCGACTTGCCGCCGCCCATGGCGAGGCCGGCCAGAGCCGACTTGTAGGTCATGCCGCGCGAGAGCCTCAGCGCGTCGGTCAGCGCTTCGGCGTCGCTGGCGTAGGGCCACATTCTGCAGCCGCCCAGCGCCGGGCCGCGGTTGGTGTTGTGGACGGCGATGATCGCCTTCAGACCGCTGTCGGCGTCGTGACAGAAGACGACCTGCTCGTGGCCATCGAATTCGTGATGCTCGAAAACAGACATGAAAACCCCTATTCGCTGTGGCCGCGTCGGGCGCATCACCTGAGGCGGTGATTGTTTGTCTTGCCTCAAATGTCAGGGGTCAGGCTTAAGTATTCAATAAGAACAAAGTGGTCCAAGCAAAATAGACCGATCCTGATAGAAGCCGTCCGCAAAGGCTCATGATGACGCGCGGGACCGCCGCCCGCCCGAAAGAAAATTACCCCGCCGAACTGGGTGGAATCAGGCGAGTCGACCGGTCAGGGCGGTTTCGAACATCCGGCGCATCTCCGCCGCCCCGGCGGGCACCGGGTTGGTGGGGGCGGTGGGGTCCTCGGCGGCCATGACGGCGATTTCCTCGATGCGTTCTTCGCCGACGCCGAGGCCGTCCAGCCGCTCGGGGATGCCGAGCTCCGCGCGCAGGGCGAGCACCCAGTCCTGCACTGCGGCGAAGGAGGGTGACGGCAGGCCGAGCCAGGCGGCCAGGCGGGTCATCTTCTCCTCGATGGCCGGACGGTTGAAGGCCAGCACATAGGGCATGACGACGGCGTTGGTAAGGCCGTGGTGAGTGTCGTAGAGCGCGCCGATGGGATGGCTGAGGGAATGGATCGCGCCGAGGCCTTTCTGGAAGGCTGTGGACCCCATGGAGGCGGCCGCCAGCATGTGGCTGCGGGCCGCGAGATTGGAACCGTCCTGAACCGCCGCGGGCAGCCAGTCTTTCACCAGGCGGATGCCTTCGACCGCAATGCCCTCGGCCATCGGGTGGTAGCCCGGCGCGCAATAGGCCTCCAGGCAATGCGCCAGCGCGTCCATGCCGGTGGCGGCGGTGATGTGGGCCGGCAGGCCTACAGTCAGCTCCGGGTCGGAAACCACGGTGCCCGGCATCATCTTGGGATGGAAGATGATCTTCTTGATGTGGGTGTCTTCGTCGAGGATGACCGAGGCGCGGCCGGTCTCAGACCCTGTGCCCGCCGTCGTCGGCACCGCGACGATGGGGGCGACGCCCGCCGGGTCGACCCGCTTCCAGTTGTCGCCTTTGTCCTCGAAGTCAAACAGCGGCCGGCTCTGTCCGGCCATGAGGGCAATGGCCTTGCCGCAGTCCAGCGCCGAGCCGCCGCCGAAGGCGATCACCCCGTCGTGCCCGCCGGCGCGGTAGGCGGCGACCCCCTCGTCAACGTTCCGGCCCACCGGATTGGGCTTCACCGCAGAGAACAGGCCGGTCGGCAGGCCTTCGGCTTCGTTGGCGGCCAGGGCGCCGGTGACCATGGGCAGGGCGGCGAGGCCGGGGTCGGTGACCAGCAGCGGGCGCGTCATGCCCAGGCCCCTGCAGGCACGCCCCAGGTTCCTGATGCGGCCGGGGCCGAAGAGCATCTGGGTCGGAAAGCCCCAGTTGCCTTTCAGAGTTTGCGGGTTGGTGCCGTTTGAATCGCTGGACATGGGCGGGCCTTATCGTGCTGTGGAACGGCGGGCGGCGTCGGGCGCGCCCTTCATGCTTTGGTAACCAAGACCTTGGTGATACCCGCAATGCCGGGCCGGATTCAAACGCTTGTTGGCCGCTGCCCGGGATAGCAGCCATGCACACCCGGCAGGCCAGCAGGGCCGCTGGGCCCGGGGCCCGGCGGCAATGGGAACTAAGACTTCCTTCACCCTTGATCCCTAAAATCCAAACCAATGCGAAATTTGCAGGCGCAGTGGCGGGTAGGTGAACCCGCCCGGCCGGAGTGGCAAAGGGCCCCGGCGCGCCGTCTCAGGAGGAGCTTCGATGATCTCCGCACTGCTCGACCTGCCAGGGATATTCGGCCGCACGCCAGAGGCGCTGGGCGGCCAGGGCCGGCAGGCCTTTCTCGACAACCCGGCGACCACCGGGCGCGATCCGATCCGCCTCTCGCCTGAGGCCCAGGCCGTCGACGGCACCGAAAGCGTCGGCGAGGGCGCGGCTGCGGAAACCGAAAGCAAGTCCCTGCTGGGAGAGGCCGGCGGTTTCGTGCGCAAGGCGCTGGAGACCATGCGCCGCGATCTCGGCCAGGTGCTGAAGGCCTTCGGATTCGATTCAGAATCGGTCCAGGAATTCACCAAGGCCTTCGTCGAGCCGGTGCTCACCGCCTTGAAGGAGGGCATGAACTTCACGGCGGAGCTGAGCTTCGCCGCCTTCAGCCAGGTGACCGCGATTTCGGGCTCCAACTTCAGTCAATCGACCTCCATGGTCGCCAAGTCTCTTTCGATTGAAGTGAACCAGGACACCGGCGAGGTCTCCGTCTCCATGGCGAGCCTTTCCTTTGAGCAGGATATCCGGATCGGCAGCGGCACCTCCGGCGGACAAGCTCCGATCATGGTGATCGATCCGGAGAACCTGGGCGACCCGACGGCGCTGGCCGAGAAGATTCTGAACAGCGGCGTTCCGGCGAACGACGACGCCGGGGTCCAGGGTGCGGCCAAGGCCGTGGCGGCGGGCGATGACGAAATAGCCGAAGGCGACGATGACGGCGACGGTCTTGCCGCTGTCTCCGGCCCGCTGAAGGAAACACTGGCCGAGGTGCGCGAGCGGCTGGCGGAAGACGCGGTCGACTTCCAGACCCGTCTGGCGATCTACTCGGTGACCCGCACCACCAACGACCAGGGCGAGACCATTACCCGCCTGCTTCTGGATGCCCAGATCAGGATTTCCAGCCTGGAAGGCGGCAGCAGTGACGATGCAACGGTTCAGGAGGAGGCGGAAAGCCTCGACCTCGAAGCCTAAAGGACCGAAAGGTCGGAACCGTCGGAAAGGGGCCCTTCGGGGCCCCTTTGCCGTTGGAAGCTTCGCGGATTAACCCGCCAGCGCCCGGTCGAGAAACTCCAGCCGGTCCTGGCCCCAGAAAATCTCGTCCTTGTAAACGTAGGTCGGGGCGCCGAAGACGCCGCGTGCGATGGCCGCCTCGGTCTGCTCGGCATAGCGTTGCCGCACCGCCGGGTCCAGGGCCTTGGCCAGCAGGTCGAGGGCATGGTGGCCGGTCTCCGCGGCGATGGCCTCGCAGGTGCCGACCTCGGCGATGTTGCGGTTCTGCTCCCAGACCGCGCGGCCGAAGGCCTGGGCCAGTTCCAGCGGCCGTCCGCCGCCCTGGCCGGCGGCGATCACCATGCAGGCGGCGGTGGTCTCCGGCGCCGGGAAAAAAGCGGGCTCCAGATTGATCTCGACGCCAAGATAGGCCCGCCAGCGCTTCAGCTCGACCATTCGGTAGGCCTGACGTTCCGGGGCCCGCTTCGCCAGCGGCAGGCCGCCTGTGCGCGGAAAGACCGTGCCGAAGTTGATCGGGGTGACGCGAACCTCTGCGCGGTGTTTTTGCGCGATCTCCGCGAAGCGCTGGCTGCCGAGGTAGGTCCAGGGCGAGATCACGGTGAGATAGTAGTCGATAACCTTGGTCATGGTCTGAGGGCCTCGGCGCGGGACAGTGAAGCGGGCAAAGTGCAGGCAGGCTGCTTAGCGCGTCTCGGTGCTTTGGTCCAGAGCACCTTGGTCCGCAGGGTCCGAACTGTTAGGGTCGCGGGCCGAACAAGGCGCGGTGCTTTGGCGCAGCGCCCGACATCAGGTGCGTGTTTATAGGATGTCGTCTATGACTTGTGGTTTTTGCGTGCGGTTCCGTGGGGTTTTCGCCGCGACTCTCCTGACGGCCCTTGCAGCCTTCCCGCTGGCCTCGCCCGCCGCGGCCGACCAGGCCCGCGAGGCGGTGGGGCTGTTCGTTCAGTCCTGCCTGAGATACGTCGAGGATTCAGGAGATCTGCGTGCCTGGATCGACGAGACGCCGCAGCTGCGCAAGTTTGCGCCGCGGCAGGCCCAGGCCTTTCTGGACGGCAGGCGCGGCGATGTGTGGTCGGCGGCCAACGACTCCGGCCTCTTCGCGCTCGTGCTTTTCAACGACGACACCTGCACGGTGATGGCCCAGCAGGCCAGCGCCGACCAGGTCTCCCTGGTGTTTTCAGAGTACGTGCGCCGCAAGAACCTGCCGCTGGACAAGGTCGGCGACCGGCGGGAGTTCGTGCGCAGCATCGATCAGCGCGAGGAGACCTACCGCTCCAGCGACGGTCGTATCCTCTACGAGGTGGTGCTGATCACCTCTAAGTCGCCGCGCGCCGAGGTGCAGGCGGTTCTGACCACGCGCCCGAACCGTTAGAACCCAAGCGCTCAATCGCTTGCCGCGTTGTCCCCTTCGCGCAGCGCCTTGCGGATGACCTTGCCGGTGGCGGTCATGGGCAGGGCATCGACGAAGGCGACGTCGCGCGGGTACTCATGTGCGGCAAGCCTGGTCTTCACGAAGTCCTGGATCTCCCGGGCCAGCGCGCTACGCGCCTCTTCGCTGCCGTAGTCCTCGCCGCACTTCAGCACAATGAAGGCCTTCACCCGCTCGGTGCGAAGCGGATCGGGCACGCCGACGGCGGCGGCCATGGCGACGGCCGGATGCTTCAGCAGACAGTCCTCGATTTCGCCCGGGCCGATGCGATAACCGCCCGATGTGATGACGTCGTCGTCGCGCCCGACGAAGTGCAGATAGCCGTCCTCGTCCATCGCGCCCATGTCGCCGGTCACCAGCCAGTCGCCGCGGAACTTGGCTGCTGTGGCTTCCGGGTTACGCCAGTACTCCAGAAACATCACCGGGTCGGGCCGCCTCACCGCCACGCTGCCCTCCGCCCCGGGTGGCAGCGCTTTGCCGTTCTCGTCGACGATGGCGACCCGATGGCCGGGCACCGGACGGCCCATGCTGCCGGGTTTGACGGTCATCAGGTCGGCGCAGTTCGCGACCACCAGGTTGCACTCGGTCTGGCCATAGAACTCGTTCACCGTGATGCCGAAGGTCTCCAGCGCCCAGTCGAGCAGACCGGCCCCCAGGGTCTCCCCGCCGCTGCCGATCGACCGCAGGCGATAGTTCCAGCGATTCTGCGGGCGCTCCACCTGGCGCAGCATCTTCAGCGCGGTGGGCGGCAGAAAGGCGTTGCGGACCTCATGGCCGGCCATCAGGCGGAAGGCCTCTTCCGGGTCGAATTTGGCGAAGCGGTGGGCCAGAACCGGCACGCCGTGGTGCCAGGCCGGCAGCAGCACGTCCAGCAGGCCGCCGATCCAGGCCCAGTCCGCCGGCGTCCAGAACAGGTCGCCGGCCTGGGGGAAGAAGTTCTGCGGCAGTTCGACCCCGGGCAGGTGGCCGAGCAGCACCCGGTGGGCGTGCAGCGCGCCCTTGGGCGGCCCGGTGGTGCCGGAGGTGTAGATGATCAGCGCCGGGTCGTCGGCCAGGGTGTCGGCGGGCCGGTAGCGGTCCGAAGCCTTGTCCAGAAGCGCCTGCCAGTCCAGCGCGCTCTCCCCCGGGCTATCGCCAGGGCCATCAACGGAGATGAGGGTCTTGAGGGCGGGCAGGCGCTCGCGCAGGGGGGACAGCTTGCCCAGGCCCGCCGCATCCGTGATCACCGCCGCGGCGCCGGCATTGTCCAACCGGTACTCCAGGGCCTCCTCGCCGAAGAGGGTGAAGAGGGGCACCGCGATGGCGCCCATCTTGTAGACCGCCAGGTGGGCGACGGCGGTTTCCACGCCCTGGGACAGCAGCACGGCGATGCGGTCGCCCCGGACGAGCCCCTGCGCCTCCAGGGCGTTGGCGAGGCGGTTGGACAGATGGCTGAGGTCACGGAAGGAATAGCGCTGCTCCCGACCGTCCGCCCCTACCTCGATCAGGGCGGGCCGATCTTCCGCCGCCCACTTGTCGCAGGCATCGACGGCGATGTTGTAGCGCTCCGGCACCCGCCAGCGGAAGTCCTCGTACAGCGCCTCGTAGCTGGGGGCTCGCTCAAGCATCGCCTCTCGGTCTCTCCCTGCCGAATCTTGCTTCTGGTCTTTGGCCCGCTAGCATAGCCAGACTCGCGCCCTCGCGGTACCGCTCCGCCCCGCCGCCGTCCGGCACCGGCACAAGAAAGGCTTCTGAGATGTTTCAAAGCGATCTGCTTCAAGACAAGCGCATCCTGATCACCGGGGGCGGCACGGGCCTGGGCAAGGCCATGGGCAGGCGCTGCCTGGAACTTGGCGCGAAGATCGTCATCTGCGGACGTCGGGAGGCGGTGCTGGAGGAAACCCAGGCCGCGTTCGACGAGACGCATCCGGGCCGTACCCTGGCGCTGCCCTGCGATCTGCGCGATGCCGCGGCGGTGGAGGCGATGGTGGAAGCGGCCTGGGCCGAGGCGCCGCTCGATGCGCTGGTGAACAACGCCGCGGGAAACTTCCTCGCCAAGACCGAGAGCCTGTCGCCGCGTGCGCTGGATGCCGTGCTCTCCATCGTCCTGCATGGTACGGCCTACGTGACCCTGGCCTGCGGCAAGCGCTGGCTGGAGGCGCAGCACCTCGGCAACGTGCTCTCCATCGTCACCACCTACGCCTGGACCGGTTCGCCCTACGTCGTGCCCTCGGCCATGGCCAAGGCGGGCGTGCTGGCCATGACCCGTTCCCTGGCGGTGGAGTGGGGGCGCCGGGGCATCCGCCTGAACGCTATCGCCCCCGGGCCGTTCCCGACCAAGGGCGCCTGGGACCGCCTGGTGCCCAATCCGGAACTGGACGCCGCCTGGAAGAACAAGATCCCCCTGGGCCGCGTCGGCGAGCACATCGAACTGGCCAACCTCGCAGCCTATCTGCTGGCCGATCAGTCCGGCTACGTTACCGGGGAGGTGGTCACCATCGACGGCGGCGAGTGGCTGAAGGGGGCAGGCCAGTTCAGCCTTATGGAGGCGCTCAGCGATGCGGACTGGGAGGCCATGCGGGCCCGCAAGGGCTGAGCCGGCCGGGCGCGCCGCATGAGCGGTCTTTTGCCGACTGCTCTGCTCGCCGATCTGCGCCAGCGCTACGGCGAGCCGCAGCGTCACTATCATACCTGGGCTCACATCGAAGCCTTGCTTTCGCTCTTTGCCGAAGTGCGCGCGCAGCTTTGCGACCCGGCGGCCGTCGAAGCGGCGCTCTACTATCACGACGCCGTCTACGATCCGCGGGCAAGCGACAATGAGGCACGGAGCGCCGCGCTGCTGCGCCAGGCCTGCGCCGGGGTCTTGCCACCCCGGAGTCTGGAGGCTGCCGCGCAGTTGGTGGAGGCGACGGCGGCCCATCGCCTGCCGGAGGGTCTGATTGAGGAGGGTATGACTGGCGGTCGGCTGGAGGATGCAAGGCTGTTTCTCGATATGGATCTCTCGATCCTGGCTGCCGGGCAGGCAGAATTCGAGGCCTATGAGGCCGCCATCCGGCGCGAGTACGGCCATGTCGACGCAGCGGTCTTCGGCGCCGGTCGCCGCCGGATCTTGGAGGGCTTCCTGGCCCGTGAGAGGCTCTATTTCTCGGACCACTTCGCGGCCCGCTTCGAGGCCCCGGCGCGGGCAAATCTGGCCCGTAGCCTGGCGCTTCTCGCCTGAGGGCGGTCCGGCCCCAATCCTGAAGATTTGTTTACCACTGGGACGGCATCATGGGGCGGCTAGGCCACCACAGAGAAGGGGTCCATGTCCTCGGCCGTCATACAGAGACCGGCTTCGTCGGCGCTGCGGCGCCGGCTCGCGCTTCTGGCAAAGCTGGCGGTTTCGCTGGCGCTGCTGGCGCTGGTCGCCGGCAGCATCGATGTGAAGACCGTCGGCGGTCTGGTCCTGGGGCTCTCTCCGGCCGGCGCCGCGGCGGCGGTGGCGAGCCTTGCCGCCATTGCCGTGGTCTCGGCGCTGCGCTGGCAACTCGTGATCGGCGCGATCGGACCCCGCCAGCCTTTCGCGCGCATTCTCGGCCTGATGTTCGTCGGCAGCTTCTTCACCCAGATGCTGCCCACCTCGGTCGGCGGCGATGCAGTGCGCATCTGGCAGCTCAGCCGCTACGGCGTACCGGCCCAACGCGCCTTTATCGGCGTGATGCTGGAGCGCATCACCGGGCTCATCGCCCTTGTCCTGATGGTGGCCGGCGGCGTGGTGTGGCTTGGGGAAGCGCTCTCGCCGCCGGCTCTGGGCTATGTCCTGCTGGCCTGCCTGCCGATTCTCCTTGTGGGCCTCGCGGTCCTCTGTCTTCTGGACCGGCTGCCGCCCGGGCTGCAGGGATTGCCTTTGGTGGGACCGGGCCTGCGTCTGCTGGCAACCATGGCGGCCGATGCGCGACGGGTGCTCCTGGCGCCGCGCCTCTCCCTTGTCCTGCTGGCGCTGTCTGCCGTGGCGCAGTTCTGTTCCATTCTCACCTTCTACGCCCTCGCCGGCGGGCTCGGGCTGCCGCTTTCGCTGGCGGCGGCCACGGCGGTGGTCCCGGGGATCATCCTGATTACTTTCCTGCCGATCTCCTTCGCCGGCTGGGGCGTGCGCGAGGGCGCCAGCATCGCCATGCTGGCCGCGGTCGGGCTTGGCGCCGACCAGGCGGTGGCCCTCTCGGTGCTCTTCGGCCTGGCGTCGATCCTGGCGGGGCTGCCGGGCCTGCCTCTTTGGTTGGCCCACGCGCGCTAGAGCGTGCTGGCGCCAGGGCCGGCCCTGAAGCGGTTTCACTGCATTGTGGGATTGGTCCGGGCAAGCCCGTCAAACCCGGGCCTGCTTCAAGCAGGAAAGGCCGCGGAGAGGGCGGGCGGTGCGGTTACGCCCCGTCCTCCACCGGGCGCGAGCCGGAATAGGCGATGGTGGTGCCGGGCAACCAGATGTTGATCGTCTCGAAAGCCCTGGGGCTGGGCAGAGCGAGCTTCCGGCAGACCTCAGCCAAGGGGAAGGCGTGGGGGTAGGGCAGGCGGGTGAGCTGCGTGAGGCCGCAGTTCTGCATCAGCCGATGCAGACTGTCGGCATCGTAGAACACCACATGTTCGGGATACTTGAACAACGGCCAGCGGCGGCCCATCAGCTTGCGCCAGGCCCCGCCCATGTCCGGGGCTGCCAGAATGCAGTGCCCACCCGGTTTCAGGTGCCGGAAGATCTGCTTCACAAAGGCCACGGGCTCGTAAACATGCTCGATGACGTGGCAGGCGACGATGCAGTCAAACCGGCGGTCTTCGGGAACTGCGTCGAGACCCCCGGAGTATACGCGGTCAGCGACCTCTGCCGCCCGGGCCGCAGCAGTCGGAGAGTACTCACTGCCCTCCCGCGTGCTGAAGTAGGGCGCCGCTTCCTCCAGAAGAAAGCCGTAACCGCAGCCAACCTCCAACAGCGAACCGCCTGTCAGCTGGCGCCGCGCCATCTCTCGCAAGAGCCTGCGAAAGGTCAGGCGTAGACTGACCGCCTGGTCATCGTAACGCTCGTAGCCGGCGCCGCCGCCGTCAAAGTAGGTGTTGCTGCGATACACCTCGGCCATCGCCGCTTCCGGCAGCCGCGGCGACAGATACCAGAGGCGGCAGGCGCCGCAGCGCACGACCGCGAAGCCGTCGGCGGCATAAGGCGTCGCCTCCTGCGCATCGCCAGCGCAAAGAGGGCAGCCACAGACCTCTCGCATCGCTTGCTGGCCCGCGTCCGGTGCGGGGATGAGGGTCTCGGTCAAGGCCACGATCGCAGGCTCCTTCACTGTGCTGCGACCAGCCTAGCCGCCGCTCCATTGACAATTGGTTTCACGGAGCGGTCCCCCAATCGGAGCCATCGTCTCAAAACGCGCCTAAAAGCCTATAAATTCATTCTTAAGTTTTTGTTTAGCTTCACATTGCCGGTCCCTCGGCGGCTCTGTAAAGTCAGGGCCTTTCATGCTGTGAGCAAGTTGTAAGGCATGCCTCTCGACGCTTCGAACGCACCGGAAATCCTTCACTCCGCCTGCCCGCACGACTGTCCCAGTGTCTGCGCCCTGGAGGTGGAGAGGCTGTCGGAGACCAAGATCGGCAAGGTGCGCGGGGCCCGCGGCAACGACTACACCGCCGGCGTCGTCTGCGCCAAGGTGGCGCGCTATGCCGAACGGGTGCACCATCCGGACCGGCTGACCTACCCGCTGCGCCGGGTCGGGGCCAAGGGGGAGGGGATTTCGGCCTTCAAGCCGATCTCCTGGGAAGCGGCCCTGGACGCCGTGGCCGAAGGCCTGTTGAAGGCCGAGCAGCGCCACGGCAGCGAGGCCGTCTGGCCCTACTTCTATGCCGGCACCATGGGTCTCGTACAGCGCGACGGCATCGAGCGGCTGCGTCATGCCAGGCGCTACTCAGGCCAGCACTCGACCATCTGCACGACATTGGTGGCCACCGGCTGGAAGGCCGCCTGCGGAGTGAGACGCGGGGTGGACGCGCGGGAGATGGCCGAGTCCGATCTGATCGTCGTCTGGGGCGGCAACCCGGTGAGCACCCAGGTGAACGTGATGACCCACATCGCCCGGGCCCGCAAGGCGCGGGGGGCGAAGCTGGTGGTCGTCGACCCCTACCGCACAGGCACGGCAGAGCAGGCGGACCTGCATCTGGCGCTGAAGCCGGGGACCGACGGGGCGCTGGCCGCAGCGGTGATTTCCGTGCTGCTGGCCGAAGGCTACGCAGACCGGGCCTACATGGACGCCTACAGCGACTGGGACGCGGAACTCGAGGCCCACTTTGCCGCCTGCACGCCGCACTGGGCGGCGGAGATCACCGGCCTGTCGGCGCAGGAGATCCGCGACTTCGCCCGTCTCTACGGCGCCACGAAGCGCAGCTACATCCGCGTCGGCTACGGGTTCTCGCGCGCGCGCAACGGCGCCGGCAACGTTCATGCCGTCACCTGCCTGCCGACGGTGACCGGGGCCTGGCAGCACCGGGGCGGCGGAGCCATGCAGGGCCAGTCCGGCGTCTACGGCCTCGACGAGACCCTGATCCAGGGCCTGGACGTCCGCGACAAGGGCATCCGGATGCTGGATCAGTCCCGCATCGGGCCGATCCTGGCCGGTGACCGCCGCGATCTCGGCGACGGCCCGCCGGTGACCGCGCTGTTCATCCAGAACACCAATCCGGTGGTGGTCTGCCCGGAAAGCGGCAAGGTCGCGCAAGGCTTTGCCCGCGACGATCTCTTCACCTGCGTGCACGAGCAGTTCATGACCGAAACCGCGGCCATGGCCGACATCGTGTTGCCGGCCACCACCTTTCTGGAGCACGACGACGTCTATGTCGCCGGCGGCCACACCTACCTGCAGGTCACCAAGGCGGTGATCGAGCCGCTGGCCGCCTGCCGCAGCAATCATGAGGTCATCTGCGCCCTGGCCGGGCGGCTGGGGGCGGAGCACCGCGGTTTCACGCTCAGCGCCTGGGACCTCATCGACGAGACGTTGAAGGCCTCGGGCCTGCCTGATGCCGAAACCATACACGCAGCCCACTGGCATGATTGCGCCATGTCGTACGAGGATATGCACTTTCTGAACGGCTTCGGCCACGACGACGGGCGCTTCCATTTCAAGGCCGATTGGGCGGCCTATGGTCCGGACTTCGCCGCCATGCCGCCCCTGCCCGGGCACAGCGAGAGCTACGACCGGGCAACGGCGCAACACCCCTTCCGTCTGGTCGCCGCGCCGGCGCGGTCTTTCCTGAACACCAGCTTCACCGAGACGCCGGGCTCGCAAAAACGTGAAGACAGGCCGACCATTCTGGTCCATCCCACCGCGGCAAAGGCCCTGGGTGTGGAGAACGGCGGTCGCCTGCGCATCGGCAACGACCTGGGATCCCTGGTGATCGCCGTGGAGGTCTTTGACGGCCTGCAGCCCGATGTGGTCGTGGTGGAGAGTATCTGGCCGAACAGCGCCTTCGAGGAGGGAAGGGGGATCAACCTGCTGATCTCCGCCGATCCCGGTCCGCCGGCGGGGGGCGCCGTGTTCCACGATACGGCGGTCTGGCTGAAACCGGCCTAGACGCAGGACTTTGGAAGCGGGCATTGAATTGCCCGCCCAGGCGGGACAGGATATTGCCCGGATTGGCAAAATCTCCGCGCGACACTAGGTAACAAGGGCGTGCTTGGCCGCCTCAAGGCCCCAGCACCGCCGGTTCGGAAAGCGCTGAGGAAGAATGGCAAAGGACCCAAAACTGCCGAAGGTATCGACTGGGTCGGAGGTCGATGCCTTTCTGCGCAAGGTTTCGGCCACCCCGCCGCCCAGCTCTGAGGCGCGCGGGCGGCTGATCTTTGCCATGGACGCCACCGCGAGCCGGGAGCCGACCTGGGATCAGGCCTCGCATCTTCAGGCCGAGATGTTCAAGGAGACCGAGACCCTTGGCGGCCTCGAGGTGCAGTTGATCTATTACCGCGGGTTTGGCGAGTGCAAAGCCAGCCCCTGGGTTGGCCGCTCCTCGGAGCTGCTGCGCTTCATGACCAGCGTGTTCTGCCTGGCCGGGCGCACCCAGATCGGCAAGGTTCTGCAGCGGGCGGTCAAGGAGACCAAGACCAGAAAGGTCTCGGCCCTGGTCTTCGTCGGCGACGCCATGGAGGAGGACATCGACCACCTTGGTCACCTGGCCGGCGAACTGGGTCTGCTGGGTGTGCCCTGCTTCATGTTCCACGAAGGCAGTGATCCGGTCTCCCGCAAGGCTTTTCAGCAGATTGCCCGCCTCAGCGGCGGCGCCTTTTGCACCTTCGATGCGCGCAGCGCACAGCAGCTTCGGGATCTGCTCTCCGCCGTGGCGGTTTTCGCCGCCGGCGGCCGCCGCGCCCTGGCCGACTACAGCCGCAAGGCCGGTGGCCTGGTTCCGCAGCTGACCCATCAGATCAAGTAGCGGTTTTCGTTCATGCCGTATTTTCTCCTGGGGATCGCTCTTCTGGTCGGCGCACTCTTCTTCGCGCGCTGGTTCGTCGACGCCGACCCGAGACGCGTTGCCACGGTTGCGAAGATCGCCGGCGCGGTCTTCCTGGGCGGTCTGGCGCTGTTGCTGGTGATCAGCGGGCGTATCTCCCTGCTGATGATGCTGCTCGTAGCCCTGGTCTTCATGCGCCGGGTGCTGAAGGCGGCGCGCCAGCAGGCGCAGGCGATGCACGGGCCCAGCCCGGGGCAGGCCTCGGAGGTGCGCACACGCTTCCTGCATATGGCCCTGGATCACGATACCGGACGGATGGACGGCGAGATCCTGGACGGCCGCTTCATGGGCATGTGGCTCTCCCAGCTCTCCCTGGCGGATCTCCTCACGCTGCTGGAGGACTATCGCGCAGAGGACGAGGAGTCCGCGTCTGTGTTGGAGGCCTTTATCGACCGCAATCACCAGGAGGATTGGCGCGGCCAGGAGAGCGCCGGTGGAACCGCAGGCGGAGAGGGGGAGCGGGCCGGGACAGCCGCCAACGGGCCGATGAGCCGGGAGGAGGCCCTGGAGATCCTGGGCTTGGAGGAGGGCGCCAGCGCGGTGCAGATCCGCGAGGCGCACCGCCGGCTGATGCAGAAAATCCACCCGGATCATGGCGGATCCAACTATCTTGCAGCCAAGCTGAATGAAGCCAAGGATTTGTTGCTAAGCACATGAGCCGCCGGGATGCCGGCCACCGGTCCGCCTCTCGGGGCCAATTGTGTCACTTGTCGCCTGCTAGTCCCTGTGGCAATACAGCCGCGCCTTCACGACACCGACACGCGAGGTTTTCGTCCCGATGCAAGGTTCCATTCGCAAGGCGGTTCTTCCCGTCGGCGGTCTCGGCACGCGCTTCCTGCCTGCCACCAAGGCTATCCCCAAAGAGATGTTGCCGGTCGTCGACAAGCCGCTGATCCAGTACGGCGTCGAGGAAGCGCGCGCGGCGGGAATCGAGGAGATCATCTTCGTCACCAGCCGCGGCAAGGCGGCCATCGAAGACCATTTCGACCACCACTGGGAACTGATGGCCACCCTGGAGGCGCGCGGCAAGACGGCGGAACTGGAGCTTGCCCGCTCGATGATGGCGACGGCAGGCAAGATCAGTTATACGCGCCAGCCCGAGGCCCTGGGCCTGGGGCATGCTGTCTGGTGCGCCCGCAAGCTGGTGGGGCGGGAGCCCTTTGCCGTCATTCTGCCGGACGACCTTGTGCTGGGACAGCCCGGTTGCCTCAGCCAGCTGGTTGAGGCCTACGAAAAAGTCGGCGGCAATCTGGTCGCCGTGGAAGATGTGCCGCGGGAACACACCAACCGCTACGGTATCCTGGACGTCGTCTCCGACGACGGCCGCCTTGCCGAGGCCAAAGGCCTTGTGGAAAAGCCGCGCCCCGACGTGGCGCCTTCGACCCTCTCCATCATCGGGCGCTACATCCTGCAGCCCGAGGTGTTCGACGAGCTCGACCGCCAGGAACGCGGGGCCGGCAACGAGATCCAGCTGACCGATGCCATGGCGCGGACCATCGGGCGCCAGCCCTTCCACGGACTGCGCTTTGAGGGCCGGCGCTTCGACTGCGGCAACAAAGCGGGCTTCCTGGAAGCCAATTTCGCCTATGCTCTGGAGCGCGAGGACCTCGCCCCGGCGGCGCGGGAAATTCTCAGCCGCTACAGCGCCAAGGTATCCTGACCCCCTCAGGTCTGCTGACTGATCCGCGGCGGCCGGCGGCTCTGCCGGCCTGCCGGTCCCAATGGAGGACGCAAGATGCGTATTGCAATGGTCGGAACCGGCTATGTCGGCCTGGTTTCCGGCGCCTGTTTCTCGGAGTTCGGCACCGACGTCGTTTGCGTCGACAACGACGCGGACAAGATCGCCCGGCTCGAGAAGGGAGAAATCCCGATCTTCGAACCGGGCCTGGACGTGCTGGTGGCGAACAACCGCTCTGCGGGACGGCTCAGCTTCACCACCGATCTCGCCGCCGCGGTCAGCGAAGCCGATGCGGTCTTCATCGCGGTCGGCACGCCCACGGGGCGGACGGGCGGCGAGGCCGACCTGACCTATGTCTACGAAGCCGCCCGCGAACTGGCCCCGCACCTGAGGGGCTATACGGTGGTGGTCGACAAGTCGACGGTCCCGGTCGGCACCGGACGGCAGGTGCAGAAGGTCATCGCCGAGGCCAACCCGAAGGCCGATTTCGACGTCGCCTCCAATCCGGAGTTTCTGCGCGAGGGCGCGGCGATCAACGACTTCATGCGGCCCGACCGGGTGATCATCGGCGCCGAAAGCGACCGCGCGCGGGAGGTCATGCGCGCGCTCTACCGCCCGCTCTACCTGATCGAAACGCCGATCCTTTTCACCACCCTGGAAACCGCCGAGCTGACCAAGTATGCCGGAAACGCCTTTCTGGCCACCAAGATCACCTTCATCAACGAGATCGCCGATCTTTGCGAGAAGGTCGGGGCCAATGTACACGATGTCGCGCGCGGCATCGGCCTGGACGGGCGCATCGGGCGCAAGTTCCTGCACCCCGGCCCCGGCTACGGCGGCTCCTGCTTTCCGAAGGACACTGTCGCTCTGGTCCACACCGCGCAGAAGGCCGGTTCGCCGGTCCGCATCGTCGAGACCGTGGCCGACATCAACGATCGCCGGAAAAAGGCCATGGCCGGGCGCGTGATCGATGCCTGCGGCGGCTCGGTGGAGGGCAAGACCATTGCGGTTCTGGGACTGACCTTCAAACCCAACACCGATGACATGCGCGAAGCGCCCAGCCTGGAGATCGTTCCGACCCTTCAGGACGCCGGCGCCACGGTCAGGGCCTTCGATCCGGAAGGCATGGAACAGGCCAGCCCCCTTCTGCCGGACGTGCAATGGTGCCAGAATGCCTACGAAGCGATGAGCGGCGCCGATGCCATGGTCATTGTCACGGAATGGAACGAGTTCCGCGCGCTGGACCTGGAACGCGTGAAGGCAGCGATGAAGTCGCCCATCATGATCGATCTGCGCAACATCTATAAGCCCGCCGACATGGTCGCCGCGGGCTTCCACTACACCTCCGTTGGCCGGCCGATGAGCGCGCTCGGGCTGGAGGGATGAAGGATCTGGACGGATGACTGAAGCCACGTCGACACAGCTGGCGGCCGACCGCCACGATTTCGATCCCACCATCCTGCGCGAATACGATGTGCGCGGCGTGGTCGGCCAGACGCTCTTTGCCGCCGACGCCTATGCCCTGGGCCGGGCCTTCGGCAGCGTCGCGTGGCGGCGCGGCGCCAAGGCGATCGCGGTCGGCTACGATGGCCGCCATTCCTCGCCGGACCTGGCGGACGCCCTGATCCAGGGGCTCGGCGACTGCGGCCTGCATGTCGTGAACATCGGCCGCGGCCCGACCCCGATGCTTTACTTTGCCGCCTACACCCTGGACGTCCAGGGCGGGGTGATGATCACCGGCTCCCACAACCCGCCCGACTACAACGGCTTCAAGCTTCTGCTCGACAAGGCCTCCTTTTTCGGCGCCGACATTCAGGATCTGGGCCGTCTGGCCGCCGCCGGCGACTACGAAAGCGGCAGCGGCAGCGTCGAGACGCGCTCGGTCTTCGATGCCTATGTCGAGCGCCTGGTTCAGGACTTCGAAGGCGACGGCCGTCTCAAGGTGGCCTGGGATGCCGGCAACGGCGCCATGGGCGAGGCGATGGCGGCGGTTACCGCGCGCCTGCCGGGCGAACACATCCTGCTGAACGAGGTTGTGGACGGAACCTTCCCGGCCCATCACCCCGATCCGACGGTGGCGGAGAACCTGAAGCAGCTGCAGGAGACCGTGCTGGCCAAGGGTTGCGATCTGGGTGTCGCCTTCGACGGCGACGGCGACCGCATCGGCATCATCGATTCCCAGGCGCGCATTCTCTGGGGCGACCAGATCATGCTCTACCTGGCGCGCGATATTCTGAAGCAGCACCCCGGGGCCACCATCATCGCCGACGTGAAGGCCAGCCAGATGCTGTTCGACGGCATCGCCGAGGCCGGCGGCGAGCCCCTGATGTGGCTGACCGGCCACTCGATCATCAAGGCCAAGATGAAGGAGGTGGATTCTCCTTTCGCCGGGGAGATGAGCGCCCACATCTTCTTCGCCGATCATTTCTACGGCTACGACGACGCGCTCTATGCGGCGATCCGGGTGCTCTCGGTGATCAACAAGAGCGGCGAGAGCCTGGCGGACTTCCGCGATTCCCTGCCGCGGCTCTTCAACACGCCGGAGGTGCGCTTTCCCTGTCCGGAGGACCGCAAGAAGGCGGTGATCGAAGAGGTGAAGGAGCGCCTGCAGGCTGAGGGCGCGGAGGTCAACGACATCGACGGCGTTCGGGTGCGCGAAAACGGCGGCTGGTGGCTGCTCCGCGCGTCAAACACCCAGGATGTGCTGGTGGCACGCTGCGAGGCCGGAGACCAGGCGAACCTGGAGCGGCTGACCGCACGGCTGCGCGATCAGCTGAAAGCCAGCGGCCTGGAGCCGCCGGCTTTTTGAACCCGGTCTGAAGGGGGAAAGGGCGGACCCGGAGCCTCGACGCCGGGCCTCAGTTCGAGCCCTGGGCTTCCGGCTGCACCAGAACGCAGCCGATATCGATGGCCTTCAGCGCGGCACAGGCGTCGCGTGCCTGTTTTTCGTAAAGGCCGGTGAGCTGCGAGCGGTAGATCGTGCCGAGGCTGGTCGAGTCGACCCGCCGCACGGCCACCTTGGCCCCTCTCAGCGGCACCGGCGCTTCCGCCAGCGCCGATCTGGCGCTGCTGTGCGCGGCACTGAAACGGCTGAACGCGCCGACCTGCACGCCCCAATCGTTGGTCAGCGTCTCGTCGCCGCGAATGGGCGTTTCCAGGCCGTCGACGGCGGCAACCTGGGACGACGGCATCAGCGGTTTGACCGGCCGGGTCCGCTGCGGCACGGCGGCTGCGGTTTCGATTGCCTTGGGCTCAATCTTCGGCGTCTCGACCTTGGGGGTGCCGACCACCGTCAGGTCGACCGACTGTGTGCCGGGTGCCGCCTGGGCAATCTGCAGCGTCGCCGCCGGGGCCTGGAAGGGATTGCGGCCCGGGATCTGCGGGACATTCTTGACACCCCGGGAGGCCAGCTTCTTGAACCCGCGGTCGAGCAGCTTGACCATATGCCGGTCGCGCGATTTCGACGTCTTGCCGCCGAAGACGACGGCGATGATCCGACGGTTCCGGCGCTCCACCGAAGACACCAGGTTGAAGCCCGAGGCCCGGATGTAGCCGGTCTTGATGCCGTCGGTGCCCGTGTAGGACCTCAACAGCTTGTTGTGGCTGCGATAGGTGCGGCCCTTATAGGTGAACTTCGAGACAGCGAAAAAGGGATAGTGCTGCGGGAAGTCGGTCATCAGCGCCTTGGCGAGGCGCGACATGTCCCTGGCCGTGCTCTTCTGTCCGCGGTTGGGCAGGCCCGAGGCGTTGCGAAAGGTGGTGCGGCTCATGCCGAGCGTGCGGGCACGCTTGGTCATGACCTGGGCGAAGGTGGTCTCCTTGCCCGCCAGCGCCTCGGCGACGACAACGGCGACGTCGTTGGCCGACTTGGTCACCAGCGCCAGAATCGCGTTGCGCACGCTGATCGTCTCGCCCCGCTTCAGTCCGATCTTGGACGGCGGCATTCCGGCGGCGCGCTTCGAGACCGGCAGCTTCTGATCCAGTGTCAGCTTGCCCTTCTCCAGGGCGTCGAACACCATGTAGAGGGTCATCATCTTTGTCAGGGAGGCGGGATAGTTCCGCGTGTCCGCATTCACCGCGTGCAGCACCTGTCCCGTGTCGGCGTCGACAACGATGGACGCGTAGCGCGCTTGCGCACTCTCGCTCGGCAGGCCTGCAGAAACGGCCGTCACCAATAACGCAAACAGAGCGAAAGCAAACTTTCGAAACATCGGGACTCGCTTTTAGTTTCGGCGCCTTGCGGTGCGACGCGAAGGTTTCTTTACCAAAAGATCCGGAAACCCCCTGAAAATCCCTTTGATTCTAAGGCAATACCCGAATCCCTGTCCAGTCTAATGGGGCAGCGATTACAATGTGGTTAAAATGCACGCATTACAGAGGCTTGGCGGAAGCCCGGCACGGCCGCGGCACTGCCTGGACATTGCCCCTGTCTGCGTTTACCAAACTTTCTGCGATATGCATGCGCCGTGGTGCAATCCGGGTCGGCGAACAGCAGGCCGCGCGACGCCATCCTGGCGCGCATTGAACGCGGAGAGTCGGTCGGCGCAGAGGAGGTAGGCGATGATTTGCGATACGAGAACCGCCGAACGCTCGGGCGGGCTCCGCGGTCTTTGGGGTCTTCTGCTGCTGGCGGTGGCCGCCGGCGGTTTGACAGCCTGCACCTATCGCGGCGATATCGACAGTCCGGCCACAATCAAGGCCACCTGGTTCAGTTATCTGAACGGCGACGACATCCGGGCGCGCTGCGTCGAAGGAGCGCCGGACGCGTTCCGGCTGGTCTACAACGCCGACTACAACGAACAGCTGCGCAGCTACGAGGTCGTCGAACAGGCGGCGGGCGGCGCACGCCTGACGACCCGGGTCCAGGGCCGAAGCGGCCTCCCGGTCAGCCGGCTGGATCTTCGCGACCCGCTGGCCTGGGCACGCTGGACCACCAGCGAAACCGAGCTCGACGCCGAGGATCTGGCGCAGCTGATCGCCGCCCTGGAGCGCAGCGGTGCGTTCCGGGCGGCGCCGGCCGGCCTCAATCTCTACTCGGAGGAGACCTACTGGGTGAGCAGCCTCTGCCGGGACGGGGTGTTCTCTTTCAATGCCTGGCTGTTTCCCTCGGAGCGATTCGCGGGAATTGCCTTTGCCGAGGTGCTTTTTGCGCATGACGGCACCGAAGTGGCGGTGCGCCCGCCCAAAGACGCGCCGCCGGGTGCGCGGGCCCGCGCCACCGTGCCGCAGCGCCGCGACGCCAGCGACAAGACAGGGAGCTTTTTCACGCTGCGTGTCGGCGAGAACGGTCTCGCCGGCAACCTGGCCCTCTGAGGGGACACTTCACCCTCTCGGGTACTTCAGGTGTCGTCTTCCGAAACGATGGTCAGATGGGCCGTGTGGCTGCCGGGCCGCAGTTCCTTCACCCAGGGGCCGTCGGGCATGCGCACCGCCAGCTGGGTGATGTGCTCGTTCCACCAGATGCGCTGCTCGCGCAGGTCGTCGTAATCGTAGTGCGCGGTCCGCCAGCGCCGCTCGCCCGGGCTGTAGGTCGCCAGATCGATGGGGAAGCCGACGTCGGCAGAGGAAAAGCGGGAGGAATCGAAAGACAGGTAGCCCAGCTTCAGGGCCGTTGTCATGGCTGTATCGTGGTTCAGCGCCCGGTCCAGGATCGGCTTGCCATAGGCGGTGGCGCCGATGGAGAGGTAGGGGGTGCGCCGGTCCACCTCTATCCAGTTGCCTTCGGGATAGACCAGAAAGATGCTGGGTTCCTTGTCTTCCGGCTGGGCGCCCGCGATCAGGCTGTGCAGGTTGAAGGTGAGGTCGGACCCCTCGATCTGTTCGCGGTCCTCCTCAGCGACCTGGCGCAGGCAGGCGCAGTAGGCCGTGACGGCGTCCAGCAGGCAGGCGAACCCCGTGGCGTGGTTCTTGCGCATGTCCCGTTCCAGGTAGGCCAGGGTCTTGTCGCGGAGCGATCTCAGGCCTGAGGTCATGATCGCAAACTGGGCGCCCTCCGGACCGTGCAGGGACAGCTTTTGCGCGTTGGTCACCTGATTGCCGCTGGTGATGCGCCCGTCGGCCAGACAGACCAGGCCTTCGCTCACTTTCACACCCAGACAATAGGTCATCGCGCTGTCCGTCGCTCCGTTTCCGACCGCCGTCCGCCCACCCGGCCGCCGCTGCGCTGCGGGACTCCGGAGTCTGCCGAACACCTGCGGCGGATATTGCCAAAGGGGTGGCTTGCCAGCAACCGGCCAATCCGCCGCAGACCGGCGGCCAGCCGGCCGCTCCGCTGTCTCGTGCTGCAGTGCACCATTTGTTGTTGACTTCACGAGGGAGGCTTTTAGATTTGAGCCGATGTTGCATTGCAACATGCGGTCCCGTTTTTCGAGCCGCCCCGAAGTGCGCACCGGTCGGGCGCAGGCGGGCGGGCTGCCGGTGCCGAACCGCAGGATGCGCATTCGAGGCGGCTTCGCGACCAAGGTCGGTTGACGGCAGATCCCGGGGGCCCGCAAGCATCGAACGCAGACAAACGCCAGGAGAAATCCCCTATGGCCACCACCAAGTCCCCCGCCAAGGCAGCCGCCGCCGCCAAGCGCACCGCTACCAAAAGCACCGCCACCAAGCGCGCCGCCACCAAATCTGCAGCGCCCAAAGCCTCGGCAAAGGCCGCAAAAGCGGCGCCGAAGAAGCCCGCCACGCCCAAGCCGGCGACCCCGGAGGTGAAGGCACCGCTGCTGCCGCTGGAGCCGGCCGTCGAGGCCCTGGAAAGCATCCAACCGATGGCCGAAGAGGCCTTCAAGCCGGTTGAGGCAGCGGTGGCGGCCGGCCAGGAAACCTTCGAGGCCGTGTTCAAGGCCGGGACCCAGGCTGCGGTAAAGTCGTACGAGCAGGCCTTTGCACTGACCCAGGAACAGGTCGACAAAGCCTCCTCCAACGTCTTCCAGCGCTACGACGACGTCAGCCGGCTGAGCAAGGACAACCTGGAAGCCTGCGTGCGTTCCTCCGAGGTTGTCGCCAAGGGCGTGGAGACCTTCGGCGAAGAGGTCGTGTCCTTTTCCCGCGATGCTTTGGAAGCCGGCATACAGACGGCGCAGTCCATTGCCACCGCCAAGAGCCTGCACGAGGTGTTCGATCTGCAGAGCGAGTACTCGCGCAAGAGCCTGGAGTCGCTGATGGCGGAGACCGCCAAGCTGGCCGGCCTGTCGATTGCGATGGCCAGCGATGCTTTCGAACCGCTGCAGTCGCGCGCCGCGGTCACCGTCGAGAAGATGATGAAGCCTGTAGCAGCCTGACCGGCTTCGCCTTCTGCTCCGGGCGCCGTTTGACCGGCGTTTCGCAGGGAGCTTCAGGGCAGGGAGCTTCAGGGCAGGGAGCTTCAGGACAGAGAGCTTCAGAACAGTTCGATGGGGCCCGGCGATAGCGCCGGGCCCTCTTGTTTTCGGCCGCGTTCGGACCCATGTCACGATCGCTTTTCATTCATCCCCGGCTTTGCCTGGAGGCTGCGCTTCGCACGAGCGATTCTGCTGGCCGATTCTGTAAGAAAAAATACCCATTCCGGGCTGCCAGCTTCGGGCCGCCTTACGGTCGTGGCATACTCTTCGCAGGGAACCGGAGCCGCGACTCGGGCGCATGCGGACGGCTCCGGTCCGCCGGGTATGTCGGCCCCCTTCGCGGTCGCTCGGGCGGGATCCTGCCGACAGGTGTCGGGACGCCGTTAACCCGACCGAGAAACCTTCGCGTTAAGTTGGCGGTAAGCCTCTTGGGTCTTTTCCGATGGAAGATTGAACCAATATGATGGTGGGGACGGACAGAGTGTGTTGATGCGTAGTGTTGGATTATGAGTGAAGACAAACGAAGCGGTGGCGGCACCTCGACGGGCATTATCGTCAAGACCAAGCCCAAGACGAAAAAGCCGTCGATGTATAAGGTGTTGATGCTGAACGACGACTACACGCCCATGGAGTTCGTCGTGCACGTGCTTGAGCAGTTCTTCAGCAAGAACCGCGAAGAGGCGACCCGCATCATGCTTCATGTCCACCAGCGCGGTGTCGGCGTCTGCGGCGTTTTTACCTACGAGGTAGCCGAGACAAAAGTGACGCAGGTGATAGACTATGCCCGTCAACATCAGCACCCTCTCCAGTGCACCCTAGAAAAGGAATAAGGCCCGGATGCTATCGGCGAACTTAGAGCAGACGCTCCACCGTGCTTTGGCCGGCGCCAACGAGAGGCGCCATGAATATGCAACGCTGGAGCACTTGCTGCTCGCGCTGATCGACGATCCGGATGCCATGGCGGTGCTGCGGGCCTGCAGCGTGGACCTGGAGCGGCTGCGCGCCGAAATCCTCGACTACATCGACAACGAACTGTCCAGCCTGATCACCGCCCAGCTCGGCGACGCCAAGCCGACCGCGGGATTTCAGCGGGTTCTGCAACGCGCGGCCATCCACGTCCAGTCCTCCGGGCGCGAGGAGGTGACAGGCGCCAACGTCCTGGTGGCCATGTTCTCCGAGCGGGAAAGCCACGCCGTCTACTATCTCCAGGAACAGGAAATGAGCCGCCTGGACGCGGTGAACTACATCAGCCACGGCATCGCCAAGGCCAAGGGCCACGAGGAGAGCCGTACGGTCGAGGGCTCCGACGACGACACCGAGTCGGAAAAGGTGGTGCGCAAGGGGCGCGAGGCCCTGGATGCCTATTGCGTCGATCTGAACCGCAAGGCGCGCGACGGGCGCATCGATCCGCTGATCGGCCGCAGCGAGGAGATCGACCGCACGATCCAGGTGCTGTGCCGGCGGACCAAGAACAATCCTCTCTACGTCGGCGATCCCGGGGTCGGCAAGACGGCGATCGCCGAGGGTCTGGCCCGGCGCATCGTCGCCGGCGAGGTGCCCGAGGTGCTGCACAACGCCACCATCTTCGCCCTCGATATGGGCGCGCTGCTGGCCGGCACCCGCTACCGCGGCGACTTCGAGGAACGGCTGAAGGCGGTGGTCTCGGAGATCGAGGCCCAGGAGCATGCCATCCTCTTCATTGACGAGATCCACACCGTGATCGGCGCCGGCGCCACCTCCGGCGGGGCGATGGATGCCTCCAACCTGCTGAAGCCGGCCCTGCAGAGCGGCCTGCTGCGCTGCATCGGCTCGACCACCTACAAGGAGTACCGCAGCTACTTCGAGAAGGACCGGGCCCTGGTGCGCCGCTTCCAGAAGATCGACATCACCGAGCCGTCGATCGAGGATGCCGTCAAGATCCTGCGCGGCCTGAAGCCCTACTACGAAGATCACCACAACGTGCGCTTCACCAACGAGGCGATCCGCACGGCGGTGGAGCTCTCGGCGCGCTACATCGGCGACCGCAAGCTGCCGGACAAGGCCATCGACGTGATTGACGAGGTCGGCGCCTCGCAGATGCTGTTGCCCGAATCCAAGCGCAAGAAGTCCGTGGGCGTGAAGGATGTCGAGGCCGTGGTGGCCAAGATCGCCCGCATCCCGCCGAAGTCGGTCTCCAAGGACGACCGCACGGCGCTGAAGAACCTGGAGCGCGACCTGAAGACCATGGTCTTCGGCCAGGATCAGGCCATCACCGCCCTCTCGGCGGCGATCAAGCTGGCGCGCGCCGGCCTGCGGGAACCGGAAAAGCCCATCGGCAGCTATCTCTTCTCCGGGCCGACCGGCGTCGGCAAGACCGAGGTGGCGCGCCAGCTCGCCCACTCCCTGGGCATCGAACTGACCCGCTTCGACATGTCGGAGTACATGGAGCGGCACTCGGTCTCGCGGCTGATCGGCGCGCCTCCGGGCTACGTCGGCTTCGACCAGGGCGGCCTGCTGACCGATGCGGTCGATCAGCACCCGCACTGCGTGCTGCTGCTGGACGAGATCGAAAAGGCCCATCCGGATCTCTTCAACATCCTCCTGCAGGTCATGGACTACGGGAAGATGACCGACCACAACGGCAAGACGGTCGACTTCCGCAACGTCATCCTGATCATGACCACCAACGCCGGCGCCGCCGACATGGCCAAGCAGGCCATCGGCTTCGGCCGCGACCTGCGCACCGAGGACGGCGAGGAAGCGATCAAGAAGCTCTTCACGCCGGAGTTCCGCAACCGCCTGGATGCCATTATTCCCTTCGACAGCCTGCAGCCGGAGGTCGTTGCCCGCGTCGTCGACAAGTTCGTCATCCAGCTGGAGGCCCAGTTGGCCGACCGGCAGGTGACCATCGAACTCAGCGATGCAGCCCGCGAATGGCTGGCCAAGAAGGGTTACGACAAGCAGTTCGGCGCGCGCCCGCTGGGCCGCGTGATCCAGGACCAGATCAAGAAGCCGCTGGCCGAGGAGCTTCTCTTCGGCAAACTCTCCAAGGGCGGCGTAGTGCGCGTCGGCATCGAGGACGGCATTCCCACCTTCAGCTTCACCGAGGCGGAGCAGACCAAGGGCAGGAAGGGCTCGGGCGGCAAGGGCAGCGGCGGTGGCCGCGGCGGCCGCAAGGGCCCCAAGGGCGGCAGCAACGCCAAGTCGGAAAAGGTTCTGGCCGACTGAGCCCTTCGCAATCCGGCACAGAACAGGGCCCGGCCGCCTGACGGCGCCGGGCCCTTTTTCCTGTCATCGAACCGCGCGGTCGAGCACTGCCAGGGCCTCGTCGTAAAGCTCGCGGGCGCGCTCCGGCGTGCCGCCGAGGCAGACCATGCCGAACTTGCCGAACTGGGAGAGGGTGCCGAACATGTGAAAGACCACCCCTTCCTGGGTGGCGGCGTGGAAGTGCAGCCCGTTCAACACGGCGATGTCGATCAGGTCGTCGGGCGTCAGCCCACGGTAGCGCTCGTCTTCGATGTTGTCCGAGGCGCAGTAGAAGCAGGGCCGCCCGCCCGGCGCCAGGTAGAGGCCGCTGGCGGGATCGTAGCGTCCGTCGGTGAGGAACTGCAGCATCAGGTAGGGGTGGGTGGTGCCGCCCTTGCGCAGGTTCACCTCGATGGCGTAGTGGCGCCAGACCCCGGCCTCCGGCACCGAGATGAAGTCGACGCCGAAGCGCCCGATGACCCCGCGGTCGCGCAGCAGGCGGGCGGCCTTCAGGCCTTCGTTCTGGATTTCCAGGCGGTAGGCTTCGTCGGCCGGAAAGCGACAGCCGAGGAAGATCTGCTGCGCCGAGCCGCCGAGCACCTGGTCATGCGTTGAAATGACCTCCAGGCCGCCTGTCGGGTCGACCCGGAACTGCGCCGACGGCGAGCGCTTCGAGGAGCCTTCGATGAAGGCCTCCACGATGGCCTGCATCTCCCGCACCTTGGCCTCGTAGAGGTCCCAGGTCATGCCGGCAGCCTCGAAACGCAGCTGGGGCAGGTGCTGCCTGACCCAGGTCTCCAGCCCCGCGCCGGCGGGCGCACCGGCGAAATCGAAGATAGCGTTGCCTTCGCCTGAAAATCCCTCGTTCAGCTTCACCACGGCGCGGCGCAGGTCCGGGAACTTGGCCTTCAGTGCGCTCAAAGCCCCGGCCAGGTCCTGCGAGTCGCCCAGGCCTTCGGAGCCCTCGGGAATCTCGATACCCGCCTCGCGGAACAGGCGCCGGGCGCCGCTCTTGGATCCCAGAGGCAGCAGATCCGGATCGCAGCCGTAAATCGGAATGCCGAGGCGCAGCGCGAGATCGCGTTCGGAGCCGGAGACGTTGAAGCAGGTCATGTGCGCCGCCGCGCGGTCCGGAATCGCTGCCAGGATGCGCTCCATCAGGCGCGGGCGCTCCAGGATCTTCGCGCTCAGCGGCCGCGGTGAGTTGTCATGGCAGGACAGCAGGGTCAGACGTTGGCGGGCATGGCGGACAGGGACACCCGGCAGCAGATGCAGATAGTAGTCGACCACTGACTCCGGCATCGGCTCGCTGGAAAGGAAGATCACCTTGGTTCGCGGCAGCCGCAGCAGCAGGAGCAGGCAGAGCATGCGCTCCTCGTAGTGCTCGACGCCGGTGATCTTTGCCATGACGTCCGCATCGAGGCTGAAGCTCGGCAGGACAACGACGCTGCGCGGCGCCTCGTCGTGGGCGAAGACTTCGCGGAACATCTCCGGCAGGCGCGCCTGCAAGAGCTGGAAGGCTTCCCGCTCCGCGCCGCTGTCCGTCGGTGCTTCGCTTGGCTGCGGCGTTCCGATGGTCATTGCCTGGCGCCGGCTTCAGCGACGGCTGCGCTTTTTGGTCTGGGCGGGGGCCGCTTTCATGGTGAAGCGGTGGCCCTCGACCAGCTTCAGCAGGTCGAAGGACGAGATGATCCCGACCACCGCCTTCTCGTGGGTGACAACCACGTGGTGGATCTTGTGTTTGCGCATGATGCGGGCGGCGGCGCTGACGTCGTTGTAGGCGGGCACGCAGTAGACATGGTTCGACATGATGCGCTTGACCGGCGATTCGCCCTTTACCTTGCGGGCCGCGTCCGCCGTCGTGACGATGCCCAGAGCCTCGTGCTGCGGGCCGACAATGGGGACCGCATGGATTCTGTTGCGCTCCATCATCGCGCGCACGTGGTCGAGGCTGTGGTGCGGCTGCGCGGTCAGCACACGCTTGGCCATGAGGTCGGCGATCTTGACGTTCATCGGAAACTCCCTGCCTGTTCTTTTCGTGGCGGCGGCCCGCCGCACCCCGGTGCGCCACCGGGTCAGTTCTTGTCAACAAAGCGTCATGATCTCCTGCCGACGGGAGAAAGCCCTTGCGCTAGGTCAATTTGGCCGCAACGCGAAGGGGCGGGCTGAAAGGGTCACGGAGCGGCGGAGAGGGCGGTCAGTCGCAGGCCTTGAAAGGGCTGTGCCGTCCCAGGAGTGCGATCTCCTGGCTCATCGCGTCGCGCTCGCGCTCAAGGAAGTGCTCGACCGCGTCGCGAAGGCCGGGATCGCCGATCCAGTGGGCGCTGTATGTGGCCGTCGGCAGATAGCCGCGCTGGATCTTGTGCTCGCCCTGGGCGCCGGCCTCCACCCAGGTAAGGCCGTGGCGGATGGCGTAGTCTATGGCCTGATAGTAGCAGGTTTCGAAGTGCAGGAACTTGAAGCGGCTGAGACATCCCCAGTTGCGCCCGAAGAGGGCGGTATCGCTACGCAGGTTCAGGGCGCCCGCCACCGGTTCGCCCTCGTACTCCGCCACGATCAGCACCACCCTGTCGCCGAGATCGCGGCCGATCTGGTGGAAGAACTCCCGCGTCAGGTAGGGCTGGCCCCACTTGCGGTCCGCCGTCGCCATGTAGAAGCCGAAGAAGGCGTCCCAGTAATGCGGCGCGATCTCGTCGCCGGTGAGCGCGCGCAGCGCAATGCCGCTTTCCGCCACCTTGCGGCGCTCCTTCTTGATCGCCTTCCGCTTGCGTGAGCTGAGGTCGGCGAGGAAGGCGTCGAAGTCGGCATAGTCCCGATTCTGCCAGTGATACTGCACGGAAAGCCGCTGCAACAGGCCGAGCGCGCCCAGGTGGTCGTACTGCTCGCGCGGCGCGAAGGTGACATGCAGGGAGGAGACACGGTGCCGCCGCGCCAGTTCGATCATCGCCGCGGTGAGGCCGGTCAGGATCTCGTCCTGAGGTGCGTCCGGATGCACCAGAAGGCGCGGGCCGGTCGCCGGGGTGAAGGGAACCGAGCACTGGAGTTTCGGGTAGTAGCGGCCCCCGGCGCGTTCATAGGCGTCGGCCCAGTTCCAGTCGAAGATGTACTCTCCGTAGGAATGGGATTTCAGGTAAAGCGGCACGCAGCCGTAGAGGCCCCCCGCCGGGTTGGGCAGCACGAGGTGCTGCGGCTGCCAGCCGGTCTCCCCGGTGGCCGAGCCGCTTTCCTCCAGGGCATTCAAAAAAGCGTGGCTGACAAAGGGGTTGTCGCCGGCGCAGGCGTCCCAGTCGGCGGCGGAGACCTCCGCGATGCGGCTGATCACCTGTACGGCAAGGGCGTCGTTTCCGTCCGGCATGGGTCCTCGTAGCGGGCGCGGGCTCTGCTCTAGGAGATGACATTTATGCGGGCGGTTGCAAGGGCCACCTCGCGAGCAGCGACGGCGCAGGGCATGGACTTTCCCGGTTGCGGGCCTTAGCCTGCAAGGCAATGATTCTTTTGACCATTTCAACCAGACTGCAGCGCTTATCTGCGCTTTTCTTCCTGGTGTTCCTCTGCACTCTGCCGGTTGCTGCAGAGACCCGGGACACAGGACAGGCTGGCCTGCTGCCCGCGCCCCGGGCGTCCTACACCGCCGAGACCCTCGTCACCTATGCCGGCGACAGCCTGGAGATGAAGACCCTGCACCGGGGAAGCTGGGAGCGCCAGGAGTTCACCGTCGACGAGCGGCTTCAGGTGACCATCCTGCGTCCCGACCGGAACCGGGCCTACATGATGTTCCTGGAAAGCAGCCAGCTCTTCGAGATGCCTTATGCGGAGGCGGCGCTCCTGCCGCCCATCGGCGAGCTCAGGACCTTCGAGGTCCGCAAGCTTTCCGACGCGGAGATCGAGGGTGAAACGGTCGGCCACTTCCAGGCCGTCCGCCGCCCCACCGGCGAAGGCGCCGAGGAGCGGGAGCCCGTCGTCCTCGATCTCTGGGTGACGGCCGACGGCATCGTCATGAAGGCGGAAGGCGAGATCCTGGTCGACGGTTTTCGCGAGCCGCTTCAGATCGAGCGCCGGAACATCCGCCGGCAGGATCTGGACCCCGGCCTCTTCGAGCCTTCGATCTCCCTGCCGCAATAAGCGGGGGCGCGGGCAGGATCACTCGGCCTGCAGGAACCAGCGGTACTCCAGGGGGCTGATCTCCGCCTCGAAAAGCTCCAGTTCCTTCTCCTTGCAGGCGCGGTAGGCTCGCAGGTAATCGGCGCCGAGGTAGTCCGCCAGGCGGCAGTTCTCGGTCAGCTTCTCCAGCGCGCGCTTGGGGCGGAAGGGGAGGCCGGCGTCGTAGCCGGCGGAGGCATTGCCGTCCCAGGCCGGGCCCGGGTCGAGCTTGCCGGTGATGCCGTGGTGCAGGCCCGCCAGAAGGGTGGCCAGCGCCAGATAGGGGTTGGCGTCGGCGCCGGCCAGGCGGTGCTCGATGCGGCGGGCGGGACCCTTTCCGGTCGGTATGCGCAGCGCGACGGAGCGGTTCTCGAAGCCCCAGGAGCGCTGGGTCGGCACGAAGATGTTGGGCTGGAAGCGCCGGTAGGAGTTCACGTTGGGCGCCAGCACCGCCATGGCTTCCGGCAGCAGGTCCAGCGTGCCGCCGATGGCCTGCAGCAGGGTATCGCTGGCCGGCGCTGAGCCGCCGTCGAAAACGTTACGCCCGGCGGGGTCCAGCAGGCTGACATGCATGTGCAGGCCGCTGCCGGCGCGCTCGGCATAGGGTTTGGCCATGAAGCTGGCCTGCAGGCCGTGGCTTTGGGCCACGCCCTTGACGATCCGCTTGAAGAGCACGCAGTGGTCGGCGGCCTGCAGCGGGTTGTCGATGTGCTGTAGATTGATTTCGAACTGGCCGGCGGCGTACTCCGCGGTGATCGCGCCGCTCGGCACGTCCTGGGCGGCGCAGGCGCGGGTCACGTCGTCGAGGAAGCCGGAATAGGCGTCCAGCGCGCTGATGCCGTAGACCTGGGTGCCGGCTTCGCGGCGGCCGGTCGCCGGCGAGCGCGGCGGCTGCGGCGCCCCGTCAGGCAGGCGCTCGCGGTCGATCAGATAGAACTCCAGCTCGAAAGCGACCACGGGGCGCAGGTCCAGTTCGGCCAGACGCTCCAGCACCCGCGCCAGCACATTACGCGGTTCGTAGTAGAAGGGCGCGCCGTCTTCCGTCTCCAGCGTGATCATGGCCTGGGCCAGCGGACGCTCGGTCCAGGGCACCGGCTTCAGGCTGCCGGGAATGACCTTCACCAGACAGTCAGGATCGCCGTCGGAGAAGCCGAGCCCGTCCGGATCGTGGCTCTCCCCCTGGCTGTCCAGCATGAAGACCGACCCCGGAATGGCGAAGCCGGATTGCAGGATCTTGCCGATCTCGGTTATGGGATAGCGCTTGCCCCGGACGACGCCGGAAAGGTCGGCCAGGATACAGTCCAGCGCCACGGTATCGGGGTGGCGGGCCAGGAAATCCGCTGCCTCGGCCGGCAGCTCACGGGTCGAATCAGGCATGAAGATACTTTGTCGCGCCGGCCCGGGCCCAGGTCAAGCGCCGCGTCGGCGGCGCCCGGCCCCGGGTTGTGCGGCGCTTCGCGTCTCAGGCGATCTCCACCACGGCTTCCACCTCCACCGCCACGCCGATGGGCAGGGAGCCGGCGGAGACCGCGGCCCGGGAGTGCCGGCCTTTGTCGCCGAAAACCTCCACCATCAGGTCGGAGGCGCCGTTGATCACCTTCGGCTGGTCGGTGAAGTCGGGTGTCGAATTGACGAAGCCGGTCAGCTTCACCACCCGCTGCACGCGGTCGAGGTCGCCGCCGCAGGCGGCCTTGACCTGGGAAATGATGTTGATGGCGCAGAGCCGGGCCGCCGCCTGACCGTCTTCCAGCGAGATCGAGTCCCCAAGCTTGCCTAGATACTGCGGGCTGCCGTCCTTCAGCGTGACCTGGCCGGAAACGAAGACCAGGTTGCCGGTCTGTACGTAGCCGACATAGTTGGCCACCGGGGCGGCGGCTTCAGGCACTTGGATGCCCAGTTCGGCAAGGCGGGCGTCAATCTGTCCGGCCATCAGGCGGTTCCTCCAAAGTGTTTGTTTGGCGAGCGTGATTGGTTGAGGCGGTCCCGGGGTTCCGGGCCGGAGCGGGAGCATAGCCCCGCCGCTCGTCCGCCCACAAGCCCGCTGATGTCCCCGGCGCGGGCGGTCAGGGCCCGGGTGGATGGCGGCGCAGCGGGATGACCTCGTCCCCAACCTTCAGGTCCCTGTGGGCCGGCGTCACGGCATCGATCCTGCCGCTCGCGAAGTCGGACCAGAAGGTGGTGGCTTCGGCGCTGACCGGAATGAAGGTCGAGGCCCAGCCGCTGCCGTCCTTGCGGCGTTCGAACAGATGCATGATCGGTGACACGTCATCAGACCGCGTGGCCAGGACGTATTCCACGCCCTCGCTCTCGGTGAGGTCGATGGCGGTCAGCATGCATTCCTGCCCGCCCAGCCTGCCGCAACGCTCCATCACGCCATGCAGCCAGTCCGTATTGAAGTCGTCCGGGATCGCCAGGTCCGGCGGGATGAGTGTCACCCGCTCGGGGTCGCTCAGCGTTTCGCGGACGGAGAGCCGGCGCACCTCCTGCTCGCCGGGCTGGCGCCACTGCCAGCGCGTCTCGGCCTTTGCCAGTTCGGCGAGCTGCTCGGCAACCACCGCCCGGTCGGCGACGCCGGCGTCCTCGGCGATCCGCTCCAGGACCGCCTCGCCGTGGTTGCCGAGATTGAACTTCAGAAAGCCGTAGTCGAAGCGCGCCGGATCGGCTGCGCCGCCGGCAAGGCGCTGGTACTGGTTCTCGGCGCTCAGGCGGTAGGGGTCGCCCCAGGGGGTCTGCAGACCGATGGCGACCAGGGCCACCAGCACGGCGATCCAGATGTTGGCCTGGCGGCTGACCGCCATCCAGCGCTCCCGTGCCACGAGGGACAGCAGATAGGCCAGGGTGTAGAGCATCAGCACGCCGGCGGTGACGGCAATCCAGATGCGGTCCGGCGTCAGGCCGTACTGTCCGATACGTAGGATCACGGCATAGACCGCAAAGCCGCAGAGCAGCGCCAGCGCCGGCGCCAGGGCGACGGCGCAGACGTTCAGGACCCGGCCGGGGTCGGTGGCCGCGCTGCCGTCGCGCAGCACCGCGTTCAGAAGCACGACACCGAGGACGAGGAGCGCGACCAGGGTGGTTGCGGCGCTGACCACGGTGGTCATCTGCTCGAATCCACCGGTGGCAAGGGCCAGCAGGAAGCCGAGGGAGAGCAGCAGGAACAGCGGGGTGAGCACCGAGAAGAGGCTGAAGACGATGCGGCGCAGGGCGACCACCACCCGGTGGTAGTCGCGCCCGGCATAAACCCCGAAGGCAACGGCGATCGTGGTCGCCGGCCAGAAAAAAGCCGGCTCGCCGATCAGGTCGCTGAACCAATCGATGCCCACCAGATCGAAGAGCGCGGCGAAGAGCCAGAGCAGGATCCACAGCAGCACGGCGAAGGCCAGGCTGAGGGCGACGATCAGGGTGTTGTTCCAGGCATGGGCGAAGAGGCGCTGGTAAGGGAAACTGAATCGGTTCTCTTCCAACCCTCTTTCCTGCCCCCGCTCCTGCCACGTCTGGAAGAAGGGCAGGGCGATCTGCGCCACAATCAGGTAGAGCGTCAGCACCCTTGCCGTCGGCATCTCCGGCCAGCGGTCGGCACCGGGCCCGAAGCGTTCCAGGAAGGTGGTGCCGAGGACGCCGAGCAGCAGGCCGAGCGCAAGGGAGCCCAGGGCTGCTGGCAGCCAGCGCTGTGGGTTCACCGAGAGGCAGAAGGCGAGGCCAGTGATCAGCAGGGCGAAGGTCGGGGCGGACTGCCAGACCCAGGCATCGATCTCCTCGGTCAGGACGAAGGCGCCGAGACCGCAGACCAGGCCGACGGCGACGAAGACCCCGGCCCAGGATCGGGGCAGATCTTCCCGGGTTTCGTATGGCCGGGTTTCGTAAGGATCGCTCATCTTGGGGGCCTTTTCGGGGACGCGGGGCAAAACGGCATTGCGCAAGAGTACGGCGACTCTGTGAAACGCTTGCGGCGAAGCAGAAAGTCAGGGGCCGCTCCCGGTAGGTTGCCAGGGGCACCGAAAAGGTTCAATTGCCGCCGCTAGGGACCGCGATCGGGCGAAACTGCGCGGGCGGTGAATTCCGCCTGCCATTCTGGGAGTGATGTCGGCAGGCAGGCAGGATCGGGCGTCAGATCCCGCAATCCTCAAAAAAAGAGCGGACCGGAAAAAAGAGCGGGGTGCCGCCGCCGCGGGCACCCCTCAAGTTCACAGGGAGAACTCAGACGTGAGTCATACAGGTAGGAGGCTCTACCTGAGTTACTGTCGAGCCACTCCTCATGAGCAGCCACTGGTGCTGCCGCAGGTTGCGCACTTGAGGCACGTGCCATTGCGCACCAGGGTAAAGTTGCCGCAGTCGCCGCAGGGGTCGCCCTCATAGCCCTTCATCCGCGCCTCGCGGACGCGGTCCAGGCGGGTATCGACCTCGCGGATGACTGTGGCCTCGACGGCAACGGCTTCGGCGGAGCCTGCGGAGCCGACGAGCTCTTGGGTCGCGCCGTTCGATGCGACCGGCGCAGGGGCCTGGGCGGTTGCGCCCAGAGTCTCCGAAACACCGTTCGCGCCGTTTGCGGCGCCACCGTTCACGACCAGGAGCTGGCTGCGGACATAGCCGGTCGAGGCGTAGCGGCGGACGGTCTCCGCCACCGCGGCCTCCGGCAGGTCGCCCTGGCCATCGCCCTGGCCCACGGCGTCCGGCTTGATGTCGGACGGTTCCACATGGGCCAGGTCGTTGCGGCCAAGGTAGGAAATGGCCAGCTCCCGGAAAATGTAATCGAGCACGGAGGTCGACATCTTGATGGCATCGTTGCCTTCGACCATGCCCGAGGGTTCGAAACGCGTGAAGGTATAGGCCTCGACGAATTCTTCCAGCGGCACGCCGTACTGCAGGCCGATGGAGATCGCGATGGCGAAGTTGTTCATCAGGCTGCGGAAGGCCGCGCCTTCCTTGTGCATGTCGATGAAGATCTCGCCGACCGAGCCGTCTTCGTATTCGCCGGTGCGCAGATAGACCTTGTGGCCGCCGACAATGGCCTTCTGGGTGTAGCCCTTGCGGCGCTGGGGCAGACGCTTGCGGTCCTGGCTGCGTTCGACGATGCGCTCGATGATCCGCTCGGCGACGATCTGCGCGCGCTGCGGGCCGGAGGCTTCGGCGAGCTGTTCGGCCAGCGGTTCGGCGTCGTCCTCGGCGATGTCGTCGAGCAGGTTGGCCGCCAGCGGCTGGGACAGCTTGGAGCCGTCGCGGTAAAGCGCGTTGGCCTTCAGGCCGAGACGCCAGGACAGCATGTAGGCCTGCTTGCAGTCCTCCACCGTCGCGGTGCCGGGCATGTTGATGGTCTTGGAGATGGCGCCGGAGATGAAGGGCTGGGCCGCGGCCATCATCCGGATGTGGCTGTCGACGGAAAGGAAGCGCCTGCCGTGGCGTCCGCAGGGGTTGGCGCAGTCGAAGACCGGCAGATGCTCGCTCTTCAGACCCGGCGCGCCCTCCAGGGTCATGGCGCCGCAGCAGTAGGCATTGGCGGCGTCGACCTCGCTCTTGGTGAAGCCGAGGGCGGCGAGCATGTCGAAGGAGACCTCGTCCATCTCCGCTGCCGAGAAGCCCAGCGCCTTGACGCAGAACTCTTCGCCTAGAGTCCATTTGTTGAAAGCGAATTTGATGTCGAAGGCCGAGGCGAGGCTCGCTTCCAGGGCCTGCAGTGCGGCCTCGGTGAAACCCTTTTCCTTCAGCCGGTCGTGGTTGATGCCCGGCGCGTCGGCCAGGGTGCCGTGGCCGACGGCGTGACGGATGATGCTTTCGATCTCCATCTCGCCGTAGCCGAGGGTGCGCAGCGCCTCTGGCACCGTGCGGTTGATGATCTTGAAGTAGCCGCCGCCGGCCAGCTTCTTGAACTTCACGATGGCGAAGTCGGGCTCGATGCCGGTGGTGTCGCAGTCCATCACCAGGCCGATGGTGCCGGTGGGTGCGATGACCGTTGCCTGGGCGTTGCGGTAGCCGCTGCGCTTGCCCAGCTCCAGTGCCCGGTCCCAGGCCTTCTTCGCGGCCTTGATGAGGCTCTTGTCCGGACAGGCGTTGCCTTCCAGCGGCACCGGGGCGATGGAGAGATCTTCGTAGCTGGCCCGCTGGCCGTAGGCGGCGCGGCGGTGGTTGCGGATCACGCGGAGCATGTGCTCGGCGTTTTCCTCGTAGCGCGGGAAGGCGCCCAGTTCTTCGGCCATCTCCGCCGAGGTGGCGTAGGAGACGCCGGTCATGATCGCCGTCAGCGCCGCCGCCAGGGCGCGGCCCTCGTCGGAATCGTAGGCGATGCCGGAGGCCATCAGAAGTCCGCCGAGGTTGGCGTAGCCGAGGCCGAGGGTGCGGAAGTCGTAGGAACGCTGGGCGATTTCGGCCGAGGGGAACTGCGCCATCAGCACCGCGATTTCCAGCGTCAGGGTCCAGAGGCGCACCGCGTGCTCATAGGCTTCGGTCTCGAAGGCGTCGCCCGTGCCACGGAAGGCCATCAGGTTCAGCGAGGCCAGGTTGCAGGCGGTGTCGTCGAGGAACATGTACTCCGAGCAGGGGTTGGACCCGTTGATGCGTCCGGAGGTGGGGCAGGTATGCCACTCGTTGATGGTGGTATCGTACTGCATGCCCGGATCGGCGCAGGCCCAGGCGGCGTAGGAGATCTGGTCCCAGAGCTCCCGCGCCTTCACCTTCTTGTGGACTTGACCGTCGGTGCGGCGGATCAGGCTCCAGGGATCGTCGTTCAGCACCGCCTCGATGAAGGTGTTGGGCACCCGAACCGAGTTGTTGGAATTCTGGCCGGAGACCGTGAGGTAGGCGTCGGAATCCCAGTCGGTGTCGTAGGTCTTGAAGTCGATGGAGGTGAAGCCCTGCTGGGCGAACTGGATGACGCGGGCGACGTAGTTCTCCGGCACCATGGCGGCGCGCGCGGCCTTCATGGCGGCCTTCAGCGGAGCGTTCTTCTTAGGATCGAAAGCGTCGGCCTGCTCGGCGCCCTCCTCGCCCTTGAAGGCGTGGCAGGCGCGCATGATGGCGTTGAGGTGCTTGTCGCAGAGCTTGGAGCCGGTCACCAGGGCGGCCACTTTCTGCTCTTCGACGACCTTCCAGTTGATGTAGTCCTCGATGTCCGGATGGTCGAGATCGACGGTCACCATCTTCGCGGCCCGGCGGGTGGTGCCGCCGGACTTGATGGCCCCGGCGGCGCGGTCGCCGATCTTCAGGAAGGACATCAGGCCGGAGGACTTGCCGCCGCCGGCCAGCGGTTCGTCGGCGCCGCGCAGCGAGGAGAAGTTGGTGCCGGTGCCGGAGCCGTACTTGAACAGCCGCGCCTCGCGCACCCAGAGGTCCATGATGCCGTTGTCGTTCACCAGGTCGTCGTTGACCGACTGGATGAAGCAGGCATGCGGCTGGGGATGTTCATAGGCGCTGCCGGCGCGGGTCAGTTCGCCAGTGGAAAAGTCGACGTAGTGGTGGCCCTGGCTCGGCCCGTCGATGCCGTAGGCCCAGTGCAGGCCGGTGTTGAACCACTGCGGGGAATTCGGCGCGGCCATCTGCCTGGCCAGCATGTAGCGCATTTCGTCGTAGTAGGCGCGCGCATCCTCTTCGGCGTCGAAGTAGCCGCCCTTCCAGCCCCAATAGGCCCAGGTGCCGGCGAGGCGGTGGAAGACCTGCTTGGCGGAAGTCTCGCCGATGAAGCGCTCGTCCTCGGCGATGTCGGCCATGGCCTCGTGGTCGGGCTCGGAGCGCCACAGCCAGGCCGGGACATTGTCCTCGGGAACCGGCTTGGACTTCAGCGGCAGGCCGCGCTTGCGGAAATACTTCTGCGCCAGGATATCGCAGGCGACCTGCGACCAACTGGACGGGACCTCGATGTCTTCGGCGCGGAACACCAGGGATCCGTCAGGGTTGCGGATCTCGCTCGACGTCCGGCGAAACTCGATTTTCTCATAGACGTCACTGCCAGTTTCCGTAAAACGACGCGCAACCCGCATGCGGTAATCTCCAGTCTCTTTTTCTTGTCAGTTGGCCCTGCACTTCGCCCCAAGTGGCGCCGGGTTCAGGGAGTCCGGAAAACCAGACAGAAACAGCAGCCCCAAGACCGCCGTTTCCCCCCGAAAACCCCGCAAATCCTCAGGACTTGCCATATCTTGTGACGAACGATCATTAAACCACAACATGTGGCTGAGGTCACCACATTTTGCGTTAAGAAGGCGTTAACGCGCGATCTGTCGGGGCGTCGCGGTGGGCGCCGCCCGCCGCTGATCCGCAGATTCCCGGGCTTTCCGTCGACGCGTCCCGGCAGCGGGATTTGGGGGTGGCAAAAAGTGTCGCAGGCGGACTCCGGCCGGGCGGCGGCGCATGAGGCAGCGGCGGGTGGGGCAGCGGCGGGTGGGGCAGCGGCGGATGGCGCGGTGGCGCGCGGGGCGGTGGCTCAGGCGCGCTCGGCCAGCGGCAGGTTGACCAGCAGGTTCTGGGGCTTCAGGCGCAGCTGGCCGGACTCGGTCATGGCCAGCGCCAGGTAGACCGGGCGTCCGGCGATGCCGGGGGCGACCACCGAGGGGTCCTGAAACTCCATGCGGAAGAGGGAGAGCAGGCGGGCCAGGCGGCCTTCGCCGACCTCGACGCCGTTGTAGAGGTCGTTCAGCATCTTGGTCGCTTCAACGTCCAGGCCGATGTGCCAGACCCAGCGCTCGTCGCTGATCTTCTGCACCGGCTGAATCGACACCGCGACATCGAGGAAGTGCTTCACCCATCTCTCCAGGACCCGGCAGAGGGCGTCCAGGCCGGTGCCGGCGAAGTTCAGGTTCAGGACGGTGTCGTAGCGGCTGGCGCGGTCCCAATAGATGTCCGCATTGGTTTCGTTGACCACGTCCAGTTCGACCGTTCTCAGCGGCGTCTGCGCCTCGGCGACCAGACGCCCCAGACTGCCGAAGCCGCCGGTTGTGGCGAACATCTCCACGGTCTCGGCATCGGCGGCCATGATGGCGCCGTCGTTGATGGTGACCTTCTGGGCGCGGAAGAAGGTCTCCGCCGCCCGGACCCGCAGCGCGTCCTCCTCGCCCTCCAGCATCGAACGGGCGATGACGTGGGCGAGCTGATCGAGGAACAGCGGCGGTAGGACAATGCCCTCGGGCGCCAGGAAGATCTGCAGGTAGCAGTCCTCCAGGGATTCGGCCGCCGTCAGGCGGTCGCGAAAGGCGAGGACGAGGCGGTAGTTTTCGATGGCGTCGGCATCCTCCAGCGCTGCCAGACGTTCCTCGGAGACCGCCTCGCGCGGATTGCGCAGCAGCGCGGCATGGAGCTGGCGCTCGGCCTCGTTCGACTCGGGCACGGGGCTCACTTCCGGGCGCCGGATGTAGGCGCGCAGAAAGTCGTCGGTCACCGTCAGGTGGCCGCGCTCGGTCCGCTCGAGGAGGTGGTAGCCGGAGTCCTGCCAGAAATCGCGCATGGCGGTCATCTATAGGGGGCCGGCCCCTGACTGTCCATGCGCCTATTTCAGGCCATGCGCCTATTTCAGGCCGCCGGCAAAGCCCATGGTCAGCCACTTCTGTACCAGCCCGACCATCGCCAGGATCGGCAGGGAGGCGAGGAAGCCGATGGCGGCGAGGCGCCCCCAGAAGGTCTCGTCCTCGGTGATCAGGGTGGCGATATAGGTGGGCAGGGTGAACTTCGAGGGCGTCTGGATGAACAGCAGGGCGTAGGCGAACTCGTTCCAGCTGAGGATCATCAGGAAGACTGCCGTGGCGGCCAGCCCCGGCGCCATGACCGGCACCACGATGGTGGCAAGCCGCTGGATCAGCGAGGCGCCGTCGATCCGGGCCGCTTCCTCGTAGCTTTGGGGAACGTCGCGCACGAAGCCCAGCAGCATCCAGATGGCAAAGGGCAGGGCATAGACCTGATAGACCAGCACCAGACCGGCCAGGGTATCGAGCAGGCCGAGCGAGCGCAGCACCTGGTAGAGCGGAATGGCCAGCACGATGGGCGGCGCCAGCTTGATGAGCAGCACGAAGACCAGGAAGGCGACGTCCAGACGCCGCGGCATCTCCAGGCGCGCGAGCGCGTAGGCGGCGGGGAAGCCAGCCAGCAGGGCCAGGGCCGTGGTCCCGAAGGCGACGATCAGGCTGTTGACGACTTTGCCGAAGATGTCGTCTTCCATCAGCGCGCGGTAGTGCTCCAGGGTGACCGCGTTGGGGATCAGATCGACGGAGGAAGAGACGAACTCGATCGGCGGCTTGACGGAGGTGCCGGCCATCCAGAACACCGGCAGCAGAACCAGGGCCGTCACCGCATAGGCGGTGAGGGCACGGGGGGTCAGGCCGCGTCCCGCGTCACCCGGCATGGCCTCACCCGACATGAGCCTCACCCGACATGAGCCTCACCCGACATGAGCCTCACCCGACATGAGATTGGCCGCCGACGATCTTCAGGACATAGATGGCGGCCAGCAGGCCGGCGATCACCACCATGATGACGGCGGCGGCCGAGGCGAGGCCGACATCGAAGAAGCGGAAGCCCAGCCGGTAGACATACATCGAGAGGGTTTCCGTCGCGTTGCCGGGTCCGCCGCCGGTCAGCGCGTAGACCTTGTCGAAGATCTTGAAGCTGTCGATGCAGCGCAGCAGGGCTGCCAGCAGGATGTGCGGCGTCAGCAACGGCAGGGTAATCGTGAGCAGGATCTGGCGCGGCGAGGCGCCGTCGATGCGCGCGGCTTCGTAAACCTCAGGCGGCACCGCTTGCAGACCGGCCAAGAGGATCAGGAAGGCAAAGGGGGCGGTCTGCCAGAGATCCACCAGCACCAGCGAGAGCATCGCCAGGTCGGGGTCTGAGAGCCATTCCACCGGCGGCAGCGCAGCGGCGCGCAGGAGGTTGTTGAGGAAACCGAAGTCGTAGTGGAACCAGGCGCTCCAGATGGCGGTCACCACCATGGTCGAGAGCACGAAGGGCGCCACAAGGGCGGGGATCACGAAGCGCCGGCCGGGGAAGCTCCGGCTCATCATCAAGGCGAGCATCAGCCCGAGGCCGACCTCGCTGACGGTTGCCAGAAGCGTAAAGACGACGGTGTTCCAGGTCGCGCGGCGGAAGAAGCGGTCGCCCAACAACTCGCTGTAGTTCTCGGTGCCGACGAAGAGCGCGCCGTCGAGGCCGTAGTCGGTGACGAAGAAGGACAGCAGGAGTCCGCGGCCGAGCGGATAGAGCGTCAGCAGCGCGAAGATCGCGATGGCCGGGGCGAGCAGCAGGAGAGGGAGATAGCGGGGGCCTGGCATCGTCTGTCCCTTGCGAGTTGCCTTTGACTTACGTCGAAGCGGGACGGTCGCTCAAGGCCAAGAGCGCGCGGGCGAAAGAAGAAAGGGTCCAAGAGGAACGGGGAGAGGGCGCGGCGTCCCCTCTCCCCGTGAGGCCGGAAGCCTAGCGCGTCAGCGCACGGGCGATCTTGCCGTTGGCTTCCTCCAGGGCATCCTTGGGTTCCATCTCGCCGATCAGGGCGAGCTGCAGGTAGTCGCCCAGGATAGCCTCGACCCTGCTCCACTGGGTGATGCGCGGGCGTGGCTGGGCGTTCTGCAGGGCTTCGACCTGGGCGGGGTACCAGCGGTAACGGTCGATCACCTCGGCGTCCTTGTAGACGCTGGCGCGGGTCGGCGGAATGCCGACTTCCAGAGCCAGGGTCTTCTGCATCTCCGGCGAGGTGAGGAAGTCGATGAAGTCGCGGGCGCGCTCAGGGTTCTTGGCGTCCGCCGGCACCGCCAGCAGCCATGACCCCAGCATCGGTGCCGGCCCCTGGACCTGGCCCGGTGCGGCCATGATCTCGATCTTGCCCGGAACCTTGGATTTCGCCGGATCGTCCAGCGAAGGCGCCCAGGAGGGCCAGAGTTCGATGGTCATGGCGGTCGTGCCCTGCATCAGGGCGTCGCGCACCTCCGTCGAGTTGTAGGTCTCGATGCCCTTGGGAGCGTAGTTCCTGAGAGCCAGGAAGAGCTCCAGCGCTTCCAGGGCGGCGTCGCTGTCCAGGTGCGCCTTGCCGTCCGTGCCGACCACGCGGGCGCCGTGGGCCCAGAGGATCGGCAGGAAGCCGGTGACGATGGGGTTTGCCTTCTTGCCGCGGAACACGGCACCGGAGATGCCGTCCTCGGCCTTGTTGATCGTCCGCGCGGCCTCCAGCACGTCGGTCCAGCTTTGCGGACGGTCGAGACCGTGCTTTTCGAAGAGGTCCTTGCGGTAGGCGAAGAGTTCGACATTGCCGACGAAGGGCACGGCATAGAAGGGTCCGCTGCCCACGGGATACCGCGAGACGTCGCGGGCCGGCTTCACGAAGTCCTCGTCGACGCCGCCGCCCAGTTCGTCGAGATCGGCCAGCCAGCCGTTGGCCATGAACTCCACCGCCCAGGGGTCGTCGAGCATGATCACGTCGTAGGCGCCGGCCTTCTCGCGCATGGCGATGGTGACCTTTTCCAGCAGGCCGCCGCCGGGCAGTTCAAGCCTTTCGGTTTCGAGGCCGGGGTTCCTGGCCTCGTACATCTCGACGGCCAGCTTCAAGGCCTCTCCGTAGCTGCCGTCGCGGCCGGCGATGACCAGCGTCTCGGCCTGGGTTGGGGCGGTGCTGAACAAGACGGCCCCGGCCAGCACTGCCGTTGCAAGTCGTTTCATCGCGGAGTCTCCCTCTTTCGCGTCTTCTCACGGGGGTGGAGCGGTGGCGCCTGAGCGCCATGCCCGAGCGCCATCATCGTTACTTCAACGCGCCGGCTGCCCAGCCGGGGCGCAGGTATGCCCCTTCTGCATGCTTTGCAAACGTTTGCGATTTCGGACTCTACGCTTTCTATCGTTTCTTCTCAAATGAACTTTGTATGAAGCTCTATGCTTGCCTTGCCGAATGAGAAAACGTTTGCAAGCAGGCTCTGTGTTCCCGATATTCTTTGCCGATGCGCCGAGTCACGATCAAAGACGTCGCCCGCGAAGCCGGGGTTTCCGCCTCCGCCGTCTCCCGGGTTTTCACCGAGGGCGCCAGTGCCTCCCTGAAGACCCGCGAGAAGGTTATGGCCGCCGCCGACCTGCTGGGCTACCGGCCGTCGCTGCTGGCGCGCGGCCTGGTGCGCAACCGCACAAATCTGGTCACCCTGGTGATGGGGCGCATGACCGACCCCTTCGATGCGCTCTTCATGGACGGCCTGGCCGAGGCTCTTGCCGCGCGCGGCACCCGTCTGATGCTGTCGCCGGCTGCCGCCGGCACGCCGGGCGAGGAGGGGATGCTGCAGGCCCTGGATTACCAGTCCGACGCGGTGGTCGTTTCCGCGGGCACCATGTCCTTGGCGCACTCCGAGCGTTGTGTCCGCGCCGGGCTGCCGGTCATTCTGGCCGGGCGGGTGGTGGAGACGCCCGGCGTGGACTGTGTGCTGGCGGACAATCACGACGGCGGCCGGCAGGCGGCCCAACTGCTGCTGCGTACCGGCTGCCGGCACCTGGCCTTTCTCGGCCAGGGCGGCGCCACCTTCTCAGACCGCGAGCGTCACGACGGCTTCCGGGCGGCCGCCCGGACTGCAGACCATGCCATTGTCGAGCAAAGCGTTGCCGGGCGCGACGAGGCCGCCGCTTTCGCCGCCGCCACCGCACTGCTGTCGCGCACGCCCCGGCCGGACGGGCTTTTCTGCAGCAACGACCGCATCGCCATCGCCGCCCTCGAGGCGAGCCGCGCCCTGGGGCTCGGCGTGCCGGCGGACCTGGCCATCATCGGCTTCAACAACCTGCCGGAGAGTGCCCGCCGCAGCTTTCGGCTCACCACCCTCGATTATCCCGTCGCGGCGGTGGTCGCGCAGATCGTCGAACTGCTCGAACTGCGCCTGCAAGAGCCGCGCCGCCCGAGCGAAATTCGCCGCATCGCGACCCATCTCGTCGTGCGCGCGTCGACCCGCGAGAGCGCCCAGCCTTAGGGCGGCTCAGGACTTCACCCAGCCCGGACCACTGCGCAGCAGGTCCGTCCAGCTTGACATTATGTGGAATTGCACCTATTTGGGCCTGGAAAGGAAATCCCTATGATCGCAGCAGCGGACTTCGAGGCGGCCTGTGTCTGTCAGACCATGCGACGGGTCGCCCGCAAGATCTCCAAGCGTTATGAGGACGCGCTCAGGCCCGTCGCGCTCAAGGCCGGGCAGTTCACGATCCTGGCTGCCTTGAAGCGGGAGCGGCCGGCGCCGCTGGGCGCTCTTGCCGCCGGGCTCGGCATGGACCGGACCACGTTGACCAAGGATCTGCGGCCGCTGGAAAGACGGGGCCTGGTGACTTCCGTTGCGGACGAAAAGGATGCGCGGGTGCGCCGCCTGAAGCTGACGCCGCAGGGGCGCGCCCTCTTGAAGAAGGCCGTGCCCCTCTGGCAGGCCGCCCAGAAGGTCTCGCACGAACGGCTTGCTGGGGTCGATTGGCCGGAGTTGCGCCGGGCCCTCGACCGGCTGGCGGACTGACCGCCGGATCCATGGGGCCCGACGACGCAACTTTCAGGATGCTCTGTGATCCAATTAAGTGCAATTCCACGTAAACGTTGAAAAGCCCGAGAGGCAGGCTCGCCAGAGCCGGGATGCAGAAGGGAAGCGGATATGAACCGGTTGCTACGCACCTCCTTCATCGCGCTGGTCGCGGTCGGTTTTCTGGCCAGTCTTGCCGGCGGTGCGGCGCTTCTGCATCTGCGCGCCGCTCAGTCGAAAGTCGAAGCCGCCCGTCCCTTCGCGCCCGTCCCGGTCGCGAGCCTGGTTTTGGAAGCAGCGCGAAGCTATGACGTTGCGGAGCGGTTCGTCGGCCGTCTCGAACCTGCGCAGCAGGCGCGCATTGCTTTTGAGCGCTCGGGGCTGGTGACCGCGGTCGCGGTGGAAGAGGGCGAGGTGGTTTCTGCCGACGCCGTCATCGCCACCTTGGACACGGCGATCCTGGAGGTTGAGCGCGACCGCCTGCTCGGGCAGCGCAAACAGGTGACGGCCTCGCTGGAACTGGCCCGCCTGACCGAAGGGCGGCAACGCGTGCTGCGCGACCGGGGCCACGCCTCCGAGCAGCGGCTCGACGAGGCGCGCCTCGGTGCGGTTGCCTTGGAGGGCGAATTGGCGGCCCTCGATGCCGCCATCCGCCGCATCGATGTCGACCTCGACAAGTCGGTGGTGCGGGCGCCCTTTGGCGGCCGGATCGGGGCGCGGTTCATCGACACCGGCAGCGTTGTCGACGCCGGCACGCCGGTCGTCGACATTCTCGAGACCGGGCGGCCGCAGGCACGCATCGGTCTGTCGCCGGAAGCCGCGGCCGCGCTCACGCCCGGAGAGGTGGTCGGCCTCTCCGCAAATGGCCGTAACCTGCAGGCGCGCGTTGTCGCAATCCGGCCGGACCTGACCACGGCGACCCGCACGGTCAGCGTTCTCTTCGATGTGCGCGGAGAGCCCGCCGCGAAATTCGGCGACACGGTCGAGTTGCGTCTGTCCCGCCCCGTGGTCGCGGAGGGCTTCTGGCTGCCGATCTCGGCCCTGAGCGAGGGGGAACGCGGCCTGTGGTCGGTTCTGACACTGCAGCCGGATGACAACGGTACCTTCCGCATTGGCCAGGAAACGGTCGAGCTTCTGCACACGGCCGGCGACCGCGTCTTCGTGCGCGGCACCCTGCGTGCCGGCGACCGCGTCGTCGCCAACGGCCGCAACCGCGTGGTCCCGGGTCAGCAGGTCTCCCTCGCCGCCGGGGAGGGATGACCGCAATGAACACACTGCTGTTCCGCAACACCCGCCTGCTGTTTCTGGTCCTCGGCGTCATCCTCGCTCTGGCGGCCGCCGCTGCCACCAGCATCGGCCGCCAGGAAGACCCCACCATCACCAACCTCTTCGCCACCATCGTCACGCCCTACCCGGGCGCCGAGCCCTCGCGGGTCGAGTCCCTGGTGACCGAGAAGATCGAGGAGGAACTGCGCGAGATACCGGAGATCGACGAAATCCGCTCCACCTCGCGCACCGGTGTCTCCGTGATCTCGGTGGAGCTCTCGCTCTACATCGACGAGGAGACCATCGAGCAGGTCTGGGCGGAGATTCGCGACGCCTTGAGCGATGCCGCCCGCAGCTTTCCCGCCGGGGTGCCGGAGCCGGAACTGGATACCGACCGCACCTCGGCCTACACGGCGATCAGCGCCATCGTCCTGCGTGGCGATCTGGCCCCGAACCCTGCGATCCAGCGCCGCTATGCCGAAATCCTACAGGACCGGCTGCGTCAGATTTCCGACACCAAGCACGTGCGCCTCTTCGGCGAGCGGGAGGAGGAGGTCCGCGTCACCGTGGACGCGCGGCGGCTGGCAGGGCTGGGTCTCAGCTTCGACCAGGTTTCCGCTGCCGTGGCCCAGGCCGACGCCAAGGTGCGCTCCGGCCAGCTGCGCGGCGAACGCTACGACCTTCTGGTCGAGACCGAAGGCGAGATCGAAACCCTGCAGCGCATCCGCGATATCCCGCTGCGCAGCGACGCCGTGGGCACGACCCTGCGGCTGAGCGATGTCGCCACCATCGAGCGTGCCTTTGCCGACCCGCCGCGCGAGATCGCCTATGCCGATGGCCGCCCTGCGGTGCTGGTGGCCGCGCGGATGGAGAGCGACCGTCAGGTGGATGCCTGGACGGCTGCCGCCAAGGCTGTGATCGCCGACTTCGAGGCGGGCCTGCCCGACGGCCTGGAACACCGTTTGATCTTCGACCAGAGCCGCTACACGCAGCAGCGCTTTGCCGACCTCGGGGTCAATCTTGCCATCGGCGTGTCGCTGGTGGTGCTCGTGCTCTTCGTGTCGCTCGGCTGGCGGGCGGCCAGCGTGGTCGCGGCGGTGATCCCGCTGGCGACCCTGATGTCGGTGACAGTAATGCAGTGGCTCGGCCTGCCGATCCAGCAGATGTCGGTCACCGGGCTCATCGTCGCGTTGGGGCTGCTGGTCGATGCCGCCATCGTCATGTCCGACCAGATCAGGCGCCGCATCGCGGCCGGGCTGCCGGCGCTGCGTGCGGTGGCGGAGGCCGTCGACCGGCTGGCGGTCCCGCTGATGGCCTCGACGGTGACGACAGTCCTGGCCTTCGTGCCCATGGCGCTGCTGCCTGGCCCGGCCGGCGACTTCGTCGGCTCCATCGCGCTTTCGGTCATTATCATGCTGTCGGTTTCCCTGCTGCTGGCGCTGACCGTCACGCCGGCCCTGGCCGGGCGGTTGCTGGGGGCTGGCGGGCGCCCGGCGCAGCGCGGCGGTTTCCTGCAGCACGGCATCTCCGCGCCGCGCCTGAGTTCTCTTTTCGATCGTTCTCTGGACCTTGCGCTGCGCCACAAGGGACTGGCGATCCTGGGCGCGCTGGTGCTGCCGCTGATGGGCTTCGCCGCCTTTCCGACCCTGACGGCGCAGTTCTTCCCCGGGGTCGACCGCGATCAGTTCTATGTTCAGGTGAGCCTGCCGGGCGGCGCGGCAATTTCGGAGACTCGGGCTCTGGCACTGCGCATGGACGCCCGGCTGCGGGAAGAAGCGGAGATCCGCAGCCTGCACTGGGTCATCGGCGAATCCGCGCCGGCCTTCTACTACAACATGGTGACCGACCGCGACGGCGTGCCCGGCTTTGCCGAGGCCCTCGTCACCACCGTCTCGCCGGATGCCACCGAGCGCCTCATACCTGTCCTGCAGGCGTCTTTGGACCGGGAGTTTCCCCAGGCCCAGGTTCTGGTCCGCGGACTGGTGCAGGGGCCGCCGGTGAACGCGCCGGTCGAACTGCGTCTGGTCGGACCCAATCTGGAATCCCTGCGCGGTGACGGCCAGGTGCTGCGCGGGCTGCTGGCGCAGATTCCCGAGATCACGCACACACGCGCCGACCTCATCGGGGCCGAGCCGAAGCTGGTTTTCCAGTTGGACGAGCACAAGGTGCGCCTGGCGGGCCTGTCGCTGGCGGAGGTGGCCCGCCAGCTTGAGGCCGGACTGAGTGGTGCCTTGGGCGGTTCGCTGGTCGAGGCGACCGAAGAACTGCCGCTGCGCGTGCGCCTGTCAGACGAGGCGCGTGGCAGCGTGGAGGCGCTGCGCAACCTGGTGATTGTCCCAACCGATGCCGCAGAGACCGCCGCAAGAGGCGGCTATCCCGGCATTCCGCTGACAGCCCTCGGCGCCCTCGCGTTGCTGCCCTCCGACAGCCCGATCACCCGGCGCAATGGTGAAAGGGTGAACACGGTCCAGGGCTTCATCGCCCGTGGCGTGCTGCCGGAAGAGGTGCTGAAGCAGGCGCAGGCCCTGCTCGCCGAGAACCCGCTTGGCCTCGCCCCCGGCTATCGGCTGGAGGTCGGCGGCGATGCGGATGCCAGGGCCGAAACCACCAGGAACCTTGCCGCCGCTGCGGGCCTCGTGGTGACGCTGACGGTTGTGGCCATCTTCCTCACCTTCGGGTCCTACCGGCTGTCCCTGGTGACCGCGGCGGTTGCCGGCCTTTCCATGGGGCTCAGCCTGTTGGCGCTGGCGGTGTTCCAGTATCCCTTCGGCATCCAGGCCCTGATCGGGACCATCGGTTCCATCGGCGTTTCGGTGAATGCCGCGATCATCATCCTCACGGCGCTGCAGCGCGATCCGCAGGCCCTGGGCGGCGACCTTGCGGCCATGCGCCGGGTCGTCAGCCGCCAGGCGCGCCACATCGTCTCCACGACGATCACCACGGTCGGCGGCTTCATCCCGCTGATCCTGGCCGGCGGCGGCTTCTGGCCGCCCTTCGCCATGGCGATCGCGGGCGGTGTCCTGTTGTCGATGGTGGTTTCGTTCTACTTCACGCCGCCGATGTTCGCCCTGGTCATGCGGCCGCGCCGCGGCGCCCCGCAGCAGCAAGACGGCGAGTCCGGAGCGTTGGGCACGGAGGCCTCGCCGGTCCCCGCCGCCGCGGAGTGACCGGACGGCCTGGTGGCGGGCCCGGTCGACCGTGGACTCACGGCAAGCGCAACTGCATGACGTGGCGGTGACTGCCGGCCTTGCCGGCCATGATGAATCCGGCGCGGGTGAACTGCGGCACGAAGCCCATGAAGCGATAACTCGGCGCTTCGGGCTCCACCGGGTAAGCCTCGACCATCTCGGCGCCCTGCGCCTGTGCATAGGCCACCGCATGCTCGATGAGTTGCGCAGACAGGCCTTGGCCGCGGTAAGCCCGCTGAACATAAAAGCAGACGATGCTCCAGACGCTTTCCGGCGTTTTCTGCACTTGGCCGGGCTCAGTGTCGGCCAGTCGGCGATAGGAGGGGCGCGGCCCCACCGAACACCAGGCAACCGGCCGCTCATCGAGATAGCCCAGCAGTCCCACAGGCGTGCCGTCTTCGACACACTGCTTCAGAGCGGCCTTCTTGCGTTTTTTGTCGCGGCGGTCTTTCGACGGCATCTTGCGCCAGACCATGCACCAGCAGTAATGGGGCCCGCCGCGCCCCTCAAAAAGAGCTTCCATGTCCCGCCAGGTTGCAGCGGTCACAGCCTCGACACGCAGCCGGGCGGGTTCGCGGGGAATCCGGGTTGGTGGAATCGTCAAGGCTGGCGCCCCCTCAGGCCTGGGGCCGCGCACGGCAACCGTTGGGCGAACAGCTGCGTGGCGGGCGGCGACAGCAGTTCCATCTCTAGGTCATCAGACAGCCACGGGCCAGCCAAATCGGGCGCCGTGCCGTCCCTGAGGCCAGAGAAACCGCTCTCTGCCGGGCTTTAGGAGGGCGTTTCCCGGGCTGGACTGTTCCCGGTCGGGGTGCCATAGTCTGGCCCGCCTGCCGCGGGAATCCTGCTGGCAGGCTGCCGGATCGTGATGATGTTGCTAGGGATCGCGCCTCGACTATGGGCACAACCATCGGAACACGGATTTACACTTGGCTGCGCGGCGAACTGGTTGGCCGCGACGCGCAGGGCAACCGCTACTACCGCGCCAAGGGCGGTGGGCGCACCCACAAGGACTCCCTGCGCCGCGAGCAGCGCTGGGTGATCTACGACGGCGAGGTCGAGGCCAGCCGGGTGCCCGCCGAGTGGCATGCCTGGCTGCACCACACGACTAACGAGGTTCCCCCGGAGGGCGGGCCAAAGCGCCACGCCTGGCAAAAGGATCATCAGCCCAACATGACCGGCACGATGCAGGCCTACCGGCCGCCGGGTCACACCCTGCGCGGCGGACGCCGCGACAAGGCGACGGGCGATTACGAACCCTGGACCCCGAACTGAGTTCCGCCGCCCCCTGGACCACTCCGGGGGCGCGGCGCGGCCGTCCTGGAAGCATCGCGACGGTGCCGCGGCAGGATGGGGTCGTTTTCCCGGGCCAGCATTCAGGGCCCCGGACCAGCACATAGAGGACTACCGGCATGCGCAGGAATATGATCGAAACGGTGATGGGGGCCGTCGTTCTGGTGGTGGCCGTGGTGTTCATCGTCTTTGCTTTTCGCACCACCACGATCGAAGGCGGCGACGGCGGCTACGTTCTGCTCGTCGAGTTCGACGACGCCTCCGGCCTGGTCTCGGGAACCGATGTCCGCATGGCTGGCGTCAAGGTCGGCACCGTGGTCAGCCAGCGCCTGAACCCGGATACCTACTTCGCCGAGGTCAGCCTCAGCATTGACGAGTCCATCAAGCTGCCGAGCGACACCTCGGCCCGGATCATTCCGGAGGGATTGCTGGGCGGCAACTACGTGGCCTTGGAGCCGGGCGGCGCCGAGGAATACCTGAGCGACGGCCAGCAGATCCAGTTCGCCCAGGGCACCATAAACGTGGTCGACCTGCTGGGCCGCTTCATCTTCAGTGCCGCCGAGACGGCCACGTCCTCCGGGGATGGCCAGTAAGGCCGGCCCAGGCCGCAATGCCGGGAGACCACTCAACGTCCGATCCCGACGGCGCCAGGGCCCGGCAAGCAACGCAGCATTGGGATCCTGATCGTTACACCAAGAACGCAGGCTTCGTCGCCGAACTGGGCGCGCCGCTGCTCGACCTGCTGCAGCCCGCCAAGGGCGAGCGCGTTTTGGACCTCGGTTGCGGCGAAGGCGCGCTGACGGCGAAGATCGCCGCGGCCGGCGCTGCGGTGGTGGGCATCGACAGCTCGCCCGAACAGGTGGCGGCGGCCCGGGCGCGCGGGCTCGATGCCCGGGTGATGAACGCCGAAGCCCTGACCTTCGAGGCCGAATTCGATGCCGTTCTTTCCAATGCCGCGCTGCACTGGATGCGCAATCCCGACGCCGTCCTGCACGGTGTCGCCGCGGCGCTGAAGCCGGGCGGGCGCCTCGTCGCCGAGATGGGCGGCCAGGGCAACGTCGAGACGATCGTCAACGCCCTCTTCGCGGCGCTGGAAGCCCGCGGCATCGATCCGCGCGGGGCCTTTCCCTGGTACTTCCCGGCGCCGCAAGCCTATCAGAGCAAGCTCGAGGCGGCCGGTTTCGCGGTGGAGTCCATTGCCCTGATCCCGCGGCCGACCCCGCTGCCCGGGGAAATCGGCGGCTGGCTGGAGACTTTCGCCGAAAGCTTCCTGAAGCAGGTGCCCGCCGGAGAGAGGCCGGTACTGATCGCGGAAGTCGCCGAGCGGCTGCGCCCCACACTCTGCGATTCCCAGGGCCGCTGGTCGGCCGACTATGTCCGGCTGCGGTTCGTGGCCCGCCTGGCGGGCTGAGGGGCGGTGGCTTGCGCGCCCGGCGCGAAATCCTTAAGTCTTTGGCAGGATTAATCTGGTGAGGTGACGGGCGTGTCCACACCGGCTGCAAAGAAGTTCGAAATCCCCGTCTGGCTCCAGCCCGACGGGGCGCCGCTGTCGTGCCGGGAAAAGATCAAGGTTCTGAATGAGAACCTGGAGGAGATCCGCGAGATGGCGCAGGACGCCTTGGAGGACGGCATTCTGATGGGCTGTGACGAAGGCCAGCTGCGCGAGGTGCTCGCCGACCTCGTCGGCTCTCTGCAAAACCCTTACCGCGACCGCAAATCCTGAGGTTGTCCGTTTTGCCTGCACGTCTGAAGGCCCTTTCCCTGATCCTGCTGCCTGCCGCCCTGGTATCCGTCGTTCCGGGCCCGGCCACCGCCGCCTCGGCGGTGCTCCAGGGGCTCGACAAGATCACCGCGCGGATTTCCACCTTCGAGGCGCCGCTGGGGGAGACGGTGCGCTTCGGCTCGCTGCAGATCGTCGCCCGGGCCTGCGACAAGAAGCCGCCGGAGGAGCCGCCGGAAAGCGCCGCTTTTCTTGAGATCGTCGACGTACGGCCGGACTCGCCAGAGGTCGCGCTCTTTACCGGCTGGATGTTCGCTTCCAGCCCTGCCGTCTCGGCCCTGGAACACCCGGTCTACGATGTCTGGGTGGTCGACTGTAAGAAGGAGTCCAACTCCGAGGGCGAGATCAAGCCGGAATAGAATTCCGCCTTGGTGGAGACGGCCTGGGTCAGCAGTTTGCGATAATCGTCCCGCGGGATCTCCACGACGCCGAAGCGGCTGAGGTGGGGCGTGTTGAACTGCGTGTCGAGCAGTTGAAAGCGGCTGCGCCGCAGGCGCAGCACGAGGTGGACGAGGGCCACTTTGCTGGCGTCGGTCGCGCGGCTGAACATGCTTTCGCCGAAGAAGGCGCCGCCCAGGGACACGCCGTAGAGCCCGCCCACCAGACTGTCGCCGTCCCAGCATTCCACCGAGTGGGCGAAGCCCATTTCGTGCAGTTCGCTGTAGAGCCTTTCGATGACCGGGTTGATCCAGGTGTCCGGGCGGTTCTCGGCCGGCTCCGCGCAGCCCTGGATGACGTCGTGAAAAGCCGTGTTGCAGCGAACCTGAAAGATCCCCCGGCGCAGCTTGGCACGCAGCTTCCGCGGGACGTGCAGCCGGTCGAGCGGCAGGATGCCGCGCATGTCCGGGTCGATCCAGTGGAGTTCCGGGTCCAGGCGGCTCTCCGCCATGGGGAAGATCCCGATGGCATAGGCGCGAAGCAGAAGGTCCGGCGTCAGCTGCATGACGCTCGATGATAGCGACTCCGCCGGGCCGCGATCAATCAGCCGAGGCCCCCGGAGCCATCAATTCCGATGACATTTCAGCGGCAGTTTGTTTGGGGGCAGCCTGCCTGTGGCCAGGTCTGTCTGTGAGCAGTCTGTCCGGGCGAAGTCTGCCCGGGCGAAGTCTGTCCGGGCGAAGCCGGCCCGGTCAGGCGGTTCCGGCGACGAACTTCTCCAGCCAGTGGATGTCATAGTCCCCGTTGATGAAGTCCTGCGCCCCGATCAGGCGTTGATGCAGGGGGATGGAGGTATCCACCCCGACGATCACGAACTCCTCCAGGGCGCGCCGCAGGCGCATCAGGCACTCGTTGCGGGTCTGGCCGTGGACGATCAGCTTGGCGATCAGGCTGTCATAAGCCGATGGAATGCGGTAGCCGGCATAGAGTCCGGAGTCGACTCTGACGCCCAGGCCGCCGGGGGCGTGATAGTCGGTGACCCGGCCCGGCGAGGGCATGAAGGTGTCCGGATTTTCGGCGTTGATGCGGCACTCGATGGCATGCCCGGAAAACTTGATGTCGCTCTGCTTGATATCGAGCGGAAGGCCGGCGGCGACGCGGATCTGCTCGCGCACCAGGTCGACGCCGGTAATCGCCTCCGAGATCGGATGCTCGACCTGAATCCGGGTGTTCATTTCGATGAAGTAGAATTCGCCGTCCTCATAGAGGAACTCGATGGTGCCGGCGCCGCGGTAGCCGAGGTTGCGTATCGCTTCCGAGACCCTGTTGCCGATGGCAGAACGCTCCTCGGCGTTCAGCGCCGGGGACAAGGCCTCTTCCAAAACCTTCTGGTGCCGCCGCTGCAGCGAACAGTCGCGCTCGCCCAGGTGAATCGAGCCGCCCTGTCCGTCGGCCAGCAACTGCACTTCGATGTGGCGCGGCTTGCCCAGGTATTTCTCCATGTAGACAATGTCGTTGCCGAAGGCGTTCTTGGCTTCGTTGCGGGCCAGGCCGTAGGCCTCTTCGAGCTCGCCGGCGTTCTGGGCCACCTTCATGCCGCGTCCGCCGCCGCCGGCGGTTGCCTTGATCAGAACCGGATAGCCGATCCGGTCGGCGATGGCGCGGGCCTCCTCGGCAGTATCGACGGCACCGTCAGAGCCGGGAACGACAGGGATGCCCAGATCTTCGGCTGCCTTCTTCGCCGCCACCTTGTCGCCCATCAGGCTGATGTGTTCGGGCGTCGGGCCGATGAAGACGAGGTCATGTTCTTCCACCATGGCGGCGAAGTCGGCATTCTCCGAGAGAAAGCCGACGCCGGGATGGATTGCCTCGGCGCCGGTGATGTTGGCGGCGGAGAGGATGGCGGGGATGTTGAGATAGCTGTCCTTGATGGGCGCCGGTCCGATGCAGACGCTCTCGTCGGCGAGGCGCACATGCATGGCATCGGCGTCGGCCGTCGAGTGCACGGCGACCGTCTGTATGCCCATTTCCCGGCAGGCCCGGTGGACCCGCAACGCGATCTCGCCGCGGTTGGCGATCAGGATCTTGTCGAACATGATCGGGCGGCGGCCTATTCGATCACCAGCAGCGGTTCGCCATACTCCACCGGCTGGCCGTCGCTGATCAGGATCTGGGTGACCGTGCCTGCGCGGGGGGCGGCCAGCGGGTTCATGACCTTCATGGCTTCGATGATCAGCAGGGTCTGGCCCTCGCTGACGCTGTCGCCGACCTTGACGAAAGGCGGCGTGCCGGGAGAGGAGGCGACGTAGACGGTTCCCACCATCGGAGCGGTCACCGCCCCGGCCGGAACGGCCTCGCCGCCGCCAGCATTGGCGACCGGCGCCGGCGCGCAAGGGGCGGGATGGGGAGCGGCGGCGGGGGCGGCGGCAAAGCCCGCCACGGCCGCGCCCTTGGCGACGCGGATCCGGTGATTGTTCACCTCGTACTCGATCTCGTTGAGACCGGTTTCCTGAAGCAGGTCCGCGAGCTTGCGGACCAGTTCCTCACTCACTTCGAATTTCGCCATTACGTCTCTTGCTGTGTGTTGAGGCGCAGCGCCAGGGCATCGAGCGCCATCAGGTAACCCCTGGATCCGAACCCGCAGATTACGCCATCTGCGACGCGTGAAACATAGGAATGGTGCCGAAAGGCCTCACGCCGGTGGATGTTGGACAGATGGACCTCGACCAGCGGCAACGCCGCGGCCAGCAGGGCGTCCATGATGGCGATGGAACTGTGCGAGTAGCCGGCGGGATTGATGACAAGGGCGTCGTGGCTTTCGCGCGCGCCCTGGATCCAGTCGATCAGCTGGCCTTCGCTGTTGGACTGCCGGCAGTCCACCGAAAGGCCCAGCGTCTTTCCATGCGCATGGCAGGCGTTTTCGATGTCCGCCAGGCCTTCCCGCCCGTAGACATCGGGTTCGCGCGTACCAAGCATGTTCAGGTTCGGGCCGTTCAGGACGAGGACTTTTGGCGCCTTGGCCACCTGTGCTTCCCCAAAGATGATGTTCGAGAAGCGTTAACATAGCCAAGGCTGGCCGCGCAATCGCCTCTTCGCGGCCTGCGGGCGGCTCCCACCGCCGGCCGCAGCCTTACTTTGGGGGGTGGCAGCGCGACCGGTTGCGCAGCTGGCTGCAGGGGCTCAGCTTGCCTCGGCGCGGGCCTGGGCCACCAGTTCGCGCAGGCGGTCGATGCTGACCAGGCCGGGCACGACGGTGTTTCCGATCACCATCGCCGGCGTGCCGGTGATGCCGATGGCGTCGCCCACCGCATAGTTCCGGCGCAGGGCTTCTTCGATTTCCGGCGCCCGCATGTCCGCGCGCAGCCGTTCCAGGTCCAGCCCGACGGATTCGGCCACCGCCATCACTTCGGGCTCGCTCATCGACCCGCCGCGCTCCATCAGCGCGAAGTGGAAGTCTTCGTAGAGCCCCTGGCGTTCGGCGGCCAGCGCGGCCCGGGCGGCATCGACCGATTCCTGGCTGAGGATGGGAAACTCCTTCATGACCAGGCGAATGTTGGGGTCCTCGGCCACAAGGTCGCGGATGGCTGTGGCAATGCTCTTGCAGTAGGGGCAGCGGTAGTCAAAGAACTCGACAATGGTGACATCGCCTTCGGGGTTGCCGAGCACCGGCGAGCCGGGATCGTCGTTCAAGGTGCTGCGCTGTGCGACCAGGGCGGCCTGCCGGCGTTCGGCTTCGGCGGCCTGCTGGCGCTGCTCGTAGACCTGAAGGGCCTCGACGACGATCTCCGGGTTCTCGATCAGATAGTCCCGCAGAAGCGCGCGAACAGCCTCGGTCTGGGCGGGATTAAGGGCTGTGGGCTCCTCGGCGCCGGCCGGCAAGGCGTTCCCCGCCACCACGGCCAGGGCCGTGGAGGTGGCGAAGGCCCCGCCCAGGATGGTCTTCTTCATCAGCTGTTTGGAGAGCATATCCGAGGTTCCCTGTGGTGCTGGCCGGCTGATCGCAATGGGATGTGATTCTGTGATATCGGATCGGCGGTGGGGCTGGCAAATCACGTGATGGTCAGCGGGGGGCTGGCCCCTCTGTCGCGATGCTGGCGCGGCAGGTTCACCGGCTGCGGTTCACCCGGCGCTCCGCCTCGTTCTTGACGTCCTGGGCCCGCAGCCAGGAGGCGGAGTGCTGTTCCAGCAGGCCGAGGGCGTGATCGGCGCGGTCCCGTGCCTCGGCGAACTTGCCGCGGGCGAAGGCGGCTTCGGAGAGAGCGAGGGCAGTCATTCCCTGGTCGCCGAGTCGGCCGTGGGCCACCGCTGCCAGCCGCCAGGCCGAGGGATTGTTCGGTTCCTGGCGCAGGGTTTCCGCCAGATTGTCGAGGGCCGCCCGGTCGAGATTGCGGTCATCCATCTGAATCTGCGCCTTGGCCAGCGCCTGCCGGATCTGCGCGGCATTGGGAAGCGCGTTCGCCGCAGCCTGATACTCGGGCAGCGCCTCGGCCACGCGGCCGTGTTCCAGCAGCATCTGGCCTTTGAGTTCGCGGAAATAGGGGTCTTCCGGGGACTCCGCCAGAAGACCGTCGATCTCGCCGAGCGCTTTCTCGATGTCTGGAACACGATAGTATGCGATCGCCCGGGCGTAGCGCGCCGGCAGGCTGACGTCGTCCTCGGGGTAGCTGCGCAGGACCTGGTTCAGCGGCTGCAGGAAGCCGATCAGCTTGGCGCGCATGCGGTTGTGCATGACCACCAGTTCCGGATCGGGCGGCGTGTCGGCGTAGGGCGACTGACGGACCGCGTTTTCCAGGAAAGTGATGCGCTCCTGGGTGAGCGGGTGGGTCCGCAGGTAGGGGTCCTGGTTGTTGGTCAGCAGGACCTCCTGGCCCCTCAGGGTTTCCATGAACTCCATCAGACCCCTCGGCGACTGGCCGGTCGCCTGCAACAGCATCACCGCCGCCTGGTCTGCGGAGCTTTCCTGCGTGCGGGTGTACTGCAGGAGGCCACGCAGGGCGACGTCCTGTCCACCCGAGATGACAGCGGCACCGACCCCGCCTTCGCCGGTGGCCAGGGCCGCGCCGATACCCAGCAGATAGGTCGCAAGCAGGGCGCCGCGGGTTTGCTCCAGAGCATTGCCCCGGGTCGCCAGATGACCGCCGGAGATATGCCCGGTTTCGTGCGCGATCACGCCGATGACCTGGCCCGGGTGTTCCGCCTGCATCAACAACCCTGTGTTGATGAACATATTGAGTCCACCCGCCACAAAAGCGTTGAGCGTCCGGTCCTGAACAAGGTAAAGCCTGATCCCCTGTGGGCTGAGACCGGCCGCCTGGAACAGTGGCGTCGCGTAGGCCCTGATGATACCTTCGATTTCCGCGTCGCGGATAAGCCGCAGGCGGTCACTGGCCTGCGTGGCCTGCGGCAGCAGAATGCCGAGCAGGAGAACGATAACAAGCAGCAAAGGGACTGGCGTTTTGCGCACGGGTCTATTCTTGCCTTTCGGATCTATACCTAAACACCTCTTACGAGCATTTCAACGCAAGCCGGCCTCCGCGGCACTGAAGCGGATCGGGCTGGCCGGGCTGACGCTGGCCGTGCTGGGGGCCTGCGAGGCGTCAAGGGAACCGGGCGTTATCGCGCCGGTCGAAGGCTTTGCCGGCCTGGTTGCGGGCGACGAGCCGCGGGCCGTGACCATTGGCCGCGACATCCTGGGGAACGGCGGATCCGCTGCCGATGCCGCTGCCGCCATGTACTTTACCATGACCGCCACGCTGCCGTCGCGGGTCGGCATGGCCAGCAGCGGGGTCTGCCTCGTTCACAACGCCGGGCTCATGCGCGACGACGCGACGGTGCAAACCGAGGTCTACGAGTTCCTGCCCGAACCGGGGAAGGCCGACGGCCTGCAACTGGCGGGACCGCGCGCCATGGCGGTGATGCACGCCCGCCATGGGCTGGCCCGCTGGGGCATGCTGCTGAACGATGCGGAGCGTCTATCGCGTGTCGGCAACTCCGTCAGCCGGGCCTTTGCCCGGGATATTCAGGCCGCAGCCGCCTTCGTCTCGGCAGACCCCGCGCTGCGCCAGTTGCTGTCCAATCGTGCCGGAGTCCTGGCGAGCGAGGGCGACGTCCTGGTGTTCTCCGAGCTTTCGGGCACGATTTCCGGCCTGCGGCGCCAGGGCGCGGGCTATCTCTACGGCGGTGCCTATGCCAACCGTTTCGTGGAGGCGGCGCAGGCGAGCGGCGTCTCCATCGCGATCGAAGACCTGCGCCAGATGCTGCCGCGGGTATCGGAGCCGCTGACGGTGCCTTTCGGCGACAACGTGGCCTACTTCCCGACCAATGACGGCGGCCTGACCACGGCGCAGATGTGGGGCATGCTGACCGAGGTGGAGCGCTACGCGGGCCGCAATCCGGTGGAGAAGGCGCATCTCCTGGCCGAGGCGAGCCAGCGCAGTTTCGCCCTGCGCGGAACCTGGCTTGGCCAGGGCGGAACGCAGGCCTCTGCAAACCTGGTGTCCGAGGCCCACCTGGCCCAGTTGCTCACCGGCTACAGCGGCCAGCAGCACAACAAGCTGGCCGTCGAGGGGGCCTCACCGCAAACCGTGTCCAATCCCTTCAGTGCCGGCATCGTGGTCGCCGACCGCTGGAGCAATGCAGTTGCCTGCAGTTTCTCCATGAACGGCCTGTTCGGAGCCGGCCGCCTGGTACCCGGGACCGGTATCCTGCTGCCGAAGCCGGCCGCGCCGGGCGCCAACAGCCTTTCAGTCGGCATTGTCGCCAATCCGTTCAACGGCAACGTCTATCTTGCCGGAACGGCAAGCGGCGGCCTCGCGGCGCCTGCGGCCTTGGCCCGCGTGATGCTGGAGGGGATCGAGCCGGAGGCTTCGATCGAAGACGCCTTGAGGGCGCCCCGACTCGTCAACGTCGCAAGTCCGGATGTGACGTTCTACGAGCCCGATCTTGAAGACTCGGTTCTCGCCGGTCTGCGTCAGCGCGGTCACACCCTTCAGCCGGAGGCGGAGGTCGGGCGGGCCAATGCGTTTAAGTGCCCGATCGGCTTGCGCACCGACGACCTCAGCTGCGTGGTGGACACCGACCGCCGCGGACACGGGCTTGCCGTCCGTGTGCAGTGACGCCTTGTCGGGTTGCCCGGGCGCAGGTCGAGCGCCATGGCTCTGAAGGTTGCCGCCCGCGGCGCGGTTCCGCCGTTCATCGTCATGGACGTGATGCGCGCCGCCAACGAGCGCGAGGCCGCCGGCGGGGACGTTCTGCACCTGGAGGTCGGCCAGCCCGGCACGCCGGCACCCGATGGGGTTCTGGCCGCTGCCCGCTCCGCACTGGACGATCACCTCATCGGCTACACCGATGCCATGGGGCTGCCGGGCCTGCGCGCCCGCATCGCCCGCCACTATGCAGAGTGGTACGGCTGCGAGGTCGATCCACGCAGGGTGATGGTGACCACCGGTTCTTCAGCGGGCTTCCTGCTGTCTTTCCTGGCCGCGTTCAATGCGGGCGACCGGGTCGCCTTGGCGGCCCCCGGCTATCCAGCCTACCGCAACATTCTCTCCGCCCTTGGCGTGGAGCCGCTTCTGCTGCCGGCGGAGGCCGAGCACCGCTTCCAACCGACACCCGAACTGCTTGACCGCCTGCCTGCGCCGCCGGACGGGCTGATCGTGGCTTCGCCCTCCAATCCGGCCGGCACGATGGTCGGGCCGCACGAACTGCGCGCCTTGGTCGACTACTGCGCCGCTGCCGGCATCCGGCTGATCTCGGACGAGATCTATCATGGCATCTGCTTTGACCAGCCCGGCGTTACGGCACTCTCGCTGAGCGAGGATGCGGTCGTCATCAACAGCTTTTCAAAGTACTTCTCGATGACCGGCTGGCGGCTCGGCTGGATGGTGCTGCCGGAAGATCTGCTGCGCCCGGTCGAGTGCCTGGCCCAGAACCTTTTCATCTCGCCGCCCTGTCTCTCGCAGATCGCCGGCGAGGCCGCCTTCGACTGCGGCGAGCAACTGGACCGCTATGTCGCCGCCTATGCCCGCAACAGGGCGCTGCTTCTGGAGGAGCTGCCGAAGGCGGGGCTGGACCGTCTGGCGCCGGCCGACGGCGCCTTCTACATCTATGCAGATGTCGCTGCCGTCACCAACGACAGCGAGGCCCTGTGCCGGCGCATGCTGGCCGAGACCGGCATCGCGGCGACGCCGGGTGTCGATTTCGACCCCGACCGCGGGCATCACTTCGTGCGTTTTTCCTTTGCCGGACTGGAGGCCGATATGCGCGAAGCGGCCCGCCGGCTGCAAGACTGGCTGCCGGGCTGCGGCGGCTGAATGAAAAAGGGCCCGCCTTTGGCGGCGGGCCCTTCAAGCTTTTCAGGCATCGACCTCAGATGAATCGATTCCACCAGCCGCGACGCTTGGGCGCATCGGCCTGGGCTTCATCGCTCCGCGGCGGTTCGGCCGGGCTGTCCGCTCCATCGTCCGACGCGGCCGGGTTTGCCCGCTCGATCACGACCTTCGGATCGTCGGCCAGGATCTGCTGAGCGCTGGCAGCCTTCGCGGGTTCGCCGGGCGGCGGTGCGGCCTCTGCCGATCGGCCATTGGTGGCGCCTGCTGATTCGGCAGCGGAGACCTCATCGGCCCCGGCCGTCTCTTCGGGTGCACCCCGGGCGGCTGCGTCCTCGGTGCCCTTGGCGTCGTCGTCCGCCTTCGAGGACTTCCGGCCACGGCTGCGCGTCTGGGTGCGCGTGCGGGTGCTGCCGCGGCGGCGTGGTGCGCGCTTCGGCTTTGCCTCTACATCCGCTTTCGCCTCAGCAGCCTCCTCGGCGGCTTCCCCGGTGGCTTCCCCGGTGGCGGCATCACCGCTCTCGGCGGTGCTCTTCTTCGTGCTGCGGCGCTGGCGCGTGGCGCGGCGGCGTTTCGGCTTCTCTTCCGCCGCTTCAGCGGCGTCACCGCTGCTTGCAGCCTCCGCGCCGGCGGCGGCCGCCGCAGCCACGGCGTCGGTCTCCGGGTCGGCTTCCGGTCCAGCCGGCGCTTCCGCTGCTTCCGACTGTTCCTCCGTCGCCGCCCCGACCGCGGTGCTTTCTGGGGCCTCCGTTTCTCCGCGGGCTTCCGCTTCCCCGGCCTTTGCCGTCTCGGCTTCACCGCTCTCGGATTCACTGCCATCGGCCTCCGCGGCTTCGACGGTCTGGCCTGCCTGGTCTTCGCTCCGCTGGCGTGACCGGCGTCGGCCGCCGCGCTTGCCACGCCGCTTGCGCTTGCGCTGACGCTCGCCGTCCTGCTCGGCCGCTTCGCGGTCCTCGGCGGCATCCTCGTCGGCGATGGCTTCGGCTTCGGGCGCGTCCTCGGCCTCTCTCTCCGGCGCGGCGCTCACCTGGTCCTCGTCCTTGCGGCGACGGCGGCTGCGACGCCGTCCGCGCTTGCGATCGCCGTCCTCACCGTCGGCGCTGCGGGCGTCCTCAGGCAGGCTGCGCCGGCGCTCTGCGACCACCCCGTCGCGTTCGATCACGAAGGCGTCGTTGGCCAGATGATCGTCGGTCTCCAGGGTGATGCGGAAGTCGTGGCGCTGCTCGATGGCCATCAGATGGCTGCGCTTATGATTGAAGATGTAGAGCGCCACCTTGGAGGGAAGGGTGACCACGATGGTGGCGTCGTTCTCCCGCAGGCCCTCTTCCTCGAGACGGCGCAGGACCTGCAGCGCGAGGGATTCGACCGTCCGCACGCGCCCGTCGCCGCCGCAATGCGGACAGATCTCGGTCGAGCTCTCGAAGAGGCTGGGCCGCAGACGCTGACGCGACATCTCAAGCAGCCCGAAGGGCGATATGCGCCCGAGCTGGATACGCGCCCGGTCGCTGCGCAGGGACTCCTTCAGGCGCCGCTCGACCTCGCGGTTGCGCCGCGACTCCTCCATGTCGATGAAATCGATGACGATAAGGCCGGCAAGATCGCGCAGACGCAGCTGGCGACCGATCTCCTCGGCGGCCTCCAGATTGGTCTTCAGCGCCGTTTCTTCGATGTGGCGCTCACGTGTGGCCCGGCCGGAGTTGACGTCGATCGCGACCAGCGCCTCGGTCTGGTTCAAGACCAGATATCCGCCGGAGCGCAGCTGGACCGTGTTGGAGTGCATCGCGTCGAGCTGGCTTTCCACGCGGTGGCGCTGGAACAGCGGGACTTCGCGGTCCTTGTACTGCTGCACCTTCTTGGCGTGGCTGGGCGTCAAAGACTTCATGAAGTCCTTGGCCGCCTTGTAGCCCTCGTCTCCGTCAACCAGTACCTCTTCCATATCGCGGCTGTAGAGATCGCGAATGGTGCGCTTGATCAGGTTGGCTTCCTCGTAGATCAGAGCCGGCGCGGTGGACTGCAGTGTGTTCTCGCGGATGCTGTCCCAGAGCCTCAGCAGGTATTCGTAGTCGCGGCGGATTTCCACCTTTGTACGCTGGCTGCCGGCGGTCCGCACGATCACTGCGATGCCCTCGGGGATCTCCAGGTCGCTCAGGATCTGCTTCAGTCGTCGCCGGTCGCTGGTGTTGCTGATCTTGCGGCTGATACCGCCACCCTTGTTGGTGTTGGGCATCAAGACGCAGTAGCGGCCGGGCAGGGACAGGTAGGTGGTGAGGGCGGCGCCCTTGTTGCCGCGCTCTTCCTTGGTCACCTGGACCAGGATGACCTGGCGGCGCTTGATGACCTCCTGGATCTTGTAGCGTCGCAGCAGTTTGGCGCGCCGCAGAGCCGCCTCTTCGGCCTCGTCGCCGCCGACGGTGTCGACACTCTGCTCGGCCTCGATTTCCATCGGTGCGGCTTCGGCGGCCGGCCCGGCCTCTGCGTCGCTATCCTCTGCGTCGCCATCCGCCGCAGCCTCGCCATCGTCGTCGCCTTCGCCGGCTTGCAGGTCTTCTGCTGCGCCATCGTCGGGCGCGTCGGCGGTGACCTCCGCACTGCGAAGCACCGCGTCCTCTGCTGTCTCCGCGGCCAGCGGCAGGCTGCCGGCCACGCCGTCTTCATCGGCTGCTTCTGCGTCCCGGTCCTCGCCCAGGGTCGGGCCGTCTTCGGACGCCGCCGCGCCGTCTTCCAGCGCTTCGGCAGCCTCGGCTGTTTCGCCGGCGTCCTCCTCGACCGCGTCGTCTTCAGCGGCGGTCTCGGCTTCGGTCCCGACCTCGACATCGACCTCAACGTCATCGGGGGCTTCGTCGGCCGGATCGCTGCGCAGGGCGGCCTCTTCGGCGAGCAGCGCCTCGCGGTCGGCGATCGGAATACGGTAATAATCCGGGTGGATTTCGCTGAAGGGCAGGAAACCGTGGCGGTTGCCGCCATAGTCGACGAAGGCTGCCTGAAGGGAAGGTTCTACTCGGGTAATCTTTGCGAGATAGATATTGCCTTTAAGCTGCTTTCTTGACGATGTTTCGAAATCGAAGTCTTCAACACGGTTGCCAGAGAGAACAACCACCCGGGTCTCTTCCGGGTGGCTGGAATCGATAAGAATACGTTTTGCCATTAAGGAACAACTCCGCAACGCGCAGCGCGGATCGTCTCGGGAAGCCATACCTGTTTCCCAGCCGCGGCGCGATAGTCTCAGGAACTCGTTTGGTCGACATGTCTGCAGTCGGGACCATCATACGAACGAGCGTTCTTTCGTTTTTCGAGTGGTGATTGGCGCAAGCCGTGCCTTGGCAGGGCTGCGGTCACCGCCTCGATGGCGCCGGCGTCGTCTTTGTTCAGATGAGGCCAGGCCGTGAAACCGGGGAAACTTCGCGCCCGCTTTCGTACGCTGCCGACTCAGGGGCGTTGCCGCAGAGGGCGATCCCGAAGGCCGATCAAGGGACGGTGGCGAGCGCGCAGCTCTCGTTTGTGATTCTCCCCTGCCGGCGCGGCCACACCTCGGTGCCCGCCGCCCTTCTGCTTTCTTAAGAAAGACAAGGAGAGCAAAAAAGAACCACTATCGTAATAATATCAGGCCGTGGCAGGGCACACCAGCGCCGATTTGACCGTATGGTTCAGCAACCCTGCTGCCGCATCTTGGTGCTCGTTTTGGTTGATTGATAGTGGTTTATTTTCCACCTTGTCGGCAAGTCCGCGAGTTGCGATAACGCCAGGGCTGCCGGGACCAAGCGCCGGTGGCTGGGTGCTTTGCGCTGGTGGATGATGGGCGCTTCAGATATATCTGGGGGCTCCAACATCATGAACCGCTAGATGTTGAAAGGGTTTTGACGATTCGGCCCCGTCTGCTGGTTTTTCTGTGCCTGTGGCTTGTCGCGGGGCTGAGCGCCGGCCTGACCCCGGCTGCAGCCCAGCCGGAGGTGGTCGCCGCACGGATCGGCGAAACGCCGGAGCGTACCCGCTTCGTCCTCGAACTCACCCAGGATCTGCCGTATCGGGTCTTCACGCTGCCCGATCCCTTCCGCGTGGTGGTCGACCTGCCGGAGGTCCGCTGGACCGTGCCGGAGGGCCGCCAACCCACGGCGCGGGGCCTGATCACCGGCTTGCGGTTCGGCCTCTTTGCCGCCGGCACCAGCCGCGTGGTGCTCGACGTCAGCCAGCCCGCGCACCTGCAGAAGGTCTTCGTGATACCGCCTTCCAGCGGCAAGCCCTACAGGCTGGTGGTCGACATCAAGCAGGTCAGCCGGGCGGCATACTTCGCAGCGGCCGGCCGGGCCTCCACAGGCGTTGCCGCGGCGGCCAGCGGGCCCACGGTCGCCGCCTCCCGACAGCCGCTCCAGGCGGGTCTGACCACCCCGCTGCCGCGCCCCGAACTGAAGCCGCGCGGGGCCGAGCGGGACGATCCGCGCCCGATCGTGGTGATCGATCCCGGCCACGGCGGCGTCGACCCGGGGGCGATCGGCGTCTCCGGCGCCTACGAAAAGAACATCGCGCTCGACTACGGGCGGGCGCTGAACGCCGCCTTGGCGGCGACGGGACGCTACCGCCCGGTGATGACCCGCGACCGCGACGTGTTCCTCAAGCTGCGCGAGCGTATCGCGCTGGCGCAGAAGGCCAACGGCGACCTCTTCATCTCTCTGCACGCCAACATCCACCGTTCCCGCAAGATCCGGGGAGCCTCGGTCTACACCCTCTCGGAAACCGCTTCGGACAAGGAGGCGGCGGCCATCGCGGCGGCGGAAAACGCTGCGGATGTGCTGGCCGGCGTGGATCTGAGCGAACAGAGCGGCGATGTCCGCGGCATCCTCATCGACCTGGCCCAGCGGGAGACCATGAACCTGTCGAAGCGCTTCGCCAACGATCTGGTCGGGGAGGTCGGCAAGGAAGCCAAGCTGCTGCGCAACACCCACCGTTTCGCGGGCTTTGCGGTGCTGAAGTCGCCGACGATCCCTTCGGTTCTCTTCGAAATCGGCTATATGTCGAACCGTCAGGAAGAGCGGCTTTTGCGCAGCCGGGCCCACCGCGATAAGATCGTTCGATCGATTATCAGGGCGGTTGACGGCTATTTTCAGCGGCAGAGCGCCGCCAACAGATCATAGCCTCGCCACATTTCCCGCCTAGGCTGCGGCCTGGCGAATGGTTTTGAAGGGGGTTGGGCGGTGCGGAGCGATCCCGGCCGCCGGACGTTGAAGGTCTATAAACGCTTGCCCGGCTAGCATCGCCGGGCCGTATGCGACCGGGCCTATGCCAAAGAGCGCCGGCATCGGGCGTGTTTGAGGGCGCGGCCGGGTCAAGCGCAAAGCCCGGGCGCCAAGACGGTTAAGACGCAAACACGGTTAATACAGTGAGAATACTGGCAACACTCTTAAGTCTGGCGATCATCTGTGTCCTCGTGGGCGCCGGCGGCGTTCTCTACGCCTTCTACCACTACGGCCGCGGCCTGCCGGAGTACGCCCAGCTCGCCGACTACGAGCCGCCGACCGTGACCCGGGTGCATGCCGGCGACGGGCGTCTTCTGGCCGAGTACGCGACGGAAAAAAGGGTTTACGTGCCGGTCACGGCCATCCCTCTGCGTGTTCGGAATTCATTCCTGTCGGCTGAGGATAAGAACTTCTACAGCCATCCGGGCGTCGATTTCCTCTCGGTGGTGCGCGCCATTGTCACCAACATCGCCAACTACGGCACCAGCCGCCGCCCGGTCGGCGCCTCGACGATCACCCAGCAGGTGGCCAAGAACTTCCTTCTGACCAACGAGGTGTCCTACGAGCGCAAGATCAAGGAAGCGATCCTGGCGTTCCGCATCGAGCAGGCCTTTACCAAGGACACCATCCTGGAACTCTATCTGAATGAGATTTACCTCGGTTCAGGCTCCTACGGCGTGGCGGCCGCAGCGCTCAACTACTTCAACAAGTCGCTGGACGAACTGACCATTGCCGAGGCGGCTTATCTGGCGGCCCTGCCGAAAGCGCCCAACAACTACCACCCGGTCCGCCGCTACGATGCCGCGGTCGCGCGCCGCAACTGGGTTATCGGGCGCATGCTCGAGGACGGCCACGTCGACGCGGCCGAAGCCGAGGCGGCCCGCGCCGCGCCCTTGCTGGTGCGCAAGCGCGATGCCACGCAGGTGGTCGATGCGGACTACTTCGCCGAGGAAGTGCGGCGGGAACTGGCGCGGCTTTATGGGGATGACAGCCTTTACAAGGGCGGGCTCTCGGTCCGCACGACCCTGGACCCGCGGCTGCAGGCGATTGCCGACCGCGCGCTGCGCGAGGGGCTGATGAGCTACGACCGCCGCCACGGCTGGCGGGGGCCTTTGCGGACCCTTGAAGCGGGCGAGAACCCGGATGCGCAGGCCCTGCTTGCCGACATGAAGCGGCCCGTCGGTGTCGAAGACGACTGGTCTCTCGCCCTGGTGACCGCAACCGATGCCGAGGGCGCGGCGGTCAGCCTGGCCGATGGGTCCGCCGGCACGATCCCCATGGCCGAGTTGAAGTGGGCCCGCCCCTGGAAAGAGAACCAGCGCTTCGGGGTGGCGCCGAAGAAACCGTCCGACGTTCTGAAAGCGGGCGACGTGGTGCTGGTCGAGCCGGTCACCGAAAACGCCGAGGACGAAGCCTATGAGGCGGAGACCTTTGGTCTGCGGCAGGTCCCGGACGTCGACGGGGCCATCGTGGCCCTCGACCCCCATACGGGCAGGGTCCTGGCCATGGCCGGCGGCTTCTCCTATGCGCGCAGCGAGTTCAACCGGGTCGTTCAGGCCCGCCGCCAGCCGGGCTCGGCCTTCAAGCCCTTCGTCTATCTCGCCGGCCTCGACAGCGGCTTCACGCCGGCGACGCTGATCCTCGATGCACCCTTCGTGCTCGACCAGGGCGCCGGCCTCGGCAAATGGAAGCCGGCCAACTATACGCGGAAATTCTACGGTCCCACGCCCATGCGGGTGGGGATCGAGAAGTCGCGCAACCTGATGACGGTGCGCCTTGCGCAGACCGTCGGCATGGACAAGATCGTCGAGTACGCCCGCCGCTTCGGGATCATGGACAACATGGAGCCCATGCTCTCCATGTCTCTGGGCGCGGGCGAGACCTCGCTGATGAGGGTCACCACCGCCTACGCCATGCTGGTCAACGGCGGCAAGCGCATCTCGCCGACCCTGATCGACCGCGTCCAGGACCGGCACGGACGCACGATCTTCCGTCACGACCTGCGCGACTGCCCGAGCTGCATGACGGAGGGCTGGGCGGATCAGGCCGTCCCGCGGCTGCCCGACGAACGCGAACAGGTCGCTGACCCTGCCAGTGCCTATCAGGTGGTGGGCATGCTGCAGGGCGCGGTCCAGCGCGGCACCGGCCGGCGCATCGCCGAACTGGGCATCCCGCTGGCGGGCAAGACCGGCACCTCCAACGACAACGTCGACACCTGGTTCGTCGGTTTCAGCCCGGATCTGGCGGTCGGGGTGTTTGTCGGCTTCGACGAGCCGCGCACCCTGGGCGCAAAGGACACCGGCTCCAACGTCGCTGCGCCGCTGTTCAAGGCCTTCATGGCCGAGGCGCTGGCCGATCAGCCGGCGATTCCGTTCCGCATTCCCCCCGGCATCCGCCTCGTGCGGATGAACGCGGAAACCGGCCAGCTTGCCCGTCCGGGCGACCGCCGCGTCTTCCTCGAGGCCTTCCAGCCCGGCACCGAGCCCTCCGGCCGACAGGTCGTGCTCGACGGCGGTTACAACCCCAGCACCGGCAGCACCGCGGCCAGCGGCACAGGCGGGCTGTACTAGCCGCCGAGAAGCGGATAAGACTCAGCCTGAAGTGCGGCTTCCGGCTGGTGGTCGCTTTCTGTCCGCAGGGTCTGGTCCGAAGTCCGTCCCGTTCAGGAGTCTGGCCCGGCAAAGAGTCCGGACCGGTGAAGAATCTGGCAAGGAGAGTTTATGCGCGCCGAAATTGAAGCGGTGGCCGAGGAGGTTCGTCAGTCCTTGGCCCTGCTGAGGAGGCATCTTTGACGTCGAATCAGCGACCCTGCGTCTCGACGAACTGAACGCCGAGGCGGAAAACCCCGATCTCTGGAACGACCCCGAGCGCGCGCAAAAGGTGATGCGCGAGCGCACGCACCTGGAGCAATCGCTGAAGGACTATCATGCCGTCGAGAGCGATCTCGAAGACGGCCTGACGCTGGCCGAACTGGGCGAGGCCGAAGGCGACGACGCGAGCGTGGACGAGGCCCAGTCACTGCTGGAGGCCTTGCAGGCCCGGGCCGCCAAGATGCAGCTGGCCAGCCTGCTTTCCGGCGAGGCCGACGGCAACGACTGCTATCTGGAGGTCAATGCCGGCGCCGGTGGCACGGAAGCCCAGGACTGGGCGCAGATGCTGCTGCGCATGTACGTGCGCTGGGCGGAGGCCCGCGGCTACAAGATCGACTGGCTGGAGGAAAGCCCCGGGGAAGAGGCGGGAATCAAGTCCAGCTCGATCCAGGTCAAGGGTCCCAACGCCTATGGCTGGCTTAAGACCGAATCCGGGGTCCACCGGCTGGTGCGGATTTCGCCCTTCGACTCGCAGGCCCGGCGTCACACCTCCTTTGCCTCGGTCTGGGTCTATCCCGTCATCGACGATTCGATCGAGATCGAGGTGCTGGACAAGGACATCCGCGTCGACACCTACCGCGCCTCCGGCGCCGGGGGGCAGCACGTCAACAAGACCGATTCTGCGGTCCGCATGACCCATGTTCCCACGGGCATTGTGGTGCAGTGCCAGAACGACCGCTCGCAGCACAAGAACCGGGCGCAGGCGATGGCCATGCTGAAGGCGCGGCTCTACGAACACGAACTGCAGCGGCGCGAGGCCGAAGCCCAGGCCGAGGCGGACTCCAAGACCGACATCGGCTGGGGCCACCAGATCCGCTCTTACGTGCTGCAGCCATACCAGATGGTGAAGGATCTGCGCACGGCGGTGGAAACCGGCAACGCCCAGGCCGTGCTCGATGGCGATATCGATGCCTTTCTGGAAGCTTCCCTGGCCTCGCGCATCGGCGGCGGCGTCAATGCCGAAGGATGAGGTGCATCATCCTCGGCTGAACGGCGGCTGTCGCTCCGTCTCCGCGCTTCGCCCGGGGTGTCAGCGGCTGCGGGTGACGCTGTAAAGGGACCGAAGGGAGCCCAGGGCATGGCGCAGGAGAGGGTCGGCGTTCCAAGATCCTCGACGCCGGGGATCGTCAGCCCGGCCATTCCCGGGCGCATGGCTTCCCTGCTGCTGTCCGTCCTCTATCAATTCGACCAAACCCAGTGGCTGACGGCGGAGGAGCTCTTCGCCCATCAGGCAAGGCAGCTCCGCCTCTTGTTCTCCCATGCGGCCCGCACGGTCCCCTTCTATGGGCGCCGCTTTGCCGAGGCCGGTGTCGATCCCGAGGCCGAGGTCACGCGGAGCACCTTGGAGCGGCTGCCGATCCTCAGACGCGCCGACCTGCAGGCCGCGGGCGAGGCGATCACCACCACCACGCTGCCCAGGTCGCACGGCAAGATGCATCAGATCGAAACCGCCGGCTCCACCGGCCCCGCCCTGCGCCTCTCCGGCACGGAGGTCACCAAAGTCTTGTGGCGTGCCTGCGTCATCCGCGAACACCTCTGGCACGGCCGCGATCTCGGCGGCAGGCTTGCCGCCATTCGCTGGACGCGACAGGGCGTGGCCATGCCGCCGGAGGGTGCCCACGGCGACAGCTGGGGTCCGGCTTCCGGGGCGGTCTACCCGACCGGGCCGGCGGCGCTCCTGAATGTCATCAGCGAACTGCCGGATCAGGCCGCCTGGCTCACAAAGGAAGCGCCGGACTATCTGATCTCCCTGCCGTCAAACCTGATGGCGCTGGCCGGGCATTGCATCGCGCGCGGTATCCGCCTGCCGCAGCTGAAGCAGGTCATGAGCGTCGGCGAACCGGTAAACGATCAGACGCGCAGGTTGGTGCGCGAGGCCTGGGGCGTCCCGCTGAAGGACTCCTACAACAGCGAGGAAGCCGGATACCTCGCCATCCAGTGCCCGCTCCACGACGTCCATCATATCCAGTGCGAGAACGTTTTCGTCGAGGTGGTGGACGAAGAGGGCAGGGCCTGCGGTCCGGGAGAAGTCGGCCGCGTGGTGGTTACACCGCTCCACAACTTCGCAACGCCGCTGGTTCGCTACGACCTCGGCGACTATGCGGAAGTCGGTGCCCCCTGCGCCTGCGGGCGCGGTCTGCCGGTGTTGACCCGGATCCTGGGCCGGCGGCGCAACCGTCTGCGGTTGCCAGGCGGCGCTGCGGTGTTTCCCGATTTCGGCGATCATCGCGCTTACCAGGCCATCGCCAATGCCGTGCAGCGGCTCCGGTTCGTCCAGCGCAGCATCGATGAAATCGAGTGTCTCATGACCGTCTCCGCACCGCTGGTGCCGGAGCAGGAAGAGCAGCTGCGCGCGCTCGTCCTCCGCAACCTGGGCCATCCCTTTCGCGTAACCTTTACCTCTTTGGACGAGATGCCGCCCGGTCCTCGCGGAAAGTCCGAGGTCTTCATGTCGGAGGTGGCCGGTTAGGCGCCCGCCTTGCGTGTCGCCAGATAGATCCCGGGCAGAACCAGGGCCGCCCCCAGCAGATGGTAGAGCTGCAAGGTCTCCCCCAGGATCAGAAAGGCCAGCACCCCGTTGTAGAGGGGGATCAGATACATCAGCAGGCTGGTGGGGCCGGCGCCGAGGCTGCGTTGCACCAGGGCATAGACCTGGTAGGCGCCGAAGGAGGCGAAGACCGCCAGGAAAGCGACGATCAGGAAGCTGGTGGTCGTGAGGGGCGGCAGGTCGCCGCTCAGCCCTTCAGCGACGGTGAAAGGCAGGAGAATGAGAATGCCGCCGCCGCTGATTGCCGCGAAGCGCGCCATCAGCGGCAGGATCGAGGGCCGGTGGCGCAGCATGACCGAGTACACCGCCCAGGCAATCATCGCCGCCAGGGTCCAGAGATCGCCGTCGGCGAACTGAAGGTTGGCCAGAACGCCTAGATCGCCACGGCAGATGATCGCAAGAACGCCGGTCAGCGAGAGTGCGATGCCGACGGCCTGCAGCGGCGACACCGTTTCGCCGTAGACCATGCGTGCGATCAAGACGATGAGGATCGGGGATGCGGCGTAGATGAGGCCGATGTTGGTGGCCGTCGTCGTGTCGGCGGCGATGTAGACAAAAGCCCCGCAGACGCCCATGCCAAGCGCGCCGAGGACCAGCAGGTCGCGCCACTCATGCAGCACGGCTGCGCGGTGCTGCCAGAGCGTTGCGGCGGTAAAGGGCATCAGCAGCGCCAGGGTGCAGGTCCAGCGCCAGAAGGCGAGGGCGACAGGCGGAAAGAGGTCGTGGGTTGCGCGCGCCGTCAGCATGTTCGATGCGAAGAGCGCCGGGGCGATGAACAGCAGGACAAAGGCCAGTTGCCGCTCGCTGAGACCCAGCAGCCGGGGCGCCGGCCGCGTGTTGCTGTCTTCCCCTGCCATGACCCCAACAGCCCTAGCGGGTTCAGCTTCCGTGGTCAAACGCAGCCGAGACAGGTCTGTCATGCAGATTTGGGGGAGAGCCCCGGGCGGCTTAGAGTTCCGCGAGGGCGGTGTAGAAGTCGGGCGGCAGGTTGGCCCGCTGGCGCGCGTCCTCGTTGAACGGGGGCTTCAGCTGGCCCTTGAAGTGGCGGCGGACCAGGCGTTGCCAGGTTTCGCGCGGGGCGCTGCCGTCACGCTTGCAGAGGTGATCGAACCAGCGCTTGCCGATCGCCACATGACCCACTTCGTCGCGGTAGATGATCTCCAGCACCGCGGCGCTGCGGTGATCGTCGACGGCCTTCAGCTTGGCGATCATGGTGGGGGTCACGTCCAGGCCGCGCGCCTCCAGAACCAAGGGTACCACCGCGAGGCGTGCGAGCAGATCGCCGGCGGTGTCTTCGGCGGCCTGCCAGAGGCCGTCGTGCGCGGGCAGGTCGCCATAGCGCCCACCCAGCTCTCCGAGCCGCTCCTCGAGCAGCAGAAAGTGCTTTGCTTCCTCCTCCGCGACGCGCAGCCAGTCGTCGTAGAAGGCCGCCGGCAGGTCTTCCTCCGGGAAGCGGGCGACGATGTCGCAGGCCAGATCGATGGCGTTCAGCTCGATGTGCGCCAGGGCATGGAGCAGCGCGAAACGCCCGGCGGTGCCCCGGTTGATCCGCCGCCTGGGCATGTCGCCGGGGCGTTTCAGGTCCGGTTTGGCGGGCCGCGCCGGCCGCGCCGGCGGCACGACCCGGCGGCCCCTGTCATCGATGCGCCCCTCTGCCCAGTCCGCCGCCATCGCACGCGCGCGCTTCGCCTTGCCGGCAGGCGTTGCCTCCGTCAGCACGGCGACCGCGCAGGCGGTGAGGCCATTTACGGTCGGGCCATTTGCAGTCAGGCCATTCATAGGGACGGCTGGCGGCATCGGCACACTCGGTCGCTGGTTACCGGGCTGTCGCCGGCGGCGGCCTGAAAGAGGAGGCCCCGACGCCGCTGAGCCAGGTGGTCAGAGCGCCTGCGCCGCCTCCAGCACCGCATCGACGTGGCCCGGCACTTTTACCTTGCGCCATTCGCCGCGAACAACGCCTTTCTCGTCGATCAGGAAGGTGGCGCGCTCGATGCCCATGTACTTCTTGCCGTACATGGACTTCTCGACCCAGGTGCCATAGGCCTCGCAGACGCTGCCGTCTTCATCGGAGGCCAGAGTGAAGGGCAGATCGTGCTTGGCCTTGAACTTGTCGTGCTTGGCCACGCTGTCCTTGGAGACGCCGATAACCACGGCGTCGAGCTTCGAGAAGTTCGGAAAGGCATCGCGGAAGCCGCAGGCTTCCTTGGTGCAGCCCGGCGTATCGTCCTTGGGATAGAAGTAGAGCACGACCTTGTGGTCCTTCAGATCCTTCAGCGCAATATCGCCGCCGCCATCCGTCGGCATCTTGAAGTTTGGTGCCTTCTTCCCGACTTCGACCATTCGCAGAGTCCTCCTGAATACGGTTCCGACCGATTGCATCTTCGACGCCTAAAGATCGTGCGCTTGACGGCAAGGTCAAGACCGTGGGCGCAATGAACGCTGCGACGTCCGGCTTTCAGGGAACGACGGCGCGATCGGGCTCCTGCAGGGCCGGGGGCGCCGGGCCGTCGATGGTTTCGACGAAGACCTGATGCAGCCAGGACAGCGTGGCTGTCAGGCGTTCGCGCAGCGCAGGGAAGGAGTCCATGCCCGTGCTGGCGGCCAGGGCCTCCTGCAGGGCCGGAGAGAGGCTGTCGGCGTCGAAGGCCGGCCCGACGGTCAGGCGCAGAGCCTCCTGCACCTGGCGCAGAAAGCGGGTCGCCTCGATCAGCCGGCTTGCGAGGTCGGCGTCCAGCACGCCGGCCTCGGCCAGGTTGGCGAAGGCCTGCTGGGTGGCGGTGGCGAGCACCTGCGGATGCTGTGCGGCCTCCCGCAGCTGGAGGTACTGGGCCAGAAACTCGGCATCGATCAGACCGCCGGCGGCATACTTGATGCTCCAGATCGACTTTGCCGGGTGTTCCTTGTGCAGGCGCCGGCGCATCGCCGCCACGTCGGCCAGCAGCGCTGCGGGGTCGCGCGGGCGGGTCAGGATGTGGCGCAGGCTCTCCGTCACCCGATGGCGGAAGTCCTCTGGCCCCGCCACCACGCGGGCCCGCGTCAGCGCCATGTGCTCCCAGGTCCAGGCCTGCTCGGCGTAGTAGCGTCTGAAGCTGGAGAGTGAGGTTGCGATCGGGCCGGCGTTGCCCGAGGGGCGCAGCCGCATGTCGATCTCATAGAGCGTGCCTTCGCCGGTCTGCGCCGTCACCGCGTTGATCAGCCGCTGGGCCAGCCGCGCATAGTAACGCGGCGGGTCCAGGGGTTTGGGGCCGTCCGACTGCCCGTCTTCGGGAGGCAGTTCGTAAAGCAGGATGAGGTCGAGATCGGAGGAGACGGTCATCTCGCGCCCGCCCATCTTGCCCATTGCGACGACGGCCAGACTCGAGCCTGCCAGATAGCCGTGGTTGCGGGCCAGGTCGTCCATGACCGGCCGATAGAGGGCTCTCAGGGCCGCGCCGGCGATTTCGCTGAGCGCCCGGCCGTTGTCGTCGACCGTTCCCTTGTGCCGCAGAATGTGGACGCCCACCTGAAAGCGCCGGTCGTTGGCCCAGCGCCGGGTCAGGTCCAGAACGTCCTGCAGGTCCTGGGCATCGGTCAGCGCTTCCTGCAGTTCATTGTCCAGCGTCTCGGCGTCGGGCAGCGGATCGAAGAAGTCGCCCGCCAGGACCGCTTCCAGCAGCGACGGACGGCGGGCCAGCCGCTCTGCCAGCAGCGGCGCCGAGCCCATGACCTCGGCGACCAGTTCCAGAAGCCGGGGGTTGTTGCCCAGCAGCGAGAAGATCTGCACCCCGGCGGGCAGGCCCGCCAGAAAACTGTCGAACTTCACCAGGGCCTGGTCGGGTTCCCGGGTCTTGGCCAGAAGGTCCAGGACCGTCGGCACCAGTTCCGTCAGCAACTGGCGGCTGCGGGTGGAGCGTACCGCCCGGTAGCGGCCGTGATGCCAGCCGCTCACCACGCTCCAGACCCGCGCAGGGTCTTCGAAGCCCAGGCCTTTCAGGGTCGCCAGGGTCTCCGGGTCGGCCTCACCGCCGGTGAAGACCAGATTGCCCGGCCCGGACAGCGAGGGGGATTCCTCGAAAAGGTGGGCATAGTGGTCTTCCACCAGCCGCAGCCGCGCCAGAAGATCGTCGCGAAACTGCGCCGGATCGGGGTATCCCAGGAAGACCGCCAGCCGGTCGACGGCCTCGTCGTCCTGGGGAATGGTGTGGGTCTGCTGGTCCTCGATCATCTGCAGACGATGCTCGAGCCGGCGCAGAAAACCGTAGGCTTCGCAGAGGGCCTCGGCCGTCGCCGGCTCGACATGGCCGCGCTCCGCCAGGGCCGCCAGGGCCTCGGTCGTCCGGGGCGTGCGCAGGCTGGGCTCCCGCCCGCCCCAGATGAGCTGCTGGGTCTGGGCGAAGAACTCGATCTCGCGAATGCCGCCGCGGCCCAGTTTCACGTTGTGGCCGTTCACCGCGATGACCGAGCCGCCCTTATGGGCGTTGATCTGCCGCTTGATCGAGTGGACGTCCTGAATCGCCCAGAAATCCAGGTGTTTGCGCCAGACGAAGGGGCGCAGTTCGGCCAGGAAGCGGGCGCCGAGGTCGAGATCGCCGGCCACCGGCCGGGCCTTGATCATCGCCGCGCGTTCCCAGTTCTGTCCCATGCTCTCGTAATAGGTCAGCGCGGCGTTGATGCGGATGGCCAGCGGCATGGCCCCGGGGTCCGGCCGCAGGCGCAGATCTGTGCGGAAAACGAAGCCATCGGCGGTGCGCTCGTCGAGGGCGCGGAGCAGATCGCGGGTCAGGCGCACCATGCCCTGCTGAACGCCGCGGCTGTGGCGATAGTCGATCTTTTCGGGGTCGAAAATGACGATCAGGTCGATGTCGGAGGAGTAGTTAAGCTCCCGGGCGCCGAGTTTGCCCATGCCGAGCACCGTCAGGCCGCAGTTGGCGGTACGGCTTTCCGCCGCTCCGCCGATCTCCAGCTCGCCGCGCTGGACTGCCAGAGCCAGAAGGCCGCAGAGGGCCGCATCGATCGCCGCATCGGCCAGGTCGGACAGCGCCCGGGTGACCGTTTCGACGTCCCAGAAGCCGGCGATGTCGGCATAGGCCACGGCAAAGGCGACCCGGCGCCGCTGGCGCCGCAGAATCCCCATCAATTCCGCTTGATCGGTGCAGCCTGCGGCCTTGCTTTTGAGGTCTTCTAGGGCTTTCCTGAGGACCCAATGCGGCCCATAGTTTAAAACGTCAGCGAGCAGCCCGATATCAGCAGTAAGACATTGGCTGAGGAATGGCGAGTTTGCGAAAATCGTGTCCAGCAGGCGCGTGCCGCCGGGGGTCTGATCCAGTTGGCTGAGAAAGTCCTGATGAGCAGGATCGGCGGAGCCTTCAATCTGCGCGCGCCATCGCTCGAGCCATGCCTCGCCCGATGAGGGCCGCAGGGCGCCGGGCAGGGCGGACGGCTCTGGCAGATAAGGGAGTTTAACCATCTCACAACGCTCGTTCAGCGATCAGACTGCGGAATGCGGTCCAGCCGGTCAAGGGCCGGCGCCCGCGTCCGCCGACAGTCCTGATTCGGCAACGGCGGTCAAGAAACCGGGTTCCGGCAAGCGTGGCGGGCGTCGGCCGTCGCGCCGCAGCCGGACAATGCGCATCTGCGTGGAGCTCTGCGGCGGGATTATCGCCGCTGCGGTCCTCATCGTCGCGGTCGCCGTCTGGCGCCTGTCCGAAGGGCCGGTTCAAACGGGCTTTCTCACCCCCTACCTGGAGCGGGCCTTCAGCGAGGCCGGGGGCAACAGCATTGAAATCGGCGAAACCTTCCTGGTCTGGGACGATCGTTCTAGGGATCTTGTCCTACATGCGGCGGATATCGCCGTCCGGGATCCGGAGGGGCGGCGTATCGCCTCGCTGCCGGAGGTGGCCTTCGAACTGAGCAGCAGCGCGATGCTCCAGGGGACCGTGGCACCCCGGCAGATCGAGATCATCGCGCCGCGCATTCGGCTGTTGCGCTCGGCGGAGGGGGAGATCAGCTTCGGCGGCGATGCCGGCAGCCTGGAACTGCCGGAGGGCACGCAAGGCGGCGTGGAAGATCTGGTCACCGATGCCGGGCCCGGGGCAGGCGGGAATGACGAGTCCCTCGTGCTGGGCGGGATCGTTCAGGAGCTGCTCGCCGACCGCAGCGCCGAAAACCCGCTGTCTTTTCTGAATGAAGTGCGCATTCGCGACGGCCAGATCTTCGTACGGGACGACCTGCTGGGTCTCTCCTGGGCGGCGCCGGCCGCCGACATCTCCCTGCGGCGGGACATCGTCGGCCTCGCCGGCGATATCCGGCTGGGCTTCGTGGGCAATCGCGATCCGGCGACCCTTGATGCCGCCTTCCTGTTCGACAAGCGCGATCAGGTCGTCGACTTCGCGGCGGGCTTTTCGGACATCAGCCTGGAGGCCCTGGCCGCCGTGCTGCCGATCCTGGCCCCGGTCGGCGGCGTGACATCGCGCATCAGCGGTTCCGTCGCAACCTCGGTCTCCCTCGACGGCAGCATCGGTCAGACCGGGTTCGAGATCCGTGGCCTGGCCGGCACCTTGAAGATTCCCGGGGTCGAGATGGAGCCCCTGCCGGTGCGCGACCTGACCATGCGCGGGCGCTACGACGATGCCGACCAGCGCTTCGATCTGGACGAGGCCAGGGTAAGCCTGGGCAGCGAGGATGTGGCGGGCCCTGTCCTCTCGCTTTCGGGCGTGTTCGACTACGAACCGCAGACCGGCGGCGACTGGATCATCGACGCCGAGGCCAGGCTGGAGGATGTGCCGCTGGCCGATCTTGCGCGCTACTGGCCCGAGTCGGTCGCCGACGGCGCGCGGCCCTGGGTGACCGAAAACGTGACCGCGGGCACCGTGGCCGCCGCAACGGCGAAGGTCGAGATCCAGGTTCCCGACGGCGACTTCGCGGCGACAGACCTTGTCAGCCTCAACGGCGATCTGCAGTACCGCGATCTGACCGTTCACTATCTGCGCCCCCTTCCGCCGATCGAAAACATCGACGGCACCGCCACCTTCGACTCGGAAAGCCTGCGCTTTGCGGTCGCTTCCGGATCGCTGCTGTCGCTTGCCGTGGGCCAGTCCACGGTCGAGATCACGGAACTCGGCAAGGCAGACCCGCAGCGCGGCCTCTATGAGCGGCTCACCATCGACACCAGAGCCGCGGGCGCGGTGGCCGATGCCCTGGCCATCGTCGACCACCCGCGCCTGGCGCTGCTTTCAAAGCTCGACATGTCGGCGGAGGGCAGCGGCGGCACCTTTTCGGCCGACCTGGGCTTCCAGTTCCCGCTGGCCAAGGCGCTTTCCTTCGAGGACATCGCCCTGCAGGTCGACGCCAACGTCCAGGACGGCGCCCTGCGCAACGTCTTGCTCGGCCAGGACATGACCGGCGGCCGCCTGGCCTTGCAGCTTGACACCAACGGCATGGAGATTGCCGGTCCCCTGAAGCTTGGCGGCGTTCCGGTGAGCATGCGCTGGAAAGAGAGCTTCTTGGACGACCCCAAGGTGCGCACGGTGCTGGAGGCGGAGATTCCCCGCATCGTGGACGAGGAGCGCGCGCGCTTCGGCCTGGACATCGGCGATATCGTCGTGGGTCCGCTTTCCGCCAACGTTTCGATGATATCGGCGATTGAGGGCCTCTGGACCCTGGAAGTCGCCGCCGACCTGTCCGAGACGACCATGGAGCTCGAGGAGATCTCCTGGAACAAGGATGCCGGTGTGGAGGCCAGTCTGCGCCTGGAGGTCGCGCTCGACAATCAGGGGCCCGTGGCCTTCAACAATGTCGTGCTGCAGGCGGGTGATCTGGTTGCCCGCGGCCAGGCGCGGCCCGGTCCCGACCGCGAAGGGATCGGCTGGATGCGTTTCGAGCGCCTCGCCTTTGGCCGCAGCGACCTGCAGAACGTCGTTGTCGAGCAGAGCGACGGCACCGTTGCAGTTGCGGTCGAAAGCGGCGTGCTCGACGTGCAGCCCTTTGTCGAAGATGACGAGAAGGACGCACCGCAACAGCTGGCAGAGGCGCGGCAGGACCCTGCGGACCGCAACGCCGGGGCGGAAAATCCCCGGGAGTTCGTTCCCCTCTCGGTGCGGGCGCCGAACCTGGAGCGTCTCTACTTCTTCGATGACCGGCGTCTGGAGCAGGTCAATCTGGAACTGGTGCGGAGCCGTGAAGGCTGGGAGACCATCCGGCTGTCGGGAAGCATCCCCGAGCAATACTGGTCGCCGCGGGAGACATCGGATGAGCCCTCGGACCAGGAGCCCGGTGCCGATGGCGCACAGCCGCCCGTCACCCTGGATCGGCGCTATCTGCAGTTTTCCCTGGCGCCCGATGCCTCCAGCAACGGCCTCCGCCTGCTGGCCAGGAGCGACGATCTGGGTGCGCTCCTGCGGGCAACGAACATCACCGACACCATCGTCGGCGGCACGATCCGGATTCTCGGGTCGAGCGCCGGGCCGACTCCGACGCATCCGATCAATGCCAAGGTGGTGGCGCGGGATTTCGTGATGGTCGAGGCGCCTGCACTCGCCAAGCTGCTGACGGTCGCCTCCTTCACCGGCGTTCTCGATCTTCTGCGCGGCGACGGTATCGGCTTTTCCGGTATGGACGGCGAGTTCGTGCTGGACGATGGCGTTGCGACCACCGAACTGATGCGGATCTACGGCCCCGCCCTCGGTCTTACATCGAGGGGAAAGATCGACTTTGACGACGACGTCATCGATCTGACCGGCACCGTGGTCCCGGCCTATTCGGTGAACAGTTTCATCGGCAACATTCCCCTGCTGGGGCCGCTGCTTACGGGCGGCGAGGGCGAAGGCCTGATCGCCGTCGTCTATGGAGTCAGGGGCCGCGTCGAAGACCCGGAGGTCAGCGTCAATCCGCTTTCCGCCCTGACGCCGGGTTTCCTGCGCAACATCTTCAACACCGGCCCGCAAAGCGACGACTTCGAGGCCGTGCCGGAACGCATCGACCGCTAGCGGACGTCTCGGTCAAACGACGCGCAGCAGAACGTGGCGCTTCTTGCCGGCCGAAAGCTTGATCACACCATCTGCGTCGCGATCCTGCAGGCTGACACTCTGCAGCTCGTCCCGGATCGGCACGTCGTTCAGCCGTCCGCCGCCGCCCTTGATCAGGCGGCGGGCCTCGCCGTTGCTGTTGGCGAGTCCGGCCCGGCGCAGCAGCTCGTAGGCCGGCACCCCGTCGCTGAGTTCGCCCTGCGGCACCTCGATGGAGGGCAGGCCCTCGGCACTGCGGCCTTCCTCGAAGGTCTGGCGGGCGGTCTCTGCGGCTTCGGCCGCTGCCGAAGCGCCGCGGCAAAGGGCGGTCGCGGCGTCGGCGAGGGTTTTCTTGGCCTCGTTGATCTCCGAGCCTTCCAGCGCCTCCAGGCGGGCGATCTCATCCAGCGGCAGTTCGGTAAAGAGGCGCAGGAAGCGGCCGACGTCGCCGTCCTCCGTGTTGCGCCAGTACTGCCAGTAATCGTAGTGCGACAGGCGGTTTTCGTTCAGCCACACGGCCCCGGCCGCGGTCTTGCCCATCTTTGCGCCTGAGGCGGTTGTGATCAGCGGCGTGGTCAGACCGAAGAGCGCGCGCTGGTCGATGCGCCGCCCCAGTTCCACGCCGTTGACGATGTTCCCCCATTGGTCGGAGCCGCCCATCTGCAGTGTGCAGCCGTGCCGCCGGCCCAGTTCGAGAAAGTCGTAGGCCTGGAGGATCATGTAATTGAACTCCAGGAAGGTCAGCGGCTGCTCCCGGTCGAGGCGCAGCTTGACGCTGTCGAAGGTGAGCATGCGGTTGATGGTGAAGTGCGGGCCGATGTCGCGCAGGAACTCGACGTACTCCAGCCGGTCCAGCCAGTCCGCGTTGTTCACCATGATCGCGCCGGTGGGGCCTTCCTCGAAGCTCAGCAGGTTCTCGAAGGCGCGCCGGATGCCGGCGATGTTGGCGTCGATCTGTGCGGCGCTCAGCAACTGGCGCGACTCGTCCTTGCCCGAAGGATCACCCACCTTGGTGGTGCCGCCGCCCATCAGCACGATCGGCCGATGGCCGGTCTTCTGCAGCCAACGCAGCATCATGATCTGGACCAGCGAGCCGACGTGCAGGCTGTCGGAGGTGGCGTCGAAGCCGATATAGGCGGTGACGGGCCCTTCCAGCGCGCGCTGATCCAGCGCCTCCATGTCGGTGCACTGGTGGATGAAACCGCGCTCCTGGAGAACGCGGAGAAAGTCTGAACGGAGGGCCGTCATTGTGCTAACCAGGGTCTTGGCGTTATCGGGATCGTTACGATTTCGGCGGTACCTTGCCGCAGCACCTTGCCGCGGGCGCAGGCATTTAACACAATCGGGACCGTTTCACAATTTGCCGGCATCGCGGAGCTTTCCCGCGCTGAAGAGCCGGATTGCGGAACTGCCGGGTTGCATGAAAGCGAGGACCCTCGAGCCATGGCTTCCACCACCGATCTGCCCTGGGCCCTGGGCCTGATGAGCGGGACCTCCCTGGACGGTATCGACGCCGCGCTGATCCGCAGCGACGGACTGACGGCAGTGGCGAAGGGTCCCTCCCTGTCCTGGCCCTACGACGCCGAGATGCGCCGTGGCCTGCGCTCCGTCCTGGGCGGGCAGGGGCCGGTGGCGGCGGTGGAGCGGGCGCTGACGCTGAAGCATGCCGAAGCGGTGCGGGCGCTGCTTCGCGAAGCCGGGCTCGGTCCGGCGGACGTCCGGGTGATCGGCTTTCACGGCCACACCATCCTCCACCGTCCGGAGGAGGGCAGGACCTGGCAGATCGGGGACGGGGCCTTGCTGGCGGAGGAGACCGGCATCGACGTGGTCTCCGACATGCGCAGCCGGGACGTTTCCCTCGGCGGCGAGGGCGCGCCCCTGGCGCCGCTCTATCAGGCGGCCCTGGCCGCCGAACTGCCGCGGCCCCTGGCCGTTGTGAACATCGGCGGCGTCGGCAACGTCACCTGGATCGGCAGCGGCAACCTCGCCGCGGCGGACGAGACATCGCGTGAAGCCCAGGTGCTGGCCTTCGACACGGGCCCGGGCAATGCGCTGATCAACGACTGGGTCGAGTCCCACCTGGGCGAGCCGCTGGATAGGGACGGCGCCCTGGCCAGGTCGGGCCGGACGGACGCGGCGGTTCTGGCGGCGCTGATGGACAACCCCTACTTCGATCGCCGCCCGCCGAAGTCCCTCGACCGCGACGACTTTTCCATGGCCCCGGCACAGGGGCTGTCGCTGCAGGACGGCGCGGCGACCCTGACGGCCTTCACCGCCGCGTCCATCGCCGCTGCCAGGACCTGGTTCCCGCAGCCGGTGGACCGCTGGCTGATCACCGGGGGCGGGCGCCACAACCCGGCCCTGATGGCCGCCTTGTCCGAGCGGCTCGAGGCTGCCGTCGATCCGGTCGAGGCGGTTGGCTGGCAGGGTGATGTGCTGGAGGCCCAGGCCTTCGCCTACCTGGCCCTGCGCTCGCTGGAGGGTCTGCCGCTGACGGTGCCGGGCACCACCGGGGTCCGCGAACCGGCGAGCGGCGGCGCGCTGCACATCGCCGCCTGAAGGCGGCGCGTCCAAAACAGGTAAACTACCCAAACAGAGGGGTTACCCAAACAGGGGGGCTAGCGGGCGGCGGACTTTGTTTCCTCTGGGGTCACGGCCTTGCTGAGGTAGTCGTTCACGTGACCCTCCAGGAGTTCCATCTCGTCCTGGTAGTAGTGGCCGGCGCCCGGCACCACGCGGTAATCGATGGTGATGCCGCGCTGCGAGGACAGCTTGGTCACCAGCTTTGACACCGCAGCCTCCGGCACCACGTCGTCCTTGTCGCCCTGAATGATCAGGCCGGAGGAGGGGCAGGGCGCCAGGAAGCTGAAGTCGTACATATTGGCAGGCGGCGCCACGGAGACGAAGCTGCTGATCTCGGGCCGCCGCATGAGCAGCTGCATGCCGATCCAGGCGCCAAAGGAAAAGCCGGCGATCCAGCAGCCGGCGGCGCTCTGGTTGTAGCTTTGCAGCCAGTCCAGCGCCGCCGCGGCATCGGAGAGTTCGCCCTCGCCGCGGTCGAAGCTGCCCTGGGACCGTCCGACACCGCGGAAATTGAAGCGCAGAACCGAGAACCCCTGGCGTACGAAGGCGTGGAACAGGGTGTAGACCACCTTGTTATTCATCGTCCCGCCATGCTGCGGGTGGGGGTGCAGCATCAGCGCGATCGGCGCACTGGCCTGCTTGCTGTGGTGGTAGCGTCCTTCAAGACGGCCTTCCGGCCCGTTGAAGATCACGTCAGGCATAGACCTCTGGTTCCCTATCTTCTTATCGCACGGCGCGCCGCAAGGCACCGCAGGCCGGTCGTTCTGATGGTTAGAAGCTGGCGTGGCGGGTCCGGGGGGACGTTCGGATAACCTTCCTAGCGCATCGGATATTCATCGTCCTGAACCTCAACAGATTCCAAAACCCGTTGCTGTCCGCTGATTTCCTTACGGGTCAATACTTGACCAATTTACTCAGGCTTATTATGTTTCAGGTTGTTGCAGCATCCGGTCGGATCGGCGCATCATCTGCCCCCCAGTCCGCACAGGGCGGCAAAGGGCCGCGATCATAGCACGATGGGCAAAGCCATGTTCAAGTCTCTCAGGTCCGAAGTCGATGCGACCATGCAACGCGATCCGGCGGCGCGCTCCCGCCTTGAGGTGGTGCTCTGTTACCCCGGATTTCAGGCCATCATGCTGTATCGCCTGTCCAATGCCTGCTGGCGTCGGGGCTGGCATCTGATCGGGCGCTGGATCTCCGCCGTGGCGCGCATCCTGACCGGGATCGAGATTCACCCGGGCGCGACCATCGGCGACCGGTTCTTCATCGACCACGGCATGGGCGTGGTGGTCGGAGAGACGGCCGAGATCGGAGAGGACGTGACCCTTTATCAGGGCGTGACCCTGGGCGGCGTGTCGCCCAGCGTCGACAGCGAGAGCCAGCGCAACACCAAGCGCCATCCTACGCTGCGCGATGGCGTGATCGTCGGATCGGGTGCGCAGGTGCTGGGGCCCATCACGGTCGGGCGCTGTGCGCGTGTCGGGGCAAACGCTGTGGTGACCAAAGACGTGGCGGACTGCGCCACTGTGGTCGGCATTCCGGCCCGCGCCGTGCAGACGCAAAAGGCGCCCGAACCCGCCAAGGCCCCCTTCGTGGCTTACGGCACGCCCACCGGCAACATTCCCGACCCCGTCGCGCGCGCCCTCGACGGGCTGCTGGACGAAGTGCAGAGCCTGCGCGCGCGGGTCAACGCGCTCGAAGGCGGCGCTTCGGACACGGGCAACGGCAGCAAGCTGGCCGACAGCGGCGACGAACGCGATGACGAGACTTCAGAGACGGCCGAGGGCAAGTGCTGACGCCCTTAGAACACTGATACCTGGCGCAGGCCAAGGGTCGGAGAAAGGAAAGCGCAAGTGAAACTGAGCACCAAGGGCCGCTACGCGGTGATGGCGATGTGCGACCTGGCAACCCATGCCGAGGGCAAACCAGTAGCCCTGGCCGATATCGCCGAGCGTCAGGAAATCTCGCTCTCCTACCTGGAGCAGCTCTTCGCCAAGCTGCGGCGCGGCGGTCTGGTGAAGTCGGTGCGGGGCCCCGGCGGCGGCTATCTGCTGGCCCACAAGGCGGCCGATACCCGGATCTCGGACATCATTCTGTCCGTCGACGAGCCGATCAGGGCCACGCGCTGCATGCCCGGCCAGCCGATCGGCTGTCGCGGCAATCAAAGCCGCTGCCAGACCCACGATCTCTGGGAGGAGCTCGGCAACCAGATCTATCTTTACCTTTCGTCGGTGACCGTCGAGGATGTCACCGCCCGCCGCATCCTGGGCACCAGCGGTGTGATGCCCGGCGGCTGTGGTGCCGAGGACGTGTCCCCCTTGCTGGCCGAAGCGGGCGAGTGACCCCGCGGCAGCGTCACCGGACGGGCGCACCGACACGGATACCCCGGCACAGAAGCTTATGACCGCCTACCTGGACTACAACGCCACCGCGCCGCTGCGGCCCGAGGCCCTCACCGCCATGACCGAGGCCGTGGCCGCACCGGGCAACCCCTCCTCGGTGCATGGCGCCGGGCGCCGGGCCCGCGGTTTCGTGGAGCGCGCAAGAGAACAGGTGGCCCGTCTGGCGGGTGCCGAGCCGTCCTGGGTGATCTTCACCTCAGGCGGCACGGAAGCCAACAACACGGCGCTCGGCGGGCTGGGCGACAGGGTGATTGTTTCCGCCGGCGAGCACGATTCCGTCCTCCAGGCGGTGCCGGAGGCGCAGCGTCTGCCGCTTCGCCCCGATGGCCGCGTCGACCTTGCCGCGCTGGAGACTGCGCTGGCGGAGGCGCCACGGGGCGCTGTGGTTTCGGTGATGCTGGCCAACAACGAGACCGGTGTCCTCCAGCCCATCGAGGCGGTGGTGGAACTGGCGCGGGCGGTCGGTGCCCGGGTGCATTGCGATGCCGTGCAGGCCGCCGGCAAGCTGCCGCTCGACATGCGCGGACTGGGTGTCGACTGCCTGACGCTTTCCGCTCACAAGCTGGGTGGGCCGCCGGGGGTGGGCGCCCTCATTTGCCGTGACGATCTTCCCCTGGCCCCGCTGTTGCGCGGCGGCGGGCAGGAACGCCGGCGCCGGGCGGGAACGGAAAACCTGCCGGGCATCGCCGGCTTCGGGGCGGCCGCCGAAGCGGCCCTCCGCGACCTGCCGCGCTTCGCGGAGGTCGGGCTTCTGCGCGACCGGCTGGAAGCGGGGGTCCGCACGCTGGCGCCGGACGCCGTTGTCTTCGGGGCGGAGGCGGAGCGGCTTGCGAACACGAGCTGCCTTGCCGTCGCGGGTTTGTCGGCGGAGACCCAGATCATGGCCCTCGACCTCGCCGGGGTCGCGGTCAGCGCAGGCGCGGCCTGCTCCTCCGGCAAGGTGCAGCCCTCCCACGTCCTGACGGCCATGGGTGCCAGCGCTGCCGAAGCGGCCTCGGCCATCCGCGTCAGCCTGGGCTGGCAGAGCACCGAGACCGATATCGACCGGTTTCTGGCCGCCTGGGGTGATCTCTATCGCCGCAGTCAGGCGGCCTGAGGCGGATGCCCATGCGCAAGGATCAAGAGACCGGAAACCGGGGGGCCAACCGCTCCGTCCAGCCGGTCTATCTCGACAACCAGGCAACGACGCCGACCGACCCGCGGGTCGTCGAGGCCATGATGCCGTTCTTTACCGAGCGCTTCGGCAACCCGCACTCGACCGGCCATGCCTACGGCTGGGATGCGGAGGAAGCCGTCGAACAGGCGCGCGCCGAAGTGGCGGCGCTGATCGGTGCTTCGCCCCGCGAGATCGTCTTCACCTCCGGGGCCACGGAATCCAACAATCTGGCGATCAAGGGCGCGGCCCGCTTCCACCGCGACCGCCGGCCGCAGGTGGTGACCTGCACTACCGAGCACAAGTGCGTTCTGGAGAGCTGCCGCCAGATGGAGCGCGAGGGTCACAGCGTCACCGTCCTTGCGGTGCAGCCCGACGGGCTGATCGATCTCGACCTGCTGCGGGAAACGGTGACCGAGGAGACCGCCGTCGTCTCCATCATGGCGGTGAACAACGAGATCGGTGTGATCCAGCCGCTGGCGGAGATCGCCGCCATCTGCCGCGAGAAGGGCGCCTATTTCCACTGCGACGCGGCCCAGGCGGTCGGCAAGATCCCGCTGGATGTGACCGCCACCGGGATCGACCTGCTGAGCATCTCCGGCCACAAGGTCTACGGCCCCAAGGGCATCGGCGCGCTCTACGTGAGGCGGCGCCCGCGCGTCCGTCTGGAGCCGCTGATCGACGGCGGCGGCCAGGAACGGGGCCTGCGCTCCGGCACCCTGCCGACGCCGCTCTGTGTCGGCCTGGGCGTGACGGCGCGCCTGGCGGCTGAGGAGATGGCGGAAGAGACTGCCCGGATTTCGGGCTTGAAGGACCGGCTGCTAGAGGGCATTAGACGCCGCCTGGACGGCGTGCGGGTGAACGGCCATGCCGAGCAGCGCATCGCCGGCAACGTGAACCTGGCGTTCGAGGGGGTCGATGCGGAGGCCTTGCTGCGGGCGACGCCGCGGCTCGCGCTCTCGACCGGATCGGCCTGTACCTCGGCCTCGGTCGAGCCGTCCTATGTGCTGCAGGCCCTGGGTCTGCCGGAGAAACTGTCGCGCGCGTCTTTGCGGATCGGGATCGGACGCTTCACCACCGAGGTTGAGATCGACGTGGCGATCGAGGAACTCGTGAACAAGGTGCGCGCCTTGCGCGCCGAGGGCAGCCAGGCCGCGGAGTAGCCAAGCCGCGGGACAACCGCGGGGCCCGGGCCGGCGCGTCGTATGATTTGGAGAATGGGAGCAGGGTTTTATGCCGAAGTTGGTGTTCATCGAGAAGGACGGTAACCGCAAGGAGGTCGATGCCCCCAACGGCCTTTCGGTGATGGAGATCGCCCATCGTTTCGATGTCGATATCGAAGGCGCCTGCGAGGGCTCGCTGGCCTGCGCCACCTGTCACGTCATCGTCGAAGAAGGATGGTACGAAAAGCTCGGTGAGCCTTCGGAAGACGAAGAGGATATGCTGGACCTGGCCTTCGGCCTGAAGCCCACCTCGCGGCTCGGCTGTCAGATTGTCATGAACGACGACCTCGACGGCCTCGAGGTGGAACTGCCAAAGGAAGTGAACAACATACTCGGTTGAGGCCGGCCGTCCGGTGCGGGACCGGCAGGCTTGGCCCGCGAGACCGATCCGAACCTCTGCGGAGCGGCGTGATCCTTCCCTGAGGGTGATGCAATGGAAGAGACAAAGATAACGGCCAAGCTGCCACATCTGGACGTGGAGATTACGCGGCGCGACCTGCCGGAGGAGAACGCCGAGACCATCACCCTGCGCATGACCGCCGTGCCGTCACTCGGTGCTTTTGCCGATCATCTGGCAAAGCAGGGCAGCCTCCCGTTTTTGTCTCTGGTCGCGGCATCCATGATGAATCCCTGGTCCAATCCCTGGTCCAATCCCTGGGCAAACCCCGTGCTCATGTGGACGCGGCTGACCCAGGCGGCCTGGGCGCCATGGATGCAGCAGATGGCGCCCCTGCTGCCGCAGGAGCGCGATGACGACAGCGGGCGGCGGACCGAAGACTGAGGTCGCGCGAAGCCCGCGCCGGGCGCTGACGGCGGATCACCGACCCATCTGCAGCGCCGCCGCTTCCAGGGCCTCAAGATTTCCCGAGACGATGTTCCTGGCCTGCGCGGCAATGTCCGCGGCCGGCCAATCCCACCAGCGTAGCGCCAGAAGCCGCGCGATGGTGCCTTCCGGCAGGCGCAGGCGCACCACCTCCGCCGGGTTTCCTGCGACCACCGCATAGGGCGGCACGTCGCGCGTCACCACCGCTTCGGCGGCAATGACGGCGCCGTCGCCCACCGTCACGCCCGGCAGCAGGGTCGCCCGGTGGCCGATCCAGACATCGTTGCCGACAAGCGTGTCGCCGCGGTGCGGCCAGGCCTCCGGCGCGGCCTCCGCCCAATCCCCGCCGAAGACCGAAAAGGGATAGGTGGACAGCCCCTCCGTCGCGTGACTGCCGCCGTTCATGATGAAGGTCGCGCCGCTGGCGATGGCGCAGAAGCGCCCGATGATCAGCCGGTCCCCGACAAAGGGGAAAAGGTAGCGCACGTTGCGCTCGAAGCTCTCGGGATCGTCGAAGTCGTGATAGTAGCTGAAGTCGCCGACCTCGATCTGGGGGTTCTCGACCACGGCCTTGAGGAAGACGACGGAGCGGTCTCCGGCGATGGGAAAGCGGGTAAGGGGATCGGGCGCTGCGGCCATGACGGCTTCCTTGGATCGTTTTCTTCGGGGGATCGTCTTCTTCGGGGGATCGTCTTCTTCGGGCGGATCGTTTTCTTCGGGCGGATCGTTTTCTTTAGGGGGATCGTCTTCTTCACGGCGACTGCGGCATCGCGCGCTATGGCCCGGGTGCAGGTGCACGTGCCGTTTCAGAGAGAACCCAATCCCTGAACTTGCGCACCCGGGGGTCGGCAAGCCGTTCGTGGCGATAGACCAGATAGTAACCCCGGCCCGTCGGCACCGAGAGGTCGAAGGGCTGGACCAAGGTGCCGGATGCGAGTTCCTGATCGACGTAGCCGGAGTAGCCGAGCATCAAGCCTTCGCCGGCAAGGGCGGCGGTGACCGCCATCGAGTAGTCCATGAAATGCAGCTGGCGCGATGGCTCGAAGCCGGCGATGCCGGCGGCTGCGAACCAGAGATCCCAGTCGTCGTAGGCATCGCGAATGATGATCTGCCCGGCCAGTGCTTGCGCAGGCGAGCGTCCGGCGATCTTCTCCTGCAAGGCGGCGGTGCAGACCGGTGAGACGGAGAACTCCAGAACCGGTTCCACCTCGGCGTCGGTCCACTGACCATCGCCGTAGCGCAACGCCAGGTCTGCCTCGCCGGCCTGCAGGTCGACGACCCGGTAGGTGCTGAGGATCGCGGTGTCGATATCCGGGTACTGCGCCCTGAAGCGGTGGAAGCGGGGCATCAGCCAGCGCATGCCGATCTCTGACGTCAGGCTGATGGTCAGCGGACGGGCGGCGTCGCGGTCCAGAAGATCGGACGTCGCTTGCGCCAGCCCGGCAAAGGCATCCTCGACGGCGCCGCGGTAGCGGCGTCCCGCATCGGTGAGGGAAAGCCCCTTTGGCGACCGCTTCAGGAGCTGCACGCCCAGCTCTTTCTCCAGGCCACGGATCCGGTGGCTGACGGCGCTGGCGGTGATGCCGAGGAAGTCCGACGCGGCGGCCAGGGTCCGCAGCCGGGCGACGGCCTCGAAAGCCTGGATGCCTCTCAGCGAAGGGAGCGGACGCATAGCTGATCTTTGATTGAAGAAACTTCAATAGCTATCGCAGTCTTCGCGTTTGATTGTCAAGAAGAACCGGCCAATTCTGTTTCCATGTTCAGAAATTTATTCAAGCTGCTCGGGCGCGCGGCGGAGCCGGCCCAAGCCCGACCGAAAACCCCGCCGAGGGGCGATCTGTCGAGACGCCTCATGACGCTGCTGATCAGCGGACCGGCTGGCGGAACCGACCCGGTGATTCACAGGTTGCTTCTGGACGGCGTAGCGCCGCCGCCGGTCTCGCGCCGGCCAAGTCGCCAGCGCAAGGAGACTGCGGGGCCCCAGATCGCCATGCCCGCTACGGCCACCGGGTGCTGCCGGTCTCGATCCGTCTGCCCCGACGCACTGCGGTGACAGTCGGTGCACAAGCGGACGCTGTCATGTGGCGAGGGTGAAAAGCTCGTGTGGTTCGCGCACGCCCCGCAGCGCGTGAAACCCCAGGGAGACGAGGTCTGTGGCGCTCTCGCCCGCGCTGTCGCGCAGGGTGCTCGAAATCAGAACGTTGCGGTTCAGCGGCCGGCACAGCGCCTGAACGCGGCTGGCTTCGTTGACCGCCGGACCCACGACCGTGAAGTCCAGGCGCTCGCTCGCGCCGATATTGCCGTAGAGCACCTCGCCCAGATGCAGCGCAAGGCCGAAGTCCATCACCGGCTTGCCCGCTGACCGGCGCGCGTCATTGAAGATGGGGAAGCTGTCGCGCAACTGCGCGGCAGCCGTGAGGGCATCCCTGCAGACGGTGGCTTCGTCGCGGCCGGTCAGGTTGAAGGTCGCGAGCAGGCCGTCGCCCATGAATTTCAGAATCTGCCCATGGTTCTCATGGACCGGCCTTGCCATGGCCTCGAGATAGTCGTCGAGCGTTTCCATGAGAACGTCGCGCGGCAGGCTGTCGGTCAGCCGGGTGAAGCCCCTGAGGTCGGAGAACCAGATCACGGCCCGGATGGCCTCGGCCGTGCCGCGCTCGATTGCGCCGGTGAGCACGCGGTGACCCGCATCCTTGCCCAGGTAGGTTTCGATCACCGTGCTGGCGACGTCGTAGGTGAGGCGGGATTTCACGGCCAGTGCGAGATAGGGCAGGGTCTCGCCGAGCTGTATCAGATGCCCTTCGTCGAAACCCTCGGGCCGGTCGCTGGCGCAGGAGAAGAAGACCCCGTCGAGCGCCTGGCCGTGAACCGGCGGAAGGTCATGTTTGCGCGCGCCTTCCGCCATGGCTTCGCGGTCCGCGGGCCGGTAGGGGATGATCCAGGCCGCATAGTCTATCAGGCCTTCCTTGCGCAGATCCTCGAAGATCGGAAACTCCTCCGGCTCATTGCTGTCGATCCGCCGGCGCAGCGCCGTCAATCCCCGGCTGCGCATGTAGTAGACCGGACTGCGCAGATACTCCTGGCGGCTCATCACCGAACGCTCGCGCGGTGTGTACTCGATGGCGCCTGCGCCCGGCCGCCAGAGGAAGGTATGCGCGCCGTAGCGGGGATGCAGTGTGCCCATGCCCATCATCGCCCGCTTCATGGGAAAGCCGGCCTCGTAGATCTGCTGGCAAAAACCGGCAAGCTGCTCGTCCAGCGGCAGACCCTGCATGCCCCGGTCGACAAGCCAGCGACCCAGGCCGTCCAGATCGAGCGTCGCCGCCTTGGATGCCTCTGATGTCTTCAGGCTCATGTCTGCCCCTGTCTTGGTTGTCGGCCTATCTCGCGGTTGCGTCGGCGGCGATTGTCGCAAAGATCGCGTCGAGTTCCTCAGCCAGAGTCTTAAGGGCTTCACCGCCGTCCGCATAGGGCGCGAAGACCGCGCTCGGTGTTTTGTAACTGAGCGTCGCGCTGCCGTCTTCGTTCTCGGTCACATAGTAGCGGATCGGCGCTTCGATGCCGGCGGCAAGGCTGGCCTCCAGCATGCGCACGGCATAGTCCGGACGGTAGACACCGATCACGGTGTTTCCGGGGATGGTTTTGTTCAGCACGCGCTTTGCGCCCAGGGTTGCGCTGGCACGAGAGACCAGGCCCATCTTGTTGGCTGCGATGGCTGTCTCGAGCCGCTCCACCAGGGCGGCGTAGCTGTGTTCGGTCTCCAGAATCCGCCATCCCGGCAGGCGCTCTGCGTCAAGGTCGGCCTGCGCGGGCGGCGCGGCAATGGCCAGGACACCTGCGAGAGCGATGGCGGCGAGGGCGTTGCGCATGGGCGGTGGTCCTTCTCCGGGTCGGTGCGACGGGCCCACTCTATCCTTCTGCGATGGCGGTCGTTGCGTAAATTCCCTGTGAATTGGGCCTCCAGCGTCTATGCTCGCGCGCCATGACCGCAATCGATTCGCGCCTGCCGATGCCGAGCCGCAATCCGCTTGACTGGGACCCCCTGGGCAACCTGGTCATGCGGCCCTGGTACGACCGCTGCGCCCTTCACCTCGTGGCGCGCTGGTACCTGCCCCTCTCACGCGCCTGGGCGGCGGCTCTGACCTACGGTGAAGACGAGGATCGCTTTGCCGAGGCTGTGGGTCTGGACCGCTTTCCCGATGGCTGGACCGGCAGACGCCTGCGCCGCGCCATCGCAGGGGCTCTAAGGCAGAGGCAGCGCCATGCGGTGGCGGATGATCACTGGCGCTCCGCTTTCTTCGGACAGGCCGTTCCCCTGGACCGTGAACTGGTTGAAGCGGAACAGACACGCATCGCGGCAGCCAACGCCCTGATGGCCACCCGTTTCGGATTCCTGGGCATCCGCGGCCGCAGTCACGCCGTGGCCTGGCAGGTGCCGGCGCCGCCCGATCAGGATCACCTCGCCGCGCAGCGGGGCAGTGCCGGAACCTGCATCGCCGCGCTCCTCGATGGTGAGGCAGCCCTGCCCGAGGTCGAAGCCTCCCATCCAGTGCCCGGTCCCTTCGGGCAGGAGCGCTGGTTGCGCTTCGCCTCGCCGGGTCTCGATGGTGATACCGCCTGGGCGCGGGTCTTCGAGCCGGAAGACGCCGAGGGCGCACCCACCTTCATCAACCTTCACGGCATCGGCATGGAGCTCGATTTCTGGAAGGGCACCATCGATCATACCGCCAGCCTCACGCGGCAGGGTCTGCGGGTTATCAGGCCGGAGGGGCCGTGGCACGGTCGGCGACGGCGCGCCGGGTTCTATGGCGGCGAGCCGGCCATGGCGCTCGGGCCGGAGGGTTTTCGTCAGCTCTTTGCCGCCTGGGGCGCGGATGTTGCGGTGCTTGTCGACTGGGCGCGGCGCAATGGCAGCGGGCGGGTTGCCCTCGGCGGCGTCAGCCTCGGCGCCCTGACCAGCCAGTTGACGGCTGTTGCCGCCGCCGCCTGGCCGGAGCGGCTGCGTCCCGATGCGCTGATCCTGGTGGCGACCAGCGGCGATCTTCTGGACATCGCCCTGGGTGGCAGCCTGTCCCAGGCGGTGGGCTTCGGATCGGCGCTTCACCGGGCCGGCTGGAGCGATGCGGATCTTTCCCGCTATGTCCCGCTGCTGGAGCCGCGCGGCGCCCCGGTCATGCCGCCGGAGCGGATTGTCATAGCTCTGGGCGAGGCCGACACCGTCACGCCCTTTGCCGGCGGCCTTGCCCTGGCGCGGCGCTGGGCCGTGCCGCCGGAGAACCTCTTCATCCGCCGGCAGGGACACTTTTCGGTTTCCCTGGATCTCAGCCGTCAGCCGCAGCCGTTGAATCGTCTGATCGAGATCCTTACCCGCTCTTAGGGGCTGTTCCCTGCGCGTCGGCGGTGAGGCCGGCCATCACGAGCCGCCAGAGGGCGTCGAAGTCGTCTTCGATGCCCGGCCGCTGCCAGTCTCCGGCGTGGACCGGGTGATGAAAGCGGACCGTCGCCTGAAACACCGCCCGGGCGGCCCGCTGTGGATCGTCGACGCTCAAGGTCCCCTCGGCGATGCCGTCGGCGATGATCGCCGCCAGCTGCGCGATGAGGTCTTCGATGTGGTCCTGGATCACCGTGCCGGCATCCTCGACGAGGGCGTGATAGGTGGCGAAGAGTTCCGGGTCCTCCAGCACCTTGCGGCGCTTGACCGCCATCAGGGTGTCGAACCAGCGGCGCAGGCGCTGCGGTGCCGGGGCGCGGTCGGCCATGACGTCCTGCAAGGGTTCGGAGACGCGGTGTAGCCAGCGCGCGGCCACGGCCTCGCGCAGCGCCGACTTGCTGGGGAAGTGGCGGTAGATGGTGCCGTGGCTGACGCCGAGCGCCCGAGCCACATCGACCACCGTGGTCTTGGCCGGCCCGTAGCGGCGGAGCACCTGCTCCGCCGCATCGAGAATGCGCTCCGCTGTCAGTACCGCTTCGGTCATACCCCTGGCGCCGGCGTCCTTTCGCTGTCGAGGATGGCCATCTGATCGGCGGCGTAGCGATCCCCCGCCGCCGCCTGCGGCCCCACTGCCTCTTCTATACGGGCCAGATCGCTTTCTGTCAGGTGCAGATCGAGGGCGCTCAGCGCTTCGTCCAGCCGTTTGCGCTGGCGCGCGCCGATCAGGGGCACGATGTCGTCGCCGCGCGCCAGCACCCAGGCGATGGCCAGCTGCGCCACGGTGACCGAGCGCTCCCAGGCGAGGTTGCGCAGCGTCTCCACCAGGGCAAGGTTGTGGTCCAGGTTCTCGCCGTGGAAGCGCGGCAGGTGGCTGCGGAAGTCCCTGGCCCCGGCGCTGCGCTCCGGCGACCAGTGGCCGCTGAGGAGGCCGCGGGACAGCACGCCATAGGCGGTGACCCCGATGCCCAGTTCGCGGGCGGTCGGCAGGATGTCCTCCTCGATGCTGCGGCTGAGCAGCGAGTATTCGATCTGCAGGGCGGTGACCGGGTGCACCGCCTGGGCGCGGCGCAGGGTCTCGGCCCCCACCTCCGAAAGCCCGATGTGGCGGACGTAGCCGGCCTTCACCATCTCGGCGAGGGCGCCCATGGTGTCCTCGATCGGCACCGCCGGGTCCAGGCGGGCCGGCTGGTAGAGATCGATGGTGTCGGTCCCCAGCCGCTGCAGGCTGTAGGCCAGCGCCGTCTTCACCGCCGTGGGGCGGCTGTCGAAGCCGATGAAGGCGCCGTCGGGAGTGCGCTGGGCGCCGAACTTTACGGCCAGGAAGACCCGCTCGCGCCTGCCGCCGGCCAGGGCCTCGCGCAGCAGCAGCTCGTTGTGGCCCATGCCGTAGAAGTCGCCGGTGTCGAGCAAGGTGATCCCGGCTTCGAGGGCCGAGTCGATCGTGGCGAGGCTCTCCTTGCGGTCGGCGGGGCCGTAGAAGTCCGACATTCCCATGCATCCCAGCCCCAGGGCCGAGACCGCCGGACCGTTCTGTCCGAGTTGACGCGTCAGCATTGCCTGTACCTCCTGTTCGATGATGGCAGTCCGATAATGGAGGGATATGCGTGTTGAATGACAAATTTCAATATCTGTCATTCAATTTTATTCTAAGTTGGGCCGCTTTGGCTCTCGGGAAGCCCACGGTCTTGCGCCCGGCCCCGCTTGGCCTATATTCCGCCACCATGAATTCGCTCGGTATCAACAAGGCGGTGGGCGCGACCCGCGTGGTGGTCGCCATGTCCGGCGGGGTCGATTCCTCGGTCACGGCGGCGCTTCTGCGCGCCGAGGGCTACGACGTGGTGGGCATCACCCTGCAGCTCTACGACCACGGGGTGGCGGTCGCGAAGAAGGGCGCCTGCTGCGCCGGCCAGGATATCTATGACGCCCGCCAGGCGGCGGAGCGCCTGGACATCCCGCACTATGTGCTGGATTACGAGAGCCGCTTCCGCCAGTCGGTGATGGAGGACTTCGCCGACAGCTATCTGCGCGGCGAGACGCCGATCCCCTGCGTCAGCTGCAACCAGACGGTCAAGTTCCGTGACCTGCTGGCGACGGCGCGCGACCTCGGCGCCGACGCGCTGGCCACGGGCCACTACGTGCGCCGCGTGATGGGGCCGGAGGGCGCGGAACTGCACCGCGCCGTCGACCGCCGCCGCGACCAGAGCTATTTCCTCTTCGCCACCACCCGAGAGCAGTTGGACTTCCTGCGCTTTCCTTTGGGGGGGTTGGAGAAGGACGCCGTGCGGGCGGAGGCGGAGCGCCACGGCCTGGCCGTGGCCGACAAGCCGGACAGCCAGGACATCTGCTTCGTGCCCCAGGGCTCCTACGCCACGGTGGTGCAGAAGCTGCGCCCCGGGGCGGCCGATCCCGGCGATATCGTGCACATCGACGGGCGTGTCCTCGGGCGCCACGAGGGCATCATTCATTACACCATCGGCCAGCGCCGCGGCCTGGGGGTCGGGGGCGAGCGCGAGCCGCTGTTCGTCGTCGGCCTGGAGCCGGAAGCGCGCCGGGTCATCGTCGGACCCAAGGCGGCGCTGGCGACGGACGTGGTGGTGCTGCGCAGCCTCAACTGGCTGGCGGGCGCGCCTTTGGATGCTGCCGGGCGCGCGGTTCAGGTGAAGCTGCGCTCGGTCAGCGAACCGGCGCCGGCGCGGATCTTCCCGCGCGCCGCCTTCGGCAACCAGGGTGGCGGGGCCGAACTGGTGTTGGAGACGCCGCAGTTCGGCATCTCGCCGGGCCAGGCCGCGGTCTGCTACGATGGCGACCGGGTCCTCGGCGGCGGCTGGATCGCGGCCGCGGAGAACCGCCTGGCGGCCTGAGACGCCGAGAACAAGGCCGCGGAGAAGGCCAAGAAAAAAAGACCGAAGCGGAGGAGTGACCCGCCATGTCTCTGGAGAGCCTCACCGAACAGCTGAAATCCCAGGCCGCGCTGAATCCCCCGCTGGGCTACCGCGTGCTTTTCGACCTGGGCGAGGAGGGGGCGATCCTCTGGGACGGCAAGGAGACCCCGGCGGAGATCGCGCCGGTGGAGGTCAACGGCATCGAGGCGGACACCACCCTGCGCATCAGCCCCGACCAGCTGGGCAACCTGATCGACGGCAGCCTTGATCCGACGCTGGCCTACATGACCGGCAAGCTGAAGATCGAGGGCTCCATGGGCGTCGCCATGAAGCTGGCCACTATGCTGGGCGATTGAGCGGCCGGACCCTTTTCATGAACCCCCTTTAGTGAGCAGTGCACCCGGCGGGCCCGGGTTTCGGGTCCAAACCCTAAGCCCAGCATCGCGATCAGCAAAAAAGCCTAATGTTTCTATGGGTTTAATCGCTGCTTTTGTTGCAATTGAGACTCATTTGCATTATTGTCAGAGCCGAAGTTCGTTACTTTGATGGAGGCTGAAAATGGGACTCCGTGCTGATACGGAACCGTGTTGCAAAAGGCCGCGGAAAACGCACCGCACAGTAACCTTCACCGCCTTGACGGCCCTCATGGCGGCCACGGTGGCAGCCACGATGACAGTGGCGGACGAGACGGCCGAGGCTTCGACCATGACTCCCGAACAACTGGTCGAAGAAGTGCGGGACGGCGGCCACGTCATCTTCATCCGCCATGTCCGCACGGAGAAGGACTACGCCGATCAGGTGAATGCGGTGATGGGGGACTGCTCGACGCAGCGCACTCTGAGCGAAGAAGGCTGGCGCGATGCGCGTGTCATCGGCGATGCTTTTGCAGAACTGCAGATCCCGGTGGGCGACGTCATCAGCAGTCAGTATTGCCGGGCCTGGCAGACCGCAGACCTCGTGTTCGGCGGCTACGAGAAGACGGCCGACCTCAACTTCGAGCCGGCGGAAAGCTATACCGATGCGCAGACCGCGGCGATGCGTGACCGCGTCACGCCGCATCTCTCCAAGGTGCCCACGGCGGGGGTGAACACCATCCTCGTGGGCCACGACGACCCCTTCGAGGCGGCCACCGGTATCTATCCGGAGCCCATGGGCGTGACCTTCGTGATCCGCCCCCTCGGCAATGAGGGCTTCGAGGTCTTGGGCAGCATTGCGCCTGAGGACTGGCCTTCGCTCACGGATTGACGGGTGCGGCTGGGGTGCCGCTCCGAGAGGGCCTGCAGGGCAGGGGAGGCTGCATGACCGGAGAAGGGTCACCGGACCGCCTCGAAATCATGCGCCAAGCCGTGATGTGCTGTGACGACTGCGGCGAGAGCGGGGGCTGGCTCTGGGTGCTTGACCGCTGCGGTGCCGAGCCGCTGCCGGCGCGCGGAGCCGGCTCTGCTCTGGGTCGGCCCCTGGGCAAGCACCTCAGCCAGCACCTGGGCCGGCCCAGGGCCGCGTCCGGCGGGGGTCGGGCGGTCTGATCGCGTCCGGGCCCGCGCCGTCGGAGGGCAGCCAAGCCCGGAAGACTGCTGCTCCGGCCCCCGGGTGAAGGGCCGAGTCCGGGGGCCTCAGGCCGCGGCGGGCCGCCGCGCCGTCAAGCCGCTTGACAGGGCGGGGGGCGAGGCCATATACGGCTGCGCGGCCCCCGTGATAGGGTGCCGATCTTCCTCTGGCGGGGTAGCTCAGCTGGTTAGAGCAGCGGAATCATAATCCGCGTGTCGGGGGTTCAAGTCCCTCCCCCGCTACCATTTAAAATCAATATGTTAAGTGCAAAAGGCCGCCTCCGGGCGGCCTTTTATGTTGCACCATGTTGCATGTTTTTTCCGTTGTTTTTCAATGCCTCCCAAAGCCCCCCGGCAGCTCCGTGCGACATAGGTGCGACATGATTTGCGTGTGTTGTCATTTGTTTCCAGCCACTACACTGAGCCGTCACTAGCTGGGATTCGACTGGTCAATGAAGGAAGCAAACCTCTCTAGCGAAAGTAAGAGCCAGCTTGTTGGGGACGCGCTAGTGGCGCTTACCGAGGAACACCCCGTTGTGGTGTCAAACAGATGGAGCCAGCCGTTCGGAGATCTACTCCCGCTGGTTGTCGAAATCGTCGTGCAGCTTCCGGTTCTGGCCAACAAACGGGACAGCATCGAGGAGAGATCTGGCCTCATTTTGGAAGCCTATGTCAGCGGCTGCTGGCAGATGCGTCAGGAGGCGCTGGCAAGCGGTGTCGAGGCGGAGCTGCCGCACCCTCAGGCGGTCTTGGAGGCCGTGCGGGCGGCCCTTGCAGAGCTATTCGAAGAGACCCGAGAGGAGCTCAACCAGGAACTGGCGAGACGGATGTGGCACGGCACCCGCCGGCGCGCAGCTACGGGGGCACCTGCTGCGCCCGGCCTTGACCACACCGCCGCCGAGATTGAGTTGCTGGCAGAAATCGCAGGGTACTGGACAGCGCCGCCAGAGGACGGTGAACAACGGCGCGGACGGCCAGCGGACCACGCTGCCGACTTTGTCGCTGAAGCTGCACTGGAGGCCTATGAGGATCTGACCGGTCGGGAGGTCGATACTGGGCACCGGACGAATCGGCAGAGCGGCGAATTTGTCAGATTCCTGGCGCGGCTGTTCGGCCTCCTTTGCATAGACCGGAGCGCGGAGAACCGTGCGCGACGCGCGGTCACTCTGGCTAAGAGTCCCTGGTCAAGCAAGGGCTTGCGAAAATAGGTCCAGTCGGACCACTAATTCCCGCAACAGGTTTTTCACACAAACCTCAATTCATGTGAATACTCCCGAAGCACCGACACTTATTTGGAGGTGCGACAGATGGAGGCCAATCCCCTTAGTCACGACCTGTTGAGCGGCGCAGAAGAGATTGCCGCGTTTACCGGCCTGCCTGTGCGACGGGTCTACTACATCGCAAGTCAAAAGGGCGTGCTGCCCATCTTCAGGCTCGGCAATACCCTCTGCGCGCGCAAATCTGAGTTGGCTGAGGCCCTTTCGGCCAAGCGCGTTCAGTCCGATGGCTGAGTTGACCGCTGTTGGCAAGGGCGGCGGGACGTTCGGATATCTGGCGCTTATTCAACTCCTCGCCAGCGCGGCCACTGATGATCGGGTCACAGGCGCTCAGCTCCGCGCCCTAAACGCCTTGGCCCGCTTCGCCGGACCAGACGGCACCTGTTGCGTTGCCCTCTCCCGCCTAGCCGCTAGCTTGGGAACTAAACGGCAGCCCATCCAGCGCGCGGTAAAGGCGTTGACGAGCTATGGTTATCTGACGAGCAAAGTACGTTGGCGCAAGACAGGCGCGCGCGGCGCCAACCTCTACACCTTTTATCTAGCGCTGGAAGGAGCCCTTGCCTGCCCGGTTGTCTGGTCGCAGGGCCTGCACCTTCCAAATGATTCAGGGGATTTGACCTCCCAGAGGGTGCGGGGGGCGCACCCTCTGGGAGGTGCACATAAGAAACCATCAGAAGATACCAGCCTTAAAGAAACCAGCGCCTTTTCGCAAAGGGCAGAGCGCTGCGGCATTCGTCTAAAGGCGAGCACACAGAGGCGGCCAACCCCGGTCACCAATGGCGGCGGCAGCCAGAACTCGGTCGGCGCAGCTCTCAGGCGACGGATCGCAGATCACAATCGGGAAACCGACCGCGCTGCCTCTGGTCGGCTGTGGAGTGAGTGGTCACGACTCGATCCGGATTTGTCGCTGTACGACCGGCTTGGCGCAGGCGCGGTCAAGGTCGTCGAGAAGGCGCAGGACATTGAGGCCAAAAAGCCTGGTCAAGGTGTGCGCTACCTCGCTGGTGCTGTCGAGCAGGCGACAGGTGGCAGCGTGACGGCCGCTGACGTTCTGAGCGGCAAGTGGAGGAGAAAGAGGACGCGGTGACAATGAGGAGCAAGCCGGCGAAACTGGTCCGTGAGACTATCCATCGGAAGGAAAGCCAAAGACTTTAAAAAGAGGCTACGGGACCTGGGCTATGCATATAGGGAAGTGGACACCACATCAGCCGAACTGAGGACACGGGCTAAGCTGAGGAGAACTCCAGCGCCTGCAGTGTCGAAACTCTTCGCTGAGTTGCGCATCGGGGTTTCGTTGGAACTCGGTTGACGGCCATTCGTTACCACGACGCTGAGGTAAACGCAGCCGAAGAACGAGGGGAATCTGTAGGCGCAAGGGGCCCCTGAAGCCTATTGTTCGAGGGTAATTCCGGACCCCTCTCTTCCTGTAGGCATAGGGAGGAAACCAGCCATGTCGTGTCGCCGAAGCTGGAGACAATCGACGCGACTTTTGGGCAACCACCGCGAACAAGTTGCGGAATTCTGTGCAGCACATCCGCACCATGCTGAAGACCACTGGGCTGGCGGCCGTCGTTGTGCCGGATAACGTGCTCTTCTAAGGCGGAGCTGCCGATACTGTGCGCAGGAAACTGCTGCAGAAAACCGATCTGCACGCCACCCTGCCACTGTTGACCGGAGTTCTCCGTTGCCCTGGCGTCAAGGCCGACGTGCTGTTCTTCGACATCAAAGAAGCCCGCGAGAGTTCCTGGACTGAGAGAGTCTGGCAGTATGGCTGTCGCGCCAACGTGCATCACACCTCGAGAAAGAAGGCTCTTCGCCAGGAGGACCTGGCTGACTTCATTGCCTGCTACCGCCCCGAGAACCGCAACAAGCGCAAGGCTACCTGGGGCGCCGAAAAGAACCCGCAAGGCCGCCGAGTAGCTTCAGCTATGAGGGGCTGATCGCCGGTGACAAGACCAAGCTCGACATCTTCTGGCTGAAGGACAAGAGCCTCACTGACCTCGACAACCTGCTGGAGCCGGGCGAGTTTGCCGAAGAGATCATCGAGAACCTGGAAACCGGGCCGGAGAGCTTCCGCCCTGTCTCGGTGGACTTGGAGAACAAGTCGCAACCCAGTTGGGCGTGGATCGATTTACCGCTGGCCAAACCTCTGCGGGAACGCTCGTAGGCATCATCAGCCTCAGTGCTCCGTTCGGGAGAATTTGCAGCACTCGGCGGCAGTTCGCTGCGATTTCAGTTCTTGCTTTGGTCACTCTCATGACTTGAATCGACAGCATGCCGGCCGGCACACAAACCACCCCGGAGTCCTCGATGCGAAGTCAATCCACACACGCGATTGGAGGCTTCTGGTTCTCTCAATTAAAGGTTAGCCTATACACTATGAGCTCTCCACCACGATTGCTGCTCAGTTTTGCGATCCGAAGTCGCCGTAGCAGCGGCATCGCTCTCGTCGCGGTGCTTTGGGTCGTCAGTCTGCTGGCAGCTATCGCCACCAGCTTTGCGACAACGCAGCGCACGGAGGTCGTTGGGGCGCGCAATCAGATCGGGAATGCGGAAGCACGGGCGCTGGCCGACGCGGGGCTTCATCGGGCGGTGCTGGCGCTGGCCTCTGAGGGCGAGGCGGCGGCGCGCGACGGGCGCGCGCGGGACTGGGTCTTCGACGGCGCGCGGGTCACCACCGCCGTGCAGGCGGAGGGCGGGAAGATCGATCTGAACGGCGCCGAAGTCGGGCTGCTGGCGGGGCTCTTTGCTGCCGCTGGCGCGCGCGACCCTGAGGCCTTGGCGGCGGCAGTGGCAGACTTTCGCGATGCCGACAGCGATCCGCGGCCGCGCGGCGCGGAGGATGCCGACTACCGCAGCGCCGGGCTCGCCTGGGAGGCTAAGGACCGGCCCTTCGAGCGGCGCGACGAACTGCTGCAGGTGCTGGGCATGACGCGGGGGGTCTACGACGCCGTGGCGCCTGTTGTGACGGTCTATGCCCGCTCCAAGGGCATCGATCCGGCGACCGCCCCGGCAGCGGCGCTAGCCGCCCTGCCGGGCATGAGCGCGGCGCAGGCCGAGGCTCTGGCGGCCGGCCGCGGCGGTGGGACGGGAGTGTTCGGTCTGGGCAATCTGGGGGGCGCCCTGGGCGACAACCCCTATCTCGTGCCCAGCGCCATTCCCATGGTCACCATTCGCGCCGAGGCGGAGGCTGAAGGCGGCGCCGTCTTCGTCCGCGAGGCCGTGGTCGCGCTCACCCCCGGCGCCCGCAAGCCCTTTCATATCCTCACCTGGGAGCAGGGGCGGCGGTAAGGCGAGAGTTGTTGCGGCGTCCCATCCTTCGAGACGCGCTCTTTCCAGCGCTCCTCAGGATGAGGTCCGAGAACAGGTCCTCACCCTGAGGAGGCGCGTCAGCAACGTCTCGAAGGGTGGGCCCGTCAGCCGCTCGGCGTTCCCGCCGGCGCTGCGCCCGTTCCCAGTGCCTCTGCTTCTTCCGGCGGGAAGATGGCCGGAAGCTTGCGGCGCAGTTCCTCTGTGACGGCGCGGGCATCTTCCTGGTTGCGCACCACGCGCGGTTGGATCAGCACGAGGAGTTCGGTGCGCGTGGCGGAGTTGTCGGTCGCCTTGAAGAGGTTGCCGAGGATGGGAATGTCACCCAGCACGGGAATGCCGGTCTCGTTCTCCTCCAGCCGGTCGCGGATCAGGCCGCCGAGAGCCACGGTCTCACCGTTCTGCACTGCGATGGTGCTTTCCAGTTTGCGCTGCTGGATGGTGGGGGAGTCGATGCCCGAAGTGGTGGTCTCGATCACCTCGCTCACTTCCTGGTCGATGTCGAGGATGACCAGGCCGCCGGCGTTCACCCGCGGCGTGATGTTGAGGATCACGCCGGTGTCGCGGAATTCCACGGTGTTCACGATGGGCGCATCGTCGTCGACGGTGCTGGTGGAGGAACGGGTCACCACCGGCACCTCGTCGCCCACCTGCAGGCGCGCCGTCTCGTTGTCCAGGACCATGAGGGTGGGGGCGGAGAGGAACTTCACGTCGGTGACGCCTTGCAGGGCATTCACCGTCGCGCGCAGGTTGTCATTGTCGAAGACGTAGGAGAAGCCGGGGAAGGAGGAGCCCAGCACCGCCGCGCCAGCGTCGGTGGCCGCGTCGGTGAAGGTGAAGCTCGAGTTGCCCGATTCGAGGAACCAGCGTACGCCATACTCCAGGTCATCGTTCAGGGTGACCTCGACCAGGGTCGCCTCGATCAGCACCTGGAGCGGCAGGATGTCGAGACGGCGCAAGGCGGCCTCCACGCGGCGATAGCCCTCCGGCGTTGCCAGAACGACAAGGGAGTTGCTCTTCTCGTCGGCGAGGATGCGGATCTCGCCCGCGCCGCCCAGCGCGGTGCCGCCCGAGACCGCGCCCGCCCCTGCCGCCGGCGTATCCACAGGTGGGGTCAAGGAGACCGGGGGCTCAGCCCCCTCGTTTTCCGGGTCGCTGGTGAGGCTCGCGGGCGTCAGTCCCGGGGCGATCGCGGTTTCGCTGCCCAGCGAGACCGTGGCCGTATCGGCGGCGAAAATCTGTCCCAGCGTATCGGCGAGGTCCTCGGCGCGGCGGTTCTGAACGTAGTACACGAAGACGCGCTGAGCGTTGCTGCTGCCCTGGTCGAGGCGGGCGATCCAGCGCCGCGCCTCTTCCAGGTAGCGCGGCTGCTTGGAGACGACGAGCACGGCGTTCATCCGCTCGATGGGCACGAAACGCAGCAACTCTCCCAGGCGCGGGCCGCTGGGGTTATCGAGGATCTGCTCCAGCTCCGCCACCATCACCTCCGGCGTGACGGCCTCCAGCGGCTCAAGAGCGAAGGACATGCCCGACAGCCAGTCGACGTCCAACACCGAAATCAGACTGAGGAGAGAGGAGATCTCTGCCCTGTTGCCGGTCACGAAGAGAAGGTTGCGGGCCGGGTCGACCCGGATGTTGCCGGGGTTCGCCAGGAAGGATTGAGCGAGGCCGCCCAGCTCCTCGGCGGAGACGAAGCGCAGCGGGATGACCCTGGTGCTGACGCCGCCAGGAACAGCAGGGCCACCGGCACCGTCGAAGGAAAGATTGGGAAGGCCGAGGCCCGCCTGGTCGGCCGGGACCACGCGGAACAGCCCTTCCATCTCCACCAGGGCCGCGCCGTTGATGCGCAGGAGCTCTTCCAGCGTCGGCAGAACCTGCTCCGGCTCCAGCGGCTGGCTGGTCTGCAATGTCACACGGCCCTGCACATTGGGATCGATGACGTAGTTGAGGTCCAGCGTGTCTTCCAAGACAGCCCGGATGACCTCGCGAAGATCGGCATCGACGAAGTTGAGGGTGACGCCTTCGGCGGTGTCCTGGACTTGGGCGATCTGCATGCTGGGCCGTGGGCCGGGCACCCGCGCCAACTCGCCGCTGCCACGCACCTCGAACGGCTGGATGCCGCCGCTGACATCCGCTGCAGTGTGAGGCTCGTAGGTTTCGGCGCTGCCCTGTTCGGTGGGGAACTGCGCGGGCCGCTGCTTCTCAGCATGCCAGACGTCGCGGAAGAACTCATGGCTGCTGGTTTTCGGGGCTTCGCACGCAGCGACGCCCCCAGCGAGCAGGGCGCCCATCAGACCCGCAGTGATGCGCCAGAACCTCCCCACGTTCTCGCCCTAACCCCCCTTATGGTGTTCGACCTTGAGTTTAGCCGCCCGCGGTCTAAGAAATCTATGAGTACAAGTCGTGAATCGGGCAATTCCCATGGATCACTGCCGTCTGGGTCGCGCTGGGGCTGCGCCGACGCCGCTTGCTGTGCTTTTCTGGGTGGCCTCGGTGAGTTCCAGTTCCAGGAGTTTTTCCCCATGGCTGAGCAAGAGACGGTCCGGCAGCACACCCTCCACAAGCCAGCCGTCAAGATCAGCGCCCTTCGCCAGGCGCAAGAGGTCGTTCTCCCCTGGTTTGCGCACCATGGCGACGCTTTTTCCCGCATGGATCACGATGCCCACCAGGGTAATCTGCGGTTCGGCAACCGGTGCCGGGGGCGGCGGCGCGGCCGGCTTCTGGACGTCCGGCTTGGGCGCCGGCTTTGCTCGTGGCGGCCGGCGGGTCTGTGAAAAAGGCGGCCGGGTGACGAGCTGCCGGTAGGTGTTTTTCGGTGGCATGCGAAAGGCGCTTTGCGGTGCCGGCGGCATCGCAGGTTGGACCGCAACGGTGGAGTCAGGGCGTTCCGGCAGGGCAGGGGGCACCTCCTTCGCTTCCGAGAAGGTCCAGGCTCCCAGACCCGCGCAGGCCAGGAGGGCCAGGACGTTGTATGCGGTGAGCACCCTCATGAGCGCTCCTCCGCCACGGGCGCGGCGGCGAGGTATCCGTAGACATCCAAGCGAACCAGCAGAGGAACGGCTTCCTCTTGCGCGGTGTTTCTTCCGGTCGGCTGCTGGCCACTGCGGATGTCAAGGTTGTCGATGAAGAGAGAAGGTCGGGCGCCCTCGATATGGTGCAGAAGGTCGCGCAGGCCCGCAGAGGTGATGCGCAGTTGAGCACGCGCCGAAACACGCCTGAGGCCGCGTTCCGGGCGCACCGGCAGCACCTGGATGGAGCGCACGGTCCCCCTGCGTCCCTCGATCGCGACCGTCAGGAAGGACTGCACGAAGGCGCCGGCGATGGGCTCGTTGTTGCCGCGCAGCAGGCCGTCGGGTGCAGGCTTTGCACTGGCCAAGGCGTCGCGCTGGCGCACCAAGGCGTCGGGGTCGCCACTTACTTGCATCAAGCGTTCGAGAACGCTCTCCGACAGAGCAATGGAGTCGGCCAACTCCGTCTGGCGCTCTTGATACGGTTGAACGGCCAATAGGTAGACGGCGGCGGCCGCTGCGATCAGGAGAGTGAAAGCCAGGGCGCGGCTCAGCAGGGGGGGGAGGCGGGTCATGGCCTGGCCTCCGGCGCTACGACCTTCAAGGAAAGGCTGAAACGCTCCAGGCCAAGCCGCGGATCCTGCGTGATAGGTGCTCGGAAGACCGTTTCAGTGAACAGCGGAGACTCTTCGAAGGCGGTGAGCAGCTTCGAAGAGGCCGGTGAGAAGCCTGACAGCTCCAGGCGGTCGCCGGCGAGGCTCAACTGCGTCAGCCAGGCGTCGTCCGGCAGCAGGCGGGTGATGTGATCGAGCTTCGCCAAGGTGAGCGCATCGGCGCTCTTCAAGTCCGCGAGCGAGATGTCCTGCTGCTGAAGGTCATCGATTTCAGCCTCCAGCTCGCGCAAGGCCGCTACGCGCGCGCGTTCGGCTGCAACCCGCTGACTGAGGACTTCCGCATAGTCGGCCTGGCGCTGCACGGGGATCTCTGCAGCCAGAAACAGCAGCGCTGCGGCACTGGCCGTCAAGGCCCCGGCGGCGAAGCGCGCGAAACGAGGCGCCGGGCGCATAGCGACCGACGGCAGCAGATTGACGCCAAGCGTCCCGTCCTCCGTTTCGGCCGCGACGTCCACCGCCGTTACGGAGAAGCCCTGACGCTCCGCTTCGGCGATCAGACCGTTGACCTCGCGGCGCGGCGACAGCAGAACCGAGACGCGGAGCTTTGCGCGCTTTACATCGCGCCCGGCGACCTTGAAGTCATAGTAGACTTCGGATCGGCTGAAAGGGGTCAGGCGATCCATTTCGAAGCCCAGGACTTCCCGCAGGTTCTCTTCGGCGGCCAGGGGCAGCTCGGTATCGCGGGTCACCAGCAACGCGCGCGGTAAGGCCAGGGTGACGGCAGGCACTTTGCCGCGTGCGCGCTTCCTGACTGCATTGTCCGGGAGTTGCTCGCGGCGCCGGCCGCGCTGACGGTAGAGCCGCGCTCCCGCACCGTCGAGTTCCAGCAGCAGGCGCTCACCGTTGCCGCTGAAGAGCCGGCGCAGGGGTGCGGGCACTAGGGCCGCCAGCTCGCCGAACCACCAGCGGAAGAAGACGCCGACCACGGGCAGCAGCTTTTGCACCACGCCGCTCATCGCCGGATTGCCTCCGTCATCACCGCAGCGGTGAAGCGCGGCCAGCGTTCATCCCGCGCGTCATCGAAGACAACGGTGGCTTCGACCAGATCCGGCAGGCGGCTGCCGTCGGTCCAGGTCGCTTTCCAGCCGGTAGACTGCCCTCGCTGATCCTGGCCCAGGTATTGAAAGCGCAGGTCCTTGATGCCGGTGAGAAGAACCTCCCTGCGCGCGTCATCGCCCAGCGTCAGGCCCGGCTGGCTGCGCGTGAAAGGCTCCCAGCGCAAGACCAGACTGCGCGCACCGCTGACCGTTTCGGTTCCCAGGCTGATGAGGTGGTAGCCGCCCCGTCCCAGGTATTCCGGCACCGTGCCGACGAAGGTCAGCGTTCTGGGTGTCGCGTCGAGGGCGACGCGCGGGCGGCGGTCGAGGCCGCGCACCTCCAGCGGCTGCATCTCGGCAAGCTGGCGGCGCAGCAGGGCCTGAACCGCGGCGACGCGGCCCTGGTCCTGCGCTTCGGACCCCGTGCGCTCCCAGACGCGCACCCCGAAGTTCAGGCCGCCCACCATCATCACACCCAGCAGCCCCAGCAGGGTGATGGAGACCAGGAGTTCCATCAGCGTGAAGCCGCCTTCGTTTCGCCGAGCGGTTCGGGCTGTGCGGGTCATGGCGCGTCTCCCAATCGCAGGGAGTTCAAAGTGACGTCGCGGGTGCGGTCCCGGTCCTGCCACGTAACGGAGACGGTGATGGCGTAGGGCGTCATGCCGGGCGGCGGCGGTTCGGCGGTCATGGCGGCGTCGCTGTAGAGGCTGACGCTTCGCTGCCAGGTCATGCCGTCGTCGAGGCGCCCGCCGGCCCGCCCCGGCGAAAGCGGTTCCTCGACGCCGGCGCGGGCCATGAGGGATTCGGCGTGACCCAGGGCAACGAGCGCGCGGTCGGCTGTTTTGCCGTTGCGGAGCCCGCCCGAGAAGATCTGCAGGATGGCGGCGAAGCTGAGCGCGAAGATGGTGAAGGCGATCAGCACCTCGATCAGAGTGAAGCCGCCCTGGCGGCGGCGGAGGGCGCGATCACTTCGCAAGGGAGACCTGCCCGGTCAGCCAGTGCACGCTGACCTGATAGCTGCTGCCGTTCTGGCTCAGGCGGATGCCACCGCCCGTCGCGCTGCCGTCGGGGAAGAAGCGGATGGCGCCGCGGTCCTCATGCAGGATTTCTTCCGCCGCCGTCAGCAGGGTCACATCGCTGTCGGACGGCAGCGGCCAGCGCTTGGGCCCGCCTTCCACACCAAAGGTCTTCTCAGCCACGTCGACAAAGACCGCGGCCTCGCGGTTTGTCCGCAGTGCCGCGCCGCGCGTGCGCTTCAGCAGTGCCGTCAGGTCTTCCGCTGCGGCGCGCAGGGTGACGGTCTCCCGGCCCGAGAAGACCGTCCCGGCCAGGGTCACCGCCAGCAGCCCGGCGATGGCCATCACCACCAGCAGTTCCAGCAGGGTGTAGCCGCCCTGCCGTCCAGGCCGCGCCGCCGCGCGGCTACCAGCTCGTGACGTCCTTGTCGTCGTCATCGCCGCCTTCGGCCTTGTCCGCCCCCAGGGAGTAGATGTCCACCTCGCCGTGCCGGCCCGGGTTGGCGTAGAGGAAGGGGGTGCCCCAGGCATCCTCCAGCACCTCGCGCTTCTTCAGGTAGGGGCCGCGCCAGTCGTCGAGGCCCGCCGGTCCCTCCACCAGGGCCACCAGGCCTTCCTCCTCCGTCGGGTAGCGGCCGACGTCGAGATAGAAGAGTTCGAGCCCGGAGCTCACTTGATCGATGCGCAGGGAGGAGGTCTCCGACTTCGCGCGGCCCAGGTAGTTCAGAGCGACCGTTCCGGCTGTGACCGTCAGCAGGGAGAGGATGGTGATCACCACCAGGAGTTCCATCAGGGTCATGCCCGCCTGCCGCTTGCGGCGGCGCTGTGCCCGCGCGTCTCCCGGGGTCGTTGGCTTGCGGTCTTCCTGCAGCATCTAGAGCACCAGTTCGTTGACGGAGAAGAGGGCGAAGAGCACCGAGGCGACGATGAAGGCGATGAGCCCGCCGAGGCCGAGGGTGAGAACCGGCACCAGCAGCGCCATGAGCCGCCGCGTCGTCTCCTCGCTCTGCTGGTCGTAGATCTCGGCCAGCTTCAGCAGCATGTCTTCCAGCCGGCCGCTTTCCTCGCCGACGCGGATGAGCTGAACCAGCAGCGATGGGAACAGCGGGTTCTCGCCCAGGGGTGCCGCCAGCCCGCGCCCGGCCTGAACGTCCGGTTCGGCGGCGGCAATGCCCTCGGCCAGCGCGGCGTTGCCCATCACCTCCCGCACCAGCTTCAGGGCTGTGAGCAGCGCAACGCCGTTGGCCAGCAGCGTGCCGAGGGTGCGGGCGAAGCGGGCGACATCGCCCTTCAGCCAGAGTGCGCCCAGCACCGGGACCTTGAGCACCCGGGCGTGCCACCAGAGCCGCCCGGCCGGCGTGCCGAGGTGGAGGCGCAGCGCCAGCGCCAGGGCCAGTAGCCCCACGACGATGGCCCACCAGGCCTCGCGCAGGAAGGCGCCCAGGGAGACCACGGCCCGGGTGACGACGGGCAGGTCCGCGCCGGCATCCTCGAACATCGGCTGGAAGGCGGGCAGCACCACGGTCAGCAGGATCACCAGCGAGACCCCGGCAGTCACCAGCAGGAAGGCCGGATAGATGAGGGCGGAGCGCAGTTGCGCGCGGACCTGCTGCGCGCGCTCCAGAAAGTCGGCGAGGCGCGTCAGCACAGCCTCCAGGCTGGCCCCCGCTTCGCCGGCCCGCACCATGGAGCGGTAGTAGCTGGGAAAGGCCCGGGCCTCCTTGTCGAGGGCGTCGGCCAGGGTGCTGCCGCCGCGGATCGCGGTCAGCAGGCGCGCCACCATCCTTTTGCTGGCCGCCGTCTCGCAGAGGTCGGTCAGCAGTTCCAGCGCCCGGTCCAGCGGCAGCTCGGCGCGCAGCAGCGTCGCCAGCTTGCGGGTCAGGGTGGCCAGCTCGCCGCCGGCGGCCGTCCGCGCCGGCACGATCTCCCGGTTCAGCAGCTCTTGCAGACCGCCGCCGCCCGCCGCTTCGATGCGCAGCGGCGTGTGGCCCATGAGGTGAAGCTGGCTCACGACGCCGCTTTGATCCAAGGCCTCCAGGGTGCCCTGCACCACCTCGCCGCTGTCGCTGACCGACTTGTAGCGGAAGCTCGCCATGATGCCGCCCGCCCCTAGCCGTCCGCCGCGGAGGTGACCCGCGCCACCTCCTCGAAGGAGGTGAGGCCGGCCCGCGCCTTCAGAAGGCCGTCCTGGCGCATGGAGCGCATGCCCAGGTCCAGCGCCGCCTTGTGGACCTCCCGCGATTCCGCATGGCGCAGGACGAGGCGGCGGATCTCGTCGGCCATGGGCAGGACTTCCAGGATGCCGGCGCGGCCGTGGTAGCCGGTGCCGTTGCAGGCGGCGCAGCCGCGCGGCTTGTACAGCGTGACGTCGCTGGCGGAAGGGTCGATCTGTTGCGCCAGTTCCGGCAGCGCCGCATAGGGCTCCCGGCAGTGCGGGCAGAGCCGCCGCACCAGCCTCTGCGCCAGGATGCCCACCAGGGTGGAGGTGAGGAGATAGTCCTCCACCCCCATGTCCAGCAGGCGGGTGACGGTGGCCGCCGCCGTGTTGGTGTGCACGGTGGCGAGAACGAGGTGTCCGGTGAGGGCCGCCTGCACGGCGATCTGCGCCGTCTCCAGGTCGCGGATCTCGCCGATCATGATGATGTCCGGGTCCTGGCGCAGGATGGCGCGCAACACCTGGGCGAAGGTGAGGCCGATCTTGGGGCGCACCTGCACCTGCTTCACGCCGTGGAGCTGATACTCCACCGGGTCCTCCACGGTGAGGATCTTCTTTTCCGGCGCGTTCAGATGCTTCAGCGCCGTGTAGAGCGTGGTGGTCTTGCCGCTGCCGGTGGGGCCGGTGACCAGCAGGATGCCGTTGGGCCGCTCCAGCAGGCCGAGCAGTTGGTCCTTGGTGCCGGCATCGAAGCCCAGGGCGTCGAAGTCCAGCACCACCCCCTCGCGGTCGAGGATGCGCAGCACCACGCCTTCGCCGTGGAGAGTCGGCAGGGTGGAGACGCGCAGGTCGACCTCCTTGCCGCGCACCACCATCTTGATGCGCCCGTCCTGGGGCAGGCGGCGCTCGGCGATGTTGAGGCCGGCCATGATCTTGATGCGGGAGATGACGGCGGCGCTGAGGCGCGCGGGCGGCGCCTCCACCGCCCGCAGGACGCCATCGATGCGGGTGCGCACGCGTAAAGAAGCCTCGAAGGGCTCGATATGAATGTCGGAAGCGCGGGCCTCGACGGCCTTGGCGATGAGCAGGTTGACGATGCGGATGACCGGCGCCTCGCTCGCCTGGTCGCGCAGGCGCGCGACGTCCGCTTCGGTGGACTCCTCCGCCGCCGTGGCCGCGGCCTCGGCGATCTGCTCCAGGGAGCCGGCGCCGGCACCGGCCAGCCGCTCCAGCGCGTCCTCCAGCTCCGCCGCGACGGCGACGCAGCGCCCGACCGCGAGGCCGAGGCGCAGGCCCACCGCCTCGGCGGCGAAGTCGTCCAGCGGGTCGGCCATGGCGAGGGTGACGCGGCGCTCGTCGAGCGCGATGGGCAACACCCGGCTGTCCTTCAGGAACTTCGCCGGGAGGGCGTCTTCGGTGAGGGGCAGGGCGGGATAGTCCTCCCGCGCCGCCAGCGGCAGGCCGAGCTGTTCGGCCAGGGCCTCGGCCATGTCGCGCTCGCCGACGAGGCCGAGGCGCGTCAGCACCCGGTCCAGCCGCTCCCCGGTTCCCGCCTGGGCCCGCTCCGCCCGCGCCAGGGCCGCAGGCTCCAGCCGTCCCCGCGCCACCAGCAAATCGCCGGCGGAGCGGTGTTGCGCGGTTTGGGGTGCGGCCCCATTCCCCGGTACCGGGGCTTCCGAAGCGGCCCCGTTCGGTCTGGTATCTGAGGTTGAAGCGGGGACCGCCGCCGGCGCAGCCTCGGCGGAAAGTCTTTCCACCGAAGGCTTTACGGCAGGCTCCTCATGCAACCCTTCACCCAATCCTGGGCTGGGCCCTTGCAGCGCCGCGGGATCCCCCATGGGATCGGCCCCCTCACGTCCCGGCCCTTCCCGTTAAGATCCTGGAAAGGCGCGATTTATCCCAGTCCGCCGAGCCGGATCGGCCCGTAGAGCCAGGTCAGCCAGAAGCCCAGCGCCAGGAAGGGGCCGAAGGGCAGGGCCGACCGGCCGGCCAACTTATCGGATAGTGTACCCTGTATAACTCCGGCGGCAAGCGCTACCACCAGGGCGAGAGGCGCGGCCCAGAGCAGGACGGAGCCGAGGCCCGTCCACGACAGCCAGGCCCCCGCCGCCGCCAGCAGCTTGGCATCCCCCAGCCCCAGCCCCTCGCGCCCGCGCAAGGTCCGGTAGGCCCAGGCCAGCCCGGCAAAGCCGAGGAAGCCGGCGGCCGCGCCCAAAGCATGATGCAGAAGTGCGTGGTGGAGCAGGGGGCTGCCGAGTAATCCATCTCCGAAAATGCCGGGCTCCAGTCCCCAGGCCAGGGCCAGCCCGGCCGGAATCAGTGGCAGGGTCAGCACGTCCGGCAGGATGAAATGGCGGTAATCAATGACGGCCAACGCCAGCAGCACCCAGCCCAGCGCCGCCGTCGGCCAGACCAGGGGCGCGGGCACGGTCAGCACCGCCCAGACCGCGCCCCCCAGCGCCGCCAGTTCGATCAGCGGATAGAACGTGCTGAGCTTCACGCCGCAATGGCGGCAGCGTCCCTTGAGAACCAGCCAGGAGAACACCGGAATCAGATCGCGGACGCCGAGGACATGCCCGCAGGCCTCGCAGCGCGAGCGGTCAAAGACCACCGGCCGCTCCGCCGGCAGCCGCGCGATCAGCGTGCCGAGGAACGAGCCGACGAAGGGCGCGAGGAGGAGGGGGAGAAGGGAGACGACCAAAGCGGAACCCGGGCGCGCGTGCGAGTGAGACGGAAGACCCCGACAGCATTAGGCGCCCCGGCGTCCCGCCGCAAGAACCACGGCGCCGTCTGTTTGCCCGACACCGCCCGCATGGTGAGGAGCATCCGTCGGGATGCGTCTCGAACCATAACCGGCCCGCACCCTTCGAGACGCCGCTGACGCGGCTCCTCAGGGTGAGGACCACACACCGCCCTCATGGTGAGGAGCGCCCGCCAGGACGCGTCTCGAACCATGGCGCCGCTGGGGCCTCAGGGCGCGGGCAGGCGGGCGAGGCGTTCGAGGTCGCGCAGCGCGGCGCGGAGCAGAAGGCTGTGGTAGTCGGCTTCGGCTTCGCGCAGGGTGGTGCAGAAGAAGGCGGGGCGCAGCTTCAGCACGACGCCGCGCAGGCTGAGGGGCCGGGCCCGCGCCAGGGCCCGGGCGCAGGCGTCGTCGCGGGCCAGCAGGGCGCGGTAGCGGCGGATGTATTGCGGGCGCAGGTAGGCGCCGGGCCCCGCGCGCTCCTCGACCGCCAAGACCCAGGCGGCCAGCGCGTCGAGCGCCCCGGTGTAGCGCGCGGCCAGCGCGGCGATGCGGCGCTCGTTGGCGGCAACGGCTGCCGCGCGGGACGCTGCGTCCGGGGGGAGCGTGGCGGGCGCGGCGGCGGCCTCGGAAGCCCGTTCGTGGGAACCCGCGGGCGGGGCACATTCCCCAGCCCTGTCCTCAGCCGGCATGGTGCGGTGCGAAGGCCCTGTGCTAAGGGTATGCTCAGCCATGACCGGACTCCTTACAGTCAGGTTGTGGTCAGGCGCGGGGCGGGTGCGGCCAACACCCCAACGTGTCGCTTGCTTGTCTTTTGGTCGTGCCTGATGGAGCAGGCATCCAGTGCGTGAGCAGGATAATCGCAGAGCGACTCGTTGTCAAACAAATAAGGCATTATGACTAATTTGTCTGTTTCTTCTGAACAATGCGCAGCAGCGAGAGGACTCCTGAACCTCTCACAAGCGGACTTGGCAAAGGCGGCCCACATCACCGAGTCGATGGTCGCCAGGTTCGAACGGGACGGAAAGGTTCCGACCTACAACAATCTTCAGGCTATCTGCAGCGTTCTCGAAGCTTGGGGCATCGTTCTGGTGCCGGCAAATCGCGGCGGAGCCGGCGTGCGCTTCTCCGTGCCACCGGAACGGCAGGGGCCGACCACGGAGCCGTCCGTCTTTCGCTCGCTGTGCCGGGCCGCCCGAAACATTGTCGGTCTGTCTCAGGAAGAGACTGCGGAGGCGGCTGGCCTGGGTCGCTCAACAGTTGCCGACTTCGAACGCGGCGCGCGGGTTCCGAGCCCCGCGAACCTGAAAGCGCTGCGGGAAACGCTGGAAGGAGCCGGCGTCGTTTTCATCGAAGCGGATGGGTCCGCAGGGCCGGGCGTCAGGCTACGGCGTTAAGGTCCAATGCAGGTGGTTCGGTATGAGCACCCCTGCCCAAATGCTTGCCCCGGCCTCCGCGCAGTGTCTGCGCAACAGATCAAGGCAAGGCCGGTCTTCCGCAGCCGCGCGTGAACGTGTCCGGCATAGGTGCGATGCACCTTCGAAAGCGCCCGCCGGATTCCGTCCGCGCCCAGCGGCGTCAAGATCAGATGCACGTGGTTTGGCATGAGCACCCATGCCCAGATGCTGACGCCTGCTTCCGTACAGTGTTTGCGCAACAGATCGAGATAGAGTTGGTAATCGTCGTCGCCGAAAAAGGTTTGCGCCCGACCTTGCCACGCTGTGTGACGTGGTGGGGCAGGCCAGGGATCACCACGCGCGCCAAACGAGCCATACAAGCAAGCTATACCCGAGTTCTGACAACGTCAATTGAGTGCACTGTCACCGTAATTCTGCTTGTTAGTTTATTGGAGCAATATAGTGATCAATCATGTATTTCGATGTAAAGTAGATGCAAGATGAGAACGCAAAAAGTATTATCCAAAATGCAAATCTTCGTGCTAAATTTCTCCCATTTTTTTCATGTATAAATGATGTTATTACTGAAACAGGCACAACTTGGACGAGTATTTTTTTTGGTATAGGCAAGTTTTGTCGTTTGCTTGAGGAAATCAGCCGTCCAGCTAGGTAGATGACCATCAGCACTGACACCATAGCAGATACAAATGATCCGACGAGTGCTAATAAAACAAGGATTTTTACGACAAACACTGAGTATTCATCCTCGTAGATATGGATTCTACATGGTTCATCGCCACATTGAAGAGACTGCTCTTTGCACGGTATCAATCAAATCTCTAGCGGAACCCACGCGTGTTTCTGCGACGCTTGCGCTAATGGTCGCACCAGGTCCAATGCTTATGCCCGTTGTTTCCCAAGCATTAGTATCGTAGTCAAAGCCTGCTGTTATTCCTCCTCCCAGTGCGTGAGCGTCAAGTTCAATTGATCTCCCGCTAAGGTCACGCACTGACGGAACCCCGTGGCCCATAACCATGTCAACACTGAACTTACCAAACCCACGTGCGATATTGCTCCATTTACCAAGTGGGTTCGTCCCTATGCCTGGAATTGAATAGTCTTCGGCTATTCCAAATCCTGAAAACGTAAATCCAAAGTCGAACTCACCAACCCACTCCGGCATCTCAGCATAGCCATTTGGAAACGTGATATGAGGCCAAGAAACCGCGACGCCGACTGCCCCCCCGCCATTCTCAAACTCACCTTCGGAGATTACATTTGCTCCATGTGCGAAGAGCCCGTTGACCACGTAAACCACTTTCAACTCTAGTGTTTCAGCAACTTGGGCGGAGTATTCTCCAAGTCCAGCTACTTGATTGCTACCTTGTATTTCTATTGTGTTGTTGCCGATATATCTTCCTCCAGTCAAGTGTCCGCCAACTTTCATCACGGTGGACCAAGAAACTGCAGTGCCCCGTCTGTTTAAATCTCGATGCCAATCTCGCAAGCCTGGGTCAACTCCAAGAAGGCCTGACAAAAAATCATCAATGTCGGCGAGCGCACCCAGAATCCCAGTTTGCGGTCGTGTGAACGGGCGAGAGGGTATTGCCGTTTCCTTTTGACCTTCAGAGCTTCTGTTAGACCTGCCAGTTCCGTTGCCGGTCGGGAAATCCTTGATCCCGTTGCCGGTCGGGAAATCCTTGACGACGCCGTCCCGGATGTCCTTGTAGCTGAATCCGCTCGGGTCGGTGTAGCTGAGGGGGTTGTTGCTCACATAAGCGTAGCGGTTGAAGCCCTGCGTGGTCTCGGGCGCCTGCACGAAGGGGTCCGCTGACAGGAACCGCCCGAGGGTCGGGTCGTAAACCCTTCCGTTCATATGGATGAGGCCGACGGCGTCGAGGTGTTCGTGGCCGGTGAAGCCCCGGGGGGTCTCGGCGGCGGCCACGGGGGTGCCGGCCTGCCAGTCGGTGAGGCGGCGCTTGCCGTGGGGGTCGTAGGAGAGATACTCCGTGGCCGCGCCGGCCTCGTCGGTGATGGACTCCACCGAGCCCAGGTGATCGCGGTGCAGGTAGCGGGTCTTGGACGAAGTCACCGTGTCGAGGGCGTCGCGGTACTCGGTGTAGATGGCCACCGTGGCGCCGGCGCGGATGTAGTGGACCAGCTCGTCGTCCTCACCGACGCGGGTCTTTTTCTCGAAGTGGCTGCCGACGTAGATCACGTTGGTGATGAGGCCGCCCTTCTTGATGTTCTGCTTGAAACGCGCGCGGGACGGCCCGTAGACGAAGAAGGTCTCGTCATTGGGCGAGGCGACGATGAGCTTCGGCTTGTTGAAGGGCGTCCAGGTGGTGGTCTTGCCGGCGCCCGTCTCCATGGAGCCGTTGGCGTCGTAGGTGTAGGTGTTGCCGCCTGCGGTGACGACGGCGTGGGGCCCCGGCTGGCCGGGCGCGCCGGTCCCGTAGGTGTAGGCGCCGACATCGGACTTGTTGGTGATGTTGCCCAGCGCGTCGTAGGTATAGGTGACCGGGGTGCCCAGGGTCTGCAGGGTGGCGGTGTCGGTCAGCGTGGTGGACTTCAGGCGGTTGAGGCCGTCGTAGGTGAAGGCCTCGGCGCGGTCCTGGCGCAGGTCGCGGCGCTCGGTGAGGTTGCCCAGGGTGTCGAAGTCGAAGCCCAGGTCCTGGATGGTGACGGCGGCCTTGGTGGTGAGGATGGAATCGATGCGGCTGGTGGCGGGGTCGTAGACCCGGGTGGTGGTGACGCCGTTGCCCAGGGTCTCGGCGGTGACCTGGCCCTCGGCGTTCACGGTGTCGGCCTGCCAGTAGACGGTGCTGCCCAGATCGTCGGTGACCTGGGAGAGGTGGCCGCGCGGCGTGAAGGAGGAGCGCACGGTAAAGCCCGTCGGGTAGACCAGGGTGTCGGCGCGGCCGGCGGTGTCGTAGAGGGTGGTGGTGTCGTAGGCGGTGCCGTCGATGGTGACGCTGGCGGTGCTGGGCCGGCCCAGGCTGTCGTAGGTCATGGCCTCCGCATAGCTGTCGTGGGGGGCGGAGACGGTATGGATCTTGCCGATGCCCTTCGTGGCCGTGTCGTAGGTCCAGGTGGTGGTGACGGCATCCACGGTGCCGAAGGCGTCGGTGCGCGCGGTCATGCGCCCGAGGACGTCGTAGGCCATGGTGGTGACCTGGCCCTTGGCGTCGGTCTGGCTGACGAGTTCGCCCAGCGCGTTGTAGTCGTAGGACCAGTCGCCCATGTCCGGGTCGTCCATGGTGAGCTTCAGGCCGCGGACGTCATAGGTCATGGTGGTGACCACCCCGGCGGCGTCGGTCTCGGTCAGGTTGCCGAAGGGGTCGTAGGCATAGGTGGTGACGTTGGAGAGGTTGTCGGTCGCCGAGACAAGCGCGCCCAGGGCGTTCTCCACCCTGACCGAGGTCTGGGTGAGGGCGTTGGTGAGCGTGGTGGTGAGGCCGTCGTAGGCGGTGGACTCCACCCCGCCGTCGGGCAGGGTGACGGAGGTGACGCGGCCCAGCACGTCGTAGGCATAGGTGGTCCAGAGGATGTCCTGGGCTGGGGTGCCCTGGAAGTAGGGCTTGGAGACGCGGTGGACCTCGCCGCGGGCGGTGAACTCGGTGTCGACATAGACCGGGGTGCCGTCGAAGCCCTCGGTCTCCGAACGGAAGACGCGGTTCAGCGTGTCGAGGTACTGGATCGCCTTGGCGGAGCTGGCGGTGCCGCCGGAATCGAAGTCCTGGGCCGTCACCCTGTAGACGCCGCCGGCGGGGCACTGCGCCGCGCAGAGCTCGTAGGTCCAGCGCGTCTCGGTGCCGTCGGCGCGGGTCTCCGTGGTCTTGCGCCCGAAGCCGTCGTAGACCCAGGTGGTGGCCAGCAGGTTGGGGCCGGTGAGGCTGGTGACGGTGCCGAAGCGCGCGTCGGTGGCGTGGGTCTCGGAGTGTGTCAGGGCGTTGGTGGCGGTCTCCAGGAAGCGCCCGTCGGGGGTGTAGGTGGCGGAGGTGGCGCGGCTCACGATGTCGGGGCCGGAGACGGTGGCCGAGAGCTGGTTGCCGAAGCCGTCGTAGGTGTAGTCGGTGGTGAGCGCGATGGCGGCGTTGTCCGGCTCGTTGACCTGCTGGGTGAGCAGGGCGGTTGTGGGGTGGTAGCTGAACGCCTGCACCCGGGTTTCGCTGGCCTGGGCCCAGGCCGCCTGCGGCGCCAGCCCGGCCGCCAGCAGCAGCCCCGCCGCCAGGGCGAGCGGCGTTGTCTTTGCGCCAAGGCGCAAGCCCTCGTTGCGCGCGTGCTGCAGTGCGGTGGCGGCGGGGACGGCACAGGTCATGACGGGATCTCCCGGATGGGTGCTGGCGGAGAGAACAGAGTGTGAAGAGGCAGGCGCGGCTGCGGCCTTGAGGCGGCGTCTGGTCATGGCGTTGCTCCCCTGCTGCGGGTGACCTCGGAGCGGGTGAGCAGGCCGAGGAACCAGTTGGCGGTGTCGTTTGTGTAGGTGTTGGCGACGGTTTCGGTGAAGGTCTCGCCGCCGCCTGATGTGGTGGTGGTCAGCGACGTCGGGTTGCCGTAGATGTCGAAGACCGCGCTGGCGCTGCGGCTGACGACGGGCAGGTTGCCGAGGCCGTCGTTGATCTCGTAGTCCTCCGACACCGAGGTGGCGACAAAGGGATAGACCGTGGCGCCGGCGTTCAGGGAGAGCTGGTCCCAGGTGTTGTCGACGGTCTTGACGGTGGTGCCGTCGGCCAGGGTCTTGACGGAGCTCTTGACCTGGGCGGTGTAAGGGAAGACCTGCTCGTAGGTCGTGGCGGTGACGATGCCGGTCTGCTGGTCGGTGGCGGTCATCTGGCGGAAGCCGCGGAAGCCGCGGCCCTGAACGTGGACCTTGGCCCCGGCGTAGTCGTAGGACGTGACCTTCTGACCGCCCAGGCCGTCGTCGGAGGAGACAGACTTCACGACATAGAGCGGCGCCTGGATGTCCACCACCGGGAAGACCGCATCGCTGTCCTTTGTATAGACCGTATCGTCCGTCAGCGGCGCGTAGGTGAGGGTGGAGACACGGCCGAGAGAGTCGGTGATCGAGGTCAGGAGATCGGGCGCGGGCCCCTGGTTCAGGTCGACGATCTTATTGAGACTTCCGCCGGACGACCAGTTGTAGGCTTTGACCCAATCCAGGGCACCGTCGCCGTTGATGTCAATCAGATCGCCAAGCTTGACGTTGATATGGCCGTCATAGAAGACGCCTGGCGGGGTGTAGGCCGCGTCATAGAGCCACCCCGAACCGGTGTTCAGGTAGGTCTGTAGGATATAGTTTCCGTTACTCTTCTTGCGATAGGACCGCACCCAGTCCGGCAGGCCGTCGCCATTCACGTCGGCCAGCTCCCCCCGCTTGCCGCCGGGCACGTCAATCGGATCGTAGATGATGTCCGGCAGTGTGTAAGGCACATCCAACTGCCACCCGGCGCCAGTGTTGATAAACGTTTGCTTTATGACGTTGCCATTGACGACCTTACGATAGGCACGCACCCAGTCGACCAAACCATCGCCGTTCAGATCGACCAGCTCGCCACGCTTTCCGTTCGGTACGTTGCTGTAGTCGAACAACACATCCGGTGGTTCAAAGGCTGGGCTATAAAGCCAACCGCTGCCGGTGTTGAGGTAGGTTTGCTTAATGAAGCTGCCGTCGCTGATCTTGCGGTAGGCGCGCACCCAATCGGGCAGCCCGTCACCATTCACGTCAGCGAATTCCCCGCGCTTTCCGCCAGAGGTGTTCAAGGGGTCGTAGATGACGTCCGGCAGTGTGTAAGGCACATCCAACTGCCACCCGGCGCCAGTGTTGATGAACGTTTGCTTTACGACGTTGCCGTTGACGACCTTACGATAGGCACGCACCCAGTCGACCAAACCATCGCCGTTCAGATCGACCAGCTCGCCACGCTTTCCGTTCGGGACATTCTGGTTGTCGTAGAGCACGTCCGGCGGAGCGTAGCCGGCATCAGCCTGCCAGCCGGAGCCTGTGTTCAGGTGGGTCTCCATGATGAAACTGCCGTTGCTGGCTTTGCGATAGGCACGCACCCAGTCGGGCAGATTGTCACCGTTGACGTCGACGAATTCACCTCGTGTACCGCCAGGCGTATCAATGTAGTCGTAGATTACATCCGGTGGAGCGTACCCTGCATCGAGTTGCCAACCGGATCCGGTGTTGAGCCAAGTCTGCATAACAAAAGTGCTGGCAGAACTTCGGTAAGCGCGTACCCAATCCAGAAGCCCGTCGCCGTTGACGTCGATGACCTCGCCCCGGCTGTTGTCGAAGGAATTGTGATAAAGATAATCCGGTGGTGCATACGCGGGATCGGTCTGCCAGCCGGCCGTTCCCGTCTGCCACCCCATTGCGACCGGCTCCAGACAGTTGTTCCCCGCATCGCATTCGGTAATGGCGGTGATGCGGGATCGGCTGGTGGCGGGGCTCTGCTCGTAGGTGAGGCGGTAGTCCTTCACCAGGGCGGGGCCGGTGCCTGTGTCGGTCCAGGTCTCGATCTTGGCGAGGCGTCGGGTCATGGCCAGCGCGGCGCCGCCCAGATAGCTGGTTCTGATGTCGGGCCGGGCCTCGTAGAGGAAGCGCACCTCGCTCTTGGCCGTGGTGACCGCGGCATCGTAGGCGTAGGCGATCCTGTCGAGGCGGTAGCTCTTGTCCGCCAGATCCTCGATGTAATGGTAGGTCATGGCATTGCCGGAGCTGTCGGTGACCCGGTTCAGGGACCACAGGCGGATCTCGCTTTGGCCCGGCACGCCCAGGCGGGAGTCCGTGGTGTTGCCGTAGTCCAGGGTCTGGCCCGACTTGCTCTCCACGGTGAAGGAGAGCGGCCCCGTGCCTGCACTGCCGTGGGAGGTGATGCGCGCGAAGCCGTCGATCTCGGTCCTGTACTCGGTGCCGTCGGCCCCATAGACACCATTGATCGCCACCAGGCGCTGGCCGTCGAGGCAGAAGCGGTCGTCGGCGGAGAAGTCGACGCCGTGGATGGCGCCATCCTGGGCCAGGGTCTGGCTGCAGCGGTGGATGGAGGAAGACGCGCTGAGAGACCAGCCGACGCCCAGGCTGCCGTTGCCGCCGTGGCTCTTGTAGACCAGGGCGATCGAGGGCTGCAGGCCGGCGATGCCCGGCGGCACGGTAACTGGGGTGGTGTAGCCGGCCGAGCCGGTCTCATCCACCGACAGCGCCCCCGCCGTCACCCCCGCCACCGTCGTCTGGGCCATGACTTGTGCCGCAGCTGCTAGTAGCAGGCCCGCCGCCAGGGCGGGAAGGATTGCCGCGTACGGCGTTTCGAAGCGCTGTTGCCTCATGGCGTCGCTCCCCTGCTGCGGGTGACCTCGGAGCGGGTGAGGAGGCCGAGGAACCAGTTGGTGGTGTCATTTGTGTAGGTGTTGGCGACGGTCTCGGTGAAGGTCTGGCCGCCGCCTGATGTGGTGGTGGTGAGCGAGGTCGGGTTGCCGTAGATGTCGAAGACGGCCGTGGCACTGCGGCTGACGACGGGCAGGTTGCCGATGCCGTCGTTGATCTCGTAGTCCTCGGAGACCGAGGTTGCGACATAGGGGTAGACCGTGGCACCGGCGTTCAGGGAGAGCTGATCCCAGGTGTTGGCGATGGTCTTGACGGTGGTGCCGTCGGCGAGGGTCTTGACGGAGCTCTTGACCTGGGCGGTGTAGGGGAAGGTCTGCTCGTAGGTCGTCGCGGTGACGATGCCGGTCTGCTGGTCGGTGGCGGTCATCTGGCGGAAGCCGCGAAAGCCGCGTCCCTGGACATGGACCTTGGCCCCGGCGTAGTCGTAGGCCGTCACCTTCTGGCCGCCCAGGCCGTCGTCGGAGGAGACGGACTTCACCACGTACAAGGGCGCCTGGATGTCGACCACCGGGAAGACCGCGTCACTGTCTTTGCTGTAGACCGTCCCGTCCGTCAGCGGCGCATAGGTGAGCGTGGAGACCCGGCCAAGGGAATCAGTGATCGAGGTCAGGAGATCGGAGGCGGGGCCGTCGTGGGTGAGGATTCGTGATCCTTCTGTGTCGGCAGTACCCTGCATCAAAAGGTCGGCGAGGCCATCGCCGTTGCGATCAAGGACAAAGAGGTTGCGCTGGTTTGCAGCCCAATGGTCCAGACTCATGCCCCAGGCAGTGTTGATGTTCTCAACGGTGTTGAAACCGCCGCCATTTGAGGTCAGCAGGCGAGATGCATTCGTATCGGACTTTCCCTGAAGCAGAATGTCACTGAGGCCATCGCCATTGTGGTCTAGAATGTGAATTCTCTTTCGACTACCAGACCATTCTGCGATGGTCATACCCCAAGCCGTGTTGATGTTCTCAACGGTGTTGAAACCGCTGCCATTTGAGGTCAGCAGGCGAGATGCATTCGTATCGGACTTTCCCTGAAGTAGAATGTCACTGAGGCCATCGCCATTGTAGTCGAGGATGAACGCGTTCTTTCGGCTGCCAGACCATTCGGCAATGGTCATGCCCCAAGTGTTCGTGACATTCTCGACGGTTTGAAATCCACTGCCGTTCGAAGTTAGCAGGTATGACCCCTGGGTATCGGATGAACCTTGAAAGAGGATGTCGCTGAGGCCATCGCCATTGTAGTCGACGACAAACAGATTTCGTTGATCATCCGCCCAATGGTTTGGGTTCGTACCCCACAAGTTGCTGACATTTGCGACTGTATCGAACCCACTGCCATTGGATGTGAGAAGGTAAGACCCCTCATTGCTGGCTTTGCCATGAAGAAGGACGTCGCTGAGGCCATCGCCGTTGTAATCGAGGACAAGGAGACTGCGTTGGTCACCGGCCCAATGATTAGCGCTCATTCCCCATGTATTCGTGACATTTACGACCGCGTCGAACCCGCTGCCATTGGAGGTCAGAAGGTAGGAACCCTCGTTGCTGGCTTTGCCTTGGAGAAGGATGTCGCTAAGGCCGTCGCCATTGTGATCAAGCACAAAGAGACTGCGCTGGTTTGCGGCCCAATGGTTGAGGTTCATCCCCCAAGAATTGGTGACGACAGAATAGTCAAATCCTGTACCATTTGCAGTGAGCAGAACTGAGTTGTTCCCGTTAGTCTTACCTTGGAGAAGGATGTCGCTAAGGCCGTCGCCGTTGTAGTCGAGAACGAACGCGTTCTTCCGACTGCCTGACCACTCGGCAATCGTCATACCCCAAGATGTCGTCACATTGTCATTTGAGTATCCCGGCGTCTGCCCCTGCCATCCCAATCCCACCGGCTGGAGGCAGTTGTTGCTTGCATCGCATTCTGTGATGGCGGTGATGCGGGATCGGTCGGTGGCAGGGCTGAGCTCGTAGGTGAGGCGGTAGTCCTTGACCAGGGCGAGACCAGTGCCTGTGTCTGTCCAGGTCTCGACCTTGGCGAGGCGCCGGGTCAGGGCCAGCGCGGCGCCGGCCAGATAGCTGGTTCTGATGTCGGGCCGGGCCTCGTAGAGGAAGCGCACTTCGCTCTTGGCGGTGGTGACCGCGGCATCGTAGGCGTAGGCGATCCTGTCGAGACGGTAGCTCTTGTCCGCAAGATCCTCGATGTAGTGGTAAGTCATGGCGTTGCCGGAGGGATCGGTGACCCGGTTCAGCGACCACAGGCGGATCTCGCTGGCGCCCGGCACGTCGAGGCGCGCATCGGCTGTATTGCCATAGTCCAGGGTCTGGCCCGACTTGCTTTCCACCGTGAAGGAGAGCGGCCCCGTGCCCGCCGTGCCGTGGGAGGTGATGCGCGCGAAGCCGTCGATCTCGGTCCTGTACTCGGTGCCGTCGGCCCCATAGACACCATTGATCGCCACCAGGCGCTGGCCGTCGAGGCAGAAGCGGTCTTGCGCCGAGAAGTCGACGCCGTGGATGGCGCCATCCTGGGCCAGGGTCTGGCTGCAGCGGTGGATGGAGGAGGCGGCGCTCAAGGACCAGCCGACGCCCAGGCTGCCGTTGCCGCCGTGGCTCTTGTAAACGAGGGCGACGGAGGGCTGCAGGCCGGCGATGCCCGGGGGCACGGCGATGGGGACGGTGTAGCCGGCCGAGCCGGTCTCATCCACCGACAGCGCCCCCGCCGTCACCCCCGCAACCGTCGTCTGGGCTAGGGCGCCAGGAGATGCGGTGAGCAGCAGGCCGAGGGCCAGGGCGGTAAGGATCGCCGCGCACGGCGTTTCGAAGCGCTGTTGCCTCATGGCGTCGCTCCCCTGCTGCGGGTGACCTCGGAGCGGGTGAGGAGGCCGAGGAACCAGTTGGGGATGTCGTTTGTGTAGGTGTTGGCGACGGTCTCGGTGAAGGTCTCGCCGCCGCCTGATGTGGTGGTGGTGAGCGAGGTCGGGTTGCCGTAGATGTCGAAGACGGCCGTGGCACTGCGGCTGACGACGGGCAGGTTGCCGATGCCGTCGTTGATCTCGTAGTCCTCGGAGACCGAGGTTGCGACATAGGGGTAGACCGTGGCGCCGGCGTTCAGGGAGAGCTGGTCCCAGGTGTTGGCGATGGTCTTGACGGTGGTGCCGTCGGCCAGGGTCTTGACGGAGCTCTTGACCTGGGCGGTGTAGGGGAAGACCTGCTCGTAGGTCGTCGAAGTGACGATGCCGGTCTGCTGGTCGGTGGCGGTCATCTGGCGGAAGCCGCGGAAGCCGCGGCCCTGAACGTGGACCTTGGCCCCGGCGTAGTCGTAGGACGTGACCTTCTGACCGCCCAGGCCGTCGTCGGAGGAGACAGACTTCACGACATAGAGCGGCGCCTGGATGTCCACCACCGGGAAGACCGCATCGCTGTCCTTTGTATAGACCGTATCGTCCGTCAGCGGCGCGTAGGTGAGGGTGGAGACACGGCCGAGAGAGTCGGTGATCGAGGTCAGGAGATCGGGCGCGGGGCCTGTGTTGGTGAGGAGAACTGATGCTTCCGTTCCCGATTGACCTTGCAGCAACAAGTCGTCGAGGCCATCGCCTTGGTATTCGAGGACATGAATCTGGCGTCTGTCCGCAGCCCAATGGCCATCGGTCATGCCCCAGGAGTTCCTCACATCGGAGTAATCGAAGCCGGCGCCGGTGTTCGTGAGGAGGATCGTGCCGTGGGTCTGGATCTGACCTTGCAAAAGGAGATCGCTGAGGTCGTCGCCGTTGACGTCAACCACATGCAATTGACGCAGATCGGCCGCCCAATGGCCGTTCGTCATACCCCAGGAGTTCGACACATCGGAGTAGTCAAAGCCGGCCCCGTTGTTGGTGAGCAGGATCGTGCCGTGGGTCTGGATCTGACCTTGCAAAAGGAGGTCGCTGAGGCCGTCGCCATTGGCATCGAGAATGTGCAGCTCTCGTCGGTCAGCGGCCCAATGGACGTCCGTCATGCTCCAGGAATAGGAGACATCAGAATAGTCGAAGCCGGCACCGTTATTGGTGAGCAATAGGGTGCCCTGATTTAAGGTCTGCCCCTGCAGGAGGAGATCGCTGAGGCCGTCGCCATTGGCATCGAGAATGTGCAGCTCTCGTCGGTCAGCGGCCCAATGGACGTCCGTCATGCTCCAGGAATAGGAGACATCAGAATAGTCGAAGCCGGCACCGTTATTGGTGAGCAATAGGGTGCCCTGATTTAAGGTCTGCCCCTGCAGGAGGAGATCGCTGAGGCCGTCGCCATTGGCATCGAGAATGTGCAGCTCTCGTCGGTCAGCGGCCCAATGGACGTCCGTCATGCTCCAGGAATAGGAGACATCAGAATAGTCGAAGCCGGCACCGTTATTGGTGAGCAATAGGGTGCCCTGATTTAAGGTCTGCCCCTGCAGGAGGAGATCGCTGAGGCCGTCGCCGTTGGCATCGACAACGTGTAGCTCTCGTCGGTCGGCGGCCCAGTGGGCGTCCGTCATCCCCCATGAGTTCCTCACATCAGAGTAGTCGAAGCCAGCGCTGTTGTTGGTTAGGAGAATCGAGCCATGGGTCTGGATCTGCCCTTGCAGGAGGATGTCGCTCAGACCGTCTCCGTTGTAATCAACGATATGGATCTTCCGCTTGGTCGCGTCCCAATGGGCATCGCTCATGCCCCAGGTGTCTCGAACGAGGTTGTAGCTGTATCCCGGCATCTGCCCCTGCCACCCCAATCCCACCGGCTGGAGGCAGTTGTTGCTTGCATCGCATTCTGTGATGGCGGTGATGCGGGATCGGTCGGTGGCAGGGCTGAGCTCGTAGGTGAGGCGGTAGTCCTTGACCAGGGCGAGACCAGTGCCTGTGTCTGTCCAGGTCTCGACCTTGGCGAGGCGCCGGGTCAGGGCCAGCGCGGCGCCGGCCAGATAGCTGGTTCTGATGTCGGGCCGGGCCTCGTAGAGGAAGCGCACTTCGCTCTTGGCGGTGGTGACCGCGGCATCGTAGGCGTAGGCGATCCTGTCGAGACGGTAGCTCTTGTCCGCAAGATCCTCGATGTAGTGGTAAGTCATGGCGTTGCCGGAGGGATCGGTGACCCGGTTCAGCGACCACAGGCGGATCTCGCTGGCGCCCGGCACGCCGAGGCGCGCATCGGCGGCATTGCCATAATCCAGGGTCTGGCCCGATTTGCTTTCCACGGTGAAGGAGAGCGGCCCCGTGCCCGCCGTGCCGTGGGAGGTGATGCGCGCGAAGCCGTCGATCTCGGTCCTGTACTCGGTGCCGTCGGCCCCATAGACACCATTGATCGCCACCAGGCGCTGGCCGTCGAGGCAGAAGCGGTCTTGCGCCGAGAAGTCGACGCCGTGGATGGCGCCATCCTGGGCCAGGGTCTGGCTGCAGCGGTGGATGGAGGAGGCGGCGCTCAAGGACCAGCCGACGCCCAGGCTGCCGTTGCCGCCGTGGCTCTTGTAAACGAGGGCGACGGAGGGCTGCAGGCCGGCGATGCCCGGGGGCACGGCGATGGGGACGGTGTAGCCGGCCGAGCCGGTCTCATCCACCGACAGCGCCCCCGCCGTTACCCCCGCAACCGTCGTCTGCGCCAGTGTTGTCTGCGGCGGCACCGCAATGAAGAGCGCCAGGGCGATCCCAAGGCCCAGTCCCCACGGCCTGGACCTCTGAGCTGGAGAAGCGGTGACAGGCGGGCAGGTAAGGGTGCGCGTCATGGCAGAACCTTTTGGTTCAGACAGAAAGAAGGAAGGGCAGTGCAATCGCAAAGGCCGTCCCGAAGGGAACGGCCATCAAGAAGAGAAGAAGGGAGGAAGGCAGGTTGCGGGGAGGGAGTGCCGCCCCGCAACGGGGCTGGGACAGCAGCCGTTTCAGTGACGCCGCCCCTGATACGCCGGTGTACCGCCCGGAGGGGCATCCTCGGCATCAGGACGCACTTCCCTGTTCTCGAAAGCCACGTCATGCGGTCTCTCCAGTCAGGCCAACCTCCAGCGTTCCCGCCAACGGCAGGCCAAGTCAGTTCGAAAAACGGTCAGGTATCCTTTGTGCGCCCGCAAACCCGGTCCGGCACCAAGCCCCTTATGCAACCGGAGCGGTCAAACGCCAAGCGCGAGTCCATGCTGCAACGGAGCGCGCGAAGGTTTCAAGGCCTCAAGCGAATTTTCCTGTGGATTACTCGGAAAAGATGTTCGAGCCGAATCCTATCTACCGATCCATCGTCTGGGCATGCTCTCTTTTCGACTAGCGGATTATGTGCAACAATGCCAGATCATCCTCTGGTTTGCAGGAGGCTGCAATGTCCATTCGTAAGCGGACGTGGTCGGCGGGCGGAGAAAGAAAGACCGCTTGGGTCGTTGACTACAAGGACCAGCACGGCAAGCGTCGGTTGAAGACCTTTCGGCGCAAAAGAGACGCAGATGCCTGGTGGTGCGGGCAGGCAGGGTATGAGATCGCACAAGGAGTCCACACGGCCGCGAGCACCAGCATCACCGTCCAGGAGGCAGGCAAGTGCTGGGTTGACTCAGCAGAAAGAGACGGTTTGGAGATGTCTACTGTGCGCCAGTACCAGCAGCACTTGGATTTGCACATCATCCCAAGGCTCGGAAGTGTAAAACTCTCGGACTTGTCTGCGCCGATGGTAAAGGACTTCGAGAATTGGCTTCGGGACAATGGGCGCTCGCCGGCCATGGTGCGCAAGGTCGTCTCCAGCCTCGGATCGCTACTTGCTGATGCTCAGGAAATGGGAAGGGTGGTGCGCAACGTCGTGCGGGAGCGGCCTAGAAAGCGTCGCCACGATGGTCAGGCAAAGCGACAGCAGACGCGCCTCGAGGTTGGTCAGGACATTCCAACTGCTGTGGAGATCAATGATGCCTTGGCGAGGTTGGAGGGTTACCAGCGGGCGGCTTTCCTTACCGCTGCCAGAACCGGCCTTAGGGCTTCGGAACTGCGCGGGCTCCGTTGGACCGACATCGACTTCGACAAGAAGCAGCTACACGTCCGCCAGCGCGCCGACCGCTGGAACCAGATCGGCGCGCTGAAGTCCGAGGCTGGGCGGCGATCCATTCCCATGACAGCAATGCTGCTGAACACTTTGAAGGAATGGGACCTCGCCTGCCCGAAAGGCAAGCTCGATCTCGTCTTTCCAAATGGAGCCGGCAACGTGGAGAACCATGGCAACCTCTACGCACGAGTCTTTGGTCCCGCTTGGGTCGCTGGAGGTGCTACGATCGACACTGGCAAGAAGGACAAGGACGGCGGACCTGTCCTCAAGCCGAAGTACGGCATTCACGCCTTGCGCCACTTCTTTGCTTCTTGGTTGATAAACGAAAAGGCGAGGGGAGGCCTCGGAGTTTCCTTGAAGCGAGCACAGGTGCTGCTTGGTCACAGCTCTCTGCAGATGACGGCTGACACCTATGGTCACCTGTTGCCAGCGAAAGTCGACGAAGCCGAAGAGTTCAGCCGTGGCGAAGAGGCACTCATGGGTTGAGAAGCTGACCCGAGGTTTCAGTGGCTTATGCACTAAGGCTCGAACACAAGGGTTTTGTGCGACATAAGTGCGACAAGTAAAACATAAGCTATTGATTCTAATAGCTTGAGGCGCTTCATCATAATCCGCGTGTCGGGGGTTCAAGTCCCTCCCCCGCTACCAATTCAAAGCATCGTGAAAACAAGGTCTTGGCGCTGGCGCGCCGGGCCTTGTTTTGCATCAGGCGGTCCGGAACGCCCGCTGTCCTCCGCCTGCCTTCGGTCCGGACCCTCTCCTTTCGCGTCATTGCCCGGGCTGTTGATCGGTTCTACGCTGATCCCTCGCCTGAAGCGCGGGACTGGGGAGAGAGCGCTATGCCAGGCTGGTCGCCGGGGCCGGATCCCTTTCCGGGCGGCGCGGTACGCCGCATCACACACTTCAGCTATCGCGACGAACTGAAGCTTGTCCGCCACGCCAAGGTGCACGTCCGGCGCCCGCCGGAATCGCTCTGGCAGCTTGCCGCCGACTTCCGCGCCGACATGACGGTGCACAGGAAGGACGGCGGCTCCTATCGGCTGAGGCTGAAGGCGCCGCGCGGCCTGATGACCGACCTCGCTTCGGTGCCCAAGGTGCTGTGGTCGCTGGTCGGGCCGATCGGCCCGCATCTGGAGGCCAGCATCCTCCACGACTACCTCTACATGGCCTGGACCGACTACCGCTCTCAGGCGTCGCGCAGCGACTGGGACTTCGCCGACCGCATGTTTCTCGAAGGCATGCGCACCTCCCATGTGTCGAGGCGGCGGATGATCTACGGCGTCGTGCATTCGGACATCGGCTGGGACGTCTTCCGCCGCAAATCCTACACCTTGAAGGATCGCATGGACGACTGGCTGCCGCTGCTGGCCAGCGGACACCGGCGTGACGATTGAGTCTGGCGTGACGATTGAGTCTGGCGTGAAGAGTGAGTCTGGCGCGACGACTGAGGCCGGGGGCGGCGAAGCGCGGGCAGGCCGGCGGAAGGAATAAGGGGGAGGGGCGGTCGTGTTCGTCATCGTGATCCTGGTTATGGTTGCGATCTTTGTGGTCCCCGCCTTCTGGGCGCAGACCGCGCTTGGCGAGAGCATCGTCTGGTCGGTGCTGGCGCTGCTGTTTCCTCTTTCTCTGGTCTCCCTTGTGGTCATGAACCTGCAGGGCACGCTGGCGACGCGCCTCAGTGACGTCAAAAGGCAGATCGGCAAGTTCAAGGCCTCGCTGAACGCCAAGCTCGCCAAGCAGGAAGAGAAAGGCGCAGCGCTGCGCGACGGGGAACACGTCGCCATCTGGCGGGCCAACCTGAAAAACCTGGAAGAGCAGGAGGGCGAACTCGAGCGGACCTATCAGCTGGAGCGTTTTCGCGGGAGCTTCGCGTTTCTGGCTGCCGTTTACGCCTTCGGCTTCTTCCTGGCCTTCAACAACGTCAAGCCGGTGACGGATCTGGGCGGCCTGCAGACAACTCTGGAGCGCATGCCCAATGCCGCCATCGCCGCTCTCTTCGGCGCCTGGGCCTTCGCCCTCTATTCGGTGATCGCGCGCATTTCCACTGCCGATCAGTCACCGCAGTTCCTGCTGCGGCTGAGCTACCAGCCGGTGATCGCAATCGGCGTTGCCACCTTCGCCACCTTCATGTTTGCCGACGAGTTCGTGCTGTTCATCGCCTTTGCTGTCGGTTTCCTGCCCTACTCCGAGATCGTGCGCTGGATCCGCGTGCAGGCGCAGACGCGCATGAACCGCTCGGACCAGACCGAGGCAGTCCAGTTCGGCGTTGCCGAACTCACCGAACTCGACGGCATCGACTTCGACGAGATCGAGCGCCTGCACGAAGAGAACATCAAGAACATCCAGCAGCTTGCCTACGCAAATCCATTGGAGGTCCATTTCTCCACCGCCTACCCTCTGAAGATCGTCATCGACTGGACCGACCAGGCCTTGCTGCGCCTCTACCTCGGCAAGGACCAGGTCGCCAATCTGAAGCCCCTGGGCATCCGCGGGGCCATCGAGATGGCCCAGGTGCGCCGCCGGGTACGGGAAATGGACGAACGCATCGCCGGGGCGGCCGGAGACCAGGCTGCGGTCGATGAGCTGACAAAGGCCAGGAACGACTTGCTGGCCGCCATTGCCGCGGCGACCGGCACCGACCGCAGCGCGGTGCGCTATCTCGCGTATCAGCTGGGCGAAGATCCCCACGTGCGGTTCATATACTTCCTCTACGACGAACTGGCGGACTCGGCCTGAGCGGAGCGGCCTCGCCTCACTCGGCCGCGGCCCCTGCCGTGTTCGTGGGGTGCGTCGCGCGGGGCCCGCCCTCCGTGTCGGCGGTGCGCTGCGGCGGCAGGCGCAGGGTGACGACGGTGCCCTCGCCGAGCGCGCTTTCCATCGTCAGCGAGCCGCCGTGCAGCTCGATGAGGGCCTTGGTCAGGGGCAGGCCGAGACCGGTGCCCTCGTAGCGGCGATTGAGGTCGCTGTCGATCTGGCCGAACTGCCGGAGCGCCTTCGGGATGTCGCCCGCCGCCATGCCGATGCCGGTATCGGCGACCTGAAAGACGTACCCGGTTTTCGCCTCGCAGCGGATCTTGAGCACGACCTTGCCGCGCGCGGTCGTGAACTTTACCGCATTGCTCAGCAGATTGAGGAGCGCCTGCTTCAGCTTCCGCTCGTCGGCATGGAGTGCCGGCAGCACGCTGTCCGCGTCATAGGTCAGCGAGACTCCGGCTTTCTCGGCGCGCTGACGAACGACCCGCAGGACGGATTGGGCCATGGCCTCCACGTCTATCAGTTCCTCATTCATGTCCTTGACGCCCGCTTCGATCTTGGAGAGATCGAGGATGTCGTTGATGAGGGAGAGCAGGTGCTGGGCGGCCTCGTTGATATCGGTCAGGTACTCGCGCGGCCGGCTGTGATGGATATCCTCCGGCGTTGTCGCCAGCATCAGTTCGGAAAAGCCGATGACCGCATTCAGCGGCGTACGCAGCTCGTGGCTCATGTTGGCCAGGAACTCCGACTTGGTGCGGTTGGCCGCCTCCGCCAGTTCCTTGGCGCTCAGGAGTTGCTCTTTCAGTTCCACGTCAGCCGTAATGTCGCGGCCGGTGCCGCGATAGCCGGTGAAACGGCCTGCGGCATCGAAGGCCGGCGTGCCGCTGATCGCCAGCCAGACCACCTGGCCGTCTGCCTTTTCGCGCGGATGCGTGAAGTTGCGAAAAGGCCGGTGCGCCCTGAGGTCCCGCAGGTGCTGCTCCCAGACAGCGGGGTCGACCCCTGGAATGCCGGTTTCCTCGCGGGTCTTGCCGAGCAACTCGCGCTCGTCGACGCCGGTTATCTCGGCGAAGCGATCCGAAAAGAAGGAGAAGCGTAGCTGCCGGTCCATTTCCCAGAACCAGTCCGAACTGGATCTGGCAAAGTCCTCGAAGCGCTGCTCCTGATCGTGAAGATCCCTGCGGCGCAGTTCTGCCAGGCGGTCCAGCAGCGCGTTCAGGGCGTGCACCGTTTCCTCGATCTCGTGCCCGATCCGCAGGTTCAGACGATAACTCTCGGCTCGGCCGGGGTCGGCGTGGGCGGCGGTGAGGTTGCGGTGGATCGCGAGGACCGGGCTCAAGACCTCGCGGCCCAGGATGGCGACGGTGGTGGCCGTCACGACACAGGCAATGATGAGTACCAGGCCGCCTATTCTCAGCGCGAAGGATCGCAGTTCCCGGGTGATCGCAGCGGTGCTCGCTTTGGCGGAGACGGTGAAGGGCAGCCCAGTGGCGGCAGCGGGCCACAGCAGCGAGTAGATGCCGGTGTCGCCGTCGTGGCGGCGATGGATCGTTTCGGCGCCGCTCTCCGGCCCCTCAGCGCCGCGGCCGGGCGAAGCGCCGCTCGCCGGCGTTCCGGCCCGGGTGTCGATGCCGGAAGTTTCAGGGACCAGAAGCACCGGCTCCCCCCGGCTGGCCAGCCGCCTGCCGGCCGCGTCGAAGAGCGCGAGCCCGGTGACGCCGGAGCCTTGCAGGCTGCGCCAGCTCGCGTCCAACAGGCCGTCCGCTTTGCCGATCTCATGGAGCGCCAGGGACAGCTCGACCACCTTCAAGATGTCGTTTTCGAGCGCGCTGAAGAGTTTGGAGCGGAGCCCGAGATAGGACGGCACCACGATCGCGGCTTCCACCGCGAAGATGCTGAACATGACGACCAGAGCGATCCGGCGGCACAGGCGGGATCGCAGTAGTCGAAAGGTTTGCGCCATGACCGGCAAGCGCGGCTGCATTCGAGAGGTGCCCTGAGGTAGAATGCGAAGCCGCTGATTCTAGGGCTCCAGCCTTCACGCTTGGTTAAAGAACCGCAAAGGATCTGACACTTTGTGATTGAAGATCGTTGGATATGCGACCTTCGCGCGCAAAGCGCCGGCCGGCGACGGAAGGACGGTCACTGCAGGCGCAAGCCGCCGAAGCCGAGCTGTCGTGCCGTTGCGAAGTCCTCCAGCGCCAGTTCGCGCTCGCCCATCAGCTCATAGGCGGTGCCGCGGTTGGAGTAGGCGCCGGCAAAGCGCGGGTTCAGAAAGATCGCCACATCGAAGTGAGCGATCGCCGCCTCATAGGCGGCCTGCGCGAGCAGCGCGCGGCCATCCTGGTTGAACTGCCGGGCGAGGTCGTCGCGGCTGAGACTGCCGTCCGCCAGGCCCCGGCGATGCGGGCGCAGGGCAATTTCTATCCGCGCCTCCCGCGCGGCCGCGTCGTCTCCCGGGGCGGCGTCACCGTCGGCGCTGTCGGCATCGCCCGGCGGAGCGGGGCCGGTCGCGCCGGCGGCGGACGCTTCGTCGTCCGGCGACCGTGCTGCGACGACCGGCGGCTCCGCGGGCGGCTGCGCCGGCGGGGTGGCGTCTAGCGGCTTCAGCTTCGGCGGTGCCGGCGGTGGCGGTACGACAACCTTGGCTGTCGCCGTGCCGTCTTCAGCCCGAGGTATGGGGTCAGCCTGCGATGGGTCAGCCTGCGATGGGCCGGTCTGCGATGGGTCGGTGTACGATGGGTCGGCGCCCGGCGGCGGCGAACCCGGTGAGTCGGACCCGGGTGTTGCTTCGGGCTTAGAGGTGTCGGGCGCTGCCGGTTCGGGCGCAACAGCCGCCTGACCGGATGCAGGCGTCTCCTCCCTCCGTTCCGCGGGGGCGTCGTCGTTGCGCAGCGCGGCGAAGGCGGCGGCAACGCCTCTCAGCTCTCCAAGCAGCGCGGGGCTCGGTTCGGGGTCGCCCGGCAGCGAGGCGAAGTCCTGATAGCGGGCGATGGCGGCCAGGGTGCCTTCGTCGACGACTCCGTCCACCGATCCGGGGCCAAATCCGAGGTCCCGCAGCAGGCTTTCCAGCTCCAGCAACTCAGCATCGGACAGGCCTGTCTGGGCCTGCGCCGGTGGAACCAGGCCAACCGTCAGAGGAGCCGCCAGCACAGCCGTGAGGGCGGCCCAGAGCCCGACAGCGCCGAAGCGAAGGGCCAGACCCCCGAATCTGCAGATGAGACGCAGCATGACCGCATTTTAGTTGATTTGCGGGGGGAGACCAGCGCGTGAAGGTGCTGAAAGACCCGCCGCACAAGCGACGATCCGCCGACGATCGGCATGGTCTGCCGGGGGGCGGCGGCTACTCGGGCAGGGTCACCTCGAACTTGATGGCGGCGTACCAGGCCGCCAGATCGGCCATGTCCTCGTCGGTCAGATCCTTGGCGATCACGGTCATGATCTCGTGGGTCCGCTTGCCCGAACGAAAGGCCTTCAATTGGGTGACGAGATAGATCTCGCTTTCCCCGGCGATGTGCGGCGCGATGGGAATTCGGGCGATTCCATCGATGCCGTGGCAGGTCCGGCATTGGCGTGCCTTCTCGCGGCCGGCAGCGGCATCGCCAGCCTGGCTGACAGCGGGCAAGGCGCAAAGCGCAAGGCCCAGCAGGCCGATCAGAGTGAGCTCTCGAGTGGTTGGGGCCATGGCGTCCGGCAATCCCCGCGGTCGATGTCCCGGCTCAGAGGAGAGGGCGGCGGCCAGTGCGAAGGACGCGCCCGGCCGCCGAGGTTTGCAGTTATCCGGTCTAGTTGCCGTAAGAGATCCGATAGAGCGCGCCGGCAAGGTCGTCGGAGACCAGGATCGAACCGTCGCGCAGTTGCGCCACATCAACGGGCCGGCCGAGGTATTCGCCGTTCTGGTCGATCCAGCCTTCCGCGAAGGGGATGGACTCGCCCACCGAGCCGTCTTCGTTGACGCTGGTGAACATGACGCGCGCGCCGACCGGCGTGGTGCGGTTCCAGGACCCGTGCTGGGCCGAGAAGATGCCGCCGCGGTACTTCTGCGGGAACATCCTGCCGGTATAGAAGATCATGCCGAGATCGGCGGCGTGGGCCACCATGTTGACCGCCGGCATCACGTTGTCCATCGGCGGCTCGGATCCGACGTACTCGTTGGTCCGTGTGTCGCCGCCGCCGTACCAGGGAAAGCCGAAGTGCTGGCCGGCCGCGGTCTGGCGGTTCAGCTCGCCGGGCGGGATGTCGTCCCCCATGCCGTCGACCTGATTGTCGGTGAACCACAGCTCGCCGTTGGCCGGGTTGAAATCCATGCCGACCGAGTTGCGGACGCCGTAGGTGTAGACCTCCCGCCCGGTGCCGTCGCGGTTCATGCGGATGATGCCGCCGATACCGGTCTGGTTATAGAGGTCCATCTTCTCCTCGGGGAAGACGTTGAAGGGCTGTCCCAGAGAGATATAGAGCTTGTCGTCCGGGCCGATGCGGCAGACCCGGGCCGTGTGGTTGTAGCTTTCCTCCTCCACCGGGATCAGCTTGCCGCCGGGGACCACGTTGAAGGCCGCGACGTCGGGGCTTTCGTAGAAGAACTCGGCGGCGGGATAAACCAGCACCCGGTTCTGTTCGGCGATGTAGAGGAAGCCGTCCTTGGAGAAGCAGGGCCCGTTGGGAATGGCGAATTCGATCGACGGCGCGAAGCGCTTGACCTCGTCCGCCACCCGGTCCTTGTTGCGGTCGGTGACGGACCAGACATCGGTCTTGCGGGTGCCGACGAAGGTTACGATTCCTTGCGGGCCGACGGCCATGTGACGCGCATCGGGCACGATCGCATAGAGTTCGATCTTGAAGCCCTCGGGAAGCGTGATGCGCTTCAAGGTCTCGCGGATCGCCGCGGCGTTGTCGCCGCCCTGTTCGATGAACTCGAATTCGGTCACACCGGTCTGCTTGAAGCCGCTGAGTTTTTCCAGATTCGTCTGCGCGAGAGCAGGCGTGGCAAGCAGCATCGCAAGTGCGGAAACGGTGAGGGTTTTGACACCTGTGGCAAAGGGCATGTGAGTTCCTCCCGTGAGTTTTTCTTGTTTATGCTCACAGCCTAGCCGGATTGTGCGGTTGCGGGTAGTAGGACGATACTACGTCGCGTTGCCGTCAACCCTCTGCGCGGCAGGCCGGGAACGCGGCGCAGGGCGCCGGGCTCCCGGCCCAGGAACCGGACGGTGCCGGATGTCAGCGCTGCTTGCGCAGCTTGAGCGCCGGCGGCGGACAGTCGTAAGGGCAGCCGCCCGGGGCGACCAGCACGGCCGGCCGCTTGGCCGGTATCCGGGCGGCGGCACGCTCACGGTGGCGCAGCCGCTCCGCCGTTCCTGCGTTGCCCGACGGGCCGGCCAGCGGGACCTGCAGGCGGACCTGGGGGGCCGCCACCGCGCTGTGCTGCAGGCTGTAGCGCACCCGGGTCATGGGCCTCAGGTCGCCGTTGTCCACTGCACTGTCGTAGTAGAGGAACGGCAGGCCCGAACTCGGCTGGCTGGGGCTGCAGCTGGCATAGAATTCGGTGCGGCTGTCCAGCACCTTGTCCAGGCTCACGTAAACCGGACCGTTGTTGTTGGCGGCGTCCAGGGCATCGATGCCGGTCTGCTGCACAGCATCAAAGTCCCAGGGCTCCTGCTCGAGGACCTGCTGCCAGGTGTTCTGGTCGAAGGGCACGTCGCCGGGGCTGACCAACTCCACGGTGTAATTGTAGACGTCCGCGCCTTTGACGCGGATGCCGGCCTCGTGAACGCGGTAGTTCGCCGGGCAGTCCACGGTGAAGCGCAGCGCGATCAGCTTGTTGAAGCTCTGGCCGACGAGGTTGTAGGCCCCGTCGGAGTAGCCGAAACCCATCACGCCGGTGAAGCCTGAGATCTGTTTCAGCTGGGCGAAGTTGCTGTTGCCCCCGCCGGGGATGGCGACGGACTCCGAAGCGGAGAACGGCCCGGTCTCTGCGCTCGTGGCGGAGGCGAGGAGGGCGATTGCGGCCGCCAAGGCGATCCCGGGGGCGATCCCGGGGGCGATCCCTGGCAGGCCAGGGTTCCGAGGCGGCAAAGCACGAGATGAACAGTACTGGGTCATGGCGGTATCCTTTCAAGGGTCAGGACCGCGCCCAATTGCGGCGGTGTAGCCATGGGTCGGGCCATGGCCGCCGCCAGTTCAGTGACAAAGAAGGGGTAGGGGGCGCCTGCGCGGCGGCTCCGGTCGTTATGACGCCCGCAGGAAGGGCAGCAGGCCGGCGAGGATGCCCTCCGGGTCCTCCTCCGGACCGAAGTGGCCGGAGTCCGTCGTTGACCCGCTGACGTCCTCGGCCCATTGCCGCCAGATGCCCAGCGGATCGCCTGTTTTGGCGGGAAAGCCGGCGTGCCCCCAAATGAAATGCAGGGGGGCTGCGATCTTGCGTCCGGCATCCAGATCCGCCTGATCGTCGGCGCGGTCGCAGCCGGCACCGGCGCGGTAGTCCTCGCAGAACGCATGTAGGCGCGCCGGGTCGCGGTAGGCGTCGCGGTAGAGGGCCAGCGCCCGCGGGTCGAAGACGGCCAAGTCCTTGTCCCGGGTCCAGGACTGCAGGGTGTGATCGACGTAGTAGTCCGGCGCGCTGGCGATCAGCGTCTCCGGCAGGGGCGCGGGCTGGGCCAGGAAGGGCCAGTGGTAGGCCTTCATCGCCATCTCGGCGGAGAATGCGTCCCACATCACCAGTGTTGGCACGACCTCGATGATGGCGAGCCGTTCGACCACCTGCGGATGGTCGAAGGCCATGCGGTAGGCCACCCTTGCGCCGCGGTCGTGGCCGACAACCCGGAAGCTGGCATGGCCCAGCCCCTGCATAACGGCGACCACGTCCTCCGCCATGCGGCGCTTCGAATAGGCGCGGTGGTCCGCATCGCTGGCCGGAATGCCGCTTTGGCCGTAACCGCGCAGGTCGGGCAGGACGCAGGTGAAGTGCTCCGCCAGGGCCGGTGCCACCCGGTGCCAGGTGGCGTGGCACTGCGGATAGCCGTGCAGCAGGACCAGCGGAGGGCCGGCGCCCCCGATACGGCAGAAAATGTCCGTTCCGGCGCCCTCCAGGCGCTCTTCGCGGAACCCGGGAAACAGATCGTCTGGTGTCATCGCTATCGTCCGCCGGCCTCAACACTGTTTCCGAGGCTAGCGGTCGGCAGGGTTTCGGCTCAAGCGATTCGGTGTGGGATGGGGCAGAGGGAACGCCCGCTAAGATGAGGGAATGCTGGAGGGGCGCGTAATCACATAAAGCGCGCCCAGCAGAATCAGGCCGCTGCCGATGCCGTTCACGACGGCCGAGTCGGACAGCATGATCATGATGACCGTCGCCAGCATCATGCCGAGCATGGCGGCGCGCTTGGACCTCGGTTCCACCACGCCGTGCAGGAGATAGGCTTCCACCGAGGGGCCGACGCCGGGCCAGGCGAAAATCCGCTGCTGCATGGCCGGGCAGCTCTTCGCAAAGCAGGCGGCGGCGGCAATCCAGAAAATCGTGGTCGGCATGACCGGGAGGACCAGGCCGACCAGACCGATGACGAAGAACCCGTAACCGGCCCCGGTCCAGGCCCAGTTCCGGCGGCTCCGCTCAGCCGCCTCGGCGCTCTTGGCCGTGGCCTGCTTGGCGCTATCCTGTGCTGCGGTGCTGCCGCTCATGGATGGGATACTCACTCCGTCGCCTGCTCCGTGCTACCCGTGGCCGCCCCGGGCATGGGGAGCTTGAAATCAACATGGTCGGGCCTGGGACAGAATGCCAATTGATTCTTTCGATTGCGTTGATTGGCAGCACCGACCGCTCGTTTTCCACCTCCGGTTCTGAACCGTCGCCGAAGCTCTTCTGGTCGACCAGCGCCGGAGAGGGTCCGGGTTCGCCGGGCAGGAGGGGTAGGGCTTCTGAGGTTTCGGCCCGGGTTTCGGTTGGGCGCCCGACCCTTGCGTCCCGGTGATCTTCCAGCGCGCGCCGGGCAACCTCCCGGTGAAAACAGGATCCGGCCGGCACCGGGGCAGCGAAGCCGCGGATGGATTCGAGGTCGTGGAGGCGAGACTTCCCGTTGCGTTTGGGGATACCGGGCCGGATGTCTGGATCCGGCCGGAGTGCGGTCATTCAACGGCCTCGGCAAGAGGTTCGGTGAGCGGATGGATGCGCGCCTGGGGGTCGACCCAGACCCTGACGACGGCCTGCGCGGCCGCGGCCTTCTCTAGGCTGCGATAGATCGGGCAGTCCGCCCGGGCGGGCAGGGAGAACCCCAGTACAACGGCGGGGTCGAACCGCTCGGCAAACTCCAGGCAGTAGCCCACGTGGGGCGCGTGGTACCAATCCGGGTCGATCTGCACGCGCTCCATCACCCGGCCCTCCAGAATCTCGCCGCTTTGGACCCGCGGCTTCGTGGGGACGCCGGCCGTCGCGCTTTCAAAGCCCCGCAGGAAACGCTGGCGGCGCCACAGGGCTGCGATCCCGAGCGCCAGCGTCGCCAGGAGCCCTGCGGCGAGGCCGGGCATCGCGGGCAGGAGCACCTGCTCGAGATAGGGGGCGTGCGTGGCAAAGAGGGCGCCGATGACGCCGGGCCCGCCGCTCACCTGGAAAACCAGGGAGGGCAGCAATGCCAGGCCGGCAAAAATGAAGACCAGCCAGAGCGTCAGCAGGCGGATGATCAGCTGCTCGATGGCCCTGTGTAGTCCGGTTTCCCAACGCTCGAGGCGCAACCCCTCGTCGTCGAGCAGGTGACGGCGAAAGAGATGGCGAAAGCTCTGCACGTCCGGGTTTCCGGCGCCGCCGGTCTTGAACTCAAGCACCCGGCCCGACGACAGGCTGCCGTCTGCGTAGTAGCGGACGCCGGAGAAGGTCTCACCCAGATAGACGCCGCAGCGCAGTCCGCCGAAGCGCGCCGTGGCGCGGACGGCCCAGTCGCCGAACATCCAACCGATGACACCGGCAAAGACAAGGCACAGCAACCCGACGACGGCCAGCGACAGCAGTGTATCGTCTGCAAGGTGCCCTTCAACCAAAGCGGAAATGCCGCCCGGTTTCCGGCTGTTCAGGATGATCGCAAATCCCCGGTCGAGGAAGTAGAGCATGACCGCGGCCGGCAAGGGGGCCGCAAGGTATCTGATTTGAGGCATGGTCCACCCCGGCTATCCAATAACGCGAGGGGTCTGGCCTTGGCGGGCTTATCTTCCCCTCGGGCATGTGTCGTGAAGGGGCGGGACCGGGTTCATAGGCCGGGCCGAACTCGGCACGGTCCGGCTGTCGATGCGCTTGCCGGGTGGTATCTTGGATTGCCGGAATCGCTCACGGTGGCCTACTGTCTCCGCGCCTCATCCTGGGAGACTGCGATGCGCCGCTGTGTTGTTGTGTTCTTGTCTGTGCTGGCTCTGGCGGGCTGTGCGTCCACGTCGTCGCAAGACGGTCCGACCGGATCGGCGATCCTGCCGCCGGAGGTCCGCGCCCAGCTGCAGCCGGGCGAAGGCCCCTATGCGCCGGACCAGGTCTACGCCAGCCCGGCGGCATCGCCGAATGCATATGATAGTATTCTGCTGGATCCGTTGCTCTACTTCGCGCCCCTGGAGCAGATGCGCCTGGTGTCTCCGGACGACCGCCAGGTGCTGCTGAACAACCTCTACATTCTCCTGCGCGCCGAACTGGCCAAGGACTACAGCCTTGTCCGCTTTCCCGCAGCCGGGGTGGCGCGGGTGCAGTTTGCGATCCTGCCGGAAACCCGGGATGCCGTAGTTCTCGACACCGTGTCGACGGTGGAGCCCGGCAGTGGCGAGGCCGCGGTGGTGCAGGACATGCTGGCCAGCCCGCTTCTGAAGGGGCGTGCCTTCGTCATTGAAGCCGAGTGGACGGACTCGGTGACGGGAGAGGTTCTCGGGGCCACTGTCGACCGCAATTTCGGGCGCCGCAGCATCGATGCGGACCCGATCCGAAGCTGGGCCGATGTGAATGCCTTGCTCCGGGACTATGCGGTTCTGCTGCGCTATCGGCTCTGCCGCTTCCGCGAGGGGGAGGATTGCGTGACGCCGCCGGCCCCCCTCGGCTGAAGCGGGCGGGCCGCGGCGCGGCGGCGAATCGGGATCCTGCCGCAGCGCAGGCCGTGGGCCTTGCGCGACTGTCGTGTTCTCAATGGCTTAACCATATTTGTTAACCAAACCGCCCGGGGCGCCTATACTGCGGAGCAGGGGGTGCCGAGGGATACGGGGCACTTGTGAGGCCGTTTCTGCCGCTCACCGGCAGGGGTAGCCCGGAGGTCTCGAAGCCGTCGGCCTGGAAGTCGAATCAGGGGGGATCGTTTGACCTTCCTTGGCAAGCTTGCCGGCGGTGTGTTGCGCGGACAGGGTTGGTCGCGGGCAACGCCGCTTTTGCGGGGCTGTCTGTCGGCGGCGGCGCTGGTCGCCTCGGTCGACGCCACGCTGTCGCTGGCGCGGCGCAACCGCTTGGACCAGATCCTCGACGAACTCTGTGCGGCCCATGATCTGGAAGTCCACAGGGCCGTCGAGATTTTCGAAACGGACCTGGGGCGGATCCGCACCGACGGCCGCGCGGGTCGGGCGGCTGCCCTTGCGAACGTCAAGCGCTTGGCGGGGGAGACCGCGGCGGTTGACCTGCTGCTGCGGGTCGTGCAGGCCATCGCGCTTGCCGACGGTTCCGCCAGTGCGCACGTCAAGGCCATGGTCCAGGAAATCGCTGCGGCCGTCGGCGCGCCCGCGCCTGCGCTGGCGGGGACGGAGGCCGCGCAGGACCTTGGCGCCCGCGTGATTGTCATCGGCAACGAAAAGGGTGGAACCGGCAAGTCCACGACGGCGATCCATATCGCCACCGGCCTGGCGCTGCAGGGGCAAAGGGTCGGCTGTCTCGATCTCGACGGGCAGCAGGGAACGCTGTCGCGCTTTCTGCAGAACCGCAAAGCCGCCCATGAAAGCTCTGCCGAAACGGTTGTCGTGCCCAGGTATCGCCGCATCGAACCGTCCTCGGCCGGGCGCAAGCTGGAAGCCGAGGCCGAGGAGCGCGGCCGCTTCGACGAAGCCATGGCCGATCTCGGCGGCTGCGATGCCGTCGTGATCGACACGCCGGGGCACAGCAGCCACCTGGCGCAGTTGGCCCACGCCCACGCCAACGTCGTCATCACGCCGATCAACGACAGCTTCATCGACATCGATGCGCTGGCGGACATCGACCGTGTGCGCCGGGAGGTCCGGGCGCCCAGTCACTACTGCCGCATGGTCTGGCAGGAAAAGCAGGGGCGCGACCTGAAAGGCAGTTCCGATCTGGACTGGATCGTCACACGCAACCGGGTCGGCCAGTTGGACAGCCGCAACACCCGGGAGATGGCCGGGCTGCTGGATGTGCTGTCGCAACGCCTGGGCTTTCGCCTGCAGCCCGGCTTCAGCGAGCGGGTGGTCTTCCGCGAGCTTTTCTTCCGCGGCCTGACGCTGTTCGACCTCGCCGAACACCAGGTGCCGCATAGCGGACGCCAAAGCCTTCAGCGCGCGAAGCAGGAGGTCGAGTCCTTCGTGAACGCGGTTACTGCGAAGGCAGATCGTAGTACCAGGGCGCAAAGAGACTGAAGGCCGCCCAGACAAGGACGATCAGCGGCATGCCGACCCGGACGAAGTCCATAAAGCGGTAGTTTCCCGGCGTCATCACCACCAGGTTCGTCTGGTAACCGATGGGTGAGGCGAAGGAGCAGTTCGACGCGAAGATCACCGCCACGGCGAAGGGTTCCACGGGCAGGTCCAGGACGTAGGCCAGATCGACGGCTATGGGTGTAAAGAGCACGGCCGTCGCCTTGGTGCTCAGGACGTTGGACAGCAAGGCCAGCAGCAGAAAGAAGGCCGAGAGGATCTGAGCCGGTGTCGCGCCGCTGAGCGCCGCCATCATGGTTTCCGCCAGAAAGGCAGCCCCGCCGGTTGCCTGCATCGCCGCCCCCAGCGCCAGAGCCATGGCGATTGTCAGCACGATCTTGCGGTCAAGCACCTGTAAGGCATCACCCAGCGAGAGGATGCGCGTGGCGATCATGGCCGTTGCGCCGCAGAAGGCCGCCAGGGCAATGGGAATCACGCCGCTGGCCGAGGCGGCGATGACGCCCAGGAAGATGGCCGCCGCGACACGCTGATGGCTGGCCGTGACCAGCGGCTGGCGCGACCATTCCATCAGGACGACGCTGCGCTCGCCGCGCAGGCGGTCGACGTCTTCCGGCCGACCTTGGATCAGCAGCACGTCGCCGTCCTTCAGGGGAATGCGGGTGATGCGCTCGCGCAGCATGCGGTTGCGCCGCTCGATGCCCAGGACGATGCAGTGGTGCTTGTAGCGAAAGCCGATCTCCTCGAGCGTGTGCCCGACGATCTCGGAGTCCGGGCGCACCATCACCTCGGCCTGGACCTGCCCGCCGAGCAGCCAGCGCGGCCGCTTGATCTGGTCGCTCCCGTCTTCGCTCTGGCCCTGCTGCTGAACCGCATCTTCCAACAGTTCCGGATGCAGCAGTTCCGGCTCGTTCTTGGCGAGACCTGCCAGCGCGGCACGGGTGGCGGCGATGACCACCAGGTCGTTGGCCTCCAGCACCAGGTCTTCGAAGGGCGGCAGGATCGCCCGTTCGCCGCGCTGGATCATCAGGATGGTGATGTCCGGCAGCGCAGGAAAGATACCGCCCACCGGGCGCAGGCCCACCAGGCGCGACCCCGCACTTATCGAGACCTGGGCGACGAAGTGGCGGCCCTGTTCCCCGGCGCCGCCCGCTGTCGCCGGCCGGTCCGGCAGCAGGCGCGGCGCGACCAGGAGCAGGTAAACGAGGCCGCAGCACGCCAGCACCAGCCCGGGCACCGTGAAATCGAAGAAGCCGAAGGTGTCTTCCCCCAGATCGTCCAGTTCCAGGGAGACCAGCAGATTGGTCGAAGAGCCGATCAGGGTCGTCATGCCCCCCAGCACAGATGCATAGCTCAGCAGCATCATGTAGCGACTGGGCGACTGGCGGAACCGCTTGGTCAGGGTCTGCATGATCGGCACGAAGAGGACGACGACCGGGATATTGTTCAGCACCGCGCTGAAGGCCATCACCACCACCAGCATCATGGTGACGGCGAAAAAGGGATTTGACCGCGTCCATTGAATGACCGCATTGGCGGCAAGATCCAGAACGCCGGTGCGCGTCAGACCCTCGCCCAGCACCAGCAGCGCCAGAACGGCGATCAACGCCGGATTGGCAAATCCGGAGAACAGGTTGCGCAGACTCAAGAGATCTTCCCCCTCCGCGCCGACGACGGGGAAGAAGTGGAAGAAGAGGATGAGCACCGCGATGACCGAGAGGGACGTCAGTTCGATGGAGACGGCCTCGGTCGCAAAGAGGGTGAGCGCCACCACGATCACAGCGAAGAGGAAGCCCATCTGGAAGGTGGCGAGAAGATCGGCGGGGATCATTGGCCGGCGTCCAGGGCCATGGCCGGCGACCGCCAGGCAAACGAACGAAGCAGAGCGTGCAGCACCTGAAGGCGGTTCCTTCGAATCCTTTGGCGCTCAGTCTATCGCAGAATGCCGATTCCGCGAGCGCTTCTCTGTGGAAAGTCTTGGTCCTGCAAAAACCGCGCAGGCTTGCACCTGCGGGCCGGCGGCCTGAGTTATTCTTGTGGTCGTCGGAACCGTTGGTTCCCGCGCAGCAGTCCGGGCGAAGAACGATGGCCCGGCCGGTGCCATCGTCGCAGCGCGCTCCCGGGACCGGCGGGATGCAACGGTGCGGCGGCGGTGCCGGTCATCAGGCGCGATCCAAATGCGGCGTGAAGACCGTGCGCGCGGCAAAGCGTTCGCCGGGTCCCAGGCTGCGGAACCCGCTGTCGCTGCGACCTTGCCGGGCCAGGTTTACCGCATCGGTCATGGCCGAAACGGGCTCGACGCAGAAGAAGTCCTCGGCGGGCGGTGTGTAGACGACTAGAAAGCCCAGCACGGCCTCCGATGTCATCGTCAGTTTTGCACCCCATTCCGGCCATTCGATCTCTGCCTGCCCACCGAAGTCGGTGAAGCAGTTGTCGAGCGCACTCTTGGCCGGCTGGATGCCGCGGCCGGGATCGCGTTCCGGCGGCGGGACAACGAGCTGCGCCGGCATGACCTCGGCGTCGCTCTCCCACATGCGCCCGATGGCCGCAGTCAGCCGGCATTCCGGCGTGCGTGGAAAGTAGGGGTGCAGGCCGAGGCCCGCCGGCATTGCGCGCGCACCTGTGTTGGTCACGGCGATTTCGATCATGAGATCGCGTTCGCTCAGCTCGAAGCGCTGTTCGGCGCGATAGCGCGACGGCCAGTCGCTGCCCCCTTCTTCGGGGCCGCCCCCGTCTTCGGGATAGTCGAAGACCAGGGTGACGCCCGCGGCGCTCCGGTCTTCTGCGCGCCAGCGGTTCTGCCAGCCATGGCCGTGAATGGCATGGTGTTCCGGTGGAAAGTTCAAGGCGAGCTGATAGTCGTTTCCCTCGAACGAAAAGCGTCCGTCCCGAATCCGGTTGGAGTAGGGCACCAGCGGAAAGCAGGCGGAATCGGTCGGCGCAAAGCCGTCTTCGGCGGGAGCCGCGCGCATCCAGTCCACTGCGCCGCCCTCGCGGTACCAGCGAAAGGCCGTGATGCAGCCGCCATCGAGGCTCAGTTCCAGCTCTGCCTTGCCGGCGGCCAAAGTCAGGCGGCCGTCCGTCGGGAGGGCTGGTTCTCGCTCGTTACCCTGCATCGTTTCGCTCACTGCTTGAGATGATGGAGAACCCCAACCCCCTGGGCGACGGGCCTTACCGGTTTGCCAGCCTCTGACGGTCGTTTGACAGTGTCAGGCATCGGCGCGCGCCGCAAGGCCCCCTGGTGGCCTCAGGATGCCGGTCTTCGGGCCCCGGTCCGGGGGAGCCCGGCGAGAGGCAACCTCTTTCGGAGTAGCACGGGGTTTCCGTCTTCTCGGCAGCGGGCATCTGCTATTGCTTGGTCCGAACCTCGATTGCGGCTTAGACTTGGCGGCGCGGGAGCCGTGTTGTTTTTTGCGGCGCCCGCCAAGCGGCGCCGGGGGGTTCGCCAACCTGTTGTGATCCATGTCTGCCCGCAGGGATCGCGGGCAGCGGTTTCCTGCAGGTATGCGGTTTCACAAGGCCGGCGCCGCAAAAGCGGCGGCGCGCGCACGTCAGGGGGCGAACCATGCCGACGCCAGCTTCAAGCACCACATCATCCGCCAACACGGTCTACGACTGCATCGTGCTCGGAGCCGGGATCAGCGGCGTCACCGCGGCCCGGGACCTGCAGGCCGCCGGGCTGAAGGTCTTGCTGCTGGAGGGGGCGAGCCGCATCGGCGGGCGCATGTATTCGCGCCGCGACATCGTGAAGAAAAGCGGCAAGCCCGTGCCTATCGAGGGCGGCGCGGAGTACATCCACATCGCCGAGCAGGACCGCTACCTCGAGTTCTGGCGGGAGGTCCGCAAACACGGTTTCACCACCTCGCCCTTCCATAAATGCGGCATGGGCTTTCTGAAGATTCCGCGCAACCGCATGTTCTTCAGCCCCTGGCAGCGCACCAAGATGCTGGCCGAGGTGATCATCCAGCCCGAATTCTGGTCGATGCCCGATGCCCTGCAGAAGATTCAGGAATTCGATGCCGATACCAAGGCCGACATGACGACGGCCACTTTCATCAAGCGCTATGCAGAGAAGAACGATCTCTCCAAGCGTGCGCTGGCGCTGCTGGAGTACACGTTGTCCGCCCACACGCCGGGGCCCTTGAACGAGATCTCCATTGCCGGGCTCAAGACCGACGCCATCGTCGACCAGTTGATGGAGCGCAAGGAACTGCGCATGGAACACGACTCGGTAAAGCCTTTCGGGCTCTGCGGCTTCGACACGCTGCCGGCGAAGATTGCCGAGGAGTTCCGCAAGGCCGGCGGTCAGATCGAAAAAAGCCGGGCCGGGTCCACGGGGCGCAAGGTCGTGAAGGTCGAGCGCCTGGCCGACGGCACGGTCGCGGTCACCACAGCCGGCGGCGCGATCTTCCGCGGCCGCAGCGCGGTCTGCACGTTTTCCGTGGGCATGCTCAACCCGGACAGCGGCGAAGGCGATGCGATCTTCGGCCCGCTGCTGACGCCCCGGAAGCGCGAGGCGCTGGGGCTGGTGCGCATGGGCGCCATCACGAAGTTCAGCCTGGAGTTCAAGGAACGGGTGTGGGTCGATGACGGCGGCGAATCGTCGGGTCACATGTCGGTGCTGAGCAACCCGCAGGGCAAGGCGCGCACGTTCTTTTCCTCCTTTCCCAAGGAGCATCACGGGCCGCATGTGCTGACCGGCCTGCTGATGAATCAGGACCACGACCAGATCGCCGGCATGGACGACGAAGCGGCCATCGCCCATGTTTTCGAAGCGATCGGGCGCATCTACGGACGCAACCGCCGCTGGACGCAGAAAGCGGTGCTGGCCGGCAAGACCGACCGCAGCGGCACGTTTCGTCCCAACTATCTGCGCCAGGACTGGTCGAAAGACCCCTTCGCCAAGGGCGGCAACTCCTATCTGGCTTTCGCGCCGCGCCGCCAGGGCCGGATGCTGGCCAAAGAAGCCCGCGAAGCACTGAAGGATCCGCGCGATACGCTGCCGTTGTTCTGGGCCGGGGAGGCGGTGGCGCCAGCTTACGACCGCCACTATCAGCCGCTCGCGGTGCACGGCGCCTATATCACCGGACGCCGTGTCGCGGAAGATCTCCTGCATTTCCTCAACGACGCCGGCGGTGACCCCGCAAAGTTCGCGCGTTACTACGCGCAACGCTATCTCTAGGACCACCCCGCTTCTGTGCAACCCTGCCATAGGCAATTGTTTGTTTTGATCCTTCCCAGATGCCTCTAAGGTAGCCGCTGACAAGAGGACAGCCGGTACGGAGAGACGGGATGTCGGAGGTGAAGTGCCTTTGGCCTGCGGGCGCGGCGCTGGGCGAAGGCCCGCTGTGGTCGGTCGGCGAAGGCGCGGTCTATTGGGTGGACATCAAGTCTCCCGCGCTGCACCGCTACCGGCTGGCGGACGGCGACACCACGTCCTGGGTGATGCCGGAGCGCATCGGCTGGGTCATCGAGCGTGCCAACGGAGAGGGTCTGGTCGCCGGCTTCAAGGACCGCGGGTTCGTGTTCCTGACCCCCGGCACCATGGGGGTCGAGGTGATCGGCCAACCCGAACCGGACTACCCCGACAACCGCTTCAACGACGCCAAGGCCGACTCCCAGGGCCGCATCTGGGCCGGCACCATGGACGACAACGAGCGCGAAGCCAGCGGCAGCCTTTACAGGCTCGATCCGGACCTGGACTGGCACCGCGTCGACAAGGGTTATGTGGTGAGCAACGGCCCGGCGCTCAGCCCCGATGAAAGCGTGCTTTACCACACCGACACCTTTGAGGGCACGATCTACGCTTTTGATCTCTCATCCGACGGACGGCTGAACGGCAAGCGCGTCTTCGCCAAGATTCCGGAGGGCGATGGCTACCCGGACGGTATGGCCTGCGATGCCGAAGGCGGACTCTGGGTCGCCCACTGGGGCGGCTGGCGGATCAGCCGCTTCCGCCCGAACGGCGAACTGGACCGGGTCATAGAAATGCCGGTCGGGCAGGTGACGAGCTGTGCCTTCGGCGGCGAGAAGCTGGACCGCCTTTTCGTCACCTCGGCCGCCGTCGGCCTTAGCGACAAGGAACTTGAGGACCAGCCGCTCGCCGGGGCCCTCTTCGAGATCGACCCCGGCGTTACAGGCGTGGCGCCTGGCCGGTTTGGCGGCTAGCCCTTACTTCTTTTTGGCTTTCTTGGTCTTCTTTGCGGCTTTCTTGGCTTTGCCTGCCTTCGGCTTGGCGCCCAGGGAGACGCCGTTGAAGTCGGCGATGACGTCGGCCAGCATGGGCATGTGCCAGTCGCCGCGGCCCATCGCCAGCGCCATGGTGTAGCTCTGCTGTACGGAAGAAGCGACGACCGTGGTCAGTTTTTCGGCGTTGGCCAACTGGTTGTAGTAGCGGATGTCCTTGTCGCAGTTCGCCAGGGTGAACTCATGCGCCTTGGGATCGCGGCCGATGACCCACTTGCTGAGGTTCTGGAAAAACCCGCTGTTGAGCCCGCCGGCGGTGATGACGTCGTAGAACTTGTCCAGCGGCACGCCGGTTTTCTTTGCGGTGGTATAGGCCTCCGCGAAGATCGCCGAATAGCTCATGGCCACGAAGTTGTTGATCAGCTTGATCTTGTGGCCCGAACCGATGGGCCCGACGTGAATGATGTTCTCTGCCCAGGTCTCGATGATCGGCAGGATCTCTTTCAAGGTCTTGTCGTCGGAGCCGACGAAGGTGTTGAGCAGACCCTGTTCGGCTTCCTTAGGGGAGCGGCCGAGCGGCGCGTCGATCAGACGCACGCCGAGCGGCTTGAGTTCTTCGGCCAGGGCGATGGTGGAGTTGGGGTCGGCGGTCGAACAGTCGACGACGATCAGGCCCTTGTGGGCCCCGGCCTTGATGCCGTCGGCCCGGTGGATCAGGTCTTCCACCTGCACCGACGAGGTGACGCAGAGAAAGATCACATCACAATCACGCGCCATCTGTGCCGGGCTCTTGGCCTCCTTGGCGCCGCGCTTGACCAGGTCCTTCACCGGCTTCTTGTTGCGGTGGCCCATCACCTCCAGGGGATAGCCCTTCTCGACGATGTTCTTGGCCATGCCGTGACCCATCAGCCCGACGCCGATGAAGCCGACTCTCTGCTTCGCTGCGCTCATTTACCTCAGTCCTTCCATCTGCGCCCAGGCCCCTGTTTGCGTTTGGGGGTACAGGCGCCGGGTGTTCTCAATTGCTGGCGACGACGTGCTGGCGCTGTTCGCCCAGCCCCTCGATGCCCAGGGTCATCACGTCGCCGGGCTTCAGATAGGTGGGCGGGTTTTGGCCCATGCCCACGCCCGGCGGCGTTCCGGTGGTGATGATGTCGCCGCTTTGCAGCGACATGAAGCGGCTGACGTAGCTGACCAGATGTGCGACGGGAAAGACCATGGTCTTGGTGCTGCCGTCCTGATAGCGGTGGCCGTTGACCTCCAGCCAGATCGGCAGGTTCTGCGGGTCCGGCACATCATCCGTGGTAACCATCCAGGGACCGATGGGACCGAAGGTGTCGGAGCTCTTGCCCTTGACCCACTGGCCGGTTCCTTCGAGCTGAAAGGCACGCTCCGAGACGTCGTTGACCACGCAATAACCGGCGACGTGGGACAGGGCGTCTGCCTCCTCGATGCTGTGCCCGGGCGTTCCGATCACCACGCCCAATTCGACCTCCCAGTCGGTTTTCTCCGATCCGCTGGGAATGATGACGTTGTCGTTGGGCCCGCAGATGCAGGAAGTGGCCTTCATGAAGATCACCGGCTCGCGCGGCACGTCGACGCCCGACTCCTTGGCGTGATCGGCGTAGTTCAGGCCTATGGCCACGAACTTCCCGACCTGGCCGACACAGGGCCCGATGCGCGGTGTGCCTTCGATCTCCGGCAGGCTTTCCAGGTCCAGCCCCTTCAGCGCTTCCAGGTTCTCGGGAAGCAGCGCCGCGCCGGCCAGGTTCCCGATCTGTCCGGAGAGGTCGCGCAGAATCCCCTTCCGGTCGACGGCTGCCGGTTTTTCGCTTCCGGGCGTTCCATAGCGCAGCAACTTCATGGCATGTCTCCTTATGCTCTTCTGTTCTTCGATGCTCTTCCGGGCCGGCGTTATTGAACCGGGGTCAGAACCGGCTGTCCGGCAAAATGCGCCCGCAGGTTCTTCACGACAAGGTCGCCCATGGCGTGACGGGTCTCGGCCGTGGCACTGGCGGCGTGCGGCTGGAGCACGACCTGATCCATCGTCAAGAGCGCTTCGGGCACCTTAGGCTCCTCCGCGAAGACGTCCAGTCCGGCGCCGCCCAGGCGCCCCTCCTGCAGGGCCGCGACCAGCGCGGGCTCGTCGACCACCGACCCGCGGGCGACGTTGATCAGCACGCCTTCGGGCCCCAGGGCATCGACGACGGCGCGGTCGACGATGTTGCGGGTGGCCTCGCCGCCCGGGCAGATCGCCACCAGGTAGTCGCAGTCCCGCGCCATCGCCACCAGGTCGTCGTAATAGCGGTAAGGCACGTCGCTCTGACGGCTGCGGCCATGGTAGCTGATCTCCATGCCGAAAACCGCGGCCTTGGTGGCGATGTCCTTGCCGATGCGGCCCAGACCCAGGATGCCCAGGGTTTTGCCGCGGATGCTGCGGGTCAGGGGCATGTTCGCCTCCAGCCAGCGGCCGTCGCGGACATAGCGGTCGCCGACGCAGATCCGCCGGGAGGTCGCCAGCAGCAGGGCGATGGCCATGTTGGCGACGTCGTCGTTCAGAACGTCCGGCGTGTTTGTGACAATCACATTGCGCTTTGCTGCATGGGGAAGATCGATGGAGTCGACGCCGACCCCGTAACAGCCGATGATTTCGAGGTTCGGCAGGGCATCCATCAGCGCGGCGGAGGCACCCAGATGTCCGTTCGTGCCGATGGCCCGGACGGCGGGGCCGACCTTGGCCAAGAGGGCGTCCCGGTCCTCCGCCTCCCAAAGACGATGGACCGTGAAGTCCGCGTCCAAGGCTTCCATGACGTGCGGCATCATTGGGCCGACTAGTACAAGCTCCGGCTTCACTGTCTGTTTCTCCGTGATACGAGGGCGCCCTTGCAGCCTCAGGACCGCAAGGTCGCAAGGCAAAGGACGCCGGGACATAGGGGCATTGGTAAGCTGCGCTAGGGCGGATCTGGAGGTTGCGTGGCTGGCCCTCAGGCGGGGGCGTCCAAGATCAATAGCAAACCTGCGGCCCAGCGCCAAGGCGACAGCGACGCAGCCGTCGCATGCCGGTTTTGCATCCCGGTGTTGCATACCGGCGCGGCGATCCTCCGTTGCGCGGCCTGCGCGCCATGGTCACAATCACCGCCCGTGATAGCCCGAGGAACGCAGGAACGCGCCCCTTGCCGGCTGCCGTTAAGCAAAAAACGTCCAGAGGCGGGAGGAACGCAGCGTGAAAGTTCTCATCACCGGGGGGGCGGGCTTCATCGGCCTGCGGTTGGCGCAGGCATTGCTGCAGCGCGGTAGCCTCACAGCCCCCGATGGGGCCCAGGCGGCCATCGATTCCCTGCTGCTGTTCGATGTCGCGGCACCGGCGGAGCGCCCGGCCTGGGCCGACGAGCGGGTGGTCTTCCAGAGCGGCGACATCTCCGATGCGGCGACCGTTGCCGGCCTCGTCGACCGTGACGATATCGCCGTTTTTCATCTGGCTTCCGTCGTCAGCGGAGGCGGCGAAAAGGATTTTGATCTCGCGATTCGGGTCAATCTGCACGGCGGCTTGAACGTTTTCGAGGCCTGCCGTGCCCGTGGCGGCCTGCCGCGCGTCGTGTTCGCCAGTTCCATCGCGGTTTTCGGCGGTGCGGGCATGCCCGCCGTTGTGGGTGACAGCGTCAAGCAGACGCCGCAGACGACCTATGGGATGACCAAGACCGTCTGCGAACTGCTGGTGAACGACTACACGCGCAAAGGCTTCTTCGACGGTCGCTCCGCGCGGTTGCCGACAGTGATCGTAAGGCCCGGCAAGCCCAATCAGGCGGCTTCCAGCTTCGTATCCGGACTCTTTCGCGAGCCTTTGAACGGGGAGCCTTGCAAGATCCCGGTGGCGCCGGAAACCGTCATGCCGGTGCTTGGCTACCGCTCGATCGTCGACGGCTTCATCGCCCTGCATGAGGTTGAGGGAGCGGCCCTGGGGGACGACCGCGCGGTCAGCCTGCCGAGTTTTACGGTCACTGTTGCGGAAATGATCGAAGCCCTGAGACGGGTGGGCGGCGCGCGCGCGTTGGGAGAGATCGTCTTCGAGCCTGACCCCTTCATCGAGCAGATCGTTGCCGGCTGGCCAAAGGACGCTTCTTATGAGCGCGCCACGGCGCTTGGCCTCCCCAAGGACGCGAGCCTGGATGCCATCGTGGAGGCTTACATCGAGGATTATCTGTGACCGCGCCGCGCCCCGTCATTGCGGTCGACTGGGGCACATCATCGCTTCGCGCCTATGCCCTGGGTTCCGAGGGTGCGATCCGGGATCGCCGGGCCTCGGACGCGGGGATTCTGCGGGTTCCGGAGGGAGATTTTGCGGCCGTCTTCCGACAGCAGATCGGCGGCTGGCTGGACGAGCAGCCGGACGCGCTGGTGGTGATGAGCGGCATGATCGGCAGCCGGCAGGGCTGGATGGAGGTGCCCTATTGCCCCTGTCCCTGCGATCTTTCCATGCTGGCCGGTGGTCTGCGACGTCTGGACTGGCCGGATGCGCAGCGCTGGCCGGGGGTCGAGGTCTGGGTCGTCCCCGGGCTCAGTACCGAAACCGCGCCCGGTCTGCCCGATGTGATGCGTGGCGAGGAGGTTCAGATTTTCGGCGCCTTGCCCGATCTGTTTCACGAGCGCGCTCTGATCTGTCTGCCCGGCACCCACAGCAAGTGGGCGAGTGTCGCAGATGGTGCGGTGACAGGCTTTGCAACCTACATGACCGGGGAAGTCTATGACGTTCTCCAGGAGCACTCCATTCTCGGCCGCCTGATGACCGAGGAACCGGCGGCGGCGGACGCCTGGTTCGAGCAAGGGGTCACGCTGGGCGCCGAGGGTGCCTTGCTGCATGTACTGTTTTCGGCGCGCAGCCGTGTGCTCAGCGGCGACCTTCCGGAAACCGCCGTGCGCAGTTATCTCTCGGGATTGCTGATCGGCCATGAAGCCGCTGCGGCGCTGCGCGATCTCGTGCGCCCGCCACCACAGGTCGCTTTGCTCGGCGCGCCGGCGCTGGAGACGCTTTACGAGGTTGCCTTGTGCAAACTCGGGTGCGATGTAAGGCGTCTCGATGCCGAGGTGGCAGCCAAGGGCCTGTTTCAGGTGGCATCCAGGCTGCTCGACGGCGATACCATCGCGGGGCTGCGATGAGCGATCTCAAGTCTTGGATGGACCGGATGCCGCTGGTGGCGATCCTGCGCGGCGTGCGGCCGGAGGAGGTCGTGGCTGTCGGCGAGGCCTTGCTGGCCGAAGGGATCGGCATCATCGAGGTGCCTCTGAACTCCCCCAGGCCCTTTGACAGCATCGCGGCCCTGGCCGAGGCCTGCGGCGGCGAAGCCCTCGTCGGCGCCGGCACGGTGCTGGATCCCGCCGATGTCGAAAGGGTCGCCGGGGCGGGCGGGCGCCTGGTCGTCACCCCCAATGCGGGGGCGGCGGTCGTCAAGGCCGCAAAGGCCCGGGGCCTCTATGCTGTGCCCGGCTTTGCCACGCCCACCGAGGGGCTGGCCATGATCGAGGCCGGCGCCGATGCGGTGAAGCTGTTTCCGGCCGAGGCCAATCCGCCGCCGGTGGTGAAAGCGATGCGCGCCGTCTTTCCGCCGGATCTTCCCGTCCTGGCGGTCGGCTCCATCACGCCGGAGAAGATTCCCGGGTATTGGGCCGCGGGGGGCCGGGGCTTTGGGTTGGGCGGCAGCCTCTACCGGCCCGGCGACGATGCGGCCGCAGTGGCAGGCCGCGTGCCTGCCTTCCGCGAGGCGGTGGCCGCAGCCAAGGCCGCAGGACCCAACTAGAAGGAAGCGGACATCACGGGAGTAGCGACCACCGGGCCTGCTTCTGCCGGCGGCATATTAGGGTCCCGCTGCGAAGGAATGTTTAGTAGGAAGGTGTCAGAGAAGGCGAAATTACGAAATCAAGAATACATAAGAAGTGAAAGTGTTTGTCTTTTCTTGAGATTGGTGCCGCCTCGATATCTGATCTTGAGGTGGGAATCAGATGCGAGATCTGATGCTCAATTTACTTGTGTGGCTGCCTAACCGGTTGAGGGCGTTCGATGGAAAGGCTACCGCTTAGACCCCTCTTCTTCGTACCTGCGTATTTGCTCCTTAGCTTTACGTCAGTTTATCCGGTTTTATTGGATATAGATTTTGCGGTGTTTTGGAGTCTTCTTCTTGGTTTGGGCGCCTTCGCCTTGCAGTTCACTTGGGCGTATCGCGCATTAGTATTTGTTTCAACGCGACTTCATTATCTACGGCACAGCGTTAGTGACCCTGAACCCCTATGGACAGCCCGCCGCATCTTACTGATGTTGACCGCATTTATTGCAGGTGTGGTTTTGTACAAAGGGTACCTGCAATCCGCGATGTTCAGCGGAACGCTTCTTGAAGAACCTGTTGAATGGTTCTTGGCGATGGGGACGGCGATCCTGTTTTTTGGTTTTTTCTGGGTTCCAGCCCGCGCGGTGTGTGAAGCGGAGGCGGGGAGGAAAGTCCCTTTGCACAGCGTAGTGGGTACCTTTCTCTTGTTCGTCTACATTGTCATTGGGGCGCCTTTCATTTATCGGCGGCTGAAGGATATAGGCAACAAGACAGTTGGTGGATATGCCGACATGGGTTGATCCCCTGTTCTTGACCGATCTCCCCGATGATTGCGACAGAGTGCGGAGATAGTGAAGTGCTCCCCAGAAGCTGCGCGATTTTAGGCAGGTCCGTTTCCTGATGAGGGAGACAGACGATGAAGCGCAGCAGATTTGCTGGCGAGCGGATCATTGGGACCCTGAATGAGTATCAGGCTGACCTGTCGGCCGCCGATCCCCGCCGTAAACTCGGCATCAACGACGCCATCTTCTGGAAGCGGTGTTTCCGCTACGGCGGCATGGAAGTCTCCGACGCCAAGAGGCTGAAAGGCCTGGAGGAGGAGAACCGAAAGCTGAAGAAACTCCTGGCCGATCAGGTGCCCGAAAGCGCGACGCTCAATGAGACGCCCGGAAAAGACTTCTGAAGCCGGGCTTGAGGAAAAACGACGTGTGCCGGGCAATCGAAGAAAAGGGTTGTTCGTAGCGTTGAGCCTGCAGGCCGCTAGAGCGGGATCTCACCACCGACCGCGATCTTGCCGATCTGCGGATCGCAGTTCTCGATGTAGCGCAGCAGGGGCGCCCAGTCCTCGCGCAGTTCTTCGATCCTCTGTCCCGGGAGATCGAAGATGCTGAGGCCCTGGCCGGCGATTTCGGTATAGACCGTCCGGTGGCGCAGGCGGCCCACCCCGACGTGGCCAACGCCGAGCATGAAGCTGTCCAACTGCGCGGCGGAGCGGGTGCCCAGCTGCACGCGGTTGCGCACCACAGCGACCGCGGTCTTGCTTTTGCGGATCGGCTTCAGGGAGTCCAGCTTTTTCAGGAACGCAGCCGTGGCCTCGACGTCGAAGCCCGATGGCAGGACCGGAACCACCACCACGTCGGCGATCCGCAGCAGGTCGTCGATCTTGCCCATCTTCATGGCCGCCGGCGAGTCGATCACCAGCCTGTCCACGGCTTTCGGCGGCTTGGCCTGGCCGTCACGCCAGTCGAGCGGCGTGATCCGGCCCGCCTCCTGCGGGCGCTTTTTGATCCAGCCGAGAGAACTGCCCTGCTTGTCGGCATCCGCCAGCGCCGTGCGCAGGCCGGCATTGGCAAAGACGGCGGCGAGATGGGTGGCGACCGTGGTCTTGCCACAGCCGCCCTTGGGATTGGCGACGAGAACCGTGATCATGCGGCCAAGCCTACCCCAAGTCCGCCCCGCTGCTCGACCGATTTCCGCGGCTCGGGCCCCCGTCAGCAGGATTTCTTAGCGAGGCGCCTCGTGCCAGAAGGGCTTGGTCCTGGCAAAGGCCTTCCAGGTCGCACGCATTTCCGGTTCGAACTGCGTGACGCCATGGGCGTACCAGCCGATGACCTTGCCGGCCGCCTGCTCAAGCCCGGCCGGGCGCCGGCGCCCCGCCTGCGGTCTGGTGAGATCCGCCAGCAGGTCCTCGGCCACGGCGACGTCGTTCAGGTGGCCGAGGCTTTCCTGCAGGTTGCGCATTGCCTTGATGTAAGGCGCCGCCTTTTTCTGCGGATAGAGATCGCGGAAGAACTCTGTCGTGTAGCGCAGCTTTTTCATGCCGATGCGCACGCGGTGGCGCTGCTCGATGGACAGTTTGGCAAAGCGGCGCCCCAGCTTCAGGGTCTTGCCGTGACGTTTGCTCAGCAGCTTGTCGGCCAGGGTGATCAATGGCTGGTCGAGCCAGACCGCTTGCGCCGGTGTCAGGTCGGCGCAGTGCCAGGCTCGATCCTCCAGCCAGCCGCCCAGCTGCAGGATAAAGCGCGTATAGCGTGGGTCGCTGAGGGCGTGACGCACCTGCACATAAGCCTCCGCGCGGCGTTCGGTGACCGCCTTGCGGAGGACCGCCAGGTCCTTGTCGCCCTCGCGATTCAGCTCCAGCGGCGCCAGCAGGTCGGCCAGGAAGACATCCCAGTCCCGCGCGGGGCCGAGCGCGCCGAGGATCCAGCGCGCCTCCTCGTTCAGGCGGCTGCAGTGCTCGGGCGGCAGCAGTTCGGAGAACACTGAAAGGGCCGAGCGGAAGCGCCTGAGGCCGACGCGCAGCTGATGCACGCCTTCGGGATCGCTGCCATCCAGGGCCGCGGCCTCGTTCGCCGTCCAGTGGAGAAGACAGGACTCGAAGATGGCCGCCAGGGCGTCGTCTGCCTTCATACCGGGCTTCAGGGCCAACGGCTTGGCGCGGTGCCAGGCGGGGCGCCGCCCGGTCGCCAGCGCGTATCCGCGCGCTGACTTGCTGCGGGTTTCCAGTTGGGTCGGCGCAATGTCCTGCAGCGACAGCGCAAGGTCGAAAAGCGCGCGCGGCGAGCCCTCGACCAGTTCCAGCTCGATCTCGGCGAGGGGCTGGACCGTCCCGGCAGCCTCGATCTGTCCGCGGTCGAAGGCGGCCTCGATGATTTTCAGGCGGCCGAGGGAGTCGGTGCCGTTCACCTGTTGTACTTCGCGGTGAACGCGGGTGGTGAATACCGGGCGCAGTTCGCCGGGCAGGATCAACCCCAGCGCGGCGCGGATGTTCGGGTCGTCGACGATATCGGGCTGCGGTTCGAGGGATGGGACCAGTCCCTCCCACTCGCTGCGGCTGAACAGGCCGGCAGCCTCTGCATCGCCGCTCTTGACCGTCTGGATGAAGCGCTCGCCGTCCCGGCGGATGCGGAACGCCAGCCCGCGCTTGCGCAGCCGCAAGTCCGCGGTGTCGTAGTAGACGTTCTCAAGGTTCTTGGTCTTGGGCGCTGATTCCTGACCGCCGCTGAGCTGGGGCGCCTGCCAGAGCCGCTCCAGGACCGCCGGTTCCGCCGTCAGCTTCAGTTCGATTTCCGTTCCGGTGGAAGGTTCACCCGCCATCGATAGTGTCCGTACTCCTGATGTTTCCGTACGCTTGGTGATCGCATCCGCGTGCAGCGTGCGCCCCGGCATCCTGCCGTTCTTGCTTCCGAAGTCAGTCTATCGTGTTATGGACGCCAGCCCGCGCTCTAGCCGTCGGCCCTTCCGCTTGGATGCGCGCAAAAGGCGACGGTTTCGTTTTTGTTAGACTGTACCTTTGCGGATATTCGTCCATGCCCGCAAGTGAAAAGGCGCCGCCTCTCATTCTCTCTGGCCATCCCATAATCAAATGATTAGGAAACTCCCGGATGCCCCATCTGTTGCTGCTGCGCCACGCGAAATCCAGCTGGGACGATCCCTCCCTGGCGGACTTTGATCGTCCTCTGGCGCCGCGCGGCGAAAGGGCTGCCCGGGAGATGGGGAAGTGGATCGGCAAGCGCAAGTGGCGCCCGACGCTGGTGCTGTGTTCCACGGCGGCCCGCGCGGTTCAGACCCTGGATCTCGTGCTGGCGGCGCTGCCGAAGGCGCCGGAGGTGCGGCTCTACAAGTCGCTCTATCTGGCACCGCCCAGCCGCATGCTGCGGCTGCTGGAAAGCCAGCCCGGCGATGCCGGCAGCATCATGATCGTCGCCCACAATCCGGGTATGGAGAATCTGGCGGCGCAGCTGGCCCGCGGCGACACCGCGCCCGCCGCCCGCCGCATGGCGGAAAAGTACCCGACAGCTGCGCTGGCGCACTTCAAGCTGGCGGCCTGGCCGCGGGCGGGACGGGCCACTGCCATGTTGCCTGCGGCTTTGAAGGACTTTATCCGCCCCCGCGACCTGGCCTGAGACCGCCATGGAAGGCCGGGGCCGGAGGCCCCGGGGCACCGTGTTTTCAAAGGCGGGAACATGCTCTAGCCTGCCGCAAAGAATCAATCAGGAGGAAACGGCCCCGTGAAGATCGCAGAAATGGATCGTCGCCTGCGCAGCCAGAACTGGTTCAACAACCAGGACAACCCCAGCATGACGGCGCTCTACCTGGAGCGTTATCTGAATTACGGGCTGACGAAGGAAGAACTGATGGGCGGCAAGCCGATCATCGGCATCGCCCAGACCGGCAGCGATCTGTCCCCCTGCAACCGGATCCATGTCGATCTCGCCCGGCGGATGCGCGACGGCATCCGCGATGCCGGCGGGATCGCCTTTGAGTTTCCGGTGCATCCGATCCAGGAGACCGGCCGGCGCCCCACGGCGGCGCTCGACCGCAACCTCGCCTATCTCGGCCTGGTCGAGATTCTGCACGGATATCCGATCGACGGCGTCATCCTGACCACCGGCTGCGACAAGACAACGCCGGCCTGCCTGATGGCCGCGGCGACCGTGGACATGCCGGCCCTCGCGATGAACGGTGGCCCCATGCTGAACGGCTGGTGGAACGGCAAGCGGGTCGGCTCCGGCACCATCGTCTGGGAAGCGCGCAAACGCCTGGCGGCCGGCGAGATCGACTTCGAGGGTTTCATCGCCCTGGTGGCCGCTTCGACGCCCAGCGCGGGGCACTGCAACACCATGGGCACGGCCTCGTCCATGAACTCCCTGGCCGAGGCGCTGGGCATGATGCTGCCCGGCGCCGCGGCGATCCCCGCGCCCTACCGGGAGCGCGGCCATATGGCTTACGAAACCGGAAAGCGCATTGTTGAAATGGTCTGGGAAGAGCTGACGCCCTCCAAGATCATGACCCGCGAAGCCTTCGAGAACGCCATCGTGGTAAACTCCGCCATCGGCGGATCGACCAACTGCCCGCCGCACATCACCGCCATTGCCCGCCACATGGGCGTCGAACTGGACATCGAGGACTGGCAGACCCACGGTCACGACATCCCGCTGCTGGTCAACCTGCAGCCGGCCGGGGAGTATCTGGGCGAGGACTATTACCGGGCAGGCGGCGTGCCGGCGGTCATCGGCGAACTGATCCGTGCGGGCAAGATCAACACCGGTGCGATGACGGCGGCCGGCAAGACCATGGGCGAACTGCACAGCGACATCGTCGCCAGCAATCCAGACGTGATCCGTCCCTACGATCAGCCCCTTATGGAAGAGGCCGGCTTTGTCGTGCTGTCCGGCAACCTCTTCGATGCCGCGATCATGAAGACCTCTGTCATCAGCGAGGATTTCCGCCAGCGCTATCTCTCCGCGCCCGGCCAGGAGAACCGTTTCGAAGGCCGCGCCATCGTGTTCGAAGGACCGGAGGACTATCACGAGAGGATCAACGATCCGGCGCTGGAGATCGACGACACCTGCCTGCTGTTCATCCGCGGCGCCGGGCCCATCGGCTATCCGGGCTCCGCCGAGGTGGTGAACATGCAGCCGCCCGACGCCCTCATCAAGGCCGGGGTCTCCGAACTGCCGACCGTCGGCGACGGCCGGCAGAGCGGCACCTCCGGCAGTCCTTCGATCCTCAACGCCTCGCCGGAATCCGCTGCGAAATCGGGACTGGCGATCATCCGGACCGGCGACCGCGTGCGGGTCGATCTCAACAACCGCAGGGTCGATCTGCTCATCAGCGAAGAGGAGATGGCGGCGCGTTGGGCGGCCTACGAGCCGCCGGTGTTGAAGCATCAGACGCCCTGGCAGGAGATCTACCGCGGCATGGTCGGACAGCTGGCGACCGGCGGCTGTCTGGAGCCGGCGGTGCATTACCACCAGGTGGTCAAGGACCTGCCCCGGGACTCCCACTAGGAGAGGTTGCCGGCAGTCGAAGAGATCGCGAAGAGGGGGAACGGAAGAATGGGCGAACGCCTGGCGGGCAAGACGGCGCTGGTAACGGCGGCGGCGCAGGGGATCGGGCGGGCGACCGCGCTTGCCTTCGCCGCCGAGGGCGCCCAGGTGCTGGCAACCGACATCAACGTCGACCGGCTGGAGGAGCTTGCCGGCACGCCGGGCATCGCGACCCGCCGGCTCGATGTGACCAATGCCCAGGGCGTGCACAGCCTGGCGGCGGAACTGCCGCCGCTGAACGTGCTCTGCAACGTTGCCGGCTTCGTGCATAACGGCACGATTCTGGACTGTCCGGAGGAGGACTGGGATTTCTCCTTCGACCTCAACGTCAAGTCCATGTACCGCATGATCTCGGCCTTCCTGCCGGCGATGCTGGATGCCGGCGGCGGTTCCATCGTCAACATGGCCTCCGTGGCTTCTTCCTTGCGCGGTCTGCCCAACCGCTGCGTCTACGGCGCCAGCAAGGCCGCCGTCGTCGGCCTCACCAAGTCCGTCGCGGCGGATTTCATCAAGCAGGGGCTGCGCTGCAACTGCATCTGTCCGGGGACCATCGAATCCCCTTCGTTGGACGACCGCATCGCCGCCTTCGACGACCCGGTCGAGGCGCGCAAGGCCTTCATCGCCCGCCAGCCCATCGGCCGCCTGGGCACGGCGGAGGAGATCGCCGCCATGGCCGTCTATCTGGCCAGCGACGAGTCGGCCTATACGACCGGCACGGCGATGGTGGTCGACGGCGGTGTGACGCTTTAGCTTCGTATCGACTTGCGCGAAGGATCTAAAGACCGTCCAGAAACCTGTCGCGGGCGCGGACCGCGGCTTGGATGTGCTCGACGGTGAGGCCGCAGCAGGCGCCGATGATCTGGGTGCCTTGCTTCAGCCAGTCGAGGAAGAAGTCTTCCATGCGCCCGGGGTCGATGACGTCGACGAAGCGCCAGTCCGGCATTTCGAAGTAGCCGCCGTCGGGGTAGGCCATCAGGGCGCCGTCGAAGGCCTTGCGGGTCTCGGCCTGCGCGGCCGCGATGAGATCGGCGCCTGAGTGCATGCAGCCGGCGGCATCAAGCCCGGCGCCCGGCAGCAGGCGGGTGACCGCGCTGAGCGGCAGGTCGTCGACATGATAGAAACTGATCGCCTCGCCCTGGTCATTGCGCCGGGCGCTGAGGCCGAACCAGATCGGCAGGCCCGTGTCCTGGGCGGCTTCCAGGGCGAGCTTTGCCCGGACCGGGTGATACATCATTTCCAGGATGATCAACTCGACACCGGATGCTTTCAGGATGCCCGCCAGCTCGTGGAAGGCGTCCGAAAGCGCGGCATCGCTGGGGATGGTTCTGAGATCGCTCTTGTCCGTGCCTTCGGCGATCGGGATCATGTGGGAGAGGGAGCCGGCAACCACAGCCTTGCCCCCCGGCGTGGCGTCACGGGCACTCAGGGCGGCTTCGACGGCGCGGCGGTTGATCTCCTCGACCTGGTCGCCGTATCCGGCGGGCGAGAGCATCAGCCGCGAGGAGGCGAAGGTGTTGGCGGTGATCACCTCGGCCCCGACGGCAATATAGTCCCGGTGGATTTCGCTGAGCAGCCGGTCATTCTCCAGAGTAGCGACGCCGCACCAGGCCGCCGGGTCCATATCGACGCCGCGGCGCTGCAGTTCTGTGCCGGTGGCACCGTCCAGGATCACCACGCTGCCGTCATCGAGGCGGCCTTTGAGTTTTTCGTAGGACATCAGGGCACCGCCGCTAGCTGTCTTCCGCCCAGCTTTCTTTCACAAGGAGCTGTTCACAATGCTTGTCAATCGCGACGGCATGGGCGTCAAGGTGTTCCGGGTCGTGTTGAAGCGGATTGAAAGCCTCATAGATCCTGCTAAAAGCCTCTTCCTTCTCCACTGCCGGTGATTGCCACTTCATCCTTGGTCAAGCCTCTTGCGCACCGATTTACCTCAGCCATTCAACATGTTGAAATTGCGCTGGCTGGGCATCATGGAGGCATAGAGAATGGAAAGCACCGCATTTTTAGCGATTGACTGGCTTCATGGCCATCTGGCCGTTGCCGTCTTCATCGCCGGCGTCTGGACCGTGACGGTTCTGAGCCCGGGCCCCAACCTGCTGGCAACCCTCCACGCCACCGCGCGCGGCGGCGCGCGCGCCGGGGTCACAACGGCGGCCGGCATCGGGCTCGGCACCGCGATCTGGTCGGGCCTCAGCCTGGCGGGGCTGGCGGTGCTCTTCGAAACCGTGACCTGGGCCTATACGGCGGTGAAGCTGGCGGGCGCGGCCTACCTGATCGTCATCGGCCTGAAGCTGCTGTTCCAGCGCGGCGCGGGCGCCGCCCCCATCCATCCGGCGAGAGCCGCGCCGGTACCGGGCGGTCTGCGCCGGGCTTTCCTCTTCGGGCTGGCCACCGACCTCGCGAACCCCAAAGCTGCCGCCTTCTTCGCCTCTCTGTTCGCGGTGTCCGTGCCCGCGGGTGCGCCGCTGGCCTTTCAGGCTGGCATCTGTGCGCTGGTCGTGGTGATTGCGGCTGGCTGGTACGCCCTGGCGGCGCTGATCTTTGCGCGGCCGCGGGTTGCCGCAGCCTATGCCCGGGCCCGGCGCTGGATCGAGCGGGTGACCGGGGCGCTCTTCGTCGCCGCGGGGCTGCGCCTCGCAACCGAGCGGTCGTGAACGCATCGAGGATCAGGCGGCGGCCTTCACCTTGCGTTCGCGGTAGAACAGGTAGAGGCCGCTGGCCAGCACCACGCCCGCCCCGGTGACGGTCCAGATGTCCGGAAGGTCGCCGAAGACCAGAAACCCGAGCAGCACCATGGGCGCGATCTGGGTGTAGTTGAAGGGCGCCAGGATCGGGGCCGGCGCCATGCGGTGGGCGAGGATCAGCAGCCAGTGGCCGAAACCGCCCAGCACGCCCAGCAATGCCATCAGGAGCACACCGGTCAGGTCCGGCGCCTGCCAGGTGAAGGGCACCAGCGGCGTGATCGCCAGGGTGCCGACCAACGCCGTATAGAACTGGGTCGTGGCTGCCGGGTCGACGCCGGCCAGTTTCCGGGTGGTGATCTGGTAGAGCGCGGCGCCGAGGGCGGTCAGCAGGGACAGGCCGGCCGCCCAGTGCATGAGGCCGAGGCCGGGACGCACGACCACCAGGACGCCCAGGAATCCGATCAGGATCGCGGTCCAGCGCCGCGGGCCGATCCGCTCGCCAAGAAGTGGCACGGAAAGCAGAGCGACGATCAGCGGCGTCGAAAAGAAGATCGCCGAGGTTTCGGCAAGCTGGAGGTACTGCAGCGCGACGAAGTTGGTGCAGGTGGTGGCGAACAGCAGCAGCGAGCGCAGCACCTGGGTGCCAAGCCGCTGGCTGCGCAGCAGGGCGGCGCCGTTGCGTGGCCAGAGGATCAGCAGGGCGAGGACGGCATGACCGGTGTAGCGGGCCCAGACCACCTGCTCCGGCGGATAGAACTGCACCAGATACTTGGCCGTGGTGTCGAGCGCGGCGAAGGTGGTGAAGGCCGCGATCATCAAGGCAATGCCCTGCAGCGGTGCGTGCACCACTGGCTGGATCTGGAGGTCTCTGGGCATCTGCATGGGCGTCGGGCCTTGGCCTCGCGGGTTGGCGCCGCCCCGAATTTGCGCATGGGCAGCGCGACAAACGCCCAGAGCGGCAGGCAATGCTAGCCTCAGCCCTCCGGCGTCAGTAGCGTCTTCTCTGCAGGCCGCCCATGCGAAAACGCAGGGCTGCCGTTCTGGTGGGCCCGGTCAGTAGGTGGCGCGGCCACCGGAGACGTCGAAGACCGCGCCGGTGCTGAAGGAGGCCTCGGGCGAGGCCAGCCAGGCAATGAGGGCGGCCACCTCCTCGACCTGGCCGAAGCGGCCCATCGGGATCTTCGAGAGCATGTAGTCGATGTGCTCCCGGGTCATCTGCTTGAAGATGTCGGTCTCGACCGCCGCGGGGGTGACGCAGTTGACCGTCACGCCGCTGCCCGCGGTCTCCTTGCCCAGGGACTTGGTCAGGCCGATGACGCCGGCCTTGGCGCTGCTGTAGGCGGGTGCGTTCGGGTTGCCCTCCTTGCCGGCGATGGAGGCGACGTTCACGATCCGCCCGTAGCCGCGTTCCAGCATGCCGGGCACCAGGGCGCGGCAGCACAAAAAGGTGGCGGTCAGATCCACCTCGATCACGCGCCGCCAGTCGGCCGGGCTGTATTCCCAGGTTTTCAGGTTCGGGCCGGTGATGCCGGCGTTGTTCACCAGAACGTCGACCGGGCCCAGGGTTCCCGCCGTCTCGGCGGCCGCAGCGGTCACGGCCTCTTCGTCGGTGATGTCGAGGACAGAGGCGGCACAGTCCGCTTTCGTGAAGGTCGCCCTGGCGTCTTCCAGCGCGGCCCCGTCGCGATCCCAGAGCGCCACCTTGGCGCCCTCCGCCGCCAGGCGTTGGGCAACGGCCAGACCGATTCCCCGCGCCCCGCCGGTCACGACGGCGACACGCCCCTCCATTCCGTTTGCCCCCATATCCAGGCCCTTCTTATCCCACGCCTTTTGCCTGACGTCCTGTGCGACCATAGCCGCCGTCGCACGCTTCTTGAAGGACCGTCATCGCAAGGCTGCGCGCCGGCAGGCCCCGTCTTCTGCAGCGAGGATTTCCCGAAAAAAGTGCAAAAAGATCTTCGAGTCGCGATTTCCGAGAGCTTCGCGCGGGCAGGGCCAAAAACAATGGACGCGATTACGTATACAATATATGGTCATCGTCAATAACAGGGATGAGACCGTGGGCCATGAGCCCACGGAACTGGGGAGGCACGATGGCTGACGTCGAGATTTGCGACGTTCGCAAGTCCTTTGGCGCTACTGAGGTGCTTCACGGGGTGGACATCTCCATCCCCGATGAGTCCTTCACGGTCCTGGTCGGTCCTTCGGGCTGCGGCAAGTCCACACTGCTGCGCATGATCGCGGGCCTTGAGAAGGTGACCTCGGGCGAAATCGTGATCCGCGGGCAGGTGGTGAACGAGGTGCCGCCCAAACAGCGCGACATCGCCATGGTGTTTCAGAACTACGCGCTCTACCCGCACATGAAGGTCTTCGACAACATGGCCTTCTCGCTGAAGTTGGCGAAGGTCGATGCGAAGCAGATCGAGGAGGCCGTACACCGCGCTGCCGGCATCCTGAACCTCGAAGACTATCTGGAGCGCTACCCGCGTCAGCTTTCCGGCGGCCAGCGCCAGCGCGTCGCCATGGGCCGCGCCATTGTCCGCGACCCGCAGGTCTTTCTTTTCGACGAGCCGCTCTCCAACCTCGACGCCAAGCTGCGCGTGCAGATGCGCACCGAGATCCGCGAACTGCACCAGCGCCTCAGGACCACCACCATCTACGTCACCCACGACCAGATCGAGGCCATGACCATGGCCGATCAGATCGTGGTCATGCACGACGGGATCGTCGAACAGATCGGGGCGCCGCTGGACCTCTACGACAGCCCGGCCAACGTCTTCGTCGCCGGCTTCATCGGCTCGCCGGCGATGAACTTCCTGCCGGGCGCGGTGGAGCGCGGCAGCCGGGCACGGGTCACCATGAGCAACGGCACCGCGCTGCCGCTGGCCGAGGCGGCCGCGGCCGGCGACGGGCAGCCCGTGGTCTATGGCGTCCGCCCGGAGCATCTCGACCTGGTGTCCGAACATGACGGCTTTGCCGCCGAGGTGGTGGTGGTGGAGCCCATGGGATCGGAGACGCAGGTCCTGGCGCGGCTCGACGGGCGCGAGATCGTCGCCGCCTTTCGCGAGCGTCACGAGTTTCATCCGGGCCAGCGCATCCACCTGCGTCCCAACCTGGCGAAGGTTCACCTCTTTCATCAGGACTCCGGAGAGAGGCTCTAGAGGTAGACGGCAGCGGCGACGACAGACCGACAAAGACAAGCCCACAGCGATAAAAGGAATGGGAGGAATGGTTATGCAGCAGAAATTCACGCGTCGTTCGATTTTGAAAGCGACGGCGGCGACCGTGGCCGGCGCTGCGGTGGCCGGCAGCGACCTTTTGGACTGGAGCAGCGCCTGGGCGGCGGATGCGCCCTTCAAGCCCGAAAGCGGGGCCAGGCTGCAGGTGCTCCGCTGGAAGCGCTTTATCCAGTCGGAAGAAGACGCCTTCATGGAACTGGTCGCGGCCTTCACCACGGCGACCGGCATCGAGGTCGAGGTGCTGAACGAGTCGATGGACGACGTGCAGCCGAAGTCTTCCGTCGCGGTCAATGTGGGTGCCGGGCCGGACCTGATCTGGGGTCTCTATTCCCTGCCGCACCTCTTCCCGAACAGGTGCACCGACCTCACCGATGTCGCCGACTACCTGGGCGGCAAGTACGGCGGCTGGGTGCCGGCGGCGGAGACCTATGGCAAGAGCGGCGACAAGTGGATCGGCATCCCGATGTGCTTCGGCGGCAACTACATCAACTATCGCAATTCGGCGATTGAGAAGGCGGGCTTCAAGGAGGTGCCGCAGGACCTCGACGGCTTCCTGGCGCTCTGTGAGGCGATGAAGGGCGGAGACATGCCGGCGGGCATGGCGCTCGGCCACGCCACGGGCGACGCCAACGCCTGGGTTCATTGGGCGCTCTGGGCCCATGGTGCCGCCATGGTCGACGAGAACGACAAGGTCATCCTCAACAGCCCGGAAGCGGTTGCGGCCTGCGAGTACGTGAAGAAGCTCTACGATGCCTTCATCCCGGGCACGGCCTCCTGGAACGACGGCTCCAACAACAAGGCTTTCCTGGCCGGCGAGGTCGGGCTCACCAACAACGGCATCTCGATCTACCAGAAGGCGCTGGTCGACGGCCTGGATATCCAGAACGACATGGACCACGCCTACTATCCGGTGGGGCCGGTGGGCGAGCCGACGGAGTTCCACATCGCCTATCCGATCCTGGTGCCGACCTACACCAAGTTCCCCAATGCGGCGAAGGCCTTCATCGCCTTCCTGATGGAAGCCGAGCAGTACAACCGCTGGCTCGAGGGTTCGGTCGCCTACCTGACCCACTCGCTGCAGGCCTTCGAGGGCAACCCGATCTGGACGTCGGATCCGAAGCGCAAGATTTTCAAGGAGGCGGCAAACCGCACCTTCGTGGCCGGTTACAAAGGCTCGGTCGGGCAGAAGGCGGCCTCGGCGATCGCCGAGTTCATCGTCGTCGATATGTTCGCCAACACCGCGACCGGCCAGATGTCTCCCGCCGATGCGGTGGCCGACGCCACCAAGAAGGCACGGCGGATCTACCGCTAAGGCGCCGACCCGCGGAAAGGATGCCGGCTTGCTCACGCTTCGCAGCTGCGCCATGCTCTACCGGGCTATGCTCTCCTGGGCTACGCTCTGCCGGAGCGTGACGCAAGCCGGCGCCCGGGCGCCGGAGAAGGCAGCCAGATGACCGATTCGACGCTTCGCCGCGGTGCGGTCGCCATGCCGGGACCGGGGCTCTGGACCCGCCTGAACAACGACCGCAACTGGCTCGGTTTCTGGTTCATGCTGCCGGCGGCGGCGATCCTGGTCCTCTTCCTGACCTATCCGCTGGGTCTCGGCATCTGGCTCTCGCTGACCGATGCCAGCATCGGCAATCCCGGCAAGTTCGTCGGGATCCTGAACTTCTATGAAAAGGAATGCTACGGGCCCGACGACTGCGAGATCTACGGGCTTTTCGGCGACCATGTGTTCTGGCAGTCAGTGTGGCAGACCATTTTCTACACCACCGTCGCCAGCGTCGCGAAGTTCGCCATCGGGCTCTATCTTGCCCTGCTCCTCAACAACCATCTGCCGTTCAAGGCGATCCTCAGGGCCGTGATCCTGCTGCCCTTCATCGTGCCGACCGTGCTTTCGGCGATTGCCTTCTGGTGGATCTATGACGCGCAGTTCTCGATCATCTCCTGGTCGCTCACCAAGCTGGGGCTGATCGATCAGTATATCGACTTCCTGGGCGATCCCTGGAATGCCCGCTGGTCGCTGATCTTCGCCAACGTCTGGCGCGGCGTGCCCTTCGTGGCCATCACCCTGCTGGCCGGCCTGCAGACCGTACCGCCTTCCCTTTACGAGGCGGCGACCCTGGACGGCGCCGGGCGCTGGCAGATGTTCCGCCACGTCACCTTTCCGCTGCTGACCCCGATCATCGCCGTGGTGATGACGTTTTCCGTGCTCTTCACCTTCACCGACTTCCAGCTGATCTGGGCGATCACCCGCGGCGGACCCGCCAACGCCACCCATCTGATGGCGACCCTCAGCTATCAGCGGGCGATCCTGGGCGGCAACATGGGCGAGGGGGCGGCGATTTCCACCGCCATGATTCCTTTCCTGCTGGCGGCCATCATGGTCTCCTGGTTCGGCCTGCAGCGCCGCAAGTGGCAACAGGGGGAAGGCGATGACTGACGCGGCAAAGAACGCAGCGGCGGCAAAGGCGGCGGCCAAGGCGGCGGCAAGAGACGATGCGGAGGGCATGGACTTCCTGATGACCCGGCGCACGCGCTGGGTCACCATCTACATTCCGCTCTCTATCATCGTCTTCATCCTGCTGTTCCCCTTTTACTGGATGACGCTGACGGCTCTGAAACCCAATGCGGAACTGCTGGACATGGAGACCACCAACCCGCTTTGGGTGGCCGCGCCGACTCTCTCCCACATCTTCCATGTGATCTTCGAAACCGACTACCCGGTCTGGATGTGGAACACCATGATGGTCTCGGTGGTGGCCACCTTCATTTCGCTGGTGGCCTCGGTGCTGGCCGCCTATGCCATCGTCCGCATCCGCTACAGGGGGTCGCAGTGGGTCGGCGGTCTGATCTTTCTGGCCTACCTGGTGCCGCCGTCGATCCTCTTTATCCCGCTGTCGGTGATCGTCCACGCCTATGGGCTGTTCGACACGCCGATGGCGCTGATCCTCACCTACCCGACGATCCTCATTCCCTTTTCCACCTGGCTCCTGATGGGCTACTTCAAGACGATCCCCTACGAGCTGGAGGAATGCGCCCTGATCGACGGTGCCACCCGCACCCAGATCCTGCTGAAGATCGTGTTGCCGCTGGCGGTTCCCGGCCTGATCTCCGCCGGCATCTTTTCGTTCACGCTGTGCTGGAACGAGTTCATCTACGCGCTCACTTTTATCTCGACCACCTCCAACAAGACGGTGCCCGTGGCCATGCTGTCGGAGTTCGTCGACGGCGACATCTACCGCTGGGGCTCCCTCATGGCTGGCGCCCTGCTGGGCTCGCTGCCTGTGGCGATCCTTTACTCCTTCTTCGTCGAGCATTATGTCTCCTCCATGACCGGTGCGGTGAAGGAGTAGCGCTGCCGCAGCCGGAGGGAGGACCGGTTCACGATGCTCATACGAGAGACGGCAGAGGGCGATCTGCCGGACATTCTGCGCGTTCATCGGCTGGCGTTCGGCCAGGAGGAAGAGGCGACCCTGACGGAGGCGATCCTCCGCGATCCGAGCGCACAGCCCGTCCTGTCGCTGATTGCCATCGTCGGCGGCGAGACGGTGGGGCATGTTCTGTTTTCCCGCGCCCGCCTTTCCAACACTGGCTCTGCCGAAATGGAGGCCGGCCCTTCGGCGGCGATTCTCGCGCCCTTGGCCGTCGTGCCGGCGGTGCAGGGCCAGGGAATCGGCGGCGCCCTTATCCGGCGCGGTCTGGAGGAACTCTCCCGGGCCGGCACGGCGTTCGTCTTCGTGCTCGGCTGGCCGGCCTACTATCGGCGCCACGGGTTTCGGACGGCCGGGCGGCTGGGGTTCGCGGCCCCCTACCCGATTGCCGCGCGCAACGCCGACGCCTGGATGGTGCAGCCTCTGGGCGACGACCGGGCGGGCGAGGGCGATTACCAGGTCACTTGCGCGGATGCCATGAACAAGCCTGAGTACTGGCAGGAGTGACGGTGCAAAACGGCCTGCCGCGCAGACGGGGCCGTGGCTCGATGCTGGACCTGCGGCGTTTTCTGGCCTAAATGCTTGGCATGTCCACAGACAAATCAGAGACCCGGCTGCGGCAGCATCCGCCGCTGGGCAGCCCGGTGCCGGCTGTTTTCGACAGCCCGCACAGCGGCAGCACCTATCCCGAGGACTTCGGCAGCATCGCGCCGCTTTCGGTTCTGCGCCGCGCCGAGGACGCCTTCGTCGACGAGCTCTTCAGCGCCGCACCGGACCACGGTGCAGCCTTCATCGCCGCCGAGTTTCCGCGCATCTACATCGACCCGAACCGCGACCTCGTCGACCTCGACCCGGCGATGTTGGAGGATGCCTGGCCGGAGCCTCTGGTGCCCAGCCGCAAGACCGAACTGGGTGTCGGCCTGATCTGGCGCCTCATGCCGCCGGACGCTCATCTTTATGACCGGCTGTTGAGCCTGGCCGAAGTGCGCCGGCGCATCGATACCTGCTGGCAGCCTTATCACGACGCCGTGGCCGGGGCGATCGACGCGGCGCACCGGCGCTTCGGGCAGGTCTGGCACATCAACTGTCATTCCATGCCCGCCATGGGCAACGCCGGCACCGAGGACGGGCCGGTTGCACGGGCCGAGTTTGTATTGGGCGACCGCGACGGCACCACCTGCGCCCCGGAGTTCACGGCTTTCGTGGCGGAGCAGCTGAAGGGCCTGGGCTATGAGGTGAAGATCAATCAGCCCTATAAGGGCGTCGAACTGGTGCGCCGCTATTCCGATCCCGCCCAGGGCCGCCACAGTCTGCAGGTCGAGATTAATCGCAAGCTCTACATGGATGAGGAGCGGATCGCGAAGAATGGCGGTTTCGACGCGCTCAAGGCCGATATAGACAGGCTTGTCGCCGCAATCTGCGCGTATGCCCGCAACGAGGCTGCCGCCTGAAACCGGCACCGGCAGCACGGCGCGGCTGCAAGATGAACAAAAGTTAACGATCACGTAAAGCGGCCTTCATGGCGGCGCGCCATGTCCTCGGAGTTCCTTTGATCTGCCGAGGAGAAAGCAGCCGTGGTATCAGCTTTTGTCCGACCTGCCCGACAGGCCTCAGCGGCGGGCAGCCCCGCACCGCAGGGGCGTCTGCCTTCGACACGCCGGGCCCTGGCCGTGGCCGGCCTCTCCGTGGCCCTCTTGGCAGGCTCGCTCGCGCCTGCGATTGCCCGCCCCGCGCCGGCGAGTTTTGCCGACCTCGTCGAAGACGTCGCCCCGGCGGTGGTGAACATCTCGGTCGTTCAGCGCAGCGGTTCGGAAACCCGGCAGCCGCAGGGACGCGGAGGCGAGGGCGCGCCTTTCCCCCAGAATCCCGAGTTTCGTGAATTCTTCGAACGCTTCTTCGATCGCCAAGTGCCGGGCGGACCCGCCCAGCCGCAGCGCCCGCGGCTGGGCGCCGGTTCCGGGTTCGTCGTCGATCCCGAAGGCTATGTCGTCACCAACAACCATGTGATCGACGGTGCCGACGAGATCACGGTGACGCTGCGCGACGGCAAGGCCTACGAGGCGACCTTGGTCGGCGCCGATCCGCGCACCGACCTTGCGCTGCTGAAAGTCGATGCCGAGGGTCCCTTGCCCTTTGTCGCGTTCGGCGAGTCGGACGATCTGCGGCCCGGCGACTGGGTGGTCGCGGTCGGCAATCCCTTCGGGCTCGGCGGATCGGTGACTGCCGGTATCGTCTCGGCCCGCGGCCGCGATCTGCCCGGTGGCGCGCTGATCGACTTCATCCAGATCGATGCGCCCATCAACCGTGGCAACTCCGGCGGACCCACCTTCAACAGCGCCGGTGAAGTGATCGGCGTGAACACAGCGATCTATTCGCCCAACGGCGGCAGCGTCGGGATCGGTTTCGCCATCCCCTCGGAGCTTGCCAGCCAGATCGTCGATGACCTGCGCGACGACGGCGTCGTCGAGCGCGGCTGGCTGGGCGTGCGCATCCAGCCGGTCACCCCGGACATCGCCGAGGGCTTCGGGCTGGAGAGTACCGAAGGCGCGCTGGTGGCGGCGGTGGAACCCGGCAGCCCCGCGGATGAGGCCGGACTGCGGGCCGGTGACGTGGTCCTGAGCTGGGATGGCGAGCCCGTCACGCGGGTGAAGGACCTCAGTCAGCTCGTTGCCGCCACGGAGGTGGAGAAAGAGGCGGAGCTGCGCATCTGGCGCGACCGCGAGCTGCGAACGCTGACGGTCGTCACCGGCGCGGCCCCCGGCGAGCAGCAGGCCTTGGCGCCGGCCGGGCCCGAGGCCGACGGACCGGTCCGGAGCAGCGAGGCGGTCCTTGGGGATACCGGCGCCACGGTGGCCACCCTGGACGACGAGATCCGCGCGGACCTGGGCCTCTCAGACGCGGCCGGCGGCGTCGTCGTGGTGGAGATCGCCCCGGGCAGCAACGCTGCCCGCAGCGGCCTGCGCGAGGGTGACATCATCCGCAGCATCGCCCTTGAGCCTGTGCAGACCGCCGAGGAGGCGGCGGAGCGCATCGCCGAGCTCGCCGCATCCGGTCAGTCGGTGGCCGCCATCCGGGCCGCGCGCAGCGGCAGCGAGAGTTTCTTCGCCCTGCGCCTGAAGCAAGCCTAGCCTGAAGCAAGCCTAGCCTGAAGCAAGCCCAGGCCGGGTCTGCACCGACCCCCCAAGGCATACCAGGCCGGGGCATACAAGGCCGGGGCATACCAGGACGGTTTGCTCTGGCCGCAAGGGGAGTGCCGGCGGTCGTCTTGGCGCCTGGCACTCCCCAAGCCGTTGCGCTGCAGTCAGGCCGTGATGCCGAAAGCTGCGAGTGGACAAAGCCGCGCTTCGGGGTTGCGGCCCAAGCGGGAAAGGCCTAACCCTGATGGAACTGTTCGGGCTTTCTCCCGCCCATTGTCCGAGGCAGAGTCCCATGCGTGTGCTTATCGTCGAGGATGACAAGGAAACGGCAGGCTACATTGCCAAGGGGCTGCGCGAAGCCGGTTACACCGCCGAAATCGCCGCCGACGGCAAGGAGGGCCTGCTGCGGGCCGCCAGTGAGGATTTCGATCTGGCCATCGTCGACCGCATGCTGCCGCAGGTGGATGGCCTCGCGGTGGTGGAAACCCTGCGGGGCACGGGCAGCACTCTGCCGATCCTCTTCCTCTCTGCCATGGGCGGCGTCGACGACCGGGTGAAGGGTCTGAAGGCCGGCGGCGACGACTATCTGGTGAAGCCCTTTGCGTTCTCTGAGTTGCAGGCGCGGGTCGAAGCGCTGCTGCGGCGCCCCGCCGGCGACAAGGTGGAAACCAGCTTGCGGATGGCGGACCTGGAGATGGATCTGCTGGCCCGCAAGGTCTCGCGCAGCGGCCAGCCCATCGACCTGCAGCCCCGCGAGTTCAAGATCCTGGAATACCTGATGCGCCATGCCGGTCAGGTGGTGACCCGTACGATGCTGCTGGAGAACGTGTGGAACTACCACTTCGACCCTCAGACCAACGTGGTCGATGTCCACATCTCCCGCCTGAGACAGAAGATCGACAAGGACTTCGACAAGGCGCTGCTGCACACCGTGCGGGGCGCGGGATACGCGCTTCGTGAGAACGGCTAGGCTTCTCCGGTCGAGTATCTTTCGCCTGGCGCTGATCTATCTCAGCTTCTTCAGTCTGGCGGTGCTCTTTCTGGCGGCCGTGGTTTTCTGGATCTCCGCCGGCCAGGTGTCGCGCCAGATCGACAATACCATCGAGGCCGAGGTCCGTGGCCTGGCCGAGCAGTTCTCGCAGCGCAGCACGCCGGGCCTGATTGAGGCTATCCGCCGCCGCAGCGCCGCGGCGGACCGGACCCGCGGGCTCTATCTTCTGGTCGACCCTGCGGGCCGGCCCCTGGCCGGCAACCTCAGCCGCTGGCCGGACGAGCAGGCGGATGAAGACGGCTGGCTGACCTTCCGCCTGGCCTTTCCCGACAGCGAGGGCGGCGGCGTCAACTTCGGACGCGCCCGTACCTTCGTCCTGCCGAGCGGTCTGCGTATTCTGGTCGGCCATGATGTCCGGGAGCGTGATCGCCTGAGCGCCCAGATCGGTGAGATCGTGGTCTTCAGCCTCGCGACCATTCTCGGTTTCTCGGTGGTCGGCGGACTGCTCATGAGCCGCGCCCTCCTGCGGCGCATCGAGACCATCAACAGCACCAGCCGGGATATCATGGCCGGTGATATGGGCCGGCGCGTGCCGGTCAGCCGGCGCGGCGACGAATTCGACCAGCTGGCCGGAAACCTCAACGCCATGCTCGATCAGATCGAGCGCCTTCTGGCGGGCATGCGCCAGGTCAGCGACAACATCGCCCACGACCTCCGCAGCCCCCTGTCCCGCCTGCGCAGCGGCCTGGAGCTGGCGCTCATCGAGAAGCCGGGCTCGGCAGGCTACCGCGAGGCGATCGCCAAGGCGATCGGAGAGGCGGACGATCTGCTGCGGACCTTCACGGCGCTTCTGAGGATCGCCCAGGCCGAGGCCGGCACATCGCGCGACCGCTTCGCCGCGGTGGACCTGAAAGCGCTGGTCGAAGACGTCATCGAACTCTATGCCCCGCTGACCGAGGATCTGGAGATCGCTATCGACGTGACCCCTCTGCAGGCGCTGGCCCGTCCGGGCGACCGCGATCTGCTGTTCCAGGCCCTGGTCAATCTGATGGACAACGCCATCAAGTTTTCCGATCGTGGCGGGCGCATCGGCATCGGCGTGGAGCAGAGGGGGGAGCTTGCCGTCCTCTCGGTGCGGGACCGGGGCCCCGGTATCCCGGAAGACCAGCGCGGCCAGGTTCTGCAGCGCTTCGTGCGCCTGGAGCAAAGCCGAAGCACCGCAGGCAGCGGGTTGGGGCTCAGCCTCGTGGAGGCGGTTGCGCACCTGCACGACGGACAGTTGGTGCTGAGCGACAATGCGCCGGGGTTGAGGGCCGACCTTATCCTGCCTCTGTAAGCGCCCAGGCCTGTCCGGTGCGGTTTTGGAGCCGCCGGGTCACCAGCCGTTGCGCAGTTCCCGCAGTTTGAGGAACACCTCCTTGGCGCCGGGCTGCTCCGGCAGGTCCGGGAAAGCCTCCCGCAGGCGGGCGATCACCGTCGGGCTGTGCAGGCGGAAGAAGGTGTTGATCTCCTTCTCCAGGCCCAGGGTCGACACCATCGCATGGGCGGGGTCTTGATCCTCCACCCGGTCCAGAAGGTCGGCAGCGGCGTTGTTGTCCGGCTCCCGGTCCAGCGTGAAACGCAGGTTGTTGGCGATGTAATCGTGGCCCGGATAGATCAGCGTGTCGTTGCCGAGACCGGCGAGCTGTTCGGCGAAGGTGTGATAGAGCTCGTTGGGGTGGCCGCCGTTGTGGCAGTTGCCGGCCCCGGCGTTGAACAGCGTGTCGCCGCAGAAGAGGGCCGGCTGATCCGTGCGCGAGAGCAGGCAGACGTGGCTCATGGTATGGCCGGGCGTATCGAGCACCTCCAGTTCCACACTGCGCCCCACCGTCACCACATCCCCCGCACCGAGGCCCTGGTCCATGTCGGGAATGCGGTCCTTCGCGTTCCTGTGGGCGAGAATCCTTGCGCCGGTGGCCGCCACCATGGCCTTGTTGCCGCCGATGTGGTCGCCGTGTTCGTGGGTGTTGAGGATCTGGGTGATCTCCCAGCCGCGCTCGCGCGCTGCGGCGAGGCATTTCTTGTGGTCGAGCGGATCGATGGCGAGCGCTTCCCCGCTGTCCGGACAGGCGATCAGATAGTTGAAGTTGCGATAGGCGTTTCCGGTCCAGATCTGCTCGACGATCATCCGTTGCTCCCTTTGCTTGGTTGCCGCCTGCCGGCAGCCGAAAGCGGCCCGGCGGGGTGGGGGTCGAGAATAGGACAGGTCGGGCGGCGGCACCATCGATCCTGCACCATCGATCCTGCACCATCGATTCCGTACTGGGCGGCTGCGACCAAGGTCGCGATGGCATGCGGTCGCGGATGTTGTACAGTGTAAGCGGGTAGATTTTGCCAAGCGACGCGCTTCCTTGAAGAGGAGACCGACATGCGGCTCATGATGGTCATAGCCCTGGCTCTGCTGACGACCGCCGCCCAGGCCGAGGATGGGACTCTCAACCCCGACGAGGGAGGGATCGCCCACCTGCGCGAGACCCTGGCCGCACGGCCCGACCGTGCTGGCTTCGTCTGCTGGGTCGTCTACGAAACCCAGAAGGGCGGCATGCACGACACCGCTCTGACAGCCCTGCAGGACTGCGCCGAAAGCGGCAATGCCCCCTCGATGATCCTGCTCTCGCATGCTTACGAGAACGGCCTGGGCACCGATCCGAATCCGGAGCTGGCAGCCCACTGGGCCAAGCAGGCGGCGATGACAGGCTATGCCGTCGGGCAGTATCACTACGGCATGGCGCTGCTGCGCGGCCAGGGCGTGCCGGCCGATGCCTCCGCGGCCCGCTACTGGCTGGAGCAGGCGGCCGCGGGCGGCGATGAGAGTGCCGCCGAGGTGCTGAAGACCATGTAGCGCGGGGGGCGGTTTCCTCGCGCTCGCCGCCCTGCGGTCAGCGAATGCGCTTCAGCAGCGCCCGGAAGTCGTCGCTGTCCGCACGCTCCAGCCACTCGAAAACCACCATCTCCGTGGCAACGGCGGTGATTCCGCAGCGCGCGACGTCGTCAACGCTCGGCCGCTCGTTTTCCGGCAGGCAGTCGACCGCCAGAAAGCGCTGCAACGCCGGGCCGGCGGTCGCTGTCATCGGCCAGTCGCAGAGCACGACCTGATCGCGCCCACGGCTCATGGCCGCTTCCGCTTCGAATGATGCCGGGGTGGCTGTGGCGATGCCGAGGCGCTGCGCCGCGGCTTCCAGCAGAGCCCGGTTGGCCCGGTCCGCTGCGACTCTGCCGGTCTCTGCCCCGCTTTCCGGCGGCACTGTCAGCACAAGGGTCGAGCGGCGGGCGGAAAGCAGCATCTGGGAAACCTCGGGAATCGGAGGGCGAGCATAGCGCCAAAGCTGGCCCGATGGTATCGGCGGGATTACTGTTCGGCCGGTCACGCCCCGACGGAGGGCGAAGAGCCACGAGACGCAAGTGAGGACTCCATCGATGACAGCTTCAGGCATCATCCCCCAGGGGAACAGCCGGCAAGGGACCGCGGCCTTGCGCAAGATCCTCGCGGAGCCGGGGCTCGTCGCGATGCCCTGCTGCTTTGACGCGCTCTCGGCGAAGCTCATCGAGCAGGCGGGCTTCCCGCTCACCTTCATGAGCGGCTTTGCGGTCTCCGCGGCGCGCCTGGGGCTTCCGGATGCAGGGCTGATCTCCTATGCGGAGATGCTGGATCAGGGCCGCACCATCTGCGCGGCCACCCGCATCCCGGTGATCGGCGACGGCGACACCGGCTACGGCAATGCGGTGAACGTGAAGCGCACCGTCGCCGGCTATGCCCAGGCCGGCTTTGCCGCGGTCATGATCGAGGACCAGGTCTGGCCCAAGCGCTGCGGCCACACCCGCGGCAAGGCGGTGGTCGGCCACGACGAGGCCATGGCCCGCGTGCGCGCGGCGGTCGATGCCCGCGACGAGGGCGCCGACATTCTGATCCTGGCCAGGACCGACGCCCGCGCCACGGACGGTCTGGACGAGGCGCTGCGCCGGGTCGAGGGGTTCCAGCGCCTGGGCGCCGACATTCTGTTTCTTGAGGCGCCGAAATCGGAGGCGGAGATGCGCGCCTTCTGCAGCGCCGTAGACAAGCCGACCCTGGCAAACCTGGTGGAGCAGGGCGAAACCCCCGTGCTGCCCCCGGCGGAACTGGAGGCGATCGGCTACAAGCTCGCGGCCTATCCGCTGACCCTTCTTTCCGCGGCCATCAGGGCCATGCAGGAGGCTTTGGCATCCTTCGAGGCGGGGGAGCACCCGCAGGACCTGCTGGACTGGGACAGCCTGCGCGAGGTTGTCGGCTTCAACCGCTACTATGCCGAAGAAGACCGTTATCGGAGTGACTGACGTCCAGGCGTTTTAAGCCTTCGGCGCCAGCTCCGGCAGCGTGAAGAGTTCCATGTCGTCGGTCACGCCGCGCAGGCGGTGGAAGCCGAGCGAGGTCAGCTTGCCGGTGACGTAGCGCTCGAAGTCCTCCGACATCAGGACGGAGATTCCCAGCTCCTTGGTCAGATGGTCGATGCGCGCCGCCTCGTTGGTGGCCGGTCCGATCACGGTGAAGTCGAGCCGGCTCTGGCCGCCGATGTTGCCGTAGGTCACGTCGCCGAGATGGAGTGCCAGACCGAAGCGCAGCGGCGCCCGCCCGTCTTCCGCCAGGGCGGCGTTGACTTGCTGCATGCGGCCCAGCGCGTCGCGCGCCGCCTCCAGCGCCTCTTTGCAGGCGCTGGCACCGCAGAAGGCTTCCTTGCCGTCCTCGGAGGCGGGTGCCTTCTCCATCGGAAAGATCGCCAGCAGGCCGTCGCCGATGAACTTCAGGACTTCGCCGCCACGGTCCATGACGGCGCCGGCCATGGCTTCGAAGAAGCGGTTGATGAGATCGAGGTAGTCGTCCCGCGACACACTGTCGGCCAATGCGGTCGAACCGCGCAGGTCGCAGTACCAGACCACCGCAGGGATGTTCTCGCCGTCGCCGCGCTTGATGAGCCCGTTGAGCACGCGCTGACCGGTGTAGGCGCCGAGATAAGTATCAAGGAGGGTGCGTGACATGCGGTGCATGGCATGCACCTCCAGCAGCCGGCTCAGGATCGGCAAGACTTCGTAGATCTGGCCGAGGTGTTCGGTCGTGAACCCGCCGGGCCGGTCGGTCGCCAGAGTGAAGGCGTTGATCTTGCCGTTGGAGAACCGCATGGGCATGGCGACGTAGTCGGTCGCACCGGCCTCCTGAAGCTCCTCCAGGATGGGAAAGTCGAGCCGCGGATTCGACCCTTCCAGACGCCGGCGGATGCCGCCGGCACCATCGAAGATCAGGCGAATGGGGCTGTTGAGATAAGCCTCCGACTGCAGGCCGTAGTGGGGAAAGTCGCGCTCGTCGACGACGCTCTCGCCGCGCCGCCAGACGAACGCGTTGCTGGCCATCTGGGGGTGCAGGGTGGGGATGATCACGTTCATCCGCGACACGCCGAAGCCGGCTTCCACCAGCTGGCGGCCCAGGCGGTCGATCAGCTCCGCCGAGGAGGTCGCTTCCCAGGCCTCCCGCAGCATCCAGGCGGCCAGCGGGTTGGCGTGTTCGGCGATGCCGTCACTTGGGTCGATCTCGACTGCGGCGTTATCCTCGAACCAGGTGTCGACCTTGTTCCAGTAGAACGCGACGTAGCCGCGGATGCCGAGCGCCTCCTCGATGGGATCCTCGTAGCTCCAGGCGGCGTTCTCGACTGTCTTGCCATCGACGACAACATGCCAGTAGGTGGCCGTTCCCTTGAAGGGGCAGTAGGTGCGGTGCTCGCTGGCTTGGAGCAGCGGCATCGCAATGTCCTCGCGCGGCAGGTAATAGACCGGCGGCAGCCGGGTCTCGCGCAGCACCAGGGCGCGGTTGCTGTCGGCAACGGTCTGGCCGCCAAAGACCACCCGCACGCGCTTGCGGCTCGGTTCGATGGCAATGCGGTATTCCCGTGAATCCAGCGTTTCGGGCAGTTTTGGCGCGAGGGGAGCGGCCTCTTGCATAGACGCCTCATAAAAATAGAGATGATCGACCGGGGCGGAATCCACTGCCTTGGCGCGGTGATCGGCGGTCCGTCGCGGCGTGGCTGAATCGTTTCAATATAGGGGCCAATATAGGGACTTCGCTCCGGCCTTTCACGCCCTGATATTTTGTGCCGTCTGGGGGGCCGCAGCGGGCGCCGAAATGGCCGCTGTTGGGCTCCCGGGCTCGCTCGCAGCGTCAATGTTCGAATTTTCGGTTTCGAAAATTTGCGCCTGCACCTATGATCTCGTTATGGGAGTACGGCAGTGAGCGAGCCTGGTGAGGCGGGCGCCGGCGCTGAGCAGCGGCCCGCGCGCAGCGAGTTGAACCAGCGCCAGGAGCGGATCATCGATCTGGTCCGCGAACGTGGCTTCGTGGCCATCGAGGCCCTGGCCGACCACTTCGCGGTAACGCCCCAGACGGTGCGGCGCGACATCAACCAGCTCTGCGATCAGGGCCTGATGCGGCGCTATCACGGCGGCGCCGGCCTGCCGTCTTCGGTGGAGAATCTGGCCTATCAGACGCGCCAGGTGATGAACCGCGAGGCGAAGGCCCGCATCGCCGCCATCGCCGCTGCCGAGGTGCCCGACAACGCCTCCCTCTTCATCAATATCGGGACCACGACCGAAGAGGTCGCAAAGGCCCTGGTCAATCGCCGCGGCTTGCGCATTATCACCAATAATCTCAATGTTGCCAGTATCTTATCGGAGAATCGCGACTTCGAAGTGATCATCGCCGGCGGACTGGTACGAAGCCGCGACAAAGGCATCGTCGGGGAGGCGACTCTCGACGCCATTCGGCAGTTCAAGGTCGATATCGGGATCATCGGCATCTCCGGCATCGACGACGACGGATCGCTCCTGGATTTCGACTATCGGGAAGTGCGCGCGGCGCAAGCCATCATCGGCAACTCGCGCCGCGTGTTTCTTGTGACCGATCACACGAAGTTCGGCCGCAACGCCATGGTCCGCCTTGGCCACCTTGACGAGATCGATGCGGTCTTCACCGACCGCCCGCCGTCCAAGGCAATGCGTGAAATCCTGAAGCAGGCGGACGTGGCGCTGCATATTGCGGCCGGAGCGGAGGAGGCGCCGGCCTCTGCGCCGGTTGGGCCTGCGGCTCCCTAAGTTCGATTTTTTTCGTTTTCGAATATTTTCGATTGTCAAAGCTCGGCGATGCGGCCTATGCTTTCACCCAAGCAATCAAGCGCAGACCGTTGGGCTGCGGAGGCCTCCGTGCAAGGGGGCAGCTTTGGGGGAGGACTCAGCGCCGGTCATGACCGAGGCGTTCGACATCGTTGTCGTTGGCGGTGGCATTAATGGGGCGGGCATTGCCCGCGATGCCGCCGGGCGCGGTCTCTCCGTCCTTCTTTGCGAAAAGAACGACCTGGCTCAAGCCACCTCCTCGGCCAGCACAAAGCTGATCCACGGCGGCCTGCGCTATCTCGAGTACTACGAATTCCGGCTGGTGCGCGAAGCGCTGATCGAGCGCGAGGTGCTGCTGCGTTCGGCCCCGCACATCATCTGGCCGCTGCGCTTCGTCCTGCCGCACAACAAGGGGCTGAGGCCGGCCTGGCTGATTCGCCTGGGGCTGTTCCTCTACGATCACCTCGGCGGGCGGAAGTTGCTGCCGGGCTCCAAGGGTGTCGACCTGCGTCATCACGAGGCCGGCGCGCCGCTGGTACCCGAACTCAAGAAGGGTTTCATCTACTCGGACTGCTGGGTGCAGGATTCACGCCTTGTGACCCTGAACGCCCTGGACGCGCAGGAGCACGGGGCCGAGGTGCTGACGCGGGTGGAATGCGCTTCGGCGCGCCGCCAGGACGACGGCTGGCAGGTGGTCCTGCGCGATCTGCGCGACGGCTCGACGCGGGAGGTGCAGGCCCGTGCGCTGGTGAACGCGGCGGGACCCTGGACGGCGGAATTCATCGAACAACGCGCCGGCCTCAACAAGGCGCAGTCGCTGCGCCTCGTGAAAGGCTCCCACATCGTCGTGCGCAAGATGTTCGAGCACGACTACCCCTACATCTTCCAGAACCCCGACGGGCGCATCGTCTTTGCGATTCCCTACGAGCAGGACTTCACCCTCGTGGGCACCACCGACGTCGACTTCGACGGCGATCCGGGCGCCGTTGCGATCTCGGAGGAGGAGACGGCTTATCTCTGCGAGGCGGTGAACGCCTACTTCCGGGAGAAGATCACGCCGGCGGACGTGGCCTGGGCCTACTCCGGCGTGCGCCCGCTCTACGACGACGAGGCGGAGAATGCCTCCTCGGCCACCCGTGACTATGTGCTGGAACTGGATTACGGCCCCGGTCGCGCGCCCCTGCTTTCGGTCTTCGGCGGCAAGATCACCACTTTTCGCAAGCTCTCCGAGCACGCTCTGGTAAGACTCGCCGAGGCCCTGGGGCCGCTGGGCGAGCCCTGGACGGCCGCTGCGCCCCTGCCGGGCGGCAACATCGCCGATGCCGACTTCGACGGCTATCTGGCCCGCTTCCGCAAGGAGCGCCCCTGGATGCCGGCGGAGCTGGCATGGCGTTATGTGCGCAACTACGGCACGCGGGCCGAAGCCATCGTTGCCGGTGCGCGTGCGCTTGCCGATCTGGGAGAAGACTTCGGCGATGGCCTCTATGGCGCCGAGATGGCCTATCTGCGGGAGCATGAATGGGCGCAGACCGCCGACGACATCCTGTGGCGCCGCTCCAAGATGGGGTTACACGTTTCCGATCAGACGCGGCAGAGGCTGGAGGCCTGGCTCGCGCGGCAGGACGGCGGCAGGCCGCGGCAGGAGTCGGCCTGATGGCGCTGGAACTGCGGAACGTCAGCAAGCGCGTCGGCTCGGAGATGCACATCAGCGATGTTTCGCTGATGCTCGACAGCGGCTCGCTGAACGTTCTGCTGGGGCCGACCCTTTCGGGCAAGACCTCTCTCATGCGCCTGATGGCCGGGCTCGACCGGCCGAGCGAGGGTGACGTCCTGGTCGACGGCCAGTCCGTGGTCGGCATGCCGGTGCAGAACCGCAACGTCGCCATGGTCTACCAGCAGTTCATCAACTACCCGACGCTGACGGTCTACGAGAACATCGCCTCGCCGCTGCGCGTCGCCGGCGCCGACAAGGCGACCATCGAGCGCAAGGTGAACGAGGCGGCCGAACTGCTGAAGATCGACGCGCTTCTGAAGCGCACGCCCCTGGAGCTCTCCGGCGGCCAGCAGCAGCGCACCGCCCTGGCCCGGGCCCTGGTGAAGGGCGCCGACCTTGTGCTGCTGGATGAGCCGCTCGCCAACCTCGATTACAAGCTGCGCGAGGAGTTGCGCGTCGAGCTGCCGCGCATTTTCGCCGAGACCGGCGCGGTCTTCGTTTACGCGACCACCGAGCCCCATGAGGCCCTGCTGCTGGGCGGCAGGACGGCGACGCTGTCCGAGGGGCGGGTGACCCAGTTCGGTCCGACCATCGAGGTCTACAACCGCCCGGTCGACCTGATCACGGCGCGCACCTTTTCCGACCCGCCGATGAACCTGGTGCCGATGGTGAAGGCGGGCGGCCAGTTCAGCTTCGCGGGGCGGTCCGTGGCGGCGCCCGCCGGGGCCGAGGCCCTGGCGGACGGCCCTTACCGGGTAGGCATCCGGCCGCACCATCTGCTGCTGCACAGCCCTGGGGTCGCCTGTCTGGAGGCGCGGGCCGCTGTGTCCACCACGGAGATCACCGGCTCCGAGAGCTTCGTCCATGTCGAGAGCGAGGGCGAGCGCTGGGTCGCACTGACCCACGGTGTGCACCGCGTCGAGGTGGGGGATACGATCTCGGTCTACCTCGATCCGGCATCCTTCTATGTCTTCGACGATGCCGACCGGCTGGTCGCCGCCCCGGCGGTACGAGAGGCGGGGTAGGGACCATGGCGCGCATCACCCTGGACAAGCTGGCCCATTCCTACATGCCCAACCCGCAGAGCGAGGGCGACTTCGCGTTGAAGCAGATCGACCACGACTGGGAGGATGGCGGCGCCTACGCCTTGTTGGGGCCGTCCGGCTGCGGCAAGACCACGCTGTTGAACATCATCTCCGGCCTGCTGGTGCCGTCGCGTGGGCGCATCCTCTTCGACGATCACGACGTTACGCCGCTGGCGCCGGAACAGCGCAACATCGCCCAGGTGTTCCAGTTCCCGGTCGTCTACGACACCATGACCGTGGCGCAGAATCTGGCTTTTCCTTTGGCCAACAGAAAGGTCGACGCCGACGAGATCGCCCGCCGCGTCGAAAAGACCCTGGCCATGCTCGACATGACCGACAAGGCCGGGCGCAGAGCCCAGGGGCTGACGGCGGACGAGAAGCAGAAGATCTCCCTGGGCCGCGGGCTGGTGCGCTACGACGTGAACGCCATCCTCTTCGACGAGCCGCTTACGGTCATCGACCCGCATATGAAATGGCAGCTGCGCACCCAGTTGAAGGAGCTGCACCACGAGTTCGGCCACACCATGATCTACGTCACCCACGACCAGACGGAGGCGCTGACCTTCGCCGACAAGGTGGTGGTGATGTACGAGGGCGAGGTGGTGCAGATCGGCACGCCGGAAGAGCTCTTCGACGAGCCCGCCCACACCTTCGTCGGCTACTTCATCGGCTCGCCGGGCATGAACGTGCTGCCCTGCCGGGTCGCGGGCGACCGCCTGCAGCTGGGCGACAGCGAAATCCCCCTCCAGCGCCGCTATCCGGCGCTCGAGGGCACGGTGGAGATGGGCGTGCGGCCGGAGTTCGTCAGACTTGCGCCCAATGGCGAGGGCCTGCCGATCTCCGTCACGGGTGTCGAGGACATCGGCCGCTTCAAGATCGTACGGGCGCTCTTCGAGGGGCGCAGCTTCGACGCCGTGCTGCCGGAGGGCAGCGCGGTTCCGGCAGAGGCCAGTGCGGTGATCGATCCGCGCCGGATCAACATCTACAGGGATTCCCATCTCGTCCGGGGAGAGGCCTGAGCCATGGAGAAGATCCAGAACAACAAAGCCTGGTTCATGGTTCTGCCGGTGCTGCTGATCGTTGCCCTGAACGCGGTCGTGCCGCTGATGACCGTGGTGAACTATTCGGTCCAGGACACCTTCGGCAACAACATCTTCTTCTTCGAGGGGACCCGCTGGTTCGATGCGGTCCTCGCCTCGGAGCGCTTCCATAGCGCACTGGGGCGTCAGCTCTTCTTCACCGCTACCATTCTGGCGATCGAGATTCCGCTGGGCGTGATGATCGCCCTGGCCATGCCGCGCTCCGGCTTCTGGGCCTCGGTCTGTCTCGTCCTGATGGCGCTGCCGCTGCTGATTCCCTGGAATGTCGTGGGCGCGATGTGGAACATCTACGCGCTGCCGGATATCGGCCTGCTGGGCTTCGGGCTCAACTGGCTGGGCATCAACTACGACTTCACCCAGCAGCCGGTCTCGGCCTGGTTCACGGTCATCCTGATGGATGTCTGGCACTGGACGTCGCTGGTGGTGTTGCTGGCCTATGCGGGGCTGCAGTCCATCGACGAAAACTACTATCGGGCGGCGCAGATCGACGGCGCCTCGCGCTGGGCGGTGTTCCGCTACATCCAGCTGCCCAAGATGAAGCACGTGCTGACCATCGCGATCCTGCTGCGCTTCATGGACAGCTTCATGATCTATACCGAGCCATTCGTGCTCACCGGCGGCGGCCCCGGCAACACCACGACGGTGCTGTCGATCGATCTGGTGAAAGCGGCGCTCGGCGAGTTCAACCTCGGTGTCGCCTCGGCCATGAGCATCATCTACTTCCTGATGACCCTTCTGGTCTGCTGGCTGTTCTACACGATCACCATGCAGGGAGAGAAGAAATGACCCGTCTCCGCTGGCTGATCCCGACGCTCTACATCATCTTCCTGATGCTGCCGATCTACTGGCTCCTGAACATGTCGTTCAAGACGACCAACGAGATCCTCGGCGGTTTCTCCTGGTTCCCGGCCGAGTTCACCGTCGACAGCTACATCGAGATTTTCACCGACCCAACCTGGTACAGCGGCTACATCAACTCGATCATCTACGTTGCGCTCAATACGGTGATCTCGGTGTCCTTCGCGCTGCCGGCGGCCTACGCTTTTTCGCGCTACCGCTTCCTCGGCGACAAGCACCTCTTCTTCTGGCTGCTGACCAACCGTATGGCGCCGCCGGCGGTTTTCGCCCTGCCGTTCCTGCAGCTCTATTCCTCGATCGGGCTGTTCGATACACACATTGCCGTGGCGCTGGCCCACTGCCTGTTCAACATTCCGCTGGCGGTGTGGATTCTGGAAGGCTTCATGTCCGGCGTTCCCAAGGAGATCGACGAGACCGCCTACCTCGACGGCTACTCCTTCCCGCGCTTCTTCACCAAGATCTTCATGCCGCTGATCGGCAGCGGCATCGGCGTCACCGCCTTCTTCTGCTTCATGTTCTCCTGGGTGGAGATGCTGCTGGCCAAGTCGCTGACCTCGGTGGAAGCCAAGCCGATTGCCGCCGTGATGACCCGCACGGCCAGTACGTCCGGCTATGAACTCGGCTTGCTGGCGGCGGCCGGCGTGCTGACCATCATCCCGGGTGCCATCGTCATCTACTTCGTGCGCAACTACATCGCCAAGGGCTTTGCGATGGGGAGGGTTTGATCATGGGCCTTTCATGGATGGCCTGGACCTGGCAGACGGCGACCTTCTTCAGCGTTATCGCCCTCCTGCTGGTCGGTATGACGGTCTGGGAGTGGCGGCGCCCGGGCGGCAGCCCGCGCCGCGGCGTCCTGGGGCTCGATACGACACGCGGCGACCGTCTGTTCATCTCGCTTTTGGGCAGTGCCTACATTCACCTCGCCTGGCTGGCCCTGGCCACCGGGCCGCTGTGGATCGCCACGATCATCGCGGTGATCTACGCCCTCGCGGTCTTCCGCTGGGTTTGAGGTGGAGGGCTGCTGACATGGAATTCGCTTTCGCTCCGGGCACGGCGGTGCCGGATTTGCAGAAGGGCGCTGGCGAAGGCGGCTGTGTGGGAGCTCCAAGCTCCCCAGAGCCGGTTTTTGGGCCCGTTTTCGGGCGCATGAAAACCTCAAGGGAGGAGGGAATATGAAGAAGCTACTGGCATCAGCCACCGCGCTGGCCATGCTTTGCGGGGCGGGTCCTGCCTTCGCGGACATGGCGGCGGCGGAAAGGTGGGTTGATGAAGAGTTCCAGCCTTCGGCGCTGACTCGCGACGAGCAGCTCGCCGAGATGGACTGGTTCATCAAAGCCGCCGAGCCCTTCCAGGGCATGGAGATCAACGTGCTGTCGGAGACGATTCCGACCCACAGCTACGAGTCCGAGGTCCTGACCAAGGCCTTCGAAGAGATCACCGGCATCAAGGTGAACCACCAGCTGCTCGGCGAGGGCGAGGTGGTGCAGGCGGTGCAGACGCAGATGCAGACGCGCCGCAATCTCTACGATGCCTACATCAACGACTCCGATCTGATCGGCACCCACTCGCGCCTCCAGCTTGCCTACAACCTCACTGACTTCATGGAAGGCGAGGGCAAGGACGTGACCAATCCGGGTCTCGACATCGACGACTTCATGGGCAAGTCCTTCACCACCGGGCCCGACGGCAAGCTCTACCAGCTGCCCGACCAGCAGTTCGCGAACCTCTACTGGTTCCGCAAGGACTGGTTCGACAAGCCCGAACTGCAGGCTCAGTTCAAGGAGATCTACGGCTACGACCTGGGCGTTCCGATCAACTGGTCGGCCTACGAGGACATCGCCGAGTTCTTCAGCGTCCATGTGAAAGAGATCGACGGTGTGCGCGTGTATGGCCACATGGACTACGGCAAGCGTGCGCCGGACCTCGGCTGGCGCATGACCGACGCCTGGCTGTCGATGGCCGGTGCCGGTTCGACCGGCCTGCCCAACGGCGTGCCGATCGACGAGTGGGGCATCCGCATGGAAGCGGGCTCCTGTAACCCGCAGGGTGCTTCGGTGTCCCGTGGCGGCGGCACCAATGGTCCTGCGGCCGTCTATGCCATCCGCAAGTGGGACGAATGGCTGCGCCAGTACGCACCTCCGGGGGCGGCCAGCTACGACTTCTACCAGTCGCTGCCGGCGCTCAGCCAGGGCAACGTGGCCCAGCAGATCTTCTGGTACACGGCTTTCACCGCCTCGATGGTGAAGCCGAAGGCGGAAGGCAACAACACGGTCGATGACGAGGGCAACCCGCTGTGGCGGATGGCGCCGAGCCCGCACGGCCCCTACTGGCAGGAAGGTCAGAAGCTCGGCTATCAGGACGCCGGGTCCTGGACCATCCTGCAGTCGACGCCGATCGACCGCGCCAAGGCGGCTTGGCTCTACGCGCAGTTCGTGGTCTCCAAGACCGTGGACGTCAAGAAGAGCCACGTCGGTCTGACCTTCATCCGCGACTCAACCGTGCGGCATGAGAGCTTCAGCGAGCGGGCGCCCAAGCTGGGTGGCCTGGTCGAGTTCTACCGCTCGCCCGACCGCGTTCTGTGGTCGCCGACCGGCATCAACGTCCCCGACTATCCGAAGCTGGCCCAGCTCTGGTGGCAGCAGATCGGTGACGTGAACTCCGGTGCCTTCACGCCGCAGGAGGCCATGGACCGCCTCGCCGGCGAGATGGACCAGGTGATGGCGCGTATGCAGGCGGCCGACGAGCAGGCCAACGTCTACGGCGGCTGCGGCCCGCGTCTGAACGACGAGCAGGATGCTTCGGCCTGGCTTGGCAAGCCGGACGGCCCCAAGGCCAAGCTCGCCAACGAGAAGCCCCAGGGCGAGACCATCGCCTATGAGGAGATCATCAAACGCTGGCAATAAACCTGGGCCGAATGCCGCCCGCCGGAAGCATCTCGGCTTCGGGCGCGGCGGCAGGGGTTCCACTGCTGGGGCGGCTTCGACCGCCCCTTTTTTTTGGCCGTGTCGGCCTGCCGCCCGGGCGCTACTCGATGCGCTGCGCCGAGCGGATCATCGCGGCAAGCAGGGAGAGATCGAGCGGCCTGCGCGCCGGCAGCCCCAGATCCGCTGCATAGTCGGCCGCCGCAGCCTGCACATCGCGGGGCGCGTTGACATAACCCAGGGCCTGAAGAAGCGTGGTGGCGGAGGCCGTCGGCACGGCCCGCACCGGACCTCTTTCGGCAGGCTGGCCCGGGTCGCCCAGCAGGTTGCCCCGCCGGGTCATCGCCGCCTGGCGGGCCAACGCGGATCCTTGCGCTGCCCCGCGCACGAAGAAGTCGGCCAGGACCCGCACCTCCCCATCGGCGATCACGAAGGGCGGCAAGGCCCGCTCGGAAGCTGTGGCCTGACAGAGACCGGCCAGGGCTGCTTCCCGGCCCTTGCAGCCGAAGTAGAGGGAAACCGCGTGAGGCCAGTCGACGCGATAGCCTGCGCGCAGCGTGACGGCTTCGCCGCGCGCTTCGCGCGCTTCCAGGCTGGGATCGCGCCACTGCAGGCCCAGCCAGCCGGTCTTGAGGCCGATGGGCTCCGCCAGCTTCAGGATTGCCCAGTTGTTGGTGATGTTGGCCAGGTTGGCGCCGGCGGCGGGGCTGTATCCCGGCGCCGGGGTGAAGCCGGCGATCTTCGAGTCGGCCAGGAAGCGGTCTTTCTGGTAGGCGGCAATGAAGTGCAGTTCCTGCGGCTGCCACCAGCGTGCTTCGCGCTTCGAATAGAGACACTGGGCCTGGGTCAGGACCAGTTGCGGCCCGATCAGGATTCCGTTGCAGAACCCCTGCCCGGCAAGGTTGACGCGCCCCAGCGCGCTCCAGGGGTATTCCTGCGCATCGACGATCACGCGGCCGTCCAGCGGGGTCGGGTCTGCGCGGGTAGCTATCGGGGGCTGCGCCTCCGGGGTTGCGGAGGGGACCGGCGGAGCTTCCTGGCTCGGGGCGCAGGCCTGGAGGAGCAGCAGCAACGCCAGGCTGCCCAGAGCGCGCGCACGATGTGTTGTCGCCGGCGCCGGGCGGCGGCCATTCGGATGATCTGATTGCATGCCCCACTCCCTCTTGCGGCTGGCCATCTTGCGCCTAGCGTGACCGATTTTTGTTCGTCGGCTCCCCCCTGCCTGTCGGAGACCTCCTTATAGCCTGCTTCGGCGCCAGGCGCCTGACCATAATCCGCGGTTCGCGACCCGGTCGCGGCCGGGTCCTCCGCGGTGGCCGCCTGCCGGGCTGCGTGGCATACTCCGCGCGCAGTTCCAGATGCGATCGTTTTGGAGGAGTTCATGATGCTACGGCCAAGCCGTCTTTTGGCGGCCGTGTTCCTGTTGCTGTTTTCCGCCGCCGGGGCCCCGGCCCAAGACCAGACTCAAGACCAGACCCAGGACCAGACGCAACCGGCGGCGGCCCCGGCTGGCGGCCCGCTGGCGGGTGTCAATGTCCTGCAGATCAGCGTGGCGCCCTTGAGCGCGGATTCGCAGCGGTGCGGCCTGCAGCAGGACCTGATCCTCGAATCGTTCCAACAGCCGCTCGTCGCCGAGGGGCTTGCGGTGCAGCGCTCCGCCCATGTGCGCATTGTCGTGACTGCAACGACGGTGGTCTACGAAGGCGCGACCTGCATCTCGACCATCGGTGCCATGGCGACCCAGAACACCCGCTACTTCGACCGCCAGACCCAGTCGGAGCGGGCCGGTCAGGTGCTGCTGTGGAGCGACTCCGGTCTCTTTGTCACCGGCGAGCGCGATCATGTGGTGCTGACCAACATCGGGTTTCGCGATCTTGCCCGCTCTTTCATTCGCAAGTGGCAGCTCGATCAGTAGGCGCAACACCAAAACGCAGAAATGACGGGCAAGATGCAACCTTAAGATTGTAATCCGGTCTTCACTGCGTTAAACTTTCGCCAGAAGCGGCAGTAGAGCCTGCTTTTCAGTGCTCTCTTCCCCAAGAAAGCTTCCCTTCTCTTGCCCCCGCCGACCTCCCCGGTGGGGGCGTTTCCTTTGCAGGACCGGGGGACTGCGATAGCTTGAGGGGGTCTTGGCGCGGAGGCTTTGCAGTGCACCCTCCGCATCTTCGGGGGCTGGAGCCGCGTCAGGGGGGACTGGGGAGAAAACTGGGCAGCTATGAGCAACTCGACAGACGGTCTTCCGAAGAAGGCCTACCGTAACCTCGACTTTCTGGAATCGGCCTCGGCCAGGGCTTTGCGTATTCTTTCCGAGTACATCGAGCCCAACAGCCGGTTCAACCACTACAAGATCGACGACACGATTATCTTTTTCGGCTCGGCGCGCATCCTGCCGCGGGACGTGGCGCAGCAGCGACTCGACGCCGCCAGGGCGGACGGCGGCGACCTGAAGCGGGCGGAGCGGGACCTTGAGATGTCCCGCTACTACGAGGACACGCGGGAGCTGGCCCGGCGGCTCACCGAGTGGTCGAAGGGGCTGGAGGACGGTGACCGCCGCTTCGTGGTCTGCAGCGGCGGCGGACCGGGGATCATGGAGGCGGCCAACCGTGGCGCCTCCGAAGCCAAGGGCCTGAACGTCGGTCTCAACATCTCCCTGCCCATGGAGCAGCTCGACAACCCTTACATCAGCCGGGAACTGAACTTCGAGTTCCACTATTTCTTCATGCGCAAGTTCTGGTTCGCCTACCTGGCGAAGGCGGTCGTGGTCATGCCCGGCGGCTTCGGTACGCTCGACGAGCTTTTCGAACTGCTGACGCTGGTGCAGACAGGAAAGATCCGCAAGCAGATGCCCGTGGTTCTCTTCGGCAGCCAGTACTGGGCGGACGTGATCAACCTGGAAGCGCTGGAGCGTTACGGCACCATCAGCCCGGAGGATCTCGAGCTGTTCTTTCGCACCGACTCGGTGGACGAGGCCTTCGACTTCGTTACCGAACAGCTCCAGTCCTACGCCCTGGACATACCCGGACCGCGACTCTAGCGGCGCACCGATCAGCTCCCGCTCCGCAACAAGGGCTGAGCTTGCTGCGGAGCGGTCGCCTGCCGCAGGTCCCTTTTCTTGACGCAGAGATGCAGTCCGGCAGCAAGAAGGCCCAGCAGGATCGAGGCGTACCAGATCGCATCGTAGTGCCCGAAACGGTCGAAGTAGAGGCCGCCGATCCACACGCCCGCGAAGCCGCCGAGCTGATGGCTGAGGAAAACAAAGCCGAAGAGGGTGCCCATGGCGCGCGGCCCGAACATCACGAGCACCAGTGCACTGGTCAGCGGTACCGTGGAAAGCCAAAGGACGCCCATGGCCATGGCGAAGATCATCAGCGAAAGGGGGGTCAGGGGCTGCGAGATGAAGGCGAGAAGAACCAGGGAGCGCAGGCCGTAGATTGCCGCCAGCACATAGGGTTTGGGGTAGATGGCGCCCAGGCGCGAGGCCAGCAGCGTGCCGGCGATGTTGGCCAGGCCGACCAGGGCCAGCGCGCGCAGGCCGAAGGCCCGCAGTTCGTCGGGCGTCATGGTGGTTCCGCCGCAGAAGTGCACGACATAGTTCGGCAGATGCGCGGTGATGAAGGCGAGGTGGAAGCCGCAGACATAGAAGCCGAGGCCGAGCAGCAGATAGCTGGGCTGGGTAAAGGCATGGCGCAGGGTCCGGACGAGCGGCACAGCCGCGGCTTCGGCCGCCGGCGGCGCTGCCGAGCAGAGGCGCGGGATGCACAGCGCCATGGGCGCCAGCATGGCGGCGACGATGATCATGACGGTGCGCCAGTCGAACCATTCGATGAGCTGTGAGACCACAAGCGGCAGAACGACCTGCCCGACCGATCCCAGGGCGGACGTCAGGCCCAGGTAGGCGCTTCGCTTTTCCGCCGGTGCCGCCCGGCCGACAACGGCGAGAACGACGCCGAAGGCGGTGCCTGAAATCCCCATGCCGACAAGCAGGCCGGTGCCGATGTGCTGGGCCAGAGGAGTGCTTCCGGTAACGCAGACGGCCAGGCCCAGGGCATAACAGCCGAGCCCGATCCACAGCGCCAGGCGGTCTCCCCATTTGTCGGCGACGGCGCCGAAGGCTGGCTGCGCCAATCCCCAGACGAGGTTCTGGATCGCGATTGACAGCGAGATCACTTCAATGCGGCCGTCGAAGAGATCGTTGGAGACCGGCTCAACGATGCCGCCGAAGACCGCGCGCACTCCGAAGGACAGTGCCAGGACGATACCACCGGCGATCACGATGCTCATGGAACCGCTGGTATCCCGGTCATTCGCCAAGGTGCTGATGGTCATCTGCGTCCTGCCAAGAAGCTTCGCATGGGGCGGCGATGCGCCCGGATTGACCGAGAGGTTAGTGGCAGCCTATAGTTTTGAATAACGAAAATATATGAACTGAAAATTCAAGAAACCTGAAGTGAAACCGACCTTCGACATCGATGCTCTGCGCGCCATCGTCCTGGGAAGCGACCTGCGCAGCTTCGCAAGTGCTGCGGTACAGCTCGGGCGCTCCCAGTCCGCGATCAGCATGCAGTTGAAGAAGCTTGAGCAACAGGCGGGGACGCCGCTGTTCGTGCGCAAGGGACGGGGCCTCGTGCCGACTGCGGCGGGCGAGGCTCTGGTCGCCTACGCGCGCCGGATCGTGGCGCTCAATGATGAAGCGGCGGCCACGCTCGGCGTTGCCGCGAGTACGACGACGGTCCGGCTGGGTTTGCCGCAGGATTTCTTCGACGATGTGATGCCCGCGACCCTGGCGGCCTTCTCACAGGATCATCGCAACGTGCATGTCGAGGTGCAGGCGGGCCCGAACCACATCCTGGGGGAGGAGACTGCCGCCGGCCGTCTCGACGTGGCGATTGCCCTGTTCAAGCAGCGGGCGGCTGCGGAAGGAGAGGCGCTTTGCGACCTTCCGATGCGTTGGATCGCGCAGCGGAACAACGCGGAACTCGCGGATCAGGATCCGCTCCCCCTGGTTCTCTTCAGCCATCCCTGCCATTTCCGCGAAGCCGCGCTGACGGCGCTCGATAGGGCCAAGCGGCGCTGGCATGCAGCCGTCACAACGCCGAGCCTGCCCGGTATCTGGGCGTCCCTGCGATCCAGACTCGGCGTTGCGGTTCGAACCGAGCACGGCCTGCCGCAGGATATGGTGTGTCTCCCGCGCAACGCCGGCCTGCCGGATCTGCCGCGCATCGAATTGAGGATGCTCCGGGCGCCGGAGGCTTCGGCACCGGCGCGCAGTCTCGCCGCGATCCTGAAGCGGGAGACTGTCGAGCGGGTCGGCGGCGGGTGAACGCGGCTGCCGACTGATTGTCGCAGGCCCCGCTCGTGTCGCCTGCGGCGTACGGCCTTCTCGCAGCACACTTTTCCGGTTCCCGCCTCAGCCGTGGCCGCTCCTGGATGCGATCGATGATGAACCGCGTCGGCCGTTGCTCTATGGTTCCCGCAGAGAAGCAAGAGGAGACAGCCATGGTCATCACCAAGGGGTTCAAGGCTCTGCTGGCGGAAGCCAATGCGGTTGTCGATGCGGTCTCAGTGCGCGAGGCCATGGACATGCTCGAGGATGCCGATGTGGCCTTCATCGACCTGCGCGAGCGCGAAGAACTGGCGCAAGGCACGATTCCGGGCGCTGCCCATGTGCCGCGCGGCCTGCTGGAGTTTGTCGCCGATCCGGAGAGCCCGATGCACATCCCGTCTTTCGACCCGGCCAAGCAGCTTGTCGTGTTCTGTGCCTCCGGGGGGCGCTCGGCGCTTGCCGCAAAGACGCTGCAGGACATGGGGTTCCAGCGGGTGGCAAACCTCGTCGGCGGCTTTCAGGCCTGGAGCGAGGCCGAGGCGCCAATCGATCCCCTGCGCGACGTCTAGCGATCTTGGCGTAGGGGGCGGCGGTGAACACGGTGGACCACCTTCTGGCCCAGGCGCGCAACAACGCCTGGGCGAACCGGCGGCTGCTGGCGGCCTGTGCTGCCGTGACACAAGAGCAGTTCACCGCGCCTCTCGGCGGGTTCTTCGGCAGCCTGCGGGCGACCCTCAATCACATCCTCTATGTCGATTGGTACTATGTTGACGCGCTGGAGGGCGGCAGCCTGGGCCCCGCCGCCTGGCGCGACGAGGAGCCCTGCAAGACACCTGCAGACCTTCAGCGCGAACAGGCCGCCGTTGACCAGCGCTTGATCGTGTTCTGCAAAGGCCTGGACGACACCGCGCTTGGCGCCCCGGTACGCCTGATCCGCGCGGACGGCGACAGGATCGAACGGACCGACCGGGTGCTGCTGCATCTTTTCCAGCATCAGGTCCATCATCGCGGCCAGGCACACGGCCTGCTGTCCACCGCCGGGGTTGAGCCCCCGCAGCTCGACGAGTTCTTCCTGAATCAAGACAGAGGCTTTCGCGCCGCGGAACTGGGCGCACTCGGCTGGCAGGAGGAGGATCTCTGGCGGGCGTGGCCCGCGCCGGGCGCTTGATCCTTAGGCGCTGGCGGCCTTCTTCATGTCCTCGTAGCCGCTGAGTGCGCGGGCCCGGGCCGCCTTGTGATCGACGATGGGCTTGGGGTAGGTCTCGCCAAGAAGAATGCCCGCCTCTGCCAGCACCGGGGGCGGAGCCTCCCAAGGCTTGTTCAGATAGGCATCCGGCAGCGTCGCGATTTCCGGCACCCACTTGCGGACGTAGCGGCCGTCGGGATCGAACTTTTCGCCCTGGGTGATGGGATTGAAAATGCGGAAGTAGGGGGCGGCATCTGCGCCCGAACCGGCGACCCATTGCCACCCCGCGGAATTGTTCGCCAGGTCTGCATCCACCAGGGTGTCCCAGAACCAGGCCTCGCCCCGCTGCCAGGGGATCAGCAGATGCTTCACCAGGAAGGACGCCGTGATCATGCGCACCCGGTTGTGCATCCAGCCGGTATGCCAGAGTTCGCGCATGCCCGCATCGACGATGGGATATCCGGTGCGCCCCCGGCACCAGGCTTCGAAACCGGCATCGTCATCGCGCCAGGGGTAGGCGTCGAACTCCGGCCGCCAGGAACGCTCGGCGAAATCGGGCCAGTGGTAGAGGAGCAGGTGGGAGAAGTCGCGCCAGCCGAGCTGACGCAGGAAGCCCATCACGCCGTCTTCCTTTGCGGTGCCGGCGGCGATCACCTGGTGTCCGGACTGCCAGACCTGTCGTGGCGAGACCTCACCCCAGTGCAGGTGCGGGGAGAGCCGGGAGGTTGCGGGCTCGTCGGGCCGGTCGCGTCGCGCGGTGTAGGCCCCGGCCGCCTCGTCCAGAAATGCGCGAAGGCGGGCCACCGCGCCCTTTTCGCCCGGCGTCCAGTTGTCCCGCAGGCCGCCGGCCCAGTCGGGCTTCGTCGGCAGCAGATCCCAGTGTTCCAGCCGGTCGCCGGAGACTCCGTCCAAGCCGTCAATGCGCTCCGGCGCCGGTTCGGGGGCAGGCGGGGCCGGGGCCGCCAGCATGGCCTTCCAGAACGGTGTGAAGACCTTGTAGGGCCCGCCGCTGCCGGTGCGGATCTCCCAGGGCTCGAACAAAAGGCCGCCGTTGAAGCTTTCGACTGTAAGGCCGTCGTCCCGCAGCCTTGCTTTCAGCGCCTTGTCCCGGGCGATGGCGTGGGGTTCGTAACAGCGGTTCCAGAACACCGCCCCTGCGCCGGTTTCCGCCGCCAGCGCCGGCAGGATCTCCTCGGCATCGCCGCGGCGCAGGCATAGAGGCGCGCTCCGGGACCGCAGTTCCCCCTGCAGGGCGGCCAGGGAATGGTGCAGCCACCAGCGCGCCGCGCCACCGGGCTTCCAGGCGCCGGCGTTGGCGTCGTCCAGAACGAACACCGGCAGGATCTTACCCCCGCGTGCGCAGGCGGCCTGCAGGGCAGGGTTGTCGGCCAGGCGCAGATCCTGGCGCAGCCAGACGATGCTGGGTGAGACGGTCATCGTGAAGGGGTCATAGGGTCGGGTTGGTGACGGGGACACTCCCCAGACCATTTATAGCGCGGATCGAGGCTGCCAACTCCCTCCGAAACTTATTTGTGGGCAGACATCCGCGGTTTTCTGAGGAATCGTGGGAAAATTTCACATTTTTTTCGCCGAGCGTCTTGACCGCCTAAACCCAGGCGCTAATTGGCAGAGCAAGCGCGCGACAAGAAGACCGGGGGAAACGGTTGGGCTACCGCCAACAGCCTCTGTCGCCGCCTCAGCAAAACCACTGACTGGAGGAGGTATTCTCATGAAAACCCTTTCGCGCGCGCTCTTCGCCGCCGCCGTTGCGGCCCCGCTCGCCCTTTCATCCATTGCTGCCAAGGCGGCTGACATTGTCGACACCGCCGTCGGGGCCGGCCAGTTCGAGACCCTCGTCGCCGCCGTGAAGGCCGCCGGCCTGGTCGAAACGCTGAAGGGCGAGGGTCCCTTCACCGTCTTCGCGCCCACCGACGAGGCTTTCGCCAAGCTGCCCGCCGGCACGGTCGAGAACCTGCTGAAGCCGGAAAACAAGGATCAGCTCGTGGCGGTCCTGACCTATCACGTGGTTCCGGGCAAGGTGATGTCCTCCGACATCCGCAACAAGCAGCTGAAGGCCGGCACGGTCCAGGGCAGCAAGCTGAGCATCAACACCTTGAACGGCGGCGTTGCCGTCGACAATGCCCAGGTGATCTCGGCTGATATCGAGACCTCCAACGGCGTCATCCATGTGATCGACACCGTGGTGCTGCCGCAGTAAGGCATCGAAGGTAACGCACCAAGGTAAATCATCAGATCGCACGCCGCCGCTCCCGCTTTTCGCGGTAGCGTTCGGCAGCAGCGTTCTGGCGGCCGTCCCGATGACTCGGGGCGGCCGTTTCCTTGTTCGGCGATCGCTTGCTGGGCGGTCCCCTGTTCGTGGCTGCGGCTTCGGTCGTGGCGCGCAGAGGGTGCGCGAAGTCCGCAGGACGATCCCCGTTGCGGGCAGCCCGGGCTGTGTTCTTTCTAGGGCCAGGGTCGCTTCCTCGCTGAGCCAACGAGGCCGTGGCAGCACGCAATCAAGGGCTTACCCGACAACCTCCCAAACCTTAAATTTTCTTCATGTGATCAGCGACTTGACGCTCCCGTCTGCCGCTCTACCTCCGCTCTTAAGCGAACGGCAGCAAAACCGACGGAACCGGTTCGACTGACAGGAACGGTCACTGCCATCGTCCCAGCAAGATCGTCCAATCCATGGAGGAGGCACCTCATGAAGGCCCTTTCGCGTACCCTTTTTGCTGCCGCCATTGCGGCCCCGCTCGCCCTTTCGTCCCTTGCCGCCAAGGCGGCCGACATCGTCGACACCGCCGTCGAAGCCGGTCAGTTCGAAACCCTGGTCGCCGCGGTGCAGGCCGCCGGTCTTGTCGAAACGCTGAAGGGCGATGGCCCCTTCACCGTCTTTGCGCCGACGGACGAAGCCTTTGCCAAGCTGCCGGAAGGCACGGTCGAGAATCTGCTGAAGCCGGAGAACAAGGATCAGCTGGTCGCGATCCTCACCTACCACGTGGTGCCGGGTAAGGTGATGTCCGGTGACATCGCCGGCAAGATGACCGAGGCGACGACAGTCCAGGGCAGCGAGCTGACCATCGATGCCATGAAGGGCGGCGTCCAGGTCGAGGAGGCGCAGGTGATCCAGGCTGACATCGAGACCTCCAACGGCGTCATCCACGTCATCGACACCGTGGTGTTGCCCCAGTAACGGATCAGCCCAGTAACGGATCAGTTCCAATCCGCATGCCGTCGTTCCCCCCGGCGGCAGCGTTCAAGCGGCCGCCCCACCCCCCCGGGGCGGCCGCTACCACAATTGGCCTTCCGGCTAAGCCATCAGTGATCGCCAGTACTCGTCAAACAGATCGCAGCAGGTGATTTGAGTTCTCGTGTGTATAGGAAGCCTCTCACCAATCTCTGGGCCATACAACTCCGCAATTTCGTTCTCAATAACGTCGCGGTCTGCAGATGAAATCCCTTTAGATGTTGCGAAAACCCGCTTTGTGGAAGGTGGTACCACTGGGCGCAGCAGTTGCATGTTCTGCTCGTGAAATCCGAACCCTAGGAAAACCAAGTTCTTCGCAGCCCCGATCATTGCACGCATTTCGTTGAGTGTATGCGCATCATCCACTTGTTCGGTAAATGTCTTTATCTGCTTCGAGATTGCCAGAAGGCCTTGGCCACGAGGAGATGCTCCGAACTCAACTCGCAACTCTCCATCTTGCCATGGTAGGTCCCCAACTTTTCCGTAAGGATGATGCACACGGAGTGAGCTAGATAGCTTGGCAGCTTCTCCTTCATTCACACCGTAGAAGTTCTGAAGTGCGTGAAAGAAAAAGTGCTCAATGCATCTATCGTAGTTAAAGACAATGAACCCCGTGTTATGAAAGATATCTCGGAGTTCAGACCTCTTGCGCTCCATTGTAAGCGCTTGCCAAATCCTGCTGTACCAGGTGTTGCCAAGTCGCTCAAAGGAGGGACGCTCGTCGCCACGCCGGTGGTTGACATACAACAAGCTGGCCTTTTCTGCTTCTAGAATTGCTTTCGCAATAGCGAGCTTCCCACAAGTCTCGATACCTTCATCACCATCGTGCGAATCGATGAAGGTATCTATTGAAGACGCTTGCGGCATCGCATCTCTGATTCTCCAGCCGGCATGTAGATAGTCGTTTACGTTGATTCGACTGTTCTCATTGGTGCTTCGCATCGATGCGTGCGCTCGAAGCGCTTCCATAATCTCGTAGTCGCCACTTTCCTGCTGCCGACCGGTCCCACCAAATCTAATGTCGATGCTCTTTGCGATTATTGACTTCAGCTCATTGCCAACCGGCAGGTTTGCTTCTTTGCTGGCTCCCGCTCCTACAATGAAAAGGGTTTCGGTTTTGAACAATTGGATGCGCTCCATGTAAGTGAAGTGTTTCGCGCTATAGTAGATACTCTGTAACCGCCAATTGCTACGTCAAACAGATACACAGGGCAGGGGTAACATCGACCGACATGAATTGTGTTTACAAACAAAGGGCGCTGTGCGGGTAGGGGAAAACCTGGCGGCGGCCCAGCAGCATGACCTGGAAGCGCGGCGCCAGAAGCCCGGCGATGGCCGGGTCGAGAACGTTGAGGCCGCCCGTGTAGGCGCCGAAGGCGGGCAGGATGAGACGCCGGCCGTCGGTGATGAAACAGGGCGCGGAGATACGCTTGCCGCGCACGCGCACCGCGGCCTTGGGGTGGAAGTGGCCCGAGACTTCGCCAAAGACTGCGCCGGCTGTGGCCCCCGGCTCGGCCTCGTGGCGGAAGGTGAGGGCGCCTTCCGTCCAGGCGGCCTCGACGGTTCCGCCCAGATCCTCCGGCGGCGCCGGGTCGTGATTGCCGGCAATCCAGATCCAGTCGTGGCGGGCGGTCAGATCGCGCAGGCGCCGGACAATGGGGGCGGGCAGGCGCGCCGCCGCCCCCTGGTCGTGAAAGGAGTCGCCCAGGCAGATCAGCCGCTCCACGGCATGGCGGGCCAGAACGGCCTCCAGCCTGTCGAGGGTCGCCGCCGTGTCGTAGGGCGGCAGGAACTGGCCCCGCGCGGCGAAGGCCGAACCCTTTTCGAAATGCAGGTCCGCCACCACGGCGAGGCGCCGGTCCGGCCAGAGCAGGGCGCCGGAATGGTCGGCGATCAGTTCCACCCCGTTCACCAGCAGTCGGTCGCTGCGCCGGTCCGTTTGCGGCGTCGGGGGCTCCACCGCCCCGCTCATAGCGGCAGCTCCGACTGGCCGCGGCCGACCTCCATGCCGGCGGTGGCTTCTTCGATCAGCGCCTGCGCGCCCTCGTCGAGCAGTTCGTCCAGGCCGCTGCCGTAGACCTGCTCCTTGCCGATCTCCAGCAGCACCGGCACCGCCAGGGGGGAGATCTTCTCCAGCCGGCGGTGCTCGATGCGGCCCTGGACGCGCTTCAGCATCTCCGCAAGCCGGCCGATATCCGTCAGGCCGCCGGCAGCGTCGGCGCGCGTGGCCTGCAGCAGAATGTGGTCCGGCTCGTGCTTGCGCAGCACGTCGTAAATGAGATCGGCGTTGAAGGTCACCTGGCGGCCGGACTTTTCCTGGCCCGGCGAGCGCGCCTCGATCAGCCCGGCGATTACCGCCACCTTGCGGAAGGTCCGCCGCAGCATGGAGGACTCGGCCATCCACTCCTCCAGGTCGTCGCCCAGCATGTCCTGGTCGAAGAGGGCGGTGAGATCGCTGGCCGGCTTCAGGCTCCAGACAGCGATCACGTAGTCGGTGGCGACGAAGCCGAGGGGGGCGAGGCCCGCCCGCTCCATGCGCCGCGTCAGCAGCATGCCGAGGGTCTGGTGCGCGTTGCGCCCCTCGAAGCTGTAAGCGACCAGGAATTCCTTCTCGCCGCGGGGAAAGGTCTCGACCAGCAGGCCGGAGGCGTCGGGCAGCACCGAGCGCCAGCGCTGGATGCGCAGCCACTCGGCCACCGCCGGCGGCAGGTCCTGCCACTGGGCGGGGTTGGAGAGAATGCCGCGCACCCGCTCGGCCAGGTGGGTGGAAAGCGGCAGCCGCCCGCCGGCATAGGCGGGCACCTTGGGGTCACCGCCCTTGCCGCGGCTGACCAGCACGGTGTTGTCGCGCATGCCCTCGAAGCAGAGCAGCTGGCCGGCGAAGATGAAGCTGTCACCGGGCAGCAGCCCGTTGACGAAATACTCTTCAACCTCGCCCAGAACGCGGCCGTTCCTCATCCGGATTTTCAGGACGGGCGCCTCGACGATGGTGCCGACGTTCATGCGATAGCGCTTTACATGCGAGATATGAGCGACCCGGTAAAAGCCTTCCGGATCAAGGCCCAAGCGGCGGTAGCGCTCATAGGATTTCAGCGCATAGCCGCCTGTTGAGACGAAATCCAGGGCCTTGTCGAAATCCTGCCTTGTCAGGGACTTATAGGGATAGGCTGTGATGATTTCTTGGTAGAGCCGGTCTGCCGCGAAGGGCCCGGCGCAAGCGGTTCCGAGGATGTGTTGAGACAGCACATCAAGTCCGCCGGGCTTCGGCGGGTCTCCGTCCAGGCTGCGCGCGGCCACCGCCTCCAGGGCGGCGCGGCACTCCAGCACCTCGAAGCGGTTGGCCGGTACCAGCAGGGCGCGACTCGGCTGGTCGAGCTGGTGGTTGGCCCGGCCGATGCGCTGGAGCAGCCGGGCCGAGCCCTTGGGGGCGCCCACCTGGACCACCAGGTCGACGGCGGCCCAGTCGATGCCGAGATCGAGCGAGGAGGTCGCCACCACGGCGCGCAGCTTGCCGGCCGCCATGGCCGCCTCCACCTTGCGGCGTTGCTCCACGGCGAGGCTGCCGTGGTGCAGGGCGATGGCCAGGCCGTCGTCGTTGAGGCGCCAGAGCTCCTGGAACACTAGCTCCGCCTGGGCCCGGGTGTTGACGAAGACCAGCGTGGTCTGGGCCGTCCGGATCCGCTGGTAGACTTCGGCGATGGCGTGCACTGCCATGTGACCGGACCAGGGCAGGTATTCCTGGGTCGTGAGGATCTCCACATCGGCCTCGGCGCCGTCGCGGCCGATGATGCGGCGCACGCCCCCCGCCTCGGCGGTCGGGGAGATCCAGGCCGCCAGCCAGTCGGGATCGTGCACGGTGGCGGAGAGGCCGACCCGCCGGCAGTTCGGACTGAGGGTCTGCAGGCGGGCGAGGCCGAGCGATAGAAGGTCGCCGCGCTTGGTTCCGGCCAGGGCGTGCAGTTCGTCGATGATGACGCACTTCAGGCCGGCGAAAACCTCCGGCGCGTCGTAGTAGCTCAGCAGCAGCGCCAGGGACTCCGGCGTCGTCATCAGGATGGCCGGGGGCTTGCGGCGCTGCCTCTGGCGTTTGGATTGCGGCGTGTCGCCGGTGCGGGTCTCGCAGGCAATCGCCAGGCTCATCTCCTCGATGGGCTGGGTGAGATTACGGTGGATGTCCACCGCCAGCGCCTTCAGGGGCGAGATGTAGAGCGTGTGCAGCCCCTGACTCTGATCGCGGCTCTGGTCCTGGCTCTGACTCTGGCGGGCGGCGAGATCGACCAGGGACGGCAGGAAGCCCGCCAGCGTCTTGCCGCCGCCGGTGGGCGCGATCAGCAGGGCCGACTCGCCCGCCTGCGCCGCCCGCAGCATCTGCAACTGGTGCGGATGGGGCTGCCAGCCGCGGGCCCCGAACCACTCCGCAAAGCGTGGTGGCAGGGCCGAAAGATTCGAGTCGCTGAGAAGGGCTGGCTGGCTCACGGGGCCTAAGATAGAGCGGCTCCGAAGCAGGGGAAAGGCGTGCTGCGGTGGAATGGGCGGTTCCTGCAAGGCTGCTGACTCGGCTCGGCGTGGCGGTGGCTTTCACGCTTCCGGCTGCGCAGTTGTTGGGTGCTCCTTTTCGCTGCGATTTCGCACAAATGCGTCGCGGTTTTTTCCTGCCGCCGTTCTGCCTGTGTGACGGAACTTCGACTTTCCGCGGCAAGTCCCTGCTGCGCCGGGGCTTTGTCGTTTCCCGCCGGAAATCGCCATCCCTTAACGAAGTATTGACCCTAAGTCTTTAGTCTAAGTATCGGATTTTACAGAGTTTCGGGGAGGCCCCCGTTATGAAAGGACGAGTCACAGCAGCGCAGCGAACGTGGCGGAAGTTCAGGGACGATGCCAATGGCAACGTCGCTGTCTTCTTTGCGTTTGGCGCACTCGCGATTCTCGGCACCGTCGGTATCGCCATCGATACCTCGGTGGCCTACAACGTGCGATCGAAGCTGGCAGCGGCGGTCGATGCCGCGGCGCTGGCCGGTGCGCGCAACTATGCAAGCCCGACCCGCGACGCCGACATCCAGCGTTTCTTCGATGCCAACTTTGATGCCGGCTACATGGGCTCGGTGCTTGAGCCGCTGATCATCACGCCGGACGACGAAGCCCGGACCGTCACGGTGACCGCCACAGCCAACATCCCGACGTTCTTCATGAACATCTTCGGGACGGACTCCACCGATGTCGCGGCGAGCGCCGAGGCGACGCTGTCCTCACGCGATGTGGAGGTTGCGCTGGTCCTCGACGTCACCGGTTCGATGAGAAACTTCAACCGGCTCGTCGATCTCAAGGCTGCCGCGATCGAACTGGTCGACATCGTCGTGCAGGATCTGCAGGACCCCTTCTATTCCAAGGTGGCGCTGGTTCCCTATGCCAGCGGGGTCAACGTCGGCAGCTACGCCGATCAGGTCCGTGGCGCCATCACCGCCGGCACCTGTAGTCACCCGGCCGCGCCGAACTGCGACAGCTTCGAGTTTACGAACGATGAGGGCGATTCCAGAACCTACGATGTCAGCACCTGCGTGACGGAGCGCTCGGGCCCGCATCTTTCCACCGATGCCGCGCCGAGCCTGGCGCCGCTGGGCACGCATTATCCGCCGGACGGCACCTACAATCCCTGTCCGACGGCGGAGATCATGCCGCTGACCAGCAACAAGACGGCGCTGACCACCGCCATCAACGGGTTGAACCATGGCGGTTCCACCGCCGGGCAGATCGGCACGGCCTGGGGCTGGTACATGATCTCGCCCAATTTCGCCTATCTCTTCCCCGGCGAGGGCAAACCGGCGAATTACGGCGCGATCCACCTGGGTCAGGAGGTGCTGAAGGTCGTGATCATCATGACCGACGGTGACTTCAACACCATCTACAACTCCGGCGTGGTCGCCAACAACTCGACCGGCGGCAGTGGCGAGCCTGAATACAAGATCAACCAGCCCGGCACCAACGGCAGTTCCTTCGATCAGGCTCAGGCGCTCTGCACCGCCATGAAGGCCGAAGGCGTCAAGGTCTACACCGTCGGTTTGGAACTCGAGGGCAGGCCCGACGCCACGGCCTTCGTGAACAACTGCGCCACCGATGCAGACCACGTTTATCTGCCCAGCAGCGGAACCGCGCTGAAGCAGGCTTTCCGCGACATCGCCCGACAGGTCTCCAACCTGCGGATCTCCATGTAGCCACCCTGCCCGGCCCTTCTCCGAATTGCGGGGAGGGCCGGGCAGGGACCGCGGCTCCCGGCAGCGCGTCGAATCGCTTGACCGGCCCCGCCGCATCGTGATCCCTCTCGAACGGCAAACGCCAGCAACCGAGGGGGACAGTAGCGATGGGCCGAAGCGGGCCGGCGGCCAAGGGTGTCGACGTCGACCTGACCGCCGTGGTGGTCTCGGTTCGCGACGACGAGCCGCAGGCTCTGGTGGTGCCCGCTGGCGAGGCCGGGCGGGCCGCGCTGCCGTCAGGACCGCTGCGGCCGGACCACGGCACCCTGCAGGCGGGGCTCAGAAGCTGGGTCGAGCAGCAGACAAGACGCCGGCTCGGCTACATCGAGCAGCTCTACACCTTCGGCGACCGCCCCGTCCCCGTTATCCCCGACCGGGCCGGAGAGGGCGCGGATGGCCAGCCCAGAACCCTCTCCATCGCCTACCTGGCGCTTGTCTCGGCCACCGAAGGGGAAGCCGCCGGCCCGGCTGACTGGCAGCCCTGGTATGCTGCGTTTCCCTGGGAGGACTGGCGCGCGGGGGAGCCGTCGGTTCTGAAGCCCCTGCGCAGCCGCCTGCGTCTTTGGGCGCAGGAGGCCGGCCGGGCGGAGAAGCGCGGCCGACAGGAGCGCGCTCGCGCCACCTTCGGGCCGTCGTCGGCAGGCTGGGACGAGGAGAGGGCGCTGGAGCGCTACGAACTGCTCTACGAGGCCGCTTTGGTGCCGGAGGCCTGGCACGACAGGGGCAAGACGCCGCCGCAGGACCTGTCGGCCGTCGCGGGCCGGGCCATGGCCGCCGACCATCGGCGGATCCTCGCCACGGCCATCAGCCGCCTGCGCGGCAAGATCAAATACCGTCCGGTGCTGTTCGAACTGCTGCCCGCCGAGTTCACCCTCTTTCAGCTGCAGCGCACCGCGGAGGCGCTGACCGGCGCGCGGCTGCACAAACAGAACTTCCGACGTCTCGTAACCCAGCAGGGCCTGGTGGAGGAGACCGGCGCCCAGGACTTCGAAACCGGGGGGCGGCCCGCCAAGCTCATGCGTTTCCGCCGCGCCGTAACGCTGGGCCGTGCAAAGGGGCGCAACGGCCCGGCTTGACTCCCCGGCCTGCGCGCTCATATGCTCTTGTAGAGCATAAGGGCTGGTTTCTCATCCAGCCCTTTTCCCGGCTCAGAATAATGCTCAAAATGAGTATAAGGAGGGTGGACATGGCCATCGCAGGCGCGCAGGACAGCGGCAGCTTGTCGTTCACGGAAGAGGTTGCGGAGCGCACCGCCGCGATCTTCGAGCGCATCAAAACGGTGGTGCCGCCGCTGGAATGGCCGCTGCACGCGCCGGAGATCGACGCCATCAACCGCCTGAAGGCGCAGCGCAACGCCATCGTGCTGGCACACAACTATCAGACCCCGGAAATCTTCTACGGCGTGGCCGATATCACCGGCGATTCCCTGGCGCTCGCACGGCGGGCCGCCGAGACCGATGCCGATGTCATCGTCCTGGCCGGCGTGCACTTCATGGCCGAAACGGCGAAGCTGGTGAACCCGGAGAAGACGGTGCTGATGCCGGATCTGGAGGCCGGCTGCTCGCTGGCGTCGTCGATCACCGGAGCGGACGTGCGGGCGCTGCGCGCAGCGCATCCCGGCGTGCCGGTGGTCACCTATGTGAACACCTCCGCCGAGGTGAAGGCCGAATGCGATATCTGCTGCACCTCGGGCAATGCCATCAAGGTGGTGGAGGCCCTGAACGCGCCGCGGGTGATCTTTCTGCCGGACACCTATCTGGCGACCCACGTCGCGCGCAACACCGATGTCGAGATCATCGACTGGCAGGGCCGCTGCGAAGTGCATGAGCGCTTTACCGGCGCCGAGATCGAGAGTTTCCGCGAAGGCCATGACGGTCTCACCGTCATTGCCCACCCGGAATGCCCGCCCGATGTGCTGGATGCCGCCGACTTCGTCGGCTCCACCGCCGGCATGATCGACTATGTGCGCCGGGAGCGCCCGGACCAGGTGCTGATGGTGACCGAATGCTCGATGAGCGACAATGTCGCCGTCGAACTGCCGGAGATCGATTTCGTGCGGCCCTGCAACCTCTGTCCGCATATGAAGCGCATCACCCTGCCCAAGATCCGCCGGGCGCTGGAAACTCTGTCGCCCGCAGTCGAACTGGACCCGGCGGTGGCAGCCCGGGCGCGGGTCGCGGTCGAGCGGATGCTGGCCGTTGGATAGGGCCATTGGATAGAGCCGGTGGATAGCGCAGGGAAGGCGCCAGCGGCATCCGTTGTCGTTACGCGTCCGCAGCCCCTCCCGCGGGTGATGGTGGAGCCCCTGGTGCGGGCGGCGCTGCTGGAAGACCTGGGGCGCGGCGGCGACCTCACCAGCGAGGCCGTCGTGCCGGCAGACCAGATGGCGGAGGCGGCGCTGGTGGCGCGCGGGGCGGGCACGCTGGCCGGGCTCGATGCCGCGGCGCTCGCCTTTCAGGTCCTGGACCCGGCGATAACGGCGGAGCCGCTGAAAGCCGACGGCGATGCACTGGCCCCGGGCGACAGCCTGCTGCGGCTGAAGGGACCGGCCCGCGCCATCCTCTCAGCCGAACGGGTGGCCCTGAACCTGGTCTGCCATCTCTCCGGCATCGCCACGGCGACGGCCGGGCTCGTGGCCGCCGTGCGGCCCCACCCGGTTCATGTCACCTGCACCCGCAAGACGACCCCCGGCCTGCGCGCGCTGGAGAAGTACGCCGTGCGCGCCGGCGGCGGGGCCAACCACCGCCTCGGTCTCGACGATGCGATCCTTATCAAGGACAACCATATCGCCCTGGCCGGCGGCGTGGCGGAGGCTGTGACCCGCGCCCGGGCGCGGGCCGGGCACCTCGTGAAGATCGAGGTGGAGGTCGACCGTCTGGACCAGCTCGAGGATGCGCTCGGCGCCGGGCCCGATGCGGTGCTGCTGGACAACATGACGCCGGAGCAGCTGCGCGAGGCGGTGCGCATCGTCGCCGGCCGCGCCGTGACCGAGGCCTCGGGCGGCATCACGCTGGAGACCGTCGCCCAGGTCGCCGCCAGCGGCGTCGACGTGATCTCCGCCGGCTGGCTTACCCACAGCGCCCCCAGTCTGGATATCGGCCTGGACATCCTGACCGAGTGAAGGCGCCGTGCCGCCGGTGTTCCCGGTGATCACCGAAAGGACAACCCTGGACAGTCCTCGGAGAGGGAGCTACTGTCACTCGGTCTTTCACTTGAAAGCGCTGTAACGTAAGGGTTTTTTGATCCAACCAGTACAGGATCGGGAGCACGGGCTTCTCAACTGTCATGGTAAGGATTTTCAACCTAAAATTGTTTCTGACTTTGGTCGTGGCCACCTTTCTGGCCGGCTGCGAGACGCTCGACCATCTCACGGCGCCGGGTGTCGAGGGCCTGCTGCTGGCCCCGGACTTCACCGCCGTGGCGCTGACCGACGGCGGCATCGGGAACACCGGCGTCAGGTCGACGCTGGACGGCAAGACGGTCAGTCCTGAGGCCCTGCAGACCATGCTGACGGCGGCGATCCGCAGCAAAAGGCCGGACGTCTTCGTCGGCGCGCGCGGGCGCTACCAGGTTTCCGCCCAGGTGATCGGCGACGATATCAGCCAGCGCAGCCAGGACATCGAGGGGACCACCTACCGATGGGCCAAGCGCCAGGTCAGGGTGAGCTACACGGTCGTCGACGGCGCGACAGGGCGCCAGGTCTGGGGTGGCATCATCGCTACCGAGAACGAGACCCTGGCGACCTACGAGATCAAGCAGCCGAAGAAGACCAGCGAGCGCATGCCGGAAGAGATCGTCACCGCGCTCACCGACACCGACCCCTATCCCTACCCGGACCCGCCGGCCTTCAATGACGTTGTGACCCAGAACTTCGAGGGCTTCGCGCTGAACCTGCCGTATCAGAGCTGATCTATCGCGTCGGAACCAGATCGACGATCTGCTGATAGAAGATGCGGATTTGGCTCGGGTCCGCCAGATAGAAGTCGGCTTTTGACTCCTTCCAAAGGGCGTCAAGCGTTTCGTCGCTCAACTGCGATCGGATTGCAGACTCCAGAAAGTCTCTTAAAGACAGCCGCTCCACATTTGAAAGGCCATTCAAAGCTGTTTCAAGGGTTTCGTCCGGGCTGTCGTGAATCTCGAAGATGTCCTGGTGGAAGCCGGCGGCGAACTTCAGGAACTCGGGCGTTGGCTGCAGAGATTCGGTCACGGTTGAAGTGCCTTGAAAGCGTTCTCTGGCATCCTAACTCGCTTCGGCCCGGGCTGGGGCTTGTAAAGGGCAGCGGAGACCCTGCCACAGACCGTTCGGTTCAGTCAGCGGCTGCCGGCTCCATCTTCTTTTCGCCCCTTGCCCAGAGATCGAACTTGTTCTGGAGGGCCCGCACCTTCACGAAGCCGGCGGAGGCCAGATGCTGCGCGATGCTTTCCTGGGTGAAGCCGGTCTTGTGCGCCATCCCGGTTTCTCCGCGGGCAATGGAGGCCCGGTGGCCGTAGAGAATGTCGAGCGGCGTGATCGGGCCGGAGGGTGAGGTGTAGGCGGTGGACATCGGCCCGTTCTGCACGATCAGTTCCGCGGCCCGTTTGATGTCGGGCATCCGCATGAAGACATGGCCGCCGGGGCGCAGAACCCGCAGGAACTCCGCCAGCGCGATGGGCACCTCATGGGCATAGAGGTGCTCCAGCGCGTGAGAGTTCCAGACCGCGTCGACGGAATTCGAGTCGACGGGGCCAAGATCCGTCATCGAGGCGACGATATCCGGTTTGGCATCCGGGTTGATGTCCAGGCGGACTTCGCACCAGCCCCCGGCCTCGTAGTCGGGATGCAATGCACCCGGGCGCCAGCTGCCACAGCCGACGTGGAGCACGGTCTTCTCGGCGATCTGGTCTGCTTCCGGCACGGCGCCTCCTCTCAACCTCCGAGCATGCCAAGCGCACAGCATTGCACGCAACAGTTAACTGAGTGCTATCGCCGCAAGGCAAACAAACCGCCTTGCCAGTTCAGATTTCCTTGAAGGCGGCCTGCAATGCCTTAACTCGCTTTTGCAGGGCCGGGGGCTCGTAAGGCACAGCCGGCGCCTTGCCCCAAACCGGGTCGGGCCAGGCCGGGTCGCCGGCGAAGCGGGCGATGACGTGGAGGTGAAGCTGGGGCACCATGTTGCCCAAGGCCGCCACGTTCAACTTTTCGGGGCTGAAGGCGGCCTGCAGGGCGCGGGAGGCGGTGCAGATTTCTCCGGTGAAGTGGGGCATGTCCTCCGTTCCGACATCGTGAAAGTCGCGCAGGCCCGGGCGGCGCGGCACCAGGATCAGCCAGGGGTAGGTGGCGTCGTTCATCAGCAGTACGCGGCAGAGCGGCCAGTCGTCGATCGTGATACAGTCGGCCGCCAGTCTTTCGTGGAGGACAAAGTCGTCGGTCATGCGCAAGCGATTTCCCGGTCTCGAGTTCCGATCCAAGGCAGTCCCCCCCACCGTAATTGCGACAACCGCGAAAGCGAAGCGCGCCGTCAGGCGGCTTTGCGGTGTGGCGCTGGTCTTGCTCGCCGCTGCGCTTCCGGCCGCGGGACTTCCGACTGGGGCTGCCGCCATGCCGGATCTCGCTTTGCCCTGGCCCGACGCGGCCCTGGAGGGGCGCAGCGGCGGCACCGCGATCAGTTTCGCCAGCCGCAGCCCCTTTGCACTCTCCAATGTCGGCAACGGCCCGGAGGAGTCGCCGGAGACGGATGGCCTCGGCCAGCTCTACCTGCCGCCGGGGGCTTCTGAAGAAAATCCCGTGCCGGCGGTGGTGATCCTGCATGGCGCCTCCGGCGTGCAGTCGGTGCGGGAGCTGACCTACGCCCGGCAGTTCGCCGCCCGTGGCGTCGCCGCCCTGGTGATCGACGTCTTCGGCGCGCGCCGCGACCGCGCGACCGGTTTCGTCAACCGCCTGCTCCAGATCACCGAGGCGATGTTTCTGGCCGATGCCTATGCGGGCCTCAAACACCTCGCCGCGCGGCCGGAGATCGATGCCGGGCGCATCGCCCTCATCGGCTTTTCCTATGGCGGCATGGTGGCGACCTATGCTGCCTACGCCCAGGTGGCGGAACGCTACGCGCCGGAGGGGCAGCGCTTTGCCGCCCACGTCGCCTTCTATGCGCCCTGCATCGCCGAGTTTCAGGACAGCCGCGCCACCGGCGCGCCCCTGCTGATGCTTTATGGCGGGCGCGACGCCATCGTCGATCCGGAGCGTTGTGCGCGGGTCGCCGAACAGCTGGAGGAGGGCGGGACGACCGTCGAGACGATCGTCTACCCGGAGGCCGTGCACCAGTGGGACGGGCGCTTCGCCGGTGAACGGCAGATCGGCCGCAACCTCGCCGACTGCCGCTTCGTGGTGGAGAGCGACGGCACCGTGCGCGACCGCTGGCTCTGGTTGCCCATGTCCAGCGTGTTCTACCGCCGGGTCATCCTCGGCCTCTGCACCGACGAGGAAGGCTACCTGATCGGCCGCAACGACGAGGTGCGGGCGCAGGCGAACGAAGCCCTGGGGAGCTTCCTCGCGCCGATCCTGCTCGGCGGCGAGAGCTGACGGGCGCCTGCGCCGTGACAGCGCCGAAACCGGAATCCTGGCTGAAGGTCACGGAGCGCGGGCTCTACTGCGTGCCGGGCGGCTTCTACGTCGATCCGCACCGCCCGGTCGAGCGCGCCGTGGTGACCCACGGCCATGCAGACCACGCCCGGCCCGGCAACCGCGCCGTGCTCGCAACCCCCGAAACCTTGGCGATTATGCAGCGGCGCTACGGCGACGAGGCGGGCGATGCGTTGGAGCCGCTGGCCTATGGCGAGACCCGCGATATCGCGGGCGTGACGCTGTCCTTCCTGCCCGCCGGCCACGTGCTGGGCAGCGCCCAGGCGGTTCTGGAGTGGAAGGGCTGCCGCATCATCGTCTCCGGCGACTACAAGCGCCGCGCCGATCCCACCTGTGCGCCTTTTGAGGTGATGCCCTGTGATGTCTTCATCACCGAGGCGACCTTCGGCCTGCCGGTCTTCCGCCACCCTTCCGACGCGGAGGAGGTCGACAAACTGCTGACGGCGCAGCAGCAGTTCCCTGAGCGCGCCATACTTGTGGGCGCCTATTCCCTGGGCAAGGCGCAGCGGGTGATCGCCCTGCTGCGGAACGCGGGCTACGACCGGCCGCTCTACATCCACGGCGCGCTGCAGGGCCTCTGCGACCTCTACCGCGACTTGGGTGTCGAGTTGGGGGAGCTGAAGCCGGCCACCGGCGCAAGCAAGGCCGACTTGGCTGGGCAGATCGTGCTGGCCCCGCCCTCGGCCCTCAACGACCGCTGGTCGCGGCGCCTGCCGGATCCCCTGACCGCCATGGCGTCGGGCTGGATGCGGGTGCGCGCCCGGGCCAAACAGCGCGGCGCGGAACTGCCGCTCATCCTCTCCGACCACGCCGACTGGGACGAGCTGGTGCAGACCCTGGAGGACGTCGCCGCGCCGGAGGTCTGGGTCACCCACGGCAACGAGGAAGCGCTGGTGCACTACGCCTCCGGCAAGGGTATCCGCGCACGCGCCCTGGCCCTCATCGGCCGTGGCGAGGAGGAGCAGGAGGGAGGGGCGGCAGAGCAGGAGCATCAGGAGGCGGCGTCATGAAGGCCTTCGCCGAACTGCTCGACCGTCTCTCCTACACTGCGGGCCGCAACGCCAAGCTCACCCTGATGGCCGACTACTTCCGCGCCGCGCCGGACCCGGACCGCGGCTATGCGCTGGCGGCGCTCACCGGGCGCCTCGACTTTGCCACCGCCAAGCCGGCGATGATCCGCGGCCTCGTCGAGCAGCGCGTCGACCCGGTGCTCTTCGGCTGGTCCTACGACTACGTCGGCGACATGGCGGAGACCGTGGCGCTCATCTGGCCGCAGCGCCCCGGCGCCAACCGCCCGCCGGAACTGGCCGAGGTGGTGGAGCGGCTTTCGACCGCCAGCCGTTCCGACTCGCCGGCACTGGTGGAGGGCTGGCTCGACGCCCTGGACGCCACCGGCCGCTGGGCCTTCCTGAAGCTCATCACCGGGGGCCTGCGGGTCGGCGTTTCGGCGCGCCTCGCCAAGACCGCGCTGGCGAAACTGGGCGATGTCTCCCTGGAAGAGATCGAGGAGGTCTGGCACGGCGTGACCCCGCCTTTCACCGAGGTCTTCGCCTGGCTGGAAGGCCGCGCGCCCATGCCGCAGATCGATCTGCGCCGCGCCTTCCGCCCGCTCATGCTGGCCAATCCCCTGGACGAGGCCGACCTGGAGAAGCTCGACGCCGCGCACTACCGCGCGGAGTGGAAGTGGGACGGCATCCGCGTGCAGCTGGCCGCCGGCGGCGGCGAGGCGCGGCTGTTCTCGCGCTCCGGCGACGAGATCACCCAGGCCTTTCCCGATCTCATGGAAACCGCGCGCTTCGATGCGGTTCTCGACGGCGAGCTTCTGGTGATGCGCGACGGCGCGATCGCCCCCTTCAACGACCTGCAGCAGCGCCTCAACCGCAAGCGGGTGACGGCGAAGATGCTGGAGAGTTATCCGGCTCACTTGCGGGTCTACGACATTCTTTTTCACGGCAACGAGGATCTGCGCGAACAGGGCTTTGACGAGCGCCGCGTCAGGCTGGAAGCCTGGCATGCGGAAACCGACCCGGCGCGCATCGACCTTTCCCCCATGCTGGACTTTGCGCGCTGGGAGGATCTGGCGGCTTTACGGGAGACGGCCCGCGAGCGCGCCATCGAAGGGCTGATGCTGAAGCGCGGCGACAGTCCCTATGTCGCCGGGCGGCCCAAGGGCCCCTGGTTCAAGTGGAAGCGCGACGCGCTGATGCTGGACACGGTCTTGATGTACGCCCAGCGTGGCCACGGCAAGCGCTCCTCGCTCTACTCCGACTACACCTTCGGCGCCTGGCGCAGCGGCGCGCATGGCGAGCCGGAACTGGTGCCGGTGGGCAAGGCCTACTCCGGCTTCACCGACGAGGAACTCTTGCGGCTCGACAAGTGGGTCCGCGCCAACACCACCGAGCGCTTCGGGCCCGTGCGCGCGGTGAAGCCGGGCCTGGTGCTGGAGGTCGCCTTCGACGCCGTCCACCGCTCCAAGCGCCACAAGTCCGGCGTCGCCATGCGCTTCCCGCGCATCCATCGTATCCGCTGGGACAAGCCCATCGAAGAAGCCGACCGCCTGCCGACCCTGGAGAAACTGATCGAGGGGTAGGGAGGTCCCCCTCACCCAGCTTCGCCTAGGCTCGGTTCCCTCGCCAAGGCTGCGCATCCCTCTCCCCTTGTGGGAGAGGGAGGGGCCCGCGACAGCGGGAGGGTGAGGGTGGCTTTGTGTCTCTCTGGAGTACGTCCTTGGGTGCTCTACACCTCCGGCCGCTTGAAGCGCTTGTGGGGGATGAGGGCGATGGGGACAATCTCCACCAGTAGCTCCGGGATCACCAGGCCCGGCACCTGGATCAGGATGCTGGCCGGCGCGCTCGGCGTCTCGAAGTACTGACTGCGCACCTGCTGGATCGCCGGCAGGTCTTCGCGGTTGAGGAAGTAGACGGTCATGGAGACGATGTCGTCGAGAGTGCCGCCGGCGGCCTCCAGGATCGCTCGCGTGTTCTCGATCGCCTTGTGCATCTGGGCGGCGCAGTCGCCGGGTCCGATGACGTTGCTTTCGGCGTCCCAGGCGACCTGCCCGGTGATGTAGAGCGTCACCCCCTCGCCAGCGATCACGCCCTGCGAGAAGGCCCGCCCGTTCGGCCCCCAGATGCTCGGGGGATTGAAGCCATAGGCCATGGAAAAGTTCCTTATGGTGGAAGCTGCACCGCCGCCGTGCAGTGTGAGGGCGCAAGCGACAAGGATCCAGAAGAGCAGGAAGCATAGCAGTCTTCCGGCTGCGCCCGAAATACGACTGTAATGCGAGGGCCCTGCTGGCGGCGGCCGGAGGCATCGTGCCATTGCGGTTGGGAGACCAGCGAGCCTTGAACCTTCGGTAGCGGCCACGCGACTGACTTTCGGTGGCGGCGCGGACGCTTTTGCGTGCAAGGGGGATCGGAAATGAATGCAATGTTTCGGGGCATTGTCCTCTTTGGCGCCAGCCTCCTTGCCGGTGGCAGCCTGGCATCGGCGGAGGCTTTGCCGGAGCACTGCCGTCGGGCGCCGGTGGCCGCCGACTGCACGGCGCCGCTGTTCGACCAGCTGCTGGAGCGGATCAAGGCCGAGCGGCCGTACGATCAGCCCGATTTGAAAGCCGCCCTCACCGACAAGCTGATCAACCTGGGCAGCCTCGATCTCGCACAAGAGGTTGCGGTGGGAATCGATCACGCGCCGATCAGGGATGTAAAACTGGCGGTGATCGGAGTGCTGCAGGCGAACCAGCGGCATTACGGAAAGGCCTCCGACCTCGCCGATCTGATCGGCGACCCGCAGCAACGCCTGCCGGTCTATACCGCCATCGTCGAGCGCTTCGTGGCCGACGGAGAGGTCGAGCCGGCCTGGACCCTGGTGAAGCAACTCGGCGATGCCACCCTGTCGGACAGCTTTCAGGCCGCGCTGGTCGTCCGCTTCGCCACCGAGGGACGCTTCGAGCTGACCCTGCCCTACGCATTGGAGGTCCGCGATGCAGGACGGCGCGCCGATGTGCTCTTCGGTTTGGCATCCCGGCAGCTGGCGTCGCGGCCTCTGGACGACGTGCTGCAGTCTCTGGAGGCGATTGACGATCCTGAGAACCGCGCCCGGGATTTCGCGCTGCTGGGCCAGCAGGCCCACGACCTGAAGAAGCCGGACGCCGCCGAGAGACTGTTCGCGCGTGCTCTGGAAGACCTGGCGCAAGCGGAGGCCGCCGGCAGCGCAGACACCGACTCCCTTAGGCAGAGCATCGCACGGGCGCTGGAGGCGTCGGGCCGCGGCACAGAGGCCCTGGCTGTGGCCACGGAGATCCGCGATGTGGAACGCCGGCTCACGGTGACCGGGCGGATCGCCACGACCCTGGCACGCAACGGTCAGACCGACGCGGCGCTCTCGGTGCTGAAGGGCAACGCCGCGGCAGCGGGAACCATCGCTGATCCCGAACAGCGCATCCTGGCGCTGACCCGCCAGGCGGAGTTCATGGTCGAGGCCGGCTTCGCCTCCGAAGCCCTGCGGCTGATCGCGCGCATCGAGGCGCCGGACCGCCGCTCAGACGCGCGCCAGGCGCTCGCGCGGACCGCGGCCCGCCAGAACGCCTTTGACCTGGCGGAGCGCATTGTCACGGAAGATCCGTCCATCCTCCACCGGGTGACCGGGCAGATCGAACTCGCCACCGCCCTCAGCATCGTCGAGGGCGAACGCGCCCGTGCGCTGGCGCTGGCCGAGAGGGCGCAGATGGCTCTTGAGATGGACTCCATCGAGGGTGCCGAGGCCGTTTACGGCATGCTGGTCGATACCCAGCTCAGCCTGCAGCGGTTCGACCGGGCGCGGAGCCTCATCGACTGGCTGCACGAACCGGCAGCCCGCTTTGACAAGCTCGACCGGCTGGCCGCGGCCGCAGCCCGGGCCGGCGCCGGGGAGGCCTTGTCGCGCGCCATCGGAGACATGATCGCCCTCGTCGCAGGGGACAGCCTCTACGAGCGTTACGGCCGCACCGCCATGATGGCGCAACGCCTGCCGGCGGAGCTGACCCCGGAGGAGATTCTCCTGCTGTCCAAACGCCTGAAGCAGGCTGACTTCGAGTGGGTGTTCCTCCACGTCACCGCGGTGCGGCTGGCCGAAGCGGGACGCGTGGGCGACGCGCAGGACCTGGTGGCCCTGGCCGACGACCCCGAACTCACCGCCGACTTCGAACTCCCCGAACTCGCAGCCCTGCTGGCGCTGAGCCTGAAGAGCGGCCAATAGCCTTCACCGCTGCGCCGTGGCCCAGTTTTCGGCGATCCAGACGGGGGCTTCGGAGGCGGGGAGGGGCGCCTTGCCGCGGATCGTGTCGGCGAGCTTTTCGGCCAGCATGATTGTGGGGGCGTTCAGGTTGCCGCTGACGATGTCGGGCATGACGGAGGCATCGACGACGCGCAGGCCCTCCAGCCCATGCACCCGGGCCGCGCCGTCGACGACGGCCATCGAATCAGTGCCCATCTTGCAGGTGCAGGAGGGGTGATAGGCGCTCTCCACGTGCTGGCGCACGAAGGCGTCGATCTCCTGGTCTGACTGCACCGCGGGTCCCGGGGCCAGTTCGGCGCCGCGGAAGGGGTCGAAGGCTTTCTGGGCGAAGACCTCCCGCGTCAGGCGGATGGCGGCGCGGAACTCCTGCCGGTCGGCCTCCTGGCTCATGTAGTTGAAGAGGATGCGCGGCGGCGCCTTGGGGTCGGCGGAGGTCAGGGTGATTTCGCCGCGGCTCTGGGAGCGCATGGGGCCGACATGGGCCTGGAAGCCGTGGCTGCCGGCCGGGTTGCTGCCGTCGTAGTTCATGGCGATGGGCAGGAAGTGGTACTGCAGGTCCGGGTGCTCGATGCCCGCCCGGCTGCGAATGAAGCCGCCGGCCTCGAAGTGGCTGGAGGCGCCCAGGCCCTTCTTGAAGAACAGCCAGTCGAAACCGATCTTCGCCTGATTCCAGGGCTTCAGGGCCGAGTAGAGCGTGATGGGCTGGGTGCAGGCGTGCTGCACGTAGACCTCCAGGTGATCCTGCAGGTTCTTGCCGACCCCCGGCAGGTCCTGAACCACCCGAATGCCCTGCGCTGTCAGCTCGTCCGCCGGTCCGACGCCGGAGAGCAGCAGGGTCTGCGGCGAGTTGACGGCGCCGCCGCAGAGGATCACCTCCCGCTCCGCCCGCACCTCGGCCTTGGTGTTGCCCTTGGCCAGCTCGACGCCGACGGCGCGGTAGCCGTCGAACAGCACGCGGGTGGTGAGCGCGCGGGTCCAGACCGTGAGATTGGGCCGGGCCATGGCCGGCTTCAGGTAGGCGACCGCTGCGCTCCAGCGCCGCCCGTCATGGACCGTCATGTCCATGTGGGCGAAGCCTTCCTGCTGGCGCCCGTTCATGTCGGGCGTGGCCGGATAGCCGGCCTGGCGCCCGGCCTCGATCCAGGCCTGGAACAGCGGGTTGTTGCAGGCGCCGGCCGAGACGTGCAGAGGCCCTTCGCCGCCGCGGTAGGCGTCGGCGCCGCGCTCGTAGGTTTCGGCCTTGCGGAAGTAGGGCAGCACCTCGGCGTAGGACCAGCCGGTCAAGCCGCTCTGCGCCCAGCGGTCGTAGTCCCGTGCGTGGCCGCGGACATAGGCCATGCCGTTGATGGAGGAGGAGCCGCCGAGGACGCGTCCGCGCGGGCAGTAGAGGCGGCGGCCGTCCAGATGGGGCTCCGGCTCCGAATGATAGAACCAGTTGTACCTGTCGTTGGCGAGCGGCTTGGCCAGGGCCGCCGGCATGTGGATGAAGATCGAAGAGTCGCGCCCGCCGGCCTCCAGCACCAGTACCCTGACGTCGGGGTCTTCGGTCAGGCGGCTGGCCAGCACGCAGCCGGCGGAACCGGCGCCGACGATGATGTAATCGAAGCTGTTGGACGTGGACATAGGCTCGTTACTCGGTCATCTCATGCTGTGTTGCGAGGAACCCACCCTTCGAGATGCCTTGCTGTGCAAGGCTCCCCAGGGTGAGGCCTCTTGCAAACCTCATGCTGAGGAGGCCGCGTAGCGGCCGTCTCGAAGCATGGCGGTCATCCTAGTAAGGCGAGTCGACGCCGTTGACGGCGACGTAGACGCTCTTGAGCTGGCTGTAATGCTCGATGGCGGCCAGGCCGTTTTCGCGCCCCAGACCGGACTGCTTCATGCCGCCGAAGGGCATGGCGATGGGGGTGATGTTGTAGGTGTTGATCCAGCAGGTGCCGGCCTGCAGCCGGGCGATCACCCGGTGTGCGCGGGCAAGGTCGCGGGTGAAGACGCCGGCGGAGAGGCCGAACTCGGTGTCGTTGGCGCGGGCGATGACCTCTTCCTCGTCGCGAAAGGGCAGCACCGTCATCACCGGCCCGAAGATCTCCTCGCGCACGATGGTCATGCCGTCGGCGCAGCCGGCGAAGATGGTCGGCTCGACGAAATTGCCGGCGGCGAGCGCAGGGTCATTCGGGCGCCCGCCGCCGACGGCGACCCTGGCCCCCTCGGAGCGGCCCTGGTCGATATAGCCCAACACCTTCTCGGTGTGGTCTCTGGAGATCAGCGCGCCGACCTGGGTCGCCGGGTCGAGCGGATCGCCGATCTTCAAGCCGGCGGTCTTTGCCACCAGCTTCTCCAGCAGCGCGTCGTGCACGTCTTCCTGCACGAAGACCCGGGTGCCGTTGGAGCAGACTTCGCCCTGCGTGTAGAAGTTGGCCAGCAGCGCGCCGTGCACCGCGTTCTCGAGATCCGCATCTTCAAAGACGATGAGCGGTGACTTGCCGCCCAGTTCCAGCGTCACGGCCTTCAGCGTCTCCGCCGCGTCGGCCATCACTTTCTTTCCGGTGCCCACCTCGCCGGTGAGGGAGACCTTGGCGATGCCCGGATGGCGGACCAGCAGGCGGCCGGTCTCGGCAAAGCCCTGCACGACGTTGAAGACGCCGTCCGGCAGCCCGGCCTCGGTATAGATCTCCGCCAGCTTCAGGGCGGTCAGCGGCGTCAGTTCCGCCGGCTTGAAGATCATCGCGTTGCCGCAGGCCAGTGCCGGCGCCGACTTCCAGCAGGCGATCTGCATGGGATAGTTCCAGGCGCCGATGCCGGCGCAGATCCCCAGGGGTTCGCGCCGCGTGTAGGCGAAGTCGCCGCCGAAATCGTGATGCTCGCCGTGCAGCGTGCCGGCGACGCCGGCGAAGAACTCGATGCAGTCGGCGCCGGAGATGATGTCCACGACCTCCGCTTCCTGGATCGGCTTGCCGGTGTCCAGCACCTCCAGTTCCGCCAGTTCGCGGTTGCGCGCGCGCAGGATGCGGGCGGCCTCCCCCAGGATGCGTCCGCGCTCGGCGCCGCTCATGGCCGACCAGACGGCGAAACCCTCCTGCGCCGCGGCGACAGCGGCCTCGACGTCTTCGGCGCCGGCCTGCTGCACGCTGCAGATGACCTCGCCGGTCGCCGGGTTCAGGGTTTCAAAGCTCTGGCCGCTGCGGGCGTCGCGATAGCCGCCGTCAATGTAGAGCTGCTGTTCGGGAAGGTTACGCATAGGTCCTCTCAGGGGTCCTCTCAGGCGGTCCTCTTAAGCGCCGGCCTTGGCAAGGCAGCGCGTTACGTAGTCGCGGGCAATGGCCCGGGCCTCATCGATGGTCAGCAGGCCGTCGGACAGCGCACACCGCAGCCAGAGACCTTCGATCATCGCCGCCAGGCCGGTGGCCGCCATCTCCGCGTCCGCTTCCGGCAGCACCTGCTTGAAGGCATGGCGCAGGTTGCTGAGCAGGCGCCGCTCGTTGATCTTCTGGATGCGCCAGAGCGCCGGGAAGGTCCGCGCCTCGGCCCAGAAGGCGAGCCAGGCGGATACGGTCTCCGGGTCGTTCTGGTCCGGCGAGAAGTTGGCCTGGATCACCGCATCGATGCGCTCCGCCGGGGTTGCGGCTGCCTTCAGGCGGCCCACCGTCTCGGCCAGCAGGTCCTGGGCGAGGGAGCGCATGGTTGCGGCCAGCAGGCCCGCCTTGTCGTCGAAGTAGTGGGCGACGATACCGCCGGAAAGGCCGGCATTGCGGCTGATGCGCGAAATGGTGGCGTTGGCGAAGCCCTGCTCATGGATCGAAGTGATGGTCGCCGCGATCAGTTGCCGGCGCCGCACCTCCTCCATTCCAACCTTGGGCATCGTCGGCGTCCGCCTTCCCCTGAAACCCTGTCACTGCACAACCGACAGCGCGGGGCGGTCGTTCCACCCGCGCGGGCGGCGTGCCTGCGCGCTGTGCTCAAGAGGTATTTTATTTTGATTGAACGTTCAATCAAAAAAACCTAGGCTGTGCGCCTTATCAGCGAAAGGTCGGCGGTTCCCCGGGGGCGCGAACGCGTGTCCATGCGGGTTGCAGGCGCCAGACCGGAAACACGATCAGAAACAAGCGATCGCACGAAGATCGGATAAAAAGGGAAGAGGAGGCTTGAAGTCCATGCACAGGAGTTTCCAGTTCGGCCTGGCCGCGGCGGCGGCCCTGGTGGTTTCATCGGCGGCCGGCGCCGCCTGGGCGGCAGATCCCGCCGCCTGCAAGGAGGTTCGCTTCGCCGACGTCGGCTGGACCGATATCACCGCCACCACGGCGGCCACCTCGGTGGTGCTGGAAGGGCTCGGCTACGAACCCACGGACGAGCTGCTGGCCGTGCCGGTGACCTACGCCAGCCTGAAGAACGGTGACATCGACATCTTCCTCGGCAACTGGATGCCGACCATGGAAGGCGATCTCGCAAAGTACCGCGACGAAGGCTCGGTGGAGGTGCTGGGCGTGAACCTGGAAGGCGCCAAGTATACCCTTGCCGTGCCCAGCTACACCGCCGCCGCCGGTCTCAAGGACTTTGCCGATATCGCCAAGTTTGAGGACGAGCTGGACGGCAAGATCTACGGTATCGAGCCGGGCAACGACGGCAACCGCCTGATCCTCGACATGATCGACCAGAACACCTTCGACCTGAAAGACTTCGAACTGGTGGAGTCGTCCGAGCAGGGCATGCTGACCCAGGTCGCCCGCGCGGTGAAGCGCGAGGAGCATATCGTCTTCCTGGGCTGGGCGCCGCACCCGATGAACAACAACTTCGAACTGACGTATCTCTCCGGGGGTGACGACATCTTCGGCCCCGACTTCGGCGGCGCCACGGTCTACACCAACGTTCGCAAGGGCTACACCAGCGACTGCCCCAACGTCGGCCAGTTGCTGACCAACCTGAAGTTCACCCTGCCCATGGAAGGCGCCATCATGGAGGCCATCCTCGACGGCGAGGACAAGCAGGAAGCCGCCGCTGCCTGGCTGAAAGCCAATCCCGCGATCCTGGACGGCTGGCTGAGTGGTGTGAAAACCCTTGAAGGCGGTGACGGACTGCCTGCCGTGAAGGCGCATCTGGGCCTGTAAAAGCCCATCACATTGCATGTAAGCTTGGAACGGTCAGGCAGAACTGCCTGGCCGTTCTGCTTTTACGGGTCCGACAGATAAAGGGGGGAGGCCTTGGCATGGACTGGCTGACCGATAACAAGATCCCACTCGGCAAGTGGATCGAGAGCTTTGTGGAATTTCTGACCGAGAATGCCGCCTGGTTCTTCGACGGCATCTCCGACATCCTCGGGTTTTTGATCAACGGGCTCATCGACGTCCTGCAGTTCGCGCCGCCGCTGTTGCTGGTGGTGCTCATTGCCGCCGTGGCCTACTGGTTGCAGCGCTCGATCTGGCTGGCCGTCGGCGTCGTGCTGTCGCTGCTGCTGATCATCAACCTGGGTTACTGGGAAGAGACCATCGAGACGCTGTCCCTCGTTATCTATGCAACGCTGTTCTGCATGGTGATCGGCGTGCCGGTCGGCATCGCCGCCGCGCACCGCCCCTGGCTCTACACCGCCATACGGCCGGTGCTGGACCTGATGCAGACCATCCCCACCTTCGCCTATCTGATCCCGACCCTCATCCTCTTCGGTCTCGGCGTGGTACCGGGCCTCATCTCCACCGTCATCTTCGCCATTCCCGCGCCGATCCGCCTGACCTACCTCGGCGTCTCCTCCGTCCCCACCAATCTCGTGGAGGCCGGGGAGTCCTTCGGCGCGACCAAGAGCCAGCTGCTCTGGAAGGTGGAACTGCCCCATGCCATGCCGACCATCATGGCCGGGCTCACCCAGTGCATCATGCTGTCGCTTTCCATGGTGGTGATCGCCGCCCTGGTCGGGGCCGACGGGCTCGGCAAACCGGTGGTGCGGGCGCTGAACACGGTGGACGTGGCGCGGGGTTTCGAAGCGGGGCTCGCCATCGTCATCGTCGCCATCGTCCTCGACCGTCTCTGCAAGCAGCGCGGCGCCGCCGCGCAGGAGCGCTGAGCCATGAGCGCTGAGCCCAACACCACTACCGTCGTCGACTTCCGCAGTGTCGACATCATCTTCGGCAAGGAGCCGGAGAAGTCCCTGGCCCTGCTGGACAGCGGCGCTGGCCGCGACGAGATCCTGGAGCGGACCGGCAATGTGCTGGGGGTTGCCGGCGCCTCGCTCGCCATCGAAGAGGGCGAGATCTGCGTTCTCATGGGCCTCTCCGGTTCCGGCAAGTCGACCCTGCTGCGTGCCGTCAACGGCCTCAACAAGGTGACCCGCGGGGCCGTCATGGTGCGGGATGAGGGACAGCCGGGGGAAGGCGGGCTGGTGGACGTGGCTTCCTGCGACCCAGCCACCCTGCGCCGCCTGCGCATGAACCGGGTGGCCATGGTTTTCCAGCAGTTCGCCCTCTTGCCCTGGCGTACGGTGAAGGAGAACGTCGGCTTCGGGCTGGAACTGCGCGGGTTGGGGCAGGGGGAGCGCGATGCCATCGTCGAGGAGAAGCTGGAGCTGGTCGGCCTGTCCCAATGGCAGGACAAGTTCGCGCACGAGCTGTCCGGCGGTATGCAGCAGCGCGTCGGTCTGGCGCGGGCCTTTGCCACCGATGCCGACATCCTGCTGATGGACGAACCTTTCTCGGCTCTCGACCCGCTGATCCGCGACCATCTGCAGGACGAGTTGCTGGAGCTGCAGCGCCGCCTGAAGAAGACCATCGTTTTCGTCAGCCACGATCTCGACGAGGCGCTGAAGCTGGGCAGCCACATCGCCATCATGGAATCCGGCCGCATCGTTCAGTACGGCGAGCCGGAGGCCATCGTCCTCAAACCGGCCAGCGACTACGTGGCCGAGTTCGTCGCCCACATGAACCCGCTGAACGTACTGCGCGGCGGCTCCCTCATGACCCCGGTCGAACAGTTGAAGCGCGAAGGCGACAGCGTACTGCTGGACCGCCGGGGGCGGTTCCGGGTGAAGCTGGACGAGCGCGGCGCGCCGCAGTCGGTCACCCTGGATGGCTTTCTGGGGCGCCTCATGGCCTATGACGGCTCCATGGACATGGCCGATCTTCCCGACGTTGCCCTGATCACCGCGCCGACAGACATGTCGATGCGCGTGGCCATCGAACTGCGCCAGGCCACCGGTCACCCCGTGGCGCTGATGGAGGACGGCCGTCTGGTCGGTGTCTGCGGCGACGAGGAGATCTACGCCGGCATCCTGCGCCAGAGCCGGGCGGCCGAGAAACCCGCCGATACGGAGGGCGCTGCGGCACCCGTGACAGTCTCCTGATAGCTACTAGTGGGAGAACACGGCGTTCAGCGCATTGATCTGGCAGACAGTCTCGACACCGTTTTGAACTCCACGCCCGATGCCGACTTGACTTCCGTTGGAAAACTCTGCTTCGCAGGTGTCACCGTTCGGAAGGGTCAACTTTCCAAGGCCATGTCTGCGATTACTCTGATAGTTACCTTCGAAGCGAACCCCCTTGGGAAATGAAGAAACGCCATGCCCATGGAGCAGCCCATCAATGAAGTAGCCTGACGTCACCCATCCACTATTGGTGGTTATGGTTCCCTCTCCATGAATTTTACCGCGACGAATCCCTCCGTCGTACCGGTCCAGGAGTTCCAGTCCCGAAACGTGGGATGACCATTGTAGTGTGCCTTTGCCATCCGCCTTGCCATCAGAGCACCCTCCATCCCAAAAGACGAAGGTTTTCATGTTCGAGTTCGGCATTGGATTCCAAACCTGGCAATCCGGATCATTGGCCAGAGAGACCCACCGTCCTTCTTCGGCGACCACTTCAGGCACCCACGCCAATACTACAAAGACCAAGAGGCTAACCGATGCAAGTGATGCCGCTGCTCTTGAAATCATGGGCCAAGTATCTGCCGTTCTGTTACTAAACTTCAATACTAGGATGCCGCTCGCGTATGCAGAGTTCAAGGATTAGAACCCGGACGCCCTAGGTGCCGCCATTGCAGCGGGCCTGCAGGATCACAGGTTCGAACAGATGACCTCGGCCAGCAGCCTGTTGCCCTTTGTTTGCAGGTGCACGTGATCCTCGAAGATGTCCTCGGTCTTGGGGAGCATTGACTGTGCGTCGATGACTCTGACCTGCGTGTGGTCCTCGGCCAAATCGTCCAGCATGGAGAAATAGGCTGTCAGTGCGCTTTGGAATTGCGCCTTTGTCATGCGCTGAAGGCGGCCGATGACGGCATCCTTGGGGGGCAAGCCCTCGCCGTCGATGTTGACTCCCTGTTTGATCAGATAGATCTGTCGGTCCTCTCCGGCGAGGTCGATCAGGACTTCGTACTGACGCCGCAGAAAGTCTATGGCAAAGGCGATGTCTTCTTCGGAGACCTTCGAGTCTGCGTAGTAGTTCTCGGTCGCCAGGTTCGATCTGAAAAAGATGTTTGCTCTTTGAATGATGTTCGGAAAGAGGCCCAGGTCCAGGAGAGCGTTCTTTATCGACCATTGATTCCTGGAGACACCGGAAAAGAACCGGCGGTTCCTGTCGCTCGCCAGCCTGGAAACCAGCTTCAGGTCGTTCCAGGCATGATAGACGAAGATGTTGCGGGGATTCAGGTGTTGGGCGATCTGGATATAAAGGTGCGGTGCGTTCTCCACGCTGTATCCCGGCTGGGACAGATTGACATACTGATAGTCCCTGTTCTGCTGGCTCTGTAGGCAGCCATTGACGAGAAAGGGCCAGATCGCATCGTCGCTGTCATGAAAGTTGAAGGTGGACGAGGCGCCAAGGAAGACGTTGCTGTAAGGCGCCGCAAAGTCCCAGTCGGGGCCGCGGAAGCCGAGACTGTTCAGTTGATACCGCGCAACGGTCTCCCGCTGAATCGGATTCAGCACGTTGTGACCGCCGGCGCCCTCGATGGTCGAATTGGGCCGGATACGGCCCTTCGTGTGACCATCGGCAATCCAGGTCGGGTCGCTTCTCAGGTAGACGGGTCCCAGAAAGGCGGCCAAGGACAGTTCCAGCACGAACAGCAGAGCAATGAAGATTGCCGCATTGATGCCGAGTATCTTGAAAACACGTTTCATTCTCTAGGTTCCCACAACGCCGGCCCGGGCCCGCCTCGGCGCAGGGTCCGGAGCTTCGGTCTTGGCGCCCAGGGCGGAGCGGCACTGCTCAGTCCAGTTCGTACTTGTCCTTGTAGTCTTCGCGCAGCGCCTGATCCTGACGGTCCTTATGCAGAATGCAGTTGCCGACGACCAGAACATCGATGTCCGTGCCCATGAAGCACCGGAACGCATCCGTCGGTGTGCAGACGATCGGTTCGCCGCGTACATTGAAGGAGGTGTTTGCGACTACCGGGCATCCGGTCAGCGCACCGAAGCGGCTGAGCAGGGCATGGTACTTCGGATTGGTCTCAGCGTGGACGGTTTGAACGCGCGCCGAATAGTCGACGTGTGTCACCGCCGGTATTTCGGATCGCTTGACGTTGAGCTTGTCGATACCGAACAGCGCTTTTTCCTCTGCGCTCATATCCCGGCGGATCGCGTCCTGCACATCCGCCACCAGGAGCATATAGGGGCTGTCGCAGTCGAGCTTGAACCACTTGTGGACGTCTTCGCGCAAGACGGAGGGCGCAAAGGGCCTGAAGCTTTCCCTGAACTTGACCTTCAGATTGAGCGTCTTCTGCATGGTTTCCGAACGGGGGTCCCCGAGGATCGACCGGCTGCCCAGGGCCCGGGGGCCAAACTCCATACGCCCCTGGAACCAGCCGACAGCTTTGCCGTCGGCGAGTGCCCGGGCCGTTGTGTCAATCAGATCGTCGTCCCCGGCGGTGTCGAACACGGCGCCCAGGGTCTCAAGCTCCGCGGCAACCGACTCGTCTGCGTAGGCAGGACCAAGATAGGACCCCTGCATGCTGTCCCCGGCGTTGACGCTGCGCTCGTGGCCAAGCTCCTGATGCCAGCAAGCCAGGGCCGCACCCAGGGCGCCGCCGGCATCGCCCGCAGCCGGTTGAACCCAGAGGCCGCTGAATGCGCCATCGCGCAAAATCTTTCCGTTTGCAACGCAGTTGAGTGCGACACCGCCCGCCATGCAGAGATTTGGGATTCCGTACTCCGCCCCCAGCGAGCGTGTGATCCGCAGCACGATCTCTTCCGTGACCGCCTGGACCGAAGCGGCAACGTCCATGTGAAACGGCAACAGCCGATCGCTCTCGGGCTTGCGGACCGGTTGTCCGAACAGCGCCGCAAAGCTGTCGCTGGTCATGGTCAGGCCGGAGGTATAGTTGAAAAACGACTGGTTCAGGCGGAACGAACCGTCGTCCTTCAAGTCGACCAGGTTTTCCAGTATCAGGTCTTTGTACTTCGGCTCGCCATAGGGGGCGAGGCCCATGACCTTGTACTCGCCGCTGTTGACCTTGAACCCCGTATAGTAAGTGAAGGCGGAGTAAAGCAGGCCCAGGGAGTGCGGGAAGTGCAGCTCCTTTACGATCTCCAGCTGATTGCCGCGGCCCACCGCGACGGTCGTTGTTGCCCACTCGCCGACGCCGTCCAGCGTCAGCACAACGGCTTCTTCGAAGGGTGAAGGATAAAACGCACTTGCGGCGTGGCTGAAGTGATGCTCGGCGAACATCAGCCGATCGCCGTTGAACTGTTTTTCAAAGGCGCGCAGATCCTTGATCAGCAGGTCCTTGAGGAAGAGTTTCTCGCGCAGCCAGACGGGCATCGCCATCCGAAAGGATTGGAAGCCTCTCGGAACGGTCGCCAGATATGTTTCCAGCAGGCGCTCGAACTTCAGGAACGGCTTGTCGTAGAAGACGATGTGCTCGACGCTGCTCAGGTCGATCCCGGCCTCGCCGAGCACGTAATCGATCGCGTGTTTGGGGAAGCGCGGATCGTGTTTTCGCCGCGTGAAGCGCTCTTCCTGTGCTGCCGCGACAATCGTCCCCTCATTAATGAGTGCGGCCGCGCTGTCGTGATAGAGCGCCGAAATCCCCAGGATGTAGGTCACGCTTTAGAACAGCGTGTAGATGAAGGGCGCAACGGCTGAGCCCTGGCTCAGCACGATCAGCCCGCCAAAGAGCGCCAGGACCACCAAAACCGGCAACAGCCAGAACTTTTTCCTGATCCTGAGAAAACTCCACAGTTCCATAATGAATGACATGCCGGGCGCCCCTAGAATTGGTTCTTCATGCTCTGCGGCGGGTCGGTGCGGTCGATCCAGTAGCTCTTCCCGTCCAGGTCCAGCTTGACGTTCAAAAGATCTTTGCCCCATAGCCTCAGAGCGAAGCCGATGGGCACGAAGGTCGTTACGTACACCAGGAACATGACAACCGGGGCCACGACCGATCCGAGCAGCATGCCGAACTTGAACCAGAGCCGGTTCGGCACCTTGAAGACTGCGGGTGCGATCAGCGCGAGGCCGACGAAACCCAGGGCGATCCCGAGGGCCCAGAGCCGGGGCCCTTGCCCGCCGAGAAGCGGCCAGAGGCCAACGATCAGGAATACCACGCCGAAGACGAACCCGAAGCCGCGCTCGGAGCCGGGTTTGACCTCCACATTCGAGACGTTTTCTGCCATGGGACCTGTGTCAGGGAAGCAATGTCGGGTAGCGCGGCCAACGCCGGCTCCGGCCGGCACCGCTAGAGTTATTCAAGGTTTTTGCAGGGAGATCAAGCGTCGATCCCGCTGGAAGGCGGCGCAGACGCCGGGGTTTTCGCCCGTATCTGGAAGTGGAGTATCCGGGTGCAAGTAAACTGTTGAATACAAGCGCAGTTTCATGGATGTATGCACATCGGAAGCACCTCTCGCGGTTCCATCGCCATGCCTTGAGAGTGTTTGGGGTGTGACGGCGGTTTCGCCGGGCAGCGCTGGGGAGGGCGTTGCAAATGCGGAGAAGTCTCTTCGAATGACCATCGCGGGCATCCTCTTCGACAAGGACGGCACCCTGCTCGACTATCACGCCACCTGGATGCCGCTGAACCGGCAGGCGGCGCTGGCCGCGGCAGGCGGCGATCCGGCGCTGGCCGAGCGGCTGCTGGCGGCTGGTGGCTACGATGCCGCCAACGACTGTATCGTCCCCGATTCGGTGCTGATCAGCGGCAGCAACGACGATCTCGGCGCCTGCTGGGCGGAGATCCTGGATGCCGATTCGGCGGAGCTCACCGACCGCCTTTCCGCGCTGTTCGAGGCGGGCAGCGCCGCCACGGCGGTGGCCGTCGCCGGACTGGCCGAGACTCTCACCGCGCTTGCGGCCCGGGGCCTTGTGCTCGGAGTCGCCACGAACGACAGCGAGGAGGGGGCCTACAACAGTCTGGGGCCCTTCGGCGTGCTGGACCACTTCCCTTTCGTCGCCGGCTACGATTCCGGCCACGGCGCCAAGCCCGGCCCCGGCATGGTCCAGGGCTTCTGTCAGGCGATGGACCTAATGCCCGAGGCCGTCGCGGTGGTCGGCGACAGCCGCCACGACATGGAGATGGGCCGCAATGCCGGCGCCGGCCTGCTGGTCGGCGTGCTCACCGGCAGCGCCGCCCACGACGACCTCGCCCCCCACGCCCACCACGTGCTGGATAGCATTGTGGAACTGGAGGCGTTGTTGGGCGGCTTGGCGGCGCCGCCGAAGAGTAGCTGACCTTTCCTCCTAGTCTGCCGCCCCTCTGATGTCACCCTCGGGCTTGACCCGAGGGTCTATGGAGTCACCCGCTGGAGCCCAGGCGGAGAGGCTCGAACCCGCCTTTGCGATGGATGCTCGGGTCAAGCCCGAGCATGACAGCGTAGGGGTCAACTAGAGTACGTCCCCGCCCAACTCCGGAAACACCTTCGAGACCTTGCCCAACAGGTAGTCGCCGTAGGTCCCTGTGAAGGCTTGCAGGTCAGCGTCGTCCCAGCGCGGCTCGCCGGGGGCGACCTGGCCGATGTTCGCCTCGGGCGGCAGCGGCTCCATCGCCGCGGCGAAGTCGGGATCGAAGAAGAGGGGGAAGGAGAGGCGGTCGGCGCCGCTTTCGTTCAGCACTCGGTGCGGCGTCGAGCGGTACCAGCCGCCGGTCAGGCGGTCCAGCATGTCGCCGATGTTGCAGACCAAGGTGCCGGGCAGCGGCGGGGCGGCGATCCAGCCGCCGGGCGTCTTCACCTGCAGGCCCCCCTTGGCATCCTGCGCCAGCAGGGTCAGGAGGCCATAGTCGCTGTGCTCCCCGACGCCCCAGCTCTCCGCCGTCTTCAGGTGCGCCGGCGCGCTGGCCGGATAGTGGAAGATGCGGAACAGGATGGTCGGCTCGGCGGTGTAGGTGCGGTCGAAGTAGTCCTCTTCAAGGCCGAGGCTGAGGGCCATGCCGCGCATCAGGGCGTGGCCCGCGCGGGTGGCGGCGCCCATGTAGGCCTCCACGGCGGGCCGCAGTTCCGGCACCTCTGCCGGCCAGAGGTTGGCGCCGTGCAGCGGCCAGCCGGCGGCGACGCGGGGATGGTCGGCGGGCAGCTCGCTGCCGAAGTAGAGCCCTTCCTTCAGGTCCGGGCGGCCGGAGGTCAGCTCGCCGCCCAGCGGGAAGTGCCCGCGCCAGGCGCGCCCGCCCTTGCTCATGGCAATGGCGGCCTTGGTCTCTTCCGGCAGCGTGAAGAAACGGCGGCTGGCGGTCTCCAGCGCAGCCAGAACGCTGTCGCTGACCCCGTGACCGCTGACATAGAAAAAGCCGTGGGCGCGGCAGGCGGCGCGGATCTCCTCGGCGACCGCCGCGCGCTCCGCCCGCCCGCCGCCGAACAGTGGCGCCATGTCGATGACGGGCAGGCGGGTGCCGCTCATTTGGGGATTATCCCGCTGCCCGCCCGCGCCGGCCACGGCGACGGCCCTCACGTCCAGCCGGCGCTTCCGGAACAGCACCCAACGGCCCCGCCTGTTGCTGCTCGGCGCCCTTGGAGATCTCGCCCAGCTTGGCGATGACGCTGGCCATCTCCGGCGGGGCTCCCTTCTCGTGGGCCTCCAAGGCGGTGCGCATGGCGCGGATGTGCTCCGGCGTGGTGCCGCAGCAGCCGCCGATGATACGCACCCCGGCGTCAAGCGCCAGGCGGGCATAGTCGGCCATCAGTTCCGGCGTGCCGGTGTAGTGGATCTCACCGTCCACGTATTCCGGGATGCCGCAGTTGCTCTTGGCGATCAACACGTCGGCGGTGTCCTTGGCCTCTTCCAGGTTGAGGATGGCAGCCATCAGCTCCGAGGCGCCGGTGCCGCAGTTGCCGCCGAAGGCGACGGGGCGCGGTTCCAGTTCGTGAGCCAGGGTAGCGAACTGTGCCGGCGTCACCCCCATCATGGTCCGCCCGTTGGTGTCGAAGGAGAGGGTGACGGCGTAGGGCAGGGCGGCGGCCTTGGCGCCCATGACGGCGGCCTGCACCTCGTCGACGGCGGAGATGGTCTCGATCCAGGCGAGATCGGCGCCGCCGGCGGCGAGGCCCTTGGCCTGCTCGGCGAAGGCCGCTGCGCCTTCCTCGACGGTCAGCGGCCCCAGCGGCTGAAAGAGATCGCCGGTCGGGCCCATGGAGCCGGCGACGATCACGTCCTTCCGTCCGCTTTCCGCGATGGCGCGGTGGGCCAGCTCGGCGGCGGCCTTGTTGATCTCGAAGACCTTGTCCTGGGCGCCGTGCAGCTTCAGCCGGTTGGCGGTGCCGCCGAAGGTGTTGGTGAGGATGACGTCCGAGCCGGCGTCGATGAAGGAGCGGTAGTGGCGCACCACATCGTCCGGGCGCTCCAGGTTCCAGAGCTCCGGCGCGTCGCCGTGCTGCAGGCCCATGGCGAAGAAGTTGGTGCCGGTTGCACCGTCGGCCAGCAGCCAGGGGCGGGTTTCCAGCAGGTCGGTCAGGCGGTCGGCCATAAGCGCTTCACAGGTCCTTCAGATGTGGGTCGCGGACGATAGGCCCTTCCTTGAGAGAGGGCAAGGCGGGACCCCCCACCCTAACCCTCCCCCACAAGGGGGGAGGGGATACCTTCCGAGCAGGCCGCCTGATGTCCCCCTCCTCCTCGATGGGGGAGGGATGGGGAGGGGGTGAGTCCCCCGCGTTACGACCGCATCCGTTCATTGGTCGGATCGTAGAGCCCCTTCATGCCGACGGCTGCGACCTCGACGGGGAACTTCTGATTGAAGTACTCGATCTCGAGCTGGCGGCCCTCCTCGCAGTAGTCCTTCGGCAGGTAGCCGAGCGCGATGGTCTTTCCGACAGACGGACCGTAGGCCAGGCTGGTGGTGTAGGAGCGCCGGCCGAGCGAGTCGATCAGCACGTCGTCGTTTCGGGGATCGACGATCGGGCAGTTGCCGAGCGGGAAGCGCGTCACACCGTCCTTGTCGACACTGTCCGTGACCGTGAGGGTGCAGAGCATCGCCGGCTGCTGGCTGCGCTCGCGCTGCTTCAGATAGGCGGCCTTGCCGTGGAAATCGGCGGCCTTGACCTTGGGGCGGGCGAGTCCGGCCTCGACCAGATTGTACTCGGTCAGCAGGTCGGCGTTCTGCAGGCGCAGGCTCTTTTCCAGCCGGCGGCTGTTGGCGTAGGTCTCGATCCCGATCGGGGCTATGCCGACCTCGCGGAACATGTCCCACAGCGCCAGGCCGTAGGCGAGCGGGAAGTGCAGCTCCCAGCCCTGCTCGCCAACATAGGAGATGCGGAAGCCCTTCACCGGCACGCCGCGCAGGGTGAAGTCGCGGCTGGCCGCGAAGGGGAAATTCTCGGGATCGAGGCCTGCCGGATCGTCGGCCAGTTTCTTCAGGCTCTCGCGCGCGTTCGGTCCCCAGACGCCGATGCAGCCGAAGTGATCGGTCCGGTCTTCGACGAAGACCGACCATTCCTTGTCCTGGGTCATGCGCCGCAGATAGGTCATGTCGCGATGGCCGGCGTCCGCGCCGTCGATGACGCGAAAGCGGTCCTCGGCCAGGCGCAGGACGGTGAGGTCCGCGAGCACGCCACCGGTGTCGTCGAGGAAGTTGGTGTAGACGCCCTTGCCGACGGCTGTGTCGCCGGCGACCTTCGAGGAGGAAACGTACTCCATCAGCCGTTCCGCGTCGCGGCCCGATACGTCGTAGACCGCGAAGTGGGAGAGGTTAATCATGCCGACGTTCTCGGAGAGCTCCAGATGCTCGGCGTTGGAGACCCGCCAGAAGTGCCTGGCGTCCCATTCGTTCAGCCGCTCCGGGACCCGGTTGGCGTGCTTGGCCAGCAGCGTCTCCTCGTTGGAAGCGTAGCCATGCGCCCGCTCCCAGCCGGCGATCTCCATGAAGTAGCCGCCCAGCTCCTTTTCCCGCAGATAGAAGGGGCTGCACCGCAGGTTCCGGCCCTTGGAGTAGGGCTCCCGGTTGTGGACGGGCGGATTGTAGATCTTGAACGCCGTCTCGTAGCAACGGTCGTAGATGAAGGGCTCGGTCTTCTGAATCGGATAGTAGCGGGCGTAGTCGATGCTGTGATGGTCGAACTCGGTCCGGCCGTCGGTCATCCAGTCCGCAATGAGCTTGCCCGTTCCGGGTCCGTCCTTGATCCAGACGGAGACGCCGTACCACAGGCCGCGCACATCCGGCGACTCGCCGATGGAGGGCCCGCCGTCGGCGGTCACCTGCAGCAGTCCGTTGAAGGAGTGCTTCTCGTTGTAGCCGAGCTCCCCGAGGATCGGGGTCAGCTCCATTGCGCGCTCCAGCGGCTCGATGACCTGCTCCATCTCGAGGTCGCGCTGGGAGGGGGAGAGGCGGGCCTCCTCCTTCTCCAGCAGGTCGCGCGGATGGACGAGGCGGGGCGCCTTCTCCTCGTAGTAGCCCCATTCGATCTGGCCGCCCTCGGTCGTCTTCGGGTCGCCGGTGTCGCGCAGATAGGCGGAATTGCCCTGGTCGCGCAGCAGCGGATAGCGGATCTCCTTACCCGTCCCGGCGAATTCGTTGAACGGCCCGAAGAAGGTGAGCGGATGGTCGACCGGCATGACCGGAAGGTCCTCGCCCGCCATGGCAGCGATCAGGCGGCCCCACAAACCGGCGCAGACCACGACGTGATTTGTCTCGATAGTGCCGCGGGTGGTGTGGACGCCCTTGATGCGGCCGTTCTCGATATCGAGGCCGGTGCAAGGGGTGTTGGCCAGGGTTTCCAGCTTGCCGGTTTCCTCGGCGTCGCGGATCATCTCCCCGGCGACGACCTGGGAGCGCGGGATCACCAGACCCGCATCCGGGTCCCACAGCCCGCCCTGGATGACGTCTTCCTCGACCAGCGGCATCAGTTCCTTCACCCGCTTCGCCGTGATCATTTCGACCCGGTTGCCGAAGGCGCGGCCGGAGCTGACCCGGCGTTCGAGTTCGCGCATCCGCTCGTCGTCGCCCTTGCGGGCGACCTCGATGCCGCCGATACGTGCGTAGCGTCCGCGCTTCTCGAAGAAGTCGATGCTGTACCGGGTTGTGAAGATGGTGATCTGGTCGTGCATCGTGTTGAAACAGAAGTCCGAGGCATGACCGGTCGAGCCGATGTCGGTCGGGATGCCCGACTTGTCGATCCCGATGATGTTGTCCCAGCCCCGCTCGATCAGGTGATGGGCAACGGAGGCCCCGACGATGCCGCCCTGGCCGATGATCACGACGTTCGCGCTCTTATGGACCTTTGCCATTCACTCCGTCTCCGTCTGGCGGGCCTGTGCCGCCCGATTGGCCTCGGCGTCCGCTCCGCCTCCGCAAGGGGCCTATTCTTTCCCGAAGCCGGCCGGCTGCTCCCTGTCTGCGCGACCGCAATTGTCGTATCTCCGACACCTTTGCCCGCCGCCCGTGGCATCGGCCGGGAGCGGCGGAATTCCGGGGCTTCGGGGCGGGTCGCCGGGGCGCGTACTGGCGCATTTTCGCCCGACCCGGTCGCGCGTGCGACAGAGCGCGAAATGCGCCGATGCCGATAATCCGGCTCGTCCCAAGGGTGAGGATCGGACCATGGCAAGGTTGGCAAGCGGCGAGGGGATCATGCCCTCCGACGGCGGCCGGGCGCGCGGACGGCGCGGCCGGGGCGGCGGCGGTGCGGAAGCGCGGCGCGCTTTGCGCGGCAGCGGCACGGCGGGCAAGAACCGCTTCATCGAGCGGCAGATCCCGCCCTACGAAATCCTCTCGGAAGAAGGGCTGGCCCTGGTCGAGGAAAACGCCGAGACGGTGCTGGAAGAGATCGGCATCGAGTTCCGTGACGACGCCGAGGCGCTGGCGATGTGGAAGGATGCCGGCGCCGATGTCGAGGGGGAGCGCGTGCGTTTTCCCCGCGGGCTCTGCCGCAAGCTCTGCGAGACCATCCCCTCCAGCTTCATCCAGCACGCCCGCAATCCCGAACGCTCCGTTGTCATCGGCGGCAACAACACGGTCTTCGCGCCGGTCTACGGTCCGCCCTTCGTGCGCGATCTGGAGGGCGGGCGCCGCTATGCCACCATCGAGGACTTCCAGAACTTCGTGAAGCTGGCCTACATGGCGCCGGCGCTGCATCACTCCGGCGGCACGGTCTGCGAACCGGTCGACATCCCGGTGAACAAGCGTCATCTGGACATGGTCTACGCCCACCTGCGCTACTCCGACCTGCCCTTCATGGGCTCGGTCACGGCGCCGGAGCGGGCGGAGGACTCGGTGGCCATGGCGAAGCTCGTGTTCGGCGCGGACTTCGTCGAGAACAACACCGTGATGATCAACCTGATCAACGCCAACTCGCCGATGACTTTCGACGACACCATGCTGGGCGCGCTGAAGGTCTACGCCCGCCACAACCAGGCCTGTATCGTCACGCCCTTCATCCTCTCCGGCGCCATGGCCCCGGTGACGCCCGTTGGTGTGATGACCCAGACCCTGGCCGAGGCGATGGCCGGGCTTGCCTTCTCCCAGCTCGTGCGCCCCGGCGCCCCGGCTGTGCTCGGCAGCTTCGCCTCCTCGATCTCCATGCAGTCGGGCGCGCCCACCTTCGGCACGCCGGAGCCGGCGCTGGTGCTCTACGGCATGGCGGCCCTGGCCCGGCGCCTGGGCGTCCCCTTCCGCTCCGGCGGTTCGCTCTGCGGCTCCAAGGTGCCCGATGCCCAGGCGGCCCACGAAAGCTCCCAGACCCTGCTGCCGACCGTGCTCGGCGGGGTGAACTTCGTTCTCCATTCCGCCGGCTGGCTGGAGGGCGGCCTGGTGTCGTCCTATGAGAAGTTCGTCATCGACGCCGACCAGCTCGGCATGATGCAGACCTTCGCCCAGGGCTATGATCTCAGCGAGAACGGCCAGGCCATGGACGCGCTGCGCGAGGTGGGACCTGGCAGCCACTTTCTCGGCTGCGCCCACACCCAGGCCAACTTCGAGACCGCCTTCTACCGGTCGTCGATCGCCGACAACAACTCCTTCGAGCAGTGGGAGGCCGAGGGCGCGCAGGATGCCTACCAGCGCGCCAATGGGATCTACAAGAAGATGCTGGCGGACTACCAGGCCCCGGCGCTCGACCCGGCGCTCGACGAAGCGCTCCAGGCCTTCATCCGCGAGCGCAAGGACTCCATGCCCGACGCGTTTTCCTAACGCAGCGTGCAGTCCGGCAGGCTGAGACGCAGCAGGGCACCGTCCTCGCGGTTGAGTGTCAGGATGATGCCTTGCGCTGGTCCCGAAGAGAGCTTCAGGAGCCCTTGATCCGCGAGGGTCTGCAGCTCTTCAGCCGGCGCGACGGTATCGGGGAGGACGACCTCGACCTCCGCGATCTCGCGGATTCCCATGGCGCTCTGGCGCGCGGACTGGTGCTCGTCGGGCCAGTGGTCCGGGCGCAGATCTCCGGGGGAGCCGAAGACGAGGGGCTGGGCAAGGTCGTCGCTGAAGGCGGCGATGGGCAGCACCTTGCGCCCTGTCGGTCGGAAGGGCGTGTGATAGTCCCAGGTCTCGAAGGGCAGGGGGACCTGCGGCCCGTAGCCGCGCAAGGCGACGCCGAGCGGTGAGGCGGCGTTCTCCCGCCAGCGCGCCCGATCTGCCAATTGGGTGCGGGCGACCGCCGGCGAGCGGGCCTCGGCCTCGTTCTCCAGCCATAAAAGCTCAAGATAGGCATTGTCGAAGACATAGCAGATGTTGCGCGTTCCCTGCCCGGGATGGGAACGGCGAAAATTCTCCTCAAATCCCAGGGATTCCAGGCGCCCTGGTTCCGGGCCGTCCGGCGCGATGAAGATGAAAAGGTGGTCCAGTTCCATGCGATCTCCGTAAAAGAAGAGATGACCGGCCAGGCAGGCCAAGGCGCAGCAGGAACGGCTGCCTTCAGCCCCTCCCCGGCATCCTCGATGCGAAGCGGAGAGGCAGCCTGCCTTAACCCTTCGCTAACCATGTGACAACCCGGTCGGGCAGAACCGCTTTCGCGGGCCCGCTCGGATCAGGAGTGAGGGCGGGTCATGCTTATCAGCTTCGAAGCACGGGACCGAGAAGTCATCGAAACGCAAAGGAGCGACCTGCAAGGTCTGCTTGCGCAGTCCTCTGTCTCGTCGCGAAAGCCCTGCGGCAACTGCGGCTCCGCCTCCGCGACGGGCAGCGCCTGCGGCTGCGGGCTGGACTGGTCGCGGCTGGCCCGGCAACTCTCTTCCGACCCTGAGCGCTTTCCCATCGAAGCGGGCATTCTGCCTCTGGTCTTCGCGCTGTCCGAGGTGCCGGCACTCTCGCCCTGCTGGTCTTGTGAGGGCCATCTTGATGCGGAGGGCAGGCTGCATCGCCTGCCGAGCGTCTGGTTCACCTGCCACGCGCTGGCTTACCCGAGCCTGCTCGCCGAGGCTCTCGCAGCGCTGTCGGCGAAGCGCGTCCTGAAGCACACCTGGCAGGTCGCCGCGGTGCACTGCGGGTCTCAGTTCGAGCCGGTCTTTGCGATCGAGCCGCGGATCGACGCCGGGGACGTCAGCCTGAGCGGGCTGCACGCCGACATCCTTGCGCTCGCGGCAAATCTGAGAGACCGGATGCACAGCCTGGCGGCTGCGCACATCGCCCGCCTCGACGCCCGCTTGCTGGCGGCCTGACTCAAGAACCCCTCTGGCGGCCGTCGGTCGTGGTGAAGGGGGAGCGATAGTCGTCGCCCGGCGTGAGTCCTCCAATGGTTCGGAAAAGCATAAGTCCGCGGGCGTTGAGAGAAAAACGATACCGCGGTCTTCCCACTTGTGAAACGCTGCACACACAGTTGAAGAACGAATGAAACGCGTTTCTTACAAATGTCCATTGATCGCGATTGGGACCTCGGTCACACTACAGCCAAAAGCACCTAACGCTGTCTCGGTGTGAGTCGGCCCTGTCCGCGGAGGGATCTGAAGTTCGGACCTTCCGCTCTCGCTTTTCGTGTTCTTGCGTCGACCCGACATCGCAGCGTCCGGACCCTTCTTCGGGGTCCGGAAAGGCAGGTCCAGGCCCGACAGAGGCCGGCAATTGGGAGGAACGACGCCAATGCTTCAATTGAGCAAAGAAGATCTCGTCAAGGCGTACACGCAGATGCGCACGATCCGCGATTTCGAGGAACGGGTGCATGAGGAGTTTGCCGGCGGCGGCATTCCGGGCTTCGTCCACCTCTATGCGGGAGAAGAAGCCTCGGCCGTCGGGGTCTGCATGAACCTGAATGACAAGGACAATATCGCCTCGACCCACCGCGGGCACGGCCACTGCATCGCCAAGGGCTGCGACGTGAAGGGCATGATGCAGGAGATCTACGGACGCCGGGGCGGCCTTTGCGGCGGCAAGGGCGGCTCCATGCACATCGCCGACCTCTCCAAGGGCATGATGGGCGCCAACGGCATCGTCGGCGGCGGACCGCCGCTGATCTGCGGCGCCGCGCTCAGCGCCAAGACCCTGGGCACCGGCGGCGTGGCGGTCGCCTTCGTCGGCGACGGCGGCTCCAACCAGGGCACGACGCTGGAATCCTATAACCTCGCCAAGGTCTGGAATCTGCCGGCGATCTTCGTCGTGGAGGACAACGGCTATGCCGAGTCCACCGCTTCGGCCTGGTCGGTGGCCGGCAGCCAGATCAAGCGGGCCGAAGCCTTCGGCATGGAGGGTTACGAAGTCGACGGCCACGACTTCTTCGCGGTCTACGAGGCGGCGCGCGACGTCATCGCCAAGGCCCGCGACGGCGGCGGGCCCAGCCTGCTGCACGTGAAGCTCAACCGCTACTTCGGCCACTTCGAGGGCGACGCCATGACCTATCGCGGCGACGGCGAGGTGGATGCGCTGCGGGAAAGCCGGGACAGCCTGCAGATCTTCCGCCAGCGGGTGTCGGAAACCGGCCTGCTGGAAGCGGCGGAGATGGATGAGATCGACCGCTCGGTCGCCGGTCTGGTCGACGAGGCGGTCAGCGAGTCGGAGACCGCGCCGCCGCCGACCCGCGACGACCTCACCACCGACGTCTACGTCTCTTACTAGGGGAGGGTGCGATGCCGAAGAAATCCTTTCGCCAGGCGATCAACGAGGCCCTGGCCATGGAGATGCGCCGCGACCCAACAGTGGTGCTGATGGGCGAGGACGTGGCCGGCGGGGCCGGTGCAGCCGGGGAGGACGACGCCTGGGGCGGCCCGCTGGGCGTCACCAAGGGGCTGATGCCGGAGTTCGGGCGCGACCGCATTCTCGATACGCCGATCAGCGAGAGCGCCTTCATCGGTGCCGCTGCCGGTGCGGCGGCCACCGGCCTGCGCCCCGTCGCGGAGCTGATGTTCGTCGATTTCATGGGGGTCTGCCTCGATCAGATCTACAACCAGGCGGGCAAGTTCCGCTACATGTTCGGCGGCAAGGCCGTGACGCCCATGGTGGTGCGCACCATGTACGGCGCCGGCTTCCGCGCCGCCAGCCAGCACAGCCAGTGCCTCTATCCCGTCTTCACCCATATGCCGGGCCTGAAGGTCGCGATTCCCTCCTCGCCCTACGAGGCCAAGGGCCTGCTGATCCAGGCGATCCGCGACGACGATCCGGTGATCTTCTTCGAACACAAGGTGATGTACGACGACGAGGAGGAGGTGCCAGACGAGGCCTACACCATCCCCTTCGGCGAGGCCAACCTGACCCGCGAAGGCGACGACGTGACCATCGTTGCGCTCGGCCGCATGGTTCAGTTCGCCAACCAGGTAGCCGACAAGCTGGAGGGCGAGGGCATCAGCTGCACCGTGGTCGATCCGCGCACCACCTCGCCGATGGACGAGGACACCATCCTGGAATGCGTGGAGGAGACCGGACGGCTGGTCATCGTCGACGAGGCCAGTCCGCGCTGCAACATCGCCACCGACGTTGCGGCGCTGGTCTCGGAGCAGGCCTTCGGCGCCCTGAAGGCACCCATCCGCAAGGTGACGCCGCCCCATACGCCGGTCCCCTTCGCCGCCGAGCTGGAGGACCTTTACATTCCCAACCCCGAGCGTATCGAAGAAGCCGTGCGGAGCGTCATGGCCCATCAAGCATGAGAGGATTCAGTCTATGAGCGAGGCGGCGGCAATCCAGGCCATTACCATGCCCAAGTGGGGCCTGGCGATGGAGGAGGGCAAGGTGAGTGCCTGGATGGCCGAGGAAGGCGCGGCCATCGACAGCGGCGAGGAGATCCTGGAGATCGAGACCACGAAGATCACCAACGTTTTCGAGTCTCCGGTCGCCGGCACTCTGCGCCGCCGCGTGGTGGCCGAGGGCGAAACGGTGCCTGTCGGCGCTTTGTTGGGCGTTGCGGCGGCAGCCGACACGCCCGAGGACGCCATCGAAGCCTTCATCGCCGATTTCCAGGCCAACTTTGTGGTCGAGGCCAGCGATGCGGCCGAGGCGCCGGAACCGGAGATGATCACCGTCGCCCGGCGCCAGCTCCGCCATTTGCGCATGGGGCCGGAGCAAGGCCCGGCGGTGATCCTGGTGCATGGCTTCGGCGGCGACATCGAGAGTTGGCTGTTCAACCAGCCGGTCCTGGCGGAAAGCCACCGGGTCTATGCCCTCGAACTGCCCGGCCACGGCGGTGCGGAGAAAAGTGTTGAAGGCCTCGACGTCGCTACCCTGGCGATGCTGCTGGCCGACTACATGGACGCCGCCGAGACCGGCCCCGCCCATCTGGTCGGCCTCTCCCTCGGCGGCGGGATCGTGCTGAAGCTGGCCCTCGATCAGCCGGAGCGGGTGACGGCCCTGAGCCTGCTGGCGCCGGCGGGCTTCGGCCCGGAGCTCAATATGGACTTCATCGAAGGCTTCATCGCCGCCGAGCGGCGCAAGGAGATCAAGGGGCTGTTGGGCCAGCTCTTTGCCGATCCGGAACTGGTGAGCCGCGACATGGTCGACAAGGTGCAGAAGTTCAAACGTCTGGACGGGGTAAAGCCGTCGCTGCGGGGCCTCGCCGACAGCGTCTTCCCCGGCGGCCATCAGGCGCTGGTGATGAAAGACCAACTCGCAAGCCTGGCCATGCCGGTACAGGTGATCTGGGGCGATGCGGACGCCATCCTGCCGCCGGCCCAGAGCGAGGGCATGCCGGACAACGTGCGCCTGCGGATCCTGGAGCAGATCGGCCACATGCCGCATATGGAGGCCGCCGGCGAGGTGAACCGTCTGATCGCGGACTTCGGGGACTAGGGTCGCGTAAAAGCCGGTCTGCTTGTCACGGCGGCGGCTCCGCAGCGCTGTCGCAGCTGCCGTAGCCTTACCGATCCATGATCATCTCGAAGCCGCCGTAGATCAGGCGCTTGCCGTCGAAGGGCATGGGGTTGTGGTCCGGCTGCATGCGCGGGTCCTCCATGACCTTCTGCCAGGCTTCGTCGCGCGCCGCTTTCGAGGGCCAGACGACCCAGGAGAAGACCACCGTCTCGCCGGCTTCGCACTTCACCGCCATGGGGAAGGAGGTCAGTTCGCCGTCCGGCACGTCGTCGCCCCAGCACTCCACGGCCTTCAAGGCACCGAACTCCTTGAAGACTGCTGCGGACTCCTCGGCGTGTTTCAGGTAGTCCGCTTTCTTGTCGTTCGGCACCGCGGCGACGAAGCCATCCACATAGGCCATCAAAGGGTCTCCTTCATTTCTTGTTGTGGGCCATCTCAAGCGCGGCGATATCGATCTTGCTCATCTGCAGCATGGCCTGCTGCACGCGTTCGGCGGCGGCCCGGTCTGGCGAAGCCAGAAGACGGGGAAGGGCTTCCGGCACGATCTGCCAGGACAGGCCGAAGCGGTCCGTCAGCCAACCGCAGTGCCCTTCGGCGCCGCCCTCGGCGACGAGCGCGGCCCAGAGGCGGTCCGTCTCCTCCTGGTCCTTTGTCGTCACCGCAATCGAGGCCGCTGGTGTGAGGGCATAGTGCGGTCCGCCGTTGAGGGCCTGATAGGGCGCGCCTGCCAAGGTGAAGAACACCATCAAGGCCGGGCCGTCCGGGTCCGGTCGCATGACCTCGGTGATTCCGGAGTCGGGCAGCAGGGAGACGTAGAAGCGCGCCGCTTCCTCGGCCTGACTGTCGTACCACAGGCAGGTGGAGACCTTTGCCGCAGCGCTCATTGCTGTTGCTCCTGTGTCGCTGGGATGCGCTGCAGGTAGCCGTCGAGGGCTTCCAGGGTCTCCCGCCAGCTGTCTTCATAGCCGCTGGCATGGGCCGCCCTGCGCGCTTCGCCGGAGACGAAGACGGCATCCAGCGTCACCCTGGTTCCTTCCGCATCGTCCTCGAAGAGCACCGTTACCATGGCACGGGGCGGCAGTCCGGCGCCGCAGGCATCCGGCGCTTCGGCGTCGCCCTCTATGACCAGACGTTGCCCGGGAACCAGTTCCCTGATGACGCCGCGGCTCGGGTGGGCACTGCCGTCGGGGGCGTGCATGACGACCTCGAAGAGGCCGCCGATGACGAGGTCGAGGCGCGCCGTGGTCTTCTCCGGCCCGAAGGGTCCCCACCAGGCGGCCAGGTGTTCCGGATCGGTCCAGACCTGCCAGACGAGCGCGCGCGGCGCGCGATAGCACCGGGTGATCGTCAGGCTGCGTTCAGCAAGATCGCTCATGACGCCACGGCCTGCTCGGCCAGGTGGTCGGCGAGCCGGCCAAGCAACCAGCTCCAGCCACCCTCGCGCGCCGCCCGCGTGTCGCCGCCGTCGAGAAAAGCGGCCTGCTCGGTAAACACCATGCGGGTCGCCTCTCCGGCCGGCTCCAGCTCGACGGTCGCCAAGGACACCGAAATCGGTACGCCACCCATCACCATTCGATAGGAAAACACCAGCCTGCGGTCCGCAACGATGTCGTGGTAGACCGTTTCGTTGAGGAAGGATCGGCCGCTGGGCTCCAGACCGTCGCAGACCTCCGCGCCGCCGATGCGAAAATCCAGGCTGTGGGTCTTGAGCTTGAAGCCCTCGCCTTCGGCAAACCAGCGGCGCTTGGCGGAGGGGTCCGCCCAGGCGGCAAAGACACGTTCCGGCGGCGCTGCGAAGCTGCGCTCGATGGTAAAGGTGTCGTGGTCGACTCTGCGTCCCGTCATGCGTCCGGCTCCCTTGAAGGCGTTCTCCTGACGCTGCCGCGTGCTGTACCGCTGCTTGGCTCAGCCGTCATCGCCCGTCCCCTTGGCCTGCAGACTGTTGAGGTAGGCATCCAGGCGGTCGAAGCGCGCTTCCCAGATCGCGCGCTGGCCCGCCAGCCAGCGCTCGGCCTTTGCCAGCTCCCGCGGCTTGACCGAGCAGGTACGGACCCTTCCGACTTTCTTGGAGCGCACCAACCCGCTCTCCTCCAGAACCTTCAGGTGCTGGAGGAAGGATGGCAGGGCCATGTCGAAGGGCTCGGCCAGTTCCGTCACCGAAGCGGGTCCCTGGTTCAGGCGCTGGATAACCGCGCGCCGTGTCGGGTCGGCAAGAGCGCGGAAGACAGTGTCGAGAACAACTTCTTGGTTAGGCATATGCCTAACTTATCAGAGCCGCTTCAGAGCCACAAGACAGTTAGGCGATTACCTCACTAAATGCATTGAGTGTAATCTGCGCGCTCAGTGTTCGGATCTTAAGCCAGTGAACGCAGGTCCGCCCGCAACTGGTCGGGGTCCGGGCTGGCGAGTTCTGCGTCGACCGCGTCATGGGTCGCGCGCCACACGGGCACGGCCTCGACCAAAAGGCTGCGGCCTTTGTCCGTCAGGGCCAAACGCTTGGATCGCGAATCTTTGGGGTCCGGGACGATGCTGACCAGGCCCCTGCGCTCCAGCGGCTTCAGTGCGGCAGTCAGCGTTGTGCGGTCCATCGCCAGGAAGGGCGCGAGATCGACGATCCGCGGCGGCTCGGGCCGGTTCAGCGCCATCATCATCGAGTACTGCCCGTTGGTCAGACCGAAGGGGCGCAGCGCGGTGTCGAACCTGCGCGCCAGCGCCCGCGCGGCGCGTTGGACATGCAGGCAGAGACAGCGGTCACGCACCTCATGCGTGACGGAAAGAGGCAGGTCATCTCGCATCATGGTAATTAAGTTGATATCAACGTAAAAATCTGTCAAGCTGTCTCTGTAAGCAAGAAACGGGAGCATCCGCAATGACCTCTGTAAGCGGATTTCTGCTGGAAGAGGGAGATGCCGCATAATGATCGAGATCAGCGCCTTTGCTTGGGTGCCGCCGTTCGCGCAGGGCTATGTGAAGGACCTTCGGCCCCGCTGGGCTTTGGAAGAGGCGGGGCTCGATTACGAGGTCCGGACTTTGTCCGGTGACGACCAGAACGCGCCTGCGTACCGTGCCTGGCAGCCGTTCGGTCAGGTGCCGGCCTATCGGGACGACGAAGTCGAACTCTTCGAAAGCGGGGCGATCGTTCTTCGGATTGCTGCGCAGTCGAAGGCGCTGTCCCCGCGCGACCCGCAGGATGCGGCGCAGATCCAGGCCTGGGTCGTTGCGGCGCTCAACTCGATCGAACCCAAGGTCGACAACCTCGTCTTCCCGTCGATCTTTTACGCCGGAGAGCCATGGATCGAGGGGTGGCGGCCCCATGCCGAGGCGGTTCTCGAGATGCGGCTTGAAGCACTGTCGAAGTGGATGGACGGGCGCGACTGGCTGACGGGCCGGTTCAGCGTCGCCGATATCGTCATGGCCTCCGTCCTGAGAGCCCTGGAAGAGGAACCCCTTTGGGCGCGCTTCCCCCGCCTCGTGGCCTATCTCGATCGCTGTCTTGCCCGGCCGGCCTTTGGGAGAGCGCTGAGGGCGCAGATGGAAACCTTTGCCGCAAACGAGCCGGCGGAGGCCTGATCGCAGGCTTTCAAAGTCGAAGCGCAGCGCGGCCGCTCTCAGGACGGCCTCTTGGCGTTGCCGGGGGCGGCGCCGGGCCTGGCCGTAGATGCGGGGAACCAGAAACCTCAACTCCAGGATATGGCGACCTTGCGGGCCAGTTCCTGGTTGAACAGTCTTTCCATGGAACTGCCGAGCGACGGCGTGCGGTCGATGGCTTTCTGCAGCGCTGCCTTGGGCCATTCGATGTACTTAGCCTCCGGCGGCAGGGAGACGCTGGCGGTCGCGGTGCCGCCGAGGAGAAACGAGACCTCGCCGATGAAGAGGCCGGCCGGCAGCGTGAACGTGCGGCCGGCCTTTTGAATCTCGACGTCTCCGTCGATGACGAAATAGAGGCTGGGCACGGCTTCGCCCTCGACGGTGAGTTGCGTCGGCTTGGTGGCGGTATGCCACTCCGCCATCTGCATCAGGCGTCGGAACTCCCCGGGGGTCAGCACCTTCAGCATGTCGACGAAGCAGTCCTCGTGCTCGAGGCCGTGGCTCAGCCTTCGGTCCAGGACCACCCGGGCGATGCCGATCAGGTTGGCCGCGGCCAGGCCGGTGCTCCAGAACATGGCACCCCAAAGCGGAGCAATCGGAAAGAGATAGTAGTAGGCGGTGTAGATGAGGCTGCCGGCCAGCACCAGGCCGCGCAGGACCAGCTGATTGCGATTGAGAAGACCGAAAATCTGAAGCAGCGCGGCGGCGTGAACCAGCAGACCGGCATTCCAGGCCAGATCCAGTTCCTGAAACAACTCAACCTCCCCAATCGACGGCGGCGGCGCGGTCGGTTACCCTTGGTTGCAAGTTGCGCGCAGCCTATGCCGGAAGGGGAGGCCGGGTTAACTGCCCAAGTTTGTTGAACCCCCTAAAAAAAGATTCACCGATTACTCCCTTTGCGCCCTTGTTCAGCTTTCATAGCTGCGTTGGTAGGCCGGGCGCTGCTTGAGGCGCCCGTGATAGGCCTGCAGGATGGGGTAGTCGCCGATGAGTTCCAGATGCGCTGCCATAAAGCAGCTATGGCCGATCAGGATATCTGCGCCGGTGAACGCGGGCCCGAGCAGGTAGTCGCGCCCCCTCAGCGCCTTTGACAGCGCCTCGGCGCGCAATGCGAAGTCGCGCCGGCCATAGTCGGCGAACTCGGCATTGTGCTGGCGGCCCGGCGGCCGCATGGCTTCCAGCGGCCTGACCGCGTTGTCGAAGTAGGCCATCAAAGCCGGGTCCATCTCCGCGCAGGCGAAGGTGCACCACTGGTAGTAAAGTGCACGCTCCGGGCTTCCGGGCGGCGGCGCGAGGGTCTTCTCCGGATGCTCGTCGATCAACTGCATCACCACCGCCACCGACTCGAACATGGTGTAGCCGTTCGCCTTCAGGGCGGGGACCACCCCCAGGGGATGGATGGCGCGATAGTCCGCGCCGTTCTGCTCGCCCTCCATCAGCTTGACCGGATGGCTTTCGTAGTCGAGGCCCAGTTCTTCCAACGCCCAGCGGGCTCTTTGGGAGCGGGTGGGCGGCCATTCGTACAAGATGCGCATGCTGTCCTCCGTCTCGGGTTGCAGCCGCCGCTTCCAGCGGCCTGACAGTTCCTAGACGAAGCGCACGGGCTGATTCCGACAGCGGATGCGTTGACGATTCTCACGGAACCGCGGAGTGAAGCCCTTCGCGAAGACCGCGGCGCGCGGGGTTACGCCCCAAGATACTCCCGCGCGGCGTCGCTCAGCCAGCGCCAGAGGTAGTCGGAGAAAGAGCGGCGGGTGTAGAGGTCGTAGCCCGGCCCGCTTGCCGCGCCGGGCGCGCCGGCATCGCTCACCCGGTGCAGGGTGACGGCGGCCTTGGCGACGTGGCTCTGGGCGCAGTGCCCCGCGGCGAAGACGCCTGGGTGCAGGTCCAGCGGGCAGCCCTTGGCGATGACATCGGCGGCGCGCGGGCCGGCAATGTGGATGCAGGCAAGGCTCTCGCCCACCTCGGTCACCGAAGCGTGGAAGTCCGCGAGGGCCTCGCGCAGGCGTTCGGCCAGGCGGCTCTCGGCCGTCGGCTCGTCGTCGTGGCTGACCGCGAGCCACTCGTCCGGGCCCAGCCAGAGCACGGCGGTCCGCTCGCTGCTTGCGACCGTGTTGGGCTCCAGGGGCAGGGCGACGCCGAGGGCCTGATGGACGGCGGACAGGAAACCCTCGTCCGAAGGATCGCCGCGCAGGTTCACCGCCGCTGGAAGAGTCTTTTCCTGAAGACGCACCGGCGCGGCCTCCTGGCCGCTCGGGTCGCGGGCTTCCAGGCCGAGGTGCGCCAGCGCGCTCTGTCTGAGGTAGCTCTCAACCACGCATCCGCTCCCCGTCCGGATCGAAGAACACCGGGCTGTCCGCCACGACGCAGGGCACCACCCTGCCGCCCACCAGGGGCGCGTAGAGCGTTTCGCCCTTGCGCGCAAGGCCGCCCTTGACCAGGGCCATGGCGATGGAGCGGCCGCAGTTGGGGCTGTAATAGCTGGAGGTGATATGGCCCAGCATCGCCATGGGCGGCTGCGCCTGCACGGTCTCCACGAGCTGCGCGCCCTCCGGCAGCACCTCGTCCGGGTCCGTGGTCAGGATGCCGACGAGCTGCTTGCGGTCCGGCTTCGCCATGTCCTCGCGCGTGAGGGAGCGTTTGCCGATGAAGTCCTTGGTCTTGGAGACGATCCAGCCCATGTCGAGATCGAGGGGCGTGACAGAGCCGTCGGTTTCCTGGCCGACGATGATGTAGCCCTTTTCCGCGCGCAGCACGTGCATGGCTTCGGTGCCGTAGGGGGTGATGCCGTAGCGTTCGCCCGCCGTCATCACCGTCTGCCAGACCGCCATGCCGAAGGAGGCGGGCACGTTGATCTCGTAGGACAGCTCGCCGGTGAAGGAGATGCGGAAGATGCGTGCCGGGGCGCCCGCCACCCGCGCGGCGGTGTAGCCCATGTGCGGCAGGGCGTTGGCCGAAAGCTCTGCGTCGCTCAGCTCGGCCAGCAGGCGCCGGGCGTTGGGCCCGGAAAGGGTGATGGTGGCGAACTGCTCGGTGACCGAGGTCAGGAAGACCTTGAGGTCCGGCCACTCGGTCTGCAGGTAGTCCTCCAGATGGGCCAGCACCGGGGCGGCATTGCCGGTGGTGGTGGTCATCAGGAAGTGGTTTTCGCCGAGGCGCGTGGTGACGCCGTCGTCCATCACCATGCCGTCCTCGCCCAGCATCAGGCCATAGCGGCAGCGCCCGATGTCGAGCTTCTTCCAGGCGTTGGTGTAGACGCGGTTCAGGAACTCGGCGGCGTCCGGCCCCTGGATGTCGATCTTGCCGAGGGTCGAGGCATCCAGCACACCGAGGGACTCGCGCACCGCCTTGACCTCGCGGTTCACCGCGGCGTGGATGTCTTCGCCGAACTGGGGATAGTACCAGGGCCGGCGCCACTGGCCGACGTCCTCGAAGAGGGCGCCGTTGCGCTCGTGCCAGGCATGCATCGGCGTGCGGCGGATCGGGTCCAGCAGGTCGTCCACGTCGCGCCCGGCAAAGATGCCGAAGCTCACCGGCGTGTAGGGCGGGCGGAAGGTGGTGACCCCAACCTCCGGCAGCGGGCGGCCGAAGTCGTCGGCGACGATGCCGATGGCATTCACGTTACCCAGCTTGCCCTGGTCGGTGGCCATGCCCGTCGTGGTGTAGCGCTTCACGTGTTCGATGGAGCGGTAACCCTCGCGCAGGGCCAGCTTCAGGTCGGCGGCGGTGACGTCGTTCTGTTGGTCGACGAAGTGCTTGGCCTTCTTGCCCAAGGGTTTGTCGGAGGGGACCAGCCAGAGCCAGCGCCCCGGCAGGCAGCCTCTGTCCTCGGCGCTGGCTGTCACTGCGGCGCCGGCGGCGAAGCCGGCTTCTCCGGCTGCCGCTGCCCCCGCCGCCGCGCCTTCGGCCAGGCAGCTGGCCAGGCCGAAGCCGCCGTTGGCCGCCCCGGCGGCGCGCTGGCCCGGCTGCTGGGCCTGGCCCGGCAGGAAGCAGGCCTGCTCGGCATCCCAAACGAGCTGGCCCTTGGCATGGCAGAAGAGGTGGACCGTCGGGCTCCAGCCGCCAGAGACGGCCAGGAGGTCGCAGTCGATCTCCTCCACCGCGCCCACCACGGCGTCGCCCTCGGCGCTCAGCTCGGCGACGCGCACCTTGTTGACCCGCTTCTTGCCTTCGGTGCCGATGATAGCGTGGTCGGCCAGGATGCGCAGGCCGGCGGCCTCCGCCCGTTCGGTGAGCGGCCCGCCGGGGGCGGCGCGCAGATCGACCACGGCGGCGACCTCGACGCCGGCGGCGGTCAGGTCCAGAGCCGCGCCGTAGCCGCTGTCGTTGTTGGTGAAGACCACGGCGCGCCGGCCCGGCTTCACGGCGTAGCGGTTCAGGTAGCTCTGCACCGCCGAGGCGGTCATGATCCCCGGGCGGTCGTTGTCGGCAAAGACCATAGGCCGCTCAATGGCCCCGGTGCAGAAGACCGCCTGCTTGGCGCGCAGCTTCCACAGGCGATGGCGCGGCAGGTGGTCGGGCGCTTCGGGCAGATGGTCGGTGACGTTCTCCATCACGCCGTAGAAGCCGTGATCGAAGGCGCCGTAGACGACGCTGCGGGTGAGGATGCGCACCTCGGGCATGGCCGCCAGCTCGGTCTGGGCATCGCGCACCCAGTCGAGCGCCGGGCGGCCGTCGATCGTCTCCGCGCTGGCGCTCAGGAGCGCGCCGCCCAGCAGGGCGTCCTGCTCGATGAGGATGACGCGCGCGCCGGCGCGCCCGGCCGCCAGGGCCGCGGCCAGCCCGGCCGGGCCGGCGCCAACCACCAGCACGTCGCAATGAGCGAAGGTCTTGTCGTAGCGGTCCGGGTCGCGCCCGCTGGGGGCGGTGCCCAGCCCGGCGGCGCGGCGGATGAAGTGCTCGTAGGCTTTCCAGGCGCTCGCCGGCCACATGAAGGTCTTGTAGTAGAAGCCGGCCGGGATCAGCCTTGCGCCCAGGCTGTTGACGGCGCCGATGTCGAACTCCACCGAGGGCCAGGCGTTCTGGGATCTGGCGTTGAGGCCCTCCACCAGTTCCACCTGGGTCGCCTTCATGTTGGGGTCGGTGCGCGGGTCCTCGCCGACCTGGACCAGGGCGTTGGGCTCCTCCGGGCCGGCGGTGACGATGCCGCGCGGGCGGTGGTACTTGAAGCTTCTGCCGACCAGATGGACGCCGTTGGCCAGCAGCGCCGAGGCCAGGCTGTCGCCGGCCAGACCCTGATAGCTCTTGCCGTTGAAGGTGAAGCGCAGCGGCTTGTTGTGGTCGACCTGACCGCCGTGAGGCAGGCGCATGCGTCCGGACAAGGTCTTTCTTCCTCCCTCAGACGACGCGCCGGCGGTCGAGCGCGGGCGGGGCCGCGCCCATGGGATAGACCGCCAGGATTTCGTAAGTCACGGTGTCGCGGGCGACGTTGAACCAGCGGCGGCAGCCCTGGGCGTGGTTCCAGCGCTCCAGCAGCACGCCTTTGGGATTGTCGCGCAGAAAGACGAACTCGGCCCACTCGGCATCGCTCAAGGCCTCCGGGTTCTCCGGGCGCGCGATGTGCGCCTCTCCGCCGTTGGAGAACTCGGTTTCCGAACGCAGTCCGCAGTAGGGGCAGGGGATCAGCAGCATGGCCGGAAGGTGCCTTTCAGTGAGCCACGGCTGCGGCGCCGTGCTCGTCGATGAGGAAGCCGCTGCGGAAGCGGTCGAGGCTGAAGGCCGCGTTCAGGTCGTGCGGCTCGTCGCGGGCGATGGTGTGGGCGAAAACCCAGCCGGAGCCCGGCGTCGCCTTGAAGCCGCCGGTGCCCCAGCCGCAGTTGAAGTAGAGGCCCTCCACCGGCGTCTTGGAGAGGATCGGGCTGGCGTCGGGGCAGACGTCGACGATGCCGCCCCACTGGCGCAGCATGCGCATGCGCCGGAACAGCGGGAACAGCTCGCAGATGGCGGCCAGGGTCTCCTCGGTGACCGGCAGGCTGCCGCGTTGCCCGTAGCCGATGTAGCTGTCGACGCCGGCGCCGATCACCAGCTCGCCCTTGTCGGACTGGCTGATGTAGGCGTGGACGGCGCCCGACATGACCACGGTGTCGATGACCGGCTTCACCGGTTCGGAGACCAGGGCCTGCAGGGGCAGGGACTGCACCGGCAGGCGGAAGCCAGCCATGTTCGCCATGACGCTGGAGTGTCCGGCGGTGACCACGCCGACCTTGCCGGCTTCGATCAGGCCCTTGCCGGTTTCCACGCCGGTGATCCGGCCGCCCTCGATGCGGAAGCCGTTGACCGGGCACTCCTGGATGATGTCGACGCCCAGTGCGTCCGCGGCGCGGGCGTAGCCCCAGGCGACCGCGTCGTGACGGGCGGTGCCGCCGCGGCGCTGCAGACTGGCCCCCAGCACCGGATAGCGGCCGCCGGCGCGCAGGTCGATGATGGGCACCATCTCCTTCACCTGGGCGGCGCTGAGGATTTCGGAGTCGATGCCGTTCAGCCGGTTGGCGTTGACGCGGCGCGAAACCTCCCTGAGGTCATGCTGGTTGTGGGCCAGGTTCAGGACCCCGCGCTGGGAGAACATGACGTTGTAGTTCAGGTCCTGGGATAGCCCCTCCCAGAGCTTCAGGGCGTGCTCGTAGAGTGCTGCCGACTGGTCCCAGAGATAGTTGGACCGCACGATGGTGGTGTTGCGCCCGGTGTTGCCGCCGCCCAGCCAGCCGCGCTCGACGACCGCGACGTTGGTGATCCCGTGGTTCTTGGCCAGGTAGTAGGCGGTGGCCAGCCCGTGGCCGCCGCCGCCGACGATCACCACGTCGTAGCGCTGCTTGGGCTCGGCGCTGCGCCAAGCCTGCGGCCAGTTCTCGTGATAGGAGGCGGCGTTGCGCAGCAGGCTGAAGACGGAGTAACGCGATTTCATCCGCGGCTGGCTTCCCTGTTAACCGTATCCCCTGGCTCATCCCCGGGCCCGGTCTTACTGACCGAGTCCTCCCGACCGGGCTTTGCGCCCCACGCGCGACGGCCCTTTCTCCATGCTGGCATCCGGCCCCGGCCTTGGCAACGGCAGCCTGTCCCGGCGGCGGAAGTCCGGGCTCCCTGTGCGCCGCCAGGGCACTCGATCGGCGGTCCCTGGGCTTGCCGCTGCCCGGCGGAAAATTCTCTGTTCGCGACACCGCCAGTTATGCCAAAGTTCCCCGTTATCAATGGTCTCTAATGCACAAGGATTCGGCGTCGCCCTATGTTCGGTAACGTTCCGCGAGAGCTGCCCCAGCAGATCGCCCTGGTGCTGGTGCCGCGCTTCTCATTCCTGCCCTTCACCGGGATGGTGGAATCCTTTCGCCTCGCCAATCGGCTGAGCGGCCAGGAGCTCTATCGGCGCCTGCTGGTCTCCACCGACGGCCAGCCGGTGACTGCCTCCAACGGGATCGCCCTGAACGTGGCCGGCGACCTGTCGCAGGCCGAAGCCTGCGGGACGATCATCATCTGCGGCGGGCTGGACGTTCATCTGCATCAGGACAAGGCCCTGCAGGCCTGGCTGCGCAAGATGGATCGCCGCGGCGTGGATGTCGGCGCCATCTGCACCGGCAGCTATATCCTGGCGCAGGCGGGGCTCCTGGAAGGCTTCCGCTGCACCATCCACTGGGAGAACCTGGCCGGCTTCTGCGAGCAGTTCCCGGAGATCGAGGTGACCACCGAGCTCTTTGAGATCGACCGCAACCGCTTCACCTGCTCCGGTGGCACCGCGGCGATCGACATGATGCTGAACGTCATTGCCCGCCAGCACGGCCACGAGCTGGCGGCCAGCGTCGCCGATCAGTTCATGCACGAGCGCATCCGCGACCACCACGACCGCCAGCGGATCTCGCTGCCGGCGCGTCTGGGGGTACGCCACCCCAAGCTGCTTTCGGTCATCGCGCTGATGGAGCAGAACCTGGAGGAGCCGCTGACCCGCAGCGAGCTGGCGCGGGAGGCGGATCTCTCGACCCGCCAGTTGGAGCGCCTGTTCCGGAAGTACCTCAACCGCTCGCCGGCGCGCTACTACCTGGAGCTGAGGCTTAACAAGGCCCGGCTCCTGCTGCTGCAGACCAACATGTCGGTCATCGACGTGGCGCTGGCCTGCGGTTTTGTTTCCGCCTCCCACTTCTCCAAGTGCTACCGCGACTTCTTCGGGCGTACGCCGCGCAAGGAACGGGGCCTGCCCCTGCAGCCGGAAGACGAACAGTCCCGCGCCGCCCAGTAAACCGACCACGCAGGAGACCTGCTCCCCATTGACCTCGCGCTTCGAGACGCTCCGCTCCTCAGCGTGAGGTCAATTCCCTGCGCGCATGCCTCATCCTGAGGAGGCCGAAGGGCCGTCTCGAAGGATGCCGCGGGGCTAAAAAGACTGGCTGTGAGCGCCTGCTTAGGCCGGGCGCCGCCGGCGGCGGCGGCGCTCGCCGCCCGGGGCAGCGTCGTTGGCCGCTGCGGGGGCCGTGGCTGCCGGGAGTTTCACGGCGGCTGAGAGGTTCGGGAAGGCGGCCGAGGAGTGGGGCAGGCCCATGGCCTCGACGAAGTGCGCCTGGAAGTTAGGCTCGACCGCAGTCTCGATCTTCTCGACCCGGCGGATGACGTCTTCGATGTCGTCCCGCGCCTGCTGATTCAGGAGGGCGATGCGCGCCCCGGTGCCCGCCGCGTTGCCCGCCGAGTAGACGTTCTCCAGCGGACAGTCGGGGATCATCCCCAGCACCATGGCGTATTTGGTGTCGATGTGGCTGCCGAAGGCGCCGGCCAGCATGATCTGCTCGACCGCGTCGATGCCCAGGCGGTCCATGAGCAGGCGGATGCCGGCATAGAGGGCCGCCTTGCCGAGTTGGATTGCCCGCACGTCGTTCTGAACGATACGGATTTCCGGCGTCCCCTCGTGCACCAGGTAGGAGAAGGTGCGGCCGTCCGGCTGGATGCGCGGGCTGCGGGCCGCCTGGGTGCCGTCGATGGTGCCGTCGCGGGTGAGCACGCCGGCCAGGAACATCTCGGCCAGCACCTCGATGATGCCGGAGCCGCAGATGCCGGTGACGCCACTCTTGGCGGTGGCCTCGGCGAAGCCGTCTTCGTCCGACCAGAGGTCGCAGCCGATCACCTTGAAGCGCGGCTCCAGGCTTTCTGGATCTATGCGCACCCGTTCGATGGCGCCCGGTGCGGCGCGCTGGCCGCAGGAGATCTGCGCGCCCTCGAAGGCCGGTCCCGTGGGCGAGGAACAGGCGAGCAGACGGTCGCGGTTGCCCAGCACGATCTCGGCATTGGTACCGACATCCACTACGAGGGTCATTTTGTCGGTCAGATGCGGCGTCTCGGAGAGGATGACGCCGGCCGTGTCGGCGCCGACATGGCCGGCGATGCAGGGCAGCACATAGGCCCGGGCGTCCGGGTGGAAGCGCAGGTCGAGCTGGCTGGCCCAGAGGGTGATGCCGGAGTTCGCGGCCAGCGCAAAGGGCGCGCCCCCCAGTTCCGTCGGATCTATGCCGAGCAGCAGGTGGTGCATCACCGGGTTGCCGACGAAGGTGGCGTTGAGGATCTCCTCGCGCTCGACCGCGCCTTCGGCGCAGACCGCATCGGTCAGGTCGTTGATGGCCTGGCGCGCCGCCGCGGTCATTTCCTGCTCGCCGCCGGGGTTCATCATCACGTAGGAGACCCGGCTCATGAGGTCTTCGCCGAAGCGGATCTGGGGATTCATGATGCCGGAGGAGGCCACCACCTCGCCGGTGGACAGGTTGCAGAGATGGGCGGCGATGGTGGTGGAACCGACGTCGACGGCCAGGCCGAAGGGGCGGTCGTGGAAGCCCGGCCAGATCGCCGTGATCACCTGTCCGCGGTGGACCGCGACGGTGACCTGCCAGTTGCCCGCCCTGAGGGTCTGTTGCAGGTTCTGCAGGATGCGCAGATCGGCTTCCAGCCCGGTCAGGCCCCACTGGTCCTCCAGCGCCGCGAGCAGGCGCTCCAGATCGCCGGTGGGGTTGTGCATGTCCGGTTCCTGGACCACGACGTAGTGCAGGCGGATGGCGGGGTCGAGCTCGATGTCCCGGACCTCCGCACGCTTGCGCACCACCTGTTTGTGAACCTGGCTGTCGGCGGGGACGTCGATGACGACGTCCTTCAGGAGCACCGCCTGGCAGGAGAGGCGACGCCCCTCGGCCATGCCTTTCTTGGCGGCATAGCGCTCTTCGGTCGCGCGCCTTGCGCTGACGTGTTCCTCGCGGCTGGTGATGCCGTGCTTGGCGAACTCGCCGGTCCCGACCGTCACCTGGCAGCGGCCGCAGAGCCCGCGCCCGCCGCAGACCGAGTCGATATCCACGCCCAGGCTTTGCGCCGCCTTCAGCAGCGGCGTGCCTACCGGAAAGCGACCGCGCTTTCCGGAGGGCGTGAAGACAACGAGGGCTTTCTCAATCACGGGCGTCCTGTTCCCGGCGGTTTGGTTCCCGGAAGCTGGTTCCGGGCGGCTTAGCCTCTGCGTCGCCGCCGCTCACCACGCCGGCCAGCGGCTTCGCCACCCGCGCCTTCAGCGGCGGGTTCACGGAACTTCTTGATCCAGGCACGGCAGTCCCTGTCATGGCCGTTCAGAACGTCAGCGGCCATGATACCCGTCAACTCTTCCTGGTGCAGCGGATTCATGATCGCCGAGGTCATGCCGGCGCCGGCGGCCATGGCCAGGAAGACGGCGTTCAGGGCGTGGCGGTTGGGTAGACCGAAAGAGATATTGGAAGCGCCGCAGGTGGTGTTGACGCCCAGCTCCTCGCGCAACTTGCGAACGATGGCGAAGGCTTGCCGCCCGGCAGTGCCCATGGCGCCGATCGGCATGACCAGGGGATCGACCACCACGTCGGCTGCGGGAATGCCGTAGTCGGCGGCGCGCTCGACGATCTTCTTGGCAACGGCATAGCGCACGTCCGGGTCTTCGGAGATGCCGGTCTCGTCGTTGGAAATCGCAACGACGGCGGCGCCGTGCTTTTTCACCAGCGGCAGCACGCGTTCCATCTGCTCGTCTTCGCCGGTCACCGAGTTCACCAAGGCCTTGCCCTGGTAGACGCTAAGGCCCGCTTCCAGCGCCTCGACGATAGACGAGTCGATGGAGAGCGGCAGGTCGGTGAGCGACTGGACCAGCTTAACGGTCTCGGCCAGGATCGCCGGCTCGTCCGCCAGAGGGATGCCGGCATTGACGTCGAGCATGTGGGCGCCAGCGGCGACCTGGGCCAGACAGTCCGCTTCCACCCGGCTGAAGTCGCCGGCGGCCATTTCCGCGGCCAGCAGCTTGCGGCCGGTGGGATTGATGCGCTCACCGATGATGCAGAAGGGGCGGTCGAAGCCGATTACCACTTCCTTGGTTGCCGAGCTTACAACCGTGTCTGCCATGCTGCCCTTACTCCTAATGTCAGCGGACCCTCGTCAGCAAGTCCGCGGCGGGCTTGAATCCGTCTCTTGCCGGCCAAGCCGCTGAAACCCGAAAGACGAAGGGATTTAGTCCCCGTTCCGCGGCGCCGGGCTGGCGCAGGGGCGACCGAGACTGGCCAGTTCGCGCAAGGTTCCGGCGATTCCCGGCCTTTACGGCGGTCAGTCGATGGACCGGGTCACGTTGAAGCCTTTGTCCTTCGGCTTCAGCTCCAGTTCCCCGTCCGCCACGGCGTAGCTCCAGGCAGCCGAGCGGCGCAGTCCGCCCAGGGGATACATGTGCACGCGGGCGATGCCGCAGCCGGGGTCCATGGCCTTGTAGCGCGCGAGATCGAGCAGCAGCTTGTCGGGCGCGTTCACCGTCATCAGCTTTGCCACGTTGCGGGCCTGTTTGGTGAGGAACCGCATCGAGGGCCCGACGCCACAGGCCTTGGCGTGGTTGATCAGCGTCTTGATGGTGGCGAGGCCCGGCACGCCGATGTGGATCGGCAGCCTGTTGCCGGCGGCCTGGATCGCCTTGTCCCAGGCGATGATCGGCGCCGCCTCGAAGCAGAACTGGGTTGCGATGTAGAGGCTGGCATCGCTGCGTGCCGCAAAGGCGTTTTTCCAGTCCAGCGCCTGCTGCAGGGCCGCCGGCGCGATGTCGGGGCTGCCCTCCGGATGGCCGGCGACACCGATGGTCTCCACGCCGTAGGCGTCGAAGAGACCGGTTTCCAGCATTGCCATGGAGCTGTCGAAGGGTCCAAGCGGCGAGTCGACGGCGCCGCCGAGCGCGACTACGTGCTTCAGGTCGACTGCGTCCTTCAGGGCCTTGAGGTAGTCTTCCAGTGCCTGCCGGCTGGGGATGGACCGTGCTGCAAAGTGCGGCATCGGCTCGAAGCCTTCGGCCTTCAGGCGGGCGGCGGTCGCCAGCGTGTCGGCAAAGTCGGAGCCGGGCAGGAAGGTGACGGCAACGCGCGTTCCCGGGCGCAGGTGGTCGCGATAGTCGGCGATCTTCGCGGCGGATCCCGGCGTCGTCTCGATGGTGAAGTCCTGCATCAGATCGACGATCTGGTGGCGGGTCTCCTCGGCGGCCAGGTCGACCGCATCAGCCTTGCTCACGGCAAACATCCCAGTATCCCTCTATCCGATCACGCCGTTTCCTGACCGCCGGCGGCAACCAGTTCGGCCAGCCGGGTGTCGTCGTAGTCGTTTTCCAGCTGCGCGGCCGCGGCGGAGGCTTCGGCCTCCAGGTCGTCACCGCATTCGCTGGGATGGCCCCGGCGCCACTCCTCGAGGTAGGCGTCGCTGCCGTGCAGCTTGGCGCGCATGGCAGCGCGGTCGATCGCTTTTTCGAAGCGCTCGGTCAGCTGGATCTTGGCGTTCTTGCGGCCGGCCTTGACGATCACCTGGGCCGGGATGTCGCGCCAGTAGACGACAGTCAGCTGAGCCATGACGCGGGCTCCTTCGGCAGCTCGACCTTGTTTTCGAGAAAGCTGGCCATCTCGCCGTAGCCGGTGAAGCGGTACTCATAGGCGAGCCCCAGGCGCCGGGCGGCCTGCTCGGCGCGGGCCTGCAGATCCTTGTCCTCGGTCTGGGCCAGGAAGATCAGCTTCTTGTAGTTGCCGAAATAGAGCTCGAGCAGTTCCGGATGGCGGTCGAGGCCGAGGCCCTGGATGATCAGCCGGTCAAAGTGGCGCGCCAGATAGTCGGTCAGATAAAAGGTACCCACTTCGGCCTCGGCCAGGGCTTCGAAGACCTTTCCGCCGGCATAGAAGGCATAGCAGTGCGGACCTTCGATACGCTCGACGCCTTCCTCGCGCAGGACCCGGTCCAGCTCGCCGCCGGTGCCGCAATCTCCATAGAGGACATAGATGTGGTCGTAGCGGTCCTTCGCACCCTGGATGCGCTCGCGCACAGCGCCGGGAATCTTCTCCGGCGTGTTGTGCCATGCCGCCGGCAGGCAGCTCACGGTCAGATGGCGCCAGGCATTGACCCGGATGAGTTCGACCACCTCGCGCGCCAGTGCGCCACAGGCGATGAGCAGCGTGCGCTCCGGGCAGTCCACAATCGGCTGAACCACGGCCATGGCAATTGTCCTTGGCGGCTGGGGCCGGCGCTCAGGCGGCGCCCTTCTGGTTATGGCGGCGCTTCATGAAGTCCTTGGCGGTTTCCACCGCCACGGCGGCGTCGCGGCAATAGGCATCGGCGCCGACGGCTTCGGCGAAGGCTTCGTTCAGCGGTGCGCCGCCGACCAGAACCACGTAGTCGTCGCGGATGCCCTTCTCCTTCATGGTGTCGATAACGACCTTCATGTAGGGCATGGTCGTGGTGAGCAGGGCCGACATGCCGAGGATGTCCGGCTTGTGCTCTTCCAGCGCATCCAGGTAGTTCTCGACCGGGTTGTTGATGCCCAGGTCGATCACATCGAAGCCGGCGCCCTCCATCATCATCGAGACGAGGTTCTTGCCGATGTCGTGAATGTCGCCCTTTACGGTGCCGATCACCATGGTGCCGAGCTTGGGTGCTCCGGTCTCGGCCAGCAGCGGGCGCAGGATCGTCATGCCGCCCTTCATTGCGTTGGCGGCCAGCAGCACCTCCGGCACGAAGAGAATGCCGTCGCGGAAATCGATGCCGACGATCCGCATGCCCTCGACCAGCGCCTCGGTGAGGACACGGTAGGGCTCCCAGCCGCGGCCGAGGAGAATGTGCACGCTCTCCTCGATCTCCTCCTTGAGGCCATCGTAGAGGTCGTCGTGCATCTGCTTGACGAGTTCTTCGTCGTCGAGGCTGTTGAGATCGAGATCGTCTTCTTCGGCCATCCGCGTAATCCCTAAGGCAAGATCCCAGTTGCAGGCACAGATGGGGGGCCGATGGCCCCCTATGTCTTATTTTTGACGTTTATGGGCCTTCTTCAGCTTCACCTTTGGCGACTGATCGTGTCTGAATCGCGACACCGGGGAACGATAGGGAACTCAAGGGGTTGCGCGGGTTCTGGCCGGTCGCTGGCGGGTTCCGGCAGCCCGATCCTCCCGGGGTATTTCCCGTGCTGACCACCGGCAGGACAGAAAACCCATACAAGGACGCGGCCTGCCGCTGCGGCGGTAAGGCGCAGGCTGACCGCAATCGCCACCTGCGCCCTTGCCAAGGCGGAACACCGGTGGAAGGATTTGCCCTCAGGGGACGACTGGATTCGTCGACTTCGGGACTGTCATGCCCTTCAGCGTGGCGATTATTGGGGCCGGGCCCAGTGGCTTCTATACGGCAGAGGCGCTGCGGCGGTTGGACCGCGACTATCGGATCGACCTGCTTGAGGGCTTGCCGACACCCTTCGGGCTGATCCGCTCCGGCGTCGCGCCGGACCATCAATCCACCAAGCGCGTTGCCCGCAGCTACGAGCGCACGGCCGCCGACAAGGCCGTGCGCTACTACGGCAATGTCCAGGTGGGCCGGGACGTCGGGCTGGCCGAGCTACGCCGCCTCTACGATGCCGTGGTGATCGCCGTCGGAGCGCCGCTCGACCGGGACCTGAGTCTCCCGGGCGGCGACAAGACCGGCGTTTATGGCTCCGCCGCCTTCGTCGGCTGGTACAACGGCCATCCGACCCACCGCGATCTCGAACCGGATCTCAACGTCACCGCCGTTGCCGTCATTGGCAACGGCAACGTGGCGCTGGACATCGCCCGGGTGCTCGTGAAGACGCCGGCGGAAATGGCCAACACCGATCTGCCGGAGCATGCCGCAGAGGTGCTGCACGCCGCGCCGGTGCGGGACATCTATCTCATCGGGCGCCGCGGTCCGCTGGAGGCGAAGTTCACCAACGTCGAACTGCGCGAGATGGGGCAGTTGTCGGACGCCTTGCCGGTGGTCGACGGCGGTCAGCTGCCCGCGGGCCCGAACCCGGCAGCAAGCGAGCGCGACCAGCGTCTGCAGGCCAAGAACCTGGAGACCCTGCGCAGTTTCACAACACTCGAGGACAAGGGCGGGGATGAGGGCCAGCGCAAGCGGGTCCATTTCCAGTTCTTCCTGCGCCCGCTGGAGGTTCTGGGCGACGGTCATGTGGAGGGCCTCCGTCTGGAGCGCACTCGCCTGGAGGAGGGGCGGGTCGTCGGCACCGGAGAGACCATCGACCTGCCTTGCGGCGCGGTCATCGCCGCCATCGGCACCCGGGCCCAGCCGCTGGAGGGTCTGCCCTTCGACGACCGCAGCGGAACCGTGGTCAACCGCCGCGGCCGCGTGGCCAAGGGCCTCTACGTCGTGGGCTGGGCGCGGCGCGGTCCCACCGGCGTTATCGGCACCAATAAGCCCGACGCCGACGAAATCGCCCGCCACATCGAGGCGGACCTGACCGACGCCAAGGCGACGCCCGGGCACCGCACCGGGCGTGCCGCGCTGGAGGATCTGCTGGCCGAGCGGGGCGTCACCTGGGTCAGCTTCGACGATTGGAAGGCCATCGAGGCCGCGGAAATAGAGGCCGCGGCTCCGGGCATGCCGCGCAAAAAGCTGATCAGCATCGCCGAGATGCTGGCGGTTCTGGGCGGCCCGTCCTCGCCCGGGGAGTGATCTGCGAAGCGCTTGTTCGAACGCTCTGGCAGGCTATATACACATACAGAAATTGTGATTTTTATGTATTTCACTGCGGATTAGGATGTTTTTCGAACTTGGCGTTGGCAAATGCGCTTCCGCAGGGCCATATTCACGCCGGGTCGGCAGAGCGGATGGGGCCCGGCCTGTCGTCCGCTCCGCCTGACGTTCAATGAGAGGTCCAGGAATGGAAGGTTCGACGGCGCTCAAAGCCGAACCCTCAGGCCGCCGGGTGCTCGACTCGGCGGTGGTACGCTTTGCCGGAGATTCCGGCGACGGCATGCAGCTGACCGGCAGTCAGTTCACCCTGTCCACCGCGCTGGCCGGGAACGACCTTGCCACCTTTCCGGACTTTCCCGCCGAAATCCGTGCGCCGGTCGGCACCACCTTCGGCGTCTCCGCCTTCCAGATCAACTTCGGCGCCCGGGTGATCAAGACCTCCGGCGACGACCTGGACGTTCTGGTCGCCATGAACCCGGCGGCCCTGAAGGTCGATCTGCCTAGCCTCAAGGCCGGCGGTCTGCTGATCATCGATTCCGGCGCCTTTACCGAGCGCAACTTCACCAAGGCGGGCTTCGCCGCCGATCCGCGCGAGGACGGCAGCCTGGACGACTACCGGATCGTCGCCGTCGACATGTCGCAGATGACCCAGGATGCGGTGAAGGACCAGGGCCTTACGAAGAAAGAGGCCCTGCGCTGCAAGAACATGTGGGCGCTGGGGCTGGTCTATTGGATGTTCGGGCGCCAGCGCAAGGCGACCCAGGACTGGCTGAATGCCAAGTTCGCCAAGCGGCCGGAGATTGCGGCGGCGAACATCGCTGCCCTGAACGCCGGCCATGCTTTCGGCGAGACGGCGGAGATGGGCGAGGACCTGGCGGCCTTTTCCGTGCCGGCGGCCAAGATCGCGCCCGGTCTCTACCGCAACATCACCGGAGCGGAGGCGCTGTCCTGGGGCCTGGTTGCCGGGGCGGCGGCGGCGGAGCTGAAACTCGTTTTCTGCTCCTATCCCATCACCCCCGCCTCCTCGCTGTTGCACTCCCTTGCCGGGCTCAAGGACCACGGGGTCGTCACCTTTCAGGCCGAGGACGAGATCGCCGCGGTCTGCGCGGCCATCGGCGCCTCCTATGCCGGCGGCGTCGGGGTGACGTCCAGTTCCGGTCCGGGCGTGGCCCTGAAGACCGAGGCGCTGGGGCTTGCCATCTCGGCCGAGCTGCCGCTGGTGGTGGTGAACTCCCAGCGCGCCGGCCCCTCGACCGGGATGCCGACCAAGACCGAGCAGTCCGACCTCTATCAGTCCGTCTTCGGGCGCAACGGCGACAGCCCGCTGGCGGTGCTGGCGGCGCGCTCTCCGGCGGATTGCTTCGAGGTGGCGATGGAGGCAGTGCGTCTGGCCACCCGCTACATGACGCCGGTGATCCTGCTGAGCGATGGCTACATCGCCAACGCGGCGGAGCCCTGGGCCCTGCCCGACGTCAACGCCCTGCCGCGCTTCCCGGCCAGCTTCGACATCGATCCGGAAGGCTTCCATCCCTTCCGCCGCGACTCAGAGACTCTGGCCCGCAACTGGGCGGTCCCCGGCACGCCCGGCCTGGAACACCGCATCGGCGGCATCGAGAAGGCTAGCGACAGCGGCAACATCTCCTACGATGCACAGAACCATCAGCGGATGACCGACCTGCGCCGCGACAAGATCCTGGGCATTGCCGGCGACATCCCCGAACAGGTCTTCGAACAGGGCGGCACCGACGACAGCCTGGTGGTGGTCGGCTGGGGGTCCACCTACGGACCGATCAGCCGCGCCGTCGACAACCTGCGCCAGGAGGGGGTGTCTGTCGCCCATCTGCACCTGCGGCACATCTGGCCATTGGCGCGCAACCTGGGCGATCTGCTCGCCGCCTTCGACCGCATCCTGGTGCCGGAGATGAACGACGGCCAGCTTGTGACCCTGCTGCGCAGCGAGTTCCTCGTGCCGGCGGAGGGCGTCAACAAGGTGACCGGCAAGCCCTTCAAGATTGCCGAGATCGAGGCGGCGGTACGCGCCCGCCTGGAGAGCTGAGATGAATGTGACGACACCGCCGGTGAAGACGGCCAAGGACTATGCCTCCGACCAGGAGGTGCGCTGGTGCCCGGGCTGCGGCGACTACGCGATCCTGAAAGCGGTGCAGAAGACCCTGGCCGAGCTGCAGGCGGAAACCGAGAAGACCGTCTTCATTTCCGGCATCGGCTGTGCCGCCCGCTTTCCCTATTACCTCGCGACCTACGGCTTCCACACCATCCACGGGCGTGCGCCGGCCATCGCCACCGGCGTGAAGCTGACCAATCCGGAGCTCGACGTCTGGGTGGTCTCCGGCGACGGCGATGCGCTCTCGATCGGCGGCAATCACCTGCTGCATGTTCTGCGCCGCAACGTCGATCTGCAGATCCTGCTGTTCAACAACGAGATCTATGGTCTCACCAAGGGCCAGTACTCGCCGACGTCGCGGGTCGGCACCCGCTCGCCCTCGACGCCGCGCGGCTCGCTGGACACGCCGGTCTCCGCCGGCGCCTTCGCTCTGGGCGCCGGCGCGCGCTTTTTTGCGCGCTCGGTCGACACGCAGCAGAAGCACCTGCCGGAGGTGCTGAAGCGGGCGCGCCAGCATCGCGGCGCGTCACTGGTGGAGATCTTCCAGAACTGCATCGTCTACAACGACGGCGTCTTCTCCGGCTTTACCGACCGCGCGGTCGCCGCCGATGCGCAGATCCTTCTGGAGCACGGCAAGCCCATGCTCTTCGGCAAGGAGCGCACCCAAGGGCTGCGTCTGGCGCCCGGCCGTCTGGCCTTAGAGGCGGTCACCCTCGACGAAGACGGTGTCAGCGAGGCCGATATCCTGGTCCACGACGAAACGGACCGCACCATGGCCGGCCTTCTGGCGGCCATGGAGCCGCCCCACCTGCCGGTCGCGCTGGGTGTGCTGTACTGCGATCCGGCGCCGGCCAGCTATGAAGCCTCTGTTGCCGGCGAGGTCGCGGCGGCCCAGAAAGCCAGTCCGGGCAAGCTGGCCGAGCTTCTGCAGAAGGGCCCCACCTGGACGGTCGACTAGCGCAGACCGCAAGGGCAGATCGCAGAGCGGAACCGCCCGTCTGCTTAGATCGGCTTTCCGCCTAGATCAGCGTTCCGTTCAGACCAGCTTTCTCAGCAAGGCCATGAACTGATCCTGCTCCTCGGGATTGAGAGGGGCCAGGATCTCGCCGCCGATGGTCTTGGCATCAGCCAGGAGGCCGGACACCGTTTCCTGCCCGAGGGGCGACAGGCTCAGCAGCATGCGGCGCCGGTCGTTGGGGTCCGGCAGGCGCTCGATCAGGCCGCGTTCCTGCAGGCGCCGTATGACGCCCTGAATTGTCGCCGGGTCCATCGCCGCCAGCCGGCCGAGCCGGTTCTGGGAGAGCCTGCCGGTTTCGTGCAGGCGCGCCAGGGCGAAGAACTGTGTCGGCGTCAGTTGAGCATCGGCCAGGACCGAGAGGAAAATGGACGAGGCCCGCTGATGCGCCCGGCGCAGCAGGTGCTGGACCTGGTCGTCCAGGATAAACGTACGCACCGGCGGCGCCGTGGAGACGTCAGTCTGTTCGGGTAAGCTGGACAAGTTGGTCACTCCCAAGGAGTTTAAAACCGCGGTAAGGCAACCCGATGATCGTCTTTTGCGATTCGTTTGAGTGCCAACAAATCCTCTGCCACACCAAGTATATAGGGCGTCCCGCGCGGTCGTCCAGCGGCTAGAGTCCGGCGGGATGCGCCCTGATCAGGGGGCCGCTCGACTCCGGGACCAGCTTCAGGGACCAGCTTCAGGGCCCGGCCTCAGGGCCGAGCTCACGGCCTGGCTCAGGAGCTGGCCTCAGGACAGGAGGTCGTCCTCCAGCAGGCGGGCGGAGAACCAGCCGCTCAGCACCAGTTCGGTCAGGGCCTCGATGTCCGGAGCCAGCAGCCGGTCGTCTTCCAGGAAGGCTGCCTCGGCCCGCACCGCTTCCATCGCGTGGATCAGCTTCGGGGAGGTCTTCAGCGGCCGGCGCAGATCGATGCCCTGGGCCGCCGCCATCAGTTCGATGGCAACGATACCGGCGACATTCTGGGCGATGTCCGACAGCCTGCGGGCGCCATGTGCGGCCATGGAGACATGGTCTTCCTGGTTGGCGGAGGTCGGCAGGCTGTCGACGCTGGCCGGGTGGCTCAGCATCTTGTTCTCGGAGGCCAGGGCGGCGGCGGTCACGTGGGCGATCATGAAGCCGGAGTTGAGGCCGGGTTCGGCAACCAGGAAGGCGGGCAGGGTGCTCATGGTCGCGTCGACGAGGAGCGCGGTGCGGCGCTCCGAAAGGGCGCCGATCTCTGCCATCGCCATTGCCAGCATGTCGGCCGCGAAGGCCACCGGCTCGGCATGGAAGTTGCCGCCGGAGAGCACCTCGCCGCTGTCGGGAAAGACCAGCGGATTGTCGGAGACGGCGTTGGCCTCGATCGTAAGGCTGCGCGCCGTGCTGCGCATGACGTCCAGGGCGGCGCCCATGACCTGGGGCTGGCAGCGCAGGGAATAGGGGTCCTGCACGCGGTCGCAGTCGAGGTGGGATTGACGGATCTCGCTGCCCTGCAGCAGTGCGCGCAGCCGCGCCGCGACATCGATCTGGCCTTCGTGGCCTCTCAGAGCGTGGATCCTTGGATCGAAGGGCGTATCGCTGCCCAGCGCCGCGTCGACCGAGAGGGCGCCGGCGGCCAGGGCCGCGGCAAAGATGTCCGCAGCCTGAAACAGCCCGTGCAGAGCCAGCGCCGTCGAGACCTGCGTGCCGTTGAGCAGGGCGAGCCCTTCCTTGGCGGCGAGTTCGATCGGGGCCAGGCCGTGTTCGTCCATAACCGCCCGCGCCGGGCGCGGTTCGCCGTTCAGGCGGATCTGCCCCTCGCCGAGCAGCACGCCGGAAAGGTGGGCGAGCGGTGCGAGGTCGCCGGAGGCGCCGACCGAGCCCTTGGCCGGGATGACCGGGTAGAGCCCTTCGTTCAGATGCAGGATCAGCCGGTCGATGACCGCGGCGCGGATGCCCGAATGGCCGCGCGCCAGGGCGTTGATCTTGGTCAGCAGGATCAGGCGGACGACGCGGTCGTCCAGAGCCGGGCCGACGCCGGTGCTGTGGGAGCGCACAAGCCGGCTCTGGAGTTCGGCCACCTGGTCGGCGGAGATGGTCTGACGCGCCAGGCTGCCGAAGCCCGTCGTGATGCCGTAGACCGTGCGGCCCTCGGCGACCACCGCCGCGACGGTCTCGGCCGAGGCCCGGATTGCGTCGTAGCTTGCGGGCGCCAGGTCCAGCGGGCGCGGCGCTTCCCAGAAGCTGCGCAGGTCCTGCAGCGTCAGCGCCCCGGCCGTAAGTGTGAAGCGGTCCCCTGGCACTGGCGCGATCCTCCCTTCCCAAAGTTGTATATACAACTTCGTCCGTCATAGCACTCTTTGCAGCGGCCATAAAGCACCGGATGCCGGACCGTGGCGGCTGCCGGAGCGCGCAGCGCAGGCCTGAAGTTGTGAGGTTTTACACGCTTTTGGATTGTAGGACCTTTAACCCAGAATTCGCGTAAATCCTTGAAATCATGACCCAGTGCCGCAGTCAGAAAAGACGATATCGAGTAGTCGTATCGTTGATGCTTACTCTTAAAAAGTCCTTCTGAAGCAGACGCTTAGATTAAACGCTTGTTTAAGGTGTCGGCGGTTAGCTTTCGCTCATTCAAGACCATTTGCTCATGGGGGCGTTCAATGTTGATGAGGGCCGTTCGATCGTTTGGGATCGCGCATCGCATATCGCTGCTGATTGCGCTTTCCGCCCTTGGAATGGTGTTTGTTGGCGGCATCATGCTGGTCGATCTACGCGCTTCGCTGGTGGACCAGAAGCGCAACGAGTTGCGCCAGCTCGTGGAAAGCGCGGTCGCCATCGCTGCCGCCTATCACCAGCGCGCCGAGGCCGGCGAGTTGTCGACGGAGGAGGCGCAGCGCCTGGCGCTGACCGCGATCGGGGATATCCGCTACAACGGCAATGAATACTTCTGGGTGAACGACCGGCAGTCGGTGATGATCATGCATGCGGCCAAGCCGGAACTGAACGGCAAGGATCTGAGCCAACTGAAGGACAAGGCCGGCACCCAGATCTTCGTTGAGTTCAACAGGGTCGTCAGCGCCTCGGGCTCAGGCTACGTGCGCTATCTCTGGCCGAAGGCGAACAGTGATGTGCCTGTCGACAAGGAGTCCTACGTCAAGGGTTTCGATCCCTGGGGCTGGGTCATCGGCACCGGTGTTTACATCGATGACCTGAAGGCGATCTTCTGGAAGGAGGCCGTGTTTGTCGCGGGCACCATCACCGCCATCCTGGTCGGCATCGCCATCATCTCCGTGTTCATCGCCCGCAGCATTACGCGGCCCATCGCCGGTATGGTCGGTAGCATGCGCACGCTGGCGGCGGGCAATCTGGAGGTCGAGGTGCCCGGCGCCGGCCGCCGTGACGAGATCGGCGAGATGGCCGATGCGGTAGAGGTTTTCCGGAGTAACGCGCAGGAGCAGAGGCGCCTGGAGCAGGAGAACCGTGAAGCGGCAGCGCGCTCGGAGGAGGAGAAGCGCGCGGCCATGCGCCAGCTTGCCGACGGCTTCGAGGCCAGTGTGAAGTCGGTCGTCGACTCCGTCTCCGCGACTGCCGGCACGATGCAGGGCACGGCACAGTCTATGTCTTCTGCCGCCGATCAGACCGAAGAGCAGGCCCGTGCCGCCGCTACCGCTTCGGACGAAGCTTCGGGCAACGTGCAGACCGTGGCCTCGGCCGCGGAAGAGCTTTCCGCGTCGATCGAAGAGATCGGGCGCCAGGTCACCCGTTCGTCGCAAACGGCCAGCAAGGCGGTGGACGACGCACGTGGAACCAATGGCAAGGTCGAGGGGCTGGTCGACGCCGCCCAGAAGATCGGCGAGGTCGTGAAGCTGATCTCCGACATTGCCGAGCAGACCAACCTCCTGGCGCTCAACGCCACCATCGAGGCGGCGCGCGCCGGTGAGGCGGGCAAAGGCTTTGCCGTGGTGGCCAACGAAGTGAAGTCCCTGGCCACCCAGACCGCCAAGGCAACGGAGGAGATCTCCCAGCAGATCGGCGAGATCCAGACCGCGACCACCGATGCCGCCGCGGCCATCCGCTCCATCGGCGAGACGGTGGAACAGATCAACGAGATTGCCGGCTCGATCTCCGCCGCGGTGGAGCAACAGGGGGCGGCCACCCAGGAGATCGCGCGCAATGCCCAACAGGCCTCGGCCGGCACGCAGCAGGTCGCCGGCAACGTCGCCGCGGTCACCAAGACGGCTGGGGAGTCCGGCAGCTCGGCGAGCGAGGTGCTGAGCGCCGCCGGCGAGCTTTCGACCCAGTCCGAAGGTCTGCGCCGCGAAGTGGAACAGTTCATCGCGAAAGTGCGTGCGGCCTAGCGGCCTCGAACACGCACCCGTTTTTCTCAAGCGGGCCCCGGCTTTGTCGGGGCCCGTCTTGTTTGGGGGCTTCCGTCCTCCGCGATACTATCTGTCGGTTGCGGAACAGCGATTGCGCCGCGCCGCGCCAAGCTTGGGTTTGCGCAGGCGGAATTGGGCCATCGGACGGCGGAAACGGACGGGTGCGGGATGAGCGGCAAGCGGCGGGCAGGGGCTGAGAACAAGCGCGCGGGCGGCCGGCGCGGCGCGGCGCGGCGCAGAACCGCTTCCGCCGAACGCTCTTCGCCCGCCGTGGCCCCGGCCGGACTTTCCGGCGGCGCCTACCGTCCTCTGCGGCAAGGCGATGTGGAACGGATCGTCGGGGCGGCGATGGAGGTGCTGGAGCGCACCGGCATCGAAGTTCACCCCAGTCCCTGCCGCGAGGTGTTCCGCGCCGCCGGCTGCCGCATCGATGAGGACGCCGACCGCGTCTACATCGGTCACAAGCTGGTCGAGCGGAGCCTCGAGACGGCGGCCCGCAAGGTCCTTCTCGCCGGGCGCAGCCCGCAGCACGATCTGGAACTGGGCGGGCAGCGGGTCTACATGGGCACCGGCGGCCAGGCGGTGAAGATCCTCGATCTCGACGGCACCGTCCGCGAGACCCGGCTGAGCGACAACTACGATATCGGCCGCCTCTGCGACACACTGGAACACATCCATTTCTACATGCGCCCGGTGGTGCCGCGCGACCTGCCCAACGAGCAGATCGACATCAATCAGTTCTATGCCTGCCTGGCGGCCACCGAAAAACACGTGATGGCCAACGCCTATCTGCCGGAGAAGGTGGCGGAGCAGCGCGCCATGGCGGAGGTCCTGGCCGGCGGGGCCGAGGCGCTGGACCGCCGGCCCATCATCTCCTACAGCAACTGCTGGACCGTCAGCCCGCTGCGCTATGCGACCGAGACCGTCGAGATTCTCGACCAGATCGTCGCGCATGGACTTCCGGTCGCCATCTCCTCGGCCCCCCAGGCGGGGGCGACCTCTCCCGCGGCGCTGGCCGGAACCCTGGTGCAGATCATCGCCGAGCAGCTCTCCGGCATCACCTACGTGAACCTCCTCAACCCCGGCCACCCGCTGATGATGGGCTGCGTGCCGGCCCAGGCCGACCTGCGCAGCGGCGCCTTCGTCGGCGGCTCGGCCGAGTTCGCGCTGCTCAATGCCGCCTGCGCCCAGATCGCCCAGCATCTGGAGATCCCGATCTACAACTCCTCCGGAATCTCGGACTCCAAGGTCCCCGATGCGCAGGCCGGGGCGGAGAAGGGTGTCACGGGCCTCGCTGCGGCTCTGGCTGGCTCCAATTACATTCATCACTCCGCGGGCTTCCTGGAGAGCCTGCTCACGGTCGCCTACGAGCAGTACGTCATCGACAATGACGTCAACGGCGAGATCATGCGCATGCTGAAAGGCATCGAGGTGACGGAAGAGTCGCTCTCCATCGCCGTGATCGACGAAGTCTGCAAGGGCCCGGGGCATTTCCTGGGCCATGCGCAGACCCTGGCCCTGATGAACAGCGAGTACCTCTACCCGAGCCTTCTGGACCGGGACAACCGCGACGACTGGGAGCAGAAGGGCGCCCGGGACCTTCGCGAAGCGGCGCGCGAAAAGGCGCGCAAGGTACTGGCCGAGCACTGGCCGCAGCCCATTTCACCGGATCTGGACGCGGAGCTGCGCCGGCGTTTCGAGATCGTCCTGCCGGTCCGGGCCATGCGCCCCGCCGCCTGACGGCTGCGCTTGGAGGAGCACGGCCGGCAGGCTAGGCTGCCGATATGGACCAGGTTCCGTTCTGGCAGCGCAAATCGCTTTCGGAGATGACCACCGCGGAGTGGGAATCTCTCTGCGACGGCTGTGGGCGCTGCTGTCTGATCAAGCTGGAAGACCCGGACGATGGCGAGATCGTGCACACCGATGTTGCCTGCCATCTGTTGAATCTGAAAACCTGCCGCTGCGGCGACTATGCGAACCGCAAGGCACGGGTGCCCGACTGTGTTCAGCTTTCGCCGGAGAACGTCGCCGGTCTGAATTTCATGCCGCCGAGCTGCGCTTACCGCCGCCTTGCCGAAGGCCGCGACCTGGCCTGGTGGCACCCCCTGGTCTCTGGCGACCCGAATACGGTCCATGCAGCCGGGATCTCGGTGCGCGGTCAGGTGGTCTCCGAGCAGAGGGTGGCCGACGCCGAACTGGAGGACCATATCGTCGATTGGCCCGAAACGGAGGATGCCCCTGAATCATGAGAGGCGAATCATGAGAGGCGAACCGTGACAGGCGAGCCATGAGGGTTGAACGATGACAGCGGCGGCGCCGACACTCACGGAGATTGCAGCGGCTGCCGGCGCGGTCGGACTGCATCTGCGCGGCGCTTTCATCGCGGTGCCGGACGATGCGGTGCCGCCGCAGCCCGACGGTCGGCCCAGCCGCAGCCTTGTTCTGCTTGGCAATCTTGGCGGCAGCCTCTGGCCCGACTTCGCGGCGGGGCCGGAGTTCGCCGACGGCAGGCCGGACCCCATGAACCGCTGGTCGCTGCGGGTCGCCGCCGCCCTGGCCGAACGCTTCGGCGGTCTGGCGCTGTTTCCTTTCGGCGGGCCGCCTTATCTCCCCTTTCTGCGCTGGGCCCAGAAGGCGGAGGGCCTCAAGCCTTCGCCGCTGGGCATGCTGATCCATCCGGTCTACGGGCTCTGGCACGCCTACCGCGGCGCCCTTGCCCTGCCCGAGACCCTCGCGCTGCCGCATGAGCGGCCGGCCGCGCATCCTTGCGACACCTGCGCGGAAAAACCCTGCTTGTCGGCCTGCCCGGTGGACGCCTTCTCCGAGTCCGGTTGTGACGTTCCGGCCTGTGTCGGCCATCTGCGTGTTGCGGCCGGCGATGACTGCCTGACCGGCGGCTGCCTGGCGCGCCGGGCCTGCCCGGTCGGGAGCGAATACCTTTATGCGCCACCGCAGGCGGCCTTTCACATGCAGGCCTTCGTGGCAGCCCAATCCGAACTGCAAACCTTTGAGACGGAGTCTTGATGAAACGGACCATCCTCTTGATCGATCATCCCGTCGGCAAGCGCGACGATCGGGCGTCGAAGATGCTGCAGGAGATGGGCTACGCAATCGAATGGTGTTCGCCGGGCAAGGGCGACAGTCTGCCGCCGCTGCAGGCGGACTATGAGGCGGTCATCGTCTATGGCGGCGCCGAGAGCGTGAACGACGCCGAGGCCAAGGACTACATCCGCGCCGAGATCGACTGGATCGGAGCCTGGGCGGAGAGCCGCCGCCCCTTTCTTGGAATCTGCCTGGGCGGGCAGATGCTGGCCCGGGCGCTGGGGGCGCCGGTGGCCCGCCATGGCGACGGCATCCACGAGATCGGCTATGTGAAGATCGATCCGACCCCGGCTTCGGACGGCTTCCTCGGTGAGGCCATGCACGTCTATCAGTGGCACAACGAAGGCTTCGAACTGCCGTCCTCGGCCGAACTGCTGGCCAGCGGCCCGGTGTTTCCCAACCAGGCGTTTCGCTACGGCGACAAGGCCTACGCGATCCAGTTCCATCCCGAGGTCTCGGAAGCGGTCATGGCGCGCTGGCTGCGCGATGCTGCGCACATGCTCGAGGAGCCCGGCGCGCACGCCAGGGACCGCCAGCTCGCCGACGCGGCACAGTACGACGAGCCGCTGGAATCCTGGCTGCGCGGATTTCTGGAGCGCTGGCTCGCCTGACGGCGCAGCTTATTTCACCGCAATCAGCCGCGGTCCACCTCCTGCCTCGCCGAGCGGCGCGGCCCAGCGCTGCCCCAGGCGCTGGGCCCGGGCGCCGATCGCGAGAAGGTGCTGTCCCGCGAAGCGGCGCAGGCGCAACAGGGCCCTGGCGGTTCGGCGCGGGCGGCGGGGTCGGACCGGCCGGAACCGCGGGGCGAAGGGCTCGCTGATGCCGGGAGGCGGCAGGCTGCCGCCGGCGCGGGCGATGCTGTACAAGAGAATTTCAGACATAATTTTCCTCATTCAAAAAGTCGACTGAGGTTGAGTCTCTGTCGAATTTGCATGCTTGAAATTGGCTTCTATCCAATAAAGTATGGAGTGATGCATAGGGGGCAATCGATGCTTTCTAATGCAATGAATTAGAATTTCTTGGGTATAAAGCGATGAAGGATCTGCCTCCCCTGAACGCCTTGCGGGCCTTTGAGGCCGGCGCCCGACACCTCAGCTTCACCAAGGCGGCGGCGGAACTCCATGTCACCCAGGCAGCCGTCAGCCATCAGGTGAAGGCCCTGGAGGAACACCTCGGCTTTGCGCTGTTTCGCCGGCTGACCCGCAAGCTGGCACTGACCGAGCAGGGGCGGGTTCTCCACCCGGTCGTCCGGGATGCCTTTGCCCGCATTTCCGATACGGCGGCGCGGCTGAAGAGCGACGGGGCGGAAAGCCGCACCCTGACCGTGTCGATCACCCCGGCCTTCGGTGCCAAGTGGCTGATCTATCATCTGCCGCGGTTCTGGGAGGAGTATCCGGAGATCGACGTGCGCGTGCACCACTCCATTCAGCCCGTCGACCTGCGCCAGGACGACGTCGACATTGCCGTGCGCTTCGGTGCCGGCCACTGGGAAGGTCTGGTGTCGGAGTTTCTGCTGCGGGTGGACTACGTCCCCGTCTGCAGTCCGAGCCTGCTGGAGGGTGACAACCCGCTGAAGCGGCCCGAGGACCTGTGCCGTCACACCCTTCTGCATGAGGACGATCACAGCGGCTGGGTCCAGTGGCTTGCCGTGGCCGGAGTGGACAGCGTCGACGCGCGCCGCGGACCGGTCATCGACGACTCCACGGTCATCCTGCATGCCGCCGCCGAGGGCAAGGGCGTGGCCCTGGGGCGCAGCTCTTTGATCGGCGAGGATCTGGCGGCCGGCCGGCTGGTGAAGCCCTTCGACCTCACGATGTCCAGCGACCTCGGTTATCACCTCGTCTATCTGCCCAGCGCACTCGAGCGCCAGAAGGTGAAGGTCTTTCGCGACTTCCTGGTGGACGCGGCGAGCGCCGACGAAAGCTAGCGCAGGCGCTGTGTATCTGCCTGTGCCGTCGCGTCCGGTCGCGCGCCATCGAAGTCGTCCGCCGGACTGTGTGCGATCGCCGGGCCAACGATCTCGAAGTAGAGTTTGCGCTTCATCGAGACGGCAAAGTCGGCGAAGTCGTCGGCGGTGAGCAGGAAACTGCCCGGACCGCCCACCACCCAGGCCTGGTAATAGCTGGCCAGGTCCGGTTCTTCGTTCAGGATTGCCAATCCATTGATCGTGATGCCGGCCTGGTTGGCCAGCGCCCGGGTCAGCGCGGGGGAGTCGCCCTCGTTGGCGCGGCCGTCGCCGGAGACGTCGATGACGCGCCGTTTGCCGTGATAGGCGTTGCCTTCCAGCATCACCATGGCCTGGGTGAGGGCCGTGCTTATGGAGGTCGCCCCGCCGCCGACCAGCCGACCGCTCCGGCGCACCTGCCGGGCGTAGGCCAAAGCATCTTCGGCGCTCGCAACGTGTCGCCAGTCCAGAGCCACGGCGTAAGCGCCGGCACTGGACCACTGCAGCAGGCTGACGGCGATGCCATCGGGTGCAGTCTCCGCGATGGCCTGGAGCACAGCAGCATCCTCGAAGGCGCCGGCAATGCCCTCCATCTGCAGCACGAACTCGTCATCCGTGACGCTGGAGGAAGAGTCCACAGCCAGCACCAGTTCCAGGTGGACAAGTCGGCGTTCCGTCGCTGAAGCATCGCGCAGTTCCGTCCATCCGGGCCGCGGCGCGAAAGACAGGAAAACAATCAGCGCCACCAAGGCGGTCCCAGAGAGTAACGACGGCATCCGGCCAGTCTAGCGGTTGCTGACTGCCCCGGATAGCACAAGCGGCGACACGGGCCCGGTCCTGCGCCACCGCCGTTCCTCTCGTGCCTTTCCACATCGCGCACTCGCTTATCGGTTTCGCGACGCTGCCGGCAAACTGGCTCGCATTTGTCACAACTGGCGGAATCCGTTCATCGCTTTTAAACCGCGGCTCCGGCATAGTGCGGCGGTCAGGTCGGGCAGTGTGATAGGGGTGAGGGCTTATGCTTCGGGCAAATGGGTTCTTCCAAATGCGGCTCGCTTTGCTGATCTGCGCGGGCTTCGCAGGTTTTGCCGGCGCGGCGGCTGCCGCTGGAGAGGAGCGGGCGGTCACCCTGGAAGCGGCGGTCGCCGAAGGGGCCAAGCCGCTGCGCGAGGCCGTCACCTTTTCCATTGCCCGCATCGGTCCGGGCGGGCTGCTTGAGCCGCTGGCGGAAGAGGTCGGTGCACCCTTGAAGACGACGCTTGCGGACGGGCGCTATCGGGTCGAGGCGCGCTACGGCGACGCAAGCGCGCTCTCCGTCTTTGATGTTTCGGGCCGCGCGGTCACGCACCGCGTGAACCTCAATGCCGGCTGGGCCCAGCTGCGCGTCATTCCTCATCGTGGCGCCCAGCCGCTTGCCTCTGCGATCGACTGGCAGATCCTGACCTACGGGCGCGATGCCAGCGGACAGCGGCGTCAAGTGGCTGCAGTGCGCAGCCCCAACCCCCAAGTCATACTGCCGCAGGGGCATTACCTCGTGGTGGCCCGGACCGCCGATGCCGTGGCCAGGCACACGATCGAGATCGCCGCCGGCCATACCTACAAGTACACGTTGGATCTGAACGCCGGTGCGGTCGCGTTCTCGGCGCTGCGCGGACGTGGCGGACCGGTTGTCAACGAAACGGTCGACTGGAAGGTCTTCAAGGCGAGCGACAAGACGTTCAGCGCGCCGGTGACCACACGCAGCGCCGCCAACGGAGAGTTCCTCTTGCGGGAGGGCCGCTATGTTGTGCTGGCCAGCCGTGGTCGGTGGAAAGGCCGCGCGACGGTGGAGGTGCGCCCGGGCAACGCGCGCCGGATCGCCGTGGAACTCAACTAGCGCCGCTGCCGGCGCTTCACCGTCCGGTTTCGGGAGTCCCGATCAGTCGAGGTTGCGGAGTTTCTCGGCGGTGTCCTTGCGCCACTCCGCTTCGTTCTGGATGGCTTCCAGCGTCACCGCTTCGCCTGAGTTGGGGTTGACCAAGGCTTCGGACTCCGGTTCACCGCCGGTGATCTGCGCCAGGGTGCTCTGACCCTCTTTGGTCTGGCTGAAGGCCACGAGGACGACCAGGATGCCCAGGGCACCCAGCACGGCAATCCGCTTCGTCATGATCTGCTCCCACTCCCCGATACCGGCCCGACGTTCGGGCCGTCTCCCGATGCGCAGCTATGTAAGCCCGATCCCGAGCAATGCCCATGACTTTTCTGTGACCCTCCGGCCCGCGGGGAACTCTCTGCTGCATTAGTGTTTTCTGAATTTCGGGCAGAGGACTCAGAACAGCCAGTCGGGCAGCCAGGTGGCCAGCCCCTGCCACTGCCAGAGCACCAGCATGCCGAGGATCTGCAGGCCGATGAATGGCAGGACGCCGGTGTAGATCTGGCCGGTTGTAATCTCCTTTGGCGCCGCGCCGCGCAGGTAGAACAGCGAAAAGCCGAAGGGCGGTGTCAGGAAGGACGTCTGCAGGTTGATCGCGATCAGGATCGACAGCCAGACCGGGTCATGGCCCATGAGGATCAGCGCCGGCACAACCAGCGGCAACAGGATCACGGAGATTTCGACGAAGTCGAGAAAGAAGCCGAGCACGAAGATCATCGCCATGACGAAGAGCAGCGCGCCGTCCGGACCGCCGGGCATGGCGGCGATGATCTCCTCCACATGGGCATCGCCGCCGAGGCCCCGGAAGACCAGCGAGAACACGCTGGCGGTGAGGATGGTGGCGAAGATCATCGCCGTCACCGTCAGGGTGCTGGTCATCACCGGTTTCAGGATCTCCGCCCGCCAGGCGCGTCGCAGTGCAAGACCAATGGCCGCCACCGCCACGGCCACCAGCGCCACCGCAAGGGCGCCGAGCGCCCAGTCCAGAGCGGTGACGTCGTCGCGCTGCAGGCGCACCGGCGCGAAGCGCGCCAGCACCGCGAGCGCCAACAGGGCCGCGCCGCCGGCATAGATCAGTCCGGGTCGTCCGTTCTGGCGCAGGGCGGCCAGCAGCAGGGCGCCGATGGCCCCGACCGAGGCCGCCTCGCTGGGGGTCGCGACACCCCCCAGGATCGACCCCAGCACGGCGACGATGAGGATCATCGGCGGCAGCAGGGCTGCCAGCACCTTGGCGCGGGGCGGCGCTGCCTCCGGGCGGGCGAGGGCGGGCGCCGCGGCCGGCGTGATCCAGGCCTTCGCCAGCATGTAAATCGCGTAGAGTACGACGAGGGCGAGGCCGGGCAGCAGCGCCGCGGCGAAGGTCTGGCCGACCGAGATGGTGTCGATGGTGAAGAGGCCCTGGCGGAACTGCGCCTGCTGATAGGCATTGGACATCACGTCCGACAGGATGATCAGCAGGGTCGAGGGCGGGATGATCTGGCCGAGGGTGCCGGCGGTGCAGACCACGCCGGAGGCAAGGCGCGGATTGTAGCCGTTGCGCAGCATGGTCGGCAGCGCGATGAGGCCCATGGCGACGACGGTGGCGCCGACGATGCCGGTGGAGGCGGCCAAAAGGGCGCCGACCAGGATGACGGAAACGCCGAGCCCGCCGCGCAGGCTGCCGAACAGCCGGCCCATGGTTTCCAGCAGGTCTTCGGCGATGCGGCTTTTCTCCAGCACCACGCCCATGAAGACGAACAGCGGAATGGCGATCAGCACGTCGTTGGTCAGCAGGCCGAAGATGCGCTGGCCGAGGGCGCCGAGGAGACTGAGATCGAACACGCCGAAGGCCCAGCCGAGGCCGGCGAAGACCACGGCGATGCCGGTCAGCGTAAAGGCAACCGGATAGCCCAGCAGGATGGCGCCGATCAGCGCCGCGAACATCAGAACGTCGAGGTATTCGCTCACGCGGACTCCTGCTCACCGCGCAGCCGCAGAAGATCGCGCAGCAGGCAGGCGAGGCCCTGGAGGATGAGAAGAATGCAGAACGCCGGGGTCAGGGACTTCAGCAGGAAGGAGGCGGGGATGCCGCCGACGGAGATCGGTCCTTCGAGCACCGCCCAAGCGTTGCGCACCGAGGGCCAGGTGAACCACAGCAGGACCAGCATGGAGGGCAGCAGGAAGAGCAGGCCCCCGAAGGTGTCGACCATGGCCTTCCCGCGCTTGGGCCGGCGGCTGTAGAAGATATCGACCCGCACATGGGCGTCGACCAGCAGCGTGTAACCGGCGCCGGCCATGAAGAGGGCGGCGTGCATGTAGAGCACGCCTTCGTTCAGGAAGATGAAGGAGATGCCGAAGACATAGCGCAGCACCACCACGGCGAACTGCAGCAGCACCATGGCCAGCGCCAGCCAGCGCACCGTGGAGCCGACGGCGCGGTTCACCGCCTCAAGCCGGTCGATCCAAAGCTGCATCTTTGCTTCCAGAAGGTGCCCCCGATCCCATGCTTCGGGACGACCGCTATAGCGGTCTCCTCAGCATGAGGTCCTGGCGCCATCTTGCCTCACCCTGAGGAGGACCGATAGGTCCGTCTCGAAGGGCGAGGCAGGACGGTCGCGAGACCCGTCTAGTACGTGTAGTCCAGCGCGCGGGCGTTCATCTGGCCGTTGTCGGCGTAGACCATGTAATCGGAAATGGAGGCGCGGTAGGCGAGGAAGCTCTCGACGATGCGCTTGACCAGCTCGTCGCTGTCTTCGCGCAGTTCGGTCATCACTTCGCCGGCGGCGTTGCCCATGGCGACGAGTACGCTTTCCGGCAGCATCTTCACCTGCACGCCCTGCTCGGCCACCAGCTTCTGCAGCGCTGCGGCATGCTTGGTGGTGTACTCCGTCCAGACCGGGTTGTAGAGCGACTCGCAGGCCAGCGCGACCGCCTGTTTCAGGTCGTCGGGCAGGGCCTCGTAGGCTTGCAGGTTGACACCGCACTCCTCGGCGGAGGAGGGCTCGCCCACGCCCGGCCAGTAGTAGTTCTTGGCGACCTGATAGTAGCCGAGCGCGGAATCGGTCCAGGGACCGATGAACTCGCCGGCGTCGAGCGCGCCCGACTGCAGCGCCTGGAACATGTCGCGTCCGCCCATGGCCTGCACCGCCATGCCCAGCTTGGCGCACATCTCCGACGCCAGGCCCGTGGTGCGGAAGCGCAGGCCCCTGAGGTCGTCGACCGAGGTGATCTCATTGCGGAACCAGCCGGCCCACTGCGGGCCGGAGTTGCCGCAGAGGAAGGGTTTGAGGCCGAAGCGCGCGTACATCTCGTCGTAAAGCGCCTGGCCGCCGCCGTGGGTCAGCCAGCCCACCTGCTCGTCGGCGCGCAGGCCGAAGGGCTGGGACCCGAACAGCAGGATGCCCTTGGACTTGGAACCCCAGTAGGCGGGGACGGCGTGATAGAGCTCGGCGGTGCCTTCGGAGACGGCATCGAAGACGCCGCGGCCCGGTACCAGTTCGCCCGCAGCGAAGAGTTCCACCTCGATGCGGCCACCGGAAAGGGCGGTGATGCGGTCGGCCAGAAGCTGCGCGGCGACGCCCGGCCCGGGCAGGTTCTTCGGCCAGGCGGTGACCATTTTCCACTGCATCGTGCCCTGCGCGATGGCCGGTGCCGCCAAGGTGCCGGCTGCAGCGGCCGCGGCGCCGGCCCCGCCGGCTTTCAGGAACGCACGTCTTTTCATCGTCAGTCTCCCTTGTGTTTGCCCCAAGAAATCGGTTTCGCGTTGGATCGGTTCTACTTGTCTCCCGCGCCGCCCGTCCAGCAGCGTCAGGTTGTGTGGCTCTTTACGGGCCCTTGTCGGGCGCGGCTCTACGCAGGCTTTCGGCAGTGCACCTCGACCGGCAGGATGGCGGCATCGGCGAAGGCGCGGGCGGTGTTGGCGGCCATGACGGCGGCCGCGGCGCCGTGCACCAACTGCACCGCACGGTGCGGCGGCTTCTCGCCGCGCTCCACCAGCTCGCGCGAGCGCGCGCCGAAGGCCAGCGCCTCCTCACGCGTTTCCCGCAGGCGGATGTCCGCGAAGCCGGCGGCCTTCAAACCCTCTTTGGTCTGCTGCGGCGTGACCAGAAAGCTCGATGCCGCTGTCGCCGCCCAGGGCGTGGGGTAATCCGGTCCGCCCCCCGGATCGCCTCCCGGGCCCAGGGCGATTTCAGAGAGCATCAGCCAGCCGCCCGGCTTCAGGACGCGATGGATCTCGCCGTAGAAGGCTCCTTTGTCGGCGATGTTCATCGAGACATTCATGGAGTAGGCGCCGGCGAAGCCGGCATCGTCGAAGGGCATGGCAAGGGCGTTGCCCTGGTGGAAGTCGACGCGCGCCTCGAGGCCGAGCAGGACGGTGAGGCGGCGTGCAACGGCACAGAACTCCTCCGTCAGGTCGATGCCGGTCACCCGGCAGCCGAAGCGCGCCGCCATGTAGCGCGCGGGCCCGCCGATGCCGCTGCCGATATCCAGCAGATGGTCGTCCGGCGTGACGGTGAGGGTCTCGGCGATCTCCTCGGTGACCTCCAGGCCGCGGCCGTGGAACTGGTCATATGGGGCGAGGGTGGCGACGCTCGGGTTGTCGGGGTCGACGCCGTCCTCGCGCAGGGCGGCCTGCAGCCGGTCGAAGAGATCGCCCTTGGTGTAGTGGCCGGCGATGTCGGGGGTGTTGCTCATCAGGCGGCTTGCTCTCTCGGGTCTGGCGGCGACAGGGTTTGCGGTCAGTGTCCGGCGTCGCTGCCGGCACCGGAAAGGTCCAGCGTCAGCAGCGGCAGCACACGCCCGGGAATGGAGCCGGAGGGGGCCGTGCCGACGACCTCGGCCCCCATGTGGCGGTAGAAAGCGGCGGCGTCCGGATCGGACTCGATCCGCATGGTCTTGGCGCCCAAGCCCCGGGCCCGCTCCACCGCCCAGGTGAAAAGCACCCGCCCGGCGCCGCTGCCGATCCGCGCAGGCTCGATAAAGAGCTTCGAGAGTTCCGCGCTTTCGCTCTCGATGTCCAGCTTGACGACACCGACGACGCCTTCGTCATCCTCGGCGACCTGCAGCTGATCGTTCTGCAGGTCCGCGGGCGTCAGGGTGAGCTCCTCGCGGCAGGCTGCCATGAAGGCGTCGTCGTAGCCCCAGACGGCCTTTGAGCGCAGGCAGAGTGCGCTCAACGCCGGCAGCTCTTCCTCGACGGCGGGGCGCAGGCGGATCATGAGCCCAGCATCGGCAGCTTCAGACCCTGTTCGCGGGCACAGTCGATGGCGATCTCGTAGCCGGCATCGGCGTGGCGCATGACGCCGGTGCCCGGGTCGTTCCACAGCACGCGGGCGATCCGTTTGGCCGCGGCCTCCGTGCCGTCGCAGACGATCACCATGCCGCTGTGCTGCGAGTAACCCATGCCGACGCCGCCGCCGTGGTGCAGCGACACCCAGGTGGCGCCGCTGGCGGTGTTCAAGAGCGCATTCAGCAGCGGCCAGTCGGAGACGGCATCGGAGCCGTCCATCATGCCTTCGGTTTCGCGGTTGGGGCTGGCGACGGAGCCGGAGTCCAGATGATCGCGGCCGATCACGATGGGCGCGGACAGCTCGCCGCTGGCCACCATCTCGTTGAAGGCGAGGCCGAGGCGGTCGCGCTGGCCCAGGCCCACCCAGCAGATGCGCGCCGGCAGGCCCTGGAAGTGGATGCGCTCGCGCGCCATGTCCAGCCAGGTGTGCAGGTGCGGGTCGTCGGGGATCAACTCCTTCACCTTGGCGTCGGTCTTGTAGATGTCCTCCGGATCGCCGGAGAGGGCGGCCCAACGGAAGGGTCCGACGCCGCGGCAGAACAGCGGGCGGATGTAGGCCGGGACGAAGCCGGGGAAATCGAAGGCGTGGTCGACGCCCATGTCCTGGGCCATCTGGCGGATGTTGTTGCCGTAGTCCAGGGTCGGCACGCCGCGGGCATGGAATTCCAGCATGGCGCGCACCTGCACGGCCATGGACTCCTTGGCCGCCTGCACCACGCTCTCGGGGTTCCGGGTCTTCTCCGCCTCCCAGCGCTCCAGGCCCCAGCCCGCCGGAAGGTAGCCGTTCAGCGGATCGTGGGCCGAGGTCTGGTCGGTCACTGCGTCGGGCCTGATGTCACGGCGCACCAGCTCGGGAAAGATCTCGGCGGCGTTGCCCAGCAGGCCGACGGAAACGGCCTCACCCTTGCGGCAGGCCTCGTCGATGACGGCCAGCGCCTCGTCGAGGCTGTCGCAGCGGCGGTCCAGGTAGCCGGTCTTCAGGCGCATCTCGATGCGGCTCGGCTGGCATTCCACCGCCAGCATGGAGGCGCCGGCCATGGTTGCGGCCAGCGGCTGGGCGCCGCCCATGCCGCCGAGGCCGCCGGTCAGGATCCAGCGGCCCTTCAGGTTGCCGTCGTAGTGCTGGCGGCCGACCTCCACGAAGGTCTCGTAGGTGCCCTGGACGATGCCCTGGCTGCCGATGTAGATCCATGAGCCGGCGGTCATCTGGCCGTACATCATCAGGCCGACCTTATCGAGCTTGTTGAAGTGCTCCCAATCCGCCCAGTGGGGCACCAGGTTGGAGTTGGCGATCAGCACCCGCGGCGCATCCGGGTGGGTGCGGAACACCCCCACCGGCTTGCCGGACTGCACGAGCAGGGTCTCGTCCTCGTTCAGGTCCCGCAGGCTGGCGACCAGGGTGTCGAAGCTCGCCCAGTCGCGCGCCGCCCGGCCGATGCCGCCGTAGACCACCAGCTCCTCCGGCTTTTCCGCCACCTCCGGGTCCAGGTTGTTCATCAGCATGCGCAAGGGGGCCTCGGTCAGCCAGGACTTGGCCGAAAGCTCGGTCCCCTGAGGGCTGCGGATCACCCGGGCGTTGTCGCGGCGCGGATCGGTGGCGGTGGAAGCGGGCATGAAAGGCAGTCTCCGGATTGACCAAAGTTGTATATACAACTTTGGTCTCGGAGTCGACGGCCCAGACTACGACCTGAACTATCCGGTCCGGGTGCAGACGCGTGTCAGGATCGGCGCCCAGTGGCCCTCGGTCTCCATCTCCCAAATGGCGTCGAAGCGGTCGTTGTCGATGAAGCGCAGGACCTCGCGGATCGGCGCGCTGTCGCCGAGGACGTGACGCATCTCGCCCTCCAGGTTCAGGTGATCGCCGGAGACGTCTCTCAGCTCCATCTCCATCGTCGCATCGTGGGAGAGGATGCGGCGATCGGTGAAATCGCCAGACGCGCCGCGGCGCCAGACGTCGAGCAGGATTTCACCGTTCTCCTGAACCATCTCGCCGATGATCCAGCCGCCGCTTGCCCGGTAGTGGAGGGTCATCTCGGTGGGTGCGTCGATCCCGGTTTCCTGGCCCTGGCAGGCCCAGGTGCCGGCAAGCCTTTCGACCAGCGAAGCTGCTGCGGCAGGACGCGGTCCAGCAAGAGCAATGAGCGCAAGGGCGATGAGTGCGGGGACGAAGAGACGGAAGGAAGGAGATCGGCAGGAGAGTCCGGGTCGCGTCATGATAGCTCCAGCATGCGGTTCATCGGCGACTCAGATGCCATCCTTTTAGGCCGTTTGGGCTTTGCGGTCCAGGGACCGCCGACCGGCCTGCACAAGCGGTCGCTGAAACCCTGTCAGGGCGCTTTGCTGCAGGAACGCATGCCGCAACTTTGACGCGCCCGGCGCACTGGATTGTGATTGGCAGGCGAGGGCTCCCAATGGCTCACTTCCGGGATGCGCATGTTCGTCACAAGCCGCTGCGTCGTTGCGGTTCTCGCAGTCTGGGCGATCTGGGCCCTGCAGGCCGCCGCCGCCGCTCCCGGGCTCGATCTGGTGGCAATCCCGGGCGGCAGCTTCGTCACCGGCGACGCGGGGGGCGATGCCAACGAGGTGCGCCGCGAAGTCACGGTCGGGGCCTTCAGCCTGATGCGCCGGGAGGTGACCAATGCGCAGTTCGCGGCCTTCGTCGCCGCGCAGGACCGGGTCAGCGAAGCCGAGGTGCGCGGCAGCGGCTATGTCTGGAGCCAGCGCTGGCGCCTGGTCGCCAATGCCGATTGGCGCCATCCGCAGGGACCGGACTCTTCCATCGCCGGGCTTGACGACCATCCGGTGGTGCAGGTCTCCGCCCATGACGCCGAGGCCTTCTGCGCCTTTCATGGCCTGCGCCTGCCGACGGAGGAGGAGTGGGCCTTTGCCGCCCGCGGGCCGCAGTCGCTGCGTTACGTCTGGGGCGCCGTGCCGCCGGTGCAGGACGGCCGGCAGCTGGTGGCCAACTTCGGCACCGAGGACTGCTGCGCGCCCGACGACAGCGACGGCTATGTGCGTACGGCCCCGGTGGGCAGCTATCCCGCCGGGCGCTCGCCCTTCGGTCTCGACGACATGGCCGGCAACGTCTGGGAGTGGACCGCGAGCCTCTTCCCGGGCCGGCCCTCCCAGCGGGTGATCCGCGGCGGCGGCTGGGGCAACAACCCCTACGGCCTGCGCGCAGCCTACCGCCACGGCAATCCGCCGCACTTCGCGCTCGACATGGTCGGCTTCCGCTGCGCCGGCCCGGCGCCGTGACGCGCCACGGCGCTTGCAGTCCGCCAGCTTCAGGCCTATATAGTTATCACGCTAAGTATTTAGGAGCCGGGTATGCCAGAGGTCTTCTCCCTTATCGCCAGGATCACGCCGAAGCCGGAATACTTCACGGCGGCCCGCGAGGCCATTCTGGAGATCGTTCCGGCAACCCGGCAGGAGCCCGGCTGCCGGGAGTTCGTGCTGCACGAGGCGCGCGACGGCAGCGGCCAGCTGTTTCTCTACGAGACCTGGGACGACGACGCGGCGCTGGCGGCGCACTACGCCCGGCCCTATACCCGCGCGGTCTTCTCCCGCTACCAGGACTGGCTCGCCCAGCCGGTGGAGATCACCAAGCTGACGCGGCTTGCGGAATAGCCGCGTCGCCGGGAGGGTGACTGGCCGTGTTCTTCCTGAAGGATCTGCCGACCCAGGACATGCTGCAGGGCTACGCGGCGCGCTTTCCTGCCATGGACCCGTCGACCGTCGAGGACGCCCTGAAGCTGCTGCGCCGCGCCAGCTTGCTGCTGCGGGACCTGGAGGGCTACTTCGCTGCCCGGGGTCTGTCCCAGACCCGCTTCCTCATCCTCATCCTGCTCGACCGCGACCCCGGCGTTCACGGCCTCAGCGCCACCGCGATCGCCGATAAGCTGGACATTTCCAAGCCGATCGTCAGCAACACGCTGAAGGCGCTGGCCGGCGAGGGCCTGCTGGACATCACGGAAAATCCCGAAGACCGGCGCGCGCGCTGGGTGACCCTGACCACGAAGGGGCGCAAGCGCCTGCGTGCCCTGTTGCCCGGCTACTTTGCGGTGATCCAGGACTTCATGGCTGCGGGCGACTGAAGGCCTTTGCGCCCGGGCAGTCCGGGCGTCGCCCTAGCTGTCCGCCTGCCCGGCGGCAAAGCGGCCGCCCAGGCGGTAGCGGTCGCCGGGATGGAGCAGGCGCGCCCAGGTGACCGGCAGACCGCGCGACCAAGTGTGACGGCGCAGCAGCAGGCAGGGCGTGCCTGCGGCGATCTCCAGCAGCCGGCGTTCCTCCTTGCTCGGCGCGACGGCCATGACAACATGCTCCGCCTCGCTCAAGGGCGCCGCTTCCATCAGATAGTGGTGCGGCGTGATCGCCGTGAAGTCCTGCGCCATGTAGTCCGGCGCCGCGGCCGGGTTGACGTAGCGGTCCTCCAGTTGGATCGGCAGGCCGTTTTCCCGGTGCACGATGATCGAATGAAACAGCGTTGCGCCGCGCTCCAGGCCCAGCAGCCGCGCTTCCAGCGCACGCGCCTTTTCCCGCCGCAGCAGGCAGACTTCGGCGGCATGGCTGTGGCCGCGGCTGGCGATCTCCTCGGCGATGTTGCGGATCGCCAGCACTTCAGACTGCGGCTTGGCGGCGGCGGCCACGAAGGTGCCGGCGCCCTGCACCCGCTCCAGCCAGCCCTCCGCCGTCAGTTCGCGCAGGGCGCGGTGCACCGTCATCCGGCTGACGCCCTGTTCGCGGGTCAGCTCGTTCTCCGAGGGCACCCGCGCGCCCTCCGCCCAGTCGCCGGCGAGGATCCGGCCGACGATGTAGTCCTTGACCTGCTGATAGAGCGGCGGGTCGTCGCGCAGGCTGGCGGCGGTCGACGCGGAACCGGAAGCGGAAGAGGACATGGGGCGTAAAGGTTTCCCTTCGCGGGTGACCCGGGGGCGCAAACTTGTATATACAAGACCGGTATACAAAAGCGCGGCCGTTCTGGCCAGCGCGCTACGGGTCAGGTGACCGTCGCGGGCCGGCGGCGTTGTCGGGAAGGATGTTCATGGAGCTGTTCACCTTTACACAAGGGGCGCTGCCGCTATTGGTCTCCATGCCCCACAGCGGTACCTACATTCCGCCGGAGATCGCGGCGCGGATGACCGATGCGGGCCGCGCGGTTCCCGACACCGACTGGCATATTCCCCAGCTCTACGACTTCCTCGCCGACCTCGATGTCTCGGTGTTGCAGGCCACTCACGCGCGCTATGTGGTGGACCTGAACCGTGCGCCTGACGGCGCGGTGCTCTATGCCGGCGCCGACAACACGGAACTCTGCCCGACGGCCACCTTCGACCGCGAGGCGATCTACCTGAAGGGGGAGGCGCCGACGCCGGGGGAGGTGATCGAGCGGCGCGAGACCTACTGGCAGCCCTACCACGACCGCATCGCCGCCGAGTTGGCGGCGCTGAAGGCCCGCCACGGTATCGCCCTGCTGTGGGACGCCCATTCGATCCGCAGCCAGGTGCCGCGCTTTTTCGATGGGCGGCTGCCGGATCTGAACCTGGGCACCGGCGACGGCGCCGCAGCGGCGCCCGAACTGCTGGACATCCTGACGGCGGTGGCGCGGGAGGCGGAGGCGGTGGGCTACAGCCACGCCGCCAACGGCCGCTTCAAGGGCGGCTACATCACCCGCCACCACGGCCAGCCTGAAGCGGGCATCCACGCGGTGCAACTGGAACTCTCCCAGATCACCTATATGGACGAGGACCCGCCCTTCGCCCTGCGCGAGGAGCTGGCGGAGCAGGTGCGCCCGGTGCTGGCCGGCCTGGTGCAGACCATGCTCGCCTGGGCGGAGATGGCGGTGGACGACTAGTTGGACCGTCCCTGTCCCGGGCCTGTTCCGGCTGCGGCAGGAGACCGAGATGGTCATCGGACCTGGCGGCCTGAGAGCAGAACCAATGTCCCCCTCACCCAGCTTCGGCCCATCGTTACTGCAAGGGGCTCGCTGCGCTCACCAAGCCTGCGCAACCCTCTCCCGCCAGGGGAGAGGGTTTGTCTGTGTGGTGCGTCTGCCCTTTCTCCCTCTCCCCTTTTGGGAGAGGGAGGGGCCCGCGAAGCGGGAGGGTGAGGGGGAGATCAGCATCCCGCAAAGCGGGAGGGTGAGGGGGAGCTTTGTCAGCCCCCAAGCACGATCTTTCCGGCTTTCACCACTTGCTTGCAGGGGTTGGCGCCGAAGCGGTAGGCGAGTTCGGCCGGGTGGTCGATGTCCCAGAACGCCAGGTCGGCGGCCTTGCCGACCTCCAGGGTGCCGTGGGTCGCCTGCATGCCCAGGGCGCGGGCGGCGTTGCGCGTTATGCCGGTGAGCGCTTCTTCCGGGGTCAGGCGGAAGAGGGTGCAGCCCATGTTCAGCATCAGCAGGAGTGAGGTGACCGGCGAGGAACCGGGGTTGCAGTCGCTGGCGAGCGCTATGGGCACGCCGGCGCCGCGCAGCGCCTCCAGCGGCGGGCGCTGGCGTTCGCGCAGGAAGTAAAAGGCGCCGGGCAGCAGCACGGCGACGGTCCCCGCCGCCGCCATGGCGCGCACGCCGTCGTCGCCGGTGTATTCCAGGTGGTCGGCGGAGAGCGCCTCGAAGCGGGCGGCGAGCGCGGCGCCGTGCAGGTCGGAGAGCTGGTCGGCATGAAGCTTCACCGGCAGGCCGGCAGCCTGGGCGGCCTCGAAGACCCGCGCAACCTGCTCCGGATAAAAGGCGATGCGCTCACAGAAGGCGTCCACCGCGTCGGCGAGACCGGAGGCCGCGACCTCCGGCATCATGGCGATGACCGCGTCGATGTAATCCTCCGGGTGGCCGTCGTATTCCGGCGGCAGGGCGTGGGCGCCCAGGAACGTGGTGCGAACGGTGACGGGTTCGGCGGCGCCGAGCCGCCGCGCCACCCGCAGCATCTTCAACTCGTCTTCCAGCGTCAGGCCGTAACCGGACTTGATCTCGATGGTGGTCACGCCCTCGGCCATGAAAGCCCTCAGGCGTTTCAGCGCGGCGTCGAACAGCGTGTCTTCGCTGGCCGCGCGGGTCTGGGCAACGGTGAAGCGGATGCCGCCGCCGGCCCGGGCGATCTCCTCGTAGGACGCCCCCTTCAGCCGCAGCTCGAACTCGCGCGCCCGGTCGCCGCCGAACACCAGGTGGGTATGACAGTCGATGAGGCCGGGGGTGATCCAGCACCCCCCGGCATCGTGCACTTCAGAGGCCAGATCGGCGGCTGCGCCTGGCAAGGTCGCGGCGGGGCCCAGCCAAGCGATCTCGCCGCCAGCCACGGCCAGGGCGGCGTCTTCGACCGCGCCATAGGGCGCGCGCTCGCTGTCGGGCTCGCCGCACGCCATGGTGGCCAGGCGCGCGCCGGTCCAGAGATGGTCCCACATAGGCTGCCGCTTCCCCATTTCACGGCGATACCGATTTTGCGGCGTAAGTTGTATATACAACCTGCCTGGCATACGCTTGCTTTGCCCATCACGCAAGCGCAGCCGTTTCTACCCATAGCAGGTCAAGATGACATTCCATACGCTTTTCGCGTCCCAAGCTCTGCTCCCGGAAGGCTGGGCCGACAACGTGCTTCTGGAGGTTGATGCCCGGGGCGACCTCGGTCAGATCACGCGAGGAGTTGCCGCCCAGGCGTTGCCAGACAAGGCCGTCCGGCTGGCCGGGCCGGTGGTGGCGGGCATGCCGAACCTGCACAGCCATGCCTTCCAGCGCGCCATCGCCGGCCTCGGCGAACACAGGCCGGCAGGCGCTACCGCCGAAGACTCCTTCTGGACCTGGCGGGAGGTGATGTACCGCTTCGTCGGCCGCCTCGATCCCGATCAGGTCCAGGCCATTGCGGCCCAGCTTTATGTCGAGATGTTAAAGGCGGGCTACACCGCGGTCGGCGAGTTTCACTATCTGCATCATGGGCCTGACGGGCGCCCTTACGACGACCGGGCGGAGATGTCCCGGCGCACCATCGCCGCCGCCGGCGAGACCGGGATCGGCATCACCCAGCTGCCGGTGCTCTACGGCTACGGCGGTTTCGGCGCTCAGACAGCCGGTGAAGGCCAGAAACGATTTCTGAACGATCCCAAAGGCTTGTTGGTCATCGTTGAGGCGCTTCAGAAATCACATGAAGGCGATCCGCAGGTACGGATCGGCTTGGCGCCGCACTCCCTGCGCGCGGTCACACTTGAGACTTTGGATGAAGCGGTGGGCGGCCTCACGGCGCTGGATGCGACGGCGCCGATCCACCTGCACATCGCCGAGCAGATCAAGGAGGTGGAGGACTGCCTCGCCTGGTCCGGCAGGCGCCCGGTGGAATGGCTGTTTGCCAACCATGCGCCGGACCGCCGCTGGTGCCTGATCCACGCGACCCACATGAGCCCGCAGGAGACGGCGGACCTGGCGGCCAGCGGGGCGGTCGCCGGGCTCTGTCCGACCACCGAGGCCAACCTCGGCGACGGCCTCTTTCCGGCGGCGGACTATCTGCGCGCCGGTGGCGCCTGGGGCATCGGCTCCGACAGCCATATCTCTGTCAGCCCGGTCGAGGAACTGCGCTGGCTGGAGTACGGCGAGCGCCCGGCGACCCGGCGCCGCAACGTGCTGGCGGGCGAGGCGGGACCGGCCGCGGCCCTCGGCCACCGGCTCTACACGGACGCGCTCGCCGGCGGGGCGCAGGCCCTCGGCCGGCCCATCGGTGCCATCGAGACCGGGCGGCGTGCCGACCTTGTGGTTCTGGATGGCGCCGCGCCGCCGCTCAGCGACCTGCCGCGTGAGCGCTTGCTCGATGCCCTGGTCTTTGCCGGCAACCGCAACCCGGTGCGCGACGTCATGGTCGGCGGCCAGTGGGTGGTCTGCGAGGGCTCCCATAAGGACGAGCGTGCGGTGCTGGAGCGCTACCGCGCCGTCCTCCGGGACCTGCTGTCCTAACCGGCATAGTCGCCGCCATCACACCTTTCTTCCGGAAATCCTGCCCGGCGCCGTAGCCGGCTGCCCGCGCAGCCGCCTGCCTGCCGCGACGGCCGGCTTGACTCGCAGAGCTGGATGCTTTATTTAACAGATCTATTAATTAACATGATGGTTTAATACAGCATGCCCAGCGACGCCCTCAGTACGACCTTCGCCGCCCTTGCCGATCCCACGCGCCGGGCGATCCTGGCGCGGCTTTCCGACGGCGCGGCGACGGTGGGCGAACTGGCCGAGCCCTTCGAGATGAGCATGCCGGCGGTCTCCCGGCACCTGAAGGTGCTGGAGCGGGCCGGACTCATCACCCGCGGGCGCGCGGCGCAGTGGCGCCCCTGCCAGCTCGAGGCCGGGCCGCTGAAGGATGCGACCGACTGGCTGGAGCGCTACCGCCGCTTCTGGGAGCAGAGCTTCGACCGCCTGGACGACTACCTGAAGGAACTGCAAAGCAGCCGCACGCCGAAGAAGAAGAGTTAGCGCGTAGCCCTCCGATCCCCCCAACAAAGGAGAAGACCATGACAGCCCTGGCCGATCGCCACACAGTTGAGATCCCGCCGCTGACCCTGACCCGGCACTTCGCTGCGCCCCGCGCGCTGGTCTTCGAGGCCTGGACCACCGCCGACCACCTGTCGCGCTGGTCCTATCCCGCGGACTTCACGGTGGTCGACTGTGTTGTGGATTTCCGCGTCGGCGGCAGCTCCGAGGTTGTCATGCGCTCGCCGGAGGGTGAGCTCTTCCACTGGCGCAACCGCTATCGGGAGATCGTCACGCCGGAGCGCATCGTTGTCGCCAACGCGATCCTGTCCCGCATGCCCCCGGACGGCCCGCTGACACCGCTGTTCGACGCCGCTGCCACCATAACCTTCGCCGACGAAGCGGGTGGCACGCGGCTGACGCTCGAGGCCGCCGTCGAAAAGCTTCACGATCCGGCGGCGGCACCCCTGGCGGCGGCCATGGAGCCGGGCTGGACTGACGGCCTGGACCACCTCGCGGCCTACCTCCGCGAGCTCTGAGCGGAGGGCGGGTCCGATGTACCTGCAGGCCGCCGGTATCGCCGCCGAGGACCGCGCGCTTTTCATCGCCCGTGTTTTCGATGCGCCGCGCGACCTCGTGTTCAAGGTCTGGACCCGGCCGGAGCACATCGTCCATTGGGCCGTGCCGCCGGGCTTCAGCCTCCTGTCCTGCGAGGAAGATCTGCGCCGTGGCGGCCGCCATGCCTGCTGCCTCCGCTCGCCCGATGGCAGCACCTTTCGTCTCGGCGGGGTCTACTGTGCGGTGACACCACCGGAACGCCTAGTCTCCACCTTCACGGCTTCGGGCGACACCGGCGTATCCGGCCGGGAGACCCTGGTCACCGTCACCTTCGAGGATGTCGGCGGGAGTCTCGGTGACGGGCGCGGGCCCCTAACCCGCCTGTCGCTGCGCCAGGGTCGCTTCGATGGCGCGGCGGAACGTGATGTCCACGCCGTGGCGATGGCCGCCTGCTTCGACCGGGTCGCCGCGCGCCTGGCGGTGCTGCAGCGCGGCGAACCGGCGGCGGTGCGGGAACTGCAGGCCGTGTGAAGACACCCCTGTTTCTCTTGAGGACCAACGATATGAAAGCCACAGCAAGCATCGTTGAACCCGCCGAGCGGACTCTGGTGATCGAGCGTCTCTTCGAGGCGCCGCGGGCGCTGGTGTTTAAGGTCTGGACCCAGCCGGAGCACCTGGTGCGCTGGTTCGCGCCGCGCGGTTTCACGCTCTCCGCCTGCGACTTCGATATCCGGCCCGGCGGCGCCTACCGCTGCTGCATGACCAGCGAAGCGGGCGAGGAGCATTGGCTGCGCGGCGTCTACCGCGAGATCGTGGCGCCGGAGCGCCTGGTCTTCACCCACGGCTGGGAAGGCGAGGACGGCGCGGTCAAGGACGACACGCTGGTGACCGCCGTCTTCATCGCCGAAGGCGACAGAACGCGGCTGCGCTTCCACCAGGCCCTCTTTACCAGCGAAAGCGCCCGCGATTCGCATCGGGGCGGCTGGGAAAGCTGCTTCGACAGGCTCGACGACTACCTAGCCGACACGCCCTGACAGGCACAAGCGGCTGCACTTTGTTCAGGAGGAAGGACCATGACATCGCAGAAGATCGTTTCCCGCGAAGACTGGCTCGCGGCACGGAAAGCGCTGTTGGCGAAGGAGAAGGACCTGACGCGGCGGCGCGACGCGCTGGCCGCCGAACGCCGCGCGCTGCCCTGGGTCAGGATCGAGAAGCCCTACGTCTTCGAATCACCGGACGGCCGGCAGACGCTGGCAGACCTTTTCGACGGGCGCAGTCAGTTGATCGTGCAGCACTTCATGCTGGGGCCCGGCTGGGAGGAGGGCTGCATCGGCTGCTCCTTCTGCGCCGATCACGTGGACGGCGCCAATCTTCACCTGCGCCACCACGATGTTTCCTTCGTGGCCATTTCCCGCGCGCCGATTTCGGAAATCGAGGCCTTCAAGACCCGCATGGGCTGGCGCTTCCCCTGGGTCTCCTCCTTTGGCAGCGACTTCAACTATGACTTCCAGGTCTCCTTTACCCCCGAGGACCAGGCGCGCGGACGGGTCGTCTACAACTTCGAGGAAAGCGAGTTCCTATGCGAGGAACTGGCCGGCACCAGCGTCTTCGCCAGGGACGAGACCGGCGCCGTCTTCCACACCTATTCCTGCTACGCCCGGGGCGACGAACATTTGCTCGGCGCCTACAACTATCTCGACCTCACGCCCAAAGGCCGCAACGAGACCGGCCCGCGCCACGACCTGATGGACTGGGTGCGCCTGCACGACCGCTACCCGGCCTGAAGCCGTTCAGGCGGGTCCAGCAAAAAGGGCGGCATCGCGCGATGACGCCCCTTGATAATTTCTGTAGGTGCACAATTCTCCTGGCGTATCTAAGCTCCCGTCTGCCCCATTGATCGGGAGATGCATTCGATGCGCAGAGTTGCCGGAGTGCTTGCTGCCTTCGCTCTGTTGGCGCAGACGACCCACGCAGTGGCCTGTCAGTTTCCGGTCTGGGCGAATGATGCCCGCACGGCCGAGGACGTGGTGGGCGATGCTCAGAAAGTCGCCTGGGCGCGTGCCCTCGAGCCAAGAAACGATGCCGACGAGCGTGGCGCTTTCAGGGAGTGGGCACGGTTCGAGGTGATTGAGGTTCTGAAAGGCGAGGTGCCGGCCGAGTTCACGGTTGACGGCAGCACGTACATCGAACTGAAGGAACCAACGTTCTGGAGTCCTGGAACCGACCCTGCCTTGACCGACGACTTTGACGGGCATCGCGGTGGTGAACCGTCTTCCGGCAATCACCGCTATCATTTCACGGGTGGAGACTGCAGTCTCGTGCCGGTTTTCATCGCAGGCGAGAGTTATCTCATCGTTTTGGATGATAGGCACTGGTCGTCCTACGAGATCGTCCGCAGTGAAGATGACTTATGGCTGCAGAAAGTGCGACGTCTTATTCAGGAACAAGGCGGCTGACGACAAGCCCGCACTGCAAGGCGTCAGCTAAGTCTATGACTTGGGGCTGTTTCCTCCGCATGAAGGATGAGAAAGAAGCCTCACCCTGAGGAGCGGCCCGTGAGGGCCGCGTCTCGAAGGGTGAGGTTTCACGATACGTCCTTGTCTTCTGCTTAAACCCAGGGGCAGTGGCTGTTGGAGGCGCCGAAGGTGCGGCCCTCGGCGAAGCGCGAGAAAGCGAAGGGCTCCAGCTCCGCCACCCGGTTGTCGCCGGCCAGGATCCGCGCCACCAGCTTGCCGACCCCGGTCATCTTGAAGCCGTGGTTTGAGTCGGCGATCATGTAGGCGTTGGGCATGATCCAGTCGAAGATCGGCACGTTGTCCGGCGTGAAGGCGCCGATGCCGCCGTTGGGCCGGTCCTTGAAGTTCCTCCGGTGGCCCTTGAAGCGCGGCATGAGATAGCCCATGGCCGCGGTCAGGTAGTCGGCGAACCAGTCGTCGGCCTGGTACTCCTCGTTGTCCCAGCCGTAGGGGTCGACCATCGCCTTGGGACCGATTTTGATGGGGATGGTGCCGCCCTGCACGCCGGCGCGCTCCATGCGTTCGGCGCCGTTCTTCCAGTAGACATAAAGATGGTCGGAGATTTCCGCGCCGGTCTCTTCGTTGATCACCGGCGTGTTCATCATTTCCACGTGCAGCACCGGCGGATCGAGGTCGCGGCTGTCGCGGTAGGGCTGGTCGATGTAGACCTCGCCCTCCAGCAGGCGCCAGTAGGTCCACATGTCCAGGGTGTTGGTGCCGCCGTCGGGATACTTGGCTTCGATGGTGTCGGCCTTGCCCAGCATCTCCCAGTGCTTGCCGATCCAGGCACCGTAGCAGAGCACGGCCACGTCGCAGGCGATGTCGCCCAGGTTGGTGTGCAGCTTGGAGATGCGCCCGTTGGTGACGTCGTAGCCGGTCACCTCGACACCGGCGAGGATCTGTACGCCGTGCTGGGCGCATTTCTCGGCGAGGCCGGCGATAGCCTGGCGGGTACCGGCGTAGCCCGAGGGCCGCTCGTGCAGCACCACGCCCACCTGGTCGGTGTTGAAGTCCGGCCAGTAGCCTTTCAGGAAGTCCTTGGCTTCCTTGCCTGTGTAAACGTCGGAGTGATAGCCGGCGGCGTTCTGGCTCTTGGTCATGCGCTCGTAGTCGGCGATCTGGTTTTCCTCGCCGACGGAGATGTAGCCGACCTGCTGGAAGCCGAAGCGCACCGGGTCTTCCATCCAGACGTCGACGGAGTGACGCAGGATGGGGTGCAGCGCCTCGGTCATGTAGAAGTTGCGCACGCAGCCGCAGGCGATACCGCTGGCCCCGGCGCCGGGCGCCGTCTTGTCGAGGACGACGATGTCCTTGCCGGAGCCCTTGCCGCGGGCCTCCAGCTCCATGGCCAGGTGCCAGGCGGTGGAGAGGCCGTGAATGCCGGCCCCGGCGATGACATAGGTTTTCGATTCCGGAAGTACGGTCATGGTGGAGTTCCTTGTCAGGTCTGATCGACGGAGACCTGCCTCCCGGCGCCCACCTTGACCGTCTGGCCCGCTAGGAAGACCGCGCCTGTCTTCCCGTCTGCGCCGGGCGGAAAGCCTCCGACCCTTTCTCGCCGGCCGCCGGGCGGGTCAGATCCGCCGATGCCCTGCGCGTTTTGGGCCGGAGCGACAAGCGACTGTCGTCTATACACGAGACTTTCGCGGCTTGTATATACAATTTGGATGCAGGCGGCCGGTCCTGCAGGGGGCCGGCGCCGCCGGGGCGCGCAGGAGCGCCCGACCCCGAAAACCGGGCGCGGAGCCGCGCCCCAGGAAACGGCCCCAGGTACGGGCCGGGGAGAGCATATGGCAAGGGAGACGTCACGCCGCGGCGGGCGGCGCGGCCAGGGTGAACGGCGGCCGGCATCCGGCCTGAAGCAGCTGGGCTGGCAGGCCCTGGAAAACCCCTACGACCCGATCCGGGTGCTCAGAGACGAGCAGGTCGAGATGATCAGCGACGCCGCCTTCCGCATTCTGGAAGAGGTCGGCATGGACTTCCTCGACCCCGAAGCCTTGGATGTCCTGAAAAAGGCCGGCGCCGCGGTGGAGCCCGGCAGCGAGCGAGTGCGCTTCGACCGCGGCCTGGTGAAAGAGGCGCTGGCCTCCGCCCCGCAGAACTTCACCCTCCATGCCCGCAACCCGGCGCACAACCTGCAGGTCGGCGGCCGCAACGTGGTCTTCGGCAGCATCGCCTCCGCACCCAACGCCTCCGACCTCGACGGCGGGCGGCGGCCCGGCAACACCGAGGACTTTCAGAATTTGCTGCGCCTGGCGCAGGCCTTCAACATCGTCCACTTCATCGCCGGCTATCCGGTGGAGCCGGTGGACCGCGCGCCGCAGACGCGCCACCTCGATTGTCTGCGCGACTGCCTGACCCTGACCGACAAGGTCTTTCACGCCTATTCCCTCGGCCGCACCCGCATCCTCGATGCGCTGGAACTGGTGCGCATAGGTCATGGTCTGACGGAGTCCGAACTGGCTGAGAAGACCTGCCTCTTTTCCATCATCAACACCTCCTCGCCGCTGCGGCTCGACGGTCCGATGATCGAGGGGCTGATGGAGCTGGCGCGCAACAACCAGGCCGTGGTGATTACGCCCTTCACCCTCTCCGGCGCCATGAGCCCGGCGACGGTGGCCGGAGCGCTCGCCCAGCAGCATGCGGAGGCCATGGCCGGGCTCGCCTTCACCCAGCTCGTAAAACCCGGCGCGCCGGTGATCTACGGCGGCTTCACCTCCAACGTGGACATGAAGTCCGGGGCACCGGCCTTCGGCACGCCGGAGTACAGCCGCGCGGCCCTGGCCGGCGGCCAGCTCGCCCGCCATCTGGGCATTCCCTACCGCTCCTCCAACGCCAACGCGGCCAACTGCGTCGACGCCCAGGCGGCCTACGAATCGCAGATGTCGATCTGGGGCGCGGTCATGGGCCACGCCAACTTCATCATGCACGGCGCCGGCTGGCTGGAAGGCGGGCTCTGCGCCTCCTTCGAGAAGTTCGTCCTCGACGCCGAGATGCTGCAGATGATGGCCGAGTTCCTGCGCCCGCTGGAGGTGAGCGAGGACTCCATCGGCCTGGAGGCGATCCGCGAAGTGGGACCGGGCGGCCACTTCTTCGGCGCCGCCCATACGCTGGCGCGCTACGAGACCGCGTTCTACAACCCGATCCTCTCCGACTGGCGCAACTTCGAGACCTGGGAAGAGGGCGGCAGCGAAACCGCCACCCAGCGCGCCAACCGCCTCTTCAAAGCGGTCTTGGCGGACTTCACGCCGCCGCCGCTGGACCCGGCGATCAGGGAAGAACTGGATGCCTTCGTCGCGCGCCGCACGGAGGAGGGGGGTGCAGAAGCAGCATAGCTGCGCTGCCGCGCCCTCGGGTAGTCTCTGGCGCCATGAGCCGGTTCTCCGACAACCTGCGCGGCGCCCTCTTCATGGTCATCAGCATGGCGGGCTTCGCGCTGAACGACGCCACCGCCAAGCTGGTGGCGGGGGACCTGGGGCTCTACCAGATCATCTTTCTGCGTGGCGTCTTCGCCAGCCTGCTCATGGGGCTGCTGGCCTGGCACCAGGGCTGCCTGTTCCATCGGTCGTCGGGCGCTGATACGCGGGCCATGAGCTGGCGCGCGGTGGCGGACATCGGCGCCACGCTGTGTTTTCTGACCGCGCTCTTCAACATGCCGATCGCCGATGCCACCGCGATTCTGCAGTCCATTCCGCTCGCGGTCACCCTGGCCGCGGCGCTGTTCCTGCGGGAGGCGGTGGGCTGGCGGCGTTACACGGCGATCCTGGTGGGCTTCGCCGGCGTCCTCATCATCGTGCGGCCGGGGGGTGAGGGCTTCAACGCCTATGCGCTCTGGGCCGTGGCCGCCGTCGCCTTCATCGTGCTGCGGGATCTCTCGACGCGGGGCTTGAGCCCCGCCGCGCCCTCGGCCTTCGTCGCCCTGACCTCCTCGCTGGCGATCACGGCGGTGAGCGGCCTGCTGGCCCTGACCGAGCCCTGGCAGCCGGTGAGCGGCGGGTCCCTTGGCCTGCTGCTTGCTGCCGCCGCCTTCCTCTTCTTCGGCTATCTTTTCGCCGTCATGACCATGCGCGTCGGCGAGGTCAGCTACATCTCGCCCTTCCGCTACACGGTGCTGCTCTGGGCGATGATCCTCGGGCTCATCCTCTTCGGCGAGGTGCCGGATGCCTGGACCCTGCTGGGCAGCCTCATTATCGTCGTCACCGGCATCTATACCTTCTACCGGGAACGCAAGGTTCTGAAGGCGGAGGCAGCGCAGACGGCGGAGTAAGGAGCCAGCGATCTACATGATCAGCGCCTTCAGAAATCGGCGGCCCTGGGCTGCGGCCCTCATCGCATTGGTGTTTGGTCCGTCCATCGTAATGCTCTTTCTCGGTAGAGGCTGGCTTGCGGTCTGCTATCTGCTTGTCACCTTCGCGCTCCTGCCGGCCTCTTTTCTTGCCGCTCATTTCGAACTGCTGCCGCTGGCGGCGGAAACCGCAATGCTGCTTCTCTTAATCGCCGTCCAGCTTATTGGGGTGGTTCATGGCCACCGGATCGCCGCCCGACTGTCCGGGCTGGCACCGGTAGCCTGGTATGCGCGCTGGTACTTTGTCACCGGTGCGGTCCTCGTGCTCGGTTACGGCGTGCCGATGGCCGTGCGCGGCCATCTGTGGGAGCCCTTCAGCATTCCCTCGTCGAGCATGGAACCGACGGTGCTGCGCGGGGACTACCTCTTCGTGTCGAAGTACGCCTATGGGGCTGACAGGGGGCCGCAACGCGGTGATGTCGCCGTCTTCGTCGTTCCGGCGTTAGATGGCCAGCCGTTCCTCAAGCGCATTGTCGGACTGCCGGGCGACCGCCTTCAGGTGCGGGGCGGCGTTCTCTACATCAACGACAATCCTGTTGGCTTGGAGCCTCTGGAGTCCTCTCAGCCGCGCGAAGAGCCCGGCTCCGGGCAGGTCTATCGGGAGACGTTTCCCGACGGCCGTAGCCACCTGATCCAGGAGTACAGCAACACCTTTCCCCACGACGATACTGAGGTCTTCGAGGTGCCGTCAGGACAGTACTTTGCTCTCGGCGACAACCGTGACAACAGTATGGACAGCCGAATGCTTGAACACTTCGGCTACATCCCTTTGGAGAGCTTGATCGGCAGGCTGGCGGTCGTCCTCTGGAACAGCGAGCGCCAGAAGTTGGTTTTCCTCGAAGACGACTAGGCCGTGTCGTTCACTCGGCGGCGTGCAGAGCCATGGTATTCGGTGCGCGCGTTGCACTCTGCGCCGGGTGGAGAGGCGCTTCCTTGGCGCGCAGGAAGTAGCGCCGGAAGACTTCGCCATAACCCTTGAAGACATAGCCGCCGTTGGCCGCCTGAAAGGCGGCGCGCTGTGCGCGGTAGAGCGCCGGAATACGGTACCAGGCGAGGCCCGGCTTGGCGTGGTGGACGATGTGCAGGTTGTTGTTGAGGAACAGCAACGAGAAGAAGAGGCCGGATTCGACGATGGCGGAGCGCTCGCTCGGCTTGGCGACCGCGCGGTGCTCCAGGAAGGAGCGCACCAGCGTCAGCGCCACGCCCGGATAGACAAAGAACAGCAGGTACTGCCAGAGCGGCAGGCCGCAGACCGCCAGCACCCAGGTCAGCACCACCGCAACGCCGAGGGCGTGCAGCGCCCAGGCCCTGGCGTGGGAGAGGTCGCCGCGCAGCGCACGCCGCATCTCGGCACCGTAGAACGTCCACACGCAGTACAGCGGCCCCAACGCCATGCGCCCGGCCAGGGAGTTGTGTGCCCAGAGCAGGGCGCGCTTGAGCGGGCCGGCGGCAGCCCAGGCTTCGGCCGTCACGTAGAAGGATTCCGGATCGTCCAGCGGGTCGGTCAGGCTGTCGTCGTTGTGGTGAGCCAGGTGGGAGTCGCGGTAGAGGCGGAAGGGGATCCACAGCCAGAGGCTCGGCAGCACCAGCGCCTCGTTCAGCCAGGCCCGGGTGGTCGGGTGGCCGTGCACCACCTCGTGCTGGAGGGAGCCATGCCAGGCGACCACGATGGCGCCGGCCGGCAGCAGCAGCCACCAGGCGAGGGCCTCATGAAACCACGTCAGGGCGCCGAAGGCGCCGTAGATCACCGCCGCCAGGATCACGGTCGGCCATTCCGGGCGCGCCGGAAGCCGGGCCTTTCCGGGGCCCTGGCCGGGTTTCTGCACAGAACGACTACTACGCGACTCCACCGTGTCTCCTTCCCGATTAGTGACGGCTTCCATTGCCTGATTGCGGAAGTGTGACAAAAAAGGGGAAGGGACAACAATGCGGGACTGCGCACTTTTCGCAGATTCTTATCTGCAATGTTTACAATTGCCGTTCTTAAGATCTAATATGTTTGTAATATCACCAATAGTGTGTAAAATCATCACACGCAGAGATAGATCATTGGGTAAGCTGTTGGCTTGGGGGTCCGATGGATCGGCGTCAAACCGTTGAAATCTTTCGCGAACGCCTGACGGAGGTGATCGAGCGCTCGGGGTTGAGCCGCTCGGCCTTTGCCCGCAAGGCCGGGCTCGACCGCTCGACGCTGTCCCAGTTGCTGTCGGACGGCAACGACCGCCTGCCGCGGGCCGAGACCATCGCCTCCATCGCCGAGCACGAGCAGGTCTCCACGGACTGGCTGCTCGGGCTGGTGCAGGAAGAGAAGATCGGGACCAACATCCTCAGCGAGGCGCCGGAGATCGCGCGCGGCGCCTCGGACTACACCGACGAGCGCCTGGCGCGCTGGCGCGCGGAAGCGGTGGGCTACAAGATCCGCTACGTCCCCTCGACGCTGCCGGACCTGCTGAAGGGCGAGGAGGTCATCCGTTTCGAGTACCGCCAGCAGGGCAGTGCGGTCCCGGCCTTTCGCATGGAACAGGCCGAGGCCCGCCTCGCCTACAGCCGGCGGCCGGAAACCGACCTGGAGGCCTGCTCGTCGATCCAGTCGCTGGAGGCCTTCGCGCGGGGCGAGGGCATCTGGTCGACCCTGCCGCTGGCCGACCGCAAGCTGCAGCTCTCCTGGATGATCGCGCTGCTGGACGAGCTCTATCCGACCTTCCGCTGGTTCCTCTTCGACGGCCTGAAGCACTATTCGGCGCCGATCACCATCTTCGGGCCGAGCCGTGCGGCGGCCTACATCGGCAACATGTACTTCGTCTTCAATTCAACCGAACATATCCGCGCACTGACCCAGCACTTCGACAACCTGATCCGCGGCGCCGTGGTGCAGCCCCCCGATGTCGGCAAGCTGCTGAGCGGCCTGCTGAACGAACTGGAGTCGCGGGAGCAGCGGGAGCCCAAGCGGGGACAGGCCAGTTGACCGGCGACGTGATGATGCGGGGGACACGATGACAAAGGACAAGAGCGCCGCACAGGCAAAGCACGGCGGCTGCCTCTGCGGCGCGGTGCGGTTCACCGTGTCCGGGCCGCTGCGCCCGGTGATCGCCTGCCACTGCGGCCAGTGCCGCCGGGTGCTCAGCAACTTCGCCGCCTACTCGGCAGCGCGGCGCGGCGATCTGGCGATCGAGGGCGCGGCGGCACTGGCCTGGTTCGAGTCTTCGCCCGGCGTGCGGCGCGGTTTCTGCGCGCGCTGCGGCAGCGCGCTGTTCTGGGACAACGCCGGCAACGACTTCGTCTCCGTCTCGGCGGGTGCCCTGGATCAGCCGAGCGGGCTCCGCACGCGCCGCCACATCTTTACCGCCGACAAAGCGGACTTCTACGAGCTCGGCGACGGCCTGGAGTGTCTGCCCCAGGGACAGTCCGATCCCTGGCCGCAGGACGACGCGGCAGCGGATGGAACCGGTGGGCCGCCGGCCGGCGGGCGCTGATGCTGCGTGCCTCGCTGCCGATGTACGACCTGCCTGGCCTGGAGGCGGAGACCGACGCCTGGTGGGCTGCGCTGGCCGCAGCCTTTCGGGCCGAGGGCCTGGCCGATGTGCCCGCGGCGCTGGATCGCGGAACAGAACTCGCCCGTCTCTGGACGGCGCCCGACCTGCTGTTCAGCCAGACCTGCGGTTATCCGCTGACCCACAGCCTGAAAGGGCAGGTCACCCTGCTTGCCACGCCGGGCTACGCCTGCGACGGCTGCAGCGGCGGCCGCTACCACAGCGAGATCCTGGTGCGCAAAGGCGGGGACTATGCCGACCTCTGGGCGCTCAAGGGTGCGCGGGCAGTGGTGAACGATCCCGGATCGCAGTCCGGCTATGCGGCCCTGCGCGCGGTGATCGCGCCCCTCGCCGACGGTATGCCCTATTTCGCCGACGTCGGCATCAGCGGCAGCCACCTCGACTCCATGACGGTCGTGGCGGAGGGCGGCGCCGATGTCTGCGCCGTCGACTGCGTGACCTTCGCGCTGCTGGCCAGGCTGCATCCGGATCTGAGGGCCGAACTCCACCCGATCGCCCGCAGCCCTTCGGCACCGGCGTTGCCCTACATCACCCGCCGGGACATTCCGGAATCCGATCTGGAGCGGCTGCGGGCCGGGCTGCGGCACGCCTTCGACGATCCCGCACTCCAGGGGCTGCGCGACAGCCTGCTTCTGGCTGACGTCGAAGTGAAACCGCTCGAAGCATACGACCGGATCGACGCGATGGAGGCGGAGGCGGTGCAGCACGGATACCCGGAGGTCGTGTGACCTCCGTCGACGGGGAAGGGGGCCGATGACCGGGGAAACGAAAACGGGGGACGGGGCGCTCTGCGAGATGTCGGCGGTGGCCCTGCGCCGGCTGATGCTGGCGAAAGAGGTCTCGCCGGTCGAACTGATGGCGGCCTGTCATGCGCGCATCGATGCTGTGAACCCGGTGCTCAATGCCGTCGTCGCGGAGGACCGCGATGCGGCGCAGGCAGAAGCGTCGCAGGCCGAGGCCGCGATCCTGCGCGGCGAGACCGCTGCGCCGCTGCTGGGGCTGCCGGTCGGCATCAAGGATCTGAATGCGACCGCCGGGCTGCGCACCACCTTCGGCTCGCCTGCCTTTCGCGACCATGTCCCGGCGAAAGACGACGCCTTTGTTGCCGCCGTCAGGGCGGCCGGGGGTGTCGTTGCCGGCAAGACCAACACGCCGGAGTTCGGTGCCGGCGCCAACACCGTCAATGCCGTCTACGGGGTGACCGCAAATCCCTATGACACCGCCTTGACCTGCGGCGGCTCCTCCGGCGGTTCGGCGGTAGCCCTGGCGACGGACATGCTTCCACTGGCGGCGGGGTCGGACCTGGGCGGCTCCCTGCGCACGCCGGCGGCCTACTGTGGGATCGTCGGCTTCCGGCCGACGCCGGGCCTGGTACCCACGGCGCGCAAGACCATCGGCTGGTCGCCGCTCTGGACTGACGGACCCATGGCGCGCTCTGTCGCCGATCTGCTGCTGTTTTTGTCCGCCGTTGCCGGCGAGGATCCGCGCGACCCGCTCTCCGGCTTTGCCGAGGCCGCCGCGTTTGAGGCGGTCGAGCCGGCACCGCTCGACGGGCTCAAGGTCGCGGTCTCCGAAGACCTCGGCGGCGTGACCGTCAGCCGGGAGGTGCGCGCCCTTTTCCGGCACCGCTGCGAAGGGCTCGCCGGCATCCTGGACCTGGAGGAGGCCGATCCCGCCCTGGGCGACGTGGACCGCTGCTTCGAGGTGCTGCGCGCCGTCGGCTTCCTGGGCGATGCAAGGACGATGGTGGAGCAGACGCCGGAGCTGGTCGGGCCGAACGTGACGGCCAACGTGAAGCTGGGGCTCACCTTCTCGGCTGCCGACGTGGCCGAAGCGATGGTTGCGCAGACCCGCCTCTACCACCGCTTCCTTCGCTTCATGGAAGGCTACGATCTGCTGATCTGTCCTGTCGCCTCCGTGCAGCCCTTCGACAAGACGCAGCTCTTCCCGGAAGAGATCGACGGCCAGCCGCTGGCCACCTACATCTCCTGGGTCGCCATCACCTATGCGCTGACGCTGGTGGGCCATCCGGTGCTGGTGCTACCCTGCGGTCTGGATGCCGCGGGTCTGCCCTTCGGCCTTCAGATCGTCGGGCGCAAGGGGCAGGACCGGCGGCTGCTCAGCCTCGGCCTGGCGCTCGAGCGGGCCCTTGCGGACGAGCCGGGCATGGCCCGTGTCGCGCCCGATCTTTCGAGGCTGCAAAGTCTCTCCGCCGCAGACTCATAGCAGACTCATAGCAGACTCATAAACGCGCGACCGGAGGCGGATGGCCGCGCGCTTCCCGTATCTGGTCGCGATGCGCCGACAGCCTTTGATCCTGTCGAAGAAGCGCGTATCTTCCGCTGCACATGCCGCAGTTCACGGTTCGGGCCGGGCTCATGTGCCGAGGCCACACCGGGAATGAACACGACCGGACAGGGGGCCTGATATGACGACCGGCGTGTTTGCCATGGTGCTTGGCGCAGCTCTGTTGCACGCGGCATGGAATGCCCTGGTCAAGGTGAATGCGGATCGGCTTGTCATGATAGCGATCATGATGATGAGCCAGGTTGCCGTTGCCTTGATGGTGGTCCCCTTCGTGGCGTTTCCGACAGCGGAAAGCTGGCCGTACATCTGGGCCTCGACGGTTCTGAACACGGCCTACTGCGTGTTTCTGATCAACGCCTATCGGTATGGCGATCTGAGCCACGTCTATCCCATCTCCCGGGGTTCCGCGCCGCTCATCGTTGCGGTCATATCCGTGGCAGTGGTCGGTGAAACACTGAGCCGCCAGGCCGGCCTGTCGGTCGTCGTGATCGCGCTCGGGATCATGAGCCTTGCCCTTACGCGCGGCGCAGGCGGCTTCAGGGACCCCAGGCCAATGCTCTATGCCCTGGGCACGGGCATATTCATAGCCGGATACACCGTCGTAGACGGTCTGGGCGCACGCCTTGCCGAGAGCGCACACAGCTACACCTTCTGGGTCCACCTCTTCAACGGCATTCCGATAACCCTCCTGGCGCTCTATCTGCGCAGGGGTCAGGTTTTGGTGTCGCTGCGGAAGACCTGGAAGGTCGGCGTGCTCGGAGGCGTCATATCGCTCCTGGCGTATTGGATTGTCATCTGGGCGATGACGCAGGCGCCACTGGCGCTGGTCTCCGCCGTCCGGGAAACGAGCATGGTTTTCGCAGTGCTCATTGGCGTCTTCGTCCTCAAGGAGCGCCTCAACCTGGCGCGGCTGGCATCCACGGCCGTCACGCTGATCGGGACGGTCATGCTCAAGACATCCAAGTGAGCGCTGTTGCGAATTCGACCGGTAACGGTGCTGCGCAATGAGCCTGCGCCGCAGCCTTCCTCATCAGTGATGGCTGCACGGCCTGGTCCATGCCGCTTGCCGCTGCCAAGGAAAAAGCGGCCCCGGGTAGATACCCGGGGCCGAGAGGGCTAATCGTGGCTTTAAGGTAGGTCCCACGGCTAAGGTCGCTGACGCCGTATCGAACCTAGTACTGGCAAAGCAGTGAATAGAACATAGCAGCCGGTCAGATGAAAATCAATAGAAATGCCAGAGATTAACTATATTTATTAAGTATTTAACTATAGATTCGTTTCGAATTTTTCTTAAATGTGATCATTTACTTTAGAGGTGCTTGATATTTCTGCAGTTGTCTTTTCGGTAGCGGCATTCCGGCTCCAAGGCCCGGTCGCGCGTTAACGGGTTTGGGATGCTTCCCGCCGCTTCGGCTTGCCGCTGCTCCGGCCTCGCGCCGGCCTAGCGGCTACGCCAGACGCCTTGCCCGGCCGCCCGTGCGGCGTCCTCGTGGTCGGCATAGGCGGCGGATGCGGCGCGGTCGGCCAGCGCCCAGCCCTGTTCGACCAGCCAGGCGTTGAGTTCCGGGCCGCCCCGGCCACCAAGGTCGCAGACCAGCGGCGCCTCGGCAGAGGCTGCCTGGGCCGCCCCCGGTACCGGCCGGCAGTGGACCCAGTGATTGGCAATACGGTTGCGGGCGGCCCAGAGCGCTTCCCGCCCGCAGGCCCAGACCCGTGTACCCGCGCTGCAGCTTTGCGCTTCGGCGATGCCTTGCAGTCCGAACAGGCGGACCTGCCGGCCCGCGAAGTCCAGCGTGGCCGTGTCGATCACCTGCGGGCCCCGGCCTTCCACCGGGTTCTCCACCTGTGCGGCAGCCGGCGCAGCCGCCATGGCTGTCACGGCGAGGGTGAGGGCGAGGGCGGGCAGCAGGCGCCACAGCCGGAGCGGAGTCGGGAAAGACATCATGGCGGCGAGCCTGCCATAAGCCGCACCTCAGGCTAAGGCCCATTTTGGAAGGCCGCGCTTACCGTTCGTTAACCATGGCTGAGAGAATGATAGGGCGTGGGGGCCGCGGGCGCAGCGTCACGGCTCCCTCGTGGCCCCTTCCGATCGAATCGCGTGGAACCGACGATGGCGAGCGAGGACGCAGAGCTGGATACCGCTGGCGACGAGGAAGTCGACCAGGAGGCCATGATGGCCGAGTGGGAGGCCATGGCCGCCGAAGAGGAGGCCGACGAGGCCGCCGAAGAGGCGAGCGAGGACGCCGGCCCCGCGGAGAAGACCCCCGCGATCCACGAGGTCTCCCTCGAGGCCTACGCCATTCTGGGAACCGCCTCCATGCCGGTCAGCCAGCTGCTGCGGATGGGCCGCGGCGCGGTGGTCGAACTGGAAACCGGGCTCGGCGACGAGATCGAAATGCGAATCAACGATCAGTTGGTCGCCAAGGGCGAGGTCGTGGTCGTCGAAGACCGCATCGCCATCGAAATCTCAGAGATCGTGAAACGCGAAGGCAGCTGACGGGCAGGGCGCTTGCGTCCCGTCACAGCCGGTCCGAACTTGCGGGCTCCCGCAATTGCGGGCCGTTATCGCTTGGAGGCAGCCATCGACAGGCTGCAGGCCTTCGGCAGAGCGCGCCGCGGCGTCAGGCCGCGGTCACGTCGCTGCTGGGAAGGCCCTGACGCAGGCAGTGTGAGATCAGGCGCAGGGCGGAATCGGTCAGAGCAAAGGCGATGCCCATGCTCTCGCCGTCGTGCCACATGCAGGTACCGCTGATCTCGCCCGCCTCGGAGTGTTCGAAGCTGACATCGGCCGGCGGGGGCATGCCGCCTTCGAACCGCAGCTTGGCGCCGCCGATCGAGACGTCCTCAAGGCTTCCCCGATACTGCTTGCCGGCGGCAGTCAGCGTAACGGGCTCCTGGCGCGGCAGAACGAAGCGCAGCGAGCGCCGCCGTTCGAAATCGCGCAGATGCTCCGGACCAACCTTCGAGCTCATAATGAACTCCCATTCGCAGCCATTGGGCATAACCTAGCTGTGGATGGTAACGGTCGATTTATTAACAGGACACTAATACCGGCACTGAAGCTCAGAAAAACCCCACTGAAAGAAAGAGAGCCGATAGATACGATTGTTCACCGCGTGTATTCGCCTGAGTCCTTCGCGTGATTATTCTGTGACCGAAAAAGAATTCACTGGACGGACACCTGGGCGCCGGGGCTTCGCCGGATTCGGCTTCTCTGTCTCAACCCCAGCCTTCATGGAGCGCCGCCATCTTTGCTCTGGCGGTTGTTGGGAGATTTTCAGACGCCCGCATTCAACTTGCGGAGGGGCGCCGGGGGCATGGCCCGCTGCGGCGGCTGCCCCGGGGCGCAAAAAGAAGGCGTTGGACGAATCGGTTGAGGGGGCGTAGTCAGGCAGGGACGGCCCGCCGGCCCAGGGCCGCACAGCCGCAGGCCCCCACAGATACAGGCCCCCACAGATACAGGGCAGCGCAGATACAGGGCCGCACAGCCGAGGAGACACGAGAGCATGCCTTCGTTTGACATCGTCTCTGAAACCGATCTGACCGAGGTGGACAACGCCCTTGCGGGCATGCAGCGGGAGATTGGCCAGCGCTACGACTTCAAGGGCTCCAAGTGCTCGATCGAGCGCAAGGAGGGCGTCCTGACGATCATGGCCGACGACGATCTGAAGCTGCGCCAGATGCACGACCTCCTGAGCACCTATCTGACGCGCCGAAGTGTCGATCCCGGCGCCTGCGACCTGGGGACGCCCGAAAAGGCCGGCGGCAACATGATCCGCCAGACCGTGACCATCAAGCAGGGCATCGCCCAGGATCTTGCCAAGAAGATCGTCAAGGAACTGAAGTCCAGCAAGCTGAAGGTCCAGGTGGCCATCCAGGGGGACACCCTGCGCGTCACCGGCAAGAAGCGCGACGACCTGCAGGACGCCATCGCCATGGTCAAGGACATGGGCATCGAGCAGCCGCTGCAGTACGAGAACTTCCGGGACTGAGTTCGGCTGCGGCCCCAACTGCGGCCCCTTCTGCGGCCCCGACTGCGCCTCCCGCGGTTCCGTTCCGGGCCGCGGCCCGGGCTTCCGCCCGGCGCCTCCCAGGGGCGCAAATCAACCTCTTCTTAACCATAGTGCCGAAGGCCTGCCGCGCGGCCTGAAAACCGTCCGCAGTGTTTACTCCATGGTTACGTTTCCGGGGGAAGCTGTTGGGAACCGCCAGAATGACGGAGCCCCCCAATGGCTGTATTGCCTATTGGTCATCAGGAGTTCACACGGGCAGATATTCATGTCCTGCTGAACAAGGGTTGTGAAATGGTCGATCGTGGTCTTGCCGGCGCCTGCGTGCCGGTGGAGACCGAGGCAGGCGAACTGGTGATCGCCCTGCTCGACTATGACCATCAATGCCTGATCTGCGCCTTCGGCAAGTCCCAGGGCTGGTACTACGCCCTCGACGCCGCGTGGCAGCCTTTGGCGCAAGGCCAGTTGATCGATGACGTGCTCGCGGTCCTGCCCGGTGCTCTCGAAGCGCACCGCCCGGCGGCTGCCAACGCCTGCTAGTCGGGGTGTTGCCATGCCGGCCCCCGGCCGCAGTTGCATTCCTGGAGAGTGCCAAGAACGCCTGCGCCAAAGCGCGCGCAGGCGGCCGTTCGTCCTTGCCGTTCTGCTGCTGGTGCTGGCCTGCGGGAGCCACGGCGTAGAGGCTGCGGAGCCGGGCGGCGGGCTAAAGAGCCCGGCGCCGGAGGCCTCCGAACCCCCCGGCTCCGCAAAAGCCGAGACCGGCCCCAGCGAGGGCTCGCCCTGGGAGCACGACCTCTGGAGCGGCGCCACGACGATGATGCGCATCTACGTCTGTTCCCATGCCCGGCGGACGCCGACGTGGTGCGCGGAGGAACGCACGCTGCCGTCGAAAGCGCCGCTGCCCGACACGCAGGGGCCGCCGCTGACCGAACAGGACGCGGCTTGGCTCGCCTTCCTCGAGCAGGCCGACCCGGCCGCCCTGTCGGAAGACGACGTCGCGGTCATCCGCCGGCGGGCGGTGCAGCGGCGCGATCCCCAGGCGATGGAGATCCTCGGGTTTCTCTATGCGCAGGGCGCCTCGGTGCGGCGCGACTATGCCGAGGCCTACCGCTGGTACGGCCGCGCCTATCTCGCCGGCGAGCGGCGGGTGCAGGCCAACATGGACGTGGTCTGGGCCCTGCTGCAGAAGCACGATCTTCCCGCCGCCCTGGCGCTGACCCGCGAGTTCAACGCCCTGGCCGAGGGCGCGCAGCTGCCCATGGCTGATACGGCGGACCAGGTGGACGGGAGTGCGCCGCCGCAGGAAAAAGACCCTACTGGACTCTGATCCCACCTGCCTCTGATACCACCGGCCTCTGGCGACGCTCCACAAGCCGCCGCTCGGATTACGGAAGACGCACCCGCCGGGCGCGCCGATGATCGCGCCGCTCCGCCGACGGGCCCGGGGAATCGATGGTTGGGAATAAGACCGGCGGGCAGCCGGTCCAACCGATAGAGGGCGAACAAACCCCTGTGGCAGAATCCGGGCGGATTCCGCCCGCCGCCCCGGTTTGTTGCAGATTTGCACCAGTCGGCTGCCTATGAATTGGAAGAGGTGATCAAATTTTCAGCAAATGGAAATTTTGCTTTGTAGGTTGCCATCGAAATGGCCATATTAAGAGCGTGAATCGGCGCTGAGCGCCAATTCACGACGCCCTTCGGGCGTTTCCTCCCTAAACTTGGGCCACCCAGGCGGTGGCCCTTTTTCTGTCCGGGGCCGTTCTGTTCGGGGTTGGCGTCGCCTGCCGGGCTTTGCGCACGCCAGGGTCTGCGCACGCCGGGATCTGGGGTCGCGGCGCCGGCGCCTGCTCGGCCTGGGACTAGCCGAGCGCCTTGACGAGGAACGGCAGGCTCATGTCCATGCGGTAGTCGACGGCGGAGTGGTTGTCGGCAAACTCCTCGTAGACGTGATCGATCCCCGCCGCCTTCAGTTTCCGGTGCAGCCGCCGCGCGCCGTAGACCAGGTCGTACTGATCGACGTCGCCGCAGTCGATCCACAGCGCCTTCAGTTTTTTCAGGTTCGCGCCGTGGCTGTCGGCCATCGTCACCGGGTCCCAACGCCGCCAGTTCTGCCAGCGCTCCTCGATCACTTCGCAGGTCTCCGGGTCCACCGGCAGGCGCACGCCGCAGAAGGCGGCGGGGTCCGGGTCGTAGGTGGCGCACATGGCGAGCGTCATCAGCAGATGAATGTCGTCGCCCTTCCACTTCGGCCCCGCCTCGAAGTCCTTGATGAAGGCTTCGATGGAGCCCTTCTTGGCGATGGCCCGCAGCATCGCCGGCATCTCCCGCAGATAGCAGAGCTCGAAACCCATGTCGCCGGAATGGCAGGCGGCGGCGGCCCAGCAGTCGGGCCGGCGCAGGGCGTGAACGATGGCGCCGTAGCCGCCGGAGGACTTGCCGAAGACCCCGCGCCGCCCGTCGCCGCCGCAGCCGAAGCGCTGCTCCACCAGCGGCACCACCTCCTCGATCAGCACGTCTTCCCAGGGGCCCAGCGCCTCGGAGTTGATGTACTGGTTGCCGCCCAGGCGGGTGAAGCAGTCCGGGAAGGCGACGACCGCCGGCGGCATGGCGCCGGTGGCGATCAGCCGGTCGAGGCGCTCCGGCACGTTCTCGCCGAAGTTCTTCCAGTTCACATGGGCGGGTCCGCCGGCGGTGAAGCCGACGAGATCGACCAGAAGCGGCAGTCCGGCACCGTCGTGGCCTTCCGGGATGTAGACCGGAACGTCGCGCAGGGAGGGATCGCCCAGCAGGTTGCCGCGCAGCAGCTCCGACTCCAGAACAAGGGTATGAAGGCTGCCCCGCTGGGCGCTGTGGTCTCTGCGCATGGCGTCGGTCCCTGCTGCCGGTTTCGGTCGCGTTTCTGTCTATTGCTTTTGCTGGTGGCGATCAACGCCGGGCCGATGACGATGCGGGGCCGATGACGATGCGGGGCGCATTTCCGGTGGTGCGCGCCGCCGCGCCGGACTAAGACGTCAACACCGTTCAGAGAGAGGCCCGGACCCCAGCGATGCGCGATCCCCGTTACGACGTTCTTTTCGAACCGGTGCCCATCGGTCCGGTGACCGCCCGCAACCGCTTCTACCAGGTGCCGCACTGCGCCGGCATGGGCTACCGCTTCCCCAGCTCCAACGCCGCCATGCGCGGCATCAAGGCCGAGGGCGGCTGGGCCGTGGTCTGCACCGAGGAGGCGGAAATCCATCCCTCCGCCGAGATCAGCCCCTATGTCGAAAACCGCATCTGGGATGCCCAGGACCTGCCGCACCTGCGGGCCTTCACCGAGGCGGTGCATGCGCAAGGGGGGCTTGCGGGCATCGAGCTGGTGCACAACGGCCACCACAGCCCCAACCACTACAGCCGCGAGGTGCCGATGGGGCCGTCGCACCGCCCCGTCGACTCAGGCGACCCGGTGCAGGCCCGCGCCATGGACAAGACCGACATCGCCGCCTTCCGGCGCTGGCACCGCAACGCGGCGCTGCGCGCGAAGGAAGCCGGCTTCGACATCGTCTACGTCTATGCAGGCCACGACATGGCGCTGCTGCAGCACTTTCTTTCGCGCCGCCACAACGACCGCGCCGACGAATACGGCGGCAGCCTGGAAAACCGGGTCCGCCTGATCCGGGAGGTGCTCACCGACACGAAGGAGGCCGTCGGCGACCGCTGCGCTGTGGCCTTTCGTTTCGCCGTCGACGAACTGCTCGGCGACGACGGGATCACGGCGCAGGGGGAGGGGCACGACACCGTGGCGATGCTGGCGGAACTGCCGGACCTCTGGGATGTGAATGTCTCGGACTGGTCGAACGACAGCCAGACCGCCCGTTTCGCGGAGGAGGGCTACCAGGAGCCCTACACCCGCTTCGTGAAGGCGCTGACCACCAAGCCGGTGGTGGGGGTCGGGCGCTACACCTCGCCCGATGCCATGGTGCGGGCGGTGAAGCAGGGCGTCATGGATCTGATCGGCGCGGCGCGGCCCTCCATCGCCGATCCCTTCCTGCCGAAGAAGATCGAGGAGGGGCGCATCGACGACATCCGCGAGTGCATCGGCTGCAACATCTGCGTCACCGGCGACAACTTCTCGGCGCCGATCCGCTGCACCCAGAACCCCACCATGGGGGAGGAGTGGCGGCGCGGCTGGCACCCGGAGGCGATCCCCGCAGTGACGGCGCGCGAGAAGGTGCTGATCGTCGGCGGCGGGCCGGCGGGGCTGGAGGCGGCGCGGGCCTGCGGCCAGCGCGGGCTGGAGGTGGTGCTGGCGGAGGCGGGTGAACACTGGGGCGGCCGCGTCGCCCGGGAAAGCCGCCTGCCGGGCCTCGCCTCCTGGGGCCGGGTGCGCGACTGGCGCCTCGGCCAGCTGCACAAGCTGGCCAATGTGGAGATGTATCTGGCGAGCGCCCTGACGGCCGACGACATCCTCAGCTACGGCATCGCCCATGTGGTGCTGGCGACCGGGTCCGTCTGGCGGCGCGACGGCATCGGGCGCAGCCGCCATGCCGCGCTCCCGGGACTCGACGCCGGGCCGCTGCTGACGCCCGACGACGTCATGGCCGAAACTCTCGATGCGGCCGCGCTGCCCGCCGGCCCGATCGTGGTCTACGACGACGACGGCTACGTCATGGGCGGGCTGATGGCGGAACTGCTGGCCAGGGCCGGTTGCGCCGTGACCCTGGTGACGCCGGCGCCCCTGGTCTCCGCCTGGACCCAGCACGCCCTCGACCAGCCGCGCATCCACCGGCGCCTGGTGGAGTGTGGCGTGACCATCCGGCTGAACACAGTGCTGACGGCGCGCAACGCAGACCGGCTCGAACTGGCCTGCAGCTACACCGAAGCGCCGGAGGCTCTGGACTGCGCTGCCCTGGTTCTGGTCACCGCGCGTCTGCCGAACGAAACCCTGACCCTCGACCTGAAGGCGCGGGAAGCGGATTGGGCCGATGCCGGGCTCTTGGGTGTGCAGACCATCGGCGATGCCCGCGCCCCCGGCACCATCGCCGCCGCCGTCTTCGCCGGCCACCGCTACGCCCGGGAGTTCGGCGAGGACATCGATCCCGACGTCGCGCCCTTCCGGCGCGAGGCGATTGCGGTGGACTAGTTCGCGGAGCGCGAAGGGCTCGAAGCGGCACCGCTGTCACCCCCACCCCAACCCTCCCCCATCAAGGGGGAGGGGGACAGCGTTGCGGCAACCTAAGGAGCCCCCCTTGATAGCGGGAAGTCGGGAGGGGCCAGCCTCGCGCCCGGTCTCTGTCCCGAAGGCTGGCCTCCTCACCGGGAGGAAATCCCACAACCGCAAACACGCCCTCATGCTGAGGAGCCGGCGAAGCCGGCGTCTCGAAGCATCACGCCGCCACATGCGAGTCCTCTGCGTCAAAGGGGGAGGCGTTGTTATGAGCCGCCTTAAAAAACTCCCTCCCCCTTCGATGGGGGAGGGTTGGGGTGGGGGTGACTCCGGTTCAGCGGAAAGCCGCTTGCCGTGGCGGGACGCTGCTGTGTCGTCCGGGCGCGATAGGGCAAGCCTGGGCATGACGAGACGGGGAGGGCGGCAGAACGCTTCTGCTCTCACACGCGCCCTTTCGTTTCCTCACGTCTCTTCGTCCCGCTCGCGCACCATGCGCAGGATGCGGACGGGGGAGAGGGTCTCGCCGCTTGCCTTGGCCGCCATGGTCGCCTTGTAGATCTCCAGCACCTTCTCGGCCTTGGCCTGCGGCGACGGCGTCAGCCCGGCTTCGGTCAGAACCTCCTCGACCACGACGATGGTGTCGATCAGTGTTCGCTCGTCCAGGGGCCGCTCATCCAGGGCCTGCTCATCCAAGAGTGGGGCGCCGGCGGCGCTGTAGGGGCTCTGCTGCTCCGCCAGCCCCGCGCGCATCGGCCCCTGGCCGTAGACCAGCCAAAGCAGCGAGACGCCGGTCCCCTTGGCGATCCGGCCGATGGTCTCCGCGTTCGGCTTCGCCCCGCCGGACTTGTAGTTCTGCAGGTTTCGGACGCTGACGCCGCAACGCTCGTAAACCCGCTTGTCGCCGCCGGCCAGGGTGATGGCATGGCGTATCCGGTCGTGCATCGGGGAGTCCGGCCCGGGAACGCCGTAGCCGGCCCCGCGCCCGCCTTTGCCCTCAGGGGCCTCGTCAGAGCTGTTTTTCGCCATAATTTTTCATTTTCGATACCAGAAACATGCACAATCAATCCTGAAAATGCAAGTTCATGCTGGATTTCAGGAAACATCATGCGTAAAATGATCGTTATCGTATCAGATGCCAAACCCTAGCTAGACCTGCGGTCGAACGCTGCATCCGGCGCAGCGCCGTTCCCCGGCAGGGATCATGGAGGTCTCAATGCGATCCGACGACTGACGATCCCCCGCGATCCCGGCCCCACGGCCAGCGTCCTGCGCTCCGCACCACCCTGGCCTTTCCGGACGGCGCGAGAAGGTGCTGGAACACCAACCCGCGCCTGACCACACCCAGACTTCAGAGGAGTCCGGCCATGGCTGCGGTCAGCCTTAACACAGATTCCCGCTTTCCTCACAACCTGCGCTTTCATTCCGGGGGGACGTCATGACGGCCTCCGGCCCCCCGGGCCGCCCGCCCTCGGGGTTTCCGCCGGGGACTCCGCCTTCCGGAAACCCGCCGCCGGGGCCTCCACCCTCACAGCCTGCCGGGCCCCCAGATCCGCGCGCGCCCATCCTCACCCGTCAGCAGTGCCGCGGCGCCCGCGCCATGCTGGGCTGGAGCCAGGCCGACCTCGCCGCCCGCACCCGCATCAGCGCGGTGACCATCCGCACCTTCGAGCGCGGGCACAACAGCGTGAAGGACAGCACGGCCCGGATTCTGCGCTTCGTCTTCGAAGAGGGCGGGATCGTTTTCATCGACGCCGGCGAGGGCCTCGGCCCCGGCCTCCGCCTCGCCCGGCCCGTGCCCTAGGCGCGCGCCCTGAACGGGCGAGAAGGGTCCCCCTCACCCAACTCCGGCTAAGTTCGCTGCGCTCACCAAGCCTGCGCAACCCTCTCCCGCCAGGGGAGAGGGGTAAGAAAGCAGGGGCGAGGCGCCTCATTGTTCCCTCTCCCCTCGTGGGAGAGGGAGGGGCCCACGCCTGAGAAGGAGGTTGGGCGGGAGGGTGAGGGGGCGGCGGGTCAGTCCGTGAGCGGGGGCTGACCGTCGATGCTGTAACCGGTGAGGTGGCCCATCACGGTGCCGTAGCCGGTTTCGATCTGCAGGCGTACGGGGATCAGCGGGGCGTCCGCCGACGGGCGGGCGACCCAGATCAGGCGCTCGCGCGCAGTGGCGGCATACTTGCTCCGCTCGATCTGGTGGCCGCCCAGCATCTCGTAGTCGATCTGGCAGCCGCGGGCTTCGCCGTCGAAGATCGAGTAGCTGTTGGGTTCCAGGGTCTTGGTGCCGGCGTCGGCGACCTTCAGGTCATAGCGCTTGCGCCCGTCGAAAACAGCAAAGCGCCCCTCGCAGCTGCCACCGTTCTGCAGCAACTGCGCAATGCCGGCGATGACGCTGAGCGGGTCCAGCGTTCCGTTGCCGGCATCCTCGGGCAGCGGGTGGCGGCCTTCCCAGTCCTGCTCCGGAACCGCCTGGGATTCGATGATGTTGCCCTGTTCGTCGTAGCGCAGGCTGACGATCCGCTCCAGGTCGTCCAGCGTACCACGGTTGTCGTGCCACTGCGGGACGATGCGGTCGGCGTCGACGCGCCCGACACTCTCGGTCTCACCCTTCCAACTCGTGAACCAGGAGAGAAAGCCCTGGGTCTCCGCCGCTGCGGTGACGCGGTAGTTCTCGCCCCCGTTTTCCAGGGTGGCTTCGGCGTTCAGCACGTGAAAGCCGCCGAAGTAAACTTCGTAGGTGGCTGTCACAGGCTTCGTTGCGGTGGTTTCGGCAGCATAGGCGCCGGTAACGATGGCACCAGTGACGATGGTTGTGGAGAGCAGGGCGGTTGCGAGAACCCCGAGCCCGGTGCGGTGACTGGCTGTCGTCATGTCTCTACCCTATCATCGCGTCGCGTGAGAGTGTATGCCATCTCTGGGACCTCAACCATACCTTACGGCACCCGGGCCGGTGTTGGATCACCAGACTTGGATCACAGTGTTCGCCTTTCTTCGGGGCGCTCAGGTTCGAAGGAAGGCCGCCATGACCGCCTTCATACAAATGACCCCCGCCATGAACATGACGCCCACCATGAAGATGATCCCCGTCACAAATCTGTTACGCGATCTGCCGTCCGCCGCCGCGGGCGAAGTCTTCGAAACCCTGCTGGAGCGGCCGGGCGTGAAACTGGAACGCATCGTCTCCGAAGGGCAGACGACGCCGGAAGACGACTGGTACGACCAGGACCGCGATGAATGGGTGCTGTTGCTGGCGGGTGCGGCGCGCCTGACCGTGGAAGTCGCCGGCGGCGCGCCGGAGGACCGCGACATGGTGCCCGGCGATGCGATCCTGCTGCCGGCCCACTGCCGTCATCGGGTTGCCTGGACCGATCCCGACCGCCCGACCGTCTGGCTCGGCCTACACGTCACGCCGGCCCGGGCGGGCTGACCTGACCTGCTGCGCAGGTTCTCCTGTGGGGGGTGCTCAGGGCACCAGCCAGGCGCTCTCCCAGGTGTCGCCGGTTCTGATGAACCGCGCCCGGCGATGGCCCTGGGCGGCGAGGTAAAGCCACTCGATGCTGCGCAGCGCCACGGTGACGGCGGCGAAGTGCTCGACGCCGGCCTCGCCTTGCCCAGCCTCGCCTTGCCCGGCATGGCCGAGGTGCGACGGTCCGAGCTGCGCGGGCAGGGGCCTGTCGATCACCGCGCCGGGCGCTTGCGGCACGCGATAGCAGGCGCGGCTGAAGGGCCGGGTCGCCTGCCAGGCCGCGGCGGCGACGGGGTCGTCGCGGTGCAGGCTCGCGAGACCTTCGACGCGAAGCTGGATTTTGCGGCTGCTGTCGTAGAACTGCAGCGCGACCGTCGGCCGGGCGGCAATCTCGTCGACCTTTGCCGAGCGCCGGTCGGTGTGAAACCGCAGGGTCGCGGTCTTCTGGTCGGCGGCCCGCAGCACCACCGTTCTGGCGGAGGGGGTGCCGTCCGCCCGCACCGTGGCGAGGCAGGGCGTATGAAAGGCGGCCCGCCGGTCGGCGGCGCCGCGCCGGAGCTGGGCCCAGGCCGCCGCCAGGGCCGCCTCCAGATCGTCGTAGAAGGGCTGCTGCCGCGGAGGTTCGGCGCGCGGCGCGGGGTCGCGACGGGGATCTTCGGTCAGGGGCATGGTGCTTGGTGGTCGTTTTGCAGGTCCTACCAAGAAACTAGCGCGTCCCTGCCCGATGCCCAGCCCCCATCCCCAGCCCTGCCGCCGGCTTGACCGGGACCCCTTTCGCGCTAGGTCGTGTGTTAGAGAATTCAGGACTTTACGCCTCGCCGGGCCGCTTGCGCCCGGAGGCGCCGGAAAGGACTTCGGGATGGGACTCCTCACCAGCTACACCTTTGCGACCAAAGGCTTTCTCGTGGGAACGGCCATGGGCCTCGCCGCCGCCGCGATGGCCCGCTGCTGCATGAAGGCCAGGGCGCGGAGGCGGGCACAATGATCCTGCGCCTGGGGCTCAACTTCGGCGCCCACCTGCTGGCCGGCGTCGCCTTCGGGGCGCTGGCGGCCTGCGCCGCCAAGTCGTGCATGCGCAAGGACCGCGCGCACGAGGGTCACGACCATCACGGAGGTCACGACCATCATGCAGAGCCCGATGCGCCGGATGCCGGGGGCGGCGCGGCGAAACAGAGCGCCTGACCGCCCGCACAATGTCCGAACCGCAAAGACTGACCGTCTTCTACGACGGCGCCTGCCCGCTGTGCCGGCGCGAGATTGCGTTCTACCGGGGACGGCGCGGGGCGGAGACGGTGACGTGGTGCGACGTCAGCACAGTCGACGCCCCGGAGGTCACCGACGGCCTCTCCCGCGATGCGGCCCTGGCCCGTTTCCATGTGCGCGACGCTTCCGGCAGGCTGATGTCCGGTGGTGCCGCCTTCGCGCGGCTCTGGGAGGAGATGCCCGCCTTTCGCAGCCTTGGCCGGGCCTTCCGCCACCCGCCGCTGCGCTGGCTCATCGACCGCAGCTACGATCTCTTCCTGCACCTGCGCCCCGGCCTGCAGTGGCTGGCGCGGCGGGCTGAAGACGACAGGGCCGAAGACGACAGGGCTGAAGACGGCAGAAGCAGGATCGCCGGCAGCGAGACCGATGGAGCTGTGCGGCCCAAGTGGCTGGTCCGCGACCTGCGCTCCGACCATGCCGGGGAGACGGGGGCGGTCGCGATCTACCGCGGCATCCTTACGGTGACCCGCAACGAAGAGATCCGGCGCTTCGCCGAGGCGCATCTGGAAACCGAACGCCGCCACCTGGCCGACATCGAGGCCGTGCTGCCGCCGCGGGACCGCAGCCGCTGTCTGCCGCTGTGGCGCGTCGCCGGTTTCCTGACCGGGGCGCTGCCCGCGCTCTTCGGGCCGCGGGCCGTCTATGCCACCATCGCCGCCGTGGAAACCTTCGTCGACAGGCACTACGCCGAACAGATCGAGCGCCTGGACCCGGAGGGCGCGCACGCCGCGCTGCGCGCCCTGCTGGAAACTTGCCGCCTGGACGAGGTGCATCACCGCGACGAGGCGCGGGAAGCTCTCGACGCCGAACCCGGCGCGCTGATGACCCTCTGGTGCCGCACCGTCGGCAGCGGCTCGGCCCTGGCGGTCGCCCTTGCCCGGCGGGTGTAAGGCGTGCGGCGGGTGTAAGGCGTGCGGCGGGTTTAGGGCGTGCGGCAGGGGGAGTGCTGTGACCTTGCGGCGTGGTGTGCGGCTCTTGCTCGGGCCGCTGCTGGTTCTTGTAGCGGCCTGTGGCGGTGCCGCCGTATCGGATCAGAGGGCCGTGGCTGACGATTCCCTGGTGATCGACGATTTCGCCGACCCTGGCCTCGTGTCGCGTCTCGGCACGCCGTGGCGCGCGGTGAGCGACCGGGTGATGGGCGGCATCTCAGAAGCCTCCGTCACCCGCGAAGTCGATAACGGATCGGCCTGCCTGCGGCTGAGCGGGGACGTGCGGCTGGAGAACAACGGCGGCTTCGTGCAGGCCGGCCTTGACCTGACGCCGTCCGGCGGGACCTTCGATGCCTCCGCCTATAGCGGCCTGCGCCTGACCGTGCGCGGCAACGGCGAAGGCTACGGCCTGCATCTGCGCAGCGCCGACAACACCCGCCCCTGGCAGTCCTACCGCGCCAGCTTCACGGCGGGCCCGGAGGCGGTGACACTGGAGATTCCCTTCACGGCCTTTCAGCCCCACCGCATCGACAAGCCTCTGGACGTCAGCCGCCTGCGCCGCGTCGGCCTCGTCGCCATCGGCCGTGCCTTTACCGCCGATCTCGCCCTCTGCGCCATCGCGTTTTACCGTTAGGGAATGCGCGATGGGGGATGAGCGCGCAGCACGGATTGCCGTGATCGGGGCCGGTCTCGCCGGGCTGCTCTGCGCCCGCCGTCTACAGGACGCCGGTCTCCATCCGGTTGTCTTCGAGAAGAGCCGCGGTCTCGGCGGCCGGCTGGCCACCCGCCGCGCCGAGGACAACCGCACTTTCGACCACGGTGCCCAATACATCACCGCACGCAATCCCAGCTTCCGCGCCATGCTGGGGCGCGCGCGGCAGGCGGGCAAAGCGGATCTCTGGCGCCCGCGTCTCGCGCCGGGGATGGAGGAGCGCAGCGAGGACTGGCTGGTCGGCGCCCCGGCCATGAACGCCCTGGTCCGCCCCCTGGCCGAGGGGCTCGACATCCGTCAGCAGAGCCAGGTCACGGCGCTGCGCCGCGCGCTCGGCGGCTGGCATCTGGAGGGCGTGGAGGATGAAGCGGGCCGGCCTTTCGACGCCGTGGTCTGCGCGGTGCCGGCGCCGCAGGCGCAGACCCTGGCGGCGGACGAAGCGGCGCTGGTGGAACACCTCGCCGCCGTCCGCATCGCCCCCTGCTGGGCCCTGATGGTGACGTTTTCCGAACTTTTCGATCCCGGCTTCGACGCCTGCCGCCCGGACGGGGAGGCGCTGGCCTGGATCGCGCGCAACAGCTCCAAGCCCGGCCGCGCGGCGGCCCGCGATACCTGGGTGATCCACGCGAGTCCGGACTGGAGCCGCGAGAACCTCGAACTGGAGCGGGAAGAGGCCGCGGCGCGGATCGTCGCGCTGCTGCCGGCTGCGTTCGGGCGCGATCTGCCGCCCATCGACCACGCCGTCGCCCACCGCTGGCGCTATGCCCTCACCACCGCGCCGCTGGGCAGACCCTACCTCGCCACCGGCGACGGCAGCCTGCTCATCGGCGGCGACTGGTGCCTCGGCGCCCGCGTCGAATGCGCCTATGAAAGCGGGGAGGCGATGGCTGCGGCGGTGCTGGAGCGGTTTGGGCTGGAACAGTTAGATGGCTGACCGCCTCGCAGGCACTGATGGCCCGCGGCGAACTCTGGTGCCGGCTGAGGGACTCGAACCCCCGACCCTCTGATTACAAATCAGATGCTCTACCAGCTGAGCTAAGCCGGCCCCGGACGGCGTTGCCTCGGGCAGTCGCGATGGCCTGCGCCGTTCGGCGGCAAGATAGGGCGGGCGGGGCCGCGCCGCAAGGTCGCTGGCCGCCGTGCCGGCGTCGGGCGGACCGCCAGGATGCGCCCATGCAGTGCATGCGGGGCGGCTATGCCGCACTCCGCCGAGGCTTGCCTTGGCTGACGGGGCGGGCTTAAGGTCCGGGAACGCAGGCCTTTCGGCCCCCCGGAAACAGCCGACCAGCAAACAGCCAACCAAACGCGCCACAGCCCGTGGCCGACACCAGGGAGCATCAGCGCCATGTCAGCGGCCCTCTCCATCGAATCCCTCAAGACCCAGGCCCAGGGCCTGTCCTTCCGCAACCAGGCCTTCATCGGCGGCCAGTTCGCCGATGCCGCCTCCGGCAAGACCTTCGACTGCGTCTCGCCTGTCGACGGCAAGGTGCTGACGGCGGTGGCCGCCGGCGACGCGGAAGACGTCGACCGCGCGGTGAAAGCCGCCCGCGCCGCCTTCGAAGACGGCCGCTGGTCGCGCCAGCACCCCGCCAAGCGCAAGAAGGTGCTGCAGCGCTGGGCCGACCTGATCGAGGAGCACGCCACCGAACTGGCGCTGCTGGAAACCCTCGACATGGGCAAGCCGATCGGCGATTCCAGCCGCATCGACATCCCCGCCGTCGCCAACTGCATCCGCTGGTACGGCGAGGCCATCGACAAGATCTACGACGAGGTGGCGCCCACCGGCGACAACGCGGTGGCCATGATGCTGCGCGAGCCGCTGGGCGTCGTCGGCGCCGTGGTGCCGTGGAACTTCCCGCTGCTGATGGCAGCCTGGAAGATGGGCCCGGCGCTGGCGACCGGCAATTCCATGGTGGTGAAGCCGGCCGAGCAGTCGCCGCTGACCGTGATCCGCGCCGCGGAGCTGGCGGTCGAGGCGGGCCTGCCCGAAGGCGTGCTGAACGTCGTCCCCGGCTTCGGCGAGACGGCGGGCCAGGCGCTCGGCCGCCACATGGACGTGGACGCCATCGCCTTCACCGGCTCCGGCGAAGTCGGCAAGCTGTTCATGAAGTACTCCGGCGAGTCCAACATGAAGCGGGTGTCGCTGGAGTGCGGCGGCAAGACCCCCAACATCGTCATGGCCGACGCGCCCGACCTCGACGCCGCGGCGACGGCGGCGGCCTGGGCGATCTTCTTCAACCAGGGCGAAGTCTGCAACGCCGGCTCCCGCCTGCTGGTCGAGGAAAGCGTGAAGGACGAACTGCTGGAGCGCATCATGAAGGTCGGCCAGAAAATGCGAGTCGGCGATCCTCTCGATCCGTCGACCCAGATGGGCGCCATGGTGGACGACACCCAGATGGAGCGGGTGCTGGGCTACATCGAAAAGGGCCGGAGCGAGGGCGCGAAACTGGCCATGGGCGGCGAGCGCATCATGACCGAGACCGGCGGCTACTACATCGCGCCGACGGTCTTCGACGACGTGAAGAACGACATGACCATCGCGCAGGAAGAGATCTTCGGGCCGGTGCTCTCGACCATCAGCTTCTCCGACCCGGAGGAGGCCATCCGCATCGGCAACGACACCATCTACGGCCTTGCCGCCGCGGTCTGGACCAGCGACATCAACAAGGCCCACAAGGCGGCCAAGGCGCTGCGCTCCGGCGTGGTCTGGGTGAACTGCTTCGATGCCGGCGAGATGTCGACCCCCTTCGGCGGCTTCAAGCAGTCCGGCTTCGGCCGCGACAAGTCGCTCCACGCCATGGACAAGTACACCGAAGTGAAGACCGTCTGGATCGAGCTGCACTAGTCGCGACGGCAAGTATCCACGCAGAAGCGGCGGAGCCCTGACGGGCTCCGCCGCTTTTCTTTGTGGCGTCGCCTTTCAGGGGAAAGATTCCCATAGTATTGCCGGGGCGCGAATTCACTCCAGTATCCTTTGCGTAAATGCAGCTTAAGAGGGCGGACTTGCCCCAGGTTTGTCCCAGCGTTGCGGGGCCGCCGCTTCTACATTTTGTCATGTATGGGCAGCGACTCCGCCCGTCTGGTGCAATGCCGGGGAGGCGGGGTCATGAAGGGCAACGATATGAACGTGATTGATTTCCGCGAAGCAGCGGCACGCCAGGGCCTCAAGACGGCATGGCTGGAAGTGGACGACGTGCTCTCGCGCGGCAGCCAGGACCTGGGCCTCGATGAAGACAGCGCCGGCTTCCTGGTGTTGACGGAGGGCGAAGACCTCGACTGAGGTCCGACGGCTCCGTAGACGCGGGCCCCCCGGTTAGAGACGCTTTTCCATGTAGATGCGGTCATAGCCGCCGACGGTCTTGCGCTCGGTCTCGCGGTATCCGCGCTTGGCGTAGATCGCAACGTTCTCCGTCATGACTTCGTGCGTGTAGAGCAGAATGTGGCCGTAGCCACGCCGGCGTGCCTCGTCCTCCGCAAAATCCATCAGGGTCTTTCCGTGGCCGGCCTCCTGGCAGGCCGGGTCGACGGCGATGTTGTCCAGCAGCAGAGACCCGTCGCCTGGCTCCAGGACCAGGATGCCGGCAATGCGTCCCTCCGCTTCCAACACATAGGCCTGCCCGTCCGCAATGCGCCTGGCGTAGTCGTCGAGCATCGGCCCCGGGCGCTTGCCAATCCGCGCGATGTAGGGAGTGTAAGCCGCCGCGACGATGGCCTCGATACGCGCCTGGTCGGCGGCGCGCGCCGGCCGGATGGTGCCGGGGGATGCGGCCATCAGGGATCCGAAGCGCCGCCGTCCAGCGTCATCAGCGGGCCGTAGAGGTCCGGGCGGCGGTCTCGGAACAGGCCCCAGGACGCACGCTGGGCGCGCAGCGCGTCGAGGTCGAAAGTGGCCGTGATGACGGCACGCTCGTGCTCGTTCGCTTCGGCCACCTTGGCGCCGGTTGCGTCGGCGATGAAGGAGGCGCCGTAGAAGGTGATGCCGGCGGCGTCGCCCTCCTCGCGGCCGATGCGGTTGGAGGCGACCAGCGGCGTCAGGTTGGCGGCGGCATGGCCCTGCATGGTGCGCTGCCAGTGGTCCTTCGACTTGAGGTTCGGATCCTGGGGCTCGCTGCCGATGGCCGTGGGATAGAACAGGATCTCCGCGCCCATCAGCGCCATCGCTCGCGCGCACTCCGGGAACCACTGGTCCCAGCAGATGCCGGCGCCCAGGGTGCCGTAACGGGTCTGCCAGACGCGAAAGCCGCTGTCCCCGGGATTGAAATAGAACTTCTCCTGATAGCCCGGGCCGTCCGGGATGTGGGACTTGCGGTAGATGCCGAGGCTGCGGCCGTCGGCGTCGATCATCGCCAGGGAATTGTAGTGGGCGTTGTTGGCGCGCTCGAAGAAGCTGACCGGCAGGACGACATTCAGCTCCGCGGCCAGAGCGCTCATGCGTTCGAGGACCGGATGATCCTCGGCGGGTTGGGCGAGGGCGAAGTACTCCTGCTTCTGGTCGACGCAGAAGTAGGGGGTTTCGAAGAGCTCCTGGATCAGCACCACCTGGGCGCCGCCTGCGGCAGCTTCGCGCACCAGGGCTTCGGCGTTGTCGAGATTGGCCTGACGGTCCCAGTCGCAGGCCATCTGGGTGGCGGCCACCGTAACCTCGCGCATCTTGTGCCCTCCCTTCAGCGCCCGCTCAGCGGATGTTCAGGTCTGCCGCCGTCAGGTCGAGCGCAAGGCGCAGCCGGCGCACCAGTTCGTCGGCTTCCTCGTGCGTCAGGGTGAGGGGCGGGGCCAGCACCATAGCGTCGCCGACGGCCCGCGAGACCACGCCCTTGGCAAAGCAGTGATCGCGGCAGAGGGTGCCGGCGCGCCCGCGCGGCGAGAAGCGGCTGCGGCTGGCCTTGTCGGAGACCAGCTCGACCGCGCCGATGAAGCCGACGCCGCGCACCTCGCCCACCAGGGGATGCTCGGCCAGATCCTGCAGGAGACCCTGCAGGTAGGGCCCGGTGTCGTCACGGACCCGCTCGACCAGCCTTTCCTCCTCCATGATGGCGATGTTCTCCAGCGCCACCGCACAGGCGACCGGATGGCCGGAATAGGTGAAGCCGTGGGCGAACTCGCCGCCCATGGACCAGAGGGTCTCGGCGACCCGGTCGCCGAGCATGACCGCGGAGAGCGGCTGGTAGCCTGACGTGATGCCCTTGGCCAGGGTCATCATGTCCGGCTTGATGTCGAAGCGGTCGCTGCCGAACCAGTGGCCGGTGCGCCCGAAGCCGCAGATCACCTCGTCGGCGATCAATAGGATGTCGTGCTCCCGGCAGATGCGCTGCACTTCCGGCCAGTAGCTTTCCGGCGGAATGATCACGCCGCCCGCCCCCTGAATGGGTTCGCCGATGAAGGCGGCCACGGTTTCCGGGCCCAGTTCCAGGATCTTGTCCTCGATCGCCCTGGCCGCGGCGATGCCGAAGTCCGCCGGGTCCATGTCGCCGCCCCCGGCGAACCAGTAGGGCTGGCGCACGTGGTGGAAGCCGGGCAGCGGCAGGTCGTCGAGTTCGTGCATGGGCTGCATGCCGCCCAGGCTGGCGGCGGCCATTGTGCTGCCGTGGTAACCGTTGGTGCGGCTGATGATGTTGCGCCGCTCCGGCCGGCCCGCCAGCTTCCAGAAGCGCCGGACCATGCGGGCGATGGTGTCGTTGGCTTCCGAGCCGGAGGAAGCGTAGAAGACCCGGCTCAGCCCCTCCGGCGTCAGGGCGGCGAGTTTTTCCGACAGCTCGATGGAGGGTGGCGTCGCCGTCTTGAAGAAGGTGTTGTAGTAGGGCAGGGCCAGCATCTGGTCGTAGGCGGCCTTGGCCAGGCGTTCGCGCCCGTAGCCCACGTTGACGCACCACAGGCCGGACATGCCGTCGAGGATGCGGTTGCCTTCGGAATCCTCCAGCCAGACGCCCTCGGCGCGGGTGATGATCCGGCTGCCGCCTTCCTCGGCGAGGCCCTTGAAGTCGGTGAAGGGATGAAAGTGGTGGCGGCTGTCGGCAGCGCGCCAGACGGCGGTGGAGTTGCGCAGAGCTTGGGTGGACATGACGACAATCCTATTCAGGTCACCAGGGTTGGATCCTCTTCCCGGCGGTGCCGGGCCCCTGGCGGTCTAAGGATTGAAGCCGATCCTTGCGCAGTTCAGCAGCAACTCGGCCAGCCGGCAGCGCAGGGATACGCCGCAGCCGCTGTCCCCGCTCGCTTTCCCGTCTGACCGTCTGGCGCTTGCCATCGTGCTCATGCCGCTGTCCGAAATCCCTGTTCGACAGGCCTCAGCCACCTGCGTCGAGTGCGGATTTTACCAGCCCTAGACATTCAAGAGAAGGTGCTCGCGCTCCCAGGACGAGATGACCTGCTGGTAGGCGTCCAACTCTTCATACTTCACCAGGGTGACGGCCTGAATGAAGAGTGCCCCCAGCACCGGCTTCAGTGCCTTCGTGGAATTGAAGCGTTCCAGCGCATCATAAAGCGTGCGCGGCAGGGTGCGGGCGAGGCGGTAGGCGCTGCCCTCGATGGGCGCGCGTGGCTTCAGGTTTTCCGTCATGCCGAGGAAGCCGCAGGCCAGCGAGGCGGCGATCGCCAGATAGGGGTTGGCGTCGGCGCCGGCCAGACGGTTCTCGACCCGGCGGTTTTCGGGGCCCGAGTTCGGCACCCGCAGGCCGACGGTGCGGTTGTCGTAGCCCCAGTGGGTGTTGATCGGCGCGTCGTAGTCCGGCATCAGCCGGCGGTAGCTGTTCACGTTGGGCGCCAGAAGCGGCATTACCGTCGGCAGGTAGCGCTGCAGGCCGGCGATGTGCTTGCGGAAGAGCGCGGTGTCCTTGCCCGACTTTGTGGCGAAGAGGTTGCGGCCGGTCTTGGCGTCCAGCACCGACTGGTGGACGTGCATGGAACTGCCCGGCTGGCCCTGCATCGGCTTGGCCATGAAGGTGGCGTAGACTTTGCCGCGCAGGCCGGCTTCGCGCACCGCGCGCTTGAAGAGAAAGGCCTGGTCGGCGAGGCGCAGGGCGTCGCCGTGGTTGAAGTTCATCTCCATCTGAGCCGCCCCGCCCTCGTGGGTCAGGGTGTCGATGTCGATGTTCATCGCCTCGCAGAAGTCGTAGACCTCCTCGAAGATCGGATCGAACTCGTTGACCGCGTCCAGGCCGTAGGCCTGGCGGCTGGTCTCGCGGCGCCCGGAGCGGCCGATCGGCGGCTCCAGCGGGTAATCCGGGTCGGTGTTCACGTCGACCAGGAAGAACTCCAACTCCGGGGCCACGGTGGGCATCCACCCCTGCGCGGCGTAGAGTTCCAGGACCTGCTTCAGAATGCGCCGCGGGGCGATCTCCACTGGCTCGTGGCTGAAGTGAAAGGCATCGCAGATGACCTGGGCGGTTGGCTCCTCGTACCAGGGGACGATGCGGATCGTCTCCTCGTCCGGGACCAGGTAGACGTCCTTGGTGGAGGCGCTGACGACGGAACTGGGGTCTTCGGGATAGTCGCCGTTCACGGTCTGGACGAAAACATCCTCCGGTATGCGAAGTCCGTGGCGGCGCATGCCGTCGAGGAACTTCTTGGCCGGCAGGATCTTGCCCCGGGCGATGCCGGCCATGTCCGGCACCAGGCATTCGACCTCGTCGATCCGGTTGTCCTTCAAAAAGGCTTCGATGGCGGAACTCATGATCACCTGCGTGTTGATTTGCGCAAACCGCTAACACGGCCTTCGCGCGACTGGCAAGCGGACCGGGCGGGCTTTGGACTTCGGGGAAGGGCGGTCAGCCGCGTCCCAGCAGTTCGTAAAGAGCGACGGCGGCGGCGTTGGAGATGTTCAGGGACTCGATGGGCGGGCGGGTCGGCAGCCGCACCAGAAGGTCGCAGCGCTCCCGCGTCAGCCGGCGCAGCCCGCTGCCTTCGGCGCCCAGCACCAGGGCCACGGCTTCGGCCGGATCGCTGCCGGCCAGGGACCCGGGGGCCTCGCCGGCGAGGCCGAGACACCAGAAGCCGGCCTCCTTCAGGCTGTCGAGGGCCCGGGCCAGATTGGTGACCTTTATATAGGGAACCACCTCCAGCGCGCCCGAGGCGGACTTGGCCAGGGTGCCGCTCTCCTCCGGCGCGCCCTTGTCCAGGCTGACCACGGCGAGGGCGCCGAAGGCGGCGGCGGAGCGCAGGACGGCCCCCACGTTGTGGGGATCGGTCACCTGGTCCAGCAGCAGGATGACCCGCCGCGCGGCTGCATCCTGTCCGCCGCCGGTGGCGACCTCCTCCAGAAACGGCTGGTCCAGCGGCGCGACCTGGGCCGCCAGGCCCTGGTGGACCGCGCCTTCTGGGAGGAAAGCCTCGATTTCCGGGCGGCTCAGGGTCTCGGCGGCGACCTGTGCGTGGGCCGCGGCGCGCTCCTGGCGCAGGCGCTGTCCCCAGGTCTGGGCCGCTTCCGGGCTGAGCAGCAGCCGCTGGATGCGCCGCCGCGGGTTGGCGAGGGCGGCAAGCACCGGGTGGACGCCGTAGAGCCAGAGGCCGCCGGCGGAGGACGTCCCGGCGCTGCGCCGCCGCGCGGAGTCGCGGCCGGAGGGGGCGGAACGCCCGGTACCCCGGTGTTTGCGGCCGGCGCCGGAGGCGAGCTTGGGCTTGCGTTTGGCCATCTCGAGACCTACTATTTAATAGACAGGCAGCAGCGTTTCTCTGCGCTCCTTTCGACCAGCCGATGAAAATGGTCGGAAAGGGGCGCTATTGCCGTGTTTAGAAGTTGACAGGCTGAATTAAATCAACATATTTCGCAACTCCATCGCACCACCGGTTGCGTCGGCTGGAGGGGTGCCCGAGTGGCTAAAGGGGACGGGCTGTAAACCCGTTGGCTATGCCTACGTTGGTTCGAATCCAACCCCCTCCACCATCAGATCCCTCCGGATGGGATGCGGAGCGCGCAGAGGCTGGGTGCGGGGGCGTTGCGGGTGTAGCTCAGTGGTAGAGCTCCAGCCTTCCAAGCTGGCTACGCGGGTTCGATTCCCGCCACCCGCTCCAGATTCAGAAGAACCGGGCCGCGAAGGGCCCGGGCCGGCATGCAACTCAATGGCGCGCCTGAGACGACGACAGGAACGATAAGGTAATGGCGAAGGAAAAGTTTGAGCGTACGAAGCCGCACTGCAACGTTGGCACGATTGGTCATGTTGACCATGGCAAGACGACGTTGACGGCCGCGATTACGAAGGTTCTTGCGGAGGCTGGCGGGGCTGAGTTTTCGGCTTACGACCAGATTGACAAGGCGCCTGAGGAGAAGGCCCGGGGCATTACGATTTCGACGGCGCATGTGGAGTACGAGACGGCGAACCGTCACTATGCGCATGTGGACTGCCCGGGTCACGCGGACTACGTGAAGAACATGATCACCGGGGCTGCGCAGATGGACGGCGCGATCCTGGTCGTTTCGGCTGCCGACGGTCCGATGCCGCAGACGCGCGAGCACATCCTTCTGGCGCGCCAGGTCGGCGTTCCGGCGATTGTCGTGTTCATGAACAAGGTCGACCAGGTCGACGACGCGGAGCTTCTGGAGCTTGTGGAGTTGGAGATCCGCGAGCTTCTGTCTTCCTACGACTTCCCCGGGGACGACATTCCGATCGTTCAGGGCTCTGCGCTTGCGGCGCTGGAGGACGGCGACGCTGCGATCGGCAAGGAAGCGATCCAGAAGCTCATGGAAGCGGTTGACAGCTACATCCCGCAGCCGGACCGCCCGAAGGACAAGCCGTTCCTGATGCCGATCGAGGACGTTTTCTCGATTTCGGGCCGTGGAACGGTTGTGACGGGTCGTGTTGAGTCTGGGATCGTGAAGGTCGGCGACGAGATTGAGATCGTCGGGATCCGGGAGACGCAGAAGACGACCTGCACGGGCGTCGAGATGTTCCGCAAGCTTCTGGACTCGGGCGAGGCGGGCGACAACATCGGCGCGCTGCTGCGCGGTGTGGGCCGCGAGGACGTTGAGCGGGGCCAGGTTCTGGCCAAGCCGGGCTCGATCACGCCGCACACGAACTTCACGGCGGAGGCCTACATCCTGACGAAGGAAGAGGGCGGCCGCCACACGCCGTTTTTCACCAACTACCGGCCGCAGTTTTACTTCCGCACGACGGACGTGACGGGTGTTGTGACGCTGCCCGAGGGCACGGAGATGGTGATGCCGGGCGACAATGTGTCGATGTCGGTGGAGCTGATCGCGCCGATCGCGATGGACGAGGGCCTGCGCTTCGCCATCCGCGAAGGCGGACGCACCGTCGGCGCCGGCGTCGTCGCCGGGATCAGTAAGTAAGTTTGAAAGTCAGTCGTTAGGTCGTCTGCGGGTTCGCGCTTCCTATATAGAAGTCTGTGGGGAGCGGCAGGCCCGCCGGCGACGCTCCGGAGGTCAGGCGGCCGGGGGCGGGCGCCCTCAAAAAGTGAGGCGCAGTTCAAGAACCCCCAAGCCTGCCACGCGGTGCGAAGGAGTGTAGCTCAATTGGCAGAGCACCGGTCTCCAAAACCGGGGGTTGTGGGTTCGAGTCCCTCCACTCCTGCCAGCGCAGGCGCCGGAGCGGACCAGTTGCAAGCCCAGGGGGCGGGTGGCCGGCAGAAGGCCGGCCCCGGGTCCGCAGGGCAGGCGATGTCGTGGCAGTCAGGACCGCGCTGATCGGCGCGGTTTACGTGTTGTAGGAAACAGAAAAAGCCGATGGCGATGATTAACCCGGCGCAGTTCGTCCGAGAGGTGCTGGGCGAGGTCAAGAAAGTGACCTGGCCCACCAGAAAGGAAACCACGGTCACCACCATCATGGTGCTGATCATGGTGATTCTCGCGGCGATCTTCTTTTTCGTGGTCGACTGGGTGTTGTCCAACGCCGTGCAGCTGGTTCTGGGATTTGGGGGCTGATCCGATGGCAATGCATTGGTATGTCCTGCACGTCTACTCCGGCTTCGAGAAGAAGGTGGCGGAGGCGATCACGGAACAGGCCCGCCAGAAGGGCATGGAAGACCTCTTCGAGCAGGTCCTGGTGCCGACCGAAGAGGTCGTGGAGCTGCGCCGCGGGCAGAAGGTGAATGCCGAGCGCAAGTTCTTTCCCGGCTACGTGCTGCTGCGGATGGAGTTGACCGACGAGTCCTGGCATCTGGTCAAGAACACGCCGAAGGTGACCGGATTCCTGGGCAACCGGAAGCCGACGCCGATCTCCGCGAAGGAGGCCGACCGCATTCTGCGCCAGGTTCAGGAAGGCGTGGAGCGGCCGAAGCCCTCCATCATCTTCGAGATCGGCGAGCAGGTGCGGGTGGCCGACGGCCCCTTCACCTCCTTCAACGGCATGGTCGAGGAGGTCGACGAGGAGCGGGCCCGCCTCAAGGTGGCGGTCTCGATTTTCGGGCGCTCGACACCGGTGGAACTGGAGTACTCGCAGGTCGAGAAGCTGTAACGATTTGTTAACCATTCGGACGGGACTGTCCGAATCTGCGGGAGGCCTTGCCCGACTAAAGTCCACGGGGCCGGGCCGTACCGCAAAACCCTAGACGTATGAAAGGGATAGCAAGTGGCAAAGAAAGTAGCAGGCTACATCAAGCTGGAGATCCCGGCTGGTCAGGCGAACCCCTCGCCGCCGGTGGGTCCCGCGCTTGGTGCCCGCGGCCTGAACATCATGGAGTTCTGCAAGGCCTTCAACGCGGCCACCCAGAACATCGAGCAGGGCGCGCCGACGCCGGTCGTGATCACGGCCTACTCGGACCGCTCCTTCTCCTTCGAGACCAAGACCGCCCCGGCGAGCTACTACCTGCGCAAGGCGGCCAAGGTCTCCAAGGGCTCTTCGGTGCCCAACCGGGACAAGGTGGGCAAGGTCAGCATGGCCCAGGTGCGCGAGATCGCCGAAGCCAAGATGCAGGACCTCAACGCGAACGACATCGACGCCGCCGCCAAGATCATCATGGGCTCGGCGCGCTCGATGGGCATCGAAGTGACGGAGTAAGGCCATGGGATTTCAGGGAAAGCGGCTGAAGTCGGCCTACGACGGGATTGACCGCAAGGCGGTTTACGACGTCGGTGAAGCGGTGAAGCTGATCAAGGAGCGCGCCAAGGCGAAGTTCGACGAGACCATTGAGATCTCGATGAACCTGGGCGTCGACCCGCGCCATGCCGACCAGAACGTGCGCGGCGTCGTGTCGCTGCCACACGGCACCGGCAAGACCGTCCGGGTCGCCGTCTTCGCCAAGGGCCCGAAGGCCGACGAGGCGCGCGAGGCGGGGGCCGACATCGTCGGCGCCGAGGACCTGGCGGAGAAGATCCAGGGCGGCGACATGGATTTCGACCGCTGCATCGCCACGCCGGACATGATGCCGGTGGTGGGGCGCCTGGGTAAGGTGCTGGGCCCGCGCGGCCTGATGCCGAACCCCAAGCTGGGCACGGTGACCGCCGACGTCACCGCGGCGATCCAGGCCGTCAAGGGCGGCCAGGTGGAGTTTCGTGCCGAGAAGGCGGGAATCGTCCATGCCGGCGTCGGCAAGGCAAGCTTTGGCGAAGAAGCCTTGGTCGAGAACGTGAAGGCCTTTGTCGAGGCCATCTCCCGCGCCAAGCCGAGCGGCGCCAAGGGAACCTACATCAAGCGCATCGCCCTCTCCTCCACCATGGGGCCGGGGCTGCGTGTGGAACTGGGCAGCATCCAGGCCTGATCGGGTCTGACTGCCACACAGGAATTCCGGCTGCGGGCCTTTCAGGGTTCGAGGCTGGAGTGGGCGGCGGCAAGCCGTCGTCCGACCTGTCCGAGACTGCAGGTGCTGCTCTCGGATCCGTGCTCGACAAGAGGGCGGTTCCGGGGGCGGTTTAAGCCCCAGCGGGCCTGCATAGACGGGAGCACAGGGTTTCACGGCAGGCGGGGGGATACCCCAGCTTGTCATGAGGCTTGAACTTCCGGGACAGGCGAGCCGGATTGCCGGAGCCTTATGTCCGGTGGTCCTCGTTGAAACCGGAAGGACCGCGATGGTGCGGTCCGACCAACTAGAGCGGAAGTGACTCGTGGACCGATCTCAAAAAGAAGAGCTGGTCGCCAGTCTGCATCGCACGTTCAGCGAGACGACCTTGGTGATCGTCACCCAGCAAAGCGGGATGACGGTGGCCGAGGCTTCGTCGCTGAGGCGTCAGATGCTCGAGGCGGGTGCCAGCTACAAGGTGACGAAGAATCGGCTCACGCGTCTTGCCCTCGAGGGTACGAAGTTCGAAGCGCTGAAGGAGTTGTTCACCGGGCCGACGGCAATTGCCGTTTCGGAGGACCCGGTGGCGGCTGCCAAGGTCTGCGTCTCGTTTGCGAAAGGCAACGAGAAGCTGACCATCGTCGGCGGTGCAATGGGCGAGAACCAGCTTGATCCGGATGCGATCAAGGCTCTTGCCACCCTGCCGTCGCTCGACGAACTGCGCGGAAAGCTGATCGGTGTTCTGCAGGCCCCGGCCACCAAGCTGGCCGGTGTCACGCAGGCCCCCGCGTCTCAGCTTGCCCGCGTGTTCAGCGCTTACGGCTCTGAGGGAGAGGCCGCGTAAGCCTCGTCAACGACGAGAGTTCAAGCCTAGGAGAAAGTAAGACATGGCTGATTTGGATAAACTGGTTGATGAGCTGTCGAAGCTCACCGTCATCGAGGCGGCCGAGCTGGCCAAGAAGCTGGAAGACACCTGGGGTGTCTCCGCGGCGGCTCCGGTGGCTGTGGCCGCCGTTGCCGGTGCGCCGGCCGAAGGCGGTGCTGCGGCGGCCGAGAAGGACGAGTTCGACGTCGTTCTGGCTTCTGCCGGCGACAAGAAGATCAACGTCATCAAAGAGGTTCGCGCCATCACCGGCCTGGGCCTGAAGGAGGCGAAGGATCTGGTCGAAGGTGCGCCGAAGCCCGTCAAGGAAGGCGTCGGCAAAGACGAAGCCGAAGAGCTCAAGAAGAAGCTCGAAGAGGCTGGTGCGTCGGTCGAGCTCAAGTAGCTTGCCCGACCGCACAATCGGAAGACCCGGCCGGCGGGCGCCCCTTGGGCGCGCGCCGCGCCGGCTTTCGGCGTCGCCCCAGGGCTTTCGGGGCTGACGCAGCGTTTTTACCCGCGACCCGGTGTTCGGGCTGTGGGAAAGGGCCTTGGGGATTGGGCCCGGCCAGCAATCCCCGAGCCGGGCCGAAGCTGAGGGTCCGGTGACAAGAGCGGAGAAGCGCGGTGCCGGCCACGCTTGGACGTTCGGCTCAGCGACGTGAACGAGGACACGACAAACATGGCGAATTCCCTGACCGCACGTAAGCGCATCCGCAAGACCTTCGGCAAGATTGCCGAGGTGGCGGAGATGCCCAACCTGATCGAGGTCCAGAAGACCTCCTACGACCAGTTTCTTCAGTTGGGCACTCCGATTTCGGAGCGGAGCAATACGGGCCTGCAGGAGGTTTTCACTTCGGTCTTCCCGATCCGCGACTTCTCCGAGCGGGCGGAACTGCAGTTCGTGCGCTACGAACTGGAAGAGCCGAAGTACGACGTCGAGGAGTGCCAGCAGCGCGGCATGACCTTCGCGGCGCCGCTGAAGGTGACGCTGCGCCTTGTCGTCTGGGATGTCGACGAGGACACCGGCTCGCGCTCGATCCGCGACATCAAGGAGCAGGACGTCTACATGGGCGACATGCCGCTGATGACGCGCAACGGCACCTTTGTCATCAACGGGACCGAGCGTGTCATCGTCTCCCAGATGCACCGCAGCCCGGGCGTCTTCTTCGACCATGACCGCGGCAAGACCCATTCCTCCGGCAAGTATCTTTTCGCCGCCCGCGTCATCCCCTACCGCGGCTCCTGGCTGGACTTCGAGTTCGACGCCAAGGACCTCGTCTACGTGCGCATCGACCGCCGGCGCAAGCTGCCTGCGACCACGCTGCTGCTGGCGCTCGATTCCGATGACACCGAGAAGCTGCGTGTCGAGCGGGCGAAAGACGGCGGCGGGCTGGAGCCGCATGAGGCTCAGGGCATGACGCCGGAAGACGTGCTCGACTATTTCTACGAGCACGTCGCCTACAAGCGCTCCGGCAAGGGCTGGCGCACCAAGTTCGACACCGAGCGGATGCGTGGCGTGAAGCTGGCCACCGACCTGATCGACGCCGACAGCGGCAAGGCGGTCGCGGAGGCCGGCCAGAAGATCACGCCGCGCCTGGCCAAGAAGCTGGTCGAGGGCGGCCTGAAGGATTACTTCGTCACCAACGAACAGCTGGTCGGCAGCTACATATCCGGGGACTTCATCAACGAGAAGACCGGCGAGGTGATCTGCGAGGCGGGCGACGAACTGAGCGAATCCCTGATCGAGACCCTGGTGGAGGCCGGCGCCAAGGCGCTCTCCGTGCTGGCGATCGATCACATCAATGTCGGCGCCTATATCCGCAACACCCTGGCGGTTGACAAGAACACCAGCCGCGAGGAGGCGCTGATCGACATCTACCGGGTGATGCGCCCGGGCGAGCCGCCGACCCTGGAAACCGCGGAAGCGATGTTCAACGGCCTGTTCTTCGACGCGGAGCGCTACGACCTCTCCGCCGTCGGCCGGGTGAAGATGAACGCCCGCATGGGCTTCGAGACCGACGATCAGATGCGCACCCTGCGCAAGCAGGACATGCTGGAGATCCTCAAGGTCCTGGTGGGCCTGAAGGACGGCCGCGGCGAGATCGACGACATCGACCACCTCGGCAACCGCCGCGTCCGCTCTGTCGGCGAGCTGATGGAAAACCAGTATCGTCTGGGTCTTCTGCGCATGGAGCGGGCGATCAAGGAGCGCATGTCGTCGGTCGAGATCGACTCGGTCATGCCGCACGACCTGATAAACGCCAAGCCGGCGGCGGCGGCGGTGCGGGAGTTCTTCGGTTCTTCCCAGCTCTCCCAGTTCATGGACCAGACAAACCCGCTGTCGGAGATCACTCACAAGCGGCGCCTCTCGGCGCTCGGCCCGGGCGGCCTGACGCGCGAGCGCGCCGGCTTCGAGGTGCGCGACGTCCACCCGACCCACTATGGCCGGATCTGCCCCATCGAAACGCCGGAAGGCCCGAACATCGGCCTCATCAACTCCCTGGCGACCTATGCCCGGGTGAACCAGTACGGCTTCATCGAGAGCCCCTATCGCAAGGTCGAGAAGGGTAAGGTGACCGACGAGGTGCACTACCTCTCCGCCATGGAAGAGGGGCGCTACACCATTGCCCAGGCCAACGCCACGCTGGACGGCAAGGGGCGCTTCACCGAGGACCTGATCTCCTGCCGGCAGGGCGGCGACTACATCATGGGCCTGCCGGAGCAGATCGACTTCATGGACGTCTCGCCCAAGCAGCTGGTCTCTGTTGCCGCGGCGCTCATTCCCTTCCTTGAGAACGATGACGCCAACCGTGCGCTGATGGGCTCCAACATGCAGCGCCAGGCGGTGCCGTTGCTGCAGTCCGAGGCGCCGCTGGTCGGCACCGGTATGGAAAGCACGGTCGCCCGGGATTCGGGCGTCGCCATCTCTGCCCGGCGTGCCGGCGTGGTCGATCAGGTCGATGCGACGCGTATCGTCATCCGCGTGACGGAGGAGACCTCCAGCGGCGAGCAGGCGGTCGACATCTACAACCTGCTGAAGTTCCAGCGCTCCAACCAGAACACCTGCATCAACCAGCGTCCGCTGGTGAAGGTGGGTGACGAGGTGGCGCGCGGCGACATCATTGCCGACGGTCCCTCGACCAACCTGGGCGAGCTGGCCCTGGGCCGCAACGTGCTGGTCGCCTTCATGCCCTGGCAGGGTTACAATTTCGAGGACTCGATCCTGATTTCCGAGCGCATCGTGCGCGACGACGTCTTCACCTCGATCCACATCGAGGAGTTCGAGGTCATGGCCCGCGACACCAAGCTGGGCCAGGAGGAGATCACCCGCGACATTCCCAACGTCGGCGAGGATGCCCTGCGCAACCTCGACGAGGCGGGCATGGTCTACATCGGCGCCGAGGTCAATCCGGGGGACATCCTGGTCGGCAAGGTGACGCCGAAGGGCGAATCGCCGATGACCCCGGAGGAAAAGCTGCTGCGGGCGATCTTCGGCGAGAAGGCCTCTGACGTGCGGGACACCTCGCTGCGTGTGCCGCCGGGTGTCACCGGGACCGTCGTCGACGTGCGGGTCTTCTCGCGCCGCGGCGTCGACAAGGACGAGCGTGCCCTCGCCATCGAGCGGGCGGAGATCGAGCGTCTGGCGAAGGACCGCGACGACGAGCGCGCGATCCTGGAGCGCAGCTTCTACAGCCGCCTGAAGGATCTGGTGCTGAACCAGACCGCGGTCTCCGGACCCAAGGGGCTGAAGGCCGGCACCAAGATCACCGAAAAGGTGCTGAGCGACTTCACGCCGGGCCAATGGCGCCAGATCGCCATCAAGGCCGACAAGCGCCAGCTCGACCTCGAAGCCCTGAACAATCAGTTCGAGGAGTCGATCGACGAGCTCAACAAGCGCTTCGAGAACAAGGTCGACAAGCTCCAGCGTGGCGACGAACTGCCGCCGGGCGTGATGAAGATGGCCAAGGTCTTCGTGGCCGTGAAGCGCAAGCTGCAGCCCGGCGACAAGATGGCCGGCCGCCACGGCAACAAGGGCGTGATCTCCAAGATCGTCCCGATCGAGGACATGCCCTACACCGAGGAAGGCACCTCGGTCGACATCGTGCTGAACCCGCTGGGCGTGCCCAGCCGCATGAACGTCGGTCAGATCCTGGAAACCCACTTGGGCTGGGCCTGCAGCGGCCTGGGTACCCAGATCGGGCAGATGCTCGATGAGATCGGGCGCGGCGCCAAGGTCGACCCCCTGCGTTCGAAGCTGAAGGACGTCTACGGCGACAAGGCCTTCAAGGACGACATCGCCGATATGGGCGACGAACAGTTGCTCGAGTTGGGCGGGAACCTGCGCAGGGGCGTGCCCATCGCGACGCCGGTCTTCGACGGCGCCCGCGAGGAGGACATCTCCGTCATGCTCGACAAGGCGGGCCTCAACGTTTCCGGGCAGGTGACCCTGATCGACGGGCGTACCGGGGAGTCCTTCGAACGCCAGGTCACGGTTGGCTACATCTACATGCTGAAGCTGCACCACCTGGTGGACGACAAGATCCACGCCCGTTCCATCGGCCCCTACAGCCTCGTCACCCAGCAGCCGCTGGGCGGTAAGGCGCAGTTCGGCGGCCAGCGCTTCGGCGAGATGGAGGTCTGGGCGCTGGAGGCTTACGGCGCCGCCTATACCCTGCAGGAGATGCTGACCGTGAAGTCGGACGACGTCTCCGGCCGCACCAAGGTTTACGAGGCTATCGTCAAGGGCGACGACAACTTCGAAGCCGGCATTCCGGAGTCCTTCAACGTTCTGGTGAAGGAACTGCGGTCGCTGGGCCTCAACGTGGACTTGAAGCAGAGCACCTGAGCGGGGGAGCGTCAGCGCCCTGCCTTCGCCTCTGCAACAACAGTAAATCGATCGGGAGAAACCGATGACCGAGTTGATGAATATCTTTGGCCAGCCGACCGGCCCTCAGAGCTTCGATCAGATCCGCATTTCGATCGCCAGCCCTGAGCGCATCCGGTCCTGGTCCTATGGCGAGATCAAGAAGCCGGAGACCATCAACTACCGTACCTTCAAGCCGGAGCGCGATGGCCTGTTCTGCGCGCGCATCTTCGGTCCGATCAAGGACTATGAGTGTCTTTGCGGCAAGTACAAGCGCATGAAGTACCGCGGCATCATCTGCGAGAAGTGCGGTGTCGAGGTGACCCTCTCCAAGGTGCGCCGCGAGCGTATGGGCCACATCGAACTGGCCAGCCCGGTGGCGCACATCTGGTTCCTGAAGTCGCTGCCCAGCCGCATCGGCCTGCTGCTGGACATGACCCTCAAGGATCTGGAGCGGGTGCTCTACTTCGAGTACTTCGTGGTCGTCGAGCCGGGTCTGACGCCGCTCAAGATGCATCAGCTGCTCACCGAGGAGGAGTTCCTCACCGCCCAGGAAGAGTACGGCGAGGACGCCTTCGAGGCGATGATCGGCGCTGAGGCGATGAAGAAGATGCTGGCCTCCCTCGATCTCGAGGAAGAGCGGGTCGACGTGCGCGACGAGCTGCGCGAGACGGGCTCCGAAGCCAAGCGCAAGAAGCTTGTGAAGCGCCTGAAGCTGATCGAGGCCTTCCTAGAGTCCGGCGCGCGGCCGGAGTGGATGATCCTGGACGTGGTTCCGGTCATCCCGCCGGAACTGCGCCCGCTGGTGCCGCTGGACGGCGGCCGCTTTGCGACCTCCGACCTCAACGATCTCTATCGCCGTGTGATCAACCGCAACAACCGCCTGAAGCGGCTGATCGAGCTGCGCGCGCCCGACATCATCGTGCGCAACGAAAAGCGGATGCTGCAGGAGGCGGTCGACGCCCTCTTCGACAACGGCCGCCGCGGCCGCGTGATCACCGGCGCCAACAAGCGGCCCCTGAAGTCCCTCAGCGACATGCTGAAGGGCAAGCAGGGCCGGTTCCGCCAGAACCTGCTCGGCAAGCGTGTCGACTACTCCGGCCGCTCGGTGATCGTGGTCGGCCCGGAGCTGAAGCTGCACCAGTGCGGTCTGCCGAAGAAGATGGCGCTGGAGCTCTTCAAGCCCTTCATCTACTCGAAGCTCGAGCTTTACCAAATGGCCTCCACCATCAAGGCGGCCAAGCGCATGGTCGAGAAGGAGCGTCCGGAGGTCTGGGACATCCTGGAAGAGGTGATCCGCGAGCATCCGGTTCTTCTGAACCGGGCCCCGACGCTGCACCGCCTGGGCATCCAGGCCTTCGAGCCGGTGCTGATCGAGGGTAAGGCGATCCAGCTGCACCCGCTGGTCTGCACCGCCTTCAACGCCGACTTCGACGGCGACCAGATGGCGGTCCACGTGCCGCTGTCGCTGGAAGCCCAGCTCGAAGCCCGCGTGCTGATGATGTCGACCAACAACATCCTCTCGCCGGCCAACGGCAAGCCGATCATCGTGCCCTCGCAGGACATCGTGCTGGGGATCTACTACCTCTCCATGGAAGCCGAGGGCGAGCCGGGCGAAGGCATGCTGTTCGGCGACATGGGCGAGATCGACCACGCACTGTCGTCCGGCGCGGTGACCCTGCATGCCAAGGTCAAGGCGCGCTACGCCACGGTCGACGAGAGCGGCAAGCCGATGAACGTGGTGGTCGACACCACCCCGGGGCGCATGCTGCTTTCCGAGGTGCTGCCGCGGCACCCCAAGGTGCCCTTCAGCCTGCTCAACAAGGTGATGACCAAGAAGGAAATCACCGAGCTGATCGATATCGTCTACCGCCACTGCGGCCAGAAGGACACCGTCATTTTCTGCGACCGCATCATGGCGCTGGGCTTCGGCTACGCCTGCAAGGCCGGCATCTCCTTCGGCAAGGACGATCTGATGATCCCCGATGCCAAGGCGGGCCTGGTCGAAGAGGCGCAGACCAAGGTCAAGGAATTCGAACAGCAGTACCTCGACGGCCTGATCACCCAGGGTGAGAAGTACAACAAGGTCGTCGACGTCTGGTCGCAGTGTACCGACCGGGTGGCCGACGAGATGATGAAGGTGATCTCCGGCTCGCGCGGCCGCGACGTCAACGCGGTCTATATGATGGCCGACTCCGGCGCCCGCGGTTCGGCGGCGCAGATCAAGCAGCTCGCCGGCATGCGCGGCCTTATGGCCAAGCCCTCCGGCGAGATCATCGAGACGCCGATCATCTCGAACTTCAAAGAGGGCCTCACCGTGCTGGAGTACTTCAACTCCACCCACGGCGCCCGTAAGGGTCTGGCCGACACCGCCCTGAAGACCGCCAACTCCGGTTACCTGACCCGCCGGCTGGTGGACGTGGCCCAGGACGCCATCATCATCGAAGACGACTGCGGCACCGAAAAGGGCCTGCGGGTCAGCGCGGTGGTGGACGGCGGAGAGGTCATTGCCTCGCTGGGCGAGCGCATTCTCGGCCGCACCGCGCAGGAGGACATCGTCGATCCGCTTTCGGGCGAGGTCATCCTGAAGCGCGGCGACCTGATCGAGGAGGACAGAATCGATCAGATCGAGCGGGCCGGGATCGATTCGATCCTCATCCGCTCGGCGCTGATGTGCGAGTCGGTGGGCGGCATGTGCGCAGCCTGCTACGGCCGCGACCTGGCGCGGGGTACCAGGGTGAACGTCGGTGAAGCGGTCGGCGTCATCGCCGCCCAGTCGATCGGCGAGCCGGGCACCCAGCTGACCATGCGCACCTTCCACATCGGCGGCGCGGCGCAGCGCGGCGCGGAGCAGAGCTCCGTCGAGGCGGCGGCCGACGCCAATGTCACCATCGCCAACCGCAACGTGGTGCTGAATTCGGAAGGCGTGCCCATCGTCATGGGCCGCAACCTCGAGGTCGTGCTCACCGACGAGCAGAACCGCGAGCGGGCCCGCCACCGGGTGCCTTATGGCGCCAAGCTGCTGGTCGACGAGGGTGCAGAGGTCAAACTGGGCGACAAGCTGGCCGAGTGGGACCCCTATACCATCCCCATCATCACCGAGCGTGAGGGTGTGGCCAACTACGTCGACCTGATCGAGGGCACCTCGATCAGCGAGGTGATGGACGAGACCACCGGTATCTCCAACCGGGTGGTGATCGACTGGAAGCAGCAGCCGCGCGGCAACGACCTGAAGCCGCGGATCACGCTGCGCGACGACAAGGGCGAGGTCGTCACCCTCGCCAACGGCATGGAGGCGCGTTACTTCATGTCGGTCGACGCCATCCTTTCGGTGGAGAACGGCGCCCATGTGAAGGCCGGCGACGTGCTGGCCCGTATTCCGCGGGAGTCGTCGAAGACGCGCGACATCACCGGCGGTCTGCCGCGGGTGGCGGAGCTCTTCGAGGCCCGCAAGCCGAAGGACTACGCCATCATCAGCGAGATCGAGGGGCGGATCGAGTTCGGCAAGGACTACAAGACCAAGCGCCGCATCGTCGTGGTGCCCGAGGACGAAGAGCAGGAATCGCGGGAGTATCTGATCCCGAAGGGCAAGCACATCGCCGTGCAGGAGGGCGACTTCGTCCAGGTCGGCGACATGCTGCTCGACGGCAACCCGGTGCCCCACGATATCCTGGAGGTCCTGGGCGTCGAGGCCCTGGCCGACTATCTGATCGACGAGATCCAGAGCGTCTATAGGCTCCAGGGCGTGAAGATCAACGACAAGCACATCGAGGTCATCGTCCGCCAGATGCTCCAGAAGGTGGAGGTCCACGACGGCGGCGACTCGACGCTGCTGGTCGGCGAGCAGGTCGACCGTGACGAGTTCGACATGGTCAACGACAAGGTGATCGCCGAGGGCGGCAAGCCGGCCTCCGGCAGCCCGGTTCTCCAGGGCATCACCAAGGCGAGCCTGCAGACCCGGTCGTTCATCTCGGCGGCCTCCTTCCAGGAGACCACCCGGGTGCTGACCGAGGCGGCGACCCACGGCAAGGAAGACCGCCTGATCGGCTTGAAGGAAAACGTGATCGTCGGGCGGCTGATCCCGGCGGGCACCGGATCGGTGATGAATCGCCTGAAGCGGGTGGCCGCGGAGCGCGATCTGGAGCTGATCGAGGCCCGCCAGCAGGCCGCGCTGGCCGAAGGCGGCGAAGCGCCGGCGGCGGAGGAGGAAAGCTCGGTGGCCTGACGGGCCATCGTTGCAAAGATGTTACCCGTAAAGCCGCGCTCCGGAAATAAATGATCGCCGACTCCGGGGCGCGGCGCATCCTTGGAAGCTTTTGAAAAAGTAGGGTTTCTGGGGATTAACGGTCTTGACGAGGGGTAGGGGCGTCCATATATTGCGCCAACCTTTCGGGGGGCTGGTGGTAGGCCCAGTTGCGGTCTAGACGCAGCCTCCGGCGATTACGGTATTGAAATATATAGCTGTTTTCGACGGCGCTATGGCATCCGCAGGGCTGATTCTCAGCCCTTTGCGGTGCTTTGTCTCGAAAACCGGGCGCATAGGAAACCCTGATGCCAACGATCAACCAATTGATCCGCAAGCCGCGCAAACCTGAGGTTGTGCGCAACAAGGTCCCGGCTCTTGAGGCCTGTCCGCAGAAGCGCGGCGTCTGCACGCGCGTCTACACGACGACCCCGAAGAAGCCGAACTCGGCCCTGAGAAAAGTGGCGCGCGTGCGCCTGACCAACGGGTTCGAGGTCACCAGCTACATCCCGGGTGAAGGGCATAACCTTCAGGAGCACTCCGTGGTGATGATCCGCGGCGGCCGCGTGAAGGACCTTCCCGGCGTCCGCTATCACATCATCCGTGGCACGCTCGATACCCAGGGCGTCAAGGATCGCCGCCAGCGCCGTTCGAAGTACGGCGCCAAACGGCCCAAGTAAGCCCCCAGCAAGCGAGGGATCCAGGCATGTCACGACGTCATAGAGCCGAAAAGCGGGAAGTGCTTCCCGATCCGAAGTTCGGCGACATCGTTCTCAGCAAGTTCATGAACTGCCTCATGTACGACGGCAAGAAGTCCGTCGCCGAGGGCATCGTCTACGGCGCCCTGGACCGTGTGCAGGAGCGCGGCGGCCAGGATCCGGTGCGGGTCTTCCATGAGGCGCTCGACAACGTGAAGCCGGATATCGAAGTGCGCTCCCGCCGTGTCGGCGGCGCGACCTATCAGGTGCCGGTGGAAGTGCGTCACGACCGCGGCCAGGCCCTGGCCATCCGCTGGCTGATCTCGGCTTCGCGCTCGCGCTCCGAGCTGACCATGACCGAGCGTCTGGCCGGCGAGCTGATGGACGCCTCCAACAACCGGGGTTCGGCCGTGAAGAAGCGGGAGGACACCCACCGCATGGCAGAGGCGAACAAGGCCTTCTCGCACTATCGCTGGTAACCAGACGCAGAGTAGACCGCCATGGCACGCACCACCCCTCTCGACCGCTATCGCAACATCGGCATCATGGCCCACATCGATGCCGGCAAGACGACCACGACCGAGCGCATTCTCTACTACACCGGCGTCTCCCATAAGATCGGTGAGGTCCACGACGGCAATGCCACGATGGACTGGATGGAGCAGGAGCAGGAGCGCGGAATCACGATTACCTCCGCGGCGACGACCTGCTTCTGGAACGACCACCGCATCAACATCATCGACACGCCGGGCCACGTCGACTTCACCATCGAGGTCGAGCGCTCCCTGCGTGTGCTCGACGGCGCCGTCGCGGTGTTCGATTCGGTGGCCGGCGTCGAGCCGCAGTCCGAGACGGTCTGGCGTCAGGCCGACAAGTATCAGGTGCCGCGGATCTGTTTCGTCAACAAGATGGACCGCACCGGCGCCGACTTCTATCGCTGCGTCGACATGATCGTCGACCGCCTGGGCGCGCAGCCGTTGGTGCTGCAGCTGCCGATCGGCGCCGAGGCCGATTTCAAGGGCGTCGTTGACCTGGTGGCCATGAAGGCCATCGTCTGGACCGAGGAGTCGCTGGGCGCCAACTTCGACGTCACCGACATCCCTGCCGACATGGCCGATAAGGCCGCCGAGTACCGCGAGAAGCTGGTGGAACTGGCGGTCGAGCAGGACGATGCCGCCATGGAGGCCTATCTGGAGGGCAACGAGCCCGACGAGGCGACGCTGAAGCGCTGCATCCGTGAGGGTACGGTCGGGCTGAAGTTTGTGCCGGTGCTGAACGGCACGGCTTTCAAGAACAAGGGTGTGCAGCCGCTGCTCGACGCCGTGGTCGACTATCTGCCCTCGCCGGTCGAGGTGCCCGACGTCAAGGGCGTGAAGCCGGACAGCGACGAGGAAGACACCCGGCCCAGCAACGACGATGCGCCGGCCTCCGGCCTTGCCTTCAAGATCATGACCGACCCCTTCGTCGGGTCGCTCACCTTCGTGCGGGTCTACTCCGGTGTCTTCACCACCGGTACCCAGATCCTCAACTCCGTGAAGGGTCAGCGCGAGCGCGTCGGGCGGATGCTGCAGATGCACTCCAACCATCGCGAGGACGTGAAAGAGGCGCGCGCCGGGGACATCGTCGCCATCGCCGGCCTGAAGAACACCACGACTGGTGAGACGCTCTGCGATCCGCAGAGCCCCATCGTGCTGGAGCGCATGGAGTTCCCCGACCCGGTCATCGAGGTGGCCGTCGAGCCGAAGACCAAGGGCGACCAGGAAAAGATGGGCGTGGCCCTCAGCCGCCTGGCGCAGGAAGATCCTTCCTTCCGGGTCTCGACCGATGCCGAGAGCGGCCAGACGGTCATCAAGGGCATGGGCGAACTGCACCTGGACATCATCGTCGACCGCATGAAGCGCGAGTTCAAGGTCGACGCCAATGTCGGTGCGCCGCAGGTGGCCTACCGCGAGACCATCACCCGGCCGAACGAAATCGACTACACCCATAAGAAGCAGACCGGCGGTTCCGGCCAGTTCGCCCGCCTCAAAGTGGTCTTCGAGCCGCTGGAGCCGGGCGAGGGCTTCGTCTTCGAGAACGCGATCACCGGTGGCGCCATCCCGCGGGAGTTCATCCCCGGCGTGGAGAAGGGCCTCCAATCGGCCATGGAGACCGGCGTCATGGCCGGCTTCCCGATGATCGATTTCAAGGCGACCCTGACCGACGGCGCGAGCCACGACGTCGACTCTTCGGTGCTGGCCTTCGAAATCGCCGCGCGGGCGGCCTTCCGCGAAGGCATTCCGAAGTCGGGTCCGGTCCTGCTCGAGCCGATGATGAAGGTCGAGGTGGTGACCCCCGAGGAGTACATGGGCGACATCATCGGCGATCTGAACAGCCGGCGTGGCAGCGTCCAGGGCATGGACAGCCGCGGCAACGCCCAGGTGATCAACGCCATGGTGCCGCTGGCCAACATGTTCGGTTACGTGAACAACCTGCGCTCCATGAGCCAGGGCCGTGCCCAGTACACCATGTTCTTCGATCACTACGAGAAGGTGCCGCAGGCGGTGGCCGACGAAGTGGTCTCCAAGCTGGCCTAGGCAGGGGCCGGATCAGGATACAGGCGAGCGCAATAGCCGAGTTACGGAGAAGCAGGACCGATGGCGAAGGAAAAGTTTGAGCGTACGAAGCCGCACTGCAACGTTGGTACGATTGGTCATGTTGACCATGGCAAGACGACGTTGACGGCCGCGATTACGAAGGTTCTTGCGGAGGCTGGCGGGGCTGAGTTTTCGGCTTACGACCAGATTGACAAGGCGCCTGAGGAGAAGGCCCGGGGCATTACGATTTCGACGGCGCATGTGGAGTACGAGACGGCGAACCGTCACTATGCGCATGTGGACTGCCCGGGTCACGCGGACTACGTGAAGAACATGATCACCGGGGCTGCGCAGATGGACGGCGCGATCCTGGTTGTTTCGGCTGCCGACGGTCCGATGCCGCAGACGCGCGAGCACATCCTTCTGGCGCGCCAGGTCGGCGTTCCGGCGATTGTCGTGTTTATGAACAAGGTCGACCAGGTCGACGACGCGGAGCTTCTGGAGCTTGTGGAGCTTGAGATCCGCGAGCTTCTGTCGTCTTACGACTTCCCCGGGGACGACATTCCGATCGTTCAGGGCTCTGCGCTTGCGGCGCTGGAGGACGGCGACGCGGCGATCGGCAAGGAAGCGATCCAGAAGCTTATGGAAGCGGTTGACAGCTACATCCCGCAGCCGGACCGCCCGAAGGACAAGCCGTTCCTGATGCCGATCGAGGACGTTTTCTCGATTTCGGGCCGCGGGACGGTTGTGACGGGTCGTGTTGAGTCTGGGATCGTGAAGGTCGGCGACGAGATTGAGATCGTCGGGATCCGGGAGACGCAGAAGACGACCTGCACGGGCGTCGAGATGTTCCGCAAGTTGCTGGACTCGGGCGAGGCGGGCGACAACATCGGCGCGCTGCTGCGCGGTGTGGGCCGCGAGGACGTTGAGCGTGGCCAGGTTCTGGCCAAGCCGGGGTCGATCACGCCGCACACGAACTTCACGGCGGAGGCCTACATCCTGACGAAGGAAGAGGGCGGCCGCCACACGCCGTTTTTCACCAACTACCGGCCGCAGTTTTACTTCCGCACGACGGACGTGACGGGTGTTGTGACGCTGCCCGAGGGCACGGAGATGGTGATGCCGGGCGACAATGTGTCGATGTCGGTGGAGCTGATCGCGCCGATCGCGATGGACGAGGGCCTGCGCTTCGCCATCCGCGAAGGCGGACGCACCGTCGGCGCCGGCGTCGTCGCCGGGATCAGTAAGTAAGAGAGATGTTCGTGACGCGCCTGCCCAATCCCGGGCAGGCGCCGATTTTTTGGATGGCGCTGAATTATGGACAGCCAAGACATTCGCATTCGCCTCAAGGCCTTTGATCACCGGGTGCTCGACCAGTCGACCTCGGAGATCGTCGGCACGGCGAAACGCACCGGGGCCCAGGTGCGCGGACCCATTCCGCTGCCGACCCGGATCGAGAAATACACGGTGCTGCGCTCGCCGCACATCGACAAGAAGAGCCGTGAGCAGTTCGAGATTCGGACCCACAAGCGCCTTCTGGATATCGTCGATCCGACGCCGCAGACCGTCGACGCCCTGATGAAGCTCGACCTCGCCGCCGGCGTGGACGTCGAGATCAAGCTGAAGGGCTGATACCATGCGGACCGGTCTGATCGCACAGAAGATGGGCATGACCCGCGTGTTCACGCCGGAAGGCGAGAACGTGCCGGTGACCGTGCTGCAGATGAACAACTGCCAGGTCGTGGCGGTGCGCACCTCTGAGAAGGACGGCTACGACGCCGTTCAGCTTGGTGTCGACAAGGCCAAGCCGAACCGGGTGAGCAAGCCGATGCGCGGCCACTTCGCCAAGGCGAAGGTCGAGCCCAAGCGCCGGCTCGCCGAGTTCCGGGTGTCCAACGATGCGCTGCTCGAGGTGGGTCAGGAGCTTTCCGCCGCTCACTTCGTCGCCGGCCAGCACGTGGACGTGACCGGCTCGTCGATCGGCAAGGGCTTCGCCGGTGCCATGAAGCGGCACAATTTCGCCGGCCTGCGCGCCAGCCACGGCGTTTCGATTTCGCACCGTGCCCACGGTTCCACCGGTAACAGCCAGGACCCGGGCAAGGTCTTCAAGGGCAAGAAGATGGCCGGGCACATGGGCGACCGCCGGGTCACCACCCAGAACCTGGAAGTCGTCTCGGTGGATGAGGACCGCGGGCTGATCCTGGTCAAGGGTGCGGTGCCGGGCGCCGAGGGGGGCTGGGTGCTGATCCGCGACGCGGTGAAACGCAGCGTGCCCGAGAACGTGCCTTTCCCTGCGGGCCTGCGTGAGACGGCCGCTGCGGAAGCGGCCGGTGAAGAAGCCCCGGCACCGGAAGCGGCGCCTGAGGCCGAGTCATCCGAGGCCGAAGCACCGGCGGCTGACGCCGACGAACAGAAGGACCAGTAACCATGAAGTGTCCGGTTACGACCCTTGAGAACAAGAAGGCTGGCGAGATCGATCTCGACGACACCGTCTTCGGCCTGCAGCCGCGTAAGGACATCCTGGCGCGGATGGTGAACTGGCAGCTGGCCAAGCGCCGCGCCGGCACCCACAAGGTCAAGACGCGCGGCGAGGTCTCCGGCTCGACCCGCAAGCTCTACCGCCAGAAGGGTACGGGCAACGCCCGTATGGGCTCGGCCCGCACCACGCAGCGCCGTGGCGGCGGCACGGTTTTCGGGCCGGTGGTGCGCGACCACGGCCACAGCCTGACCAAGAAGCTGCGCAAGCTGGGCCTGAAGACCGCGCTGTCGGCCAAGGCGGCGGAAGGCAAGCTGATCGTGGTCGAGGACGTGGCGGTCAAGGAGCCGAAGACGGCGGAACTCGCGAAGAAGTTTGCGGCGCTCGGCTGGTCCTCGGCGCTGATCATCGATGGCGCCGCCGTTGACGGCGGCTTTGCGCGGGCGGTGCGCAACATCCCCTTGGTGGATGTGCTGCCCCAGCAGGGCGCCAATGTGTACGACATCCTGCGCCGCGACACCCTGGTCCTGACCAAGGGTGCGGTGGAAGCGCTGGAGGCGCGACTGAAATGAGCCGGGCCCGCCCAATCAAGAAAGAGACCGCGACGGTTTCCAAGGAACGGATGTACGAGGTGATCCGCCGCCCCGTGGTGACGGAAAAGTCCACCCTCGGTTCCGAGCACAATCAGGTGACCTTCGTGGTGCCGCTGGACGCCACCAAGCGTGAGATCAAGGCGGCGGTCGAAGAACTGTTCAAGGTGAAGGTGAAGGCGGTGAACACCCTGCGCCAAAAGGGCAAGGTGAAGCGCTTCCGCGGCCAGCTCGGCAAGCGCAGCGACGCCAAGAAGGCCTTCGTCACGCTGGATGAGGGTCACAGCATCGACGTGACCACGGGGGTCTAGAGCCATGGCGCTGAAGAACTTCAACCCGACGACGCCCGGCCGGCGCAATCTGGTGCTGGTCGACCGCGGAGATCTCTGGAAAGGCAAGCCGGTCAAGAAGCTGACCGAGGGCCTGACCAAGAACGGCGGGCGCAACAACACCGGACGGATCACCGCGCGGCGGCGTGGCGGCGGCCACAAGCGGCTGTACCGCCTGGTCGATTTCAAGCGGCGCAAGTTCGACGTGCCGGCGAAGGTGGAGCGCCTGGAGTACGATCCCAACCGCAGCGCCTTCATCGCCCTGATCCACTACGAGGACGGCGAGCAGAGCTACATCTTGGCGCCGCAGCGCCTGGCGGTCGGCGACACCGTGATCGCCGGGGAGCGCGCGGATATCAAGCCTGGCAACGCCATGCCTCTGGCGTCGATCCCCGTCGGCACCATCGTCCACAATGTGGAGATGAAGGCCGGCAAGGGCGGGCAGATCGCCCGCGCCGCAGGAACCTACGTGCAGCTGGTGGGCCGCGATGCCGGCTATGCCCTGCTGCGTCTGGGCTCCGGCGAGGTGCGCATGGTGCGGGCCGACTGCATGGCCTCCATCGGCGCGGTCTCCAACCCCGACCAGGCCAACGCCAAGCTCGGCAAGGCGGGCCGCAAGCGTTGGGCCGGCAAGCGCCCCTCGGTGCGCGGTGTCGCCATGAACCCGGTCGATCACCCCCACGGCGGCGGCGAGGGCCGCACCTCGGGCGGCCGCGATCCGGTCACCCCCTGGGGCAAGCCCACCAAGGGCGCCAAGACCCGGCGCAACAAGAAGACCGACTCACTGATCGTGCGTCGCCGTCACAAGAAGCGATAGGAGAGCGCATCCGTGTCACGCTCTGTTTGGAAAGGTCCCTTCGTCGACAGCTATCTGCTGAAAAAGGCAGAGGCGTCGCGCGGCTCGGGTCGCAACGAGATCATCAAGACCTGGTCTCGCCGTTCGACCATCATGCCGCAGTTCGTCGGTCTGACGTTCGGGGTCTACAACGGCAAGAAGTTCCTGCCGGTGCTGGTGACCGAGAACATGGTGGGCCACAAGTTCGGCGAGTTTGCGCCGACGCGCACCTTCTACGGCCACGCGGCGGACAAGAAGGCCAAGAGAGGTTAGTTCGATGGGTAAGCCGAAGCATCCCGGCCGTCTGTCCGAGACCGAAGCGCGCACCGTAGTGCGCAACCTGCGCACCAGCCCGCAGAAGCTGAACCTGGTGGCGGCCTCGATCCGCGGCCTCTCGGCTGAGGCCGCGCTGGCCGAGCTGACCTTCTCCAAGCGCCGCATCGCCAACGATGTGAAGAAGGCGCTGCAGTCGGCCATCGCCAACGCGGAGAACAATCACCAGCTGGACGTCGACCGTCTCTATGTCTCCGAGGCTTCGGTCGGCCGCAGCTTTGTCATGAAGCGCTTCCGTGCCCGTGCGCGCGGTCGCGCCGGACGGATCATGAAGCCCTGGAGCCGCCTGACCGTGGTGGTCCGTGAGCGCGAGGAAACGGCGTAATGGGTCAAAAAGTCAATCCGATCGGCCTTCGGCTGGGAATCAACCGGACCTGGGATTCCCGCTGGTTCGCGGACGACAACTATGCGGACCTGCTGCACGAGGACCTGCGCATCCGCAAGTACCTGCGCCAGCGTCTGCAGCAGGCCGGCGTGTCGCGCATCGTCATCGAGCGGCCGGCCAAGAAGGCGCGGATCACCATCCACACCGCGCGTCCGGGCGTGGTCATCGGCAAGAAGGGCGCCGATATCGAGAAGCTGCGCGGCGCCCTGCAGAAGATGACCCAGAGCGAGGTGCATCTGAACATCGTCGAGATCCGCAAGCCGGAGATCGATGCCCGGCTGGTCGCCGAGAACATCGCCAACCAGCTGGAGCGCCGGGTCGCCTTCCGCCGCGCCATGAAGCGTGCGGTGCAGTCGGCCATGCGCCTGGGCGCGAGCGGCATTCGCATCAACTGCGGCGGCCGCCTGGGCGGCGCCGAGATCGCGCGGACCGAGTGGTACCGCGAGGGCCGCGTGCCCCTGCACACGCTGCGGGCCGACGTGGACTACGGCGAGGCGACGGCGCAGACCACCTATGGCGCCTGCGGCGTCAAGGTCTGGGTGTTCAAGGGCGAGATCCTGGCCCATGACCCCATGGCCCAGGACAAGCGGGCGCAGGACGCCCAGGCGGGGCGCTGAGAGCCCGGCCTGATCAGTAGAGTTTGAGGAACGACAGCGATGCTGCAGCCGAAACGAACGAAATACAGGAAGGCCCACAAGGGCCGCATCCATGGCAAGGCCAAGGGCGGCACGACGCTGAACTTCGGCGCCTATGGCCTCAAGGCGACCAGCCCGGGCCGCGTCTCGGCGCGCCAGATCGAGGCGGCGCGGCGGACCATCACGCGCCACATGAAGCGTGTCGGCAAGCTGTGGATCCGTGTTTTCCCGGACGTTCCCGTGTCCTCCAAGCCCGCCGAAGTGCGCCAGGGCAAGGGCAAGGGCTCGCCGGAGTGGTGGGCCGCGCGGGTCAAGCCGGGCCGGGTGCTCTTCGAGCTGGAGGGCGTGCCCCAGGAGCTGGCGCGCGAGGCCTTCATCCTCGCTTCGGCCAAGCTGCCGGTGAATACGAAGTTCATCACCCGCCTTGGCGGTGAGGAGGGCTAGGTCATGAAGGCCGGAGATCTGCGGACCAAGTCCGTCGACGAATTGAAGGAATCGCTGGTCAACCTGCGCAAGGAGCAGTTCAACCTGCGTTTCCAACAGGCGAGCGGACAGCTCGAAAATACGGCGCGGGTGCGGCAGGTTCGCCGCGACATCTCGCGAATCAAAACGATCCTGCGCGGTATGCAGCAGGCGGCATCTTAGGAGTTACGAGGCTATGCCGCGTCGTGTCTTGCAAGGAGTGGTGGTGAGTGACAAGGGCGACAAGACGGTCACCGTCTTGGTCGAGCGCCGGGTCATGCACCCCGTCTACAAGAAGTTCATCAAGCGCTCCAAGCGCTATCACGCCCATGACGAGGGCAACAAGTTCCATATCGGCGATACCGTGCGTATCCGCGAATGCCGCCCGATTTCCAAGACCAAGACTTGGGAAGTTGTGGCGGACGGCGATCAGGCCGCTTAGGGCAAGGAAAGGGCCAGACCGATGATCCAGATGCAGACGCAGCTAGACGTCGCCGATAACTCGGGCGCCCGGCGGGTGCAGTGCATCAAGGTGCTTGGCGGCTCGAAGCGCAAGACCGCCGGCGTGGGCGATGTGATCGTCGTTTCCGTGAAGGAAGCGATCCCGCGCGGCCGCGTGAAGAAGGGCGACGTCCACCAGGCGGTGATCGTGCGCACGGCCAAGGAAATCCGTCGTGGCGACGGCAGCACCATCCGCTTCGACAACAACGCGGCGGTGTTGATCAACAAGCAAGGGGAGCCGATCGGGACACGTATCTTCGGTCCGGTGACGCGTGAACTTCGTCAGAAGAATTTCATGAAGATCATCTCCCTGGCGCCAGAGGTGCTGTGATGGCCAAGAAGTTCAAGATCAAGAAAGGCGACAAGGTGGTGGTGACCACCGGTCGCGACAAGGGCAAGCAGGGCGAGGTTCTGCGCGTGCTGCGCGCCGACGACCGCGTGCTGGTTCAGGGCATCAACATGGTCAAGCGCCACACCGCGCCGACCCAGGCTTCCCCCGGCGGCATCGTCGAGAAGGAAGCTTCGATCCACATTTCCAACGTCGCCCATGTCGACCCCAAGTCCGGCCAGGCGACCCGCGTCGGCTTCAAGCTGGACAAGGACGGCAACAAGCAGCGGATCGCCAAGCGATCCGGCGAAGCCATCGATTTCTGAGCGAAGGTCAGTGAACATGAAACCGCGCTTGAAAGAGCACTACGATACCGAGCTGAAGCCCGCCCTGATGCAGGAGTTCAGCTACAAGAACCACATGGAGGTTCCGCGCCTGGAGAAGATCGTCATCAACATGGGCGTGGGCGAGGCCGTGGCGGATTCCAAGAAGATCAAATCGGCCGTCAACGAGATGACGCTGATTGCCGGGCAGCAGCCTGTGGTGACCAAGGCCAAGAAGTCGGTCGCCAGCTTCAAGCTGCGCGAGGGCATGGCGGTGGGCTGCAAGGTCACGCTCAGGCGCGAGCGGATGTACGAGTTCCTCGATCGCCTGGTGACCATCGCCTTGCCGCGGGTCCGCGATTTCCGCGGCCTTTCGGGCAAGAGCTTCGACGGGCGGGGCAACTATGCCATGGGCCTGAAGGAACAGATCGTGTTTCCGGAGATCGACTACGACTCGGTCGACGAGATTCGCGGGATGGATATCGTGATTTGCACGACAGCCAAGAGCGACGAGGAAGCCAAGGCCCTTTTGAGCGGCTTCCAGTTGCCGTTTCGGGCCTAGGGTCGGAAGGAAGAAGAGTTATGGCGAAGAAGAGTGCCGTTCAGAAAGACAAGGCCCGCAGGAAGATGGTGGACCGCTATTCCGGCAAGCGCGCCGCGCTGAAGGCGATCGCGCGCGACCGCACGCTGCCGCCGGAGGAGCGCTTTCAGGCCTATCTGAAACTTGCTGAATTGCCGCGCAACTCGGCCAAGGGCCGTCTGCGCAACCGCTGCCAGGTGACCGGGCGCCCGCGGGGCGTCTACCGCAAGTTCAAGCTGTCGCGCATTTCGCTGCGCGACCTGGCTTCGGTCGGTCAGATCCCTGGCATGGTTAAGTCGAGCTGGTAGGAGGTAGTCGGGCGATGGCGATGAGCGATCCCCTCGGAGATATGCTGACGCGTATCCGGAATGGGCAGCGGACCGGAAAGAGCAAGGTCCGGGCGCCGGCTTCGAAGATGCGGGCCAATGTCCTGGAGGTTCTGCAGCGCGAGGGCTATATCCGCGGTTTCAAGACCGAGGATGTGCACAGCGGCTTCAGCGAGGTCGAGATTGAGCTGAAGTACAACGACGGTGCGCCGGTGATCCAGGAGATCTCCCGCGTGTCGCGCCCCGGGCGCCGCGTGTATTCGAAGATCAAGGAACTGCCGCGGTTCTACAACGGCCTCGGTATCACCATCCTGTCGACGCCGCGCGGGGTCATGTCCGACCAGGAAGCCCGGGCGGCCAACGTCGGCGGCGAAGTGCTTTGCCGCGTCTTCTAGAGACGCAAGGTTTGAGGGACTGACAGTCATGTCACGAGTAGGCAAGAACCCGGTCGAGGTGCCCAGCGGCGTCGAAGTCGCCATCACGGGCGGTCTGGTCTCGGCCAAGGGCAAGCTTGGAACCCTGGACTTCGAGGCGACCGACGACGTCGTCATCAGCCAGGAGGACGGCAAGATCTGGGTCAAGCCGGCCAACGACGGCAAGCGCGCCCGCGCCATGTGGGGCACGGTGCGCTCGCGCATCCAGAACATGGTGATCGGCGTTTCCGAAGGCTTCACCAGGAACCTGGAGATCAACGGCGTCGGCTACCGCGCGGCGGTGCAGGGCCAGTCCCTGAACCTGCAGCTGGGCTTCAGCCACGATGTGGCCTATCCGATCCCCGAGGGGATCACCATCAAGTGCGAGAAGCCGACATCGATCGCGGTGAGCGGTGCGGACAAGCAGAAGGTCGGCCAGGTGGCGTCCGAGATCCGCAGCTATCGCCCCCCCGAGCCCTACAAGGGCAAGGGCGTGAAGTATGCGGAGGAAGTCATCCTGCGCAAGGAAGGCAAGAAGAAGTAAGGCGATGAAGACTTCACAGCAGCTACAGAATCGGCGCAAGCAGCGGGTTCGGTCTGGCCTGCGCCGCAAGTCCAGCGGGCGGCCGCGCCTCTCGGTGTTCCGCTCCGGCCGGCACATCTATGCCCAGGTGATCGACGACGGCGAGGGCAAGACCATTGCGGCGGCCTCCACCGTCGATGCGTCGCTGAAGGAAAAGCTCAAGAACGGCGCCGACAAGGCGGCAGCGGCCGAGGTCGGCAAGCTGGTGGCCGAGCGCGCCGTGGCAGCGGGCATCAAAGAGGTCGTCTTCGACCGCGGCAGTTACCTCTTTCACGGGCGCGTGAAGGCCTTGGCCGATGCCGCGCGTGAAGGCGGTTTGACGTTCTAAGGAAAGATAAGGCTATGGCACGAGGACCCCGCGAGGGACGCTCACGCGACGATCGCCGTCAGCGCGACAACGACGAGCCGGAACTGATCGAGAAGCTGGTTGGCATCAACCGTGTCGCCAAGGTCGTCAAGGGCGGCCGACGCTTCGGTTTTGCCGCCCTGGTGGTGGTCGGCGACGGCCGCGGCCGGGTCGGCCACGGCCATGGCAAGGCGCGCGAGGTGCCCGAGGCCATCCGCAAGGCGACCGAACAGGCCAAGAAGGACATGGTCCGCGTGCCGCTGCGCGAGGGGCGCACGCTGCACCACGACATCCGCGGCCGTTTCGGCGCCGGCAAGGTGCTGCTGCGCGCCGCAGAGGCCGGCACCGGCATCATCGCCGGCGGCCCGATGCGCGCGATCTTCGAGGCGCTCGGCGTGCAGGACGTCGTCGCCAAGTCGGTGGGCAGTTCCAACCCGCACAACATGATCCGTGCCACCTTCGAGGCGCTTGGCCGCAGTGCCAGCCCGCGCATGGTCGCCCAGCGCCGCGGCAAGAAGGTGGCCGAGGTGCTCGGCCGCCGCGACACGGCGGCTGCCGAAGCCAGGGAGTAGACCTGTCATGTCTGCGGCAAAGAAGACCCTGAAAGTCACCCAGATCGCCAGCCCCATCGGCCGCACGAAGGACCAGCGGGCGACCCTGGTGGGCCTGGGCCTCAACAAGATGAACCGTTCGCGCGAGCTGGAAGACACACCGGCAGTGCGCGGCATGATCAACAAGGTCAGCCATTTGGTGCGCGTCGAAGGCGAAGGCTGAGGCGCGAAACGGGCGGGGGAGGGCGTTCCAAGGCCGCCCCGCTGAGGACAAAAAGCTATGAAACTCAATCAGTTGAGCGATAATCCCGGGGCCGCGAAGGCGCGCAAGCGGATCGGCCGCGGCATCGGCTCCGGCACCGGCAAGACCTCCGGCCACGGCCATAAGGGCCAGAAGGCGCGCTCGGGTGTCGCGATCAAAGGCTTCGAAGGCGGCCAGATGCCGCTGCACCGGCGTCTGCCCAAGCGCGGCTTCAACAACATCTTCGCCAAGAGCTACAAGGTGGTGAACCTGGGCCGTCTGCAGGCCGCCATCGATGCCGGCCGGCTGGACGCGAAGAAGCCGGTCGACGGCGCCGCGCTGCAGGAGGCCGGTGTGGTGAAGACCCTGCGTGACGGGATCCGCTTGCTTGCAAAGGGTGAGTTGAAGGCCAAAATAGACATCACGGTGGCCGGCGCCTCAAAGGCGGCGGTGGAAGCCGTGGAAAAGGCCGGTGGCAGCGTGACCGTGGTGCAGAAGGCGCCTGTGGCTGCCGGCGAAGCGGCTGAGGCCGCCCCGGCGTCGGAATGATCGGGGGGCTGCGCCCAACCCGAACGCGAGAGACCTAGCCCATGGCTTCTGCTGCCGAGCAACTTGCTGCCAACATCAATTTCGGCGCTTTCGCCAAGGCGCCGGAGCTCAAAAAGCGCATCTGGTTCACGCTCGGCGCCCTGATCATCTACCGGCTCGGGACCTGGATCCCGATTCCCGGCGTCGATCCGCAGATCCTGGAGCAGATCTTCTCGCAGCAGGCCGGTGGCATCATCGGCATTTTCGACGTTTTCGCCGGCGGCGCGCTCAGCCGCATGACGATCTTTGCCCTCAACATCATGCCCTACATCTCGGCTGCCATCATCATGCAGCTGCTGACGGCGGTGTCGCCGACGCTGGAGGCCTTGAAGAAAGAGGGTGAGGCCGGTCGCAAGACCATCAATCAATACACCCGCTACGGCACGGTGCTGCTAGCCGTGTTTCAGTCCTACGGCATTGCCGTCGGCCTGGAATCGACCCAGGGCCCCAGCGGTTCGGCGGTGATCGACCCCGGCATGTTCTTCCGCCTGACGACGGTCATCACCCTGACCGGCGGGACGATTTTCCTGATGTGGCTCGGCGAGCAGATCACCCAGCGCGGGGTCGGCAACGGCATTTCTCTGATCATCTTTGCCGGGATCGTCGCCAACCTGCCGCTCGCGCTCTTCGAAGTGCTGGAACTCGGGCGCGTGGGTTCTCTGTCGGCCCTGGTTATCGTCCTTCTGCTCGTCGGCTCCATCGCCGTGGTCGCCTTCATCGTTTTCGTGGAGCGGGCCCAGCGGCGCATCGTGGTGCAGTATCCGAAGCGCCAGGTCGGCAACAAGATGTTCGGCGGCGAGGCTTCGCATCTGCCGCTGAAGCTCAATCCCTCCGGCGTCATTCCGGTGATCTTCGCCTCCTCGCTGCTCCTGCTGCCGCTGACGGTGGCAGGCTTTTCGGGCACCGGCGGGCCGGAGTGGCTGGCGTGGCTGACCGCGACCCTGGGGCCGGGGCAGCCGCTCTATCTGGCGCTCTACGCCGCCATGATTATCTTCTTTGCCTTCTTCTACACCGGCATTGTGTTCAATCCTGACGACACGGCGGATAACCTGAAGAAGCACGGCGGCTTCATTCCCGGCATCCGCCCCGGCAAGAACACGGCGGATTACCTGCGCCGCATCATGACGCGCCTGGGCACCGTCGGGGCCCTTTACCTGGCCTTCGTGGCGCTGATGCCGGAAATCCTGCGCTCCGAGTACAGTATTCCCTTCTATTTCGGCGGAACCTCGCTGCTGATCGTGGTGACGGTCACGATGGACACGGTCGGACAGATCCATGCGCATCTGCTGGCGCAGCAGTATGAGGGCCTCATCAAGAAATCGAGACTGAAGGGGCGGCGGGGATGAATGTGATTCTTTTGGGTCCGCCGGGAGCGGGCAAGGGGACCCAGGCCAAGCGCCTGGAAGAGAAGCACAGGCTGATCCAACTCTCCACCGGCGACATGCTGCGGGCGGCCGTGGCCTCCGGCAGCGATCTCGGCAAGAAGGCGAAAGAAATCATGGATGCCGGCAATCTGGTGCCGGACGACCTGATGATTGCCATGATCTCCGACCGGATCGACCAGCCGGACTGTGCCAACGGCTTCATTCTGGACGGCTTTCCCCGCACCACTCCCCAGGCCGAGGCGTTGGACCGCATGCTGGAGGAGAAGGGCCTGAAGCTGCACTCGGTCATCGAGATGAAGGTTCAGGACGAGATCCTGGTGGATCGGATCACCGGGCGGTACACCTGCGCCAGCTGCGGCGCCGGCTATCACGAGCGCTTCCAGCAGCCCAAGGTCGAGGGCGTCTGCGACGTCTGCGGCGGCACAGAGTTCAAGCGGCGCAGCGACGACAACGCGGAAACCGTGCGCAGCCGCCTGGCGGCCTACCACGCCCAGACCGCGCCGATCCTGCCCTACTACGCCGAAAAGGGCGTTCTGAAGGCCATCGACGGCATGACCGAGATCGATCGGGTGACCGAGCAGATCGAAGACGCTCTGGGGGCCGCTTAGTGGTTGACTCGGGCCTCCCCGTTTCTATAATCCAGCCTTTCCGGCGCCTCTGGCGACCGGACTCCTCTGCTTGTCTAGATACTATAATCGGGTGCTTGCGTGCCCGGGTGCGCGGCGTTTAAGGAGTTTGCGAAGTGGCACGTATTGCGGGCGTTAACATTCCGACGCAAAAGCGGGTCGAGATCGCCTTGACCTACATCCACGGCATCGGCCGGACCAAGGCCAGCGAGATCTGCCAGAAGGTGGGCATCCCGCGGGAGCGCCGGGTCAACGAACTGACCGACGACGAGGTTGTGCGGGTCCGTGAGGCCATCGACCGCGACTACGTCGTCGAGGGCGATCTGCGCCGCGACGTGGCGATGAACATCAAGCGCCTGATGGACCTGGGCTGCTACCGCGGCCTGCGCCATCGCAAGGGGCTGCCGGTGCGCGGCCAGCGGACCAGCACCAACGCGCGCACCCGCAAAGGCCCCGCCCGTCCGATCGCCGGCAAGAAGAAGGCCGCCCGCTAGACGACGCCCAGTGCGAGACAACGCCCAGAGCGAGACAGCGCCCAGAAACCGAACCGCAGCCCTTTAGCAGCAGGAAACGAGCACCAAGGCCATGGCCAAACCCCAAGCGCGTCTGCGCCGCCGCGAGAAGAAGAACATCACTTCCGGCATTGCGCATGTGAACGCCACCTTCAACAACACCATGATCACCATCACCGACGTGCAGGGGAACACCATCTCCTGGTCCTCCGCCGGTGGTCAGGGCTTCAAGGGATCGCGCAAGTCGACCCCCTACGCCGCGCAGATCGCCGCCGAGGACGCCGGCCGCAAGGCCCAGGAGCACGGCATGCGCACCCTGGAAGTCAATGTGAAGGGGCCCGGATCGGGCCGCGAATCGGCACTGCGGGCCTTGCAGGCGGTGGGCTTCACCATCACCGCGATCCGCGACGTGACGCCGATTCCGCACAACGGCTGCCGTCCCCCGAAGCGCCGCCGCGTCTAGGGCCGGCCTCAGGGCTTCGGCCCGGGGTTTAGGGGACCCGGCATCGCCCGCTGCGCGATGCCAAGGCAATGGCGATGTCCGGAGGCTGCCGGCATCCCGCCATTCGGAGCAGACGGCAGAGCCGTCGTCGCTCGATCAGGAATTCGAACAGCCTTGAAGTCGTGAGGGCACCAGCGTGCTGCAGAAAAACTGGACTGAAATGATCAAGCCGTCAAAGCTGGACATCCAGCCGGGACCGGACGCCCACCGGGTTGCCAAGGTGGTCGCCGAGCCGCTGGAGCGGGGCTTTGGCCTGACCCTCGGCAACGCCTTGCGCCGCGTTCTGCTGTCTTCGCTGCAGGGCGCTGCGGTAACGTCGATCCAGATCGATGGCGTGCTGCACGAGTTTTCCTCCATCCCCGGCGTGCGCGAGGACGTGACCGACGTCGTGCTGAACGTCAAGGCCATCGCGCTGCGCATGGGCGGCGAGGGGCCGAAGCGCATGCGTCTGCGGGCCGAGGGGCCGGGCGAGGTGACCGCCGGCCAGATCGAGACCGGGCATGACATCGAGATCATGAACCCCGGCCTCGTGCTCTGCACGCTCGACGACGGCGCGCGCATCGACATGGAACTCACGGTCGACACCGGCAAGGGTTACGTGGCGGCAACCCAGAACCGTCCGGAAGACGCGCCGATCGGCCTGGTGCCGGTCGACTCGATCTTCTCCCCGGTGCGCAAGATCTCTTACAAGGTGGACAACACCCGTGTCGGCCAGGTCACCGACTACGACAAGCTGACCATGGAGATCGAGACCAACGGCGCCGTGACGCCCGAAGACGCCGTGGCGCTGGCGGCCCGTATCCTCCAGGACCAGCTGCAGCTCTTCATCAACTTCGAGGAGCCGCAGGCCCGCCACGACGAAGAGGCGCCCAGCGAGCCGCCGTTCAACCGCAACCTGCTGCGCAAGGTGGAAGAGCTGGAGCTGTCTGTCCGCTCGGCCAACTGCCTGAAGAACGACAATATCGTCTATATCGGCGATCTGGTGCAGAAGACCGAGGGCGAGATGCTGCGCACCCCGAACTTCGGCCGCAAGTCGCTGAACGAGATCAAGGAAGTGCTGTCCTCCATGGGGCTCCATCTCGGTATGGAGATCCCGAGCTGGCCGCCGGAGAACATCGAAGAGCTGGCCAAGCGCCTGGAAGAGCCTTATTAGGACCGGCCCTTAGGACCAATTCGGTCGGGTCGTAAGTTTCGGAGCGTTCCGCTCCCCCCGTCCGTACCGGCCGTAAGCCCTAAGAGGCAGGCCTGGCGGGCGGCAACGTGATCGGTCTCGTGCGCGAGGCCAGGGTAGAAGGAAGGAACAGACATGCGTCATGGTCTTCACGGCCGGCGTTTGAACCGCACGGCAAGCCACCGCAAAGCCATGTTCGCCAACATGGCGGCCTCGCTCATCAAGCATGAGCAGATCAAGACCACCCTGCCGAAGGCAAAGGACCTGCGCCGCATCGTCGACCGCCTGATCACCCTGGGCAAACGCGGCGACCTCCATGCCCGCCGCCAGGCGCTTTCCGTCCTGCGCGACACGGCCCTGACCGAAAAGCTCTTCGACGAGCTGGCGGGCCGTTACAAGGAGCGCCACGGCGGCTACAGCCGGGTTCTGAAGGCCGGCCACCGCTACGGCGATATGGCGCCGATGGCCATCATCGAACTGGTCGACCGCGACATCGACGCCAAGGGCCAGGATTCAGGCCCGGTCCAGGACGAAGAGGACGACGGCGAGGAGGACTAACCCCGCCGAAATCGGGCCTCACAGCCCATCACGATGACGAAAGGCAGCCGGCGGGGGCTGCCTTTCTCGTTTGACCGTCCTGGACGAAGCCCCAATTATGGGGTGCGGGAAGCGTAAAACTTCGGGAGACGGCCCTTGATCGGCTGCGACTGGGTAGGGCTGCGGACCTTCAGGCACGGCCTTGCAGCTTTGGGTTTGGTGCTCGCCGGGAGTCTCGCCGCTGCGTTGGCCTTGCCCGCAGCGGCGCAGGACCGGGTGGTGCCTGAGAATCGCGACGAGGTCATGCTGTCCTTCGCTCCGGTGGTGAGCAAGGCCGCCCCCGCCGTCGTCAACATCTTCACCCGGCGCAAGGTGGCCCAGCGGCGCCCGGTGACCTCGCTGCTCGATGATCCCTTTTTCCGCCGTTTCTTCGGCGGCGGCCTGGGGGAGGAGCAGCGGCGCCAGCGTCAGCAGTCTTCTCTCGGCTCAGGCGTCATCGTCGATCCCCTGGGCTTTATCGTTACCAACGAGCACGTCATTAAGGGCGCGGAACTCATCAAAGTCGTGCTGAGCGACCGCCGCGAGTTCGAAGCCGAGCTGGTCTTGGCCGACCCGCGTACCGATCTTGCGGTGCTCCGGGTCGATCCCGGCGAGGAAGCGCTGCCGAGCCTCGCCTTCCGCGATTCCGACACCGTCGAGGTCGGCGACCTGGTGCTGGCCTTGGGCAACCCCTTCGGCGTCGGCCAGACGGTCACCAGCGGCATCGTCTCGGCCCTCGCCCGGACCCAGGTTGGGATCACGGATTTCAGCTTCTTCATCCAGACCGATGCGGCCATCAATCCGGGCAACTCCGGCGGCGCGCTGATCACCATGGACGGGCGCCTCATCGGCATCAACACGGCGATCTACTCGCGCAGCGGCGGTTCGGTGGGCATCGGCTTTGCCATTCCGGCCAACATGGTGCGCACGGTGGTGGCGAGTGCGCGGGCCGGTGGCGCCCTGGTGCGCGCCTGGACAGGGCTGTCCGGCCAGACCCTGACCTCGGACCTGGCGGAGGGGCTGCGCCTCGAACGGCCCGGCGGGGTCGTGATCAGTACGACCTACAAAGGCGGACCGGCGGATCGCGCGGGCATTCAAGCCGGCGATGTTGTGGTGACGGTGGACGACAAGCCCGTGAACGATCTGGAGGCGCTCAACTATCGCGTCGCCACGGGCGTGCTGGGGTCCACGGTGAAAATCGGGCTCTACCGCGAGGGCGCGCCGGTTTCGGCCGTTCTGCCGCTGGAGGCGCCGCCGGAAACCCCGTCGCGCAACGAAATCCGCCTGCTGGGCCACCACCCCCTGGGCGGAGCGATCGTTGCCAGCCTCTCCCCCGCCCTGGCGGAAGAGTTGGATCTCGACGGCCAGTGGGAAGGGGTCATCATCACCCGCGTCCAGCGCGGCACGCCGGCCCAGCGTGTCGGCTTCCGCAGCAACGACATCATCCTTTCCCTCAACCGGCAGAATTACACCCGCTCCTCCGATCTGGCGGCGGCGCTCGACCGCAGCGCCGAGCGCTGGGAGATCACCTTTAAGCGGGGCGGCAAGGTCCGCCGGGTCTCCTTCGGTTCCTGACAAGGCTCCCGCCTGATCCGGGCCTCTTTTTTGCCCCCTTGGGCCTTGCGAGGAGGTCGCATTAAGGCCAATCCAAAGCCCTCCGGCCTGCGTATAAGCATTTGTTTCATCAGTAAACCGGGCTTTGCGGGGCGGACACCCCGCGGATAGAGCCCCTCGGATGGCAGGGAGCAAGGCGCGTGACGGACAGGCACACCTCGAATTCCAAGCTTCATACCTTGGCTGCCGCTGGCCTGGTGGCCGCGCTCTGCAGCGCGCCCGCTGCTGCGAACGAGGCCCCGATGATCGATACGACGGCGAACCCGGCAAGCGAATTCCTGGCCGGCGAAACCCTGGCTTTCAAGGTCATGCGTGACGGCTCCCAGATCGGCCACCACAAGATCCGCCTGGAGGAGGTCGGCGACGAACTCCATGTCGAGGTGGATATCGAGCTGGAAGTGAACCTGGCCTTCATCACGCTGTTCCGCTACGAGCACACCAACAAAGAGATTTGGCGCGACGGGCGCTTGGTCTCCCTGGAGACCCGCACCAACGACGACGGCTCCGAGTACTGGGTCAGCGCCACGTCGACGCCGGAGGGCCTGTCGGTCGAAGGGTCGGCGGGCAGCTTCATTGCCCCCGCTGAAATCCTGCCCACGAGCTACTGGAACCCGGCAACGGTCGAGCAAAACGTGCTGCTGGACACCCAGCGTGGCGGCCTGCTGACGGTTTCCGCCCGGGCCAAGGGGTCAGAAGTGATCGAAACAGCGGAGCAGATTGTCGATGCACGCCGCTTCAAGCTGGACGGCGATCTGAAGGCTGACCTTTGGTATGCGCCGGATGGCGAATGGATGAAGATTGCCTTCGATGTCCGCGGTTCGACCATCGACTATGTTCCGGTCGGCCCTCATCCCGGCTTGCGGACTGCGCACCAGTCGAGCCAGCGCTAGAGCCTTACCGCGGGAAGGCCGCCTGCAGGCCCGCACCCCGCACCCCGCACTCCTCTGCTATTCTCTGGAACCGGCTGCCCGGTCCCGCCTCTCACAAGAGGCGGGATCGTTGTGGTAGTTCTGCCAAGGCCATCGTAACGGAGTTCGAAAAGCATCCATGTCGTTGCCCAAGGACCACTGTATCTGGATTACCGGCGCCTCACTGGGCCTGGGCCGGGCGCTGGCGCTGCGCTGCGCGCGCGAGGGCTGGCGGGTGGTGGCCTCGGCCCGCGGCCGTGAGCACTTGGAAAGCCTGGCCGCCGAGGCGGCCGATCTGGCCGGTGAGATCACGCCCTGTCCGCTGGACGTGACCGATGCCGAGGCGGTGGCGGCTGCAGTCCAACAGGTGGAAGCCGAAATTGCCCCGGTCGGTATTGCGGTTTTGAATGCCGGAACCCACCGTCCCATTTCGGCCGGGTCCTTTCGCGCCGGGGACGTGGAGGGCCTGCTGAAGCTGAACGTGCTGGGGATCGCAAACTGCCTGGAGGCGCTGCTGCCGCGGATGATCGCGCGCCGCCAGGGCCGCCTGGCTCTGGTGGCCTCGGTTGCCGGTTACGCCGGCCTGCCCACGGCGGCGGGCTACGGCGCCAGCAAGGCTGCGGTCATCAACATGGCCGAATCGCTGAAACCCGAGCTCGATCGCCTGGGCGTGACCGTTCAGGTAGTCAATCCCGGCTTCGTGCAGACGCCGTTGACGGACAAGAACGACTTCCCCATGCCTTTTTTGATGCCGGCCGACGACGCTGCAGAGGCCTTCTTCCGCGGCCTAAGGTCGCAGCGCTTCGAGATCGTCTTTCCAAGGCGCTTTGTCTATCTCATGAAGCTCCTGAAGATCCTGCCTTACCGGCTGTTCTTTGCGCTGACACGGCGCACGGTCCCCAGCCGGTAGGTCTGTCATCCCAACAACCTGATCACCTTGAGGCCTGCCTGGATGGTATCCCGCGACGCCGTTGCCACCTACATCGACTTCTTCGAGAACCTGACGCCCGAGGACTTGCCGCGGTTTGAGCAGGTCTTCGCGGCGGATGCCCGGTTTCGCGACCCCTTCAACGACGCGCGCGGCGTGGAGGCGGTGCGCCGGGTGTTCGAAAAGATGTTCGCGGACGTGGACGACCATCGCTTCCGGGTGCTGGATCATGCGGTCGATGGGAACCGTGCCTACCTGAACTGGGAGTTCCGGATCACGCCGCGCGGTAAGAAGCAGACACTCACGATCCTTGGCATGTGCACCGTGGACTTTCGCGAGGACGGAAAGGTGACCGCGCACATCGACCACTACGACGCGGCCAGTCAGCTTTATGAAAGCCTGCCTTTGATCGGCTCGCTTATGCGCTTTATCCGCCGCAAGATCGCGGCGGTGTGACCCTTCCCGACTGATCCTGACTGTGGGTACCGAGGTGCGTGGTGCTTCGCAGCGAAGCGCGTCTCTCGCCTATTCGGCGGCGACGTCCTGGCTTTCCAAGGCTCGGGCGGAGCGGACGGGCTCCTTGCGGAAAAAGATCGTCACTTCGCCGATCTCCAGACCGAACTTGCTCACCTTGGCGCGGTTCACCAGCACGTCGTCGGCCTGCAGGAACATCCAGTCGTCGAACCGCACGTTCCATACGGACTCGCCGATCGGCAGCGCCAGGGTGTAGCTCCAGTTCAGTGCGTTGCCGTAGGACACGCCCTCTGCGGCGCCGATGACGTCGGCGGCGGTTCCCTCGTAGCGATGCGCATCCAGTTTGCGAATGGTCCAGATGCGCTGCTGGGTTTCACCGTCGGAATAGACGAAGTCTTCCACCAGGGTGAGTGTATCCCCGTCCCAGGTGCCTTCGATGTCCACGACGAACTCGCGGCGCAGGGTGCCGAAACGATCCTCGAAGATTCCCCAGGCGCGGGTGTTGCCTGCGAAGTAGTCCTCGATGAGAAGGCGGGGTTCGCGCCCGTCGAATTGCTCCGGTTTCATGCTGCTGCAGCCTGCTGTGAGGAAGAGAAGGAAAAGTGCTCCGAACCAACGCTGAAAACCCATGTCATGTCTCTGCAACTGTTGATCGCCGTGCGGCGCGCCTGTCGATCAGAGTGCGGATCCGCAGCTGGCGTTGCGCGTTGATCGGAAAGCGCCAGACCAGTGCCACGGCGGCGACCTTGAACGCCACCGGCGCCAGCCCGTAGAGCAGGGACAGTGCCCAGACACCGTCGGTCTGTTCCGCTGCCGGGTCGAAGCCGGCCAGCGCAAGCAGCGGGAAGGAGATCCCGACCGCCAGCGCGAGCGCCAGTTTGGTCGCCACGCCCCAAAGCCCGAAGTAAACGCCCGCGCGTTCCTGGCCGCTGCGCAGGCTGTCCAGGTCGACCACGTCGGCCTGGATTGCCGGCGGCAGGGCAAGGTCGGCCCCCAGGGCGAAGCCGGAAAGTACGCAGATCACCAGGAAGGCCCAGGTGTCCCCCGGGCCCAGAAACGGCACCCAGACAAACACCGCGCAGGCCAGGGCCATCGCCGTGCACCAGGCGCGATGCTTGCCGATCCGCGCGGCCAGCCGCAGCCAAAGCGGCAGGGCGGCGATCCCGCAGGCAAAGTAGGTGAGGAGGAGTGGTCCGGTCCAAGATTCCGCGTCCAGCGCAAACTTCACAAACAACAGAAACAGAGTTGCCGGCAGCCCAACGGCTATCCCATTGAGGAAATAGGCCGAAACCAGCCTCAGGAAAGGGCCGTTGCGCAACAAAATGGCGACCGAACGGCGCCACGGAAGGGGCGGCGGCGGCCTCAGCCGGGGTTCGTGGACGGCCCAGCAGGCGAGAGCAACTCCAGGTGGTAATAGAATGATCACTGCAATCAAGAGCCACAGCAGGGTCAGGGCGCGGTCCTCGCCGGTGAAGCTCGGCAGCGCCGCGGCTGCGACGGTCCCGACGACCACGAAGGCTTCGCGCCAGGCCGTGATCCGGCTGCGCTCGTTGTAGCTCTGCGACAGCTCGGCGCCCCAGGCCGAGTAGGGCAGCAGGATCATCGTGCTGCCGAGATAGAGCGCCATGGTCCATCCGGCCAGGTAGAGCAGCCCCACGTCGGCCGGTGGCCGGAAGAGGAACCAGGCGCTGAGCAGCAGCAGCGGTACGCCCAGCAGCATCCACGGGCGCCGGCGGCCCCAGCGGGTCGGAAAGGCGTCGGAGAGACGGCCCATGAGAGGATCGGTCAGAAGATCCCAGATCCGTGCGACCAGCAGCGCGCCGCCTACGGCCGCCAGGCCCAGGCCCATGTCTTCGGCGTAGAAGGCCGGGAGAAAGACGTAGAGCGGTACGCCCAGGGCGGCCAGGGGAAGCCCCGGGAGACCGTAGGCAAACAGGGCGGACCGCGACAGGCCCGCGGCGGCGGTGCTCGATTGTGTCACCGGTCTAGCTGCGGGACAGCGCGATGTGACGGACGTCGATACGGCCGATTTTGAACCCGACGGCGCAATAGGCGAGATAGTAGTGCCACATGCGCCGGAAGCGTTCGTCGAAGCCAAGGCCGGCGATGCCGGGCCAGGCCGCCTCGAAGCGCTCCGACCAGGTCTTCAGGGTGCGGGCGTAGTCGAGCCCGAAGCCTCTGTCGCCCATCCACTCCAGCCCGGCCTGCTGCACACAGCTCTTCAGGGCCTCTTGCGACGGCAGCATGCCGCCGGGAAAGATGTAGCGCTGGATGAAATCGGCGCCGCGGCGGTAGGACCCCCAGATGGCATCATCGATCGTTATGATCTGAAGCGCGACGCGTCCTTCCGGACCCAGGGCCGAGCGCAGCTTGTCGAAAAACACCGGCCAGTACTGTTCACCGACAGCCTCGAACATCTCGATGGAAGCGACCCGGTCAAAGCTGCCGGTGACGTCGCGGTAATCCTGGCGGCGAATCTCCACCCGCTCGGCAAGGCCGTCCAGGTGAACCCGCTTGCGGGCGTAGTTGTACTGCTCCTCGGAGATCGTAATCCCCGTCACCCTGCAGCCGGTCTGCTTGGCCGCGTAGGCTGCGAAGCCGCCCCAGCCGCAGCCGACCTCCAGCAGGTGATGGTCGGGGGAGAGCTCGGCGAGTTCGGTCATCGCCTGGTATTTGTTCTTCTGGGCTGCTTCCAGGCTGTCGTCTGCCGAGGCGAAGACCGCCGAGGAATAGGTCATGCTGGGGTCCAGCCACTGCTCGTAGAAGGCGTTCCCCAGATCGTAGTGATAGGCGATGTTGCGCTTGGAACCGCCCTTGGAGTTCGGGCGCAGCAGGTGCGGGATGCGGTGCAGAAGGCGCATGACCGGATGGCCGTGGACGACCTTTTGCCAGGCCGCCTCGTTGAGAGCGCCGACCTCGATCACCGCCGCCAGGTCGTCGGTCTCGAAATCGCCGTCCATGTAGGCTTCGGCAAAGCCGTTGTGGCCGCCGAGCAGAACCCGGCGCACGAAGCGGGGCCGCACCACCCTGAGCGTGGCTGAGGGCCCGGGCTCGGCGCCCTCGAAGATCTGGCGCGACCCGTCCGGCAGTTCGAGCATGACCGAACCGGCGCGTAGACAACGGCCCAGGGTTATCAGCAGACTGTAAGGACCGAGTGACACCAGACTGTTTTGCCTAAGCTTCATCGCGATGTCCATACGGGTTTTGCGGGGAACGGCTAGGGGGCAATCGATGTCACGGCTTCGCCGGGCGGTGCGCCACGGCGGTGATAGCGGGCGCCCTTGCGCCAGATCCACAGCGCTTCCCAATGGATCGCCGCCATCACCTTCACGGTCATCAGCGGGTAGCGGAAGAAGGCGCGCCACAGGCCGCCGCGATCAATCGCCGTGCGGCGGCCGGTGAGGGTCGCCAGCAGGATCTCGCCATCGGGAACCGCCTGGCGGATCAGCACCGAGAGCCTGTCGCCGGGTTCGTGTAGACGAAAGCGGTAAGCAGCCTTCATCTGGATGAAGGGGGAGACGAAGAAACCCTTCTCGCAGCTCTGCAGGATCGGGCGGCCGCCGCGGTTTCCGTCTTCCACCGGAATCAGGTAGCAGTGCTGCTCTCCGAAGGTGTTCTTCACTTCATAGATGATGGCGCGCAGCGACCCGTCGCGGTGATGACAGAACCACAGCGTCAGAGGGTTGAAGACGTAGCCAAGGATTCGCGGAAAACAGAGCAGCCGGATCGCACCACCCTGCAGATCGATACCGGCGGCTGCGAGCTGTGTCTCGGCCCAGGGCCGCAAGGCCGAGCCGTCGCGCGGACCATGATCGCGGTCGTCGAAGCTGAAGATATTGAAACGGTTGTGCGACAGCAGCGGCAGCCGGCGCACCAGGCCGGGAAGCTCGTCCAGATCGACGAAGAGGGAGAAGACGCTGTAGTTGAAGCGATGGGAGAAGGGCCGCAGGCGCCGATGCATGACCTGCCCGAAGTAGAGGCAGGACCGCAGCGGGGAGGAGGTTCCTCTCCCATCCGTGTCCTCCGGCGCAGGCGCGGGCCTGGTCACTCCGCGGCCTCCAATACGGAGGCTGGGGTCACCGCCGCAGCGGCGGGACTGCGCGGTACGATCTCCCGCGCCCAGGGTGCCGGGGCACCCAGCGCCGCGGCAACGCCGAGGCCCGCCTGCAGGCCATCCTCGTGAAAGCCGTACCCGCAGTAGGCGCCGCAGAACCAAAGCCGCCGCATGCCTTGGATATCCGGCAGATCCTTCTGCGCCCGCAGAGCGGCGCCGTCGAAGATCGGGTGATCGTAGGTCAGGTCACGCAGAACACTGTCGGCGGCGGGCTCGCGCTCCGGGTTCAGGGTTACGAAAAGCGGGTGCCTGCGGTCGATGTTCTGCAGCCGGTTCATCCAGTAGGTTACGGAAACCTTCTGCTGGTGGCGACGGCTTGCGGTATGGACCTCGGCCGTCGAGCCGCTGGTGTAGTTCCAACTGGCCCAGGCCCCGCGGCGGCGCGGCATCAGCGTCGTATCGTCGTGCAGCACGGCGCGGTTCTTCTCGTACCGAAACGCGCCCAGGACCGCCCGTTCGGCCAGCGTCGCCTCCTTGCCGAGAATGCGCAGCGCCTGATCGGCATGGCAGGCCATTACGACCTGATCGAAGCGCTCTTCCTCCGCGCCGGGCACCTGAAGGTAGACGCCCTGCGGAGCGCGGCGCAGGCTCAGGATGGGGCTGGCCAGCCGAACCTTGCCCCTCAGTCTGCCAGCGATCCGCTTCACGTACTCGCGGCTGCCGCCGGAGACGGTGCGCCACTGCGGGCGCCCTGTCAGCAGCAGCAGCCCGTGATTCTCGCAGAACTGAATGAACGACCGGGCCGGGAAGGCCAGCATCTCCTCGAGGGGCGCGGACCATATTGCCGAGCCCATGGGCAGGAGGTGGTCGCGGGTGAACGCGTCGCCGTAGCCGCCGTGGTCAAGCAGTTCGCCCAGGCTCATGCCGGCCGTCTCCGCTTCCAGCATCGCGCCCGGCGCATCGCGGTAGAAGCGCAGCAGGTCGCGCAGCATCGACCAGAAGCGCGGGCTCAGGAGATTGCGTTTCTGAACGAAGAGCCCGGAGAAACTGCCGCAATACTCAAGGCGTCCGTCGTCGAGGGAAACGGAGAACGACATATCGCTGCGCTCGGTCTTCACGGCCAGCGCCTCGAAGAGCCGCGTCAGGTTGGGATAGGCCTGATCGTTGTAAACGATGAAGCCGGTATCGACGGGGATGCTGCCGCCTTCGACGGCGGCTTCCACGGTGTTCGAGTGCCCGCCAAGGCGGTCTTGCGCCTCAAACAGGGTTACGTCGTGATAAGGATCCAACGCCCAGGACGCGCCCAAACCGGTGATACCACTGCCAACAACCGCAATTTTCATTCTCATCCCTTGCGTCTTCTAGGCGCAACTTGCGGACCCTATGGTCGCCGAGTTTCTTAGAATCCGATTAGCGCTGCCTGTCCCCAACCCATCCGGCTTCGGTGCCTGCGGGAACCTGAAGGAACCCGGTTCGCACCGTTCGTCCGCGAGCCGTTTCTTGCCTTTTCGGCGACTACTTTGGACTGCCGTCTCCCATCCGTCACCTGCCAGGGATGCAAGTCCCGACCTGCTCATATCCCCTTGTGCTGATACGCCGCTAAACCCTTAATGGATCATGAAAAGTGGCGGGCTCCGGCAGAACGTGGAAAGCTGGCCGGTGACGGATACATCTATCCGCCCGCAGAAAACGATGGTGAAGCGGCAGAGGGCTACAGGGCCGGCGGTGTCATGACGGGATTGTTTGAGAGTCAGGCCCCCAGGCCCTTGGCGGACCGGCTGCGGCCGCAGACACTGGCGGAGGTCGTCGGGCAGGACCACGTGCTGGGACCGGACGCGCCGCTCGGGCGCATGGTCAAGGGGGGGCGCCTGGCCTCGCTGGTCCTCTGGGGGCCGCCGGGATGCGGGAAGACCACCATCGCCCGCCTGCTGGCGCAGGAAACGACGCTGGAGTTCGAGCCGCTCTCCGCCGTGTTCTCCGGCGTCGCCGATCTGCGCAAGGTCTTCGACCGGGCCAAACAGCGCCGCCTGGGTGGACGCGGCACCCTGCTCTTCGTCGACGAGATCCATCGTTTCAACCGCGCCCAGCAGGATGGATTCCTGCCCTATGTCGAGGACGGCACGGTCATCCTGGTCGGGGCCACGACCGAGAACCCCTCCTTCGAGCTCAACCCCGCACTGCTGTCGCGCTGTCAGGTCCTGGTTCTGAAACGGCTGGAAGACAGCGCCCTGCGGGAACTGCTGGCCCGGGTCGAGGCGCTGGAAGGGCGTGACCTGCCGCTGACCACCGACGCCCGGGCGGCCCTGATCGCCATGGCCGACGGCGACGGGCGCTACCTGCTGAATCTGGCCGAGGAGGTGCTGACGCTGGCCTCGGAACAGCCTCTCGACAGCGCCGACCTGGCGGCCGTTGTCCAGAAACGCGTGCCGCTCTACGACAAGGGGCAGGAGAGCCACTACAACCTGATCTCCGCCCTGCACAAGTCCTTGCGGGGCTCGGACTGCGATGCCGCGCTCTACTGGTTCGCCCGCATGCTGGCCGGCGGCGAGGACCCCCACTTCATCGCCCGACGCCTGGTCCGCTTCGCGGTCGAAGACGTCGGCCTGGCCGATCCGGACGCGCTGCTCCAGAGCATCGCCGCCTGGCAGGCCTTTGAGCGGATAGGCTCACCCGAGGGTGAACTGGCGCTGGCCCAGGCCGTCATCTACCTGGCGACCGCACCCAAATCCAACGCCGCCTACAAAGCCTACGGCGCTGCCGCGCGCTCGGCCAAGGACAGCGGTTCCCTGGCACCGCCGGCCCACATCCTCAACGCGCCGACATCGCTGATGCGCGACCTGGGCTATGGCCGTGGTTACCACTACGACCACGATGCGCCGGAAGCTTTTTCAGGGCAGGACTATTTTCCTGAGAATTTGGGCCGCCAGCTTTTTTACCATCCTGTCGAACGAGGGTTCGAGCGCGAGGTCCGCAAACGCTTGGATTACTGGGCGCGGCTGCGGGAGCGGCGCCACAGGGCGGATGAAGATAGGGTGGAGGAAGAGGACTCCTGATACAGCCTTGCGTTTGATGCGCGGCTGCTATTCCGCCTTGCTTATTGTTCCTGCGGCCAATGCTCGTACTTTGTCACCGGGACAAAGCTTCTCGCTCCGCTTAGACGGCGAGAAGGGCAGCCTATTTGAAATCGCTAGGCTCACTCATAGGGGCGTTATATGGCCAACTACTGCGTGCCTGACAAAGGCAAAGCAGCTTTACTCTGTATCTCCGCTCAACGTGACTTCATAACGCCGGGCTCGCCCTTGCGGGCCTGCGGCGTGCGCTCGGCCTTGCCCAGGATGCGAAAGCTCCTGGGAGCCTTCCGAGACGAAGGGGCGCCGATCTTCCATTCGGTCAGGCTCTACAAGGCTGACGGCTCCAACGTCGATGCCTGCCGCCGCCAGGCGGTGGAGGAGGGCATGCGGATCCTCATGCCCGGCACCCTGGGTGCGGAGCTGATCGACGAGGTCAAGCCCAGCGCCGGCGTGCGTCTGGACCCGGAAGTGCTGCTGGCGGGCGAGTTTCAGCTGATCGGCGAAAACGAGTTCGTCCATTATCGGCCGCGCTGGGGGGCCTTTCACGAGACCGGCCTCGAGGCCAGGCTGCGCGCGCTCGAGGTCACGACCCTGGTGATCTGCGGCTTCAGTTTCTCGACCGGCGGCCGGGCCTCGGTCTACGAAGCCTCGGCGCGGGATTTCCGCATCGTGCTGGTCGCCGATGCCCTGTGCAACGCGACCGAGGATGCGGTCCGCGAACTCGGGCGCATGGGCATCTACCTCATGGACAGTGCCAACTGCCTGAGCTGGCTGGGCAACGGTGGACCGCGTTCGGCGGCTGCGTAAGCGCCGCCGAAGATCCGGGTTTCCGCCGGGGCGTTTGCACCGCCGACCCCACTTTGTTAGCTAGAGAAGGCCCCGAGGGGCGGCTGCGCCGCTTCCGCGGTTCCGAAAGCGCTCGGCGAGCGAAGAGGCAAGGCGTATGCAGCTTCAGATCCTGATCGGTGTGGCCCTGGGGGGCGCTCTTGGCGCCCTGGGCCGCTACGTCATGGTGTCCCAGGTCAGTCACGCCTTCGGGCCGTGGCTCGGCGGCTTTCCTCTGGGGACGCTCAGCGTCAACGTCCTCGGCTCCTTTGCCATGGGCCTGCTCGTCGAAGCCTTCGCGCTGGCCTGGTCGCCGCCGGAGGCCCTGCGGGCTTTCCTGACGGTCGGCCTGCTGGGTGCCTTTACGACCTTTTCCACCTTTTCCATGGAGGCGGTTCTGCTCTACGAGCGCGGCGCATTGCTGCCGGCTGCCGGCTACATCGGCGCCTCGGTCGTTCTTTCGATCACGGGTTTCGTTGCGGGCCTGGCGCTGGTTCGGGCCGTGGTTGCCTGAGCGTTCCGACCGTGAGCGGGGTCCAGAAAGTCACCGTCGATGCCGGGGAGGCGGGCCAACGCCTGGACCGCTGGTTCCGCCAGCGGTTTCCCCAGGTGACGCAGGGCCGCCTGGAAAAGTGGCTGCGCAAGGGCGAGGTGCGGTTGGACGGCAAGCGCGCCAAGTCCGCCAGCCGGATCGAGGCCGGCCAGATCGTCCGGGTCCCGCCGCTGCCTGCAGCAGACGGCGCTCGCCCGCCTGCTGGACCAAAGCCGCAGAGGCTCTCCGCGGCGGAGGCCGCCGACCTTAAGGCACGGGTGCTTTACAGCGACGACACGGTGATCGCCTTCGACAAGCCGGCGGGCCTGGCCGTGCAGGGCGGCAGCGGCCAGAGCCGCCACCTGGACGGCATGCTGGAGGCCCTGAAGCTGGGCGCCGACGAGCGGCCCAGGCTTGTCCACCGGCTCGACAAGGACACTGCCGGTGTCCTGCTGCTGGCGCGCAGCGCGGCCGGCGCGCGGGCCCTGACGGCGGCCTTCCGCGCGAAGACAACCCAGAAGGTCTACTGGGCGCTGCTCAGCGGCGTGCCGCGGCAGAAGCGCGGGCTGATCGACCTTCCCCTCGCCAAACGCCAGACGGGTACGCGGGAGGCGATGGCCCCGTCCGAGCAGGAGGGCAAGCCGGCGCAGACGCTCTTCCGCGTGGTGCAGACCTATAGGGACCGGCTTGCCTGGGTCGTGCTGATGCCGCTGACGGGCCGGACCCATCAACTGCGCGTGCATTGTGCGGCCCTGGGGGCGCCCATCGTCGGTGACGGCAAGTACGGCGGCCGCGCGGCCTTTCCCGCAAAGCCCGCGCTGCCGAAGACGCTGCACCTCTTGGCGCGGGAACTGGCGCTGCCGCATCCGGAGGACGGCACGACCCTGCGTGTGGTCGCGGACCTGCCGCCCCATATGGCTGAAAGCTGGGAGGTTCTGGGTTTCGACCCGGCGAGAGGAGACGCCGCTCTGGACGGCCTCCTGACCTACGCGGAGGGTCTCAGCCACTCACCCCGGCGGGGGCGCAGCGTCTGACACAGTGCCGAACTCACCGGCCGTCGTGTGAAGCGCTGCGCTGCCGGGCAGGGGGAGAGGATCAGAAAGCCGAGTAGCGGCGGGGCTGCTGAGGGCGGTGGACCAACTGAGAGTAGCGGCGCTTGTCCGTCACAGTCGGCCGCGGCTGGTTGCGCAGAGCGGCAGCCGTCTTCTTGCGCCATTCCATGTCGCTCATGACGGTCTTCAGAGAGAAGCCCCATTCCGAGTTGGCTTCGGGCTGATACTTGCTCTGCTCCGTCGTCGAATAGTGAAGGTTCATCATTTTCGACCAGTCCTGCGCCGTCGCCGGAACAGAGAAGGCGATGACTGCCGCCGCAGCAATAGAGACAGCAGAATACTTGCCCGTGATGAACTTCGAAAACATGCCTCACCCCTATGGATTGTTTCCCGATGGCCCAATGTGTAGGCATGATTTTTTCTTATTTCTCCTGCAAAATTATTAACATCCAAAAATGACATCTGTAAAAGCCAATATATGTCACAAGTTTAGTCAAGGATGGGGCTTTTTTATTATCTTAATTATTTGTTAATTGTTTGGCAAACGTGTCTAAAATGTGGCGTACCCATAAATATCTCAGGGATTTCAATACGCTGCAGTTGTGGATAACTGTTTGTCGCTTTTGATTTCCCCCACAATTCGCCCGATTCATGCCACCTGGGCCCGCCTATCAGCAGCGCCTCATGCTTCCTTCGTTCGGCCATGGGAATAAGGCGCATCCGTCACAATTGTTAAGGCGCTCCCCTTGCGAATCGTCTTAAGCCGCAGGGGGCAACGTGCTAGAGACAGACCGCTATGACGCCCATTCCCTTTCGCCATCGATTCATTGTCTTCGACCTCGACGGAACCTTGGTCGACAGCCAGCACACGATCGTTCACTGCATGGGCGAGGCCTTTGACGCGGTCGGTCTGGAGCGGCCGGGCGCGGGGGCGGTGCGCGGGATCATCGGCTTGACCCTGGAAGTGGCCGTCGCCGAACTGCTGCCGCCGGAGATGCAGGGCGATGCCCCCAGGGTTGCCGGGCTGTATCGCGAGGCCTTTCACGCACGGCTCGGCCGGCCCGATCACGATGACCCGCTGTTTGATGGCGTCCGCGAAACGCTGGCCGCCCTGGACCACCCGGAGCTGTTGCTTGGGATCGTGACCGGAAAGAACCGGCGCGGCCTGCTGCGGGTGCTGGATCACCACGGGCTGCAGCACCACTTCGCAACGCTGAAGACCGCCGACGACGGGCCAAGCAAACCGCATCCGCAGATTCTGCAGATGGCCATGGTGGAGGTGGGCGCGGAGCCGCAGGACACGGTCATGATCGGGGATACGGCCTTCGACATCGAGATGGCCCGCGCCGCCGGCTGCGACGCCATCGGGGTCGACTGGGGCTATCATCACCGCGACCAGCTTTATGCCGCCGGGGCCGGTGTCGTGATCGACCGTTTTGACGAACTCGAAGGGGCCATGACACGGCTGGAGGGATCGCCGCGATGAGGCTGCGCCGGGTGATCTACGTCACGGCGGCCGTGGTCGTCGGGCTGGGGGTGGCGACCTATGCCTTTCTGTCGACCCTCAATTTCGACGATCTGACCGCGCTGCTGCAGAGGGAGGTGAAGGCGGCGACAGGCCGCGACCTGGTGGTCGCCGGGCCGGTGGACCTTCAGATCTCCCTGACGCCCTCCATCGATCTGCAGGACCTGCGCTTCGCCAACGCCTCCTGGGGCAGCCGGGCGGAGATGGTGACCCTGCGCCGCCTGGAACTTGAGGTCGATCTGTTGGCGTTGCTGGGTGGCGACATCGTGGTCAACCGGCTGGTCCTGGTGGAGCCCGACATCGTGATCGAGACCGATGCCGAGGGGACCGGCAACTGGGAGTTCGGGTCTGCATCGGCGCCATCGGGGAGCGACGCCCCGGCGGACAGCGGGGGGCGTGACCTGCCTGACATTCAGGACTTTGCGATCCTTGGCGGTCGGCTGACCGTTGTCGATGGTGCCGGCGGGCAGGAACCCTTGACGATCACTCTGACCGAAGCGACTGGCCGCGTGCCGGACGCCCAAGGGGAACGCAGTCTTACCCTGGTCGGCCGCTACAACGACAGTCCGTTCCGCGTCTCCGGCACCTTCGATAGTCTGCGCGACATCCTTTCCGGTGCCAGGAGCGGTCTTGATCTGGCCTTCGAGGCTGGCGGCGCCAGCGGCCGGATTACCGGCAGCGCCGGCGATCTGGTCGGGACGGCCGCTGCCGAGGTTGCTGTCAGCGCCACGGGGGAAGATCTCTCGACGCTGTCTCCCTTCGTTGGTGCGGCGCTGCCGGCCCTCGGTCCTTACGCGCTGTCCGGCGATATCGCGGTCTCCGGCGACAGCATCGCTTTTTCCGGCCTCGCCGCGGAACTCGGACAAAGCGACGTGGCCGGCGCCGGGTCGCTGGACCTGGGCGGAGAGCGGCCGCGGCTGACCGCCGACCTTGCCGCCAAGACCCTGGATCTTGCCGACTTCCGCCCCGGCGCCCGGCAAGGTACGGGGAGTTCCGGCACAGCGTCCGCTCCGACGCCGGCCGAGGCCGGCGACAGCCGCGTTTTCTCCGACAGCCCGCTCGGGCTTGAGGAGCTTGCCGCGCTCGACGGCAGGGTGACGCTCAGCGCCGCCGAGGCGCGCCTCACGCCCCGGTTCTTTCTCAATGATCTCAACCTGACGGCGCAGTTCGAGAGCGGCCGCCTGACGGTGGAGCCGCTGCGCGCCCGACTGGCCGAGGGCGCGCTCTCCGGGCGCGCGCTTGTCGATGCCGGGCAGAGTCCTGCGGCTTTTGATCTGGCCCTCGACGGCGCGGCTATGGACTTCGGCGAACTGCTGCGCAAGGTGGAAGTCGATGAAGAGGTGGGGGGCGCCCTCGATGCCGAGCTTGCTCTGCGCGGCCGCGGCGACAGCCTGCACGCCATGGTCTCCGGCCTCGACGGGCATCTGCAGGCCGTCTCGCAGGACGGAACGATCGACAATGCCCTGCTGAGTTTCTTCAGCGTCGGTCTGGGCGACATCACCGGGCCGCTGTTCGGATCGGCCGAGCGCGCGCGGCTGGAGTGCATGATCGCCCGCTTCGACATCGCAGGCGGCAAGGCGGAAAGCCGGGCGCTGGTGCTCGACACCGGCACCTTTGCGGTCGCCGGGCGCGGCGGCATCGATCTGGGCGGCGAACGGGTCAGCATGGCCTTCGACACCGAGACCAGCCAGCCAAGCCTTGCGAGCCTCGCCGTTCCCTTCAAGGTGATCGGTCCGCTCGCGGACCCCAGCGTCGTCCCCGATCCGATCGGCGCCGCCGGCAATGTGGTGGGCACGGTCGGGACCGTTGCCGAGACCGGCGGCAACATCGTCGCCGGGGTGGTGGACACCCTGGGCGGGCTCGTCGGGACGGGGCCGATCATCGGCAGGATCGGCGGTGACCAGACGCTCTGCGGCGAGGCTCTCGAGGCCATCGGCCTTGCCGCCGCATCCCCGGAGGATCAGGGCGTGGCGCCCGCCGGCGGGCCGGCGCCGGGGCAGGCGACCGGGGGCGCGCAGGAGCCGTCGTCGTCCAAAGGCCTGGTCGAGGGCGTCGGCGAGGCGACCGAAGACCTGGGGCGCAGCCTGAGGAAGGGCCTGCAGGGCCTCTTTGGGGACTAGGCGGCGACACCACGGCGATGCGGAAGATCAAGCGCTTCTACAAGACCGCGGGCAGTGTACCCGCCGATGACGGCTTCGGCGTGGTGCTCGACGGCCGCCCGTTGCGGACACCCGCCAAGGTGCCGCTGGTGGTACGGTCCGGCGCGCTGGCCGCTGCGATTGCGGGGGAATGGCAGGCGCAGGGTGACGACATCGACACGGCGTCGATGGCGCTGAACAATCTGGCCTGCACAGCGATCGATATCGTCGGTCCCCGGCGCAGGGAGATCATCGATGACCTGGCCGGCTATGGCGGCCACGATCTCATCTGCTATTGGAGCGACGAGGTCGACGACCTGCTGCGCCGCCAACAGGACCACTGGCAACCGCTTCTGGATTGGGCGGCGCAGGCGCTGGGCGCCCCGCTGGTAAAGACCTGCGGGGTCGTCTCGCAGGACCAACCGCCCGAGAGCCTCGCGGCCCTGAAGGCTGCGGTCGAAAGCCATGACCCGCTGGCGCTGACCGGCCTCGCGGCGGTTGTTCAGGCTTCCGGATCGCTGGTCGTCGGTCTGGCGTTGTCCCGGGGCCGGCTGAACGCGGAGCAGGCCTGGAAGGTTTCGCTGCTGGATGAACTCTATCAGCAGGAACGCTGGGGCGAGGATGCCGAAGCGCGCAAGCGCCAGGCGGCGCTGCGGCAGGAGATCGATTCCGCCGACCGGTTCCTGGCCCTGCTGCGCGCGGAGGCGGCAGCCGGGTGAGGGGCCGCCGGCGTTAGGCGCAGCCTTTCGGCGGCCCAGTGGGGGCGGTCAGAGTTCCTGGGTTGCGGGCGGTTCCTGGGCGCCCTTCATCATCACTTCCGCGAGGACGCCGTAGGTCTTGGCCCAGGCTTTCTCGACATCGGCGGTAAAGGCGTCCTGCAAGCCCTGTTTCAGGGTCCAGAGCAGGGCGTTGGCCACGCTCTCGTAGTGCTTCAGTTGAACGCCGTAGGCGTGGTGGCGCTGACCCATGACCTTGACCGCCGGCACCAGCTTGTCGAGTTTCTCCAGGCCGGCCACGGCGGTCTTCAGAACGGCCATCAGCTTGCGGCCCTGTTCGGCCATGTCGCCTTTGAACAGGGATTTGGTGCTGGGGTCGATCTCGAAGAGGCGCTTGTAGAACAGGGCTGCGGCGTCCTCGGCAATCGGCTCAACCTTGGCGAAGCTCTCCTGGACCATTTTGATTTCCGCCGCGCTCAGCGGGCCGCCGGTATCGGTGGCCGGGGCCGGCGGCGCTTTTGCAGCGCTGGCGACAGGGGCCGGAGCGGGGGCCGGAGCCGGGGCGCTGGGCGCGGCGGCCACAGGGGCGCTCTTTGCGGGCACCGACGCCGCCGGCTGCGGACGCGAGGTCTTGGAAGTCTGGGCGTCGTTCAGACGGGAAAGCTCGTTGATCCGCGACGTCAGGCTTTCGACGATTTCGCCGATCTGGCTGGTGGCCTTGCTCGTCTGGCCGGCCAGCTGCTTCACCTCGCCGGCGACGACCGCAAAGCCCTTGCCCGCCTCGCCGGCGCGGGCCGCTTCGATGGTGGCGTTGAGCGCGAGAAGGTTGGTCTGCTTGGCGATGGCCTCGATCTGCCCGGCCATGTTGGACACATTGGCGACTTCGCTGCGCAGCGCTTCGATCTGCTCGGCAATTCCCCCTCCCGATGCTTCGGCGTCTTGGCCGTCCGAGGGGCTCTGAGCGGGCGCGCTGGCGAACTGGGACATGGAATTTCCTTGGGATCTCTGTCTCGAAATCGGGCTTAAGCAGTTCTATCCAGACGTCGTTAACGATCTCCTAATCGTAATCATTTTGATCAGCCTTGGGATCTCTTGGACCTTCGGGAGGGCTGCGGCGTCGCAGATTTCTGCCGCTGGCACTCCCCCCTGCCACGTGCTATCAGCAACCCCGCATGTGAATAAGCAAAAAGGCGGGCAATCCGGTTTCAGGACTCCGCGCTCGGGCAGGGGATGGCAGCGGCGATGCAGGACATTCTTCGGCAGCTTCAGGAAAAGCGGGATCAGGCCGCGATCGGCGGCGGCCGCCGCCGGATCGACTCCCAGCACGCGAAAGGCAAGCTGACGGCGCGCGAGCGCCTGGAGGTCCTTCTCGACGAGGGCTCCTTCGAGGAATGGGACATGTTCGTCGAGCACCGCTCCAGCGATTTCGGGATGCAGGACCAGAAGGTGGCCGGCGACGGTGTGGTCACCGGGCACGGCACCATCAACGGCAGGCTGGTTTTCGTCTTCTGCCAGGACTTCACCGTGTTCGGCGGCTCCCTTTCGGAGGCTCATGCCGAGAAGATCTGCAAGATCATGGACAAGGCCCTGCAGGTCGGTGCGCCGGTGATCGGTCTGAACGATTCCGGCGGCGCACGGATTCAGGAGGGCGTCGCCTCCCTGGCCGGCTACGCTGAGGTGTTCCAGCGCAACGTCCTGGCCTCCGGCGTGGTGCCGCAGATCTCCATGATCATGGGGCCCTGTGCCGGCGGCGCGGTCTACTCTCCGGCCATGACCGACTTCATCTTCATGGTGAAGGACAGCTCCTATATGTTTGTCACCGGCCCCGATGTGGTGAAGACGGTGACCCATGAGGAGGTTTCGGCGGAGGCCCTGGGCGGCGCCACCACTCACACCACCAAGTCCGGTGTGGCCGATCTCGCCTTCGAGAACGATATCGAAGCACTGCTGGAGCTTCGGCGGTTCTTCGACTTCCTGCCTGCCTCCAACCGCGAGGCGGCGCCCTGGCGGCCGAGCGACGACCCGGCCGACCGCGAAGAGCCCTCCCTCGACAGCCTGGTGCCGGCCGATCCCACCAAGCCCTACGATATGAAGGAACTGATCCAGAAGGTCGTCGACGAAAGCGAGTTCTTCGAACTGCAGCCCAACTACGCCGGCAACATCATCACCGGCTTCGGCCGTCTGGAGGGGCAGACGGTCGGCTTCGTCGCCAACCAGCCCATGGTCCTGGCCGGCTGTCTGGACATTGCCTCCGCCATCAAGGCGGCGCGCTTCGTGCGGTTCTGCGACTGCTTCAACATCCCCATCGTCACCTTTGTCGACGTGCCGGGCTTCCTGCCCGGGACCTCGCAGGAATTCGGCGGCATCATCAAGCACGGCGCCAAGCTGCTCTTCGCCTATGCCGAGGCCACCGTGCCCAAGGTGACGGTCATCACCCGCAAGTCCTACGGCGGCGCCTACGTCGTCATGGCCTCCAAGCACCTGCGCGGCGACGTGAACTTCGCCTGGCCGACGGCGGAGATCGCCGTCATGGGACCGAAGGGCGCGGTGGAGATCATCTTCCGCGGTGATATCGGCGACGACGACAAGATCGCCGCACGCACCGAGGAGTACCGCACCAAGTTCGCCAACCCCTTCGTCGCCGCCTCCCGCGGCTTCATCGACGACGTGATCATGCCCCACGGTACCCGCCGCCGGCTCTGCCGGGCGCTGGCAATGCTGCGGGACAAGCAGTTGGAAAACCCCTGGAAGAAGCACGACAACCTGCCGCTCTGAGGGTCGCCCGGATGCTGAAGCTTTACGACGATCCGGACTCAGGAAACGGCTATAAGGTTCAGTTGTTGCTTGCTCTTTTGGGCAAGCCTTTTGACTTGGTGGAAGTGAACGCGATTCAGGGCGCCACCCGCAAGGAAGACTTCCTGAAGAAGAATCCCAACGGGCGTATTCCGGTTCTGGAACTGGAGGACGGCACCTTCCTGCCCGAGTCCAACGCCATCCTGTTCTACCTCGCCGAAGAAACGCCCTATCTGCCCGACGACAGGCTGGGCCGCGCCCGGGCCCTGCAGTGGATGTTCTTCGAGCAGTACAGCCACGAGCCCTATATCGCCGTGCTGCGCTTCTGGACGCGCCACACCGAAAGGACGCGGGAGAACGAGCCTGAGTGGGCCGAGCGGGAGAAACGCGGTTACGATGCCCTGGGCGTGATGGAACGGACTCTGTCGGAGCAGGACTGGCTGCTGGGCGATACCCCCTGCGTCGCCGACGTCTCGCTCTATGCCTACACGCATGTCGCGGATCAGGGGGGCATGGACCTCTCGCGCTTTCCGGCTCTGCGTGCTTGGATTGACCGTTTCCCGGCCTTGGAGGGCTACGTGCCCTTCTCAGGGCGCCTCAGGGCAACGGATGATCGAAAGGCCTGAGAGGTGGGTGCCGGTGGCCATGCGCGGACCCAAGGGCAGACGCGGGTCCAGTAGAAGATAATCGGAATCAGGGTTTTAGGGGCGGATGTTCAAAAAGATTCTCATTGCGAACCGCGGCGAAATCGCCTGCCGCATCATCAGGACCTGCAAACGCATGGGGGTCTCGACGGTGGCGGTCTATTCAGCCGCCGATGCCGACGCCCTGCACGTGCGCGCCGCCGACGAGGCGGTGGGCATTGGTCCGGCGGCGGCGGCGGAGAGCTATCTGGTCATCGACAAGATCATCGCCGCGGCCAAGGGGACCGGCGCCGAAGCGGTCCATCCGGGTTTCGGCTTTCTTTCGGAGAACGCCACCTTCGTCGAGGCACTGGAAAAGGCCGGGCTGGTCTTCATCGGCCCGCCGGTGAGGGCCATCGGCGCCATGGGCGACAAGATCACCTCGAAGAAGCTGGCGGCCGAGGCGGAGGTGAGCACGGTGCCAGGGCATCCCGACGCCATCGACGACGAGGCGGAGGCGGTCCGCATCGCCGGCGAGATCGGCTATCCGGTGATGATCAAGGCCTCCGCCGGGGGCGGCGGCAAGGGCATGCGGGTGGCGGCCTCCGAGGCCGAGGTGCGCGACGGCCTGCGCTCGGCGCGCAACGAGGCGCGCGCCAGCTTCGGCGACGACCGGGTCTTCATCGAGAAGTTCATCGAGGAGCCGCGCCACATCGAGATCCAGGTGCTGGCCGATGCCCACGGCAACACGCTGCACCTGGGGGAGCGCGAATGCTCGATCCAGCGCCGCCATCAGAAGGTGGTGGAGGAGGCGCCGTCGCCCTTCCTCGATGCCGAGACGCGGGCGGCCATGGGCGCCCAGGCGGTGGCCCTGGCCGAGGCGGTGGACTACCGCTCCGCCGGCACCGTCGAGTTCATTGTCGACAAGAATAAGAACTTCTATTTCCTTGAAATGAATACAAGAATTCAGGTTGAACATCCGGTGACCGAGCTGATCACCGGTCTCGACCTGGTGGAGTGGATGATCCGCATCGCGGCGGGCGAGCCCCTGGGCTTCGGGCAGGCAGACGTGCAGATGAACGGCTGGGCGGTGGAGACCCGCGTCTATGCCGAGGACCCTCTGCGCGACTTCCTGCCGTCGATCGGCCGGCTGGTGCGCTACCGCGAGCCGCAGGCGCCGGAGGACGAGGCCTTGACCGTGCGGGTCGACACCGGCGTCGAGGAGGGCTCGGAGATCTCCATGTTCTACGACCCCATGATCGCCAAGCTGGTCACCCACGGTCCGGACCGTGCCAGCGCCATCGCCGCCATGCAGGCGGCACTGGACGCCTACTGCATTCGCGGCATCAACCACAACGTCGCCTTCCTCGCCTCGGTGATGACCAACCCGCGCTTCCGCGAAGGGCGTCTGACCACCAACTTCATCGCCGAGGAGTACCCGGAGGGCTTCAAGGGCGTCGAAGCCGACCCGGCGACGACAGAGGTGCTGATTGCCGTCGCCGCCATCCTGCAGCACCGCCGCAAGGAGCAGGAGACCGCGATCTCCGGTCAGATGGACGGCCATGCGGAGTTCGACCCGGCCAAACCCGCCGATTGGGTCGTGATGCTGGGTCAGGAAGCCCATGCGCGCACCGTGACCCCGTCCTTGGGCGCCTTTCGGGTCAGCGGCGAGGTGTCGAACCATCTCATTGAGACCAATGGGCGGCTCGGCGACCTCCTGCTGCCCTGCTTCGTCGACGGCCGCCCGGTGACCGTGCAGGTCGAGCGGCGCGGACCGGCCCTGCGCCTGGGCCAGGCGGGCATCACCGTCGAGGCGCTGGTGCTCTCCCCGCAGGCCGCGGCCCTGGCCGCCCTGATGCCGGTGAAGGAGCCCCCCGACCTGTCGCGCTTTCTGCTGTCGCCGATGCCGGGTCTGCTGATCTCCCTCGCGGTGGAAGAGGGGCAGAACGTGAAGGCCGGCGAGGAACTGGCGGTGGTCGAGGCGATGAAGATGGAGAACATCCTGCGCGCCGAGCGGGACGGCCGCGTCGCCAAGCTGCACGCGGGACCGGGCGAAAGCCTGGCCGTCGACCAGGCGATCCTGGAATTCGACTGACCGCGGCTACCCTGCCATCGTCCCGCCTGCCGCCCTGCCATGGACCAACTCGAACGCCCGCCGGAGATCACCTGGGATGACCGGCGCGCCTGGTTCGAGGGGCAGGAGGCGCAGCATGCGGCAGCGGGCGCACCGGCGCCCAGCGAACAGGCCTGCGCCCTGATGATCGATCTTCAGGCTGTGTTCTGCGCCGGGGCCTGGGCCGCTGCCGTCATCCTGGCCTATGCCATCGCCGAGGCGCAGAGCAGCAGGCGCGCGGCACGGCCTGAGGGCGTGGGCGAGGGCGACTGGAAATGGCTGCGCGCCCTGCGCAACCGGTTGGTGCACGAAGACCCCGGCAAGGCCGCCTTTACGGTGGAGGACCAGTGGATGCGCCGCACGCTCTGGGAAGAGCGCGCCCGCCGCGCCGTGGTCATCGCTTTTGCCGCCCTTTATCCTGCCCCGCAGGACAGCAATGCAGGGCAAGAGACAGACCAATGACCAAGGCGGTTCGGGTGGAAATCTCGGGGCGGGTTCAGGGCGTCTGGTTCCGCGCCTGGACGGAAGCCACCGCCAAGGCCAAGGGGCTGGATGGCTGGGTGCGCAATCGTCGCGACGGCTCCGTCGAGGCTGTCTTCTCCGGTGATGCGGCGGCGGTGGAGGCCATGGTGGAGGCCTGCTGGCAGGGCCCGCAGTATGCCGCGGTCGCGGCAGTGGATCGCTATGACCACGATGTTCCGATCAACCCCGGTTTCATGGTGAAGCCGACGGCCTGAGCCTCCGGCAGCGCCTACGGGGACAAGGCCACAGTCTTTATTTCCATTATTCTAGAAATATCGTTGACTCAGCACGAAGCTTCGGCTAGCGTTCGGGTTATGGAAGTGAATCAAGCTGCACGCTGCCTCGAAAAGCTCGGCAACCCGCTCCGCCTGGAGGTCTTCCGGCTTCTCGTCAGGGCCGGGCAGGACGGGCTCCCGGTGGGGGAGATCCAGGCGCACCTGGGGGTGCCGGCCTCGACGCTCTCCCATCACATCGCCCACCTGGTCAATGCCGGCCTCGTGACGCAGGAGCGCGAAGGGCGTCAGTTGATCTGCCGCCCGGACTTCCAGCTCATGGACGGGCTGATCGCGTTTTTGACATCCGAGTGCTGCAGCCTGGAGCGCAGTGCGGCGCCGGAAGCGGACGAGCGCAAAGCCGGATAGGGTTTTTTTTTGATCTGACTATTCGATGATCCTGGAAGGATCGAAAGTAAATCGAAAGGACGCACCGATGACCAGCCTTGCTGCCACCATGACCGGCGTTGCCTCTGGGGTTTTCTCCCGGGTCCGCAGTCTTGACCGGGTCTGGCTTGCGCTTTTGCTGCTGTTCGCCGGTCTTGCGCTGGTCGTGCCGCAGCAGGCGGTGGCGAGCTTTGGTTTCATGGTGGACGCCTTCCTCTGGCTGCTGCCCTTTCTGCTCTTGTCGGTCCTGCTCGCCGCCTGGCTGAAAGCGGCAGGGGCGGACGGCCTGATCGCCGGGGTGACCAGCCGCTCGGCGCCGGCGGCCATCGTCATTGCGGCCCTCGCCGGTGCGCTTTCGCCTTTCTGTTCCTGCGGTGTCGTGCCGCTGATGGCGGCACTGTTGCTGGCCGGTGTGCCCCTGGCGCCGGTGCTGGCCTTCTGCGTTGCCTCGCCGCTGATGGACCCGGAGCAGTTCGTCCTCATGGTGGCGACGCTGGGTCTGCCCTTTACCGTGGCCAAAACCCTGGCGGCCATGGGCCTCGGCCTCGCGGCCGGCTTCGCCACTCTGGCGCTGCAGCGCGCCGGCTTCTTCGCCGAGCCGCTGAAGGCAGCACGGGGATGCGGTGGCTGTGGCACGCCGGGCCTGCCCGACCAGGGGCTGCGCTGGGCCTTCTGGTCGGAAGCCCCGCGCCGCCAGGCCTTCGCCAGGGAAGCCCGCAGCACGACCCTCTTCCTCAGCAAGTGGCTGTTGCTGGCCTTTGCCCTGGAAAGCCTGATGGTGGCCTGGGTGCCGGCGAGCCTGGTGGCGGAGACCCTGGGCGGCCAGGGCTGGCAGGCCATCCCCCTCGCGGTGGTCGTCGGCGTGCCGGCCTATCTGAATGGCTTCGCCGCAATCCCCCTGATCGGCGAACTCATGGCCATGGGCATGGCCCCGGGCGCAGCGCTGACCTTCCTCATCGCCGGCGGCGTCACCTCGCTGCCGGCTGCCATGGCGGTTTTCGCCCTGGTCCGGCGCACCGTGTTCTTCTGGTACCTGGCCGTGGCGCTGACAGGGTCGCTGCTGGTCGGGACAGTGGTGCAGAGCCTGGTGGTCTTCGCCGGCGTGGCCATCCGCTGACGGCCGGGTTCGAACCTCAGCCGGGCTTGAAGACCTCGTCGAAGGTGCCGCGCAGGGCCGCATCCAGGTCGACCATGCCGACCGGCAGGCCGAGATCGACCAGAGAGGTCACGCCATGCTCGGAAACGCCGCAGGGAACGATGCCGCTGAAGTGGTCCAGCTCGGGCTCCACATTGATGGCAAGGCCGTGGTAGGTGACCCAGCGGCGGATGCGCACGCCGATGGCGGCGATCTTGTCCTCGCGCGGCCCGAGCGCCCCGTCGCTGCGGGCGACCCAGATGCCGACGCGTCCCTCGCGCCGCTCTCCCGTGACTGAGAACTGCGCGAGGCTGCGGATGATCCACTCCTCGAGGTCGTGGACGTAGCGCCTGAGATCCGGCGTGCGGCGCTTCAGATCCAGCATTACGTAGACGACCCGCTGCCCGGGTCCGTGATAGGTGAACTCGCCGCCGCGTCCGGTTTCGAAGACCGGAAAGCGGTCGGGCTGCAGCAGGTCCTCGCGCCGGGCCGAGGTGCCGGCGGTGTAGAGCGGCGGGTGCTCGACCAGCCAGATCAGCTCCGGCGCGCTGCCGGCGCGGATCTCCGCCACCCGGCGCTCCATGAAGGCGACCGCCTCCGGGTAGGGCGTGAGCCCGGGTTCGACCCGCCATTCCGGCGGCCCGTCCATCGGATCTGTTACCGCTCCGGCGGCGGCATCTATGGCGGTCACGGTCATGGCCCTTGAAGATAGCCGCTGACGGGGGAATTGCCACCGCTTTCCCCACCGCCTTCCCCTTGGCCCGCCAGCGCCGGCCCCGTCACTCGGCAGGGAGGGGCGACAGAGGCTTGCACTCCAGCGCAGCCGCGGTCATCTTCTGACCGGCCCTCGCTTCGCGCCGGGCTTGCGGTGTGCAAAGAAAAAGAAATCAGACGGTTACCAGACTGGGGGAGATGGCATGGCGAAGGATCTACGCGAGGCGGCCCTTGCCTATCACCGCGAACCGAAACCCGGCAAGCTGGAGATCTCGGCGACCAAACCGCTGGGCAATCAGCGCGACCTCGCGCTGGCCTACTCGCCGGGCGTCGCTTCGGCCTGCGAGGCCATTGCCGAGGACCCGGCCCAGGCCTCGGCGCTGACGGCGCGCGGTAATCTCGTCGGCGTGGTGACCAACGGGACGGCAGTGCTCGGGCTCGGCGCCATCGGGCCGCTGGCTTCCAAGCCGGTGATGGAAGGCAAGGCCGTTCTCTTCAAGAAATTCGCCGGCATCGATGTCTTCGACATCGAGCTGGACGCGCTGAACCCGGAGCGCTTCGTCGAGGTGGTGGCGGCCCTCGAGCCGACCTTCGGCGGCATCAATCTGGAAGACATCAAGGCGCCGGAGTGCTTCGAGATCGAAGCGGCCCTGCGCGAGCGCATGAACATCCCGGTGTTCCACGACGACCAGCACGGCACCGCGATCATCGTCGGTGCCGCGATCTACAACGGGCTGCGGCTGGTCGGCAAGGACATCGCCTCGGTCAAGCTGGTCACCTCCGGCGCCGGGGCCGCGGCCCTGGCCTGCCTCGACCTGCTGGTCTCCCTGGGCGTCAAGCGCGAGAACATCTGGGTCACCGATATCCTGGGTGTCGTCTACGAAGGCCGCGAAGAACAGATGGACCGCTGGAAGGCGCGCTACGCGCAGCCGACCGATGCCCGCAGCCTGGCCGAGGTCATCGCCGGTGCCGACGTCTTCATGGGCCTCTCGGCGCCCGGGGTCCTGAAGCCGGAGATGGTCAAGACGATGGCCGACAAGCCGATCATCATGGCGCTGGCCAACCCGGTGCCGGAGATCATGCCGGAGGAGGCCAAGGAGGCGCGCCCGGATGCCATCATCGCCACCGGCCGATCGGACTATCCGAACCAGGTGAACAACGTCCTCTGCTTTCCCTACATCTTTCGCGGGGCGCTGGATGTCGGGGCGACCGCCGTCAACGAAGAGATGAAGCTGGCCTGCGTGCGCGCCATCGCCGATCTTGCGATGAAAGAGCAGAGCGAGATCGTGGCCCAGGCGATGGGCGGCGAGGACCGCAGCTTCGGGCCGGACTACGTGATCCCCAGCCCCTTCGATCCGCGCCTCATCCTGGAGATCGCGCCGGCGGTGGCCCGCGCGGCCATGGACAGCGGCGTGGCGACGCGGCCGATCACGGACTTCGACGCCTACTGCCAGAACCTGCAGCGCTTCGTCTTCCGCTCCGGCCTGATCATGAAGCCGATCTTCCAGCGGGCGAAAGAGAACCCCAAGCGGGTGATCTACGCCGAGGGCGAGGACGAGCGCGTTCTGCGCGCAGTGCAGGTGGTGGTCGACGAGGGGCTGGCCGAGCCCATTCTGGTGGGCCGGCCGGATGTGGTGGCCACCCGTGTCAAACGCCTTGGCCTGAGGATCCGGCCCGGTGAGGACGTGCCGCTGATCAACCCGCAGGACGATCCGCGTTTTCGCACCTATTGGCAGACCTATCACGGCCTGATGGAGCGCAAGGGCGTTTCGCCGGAGGCGGCGCGCGAGATCGTCCGGACCCGCAGCACCGTGATCGCCGCCCTGGCCGTCAAGCTGGGCGATGCCGATGCCATGATCTGCGGCACCACCGGACGCTACAAGCGGCACCTCGATCATGTCACCGGTGTCATCGGCAAGGCTTCGGAGACCCGCGACTGCTCGGCGATCAGCCTCGTGATCCTGCCGAGCGGCTCCTACTTCATCGTCGACACCTACGTCACCGCCGACCCGACGGCGGAAGAACTGGCGGAGATGACGGTGCTGGCCTCCCACCATGTCAGCCGTTTCGGGCTGCAGCCGAAGGTTGCGCTGCTGTCCCATTCCAACTTCGGTTCCGGCGACACGGCCTCCGCGCGCAAGATGCGCCAGGCGTTGAAGATTCTGCATCGCGACCATCCGGACCTGGAGGTCGAGGGTGAGATGCATGCCGATGCGGCGCTCTCCGAGTCGATCCGCGAGCACATCTTCCCGAATTCCAAACTGAAGGGCGCGGCGAACTTGCTGGTTATGCCGACCCTGGATGCCGCCAACATCGCGTTCAACATGGTCAAGGCCTCCGGCGGCGGACTCTCGGTCGGACCGATCCTGATCGGCACCGCCGCGCCGGCGCACGTTCTGACCCCTTCTGTCAGCGCGCGCGGCATTGTAAACATGAGCGCAATCGCAGTTGCTGACGCACAGGATCGAACCATCGAAGAGTAGGGCCGCCCATGGCGAAGACGCCGCCCGAGCGCGAGGAGAGCGATCCCTGGCTGCCGGAAGTCCAGCCTGACAGCTACGGGATTTCGGCCGACCTCGTCCGTACGGTGTCGGAGGCCCTGGAGCGCGGTGACGAGGCCGAGGCACGGCGGGTGGCCACGGACCTCCACGAGGCCGACCTTGCCGACCTGCTGGAGAACCTCGACCGCGACGACCGACCGCGTCTGATTCAGATCCTGGGCGGCGATTTCGATCTCGAGGTTCTCACCTACCTGGACAGTTCGCTCCGCGAAGAAATCCTGGAGGCGCTCGAGCCGCGCCAGTTGGCGGACTCCCTGTCCGACCTGGACAGCGACGATGCCGTCGACATCTTCGAGGATCTCGACGAGGAGGCGCAGCGCGAGGTTCTGGAAGCGCTGCCCAGGGCCGACCGGATCGCGCTGGAAGAAAGCCTCAGCTTCCCCGAAGACTCCGCCGGCCGCATCATGCAGCGCGAGGTGCTGGCGGTGCCCTCGTCCTGGACGGTGGGCCAGACCATCGACTACATGCGCGCCGCCAAGGATCTGCCGGACGACTTCTACGACCTCTACATCGTCGATCCGAAGCACCAGCCGATCGGCTACGTGCCGCTCAGCCGCGCCATGCGCACCCGGCGCCCGGTCGCGCTGACCGAGATCATGACGGACGACATGAAGGTCGTTCCGATCGAGATGGACCAGGAAGAGGTCGCCTACCTGTTCCGCCAATACGGGCTGGTGTCGGCACCCGTCATTGACGGCGCCGGACGGCTGATCGGTGTGGTCACGGTGGATGACGTGGTGCACATCATCGACGAAGAGGCGGAGGAGGATCTGCTGAAGCTGGCCGGCGTCAAGGAAACCGACCTCTACAGCGCCGTGCTCGACACCACGCGTTCCCGCTTCTCCTGGCTGCTGATCAATCTCTTTACCGCCGTTGCCGCCTCGCTGGTGATTGCGATCTTCGAGGAGACCATCGAGAGGGTGGTGGCGCTTGCGGTGCTGATGCCCATCGTCGCCTCCATGGGCGGCAATGCCGGGACCCAGACCCTGACGGTGGCGGTGCGGGCCATCGCCATGCGTGACCTCAGCGCCGGCAACGCCTGGCGTTTCGTCGGTAAGGAGGTTCTGGTCGGACTGGCCAACGGGATGATCTTCGCCGTGCTGGCGGGCCTGCTGGCCTGGGTCTGGTTTGACGCCCCGATGATCGGGGCCATCATCGCCGCGGCCATGGTGATCAACCTCGTTGTGGCCACCCTGTCCGGGGCCCTGGTGCCCCTGGGTCTGGAGAAGTTGGGAGTCGATCCGGCCGTCGCCTCCAGCGTGGTGCTGACGACGGTCACCGACGTGATCGGGTTCTTCGCCTTCCTGGGACTCGCGGCTCTGCTGTTGTTCTGAGGCTTCGAACGGAATCCGCTCTGCGGCCGGCGGCGGCGCTCAGTTCTTCTCCCGGCCCTTGTTGGGCTGGAACTTCCTCTGATCGTAAGGATCGGGATTGACGGTATCGAGGCTGCCCTTGAGTTCATCCAGGTCCAGCGACTCGATGTAGGCCTCGCGCTCCAGCCTCTGCTGACGCTCGGCCGCCGATTCGCAGGCGGCGGTGAGGCCTGTCCCCGCCAGAGCGAGCAGCAGGCAGATTACACGGGCTGGGGCAGGCATTCCTTCAGGTCCAATCAGATCGGAAAAATGTAGCGGCGGCGAAGCCGACGCCGGCGGTGACTATCGCGTTTTCCCCGGGGCTTCGCAAGCGGCCAAAGGCGGCTATGGTGGCGGATTGCGCCGCAGTTGTTCGGCTGTTCGTATCAGGAGAGGGTGTCCCGATCATGTCTGTCTATCAGCCCCAGGACCCGGGCTTCGCCGACCGGGTGCGGGAGAGTTTTGCCCGGCAAAGCATCATGGAACTGCTGGGGGCCCGCATATCGCGGGTCGAGCCGGGGGAGGTCGAGATCGAACTGCCTTTTCGGCCGGATCTCTGCCAGCAGCACGGCTTCTTTCACGCCGGCGTCACCAGCACGATCGCGGATTCCGCCGGCGGCTACGCAGGCTTCAGCCTGTTTCCCGCCGATGCCTCCGTCCTGACGGTGGAGTTCAAGGTCAATCTGCTGGCACCGGCCGACGGCAATCTGCTGCGGGCAACGGGCCGGGTCATCAAACCCGGCCGCACCCTGACCGTGACCGAGGCGGAGGTGATCGTCGTGAAGAATGGCGGCCAGCGAACCTGCGCCCATATGGTACAGACCCTGATGTGCCTGCAGGGGCGCCCGGACATGCCTGCGGCGGGGTAGGAATCAGGGCCCGTTGGTCGCGATGCCGCGGTAGTAGCAGAAGCCATACCACTCGGCGAGGTTCTTCAGACCTTCGGCTTCGAAGGGATCTTCCGCATCCGCGCCTTCGAGCAGTTCCATCAGCTTCTTCCGCTCTTCATCGGGAAGGTTCCGGATCTCGATGGCGATGGAGGAGGTCGACATACCTTCCTGCTCCGCCTTCCAGAAATCGGCCCCAAGCTCAGCTTGCAGCATGTGCTCCACCAGGGCCGGCCATTTCTCCGCCAGCACCAGGAAGCGGGCCATACGGTCGATTCCGCCGCCTGAGGGCTGTATCGCCTCCGTCAGATAGGTCTGCAGGCGAAAGCCGTTGATGAAGCGCTTCAAGCGCCGCGGATTGTTGAAGTGCCGGCTGCCGTAGTACTGCGCCTTGACGATGACGGCCTCGGAATCGCTGTGGGTTTCCGGCCGCCGTCGCGCAAGGTTGCCGAAGGCCTGAAGCGTCGACTGCAGGATGCCGCCATCCCCGGCATATGCCCCGGCAGACGCCCCATCTGAGGCATTGCCTGGGGTTTGGCTGCCGATCTGCGGCTGACTGGCGGCGGGGTTGGACGAAACCGCAGAGGCATCCTCGCCCATCGCCGAGGCGACGAGGTCGTGCATTCTCTCCGGCCCGTAGCTGGGCAACGACAGCCGTGCCTGGATGATCTTCTCGAGAAACTTGTAGCCGCTGCCGTGCTCCATGCCGGTGGCCGCCGCGTCGACGGAGTGGGCGAGTTCCTCGCGTTCGCTTTCGATAGCATTGGCGACGATCTGCATGTCCATGCCCATGACGAAGATACAGGCACGCGAGACGTCGGCGAGCTGCAGGGCTTCGACCAGTTCGCCGAGAACGCGGCCGTTGCAGCGGTCTAGGTCGTCGATGAAGACCACCACTTTCAGGTTCTCGGGCACCGCATCGCTGAGCCGCCGCATCTCGTCTTCGAACTGTGAGAGGGTTCCGATCTTGTCTTTGAAATCGGTCTTCTCGACGTATTCCAGAAGGTTGAGGCCCAGCCTCTTCGTGAAGGTCACGTAGAGATAGACAAGGCCGAGCAGCCCGGCCAGGGCCAGAGGAATGTACCATAGAATGCCCGCGGGCAGGTTGGCAGCGGCTGCGTTGACGGCGGCGAACAGCGCATGCTGCTTGACGACAACGTCTGCTATCAGGGGCCAGTCCATCAGCGCCAGCATGGCTATCAGGCCCAGGAAGGTGACGGCAACGAGGGTCCTGATCGCCAGGGCAAAGTCCCAGTGCCGGGCGAGTTTCTTGCGGAAACGCTCGAAGCGGAAGCGCCAGCTCTGCCAGGGCGTAAGGTTGGCGCGCAGGCAACGCGTGACGTTGGCGACAAAGGCGGCCCAGACCTGTTCCGGCTCGCTGTACTTCCAGGGGTTGAACCAGAGGGTCGCGACTTTGACGGTGGTCGCCCCGGCATCGCGGCGCAGGTGCGCGTCGATCATGTTCATGAAGGACGTCTTGCCTTTGCCCCAGGGCGCGTTGACGGCGATGGCGAGCGGCGCGCGGGTCTGTTCGGCGAGGATGAAGTCTGCCACAGCCTCGACGTAGGGGCGGAAGCCGAGGCGGTCCTGTTCTACGTCCTCGATGGCAGAGTCGCTGAGGGCGATGGGCCGGGCGGTGGCGTCCTGCGCCGCCGGCTCCTCGTTTCTGCGCTCCGCTGCGGCCGGTTTGTCCTGGGGTTCTGGCTGGGGTTCCGGCTGGGGTTCCGGCTGGGGCTCCGGCTGGGGTTCCGGTTGGGGTTCGCCAGGCTGGGCAGCGGCTTCGGCCCCGGACCTGGTCGGTCCCTGGCGCTTTGCGTCCTGATTGCGGCGGATGGCCCCCATCGAAAGGTCCCCGGCGCGGAGCTGTTCGGCGGGTCCGGGCTCCCGGTCGAATTGCGCGGTCTCAGGCTCCGCGGCCGAGAAGGAGAGGCCGCCGCTCTCCGGAGCGGAACCGCCGGCGTGTTTCAGCACCTCCTTGCTCTGCAGCAGGGCACGGATCGTCTGGCTGCCGAGGACCCCATCGGGGATGATCTCGAAACCATCGCTGATCAAGGCTTTCTGGAGGCTTTCCACGCCGGGCTGGGGCTGCTTTCGATCTTGCGGATCGAACTCGAAAAGCCTGGCTGCCACGTCCAGTGCAAAGGACTCGTTGATCTCCGAAGCGATGCCGGCCGAGATCTTCGTTTCCCGGGGTGCAGATGGCATAATCCCCTCCCGCGGCGCCCGCCCGATGCGCGGACACCGCTGTTCTGCTCTCTCCACGTCCGATTATAGCGCTTTTTCGTGAGGCCGGGGGCGTGGTGCCCCTCCTGCGCCGGCGGCTACCCCGGATGTCCCGGACTCCGGCTTTTGCCGCGACCGCGCTTGCCTCTGGCGGGCGGGCGGCCGAGCGCTTAGAGTGCGCGAAAACAGCAACCCGAACGAGCGGCAGGGCCCATGATTCCCAACCAGATCCCCAGTCTGAACTTCGATCTCGGCGAGACCGCCGACATGCTGCGCGACACGGTGATGAGTTTCGCGTCCGAGGAGATCGCGCCGCTGGCCGGGGAGGTCGACCGCGACGACAGCTTTCCCCGCCAGCTCTGGCCGAAGATGGGGGCTTTGGGCCTGCACGGCCTGACGGTGGAAGAGGACTACGGCGGCGCCGGCATGGGCTATCTGGAGCACTGCGTGGCGATGGAGGAGGTGAGCCGTGCCTCGGCCTCCGTCGGCCTCAGCTACGGCGCCCACTCCAATCTCTGCATCAATCAGATCCGCCGTAACGGCAATGAGGACCAGAAACGCCGCTACCTGCCCAAGCTGATCTCCGGCGAGCACGTCGGGGCCCTGGCGATGAGCGAGCCCTCCGCCGGCTCCGACGTTGTGGGCATGCGCACCCGCGCCGACAAGAAGGGCGACCGCTACGTCCTCAACGGCAGCAAGATGTGGATCACCAACTGCGACGAGGCCGACACCCTGGTGATCTATGCCAAGACCGACCCGGACGCCGGGCCCAAGGGCATCACGGCCTTCCTGGTCGAAAAGGGCTTCAAGGGGTTCTCCATCGCCCAGAAGCTTGACAAGCTCGGCATGCGCGGCTCGCCGACCGGCGAACTGCTGTTCGAGGACTGCGAGGTGCCGGAGGACAACGTTCTCGGCGCCGAGGGCAAGGGCGTCAATGTACTGATGAGCGGACTCGATTACGAACGCGTGGTGCTGGCCGCCGGGCCGACGGGGATCATGCAGGCCTGTATGGATCTGGTGGTACCTTACATTCACGAGCGCAAGCAGTTCGGCCAGGCGATCGGCGAGTTTCAGCTCATGCAGGGTAAGATCGCCGACATGTACACCACCATGAACGCGGCCAAGTCTTACGTCTATGCGGTGGCCAAGGCCTGCGACCGCGGCGAGACCACCCGCAAGGACGCCGCCGGCGCCATTCTCTATGCCGCGGAGAAAGCCACCTGGATGGCCCTGGAAACGATCCAGACCCTGGGCGGCAACGGCTATATCAACGACTATCCGGCCGGACGGCTGCTGCGCGACGCCAAGCTCTACGAGATCGGCGCCGGCACCAGCGAAATCCGCCGCATGCTGATCGGCCGCGAGCTGTTCGAGGAAACCCGGTAGTCTGCCGCTTCCTTTCCTGAGGTGTTGTCTCATCCGGCCAAGTGATGTTCTCTAGGCCCGGGAAACAGGGTGGTCCGAGGAGCAGGCAATGGCCCTGGCAATGAAACCGGCCTGCGAGCACTGTTCAAAGGGGCTCGCAATGGACGGGGAGGCCTATATCTGCAGTTTCGAGTGCACCTTCTGTCCCGGCTGCGCCGGTGATCTGTCGCGGCGCTGTCCGAACTGCGGCGGCGAACTCGTGGCCCGGCCGAGGCGCGCGATGGAGCCGAGGTTGGCTTAGCGCATCGCCGGGCGCCGCGCCGGCCGCTCCCGTTCCCTCGGTCGGCTGGGATTCCCGGCATATCTTAGGACGCGTGTTTTTGGAGAGAGCGATTTGCCCACAGTCTTGATTACCGGTGCCAACCGCGGCCTTGGCCTGGAGTTCGTCCGTTCCTTTGCGGCGGACGGCTGGCGCGTGCATGCCTGCGCGCGCAATGTGGAGAAAGCCAAGGTCGTGCGCTCCATGGAGGGCGATGTCATCTGCCACAAGCTGGATGTGACCGATGGCCTGAAGGTGGCGAGCCTCGCGCGCGAGTTGGCGGAGGAGCCGCTGGACATCCTCATCAACAACGCGGGTGTCTACGGACCGCGCACAGGCTTTGGTGAGACCGACTTCCAGGAGTGGGGGACGGTGCTGCAGATCAACACCGTGGCGCCCTTGCGCATGGCGGAGCGCTTCATCGGCACGCTGGAGAAGGGCGAGCGCAAGACCATCGTCAACATCTCCAGCCGCATGGGATCGATTGCTTCCAATGACAGCGGCGGGTCCTACATCTACCGCAGTTCCAAGGCGGCCCTGAACATGGTGACCAAGGGGCTCTCCGTCGATCTGGAGCCCAAGGGCTTTACCGTGATCTCTTTTCATCCCGGCTGGGTGCAGACCGACATGGGCGGTGAGAGCGCCGACATTCCGGCCGATACCTCCATTGCCGGCATGCGCAAGGTCATCGAAGGACTCTCGACGGCGGACAACGGCAAGTTCTTCAATTACGACGGCAGCGAGATCCCCTGGTAGGGCGCAGCGCCGATGCGATGAGGGAGACGGGGATGCAGAGTTTTCACCTGGCACAAATCAATGTCGGCCGCATCGTCGCACCGATTGACGATCCGAGGCTGTCGGACTTCGTCGCGCGTCTTGACGCGATCAACGCGCTGGCCGACCGCGATCCCGGCTTTGTCTGGCGTCTGCAGAGCGACAGCGGCAATGCGACCGACATCCAGGTCTCGGCCGACCCCCACTTCATCGTCAACATGTCCCTCTGGCGCGACCTGGAATCGCTCTTCACTTATGTCTACAAGACCGACCATACCAAGGTGATGGCGCAAAGGCGCAAATGGTTCGAGAAACCCCGTGGCGCCTTCATGGCGCTGTGGTGGTTGCCGGCCGGCGAGATCCCCACCGTTGAAGACGGTCTGGAGCGCGTTGCGCTGATCGACCGTCTGGGGCCGACGCCTGAAGCCTTCAGCTTCAAGCAGCCCTTTGATGCTGCCGGCCGGCCCGTCGAGCGCTCTGCGCTGCTGCGCACCCCAGAGCCCTGTCTCTAGAGCCGTGTCTCTGACGGCGGAACAGCTGCGGCGCTTCCAGGAAGACGGCTTCCTCGTCGTCGAGAATGTGCTCGACAGAACGCGGACGCTCGATCCCCTGATTGCCGAGTACGAAGCCGTGCTGGACAGGCTCTGGCAGGGCTGGGTGGACGCCGGCGCGCTGGACCCTGGAGATGCCCGCGAAGGTTTCGATGAGCGTATCGTCACGGCCTACACCGCCGGGCTGGAGTACTTCCAGCCCATGGACATCTCCCTGCCGCCCGGCAGCATCACCGAGGAGACACCCTTTCATGCCGGCCCGGCGGTCTTCGCGATGATGACCGACGACAGGCTGCTGGACGTGGTCGAAGCGATCATCGGGCCGGAGATCACCTCCAACCCCATTCAGCATGTCCGCATCAAGCCGCCCGCGGTCGACCTGCGGAAAGACGAGCTGCGTGCGCATATCGCCGCCACGGACTGGCACCAGGACCGCGCGGTGACACTGGAGGAGGCCGACGAGACCCGGATGGTGACGGCCTGGGTGGCGGTGAGCGATGCCACGGTGGAGAACGGCTGTCTTCAGGTTATTCCCGGCAGCCACAGGGGCGCGATGATCCCGCACTGCCCCGAAGCCGGGCAGGTGGGCATTCCGGCTGACAGGATGGCCGGGCGCCAGGCACAGGCGCTGCCGGTCGGTGCCGGCGGCGTGGTGCTGTTCCACCCCCTGACCATCCACGGCTCCCTGTCGAACCGCTCTCGAGGCGTGCGCTGGAGCTTTGACATCCGCTACAACGTGACCGGCGAACCGACCGGCCGGCCGATGTTTCCGTCTTTCGTCGCCCGCAGTGCCCGGGCGCCCGAAACGGTTCTGCGCGATCCGGATGCATGGCGGCAGATGTGGGACGCGGCGCGCAGCCGTCTGGCACGGCAGGAGACGACGACAATCCACAGATGGTCGCCCGATGCCGCTCACTGTGCATGATAATCAGCGCCCGTTTTGTTCGGCGTGCCGAGCCGGATAGCCGACGAGACAAGAAATGATTCTGAACGAAGAGCAAAGTCTGATCCGCGATACGGCGCGCGATTTCGCGCGCGATCAGTTGGCGCCCTATGCGGCGACCTGGGACCGCGAGTCCCGCTTTCCGAAGCAGGCCATCGCCGCCATGGGCGAACTCGGCTTCATGGGCATGCTTGTACCTCCGGAGTGGGAGGGCGCTGGCGCCGACCATGTGTCCTATGCGCTGGCTTTGATGGAGGTCGCTGCCGGCGACGGCTCCTGCTCAACCATCATGTCGGTCCACAACTCCGTCGGCTGCATGCCGATCCTGAAGTTCGGTTCGGCGGACCAGAAGGAACGCTTTCTGAAACCCATGGCGCAGGGTGCCATGCTCGGCGCCTTTTGTCTGACCGAGCCGCAGGCCGGCTCCGACGCGGCGGCGATCAGGACCCGCGCCGAGCGCGACGGCAACCACTATGTGCTGAACGGCGTGAAGCAGTTCATCACCTCGGGCAAAAACGGCGACCTGGCGGTCGTCTTCGCCGTGACCGACCCCGATCAAGGCAAGCGCGGCATCAGCGCCTTTCTGGTGCCGACCGACACGCCCGGCTACAGGGTCGCCTCGGTGGAAAAGAAGCTGGGGCAGAAGGCCTCCGACACCTGCCAGATCGTTTTGGAGGACTGCCGCCTGACGCCTGACCTGCTGCTGGGTACAGAGGGGGAGGGCTACAAGATTGCACTGGCCAACCTGGAAGGCGGGCGTATCGGCATCGCCGCCCAGTCGGTCGGCATGGCGCGTGCGGCTTACGAGGCGGCCCTCGGCTACGCCCGCGAACGCCAGTCCTTCGGCAAGCCGATCATGGAGCATCAGGCGGTCGCCTTTCGCCTGGCCGACATGGCCACGCAGATCCATGCGTCGGAGTTGATGGTTCTGGAGGCCGCCGCCCTGCGCGATGCCGGCCGCCCTTGCCTGAAGGAGGCGGCCATGGCCAAGCTGCAGGCCTCCGAAATGGCGGAAAGGGTTTGCTCCGACGCGCTGCAGATCCACGGCGGCTACGGCTATCTCGCCGACTTTCCTGTGGAGCGTATCTACCGTGATGTGCGTGTCTGCCAGATCTACGAAGGCACTTCAGACATCCAGCGGCTCATCATTGCCCGCCAGATCGTCACGGACTGACTCCTCCGATCCGGCGCTTTGCTGCGACGGGAGCGAAAAGGGAGACAAGAAAGCCAATGCCCGAACCCATCGAGTTCTATTTCGATTTTTCCAGCCCCTACGGCTACCTGGCGGCCGAAACCATCGACTCGCTCGGCGAGCGCGCCGGGCGCCGCGTCGCGTGGCGGCCCTTTCTACTGGGGGCGGTCTTCCAGGAGACACGCGGCGAGCCGCTGCTGAACATCCCGATGAAGGGCGACTACGCGCGCCACGATCTCGAGCGCTCTGCCCGGCTGATCGGCGTTCCCTTTGTCATCCCGGACAGCTTTCCCTTCCTGTCGATCGCAGCGGCGCGCGCCTACTATTGGATGCTGGATCGCGACCGGGCCAAGGCGGTGGACCTGGCAAAGACCCTGTTCCGCGAAGCGTTCGGACAGGGCAGGGACATCAATTCTGCGGCGAAGGTGACGGCAGTCTGTGCCCGTGCCGGCGTCGATGCGGAGGAACTGGCCGCGGCGCTCACTGACCCGGCGCTCAAGCAACGGGTGCGCGAGGAAGTGGATGGAGCTATAGCCAAAGGTGTCTTCGGCTCCCCCCTTATTATTGTTGACGGGGAAACCTTCTGGGGCCATGACCGTCTCGACCAAGTGGCGCTTTGGCTTGAGCGGGGCGGCTGGTAGATTGGAAGCCATCGGGGTCGGCGCGGATCCATTTTGCATCTGCGAAAAAAGGTCCACAGCGCCAAGGGGTTTTGCTAGACAGTCGCCTGTCGCCGCTCCTTAAAGAAGGATTTGCAGTGTTTCATGAATGACGGGTCTTCGGACGGTTCCGACAAGGACGGCCAGACTCTCGCCGTGCTGTTTGCCGATATCGACGGCAGCACCAAGCTTTACGAGGTCTATGGCGACGAAACCGCACATCGTCTGACTGCGGAATGCCTGACCGTGCTCGACGCCAAGGCCGGGATGGCCGGCGGGCGCGTGGTGAAGACCTCCGGCGATGGCGTCATGTGCGTTTTTGCGACCCCTGACGAGGCCTTTCGCGCCGCCACCCTCATGCGCGACGCCCATAAGCATGGGCAGGTGTCGATCCATGCCGGCTTCCATTTCGGCCCCGTCATCGAGGATTCGGGAGATTTTTACGGCGACACGGTCAACGTGGCCGCCCGTGTGACGGACCTCGCCAAGGCGGGCGAGATCCTGGTGACGGAGGACACGGTGGTGCGCCTTTCGCCGCCCTTCCGCAGTTCGACCCGCTGGATCGACAAGGCGGCGATGAAGGGCAAGAGAGATCCTGTCGCGATCTACGAGGTGGTCACCGAAGACGAAAACGCCACGGTGATCAGCGGACCGCTGCTGGCCGCCGAGAGCGACAGGCTGCGCCTGGATCTGGCCTACCGCGGTGAGACCTTCAGCCTGGAGGAGCCCATGGCGGAGTTCGTCGTCGGGCGCCAGGACAGCTGCGATCTGACGGTCGATAGTTCCTATGCATCGCGCCGCCATGCCACGATCCAGGCCGTGCGCGGCAAGGTCTTCCTCAAGGATCACAGCACCAACGGCACCTATGTGCGCAGCGAGACCGGCGATGTCGCCTACGTGAAGCGCGAGATGGTGCAACTCGTCGGCCGCGGCGGCATCTTCCTGGGGCGGGAGCCGGAGCTCGCCGGCGACGATGAGATCCGATTCAACCTGCCCTGATCCGGCCTTGTCCCGGCCACTGAACCAAGACTCCGATCTGAAGCGGGTCGCCTCGCCGCTGGCGCCCTGCCGTTTCGCTTCGCCGGGCGGAGCGACGCGACGATGGCGGCGACTGCGCGTGCCGAGCGGCGGCTTTACCACGGCAAGTCGCTGTTCCATAATCGCTTTGGGAGAGACAGGGGGTGGGTTTTGTCACTGCGGGCAACGCCGTTGAGCGAAGGCCGAACCGCGGACGTGGTGCGGAGGGCTTGCGCGATGGTGCCGCGCATCCTGCAAGGCCTGCCGGGCCGCTTTGACGGGCCAGAGGACGATGCCGCAAGACGGTAGACAAGACAGCAGAGCCGGCGCGATGGCGGGACCGGCCGCCGGCGGGCCGGCAGCGGCCACCCTGGGGCACCTCAGCGACGTGGGCCGGGTCCGCCGCCACAATGAGGACAGCTATGCCCTGCGGGAAGACCTGGGCCTCTGGGTCGTTGCCGACGGCATGGGCGGCGCCGCCGCCGGGGACAAGGCCAGTTCCATCGTCGTCGATGTAATGACCCGCTCTGTCGAGCGCGGCTTGGCTCTGGAAGAGGCCATTGCCGAGGCCAACCGCTCGATTCTGGATGCGGTCAGGTCGGGCGAGGGAAAGCGGGGGATGGGATCCACGGTCGTGGCGGCACAGGTTTCCGGCAGCGATTACAGCGTTGCCTGGGTTGGCGATGCGCGGGCCTATCTCTGGGGCGACGGGCTGCAGCGTCTGTCCCACGATCATTCGCGCGTACAGGAACTCGTTGACGCCGGCCTGATTACGGAGCAGGAAGCCCGCAGCCACCCGCGCCGCAGCGTCATCACCCGGGTTTTGGGCGGGCCGGACGGCACCGCCGCCGCTCCCGATCAGGTGACCGGGTCGCTGCGCCCGGGTGAGGGCATTCTGCTGTGCAGCGACGGACTGACCTCGGAGGTGGAGGATCAGGACATCGCGCAGGTGTTGTCCGGCGAGATGACGGGGGGGCCGTCCGCTGAGGCCGGCGGGCAGCGCGCCGTCGACAAGCTGGTGGCCATGGCATTGGATCATGGCGGCAACGACAACGTCACAGTGGTGCTGATCGGGGCGCCCTCCCGGACTGCGGCATGAGGGACTGCGGCATGAGGGGTTGCGGATGAAGGGCCCAGGGGTGCAAAGACATGTCCGGCGGTAATTCAGCCTGGTCAGGAGGACAGGGTCGATGAGCGACGATTCGAGGGGTGGAGGATCGCGGGGCCGCTCGTCCGGGCGCGGCGACCCCGGTCTTCCCGGGATCTTCGAAGTCGGTACCCTGATCAGCTATACCTACCGGGTCGAGGCTCTGCTGGCGCGCGGCGGCATGGGCGAGGTCTATCGCACCACCCATACGGAAATCGGCACCCAGCACGCGATCAAGATCGTCCGGCCCGACCTCGCCAACAACGAGAAGATCATGGAGCTCTTCCGCCGCGAGGCGTCGGTGCTCCGCACCGTGCGCGATGACGCCATCGTAGGCTACGACGGCGTGCTGCGGGACGAAGAGGGCCGGGTCTATCTGGTGATGGAGTTCGTCGACGGGCCTTCGCTCACCGAATACCTGTCGGACCGTATCCTCTCGCCGGAGGAGGTGCGGGCGCTCAGGGACCGCTTGGCCCATGGCTTGGCGGCAGCCCATGACAAGGGCGTCATTCATCGCGATATGTCGCCGGACAACATCATCCTCGGCCAAGGTGAGCTGTCCCAGGCCAAGATCATCGACTTCGGTATCGCCAAGCTGGCGGATTCCTCGGCAACCACCATCATCGGCGACGACTTCGCCGGCCGCTACGCCTACGCCTCGCCGGAACAGATCGGCCTTTATGGCGGGCAGGTCGATGCGCGCTCCGACATTTACAGCCTGGGCCTGGTGCTGGCGACTGCGGGCACCGGCCGTGCGCTCAACATGGGCGAGATCAACGAATCCCTGGTCTCTGTGATCGAGGCGCGCAAGCAGATACCCGACTTCACCTCCGTCCCCGAAATCCTGCGCAACGAACTGGGCGCGATGCTGCAGCCGGACCCGGCGGACCGGCCGCAGAGCATGCGGGAAGTCATCGGCCTGGATAGGAACCTGGCGGCCCGGGAGGCCGAAGCCGAGGCCGCCGCGGCTTCGGCCCCACCGGCTGCGGCCGAAGCCGCACCGCTGGCTGCGGACCCGCCGGTGCGTGCAGCCTCTGCCGCTTCTGCGGACCGCCCCTGGCTGTGGCCGGCCCTGGCAGCCGGTGTGATCCTGGCCGCCGGCGGCGGCTATTTCGCCTGGCAGTCCACCCAGCAGGGGGATCAACCGCAAGCGATTGCTGAGGCCGATAGCGGTATCGCTGATCTGGTGACCGACGCGGGCGAACCGCCTGCACCGGGTGAGACCGCTGTAACAGCGGCGGAGAGCGCCGACGCTCCGGCGGTCGCGGAAGGCGAGGAGGCCACCGCGGAAGTCGACAGCGCCGGGCCCGAACCGACCGTTGCCGAGCCTGAGCCCGAACCTGCCGCCGCACCGGCCCAGACGGCTGAAGTCGCCGAGCCTGCGCCCCCTGAGCCTGTACCTGCCGGGGAAGAGGCGTCAACCGTGCAGGACGAAGTGCCCGCGACCACGGCCGCTTCCTCTCCCGAGGATCCGGCAGAAGAGGCCGCGGAGCCGGGTCTGCAAACACCGCCCCGGCCGGCCGATACGGCTGAAGCTGTTGCGCAGGAGCGCGCAACGACCTCGCCGACGGAAGCGGGCCAAGCCGACACGGGCGAGACGGCGGCAGACGCCGCCGGCAGTGCGGCGGAGACTCCCGCAACCGAGGGCGCGGAAGCCACGATCGCCGAGACCCCGGCACCCGAGACCCCGACACCCGAGACCCCGACACCCGAGACCCCGGCGGCCGAGGTCATGACACCGGCAGCTGCGACGGCCGAGGCTCAGCCCGTCCCGCCGGTTTCCGTCTCCCAGGCGGAGAGCAGCGATGCGCCACTGTCCGAGCCATCTGCCTCGCCGGAAGCGGTGAATGACGAGGTTGCGGAAGTGTCGCCTGCCGGCGGGCCGCCGCCGGAGGCCGGCGAGGACAGTTCCGGAGAGGACAGTTCCGGCGAGGACGGCCCCGCCGAGCAACGGACTGCAGCCGCCGCGCCCGAGGGCGCCGAAGAGCCCGCAGCGATCCCCGAAGCACCGATTGCCGAAGCAACGGCTCCAGAAGCGACAGCCCCCGAAGCGACAGCCCCGGATACGGTGGCGGCATCCGAAGCCGGCGGTGAAGCTGCGGCAGCGGAGGAAACCGAGGCGGACCAGGTGGCGGCACTGCCCGAGCCCGGCGCGCCGGAGGAGGATGTGGAGGCGCCCGCCGAGCCCCAGCCCCCCCAACCCTCTGCCGTGGAACTGCGCCTCCTGGCCCTACAGGCAGCCGAAGCACAGCTGAGCCGGGAGCAGAAACGCGACATTCAGCGGGACCTTCAGGCTCTGGGTCATTATCGCGGCGGGATCGACGGCAGCTTCGGGCCCGGCACGCGTGCGGGAATCGAACGCTATCAGCAGGTTGCCGGACTGGACGTGACCGGCTACCTGAGCGATGCGGAGCGCGAGGGTCTGGCGGAGGAAGCGGCGGGGCCGCGCGCCGAAGCCGAAGCGCAGGCGGCGGAGCGCGCCGCGGCAGAGGCTGCGGCCCGCGCGGCCGAGGAGCAGCGTCTGGCCGCCGAGCGGCAGGCCGCCCAGGAGGCCGCGGCCCGTGCCCGCGCGGTTGCCGAGCAGCGGACCGTCACGGCTCCGGCGGTCGAACAGCAGGCGTCTCTGCCGGGAGAGAGCGAACTCGACCGGCTGCGGCGCATCGCCGAGGGCGGCGACCCGCTGGCCCAGGCAAGCCTCGGGCTTCGGTACTACCGTGGCCAGGGCGTAGCCCGGGACCTCGAGGAGGCCGTTCGCTGGACCGAGATGGCGGCGCAGCAAGGCGAGGCGCGCGCGCAGTCGAATCTGGGCTTCTACTACATGAACGGCGAGGGGGTGCGGCGGGACCCGGCCCAGGCTGCCCGGTGGTGGCGCGAAGCGGCGGCGCAGGGCCTGCAGCAGGCCCAGTACAACCTCGGTCTGCTCTACGAAACGGGGCAGGGCGTCGCGGCCGACCCGCAGGAGGCTGCGAAATGGTATCGCCTGGCGGTCGCACAGGGGGACCGTCAGGCCAAAGGCAGGCTCGATGGGCTCGTGCGCCGCGGCCTGGTGAACCCGGCAAACTGATTTTATCCTATAGGTTGTGGGTCGGCTGTGAACTGACCGTGAGGCGAGAGGTTGCGCGGCCCGTGACCGCAATTTTGCAAATCCATGGTAATTCAATCTCTTGCAAGACCTTTGCTTGCACCTTTCTGAGAATCTGGCTATACCGCTAGCCGATGTGTTAATCATGTATTCTGTCAGGCGCTCTGCGTTCCATGCAGGGTGCCGCATGCAGGGGATTTATCTAAAGGGGAAAGCCGATATGAAGGCGAAGGGATTTTTCGTTGGCGCCAGCTTGGCGGTCGCAGTGTCGATGGCTGCGCCGGCCTACGCGATTACGCCGTTCAACGTTCCCGGCACCGATTTTTGGGATCATCCGTTCGGCAGCGTGTTCGACACGCGCAGCGGGCTTGATCTGGAATCCAACGGGATTGCCTTTAACCAGGGGCTCCAGGCCGGCTATGCGGAGCTGTCCGAGGAGCGCTCGGATGCTTGGCTGGGGGCCGACTGGGACTTCGCTGACGGTGAGCACTTCAATCACAAGGCCCGCACGGCAGCCAAGAACTCGCTGGTTCTGCCGGAGGCGCCGATGGATCGGGAGTTGACCGAGGAGCAGGCGGAGACCTTCCAGACGGCGCTTGAGCGGCTGCGCAGTGGCTTCGACCGCGGGGCGCGTTATCTCGCGCCGGCGGACGCATCCTTCGCCCAGGTCAAGTACGACTGCTGGATCGAGGCGACCGAAGACGGCCGCACCGGCGATGCCGAGGGCTGCCGCGCCGAATTCGAATCGGCCATGGCCGCGGTGGAAGCGCAGGCCAACTTCGCGCTCTCCGACATCAACTACGAGACCCCGGCTCCGGCCGTGGTGGCCGCAACCCCGACGGCCGATCAGTTCATCGTTCTCTTCGATTTCGACAGCACCAACTACGCGCCGGGTAATTCCACCATCGTTTCGGAAGCTCTGCGCGCAGCTCTGGCCAACCCGAACGCCTCCGTTGACATCACCGGCCACGCCGACAGCTCGGGCGCGGTCGCGTATAACCAGACCCTCTCCGAGCGGCGCGCCAACCGCGTCATCGACGAGCTGGTTTCCGGCGGCGTGGATGCGATCCGCGTTTCAGGCCGCGGCGTGGGTGAAACCCAGCTGCTGATCCCGACCGGCGACGGCGTCCGCGAGGAAGGCAACCGCGCGGTCGTAATCGAGTTGAACTGACGACCCGATGTCCCGGTTGGCGCTCATGCGAGCGCCGACCGGGCTCGATCAGACAAGGCCCCTGCGAGACGCGTTTCGCAGGGGCTTTTTCTATGCCGGGGTTCCATGGCGCCGGGGTTCCATGACGGAAGTCCATGCCCGGGTCCGGCCCCTTGTGGCGATCCTCTGTGGCGGACGCATGTGGCGGTTTCGCGTGGCATGCGATCCTGCGCTCATGCCAGGCGTTCCAGCGGCATCGGTGGGTCGACGGACCGCCTTCGCTGCCTCCCCCTCAAATTCCGGTCTGCCTCTTCCGGCCTACTCGCCCGGATTTCCCCGAAGAAGGAGCCTCAACAATTCATAGACCGGCAAAGGGCCCGGCATAGGGGCATCGCCTTGCAGGTCTGGTGGCTGCAATCCTGGCGCGAATATGGTTAAGGCGATCACGGCGACCGCGGACCTCGGCAGACGCGCTGGCAGGGGCCGTTGTCGGCCGCTCGGACTGTCCGATCCTGTGACAATCCCAGGATTCCGCCGCCAGGGTGACGCCTGGAGCCTGGGCAGTCCTAAACTGTAAGCGATTGAATTAACTGAGAAGCGAAGAAATCTCGAGCCTCGCGAGCACTAACGCAGGATTAACCACGTCTCGCGAGAAACACATACAATAATACATAGTATTAGCACCAAGTTTTCTTGTAAATAACTTATTAATGCCACAAACTCCTCGCGCTCAAAGGCAGGGGTGCTCGCGCCTGACGCGAAGGCATAGTTAACCGCACCGAACGGCGCGTTCGGTGCGCCCCTCTCTTTGACGCCTAAAACGGTGGGAGATGGGTGATGTCCAACGAAGATCTGGAGCGTCTTGGCGGAATCGATCAGGGCGGGGAGACGGCCGAGGCCGATGAAAGCCTGGTTAACGCAGCGGCCGGAGAGGCCGTTGGTCAGGCGCAGGCGCCGCAATCGCTGAGCCGACCCGCGCCGGGCGACACCCTTGTCATCACCGAGCCCGCCGGCCAGACCTTCGTGCTGGACTTCGATCCGGCCGCCGCTCAGGTCCTGCTGGTCGGCGACGATCTGGTGCTGGGCTTCGACGATAATGGCGACGGCGTTCCGGACAGCCGCATTGTCTTCGAGGATCTGGCCTCCGACGCAGCGACGGAAGGCACCAGCTTTCAGGTCGCCGGCATCGACATTGCCGCCGGAACGCTCGTCAACCAGGCCCTGGCCCTGGCCGGTACGGACGACACCACGCTGGAGACCGCGGCGGGCGCACAGGCGATCGGCGGTGGCGCGACCCAGTACGTCGACAACCTGGGCAGCATCATCGATCTGCTGGCCGCACAGGGCGTCATCCCGCCCACCGCCCTCGAGTTCGGCCTGATCGCCCTGGACGACGATCCGACCATTCTGGACGAGGCCGAAGGCGCGCTGACGCTCACCTTCCGGACCGATGGCGGCGAAGGCTCCATCGAGACCTTCGAGGGCGGCTTCGAGGACTGGCAGCCCAATCAGGATGACTGCAAGGGCGAGACCTTGCCCATGGAGGTCATCATCGGCTTCACGCCCGCCGACAACGAAGAACTGCAGTCGCTGACGCTGTCCGGCATTCCCGAAGGCGCGCGGCTGTTCGTCGGTGGCCCTGACATTACCGATGAAGTTCCCGTGGTGGGCGGGTCCTCGCCGCTCCTGACTCCGGCCGACCTGGCCTCCGGCCTCTTTCTGCTGCCGCCGCCCGACAGCGGCGACGATATTCCGCTGACGGTGACTGCGACCATCATCGACCCCGACAGCGGCCTGACTGCCGAGATCAGCGGCTCGGCGACGGCGATCATCGACTCCGTCGCGGACAATCCCGAGTTCATGCTGGACGGCGACGCGGAGGACGGGCCGGACTACCTCGACTACCAGGACGGCTACCAGGGCGACTACGGCGGCGACTACGGCGGCGACTACGGCGGCGGCGAGGGCGGCGGCCACGAAGGCGACGACTGCAAGGTTCCCTCCGCCACGCTGACCTACGACGAGGACAACGGTGTTCCGGTCGGGGGCGACCACGAATACCCCGACGATTCCCAGGACCGCGACCAGAAGGACGAGGCCGACTGCTACCTCGACCGGGAGCCGATTTTCGGCGCCGGCTTCGTTGCGGCGGTGACCGATGAAGACGGCTCGGAGAGCCTGACGAAGCTGACCGTGGCGACGACCACCGAAGACGGTTCCCCGGGCGACGATCCCGAGGGCCTCGCGGTTGGGCTGTCCGCTGTCGCCGACGCAACAGCGACCAACTTCATGATCGGCGCACAGGTGCTGGTCCACGGCGATACCGTCATGGTCTCCGCAGAGTTCGCCGACGGCACGAGCGGCCCTGCCACCGCGACCATCGAGATTGTCGACGGTGTTCTCACGCTGTCCTTCGATCCGGCATTGCGGGTGCAGTCCGTAGACCTGTCCGGCGAGTCCGAGACCCCGTTCCAGGTGCGCCTGCCGCAGCACAGCGACGACGACTTCCAGCTGAACCTGGAGGTGACGGCGGTCGAGTTCGACATCGACGGCGAGCTGACCCTCGAGAACAACGAAGCCACGCATCAGGCAGTGCTGAACGTCGAAGTGAAGGCGATTGCCGACGGCGCCGAGCTGACCGTTCCGGACGAGCCTCTGGTTTTTGCCGAGGATGATGAAACCGATCCGGCCAATCACGGCGAGGACACAGGTGAAACGCCGCTGACGATTCCCCTCTCCAGCCTCGGCGCGGCTCTGATCGACAAGGACGGCTCCGAGGCCATCACCAAGATCGTGCTGTCGCTCGAAGGCGCCGACGAAGCGGCGATGTTCGTCGACGCAGAGGGCAATCTGCTGGTCGACACTTTGGATATCCCCGTCGGCGACGGCACTGTCACCGCCGATGTCTCCATCGTTGGGCCGGTGCTGACCCTGACCTTCGATCCGCCTGAGGCGGGGCTGGACCTGGATCTCTCCGGCCTGATCGGGGTGAAGCTGCCGGTCGACGACAGCAGCGACTTCACCGTCAACTTCGCGGTGACCACCGCCGAGGTGAATGCCGAAGGGGGAGTCACCCTCTATTCGAAGACCACCGAGACCAGCTTCGACGTGCAGGTGCAGGGCGTGGCCGGCCCGGCCGCGGTGACCTTCGGTGATTACAGTGAGCTTGACGGCTGTCCGCTGGCCTGCAGCGATGAGGAGACGCCGCAGGGCGACGGCAACAGCCTGACCCTGAAGCTCTTCGAGGACGGTGCGGGCTCGGTCGATGGGCAGGGCGAAGCCGGGCCGCTGAGCGTGCCGGTCCTGTTCTCGGCGGCCGCCCAGGACTTCGACGGTTCCGAGAGGATCACGAAGATCACCTTCAGCCTGGACGGCGCCGCCGAGGGCACGATGTTCGTCGACGCCGAGGGCGACCCGCTTGCGGTCGACGCTATGGTCTCCGGCGGCGTGATCTCCTTTGACGACGACCGGCTGGTCCTGACCTTCGCGGAGCCGGCCCCGGAGTCCGTGGATGTCTCCGGCATCTTCGTAAAGGTGCCGCAGGACAGCGACGACGATTTCTCGATTGCCATCCAGACCACCACCACCGAATACGATGACGACGGCTTCGGGGCCCTGGTCGACACCTACGTCACCGACGCTGTCATCAACGTAGTGCTCGACGCGGTGGCCGATCCGGTGACGGTCAGCGTCGATGCCGTCAGCGCCAGTGGCGACGAGGCCTTTGCGCCGGGCGAGGCGGGCACGGTGAAGGTGAACGCGACCTTCGGCGACTTCACCGACGGTTCCGAGGTCCACACGGTGACGGTGAAGGTCCCCTTCGGCTTCACGGTGACGGACTTCGCTGGCGGAAATCTGGTCGACGACACCATCAGTTGGACGGTGACCGGCGGCACCTTCGAGGCGCAGCTCGGCGTTGTCGCCAACGACGACCTGACCGTCGACGAGACTGTGGTCTGGAAAGCCGAGGCGAAAGCCGTCGAGCAGAACGAAAACACCGACCATGACGCCGGCGATGCCGAGTGCACCACCCGGAACAACGAGGCCGTTGCGACGGCCGAGGATGACGTGACACTGGACCCGGCGCTGCCGCCGGTGGTTTCGGTGAGCCTCGAGGGCCAGCCGCTGTGCATCAAGGAGGACGGCGAGGGCCAGTTCACGGTGACGGTGGACGCCCAGGGTGACGATGTCGTCGATACGGTCACTTTCACTCAATTCCAGGCGTTGCAAGACGCGGGCTGGGGCGTCGATGTCTCCGACAACGGCGCAGGCGGCAGCTTTGCGCCTGACTTCGGCTACACGGGCGATGGTACCGATCAGTCGGTGGTTTTCACGGTGACGCTGACCCCGCCGGCGGACAGCGACGTCGATGTGGCGAGTGTGCTGGGCAGCGACCTTTCGGTCTCTGCGACAGCGAGGGACCTGCAGAGCGGCGATACGGCGCCCAGCGATCCGGTGACGATTGATGTCGATGTGGACGCGGTTGCCGATGCGGTGTCGGTTTTCATCGATGCCGAGAGCGCCAGCGGTGACAAGGCCTTCGCGCCGGGCGAGGCGGGTACGGTGAAGGTGAACGCGACCTTCGGCGACTTCACCGATGGTTCGGAGACGCACACGGTGACGGTGACGGTCCCCCTGGGCTTCACGGTGACGGGCTTCGACGGCGGCACGCAGGTCGGCGACACCATCACCTGGACGGTGACGGGCGGGACGCTTGAGGCGAGCCTGCAGGTTGAGGCGGACGATCCGCTGACGGTTGAACAGCCCGTGACCTGGTCTGCGGAGGCCAAGGCGGTCGAGACCAACACGCCGGCGCCGGATCAGGAGAAGGACACGGGTGACAACGAGGCTACGGAGCAGGCGACCGACACGGTGACGCTGGATCCGGCCCTGCCGCCGGTGGTTTCGGTGAGCCTCGAGGGCCAGCCGCTGTGCATCAAGGAGGACGGCGAGGGCCAGTTCACGGTGACGGTGGACGCCCAGGGTGACGATGTTGTCGATACGGTCACTTTCACTCAATTCCAGGCGTTGCAAGACGCGGGCTGGGGCGTCGATGTCTCCGACAACGGCGCAGGCGGCAGCTTTGCCCCTGACTTCGGCTACACGGGTGATGGAACCGACCAGAACGTGGTCTTCACGGTGACACTGACGCCGCCGGCGAACAGCGATGTCGATGTGGCGAATGTGGTGGGCAGCGATCTTTCGGTCTCTGCGACAGCGAAGGACCCGCAGAGCGGCGATACGGCGCCCAGCGATCCGGTGACGATCGACGTCGATGTGGACGCGGTTGTCGACGGTTCCGAGGTGACGCAGTCGGGCCCCGCGTCCGGTGACGAGGACACGACGATCGCCCTGGAGCTGGAGATCGACCTCGGCGGCGACAGCACGAGCCTGACCGGAGCAGACCCGGACCTGGACCAGCCGGCGACGCAGGGCGGGACGGACACGGACGGCTCGGAGTCGATCACCCAGGTCGTGGTGACGCTTTCCGAGGGCGAGCTGGGCTGGACGCCGACCGCGCCGATCACCGTGTCGGGAACCGGCCCCTGGACCTTCGACACCTCCGGGGCCTCGCTTGAGGAGGTCCAGGCGCTGGTGGAGAGCCTGAGCGTGACGCCGCCGGCGGGTTTCGACGGCGAGATCGCCGTGACGGTGGAGACGACGACGGCGGAGGCTGCGACGGAGGGCGGCGCGAACGGGACCTCCGGCGAGGAGTGCGACGAGACCGACAACGTCGACGTGGACGTCTACCCCTTCACGGTGACGGTCAATCCGACGGTGACGCCGCCTGAGATCGACGTGGACCTTGAGGGCAACGCGGCCTGCATCAAGGAGGACGGCTCCCTGGTGTTCGGCATCACGGTGTCGACGCAGGACGACGACGTTGTCGATACGGTCACTTTCACCCAATTCCAGGCGCTGCAAGACGCGGGCTGGGGCGTCGATGTCTCCGACAACGGTGCAGGCGGCATCTTTGCGCCTGACTTCGGCTACACGGGTGATGGAACCGACCAGAACGTGGTGTTCACGGTGACACTGACGCCGCCGGCGAACAGCGATGTCGACGTGCGCAGCGAACTCGGGGACGACCTTTCGGTCTCGGCGACGGCAAAGGACGGTGTCCTGGTGTCCGCGCCGGCCGGCCCGGTGACGATCGACGTCGATGTGGATGCGGTTGTAGACGGTTCCGAGGTGACGCAGACGGGCCCCGCGTCCGGTGACGAGGACACGACGATCGCCCTGGAGCTGGCGATCGATCTCGGCGGCGACAGCACGAGCCTGGCCGGAGCAGACCCGGATACGGACCAGCCGGCGACGCAGGGCGGGACGGACACGGATGGCTCGGAGTCGATCACCCAGGTCGTGGTGACGCTTTCCGAGGGCGAGCTGGGCTGGACCCTACCGGTTTCGGGCGACATCGCGGCGCCTGTCGTGGGGCCGGCCGGGACCTGGACCTTCGACACCTCCGGGGCCCCGCTTGAGGAGGTCCAGGCGCTGGTGAAGAGCCTGAGCGTGACGCCGCCGGCGGGTTTCGACGGCGAGATCGCCGTGACGGTGGAGACGACGACGGCGGAGGCTGCGACGGAGGGCGGCGCGAACGGGACCTCCGGCGAAGAGTGCGACGAGACCGACAACGTCGATGTGGACGTCTACCCCTTCACGGTGACGGTCAATCCGACGGTGACGCCGCCTGAGATCGACGTGGACCTCGAGGGCAACGCGGCCTGCATCAAGGAGGACGGCTCCCTGGTGTTCGACATCACGGTGTCGACTCAGGACGACGACGTTGTCGATACGGTCACTTTCACCCAATTCCAGGCGTTGCAGGACGCGGGCTGGGGCGTCGATGTCTCCGACAACGGTGCAGGCGGCATCTTTGCGCCTGACTTCGGCTACACGGGTGATGGAACCGACCAGAACGTGGTGTTCACGGTGACACTGACGCCGCCGGCGAACAGCGATGTCGACGTGCGCAGCGAACTCGGGGACGACCTTTCGGTCTCGGCGACGGCAAAGGACGGTGTCCTGGTGTCCGCGCCGGCCGGCCCGGTGACGATCGACGTCGATGTGGATGCGGTTGTAGACGGTTCCGAGGTGACGCAGACGGGCCCCGCGTCCGGTGACGAGGACACGACGATCGCCCTGGAGCTGGCGATCGATCTCGGCGGCGACAGCACGAGCCTGGCCGGAGCAGACCCGGATACGGACCAGCCGGCGACGCAGGGCGGGACGGACACGGATGGCTCGGAGTCGATCACCCAGGTCGTGGTGACGCTTTCCGAGGGCGAGCTGGGCTGGACCCTACCGGTTTCGGGCGACATCGCGGCGCCTGTCGTGGGGCCGGCCGGGACCTGGACCTTCGACACCTCCGGGGCCCCGCTTGAGGAGGTCCAGGCGCTGGTGAAGAGCCTGAGCGTGACGCCGCCGGCGGGTTTCGACGGCGAGATCGCCGTGACGGTGGAGACGACGACGGCGGAGGCTGCGACGGAGGGCGGCGCGAACGGGACCTCCGGCGAAGAGTGCGACGAGACCGACAACGTCGATGTGGACGTCTACCCCTTCACGGTGACGGTCAATCCGACGGTGACGCCGCCTGAGATCGACGTGGACCTTGAGGGCAACGCGGCCTGCATCAAGGAGGACGGCTCCCTGGTGTTCGGCATCACGGTGTCGACGCAGGACGACGACGTTGTCGATACGGTCACTTTCACCCAATTCCAGGCGCTGCAAGACGCGGGCTGGGGCGTCGATGTCTCCGACAACGGTGCAGGCGGCATCTTTGCGCCTGACTTCGGCTACACGGGTGATGGAACCGACCAGAACGTGGTGTTCACGGTGACACTGACGCCGCCGGCGAACAGCGATGTCGACGTGCGCAGCGAACTCGGGGACGACCTTTCGGTCTCGGCGACGGCAAAGGACGGTGTCCTGGTGTCCGCGCCGGCCGGCCCGGTGACGATCGACGTCGATGTGGATGCGGTTGTAGACGGTTCCGAGGTGACGCAGACGGGCCCCGCGTCCGGTGACGAGGACACGACGATCGCCCTGGAGCTGGCGATCGATCTCGGCGGCGACAGCACGAGCCTGGCCGGAGCAGACCCGGATACGGACCAGCCGGCGACGCAGGGCGGGACGGACACGGATGGCTCGGAGTCGATCACCCAGGTCGTGGTGACGCTTTCCGAGGGCGAGCTGGGCTGGACCCTACCGGTTTCGGGCGACATCGCGGCGCCTGTCGTGGGGCCGGCCGGGACCTGGACCTTCGACACCTCCGGGGCCCCGCTTGAGGAGGTCCAGGCGCTGGTGAAGAGCCTGAGCGTGACGCCGCCGGCGGGTTTCGACGGCGAGATCGCCGTGACGGTGGAGACGACGACGGCGGAGGCTGCGACGGAGGGCGGGCCGAACCCCGGCTCGGACAAGGAGTGCGACGAGAGCGACAACGTCGATGTGGACGTCTACCCCTTCACGGTGACGGTCAATCCGACGACGGAGCCGCCGGAGACGACGCTGGGTGTCGAGGGCGGCGGTTGCCTGAAGGAGGACACCGAAGGTGCGCTGGCGTTCTCCGCGACGCCGGAGGGCGATGACAGGATCACGAAGATCGTGATCGATGGTTTCCCGGTTGATGCGGTTGCCTGGACGGTTGACGAAGACTCTGTGGAGCTGTCAGGTCTGACGTCTCCAGGCGACTTCTCGGCGTCCTACGACGCGGTGACGGGCGTTCTGACGGTGACGATCACCAACCCGCCGGCTGGCGCGGTGACGGGCACGGTGGATGTGACGCCGAACCTGAACAGCGACGTCGACGCGAACCTGACGATCCAGGCGACGGCAACGGACGGGTCAAGTTCCTCGACCTCGACGCCTGTGCCGGCGACGATCCCGGTGGACGCGGTTGTTGACGGTTCCGAGGTGACGCAGGACGGTCCTGTGTCCGGCAGCGACAATGCACCGATCGCCCTGAAGCTGGAGATCGACCTCGGCGGCGACAGCACGAGCCTGACCGGAACGACGAACCCGGACCTGGACCAGCCGGCGACGCAGGGCGGGACGGACACGGACGGCTCGGAGTCGATCACCCAGGTCGTGGTGACGCTTTCGGCGGGCGAGCTGGGCTGGACGCCGACCGCACCGATCACCGTGTCGGGAACCGGTCCCTGGACCTTCGACACCTCCGGGGCCTCGCTTGAAGAGGTCCAGGCGCTGGTGGAGAGCCTGAGCGTGACGCCGCCGGCGGGTTTCGACGGCGAGATCACCGTGACGGTCGAGACGACGACGGCGGAGGCTGCGACGGAAGGCGGCGCGAACGGGGCCTCCGGCGAGGAGTGCGACGAGAGCGACAACGTCGACGTGGACGTCTACCCCTTCACGGTGACGGTCAACGACTCGACACCGGAAGTCGTCGCGGCGACGAAAAGCCAGGTGGATGAAGACGATCTGGTGCCGGAGGGCAGCGACCAGTCTGGCAGCCCGATGGACACGGGCAGCATCACGGTCGACTTCTTCGGCGATCAGCCGGACACGGCCGACCTGATGGCCGCCTTTGCGTTTACCGGCGGCATCAGCGCGGGGACCGGGCCCAATGGCGAGACGATCACCTACACGCCCATGGACGGCGGTCAGAGCCTGACGGCCAGCATCGGCGGTGTCGACATCATCAAGGTCGAAATCACCGGAGCGGTCGAAAACAGCGGCAATGTGACCTACAACTACAAGGTCACCCTGCTGGAGGAGATGGACCACCAGATCGGCGACGACCTCGAAAGCGCTTTCGACTTCACTGCCAACTTCACGGTTACCGACAGTGACGGCGACCCGGCAAACGGCAGCTTTGATGTCACCGTCGTCGATGACGTGCCGCAGGCCATGGACGACTGCGTGGAGGTCCAGGAAAACACCCCGATCAGCTACGATCTGATGTTCGTTCTGGATAACTCCGGCAGCATGAACAATGACTCCGGAATCAGCGGGCAGACCCGTTTGCAGGCAGCCGGCGAGGCGCTGAAGGAGCTGATCGACGCCTACTTCGCCATCAGCAACGATGTCTCGATCCAACTGCTGACCTTCGCAGGGACTGCGGTGCCGGTCGAAGGGGTCTTCACGACGGCAGCCGCCGCGAAGGCCGCTGTTCAGGACATCGTAAACAATCCCAACCCGGACTCGGCCTCAACCAACTACGAGGACGCGCTGGCGGAGGCGCAGGCCAATTACGCACCGGGCGCCTCAGGGCCGACCGACATCAATACGGTCTATTTCCTGTCCGATGGCGAGCCGACGACCCGGACCAACGACGGTGTCAATGACGGTGGCGGTTCCGGCAGCAGCCTGACCCCCGGCGAGGTGGCCGCTTGGGAGGCATTCCTGGACTCCAAGGGCGCAAACGCCATTGCCGTCGGTGTCGGCACCGGCATCAGCGGAACCGACCCGGATCTGCAGGCCGTCGCCTACCCGGACACGCCGGTGATCGTCACCGACTTTGCCGACCTGGCGAATGCGCTTGTGGGCACGGTGCCGCCGCCGGTCAGTGTTTCGGGGAATGTGCTGGATGGTGCGGACAACACGCCGGACACCAACGACGCGGGTGAAGACATCCTTGGAGCCGATGGCCTTGGACGGATCGAATCGATCGAAGTCAACGGTGAAGTCTTCACGGTTCTCGACGACGGCACTTTGGATGTGTCAGGAACCCCAAGCAGCGCCACAGGCAGCTACGATAACGCGACCAAACTGCTGACCATCGAGACCGATCTCGGCCGGTTGGAAATCCAGATCGAGAGCCACAACGGCAGCAGCGCGGGCGACTACACCTACACGCCGGATGTGTCGGTGCAGCACGGCGCGCCGGGGTCGCCAACCGACGAGACGGTCGAGGACACTTTCACCTACGTCGTCAGCGACGGCGACGGCGACACGTCCAGTGCCGATCTTGTGATCAAGATCCAGGACGGGGTGCCGGACGCAGTGGACGACACGGCGACCGCCGTGGCCGAGGCCTCGGCAAGGCCGCAGAACATTGCGATCGTCATCGACCGCAGCGGGTCCATCGACAACACCGAGTACGCGCAAGAGCTTGCTGCGGTGCGGACCTTCATCCAGACGCTGATCGACCAGGGCAATCCCGGCAATCTGGCCTTTACCGTCGTTGCCTTCTCCGGCAGCGCGACCAATTTCGGGACCTATCTTTATGACGGCACCGGGAGCGGGCTCGACGACTTTGACGAGATTGGCGGCAGCGAGAACCTCGACGACCTGCTGACGACGTCGGGTATCTCCAACACCAATGGATCCACGAACTTCAATGCGGCGCTTGATACCCTGTTCAGCAGCGGCTCAGACTTCCTGAGCAACGATGTCGCTGACTTGCCGGGCCACGCCGACCGGATCTTCTTCCTGAGCGACGGCAATGTGACCTCCGGCCCGGCCGGCATAACAACAGCCAACAAAGACAACATCCTTGATAACGACATTGATCTGGTGCCGGTTGCGATCGGCGACGGTGTCACGCCGTCCAATTTCGTCACCTTCTTCACTGCTGACATTGTAGCGAGTGAAGACGATGTGCTGACGGCCACCGACTTCGACGACCTGGCGGACACCTTGATCGAGGGCCTGGTCTCCGACGCCGTGGCCATCGGCAATCTGCTGAGCAACGACATTGGCGGCTCCGACGGCTTCGGCGCACCGGAGCCGATCGTCCAGATCGAGCACAACGGGATCGTCTACACCGATACCAGCGGCGGCGGTGCCGACGACGGCATGGTCGAGTTCACGACCGCCGCCGGCGGGACGCTGATCGTCAATCTGGCCACCGGCGCGTTCGACTACAGCATCGACCCCCTGGTTGCTACGGCAGACCAGGAGACGTTCACCTATACCGTTGTCGATGGCGACGGCGACACCGATACCGCGACGCTGGTCATCGATATCGTGGCTCCGCCGATTGCCGTAGCCGACACCGTGATCACCAATGACACCTCCGGCGATCCCTTGCCGGTCGCCAAGAGTGCCTTGCTCCATAATGACACATCCGATCCGGACCCGAGCTTCACCGATCTTCAGGCCAGCGGTGGCGACACGGTCGGCCAGTCCGGAGGCGATATCGTTTTCGATCCGGCGACGTCCGGCACGGGCGACCGCAGCTTCACCTACAAGCTGGAAAACGACGGGCTCAGTTCCAGCAACGCCAACGTTGACGTCATCCGGGTGAGCGGCGACAGCGTCACCGGCGGTGCCGACGATGAGATCCTCATCGGCCGGGACACCGTCGATGTGGTCTCCCGCAGGGTGGTGGGCCGTGCCGTCGGGGAGGGCGGGTCCGGCAACACGAACTTCCTGCAGTTCGCCCTGCCGATCGCCGCGTCAGGCGAATACGTGACCCGGATCGTTATCGACCTTAGGGCCGGCGGCGACTCGGACGCACGCTTTGATCCGGCGGGATCCCCCGGTAGCAGCGACTACGGCCCGACCCTGGGCACTCTGAACGGCCTGGCTGCCGGTGACATCAGCTTCTCGCCGACTGACAGCACCAGCTCTACGCTGCAGATCGATTTTAACGCCAACAGCTTCACAGCGGGCGACGGCTTCGGCTTCAACATCGACGTCGACGATCTGAGTGGTAATGACGGTGACGACTTCGGGGATGGGGGCGTTACTTTCACGGTCACGTGGTCCGACGGCTCGACCTCTGTGGGAACCTTCGTCCGGGATGGCAATAGCGATGACTCGACCGGTATTGCGCAGACCACCGTGGCTGAAGCGGCCGCGGACAGCCTCTTCGGCGAAGCCGGAGACGATGCGCTCTTTGGCCGCGCCGGCGATGACATTCTCGTGGGTGGCTCGGGCTCAGATACTCTTACCGGCGGCGATGGTGCGGATAGCTTCGTCTTCACCGATCACGTGGTGGGCACGGACTTCGACGTCGTGACCGACTATGACCGAGACGAGGGCGATGTTCTGGACATCAGCGATCTTGTCAGTTTCAGCGACGGCAGCGACGCCATCGCCGACTTCTTCTCGGCGGTTCAGGATGGAGCGGGCACGACATTGAAGATCAGCACGGATGGTGCGCTCCCGTTCACGGATGTCGCCTTCCTCGACGGCGTTATCCAGGGCGACACGATAACGGTCATCCTTGATACGACGGAGCACAACATCGTCGTTTCATAGTCGGGATCCCGACAGCGACATCGGGCATCCTGACCGGGGATCCCGATGGCTGCCGAGGCTTGAGGCTGATCCCCTTCGCACTTGGCCCCGCGGGTATCTGCCTGCGGGGCCGCCCATGTGAGCGGCTGTGGGTCCTCTATTCCGCGGGCTCGGGCATCACCGCGGCAGGCACCTTGGTCCTTACCCCCTCGGGACCCCGCCAAAGGGCTTTCGGTATCAGCCATGGCCTCGGCCGCTTCTGGGCCCCGGAAACACCCCTTTTCCAGACACAACCCACCTACCAGCCACAACCGCGCCCAAGGGCGTGGTCGTCCCTGTTCAGGGCGCCGCTCGACGGTGGGGGCACCGGACGTCATCAGCCGGGAAAAACGCTGCCGGAAATACCCCTATAGATTTATTTTAGAGGATTCTAGTTTCGTTTAACGAGTAAAAATTAATCATTTTCAGTAGGAAACCGGGCTCGGGAGGGGCGAGGCAATTTTGGGACATTGGGCACCCCGAGCGGGTCTGATTTAACCCTTTTGGGGCATTTCCTTAACCCTTTGTGGGACATCGCGTGGTTTGTTTCAATAACCTCATACATAACACTGTCGTATTTAACAGAAGTTTTCTTGTTATTGCCACAGCGTTCAAAGACACTGCGAGCAACTGGATTAATCAGCACCCGGGAGTGCTGCGCCGCCGTTTTTGCGTGTGCGAACTCCCCGCCTGGTCATAACGGAGGAAGAAAATGACGGACGATCTCACCCGCGGCTATGAGGGTCAGGACGACATCACGGCCGAGTCCGCCGAGAATACCCCCGAAACAACGTTTATCTCCGGCAGCGAAGGCAGCGCGGCCGTGGTCGGCCAGGCGGCCGCCCCGGTCAACGTGGCGCGCCCGGCGCCGGGACAGACCGTCGAGGTCCAGGCCGCGCCCGGCCAGGTGTACAACCTGACCTTCCCGCCGGGCGGCGCGCAGGTTCAGGTTCAGGGTGAGAACTTCATCCTTGCTTTCGATGACAACGGTGACGGCACGCCGGACAGCCAGATTGTCTTCCTCGATCTGGTGACGGTCGTCGAGGCGGGTGATGCTCCGACCTTCACGGTGGCCGGGACCGAAGTGGGTGCTGACGTTCTCCTCAACCAGGCTCTTGCGCTCGCCGGTCAGGACGACGCGACGCTGGAGACCGCGGCCGGCCAGGGGCCGCAGGGCACGGGTGCGACCCAGTACAGCGACGATTTCAACGAAACCATCACCCTTCTGGATGCGCTGGGCGTGATCGACCCCACCTTGCTCGAGTTCGGCCTGATCGGTGTGGAACCCGACGAGATCCTTCTCGCCGAGGTCGAAGAGGTCGAGGTGCCGCTGCTGATCAACGAGATCGGCGTCTCCGTGCGCATGGAGGTGCCGGATCTGCCGGGCACCGAGGATCCGGGCACCCCCGGCGATTATGGCGACGAGCAGCTCTTTTCGGTTGCCAGCGAAGACAGCGAGGAAGAGCCGCGGGAGTACAACTTCGTTGAGCTGGTCAACACCTCCGGCGAGGCTTTCGACGCCAGCGGTCTGACTCTCGAGATCCTGAATCCGGCCGGGGAGGTCGTGACCTTCACGCTGCCCGGAGGCACCGTGGTGCCGGCCAACGGTTTCGTGGTGTTCTACCAGTCCTCCATCGATCCGGATGCGGACGGTGAGACCGTCTTCGTTCGCATCTTCGATGCAGAGGGCAACGTGGTCGGCGGCGCCGACGTGGAGGGCGCGGACTTCTGGGCCCTGGGCGAGGACACCACCGATCCGATCGCGGTGAACCTGGTCTTCGAGAACGAGGACGGTGTGGCTGAGTCCGCCGACACCTTCGCGGCCAATCTCACCCAGGCCGAACTGGGCGGCCTGACCGATCCCAGCTTCGCCGGCGCGCCCAGCGATTTCGGCTCGCCGCTCATTGATCTGAACTTCGAGACCTTCAACGGCCAGTTCACCGGCAACCACCACATCTTCTCGCGGGTGGACCTGGACGATACCGACAGCCAGAGCGACTGGACGACCAACAACACGCCGACGGACGGCCTGTTGAACAACACCAATCTGCTGGAACTGGTTGCCTTTTCCGCGGGTGGGGGCACCGGTGGCGAAGAGCCGGGGTCCGGGCTGGTGCGGGTCGATCTCAAGACTGGCGAGACAACGGCCGTCGGCGACATCACCTTTGAGGGTGAAATCCTTGACATCGCAGGCCTGACCTTCGGGCAGGGCGAAGACGCTTGCTTCCTCTTCGGCTACGAGGATGACAATGACCGCATCGTCAAGCTTGATCCGGAGACTGCCGAAGTTCTGGAAGTCTGGACCCTTGATGGCGAAGGCGTGGCAATTGATCGGCCGGGCTTCACCTTCGCGTCTGATGGAAAGCTTTACGTCATCGGCCAGGGTGAGGGCGTTTTTGAAGTCAATCTGGCTGGCGATGGCACCTTCTCCCTTTCACTGGTGACCGCGGCGAATCTTGGAACTGGTTTCGAACTGACGAGCCTGGCGGCAGACCCCAACGATCCGGACATTCTTTATGCGATGGGCCTTGATGGCGGGGGCACGGTCAAACTCTTCACCATCAGTGTATCGACCGGCACGGTGACCGAATTGCCAGGTGTCATCACCGAGAATTCCGGCGACGACGAATTCGGGCTCTCCTTCGACGCGTTTGGCCGGCTCTGGGCGATCGACGAGAACAACGAGCGCGCCTTTCAGGTCGATCCGGCCACCGGCGCCGAGATCCCGGATACCTCGGTCAACCTCTCCACTGTTGGTCTGCCCACAGGCTTCAGCTTCGAGTCCCTGGCGATCCAGCAGGTCGGCATCGACGAGAACCCCTGGGATCCGCTGAACGACGATCTGAACCCCGGTCAGGTCAATGACGATCCGCTGGCGGGCCAGAACTTCATCCAGGCCACCGATCCGGAGGGCGAGCAGCTTGAGGGCCGCGGCGGACCCGACTTCCTGTTCGGCGCCCAGGGCGCTGACTCCCTCTACGGCGGTTCTGAAGAGGACTATCTCGAGCAGTCGGAGAAGGTGCTGGAGCAGGGCATCGACCTTCTTGAGGACGCGCTGAACGGCGACGGCTTCGAAGGGGCGGCGGGCCTGAATCACAAGCCCTTCTTCAACGACCACAACGACTTCCTGTTCGGCGAAGCCGGCGACGACGAGATGTATGGCGGCTCCGGCGGCGATTTCATGATCGGCGGCCAGGGCGACGACTCCCTGGACGGCGGCACCGGCGACGACCAGATTTACGGCGACGGGGCAGGTGATATCGACGGCGATGGCTCGGAAGGCACGGACGGACTGCCGGACGACGACCAGAACCACGAAGGCCACGACGTCATTGCCGGTGACGCGCTGAATAACGTGAGCGCACTCTTCGCCGAAGACGAGCAAGAGGAAGAAGAGGAAGAAGAGGACGACGGCGAGACCGAAGTTGCTTTGGCGTCGATGATGCTCGCAGAGGTCGACCAGGTCGTCAGTATCCCTGAAGACATTGATATCGGTGCGGCGCTCGCCATTCTCGGCGGCAACGACACCATCGTCGCCGGCAATGGCGACGACAAGGTCTCCGGCGACGCGCTGGCCACCGGCGAAGACGTGGCGCTGGCGCTCTCCTATTCCGACGACTCCATCAAGCGTCCGGAAGACGGTTTCGGCAACGAGGACAGCGGTTTCGGCAACGACGTCATTTCCGGCGACGAAGGCGCGGACTCCATCGGCGGCGACGCCGCGGCCATCACCAGCGGCGGTGACTATGGCGGTCTGGCGGTCGCGGTGGCCAAGAACCTGGCGATCTTCGGCGCATCCAAGGCCGATGTCGGCAGCGACTCCATCGACGGCGGTGATGACGACGACGTCATCGGCGGCGACGCCCTGGCGGTTGCCGGTGGCGGCGATGGCGGCGAGGGCGGCAGCGGCGCGGCCTACGCGATTTCCTACAACGCCGCCGAAGACGGGGGCGATGCCGGCAACGATTACATCACGGGCGACGGCGACTACGGCTCCGGTTCCGGTTCCGAGTTCAGCTCCGAGTACGGCGGCAATGACCGGATCGGCGGCGACGCCGCGGCCATGGGTGATCATGCCACCGCCAAGGCCTACAACACGGCGGAAGGTCGCTCATCCACGGCCGGCAACGACACGATTTATGGCGACGCCGTCTATGGCGACGGCGGGGAAGGCTATACCGGTGGCAACGACTCCATCGGCGGCGATGCCGCGGCCTTCGGCAAGTACACTGCGACGTCCAAGGCCTTCAACACGGCCGTCGATGGCGACGAGGGCTCAGCCGGCAACGATTACATCAACGCGGGCGGTGGCGAAAACAAGGTCGCCGGTGATTCGCAGGCGATCGCCGAGTACGGCAGCGCTTCGGCCTATGGCGAAAACACTGCCGGCGACGGCGGCAGCGATGACGGCAACAATGCCGGCAACGATACCATCCATGGTTCGGTCTGGGGTGCCGACCACATCTCCGGCGGTTCCCAGGCGATTGCGGGCCACACCGCCTTTGCAAAGCAGAGCAACCATGCCGGCGGCGAAAACTCCGCGGACGATGACAACAATGCCGGCAACGACAAGATCTATGCCTACAACGGCGAAAACACCGTCGCGGGCGACGCCCAGGCCATCGGCACGGGTTACTACTCGACGGCCACGGCAAAGTCGCATAACCACACCGAGGGCGACGACAACAAGGCCGCGAACAATTCGGCCGGCAATGACACCATCCATGCCGGCCACCAAAGCGACAAGGTTTCCGGCGACGCCCAGGCGATAGCAGGCTATGACGCCAAGGCGTGGTCCACCAACAAGGCGGAAGGCGACGGCAACGACGCCGGCAACGACTACATCGATGTCGGTCGGGGCCACAACAGGGTAGCCGGCGACGCCCAGGCGATTTCGTACCATGACGACGCCTATGCCTATGGCGACAACCGGGCGCTGGACGGTGACGGCAACAATGCCGGCAACGACACCATCCATGCCGGCAACGACAGCGACACGATCTCCGGTGGCGCGCAGGCGCTGGCCAAGGACTGGGCCTACGCCGAACAGAAGAATCACGCCGGCAGCAACAGGTCCGGCGACGACTACAACGACGCGGGCAACGACAAGATCTACGCGGGCCGCGGCGACAACGTCCTCGCCGGCGACGCCCAGGCGATCTCGTCCCACAACGACGCCAAGGCCTATTCCCACAACCATGCCAACGACGATGACAAAAATCGCGCCGGCGACGACAAGATCGAAAGCGGCAACGGCAAGGACCGGGTCTCCGGCGATGCCCAGGCAATCGCGAAAGATCTTGCCTGGTCGATCTCCGAGAACAAGGCGGAAGGCGGCAGCTACAACAATGCCGGCAACGACTACATCGATGCCAGCCACGGCGACAATCTGATCGCCGGCGACTCCCAGGCGATCTCCTCGCACGGGACGGCCAAGGCCTTCGGCAAGAACACGGCTGTTGAAGACGACGACAACAATGCCGGCAACGATACGATCAAGTCCGGCAACGACAAGGACACCATCTCCGGTGGTTCCATGGCGGTGGCTGCAGGCTTTGCCTATGCCAACCAGATCAATTACGCCGACAAGGGCGATGCCGGCAACGACTCGATCGAGTCCGATCTGGGATCGCCGGACGATCACGACGAGGTAGCCGGCGACGCCATGGCCCGCTCTCTGGGCGATGACAAGAACGATGCCGTTGCAGTCTCCATCAACACGGCGAACGGCTGGACCGGTGATGCCGGCAACGACACCATCAAGGCCGGCGGCGGCAACAACTATGTCGCCGGCGAGGCCATGGCGGTGAACACCGGCGACGATGCCAAGGCCTATGCCGACAACACGGCCACCAACGGTGCCGAGGCTGGCAACGACAAGATCTACACCGGCAATCATAACGACGTGGTCTCCGGCGGCACGCAGGCGCGGGCCAAGGACTTCGCCAAGGCGGACACCGACAACCTGGCGACGGGCTACAAGTCCTCTGCCGGCAACGACTACATCGATGTCGGCGGCGGCTGGTGGAACAAGGTTGCCGGCGACGCCCAGGCGATTGCCAAGAACATCGCCAAGGCCTTCGGTAACAACGATGCCAAGTACGGCGACGACAACGACGCGGGCAACGACACCATCTATGCGGGTTGGGGCAGCGACACCATCTCCGGTGGTTCGCAGGCGATTGCAGGCAATAATGCCTACGCCGAGCAGAACAACCATGCCGGTGCGTGGGCGACCGATGACGACAACAGGGCGGGCAACGACGAAATCCATGCTTACGACGGCAAGAACGTCGTGGCGGGTGATGCCCAGGCCATCGGCGAGAACTTCCTGTCGGTTGCCAAGGCGAAATCCCACAACCATGCCCAGGGCGATGACGAGGAGGCCGCCAACAACCAGGCCGGCGACGACAAGATCTATACCGGCAAGGATGACGACAAGGTCTCGGGCGACGCCCAGGCGATTGCCGTGAAGTATGCGGAGGCCAGGTCTGAGAACAAGGCACTCGGCGACGGCAACCTGGCGGGCAACGATCACATCGAGGCCGGTGGCGGCGACAACAAGGTCGCCGGCGACGCCCAGGCGATCGCGGGTGGCATTGCCAAGGCCTATGGCACCAACACCGCCGGCTTCGACGATGCCGACCGCGACAATGCCGCTGGCAACGACACCATCACTGCGGGCAATGGCTCCGATACGGTGTCCGGCGGTGCCCAGGCTTTGGCCGGTGTCTATGCCTATGCCAAGCAGACCAACCTGGCCGGCGCCGGCGGAGACAACGAAAGCGGCAACCGTGCCGGCAACGACAAGATCACCGTCAACGGTGGCCACAACAAGGTGGCCGGCGATGCCCAGGCGATCTCGTATTTCGGCAATGCCGATGCCTACGGCAAGAACGAGGCGGCGGACGACGGCAGTGCTGACGGCAACTATGCCGGTAACGACACCATCTATGCCGGCGATCAGAGCGACAGCATTTCTGGCGGCGCCCAGGCGATCGCCCATAACGATGCCTATGCGTCTCAGAGGAACGATGCCGGTACCGGCGATCGGGATGACGACAACCGTGCCGGTAACGACGAGATCCACGCTTACGACGGCCACAACAAGGTCGCGGGCGATGCCCAGGCCCTGGCTGGCGATGACGCGACGGCGGTGTCGGTGAACCACGCGGACAGCACCGATAACGAGAACGACAATACGGCGGACAACCAGGCCGGTAACGACAAGATCTACACCGGTCAGCACAATGACTCCGTCTCCGGCGACGCTCAGGCCATCGCCGATGACGAAGCAAAGGCGACTGCCACCAACACGGCCCTTGGTGAAGGCAACCAGGCCGGTAACGACTACATCGATGCCGGGAACGGCATGAACGAAGTGGCCGGCGATGCGCAGGCGGACTCCGAGAACGGCAATGCCGACGCTGAGAGCAACAACACGGCAAATGGGGCCGGTAACACGGCCGGCAACGACACCATTTTCGGCGGCAACGATGCCGACCTGATTGCCGGCGGCTCCCTCGCCACTGGTGATACCGGTTCGGCGGTTACGAACAACGTCGCCAATGACGGCGGCGTGGCCGGCGAGGATTCCATCGAAGGCGGCGCCGGCGGCGACACCATCTCCGGTGATTCCGGCTCGGTCGTGGTGGAAGGCGGTACGGCGACGGCCAACAACACAGCTGGCAGCTACAGCGCGGCTGGTAACGACTACATCGACGCCGGCAGCGGCAACAATGTTGTGGCCGGCGACGCCCAGGAGAGGGCGTACAACAATGCCGTGGCCCAGGCGTACAACACCGCCGACGGCTACAAAGCCGATGCGGGCAACGACGAGATCCATGCTGGCCACCAAAACGACAAGGTGTCCGGCGACGCCCAGGCCATCGCCGAATACGATGCCAAGGCAACGTCTCATAACAAGGCATTCGGCAAGTACAGCGATGCCGGCAACGACTACATCGATGTCGGTCACGGCCACAACAAGGTGGCCGGCGACGCGCAGGCGATTTCGTACTACGACGACGCCAAGGCCTACGGCAGGAACGACGCCAAGGACGGCGACTACAACGATGCCGGCAACGACACCATCCATGCCGGTAACGGCAGCGACACCATCTCGGGTGGTGCCCAGGCGATCGCCAAGGATGATGCCTATGCCCAGCAGATCAACCACGCCGGCGGCAGCAAGGGCGACGACGATAACAACGACGCCGGTAACGATGAAATTTACGCGGGCCGGGGCCACAACGTCCTGGCCGGTGACGCCCAGGCCTACTCCTCGCACGACGACGCCACGGCGTATTCCCACAACCATGCCAAGGACGATGAAGACAACCGGGCCGGCAACGACAAGATCATAAGCGAGAACGGCGGCGACCGCGTTTCTGGCGACGCCCAGGCGATCGCGAAGGACAAGGCCCTGTCGACCTCCGAGAACAAGGCGGAAGGTGACGACGACAACGAGGCCGGCAACGACTACATCGATGCCAGCCACGGTGACAATCTGATCGCCGGCGACTCCCAGGCGATCTCCTCGCACGGCAGTGCCACTGCGTATGGCGAGAACACCGCCAATGACGGCAGCGGCAACGATGCCGGCAACGACACGATCAAGTCCGGCAACGACAAGGACACCATCTCCGGTGGTGCCATGGCGGTTGCAGCTGCGGCGGCCTTCGCCAAACAGGTGAACGCCGCCGACAAGGGCGACGCGGGCAACGACTGGATCGGGTCCGACGAGCATCCTGACGACGATGACGAGGTAGCCGGCGACGCCATGGCCCGCTCCAAGGGCTGGGGTTACAACGACGCCGTTGCGGTCTCCGAAAACACCGCGGACGGCCGCACCGGTGATGCCGGTAACGACACCATCAAGGCCGGCGACGGCGACAACTATGTCGCCGGTGAGGCCATGGCGGTGAACACCGGCGATGACGCCGAGGCCTATGCCGACAACACGGCGACGGGTGGTGCCGAGGCCGGCAACGACGATATCTACGGCGGTTCCGACGAGGACGTGGTCTCCGGCGGCACGCAGGCGCGGGCCAAGGATGTTGCGAAGGCGGATACCGACAATCTGGCCACGGGTCACGGCTCCTCCGCGGGCAACGACTACATCGATGTCGGCGGCGGCTGGTGGAACAAGGTTGCCGGCGACGCCCAGGCGATCGCCAAGAACATCGCCAAGGCCTTCGGCAACAACAATGCCAAGTACGGCGACGACAACACGGCCGGTAACGACACCATCTATGCGGGCTGGGGCAGCGACACCATCTCCGGCGGTTCGCAGGCGATTGCAGGCAATAACGCCTACGCCGAGCAGAACAACCATGCCGGCGAGTCCGCGACCGACGACCGCAACAAGGCCGGCAACGACAAGATCTATGCCTACGATGGCAAGAACGTCGTTGCGGGCGATGCCCAGGCCATCGGCAAGAACGACCATTCTGTCGCCGAGGCAAAGGCGCACAACCACGCCCAGGGCGAGGACGAGGAGGCCGCCAACAACCAGGCCGGCGACGACAAGATCGTGACCGGCAAGGATGACGACAAGGTCTCCGGCGACGCCCAGGCCATTGCCGACAAGTACGCGACGGCCACGTCTGAGAACAAGGCGCTGGGCGACGGCAACCTGGCGGGCAACGATCACATCGATGCCGGTGGCGGCCACAACAAGGTTGCCGGCGATGCCCAGGCGATCTCTGGTTACAAGGCCTGGGCCTATGGCACCAACACCGCCGGCTTCGACGATGCTGATCGTGACAATTCTGCCGGCAACGACACCATCACTGCGGGCAACGGCTCCGACACGGTTTCCGGTGGCGCCCAGGCGATTGCCTACGGCGATGCCTATGCCAAGCAGACCAACCTGGCCGGCGCCGGCGGAGACAACGAAAGCGGCAACCGTGCCGGCAACGACAAGATCACCGTCAATGGCGGCCACAACAAGGTTGCCGGCGATGCCCAGGCGATTTCGTACTACGACGACGCCAAAGCCTACGGCAAGAACGAGGCGGCCGACGATGGCAGTGCTGACGGCAACTATGCCGGCAACGACACCATCCATGGCGGCCATCAGAGCGAGACCATCTCGGGCGGCGCCCAGGCGATTGCCTACGACGATGCTTATGCCGAGCAGATGAACGACGCCGGCACCGGCAATCTGGATGACGACAACCGCGCGGGCAACGACGAGATCTATGCCTACGACGGCGATAACAAGGTCGCGGGCGATGCCCAGGCCCTGGCCGGCGACGAGGCGACGGCGGTTTCGGCGAACCACGCGGACAGCAACGATAACGAGCCCGACAACACGGCGGACAACCAGGCCGGCAACGACAAGATCGTCACCGGTCAGCACAACGACAAGGTCTCGGGCGACGCCCAGGCCATTGCCGACGACGATGCGAAGGCGACCGCCACCAATACTGCTCTGGGCGAAGGCAACCAGGCCGGCAACGATCACATCGATGCCGGTAACGGCCTGAACAAGCTGGCGGGCGACGCCCAGGCCATCGCCGGTGATTATGCCGAGGCGGAGAGCAAAAATACCGCCAACGGTGCGGGCAACCTGGCCGGCAACGACACCATCTTCGGTGGCGACGATGCCGACATCATTGCCGGCGGCTCCCTCGCAATGGGTGACACGGGTTCGGCGACGACCACCAACATGGCGCTGAACGGCGGCGTGGCTGGTGACGACTCCATCGAAGGCGGTGCCGGCAGCGATACCATCTCCGGCGAATCCGGTTCCCTCGTGGTGACCGGCGGCACGGCGACGGCCAACAACAATGCCTTTGCGGGCAGCGGGGCCGGCAACGACATGATCGATGGCGGGGAAGGTCACAATGTCGTGGCCGGCGAGGCCCTGGAGACGGCTGATGACGGCGCCCGGGCGTACGCGAACAATACCGCCAATGGCGATCACGCCGGTGCCGGCAACGACTGGATCGGCACGGGTCACGGCTCCGACAAGATCGCAGGTGACGCCCTGGTTACCGGGGCCAACGGCCTCGCCAAGGTCGTCAACCAGGCGGACGATGGCAATGCCACGGCCGGCAGCGACGACATCGTGACCGGCGGTGGCAACGACATGGCTGCCGGTGACGCCGCGGCCTTCGGTGCGGGCTCCAAGTCGGAGGCACACAACACCGGCGACTACGGCGGCGGCACGGCCGGCAACGACACCATCAACGGCGTTGTTGGTGAGGATTGGCTGAGCGGCGATGCCGGGTCCTTCGGCAGCGACAGCGGCGATGCCACGGCCAAGAACACGGCGAAGGTGAACGGCAGCAATACGGCCAACTCTTCCGCGGGCAACGATTACATCGTCGCCAGTGGCGAGAACGGGAAAGACCGGATCTCCGGCGATGCCCTGGCCGCAGGCGTCGGCGCCACCGCGCTGGCGGTGAATATGGCCATGGCCCTGGCGGGCACCAAGGACGCCTTTGCCGGCAACGACACCATCAAGGCCGATGAAGGCGATGCCGGCGGCGCCGGCGACGGCGACGATTACATCGGCGGCGACGCCCTGGCGACCGCCAAGGATGGGGTTGCCATTGCCCAGAACACCGCAAAGGTGGATGGTGACAGGTTGAGCGATGCCTACGCGGGCAACGATCACATCTATGGTGACGGCGACAACAACGTCATTGGCGGCGATGCGGCCAGCACCGCCGAGGACGGCGGGAACGCCACCGCGACGAACTTTGCCGAGGCCAAGGGCGAGCATGGCAACGAAGCCTTGGCTGGCAACGATTACATCGAGACGCGGAGCCATGAGCGCTATGATGGGCTCAGTGATGAAAGAGACCTAATCGCCGGCGATGCCCTGACCCGTGGTGACGGTACGACGGCGCTGGCGGACAACGACGGTGAAGCCAGGGGTAGCGCGTTCGCCAAGGTCGGCAGCGACACCATCCATGCCGGCGACGACAGCGACGCGGTTTCCGGCGCTGCTCTGGCCACCGGCGACGAGGCTACGGCCTATGCCGATAACGACGGCAAGGGCCGCAACCATGCCAAGGTGGAGGTCGACAACGACTACATCACCGGCGGCAAGGATCGCGGCAAGCTGGCGGGTGAGGCCCTGGTGACCGGCGAAGATGCCCTGGCGAAGGCGGAAAACACCGGCAAGGGCAGGAACGACGCTACGGTGAAGGTCGGCAACGACACCATCCACGGTGGTTCCGACTTTGACCAGATCTCCGGTGGCGCCCTGGCGACCGGCGATGGCAGCGATGCCAAGACGGTCAACAAGGGCGTGGCGAGAGGCAGCTCCGAGGTCTACGTCGGCAACGACAAAATCTATGGTGGTCCGGAGTTGTACGATATCGGTGACAAGATTGCCGGCGATGCTTTGGCGACCGGTAAGGATGGTGAGGCCACGGCCAAGAACACGGCCAATGCTCACGACCACGCTACGGCCGAGGTCGGCAATGACTGGATCACTGGTCGCTTTGGCTCCGATACGATCTCCGGCGACGCCATGACGGGTCACGACAGTGGCGACGCCACGGCGACCAACACAGCGACCGTGCACAGCGGCGCCTCCGGGGCGACGGCCGAGGCCGGCAACGACAAGATCTACTCAGGCTCTTTCGACAGCAACGAGAAGATCGCCGGTGACGCCTTGACCCTCAATCACAAAGCGGTCGCGAAGGCGGAGAATACTGCACGGGTGAACGACGGGAACGGCGATGGGAACACCGCTTCTGCCGGTAATGACAAGATCGTCTCCGGTGGTAAAGGTGAGCACAGCATTGCCGGTGACGCCTACGCTCATGGAGATGGCTTGGCGGACGATGACAGCTTCTACATGGCCGTCGTCGAGAACAGTGCCTTCGGGAATGGCTCCTCCGCCGGTAACGATGATATCTATGTCGGCGGCTACTCCGATGTGGCGGGCGATGCCCTCACCACTGGTGAGTATGGTCATGCGCTGGTGCTGAATCAGGCTCTGGTGGATGACGAGGCCCTTGGAGGGCAGCGTCAGGCCGGTAACGACACCATCAAGTCATCTGATTGGCGCTATAAGTCTATCGCCGGCGATGCTTTGGCCACAGGCGAGAATGGCAACGCTAGGGTCCAGAACACCGTTGCCACCGCCGCAGCCGGTGTGATTGTCGGCAGCGATTTCATCGAAGCCGGCAACGGCTGGGATTGGATCTCCGGTGACGCCTTGGCCACCGACGGCGGCGATGCCACGGTGCTCAACGATCTGGTTGCGGAAAACACCGCGAAGGTGAGCGAAGACACCATCCTTGGTGGCGGCGGCAACGACGTAATCGCCGGTGATGCTCTCGCCATCGGCGGTGGCAATGCTTCGGCGACGAACGGCGGCGATGACTCGATCGAGGGTGGGTCTGGCAACGACACGATCTCCGGCGATGTGCTGGCGCTTGGCGGCGGTACGGCGATCCTGATCGATAACGCCGGCGACGACACCATCGACGGCGGGTCAGGCCACGATGTCATTTACGGTGACTCCTCGGACGTCAACGATACGATCGGCGGAGATGATGTCATCTATGGTGGCAGCGGCAACGACCTCATCTACGGCGGAGCCGGCGACGACTTTATCGATGGTGGTTCGGGTAATGACACCATCTACGGCGGGGCCGGCAATGACACCATCGACGGTGGGTTGGGTAACGACATCATCAACGGTGGCGCTGGAGCCGATACCTTGACCAGTGGTAGCCTCACGGACACCGACACCTTTGTTTTCGATGGAAGTGCTGGGTTCGGAGCTGATGCAGATACCATCACAGACTTCGATGATGGTGTCGGCAATGTAGATATTTTGGACTTGGCGGATCTACTCAACGAGGGCGACTTTGGCGATACGGGTATCGCCGATGCCATCGCCCAAGGATATGTCACGCTTAACGAGGTGGCGGGTAACCTTGAGGTCTCCGTCGATCTGGACGGGTCCGGGGGCGGTACCTTTAACTCGGAACTCGTCGTAACCCTGAACGGTGTGACCTTGGCCGATCTCGACGAACTGACCCAGATTGTCGTGGACGGTTAACGGACACCCTTTATCTCAGCGATCTTTGCTCAGTTTTGATGGGCCCGGCGGGAAGCCGCCGGGCCCTTTTCTTTGCCGGCGCTCGCCCGGCCGCGGCTTCTCAAACGCTACGGATTCGCGTGCGGGGTATCCTCGGATTGCCCGGGCTGCCGGCGCGTTCGCGCGGGAGTGTAGTGCTCCGCCCGTCCGTCGCTTCATAAGCGGACGGCTGCCGCCGCCATGCAATCGGCGGCTTAGCGACTGTCCGAACACACACATATCCCCGTACTTGCCCCATTTAGGTTTCTCGATTTTTCGGCCCGCCGGCCTGAGATTTTCGCGTCAGCGGTGCGGTGCGGCCGGTCGTGGGGCGCTCTGGGGAGGGCGCGCCTCGACGTGATGGAGTCCGTCCCGAACCGCCGCGGACGAGGTCTTGGCGATGGGAGATGGAGCCATGGATGTACAGGAGCCGCGATCCGGCGGCACAGCCGATTCCGGAACTCCAGGCTGGAACGAGCGGGAGAACGCAGACAGTGTCGCCCCGCCGCTGATCATTCCGCCCGCGGAGCCGGTCTCCGCAAGGCCTGAGGTGGCGCTCAGCGCCGGGCCGCCGGCCGGTGAAGAGACTGCGGGCGGCCAGGGTGCCGTCATCGTCCTCGGCCAGGCCGGCGCGGCCCAGGTGCTCACCGAGCCGGGCGCCGGCCAGGTGATCTCGATTCCGTCCCGTCCCGGCGACAGCTATGTCGTTGAATTCGACCCGACCGCCGCCCGCGTCAGCACCGAGGGCCGCGACCTGATCCTGGATTTCGGCCAGGACGGCGGCGGGCGCATTGTCTTCAGCGACTTTGCCGACGCCATCGGCCAGGGCGGAGGGCCGAGCTTTCAGATCGGCGGCCAGACCCTGGCCGGTCAGTTGATCTACGGGCAGGCGCTGGCGCTCAACGATCCGGACCTTGAACTTGTGGTGGCCGCCGGGCCCGGCGCGCAAGGCTCCGGCGCTTCGGTCTATGATGACAACCTCGGATCGATCATCGAACTGCTGCTGGGTCAGGACGTGATTGGCGCCACGGCACCGGAGCTGGCTGCGCCGGCAATTCCCGAGGTCGAGATTGTCGATGAGGAGACGCTGCTGCTGGCTGCTGCGGAGGTGGGGCCGGGCGTCGGGGTGCCGCCAACCCTGCTGATCAACGAGGTCGGGGTCTCCGCCGCGCTGGACGTGCCGCCGTTTTCCGAAGATGACGGCAGCACCGGCGGCCCCGCGCCGGTGGTCCTGGCCGACGTCGCCATGCTCTACGACTTCGTGGAGCTGTTCAACAACACGGACGCCGACACCCAGACCTTCGACACCACGCTCGAGATCCTGAACCCTGCAGGCGCGGTCGTGATCCTGGATCTGCCCGACGGCATCGTTATTCCTGTCGGCGGATTCCTGGGACTTTACCAGGACGCCGCGGCGGGCGAGGGGGGCGATGCCACCGTCGTCGGCCGCGTCTTCGATGCTTCCGGGGCCGTGGTGGACGGCTTCGAGATTGCCGATGCCGCGCCCTGGTTGCTGGGGGACGACACCACGGCGCCCATCGCAGTGAACCTGATCTCAGGAGATGGTGATGCTCTCGACACCTTCGCGGCCAGACTCACCACCGCCGAACTCGGCGTGCTGACCGGCCCCGTCTGGACGCCCAACCCGCTGGTTCCGGATAACCTGGATCTTTCACTCGACACCTTCAACAGCCGCTTTACCGGCGACCATCAGGTCTTCTCGAGGGTTTTCGACGAGCGCGACGAAGCTTCCGGGGCGCCCATCGACAGTGACAGCGAAGCCGACTGGACGACCAATACCATTCCGACCGACGGGGCCCTGAACACGCTGTACGGTGGTGATGGGGCCGACCGCGACCCCAATCCTGCCGACCCTCTGCGGGACAATCTTGACCCCGGCCAGGCCCACCCGGACCCCTTGGCGGGGCAGACGGTCCTGGCTGCCGCGGCGGCGGGGGAATTGCTGGAAGGCGGCGCGGGCCCGGACTTTCTTTTCGGTGCAGCCGGCGACGACAGCCTCTATGGCGGCACCCAGGATCTCGCCGACCAACAGAGCGATGCTGCCCTGGTCGGCGGTGTCTTCGATGCGCAGGACCACAACGACTTTCTCAGCGGCGATGCCGGGGCGGACCGCCTTTTCGGCGGCTCCGGCGGCGATTACCTGGTCGGCGGCGCCGGGCAGGACTCACTCGAAGGCGGCACTGGCAACGACCGGCTGTTCGGCTACGTCGCGCCGGTCGGCGGCGTGGATGACGACTTCGACCCGGGGCTGGGGCGCAGCACCGAGGCGGATCTCATTGCAGGCGATGCGCTGGGGCTTCCCGACCCGGATGGTGGAGCGTCCATTTCGGCCACGCAGCGCAACGGCGGCGGGGACGACACCATTGACGGCGGCCTTGGCGATGATCTGATCGCGGGGGAGGCCCTCGCGGCAGGCAACGGTCTGGTGGGCGCGTCGGTGTTGAACAGCGATGCCGAGGGCCCATCCGGTCCCACCGGCAACGACGCCATCGAAGGCTTTGACGGCTTTGACACCATTGCCGGCGAGGCGCTGGCCGATGCCGGAAGCGGCAACGCAGCGGCGATCGTCGAGAACGCGGCCGACCAGGGCCGCGAGGTCGGCAATGATACGATCCGCGGCCTGGGCGCCCGTGATGTCATTGCCGGAGAGGCTTTCTCGTCGGCCAGTGGTGACTCCAGCGCTCTGGACGTGGTGAACCGGGCGACCGATGGCGCTGCGGGCAACGACAGCCTGGACGGCGACAGCGGTTACAACGTCATTGCCGGTGAAGGCATTCAGGGCGGCGGCCGCATTCCCGCTGCGGTAACCACGAACGACGCGCTGGGGCCGACCGCGTCGGCCGGCAACGACACGATCACCGCTACGGAGGGCAACGATACGCTTGCAGGCGAACTATTGTCCTTTAGAGGTCCCAGCTTCGACAGCACGGTGGAAAACCTGTCGGAAGACGGCGGATCCGCCGGCAATGACCTGATCCGCGGTGGTGACGGCAACAACCAGATCTCGGGCGATTTCGCGGGACTGGACGCGACCCGCTTCGTCGGCAACCGCCTGGCGTACAACCAAGCCGACCAGGGAAGCTCCGGCGGCGACACCATCGGCAGTGGGTCCGGAAGGGATGTCATTGCAGGCGACGCCCTGGGGGTCTCGCGTTTTGCAGTGGCGGATGCAGTCAACGCAGCGCTCGGCGCCGAGGGGCGGGCCGGCGATGATCGCATTTCGGACGGCGGCGGTGGAGACCGTACCTCCGGCGATGCCCTTGCGAGCGGCCGGGAGGGAGCGGCGGCGACCGCAGCCAACACTGGCGAAGGGGGCGGCAGTGCCGGGGCGGATACCGTCAGCGGCGGCGCCGGTGCCGACACGGTCGCCGGCGATACCATGGCGGTTACAGCCGGAGGGGCGGCGTTGGCGGAGGGTGAAAACAGCGCGCTTGGCGGCATTGCGGGCGGCAACACGATCCTCGCCGGATCGGGCGCCGATCTGGTGTCCGGCGGCGCCCTGGCGATCAGCGGGTCCGATGCCACGGCCACCGGCACCAATCTCGCCGAGGGCGGCGGCTCGGCGGCCGGAAACGACAGCATCCGTGGCCTGGACGGCTTCGACAGCATCGCGGGCGACTCGCTTGCGCGCGGCGGCGCGACGGCCAGCGCTTCCGCAAGTGCCGATGCGACCGACGGCGGCGCGGCCGGGGACGACACCATCACTGGAGACGGTGCGGCCGACGTTCTGTCGGGCGATGCCATGGCCCTTGCGTCCGCCGGCACGCCCGAGGCCCGCGCGGAAAACACGGCCGCCGAGGGTTCGGCGGGCAGCGACGTGATGTCCGGGCAGGGGGGCAACAACCTGATTGCCGGCGATGCCCTTGCCGATGGGGGGGCGGGCGGTTCCGCAGAGGCCGAGAACACCGCCCAGGCCGATGGCGTGGCGGGCAGTGACAATCTGGTTTCCGGCGATGGCCGCGACACCATTGCCGGCGATGCGCTGGCGCGGGGCGGCGGCGCAGCAAGGGTTACGAACACTTCGGTCGCGGTGGCCGCCCTGGCCGGCAGCGACGTCATCATCAGCGCACAGGGCCAGGACGTTATCTCCGGCGATGCGCTGGCGCTTGACGGGGGAACTGCGGAGGTGATGAACGACGGCCCCGCGGCGGGCGATGACAGTATCAGCAGCGGTGGGTCGCGTGACAGCATCGCCGGAGATGCCTTGAGCGACGGCGGCACGGCATCCGTCACCGGGGGTGGCGATGACACCATCGACGGCGGCGCGGGGGATGACCTTATCAGCGGCGATGCCCTGGCCTTGGACGGCGGTGTGGCACAGGTGTCGGACGGGGGAGACGATCTGATCCGGGGTGGTGGAGGAGCCGACACGGTCTTTGGCGACTCCTCCGGTGACGACTCTCTCGGTGGTGACGATACGATCTATGGCGATGCGGGCGCCGACCTTCTCGCCGGCGACTCGGGCGATGACCTGTTGCTTGGGGGCGAAGACGACGACACGCTCGGCGGTGGGTTCGGCGACGATACGCTGACCGGCGGGGCCGGTGCCGACAGTTTTCTGTTCGGTCGTGTCGAAGACCCGGCGGGCGAGGGCAACGATACCGTCACCGACTTTGCTGCTTCCGAAGACCGCCTGATTTTTTCGGGTGTCACGGACCAGGACAGCGACACAGACATCGATCTTGACGACCTTCTGAACGCCATTGCCTCGGTTGTCGACGCGGGTGCCGGAAACGATGTGACGGTTTCGCTGACGAACGGAGCCTCGGTCACGTTCCTGGGTGTGGGCACAGGCTCCGTGACCTCGGTCGAGGATCTGGTGAACGACCCGTCCACCCAGATCATCGTGGTGACCTGAAGCCGACACGGCGTGGCATCTTTTCAGGGGTATGAGCGCGCGCCCTGGTAATCGGCGATCGGAAAAGCAAAAAGGAGTACCAGCGTTTGGGAGTATCCCTGTATGGACGGTACTTGAGGAGAACCTGAGCCGGGCGAGACCGGCGCGGTCACCGAGAACCGTTGTGAAGGGATCACTCTTCTCGACGCTTTTTCATTGACTTGAATTCGCGGCTGCGTAGTCTCGACAGCACTGCAAATCCAGGGGTGGATTACGGTCGCGTTGGGATACGCGACGCGGAGGTCTGAAGTGGGACCTCGGCCAAACCTTGGAGCGTTGCGATGCGGAGCGATTTGTCGATTTCGGTCAGGGCGACCGAGGCATGCGTTTCCGGCCCGCCACTGAAAGTCTCCCAGTCCAACCCATCGGCCCGGCCGCTGCGCGATCTCTGCTGCGAGAAGGCGTCGCAGGCCGGCGCGCCCGCGCGGCGCACCCCCGCACCGCCGGCCTGCTGCAACCGGAGGGTTGGCAAACGACCTGAAAGCCCCATCCGCGAAAGCGCCGAAGGGGTGCGGCCCGGCACAGGCAGGGCTTCGCTTCGCCGTAGTCGTTCGAGAGCGTGCCGGCGTATTAACTATCTGATTTATATGGATAATTAGGAACATCAGAAGAAGAGGCCACAACCTTGTGTTTTGATTCAGTGGGTTTGCTGGGTCAGTGGCCTGGAGCGTTCTTACAGGTGAACCATCGTCTTCTGTGATTCGACTGAATTGCAGATCCAGGGGTCAATCGCCGGCGCGTAGGGAGACGCGGCGCGAGTGCTCAGTGAAGGCACTCGAGGAACCCTGGAGTGAAGCCGCATGTCGGAAACGCCGTCACCCTCGGTCAGGACGACCGGGCAAAGAGGGGGCGAGCCCTCTGCCGAGTCATTAACCAACAGATCAAGCTTCGGTTCCGCCGGGCGCAGGACACGACCGGCCCGGTCCCGTCCGGCCGATCGTCCGGATCCACTGGCGCCGCCCCGCCTGATCATCAGCGAGATCGGGCTTGGCGTTTCCAGTCCTGCGCTCCCCGGCGTTCTTGCCGGATCTGCGTTCAACGGTCTGCCGGAACAGCCACGCCTCAACGTGCTTCAACTCCACAATCAGTCCGACGTCCCCATCGGTTCCGCAGACCTTACCGTTGAGTTGCTGAACCCGGGCGGGAAAGTCATCGAGATAGCGATCCCCGGCGACCACCAGATTCCGCCAGGGGGATTTCTGATGCTCTATGAGCAATCGATCGAAGTCGGCAGCGCGCTGGTCGCGATTGTAACCGGCGCGTTTCTGGATACAGACGGAGCGCTTCTGGGTCAGTTTCGGTATCCGGGCACGGTTCCGTGGGAACTTGGTGCGGACGTTTCCGCAAAGCTGGCGGTCAACCTCGTCCTTCACTCAGACACCGCAGGTGAGACGGCCATCGACACCTTTGCGGCCAACCTCTCCCCCGCCAGCCTGGGTGTTCTCAGGAGCCCGCGCAAGGTGGCTTGCCGAAGACGCTCCGGCCTCGTCCTGCCTGCGGACTTTGAGGTTCTCCACGGCGATCTCAGTCCGTCGCCGAACGTCTTCTCCAGGGTGACCGGCGGCAGGTAGGCGCTTGTATCCGACAGGAACGCCGGCTGCCACCTTTTTGCGATCTCAAGCGGTCGTGGGGGCGGCGTCATCGAGGATCTTCAGGCAGGCTTCGAGGATCCGATCCACGGGCCTGTAGGTCTCACGGGCCTTGATGTCGGCGGCCAGGGCCTGGGCGCGCTCGGCCATGTCGTTGTCGGCGGCTGTCTGCTCCAGTATCGCCGGCAGGGCATCGTCCAGGTCCTTGTTCTGGAGCAACCGCCCGACGCCAAGATCGACAAGGGCGTCGCTGCTGAGGCGTGCCTCCATATGGGTCGGTAACGTTACCTGGGGCCGCCCGCCACTCAGCGCCGCGCAGCAGGTGCCGTTGCCGCCGTGGTGGATGATCAGGCTGGCCCGCTGGAGCACCTCGGCCATGGGCTGGGGCTCGCGATGCACGGTAAGGCCCGGCCGGCTGAGGGAGTTGGCGATGTCGTCGGTCATGCCGCGGGCGAAGATCTCACCCGGTAACCTGCTGGCGCGAAGACCACGCAGAAAGGGCTTGGTCTTTTTGTGTTCAAGACTGACGTAGGCAAAGAAGTGCGGATTGGCGGGCAGGGGCCGTGGTTCCTGCAAGCCCTCGACAGGGCCGATCACCGGGTCCCGGCGATGCGCGGCGTAGGGGTCCAGTTCCGGCAGTGTGCAGACCATCCGACCCGCCGTCCGGAAAGGTTCGGTCACGCTGCGGGGTACTGGCCGGCGATTGTGCTCCTGAACGTACTGCATCACGTTCAGCACGTGCTGCGGGTCGACCATGGGCTTGCGGCCCGGGCGGAAGGGCGGAAAGTGATCGTCCTGCGCGGGCGGCAGGGTAAAGCCGTCTGCCACCTGGACAACGGGCCATTCCTGAAAACATGCGAGAACGCAGATCGGGCTGTGGTCGCAGATCACCAGGTCGGGGCGCACCTGTTCCAGCAGGCCGCGCCATGCCAGCATGCCGGCATGGAGGCTTTGGCGGCGGAAAAACCCGGAGTGACACATGATGTCGAGGTAGCTGCCGAGGCGCGCGGGTTTGGGGGCGCCGGCGATGCGCCCGACCATGTCGGGCACCGGAAGAATCGGGCGCTTCTCCCTTGCCAGCAGGACGGCGTTCTCCTTGATGTTGCGCAGGAAAAAGACGGCCTCATGGCCGCGGGCTTCCAGCGCTCTCACAAGCGGCATCAGGCGGTGCACGTGCCCATGCCCCGCCCCCAGTTCGTAGCCGACGAGAATCTTTGCCATCTTCCCCTAGCGCCTTTGTTGAGACTGCGGCAGCATCCGGCTCTCAGCGACCGCCCAGGACACTCTCGCAGGTCTCGATGATCCGCTCCATCGGGCGAAACGGCCCCACGTCTCTGATCTCTTCGGCAATGATCCGCGCGCGCTCGGCCTTTCTCGGGTCGGCGACGGTTTCGTCCAGGATCTCCTGGCCGCTCTCCTCGAGTTCCTTGCCGGTGGCCATGCGGCCCACGCCGATGCGCCCCAGGGCGCGGGCATTCAAGAGCGTTTCCTCATGGATGGGCAGGGCCAGTTGAATGCGGCCAGCACTGCACGACGCCAGGCACATGCCGCTGCCGCCGTGATGAACGGTCATGGTAGCGTCGCGCAGCATTTCATCGATGGGCTGCGGCGCTTTGTAGAAGGTCAGGCCCGGGCGGGCGTAGGTCTCGGCGGCTTCCTCGGTCATGCCGCGGATGTACGCCCGCGCCGGCAGCTTCGACGCCTTCAAGACTTCCAGGAACCGGGGGGTTATCCTTTGATCGATGCCCAGGTAGACAAAGAGCGATTGGGTCTTTGGCATCGGTGTGGGGGGCTGCAGGCCCTCGGTCGGACCGATCACCGGATCCTCGCGGAGGTCCTTGTAGGGGTCCAGCCCCATCAGGGTGCAGATCAGTCGTCCCGCGGTGCGCAGCGGCGCGGTCACGCAGGGCACCCTGGGGCCGCCCAGTCGTCCCTGCACATCGTTCATAACCGAGACCAGTTGGTCGGGATCGACCGTGACCTTTTTCTTCGCGCGAAACGGCGGGAAGACGTCGTCCTGCGCCGGCGGAATGGTGAACCCATCGCCGATCTGCACCACCGGGATGCGGCCGTAGGCGGCAAAGCAGGTCACCGGGCTATGGTCGCAGACGATGAGATCCGGGCGCAGCTGATCGAACAGGGTCCGCCAGGCCAGTGTCGCCGTGAACAGCGTCTCCAGCCGGCCGAAACCGCAGTAGACCATGATATCGCTGTAGCTGCCCATCCGCTTGGGTTCGCGCTCCGCAGGGTTGGGCGGCACGAGGTCGGGTGTCGGAATGAAAGGGAAGGGGTTCTTGGTGATCTGCGCCCTGCAGTCATAGGGGTTACGCAGGAAGAAAGTGACCTGATGCCCCCGCGCGGCCAGGGCCTCCGCCACCGGCAGCAGCCGGCGGTAGTGCCCCACACTGTCACCGCGTTCGTATCCAACGAGTACTCTTGCCAAGGTTCAGTCCTTGCCGCTGGGCCGGGACCTCGATCCGGGTACCAGTCCCCTGTTGCGTCCTACAAGGCGGTTGATAAAGCGTTCCAATCGGGTCTCGCAACCCGGAATCCGGAGTATGCCATTTGCCGAAGCTATCGAGACCCTGCTGCGCCCGTGGTTCGCCGGACCGCCGGAAAGGCGCTCTCCCGCCTGGCTTCTAGCGCCCTGCAGGCTTACCGGAGGGTTTAGCCCTCGAAGCCTTTTTCGCGGGCGCTTTCTTGGCCTTGCTCTTGCGCGCGGTCGAGCGGGTGCCGCCGGATTTGGCGGCCGCCTTGGTCTTGCCGTTCGATGCGGTCTTCGAGGACCCGCCCGAGGCTTTCTTCGCCGCAGGCTTCGTTCCACGGCTGCCCGAGGGCAGACGGAAGCTCGGCTTGCCGGGTTTGCCGCCCGGCTGTGGGCGTTTCCCGGCCACCAGATTGTCGATCAGCTTGAGCTGCTCCTTCATGCACTTTTCAAGGTCGTAGTTCTGCAGAACCGTCGTCCGGGCCTTTTTGCGGATGGCCGCCATGCGGTCCTTGTGGTCCAGCACCTCGTCGACGCGGTTGGCGATGGCCTCGTGGTCGAAGAAGTCGAAGAGAAGGCCGTTGCTTCCATCCTTGATGACTTCCTGAACCGGCGGCGTTGCGGAGGCCACCAGGAGGCATTCGGCCGCCATGCTTTCCAGAACGGACCACGAGAGCACGAAGGGGAACGTCAGATAGACATGCACGCCGGAGACCTGAATGACGTTCAGGTAGGTGGAGTAGGGAACCCGGCCCAGAAAGAACACACGGCTGAGATCGAGATCGACCTCTTCCAGGGCCTTCTTGCGGTAGGTCTCGCCGTCGGGCAGCGGCCGCCCGTAGCTCACCTCGTCGCCGCCAATGATGATGATGCGGGCCTTCGGCCTTCGCCTCAGGATGATCTCGGCTGCGCGCATGAACTGCGGAAAGCCGCGATAGGGTTCCAGGTTGCGCACCACGTAGGTGATGACCTCTTCCCCCTGGCGCAGCGTCGTGACCTCGCCGTCGGTATTCTTGATCTCGATGGAGGCATCGGGGTTGCGCTTGCAGACGGCGGTGTCGATGCCATCGTGAACAACAGAGATCTTGTGCCGGAACTCGGCGGGATACTGCTCGAACTGCCAGAGGGTCGGGGTCATTCCGGCATCGGCGGACTCCAGCCCCATGAACTGGATGATGTTCTTGGTCCGGATGCGGCAGTGCGTGTCGAGACTGGCCGGATTCTCCGGATCGAAACCAACGTCGGCGCCGACGGCGTGGTAGTAGAACTCGAAGAACCCCAAGAGCGGTGTGTCGGGAAACACGTCCTTCAGGTACAGCGTCTCGCCCCAGCCGGGATGACCGATGATGATGTCGGGTACGAAGCCCTTGCTCTTCAGTTCCAGCGCCTTGCGGGCGACCTCCTGTCCGTGGAGGATGCCACGCTCAGCGTCTCGGATGTAGCGATGGGTCGAGGCGGCGGGCTCTCGGTTGGGCTTGTAGAGCACCTTGTGGATGTTCGAAAGCTCGATACCTTCCCGCTTGGTAATGAACACCACGGTATTGTCTTTGTCGGCGGCGAGCCGCTGGCAGATGTGCTTGTACTGCCCAGGCATGTTCTGATGGACGAAGAGGTATTTCATAGCTTGGGGCCTTCCCGTTGCCCGGTCTTGGGGGCGGCGCAGTCACTCTATACGGATCCCCGCCAGATTCGGCCAAGATGCTCAATTTTGCGTAAAGGCGCCGCGCCGGCCAGGAGCCGGCAAAAACGGCCGGAACGGACCCGGTCCCGGCTGCCGCCTCTGCAGCGGCGGCGGCGCCCGGCCAATTGGCGCGTTGCGCGCCGGCTGCGCGGGCACCGCCCCGACGACGCAATCCGACCTTCGCGGCCGCAGGCCGCGGCCCGGTCAAAGATTTGAGAGGGCGTCGTCCAAATCGTCACCCTTCGGCGCGTTGTCGAGCCTGTCCTTCTCGGCGACGCGGGCCTGGATCTGCTCCAAGGCCTTGGCCAGTTGCAGGGTCAGCTGCTTCAGGGAGCCGACCGGCATCAGCAGGTGACCGCTGGTGTGCGACTCAAGCTCTGCCTTGTCGTCTTTTCTACGAAGTTGCACCAGCTCGATACGAACCACGCCATTGGAAACGACGATGGAGCCTGTCCCATCAGCGAACAATTCGGTCATGAATATGCTTTCCTTCTATCAATCGCACTAAGTCGCGCCGTGCCGGTCGCGTGAAGAAAATGGCGGCTGCCGCAGCGGATTCTCCGCCGGCCCGATGGGCACCGCCCCCGCCGACCGATGTGGATAGCAGGCTTGCGGCCTTCGATCCAGCGCCCTCAGGCGTTGTGCCGCGAACGCCTAACGCGTGGCAGCGAGCAGGAGCTTGCCCAGGATGTCCAAAGACGCACGCCCGTCTTTCGGCAGGCCGCGGTCTCCCTGAAAGCGTTTGAGCGCCTGAACACGCGCTTCCTGGCTCTGTTGCTCCGCTCTGCGCTGGAGGTAGCCCAGGCTGACCAGAAGGCTGTCGATGGTGCGCAGGGGCACCATCGCCGCCTCGCTGCCCTGGCCGGGCGGCATTCCCTGGGCCCAGCGCGCGGAGGTGCCGGAGAGAGCCGAAGCCGCGTCGCGGCGTCCGCCGTCGGGATGGAAGAGGCTGAAGGAGAGCACTCCGGCCAGCGGTCCATCCTTGTCGGAACGCAGGTCGATGGCATGCAGCCCGATCGCGTAGAAGTCGCTGTCGGCGAAGAGGATGAGCGGCGAACCCGAGTCGCCCTGGATGACATTGCAGTCATGGGTGATCAGCCGGCCTCGCTGAATGAAGCCCCGGAAGGTGCAGCCCCAGCCGGCCGACATGACATGGGCCCGGTCGCGGCGGTAGCCCGCTTGTATGAGCAGGGCATCGCCGGCCTTGATCCGCGACATCATGAGGCTGTCCAGCTTCTTCATGCCGAGCCAGCCGGCCTTGCGTCCGATCGGCTTCTCAAGAGTGAGGATTGCCCAGTCGTGCAGTGCGGCACGAGCACTAACTGGATTGGCATACTCGTAGTTTTCGGCCCGGCGGTAGCTGGCCACCTTGGAATGCAGGATGAAGCGGTCGCGCTGATAGCCAGCGATGAAGTGCAGCTCGATGGGGCCGCGCCACCGCCCGGCCCGGGGGTCGAAGAGGCAGTGGGCAGCGGTGATAACATGCCGCTCGCTCACCAGAAATCCCGTGCAGTGACCGCGTCCCCCTGCGTTGACGCGACCGACGGCACTCCAGGGGTATTCCATTGCATTGATTTCGACCCGCCCGGCAGTGCGGATAGTGCCGTCGAGCGCGAAGGCCTGACCCGCCGTCAGACAGAGCAGAATGACGAACCCGATGGACTTGGCAGCGGCCCGCAGGTCCGCGAAGGGAGTCACCATGGAGGATCAGCCGGCCGCGATGCTGGCGATCAGCTTTTCACCGGAGATAGTCGAAGTCACCTGTCTCAACGCCTCGATCACTGTGGGGTCATAGCGGCTGGAATTCTCCTGCAGAATATCCAGCACCGCGTCGGGTGCAAGGCCCGCGCGGTAGGACCGCGGCTCCACCCTTGCGCAGAAGACATCGCAAGTCCCCAGAATTCGGGCGGTTCGACGGATTGCCTCGCCGGCTAACCCTTTTGGGTAGCCCTTGCCATCAAGGCGCTCGTGCATTTGGGCAATGGTTTCAACGACCGGCAGCTCGAAATCGATCCCGCCGAGAAGCTGAACCGCATGCTCGACATGGGTTTCCATCTGGCGGATTTCCTCCTCCGTCAGACGGGCCGGTTTGGTCAGCAGTTCCTCCGGGACGGCGAGCTTGCCGATCTGGGAGAGATTGGCCGCGAGCTCCAGCGTCGTCAGGTCGTCCTCGCTGCAGCCGAGCTGTTTGCCGACGGCCACCGCGAAGTCCGCGACGCGCCGGGAGTGCCCGGCCAGGTAGGGGTCGCGCAGCTCGATCGCGCGCACCAGGGCGGTGACCATCTGCTGGATGGCACGTTCCTTCTTCTCTTGCTGCTCGACCAGTTCGGTGACATCGCGTGACACCGACACAAGGCCCGGAGCAGCGCCCTCGGCATCGCGGAAGGGTACCTTTGAGATCTGCAGATAGCGCTTCGTCGAGTCGAGGTAGATCTCTTCGTTTGTGGTGACGGCCGTGTCTTCATCGAGGGCGCGCCGGTCGGTAAGCGCCAGCCGCTTGGCGGTACCGCGTCCGAAAACCGCGGCATCGTCCAGTCCGATCATGCTTTGCTGACTGCGGCCCGCCGCCGAGGCGAAGGCCGGGTTCACATAGCGGTAGGTCCCGTCGGGTGCCTTCAGAGCAATGTGCTCCGAGATCGTACCGTTGATGCTTTCCATGAGCTGCTTCTGGGCCTGAATGCGCCCGGCAAGGTCGCGATACTGCACGGCCAGCGTCTCGTTGTGATGGCTCGACAGACGCCACCAAAAAGCGCCGAAGGCAGCAGCGGCCACGAGGACCACCAGGCCGGCAACCAGGACGGCCGCGATGGAGAAGGTGGCAAGGGGCCGCTCGGCGACGGTGACCTCCAGTTCCTCCACAATCCACCATATGGGGCCGGAGACCATGGCGCCTGCGGAATAGACCTGAATCGGTTTGGTGAGGGAAGGACGCTCCGCGAAAGGCACCTCGCCGGCCGCCAGGTCGAAGCCGTCCAAGGTTACCGCCTTGACCGGCTCGGCGGCGCCGGGGGCGATGCGGGCCAAGGCGCCGTCGTCCAACTGGATGAGCACGCGCCGCGTGCCCGGGCTGGCGAGCGGGTCGACGGAGAGGATGTCCGACAGCCCGGCGGTCAGCGGCACGACCAGCACCAGGGCGGCAACGGGCCTGGCTTCGCCGGGTTCTACCTGTGCGGCGAAGACCGGCATGACCATGTCGAGCACGAGGCCCGCCGGCAAGCTCCGGGCCGGCCCGAAAACCGTCTGTCCGCGCTCGAAGCTCTGCAGCGCCAGCGCGCGCTGTTCGGCGCCAAAGCTCGCCGAGCCGCTGGAAGCGACAAAGGCATCGCCGTTGCGGCCGACCAGGTAGGCGGCCAGGAAGTCGGCGTTTGCCGCGAAGTCGCTGATCACCCGTTCGATGAAGGGGAGTTGTTCGACCAGCGGTACACCGAGCCCGCCGTCTTCGCCGCTCTGCGGGGCGACCATGCGCGACATGTCGCCGTCGGCCAGGTCCATCTCGGCGGAAAAAAGCCGGATGAGCTCGCTTTCGACGACCGGCTGGGCGAGGCGCCGGGTTCCCTGAAGCCAGGTGGAAAGCACCTCGGCCTGGCCGCCGGCGGTCAGCTGCAGGCGCTCGGCCACCTGTTCGATAAGCTGGTCCCGCTTGGCCTCTATGGTCAGGCGCGGCACCAGGATGGCCGCCACAACGAAAACTGCCAGCACAATGCCGCCCCAGAGCAGCATGCGCCACCGACCCGGAGGCGCCGGTCTGGCATCGAGCGCCGGGAATTCCAGCGGATCAGCCGTTTCAGGACCTGAATTCGTCATAAACGGCTTATCTCATAGAGGAATTAACGAATATTTACAAAGCGGCGGTGCGTTTCTTGTCGTAGAAGTGCGCCCAGCGCGTGGTCTCGTTCATGGAGTACTGGGGCAGGTAGTGCCGGTACTTCTTGTGGGAGAAGATCAGGTCGCTGAGGCTGTCCAGGACCAGGATGTCATCGGGCTGGTAGACCGCCAGAACCGCATGGCCGATACGCCGGATCCGGTCCATCAGAATGACCACCCGCAATTCCTCGTTGGAAAGGCCGAGGTCCCGCAGCACGAAGAACTTCGCGATGGAATAGTCCTCGCAGTCCCCGGAGCGCTTCATGAACTCCTTGGGGCTCGCCCAGAACTCGCTGACGCCATAGAGCTCCTGGTCGATCTTGTAGGGCCAGCGGTTGAAGTATTGATTGACGGTCTTCAGCATCTCCAGGCGGGGCCGGCCCTTGGCGGCGGTGGCAACCTCCCGCCAGGATTTCAGGCCGGCCGAGGTACAGGCGGCCGCGCTGTTCAGGCAGGCATGGAAGCTGCTGCGCTCCTGCTCCATTTTCGAGAGCACCCGGGCCCATTGCGGCAGCGCCTTCAGATTGGCCGAAGAAATCTCGGTGGAGCCGAAGAGGCCTTTGCCGCGGTTGCGGCTGGACTTCAGAAAATCACCCAGGGACTGCGCCGCCGCCGGGTTCGCCACGGCCTCGATCGCGGCGCCGCCGAGGGCGGTGCCGAGCACGACTGCGGACGAACGAAGGAAGGCGCGGCGATCCAACTGCAGGCTCCCTCGGGGTCTGTGACCCGCGCGGACGCACGGGTGTCAGATGCACAGGTGTCGTGGGCTTTGAAGCCGCTTCAAAGCCTTGCCCTTTGAGGATCGCTGCTTTGGTTTAAGGGAAGTTTTCGAAAGATGGTTTACGCGAGTCACGGCCCGGTGAGGCGGATACCGGGCGTTTTTGCCGCAAATGCGGGCTATCCGGTCGGGCGGAATGGTAAACGCAGCAAAAAGCGCCGCCACCGGAGCGGCGGCGGCGCCGAGCCGAAAACTTGAGCCGGGCCGAAAACTTGAGCCGGGCCGGAAGCCTAAGCCGGGTCTAGCGTTCGCGGAGCGCCGAGCCCTGGGCCTTGAGAATGGGCTTCATGAGGTAATCCAGAACGGACTTCTCTCCGGTCAGGATCTCTGCCGTCACGGTCATGCCGGGAATGATCGGCAGGGTCTCGCCGTTGCGCTCCAGGTGGCTTTCCTCGGTGCGCAGATAGACACGGTAGAAGCTCTCGCCCTGTTCGTCCTTGATGGTATCGGCGGAGATCCGTTCCAGGCTGGCGGTCAGTCCGCCATAGATGGAGAAATCGTAGGCCGAGACCTTGATGATGGATTCCTGTCCCGGACGCAGGAACGCGATATCGGCCGGGCGAACCTGGGCCTCGACCAGAAGCGTGTCGTCAAGCGGCACGATCTCCATGATGTCCTCGCCCGGCTGGATGACGCCGCCGACCGTTGTGCGCTTCAGGTTCTTGACCGTGCCGCGCACGCGCGACCGCACGGCGGTTCGGGTGACCCGGTCCTGGCCGGCGAAGAGCGACTGGGAGATCGACTTCAGTTCGGCACGGATCCGGTTCAACTCGTCGGAGGTTTCCGTCTGCGTCGTCAGGACCATCTCGTCGATGCGCTGCTCGGCCTCTTTCTGGGCCGACTGCAGGCGCGGAATGGCGGTTCGGATGGTGCGGATCTCGCCCTCCAGGTCGGCGACCTGGCGGTCGATGCGGATCAGCTCGATGCGGGGCATGATGCCCTTCTGCACCAGCGGCGCGGTGATGGCCTGTTCCTCCCGCGCCAGGCGCAGGCTCTGCTCCAGCTGGCGGCGGCGGCTGCCCATCTCGGCGACTTCCTGCTTGCGCTGGCTGGCCTGGGATTCGAGCACCGAAACCTGGGCGGCGAGCTGACGCTTGCGCGCGTTGAAGAGGCGCCTCTGGTCGGCAACCACGATGGGCGCCTCGTCGGAGACCGACTGCGGGAACTCGACCGCTTCCTGCTGCTCGAGCTCGGCGATCAGACGGGCCTCGGTCGCCTGCAGGCTGAGGTACTGGGACCGGGCGTCTTCCAGGTTCGCGGTGGCGATGGTGTTCTCGATCCGCACCAGAACGTCGCCGGCCTCTACGATATCGCCCTCGCGGACCAGGATTTCCGAGAGGATGCCGCCTTCCAGGTTCTGGATGACCTGGGTCTTGGAGGAGGGGATGATGGTCCCCTCGCCGCGGGTGACCTCGTCCAGAACCGCATAGTGGGCCCAGACGCCCATGACGATGAAGAAGATAACCGAGATGACCGTCAGGATGTAGGCGAAGCGCCGCCCGCGGTCCCGGGCGGCGGCATGGACATCCGGCATGAAGTCGAGATCGTCACGATCGAAGACGCCTTGAGAGCTCATTTTCACTCAGTCCTTGGTTTCCGGACCCCAGCCCTCCCCGATGGTTCGGAAGAGATGCGCCAGGATCTTCTAAGCTTGGCCCAAATGCACGGCCTTGTCATTGATCTGGGTCGGACCATCGATCGGTCGGGGCTGTGCCGCGACGCCTGATGCCCGCTCAGCTGCTGCTGGCCCGGATCTGGCCCTGGCGCAGCGCCCGCAGTACCTCGTCTTTCGGGCCGTCCGCGACGATTTTGCCGTTGTCGATGATCAACAGGCGGTCGACCAGGGTCAGCAGGGAGCTGCGGTGTGTTACCAGGAAAAGAGTCTTGCCCGGCAGCATGCCCTCCAGGCGCCGTTTGAAGGCGGCCTCCGAGGAGTTGTCCATATGGCTCGTCGGCTCGTCCAGCAGGATGATCGGCGGGTCCAGAAGCATGGAGCGCGCGATGGCGACGGACTGGCGCTGACCGCCTGAAAGCGCCATGCCACGCTCGCCCACCGGCAGGTCAAAGCCCAGCGGGTGGGTGCGCAGGAAGTCGCTCACCCCGGCGAGTTCGGCCGCGCGCAGGATCGTTTCGTCGTCCACATGAGGGGCGCCGAAGCAGATGTTGTCGCGCACCGAGCCGAAGAACAGGTAGTTGTCCTGCGAGACATAACCGACGTTGCGGCGCAGGTCGGCCGGATCGACCTGCCGGATGTCGGTCCCGTCCATGAGGATCGCGCCGTCCATCGGCTCATAGAGGCCGACCATCATGCGCGAAACCGTGCTCTTGCCGGAGCCGATGCGGCCGAGCATGCCGACCCTCTCACCGGGTTTGATCTTGAAGGAGAGGCTGTCGAGCGCCTTTGTCTCCTGGCCCGGATAGCTGAAGGTCACCTGCTTGAACTCGATCTGGCCGCTCAGCCGCGGACGGTGCAGGAAGCGCTTGTTTTGCGCGCGCTCCGCCGGCGCCTTCATCACATCGTCGAGTGACCGCAGGGCGACCCTGGACTGCTGCAGGCGCGTCAGCATGGCCGCCACCGCACCCAGGGGGGCCAGCGCGCGGCCGGTCAGGATGGTGGCGGCGATCAACGCGCCCATGGTGATGTTGCCCTCGGCGATCTGGTACACGCCGAAGACAATCACGATCACTGTCGACATCTGAATGGCGATCTGGGCGAAGGTGGTGGCCAGGCCGGAGATAAAACGTGCCTGGCCCGAAGATTCGGCGGAGAGCCCCACGAAGCGCTCCCAAGAGCGCTGGACGCGGCCCTCGGCGGCGGTGGCCTTGATGGTTTCCAGGCCGTCGATGGTCTCGACCAGAAGGGCGTGCTTCTGGCTCGCTTCGCGCTGGCTCTTCTCCATCACGTTGCGCAGGGGGAACTGCAGGAACAGCCCGACGCAGATAACCAGCGGCACCATGGCCAGCGGGACGAAGGCGACCGGGCCGGCGACGATATAGATCACACCGATGAACAGGAAGATGAAGGGCAGGTCGACCAGCGCCACCAGCGTTCCCGAGGTGAAGAACTCGCGCAGCGATTCGAATTCCCGCAAGTTGTTGGCCATCGCTCCGGTCGATGCCGGCTTGGAGTCGAGCCGGGTCGACATCAACTGTTCCAGCAGCCGGCTGGCGATGATGACGTCTGCGTTCTTGCCGGCGATGTCGACGAAGTAGGTGCGCAGGTTGCGCATCACGAATTCGAAGCCGAAGACCGTGAGCACGCCGATTGCCAGCACCCAGAGCGTTTCGATCGCCTGGTTGGGCACCACGCGGTCGTAAACATTCATAATGAAGAGCGGGCTGGCGATGGCGAAGCAGTTGATCAGCAGCGAAGCCAGAACCACGTGGCTGTAGATCGGCCAGAACTGGGCCAGTGTTCCCCAGAACCAGGCCCGCGGCTCCGACAGCTTGCGTTCCGGCGCCCGCTCGTCGAAGCGCGCCTCGGTGCGCGCGAAGATGGCGTAGCCGGTGAACTGCTCCTGCAGTGCACGCATATCCAAAGACTTCGAGGTGCCCCCGGCCTCGGGCAGCAGCACGTCTGCCTGGCCGTTGGCGAGTTCGATCAGCACGCAGCAGTTCCCGCCTTTCAGCAGAAGGATGCACGGCAGGGTTACGGGCAGGATCTTCGAGAGCTGGGGCCGACGCACCACCCGGGCGGAGAGGCCGGCGCGTTCGGCGGAGCGGACCGCCAGTTCCGGCGTGAAGGCCTCCTGGGCATGGGGCAGCCCCGCTTTCAGGGCCTCAACGGAAATCGGCCGCTGCAGGAGGCCGGCGAGAAGGGAAAGCGAGCGGACCAGCGGATCCTCGAAGTCGACCGAGGACGGTGCGATCGCCCAGTCCTTGTCGGACGCATCTTCGATCACGTCCTTGGCTCGCAGCGTCACGCCAAGGCCGGCGCCCTTGATGTCTTCCTGTGCCGCAGCTTCGGATTCGGCAAGACTGTCGCCCTCGGGGGCGCCGCGATCCTTATTAAGTGCCTCACTCACGTCAGCTGTATCCTTGCTCTCGGCAGTTCCTTCGTCGGACTGCACACCCTTGATCAAACTCGTGCTGCCGTCCTCGGAGGGCTCCGGGGCTTCGGCATCCTGTGCAGGCGCTGCCGGATCCACGTCCGCCGAAGTCGGCGGCAGCTTCAGGTCCGGCTCTCTGGCGTCCTTCTCCCCCTTGGAGGGGCAGACGCCGGTCTTCAGGTCCGGCTCGGTGGCCGGATTCTCGCGTCCGAAGGTCAGGTCCGGGTCCGGTGGCCAAGCCTCGGAACCGGCCGCACCCTTACCGGACTTCAAACCGCTGGGGGGAGCCTTGCGCTTTGCCGTCGTGTCATCGCGGGCGGCCATGCTGTGACTACTGTTCCCCCGTCAACCTTGTCCGTTCCGGCGCTTTGGCTTGCTCGCCTCGCGGCGCTGAGCAATGGGCTGCGGTGGCGTGCCGGCCCACTGTTCTCACTCCAAGAACGATCAATCCCAAAGCTTCACTATAGTTGTTACGAATTCGCAAAGAGCCCGGGTTCAGGATGCCTGAAAACTCTTGGAAAAATTATCTTCGCTTCATTCGCAGAGGGTTAATAGCATACTTTGCCCGCAGGGCCAGTGGTTTGACTCGGACGGATTCATGACACTGTTCCATTGGCTTCGATCAGCCTTTGTTTCGGCGCTTTCCCGGCTTGGCCTCGTGTCGTCGCCTCAAGTTCAAGGACTATGGTCCTAGTTGGGCGCGTCTGATAAGGCCTGCACGGGACGCTGCGCCTGGAAACCCTATGGCCGCCTTCTGGGGGCGACTGTGCGAAATACCACAGTATTGGCCAGTAATGCGCACGGTCCGGTTGGCCGAAAGGCAAGTATTCCACTCCTGAGTTCATACGACCAGACGGGAAACTGAAAATGTGGGTCGATGGCGTTGAGCCTGAGGTTCATGGCGAGTGCCCTTTTCCCGGCAAGCCCGCGCGATCAGGCGCTTAAGCGGGGGTGGAGCAGGGATGGGGACAGAGGGCGGGCGGGGGATCGAGGCCGTGATCGGCGCACCAGCCTCATGGTGGCCAGAGGGGGGCATACCTCCTTTGAGGTGGTGCCGGGGCGACAGTGACGGATTGACAGAATCCGGAACCGGGCCTTATCCGCATGCTGCCTGAAGGGTGTCGGCGGTGTTTGTCACCCCTACAGCCGGATTTGTACCTGATGACAGTTGGTTGGAATCTGATCCTGAGAACTTGCGGTAGTGACATGAAAGCCGGACTGTGGTTAAAATGTCACAGTGTGGCAGATCAGACGATCAATCGCCGATTAACCCTGTTTGGGCTTGAGAGCGCTCGTTGACAGTCAAACTGGAAACAGGTTACAAGTCGCGAATATTTCGAGAATTGTTTGCCTTTCGTCCATCTCCGGACGGTGAGGTCCGACACGGGGGAGAGGTATTAGATGCAAGGTTTTAAGTCGGGGGAAGCTAGCATGCGCTGGTCTCGCAGTGTGAGTTTGACGAGTTTCAAGGCGGCGCTCTTGGGTGGCGCCATGGCATTTCCGTTGGCGATCTCGGCGAATGCCATGTCGCTGCAGGAAGCCGTAGAGCAGGCGATTGCCACAAATCCGGATATTGGCGTTGTCGCCAGCAATCGTGAAGCGGTCGATCAGGAGTTGCGCCAGGCGCGCGGACTGTACCTGCCGCAGATCGACTTTGCGGCCGGCATCGGTATCGAGAATTTCAATGATTCTACCTCCCGGGCCAATAACAACGGCGGCACCGAGACGACGAACCGGCGGGAGACCTCGCTGACGCTTCAGCAGCGGCTGTTCGATGGTTTCGAAGCCGGAGCGACGGTTGAGCGCGAGCAGGCGCGTGTCGAGTCCGCGGCCAATCGGGTTTTTGAAAACTCCGCGGTTCTGGCGCTGGACGCGATCGGCGCCTACCTCGAGGTGCTGCGCCAGCGCGATCTGGTGAAGCTGGCCGAGGAAAACGTTGCTTATCACCAGCAGGTGCTTGCCGCACAGCGTGAGCGGCTGCGTGGCGGCGGCGGCAGTGAAGCCGACGTGAACCAAACCGAGGCGCGTACCGCCCGGGCGGACAACACCCTGATTGAAACCCTGAACGATCTGCGGGACGCCGAGGCGATTTTCACCCGGATCGTCGGGTCCTTCCCGGGCAACGATCTCACCTATCCGGAGTTCCCTGGCGGTTCACTGCCCGAGAACCTGGACGATGCGGTCCAGCTGGCCGTTCGCAACAACAACACCACCAAGATTTTCGAGGCCGACGTACGCACGGCGGAAGCCGAGGTCGAGCTGTCCGAGGTCCCGTTCTATCCAGCCATCTCGCTGGAAGCTCAGTCCGAGTACAACGACGGCACCTCAGCGTTGGACACGTACGAATTCAACAACCAGCTCATGGTACGCGTACGCTGGAACCTGTTCCGCGGTGGCATCGACCGGGCAGCCCGCCAGGAGGCGCTTTTCCGCCTGACGGAGAGCAAGAACCGGCGTTTCCAGTCGGTGTTGGAATCTCAGCAGGAAATGCGGACTTCCTGGTTCGCGTTGGAAGCGGCCCGCGACAGCATCGAGGCGCTGGAAACAGCCCGCGACTTCAACCGCTCGACACTGGATGCGTACGAGCAGCAGTTTGAGGTTGCGCAGCGGACCCTGCTGGACGTTCTTGACGCCGAAAACGAACTCTTCGTCTCGGAAGGCCAGTTGGTGACGGCTCAGACCAACGAGCAGCTCGCGTCTTACCGTGTTCTGGGTGTTGGCGGCGTGCTGTTGGAGACCCTGGGCGTCTCAGCGCCTGAGCAGGCGGTCGTCGAGCAGAAGTCCTGGGCCGAGGGCCTCGTCGACTAGAAGCCCGGCACCCGTCGCGTTGCGGCGGGACGCGCCACAAGAGGTACGGCCCCTCCAGATGGAGGGGCCGTTTCTTTTTGGGCGCCCAGGCCCTGGGCCGCTGACTGCACCAATCGGCGCAGCCTGTTCAGTGGTGGACCGCTCTCGGGCCTGGTGCAGACCGAATATAGGTATTTTATCCTAGAACTGCCGCCTTCGCGGGCCGGAATGGTTGTCCTTTGTCTGCGGAAGATCTATTTTGGTTGGTCAGAAGTACGGAAACTGGGCCAAAGGGCGGCCTTTGCGGGATGGACGACAACAAGTCAGCTGTGGATCTGCCACAGGCTCCGGTCAGCGCCGAGGAAGCGCCTGAGCAGAGCTTGGTGCTGGACGTCGACCAGGATCGTCTGCCGCTGGTGATCGTGGAGCCTGGTGCGCCGTCGCCGGCAGACGACCTGAGCGCCGACTCCGTCTTGCTGGAGCTCGACGACCTGCTGCCCGACCCGGACGGAGAGGTGGTGCTGTTCACAGGCGAGGACGTGGCTGTGAACATTCTGACCTCGGAGACCATCACCCAGTTTGGCGTTGCAGAGGAGCACGTCACCGCAACCGGGGTCGATGTCACGGGTCTCAACTTCTACAGCTTCGAAGGCGGGCTGACAGTCTACAGCGCTAGCGACGTGCTGATCATCAACGACCCCAACATCACCTGACTTAGCCGTTGTTCCGCTGCCGGGACCGCGTGGCCGCTGTTTTCCGTTCCACGGCCAGGTAAGCCCGCGGGGCCTTCAGTCCTGAGAAGCCCTCAGCGGCGGCGCGGGTGCCGCCCCGGGCATTCCCGGACGCTTGGCCTGGGTTGACAGCCACATCACCGCATAGAATTCCTGGTAGGTCTGGGACCGCAGGGCCAGGATCGTCGCCTGCGCGGCGTTCACCCGCCCCGGGGCCACATAGAGCAGCTTGGCGTCGGTCTTCGCCTCGCGGCCGCTGATCATGTCTTGCCAGACCTCGGTCAGCGACCGGCGGGTCCGGACCTGAACCAGACTGGTCAGCTCCGCGCCGATGACCGCGACGTCCATCGGCCCCAACCACTCACCGAAGGCGCTGTTGTAGGCGATCACCGTGCGATACCGGGAAAGAATGAGGCCAGGGTTCGGACAGTTGGTCACGACGTCGAGCAGGCCGTGGTGGGTCGGTCCCAGGGTTTCCCGCGCCAGCGCCTGCTCACCCTCGAGCATGCAGAAGACCCGCAGATAGGATGAGAAGTTGGGCCCCTCATAGCCCTCGGCCAGCTCCGCGACGAAGCGGCCCAGGCGCAGACGGTTGCGCTCCGCCAGAACCTCCAGGGTCTGCCAGTAGATCGGTTCCAGCCGGACCGAGTAGCGCTTGTTACGGTACTGGACGATGCGCGGCTTGGGGGCCTGGTTGCCGAAGGTCTTGGGTGCGGGGATCTGCAAGGTTTCGGTCTGGTTGGTCTCAGAACATGGCTGAGCACTCATACATAAATATGGGCCAATCCGCAAGCCGGCGCGGCGTTCATGGGGGTGTTCATGCGGGCGTTCGAGAGCACCACCGGATACGGGGCCGGCAGTCTCTCACCGGCAGTCTGTCACCGGCGGTCTCTCAGAAGTGGAAAGGTGAAGCGTTCGGAAAGGTTCCGCCTGCGGTCGGCACCCTTCAGGGCAGCATGATGTCCTCGTGCTCGGCCACGATACCGCTCAGATCGGAGAGTTTGCTGCGCAGTTTGTAGCGTCGCGCCAGCTTGTCCTGGGCGGCAGCCGGCAGGTCGGTGAGCATGAAGACCCTTTTGTCGATCAGGACAGCGATGATGTCCTCGATGACGCGGATGAACTCGAGGTCAGAGGCTTCCAGTTCCTCGCGGATTCTCGTTTGCCCGAGACCGTCGCTGAGAAAGGACACCAGTTCCGGATCGTCGAGAGCGACCTGCTCGTAGGCCATCTCGGTCTCGCGTTCCTGGACTTCGGTGATCTGTCCGTGATCGTCTCGCGCCACGTAGGGCATGGCCGTGCTCCTTCCTCTGCGCGCTAGGCTATTCAGCCAGTGGTTAACATTGGGTAAGCAATGGCGCCGGAGGACAGCGAAAGGCCTAAGATTCCTTGCTTTTTGCTTGCCGAGGTCCGCACATTGGCGAAACTACGTTCATCCTGCCACAGGCCGATTCGCCCGAGCCATGCCGCTCATCGTCAGCAAAGCCAACACCAGGGACCCTGAGTTCGCGGAGAACCAGCGGATTAACCGGCAACTCGTCGCCGATCTGCGCGCCGAGGTCGAAAAGATCAAAGGCGGCGGCGGCGAGCGCGCCCGCGTGCGTCATCTGGAACGGGGAAAGCTCCTGCCGCGCGAGCGGGTGCGCTGCCTTCTGGACAGCGGCTCGCCTTTCCTCGAGCTTTCGCAACTGGCCGCCCACGACCTGTATGACGGCGAGGTGCCGGCCGCCGGGTTGATTACCGGCATTGGCCGCGTGTCGGGACGCGAGTGCCTGATCGTAGCCAACGACGCCACTGTCAAGGGCGGGACTTACTATCCGCTCACCGTAAAGAAACACCTCCGTGCGCAGGAGATCGCCGAACAGAACCACTTGCCGTGCATCTATCTTGTCGATTCCGGCGGCGCCAACCTGCCCAATCAGGACCAGGTGTTTCCGGACCGCGATCACTTCGGCCGGATCTTCTTCAACCAGGCCAACATGTCGGCCAAAGGGATACCCCAGATCGCGGCGGTCATGGGCTCCTGCACCGCGGGGGGCGCCTATGTTCCGGCGATGGCGGACGAGAGCATCATCGTGAAAGGGCAGGGCACCATCTTCCTGGGAGGACCACCGCTGGTGAAAGCGGCGACCGGCGAAGTCGTCTCGGCGGAGGAACTCGGCGGAGCCGAGGTGCACACCCGGACCTCGGGCGTTACCGATCACTACGCCGAGAACGACAGCCACGCCCTGGCGATCGCGCGCCGGATCGTGGCGACCCTGAACCGTCCGAAGTCGCAGCCGCTTGAGGTGCTGGAATCGCGCGAGCCGCACTACGACCCGGCCGAACTCTATGGTCTCGTCCCGCCCGACCTCCGCCAGCCTTATGATGTACGCGAGGTGATCGCCCGTCTGGTCGATGCCAGCGAGTTTGACGAGTTCAAAGCCCTTTACGGCCAAAGCCTGGTGTGCGGCTTCGCCCATATCTGCGGCTACCCTGTCGGCATTCTTGCCAACAACGGAATTCTGTTTTCGGAATCCGCCCTGAAGGGGGCGCATTTCATCGAACTCTGCACCCAACGCGGCATCCCGCTGGTGTTCCTGCAGAACATCACCGGCTTCATGGTCGGAAAGAAGTACGAGGCCGGGGGCATCGCCAAGGACGGCGCGAAGCTTGTGACCGCCGTCGCTTGTGCGAAGGTGCCGAAGTTCACGGTCATTCTGGGGGGCAGCTTCGGTGCCGGAAACTACGGCATGTGCGGGCGCGCCTACGGCCCCCGTTTCCTTTGGATGTGGCCGAACGCGAGGATCTCCGTCATGGGGGGCGAGCAGGCCGCGACGGTTATGGCAACGCTGCGCCGCGATGCGGTTGAGGCAAAGGGCCAGTCCTGGAGCGAGGCGGACGAAGAAGCCTACAAAGCGCCGATCCGCGACCAGTACGAACTCCAGGGCCATCCCTACTATGCGACGGCCCGCCTTTGGGACGACGGGATCATCGACCCGCTCGACACGCGCATGGCCCTCGGGCTGGGCATTTCGGCTGCGCTGAATGCGCCGCCTGAGCCGACGCGCTTTGGCGTCTTCAGGATGTGAGGCGATGACGGCACCCTTTTTCGTCGAGGAGATCGACAGCCGCGGGGTGGCGCGGATCACGCTGACCCGTGCCGATCAGCACAACGTGTTCAACGACGTGCTGATCGGGGAGCTGACCACCGCCCTTGCGGGGCTGGAACAGGACGGGCGCGTTAGGCTGGTGATCCTGGCCGCCCAGGGGCGCAGCTTCTCGGCCGGGGCCGATCTCAACTGGATGAAGGCGATGGCCGGCTACTCCGAGGCGGAGAACCGGGACGATGCCTTGCGCCTGGCCAAGCTGATGCAGACGCTGAACCGGCTTTCGAAGCCGACCCTGGCGCTGGTGCAGGGGCCGGCCTATGGCGGTGGCGTTGGCCTCGCGGCCTGCTGTGATATTGTGGTCGCTGCCGAGGCCGCAACCTTCTGCCTCTCCGAGGTGAAGCTGGGCCTGATTCCGGCTGTGATCAGCCCCTATGTCATAGCGGCCATCGGCGAGGCGGCGGCGCGCCGCTATTTCCTGACGGCCGAAGTCTTCTCGGCCTGGGAGGCCCAGCGCCTGGGGCTGGTTCACGAGGTTGTCGAGGCCGGCGCCCTGGAGCAGACAGGGCGACAGCTCGCTGCAAAGCTGCTGGACGGCGGGCCCATGGCCCAGGCGGCTGCGAAGGATCTTGTTTTCACGGTGACAGAGGCGAGGGACGACAGGCTGATCGACGATACCGCGGAGCGGATTGCCGCGGTGCGCGCCTCGGCGGAGGGCCGCGAAGGCGTCGCGGCCTTCCTGGAAAAGCGAAAGCCTGACTGGCGAGGGGACTGAAGCGGACGATGAAGAAGCCTGACCGCTATTGGTTGCCGGGCTTGGTTCTGACGCTCGGCCTCTACGTCCTGGTCTCGCTTTCGGTCTCAGAGACGGTCGACTTCTTCTTCCTGGTCATGCTCGGAACCCTGGTGTTCTGCGTGACGCTGTTTTATCGCCTCTTTCCCGGCAGCTACTTCACGACCATCGCCTTGGCGAACTTTCTGTCGGTCTATGCCTGCCTCTTTATCTTCTTCGTCGAGGCCAACTTCGGCGCGGCGGCCGATTGGGTGGTGCGGGTTTCCTTCGCCCTGCCGATACTCACATTCATGGCCGGGGTCTGGCTGCGCAGGGGCGCCATTCACCGCCTCGTGAACCATGAAGTCGACACCCGCATCCACTATGCGCCGCGCGTCTTCCTATGGCTCCTGCCGGTCATGGTGGTGGGGCTGGCGACTTTCCTGGTGCCGCACCAGGGCTTCAGCGCCCAGACCGTAGGGCTGCTGCTGCTCGCCAGCATGGGGCTGATTGCGGTCACGGTGATGGCCGTGTGCCGCGACGTCACCGCCTTTCTGCTTGAAACCGGGCTGCTGTTCGAAGACTTTTTCGCCCGCGCCAGCGCCCTCATGGCGCCGACCCTGGCTTTCTTCACCTACTATTCCTTTGTCGTCATCGTTTTTGCCGGAGTCTATCGGCTCGTCGGGCGTATCATCCCCGGCGATCATTTCATGCTGGCCGGAGAGCCGAGAACGATCAGTTTCATGGAAAGCCTCTACTTCTCGATCATCACGCTGAGTACCGTGGGATACGGCGACCTCGTGCCCGCAAGCCTGCTGGTGCGCGCCATCGCATCGCTGCAGATCGTGATCGGGGTATGGCTGATCATCTTCGGCTTTTCGGAAGTGCTGAGGTACACGCGCGAGCACCCGGCGCAGGGCCGCCGCGGCTAGCGCTGGGTTCAGGAACAGGCCGGCAGGATGCACGCGACGACCCACCTGAACGAGGTTCTGATCTTCCTGATAGCGGCGGTCTGCGTCGTGCCCCTGTTCCGCTGGGCACGATCCAGCTCCGTCCTGGGCTACCTGGCGGCCGGGGTTCTGGTCGGTCCTTCCGCGCTGGCCCTGGTGAAGGACCCGGACAGCGTCCAACTGCTGGGCGAGTTCGGCGTCATCTTTCTGCTCTTTGCGATCGGTCTCGAGCTTTCGGTCGAGCGCCTCAAGGTCATGCGCCGCCTCGTGTTCGGCCTCGGTGCCAGCCAGGTTACCCTGACGGCTGTGCTGGTCGGGATCGTCGCATTCTGGGCCGGACAGTCGGTCGAGGCGGCGCTGGTCATCGGCTTCGGGCTGGCGCTTTCCTCTACCGCTTTTGTCATTCAGATGCTGATCGAGCGCGGCGAACTCGCCTCGCGCTTCGGCCGAACCTCCTTTGCCGTCCTGCTGTTCCAGGATCTGGCCATCATTCCCTTGCTGGCGCTCCTTCCGCTGCTCAGCGGGCCCGACGCCAACATCCTGGAAGCCCTCGGTCTTGCGGCACTGAAGGCGGTCGGCGTGGTGATCGCGGCGATCGTCATCGGGCGGCGCATTCTGCGGCCGATCTACCGGGTCATCGCCGCCAGCAGACTGCAGGAACTCTTCGTCGCGGCAACCCTCCTGGTGGTGCTGGGCTCCGGCTGGCTGATGGCCCTGGGCGGAATTTCCATGGCGCTCGGCGCCTTTCTGGCCGGCCTGCTGCTGGCGGAGACCGAGTACCGCCATCAGGTCGATGCCGACATCAGGCCTTTCAAGGGCCTGTTGCTCGGTCTCTTCTTCATGGCCGTCGGCATGGCGATCGACATTCAGCAGTTGCTTCAGGACTGGCGCATCGTTGCCATCTGCCTCATTGCACTGTTGCTGGTGAAGAGCGTCGTCACGACCCTGTTGTGCCTGCTGTGGAAGCTGCCCGCCGACGTCGCCGTTCGGGCCGGAACCCTGCTGTCGCAGGCCGGTGAGTTTGGCTTCGTGCTGTTTGGCGGCGCCATGATCCAGGGGCTTCTCGACCGCGAGACGGGCCAGGTTCTGTTGGCGGTCATCGCCTTGTCGATGGCCGTGACGCCGGCTATGGGCTGGGCCGGAGGGCGGCTGTCGCGCGGGTTGGCGCCCAAGCCCAGCAGCGGCCAGGAGAGCCTGAAGCATGAAGTCGAGAGCGTCAGCGACCACGTCATCATCGCCGGCTTCGGCCGGGTCGGCCAGACGGTGGCGCGCGTGCTCTCCGCCTGCGGGGTGCCCTACGTTGCGCTGGATCTGGACCATGGCCGGGTGACCCACTATCGCGGCCGCGGGCTGCCTCTCTACTACGGGGATGCGACGCGGGTCGATGTCCTGGAAGCCGCCGGGGTGGAACATGCCCGCGCTGCCGTCATTACAGTGGACCGCTCCGCCGAAGCCAGCCGCGCGGTCGAGGCGCTGCACAGCCGCATGCCCGAACTGCCGATTTTCGTGCGGTCCCACGATCTGCGCCATGCCCAGGCGCTTGAGCAGGTCGGGGCCGTTGCGGTGGTGCCGGAGACCGTTGAGGCCAGCCTGCAACTGGGTGGTATTCTCCTGTCGTCCGTGGGTATCGGGGCCGACGATGTGACCCGCGTCATGAGAGACTTCAGGGCCGACAACTATGCCCGGCTGGAGGATCTGGACGCCAAGAATGCGGCCGGGACCGCGCAGAAATAGGAGTGGCTGGGGACGTGTTCGAGTCTGTACTGATCGCCAACCGCGGCGAGATTGCCTGTCGCATCATCCGTACGGCCCGGCGGCTTGGCCTGCGCTGCATTGCGGTCTATTCGGAGGCGGACGCCGCAGCCGCCCATGTCGACCTGGCTGACACGGCTCACTGCATCGGGCCGGCGCCGGCGGCGGAAAGCTATCTTCGGATCGAAGCGATCCTGGATGCGGCCAAGGCCGCCGGTGCCGAGGCCATTCACCCGGGATACGGGTTCCTGTCGGAAAACGCGGCCTTTGCCGAGGCTTGCCGGGAAGCGGGTATCGCCTTCATCGGTCCGCCGCCCGCGGCCATTCGCGCCATGGGCTCCAAGAGCGAGGCCAAGGCCTTGATGGAGGCGGCGGGCGTGCCGCTGGTTCCCGGCTATCATGGCGACGAGCAGGCGTCCGAGCCGCTGCTGCGCGAGGCCGAGGCGGTCGGTTTTCCGTTGATGATCAAGGCCTCGGCCGGGGGCGGGGGCAAGGGCATGCGCATCGTGGAGGCGGCGCAGGACTTCGCAGCCGGCCTCGACGCGGCCCGGCGCGAAGCCAAGGCCGCCTTCGGCGACGACAGGGTTCTTCTGGAACGCTACCTGGCCGCGCCGCGCCACATCGAGATCCAGGTCTTCTGCGACGACCACGGCAATGCCGTGCACCTCTTCGAACGCGACTGTTCGGCGCAGCGCCGGCATCAGAAGGTGATCGAGGAGGCGCCGGCGCCAGGCCTGTCGCCCGAGCAGCGGGAGGCGATGGGCGCGGCCGCTGTCGCCGCGGCCCGGGCGATTGACTACCGCGGCGCCGGGACCGTCGAGTTCCTCTTTGACAAGGGCGCTTTTTACTTCATGGAGATGAACACGCGCCTGCAGGTCGAGCATCCGGTCACCGAGGCGATCACAGGCCTGGATCTGGTCGAGTGGCAGCTGCGGGTGGCGGCCGGCGAGGCCTTGCCGCGCGCTCAGGAGGATCTCGCCATCTCCGGCCATGCCGTCGAGGCCCGGCTCTATGCGGAGGATCCGGAGAGCGGCTTTCTGCCGTCGACCGGCCGCCTGCTGCATCTCAGCCTGCCGGAGGGCCCTGAGGCGGGCGAGGGCGTACGGGTGGACAGCGGCGTGCGCAGCGGTGACGAGATCTCGGTGTTCTATGATCCCATGATCGCCAAGGTGATCGCCCATGGCGAGGATCGCCCCACCGCCCTGCGCCGGCTGAACCGCGCCCTGGCGGAGACCGAGGTTGTGGGCGTCGCCAGCAACGTGGCCTTTCTGCGCCGGACGCTGGCCCATCGGGCCTTCGCCGCGGGCGGCATCGATACGGCCTTTCTGGATAAGCACCGCGACAGCCTGCTGGCACCCGGCGGGGCGGTCCCGGAACCGGTTCTCGCAGCCGTCGCCCTGGCCGAGATGCGCTGGCGCAGCCGTGAGGCGCGCCGCGCCGCGGCGGCCTCGGGCGATCCCTATTCCCCCTGGCGGCTGACCAACGGCTG
>NZ_OZ245757.1:4970000-5422977 GCF_965227505.1 Pelagibius sp.
TTCGCCGATTAAAGTGGTACGTGAGCTGGGTTTAGAACGTCGTGAGACAGTTCGGTCCCTATCTGCCGTGGGTGTTCGAGACTTGAGAGGATCTGTCCCTAGTACGAGAGGACCGGGATGGACGCACCTCTGGTGGACCGGTTGTCGCGCCAGCGGCACAGCCGGGTAGCTAAGTGCGGACGGGATAACCGCTGAAAGCATCTAAGCGGGAAACCCCCCTCAAAACCAGGCCTCGCCTAAGAGCCGTGGAAGACCACCACGTCGATAGGAGGCATGTGGAAGTGCAGCAATGCATGAAGCTGAGCCTTACTAATCGCTCGATCGGCTTGATCCTCCTCCGTTTGTGAAAACAAATGGAGCCTCCGTTTGCGATAAGCAAATGGAGAGAAACCCCGTCACGACCAGTGATAAATCTCCGGACTCTTCGCGCCAGCGAAGATGTCCATCTCCGATGCCCGACCAATCCCGCAAGGGATTGTGTCGAGTAGATGCAGACAACGACATGTTCCCTCACGGGAACAGTCGGACACAACGCCAAACCAGACACCCGGCCCCCTCACCAATCCTTTGCGTGCTTCGACGACTTGGTGGCCATGGCGAGGGGTCAAACACCCGATCCCATCCCGAACTCGGACGTGAAAACCCTCAGCGCCGATGGTACTGCGTCTTAAGGCGTGGGAGAGTAGGTCGCCGCCAAGTCTTCCAAGCACGCAAAAGGCCAAGAACGCAAAACACCAGGCACGCAAAACACCAGGCACCAAACCCAACACAAAAATCCGAAACGACAGGATCCCCAAAAGGATCCGTCGGACATCATCACGCCAAAACCAGGCAATCCAAACAACACCCACCCGACAAACGCGGGGTGGAGCAGCCCGGTAGCTCGTCAGGCTCATAACCTGAAGGTCGCAGGTTCAAATCCTGCCCCCGCAACCACCGAAACCGACACTCCCGAAAGGGATGTGTCGGTTTGGTGCTTTAAGGCCCGGTTTTCCGCCAGTTTCTCGCGTTTCTCCGCCGCCCAATCGAGGATCGTCCCGAGGTCCCCGTGCAGCGTGGCGTCGATCTCGCCGCGCCCGGGGCCCGGTGTCAGCGTAATGCGCTCGACGATATCCCGGATGGCCTGCGTCGCCTCAGCGCGCTCCTCCGGACACTGGAGGGCCTCTGCAAGGCGTTCCACCTTGGCCCGGTAGAGGCCGGCAATGGTGGGCAGCGTATCGGGCAGGTCCTCCGCCGCGCTCTCCAACCGCATCTTGAGGTCCACCTGTTCGGCCTCGAGCTTCTGCAGGCGCGCCATCAGGGCGCGGGTGTAGCCGCCCTCCTCGATGACGGTGACGATCTCCGCGATGCGCTTTTCCATCTCGGCCAGCGCCCGGCGGTCGGCCGCGGCCGTGGCGCGGCGTTCGCGCCGTAGCCGGTTGGTCTCCTCGACATAGGCCCGCATGGCCTGGGCGGCCACTTCCGGGGCCATGAGCCGGTCCTTGAGGCCGGCCAGCACCCGCGCCTCCAGGTCCGTGCGTTTGATGGTCCGGCTGTTCTCGCAGCTGGCGTTCATCACATGGTTGGAACAGGCATAGCGGCCCTGGCCGCGCAGGGAGTAGCGCCCGCCGCAACAGCCGCAGAAGACGAGCCCGGAGAGCAGGGTGCGGGGCCGGTGGGTCTCGTTCAGCATCCGCGCCCGTCCGGCCCGGGTCGCCGCGATGACTTTGGCGTATCTCACCGTCAGCGCGGCTTGCTGGTCCTTGGCAGCCTGCCAGAGCGCGTCGTCGACGATGCGCAGTTCGGGCACCTCCTTGACGATCCATTGTTCCGGCGGATTGAGCCGCGAGACCCGCTTGCCGCTCTCCGGGTCTTTCATGTAGCGCAGGCGGTTCCATACGATGCGCCCGATGTAGAGCTCGTTGTTGATGATCCCGGTGCCGCGCTTGGCGTGGCCGCGTAGGGTGGAGTCGATCCACAGCTTGCCGCCGGGGCCCGGCACGCCCTCGTCGTTGAGCTGCCGCGCCAGGGCGCGCGGCGAGATGCCGGCGGCGAAGTCTCGGAAGACCCGCCGGACGATCTCCGCCTCCGCCGTGTTGATCCGGCGCTTGCCTGGGCCCTGATCGTCCACGATCACATCGTAGCCATAGCAAAGCCCGCCGCCGGAGCGGCCCTGCTCGACCCGGCCGCGCAGGCCCCGGTGGGTCTTTGCTGCGAGGTCTTTCAGGAAGAGGGCGTTCATGGTGCCCTTTAGCCCGACGTGCAGTTCGCAGACCGCGCCCTCGGCCAGGGTGACGATCTCGACGCCGGCAAACCGAAGGTGCTTGAAGAGTGTCGCCACGTCGGCCTGGTCGCGGCTGATCCGGTCCAGGGCCTCGGCCATCACCACATCGAAGGCGCCCTTCTGCGCGTCCTGCAGCAGCGCCTGCACGCCGGGTCTGAGGGTCACGCTCGCCCCGGAGATGGCCGCGTCGTGATAGGTCCCCCCAACGATCCAGCCTTCCCGCTCGGCCTGCTCGCGGCAGAGCCGGAACTGATCGGCGATCGAAGACGCGTTCTGGGCATCGGAGGAGTAGCGGGCATAGAGCGCGGCGCGGGTCATATCAGCGGGGTTCCCGGTTGTCGTTGGCTGCCTTGCCCTCCGCGAAGCTCTCGCGGGCGATCTGCCGGCCGATGAGCCGCGCCAGGGTCAGCACGGCCGTCTCCAGCCGCCTTGCCGCCGCTCCGTCGTCGTTCGCCGCAAGGGGGCTCCCAAGCCGGCGATCCTGCTCCTCGTTGGTCATCGACTCGCTCCCAAGACAAACCGGGCGAGAAGTCAGACCTAGGCGTGGTTGTGCAACAGGTCAACGGGAAAACCTCAATCTTTCTCTGCAGTTACGTCAATCTGCCGCGGGCGTGGTCCAGGCCGGGGAAGCACCGTCCAGCGTCATCCACCCCCATCCAGGAGAGATTTTTCTTTGGATCTTGCCCGCAGTCTGGCCGGGCCGAAGAAGGCGGGCTGTCAAGGGCGGCAATCAGGCCGCCGCCTCCGGCGGTCGTCAGACCCTTGACAGCCCGGCGCGGCCCGGCAGGCTTGCCGGCAAGCCCAAAGACAGGTCGTTTTTCGTGGACGGAGTTGTCGCTGCATTGGCTCATCGTTCGGGTCCGTGGCGGCCGCGTTCGGCCGCGGCGACAGCGGCGATGAGCGCCTCGGCCAAGGCGAGGTCGGCATCGTTGAAGGTGCGGGCCTGGGCCGTGACGGCGGCGATCTTGCGGGCCCGGCGTTCGGGCTCTCCGGTCTGCACGTTGCTGCCCGACCGTACGACCGGGAAGAAACCCGCCGGCGGCACTTCCAGCGCCTGCACCAGCCGCTCCAAGGTCTCGAAGCTGGGGGCCGAAGCGCCGCGCTCGATCGATCGCAGCGCCACCTCCGAGCGGCCGATCATCTCAGCCAGTCGAGCCTGGGTCAGGCCGCGCCGCCGCCGCAGGGCGCGGATCAACAGACCCACTTCGCGGGTGAGGGGCATCACAGTGTCGATTTTGCGGTCCCGGCCTCCTCGGCAAGCCGCTCCAGGTCATGCAATGCCGGCAGCAGTATGGTGGTGTCGCAGTCCGCCTGAGCCTTGCGGAGGGTGTCGCAATAAAAGGCGGGCCGCAGTTTGAGGACGAGCCCGCGGATGCTCGAAGGCCGGGCCTCAGCCAGAGCCAGGGTACAGCGGTTGCCGAGCGCGACGAGCTCCCGGTAGCGGGCGCTGTACTCCGGCTCGTTGTAGGCGAAAGGGCCGTCCCGCCGCTCGGCCTCGGCGATCCAGCCGACCAGAGCATCCGTGGCCTGCCGGTACCGTTCGGCCAACATCGCGACCCGGGTGTCGCCATCGACGCGTGCAGCGAGCGCGGCGAGGGGTGCGGCGGTGGGAATGGCGATCGCTGCGCCACCGGCCAGCATGGCCCGGCGCGAAAGTCCTGTGCTAAGGGTAGGGGTAGCCATGACCGGACTCCATCAAAGTCTGGTTGTGGTCAGGCGCGGGAGGGTGTTGGCGCATCCTCTCGTGCCGCTCTAGGACCGCACAATTCGGTCAATTGGTACATGTGTGCAGTTGAGTGTATTATGCGTTCACAGGACGATTCGGTCAACACTCTTTTGCACACAATGAATGCAGATTGCATACGATGGTTAAGACAGAAGCAATTTCCATCCGCGTTGAACCGGACATTAAAGCTGCTGTGAAACAGGCGGCTGATGACGACCGTCGAACCGTTGCCTCTTTGGTCGAGAAGGTCCTCGTCGAGTACCTAGCGGAAAACGGCTACCTCAAAACGAAAAGCTGATCGCAAGAATTGGATCGCATAGTATTCAATGTACGCAGAGTCGGGTTACCATCCGAACGATGGTGAGCTGAGTGAGGGGACTGTATGAGTAGCGTCTATGGGGCCGAGATCTCCTGCCAAGTGACTGTCACACCCTGTGCACCAGCGGTGATGACAACCAGTCAGAGCATTTTCTGATCGCTGAGGGTCTCAGGGGTCCCCTTTTGCTTGGATTTCTGATCAACATGCATGCTGGTGAAGAAGGTCAGCCTCCATGACGAAACCTCTTTCAGACTATTGTTGGCTTCGATGGCGGTTAGATGGGTTGACCAGTGGTGCCAGACGGGCAGTGCCGGACCACGAGCTCAGGGTGGAGAGGCGCGCAGAAGACTCGTCCAAAAAATGGATGAAGAATCTACGTCGGGGCTCCTAATGCCTGGGTACCGTTTCGCCTCCATCAAGAGAAGCGTGGAACGTCGGAGGCCCCGTGCCTACTAAGTTGCAGGCTCGGGTGGCCTCACCAGTCCCGGTGGGTTTCGAATAACTGAAAGGCGGCATCGTTGATGCGGGTGCCTACGTTTGAGTGCAAGCCGCCAGCAACATGGATGCCCACAGCTATACGCTGGCCGTCCGGAAAGCGGGCGATAACCGGACCGCCGCTCATCCCGCCACCTGCATCGCAGTTGTAGAATATTCGCCCACCATCCACATCCAGCACACGGCCCCGCACGCCGTACATATGAAAGCGCCGGAGGTCCATTGGATATCCGAAGATGTTCACAGCCATGTTGCCAAACTTGACGTCCTCGTAGTCGGCGAAGCCAAACCATCCGAGCTTGTTTCCGATCTCCGGGTTCGCAATCTTGATGACCGCATAATCGAAGGGGCTGCCTTCAGAGGGCGCGCGGCGCCAGCCTTGGTCGAAGGCATTGTCGATGACATGATGCCACCCACCGCGCGCGGATCTGCCGTCATAGGCCAGGCCCACATCCAGGCGGCGCGTCTCGCCGGCTTCGGGATGGAACAGATTGTGCGCAGCGGTCGCCAGGGTGCGTGGACCGATGAGCCAGGCGGTTCCGTAGCGGGCTATGCCATCGCCAGGGATAATCTTCAACAGTCCTATAGAACGTGCGGGAATCCGCGACGTATCGTTAATAAGGGTGCGTTCGTCTGAGCCGCCGATCACGTTCTGAAGCTCAGTGTCTATGTAGCCTGTCCCAGAATCGTCCCCGACAGCATCTGGCTCTTTCCAGGGGGCAGACCGGAGGTCGGTTCTCAAAATGTCTTCGAAAAGCGCGCCGCCGTTGGTGGCTTCCATGAAGCTTCCCCGAAAGCGTTTCCCGCGGACGAGAGACTGACTAGAGTCAATTCGGTCGTGCTTGTCATCTCGTGCGAGAGAGTCGCTCGCGCAGGCGGGCGCGTCGGACATCGCGACGCGATCCCAGCCCCGCATGGCCTTCGATTGCTTCCGCGAGCGACCCTTTGGCGCCGACTTTCTCTTTGCCGGCGATTTCCGGTCGACCTTTGCGGCATTCCTCGATTTGCGGACCATAGAGTGCCTCCACAATTGGCTTCCCGATATTCGCCTGTCCACCGGGCCTAGTTTGCGGGCTCCGTCAGGTCGGCCGAGCCATTGGATTGATTGGGCGAGAGGGCCTTCATGACTTCTTCGGCTTCCTTGATGGCTCTCGCCAACGTCTCAGAGAACGGATAGACGGTTAGCGACACTGAGGTGTAGTCGGCTCTCGCCGCAGCACTGGCCGGCGCGTTCTGGAGGTTGGACTTGCTGAGGCCGAGCGACTCGGTGGCTTCGTTGCGGGCCTTCGTCGCGTTAGCGAGCGCTGTCTCGCTTTCCGCGACGTCCTTGCGCTTGTCGATGATAGACTTTTCGTCGGTCAGGCCCTGGGTAATACCTGCCACGATGCCATTCAGGATCGAGCCGGGTATCTTGACGATCCCCAGCGCCTCGGAGCCACGCTTCACTTCGTACTTGTTAACAACACCGTCCTTGATTCCGATGGTGACGTCCTGGTCAGCAAAAACAGTCGAGGGTACTGGAAGGACGGCCAACTCGCGCTCAGGTATGTTGACGGGGTGCCCCGCGAAGGGTGCGCCGTCGACTTCAAGGCGGATGATGCGTGTTGTCATGTTGCGCACGCAGAGCCCAACCTTGCATATAGGCGTGTTCAAGGGCGCTCGCTGCACTGGCTTCGCGTTTGGGTCAGATGGCTTTGGAAATGCCGTAGCGCCGTTGGGATAGGCCACTGTGAGTGTCACATCGGTGACCTGGATCGTCTCTTTATTGTCGCTGGCTGCTGTAAAGGCCCTTGCCGCCCTCGAGATGGCAGTTTTGAGACCCTTGTTGACCCGATCGACGTCGCCTTTCGATAGTGGATCGAAGCTGTCGTCGAACACGACGACCTTGCCTTGCAGGAAGGCCGCCTTGCTGCTCTGCAGCGCGAGCCTCGCTGCGGACTTCGCCGCTTCCTCGACGATGGCGAGGAGCTGGGCATCGGAGTTGCTGGAGATAGTCGTCAGAAAGCCGGTACTCTCATCCACTGCGATCTTGATGTTTTCATTATTGAATGGGGAGGGGCTGAGCTGTGCGACCAGGGTGCCGACTTCCGGATCGGTTGCGGTCTGCGGCGGTTCGATCGTAATGCCGATGCCGTTCTGGTCGACAAAAACCTGGACCGGGACAAGGCCCTTCGGCAAGGAGTAAGGGGTCCCCTTGTACTTGCCCAAAGCGGCAGATGTGGAAGATATCGTTGGCGAGCAGCCGGCGATGAGGCAAATAATGATTATTGCAACCAAGTTACGCATGTTCCCCCCCCCAAGATAATCCCTGTGCTGAGGCCAATAAAGAAAGGCACAGTATCCCAGCTAGTGTTTTCGAAAATTGCTACTAGAGATAGATATTCTAAATGATGTTTTTAACCGCTGGAAGGCCCCCTGGCGCTCCTGGATGAGCAATATGTGGTTAGGTGTCAACCACGACCAAGCTCCCCCAACCTGCAGGCCAGAATGACTTCGATGGGGTTGTCTCGTATTCGCTGGAGCGGCTTGGCAATCTGTGGCGACCGGGTCGAGGTTCCGCATTTCTGCGCTGACCATTGTTTCCGTTTTCTTGGAGGGGGGATGGGGACGCCCCGAAATCACTACAACCGCTAGCCTGAAGACTACAAGAAACGTGTCTGCTTTACGCTAGTTGCCATCTTCGAGACGCCCGACGATCGCGGCCCGACGCAGCGCTTTCAGCCAGCGCACATGGGCTTCGACGTAAGCTTCTTAGTTCCAGGCCGGCAGCTGGATGGTGGTGCATACGGTTTCGAGATGGATAGCCGACCCGTAGAGGAGGCAGCGCTGCCGGGCAAGTTCGGCGGTTGCGCGGTCGGCAAGACGGAGGCGGCTTCGGCGCGTCCGATCTTGAAAATGCAGGCGATCGTGATCCCGTCGCCGGCGGCCTTTTTCACCTCGGCACTGTGGATCCACTCGTCCGTGCCCGTGTCTTTATTCTGATGTCGAAAAACCATAATATGCCGCATCTACACTTCACGCAGTTCTGCGCAATTGGGGAACATTGGATGCGGATCGCAACATTCAACATTGAGAATCTGGATGATGCGGAAGTGAACCCGGAAAAGGACGCTCCGTTCGAGGTCAGAGTAAAGATACTGCGCCCAATGCTTGAGCGGTTACGCGCAGACATTATCTGTTTTCAAGAGGTTCACGGACAAGATGCGCCAGAGGGCGAGCAAGGTCCCCGCACGCTCCGTGCGCTTTCCACGCTTCTGCAACATACTCGCTACGCAGACTTCACGCTTTCCTCGACTACGCTTAAGGGTAAGCGTGATGTAGAGCGGTTTCGGAATCTTGTCGTCGCTTCTGCACAGGAGTATGCGGTGGAGGAGGTGCGCGAAGTGCAGAACACATTAGTGAATCCTCCTCAGTATTCCCGAGTCACCGCGACCGGCGATCAAACGCCGATCCAGGTAGGGTGGGAACGGCCAACGCTCTACGTTCGCCTGCGCAAAGGAGATGCAGATCCGCTGCACATCCTGAACGTTCACTTTAAGTCAAAGAACCCCACACCCATTCCGGGTCAGGGGCCTGAGCGGTTCAGATGGAAATCGGCCTCGGGCTGGGCGGAAGGCTACTTTCTGTCCTCCATGAAACGCGTCGGAGCTGCGCTGGAAACGCGTATCTTCATCGACGGTATCTTCGATGTCGAAGACGACGCAAACATCGTCGTTTGTGGCGACTTCAATGCCGAGCCCCACGAAGTACCTGTCATGGCAATCCGCGGCATGACGGAGGATACCGGAAACCCCGATCTAAATGCCCGCGTGATGCATCCCGTGGCCCTGTCCATTGCCGATAGCCGTCGCTTTACTCTCTATCATCATGGAAAGGGCAACCTACTCGATCACATGGTTGTTTCGCGGCGGATGATGGCGAGCCTCGCTCGCGCCGAGATCCACAATGAGATGGTGCACGATGAAAGCATCGCCTTTGCGTCGGATGCGAAGTACCCAGAGTCCGATCATGCGCCGATGGTGGCGGAGTTCAACTAGAACGCCAACTGGGCGCTTTCAAAGACTTAAGCATCTCTCGCTAAGTCCGAAGTATTTTCAAAGAGGGCGGTGATGGTGCGATAGACAAACCTAGCCCTCTTAGTTGCCGTGCGGGATGCGCAGGCTTTCGCGGGTGATTATTAGATGTATCGCCGGTCCTTGCCGACCAAGCCGTTGAGTTTGAGCGATCGATCACGCTGCTAGCATGACCGGACGTCAGTGCGTGTTGCGACACACCGTTCCCGGCGCTTAGATACTTGAAAAGTGTGACGAAATGCCGTTGAGCGCTTTATGGTTCCGTACTCGACAACAACTGGCAAATAGAAAGCGTCTTGCTAACTTTCGTTCACCTCGTTCGAAGTGGTGAGTTTCCTTGCCCTACGGTTTCTCGAAATGGGCAATCACTGAAATCAGGTAAGCAGTGAATGCGTTCAGTTCATGTTTCTTGAGTTCCCCTAACCAAGTGCCAGGAGTTGCTTGCTTCTGGATATAGTTGAACAGGTTGCTGTATCGCGCCGCGCCGTCCACTACCACCATCCGGGTTCGGAACTTATCTGATTTAAAGTTGGAATCCCACGGGCCCCTCAGATTTTCAGGCAGGTTGTCCAAAATCAAATCTAGTCCTCTTACATTGCTACCTTGGATTATCATCGAATTCATGCGATTAGGCAGGTTGCCTATGCACTTGATTTCGCGGAAGACTACAAAGTGCTTACCCAAGTCGCTATCGAACTTAGTTGGCCGGTAGGCGTCCATGTAGTAGATGCGCCCTTTTGGTTTTAGCGAGAGTGGCGTTTCTAGGCGAAGTCCGGTCCCCAAGAACGTGCCATCGACCGTGACCTTTGCGTTCAATTCGATATCGCAGGGTGCAAGGGTTACGTTTGTCAGGTAGGACTTGAGTTTGTCGACATCGCCGCTGTACTTGCTATTCAGCTTTCCGATTATCCAATCGTGAGCCTCTCCAAGCATTTTATCAGTGGCGCCGGCCATAGCGTCTGATTGCGTATAAACCTTCTCGATACTTGGTGTCTTCTCAATAAATTCGCGAAGGTTTGACGTATCAACATAGACTAAGCTGCCTTCCTCAACATACGAAGCATCAACTCGACCAATGTCTTCCTCGCCATTTGCGTTCTTTGCCCAGTGGAGGCTGACTCTATAGTACTCGTCGCCAACCGCAGGATCTTCTATAAGTCGCACGTACCTGCCTACGCGTTTGGTGAAATTGCTTCTCTGCTCAAGTTTGTGTGGTTGTAGGACCGTAATTTGATCTTCAGATGTTGCCACCAACCACTTCCCTGGGGGCAACATCTTGTAAAGATCCGCTCTCAACAATCCGGAGATGCCAGCGTTGGTGATTACGGGCTCGTAGTAAGCGGGGATTTTGGTTTTAGAGTCCTTTATCGCGACACGTTTGCCAGTGACGATTGCTACCGTCCCAATTGGCAGATACGTCTTTAGTCCCCTTGTTCTCCGCCCGTTGATTACAAGGTCGGGCTTCTCATTGATCAGAAAAGCGCCTTCTTTGACAACAGTTGCCCTGTATGTTTCTGCAAAAATCTCTTCGGGCAGAATGAACAAGGAAAGAAGAACTAAGATAACTATGCGCATCATGAAACCCTCCCCCCAAAGTTGCATATACGATTTTTGCACAACTAAAGACGGAGATGCAATTCGAATCCTTCGATACGGCTGACATCTTCGCTAAACACAGAAGAACAGGCCGAATGAACTCCGTCCTTTAGATGTCTCTACGGAGTAAGTGCCCGGTTACAGAAAGCTGAATGATCTGCGGCCCTACATGCCGATGCCAAGCCCGCGCTTGCGACCCATATCCCAGGAGATGCCGCTGCCCCGGACAAGGCCCGTGACCTGCTGGCCCAAGGCCTTTTCGATGACCGGCCGCCAGGGGACGAGCGTGAACTCCTTGGAGCGCTCCACCAAGGCGTACTTGCCACTGACGAGCTGAACGGATTGACGATAGGTGCCGCTGACACGCTCGCCGCTCTCCACCATGCGGAAAGTCAGGCCATGTTCCCTGCCGAGCTTCCCGCCGGCCTCCCGCACCTCGCGCTGGGCCAGGGCGGTCAGCATGCCGCGCTGGTAGACGAGCCCCGCGTCGGTCTCGCGGGCCAGCCCCTCCGCCATCAGCCACTGCCGCCGCCGGGCGAGGGCCTCGCGCGCCTCCCGGCCGAAGCCGCTGTCCCGTAAAGGGGCCGGCGCTTGGGCGACCAGTTCGCGGTCGAGCCATGTGGCGGCGTTCGCCGTCACCTGGGCCTCAAGGTCGATGAGCGACAGCATCCTTACGCCAAGCTGCCCGCCGCGCCGGCTGTCGTAGCCGCGCGCCCGGTCCTCGAAGTCATGGGGGACGCGCCAATGGCCGGCGTCCAGGCGCTCGACTAGACCCGCACGGCGCAGCGCCTCCAGCCGGCGCACATGAGCCTCGACGTAGCCCTCTTGATTGCCGTCCGGGATGCGCAGGCTTTCGCGGGCGGCGGCGAGATGGACCGCCGGCTCGTAGAGACCACCGTTGTCGCGGGCCAATTCGGCGATGTTGCGGTCGGCGGGACGGGGAGGGGCCTTGACGCGGCCGACCTCGACGATGCTGCCGACCGCGATCTCATCGCCGGCCGCCTCGCTCATTTCGGCGTAGTGGACCCGCCCGTCCGCGCCGTCGATGACGAGGTGCAGCCGCCCGGTCAACTCGTCGCCCGCCAGGCCCTTGCCGATCACCCGGCCGACGGCCGGCGGCTGCCGGTCGGCGCCGCGATGGATCACATAGCTTCGGGGGTCGCGCGCGAGACCCTGTTCGGTCATCGCCCGGTGCATGGTCTTGATAATATCGCCGCGCTCGCCCATCTCCCGCAGCGTCCGCTCCAGGCGGCCGGACAGCGACCAGCACGCCGGGTCTTCTTGGCGGGCGAGGCCCATCCGTTCCAGTCGCTTGAGGCGTCCGATCAGGAGGGCGCGGTTGGCCCGCCCGAGATAGGATTGCTCCTCGCCTATGCGGAGATCGACGAGGCCCTGGTCGTTCACCTCCTGGAGGACGGCCCGGTCGAGCCGGGTGAAGCGGTCCTGTTCCACCTCCCGGCCGAGCCTCTGCTGGACCTCCCATTCGCTCTGCGGGCCAAGCTCAAGGGTGGCGATCTCGCTCGCCCGGTGGCGGATGCCGTGGGCGATGTAGTCGCCGGCGATGTTGAGGATCTTCCCATCGTCGGTGACCCCTCTGATCACGACATGGGAGTGGGGATGGCCGGTGTTGTGGTGATCGACGGCGACCCAATCGAGCTGGGTCTCCAGATCATGCTCCATCTGTTCCATGAGATGGCGGGTGAAGTCCCGCAGGTCGCCAAGCTCGGTCCCGTCCTCGGGCGCGACGATCAGACGGAACTGGTGAAGGTCGTCCTGGCCTCGGCCAAGGAAGGCCGATCCATTGGCGCGGTCCAGGTTTGCTGAGTAGAGCTGGCCGCGTTCCCCTTCCAAGGTCGCGCCGTCGCGTTGCAGGTATCGGAGGTGGGCATAGGCGGCCTGGCTCTTGCCGCCGCGCAGTTTCACGACCCGCGCCTTCACGATGACGCGGCGCGCCCGGAAGCGCATGCCGCCCTCGGGCCGGCTCCAGCTGCTCTGGCGTGGGAAGCTGGAGACCACTTTGGCGCCCCGGCCGCACGCGTTGAAGCGGCCTGTCCTCGCTCCTCCAAATCGGGCGCCCTTGGCGAGACCGATGCGGCGCGGATCGCCGCCGGCCCTGGTAACTTCCCGTGTGACCCGCTGCAAGAAGGAGACCGGCTTGCGTCCGTGGCCGCTGCCACGAGGACGCGAACGGCCAAGCCGCGGCTCGAAGCCTGTGTCGTCATCACGTGCCATGGCTTTGCATATCAGCCTCGGGCGGCTGCCAGACAAGCCGCACCACCGCACGAAGACGGAAAGGAGAGCTAACTCAGCAGGTTATGCAGGAGTCTATGAGAATCATGGTGCCATGGAAGGGGTGGGTGGTGCCAAAATGGCGTTAGAAAAACAGTGTGCAGACAATCACTTAGCGCCCAACAGGTGCGGCGAACGGCGTTCGCTTTATCTTGCCCTCACTAATTGGGAGCTTCTTTTTTTCGCTCAGCTTCCTTTTCTTCGATGCACTTTCCATGAGCTTCACCTCGCTCTGTTCGCATCAAGCTCTGCTTCGCGCTTCCGCCTGGTGGTCCATGCCCTACTGCGTGCTCGACTGGTGCCGGCACAAGCTGCAGTCAGAGAGGCGAGAAGGCCCTAGCACTCACGTCGTGTTCGGGGCAATTGCTTGCCTGCGACACCGGCAAGATAGCGGGCTCATTCCCGTCTGCGACCCCACCAGGGGACGCATCCGCCGTAGCGGATCCGGCTAAAAATCGGTACTCAGATTGCTCCTTCCATCATCACAATCCCGCTGCCATCACGCCATCGCCGGTTGTGTTTTCGGCCGCGAGAATCGAAAATCCGTACCGTCGATCCACATTCTGTGAAGGATGACAGCAAGCTTTCGGGCCACCGCAACGACGGCTCTATTGCGGCCTACGCGGCGCTGAAGCGACATGCCCCAGGCCTTTAAGACCGACCATTTCTGCACGCGGCAGAGGACCGAATTAGCCGCTTCGAACAGGAGAGCCCGCGCCTCCGGGTTGCCGCATTTCGAAATACGGCCGTCGTAATCGACAGTGCCGGATTGATAGCGTCTTGGTGTCAATCCGAAGTCCGCACCGACCACCTTCGACCGCCTGAAACGGCGTGGATCGTCGATCGCCGAGGTGAATGCGAGAGCCGTCACAGGCCCGACGCCGGGTACCGTCATCAGTCGCCGGCAAACGCTGTCGGCGCCCACGATCTGCAGAACCACCTCGTGGCAGCGCAGGTATTCCTGCTCCAAATGGCCCGCACAAACGCACCCGACGCCAAGTTTATCGGGATAGTCAGGATGTGTGGCGCCTGACGAAGAAGATACTGGTGCTCAGACCTTCACCGCTTTAATCGCCGCAAATTCCTCAGCGTCATTCACCTGTTTAACTAGATAATCGACCCATTGGTCCGAGTAGGTGTAGTCACCATGGGCAGCGTGGAAGATGCAGAACTCCTTATTGGTGTTTTCAGGCTGCTTGGCCCATTTACGCGGACGGATCTTGAACAGCCGCCAGGCCTGCGTGTGATTGTGAGACGTAAAGGCCTTCCCAGATTTCTGCTTAACAAGACGAACGACCGCGCCCGGCTTATGTGGATAGAGGTGGTCGGCGATTTTGTGCTGGACCAGGACGTTCCGTATATCTTTTCCCTCATCCGACTCTGGTCGCACAAATTCAAAATGAGAGCGGCTTTTTGATGCGGAGTCCATCGTGTAGATCACGCGGAACTGATACTCGAGATCAGCCAGCTCGTTTTCGCTCAACTTCTCATTAAGCCGCGCATCAACCGCGTCAATATGGGGCGGAATCTCGTATTTGTGCAAAAGGGAAAGCTGCTCGACATTCATGCGACCGAACTGGAGCGCAAAGGAGAGTTCATGGGCAAGAGTGAGCTGGTCACCGAACAGCTGGCACATGGCTTTATCAAAGTTCAGGCAGCAAGCCTGAAACAGGCCAAGCCATTTGACATCGCTCTTGCCGAGCAGTTTGTGCTCAACTTCATCCCTGATGGTCTTCAGTGAGCGAAGATTGTTCTTCGCGCCGGCAGAGAGCGGGCAGTCAGGCCGCTCGACCATTTGGCTCAGCAGGAGCGAGCGTCCGTCCTTTTGTTCTATCTTGGCTTTCTTGCGCTCGTAAAACTCGTGCAGGAGGTAGGTCCACGCGATATTCGCCAAAACAGAAAACACTTCGGTCTTGAACCGGAAGGCTGCGCTGTTGAAGATTTGGACGGCAAGAATCATCGCTTCACGGGCGCGGATCAACCGTTCGTCGTCAAGAAAATTGAGACCAGTCGCTGGATCAACGGATTGTTTTTTGATCTCGTAAAACGCCACTTCGTCGTCTGACGCAGATTTCTGCTTCTTGTTCTTCTTCACCTCGGTGATACGGGCGCTATTGATTGTTGCCGGCCTATCTATATTAATCAGAGCCTGAATATCCTGATTGCGGCGGCCCTTATCGAGAAGAGCCTTAACGATCTTTTTCTCATGAGCAGTTAGGGCGCCTTCTTTCTTTCTGGTGACCATTGGCTCGAATACTCCTTTCAGGCCATTACCTGGGAGCAAGCAGAACTCTCCAAATCAGCGAAAAACTCCGACGCTGGCTCGACGCCTGAAACTAGGAGTCGGTCTCTCGCGCGCGTGCAGGCCACATAGAACAGGTGCCGCTCCGTCTCGTACACTTCGTCGAGCTCGGCTTCGTCGGCGACTGTTTCGATGCGGTCTTGCAAAGGCAGAACGTCATCGTCACAAGCCATGACAACCACGGCCTTGAACTCAAGCCCTTTAGCGAGGTGCATCGTGCCGATGGAAATGCGTCCCTCGCGTTCCTCCGCGCGGTCGGACAGCTCCAAGGGTGTCTGAGCGGCGTTCTTTACGACCGCCCGCGCCCGCGGCAGTTCCTCCGTGCTGCGAACGAAAACACCGATCTCGCCCGGTTCGATGCCGTCTTCGACGGCCTCATGAACCCAGAGGGCGAGGCCATCGATCTCCTGCTTGCTGTCCTTGAAAACTCGAATCCCGGGGTCTGGCCCGTTGAAGACTGAGACGGTCCCCCTTCTGTCTTCCTCATTACCGTCCACATCGCGCACCAGCGGCGGCAAAAGCCTGTCGACCGTTTGGCGGATTTGATGAGAGGTGCGGTAGTTGACCTTGAGGGTGTGCGACCGCCCCCGAATATCGACGCCCAAGGCCTTCCACGAAAAGGGTTCCTTGAAGATGCGCTGACCAAGGTCGCCGGCGAAAAACAACGCGTCTGGAGTCTGATCCGCAATGGCAGCAAGCATCCGAAGTTCGGGCACGCCCAAATCCTGCGCCTCGTCCACGATGATATGGGAGAATGGTTTGTGGTCCCGCTCGGCGTAATGCGCCGTCACCTTCGCGAAGATCCCGGACCAGGAGTTCAAACCCTGAGACTCCAGCAGTTCTCGCGCACGTACAAAGATAGGCCATACGCGCTCCCTCTGTTTCGAGCCCATCCGGTTCTTGCGCCCTAGGCGCGGCACTTGCGCGTAGGCGTCCAACGAGTCGATCTGCCAGGCATCGACGACACTGGTCCACTCAGAAAGCAAAAACCGGGAGGTGAATTCGGCAAGCCCGAGTTCCTTCACGGCGGCGTCGAGCGCTCTCTTCACTTGTTCCCTGGACGCGGCGCGCGGCGCGTGTCCGAAAGCCAGGGTGAACAGATCTCGGGCGACGCCCTCGAACGGCAGGATGGTCACGTTCGACGGGTTCGCCCCGTTGTTTCCGGTCAACATGCGGAGCTTGTGCTCAAGCGTATTGGCGAGAGGGGAGGAGAATGTCGTCAGAAGAACTTTGGCCCGGTTGTCCCTCTTCAAAACGGCGGCGGTACGGTGCAGCGCGACGACGGTTTTCCCAGTCCCCGCGGAGCCGGAGACGCGGGCCGGGCCGTTAAACTCCTGGTTCACCACGCGTCGCTGGGAGGGATGAAGGAAGACTGTCCACTGATCCCATGGATAAGCGAGCGCGCGCTCCAGCTTCTCCACGTCGTCGAGGACGCGGAACCGGCGCTGCGCATCGGGGTGATCGAAGGGGCTTGCACCGGGCTCGACTGCACCGGGCCTCTGCAATATGCCGGTGGCCGCATAATCGAGTAGGGCTTCCGCCGCCTCGGCCGGTATGTGGTCGGTCATGTCGAAGAAGCTGTCCTCGGACGCGTTGAGAACGTCGTCCACCCAGTCTTTGGGCACGCCGACGCCGAGCAAATCGTCCTTCGACAATTTCAGGAACAGCGGCGCTTGGAAATGTACGGGCGCCTCGGCTGCCGCCGCCACTTGCGGTTCCGGCGTGGCGTAGACGGGCACCGCGATTTCCTCGACCCGCTCGCGCACCTCGACGATTTGAGCGGCGCCGGTCTTCGGGTGCGTCTCGATGCGCCGGCGTTCGGCCCATTTGTAGGCATCATCATGGTGGTCGGTGTAGCAGACCAGAAAGCTGTCGGCGGTCTTATGGACAATCACGCGGATGTCGCGATTGGCGCGGATCGACCAGAAACTGGGGTCTTTTGATTTGTCGATGCGATGGAATTGCAGTCCGGGCGCGGACGGGTTCTGCTGCAGGTCGAAGACAGTGATCTTCACCGCAGACTGCTCCTGCGCGCTCAGCTTACTCAGCGCCTTGATAAAGCTGTCCGCCATGCAGAACTTCACTGCGCCACCTCGTCGTCCTCGGGTGGTTCGCTATCTATTGTTCTAACTCGAACGATCTTTCGTTCAGCTATCCGAGGAATGAGTTTGTCCTGGTCTTGAGCGATGAGAGCGAGAAGCACGTCTTCAGGTACTTCTGGAAAGTCTCGACGCAGCGTCAGGATTGTTCGCGCGTTTTCCAGTTTCAGCGCACGTAAGGTCTCCTGCTCCTTCTCAAGCTCTGTCTCTTTAAGTGCCGTTTCGACTTTCGCCTGTTTGTCGCGCTCTCGCCGGAGTTCGCGCTCCGTAAAATACTTGATGAGACGATCGATGATGCCTTCCAGCGCCTTGCAAGCTTCGCCAAGGCCGACGAGGTCGATCCCACCGGGAGATGCGTAATCAATTCGGGCGACGCGAAGCCTTCTGTAAGACTGCGCGGTCGTTCGCGCCTGGGCTAACAACCAGTCGTTGGAAAGACTCAGATGCTCATCAAATGAGAAAGCAGGACTCGAACGCTCGAACCAGAAAAAGGGCGGTTCATAAGGGAACCGGCGGCCGAGGGCGGCTTTATAGTATAGCGACTCAATACCTTTCAGGACTTCAATGAAGTCTTCCGGTTCCCAACGCCCCTCTATTTCCAATCTTAGCATAAGGCCCTCATTCGTCTCGTCGCCTTAGACCGCAAAAACCTTCATCACCTCGTCGCCGAAATGGTTGATGACCTTGACGGCGAAGCGGCCGGTCGAAGGGCGCGCGAAGGGGCGCGACGTATCGCGGTAGAGCGTTTCCCAGGCCTCTTTATCGATCTCCGCCTTCAGGCTGGTCTTGAGCGCCTTGTAGGGATCGCTCGCACCCATGAAATAGGCGTGGCGGACGAAGAAGCTTTCCTCGTTATAGTCGGTGTCGATGAACCAGGCGGCGATATCGTCCTTGCCGCTGGCGCGGACCTCGCCGGTCTTGGGATCGAACACGTCGACGCCCAGCACTTCGACGACGATGTTGCCATCGTCATCGAAACGCCACTCAATATCAGGCTCGCCGAAGACGACGAAGAGATTCCCCGCGCCGGTGTTTTTCAGTTCCTCCGACATATGCAGGTCGGGGTTCATCTTGGCCTTCAGGATCGGCAGCGGGCCGAGCTTGGTGAGTTCCGACGTATGGGCATCGAAATTGAACCCGCAGGCGATGAGCGCATCGAAACGCGCGTCGAGCGCCTCGCGCGCCGCCGCCGTCAGATCGGCGCGCGTGACTGTGCCGAATTCGGGGCCGATGAAGATGGCGGCGCGTTTTTCCCCTTGTGTCCCTGTCGCGCCTTTGGCGCTCCCCGCCTCTTGCTCGCCTTCCATGAAATGTCCCTCGGCGGCGATGTACCCGCCTGGCCAACCCTCGAGAGCCGTGAAGGTGATCCGGTCGTCCTTGGCCGCCTGGTGCACGCCGGCGGATTTGAGGTTTTCGAGAACCATGGTGGTGAAGTCGTTGAGCGGCGCATGCGCGCGCTCCCGCTTGCCCTCCGCAGCGTCGAGCTCTTCGATCAGCTCGGCTTCGTCAGCGGGCACCACCCGGTGGGGCGACAGGCTTTCGACGGTAAAGGGACCGCTGACGCGGACCTTCGACGTGTCTTCATAGGGACGATCATAGAGAAGCTCTACATCCGCCTTCTGCGCGATGGATTTGTCGATTTCTTGTTGCCGGGCGATGCGAAGCGTCCACCAGTCCGCATGGGTCTTCTTGGCTGCGGCCGACCAGCCGTCTTCGGCCTCGCGCGGGATTTCCCACTCCTCCCAGGATTTGCCGACAGCGGCGTTCAGGCGCTCCCGAAGGGGTTCGAGCTTTTGCTGGTAGATCTCCCAAATGACATCGATTTCTGCGTTGTTGGCGATCGACTTGAGTGTGATATGAGGGGCCCGCTCATAGACGAAACCTTGGCGAAGATCGCCGCGCACTGGTGCATCTGACGGTGGCCTTCCTGTCAGATCGGCTTCTTTGCGTTTCCCGTCCTCGGTGTCCGCAAGAAGGTAATATGGAAAGCGCGCGCCCATGAGTCGGGCGCGGGCCAACGCCAGGGCAACACGTGATGTGTCGATGGTTATCCAGCGCCGGCCCCATTGCTCCGCAACCGTCGCCGTCGTGCCTGAACCGCAGGTCGGGTCGAGCACAAGGTCACCTGGATCGGTAGCCATGAGAATACATCGCTGCACGATTTTCGTGCCTGTTTGGACTACATAAGCTTTGTCAGCTCCGAGGGTCCAACCGGTATCACTCCAGAAATTGTTGATCGGCAGCACGGGGTAGTCATCCGCATATCGCGTGTAACTCAATGTCTTTCCGCCAGCTTCGACACGGTCAGCTTTGATAAGACGCGGCATCGAGGATTCTTGTGTCTTCCAATAGCCTGTTGACGGCCCAACTGCGTTGCCTTGAAAGTTCACTATGTACCGTGTGCCTGGGCTTTGGCTCGTAAGTATCTGCTGGCGATAAATCTTCGAGCCATCGGGAATCTTGGTAAGGTCATCCCGTTCCTCTTTCGAAAGAGTTCGTTTCTCACCATTTGGAAGAGCGACCCTGCGGTATGCTCCATCCGCAGCATCAACTAGGCTTCTTAAAATGACGGGGCGTCGATACTTTGCTTTTGATTTGTCTCTAGCAAACCAAAGCAAATAATCTGAAACCGAAGGCATAAGCTTATCGGTCTGCCCACTAGTCTTGACAAACGTGATGAGCGAACAAAAGTTTTCCTCCCCGAACACTTCATCCATAAGTGCCCGAACACGGTGTACATTCTCATCCCCGATTTGGACAAAAATGCTCCCGCTTTCCGTCAGCAAATCACGCATCGCCGTCAGACGATCACGCAGATAGGTGAGGTATGAATGAATGCCGTCTTTCCAGGTGTCGCGGAAGGCTTTGACCTGCTCAGGCTCCCGCGTGATCTGGTCGAGTTTGCCGTCCTTCACATCGCGCGAGCGCGTTGACACCTGCCAATTGGAATTGAATTTGATCCCATAGGGCGGGTCGAAATAGATGCACTGGACCTGGCCGCGCAGGCCTTCACGCTCGGCAAGACTGGCCATGACCTGGAGGCTGTCGCCTAGGATCATGCGGTTCTGCCAGTTCTGATCATGCTGGTAGAATTCGGTCTTGGCTTCGGGGTCAATGCCATTGAAGTCGGCGAAGAGGTCGGGTACGTCGGTTTCGGCCTCCCGCCGATCCTTGGTCTGGTGTTTCAAGTCCTCGATGATCGCCTTCGGGTGGACCTTCTCCTGGATGTAGAGGGGCGGCGCCTGCACCACGAGGTCTGACCAATCCTGTTGGTCCTTGCCGCGCCAGACGAGCTGCGCATCGCCGATCTCAAGTCGGCCGGTTTCACTGAGTTCCGCGATCTGGTCCGGACTCAAACGCAGTGTCGCGCCTTTCCAGACGATCTGCGGGTCGAGGTCCGGGTCGCGCGGGCGTTTCTCGCCCTTGGGCAGGGGGTCCTGGCGCAGATAGGTGACGGGCTCGAACGGACTGATCTCTTCGGCCCGCTGCGCCGCCGATTGCAACTCCGCCGTCGGAATGTTCTTGCGCTTCGCCTCGTCATGCTTCAGCGCCTCGACCTGCTTGGGTCCCCTTTTCGTTCTTCTCGCCATCAGGCCGCCCCCGCTTCGTTCAGCGCGCTTTCGTCGTGTTCGTCGACCACACGGTCGATCAGCGCCTTGAACTCCCTGTCGATCTCGTAAATGTCGTTGAACTCCTCGAAGGCCCAGCGGCCATAGACGCCCAGATTGTTGACGCCGGGCACCCATTGAGTGCGCATGGTCTCCGATTTGAGCTTCACGTTTTCACGCCGGTATCCCTTCACCTCGACCACGAGATGAAGCGGATCGTCGGCCCCCTGGCCGTCATCGACCCGGACAATGAAATCGGGAATGTAGGTGCGAGCCGTTGAGCCGTCCTTATACGGAACCTCCAGCCCCAGGCCCTGATTCTTCACATAGCATATGACGCGCGGGTGCTGTTCGGCGACGCGGGCGAACTCGGCCTCCCAATCGCTGTCGAGCGCCACATAGTTGATGTGGCACTTGTTCGGCGCCGTCGTCCACAAATCCTTGGTGGTCGAAAAGCCGACATGGGTCGTCGACGATTTGGGGTTATAGGGATCGAGGACGGCCTTCACCTTTTGTTTGTCGCCGATGGAATTGACGATGGCGTTATAGATGCGCTCCGAAGCCTGATTGGCGATATCGAGATATTCGAGCATCCATTTTCCGGTGTCGCCCTTGCAGATCAGATAACCTTCATCGATCCACTGCCGGGCGATGCGCTTGACCTGCCCGAAGAGATGAAGCTTGGGCTCGCCGTCTTCGTCCTTGAAATACTTGTAGAGAAGGTGCTTGGCGAGATCGAAGGCGATGGTGCTCGGCCGCTTCGCCTGCGCCTCGGCCGCCGAGATCATCACCCCTTCGCCGACGATCCCTTCCATCAGAGTCTGGCCCGGGCCGACCATTTCCGGGGTCAGGACGAATTTCGAGTCCTCGGTGAAATTCGCCCTCAGCCGCTCTTCCGGCAAATCCACGCGGTAGCCGGTCACGCGCGGGAAGACAATTTCAAGCGTCGCACGCTCTTTGACGGCCTGCACGCGCGTCGTCTTCTTCGGCGGCTTGACGGGCGCCACTTGCGGCTTGGCCGTAAAGTCGAACGGAATGCCCATGATATCGGCATATTCGGTATCGAACTTCCATTCGGACGGGGGCAATGAGGGATCGACGGGATCATAGTTCAGCCGCCGTAGCGCGCGCCCGACGACCTGCTCGCACAGAAGCTGGGTGCCGAAGGCCCGGATGCCGAGGATGTGGGTGACGGTATTGGCGTCCCAGCCTTCCGCGAGCATGGAAACGGAAACGACGCAGCGGACCTGTTCGCCGAGCCGGTCCTTCTTGCCGACCGTGTTCATCACTTCACGGAGAAGTTCAGCGTCGGAGATTTCGCCGTTATCGCCGGCACCGGAACGCTGAATCTTCTCGCGCTTGAATTGCTCGATTTCGAGCGCGGCCATGTCGCGGAAGGCTTTGTCGATCGTGCCGCCGGATTCGATCTGGTGGCTGTCGATCAGGAGCGTACTGGGCCGCGGAAAGCGGTTGCCATGTTCGTCGAAATTACGGAACAGTTTCAGGTGGCCGTTATGCTCGAAGACGTCTTCGCCATCCTCATTGGGCCGCTGCCAGCCCGAAATCCACTCGTAGACAAGCTTCGATGTTGAGGTGTTGTTGCAGACGACGATGAAGACGGGCGGGGTTTCAATGCCCGCGCGCTCCCACTTCTCGAACGTTTCCTCATAGTGCTTGTAGAGCGCGTAAAGAGCGGTCTTGAGTTTGTCGGGAATGGCGAGCGGGTCGCCTGTCAGTTTCCCCTTTTTCGGCATGTCCTTGCCGATGTGTTGCCAAAGATCACGGAAAATCGGCACGTCGGCGCCGGGAATGTTGTCGGCGACCGGCACGCGCGGCAGCTTCACGATTCCACATTCGATGGCGTCGATGAGGGAGAAGTCGCTGACGGTCCAGGGAAAAAGCGTTCCCTCCGCCCAGCCTGAACCGGAAAGAAAGAACGGTGTCGCGGAAAGATCGTAGACGGCGCGGACGCCGAGTTTGCGCTTGAACGCCTCGATCCCGTTGACCCAGAGGCGGGCGGCCTTGTTCTCCGCCTCGGCCTCTTTCTTCTCATCGCCTTTGAGTCCGGCAAGATCTTCATTGCCCGGCTTTTCTCGGTAGCAGTGATGGGCCTCATCATTGATGACGACAATGTTCTTCAGCCCCATCAGCTCTTCGGCGACCCGGCGAACCATCTGGCCTTCGGTCTCCTGGGTTTTGAGTGCGTCGCCGCGGCCCTGCAGCAGGGACTTGCCGACCTTGTTGGTGTTCATCAGCTCGCGAAGCTGAAAGGCGTGATAATTCGTGATGACGATCTTCGCTTTGTTGATGTCCTCCAGCATGTCAGCGGGGACGAGTTCGCGGGTCTTGTAGTAGCTGTCCGGATCGTTGGGCTGCAATACACGCAGCCGGTCGCGGATCGTGATCCCCGGCGTCACGATCAAGAACCCGCGCGTGAAAAGCTTGCTGGTTGGCGAACGGACCGCATTGACGGTCTGCCACGCCATCAGCATGGCCATCACGGTCGTCTTGCCGGCGCCGGTCGCCATTTTCATGGCAAGGCGGATCAACTCAGGATTGGCTTGCTGATTCGCGCCCTGGATATGGTTCCAAAAGCGCTTGTGGGCCCTTTGATTCCGGGCAACCTCCGCGAGCCATATGATCGTTTCGACCGCTTCGACCTGGCAGAAGAAGGGGCGAACGCCCTGAAAATCATGGTGCCGCCAATGCTGCAACAGGCGGGCTGTGGCAGGCGTCACGCCCCAATCGGTCTGGCTCGGCAGCCTGCGCCAGGCGGCGACGCGAGACCTGATTTCGTTGATGATCGGCCTGCCGTATTCCTGCTCCTCCGTCGAAATGCCGTCATCGGCATTCAGGTCCAGCGTCTTCTGATTTCTGTCGGACCTGGCTCGTTGCTTTCTCGACCTGGGAACGGGAGAGATTCGTTCCGAGCGGCGGCGCCCGCTAACCGGAGGATTGTCAGTGGGCTGGCCTTCTTCGTCCAACGCATGATGTCGCGTCGGTTCTGCATAGGGCGAGTTCAGAATTGGCTGTTCGTAAAACGTCTCAGTCATCTCGCCTGTGCTTTTCCAATTCTGTTCCGTTTTGATTCTTGCCCACCACTGTCAACGTCAGCGCTATTGATCGAACCTTCTTTTCTGCGAAATGACCGGCTCAACAGCCGCTCGTATTCCTCAGTTGAAAGGACCACGACGACCGGCCGGCCATGCTTCTCAATCATGACGGGTTCCGCCCGGGCGGTATCCAAGAGCAAACCGAAGCCATTCTTGGCTTCCTTCGCGGACATCGATTTCATGGCGAATCCCAAAGAGCCATTTGGTCTACTTTGTCCAATAGGGGCTTGATTACGCAAGGGTTGATTTTCTAACGGACCCCTCGCGTCAGTTGGCGGCGAACTCTTGCACCCGCAGTTGTGTGAGAGCGATAGGTGTTAGGCCACTTGCGGCCACTACGAAAACGCCTGGGCGTCATCTTAGGGCAACTGAGATCGCTTCTCGAAGCTGGCCTGAATCTGATTTCTGTTCGTATTTATATGACATCCAAACGCACAATGCCCCTCAGATGAGCAGGGTAATGTAGTGTAAGATATTGATATTATTTAATACTCTTGGTTTCAAGGTGCGTGCCCACTAGAGCAATTTCTGTTCGGTTAGAGTCTTTGGGGACTCCGTTTTTCTGGGAGTTCTGATTCAAGATACGGGCTGGAGAGGGAGGCCAGCCTGTATGACGAGACCTCTTTCCAATGATTTGCGGCAGCGCTTGGTTGCCGCGGTAGATGGCGGGATGACGCGGCGGGCGGCGGCAGAGCGTTTCGGTGTTGCGCCATCGACAGCGATCAAATGGAAGCAGCAGTGGCGCCGGATGGGCCATATCGAGCCGCGGCCTCAGGGCGGTGACAAACGCTCGCACCGGATCGAGGCCCACGCCGAAGAGATCCTGGCGCTGGTTGATGACAAGCCGGACCTGACGCTGACGGAGATTGCGGAGCATCTGGAGCGGGTGCATGGGCTGCGGGTGGCACTGAGCACGGTGTGGCGCTTCTTCAAGCGGCACGCCGTCACGCTCAAAAAAAAGGCGCACGCCAGCGAGCAAGCGCGGCCTGACGTCGCCCGCCGGCGTCGGGCCTGGTTTGCGGCCCAGCCCGATCTCGACCCCGAGCGCCTGGTCTTCATCGACGAGACCGGGGCCTCGACCAAGATGGCGCGGCGATACGGCCGCTCACCGCGCGGCAGCCGCTGCCGCGCCTCGGTTCCGCACGGGCACTGGAAGACCACCATCTTCGTCGGCGCGCTCAAGCTCGAGGGCATGACTGCCCCCATGGTGCTCGACGGCGCCATGCACGGCGCGGCCTTCCTCGCCTATGTGGAGCAGGATCTGGTCCCGACCCTCAAGCCCGGCGACATCGTCATCATGGACAATCTGCCCGCCGACAAACCGGTTGCGGTCCGCAACGCCATCGAGAAGGCTGGCGCCGAGCTGCGCTTCCTGCCCCCCCTACAGTCCAGACTTCAACCCCATCGAAATGGCCTTTGCCAAGTTCAAGGCCTTCCTCAAGCGCATCGCCGCCCGAACCGTCGACGATCTCTGGGCCGCGATCACTCAAGCCGTCGATGTCTTCAAACCCGACGAATGCCGGAACTTCTTCACCGCTACTGGCTATCAACCCGAATGACCGGAAAATGCTCTAGATCGGAGCAGCAAGCGAATGTCGGTCTCGGTGGTTGCGGGCCCCCGCAACCACAGCCAATTCGGTCCAAGTCAATCCGGTTCGCGCCAGTCTGAGTAAACATGGAATGACCGCTCAGACATCAGCAAAACCGGCCTTGTAGAGCGCTTACGGCAAGCGGTGCTATGAGCCTTCTTCCGTCTGCACATTGTGAGGTTCAAATCGGGTGCAGCGATCCCGGTCTGGAAGAGTTCTGGAGCGGCGCGCTCGATACCAGCAGTCTTCTCTTGCGGCCGGGGAGCTGCGCATGGCAGCCGCTGGTGTGTTGCAGGCACGGTGTTTGCTGGCCGGCGCTGTGCCGGCGCCTGCACTTCATGCTGGTGGCCGCGGGTAAATAATCAATCTGCCAATTGAACCTCTGCGGGAATACCCGTAGGCTTTATACCCTTAGCGCGTATTCGCCTGTCGGAAGCGATTTTCCTTTTCCTGCGAGGACGCGCAGTAGTGGGGGAAACACGATGCGGCGTACACGCGGACCCTGACGGGACACTCCACCTGATCATCATCATCGCGTTCTGACGCCGGCCTGACGGGCCGGAACGGGAGACGTCTGCCTGGACTTCGGGGCTCAATTGGGGGGCTGGAAATGCTTGATCTGCACGGCAGAACACGGAGAGTCCGGCAGCTAGGCGTTGCGCTCGCGGCTTTTTTCGTTGTCGTCCTGGCGCTTTGCGCCGGCAGCAAAGCGGCGACGGCGGGCTGGTCGGGTTGGTATGACACGTACCCAACCGTAGAAGAAGCTTGCGAGGACCGGCGGCATTTCCGCAGCCCTGAGTATGCCTACGTTTACATGATCGAGCCCAAGTATGACGGCCAGGGAAACACCTATCGGTACGACTGCCACATCAAGTTTACTAACGTCCTGCTCTACTATCAGGATTTGACGACCCCCAGCTGCCCCCCCGGCTATGAAGTCAATGGGAATACTGGGTCAGGCTGTCAGCTGAGTTCACCGGAACGTCTGATTGGACAGTCCTGCAGCAATGGGTCCAACGACGCTCTGCCGTCGGCCGGCAACCCCATATCGGTAATCTCGGGCAACAAGTTCCAGGCGGTCACGGACTTCGAGACCGCAAGCGCCCACAGCCTGACGTTCACGCGCTACTACAACAGCCAAAGCAAGGTGACGACCTCGCTCGGGCCAGGCTGGCGTCACAGCTTCGACCGGAGGCTGTTCTTCATCGGCAACGCGCAGATCGTCTATCACGCCAAGGACGGCAAGATCCTGACCTTCAACAAGGTCGGCTCCGAGTGGCTGCCGGCCAGCGACGTCCTCTTTACCCTCACGCAGGTGGGCGATCACTGGGAACTCAAGGACAAGCGCGACCGCAGCGAGACCTACGACAGCAGTGGCCGTCTCCTCAGCATCACCGAAAGAGACGGGTACCAGCAGGCCCTGGAGCACTTCGGGCCTGGAAGCAGGCTCTCACTGGTCCACGATTCCCATGGGCGCCGGCTAAGCTTTGCCTACAACGCGCAAGGCATGCTGGTGTCGGTGACGGACAGTGAAGGCCGGAAGACCGTCTATCGCTACAGGAAGCTGTTCGACTACATCGCCCAGCCCAAGACCCTTCTGGAAGAAGTCACCTACCCGGACGGCACGCCGCTGGATGAGGACGACAACCCGCGCGTCCAATACCTCTATGAGGACCCGGCTTTTCCGGTTGCGCTGACCGGCCTGATCGACGAAACCGGCGAGCGCTATGCGAGCTGGGCCTACGACAACGAAGGCCGGGCGATCTCCAGCGTCCATGCCGGGGGCGTCGATGCCTTCGATGTTGCCTACAACCCCGATGGGTCGCGGACCGTCACCAACCCGCTCGGCAAGCAGACAACCTACCATTTCACCACCATCAACGGGGGCCCGAAGGTCTCCCAGGTCGAGGGGCATGCCAGCGCCAACTGCCTGGCGGCCAATGCAGACTACGCCTACGACGCCAACGGCTTTCTTGCCAGCACGACGGACTGGGAAGGCAACGTCACGGACTATGTCCACAATGACCGCGGGCTGCTCACCAGCCTGACCGAGGCGGTGGGAATGCCGGAGGAGCGGACCACCACCACGATCTGGCACAACGACTTCCGGCTGCCGACCCAGATCGTCGCGCCGCGCCAGACGACAGATCTCACGTACGACAACGACGGCCTGCTGACCGAACGGACGGTGACGGACACCACGAGCCACGTCGTGCCTTACTCGACCAATGGCCAGACCCGGACCTGGGATTTCACCTACAGCGACGGCGGTGCGGCGCCCGGCACGCCACCGCCCTTGCCGGACGTGCTGCTGACGCTGGTCAACGCGGACGCGGAGACCGGCGATACAACCGGCTGGACGGTCACGGAGGGTGCGTTCACCGTGCGCTCCGCAGATCCCTCGCCAAGCCAGGGCAGCTACTACTTCTATGGCGGCGAGGCTGTGCCTGCCAGCCGTATGCACCAGGATGTGGCCATTCCCTCGGGCAATTGGAGCGAGGTCGACAGCGATCAGAGGGCTATCCGGCTCACGTGGACGCAGCGGTCCTATAACGGCAATGACCAAGGAGCCGTTGTCGTGCGGTTTCTCGATGCCGCGGATCAGGTCATCGGCAGCAGCTATGAGTACCTGCGGTTCCGCGGGGCCGCTTGGGCTTCGAGGAGCCTTGTGCTCGAGGCCCCGCCATCGACCCGTGCGGTGCAAGTCGAGCTTCGGGCCATTCGCAATGGGGGCACCAGCAACGACGCGTACTTTGATGAGCTGTCGCTTGACCTGATTGCGCGCCCGCCCTCGAAGCTCAATCTGTCCGTTCTGAACTGGGATGCAGAGACCGGGGACCTGTCGGGCTGGACAGTCGAGTCCGGCAACTTCGAAGCCTGCGCTTGTTCGCCCGGGCCGGCCCAGGGTGACCACTTTTTCTGGCCCGGGGCGAGTAACTCGGGAAGCCTGTATCAGGATCTGCCTGTTCCAGGCGACCAATTGGCTGCTGTAGACAGCGGTGATCGTTGGGTTGATGTCTCCTGGTGGCAGGGGGCCGCCGCCGGCACGCACACGGGCCAGGCGATCCTCGAGTTTGTTGATGCATCAGGCTACGTTATCGGCGCCCCGGTCGAGTCGACACTCCTTGCACCAACGACTTGGATGGAGCGCCGTCTGACGGCGATGCTGCCGGCTGGAACGAGAAGTGTGAGGGTCAAGCTTCGCGGGTTCCGTGCTTACTTCGACTACGTGTCCGCGAGCCTCGGCTTTGCGGATATCCCCCAACTGCCGCTCCCGCGCCAGCTTGTGTCCCTCGACGGACCGCGCGGTGACGTGGTCGATACGGTCGGCTTCACCTACGACGCGGTGGGTGAACTGGAGACGGTCACCAACGCACTGGGTCATGCCTCCAGCATCACCGCGCGGGACGGCCGCGGCCTGCCGCTGACCCTGCTCAATGAGAACGGCATCGAGACCGAACTGGCCTACGATCCGCGCGGGCGCCTCGTGAGCAGCCGGGTCAAGGGGGCGGCCGGCGATGCCGTCACCACCTTCGTCTACGACGCCGCTGGCCTGATGACCTCAGTCACCCAGCCGGACGGCCAGCAGCTCCTTTACGAGTACGATGCCGCCCAGCGCCTGACCGCCATCACCAACGCGCAGGGTGAGCGCATCGAGTACACGCTGGATGCCATGGGCAATGTGACGGGCGAGGTTCTGCGCTCCGATACCGGGGCCATCGTGCGCAGCCAGACCCGGGTCTTCGATGAGCTCGGGCGCCTGCTGCAACAGGTCGGCGCCGCTACCCAGACGACCACCTTCGGCTACGACCTCAACAGCAACCTGACATCGATCACCGATCCGCTGAACGGCCCGACGACCCAGGCCTTCGACTCCCTGGACCGGCTGGTCCAGATGACCGATCCGCTGAACGGCATCACCGGCTACGGCTACGACGCCCAGGACAACCTGGTCACCGTCACCGACCCGCGTGGACTGGTGACCACCTACACCTACAACGGTTTCGGCGAGGTCATTCAGCTGGAGAGCCCGGACACCGGGACGACGGTCTTCACCCTCGATCCGGCCGGCAACGTGCTCTCCCAGACCGATGCCCGCGGTGTGGTGACGGCCTTCACCTACGATGCGCTGGACCGGCCACTGACCCGCAGCTATCCGGCCGCCCCGGCGGAGGACGTCACCTACAGCTACGACGACGCCACCCTCGGCAACCGCGGCATCGGCCGCCTGACGGGTGTCACTGATCGCACCGGCTCGACCAGTCTCACCTACGACGACTACGGCCACCTGGTGGAGGAAAGCCGCACCATTGGTGGGGTGGCCTATGTCACAAGCTATGACTATGACGTCGCCGGCAATCTCCTGCGGATCGTCTATCCGGACGGCCGCATCGTCAGCTACGGGCGCGACGCACTGGGCCGGGCCACTTCGGTCCTGGCCCAGGCCGGCGCGGCGGCGGCGCCGGTGGTCGTCGCCTCGGACATCGTCTACGAGCCCTTCGGGCCGGTCTCGGGGCTCACCTTCGGCAACGGCGTCGCCCTTGACTACCTCTACGACCAAGACTACCGCCTGACCGGCATCGTCGCCGGCGATGGCGTCACCTCGGTGCAGGATCTGACCCTCGCCTACGACAACGCCGACAACATCACCGCCATCACCGATGCGCTGGACGCCAGCCGCAGCCAGAGTTTCCAGTATGACGACCTCTACCGCCTGACCCAGGCGATCGGGCTCTACGGCACCATCGACTACGGCTATGACGCCGTCGGCAACCGGACCAGCCGGACCATCGACGATATGGCCGGCCTGCTGACCGAGACCTATACCTACGACACCGCCAGCAACCGGCTGCTGACCTTGAGCGACGGGGTGACCACCCAGGGCTTCGGCTATAGCGCCAGTGGCCAGATCACCGGCGACGACCGGGGCTTGAGCGACGACCTGGGCTTTGTCTACGACGACAGCGACCGCCTGGTGCAGCTCCAGGTCGCCGGGTTTGCGGAGACCGACTACCGCCACAACGCCTTCGGTGAGCGTGTCTCCAAGGAGCTGCTGGCGACCAACGCCATCACCCACTTCCACTATGGCCAGGGCGGCCAACTGCTGGGCGAGAGCGACGAACTCGGCGCCTTCCAGCGCAGCTACATCTACCTCGACGGCCTGCCCATCGCGCAGATCGAGCCGCTGGGCGGCGGAGGCGGGGCCCAGAGCGACCAGAGCCTGGACAACGACAGCCCGGACGCCATTGCCCTCGGCAACTGGTCGGCGGAGACAACTCTGCCGGGCCACGAGGGCGCCGACTACCTTGTCCACCCGGGCGCCGACCCGGTGCCCGCCGGCGGGACGGTGCTGGACAACGCTTCGCCCGACTTCTCCACCACCGGCCTCTGGCCGGAAGCCAGCGCCCTGCCGGGCTTCGAGGGCACGAACTACCAGAGCCGCAGCGCCAGCGGGCCCTTCGCCCCGACGCTGGAGGTCGACAACCTCGACCCCGACGTCACTGTGTATGGAGATTGGAATACCGCCAGCCGCACCCTCGGCGGCCACAGCGGACCCAACTACCTCTGGAGAGAGGAAAACGGACTGTCCCCTGAGAGCGTCATTACAGACAATGTCGACCCCGGATTCTCCGTGATCGGCGACTGGGGGTTCTTCTCAAACAGTACTGGGTTTACGGGATCCGATGTCCGTTGGCAGTGGCCGCAGAACGCCACCGGCGACGGTGAAGTGATTGACAATGTCGATCCCGGATTCTCGGTGATCGGCGACTGGGGGTTCTTCTCAAACAGCACCGGGTTTACGGGATCTGATGTCCGCTGGCAGTGGCCGCAGGATGTGACCGGCGACGGTGAGGTGGTCGACAACGTCTCAACTGCGATGACGCTCACCGGCCCCTGGGGCACGTCCTCCGACGGCAGTGGCTACTTCGGTTCAGATTATCATTGGCAGTGGCCGGAAGCCCCTGAAACCAGCACCGCCACTTGGACGCCGACTATTCCGGCAAGCGGCCAATACCACATCTATGCAACTTGGCGGTCATACTTCAACGTCGCAACCAACGCGCCCTTTACTATCCATCATGCTGGGGGCAGCACGCTCGTGGAAGTCAACCAGAGAACCACCAGTGGCGGCTGGAACCTGATCGGCACCTTTCAAATGGATCCGGGTAGCGATCACAGGGTTGTGCTGACCAACAATGCAAACGGTGTTGTCGTTGCGGATGCCGTGAAGTTCGTCAATGCCGCTGATCCGCCGCCGGCGCCGACCCATGTTGCGACATGGGTGCCGACGATCACGGAAAGCGGTCAATACCACGTCTATGGAACTTGGCACGCTTGGTCGAACCATGCGAGCAATGCCCCCTTCACCATTCACCACACCGGTGGCAGTACGACGGTGGAGGTGAACCAACAGGCAACGAGCGGAACCTGGAACTTCATAGGGACCTTCGGGTTCGCACCCAACAGCGGGCACAGGGTAGAGGTGACGACCCAGGCCGACGGCCTTGTTGTCGCCGATGCTCTGAAGTTTGTCAGTGTCGACGCGCCACCGCCGCCCCCCACCCATGTGGCAACCTGGGCGCCCCAGATTCCCGAAGCGGGACAGTACCACGTGTATGGGACCTGGCACGCCTGGTCGAACCATGCGACCAACGCACCCTTCACCATCCATCATGACGGCGGAAGCACGACGGTGGAGGTGAACCAACAGGTAACCAGCGGTACCTGGAACTTCATAGGAACCTTCGAGTTTGCGCCCGACAGCGGGCACAAGATAGAGGTGACGACCCAGGCAGACGGCCTCGTCGTTGCTGATGCTATTGCCATTGAGAAGATAGATGCACCGCCCAACAGCGCCACCTGGACGCTGAACGTGCCGGAGGACGAGTTCTATACCTTGGAGACCCGCTGGATCAGCCATGCGAATAACGCCAGTGACGCTCCCTTCACCGTGAACCATCTGCTGGGCAGCGACACCGTCTTCATGAATCAGCAGGTCGGCCTCGGGGTCTGGACGTCGCTGGGCAGCTACCTTATTCCCGGCGACGGGTCCAGCTCGGTCGTGCTGACCGACCAGGCCAACGGCAACGTGGTGGCCGACGCCGTGCGCCTGACGCCGGACACCTCCCAAGTCCGCACGGCCACCTGGGCCTACACGCCGGCCGAGAGCGGGGACTACCGGGTCTTCGCGCGCTGGCCGGAGGCGCCGGACCACGCCACCGATGCCAAGTACAGCATCCAGCATACCGGCGGCCCCACGGTGGTGACGGTCAGCCAGGCCCAGCGCGGCCGGCAGTGGAATGAGCTGGGCGTCTTCGCCATGGAGGCCGGGCTCGCCTATGGCATTACCCTGTCGGACGACGCCAACGGCGTGGTGGTGGCCGATGCCCTTTACATCGTGAAGACAGAGCCGCTCACCGATGCCGTCACCTGGGCGCCGGTGCTGCCGGCGGCGGAGGCCTATCAGGTCTACGCGAAATGGACCTCGGACGAGACCCGGGCGACGGACGCGCGCTACAGCATCGTCCACGACGGCGGCACGGCAGAGGTCACCCGCAACCAGCGCGTGGGCGGCGGCTTCTGGCAGTACCTGGGCAGCTACTCGTTCGATCCGCTGCTGAACCCGACGGTCACCCTTGCTGCCAACGACAACGGCAGCGTGGCGGCGGATGCGATCCGCTTCGTCGGCGGCCCGGCAGGGACGGCCGACATCGCCTTCCTGCACACGGACCACCTGGGCACGCCCCAGGCGATGACCGACGCCGGGGCGCAGCTCCTCTGGTGGCGCGACCAGACGCCCTTCGGCCAGACCGTGGCGACGGGCGGCTTCAGCCAGAACCCCTTACGCTTTACCGGCCAGATCGCTGACACCGAAAGCGGCCTCCACTACAACTATTTCCGCGACTACGACCCGGCCCTGGGAAGATACATCCAGTCTGACCCAATCGGGCTGAGGGGTGGGCTCAACACCTTTGGGTATGTTGAGGGGAACCCGCTGAGGTTCATTGACCCTCTTGGACTAAAGGTTCTAGTTTGTCGACGGCCAGCTGACTTACCCTTCCCGGCCAGTTATTTTGATCACTATTGGATAAAGACAGACAGATATGAGTCTGGTATGGGCGGAATGCGAGGAGGGGTGCCTGCCCAAGATGGGAACTTCGACAAGCCATATGACCCGACCCAGACAGTTGACCACAGTGGTCAAGCAGCAGCAGACAACGCTTCCTGTGAGCCGATGCAAAATGTGAGCGAAGAATGCGTGAACGAACTAATTCGACCTGGGCGACCAACGGGAGCTTGGCATCCTTACAACCAGTGTAGAAATTTCACCGCTCATGTAATCGGGCAATGTCGCTACGGGCCTCAACTTGGCCCAGAGCTCCCAGAGTCCACATTGCAAAGTCATGGACCTCTAGGCCGTTCATACCGACCCTAGCTTGATGTGAGTTTGGAGAAACGATGAAAGGTATTCTGATTGGTGCTGGTTCGTTGCTAACTGGTATCGCACTTCTTGTGATTGGGATCTACTACGGCTGGGCAGCGGTAGCACCAGGCTTTAGTGAAGACCTTTCAAGCCGCTACGGATCCTTTGGAGAGATTATCACATACATATCGTACGTTCTTATCCTTGCTGGATTTTTGACCATCGTTCTATCAATACGGAGAGTCAACCGGCGCGGTCGATAGGCATTGTCTCGAACAAAAACCGACACCGCTGCTTTGGCTGTTCAGTTCGGAAGTGCTGCTGGAAATGTGATAGCAGGCGATATCGGACGCATTGGTGTTGGTGGTGCGTTCCGGCACCCCACGACTTGGCAGCATAGAGTTGGAAGCATGATTGGACCTCGAGCAAGCCGCGGATTTCTGGAGAAAATTTGAGCACAGAAGGTACCATGGATTATGCGATGAGCGTCCGCCGCCCGGCTTGGATCCCTGTCAGAAAGCGATTTGGCAATACAACAAGCTTCAACGTTGCAAGAGCGCCCGCCTCGATTGGGAAAAGCGTTGGGGGCCGGGAAGGGGACATGCCGGCCAGATCGAGCAAATCGACCGAGCGATTGAGAATGCGAACAAGGCCATTCAGAGGAATTGTATGGTGGCATGTCGAACAAATTGACAGAGAGTATTCTGGAAGAATGCCACGATACAGGGCTTTTCCTCCAAGAAAGTCCTTTGAGGGTTAACGATACCAACATCTTGGGCGATTCTCCTTTGCATCTGGTATGCAGTTGGGATGATGTCGAGGCCGTGACGGCGCTGCTGGTTGCTGGCGCCAAGGTCAATGCGAAGGGCGATAACAAGCAGACCCCTCTGTTTCGCGTGGAATCAGTGCAGGTAGCAGATCTGCTGCTTTCCGCAGGGGCTGACCCAACACTCAAAGATGAATTCGATGAAACAGCGGAAACTTACCTCAGGAGTGTTGGATTGGTGGAGGTCGCTGCCCATATTGGTCTGCAAGCCAAACGATCATAAGCATTGGGTTCAGAGTGGATAGAACAGTCGGTCAGACTAAGGCCTGGCGCTCGCTGCGAAGTTGCTGACTATGTCCTACGTAAAACGCGGTTTTGCGCTGGAGCCGGAACGACACCAAGGCGGCGACGCACACTGATCGCTAATGCTGGAGGGCCGGCGGTAGCTGAAGCGAGTGATTGGGTATGTTGGATTCGGACTTGCTTGGTGCCTAAATCGGCAGAGACAGAATGTGTCGGTTTCGGTGGTTGCGGGCCCCCGCAACCAAACGCAAAGAAGCCGCCCCATGGGCGGCTTTCTTGCGTTTCGGCCTGCAGGGTCAGGCTCCGAGCCCGCGCCCATGAAGGCCAGAACTGCGACCAGCGGGAGCGCCCATACCATGAAGGCTGAGAGCGTAAAGAAAGCGCTCCAGCTGCGCTGGATCCCTATCGGGATGGAGCGCTTTTAGCTCGAAGGGCGAGCACGGCAAACAGGCCGCGCGCAGGCTGCGCAAGGGGCAAATCCTCAACCCGAAACCAAATTAAAGCGCTTAACTCAACGAGTTAAGGGCGTTTTGATTCTCCCATCACACCACGGCCAAATGACCGGGTACCAAATGGGTACCGCCGGGAATCAAGCTCGATCCAGATTGGGAGGCGATGTGGTAGAGAAGGTCCACGATTTATTGGAAATGGATCACACCTCCGAGCCTGATCCGCTTGTTGAGCTGACCAGCCAACTGGCGAACACGGCTGCTTCTTCTTTGCCTCGTTCCGGAACCACAACGACATAGTTTCGATTTTCCAGAACAGACAGATCGAAGACGGGAAGGAGTCTGCGAGTTTCAATCTCCTGGGAAATGAGGGTGGGAGGACAGAGGGCTATGCCTTGATGAGCAAGCGCTGCGTGGATCAGGAGCTCGAAGTCCTCAAATACATCTCCGTCAGTCGAATACGGCGGATTGATCCGGGCCCGCTCATACCATGATCGCCAGGCCTTGGCATCGAAGTCATGGAGCAACTTCGCCCGCTTTATGTCAGATGGCGCGGCGAACGGACCGTTGCGTTCCAGATAGTCCGCGGAGGCAAAAGGCCGGACCGCACCACTGAAAAGAAGATGGGCGTGGCCCTTGCCGGCGAATTCCTTGTCGACGGCACATATCAGAACGTCGGCATCCCAAAAATGAATGTCCTCAAGCCGGTGGACGTAAGTGAAATTGAGTTGAACGTCTGGCAAGCATTTTCGGAGTTCGTCCAATCGGGGGAGCACGACCCTGGTCGCTATCGAGGGAAGCGTCGCGATCTTGAGCTGTATCTTGCGTTTTGTTTCGCTAAGCCGATCAACGGCTTGGTAAATCGTATCGAAGGCGCCAGAAATCACGCCGGCCAGTACTGTCGCTTCCTGCACCGGCTTCATGGCGCGGCCGCTTCTGTCGAACAGCTTCAGCCCCAATTCCGTCTCCAGGAGCCGGATTTGTTGACTGACCGCACCAGGGGACACGTGAAGGTCATCGGCGGCCTTCTGGAGGCTGCCGCAGCGAATCAGTGATTCAAGCGCTTTCAAAGCCGTAAAGGTGGGGCGGCGAACCATAGTTTAGATAAACTAAAAAGTTCAGAAAAATCAAATCGTTTGCTCTGCCCAGCGAACCGGCGTCCAATTGCAGGAGACGAACACCTGCAGGAGGAAACATGATCGTAAGAACGCTGCGTGAGATCGCCGGGACCGAACGCGATGTGAACTGGGGGAATGGTCAAAGCCGGCGGTTTCTTCTCGAGGCCGATGGTATGGGCTTTGCCTTCACCGAGACGTTGATCCTCGCAGGAACGGACATCTTCATCCAATACCGCAACCACCTGGAGGCGTGCTACTGCATCGAGGGTGAGGGCGAAATCAAAAACGAGAGCGGCGACACCTACCCGATCACGACGGGAACCCTTTACGCGCTAGACAAACACGATCCTCACTACCTGCGCGCATGGACCGACATGCGCCTCATCAGCGTGTTCAATCCACCGATCAAAGGCGACGAGCGGCACAATCTTTCTGGCGGCGAGATGTCCTCGTACTGACATGTGCGGCGGGACCGACAGCGTGAACCGCGACTTGAGCGAACTCTACAAGCACCTCGAGCTTGGCAGGGTTTATCAAGATTTCCAATGGGATTGCGTTGATGCATTCGAACGCGCGCAGGCGCTGCGACAGGCTCTGAAAGACTGTCTGGTTTTGTCCGGTCTTCATGAAAAGATTTCGGACTACGCGTCATGACTGCACCCGCCGATCTCACTTTGGCGGAAGCACGACGCATGTTCGCCGAGCGCGACTTATGTCCTGTCGAATATGTCGAGGCTCTCATTTCCCGGATTGAGGTGTTCGACAGTCGGTTTCACGCGGTTCTTGAGCTGTCGGTTGAGAGCGCACTCGCCAGCGCCAAGTCGCTGAAGAGCAGGCCGCACGATCACAGTCTGCCCCTGTTTGGCATTCCGTTTCTGGTGAAGGACATCATGGATGTCGAAGGATCCGTCACGACGTGTCAATCGCGCGCGCATGCATGTGTTCCAGCGCGGAGGAGCGCGGACTGCGTACAGCGTCTAGTCGAGGCCGGAGGAATATATCTGGGCAAGGCGTCATTGTACGAATTCGCCTTGGGTGGGCCGCACTTCGATGCGCCTTGGCCACCCGTGCGGAATCCATGGAACTCGAAATTCACACCCGGATCCAGTTCGAGTGGAAGCGGCGCGGCAGTGGCAGCGAAATTCGCTCCGCTTGCTCTTGGAAGCGATACGGGGGGGTCGATCCGTAGCCCTGCGATGATGAACGGGGTCGTTGGTCTGAAACCCACTTTCGACAGGCTTCCAGTGCGAGGGTTATTCCCCCTCGCACCGAGTATGGACACCGTAGGCCCGATCGCCAGAACTGTCGAGGATATCGGGCTCGCTTTCGATGGCTTAGTGGGCAATCCAACCGAAGCGAAAGTTAGGCCGGGAAGAGTTCCAAAGCTAGTGCGGCTAGATCACCTTTGGAGAGAGGAACTCAACCCTTCAGAGGAGATTACGACACTCTTCGATGCCGCGATGCAGGATTTAATCACTGCAGGATCCACAGTCACCAACCGCCGGTCGGTACCGCTGACATCTTTCAACACAGTCGGCTGGCTCACCTTGTTTGCAGAGGCCTTCCACATACATAAGAACGTTCTGTCATTGCATCCCGATCGATACGGGCGGCTCACGCGCGAAATGCTCCTGTGTGGCGCACACGTGCAAGTGGACGATTACATAAGTGCGCAGCATCTAAGAAGAGAGCTAAGCAAGTCTATCGACGACTGTCTAAGGGAAGCGGACGGCATCGTATTGCCCGTCAGTGCAGTGCCGCCTTGCGAACTGGAAGACAGCGCTGCCATGGCTGATCTCGCCGCGGCATCGCTTCGCATGATCTGTAACGTGACGGGGCATCCAGCGCTGGCGCTGCCGATCGGACTGTCTGCGAAAGGGCTACCTATCGGTATTCAGATCATTGGCAAGAAGAACCATGAAGAACAACTGATTGCAGTTGGATCTTGGGTCGAGCGGCACATCTCGGGTTGGGTTCCTGGAAATTGCCCGCATCTTTCAAAATCACTCAGCAACAGGGGCGTCAGCCAAGAGAACGACGGTTGACAGTCATGCGTGGAGTGGCCGCAGTCGCAGGCTTGCAGTGCAAACCAACGCAGAGACCAACATGAGGTGCCACACTCTTCGGTCTGGGTCACCTCGTGTCAGCGTGCCTGTGGGCCGAGCAAGTGGGCCTGTTCTTTGAGATCGGTGAACTGGCCACCTGGCATCTCATGAAGATATACCTCCGACGCCGACCCTTTCAGGTCACTCTCGAATGCGGCGCACTGGTTCCTCACCGCGTCCCAGTAGAATGAGATCTCCCGTATCCGGTCCCTGTCGAGTCCGGTCTCGCGATCACCCCTTTCAGCGCCTCGACAATCGATCCGAGGCACGGTTGCGAGGTGTTTGCGGAAAAGGCGTCCATCGCTGCGTCGACCGCGCCCACGCCGTTCTTAATCGCCGCAAGCACGGTCTCAGTTGCAGTGCCCGAAGTGTCATGAGTGTGGAAATGGACCGTGATATCTGCGCTGTCGCGGAGGACGTTAAAGAGCGTTCGGACGGCCGTCGGCTTCAGCAGGCCGGCGATGCCTTTCACTGCGAAGAAGGCGCGCGCTGCATGCAGTTTGGCCACAAACTCAATGTGGTGCCTCAGGTCGTACTTCGGGCGCCATAGATCGGTCTCCTGCAAGGGTTTTCATCGGCTGTTTGCACGCCATTCGTCCGACGACTTTGTCAGCAACCTTGATCGTTGCCAAAGACGCTCACACTTCCTCTGCCGGCGAATTTATTTCTGCAAAAGCGCGAACAGGAAAAGCCGCTGCGTCACGGACTTTTAGAGGAATGGCAAAAAACCGAAAAACCTTTCGATGAAGTTGCGCAAGTCCAGTTAGATTTTCGACGATATGAATGTTGTTTTTCAGAAACCAAGTGTGGGCTGGGCGCTCAAGATCTTGAGACCAATCGGCATTGAGTGTATCGACACCGAAAAGTGAAATCTTTGCTTCGAGTAAGTGTTGTAGACCTTGCCGATCGACATAGGGGAACTCGTGGTACTTCTCGGTGCCCCAATGCTTGTCCCAACCGAAGTTTATCAAGACAGCGCGCCCCGCAAGTTGCCCGGCCTTCGGTAAATCTTTGGCCGAAAGCGGCTTACTCGGTGTGCAGTGGCGAGCGTCGACTACGATGCCTGTGGAAATCAGCGTCGATATCTCAAGTGATGCGATGTCACCCATGCCCTCGTGGCGATGCCGAGGGGCATCGAGGTAAGTACCGATTGATGTTTGGAAGCTGACCTCTGAAATCTCGAAAGAGGCTTGTCCTTGATAGTTCGGTTTGGACTCCTCATGGGTCAGGAATGGCCGTATCTTCGCCGTGAATTCCGTCATCTGTCCAGTTTTGTCCCTCATGCGGAACCCTGGCATGCCGGTTTCGAATGTTTGGGTAAGATCGATGATTTGGGGCATGAACTAGGCTCCTAATCCAGTGTTGGTGAAATCGTTCTTGTGTTCAGCTTGTCTCGTTTTCCAAAGAACCGTAGCGTTGACGGCCCTCACGGAACGATCGCCAAATGGATCGTTCAGGATAAGATTTACCATCGCGCAGAGGCGGTCATGGTGACGACGTTGTCTTCTGACACCACCTTCAGATCACAGTGATTTCCCCCGACAATTGCGCCGGCCTTCAAGGATTGGAGACCAGTCGCAGGCACCACCGCCCGGAACTCGAAATGTCTCGGCAATGCTGACTTTATAGAGGAGGCGAGGTTCAAGAGGAGCGTTGCCTGCAAAGGGCCATGAACCACTAGATCGGGGTATTCCTCCTCTTGTTGCGCATACGGCAGGTCGTAGTGGATGCGATGGCTGTTGAAAGTCAGGGCTGAGTATCGAAACAACAAGGTCGATGTAATGTCCGTTCGCTTCTCCACGTCGAATACCAGTTCGGCGGTGTCTGGAATGCCGGTCACGGTAGCCCTCTTGGCCGCGTCGCGATAAACGATATGCTGTCGCTCGCGGATCGCGGTGCGTTTACCGGTCGTATAGTCGGTTGCCACGGTGACGAAGCACAGTTTTCCTGACCGGCCGGTCTTCCAAGCAATGTCCTTGATCATGGAGGTCTTGTGGACCGTGTGACCGGGTAGCAGTGGTTCTAGAAACTCTACCGAACCGCTTGCCCACATGCGTCGGGGAAGAGGGATTGGCGGCAGAAAGCCGCCCTTTTCTGGATGCCCATCGGGGCCGAGCTCATCCGCATTGGCGATTGCAGGCGCCAAGCACCAATGCAAACCCGGAGCAGTCCCCGGAACCAGAGCAAGAAGCTCGCCGAAGGTCGCCGCATATTGCCGGCAAAGCCGGGGCGTGACTGTGTCAGGCTCAAAGGCCTCGCGGCGTCCGATCCAACTTTCAAAACTGGGTGCCGGGTTCATCGCGGCGCCGTGAACTCTGCGCGGACAGGACTCGTATGCTGTCCGAGAGCGGGGATCGGACCGGCCTGGAACGCTTCGGTTCTACCGGGTGGACGGGGCAACGTGGTAGTCTGCCCATTCGGCAGCGTCACTTCGGTGCGTCTTAACGCAGGATGCGTGCCGAGGTTCCGAAGTTCCGTGTAACGTCCATAGGCGATGGATGCCTTCTCCAATCGCGCAATTGCATGCGCCGTCGTCATGGTTTTGAAAAGCGGCTCGACCTCGGCATCGAGAGCTGTACGGTTGGCAACTCGCAAAGCATTGGTGGCGAAGTCATTTCGTTGACCCAACTCGGGTCGGCCGAGCGCTGTTTCGCACAAGCGCAGCCATTCAGCATTGTTCTGGACCGCGACGATCACCGTCCCGTCCGCGCACGCAAAAGGCCGGTAGGGATAGATCGAGGCATGTGACAGGCCGTGGCGCCCGCTCTCCTTGCCGGTGTGCTCGTAGTGGAGCAACGGCACGGACATCCAGTCCGCCAGACCGTCGAACATGGAAATCTCGATCTGTTTGCCCCTAGCTGTCTGGCGACGTTCAATGAGCGCCTCAAGGATCGCGGCGTAGGCGTTCATACCTGTGACAACGTCGGCGACGGACACCCCGACTTTGACCGGACTGTCTGGCGTGCCCGTGACCGAACACAGCCCACTTTCCGCTTGAACCAGCATGTCGTAGGCGCGCATTTGTGCATATGGCGTGTCCTGGCCGTAACCGACGATCGACACCGTGATCAGCCTCGGGAACTCGCATTCCAGGACGTCGCGGCTAAGCCCCATTCGGTCCAAAGCGCCGGGAACAAGATTCTGAATAAGGACATCCGCCCTAGAAAGCATCTCGCGCAGGGTGCCGAAATCTCCGGCATCCTTGAGGTCCAGCACCGCGCTTTCCTTGCCGCGGTTCAGCCACGTGAAATAGGCCGACGTCCCCTTGACAGTGCTGTCGTAGTTGCGGGCGGTCTCGCCTTCAGGGCGCTCGACCTTTATCACGCGCGCGCCGGCATCGGCCAGGCGCACAGTGCACATCGGCGCCGCTACAGCCTGCTCGATGGCTACGACAAGAAGTCCGTCCAACGCACCCATCAAAAGGACCTGGGCAGGCCGAGCACATGCTCGGAAAGATAGGATAGGATCAGGTTGGTGGAAATCGGCGCAACTTGGTAAAGCCGAGTTTCGCGAAATTTGCGTTCGACATCGTATTCTTCGGCAAATCCGAAGCCGCCATGTGTCTGTACACAGGCGTTTGCCGCCTCGGAGGAAGCGTCGGCGGCGAGCATCTTGGCCATGTTCGCCTCGGCGCCAGGATTTTCTCCTGCCTCATAGAGCCGGAGTGCTTCACGCACCATCAGCTCGGCTGCGCGCATGTTGGCGTAGGCTTTGGCGATAGGGAATTGGATGCCTTGGTTTTGACCTATTGGGCGGCCAAAGACAGCGCGTTCGTTGGCATAACCCACCGACCGCTCAATCAACCATTTTGCATCACCAATACACTCTGCTGCAATCAGGATGCGCTCGGCATTCATGCCTGAAAGAATGTAGCGGAAACCGTTGCCTTCCTCGCCGATCAGGTTTTCGGTGGGGACGCGCAGATCTTCAAAAAACACCTCTGTCGTCGCATGGTTCATCATCGTGCGGATCGGACGGATGGTCAGACCGCTCCCAACCGCTTCGCGCATGTCGACCAATAACACCGATAAGCCTTGTGTTTTCTTCTTGCCGGCACTCAACGGCGTCGTCCGGGCCAGCAGGATCATCAGGTCGGAATGCTCCGCGCGGCTGGTCCAGACCTTCTGGCCGTTAACGATGTAGTGATCGCCGTCAAGTTTGGCCGTCGTCTTCAAGGCGCCTGTGTCCGTACCCGAACTCGGTTCGGTGACGCCAAAGGCCTGTAAGCGCAACGATCCGTCTGCGATTTTTGGCAGATACCGCTGCTTCTGCGTTTCCGAGCCATGTCTCAGCAGCGTGCCCATTGTGTACATCTGCGCATGGCACGCTCCGGCATTGCCTCCCGATTTCTGAATTTCTTCCAGAATCGCCGCCCCCGCCGACAAGGGAAGTCCAGCGCCGCCAAACTCTTCGGGGACCAGCGCGGCAAGCCATCCGGCTTCGGTCAGGGCGTTTACGAAGTCCGTGGGATAGGCCATGTCCCTATCCAGCTTGCGCCAGTATTCTCCGGGGAACTGTGCGCAGAGCTTTGCTACGGCATCGCGGATGTCATCGTATGCTTCGTGCCCTTCGGCCATGCGTTTCTCCTTGTGGACACGCGCATGGTTAGGCCGACAAGTGGCATACAACAACGATAAGTCTTCTAGATCAGATATGCCAAATATCTATATAAAGGGGATTCATTGGTCGTTGCTTTGGCCGCTAAGATACCAGTCGGCCCGGCCAGATCTGTCGCTCCACCAGATCGGACACTGTGGCCACCAGGGCTTGGCCCGCGAATTTCGCAAGGCGGGTAGCGGGCTTGTCAGAGGGAAACGACATCATCAGCCGACGCTTCGGGAGCGGGTTGGTCAGTGGAGCGTGGGTCAGAACCCCGGAGGAGATTTCATCGTAGATCGGGGCGAGCGGCAGGATTGTCATGCCGTGCTTGGAGCGTACCAGGTTTTTGAGTACGGAAAAGCTGTCGGCTTCAACCTGGACATTCAGATTGAAACCGAGACCTCTTGTGCACTCATCTAGCAGCGCCCGAAGACTGTGACCGGCACTTGGCAACAGCAATTTCTCGGTTGCGAGCGTCTCGAAATTCACAGGCGTGTCCGGAGACAGCTTTGCGTCCTTTGAACCAATAAGATGCAGGTTCTCTTCCAGCAGAAGCGTTGAGCGCAGTGATTTCGCCCCTTTGCTCTCAAACAGAATGGCGACGTCAATTTCGCCACGATGTAACCAATCCAGCACGTAGCCGGAATAGGCACTGACAATCCGCACGGTTGCCTCGGGGTGACGGCCTCGAATGGCCGATACCAGTGGCACGGTCAGGATATCCGAAACCGTCGGAGGCATCCCGATGGATACATGCCCGCGCAAAGCAACATCACCGTCAACCACGCTTGCGCGGATCTCCTGAACTTCGCCCATGACCCTGTAGGCATGACGCAACACTTCTTGCCCGATCTCTGTAACTACCATGCCGCGGCCGTGCCGCTCGAATAGACGTGTGCCCAGTTCGTCTTCGAGCATGCGGACCTGACGACTAAGTGCTGGCTGTGCGATATGCAGCCGGTCGGCAGCTTTCGATAGGCTACCCAGCTCGGCCACGTGAATGATGGTGCGTAATTGTGAAAGTTCCATAGCTATATAATATCGGCATAGCTGATCAAAGAAAAGGATGTGTGTTGTCTAGAAGTTGCGCGATTAAGGTGAAGGCTGAGACACGCACCGGAGAACCGCGACGTGAATACCGCAACCCAGCGCGACCTGAGCCTTGATTGGCCGGACGCCCTCTACGAAACACTGAAGTCCGCAAATGTGGCACACATGTCTTATGTGCCGGACGCGGGACATACCACTCTGATCAATCTTCTAAACGCAGACCCCGATGTCACAACCAATGTTCTAACCACCGAAGAAGAAGGGATCGCGATCGCCTCCGGTGCCTGGCTCGGGGGCATGCGTAGTGTCGTGCTGATGCAGTCCTCGGGTGTCGGCAACTGCATCAACATGCTGTCTTTGCCAATCCAGACCCGTACGCCGCTTTTTATGCTGGTAACGATGCGTGGCGAGTGGAACGAGTTCAACCCATGGCAGGTGCCGATGGGGCAGGCCACGCAGGCTGCGCTTGAAGCCATCGGTGTGAATGTTCTCCGCGCAGATACTGGTCGTGATCTGGTCGAGATTACGGAACAGGCCGCGGCCATGGCCTATGACGCAGACGGCCAGATCGCGATTTTGATCAGTCAGCGCCTCCTGGGCAAGAAGAAGTGGTAAACGAAATGAATAGAGAAAAGATGGACCGCCGGGCTGCTGTGGCGAAGCTGCTTAAGGCACGTGACGGAGCGCTTGTCGTGAGCGGCCTCGGCTCGCCCAGCTATGACGTCCACGCGTATGGGGACGCCGATGACAACTACTACCTTTGGGGAGCGATGGGCGCCGCCGCCTTGACCGGGCTTGGCTTGGCTCAGGCGCAGCCAGAGAAACGCGTCATGGTTATTACGGGTGACGGTGAGATGCTCATGGCCTTTGGCGCGTTGGCCACTATCGCCGTCGCCAAGCCCAAGAACCTCGATATCATCGTGCTAGACAACGAGCACTACGGGGAAACCGGAATGCAGGACAGTCATACCGGTAAAGGAATCTGTCTTGCGAGTGTCGCGGCCGCCTGCGGCTTCGAACGGACCCGTACGATCACCTGTCTGGATGACGCGGAGAAGCTTGCTTCTGAATTGCAGATGCCTGCGCGGGGGCCACGTCTCTTCGTGCTCAAGATCGAGGCGGAGAACCTGCCACGCTCGCTACCGTCGCGCGATGCGACCTATATCAAGACCAGGTTCCGGGCCCATTTGGGTCTCGGTCCCTGTTGAGGCCAGCGGCATGAGGAGCTTTCAAAACACTGTAGGCGGGCGGCAAGTCGAAGCAACGGCGACATTTGAATCCTTTGATCCTTACACAGGCAAGCCCTGGGCGTTGATTCCAGCAGACGGAGCGGACGAGGTGGGTGCCGCTGTGGCGGCCGCGAAGGAGGCATTCCGTTCCAGGGCGTGGCGCGGCTTGAACGCGACGGCGCGTGGCAAGCTTATGAACAAGCTTGCCGATCTAATAGGCCAACATGCAGACCGGCTTGCGGATCTCGAAACCAAGGACAACGGCAAGCTGATTGTCGAGATGCGCGCGCAAGTCGGATACCTCGCTGAGTGGTATCGCTATTTCGGTGGACTGGCCGACAAGATAGAAGGCGCGGTCTTGCCGATCGACAAACCGAATATGTTGGCCTACACGCGCCGTGAGCCTTTGGGCGTGGTCGCAGCAATTGTGCCGTGGAACTCTCCATTGTTGTTGCTGACTTGGAAGCTTGCTCCCTTGTTGGCCGCCGGGAATACCGTGGTTGTAAAGCCATCGGAGCATGCCGCAGCCTCGACCTTGGAATTCGTTAAGCTCTTCGACGAGGCCGGTTTTCCGCCGGGCGTTGTTAACACCGTGACCGGTATGCCGATGGAAGTCGGCGCGCCCTTGGTTTCTCACCCCGACGTGGCCAAAATCGCATTTACGGGTGGCGAGCCTGGCGGTCTTGCTGTCTATCGTGCTGCAGCGGACCAGTTAAAGACCGTCACCTTGGAACTGGGCGGCAAGTCCGCCAACATCGTGTTTGATGACGCCGATCTCGACAACGCCGTCAAGGGCGTGATCTCCGGTATCTTTGCAGCCTCCGGTCAAACCTGCATCGCCGGATCACGGCTACTGGTTCAACGCGGCGTGCATGATCGTGTCGTTGAAGGGCTCGTGGAGCTTGCCAAAACTGCCCGTATCGGGAACCCGGCTGAAACGACGACACAGGTTGGTCCTGTCACCACACTTAAGCAACGTACAAAGGTTCTTGATTACCTGCGGATCGCCTGTGCCGAAGGTGCCGAGGTCGTCTTAGGTGGTGGCACACCAGACACGTCCGGGTTGAGAGACGGTTGGTTTGTGGAGCCGACGATTTTCACAGGCGTCGACAATAAGATGCGGCTTGCGCGAGAGGAGGTCTTCGGACCCGTTCTGGCGGTCATTCCATTCGATGAGGAAGACGAGGCTTTCGCCATGGCCAATGACAGCCCTTATGGACTTGCCGCTGGTATCTGGACGCAGAGCATTGGGCGCGCCCTGCGCGGGTCCGAGGCTATGCAGGCAGGTACTGTATGGGTCAACACTTACCGCGCCGTCAGCTATATGGCGCCTTTCGGCGGGTACAAGCGGAGCGGTGTCGGCCGCGAAAGTGGGCAGGAGGCGATCAATGCCTATCTGCAAACCAAAACTGTGTGGATCGACGCACTGGGTCAGACGGCCAATCCCTTTGTGATACGGTGACTATGGGTGTGGCAAGACATTCGATCAACGAAGGTTAACCAAGTCCGAGTCATGAGTGCTGCTGAGCCGAAGGAATTCAACGGATTGCTCACTCCGAGTTCCGTTGCACTTGTCATACCTGATTGCCAGGACGATTTCTTGGCAGAGCTATCCTCGTCTGAGCGGCCAAATTGTACGAAGCCGGACCGGCCGTTTCTGGCCTCAGTTCAGCCATACCTTAAATGATCTGTACAAGGGAACCACAAATCCATCTCGGGTCGGGGATGGAACTACGGCTGCCGCCGTCAGGAATGAGTTGGCAACGGGAAGGCCAACCGCGGGTACTTGGCATTCTCAAAAGGCACAGCAATACGTAAACGCATTGAACAGCTGGCTCCGTAGGAATCCGAATGCCCCGTACAGAGATCGTGTTGTTGCAGAGTCGCTCCTCTCCACGCCATCTGGGCCTCTGACGAGACCTATATCGACAGAGCAAGCGCAAGCGAGTGTCGGTCTCGGTGGTTGCGGGCCCCCGTAACCAATCCAGCACAGCCCCGTCCCCAGGACGGGGCTGTGCTGGTTTCTGGATGAGGTGGCCGGCTTTGAACCTACGCCCATGAAGGCCAGAGCTGCGACCAACGGGAGCGCGAACAACGTGAAGGCTGAGAGCGTAAAGAAAGCGCTCCGGAGGAGCCTTTCTAGGCCGAAGGTCGAGCACGGCAAACAGGCCGCGCGCAGGCTGCGCAAGAGTTCAATCCTGAACCCGCAACCAATAAAGCCTCGTGGCCTGCCACAGGGTTTCCTGAGGTCGGCTTTCGCCCTCGTAACGTACCTTGCAAAGAGTCGGGAGCGCAAAGTGGTTTGGTGTGCGACCCCAAGGGCAACGGCTCCAGTGGTTTCTCGGGCCTTTTGCACATTCGCGTCTGACTGTTAAGCAAAAGATACCCAGCAAACACAATCAAAGCGGCACCGACGATTGAGAATCCTTGTGGCACTTCGTTGAACACAAAGTAGCCGATAAAAACAGCGCCAATCAGTTCCAAGTAGACCAGTGGCGACAAGGATGACACATCGGCAAATCGAAAGGCGGCGGTCGCGAGGACGTGACTGGCCGCAGAGAGTCCACCTAGGCCAAGAAAAAACGTCAGATCTTCCCATGTCGGTGTGGACCAGGACAGGAGGGCTTGTGGTGTCAGCAATATCGTCCCTACGACACATTGAAACGCCAGCGTTTCGATCAGATCGCTGGCTGTTGACGCATGCCGTGTGGCAACGAGATAGAGCGCAAAGAACAGACCGGCGCCGAGTGCCAGGAGAATGCCCGGCTCGATCACGGTTCCGGGTTGCAGGATGATGATCGCCCCGGCGAAGCCGAGGACAAGGCTGACAAATCTCCGGCGCGTCAAGCGTTCCTTCAAAATGACAACGGAAAGGGCGACCGCAATGATCGGCCCAACAAAGTAGGCACTGACCGTCGTCGCCAGCGGAATGCGCGCTATCGAAAGAAAGTAGAGCGTCATCGCCGCGACAAGACAGACCGTTCGCGCTACATGCGACTTTCGGCGTTCCCTCGGGAGGAAATGCCGACCTCGCAAGATCGCGGCAGCCGGAAGAACGATTGCGCTGGCGACCGTGTAGCGTGCCCAGGAAAGGAAGAGCGGCGAGTACTCGGCACTGAGATATTTGGCGATCCCGTCCACGATTGGAATCAAAAGCATCGCAAGAGCCATGAGTGCGATGCCCTTCACTGGTTGACCGGAAATCGCCGACCCGACGGGTGCCATCCTTGCCACTCCTACCGATACCCGGTCGTGTCGGCAGGTTTGCCTGCATCCTGCACTTCCGGGACGTATCGCCAAGCATCCGGCTGGCTGCCATCCGTGTCGGTGAAGCCGTAAATCTGCGCCAGACCGCCGCTCGAAAGCGACTGGCCGTTCCACCGCGCGCGCTCCGGGTCGGCTGCCAAAGCTGCAACGGCCCGACCGACGTACGCCGGGCTTTCGGAAATCGCAAAATGCGGCACCTTGTCAGTTGCATCTCGCCAAGTCGCCTCCGTCACATCGAAAGCATCCAGCATGGCTTCGGAGCGAAGCCAGCCCGGCGTCAATGCAACCGCCGTCCCACCATGGGGTTTCAGTTCGTGGGCCAGAGAAAATGCCATGCGGTTCACTGCTGCCTTGGCAAGATCGAAGAAGAACGACACGCGATAGTTGGCAGCGTTGTACTCGTCGGTTCCGTCGGTCACTTCGACAACCAGAGCACCCGGCCGTTCGATCAGCAACGGCAACGCAAAATGCCCGGTAATAGCGTGGGTATCGACGGCCAGCCGCAGGGTTCGCAAACCATAGTCGAGATCACTCTCCCAAAGCGTCTTGTTCCATTCCATCCGGGTCGCCCCCCAGATATCGTTCACCAGAATGTCCAGTTGGCCCTGCTCTGACCGGAGCCTGCCGACCAGTACCTTTACCTCCGAGGGGATGAGATGATCGACCCTGACGGCAATGCCAACGCCACCAGCCTGATCGACAAGCGCGGCGGTCTCCTCGATGGTTTCGGGCCGGTCCATCTCGGATCGGCTTTCGGTTGTCGAACGTCCCGTTACATAGACCGTGGCCCCGGCACGCCCCAACTCTGTCGCGATCCCTCTGCCTGCGCCGCGTGTTCCGCCTGCCACCAAGGCAATTTTGTTTCTCAGGGGCTTTTCCATGTCTTGTTCTCCTCCACGGTCGTTTCGACCACGTTGTGTTGTGGAGTGGTTACTGTCATTATGCGCTTTGATAGACACAGGATACATAGCCACGAGTTACTGGTCAAATGAAATTAGACAGTTACATAGATGCCGGTATTCTCGCTTCCGTTGGATTCGCAAACAAGCTCACGCCCGGCTATGCCTGCGGAAAGCCGGTCGCCGAGATCGATGTGCTACAAGCCGTCCGGCAGGTTGTTGCGGTAGACCCTCCCTCTGTCGCAGCCGTGTCGGAGAATGACGCAGACGGTTTCGTGGCGTTGGCGCAACGACTGCGCGCGATATTCGTCGGTGTTGACGGAGGTGACATCGATGAGGCGGCAGAACTGCTGAACAATATCCTGTCGGAGCATCCAGCGACCCCCTATCTGGCAAAGGAAGAGGGGCTCTGGCACCTCCACCACCATCCTGCGAATGCTGCCGTTCTGCCAATGTGGACCGCGATTTGTGCCGAGGGGCTTGCCCGGATGATCGGCACGCAGAATGCGAATCGTCTTGGCATCTGTATGGCGGATAACTGCGACCGGGTTTTTGCAGACACATCAAAAAACGCCACCCGACGGTTTTGCTCGTCAGCCTGTCAGAACCGTACCAAGACGGCTGCTTTCCGCGCCAGAAAACGCGAAGCGGCGGTGACCGAAAACAAACCCTGATGAGCGGCAGCTTTTGACCGCGATCCTGCCACCCAGACAATGACGGCAAGGTGCGCTTCGCCGATTTGAGAGATCGGCACGGCAAATGACTGCAATACGGGTATCAGGTAAAGGCGCTCTGGTGCGGTACCGGTGGTGCCTGTTAGGGGCCTGCTCCGGTGGCTGATCGTTTTGATGCGCTTACCGACTAAGTGTTTGGCGAAGCCGACATTCGCTGAATTTGCTGCACGTGGTAGGTTTGGGCTCTATCCGGCCATTCGCTGCGCGACGCACGAACGACTGCGCCAAAGCCGAAGGCCGCCGTTGAAGGCATCTCTTGAATCAGCCTGGCTCTCTATGCCGCTGCTTGGAAAAGGCCCTGCTGATATCGACGGTTGCGCTCCCCCGCAACCAACAAAACACCCGGCCTCGCACCGGGTTTTTCGTTGGTTGCTGGAGATGGGGTTTTGGACCGGTGATCTCCGATGGGCTATGAGCCCCCTCATAACTTGAAGGCTGAGAGCGTAAAGAAAGCGCTCCGGGGGAGCGCTTTTAGCTCGAAGGGCGAGCACCGGCGAACAGCCGGAGCGCAGTCTGCGCAAGGGTCTAATCCTGTCCTCCGAAGCCCTGGCGTAGGAGGATCCTGACAACGAAACCAATCCAGCACAGTCCCGCGCCGGGTTTTCATTGGTTGCTGGAGATGAGGTCTTGGATTCGCTCATGGGGCTGGAGCTAACCAGGCCATCGATGCGGTGGCCGGGTGAGGTGTCGAAGCCTTCGACCTGGGCCGTCCAGTAGGCCCGCACCTGTTCCTTCAGGTCGAAGTTCCGGAGCGTCATGCGGCTTTCTTTCGTCGTGGCAAGCCCTCCATCGCCGCAAGGGCGGCCCCGGCGAGCACCAGCGGCAGAGCCAGCACGAAGGCGGGCGCAATGGCGAGACGGAAAATCAGCAGGTCGGCGAGGACCGGCCAGATCAGGGCAATGTACTCAAAGGGCGCGAGGCGCGAGGCTTCGGCGTTGCGGAAGGCCAGGGTCATGGCGATATGCGCCATGCCGCCGAACAGGCCCGAGAGGACCAGCAAGGCGAGCGTCGTGCCGTCTGGCACCTCCCAGCCCCAGGGCAGCGTGGCGATGCCGCCAAGCATGGACACGACGACGAAGTAAAATGCGATGGCGCCGGGGCTTTCGGTGCGGTTGAGCGACCGCACCATGATGAGCGCGAAGGCGGTCAGCACCGCCATTGCGAGGCCATAGCCGTAGCCTGCGAGCCTGCGCATGTCGGTCTCGTCGGTCTCGCCCTGTCCAAGCTCGGGCCAGACGAGGACAAGGACCCCGGCGAGGCCCAGGGCCACTCCCCCGATGCGCCAGAGCGTCAGGCGTTCGGACAGCAGTATCGCTGCGGCGAGCGCCGTGAAGACAGGAGTAAGGTGGCCGATGAGCGACGCTTCGGCCACAGGAAGACGCGCGATGGAAGCAAACGACGCGAACATGGCGAGTGCGCCGAACCCCGAGCGAGCCAGATGACCGAAAGGCCTTTTTGTCTTCAATCCACCCGGAAACTCCTTCCGGAGCCACAGGAAAATGACGAGCGGGATGAGTGCGAAAAAGGAGCGAAAGAAGACGACCTGCCCGAGGGGAACGTCGAGGCTGACCGCCTTGATACAGACGACCATCGCCGCGAAGAGAAGGCCCGACAGGATGCGCAGCGCGATCCCGAGTGCGGGCCGTTCAGCCGGATGCGGTGTCGCGAGAGTCACGCCGGGCGCTCCTGAGGCGCGAGGCTGTCGCGCAGTGCGTCGCCGGTGAGGTTGATGGCCAGGACCGTCGCCACGATGGCCAGCCCCGGCCAGATCATCAGAAGCGGGGTCGACCGCATGTGCACGCGCGCGTCGAGCAGCATCGTGCCCCATTCCGGCGTCGGTGGCTGCACCCCGAAGCCGAGGAACCCGAGCGCCGAGATGCCGAGGATCGCGCGGGCGAACATGCCGGTCCAGACCACCACGAGAGAGGGGGCCAGCGCCGGAAGGTAATGCCAGCGCGCGATGGCGGCTGGCGACAGACCGGCCAGGCGGGCCTGGATCACATGGCCGCGGTTCCCGAGCGACAGCCCGATGCCGCGCGCGACGCGGGCATAGCGCATCCATCCGGTGACGGTCAGCGCGAAAACCAGGCTGCCGGTGCCTGCGCCGAGAACACCGGCGATCACCACCGCAGCGACGAGGTCGGGAAAGGCAAGGAAGCTGTCGGTCGCCCGCATGACGATCCAATCGACGAGGCGCCCGCCCATCGCGGCGACGAGCCCGATCACGCTGCCGACGATCAGTCCGATCACCGAGACGAGGAACGCCAGCCCGAGCGACCAGCTTGCCCCATGCAGCAGGCGTGAGAGCACGCAGCGCCCCATCGCATCGGTGCCGAGCGGGTATGGATCGCCGGGCGGCGCAAGTCGGTTCGGGATGTCGATGGCGTTCGGGGCGTGCGGCGCGAGCGCCGGCCCGAATACCGCCAGCAGCCCCAGAATGACGGTCAGGATGACGACACTACGCATCGCGGTCTCCGGTCCTGGGATCGATCAGCCGATAGGCCAGATCGATTAGCAGGTTGACCGTCACGAACAGAAGCGCGGTCAGGATCACGACCGCCTGGATTTTCGGGAAGTCCCGCGCGGTGATGGCCTGCACCAGAAAGCTCCCGAGCCCCGGCCGGGCGAAGATCACCTCGACGATCACTGCGCCTTCGAGCAGGAAGGCCAACTCCAGCCCCAGCACCGTAACGACGGGGATCGCGGCGTGCGGGGCGACGTGGTCGCGCCCGATCCGGCCTCGCGGCACACCGCGGCGGGCGAGCGCCGGCAGGAAGGGTTGCCCCCGTGCCTCGAGCAGGCCGGAGCGCAGAATGCGCGTTAGCGACGCCGCCACGCCGAGGCCGAGCGTCAGGGCGGGGAGGATCATGTGCGCGGGCGTCCGCGCTCCCATCGCAGGCAGCCAACCCAGGTGCACCGCAAAGAGCAGGATCAGGAGAAGCCCCAGCCAGTAGGCGGGCATTGCCGCACCGAGCGAGGCCACCGCGACAGCGCCGCGGTCGAGCCAGCCGCCGGGGCGGCGCGTGGCGAAGATGGCAAGCGGCACCGACACGGCGAGACCGATGGCAAGGCCGGCGAGAGCCAGTGGCACGGTCAGGGCGATGGCGTCCCGCAGCTCGGGCCAGATCGGCCGCCCGCTGACGGACGAGTTCCCGAGATCACCGGCAAGGATCGGCGTGATCCAGTGCCCGAAAGCGGGCCAGAAGCCCGCATCGAGGCCCGCCTCGGCCCGGATCTGCGCAACGACCTCCTCGGACACGACGGAGTCGAAACGCGTCACGGCGATCGCGGCTGCCGGATCCCCTGGGGCGTGCCACAGGAGCGCGAAGGTGGCGAGTGCGGTCCCCGCCAGTACCACAACCGCACGGAGGACGACCTCGGCGAACGCCGTCATGCCGCCCGCTCCAACGCGCCAAGGGCGAGCGCGGCCTCGCAGAGCGCGCAGCCGTAATCGCTCTGGGGCGCGCGGAAGAAGGTCTCGGCCGACGCCGCTTCCGCGATGCGCCCGTCGCGCAGGATCACCACCTCATCGGCGTGGGCGGCTGCATAGCCGAGATCATGGGTGACCACGAGGCCGGCGAAGCCTTCTTCGCTCTGAAGGGCGGCGATCAGGTTGGCCGTGTGTTTCTGGGTCACGGCATCGAGCGCGGAGAGTGGCTCGTCGAAGAGGACCAGCGGCGATCCGGCGATCAGCGCCCGCAGGATGCCGAGGCGCTGCGCCTGGCCGATGGAGACCTCATGCGGCCTGCGGTCGAGCAGGTCGGGGTCGAGTTCCAGTCCGGTGCAGAGGCGGTCAAGCCGGCCTTCGGGCAGCGTGAGCCTGCGCGCCTTGACCGGCTCCATGACCGACCGCCGCAGGCTCAGGGCTGGATTGAAGGCCGCGCGCGGTTCCTGCATGACGAGGGATGGATTCACGGCGCGCAAGTCCTCGCCGTTCCAGGCGACACGTCCGGACTGAGGACGCAGAAGGCCGAGGATCGCGCCGATGAGCGTCGACTTCCCAGCACCGCTTTCGCCGATCACGGCCAGCGTTCGACCGGGCGCAAGGGCCAGGTCCACGCTGTCGAGAACGCGCCTTCCACCGCGCACCACGCTCAACGCCTCGACCCTCAACACGGCAAGACCGCCCAGTTGCGATGGGCGACGAGCGCCTGTGCAGCAGACGACGCAGGCTGGGCAATCAGCTTCGCAGTCGGCGCGTCCTCGACGATGCGCCCTGCCTCCAGCACCCAGATACGCTCTGCCCGCTTCGCCGCCAGCCCGAGATCATGGGTGATCAGCAGCAACGCCGTGCTGCTGGCCGCAAGGTGGCGATCGACAAGCTCCATGGTCGCCGCGGCGATCACCGGGTCCAGTGCCGAGGTCGGTTCATCGAGAATCAAGAGCTTCGGCGCCCCAAGGAGGGCCATGGCGATGACGAAGCGCTGTTGCATCCCGCGGCTCCAGCCCCAGGGCCTGGTCTTCAACGCGGCGTTCGAAAGGCCGAGCGCCGAGAGCAGCTCCAACTGACGCTCCGAATCAGCGGGAAGTCCGAGCGCCCGTTCGGCCTCGCGCCAGTGAAAGCTCAGCGTTCTGAGCGGGTCCAGAGCCTCGTCGGGGCTTTGCGGCACAAGGGCCACGACTCCGCTCTGGCCGCCGAGACGGTCCGTGAGCGCATGGCCCAAAGTCGACTTGCCCGACCCGGACGGACCGACGAGCGCGATGCGCTCGCCGCCCCCGATGGTCAGATCGGTCTGATGAAGGATGGTACGGCCCGCCCGTTCGGCGGACAGGCCCTTGACGCGGAGGCTCATTCCGAGAGGCTGACCTGCGTGTCGATCCAGTAGGTCTCTGCCGGGTGCACAGCGAAGTTGTTGAGTCCGGCGCGCCCGACGGTGACCGCGCTGGCGTGGAAAACCGGGATCAGCGCCGCTTCTGCCGCGATGATCTCCTGCACGCGGGCGTAGGTCGCGCGGCGTTCGGCCTCATCGAAGGTCTGGCGTCCTTTGGCCAGCAGTGCATCGAGCTCCGGATTGGCGTATCCACCGACATTCCCCCCGACCTTAAAGCCGGGTCCGGCGAGCAGCGTTTCCGGGAAATAGCTCGGATCCCCTTGGGGCGCCGTCCCCCAGGCCTGCAGGTGCATGTCGGCTGTGCCGTTCTTGATCGCGTCGTTGTTGGCCCCGAACTCGCCGATCGAGACCGTGGCCGCCACGCCGATGGCCTCGAGATAGGCCTGCGTCAGTTCCGCGGTCGGCGGCAGGGCGGCACGGGAGGCATAGGTGACGATGTCGATGGTCAGGGGCTCCCCGTCCAGCATCCAGCGGCCGCCCTCCTTGACGGCGCCCGCCTCTGCGAGAAGGCGCTCGGCCTCCGCTGGATCGTAGACGGGCGCGATATCGGCGGCCCAGCCCATCACCTGCGGAAAGATCGCACCGGCCGGCACCCCTCCGACGCCCGAAAGCGCCGCATCGACGATGCCCTGACGGTCGATGGCCAGAGAGACGGCGCGGCGGATAAGCGGGTTCTCCAGCGGGCCGTTGGACGCGTTCAGCCCATAGAAGAACAGGCGCGTCGTGGGCGCGGCAAAGCCCTGGGCGCCGGTGGACAGGATGCGTTCGTAATCGGTCTCAGGGTAGTTGATGACCAGGTCGACCTCGCCCGCCTCGAAGGCCAGCGCGGCGGCGGCGGGATCGGCCGCCTTGACGACGCGGACCTCTGCCAGGGCCGGTGCTCCATCGCGGTAGTTCGGGTTCGCCTCGACCCGGTAGAGCTGGTCCGGGATCGCCTCTCGAAAGATGAAAGGCCCGGTGGCGTTGATCGGGAAGTCCTCGGAGGCCTCCCCGAGAATGGCAACGCCGGGCTCGGACAGCGTCCAGGGGAAGGCTGCATTCGGGCTGTTGGTCCGGAAGACAACGACCAGCTCGCCGTCCGTCTCCATTCCGGCAAGGTCGAGCAGGCCGACGAGCCGCAGGTTGTGTGCTGGATGCCCCTCTTCCGCGATGGGCGTCAGGCTGTCGATGACCGATTGCGCCGTGACGGGGCTGCCGTCATGGAAGGTAATGCCTTCGCGCAGTATGACGCGCCACGTCGTAGGGTCCGCCTGCTCGATGCTCGCCGCCAGGCGCGGATAGAGCTGCAAGCCGCGGTCGAGCCCCATCAGCGTCTCGGTGACGCCAGACTGGTTGGAGAGCCAGCCGTATTGCCGCGCCCGCGGGTCGGGCGCCTCGTTCGCCGGCCCGGAATGGTAGGCGATGGTCAAACTGCCCTCCTGCGCCGCGCTTGGCTGCGCGAAAGGCAAGGTGAGCGCCGCGAGCGCGGCTACGGCCAGGGATCGCAACATGATGATTCTCCACGTGGTGTTATAACGTAACGTCTCAGAAGTTGGGCCAGTCGAAAAGCCGAATTCCGACTTTTTTTGCTCAACTTCTTGATGCGGGTTCTTCCGGTGAGGATCCGCCGGTCCTGGTTGAATGCGGTGCCCACGTTGCGGGCGGGTGCCCGTCACGCCCGACCTTGCAGGCTGACGCGCTCTTTTGGTCAGGGCAAGCCGTGGAGGGGTTGGGCGCTTTCCGGGTCGAACCGGGCTGAAGTTCGTCGAAGGAGCACTTGGCCGGATCAACAAATACAATGCACACTGCAGCCTGGCTGTTACCAGGCGGGTTTTCTGCGTCCGGGTACCGCATAGGTGCCACAAGGGATCAAGGTGTAGCTAAGTTCATCAAACCAGAAGCCGGGGTGCCGGCCGAAGAGCGAATTCGATTGAGATGAGGACTGCGCATGACCGATTGCCACCGGGCCATTCGTAATGCGGTCGACCAGATCAGACTATAGTGATGGCGACCGGGCTGTTTGAGGAGTATCGCAGTCCACGCTGAGCCTGCTCGAACCAGCCGGTTACACGTGCAAGATGGGCTTCACCCCAGGTCGCAATGAACCTCTGCGTGCTGTGGTCAGCAGGGTCGCGAAGCGCCGCGAGACGTTGTTCGACATAGGTCCGGGTGAGCGGAATGCCGCAAAGCACAGTGATGCAGTGCTTCCGGTCCTCGTAGCTCTTCAGGGTGAGCATCCTGTTCATTCCGCTGCCACCCGCCAGAGCTGGCGTGTTCCGTCGATACGACGCGTCCACAGGTGGGTCCGCGTTGCAGGCGTCGTCTTCAGCGCGAGTATCATTCCGAATCGCCCGAACGGGCTGGATTGTCCGGTAATTCGACGTGAAAACCCCCACCATCACCTTCTGGCAGTGGCGCAAAGCGGCGGACGAGCTTGCGACGGCGGGCTTCCAGCAATTGCCGACCAACCGGCAGAAATAGCGTTTCGCCGCTTGTCGGCGTTGCCGGATCGATGCGGATCACCACGGTCGTAGCCTCAACGAAGCGTCGGCGTTCGAGCATCCGCTCGATGGCGATACGAGCGTGCGCCGCAGTCACGCCGCGCAGATCGAGTTCGTAGTCGGCGGAGGCCTGATCACCCACCAGATCGCGTGTTTGTTCATGGTCGAATAGCGGCACCGCGGTCTCCTCGTTGTCTTCAAAGACCAGGCATCATTGTGCTGGCCAGTATGCCGGCGATGGCACGACGTTGCTCGACCGGGAGAGATTCAATGGCGTTCCACGCTTCCCGCACCAGATCGGGATCGGCAGCCGCGGCTTGAACGGTGCGGGCGATGGGGTGCCCGACACCGAGAACCTGCTCGACGGCATTGACGATGACTGGAATATTGGTGGAATCGAAGGCTCGCATCAGCTTGTTCGTCCTGACGGCTCAGAACCGGTATTCGTTCCAGCCTCCTCCTGCTGCGCCTGCTCAAACCAGCCAACAACGCGCAGACGATGTTGTTCACCCCACATTGCTACAAACCTCTGCGTCGTGTTGTTCGCCGGGTCACGCAAAGCGGTGAGCCTCTGCTCGATATAGGGTCCAGTGAGCGGGATGCCGCACAGCACAGTGATGCAATGCTTCCAGTCTTCGTAAGTCTTCAGAGACTGCGCCATGGTCACCTTGCCGCAGCTTCTACAAGCTGCTCCTTGTCTTCGCTCCGACCTCCAACCGGCGGAAGGTTCACGGGCGGATTTGTACTGCGAAGTGCCTCGGTTTCGAGCCGAACCATGGCTTCGCGTAACGAGAGGGTTTCGGTGTCGTTGCGGCCAATTCGGCGGAACGAGACGCTGCCTTCTTTTGCCTCGCGTTTGCCCACGATCAGGAGCACCGGGATTTTGGCCAGGCTGTGCTCGCGGATCTTGTAGCCGATCTTCTCGTTCCTCAGATCGGTCTCGATCCGGAGGCCAAGAGACGTGAATTGGGCGGCCACCTCGCTGGCATAAGAGTCGCTGTCGGAGGTAATCGTCGCGACGACGGCTTGGACCGGCGCCAGCCAGAGCGGAAGCTTGCCCGCATGATGCTCAAGAAGCATGCCCGTGAACCGCTCCAGCGAGCCGAAGAGTGCCCGGTGCAGCATCACCGGGGTGTGCTTCTCGCCATCGGCGCCAACGTAGAAGGCGCCAAGCCGTTCAGGCAGATTGAGGTCGACCTGCAGCGTGCCGCACTGCCAGTCGCGGCCGATGGCGTCCCACAGAACGAACTCCAGCTTTGGTCCGTAGAATGCGCCCTCGCCGGGATTGGTGGTGTAGGCAAGGCCGGCCGCTTCGACCGCTGCCTGCAAGGCTGCCTCGGACTTGTCCCAGATCGCATCCGAGCCTATGCGCTTCTGAGGTCGGTCCGAGAACTTGACTCGCACATCTTTGAAACCGAAATCGCGGTAGATGCTCAGGATGAGCTGGCAAACGATTCGGCATTCCTGGGTGATCTGCTCTTCTGTGCAGAAGATGTGAGCATCATCCTGAGTGAAGGCGCGCAGGCGCATGAGCCCATGCAGGGCGCCCGATGGCTCGAACCGGTGAACCTTGCCGAACTCGGCAATGCGCAGGGGTAGATCGCGGTAACTCTTGATCCCCTGTTTGTAGACCTGGACCCCGCCGGGGCAATTCATCGGCTTCAGGGCAAAGACACGTTCCTCCCTTGCCTCGGTAGTGAACATGTTTTCGCCAAACTTGTCCCAATGGCCCGACTGCTCCCACAGGCTCCGCTCCATGATATCCGGCGTGTTGATCTCGACGTAGCCGGCCCTGGTCTGACGCTGGCGCATGTAGTCGATGAGGGTCTGGAACAGTGTCCAGCCCCTCGGGTGCCAGAAGACGGCGCCCGGCGCCTTCTCCTGGAAATGAAACAGGTCCATTTCGCGGCCGAGCTTTCGGTGGTCGCGCTTCTCGGACTCTTCAAGCTGCCGAAGGTACGCATCAAGCTCGGTCTGGTCGCGCCATGCGGTACCATAGATCCGCTGCAGCATCGGATTGCGATGGTCGCCGCGCCAATAAGCGCCGGCAACCTTCAGAAGCTTGAAGGCGGTACCGAGCTTGCCTGTCGAAGGCAGGTGTGGACCGCGGCAGAGGTCGCAGAACTCGCCTTGGCGATAGACGCTCAGTGTCTCGGTTGCCGGTATGTCGGCAATTATCTCGGCCTTGTAGTGCTCGCCCTTGGATTCGAAGTAGCGGATTGCGTCATCGCGCTCCCACAGCTCGCGCTCGATCACCTCATCTCGCGCGACGATCTCCCGCATGCGTTCCTCGATCTGCCCGAGGTCTTCTGGCGTGAACGATGTCTCGCGGGCGAAGTCGTAGTAGAACCCGTTTTCAATCGTCGGGCCGATGGTGACCTGGGTCTCCGGATAAAGCTCCTTGACAGCTTGGGCCATGACATGCGCTGCGTCATGCCTCAGCAGCTCGAGCGCTTCGGGCTGTTCGTCGATCACGATCTCGACGTCGGCATCGTCGTCGATCAGCGAGTTGAGATCGCGCAAGACGCCATTGATTCTCAGAGCCAGTGCCCTATCAGCGATCGTGCCGCCTAAGCGGGCTGCGATCTCTGTGCCACGAACGGGCTTGTGATGGCTCTGAACGCCGCCTTTCACGACAATCTGTATCATGACAGTGACCTCAAGGGATCGAGAAGACAGTAGGGGGTTGAACGGCCGTCACCCTTTGCATTGCACATCGCCAGAGCGCCGATTGCAGGCCTTTGTATCCCTGGCCGCTGGAGTTGTTGGTGCGCACAATGCCTTCGGAGAACGTCAAGGTACCGGCCGAGCAACGCGGCGTGAAGCGGCAGCTTCGGCCAAGGAGCGGCGGCGACAGATCCCGACGGAGACGGATCAGCCCGATCAGGCTCGAGGACGGGAGTTGAGTCATGTTAGACTGTCCTGTTCGATACTCACGATCGCGGGTCGCTGCCCTGCGCGCTTCGGGCTCACCTCCGCAATCGCGTGCTGCAGCGCCTCGAAGGGAAGCAACGCCGAACTGTGGCGGCTTCCGAAGTCCGCCACCGGCAGGAACGGCTCGAGCCCCGCCCAAGGCCCTGGTGGTGGGAGCGTCTTTTCCCGGAGAACGGCGCGCAGAACCCCTGCGCCCTCGTCCACCTCGTCGATGGTCAGGCCAACGACGACCCGGGCAACGACGGAGGCGACGGCTTGCCCGATGACACAGGCTCTAAGCTCTTGGGCATAGTCGGTGATGGCATCATTATTGAGCTTGAGGTCGATGGTGATCCGACTGCCGCAAAGCCGGCTATGCGCGGTTGCTGATGCATCGGGAGCCGCCAGCCTGCCAACTCGGGGTATCGACGCGGCAAGCTGCAGGATCTGCTTGTTGTACAGATCGAGATCCATCATACGCTTCCCCCAGCAAGGTTGCCTGGGACATGTGCCATCGCGCGTGCGCGAATGCGCGCGAGCAGGAGTGAGAGACTCTTTGCCGGATGCGACGAAAGATGCTCGCCGAACCAGATAACCGGAACGAAGATCTCCTTCTGGTGTGTTAGAGAGTTGGTCAGAACGAGGGGCATCTCACTTCCTGTCCTCGAACTGAGCCATGCTGGTTTGCGTACTGTCTTCTGGACCAAACAGTTGCACCGGCTGTTCCACGCTTTCCGGCCCGGTCGTGAATATCTTCAGCGTGTTCCGCAATGCCGTCTCATCGAGATCGCGGGTGATAAAGACGATGCGGGTGCGCCTGTCCTTACCCGGCCACTTCTTGAGCATGACCGGCGGGTGAAAAATGTGCTGTACGCCATGGACCACGAAAGGGCCTTTCAGGCCCTGGATATTGACGATTCCTTTGACGCGAAGGACGTCCGGGCCCTTAAGCAGCAAGAGGGCTTCAAGCCAGCGATCAAAGGAATCCCCGGGGATCGGGTCGTCCAGTGTCAGGCATACGGCTTTGATGTGATCGTCGTGCCGGTTTACGTCGTGATGGTGATCGTGACTGTCAGTGCCATGATGGACACCATGCCCGTGATCGTGATGCGGCTCATGATGTGCCTCATGGTGATGGTGGTTGGTGTTGCTGAAGGCTTCGGCGTTCAGCCAGCGCCGAACATCGAGGCTCTTGGTTTTCGGATTGTACAGTCCGGCATCCAGCAGCTTTGCGGGATCGACCGTGCCGTTGATCGTGCGGATGACCGGCGCGCCCGGGTTTAGCGCACTCAAACGTTGGATCAGCGCAGCGACGGCATCGGGTTCGACAAGATCGGTCTTCGTCAGCAACAGCCGATCGGCCACAGCCGCTTGCTTTACGGATTCGACCTGCCGGTCGAGCGTTTGCTGACCGTTCGCTGCGTCGATCGTTGTGATAACACCATCGAGGCGATAGCGGGCGGCGATCAGCGGGTCGGTCATGAGAGTGTGCAAGATGGGCGCCGGATCGGCGAGCCCCGTCGTCTCGATGACCACTCGGTCGAATTCGGGGATTTCTCCTCTTACGCGGCGCAGGAAAAGGCTGCGCATCGTGTCGATCAGATCGCTGCGGATCGTGCAGCAGAGGCAGCCGCTCTGCAGCAACACCATGTCTTCGCTCGACCGCTCGACGAGTTCGTGATCGAGGCCGGTCTCGCCGAACTCGTTGATGATGACGAGGGTTTTCGCCAGTTCAGGCTGTTGCACAAGATGGTTCAGCAGCGTCGTCTTGCCGCTGCCCAGAAAGCCGGTCAGCAGAGAAACTGGTAGGCGTTGATGGGACGCGGTTGAATCCCAGCTTTCCATGGTACACTCTCTTCTCTTGTTCAGGCAGCGCCGGCCGCGATGCAATGCGTGCAGGTGCCCTCGACCTCGATCACGCGCCGTGTTGCGCGGAACCCGATAAGGGCGGCATCCTCGCAGATAAGGCGCTCAAGCCGCTGGTCCTCCAACTCGATCGATGCCCCGCAGTTGCTGCAGATAAAGAACAGACAGTCATGCCGGCGCTCCGGATGCGCGCAGGGGACGTAAGCGTTGCGGCTTTCGATCTTCGAGACGAGTCCTTGGGACATCAGGAACTCAAGCGCCCGGTAGACGGTGGGCGGCCCGACCGGGCGGGAGTCCCTGAGCTTCAGCGCTTCGATCAGCTCGTAAGCGCCCGCCGGGCGAGCACTCTCCCAGAGCAGCTCCAGGATCTGCCGCCTGAGTGGCGTTAGCCGCACGCCGCGCGCGCCGCAGAGGGCCTCTGCCAGCGCAACCCGCTCAGCCGGCGCATGCCGCCCGCGGCAGCTGGAATCGGTGCAGGGCTGGGGCTGGATGGTCGGGAGCGCCATGGCCTTATCCCGTCTTGCTTTCAAGAAATGTAATGTTATAACGTTCTGATCTTTGATTACAACAGCCAATTGCTTCTGAACGCTTGGCGTGGCCGCAGGAGAGGGTTCGACATGGACACAGCAATGGTCGGTGGCCGGCCTGCAGAATCAGTACTCACCAACTCGGGCCGGCGCCAGCGGCCCAGCCAGACAGAGGCGGAAGCGGCGGTGCGGACACTCATCGAATGGGCTGGCGACGACCCCGACCGCGAAGGCCTCATCGGGACGCCCGAGCGCGTGGTGCGGGCCTATGAGGAGTTCTTCGCCGGATACAACGAAGACCCGGTCGCGCTGCTTGAGACGACGTTCGAGGAGACTGCCGCCTACGACGAGATGATCGTCTTGCGCGACATCCGCCTCGAATCACACTGCGAGCATCACATCGTTCCCATCCTGGGTAAGGCGCATGTCGGTTACCTGCCGACAGGCCGCGTCGTCGGGATTTCCAAGCTGGCGCGCCTCGTGGAAGTGTTCGCCAAGCGGCTGCAGATCCAAGAGGTGCTGACCGCGCAGATCGCGGACACCATCCAGGAGGTGCTCAATCCGCGTGGTGTCGGCGTCGTCATCGAGGCGGCGCATCAGTGCATGACCACGCGCGGTGTCCGCAAGCCAGGGGTCAGCATGGTAACCAGCCGGTTGCTCGGTTCCTTTCGCAATGACCCGGCGACCCGCCGGGAGTTTCTGGCGATGATCGGAAGCCCCAGGAGCGGCTCAAATGGCATCTGACAAGTCTGTTCCGGAAACCGCCGCCGCCTTCGCCGCCCGGATGACGGTCGAACAGGTCGAAGAAGGCCTCGCCCTGGCGCCCAAGTTCGACGCCGGCGGACTGATCCCCTGCATCACGACCGACGCCCACACGGGCGAAGTGCTGATGTTGGGCTACATGAATGGCGAGGCTCTACAGAAAACGATCGCGACTGGCGAAGCGCACTACTGGAGCCGAAGCCGCCGATGCCTCTGGCGCAAGGGCTCGACCAGCGGCCTCGTCCAAGAGGTTGTCGAGATGCGTATCGACGACGACCAGGATGCCGTCTGGCTGCGCGTCCGGGTGGCTGGTTCGGGCGCCAGTTGTCACGTCGGATTCCGTTCCTGCTTCTATCGTTCGGTTGAACTCGGCGGCCCAGCTGATGGACCTGCCCGACTCGTGTTCACGGAGTCACAGAAGTCCTTTGATCCGAAGGACGTCTACGGTGACGCGCCGAATCCGACGCAGCTTTGAGGTAGGACGGCCGTTTCTACGACCGTCTTATCGAGTCAACCGGCATTTCGGAGCCGCTGTCCGTGGCGGGCACCTTTAACTCTCGGACGAGCGGGCCATTCCGTCCACTTCGGCCCGGACAGCGGACGTGGCGCCGCCCGGCGGCATGATCTGGCTCTGTACTAAGTCGAACGCTTCCAATACCGTTGCGAACAGCCAACCAACGAGGAGTCTGATAGATTTCCGAGCGTATTTTTGAACCTATGACCAAGGCTGAAGTCGTCGCCGCGCAGCGTGCTTGGGCCAAATACGTCACTGAGCGCGACGTCGACAAACTCTTGGACCTCTACGACTTCGGCGCACCGGACGAGCCGCTCCTTTTCAAGCCGACTTTGGCGGACGTCATTCGGCTCGATCGCGCTGGAGCGCGGTCCTACTTTGTGGGCGGCGATCCGAACTATCCCCACGACCATGGCTTTCTCAATCGAGGTTGGAAGCGAGTGGATTTTCAGAGCGCTGCCGGTCCGATCCTAAAGGCCGGAGGACTCGGCTATAAGGACATGGGGCACTACACCTTCATTGACGGGGACGGCAATGCGACCCGCGCCGACTATACCTTCGCCTATCACAAGCTGGATGGACGCGTTCTCATCTCGTTGCATCATTCCTCACTCACCTGGTTTCCCCCTTTAGAGGACTGAGCCCTGCACAATCGTACTGGGGTGGGGCGCCTCTGCACCGATAACACACAGAACACGGCGGGCAAATCTGAGACCGATGCCGCTTCATCCCGTTTGCCAACGCGGTGGCGGTGTCCTGCTAGGCCGCCGTCAGCAGTTCGCGGCAGAGGCGCTCCACCTCGGCACGGTCGAAGTCACGGCAGGTGATCTCGAACATGGGGCGATTCTCCGGCGTGTCGCAGGCCGCGGCCAGGCGCTCCTCGTCGACGCCGCTCAGGCCGTCACCGGCCAGGCTGATCTCCAAGCCGACCTCTCGCAGGAAGGCGTCATAGACCTCGGGCAGAGCTGCCGCCAGGGTCGCATCGCTGCGCCCCTGACGCTCGATACCGAAGGCTTCGGCCACCAGCGCATGACGCTCCGGCGTTGCCGCCACATTGCCGGCCAAGGCGACGCGCAGCGAGAGACCGACGGCGCGACCGTGATGCACATGCCCCACTGTGCCCAAGGCATGCCCCAGGCCATGCGCCACCGCACAGCCATTGACCGCGATTGCCGCACCGGCAAGGCAGGCCGCGATCTGCACCTGGCCTCGGGCTTCGAGATCGCTACCGTCCGCCACCACCCGTGGCAGCCAGCGCCGGATCAGGCCAATGGCCCGCATCGCCGGAGGATCGTTCAGGGGGTGTGCCTTGCAGTTGGTCATCGACTCGATGGCATGGACCAGAGCGTCGACGCCGGTCGCAGCCGTCAGAGTGGCCGGCAGGCTGGCCGTGATCTCCGCATCGAGAAGCGCAAGTCTGGGAAAGAGCTCCAGTCCCCAGGCCCAGACTTTGGTGCCGTCGGCGAGCGAAAAGACCGAGACCGCAGTCATTTCCGCCCCGGTGCCCGAAGTCGTCGGGATCGCGATGACCGGCAGACCGTTGCCGGGGAAGGGCTTTATGGCCAAAGCATAGGCGGCCGAGCCCTCCTCGGCGCCGACGATAGCGGCCGCCAGCTTGCCGACGTCCATGGCCGAGCCGCCGCCAAGCGCGATGATGGCACTGGCGCCGAAACCTCGCGCCGCCTCGGCACAGGCATCAATGTGCCCCTCGCGCGGATCGCTGGCGATGTCGCTGAAGAGTGCTGCCTTATGGCCGGCCGCTTCCAAGCCTTGAATCAGGCGCTCCGCCAAGCCGGAGCTGACGGCGAAGGGATCGGCGACCAGCAGCAAGCGCTGCTCAGGGCCGAGCCGCTCGGCAGCGAGCTTGCCCAGGTCATTCAGACGACCAAGGCCGAAGGCGACGGGAACGGCCGCGGGTAGATCATATGACTGCATAACATGGATCCTGCTCTGGCCCGACCTTCGGGTCGGACGGTTGGCTCAACCGACCTTCCCAACAGATCACGTGATCTCCATGCCCGTGCAGGCGCTGAGCGTCAATGGTTTTCGGTCAAGTCGTCGCGGCAGCCATGCTTTACAGCTTCGCGCTCGCCTGCGGGATGCCGTTTGCTGCTCAGGCCGAACACGTTGCAAACCTGACACGGGTGCATGCCAGCAACATCGCGGCGCTGCAGGTTCTCAAGGAGCAGCACAACGTCATGATTGGCACCGTTCCGGACGACGTTCTGACCCGGATTGGCGGGGTGGCGAGCGACATTCTCTCGGCAGCACGAGACGAAGCGCCGGCGGAGCACCGACGGGTGTTTGACAGTTTTGTCACCGCCCGTGCCCAGATCCGCGGATGGATTGAACTCTCGGAAGGCAACTTCATGCGCAGTCGTGCGCTTCCCTGATGGGGCCGCGTAAGCGCGAACAAGGTCGAAGTGAGCCAAAGGCGAACAAAGACTGCGAAGCAGCCAATCCTGCACCCGCGACCACCTCTATCGAACACGCCGCCTTCTCATCAAGAACGACTTTCCTGCCGTCCGCAGAAAAGGTTGCCTCAACCATCCGGATCGTCGCCCGTAAGGCTGGTCGCTACGCTTCGAGATCGAAGTCCTTACCGTCGGCAGGTGCGGCGGAGGATCAGGAACGCGCTTGCGCCCACGATGATAGCGATACTGGTCATCCTCCCTAACCGGGCTGTGAAGCAAAGCTGATACTTATCAGTTTCCGCTCTGGGTCCTCAGGAAGTAGGTGATGCTGTCCAAGACTTCCGACGCCAGCGGTAGGTTCGGGTCGGTGTAGGCGGCTTGGTTGGCGGCGCGGTCGCGGCTGTGCACTTTCTTGAGGACGTGGTTGGTGTCAGCAAGCAGATTGAGAGTGGCGGCGGGAGCGCTGGTGCCGAGCCGCCGGGCGTCCGCTTCGCTTACTTGGATATCGCGCTTGCCCTGCAGGATGAGGACGGGGCCGCTGTATTGCTTCAACAGCGCGGCGGGATCGTAGGCGAAGAGATCCATCAGGTAGCCCTGGACCGAAGGGTGGAACAGGGGCAGGAGGGCGGGGTCCATGGTCCGCGTGTCGACGCGCCGGCCTGCCTGCAGTTGGTCGACCGCCTGCAGCGCTTCGTCCAGGACGGCGGCGTTGTCCGGGTTGGCCATCAGCTGCTCTTTCAGAACCTCTGCAAAGGGCCGTCCGAGCGTCGCCACGAGGATCAGGCCGCAGAAGTCGTCAGCGTTCTGCTCCGCCGCTGCCAGGGCGATCAGTCCGCCTTCGCTGTGGCCCAGCAGCCACGTGCAGGCCGCCCCGGTCTCTTCCCGCAGAACCGCTGCCCAGGCCCGAACATCGTCGGCGTAGTCGGCAACAGTCACGGCGTTCGGGTCCGCGAGCGCCGCCCGGCTGGCGAACATGCCGCGTTTGTCGATGCGCAGACTTGTGATTCCGGCCGCCGCCAACCCATCGGCCAGAAGGCGATAGGTGGCGGCCCGGACGCCGTAGGGGCTGTTTCCGTCGCGGTCGGTCGGCCCGGAGCCGGGGATGATGAGCACCACCTGGCCTGCACTCGCTGCGGGTTTCAGCAGGGTTCCTTCCAGCGGACCCTCCGGGCCCGGCGCCGTGAGGATCGATTCCACGGGCTTAGCCGAGACCGCCGCTGTGAAGGAACACGCGAGGGTGGTCGCGATCAGGTATCTGGCTAGGGTCGCGATGGTGCTGATCCATGCTCGGTGGAGCCGACAACAAGGGCACAGTATATCGCGAATGCGTCGCATTTGCATTGACGAAGTTTCGGGGACTGGCCATCCTGGCCTTTTGCGGCTGGTCCAGTATCGGCACGGAGGAGGGCTTCGTGAGTATGACGCTAGTGCTTAACGTCGCTGGAGATCAGGGCAGCGCAGATACGAAATGGGCCGCGCCGGCACCCTGTGCCGGTTGCGGACCTCGGCGCACACCGCAATGGCTTCAGGCCATTGCCGATGTCATGGAGGCGGGACGGCCATGACGCAGAACCAGGCCCTGCATCAGACGTCTGCTCCGACAGAGGCACATGCCGTCGATCTTTCCGGCGTCCCGGAAACCATGCTTTGGACGTTGTGGAACCGCGCCTGCGAGATGCGCCGCGCCGATCGCTTGATCGAGGACCCGATGGCGGCCGATCTGGTGGCGCGGATCGACTACGACTTCGCGGGCCGCTTCGGCAGGCCCTCCGTTTTTCACCCGGTTCGGTCCCGTTACAGCGACGACCTGGTCCGCGCCTACCTGAAGTCCGTCACCGAAGATCCTGTTGTCGTTGCCTTGGGGGAGGGCCTGGAGACCCAGCTCTGGCGCGTTGACGACGGTCGCGTGCGCTGGGTCAGCGTCGACCTGCCGGAGGCGATGGCCGTGCGCCGGCAACTGCTGCCGGAGCATCCGCGCGGCGCTTTGCTCGAATCCTCCGCCCTGGATCCGTCGTGGATGGATGCGGTGCCGAGGAAAGCGCCTCCTTTCATCACCGCGGCGGGCCTTCTCATGTACTTCGAGGAGGCCGAGGTGGCCGCGTTGCTCCGCCGGATCGCCGAGGCCTTTCCCGCTGCGCAGATCTTCTTCGATGCCATCCCGCCGGTTTTCTCGCGCAAGACACTGCGGGGCCTCAAGGTGACAAGGCGCTACACGGCGCCGCCCATGCCTTGGGGCATTTCGATCGACGACCTTCCGGCCTTCATCCGGCGGATTCCCGGACTCGAGGTCCTCTCCGTGCAGAGCTATGCCGATCCCTTTCCGCAGCGGACCCGTCTTTATCGAACGCTGTCCCGCATTCCCGCCTTGCGCCGCCGCTTCGCGGCCAGTCTTGTGCATCTGCGTTGCGGCGATCGAAGCAGCCAGGCCTGACGACACCGGCTTCGGACAATGCCGGACACCCTGCCGCGGTGCCGAACCCAGAGTCGGCCTTCGGGCGCTATTCGACCCGGATATAGCCGTCAAGACCAGCCTCAAGGTCTTTGATATCTGGAACCTGCCGTGCGATCGCCCAGGCCGTGTGCTCCTGAACGACGTGGTGGCCTGTGACGATGAAAGCGGCCCGCGTGTCGACTGCTTAGCCGTCATTGAGGCCACGGCGCGGGCGCGGCTATCGTTCATCAAGCAGCGCGTCCATCCAACCGCTGAGCACTGCTGACCAGGGCAGGGAGGGCTAAACCCCTTGAAATGCCAGCCAAGATGTGATGAAAATGAGTCGCCTTCTCATTATGGCGCTCGCCTGGCGAAGGTTCCGTGCTGCGCAAAGACCAAATCAAGAGAGAGCCGCGTCGATGAATGACGAAACGCAAGCCGCCATGGAAGCGGGCATGGCTCCCGGTTTCCTTGCCGGCGATCCTGCGACCATGACCGAGCGCGCCCTGGACCTGCTCCAGACCGGCGGACCGGTGGTGGCCATTCTCCTGGTCATGTCAGTGATCGCGCTGACCATTGTCATCTTGAAGATCTGGCAGTTCGGCTCTGTGCGTCTCGGTGAACGCCGGACGGCGCGCGAGGCCCTGCGGCTCTACCGCGCCGGCAGGTCCGATGAGGCTTTGTCCCTGATGGCGGATGCACGCAGCCCGGTGGTGCAGGCCCTGGCGCAGGCCATCCGCGGGCAGCGGCGGGGCGTCGACGAGAGCATGGTGCGCGAAGAGGTGCTGCGCTTTGGCCGTGATGTTCTGGAGTCCCTGAGGGCCGGGTTCCGACCGCTCGAGGTGATCGCGTCCCTGGCACCGCTCCTGGGACTGTTCGGCACTGTCCTGGGGATGATCGAGGCATTCCGGCAGTTGGAGCAGGCGGGTAACCAAGTGAACCCGGCCATTCTCTCCGGCGGCATCTGGGAAGCGCTTCTGACGACGGCCGTGGGTCTCGCCGTGGCCATTCCGGTGGTCGCAATGCTCAACTGGCTGGAACGGAGGGTCGACAGCTTGGCGCACGAAATGGACAGCATCGTGACCCAGGTCTTTACGGAGGATCTCTCGGGAAGTTTCTCCGTGCCGCTGTCCGGCGACAGGAAGGAAGGGGAGCAGCATGGTTCGAACCGCCTGCCCTCAGTCGCGGCGGCTGGCCGATAGGTCCGGTCGCCGCCGCGCCCTGGTCAGCCTGACGCCCCTTATCGACGTGGTCTTCATCCTGCTGGTGTTCTTCATGCTCGCCTCGAGCTTTCTGGATTGGCGCGCCATCGATCTCAGCGCGCCGGCCCGGACCTCCGCGGGCGCCGCGATGGAAGGGGCGCTTCTCGTGGAGGTCCTGCCGGCGCGTCTGCGGCTCTCCGGGGAAGTCCTTTCCATCGATACGCTGGCGACGCGGGTCGCCGCGCGAGCGCGTGAGGCGCCGGACCAGCGGGTTCTGGTCAGGCCCGCCGAGGGCGTTGCCCTGCAGCGTGTAGTGCAAATCCTCGACCGGCTGGCGGCGGCAGGGACGACGGATGTCTCTCTGATCCGGGCGCGCTGAGGCATCAGATGCAGTTTCAGCCGCCGCGCGCCCGAAACGACGATGAGCGAATCCTCCCGCTCATCAACATCGTTTTTCTGCTGCTGATCTTCTTCATGCTGGCGGGACGTTTCTCCGCCACCGACCCGTTCCAGATCACACCGCCTCAATCGGTGAGCGAGGGACCGGCGGCAACGCAGGATATCGTCGTTCAGATCGCCGCTGACGGACGCCTGGCCGTCAACGGCACGCCCCTTGACGAGTCTGCCCTGAAGGCGCAGGTGGCGCAGCGTCTTGCCGGTGCAGAAGGCTTGCAGGTTCGGTTGAAGGCGGACGGCGGGGCCTCTGCCCTGCAGGTCGTGGTGGTGATGGAGTTGCTGCGCGAAGCAGGCGTCGAGCGGCTGCAGCTCTTGACCGTGGGGTCGAAGTCGTGATGCGGGTCGCGAAACGGCACTGGGCCTTTGCGCTCTCGGCGGCCTTGCTGCTGCACCTGGGCCTTGCCGCCGCGATCCTCTGGCAGGCGCCAACGTCCGGCGCGCGGGAGAGCGGTATCGGCGGCATCGCCGTTTCCCTCGGTCAGGCCGGTGGGGCGCCGGGCAGCCCGACGCCTGCGGAGGCCGACCTGCCCAAGGCAGAGACAGCGGCCAGTCCCGAAGAGGCCGCCGCCGTGTCGGCGGACCTCGCCGCGGAGGTCCCACCCGAAGCGGTGCCCGAGCCCGCAATCGAAGCGGACGAGGTCGACGACGCGGTTGCCGAAGAGGCTGCAAACCAAGCGGAGCCGGTTTTGCCTGCGCAAACCGCAGAAAGCGTCGAGGCGCCGCCCGAGGCTGCGGCAGTCCCTGTCGAGGCTGCAGAGACCTCGCCCCCGCTCGAAACCGCGGTAGCCGCAGCGGCACCCGTCGCCGTGCCGCCGAAGCCGCAGCGTAAGCCTGCGCCGCCGCAGCGCCCCGCCAGGGAGCCGGTGCCGGCTAAGAGCGTTCAGGCGGCCCAGTCTCCTCAGGGTGCCCAGTCGCCGGCATCTCCGGTAAGTCAGGCTGTGCGGAAAACGGAAACGGCCGCGCTGCCGAAAGCGGACACCACCGCAGAGACCGCAACGACGGCACCGGCGGGCGCGGGCGGCCGCTCGGGGACCCAGGCAAGCCCGGACGCCGGCGACGCGACGGCCGCCAGCGCCGGCGGCCAGCCGGCCGCAACCCCTGACTACATGGCCGAGCTTCTGGCCTGGCTGGAACGGCACAAGAAGTATCCGCGTGGCGCCCGTCTGCGAGGGCAGGAGGGGACGGCATTTCTCTACTTCGTGATGGACCGCGACGGCCAGGTCCTCGATTTCAGCATCAAGCAGACTTCCGGGTACAAGCTGCTGGACCGGGAGGTGAAAGAGATGATCGAGCGGGCCCAGCCCCTGCCGGGGTTCCCGGACGACATGGCCGGCGCCCGGCTTGCTCTTGTGGTGCCGGTGGATTTCTCGCTGCGCTAAGCCGGGTCGGGCCAAGCCCCGCCTGGAATGATCGCCTGAGGACGCGGAGCAGCTCTTCTACAATCGCAAGGCATTATGAGAATGAGAGTCATTTGCAAATATCGAGAAGATGCGCTATTAGCCTTTGTTCATCAAAGACTTTCCACCGCTTGGGCGAGGGCGAAGCCGGAGTTCATGGGGCAAAGCAAGGACCCAACGCAGAAGCCGGGAGGGCAGGTGCCGATGACGCGCTCAGTGCCAGGAAGCCGCTTTGCGGTCCGGCGCGTGTCCAGCAGCGATCTTTTCGCCGGCGCCAAGGAGGTGATCGTCACGCACGGCGGTGAGGACTATCGCCTGCGTCATACCAGCAAGGGAAAACTGATTCTGACGAAGTAGCGCCTGAACAGAGAACAAAGCTCATAACCACGAAGACAGCCCGGGGACGATAGAAAGTCCGCCATGCGGTTGTTGAGAGACATGACAGAGGTCCAAGCCAGCCACCGAAAGCCGACCCGGCGCATGGCAGCCAGCCAGGACGCACCTTCGCAAGGAAGGCAGCAGAGGGGGTTGGAATGGCATTGCCAAGGACGAGCTGCGCGGTGGCAGCACTTTTGATCACGGTTACGAACCCAGCGGCGGTGATGGCCCAGACGGGCGAGGAGGGCGCCGCATCACCGGGCGGTGCCACAACGACCGAGGCCGAAGCGGGCGAGACGGCAACAGGCGAGACGGCAGTGGGCGAGACGGCAGTGGGCGAGACGGCGGAAGGAGCGACAGGTCAGCCGGTGCAGATGGATGCGATTTCGGTGACGGCAACGCGCAATCCGATCCGTGCTTTCGAGTATCCGGGCATGGTGACGGTGATCGACCGCGAGCAGATTCAGACCCTGCAGCCTTCGACGCCCGACGACGTCCTGCGCTTCGTGCCGAACGTCGAGTTCACCGGCGGCCCGCGCCGCACCGGCGAGGTGCCGAGCATTCGCGGCTTCGACGGTCCCGATGTGGTCGTTCTCTTCGATGGTGCGCGCCAGAACTTCGGGTCGGCGCACGACGGACGCTTTTTCATCGACCCCAGCCTGCTGAAGCAGGTCGAGGTGCTGCGCGGGCCGGCCTCCTCGCTCTACGGCAGCGGCGGCACTGGCGGCGTCATCGAGTTCCGCACGGTGGACGCGGGCGACCTGCTTGCACCCGGCGAAACCCTCGGCGCCTCCGTCTCCGCCGGTTACCAGAGCGTCAACCGGGAGCGGCTGGGGACCTTCACGGCCTATACGACCCCGATGGAGGGGCTGGATCTCATCGGCAGCATCACGAGGCGCGATTCCGGATCCATCGAGCTCGGCGACGGAAGCGAACTCGATGCGACGGACGACGAGATCATTTCCGGTCTGGTAAAGGGCAGCTATGGCTTTGCCGATCACCACCGCATTGAGGGCTCGGTCGTCGCCTTCACCAACGATGCCGAGGAGCCGAACAATGGCCAGGATCCCGACGCCGACGACGTGGTTGACAAGGACATCCGCTCCACCACCTACCGTGCGGCCTACAGCTACAAGAACCCGGACGATAATCTCTTCGATCTGGATTTCCTGACCTACTACACAGACTCCCAGGCCGACGAGATCCGTCTCGACGACCTCGGTCTGGGGCCGACCGGTGAAGTGCTGAAGCGCGATGTCGACACCATCGGTTTCCGCCTCGACAACCGCTCGCGGGTGGAGTTTGCCGAGGACATCGTCACCACCTTCACCTATGGCGGAGAATTCTACCGGGATGAGCAGGACGGCGCCGCGGGTTCCGACGAGCGGGACGGTGTTCCCGACGCGGATGCCGACTTCTATGGTATCTATGCGCAGGCGGAGATCACGGTGACCGAGCCTTTCGGGGTCATTCCCGGTGACCTGCTGATCATCCCCGGCATCCGCTACGACGATTTCAGCGTGTCGAGCTCTGTGGCTTCCGATGACACCAGCGAGGACGAGATTTCGCCGCGGATCGGCGTCAGCTATCTGCCGAACGACTGGCTGATGGTCTTCGCAAACTACGCTCACGCATTCCGTGCCCCGACCCTTGATGAACTCTTTCTGACCGGCTTGCACTTCGAGATTACCGGCCTTCCCCCGGGTGCTTCCGCGATCAACCGCTTCGTGCCCAATCCTGATCTGAAGCCCCAGACGACACGCACCATCGAGTTCGGCGGCGGGCTCGATTTCGACAGCATCCTCACCAGGAACGACCGCTTTCAGGTGAAAGCCTCGCACTTCCGCATCTGGGGCGACGACTTCATCGATCTCTCGGTCAATCAGCCCGCCCCCTTTGCCGAGTGTAATCCCTTCATTCCCGGTGACTGCGACGGCACGACCGAGGTTGACAACGTCGCCGAGGCGGAACTCTGGGGCACGGAGGTCGAAGCTTCTTACGAGATCGACCGCTTTCTGTTCTCCTTCGGTTTCTCCACCATCGACGGCGAAGACGCGGATACGGGCGACAAGCTGGGTTTGCTGACGCCCGACCAGTACACCCTGAACACGGCGGTCAAGCTGCCTGAGATCGATTCCATCGTCGGCTGGCGGCTGCTGGTGGCCGACACCTTCGACAAGGTCGACGACCCCGATGAAGAGCGTTCCGGCTATACCGTCAACGACTTCTATTTCGCCTGGCAGCCCTCCGCCGGACTGCTTCAGGGCCTTCGCCTCGACGTCGGCGTCGACAATGCCTTCGACAAGAACTACGCGCGGGTCTTCACCGGCTCGAAGGAGGCCGGGCGCAACTTCAAGGGTTTGGTCAGTTATGCCCTCAACTGGTGATCAGGAGGCGGCGGGTTTGCGCCGGAACGGTGTCCATATGAGCATAAGCGTTTTGCGCTGCAGTTTTCTCCGTGCGGGCTTCGCATCCCTTATGCTGTTTCTGGCGGCACTGCCTGCCCAGCCGGTCTTCGGAGAGGCCGGCACGGAGGACGGCAGCCGTGTTGTCTCCGTCGGCGGTTCGATCACCGAGATCATCTACGCGTTGGGGGCGGGCGACCGGCTGATCGCCGTGGACAGCACCAGCCTGCACCCGCCCGAGGCGCGCGAGCACCCGGACGTCGGCTATATGCGCCGGCTTTCCGCCGAGCCGATCCTGGCCATGAAGCCGACCCTGCTGCTGGCCGTCGAGGATGCGGGGCCTGCCACAGTGCTCGACCAGCTTCGCGCCGCCGGCACCAAGCTGGTCATCGTACCGGACGATCCTTCGCCTGAGGGGGTGATCGAGAAGGTGAGCGTCATCGCAGAGGCCCTCGACCTCGAAGAAGAAGGTCAAAAGGTTTCCGGTCGTCTCCGGCAGGATCTCGTGCGTCTGGGCGAGGCTCTTCAAGATGTCGAGCGTACCCCCTCGGTGCTCTTTTTGCTCTCCATCGGACGGGGCGCACCGCTGGCGGCCGGGCGCGAGACCTCGGCCGCCAGCATCATCGAACTTGCCGGCGGCCGCAACGCGATCGATGCCTTCGAGGGCTATAAGCCCCTCTCTCCGGAGGCCATGGTCGGCGCCGAGCCGGACGTTCTTCTGGTGACGGATCGCACCCTCGGTTTGCTCGGCGGGGAGCAGAACCTGCTGTCGCGGCCTGAGATCGCCGCGACGCCTGCGGGGCGCGAGGCTCGGCTGATCACCATGAACGGCCTGCTCCTCTTGGGCTTCGGGCCCCGCACGCCCGAGGCCATCCGCAGTCTGGCGGCGGGTCTGCACCCGGAGCTGTCGATTCCCTCTTCAGCCAACTGACCCGCCGCAGCGATGGAAATAGCGGTCGACATCGGCCAGGCGGCGGAACGGCAGACGCGGCGGTCAAGGTACGCCCTCGCTGCTTTCGCCACAGTCCTGTTGGCCGCGTTCTTCTTCGCGGTGGGCTATGGCGCCGTCGCCGTTGCCCCGTTGGAAACCCTCGCCATCTTCCTCGGCCAGCTGGGTCTCCACGTCATGGGCGGCTACGAAGGGGTGCAGGAGATGGTTCTGTTGGCCATTCGCCTGCCGCGGGCTGTCTTGGCCCTTCTGGCTGGTGCTGCCTTGGCCGTTGCCGGCGCTGCGCTGCAGGGGCTCTTTCGCAATCCCCTGGCCGATCCCGGCCTCATCGGCGTCTCCACCGGCTCGGCGCTTGCCGCGGGTGTGGCCATTGTGTTCGGCGGCGCGCTGCTGGGCTTTCTCCCGGTCTGGCTGAGCGCGGCGATCCTGCCCCTGGCTGCGTTTCTCGGCGGTCTCGCCACGACACTGGTGGTCTACCGCATCGCCAGCCGCGACGGCCGTACCGAGGTCGCCACCATGCTGCTGGCCGGCATCGCGCTCAATGCGCTCGCGGCGGCGGGGATCGGCCTGCTGGTTTTTGTGAGCGACGACCAACAGCTCCGCGATCTGCAGTTCTGGCTGCTCGGCGGCCTCGGTGGCGTGACCTGGAGCAGCCTGCTTTCCGCGGCGCCCCTGATCCTGGTGCCGACTCTCCTCCTCGCGCTGTTTTCCCGTCAGCTCAACGCGCTTCTTCTCGGCGAGACGGAGGCCACGCACCTCGGCTTCGACGTGGAGCGCACCAAGCGCTGGATCATCGTGCTGGCGGCTCTTGCCGTCGGGGCATCGGTGGCGCTGACCGGGGTCATCGGTTTTATCGGCCTTGTGGTGCCGCATCTGGTGCGTCTGATGATCGGCCCGGATCACCGCACCCTGCTGCCGGCGTCGATCCTCCTAGGCGCGGCGCTGCTGCTGCTGGCCGATCTGGTCGCGCGGACCATAGTGCTGCCGGCGGAGCTGCCCGTCGGTATCCTGACCAGCTGCATCGGCGGACCGTTCTTTCTCTGGCTGCTGATCCGCCGCCGCGGCCTGGGGATGTGGTGATGCTCGCGGCTTCGGACCTTCACTTTCGTTACGGATCCAAGTCGATCCTCGCCGGTGTTTCCCTCTCCGTCCGGCCCGGCGAGGTGCTCGCCATCATCGGCCCGAACGGCGCTGGCAAGTCGACGCTGCTGCATCTGCTCTCCGGCGCCACGAAGCCGCAGGACGGCGACGTCAGCCTCGATGAGCGCCCTTTGCGGCAATGGCGGCCTGCGGCGCTGGCCCGGCGGCGGGCTGTCCTGCCCCAGGCGCCGCTGCTGAGTTTTCCTTTCCGCGTGCTCGACGTGGTCATGCTGGGCCGCAGTCCCTATGCTGGTCAGGTGGAGCGGCAGGAGGATCTGCGGATTGCGGCGTTGGCTCTGAGGGAGGCCGATGTCGAACACCTCGCCGAGCGCATCTATCCGACGCTGTCCGGCGGCGAGCGGCAGCGGGTGCAATTGGCCCGTGTGCTGGCTCAGGTCTGGCCGGAGGGTGGTGAGGGGGGCGCAAAAAGACCGGAAGGCCCTGACAGTCGCTATCTGCTGCTCGATGAGCCCACCAACAACCTCGACATCGCCCACCAGCAGACGGCGCTGGCCGCGGCCCGCCGCCTGACCGATCACGGTCACGGCGTGCTGGCCGTCCTGCACGATCCCAATCTGGCGGCGCTCCATGCCGACCGCATCTGCATCCTGCAGGGCGGGGCGATCGTGGCCGAAGGGGCGCCCGATGCCGTTATCACCGAGCGCAATCTCGAAACCGCCTTCGGCCTGCGGGTCACGGTAATGCGCCACCCCGCCACCGGCCGGGCCGTCATGGTGCCGGCATGATGGCGGGTCTCACAGATACCAAGCACAGCAACCCTTTACCTGGATCACTGGAGGATCGCATGTACATCGCCATGAACCGCTTTCAGGTGCGCCACGGTCACGAAGCCGAGTTTGAGGAGGTCTGGAAAGGCCGTGACAGCCGGCTGAAGGGCGTGCCCGGCTTCGTCGAGTTCCACCTGCTCAAGGGACCCGAGCACGAGGATTACCGGCTCTACTCCTCCCACACCCTCTGGGCCACGCGCGAGGACTTCGAAGCCTGGACGAAGTCGGAAGCCTTCCGCGAAGCCCACCGCTCCGCCGGCGGCAACCGGCATATGTATCTCAACGGTCCGCACTTCGAAGGCTTCGATGTGGTCCAGCACATGAAGTAGAGAGGGACGCACGACGGCGGCCGGACCAGCTTTCAATGCTGTCTGGACGTGTTGGAAAGGACGGCGGTCTTCTGATCCGTCTCATTTCGAAGCTGTCGAGTTCACCGAATGGGAACACATTGGGGGACCGGCGTAAGCCATGCTCTTTAAACGGCTCACAGCGGGGCCGCGTGTGAAGGGCAGTTTGCGGTCTGGTTGGCTCCCACATGATCAGGTGGCCGAGCGCCAGCCTGCTGTTTCCAGAAAGACCGTCAGCCATGGGCATCTGGCACGGGCATCTGGCCCTGGTATCTGGCTCCGGTATCTGGTTAAGATCGCATCACGGCGATGCTTCTTCTGAAGCGCGCGGCTGCAAAAGCGAAGAACAGGCCGCCGATCACCGTCACGAGCGCAAACTGCGGCCACACGATGTCGATACCGGCGCCGCGATAGAGAATGGCTTGCGCGAAGCTTACGAAATGCGTCGAAGGCACGGCCTGCATGACGGCCTGCAGAAGCTCCGGCTGGCTTTCGATTGGCGTCTCACCCCCTGACAGCAGATTCATCGGCAGGAAGACCAGCATGAAAAGCAGACCGAACTGGGGCATCGAGCGGGCAATGGTGGCGAGAAAGATGCCGAGGGCCGTGGCGAAGAACAGGTAGAGGCCCGTTCCCGCGAGAAAAAGCGCTTTTGAGCCGGCGATCGGCACCTGCAACAGTGTTTCGACCACCAGCCACAACGACAAGCCCGCGGCAACGAGAATGACCAGGCCGTTTGCCCAGACCTTGGCCACCATGATTTCGATCGGGGTCAGGGGCATGACCAGAAGATGTTCGATGGTGCCGTGTTCGCGCTCCCGGATCAAAGCGGCGCCGGTCAAAACGATGGCCAGCATGGTGACGTTGTTGATGATCTCCGTGACACTGGTAAACCAGGAACTCGTTATATTCGGATTGAAGGCATAGCGCGCTTTCAGCTCAACGGGGTGGGGTGTCGCGGGAGTCCCCAGGAACGTATTGATCTCCTGTGCGAGGATACTGGCGATGTAGCCGTCGCCTATGCCCGCCTGCATCATTGCCGTGGCGTCGATGTTGACCTGTAATGCGGGCCGCCGCCCGGCGAGCACATCGGCCTGGAAGCCGTGCGGGATAACCAGCGTGAAAGTGTAGTGTCCGGAATCCATTCCAGGATCGATCTCTTTGAAGGAAATCAGCCTGGGTTCGCGAAAGTAGGGAGGCAAAAAGGCCTGACCGATGCGCGTTGAAAGCTGGGAGCGATCCTCGTCGACGATGGCGATGGAGCCGTTTCTCAGTTCATGCGACATCCCGGTGGCGGCTGTATGGACGGCGAAGGAGAAGGCCCAGACGATAAGCGCAAGCAGAACGATGTCGCGCCGCAGGCTGAACAGCTCCTTCACACCCAGCCGGTAGACATTCTCGAGACGCCGCATAGTCAGTGCTCCTGTTTGTTGAGCAACACCATGCTGAGGATCGTCAGGATGGGGATGAAGACGGCCAGCGCCAGGAAGTCCCGATAGAGGTCGGCAAAGTCGAGCGCCTTGGTAAAGGCGCCGACACTGATGGTCATGAAGTAACCGGTCGGAAAGCCCTGGCCGATAACAGCTGCGCTGCCGTCGAGCGAGGAGACCGGCTGCATCATGCCGGAGAACATGACAGCAGGCACTGTGGTGGCGATAGCCGTAGCGAACAGCGCAGCGATCTGGGTCCTTGTGAACGAAGAGATGAACAGGCCAAGCCCGGTGGTCGCGGTCACGTAGAGGAGGGCACCAAAACTCAGGGCAAGGAAGCTGCCCCTGACCGGAACACCGAACAGGAATACCGCCAGGCCGCACATCAGGAAGAAGTTGGCCATAGCCAGGGCGATGTAGGGCAGTTGCTTGCCGAACAGGAACTCCAGGCGGGTCACCGGCGTTACGTAGAGGTTGGTGATCGACCCGAGTTCTTTTTCACGGACCACGCCGAGGGCCATCAGGATCGCTGGAATGAACATCAGCATCAGCGCGATGACCGTGGGCACCATGGCGAAGATGCTCTTGAAGTCCTGGTTGTAGCGGTAGCGGGACTCGATTTCCGCCGGCAGAAAGACAGGGGCCTCGCCGTAATTGCGCCGCGAGAGCTCTGTCAGGTAGTGCCGGTGCAGGCCTTCCAGGTATCCGCGTGTCGTCTCCGCGGCGAAAGGCATGGAACCGTCGATCCAGGCGGCGACCTCCGGTGTCCGGCCTTGCAGCAGGTCCTTGCCGAAGTTGGGCGGTATCTCGATCGCCAGCGAGATGTCACCGCTCTTCAGACGATGGTCCATCTCGCTATGGGTCGCCAGTGGCGGCTGCTCCAAGAAGTAGCGCGAGCCGGCAAGCCCCTCGAGGTAGCTGCGGCTCTCTGGTGTCCGGTCGCGGTCGAGCACAGCGTAGGTGAGATCCTCGACGTCGAAGGTGATGCCATAACCGAAGACAAGCATCAGGAACGCTGTACCAAGAAGCGCGACGGTCAGCCGGATCGGGTCGCGCAGAAGCTCCATGGATTCCCGGAGACTGTAAGCGAAAAGGCGGCGCGGGCTGAAGCGTTGAGCCGCGCGCCGCGACAGCATATCGACCTGGGGTGTCGGCGGCCCCGCGAGGCCGCCTTGGACGTCGGCGTCGGTATGGCCGCCTGTCTGCTGCCCGCCCGCTTCCTGGTCGGTTGCCCCCTGGAGGTAAGCGATAAAGGCTTCCTCCAGCGTTTCCGCGCTGCACTGCGCCACCAGTGCTGCAGGCGTGTCGCTGGCCAGAACCTGTCCGGCATGCATCAGCGAGATCCTGTCACAGCGCATCGCCTCGTTCATGAAGTGGGTCGAGATGAAGATCGTCACACCCTGGTTGCGCGAAAGGTCGATCAGGAGCTCCCAGAAGCTGTCCCTGGCAATCGGATCGACCCCGGAGGTTGGCTCATCCAGGATGAGCATCTCAGGCTCGTGAATGGTGGCGACTGCCAGCGACAGCCGCTGGCGGACACCCAGAGGCAAGGCCGCCGCCAGGACCTCGGTATAGTCGATGAGCCCAAAGCGCACGATCAGTTCTTCGATCCGTCCGGGGATGCTCTGACGCGGCAGGTGGAACAGTCTTGCGTGCAGATCGAGGTTCTGACGTACCGTGAGCTCGGCATAGAGCGAGAAAGCCTGGGACATGTAGCCGACCCGCTTGCGGGTTTCGAGGTCGTGCGCCTTGGTTTCCTCGCCGAAAAGCCAGGCCTTGCCTTCGGAGGCCGGCAACAGACCCGTCAGCACCTTCATCGTCGTGGTCTTGCCGCAGCCGTTGGACCCCAGGAAGCCGAAGATCTCACCGCGCGCGATCCGGAAACTGACGCGGTCAACAGCGGTGAAGTCGCCGAAGCGCCGAGTGAGCTCCTCGGCGACGATGGCGGGCTGCCCGTCGTGACCTTTGCGGGGTTGGATCGTCAAGCGCCGGTGGCTGCGCTCCTCACTGCCCGGCAAAAGCGCGACGAAGGCGTCCTCGAGAGTCTCGGCGCTCGCCTTCGCCTTGATCTCCGCGGGGCTGCCGGTTGCGAGAACCGCGCCTTCATTCATGGCAACGAGGAGGTCGAAGCGCTCGGCCTCATCCATATAGGCAGTGGCGACAAGCACGCCCATGTGAGGCCGTTGCCTTCGAATCCGGTCTATCAGGTCCCAGAACTGGCGGCGCGACAAGGGGTCGACGCCGGTTGTCGGTTCATCAAGGATCAGAAGGTCCGGATCGTGGATCAGTGCGCAGCAAAGCCCGAGCTTCTGTTTCATCCCCCCGGACAGCTTTCCCGCCGGCCTGTCGGGGAAAGGGTCAAGGCCGGTGCTTCTCAGAAGGTCGGCGATGCGCTGGTGGCGTTCTTTCGGGCCTTGGCCGAACAGACGGCCGAAGAACTCCAAGTTCTCCGAAACCGTAAGATCCATGTAAAGGTTTTTGCCCAGTCCCTGCGGCATATAGGCGATCCGTGGACAGACGCGGCGCCGGTGCCCTGAGTCGGCCATGTCGCCGCCCAGCGCGGTCACTTTCCCTGACTGGATTCTCCGCGCCCCGGCGACCAGCGCCAACAGCGTTGACTTGCCGACCCCGTCAGGACCGATAAAGCCCACCGTTCTGCCCGCCGGCAGTTCGAGCGTTACGGCATCAAGAGCGCTTGTGCGGCCATAGCGATGGCTCACAATTTCCAATCGAACAGCCGACGTCGGTTCTGCGGTCATTGTGTGGAGACCGGGGGCAGCCTTACGGCAAAGCGCTCCGGCCACTCGGCATCGGAGCCGAGCAGGATGTAAGCCTCGCCCGGCAGGCCGGTCTTCACCTTCTCGATGTGGGCGCGCAGCAGCTCCGGGTCGATCTTGACCTTAATCCGGAACATGAGCTTCTCGCGCTCGCTCCGCGTCTCAACCTCCCTTGGCGTGAACTGCGCGTTGGCGGCCACGAAGGAGACCTTCGCGGGGATTACGAACTCGGGGACAGCGTCCAGGATAATGCGTGCGTCCGATCCGACGAAGACGCGGCCGACCTGAGCCGTTGGAAGGAAGATCGTTATGTAGACATCACTCAGATCGAGCAAGGTGACGACCTTGCCGCCGTCGGGAAGGACCTCGCCGGGTAGCGCGAGCCGGTATTGAACGCGCCCCTCGCGCGGCGCCTTGAGAACGGAATCGTCGATTTGGGCCTGTATCCGCCGTGCTTCGGCCGCTGCGGACTCGACGGCGCGCTGGGTGCTGAAAAGTCGGGCATTGGCCGCCTCGAGCGTTGCCTTGGCCGTGTCCCGCTCAGTCTGACGCCGCTCAAGGTGCTCGGTGGAAACGTGCCCCTTCTGGACGAGAAAGACCGCTCGCCCCAGTTCCTGCTCGGCAAAGGCCAGCTCGCTCTGGCGCTGGGCGATCTGGGCTCTCGCCTCGGCAACGGCTTCAAGGGCCTGGGCAACGTCCGCTTCGGCCTTTGCTAGGCTCGCTTCAAGTTCTGCCGTGTCCATGCGGGCCAGCGTTTGGCCGGCTTCGACCATGTCGCCCTCGTCAACCACAACCTCTGAAACGCGGCCAGCATACTTGGCTGCCACGTGCACTTCTTCAGCCTCGATGCGGCCGTTCCCGGTTGCGATGTTGGCCGGCAACTGATTGGTCCGTTCCTGCCACCAGTAGTAGCCGGCCGCGGCTGCGGCAACACCCAGCACAAAGACAACGAGGATGGTTCGGAATCTCTTCATCACCAGTTCTCAGCGGTTGCTACCGGTTCCGGAGTCGTCAAAGGTCATTTGTTCCGGCACGCCAAACAGCCCGACGCTTCGAAAATGCCGAGGCTGGGACACAAAGGGAAACCGCGTCGGTGTTCTGACGGATCGGGCCTCAGGCACTTCGCTGCACTACTTGATCCTGTCTCGTCTCGCAGGTTGCCTGATGAGTTCTGCAGCAGTGGGGCTTGACCCGAAGAACAAGAACTCTTGTCTCACAATCCACCGGCCGCGCGGATGACCTAGATCAAGGTCCGGCAGCCTCATAAGTGTACACTTCATTGCAACCGCCGCTTCCAATACAGAGGCGTTCCGTCTCCACGTTGTGCCGTGATGAGTCGGGACGCGGGGGTCGAACCTTTCCGATCCCGTTTACCCATCCGCCGGACCGCATCGTGGTCTGGGCTGGTTGGGCAATGCGAACGCTTGAGAAGAGGGAGCGGCCGCCGCAGCGCGGCGATTCGAACCGAAGTGGAGCTCTCTCTTGGCAAGCGATTCTGCCGGCCCTGTGCCGCGCTTCAAGTTTCCGACTGCCTACACAATCCTTTTTGGATTGATTGTTATCGTCGCCGGTCTCACCTGGATCGTTCCTGCCGGGGAGTATGAGCAGGCATTCAACGAAGCCCTGAACCGGGAAGTGCCGGTACCCGGCACCTACCAGGAAGTCGAGCCAAGCCCGCAGGGCCTGGGGGCTATAATCCTGGCGCCCATTGCGGGCTTCTACGACCCGGTCAGCTACGAGGCCAATGCCATCGACGTTGCGCTCTTCGTTCTGGTCCTCGGCGGCTTCATCGGGGTGGTCGCCAAGACCGGGGCCATCAGTGCCGGGATCACCGGCACCATGAGGGCGCTTCGAGGCCGGGAAAAGTGGATGATTCCGATCCTGATGTGCCTCTTTGCCGCTGGCGGAACGACCTATGGCATGGCCGAAGAGACCCTGGCCTTCTACACCATTGTGATCCCCATCATGATTGCGGCCGGCTACGATTCGCTGACCGGCGTCGCGATCATCCTGGTCGGTGCCGCAATGGGCGTTTTGGGGTCTACGGTGAATGCCTTTGCAACGGTCATCGCCGCCGACGCCGCCGGCATCGCCTTTACCGAGGGAATCGGCCTCCGCCTGATCATTCTCGGCGTCGGCTGGCTCGTCTGCGTCGCCTATGTCATGCGCTACGCCGAAAGGGTCCGGCGCGATCCGTCCAGATCGATTGTTGCGGATCGCAAAGAGGCCAATGAGGCGCACTTCCTGAAAGGTGGAAGGACCTCGGAAGTCACCGAGTTCACCCTGAAGCGGAAGATCATCCTGCTGATCTTTGCCGGCACCTTCGCCGTCATGGTCTGGGGCGTTGCGGCCGGCGGTTGGTGGATGGCGGAGATGTCCGGTCTCTTTCTGGTTTCGGCCATCGTCGTCGGCGTGATCGGCGGACTGGGCGAGGAGGGCTTCACGACGGCCTTTGTGGAGGGTGCCAAGGAACTGCTTGGAGTCGCCCTGATCATCGGTGTCGCCCGCGGCATCGTCGTTGTGATGGATGCCGGGCATCTGACCGATACGATTCTCTTCCATTCGGCTCAAGCCATGGACGGGATGTCGCCCATTGCCTTCATCAACACGATGTACTGGCTCGAGGTGGCGCTCTCGTTCTTCGTGCCGTCGTCATCGGGTCTGGCGGTCCTGACAATGCCGATCATGGCGCCGCTTGCCGACTTCGCCGGCGTCGGCCGCGATCTCGTGGTGACGGCCTATCAATCGGCCAACGGCCTTGTGAACTTCTTCAACCCCACTTTTGCCGTGGTCATGGGTGCCTTGGCCATCGGCCGCATACCCTATGAACGCTGGCTCCGTTTCATACTGCCGCTGTGCCTGATCCTCACCATCATGATCATGGCGGCACTCAGCGTTGGAGTGGTGATCGGATGAGCGAGATGGATCAGCATCGGAAGGCCGGCGTTGCCGCGGCGTATGGCGTTCATTCGGAAGTTGGAAAGCTACACAAGGTTCTGGTCTGCAAGCCGGGCAAGGCGCATGAGCGCCTGACGCCGGCCAACTGCGAGGAGCTGCTCTTCGACGATGTCTTCTGGGTCCAGCAGGCCCGGACTGATCACTATGACTTCTGCTCCAAGATGGAGGAGCGGGGCGTCGAGGTGCTGGAAATGCATGCGTTGCTCGCGGCGACCATGACGGACCCGCAAGCGCGTGCCTGGGTGCTCGACCGTAAGATCACTGAGAACCAGGTCGGCGTCGGGATGCGTAAGGAGCTTCGCGCCTGGCTGGACGAGATGCCGGCAAAAGAGCTTCCCGACTATCTCATCGGGGGCATTGCGGCCGGTGAGCTGCCGTTCGATCCGAAGGGAATGCTGGGCCGCTACCTCGGCCCGAACGGTTTTGTGCTGCCCCCCTTGCCGAACACGATCTTCACACGGGATACGACCTGCTGGATTTACGGCGGCGTGACGCTCAACCCGCTGTTTTGGTCCGCCCGAAGGCAGGAAACGCTGCTGACCACTGCAATCTACAAGTTTCACCCCTTGTTTCAGCAAGCGGAGCTGAAAGTCTGGTGGGGCGATCCGGACCTTGACCATGGAATGGCGACGCTCGAAGGCGGCGACGTTATGCCCCTCGGCAAGGGCGTGGTTCTGATCGGAATGGGGGAGCGCACCTCTCCGCAGGCTGTCGGCCAGGTCGCGCGGTCGCTGTTCAGACAGGGTGCGGCGCAGCGGGTTGTCGCCTGTCAGATGCCGAGATCCCGAGCGGCGATGCACCTGGACACGGTGTTCTCGCTCTGCGACTACGATCTGGCGACCGCCTACAAGGCGGTCTGTGACGAGATCGTCTGCTACAGCCTGAGGCCCGGCGACAAGTCGAGCGAAATCGATTTCCGGCAGGAGAAAGAACACCTCTTTTCCGTGGTCGCGGACTGCCTGGGCATTGACGAACTGCGGATCATTTTCACGGGTGGCGATGCCTACGAGCGCGAGCGCGAGCAGTGGGACGACGGCAACAATGTGGTTGCTCTCGAGCCCGGTGTCGTCGTCGCCTACGCCCGCAACACCCACACCAACACCCAACTGCGTAAGGCCGGGATCGAGGTGATTACGATCCACGGCTCGGAACTCGGCCGTGGCCGCGGCGGCGGGCACTGCATGACCTGCCCGCTGCTGCGCGACCCCGTCTGACAAACCGGTTTGCGCCCCTCGACGCGAGAAGCCGCTTGTCCCGGAGCATGGAGAGGACCTATGCCGATCAACCTCAAAGGGCGAAGCTTTCTCACTTTGCTCGACTTCACGCCGAACCAAATCCGCTATCTGATCCGGCTGGCCGCCGACCTCAAGGCTGCAAAGGCGGCCGGCTACGAACAGCGCCGTCTGACCGGCAAGAACATTGCCCTCATCTTTGAGAAGGCCTCGACCCGCACCCGTACCGGTTTCGAGGTGGCGGCTTACGATCAGGGGGCGCAGGTCACCTACCTCGGCCCCAGCGGCAGCCATATCGGTCATAAGGAAACCATGAAGGATACGGCCCGCGTGCTCGGGCGCATCTACGACGGGATCGAATACAGGGGTTTCGGCCAGGCAGCCGCTGAGGACCTTGCGGACTTCGCCGGCGTCCCGGTTTGGAACGGCCTGACCGACGCCTTCCATCCGACCCAGGTTCTTGCCGACTTTCTGACGATGCGGGAGTTCACGCATAAGCATCTCTCCGACGTCAGCTTCTGCTTCCTGGGCGATGCCGGCAGCAACGTGGGTGACTCTCTGATGATCGGCGCCGCCAAGCTCGGCATGCACATCCGAATGGCCGCGCCGGAGGCACTGTGGCCGGATGAAGATCTGAGAGAGCAGTGCAAAGCCCTGGCGAAGAAGACCCAGGCGCAGATCACCTTGACGGAGGACGTCGAAGAAGCTGTCCGGGGCTGCGACTACGTCTACACCGATGTCTGGCTGTCCATGGGCGAGCCGGCCGAACTGTGGGAGCAGCGGATCGCACTTCTGAAACCCTACCAGGTAACCCGAGAGGTGATGGAGATGACCGGCAGCCGCCACGCCAAGTTCATGCACTGCCTGCCGGCCTTCCACAACGCGGAGACGACCCTGGGTCGGGAGGTTCAAGAAAAGTACGGCCTTGATGCCATGGAGGTCACCGAAGAGGTCTTCGAGTCCGGGCGCTCCATCGTCTTTGATCAGGCGGAGAACCGCATGCACACCATCAAGGCCGTCCTGGTCGCGACGATAGGAGCCTGAGCCTTGCGCATCGTCATCGCCCTCGGTGGCAACGCCCTGTTGAGGCGCGGTCAGGCCCTGACGGCTGAGAATCAGCGCGAGAACGTCCGCGCCGCGGCTGCGGCGATGGCGCCGCTGGCCAGGGAGCATGCGCTTGTCATCTCCCATGGGAACGGCCCGCAGGTCGGTCTGCTCGCGCTGCAGGGGGCGGCCTACAAGCCGGAGGAGGCCTATCCGCTCGATGTTCTGGGAGCGCAGACCGAAGGCATGATCGGCTACATGATCGAGCAGGAGATGGCCAACCTGCTGCCCGGCGAAATGCCCTTTGCAACCATGCTGACGATGATCGAAGTGGATTCCGAAGACCCTGCGTTCGACGATCCGACCAAGTTCATCGGCCCGGTCTACGAAGCGGCGGAGGCGCACCGGCTCGCCGAGGAAAAGGACTGGTCAATTAAGCCGGATGGCAACAAGTGGCGCCGTGTCGTTGCCTCGCCGCAGCCCAAACGGATCTTCGAAATCCAGCCGATCCGCTGGTTGCTGGAGCAGGGAACGATCGTCATCTGCGCCGGCGGCGGCGGCATCCCCACAGTCTATGACGACGACCGCAAGCTGACCGGTGCCGAGGCGGTCATCGACAAAGACCTCGCCAGCGAGCTGCTGGCCCGCGAACTCGAAGCCGATTTCTTCGTCATGGCAACGGACGTTGAGGCGGTCTACGTGGGCTGGGGCGAGCCCGGCGCGAGAGCGATCAAACGGGCGACGCCGAAAGCCATCCAGTCCTACGAGTTCCCCGCCGGCTCGATGGGGCCGAAGGTTGAGGCCGCCTGCCGCTTTGCCGCGCGGACGGGAAAGACCGCGGCGATCGGGGCTCTGGCCGACCTCGTGCAGATCATTCAGGGATCCGCGGGAACAACGGTGACGGAGCAGGCTGGCGAGCTCGCCTGGCACGAGCGTTCAAGCGCGACTGAGGCGATTGATCCCTGACCACTCATGACGTGTGATGGAGGAGATTGAAGGCATGGGCGTTCGCAGGTTTGGCCGCTTTGCGGCTTGTTGTGGAACGTTTGTTCTGGCGCTGGGGCTCACCCTCGGTCCGGTGACTGCTCAGACATCGACGGATGAACGTGTCAAAGCGTTGGAAGAGCAGCTGAACCTGATGATGCAGCAGCTGCAGGCCGTCCAGCGTGAACTGGCGCAAACCCGGGCCGACGTCGAGCGGGCGCGCGGCGCTGCCCAGGAGGCCCGGGAGCAGGCCGGCGCGGTCGCGCAGGCGCAGGACACGGCAACGCAGGAGCGGGAGACAACGCAACCAGGTGTGACCTCGGGCCAGCCGAAGGTGAAGCTGGCTATTTCCGGACAGGTAAACCGGGCCGTCAATGTGGTCAATGACGGCAACGAGACCGATGCCTTTTTCGTCGACAACGACGTCTCGAATTCGCGAATCCGCTTTGTCGGCACCGGCGATCTGGGCGAGGGGACGACCCTCGGAACCCGGATTGAGATTGCCGTCTCGCCGAACAACTCCTTCGACGTCAGCCAGGATGACGAAGATTCCGGTGACTTCTTTGATCAGAGAAAGGTCGAGATCTTTGCGCGGAACGACGATTACGGTCAATTCTCGCTCGGCAAGGGAAACACGGCTTCCGAGGACACGGCCGAATACGATCTGTCCTTGGTTGCCGGCCCGATCATGTACTCCGGAGTCTCCGACATTGTCGGCGGCCTGCAGTTCACCGACGGCGACAGCCTGACCGGGATCACGCTGGGCGATGCGTTCTTCAACTTTGACGGCAACGGGCGGCGGAACCGGGTTCTCTATGACTCCCCGGTCTTCGGACCGGGCGTTCAGTTCTCTGCATCAGCGGCTTCCGATGATCGCCTTGATCTGGCGGCGACCTGGGGCGGCGACTATGGGGACTGGACCGGCGTCGAGATCGGCGACTTCCTGACCCTTGGTGCCGTTGCCATCTCCGACCCTGACATCGATGACGTCGACTATCGGATCAACGGGTCCGCGTCGGTGCTGCACATGCCGAGCGGTCTCAGCATAACGTTTTCCGGGGGTATGGACGAGGCCGAAGAGGACAACCCCTACAACCTCTATGCCAAGCTGGGCTGGGATACCGAGTTCTTCGGTTTCGGACCGACCGGTTTCGGTGTCGACTTTACCCACAGCGAGAACGTCTGTGCTGAATGCGACGAGGGCCGCTCCGCTGGCATTGCCGCGGTGCAGGTCGTGGAGGATTGGGGGCTGGAACTCTACTCGCAGCTGCGCTGGTTCTCGCTCGATACCGAAGCGGGCGCGCCGGACACTGATGACGTGTTCGCCTTCACGCTCGGCAGCCGGGCGAAGTTCTGATGGCCAGGCTCTGGATTGTCCCGGTGGCGCTTGCCGTCGGCCTTGCCGTGACGGCTTGCAGCGGGGTCACCCTGAAACCGGGCGAGCAAAAGCGCAACGCCCGCGAGATACGGCCGGGCCCCGGTCTGCTCACCGGCCCTGGAGGCGAGTTCGTCATATTTCGTCTTGAGGAAGACGAGGCGGCTGACGAGGCTGATCAGCAAACGGCCCCCACAGGTGAGAATGCTGTGAAGTAGTCCGGCCGGCTTCGGAGGCCAGCCAGCCGGTCCTTTGCAACCGTCGACCGAAGCGGGGCAAGACTGCATTGCGGACAGTCCGAGCGGCGATGGCTCCGCGGCAGCGCCGTCAACAGTGGAGGCCGAGCGGCTGAGGAAGAGCCTCTACGAACGCTTTTCGACTGTCTTGGGCTCTGAAAACTGCGTTGCGCGAAAACGCCCTGATCGATCGGCTCCGGCCGGTTGGACGACTGGTGTCCGCCTCGTTCGCCGGGCGGACACATCGCTCCCCCGCCCGGTCTCAGGGTTGAGGCGTCAATAGCGTTGATTTTGTTGAGATTAGAAGGCCGGTTTCAAGTCATGATCTGTGTCAAGTCGCCTTGCATCCGGTCTGCTCTAGATTGGGACACAAGCGCCGAAGGTTGAGATGAATACTGCATGACCTTTCGCAGTCAGGGTTTGAAAGACCTGCCGTTGTCGCCGAAGTCGCGTGAAATGCCCGAGGCGTCTTGCTTGCCGCACTCCGCCTCATTCCCAAGTACTGGCTCGAGAACATCATCCCCGATTTAGACCAGCCCACGGAAATGACTGTGACGGGTATGTTGCCCTTTCGGATAGCTGATCCAAGCACTTGTTCCTGTGGGTTTGAGGAACTCTGTTACAGGCAGTTTTTGTTTGAACCAACAGTTGGCGAGTGCCCTGCCGTCATCGCCCAGTTTGAGGCGCCAGCCATGCTTGCGGCAACCGGGAGCCTGATGCCCGGGCGGTTAACGCTCGGTACCTTCGTCGTGGCTTCCGCAGTAAAATGAAGCACCTAATGTGAAGCAATATCGAACGCCCGCCGTGGCGGGGTGGTTGGAGCCGGGAAGCGCTCTCTCCTGCTTCGTCAGATTGGATGACCATGCTGTACCTAGAGATAGTCTTTGTGCTCCTGCTCATACTCATGAACGGCCTCTTGGCGATGTCGGAACTGGCCTTGGTGTCGTCCCGGAAGAGCCGGCTTGAGCGCATGGCCGGCCTCGGCAACAGGGGGGCACGCACGGCGCTGCTCCTGATCGAAGACCCGACGCGATTCCTGTCAACGGTACAGATCGGCATAACGCTGGTGGGAATTCTGGCGGGCGCAGTGAGCGGAGCGACGATCGCCGACCGGCTTGGCGATTGGCTTGAAACCTTCCCCGCCGTCGCACCGCACGGCGACACGATCGCGATCGGCCTGACGGTGGTAGTGATCACCTACATCTCCCTTATCGTCGGCGAGCTGGTGCCGAAGCGCATTGCGCTGGCAAATCCCGAGCGCGTCGCTTCGCTCGTCGCCAGACGGATGAAGCTGCTGTCCCATTTGGCCGCCCCGGCGGTTTGGCTCCTCAAGGTTTCGACCGATGCGGTTCTTCGCTTCATGAAGCTTTCCGCGATGCGCAAGGAGAGCGTGACCGAGGATGAAGTGAAGTCGCTGGTTGCCGAAGGTACGCTCGCGGGAATCTTCGTGCCCCAGGAGCGCGAGATGATCGATGGCGTGCTCCGCCTCGCCGATCGGCCGGTCCGGGTCATCATGACGCCGCGTTCCGAGGTCGTCTGGATCGATGCGCAAGCCGACTACGAAACACTGAAACGTGTGGCCGAGACGTCTCGCTTTTCGCGCCTGCTCGTTTGCGATGGCTCGATCGACCACGCGGTTGGCGTGGCTCACACAAAGGATCTGTTGCCGCTGGCGCTGAAGAATGAGCCCATCGCGTTAAAATCCCTGATGGTGCCGGCGCTCATCGTTCTTGACCGGCTCCCCGTCCTGAAGCTTATCGAACGGTTTCGTCTCGAAGGCGTACATATGGCTGTCGTCGTCGACGAGTATGGCGTGACCGAGGGCGTGGCGACACTGACCGATCTTCTGGAGTCGATCGCAGGTGAATTGCCGGAGGGGGGAGAAGCCGCCAAACTTCTCATCGTTCAACGCGATGACGGGTCCTGGCTCGTCGATGGGATGCTGCCGATAGACGAGTTCGAGGACCGCGTCGGCTTGCGAGGCCTTCGAGAGCATGGTGGCTTCGATACCGTCGCCGGCTTCGTCCTGCAGCAGCTTGACCATTTGCCCACCGTCGGTGAGAGCTTTCTCTATCAGAATGCGCGGTTCGAGGTCGTCGACATGGACGGCCGCCGTATAGACAAGATTCTTGTGCGGCCCGCGGCTGACCCGGCTCTCTAGGCCGGTGCTGCCGACAACCGGTCCGGGGAGTGGCGTCCGGCCTGCGCCATGCCCATGGCTCTGTTGAAGGACTGGCATCGTAAGTCCGCGCCAGAAACCGTCAGGTCGTCCCATCGACAAGGCAGACGGGGGTCCCCATCTACCAAGTTGATTGGGTCAAGGTCTTGAGAGGAATCCGCAGGCCGGGCGTAGCCGCAGGCGCAGCCATAGGGATTAGATCAATGAGTGCGCCGGACCGCCGCTGCTAGAAGTGCTCTCAGCGTCAGCTATCGTGGAATGTCAGGGTGTCGCGCAAGGATCATTCACCGAAGTCGGCAGCAGAGAAGCCGAATACTCGCGGCGGAGTCGAGCGTCCGGAGATGAGAGAGCGGCTGCTCGGCCTTGTTGGCGACCTGGTTGTCGAACTGCATCCGGGCCGCTCAGGCAAGGTATCGCCTAGGCTGGACAGCCACCTGGACCGGGACCTGGGATTTGACAGCCTGGGTCGGGTCGAACTGCTGTATCGGCTGGAGCGCACCTTCGGCAAGCATCTGCCGGAGACTCTCATTGGAGAAGCCGAGACCCCCGGCGACCTCCTCGCAGCACTCCGGGGCGCGGAGGAGGGCTTCGCGCCCGGCGATGATCTTGGACCCGACTTCGGCTCGCTGGGGGTCGTCGGGTCCGTACCCCGGCAGGCCGCCACCCTCCCGGAGGTTCTGGACTGGCACGTGCAGGCCCACCCCGAGAGACCACACCTCCAGCTTCTCACGGAAAGCGGAAGCAGGGAGACGGTAACCTATGCCGAGCTGTCTTCGCGCGCCCGTTCGGTAGCCTGCGGGCTGCGCGAAGGCGGCTTGGCGCCGGATCAGCGCGTCGGAATCATGCTGCCGACGTCTTCGGCGTTTTTCTATGCCTTTTTCGGCGTGCTCTACGCTGGCGGGGTGCCGGTTCCCATCTATCCCCCCCTGCGCCGCTCGCAGGTCGAAGAACACCTGCTGCGCCAGGCGAAGATCCTGCGCAATGCCGGCGCCGCGTTCCTGATCTCGGGAGCAGAGGCGGGCCCCGTGGCGGCGCTTCTCAAGTCTCAGGTGCCGACGCTCCAGGCGGTGACAACGGTCGAGGAGCTTTCTGTTGCCACGGACGGCAAGCTGCCCCGGCTGACCGCCTCGTCGGCCATGGCGCTGATCCAGTACACCTCCGGCAGCACCGGCGATCCCAAAGGCGTGGTCCTCAGTCACCACAATCTCCTGAGCAACATTCGGGCGATGGGCGATCAGATGGAAGCCAGCTCCTCGGACGTGTTCGTGAGCTGGTTACCGCTTTACCATGACATGGGGCTGATTGGCGCCTGGCTCGGCAGCCTATACTATGCGGCGCCAGCCGTGATCATGTCGCCCATAAGCTTTCTTGCCAGGCCGGAACGCTGGCTTTGGGCGGTCCATCGCCATCGGGGCACGCTGTCGGCCGCGCCAAACTTCGCCTTCGAACTCTGCCTCAATAGGATTGAGGAAGAGAGCATCGAGGGGCTGGACCTGAGCTCGCTGCGGTTCGTTGCCAATGGGGCCGAGCCGATCAGCGCCGATACGATCAGGCGCTTCACCGAACGCTTCGCGCCCTTTGGGTTTCGCCGCGAGGCTATGGGGCCGGTCTACGGATTGGCCGAGAGCGCTGTTGGCCTGGCTTTTCCGCCACCGGGGCGTGCGCCGGTGATCGATCGCATCAGGCGCGACGCCCTGAGCCTGGAGGGAGCGGCGGTTCCTGCACCGGCGGACGACCCGACGGCGCTTGAGTTCGTCGCCTGCGGCCGTCCGCTGCCAGGGCATGAGGTCCGCATTGTCGACGCGGCCGGGCTTGAACTCGGCGAACGCCGGCAGGGGCGTCTCCACTTCCGCGGCCCCTCTGCAACCAGCGGCTACTTCAGGAACGCTGCGAAAAGCAAGGAGCTCTCCGTCGGGGATTGGCTCGATAGCGGCGATCTCGCCTACGAGGCCGGCGGCGACCTCTTCATCACCGGGCGGATCAAGGACGTTATCCTCCGCGCCGGACGCAACATCTATCCGCAGGAGGTTGAAGAGGCAGTCGGAGAGGTCGAGGGGCTGCGCAAGGGTTGCACCGCCGTTTTCGGCAGCCGTGATGCCGCATCGGGCACGGAGCGGGTTGTGGTTCTGGCGGAAACGCGCGCAACCGATCCGGGGGTCCTCGCGGCGCTGCGCAGCCGGGTGTCGGAGGTTACCCTCGGGATCCTCGAGAATCCGCCGGACGAGATCATCCTGGCTCCGCCGCGCACGGTGCCCAAGACATCCAGCGGCAAGATCCGCCGGTCGGCCGCCCGAAGTCTCTACGAAGAAGGCAGGCTTGTCGCCAGGTCGAAATCCCTCTGGTGGCAGATTGTGCGCCTGACCTTGGTTGGACTGAAACCCCAGGCGCGGCGCGCCATCGGCATGTTGGCGAGCCTGCTTTATGCCGGCTATTGGTGGGGCGTCATCGTTCTCATGGCCAGCGTCATTTGGGCGGCGGTCCTGATCCTGCCGATCCCACGCTGGCGCTGGGCCTTGCTTCATCGTGCTGCACGGTTGGCGCTTCGCCTGCTCGCGGTGCCCCTCGATGTCAGGGGAATTGAGAATCTGCCGGGGACTCGTTGCAGCATCGTTGCAAACCACGCGAGTTACGTCGACGGGCTGGTCTTGGCTGCCACTTTTCCTGGTGAGTTGGTCTTCGTCGCGAAGAACGAGCTGGCTTCGCAGGTCGTTGCCGGGTCGTTCCTTCGGCGCCTCGGTGCGGTCTTCGTCGAGCGGTTCGACCGCGAGGCCAGCGCGCAGGAGCTGGACAAGATTCTCGCCGCTGCAAGAAGCGGGCGCCGTCTGGTGTTCTTTGCAGAAGGCACCTTCACGCGTGCGCCCGGCCTCCTGCCTTTCCATCTTGGCGCCTTCATCGCCTCGTGCCGAGCCGGGCTCCCGGTCGTTCCGGTCGCCCTGCGGGGTACGCGCTCGGTGATGCGCAGCAACTATTGGTTTCCCAGGCGCGGGCCGGTCCGGATCACGATCGGCAAGCCGGTTGTGCCGGATGGCGTGGACTTCTCGGCTGCGCTGCGGCTGCGCGATAAGGTCCGCTCTGAGATCCTGGAGCATTGCGGAGAGCCGGATCTGGAGCAGTGATCGGCGTGATGGCGCCGCTCCCGGGCCATCCGTTCTGCTGACGTTTCAATCTTGCGCCACCAGTCTGGCGGGCGATCATGCCTCTGGCAGGTCCGGACCTTGGTCTTGCTGCGCAGACCCCTCGGCCAATTCGGAAAGCAGCTCGGCCTTGAGGATCTTGCCGATCACCGAGCGTGGCAAGGTCTCGCGAACCTCGATCCGCTTCGGCCTTTCAATAGGCGAGAGCCTGTCTTCCAGGAAGGCGAGGATTTCGCCCTTTTCCAAGTCGCGGGCTGGAAGCGGAACGATGACCGCCGTGACCAACTGGCCCCAGTATGGATCCGGTTGGCCGAGCACCGCGACGTCGGCCACCTTCGGGTGCGACCGGATCGCAGCCTCGATCGCGCTCGGATAAACCGTGTAGCCACCAGTTTTGATTACGTCTTTCAGGCGGTCGACCAGATGGACGTAACCCTCATCGTCGATGTATCCGACATCGCCGGTGTGAAGCCGCCCCTCGATCAGGGCGTCGGCAGACTCCCTGGGGTGCTTCCAATAGCCGGCCATGACCTGCGGGCCGGAGACGCAGATCTCGCCCGTCTCGCCGGGCTCCAGAACCGTCCGCCGGCCCTCCGTTGACAGGATCTCAACCGTGGTACGCGGCATGGGAAGGCCGATGGATCCCGGCTTGTCGGTGGCGCCGGGCAGGTTGAAGGTTACCACGGGTGAGGCCTCGGTCAGCCCGTAGCCTTCCAGAAGCTTGCATCCTGCGATTCGCTCGAAGCTTTCCTTTATCTGAGGCGGCAGCGCGTCGCCGCCGGAGGTGCAGAGCTTGAGAGAGGAGAGATCATAGGACTGGAGATCTGGTGCCGCGGTAATCGCCACATAGATCGTCGGCACTGCGGCGAAGAGGGTCGGTTTGTGGCGGTCGATTGTCCGCAAGACCTCATTCACGTCAAAGCGAGGCAGAAGAATCAGTTCAGCGCCGATTCCTATGCCGGTGTTCATCACAGCTGTCATGCCGAAAGCATGAAAGAAAGGCAGGACCGCAAGAACCCGCTCCCGCCCCGGCTCGACCGTCGTCAGTCCGCGGGCGCCCTGGATCGCATTGGCATAGAGACTGTCATGGGTCAGACATACGCCCTTTGGAACTCCCGTCGTGCCACCGGTGTAGAGCAGCGCTGCCGTGTCGGTGCCGGGGTCGATCTCAGGCAGTGGCAAGCTTCCGCCGGAGTCGAGCAGCGTTTCAAAGCGCAGGTGCAGGTCATCCGAGGGTATCGTTGCCTGTTCCTTATGCTTCATGAGTGCAAAGAGCAGATTTTTCGGGAACGGCAGAATGCGCGTCATCCGGCAGACCACGATTTTGCGCAGCCGCGTCTTCGCGCAAACTGAGAGGAGCTTCTCGTGCAGCCGCGCCAGGTCGAGGGTTACCATCACCTCAGACTCGGAATCGCGTATCTGCCGCTCCAGTTCATGCTCCGCGAGGAGCGGGTTGTAGGCAACCACCGTTCCGCCCGCCTTGAGAACAGCGAAGAAGCAGAGCACGAAGTAAGGGCAGTTGGGCAGGAAGAGGCCCACTTTGACCCCCTTTCCAACGCCATGCCTCATGAATCCTTGCGCCAGGCGCTCGACCGTGTCAGCCGCGTCTCGGTAGCGGGTCTTCTTGCCGAAAAAGTCGAGGAAGGCATGCTCTGGATAGCGCGCCGCTGCATCGTCGAGCAGGGCGAAAAGCGGCCGGGAGGCAATCTCCGTGCGCCAATCCAAGCCAGGGGGATAGGCGGATGCCCAGCGAGGTTCCATGCGGTTGTCGAGGGTCCGTGTTCATTTTGCACCTTGAGGACTTTGCACTCTGCGGCCGCAAATTTGCTTGATTCAGGTCAATCTCCGAATGCGGTAAGCCGGTGCCGCTCTAATCCGCGATGGCATCGGACGCGCGGATCTGGAGAATCTGGTGCATTCCCGCTTTGGCGTATCACGGCACGGCGCAGGTGTTACGCGTCGCAGCGATAGGGGTGCCAATGCCTCTTTCAGGTCGCAGCATTGTCATGAACCGGGGATCGAGATCCGCGTTGTGATCCATTGATGGAGGGTCGCAAGGATGGCACTCGATCCCCAGATCATTGAGATGATCAACGTACCACAATCCGTCACGGCGGCGCAGGCACCGCCTTCCGTAGGAAGGCGGTCCTGGGGTCGCGTCTCAGCAAGGGTACTGCTGGATTTCATAGGCCTTTTCGCTGCTTCCATCGTCGGCGGTCTGACGGTCGCGGCGGCTGTCGTGTTGTTGGCGGCCAACGCGGCGGCGGAACCGTCCACCCATGTTACCCATCGCGTCTCCCACGATGAGACCTTGATGTCGATCGCGCGGCGCTACGGCCTTGGCTTCACCGAACTGCGCGCCGCCAACCCCGAGGTCGACCCTTGGCTGCCGGGCGAGGGCCGGGAGGTCGTGGTTCCGACCCTGCACCTCGCACCGACGGAGGAGCGCGCGGGTATCGTGGTCAATCTGGCGGACCAACGGCTCTATTTCCTTGGCGGTCGTGACGTCCGGGCTCGCAGCTACCCTCTGGGGATTGGGCGCGCCGGTTGTGAAACGCCGACCGGCACCACGCATGTCGCTAGCAAGCGTCGTGATCCCGTCTGGGTCCCCCCCGCATCGATCCGGGCCGCGCGGCCCGGACTGCCCGCCGCGATCCCGCCGGGACCCAACAACCCGCTCGGCGCCTTTGCCCTGAATCTCGGCTGGGAAGGTTACGTCATTCACGGGACAAACCGGCCCGAAGGCATCGGCCGACGGGTCAGCCATGGCTGCCTGCGTCTCTACCCGGAGGACATCGAGCGTCTCTTCAGCCTTGTCGCGGTTGGCACGAAAGTCACGATTGTCGATCAAGAGGTCAAGCTTGGATGGATCGGTGAAGAGCTCTACCTCGAGGTTCACCCCAATCAAGAACAGGCCGACCAGATTGAAGTCGGCGGTGCTTTCCGACCTGAACCATTGCCCGGTTTGCGCGAAGCGATCTTGGCCTACGCTCAGGGCAGGCACCTCCGCATCGATTGGGACAGGGTCCAGCGCATCGCAGAGGAGCGGAACGGTCTGGCTGAGCGCATCTCCAGGTGATCCGGGGTGCGGGGGCCAGAGAGCGGGCCTAAGGGCGCAACCAATCCCGGTCTGGAGGTGCGCCGACCCGGATAACCGCCACGCCGCTCGAGAGCTTGGCTAGGTGCTCTCCCAGCTTTTCGCGGTCATGGTCGCTGGTGGCCTTCTCGATCTGGGCGCGGATCTGGCGGACGCGCCCTTTGATCGCCGCTCTTGGTGACCTGTTCCAGGAGTGGGATCAGGTCCTGCAGTATGTTCAGCTTCCCGGGTCAGGGTGCGCTGATGTTCTTTGGCGCACTCAATCTCTTCCACCTTATTCACTCCTGCACCGCCGTTGGGAACACAACCTCGGCCAGCGGCCTTCCCCTGGGCAAGCTCATACATAAACCCAAAGTTGTCTCAATTAGGTTTCTCGACTTTCCGTGGAGTCGCGAAGAAGTTGCTCTCGGTTTGGAAGAAGGATTCCAGGCCCCCTATCGGCGACGGTTCTCCATTGAACCGGTCGTTCATCGGTCGTGAGGTCTGGGCAGGTGCAAGGCGGATTCTAACAGGGAAGAAGGGAGCCTATCGATGCGCCGAGAGATCGAGGAAACCGGTGCACGTGGATCTGTGCCGTCGCCGAACGCAATCCAAGAGAACAAGACCGCTCCGGTCGTGCAGAACCTGCCTGTGGACGGTCCGAGGGCTTCGGCTTCCATCGCCAAGGAGGGCAACGGTGCCGACTTCTCCGTCAGGGGAACCGGACCCTCCACGGCCCCCGACAATCAGGGCGAAAGGATTGATCCAGCGGTTGCTGGAGCGGCGCTTCCCCAAGTTCGCCAGGGCGAGGCAAGCGGTAGCATAACACCGCCTTCACAGAGCCGGATCGTTGGCGGCTTGGATGAAGACCTCCCTGGACACCTTGTGATCAATGAGATCGGGGTTTCCGCGGCTCTCGACATCCCACCTCTTGACAATGGCGGGAGCGCCGACGGGGCGTCCGTGGCCGCTGATGAAACGGCCGCGCTCTACAATTTCGTGGAACTCTACAATAACACCGAAGCGCTGACAGAGACCTTCGCAAACAGGCTGGAGTTTCTGAACCCTGCCGGAGACCTTGTGGTGCTTGACCTGCCGGATGGGATAGAGATCCCCGCCGGCGGTTACCTGGTGCTGTATCAGGACGCCTCGGCGGATGCGGGCGGGGATGCCGCGGTGGTCGTCAGGGTCTTTGATACATCGGGTATTCCGCTCAGCGGCCTTGTCATTGCCGGAGCTCTGCCCTGGGCACTGGGCGAAGACACCACAGCGCCGCTGGCGGTCAACCTTGTTGCTGAGGATGCCGGCTCCCTGGACAGCTTTGCGGCCAACCTTGCCGGCGCTGACCTTGGCGCGCTGACGGCGGCGGTCTGGGACGCAGGCGGCGTGACCTCGGACAACGTCGGTATCGGTCTACAGACCTTCAATGGCCGCTTCACCAACGATCACCAGGTGTTTTCACGCGTGTTCGACGAGAACGATGCGAACTCCGGGAGCGCGCTGGACAGCGACAGTGCGGCGGACTGGACAACCTCGGTCACGGCAACGGACGGTCGCCTGAACGACCTGGCCGGCGGCGCAGCTGATGCCGGCGCTTTGGACCCCAATCCTGCGGACCCACTCCGCGACGACCTCAATCCCGGCCAGGCCAATCCTGACCCGAAGGCCGGTCAGACCGTTCTGGCCATAGGCGGCGGCGCCGGTGGACTGCTGGAAGGAGGGCCGGGTCCGGATTTGCTCTTCGGTGCCGCCGGTGACGATACGCTCTATGGCGGCAGCGAGGCGCTGGCGGCCCTACAGGCGGAAGTCTTTGCCAATGCCGAGGCCGACGGGATCTTCGAGGATCACAACGATTTCCTGAGCGGCGATGATGGCGACGATCTGCTCTACGGCGGCTCGGGCGGCGATTATCTGATCGGCGGCGCCGGCCGGGATACCCTCGATGGCGGGACGGGCGATGACCGGATTTTCGGCTACGCCGCCCCTGTCGGCGGCGTCGACGACGGCTTCGTCCCGGGCGACAGCGGCAGCACACAGGCAGACACCATTGCCGGAGACATCCTGGACCGGGGTTCGGTGGGCTACGGAGGCGCTCTGAGCGATGCCTCTGCGGAAATCGAGCAAGGTGGTGACGACACCATCTACGGGGGCCTGGGGGATGACCTGATCGCGGGTGAAGCCCTTGCGGTGGCCGAAAACTTTGCCTCTGCGACAGTGGTCAACCGCGACGGTGCCGATCCCGAAAGCTCGGTCGGCAATGATCTCATCCTGGGAAACGACGGCGATGACACAATCGCCGGGGAAGCGCTTGCACGCGATGACGTGCCCAGCTCCGAGGTAACGGCCGAGAACTCGGTGACGGACGGTGGTCTTGTTGGCTCCGATACCCTCCAGGGCGGGGATGGCGGCGATGTCATCGTGGGCGACGCCCTGGCCATGTCCCGCCGTGACGGCTTCGGGACTTTCGGGGAAGCCCGAAACCTGTCGACCAGCGGGACGGCGGGTAGCGACCGTCTGGAGGGCGGTAGCGGGTCCAACCGCATGGCCGGCGACGCCCTGGCCCGGGACGCCTCCCGTGGTGGGGCTAATATAGTGGTCGAGAACCAAGCCGAAGGACCGGGGGCCTTCGCCGGGAACGATACCCTGACTGCGGCCGAAGGCAACGATACCATGGCCGGCGAGGCTTTCGGATCTTCTGGATCACCAAGTGTTGTCGTAACCAATATCGCTGCCGCGGGTGGTTTTGCGGGTAACGACCAACTTTTGGCCGGCGACGGCGACAACCTCATTTCGGGAGAGGCTCTCCTCCTCGTGGGAGACACCCGGTCCTCCGGAGAGAGCCGCGCATTGAATACCGCTGATGGTGGCGCCGCCGGGAACGACCGGATCGTAACGGGCAACGGCCATGACACCATTGCGGGGGACTCCTATCGTACGACTGAAAATGATTCCCGGGGACCTGCGGGACTTGCTGGCAGTGACACCATTTTCGGAGGTGGAGGGGGCGACGCCATTGGCGGAGACAGCCTGGCGAACACCGAAAGGCAGGGCCTGGCCGAAGCTGCCGCAAGGGCCACAGACGGCGGCACAGCGTCAGCAGACCGCATTTTTGGCGGAGCTGGAACCGACACCCTCGCCGGAGATGCCCTGACAATCGCGGCAGGTTCGTTCCCCGAGGCCCGCAGCACCAACGATGCGGACGGCGGCTCGGCGGGCGACGACATCATCAATGCCGGCAGCGGTGCGGATCTGGTGTCCGGTGATGCAATGGCGGCCACTCCAGAGGGCCCGGCGACCGCAGCGGCCGAAAACACGGCTGTAGGCGCTTCGTCGTCGGCGGGCAACGATCACCTGCGCGGTTTGGATGGACTTGATTCGATTGCCGGAGATGCCTTGTCATCGACGGACGGAGTGTTGGGGACAGCCTCGGCCAGGAACAGCGTCTTCCTGGAAGACTCTCGTCAAAGCGTTGTCGGCCGAAGCGTTGCCGGCGCCGACACCATCAGTGGCAATGGGGGGGCGGATAACCTTTCCGGCGATGCGATGGCCGTCAGTCGGTTTGCAAGTGTCGAGGCCTTCGTTGAGAACACCGCCGAAGGTGGCGTTGCGGGCGGTGACGTCCTTGCTGCGGGGGGTGGCAACAATCTCCTGGCCGGCGACGCCTTCGCTTCCAGTCGCGGTGAAGTCCTGGCGCAGAGCGAGAATAGGGCGGCAGGAGCGCTGGCCGATGCGGGCAGTGACACCCTGACCGCCGGAAGCGGGCACGACACGCTCGCCGGCGATGCGCTGGCGTTTGATCAAGGCAGCTTTGAACGCACCCGCGCAGCGGCGAGCCTGAACACGGCATCGGAGGGCGGTTCTGCCGGTAACGATCTCCTGGTTTCCGGCGATGGCCTCGGCAAGCTGTCCGGCGACGTCTTGTTGATCAAGCCGCTGGACGCCAACCCTTCCCCTGGGGCGGCCCAGGCAACCAACCAGAGCAGCGGCGGCCTTGCCGGGAACGATACGCTGCGTGCCGGCGATGCAAGAGACCTGATCGCCGGCGACAGCTTTGAGCAGGGAGGGGTTGCGAATGCGGTTGCCGCCAATGAGGCCACCGGGCCAGAAGGATCGGCCGGCAATGACAGTGCTTCCGGCGGGGGCGGAAGGGATCTGATCGCGGGCGACAGTCTGGCCCGCGCCGTGCAGCAGGCCTCTGCGGTTGCGACAGGCATCGCGATCGCTGGCGGTGTCGCTGCTGGGGATGTCATTCGCGGCGGTGCGGGCGCGGACACCCTGGCGGGCGATGCCCTGGCCCGCGCGACCGGAGGGACAGCCGACGCCCACGCCGCGAATGGGGCGCAGGCCGGCCGGGCGGGCAGCGATACGGTTACGGCGGGCACCGGGAACGACGTCACCTCAGGGGATGGCCTGGCGGTGGCGAGCGGTGACGCGCATGCGCTGACCGAAAATACCTCTTCAGTGGCAGGCTCGGCCGCCGGCACGGACAGCCTGCGCGGCCTCGATGGCAACGACAGCATCGCCGGCGACAGTCTTGCGCATGGCGGCGGTGCGGCGCGCGCCGAAGTGCAGAACAGGGTTTCGGAAGCGGCCGGGGCTCCTGCCGAGGCGGGTGACGACACCATCAGCGGTGATGGGGCCGCCGACGTGCTGGCTGGCGATGCCATGGCACTTGCGGCGGCCGGTGCCGCGGAAGCCGTGGTTGCGAACACCCTCGGCGGACCTGCGGCGCAGGGCAGCGCCGGAAACGATGCGATCGATGGCGGCGGCGGCTACAACCTCATTGCCGGTGACGCGCTGGCTGATGGCGGACCAGGGTCGCTCGCGCAGGCGCAAAACGCCGTAACCGCGGACGGTTACGCGGGAAGTGACACCATCGCCAGTGGCGATGGACGCGATACGCTTGCAGGCGAGTCGCTGGTTTTGGGTAGCGGAATGGCGCGGGCCCTTAGCGCGGCATCGCTCCAGGTCGCCAACAGCTCCGGCATAGCGCTAGCGGGGGATGACACGCTCAAGAGCGGCGCCCAGGGCGACACTGTTTCCGGTGACGGTCTTGCGCTCGATGGCGATGGAGCAGCGGAGGTCCAGAACACGGCGTCCACCACCGCGTCGCAGACAGAAGCGGGCGACAGCGCTGTGACCAGCTCTGCCGGCAGCGACAGTATCGATGCTGGTGCCGGCAACGACCTCCTGGCCGGCGATGCCCTGGCCGGCGGCGACGCCGGTGTAAAGAACACGGCGGCCACAACTGCGTCGGTGACAGGCGATGGCCCTGATCTCAATCAATTGGCCGAGCTGGTGGCAAGGGCGCGTGCGGGGAGCGACACGGTCCTGGGTGGAAATGGCAGGGACACCATATCCGGCGACGTTCTGGCGGATGGGGCAGGCGCCGCGGCGGTGGTCGACAACGAGACGTCAGTTGCGCAACTGCCAAGTGAGTTCGGCCGTTTCGAGATCATCGCGTCGGGCGGGTCCGATGTAATCTACGGTGACGGAACCGAGGGATCAGATAACGGCAATGACGATGTGATCGCCGGTGACGCTTTGGCGACCGGTATACGGGGCACGGCGGACGCTTCCAACGTGGCGGCGACGGTCGCCGATACTTCCTTCGAGAGTTCCGCTTTCGGCTCGATTGCGGCTCTCAGCGGTGTTGACACCATTGACGCAGGTGTCGGCAACAACATCGTCGCCGGTGATGCCGCGGCCTTCCACGAAGAGGGTGGCGATGCCATCGCCAGCAACACATCCTCAAACACGGGCAGCGGCGGCGCCAGCCGCGCAGGCGGCGACCGCATTCAAGCCGGCATCCCCGGTGGCGGAGGCTCAAACACGATTTCCGGTGATGCTCTTGCCATGGGCGAAGGCATCACCGCGCGGGCCAACAGCTTTGCAGAGGCGCTTGACGGCGATGTTCTGGCGACTTCATCGTGGGATTTCATCGATGTTTTCGGAAGCTCCTTCGACAAGGTTGCAGGCGATGCCCTCGCTTACGGTGCCAATGCCCGTGCGGAAACGAGGAACGTCGGCCTCGCTTCCGGAGAAGACGATTTTGCCTTTGCCTATGCCTTGGCCGGCGGTGACCGTATCGCGGCGGGGTCTACGGTTCATGCCTTGATCGCCGGCGATTCCTTGGCTTACGGCAAGGGCGGTGTCGCGGATGTGGAAAACACATCGGTGGCCGAGCTGGGCGGCTACGCCCCTATCGGTGACGATGGGATAACCGGGGGGCGCGCCGATGACACGATTGCTGGCGATGCCTTATCAGCGGGTGACCATGGTTTGGCAACCGCTGCAAACCAGGCGACGGGCTTCGATCTTTCGGTGTCCCTGGCAGGAAACGACGGGATCTTTTCCAACGAAATCTGGGCTGATGAAGGCAGTGACCTTCTGAACGACGGCGATGACATCCTGGCCGGCGACTCTTTGGCCTTGGGCGCTGGTGCCTCTGCCAGCGTTACGAATACGGCAACAGCCAACGATGACAGTATTGTCAGAGCCGGGGGCGATTTCATCGTCGGCAACTTCGGGTCCGATCTGATCGCCGGCGATGCCATGACTTCCGGTATCGATAGCGGCGACGCCACGGCGGACAACACGGTGACCTCCAACCAGCAGGGCCGTCCGAGGGCAGGGAGTGACGACATCTACGCCGCTGGATTCCGCTCCGTCTCACCGGGCTTCTACGGCAACGACAGCGTTGCCGGCGACGCCTTGACGGTGGCCGACCAGACTACGGCCTTGACCAGGAACACAGTCTCAGCCCGGGGTGAGACCAGCCCGGCCATGGCCGGCGATGATTCGATCTACAGCGGCGACGGCGTGCTCACGATTGCCGGAGACTCGCTTACCTTGGGCCATCGCGCCAGAGCAGAGGTAGAGAACACCGCCCGGGGCGGCGGTTCCACGGCGGGAAGCGATCGGATCCGCCTCGGCGACAATACGGAGCCGCGCGGGGATGGTGATCTCCTCGCTCCCCGCTCCCAGGCTGCCGGCGATGCCCTGGCCGCAGGGAGCGATGCCTCGGCCCTGGTTACCAATCTTGCGGACACCTTGACCGGTGCAGCAGCAGGGGAGAGCCGGGCCGGCAATGACACCATTATCGGCGGCGATGGTGGCTACACGATTGCCGGCGACGCGCTTGCGAGCGGGCGAGGCGGGGGCGCCACGGTGGTCAACACCGCAGCGGCGGTTCTGGCGCTTCTCGGCAACGACACGATTACGGTGGCCGGCGTCGGCGACGATCTGATCTCCGGCGATGCCATGGCGGCGGATGGCGGCGATGCATCGCTCCATAACGACACCGCCGAGGGGTTGAGCGGTTCTGCCGCCGGCAACGACTGGATTGCTGCAGATGCCGGCGACGACACCCTGGCCGGCGACGCCCTGTCAGTGGGCGGCTTGGCCATCGCCGTCTTCGGTGGCGACGACACGATTCTCGGTGGCAGCGGCCAGGACTTGATTTCCGGCGATGTCCTGGCGTTGGACGGTGGGGCGGCGGCCTCCCGCCGCGGCGGCGACGACCTCCTCTATGGCGGCAGCGGCGACGACACGATCTACGGCGACTCGAGCGGCGACGATGCGCAAGGCGGCGACGACACGCTCTTCGGCGATGCAGGGTCGGACTACCTGCTCGGAAATGGCGGAGATGACCGCCTCGTGGGCGGGCCGGGCGACGACACTTTGAATGGCGGTGACGGCGACGATACGCTGGAAGGCGGGTCAGGCAGCGATATCTTTGTCTTTACGCCCGGTCCGGCCGGGTCGACGGAGGTAATTGCGGACTTCGGTATTGGGGACAGCGATGTCATCGACGTTTCGGATCTCCTGGTTGGTCTCGGGGCTGAAGACGGCGCCAGTTTGGCAAGCTACCTGGAGGTCACCTTCGACGGTCTCGCGAGCAACAGCACCATGGGTATCGACATCGATGGTGACGGCAGTGGTTTCAGCGATGTGACCATCGTGGTCCAAGGGGTGAACCTTGTGAGAGCAGCTGTCACCCAGGACGCCATTCTCCAGTCTCTGGTCGATGGCGGAAGCCTGAACGCTCTGTAACTTGAGAGGGCGCCTTGCGGCCGATCAGCAAGGATCCTTCGGATGTTCGGAACGCGGAGTACCGCGTAGTCTGCCTTAGCCCGTTTGCGGCAACCAGGTTGCGAGCGGCGGGAACATGATCAGAAGCGCCACCAGGATCAGTGAGCAGATGATAAAGGGCATGGCCGAGAGGTAGATCTCGCGCATTGTCGTATCCGAGGGTGCGACGCCTTTCATCACGAAGAGCAGGAGCCCGAAGGGCGGTGTCGTGAAGCTGATCTCGAGAGCGAGCATCATGATAAGCCCGAACCAGATCGGGTCGAACCCGAGGCTCATCGCCAACGGGAAAAAGATCGGGACAGTGAGCAGCATGATCGAGATCTGCTCCATGAACATCCCGAGGATCAGAAGGACTCCGAACATGACAAGGAGCATGGCGACAGGGTCCAGATCGAAGCCGGTCGCCCAGTTGATCAGACCGCGCGATGCGCCGGAGAAGGCGAGGAGCTGGCTGAAGGTCGCTGATCCGAAAACGATCAGATAGGCCATGAGGGTGACCCGGAGCGCGCTGCGGACGGAGTTCTTGATGGCCTCCCAGGTCAGGCAGCGGTAGAGGACCGCAAGCAATAGAACGCCCAGGGCCCCGAAGGCTGCGGCCTCCGACGGGGTGACAATCCCGTTGATCATCATCACGACGATGAGGACCATGAGCCCGATCATCGGCACCACATCCCGCAGGAGCAGACCCAGCTTCTCCGCGACGCTTTGCGGAGGAACGTCGTAGGCCGGAGCAGCCGCCGGATCGAGCCGCGTCTGAAGGTAGATCGTTCCGATATAGAGCGCAGCAAGGATGAGCCCGGGGATGATCCCGGCAATCAGGAGCGCACCAACGTCGATCTGGGCAAGCGTCGCGAGCAGTACCGCCAGTGCCGAGGGCGGAATAATGATCGCGAGTCCACCGGTGCCGAGGATCGGTCCGATTGACATGTACTTCTTGTAACCGCGCTTGGTCATTTCCGGAACCATGAGGGATCCGAGGAGGGCGGTGGACCCCATCGATGAGCCGGAAAGCGTCGAAAAGCCTGTGCCTCCCAAGACCGTTACATAGCTCAGCCGTCCGGGCAGTCGTCCCAGCAGCCTGTCGATGGCCGAGAACATGCGCCCGCCAAGACCGGTGTGAAAGAAGATCTCACCCATCAGAAGAAAGAGCGGGATGGGTACCAGCGCGAACTTCGTCAGCGAGCCCCAGCCGTTGTTCAAGAGCGCAACGACACCCCGCTCGCCCCCCATGAACACCCAGGCGCCAAGAATGTTGGCGGCGAGAAAAGCCAGTGCCACCGGCATCCCGAGCGCCATCAGAACCATGATCGAGCCGACGAGCAGCCCCAGCGCCTCGTACCACTCCATTACTCGTGAATTCCCGCTTCGCCCGAGTGCATCAGCTGCGGTCCGAAGACGAAACGCGCAAACTCGATGGCCATGACGGTGAAGGCGATGGGGAAGCTGATGGTCAGCATCCAGCGTGGGAAGAAGTAGGCGCGCACGTCGTAGTCGTTGCGTTCTACATTCGTCAGGAAAAGCTCGAGCCCGTACCAGGCAAGGATCAGAGAGACGGCGACACAGGCTGCGGCAATGAGCCTGCTGACGATACGCCGAAGACCGCCGGGAAGTGCCGCGGTCACAAGCTCGATATGGACGTGCCCCTTTTCCCGGACGAGCCAGGGCGCGCCCAGCATGGTCATGTAGAGGAGTCCGTACTCAGCGGATGTGAACAACCATGCAAAAGGCTGTACACCCAGGTTCCGCATCGCGACGGAGGTCACCACAGAAACCATAAGCCAGACGAGCGTCGCCGCCGCGACCAGGGCCATGCCATAGAGCAGCAGGTCATAGAGGCGGACTATCAGGCGCATCTGGTCTCCGGACAAAGGTTGGCCCGGACGTTCGCGCCGTCCGGGCCAAGCCTAACGTGCTTACCTGTCGGCTTCGGCGTCGTAGAAGAGCTCGATCAGCCGGTCGTAGTTTGCGGTGCCCATCGGGTGCTCGGCCATAAGCCCCTGCATCCGCTCCCAGTTCTTCTCGCGGGCGGCGAGCAGGTAGTTGGCCTTCGCATCGCCTTCGAGCGAGACGACCTTCATGCCTTGCGCGTCGAGGGCGGCAAAGTCCTCATCCCGCTTCGTGCGCAGCGCGTTGAAGCTGTCGATCTCATGCTGGATCGCCACGTCCTGCACGATCTTCTGGGCTTCGGGGCTCAGCGCGTTCCACTTGTCGAGGTTCACGATCACGCCAAGGTCGGTCGAGAAGAAGCAGGGTTCGATCCGGTAGTTGAGGAACTCATTCCACTTCAGATCGATCAGGCCAATCTGAGTCCAGCCGGTCGCGTCGACGACACCGCGCTGAAGGGCGGCATAGACTTCACCAGTCGGCAGGTCGATGACCTGAGCGCCCAGGTAGTTCGCGAAGAAGGCGTTGTAGACGGCATTGCCGCGAAGCTTCAGACCTTCGACTTCAAGGTTGCCGTCGGCGTCGAAGCTGGGCTCGTCCCGGGTCCAGAGGTTGTAGCAGACACCGCTGTCGAACCAGCCGAGATACTTCAGGCCCATCTTCTCCTGATGAATCTGGTCGATCAATTCGATGCCGCCATTCTGGCGGGTCTCGATCGCCGTCAGGTTCGATGCAACCAGCGCGTCCTTCTCGGGCAAGGCGCCGCCGTAGAACGAACCGGGCGTATAGACCATGTCGACGATCCCGTCGCGCACCGCATCCGGCTGCTGGAACATGCCGATGGCTTCGGGTCCGCCCCGGACTTCGATCTGCACAACGCCGGCGCCCGCTTCGTTCACCTTGTCGACGAAGGCCAGGAAGCTCTGGGTGTAGATCAGGGTTTCGGGGAACGCGTGGACTGCGGTGATGGTCTCTTCGGCGTAGGCGACGCTTGCGACAGCGGTGGAGCCGGCAACAAGTCCGGCGATGAGGTTCATCTTCATGGGCGTTGTCTCCTCTTTACCCGATTGGGCAGCCCTTTGGCCTCCCTGTGAAGGGGCCGGTTCCCGGTCCCCGTGTTCATGTGTTTCCCTGCTCGTTCGTGAAGGCCCAGGGCGCGGCTTCGGCGCGCGTTGCCCGGAAGGCGGCAATCTGCTGTCGCCGCGCCATGGTCAGATCGATGTCGTCCCAGCCCTTGATGAGCTTTTCCCGCCAGGCGGGGTCAATCTGGAAGGATCGGGTGATGCCGCCGACCGTCACGGATTGGGATTCGAGGTCGGCCTTTGCGGGCAGCGTCCCGGAATCCAAGGCGTGAAGGATCTCGTCCACACTTTCGACGCGGGCGGGCAGCAACCCGTTGTTCACCGCGTTGCTCGCGAAGATGTCTCCAAAGCTCGGCGCGACGACAACGCGGAAACCAAAATCAACGAGCGCATAGACCGCCGCCTCGCGGCTCGAGCCGCTGCCGAAGTTGCGCCGGCTGACAAGAATGGAGGCTTCCGGGTGCCGGTTGAGCGGGAAGTCTGCGATCGGCGCTCCGCGGGGATCGTACCGCAGGTCGTTCAACAGGAAGCGCCCATAGCCCTCCGACCGCGGAGTCACCATGAAGCGGGCTGGGATAAGCTGGTCAGTATCGACGCTTTCGCAGTCAAGCGCCACGGCCAGCCCTTCGTGCTCGGTCCATCCGCGCATCACAGGCCCCTGCCTTCAAGGAGCGGGCGAACATCGGTCAGGTGACCTGTGACGGCAGCAGCGGCCACCATTGCGGGTGACATCAGATGGGTGCGGGCACCCCGTCCCTGGCGTCCCGGGAAATTGCGGTTTGTGCTTGAGGCACAGCGCTTGCCGGGCGCAACGACGTCGCCGTTCATGGCCACGCAGAGGGAGCATCCTGCACCAACCCACTCGAGTCCCGCCTCGATGAAGATGCGGTCGAGACCCTCGGCTTCGGCCTGCGCCTTGATGATCTGCGAGCCGGGCGACACCAGCCCCGGGACCTTGGACCTTCGGCCGCTCAAGACTGCCGCGGCGGCGCGCAGATCTTCGATGCGGGCGTTGGTGCAGGAGCCGATGAAGACCTGGTCGACGGCGACCTCCGAGAGGGCGCGACCCGGGGTCAGGTTCATATAGTCGATCGCGGCGCGAACGCGGTCGGCCTTCGCGCCCTCAAGCTTGCTCGGATCGGGCACCGCCGCAGTGACCGGCAGGGCATCCTCCGGGGATATGCCCCAGGTCACGATCGGTGCGATCTCGGCCGCCTCAATGGCCACTTCCCGGTCGAAGGCGGCGTCCTCGTCGGTCGGCAGGGCCGACCAGGCCCCAACGGCCTGCTCCCAAGTTGGGCCAGGGGGCGCGCAGGGACGCCCCTTGATGTAGGCAAAGGTGGTCTCGTCCGGGGCGATCATTCCGAAGCGTGCGCCACCTTCGATGGACAGATTGCAGAGCGTCATGCGTCCTTCCATCGAAAGCGCGGAAACGGCCGTGCCGGCGTATTCGATCGCGTGTCCATGTGCGCCGTCGGCGCCAAGCTTGGCGATCCATGCAAGGGCCAGGTCCTTGGCGGCGACACCCGGCCCCAGGGCGCCGGAGACCGTGATTCGCATCGACTTCGGTTTCTTCTGCCAGATTGTCTGGGTCGCCAGGACGTGCGCAACCTCTGTCGCGCCGATCCCGAAGGCAAGCGCCCCAAAGGCGCCGTGCGTCGACGTGTGGCTGTCGCCACAATTGACAAGCAGGCCGGGCAGCGTCAGGCCCTGCTCAGGGCCGACAACATGGACGATCCCCTGGCGGGGGTCGCCGAGACCATAGCACGCAATGCCGTGCATCGCGGTATTGCGCTCAAGCTGGGCGATCATATTCGCGATCCCGGGGTCCTGTGCGGGTCCGCGCGTAGGGGCGTAGTGATCGACCACGCCAGTTGTCAAAGCGGGTTCGGCGACAGGCAGATTCCGTTCCGCGATCTTCGCGAATGCGTGGTGCGATCCCTCGTGCACGAAGTGCCGGTCGACCCACAGGAGACTTGAACCATCCTCGCGGCGAAGGATCTCGTGAGTGGCCCAGAGCTTGTCGAGCAGGGTTTTCATTCCTCTCTCGGCCCGATGACCGGCTCCCAGTGCCGCGCTTCATCGGCGCCGACGCGGGTGAGGCTCATCTCCAGCCTGAACAGGTCCGGCCTGTAAAGCGCGGAGAGATGCTCAACCCCCCGCCCATCGGCATCCTTCACAACGCGGCGCAATGACAAGAGGGCCGAACCAACGGAGACGCCAAGAGCATCTGCGACATCGGGTGCGGCCAGAGTGGCCGTGACCGATTGATGCGCACTCTCGACCCGCACGCCGCTACGCTCGAGCAGGCGAAAGAGCGGCTGTGTGGCGAGATCGGCCTCGTCGTAGTTGCGGGCGATGTCTTCGGGAACATGGGTGGTCAGGTGCGAAAACGGCTTGTCGTCGGAGAACCGGACGCGCACCGCAGTCTGTATCTTGCTGTCCTTGGAGAGGCCGAGTGCCGCGGCGACTCCAGTCGGCGCAGGACCATATGAGAAGGACAGAAGTCGCGCGGTGGTCCGCCTGTCGAACTCAACGAGTTGCGGGATCAGCGTCGCGAAATTCGCGGCAATCTGAGGGTCGGCCCTGTCACGCGGGAGGACCATGGAGCCCGCACCAGTCCGCTTCTCGATCCAACCGTCGTCTGCGAGCGCATCGAGCGCGCGTCGAATGGTGACGCGGCTGACATCAAACCTTTCCGCCAGCCGGTGTTCGCCCGGCAGCAGCGCCCCTTCGGAATAGCGGTCATTGGCGATGTCGTCGCGAAGCAACAGGTATACGCGGCGCGCCTTGCCGCCTTCTGGCAGTGTCGATTGCGGGTGGATGGCCACCGCCGCATTCCTCCCTTTGGGTGCCAGGCGCCTAGGGTTGACGACGCCTGGGCAAGCCTGCCTGACCAGTTTCCTGCAATTATTTTGATCTTTGCATAGCCCAAAACCTGTTATATGGAAAGAACATATTTCTGGGAGGATGAAAATGCCGGTTATCGAGGCGCATATTCTCGAAGGATACGCCGATGGGGAAAAAGCCCGTCTGACCTCGGCCCTGACCGACGCGGTCCGCTTTGTCGTTCCGGCACCTGACGAGGCGATCACGGTCATGCTGCACGAGTATCCTGCGGAGGCCTATGCCCGCGGGGGTCGGCACCGTCAGCCCGCCCCGGCGCTTCCCGACCCAACGGTGCTTGTGAAGGACTACCTTGCCGCGATGGAGGCAAGGGACCTCGCAGCAGCTCAGGCATTCCTGGGCGACGATTTTGAGACTGTCTTTCCGGGCACGCAGCCAATGAGATCCATCACGGAAGTCGTTGACTGGGCGAAAGGCAGATACCGCTTCGTAAAGAAATCCAAGGAAGCGTTCGAAGCCTTTCACAACGGCGGCGTCTCGGTCGTTTACGTCCGCGGCGTCCTTTTCGGGGAATGGCCGGATGGAAGCCCCTTCGACGGCATTCGCTTCATCGACCGGTTCGAGGTGAGGGAAGGCCGGATCACCAGGCAGGACGTCTGGAACGACATCGCGGAGGTGCGCGCGCAATGACCGAGGCCATCGACCCGATCACGCTTGCCGTCCTGGCAGGGCGCATGGAGCAGATTGCCGATGAAATGGATGCGACGTTGTTTCGTGCGGCGTTCAATCCGATCATCGCCGAGGCGCACGATGCCTCCCACGGCCTCTATCACGCAGCAACAGGCGATACGCTTGTGCAGGGTAAGTCGGGCCTCCCGATCTTCGTGGGGGTCATGTCCTTTACCGTGAAGGCCGTGATCGACAAGTCCGCCGAGGCGGGCGATCTCGCCGATGGCGACATCTATATCCTGAATGACGCGCACCTTGGCGGCACGCATCTCTCGGACATGCGGCTCGTCCGGCCCTATTTCCGGGATGGAAAGCTGTTCTGCTATCTCGCCAGTGTGGGCCATTGGCACGATGTCGGCGGGGCGGTGCCGGGGAACTACAACCCCACGGCAACAGATGCCTTTCAGGAGGCTTTCGTTCTCCCGCCCGTAAAGCTCGCGCGCAAGGGTGAGATCAATCAGGACATCGTTGACATCCTGCTCCGCAACACGCGCCTGCCGCAGTCGGCTATGGGCGACCTGAACGGACAGCTTGGAGCGCTCGATCTGGGCGTGAAGCGGCTTGACGAATTGCTTGACGAGTACGGCGCAGAGACGGTGAGAGCGGCGCTTGACGCGCTGGGTGACCGCGCCGAGAAGCTGATGCGGAGCGAGCTCGCGGCCCTGCCTGATGGACGCTGGGAGGCTGTCGATTATCTCGACAATGATGGGATCACCGACACGGCGCTTCCGATCAAGGTCGCTCTGGAAATTGCCGGTGATGCCATGACGCTGGATTTTGAGGGCACGGCCTCGGTGACCGCGGGGCCGGTCAACATTGCGCTGCCCACCGCCGTCGCTACCGCCTATGTCGCGATCAAGCACATCTTTCCGGATCTGCCTGCCAACGCCGGTGTCATGCGGCCTGTCGACGTTCGCGTGCCCGAGGGATCGCTGCTTTCGGCGGAGTTTCCGGCCCCGGTGGGCGGCTACACCGAGACGATCCTGCGTATGATCGACGTCGTTTTCGCGGCCGCATCCCAGGCTGCGCCGGAGCGGGTTGTCGCAAACGCCTATGGCACGATCAACGCGCTCTCGATCGCGGGCAAGCGCGCGAATGGTCAACCCTGGGTCATGTTCAGCTTCTATGGCGGCGGACACGGCGGCAGTATCGAAAGCGACGGCCTCAACCACGGAAACGCGCCAATATCGACGGCGACGATTCCACCAATGGAAATCCTGGAGGCGGCATATCCGGTGATGTTCCGCCAGTGGGCGCTGAGGCCGGACAGCGCCGGTGCCGGCATGCATCGCGGCGGACTTGGCGCGGTTTACGAGATCGAACTCCTCGAGGAAAATGCAGAGGCGTTCCTCTTTGGCGAGCGCGGACGGTTTGCGCCGCAAGGAACCGCTGGCGGCGGCGCAGCGGCAATGAATGTCTTTCATTACGAGCAGTCGGACGGCTGGCACGCGCCGCCGCTCGCATCGAAGATGCTGGGGATCAGGCTTGAGAGGGGGCAGGCTGTTCGGCTCGAGACCCCAGGCGGCGGCGGCTATGGGGCAGTGGCCGATCGTCCCGCGGATGCTGTCGCAAAAGACGTGGCGCTCGGCTATCTGACGCCGGAGGCCGCGACGGAGATCTACGGCGCGAACTGGAAGGAGTTTGCGCAGTGAGCCGCATGATCGGTGTCGATGTGGGCGGCACCTTTACGGACGTCTTCGTGTTGGACGAAGCCACAGGATCCGCCGAGGTGGCAAAGGTCCCGACCACCCGTCCTGACCAGTCAGGCGGATTTCTCGAGGGCATTGCGCGACAGGTTGACGATCTTTCATCAGTCGCCGTCGTTGTGCACGGCACGACAGCGGGCACGAATGCCCTGCTCGAACGCAAGGGCGCGAAAATCGGCGTCATCACGACCGAAGGCCTGCGCGATGTGCTGGAAATGCGCCGCCGCGACCGGCCGCGCACATGGGGTCTGCGCGGAGATTTCGATCCGGTAGTCCCGCGCAATCTGCGCCTCGAAGTCCCCGAACGGACGCTGGCAGACGGCACGCTGCGCACACCGGTCGACCTGGACGCCGTGCGCGCCGCTGCGGAGAAGCTACTCGGCAACGGCTGCCAGGCGGTCGCAATCCTGTTCGCCAATGCCTACGCCAATCCCGAGAACGAGAAGAAGGCTGTCGCGGCGGTCCGCAAACTCTGGCCCAATCCCCATGTCAGCGCCTCTTCCGAGATCCTTCCTGAAATCCGGGAGTTCGAACGGTTCTCGACGACAGCGCTGAATGCCTACCTCCAGCCCGAGGTGTCGGGCTACATCAAGCGGTTGGATTCCGCCCTGTCCGAGGACGGGTTCGAGGGTGAGTTCATGATCGTCCAGTCCAACGGCGGCGTGATGGGCACGGAGACGGCCCGCCGCCTGCCGGTCCGGACCGCTCTCTCAGGCCCGGCAGCCGGCGTTATCGCGGCTGGACACATCGCCCAGACCGCCGGGTTCGACAATGTGATCACAGGAGACATGGGCGGCACGAGTTTTGACGTTGCCTTGATCTCGGATGGAAAGTCGATGCTCTCGCCCCAGACGTCGATCGACTTCGGTATGGTCGTGCGCACGCCGATGATCGAGATCACGACGATCGGGGCCGGCGGCGGCTCGATCGCCTGGGTGGACAAGGGAGGACTCCTGAACATCGGCCCCGAAAGTGCGGGCTCCACGCCCGGACCGGTCGCCTATGGGCAGGGCAACACCCGGCCCACGGTGACCGATGCCAATGCTGTCCTTGGCCGGATCGATCCCGATAGTCCCATCGGTGGCAAGCTCGATCGCCTGGATGTCCAGGCCGCCGCAGAGGCCATAGATGCCCATGTCGGGGCGAAGCTCGGCCTCACAACGACCGCGGCGGCGGAGGCAATCCTTCGTGTGGCCAACTCTCGCATGGCCGGCGCGATCCGGCTGGTCAGCATCGAGCGTGGGTTCGACCCAAAGCGCTTTGCATTCATGCCTTTCGGTGGTGGCGGCGCGCTGCACACCGGTGCGATTCTGAGCGAGGTGGGAATCGGCCGCGCAATCGTGCCGCGCTATCCGGGTGTGACAAGTGCCATGGGCTGCGTGATTGCCGACATGCGGCAGGATTTCGTTCAAACCATCAACGCACTGACAACTGCCTTGGATGTTGGCGCGCTGGCCGAAGTGATGCAGCGGCATGTGGACGATGGGCTCGCCCTACTGGACGCCGCTCAGTCACGTTTCGACGCTCGCGAAACGGTCTTCGAGTTCGATATGGCCTATGTGGGGCAGACCCACACGGTTTCGGTCCCGATCGAGGTCGAGGTCCAGCGGAACCGTGTTCAGGCACTCACCATTTCCGATATCGAGAAGGCCTTCGATGCCGCCTATCACGCGACCTACGGCCGGCTTCTCAACAACGGCGCACGGCGCGTGATGAACCTGCGCACCGCGGTCATCGGCCGGCGCCCCAAGTTCGACCTGACGGCCCTGGCTCCCCGTGGCGGCAGTGTCGATTCAGCTCGTACTGACACGCGCCGCGTACACTTCGGCGATACATGGCACGAAACAGCGATTTTTGACCGGCTGGCCCTTCCGGTCGGCGCCGAAATTTCGGGCCCGGCGATATTGGTCCAGCCGGATACCACAGTGTTGATTGACCCCGGCCTTACCGGGCGCGTCGACGCTTTCGGCAACACAATCATCGAGCCTGACGGGGCCCAAGCATGACCGACATGATCGATCCAAAACGCACGGCGCTTCTTACGATCGACCTGCAGAACGACTTTCTGCACCCGGAGGGTGCGTACGGCCGGGCGGGTCAGACGTCTGCGATGATCTCGGCCCTTCCAGGGCGGATAAAGCCGCTCGCCGACGCGCTCCGCGCCAAGGGCGGTGTCTATATGAGCGCTCAGTTCACGCTGGTGCCGGGACCGGGCGGAGAACCGCTGATCGCGCCACATCTCAAGGAACTGCGCCCCTTCCTGGGCAAGGGCGACTTCGCGCCGGGTGCCTTCGGCCATGCGCTTGTCGATGAGCTGGCGCCGGCCGACTACACGGTCGAGAAGGTCGCCTATTCGGCCTTTTACCAAACGCGGCTCGAATACATACTGCGCGCGTTGGACATCGACACCCTGATCGTCGGCGGCATCGTCACGAATGGGGGCGTCGCCAGTACGGTGCGGGATGCGCACCTCAGAAACGTCCACACCGTCTTGCTGTCGGATGGCTGCGCAGCGTTCATGCAAGAGGTGCACGACGCGACGCTGATCTCTCTTGGATCGATCACTCCGGTTCGAACCTGCGCCGAGGTTCTGGAGGGTCTGACATGAGCCTGCGGTCCAGACTTCAGGACAAGAGCATACTGATCGCCCCCGGCGTCTATGACGGGCTGACGGCGGCGATTGCCGAGGACGCCGGCTTCGAAGCTCTCTATCTGTCGGGAGCGGCCATTGCCTATACCCGTCTCGGGCGTCCCGACATCGGCCTGACGTCGGTGTCCGAGATGACCGATACGATGGCGTTGATCCGCGACCGCGTGTCCCTGCCGGTCATCATCGACGCGGACACAGGCTTCGGCAATGCCCTGAACGCGCAGCGTACGATGCGGCTTTACGAACGCGCAGGCGCGAGTGCGCTTCAGGTCGAGGATCAGACATTCCCCAAGCGCTGCGGGCATTTGTCGGACAAGTCGCTCGTGCCGGTCGGGGAGATGGCGGGAAAGATCGCGGCGATGGCCGATGCCCGCGCGTCCGAGGAGACGCTGGTCATCGCCAGGACCGATGCGATCGCGGTCGAAGGGTTTGACCAGGCAATTGCACGTGCGGAGGCCTATGTCGCGGCGGGCGCCGACGTGCTCTTCGTCGAGGCGCCGCGATCCGGCGACGAGCTGCAGAAGGTGGTCAACCACTTCGGTGATCGCGTTCCCCTGCTGGCCAACATGGTCGAGGGCGGAGCGACGCCTCTTCAGAGCGCGACCGACCTCGAGACGCTGGGCTATTCCATCGTCATCTTTCCCGGCGGCATTGTCCGGGCTTTGGCCAGAACGGCGCGCGACTACTATGCCAGCCTCCGCGAAAACGGGTCCAACCGGCCGTTCGCCGACCGTATGTACGACTTTGACGGCTTGAACCAGCGGATCGGAACCGACGCAATGCTGGCCCTTGGCAGACGATACGAGTCGCGCTGAGAATGTGCGTTCGTCCGACTCCTGAGACGGGCTTTGATCTCGAAGTGCCAGTGCTGATCATCGGAGCAGGGGCGTGCGGTATGGTTGCCGCGCTTTCGGCTTTGGATTCGGCTTTGGATTCTGGCGGCGAGGTCCTTGTTGTCGAGGCCGACGCTGTGCCGTCCGGCTCAACCGCGCTTTCCGCGGGTCTCATACCCGCAGCGGGCACCCGGTTTCAGGCGGCGGCAGGGATCGATGACAACGGCGGCCTTTTTGCCGGTGACATCCAGGACAAGGCCAAGGGCGAGAACCCGCAGGACTTGGTGGATTTGCTCGCCGCGAAGGCTGGGCCGGTTGTCGATTGGCTGGCCGATCGCTTCGACTTTCCCTTCTCTGTCGTGACGGATTTCGACTATCCGGGTCATTCCCGGCGCCGTATGCATGGATTGCCGACCCGGGCCGGGCGCGAGCTGGTGGATCGCCTGCGTGCCGCCTGTGAAGCCAATGGGATCGACATCGTCTGCAATCGGCGCGCAGGGACGCTTTTCCGAGAAGGCGAGCGTATCACCGGCGTCGAGGTCGAGGGCCCGGAAGGCCCCGAGCGGATCGGCTGCGAGACACTGATTCTTGCGTGCAACGGTTTTGGCGGTAACCGCGGGATGGTGGCCCGGTTCATGCCGGAGATCGAGACAGCCCTTTGGTTCGGCCATGACGGCAACAAGGGTGACGCAGTGATCTGGGGCGAGGCGCTGGACGCCGATTGCCTGCATCTCGGCGCCTACCAGGGACACGGGAACGTCGCGACCCCGCACGGGATCCTGATCACCTGGGCCGTGATCACCGAGGGCGGCGTTCAGGTGAACACCGAGGGCAAAAGGTTCTGGGACGAAAGCCAGGGATACTCCGAGGCAGCCCAGGCGGTCCTCCGGCAACCGGACGGCATCGCCTGGACGATCTTTGATGCGCGCATTGCCGGCATCGCGCGCCAGTTTGAGGATTTTAAGGACGCCGAGAAGGCGGGTGCGATCAAGACCGCCGAAACACCCGAAGAGCTGGCGGAAGCCTGCAGACTTCCGCCATCGGCGCTTGTAAAGACACTCGCAGCAGTGCCAAACGACGGCGTAGACGCATTTGGTCGGAGGTTTGCCGCTGCGCCGCTCAGCGCTCCCTATCACGCGGTCAAGGTCACTGGTGCGCTGTTTCACACGCAAGGCGGGCTGAATGTGACGCCGGAGGCCCGCGTCAAACACACCGACGGCACGGCCTTTCCCAATCTGTTTGCCGCCGGCGGTGCTGCCGTGGGTGTCTCGGGCACAGGCGACAGCGGATATCTTTCGGGCAACGGCCTGTTGTCGGCGGTGGTGCTTGGATTCATTGCCGGGCAGCGGGCGGCCCTCGACACCAGGAAGCAGCTTCCTCGTGTTTAATAGGATTGGGGCGAGCCGACCGTGTTCCCGGTTCGCGGCGCCATCGGGACACCGGACATCGTCCTGATGCTTGGCCTGCTTCCGGACAGAAGGATGGCCCTCATACCACAGTAGTCGCGGAGCACTCTGTACTCTTTCTGCTTACCGAGGATCGGTCGCAGGGACGGCTTCGCAGTCAGACCGCATGCGCGGCCGCCTGTTCCCGCAGTTCGCAGTCGCGCGAGGACTCGTGCCAAGACTCCGGTGAGATTAGCGGAGGTACGGTCCGCCTGTAAGCTGACAGCGGTTGCAGAGGGCTCTAGCTGTCGGTGTCGAGAAACCCTTTCGCGATCTCGGCCTCGCGCTGCAGCATCATGTGCTGGGCGGCGCGCATGTGCATTTCCATCACCGCCCGGGCGGCATCCGCGTCCTGCATCTCGAAGGCTTCGATGAGCTGTTCCTGGTAGGAAACGCCGCGCTCGCGGAGTTCCGGGTTCGGCTCATCGTAGATGCGTTTGCAGACCGCGAGGTCCTTCAGGAGCCGGACCAGAAACCCACAGAAGAATCCCAGGACCGGGTTTTGGGAGTAACGGGACAGCACCGCGTGAAACTCGAGCTCGGCGACGCGCTGGCGCCGTTCTTCCTCGATGGAGGTGGGCGGCTCCGTATAGGCGCTCATGACGCCGCGCAGCTCGGCAACCTGGGCCTCGGTGATCTTCGGGGCCAGTTCCTGGACGAGCTGCGGTTCCAGGGCGATGCGCAGTTCGTAGATATGCGCGATTGAAACGTCCTTGAAGAAAAAGTGGTTGGCCAGCAGGGCCGAGGCGTGATCGGCGCTGACCTCGGTGATGAAGGCGCCGCCGCCGGGCCCGGTCCGGGTTCGGATCAGCCCCTGCGTCTCCATCACCTTCAGGGCCTCGCGGGCGGTTCCCTTGCTGACTTCCAGCCGCTCGATCAGCTGGTGTTCCTGGGGCAGCCTGTCTCCGGGCTCCAGGTTATGGTCGATGATCCAATCCTTGATGGTCTCCGCGACGGCCAGCGGACGGTTCCGGCCCTTGCCCGCGCCCGCAGCCGTAGCCGGAGCCGCCGTGCTCTTCTCGTCGGAAGGGGTGGGCTTGGCTTCAGTTGGGGCCTCGGTTGAGGTTTCGGTCGGGGTCTTAGTTGGCATGGTGACAGGCGGCTTCATGATGCTCTGAGAATGCCTCCATTGCCGGGACTCTGTCACGGCATAGCGCCGTTGCTTTCGGACAGCGCGCCGCAAAGGCGCAGCCGGGCGGGGGGCTCAGCGGGTCCGGCAGCTCCACGGCCTGGGACTCGGTGCGGCCCAGGTCGCGCCCAACGATGGGGGCGCTGCGGGCTAGCAGGTCCGTGTAGGGATGACGGGGGGCGGTGAAGATCGCTTCGGCGCGGCCGACTTCCACCACCCTTCCAAAGTAAAGCACGGCGACGCTGTCGCTCACCGCCTCCACGACCGCAAGATCGTGGCTGATGAAGAGGTAGGTCAGGTCCATGGCCTTGCGCAGCTCGGCCAGCAGGTTCAGCACCTGGGCCTGGACGGAGACGTCGAGCGCCGAGACCGGCTCATCGAGCACCAGGATCCGCGGCGCCGCCGCCAAGGCGCGGGCGATGCCGATCCGCTGCGCCTGCCCGCCGGAGAACTCGTGCGGATAGCGGCTCAGGAACTCTTTGCGCAGGTTCACCGCCTCGAACAGCTCGGCGATCCGCGCCCTGCGGCCGCCCTCGTCCATGCCCAAAAGATGGATCAGGGGGGCTTCCAGAATCTCGCGGATCGTCTTGCGGGGGTTTAGGGAGGATATCGGGTCCTGAAAGACATACTGGATCAGGCGGCCGAAGGCGGCCGGGTCACCCATCTGATCCGACAGGTTTTTTCCTTCGATGGCGATCTCGCCTTCGCTTTGCTTCAGCAATCCGACCAGCATGCGGGCGAGGGTCGACTTGCCGCAGCCGGATTCCCCGACAATGCCCAGCGTCTCGCCCCTCCGCACCGACAGGCTGACGTCCCGCACGGCATGGACGGCGGGGAGCGGCTTGCCCATAAGGCTGCGCCCGCCGCCGAAGGTCTTGCGAAGGTTGCGAACTTCCAATGCCGGGGTCATGCCGTCGCGCCCTCCGGCTGCAGGCATCTGACGGCGCGCGCTTCGTTGCCGCTGAGGGCGATGTCGCCGGACCGGCATTGATCCTGCGCCTTGTCGCAACGCGGCGCAAAGGCGCAGCCGGCGGGAAGGTCGTCCACCGGCGGCGGCAGGCCGGGAATGGCGGACAAGGCGCGGCGCCCGCCGCCGAGCTCCGGCACGCAGGCAATTAGGCGTTTCGTATAGGGATGACTGGGGTTCTCCAGGACCGTCTCGGTCGGCCCCGTTTCCACGATCCTTCCGGCATACATCACCGCGACCCGGTCGCAGAGTTGGGAGACCACACCGAAATCGTGGGTGATGAAGACCATGGCCAGATTGCGCTCGCGGCGCAGATCGTCGAGCAGGGCGAGCACCTGGGCCTGGACCGTGACGTCCAGGGCGGTCGTCGGCTCGTCCAGGATGAGCAGTTCCGGATCGTTGACCAGGGCGAGGGCGATGCCGACCCGCTGGCGCATGCCGCCGGACAGCTCGTGCGGATAGGCCTTGGCCCGAAAGGCGGCATTGGGGATGCGCACCTGTTCCAGCAGGGAGACGGCGTGGTCCCAGGCCGCCTGTTTCGGCATCGCGCGGTGGCAGCGGATGGCTTCCACCATCTGGTCGCCGATCCTGTAGAGCGGATGCAGCGTCGCCAGGGGGTCCTGAAACACATAGGCGACTTTTCCGCCGCGCAACTGCCGCAGGGCCTCGCCGTTCATGGAAAGGGTGTCGGCGCCGTCGATGCGCACAGCACCGCCGGCGATCACCCCCGGCGGCGAGGCGACCAAGCCCAGCAGCGACAGGGCGGTCACCGACTTGCCCGAGCCGGACTCGCCGATGATGCCAAGGCACTCGCCGGCGCGCAGCGTGAAGTCGACGCCGCCCACGGCGCGATAGGTCCGGTTGCCGAGCCGGAATTCGGTGCGCAGGTCGTCGACCTTCAGCAGTGCCTCCGTGTCTTCGGTCTTCGCAGGGGTTTCGCTGCGGTCGACGCGCGTGGCCGCCGCCGGCCGCGAGAGCGCGCCGGAACGCAGTCTTGGGTCGAGGGCGTCACGGATGCCGTCGCCGAGCAGGTTCACGCTCATGACGATGATGAAGATCATGACGCCGGGCACGATGGAAGCATGGGGCGCGGTGATCAGCAGCTTGCGCCCTTCGCCCAGCATGGAGCCGAGGTCGGCCTGCGGCGGTTGCGATCCCAGACCCAGGAAGGACAGGCCCGCGGTCTCCAGGATCATCCAGCCGATGGTCGTCGACATGGCGATGACGATCACCGGCAGAACGTTGGGCAGGATCTCCTTGGTGATGATCTGCCAGTCGTTCATGCCGGACAGACGCGCGGCATCGACGAACTCCCGATGGGCAAGGCTGACCGTCACGCCGCGGATGTTGCGCGCGAAAAAGGGAATGTTGACGACGGCGACGGCGTAGAGCGCATTCAGAAGGCCCGGACCCAGCACCGCGACGATGGCAAGCGCCAGCAGGATGTAGGGAAAGGCCATCAGCATGTCGATGCCGCGCATGATCAGGCCGTCGGTGCGCCCGCCGAAGTATCCGGCAACGATCCCGATGGCGGAGCCGATGACGGCGGCGATCACGGCGGCCGCCGCGCCGACCACGAGACTGAGTTGTGTGCCCCAGAGCAGCCGGGCGAGGAGATCGCGGCCGAGATGGTCGGTGCCGAGCAGGGCGCCCTCGGTGAAGGGCCGTTTCAGCCGGTTGGCCGGGTCGGTCAGGTCCGGGTCTGCGATCGGCAGGAAGGGAACCAGCAGCGCCATCGCAATGACCAGCAGAAGGACGATTCCGCCGAAGGCAGCAAGATGGTTGCGCGCAATGAGCTTGAGGGTGGTCATCGCCGTGCGCTCACGTCTTGACCCGCGGGTCGAGCCAACTCTGCGCGAGATCGGCCAGAAGATTGAACAGGACGTAACTGCCCGCCACGACCACCACGCCGCCCTGCACCAAGAGAATGTCCCTCGTGGAGATCGCCTGAACCAGCATGCGCCCGACGCCCGGCCACTGAAACACGGTTTCGATGTAGACGGCGCCGCCCAGCACGAAGCCGGCCTGAATGCCGATCACCGGGATCACCGACACCAGAGCCGCCTTGAAGGCATGGCGGTAGAGAACGCCGGTCTCCGGGACGCCTTTGGCCCGGGCCGTCCGCACGAAATCCTGGCGCAGGACCTCCAGCATGGCCGAGCGTGTCAGGCGCGCGATCACGCCAGTGGCAACGACGGAGAGGGTGACGGCGGGCAGGATCAGGTGGCGCAGCAGATCCGGCAGGTCGCCGCCGCCGTAGATCGCGAACATGCCGCTCGCCGGCAGCACCCGGAATTCAACCGAGAACAGCAGGATCAACAACAGGCCGAGCCAGAAAGACGGGACGGAGATGCCGATCAGGACGACGAAGGTCAGGATCTTGTCGGTCCAGCCGTATTGCCGGGCCGCGGTCCAGATCCCGATCAGCAGGCCCCAGACCGTGCAGAGCAGCAGCGCTGCGCCAGCCAGGATCAGGGTCGCGGAGAAACGCTCCAGTACCTCGTCCAGCACCGGGCGGTTCAGACTATAGGATCGCCCCAGGTCGCCCTGAAGCAGGTTGCCGAGCCAGATGAAGTACTGCTGGAAAACAGGCTTATCCAGGCCGAGGCTGCGGTTCAGTCTCTCGACATTCTCCGGCGTCGCGTAGGACCCGAGGATCGCTGTCGCCGGATCGCCCGGGATCAACGCCATGATGGCGAAGACGATGACGGTCAGGCCGATCAGAATCGGGACGATCGCCAGCAGGCGTTTCAGGACGTAAAGGTGCATGGGTCACTCCCCGCCGGAGGAAGCCGCGGCAGCAGCCGGGAGAAAGCTTGTGGTGCAAGCCCTCCCGGCTGATTGATCCGCATCCTAGCCCTTCGTAACATCCTTCAGAAGCAGGAAGAAGGAAGGCTGAAGCTTGAAGCCGGAGACCCGGTCGGATGTTGCGGCGTTCTGCTTCCAATTGGCGATGAAGGCCCAGGGCGCATCGTCATAGACGATTTCCTGCATCTGCCGATAGAGCGCCGCCCGTTCGGTTTGGTCGGTCGCGCTGCGGGCCGCTTCCAGAAGCGTGTCGACTTCGGGATTGGAGTAGTAGCCCGAGTTGAAGCCGCCTGCATCGGGCCAGGCGCCTGTGCGCAGGGCCAGGTAGGGCAGGGTATCCGGATCGTTGGTCATCCAGGCCATCTGCGCCATGTCCGCCTTGCCTTCGAGCCCCGGGTTCACCTTGCCGAGGAAGGTGTTCCATTCATAGGTCTCGATCTTGACCGACAGGCCGACCTTGGCGAGATCGGCCTGGATGGCGGTGCCCATGGGCACCGGGTCCAACATGCCGGAGCCGCCTTCCGTGACATAGAAGACCAATTCGGCGCCCTCGTGACCCGCTTCCTTAAGAAGTGCCTTGGCCTTTTCCGGATCGTAGGGATAGGGCTGGAGCGCCTCGTTATGGGCCCAGGAAAAGGCCGGCGGAGTCGGGCCGGATGCGATTTCCGCGGTTCCCTGCAGGATGTTCTCGACGAGAGTTTTCTTGTCGATGGCATAGTTGATCGCCTGGCGCACACGCTTGTCGGCAAAGGGGCCTTCCTTCGCGTTCAGGATCAGGAACCAGAGGTGCGGGCCTGCCTGCTCGAGCAGGCTGAAGCCGTTGCCGTCGAAGGAGGCGACGGAGTCCGGCGGGATCTCGACCATGACGTCGATGCCGCCCGACAGCATCTCGGCCACCCGGGTGTTGGCGTCGGTGATAGGCCGGAACACGACGGCTTCCAGCGCGGGCGCGCCGTCCCAGTAATCGTCGTTGCGGATGACGACGACCTTGGCGTTGGATTCCCACTCGGCGAATTTGAAGGGGCCGGTGCCGACCGGGTTGCGTCCGAATTCCTTGCCGCTGGATTTCACGGCTTCCGGTGAAACGATCAGGCCGGTCGGATAGGCCAGGTTCGACAGGAAGGGCGCGTAGGGTGCGTTCAGCGTGAACTTGACGGTATCCCCGTCGACGGCCTCGACATCTTCGACAGCCGAGAAGAAGAAGGCCAGAGGGAAGGGCCCCGTGTCGTGGAACGGATGGCTCTCGTCGAGCATCCGGTCGAAGTTGAACTCGACCGCCTCGGCATTGAACGGGGTGCCGTCATGGAAGCTGACGTCGCCGCGCAGGTCGAAGGTGTACTCCGTCCCGTCCTCGCTGATCGTCCAGTTCTCCGCCAGGGCCGGTTCGACCTCCAGGGTGCCGTCCTTGTAGCGGACCAGACCGTCGTAGACGTTCATCAGAATGCGGAAGTCGTTGACCGCCGTGACGGCGGCCGGATCGAGGGACTTCGGCTCCGCGATCTGGCCGACGACCAGAACGCCGGGCGGGGTCTGGGCCATGGCCGCCTGCGCAGCGAACGCCACGGCGGCCAGGCTGAGCCCGAGCCCGGATTTGTACAGGTATCCCATGTTCGCCTCCTGGATATTCTTATTTGAAGTGCTGAATTTATCATAATAAATTTGCAGATTCAAGTTTATCATGATAAATTCAACAAGTCGTCCGAAACACTGGCGCAAAATCCAGAGGATCCCGGAAGGTGACCTTCTCTATTCTGGCAAGAGATGAAGAAAGCGGCGCGATCGGCTGCGCGGCCGCGACAGGAAATCTCGCCGTCGGCGCCTGGGTCCTGCGGGCCTCGGCCAAGGCGGGCGCCGTGGCCACCCAGGGCTTCAGCGTAAGCCCGCTCTGGGGCGACGACGCGCTTATCCATCTCGGAAAGGGCGCCTCGGCGCGCGACACAGTGGAGCGGCTCACCGCTGCCGACAGCGGCCGCGACCGCCGGCAACTCTCCGTTCTGGATTGTTCGGGCGGCGTCGCCGCGTGGACCGGCTCCGCGAACACCGACCATAAGGGTCAGATCGAAGGCCGCGGCTATGTGATCGCCGGCAACTGGCTGGCCAGTGAAGCCGTGCTCGGTGAAATGGAGGCTGCGTTTCAGAGCAGCGCGGAGAAGCGCGCTGACTTCGGCCGGCGGCTTCTGGATACCCTCGCCGCGGGGGTTGCTGCAGGGAGCGATTCCCGCGGCACGCTTTCGGCGGCGATAAAGATCGTGCATCCGCAGCGCGCGCCGCTGGACCTGCGCGTCGATTATGACCAGGACCCCTTGGAGCGCCTGAACACGATCTATGACCTCGCGACCACCGAGCCCTACGCTTCCTGGATCAACGTCGTTCCGACTCTGGAGGACCCCCACCGATGTTGATGTCTCCTGCCCTGCCGGCCGATGCCGGTCACACCCTGATGCAGCGACTGGACGAGATTGCACAGTTTTCCGAAAGCGGGCCCGGTGTCACGCGGCGTCCCTTCACCGAGGAGCACCGCCGCGCCAACGAAGTGATCACGGCATGGATGCAGCGGGCCGGCCTAAAGGTGCACATCGATGCCGCGGGGACCTTGGTCGGACGCAAGGCCGCTGCGCCGGGCGCCAAGACGCTGCTTATCGGCTCTCACCAGGATACCATCCGCCAAGGCGGAAAGTATGACGGCATCTTCGGCATCGCGCTGCCGATCCTGGTTCTTGAGTCCCTGCGCGGGCGGACGCTGCCTTACGCGGTGGAGGTTCTGGCTTTCGCCGATGAGGAGGGCGTACGCTTTCCCACGGCCCTGATGGGGCCGCGCGCGCTTGCCGGTACCTTCGACAAGACTAACCTTCAGAAGACCGATAAGGACGGCGTTTCCCTTGCGGCGGCATTGTCGGATTTCGGCGGCGACCCGGACGGCATCGCCGCAGCCAGGCGGGATCCGGACGATCTCCTTGGATACCTGGAGATGCACATAGAGCAGGGTCCCGTCCTCGAATCGCTTGGCCTGCCTGTCGGCATCGTCACGGCGATCTGCGGTATCGAGCGCTGGACGGTGGACCTGATCGGCCAGGCCGCCCACGCCGGCACGACGCCGATGGACCTTCGCCGCGATGCCTACGCCGGGGCCGCAGAGGTTGCGCTTGAGGTCGAATCCTATTGCCGCGCAACCGACGGCCTGGTCGGAATCGTCGCCTCGGTCTCGCTGCTGCCGAACGTTCCCAACGCCATTCCGGGCCAGGCGACGTTTTCCATTGAGCTGCGTGCCTCGGAGGATTCGATCCGCGAAGCCGCCGCCGCCGTGATCTCGGAAGCGGTCGAGGCCATCAGCAGGAGGCGCGGTCTGGAGTGCCGCCTGACAAGGACCTACGCGCAAAATGCCGTGCCCTGCGATCCCGGGCTCAGAGGCGCCCTCGCGCGGTCCTTGATTCAGTCCGGCTTTTGTCCGCATCGGCTAGCCTCCGGGGCTACGCACGATGCCTCGGCCATGGCCGACCTCTGCCCGGTCGCGATGCTGTTTACGAGGTGCCGGGACGGCCTCAGTCATCATCCCGATGAAGCGATCACCGCCGAGGATGCCCAGGCTTCGGCCGAGTGTCTTGCAGGTTTTCTTCAGACCCTGGAAACCCCGGGCGCGAGTTGATCCTGTCTGAAGATGCCAACTGTGTCGTGTTGGCCCCTGTGCTCAACCTCGCGCAGGCTGAAGCGTTCACCGATGCCGCGATTGCGGATGCGCTGCAATCAAGTGCAATGAAGTCACCCAAAGGGCGGCTTCCCTGCCTTTCGGGCCGCGCTGGGTTTACCAGGAGAAGACTTGGGGGGCTGGCCGCAGGCTCTGTGATTCGGGTCAGTCCGCTGTTTTCGCCGATCTGAAGGATTCGCTCGGTGTTTGCCCAAACTCCTGCCGATACAACTTTGCAAAGTGGCCCACGCTGGAGAATCCGGCGGCATGGGCAATCTCGGCGATGGTGCTGTGCTGGCGCAGGAGGATCAGGTCGCGGGCGAAGTTCAGGCGGACGGATCGAATAAAGGCGGCCGGCGCCAGGCCGCAGGCCGCCTTCAGGCGCCGTCCGAGGGTTTTCTCACTGGTCCCCAGGGCTGCCGCCAGCCCCCTGGCGCCGAACCCTTGCTCGCTCAGGCGCTCCAGGACGCACTCGGTCGCGGATTGAACAAACCGCTGCTCGGCGGGGGATTGAAGCTTCCTGTCGGGGCTCTCCATCAAACTGGCCTCCAGCGCCTCGATCCTGGCCTTGGAGGTCTTCAGGGCTTCCGCATGCCGGTCTTCTGCGGCCGTCACATCGTGCTGCAAGGCCATTGCCTTGGCGAGCGCGTCTCGCCTCTGCGCCTGCACCGCGTTCATCATGGCAGAGATGGCAATCATCATGAACGTGGTTTCGCCCATGATGGCGAGGGAATACCCCCAGGTGAGGGGGCGCAAGATGATCAGGTCGTAGGCGGCCGCCGCCTGGGTGATCTCGATTGGGAAAATGAAGAAGTAGACGGCAATGGAGAGCCCGGCCGTCAGGAAGAGCAGGGAGCAGGCGACGTACTTGGCCTGTGGCAGACCGTCGCGCACCTTCTTCAGGGACACAGCGAGGAGAACCAGAGGCGAGGCGAAAAAGGTGAGGTGAAGCGGCATGGACAGGCGCCATGGGTCGACGACCGCCAGAGCCGTTGTCACCATGGCTATGCCGGAAAGAACCGTGAACAAACGCCTTATTGCAGGCCGTTCCGTGTCAATCCTCAGCAGCACACGGCAGTATTGGATGTTCGCGAAGACGCCGAGCCCTGCCATGAACTCCCGGAAGGGCGACAATACCGTGACGGGCAGGGTCACGCCCATAAAGTTGCTGAGCCATCCGTCATAGATAAAGGAGAAGACGAAGAAGCACATCATGTAGAGCGCGTAGTACTGATAGAATCGCGCCTCGACATGGCGGAACAGAACGATGCTGATGAGGGCAATTGTCGCGAGATAGCCCAACATGACCGCCGTCATGACCAGACTCAGCGTCGTCCAGTCGGAAAACAGATCCGGCGACATGATTGCCGGGGTAATACTGGGCGCGAAGGTTCCCGTAATCCGCAGAAGGAAGGTCTTTTCTTCCTTCGGGCCGACATCCAGCGGAAACCCGGTCTTGACCGCTGTGTCGGCCCGCTCCGGCAAAGGGACCGTCCGGCCGTTCCGCGCTAAGGCAACGATGCTGTCCGCCTGCTGCTCAAACAGAGTCACCTCGTCGAAGATGTACTCCATAAAGGTGACGAACCACCTTCTTTCGCTGTCATGGTCGTTGACCACCGTGAACCGGAGCCAGAGCGCTTGACCGGGCAGCGGGGCACGGAAGATCCGGGCGCAGTGCCCCGGTTCGAAAGCCTGCGCGGCAATGGTCCGTGGCTCGAGCGCGCCTGTCGGGTCGAGGAAAGAGTCCGCCATCAGCGACCGCATCTGGTCTTCCGGGCGTTGCGACAGGCTGTTGGCCGCCGCGACCGCACTGCCGGCCTCCCCGGCGAATGCAGACGGGCATGCAATGCCGGCATCGTCCGCCTGCACGGCTCTGCCCGGTGCGGCTGCAAAGAGGAGCGCCAGGAGAAAAAGTGCGCTCAGATACCCGGGCGAGTTAACCATTGAAAACGGAGTCTAGTTCAAGGGTGACGGCGCGCAACCTCACATTCCCGTAATAGGCGAAGACTCATTTCGGACAAAGGTGTCCGCAGATCGGTCAAACCACCAATTCTCCATTCAAATCAAGCACAAAACTGTCTCTACTCGCCTCGGCGGCTGCACGGCTCAGGTTAGGCCCTCGCGCTGCTTCGGGTGTCTGGGAACACAGGTGTCCGGAAAACCAACGTGCTGGTTTCCAGGAACACAGGTGTCCCGGAGCATCTATGAACTCAGATGCTTAAGAAATCGGGTACCGGGCTTCAGGTACCGGGCAGATGGGGGAATCTCTCCTTCATGGCCGGCTTTCGCATCTGAAAACTGGGTGTGCAAGGGGTGGGAGACAGGCCATGAAGGATGACCTTAGCCTTGGCTATGAGGGTCAGGATGACACGCCGGCTGAGTTCACTGAGGCATCGAGTATCGCCGTAGCTCAGGGCCATGCAACCCTGGTCGGGCAAGCTGCGGAAGTCGTGGATGTCTCGCGCAGCCCTCTCGGGCAGACCGTCGAAATCCAAGCCCGCGCCGGCCAGATCTACAACCTGACCTTCCCGCCGGGCGATGCGCAGGTTCAGGTCGACGGAACCGGCCTCGTCCTCACCTTCGACGACAATGGCGACGGCGCGCCGGACAGCCGGATCGTCTTCCTCGACCTGGTCACGCTGGCCGAGAGCGGCGAAGCACCGAGCTTCACCATCGCCGGCATCGAAGTGGGCGCGGAGATCTTGATCAGTCAGGCCCTAGCGCTTGCCGAGAGCGGCGAAGCCACCCTTGAAACGGCGGCGGGCCAGGGTGCCCAGGGTGGTGGCGCGACCGTGTACAGCGAAAATCTGGGAGAAACCATCGATCTGCCGGGGGCTGCGGCGGAGGTGCTCGAGGGAACGGAGCTGGAGTTTGGTCTCCTCGAGGTTGTCCCCGATGCCATCGAACTGCTTGCCGATCCGGAAGGCCTGCCGCCGCCGTCCTTGCTGATCAACGAGATTGGCCTGTCGGTCGAAATGGCGGTTCCCGACCTACCCGGCGCCGGTCCTGCAGGCCCGGTTGCCGCCGCGGCGACGCCGCCCGAGGCCTACACCTTCATCGAGGTGCTGAACAACGGCGGCGCAGCGGTTTCGACCGAGGGCCTGGTGGTTGAGCTTCTCAATCCCGCCGGTGACGTCGTTTCCTTCGCGGTGCCGGACGGGATCACCATCCCCGCCGGCGGCTTCGTGGTCTTCTACCAGTTGGCCGGTGACGGCCTTGACGACGGCCTTGAGACGGTGGTGGTGCGGATCTTCGATGCCGACGGCACCGTTGTCGGCGGTCTGGAGATCCCGGCGCAGCCTTTCTGGGGTCTGGGTGGGGATACCACCCAGGCCATTGCCGTGAATCTGGTGTTCACCGACGGCGAAGGGATCACCGGGTCCCTCGACACCTTCGCCGCCAATCTGACCCAGGGCGAGCTGGGCGGACTGACCGGGCCGGATTTTACCGGCGCGCCTGACGGTTTCGGCTCGCCGCTGCTGAATCTGACCTTCGAGACCTTCAACGGCCGCTTGACCGGCGGTCATCGGATCTTCTCGCGCGTCGATACGACCGACAGCGACAACCCGACCGACTGGACCATCGGCAGTATTGCTACCGACGGTCGCCTTAATGACATCAATACAAACGATGAGTCGGCGCAGGTTGATGCCAATGCCGTTGATGCCAATGCCAGGGATCCACTGAACGACGATCTGAACCCGGGCCAGGACAACCCCGATCCCCTGGCCGGCCAGGACTTTCTGCAGGCGGCGGATGCCGGAAGCGAAGTTCTTCAGGGCGGCGGCGGTCCGGATTTCCTCTTGGGCGCCGGGGGCGGCGATTCGCTCTACGGCGGCGCGCAGGGATTGCGCGGGCAGCAGGGCGATAAAGCGCAGAACCAGTTCCAGCAGGTTCTTGATTCCGGGGTGCTTGAGGGCGGTGCTTCTGCAGGTCTTATCCAGGCTCCGCTGTTCAACGACCACAATGATTTCCTCTTCGGTGAAGCCGGCGACGATGCGCTCTATGGCGGTGCCGGCGGCGACTATCTGATCGGTGGTCAGGGCAACGATTCCCTGGAGGGCGGCAGCGGCGACGACGAGATCCACGGCGACGGCTCGGAAGAGTTCGGCGGCCTGCCGGACGACGACCCTGACCATGCCGGCGCGGATTTTATTGCCGGCGACGCGATGAACAACGTGGGGTCCATTCCGGGTGGGTCCGCCGTCGACGGCGCTGCAGCCATCGCAGTGCTGGGCGGTAATGACACCATCGTTGCCGGCAACGGCGATGACGCGGTTTCCGGCGATGCCCTGGCGGTTGATGCCGAAAGCGCCGAGGCGGTGAGTTACTCCGACAACAGCGTCGTCCGTCCGCTCGACGGTACGAGCGAGACTGACCGGGGCTTTTCCAACGATGCCCTCCATGGCGGTGCCGGCAACGACAGGATTGCGGGCGATGCGGCGGCGATCGTTTCCGGAGAGGGATCGCCCGCTGCAGCCGAAGCGACCGCCTACAACCTCGGCCTGAACGACGGCGAGAGCACGGCAGCGATCGGCAGCGATACCATAGACGGCGGGGACGGCGATGACCTGATCGCCGGCGAGGCGCTGGCGGATGCAGGTGGCGGGAGTGGTTCCGCTTCGGCGACAGCCCTGAGCCAGAATCGCAGCGACCGCGCGGAGGCCGTGGCCGGCAACGACGGGATCGACGCCGGCGCCGGCGCGAACACCGTCGCCGGCGACGCCCTGGCCCAGGGCGGCAGCGCCTCGGCGACGGCCCAAAACACCGCTGACGGCAGCGGTTCGGCAGGCAACGACAGTCTCACCGCGGGGGATAGCGCCGACAGGCTGTCCGGTGATTCCCTGGCCATCGGTGTAACCGGTGCCATTGCCCTGACCGAGAACCTTGCCGAGGCCGCGGGCAGGGCAGGCAGCGACGACATCGATGCCGGTGCGGGCGACAATCACGTTGCCGGCGACGCGATGGAACTCTCGGCTTCCCTCGCAAACGCCAACACCCTCAACAAGGCCGATGAGGACGGCAGCAAGGCTGGTGACGACACGATAGCGGCCGGCAGTGGCGACGACTCCGTCGCCGGCGATTCCTTCGCCGAGGGCTTCGACGCCAAGGCTTACAGCAGTAACGTCGCCGACGATGAGAGCTCGGCCGGAAACGACGTGATCCGGGCCGATCAGCTTCCCGCTGAAGCCGGTAACCCAGGCGGCCCGGCGACGATTGTGGATGGCGACACCGGTTTTGAGCCCAGCGGCGACGGGGGCGGGGGTGTCGAACTTCCCGCCGACGGCGATCATGTGGATGTGAACGGCACACTGGCAAGCGCCCAGGTCATCGCGCGCACCGACTTCGGCGTTGCACCGGATGCGACCGTCGGTGACGACGGCGGTCCCCGGGTGCGGATCGAAGGCAAGATCAACGCCGTGAACGATGCCGACTTCTACCGTGTCGAACTGAAGGCTGGCGAAATCCTCACCCTGGACGTCGACTTTGCCTGGGGCCAGGGCGATGGCTTCGACCCGGCGGTCTGGCTGCTGGACGCCGACGGCAATGTCATTGCCGATAATGACGATTCCGGCGAGGAGCTGGACCCGGGCTCGTCGCGCTTTAATGGAGATGAGTACGACTCCTTGCTGACCTTCATCGTCCCTGCCGACGGCGTCTATTACTTTGGAATCGTCAGCAGCGGTAACGACGTCAATGATGGCGGTGCCGTCGATGACGACGGCCGCGACACCGGCGACTATGTGATCCAGGTCGGGATCGACGGTTTCGATGGCGCCAACGGCGGCAGTGGCGACGACGTCCTTGCCGGCGATTCGGCGGCTTTTGCCGATGCCGGGGACGGGTTGGCCGAGGCCACCACCGACAACACCGCGAACAGTCAGAGCAGGTCTGCAACGAGCGCCGGCAGCGACTTGATCTTCAGTGGTGATGCCGAACGGGGCGACATGGTCGCCGGCGAGTCGCTGGCTCAGGGTTATGACGCCAAGGCCTTTGGGAACAATGCAGCCAACAGCGATAACCAGCGGCCCCGAGGCGATATCGGCGCCGGCAACGACACCGTCGTCAGTGGCGCGGGCGACGACACCGTTTCCGGCGGTTCACTGGCGAAGGGTGCGAATGCGACGGTTGAGCAGGCCAATGCCGCCAGTGGCTTCGGGCGCGCCGGCAACGACTCTCTTCAGGCCGGCGAAGGCGCCAACCGTTTGGCCGGCGAAGCCCAGGCGATCGGTATCGGCAGTGGCGCCACAGCAACCGCCACTGCCAGTAACACCGTAGGCTTCCGCGCCGGCCAGGCGGGCAACGACACGATGATCGCCGGCAGCGGCGACGATACTGTTTCCGGCGGCGCCCAGGCGATCGCGCAAGGCACGGCTTTGGCCAAGCAGGCCAATCTGACGCCTGAAGGCCGTGGCTCTGTCGGCAACGATACCATCACCACGGACGATGGCGGTGAGGTCGAAGGTGGCGACGATGTCGTGGCCGGCGATGCCCAGGCGATTTCGACCGGCGGCGACGCCACGGCGACGGCCGAAAACGGTGACAGCCTCTTCAGCGGTGACTCCATAGGTAACGATGTCATTGCTACCAGCGGGTTCAGTCTTGCGGGCGACCGGGTGGCGGGCGACGCTCAGGCCGTCGCTGCCGGTACGGCCACGGCGACCGGCGCAAACTATGCCGGGCAGGGCGCCCCGGTCGGTGGCGACACCATCACCTCGGCGGAGGGTGCGGACAGTATCTCGGGTGGCGCGCAGGCGATCGGCGCGGCCTCGGCTCTGGCCAGCCAGACCAACCATGCCGAGAGTCCCAACAGGGGGCCCACCGCCGGTAACGACGTGATCGCCGCGGGTGGGGGCGCCAACCGGGTGGCGGGCGATGCGCAGGCGATCTCCGATGGCGGCACGGCCTCGGCTGTTGGCGACAATTTCGCCTCGAATCTCAATGCCAGAGCCGGCAACGACGACATCACCACCGGCGGGGCGGCAGATTGGGTTTCCGGTGATGCCCAGGCGATCGGCGCGACCTCTGCGACAGCGACCCAGACGAACCGGGCGCTTCGCGGTATTGCCGGTAGCGACGATATCGATGTCGGCGGCGGCGCCAACCGCGTGGCGGGCGATGCCCAGGCGATCTCCGATGCCGGCACGGCCTCAGCCACCGGCAGCAACGACACCAGCGCCGCGGACGGCTTTGGCCGGGTGGGTAATGACAATATCACCACCGGCGGCGCGGCGGACCGGGTTTCCGGCGATGCCCAGGCGATTGGCGCGACCTCCGCCGAAGCCCGGCAGACCAATACGACGAACGGCGAAAGAAACCAGGCCGGCAACGACGAGATCGATATCGGCGACGGCGCCAACCAGGCCGCCGGCGATGCCCAGGCAATCTCTTCGGGCGGTGCTGCAACGGCTTATTGCACCAATACGGCGGACAACAACGATGAGACGGGTTTCCCCAACACTGCGGGCGACGACAGGATTACCGCAGGCGCCGACGGTGACAGCGTTTCCGGCGGCGCTCAGGCGATCGGCGCGGCCACGGCCACTGCCCGGCAGACCAACACCGCCACAGGGTTTGGGAGCCATGCGGACGGAGACAGCATCGACGCCGGCGGCGGTAACAACGCGCTGGCGGGTGATGTTCAGGCGATTTCCACCGCTGGGTCGACCGATGCCCGTGGCAGCAACAGTGCTGAGGACAACGGCGTTTCCGGCGGCGATACCATTGAAGCGGCCGGCGGGGCCGACACCATCTCCGGCGATGCCCTGGCGATCGGCGCTGCCGGCGCTACGGCAGTGCAGACGAACGAGGCGACGGTCAGCGCCACCAATCTCGGCCCTGGAAGGGCGGGCAATGACTCCATAACGGCCGATCTTGGCGGCGGTAGTGGTAACGATGACGTGGCCGGTGACGCCTTGGCGGTCAGTACCGGCGGCAATGCCACTGCCATGGTCACGAACGCGGCGACTGTGAGGGGTTTGGCGGGGAACGACGAGATTCTTGTTGCTGGCGGCAGCAACCGGGTGTCAGGCGATGCTGTGGCGATCAGTCTCTCGCCCGGCGGTACCGCCACGGCGGTCACCGACAATACGGCTGAGGTGGAGAGTGGCGGCATCGTTGGCAGCGACTCCATTACAGCCGGAGACAGCGCGGACATCCTTGCCGGCGACGCGCTGGCGATCAGCGCCGACGGCGCCGCCTTCGCCACCGCCACCAATACCGCCAGCGAAGGCGGCGTGACCGGCAACGACACCATCAGCGCGGGGGCCGGCAACGACACCATTTCGGGCGACGCGCTGGCCGACGGCGTTTCGGGTTCTGCCTCGGTAGATGGCGGCGGCAACGATTCGATCCTCGGCGGTGCCGGTAACGACCTGATCGCCGGCGACGTGCTGGCCCTGGGCGGCGCCACGGCGGAACTGAACGCCGCCGCCGGCGACGACACGCTCTATGGCGGTATCGGCAATGACACGCTCTATGGCGACAGCAACGATGCCGACGACAGCATCGGCGGTGATGACGATCTTTACGGCGGTGCCGGCGACGACGTCGTCTATGGCGGCGCCGGTGAGGATTTCCTCGACGGGGGTATCGGCAACGACGCCCTCTATGGCGGCGCCGGGATCGATACCCTTGTGGGCGGTGAGGGCAGCCAGGATACGCTTTACGGGGGTGCCGGCGGCGACCTGATCTACGGCGACACGCCAGACGATCTCGACCCAACGAGCGGCGACGACGACCTGCTCCACGGCGAAGGTGGGAACGACACGCTCTATGGCGGTGGCGGGGCCGACACGCTGTCCGGTGATGGCGGCGCGGATACGCTCCATGGCGATGCCGGCAGCGACGTCGTCTCCGGCGGCGCTGATGATGATTTTCTCGATGGCGGCGCTGGTGATGACAGCGTCTATGGCGGCGCGGGTGACGATACCGGTCTCCACGTCGTCGATGTGGTGGGGCAGGGCACGGGCAACCTCTACGACGGCGGCCTGGGCCTGGACAAGCTGGTGGTCACCTACGCGGCGCTGCCCAACGAAACCGCGATTCTGGAACTGCAGGAGATGCTGGCCCTGCTGGATTCCTTCAGTGACCCGGCGGCGGACCGCGACCCGCTCGATTTCGGCGGAGCTTCCTGGGGTAACACCACCAACGGCTTTGCCGACAACAGCTTCGACCTGGACGGCGACGGCTTCGACGACATCACCGTGGCCGACTGGGAAAAGGTCGAGATTGTCGTCGACGGTGAGGTCGTCGAGAACCTCTGCGAACTCGGCGCGGAGCGGATCGAAGGCGACGACACCGGCGAGAACATCAACGGCGGCGCCGGCAACGACACTATCTTTGGCTTCGGCGGCAACGACAACCTCTATGGCGGCATCTGCCATGACGACCTCTACGGCGGTGCGGGGAACGACTTCCTCGACGGCGGGGTCGGCAACGACCTTCTCTATGGAGAGGCCGGTGAAGACACCCTTATCGGCGGCGAGGGCAGCCAGGACACGCTCTACGGCGGCGGCGACGACGACCTGATCTACGGCGACACCCCCGACGATGCCGACCCGCAGAGCGGCGACGACGACCTGCTCTACGGCGGCGGAGGGAGTGACAGACTCTTTGGCGGTGGCGGTGACGACACGCTCTACGGCGGCGGTGACGTCTCTGGGATTGACGCCCTCGTCGGCGGGGCCGGCAATGACGTCATCTACGGCGACGATGCAGAGTCCCAGTTTATCGCCGGTGAGGATGTTGGGCGGGACAACGATGTCAGGGCGAATACAGCCGAGACCAGCGACGGTTATGCAGCAGCCGGTACCGGCAACGATCTCATTCTTTTCGGTACCTCCGGTAGTGACTATTTTTTCATCTCTGGTGGCAACTTTACTTTCGCCGATGGTTTCGGAGCGCTAAGCAATGTTGCGGATGTGAGCGGATTCGGCGGCGAGGCTAAGGCTGGTGACGACACCATTACCGGTCTTGGGGACGGCGGCTGGATCGCCGGAGATGCCCTGACTATTGGGACCCCCTCGTCCTCCACGGCTGTTGCGACCAACTGGACAGAGGCGACAGCCGGCGTGTTCGGCGACGGCCGAGCCTCGGCCGGCAACGACCGCATCGCCCTGCCATTGAACGCCGAGACGGGCCCCTACGGGTCGCTCATCGCCGGCGACGCCTTGAGTGCGGCAATACTTGGTCCATCAATGGGCGCCACTTTGGCGGAGAACACTGCCCTAGCAAGCAGGGGTGAAGCAGGTTCTTCTGTTGCGCGATCGGGCAATGATGATATTGGCATTGGCAACGGAGAAGGCTTCGTTGCGGGCGATGCGCTGACCTTCGATGCCGGTTTCGGTGAGGCCCAAGCCATCAATACAGCGGCGGTTGAGGGGGATGGCGCAGCATCGGCGCGCGCCGAAGCCGGAAACGACACCATTCGAGGTGGTGATGGAAACAAGGTCGTCTCCGGCGATGCCATGGTTTGGAATGGGTTATTTAGGGATGTCTCGCTTGCCGTCGTTCTGACTGAGAACACGGCAGATGGGGCCGGCAGCCGGGCCGGCAACGACAGCATCGTTACCGGTGCAGGTGACGACCTCATCGCCGGCGATGCCCTGGTCGATAGTGGCCGCGCCGTGTCGGCGACGGTGACGAATACCGCCAGTGACGGCGGCGTCGCGGGCAGCGATACCATCGACGGCGGCGCGGGCAACGACACCATATCCGGCGATGCACTGGCCAAAGGCACTTCCGGTTCCGCGGTGGTGAACGGCGGCGGTGACGATTCGATCCGCGGTGGGGCCGGTAACGACCTGATCGCCGGCGACGTCTTGACGCTGGGCGGCACCACGGCGGAACTGAACATCGCCGGCGGTGACGACACGCTCTATGGCGGGATCGGCAGCGATACGATTTACGGCGACAGCAGCGATACCGATGACAGCATCGGCGGTGACGACTTCATCGACGGTGGGGACGATAACGATCATCTCTACGGCGGTGCCGGCGACGACACGCTCTATGGCGGCGCCGGGGATGATTTCCTCGACGGCGGCAGCGGCAACGACGCGCTCTATGGGGGTGGCGGTGCGGACACCCTGATCGGCGATGAGGGCAGCCAGGACACGCTCTATGGCGGCGCCGAGGGTGACCTGATCTATGGCGATGCCCCCGACGATCCCGACCCCACGACCGGCGACGACGACCTGCTCTATGGCGCTGAGGGCGATGACACGCTCTACGGCGGCGGCGGTAACGACAGCCTCTATGGCGGCGCGGGTGCGGATCTTCTCTACGGCGGCATGGGTGACGATGCCTTCTACGGCGTCGACGGCGATGACGACATCACCGACAGCGGCGGTAACGATACCATCTTCAGCGCCTTTGCCACGGTGCTGGGTCCGGGCATCGAAAACCTGGTGCTGACCGGCAGCGACAACGTGGACGGTACCGGCAATGACCTGGACAACAGCCTGACCGGCAACAGCGGTGACAACCTGCTGAGCGGCCAGGACGGCAACGACACCCTGATCGGCGGCGGCGGCGCGGATACCCTCGTCGGCGGCGCCGGGGACGACTGCTATGTCGTCGACAGCCTCGACGATGTGGTGACCGAGCAGCCGGGCGAAGGCCGCGACACGGTAAAGGCCTCCATCACCTATACCCTGGGCGAGACCCTCGAAAACCTGGAGCTGACCGGTGAGGCTGCCATCGACGGCACCGGCAACGATCAGGACAACAGCCTGACCGGCAACGACGCCGACAATGCGCTCAGCGGTCTGGAGGGTGACGACACGCTGGCCGGCAACGGCGGCGATGACACTCTGGAAGGCGGCGCGGGGAACGATTCCCTCGACGGCGGCGCCGATGACGACCTGCTGCGCCACGATGTCGAGGCCGGCGACAGCCATGACACGCTCTCCGGCGGCGAGGGCTTCGACACCCTGGCGCTGACCTTCGAAGGCAGGCCCGAGGGTCTGGCCCTGTCTGAGCTGCAACGGCTGCAGGCCTTCATCGAAGACAACGCCGCCGGCGGCGGGGACAACGGCGTCTCCGAAAGCTTCGACCTGAACGGTGACGGTAATAACGATCTCACGGTGCAGGATATCGAGAACCTGACCGTGGTCGTCGGCGGTATCGAGGACCCGCAGGCCGGCGACAACCGGGTGCTGACCAACATCTTCGACCGCGCGCCCATTGACATCCCCTTCGCGGCGTTGCTGCTAAACGACAGCGAGACACTGACCATCATCGGCATCGGGGCCGTTACCGGCGGCACGGCGGAACTGGTCGATACCGACGGCGACAACCTGCTCGACGCGGTGCGCTTCATCGCCGGTGAGGGCGGCGCGGGTTCCGCCAGCGTCGAATACATCACCTCCGACGGCTTCAACGAACGCAGCGCCACGATTGACATCGATATTCAAACCGGCAACTTCATCAACGCTTCATCGGCGGACGAGATCGTCATTGTCGACCCCGACATCTCCTCCAACCAGCAAGCGCTGGGGGGCAACGACTACATCGTCGGCGCCGCCAATGGTGAGAACATCCTGCAGGGGAACGAAGGCGACGACACTCTCTATGGCGGCCTGGGTGACGACACCCTGTTCGGCGAGCAAGACAACGACCTTCTGTATGGCGGCGAGGGTAATGACAGGCTGTCAGGCAGCGTAGGCGACGACACGCTCTACGGTGGTGCCGGCGACGATGAACTGGATGGTGATGGCAGCAACGCCGACCTCGGCGCCGATCTGATCTACGGTGAAGGGGGAAACGACGATATAACCGCGCGGGCCGGCAATGACACGCTCTATGGTGGGGTCGGCATGGACTCCCTGGATGGCGGCAATGATGACGATCTGCTCTATGGCGGCGAAGATGCTGATCGGTTGCTCGCGCGCTCGGGCAACGACACGCTCTATGGCGACGCCGGCGACGACAGCCTGAGTGGCGGCGGGGACAGCGATCTGCTCTACGGCGGCGATGGTGTGGACACGCTGCTTGGCGGCGATGGCAATGATACTTTCTACGGCGGTGTCGGCATGGACTTCCTGGATGCTGGCAACAATGACGATCTGCTTTACGGCGGCGAAGATGCTGATCGGTTACTCGCGCGCTCGGGCAACGACACGCTCTATGGCGGCGCAGGCGACGACAGCCTGAACGGCAGCGCCGACGATGATCTGCTCTACGGCGACGATGGTATGGACACGCTGCTTGGCGGTGATGGCAATGATACGCTCTACGGCGGTGTCGGCATGGACTTCCTGGATGCTGGCAACGACGACGATCTGCTCTACGGTAACGAGGATGATGACAGACTGCTGGCACGGGCCGGCGACGATACCCTCTATGGCGGCGCAGGCGACGACAGCCTGAACGGCGGCGCCGACGATGATCTGATCTATGGCGACGGCGGCGTGGATACACTGCAAGGCGGCGAGGGCAACGACACGTTGTACGGTGGTCCCGGCGGCGACAACGACAGCCTGGCCGGTGGCGGCGGCGATGATGTCTATTTCGTCGACAGCGCCGGCGAGCGACTGCTGGAGGCAGAGGGCAGCGGCACTGATACGGTGATCACCTCGGTCAGCTTCGACCTCGGTGACGACCCCAACCGTCGCTACATCGAAAATCTGGAGCTGGTTGGGGAAGCAATCGAAGGCCTCGGCAACCGCTCTGCCAACCGGATTACCGGCAACGACAAGGACAATGTCCTCTATGGGGACGAGGGTGCCGATACGCTCTATGGCGGCTTCGGCGCAGATACGCTGACCGGCGGTCGCAACTTCGACACCCTTTATGGTGGTGAGGGTGACGACAGCCTGGACGGCAGCAGCGGCAACGACGTTCTTTACGGCGGCCTCGAAAACGATACCCTTTTCGGCAACATCGGCGCCGACCTCCTCTACGGCGACGAAGGGTCCGACAGCCTGGATGGCGGCACCTCCGGCGATACGCTCTACGGCGGCGACGGCGCGGACACGCTGATCGGCGGGGGCGGCGATGACCTGTTGTACGGGGACGGCGGCAATGACAGCCTGACCGCCGACGCGGGCAATGACACGCTCTACGGCGGTGCGGACGAGGATACCCTCTATGGTGGTGAGGGCGCGAACCTGCTGTACGGCGGGCTGGGAGACGACGTTTTCTACGGCGTCGACGGCGACGACACAGCCGAGGGTGGCGACGGCAGCGATACGCTCTATAGCGAGGTCGACGCCGTGCTCGGCAGCGATATGGAAAACCTGGTGCTGACCGGCACGGACGATGCTGATGGTACCGGCAATGCCCTGGATAATGTCCTCACCGGCAACAGCGGCGCCAATCTGCTGCTGGGCCTGGACGGTGACGACACGCTGAACGGCGGCGGCGGGGCCGACACCCTGGACGGTGGGGCCGGCAACGATTCCGTCGATGCCGGCGCCGGTGATGACGTCGTGGCCCACAGGGTCGGAGCGGGCAATTCGAACCGTTCTTTTGACACGCTTGATGGCGGCAGCGGCAACGATGTCCTGGAGATAAGCTTCGGTCCTGCACCCAATGCCATAAGCCTGGACGAACTCCGCCGTCTGCAGCGTTTCATTCAGGACAATGGCGACAACGGTGTAGAAGGGCTCTTCGACCTGGATGGCGACAGCATATTCGATGTCGCTGTGAAGAACTTCAATCGGCTGGTCGATGTCGATGATGTGCTCCAGCCCCCGGCGGCCCCGGGCAAGCCGGTGCTGAGCAACATCGCGGACAACTCGCCGATCGTGGTGCCCTTTGCGGCCCTGTTGTCGGGTGGCGCTGCCGGTCTCTCGATCGTTGCCGTCTCCGGCGCCGCCGGTGGCACGGCCGCACTGATCGACACCGACGGGGATAGTGAATTCGATGCAGTGAGCTTCACCGCCGACACCAGCGGTGCCACGACCGGCAGCTTTGTCTACACCGTCCGCAACGCGCTGGGTGAGGAGTTCCGCCTCAGTGCGGAAGTTGGAATCGTCAGCGGCGGTCTTGTCAATGGACTTGACGTGGACCAGGTCATTATCGGCGGACCCAGCGGTTTCAGTAACATCTTCGGCGGTCAAGGCGACGACTACATCATCGGGGGAACCGGTGTGTTCAGTTTTATGCTCGCCTACGGCGGAGACGATACGGTCTACGGCGGTGAAGCGTACAGCCAGGTGGATGGCGGCTCCGGTATGGATCTGATCTATGCCGGCAGCAACGGGGGGAATCTGTATGGCGGGGAGGGCAATGACACGCTCTTTGGCAGCGGCGCTGACGATCTACTTTCCGGCGATGAGGATGACGACCTACTTTACGGCGGTGCAGGGGGCGATACTCTTTTCGGCGGTGAAGGCAGCGATACGCTTCTGGGCGAAGGGGGTGACGACCTACAACTCGGCGACGCCGGTGACGATACCCTGCTGGGCGGTGCCGGTGACGACACGCTGGTCGGCGGTGACGACGAAGACCTGTTACTCGGCGGAGAGAACAATGACGTTCTCTATGGCGACCAAGGTAACGACAGGCTTATTGGCGAGGAAGGGAATGATACACTCCGCGGCGCCGCTGGCGATGACACGCTGATCGGCGGCGAAGACGACGATCACCTTTACGGAGGCACCGGCACCGACACTCTGTTCGGTGGCGTTGGCGGCGATAGCCTCTATGGAGACGTTGGCGACGACGTTCTTCTCGGTGAAGCCGACAACGATGTTCTTATTGGTGGTTTCGGCAAAGATACCCTGCTGGGCGGTGAGGGATCAGACACCCTCAACGGCACCTTCGACGATGACACCCTCTATGGCGGGGCCGGTGACGACCGCCTGATCATTGACGGGGACGACAGAATCTTCGAGTTCGACGGCGAAGGCAGTGATACGGTCGTCGCGAATTTCAACATCGATCTGAACGATGACGTCTACGACCACATCGAAAACGCGGAGTTGCAGAACGCCGCCGCGGCGCAGCGTCTGGAGGGCGACGAGAACGCCAACAGGCTGACCGGCAACAATTTCGACAACCAGATCGGCGGCCGGGACGGCGACGACACCCTCTATGGCGGTGGGGGGAACGACTTCCTCCTCGGCGACGCCGGCGCCGACGCACTCTACGGCGGCCAGGGCAACGACCGTTTGGTCATCGACGAATTCGACAGTGTCACGGAGTTCTCCGGGGAGGGCAACGACACGGTGGTCGCCAGCTTCAGCGTCGATCTGAATGACCCGGACTTCAACAACATCGAGAACGCGGAGTTGCTGCAGTCAGCGGGCGCCGGTAGCCTGACAGGGGATGACGGCGCCAACAGGCTGGTCGGCAATGCCTTGGATAACACCTTGCGTGGCAATGGCGGCAACGATGTCCTCTATGGCGGCGCCGGGAATGATGTCTTGAGTGGTAACGCCGGCAGCGACACGCTCTACGGCGGCGCGGGTGACGACCGTTACGACTACGATGGTACCGACAGCCTGATCGAACTGGCCGATGAAGGCAACGACACGGTCTTTACCTCGGTTGGCGTCAACTTCAATAGCGCCGGCTTCGACAACATCGAGAACGCGGATCTTGTCGAAGCAGCGGGTGCCGCTAACCTCACTGGCAACGATAGCGACAACAGGCTGGATGGGAACAGTTTCGAGAACTTCCTCAATGGCGGTTCCGGGAATGATACCCTCTACGGCGCTGGCGGCGACGACACCCTGAATGGAAGTGATGGCGCGGATCTTATCTTTGGCGATGCCGGTGACGATCTCATCTACGGCGGTCTCAGTGCTTCCGACGGTGACGACTCCCTCTACGGCGGTTTCGGCGATGACCGCCTACTTGGCGATTTCGGCAACGACTTTATAGACGGCGGCGCCGGGAGAGATCTGATTAGCGGCGGGTCCGGTGACGACCGGATCGTTTTCGATAGCGAGGACGGCTCAGTCAGCGGCGGTGGAAACCTCGGGGACACGGACACCCTGTTGATTGACGGGGTGGCGGACTTCATCCAGCTGGCCGATAACTGGGGCGGTTTCGAAGTCCTTGACGTGACCGACGGCGAAACCAACGACGCCATCGTTCTAAACCTGGCAGAAGTGCTGGATATTACGGATACAGGCCCCAGCAGCGAGTTGATCATCCTCGGGGATGGCAACAGCAACAGCGGAGCATCGGATTTGGTGAATCTCGTCGGCAATTGGACCGAGGGTGCAACATCCAATGATCTGACCACCTACACGCTCAGCAATGCGACGGTCAGGGTCGACGTCGACATTTTCGTTACCGTCGACGCCAGTTAGGCCCGGCCTGGGGGTGTAGTTCGGATTTCCTGGGGGTGGGGAATGGCCGGGTTGGGGCAGCAGCAGGTATCGGGCGAGGCGCCCTTAGCGCAGCCGGCGGGCCCACTGGCCGCTGTCGCAAGTCTGCGGCCGCTGCTGGCCAGCCTGACCGCCGGGGTTATCTGCGGCCTGCTGGTGGTGGTTTTCTCGATCTCTGACGCGGCGCTGCTGTTCAACGGCGTGCTCAGCGGCTACGTCGCCGTCGGCATCGGGCTCTGCCTGTTCAGCAGCGCCGTCCTGGCCGCTGTCATCGCCTTCAGCTCTTCCCATCCCGGCATGGTCGGGCTGTCCCAGGAGGTGACGGTGGTCACCCTGGCGGTCATTGCCGCCTCCATGCATGCGGCCATGGACGGTCTGCGCAGCGAGCGCGAGATGCTGGTGACCATCGTGGTGGCAATCGGCTTGGCGACGTCCTTCACCGGGCTCTGCCTGCTGGCCCTCGGGGTGTTTCGCCTGGGCCGCCTCATCCGCTTCATTCCCTACCCGGTGATCGGCGGCTTTCTGGCCGGCATGGGCTGGCTGATCGTCCAGGGAGCCTTCGGCGTTATCCTGGGCACGGTTCCGACCTTGGAAAACCTGGGCATGCTGGTCGAGCCGGCGAACATAGCAAAGTGGGCGCCGGCGACCCTCTTCGCCTGTGTCCTGGCGGCGATCGCTCGGCGAGACGGCAGCGCCCTCAGCCTGCCAGTTGCGATTGCCGCCGCTCTGGCATTGTTTCATTGCCTGGCCTGGGCGCTGGGCCTGCCACCGTCGCATCTGCAGGCCCAGGGCTGGGTGTTCGACCTGCCGATGGAGGGCAGGGTCTGGCCGCCCTTCACCGAAAACCCGCTAAGCAGTGTCGACTGGAGCGTGATCTGGGCGGAGGCGCCCAAGGTCATGGCGATGGTCGTGGTGACCGCCGCGTCGGTGCTGCTGGCGTCCAGCGGCATAGAGCTGTCGCTGCGCCGCGACATCGATCTGGATCGTGAACTGCGGGCTGCCGGGCTGGCCAACGTCTTCGCCGGTTCCGGCGGCGGCGCGGCGGGCTTTCAGGGCCTCGGCCTCTCCCTCCTGGGCCATAAGCTGGGGGGCGATTATCGACTGGTCGGCATCGTCGTCTCGGTGGTCTGCGTGGCAACGCTGCTTTTCGGGTCGGCGCTGCTGACCTATGTGCCAATTCCGCTGTTCGGCGGCCTGCTGCTCTGGATCGGCATTTCCTTGCTCTATGACTGGCTGGTCGAGGCCTTCTTCAAGATGCGCCGCCGCGAGTATCTGATCATTCTGCTGATCCTGCTGGTGATCGCTGCGGTTGGGTTCCTTGAGGGCGTTCTGGTGGGGCTGATTTCCGCGGCGGTCCTGTTTACCCTCGACTACAGCCGGGTCGAGATCGTGAAGTACGCCGCCACCGGCGACACCTTCCACAGCAGCGTCGAGCGTGGCGAAGCAGACCGCCGGGTCCTGACGTCGCAGGGCCGCCAGACCCTGATCCTGCGGCTTCAGGGCTTCGTCTTCTTTGGTACCGCCCATCGCCTGCAGAAACTGGTCCGCGCCCGCCTGCAGGACGCCGACCAGGCGAAGCTGCGCTTCCTTCTGCTGGATTGCCGCAGTCTGACGGGGCTCGACTCTTCGGCGGTTCTGAGTTTCATCAAGATCGGCCAGCTTGCCGAACGGTCAGGCGCGACGGTGGTCGCCACCAACCTGCCCGCGCGCATCGGTCATCTGCTTGCGAATGGGGGTTTCAGGCCCGGGAGCGGACTGCCGCTGCGCAGCTTCGAGGAATTCGACCGGGCCCTGGAATGGTGTGAGGAACGTCTTCTGGACGATGTGGCAGGCGCGCGGCCTCCGGCGCAGGAGGACTGCATTGAGGGGCTGCTCGACCGCGCCCTCGGCGGACCACAGGCCGCAGCGGTGATGCTTTCCTACCTCGAGCGGATGGTTTTGAGCCCCGATGCCACGCTGATGCACCAGGGCGAAGTCTCGAGCGACCTCTTCTTTGTCGAGTGCGGCCGCGTCAGCGTCCAGATCGAAACGCCGGAAGGCATTGGTGTCCGCCTGAGGACTATGGGTGCCGGCACCATTGTCGGCGAAATCGCTTTCTATCTGGACCAGTGCCGCTCCGCGTCGGTGATCTCCGATACCGACGCGGTTGTCTGGCGCCTCAGCCGCGACTCCCTGGCGCGCATGAAGGCCGAGGCCCCGGACATCGCCTCCGCCTTCCACGAGCATCTCGTGCGCCTGCTGGCGACCCGCGTGACCCAGACCACCAGCCTGATCCGGTCGCTCGCGGACTGACCCTGATCGATGTTCCGGTCATGCTGCCACAGCAAGCGAACGCCGGTCCCTGTGGTTGCGTGTCCGCGCACCAGAAATTTTCCCGGGGAAAGCTCAACGGGCTTCATTGGTTTCCGGAGACCGGATTTGGATCCACAACCTCTGCTTGGTGAGGCGGCCCCTCCTACCGTGCGCCCTAGGGTTCGCGCAGGCTGCGCTCCAGGGTCTGTTGAAGCGGCTGCAGAAGGTACTCCAGGACCGTGCGTTCCTCTGTCGTGATGAAGACCTCGGCCGGCAGGCCCGGCGTTAGCTGGATCTGGGGTGCGATCGCTTCCAGCTTCTCGCGATAGACCTCGACCTTCGCGAGGTAATAGGGCTCGCCGGAGCGTTCATCTTCCAGAGCGTCGGCGGAGACCTGTGTAACCCGGCCATCGATCCGCAGGAGGTGGCGTTGCGGGTAGGACGGGAAAACGACATAGGACGACAAGCCGCTTCGCACATCGTCAATGTCGCCGGGCGAAACACGGGCATCGATCACAAGCTTGTCTTTCGCCGGCACGATGTCGAGCACCGCTTCGCCGGGACCGATGACGCCGCCTGTCGTTTTGTATCTCAGATCGAAGACCGTGCCGTCCACCGGCGCCGGTATTTCGGTGCGTTGCAGGCGGTCGAGGCTTTCCCGGATCTGTTTCTCGACTTCGATGCGCTGTGCCCGGACGTCCGAAAGCTCAGAGGCAATCTCCTCTATCCGCTCGGTTTTGATGCTGAGTATCTCCAGCTCAGTCCCGGCAATCGCCTCTTTCGAGCGGGCAATGCTGGCAACCAGTTCGCCCTCGGTTCCCACCAGCTCGGCCTCTGCACGTTGCAGGGCGAGAAGGCGTGGTTTGCGTTCGTAGCCACGCTGCACCAGATACTCGGCGACCTTGATTTCCTCACGGATCAAATCGGCCTGCCGCCTGGTGCCGGCAAGCTGACGCCGGGCGCCGGCAATCTGCTGTTCCAGTTGGGCGCTTCGCTGCTTGAGGATCGCCCTGCGGCTTTCGTCGTTGGCTGCCCGTGTCTCGAACTGGTCGCGCTGCTGCGCGAGGACCGCCAGAACTTCCTGATCGTCCGGCCTCTGGAGAGAGAAGTGAGTAAACGCGATCACCTTGGCGCCGGAACGCTCTGCCTCGAGGCGTTGTTCCCGGGCGGCGAGTGTTCTGAGACGGCTCATCAGGGCGCCGGCTTCCGCCCTGGCGGCGACATCTTCCAGAACGACCAGCGTGTCTCCGGCATCGACCTGGTCCCCTTCCCGGACCAGGATCTGCCGAATGATTCCGCCTTCCAGGTGTTGTACGGTCTGGCGGCTTCCCTCAGGACTGACGACCCCCGGTGCAATCGCAGCGCCGGATAGCGGCGCCGTTGCGGACCATCCTCCGCCAAGGCCGAAGAACAGGACGACTGCTGCGAACCCGATCCGGAAGGTTGATCTGAGATCGCTTCTTAAGGGCGCGACCCGGCGGGGCCAGGGCGGGGCCGGGATGGCATCGATGACGGCCCGGCCGCTCACGGCCTTGCTCCGCCGTGGCCGGCGCCGGATTGACCCGGCGATGGTGCGCTTTGGCCGTGCGGGGTCGTTGCCTTTGCCACCCCCGCTGTATCCCTGCCGTCTCCCTTGCCGCCCTGAGCGACCCGAAGGGGGTTGAGCTTGGAGAAGACCTCGTCCCGCTTGCCGAAGGCCTCTATGCGGCCTTCGCGAAGCAGGAGCACCTTGCTTACGGGACCCAGAACACGCGGTTGGTGCGTAACGAGGACAACCGCTGCGCCCCAGCTCTTGGCGCGCTCGATGGCCGCAATCAGGGCCCGCTCCCCTTCGCTGTCCAGGCTTGCGTTCGGCTCGTCCAGGACGATCAGGCGCGGTCGGCCGTAGAAGGCCCGTGCCAGGGCAATGCGCTGACGCTGCCCACCGGAAAGAAACGCGCCGCCTTCGCCGATCTCCGTGTCATAACCTTCCGGCAGCCTTAGAATCTCCTCGTGTATTCCTGCAGCGACCGCAGCTTCGATCACTGCTTCGGGATCGATCCTGGGGCTCAACCTGGCAATGTTGTCCCGCACCGTGCCGGCGAACAGCTCGACGTTCTGGGGCAGGTAACCGAGGTAGCGCCCAAGCGCCTCGGTGGGCCAGTCGAAGAGATCGGCGCCGTCCAGCCGGGCGCGGCCGCGTGTCGGCTGCCATGTGCCGACGGCAACCCTGCACAAGGTGGATTTTCCAGCCGCAGAGGGGCCGACAATGCCCAACGCTTCCCCGGGCTCCACCGCGAAGGAGAGCCCTTTCAGAACCATCTCGTCACGGCCCTTCGGCACAAGGATAACGTTCTCAAAGGTGAGCTGACCGCGCGGCGCCGGCAGCTGCATGCGGGGCGGCCTAGGGGGCAGGCTGTCGAGAAGCTGCCGCAGGCGACCGTAGGCGTCGCGCGCCGCAACGAGGCCTTTCCAGGCCCCAATCGCATGTTCCACGGGCGCCAGCGCGCGGCCCAGCAGAATGGAGGCGGCAATCATGCCGCCCGGCGTCAGTTCCGCCAAGAGTACCAGATACGCACCGGCCCCCAGCACCGAAACCTGGATGAAAAGCCGGAAGAACTTGGAAAAGCCAAGCAGCGCCGCGTTCCGGTCGCTGGCCCTGAGCTGAAGGTCGAGGGCCTGGTCATGACGATCGACCCATGTCGCCAGAAAGCCCGGCAGCATACCCATGGCATGAAAGACCTCGGCATTCCGGATCGCGGCGCTGGCGCGGCGCGTATTGGAGATGGCGAGCTGGTTCGACTCTTTCAGAAGCAGGCGGGAGGCATACTCATTGACCAAGGCGGTGCAGAACAGGACGGCTGCCGCTATCAATGCAATGACGCCGAGCCAGGGATGCAGCAACCAGATCACGGCGATGAAGACCGGGACCCATGGCGCATCGAAGACGGAGTTGATCCCGTTGCCGCCGAGCACACTCCGAATGGTGGAAAGATCGCGGAGGGACTGTGCGCCGCCGGCAAGCCCGCAGGTCATACCGCGCATGCCGGCCCTGATGAAGTCCGGCGCAAGTCTTCGTTCGAACCAGCGCCCGATCCGCGCCAGTATGCGGGCGCGGACCGCCTCGAGGAGGCCCATTGTCAGCACCGCCACACCGGCGATGATCGTCAGCAAGATCAGGGTTTCGACGCGTCCGCTGGCCAGCACGCGGTCGAAGGTCTGCATCATGTAGATGGGCGACGTCAGAACCAGCAGATTGATGAAAAAGCTGAACATGCAGAGCATCGGAAGCGCCGCCCGGCACTGCCGAAGAGCGGATCGGAGGGGCAGTTCTGCTGCGTTGCCCATTCTCGTCTCACAAGCTCAGCGTCTGCTATCCCCAGCCCACCTGTTTCCGGCGCGTCGGCGTGTTCCTTGCCGCTCGCCCGGCTGTCGCGGGTCACAAACCGTCAGAAGGGAGGGGCGCCCCCTTGGTGCGCCCCTCCAGTCGGCTGACTGGGTGGTTATCCCGTCCGGCTAAGGGTCCTGGCCGCAGGGGATCCACCACCTTTGTGGACCGCCGTCGCGATCAGCCGCCACCACCGGTGCCGCCGCCGTTGTCATCCGTCGCCGCCAGGGACTCGGAGAACGCAAAGGCGCCGCTGTCGTCCACCTGGGCGAAGGTATCGGTCTCGGCCAGGGCATCCTCACCCAGCGCATCTGCAGAGGCCTCCGCAGTCGCCAAGCGACCCTCGATGTTGACCTCGGCATCGACGGTCTTGAAGACGGTAAGTTCCACATCCTTGTCGATATCGACGAACTTGAAGATGAGCGTTTCGAACTCTACGGTCCCGGCCGCCGTGACGCTGTCGAGAACCGTTTCGCTCAGGACCATCGGCTCGTCAGCGCTGGCGGTCCCCGCCAACGCAAACAGGCTCGCACCAGCAAGCAGTGCAAAAATTCTCTTCATCTTGTCTACCTCCACAGAAAAGCGAGAGAGAGTGGTGTTCCGGGGATTGGTCACTCTCCGCCGCCGTTGTCGTCGGTTGCCGCGAGGGACTCGGAGAACGCGAAAGCACCGGAGCCGTCGACCTGGGCGAAGGTGTCGGTTTCTGCCAGGGCATCCACGCCCAGCGCATCTGCCGAGGCTTCCGCCGTTGCCAGTCGGCCCTCTATGTCGACAAAGGCGTCAACGTTCTTGTCAACCTCGAGGTTCACGGTCTTGAAGATCTCGACCGTTTTCACAACGTTGGTGTTGAAGTTGACGGCGCCGGCTGCCGTGACGCTGTCAAGCGCAGTCCCGTCCAGAACCACGGGTTCATCCGCGCTTGCAACGCCCGACAGCGCGAGCAGCGATGCGCCCGCGAGAAGTGTGAGCATCCTTTTCATTACATTTCCTCCTGTATGAAGTAGCAGGTCGGTTCCCCGCGCAGGACAACCCTGATCAGAACGCCTCCCCGCGACACCATCGTCCGTCAAGCCCGCTCTCCCGCTCAATTCGAAATAAGTGTGATCCACTTTTGGTGCTCCTGATCAGGGTCTCTGATACGCCTTTAGATGTTCCTCAGGGTGTGGTCCGCTCGTGTCCATTTCGGCAGCAGCCGGCGCCGCAAAGGCGCCGATCGCCCCAGTGGATGTCACGGCAGCCGTGATCTTCGGCATGCGGCGCGATCCGTCCGTCAGGCCAGCGGGGCGGGATCCGCGAAGGTGAAGATGCTGTCATTCAGGCCCGCCGGATCCACGTCCACCAGGATGGTGGTGAAGAACTCCAGGCCTGGGTCTGCGTCGACATCCCAGGCAATCAGGAAGTCCTCCTGCATGGGATCGCCCAGCGATGAGCCAAGGGAGATGATCCTTTCCATGCCGGGTTGGACCCCAAGAGCGCTCACATCCAGCTTGTCGAGACCGCCTTCCTCGAAACCCTGTACGATGTCGGTCGTTTCAAGGGAGAATGAGACGTCGACCAGGAGATCAGTGTAGACGAGGGTGTCTGCGGCGCCGTCGTTCTCCAGGTCGATGTTGTCGCCACCAGCCCCGCCGGTTACCGTGTCGCTTCCCCCACCCGGATTGATGAAGTCGGCGCCGGCACCGGTGTTGATGTCGTCGTTGCCGCTGGAGAAGAAAGAGGTGAACACGATGTCGGGACCATCCAGGGTTCGCACGGTATCGTTGCCCCCGCCGCCAATCACATAGTTTTCCCCACCCCCGAGGTCGATGAGGTCATCGCCGAACGCGTTACCGGTCAGGCCAATGATCCTGAAGCCCGAAATCGGATCGAAGTCTTCCACCACGACCACGACATCGGACAGAACCAGGTCGTCTCCTTGGTCGCTCGCCGATGCCGTCGATCTGATGTTGTCGTTGCCGCCCTGGTCGAGGACGTAGTTGTGGGCTTCGAAGGCTTGTCCCGTGTTCAACAGGCCAAAAGTCTCGGAGTCCGCGCTGTCGAGAACGCCGTTGAAGTTGGAGTCCTCACCGAGATCCAACACGCCGTTGCCGTTGGCGTCCTCGTCCTTGAAGCCGCCGCGCACCTCGACAAAGTCGTCTCCCGTGCCGACGACAAACTCATCGTAGTTGTCGCCGCCGCGCACGGTGTTATTGCCGTCGCCGGCGTCAATAAAGTTTCGTCCGTCAAAGGCGTTGATGTTGTCGTTGCCGTCGCCGGTATTGACGATGTCGGTGCCGACAAAGGGGTTGGCGAAGCTGGTGGTCGCCAGAAGCGTGATTGTGTTGTTGCCGCCAAGGTCGGTGATGGTGTTGTTGCCGCCGGTGTCCGTTACCCGGTCGTTCCCGGTGCCAAGATAGATGCGGTCGTCACCGTCGCCGGTCTGAACCCTGTTGTTGCCTTCCAGGTCGATGATCGTGTCGTCGCCGCCGCGGCCGAAAACCCGGTCGTTGCCACCGAACTCGGTATCGATGCCGAAGAACCCGGTGAAAGCCGCGACAAAGCCGAGGGCGTCAAGCGACGTGTCCCAGAGGCCGGGGTTGATGGAGATGCCGTTAATGACGGTGTTCTCAAAGCCCTTCTCGATGGCAACGAGTGTCGGCACCAGGTCTGCCTGGTCGACGGTCTGGGGAATGCCCAGTGCATTCAGAATGAACGCCGCGGCCGCAGGCGAGTTGGGAAGCCCAAAGGCGAGGGGAATACCGAACCCGTTGATGAGAGGGACCAGGTCAACTTGAACCTGGGTAAAGCCTTCCTGCCTGAATCCGATGACGTCGTCAGCGCCGCTTCCGCGCAGGAAGTCGCCGCGGGTAGTGTAGGGCTCCGACGCGCTGGTGGATGATCGCGAACTGCTGAACCTTGCCATTTCCTGTTCCTCCCCGGGCTTTCCGGCCGCCGACCCCCGACACCCTTAACCGGCGCCCTTTAGGGCGTGTTCTTAAGGAAGCGCGGTGTCGCAAGCGGCGGCAGGGCTGCCTTGCCGGCGACCTGCCAAGCCATGATCCGCGAAGTCAAAGACGGGATTGCGCCCCGACAGGCAGCTGCTTACCGCTTTGCCCCGCATCGCCATTCCGCCTTCCCGTCTGCAGAGGCCGCGATCCGTTTGCCGCTACATGCGAACCATGGTTCGCTGGATCTGGTTTAGGCTGTCTCTTGGTGTGTCTCTTAGGCAGGTCTATGCATGACACGTAATGCAGGAGACCGAGAAGCTGTTCGATGGGTGTACGCCCATAGGCGGCATAGCCTTCGGTCGCCATGCCTCGATGGCTGGGCCTGCATGTCTGGCTTAGACGCTTCCGGTATTGCGAGAACCGGACCCGAGCGCTGACCGGACCCGAGCGCTGCAGGGAGCAGAGGGCCTGCGTGCGTCAGCGGCTTGTCGCGTGGCTTGTGGCCTGTGAAGAGGCGCCTGTGCGGGATCCGTTTCCGGTCGAGACCGTCACATCAACTGAAGCTTTGCCGCCCTTTGCCCGGGCCATTGCGGAAGAGGTCCGCCCCTGGCGACAGACTATGACCTGCTCTTCGACATCACCGTTGGCCCGGTGTCTTTGCGCGGAGGTCCCGGTGACCACCGGGGAGCTCGGCTTTGAAGACGGGCCGTGAAGGGCACTGGAGCAGTCCCGCGCTGCTTCGGCTGAGCTTGGCGACGCAGCCATGAGCGCGACAACGGTGATTGCGCTCATCGCCGCGCAGGCTTTGATCAGGTTCTTGGATACAAACACGGTTCTCGTTCTCGCCTGCTGAGAAGGCTCTCCTCGCGCCTGCGGGCGATGCGCATCGGTGAAGGGAAAGCCCTCGTTCTACCCGACTCAAGCATGGCGGATCCCGGTCACCGTACGAACCCCTCCTTTGGGAGGGTATCCGTCGTGTCTCATCGCAGAGCCGCTCACGGCAAGGGAGTGAGCGCCGGCGAGCCGCTCTCTAGGCCTTGGAGGATCCAACAAGCTTCATCGCATAGAGAGCGGCCTGCGTCCGGTTTGTCGCCTTGAGCTTCTTCATAATCTGTCGGATGTGCACCTTTACGGTGCTTTCCTGCATGTTCAGCTCATAGGCTATGACTTTATTCGGATCGCCTCGGCAAAGGTGCGCCAAGACCTGCTGCTGGCGGGGCGTGAAACTGGGCGCGTTGCCCTCTGCCGGATTGTCATGATCGCCCTGGTCCTCGTTGGCATGAAGCTCGCCCGGAGCCGTGGAGAGCTGGGTGAGGGCATCGACGAGCGCTCCGGCAGGCAGGAAGATGCCGCCGGCGCGCACGAGGCGCAGGGCTTCCTTGACGACGGTCGCTGTAAGCGTTGTAGGAATATAGCCGTTGATCCCTTGCCGTGCGGCCTGGGTGACCTGGCTTCCGTTGGTTCGGTCGCCCAGAATGATGATTGGGCAGTCGCGAAAGTTGTGCCTCAGGACGCGTATGTCGTCACGCACCGGTTTGTCGCTGATCGACCGCGAAGCGATGTTCAGAACGACCAGTTTGACGTCTTCGGCCATATCGCTGCGGAGGTCGAGCAGGTCCTCAGGCCCCGATAGAGGCAGGACGACGTAGTCCCTCGTTGCCGCACGAAAGAGCTGTGAGAACGATTCTCGTGTGAGGGGGCGCGGATCCAGGAGTGCCAGGACCGGCCGATGGTTCGGTTCGGGTTTGTGAACCTCCGCGATTGTCGGAATTGCCGCGACCTTCCCGTCGCCGGACCGCTCTTCACCCATCGCTCTGGAGATCATCATGGTTGCCCCCCTGAGGTCTGGCCTCTTACTCGGATCCCGACAAGCAGATGCCGTGCAGTTTAGCTATTGCGAGGAACAGTACTCTCTAAAGTTATGACATTATCACTGCGATTGCATTTTTGTGACAGTCGGATGGCCGCCCAAAGGATTGCCACAGGAAGATCACAGCGAACTCTTTCTCAATCCTCGGTTTGTGTCGCAGCTGCGAAGGCCTTGGCTGATGCCTTTTCCTGCAGTGCAGTTCCGGGTAGCGGTCCAAGACGGCTCTCTCTTCTGTGGCAGCACCAGGGACGGGGGCTATACGATCCCGCGATCGGCCTTCCCGGGCGGATACGGCAGCGCCCGGATCAGCGGATTACCAGAGAGTGAGCCGCACCGGCAGAGATAGAAAGACCGTATAATCGGGCGAGTCGTCCGTAAGTCCTGCCCCGGCCGAGAAATTCAGCAGTGTTCCCCGTGCCAGGATACTTGAGATCCCCAAACTGAGGATCGCCTGATTTTCATCGGTTCCATCGATCGTGTTGCCGTTGAACTCGAGATCGTCCCGGTAAGAGGCACTGAAGCTGACGCGAAGCGATGTTTCCGGGCTTGCGGCGAGGATCGCGGCTGCACCTACTCCGAAACGATCACCCGGCTGAACATCATCGTTTTCGAAAGCGTGCTCGTAGCTGAGCCGCGCGACGAAGGCGAAGGGATCTTGGCGCTTGATCGCGCTGAGGGACCCGATGATTTCGTGGAAGCCGGAGTTCAGTGAAACCCCGTTGTCGGAGTCCTTTCCTGTATCGCTGTCCCAGGTTACGCGGCCTACGACATCCGGAAACCAGCCGTTCTCCCGCAAAAGGGTGGTCGCCACGCCTAAGCGAAGATCGCCGATACCGTTGCCGCTGTTGTCCGAGCTTGTTTGCGACGAGAGATCCTGGTTTTCCTGCCTGCGGACAAACTTGTATGGCAGGCTGATCTCGACTTGCGAGTCGTACGGCAGCCCGGCGCGCAGATTGAGGCCGGTCGATATCACGTCGCGTTCGACGCGGCGGTTGGTGGCAATCAAGCTGCCGCCTGAGTCGATCAGCACATTCGCCGGCAGGTCGCTGGTGTCGTCGAATTCATAGCTGACGAAGGGTTCGATGTCGGCCTTGCCAACCGGCAACAGCAAGTCGCCGGTCAGAACCAATGTGCGCTCAAGCGCACGCTCGGCCGCCTCGGGATCGACGGCGACCTCGCCGGGGGCTGGCGGCGAAGCTTCTCTCCCCGTCGGCGCTGTTTCCGGCCCGCTGCCCGGCAACTCCGTGGCCGCTTCTTGCGAGGCCGCCACGTCGGTCGACCTGGCTCGCGTCGTGGCGCCGGGTTCGATCCCCGGGGGGCCATCTGCGGCCAAACGGGGCAGCGATCTGACCAGCCTCTCAAGCTGCTCAACGCGGCTTTCCAGCGCACGCACGGCAGCATCCTTCTCGTTCAGCCGCTGTTCAAGGTCATACACCAGTGCGTGCCGTTCCTCCAGGCGCCGGTGCAGCTCCTCAACCATCCAGTCCGGCCGTGAAGGGGTCTCATCCTTCGGCTCGAGTGCAGCCAGCTTCACGGCTGCAAACCGTTCCGGCAGAGGAAGCCGAAAACCAGGGTCTTCCGGCAGGGTCTCCGGCACCGCAAGGGTTGCCACGGTCGCTGTCCGTAAAGTCGGGTCCGCCGAAACGCAGCCCGTCGGTGCGAAGGAGAGTGCGACAGCGGAAAGCAGACCGCTTGAAACAGGGCCCTGGCACAAACGGAGCAATGTACCCGAACCAGCGGGTTTGGACACAAGGCTTGCGTTTTCTTGCGTGCTTGCCATCGGCCTTCTCCCCTCTCCACGGCGCGTGACCCATAAAGGCCGGCGCAGCGGCCGTTACCGAAGCGTCAGGAATTCTTCAGGTCTTGGTGCAAGATCATTCGGCTCCGCAGGCCCATCCTTGCGGGCAACGACAAAGCCCACCTTGCCGATCGATCCGCCGTAGTCGATCCATGAGCGCTCGAACTTCCCGGCAAGCATCGTGCGGTTGCCGTATGCAGGATCGGCGAGCAGCACCCGGTTTCCCATCCGCCCGCGAAAAACGACGAAGTGCTTGTATCCGTTGCTCGTGATCGGAACCATGATTGGGGCCCTTTCGACAAGATCCTCCAGTTCCATCTGGCCGAAGCCAATTCCCCGATACCCACGGGCATCGACGTAGCGCTTCAGGTCGAACAGCGAGAACCCGTGTCGCAAACGCAGCAGGCTTGGGTTCTCGACGTAGCGCTTCTGCGCAATCAGGCCGAGTGCGACCTCTTTCTCCCCAACCATGTCTCTGTGTTGATAGTTAAGCAGCGTCGTCAACGCTGCGGCTCCACAACTAAGATCCCAGCTTTGGACCACCACAGCTTTCTGACGTGTCTCCAGCAACGACCTGACAAAGCCGCGCTCAGCCGCGTCGACGTAGGAGGTGAGGAAGTGGAGCGTCGCCACGGAAAGCACCAAGCCAAGCACCGCGCTTTTGGACGATAGGAGGAAGGTCAGCACCATGTTCTTGGCCCTTATCCCTGTGCGTAGTCCGGCAGTAATCGCGGAACGTGTATGAAGTGATGCTAATGGATGCAAGCAGTACGCGCATAGCTCACCAAAGAGCGTAGGAAGCGGCCTTCCGCCAAAAGGCGTAACTTCAGCAGGTCGCTGAAGTGGTAAGGAGCGAGGTGAACCAAAGAGGTTGATCGGCCAGCGCGCGCCTTCCGGTATTCTCACCGGACAAGGAGCTTGATATGGGCAAGGACGTGTCAGGGGGAGGCGCCGCCGGGGAGGTCAGCCGCCGGACCCGGAAGAAGTACGCGGCAGAGGAGAAGGTTCGTGTCGTGTTGGAGGGCTTGCGGCGCGAGGTCAGCATCTCGAAGCTGTGCCAAAGGGAAGGCATTCCCACCAATCTTTACTACCGCTGGAGCAAGGAGTTTCTGGAAGCGGGCAAGCTGCGCCTCAGAGGCAGTCCGCCCCGTGAAGCAGCCGCGCGGGAAGTCGCAGAGCTGCGTCGTGAGAACGAGCAGTTGAAGCAACTGGCTGCAGAACTGATGCTGAAGAACCGTATCCTGAAAAGGAGCCTTACCGGCTCCACCTTCGAGGAACCTGAGCCCTGAACCAAGGCTCCCGGAAGCCCGGAAGAAGGCCGCAGCCGGTTCTGAGGCCTGTGCATCTTCCAGGATGCGACACCGGGATGACCAGGGATCCGTTGAGACAGCTCCCACCTCGATGTCGTTAGCCTGCCACAGCAGGCTAAGAGAGATGTATGCCCGGGTCGGCAAAGAGCGCCTGTTCATCCGCTCACAGGGGGCTCTTCTCTGCTGTGCTCTCGGGCGACCGGCGCTTGTTGCAAGCGAAGCAAAGCCGTGCCTTCGCCCGTGCCTTAGCCCCGGTGGCCAATCCTCAGCCAATCAAAGGGAGATACGCCTATCGTGCGAATTGAAGCATTTGCTAATGCCATGTCACGATCACGGAAGGTTTTCAATGACAACAGGCTAACAGCCCTTGTCGCACAGCGATGGCGTCGATACTGATCGCGCCCGCCCTTCCGTGGGGAGACAGACATGGGACAGGTAAACTTCAACACAGACATTGACAAGAATGTCGAGATTACGAAGAGCGTCTTCCTTGACGTCTTCAAGGACGTCGATGCCGATGTCGATATCGACGGCCGCTTGGCAACCGCTGAAGCTTCTGCGGACGCCCTGGGCGACGACGCCCTCGCCGAGACCGACACCTTCGCCCAGGTGGATGACTCAGGGGCTTTCGCCTTCTCCGAGTCCTTGGCGGCGGTGAGCGGCGATCCGGACCCGATCGACCTGAACATAGCCTTCGTCATCGACGCGACCGGAAGCACGGACGAGGAGTGGCTGAACAGCGCCACCGGGTTCGAGGGCTTTGACAGCGAGCAGAACCCGGACCCGAACGATCCGCCGAACGACCCGACGCCGCCGATGGGCAGCAGCCCGCCGGACGAGGGAGACGTGATCGACGCGGAGATCGCGGCCTACAAGAGCTTGACCCAGGAGATTCTGGACGACATTGCGGCTTCAGGAAAAGACGTGAACCTGACCATCCAGCTGATCAAGTTCCACGACGACGGCGGTGTTTCATCGCAGAGCTTTGACCCGCTCACCAACGGGACCACGGCACTGTTTGACGCCTTGGAGGATACCGGGTCCAGCGGCACGACCAACTACGGTCCTGCTCTTGAGGAAGCGGGGAATTTCTTCGGGACGCCGGCGCCGGGAAGCATCAATCAGCTTTACTTCCTTGGTGACAACGACAGCACGTTACTCGTCAATGATCCACCGGTGGCGGATGCGCTGATGGCCCTGCACGACGACGTCGATCGGCATGTCTGGCTGGTGGAGAATGAGTTCAGCGATGTCACGAACGACGAGTTCCAGGACATCGACAACACCGGAGGCGTCGACACTCTGGTGATGGTCTCCGATCTCGACTTCGACGAGTCTCTGCTCGCCTAGCGACTTCGCCCGGTCCTTTGCGGGAAGGTTTCCAACGGACACCGGCCCGCAGGGCGTCCGGGCCGCGCCGTTCATCTGCAGGGCGGTGCCTGCGCTGCGTCCGGGGCTTGGTCGGAGACCGGCGTGTTGCGGCCTCCTCCGGGAGGGTCGCATGAAAGGTCGCATGAAAGGTTGATCACCTGCTCGACCCCGCTGCGGCCGGGACGATGCAGCTTTGAGCCGGAGGGCCGGCTTCCCGCGCCTTCCGCCGGCGGCGTCACTGCGGGCCGAGGCCTTGAAGGCAGGTAGCTTTCCCACAGGGGGAATGACATGTCTTCCGCTACATACTTCTTGCCGCCGGTTTCCAGCGATCCCCACAGTCCTACCTTCGCGAATGCCTTTGGCTTTAGCGATCTCTTTAGCTTCAGTCACACGCCATCGGACCTTTTGGTCGCGACCGATGCTGTGACCCTCGCTAATCAGGGCGTGGCTCTCGTGACCGCGGAGGCGACGGCCTCTGGGTTCAGCGATGGCGGCCTCTTCGCGGATCTTCTGACCACAACCGATACTTCAGGAATAATCATCGACGGCGCAAGCGAGGTGAAAGCCGAAGGCTATGCCGAGGTCGTTGCTTCCTTCACCGTCGCGGAGGGCGAAACCTTCACCTTCGACTTCGATGTCTTCTCTGACATGGCGTCGAAGGAAATCGAGAACCCCGACCGCGAGTACAGCGAAGCGGTTATCGCCACCGGCTTTATCGTTCTCGAAACGTCGGATCCGTCCCAACCTGAGCTCCTGGGCTATTTCGGAAGCCTTGGAACACTGGTGTCCTCTGAGATGATCGGTGACCTCGAAGTAGACCATCATGTAGCTGGAGACCAGGGCCACATTGAGTTCATCCAGGATACCGACATCGATATCGATCAGGACAACCAGATCGATTACGTCTCCGGCGCTTCCGCAGGATTCTATGAGCAGTCTTTCGAGGCGGACAGCCAGATCACCATTATTCAGTTCAACAGCAATCTCGTTGAGATCAAGGCGGATGTGCTGATTGATCGGCTGGGGCGCGACGTCACCTATGGAACGATTTGGGATGACACGCTGAGCGGAGGCGGCAAGGTCTACGCCAGTTTGGGAAACGACAAGGTCTACGGCAGGCGCAGTGATGACATCCTCGAAGGCGGCCATGGCAACGACACGCTCAAGGGGTTTGGCGGCGACGACAGCATTCATGGCGGAATGGGTGAGGATTTGGTCATCGGCGGGCGCGGTGACGACGTTTTGATCGGTGGCGCCGATGACGACCGTCTGCTGGGGCATCGGGGGCACGACAGACTCGAAGGCGGCGACGGGGAGGACACGCTATCGGGTGGCAGTGGCAGGGACACACTGGATGGCGGTGATGGCAATGACAGGCTTAGCGGACGTTCCGGCAACGATTCGCTGAAGGGAGGGGAGGGCGATGACGAACTTGATGGCGGCCGTGGCCGCGATCATCTCGACGGCGGCGGCGGTGCGGACACCCTGACCGGCGGAAGCGGCAACGATACGCTTCAGGGCGGCGGCGGCGACGACCTGCTCATTGCCGGCCATAGCTTCAAGTGGCTGAACTTCTTTGATCTTCTGGGCCGCAATCCCGGCGATCTGCTTGTCGGCGGCGAAGGCAATGACACTCTGCAAGGGGGCTTTGGCGGCGACACGATCATTGGCGGTCTCGGCGACGACGAGATGCGCGGCAGCTGGGGGGCCGACGAGTTCGTGTTCGTCAAGGGTGAGAGTCTCGTTCTTTCGGAGGCAGACGTCATAAGCGACTTTACCCCAGGCAGGGATGTGATCGTGTTTGAGGGCTGGGGTCTCCACGACGAGGAGGACTGGCTTTCAGGAATGACCGCATCCGGCGATGCCTTCGATACCGCCGACGGAGTCCGCTTCTTGTTTGAGGAGGGGGCCAGCCTTTCTCTCTTGGGGCCGGATTTGAGCCTTTCCGATCTCCGCGGTTCCGATTTCGAGTTCATTTGAAGAACGCACTGCGGCAGGTCGCCGCAGAGTTTTCATCCAGGCTCGGCTGAAGAGCGGCCTGACGCTGTGCCCTTGCGGCAGCCTCGAACCCCTGGCTGCCGGGGTTTGGCCGGACTTGGCCGGGGAAGGGCCCGAAGACCAGCAGCCGACCCGCTGAAGGCTGGCCGGCTATGTCCAAGGTCGGCAAGCCTCGGCCGATCGCCGGCCCTAGTCGCTCCGCGGCTTGCAGAACATGTTGTAGAGCAGCGTTACAAGCTCGCGCGCTTCTTCGCTGGCCAGCGAGTAGTAGATCGTCTTGCCGTCGCGGCGGGTGGAAACCAGCCTATCGGCTCTCAGGCGCGCCAGCTGCTGGGAAACACTGGGTTGCCGCAGTTCGAGCAGGATCTCCAGGTCGCGGACCGATTTCTCGCCGTCCACCAGCATGCAGAGGATCAAGAGGCGGTTTTCGTGGGCGATGGCCTTCAGAAAGTCGCTCGCATAGCGGGCGTTGGCCATCATGTCCTCCATGGGCCCGGCATCTGGGAGATTCTTGGCAACCGCCATCGCTGCACTCTTGTCTGTGGAATCACGACAATCTGCCTCTGAAATAGCGCTGCCGACCTTTACTGTCCACTCCCGCCTGCCGCCTGCGGTGCGGCAATTGGTTCCAGTCTCCCGATCAGTTCGCCCAGAAGGCCCCAGAAGAAGTCCTCGCCCGGATACCCCAGAATGCGGCCGATCTCCCGGCCGTTGTCGATCAGCACGAAGGTCGGCGTGTAGTGAACCGGCTCGAGTTCCGGGAGGTCGGCAGGCCAGGGCGCGTGCAGGTCGACACGCCGCAGCGGCGCCCGTTTGCCCTCCGTCGTCTTTGGGTAGATGGCGGCAATGTCCCGGTTCCAGGCCGCGCACCAGGGACACCCCGCTTCTTCGAACATGATCAACTCGGCTGCCGCGCCTGAAGCCGGCAGAGCCAGCGCCGCCAACCAGATCGCCACGCCGAAGAAGATGCCGCGCATCATTTTCTAGCCCTGCCCATGGTTTTACATATATCATAAATCGAATATGAATGCCAGGAGAGAGGGCTAGATGGGGTTTGATGTCAGCCTGGGCGGTGCATTCATCGCAGGGCTGCTGTCCTTTTTGTCGCCCTGTGTACTGCCGCTTGTGCCGCCCTATCTTTGCTTCGTCGGCGGCATGACCATGGAGGAGATGGCCGGGCGTGGGCAGGCTGCGGCGGGAGGGCGCGTCTTCACGGCGGCGCTGGCCTTCGTTCTGGGTTTCATGACCGTCTTTGTCGCGCTCGGGGCCAGCGCCAGTACGCTTGGCCAGGTGGTTGCCGGTCACCTCACGCTGCTCAGCTACCTGGCCGGCGCCCTGATCATCGTCATGGGGCTGCATTTTCTGGGCGTGATCCGCATTCCCTTTCTCTACCGCGAAGCCAGGTTTCATCCGGCCGCCCGCCCGGCAGGGCTGCTGGGCGCCTATGTCGTCGGACTTGCCTTTGCCTTCGGTTGGACGCCCTGCGTGGGGCCGGTGCTGGCGACCATACTGTTCATTGCCGGCAGCGAAGACACGGCAGCACGCGGGGCTGGGCTGTTGACGGCCTATGGTCTTGGCATTGGGGTTCCCTTCTTGCTCGCCGCGCTTTTCGCCGGGCCTTTCATGCGCTTTGCGGCCCGCTTCCGGCGCCACCTCGGCAAGATCGAGAAGGCCATGGGCGGGTTGCTGGTGGCGACGGGGCTGCTGTTCATCACCGGATCGATGAGCACACTCTCCTATTGGCTTCTTGAAGCCTTTCCAGGCCTTGGAACCATTGGATAACAGAGGGTTAGAGAATTCGTATTCACATATTGCAATATGTCTTGATTTGATTGCGGCGACTCTCCATTATCGATGGAAGGGACACGGCGCCGCCAAGAAAGCAACCAAAGCAAAGGCGCCGATCAAGCCACGCGAAAGCGGGAGGAAATGGTGGTCCGTAAATCTGCAGCCGGAGTCTGTCTGGCGTTTTCACTCGGCTGTCTGACCGCGGGAGCGGTCGCTGCGACCGTCGAGCCACAGGACGTGGTCTTCGTCGAAGCCGCCGTAGAGGCCTCGCTCAGCGGTTCGCCCGGTAACCCGGCGGAAGGCGCGAAGTGGTTCAAGAACCGCAAGCTGGGGAACTGCCTGGCCTGTCACGGCAACAGGGACCTCGCCAGCGAACCTTTCCACGGTGACATCGGACCACCCCTTGACGGTGTTGCTGACCGCTACTCCGAAGGGGAACTGCGGGCCATTATCGTCAATGCCAAGCAGGTGTTCGGGCCTGAGACCATCATGCCCGGGTTCTACCGGCTGATAGAGGGACAGCGAGTCCACAAGGACTTCCAGGGCAAGCCGGTGCTCTCGGCCCAGCAGGTCGAAGACGTGATCGCCTACCTGAAGACGCTGAAGGAGTAGTGCGCTCCGGCCGTGGCCGAAGGCCCGTGGGTGCCCCGAGACTGAAAGGAGAGACCACAATGGAGATGACGCGCCGTAACGCCCTGGCGTTCGGAGCCGGACTGGCGGCCATCGCGATCGCGCCCCTGCCGGTGCTGGCGGCCGATTTGGCGATGGACGATGTGAAGAGCTTCACCGGCGGGAAAGAAGTTGCCGAGAGCGGCCGCATCAGCCTGTCGATGCCGGAAATCGCGGAGAACGGCAACACCGTTCCGCTGTCGGTTGCCATCGACAGCCCGATGACCGACGACGATTACGTCAAGCGGGTCCTGATCGTCGCCGATGCCAACCCTCGCCCCGGTGTGGCGACCTTTCATTTCTCGCCGAAGAGCGGCGTTGCCGAGGCCTCGACCCGCATGCGCCTTGCCAGGACGCAGAACGTGATCGCCGTCGCGGAGATGTCGGACGGTTCGTTCCACATGGCAAAGGCTATCGTCAAAGTGACGATCGGCGGCTGCGGCGGCTGATCAGCAAGATAGGAGAATCCGTCGATGGCAAAGTCGAAGCCACGCGTGAAGGCGCCGAAGAAGGCCGGCAAGGGCGAGATCATCACGATCAAGACCCTTATTTCTCACAAGATGGAATCCGGTCAGCGCAAGGACAAGCAAGGCAATCTGATTCCGCGCCAGATCATCAATCACTTCACGGCCAAGTTCAACGGTGAGTCGGTCTTCGAAGTGGAGATCGAGCCGGCAATCTCGGCCAACCCTTATCTTCAGTTCAATATGCGGGCGGATGAGCCCGGCGAGTTCGAATTCATCTGGGAAGATGACGACGGCTCGGTCTACACGAAGACGCACAAGCTCGACGTTTCTTAATCAATAAGTCCGGCGGCTGGGCGGGACACGGCGATGTCCTGTCCTGTCGAGAAAACCCGGCGCGGTGTCTGGGAGGGAAACCGATGACAACGACGAAAATGAAGGTTGCGCTGATCAGCGCCGCGGCGGCCTGCCTGACGCTGAGCGGATATGCCCTCGCCCTGCCGGAGGGTGTCGACAAGGTGAAGGTGACCGCCGTCGCCAAGGATCATCCACTCGATGAGATCTATTCGGGCTGGCATTTCCGAACGCCGGAAACCCAGGCCCTGCAGGCGGACGACTTCGAAAATCCGGGCTTCCTCTGGGTCGAGCAGGGCGAGGAGCTCTGGGAGACCGTCGACGGGAGCGCAGAGAAGTCCTGCGCGTCCTGTCACGGGGACGCCGCTGAGTCCATGGCGGGCGTTGGGGCCTCCATGCCGAAGTGGAACGAAGACCTGGCCAAGCCGGTCAACCTGGAACAGCAGATCAATCAGTGTCGCAGCGAGCGGATGGGTGCGGAGTCCTGGAAGTGGGAGTCCGCCGAGCTCTTGTCGATGAGCACCTTTGTCCGCAATCAGTCGCGCGGCATGCCGGTGGAGGTCCAGGTCGACGGGCCCATGAAGCCCTGGTTCGAGAGGGGGCAGGAGCTCTATCACACTCGGGTCGGCCAGTTGGACCTTGCCTGCGTGAACTGCCACCAGAATTACTACGGACTGAGCATTCGCGCCGACCGCTTGAGCCAGGGGCAGTCCAACGGATTCCCGACCTACCGTCTGAAGTGGCAGAAGATCGGCTCGTTGCACCGGCGTTTCCGGGGCTGCATGAGCCAGGTTCGCGCCGAGCCCTACAAGTACGGGTCCGACGAGTTCGTGGCGCTTGAGCTTTACGTCAACTGGCGCGGGCAGGGGCTGCCCGTAGAGACGCCGGCCGTCCGGCAATAACAAAGGCCCTGGGCAAGCCGCGGCATTGTCGCGGCGGCCATCCTGAAGGAGTGCGGATTTGACTGGGCGCGCGGGAGATGCCCGCCGCCAGAATGCTTAGGCTTGACTTGGCAGGAGACTAGACGTGCTTTCCCGAAGGGATTTTTTGCAGATTGCGCTTGCCACCAGCGCCCTTTCCGCAGCGGGCGGGACCCGGGCCGGATGGGCTGCGGGAACGGCGCTTACCCAATCGGATCTCCTCGCCTTCCAGCCTCTGGGCAACGTGACGCTGCTGCACATCACCGATATCCATGCCCAGTTGATGCCACTCTATTTCCGCGAACCGTCGATCAACATCGGCGTGGGAGAAGTCAGCGGGCTGCCGCCCCACGTGACCGGCAAGGCCTTTCTTGAGCGCTATGGGCTCGAAGCCGGCAGCGCCGATGCCTATGCCTTAAGCGATGTGGGTTTCGAGAGCCTGGCGCGGGACTACGGTCGTGTCGGCGGCGTCGACCGCTTGGCGACGATGATCAAGTCCGTCCGCGCTGAGCGGCCCGACAACACGCTTTTCCTGGACGGCGGCGACACCTGGCAGGGCTCCTACACCTCCTTCCAGAGCCAGGGTGCCGACATGGTGCGGGTCATGAACGCGCTGGGCACCGATGCCATGACCGCGCACTGGGAGTTCACCTACGGCGCGGACCGCGTGACAGAGTTGCTGGAGGAACTGGCGTTCCCCTTCCTCGCCAACAACGTGCGCGACACCGATTGGGAGGAGCCTGTCTTCGACGGCATCGCCTATTTCGAACGCGGTGGCGTGAAGGTCGGCGTCATCGGCCAGGCGTTCCCCTACACGCCCGTCGCCAATCCCCGCTACAAGATCCCGAGCTGGTCGTTCGGCATTCGTGAAGAGGCCGTGCAGATGCAGGTCGAGACAGCCAGGGAGGAAGGGGCGGAACTGGTGGTCCTGCTGTCCCACAACGGCTTCGATGTCGACCGCAAGCTGGCCAGCCGCGTGCAGGGCATCGACGTCATCCTCACCGGACACACCCACGATGCCCTGCCGGAGGTGGTAACGGTCGGCAAGACGCTGCTGGTTGCCAGCGGCTCGCACGGCAAGTTCCTCTCGCGCCTGGACCTCGATGTCCGCGACGGTGCAGTCAGGGGTTATCGCTACAAGCTGATGCCGGTGTTTTCGGACGTTGTGACGCCTGATGCCGAGATGGCAGCTCTCGTGGGCGAGATCCGCGCGCCCCACGCTGCGGAGCTGGAGCGCGTGCTGGGCAAGACGGACTCGCTGCTCTACCGGCGCGGCAACTTCAACGGCACCTTCGACGATCTGATCTGCCAGGCCCTGCTGCAGGAGCGGGAGGCGGAGATCGCGCTCTCACCCGGGTTCCGCTGGGGCGCGACCCTGCTCCCGGGGCAGGACATCACGGTGGAGGACGTTCACAACGTCACCTCGATCACCTACCCGGCTGCTTATCGCACGGAGATGACCGGCGCCTTCCTGAAGACGGTGCTGGAGGATGTGGCCGACAACCTCTTCAACCCGGACCCCTACTATCAGCAGGGCGGCGACATGGTGCGCGTGGGTGGACTTGGCTACACAATCGATCCCGCTGCGGCGGCTGGCGAGAGGATCTCCGACATGACGTTCCTGGCGACCGGTGAGCCCATCGAGGCAGGCCGGAGTTACTGGGTGGCCGGCTGGGCCAGCGTGAACGAGGGAACCGAAGGGCCGCCGATATGGGATGTCGTCGCAGCCTATCTACAGCGCCAAGGCACGGTGAACCTGGCTCCGAACGCTTCGGTCAAGGTGGCCGGCTTGTGAGGAAGGCAGGTTCCGGAGACATGGACGAAAGCGCAACGAAGCCAGTATCCCGCAGGAGGGTAACCGAGATGACCGAGTCCAACGGACCGCCGCCAACGACCCGGCGCCGTTTCCTGACAGCTTCGCTGTTGGCGGGGGGCGCAATGGCGGCAGGGGGCAGGGCACAGGCGGCAGGTGATCCGGCCATTCTCGAAGTCCAGCCCTGGGCGCAGGTCCTTGGCGAGGGTGTCGACGCCCGCCCCTACGGCACGCCCTCGCAGTTCGAGAGCCATGTCGTGCGGCGCAACGTCCCCTGGTTGACCGCGGACCCCATCAGCTCGGTCAACTTCACGCCGCTGCATGAGCTGGACGGCATCATCACGCCCAACGGACTCTGTTTCGAGCGCCACCACGCGGGAATTGCAGAGGTTGAACCCGCGCAGTACCGGCTGATGATCAACGGGCTTGTGGAGAAACCGATCGTCTTCACTCTGGAGGACCTGAAGCGCTTCCCGCGGGAGAACCACATCTACTTCCTCGAGTGCGCCGCCAACTCGGGCATGGAGTGGCGGGGCGCCCAGCTGAACGGCTGCCAGTTCACCCATGGTATGGTCCACAACGTCATGTACACCGGCGTGCGGCTGCGTCATCTGCTGGAACGGGCCGGTGTCAGGACCAACGGCAAGTGGGTCCTTGCCGAGGGCGCCGACGCCTCGGCCATGACCCGCTCCATTCCCATGGAGAAGGCCCTCGACGACTGTCTTGTCGCCTTCAAGATGAACGGCGAGGCGCTGCGTCCGGAACAAGGTTATCCCGTGCGCCTCGTTGTCCCCGGTTGGGAGGGCAACATGTGGGTCAAGTGGCTGCGCCGCATCGAGGTGGGCGACGAGCCCTGGCATCACCGCGAGGAGACATCCAAGTACACCGACCTGCTCGCCGACGGCCGGGCCCGGCGCTTTACCTGGGTCATGGACGCCAAGTCCGTGATCACCAACCCCAGCCCGCAGGCGCCGATCACCCACGGCCGCGGCCACACGGTGATCACGGGGCTCGCCTGGTCCGGACGCGGCACCATCCCGCGGGTCGATGTCACGCTGGACGGCGGGAAAAACTGGCGCCAGGCGCGTATGGACGGGCCGAGCCTGCCGATGTCGCTGCACCGCTTTTACTTCGAGTTCGATTGGGACGGCCGGCCGCTGTTGCTGCAGAGCCGGGCGCACGATTCGACCGGCTATGTCCAGCCGACCAAGGACGAACTGCGGCAGGTGCGCGGCGAGAACTCGATCTACCACAACAATGGTATCCAGACCTGGTACGTGAACGAGAAAGGGGCAGCCGAAAATGTTGAGGTTTCCTAGGCTCCTTTTTGCGACGGCTCTGGTTCTCGTCATCGGCCAGGGTGCTTTCGCTGAGCCTTATGAACTGGGTCGCGAGGCGACACCGGAGGAGGTCGCGGCCTGGGATATCGACATCAGGCCCGACGGTCTCGGCCTTCCCGCCGGCGCCGGCTCCGTCGTCGAAGGGGAAGAGGTTTTCGTCGAGAAGTGTGCCGTCTGCCACGGCGATTTCGGCGAGGGCGTGGGCCGCTGGCCAGTCCTGGCCGGGGGGCAGGATACGCTGGACAGCGAAGATCCGGTGAAGACCATCGGCTCCTATTGGCCCTACCTCTCGACGGTCTGGGACTATGTCCACCGCGCCATGCCGTTTGGCGAAGCGCAGTCGCTGAACGACGATGAGGTTTATGCGATCACCGCTTACCTGCTCTACATGAACGACGTCGTCGACGATGAAGACTTCGTGCTTTCGCAGGAGAATTTCGCGCAGATGCGGCTGCCCAATGAAGCCGGCTTCTTCATGGACGATCGCGAAGAGAGCCCGGTCTTCGCCAGGTCCGAGTTCTGCATGTCCGATTGCAAGGAGATGGTCGAGATCACCATGCGTGCCCGTATCCTGGACGTGACACCGGAGGAAGAGGAGGCCGCGGCCGGGTCCGGCGGGGAGGACGCGGCCGCGGAACAGGCTGCGGCGCCTGCTGCTGACGTCGGGGCCGTGGTTCCTGCGCCATCGGCAGTGGCCGAGCCGATGCTGATCGCCAGCGGCGAGAAGGTGTTCCGCAAGTGCAAGGCCTGCCATCAGGTGGGCGAGGGGGCGAAGAACCGCGTCGGCCCGATTCTCACCGGCATCGTCGGCCAGCCGGCAGCCAGTGTTGAGGGTTTCCGCTATTCCGAGCCGATGATTCAGGCCGGAGAGGGCGGATTGATCTGGGATCACGAAAGCCTGGGGGCCTTTCTGGCCAACCCCAAGGGCTACATGCCGAAGACCAGAATGGTCTTTGCCGGCCTGAAGAAGCAGGAAGAGATCGATGCCGTGATTGCCTATCTCACGAGCACAGCGGAGTGAGCCATGCGGGTCGGGCCAATCCTCGTGGCTTTGGTGTTGGTCGGGGCGACTCCGGCTGGGGCTCAGTTGGCCGGCGATGTCGAGCGTGGGGCCAAGGTCTTCCGCAAATGCGTCGCCTGTCATCAGGTGGGCGAGGGTGCGAAGAACCGCATCGGGCCGCATCTCAACGGCGTTTTCGGGCGCAAGGCGGGCGCCGTCGAAGCCTTCCGCTACTCCGACCACATGCAGCGCGCCAGCGCTGACGGGCTGGTCTGGACCTACGATACCTTGGACGCCTTTCTTGAGAACCCCAAGTCCATGGTCTCGGCGACGCGTATGAGCTTTGTGGGGTTGAAAAAGGAGCAGGAAAGGGCCGACCTTCTCGCCTACCTGCGCCAGTTCTCGGACAACCCGCGGGATATTCCGGAAAGCGCGCCGACCCTGCGCGCGGCGGGGCCCGATCTCGACCCGGCCGTTTTGGCGCTGAAGGGCGATCCGGACTACGGGGAGTATCTCTCAAGCGAGTGCACCACCTGCCATCAGATGGACGGCTCGAACCAGGGCATTCCCTCCATCACCAATTGGCCGCCGGAAAACTTCGTTGTCGCCATGCATGCCTACAAGCAGCGGCTGCGGCCGCATCCGGTGATGCAGATGATGGCCAGCCGCCTGTCGGACGAGGAGATCGCGGCGCTGGCGGCTTACTTTGCAAGCCTTGAATAAAACGGCAGCTCAGGGGAGGAACAAATGAGAATCAACAGACGAACCTTTATCGGTACCACTGCGGCATCGGCTGCCGCCCTCGCAGCGCCTGCTGTGCTGGGGCAGGCGAGGCCCCGGGTCGTTGTGGTGGGGGGTGGCGCCGGCGGCGCGACCGCGGCGCGCTATATCGCGAAGGACAGCAAAGGCGCTATCGACGTCACGCTGATCGAGCCGACGCGCCGCTACTACACCTGCTTTTTCTCCAATCTCTACATCGGCGACTTCGTCGACATGGAGTCCATCGGCCATGGTTACGGCAAGCTGGCCAGCGACTTCGGTGTCAATGTGGTGCACGACTACGTGATCGGCGTCGACCGGGATGCCAGAAGCGTCACGTTGGCGGGCGGTGGGTCGATGGGCTACGACCGGCTGATCCTGGCGCCGGGAATCGATTTCAAAGAAGGCTCGGTTCCGGGCTGGGACCTCGCGGCCCAGAACGCCATGCCCCATGCCTACAAGGCAGGCTCGCAGACCGAGCTTCTGAAGGCGCAGATCGAGGCGATGCCGGAGGGCGGTGTCTTCTGCATGGTTGCGCCGCCGAACCCCTACCGCTGTCCGCCAGGGCCCTACGAGCGGGTCTCCATGGTGGCGCACAAGCTGAAGGCGCAGAATCCGAGCGCCAAGATCCTGATCGTCGATCCCAAGCCGAAGTTCTCCAAACAGGCACTTTTCGAAGAAGGCTGGCAGAACCACTATGGCGGCATGGTGGATCGCATAGGGCCGGACTTCGGCGGGGATATCGTGGAGGTACGCCCGGAGGCCATGGAGGTCATCATCGACGGGTCGGTCGAGAAGGTCGACGTCTGCAATGTCATTCCCGCGATGAAGGCCGGGCATGTCGCCGAGCTTGCCGGGGTTACCAACGAGGCGGGCTGGGCCCCGGTCGTGCCGGCCACCATGCAGAGCCGCATGGACGAGAACATCCATGTCCTGGGCGATGCCGCCCAGCAGGGGGATATGCCCAAGTCCGGCTTCGCCGCCAACAGCCAGGCCAAGGTCTGCGCCATGGCCGTGCGCGGGGCCCTGACAGGGACGAAGGTCTTCCCGGCCAAGTTCTCGAACACCTGCTGGTCGCTGATCGAAACCGACGACGGCGTAAAGGTGGGCGCGACTTACCAGGCGACCGACGAAAAGATCGCCAAGGTCGACGGCTTCATCTCACAGACCGGCGAGGATGAAGACCTCCGCAAGCGGACCTACGAGGAGTCCGTCGGCTGGTATGCCGGCATAACCGCCGACATGTTCGGGTGATTTGCCGTCGGGGCCCTGCATCGGGAAGCCTGTCGATGCAGGGCCTTGGTGACCTTCACTCAAACTCCATCTGCTCGAAGACGCGGCCGGCGTTGCGGGTGGCGAGCTGCTCGAAGGTGTCGAGGTGGGCGAAAGGCGACTGGTCCACGTAGTAGGCCTGTTCCAGTGTGCCGCCTTCGTCCAGCAGCTTGCCGACCTGCCCGCGCAGGTAGACCAGATAGTCCTTCGTGTAGCGGCGCACCTGATCCATGTTGGTCGGGTGGCCGTGGCCGGGAATGACATAGGTTGCCTTCAACGCCTCGAAGACTTCCCAGCTTTCGAGCCAGCCCGCCGTGTCGGTGTCGTCGAAGATCGGCAGCAGCCGTTCATGGAAGGCCATGTCGCCGGAGATGACGAGGCTCTGTTCCGGCAGCCAGACCACGATGTCGCCGGGGGAGTGGGCGGGCCCCAGGTTCTTTGCCTCGATGCGGAAGCGGCCCATCTCGACGACCCGCTCCTCCTCGAAGGTTTCGCTTGGGCCCTGCAGTACGGTGCCCGCGGCCTTGTCCCTGTTGTAGGTTTCCATGCGGGCCAGAATCTGCGGGCCGCGGTCCTCGAACTCCACGGCGGCATCCACATGGGCCAGGATCGGCACGCCCAGCTCGGCCCAATAGGCGTTGCCGAGCATGGCATGGCCCTGGCCGTTCTCGTTTATCACCAGTGTCACCGGCTCTCCGGTGATCTGCCGGATTTCATCGTGCAGCGCCTTGGCGAGCAGGTAGCTGGCGCCGCCGTTCACGACGATGACGCCTTCGCCGGTGACGATGAAGGAGAGGTTGTTGTTGTGGCCCGAGTTCTCATAGGTCGGTGGCGCTGTCGCGCCGATGGCCGACCAGACATGGGGAATCACCTCCACCGGCTTCGAATAGAGAACCGACTGGGGATACTGGTCTGGGATCTGCTCGCTGGCAAAACCCGGCGCTGCCGTGACCGGCAGCGCCGTTACGAGCAGAAAGGTCAGGACCGAGACATACAGACGCATCTCCATTCCTTTCGACGAAGCAGGGACCGGAAAGGCCGGCTTAGAAGGCGATCTTTTCGTCGATGGCGGCGAGACCAGCCCTTGCGCAGTCCGCGTCGGCGGACCCGCTGGGTGCGCCGGAGACGCCGATGGCGCCCAACATGCTGCCGTCGCCGGCGAGAATCTGCACTCCGCCGCCCAGCGGCAACGCCATGGAGACGTTGCGGATCGCCCAGGCCTCGCCTTTTTCTGTCAGGGTCGAGAGTTCCAAGGTATCGGTGCGGAAGCTGACGGAGGTCCAGGCCTTGCGGTAGGCGGTATCGGGTGTGTGGGGACCGGCAAAGCGGTCGCGGATCGTGGTTTGAAGGTTGCCGCCGCGATCCACGACCGACACGGCCACCTGGTAGCCCTCCGCCCGGCAGCTTTCCAGCGCCGCCTGGGCGGCTTCGACGGCGACATCGGGGGCAAGCGACTTGAAGGTCACGATGGCATCCTGCGCCAGGACCGGCGTTGCGGCGAGGCCGGCGGCTGCAACAGCTGCAGCGAAGAGACTACGGGCAACGACGAGACTGCGGGCAACGACGAGACTGCGGGCAACGACGAGACTGCGGGCAACGACGAGATTGCGGGCAACGACGAGATTGCGGGCAACGACGAGATTGCGGTTTGTGTTCATTGAGGGCCCTCCCGATTGCTGGGAAGCGGGGCTGTCCGATTGCGGCAGGCTTCCCGGGTTTTTGGTTGTCATCGCGAAAGTATATATATAAAAATTTGAATATAAAAATGAAATGAACCGCCGCTGCCTCTCCCGTGAGGGTTCTGAGCCGGGTTCCGGACTGTCGGCTCAGAACCGCTGCACGAGATAGACCATCGAGCCAACGTCGAGGCGGCAGGTCCGGATTGGGAGATGTGCCATGAAGTGCACCCGCAGGACTCTGCTCGTGGGTGGGACGACCGCCGCTGCCTGCCTTCTCGCCCCATTGCGCCTCGGCGCCGCCGAACCGGAGTTGGGCGACAACGGCCTTCACGTGCAAGACTGGTTCGTCGAGACCTTTCTTGATCTACAGGAAGACCTCGGCGACGCGGCTGCCAACGGCAAGCACTTTGCGGTCCTCTGGGAACAGCGCGGCTGTCCCTACTGCCGCGAACTGCATGCCGCCAACCTCAGCCGGCAGAAGATCGTGTCCTATCTGCAAGAGAATTTCGACATCCTGCAGCTCGATCTTTGGGGCAGCCGCAGCGTCACCGATTTCGACGGGGAGGAACTGGAGGAACGCGCCCTGGCGCGCAAGTGGCAGATAAACTTCACACCGACGATCGTGTTTTTCCCCATGGACACTGCCGCCATGGAAGGCAAGGCGGGCCGGGCCGGCGAAGTTGCCCGCATGCCCGGCTATTTCAAGCCGTTCCCCTTTGCCACCATGTTCGAGTACGTGCGCGGCGGCGAGTACCGATCTCAGTCGTTTCAGCGCTATCTTCAGGACAAGCTCACGCGCTGGGAGGCTGAAGGAAAGGCTGCCGATGTATGGTGAGTCGGTTCCTGTGGTAAGCTGACCCATGGACGATATCCCCACCTCGCTGATGCTGGCCGGCTGTGGTCTGGTTGCCGGCTGCGTGGTGGGCGCGGTCGCCCGGGGCGCGCGCTTCTGCACATTCGGTGCGATCGAGGACTGGGTGCTGGCGGAGGAGAGCCTTCGGCTGCGCAGCTGGGGCCTGGCGATCGCGGTTGCCATGCTCGCGGTCCAACTCCTCGATGCGGCCGGTCTTGCGCGCATCGGCGAGAGCTTTTATCTCGCCGCCGACTTCGGATGGCTGGGGGCCGTTCTGGGCGGACTCTTGTTCGGCTTCGGCATGGCGATGGTGGGAACCTGCGGCTATGGGACGCTTGTTCGCCTCGGCGGCGGCGACCTGCGGTCCTTCGTGGTCTTTCTGGTTTTGGGTCTGACGGCCTACATGACCGCGCGGGGACTGACCGGTACTTTTCGCGAGAGCTTCATTGAGCCCTTGAACTGGAACCTGGAGAGTCTGGAGGGGCAGGGGCTTTCCCATCTCCTGGCGGCGGCATTGGGCATCGAACGCGCCATCGCCAGCCTGGTCCTCGGGCTCCTGTTGCCGGGAATGATCTTCTGGTGGTGCTTCCGCCATGCAGAGTTCCGCCGCGCCTATCGGGACATTGCCGCCGGCGTTCTGATTGGCGCTACGGTGGCTGCAAGCTTTGCCGCGACAGGTATCCTGGGTGCGGATCCTTTCGATCCGCAGCGCGTCCAGTCGCTCAGCTATGTGCTGCCACCCGGAGAGGCGATCGTCTACCTGCTGACCTTCTCCGGCGCCACCGTCACTTTCAGTGTCGGGCTCGTGGTGGGAACCGTTGCCGGTGCTTTTCTGACCGCAGCGGCAAAAGGCGAGCTGCGGTTGGAAGCCTTCGACGACGCGCGGGAGATGCGCCGCCATCTGCTCGGCGCCTTCCTTATGGGTTTTGGCGGCGTTACGGCGCTGGGCTGTACTGTCGGCCAGGGAATCTCCGGCATGGCCACGCTGTCGATGAGTGCGCCCCTGGCCCTCGCGGGTATCTTTCTGGGGGCGGCTTTCGGGCTGCACTACCTCGTCAGCGGCAGCCTGCGGGACGCTCTCTCCGCTTTACAGATCGCGGGGCGTCAACTCTTCAGTTGAACCGATCGCTCGCGGAGCCGTCGACAAAGGCGTGATCATCTTGGGCTTCGTTGAGCTGCGCGTGGCAGACGCGCAGCTGGATCGGCGATGATCTCTATCTCGAGATCCGTCCAAGCCGACGGCAGGCCGATCAGATTGAGACTGGCGGCACATTCGAACCCGAACCCCTGGCCGCGTTGCCCCCGGTTGTTGAGCGCAACATCGAAAGTCGAGGTCTGGTCATCGACTTGGACGCGGGGGGGGGGGGTACGCCGCTGCCGAGCGCAGCGGCGTACCTTTCCCAATCTGCAGTCCGAATCTCAAGATGAGGTGATCGCCGCCCTATGGCGATCTCGCCTACGCAGGCGGATACCGGTTGCCTACTTGCGCAGAGACTCCGTGTAGATCCTCTCCGCTTTCGCGTCGGCGGCCTCTGCGGCTGATCTCGCGGCGCGGGCCTCGGCCATCGCCGCCTCCGCCGCAGCACTTGCGGCATCGGCTTTGGCGTCGGCCTGGCTGGCGAGATCGTGGGCCTCGTCGGCGCGAGCCATCGCGTTCGCTGCCATGTCCTGGGCGGCGGCGATTTCAGCCCTCAAAGCTTCGACCTGCTCGTTGGTTGCGCAGCCTGTGGTCCCAAGGAGCATGAGTGCGCCGATCGTGAGTGCGGAGATCTGTACCCTGGTAATCATTGACTACTCCCTCACAACTCCGTCACAGCGATGATGACCGCATGACGGACGGCTTGTTGGATTGTTGGCGATTAAAGCGCTTCAGAGAGAGGGACACATTGACCTAAAGCAAGGCTCCGTGCGTTCCTGCCGGGACGGGCTCGCCGAGGGGTGAAAAGCCCGAAGTGAGCCAAGAGTCAACGCGGACTGCGCAGGGCCAAACCCGGACATCCGGGTTGCTGTTTCAGGGCGATGCTTATCAACTTTAAGTAGATTTTTGTGGGGTATCCATTGCCTTCGGGGAACGTCGCTTTTTTTTGGAATCGCTCTCCCCAGTACTTATGTAACTTCCCGGATGGTCGGAGTATCTGGAAAAGAGATCTCGCGCGGTGTCGGCGGCGGCAAAGGTGCTGATTCGTCTAATCGAGCGGTTGCCGCTTGCGGCGACGACCGATCCATTGGGCGTCTTGCGTCTTTACGTAACAAAGGATTACCTTATCTAACGGTTTTGGGCCTGACATCTTCGAGTAGGCGGAAGCACCAAGCTGCCGGAAGGACAGCGCATCCGTTCAACAATAAGACAAGGGGACTTTTCTGAGCGGTTGTGTTTACAGAGTGGGGGTTTTCCGTCCGCAGCCTTGCCTCATCGCGTGACAAAGGCGGTGGACGTCGCCAAACAGCATCCTGCTATCGGTTCGCCGCACGGACCTTCCCATTCCGCACTTCCAAACATGCGCCGCCTTTACGGTGCAAGCCAACGCAACAACTGCATGCGAGTATCTCTGTAGAAGGTGAGTCGATTTCAGAAATACTTGCAGCTTTATAATCAACTCAAGTCTAAGCAATGAAATCAGAAGAGGCTTGATTCAGGGGTCTTTTGATGATGAATGTTACAGCGTCTATCAATGAAGATTTGCCATTTGTAGTGGCAGATTTTGACACGCTGGTTCAGGGATTAGACTACGCAGCCAAGGGGAACACGGGTTACAACTTCTTCTCGGGCAGAGGTGAGATCGAAGAAGTTCTGACCTATGAGGATCTGCGCGATCGCGCCATCACTCTCGCGCTGCGCTTGGATAAGCTGGGTCTTCAACGCGGTACGCGAGTCGCGATCGTTGCTGAGACCGTTCCTGAGTTTCCGGTCTTTTTTTTCGCCTGCCAGTATGCCGGGCTGATCCCGGTACCGTTGCCTCTGCCCATCCATCTGGGCAGCCATGAGGCCTACGTCGAACGTCTGCGAACGATGATTTTCCGGGCCGGAGCAGAAATCGCCGTTGGTCCGGAAGACCTGATCCACTTTCTCAAGGAAGCCGGCGGCGGTCTGAAGATGATCGGCACGCCGTCGGACTATTCCGCTCTGCCGCACAGTGGCGGCGATCTGCGGCCCTTCGCAGCCGATGAACCCTGCTACATCCAGTATTCCTCGGGCAGCACGAGTCTGCCGCGCGGTGTTTTCGTCTCCCAGCGCGCCATCACCAGCAATGCCCGCGGGATCGGACGGCATGGCCTGAAACTGCGCAGCGGGGACCGCAGCGCGTCCTGGCTGCCGCTTTATCACGACATGGGCTTGGTCGGCTTTTGCCTGACACCGATGCTGAGTCAGGTCACAGTCGACTATCTTGCAACGAAAAGTTTCGCGATTCGGCCTTTGACTTGGCTGAAGCTGCTGTCGCGCTATGGCAGCAGTATTTCGTTCAGCCCGACCTTTGGATATGAACTCTGTGTGCGCCGCGGTCTGAACGGTTCGGCGAAGGACATCGACCTCAAGCACTGGCGCGTCGCCGGCATCGGCGGGGATATGGTTCGCGCCGACATTCTGAAGAGCTTTGCCGAGACGTTCGGCGCGGCCGGCTTCTCGCCAAAGGCCTTTCTGCCAAGCTACGGCCTGGCCGAATCGACCCTGGCGGTATCCTTTGCGCCTCTGGACAAGGGCATTGAGATCGACCGCGTGGACCAGGATTACTACGCCGGCAACGGCACCGTCACGCCCGTGAAGCGCAGAGCAAACGGGGCGGGCCGCAACGCGCGGTCCTTTGTGAGCTGCGGTACCGCGCTGCCGGGCCACGCGGTGGAAATCCGCAGCGAGAAAAACGACACGCTGCCCGACCATCACGTGGGCCGAATCGTGGTCCGTGGTCCCAGTGTTATGGATGGCTATTTCGGCGACCCGGCAGCAACGGCTGCTGCGAAAACGGAAGACGGCTGGCTGGACACCGGCGATCTCGGCTACATGTCCGGCGGTCGGCTGATCGTCACCGGTCGCCGCAAGGACCTTGTGATCCTGAATGGCCGCAACATCTGGCCACAGGATGTGGAGTGGGCGATTGAAAGGCTGGAAGAGGTCCGGGGTGGGGACGTCGCCTGTTTCTCGGTCCTCGAGAGCGAGGGTGGCGAGCAGATGGTCGTGGTGCTGCAGTGCCGTCTGCACGACTCGGCCGCCCGCGAGCAGCTGCGCAAGCAAGCGGCTGCGATGGTGCGCAAGACCTGCGGCGCCGACTGCCGGGTCGTGCTGGTGCCGCCCAAGACCTTGAGATTCACGTCTTCCGGGAAGCTCAGCCGATCTGCGGTGCGCCAAGGCTATCTGGACGGCGAGATTGCCGATGTGAGCCACGCGCTCGATCAGGCCCCGAAGGTCGCCTCGGTCGGGTCGCAGCCCGGCGATTGACAGAACGATGTCACAGTGGGAAGACCCTGGGCGGTGAGGCCGTCCAGGGTAGCCGGCGTTGCTGGCGGCCGACAAAGGCCACGCGCCCCAACTGCCGCAGGAAATCCGACGGAGCATGAGCCAGATCGCCGCGCCGCCCGGCTGCGTTGCCCTGACCGGCGCCACCGGCTTCGTCGGCGGCCACATACTGCGGCAGCTCACGGCCGCCGGCTGGCAGGTCCGCGCCCTGACCCGGCGCAGCGACGGCCTGGGCAGCCCCGGACCCGGCGTAACACCGGTCGTGGGGGGGCTCGAATCGGAGGCCGCCCTGGCCGAACTGGTCAAGGGTGCCGACGCGGTCGTCCATTGCGCTGGTCTGGTGGCTGCTCGCCGCCTTCGCGACTTCGATCAGGTGAACCATCGCGGGACGGCCCGTTTGGCCGAGATCGCTTCCTCTGCGCCGGTGCCGCCGCGGTTCCTGCTTATCTCGACCCTTGCCGCACGCGCCCCCCAGGTGTCCCGCTACGCCGCGAGCAAGCACCTGGGCGAGGAGGCTCTCCGGCAGCGGGGGGACGCCCTGTTCTGGCAGATCCTTCGGCCGCCGGTCGTCTACGGTCCCGGCGATCGGGCCACACTGGGCCTGTTCCGTCAGTTTTCCAGAGGGCTGGCCGTGATCCCGCGGAGCCGCGGTCGCTTTTCGATGATCTATGCCGAGGATTTGGCGGCCGGCGTGGCGGCGCTGCTGCGGGGCTCGGCCCCAGGAGCCTCGATCCTGGAGATCGATGACGGCAGGGCCGGCGGCTATGGCTGGGCCGACGTCACTGCAGCAGCGGAGAATCGTCTGGGACACAGGGTCCGCAGCATTGCTGTACCCGGGACCGTGCAGCGCCTTGCGGCGGCAGCCAGTGTCGGCGCGGCCCTGCTCACAGGCCGCGCGCCGATGCTGTCGCAGGGAAAGGTTAGTGAGATCGCTTATCCGGACTGGGTGTGCCGGACCAATCGGCTCAATGACTTTGCGTTCTGGCAGCCCGCTGTCGGGTTCGAGGAGGGTTTGTCAAAGACCCTTGCATGGTATAAGGCTGCGGGCTGGCTTTAGGGGCAGCGTGCAGGGCGGGGAAAGCATCCGGGAGTGTGGTCGGTTCTGTGAGCGTTCAATCTCAGGCCCCTGATGGGGGGCATACCACGCAACGAGGTACCTATATGCAGTGGACTGCCGATGAGGTCCATGTGGAGGTGGTTAGGCTGCTTGAGCCGTTTAACCCTCAGTCCGTGGAGCTGAGGCCGGAAACGGACCTGGCCGCCGATCTCGGCATGGATTCCGTCGCGGCCATGAACATGGTCATGGAAGTCGAGGACCGCTTTGAGATTGACATCCCCATCAGCCAGTTGCCGGACGTGAAAACGCTGCAGGACCTGGTCGATGTGGTTGTTGCCGAACTGAGCAAGAAACGGGCCCAATGAGTCTTCTCGACAAGTACGACAAGGTCTCCGCACGCCATCAGCGTCTCCTCTCCTTTGGCCGCGATCCCTTCAACATCTGCATGGACCGGATCGTCTCCGCCACTGAAGCCGTCATCAACGGCCGGGACGTGATCCTGGTTGGCACGAACAACTACCTGGGTCTTACCTTCGATCCCGACTGCGTCGACGCGGCGGCTGACGCCGTGGTGCGCGAGGGGACCGGGACGACCGGCTCGCGCATCGCAAACGGCACTTATGCCAGCCACCGCGGCCTGGAACAGGCGATTGCCGGGTTTCTGGGACGCCGTGCGGCTATGGTGTTTCCGACCGGCTATCAGGCCAATCTGGGAATCCTGGCGGGTCTGGCCGGTCCGGACGATACGATTCTTCTCGATGCGGATTCTCATGCCAGCATCTATGACGGCTGCCGCCTGAGCGGCGCCAAGCTGATCCGCTTCCGGCACAATTCCGCCGAGGATCTGGACAAGCGCCTCGCTCGGCTGGGCAAGGGGGCCGGTGGGACTCTGGTGGTCGTGGAGGGCATCTACAGCATGCTCGGCGATCAGGCGCCGCTGGATGAGTTTGTCGACGTCAAGCGCCGCCACGGCGTCGAGTTGCTGGTTGACGAAGCACATTCCCTGGGCGTTTTCGGGGATCGCGGCCGCGGTCTCGTCGAGGCCGCGGGTGTCGAAGAAGACGTCGACTATGTGGTCGGAACGTTCAGCAAGAGCCTGGGGGCCGTCGGCGGCTTTGGTGCCTCGGACCATCCGGCTTTCGAGCGTTTGCGATACACGAGCCGGCCCTACATGTTCACGGCATCGTCCTCGCCTTCGACCATCGCCACGGCGATGGCCGCACTCGACAAGATCCAGTCGCGCCCGGAACTGCGCCAGCAGCTCTGGCGGAACGCCCGCGCCCTCTACGACGGCCTGACGGAACTCGGATTCTCCATCTGCGCCGAAGCCAGCGCGATCATCGCCCTGAAAATGCCGAGCGAAGCAGCGGCGGTCTATATGTGGAATGCCTTGCTGGAGGCCGGCGTTTACGTGAACCTCGCGCTTCCGCCGGGCACCCCGGACGGTAGTTCGCTGCTGCGCTGCAGCCTCTCTGCCGCCCACACGCCGGAGCAGGTGACCCGCATCTGCGAGATCTTCGGCGCGTGCCTGGAGGCCCTGAAAGCCTGGGACGACGCCCAGTCCGCCGCCGAGTAGCGGCTCGCCGGCGCCCGACTGTCGGGCGCGGCAGCTGCGCGGATCCGCAGGCTTCAAGCTTATCGAAAAGCGCCCCGGCGATAGAGCCGCCAGAATAGAAGCGGTGCGGCCAGCACCGGATGGCGCCGCTGCCAGGGCGTCAGCACCAGCGCCACGCCGGAGTGTCGCTCGATCTTCCAGGCCAGATAATCGGGGCCGCCCGCGAAGGTGAAAGCGGCCTTGATCAACCGCAGGACCGACAGCAGCTTGCCCTGGGCGCGGCGCAGGCGCCAACGGGCGCGCAGCCGGCCGCGCCGCATCGTGGTGCCCTGCCTGTACTTTGCCGGGGTGGGACGGTTGTCGTCGCCGGCAGTGGCCGCCGGAACTCTCAAGGAGGCGAGCGCGGCATCGGTGACGGCCTCGAAGTAGCCGCGATTGGCCTCGTAGAGGTCGTCCACCCGCTCCGGGCCTTCGGCCCGCAGTTCCGTGCGGTAGGTTTCGCGGAACAGAGTCTTCCACAGCTCCCGGCTTGTGAATTCTCCCACCATGAGCGCCGCCCCCTCTCTTGCGGTATGGGCGGCTGCGCCCGTTAGGGCTGCCGTCACCTGCGCTCTCACAGCCGCGTCTCGGCAGTACAACAGTCGTGAGGGCTGGGCGAAGCGGGCCCAGAGATAGGGGTGGAACCAGCCGCCGCCGGCGCCCGTGGCGAAGTCGGCGAGCGAGCACACGGCGTACTTCGCGCGCACAGGGCGTCCCTCTGCATCCTGCGTCTCGAGGTAATAGACGTTCGGCGGCAGGGCGCGGTTGGCCAGGGCGCTCAGCCGGCTGCGCTGGGCGGTGGCGTAGCTGTCGACCAGGAGGTAGAGGTCGACGATCCTGTCTTCGAGGTTGGCGTGGCGAAGGCAGGAGCCATAGAACAGCACTGCTGAAACAGCCCCGTGACGCTGTCTGGCGGCTGCCGCGATCGCGGTGACTGGCGCGGCGACGGCCTGGTCGATCTCTGCTGCGATCAGCGCTTGCAGTCTTCCCTCGGCCACCGGTCAGATCCGCAGGAAGCGGGCCTGGTCGCTGGCCGCCAGGATAATCGGCTGCCCCGGCTCCGGCTCAAAGAGCTCGCCATCCAAGGTGAAGGGGCAGTTCATCGCGAGGGAGACTCGGTTGGCCCCGCGGCTCAGATAGCTCGACTCGGGGAGTCTGCGGTCTTCGCCGCCGTAAAGCACGCGCCAGGCGTACCGCAGGAGCCGGTCGGGCGGATAGGCGATGCTGGTGAAACGCATCTGCCCGTCGCCGCCATTCCAGAAGGGGCGGCTGCCCAGGATCAGCCGGTCCAGCGTGGTCGCCAGGATGATCAGGCTGGTGAGATGCTCGACCGGCTGGTTGTCGAAGGTGACGTCGATCTTGTCGCCGGAGAAGACCTTTCTGGCCGGCTCCCCTGCGGGCCCCGCCGTTTCGCCGCCGCGCAGCAGCCAGCCGGCCAGGATACCGGCCAGGGTCACGGCTGCTGCGGTATCGGCCTTGATCCTGTAGGGATGGACCTTGGCCCGGCAGGCGATGATGGCCCGGTAGATGGCGGCCCCGCCGAAGAACATGCCATATTGCGGCCCCTTGCCGCGGGCGTTTTCCAGTCTGAGGATCTGGCGGGTGACGGTGGCGCCGGCGATCGCGTCCGGGCCGCCGGTCCGCAGCAGGCTGCCGAGTTTCTCCAGGCCACCCCTAAGGCTGCCCCTGAGGCCGACATCGCCGGCGATCATGTTGGTCATGCCGCAGGGCAGGACGGCCAGGCGCGGCGGATCGTCGTAGGGCCGCTCATCGAAGAGGGCAGTGAGGACCGCCTGGACCGTGCCGTCGCCCCCGGCCACCGCTACGGTATCGACCTCCTGACGGGCAAAGTCCGCCAGGATCGCCGGAATGTCGGTCATGGCCTCAAGCACCACCTGGCGGGCCTCCGGCATTGCTTCCAGCGTAGCGGTGAGCTTTTCCAAGCCCTGCTTGTTTTTCTGGCTGCGCGGGTTTGTGATGACGCCGAGCTTGCCCATGATCACTGCGGCCCCATGATCACTGTGGCTCTGTCATCCAGGATCTCAGGGGCCCCGCCTTGCGCGCCGCCTGCAAAGCCTGGAGCAGCTGAAGAGCGTGCAGCAGCAGGCAGACCGCTGTCCAGAGGGCCACGGCGACAAGGCCGAGGTCCGGCCGGCCCGCCGCAGCGGCCAGCGTGAGCAGCAGAAGATTGGGATTGCGCCGTGCCGTCACCAGGCGGAACCAGGTGTCGATGCGCCGCCAGATGTGAATCTCCAGGCCCAGCCGCCAGATGGCGATCCCTTCGATCGCCCGCTGCAGGACATAGCCGGCGACGATTACGGTCAGCACGAGGGTGAGTTCTGCGGGTTCTATGGCATGGGGTCCCCGCTGCAGGCCGATGCCCCAGGCCAGGTACCAGAAGGGGGGATGAATGAGATCGATGGAATGATCGAAGACGTTCCCGAACTTGGAAGAGCGCAGTGTGATGCGGGCAAGCTTGCCGTCGACGGTGTCGAGAAAGGTCATCAGCCAGGCAGCCAGCAGCCCCGGCAGCCAGTTGCCTTCCCAGAACCAGTAGAAGGCCGCGATGACGGCCACCAGGCTGACCGCGGTCACCTGGTTGGGTGAGATGCCGAGGCGCGCGCAGAGCTTGGTGACGTGGAATGCGGGCTTTGGCCAGGCCCACTTGGTGACGAGGTCGGTGGCGCCCTTGTAGGTTCCCATGAACATGCGCCATTCGGCCTGCGCCAGTGTGTCGGGGCCGGGCAGCAGGGCGTAGGGTTCTTCCCGCTTGCGCAGCGCCTCCCAGTAGGACGCGCCCAGTTCGGTGCCGCGCACCGCCCGCAGGCCATCCGGGATCTCGGTTGCCTGTCCGGCTGTCTGCCCTGCGCGCAGCACCGCGGCGCCGGCCTCTGCGAGCCCGGCGGGCGCATGCACCGCCAGGGGTACCCTGGCCTCCGCTCCGTTGGAGAGCAGAACGCTTCCGGGCGCTGCGAGGAGGGCGCCGATCAGCGGCGTGTCGATGACCGCGTCGGCACGGACCAGGATGGTCGGCACATTTTGGCTGGCAAGATCGGCCTCTCTGACGAAGCGGTTGACCCCGGCCGCGGTGAAGCTGCGCTGCAGGCGGTCCTCCGGCGTGGCGAACCAGATCTCAAGCGCGCTCTCGCCGATCAGGCAGGCCGTTCGCGGAACGTGGGGCTCCGCCGTTGATCGGGCCTCGCCGCTGCCGGTTTCTCCGGACGTCCCTGTATCTTTTTCAGCGTCCACTTGGGCTCTCTTCAGGAAATCGGCGGGCGGCGGCCGGAGACGGCCGGGAAAAGGCCCGCCGAACCTGAGGGGCAACGGCGGCCGCGCCCCATTTGGCGACCTGACCCACAGTTGTCAAGGGCGGCGGCCCACAGCCAGGACCGGGAGAGGCTAGGTGGGGCGGTGTTTCAGTTCGTGCCAATAGGCCACGCTGGCGGCGACAGCCGCGAAGCTCACCAGCGGCGCGATGCTGGCAAGCAGCGGGGGCAGCAATCCGACTTCGCCCATCGCGAGGGTGATGCCGTTGAAGATGAAAAACACGAAGCCGAGGGTGATGCCCCCGAGCAGGAGGAAACCGAGCCGGCCCGAGCGCTGCGACTGGTGGGCAAGGAAGACGCTGAGGCAGAGCATCAGGAAGGGTACGAGGCAGTCTGCCAGCTTGGCGTAGTGCCACGTCTCGTAGAGATAGGGTGCCCAGGTGCCACGACCTTCACCGCCGACGAAGCGCTGTGTTTCGTAAAAGGAAAGATCTCGCGGATGGGCCAGAAGATGCTTCAGACTGGTCGCCTGCAGGTCGATCGGCCAGTCCCGCACGGCCTCGAAGGTCACCTGGCCCCCGGCGGCTGAAATCGTTGTGACGCCGGTCAGCCGCCACAGGCCGTCGCGGTATTCGGCCCGCTGGACGTCGACCCGCGCCAGCAATCTGCCGTCCGCGTTGCGCTCGAAAAGGGTGAAGTCGCGCAGGCCGGTGGCTTCGATGTTCTCTGAGGGGACCCGGACAATGTCGTTGCCCAGATGGATCCAAGTCATGCCGTGGCCGTCCTGAAGGCCCGGCCGCCTGTCGTTGTCGGCCACTCCCCAATCCTGCAGGGCCTGAACACTGGGCGGAACGATCTCGTTGTCCACCACGAACTGAAGGCCGCCCAATGCGATGGCCAAGGGGATCAAGCGGCCGACCAAACCGAACTGCGAGACACCGGAGTTCCAGATCGCGGTCAATTCACCATGCCTTATGAGGAGAGTCAGAGTGAGCAGACCGGCCAGCAGCGTCGCAATCTTTATCAGGTCGGAAACAATGGTTGGCGAACGCAGCATGATGTAGCGCGCCAGCGCCGCCGTCCCGCCGTCATCCTGTGTCATAACGCTTCTGGCATTGGCGATCAGGTCGAGGCCGATCAAGAAGGCCCCCATACCGAACAGCAGCAGGACGAAGCGCGCGATGAAGAGCCGCGAGAGATACCAGGTGAGGATCTTCATTCTGAGGACGGCTGTCTCTTTGCGCCGCTGCCGCCCGTACGCAGGCTTTGCAGGGCCGCCTTGACCAACTCCAGCGGTGAAGGCCATGCGGCGCCCTGGGTCACCACATAGGCGCGCCGATAGAACAGGAAAGCGCTTACAGCAGCGAGAATGACGAAGGGCAACCATTGGCTGACAAGAGCGCTCGCATGGCCGACCGAGGCGGTCGATTTTCCGATAGCGAGCACCTGGTTATAGACGACCAGCAGAAACAGCCCGGCTGCGATTCCATAGCCCTGATGGCTCCGCCGTGGACCGATGGTGAGTGCCACGGCGAGGAACGGCAGGAAGACCAGAGAAAAGGTGCGCACGAGCCGGTCGTGAAACTCGGCCAGCATCTGGTCGCTGGTCACTCCTGGCGGCGGGATCGCCCGGTACTGCCAGAGCTCCAGCAGGGTCAGTTCGCGTTCGTCTTCGCCGCGCGGGCGGAAGGCCTCCTGACCCACCAGGTCTGTGGGCAGCCGCAGATGGCCGAAGTTCAAGACGCCGACTCTGCGGTTTTCCGACCCGTTTTCTGGCGGGTTTTCTGTCGAAGCCTCTGCTTCCGGCCTCCCGGAGGCTGCCGGCGGCGCGGCTTCCAGGCGCACGCCGTCAGACAGGAAAAGCGCTGAGCCACCGCCGCTTTCGGCGAGCGCGAGCCTGCCGCGTTCCGCGGTCATGACAATGCTGCTGCCGTCTTCGCGTTCTTCGTAGACGAAGACGCCGCCGAACTCCCGGCTGCCGCGGCGCACGCTGTTGGCCATAAAGGTGGTGTCGTTCACCTCCATGAAGGTGCGCGGTTGCAGATAGGTGTTCACGGCGGTCTCGGCGACTTCGTGAACCAGGGCGCGATAGGTGTAGCGGGCATAGGGCTGGCCGATGTTGAAGTTCACCGCGGACACCGCCGCCAGAACGAGCGCCAGGATGACAACCGGCCGCAGAAGCTGCGGCAGACCGATGCCGGCGGAACCCAGGGCATCGAGTTCGCGCGCGTGGTGCAGCCGGCTGAAAGCCAGGAACACGCCAAGGAAGAAGGCCGCAGGGAGCGCCAGAGCCATGTAGTGAGGCACGAGAAAGGCCAGCATCTGCAGCAGCACGGTCAGGCCGCCGTCGGAATCGAGCACCATGTCCAGCAGCCGAAGCATGCGCTCGGTCAGGAGCACGAGAAGGGCGATGCCGATGGCGACCATCAGAGGCATCATGGTCTGCCTCAGAAGATAGCTGTTGATGGTTGACACCGCGCGCTCCGCTTCCCCGTTCGCCCGTTCCGGCCTGCCTTGACCCTAGTCCGCCGGCCGCGGCCAGACGGCCTTCAGCGCCTCGGCAAGGTCCGTCAGGGCGGCTGCGTCCGGCGTGGGCCCGGACGACAGGTCGGGGGCGGCGGGCCATCCCGCATCCGGATAGACGGTCTCGGCAAACTCCTGGCTGGCGTCGTAGCGCGGCAGCACGTGGAAATGAACGTCCGGATCGACCATCATCAGCATGAGATAATTGATCTTCTTGTAGGGGCGAAAGGCGTTCAGCCCGGCCTCGATGTCCGTGACGACGCCCTGGAGTTCGCCAAAGGCACCGGCTGTTACGTCGCTGAATGCTCTGGCCTCGTCCTTGCAGGCCAGGACCAGGGCGCCCAGGGTGGTCTGGTGCGGTCGCAGCAGCACGACCCAGTGCCCGTACTCGCGGATCAGCGTTTCGGGATAGCCGAACTTGGTCATGGTCGCGTTGGCTCGACCTGAGCCCGTGCGGGGCGCTTCCGGTCCGCTTGACAAATTCACGACTGGATCATACCTCGCTGTGGCTGACGGGCCGGATGACGGCTGCGCTAAGGGGGGATGCTTCGGCTATGCTGCTCGTAATACCGAAGGCCGCCTGACGCTGGCGGTTTCGCGCTGTCGGACGACAAGGAGTTTTGATGATCACTTCCCGGATCTCAACCATGAAGCGCTGCAGTGCCAGAGCGGCCGCTGCCTTGGCGCTGGCCCTGGGCCTGCTTGCCCTGGGAATCGCCCCTGGCCGCGGGGCTGCCGACGACCAGTTGGCCTGCTCTGCAGATGGCGATGCGCTGATTGAGGTCAAGGTCGAAAATGTGCGCAGTTCCAAGGGGTTGATAACAGCGGTCTTATACGGCGACAACCCGGAAGGTTTTCTGAAACGCGGCCAGCGGCTTGACCGTATCAGAGTTGAGGCCAAGGAGGGCGAGACGCTGCTCTGCCTCAAGGCCCCGGAAGAGGGCCGGTATTCGGTGGCACTCTATCACGATGAGAACGGGAACAAAGAGTTCGATCGGAACTTCCTCGGCATTCCTTCCGAGGGCTACGGCTTCTCGAACAATCCCGGGTTCCGCTTCGGCAAGCCGGAGCAGGAGGAGACGCTGTTTTCCGTCAACGGCAGCACCACCAAGGTGAGCATCTCCGTGCTCTATCTCTAGGTCTTCAGAGACTGTAGTGCCGGGCCTCGGCAAACCGGCCGGAAGCCGGGTCGAAACCCCTGGCGGTCACATCGATGCGCCACCGCGCGCCGTCGCGGGCGATGCTGTAGAGCTGATAATGCGCCTGCGGCTTTTTGCCGCTGCTGGCGGCGGAAGCCGACGGTACACCGAGCACCGGCACCGGCCCGTCACGCCCGGGAATGGTCAGCTTTCCGAACATGTGATCATGGCCATGCAGCACCAGCTCGGCACCGTGCTCCGCGATCACACTGCGGAAGGGCTCCGCATCGATCAGGCGCTTGCGCCGGGCGATGCCCTCCAGGCTCGGCGGATGGTGGAGCAGCACGACCCGGAACCATCCCTCGCTTCCCAAACGGTCCAGGGCGCTGCTCAGGCGTGCCAGCTGGGCCTCCCCCAGGGTTCCGTGCGCGCAGAACAGCGGCGTGGGCTGGGCCGAACTCAGCCCCAGGATCGCGGCCGGGCCGCGAAAGCGCACAAAGGGGAACGCATCCGGCCCCAGCGCCGGCATTCCCTCATCCTCCGCTTGATCCTCCGCCTGGGTTTGCGATGCCCTTGCGATGGGATCGCCCGCCATGAAGGCCTGCCATTTGCCCAGAGAGGCTTCCCAGGGAACCGCCACATAGGCGTCGTGGTTTCCGGGGACGACGGTGATCTGCTCGGCGCTGCCCAGGCTGTGCAGCCAGGCCCCGACCTGCGAGAATTCCTCGACCAGAGCGATATTGGTGAGGTCGCCTGTGATCACGAGATGATCGGCCTCGGCGGCTGCCAGATCCGCCGTCAGGGCGGCCAGTACCTCCGGGCGGTGCATCGCCCGGCGTTTGCGCAGCCACGACAGATAGCCGAAGAACCGCTTGTTCAGCAGGTCAGACAGCCGCACCGCTGGCAGCGGGCCAAGATGCGGGTCGGAGAGATGAGCGAGTTTAAACACCTGGTTTCGGCAGGTCCGGACGACGGCTCAAAGGTTGACGTATCTGCGGGAACATGTGATCAAAATGCCCTTCAGGGTCAAAGGTAAAATCGCCTAAGGGGTTCTTTCTGCATTGAAAGCACTGGTTATCGGGGCCGGCCAAGGCCGGCGCCTGCTTCCGCTCACAGAAGTCGAACCCAAGGCGCTTCTTCCCGTAGGCAGGCAGAGCCTGCTCGAATGGCAAGTCGATGCCCTGGTCAGCTGCGGCGTTGACGAGGTCGTGTTTCTGGCCGGTTTCAACCTGCCGGCGGTCGAGCGCAGCCTGAAACGCTGCTCGGAGCGCTGGTCGCAGGCCGCCTTCCGCAGCGTCTACAACCCGTTTTACGGCGTGGCGGACAACCTGGCGACCTGCTGGATGGCCCGGCACGAAATGGACAGCGATTTCCTGCTGCTGAACAGCGATACCCTGTTCAGCCAGCCGGTTCTCGAAACGCTGCTCGCCAGCCCGGCTGCGGCCGTCAGTCTGGCCGTCGACCATAAGGACAGGTACGACGACGACGACATGAAGGTGCAGTTGGACGGCACGCGCCTGTTGGACATCGGCAAGACCCTTCCGGCGGAGCGGGTGCACGGCGAGTCCATCGGCATGCTCTACTTCCGCGGCGAAGGACCGGGCCGCTTTGTCGCAGCCCTGGAGGCGGCCATGCTGGACGCTCAGGCGATCCGGCAGTGGTATCTTTCGGTGATCGCCGCGCTGGCGCCTGCGCTCACGGTTCAGGCGGTCACCATTAGCGGCCACGACTGGTGCGAAATCGACTATCCGGTGGATCTGCAGGCCGCCCGCCGCATGGTGGCCTCGTGGCAGGCGGACGCCGATCCTGTCCTGGCCTCAGCCAAGACCTCCTAAGACTCTTTCCGCCAGTTCCAGATCCTCCGGCTTGTCTACGTCGACGGCAGCCTCCGCGAAGGGTATCTTGACGGCGGCAACGGAGACTCCAAGCCTCGTGGAGACCCGGGCCATGGCCTCATCCAGGCTGAAGCGCCGCAGCAGATAGCTGAGCAGAAGCGCCGGGCCGAAGAGGGCGGCGATCCGCCAGGGCTGCTTGCGGTGCTGCTCGACCCTGCGCCACAGGCGCACGGCGTCCAGCCCCTCCGGCAGCCGCAAGGCAAAAAGATTGCTGCCGGAATAGCGCTCGTCGCGGAAGCGCAGGTAGGTCCGCCGGGAAGAGGGGAAGCGGGCCAGCAGGGTGCCGGAATCGGTCAGGCCGGCAGTGACCGCAGCACCGCCGCTCAGGGTTTCGGCGCAGAAGTGATCCACGATTTCGCGGCGCAGAAGGGCATGGTCCCCCGTGGTGATCAGCAGGGGACGGGCCGAGCCCATGTCCGCGGTGGCCTGGAGAACGCTGAGGCTTGGCGAGGCTTCGGCCTGCAGAGCGGTCAGGCGGCCGGTCTCCATCAGGGGAGCCAGCCCTTCGATCCGCCCGAGAAGCGCCGGGTCGCGCAGGGAAACGGCGATGGGCCCGATCCAGGGGCTGGCCGCCAGGGTGTCGATGACGCGCTCCAGCATCGGCTTTCCCGCGACCGTGGCAAGGCACTTATGCTCGACCCCGGCCGCCCGCGACACCGGGTCGTCATGGCCCCGGTCGGCGGCCAGTACCAGCGCGGCGAAGCGCCTGTCCTCCGGTTCGGCCAACGCGGGGCTCATGCGGCGAGGGCGCGCCCGTAAAGGCGGTAGGTCTTGTAGGGAACGGCGCCGACCGCTTCGATCATGCGGATCATCGGCTGGTTGTCTTCCAGAACCCATGACAGCTCGCCATGCTCGACGCCCAGCGCGCACTGGGCCCGGCGGATCTTGTCGATGACCGAAAATGCCAGCATCGCGCCCATGAGCCCGCCCTGGTGGGCCTTGCGCACCCCCATCAGCGGCACCCGCGCGGTCTTGGTGGTCTTCACCTTCAGCCGCCAGATCAGCTTGGCCCAGCCAAAAGGCAGCAGGCGCCCGTCGAGATCGGCAATCGCCTCGTTCACGTTGGGCAGGCTGATCGCCATGGCCACGGGGATGCCGTCCAGTTCCGCGATGGCGATTGACTGGGGCCGCACGATCGGCCTCAGGTCTCTGGCCAGGCTTTGCAGTTCGGCCTCGGACATCGGTACGAATCCCCAGTTTTCCGACCAGGCGTCATTGAAGATATCCATGATCGTCGACAGGTCCTGCGCGTAGCGGCCCATGTCCATCGCGCGAACCGTCAGTTCCTCGAGCCGGGCGGCCTTGCGCAGCAGGCCGGCGACCGGCGGGGGTGGCTCCCTGCGTGCATCGTAGTGATAGCACAGAAGGTCCTTTTGCTTGCGATACCCCAGGTGTTCCAGGTGTCCGGCATAGTAAGGCCGGGCGTGGCCCATCAGCAGGTACGGCGGCGCTGCGAAGCCGTCGACCAAAAGCCCCAGCTCTTCGTTGATCGAAAAGTTGAAGGGACCGGAAATGCGGCGCATGCCCTGCGCGCGAAGCCAGTCCTCGGCGGTTGCGGTCAGGGCCTGGAAGGTCTCGGCGTCATCCTCGGCTTCCAGCATCCCGAAATGGCCGGTTGCGTCGCCATGGCGCGCCAGGTGGGCATGGTTGACCTGGGCCGAGATCCGCCCGACCGTCCGCCCGGCGCGCAGGGCCAGCCAGAAGCGCGCTTCGGCTGTCTGGAAGAAAGGGTTCTTGCGGGGATTGAGGTGGTCGCGGCGTTCCTGAAGCAGCGGTGGAACCCATGCCGGGTCGTCCTGGTAGAGCGTCCAGGGAAGGCGGATAAAGGCGTCCCGCTGGGCGGCCGTCTCCACGGCCTTGATGCTCAGCGCCTGGGTGCCGCTGGTCATGCGCGTCCGGCGCTTCCAGAGCCGATCAGGGCGCGGTTCGGTGGCGAATCGCGCGGCTGCTGCCGGCCCGACACTGCGGCCGTTCAATCATCCCTTCGGTGCCTTTGGACCTGGCTGCCGTCGGCAGCCAGACCCGAGAGCTGCGCGACCCAGGGGAAGCGCAGCGTCTCCGGGCCGGTGTAGCCGAGGTTGAAGACGGTGGCGCTGCGCGGGACCTGCTTTGCATCGCCATAGAAGGTGTTGAACACGCGGTCCCAGAAGAAGTTGGTGATGCCGAAATTGCCCTGCTCGCTGTGGAAATGGTGCGCCAGATGGTGACGCTTGATCCGCCGCAGGAAAGCCAGCCTCGGCGTGAAGGGCAGGTGCTGGATGCAGTGGCAGAACTCGTAGAAGCAGGTCGTCACGATACCCGTGGCGGCCGCTGCCGCCGCTGCGCCCGGCCCACCGATCAGCCAGCCGAGCGGAATTGTGACGGCCAGGATCGTCGGCAGCGTGGTGTAGAGCGATCCGAAGAGGACGCCCAGATCGTTGGGGTCGCGGTGGTGATCGAAGTGGATGCGTTTCCACAGAGCCGCCGTCTGCGGAAACCGGTAGAGCAGGCGGCCATGCAGCACGAAGCGGTGCAGCAGGTACCACACGACGGGATAGACCAGGACCGTGGCCGCCACCGCCGCGGCCATCGCCAAGGGCGCTGCGCCCCAGTAGACCGCCAGCGTCGCGCCCACAACGCTGAGCAGCGCATAGGCCTGGATTGCCGGATAGGTGACGTAGGCCCGGACCAGGTCGCGAAGCGTCATCTTGTCGAGGAAGTACTTGCGCCCGGACCAGGGCGTTCTGCCGATCAGCACGGATTACGAACCTTTGGGTTGCTCAGGCGATCTTCATTGGGATTCAAGCCCAAGCTAGGGTGAAGGAGGACGAGAATCAACGCTTCTACAGGGTTTTCCGCATCCTTGGCGTGACATCAGATCCAGGAGATCCGGGTACCCGGCTTGTGCCGGTTGACGAGTTGGCGCAGGCGACCGCCCCAGCCCGCCGTGATCTCCCGTTTGTCCCGGACTTCGAGGCTCCGGTTCAGCCGGTAGACCAGGGGCGTCGCGGTCGCGATGCGAAACGCGGCGGCGCTGCTGTCGTTCAGGCTCTCGATCTGCCGCACCAACCCGCGGATGCTGCTGGTATGAGCAACCACCAGCGCATCGGCGCCGTCCCGCAGGCTTGGGGCGAGGGTTTCGCGCCACCAGGGGGCGACCCTTTCGCTGGCCTGCTCCAGGCTCTCGCTGCGCGGCAGCAAGGCGCGGTCGATTCCGGCGTAGAGCGGGTCCTGGCAGGGCAGGCGCGGGTCGCCGTCGGGCAGCGGCGGCGGCGCGGCCGTGAAGTCGCGGCGCCACCGGCCGAGCTGCTGGTTGCCGTGGCGTATCGCCATCTTGGCCCGGTTTTCGCCCTGCAGGATGCCGTAATGGCGCTCGTTCAGCCGCCAGCTTCGCGTCACCGGCAGTTCCGGCTGTTCCATCGCCTGCAGCATCACGGCCAGGGACTCCGCCGCCCGGCTCAGACAGGAGGTGGCGCAGACGCCGAACGCGAGGTCCAGCCCGGCCACGAGCCGCCCGGCGGCGCGGGCTTCGCGGCGGCCCTCGGCGCTCAGGGGCGCGTCAGCCCAGCCGGCGAAGCGGTTCTGCTTTGACCATTCGGTTTTGCCGTGCCGTACCAGCACAAGTGTAGGCATTTTCTCCCCTGCTTTGCCGGGCCGCGCCGTTGCCCGCGAGAGCCTTTACCGTCGTGGCCAGGGGATATAAACCCTAGAGGGGCCGCCCGCAAATGCTCGCCTTGTTCCGGGCCGAGGGGCGGCCTGCTCTTGAACCCCTGGAAGCCAACAAGCAGAGGCCATCGGCCCGAGGTCATGACCGCAGCGCAGCCCCAAGCCGTATTGGAGCAACAGTTACCGGAACCGGATGGTGATATCGCACGGTCTCCTTTGGTGTGGCTGCTGTTGGACGATCGGCCCGGCCATGTGACCCAGGTAGTCGGCCTCGCAGAGGCCCTGGGTTGGCCCTATGAGACCAAGAGGCTGCAGTTCACCCCGCTGAACCGCATCAGCAATCGCCTTCTGGGTGCCAGCAAAGCAACGCTTCGTCGTGAAGCTGCGGCGGGTCTGCAGCCGCCCTGGCCCGATCTGGTGATCGCCATGGGTCGCCGCTCCGCCCCGGTGGCGCGCTGGATCAAGCGTCAAAGCGGCAATCGTACACGCCTGGTGCAGCTGGGGCGCAAGGCCGCCAACGTGGCCGGCCCCTTCGACCTGGCCGTCAGCTGCCGCCACTTTCAGCTTCCCGATCACCCCAAGCGGATCCAGGTGCTCCTGCCGCCGACGCAGGTCGACGGCGACCGCCTTCGCGATGCGGCCGCGCGCTGGCCGGCCCTGCTCGGCGCCGCGGCGGCCCCGCGCGTCGTTCTGCTGGTCGGCGGCACCACGGCGCACCATCGCCTGACGGCCGAAACGGCCCTGAGGATGGCCGGCGAGGTCCAGGCCTTTGCGGAGCGGCTGGGCGGTTCGCTCACCTGCGTCACCAGCCGGCGCAGCGGGACGGCGGTGGAATCGGCCTTGCGGCAGGGCGCTCCCGGGGCGCAGCTCCATTGCTGGCGACCGCGGCAGTCTGAGAATCCTTACCTCGGGTATCTGGCGCAGGCTGACATCCTGGTGGTCACGGGAGAGAGTGAATCGATGCTGGCCGAGGCGGCGGCGACCGCAAAGCCGCTTCTCATATACCCGGTTCCGCCGCGCCCCCGGTCGCTGCGCGCGCGCTGGGCCGGGCGGATTCTGGCGCAGGCGCAGAAGCGGCAGGGCCCGGTCGGAGGATTGTGCAGAAGCCTTATCGAGAGCGGTGGGGTCGTGCCCCCACGCGACCTCGAAATCATGCACCGGGGCATGGTAGAGGCCGGGCTGGCGCGGCGGTTTTCCCGCGACGAGACCCTGCGAAAGCCCGAACCGCATCCCGGCCAGCGCGGACTGCTGGAACGCGTCAGGCTGCTCCTGGAGCGCCAATGACGGTGTCAGACGATGTGCGCCCGGCGAAGGAAACGGCGGCGGATGGCTTCCTCACCCGTTGCGGCAGGGTTCGGTTTTCCGGCGAACGGACGCTTTGGTTTCATGGGAAAGAATGTATTGATTTCAAATCCGTCGGACCTCTTATTGAGGCACTTTCTGAGCGTTTCTCGCGCCTCGACTTTGTCTTCACGGCACCCGATCCGGCGGTGCGCGCGTGGCTGGCGGCTCACTTTCCCAACGCAACCGTTCTGCCGCCCCCATGGCCGCAGGCCCTCTTTGCCGGGCGTTATCTGGCCAACTTGAATGTCCGCGGCGTTGTGCTGCTGACAGCTGCCGGCCAGATGGAGCAATTCATGCTGCGCGCTGCCCGCCATCGTGCGGCGCCGGTCGTCGTGATGGACTTCTGCGGCGCCGGCGAACAGGGGCGGTCCGGCGCTGATCCGGTGGCCGCCACTCGGGTGACGGCCGCGGACCTCGACAGCGTGCAGCACGGCTTCGTCGCCGGCGAGGCGGCGCGGGCCGCGCTTTTGGAGGCCGGGCTGCCGGGTGGGCGTGTAACCTTGCTCTCCGCTGATCCAGAGATCCGAAAGGAGGCGTTTCTTCAGGTCGCGGCTCCGCTTTTGCGGCAGGACCTCAAGCTGATGCGCAGTGCCCAGCGCCCCTTGCGCCGGCGTTTCGAACAGGCGGCATTGCGCTGCATGGATCATCCGCGCGTCAGGCGTTGGCTCTCGGCAATGGTCGAGCGCGTCGATACCCTCGATCAGCTGGGCGCGCGCCTCGGAAATCCCTCCACCATCCTCTGCCTGGGCAACGGGCCGTCGTCCGAAGCGCCGGAGGTCGGAAACGTTGCCTTCGATTGTTTGTTCAGGGTCAACCACGTCTGGCATTCACGTGGTTTCCTCACCGCGCCGGACATGGTCTTCACCGGCGCAAAGGCGACGCTGGCAGCCGTGCGGGCGCCGGTCTTCGGCCTGCAGAGCATCAAGTCGGAAGGCCGCCTTCTGGCCACCCGCTTCCTGCGGCCGGGGCGGGGCCGAAGCTGCTATGCGACAATCGAACGCTTCGGGCTCTATCTCTCGGAGGCGCGCTGGGAGGGGGTCCGCCCGACCAACGGCGCGGCGATGCTGGCGACCGCCGTGGCGCTGAAGCCCGCGCGTCTCGTGATCTCCGGCATCGACCTATTCAGCCATCCGGACGGCACCTATCCCGGGGACCGCACGACTCCGAACGCCTATTCGCCGGGCCACGATGCCGAGTCCGAACTGGCACTGCTGCTGGAGGCCCTGGATCTCTACCAGGGTGAACTGACAATCCTCAGTCCCGCGTTGAAGGCACGCTGGGACGAGCACTGTGCCGCGCGGCCGCAGGCCCGCGATGCCCTGGCCTGAGCGAGGGTGCCTGCAGGCGTATTCTGCGCGTGACCGGGCCGGTTTACCGCTCCAACTCCCCCTTGTCCCGGGCGGGCGCGTCTGATTTAAAGGTTCCGGGCTAGAGGCCTCGGGGCCCAAAGGTATGCGGGGCCCAAAGATATTCGAGCCCCAAAGGTATCCGGCCTCCGGCCGTCTCTCGGTTGCGTGTCCTTGCCTGGTTGGCAGTCTGCCCAGGGCGGGAAGCATGCAACCGCCGAAGCCGTCGTTGAGTTGAACCCACCGTCTGTTGGGAGAGTGAGTCGTTGACTGCTGTCCAGCCCAGTTTCAAGACCAAGTATTATCACAAGCGGATCGGCCACCTGTTGAGCCTGGAGCGCGGCCGGCCGCCCGGCATGCGCGGTGTGCCTGAGCTTGTGGCGCTGGATGTCGTGCCCGGTGTGACGCCGAGTGCGAAGCCGCCGGTGCGAATCTTCCTCGGCACCGAGCCGGCGCAGCATCGCGCCGAGCGGATCTTCGTCTGGTCGATCCTGCAGGCGCGCGACCCGGCGCGCCGCTACGAGATCTATCTGATGAAGGACCTCGAAGGGTTCGACAGAACGAAATGGAAGACGGGCTTCACCGCCTACCGCTACGCAATCCCCGATCTGGCCGGTAAGACCGGCCGCGCCATCTACAACGACGTCGACCAGATCTACCTGACCGACCCGGCCGAGCTCTTCGATCTCGACATGCAGGGGGCCGGCCAGATGTGCATCACCGAGAGGGAAACCGCGGTGATGCTGCTGGATTGCGAGAAGATGGCGAAGATCTGGCATCACGAGGACGCCCAGCGCGGTGAGCGCCACAAGTTCTTTCGTCGCCGGGTGCACGCAATCGACGGAATGTGGCGTCAGCTTTCGGGCGTCTGGAATGCGCGCGACCATGAGTACGAACCGGGCGTGTCCAAGCTGCTGCACTACACAACACTGCAGATGCAGCCCTGGCGGCCCTTTCCCAAGATCCTGCGCTACAAGGAAAACCCGAACGGGAAGATCTGGTTCGAGATGGAGCGTGCGGCCGATGCGGCCGGCTTCACGCTGTTCACCGAGGAGCGGCCCAGCCAGCGCTACCGCGACCTGGTGAAGATGTACAAGACCATGCACGAGGAGGGTTCGCCAAGCACCGGCAAGGCGCCGGACTGGACCTTCACCGGCAAGTCGCTGACCGAGCATGTCGGCCGCATCGGCGGCATGATCCGAGAGTCCGGTGCCAAGACCGTGCTCGACTACGGCTCCGGAAAGGCACAGTTCTACGAGGACTATCCGGGCGAGCCGACGGGGTCGCGCCTCAAGGCCATGCGCCAGTGGGGTGATGTCAAAGTGACCTGCTACGATCCGGGATACGAGCCCTTCTCGGGTCCCATCGAGCCAAGCTACGACGGCGTCATCTGCACCGACGTCCTCGAGCACATTTCCGAAGAAGACATCCCCTGGGTGCTGGACAAGCTGTTCGGCCATGCCAGCCGCTTCGTCTTTGCCGTGGCGGCCTGCTATCCGGCCAAGAAGCATCTGCCGGATGGCCAGAACGCGCACTGCACGGTCCAGCCGCCGGAGTGGTGGCGCGAGCAGATGGAAGTCGCGGCCCGCCGCAATCCGGGCAAGCAGTGGCAACTCTGCGCCCAACTCAGGGGTGCGCTTGGCAAGAGCGACCGCGTCTTTCGCGGTTAAGAGGGCAGCCTCATGCTGAACTTCGAATCCATGGAGTTCGACTACGATCCCTATCCGGTCGGGCTTGCGCGCGGCGCTCTGGACCCGGACATTTATCGGGAACTGATCGATACTTTTCCCGAAGACAGCGTCTTTGTCCCGCAAGAGTTTCACGGGATCAAGTACTCGCTTTCACGCCTCAACAACAAGGCGGGCTATTTCGAACACCTGCGCAGGAATGCTGCCTGGGGGCGCTTTTACGACTACATAAACAGCGAGCGCTTCATTTCCGACACCATGGCGATGCTGAAGGCGCACAACGTTGACCTGGGCCTGGCCAACCTGTCGTGGAAGAAGCGGGCAATCAAACGCTTCAAGGCCTTGAAAAAGGGCAATCCGCAGCCGCACATTCCGCGCCTGCGCTCTCGCTTCGAGTTCTCCTCCATGCCTGTGACCGGCGGCAATATCCGCCCGCACACCGACCATACCTCGAAGGTCGTGACGATGGTGATTCCCATGTTGCACGAAGACGAGTGGAAAGAAGAGTACGGCGGTGGCACCAGCGTTATCTGGCCCAAGGATCGCAGCCGCAGTTTCAACCTCGTCAACGGCTATCTGGACTTTGATGAGGTCGACTGCCTGCGGACCTACCCCTTCGAGCCGAACCAGTGCCTGGTTTTCGTGAAGACCTACAACTCCTGGCACGCGGTCTGGCCGATGACCGGCAATGACCCGAAGGTTCTGCGTCGAACCCTGACGATCAACATCGAGAGCATATGAGGGTGCGGCTGTCTGCCGTCAGGCCGGCCGCTTCAACGCGCGCCCGTTCTTGACCAGTTCGACCCTGCCTCGATCGACGTGATAGGTACGGTCGGCAATCTCGGTCCAGGCCTCGCGGTGGGTTATGGCGAGAACGGTCATGTCACGGCTGATCGCGTCGATGTTGCGGCAGATCGCCTTCTCGGTCTGCGGGTCCAATGCGCTGGTCACCTCGTCAAGGACGAGGAGCCTCGGTTTTCCGGCGAGCGCGCGGGCCAGCGCGATGCGCTGGCGCTGGCCGCCGGAGAGCTTGGCGCCCTTTTCGCCGACGAAGCTGTGCAGGCCCTCCGGAATGGCGGCGACGAAGTCCCAGGCGCCTGCGGCTTTCAGGGCCGCTTGTGCTTCGGCTTCTCCGATGCGCGGGTCACCCAGAGTTACGTTGGCCAGGATCGTGTCGTGAAAGAGGGTCAGCTCCTGCGGTACGTAGCCGATCAGGCCGCGCCAGGCCTGCAGGTCGATTTCGTTGAGCGGAACTCCGTCGATCAAGATGCGTCCGTTTTGCGGCTGGTAGAGACCAAGCAGGAGGTCGGTGAGTGTCGTTTTTCCCGAGCCCGAAGGTCCGGAAATGACCGTTAACCCGCCGCAGGGAATGTCGATGGTCACGTTTCGAAGCATCTCATCGGAATCGAACGCGAATGACACGTCTTCGAAGCGGCAGCCCTGTGTCAGGGTCGGAACGGCGGCGCCTGTGCCCTGTTCGCCTGCCGCGAAGGCCTCGTCGATCAGCTGGCGCATGGACCAGTAAGGGCTCTCGTAGAGCACCGCCTTTTGAAGCTGCCGCTGCATCTTCCCGATGCTTGAGATCGCTCGGAAAAGCAGAATGCCCATGACCAGCAGCTGCGAAACCGGGACATCCCAGCGCGTGGTCGCGAGGTAGAAGCCGACGCCGATGACGATGGCGACGAGCATCTCTTCCAGGTTCTTAAGGGCATACTGGTTAATGATCTGGCGGCGCAGCGCCTTGTTCAGCTGCCGGATCTTGCGGTCGAAGAGATTGGTGAACTTGCCCGCCTTGGCCATGGCCTTGAGCGGTTTGATGTTGCTCAGCGCATCGCTGAGATAGACCACAAGCTCTGACGTCCTGCGAACCTGCCTGCGTCCGGCTTTCTTGCTCGCCTTGACGAGGAAGTGCAGGACGAGGGCGATGCTGCCGCCGATTGCCAAGGCCACCAGGGCGAGCTGCCAGGACACCAGGGCGGCGACGATGCTGTAGATCACGGTCTGGAAAACGTTCACCTGGAAGTTCGCGGCCATCAGATAGGCCTGGCCGGCCCGGGTGGCATCAACACTCATGGCGTTGGCGATACGGCCCAGGGGCTGTTGCGTCAAGAAGCCCCAGCGGACCGACAGCAGGCTCGTGATCAGCTCTGCCCGCAGGCCGGTGGCGACCGTTGCCACGGCATTGCCGACATACTTCATGGCCGCCATGGTGAGCAGGCACTTCAACAGGATTCCGCTGACCACAAGCGTCAGCAGCAGCCCCAACTCCGGTTTCAGGCCCAGGTACCCGAGCACCTGTTCCAGATAGAGGCTGATCGTGGAGACCTCGTCTCCGCCCTCCTCGTCAATCGCCAGGGAGAGCAAGGGCAGCAGCGTGGCGAGGCCAAGGCCCTCGGCAACGGCAGCCAGGAGCAAGCAGGCGAGCACCAGCCAGGGCTTCGTGCCCTTAGCGCCGTAGAAGATGCGAAGCACGCTGATCATCGACCATCTATTTGCGTGATTTCCAGATGGGTCAAGGCTAATTCACAGGACCGCCACGCCAACTGCCCGGTGCTTCGCGACCTCGAAGCCCGGACTGCGGCCCTCGCGGACCCCGGGCCTCTTGCCGCCGCTGCGCCCCGCGAGGCGTGCCGGCGCACGGCGGGTGAGGGCATGCTTTCTGCTTGACAATAAAGAGCGGCGTGGCGGAGGTTCTGGCGGCAAGGCAAGGAGCCTGGGCTTCCACTAGGTTGGGCGAAACGGTCGCCTGAGAGAAACCGCGCACTATGGGCAACGCTAGCCAGTACCCGCTACACAAGACGATCAAGAAGCTTCTGCCGAAGGCGGCTTCCAAGTACGTCGATCGCAGAGTTAAGCTTCATCTTTGTGATGCCGTCGTGATTTCTTATCCGAAGTGCGGCCGGACCTGGCTTCGCGCAATGCTGACCCTCTATTTTGCCAAAATCTACAATACGCCAAGGGATGTATTGTTCGATTTTGCCAACATTCATAGGTCAGACTCGCGGGTGCCGAAGATTTTCTTTTCCCACGAAGCCGACTACAAGGGCAGCCCCGACCGCATTTCCATCGACCGCAGACGCCTGGAGGCCAAGAAGCTGATTTTCCTGGCGCGTGATCCCCGCGACGTCATCGTGTCCCTTTATGCGCACCGGCTCCGTCGCGACAGGAATTGGGACGGGCCCATTAAGGACTTCATTGCAAGCGCAGAGGGCGGATTCGCGACGGCGTTGCGATACTTCACGCTATGGAGCGGCTTTCTGGAAGGTCACGGCGACGCCGTCGTCGTTCGCTATGAGGACCTTCATTCGGACCCTCAGCGGACCTTTCAGGCCGTGCTGAGTCATCTCGAACAACCTATCGATCACATCGCGCTTGCGGAGACTGTCGAGGAGACGCAGTTTGCGCAGCTCCGCCACATGGAAAGCCAGGGCGGTTTTCGGTCGAACCGTCTCAATGCAGGTCACATCGACGACCCGCAGGCCTTCAAGGTTCGCCGCGGGGTTGTCGGTGGCTTCGTTGAAGACCTCTACCCGGGGCTGATCAGTCAGGTAAGCACAATGATGGACAGGGAGTTGCAGGGCGCGTTCGGGTACCAGGCGGGAAGCGGTGATTAGGTTCAAAGCAGGAAAGACGGAAGCGGTGCGCAAGTCCAGCCTCGAAGACACTCCCTTGGGCGTGGATCGGGAGGCCCTATGGAAGGCTTTCGAGCCCTTCGCCTTGCCTGAGAATGCGGAGAACGCAGTGGTTTGGCGCGATGGCGTCAAGCGGCAGCGCAAGCGGATCGCCAAAAACCTTCGCCGCAAGTACTTCGGAGGGAAGCCCAAGGTCGCAGCGCGCACGACGCAGGTGATCACGGACTCCTACGCGGCGAAGTGGAACGAAATCGGATACGCGAACTACGACATTGCCAAGAAGCAAGGCAACTACGCCCCATGGCTGTGGGGGGACCGCCGTTTTCTGGCCAGTACCTATGGTTCAGCGCGCTTTCGCCATCTGCTGCTTGCGGCCGTGATCGAAAGGCTGCAGCCGAAGACGGTTCTGGAAGTCGGTTGTGGCAACGGCATCAATCTGCTGCTGCTCGCGAACCGCTTTCCGCACATCAGTTTCGCGGGGGTTGAACTGACCGACGCCGGGCCGGGCGTGTTCGACGCGTTGAGATCGGCGGGCGCGCTTCCTGCGAACCTCGTCGACTACGCCCCCCTGCCGGCGCGGGACCCGACCGCCTTCCAACAGGTGTCCATTCGCCAGGGCACGGCGGAACGGCTTGAGTTCGCCGATGGCTCCGTCGATCTTGTCATGTCGATCCTGGCTCTGGAACAAATGGAGCGCATTCGCCGCACAGCCCTGCAGGAGATGGCAAGGGTCTGCTCACGATGGACCCTCATGATCGAGCCATTCCGTGAAGTCAACGGATACCTCTGGCCGCGCTTCAACATCCTTCGGCAGGACTACTTTCAGGGACGCGTCCGTGATCTCCCGCGCTTCGGGCTCCATCCGATGATCGTGACGGACGACTTCCCGCAGGAAATTCACCTGCGCGCCTGCATGGCGCTTTGCGGCAAGGCCGGCAGCGACGGGGCCCTGGAGCCGGCTGCCTTGGCGGCGGAGTAGCCCCCGGAGCATCGCTTCGCCGCGGCCGGGCCCGGCGCGCCTACTTTGTGAGGCACTGCTACTTTATGAGAAGGCCTTGGCCGGTGGGGACATGAACGACCTGGCGGCCAAAGCACTCCGCCGCCTCGTCCATGGCCTTCCTGGCGCCGGGACAGGTATTGAATCCGTAGTCATCGCAGATAATGGCGCCACCCGGAACGAGCCGGGGATAGAAGAAGCGGACCGAGTCCCGCGTCGGTTCGTAGAAGTCGACATCGATGCTCACAAGGCGGAACCGTTTGTCTGCGACCTCGCCGAAACGCTCCGGAATCCAGCCCTCGTAAAACACGGCTTGGGCGTGCGCAGCCAGGTTTCGGCGGGTGTTCTCCAACGGGCTGGCGAACTCGCCGGCCTGCAACGCCCGTACGGCCTCCGTCTTCGGTATGTCGTGTTCGCTGGGCTGTGACAGGCCGCTGAAGGAATCGAAGATGTGGTGTGGCCTGTCGTCTCCCAGGGCCGACATGATGACGTGGCTCGACGCGCCGTCAAGGGCGCCGCATTCGGCGCTGTCTCCAGGCAGATGGCGAAGACTGCGCGCGAGGTTGTAGAGAAAGAACTGGCGTTCTTTGATCCGGGGATAGTGCGGATCAAAGCGGCGCATGACCGCAAGGACCTCCGGATCGTCCTGCCAGTTCGTATGTTTGTTGTAGATCCTCATGTCCAGCCACTTGGCGAACTGGTTCATGACGTAAAAAGCGAAATCGCGTTTCTCGTGCGGCTCTCCGATCAGCGAGCGGTAGCCGTAACGCATGAGCTTTCGCAACTGCAAAGGTAAGGCCTCTCTCTCACGTGGCTCTGGGGTTACGGAACCCTGGGCCTACATCGTCTCGTGTTTGGCAGGATTTCAGTGACACCGCAAGCCGCGGCATCCGCTGGAAGGCGGTGCCGTGGCCGTGGCGCGACGAGCGCTTCGCCTTTGCCCGTCAGCGCGCGATGCAGTCGCGGCACCCTGAGCGGTATGGGCGAAGAGGGCGGCCGACCTGCAACCGGCTTCGATGGGTTTGATCGGCACCATGTGCGCAAAGGGCAATATCCGCTGCGACACGGCGTGCTTGATGCATCCGCATTGATCTCGATCAAAGCTGTCGCTGGCCCGGGCTGCTTGACTTTGCAGGACGACGGTCACGGGCACGCCATCGCCCCGTCATCGGCCGCGTCAAGGGGGCGACTACCGACAATCGACATGACCTGGGCTTCTTGCCACGCGCGGAAGGTCAGGGACGACACTGGGCGCACCGCACTGGGCAAAATGCACACAAATGAAATGCAGATTGGGCCTGAATCACACCTGGCCGAAAGCGCACCGGGTCAAAGCACCCGCGTGCGAAGCAAAGGAGAGACTCCAGATGATCCTTAGAACCCTGCTCGCAGGCATGCTGCTTGTGAGCCCTGCGGCTATGGCACAGGATGCGGTCACCCCGGAACCACCGCTGGAGGTAAACGCGGCGCGCGCCGAATTGGGCAAGCGGCTGTTTTACGACTTTCGGTTATCGGGGGATACATCGCTTGCCTGCGCGAGCTGCCATCAGCCCGACAAGGCCTTCACCGACGGCCTTCCGCTGTCGGCTGCTTACACGGGCGCGGCGCATTTCCGCAACTCACCGACGCTGGCCAATGTCGGCTTCCGCGATGCCTGGATGCATGACGGGCGACTCGGAACCAATCTCAACGACACGGCGCGGGAGATGATCACCGAGACCTACCTGATGAACATGGATATGCGGATCATGCAGGAGCGTCTCAAGCAGGACCCGGTTTATGTCGAGATGTTCAAGGCGGCGGGCATGTCCGAGCCTTCGAACGGTGGCGCCCGCAACGCCCTTATGGACTTCATGAAGACTATTCAGTCGCGCAATGCGCCCTATGATACCGGCGCCCTGTCGGCCGCCGCCCAGCGGGGGCAGGCGATCTTCGAAGGCAAGGGCCAGTGTTCGAGCTGCCATTCCGGCAGCCGCTTCACCGACGACCAACCGCACAACATCGGCGTACCGGACAATCCCGATATCTGGGCCGATGCCGAACGCCATTCGGCTTTCGTCACCTACGCCAAGTTCTTCGGCGTGCCGAACTATATGAACCTCCGCGAAGACCTCGGCGCCTATATCCGGACCCACCGCGACGAGACGCGCCGCAGCTTCCTCACACCGACGCTGCGCGAGCTGGCATGGACGGCGCCCTATATGCACAACGGCGTTTTTGAGACGCTGGAGGAAGTCGTGGACTTCTACGACGCCGGTGGCGGCGACGATCCGCTGAAGGACACGCGTTTGAAACCCCTTGGCCTCGTCCCCACCGAGAAAGCCGATCTGCTGGCCTTCCTGCAGAGCCTCTCCGGCGACAGCTTCGATATCGACGCCTATGTCTGGCGTGAGGACGACTACGACTATGCGCTGATCGAAGACTGGCGCAACGTGCAGAACTGAGGGAGGCTGCCATGACGACACGCATCACCATTACCGCCCTCGCTCTCGCCGGACTCACAGCCGGAGCGGCGCTGGCCGACAACAATCCCCGTCCCGAAGGCTTGGCGCCGCTGGGGCCGCCGCCGATCCCGGCGGACAATCCGATGAGCCCGGAAAAGGTCGCGCTCGGCGAGAAGCTCTTTTTCGATCCGATCCTCTCGGGGAACGCCGGCATGCCCTGTTCGGCCTGCCACCGTCCGGAGGCCGGGTGGGCCGTGCAGGCCCCGATCAGCTTCGGCTACCCCGGCACGACCCATTGGCGCAACAGCCAGACCGTCGTGAACTCGGCCTACTACGGCAAGCTCTTCTGGGCCGGCGCGAGTGGCAGCCTGGAACACCAGGCGCGCTCCGCCGCCCGCGGCGGCGTCGCCGGCAACGGCGAGGACGACATGATGGAGGCCCGGCTGGCCTTCGTGCCGGAGTACCGCGAGGCCTTCAGAGAGGTCTTCGGCGATGACTGGCCCAGCATCCGCCACGCCTACATGGCCATCGCCGCCTACCAGCGGACGCTGGTCCAGACGGACACGCCCTTCGATACCTACATGCGCGGCGATGACGATGCACTGACCGCTCAGCAGAAGCGGGGGCTGGAGCTCTTTGCGGGCAAGGCGAACTGCATCGCCTGCCACAACGGCCCGCTTCTGACCAACGAAGCCTATTACAACACCGGTGTGCCGCCTTACAGCGGTTGGGAAGAGGATCCGCTCGCCCAGATTACCTTCCGCTTCGAGCTCTACGCCAAAGGCGTGACGGAGAAGAAGTACCGGGCCCTCAAGGACGATCCGGGGCTCTACTTCCGCACGAAGCAGGACAGCGATATGGGCAAGTTCCGCGTGCCCTCTCTGCGCTACACCAAGTACACCTTTCCCTACATGCACAACGGCATGATCGAGACACTGCGCGACGTGGTGGTGTTTTACAACGAGGGTGGCGGCGAGAACGAGTTCGCGGCGAACAAGTCCTCGCTCATCCAGCCGCTCGGCCTGACCGACGCGGAAGTCGACGACCTTGTGGCTTTCCTCGAAAGCCTCAGCGGTGAGGAGATCGTGCCGGACGATCCTGAGCTTCCGTTCATGGAACCGCTGCCCGCACTGCAGAATTGACGGGGCGCAGAACCGATAAGGAGAGATACGACAATGAGCAACGTAGATCCAAAGGTCCGCGCCGCCATCAATGGCGAGAACGGCGAAGCCGAAAAGGCCGGAACGCGGCGCTGCCTGATGAACCGGCGCCAGTTCCTGCTGACGGGCGGCATTGCCACCACGGTGGTGATGGTAGGCATCCCTGGTATGGCCGAGGCACAAACCCCGGCCGCCGTGTCCACCTATCCGCGCAAGCTGATTGCCAAGCTCAGCGATCTGGAGGTCGACGAGCCCTTCGACTTCGAATACCCCGACGAGGGCGCCTATGCGGAGTCTATTCTCGTCAAGCTCGGTCGCGAGGCCGGCGGCGGTATCGGGCCCGACAAGGACGTGGTGGCCTTCAACTACACCTGCACGCACCAGGGCGGTCCGCTGCAGGGTACCTACCAGGCCGCGGACAAGGCGCTCGGCCCTTGTCCGCTGCACCTGACGACCTTTGATCTCACGCGCCACGGCATCTTCATCTCGGGCCAGGCATACCAGTCGCTACCGCAGGTGCTTCTGGAACTCGAAGGGGATGAGATCTATGCCGTCGGCATGTTCGGCCTGATTTACGGCCGCTTTGACAACCTGCAGGGCTGAGGGGGAAAGCGCATGTCCACGCCATATTACGTACCGGAAACCTCTGTGCCGCTGCCGCCGCCTGACGCGGACGTTATCTCGACCGCCTGCGACTACTGCGTTGTCGCTTGCGGGTACAAGGTCTACCGCTGGCCCGTAGCCGGCGGCAAGGTGGGCGGGCCCAAGGCGGAGGAGAACGCCTTCGGCGAAGACTTCCCGGTCAATCCGCTCGGCGCCTGGGTTGCGCCCAACCAGCATAACATCGTGCTGCACAACGGCGAGCCGCACCACGTCGTGATTGTTCCTGACAAGGACACCCAGTTCGTCAACTACACGGGCAATTCCTCCATTCGCGGCGGGGCGATCGCCCAGAAGGTCTACAACCCGCAGACGCCGACGCGCGACCGGCTCAAATCGCCGATGGTTCGGATGTTCGGCGTCCTGATGCCGGTGACCTGGGACTTTGCCCTCGATATCGCAGCCGAAGTCGGCAACTACGTGCTGGAAAAGCACGGCACCAACGCCTACGGCGTCAAGACCTTCTCCTATGGCTACATGGAGAACACCTACGCCATTACCAAGTACGCCCTGCGGCACGTGCGGACGGCGAACTTCACTTTCCACGACACGCCCTCCGACGTGACCTCCACCCCGGGCTTCCGGGACGCGGGTTTCGACAACTTCGGCCCCAGCTATGACGACTGGGCCGATGCCGAGACCCTGTTGATGTGCGGGACAGACCCCTACGAGTCGAAGACCATTCTGTTCACCGACTTCATCATGCCGGCGATCCAGGGCGGGCAGAAGACGATTTTCATGCTGCCGCGCCGTACGGGTGGCGTCGCCTACGCCGAGAAGAACGGCGGCCTTGTGCTCGACATCCAGCCCGGCACCGACCTGCCGGTGGTCCTCGCCATCGCGCGGGTCATCGTCGAGAACGGCTGGGAGGATTCCGAGTGGATCCAGAACTGGGTCAACAACAAGTGGGAGTCCTCTTCCGGCTTCGGTCAGGGCACCCGCAACACGCCCTGGCAGTGGCGGACCACCTGGGGCAAGTTCCAGACCAGCGGCTTCGAGGATTGGAAGGAGTGGCTGCTGGCGCAGGATTACTCGAAGCCCGAGGTCGCCGCGGAGATGGCGCAGATCGATGTACAGAAGATCTATACCGCCGCGGAGTGGATGGCGAAACCGCGCGATGACGGGTCGCGTCCCAAGACCTCGATCATGATCGAGAAGGGGTTCTATTGGTCGAACAACACCGGCAACACCCAGGCCATTTCCTCGCTCGGCATCATCTGCGGGGCCGGCGGCAGGCCCGGGCAGGTGATCGGTCGGGCCGGCGGGCACCAGCGCGGCGGTCTCCGGGGCGGTGGCTATCCCCGCAACAAGTCGCCGGAGAAACTGCCGGGCCGGCGGCGCCGTGCGATGGACACCGACCGCTACCTGATGTCGGGCCACACCCGCTTGGCGCATGTGATCGGCACCACCTGGGTTCAGGCCATGTGCGGCAGCCAGTCGCTGCAGGCCAAGTTCGATGAACTGACCACGCGCAATCCCCACCAGGTTATGTCCTTCGAAAAGCAGGACATCATCGACACGCTCAAGCGGCGGGTGGATTCCGGTGGCATGGTGGTCTGGGACCAGGACATCTATCTGGTCGACCCGATCGGCGCACGCTATGCGGATATCGTCTTTCCGGCGTCGGGCTGGGGCGAGGATACCTTCACCCGCGCCAACGGCGAGCGCCGCCTGCGGCTCTATCCGAAGTTCTACGACGCCCCGGGCGAAGCCAAGCCGGACTGGTGGATTATCGCCCAGCTGGCCAGGAAGATGGGTTTCGAAGGGTTCGACTGGCGCAATTCGAACGACGTGCTGGAGGAAGGCGCCCGCCATTCGCGCGGCTCGCGCAAGGACTTCAATATGGTGCTTGTCGCCGCGCGGCGCGAAGGCAAGACGCTTCACGAAAAGTTCGCTGAATTCGGCACCAACGGTATCCAGGGCCCGGTGCTGATGGATTCCGACGGCAATCTGGTCGAGACCAAACGCCTTCATGACGTGAACCGCGTGCTGCCGGCAGAAGGTCCCTACGGTAAGAACGTCTTCAACAAGAAGCTCACGCACTTCAACAGCCAGACCGGCAAGTGCAACATCCAGAAGGCGCCATGGGATCTCTTCGCCAGCTATTGGGAGTGGCTGAAGCCGCGCGAGGGCGAGATCTGGATTTCCTCCGGACGGATCAACGAGCGCTGGCAGTCGGGCTACGACGATCGGCGCCGACCCTATATCGTGCAGCGCTGGCCGGAGAACTGGATCGAGCTTCACCCGAAGGTGGCCGAGGCCCAAGGGATCGAGTCCGGCGACTACGTCCAGGTCTATTCCGACCGAATCCCAGTGCAGAAAGACACCATCGTCGGTGTCGAGGGCTCGGACTTCGATTTCGCCTCGCTTCTGAAGAACGGGCACATCGAGCTGACACGCGCGTCCATCACGGCGGTGGCCATTGTCACCCCTGCGGTCAAGGAAAACCTCGGCTACATGGACTTCCTGCACACCGCGCAGCCGGCGAATGCGCTCGCGGGCCGGGTCGTGGACTGGATCAGCGGCAACTACAACTACAAGATGGGCGTCGGCAAGGTGCGTAAGATGGGTGAAAGCCCGTACAAGACGCAGTTCCGGTCGATGTCTTTCGCCCGCCGCGACATCGCCTAGTTGCAAGAGAGCGCCGGGGCACGGAGAGCTATATGACGGTAGAAGCAGTCACCCTATCCGATGCGGAAACACCGCTTGACGTGCTTCGGCGCTATCTGGACAGCGATAACGAGGTCTTGCGGAGTGCAGCGGTCAGGGCCCTGCCGGGGGTCCTGGCCGACACGCAGGCCATGCGGGGGCCTCTGATCGCCGCTTTGTTGGACCCGGACCCCGATGTTCGCGGCGATGCGATGGAGGCGCTGGCGGAGATCGCGCGGCCTGAGGATGCCGATACGATCCGCCGTTCGCTGGCGGGTGATCCGGTACGCGAGGTGAAGCTGGCGGCTGTTGCTGCGCTGGCCCGCCTCGATGACCGGGCATCGGTCGGCCTGCTGCGGTCGCTGGTCCTGTCCCGCTGCGAGGAGGACGTTGCCTGGGAAGACGAAGGGGGCGATTGGGAAGACTGGCTCGACGTGCAGATTGCAGCCATCGCGGCGCTGGGCGAGATGCGAGTTGGCGAAGCGATTGAGGACCTGATCGCTGCGCGGGCCGACGAGCTGGGACAGGCTCTCGACGTTCAGGTCTTCGAGGCTCTGGGCCGGATGGGGGCCGCGGGTGTCGAGCAGCTGTTGGCTGTGATCCGGACCGAAGACGGCCTCGCCCGTCAGCGGGCTGCGGAGGCTCTGGCCCGCGTATCGCCCGAGACGCTGGTGCCGCATATCGACGGCTTGCTGGCCAGTGAGGACCCGCAGCTGCGGGTTATTGCCTTGAGCGCCCTGGCGCCGGATGACAGGCGCATACGCGAAAGCGTCATCAAGGACCCGGACGCGGCGGTGCGGCTCGCCGCCTTGCACCGCACCGCTCCGCTCGATCCTGATCTGGCGTTGCGGGCGCTGACCGACAAAGCGCCGGAAGTGCAGGCCGCCGCGCTCGGACATCTCCAGCCGCCGGCGGTGCCGGCCCTGCGTGAAGCCCTGGTCGACAACATGCTGGCCTGGCTCGACACCGCTCCCGCTGTGCTCATGACGGCGGCGGCGCGGCACCTGCCGGCCTTGGCGCCGGACCGTGCCGAAGAGCCGGTTCTGGCTTTGATCGCGGACAAGGACCGCCCCTTGGAGGCGCGGGTCGCCGGCGTTGCCGCCCTGGGCGCGGCCGGACCGACCGTCGCCACCGAGACCTTCGTCGATCTTCTGGCGAACCCTGCGCAGCAGGTCCGCGCCGCCGCACTCGTGATCCTGCGCGCGCGTGCCCGGGATGAAGACATCACCGCTGTCGAGGCGATTGCGGAGGCCATCGCTGGAACCCTTCTTTCGCACGACGCCGCCGTTATCGCGCCCGATGGCGAGGAAGACGGCCGGGACGCTTCGGCGCCGAAAGGCGAGGGGGCGGGAGCCGGCCGCATCCGCATCACGCCCGAAGGGGACATCGTCGCGATGGACCCGGCCGCCCCTGCGGATGAGGGCGGTCAGTCGACGCTTTCGTCGATCCTGGGCGACACGACGGCGCCGGAGCCCGCTATGGCCGAGGACACGCCCGAGGAGACGGGCGCGAAGCGGCGCAAACGCAGGGCGGTCGAGGGACCCCGCGAGGTTGCAGAGACACTGTGCCGCGACACGCTGCAGACCTGCGCGGATCTGGGCCTGGAGCGCATCGAGGCGGCAATCCTGACGAAAGTGCAGGACAGTGCCGTGCAGCAGCGCCGCGCCGCCTGGCAGGCGTTGGCCCGTTACAGCGAGGTATCGGCTGTCTGCGCGGAGTCGCGGGCTGCGGCACACAAGGCCTTTGCAGATGAGGATGCCGTCGTGCGCTTCGCAGCTTTTGCCGTTCTGGCGCGTCACGGCGGCGGAGCGGAGCTGATCGCCGCAGCCGCAGCGGACCGGGACGCGCTTCTGCGTGCCGCCGCTGTCGCCGCACTGCCACCGGAAACCGCTGTGGATCATCTCGCTGACGATGCGCTCACCGTGCGCGGCGCTGCGGTGGAACGTGTCCTGGCCGGCACGTCGGGTGCAACGGTTTCCTCCGCTGTCGACCGGCTCCTGACGGCGGAGCGGTCGGATACGCTGGCGGCTCTGGCCTCGGCCTCGGAACGGGCGACCGCTGAGGGGCTGAGCAGGCTGTCGCGCTCGAAGCTGCCGCCGCGCAAGGCACTGGTTCTTCTGAATGCTTTTGCCCAGGTCAAGAGAGTGACTGCATGACCCTTTCCCCATTCTTCACCCGTCAACGGATCGGCCACGTCGGCAAGGCTCTCGCGGTCTGTCTGGCGATGGTCATTGTGGGCGGGATCGGTTTCGCTTTCGGGCAGCAGGCCCACAGGACCGTCGATCAGATCACCGATTTCTCCGCCACCGCGGCATCGGGCATGTTTCGCTTCGCGCCGGACCTGGTTCGGATTGCACCCGGCGAAACGGTTACCTTCCTGAACAGCCGCGGCAGCCATACGGTCAAGACCCAGAAAGGGCTCTGGCCGGAGGGCGCGCCACTGGTCGACATTGCCGGCCAGCTGCGCGCCGACGTGCCCTTCGATGAACCCGGGCTCTACGGCCTGATCTGCGGGCGGCACGGTCGGTACGGCATGGTCATGCTGGTGGCTGTCGGGGATGTCGAGGTCACGGCGGAGGATCTGGACAAGGTGGATACGCTGAGGCTGAGCGCGCTTGCCAAGGCCGGGTTCCGGCGGCTTCTCGGGGAAGTCGCGGAGTAAAGCAGGTCGAGACCTAGACCTCATGGGCTGTTTTGGCCCTTTCACACCACGTGAGGACAGAAGAACATGAAGATCGGTTATACAATGGCGGAGGGCCGGGGAGGCGTGGATCTCCTGCTGGCCGGGCTTGCGGACAGGCTTCAGGCGCGGGGTCTGCGGACCTGCGGGACGGTGCAGATCAATACCGAGTGCGAGGGCCGCGGCCCCTGCGACATGGACGTCAGGGTTCTTCCCGACGGCCCGGTCATTCGAATTTCCCAGTCCCTGGGGACGGGCGCGCGCGGGTGCCGCCTCGATCCGAGTGCTCTGGAGTCGGCCGTGGCCCAGGTCGAGGCCCGTCTTGCGCAGGGTGCCGATGTGTTGATCATCAACAAGTTCGGGCGGCACGAAGCTGAGGGGCACGGGTTTCGCGAGCTGATCGCAGACGCTCTTGCCCGGGAGATCCCGATCCTGGTTGGCGTCAACAGGCTTAACGAGTCGGCCTTCCAGGAGTTTGCAGCCGGGCTTGCGCTGCGGCTGGAGCCGGATGCCGATGCGCTTGCCGGTTGGATCGAGGGCGGACTTCCGCAGTCAAGCGACGCAGCCTGAAGCAGATCCGCTACGCCGCCAGGTCCTTCATCACCCCATAGAGATCCGGCTTTCGCTCGAAGCCAATGCCCGGCGCATCGGGCAGGCCGACGCTGGAGTCTTCCACGGGGCAGTCTTCGGCAAATCCGTTGAAGGGCCAGAAGACGTCCGGATAGCTTTCATTGCCGCCAAGGCCGAGGCCGGCGGCGATGTTGAGGGAGAGCTGGTGCCCCCCGTGGGGAATGCAGCGGCGCGGTGACCAGCCCTGCGCCTTGAGGACGTCCAACGTCCTCAGGTACTCGACCAGACCGTAGCTGAGCGCACAGTCGAACTGCAGCCAGTCGCGGTCGGGCCGCATCCCGCCGTAGCGCAGCAGGTTGCGGGCGTCCTGATGGGAGAACAGGTTTTCGCCCGTCGCCATGGGGCCGCTGTAGCAGTCGGACAGCGTGGCCTGCAGCGCGTAGTCCAGAGGGTCCCCCGCTTCCTCGTACCAGAACAGCCCATAGGGTTCGAGCGCACGGGCGTAGGCCATGGCCGTGTCCAGGTCGAAGCGCCCGTTGGCGTCGACGGCCAGCCGGTCCGCGGCCCCCACGACCTTGATGGCCGCCTCGATGCGCTTCAGATCCTCCTCCAGCGGGGCGCCGCCGATCTTCATCTTGCAGACGCTGTAGCCGCGGTCGAGGTAGCTCTGCAGTTCGTCCTGCAGCCCCTTGAGGCCCTTTTCGGGGTAGTAATAGCCACCGGCGGCATAGACGAAGACCCTGTCGTCGACCTCCCCCTGGCGGTAGCGGTCCGCAAGCAGGCGGTAGAGCGGCACACCGGCGATCTTGGCCACCGCATCCCAGACGGCCATGTCGAGCACGCCGACCGCCACCGAGCGTTCGCCATGCCCACCGGGTTTCTCGTTGGCCATCAGGCAATCCCAGATTCGATGGGGATCGAGGGTCTCATCGTCCGGGTCCACCAGCGATTGGGGGTCTGCGTTGCGCAGGCGCGGAAGAAAACGCTCACGCAGCAAGCCGCTGGGCGCATAGCGGCCGTTGGAGTTGAAGCCGTATCCAACCACCGGCTTTCCGTCGCGCACAACGTCGGTCACGACGGCGACGACGCTGACGGTCATCTGGCTGAAGTCGATGTAGGCGTTGCGCAGGTCCGATTTGATGGGAACTACGGTTTCGCGGACATCGACGATAGATACGGGCGCAGAGGGCCGCGTGATGGTGGCCGTCATCCTTTGCCTTTCGCTGTCATGAGCACCTGCGACCGATCATCGATCGATCACGAAGCCGGCGCGGTTGGCGTTCCGGATCGTTCCGGGTTCACGTTCAAAATAGGGAATTCGAGAGCCGAGGTACAAGGCTTTCGCCGATGCTCTGGGTAGACCCCCTGCGCCCGACGCGCAAGAATGGCGGTTTCGCGCCGCCGGAGGGATCTGGTCTGGGAACCGTACCGGTCCCGGTTGTTGGAACAGAAGGATGCAGATGATGGACGCCCCGTTTACGCAACAGGACTGGATTGAGCGTGCAGAGCGTGTCTTGCCCGCCGGCGGCTTCGGCAACTTCGATCCCGGCATCGTTATTCGCGAGGGAAAGGGTGCTCGCGTCTGGGACGAGGACGGGCGGGAGTACATCGATTACCTGATCGGCTCGGGCCCCATGCTGCTGGGCCACGGTCACCCGGAGGTGCTGGAGGCGACGCGCGAACAGCTCTCCAAAGGGATGACCTTCTTCGCCAACAACGCCCGCGGCATCGAACTGGCCGAAGAGATCTGCCGGGCGGTCGCCTGTGCCGAGCAGGTGCGCTACGTCAGTTCCGGCGGCGAAGCCGACATGTACGCCATGCGCCTGGCGCGGGCCTTCACGGGCCGTGACAAGATCCTGAAGTTCGAAGGCGGCTACCACGGCATGTCGGCGGAGGCGCAGATGAGCCTGGCGCCCACCCGCCTGGTCAACTTCCCGCTCGCCGTACCGGATTCGGCCGGGATCCCCCAGTCGGTGCGGGACGAGATGCTGGTCGCGCCCTTCAACGACATCGACTTCGCCCGGCAACTGATCGCCGAGCATGCCGGGGAGATCGCGGGGATCATCGTCGAGCCGCTGCAGCGCATCATCCCGCCGGCGCCTGGTTTTCTGGAGGCGCTGCGCGAGGAATGCAGCAAGCACGGCATCGTCCTGGTCTTCGACGAGATCGTCACCGGCTTCCGCTTTGCCTACGGCGGCGCCCAGGAACACTACGGCGTCGTTCCGGACGTCTGCACCCTGGGGAAGGTCATCGGTGGCGGCTTTCCGCTGGCGGCCATCGCCGGGCGGGCGGACATCATGGCCCACTTCGACAAGGCTAAGGTCGGTGAAGAGGGCTTTCTGATGCAGCTCGGCACCCTGAGCGGCAACCCGGTGGCCGCTGTCGCCGGGCTGAAAACCATGGAGATCCTGCGCCGGCCCGGCAGCTACGCGCGTCTGCGGGAAACGGGCGAAACCCTGATGGCGGCCTTCAGCGGGCCCTTGACGGAGGCCGGCTTCGATCATCAGGTCGTGGGCGACCCGACGCTCTTCGACATCGTGTTCACGCCGAACCCGGTGAAGGATTACCGCGACGTGCTGAAGTCCGACCAGGGCCGTCATGCCCGCTTCAACACGCTGCTGCGCGACTGCGGCCTGTTCAAGCTGCCGGGCAAGGTCTATCCCTGCCTTGCCCTCACTGCGGAGGACATCGAAGAGACGGCCGAAGCCGTTCGCGAGGCGGCGCGGCGGCTGGACTGACGGCAGGCGCGGGCCCGGTCCGGCCCCGACACCTCCGGCGGTCCGCTCTAGGCGCGGCGCTCCGCCATGCGCTTCGTGAGGTTCGCCAGGTCCAGTTCCGTCAGGCGGTTCCGGGCGATGGGCAGGACGATGCTGTTTTCTACGGCCAGATGACGGCGTTGGCGTCGGGCGAACTCCGTGAGCCTGGCCCGCAGGTCGGCGTCGGTGCGCGGGGCTCTGCCCGCCGCCATGCAGGCTTCCAGGCCCTCGACGATGTCCCTTGCCATACGTTCATCGGCGTGGTGCTCCCGGGCCAGTGCGCTCAGAACCGCTTCGATCTCGTCTTCCGGCGGACAGCGCCGGCGCAGAAGGGGAAACAGGTCCTCCTCTTCGTCCTGGACGTGAAGGGCCATATCCCCCGCAAGGAATCCGATGACCTCGCGCGTCAGAGGTTCGTCGGGCGTTGCGGCGTCCGCCAACTCCTCCAGAAGGTTACACAGCGTGCGCTGGCGGAAATGGTCGGCGAAGATGTAATCCAAGGGCTTTGCCAGCAGGCTTGCCGGCATCGCCTCCAGTCTCGGATGTCTGGCAATGGCAGGTTTCATGGGCTCGCCCTCCCGTATTCCTAACCTGGGCCGGACCCTTCACGGGCCTCTTCATAATCTCACTGGACAAGGGGCGTGGCAGCGGCCTCCAAGGTAACACCGGAAATCTCTGCACGCCCCGCCAGGATGCGGATGTACTGAGCCACCGCACGCTGCCAGCTCGCTGTCTGCAGATAGTCGGCAATGCGGTCATGCACGGCATCGAACGGCAGTTGCCGGCCTTCGAAACGGCGGTCGAGCCGCAGCACGTGCACTCCGTAGCGGCTGCGTACCGGCAGCGGACAAAGCTGCCCTTCCTCCAGATTGCAGAGAAAGGTCTCGAACTCCGGCACCGTGTCGCCGCGGGCCACCTGACCCAGGCGGCCGCCGTCTCTGGCCGAGGAACAGTCGGACAGCTCCCGGGCCAGCCTGTCAAAGGCGGCGGGGTCCTGCTGTAGGGTGGCAATGGCGGCTTCGGCCTTGGAGACCGCGTTGTCGTAGGCGGATTGATCGTCCGGTGCTGCCGCAAACAGAATATGTGCCGCTTCGTAGAGGTCGGGGCTGCGGAACCGTGGTGTGTTGTTGTCGTAGTAACGCCGGCAGGATACGGCATCGGCTTGCGGGACCGTGACATTGGCCTCCAGGAGTTGGCGGATCAGCGCGTCGTCTTCAGCCTCTCTGCGACCGTTCCCGTCCGCCCGCCGGACAGCCGCGATCTCCTGGCGGCGGGCCTCCTGCAGCAGCAGTTCGCGGATTGCCAGGGCCTCGGCGGCGGCGGCGAGCGCCGCCTCCGGGCGGTCCGCGGGATGGTGCTGCGCCTCCGCCAGCACCGCCGCTTCGGGAATCGTCACGTCGTTGATGCGGATCGCTTGCATGACCTTACTCCGCCGGGCTGCCCAGGCCCCGGGCGGGCGCCTGCTCGGTTGCCTGCACTTGCGGTGCGCTGGACCGCGCGCGGACGACCTGATAGCCCGGCCGCCAGAGATAGCGCATCGGCACGCTCAGCATGTGCACAAGGCGGGTAAAGGGAAAAATCAGGAATATGGTGAGGCCCAGGAAGAGGTGCAGCTTGAAGATGGGGTGCGCGCCCGCGACGTAGTCTGCTGCCGTAAAGTTGAAGGTGAAAATCCCCTGTGCCCATGCCATGAAGCGCACCATTTCCTCGCCATCGAGATGGCCGAGAGAGATGGGAATGGTCGCCAGGCCCAACGCCAGCTGCAGCCATAGCAGCAGGATGATGGCGTTGTCGCCAAAGCTGGAGGTGGCGCGGATACGGGCGTCGAAGAGCCGACGGTGAGCCAGCATGGTCGCCCCGATGAGCGCCAGAATGCCTGCGATGCCGCCGATGACGATGGCCATGAGCTGCTTGAAGCTGTGGCTGATACCGACGAGATCGAACAGCGCGATGGGCGTCAGGAGCCCGATCAGATGGCCGAAAAAGACGATCAGCACACCGGCGTGAAACAGCACCGAGCCCACCACGAGCTGACGCCGCCGCAGCAGCTGGCTGGAGCCGGAACGCCAGGTGTAGGGCTCGCGCTCATAGCGAAAGATCGAACCCAGGATCATGATGGCGAGGCAGATGTAGGGATAGATGCCAAAGAAGAAAGTGTTGAGGAATGAGGCCATGACGCTTGCTCCTTACGGCCGGCCGGTGGACCGGCCGGGTTGGCGGGCGGTGCTGTCGATTCGGGCGAGGGTCTCCCGCGCGGCCGGGCAGCCGCCCCCGGGCGCGGCGCCGGGTCCGAAGGTGACCGGCTGGTCCTCCCAGGCCCGGTCCAGCGCTGCGAGGTCGTTCGGGTCGTCGTCGCTTTCGGCCAGGAGGCTCTCAATCGCCTCCTTCGACGGCTTTCCCCGGGCAATGCTTTCCAAGGCGAGGAACACCCAGGCGTAGGCGCTCTTGCGCTTGCGCAGCCGCTCGCCCAGCGCGCTGATCACGTGCAGCGGCTGGCCCAGCAGCTCACGCGCCTCCGGCAGGGGCCGTGCGGCGAGGAACTCCAGGAAGAGCGGCAGGAAATCCGGCAGTTCCCGGGCCGAGAGGTGGAGCCCGTGGCGGGCGTAGTGATCCGCCAGATCGACCATCGCCTGGCCACGGTCGCGGCTTTCGCCATGGATATGCTCGAAAAGGTGCAGGGAGAGCGAGCGGCTCCGGTCGAACAGCAGGACGTAGCGGGCCTGCAGATCGTAGAGATCGCCGGCGGCAATTTCGTCCAACAGCTTCGAAAGGCCGGACATGCAGGCGGCTGGGACCAGTTCTTCCTGTGCCAGCACCTCTTTCATGGCTGCGGCGGCAGCCTGCAGTTCCTCTTCCGGATAAGACAAGAGGAGCGAGAGAACCTTGAAGGTCTTGGCCATCACATTACCTCCGTCGGGGTCTTGACCGTCTTCCTGCGTCCGCCGCCAAAGAGGGTGCCGCCGCTGGTGCCCTCGGAACAGCCGTTCCCGAAGCTGAAGCCGCAGGAGCCGCGCAGGTCGTAGGCGTCCTCACCGATCTCCCGGTGCGCTGTCGGAATGACGAAGCGGTCCTCGTAGTTGGCGATCGCCATGACGTGGTACATCTCTTCGATGCGCCGCGGGGTAAGGCCGACCCGCTCGGCAAGGACCTCATCGACGAGACCGTCGACGGTCTTGGCGCGCATGTAGGCGCGCATGCCCAGCATGCGCTGCAGGGCCTCGGCCACCGGCTGTTCGTTGCCGCCGGTGAGGAGGTTCGCCAGGTAGCGCAGCGGAATGCGCAGGGCCGAGACATCGGGCAGGCCGTCGTCCCAGGCGATCTTGCCGGCCTCCGCCGCCGATTGGATCGGCGAGAGGGGCGGTACGTACCAGACCATGGGCAGGGTGCGGTACTCGGGGTGGAGCGGGAAGGCGACCTTCCAGTCCATCGCCATCTTCCACACCGGCGAGCGCTGTGCCGCTTCCAGCCAGGCCTCGGGCACGCCGTCGCGGCGGGCCTGGGCGATCACCTCCGGGTCGTTGGGGTCGAGGAAGATGTCGAGCTGGGCCTGGTAGAGGTCGCCGGGCTCGGCCGTTGCCGCGGCCTCGCCGATCCTGTCGGCGTCATAGAGCAGTACGCCCAGATAGCGGATGCGCCCGACGCAGGTCTCCGAGCACACGGTCGGCTGGCCGGCTTCGATACGCGGATAGCAGAAGATGCACTTCTCCGATTTTCCCGACGACCAGTTGTAGTAGATCTTCTTGTAAGGGCAGCCGGAGACACACATGCGCCAGCCGCGGCACTTCTCCTGATCGATCAGGACGATGCCGTCCTCGGCGCGCTTGTAGATCGCACCGGAAGGGCAAGCCGCCACGCAGGTCGGGTTCAGGCAGTGTTCGCAGAGCCGCGGCAGATACATCATGAAGGTATTCTCGAAGGCGCCGTAGATTTCCTTTTCCACGCCATCGAAGTTCACGTCCTGGGAGCGTTTCTCGAACTCACCGCCCAGGATCTCCTCCCAGTTCGGCCCCCAGTGGATCTTTTCCATACGCTCGCCGGTGATCAGGGAGCGCGGGCGCGCCGTCGGCGAAGCCTCCAGTTCGGGCGCCTTCTGCAGGTGCTCGTAGTCGAAGGTGAAGGGCTCGTAGTAGTCGTCGATTTCCGGCAGATCGGGATTGGCGAAGATCTTCGCCAGGACCCGCCACTTGGCGCCCATCTTCGGACGCAGGCCGCCGTTTCGGGTCCGCTCCCAGCCGCCGTTCCAGCGCTTCTGGTTCTCCCACTCCTTGGGGTAGCCGATGCCGGGCTTGGTTTCGACGTTGTTGAACCAGGCATATTCCATGCCTTCGCGGTTGGTCCAGACGTTCTTGCAGGTGACCGAACAGGTATGGCAGCCGATGCACTTGTCGAGGTTCAGGACCATGCCGATTTGCGCGCGGATCTTCATTCTGCCGCCTCCATCTCTTCGCGGGCCGGTCGGTCGAGCCAGTCGACCTTGTCCATTTTGCGGACGATGACGAACTCGTCGCGGTTGGCGCCGACCGTGCCGTAGTAATTGAAGCCGTAGGACTGCTGGGCGTAGCCGCCGATCATGTGTGTCGGCTTGACCACCGCGCGGGTCACGGAGTTGTGGATCCCGCCGCGCTGGCCGGTCATCTCCGATCCCGGCGTGTTCACGATCTTCTCCTGCGCGTGGTACATGAAGATCGTGCCCTCCTTCATGCGCTGGGAGACAACGGCCCGCGCCGTCAGGGCTCCGTTCACGTTGTAGGCCTCAACCCAGTCGTTATCCTTGATCCCGGCCTTCGCCGCATCGACCTCGCTGAGCCAGACCACCGGGCCGCCCCGGTTCAGGGTAAGCATCAGCAGGTTGTCGGTGTAGGTCGAGTGGATGCCCCATTTCTGGTGCGGGGTGATGAAGTTCAGCACGACCTGCGGGTTGCCGTTGTCCTTGGACTGGATCACCGGGTTTACGGTTTTGGTGTCGATGGGCGGGCGGTAGACGCAGAAGCCCTCGCCGAAGGCGCGCATCCACAGGTGATCCTGATAAAGCTGCTGACGCCCGCTGAGCGTGCGCCAGGGGATCATCTCGTGGACGTTGGTGTAGCCGGCGTTGTAGCAGACCTTTTCCGATTCCAGGCCGGACCAGGTGGGCGAGGAGATGATCTTGCGCGGCTGGGCGGCGACGTCACGGAAGCGGATCTTCTCGTCCTCCTTGGGTACCGCCAGATGGCTATGATCGCGGCCGGTGTTCTTGCTCAAGGCCTGCCAGGCTTTCACCGCCACCTCGCCGTTGGTCTCCGGCGCCAGCATCAGGATGACCTCGCTGGCATCGACGTCGCTTTCGATGCGCGGCATACCCTTGGTAGGCCCTTCTTCGGTGACGATGCCGTTCAGCCTGCCGAGCCCTTCCACCTCGTGCTCGGTGTCCCAGGTGATGCCCTTGCCGCCGTTGCCAAGCTTGGTCATCAGCGGGCCCAGAGCGGTGAAGCGCTTGTAGAGGTTGGGATAGTCGCGCTCGACGACGGCGATCTGCGGCATGGTCTTGCCGGGGACGGCCTCGACTTCACCTTTCTTCCAGTCCTTCACGTCCATCGCTTGCGCGATCTCTGCCGGCGTGTCGTGGAGGATCGGCACCAGCACCACGTCCTTCTCGACGCCGAGAACCTCGGGCGCCACCTCCGAGAAGGCCTTGGCGATGCCCTTATAGATGTCCCAGTCGCTGCGGCATTCCCAGACCGGATCGGCCGCCGCCGTCAGCGGATGGATGAAGGGATGCATGTCCGAGGTATTCAGGTCGTTCTTCTCGTACCAGGTCGCCGTCGGCAGGACGATGTCGGAGTAGACGCAGGTGGTGGACATGCGGAAGTCGAGCGTGACCAGCAGATCCAGTTTTCCTTCCGGCGCCTGGTCGTGCCAGACCGCCTCCTGCGGTTTCTGGCCGCCGTCCTCCCCGAGGTCCTTGCCCAGCACGCCGTGGGAGGTGCCCAGCAGGTGCTTGAGGAAATACTCGTGCCCCTTGCCGGACGAGCCCAGCAGGTTGGAGCGCCAGACAAAGAGGTTGCGCGGCCAGTTGGCCGGATTGTCCGGGTCCTCGCAGGACATCTTCAGGCCGCCGCCGGTGAGCTGCTCGACCACGTGGTCCTTGGGGTCCTTGCCGGCTTCCTGAGCCGCCTTGCAGACGTCCAGGGGATTGGTCTGCAACTGCGGTGCGGAGGGCAGCCAGCCCATGCGCTCGGCGCGGATGTTGTAGTCGATGAGCGCGCCGTCCCAGGGGCCGGCCGGCGCCGTCGGCGAGAGGATCTCGTCGACCCCGAGGGTTTCGTAACGCCACTGGTCGGTATGGGCATACCAGAAGGAGGTGGAGTTCATGTGCCGCGGTGGGCGGCCCCAGTCGAGGGCGAAGGCGAGCGGCAGCCAGCCTGTCTGCGGGCGCAGTTTCTCCTGACCCACGTAGTGGGACCAGCCGCCGCCGGACTGGCCGACGCAGCCGCACATCACCAGGAGATTGATGATCCCCCGGTAGTTCATGTCCATGTGGTACCAGTGGTTCAGGCCGGCTCCCAGGATGACCATGGAGCGGCCCTGGGTCTTCTCGGCGTTGGCCGCGAACTCCCGCGCCACGGTGACGATATGGTCGGCCGGAACGCCGGTGATCTGTTCCGCCCAGGCGGGGGTGTAGGGGATGTTTTCGTCGTAGTCTTTGGCCGCGTTGTTGCCGCCAAGCCCGCGGTCAAGGCCGTAGTTGGCGACAAAGAGATCGAAGACCGTGGTGACAAGGGTTTCACCTTCGGCGGTGCGGACGGCCTTCACCGGTACCCGGCGCTTCAGCACGTCGGGATGATCGGTGCCCTCGAAGTGGTCATGCTCGCGGTTGCCGAAGTAGGGAAAGCCGACGTCGACGATATCGTCATGGTCGCTGTCCAGGATCAGGCTGAGGCGCAGTTCGGTCTCGTTGCCCCCGGCATCCTTTTCTTCCAGGTTCCACTTGCCCTCCTCGCCCCAGCGGAAACCGACCGAACCGCGCGGGACGACGATCTGGCCGCTCCTCTCGTCGAAGGCCAGAGTCTTCCATTCCGGGTTGTTGTCCTGGCCGCAGTTGCCGTCCAGGTCGGCGGCGCGCAGCATCCGTTCCGGCACGTAGTGGCCGTCGCGCTTCTCCAGGCGTACCAGCATGGGCATGTCGGTGTAGCACCGCGCGTAGTCCTCGAAGTACTTGGCCTGACGGTCCAGGTGAAACTCGCGCAGGATGACGTGGCCCATGGCCATGGCCAGCGCAGCGTCGGTTCCCTGTTTCGGGTGCAGCCAGAGATCGGCGAACTTGGAGGCCTCCGAGTAATCCGGGCTCACCACCACCGACTTGGTGCCCTTGTAGCGGACCTCGGTGTAGAAGTGCGCATCGGGCGTGCGGGTCTGCGGCACGTTGGAGCCCCAGATCATCAGGAAGCCGGCGTTGTACCAGTCGGCGCTCTCCGGCACGTCGGTCTGCTCGCCCCAGGTCTGCGGGGAGGCCGGCGGCAGGTCGCAGTACCAGTCATAGAACGACATGCAGACGCCGCCCAGCAGAGAGAGATAGCGCGAGCCGGCGGCATAGGAGACCATGGACATGGCCGGAATCGGCGAGAAGCCGATGACCCGGTCGGGACCGTAGGTCTTCGCCGTATAGGCATTGGCCGCGGCGATGATCTCGTTGATCTCGTCCCATCCGGCCCGCACGAAGCCGCCGAGACCGCGCTTTTTCGTATAGGCGGCCCGCTTGGCCGGGTCCTCGACGATGGCGGCCCAGGCGGCGACCGGCGTACGGACCGCTCGCGCCTCGCGCCACAGCTTCAGCAGGCGCCCGCGGATCAGCGGGTACTTCACCCGGTTGCCCGAGTACATGTACCAGCTGTAGCTGGCACCGCGGCTGCAGCCGCGCGGCTCGTGGTTGGGCAGATCCGGGCGGGTGCGCGGGTAATCGGTCTGTTGAGTCTCCCAGGTGACGATGCCGCCTTTGACGTAGATCTTCCAGGAACATGATCCCGTGCAGTTGGCGCCGTGCGTCGAGCGCACGACCTTGTCGTGCTGCCAGCGCTTGCGATAGCTCTCTTCCCAGCCGCGGTCTTCGTCGGTCGTGACGCCGTGGCCTTCGGAGAAGGTCTCGCGGGGACTGGCGCTGAAGAAGTTCAGGCGGTCGAGCAGGTGGCTCATGGTGTCTCTTCCTTCTTCGCGAGGGTCAGCAGGGCACCGGCGCGTTGCGCCGGGTGTAGAAGAACCAGGTGACGAGGACGCAGAGCGCGTAAAAGGCCATGAAGCTGTAGAGCGCCATCTCCGGTCCGCCGGTGAGCGTGATCGACGTGCCATAGCTCTTGGGGATGAAGAAGGCGCCGTAGGCGGCAATGGCCGAGGTGAAGGCAATGATCGCGGCGCTTTCGCGATCCGCGGTTTTCTGGCCCACCGCCGGATCGGCATTCGGCATCAGGCGCGCGATCTCCTGCTTCATGATTGTCGGGATCATCTGGAAGGTCGAGGCATTGCCGACCCCAGTCAGGAAGAACAGCGCCATGAAGCAGGCGAAGAAGCCCCAGAAGTCGCCGCCGGAGCCGTTGTTCGGCAGAAACTGCAGAACGCCCCAGACAGCGATGATCATGCCCAGGAACACCCAGAAGGTGACGCGGCCGCCGCCGAACTTGTCCGATACCCACCCGGTCGCCGCCCGGCTGAGCGCTCCAACAAGCGGACCGAGGAAGGCGTAGGACAGCACGTTCACTTCCGGGAACTGAGTCTTCATCAACAGTGGGAACCCGGCGGAGTAGCCTATGAAGGATCCGAAGGTGCCGATGTAGAGAATGCACATGACCCAGTTATGCTTGCGCTTAAGGATCGTGAGCTGATCCGCCAGCGAAGCCTTGGCGTCGGCGATGTCGTTCATGCCAAACCAGGCCGCGACGGCCGAAACCAGCAGGAAAGGCACCCAGATGAAGCCGGCGTTCTGAATCCACAGCTCACTCCCGTCACTCAGTGTCTGGGCTTGGCCGCCGATGGCTCCGAAAACGCTCGCCGTGATCACCAGCGGAACGACGAACTGCATCACCGAGACGCCGAGGTTGCCAAGACCGGCGTTCAGGGCCAGCGCATGGCCCTTGGTCTTCTTGGGAAAGAAGTAGGCGATGTTGGCCATGGAGGAGGCGAAGTTGCCGCCGCCGAAACCGCACATCAGGGCCAGGGCCACGAACACCATGTACGGCGTTTCAGGGTTCTGAATGGCGAAGCCGATCCCGAGTGCCGGAAGAAGCAGGGAAGCCGTCGAGAGCGCCGTCCACCGGCGTCCGCCGAAGATCGGGATCATGAAACTGTAGAAAATCCTGAGCGTCGCGCCGGACAGGCCCGGTAAGGCCGCCAGCCAGAACAACTCGCCGGTCGAATAGCTGAAGCCGATCGCCGGAAGCCGGGCGACGACGACCGACCACACCATCCAGACTGAGAACGCCAGCAGAAGATTGGGGATCGAGATCCAAAGGTTGCGCGTGGCGATGGCGTGACCCCGGGCTTTCCAGAATTCGGGGTCTTCGGGACGCCAGTCGGTCAGGACGTAACCCTGAGGCCGCTTGGGGTGATCTGTGGTCGCCATGGGTTGGTTCCTCCCGCTGTGGCGTATGGTTTCAAATGGGCGGCCCCTGCGGTGGGCCGCAGGCGTATCATTCGGCTGGCGCGGACTTCACGCCGCCATCACCAAGACGTGCCAGCGTCGTGCGCAGCTCGTTGATATCCTTGAACCTGGCGGTCACGGTCAGGCCGGTGCCTTTGTCGGCCAGTGCGACTTTCTCGCTGCCAGCGAAAATCACCGCCAGGTCGGCTTCCGTCTCGCGGCGCAGCCTTGCTTCGTCGGCGATTGCCTCATCGACGGAGGAGATGACGTACTCGTCACCGAAGCCGCCCTGAGGCTCGCGCAGCCAGATGAAGCACACTGCCCAGCTTATGAATGCGCCGGTCGCGATAATGAAGAAGAACTGCGACGGCGTGACGTACATGAAGATGAAGAGGTAGAAGACCGCTCCGACGTTGCCGTAGGCCCCCGCCATGCCGGCGATCTGGCCGGTCACGCGCCGCTTGATCGAGGGGATGATCCCAAAGGTCGCACCCTCTGCACCCTGTACGAAGAACGAGCAGGCGATGGTGATCGCGATTGCGACGATGAGGGGCCAGGTCGAGTCGAGAAGTCCCATCAGGACGAAACCCATCCCAATGCCGAACATGTAGGACAGCATCACGAAGCGGCGATTGCCGAAGCGGTCCGAGACGAGCCCTCCCATCGGACGTGCGAAGAGGTTCACAAAGGCGAACGACGAGGCGATGATACCGGCCGTGACTGGCGTGAGGCCCCAGGTCTCCTGGAAGAAGAGGGGCAGCATCGACACCACTGCAAGTTCGGCGCCGAAGTTGGCGAAATAGGTGGTGTTGAGGGCGGCCACCGAAGAGAAGGGATAGCGGTCGTCTTTGGGCACACCTCTCTTCAGGACCGGCAGGTTGACACGCAGGACCTGCCAGACCTGGTAGACGACGACCACGACGATTGCCAGGTAGCAGATCGATGCCGTCATCGTGTCGATGTAGCCTGTGCCCTGGATCCGCCAGACAAGGATCGAGAGAATCCCGATCAAAGGTATCGTGAACAGGATCAGCATACCGAGGTCGCGGTAGCTGGAAACCTCCAGCGCCGCCGCCTGACGCGGCTTCTTGTGGGTGTCCTTCGTCGGCCCGTCGGTAATCGCGAACCAATAGAAGATGCCGTAGAGCGCCATGATTGCGCCGGAAGTGGCGATCGCATAGCGCCAGCCGTTATCGCCGCCATAGATGGTCAGGGCCACGGTGGGGATCGTGAGCGCCGCGGCGGCCGAGCCGAAGTTGCCCCAACCAGCGTAGAAACCCTCGGCGAACCCGATGTCGCGTGGCTTGAACCAGAGGGCGGTCATGTGGATGCCAACGACAAAGGAGGCGCCGACCGATGACATTATCAGGCGGGAAATGAAAAGCTGTTCGCGCGTGTCACCGAAGGCGAAGACGAAAGTGGGAATGGCCATCGTCACCATCAGAACGGAGAAGACGCGCCGCGGACCCCACTTGTCCAATGCCATGCCGACGAGAATTCGGGCGGGAATGGTGAGGGCGACGTTGGCGATGGCGAAGAGGCGCAGGTCGTCCTTGGTCAGCCAGTCGACCGAGTTGAGGATCGACGACGCCAGCGGCGCCATGTTGAACCAGACGTAGAACGTGATGAAAAAGGCGATCCAGGTCAGATGGAGCGCGCGGATTTCACGATTCTTGAACCGGAAGACATCAGAAACTTGCATCGGTGTGCCTCGGTCGGGCTAGAGAGTATCGAGCTGTTCATTGGCCGCGGAAAGGCGCGGTCAATCGGCGCCTGTCGGAACGATCAGCAGAGGACACTGCACGCGGCGCGCGAGAAAGGCGGAGACCGACCCGAAGGTCATGTGATCGAACTCCTCGACCAGCGCATCGAGGCGCCGGGTGATAAAGTTGCCGTCGGGCTTGTGGCTGTGGCGGGCCATGACGAGCAGGCTGGGCTGGCGTTCTTCGCAGGCCCGTAGGATCATCTTGCGGGCGTCGCCTTGGGCGACGACGACCTTGGAAGGGAAACCGGCTGCCAGGAGTTCGGCGGCCGCCGCGTCGACACCGGCCTTCTGTACGGCGTACTGTTCCTGGAACATGTCGTCGGCGCCGGCGGTTGCGCTGCCGGGGTCCTCAATGACGGAGATCAGGGTAATGTTCGGCTTGATCGCGCCAAACATCTCCTTGACGGCCTCGAGCGCGATCCGCGCATTGCGCGAGTGATCGTAGGCGATCATGACATCCATCACTGTGCTCCTTCGGTCTTTGCGCCGCCCCTGGCCAGCGCGTGTCGTCAGAGGCCTACAGATCTGCGTTCGCCGATTTGATCAGGATCAAATGGCGGCTTTTTCTGTTTGAAATAAATGGGTTACAGAAGAATTTGAGGTCTCGATGTGCTGCGAGTCAATTGCAGGGACAAGGCTCAATATTTCATCCGTTGACAATTGACGATCACGGGATTGATAAATATCAAGAGAGGAGTCGGACGGTACGCCTTCGTTATGCCCAGGTCGCATTTCCCCGAGATCCGCAGGCTGGATCTGTTCCAGAGGATGCAGGAAGACAACTTCCTGACCCTGATGCGTGGGTCCTACGTTCAGAACTTCCCGCCTCAGATCGAGCTGATCAACGAGGGCGATCCCAGCGACTTCCTGCACATCGTTCTGACTGGATCGGTCGAGCTCTTCTCGACGTGGAACAGGCGGGAGACAAGCATGGCGACAGTGCATCCGGTTGCGACTTTCATCCTCGCGGCTACGATCAAGGATGCGCCTTACCTGATGTCGGCCCGGACGCTCGAGAAGAGCCGAATTGTCCTGGTACCGAGCGAAGATGTGCGTGCCGTCTTTGAAATCGACCCCCTGTTTGCCCAAGCGATCGTTACCGAGCTTGCCCGCTGCTACCGCTCCGTGATCAAGAGCACCAAGGATCTGAAGCTGCGCACTTCCTTGGAGCGGCTCGCCAACTACCTTCTGCGGCGGCAGATGCGCGCGGGCGGCGGCGCCGAGTTTGATCTTGCGATCGAAAAGCGCCGGCTTGCATCGTTCCTCGGCATGACCCCGGAAAACCTCAGCCGGGCCTTCAAGGGGCTTCAGCCCTACGGTGTGGCGGTGGAGGGTATCAAAGTGCGCATCTCCGACCAGCGCGATCTGGAGCGCTTTGCGAAGCCAAGCCCGCTGATCGACGATCCGGCAAGCTGACCCCCGGCAAGCTGACCCCCGGCAAGCTGACCCCCGGCAAACTGACCTTGGGCAGCCTGACCCCGAGCGCTCGCGCGATCTGTGTCCGCAGCCCCCCTTCCCAGAGTTGAAGTGTTGCTTCGCCACTGCTCGACGGCCAGCGCGCTTGAGATGGATCCCTGCGCGCTTGAGATGGATCAAGGTCGAACGCGGCTGTTTCACTAAACTGGCGCCATGTTCTGACAGCCGGGAAGCGACCCATGACCACAGTTCGTGAAATTGTCCGCGGCCAGAACCTGGCGCAGCTTGCGAGCAACAGCACCATCCGCGAGGCCGCGCGCTACATGGTCGATCATGGCGTCGGCTCCGTCCTCGTGATGGAGGAAGGGACACTGCGCGGCATCTTTACCGAACGCGACGCCCTCAGGGTCTTCGTCGCGACACGGCGCAACCCGGACCTCACGCACTTGGCGGAGGTGATGACCGAGGCGCCGCAGACCCTGCCGCCGGATGCGACACCGCAAGACGCCGTTCAACGCATGACGGCCGGAAAGTTCCGCCATATGCCGGTGGTCGACGGCGAGGGACGGGTCCTCGGCGTGGTTTCCCAGCGGGATCTGGTGGCGGTCGGCGCGGCGTCGCCGTCGTAACGGCCCGCCCTGCGCGATCCCGCATGGGGATCGTATGCAGCCTCCGGGTATGAGCTTGATCAGGATCAATGCGGCTGCAGGCCTTTGAGACCGATCCTTCACACACTACCGCGGGCGCAGAGATCCTTTCTTCGAGCTTTGCCGGGACCACGGTTCGGTCGGCAGGGAACATCCGGTTCCAACGAGGGTGACGCGAAATCCCTCAGCAGATGGTGGGGAGTGCAATGGCCAAACAGACCGACCTGACACGTCCGCCGGATCTCACGCACGAGCGCCGTACCGGGCCCTTCCGCACACAGCGGCCGATCTATCGCGATCTGCTGCCGCCCTGCAACGATGCCTGTCCTGCGGGCGAGAACATCCAGGCTTGGCTGGACGCCGCACAGGCTGGCCGTTTCGAGGAAGCCTGGCGGATCCTGACACGTGACAATCCCATGCCCGCCGTGCATGGGCGCGTTTGCTACCATCCCTGCGAGACTGCCTGCAACCGGCGCTACCTCGATCAGCCCGTCAGTATCCATGCGGTCGAGCGCTTTCTTGGTGATCTGGCCCTGGAATCCGGCTGGGCCTTCGAGCCTGGTCCGCCGAGCGGCAAGCGGGTGCTGGTGATCGGCGCCGGGCCCAGCGGGCTCTCTGCCGCCTATCATCTGGCGCGCCTGGGCCACGACGTGGAGATCCACGAGGCTGGGCCGGTCGCCGGGGGCATGATGCACTTCGGCATCCCCGCCTATCGGCTGCCGCGCGACATCCTGGAGGGCGAGGTGGCGCGCATTGCCGCCATGGGCGTGACCATGGTCTTCGATCACAAGGTGGAAGACCTGCTGGCCGAGCAGGAAGCCGGCGGCTTCGATGCCATGTTCGTCGCCGTCGGCGCCCATCTCAGCCGCCGCACGGAGATTCCCGCCCGCGATGCCGGCGGCATCCTGGATGCCGTCAGTTTCCTGCGTGGTGTCGATGCCGGCGAGCCGCCGCAGATCGGCCGCCGGGTCGCCGTCTACGGTGGCGGCAACACGGCGATGGATGCCGCCCGCACCGCCAAGCGGCTGGGGGCGACAGAGGCGCTGATCATCTATCGCCGCGACCGCGAACACATGCCGGCGCACGACTTCGAAGCACAGGACGCCCTGGAGGAGGGGGTGAAGATCCACTGGCTGCGCACCATCAAAGCCATCGATCGCACCCGCTTTACCGTCGAGCGCATGGAAATCGGCGCCGACGGCCGCCCGCGCGCGACCGGCGAATTCGAAACCCTGGAAGCCGACAGCCTGATCCTTGCATTGGGGCAGGAAAGCGACACCGCTTTCATGCGGGGCATTCCCGGCGTCGAGTTCCAGGACGATGGCACCGTACTGGTCTCCGAAGGCATGATGACCGGCTACCCCGGGCTCTTCGCCGGCGGCGACATGGTGCCGGCGGAGCGCACCGTGACCGCGGCGGTGGGTCACGGCAAAAAGGCGGCGCGCAATATCGATGCCTGGCTGCGTGGCGGTGCCTACGAGAGGCCGGCGAAGAACCCGCTGGCCGGCTATGAGAAGCTTCACGTCTGGTATTCCACCGATGCGCCGCAACAGGCTCAGGAGCATCTGGAGGCCGACACCCGCGCCGAGTCTTTCGAGGAAATCATCAAGGGTCTCAGCGAGGGCGAGGCGCGCTATGAGTCTCGGCGCTGCCTGTCCTGCGGCAACTGCTACGAATGCGACGGTTGCTACGGGGCCTGTCCGGAAAGCGCCATCGTCAAGCTGGGCCGCGGCAAGGGCTACGAGGTCAGAGATGCACTCTGTACCGGTTGCGCCGTCTGTTATGAGCAGTGCCCCTGCCATGCCATCGAGATGATCCCCGAGGCGGAAGCGGCCCAGGACAAGGTGACCGTCCTGGTCCGCTGACCGCAGCGCCACAACAGCGGAAGAGCGATGCCGAACGATATGCCAGCACGGGAAGGCCTGACGCGCGCTGCGGTTCCGCCGACGCGCGCGGTAGCGACCATCGACGGGAACGAGGCGGTCGCATCCGTCGCCTACCGGGTGAACGAGGTCTGCGCCATCTATCCGATCACGCCCTCCTCGCCGATGGCGGAACTGGCGGATCAGTGGTCCAACGAGGGGCGCCCAAACATCTGGGGCAATGTGCCCGATATCGCCGAGATGCAGAGTGAGGGCGGGGCCGCGGGCGCACTGCACGGCGCCCTGCAGACCGGAGCCCTGACCACCACCTTCACGGCCTCTCAGGGCCTGCTCCTGATGATCCCCAACATGTACAAGATCGCCGGCGAACTGACCGCCGCGGTCTTCCATGTCGCAGCCCGTTCGCTGGCGGCGCAGGCGCTCTCGATCTTCGGCGACCACTCCGATGTCATGGCGGTGCGCACCACCGGCTTCGCACTCCTCGCCTCCGCCTCGGTTCAGGAGGCGCAGGACATGGCCCTCGTCGCGCAGGCGGCCAGCCTGGAGGCGCGCGTCCCTTTTCTGCACTTTTTTGACGGCTTTCGCACCTCCCACGAAGTGAACCAGGTGACGCTGCTCACCGATGCCGAGATCCGGGCGATGATCGACGACGACCTGGTGCGCGCCCATCGCGCCCGGTCATTGGATCCGGACGCGCCCCTGATCCGCGGCACGGCGCAGAACCCGGACGTCTACTTCCAGGCGCGGGAGACCGTGAATCCTTTCTACGCCGGCGCACCGGCCGTGGTCGAAAAGACCCTTGATCGCTTCGCGGAGCTGACGGGCCGGCGCTACGGCCTCTTCGAGTATCACGGCGCTGAGGACGCCGAGCGGGTGATCGTGATCATGGGCTCGGGCGCCGAAACCGTTGCGGAGACCGTCGCCCACCTTACCGCCGGGGGAGAGAAGGTTGGGGTCCTGCAGGTGCGCCTCTACCGGCCCTTTTCCGCGGCGCACCTGCTGGCCGCCTTGCCGGCCTCGGTGCAGGCGGTCGCCACGCTGGACCGCACCAAGGAACCGGGAGCGCCGGGCGAGCCGCTCTATCAGGATGTGCTCACCACCCTGGCCGAGGCGGCGGCGGCTGGAAGCCTGCCGATGGCGGCGATGCCGCGGGTCATCGGCGGGCGTTACGGACTGTCCTCGAAGGAGTTCACCCCGGCAATGATCAAGGCGGTCTTTGACGAACTCGCGTCGGGGCAGCCGAAGAACCACTTCACCGTCGGCATCCACGACGATGTCTCCCACAGCAGCCTGAACTACGACACGGGCTTCGCCATTGAGCCCGAAGCGAATCACCAGGCCATGTTCTTCGGGCTCGGTGCCGACGGCACCGTAGGGGCCAACAAGAACACCATCAAGATCATCGGCGACGAGCCAGGCCTCCATGCCCAGGGCTACTTCGTCTACGATTCCAAGAAATCAGGGTCGCAGACGGTCTCCCACCTGCGCTTCGGCCCGGAGCCGATCCGTGCGCCCTACCTTGTGCAGTCCGCCAGGTTCGTCGCCTGCCATCAGTTTCACTTCGTCGACAGCGTCGACCTTCTGGCGCGCGCCGCGCCGGGCGCCACTTTCCTGCTGAACAGCCCCTACGGCCCGGAGGAGGTCTGGGACCACCTGCCGCGCCGCCTGCAGGAAGAGATCCTGGAGAAGTCCATCGCCCTCTATGTGATCGACGCTTACAAGGTGGCGCTGGAGGCGGGCCTCGGCCGGCGCATCAATACCATCATGCAGACCTGCTATTTCGCGCTTGCCGGGGTCATCCCTTCGGAGCGTGCGATCGCCCGGATCAAGGAGGCCATCCAAAAGTCCTACGCCAAGAAGGGGCGGGAGGTGATCCGGCAGAACAATGCGGCCGTGGATGCGGCCCTGTCCCACCTTTATCCCGTCACCCTGCCTGCCGCGGCCGCCGGCGGGCGGGAAAGCCCGTCCATCGTGCCGCCCGAAGCGCCGGACTTCGTCCAGCAGGTAACGGCGGCGATGATGGCGGGCAAGGGCGACGACCTGCCGGTCAGTGCGATGCCGGTCGACGGATCCTATCCCACCGGCACGGCGGCCTGGGAGCGGCGCAACCTCTCCCAGTTCATCCCGGAGTGGGAGCCGGAGATCTGCATCCAGTGCGGCAACTGCAGCTTCGTCTGCCCGCACAGTGTGATCCGCGCCAAGTTCTATGAGGAACCCTTGCTGGAGTCCGCGCCCGAGAGCTTCAAGTCGGCGATGATCGACGCACGCGGCTTCCCGGAGACCCGCTACAGCCTGCAGATCTACCCCGACGCCTGCACCGGCTGCGCACTCTGCGTCGAGGTCTGCCCTGCCAAGAGCGCCACGGAGACCGGCGTGAAGGCCATCAACATGAAGGCCAAGGACCCGATCCTGGCGCGGGAGCGGGAGAATCTGGCTTTCTTCGAAACCCTGCCGATCAACGACCGCGCCCGGGTCGAGTTCTCCACCGTGCGCGGCGCCCAGTTCCTGGAGCCGCTCTTCGAGTTCTCCGGCGCCTGCGCCGGCTGTGGAGAGACGCCCTATCTGAAGCTGCTGTCGCAGCTTTTCGGCGACCGCCTCGTCGTCGCCAATGCCACCGGCTGTTCCTCCATCTACGGCGGCAACCTGCCCACGACACCGTGGTCCAAGAACGCCGAGGGCTGCGGCCCGGCCTGGTCCAACTCCCTCTTCGAGGATAACGCCGAATTCGGCTTCGGGTTCCGTCTCGCCGCCGACAAACATCTGGACCTCGCAAGATCGATGCTCGGGGATCTGCGCGACGCGGTCGAACCGGATCTTGCCGATGCGATCCTCAAGGCGCCGCAGCACACGGAGTCGGAGATCCGCGCCCAGCGCGCCCGCGTCACCATCCTCAAAGAACGGCTGCATGACCTGAACAGCGAGGCGGGGCGCGACCTGCTCTCCGTCGCCAACCATCTGGTCCGCCGCAGCATTTGGATCGTCGGCGGTGACGGCTGGGCCTACGACATCGGTTCCGCCGGCCTCGACCACGTGCTGGCCAGTGGGCGCAACGTCAACGTCCTGGTGATGGACACCGAAGTCTACTCCAACACCGGCGGGCAGATGTCCAAGGCGACGCCCATCGGGGCGACGGCGAAGTTCGCCGCCGGTGGCAAGGCGGTGGGCAAGAAGGACCTGGCGCTGCAGGCCATCTCCTACGGAAACGTCTACGTGGCGCGGGTGGCCATGGGCGCCAACCCACAGCAGACGCTTCTGGCCCTGCGCGAGGCGGAGGTCTACGAGGGACCGTCGCTGATCCTCGCCTACAGCCACTGCATCGCCCACGGCATCAACATGCAGAAAGGCCTGGAACAGCAGCACCTGGCGGTGCAGAGCGGTTACTGGCCGCTGCTGCGCTACAACCCGGCGGTCCGCCAGTCCGGTGAGAACCCCTTCGTGCTGGATTCCCAGCGGCCCAAGATCCGCGTGAAAGACTACGCTTATAACGAGTTGCGCTACCGCATGCTGAGCCATGCCAACCCCGAGGTCGCCGAAGCGCTGATGACCAAGGCGCAGGAAGCCGTTGAGCGCAAGTGGAGCGTCTATGAGGAAATGGCGCTGGGCGGCACCGATGCGCGTGGCTGACAAGGCAGAGAGGGAGTAGGCGCAGCTATGGACCTGACCACCCGCTACATGGGCCTCGGGCTCAAGCACCCGGTCGTTGCCTCGGCCTCGCCGCTTTCCGCCAGCCTGGACGGAATCAGGCGGCTGGAGGACGGTGGGGCGGCGGCCATCGTCATGTTTTCGCTCTTCGAAGAGCAGTTGCAGCAGGAGATGGCCTCCGTCGACCACCTGACCGCCGTCGGGGCGGAGAGCTTCGGCGAGTCGCTCAGCTACTTTCCCAGCGTCGACGAGTTCCACGTCGGGCCGGACCGCTACCTCGATCTTGTCCGGCGCGGGGCGGAGGCGGTGGATGTCCCCGTCATTGCCAGTCTTAACTGCGTCACGGCAGAAGGCTGGGGCGACTACGCCGGCCTGCTGGCCGGAACCGGCGCAAGCGGCCTGGAGCTCAATGTCTACTATCTGCCGGGTGATCCGGCGATGAGCGGTGAAGCGGTCGAACGGCAGTACCTGGAGGCCCTCGCAGCGGCCAAGGCCGCCTGTTCGCTGCCCGTGGCGCTCAAGCTCAGCCCTTACTTCAGTGCCATGGCGCATATGGCCGGTCAGTTTGAGGCGGCCGGCGCCGACGCCCTGGTTCTCTTCAACCGCTTCTATCAGCCGGACTTCGACCTGGAAGAGCTGGCCGTCGCGCCGGATCTGCAGTTGAGCACTGCGGGCGAGATCCGCTTGCCCCTGCGCTGGATCGCCATGCTCTATGGCCGCGTCGGCGTCTCTCTGGCGGCGACGACCGGCGTCGAGGGGCCGCGGGAGGTGGTCAAGTATCTTCTGGCCGGTGCCGATGCCGTGATGTCTACGTCGGCGCTGCTGCGCAACGGGCCGGGCTATTGCCAGACGCTGGTCGAGGGACTCGGCGAGTGGATGGACCGGCGTGGTTTCGAGAGCGTGGCTCAGATGCAAGGCGTGTTGAGTCAGCAGAAGGTGGCGGACCCGACCGCCTTCGCGCGGGCGAACTATCTGCGCATCATGGAGAGCTGGAAGAATCCCTACACGCTCTAATTGGGCGGTTCCGATGGATCGAGCAACAGGGGATGGGAGAGACTCACGTGGACACGAGTCAGAGCAGGATCCTTCTGGTGAAGACGGCCGTGGAATACACCGACGTGGACGGACGCAGCCGCTCGATCGCCCCCGGCGAGCACCGTATCACCGCCGTCTGGGCGCAGGGCGTGCCCACCGGCGAGACCGAACTGGAGTGCTGGATCGTCGCCGAAGGGGACGGTGGAACGCGTCACGATGTCGATGCCGAAACGGTCGCCGCGTGGCAGGAAAGCCGCTCCGTCGAGATCGGCGAGATCGCTGCCGATTGACGCCGGGCTCGTCAGGCCGTGGCCGAGATCTAGTCCTCTTGGTGCGTCAAGGCACCTGCATGAAGGGCATGCCGAGGAAGGTCTTGATCACCAGGGCATTGACAATGTCGAGGAAGAAGGCGCCAACCAGCGGAATGACGAGGAACGCTTTCGGCGACGGCCCGTACTTCGCCGTGACGGCGTTCATGTTCGCGATGCCGACCGGCGTGGCGCCCATGCCGAGACCGGCAAAGCCGGAGACGATGACTGCGGCGTCGTAGTCCCGGCCCATGAGCCGAAAGACAATCCAGGCGCCGAAGAGGGCGATCAGCGTCATCTGCGCGAAAAGCACGAGCAGGATCTGGCCGACGGCGTCGGTCAGGACCCAGAGCTGCATGCTCATCAGGCTGATGGCCAGAAAGAGCTGCAGGCTGATCTCCGCGGCCTGTTCGCGCGCCACCGGATCCAGGCGAAATCCGAGAGGCTCGGAAAGGTTGGCGATGACGATGCCGACCATCATTGCTGTCAGGAAGCCTGGCAGGGTAACACCGCGGGAGAACAGGAATTGGTTGACGAGATCGCCCGCCTCGACGCAGAGCGCGAGAGCCAGGAGCGTGCCCAGCGAGGCCGAAAGCGGCGGCAGGTGATTCTTCTTCTGGGGCTCCACGGGCCTGGAGCGGGCCGCGGGATCTTCGCCCCCGTGACCATTCTCGATCCGGTTCTTGTCGATCAAGCGCTCGGCGAGCGGTCCCCCGATCATCCCGCCGGCAATGAGGCCGAAGGTGGCGAAAGCGATCCCGACTTCCGCGGCGGCGACGAGGCCTGCCTCCTCGGCGACCTGACCCCAGGCAATCGCCGTGCCGTGGCCCCCGGCGAGGGAGACGCTGCCGCCGAAGAGCCCGTAGCCGGGATGGGCGCCGAAGGCCATGGCGAGCAGCACCCCGGTGGAGTTCTGCAAAATCAGAAGGACCGCCGCCGCGGCCACCAGGATGGCCAGCGCCTTACCGCCCTCCTTCAGGAGCCCGAGCTTTGCCGAGAGGCCGATGGTGGAAAAGAAGATGAGCAGCAGGAGGTCGCGCAGTTCCGTATCGAATTCGACCGTTATGCCAAAGACATAGTAGACGGCCATGACGACTAGGCTGCAGATCAGCCCGCCTGTGACCGCGACAGGAATGCTGTAGCGCCGGAGAAACGGGACTCGCTGTGTGATGAAGCTGCCGAGGAACCAGACGACGACCGCGATGACGACGACGCTCGCCCCGGAGATCGTGTGGACCATGGCCTTCGCCTTCTCCCGTGGCCGGCCGCGTTGGCCCGCTCGGTGTCGGCGCCGCAGCCAAGGTTGCTGGTCCGGGCTTCATACACGCGATTCTGCCGGCTGGCGAGGCGCCTCCCTGTGACCTTGTGTCCCAAGCGGCTCCTCAGGTCAGCAGGGGATCGGTCATGACCTCGATCAATGCCGGCCCTTTGGCCGCCAGAGCCTCACGCAGGGCCGTATCCAGGTCTTCGGCGCGATCCACGCGATAGCCTTCGCCGCCACAGAGGCGGGCGTAGTCGGCAAAACCGGGGTTCTGCAGGGATGTCTGCCAGACCTTCCACTCGCCGTCGCGCTGTTCCTTGGAGATCTTGCCCAGTTCGCCGTTGTTCAGCAGCACATGGGTGATGTCCATCCCGTACTTCACTGCGGTGGTGAACTCCCCCATGTACTGCCCGAAGCCGCCGTCGCCACTGATGGCGACCACCTTGCGCCCGGTGTCTGCCGCCCAGGCGCCCATGGCGGCCGGAAAGCCGAAGCCGATGGACCCGAGATAGCCCGACATCAGCACCGACTGGGATCGGCATTCGAAGTAACGCCCAAAGGAATAGGTGTTGTTGCCGACATCGACGCTGAGGATGGCATCTTCGGGCACCGCTTCGGCCAGACTTTCGAAGAGGATGGCCGAATTGACGCCCTGGCCGTTGTCCTTGGCGGCCCGTTCGGCTTTTTCCGCACGCCAGGCTTTCCAGCGGTCGGCCAGTTCCCTGCGCTGGTCGCTGCAGGCCCGGCTGGCAGGCAGGCCGTCGCGCAGCAGGGCTGCGGTCATGCCGATGTCTCCCCAGATCGGCTCGTCGACGCCGTGGAACTTGCCCAGGGCCATGCGGTCGAAGTCCACCTGGATGGTCGGCTTGCGGGCGTCGATGCCGGTGTGGTGGGAGAAGGACGCACCGAACACGATCAGAAGGTCGGATTCGTTCATGAACCAGCTCGCCACCGGCGTCCCGCTGCGCCCCAGCACGCCGCCGCCGAGGGGGTGGTGATCGCCGATCAGACCCTTGGCCTTGAAGGTGGTGATCACGGGGGCGTTCAAAGCTTCAGCGAGAGCGGTCACCTCGGCAATACCCTCGCGCGCGCCGTAGCCGACGATGACCAACGGCCGCTTGGCGCGGGCGATGCGGGCGATGGCGTAATCGACGGACTGCTTGGGCGGCGTGATGGCGGTCGGAGACAGCCGGCCCTCGGGCCGGCCGGGTCCAGCCTTGCCGGCATCGATGACCTGCACCTCGTCCGGCAGGATAAGATGGGCCACGTCGCGCTCGATCACCGCGTTCTTGACCGCCAGCGAGGCCAGCTCCGCATGGTCGCTGTCCGGCAGGACCGATTGGCTGAAGCGGGTCACCGCTTCAAAGGCGGAGGAGAGGTCGATGTCCTGGAAGGCGCCGGGGCCCATGACCTGGGTCTGCACCTGGCCGGTCAAGGCGATCACCGGCGCCCGGTCGACCTTGGCGTCCCAGAGGCCGGTCAGCAGGTTCGTGGCGCCGGGCCCGGCGATGGACAGACAGGCCGCCGGCCGGCCGGTCGCCTTGGCATAGCCGGAGCAGGCGAAGGCCGCCGCGCCTTCGTGGCGGATACCGAAGAAGCGCATCCTGCCGCGGCCCTCCTGAATGCGCAGGGCCTCTGCCATGCCGAGGTTCGAATGGCCGACCATGCCGAAGACCGTGTCGATGCCCCACTCAGCCAGGGTCTCCGCGATCACGTGGCTGACGGTCCAGTCGGAGCGCTTGGGCTTCGGCAGGGCGATCTCCACCTTGCCGTCTTCTTCGCGCACCTTCAGGGTTTCGACGCTGTGCTCATTGCCGCGGCCCTTGCCGGTCTTGAGGTCGAAGTCGTAGCCGTGCCAGGGGCAGCGCAGGGCGCCGTCACAGAGGTTGCCTTCCCCCAGCGGGCCGCCCTGGTGCGGGCAGCGCCCGTCGAGCGCGCGCAGTTCCCCGTCCAGGCGGGTGAGGGCGACCTGCTTTTCGCCCACCGTCAGCGCACTTACCTTGCCCTCGGCAAAGTCCTCGGAGGTGCCGACGGCGACCCAGGCCTCCTCGCCGGCCTCGCCGGCGCGGGCGGCCTTGGAGATGGTCAGCGCCTCATCGTCGTGGAAGCCAGCGTACCAGTGGCTGCCGTCGCAGAAGGGCTTGTTGCGCGAATGGCCGCAGCGACAGAGCACATAGTGTTCACGGCTGGCGCCCTCTCCGAAGGCGACGCCTTTCAGTTCCACGCCGCCGCGTACGTAGTAGGGGCCGTCTCGGGAGATCTGGACCTCCGCGTCCTCGTGGAAGTCGGTCTGGGCCGCCCCGTCCTCCAGATAGCTGAGCGCGCCGGAAGGGCACTTGCGGATGGTATCGATGATCTCATCCTTGGCTGCCCCATCGGGATCGATCCAGGGTTCGACAGCCGAACGCCAGACCGAGGGCAGACCGGAGGTGCAATACCCGGCATGGGAACAAACACCGCGGTTGTCGAGGACGGTGATCTCCCGGCCCTCGTAGCGGTCGAGCCGGTCGGGCATACGCTCGTCGTCCTTGGCATCGGTGAAACCGACCTGGCTGTGGGTGCCGTCGCAGAAGGGTTTGTTCTTGGAGGCCCCACAGCGGCAGAGGAAAACGGTTTTCTTGGCGGAGATCGCTTCGCCGCGCGAGTTGAAAAAGGCAGTCAGTCCGGTGACCTTCAGCGGGCCGTCCTGTTCGACTTCGACAGTGACCTGAGGATTGCCGCTGTTGCCCGCTTCGTTCTCAGCCATGACCTGTTCTCCTGTCCGTCCTTGAAAACTGCAACCGACGTTACCTTCTGGGCATCAGACCCCGTGGTGGGTCCGCGGCCAAACACGCTGCGACGCCATGCTAGTGAAGCCGCCGCGTCTTCACGAGCGCGACTTTGTGACAAAGCCACTTTGCCTGGTGGGATGAACCGCAGACGTTGGAGAGCGGTCTCATGACTGGCTGACTGTTCCGGCAGAGGCGTCGTGGCGCGTGGGCATCTCGCCGACCGGCTTGTTCTCCGGGCACTCGCCCATGCGCTCTGCCAAAGCACCATAGGCCCGTGCGGTCGGGGCCGCCGAGACGCCGTGAAGAACGATGCTGAACGCGACCGTGCAGATGACGACCAACAGGATGGGCTCCTGCGCAGGGATGGCGCTTTGTTCCAGCACCAGGAGGGCGAAGAGGAAGGATGCCAACCCTCTGGGACCGAACCAGCCGAGAAACCCCACCGTTGCCAGGCTCACCTTCGCTCCGATCAAGGACAGCGCAACCGGCACCATGCGGATCACCGTCAAGCTGAGGACGGCATAGAGCGCGTGCGTCCAGGTGACGTGGTGCAGGGCTTCGGGAAGGAAGGCTGCACCGAAAATCATGAAAGTCAGCAACACCAGCAACTGGCCTTCCGCCTCCGCGAACTCGAAGATGAAGGTGCAGCGCCCGCGCACGTGGTTGCCGAAGACAATCCCGGCGGTGAAGGCCGCGATGAAGCCGTTGCCCCCAATCACCTCGGCGCCCGCGAAGGCCAGCAGGGCAAGGCCGAGAATGGCGGCTCCCTCGAAGCTTTCGGACATCAGGTCGGTGGCGACCGCGCGGTCGATCAGCCTTGCGCCCAGGGCGCCGATCGCGATGCCGGCCAGCGGCCCCAGAATGATCTGTTTCAGGCCGAAGGCGATCCAGTTTTCCTCGCCGGCCGCCCCGGGTGCCAGGCTGGCGAGGCTCGCAAACAGCAGGACCAGCGGCAGGGCGATCCCGTCGTTGAGCCCGCTTTCCACGTTGAGGGCCTGCCGGATCCGCACGGGGACGCGGCGGTTCGAGACCACGGCCTGCCCGAGCGCGGCGTCGGTCGGTGCCAGGATGGCCGCCAGGAGCGCCGCTTCCCAGAGCGAGAAGCCGAAGGGGAGCAGAAGGGCAAGGGCGGCGCCCAGAGCCACCGTGAGCGGCATCCCGACGACAAGCATGCGCAAAGGCAGGTTGTGATCGCGCCGCACCTGGCGCAGGTCGATCCGCGCGGCATCGGAAAACAGGACCAGAATGAGGGTGAGCTCCGCGAGGCCGTGCACGATGCTGTGATCGATGGCGAGATCCGCCAGACCCAGCCCGCCTTCGCCAATCAGCAGGCCAAAGCCTGCGAAGACCATCGGGGCGGTGACGATTCCCGCCTGGACGCGGTTGGAGATCAAACTGAAGGTGATGACCCCGGCGGCGATCACCACAAAGCCCAAGGTGTCCACGACATCCCCCTCTTTCCGTCCGATCGCGGGGCCGGGAACGCCGCGCAGGTCCGGAGTTCCGGCCCGGGGGGAGACACTAGCAGACTCCCGCCGGGCCGAACCACGCATCACCGATGCCGGAGCGCCTGCAGGGGTTACGCGGAGGACGGGGGAGGGGCTTCGCCTCAGGTGAGACCGACCAGACGGCGGCCTTCCTCGGTCTTCAGGGAGAAGTCGGTGCCGGCATAGGCGGCGCCGGCATCGCTGCAGAGCCAGACGACCGCCTCGGCCGCCCAGTCCGCCGGAATATGCACGGAGGGATCGAGCTGGCTGACCGGATTGATACCGGAGGCCTTGATGGCGATCTGCATATCGGTCGCAACGGTGCCCGGGCTCAGGCCGACAACCCGGATGCCTTGGTCGCCGTACTCCTTGTCGGCGCAACGGGTCAGGGCGAGGGCGGCGGCCTTGGAGGAGCAGTAGTGGCTCCAGCCCTCCAGCGCCGAGGTCGCGGCGCCGGAGCTGATGTTGACGACGATGCCGGATCCCTGGGACAGCATGACCGGAAGGGCTGCCCGCAGGCCGTGGTAGACGCCCTTGTAGTTCACGTCTGCGACCTTGGCCCAGTCCTCGGGATCGGACTCCGCAAGGCGGCTGATCGGATCGATCAGCCCGGCGTTGTTGACCAGGATGTCGAGCCGCCCGAAGCGCTCCACGCAGAGGTCCACCGCGGCGCTGACATCCTCGTAGCGGCTGACGTCGCAGGTCTTGGCATCCGCTGCGCCCCCTGCGGCGCGGATCTCTCCGGCCAGGCGGTCGATCGCGTCACCGCTGCGGGCGGTCAGGAGTACGGCGGCGCCGCAGTCGGCAAGTTTGCGCGCGCTGGCAGCACCAATTCCGCGGCTGGCGCCGGTCACCAGTGCCACCTTTCCGGTCAGATCGATCATCGCAGAGGTCTCCTCGTACATCTGTGCTGTTCAACATCTTGCAGCGATGGGCCCGCATCCTGCCGTGCCAGGGGGCCATCAGCGTCGAGCAGCAGGCTATTGCGAAATCTCTGAACATTAAATAGCCTTGTCTACATCTGACTCATGCGATATCAGCACGAATGAACATAGAGAGCCTGCGCTTGCTGGTCGACGTGGGGCATCGCCTCAGTTTCGCGGCTGTGGCCAAGGACCGCGGCGTCGATCCGTCTTCCGTGTCCCGCGCCGTCGGGCTGCTGGAGGACGACCTCGGCATTCGCCTGTTCCAGCGTACGACCCGCCGCATGAGCCTGACGGAGGGCGGCGCGGTCTTTCTCCGGCAGCTCTCTGCGATCCTCGATCAGCTCGACGAAGCGCGGGAGGAGGCCCGCGCGGTCAGCGCGGCGCCGTCCGGCACCCTGCGCATGACCGCCTCGATCGCCTTCGGCGAAAGGGTCGTCATGCCGCTGGTCCCGGCCTTCCGTGCCGCCTATCCGGGCGTCCGCCTGGAACTGGTCCTCTCCGACGCCAACGTCGATCTGGTGGCCGAGGGCATCGATCTGGCGGTGCGCCTGGGCCCCGAGGTTTCCGGCGATGTGGTTTCCGCCAAGTTCCTCGACACCCGCTACCGGGTCTGTGCGGCGCCGCAATACCTGGCGCGCGCAGCCAAGCTGCAACGCCCGGAAGGGCTGGAGAATCATCGCTGCGTGCTTTTCACGCTGCCGGGCTTTCGCTCCGCCTGGCGCTTTCGCGACCGGCGCGGCACGATCACCGAGGTGCCCGTGGCCGGTGACCTGGCCGTGTCGTCGGCGCTCAGCCTGCGCTCTGCGGTGATTGCCGGGGCGGGGCCGGGCCTTCTGGCCGACTGGCTCATCGACGATGATCTTGCCGCCGGCCGTCTGGTCCAGCTCTTTCCCGGCTACGAGGTCACGGCCACCACCTTCGACACGGCGGCCTGGTTTGTCTATCCGAGCCGCGCCTACCTGCCGCGCAAGGTGCGGGTGATGATCGACTTCCTGCGGGCCGAAGTGAAGAACGCCGGCCGCTAGGGAAAGCGCGCCTCTTCCTCAACGACATTGAGATCCATGTGGTTGCGCATATAGCGCTCCGCAGCTTGCGCGTCAGGCGCATGGTCCCAGGGGTGGTAACGGCCCCGGCGCAGGGCCTCGTAGACGATCCAGCGGTTGGCCTGGCTGCGCCGCACCGCCGTATCGAAGGCCTCCAGGTCCCAGTACGCGTCCACCTTGTCCAGGAAGCCGTGGACCCGCACCGCTGCGGCCGGATCCTCCGCCAGATTCTGCCGTTCCAGGGGGTCGGCCTCCAGATCGAAAAGCTGCGGCGGATCGAGCAGGCAGTGGTTGAACTTGAAACGGCCCTCGCGGATCGAGACGAGGGGCGCCTCGGAGCCCTCGGCGGCGTATTCCATCAGCACCGGTGCGCGCAGCGCCCGCTCGCCGGAGATGATCGGCAGCAGTGAATGCCCATCGAGCTCCTGGCCTTCGGCCTGCAGGCCGATCCCCGCCATCGCCGCCAGGGTCGGCGCGATATCGAGCGCGGAGACCGGCGTATCGATTGTCCGGGGGAGCAGATCGGGCCCGGCGATCATCAGGGGAATGCGGGCCGATCCTTCGAAAAAGCTCATTTTGAACCACAAGCCGCGCTCGCCCAGCATGTCGCCGTGGTCGGAGCAGAACAGCACCACCGTGTTTTCGCTCTGACCGCAGGCGTCCAGCGCCGCCAGCAACCGCCCGATCTTGTCGTCGAGGTAGGAGATGTTGGCGAAATAGGCCCGCCGCGCCGCGCGGACATGCTCTGGCGTGACCGCGTAGTTTCGATGATCCAGCGCTTCCAGCAGCCGGCGGCTGTGCGGGTCGTGATCGCTGAAGTCCAGCGCGGATGTCTCCGGCGACAAGGCCGCGCAGTCTTCGTAGAGGTCCCAGTATTGCTGCCGGGCCACATAAGGATCGTGGGGGTGGGTGAAGCTCACGCAGAGGCACCAGGGTGTCTCCGCTGCGCCGCGGGCGAGGCGGTAGAGCTCGCTTTCGCCATGGAAAGCCGTTTCGTCGTCGAACTCCAGCTGGTTGGTGATGGCGGCGACGCCTGCGCCGGTGACGGAGCCCAGGTTGTGATACCACCAATCGATCCGCTCCCCGGGCTTGCGGTAGTCCGGCGTCCAGCCGAAGTCGGCGGGATAGATGTCGGTGGTGAGGCGCCGCTCGAAGCCGTGCAACTGGTCGGGTCCGACGAAGTGCATCTTGCCACTGAGCGCCGTGCGGTAGCCGGCGCGCCGCAGGTGGTGGGCGAAGGTGGGCAGGCTCGCCGCGAACTCGGCCGCGTTGTCATAGACCCCGGTCTTCGACGGCAGCAGCCCGGTCATGAAGGACGCGCGCGCCGGCAGGCAAAGGGGGCTCGGCGTGTAGCAGCTGGAAAAGCGCAGGGCGCGCGCCGCCAGGGCCTTCAGATGCGGCGTGTGCAGAAACGCGGCGGGACCGTCCGGACAGAGCGTTCCCGCCATCTGGTCGACCATCAGGATCAGAAAGTTGGGCCGCCGGCTCATTGCACTGTCTCCTTGTCCATTCACTCCCGAGACTCATGGCTAGCCTGAGAGCCGCCGCACTGCTGACGAAATCGCGACCCGGGACTGGCGCAAAGCGTCGGCAGTACCTTAAACTTAAGGGAATTTGACGTTGATCGTAAGATGAAGCGAATTCGACAGGGGAGGCGGTGTGCAAGTGACCCAGGACCATCCACAGGAGCTGAGTATCCGGGCTCTGCGTGTGCTGGTCGCCGTGGACGAGGCCGGCTCCATGGCCAAGGCCGCCGAACGCCTGGGTGCCAGCCCGGCGGCGATCTCCCAGCAGATCACCAACCTCGAGGCCTTTGCCGGAACGATGCTCCTCGATCGCTCTGAACGGCCCCTGCGGCCGACGCCGGCCGGGGCCCTGATGCTGAGCCACGCCCGCAAAGTGCTGGTGGCGGTGGCCGATGCGCAGGCGCAGATGATGGAGCTGAACCTGGCCGCGCTGCCGCAATTGCGCTTTGCGGTGATCGACGATTTCGATGCCTCGGTGACGCCGCGCTTTGTCGCCGCGCTTCACAAAGAGTTTCCGAAGACGGCCCTCAGCGCCGTGTCCGGCCGTTCCGATGCCATCACGGCGGCGTTTGTCGCCCGGGAGGCGGATGTCGTCATCACCGGCCTGCCGCCGGACGACCCTTCGGCCTACGACGTCTTCCCGCTGCTGACCGAAACCTTCGCGGTCGTGGCCGCGCGCGGATGTCTGGACGCTGCGGAGCCCGTGCTCGACCAGTTGCGCCTTCTGCCTTTTGTCCACCACAACGAGAAGATGCCGATCGGCCGCTTGGTCGAGCAGCACCTGCGGCGCCATCGTTTCGCGCCCGAGCGGCGGTTCTCCTTCGAGGCGTCGCGCTCCATCCTGGCCATGGTCGGCCAGCTGGGCGGCTGGACACTGGGCACGCCGCTGAACATCCTCGACGCGACACGCTTTGCGCCTGATGTGGTGGTTCTCCCGTCGCCCTTCACCCGCCTCACGCGCAGCGTGTCCCTGGCGGCTCGGCGCGGCGAGCTGGGATCGCTGCCAGCACGTCTGGCCGAGACGCTGCGCGGCATCTTGCGCGACCTTGTGCTTCCTGAAGCCGGGCGACTGATCCCCGGCGGCGAGGATCTTTTCAAGATCCTTGAGGACCCGGCGCCTGCATCCGTTCCTGCGGCAGGAGGATCTTGAAACGCTCCCGGATTGCGCGGTCGGCCGCCGGATCGACGTAGCTGGGAAAATGTCCGGCGAGGATGCGGTCGGCGCGCGCCTTGGCGCGCGTCTGCAGGTCGCTTGCGCCTGCCTCGGCCCAGGTCCTGGGCTCGTCCCGGTCGGCAAGGCTGGGATAGAAGTAGTCGCGCTGCATGGCCGCCATGGTCTGTGCCGCACCCAGGAAGTGGCCATCGCCGCTCACGGCTTCGCGAATGGTCTCGAACCCCAGGCTGTCGCGGTCGACCTCGACCCCGCGCAGCATGCGGTAGACGTGGCTGAGCATCTCGTCGTCGGCGACGAAGGCCTCGAAGGAGGCACCCAGCAGGCTCGCCATCATGCCGGAGGACTCGTAGACCATGTTCGCCCCGGCGAGGCCGGCCGCCAGCGCCGCGAGGCCCTTTTCCATACCCATCTGTGCGTCCACGGCCTTGGCGTCGGACATGGAGGCGGCGACCCCGGACGGCAGGCCCAGGTGGCGGCCGATCTGGGCCGCCGCGGCGTTCATCATGCTGATCTCCCCGCCGCCGCCGCAAAAGGCGCCGCTCCGCAGATCGATGACCAGCGGCCAGTTGGAGAAGATCATCGGGAAGCCGGGCGCGAAGAGGTTCACGAGGGCAAGGGCGGCAAGGGTCTCGGCCGTGGACTGCACGAGGAAGCCCGCCGGCGTCGCCGGCGCCGTCGCCCCGGACATGGCCGCCACGATGGCGTTAATCGGGACCCCCAGGCGGATGCACTCCAGCGTCACGCCCACCGCGTCTTCGCCGTAGCGCAATGGTGAGATCACCGGACTGATGTGCGCTTTGCAGAACGGCCGTTCGCGAAAGCGGCCCGCACCGCCGAGGGCGAGATCGAACATCTCGATCACCGGCGCCACGTGCTCCGGTAAGGTAAAGGAGGTTCCGACCGGCTTGGTGGTGCCGGCCAGCAGCGCATAGGCGGTGTTGATGTCGAGGTCGAGCGTATCCTCAACGTCGGTGGCGACGCAGCAGCGCGTGAACCAGCTGACGTTCGCCAGGGTGTCGATCAGGCGCGTGAAGTCGTAGAGATCGGCAAGGGTGGAGGGGCGGTAGAGGCCGGTGGTGCGGTCCAGCGTCTGCACAGCGGCGCCGCCGGTCCCGAAGTAGACCCTGTCGCCGCCGACCTCGATGTCGTGGCGGTGGTCCCGGCCGTGATAGGTGAAGCCCTTGGCTGCCCCGCCCACGATGTCCTCCACCATTGCGCGGGGGTAGCAGAGCCGCTGTTCGGCGTTGAGATGCGCGCCCCGGGCCAGCGCCTTTTCCTCGACGATCGTGGGAACCTCGGCCATGCCGATTTCTTCCAGGACCCGGAAGGCCTCGTCACAGATGGTCCGCAGGTCTGATTCCGTCAGCGGCCGGTAGGCGCCCCCGGGCTGGCCGGGCGGGCAGGGGTCGACCGCGGCCTCGGCGGCCTGGCGGGCGGCGATGCGGGCTGCGCGCCCGCGTCCCCGGCGCCCCAGCCTGGACTCTTCCGACGTCATGACGATCCCCTCGCAGCGCCCTTTCGATACGCGCCCCAGTCTGCCTCACGGCCCCTCCCTGCGCAGGGCGTTCGACGTCAGGTTAAGGGAATTCGAAGGCCGCCCGGCATTCTTCCTTAACACGCGGGATCCCGGTTAACCCCGGCGCCGCCGTTGCGCATGCTGCCGCTTTCCAGATAAAGGCGGTGAGGGGCCGGTCGGACGATGAAGACGCATGCGCGGGTGGTGGTGATCGGCGGGGGCATCGGCGGATGCAGCGCGCTCTATCACCTGACCGAGGAAGGCTGGCACGACGTCGTGCTGGTGGAGCGGGACGAGCTGACCTCCGGAACCACCTGGCATTCGGCCGCGCAGGTCACCAATTTCGGTGCCATCCAGGTCATGGTCGGCCTGAAATCCCATTCCATCCGCCTCTACAAGGAACTGGCCGACGACCCGGACTACCCCATCAACTACCACCACGCGACGGGCGGTCTGCGCCTGGCCTCGACCCAGGATCATCTCGACGGTTACCGCCATTTCATGTCCCTGGCCAAGGGCATGGGCGTGGACTTCGAGCTCCTGGATCCTGAAGAGAGCGGGCGGCGCCACCCGCTGATCACCACCGACGGGCTGCTGGGTGCCCTCTGGGACCCGCTGGACGGTGACATCGACCCGGCGCAGCTTTGCCAGGCCCTGGCGCGGCGTGCCCGCCTGGCCGGCGCCGAGATCTATCGCCACACCGCCGTGACCGGGCTGACCCAAAAGCCGGGCGGTGAGTGGATCGTCCACACGGACAAGGGCGACATTCACTGCGAGATGTTCGTCAACGCCGGCGGCTACCGCTGCAACGAGATCGCCGCCATGACCGGCGACGAACTGCCGGTGGCGTCGATGGAGCACCAGTACCTGCTGACCGAGCCGATTCCGGCGATCGCGGCGCTGGACTTCCGGGTTCCCCTGATCCGCTGTCCGACCGACGACTTCTACGCCCGCCAGGAAAAGCACGGCCTGCTGGTCGGCTTCTACGAACAGGACTGCCGCACCTGGGGCCTGGACGGGATCGATCCCAACTTCACCAATGCGCTCTGTCCGGACGATCTCGACCGCTGCATGGACGTCATGGAGGGAACCTTCGCCCGCGTGCCCTGCCTCATGGAGGCGGGCATTCACAGCGTGATCAACGGACCCATCACCTACACGCCGGACGGCGTGCCGCTGGTGGGAAAGCTGCCGGGCAAGCGCAATGCCTGGTGCATCACGGGCCTGCGCGCCGGTCTCGGCGAGGGCGGCGGCCACGGCTGGCTGCTGGCGCAGATGATGGTTCATGGTGAAGCCTGCTACGACACCTGGCCCCTCGATCCCCGGCGTTTCACGCGCTATGCAAACGTGGAGTACACGGCACTCAAGGCGATCGAGGACTACCAGAACGAGTTCCGCTTCCACATGCCCCACGAGCACCGCCCGGCGGCGCGGCCGATCAAGACCACGCCGCTCTATCCGCGCCTGAAAGAGCTGGGCGCCGCCTTCGGGGTCGTGAACGGCTGGGAACGCGCCCTCTACTTCAAGCCGGCGCCGGATTTCGAGGAAGTGCACTCCTTCCGCTTCAACAACACCTTCGGCGTGGTGGGCGCCGAGGTCGAAGCGGTTCAGAACGCTGTCGGCATCATGGAGATCTCCGGATTCAATCGCTACGAATTGCGGGGGAAGGGCGCGCGGGACTGGCTGGACGGTCTTGTCTGCTCGCGGTTGCCGGCGCGGCCCGGGCGTGTCGCTCTGACCTATTTCCTGACCGAACGGGGCAACGTCGCCGGAGAGGCGACCGTCGCCGCTCTGGGAGAAGACCGTTTCTGGTTCGGCTCGGCGGCGGCGGCGGAGTACCACGACATGGACTGGCTCCGCGAACAGCTGCCGGCCGACGGCTCGGTGCGGATCGAGAGCCTCACCAACAGCCATACCATCCTGGTGGTTGCCGGCCCGCGGGCCCGCGGCCTGCTGACCGCCGTGGCGCCGCGGACGGATTGGTCCAGGGAAGCCTTGCCCTGGCTGTCCGTGCGCCCCGTGCGTATCGGTCATGCCGAGGCGGTCGCCATGGCGGTGTCCTTTTCAGGCGAGCTGGCCTGGGAGCTGCACATTCCCAATGCCCAGCTTCTGCCGGCCTTCGAGGCCTTGTGGGCGGTTGGGGAGCGCTTCGGCCTGCGCCCCTTCGGCCTTTACGCAACGGAGGCCATGCGTCTCGAAAAGGGCTTTCGGCATTGGAAGGCGGATCTGATCACTGAGTTCAATCCTTTGGAATGCGGGCTGGACCGCTTCGTCCGCTGGGACAAGGATTTCGTCGGCAAGGCAGGCCTGGAGGCCATGCGTGCCGCCGGCCCGCGGCGCCGCTTCGTCACCCTGACGCTGGAAACCTCCCGCGCACCGGCCCAGCCGGGCGACTCGATACTGCACGACGGAGCGGTGGTGGGCACCGTGACCTCCGCCGGCTGGGGACACCGGGTCGCGCGCAACATCGCCCTCGGTTTCGTCGATCCCTCCTGCGCCGTGGAGGGGTCCAGTTTGACCGTCGAGGTGATCGGCGAGCCCGTCGCTGCGGAGGTTTCGGCGCCCTGCCTCTACGATCCGGATTTCACGCGCGTAAGGGCGTGACGTATGACGGAGAAGGCAGTGTCGTCAGGCGAGGTGGCGGCTGGTCCGTGGCGCCGCCGTCGAGCGCCGCACCACCAGCGTCGTCTCCAGGGGCCGCGGGGCGACGATGCGCTCGCCGCGCAGGCAGGCCAGGAGGTGCTGAGCCGCCTGCCGGCCCATTTCCTCCCGCGGCGTGCGCACGGTGGTCAGCGTCGGGCTTGTCTGGCTCGCCAGCCACATGTCGTCGAAGCCGGTGACCGAGACCTCGCCGGGCACGGCGATGCCCATATCCTTGGCCTCGAACAAGGCGCCATAGGCATGCGGCTCGGACCCGCAGACGATCACGGTCGGCGGTTCCGGGGCCGACATGAGGATGTGAAAGGCATCGCGGCCGGCATCCGGCTCGAAGGGGCGGTAGAGAAGATGGGCCGGGTCCAGTGTGAGGCCATGCCGCGTCAGCGCCTTCTGCACGCCCGAGAGCCGCGCACCGGCGCGGTCGTTCTGATCCACGTGGCCGGAAATCATCCCAAAGCGGCGATGCCCGAGGGAGACCAGATAGTCGACGAGATGCCCGGCTGCCGCGGCATTGTCGAAACCGACGCAATGCTCCTGCCGGTCTCCGCTGGACACCCAGGTCAGGACATAGGGAATGCCGTGGCGTTCGATCTGGCGATAGATGTTGGGATCGCGGTGCGCCCCGACCAGAAGCAGGGCATCGACCTGGCTTTCCAGAAAGTTGCGGATGTGGACCCGCTCGTGCTGCGGGTCGTATTCGGAGCAGGCGACCGCCACCGTGTAGCCGGCGCTGCCGATTTCCTTCTGAAAGGCTTCCAGGGGGCCGCCGAAGAGCATGTTGTCGAGCGACGGCAGGATGGCCCCGATCATATGGGAGCGCCGGGACGCAAGGGCCCGGGCGGCCCCGTTGGGGACATAGCCAAGCTCGTCGATGGCGCTTTGGATGCGCGCCCGCTTCTCCGCCCGGACGCTCTGCGGCTGGTTGATGCAGCGCGAGACCGTTGCAGGGGAGACGCCGGCAAGGCGTGCCACATCTTCCAGGGTCGTCGACGCACGGCGCATTCGTTTGAAAGCCCTTCCAAAAAAACCTGGGAACAGGCAAATCTGCCATGACCGTCAGATCAGGCTAGCGCATTCTGCGAGTTCTGGGAACCTTAGTCATTTGGGATTTTACTGTGTTTTCAGGCCCAAGGGCGGCTAATGCGCCAGCATGTTGACTCTCCGCCAAGGTCTGTGGTCTGTTGTTGGAAAGAGTGCGAAAGTGAAAGCGCTTTCAAAAATGACAAGGGATAGGGTCTTCGGGCTGGCGGCCGGACCCGGGCGGCAAGGTTCTACGGCGATGGGAGAGGTTTACCTCAAAAAGGCTTCGGGCCAGGCCAAGGCGGCTGCTGCGCAGACCGGCGAGATTGTCGCCGGCATGCTCGCAGAGCTTGAAAGCGGGGGTGAGGCGGCCAGTCGCGCCTTCGCCGAAAAGCTGGATTCCTGGCGCGGCGACATCGTGGCGCCGGAGGACTGGTTCCGCGATGCCGAGGCGCGGCTCCCCGAAACGACCAAGGACGACCTGCGCTATGCCCACGCGCGGGTGCGCGATTTCGCCCAGCGGCAACGGGATTCCCAGCAGGAATTCGAAACCGAACTGCTTGACGGCCTGGTGGCCGGGCAGCGGTTGATTCCCGTAACCACGGCCGGATGCTATGTCCCGGGCGGCCGCTATGCCCATGCCGCCTCGGCGATCATGAGTGTCTGCACCGCCAAGACCGCCGGCGTGGAGAACGTGATCGCGACCTCGCCGGCCAAGGGCGATCAGCGCATTCATCCCGCGATCCTCTATGCGATGAAGCTTTCCGGCGCCGACAGCGTCCTGGCCCTGGGCGGTGTACAGGGGGTTGCAGCCCTGGCTTACGGCCATTTCACAGGGCATCCGGCCGATATTATCGTCGGTCCCGGCAACAGTTTCGTCGCCGAGGCCAAGCGGATGCTCTTCGGGCGCGTCGGCATCGATGTCATCGCCGGCCCCACGGAGTCGATGGTTGCCGCCGACGATACGGCGGATGCCGCGATCGTTGCCGCCGACCTGGCCGGCCAGGCCGAGCATGGTCCCGATTCCCCGGTCTGGCTGGTCACCACCAGCCGCCGCCTTGGCGAGCAGGTGATCGAGCTTATGCCGCGGGTCATCGACGCCTTGCCCGGTCTGTCGCGGGAGTCCGCCACGGCGGCGTGGCGAGACTTTGGCGAGGTGATCCTCACCGACACCCGCGAAGAAGCCTGTGCCGTCTGCGACCGCTACGCGCCCGAGCATCTGCAGGTTCAAGCGGAGGACCTGGACTGGTGGCTGAAGTCCCTAAAGAACTACGGCTCCCTGTTTCTGGGTGAAGAGACGACGGTGGCCTTCGGCGACAAGTGCTCCGGACCCAACCATATTCTGCCGACGCGCGGTGCCGGGCGTTACTCCGGCGGCCTCAACGCGCAGAAGTTCATCAAGGTGCTGACCTATCAGCGTATGACCCGCGGAGCCTCGCGGGACGTCGCTCAGGTCTCGAGCCGTATTTCGCGTCTGGAGGGCATGGAGGGGCATGCCATGACCGGCGATGTACGCCTGGCCAAGTACTTCCCGGGTGAGGAGTTCCGACTTTCCCCGGAGGCCTCTGCAGAAACGGAGACAGCTGCACAATGAGCGAGAAGGGCGCGCTCCTGGACACTTCGGGCCGCACGGTCTTCCGCGGCGATCTGAGCGCACCCGATCCCATACCGGAGGCCGGTGTCGAAGCGGCGGTGAAGCTGCTGCGGGACGGCCGACTGTTCCGCTATGGCGAAGACCGCAACAGCATTCCGGAAGCCGCACTCCTGGAGCAGGAGTTCGCGGATTACACGGGCCGCAAGTACTGCCTGGGCGTCAACTCCGGCGGCTGTGCCATGTTCCTTGCATTGCGGGCCTGTGGCGTGGAGCCCGGCGACAAGGTTCTGGTGAACGCGTTTACCCTCGCGCCCGTACCCGGCGCCATCGCGCATGCCGGCGCCGAGGCTGTGCTGGTGGACATCGACGAGCGCTATGTCGTCGACCTCGACGACCTCGATCGAAAGGCTGAGCAGAGCGGAGCGCGCTACTTCCTGCTGTCCTACATGCGGGGTCACATTCCCGACATGGAGGCGGTCGTCGCCCTCTGCGAGCGCCGCGGACTGATCCTGATCGAGGACTGCGCGCATACCATGGGGGCCGGATGGAAGGGCCGACTGACCGGCGGGTTCGGTCATGTCGGCTGCTTCAGCACCCAGACTTTCAAACACATGAACTCCGGCGAAGGCGGGCTTCTGGTGACGGACGACAAAGACATCGCCGCCCGGGCGATCCTGCTGTCCGGCAGCTATATGCTCTATGCGCAGCACCGTGCCCGGCCGTCGCTGGAGGTCTTCGAACGGCACCGCTATGCCACGCCCAACTGCTCCATGCGGATGTCGGGCCTGGTGGCCGCGATCCTGCGGTCCCAACTCCCCTTGTTGGATGAACGCAACGCGCGTTGGCGTCACATCTATCGGGTCCTCGCCGGTGAGCTTGAGGCGGTCGACGGCATTGTGCTGCCACAGCGCCCGCCTGAAGAGGAATTCACGCCCAGCTCGTTGCAGTTCTCCTTCGCCGAGGATGCTTTGACGGGCGAACAGGCCCTCCGTTTCGTGCAGGAGGCCGATGCTCACGGCGTTCACGTCAAATGGTTCGGCGCCGAGCATGCGATCGGGTTCACAAGCCGGCACGACCATTGGCGCTACATCGGCACGGCCAGGAAGGGTAGTCTGCCAAGCGCGGATCGCGTGCTGCACCGGCTCTGCGATCTGCGCCTGCCGCTCTGGTTGAATGATGAGGACTGCCGGACCATCGCTGCGGTCTTGGCCGAGGCGATGGCGGTGGCGAGGGGGACGAAGGTTAGGGCTTGCGCCTAGACCGGCCCTGCTGGTCCGCGGTGCGGTCTGCTTTTTGAGGTTGATCAGATGGGGAGGTGCAGGACACCTCAATTGAGATAAGATCGGGTTGAGTTAACGCAGACGATCGGGGCAACCGACGTCAAGTACAAGACAAACAAACTTATGAGCAGGAGTAAGAGGCAATGAAAGTGAACAAAGCGCTCTCAAGTGTCGGCGTTGCCGCCGTCCTGACCTTTGCCGGGGCCGCCCAGGCCGCGGATGTTGTGATCGGCGTGCCGAACTGGCCGTCGGTCAATGCGACCGCCAACGTTCTGAAGGTCGTGATCGAAGAAAACCTGGGTCTCGAGGTCGAACTGCAGAACGGCACCAATCCCGTGGTCTTCGAAGCCATGGACAAGGGCTCGATGCACGCCCATCCGGAGGTCTGGCTGCCCAACCAGCAGAACCTCCATGACAAGTTCGTCAAGGATTCCGGCACCGTCGCCATGAACCCCAACGGCATTTCGGCGGAGCAGGGCATGTGTGTTCCGGATTTCGTCGCCGAGGAACTGGGTGTGACCACAATCGAGGATCTGACCGATCCCGAGAAAGCGGCGCTGTTTGACAGCGACGGTGACGGCCGCGGCGAGATCTGGATCGGTGCGCCCGGCTGGGCCTCGACCATCGTCGAGCGCATCCGCGCGAAGTCCTATGGCTATGCCGAGACTCTCGAGCTGTTGGAAATCGACGAGACCCTGGCCTTTGCCAACCTGGATGCCGCGGTGAAGGAGAAGAAGCCCTGGATCGGCTTCTGCTACACGCCGCACTACATCTTCCTGGTCCACGATCTGACGCCGCTGGACGAGCCGCCGCACGATGCTGCCACCTGGAACGTGGTGCAGCCGACCGACGATCCGGACTGGCTCGCGAAGTCGGAAGCCGGGTCCGCCTGGAACGGTGCCAAGCTCCATCTCCACTACTCAAAGGAGCTGGAAGAGAGGCACCCTGAAGTGGCGAAGCTCTTTTCCAATATGAAGCTGGAAGGCGAAGCCCTCACCGAGATGAGCTACGCGCTGGTGATCAACAAGGAAGATCCGGCCGAGTTCGCCAAGAAGTGGGTGGCTGCCAACGAGGACACCGTTCTGTCCTGGCTCCAGTAGCCCTCTGATCCCTGCCGGTCGCCGCTTTGCGGCGGCCGGCATCCTTCGACACGGATGGGGGGCATACCGTGACCGAAGCCGCTGTCAAAGTTGAAGACGTCTGGAAGATTTTCGGCCCGCCGGATGCCGTTGCCGAGGCAATGGCGGCGGTCAAGAGCGAGGGAATCGGCAAGCCCGAAGTTCTTGAACGCTATGGCTGCGTCGTCGGCGTGGCGGACGCGAACTTCGCGGTTCCCCGCGGTGAAATCTTCTGCATCATGGGTCTCTCGGGGTCGGGCAAGTCGACCCTGGTGCGCCATGTCAACCGGCTGATCGAGCCGACCGCCGGCCGGATCGAGATCCTTGGTCGGGACATCGCCCAAATGGGCGAGAAGGAACTGCGGGCGGTGCGCGCCAAGCAGATCGGCATGGTGTTCCAGCACATGGCACTGATGCCGCACCGCTCGGTGCGCGACAACGTGGCCTATCCGCTTGAAATCCGCGGCGTGTCCAAGTCCAAGCGCTGGGCGGTCTCGGACCACACCCTGTCCCTGGTCGACCTGGTCGGCTACGAGGACCGCCTGCCCAAGGAACTGTCGGGCGGCATGCAGCAGCGCGTCGGCATTGCCCGCGCGCTGGCCTCCGACCCGGAAATCCTTCTGATGGACGAGCCTTTCTCCGCGCTCGATCCCCTGATCCGGCTCCAGCTTCAGGACCAGTTCAAGGCGCTGGTCGCGGAGCTTCAGAAGACGACGCTTTTCATCACTCACGATCTGGACGAGGCCATCCGCATCGGGCACCGCATCGCCATCATGAAAGACGGGCGGATCGTGCAGATCGGCACGCCGGAAGACATCGTGACCAACCCGGCGGACGACTATGTCCGGGAGTTCGTCCAGGGCATCTCGAAGCTTAAGCTCGTCAAGGCTCACTCCATCATGGAGCCGCTGGACAAGGTCAACGGTGCACTCGACGCTGCTCCGCGTGCCTCCGCCGAATCCGATCTGGACGAACTCATCGATCTCTCCGTCGGCACCGAGTTGCCGGTCGTCATCACCGAGGATGGCCGCGACGTCGGCGTTGTGACCAAGCCGCGACTGCTGCGTGGGATCCAGGGAGGTAAGGAATGACCGATATGACCGTCACGGCGGCCTCGCAGATCGAGGTCGACCGCGCCGAACTCGATGCCTCCATCTCCCGCTTCGCCGGCAGTAATGGCGAATACTATGCCGAGGCTTTCCACAAGATCCACGAAGCCACGGGCGTGGTGCCGACGGGTTTCAATCTTGCGGCCATGCTTCTGGGCCCGATCTGGGCGGCGATGCGGGGCGTCTGGGGGTTCTTCTGGGGCTTTCTGATCCTGGAGGTGATCGCCTGGGTGCAGATCGGCCGCGGCGCCTGGGGCAATCCGGGCGCCGAGTATCTCGAACGTGCCGCGAGCCAGAGCGAGCGCGCCGCCGACTTCACTCAGCGCGCCGAGGCCGCCCGCGCCGCGGGCGAGGACCCCAGCCGCTTCGAGACGCTTGCGGGCAACATGGCGCGCGCCGTCGAGCGCAACCTGCAGGCCGCCGAGGCGGCCAACGCCGAGGCCTTTACCATCCTCATGGTCGGCCTGGTCCTCTTGCTGGTGATCAAGCTCGTCGAAGGCTTCTACAGCAATGTCATCTACGAGAAGCAGTACTCGCGCTGGCGCATCGATCCCGAGCGCGTCGAATCAGGTGTCAGCACCCAACGTCTGCTGCTCGGTATCGCTCTTGTCTTGGCGATTGCGCCTCTAACCATCTACAAGTTCACCGCCAGTAGTCCGATCGAGGTGTTGAACAGCTTTCCGGAGCGGGAAGTCAGCCAGATCTTCTTCACGGCCGACAATCAGACGATTTACTCCGGTACAGCAAATTGGATGGACCGGCAGATCGACGCCGCAGCGAAGGCCGGTGCCGGTGTTTTCGACAGTGTAACGGCCGGCGTGCGCGCAGTGCTTGACACCCTGACTCTGGCCCTGATTGGCACGCCCTGGCCGGTGGTCATGGTGGTGATCTGTGTCGTTGCCTGGCGGGCGGCCGGGCCACGGGTGGCGATTTTCACGGCGGCTGCCCTCGCATACCTTGCGTTGCTGGGCTTCTGGGAGGTTTCCATGGAGACCGTGGCGCTGGTGGGCGCTGCGGTTTTGATCTGTGTAACCGTCGGCATTCCGCTTGGCATCTGGTTCGGTAAGTCCGCGCGTGCTTACAAGGGCGCGGAGCCGGTGTTGGACCTGATGCAGACCCTGCCGGCCTTCGTTTATCTGATCCCCATTATCGCCTTCTTCGGCACGGGCAATCCGCCGGGCATTCTGGCCACCATCATCTTCGGCATGCCGCCGGTGATCCGCCTGACGGCGCTCGGCATGCGCGGCGTGCCGGAGAGCATCAAGGAGGCGGCGGTCGCCTTCGGCGCTACCCGCTGGCAGTTGCTCAAGGACGTCGAAGTTCCCCTGGCGCTTCCGTCGATCATGGCGGGCGTGAACCAGACCATCCTGATGTGTCTGTCCATGGTGGTGATCATCTCGCTGATCGGCGGCGGCGGCCTCGGCAAGGAGATCCTCGACGCGCTGCAGTACGTTGCCAAAGGTTCCGGCTTGCTGGGTGGCCTCGCCATTCTGTTCTGCGCCATGGTGATCGACCGCATCGTTCAGGGCGCCTTCCGCCGCGCCGATCAGAAGTAGAGTCGCGCAAAGGTCGTCCGCGAAGCTGCGGCCAGTGACGCCTGTCTGGCCCCGGGGACAAACCCCGGGGCCAGGGCAGGGCCCGGCATTGCACGCTCAGATAGCAGTCTGTAGGCATTTGTTAACCTTGTCTTGATGTTATGGACATCGGCGTCTGCCCTCTCCGCCGCGGCGGGCAGCGCCGCTGGACCGGAGATCGAGGTTGGCAGGGCACGAAATTCTGCTTCACATAGCCGGTGGCGTGGCGTTGCTGTTGTGGTCCACCCGCATGGTACGGACCGGGCTGCTGCGCGCCTTCGGGACAGAGCTCCGCCACCTGATCGGCCGTTCCACGCGCTCAACGCCTTCGGCCGCGTTGGTCGGTTTCGGCGTGACCACCGCCCTGCAAAGCTCCACCGCCACCACCATGCTGGCGGTTTCCTTTGCCGGACGCGGGATGATCGCCCTGGCGCCGGCGCTGGCATTGATGCTGGGCGCCGACCTCGGCTCGACCATGGTGGTCCAGTTCCTCTCCTTCGATCTCTACTGGCTGTCTCCGGCCCTGCTGTTGCTGGGCGTGCTCTGCTTCATGACCGGCGGTGCTCCGCTGCGCCGCCAGATCGGCCGCGTGCTGGTCGGCCTTGGGCTGATGGTGCTCGCTCTTGACCTTACGGTCGGTGCGACCGATCAGCTTCGCTCGAGCGAGACCCTGGAAGGCCTGCTCTCTTCCCTTGCCGACGAGGCCGTGCTGGCGGTGCTGCTGGGGGCCCTGCTTGCCTGGCTGTTCCATTCCAGCGTCGCCCTGGTCCTGCTGATCGTCGGCCTTGCCGCCGGCGGGCTGCTGCAGCCGGCGGTGGCTTTCCCCCTGGTCTTGGGCGCCAACATCGGCTCCGGCATCATCCCGATGGTTCTGACCCTGCGCAGCAGCAACGAGAGCCGGCGCATTCCCCTGGGCAATCTCCTGTTCCGGGTGCTCGGCGTGGCGGCGGTCCTGCCGTTCCTGGGGCTGATCACGCCGTTGATCGGCGAGCTGGGGTCCGATCCCGCACGCCAGATCGCGAACTTTCACAGCCTTTTCTGCGCCGCCGTGCTGCTGATCGGGTTGCCCTTCGTCCATGTCATGGCGAAGCTGACCGAGCGTCTGCTGCCGGCAAGCGAGGAAGAGGGCGAGGCCGGACCGCGCTACCTGAACAAGGAGGCCGCCCAGACTCCGCAGCTGGCCTTGGCCTGCGCCAAGCGCGAGGCCTTGCGCATGGCGGACATCACCGAACAGATGCTGAGCAAGGTAACCGATGCTTTCGAGCCGCAGGGGCAGAGCGTCGTTGACGAGCTGGGCGAGATGGACGATCAGCTCGACGAACTGCATGAAGCGATCAAGCTCTATCTGACCGAGCTTTCCAGCGAACCCCTGGACGAGGCGTCAAGCCGCAGCTGCAGCGAGCTCTTGTCCTTCACCACGCACCTCGAACACATCGGCGACATCATTAGCAAGAACCTGCGCAAGAGCGCTCAGAAGAAGAGTCGCAAGAAGCTGTCCTTCTCGGAGGAGGGCTGGAGCGAGCTGCTGGACCTTCATGCGCGCGTCGCTGATCATCTGCAACTGGCCCTGGGATCGTTCGTCACCAGGGACCCCGCCACCGCCCAGCAGCTCGTGAACGAAAAGCGGGAGTTTCGCGAGCTGGAACAGGAAGCCAGCGAGGCTCATCTCAATCGCCTGCGCCGCGGTCGGGTGGAAAGCATCGAAACCTCAGGCCTGCACATCGACGTGGTCCGCGACCTCAAGCGCATCAACTCCCACATCACGGCCATTGCCTACGAGGTCCTGACCACCGAGGAGCCCCGCTGGCTGGAGCGCAAGCGCGCCTGATCCTTGCCGCCCTTGAGCCGGCACCGAGGTCTCTCCGCACTGCAGGCCTGGCCGCATCGCGCTGCCCTTTGAAACGGACCGAAGCCGGCATTTCCGGGCCCCCGGGGTGAAGAGGGCCGGCCCTCTGCCCGTGCAGCCTCTGTCCAGATCCTGCGAAGACTCTTGTTCTTTCCGGAGAAAAAGACATAAAATGCATAAGAACGCATAAATTGCGAAGACCGATCGGGTTGAGGGAATGCAGGATTTCTGGGCCGCCTTCGCGGAGGCGTTTGCGCTCATTGTCGGGCTGGATGCAGAGCTGGTGGAGATCATCGGCTTGTCGCTGCGCGTCACCTTCTCGGCGGTGGCCATTGCCTGCCTGCTCGGCCTGCCTCTGGGCGCGCTGCTCGCCGTCGGCCGCTTTCCGGGACGCGGCCTCCTGATTGTTGTGGTCAGCGCCCTGATGGGGCTGCCGCCTGTGGTGGTCGGCCTGGGGGTCTACCTCATGCTTTCCAGCGCCGGGCCGCTGGGGGTGCTGCAACTGCTCTATACGCCGACGGCGATGATCATCGCCCAGGCGATCCTGGTGACGCCCATCGTTGCCGCCCTCACGCGCCAGGTGGTCGAGGATCTGCACGGCGAGTACGACGAACTGCTGCGCTCCATGGGCAGCGGCCGCCTCGGCACCGTGGCGACGCTGCTCTGGGACGCCCGCTACTCTCTGCTCACGGCCGCCCTGGCCGGGCTTGGGCGCGCCCTGGCGGAGGTCGGCGCGGTGATGATCGTCGGCGGCAACATCGCCCATGTGACCCGGGTGATGACGACAGCCATCGCGCTGGAAACCTCCAAGGGCGAGTTGGCGCTGGCGCTCGGCCTCGGCATCATCCTGGTGTGCCTTTCGATTCTCATCAACGCCGGCCTTCTGGGCCTGCGGCGCACGGCGGAGCGGCTGGCCTATGCCTGAAGCCGCCGTGATGCCGCTTTGTGATCCTTGCCGGCCGGGGCCCGCCGGGCCGCCGGCGATCGTGCTGGAGGACTTGGTTCTGGAGCGCGGCGGCAAGCGGCTGATCGACGGCCTCAGCATGACGGTACCGGCGCGGGGCGTCACCGCCGTCATGGGCCCCAACGGCGCCGGCAAGAGCTTGGCGCTCAGGCTCATCGCCCAGCTCGTCGAGCCGACGAGTGGTCGGCTTCGTTTCGCCGCCGGTCTTCTGGCCCAGCCTGAAATCGCCTTCGTGTTTCAGAAGCCGGTGCTGCTGCGCCGCTCCGTGCGTGCCAACCTGGATCACGCTCTGCGCACCTATGGGACACCCCGGGGCGAGCGCGCCGCCCGTCTGGCCGAACTCCTTGCGCTCGGCCAGCTCACGGAGCTGGCGGAACGGCCGGCGCGGGTGCTTTCCGGCGGCGAACAGCAACGTGTCGCCATGGTCCGCGCCCTGGCCGCCGAGCCCAAGGTTCTGCTTCTCGACGAACCGACGGCAAGCCTCGATCCCCAGGCGACGGCGGCCATCGAGGCCCTGATCCGGCGCGCGGTGGACGACGGCGTCAGTGTGGTCCTCGTCACCCACCAGGCCGGTCAGGCCCAGCGCCTCGCCGACACGGTGTGCTTTCTGCACAAGGGCCGGCTGCACGAATCGGCACCGGCTGCCGCTTTTTTTCACAATCCCCGCACCCCCGAGGCGCACGCCTATCTTGCCGGCGAGCTGCTTCTGTAGAACGCAAATCCGTCCTTTGAGGAGAGAGGTCCATGCAGGTGAGAGCCCTTAAGTTCGCAGTCGCCCTGTTCGCAGCCACCGCCCTTCCCGCAACCACGGCCTTGGCCGAAGACTTCATCATCGTGCAGTCGACCACGTCGACCCAGAACTCCGGTCTCTACGACCATCTGCTGCCGCAGTTTCAGGAGGCAAGCGGCATCGAGGTGCGGGTCGTCGCGGTCGGGACCGGCCAGGCGATCAAGAACGCGCGCAACTGCGACGGCGATGTGCTGCTGGTTCATGCCAAAGCTTCGGAAGAAAAGTTCGTGGCCGAGGGTTATGGCGTCAGCCGCGCCGATGTCATGTACAACGACTTCGTCGTCGTCGGCCCGGCAGCCGATCCGGCCGGGATCGGCGGTGGTACCGATGTGGCCGAGGCGCTGGCCCGGATAGAGGACTCGGAGGCGATCTTTGCGTCACGCGGCGATGATTCCGGAACCCATAAGAAGGAACTGGCGCTCTGGAAGGCAGCCGGCGTCGATCCCGGCGCCGCCAGCGGCACCTGGTACCGGGAGACCGGCTCCGGCATGGGGGCGACCCTGAACATTGCCGTCGGGATGGGCGCTTACACCATGACCGACCGCGCCACCTGGATCGCCTTCGGCAACAAGCAGGACCACCGGATCGTCGTCGAGGGCGATACGCGCCTTTTCAATCAGTACGGTGTGATCCTGGTGAACCCGGAGCGCTGCGACAACGTGAAGTCCGGGATGGGTCAGACGTTCATCGACTGGATCCTCTCCGACGAAGGCCAGTCCGCCATCGCCGACTACACCCGCGACGGTCAGCAGCTGTTCTTTCCCAACGCCCGGATGAGCTAAGCAGCGGTCAGTCCGGACGGCGCGCGGCAAAGCGCACGACATGCGCGATGCCGCGATGCCGCCGTCCTTCTTCGAGGCGGACCTGTCCCGCCAGCGCCTCCACGACCTCTAAGCCGGGCGTAGCGCTATGAAGTTCCGTCAGACTGTAGAGAAGATCGGGGTCCTCCGGTCCCATGGTCCGATGCGCGGCCTGGTCCTTGGAAAAGGCCTCGACGACAAGCCATCCTCCGGGCGCGAGAAGCCCCGCCGCCTGTTCGAGGGCGCGCAGCCGGGTGCCCGATGCCGCCTGCAGGTAGAGCAGGCTGACCATCTCCCAGCTCCGGTCGGGCGCGGCGCTCCAGGTATCGAGGTCGGCGGTCAGCCGTTCGACCGTCACGCCGCGCACCCTGTCAAGGTTCAGCGCCTTCTCGGTGGCCACCGCGGAGACGTCGAGCGCCGTAACCGTCATACCCTGGCCCGCGAGCCAGGCAGCGTTGCGTCCGTCGCCGTCGGCCAGGCAAAGAGCGCTGCGGGCGCGGAAGTCCGAACGCGCCACAACCATCCGCAGGTATTCGTTCGGCTCGCTGCCGAACAGCGGTTCCTCCGCCGCTGCGTATCGGGCGTCCCAGCGCTGTGCCGCCGATCTTTCTTTTCGCTCCCTATCGCTTTCTTCCATGGAGGACTCCTTTCATGGGCAGACTTCTTGTCGCTGCCGTCCTCGCAACGCTGCTATCGACCAGCATGACCGGGACCGCTGCGGCCGACCAGCCCCTTCGGCTTTACGCCGCCGGCAGTCTGAAGGCGGCGCTCGGCGATGTTGCGGAACGCTATGCCCAGGTCTACGGCCAGAGCGTGGACACGACCTTCGCGCCCTCCGGCCTGCTGCGCCAACGGATCGAAGCGGGCGAGGGGGCGCACGTCTTTGCCTCGGCCAACCTGCGTCATCCGAAAGCCCTGGACGCGGCGGGGCGCGGCGGCCCGGTCGCGCTTTTTGCCCGCAACAGGCTTTGTGCGCTGGCCCGTGGCGGGCTTGCCGTAGATACCGAAACGCTGCTTGACGTCATGCTCGATCCGGCAGTCCGCCTCGGCACCTCGACACCCAAGGCCGATCCTTCCGGCGACTATGCCTGGGAACTGTTTGCGAAGGCGGAGCGCTTGCGGGGCGGGGCGCAGGCGATCCTCGAGGGCAAGGCGCTGCAGCTGACCGGCGGTCCGGACAGCGCCGAGGCGCCGCAAGGCCGGAACCTCTATGGCTGGGTTATGGAGTCCGGGCAGGCCGACCTTTTTCTGACCTACTGCACCAATGCGGTCCTGGCACAGCAGGAGGTGCCCGGCCTGCGGATCATCGCGCTGCCGGCCCTGCTCGCGGTGGGTGCGGACTACGGCCTTCTGGTGCTTGACGGCGCGCCGGAAGGCGCCTGGCGGCTGGCGATGTATATTCCTTCGCCGCAAGGCCAGGAACAGCTGGCCGGCTATGGCTTTGAGAGCGGCGCTTTGCCGGCGGGCGACTGACCGTGGAGAAGTGGTGCCCTTGAGGGTGCCGGTTCTTTCTACGGGCCGTTCCACTGGACCCGGCCGAAGCCGCTGACATCGTAGCCGCCCAGGCAGCGGGCCTTCTCTGTGAAAGCTGCGGTGCGGCAAAACGCCAGCAGCTTCTGCATCGGCGGTTCGAACCAGCAGCGGCGGTCTGCCACCAGATCGAAGCGCTCCTCGGCGAGGGCAAGGAAGGGCAGGCCGAATTGACGCGCCATGGCCTGCAGACCCAGCGCGGCTTCCGCGTCGCCGGCAGCGACGGAGGCCGCCGCTTCGGTTTCCGTGCGCGCCAGTCCGGGCAGCCAGTCGATGTCCTCCGCCGAGAGGCCGTCGCGTTTCAACAGGTGGTGCAGCAGGAGCGCCGCGCCGGCGGCCGGCTGGCGTTGAACAACCTTGCGGCCGCGCAGATCGACCGGCGCCTGTACGTCCTTTTCCAGCCCTTTCGCCAGGATCAGCCCCTGCTGCCGCCGGGCGAACTCGACCACCACCACCGGCTGGCCGGCCAGCTTCGCGGCGACGTGGTTCACGTTCCAGTCGTCCCGCGCCGCCTCGAAGACATGCATACCGGCGGCAGCAGCTTCGCCGGCGGCGATCCGCTCAAGCCCGTCCAGGGAACCGTCGAAGAAGGTGGCGAGCCCGGATCCGGACTCGCGGATGGCCCAGTCGAGCAGGGGGTCGTGGCTGCCGGCGACCACATTCGGCCGCTGCGGGGCCGGCTTGGCCGCGCCTGCGCCTCCGGTCAGCCAGGCTTCCAGTTCCAGTCGCGGGAACAGCAGCTTGCCGGTGACGCGCCGGCAGGGAATCTCGCCCTCGGCGGCGAGGTCATAGACCTTGCGCTCCTTGACCCTCAGCAACTCGGCCACTTCCTTGGTGGTCAGGAAGGCGGGGGAGGCCTCTCCCTCTGTCATGGCCGGGCTCTCATGGCCAGGCTCTCATGCCCAGGCTCTCATGCCCAGGCGCCACGATGGCGGTTGGAAACAACGATGACCAAGCGGGTGTCCTCGGGTGAAAGAAACGCCAGTGGAAGAACCTCTCCGGCAGATGATAGGGCATCGCCGATCCCAAAGGCAAAGTCAGCCAAGCAAGGCGGCCTATCCTCGGCGGGTCTTTGGGCAGCGACCAGAACCGTGTGCTGCGGGTCCTTTCGGCGGCCTGCTGGAATGCACAAATTCTAGGCGCCACCTCGAGCATGATCAATTTCTGGGCAAACAAAAATTATCATTGTTTTACAAATGTTTGTATACGGCGCTTCGTTGTAGTCAAGGAATTGCGCGGACTTCCGCCGCAATCGTCACCACACCGCGGACTGGCACGCAGCTTGCTGAGTTCGTGCATGCAGGGCGTCTAGGGTTCCGGCCGTTTGGGTGACGGTGTCTGGTCCGAGAGGCGCACTCCGGGCAACGCATCCGGAGCCACGGCGGGCCAAAATCCCGGGAGATCACTGCAAGAGGTCTGAGGCCGTCTTACAGGTGATTCCCGTTCCTGATGTCGACCTCTGACGCAAAGAAACGAGATCGAACAGGAGGTTTGGGATGCTGCAGTTTCTATCGCAAAGAGGGGTTGGGCGGCGCAGCTTCGCAGCGGTGATCGCTGCGCTCTGTGTTGCGGTCTTCACCGCTTCCGGCCAGCCGGCGGAGGCCGCCAAGAAGGAGAGCTTCCGCGTCGCGTGGTCCATTTATGTGGGCTGGATGCCCTGGGCCTACGCCGACGAGATGGGCATCGTGAAAAAGTGGGCGGACAAGTACGGCATCGAAATCGAAGTCGTGCAGATCAACGACTACATCGAGTCCATCAACCAGTTCACCGCCGGCGCCTTCGACGGTACCGTCATGACCAACATGGATGCGCTCAGCATTCCAGCGGGCGGCGGTGTCGATTCGACGGCGCTGATCCTCGGTGACTTTTCCAACGGCAACGACGGGCTGGTGGTGAAGGGCGAAGGCGACATCGCTGCGTTGAAGGGCAAGAACGTCAACCTGGTCGAGCTTTCGGTGTCCCATTATCTCCTGGCCCGGGCGCTGGACAGCGTGAAGCTGGCGGAGCGCGACCTCACCGTCGTCAACACCTCCGACGCCGACATGGTCGCCGCCTTCAAGACCGCAGACGTCGAGGCGGTTGTCACCTGGAACCCCCTGCTGAGCGAGATCGCCGCCGAGCCGGGCGCGAAGGTGCTCTACACCTCTGCCGACATTCCCGGCGAGATCATCGACATGATGGTGGTGAACACCGAGGTGCTGAATGCCAACCCGGACTTCGGCAAGGCGCTTGTGGGTGCCTGGTACGAGACCATGGCGATCATGTCTGCAGACGACGAGGCCGGTAAGGCGGCGCGCACCTTCATGGGCGAGAAGTCGGGCACCGACCTGGCGGGCTACGAGGCGCAGCTCGCCACCACCAAGATGTTCTACGAGCCCGCCGAGGCGATTGCCTTCGCCAAGAGCCCGGAACTGGTCGAGACCATGGACGTGGTGCGTCAGTTCCTCTTCGCTCACGGCATCCTGGGCGAGGGCGCGCCGAGTCCGGACTATGTCGGCATGACATTCCCCTCCGGGGCGACGCTCGGCGATCAGGGCAACACCAAGCTCCGCTTCGACGCCAGCTTCATGAGCATGGCCGCGGACGGCATGCTGTAAGGCGCGGCGGATTTGCCAGCGGCGCGGCATGGCACGGGCACTGAACCGGCGGCCGGGGCGGGCGGGACTGATCCTGCTGGGGGCTTTGCCCTTCGTTGTTCTGGTCGCCGTCTACCTGGTCGCCTCCGATGCCCGCCTGGCGGTCAATCCGGCAGACAAGCTGCTGCCGTCTCCGGAAAGCCTTGCCGCCGCCATCGATCGTCTCGCCTTCCAGCCCGATCCACGCAGGGGAACCTACATTTTATGGTCGGATACCCTGGCCAGCCTGCTGCGCCTCTTTCTGGGGCTTGCGATCGCCACCGGCATCGCGCTGGCCGCGGGGATCGCCATCGGCCTGCTGCCCCTGGTGCGCGCCGCCTTCGCGCCCCTGGTGGCGGCCCTGTCGATGGTGCCGCCGCTGGCCATCCTGCCGATCCTCTTCATCGTCTTGGGGCTCGGCGAGCTGTCCAAGGTCGTCCTTATCGTCATCGGGATCGCGCCGTTTCTGGTGCGCGATCTCTCCATGGCCGTCGGCAGCCTGCCGCGCGAGCAGCTTGTGAAGGCGCAGACCTTGGGAGCCTCCACCTGGCAGATCGTGACCCGCGTCGTGCTGCCCCAGACTCTGCCGCGCCTCGTCAGCGCCCTGCGGCTTTCGCTGGGGCCGGCGTGGCTCTTCCTCATCTCCAGCGAAGCCATCGCTTCGACCGAGGGCCTCGGCTACCGGATCTTTCTGGTGCGCCGCTACCTCGCCATGGACGTCATCCTGCCCTACGTCATCTGGATCACGCTGCTTGCCTTCCTGCTCGACTATCTGCTGCGGCTGCTCGCCCGCCGCGCCTTTGGCTGGCTGCCGGGGGAGCAGCAGCCATGAGCCTGATCTCGGTCAGAGACGTCTCGCAGACCTATGGCGCCCAGACCGTGCTGGAACGCATCAGTCTGGACATCGAGGCCCAGGAGTTCTGCACCATTGTCGGGGCCAGCGGCTGCGGCAAGTCGACCTTCCTCAGGCTGCTTCTGAGCGAGGAGCGCCCGACTCGCGGCGTCATCGAACTGGACGGGGCGCCGCTCGGCAGTGAGCCGGATGCCGACCGTGGCGTGGTTTTTCAGCGTTACTCGGTCTTTCCCCACCTGACGGTCATGGAAAACCTGATCCTGCCGCTGGAATTGCGGGCCTCGAAGCTTTGGGGCCGGCTCTTCGGTGCACGCCGCCGCGACGCCATGGCGCAGGCCGAACACCTGCTGGAGCGTGTCGGCCTCGCCCATGCCCGCGACGCCTATCCGAAGACCCTGTCCGGTGGCATGCAGCAGCGCCTCGCCATTGCCCAGGCCCTGATGCCGCGGCCCAAGGTCCTGCTGCTGGACGAGCCTTTCGGCGCTCTCGATCCCGGCACGCGGGCGCGCATGCACGAAATCATCCTGTCGCTCTGGCAGGAAGAGAAGATGACCATCTTCATGGTCACGCACGACCTGAAGGAGGGCTTCAAGCTCGGCACGCGCCTGCTCGTCTTCGACAAGCTGCGCTGGGACCCCCATGCGCCGGAGGCTTACGGCGCAACCATCACCTACGACCTGCCGCTGAAGGACCGCCGAACGCTGCCTGACGGCGTCGCTGCCGCTGTGAGCGGGAGCAAGCACGACAACAATCAACGCCTGCCTGGGAACAAAGGATCTCTTGATGTTTTGCACTGATAACCGCCGGCGCGCCACCAAAGCGGCCGGCGCCGCGGCGCCCGTGCCGGGAAGCCGGCGCCACCACCACCCGGACTTCGACAAGATGCAGCTCCAGGGCTGGCGCTCGGCCCTGAAGGAGGCCGATCTGCCGGAGGACGGCTGGCAGAAGGAGCGGCAGTGGGCGGTGAAGGTCGGCCTGGCGGCGGCGGACAGCATCGAGGACCGGGGCATCTCCACCTTCGCCCGGGGCGAACTGCCGCACTATGCCGGCATCAACACCTTCCTGAAGGCTCCCTATATCGAGGACGTGGCCAAGGTCGGCGGCTACGACGCAGCGGTGATGGGCGTACCCTTCGACGGCGGCACCACCTATCGCCCTGGCACCCGCTTCGGGCCGCAGGGTATCCGCCGCATCTCCGCGCTCTACACGCCCTACAACTACGAGATGGGAGTCGACCTGCGCGAACAGATGACGCTCTGCGACGTCGGCGACGTGTTCACCATCCCGGCCAACATCGAAAAGACCTTCGACCAGATTTCCCGCGCCGTCTCCCACGTGTTCTCCTCCGGCGCCCTGCCGCTGATCATGGGCGGCGATCACTCCATCGGTTTCGCCACCGTGCGCGGTATCGCGCAGTGCACTTCCAAGCGCATCGGCATCATCCACTTCGACCGCCATGCCGACATCCAGGAGAAGGACCTGGACGAGCGGATGCACACCACCCCGTGGTTTCATGCCACCAACCTGGAGAACGTGCCGGCGACCAACCTGGTGCAGATCGGAATCGGCGGCTGGCAGGTGCCCCGCGAGGCGGTGGTGGAGGCGCGCAAGCGCGATACCACCATCATTTCCATGGCCGATGTTGAGAAGCTGGGCCTCGACAAGGTCGCCGAGATCGCCCTGGAGACTGCCTGGGCGGGGGCGGATGCGGTCTACCTGAGCTTCGACATCGACTCCGTGGACTGCGGCTTCGTGCCCGGCACCGGCTGGCCGGAGCCCGGGGGCTTTCTGCCGCGCGAGGCTCTCAGCCTGGTCAGCAAGGTGGCCGCCGAGGGGATCTGCGGCATGGAGGTGGTAGAGGTCTCGCCGCCCTACGACACCTCCGACATCACCTCGCTCTTCGCGACGCGTGTGATGGTAGACGTGCTGGGGACCCTGGTGGCCCACGGCAAGCTGGGTGCCCACCGAGCCCTCATCGACAAACCCATGACTCCCGCTGTGGAGGGGGGGACCGCATGAGCGCCCGCCACAACAGCCACGCGCCGGGCCATAACCATCCGCAGGGCCACAACCACCCGCCGGATCATGAGCACCTGCACTCCCACCTGCACGACGGACCGCATGCGGCGGTGCCGGGCCAGCCGCGCGGCGACGAGGACCTGCTGGCCGATGCGCTGATGGAGGGGTTCGACGCCGCCGAGGACAAGGCGAGCTTTCTGCGCATGGCGCGCATTCCGCAACACCTGCATGGCGCCGACGGATCGGTCCTGCGTCTCGTCGATGTGGAACTGCGCTACGCCTATCAGGTGGCAACCGCTTCACCGGCGTTCAACGCCGACCATCTGGTCTACCTGCCGTTCCCGGCAAACATGATCCGGGAGCGCGCCACCATGGTTTTCGTCTACGTCTCGCTGCGGGAACGGCGCGATGTCGACCTGAGGGAAATGATCCGACTGCTTGAAGACAAGGAGTAAGCGGCACAGAGGGAAGGCATAGGGGAGAGGGCACGCCGCGGCGCGGGCTGGTGGCCTCCAGGCACCCGCGGGCACCTGGAGGCCGAGAGGCCTCAGGTGTGCAACATCAGCCTCTAGCGGAGCTTGCGATCCGCACCAGTGCCCATAGGCGCTGTCGCAGAGGGGGTCAAGGGATTGGCCGGTGGCGCAGGGCCGGAGGCGCTCGTCAGAGAACTGGCGAAGATCACGTGGAAGCAACAGTTGGCTTTCGCGCGAAACTCTATTGTATTAGCTATGTAAAACAAAAAAAGAATCTCAAGAAGATCAATAAAAATAACTATTCAATCTTGACATAGCTTGTCGTAATTCAGCAATATTTTGCGGTGCAACATCAACTCTAGCGGAGTGAACTCAATGAAATCCGTGCTTAGGGGGGCGATGAGCGCTGCGACCATGGCAGCCGTTCTCGCCGGCGGCGCAGCGGCCCAGGCGGCCGACGACGTCATCAAGGTCGGCGTGCTCCATTCACTTTCCGGAACCATGGCGATCTCGGAGACCACGTTGAAGGACACCGTCCTGATGATGGTCGACGACCTCAACAAGAACGGCGGCCTGCTCGGCAAGCAGGTCGAGGCGGTGGTGGTGGACCCGGCTTCCGACTGGCCGCTTTTTGCCGAGAAGGCGCGCGAACTGTTGGAGAAGGAACAGGTCGACGTGGTCTTCGGCTGCTGGACTTCGGTTTCGCGCAAGTCCGTGCTGCCGGTCTTCGAAGAACTTAACGGCCTGCTCTTCTACCCCGTGCAGTACGAGGGCGAGGAGAGCTCGCGCAACGTGTTCTACACCGGTGCAGCGCCGAACCAGCAGGCCATCCCGGCTGTTGAATACCTGATGAGCGAGGACGGCGGCGGCGCCGAGCGCTTCGTGCTGCTGGGCACCGACTACGTCTATCCCCGCACCACCAACAAGATCCTGCGCGCCTTCCTGAACGAGAAGGGTATCTCCGATGCGGACATCATGGAGAACTACACGCCCTTCGGGCACTCCGACTGGCAGACCATCGTCGCCGATGTGAAGGAGTTTGCTTCCCAGGGCAAGAAGACGGCCGTGGTCTCCACCATCAACGGCGACGCCAACGTGCCCTTCTATAAGGAACTGGGCAACCAGGGCATTGCCGCCGAGGAGATCCCGGTGGTGGCCTTCTCCGTCGGTGAGGAGGAACTGGCTGGTCTCGATACCGAGCCGCTGGTCGGCCATCTCGCGGCCTGGAACTACTTCATGAGCGTCGAGGCCGACGTGAACGACAGCTTCATCGAGCAGTGGCACGCCTTCATCGGCGATGAGGACCGGGTCACCAACGATCCCATGGAGGCCACCTACATCGGCTTCAAGATGTGGACTCAGGCGGTGAAGCAGGCCGGCACCACCGAGGTCAATGCCGTGCGGCAGGCCATGTATGGCCAGACCGTGCCCAACCTGACCGGCGGTACGGCGGTGATGAACGCCAACCATCACCTCTCCAAGCCCGTACTGATCGGCGAGATCCAGGACGACGGCATGATCGAGACCGTCTGGTCGACGGACAAGGAAGTGGTGGGCGATGCCTGGAGCGACTTCATTCCGGAGAGCTCCAAGCTGACGGCCGACTGGACCTATCCCTGGGTCTGCGGCAACTGCGAGGCGCCGACCTACGCGACCAACTAGCCTGCTTGCGAGGGGGGAGGGGCGCCAGCCGTCTCCCCCCTCTGTTCTGTGACCCTTGTTTGGGTGGTGCTTGTGTTTCAGAAGGTCTTGAGGATATCGCTTGTTGCCGTCGCGCTGGCCGTCTTGCTGCCGGCGGCGGCGCGGGCGGATCTTCTAATGGACCTTCAGGCCCTCACCGAGAAATCCAATGACACAAAGGCCGCGGCGGTGGAGGGCCTGGCCGCCGGCGGCCACGAACGGGCTTTGCCCATCCTTGAAGCCTACCTCGACGGGCGCCTGTTCCAGGTGAAGGCCGACGACCGTCTGGTGATCGGGGAAGAAGAAGGCAGGGGCTACCGCATCTTCGATGCTGTCACTGGGGAGGCTGCCGGCGAACTTGGCAAGCGCAAGCTGCGCAAGGTCAGAATCAACAACCGCCTGCGCCAGGTCGTGAAGGCCGCCCTTGGCGGACTGACGCTGGGCAGCCCCGATCCCGCTGCCCGGATGCGTGCTGCCGATGCGGTCTTCCGCTCTGCGCCGGCGGAGATGGTCGCTCCGCTGGAGGCGGCGCTGGCGAGCGAGGAGAATGCCAGGGTCGCCGAACGCCTCAGGCGTGCGCTGGCGGCAACGCGTCTCGTCAACGCAGAGGACAGCGCGCTGCGCGTGGCCGCGCTGCAGACCCTGGCGGACTTCACCGATCCCGATGTCCGCGCTTTGGTGGCCGGTGTCCTGCGCAATGACGATGCAGGGTCACCCTTAGAGGCCGACGCGGCGGTGCGCGCCGCCGCTGAGGAAACGCTGGCGACTATCGAGCGGGCGCTGGAGTTCAACAGGTTTCTCGCCAGTATCTTCCAGGGGATCAGCCTGGGCTCCGTGCTGCTGTTGGCGGCCATCGGCCTGGCGATCACCTTCGGGGTCATGGGCGTCATCAACATGGCCCACGGCGAAATGGTGATGATAGGGGCTTACACGACCTTCTTGGTGCAGGAAGTCTTCCGCACGTCGTTCCCCGGCGCTTTCGACTATTCCCTGGCGGTCGCTATCCCGGCTGCCTTCCTGGTGACCGGCCTGGTGGGAATCGGCATCGAGCGCGGCATCATCCGCTTCCTCTACGGGCGGCCGTTGGAGACTTTGCTTGCCACCTGGGGTCTCAGTCTGATCCTGCAGCAGCTTGTGCGCAGCATCTTCGGGCCGACCAACCAGGAGGTGGGCAACCCCACCTGGATGAGCGGCGCCTGGGAGGTGGCCGGCGGCCTGACCCTCACCTACAACCGGCTCTGGATCATCGTTTTCGCCCTGATGGTCTTTGCCCTGCTGATGGCGCTGATCCGCTTTTCCAGCTACGGCCTGCAGATGCGTGCGGTGACCCAGAATCGCCCTATGGCCTCCTCCATGGGCATTCGCACCGGCTGGGTCGACGCCATGACCTTCGGCCTTGGCTCCGGCATCGCCGGCATGGCCGGCGTGGCCCTCAGCCAGATCGACAACGTCAGCCCGAACCTGGGGCAGGGCTACATCATCGACAGCTTCATGGTCGTGGTCTTCGGCGGCGTCGGCAATCTCTGGGGCACCCTGGTGGGAGCGTTCTCCCTGGGGCTGGTGAACAAGTTCCTGGAGCCCTATGCCGGCGCCGTGCTCGGCAAGATCCTGGTGCTGGTGGTGGTGATCCTTTTCATCCAGAAGCGCCCGCGTGGTCTCTTCGCGCTGCGTGGCCGCGCCGTGGAGAACTGACGCCGTGCTGCTCTCCAACGACCATGGCCGCCTGCTGTCCCCCCTCGGCGCGAAGATAACCCTCGGCCTGCTGCTGGCCGCCGGCGTGCTGGTACCGTTGCTGAACCTGGCGGTGCCCCAGGACTCCATCTTTCACGTCCCCACCTACCTGGTGAGCCTGCTGGGCAAGTATCTCTGCTTTGCCCTGCTGGCCCTCTCCGTGGATCTGATCTGGGGCTACTGCGGGATCCTGAGCCTCGGTCACGGCGCCTTCTTTGCCCTCGGCGGCTATGCCATGGGCATGCACCTGATGCGCCAGATCGGCGACCGCGGCGTTTACGGCCATCCCGTCCTGCCGGACTTCATGGTGTTCCTGAACTGGAAGGAACTGCCCTGGTACTGGTACGGCTTCGACTCCTTTCCCTTCGCCATGCTGATGGTGGTGCTGGTGCCGGGCCTGCTGGCGCTGGTCTTCGGCTGGCTCGCCTTTCGCTCGCGCGTCACCGGGGTCTACCTCTCCATCATCACGCAGGCCATGACCTTCGCCCTCCTGCTGGCCTTCTTCCGCAACGACATGGGCTTCGGCGGCAACAACGGTCTCACCGACTTCAAGGACCTGCTCGGCTTCGACCTGCAGGCCGACGGCACCCGGGCGGCGCTCTTCGCAGCCTCGGCGCTGGCCCTTGCGCTCGCCTATCTGCTCTGCCGCTGGATCGTCGGTTCGAAGTTCGGCCGCGTGCTGGTCGCCATCCGCGACGCCGAGAGCCGCACCCGTTTCCTCGGCTACAGGGTGGAGTTCTACAAGCTCTTCGTCTTCGTGCTCTCGGCCATGCTCGCCGGGATCGCCGGGGCGCTCTACGTGCCCCAGGTCGGCATCATCAATCCCAGCGAGTTCTCCCCGGCCAACTCCATCGAGATCGTCATCTGGGTGGCCGTCGGCGGGCGCGGCTATCTGCACGGCGCCATCCTGGGGGCCGTTCTGGTCAACTACGCCAAGACCTATCTGACCGGCGCGGCGCCGGAAATCTGGCTGTTCTTCCTCGGCGGCCTCTTCATTGCCGTCACCGTCTTCATGCCCAGGGGCATCATCGGTTCGCTGGAGCAGGTGTCGGCGCGTGTTCCCCTGCTGGCGCGGGTTGCCGGAGGCCGGCAATGAGCGAAGCCGCACCGGAGATGGCTCCGGCCGAAGCCGAGCCTTCGCAGTTGGCCGAAGTGCCGGCGGCGGTGCGCGCGGCGGCTGACACGATCCTCTACATGGACGGTGTCACCGTCAGCTTCGACGGGTTCAAGGCCCTCAACGGTCTCAGCCTCTACGTGCTGGCAGGCGAGCTGCGCGCCATCATCGGCCCCAACGGCGCCGGGAAGACCACGATGATGGACGTGATCACCGGCAAGACCCGGCCGGACAGCGGCCAAGTCTTCTTCCAGGGCGAGACCGATCTGACAAAACTGGATGAGGCGGCAATCGCCAATCTGGGGATCGGCCGCAAATTCCAGAAGCCGACGGTATTCGAAAGCCACAGCGTCCTGGACAACCTGGAACTGGCGCTGAAGGGCAACCGGGGCGTCTTTGCCAGCCTGCTGTCCCGCCTCACCGCCGATCAGGAGGCGCGGATCGATGCCGTTCTGGAGCGCATCGCGCTGCAGGATCAGCGTGGGCAGCGCGCCGGCAGCCTCTCCCACGGACAGAAGCAGTGGCTGGAGATCGGCATGCTGCTGATGCAGGACCCGGAGCTGCTCCTGGTGGACGAGCCGGCGGCGGGCATGACCGACGCGGAAACCGCCAAGACGGCGGAGATGCTGCAGGAGATCGCGCGCTCCCATTCCGTCGTGGTGGTGGAACACGATATGGAATTCATCCGCGCGCTCGACTGCCACGTCACGGTGCTGCACGAGGGCTCGGTCCTGGCCGAAGGGTCGCTGGAGAGCCTGCAGGACAACCGTGACGTCATCGAAGTCTACCTCGGCCGGTGAGGAGACAAGCGCCGTGCTGAAGGTCCAGGACATCGATCTCTTCTACGGCGCCAGCCAGGCGCTGCGGAAGGTCAGCCTGACGGCCGCCAAGGGGGCGGTCACCTGTGTTCTCGGCCGCAACGGCGTCGGCAAGACCTCTCTCCTGCGGGCCATTGCCGGCCAGCAGGCGGTGAAGAGCGGCTCAATCACCTGGGAGGACGAAGCCCTGGATGGGCTGCCGCCGCACCAGCGGGCGCGGCGCGGCATCGCCTTCGTGCCCCAGGGGCGCGAGATCTTTCCGCTTTTGTCGGTAGAAGAGAACCTGCGCAGCGGCTATGCGGCCTTGCGGCGAACGGAGCGCTTCATCGAAGACGAGATCTTCGACCTCTTCCCCGTGCTGAAAGACATGCTGCGGCGACGCGGCGGCGATCTTTCCGGCGGCCAGCAGCAGCAGCTTGCCATCGCGCGCGCCCTGGTCATGCGCCCGCGCCTGCTGATCCTGGACGAGCCCACCGAGGGTATCCAGCCTTCGATCATCAAGGACATCGGGCGGGTCATCCGCCTGCTCGCCGGGCGCGGCGATATGGCCATTCTGCTCGTCGAACAGTATCTTGAATTCGCAAGGGACCTGGCCGACAGCTATGCGGTGATGGATCGCGGGGAAATCGTTCTGACGGGTCGGGGTGAGGAGATGGTGGAGGCCGATGTCCGTCGCTACATCGCCGTGTGAGGCTGCGGCTGTCCCGTTGGACCGGGGGGCGGGGTCCGTCGTACCGCTGCGGCGTCCGGCTGTGCATGGCGAGGCAGCGTTGTCGCTTCGGCACCTGGACGGCGAGACCCGCCCGGCGGATCTCTATCAGCGCGACCCGCTGTCGCTGCGTCTGCCGCGTCCGGCGCGGGGCGACATCCTGGAGGCCTGTCTGATCACCACTTCCGGCGGCATCGTCGGCGGCGACCGGCTGGAGATCGCCGTCACGGCGGGGCAGGGCGCGCAGGCGCGGGTTTATCCGCAGGCGGCGGAGAAAGTTTACCGCTCGACCGGTGCGGACAGCCGCATCGACGTTACCCTGACATCCGATGAGGGCTGCTGGCTGGAATGGCTGCCGCAGGAAACCATCCTCTTCGACGGCGCGCGCCTCAGGCGGCGCACCACCCTGGACCTGGCGGCGGGCAGCCGGGTGCTGGCCGGCGAGTTTCTGGTCTTCGGCCGCCGTGCCTCCGGCGAGCAGCTCGCCCGGGGATTGATCCACGATGCCTGGCGCGTCAGACGCGGCGGCACGCTGGTCTGGGCCGACGCCCTGCACATGGACGGCGACCTTGCCGCGCCGTTGACATCGCCGGCCTGTCTCGGTGGGGCAACGGCCTTCGCCTCGATGATCTATGCAGCCGACGATGCGGCGAGCCATCTTGCGGCGCTGCGCGATTTGCTGCCGCCGGAAAGCGACGCGGTGCAGCACGCCCTGACTGCGGTGAACGGGTTGATTGTCGGCCGCTTCATCGGCGAGGCCATGGCGGTGCGCGGGAGCTTCGGCAGGTTCTGGGGAGCGGCGAGAGCCGCTCTGGCCGACCTGCCGCCGCTGCTTCCGCGCCTCTGGTACCTTTGAAGAAAAACGAGAAAAATTAGGGGAGTAAGACGTGAACCTGACGCCGCGTGAGAAGGACAAGCTGCTGGTGGCGATGGCCGCCATGGTGGCGCGCAACCGCCTGGGCCGCGGCTGCAAGCTGAACTACCCGGAGGCCATCGCGCTGATCTCCGACTTCGTGGTGGAAGGCGCGCGCGACGGCCGCCCGGTGGCCGACCTCATGCGCGACGGCGGCACGGTCCTCGGCCGCGATCAGGTGATGGAGGGCGTGGCCGAGATGATCCACGAGATACAGGTGGAGGCCACCTTTCCCGACGGCACCAAGCTGGTGACCGTGCACCAGCCGATCCGCTAGGGAGGGCGCGCGATGATCCCCGGAGAAATCATGGTCGCCGAGGGCGACATCACCCTGAACGAAGGGCGGGAGGCGATCACCCTGATGGTCGCCAACAGCGGCGACCGGCCGATCCAGGTCGGCTCCCACTATCATTTCTACGAGACCAATGAAGCGCTGGTGTTTGAGCGCGACAAGGCGCTGGGCCGCCGGTTGGACATCGCCGCCGGAACCGCCGTGCGCTTCGAGCCCGGCCAGAGCCGCGAGGTCAGCCTGATCCCCTATGCGGGCGCGCGCCGGGTCTACGGCTTCAACGCCCGGGTCAACGGCGCGCTGGAGGATTAAAGGGATGCCGCAGAAAGTCGACCGCGCCGCCTATGCCGCCATGTTCGGCCCCACGGTCGGGGACCGTGTCCGCCTGGCCGACACCGAGCTTGTCATCGAAGTCGAGAAAGACAAGACAACCTACGGAGAAGAAATCAAATTCGGCGGCGGCAAGGTGATCCGCGATGGCATGGGTCAGGCCCAGGCGAGCCGCGCCCAGGGCGCCGTGGATACGGTCATCACCAATGCTCTCATCGTCGACCACTGGGGCATCGTAAAGGCCGATGTGGGCCTGAAGGACGGGCGCATCGCCGCCATCGGCAAGGCCGGGAACCCCGACGTGCAGCCCGGTGTCGACATTGTGGTCGGCCCGGGGACCGAGGCCATTGCGGGCGAGGGGCGCATCCTCACGGCAGGCGGCATCGACGCGCATATTCACTGGATCTGCCCGCAGCAGATGGAGGACGCGCTTTACTCCGGCGTCACCACCATGCTGGGCGGCGGCACCGGCCCCGCCGAGGGCACCAACGCCACCACGGCGACGCCCGGTCCCTGGCACATCGCGCGCATGCTCCAGGCTGCCGAGGGCTTTCCCATGAACCTCGGTTTCTTCGGCAAGGGCAACGCCACCAAGCCGGATGCCCTGCGCGAACAGATCGCCGCAGGCGCCTGTGCGTTGAAGCTGCACGAGGACTGGGGGACCACGCCGGCGGCCATCGACACCTGCCTCGCGGTGGCGGAGGAGATGGACATCGGCGTCGCCATCCACACCGATACGCTCAACGAGTCCGGCTTCGTCGAGAACACCGTCGCCGCCTTCAAGGGGCGCACTATCCACGCCTTTCACACCGAAGGCGCCGGCGGCGGCCACGCCCCGGATATCATCAAGGTCTGCGGCGAGACCAACGTCCTGCCGTCCTCCACCAATCCGACGCGGCCCTTCACGGTGAATACGGTGGACGAGCATCTCGACATGCTGATGGTCTGCCACCACCTCGACCCCAAGATCCCGGAGGATCTGGCCTTCGCCGAGAGCCGCATCCGGCGAGAGACCATTGCCGCCGAAGACATCCTCCACGACCTTGGCGCCTTTTCCATGATCGCCTCCGACAGTCAGGCCATGGGGCGCGTGGGGGAGGTGATCATCCGCACCTGGCAGACCGCCGACAAGATGAAGAAGCAGCGCGGCGCGCTGCCCGAGGACAGCGCGCGCAACGACAACTTCCGGGTCAAGCGCTACATCGCCAAGTATACCATCAACCCTGCGCTGACCCACGGCATCGCCGACTCCGTGGGCTCCATCGAGGTGGGCAAGCTGGCCGACCTCGTGCTCTGGAAACCCATGTTCTTCGGCGTGAAGCCGGATCTGGTGCTGAAGTGCGGCAGCATCGCCGCAGCGGCCATGGGCGATCCCAACGCCTCCATCCCGACGCCTCAGCCGGTCCACTACCGCCCCATGTTCGCCGGTTTCGGCAAGGCGATGACCGAAAGCGCCGTTACCTTCGTGTCCCAGGCTGCGGCAGAGGGCGATGCGGGGCGGCTGCTCGGGCTCTCCCGCCCGGTCGTACCGGTCTCCGGCATCCGCACGGTCACCAAGAAAGACATGGTGCTGAACGACTACACGCCGGAGGTGGAGGTCGATCCCGAGACCTACGAGGTGCGGGCCGACGGCACGCTGCTGACCTGCGAGCCGGCGGAGGTGCTGCCCATGGCGCAGCGCTACTTCCTGTTCTAAGGACCGGCGCGATGCAGAGAGCGACCAGCGTGCGTGCGGCCGGGACCTGGTCCCCGGCGGAGGCCTGCGACGCGGTGCGCTTGGATTTCGACGCGCGCCATCGCCGCCGCATTGTCATGAAGGGCGAGGCGGGGTTGGAGTTCCTGCTGGACCTGCCCGAAGCCAGGGCGCTGTCGGACGGCGACGGCCTGGTGCTGGAGGCGGGCGGAACGGTTGCCGTGGTGGCGGCGCCGGAGCGCCTGATCGAGGTGCGGGCCGGCCCCGGCGCCGACCTGCTGCGCATCGCCTGGCACCTGGGCAACCGTCATCTGCCGACCCAGTTGCTGGGCGACCGGCTGCGCATCCGCGAGGATCATGTGATCCTGGAAATGCTGCAGAAGCTGGGCGCGCGCACGGAGTTGATCGAAGCGCCCTTCAGCCCGGAGGGCGGCGCCTACGGGCACGGAAGAACGCAGGGGCACGGGCATGGCGGGCACGGGCATGGTAGGCACGGGCATGACTGAGCCGCTCGATCATGCCGGGCTTTATCGCCTGATGACCTGGCTGTCGCCGTCCTATCCTGTGGGCGCCTTCAGCTACTCGCACGGCCTGGAGTATGCCGTCGAGAACGGCACGGTGACCGACGCGGCGACGCTGGAGAACTGGTTGCGGGACCTGCTGCTGCTCGGCTCCGGACGCAACGATGCCTGCCTCTTCCGCCACGCCTTTGAGGCGAACGACGATCCAGAAAGATTGAAGGAGATTAGTATTTTGGCGGCGGCTTTTGTCGCATCGTCTGAGCGATATCTGGAAACGACTGCGCAGGGCCGCGCCTTTGCCGAGGCCACCCGGGACGCCTGGCCTTGTGCCGCGCTTGACCGCCTGCTGTCGGTCGCGGCGGGGCCGCCTGCTTACCCGGTGGTGGTGGCCGTTGCTGCGGCCGGCCACGGTTTGCCGCTGGCCGCCAGCCTCCACGCCTACCTGCACGGCTTTGCCGCCAACATCGTCTCTGCCGGGGTGCGGCTCATCCCGCTCGGCCAGAGCGACGGGCAGCGCGTGACGGCGGCGCTGGAACCTGCCATTGCCGAGACCGCGGCGCTGGCGCAGACCATGCCGCTGGAGGATCTCGGCGGTGCTTCCGTCCTGGCCGACCTGGCGGCAATGAAACACGAAACCCAGTACACGAGGTTGTTCCGATCATGACCACAGCACAGACAGGCCCTTTGCGGGTCGGTATCGGCGGGCCGGTGGGCTCCGGCAAGACGGCCCTGATGGACGCGCTCTGCAAGACGCTATCGCAGCGCTACGACATCGCCGCCATCACCAACGACATCTATACCCGCGAAGATGCGGAGTTCCTGACCCGCTCGGGCGCGCTGCCGCCGGAGCGCATTGTCGGGGTGGAGACCGGTGGCTGCCCGCATACGGCCATCCGCGAGGACGCCTCCATCAACCTCGCCGCCGTCGCCGATCTGCGCACGCAGTTTCCGGAGCTCGACCTGGTTCTGATCGAGTCCGGCGGCGACAATCTGGCGGCCACCTTCAGCCCCGAACTGGCCGATATCACCATCTACGTGATCGACGTCTCCGCCGGTGACAAGATCCCGCGCAAGGGCGGGCCAGGGATCACCCGTTCCGACCTGCTGGTCATCAACAAGACGGACCTGGCGCCCCTGGTGGGCGCGGACTTGGGCGTCATGGACCGCGATGCCAAGAAGATGCGCGGTGAGCGGCCCTTCGTCTTCGCCCAGGTGAAGTCGGGGCAGGGGGTCGCGGAAGTCGCCGCCTTCATCGAGCGGCTCGGCGGTCTGGGAAAGAACGTCGAAAGCTCCGTCGCCTAGGAGACGATGAGGCGTTGGCCGAGCGAGTCCACCATGTCCTTCGAGACGGCCTTTCAGGCCTCCTCAGGACGAGGCGTGGAGCTTAGCTGTTTGACCTCATGCTGAGGATCGGAGCGTCTCGAAGCACGAGGTCAAAGAGCCCTCCCGCTCCAAGGTGCTCGGTCCAAGATCTCGCCGGTCTCAGCCGGCGTCTGCGATTTCGCCGAGAAAGACGTCGGCAAAATCCCGCAGCTTGGCGGTGCCGACGCCGTTGACGGCGGCGAACTCGCTGTGGCTGCGCGGGCGCCGCCGGGCCATGTCGGCCAGGGCTTTGTCGGGGAAGATGACGTAGGCGGGAACGCCGCGCTCCTTGGCGAGGCGCAGGCGCAGTTCCTTGAGCCTGCCGAGCAGGGAGTTTTCTTCCGGCGTCAGGGCCGTCTCCGGCGCCTGCTTTCGCGCCCGCGGCGTGCGGCCGTGTGCGGCCACCCGGTCCGGGCGGTAGTGGAAGGCTTCTGTGCCGGTCAGAAGGGCGCGGCCCTTGGCAGTGATCTTAAGGCCGCCGTAGCCGGCTATGTCGAGCTGTAGGAAACCGGCGGCCACAAGCTGTCGGATCAGGGAGCGCCAGGCCTCTTTCTTGCCATCCGCCCCGGCGCCGAAACCTGCAAGGTTGTCGTGCCCGGCCTTCACCACCTTCTCGGTCGCCGTGCCCCGCAGGATGTCGACGATATGGGCGACGCCGAAGCGCTGGCCGGTCTGCTCGATGACGGCGAGGATCTGCCGGCCCTCTGCGGTCCCGTCGCTGAGATCCACCGGGTTGCGGCAGAGGTCGCAGTTGCCGCAGCGCTCCAGGTCTTCACCGAAGTAGTCCAGCAGCAGGCGCCGCCGACAGGTGGGAGACTCGCAGTAGCCGATCAGCGCGTCGAGGCGCTGGTGCTCGCGCCGGCGCCGGTCGTCGCTGCTCTCTTCCTGCTCGATGAAGACCCGGCGCATGCGGATGTCGTCCAGGCCGTAGAGCATCTGTGCCTCGGCGGGCAGGCCGTCGCGGCCGGCGCGGCCGATCTCCTGGTAATAGGCCTCCACCGAGGCGGGCAGGTCGCAGTGGAAGACGAAGCGCACGTCGGGCTTGTCGATCCCCATCCCGAAGGCAATGGTCGCGACCATCACCACACCGTCCTCGGTCATGAAGACGTTCTGGTTGGCATCCCGCGCCTCCTTGTCCATCCCGGCGTGATAGGCCAGGGCCTTGATGCCGTTCTCCACCAGAAAGGCTGCAGCTTCCTCAGTCTTGCGCCGGGACAGGCAGTAGACGATGCCGCTGACGCCGTCGTGGCGCTGGAGGAACGCCATCAACTGGTTCTTCCACTGCTGCTTTACCTCGACGCCAAGCTGCAGGTTGGGCCGGTCGAAGCCCAGCACGAAGCTTTCAGCGTCTCCGCCGAAGAGCTTGTCGACGATGTCGTTTCGCGTGGTGGCGTCGGCTGTCGCCGTCAGAGCCGCAATCGGCACCCCGGGAAAGATCTCCCGCAGTTGCGCTAGGTCCTCGTATTCCGGGCGGAAGGCCGGCCCCCACTGGGAAATGCAGTGCGCCTCGTCGACGGCGATGAGCCGGACGTCCAGTCGCTTGAGGGCGGCCAGCATGCGCTCGGTCATAAGGCGTTCGGGCGCCAGGTAGAGCAGGCGGGTCTCCCCGGCGGCAATGCGCCGCCAGGAGTCGACGTTCTCGGCCCGCGGGCGCGCCGAGTTGATGGTTTCCGCCTCGACCCCGGCCAGACGCAGCGCGGCGACCTGATCCTGCATCAGGGCCACCAGCGGCGAGACCACAATCGTCAGGCCGCCCCGCGCCAGGGCGGGCACCTGAAAGCAGAGCGATTTCCCGGCCCCGGTCGGCATGACGGCGAGCGCCGAGCGCCCGCCCAGCAGCGTGTCGATGATTTCCGCCTGGCCTGGGCGGAAGCTGTCGAATCCGAAGACGTCTTTGAGTATCAGTGCTTTTTGATCGCTCACGCGCACTCCGAGGCGTCGAAGGTGACCTGGGGCGGTCCCACCAGCAAAGGGGTCCCGTGTCGGCGTGCGAATCGAGAGGGCCGGATCAGCATGACCCGACGTTCATGCCTGTGCCCCGTCCGGGCCTCAACCTTTTTTGCTGTGGGTAACAGGCATTGGCACGACGGCGCCGCATTCGGTCCCGTCACGCGGGCGGGAAGGGGTCTATTCTGCCCCTTCAGCGGCCCCCTCGGCCTCGTCGTCCACCTCGATGACGGAGATCGGCTGCTTCAGTTTCTTCAGCTTGTTGTACTGCTTGAGCTTCTCGATCATGGCGGGGGAGAGGCGGTGCCCGCTGGCGAGGACCAGAACATCAGCCTCGGTGACGACATCGGCGGCCAGCTTGTGTGTTTCCTTGAGCTGGAAGAGCTCGACCTGCTGGACTTCCGGCTCTGCCGAAGCGGTGCCGCCGCTGTCTTCCGCAGGGACCAGGCAGGCCTGGGCCGCCTTCAGGATCTCGGGGTCGTAGTGCGCACCATCCTTGGCCAGGGTCTCGAAGGCCGCGCGGCTGGGCCATTCGCCTGTCGTCGCCCGTGCCAGGTCTGAGAGTACGCGCAGGACCCGCGCCTCCATCGGCAGCGCCTCGCCCTTCTTGCCGTCGCCGGGAAAACCGCTGCCGTCGAATCCCGCGGACTGGTAGTAAACGGCGTCCGCGACGGCTTCGAGTCGGGGAATGTTCTTGATCAGGTCGCGGGCGGTCTCCGGGGCCCGGGCCAGCATCTCGGCTTCCACGTCGCTGAGCTTCTCGCCGTCGCGCAGCTTCTGGCCGACCTCCCGGGGCAGGGTAATGCGCCCGATCCCGTGCAGCATAATGGTCATGTTCAACGCCCAGCCGTCGCGCAGCTTCATGAAGCGCGCCAGCATGCGCGCCCAGAGCTGCAGCCGGGCGGTTTCCTTGAACGCCTCCGGATCGTTCAGGGAGAGGACGTCGACCAGCACCTTGATGCTGCCCGCCAGGGTCTTTTCCAGCAGTTCCCGTTCGGCGGCGATCAGGCGGTACTGCTGCTGGGCCGCCTCCACCGCGACGGCCAGGTCGTCCGGGCCGCAAGGCTTGGTCAGGAAGCGGAAGATGTGCCCTTCATTGACGGCGTCCATGGCGGTTTTCTGGTCGGCGTTGCCTGTCAGCATCATTCGGACGGTCAACGGCGACTTCTGCTTGACCTGGCGCAGAAAGCTGATGCCGTCCATCTCCGGCATCTGCTGGTCGCTGACCACCACGGCAAAAGGACCGTGCTGGTCGATCACCTCCAGGCCGGCAGCGCCCCCCTCGGCAGTCTTCAGGTCGAAGCGCTTGCGCAGACCGCGCTTGAAAGCGCTCAGGATCTGCGGATCGTCGTCAACGAAGAGGACTTTCTCGCTCACGCGGCGCTCCGGAGCCGGCGCCAGCCCTCGGTCCAGTCGGCAATGCTCTCGGCGCAGCCTTGCTGGCCCAGGAACTCGGTATCCAGGTGCGTGGCGACGGTGTCTGCCGGTTCACCGGCGTCGCTGGCGCTGACGATACCCAGGGCGGCGTGGACCGCCAGGAGCGGCAGCCGCGCGTCTTCGTTTTGCTCAGAGACCGCGGGCTGGCGATGATGGCGGATTGCCTCGACAACCGCTGAGGGCATGCCCCAGGCTGCCGCAAGATACGCTCCAAACACCACGTGGGAGGTGGCGAAGACCTCCCGCTCGGCATCGTCCAGGCCTTTGCCCTCTTCGACCAGCGCAACGACACGGGCGTAGTCGTCACCGGCCTGATCGCAGAGCAGCAGGCGGCCGAGATTGTGGAGCAGGCCGGCGAGACGGGCCTGTTCGATAGCCTGAGGGGAAGCCCCCCGTTGCTCGGCTATCCAGGCGGAGAGTTCGCCGACGCTGCGGGCCTGTGCAATCGCCTGCTCGTAGGCCGCGCGGCAGGGCCCCGAAGGAAAGGCGCTGACGAAGGACTCGTTGATCAGCAAGGCGCGCAGAACGTCCCAGCCCAGCAGGTTCGCAGCCGCCTTGGGACTGAACACCGGATCGCCGATCCCGAAGTAGGCGGAATTCGCCAGCTGCATCACCTTTGCGGCGAGCGCCGGCTCGTCGGCGAAGAGTTCCACCGCCTGGTCGATGGTCGCAGATTCCGAGTCCAGGAGGTTGGCCAGGGCGTCGAAGGTGCTGCGCGAGGTGGCGAGGCAGCGCACGCCGGTCACCAGCGCCCCCGTGTCGATGGTCTCGAACTCGCTGCGCCGCTGCAGACAGTGGCTGATGACCTCGACAAGCCGCTCGCTGTTCGACGGCTTCGGAAAGAACTGGTGGCTCGTCACCACCGTGCGGAACGTCGCCTCGGTGTCGGCTTCGCCGGAAAGGATGAAGCGCAGCATCTGCGGATAGCGCTCCGCCACCTGGTCCAGCAGCTCTGCGCCCCCAACGCCAGGCATTTTCATGTCCGTGACAAGCACATCGTAGCTTTCCCCCTCAAGCGTCTTCAGTGCCTCCTCGCCGCCCTCGGCGAAGTCCATGGTCCACTCGTTGCGCATGCTGCGCAGCATGCGGCGAAGCCCCTGAAGGATGTTGCTTTCATCGTCGACGAAGAGAATTCTCGGCTTCATCTAGACAGCCTCCTTCAGGGTTTCGGCCTCCCCAACCGGCAGATGAATGATGAACGTGGTGCCGACGCCCACCTCGGACTCCACCGAGATCGTTCCGTCGTGCTTCTGCGTAATGCTGCTGTAGGCGATCGACAGGCCCTGGCCGGTCCCCTTGCCGACGCCCTTGGTCGTAAAGAAGGGATCGAAGATCTGCTTCTTGTGTTCCTCGGAGATGCCGCAACCGGTGTCGCTGATGCGAATTTCGGCCATCTTGCCGCGCTGCAGCGTCTCGATGGTGATCTTGCCCAGGTCTTCCTTGTTCAGGCTTTCGATCGCGTGGGCGGCGTTGATCACCATGTTCAGGATGACTTGGTTCAGCTCGCCCGGCAGGCAGGGAACCATGGGCAGGTTCTCTGCGAACTTGGTCTCAACCTCGGCGATGTATTTCCACTCGTTGCGGGCGACCGTCAAGGTGGTGTCGATGGCCTTGTTCAGATCGACCAGGCTTTTTTCCGCGGTGCCGGGGTGCGAGAACTCCTTGATCGCGGTGACGATCTTGCTGATCCGCGCGACGCCGTCCAGGCCCTGCGCGATAGAGGTCGGAACCTCCTCCTTCAGGAAGTCGATGTCAGCGTCTTCCTGGCAGGCCTTCACCGCGGCGATCTCGTCGCCCAGAACGCCGGCGGCTTCGGCGGCCTTCAGCAGGGTCTCCTGCGCTTCCAGGACTTTCATCAGATCGGTGAAGGCGTCTTTTAGGAAGTGACCGTTGTCGCTGACGTACTGGACCGGCGTATTGATCTCATGGGCGATGCCGCTTGCCAGGGTGCCGAGGGACTCCAGCTTCTGAGCCTGGCTCAGCTCTTGTTCGAGCTTGGCCCGCCTTTCCTCGGCTTCCTTGCGGGCTGAGACATCCTTGAGGATCCAGACCGTGAAGGTGCTTCCGTCCATGTCGAGCTGGGTGATGGACAGCTCCATCGGAAAGGTCGCGCCGCTTTTGCGCTGGCCGACAGACTCGATGGATTTGTCGGAAGTGTTCAGTTCCTGGTGGAGCTCCGAAACGGCGTCGTATCCGTGCGCGGCATCTCGGGTCTCCGGGCTGAACAGCTCGAAGAAGTCGGTTCCCAGCATTTCTTCCTTCGACATTTCGAAGGTCAGCTCGGCCACCCGGTTGGCGCGGATGATCTGATCCTTCTCGTCGACCAGGAAGATCGAAGCCATGGCGTGGTCGAGGACTGCTTGGAGCTGCTGCGATTGCGCCTTGATGAGCTGGGCGGACTTGGAGACCTGTTCGCTGGCCAGGTAGAGGTCGCGGCTCTTTGTTTCCAGCAGGGACTCGGCCTGCCGCCGCGCGATCTTCTCGCGCGCCAGACGCTTCTTGAGAACGTCCGTGTCCATATTCTAAGCCGCCTTGGTCAGAAGGAACCGGACGCTGCTGCCACTCTCGTCGATGTCCTGGCGCTCGACGGTCATCTTCTCGCCGAAGTAGTCGATGCAGCCCAGGATCAGGCCGTGCGCCGCATCGGCAAGGCAGCGCTGTGACTCGTAGATGACTTCAAGCTTGTCGTCGCCCTGGCGTGTGGCGGTGATCAGAGGCGGCTTGGAATCGCTGTAGAGCTTGCGGACCTCTGCGTGAACGATGCTCTCGACACCTTCGAGGAAGGTGAAGGCATCCTTGATCCCGGAGAAGAAGCGCGGGTAGGTGCGCACGAAGCGCTCGAAGAGATAGAACCCATAGGCGCGGACGAGGTCGGTGACCGGGGTATCGGTTTCCTTGCTCAGCTGGACCACCAGTTGGACAAGCTCGGTGTGGTCGTAGGTCCCGATCGTCGTGTAGGCGCAGCCCGAAGAGACATCGACCTGATCGATGATGCGTTCGGTCAGTTCCGGCGAAAACTTCTGGTCCACCATTTCCAGAAACTCGGTGAAGAGTATGCCCTTCATGGTAGCGTTTCTCCCGTCAGCTCCAGCGGGTGCCGGGTTGCCCCGCCAGGCCCGATCCTTGGTCCTGGGTCTCAGGAAACAGCAGTGATGAGCACCCAGTCCGCAGGCACGAGGAGAAAATCCCTCCACTCGCCTGCGCTTCTGATCAGGAACTATCGACAGTAATTCTAGACAAAACGTTAATTCTTTTGAGTTGAAAACTATCAAAATGATTATCTATATAGGGTTGAGTCGCGCGCCGTGGTGCGGCCCGGAGGTACTGCAGTTTTCGGGGGAGCGGGATGGCCGTCAGGCAGCCGCCGAACGGCGATAAACCCCGCGCAGGGCCTCGATCAGGGGGGTGACCAGATGCCGCTTGGGGCAGTCGCTGCGCAGGCTGACGGCGAGGTGCCGCAGCACAGGGGGCGATCCGAAGGGACGGACGCGGATGTCCTCGGGAAACCCGTTGCCCGCCGAAGCGGCGGGGACGATGGAGACCCCCAGGCGCTGACGCACCAGAGAGACCACCGCTTCCAGGGTATCGATCTCCATGCGGGAGTTGACCGCGATCTTGCGTCGCTGCAACTCCCCGTCGATCAGTCTTGCCACGCGGGCCTGGCGGCTGAACCGTACATAGGGCTCCGAGGCCAGGATCCTGGTGACGTCGCGGCCCTTGATGTCGCGATGGGCGATCAGCACCAGCGGTTCGCTGCAGACCCGGTGGCTGACGAGGTCCGAGTCCCCCGGTGCAGCCTCTGTGACGATCGCGCAATCAAGGGTTCGGCGGCGCAGCCGCTCTTCCAGATCGTGCGAGAGGCCGGTGGTGAGGCGCACCGAGACCTCTGGCCGTTCGCTCTGCAGCCGGCGCAGTGCGGCGGGCACCGACGATGCCACCGCTGTGTGCACAGCACCGACCCGCAGGACACCGCGCGCCGGATCCCGCGAGAGGCTTTCGCTCAGCGCCTCCCAATGGACGATCACCTCGCGGGCGCGGCGCACGAAGTCCCGGCCTTCCTCGGTCAGCTGCGGCGGCCGGCTGCGGCGATCGAACAGCGTGATGCCGATCTCGTCTTCCAGGGCGCGCAGCTGGAGGCTGACGGCCGAGAGGGAGAGGCCAAGCTGCGTACTGGCTTCTGCGAAACTGCCGCAGTCCGCCGCAGCGATCAGGGTGTAAAGCGATTTGACGTCCATGCGGAGCCGCGACTGCTTGTTTTCCTGAATTTCTAAACTTAGTTATTGCTTGATTGAGATTTCCAAAAGAATAGACTGACCGCAAGCAGAACGAAACAGCTTTTATGCGGGGAGCGAATGCCGATGCGCGGTGCGGATCATTTGGCGGGCGCCATGGCGCAGGCCGGCGTGGAGGTGGTCTTCTCGCTCTCGGGCAATCAGATCATGCCGCTCTACGATGCGCTGATCGACCCGGGCATCCGCATCGTTCACAGCCGTCACGAGGCGGCCGCGGTCTTTATGGCCGATGCCTATGCACAGGTTTCCGGCCGCATCGGCGTTGCCCTGGTGACAGCCGCCCCGGGCTTCGGCAATGCGCTGGGGGCACTCTATACCGCCGCTATGTCGGAAAGCCCGGTGATCTTTCTGTCCGGCGACTCTCCGGTCGGGCTGGACGGGAAGGGGGCCTTTCAGGAGTTTCCGCAGGGCGCGGCGGCGCGCCCCTTTGTGAAGGCCAGCGAGCGGGTGCAGGATGCCGGCGATCTCGCCCCGGCCTTTGCGAGAGCCGTTCGGCTGGCCAAGGCGGGCCGTCCCGGTCCGGTGCACCTCGCGCTGCCCTTCGATGTCTTGAACGCGGACGTGGGCCCGGCGGTGCCGATGACCTCAGCGGACTTCGCTGCCCCTGTCCGCAGCGCCGATCCCGAGATGCTGGCAGCCATCCAGGCACGGCTTGCCGCCTTCGAGCGCCCTTTGTTGCTCGCCGGTCCCAGCCTGAACGTCCTGCGTGGCGGCGACCGCCTGGCGAAGCTTGGCGCGGCGCTCGATCTTCCGGCCATCGCGCTGGAGAGCCCGCGGGGCCTGCGGGATCCGGCCCTGGGTGCCTTTGCCGAGGTGCTGGCCACTGCCGACTGTCTCTTCTTCCTCGGCAAAGCGACCGACTTCATGTCCGGCTTCGGCGGGATGGCGCAGTCTTCTGCCGCAGCTGTGATCCTGGTTGACCCTGACCCCACCGCCATCGCGCGTGCCAAGGAGACGCTGGGCGGGCGCCTCGAGCTTACGGCGATTGCCGATCCGGGACCGGTGGCGGCAGCCCTGACAGCGGCCGGCAGCGGCGGAGCGGCGCGCGCCGCCTGGCGCCGGGAGGTGGCCGATGCGCTGGCCTGCCGCGCGGAGCCGGAGCACACCCAGGCCATGCACGCCGCCGAGGTCGGTGCCGTGGTGCAGTCCGCCTTGCAGGACAGCGCCGATGCGATCCTGATCTGCGATGGCGGGGAGTTCGGTCAGTGGATCCAGGCGACGACCCGCATCCCCCGTCGGATCATCAACGGGCCCTCCGGCGCCATCGGTGCGGCGCTGCCTTATGCCATCGGCGCCAGACTGGCGCAGCCCGACGCGCCGCTGGTCGCCCTGATGGGCGACGGGACCGCGGGCTTTCATCTCAGCGAATTCGAAACGGCGGCGCGAGAGCGGACCGCCTTTGCCGTCATCGTCGGGAACGACGCCCGCTGGAACGCCGAGCAGGTGATCCAGGTTCGGGACTATGGCGCGCAGCGCAAGATCGGCTGCGACCTTCTGCCCGGCGCGCGCTATGACAAGGCGGCGGAGGCGCTCGGCTGCCGGGGCTTTCATGTGACGGAGGCCGGGCAGCTGCAGGGCGCACTCGTCGATGCGCTCTCCGGCGGTGCGCCGACCTGCATCGATGTCGCGATCGCACCGCAGGCGGCGCCCAATGTGTCGCGCAAGTCCCCGGAACCGGCGAAAGCGCCCGCATGACCGAGGGGCCGGAAACCGCGCTGACCGTGCGCATCTGGCGCGGCAAAGCGGAGGGTCGTTTCGAGACCTATCGCGTCCCGGCCCGCGACAATCAGACAATCCTGGATGTGGTGACAGAGGTGCAGCGCCGCCACGCGCCGGACCTGGCATACCGCTTTGCTTGCCGGGTCGGCGTCTGCGGCTCCTGCGCCATGACCGTCAACGGCCGCCCGCGCTGGACCTGCCGCACCCATGTGCGACGGGTCGCCCTGGAAGGGACGCTGACCGTGGAGCCGCTGCGCAACCTGCCGCGCATCAAGGACCTGGCCTGCGACATGGCGCCCTTCTTCGACAAGTGGCAGCGTGCCGGCGGCCGGTTTTCCGGAACCGCAAGCCGGCAGGATCCACCGCAGCGGGTCGACCCGCAGTCGCCGCCGCGTCTGGCCGCTTCGGCAGCCATCGAGTGCATCAACTGCGCGGTCTGCCACGCCGCCTGTGATGTGGTCGCCTGGAATTCCGACTACCTGGGTCCGGCCGCCCTGAACCGCGCCTGGACGCTGGTGAACGATGCGCGCCATGGCCCCCGTTCGGACACCCTGGACCGTGCCTTTGCCGAAGGCGGCTGCACCTCCTGCCACAGCCAGGGCAACTGCACCCGCCACTGTCCGGTCGGCCTCAGCCCGTCGGAAAGCATCGCCGCGCTGAAGCGCAGCGCCTTCTTCGGCCTGCCGAAACTGGAGGCCCCGGAGTGACGGAGCGCCGGCTCTTTGTGCTGCAGCGGCTGACGGCGTTGATCCTCGCGCCGCTGGTACTGGTGCATCTGGGCCTCATCCTCTATGCCGTGCGCGACGGTCTGACAGCACAGGAGATCTTGGGCCGCACCCAGGGCAGCCTTGGCTGGGCGCTGTTCTACGGGGTCTTTGTGATCGCCGCGGCCATCCATGCGCCGCTGGGCCTGCGCACCATTCTGCGCGAGTGGACCGGCGCCAGCGCGCGCGTTGCAATGCTTGTCTCGCTTGCTTTCGGCATCTTGCTCGCCGGGCTCGGCCTCAGGGCCGTCATTGTGGTGGTCGCCTAGAGCCATGCAGCCCCTGCGGAACCACGAAAGCTACCTGGCCTTCCTCGGTCACCGGCTGTCGGGACTGGCCCTGGCCGTCTTCCTGCCTTTTCATTTCCTCGTGCTCGGTCTCGCCCTCGAAGGCGCCGAGCGGCTCGATGCCTTCCTGGTCTTCGCCGAGCTGCCGCTGGTGAAGCTCGCGGAGTGGGGACTGGTCACGCTTCTCACGCTCCACCTCTGCTTCGGGCTTCGCCTGCTGGCGCTGGAGCTGCTGGTCTGGCCCTACCGCAACGATCCGCGCCTGCGCTGGATCTTTCCGGGAACAGCCGCCGCCATCGCGGTCGGCGTGGCCTTCTATGCGCAGGTCTGGTGAGCCATGCGGATCGAGCGCCTGAAGACCGACATCCTCATCCTCGGCAGCGGCGGCGCCGGCCTCTTCGCCGCGCTTCACGCCAAGCAGACCAATCCCGACCTCGACGTGACCATCGCCGCCAAGGGTCTGCTGGGCAAGTCCGGCTGCACCCGCATGGTTCAGGGCGGTTACAACGTCGCCCTGGGCGCCGGCGATTCCATCGAACGCCACTTCATGGACACCATCGTCGGCGGCAAGTGGCTGCCGCGCCAGGACCTCGCCTGGACCCTCTGCGTCAAGGCGGTCGAGCGCATTCGGGAGTTGGAGAACGAGGTCGGCTGTTTCTTCGACCGCAATGCCGACGGCACGCTGCATCAGAAGGCCTTCGCCGGTCAGAGCTTCGACCGCACGGTGCACAAGGGCGATCTCACGGGCATCGAGATCATCAACCGCCTGATGGAGCAGGTCTGGGCGCTGGACGCGCAGCGGCTGGAGGAACACCGCGCTATCGAGCTGATCCCGGCGCGCGACCGCTCCGGCATCGCCGGGGTGCTGTTGATCGACCTCCGCGACGGCGGCTACCGTCTGGTCGAGGCGAAAGCGGTGCTGCTGGGCACCGGCGCCGGCCCGACCATGTACCTCTATCACACGCCCTCCGGCGACAAGAGCTGCGACGGGCTGGCCATGGCCCTGCGCTACGGACTCGCGCTGCGCGACATGGAAATGGTGCAGTTCCATCCGACCGGTCTCCTGGGCGGGACCGACACCCGGATGACGGGGACGGTTCTGGAGGAGGGGCTGCGCGGCGTCGGCGGCTATCTGCTGAACGGTGCCGGCGAGCGCTTCATGGAGCACCAGCATCCGGCTGGCGAGCGGGCGACGCGCGACATCGTCTCCCGCGCCATCTATGCCGAGATGCGCGCCGGGCGGACGACCCCCATGGGAGGCGTCTTCATCGAAATGGCGCACCTGGGGCCGGAGCGTGTCGAAGACCTCTTTCCGGGTATGGTGAAGCGCTGTGCCGACTGCGGCTTCGACCTGGCCGGCGGGCGGGTCGAGGTGGTTCCGACAGCCCACTACATGATGGGCGGCGTCGAGTTCGAGGCCGACTGTTCGACCGCGTCGCCCGGGCTCTTTGCGGCGGGAGAGGACTGCGGCGGCGTCCACGGCGCCAACCGGCTGGGCGGCAACGGTGTCGCCAACTCCACCGTCTTCGGCGGCATCGCAGGCGAGTCCATGGCCGCCTTCGTCGCCGGCCAGCGGACCTGGCGGGAACCCGACGACAGCATCATCGATGCCGCCGTCGGGCGGGCGGAAAGGCCCTTTGCGCAGACGGCCGGCGACCTGAATGCGCTGCGGGAGACGCTCTGGCAGCAGATGTGGGACAACGTCGGCATCCTGAGAACCGCCAGCGGCCTGGAACAGGGCCGCGCTGCGGTGGCCGACCTTGCCGCTGCCTTGGAAGGGACCGGCCTGGCCGACGCCGACCGGGCATTTAATCTCACCTGGCACGACTGGCTCAATCTGCAGAACCTGCTTACCATCTCTGGCGTTATCGCCGAGGCGGCGCTGGCCCGTGAGGACTCCCGCGGTGCCCATTTCCGCGAGGACTTTCCGGAGACCGGCGACCTGGCGCAGAGCGCCTTCACACGGGTGCGCCTGGAGGGGCGCGCCCTTGAGACCGCGATGGTGCCGGTGGTCTTCGACCGGGTGCAGCCGGGCGAATCGCTGATCGCCGACGAGGCCGGGGCACCGCCGGCAGCGGCGGTTTAGGGAGGATGACATGATCGAGAATGCGGCGATCGAAGCGGCCGGCTACGAAATCATGCGCAAGGCCGCCATCGACATTCCGGAAGACTATCTGGCCGGCATCAAGGGCATGATCGACGTGGAAAGAGGCGATCTCTCGGCCTTTGTCCTGCAGTCCATGGTGGAGAACTGGGAGGCGGCCAGTGAGGACCGGCGGCCCATGTGCGCCGACACCGGCCTGCCGCGCTACTACGTCAAGGTCGGTGACCGGGCGGCCTTTACCGGCGGCTTTACCGGGATCGAGCGGGCGCTGCGCAGCGCGACGGCCCGGGCCACGCACGACGTCCCGCTGAGGCCCAACCGGGTGCACCCGCTCTGGCGCAGCGAGCACAACAACAACGTCGGCATCAACGCGCCGGAGATCGAGTGGAGCTTCGAGCCGGAGGCGGACTGGATCGACATCACCACCGTGCACAAGGGCGGGCTCTTCGGCTCCGACTACCGCATGCTCTTTCCCGGCGACGGCATCGACGGCATCAAGCGTTTCCTGTTGGATACCCTGATCGCCTTCGGCAAGCGGGGGCTGGCCTGCCAGCCGGCCATCGTCGGCGTCGGCATCGGCGGTTCCAAGGACACCTGCATGGTGCTCGGCAAGCAGGCGGCCTGCCTGCGCGTCGTCGGCGACCGCAACCCCGACCCGAAGATCGCCGCCCTGGAACTGGACCTGAAGGCGTTGGGAAACTCCATCGGGATGGGCGCCATGGGCTTCGTCGGATCTTCCATGGTGGTCGATTGCCACATCGAGGTCGGCTACACCCACACCGGCGGCATGCCTGTGTCCGTGCACACCTTCTGCCTGTCGTCGCGCCGCGCCACGGCGCGCCTTGCGGCGGACGGGTCCGTCACCTACCGCACCGACCCCCAGTGGTTCACCCCCTACATGCGCCGGGAGACTGTGGAATGGCCAAGCCAGGATCGAAGCTTAAACAGGTCCGCCTGAGCCTGCCGGCGAAACCGGAGGACATCGCGGCGCTGGAACTGGGCTCTGTCGTCTATCTGAATGGGCTCGTCTATACGGCCCGTGAGGGCGTCTACAATCGTGTCCTGACCGAGGGCGGCGCACTGCCCGACGGCCTGACCGCGGCCAGCAATGTGAACTTCCACTGCTCGCCCGCCGCAGCGCCGCAGCCGGACGGCAGCTACGTCATCGGCGGCGTAACGGCGACGGCCAGCTTCCGCTTCTCCAAGTACCTGGGCGAGTGGCTCGACCTGACCGGCACCAAGATCGTGATCGGCAAGGGCGGCATGCCGCGCGACGACTACAAGCAGGTCTTGGCGCCGCGCGGTGCGGTCTATCTGACCACCGTAGGCTACGGCACCGGCGCCCTGCTGGGCCGCGGGGTGAAGGGCGTGCGCTCGGTGCACTGGCTGAAGGATCTGGGCATCGCCCAGGCGCTCTGGCTTTTCGAGGTGGAGGACTTCGGGCCCTTCATCGTCGACAGCGACCTTGGCGGCAACTCGCTCTTTGCCCAGCAGGGCGACATCGTGAACAAGGGCATCGGCAAGCTCTACGAGGGCCTGAAGCCACCGGCGCTGCACCGCTACGGCGAGACCGACGACCGCGAAGACGAGGTGATGTAGCCGGCTAATCCAGCTTGAAGCCGCTAATCCAGGCGGAACCCTTTGCCGCGGATGAAGGCGCCGAAGCCGGTGCGCTCGGGCTTCGCGTACTGGCGCGTCTTGTCCTCCGACCAGCCGTAAGCCGTATCTTCTCCGAAGTCCTCGACAAAGCGCTGGGCGGCGTAGCGCCGGGAAGGATCGTAGGCCGTGACCGCTTCGCGGACGCCATCCTCGTCAAAGCGGTTCTCGTGCAGCGTAACGGAAAGCGGCAGGCGTGGGCTGATGGGGGCCGCCTCGGCCGGCCAGCCCACCGCCAGACCCGCCACCGGGAAGACGTGATCCGGCAAACCGAGAAGGTCGCTCACCTGTTCGGCATCGTTGCGCAGTGCTGAGATCGGGCAGGTTCCGAGGCCCAGCGCCTCGGCGGCCACCACAAAGGTGGCGAGCGCGATGCCGGCATCCACCGCGGCGTTGAAGAAGGCATCCAGATGGTCGTTGGCGAAGGCATGGCCGCGCCAGTCGTGGATCTGGCGCTGGCGGCGGTTGTTGCCGCAGAAGACCAGCAGGCTGGGCACGCCGGCGGTCCAGGCCTGATCGTCGATCAGGCGGCCGAGTTTGGCCCGCAGGTCCTTCTCCGTCACCACGACGAGATCGCGCTGCTGCAGGTCGCTCTTGGTCGGCGCCGAGAGGGCGACGGCGGCGAGCAGGCGCAGCAGGGCAGGGTCCACGGGTTCCGGCTTGAAATGGCGGACGGAGCCGCGGCTGGCGATCTTCGCCAGGCTCTCAAGCCCCGTCAGCGGGTCGTCGATCCGCAGCGACTCTGCGTCGCTGAAGCGCGCAGCCAAGGCGGACTGCAGGGCGTCGAGCCCCTGCGAGCGGTCCATTCCGGGTTCCTCTTTCTGGCTATCCCTGCGGCTGGCGTCAGAAGGTGCCGCCGCGGCCGGGGCCTGTCCACCCAAATTCGCCGCGTGGTCGCTGCGGGTGTCGGTCTGGAGCGTCAACTTGGCCGACCGTCAGGCGCTGCGGCGGTTCTGCCCGATCATGCTCTCACGCAGGTAGTCGGCGACCTGGCGCGCCGCCGGGTTGGGTTCGATGTTGCTTTCGTAGAGGTTGATCGTGAAGTTCGGCAGCTCCGGCAGGCCGCTGTCGCGCCCCAGGACCTCCATGTCCTCCGGAATGAAGGACGCGAGAAAAGCCGTCACCGCCAGGTCCGAGCGCACGGTGGTCATGGTTGCTTCGAGGGTGCCGTACTCGAAGACCGAGCGCCAGGGAATGTCCCGCGCCTCCAGAGCCTCGACGATGGGATCGCGGAAGGCGCAGGTCTCGCTGACGATGGAGAGGGGCAGGGGGCGCTTCCGGTGGGCCGTGCCGTTCCTGCTGCCGATCCACAGCAGACGTTCGACGGCGAGGCACTCGCCCTTGGACTCGCCGAGCGGTTCCTCGACCAGCGCCACATCGACGCTGCCGTCGCGCAGGCCCGCGAGCAGCATTTTGGAGGTGGCGCAGTTGAGCGACACCTCGATCCGGGGATTGGCCTCGGCAAAGCCCTCGAAGACCAGGGGCAGGTAGGTCGACACGAGGTCGAAGGGAATACCCAGGCGCACCTTGCCGTCGATCGCCGGGCCAGCCATGTCCTGCAGGATTTCGTCGTTCATCGCCAGCAGACGCTTGGCGTGGCCGAGCATCTGGTCGCCGCTGGCCGTAAGCTTGAGCCCACGCCGCGCACGGTCGAAGAGCACGCAGTCCAGCGTCTCCTCCAGGCGTTTGACCTGCTGGCTTACGGCCCCCTGGGTGAGACCCAGGCGGTCCGCGGCGGTGGTCATGCTTCGGGTGCCTGCGACTGCGGCGAAGGCGCGGAGCAGGCCGATGTCGAGGTTTCTGTTCATGGTTCAGATATCACAATTGCTAATTTCATATATTAATGGAATTGCCTTTCATAATACATTGAGCGGACCCTAATGTGAAGCCTCTTCGAAACTGCGGACGAGGGGCTGCCATGCCGGAGGTCTTTCCATCCCTGCTGCTCTTTGCGGTGGTCGCCACCATCACGCCCGGCGGCGCCACCACCTTGGCCACGGCCTCCGGCGTGCGCTTCGGGTTTCAGCGCAGTCTGCCGCTGGTGTTCGGGATCGCTGCCGGGCTTGCCGTTCTGGCGGCCTCCGCCGCCTCCGGCCTCGCCGCGCTGCTGCAGGGTCTTCCAGGACTGGGACTGGGGCTGAAGCTGGCCGGCACGGCCTACCTGTTCTGGCTGGCCTGGCGCATCGGCTCCGCCGGCACGCCGGACAGCCAGGCGGCGGATGCGACCCGGCCGCTCGGCTTTGCCGCCGGGGCGGCGCTTCTGCTGGTCAACCCCAAGGCCTGGGCCATGGTGTTCGGCGCCGCGGCCTCCTTTGCCTCGCTCTCGGCCCAACCCCTGGAACTGGCCGTGGTGATGGCGGGCACTTTCGGCGCCGCTGCAGTCGGATCGCTTTGCCTCTGGTGCGCCGGCGGTTCATTGCTGGCCCGCGCACTCAGCAAGGACTGGCAGTGGCGCATGGTCAACGTCACCCTTGGCCTGCTGCTGGCTGCCTCCGTACTGCCGATCTGGATCGCCTGATCCGGAGATCAGGCATGCACCGTCAGGTCCGGTTTCCAGCGACGATGCGGTCCAGGATCAGCGCGCAGAACAGAATTGCGAGGCCGGCCAGGATACCCTGGCCCTCGGAGGCGTACTGCAGGGCCTCCAGGACATCCTCGCCCAGCCCCTTCGCACCGATCAGCGAGGCCACCACAACCATCGCCAGGGACAGCAGGATGGTCTGGTTGACACCGGCCATGATGGTGCGGGCGGCCAGGGGCAGGTCGACCTTGAAGAGCAGGTAGCCGTTGGTTGCGCCGAATGCCATGGCGGCCTCGCGCGCCGCGTGGGGCACCTGCTGCAAGCCGAGCACGGTGAAGCGGATCACAGGCGGGCTGCCGAAGATCAGGGTGGCGACGATGGCCGCTGGCTTGCCTGCCCCGAAGAATGCGATCACCGGGATCAGGTAGACGAAGGAGGGCATCGACTGCATGAAGTCGAGGACGGGCCGCACGAAGGCATAGACCTTGGGGCGGCGGGCGCAGAAGATGCCAAGCGGAATGCCCAGGGTGATGGAGACCATCGCCGCCGCACCGAGCAGGGAGATGGTGGTCATCGCCTTCTCCCAGAAGCCGAGAACGCCAAGGTAGGCGAGGGCGGCCACCGTGAAGATGGCGACCCGCGGTCCCGCCGAGAGCCAGGCGAGCATGCCGACCACCAGAATGATCACCGGCCAGGGCGTCCCGACGAAGACGGTTTCCAGACCGTCCAGTAGGGAGCGGATGCCGAGGGTTATGGTGTTGAAGAACTCCGAGCCTGCCGTCTTGGCCCAGTCGAAACCGTCCTTGATCCAGTCGCCCACGCCGATGCGCCAGGCCTTGTCGGTCGGGAAGTCGAGCAGCACCGGCATCTGGTCCGGCTGTGCGAAGCGCAGGGCCGAGAGTCCGGCCACACCTGAGAAGATGACGGCGGCGACGGCGGCCCGCGGCCAGGAAAGCCCCTTGTCCAGGCTGCGGTCGGAGCGCCAGCGGGTGAATTGGCGCTCGAGTGCCCAGTTGGCGCTGCAGGCGGCCGCGGCCTTGGCGCCGAGCAGCAGAAAGAGGCCGAGGGCAATAAAGGTAAGGGTGTCTGCGGAGGCGGCTTCCGCCTTCTGCAGGGCGTCGGCCAGGGCCACCTCCAGCGACTCTGCGGCGCGCTGCAGGGCGTCCAGGCTGCTGGAGTTGTTGCGCGTCGCTTCCTCGATCTGCTGGCGCCGGGTTTCCAACGTGGCGGCGATGCTCTCGGCGCGTTCGCGTTGCTCGCGGCCCAGATCGCCGATGAGGCCGCGGGCAAGCTGAATGTAGGCAAAGGTCTCCACGATCAGGAAGGCGAGGAACCACGACCACAGCCCGCGCGCCCCGAACCAGACCGGGCTGAGCAGCCCGGCCAGTGGGTTGACGGTCAGGCGGTAGCCCGGCGCTTCGGTGATGTAGGCGAAGCTGCGCTGGTAGTAGCCCGCATTCGCGCCGGCGAAGTCGGCGATCAGGGCCGAAAGCTTGTCGTCGCGCGGGGTGTCGTTGCGGGGTGCGATCGCGCCGACGCTGTCCGCTGTGATGGCCTGGCTTTGGTCGTTCATTCGTCGCCTCCCCGGCTTCCCTGGATCGCACGCATCAGGTCGATGCGGTCGACAATGCCGATTTCGGCGCCGTCGTCGGCCAGGATCACGATCGGCCCGTCCTGTTGGACGGAGAGGTCGATCAGGTGGTTCAGATCCGCATCGTGGCGCGCGCGCAGCGCACCTTCCGGCACCGGCCCGCGCTCGGCGACGCGCTGCTCCCTGGGGATCATGATGGTGTGTGCGTAGACCAGCCCGAGCTTGGAAATGCCGGCAACGAAGTCCGAGACATAGTCGTCGGCCGGGTTCATCACGATCTCCTCCGGCGCGCCGGTCTGAACGATGCGACCGTCCTTCATGATGGCGATGCGGTCGCCGATCCGGATGGCCTCGTCGAGATCATGGGTGATGAAGATCGTGGTCTTGTGCAGCTCGGAGGCGAGCTCCATGAACTGATCCTGAAGCTGGCGCCGGATCAGCGGATCGAGCGCCGAAAAGGGTTCATCCATCAGCAGGATGGTGGGGTCGGAGGCGATGGCGCGGGCGAGGCCGACGCGCTGCTGCATGCCGCCGGACAGTTCGTGGGCGTACTTGTCCTCCCAGCCCGTCAGGTTGACCATTTCCAGAACGCGGTCGGCTTCCTGCCAGCGCCTGCTCTTGCCGGTGCCGCGGATTTCCAGAGGCATGGCGACGTTGTCGCGGACGGTGCGGTGCGGCATCAGACCGAAGTTCTGGAAAACCATGGCGACCCTCCGGTTGCGAAGGTCCCGCAGACTTGGGGGATCCATCGCCATGACGTCGTCGCCGTCGATCAGGATGTGGCCGTCGGTCGGCTCAAGCAGACGGTTGACATGGCGCACCAGCGTGGATTTCCCGGACCCGGACAGGCCCATCACACAGAAAATCTCACCGCGGCCGACGGAAAAGCTGGCATCCGCCACCCCGACAACGCAGCCGAACTCCTCCAGGACTTCGGCCTTCTCCAGCCCTTGGGAGCGGATGGCGGCCAGGGCTTCCGCTTCGCGTTCGCCGAAGATCTTCCAGACATTCCGGATCTCGATCGACGCACTCTGATCCTGGTTGCTCTGGGCCTGGCTACTCTGGGCCGGGCTACTCTGGGCCTGGGTATCCATGTGCCGCGTCTCCCCTCAACTGCGGATTTCGGGGGAGAGAGGGTGGGGTCTCTCCCCCGGCATCGTTACGCCTGTTTCGGCGTTCAATTGATCCCCAGCCAGCCGTCCACCGTGGTTCCGTTGGCGGCGACCCATTCTTTGACAACCTCGGAGGGCTCGCGGCCATTGACCACGACCTCGTAGGTCATCTGGGACACGGTGTCGCTGTCGAGGTCGATGTTGGTCAGGAAGGCTGCAACAGCCGGCGCCCTGGAATCCAGCGACCTGGAATGTGCGATGCGTACGGTCTTGACGGCATCGCCGGTCGTGATCTTGGACTTGTCGAACCAGTCCGCATCCTCGTTCGGCTGAACGATCGTGTAGCTGGCCGGGTCATGAGGTGGCTCTTCCAGCATGGTCACGTCGTAGAGCGCGTGCACGTAGTGCGGCTTGTAGCAATAGAAAACGGCGCCCTTTTTCCGGGCAACCGCATTCTGGAGCTTCGAATAGAAGACCGTTTCGTCTTCCGTGCCGGGCTCCAGGAAGGTGTCAATGCCGTAATCCCTTGCTTTGACCTTGTGGACGTTGGTCGAGGCCCAGCCGGAGGCACCGACCCAGATCTCGCCCTTGCCGTCGCCGTCGGCATCAAACAGCGTCTCCGCCATGGGCGTTCCGAGGTCGAAGACCGACTTGATGTTGTGCTCCTCGGCAATATAGGTGGGCACGCAGAAACCGGTGCGGCCTTCGTAGGAACCTTTGGACAGCGCCACCGTGCCCTTGCCGTCTACATACTCGTCGGTGAGGCTCTTCTGGTTGGGCAGCCAGACATCGGGGTGAACGTCGATATCGCCACGTCCGCCGTCCATCGCCGCGAAGATCACGGCGTTTGCGCCTGGGACGAGGTCGGCCTCGCCCCCCAGCTTCACCGTGATCACCTCCTTGATCAGGTTGGCAATGATCTTCGCGCCGGGCCAGGACGGCTCGCCGATCATGATGGTTTCCGCCTGCGCGGCCACTGGGCTGGCGACAAGCGCCGCCGCCGCGACGCCGAGCATCCATCTTCTCATCTCTCCACTCCTTCGCTTGAGTCCTTCTGAACCATGGTTTCTGCCGGTCCGCTCTCCGGCGCTGTCGTCAGTTGCGCATTCGGGTCAGGCTCTCGCCCGCTCGCGCTTGGGGTCCACGAAAGGGATCTCGCAGACGGTCGCCGTAAGGCGCTTCATCTGGCCGTCGAGTTGACCGACCTCCAGGCTCTGGCCGGGCTGCGAAACCTCGACAGCCAGCCGGGCAAGGGCAATGGCACGCTGCAGCGAGGGGGAGCGGGTGGCGCTGGTCACTTCCCCGATCTGACGGCGTCCCTGGAAAACCCCGTCTCCGTGGACCGGCACCTCGTTGCCGTCCAGCAACAGTCCCATCAGCTTCTTGGAAGGCGCTGCGGCGGCGCGGGCGAGGGCCTCTTCGCCGTGAAAACCGGTCTTGTTCTTTGCCACGGCAAAACCGAGGCCGGCTTCCATGGCATTGACCCCGGGCAGGAACTCGGCGCCCGCCGTCATGAGGCCGGCCTCGATGCGCAGCATCTCAAGCGCTTCCAGACCCATGGGCTGCAGGCCGAAGTCGGCGCCCCGCTCAATCACTGCATCCCAGATCTGCAGCGCATGGCGATGGTCGCAGAAGACTTCGTAGCCCAACTCGCCGGTGAAGCCGCTGCGCGTCAGGAAAAACGGCGGGCCGTTGCGGTCGTGCAGGCGGGCGACGGTACAGCCGAACCATTTCATGGTTTCCAGCGACGGCTGGGTCGGCTGGGTGAAGACGAGGCTTTGCAGCAGCGCCCGGCTGTTGGGGCCCTGCAGTGACAGGTTCGGCATCGACGACCACTGCGCCTTGATCCAGACCTTGTCGCCGCGCGCGGCCGCCAGGTCTTTCAGGTGGCGGGCGCTCTCGTCCGACCCGCAGCACCAGCGAAAGATCTCCGGCGCCAACCGAAACAGGGTCCCATCGTCGATGACGGCGCCGGTTTCGTCGCAAAGCAGGGAGTAGACGCCGCGGTTCACGGACAGCTTTGCGATATCGCGGGTCATTGCGTGCTGGAGCAAGGCCTCAGAATCCGGGCCGACAATGTCGAACTTGCGCAGCGACGACATGTCCTGCAGCGTCACCGCCGATCGGCAGGCCCAGTACTCTTCCAGGGCGCGGCTTGCCTCGTAGCTGCCCGGCAACCAGATATCGCGCGCGACCTGAAAGGCGCGGGTCAGTTTGCTGGTCCGGGGGTGGAAGGCGGACTCTGCGGTCAAGATGGCCTCCGAGTCTGGGGCGGAACGGTAGGCGGCGGCGCGCCTGATCGGGCGGTCCGGCTTATAGATGCGGACGTGAATGTCGGTCGGATTCCAGCCGTTGATCGGATCGACGTCGTCGGGGCAGGCGGTTGAGACACAGAGCAGGTCGGTGAGAGCTTCCATCACCACGTAGTCGCCGGCCCGGGACCAGGCCTCGTCGACACGCAGACGATTGTCGCTATGCGGAATCCAGGAGTTGAAGAAGAAATTGATCGCGGGCCAGGCCGGCCGGACGCCGATCCCGTAAGGCTCCATGGCCTGCGAAATGTTGTCGGAGCAGTTGACGTGTCCGGGAAAGCCCCGTTCCTCGTAACCGCGCGCGGTGCAGGCCAGCGCGAAGGTGTCATGCCGCCCGACCGTATCCTGGGTCAGCCGCAGCAGCGGGTTCATGTCCTGATCGAAGAACTTGTCGAAGAGCCCGGGGGCGGGGTAGGCGCCCCCGACGAGCGTGCGGGTGACGGTTGAGTCGATATGCCGCTCGAGACCCCGGTCCAGGGCCGCCAGATTGAACGCCATGAAGTCGGAACACTGCCGCCCGTCGACATCGATGACCTGGACGAAGTCGCCCTTCTGAAGACGGTACGCCCGCGCCGTCGCGCGCTCGACGCGAAGCTCCTCGCGCAGGTCGCCGAGCAGGGGCGGCAAGACTTCGTTCGGCGGCGCCTGCCGCTGCACCGCGGCGGTGACCGTGCCGCCGGCCCCGCCCGCAACGAGCCTGTCCAGGCTGACGGGGAGCACCAGCCAGAGGTCGCAGTCCTCCTGCGCCTTCAGGGTGAGGTTTTCGCCGGGCGTGACGCTGTCCCCGAACAGCCGGCCCGCCGGCAAGCGGTCGGCGCTGCCGCCCTGCGCGGCAATCCACCCGGAAAGGTGGCGCGAGTCGAAGCTGGTGAGATCCAAGGGCACGGCCGTCTGCGGGTCGAGCCCGATCGTCGCATGGGCCGCCGTGCCGTCGGGGCGAAGCGGAACCGCCAAAAGGGTGCCGCCGCCATCTTCCGTGGTCAGATTGACCAGATCGCCCGCGGTCAAACGCAGGTGAATGCTTTGGCCGGCGCGCAGGAGGTGACGCTCCGCCATTTGATCCGTGCCGGTCGCGGCCCAGCCATGTCCTGGGTAGTGGACGCCTTTTGACAGCAAGCCTTGGCGTGCAGGTGCATGAATCTGCATCACCCTGTCCTTTCCGGCCTTGTTTTTGTAACCGGTTACATTGCAATTGAATTGTAACCTGCCTCCGGCGTCAAGTACTTTGTGGGGAAGCGCGGTTCGTAGTCGAACGAAGGGCGCGCATCTTGGGGAGGCAGCAGTTTGGGGAGGCAAGGGCCCGGTGGTTCGATGACCGGCCAGCGGCAGGCTGGCGCGAAGAAGCCCGGAGTGCGAACGGTGGCGAAGGCTGCCGGTCTGTCGGTGGCTACGGTGTCGCGGGTCCTGAACGGCTCTGCATCCGTGCGCGCCGAGACCCGCGACCAGGTCATCGCGACCATGCGCGCGCTGGGCTATGCGCCCAATCCCGCCGCCCGCGCCCTGGCAACGCAACGCACCCGAACGATTGCAGCGGTCATCCCGACCCTGTCCCACTCCATCTTCGCGCGTTTCCTCAACGCGGTGGAAACGGCGCTGGCGGACTGCGGCTATGCCTTGGTGATTGCGACGACCAACGATGACCCGGACCAGGAACTGCGCCGGGTCGAGGAGGTCCTGGACATGGGGGCGGAGGGGTTGATCCTCTCCGGCGCGACCCATGTGCCGGAGCTTCTGGACCTGCTCGACCATCGGCAGATCCCAACCGTCTGTACCAGCATCTTCGAACCGCGCTATCAGCTTGCGACGATCGGCTACGACAATGCCGCCCTGGGGCGCCTGGCCCTGCGTTATCTTGCCGACCTCGGCCATCGCCGGATCGCCGTCATCCACGGGCCCCTGGAGAACAACGACCGGACGGTGCGGCGCGTAAAGGGTGTGAAGCGGGCAGCCAGAAAGGATCTGACGCTGACGTTCAAGGAAACCGGCCTGGACACCGAGGGCGGCGCCGCGGCCGCCCGCGCAGTGCTGGCGGAGCGCATCAGACCGACCGCCTTTCTCTGCCTGTCCGACGTCCTTGCGCTGGGCACGCTTTTCGAGACCCAGCGCCACGGCCTGTCGGTGCCGGGCGATCTCTCTGTCATGGGCTTCGATGACCTGGACTGGGCGGCTGTCTGCCAGCCGCCCTTGACGACACTGCGCCTGCCGACCGCCCGTATGGGGTGGCGCACTGCCGAGGCGCTGGTCACGCATCTGGACAAAGGTGCGGCGTTGCCCGACGTGCGGCTGGAGGCCACGATCGTTGAGCGCGCTTCGACGGCGGGCGTCTGATGACATCGGCAGTCGTGGTTGGAGAAGACTCGGATACGCAGGATGTCGGGAACCTCTGGTGGCGAACCGCTGGCGCGCCGCTTGCCGCTGAGCCGCTGGAAGGGAACGTCCGGGCCGACGCGGTGATCGTCGGCGGCGGCTTCACCGGGTGTTCCGCTGCACTGCATCTGGCCGAAGCTGGGATGGCCGTCCGACTCTTGGAGGCCCGGAGCATCGGCTTTGGCGGATCCGGGCGCAACGTCGGGTTGGTGAACGCCGGCCTCTGGCTGCCTCCGGAGAAGGTGGAGGAGGCCCTGGGCGAAGCTGTCGGCCGCCGCCTGAACGCCGCCCTGGCTGCCGGTCCGGAGCTCGTCTTCTCCCTGATCGGCCGCCTCGGTATCGATTGCGAGGCAACCCGCAGCGGCACTCTGCACTGCGCCCACAGCCAGGGCGGTCTCGACGACCTGAACGACCGCCTGCGCCAACTGCGCGCCCAGGGCGCGCCTGTGGAACTGCTGGACGCGCAGGAGACGGCCGCGCGGACGGGAACCCCGGCCTTTCACGGCGCGCTTCTGGACCGCAGGGCGGGGACGATCCAGCCGCTCGCCTACTGTCGCGGACTGGCGCGCGCCGCCCGCGATGCGGGCGCCGTTCTGCACGAACACACGCCGGCGCTGGATATCGCGCGCGACGGAGAGGCCTGGCGGGTTACGACACCTGATGGCAGTGTCACGGCCGGGGCGCTGCTGGTCGCGGTGAATGCCTACGGCCGGCCCGCCACGGGTATGCCAGCCCCGGCCTATGTGCCCGTTCACTACTTTCAGATTGCGACCCGGCCGCTCACCGACAATCTGCGGCGCGGTGTGCTGCCGGAGCGCCAGGGCTGCTGGGATACGGCGCCGGTCATGTCGTCCTTTCGGCTGGATGCGGCCGGACGGCTGCTGGTCGGTGCCGTGGGGTCGCTGGAGGGACCGGGTGCGCGCTGGCACCGTGCCTGGGCCGAGCGCAAGCTGGCGGCCCTGTTTCCCGATCTCGCGGGCATCGACCTGGAGCATGCCTGGTGCGGACGCATCGCGATGACGGGCGACCATCTGCCCAAGATCCTCCGCTTGGGGGAGCGCGGCGTTTCTGTCTTCGGCTACAGCGGCCGCGGGATCTCGCCGGGCACCACCTTCGGCAAGGCCGTAGCGGCCTATCTGGTCGACGGCAACGAGCGCGCGCTTCCCTGCGACCCGGTGGACGCTCATCGTGAGAGGCTTGCCGGCGTCAAACAGGCCTACTATGAGTTCGGCGCCTCCCTGACCCATGCGGTCGGCGAGCGCTAGCCGCCGCAGTCTTCCGCAACCACCCTCTCCACGAGCAGAGCAGTGACATGAGCGACAAACCCCGTCTGTGGATCACCCGTAAGCTGTCCGCCGCGACCGAAGCGAGAGCCCGGCACGACTACCACGTCATCCTCAATCCCGAAGACCGGGTCTTCACCGCCGAAGAACTCGTGGCCGGGAGCGCCGATGTGGACGCGATCCTGCCCTGCCACTCGGAGGTCTTTTCGGCTGACGTCGCCGCGCAGCTTTCGGACCGGGTGAAGATCATCGCCAACCACTCGGTCGGCGTCGACCACTGTGACCTGACTGCTCTGAAGGCGAAGGGTGTCGTGGTTACCAACACGCCCGACGTGCTCTCCGACGCCACGGCGGAGATCGCCTTCCTGCTCTTGCTGGGCGCGGCGCGGCGCGCCTCGGAGGGTGACCGCATGGTCCGTGCCGGCGCCTGGACCTCCTGGAGCCCCGCCTTCATGGTGGGCCAGCAGGTGACGGGAAAACGGCTGGGCATCGTCGGCATGGGCCGGGTCGGCCGGGTCATGGCGCGGCGCGCCCGCGGCTTCGATATGGAGGTGCACTACTACAACCGCAAACGCCTGGCCCCGGAGCTGGAGGAGGGCGCGACCTTCCATGACAACCTGGACGATCTGCTGGCGGTCTCTGAGTTCCTCTCGCTGCACTGCCCGGCGACGCCGGAGACCACGGACCTGATGAACCGGGAGCGTCTGGCCAAGCTGCCGGCCGGCGCGATCCTGGTCAACACCGCCCGCGGCGCGCTGGTGGACGAGGCGGCCCTGATCGAGGCCTTGCAGTCCGGCCATCTGGCGGCGGCTGGCCTGGATGTCTTCCGCCAGGAGCCTGGCGGCAATCCGGCCTTTGCGGCGCTCGACACCCTCTTCATGCTGCCGCACATCGGCTCCGCCACCCGGGACACCCGCGACGCCATGGGCTTTCGCGCGCTGGACAACCTGGACGCTTTCTTCGGCGGGCGCGAGCCGGCGGACCGGGTGGCCTGACCGGCACTCAGGGCTCTATGGCGGAACCCCGCCGAAAGCGCTATACCCTTCGGCAAGCAAGGCGGCCGCAAGGCCCCGTAAGCTGAGGGGGAGGGGGATCCTCCAGAACCGTTCCGGCCCGGGTCGTGCCTTTTCCAAGGGCCGGTCGGGCACCGGCGGTGCCTTCGGCAGCTAGGAAAGCAGGGCCTTCGCGCGAAGGCCGCAAAGGGAGAACAGGAGGGAAGAGCATGAACAAGGCATTGCGGGGAATGGCCCGGGGAATGGCCCGGGGAATGGTCCTGGGGGCCGCGGGGCTGCTGGCAGGCTTCGGAACGGCCCAGGCCGACGCCGTGAAGATCGGCATGATCACCACGCTCTCGGGGGGCGGCTCCAGCCTGGGGATCGACGTGCGCGACGGCTTCCTGCTGGCGGTGAAGCAGTCCGGCGCCAACGATGTCGAGGTCATCGTCGAGGACGATGCCCGCAAGCCGGACCTCGCCAAGCAGATCGCCGACAAGTTCATTCAGCGCGACAAGGTGGATATCCTGACCGGCATCATCTGGTCGAACCTGGCCATGGCGGTGGTGCCGGCCAGCGTGCGCCAGGGCATCTTCTACATCAGCCCCAATGCCGGGCCTTCGGCGCTCGCGGGCAAGGGCTGTCACGAGAACTACTTCAACGTCGCCTGGCAGAACGACAATCTGCACGAGGCCATGGGCGGCTACGTTCAGGCCAACGGGTTCAAGAAGCCCTTCATCCTGGCGCCCAACTATCCGGCGGGCCAGGACGCGCTCACCGGCTTCAAGCGCTACTACACCGGCGAACTGGCGGGCGAGATCTACACCAAGCTCGGCCAGACCGACTATGCGGCAGAGATTGCCCAGATCCGCGCCGCCGATCCGGATTCGATTTTCTTCTTCCTGCCTGGCGGCATGGGCATCGCTTTCATGAAGCAGTATGCCCAGTCCGGCCTCGACACTCCGGTCTTCGGCCCCGCCTTTTCCTTCGACCAGGGCATCCTGAAGGCCGTGGGCGATGCGGCGCTCGGCGTCAAGAACACCTCCCAGTGGTCGAAGGACATCGACAACCCTGCCAACAAGGCCTTCGTCGAAGCCTTCCAGGCGGAGTACGGGCGCCTCCCGTCGCTCTACGCCAGCCAGGGCTACGATGCCGCCAAGCTGATCCTGGCGGCCCGCGAGCAGGCAGGGGGCCTGGAAGACAAGGCAGCGTTCCGCGCAGCCTTGAAGGCTGCCGACTTTGACTCCGTGCGCGGCGCCTTCGCGTTCGCCGACAACAATCACCCGGTGCAGGACATCTACGTGCGCGAGGTGGTGAAGGAAGGCGATGTGCTGACCAACAAGATCGTCGGCGTCGGCCTCACCGGGCATGCCAACGCCTATGTCGCGGACTGCAAGATGTAGCGCCGCGGCGTCGCAGGTCACGGGGGCTGCCGTCCGGCGGCCCCCGTTTGTTTTCAGGGTCCTCCACCAGCCGCCGGGCGCAGCGTGTCCTTTGCCTTCCTGATCGAGCAGCTTCTGAACGGCCTCCAGTTCGGCGTCATGCTGTTTCTGATGGCCGCCGGCCTGACCCTGGTCTTCGGCGTCATGGGCCTGATCAACCTTGCCCACGGCTCCCTCTTCATGCTGGGTGCCTTCTTCTGCTCCTGGATCGCCGAGGCCAGCGGCTCGTTCTGGATCGGCCTCGGCGGCGGTTTCCTGGCAGCGGCCGCGGCCGGCGCCCTGATCGAATTCGTCGTTATCCGGCGGCTCTATGACCGCGACCACCTGGACCAGGTCCTGGCAACCTTCGCGCTGATCCTGATCTTCTCCGAAGTGACGCGCTGGGTCTTCGGCGACCAGCCGCTCTATCTCGACATTCCGCCGCTGCTGTCCGGCTTCCTGCCGCTGCCCGGCGGCGGGGGCTATCCCATCTACCGTCTGGCGATCATCGTCGTCGGGCTGCTGACCGCTTACGGACTCTACCTGCTGATCACCCGGACGCGTCTGGGCATGCGCATCCGCGCCGGAGAGTCGGACCGGGAGATGATCGGCGCCCTCGGCGTCGATATCCGCAAGCTCTATACCGCGGTCTTCGCCCTCGGCGCCGCGCTGGCCGGGCTTGCCGGCGGCATGGTGGGGGCGCTGCAGTCGGTGCAGGTGGGGATGGGCGAGCCGGTGCTGATCCTCGCCTTCGTGGTTATCGTCATCGGCGGCATCGGCTCGGTGAAGGGCGCGCTCGTCGCCTCGATACTGGTGGGCCTCACCGATACCCTGGGCCGCGTCTTCCTACCGCAGGCCTTCGCGCTGGTGCTGCCGGTCGCCGAGGCCACCGCCGTCGGTTCCGCCCTGGCCTCGGTCGCCATCTATCTTCTGATGGCGGCGATCCTCGCCTGGCGGCCCAAGGGCCTCTTCCCGGTGAACGCATGAGCCGCCGGCGATGATCGAACGCTCCCGCGAAACCCTGGTGAATGCCGTGCTGGCGGGCCTGCTGTTGGCGGCCCCCCTGGTCGCAACGCTGTTGGACGAACCCTTCTACGTCTCCCTGGCCAGCCGGGTGGCGATCCTCGCCCTGGCCGGCGTCGGCCTCAACCTGGCGCTCGGCTACGGCGGCATGGTGAGCTTCGGCCACGCGGCTTTCTTCGGCCTCGGCGGTTATGTGGCGGGCATCGCCGCCTTCCATGCCTTCGAGGGTTCGGCCTTCATCGCCTGGCCCATCACCATCGGCGGCAGCGACCAGCTTCTGGTCGTCTGGCTGGTGGCGGCCCTGGTGGCCGCGCTGGCGGCGCTGGCCATCGGCGCCATCTCGCTGCGCACCTCCGGCGTCTACTTCATCATGATCACCCTGGCCTTCGCCCAGATGATCTACTACCTCGCCATTTCCATTCCGGCCTATGGCGGCGAGGACGGGCTGGCGATCTACCTGCGCAACCAGATGCCGCTGGCTGATAGCAACAACCCGCTGGTGTTCTTCTTCCTCTGCTACGGCCTGCTGCTGCTGGCGCTGTTTGTCTCTGCGCGCATCGTGGCCGCGCCCTTCGGCATGGCGCTGCAGTGCGCGCGCATGAACGAGGTGCGCCTCGCCACCTCCGGCATCGCGCCTTACCCGGTGAAGCTCACCGCCTTCGTGATCTCCGCCGTGATCACCGGGATCGCCGGCGCGCTCTTCGCCGACTTGAACGGCTTCGTCGGACCTTCCATGCTGTCCTGGCACCGCTCCGGCGAGATCATGATCTTCGTCATCCTGGGCGGCGTCGGCCGCCTGTTCGGCCCACTCGCCGGGGCCGCGCTCTTCATTCTGCTGGAAAGCTTCATCGGCGGCTTCACCGACCGCTGGCAGCTTTTGCTCGGCGCGGTCCTGCTCGGCGTGGTGCTCTTCGCCCGCGGCGGGGTGATGGGGCTGCTGGCGGGGCGGGCCCGTCATGACTGAGCCGCTGCTGGAACTGCGGGGCCTGAGCAAGGCCTTTGGTGCCGTGAAGGCCTGCGACGGTGTCGATCTCACGCTGCTGCCCGGGGAGATCCATGCCCTCATCGGCCCCAACGGCGCCGGCAAGTCGACCCTGATCGCCCAGGTCGCCGGCTGGCTGAAACCGGACGCCGGGGCCGTGCATTTGTTGGGAGAGGACGTTTCCCACCTCTCCGTCGCAGCCCGGGCGAACCGCGGCTTGGGGCGCAGCTTCCAGGTTTCGTCGTTGGCCGGGGAGTTCAGTGCTCTGGGCAACGTGCTCCTGGCGCTGCAGGGGCGCGACCACGGCGCTTTCCGTTTCTGGTCGCCGCTGCGCAAGGACACCCGCCTGCGCGCGGAGGGCATGGCGATCCTGGAGCGTGTGGGCCTCTCGGACCGCGCCGGGCTGCAGGTCTCGACGCTTTCCCATGGAGAGCGGCGCCTCCTGGAGATTGCCCTGGCGCTCGCGCTGCGGCCCAAGGTGCTGCTGCTGGACGAACCCATGGCCGGCCTGGGTCCCGAAGGCACGCGCCAGCTCACCGAGTTCCTGAAACCGCTGAAGGCGGAGGCGGCAATCCTGCTGGTCGAGCATGACATGGACGCGGTCTTTGCCCTGGCCGACCGCATTTCGGTGCTGGTCTACGGCAAGGTCATCGCGTCCGGCCCGGTGGAGGAAATCCGCCGCTCCGCCGCGGTGCGCGAAGCCTATCTGGGGGACTCCTGATGCTGGAGGTCAGAGGCATTGAGGCCGCCTATGGCTCCTCCCAGGCGCTTTTCGGCGTCGACCTGGCCGTCGACGAAGGGCAGATGGTGGCGCTGCTCGGGCGCAACGGCATGGGCAAGACCACCACCATTCGTACTCTCTGCGGCCTGATGCCGGCCCGCGCCGGCAGTCTGACCTTTCTGGGAGAGGATATCGGCGGCCTGCCGGCCTACCGCATCGCCCGCCGCGGCATCGGCCTGGTGCCGGAGGGGCGGCGCTGCTTCCCGAACCTGACGGTGCGCGAGAACCTGCTGGCCACCGCGCGGGGCGAGGGCTGGGACCGGGCCGCCGTCGCCCGACTCTTCCCGCGGCTTGAGGAACGCGCCGAGCAGATGGCGCGCACGCTTTCCGGCGGCGAGCAGCAGATGCTGGCCATCGGCCGCGCGCTGATGACCAACCCGCGCCTGCTGGTCCTCGACGAGGCGACCGAGGGTCTGGCGCCCGTCATCCGGCACGAGATCTGGGCCGCCATCGCCGCCGTAAAGGCCCGCGGTCAAGCGATCCTCATCGTCGACAAGAACCTGAAAGACCTGCTGCCTCTTTCGGATACCTGCGTGATCCTGGAAAAAGGCCGCAGCGTCTGGCGTGGCAACCCGGACGACCTGGCAGCCGATGCCGACCTTCAGGACCGCTATCTCGGCCTGTGACGGCTCACGCAGCGTGGGTGCGGCGTGATTGGAGGCCTGTTGGTCCCTTGCCCTCCGCCGTCTGGCGCCGGGACAGCAGCGAGGACTTCTTGTGAATGCCGAGCGCCCGTTCGAGGACGGCCATGCCCTTGACCAGGGCCTCGCGGTCTTCCGCCGACAGGCCCTCCATCAGCTCCGCCTCGAAGCGCAGGACCTTCGGCGCCAGCCTGCGGTAGGCGGCGATCCCGGCGGCGGAGAGGGCGAGGTGTTCGATACGGCGGTCCTGCTCGTCGGTGTGGCGCTGGAGCCAGCGGCGGCGCTGCAAGGCGGCCACTGCCCGGCTGACCTTGGTCTTGTGCATGGCCGAGTGCGCGCCGATCTCGGTGGCCGTGGCGACGCCGAACTGGCCGAGGGTGGCCAGGGTCCGCCACTCCGGCACCGTCAAGCCGAACTCATTGCGGTAGATCGCCGAGAACTGGCGGCTGGCGATGGCCGCCGCCCGGTTCAGTCGGTAGGGCAGGAAAGTCTCCAGCTCCAGGGCGTCGGGCGCCTGGGCCCGTGATGGGTCGGTCTTCAGGGTCATTGCATACAATCCCTGTTCTGGTCCCCGTTCGGTGTCGCCGCACTTTGGGAGTTGTTTCCACGCAGCTTGATAGTTACATCTGCAACTATCACAAAGGCCCGGGTCTGTGCAAGCGATCCGGTATGGGCAAGCAGGGCTGCAGGCCTGCGGCTGCCGTTTGAGAAAGAGTATGAGGGAGTGAGTCTATGGCGCTGAGCTATCTTTCCGGGTTCGGCAACGAGTTCCAGAGCGAGGCCCTGTCCGGCGCCCTGCCGGTGGGGCAGAACTCGCCGCAGCGCTGCCCCTACGGCCTTTATGCCGAGCAGCTGAGCGGCACCGCCTTCACCGCGCCGCGGGACAGCAATGCGCGCACCTGGCTCTATCGCATCCGTCCCTCCGTCAGCCACCAGGGGCCATTCCAGAGCGTGGATCTGCCGCTCTGGGAAACCGCACCGCGGCCGGCGGCAGCGGGACTGGCGCTCGGCCCGCTGCGTTGGGGGCCGCCGCCGATCCCGGGGGAGGCCCTGACCTTCGTGACCGGCATGCGGACCATGACCGCCGCCGGCGATGCCCGCGTGCAGGACGGCATGGCCGCCCACCTCTACTTCGCCACCCGCTCGATGGAGCGGGAGTATTTCTATAACGCGGACGGCGAAATGCTGGTGGTGCCGCAGCAGGGCGGCCTGCGCTTCGCCACCGAGCTCGGCGTCCTGGAGGTGACGCCGGGCGAGATCTGTGTGCTGCCGCGGGGCATGAAGTTCCGTGCCGAACTGCTTGACGGGCCGGCAAGAGGCTACGTCTGCGAAAACTACGGCGCACGCCTGGCGCTGCCCGGCCTCGGGCCCATCGGCGCCAACGGCCTTGCCAACCCCAGGGATTTCCAGGCGCCGGTTGCGGCCTACGAGGATCAGGCGGAAGAGGCCCGCCTGACGGTGAAGTGGGGCGGCGCTTTCCACGCCTGCGCGATCGCCCAGTCGCCCCTCGACGTGGTCGCCTGGCATGGCAACTACACGCCCTACAAGTATGATCTCCGGACCTTTTCTCCGGTCGGCTCTGTCCTGACGGACCATCCGGATCCTTCGATCTTCACGGTACTGACCTCGGCCTCGGCGACGCCGGGCACCGCCAACGTCGACTTCGTCATCTTTCCCGACCGCTGGATGGTGGCGGAAGGAACCTTCCGCCCGCCCTGGTACCATATGAACGTGATGTCTGAGTTCATGGGGCTGATCTACGGCATCTATGACGCCAAGCCGGACGGCTTCCAGCCCGGCGGCATGAGCCTGCACAACGCCATGCTGCCCCACGGTCCCGACCGCAACGCCTTTGCCAAGGCAAGCACGGAGGACCTGGGCCCGGTCAAGCAAAGCGGCACCCTGGCGTTCATGTTCGAAACCAGGTTTCCGCAGCAAGTGACTGACTTTGGAGCTAATCTCGAAACCTTGGATAAGGACTACGTGACCTGCTGGGATGGCCTTGAAAAGCACTTCGAAGGCACGCCGTAGCTGTCGAGTTCGACATACAAGAGGGAACCCATGAAACTCGCAACCCTGAAGGACGGCAGCCGCGACGGCCGCCTGCTCATTGTGTCGCGCGACCTTTCCCGGGCGGCGAAGGCGCAGACCGTGACAACGCTGCAGGCTGCCCTCGACGACTGGACCGCGGCGGCCCCCGGCCTGGAGGCCGAAGCGGCGGCCCTGGAGGAGATCGTGAAAGCGGGCGGCGACGGCGGCGACAGCTTCCCCTTCGAGCCGGCCAAGTGCCACTCGCCGTTGCCACGCGCCTATCAGTGGGCCGACGGCTCGGCCTACGTGAACCACGTGGAACTGGTGCGCAAGGCGCGCGGCGCGGAGATGCCGGAGAGCTTCTGGACCGATCCCCTGATGTACCAGGGCGGCTCCGACTCCTTCCTTGGGCCTTGCGACCCGATCCCCTTCGTCGACCCGGCCTGGGGCCTCGACCTGGAGGGCGAGGTGGCGGTGATCGTCGACGACGTCGCCCCCGGCACAGCGCTGCCACAAGCGGCGGAAGCGATCCGTCTGATCATGTTGGTGAACGACGTCAGCCTGCGCGGCCTGATCCCCGGCGAACTGGCCAAGGGCTTCGGCTTCTTCCAGGCCAAGCCGTCCTCGGCTTTCTCGCCGGTCGCCGTGACCCCGGACGAGCTGGGTACCGCGTGGGATGGGGCGAAGCTGAGCCTGCCGCTGCTGGTCCGGCTGAACGGCGAGCCCTTCGGCAAGGCCGAGGCGGGCGAGGACATGACCTTCGACTTCGGCCAGCTCATCGCCCACGCGGCGCGCTCCCGCCCCCTTTCCGCCGGTAGCATCATCGGCTCCGGTACCGTCTCCAACCGCGATGCTTCCGGCGGGCCCGGCAAGCCGGTCGGCGCGGGCGGGCGCGGCTATTCCTGCATCGCCGAGGTGCGCATGGTGGAAACCATCCTGGACGGCGAAGCCAAGACGCCCTTCTTGCAAAATGGCGACAGCGTTCGGATAGAGATGTTGGATGCCGACGGCCGGTCGATCTTCGGCGCCATCGACCAGAGGGTGGAGCGGCTTAGATAGCGTTCCAAGCCGCCGGCCCTAGCCGTAAACCGCCTGGGAGAACGCGCGGAAGAGGCGGGTGGAAAATGCGTTCTCCAGCGGCTTGTACTCCGGATGCCATTGGACGCCCAGGGCGAAGGCCTTGGCGCCGCTGACGGTGACCGCTTCCGGCGTCCCGTCGGGGGCATGGCCTTCGATCGTGAGGCCCGCGGCGGGCCGGTCGATGCCCTGGCCGTGCAGGGAGTTCACCTCGATCTCCGTGGCCCCGGCGATCTCCGCGAAGGCGCCGCCGGCGGTAAAGGTCATGGCGTGGCGCGGGCCGTAGCGCACGTCCGGGTCGTCGTGCTTGGGCATGCGGTGGTCCAGGCGGCCCTCGACCTCGTGCACCCGGGGATGAAGCGTGCCGCCCAGGGCCGCGTTCAGCTCCTGAAAGCCCCGGCAGATGAAGAGCGTCGGCAGGCCCTTCTCCAGCGCTGCCTCGATCATCCGAAAGGTCATGGCGTCGCGCGCCTGGTCGTAGGGCTCGTAGCGCTCGCTGGGGGTGTGGCCGTAGAGCGTCGGATGGACGTTGGAGGGGCTGCCCGTGAACAGAAGGCCGTCGAGGGCCTCCAGCATCGCCGCGGCCTCCTGACTCTCGGCCATGGCCGGGATCACCAGCGGCGTACAATCCGCCGCCTCCCAGACCGCGCGCAGGTACTTGTCGCCGACCACGTGGTAGGGCGCGTTGTCGTAGGTACGGTAGTCGGCGGTGACGCCGACGAGGGGGCGCCTCATGCCGCCGAGGCTCCGCGCGCCCGCATCTCCGCCAGCAAGTCCGCCGTCTCCGCAATGCGGGCGTAGCCCTTCATCACCGCCAGGCTGGCGGCTTCCTCTTCCGCGCTCTTGGTGGCGCAGGCGTCGGCGACCATGGTGACCAGATAGCTGCGGTCGGCGGCGTCGCGCACGGCTGACTCCACGCACTGGTTGGTGAAAACGCCGAAGACCGCAAGGCGCTCGACCTCAAGGTTGCGCAGCAGGTAGTGGATATTGGTGGCGTTGAAGATGCCCGAAGCCGTCTTGGGGAGGACGATCTCGTCGCCCTGGGGCGCGAGGGCCGGCATGACCTGGCCCCCGGGCGAACCGCTGGGGATCAGGAAGTCGCTGCGCTTGTGGTCCAGGCTGCGGTCGCGGCCGTCCCTGGTGAGGGCCTCAATCACTGTGTAGATCACCTCGATGCCGGCGCTGCGCGCGGTCTCGACCAGCTTTGCCGCATTGGGCAGCACCGTGCTCTCCAGGCGCTGCCAGTAATGATCGCTGGCGGGAAAGCCCAGGTCTTCGGCCAAAGCCTTGTCGCAGAAGCCACGCTGCAGATCCACCACCAGAAGGGCCGAACCGCCGGTCGAGAGGCTGAAATCGTAGCCGGGAGCGCCTTCGGTCATGGTTACGCCGTTTCCGCCTTCTCGCGGTGGTAATCGAAGGTGGCGTTGATCATGTCCAGCAGGTGCTGGCCGGAGGTCGTGGGCGGGAACTTCGCCGGCCGCTCCGCGCTCACGCAGCTCGGCAGAGCCTCCACCTTGGCCCGGAAGTTGGGGTCGTAGAAGAAGGGCAGGGAATAGCGCTCCGTCCCCGAGAGGTTCACCACCCGGTGCTGGGTGGAGGCGAAGAGGTCGTTGGTCCAGCGCGCCATCATGTCGCCGATGTTGATGACGAAGGCACCCGGGATGGGCGGCGCGTCGATCCAGGTGCCGGCGGCATTCTTCACCTGCAGGCCGCCGTTCATGTCCTGCGCCAGAATGGTCAGGCAACCGAAGTCGGTATGGGCGCCGGCGCCGATCTGTTTTTCGGTGATGGCGCCCTGCTGCGGCGGGTAGTGCAGCGGGCCGAGGGTTGCCATGGGGTCGGTAAGATCCCGGTCGAAGTGGCACTCGTCGAGGCCGAGGGACAGAGCGAAAGCGTGCATGATCTGCCGCCCCAGCCCGGTCAGGGCATCGAAGTAGGACTGCATGGCGCCCTGCCAGCCCGGCAGGTTGTCGGGCCAGAGATTGGGGCCATGCAGCGGCAGACCGGCCTGCACCAGCGGGTGGTCGGGGGCGAGGTCGCGGCCGATCTTCACGCCCTCTTTCAGGTCGCCGGCCTCGGTCTGCTTGCCCGGGTCCAGATTTTCGCCGCCCAGCTTGAAGTAGCCGCGGTGGCAGGGCGAGCGCTCGATGTCGATGGCCAGCTTGGCCTCCAGAGGCTGGTCGAAGAAGCGCTTCGCCTCTGCGAATGTGCGCGCCATCAGATCGGGGGCGATGCCGTGGTTGGAAAGGTAGAAGAAGCCGATGTTGCGGCAGGCGGCGCCGATCTCCCGCGCGACGGCCTGGCGTGCGGCGAGGTCGCCGGTGAGGAAGGGGCCGAAGTCGATCACCGGGATCTTCTCCAGCGGCACCCGTTCGCCGCGCAGGCTTTCGTCGAGATCAATGGTCATGGTCATGCCCTTTGTGACTTTCGGCGCCGCAGCAGCATCCAGCTGCCGTAGCCGAGGATCAGCACCAGCGCGGCGCCCGAGGTGGTGAGCGCCCCCAGGGTCGGCACCAGCGGCGTGTAGCCGGAGACCATCTTGGCGTAGAGCCATTCCGGGACCGTCTGGTCGGCGCCGGTGGTGAAGAGCGACAGCGGGAAGTTGCCCCAGGACAGCAGGAAGGCGAAGAGCCCTCCGGAGACAACGCCCGGCCAGAGCACCGGCAGCGTGACCTCTTTCAGGGTCTGCCAGCGCGTGGCGCCGAGATCGAAGGCGGCCTCTTCCAAGGCGGGGTCAAACGAATAAGCCTGGATGGAGATGACAAGAGTCACGATCGGCACGATCCAAACGAGGTGCGCGATCACCGCCGTCCGCCAGTCGGGAATGATCCCCACCGACGAGAACCAGATGAGCAGGGCCAGGCCGAGCACGGCCTGGGGAAAGAAAATCGGCAGCAGCACGAGCCGCTGGTAGAGCCGCCGGCCGCGCCAGTCGAAGCGCGCGAAGGCCAGCGCCCCGAAGAAGGCCAGGACCACCGAGACGAGGGCGACCAGCAGCGCGATGCTGAGGGAGGTGGAGACCAGATCGCGCACCGTGAGCGACGAGAAGGCGCGGTCGTACCACTTGGTGTCGAAGGCCGGAACCGGGAAGCGGAAGTAGCGCTGCCGCGAGAAGGAGGCGAGCACCACGCAGAAGATCGGCAGGTAGAGGAAGACGATGATCGATCCCGACCAGGCGGCCATCAGGCCATGGGTGATGCGTTTTTTGCGGGCCTCAGTCATCGCGGCCGCGCCCCAGGATGCGGTCGAGGTCGACCCAGTTCAGCAGGGTGATGACCAGGGTGCCGGAGAAGAGAATGAGCAGCACCGAGAGCGCCGAGCCCAGCGGCCAGTTCTGTCCGAAGGTGAAGGCGGTCTCGATCTCATCGGCGATCATGATGACGGCCTGGCCGCCGAGGATCTTGGACTCCGCCAGCGAACCGAGCGAGAGGATGAAGGTCAGGAGACCGCCGATGAGAATGCCCGGCATGGCCAGCGGCAGCTCCACCTCGCGGAACACCTGCCAGCGCGAGGCCCCCATGTCGAAAGCCGCCTCGGTCACCTCGCGGGAGACCATGGAGATGCCCAGCACCATGGGAAAGAGGGTGAAGGGCAGGTAGACGTAGACCAGACCCAGCACGATGGCCGGCACGTCGTAAAGAATGCTCTCTGCGTCGATGCCGAGCCAGGTCTGCAGGCTGCCCAGCAGAACGCCGCCCTTGATGAGAAACAGCACCCAGCCGAAGAGACGGATGTTCTCGGAAACGAAGAGCGGGATCACGATGGCCAGGGTCATCAGGTTGGCCCAGCGGCCGAAGATCTTGGCCATGCCGTAGGCGATGGGCCAGCAGATCACCATCAACAGGGCGACCGTGACCAGTGCCAGCCCCAGGGACTTGGCGAAGGAGATGTAGTAGCTGCCCGAGAACACCGTGTGATAGTTCTCGATGGTGGGCGGAAAGGTGAAATCGAAGCTGCCTTCCGGCATGAAGGAGTAGCCGAGCACGGCCAGCAGCGGCGCGGCGAAGGCCAGCGCCAGGAAGATCAGCACCGGCAGCGCCGCCAACAGCCCGGGGTTGCGCAGGCGCCGCCGCGGGCGCGGCGCGGGTCTCGTGGTATCCGTGAGGGTGCTTTCGGTCGCGGCGGTCATTCCGGCGCCAGCACGCTGTCGCGTGCCTCCCAGCCGATCACCACCCGGTCGTCGAGCCGGCCTTCGTAGCGCTGCTCGCGCAGTTTCTCCACCAGGAAGACGGCTTCGCCGACCCGCACCTGGTACTGGATGCGGCTGCCCAGCGCATATTCGTTGTAGAGCACGCCCTCCACCTGGTTCTCGGCTGTCTCACCGGGGCCGAGAAAGCGCAGGTACTCGGGCCGGATCACGAGGTAGCCGCCGGCGAAGTCGCCCTGGCCGCCCGGGCTGCCCGGGCCCTGCAGGGTTACACCCAGGGCGGGGCAGTGCAGTCCGGCGCCGTTGGGCTTCACCTCCAGGACATTGACCTCGCCCATGAACTCCGAGACGAAGCGGTTGGCGGGGCGGGAATAGATCTCGTCCGGCGCGCCCACCTGCACCAGCTCGCCGGCCCGCATGATGCCGATGCGGTCCGACATCACCATGGCCTCTTCCAGGCTATGGGTGATGTAGACGAAGGTCTTTCCGGTCTCGCGGTGGAGGTCCTTCAGTTCCTTTTCCAGGGTCTTGCGCAGGCGGAAGTCGATGGCCGAGAGCGGTTCGTCGAAGAACAGGATCTCCGGATCGAAGGCCAGGGCACGGGCCAGGGCGATGCGCTGGCGCTCGCCGCCCGAACACTGGCTGACCTGCTTGCCGTAGTAGTCTTCCGGCAGGCGCAGCAGGCGCAGCAGTTCATCGGCGCGCTCACGGCGCTGCATCGGCGGCACGCCGCGCATCTTAAGCGGGAATTCTATGTTCTGGCCGACGGAACGGTGCGGGAAGAGAGCGAGCGACTGGAAGACCATGCAGGTCGGCCGACGGTTGGCCGGTGTTTCGTTGATGCGTGCGCCGCGCAGCAGAATCTCCCCGCTGCTGGGATCTTCCAGACCGGCCAGCATGCGGATGAGCGTTGTCTTGCCGGAACCGGAGGGTCCGACGATGGTGAAGAACTCGCCTTCGTCGATGGCGAGATCGATGTCCTTGACCGCTGCGAACTGGCCGAAGCGCTTCGATAGCTGCGACAGTCTGAGGATGGGGTCAGCCAAACTCTCGCCCTTTCTTCGGCCTTTGGAAAGGCGGCTCGGTCACACTGGCGGCTGCGGACCGAAAGGTCCAGCCTCCGGCGGCCTTTGGGCCACCGGAGGAGAACCGACCTAGAGCGGCTTTTCCGCCACTAGGCCTCGCGCTTGGCGGCATTATAGATCTTGTCCATCACCTCGTAGTCCGGATTGATCTGATAGTCGACGGTGCTGGAGAGTTCCTCTTCCAGGCTGTCCCACTGGATGGCGTCCAGTTCCTCGCTGGAGAACAGGTCGAAGACCTTCTTGTTGCCCATCTGGGTCACCGGATTGTAGGTGCCCTCGGCAAAAGCCACCGCGTGGCAGACCTCCGGGTCCTGCACGTATTCCAGGAAGTCATAGGCGAGCGGTGAGACCTGCGGATTGTTCACCACGGAGGTCACCTCCACCCAGGTGATGCCGCCCTTGCCGCCGGCCAGCGGGCCCTTCTTGGGGGTGATGCCGCGGATGTTGGTGGAACCGTCGAGACGCGCCGGGCTGGCGGTGTAGGTGCCGCCGGTCAGGTAGAAATCGATCTCGCCGTTGATCAGCGCCAGGTTCATGGCCACCAGATCGTCGGTGAGCAGCTTGGCACCCTTGAACCACGCGCGCGCCGTCTTCTCGAAGGCGGCGATCTCCGCCTCGCTGTGGGGCACGAAGGGATCGAGCCCCGCGCCGATGCACATGTGGAAGATGTTCCAGTTGTCGTAAGTGAGGATGCCGAAACGCCCGGCGTTGGAAGCTTCGTTGAACAGGTTGAAGCCTTCGTCCTCGGCCGTTGCGCGGCTGACCTTGTCGGTGTTTACGACGAAGTTGAAGGGCCCGAAGCGCTGGATGATGCCCAGCAGGTTGGCGCCGTCCTCGGAATAGCACCACTTATAGTTCTCGTTGAAGGGCGCCATCATGTCGGCGAAGAACGGCTCGAAGCGGTCCTTCGGCAGCGGCTTGATCAGCCCCTCCGGCCACATCTCGTCGCGGGCCCAGGGCTGGTTCACGTTGATCACGTCCCAGACGTTCACTTCGCCGGCGCGCAGCTTGTTGATCATGTCCGGGTCAGAGGTGCCGCTTTCGGCGGAGACATCGGCCGAGGTGCTGCGGCGGAAGGGGTCCAGCACTTCGTCGGAGTTATAGCCTTCCCAGCAAAGGATGTTCAGTTCCTTCTCGCGCGCCGCCAAGGCGGGACCTGCGAGAGGGCCAGCGAGGCCGAGGGCCCCGGCAGCGGCGGAATACCTCAACAGACTGCGACGGTCGAACTGCATGATCACGCTCCCCGCTTTTCTTGTTTGTGCCCGTACTGTCCCCCTGGAGAGCCCGTCCGAAACGGACCTGGTCCAACGGGACTGTGCTGCCGGAAGCATCTTTCGGCAGCGTCCCAAGAAACCTTCAGTGATGAAAGTACCACGCAGAATTTGGTAATTCCAACATGATTTGTTGTACTCGCCACGAACTTGGGGCATAACCGATGCACGGCGTTTGGCGGAAAGGCGCAAAGCCCGAACAGCGCCCCTGCAGCTTCCAGCGGCTCAAGGACTGCGAAGAGGGAAGGCCCTGAATGACGCAAGCCAGCACGCGACCGGCGATTGACTTTATCTTCATGTTCACCCGCGCCGATCAGACGGTGGAGGACTGCCTCGACGTCTTCGATATCGTTGCGGGGGCCGGCGTGAAACACATGGGCTTCAAAGACGTTGGCGTGAACTTCGAGACGCTGGTGGAACTGAACCGGCGCATCAAGGCCGCCGGGGCCACCAGCTACCTGGAGGTTGTATCGACGACCCCGGAGGCCTGCCTGGACTCTGCCCGCGCGGCACGTCAGATCGGTGTCGACTGGGTCATGGGCGGCACCGACGCCGCAGGGATATTGAAGATCCTCGACGGCAGCGGCATCGGCTATCTGCCGTTTCCCGGCCGTCCGGTGGGCCATCCGACCGAACTCGGCGGGACGGCGACGGACGTGGAGGCGGATTGCCGCCGCTTTGAATCGCTCGGCTGTGCCGGCGTCGACCTGCTGGCCTATCGGGCCACCGAGGCCGACCCGCTGGAGTTGGTACAGGCGGCGCGCCGCGGCACGCAGGGCAAGCTGGTGGTGGCCGGCAGCGTCGACTCGCCCGACCGTGTCCGCCGGCTGGCGGAGGCGGGCGCCAATGCCTTCACCATCGGCTCCGCGGCCTTTGACGGTTCTTTCTCGCCGCGCAAGGGCGCCCTGGCCTCGCAGCTCGGCGACATCCTGGAAGCGGCTGTATGAGCGGGTCCGCCAAGACCGCCCCAGCCAAAACGGCGCCCCAAAAGACCGCGCCCCAAAAGACGGCGCCGACCAAGCTGGCATCGCGGCAGAATGCAAAACCGGGTGCGCGGAACAGTGACCGCCTGGACAGGGACGAGCGCCATCGGCGCATCATCGGCGAACTGCAGTCCAATCCCACGGTGCGCATCTCGCATCTGGCCGAGGCTTTCGGGGTTTCCACGGAAACCGTCCGCCGCGACATCGACTCGCTGTCCTCGCGCGGGCTGGTGGAGCGTACCTATGGCGGCGCGGCGGCACCGATGGGGCGGGAGCCCAGCGTGCGCGAGCGCAACACGGCCATGGTCGCAGAACGCCAGCGTATCGCCGCGGTTGCGATCCAGGCGATCGCACCGGGCGACGTCGTCATGATCGATTCCGGGGCGACCACCCATCACCTGGCCCAGCGCATCGCGGCGGAGGGCATCGAGGTGACCGTCATCACCAACGGCCTGGAGATCGCCGAGGAACTGGGCGTCTCGCCCAACGCGCGCGTGATCCTCTGTCCCGGCGCCTACTCGGCCCATGAGAAGGGGGTCTACGGTCAGGACACCTGCGACTTTCTTGGCCGCTTCCATGCCAACGTCGCCTTCACCTCCGCCGGGGGGATCACCGAGAACGGCGTGACGGATGTGGATTCCAACGCCTGCTGGGTGAAGCGGGCGATGTTCAAGCGGGCCGAGCGGCGCATCTTCATGATGGACAACGCCAAGTTCAACGTCCGCCTGCTGGAGATCGTCATGCCGCTGACCGACCTGACCGATCTGGTCGTGGACCGGCCGCTGCCGGAAAAGCTGGCCGAGGCGGCCAGGAACGCCGGCATCATCACGGTCGTGGCCTGAGTGTTCGGCGCGGCCTGACACCCGCCACCCTTCCAACATCTGAGACTCTGTAGCCTGCTTGGCCCGACCGGCCACGCAGGGTAGAGCCGAAACCTCTGGTGCAACGCCAGGGGTGCGTTCGACCGCAACTGTCATCAAAATTTCACAAAACTGTGGTCTGCAATTTAAATTGCAGAAATAGTGCTGGTCTAACCGGGATCGCAGGAGGGGGATCGGGTGTCCGCAGAACTTCAAAAGCTCATCGCCGCCCATGCCAGCCGGCTGACGACCGCCGACAGCCGCCTGCTGGATGTCCTGCTGCAGGACCCGCTGCGTGCGGCCATGGACACCGGCAAGGACATTTCGGACCGGGCCAACGTGCATCCGGCCGCGGCGGTTCGCCTGGCGAAGCGGCTGGGGTTTCCCGGTTATCCCGAGTTCCGCGCCTTTCTGCGCGAGAACCTGACAGCCGGCGAGGACGACTTCCGCAGCCCGGCCGCGCGGGTCATGGCCCGCCTGGCCCGTAGCGAAGAGAGCTCCAGCCTTTCCGCCGTCATCGAAAGCGAGATGGCGGCGCTGGCCGGGCTGCGCGAGGCCGTTGCCGATGGCGAGATCACTGCTGCGGCAAGGGAAATTGCAAAGGCGCGGCAGCTCTATGTCTACGGGCGCGGACATGCCGCATCGCTGTCGTCCTTGGTCAGCCGCCGGCTCCGGCGCTCCGGCTATCCGGTTATCGACATCGGGTCGCACATCACCGGGCCTGCCGAGCTTCTGATCAACCTGGGCCCCGAGGACCTGCTGCTTCTCTTCGCCTTTCGCGAACCCACGGCGCGGCTGCAGGAACTGCTGACCACCGCGCGGGGCATCGGCACCCGCGTCCTGGCCATCACCGACGTGGGCGGCGGGCGCCTCGATCCCAAACCCGATCTTCACATTTCCGCACCGCGCGGCGCCGCCGGCGAGTCCCAGTCGCTGGTTGTGCCCATGACCATCACCAACGCGATCATTCTGGAACTGGCGGCCACCGATGACGGCCGCTCGCTTGCCGCCTTGGCGCGCTACGACGAACTGAAGAAACGGTTCGCACGATAACGCCGGCGGTGTCGCTTCACCCGGAGAGAGGAACAGGAGCTTCAGACATGTCCCCCATCTCGAAGAGTCTCACCTTTGGTCTTGTGTCGGCCTTGGCGTGCACCACCGCGGTGGCCTCCGCTCAGGCCCAGTCCACGGCCCCGGAAATCGCCGTGGCCGTGAACAAGCTTGCGCGCAACCTCGACCCCGGCCGGCAGACCGGCAATGTGGACGTGCGGGTCTACTTCTCGATCTACGATACGCTCATCAAGCGCGACTTCCGCAACGCCCCGGAGGTCGGGGTGAAGCTTGAACCCGGACTTGCCACAAGCTGGTCGCGCCCGGACGCGCGCACCCTGGAGGTGACGCTGCGCGAGGCGGTCGTCTGCCACGACGGCTCGCCCTTCAACGCCGATGACGTGGTCTTCACCTTCAGCGAAGAACGCCTATGGGGCGCGCAGTCGTTCTATCCGCGCGGCCGCAACTACTTCAGTCACCTGGAAAGTGTCGAGAAGGTCGATGACAGGACGGTGCGCTTCGTCACCAAGGCACCCGACCTCATCCTCGAGGAGCGTCTGACCAGCTACACCTCCTTCATTGTCTGCGACGAGCCCTGGATGGCTTTTCAGAAGGACGGCGTGCCCTTCGCTGAGTGGATGGAAGCCGCCTTTGACGAGATGAAGTGGGCGCCGGTCGGCACCGGCCCTTTCAAGGCCACCGGCTACCGCAAGAACGACTTCATCCGGCTCGAGGCGCACGAGGGCTACTGGGGCGGCAAGCCGGCCGTCAGCGCCATCGAGTTCAAGGAGGTCCCCGAGGTCTCGGCGCGCATCGCCGGTGTCGTCAGCGGCGAGTACAAGATGGCCGTCGACATTCCGCCCGATCAGATGCAGGTCGTCGCCGGCTACGACAACGTGAAGTCAACGAGCGTCTCGCTGGATAACACCCACGTGCTGGTCTTCAACCAGGCGGACCCCGTTCTCGCGGACAAGAACCTGCGCCAGGCGATGAGCTACGCGATCGACCGCGACGCCCTGCGCAAGGCGCTGTGGAACGACGAGAACTACACGCCTAACGGCCATCAACTCGCCTCCTTCGGCGCGATGTACAGCGCAGAGCGTGCCGGCTACACCTACGATCCGGAGAAGGCGCGCGAACTGGTCAAAGCCAGCGGCTACGACGGCTCCACCATCTCCTTCCGCCTCATCGACGGTTACTATCTGAACGGCCGCGATGCAGCCCAGATCATTCAGGAGATGTGGCGTCAGGTCGGCATCAACGCGGAGCTCAACTTCGTCGAGAGCTTCAAGCAGGTGCGGTCCGAAGGGGCGCAGGTCTATGCCTGGTCCAACACCTACCGCCTGCCGGACCCGACCGGGGCGATCAATGTCAACTGGGGGCCGAACGCAGGCATCCAGAAGAAATACGGTTTCTTCACGCCGCCCTCCGAGTTCAACGACATTGCCTCGTCCCTCGTCAGCATCGAGGATCAGGGCGAGCGCAGGGCGAAGTTTCAGCGCATGCTCGACATCTTCGAGGACGAGATGCCCATGACCATGCTCTACAACCCCCTGGTTACCTTCATCATGGCCAATGACGTGGAGTGGACGCCCTACAGCCTCTACTTCATGGACTTCGGCCCGGATAACTTCAAGCTGAGCCTCGGCCAATAGGCTGGGCTGGCGGAGACGGTGATGCGGTGCCAAAACGCCGCATCACCGCCGCCGCAGTTTCGTCAGGACTTCCGGTGGCGTCTCGATGTTGTTATCGGTGAACGATCTCGCGGTCAGTTTTGACGGCGCTCTCGGCGCCGGCAGGGCTGTGGACGGGGTTTCCTTCGCCATCGAGAAAGGGCGCACACTGGGCCTCGTGGGCTCCAGCGGCAGCGGCAAGTCCGTCACCTGCCACGCCATTCTCGATCTGCTGCCGCCAACGGCCCAGCGCCTTTCCGGCACCGCGGTCTTCGATGGTCAGGACCTCTTCGCGCTCGACGAAGGCGCGATGGCGGCCTGCCGCGGCCGGCGGATCGCGATGATCTTTCAGGACCCGGTGCGCTCCCTCAATCCCGTCATGACCATTGGCGCCCAATTGGGCGAAACCCTGCAGCTGCACCGTGGGCTTTCAGGAGTTGCTCTTACAGGTGAGATAAAGGCGCTGCTGCGCCTTGTCGGCATTCCGGATCCGGATCTGCGGTCCAGGGCCTATCCCCATCAGCTCTCCGGCGGGATGTGCCAGCGGGTGATGATCGCCATGGCGACGGCGGCCCGGCCCGACCTGCTGATCGCCGACGAGCCCACCACGGCCCTGGATCTCACCACCCAGGCGCAGATCCTGGCGCTTCTGCGGGACCTTCAGGAACGCTTCGGCACGGCGATCCTGCTGGTGTCGCACGATATGAGCGTCGTTGCCGAACTGGCCCACTCCGTGGCGGTCATGTCGCAGGGACGGATCGTGGAAGAGGGGGCCATGACCAGCGTCCTGCGCGACCCCCGGCACCCGGTAACGCAGGAGATCGTTGCCGACGCGATGCGCCTGCCGACCCCGGAAGCGCTCACGCCGCCTGATCTCGGGAACGCAGACCCCCGGCCGCCCGGTCAGGGCTCGCCATGACGCGGCGGCTCGTCACACTGACCGACGCGCGGCGCAGCTTCGCCGGGCCGGCGAAAGGCTTCCTCGGCCGGGAGAGACCAAGGGTGCAGGCCGTCGCCGGCGTGTCTCTCGCCATCGATCCGGGCGAGGCGCTGGGCCTGGTCGGAGAAAGCGGCTGCGGCAAGTCCACGCTCGGGCGGCTGGTACAGGGGCTGGAACAGCCGGACGGCGGCACCGTTCTGGTCGACGGCGCGCCGCCGACCGCCGACCGCAGGACCCATGCCCGGCGGGTGCAGACCATCTATCAGAACCCTCTGGACGTCTTGGATCCGCGTCTCAAGGTCGCCGAGGCCGTGGCCGAGCCGCTCGAGATCCACCGGCTCGGAACCCGCGAGACCAGGGCGGAGCGGGTGATGCAGTTGCTGCGGGATGTCGAACTGCCGGAAGATCTGGCTCTGCGCTATCCGCACGAGCTTTCCGGCGGCCAGGCGCAGCGCGTCGTCATCGCCCGCGCCCTTGCGCTGGAGCCGAAGGTCATCGTGTGCGATGAGCCGGTGGCCTCCCTCGACGCCCCCATCCAGCGCCAGATCCTGCGCCTGCTCGACCGCTTGCGGCGGGACCTGGGCCTTTCCTATCTCTTCATCTCGCACGATCTGGGTGCGGTCTGGGAACTCTGCCAGCGCGTGGCCATCATGTATCTTGGGCGCATCGTCGAGGAGGGGCCCAAGGAGGAGATCTTCCTCAGGCCGCGGCACCCCTACACCCAGGCGCTGCTGACGGCGATCCCACGCCCCGACGCCCCGGATGCGATGCGCGCGCCGCTGCTCCAGGGCGAACCGCCCAGCCCGGTGAATGCGCCGCCGGGCTGCGCCTTCCATCCGCGCTGCCCCTATGCGCAGGAGATCTGCCGCTCGGTTGCGCCGGCCCTCGCGCAAACCCAGCCGCTTCATCACACGGCCTGCCACTTCGTGGCGCCCCGAAACGCGACCAGGAACCAAGCAAACGAAGAACAAGCAGACAGAGTAGCAGAAGAGGATCAAGCCGGTGCCATCTGACCCCCAAGTCATACTCGTCGTCCTGGACGGCCTGAGACGGGACTTTGTTACCGCGGCCTACACGCCGAACCTTCACGCGTTTCTGCGCGAGAACGTCGACTACAGGGAGTCGCGCGCGGTCTTTCCTTCCATGACCCGGGTCAACGCCGCCGCCATCGGCTCCGGATGCGTGCCGGGAACGACCGGCGTGATCGCCAACCAGTTCTACGATCCTAAGGTCTTCGCCGATGGGCTCTTCCACACGGGGAAGGTCAGCCACATCGAGGCGGCGATGCAGGCCTACGAGGGGCGCTTCGTCACCGTCGACGGGCTTGCCGAGAGTCTGGTCGCCGGCGGCAGGAGCCTCGCCGTCGTGACCTCCGCCTCGGGCGGCACGACACGCGTCCTCAACCCGCGCGTCGCCGAGAACGGCCAGGTGAGCCTCTGCCTGAGGGACTGGGGCTCTTCCTACCCCAAGGCCTTTGCGGACCGGGTGATGGACGGTCTCGGCGGGCTGCCGGACTTGCAGATGCCGGCCGTCGCCATCTCGCGCTGTCTGACCGACATCGTCCTGGACCATGTCATGCCCGAGGTCGATCCCGATGTGGCGATCGTGTGGTACGGCGACCCGGACTACACCTTTCACTACCGCGGCCTGGGATCGGAAGAGGCCCTGGCGGCTATGCGCGCGGTGGATCAGCAGTTCGCGCGGCTTGTCGACTGGGCCCGGGACCCAGCCCGCAGGCGCGACATCCAGATCCTGGTCGCTTCGGACCACGGACACATCAATGCGGTCGGCCGCGTCGAAGCGGGCCGGGAGCTGCGAGAGGCCGGTTTTGACCTCGATCCGGCCAGCGGCCCGCAACGGGGCTTGCTGGGGGCGCCGCTGCAGGTCGGCGCCGTGCGCGCGCTGCAGGCGGCCGACAATACTCAGCTCCTGGACCTCGTGCAGTTCCTGCGCGAGCAGCCCTGGTGCGGTGCGATCTTCACGCAGGGCCCGGATGGCTCGCAAGTTCCAAACGGCCTTGTCGCCGGCACCCTGAACAGTTCCCTGCTGCTCAACGATCACGCCCGCTCCCCCGACCTGTTCTACACCCTCGCCGTCGGCGACGAGGCCGGGCCGCGCGGCGTTCCCGGCAGCGGGCGCTTTGTGGGCTCCGAGCTCAAAGAAGGCGGCAGCACCCATGGCGGCCTCAGCAGCTACGAGATGCGCAGCGTGCTGGGCGCCGGCGGCAGCGCCTTCAGGAACGGCGTCGTCAGCGCTCTGCCCTGCGGGGTGGTCGACATCGCGCCCACGGTGCTGTCGCTGCTGGGCATTGCGCCGCCGCCGCTCATGTCCGGCAGGGTCCTGAGCGAGGGCCTGGCCGGTCACGACACCGCCGCGCTTACCGAGCCGGAGGACGAAGTCTTCGAAACGGTCCACGCCTTTGGCCGGGATGTCCTGCGCCGGCGCCGTCTGGGGCAGCATGTCTACGTCCAGGAGGCTGACGTCCAGCGCATAGAGGGCGGGGCGGCCCTGCGCGCTTCATGACCCTCAACGTCGTCCTGATCAAGCTCGTCCGGGCCTTCATCACCATCTGGATCGTCGCCAGCTTCGCCTTTGTGATCCTTTCGCTCACAGGCGACCCGGTAGAGATTCTGGCCGGCGACGACGCGCCCCTGGAGGTTCAGCGCTACTACGAGCAAAAGTACGGCTTCGACAAGCCGGTCTGGGAGCAGTACCTCAACTACCTGGGCTCTCTGGCGCGGGGCGACTTCGGCATTTCCCTCTCGGACGAGACACCGGCTCTCGACCTGGTCCTGGAAGCCATTCCCGCCACCCTGCAGCTGGGCTTTGCGGCGCTGGTCTTCGCCCTCGTGGTGGGCGGCATCCTCGGCACCCTGGCGGCCCTGCACCGCAACAGCTGGCTCGATCGCGCCATCATGAGCGTCGCCGTCTTCGGCTATTCGATCCCGAACTTCTTCTTCGGCATCGTGCTCATTCTTGTCTTCGCCATGGTCTATCGTGTGCTGCCCAGTTCCGGCAGCGGCACCTGGGCGCACCTTGTCCTGCCCACGGTGACGCTGGGCACCCACCTGGCGGCGACCATCGCCCGCTTCATGCGCTCCTCGGTCCTGGAGGTTCTGAACCAGCCCTATGTCCGGGCGGCCAAGGCCAAGGGGGTGCCGGAGCTGCAGCGTCTCGCACGCCATATTCTGCCCAATGCCGCAATTCCCGTGGTGACGATCCTCGGATTTCGCCTGGGCGACATCGTTGCCGGCTCGATCATCGTCGAAACCGTCTTCGCCTGGCCCGGGATGGGCCGGATGCTCGTGGGGGCGGTTACGTCGCGCGACCTGGCTGTGGTTCAGGCCATTCTGGTGCTGACGGCCTTCACCATGGTGCTGGCCAACCTGCTCGTCGATTTCCTCTACGGCTTTCTCGATCCGCGGGTCGCCGAGGCCAGCGATGCAAGGCGGCGCGCAGGACGATGACCCAGGCCAATGCAGCCCCAGCCGTGATCGCACAACGGCGTTGGAAACGCCCGCCGGTTCTGGTCCTCGTGTCCATTGCCGCAATCGGTCTGCTGGTTCTGATTGCCGTGTTTGCCGACCTGCTGGCGCCCTATGGGTATCGCGACCAGGCCTTGCTGAACCGGCTGGCGGCCCCTGTTTTCCTGGGCGGCAGCTGGGACCATGTGCTCGGGACCGATCAGCTTGGGCGCGACCTGCTCAGCCGGTTGCTCTACGCCATCCGCTTCAGTCTTTCCATCGCCTTCCTGGGCACCATCATCGGGGCCATTCTGGGGACCTTCCTGGGCCTTCTGGCGGCGAGTCTGCGCGGCTGGACGGGGGAGGCCATCATGATGATGGTCGACGTGCAGGCCTCCCTGCCGTTCATGATCCTGGCCCTGGCGGTGCTGGCGTTCTTCGGCAACAACCTGACGCTTTTCGTGCTGGTGATCGGCATCAACGGCTGGGAGGTCTATGCGCGGCTGGCCCGCGGTGCGGCCCTGTCGGTGCGGGAGCGGGGCTACGCCCAGGCGATCTATGCCTTCGGCGCCTCCGAATGGCGGCTCTACCTGCGCCATGTGCTGCCCAACATCGCTGCGGTCCTGATCGTCCAGTTCACGCTGAACTTCCCGCAGACCATTCTGTTGGAGACTTCGTTGAGCTTTCTGGGCCTCGGCGTGCAGCCGCCGCTCACCAGCCTTGGCCAGATGCTGGGCGACGGCCGGAACTACCTCCTGACAGCCTGGTGGATGGCGGTTCTCCCCGGGGCCGTCACCTTTATCGCCACGCTCTCGGTCAGCCTCATCGGCGACTGGCTGCGCGATCGGCTGGACCCGACCCTTGCGGACTGAAGCCGGGAAGTGTGGCTGCCCTCAGGCGAGGTAGCGCACCGAAATCGGGTAGCCGCGCAGCTCCGGGTGGACGTAGTAGCTGGCATGGAGGACCGTGGTGTTGTCCAGGACCGCCACCTCGCCGGTTCCCTCCGGCGCGCGCCAGGGGATCTCGATCAGGGTTTTGTTTTTCAGGCTGTCGACGGGTTCGTTTTCGAGCAGCTGGTAGGATGACCTGAAGTCACCGCCCTGACCTTCTCGTTCGGCCTGCAGAAAGGCCGCCGTGTTGGCCATGACCAGGGTGGAGGAGCTGCGCGGGCTCCGCTGCTGCGCATCCTGAGGGTCGCGCCAGAACAGCGTGTAATGGTCGGGCTGCGTGGGGCCGCGGTCGATGTGGAACTGAAGACTGGAGAACACATTGCGCTGTTCGGCGCGTCTGTCTTCCCCCTGCAGAACGACGTTGCGCAGCAGCACCGGCCCGAAAGCCCGTACCAGGGAACGCAGCTCCGCATCCAGGGTGCGCGCATGGTCGTGGAGCGCCAGTTCGACAGGGCTTTCGAAATCCAGGAGCAGACCGAAGTGGTGAAAGGGCAGGGGCGGCAGGCCGCTGTCGCTGTTCCGGCCGTAGTGGCTGAGCAGGCTTCGGCGATAGTCCGGAATCAGCACGCTGGCCTGGAAGCCGACCCCGCGCAGCCGGTCGGCCGAAGGCTCGACCGGGTCTTCAAGCAGGCGCGGCAGCAGCGCCGGGTCCAGTCCGAGACACATCTATCCGATCCTCCGCGCCAGATCGTCGGCGATCTGTACGACGAGATCGTGAAGACTGGCGGCGATAACCGTTACGTCGGCCTGCAGGTCTTCCAGGCGGACGGTCGGCGCCAGGCCTGACGGCTCCAGGGAGAAACAGCAGTCCGGGTCTTTCTGATCCAGCGAGACAAGCACCACCTGCCAGTATGCATGGAGGCGCCGGTCCAGTTCCATTTGACGAATGGCGCCTGCCAGCGCGCGGACATGGGTCATGCTGTCGCTGTAGAACCAGACGCGGGGAACCTTCCAGAGCGCACCGTCCGGGCCGTTGTGGCCTTCACAGGACCAGCAGGGCTGAAACACCTTCAGGCGCTGAAGCTCGTAGACCAGCGGTGCGATGAGCGGGTCCAGCGGATGACCTTCGGGGTCGGAGGACAGCTTGCGCGGAACCTCCGGGCAGCTCCGCGAGCAGCGGGGTCCGAAAGCTTCCGGACAATTGGCCGCACAGGGGGGCGGTGCATCCACGCGGCTGCGCAGCAGGCTGGAGAGGTCCTCGCGGGCGCGGGTGCGCAGCGCCGGACTGGCCGTCTTCTGGTCGATCTTCATGGCGATTGCTGTCGCTGTTCGATGTCGATCTCGAACTGCTGCCAGTCTGGGCGGAAGACGTTTCGTTTGTCTTAAATCGAGAGGTGTCGCTGTCGTGTGATACAACCAGAAGTTTGGCGTTCACCAATACGGAATTCGGAAGCGCCCCTTTGCCGGGTTCAGGCGAAGGAGTAGCCCACGGCTTCCTCGATCTGGACCTTCAGGGCCTCTGCCGTGATCGGCTTGGTGAGAACGGTCAGGGCGCCGACCTGCTTCGAGACCTCGTGCAGCAAGGGCTCCGTATCGCCGGTCAGGATCAGGATCGGCACGCCCTTGTTCTTGAGTTCCTTGTTACGGCGCACGGTGTTACAGAACTCGATCCCGTCCATGTTCTCCATATGAAGGTCGCTGATGATGACATCGGGAAAGCGGCTGTTTCTGTCGATCAGGTACTCCAGCGCATCTTCGCCACTGGTCTTGGCGGTAATGGAGGTGATGCCGATGGTTCGCAGCATACCCTTGATGATCGACCGCATGGTCTTCTGGTCGTCGATGATCAGAACATGGAGCGGGCAGCCGCTTTGGGTTGACATCTCAGGCCCCGTTGCAATCCGAATATCTACCTGTGGTGGATTACAGCGGCAGTGGTTAAGAAATCCTCTGCGCCCGTAACTTCATCAAGCGCATGCGGTAGCGTACCCGCAGAGAATGGCCGTGACGACAAGCGGGCCAGCGTCAAGAATTTCTTGACGCTGGCTTCAGGTATGTCAAGAATGTCCTGACAATCATAAAAGGCGGGCAGCGATGCTCAAGCGGAAGAAGAGCCTGGCCTGCTCGTTCTGCGGCAAGCCGGAGCGGGAGGTGCGGCGGCTGATCGGCGGCCCCGACGTCCACATCTGCGATGACTGTGTCGGCGTCTGCAACCGTATCCTGGAGGCGACGCCGGACGGCTTCGAGGGTTGGGAGCGCATGAGCGACGAGGACCTGCTGGCCGCCCTCAAGACCGCCGAGGCGACGGTGGAGGCCACCCGCGCCGTGCTGCAAATACAGATCGACGAACTGCGCCGCCGCGCCGTGAGCTGGGCGGCCATCGGCGCTGCTCTCGGCGTCTCCCGCCAGGCCGCCTGGGAGCGCTTTTCCTAGCCCGCCGCGCTGCTGTCGCGTCCCAGGCAAAAGGTCGTTGCCTAGTAAAGCTCCAGATACTCGTTGCGCTCCCAGTCGGTGACATGGCTGCGGAAACGGGCGAGTTCGGCCTCTTTCACGGTGACGAAGAGCTTCATGAAGTCCTTGCCCAGCATGTCCTGCATGGCCTTGTCCTTTTTGAGCGCCGCAAGGGCCTCTTCCAGGCTGCCGGCCAGCTTCTCGTGCTTGGGGTCGTCCTCCGAAGGGCCTTTGGAGGGCGTGGGCAGGTCGCCCTTGGCCTTGATGCCCAGCAGCCCGGCGGCCAGCACGCCCGCCGCGGCGAGGTAAGGGTTGGAGAGGCCGGAGGCGGCGCGCATCTCGACATGGCAGTCCTCGCCGCCCGCGTGCTTGATGCGCACCATGGCCGTGCGGTCCTCCACGCCCCAGGAGATGTTGGAGGGGGCGAAGGTATGCGGCTTGAGGCGGTGGTAGCAGTTGGGCGTCGGCCCGATCAGCGGCTGCAGGGCCTTGGCATGGGTCAGGATGCCGGCGGCGAACTGTCGGATCAGGGGATTGAGCCCTTCCTTCGCGCCTTTCGTATAAAAGGCGTTCTTGCCGTTCTTGCGGTTCACCAGGCTGACATGCACATGGCAGCCGCAGCCGGCCATGTCGCTCGCCGGCTTCGACATGAAGGTGGCGAGATAGCCGTTGCGGTGCGCCAGCTCCTTGATCGCGTTCTTGAATGTGAAGCCGGTGTCCGCGCCGTCCAGGCCGATGCCGGGGCCGAAGTTGGTCTCGTACTGCGAGGGCGAGTACTCGCAGTTGTGGGTGATCACATCGATGCCGGCGGCCTGCAGCGTGTCGAGCAGGCTGTCCAGAAAGGGCACGTACTGATTCCGCGTCGCGTTGAAGATGTGCACACCGCCGAACAGAGGCTGCCTGGTCTCCGCATCCAGCAGATAGAATTCGAACTCCAGGCCGAACATCACGTCGTAGCCCATCTTGTGGGCCTGGTTCAGCAGGCTGGCCAGCACCGTGCGCGGGGTGGCGGCGATGGGTTCGCCCGGTCCCCAGCGCGCATCGCAGATCACCTTGGCGGTTCCCTCCAGCCAGGGCACGGGGCGCAGGGTCGCGGGGTCGGGGATCAACTGCTGGTCGCGGTAGCTGACCTCCTCGTGGACGCCGCAGCCACCGATCACCGCCGAGGCGGAGTCGAGGCCGATGGTGCCGCCGTAGAAGTTCAGACCCTTGCGGGCGTAGCCCTCGACCTTCGAGACCGGGATCACCTTGGTGCGGCTGACGCCGTGCAGGTCCGGCAGTTCGAAGCGGACGTAGCGTGCGTCCATCTTCTTCAAGGCCGCCATCATGTCCTTTATTGAATCCCCCGCCATGTCCTGCCTCCTCGTGTCCCCGTTCCGCGTTGTTGGCGGCAGCCCCTGTGCTGCCGCATTGAGTTGGTACTTACCAACATTATGTTGCAGTTGCCAAGTGACGCAAGCTACCTTCTGATCCGGGACCTTACGAGGATCAGCCCGCAGGGGGAAAGCATGACGCATCAGCAGACGGCGGGTCAGCGGATGCCGGGTCAGCAGATGGCCGGGCGCCACGCGGTCATCACCGGCGCCGGCGCCGGGATCGGGCGTGAGGCGGCGCTGCTCTTCGCCCGGGAAGGGGCGGCGGTGGCAGCCGCCGATCTGAATCTCGCGGCGGCCGAGGCGACGGCGGAGGCGATCACGGCGGCCGGAGGCAAGTCCCTGGCGCTGGAGGTGGACGTTGCCAAGGGCGAGTCCGTTTCGGAAATGATCGCGGCAGCTGAGGCCGGGCTCGGGCGCGTCGACACGCTGTTCAACAACGCCGGGATCATGCTGTCGGAGGACCGCGGACCGGAGGACACCGACCTCGCCATCTGGGACCGCACCATCGCCATCAACCTGACCGGCGTCTTCCACGGCTGCCGCTTCGGCATTCCGGCCCTGCGGCGCGCCGGCGGCGGGGCCATACTCAACATGGCCTCGCTGGTTGCGGTCATGGGCTCGGCGGTCCCCCAGCTTGCCTACACCGCCTCCAAGGGCGGGGTGATGGCGATGACGCGGGAGATCGCCGTGCAGTACGGCCGCCAGGGCATTCGCGCCAATGCGCTGCTGCCGGGGCCGATCGGCACGCCGCTGACGGCGGAACTCTTTGACACGCCACAGAAGCTGGAGCGGCGGCGGGTGCACATGCCGCTCGGCCGTTTCGGCGAGGCGGCGGAGGTGGCCTCGGTGGCCTGTTTCCTCTGCTCCGAGGCGGCGAGCTATGTGACCGGCGCCGGCTGGCTGGTGGACGGGGGTATCTCCGCCGCCTACGTGACGCCAGAGGACGGGGTATCTGGGGACGACGTATCTGAGGGCGGCGCATGACGGCGGCCAAGCGGGTCACGCTGGGCATCGATCTCGGCGCCGGCAGCCTGAAGGCGACCCTGGTCGACGAGACCGGCACCACATTGGCCGAGGCCGCCGACCCGATCGTCACCAACAGCCCGCAGCCCGGCTGGTCCGAGCAGGATCCGGCAGACTGGTGGGCGGCGCTCTGCAGCGCCGTCCCCCGGGTGCTGGAGCAGGCGGCCATCGATGCCGGGCAGATTGCAGCCGTCGGCCTTTCCGGTGGTGCGCACATCGCCGTGCTCGAAGACGCCGCCGGTCAGGTGCTGCGGCCGGCCATCCTCTGGAACGATCAGCGCAGCGCCGAAGAGGCCGCCGAACTGCACGCCCGTGCGGGCGACCTGATCATCGAAAAGGGGCTCAACCGCGCCAACCCGACCTGGACCCTCTGCCAGCTCGCCTGGCTGCAGAAGCACGAGCCGGAGGTCATCGCCCGCACGGCGCGTCTCTACATCTCAAAGGACTGGCTGCGCAGCCGGCTGACCGGGGACTGGACCTCCGACTACTCCGATGCCCTGGGCGCCCTGATGTCCGATGTCGGAAGCCGCGGCTGGTCTGAAGAGATCTGCGGCCTCATCGGCTGGCCCGTGGAAAGCCTGCCGCCGCTGCGCCAACCCTGGGAGGTCGCGGGCACGGTCCAGGCCGAAGCCGCCGCGGCGACAGGCCTGAAGCCCGGAACGCCCGTTGTGGTGGGCTCCAACGACACCACGGTGGAGCTTTACGGCGCCGGGGCCATCGCGCCGGGGCAGGGGGCGATCAAGCTGGCGACGGCGGGGGTCGTGTTCCTGACGACGGCAAACCCCGAAGTCCACCCGCCGGTCTCCTGCTATCCCCACATCATGCCGGAGCGCTGGTACATGGCCTCCGGCATCAATGCCTGCGCCACGGCGCACCGCTGGGTTCGCGACACCTTCTTTTCCGAGCTGCCGAAAGAGGACGCCTTTGCGGAGATGGATCGCATGGCCGCCGGGGTCGCGCCGGGCAGCGACGGCCTGATCTTCCACCCCTACCTGATGGGCGAGCGCGCGCCCCATTGGGACCCGAAGCTGCGCGGTGACTTCATCGGCCTGACCCTTGGGCATGGCCGGGCCCACTTTGCCCGCGCCTGCTACGAGGGGATCGCCTTTGCCCTGAACGACGTGCTGCTGGCGGCCAAGGCGCTCTCGGGCGCGACCTTCGCAGACATGCGGCTGCTGGGCGGCGGCGCGCGCAGCGCCAACTGGCGCCAGATCATCGCCGACGTGACCGGCCTGACGGTAAAGGTGCCGGATAACGGCGATGCCTCTTTCGGCGCCGCGCTGGTGGCTGCTGTCGGCGCCGGCATCTTCGCCACGCCCGAAGAAGCAGTGGCGGCCTGCGTGCGGATCGCGGAGGAGAACGTCCCGGACCCCGGACGCCATGCGGTCTACAGCCGGCTCTTCACGCTCTACGACGAGGCCCGCCAGGGGCTGACCCCGGTCAGCCACCGGCTGCATGACGGGGACTAGGCGCGTTTTCCGACCATGCCTGCCGCGCTTCACTCGTTCTCCAGTTCGATGGACGATTCCGGGGCGGCGGGCTGTGGCGGGGCGGCCTGATGAGCGAGGCCCAGGTGATGCAGGGTACGCCAGAGATGGTAGGCGACGCGGTGCAGCCAGCGCACGCTGTCGAGGCGTCGCAGCGTGGTCCTGGCACCGATCTGCTGGGCGGCAGCCGCTTCGACCATGCGCTCGCGGTAGCGCGACCGCTGTTCTCGCAGCAGTCTGCGCAGCCGGTTGAAGCGTTCCTCCGAGACGCCGGGGTCGTCGTCCTGGCCGATGGCCATGGTGGCGCCGCGCAACAGCGATGCCAGGCGCCGCAGGCGCGGCTCGGTCTGCAGGATTTCGATGCGGGCCCGCTGGTCGCAGCGCTGGGCAAGCCGGATCAGATGGTCGAGCGCATGCATGGTGGCGAGGTGACGCCGGTGTGCGGCCTGATTGCTGGGCTCGGTGCGGATCTTTTCGACAAAATCGCGGGTCGCGGCCAGGGCCTCATCGACCGCGGCGAGTCGGTCTTCGCCGGCCTGTCGCGCAGTCCCGGGTTCAAGCTGCTTGGTGAGTATAATGGTCAGTCCCGCGGCGATATCGCGGATTGTGGCCACCGCCGCGTCGACGGCAGCGGAGGGATCGCGCAGAAGCCCGCTGTCGAGGCGGCGCAGCAGCGGCGGGCCGCGCTCGGGGACCAGCCGGGCGATGAGGCGCCCGAAGGGGCGCGCGAAAGGCGTCACCAGCGCAACGCCGAGGCAGTTGAAGGTCGTGTGGAAGGCGACAAGGGCAAGTTGCGCATTGCCTGTACTTCCCGCGAGGAGCCAAGGGGCAACGGCGACGGCGAAGGGGCCGAGCAGGAAGAAGGCAATGGTGGCGGCCAGGCTATTGTAGACGAGATGGGCATAGCCGGTCTGCCGCATGGCGGTGGACCCGCCGACGGTCGCCAGCACTGCAGTGAAGGTCGTGCCGACGTCCATACCGATCACCAGCGCTGCCGCCTGGGGAAAGGAGATCGCACCGGTGCCGAGTGCCACCAGTGCGGCGGCAACGCCGGCGCTGGAGGATTGGGTGACCAGGGTGATCGCGATGCCGATCAACACCATCTGCAGGCGACCCAGGAGTGTGTCATCGGGAAAGTCCGCCGGCGTCACGACGCCCTGGAAAGGGACCATGCCCTGCTGCATCGCCTCGATGCCGACGAACAGCAGAGAGAAACCCGCCAGGGCCCAGCCGATGTGGCGCCAGGGCGCCCTCGCGAAGAGCCTGAGCAGCACCCCGAGCAGCACCAGCGGCAGCACCACCGTGCCGAGGTTGAGCTTGAAGCCAAGGATGGCGACGATCCAGCCGGTGACGGTGGTGCCGACATTGGCGCCGAGAACGATGCCCAGCCCCTGCGGAAAGGTCAGCAGACCGGCGCCGACGAAACCGACGGCGGTGACCGTTGTGGCGCTGGAGGACTGGATGACGGCGGTGGTCAACGCCCCGGCGGCGACACCGCGCAGGGGCGTTCGGGTGAAGCGCGCCAGCAGGCCGCGCAGGGCATCGCCGGCCAGATGCCGAAGCCCCTCGGTCAGGACCACCATGCCGAGGAGAAAGAGCCCGACGCCGCCGATGGCGAGCAGAATGTCTGCCGTCATGCTGTCCATCGTCTGGTCCATTATGCGGGCAAGGCCTGCATGCACAATCAAACTCGGGCTGCCGCCGGGCTCGCGCCTGCGTCTGGCGGCCGAAAGCCTCGACCTGGGCCTCGACCTGGGGCCGCGTCAGGCTCTATGCTCGCAGTCCCAACCGATTCCCCCTGCCGGAGGGTCTTCTCCGGTGTTTCCAGTCATCTCCGGAGGTCCGGCCATGCCAGGCAATCTTACACTCGCGCAACTTAAGGAAGCGGTCGTTCAGGGCGCGATCGACACAGTCCTTGTCTGCATGGTGGACATGCAGGGGCGCCTGGTCGGCAAGCGCTTCCACGCGCAGTTCTTCCTGGAGTCTGCGCAGGGCGAAACCCACGCCTGCAACTACCTGCTGGCCAACGATCTGGATATGGAGCCTGTGCCCGGCTACGAAGCGGCCAACTGGGCCCAGGGTTACGGCGACTTCGTGCTGAAGCCCGACCTCTCGACGCTGCGGGTCACGCCCTGGCTGGAAGGCACCGCGCTGGTGCTCTGCGATGTCCAGGATCATCACCACCACGACGACATCCCCCATTCGCCGCGGGCCCTCCTGAAAGCGATGGAGGCGCGCCTCGCCGCCAAGGGTTACACGGCCTTCCTGGCGTCCGAACTGGAATTCTACCTCTTCGACGAAAGCTACGAGAGCGCACACCAGAAGCACTACAACGACCTGAAGACCGCCGGCTATTACATCGAGGACTATCACATCTTCCAGACCTCCAAGGAGGAGGAGGTGATGCGGGCCATCCGCAACGGCCTGCAGGGCGCGGGCATTCCCGTGGAGAACTCCAAGGGCGAGTGGGGGCCGGGCCAGGAGGAGATCAATGTGCGCTACACGAGCGCGCTGGAGATGGCCGACCGCCACGCGATCCTGAAGAACGGGATCAAGGAGATCGCCTACGCCAAGGGCAAGGCCGTCACTTTCATGGCCAAGTGGGACTATGAACTGGCCGGGAACTCCTGTCACATCCACGCCTCGCTCTGGGACAAGGCGGGCAAGAAGCCGTTGTTCCGCGATCCGAAGGGCGAGCTCGGCATGTCCAAGCTGATGCGCCAGTTCCTGGCCGGGCAATTGAAGTACGCCGACGACATCACCTATTTCCTGGCGCCCTACATCAACTCCTACAAGCGCTTCCAGGTCGGCACCTTCGCGCCCACCAAGGCGGTCTGGAGCCGCGACAACCGCACCGCCGGCTTCCGCCTCTGCGGCGAGGACACCAAGGCCGTGCGAATCGAGTGCCGCGTCGGCGGGGCGGACCTCAACCCCTATCTGGCCTTCGCCGCCCTGCTGGCTGCCGGCCTGGCGGGAATCGAGGAAAAGCTCGATCTGGAGGACGCTTTCGTCGGCGACGCCTACTACGGCAAGCGTCTGCGCGAGGTGCCCAAGACCCTGCGCGCGGCGACGCGGGCCCTCGCCAAATCCAAGATGCTGCGCGCGGCCTTCGGCGATGCGGTGATCGACCACTATGTCCACACGGCGGAGTGGGAGCAGCTCGAGTACGACCGCCGGGTAACGGACTGGGAACGCCGCCGCGGCTTCGAACGCGCCTAGATTCCCGCGGCGATTTCCGGGGCTTTCCACGACCTTAGAAGGCAAAGCCTCATCATTTGAGTTGCGCCCATCAGGGCGCCGTGCCATGGTTTGCGCCTCAGGGAGGAAGTGATCCCGTGGCGCGGATAACAATCCAAGACGTGGCCCGGGAGGCGGGCGTCAGCGTCGCGACCGTCGACCGTGTTCTCAACCGCAGAAGCGGCGTCCGATCCGAAACCGTAAAGCGGGTTGAGGCGGCCGCCGACAAGCTCGCCTACCAGCCCGACCGGCTGGCGGCGCGGCTGGCGCGGGCGCGCGACTACCGCTTCTGCTTCATCCTGCCGACCGGCACCAACACCTTCATGCAGACCCTCCAGGGCGAGGTGGAGCGGACGGCCGAGCGCTTGACGGCCGAGCGGGTGCGGATCGCCGTGCGCATGGTCGACGTCTTCGACGGCCTGGCCCTGGCGGAGGAACTGGAGGCGCTCGGCGACGACTTCGACGGCGTCGCCGTCGTGGCCCTGGACCATCCCGCGGTGCGCGAGGCGATCAACGGCCTTTCGGATGCGGGCGTCAAGGTGGTCACCCTGGTTTCCGACGCGCCGGGCGCCAAGCGGGTGCACTACGTCGGCATCGACAACACCGCAGCCGGCCGCACAGCGGCCATGCTGCTGGGCCGCTTCGTCGGTCCGCGGCAGGGCAAGGTCGGCCTGATCGCCGGATCGCTTGCCTTGCGCGACCACGTGGAGCGCCAGTTCGGCTTCGAACAGATCATGGCCCGCGAGTTTCCGGATCTTGAGGTGCTCCCGGTGCGTGAAGGTCGCGACGACTTCGAGAAGGTGGAAGCCGTGACCACTGCGCTGCTGGAAGAGACCCCCGATCTGGTGGGCATCTACAACGTGGGCGCCGGCAACCGGGGGATCGTCGCGGCTCTGGAGGCGACCGGTCGCCTGGGGGAGGTGGTCTTCATCGCCCACGACCTGACGCCTTTCACCCGCAAGCAGCTCGTGCGCGGCGCCATCGATGCCGTGGTCAATCAGGACCCGGGGCACGAAGCGCGGAGCGCCGCGCGGGTGCTGCTGTCGGCCTGCGAAGGAACGCCCATCGTGGCCGATCAGGAGCGTATCCGCATCGATGTGTTCCTGCGCGACAACATTCCATAAGGCCGGACCACCCCGCCTCCGATCCCGGACCAGCGGAGCGGAACACCGGCGCAAAAAGAGGAGATGCCTGATGAAGACGATCAAGGGCCCGGCGATCTTTCTGGCCCAGTTCGCCGGTGACGAGGCCCCCTTCAATTCCCTGGAGTCTATTGCCGGCTGGGCCTCGGCGCTCGGCTACAAGGGCGTGCAGATGCCGAGCTGGGACGGGCGCCTCTTCGATCTCAAGAAGGCCTCCGAAAGCAAGGACTACTGCGACGAGGTGAAGGGCGTTCTCGCCAGTCACGGCCTGGAGCTGACGGAGCTTTCCACGCATCTTCAGGGCCAGCTGGTGGCGGTGCATCCGGCCTATGACGATGCTTTCGACGGTTTCGCCGCACCTGAGGTGCGCGGCAATCCCCAAGCGCGCCAGGAATGGGCCGTCGACCAGCTCATGCGCGCCGCCAAGGCCTCCGCCAACCTGGGGCTGACCGCCCATGTCACCTTCTCCGGGGCGCTGGCCTGGCCCTACATCTATCCCTGGCCGCAGCGTCCGCCCGGGCTTGTCGAGACCGCCTTCGACGAGCTGGCCAAACGCTGGCGGCCGATCATGGATGCCTTCGATGCCGCCGGCTGCGACCTCTGCTACGAGATTCACCCGGGCGAGGACCTGCACGACGGCATCACTTTCGAGATGTTCCTGGAGCGGCTCGGCAACCACCCGCGATGCAACATGCTCTACGACCCCAGCCACTACGTGCTGCAGGCGCTGGATTACCTGGAGCACATCGACATCTACCACGACCGCATCAAGATCTTTCACGTGAAGGATGCGGAGCTGAACCCGACCGGGCGCCAGGGCGTCTATGGTGGTTACCAGTCCTGGGTGAACCGGGCCGGGCGCTTCCGCTCCCTCGGCGACGGCCAGGTCGATTTCGTCGGCATCTTCTCCAAGCTGACGGGCTACGGCTACGACGGCTGGGCGGTGCTGGAGTGGGAGTGCTGCCTGAAGCATCCGGAGGACGGTGCGCGCGAGGGCGCCACCTTCATCCGCGATCACATCATCCGCGTCACCGAGAAGGCTTTCGACGACTTCGCCGACGCCGGCAGCGACGACGACGCCAACCGGCGCATGCTCGGCATCGCGTAAGGGGGAGAGAACATGGCAATCGAAGGGCGCGGCGATGCGCGCAGCGGCGGGCGGATCCGCCTGGGCATGGTCGGCGGCGGGCAGGGGGCCTTCATCGGCGCCGTGCATCGCCTCTGCGCGCGGATGGACGATCACTACGATCTGGTGGCCGGGGCGCTCTCCTCGCAGAAGAAGCGTGCCGTTGCTTCGGCACTGGAGCTGGGCATCGCCAGCGACCGCGCCTACGGGTCCTATGAGGAGATGGCGGTCAAGGAGTCCAAGCGGCCGGACGGTGTCGAGGCGGTGGCCATCGTCACGCCCAACCACATGCATGCGCCGGTGGCTAAGGCCTTCCTGAAGGCCGGCATCCACGTGATCTGCGATAAGCCGCTGACCACCACGGTGAAGCAGGCCAAGGACCTCGTGGCGTTGACGAAGAAGAGCAAGCGTATCTTCGCCGTCACCTACAACTACTCGGGCTATCCCATGATCCGCCAGGCCCGCGCCATGGTGGCGGCAGGGGAGCTGGGAACCCTCCGGGTGGTGCAGGCTGAGTACCCGCAGGACTGGCTGACCGAACGCCTGGAGGCCGAGGGTCACAAGCAGGCCAAGTGGCGCACCGACCCCAAGCAGTCGGGCGCCGGCGGCTGCATCGGCGACATCGGCACCCATGCCTATCACCTGGCCGGCTTTGTCTCCGGACTGAAGATCGACTCGCTCTGTGCCGATCTCTCCACCTTCGTGAAGGGCCGCAAGGTCGACGACAATGCCGCCATCCTGCTGCGCTACAAGGGCGGGGCCCGGGGCATGCTCTGGGCCAGCCAGGTGGCGCCGGGGAACGAGAACGCCCTCAGGCTGCGCGTCTACGGCGACAAGGGCGGGCTGGAGTGGAGCCAGGAAAGCCCCAACGAGCTTTGGCACGCGCCCTACGGCGCGCCACGCCGTCTGCTGACCCGCGCCGGCAACGGGGCCGATGCGGCGGCCGGACGGGTGACCCGCGTGCCGCCCGGCCATCCCGAGGGCTACCTGGAGGGCTTTGCCAATGTTTACAGCGAGGTCGCCGCGGCGCTCTATGCCGCGCGCAGCGGCGGCAAACCCGATCCGGAGGTCATCTTTCCGACCGTGGCCGACGGCCTGGAGGGTGTCGCCTTTGTCGAGGCGGCGGTGAAGTCCAGCGCGAAAGGCTCGGTCTGGGTGAAGCCTTGACTATGGTCGCGCTCATCCGGGCGCGCGCAGAAAGACCTTGCGATGTTTAGTGAAGTGGGATTTACTAAACCAAATTAATAAACAACGACCGGAGACGACAAGGTCTCCGGCAGGGAGGAGAAGAGCCACGCCAGCCTTCTCAGACGACAACAAAAACGACGGAATTCAGTGCGCCCGCGTGGTGCCTGAATGGCGCGGCGGCGGGTTTGCCGGACTGCGCGCCCCAAACCCTAGGGAGGAATAACGATGAAGAAGGTTCTTGCTTTGGCGACCGCGGTCTCAGCCGCCGCGCTTGCTTTTGCCGGGCCGGCGGATGAGGCAAAGGCGCAGTCTGGCGATTTGACGCTGTGCTGGGCGGCCTGGGATCCGGCGAATGCGCTTGTGGAGCTGTCCAAGGACTTCACCGCGCAATCGGGCATCGGCATGAAGTTCGAGTTCGTGCCCTGGCCCAACTTCGCCGACCGCATGCTCAACGAGTTGAACTCGGGCGGCAAGCTCTGCGACCTGCTGATCGGCGACAGCCAGTGGATCGGCGGCGGAGCGGAAAACGGCCACTACGTGAAGCTGAACGATTTCTTCGATGAAGCCGGCATTTCGATGGACGACTTCGCGCCGGCGACCGTCTATGCCTATTCCACCTGGCCCAAAGGCTCGCCCAACTACTACGCTCTGCCGGCCATGGGGGACGCCAATGCCTGGTTCTACCGGAAGGACTGGTTCTCCCGGCCCGACCTGCAGGCGGCTTTCAAGGAGAAGTACGGCCGCGATCTGGCGCCGCCCACCACCCAGATGGAACTGAAGGACCTTGCCGAGTTCTTCCAGGGCCGCGAGATCGACGGCCAGAAGCGCTACGGCGCGGCGATCTTCACCGAGCGTGGCTCGGAGGGCATCACCATGGGCGCCACCGGCGCGCTCTACGCCTGGGGCTTCAAGTACGAAAACACGCCCGGCAGCTACGACATGGAAGGTGCCGTCAATTCCGCCGACGCGGTTGCGGCGTTGGAGTTCTACAAGGACCTCTACGAGTGCTGCACGCCGCCGGGTTACACCGACAGCTACATGCAGGAGAGCCTCGACGCCTTCAAGTCCGGCCAGGTGGCCATGGCGATGAACTGGTTCGCGTTCTTCCCCGGCCTTCACAAGGACGAAAAGGTCGGCGGTGACAACATCGGCTTCTTCGTCAATCCGGGCCAGAAGATCGAGGCCTCGACCCTCGGCGGGCAGGGGATCTCCGTCGTCTCCTATTCCGACAAGAAGGAGCAGGCGCTGGAGTACATCAAGTGGTTCGCCCAGCCCGACGTCCAGAAGAAGTGGTGGTCGCTGGGCGGCTATTCCTGCCACGTGGCGGTGCTGAACGACCCGTCCTTCAAGCAGAGCCAGCCCTTTGCGGCGGACTTCCTGCTGGCGATGGACGGTGTCCAGGACTTCTGGCAGGAGCCGACCTATGCCGAGTTGCTGCTCGCGATGCAGAAGCGCCTGCATGACTACGTTGTTGCCGACCAGGGCACGGCCCAGGAAGCCCTCGACAAGCTGATCGAGGACTGGACCGAAACCTTCGAGGACGAAGGCAAGCTCTAGGCGTATCGATCGGGGAACTTCCGTCCTCGGCGCCCCCACGGCGCCGGGGACGGGGCTCCGGACCCTCTCATCCGGCCGGCATCTGGCCGGTACCTGGGCCCGCATTTGGAACGACGCTCCCATGGATGACAGCTCGACGGCTCAGCGCATTGCCAAGTCCGCCGCCGCGGCGACGCCGCCGGCAATGGCCCGGCAGATCCGCGGCCTTTCGGACCGCGCGATCGCCTGGCTGTTCGTCACCCCGACCATCATCCTGCTGCTGGCGATCAACATCTTTCCGCTGGTCTGGACGGTCTACCTCTCCTTCACCAACTACAGGGCCAACCGCCTCAATCGCGAGGTCGAGTGGATCGGGCTCAGGAACTATGAGCGGGTTCTGACAGACACCGACATCTGGCACACCCTGCAGGTCACCGCCCATTTCGTCGGCTGGACCATGTTCTTCCAGGTGATCATCGGCTTCGGGCTGGCCTGGCTCATCAACAAGCAGTTCCGCGGTCACTCTTTCTGGACCACACTGATCCTGCTGCCGATGATGCTGTCGCCGGCGGTGGTCGGGAACTTCTGGACGTTCCTCTATCAGCCGCAGATCGGCCTGTTCAATTACATCGTCGCCTTCTTCGCCGGGATCGAGCCCTCCTCGTTCCAGATGATCGGCGACGTGAACCTCGCACCCTGGGCCATTGTCATCGTCGATACCTGGATGTGGACCCCCTACGTGATGCTGATCTGCCTGGCGGGCCTGCGGTCGATTCCCGACTATATCTACGAGGCTGCGGAGGTGGACCGTGCCTCGAAGTGGCGCCAGTTCTGGTCGATCACCGTGCCCATGGTGCTGCCCTTCCTGATGCTGGCGGTGCTGTTCCGGGTGATCGAGAACTTCAAGATGTTCGACCTGGTGGTCGAACTGACCTCCGGTGGTCCCGGCTCGGTGACGGAACTCGCCTCCATCAATCTGAAGCGCGAGGCCTTCGAGAAGTGGCGCACCGGCTACTCTTCGGCTTTTGCGATCATCCTTTTCGTCACGGTCTTCGGCGTCGCCAACATCTACGTCAAGGCCCTCAACAAGGTGAAGCAGCGATGAGTGCCGCCAGCGCACATTCCGTCGTGGAGTCGAAGCCCTGGACGCGGCATCTGGCCGGCGGCGTGGTGATCCTCTACGCCCTGATCACCATCCTGCCGCTGGTCTGGATCCTGATGACCAGCTTCAAGACGCCGCCGGACTCGATTTCCTATCCGCCGAAGGTGATCTTCGAACCTTCGCTGGAAGGCTATGTGAACCTTTTCACCACGCGCACCCGGCAGACGCCCGAGTACATGGCCTCGCTGCCGCCGCCGGAGAACTGGGTGGAGCGGCTGGTGCGCGACCGCAACATGGTGATTGCCGGCCCTTCGAAGTTCGGCGAGCGGTTCCTGAACTCGGTCATCATCGGCTTCGGCTCCACGTTCCTCTCGGTCTTCCTCGGCACCCTGGCAGCCTATGCCTTCTCCCGCTTCAAGGTGCCGCTGAAGGATGACCTCATGTTCTTCATCCTCAGTACGCGGATGATGCCGCCCATTGCGGTGGCGATCCCGATCTTCCTGATGTACCGGACGCTCGGGCTCTCCGACACGCATCTGGGCATGATCCTGCTCTACACGGCTGTCAACGTGTCGCTGGCGGTCTGGCTGCTGAAGGGCTTCATCGACGAGATTCCGCGCGAGTATGAGGAAGCGGCCCTGATCGACGGCTACACGCGCCTGCAGGCCTTTATCAAGGTCGTACTGCCACAGGCGGCGACCGGCATTGCCGCCACGGCGATCTTCTGCCTCATCTTTGCCTGGAACGAGTATGCCTTTGCGCTGCTGCTGACCTCCGGCACCGCCCAGACGGCACCGCCCTTCATTCCGACGATCATCGGGGAGGGCGGGCTCGACTGGCCGGCGGTCGCGGCGGGCGCGACCCTCTTCCTCATTCCTATCGTCGTCTTCACCATCGTGCTCAGGAAACACCTGCTGCGCGGCATCACCTTCGGAGCGGTCAGGAAATGAGCGTGCATGAGAGAGACAAGGCGCGCGACAGCGAGAGCCAGAGCCTGCTCACCCGCTTCCTGCAGTTGCGCCGTGGGCCCTGGGAAAACCTGGCGACCGTCATCATCGCGGTCGGCACCTTCATGCTGATGCAGCCCTTCTACCTCGAGCTTTTCACCTATTCCTTCGTCACCATTCTGACCGGCACGGTGATGTTCATCATCGTCAGCCACTTCAAGGAGTAGCGAGAGCGCTATGGCCGAGATCCGGGTGGAAAGCCTGCGCAAGACCTTCGACGACTTCGTCGCGGTCGCCGACTCCTCCTTCACCATCGATGACGGAGACTTCTTCGTCATGCTGGGGCCCTCGGGCTGCGGCAAGACCACGACCCTGCGCATGATCGCCGGGCTCGAGCTGCCAACCTCCGGCGTCATCCGGCTGGACCGGGAGGACGTGACCTTCAACCGCGCCTCGGAGCGCGACATCGCCTTTGTGTTCCAGCTCTTTGCCCTCTATCCGCACATGAACGTGCGCCAGAACATCGCCTTTCCGTTGAAGTGCATCGGCCGGCCGCGCAGCGAGATCCGCGAGCGCGTGGAGGAGACCGCGCGGCTTCTGCGCATCGACCATCTGCTGAACAAGTCGGTCTCCGGCCTGGCCGGCGGCGACCGGCAGCGGGTGGCGCTGGGCCGGGCCATCGTGCGGCGGCCGAAGGCCTTCCTGATGGATGAGCCGCTCGGCACCCTGGATGCCGAGTTCCGCGACCTGATGTGCGAGGAACTGCGCTCCCTGCACGACCGCATTGACGCGACCACGGTCTATGTCACCCACGATCAGCTCGAGGCGATGTCCATGGCCGACAAGATCGCGGTCATGAACCTTGGCTATATCGAGCAGTTCGGTGCACCGCAGGAGATCTACGACCGCCCCGCCAGCATGTTCGTCGCAGACTTCATCGGATCGCCGCCGATGAACTTCCTGGCCTTCGGGGGTGCTCTGGAGAAAGGCGCGACGAGCGTAGCGGTAAACGGCGCGCAGGTGGCCGTGCCGGCGCTGCGCCAGGATCACGGGGAAGCGGAGTTCGCATTGGGCGTACGGCCGGAGCACATCCGCTTCGACGATTCTGCAGCCCTGCGCGGCAAGGTCTTCGAGACCGAATACCTCGGCACCAACCAGATCGTCACGCTGGAAACGGCCCACGGAACGGTCAAGGCGCGCCTGCGTGCCGATACCCGCGTCAGCGCCGGCGAGACGGTGGGGCTGACCTTTCTCACCGAGCGGCTGTCGCTCTTCGAGACCGAAAGCGGACGGGCACTGCGGACGGCGCTGCACGACGCTGCGCCCGGGGGAGTGGCCCATGGCTGAGGTCCAACTGCAGGGCGTCACCAAGCGCTTCGGAGATCTTGTCGCCATCGAAGGGATGGATCTGACCGTTGCCGACGGCGAATTCGTGGTGCTGTTGGGCCCGACCGGCGCCGGCAAGACCACGACCCTCCGGCTCGTGGCCGGCCTGGAGAAGGCGGACGAGGGCAGCATCCACATCGGCGGGCAGGACGTCACCGGGGCACCGCCGACTGTGCGCGACGTCAGCTTCGTCTTCCAACAGTACTCGCTCTATCCGCATCTGAGCGTCTACGACAATCTCGCCTTTCCGCTGCGCTCGCCGGCCCGCCGGGTGCCGGAGGAGCAGATCCGCCGGCGGGTCACGGAAATCGCCGAGATGCTCCGGATTCCCGACAAGCTCGCCAACAAGGCGACCCAGCTTTCCGGCGGCGAGATGCAGCGTGTCGCCATCGGCCGGGCCCTGGTGCGCGCACCGCAGATCTACCTGATGGACGAGCCCCTGTCCTCGCTGGACGCCAAGCTGCGCGCCGACATGCGCGTCGAGCTCAAGCGCATCCAGAAGGAACTGGGCGCGACCCTGCTCTATGTGACCCACGACCAGATCGAGGCCATGACCATGGCCAACCGCATCGGCGTTATCGATCACGGGCGGCTTATCCAGGTCGGCGCGCCGAGGACGATTTACGAAGACCCGGACAACGTTTATGTCGCGACGCGTCTGGGACAACCGGCGATCAATCTGATTCCGCGCGATCTGCTCCCGGCCGGCAGCCTGCCGGCGACGGCGGCTACCATCGGCGCGCGCACGGAGCACATCCGCATTCGCAAGGCCGACAACGGCAACGCCCAGGGCCGGGTGCAGTGGATCGAGCACCTGGGGGACCAGAACCACCTGCACGTCACGGTGGGCGAACGCAAGATCACCACCCTGGTGGAACCGGACTCGCCGCTGGAGGTGGATGACCAGGTGACCCTGGAACTGGTCAACCCGCTTTGCTTTGACAGCGCCGGCGCGCGTGTGAGGGCATGAGAGTGAGGACAACATGCTAGAGGATGCCGAAAGCCGGCGCCGCCTGATCGAGACAGTGGCGCAGGCGGTGATTGACCACGCCGACGAGCTGACCGCGCTCGATCAGGCCATCGGGGACGGCGACCACGGCGTCAACATGAAGCGCGGCGCCGAGGCGGTGCTGGCCGATCTCGACGACTTGGCGGCCAAGTCCCTGCCGGAGGCCCTGAAAGGCATCGGCATGGCGCTGGTGATGAAGGTGGGCGGTGCCTCGGGACCGCTCTACGGCACCTTTTTCATGACGCTGGGCAAGAGTCTGCCGGAGGCACCGGCCGCGGCCGATACCCTGGCAGCCTTCGAGGCGGCGCTGGAAGCGGTGATGGCCCGCGGCAAGTCGCACCCCGGTCAGAAGACCATGCTGGATGTGCTGGCTCCGGCCCTGGAGACGCTGAAAGCCGAACCCAAGGCATCGCCCGGGCTTTGCGCCGCCGTGGCCGACGCGGCGGAGGCCACCGTTCCCATGCGCGCCGAGCGCGGCCGGGCTTCTTTTCTGGGCGAGCGCTCGATCGGCCACATGGACCCCGGCGCACGGTCCTCGGCACTCATGATCGATACCGTCAGCAAGACCCTGGAGGCCGCGGCCAAATGAGCGAGGATAAGGTTGGAATCGTTATTGTCTCCCACTCGCCGGAGGTTGCCCGCGGCACGGCGGACATGGTGCGCCAGATGGTCGGCGATGAGGTGCCGCTGGCCTGGTGCGGGGGCGATCCCGACGGCGGCCTCGGCACCTCGGTCGAGACCATTCTGGGGGCGATCGACCAGGCCTGGACCAACGCCGGCGTTGCCATTCTGGTCGATCTGGGCGGTGCTGAAACCAACAGCGAAATGGCGGTGGAGATGCAGCCCGACGAGAGGCGCGCGCGCATTGCAATCTGCAACGCGCCGATTGTCGAAGGCGCGGTGATTGCGGCCACGGAAGCCTCCGGCGGTGCGCCGCTGGAGGTGGTCCGCCGCACGGCTGAGGAACTGTCGCCGGCCTGACTGCCGGCGCCGAGAATGACGATTTGATGACGACTTTATCAAGTACGGCGGAAGAAATGGAAGAAGCTTCAGTCCTCATGACCCATGCGGTCGGCCTCCACGCAAGACCCTCGGTGAAGCTCACCAAGCTGGCCAAGACCTTCACCGCGCGCATCGAACTGGCGGTCTCGGAGGACGGTCCCTGGATCGATGCGAAGAGCATTGTCCGGGTCATGGCCGCCAAGGCGCCCAAGGACACGGTGCTGTTCTTTCGTGCCGAAGGCGATGACGCGGGTGATGCGGTCTCGGCGCTGACGGCGCTTGTCGAGCGCGATTTCGACGAAGGTCAGGCGGATGCCGCCAACGCCTGACCGCAGCGGGCTCCAGTTTCAGGGCACCCCGGCGGCGCCGGGTCTGGCCATCGGTCCGCTCCTCGTTCTGGAGGACGACGCGGCCCCGAACGACGCGCCCGCACCGCAGGCGGGCCTCGACCCGGAGGCGGAAGCGGGACGGCTGCGGGCGGCCATGAGCGAGGCCGTGGCCGAGCTTGCGGCCCTTCTTGCCGATCTCGACGCCGAGTCCGCGGGCATCATCGAGTTCCAGATCGCCATGCTGGAAGACGATGCGCTGATCGATCCGGCCCTGGAGACCCTGGCGGACGGCAAGGACGCGGCGGTCGCGTGGCGCGCTGCCCTGGATACCCAGATTGCCGATTACGAGGCGGCCAACGACGAATACTTCCGGGCGCGCGCAAGCGACCTCTCGGACCTCAAGGACCGCGTGTTGCGGCATCTCAGCGGCCGTGCCCTGCCGGCTCAGGACCTGGCCGGCAAGGTGCTGACGGGCCGCGACCTGACGCCCAGCCGCTTTCTGGAAACGGACTGGACCCGGGGCGGCGGCCTCGCCCTGCGTCAGGGCAGCCCGTCCAGCCACGTGGCCATGCTGGCGCGGGCCCGTGGCGTGCCCATGGTGGTCGGGCTCGGCGATGCCGACCTGCCCGATGGGGGAGAGGCCCTGCTGGACGGCGAAAGCGGCCTGCTGATCGTCGATCCCAGCAGCGCCGAGCGCGCTGCCTTTGCCGACCGGCAGGCGGCGGCGAGGCGGGCGCAGGCCGCGGAGGCGGCTTTCCGTGGCGAGCCGGCGGCGACGCGCGACGGTACGGCGATTGCCGTGATGATCAACGTTGCCGATCCGGCGGAACTGGACGCGCTCGACCCCAACGACTGTGACGGGATCGGTCTGGTGCGCAGCGAGTTTCTCTTCCACGGCGCCGCGGGGCTGCCGGATGAGGAAAAGCAGTACCGCGCCTATCGGCGGATGCTCGAATGGGCCGAGGGCAGGCCGGTGGTCATCCGCACCCTCGATGCCGGCGGGGACAAGCCGGTGGCAGGTCTGACGATGGCGGAGGAGTCCAATCCCTTTCTGGGCTTGCGGGGGCTGCGTCTGTCGCTGGCGCACCCGGAGGTGTTCCGGGTTCAGCTCCGCGCGCTGGCCCGCGCCGCACCGCACGGCAGTCTGAAGGTCATGCTGCCCATGGTGACCCGCCCGGAGGAACTGCACGAGGCCCGGCGTCTCTTCGGTGAGGCGCTGACGGAACTGCAGGAAGAGGGCAAGGCCTGCGCCGCGGCTCCGCTGGGTATGATGGTGGAAGTGCCGGCAGCGGCCATCGCGCCAGAACTCTTTGCCGAAGCGGACTTCTTCTCCATCGGTTCCAACGACCTGACGCAATACGTGACCGCTGCAGGGCGCGACATCGCCGCGGTGGCGCCGCTCAACGACGTCTCCCATCCGGCGGTGCTGAAGCTGATCGCATCGCTGGTGGCGGGCGCGCAGGCCCTGGGCATCGAGGTCAGCCTCTGCGGCGATGCGGGGGGCGAGCCCTCCCGGATCCCGGCCTTGCTGGACTGCGGCCTGCGCAGTCTCTCCGTCGCGCCGCTGGCCCTGGGGCGCACCAAGGCGGCCATCGCCGGCATCGACCTGGGGGCACCGCATGGCTAGATCCCCCGCCGTCGCGTCCGCCGATGCCGTCGCTGCCTACAAGGCGGTGCTGCAGGGGGTGCTCGACAAGCGCCCCTCCGGCACCCGTCAGCGCCTCGCCACGGCGCTCGGCAAGAACCGCAGTTTCATCTCGCAGATCTCAAACCCAACCTATTCGGTGCCGATTCCCGCGCGCCATCTGGAGACGATTTTCGAGATCTGCCATTTCTCCGTCGAGGAGCGGCGCAGCTTTCTGAAGAGCTACGGCCTTGCCCATCCGGCCCGCCTGAAGCTGGTGAAGGACGCGCCAAAGCTGCGCGAGCATCGCATTCACCTGCCGGATCTGGGGGACGAGGCGCGCAATCGCGAGCTGGAACGCGTCATCGAGGAGTTCGTTCAAAAAGTCGCACGCCTGTTTGAACAGGGCCGGGAATCCTGAGGGCGCAAGGCAGAGGAGAGAGGACGTCATGAAGAAGCTGATCAACGCCACCGAGACGGTGCTCACCGAAAGCCTGGACGGTTTCGTCTCGGCCCACAGCGACATTCTAACCCTTGGGGAGGAGCACAAGTTCGTGCGCCGCGTCCAGCCCAAGGCCGGCAAGGTGGCCCTGATCTCCGGCGGCGGCTCCGGCCACGAACCGCTGCATGGCGGCTTTGTCGGCCACGGCATGCTGGATGCGGCTTGTCCGGGCCAGGTCTTCACTTCGCCCACGCCCGACCAGATGCTGGCGGCGGCTGAGGCGGTCGACGGCGGCGCCGGGACGCTCTTCATCGTCAAGAACTACGAAGGCGATGTCATGAACTTCGAGATGGCGGCGGAGATGGCGGCCGGCGAGATCATGACGGTGCTGACCAACGACGACGTGGCGGTGGAAACCTCCACCTTCTCGACGGGCCGGCGCGGCGTTGCGGGGACGCTGTTCGTGGAGAAGGTCGTGGGCGCGGCGGCGGAGGAGGGCCGCGACCTTGCCGCCCTGAAAGCGCTCGGCGACCGCGCCAACGCTGCCACCCGCTCCATGGGTGTCGCCCTGACGAGCTGTACCGTGCCGGCGGCGGGGACCCCGACCTTCGATCTCGGCGAGAGCGAGATGGAACTGGGCGTCGGCATTCACGGGGAACCCGGCCGACGCCGCGTGGCGCTGGCTTCGGCCAATGAGATCGCCGAGGAAATGGTGACCGCCATCCTCTCCGACTTCGGCGATCAGACCGGGGGCGAAGCCTTTGTCCTGCTGAACGGCTTCGGCGGCACGCCGCTGATGGAACTCTATCTGATGTTCAACGCCGCAGAGCAGCTGCTGGCACGCCGCGGCGTCACCGTATCCCGCAGCCTTGTCGGGAATTACGTCACCTCTCTGGAGATGGCCGGCTGTTCGCTGACCGTCGCCCTTTTGGATGACGAACTGCGCAGGCTCTGGGATGCGCCGGTGCACACCCCTGCTTTGCGTTGGGGTTTATAGTAATAATCACAGTCCCTTGGAGGGCTTTTCCAAGAAATTGTGTTAGGAATCTACAGCGATTTTGTCCCCAGAGCGGGGTGGGAAGAATGTTGTCGGCGTCTGGTTTGTGGGCTATTGTATACCAAGAACCAGACGCCAGTCTGCCGGCGGCAGCAGCCGGTTGCGGTGTCGGGTCCTAGCCACGACGGAACGGACAGATCCCGCAGATGTTGCCGAACAAGCTCGAAGTCAAGCCGATCGAGACGACCTTCAGCCTGAAGGAGCATATCTACGAGACGCTGCGTGACGGCATTACTTCCATGAACATCTATGCCGACGACGCCCAGTTGAAGCTGGACGAGCGGCAGCTTTCCGAGCAGTTGGGCATCAGCCGCACGCCGATCCGTGAAGCCCTGGCGCGTCTGGAGCAGGAAGGACTGGTGACCGTCATTCCGCGCCGCGGCGTTTTCATCGTGCGCAAATCGCGCAAGGAGATCCTGGAGATGATCACGGTCTGGGCGGCGCTGGAAAGCATGGCCGCCCGGCTCATCACCCAGAACGCCTCCGACGAGGGCATCGCCTCCCTGCGCAAGCTCTTCACCTCTTTCGAGAATGGGCAGGTCCAGGCGCACATCGACGAGTACTCGGACCGCAACATCGAGTTTCATCAGTCGATCCTGGAGCTCAGCGGCTGCGCGTTGCTGAAGCAAACCGCCGACCGGCTGTTCATTCACATGAAGGGCATCCGCGCCCGGACGATCTCGGAACAGGACCGTGCCAAGCGGTCCATTATCGACCATCTGCACATCATCGAGGCGCTGGAGGCCCGCGATACCGAACTCGCGGAGCGTCTGGTGCGCGAACACACATTGAATCTGGCGGCGCACATCGAGGCGCACGTCGACTATCTCGATTGAACCACTCGGCCACCGTGTCGCCGGGGCGCCGAAACGTGAAGCCACAAACCAATGCAATGACCCAAGGCCATGGGTTTTCGGGGAGACAACGGAATGTCAGCATCAGTACAGAGCCTTGATGCAACTGTGGAAGAAGCCGCCGAGACGGAGGCTCTGACCGACGGCTTCCACCTCGTCATCGACGCGCTGAAGCTCAATGGGATCAACACCATCTACAATGTGCCGGGTATCCCGATTACGGACCTGGGGCGCTACATGCAGGCCGAGGGCATGCGGGTGCTGTCGTTCCGGCACGAGCAGCACGCGGGCTACGCTGCCGCCATCGCCGGCTTTCTGACCAAGAAGCCCGGGGTCTGTCTGACGGTCTCGGCGCCCGGCTTTCTCAATGGCCTGACGGCCCTGGCCCACGCCACCACCAACTGTTTCCCCATGATCCTCATCAGCGGATCTTCCGAGCGGGAGATCGTCGACCTGCAGCAGGGCGACTACGAGGAGATGGACCAGCTCGCCATTGCCAAGCCGCTCTGCAAGGCCGCCTACCGGGTGCTGCATGCCGAGGACATCGGTATCGGCATTGCCCGGGCCATCCGCTCGGCGGTGTCCGGGCGGCCCGGCGGTGTCTACCTCGACCTCCCGGCGCAGCTTCTGGGGCAGGTCATGAACGCAGAAGCCGGGCAGCGCTCCCTCGTCGAAGTCGTCGACGCGGCGCCGCGCCAGCTGCCGGCGCCCGAAGCCGTCGCCCGGGCGCTGGAGGTGCTGAAGGGCGCCAAGCGGCCCCTGATCATCCTCGGCAAGGGGGCTGCCTACGCCCAGGCCGACGAGGAGATCCGCGCCCTGGTCGAGAAAAGCGGTTTTCCCTACCTGCCGATGAGCATGGCCAAGGGCCTGTTGCCTGACACCCATCCCCAGTCGGCCGGCCCGGCCCGTTCGCTGGTGCTGAAGGAGGCCGATGTCGTCCTGATGATCGGCGCGCGCCTCAACTGGCTGCTCTCCCACGGCAAGGGCAAGACCTGGGGGAACGCGCCGAAGAAGTTCGTTCAGATCGACATCGAGCCGAAAGAGATGGACAGCAACGTCGAAATCGCCGCGCCGCTTGTGGGCGACATCGGCTCCTGCGTTTCCGCGCTGCTGGAGGCGATGGGCGAAAACTGGGCGCCGCCGCCCGCCGACTGGACCGAGGCTGTCAGGGCGAAGAAGGACGCGAACATCGAGCGCATGGCTCCGCGGCTGCAGAACAACAACGTGCCGATGGATTTTCACGGGGCCCTGGGCGTGCTGCGGACCGTCATCGCCGAGCGGCCGGATGCCATCCTCGTCAACGAAGGGGCCAACACCCTCGATTTCGCGCGCAGCATCATCGACATGTACAAGCCCCGCAAGCGCCTGGACGTCGGAACCTGGGGCATCATGGGCATCGGCATGGGCCAGGCCATCGCGGCGGCTGTCGAGACGGGTCACCCGGTGCTGGCCGTCGAGGGCGACAGCGCCTTTGGCTTCTCGGGCATGGAGATCGAGACGATCTGCCGCTACAACCTGCCGATCTGCGTTGTCGTCTTCAACAACGGCGGCATCTATCGCGGCACCGATGTCAACCCCACCGGCGGCGCGGACGCGGCGACCACCGTCTTCGTCAAGGACGCCCGCTACGACAAGATGATGGAGGCCTTCGGCGGCGCCGGCTACTACGCGACCTCGCCCGACGAGCTGCGCCGCGCGGTCAACGAGGCCATGGATTCCGGCCGGCCGGCCCTGGTCAACGCCGTCATCGACGAAGCGGCGGGCACGGAAAGCGGCCGCATCGGCAATCTCAATCCGCAGAGCGTGGTTGCCAAGAAGTAGCCCAGCTCCGACGAGTCAAACCTTCAGAATAGAGGAGCCCGGTATGAAAGCTCTCGAAGGCGTACGCATCCTGGACTTCACCCATGTTCAGTCCGGCCCGACCTGCACCCAGCTTCTGGCCTGGTTCGGCGCCGACGTCATCAAGGTTGAGCGGCCCGGTGTGGGCGACGCCACACGCGGCCAGTTGCGCGACATTCCCGACGTGGACAGCCTCTACTTCACCATGCTGAACCACAACAAGCGCTCCATCACGCTCAACACCAAGAGCGAGAAGGGCAAAGAGGTCCTGACCAAGCTGGTTCAGTCCTGCGACGTGCTGGTGGAGAACTTCGCCCCCGGTGCCCTGGACCGCATGGGTTTCGGCTGGGACCAGGTGCAGAAGATCAATCCGCGGATGATCTATGCCTCCGTCAAGGGCTTCGGTCCCGGGCCCTACGAGGACTGCAAGGTCTATGAAAACGTCGCCCAGTGCACCGGCGGCGCCGCCTCGACCACCGGCTTTCTGGACGGGCCGCCGACGGTGACCGGCGCGCAGATCGGCGATTCCGGCACCGGCCTGCACCTGGCTCTCGGCATCGTCACGGCGCTGTTCCATCGCGAGAAGTCGGGCAAGGGCCAGCGCGTGCTGGCGGCCATGCAGGACGGGGTGCTCAACCTCTGCCGGGTGAAACTGCGCGACCAGCAGCGCCTGGAGCATGGGCCGCTGAAAGAGTACAGCCAGTTCGGCCAGGGCATTCCCTTCGGCGAGGCGACACCGCGGGCCGGCAACGATTCCGGCGGCGGTCAGCCGGGCTGGATCGTCAAGTGCAAGGGCTGGGAGACCGACCCCAACGCCTATGTCTACTTCATCACCCAGGCCGCCGTCTGGGGCAACATCTGCGATCTCATCGGCAAGCCGGAGTGGAAAGAAGATCCTGGCTACGCCAAGCCGGAGGCACGGCTCGACAAGATTCCGCAGATCTTCGAGACCATCGAGGGCTGGACCAAGACCAAGACCAAGTTCGAGGTCATGGAGGCCTGCAACCCGCTGAACATTCCCTGCGGTCCGATCCTCTCGATGAAGGAACTGGCGGAGGAGCCGAGCCTCAGGGAGACCGGAACCATCGTCGAGGTCGACCATCCGACCCGGGGCAAATACCTGACCGTCGGTAATCCCGTCAAACTGTCGGACTCGCCGGCCGAAGTCACTCGCTCGCCGCTGCTCGGCGAGCACACCAACGAGATCCTGGGCCAGGTCCTGGGGCTGTCCGAGGATGAGATTCAGGAGACCTGGGCCAGCGGTGCCCTGGGCGACCTGCCGGAGCAGGCCGCCGCTGAATGACCGAAGAGTGTCGCCGCCGGATCAGCCGATCCGGCGGGAATCGTCGTTGATCACACCGTCCTTTCTGAGGCACGGCCAGTACACGGGGGGAAACAGGCAGGCATGCGGATTGTCGTCCATGGCCAGCAGGCCTTTGGCAAGGCCGTGCTCGAGAAGCTTCTGGAGCGTGGGGAGAATGTGGTGGGGGTGTTCTGCGCCCCCGACAAGGAGGGGCGGCCGACGGACCCCCTGAAGGAGTTCGCCCTGGAGAAGGGGCTGCCGCTGCACCAGCCGGCGTCCTGGAAGACGCCGGAGGCCGAGGAGTTGATGCGCTCCTTCGCGCCGGACCTCTGCGTCATGGCCTATGTGACGCTTTTCGTGCCCCAGCCGGTGCTCGACGTTCCGGAGAAGGGCACCATTCAGTACCACCCCTCGCTGCTGCCTTTGCACCGCGGCCCAAGCTCGATCAACTGGCCGATCATCATGGGCCGCAAGGAAACCGGCCTCACGATCTTCTGGCCCGACGAGGGGCTCGACGAAGGCCCGGTGCTGCTGCAGAAGACGGTGGAGATCGGTCCCGACGACACGCTGGGTACGCTCTACTTCAACCAGCTCTTCCCCATGGGTGTGGAAGCCATGGTCGAGGCGGTGGACCTCGTGCGCGACGGCAAGGCACCGTCGATCCCTCAGGATCACAGCAAGAAGACCTATGAAAGCTGGTGCCGCAAGGCGGACGCCGAGATCGACTGGTCCAAGCCGGTAGACGAGGTCTACAACCTGATCCGTGGGACCAATCCGCAGCCCGGCGCCTGGACGACCTTCAACGGCAACGAGGTGAAGATCTTCGATTCCCGCAAGGTCGACGGCGCGGGCGATCCCGGTAGCGTGATCGCCGCCGAGGACGACAGTTTTACCGTCGCCGCCGGCGGCGGGGCGATCCGTATCGACCGGGTGCGCCCGCACGACGACAAGAAGATCTCCGCCGGCGATTTTGCGGCCAAGGCCGGCCTCAGTGTCGGCGCCAAGCTCGGGACCTGACAAACCAAAGCCAAATCCTCGCCCCGGCCCGTTCCTGTGCGGCGTCAGGGCCCTTCACAGACAGCAATCAAGTGAGACCAGGCAGAAAACACGATGGCCAAGTCCGATATCGAAATTGCCCGCGAAGCCAGCATGAAGCCGATCACCGAGATCGGCGCCAAGCTCGACATGCCCGCCGACGCCCTGATGCAATACGGCCCCAGCAAGGCGAAGGTCAGCTTCGACTACCTGGAGTCCATCAAGTCCAAGAGCGACGGCCGGCTGATTCTCGTGACGGCCATCTCGCCGACCCCGGCGGGTGAGGGCAAGACCACCACCACGGTCGGCCTGGGCGACGGCCTCAACCGGATCGGCAAGAAAGCCATGATCTGCCTGCGCGAACCCTCGCTGGGTCCTTGCTTCGGCATGAAGGGCGGGGCGGCCGGCGGCGGTTATGCACAGGTGGTGCCAATGGAGGACATCAACCTCCATTTCACCGGCGACTTCCACGCCATTACCTCGGCGCACAACCTGCTCTCGGCTCTGATCGACAATCACATCTATTGGGGCAACCAGCTGGGCATCGACGAGCGCCGGGTCTCCTGGCGCCGGGTGCTGGACATGAACGACCGTGCGCTGCGCGACACGGTGACCTCGCTCGGCGGCGTCGCCAACGGCTTTCCGCGCCAGACCGGCTTCGACATCACCGTGGCCTCGGAGGTCATGGCGATTTTCTGCCTGGCCGACGGACTGGAGGATCTGCAGACGCGCCTGGGCAACATCGTGGTTGCCTACACCCGTGACCGCAAGCCGATCTATGCGCGCGATCTGAAGGCCGAAGGGCCGATGACCGTTCTGCTGAAGGATGCGCTGATGCCCAACCTGGTGCAGACGCTGGAGAACAACCCGGCGTTCATCCACGGCGGCCCCTTCGCCAACATCGCCCACGGCTGCAACTCGGTTTCGGCCACCAAGTCGGCCCTGAAGCTGGCCGACTATGTGGTGACCGAGGCGGGCTTCGGCGCGGATCTCGGCGCCGAGAAGTTCTTCGACATCAAGTGCCGCAAGGCCGGGCTCAATCCGGAAGCGGTTGTCATCGTCGCCACGGTGCGGGCCCTGAAGATGCACGGCGGCGTTGCGAAGGACGCCCTTGGTGACGAGAACGTCGAGGCGGTGAAGAAGGGGCTGGAGAATCTCGGCCGCCATATCGCCAATGTGGCCAAGTTCGGTGTGCCCGCCGTGGTGGCCATCAACCGCTTCGTGAAGGACAGCGAGGCCGAACTGGCGGCGATCCAGGAATTCACCCAGACGCTCGGCGTGGACGCGGTGGTCTGCGAGCACTGGGGCAAGGGTTCGGAAGGCACCGAGGAACTGGCCCACAAGGTGGTCGGCCTGCTGGACGGCGGCGGGGCCGCCTTCAAGCCGCTCTACGCGGACGAACTGCCCCTGTTCCAGAAGATCAACACCATCGCCAAGGAGATCTACGGCGCCGAGGAAGCCATCGCCGACAAGAAGATCCGCGATCAGCTGAAGCAGTGGGAGGACGCAGGCTACGGCGACCTGCCGGTCTGCATGGCCAAGACCCAATACAGCTTCTCGACCGATCCCAACCTCCGTGGCGCGCCCAGCGGGCACGCGGTGCCGATCCGAGAGGTGCGGCTGTCCGCCGGCGCGGGCTTTATCGTCGTCATCTGCGGTGAAATCATGACCATGCCGGGCCTGCCGCGGGTGCCGGCCGCCAACAGCATCGCCCTCGATGAGGCGGGGCTGATCCAAGGTCTGTTCTAGGGCCTGTTGGAGAGAGACGAGGAGCTTTACGGTTCGCGCCGTCGGCGGGCAGGAGTCGTCACGACCGCTCAATGTCGGCGCTAAACGTCACTGCGGATGTGCGAGCCCGCGGGACCTGCTGGCAGGGAGAAGTGCGAAATGACTGTCCGAACAATCCTGGTGCCGGTGCGTGGCGATGGCCTGGGCGAGGGGGTGCTGGACCATGCCTGGGCGCTGGCCAAGCGTCATGTCGCTCATCTGGAAGTGCTGCACTGCCGCCCGAAGCCACAGGACATGATTCCCTACGGCGTGCCGATTCCGGCCAGCCTGATGAAGACCATCACGACATCGGCCACGGCATTGGCGGATGAGGAGGAAGGCCAGATCCGGAAGCTGTTCGACGACTACTGCGCCAAGCGCGACATTCTGGAAGTCGACAGCTTTCCCTGGCCGATGGACCGCGTCTCGGCCACTTGGCGCGAGGCAACCGGCAAGCAGGCGAACATCATCGGCCGGCGCGGCCGGCTGGCGGACCTCATCGCGGTCGCCCAGCCGGACCAGGACCGGAATCTCGGACTCAACACCCTGCAGGCGGCGCTGCTCGAGTCTGGCAAGCTGGTCCTCATGTGTCCCTCGCGTCCCGTCGAATCCCTGGGCGCGCGGGTGGCCGTCGCCTGGAATGGCAGCGGGGAGGCGGCGCGGGCGATGACCACTGCCCTGCCGATTCTGAGAGAGGCCGATGCGGTCACCTTGCTGGCGCCCGGTGACACGAAGCTTCCGGTCGCGGTTGAGGAAGCGAAGATCTATCTCGACACCCACGGCGTGACGTCCGCCTGCGAGCAGTTCACCGCCAAGTCCTCGGCGGTGGCCCAGACACTGCTCGATTCGGCGCGCCGGCTTGGCTGCGACTGTCTGCTTATGGGAGCTTATGGACAGAGCCGGCAGCGCGAGTTGATCCTCGGCGGAGTGACCCAGTACGTTGTCGACAATACCGATCTGCCCATTCTGTTTATGCACTGACCGGGCTTTCGGAGCAGCTGTTCACCCCCATCGCCCACCCGGTCGCTCTGCCGCAGGGGCCTTTCGCTTTTCATCCTAAAGCTGCAAGGGCCAGCGCGCTCACATCAACCGGGAGTATAGTCCTGGCGGTATTCCGGCGGTATTCCGGCGGCGTTCCGCCGGCCGTCAATGTCACGCTTGGCGCCGATCTCCGGGTGGTTGGATCATCGCGCTGTGCTTGAGAAAGTCGCTCGGGGAAGGCTGGGCAGTCGAAATTTGGAGGCGGCGCCATGAAGATGACATCTATTGGTAATGTTTTGAAAAGAAGAGATTTTGCGCAGCGATTGCTGACGCATTTGTCAATATTGCGCCGCAGCAATTCGACTGAAACTTTATTGTAGCGATGAGAACAGTGGACCTGACGCGTAACTCGCGGTATTTTGTATACCACACACCATGAATTGGCGTTGCAAGAGGGGTGTTTTGCAAAGACTAAAAAAAGGATAAGGCTCAACGACATTTATTGCTGGGTTTTCAACCTTATGGGGAATACCCTGGCGGCCTGTCCGACAAGAATACCGGGAGGTAATCAAACATGAAATTTACCAGAGGAATTCTAGCTGGCGGCGTGTTTGCTTTGACAACGGGCGTCGCAGTGTCAGGTGCAACGATCTCCGAAGCCCAGGCCTGGGAGCCCAGGAAGCCCGTCGAGATGATCATCATGGCAGGCACGGGCGGTGGTGCCGACCAGTTGGCGCGGCTGATCCAGGGCATCATTGACCAGAACGATCTGTCTCCGAGACCTTTCATTCCGATCAACAAGCCGGGCGGCTCGGGCGCCGAGGCACTGCGCTACCTGCAGGACAAGGCCGGTGACGATCACACCGTCTTGGTGACGCTCAACAGCTATTACACGACGCCGATCATCAACCAGGGCCTGGGCGTCGACGTGACCAAGTTCACGCCGATCGGTCTCATGGCGCTGGATACGTTCCAGCTTTGGGTCACCTCGGACAGCGGCATCGATTCGCTGGATGGCTGGGTCGAGACGGTCAAGGCAGCCGACAACTGGAACGTCGGCGGCACCGGCAAGGGGCAGGAGGACTCGATTCTCTTCGCCATGCTCCAGGCCGAGTTCGGCATCGACAACATCACCTACATTCCCTTTCCGGGCGGCGGCACCGTCGCCAAGAACCTGATCGGCAAGCATATCGCCTCGACGGTGAACAATCCGTCGGAGCAGATGCAGTTCTACCGTGCCGGCCAGAGTCGTCCGTTGGTTCAGTTTACCGACGAACGGCTGGGGGCCTTCCCGGACGTGCCGACCAGCAAGGAACTGGGGCATGACATCGTCTACTTCATGCAGCGCTCCTTCAACGCGCCTCCGGGCATGTCGAGTGAAGCTCAGGAGTGGTACATCAGCCTGTTCGAAAAGGTCTTCAACTCCGAGCAGTGGCAGGGCTACTGCCAGGAAGAAGGCCTGATGTGCGAGAGCTGGGTTGCAGGCGCCGATCTGGCCGCCTTCCACGACCAGCAGCTGGCGCGTCACCAGGCCCTGATCGAAAAGGTTGGTGCTGAAGCGATTACCGGCGAGTAACCGCTATGGGGCAGGGGGGTGACGTCCGGAGCGCCCCCCTAACCCCGCCGCCTTGGTCACGGCCGTCTGGCCGTCTCCGGAACCATCAACAAGCATCGATTCATCCGCTGAAGCTGCGCGTTTTCTGGGAGGCGCCGGTATGACGGTCCGTACTGCCGAGTTGTTGGTTGCAGTGATCCTCGCGCTCCTGTCCCTCGGTCTGATGTGGAAGAGCACGGAACTCAACATTGGCTGGGTCGCGGGGTCGGGACCGGGCGGTGGCGCCTGGCCCTTCTGGCTCTCGGTCGGCATGCTGATCACTTCGCTGTGGACCATCCTGCGCTGGTTCCGCCGCGTGACACCGCAGTCGCGCTCCAAAGAGATCTTCATGAGCGCCGACACCCTGGCCATCGTCGGTCCGGTGGTGGTCGGGCTGCTGCTGCTGTTGGCCGGAACGCATCTCATCGGCATGTACGCCGCGGTCTTCCTGTTCATGATCGCCTTCGTGCGCTTCCTGGGCCGGCATTCCTGGTTCGTCACACTTGCCTTGGCGGTGGCGGCGCCAGTGGTGATGTTCCTGCTGTTCGAATGGGCGCTGACGACGCCGCTGCCCAAGGGCATCACCGAGCCGGCGTTCTATCCGATCTACGATCTTATCTACTGATCCCGAAAACCATACGGCACGCCGGGACGTGGCGTCTCCGGGGCCGGGGCGTGTAACCAGGCAACAGGCAAAGCAGGCGGTAGACGGACATGGAAACCATCATCGATCCTCTCCTTGGCGGGCTGCTCGAAGCCGTTCAACCGGTCAACCTCATGATGATGGTGATCGGCTGCATCATCGGGCTCTTCGTCGGCGCGATGCCCGGCCTCGGGTCGGTCAACGGCGTCGCCATCCTGCTGCCGATCACTTTCCTGGTGCCACCGAACGCAGCGATCATCTTCCTGGCGGCGATCTACTACGGGGCCATGTACGGCGGCGCCGTTTCGTCGATCACGCTGGGGATACCGGGGGCCTCGACAGCGGTCGCCACTGTCTTCGACGGCCGGCCGCTGGCCATGACGGGCCGTGGTGACCAGGCGCTGATGGCTGCCGCCCTCGCGTCCTTCATCGGCGGCACGATCGCCGCCGTCCTGTTCACCGTCGCGGCGCCGCCGCTGGCCAGCTTTGCCCTGTCCTTCGGGCCCCAGGAAGAGTTCGCCCTCATGGTGCTGGCCTTCGCCACCTTTATCGGCCTGGGCGGCGACGACATTCCGAAGACCATGTTCTCGATCTTCATCGGCCTGGTGCTGGCGGCGGTCGGTTACGACATCATTTCGGGCAATCCGCGTCTGGTGTTCTTCGACATCGACGGTTTCCTGCGCGGTGTCAGCTTCCTCGTGCTGGCCATCGGCATCTACGGCATCGGCGAGATCCTTTGGACCATGGAACAGTCCGGCGGAAAGATGCAGGTGCACTATGTGAAGTCGTCCTTCCGTTCCGTCGTCGAGAACATGAAGAAGGTCAAAAACTACCTCACGCAGACGGTGTTCAGCGGCGTGCTCGGCTACTTCGTCGGCATCCTGCCCGCAGCCGGTGCTACGCCGGCTTCGCTGATGGCCTACGGTTTGTCCAAGACCTTCTCGAAGAACCCCGAGTCGTTCGGCAAGGGCAATGTGGTCGGTGTGGCGGCGCCCGAGTCGGCCAACAACGCCGCCTCCACCGGGTCCATGCTGCCGATGCTGACCCTTGGCATCCCCGGTTCGCCGACCACGGCGATCCTTCTGGGTGGCATGATCATCTGGGGGCTGCGTCCCGGCCCGCTGCTCTTCGTCGAGCATCCGGACTTCGTCTGGGGCCTGATCGGTTCGATGTACATGGCCAACCTCTTCACGGTGATCATCAACATTGCCTTCATCCCGCTCTTTGTGCGGGTTCTGGTCATGCCCTTCACCATTCTGGCGCCGATCATCTTCGTGCTCTGCCTGGTCGGCGGCTACTCGCCGAATTCGTCGCTGCATGACGTCTGGCTGATGGTGCTCTTCGGGGTCTGCGGTTACATCCTGCGCAAGCTGGACTATCCGGTGGCGCCGGCCGTGCTTGCCATCGTCCTGGGCGGCCTTGCCGAGCGGTCGCTGCGTCAGTCGCTGCTGTCCTCGCAGGGCGATCCGATGACCTTCCTCGAACGTCCCTTGTCGGCGACCATCTTCTTCTGCGCTTTCGCACTGTTGATGGTGCCGATCATTCGCCGCTTCCTGTCGAAACGACCGCAGACGGCTGGAACCTGAGGGCGGCTGGAACCTGAGGGCGGCCGGCGCGGCTGAACGGGTCCGGAATGCCCGCCAGGCAAAGGCGGGCCAGGGAGAAAGGGATTGCCGCAGCCGGCCTTCTGGTATACCATATGCCAGAGAATGAGATGCTTGGCGCTCTAAGTGAAAAAGACCTGCTTACAGCGTTATTATCCAACGATAAATCGGATAGGGCGGGCGGACCATGAACCTTCACGAACATCAGGCGAAAGAGATTTTGAGGCGCTACGGCGTCCCGAGCCCGGCCGGCAGCCTGGCCTCCGAGGGCGCTGCGGCGGCGGCTGCAGCCCGGTCCCTCGGCGGGGCCAGTTGGGCCGTGAAGGCACAGATTCACGCCGGGCTGCGTCACGACGCCGGGGGCGTGCGCATGGTCTCCGGCCCCGAGGCCGCGGGGGCCGCGGCGGGTGAACTGCTGGGCAACCGCCTGGTGACGCCGCAGACCGGCCCGCGCGGCAAGCTGGTCCGTTCCGTCTATGTCGAGGAGGCCGTGGGCGCCGCGCGCGAACTCTACCTCGCGATCCTCGTCGACCGCAGCCGGGGCCGGGTGGCCTTTCTGGCGTCGCGCACCGGGGGCAGCGACATCGAAGATCGCGCCCAGGCGGAGCCCGGGTCGCTGCGGCATCTGACGGTGGACGGCGATCTCGGTTTCGACCCGCAGGCCGCTGCCGGCATGGCCGCGGATCTGGGGCTTGAAGGCCGCGCCGCATCCCAGGCGGTCGAAATCATGGCGGCCCTCTACAAGGCTTTTCTGGAACTGGACGCCAGCCTCATTGAGATAAACCCGCTGGCGCTGACCCACGAAGGCGGGCTGACCGCCCTCGACGTGAAGATGGTGATCGACGACAACGCGCTCTTCCGCCACAAGGATCTGGCGGCGCTGCGCGATGTGGAGGAGCTGGATCCCTCTGAACTGGAGGCCCAGCGTTTCGCACTGAACTACGTGCGTCTGGACGGCAACATCGGCGTCATGGTGAACGGCGCGGGCCTGGCGCTGGCAACGCTGGACCTGATGAAGCAGCAGGGCGGTGCGCCGGCCGACTTCATGGATATCCGGCCGGAAGCCAGTCGCGATCAGGTCGCCGAGGGCTTCCGCCTGCTGCTGCGCAATCCGGAGATCGATGCCATCCTGGTGAACGTCTACGGCGGCGGCATCCTGCGCTGCGACACGGTGGCGGAGGGGATCGCTGCGGCCTGCAAGTCCGAAGGGCTGCGCGTGCCGCTCATCGTCAGGGCGGCCGGAACCAACGGCGAACTGGCCCGCAAGACCCTGAAGGCTCAGGGCGTCACCTTCACGCCGGCGGGATCGATCGGTACGGCGGTTGCCTCGGCGGTCGAGGCCGCAGGCCGGGAGGCGGCGTGATGGCCATTCTCGTTGACGGCGCCACCAAGGTCATCTGCCAGGGCTTCACCGGCCGCCAGGCCAGCTACCACATGGAACGGGCGATCGCCTATGGAACCCAGGTGGTCGGCGGCGTCGTACCGGGCAAGGGCGGCAGCCGCCATCTCGGCCTGCCGGTTTTCGACCGGGTGGTTGATGCGGTCGCGGCCACCGGGGCGACGGCGTCGGCGGTCTTCGTTCCGCCGGCATCTGCCGCCGAGGCGATCATCGAGGCGATCGATGCCGAACTGCCGCTGATCGTCTGCGTCACCGAGCGTATCCCGGTCCTCGACATGGTAAGGGTGAAGCGCCGCCTCGAAGGCTCTGCAAGCCGCCTCATCGGTCCGAACTCGCAAGGCATCCTCAATCCGGGGCGCTGCAAGATCGGCGTGATGCCGGCGCATCTGGAACGCCCCGGCCGCGTGGGCATCGTCTCGCGTTCCGCTTCGCTCACCTCGGAGGTGGTGGAGCAGGTCTCGGCCCAGCGCCTCGGCCAGTCGACCTCCGTTGGCATCGGCGGCGACCCCGTCCACGGGCTGGGGTTCGTCGACTGCCTGGAGCTGTTCTTCCGCGATCCGGATACCGACTGCGTCGTTCTTCTGGGGGAGATCGGCGGCAGCGAGGAAGAAGAAGCCGCGGCCTTCCTCCGATCCCAGCGGCCGCCCAAGCCGGTCGTGGCCTACGTGGCCGGCCTCTCCGCGCCGACGGAACGCCGCATGGGCCATGCCGGAACGGTCAATGTCTTCGGTCAGGGCGGGGCCGCCGAGAAAGTCGATGCCCTGCGCGCCGCCGGGGTCACCATCGCGGAGTCTGTCGCGGAGATCGGGCAGACGGTGCGGCAGACCCTGAAGGCGGCCTGATGGCGCGGCCAGGGGGGCACCCGCGGCTCTGCTTTGAACCGCCGCGTGGGCGCGTGTCGCTCCTCCGCGGTTCCACCACGGAAAAGGTCGGTTCTGGTCAATTTTTAGCCGCTCCAGGCAGGGTGATTCCGTTTAGAAAACGTTGGAATCCGGTCTATTCTCGTCCCTGGCTGTGCTTCCGGCCGTCAGGGAGCGTGAAGCCACGTAAAACAAGGGTCGCCGAGCCCAGGGCATCGGCGGCCTATTTATTGGTTCGGAGGCAGATCGATGCCAGAGGGAACGCCGCGCCCGTTTGAGCGGCAGATACATCCGGGTTCGGGCCGGCGTAAAGCCCCCCGGACACCCAAAGGCCGGCAGTTGGACAGCGCGGCCCTGGCCGAGGTGCAGGACCTGCTGGGCGAGCGCCCGCGGCGGGCCGATCTGCTGATCGAACATCTCCACCTGATCCAGGATGCCCATGGTCATCTCTCGGCGCGCCATCTGCGCGCCCTGGCGGAGGAAATGAACCTGCCGATGGCCGCGGTCTACGAAGTGGCCTCCTTCTACGCGCACTTTGACATCGTGCTGGACGGCGAGGCGCCTCCGCCGCCGCTGACGATCCGGGTCTGCGAGTCCATCACCTGCGAGATGATGGGTGCACAGGACTTGCTGACGGCCCTGCCCGAGGAAGTGGGTGAGCAGGTGCGCGTGGTTCCGGCGCCCTGCATGGGCCGTTGCCACTGCGCTCCGGTGGCCGAGGTCGGCCACCGTCACATCGATCACGCGACGGTCGAGAGCCTCTCGGCGGCCGTGCAGGACGAGCACCATCCCATCATCCCGGACTACAAAGACTATAACGGCTACACCGCGGAAGGCGGCTACGCCCTCCTGCGTGCCTGCTTGGGTGGTGAGCGGACACCGGAAGAGTTGGTCGAAGCGCTTTCCCACGCCGGCCTGCGCGGCCTCGGCGGCGCCGGTTTTCCCACCGGCAAGAAGTGGGAGATCGTGCGCGGCTACCCCGGCCCGCGGCTGATGACCATCAACGGCGACGAGGGCGAGCCCGGCACCTTCAAGGACCGCCATTATCTTGAAACCGACCCGCACCGCTTCCTGGAAGGCGCCCTGATCGCCGCCTGGGCGGTAGGCTGCGAGCGCTGCTACATCTACATGCGTGACGAGTATCCGGCGGTGCTGGAGATCCTGCGCCGCGAGATGGCAAAGCTTGAGGCGGCGGGCCTCACCGAGCATTGCCCGCTCGAGCTGCGGCGTGGCGCCGGGGCCTACATCTGCGGCGAAGAGTCGGCGATGCTCGAGTCCATCGAGGGCAAGCGCGGCCTGCCGCGCCACCGCCCGCCCTACATCGCCGAGGTCGGGCTGTTCGGCAAGCCGACCCTGAACCAGAATGTCGAGACCGTGTACTGGGTCCGCGACATCGTGGAGAAGGGTGCCGAGTGGTTCGCCGGCCACGGCCGCAACGGCGGCAAGGGTCTGCGCTCCTACTCCGTTTCCGGCCGGGTGAAGTCACCGGGCGTGAAGCTCGCCCCCGCCGGGATCTCGGTGAAGGAACTGATCGAGGAATTCTGCGACGGCATGGCCGAGGGTCATGCCTTTCACGCCTATCTGCCGGGGGGCGCTTCCGGCGGCATCCTGCCGGCGGCGATGGGCGACGCACCGCTGGAGTTCGGGGCGCTGGACAAGTTCGGCTGCTTCGTCGGTTCCCATGCCGTGGTCGTGCTCTCCGACAAGGACGACGTGAAGGCGGCGGCGCTGAACCTCATGCGCTTTTTCGAGGACGAGTCCTGCGGCCAGTGCACGCCCTGCCGCAACGGCACCGAAAAGGCGGTGAAGCTGATGCGCGAAGCGCGCTGGGACGTGCCCTTGCTGGAGGAACTCGCAGAGGTGATGCGCGATGCCTCCATCTGCGGCCTCGGCCAGGCGGCGCCCAATCCCCTGTCCTGTGTCCTCAAGTATTTCCCGGAGGAACTGAAATGAGCCTGCAGGAAGCGAGCCAGACCGTCCATTTCACCCTCGACGGGCGCGAGGTCGAGGCCTTTCCGGGGGAGACCATCTGGCAGGCGGCGGAGCGTGCCGGCACGCGGCTGCCGCACCTCTGCTACAGCCCGGAGCCGGGCTACGAGGCGGATGGCAACTGCCGCGCCTGCATGGTGGAGATTGAGGGCGAACGGGTGCTCGCCGCTTCCTGCATTCGCGAGCCGCGCGATGGCATGGTGGTGACCTCCGCCAGCGCGCGCGCGGAGAAGGCGCGCGCCATGGTTTTCGAACTGCTGGTGGCCGATCAGCCCAAGCGCGAAACCTCCCACGACCCCGAGAGTAAGTTCTGGCACTGGGCGGCCGACCTGGGTGTCACCGAGAGCCGCTTTCCGGCGCGCGAGACCTGGGCGCCGGACGTCAGCCACCCGGCGATGTCCGTGCATCTGGATGCCTGTATCAACTGCAACCTCTGTGTGCGCGCCTGCCGCGACGTGCAGGTCAATGACGTCATCGGCATGGCCTACCGCGGTCACGGCTCCAAGGTGATTTTCGATTTCGACGATGCCATGGGCGAGTCCACCTGCGTGGCCTGCGGGGAGTGCGTGCAGGCCTGTCCCACCGGCGCGCTGATGGAGTCCAGCCTGCTGGACGAGAAGGGGACGCGGGTCCACTTCGAGGATCGCTCGGTCGACACCCTCTGTCCCTATTGCGGGGTGGGCTGCCAGACCAAGGTCCACATGAAGGACGACAAGATCCTCTACATCGATGGTCGTGACGGGCCGGCGAACCAGAACCGGCTCTGCGTGAAGGGCCGCTTCGGCTGGGACTACATCTACAGCCCGCACCGCCTGACCAAGCCGCTGGTCCGCCGTGACGACGCCCCGAAGAAGTGGGACGATCAGGTCGACCCGGCGAACCCCTGGACCCATTTCCGCGAGGCGAGTTGGGAGGAGGCCCTGGACCGGGCCGCCGCCGGCCTGAAAAAGGTCTACGAAGAAAACGGATCCTCCGGCCTTGCCGGCTTCGGCTCGGCCAAGGGCTCCAACGAGGAGGCCTACCTCTTCCAGAAGCTGATCCGCACCGCGTTTCGCACCAACAACGTCGACCACTGCACGCGGCTCTGCCACGCCTCTTCGGTGGCGGCGCTGATGGAGGGCATCGGCTCCGGCGCCGTTACGGCCCCCTTTACGGCGGCCAAGGACAGCGACTGCATGATCATCATCGGCGCGCGGCCGGAGCAGAACCATCCGGTGGCCGCCACCTTCCTGAAAAACGCGGCCAGGCGTGGCGCCAAGATCATCGTCATGGACCCGCGCAAGCAGCAGATCGATCGCTACGCCCATACGCATCTGCAGTTCAAGCCCGGCCAGGACGTGGCGCTTCTGAATGCGATGATCCACACCATCATCGAAGAGGGCCTGACCGACCAGCAGTACATCCAGGCCCATACCAGCGGCTTCGAAGACCTCAAGACCATGGTGCGGGACTTCTCGCCGGAGGCCATGGCCGAGGTCAGCGGCATCGATGCGGCGACCATCCGCGAGGTGGCGCGGCTCTACGCCCGCAGCGAGCGTTCGATCATCTTCTGGGGCATGGGCATCTCCCAGCACGTTCACGGCACCGACAACTCCCGCTGCCTGATCGCGCTCACCATGATCACCGGCCATGTCGGCCGCCCGGGCACCGGCCTGCACCCCCTGCGCGGCCAGAACAACGTCCAGGGCGCCTCCGACGCCGGCCTGATCCCCATGGTCTACCCCGATTACCGCTCGGTGGAACTGGAGGAGGTGCGCAAGGAGTACGAGGCGTTCTGGGACACAAAGCTCGATCCCAAGCGCGGCCTGACGGTGGTGGAGATCGTCGATGCCATCATCGCCGATCAGATCAAGGCCATGTACATCATGGGCGAGAACCCGGCCATGTCGGACCCCGATCAGGCCCATGCCCGCCAGGCGCTCGCCAAGCTTGAACATCTGGTGGTGCAGGACATCTTCCTGACCGAGACGGCTTGGCACGCCGATGTCATCCTGCCCGCCTCGGCCCATGCCGAGAAGTGGGGCAGCTTCACCAACACCAACCGCGAGGTTCAGGTGGCCCGGCCGGTGGCGCCGCCGCCGGGCGAGGCGCGCCAGGACTGGGAGCTGATCCAGGAACTGGCAACGCGCCTGGGCCTCGGCTGGTCCTATACCCATCCGAGCGACGTTTTCGCCGAGATGGCGCAGGTCATGCCCTCGCTGGCCAACATCACCTGGGACCGGCTGGTGCGCGAGGACGCGGTCACCTATCCGGTCGATGCGCCGGACAAGCCCGGCAACGAGATCCTCTTTGCCGAGGGTTTTCCGACCAGCGACGGGCGGGCCAAGATCGTTCCCGCCGGGCTGGTGCCGCCGGACGAACTGCCGGACGCCGACTATCCGCTGGTGTTGTCGACCGGCCGCATGCTGGAGCATTGGCACACCGGTGCCATGACCCGCCGCGCCAGCGTGCTCGACAGCCTGGAGCCCGAAGCGGTGGCCAGCTTGCATCCGCGCCAACTCTCCGCCATGGGGCTGGAGGCCGGCGACACGGTCAAAGTCAGCACCCGGCGCGGCGAGATCGCGCTGGCCGTGCGGGCCGACCGCGACGTGCCGGAGGGTATGGTCTTCATTCCCTTCTGCTTCAACGAGGCGGCGGCGAACATGCTGACCAACCCGCAGCTCGACCCCTTCGGCAAGATTCCGGAGTTCAAGTTCTGCGCCGCCAGGGTCGAGAAGATCGAGGCCTTCGTAGCGGCGGAGTAGGGCCGGCGCCGCCCTCAATCGGCGGTAGTGGGTTTCCCCGTTCTTGAGGGCAAGATTCGCCAAGATCGCCGCTGGGTTCCATGGTGTTCTGCTGCACAGTCGTGCTCAGAAACACCTTAGGACGGATACATGGCGGCCTACCTCTGCCACGAGGCGCCCGATCTCCTAACCCATGAGGCCGCGGTGGTGGACAGCCGCCCCGGCGCGGTTGTGCTCAGCCGCTCGGCCCTCTATCCCGGCGGTGGCGGTCAGCCGCCCGACCATGGAACGCTCGTCTGGCAGGGCGGAGAGACGGCCATTACCGGCGTCGAACAGCAGGGCAGCCGTCTCTGGCATCTGCTGGCGGAATCGGTCGAGATCAGTGGCCCGGTGGAACTGCGGGTCGATCCCGACTTCCGGTTTCTGATGCAGCAACTCCACACCGGGCTTCACATCGTCAACGCCCTGGCGTTTCAGGCCTTCGACGGTGCCCTGGTCACCGGCGCAAACATGGCTGGCGATCCCGGCAGCGGGGGCGGTACGGCCCGCATCGACCTCGACCTGCCCGACGCCGACAATCAGCGCCTGCGGGAAATGGAGGCGACCATCAACGACATCATCGCCCAGGACCTGCCGGTGAAAACCTTTTCGCTGCCGCTGGCCGAGGCGGCGCAGGAGCCGGGGACCCTGCGCTCCAAGGCGGTCACGCCCCCCGCCCAGCCGGATGGGACGGTGCGCATCGTCGAGATCGCCGGGCTCGACCGCCAGGCCTGTGGCGGCACCCATCTGTCCTCGACCGGCGAGTCCCGGCCTTTGCGGATTCTGAAGGTGGAAAACAAGGGCCGCCACAACCGCCGCATCAAGCTTGGCCTCGCCGACCTGTGACGGCGCCATGACGAAGGAGATGGCCGCGGAGGCGGCGTTTTCGGGCAAGCGGGTGCTGGTCACCGGCGGCACCTCGGGCATCGGCCGGGCGACGGCGCTGGCCTTTGCGCGGGCCGGTGCGCGGGTGGTGATCTCGGGCCGCGATGCCGCGCGGGCTGCGGAGGTCGTGGCCGCCGCGGAGGGAGCACTGACCTTTCTGACCGCGGATCTGACCGATGCGGCGACGGTGACTGCGCTCGTGGCATCGGCTGCCGACCGGCTGGGCGGACTCGACATTGCCTTCAACAATGCCGGTTTCCAGGAGCGCCGCGCCCTGCTGGCGGATCAGCCGGCGGAGACCTACGACACCGTGTTCGATACAAACCTGCGCTCCGTCTTTCTGGCCATGCAGGCGGAGATCCGGCTGATGCAGGAAGGCGGGGGCGGGGTGATCGTTAACAACGCCTCGGTCAGCGGCCTGCGCAACCCCAATCCGGGTCTCGCCCTCTACAGCGCCTCCAAGGCGGCGCTGCTCTCGCTCACCCGCTCGGCGGCCATGGAGTACGCAGACAAAGGCATCCGGATCAACGCTGTGTCGCCGGGGCGGGTGGAGACGCCGATGATGCTGGCCGCGGGCGTCGGCGACAGGGCAACGGTGGCCGCCGGACTGCCCGCCAAGCGGCTGGGTAGGCCGGAAGAGGTGGCAGAAGCGGTGCTCTGGCTGGCCTCCGGGAAGGCCGCTTTCGTCTACGGGCATAACCTCTGCGTCGATGGCGGCTTTCTTTCCGCCTGACGAAGGAGCACAGTAGGACGACCATGGCACAGGCAAGGACACGCAGGACAGACGCCAATCGCTGCCGCCTCTGGGGCGACGCGGCGGTTCCCGGCATGCTGCTGATGCAGGCGGATTTCACCAACCATGAGTTCGCCCCCCACGTCCACGACGAACTCGTCATTGCGGCAACGGAGCGGGGCGGCGCCGTGTTCAACAGCCGCGGGGTCTCGGATCAGGCGGAGGCGGGGACACTGCTGGTCTTCAATCCCGGCGAGCCGCACGCCGGGCGCCTGGGGCGCAGCGACCGTTGGCGTTATCGGGCCTTCTATCTGAACCGGCATGCGCTGGCGCGCATTGGCGAAGGCCTGGAACTGGGGGCTGAAACGTTTCCCGCCTTCCTCACCAACAAACTGCGGGACCGGAGCCTCTTTGCTGCCTTCCACCGTGCTCACGCCGCCTCGGAAGGTGAAACGCCGGTGCTGGAGCGCGAGTCCGGCCTGTTGGACGCCATGGCCAAGCTCTACCGCCGCCATGGCAGTCCGCGGCCGGCGGAGCGGCGCGTGGCCGACGAGCGCAGCAGGATCGGGCGCGTGGTGGAGTTCCTACGGGCCAACTATGCAGACTCCGTAAAGCTGGAGCAGCTGGCGGTGGTGGCGGAGATGAGCGCCTTTCACCTGGTACGCAGCTTCAAGAAGGAGATGGGCTTGCCGCCCCATGTCTACCTGACCCAGCTGCGCCTGCAGGAAGCCCGGCGTCTGCTGTCGGAAGGCACCGGCATTGCCGATACCGCGGCCTTGACCGGGTTCTACGATCAGTCGGCGCTGAATCGCCACTTCAAGCGGGTCTACGGCGTCACGCCCGGACAGTTTGTCAACGCCGTCTCCCACTAGCGAGGTGGCCCGGAAGGGGCCGGCGGCAGGATGTCCAGGGATCACGCTACGCTGAAGGCCTTGCAGACGGCGCTCCAGGATACCCCCGAGGATGCGGCCCTGCGCCTGACCCTGGTGCGGGCGGCCGTGGATCTTGGCGAGGTCGAACTGGCTCTGGCGAGCCTTGAACCGCTGTCGCCTGAGCAGGTGGAGAACCTGGACGACCGGGTCTTCGTGGCCGAACTCCTGTCAGAAGAAGGTTCATTCGATGCCGCGCTCGACTGGGTTTTCGGAACCGAGACGCCGGAGGCCGCGCTGTTGCGGGCCCGCCTTCTGCTGGATCTCGGGCGGGCGGAAGAGGCCGCAGAGGTCTATGCCGGCGCTCTGGCGGCCGACCCCGCGCTGGAGGACCGCGCACTGGAAGAGCGCCTCGAAGGCCGCGTCGTCCGCTTCCCGCTCAGCCGAGTTCGAAGGTCGTGATGCCGAAGGTGCGCGCGAGCGGCAGCCTGGGTGCCGTGCCGCGGTACATCCGGGCGGTCTCGAAGACCGGCGTCAGGCCGTAGCTTTCGGCCAGGCTGACGGCCGCCGCATTGGGTTGTGGCGGGTCGAGATAGACGGGTTCTCCCTTGGTCTCCGCAGCGAGGCTGCGGAACAGCAGATCCGCATCCTCCCGGCTGTCGGCAAACAGTGGTCCGACCTTGAAGCCCTCGTGGCAGCGGCGCAGCACGCCATAGCCCCGCACCGCGCCGCCGTCGATCAGGACCGAGCCGAAGCGCGCCTCGCTGCGCCGAAGCCAGCCGCGCAGAAAGGTCTCCCGCGGCGCCGCAAAGAAGGGCGCGTCGTATGCCACCACGGCCTCGACCTCCTCGGGCCCGATCGCTCGCAGGCGCGGGTCCTGCGGGGCGTCGCAGTCAACCCGGCCGCCATAGCGGACGTTGCGATGCTCGAGCACGAAACCTTCCTTGCGGTAGTTGGCCTGTTGGTCGACCACGCCGTCGAGCCCGACGGTGCGTCCTTCAAGCCGTTCGAGCCCGGCCTGCCAGAGCCGGTAGCCGATGCCTTCCCCGCGACGCTCCGGGCGGCAGATGTAGAACCCCAGGAACCCGAAGGTCTCGCCGTAGGCGACGACAGAGATGGAAGCGAGGGGCAGGCCGTCCTCGAAGGCCATGAGATAGCCCCCCGGATCGCTGGCGTAGAAGCAGTCGCCGTCGGCGAGCCCGGGATTCCAGCCTTCTTCGCGGGCCCAGGAAACGGCGATGTCGAACTCTTCCCGGCTGATCGGCCGGATCTCCAAAGCACTTCCCATGGCGGCTTCCCTGCGCTGGCCCGGGCGGATTCGGCTTGACGCTTCCCAAGCTCTCCCACCACTGTCTCTGCTGTCCGGACGCGATCATAGCAAGGGAATCGCCCGGGGAGGAGTTTGGGGGGCAGTCGATGAAGGCATTCTATGATCCGCGCCATGTGGATCACCATCCGGGGTTTTTCCTTGTGCGCGGACAGCTTCGGGACAGCACGGAGGTTCCGGCGCGTGCCGACCAGTTGCGCGATGGCCTGGAGCGGGCGGGCCATAAGCTGCGCCCGCCGCAACGCTTCGGGCCCGACCCCGTTCAGGCGGTTCACACAGCCGACTATCTGCGCTTCCTCGAAGAAGCGCCGGCGGCCTGGGCGGCGCTGGGGGATGCCTCGGCGGAGATCGTTGCCAACGTGCATCCCAACCGCCACGAGGCCGGTGGATATCCGGACTCCATCATCGGACGCGCCGGCTGGCACATGGCCGATACCGCCTGCCCGCTGGGGCCGGAGACCTATGCCGTCGCGCTGCGTGCCGCCGATGTCGCGCTGACGGCCGCCGACACGGTGTTGTCCGGCGAGCGCGCCGCCTATGCGCTCTGCCGCCCGCCGGGACACCACGCCTATGCCGATATGGCCGGCGGCTTCTGCTTCCTGAACAACACGGCGATCGCGGCACAGTATCTCAGCCGCCACGCCAGGCGGGTCGCCGTTCTCGACGTCGACCTGCACCACGGCAACGGCACGCAGGGAATCTTCTGGCAGCGCGGCGACGTGATGACCATTTCGATCCACGCCGATCCGGCGCAGTTCTATCCCTTTTTCTGGGGCTACGCCGGGGAACGCGGTTCGGGGGAGGGCGAGGGCACCAACCTGAACCTGCCGCTCGCGCTCGGCACCGGCGACGAAGGCTTCCTGACCGCGTTGGAGGTGGCCGCCGAGGCCTTGCACGGTTTCGCCCCCTCCTACCTTGTCGTCGCGCTCGGGCTCGATGCGTCGGAGGAGGATCCTTTCGGCGGCTTGGCCATCACCACCGACGGCTTCGCCCGCATCGGCGCTGCTATCGACGGCCTCGGCCTGCCCACCGTTCTGGTGCAGGAGGGCGGTTACCTCTCGCCCGCGCTCGGCCGCAACCTGGCCGCCGTCCTGGGGGCCTTCGCGTAATCGGGTGATCGTCGACGGCTCTCACGCGCAGCCCTGAGTCGCGTCCTCCGGATGACGATCAAAGCGAACGCCCCTATATCAGATCCATGGGTACGCGCCGATCAAAGCCTGGTCGAACTTGCCGGAGCCTTCGCGGCGTGGCGGGTTTTGCGATCCTCCTTGCAATGCCGTCTGTAGGCGCGGCGGAGCCGTCTGAGCATTCGCTGGGACCGCCGACCCTGGGAGCCTGGCTACAGCTTCAGGAGACTGAGGCGTCGCGGGACTGCACCTATGCCCGGCAAGACGCCGAACGCAGCGCCGATGCCCTTGCGTTCGCTGCACGCGGCCTGACGCAGTGCGTGGAGCGGCGCGGTCACGGCGATGCCTGCCACAGCGCCTTTTTTGCCGTGCGCAGCGCCCATGGCGATTACAGCGCGGCGGTCTCCCGTCTGCGACACGTCTGCCGCTGAACCGCTTTCATGCTGCGTCCGGAAGGAGCGACGGGACACACTAAGGGGGACGCCCCACCAACGATGAGGCGCCCCCTTTGTGTTCGACCGAGGTGGCCAGGTATTCAGTTGATCTTCTGACGCGCTGGCCTGGCAGGGGCCGGCTCCGGCTTCTGTAGCCGCTTTGGCAGGACGGGCGAAAGCCCCGGACCCTGCTGCTGGTAGCCGCCCTTCTGGCCGGTGTTGGCGCCGCCCAGAACCGGGTTCATCACCGGCGTACAGCGGTGTTTCCACAGCGCCGCGTCCATCTGCTGGTAGTAGGCCGGCCAAAGCTGTTCCTCTTCGCTCTTGCCACTCACATAAACCTGGAGATTGTGGTGCTTGGTCTGATTCAGTTGGTGCTGCGGCGGCTTCGGCACCGCGATCTCGAATTCGTGGGACTGTTTGCCGTCTTTCGCATCGAAGGCGATGTTCGGCGAGTTGTAGATCGTCTGACCGCCATCGTTCACGCGGATGCGGATCTCGCCCCTGCCCTGACCCATGTAGTCCACCCGGATCGTGGTTTCATCCGGGCAGCCCCCGACGTAGTGTGGCATGTCGGGCTGGAAGCTCATCGATGTGATCTTGAACGGCTGGTCGCCGACCTGGAATTGACCGGGCTGCTCGCCGCCAAGCTTGGCACTCATCTGGAACAACTGTGGGTCACCCTGGTATTTGATTTTCAGCGTCACGTCCTTCGTCAGATAAGAAACCTGGTCGATGTCTGCCTCGACGAGCGTTTTCTTAGTGATCTTGTTGTGGGTATAGCTGTTGCATTGGGCTTCCCAGCGAACGGGAATCTTCACCTCAATGACCTGGTCTTTGCGCAGATAATCGAATTTGCTGGGTGCCTGCTCGGCTGCGGCCATGACGATGGCGGCAGGATCGATGTCGATCTGCGGATTGGCGAGCAAAGCGACCGGCACCTGGAAGGTATGGGCGTCCATGTCGCCCTCACGGTTGATACTCAAGGAATCCGGCAGCGCTTTGGACATCAGCAGGCTGGTTCGGCCGATGCCGAAGGCGCCGCCGCTCAGAAGGTGTCCTTCCCGGAGGGCATAGTTCTCAATCTGTACACCGGTGCACTCGACGTATCCGCCGATGCCGAAGGCAAAGCTATTGCCTTGCACAGCGAGGTTCACATTACTGATATGGTGGTTGCCGGCAATATTTCGCACGACAATCTGCGGCCCGGGCGGGGTCGCCTGGATGTCGATATCGGCGACTCCAAAAAGCTGACTGTCGTCTGCAAGGGCGGAGGAGATCACGGCGCAGAGGCTAAAGCAAAGGGCGCTTGCGCCCAGCGAAAGAGTACTAAACGGGTGCATTTGGGAAACTCCCCTGATTGGTCCAAGGAAACATGGTGGGGCGGCGGCTACCGTCCACGCTCCTTGGTCGCTACATCAGGGTAAAGCGTTCAATCGAGGATAGAAGTCATTTTTTATGCGATATAAATCAATATCTTATGTAGAGTAATTGAAGTGATATAGGAGGATATTGCTCGATTGAATCCTGGGTCTCTAGCTTGCCGGCTCCAGGCGCAGCAACTGCCCGTTGGAGCTGTCGGTCAGGACGTAGAGGTAGCCGTCCGGGCCGTTGCGGACATCGCGGATGCGCTCGTTCAGTCCCGTCAGCAGGCTTTCCTGGCCGACCACCTGTCCGCCCTCCATTTCCAGGCGGCGCAGGTGCAGATGGGCCAGGGCGCCGATGAAGAGGTCGCCTTGCCACTCAGGGAACTGGTCGCCGTCGTAAAAGGCCATACCGCTGGGGGCGATGGAGGGGTCCCAATAGACGATGGGCTGCTCCATGCCCGGCGCTTCGGTCTTGTCGGTGATGATGGCACCGCTGTAGTCGATGCCGTAGGTGATCACCGGCCAGCCATAGTTGGCGCCGGCCTTCACGAGGTTCAGTTCGTCGCCGCCGCGCGGTCCGTGTTCGTGAGACCAGATCTCGCCGCTGACCGGATGCAGGGTCATACCCTGAACGTTGCGGTGGCCGTAGGAGTAGATCTCCGGAAGCGCGCCCGCCTGGCCGAGGAAGGGGTTGTCCTCCGGCACGCTGCCGTCGTCGTTGAGGCGGATGACGGTGCCGATGTGGTTCCCGAGGTTCTGGGACTCGCGGATCTGGCGGCGGTCGCCGAGGCTGATGAAGAGCTTGCCGTCGCGGTCGAAGACCAGGCGGGAGCCGAAGTGGCCGGTGCCGCCGGATTTGGGCGTGGCGCGGAAGATCACCTCGACATCCTGCAGGGTCATGCCGTCAAGGCGCCCGCGCGCCACTTCGGTGCTGGCGCCGCCCTCGCCGGGGCCGGCGTAGGAGAGGTAGATGAGGCCGTTTTCCGCGAAACTCGGATGGACCGCCACATCCAGCAGGCCGCCCTGACCGCGCGCCGCCACTTCGGGCACGCCGGCAACGGCGCCGGATTCCAGCCTGCCGTCCTTGAAGAGGCGCAGGTCACCGCTGCGCTCGGTGATCAGCATGCCGCCATCGGGCAGGAAGGCGAGGCCCCAGGGATGGTCTAGACCTTCGGTCAGAGGCACGACCTTGAAGTCCGCCTGCTCCGACTGTTCGGTTATCTCGGCGGACTGGGCCGGGACCGCCGCCACTGCCGCAAGGGCCAGGAGCCCGGCGGTCATGAGGGTCGGGGGCACCAGGGCCAGTTCGTCCCACCGAAGTGCTGCTGCCTTGACCCGCCGCATGCCTGCCTCCTGTTGTTTTCCGTGCTCGCGCGAAAGCCTGTTGCTGCATGACATGGGGCCAGACTCCCAATGCATCAACGGCCCGGCGGCCAGGTTTTCTTGTGCAGCGCGGAAATCGGCCATTGGCAAGCGGGGTCGCAATCGGGTATGAACGGCACATTCCTCAACTAGGTTGAGTTAGTCGACCGGGCGTTGTGCGACAGTGTTTCGCCTGCAACGGCTCCAGATGCCTCGGTGAGGGTCCGAATTCCCAGCCTCTCTGCCTCTCGGGAGCGCGCCTTGACCGCACAGACCATTCCCGTCGACCCTTTCGAACTGATCGTTTTCGGCGGCACCGGCGATCTGGCTTACCGCAAGCTGCTGCCGGCCCTCTTTCAGCGCGACCGCGCCGGGCAGATCGTCGGGCCCAGCCGCATCCTCGCCGTGTCTCGCCGCGACATGACTGATGAGGCCTTCAAGGCGGCAACCCGGGAGGCCATTGAGCGCTTCGTCGCCCCGGAGGACCGCACGGAAGAGGAGGTGGCGCGCTTCCTGGGGCGGGTCGCCTATGCCCCGGTCGACGGGACCGGGGAGGCGGGATGGGCCGACCTCAAGGCGCGCCTGAACGGGGACTCCGATCTGGTGCGCGCCTTCTACCTGGCGGTGAACCCCGACCTCTTCGGGCCGATCTGCCGGAACATCGGCAAGGCCGGCTTGATCCACGGCAACACCCGCGCGGTCATCGAGAAGCCCATCGGCAAGGACTTCGACACCGCCCAGGTGGTCAACGGCGCGGTGGGCGCGGTCTTCGACGAGCACCAGATCTTCCGCATCGACCACTACCTGGGCAAGGAGACGGTGCAGAACCTGATGGCGCTGCGCTTCGCCAACGCGCTTTTTGAGCCGCTGTGGAACGCCGCCCATATCGACCATGTGCAGATCACCGTGGCCGAGAGCATCGGCGTCGAAGGCCGCGGCGGCTACTACGACACCGCCGGCGCGCTGCGCGACATGGTGCAGAACCACATTCTGCAGCTCCTCTGTCTGGTCGCCATGGAGCCGCCGATGTCCATGGACGCCGATGCGGTGCGCGACGAGAAGCTGAAGGTGCTGAAGGCGCTGGAGCCGATCGACGGCAGCAATGTCGACCGCATGACCGTGCGGGGCCAGTACGGCGCCGGCGCCTCCGCCGGGGGGGCCGTGCCGTCTTACGCGGAGGAGATCGGCAGCGAGGGCTCGTCGACCGAGACCTTCGTCGCCGTGAAGGCCGAGATCGCCAACTGGCGCTGGTCCGGCGTGCCCTTCTACCTGCGCACCGGCAAACGCCTGGCGGAGCGGGTTTCGGAGATCGTCGTCGCTTTTCGCCCGATCCCTCATTCGATCTTCGAGGGCGGCGCCGGTGGCATCGTAGCGAACCGCCTGGTCATCCGCCTGCAGCCTGACGAGGGCGTGAAGCTCTGGCTGATGATCAAGGACCCGGGTCCTGGCGGCATGCGCCTGCGCCACGTGCCGCTCGACATGTCCTTCGCCCAGGCCTTCGGCGGGCGCAATCCGGATGCCTACGAGCGCCTCTTAATGGATGTGATCCGCGGCAACCCGACCCTTTTCATGCGCCGCGACGAGGTCGACGCCGCCTGGCACTGGGTAGACCCGATCCTGGCCGCCTGGCGCGCTGCCGGCGACAGGCCCAAGGCCTACACAGCGGGCACCTGGGGCCCCAGCGCCTCCGTCGCCCTGATCGAGCGCGACGGGCGCACCTGGCACGAGGAAGCCTAGCGGTGCATCCGTCCCTCCCACGCCATGACTATCCCGACGCCGAGGCCCTGGCGGCTGCTCTGGCCGATGCCGTGGCCACAGGCCTCAGGTCCGGGATAGACGCGCGTGGGGCCGCGTCCCTGGCGCTTTCGGGCGGGCGCACGCCGGCGCGTTTCTTCGCTGCCCTTTCTCAGGTGGAGTTGGACTGGGCCAGGGTCTCGGTCACTCTCGTCGACGAGCGCTGGGTCCCCGCGGACCACGAGCGCTCCAACGAAGGTTTTCTGCGCCGCGGCTTGCTGCAGAACAAGGCGGCGGCCGCGTCCGTTATCGGCCTGGTGAACGAAGCCCCGACGCCGGAGGAGGGTGCGCCCGCCATTGCCGCCCGCATCGCCGCGCTGCCGCTGCCCTTCGATGCCGTGGTGCTGGGCATGGGCGGCGACGGGCATACGGCCTCGTTCTTTCCCGGCGGCGACCGGCTGGCCGAAGCGTTGGACCCGGAAACCGGGGCGCTGGTCTTGCCGATGCGGGCCGACGGTGCCGGCGAGCCGCGCATCACCCTGACTTTGCCCGTGGTGGCCGCTGCCCGGGCGGTCTATCTTCATATCGAGGGGGCGGAAAAGGCCGTGGTGCTGGAGACGGCGCTGGGAAGCGGGCCTGCGGAAGACCTGCCCGTCCGCGCCGTGCTGCGCCATCCGGCCGCCGCGCCGGAGGTGTTCTGGTGCCCCTGACGCCGCAGATGAAGCCGCCGGCGAAGCGGCGGTGAGCGGTTCGTGAGACAACAAGGAGAGCGTCGATGACTCTGCACGATCGCGTTGCCGCCGTGACCGAGCGCATTCGGAAGCGCAGCAGGTCCAAACGGTCGGCCTATCTGGACCGCATCCGCCGCGCCGGAGAGGGTGGGCCGCGGCGCACCACGCTGTCCTGCGGCAACCTGGCCCACGGCTTTGCCGCCTGCGGTCTTTCCGACAAGGCGGCGTTAAAGGGCGATGTGGTCCCGAACCTGGGAATCGTCACCGCCTACAACGACATGCTCTCCGCCCACCAGCCTTTCGAGCGCTTTCCCGAGCTGATCAAAGAGGCGGCGCGGGAGGCCGGCGGCGTCGCCCAGGTGGCCGCCGGCGTGCCGGCGATGTGCGACGGCGTCACCCAGGGCCAGCCGGGCATGGAGCTGTCGCTGTTCTCGCGCGACGTGATCGCGCTTTCCGCCGCCGTCGGCCTCTCGCACAACATGTTCGATGCCGCGGTCTTCCTGGGGGTCTGCGACAAGATCGTCCCGGGGCTGGTGATCGCCGCGCTGTCCTTCGGACATCTGCCGGCGATCTTCGTGCCCGCCGGGCCGATGCCCTCCGGCTTGCCCAACGACGAGAAGGCGCGTATCCGCCAGCTCTATGCCGAGGGCAAGGTCGGCCGCGACGAACTGCTGGAAGCGGAGTCCGAGTCCTACCACAGCCCCGGCACCTGCACCTTCTACGGCACGGCCAACTCCAACCAGATGCTGATGGAGATCATGGGCCTCCATCTGCCCGGCGCTTCCTTCGTCAACCCCAACACGCCGCTGCGCGATGCGCTAACGGCCGAGGCCACCAAGCGGGCGCTGTCCATCACCGCCCTCGGCAATGCCTACACGCCCGCCGGCGAGGTGATCGACGAGCGCGCGGTGGTGAACGGCGTGGTCGGTCTGCATGCCACCGGCGGTTCCACCAACCACGCCATGCACCTGGTGGCCATGGCGGCGGCGGCAGGCATCGACCTCACCTGGGACGACCTCTCGGAGCTTTCCGACGTTGTGCCGCTGATGGCGCGGATCTATCCCAACGGCCTGGCCGATGTGAACCACTTCCACGCCGCGGGCGGGATGGGCTTCCTGATCTCCGAACTGCTGGACGCGGGGCTGCTGCACGGCGACGTCACCACCGTCTGGGGGCAGGGGCTCGACCTCTACCGCCAGGAGCCCAGGCTCGGCGACGACGGCAGCGTCACCTGGCAGCCGGCCGCAACGACAAGCTATGACGAGGCGGTCCTGGCGCCGGTTGCAAAGGCCTTCTCGCCCAACGGCGGCCTGAAGGTTCTGGACGGCGATCTCGGACGGGCCGTCATCAAGGTCTCCGCGGTGAAGCCGGAACGCCATGTAATCGAGGCGCCGGCGGTCATCTTCCATTCCCAGGACGCCCTCATGGCCGCCTTCAAGGCAGGGGAACTGGAGAAGGACTTCATCGCCGTGGTGCGCTTCCAGGGACCGCAGGCCATCGGCATGCCGGAGCTGCACAAGCTCACCCCGCCGCTGGGCGTCCTGCAGGACCGTGGTTTCAAGGTCGCGCTGGTGACAGACGGGCGCATGTCCGGTGCCTCCGGCAAGGTGCCGGCGGCGATCCACGTGACGCCGGAGGCGGCCTGCGGCGGCCCCATTGCCAGGCTGCGTGACGGTGACGTCGTGAAACTCGACGCGGTGGCTGGGACCCTGACGGTCGATGTGCCGGCGGAAGAATGGGCCCGCCGCGATTTGGCCAGTGAGGATCTCTCCGCCAGCCACGTCGGTCTCGGGCGGGAGCTCTTTGCACCTTTCCGCGCGGCTGCGGGCCCGGCCGACCTCGGTGCCCACGTTTTCGGAGCGGGTCTATGACCGGGCACCAGGCGGGGATCGAGGCGGTCCTGAAGCTGGCGCCGGTGGTGCCGGTGCTGGTGATCGACGATGCCGCCTCCGCCGTACCCCTGGCGCGGGCGCTGGTGGCTGGCGGGCTGAAAGCCATCGAAATCACCTTTCGCACCCCGGCCGCGGTCGATGCGGTCAAGGCGGTGGCGCAGGAGGTCGAGGGTGCGGTGGTCGGTGCGGGGACCGTCCTCAACGCCGATCAGTTGGCCCAGGCGGTGGATGCCGGTGCCCGCTTCATGGTTTCCCCCGGCGCCGCGCCACGGCTGCTGGCCGCAGCGGCGGACTGCGACGTTCCTCTGCTGCCGGGTGCGGCTTCGGCCAGCGAAGCCATGTCCCTGCTGGAACAGGGCTACCGCTTTCAGAAGTTCTTTCCCGCCGAGCCGGCAGGCGGCGTTGCCTACCTGAAGTCCCTGGCTTCGCCACTGTCGGCCATCCGCTTCTGTCCCACCGGCGGCATCGCGCGCGACAGTGCCGGCAGCTATCTGGCCCTGCCGAGTGTCGTCTGCGTCGGTGGCTCCTGGGTGGCGCCGGGCGACAAGGTGGCGGCGGGCGACTGGGCGGCCATCGAGGCCTTGGCGCGCGATGCTGCCGGGCTCACAGCCTGAACCCAAGAACCGGAAGGATCCCCCGATGACGACAGCAGCCCTCGCCGCGGCCTGGGACGATCTGCGCGCCCATCAGACGCAGATGAATGACCGCCATATGCGCGATCTCTTTGCAGAGGACCCGGAGCGCTTCGCCCGCTTCTCCCTGCGCCTCGACGATCTGCTGCTCGACTACTCCAAGAACCGCATCGTTCCGGAGACGATGGAGAAACTGGTGGCCTTGGCGGAGGCAGCCGGGATCGAGGCCGCCCGTGACGCCATGTTCGACGGGGAGAAGATCAATCTGACCGAGGGGCGGGCGGTTCTGCACACGGCCCTGCGCAACCGCAGCGACCGCGCGGTGATGGTCGACGGGCGCGACGTGATGGGCGACGTCCGCGCCGTGCTGGGCGCCATGGCGGAGTTTGCGAACGGCGTTCGCGACGGCGGCATCGCTCCGGCCGGCGGCGGGCGCTTCACCGATGTGGTCAACATCGGTATCGGCGGTTCCGACCTGGGGCCGGCCATGGTCTACCGGGCGCTCAAGCCTTACGGCCACCAGGACATCACCTGTCACTTCGTCTCCAACGTCGACGGGGCGCACCTGGCGGACACGCTGCGGGGCCTCGACCCCCGGCGTACCTTGATCCTGGTCGCGTCCAAGACCTTCACCACCCAGGAGACCATGACCAACGCCCGCTCGGCGCGCGCCTGGCTGGTGGCCGATCTTGGCGAAGCGGCCGTGGCTCAGCACTTCGCCGCGCTCTCCACGAACCTCGAAGCGGTGGCCGCCTTCGGTATCGATCCGGCCCGGGCCTTCGGCTTCTGGGACTGGGTCGGCGGGCGCTACTCGGTCTGGTCGGCCATCGGCCTGCCCGTCATGATCGCCATCGGGCCGACGCGCTTTGCCGAGTTCCTGCAGGGCGCCTTCGAGATGGACGAGCACTTCCGCAGGGCGCCGCTGGCCGAGAACATGCCCGTCGTCATGGCCCTGCTGGGGGTCTGGTATCGCAACCTCTGGGGATTCGGTGCCCATTCGGTGCTGGCCTACGACCAGCGCCTGGAGCGCTTTGCCGCCTATCTTCAGCAGCTCGACATGGAGTCCAACGGCAAGCGCGTGACCCGGGGCGGGGAGGCGGTCGCCCAGGCGACCGGCCCGGTGGTCTGGGGCGAGCCCGGCACCAACGGCCAGCACGCCTTCTATCAACTGCTGCACCAGGGCAGCGACATCATCCCCTGCGACTTTCTGGCCGCCGCCGCGGCGCAGGAGGAGACAGAGGGTACCTTCGGCGCCCATCATCCGATCCTGCTCGCCAACTGCCTGGCCCAGAGCGAAGCCATGATGCGCGGCCGCACGGCGGAGGAAGCCGCCGCCGAACTGACGGCGGCCGGCCTCGCCGCCGAGGCGGTTGCCGCGCTCACGCCCCACAAGGTCTTTCCCGGCAATCGGCCCAGCAACACGCTGCTTTACGAGACGCTCGATCCCCGCACCCTGGGCCGCCTGATCGCCCTCTACGAGCATAAGGTCTTCGTCCAGGGCCGCATCTGGGACATCAACTCCTTCGACCAGTGGGGCGTCGAACTGGGCAAGCAACTGGCCGGCGAACTGCTGCCCATGGTCAAAGGCGAAGCCGTCATCGCGGACCGCGATGCTTCGACCCTGGGCCTGCTGAACGAGATCGTCAGGCTGCGCGGCGGCTGAGGCGCAGGCTGCGTGCCTATTTGGGCGGGCTTGAAAAGGCGAGGCGGTTGCCGAAGGGGTCGGTGAGCAGGATCTCCCGCGTGCCCCAGGGCTTTTCCTCCGGCGCGCCCGGTTTGCCGTACTTGTAGTCTTTGGCACGCAGCGCGGCGGCGAAGCCGTCGATGTCGTCGCAGACGATGCGCAGGTGGCTGCCCGGCGTGGCATCGCCATGATGCTCGGAAAGATGCAGCACGCAGTCGCCCTGCGAAACCTGCAGGTAGATCGGGAAGTCGTCGCCGAAGCGATGCTCCCAGTCGATCGCGAAGCCCAGCCAGTCGACGTAGAACTCCCGCGCCTTGGCTTCGTCGAAGATGCGCAGGACAGGTGTGGGGTGGGAGAGACCGGACACGGCGACTGCTCCTGTGTTGTTCCTCAGAAGGCTGCGGCGCCGCCGTCCACGGGAATGATGGCGCCGTTCACGTAGGCGGCGGCATCCGACGCGAGGAAGAGCGCCATGGCCGCCACTTCCTCCGGCTGGCCCGGGCGCACGCCGCCCCACTGGGCGCCCGGTTCCTCGGTCATGCCGAGTCCGCGGGTGCGTTCGGTCAGCACCGGGCCCGGCGCGATGGCGTTGACGCGGATGCCCTGCGGACCCCACTGCAGGGCCATGGCCTTGGTGAGGGCCACGATCCCGCCCTTGGCGGCTGAGTAGGCGTCGGCCCCCTCCGTGCCTTTCATGGCGCGGATCGACGTTGTGTTGATGATCGATCCGCCGCCTGTGGCCTTGATGTGCGGCAGGGCGAAGCGGCAGGCGAGGAAGCTGCCGTAGAGATCTACGGAGATCGTGCGCCAGAACTCCTCCAGCGGCATATCGACAAGGCTGCCGTCGCGCACCGTAGCGCCGCCAGCGTTGTTGTAGAGCACCTCGAGCCCGCCGAAGCGCTCCACCGCCTGCCCGACTGCTGCCTCGACCGCCTCCGGCTCAGTGATGTCTGTTTCGATGAAAAGACACTTGCCGCCTGCGGCCTCTGCCGCCGCGGCGCTGCGTTCTCCCGCCGCGCGGTCAATCTCCAGGATCGTCACCGCGGCTCCCTCCTGTGCAAAGAGGATCGCCGCCGCCGCGCCGATGCCGTTGCCGCCGCCGGTGATGATCGCGCGCTTACCGTTCAGACTGGCCATGGGTCTCGCTCTTCTCGTTAAACATGGTCATGCAGCTATACGTCACATGTGGCTGCCACGCTCAATAGCATTGCCAATCGAGTGCCCAGCGGCTGCGCTGTGTCTTGTGTCGAGCGATACAGATCACGCCGCCATCACCCCAGGACCATTCCGCCTTCGGTTCGCTCGCGATCTGCAATGCAAACTCGAAGCCCTCCATTTCCGGAGAGTAGTGCCAGTTGGGCTCCGACTGGCAGCAGCTTGGCCAGCCGCCAAGCTTCGTGTTGGCCCAGTTCTTTTCCCAGCCGAGATCGTAGTAGCGCGCCTTCAGGTCATCGGGCATCTCGCCTGGCAGGAGATCGTGCGTGGGATAATCGTCCACCACCTTGCCGAAGGAAATGGGGAAAGCGCGCGGGCAGCGGTCAAGCGCCGGAGCCTTCAAGGGCACCAAGCGATCCAGCGACGCATAGCTGCGAAGGCACCAACCAATGTCGTCGGTGGGCATGGGTTCGTCTGCATGGAAGGTGTCAATGTACGCAAAGTCAGGGGTGACGAAGACTGTCATGAAGGCGATACCGTCTAAAGCGGCGGGCCTTTCGCGCAGCTGCGAAAGGTTGATCTGACAGATGGGGGCAAGAGGGCGTCCCCGGAACCGGGGCCAGAGCTCACCCTCGGAGCCCACCGATACACGCCCGAACCAGGAGGCCAGAGGGTCGTTAGATGGTTTTCCGCCCAGCGCAGCGACCATGGCCGACCGCGCAAGTTTGCTTTTCCAGTGCTGCTCGCTTGTCTCGTCCGTCATAGCGCCGTTTCTGACCGCTCTGGATCATGGAGCGGCTCATCCGGCCAGACGATGTCCTTGGCCAGCCAGGGCAGGGCGGCGAAGAGTTCCGGCAGGCAGCGCTCTCTCAAAATGCGGCGGATGGCTGCGGCCAGGACCTCGGTGGTGCTGCCGAGATCGCCGCGCCGGGCGACCAGCGCGATGGGGCGGGAGAAGCGGCCGCGGGTCATGGGCTCGACGCGCAGGCGATCCAGCCGGCCGCGTTCCTGTAGCAGGCAGAGCGGCGTCGAGAGCGACCAGCCCATGCCGTCGCCGACGGCGGTGAGCTGGCTGGCCGCCGTGTCGAATTCGGCGCCGATGGGCACGGACAGCCGCAGGCGGTTCAGCTGTCCTTCAATCTGGCGCCCGATGGCCGAGCGCAGGGAGTAGCGCACGAAGGGCAGTTCGGTCATCGCCTCCAGCGGCTCCACCGGCCCCTGGTAGCTGGCCGGCAGCACCAGCACGAAGGGTTCGGTGAGGATCGGCAGGGACTCCAGACCCTCGATCCCATCCAGTTCGTCGGTGGTGGTGACCACGGCGTCCACCGTTCGGTTCATCAGCGCCGCGTGATTGTCGGGCGAGATGCCGGCCCAGATGCGCCAGCGTCTGGCGAGGGCGCGCTGCTCGGCCACCAGCGCCGGGCCCACCGCGTTGGCGAGGCTGTCGGCCATGGCGAGGGTGAGGCTGCTGAGCGGTTCCGACTGGCCCCCGCGCAGGCTGCGCAGCAGGTCGCCGGCCTCGGCAAGCATCACCCGCCCGCGTTCGTAGAAGGTGGTGCCGGCGGCGGTCAGCGCCAGCGGCCGGACGGCGCGGTCGAAGAGCGGCGTTCCGAGTGCCTCTTCCAGATTGCCGACGATCTGGGAGACGGTGGACTGGGTCAGGCCCAATTGCTTGGCCGCCGGCGTCATGCCGCCGGTTTCCGCCACCATTACGAAAACACGGATTGCCTTTAGATCAAAGCCTTGTGGAAGATCCATGAGAAAACAGTCGAAGCGATTCCCGGGCCTTCGGGCCGCTTCGCGGCCATGCGGTTACACGCTGGCTCCTAGACCTAGGCGGGCGGATCGACGCGATAGCCGGTCTCGGCCGCCGCCTCGGTCAGCCAGTCCCAGAACGATAGCGCGAAGCCGCGGAAGACATAAAGGTCGAAGCTGCCGTCAGAAATCCGTCGCACCAGCACGCCCACTTCGTGGATCGCCGACTGGGCGACCTCCAGGGGCGGGAAGCGCGCAGGGTCCAAGTCGATGGCGAGGCCCTTGGCCAGCACCCAGGCCGCCTTCGGCCCGGCGATGCGTATCACACTGCGAGCATGGCTAAGGTCGGTGACTGCACCCAGCGGCGCGGGGATCACCTCGGCGAGCTTGGCGGCGAGGCCCGGGTCGGTGCTTTCGATCAGGAACCGCCCGGGGCCGATAGCCATGAGCACCGTGCCCTCCCGGGCGCTGGAGCCGGTGCTGCGCTGCGGCGGGGCGCAGTGGGTGAGGGAGGCGAGGGCGTCCTCCACCTGCGCCAGACTGTCCGGCCAGGCGGCAACCTGCACCAGGCTGACGATGCGCCGCTCGCTCAGCACCACACCGGCTTCGCCCTGGCGGGCGCCCACGACCCGGGGCTCGCTGTGGCCCTGCAGGGGAGACAGCAGGTCAGACATGCATCCGGCTCCCTTCGGGATCGAAGAAGTGGGAGGAGACAACCTCCACCTCGACCCTGTGGCCTTTCAGGGGATAGCTGGCGATCAGTTCCTGGCCGATGCGCTCGCGTCCGTCCTCCAGAAGGCCGAGGGCGATGTATTTCTCCAGCGCCGGGCTGTAGGTCGAGGAGGTGACGTGGCCCAGGCTGCGCGGCGGACTGGCGCTGTCGTCGGCGGCCACCAGATGGGAACCGGAGCGCACCGGCTGGCCGTCGCGGGAGACGAAGCCGACCAGCTTCAGGCGCTTGGGATCGGTCAGGCCTTCGCGGTCCAGCATGGCGCTGCCGATGTAGTCCTTCTTGCGCGAGGTCATAGCCGCCAGGCCCAGGTCTTCCGCCGTGGTGCGGCCGTCCAGTTCCGGTCCGGCCACGTGGCCCTTTTCGATGCGCAGCGTGCCGAGAGCCTCCAGGCCATAGGCGACGATGTCGTGGTCCCGGCCGGCCGCCAGGATCCTGCGCCAGACAGCCTCGCCGGAGTGCGCGCCGCAGTAGACCTCGTAGGCCAGCTCGCCGGAGAAGCTGAGCCGCGCCACGATCACCGGAATGCCGTCCAGATGTCCCGCGCGCACGCCCATGAAGGGGAAGGCTTCGTTGGTCATGTCGATGTCGTCGACGACCGCCGCCAGGACGTCGCGGGTCTTGGGGCCGGAAACCGCCATGGCGGCCCACTGCTCGGTGACGGAGGTGACCGCCACCTTCAGCTCCGGCCAGACCGCCGCCAGCAGGAACTCGAGCTGGGCGAGCACCGGGGCGGCGTTGGCCGTGGTGGTGGTCATGAGGAAGCGATGCTCGCCGAGGCGCCAGGTGGTGCCATCGTCCCAGAGGAAACCGTCCTCGCGCAGCATCAGGCCGTAGCGCGCCTTGCCCTCCGGCAGCTTCAGGAAACCGTTGGAATAGACGCGGTTCAGGAACTCCGCCGCGTCCGGCCCCTGGACGTCGATCTTGCCGAGGGTGGAGACGTCGACGATGCCCACGCTTTCCCGCACCTGGCGGGCCTCGCGGATGTAGGCCTGCTCGACGCTTTCACCAGATTTGCGATAGACCCGCGGGCGTTGCCAGAGGCCGACCTCCATCATGTCGGCGCCCTCGGCCGCATGCCAGTCGTGCAGCGGCGTGCGCCGCAGCGGGCGAAAGTGGGCGCCGCGGGCCTGGCCCGCCAGGGCACCGAGGCTGACCGGCGTGTAGGGTGGGCGGAAGCGGGTGGTACCCACTTCCGGGATGGTCAGGCCGCGCTCGTGGGCCATCAGCGCCAGGCCCGCCATGTTGGAGGTCTTGCCCTGGTCGGTGGCCATGCCGAGGGTGGTGTAGCGCTTCAGGTGCTCGACGGAGCGGAAGCCCTCCCGGTGGGCGAGGCTGACATCCGACGCCGTGACGTCGTGCTGCAGGTCGACGAAGGCCTTGCCTCCACCCTTCGGCAGGCGGGCGTCCCAAAGCGGCAGGATGCCGTCGCAGACGAGCTGCTCTGTCACCGCCGGGATCGAGACCGGCGAAGGCGAGAAGCCGCAGGCGCGCGCCGCCTCGGCGCCGGCCCGGGCGCCGGCGGCCAGGCAGGCCGATGTCGCCATTTCGCCGTTGCAGGCGCCGGCGGCGATCCAGGGCTGGGCCGGTTCGCCGGGCAGGAAGGCGGCCAGGGTCTCATCCCAACGCGCCGGGCCGCTGGCCTGGCTGGCCAAGTGGATGGTCGGGGTCCAGCCCCCGCTGACCGCCAGGAAGTCGACGGCGAGGGTCCGGGTGGCAGGGCCGGTCACGCCCGCATCGGGGTCATAGGCGGCAACGTCGATGCCGGTCAGCCGCCGCCCGCCGAGGGCCCGCGTGACAACATGGCCGGTCAGGACCTCGGCGCCGGCCGCTTCGGCGGCGGCGCGGGCGGCTGTGCCGATCGACTGGCGCGGGTCGATGACAGCGACGACAGGAACATCGGCGGCGGCGAGGGCGGTGAGGGTTCGATAGGCGCCGTCATGGTTGGCGAAGAGCGCGACCCGGCGGCCCGGTGCGACGCCGTAGCGCTCGACATAGACCCGCGTCGCATCGGCCAGCATGATCCCCGGGCGGTCGTTGTCGGCGAAGACCAAGGGGCGTTCGATGGCGCCGGCGGCGATCACCAGCCGCTTTGCGCGGATCGTCCAGTGGCGCTGGCGCGGCGCACCCTCCGGCGGTGCGGCCAGATGATCGGCGACCCGCTCCACGGCGCCGAAGGTGTTGTCGTCGTAGGTGCCGTAGACCGTCGTGCGCGGCAGCAGGGTGACATTCGGCAGGGCGGCCAGCACTGCCAGGGCCGAGCGGCACCAGGCATTGCCGCCGACCTCTCCGACCGGAAGGCCGCTGCCGAGCAGGTTGCCGCCCATCTCCGCCTGCTCGTCGGCCAGGATGACCCTTGCGCCGCTGCCGGCGGCGGCCAGAGCCGCCATCAGGCCCGCCGGCCCGGCGCCTGCGATCAACACGTCTGCGAAGGCGTTCATGTCCTCGTAGCGGTCCGGGTCGGGCACCAGCGTTCCGGCGCCCATGCCGGCGGCCTTGCGGATGAAGTGCTCGTAAAGCATCCAGGCCTTGCGAGTCGGGCCCATGAAGGTCTTGTAGTAGAAGCCGGCGGAGAGCAGGGGCCCGGCCAGGCCGTTGACCGCCATGACGTCGAGGCCGAGGGAGGGCCAGCGGTTCTGGCTGCGCGCCTCCAGCCCTTCGAAGAGCTCCACAACAGGCGCCTTGCAGTTTGGCTCGCTGCGCGCGCCGCTGCGCAGGGTGACCAGCGCGTTGGGTTCCTCCACTCCGGCGGAGAACAGCCCGCGCGGGCGGTGGTACTTGAAGCTGCGCCCTAAGAAGTCGACGCCGTTGGCCAGCAGCGCCGAGGCGAGGCTGTCGCCGGCGAAGCCCTGGTAGCGCCTGCCGTCGAAGGTGAAGCTGAGCGGGCGGCTGCGGTCGATCAGGCCGCCGGAGGGCAGGCGGTAGCCGCTCATGCCACGTCCTGTCCTTTGTCGCGCCGACGCTCCTCCGCCCCGGCCCAGGGACCGACCACCTCTGCGCTTTCGATTGTGTGAGTTGCGGTGTTCCGGCGCACCTTCAGCCAAAGCCTGCAGCCCTGGGTATGGTGCCAATACTCCAGATGGGGGCCGCGCGGATTTTCCCGCGCGAAGACGTAGTCGCACCACTCCGTTGCCGAAGTGCTTCCCGGATCGGGCCGTTCCTTGGTGGCGTCGCCGCCGTAGGTGAACTCGCCGACGTCGCGCAGGCCGCAGTGGGGGCAAGGGATCAGCATCCTTCCGCTCCTTCGGCCCTCGTCATGGTTCGAGACGCCCCTGCGGGGCTCCTCACCATGAGGCTGGCTTTTTGGGTCTCAAGCCTCACCCTGAGGAGGCGCGAAGCGCCGTCTCGAAGGGTGGATGACGAACTGACCTTCATCGTTTAACCCTCAGTGCAGCCGCGGCTGCGGGCCGGCGCCGCGCTCGTCGATCACGCGGCCCTGGCAGAAACGCTCCAGGGTGAAGGCCGCGTTCAGCGCGTGGGCCTGGCCGTTGGCGATGGTCGAGGCAAAGCACCAGCCCGAGGCCGGGGTTGCCTTGAAGCCGCCGTAGCACCAGCCGGCGTTGATGTAGAGCCCCTCGACGGGGCCCTTGCAGATGATCGGGCTGCCGTCCATGGACATGTCCATGATGCCGCCCCAGTGCCGCACGAGGCGCAGGCGCGCCAGGTTGGGAAACATGGTGACGGCAGCGGCGGCCACCTGCTTGATGATCGGCAGGTTGCCGCGCTGGGCGTAGGAGTTGTAGCCGTCGATGTCACCGCCGAAGACCAGCCCGCCCTTGTCGGACTGGGAAATGTAAAGGTGCCCCGCGCCGTAGGTCACGACGCTGTCGATGAGGGGCTTCAGCGGCTCCGAAACGAAGGCCTGCAGCACGTGGCTTTCGATGGGCAGGCCGTTGAGCCCCGCCTTTTCAAGCACCACCGAGGAATTGCCGGCGACGGCCACCCCCACCTTGCCGGCGCGGATGGTGCCGCGGCTGGTCTCGACCCCGACGATGGCGCCGCCCTCGCGCAGGAAGCCGGTGACCTCGCAGTTCTCGATGATGTCGACGCCGCGACTGTCGGCGCCGTAGGCATAGCCCCAGGCCACCGCGTCGTGGCGCGCGGTGCCGCCGCGCGGCTGCAGCAGGCCGCCCTCGATGGGAAAGCGCGCGCTGCGGGACATGTCCAATCCGGGGGCGAACTTCGCGACCTCTTCACGGCCCAGCAGCTCGGCGTCGATGCCGTGCAGGCGCATGGCGTTGCCGCGCTGGGCGTAGCTGTCCATCTGGCCCGGCGTGTGGGCCAGGTTCAGAACGCCGCGTTGGGAGAACATGACGTTGTAGTTCAGGTCCTGGGAAAGGCCCTCCCAGAGCTTCATGGAGTGCTCGTAGAAGCGGGCGTTGGGCTCCAGCAGGTAGTTGGAGCGCACGATGGTGGTGTTGCGGCCGATGTTGCCGCTGCCGAGCCAGCCCTTTTCCAGCACCGCCACGTTGGTGATGCCGTGCTCCTTGGCCAGGTAGTAGGCCGTCGCCAGCCCGTGGCCGCCGCCGCCGACGATAACAACGTCGTAGGCCGGCTTCGGCTCCGGCGAACGCCAGACCCGCTGCCACCTGCGGTTGCCTGTCAGGGCATTGCCGAGCAGGGAAAAGATCGAATAGCGCGCCATGGCTCCAGACTAGGGCTGTTCTCCCGGACCCATTTGCACCGGCGCGACCGCCGCCGTCCAGAAAGCGCCCGCGCCATCGCGATTTCCGATGGGCCGGATCGGCTGGGGTGATGAAGGCGGATTGTGGCTGGTGATGCGGGACTTCACGGCCCTTCAAGAACAATTCTGCATTTGGCAGTCGAAACGGTTTGCTGATTGTCGATCTCTATAACGGTTAACTCATCCGCTTTGACCCATTGACTGGTCTTTGGTAGCGGCACGGAGACCAAAATCGCACCGGCTAAACTCTCAAGGCGGAGACCTTCGCTACTGAAGTCTGGGAGAAACGTGAACTGAAATCCACCATCGGTCAGGAATGCCTCAACATCGGTCCGGTGCATGCCAGTCTTCACTGATTGCGATATCAGCAAGCTTCGTTGAGAACTGCAGACCTGTTGTGGGTCCAACGAAACATTAGGTGACGACTGCATCGCCAACACTAAGAGCATTGCGAGGCTCATATTGAATTCAGCTTTGTGCGTTTGCGATCGGATCCGCGCGGTACTCACGCTTTACACGGGGCTTCAAGCCCAAAGACAGCCAATCGATCAAGGTTGGCCCGGTCAATTCGCCTTTGCTGAACCAAGGGCATTACTGACCAGGCCTGGGCGCGGACTTGGCTGTCGACGTCGATACTCTCACGGCCTATCAGCTTGGCGTCGGCGTCCGGGCATCGCTCGCAAAGGACGATCCGGAGGCGCCCATTGAGAGCGTGATCGTTTTCTGAAGAGGCTTTTACGACTGAGATGTTTTCTACGGATCTTCTATTCGTACATGCTGGCTGCAAACAATATCTCAGCGACCGTCTGCCAATCCGGTTCCTCTCGCGGTGCTGATCTCAGGTTCTTGTTTATGTTTTCCATTGATCCTACCCAAGCTTCTATGGCTTGCAGGAAGTCGTGAAGAGTGAGGTTTTCCCAGCGTTCCGGATGTTCCTCTAGGTCACATCGAAGCACCTGCATGAATTCGATGAAGTCCTGCTTTGTCTGGATCTGGGGAATCAAATCCTCAGGTTCTTTCGTCGTTGGGCTCACTTCTTCATGATCCACTCGGGGGCCGGATCGTTTTTTAAATGCCTTTGGCGATCCGAGCCGGCTATGTCACCCTAGAAACTGCGCGTCGCAGGCGCTGGTCATCCGGAGACCATTACCGCCCGGCGGCCTTTCTCAGCCGCTCCAGTACGGCGGTCCCCCTTATGTCTGCATTAAAGCTCCCCGAGTCATAGGCATCGCTTCCACCCTTGGCTTCTATGGTCGCATCGGCCCCGCGGTCGAGCAGCAGGTCGATCTCTTCCGGCCCCATGGCATAGGCTGCTGCGAGGTGCAGGGCTGTTCCGCCGTTCCCGGATCGCAGGTTCACATCGGCGCCACGGTCCAGCAGAGCAGTCATGACCGAAGTGTTGTGGTTCCGGTACGTGGCCAGATGCAGTGGAGCGTAGTCCTGCGGTCCGTAGCGAGAGTTGACGTCGGCCCCGGCATCGATCAGAGCAAGGGCGATGGAGGCATCGTTGTTGAAGGCGGCAGCCCAGTTGAGCGGCGGGCCGAATTCCCCTGCCTTGGCCGAGATGTCGGCCCCGCGTTCCATCAGAACTCGAATGACTCCTGGCTCGGTGCTTGTAACGGCAGCCGTATGCAAGGGGGTCATCTGGTCTTCGGCCAAAGCCGCTATGTTCGCACCGCGATCGATCAACAACTCCACAATTTGGGGGTTGGGGCTGAAGGCGGTCGCCTGGTGGAGAGGGGTCCGGCCTCTGTGCGCAACGGCGTGAAGATCAGCTCCTTGGTCCAGCAGGAACTCGATGAACTGAGGGTCGTTTTCGTAAGCCACAGCGTAATGCAGGGCGGAGGCTTTAAGCCAATTCTGATCGTTGACCTTTGCGCCCGCGGCCAACAGAAGCGCACCGACCTCCTGCCCACGCGCCCCATGGGTTGGCGAGTCGGAAGGATCGGCGTTCTCTATCAGCGCGAGGTCGAACGGCGGTGATTCGGCAAAAAGCCTCGGGAAGAAGCCGTCTTTTGTATAGCCAACCCAATGGAGAGGCTTTGCATAGGCGACATCGTTGGCACGCACATCGGCGCCATGCGACAAGAGCAGTCTGTAGACGTCGGGGTTTCGCTTGCGCCCGGCATGGTGCAGCGGAGTGCCGCCACGTTCTTTGTCCTTGGCATCGACGTCGGCGCCCGCCTCCAGAAGCACCCTGGCCACCTCCACGTTGTCATTGAACAGGACTGCCATATGGAGCGGCGACAGTCCCAGCCAGCTTGGCGTATCCGGATCGGCGCCCTGAGCGACCAGATAGCGGATCGCTTCGGGGTTATCGCTGAGGGCCGCGGCGTACTGCAGCACAGAGTAGCCGGCGTCGCTGCGGGCGTTGGGGTCGATGCCGCTTGCGAGTTCAACCGAGATTTCGAGCGGCCCCGCCGACTGCCAGAACATGGGCTCGCAGAGTTGCTTGCACCCGCCAACCGGCTGAGTCGCACAGGACGTGAGACTAAGGACAATGCCGAAGAAGATTCCTGGCAGGGCTACTGCGCGAACCATAACGCTCAACTCTCCAAGGTGATTTCAACCATGAGGTTAAGTTGATGATGGAGAGATTTCCAGGCCTATATCGCCTGACGTCGCAACAGGAGCGTGGCGCGTTGAGTCTCTGTTCCGCCTTGGCCGAGTGGCAGAGAGCCGCCCCTACTTCTTCATGATCCAGTCATGGGCCGGGTCGTTCTTGAAGTGCCATTGGCGCACCGGGCCGGCCATCACATTCAGGTAGTAGAGATCGTAGCCGTGGGGGGCGCCGACCGGGTGGTAGCCGCGGGGCACCATCACGCAATTGCCGTCTTCCACGGCCATGGTCTCGTCGATGGAGCGGTCGTCGGTGTAGACCCGCTGGAAGGCGAAGCCCTGGGGCGGGTTCAGGTGGTGGTAGTAGGTCTCCTCCAGGCTCGATTCCGTCGGGATGTTGTCGGTGTCGTGCTTGTGCGGCGGATAGCTCGACCAGTTGCCGTTGGGGGTGATCACCTCCACCACCAGCAGGCTGTCGGCGGGCTCGGTCTCCGGCAGGATGTTGTAGATCAGGCGCCGGTTGGTGCCGCGGCCGCGCTCCTCGAAGCCCACGTCCTCCGGCGCGATGAGGCGCACCGGATGAGTGCCGGCGCCGGGGGCCGAGCAGACGGCGAGTTCGACCTCGGTCCTGGCGGTGACGCTGTAGCGCTCGCCGTTGGGCACATAGACGGAGGAGGGGGCCTTGCCCTCGAAAACCGACATGCGCTCACCCAGATCGGCAAAGTTCTGGCCGCCGGCCTCGATGTCCGCCTTGCCAGTCACCAGCACCAGGCAGACCTCCTGATCGCCGGTCTCGCGGGCGAGGGTCTGGCCGGTCGTTAGCTTGAAGACCTTGAAGCCGACATGGCGCCAGCCGGCAGACTCCGGCGAGACGGAGAGCACCTCGCCGTCGGCATCGGGGGTTCGCGGTTTCACCAGGAGCTTGGGCATATCAGGTCTCTCGTGCTTAAAGGGGTTAGCGGTTGCCGTTACCGGAGGAACCGTCTTTCGGCGGCTCGTATTTCCACAACAGCGCCCAGATAGCGTAGGCCAGCACGGCGAAGGAGATGATCTGCCAGAGCGGCTGTTCGCCGATGGTCTCCAGCACCAGCCAGAGGAAACAGACCGCGACGATCAGCACCCGGCGATAGAGCGGCCGGAACCAGGGGTGGGTGTTGTCGAGCATCAGGCCGAGCTCTGGGCAAGGCCGGCCTCCGCCGCGAAGCGGGCGAGGTTCTTGTGGCCAAGGGCGGCGTAGACGCCCGGGTTCGCCTTGGCCGGGTCCTGCTCGGCCTCCACCACCAGCCAGCCTTCGTAGCGCGGCGCACGCAGGGCGCCGAGGACGGCGGCAAAGTCCACGCAGCCGTCGCCGGGGACGGTGAAGATGCCGGCAATTACGGCGTCGAGGAAACTCAGATCCTCGGCGTGCAGCTGGCTCAGCACCTCCGGGCGCAGGTCCTTGCAGTGCACATGGGTGATGCGCGCTGCGTAGCGGCGGGCAAGGGCCACCGGGTCGGCGCCGGCCAGAACGGCGTGCCCGGTGTCGAGCAGCAGACCGACCGCATTGCCGGCGGCTTCCATGAAGGCGTCGGTCTCCGCTTCGGTCTCCACGACGGTGCCGGCGTGGTGGTGGTAAGCCAGTTGCAGACCAGCATCGCGCACGCGCTCGGCCACCTCGCTGACACGGGCGGCGAAGGCCGTCATCTCTGCTGGCGACAAGCTGGGGCTCTGCGACAGCGGGACGTCCTGGCGGCCATGGATGGCGTTGCTGGTCTCGGCAAAAATGACCTGCTCGCAGCCCATGGCCTTGAGCAGCGCGAGATGCGGGCCCATGGCATCGAACTCCGCCGCCGCGTCCCGCTCCAGCAGGTGGCCGGAATACCAGCCGGAGACCAGGGAGAGGTCGTGGCTTTCCAGCAAGGGCGCCAGCGTGGCGGCGTCGCGGGGAAATTTGTTGCCCATCTCGATGCCCTCGAAGCCGGCGGCGCGGGCCTCGCGCAGGCAGGTCTCCAGCGGCGTCTCGCCGCCCAGGCTCTCCAGGTCGTCGTTCGACCAGGCGATGGGATTGGTGCCGAGTCTGATCGTCATGGCCTCACGCTCCGTCTCAATCCGCCAGGCGCTGCCGGGCCCTGGCCGCGGTGTAGGCCGCATGGGCTTCGCGCACCGGGCCGCGTTCCGAGACCTCAGGCACCGCCACGTCCCACCAGGTGCCGCCTGCCTCGGTGGTGATCATGGGATCGGTGTCGATGACGATGGCCCGCGGCCCCTCGATGTCCTGATGCATCTGCAGGGCCGCTTCCAATGCGTCGATGGAATCGACCTTCACCGCCTGGGCCCCCAGGCTTGCGGCATGGGCGCGGAAGTCGATCTCCGGCAGCTTCTCGTGGCGGGCATGCTGCAGCAGGTTGTTGAAGGACTCGCCACCGGTGCCCCGCTGCAGGCGGTTGATGCAGCCGAAGCCGCGGTTGTCCAGAACCACGATGGTGAGGCGCAGGCCCAGCATGGCGGCGGTGGCGATTTCCGAATTCATCATGAGATAGCTGCCGTCACCGACCATGACGATGACCTCGCGGTCCGGCCGGGCGAGCTTGACGCCGATCCCGCCGGCAATCTCGTAGCCCATACAGGAATAGCCGTACTCCAGGTGGTAGCCGCCGGGCGCGCTGCTGCGCCAGAGCTTGTGCAGTTCGCCCGGCAGGCCGCCGGCGGCGCAGACCACGATGGCGTCCGCATCGGCGCTGCGGTTCACTGCACCGATCACCTGCGCATCGCTGGGCAGGGCATCGCTGGGGAGGCGCCCATTGCCAGCACCCTCGTTGGCGCGGGCCGCCTCGGCGGCCTGGTTCCAGGCGCCAATGCGCGCGCTGACCGCGTCCAGCCAGTCGGACGGGCTGCGGTACTGGGGAAGCTGGGCGCTCAGGGTGTCGAGCCCTTCGCGGGCGTCGGCCACCAGCGGCTCGGCCTGATGCTTGGCGGCGTCGAAGGATGCGGTGTTGAGCTGGATCAGCCGGCGCGCCGGGTTCTTGAAGAGCGCGCGCGAGCCCGTCGTGAAGTCCTGCAGGCGGGTGCCGACGGCGAGGATGACGTCGGCCTCTTCGGCGCACTCGTTGGCCGCCGAGGTGCCGGTGACGCCGAGGGAGCCGAGGTTCAGCGGATGGTCCCAGGCAAGAGCACTCTTGCCCGCCTGGGTCTCGGTGACCGGGATGCCGTGGCGCTCGGCGAAGCCGCGCAGGCTGTCGCTGGCAAGACTGTAGTGCACGCCACCGCCGGCGACGATCATCGGCTTTTCGGCCTCGGCGAGGAGCGCGGCGGCGCGCGTCAGTTCCTGCTGGTCCGGCCGCGGCCGGCGGAAGTGCCGGAGCGTCTCGGCGAAGAAGCTTTCCGGATAGTCATAGGCCTCGGCCTGCACGTCCTGACAGAGCGCGAGGGTGACGGGCCCGCAGTCGGCAGGGTCGGTCAGCACCGCCATGGCGCGGGGCAGGGCGGTCAGAATCTGTTCCGGCCGGGTGATGCGGTCCCAGAAGCGCGAAACCGGGCGGAAGCAGTCGTTGGCGCTGACGGTCGCGTCCTGGAAGCTCTCGATCTGCTGCAGCACCGGATCGGGGCGCCGGTTGGCGAAGACGTCGCCGGGCAGCAGCAGCAGGGGCAGACGGTTGACGTGGGCCACGGCAGCGGCGGTCACCATGTTGGTGGCGCCCGGCCCGATGGAGGTGGTGCAGGCCATCGCCCGCCGGCGGTTGCTGGCCTTGGCATAGGCGATGGCGCTATGGGCCATGGCCTGCTCGTTGTGGGCACGGTAGGTGGGCAGATGGTCCTGGACGCCATACAGCGCCTCGCCCAGGCCGGCGACGTTGCCGTGGCCGAAGATCGCCCAGACTCCGCCGAAGAACGGCACCTCTTGGCCGTTCGTCTCGATCTTCTGGGCCGCCAGGTAGCGGACCAGCGCCTGGGCCATGGTCAAGCGGAGGGTGGACATGGGACTTGCTCTCGCTCCCTAACGTAACTCGGTCGGCGGTCGTTCTCTATGCGGTCGTTCTCTATGTAGTGATCCCCGCACCGCAGCGCCGCTGCTTTCAGGCGGCCTGCTCCTCTGCAGCCCGCTGCCAGCCGGCGACCAGGGTGGCGAAGCGCTGCGCCATGGCATCGACCGCCGCGGCGTCGTCGATCTCGCCCTTCAGCCATGCTTTTGCCGGCTCGGCGAAGATGCTGCGGCCGACGGCAAAGCCTTTCACCAGCGGGTGGCGTGCGGCAAGCAGGAAAGAACCGGTCAGCTCTTCCAGCGGCCGCTCGAGCCCCAGCAGAAGAATGCCGCGGCAATGGGGATCACGCGCTTCGACGGTTTCGCAGACGGCACGCCAGGCCGCGTCGTCGGCCAGCGGCTCCAGCTTCCACCAATCCGGCGCCACCCCCAGGTCATAGAACCGGGCGATGGCCCGGGCCAGGGTCGTCTCGTCCATCGCACCGTGACGGCTGGCGATCACCTCCAGCAGCAGTTCGTGACCGCTGCGCCGGCAGGCGTCGAACAGCCGCACAACCTGTTGCTCCTGGTCGAGACGCAGATCTTCGGGATCGTCCGGGTGGTAGAAGGCCAGACATTTCACGCAGGTGGTCAGCGGCCATTCGGTAAGGGCACCGCCCAGGTCCGGCCCCTCTTCGAAGGCCAGCGGACGGGAACCCGGCAGTTCGATCGGCCGGCCGACCCAGAGATCGCCCTCCGCTGCCGCGTGCAAGGCGTCGCGCCCCAGGCGGTCGTCGATTAGGAAGCCGAAGCCCGGTTGGCCGTTGGCCACCTGCCGGGCCGCCCGTAGGGCCAAGCTCTTGAACTCCCCGATGGCTGCGCGGTCCCGGCCGCATTCTCGCGCCAGATCCTCGAGCTGGCTGCGGTGATCGACCGCGAGGATACAGAGGCTGTCGTAGCGCTGCGGCCGGGTGGTCGCCCAGTGGACCCGGTTCAAGTCAGGATCTTGCCGCAGAGCGCGATGGTCGCTGCCGCGTTCGAAGTAGTAGCTGAGTTCGGTCCAGGACGGCACGGCAGGGGCGCAGCCGTGGCGGGAGACAGCGAAGGCGCCGCAGGCGTTGGCGAACTTGCAGCAGGTTTCCAGCGGCTCGTCGCGCAGCCAGCCGCGCAGGAAACCGCTCATAAAGGCATCGCCCGCGCCCAGCACGTTGTAGACCTCCACCGGGAAGCCCGGACCGGAGACGCCGTCATCCAGGGAGTCGGGAATCGCGCCGGGAAAGACCACGCAGCCCATGGGCCCGCGCTTGCAGACGATGGTGGCGTCGCTCAGGCGGCGCACCGCGCGGATGGCCTCCAGCGTGTCGGTGGTGCCGCCGGCGATGTGCAGCTCTTCCTCCGTGCCGACGATGAGATCGCAGAGCGGCAGGACGGTCTGCAGGTGCTTGGAGACGGCGGTATTCTCGACAAAGCGCTCCTCGCCCAGGCCATGGCCGGTGAGACCCCAGAGCACCGGCCGGTAGTCGATGTCGAGCACCACCTTGCGCCCCGCCTCCCGCGCCAGCTGCGCGGCCTTGCGCGAGGCCGCTTCGACGCCGGGGGCCGAGAAATGGGTGCCGGTGACCACCACTGCCTTGGCCGAGGCGATGTAGTCGGCGTCGATATCGTCTTCGCTGATCGCCATGTCGGCGCAGTTCTCGCGGTAGAAGATCAGCGGGAAGCTGTCCTCGTTGCGGATACCGAGAATGACCAGGGCCGTCAGCCGTTCCGGGTCCGTCTTCAGACGGCTGGTGTCCACCCCCTCGGCGATGAGGGTTTCGCGGATGAAGCGCCCCATGTGTTCGTCGCCGACGCGGCTGAGAAACCCCGCCTTCAGGCCCAGGCGCGCGGAGCCGACGGCAATGTTGGCGGGACAGCCGCCGATGTACTTGGCGAAGCTGCCCATATCCTCCAGGCGGCCGCCGACCTGCTGTCCGTAAAGGTCGACCGAGCAGCGGCCGATGGTGATGAGATCGAGGGCAGCGCCCCTATCCCCAGCGCTTCTATCGACGCTGCCCGAGCCCAAAGAATCCTCGCCCATGATGCGGCCGTCTCCCCTGGTGCTGACACGAGGTCAGGATGTATTGAGAGCCGCGCTTTGTTCCGCGCTTGGAAGAATGAAACATAACATCTATTAATGGGTCAATATGGAATTCCAGTTCTATTTTGGTCCCGGGGAAGGGGGAGGCAATGCTTCGGATCGGACTGCTCGGCGCGGGCCGCATCGGACAAATTCACGGCCGTAACATCGCAGCGCATCCGGCAGCCGAGCTGGCGGGCATCGCCGATGCCCTGCCGACGGCCGCCGAGGCTCTGGCGGCCGAGACCGGAGCTCCGGTGCTGGCGATGGAGGCTGTGCTCGAAGACCGCGGGATCGATGCCGTGGTGATCGCGGCACCGACCGACCTGCATGCCGACCTGATCGAAGCGGCGGTGCATGCCGGAAAAGCGGTGTTCTGCGAGAAGCCTGTGGACCTGGACGCCGGGCGCATTCGCGAGTGCCTGGAGGTGGTCGCGGCAACCGGCCGGCCGCTGATGGTCGGGTTCAACCGGCGTTTCGATCCCAGCTTCGCGGCTTTGAAGGCGCGGCTCGAGGCAGGAGAGGTCGGTGCGGTGGAGATAGTTACGATTCTTTCCCGCGATCCCGCACCGCCGCCGGTTCCTTACATCGAGCGCTCCGGCGGCCTCTTCCGCGACATGATGATTCATGATTTCGACATGGCGCGCTTTCTCCTGGACGAGGAACCGGTGGAGGTTTTTGCCACCGCCTCCTGTCTCGTCGATCCGGCGATCGGTGCGGCCGGCGATGTCGATACCGCGGCGGTTACCTTGAAGACGGCAGGCGGCCGGATCGTGCAGATCTCAAACTCGCGCCGGGCCACCTACGGCTACGACCAGCGTATCGAGGTGCATGGCCAGAAGGGTCTGCTGCGGGCCGGGAACAGGCATGCGACCACCGTCGAGGCGGCGACGGCGGAGGGCTACCGGCGCGATCCCGCCCTGGACTTCTTCCTCGAAAGATATCGCGAAGCCTATCAGGCCGAACTCGACGCCTTCGTGGATGGGATAGGGAACGGGCGGCCTTTGACGCCCTCGGGCGAAGACGGTTTGCGCGCGCAGGTGCTGGCCGATGCGGCCAGCGAGTCCTGGGAGACGGGGGCGCCTGTCCGGCTTCAGGCCGGGTAGGGTGCTCAACAGAAGAGACCGCGGCTCCGCTCTAGCGGCTGCGGCGCTGTTCGGCGATTGAAACGGAGAGGGCCATCGCCAGGCAGAAAGAGGCAGAGAGGGAACGGAAGGCCGCAAAATCGGCCTCGACGACTTCGAACCACACATCGGCCTGTTCGGTCAGCGGGCTGAAGGGGCTGTCGGTGATTGCCACCAGGGGCACGCCCCGCGCGGCTGTGGAGCCGGTCAGTTCGATGGTTGCGGGGGCATAGGGGGTGAAAGAGACTGAGATGAGCGCATCCTGCGCAGCGGCGAACGCGGCCTGCTCCTGGCCCAGCGTTCCGACGTTGTCGATGAGCAGGCTCTTTACCCCGAGTTTTCCCAGCGCATAGGCCATGTAGGCCGCAATGGGAAAGGCCCGGCGCTGACCCAACAGGTAAATCGTATCGGCTGCCGCCAGAAGCCTGGAAGCCTTGCCCAGGTGGTCCGCGTCGATGCTGTCGCGCAGCCGCATCAGAGACGTGACGCCGGCCTGGGCAAATCCGTCGAGCAGATCCGGCACGCCGCCCCCTCCGCGTTCCTGGTGGCTGAGGCTCTCGAGGCGCTCCTCGTAGTCCGGCCAGCGCTCCCTTAGGCGGGACCGGAAGATTTCCTGCAGGTCCGAGAAGCCCTGATAGCCGATGGTCTGGGCGAACCGCACCAGGGTCGACGGCTGCACGGCTGCCTGCTCGGCAATGCTCGCTGCCGTGCCGAAAGCCATCTCGTCCGGATGGGCAACCGCAAAGCGCGCCACCTGGGCGAGACGCTTCGGCAGGGTTGCGTGGCGCTCCATCAGCAGTGTCCGCAGGCCGGCGAAGTCGCGCGGCGGTGCCGGGAGGTCGCCCTCCGGCTCCGCGCGCGCGCCGGGCTCTCCCTTTGCCATGCTGTCGACTTTGCCCATGTCCCCGCCTTGCTCCGCAACGGCAATGCCGTCCAAAGGCCCAATGCCTGTTGCTGCATGGTGCCCTGCCTAATCCCCACAGTGAAGCAAAAGGAGAATAAAAATTCTAGAAAAATCGGATCGGTCGGTTTATTCTGCGATTAGCGACAATCTGAGCCAATCAGAGTGAACCCGGGTCCAAAGCCCGGTTTCTTGCCTAGGGAAGGCGATATGCCCCGATGGACGAAGGCCGGCGGATTTCCGTTTCGGACTGCGGGCCCAAGACATCACAGCAGTCATAGCCGCCGCCGGGCCAGGAAGGTCCCGGCCCCGGATGCCCTTTCCCTTTTGCTGTGGTTCGCCCGGGTCCGCCCGGCGGACGCGCGGTTCTGCCGGCTTGAGCCTGCCGGCCAGCGGCCGCTTCCAACAGCTGATTGCCAAGGGTCGCTGGATCAAAGCGCAGAACCTTTGCAAGGGGAGGATTGAATGAAAGCTTTGCATCGTCTTGCGGCAGCCGCCGCGTTCCTGGGCGCGGCCGGTGCGGCACAGGCACAGGACGTCAACATCATCGTGGTCAGCCACGGTCAGGCCAACGATCCTTTCTGGTCGGTGGTGAAGAACGGCGTCGACGCAGCCGCAAAGGATATGGGCGTCAACGTCGATTACCGCGCGCCGGAGACCTTCGACATGGTCGTCATGTCCCAGCTCATCGATGCAGCGGTGAATCAGGAGCCGGACGGCCTCGTCGTCTCCATCCCTGATGCGGACGCTCTTGGGCCTTCGATCGAGAAGGCTGTTGCGGCCGGCATTCCCGTGGTCTCCATGAACTCCGGCTCCGACGTTTCGAGGACGCTGGGTGCCCTCTTGCATGTCGGCCAGGAAGAGTATGACGCCGGCAAGGCGGCCGGCGAAAAGATGGCCGCCCTCGGCGGCAGCAGCGCCATCTGCATCAACCAGGAAGTCGGCAACGTGGCGTTGGATCTGCGGTGTCAGGGCTTTGCCGACGGCTTCGGCGGTGCCTCCAAGGTGCTGCCGGTCTCGCAGGATCCCTCGGAGGTGAAGGCGAAGGTCAAGGCCGCGCTGGAGTCCGACGACTCCGTCGACACGGTCATGGCGCTGGGCGCCAGCACGGCGGGCGAACCCGCCCTGGCTGCCGCCGAGGAAGCCGGCAAGGGCGACGATGTCATGATCGGCACCTTCGACCTCTCTTCCGATTTCCTGAAGGCGATCGCCGACGGAAAGGCGGCCTTCGCGATCGACCAGCAGCAGTACCTGCAGGGTTATCTGCCGGTCGTGTTTCTGGCGAACCATGCCAAATTCGGGCTGATTCCCGGCGGCAACGTGCCCTCCGGCCCCAACCTGATCACCAAGGACAAGGCGTCCCAGGTGGTCGAGCTTTCTGCTCAGGGCATTCGTTGATCTCCGGCGGTTCCGGGCGCCATCAGGCGCCCGGAACCGCCGTTCTACTCGCTCGGCAGGTAGGGAACGATGTGACCCAGCAGTTGGCGGACCGCGCGAGCGGCAAGCGCGAACCGGCGTAAGACCGGTCAAGCCTGAAAGCGGTCCCGCCAGGGAGGACGAAGATGGTTGAAAAGACGCTAGACGCTGGCGGCGAGGCTGCGGCCGAACCTCCGGAGACGGCCGCGGCGAAGGGCGACGAGCGCCTGCGCGACGTATCGACCATGACCAAGCTGATGCGGCGGCCCGAACTGGGCGCCGTTGCCGGCCTGATCCTGGTCACGGTCTTCTTCCTCTTCACCGCTAACGCCAACATGTTCACCCTCGCGGGCATCATGAATTTCATGGCGCCCGCCGCGCAGCTGGGCATCCTGGCGATCGGTGCCGCGCTGCTGATGGTCGGCGGCGAATTCGACCTCTCGGTCGGCTCCATGGTCGCCTTCGCGGGCCTGATCTTCGGGGCCTGTCTGGTGGTCCTGGGCCTGCCGCTGCCGCTTGCCATTCTGGTCACCTTTGTCCTCGCGGCGGCTATGGGGGCGCTGAACGGGCAGATCGTGCTGCGCACGGGACTGCCGTCCTTCATCGTCACTCTGGCCTTCCTGTTCATTCTGCGCGGCATGACGCTGGTGGGCCTGAAGCTCGCCACCGGCGGCTCGACTCAGCTGCGTGGAGTCAAGGACGCCGTCGAGGGCTCCTGGTTTGCCCAGCTCTTTTCCGGCGATGCCTTTGAGGGGCTGTTCGCGTGGTTCGCGTCCATGGGCTGGATCGACACCTTCAAGAACGGGCTGCCCAAGGTTCAGGGCGTTCCTGTCGAGGTGATCTGGTTCGTCCTCTTCGCTGCGATCGCCACCTGGGTTCTGGTGCGCACCCGCTTCGGCAACTGGATCTTCGCCTCCGGCGGCGATGCCAATGCGGCCCGCAACTCCGGCGTCGCGGTGAACCGGGTCAAGACGATCCTCTTCATGCTGACGGCCTGCTGCGCGGCGCTGGTGGCCATCCTCACCGTGCTCGATGCCGGCTCCACAGACGCGCGCCGCGGCTTCCAGAAGGAGTTCGAGGCGATCATCGCGGCAGTGATCGGCGGCTGCCTGCTGACCGGCGGCTACGGTTCGGCCATCGGTGCGGCCATCGGCGCGGTCATCTTCGGGATGGTGCTGATCGGCCTAACCTACACCACCATCGACCAGGACTGGTACCTGGTCTTCCTGGGCGGCATGCTGCTGACCGCGGTGCTGTTCAATAACTATATCCGCAAGCGCGCCACGGGGGAGCGGTGAGATGACCGATTTAAGCTCCAACGGCACGAGCCCTAATGGCACCGACGTTCTCATTGACGTCCGCAACGTGGTGAAGCATTTCGGATCGGTGATCGCCCTTGCCGGCGTTTCCATGACCGTCAGGCGCGGACAGGTGCTCTGCCTGCTGGGCGACAACGGGGCCGGCAAGTCGACTCTGATCAAGACCCTGGCCGGCGTGCACAAGCCCACCGACGGCGAGTTTCTGGTGGAGGGTGAGCACGTCGACTTCGATTCGCCGCGCGACGCCCTGGATGCCGGTATTGCCACGGTCTATCAGGATCTGGCGATGATCCCGCTGATGTCGGTGACCCGCAATTTCTTCATGGGCCGGGAGCCGGTGAAGAAGCTCGGGCCGATCCGTTTCATCAATTTCGACGAGGCCGACCGGGTGACCCGGGAGGAGATGCACCGCATCGGCATCGATGTGCGCGATCCGCAGCAGGCGGTGGGGACGCTTTCGGGCGGTGAGCGGCAATGCGTCGCCATCGCCCGGGCGGTCTACTTCGGCGCCAAGGTGCTGATCCTGGACGAGCCGACCTCGGCGCTTGGAGTCGCGCAGACCTCCATGGTGCTCAAATACGTTGACCAGGTGCGCTCCAAGGGGCTGGGCGTGATCTTCATCACCCACAACGTGCGTCACGCCATGGCGGTCGGCGACCGCTTCACCGTGCTCAACCGCGGCAAGACTCTGGGGAACTTCGCCAAGGACGAGATCACCATGGACGAGCTGCAGAACCTCATGGCCGGCGGCAAGGAACTGCAGCAGCTTTCCGCTTCCCTGGGCGGCACGGTCTGACGTAGAACGCAAGGCACTCTGAACAGGCTGCCCCGGCGGGTCCGGGCGTAGGGAGAGGATCACACGCTTGGACTCAGTTGGGGTCGGTCTCATCGGCACGGGCTTCATGGGCAAGTGCCATGCCATCGCCTATACCGCCGTGGCGACGGTCTTCGGGCTGCCGCGGCCGCGCCTGGAACTGCTCTGCGATGTGGACGAGGCGCTGGCGGCCGAAAAGGCGGCTGCCTTCGGTTTTGCCCGCGCGACCGCTGACTGGCGCGCCCTGGTCAGCGACCCGGCGGTGGACGTGGTCTCGATCACCACGCCCAATGCGCTGCATCCCGCGGTGGCCATCGAGGCGGCACGCAACGGCAAGCATGTCTACTGCGAGAAGCCGCTGGCCCTGACCCTGACGGAGGCCGAGGCCATGGCCGCGGCAGTGCGCGAGGCCGGGGTCAAATCGCTGGTCGGCTACAACTACACAAAGAACCCCGCGGTTGCCCATGCCCGGCGTCTGATTGAGGAGGGGGCGATCGGCCGCCTCGTCCATTTCCGCGGTGTCTTCGACGAAGATTACCTGGCCGATCCGGAACTGCCGCACAGCTGGCGCATGGAACGGGCCAAAGCCGGCTCCGGAACCCTGGGGGACCTCGCCAGCCATCTCATCAATATGGCGCAGTTTCTCTGCGGTCCCATCGAGGCCGTGATGGCGGAGGTCACGACAATGCATGCCGAGCGGCCGCTGGCCGAAGGCCCGGCTGGGGCGACGGGAAAGGTGGAGAACGACGATACAGTCTCGGCGCTGCTGCGCTTTCGGGACGGCTTCTCCGGCAGCCTCACCTCCAGCCGCATCGCCTGGGGCCGCAAGTCGCGCTTTGCCTGGGAGCTGCACGGCAGCGCCGGCATGATCGCTTTCGACCAGGAGCGCATGAACGAACTGCAGCTCTATCAGGCCCGGGGCCCAAAGGCCGAGCAGGGGTTCAAGACCGTCCTCAGCGGCCCGGCCCATCCGCCCTACGGTCTTTTCGTTCCGGCGCCGGGCCACAGCCTCGGCTTCAACGACATGAAGACCGTCGAGGTGGCCCACCTGCTGCGCGGACTTGCGGGGGAGGAGACGCTCTATCCGGACTTCGAGGACGCGCTGGCGACAGAGCGGGTCATGCATGCCGTGCTGCGCTCGGCTGAGGAGGCCCGCTGGGTCGCTCTGGATTAGAGGAATCCTCTCCGTTATAATGGAGGGATGACGGATCAGATCCCCCTCGATGCCGAAGGCATCGTTTCGCGCGTGGCCGAGACGCTGCGCGCGGTGCGCAAGGAGCAGCAGCTCACCCTGGACGATCTGGCGCAGCGCTCCGGCGTTTCCCGCTCCATGCTCTCCCAGATCGAACGCGGCGAAAGCAACCCGACCCTGGCGACCCTGTGGAACCTGACCCAGGCCCTGGGGGTCGACTTCGCCGGGCTCCTCGGCAAGCAGCCCGCAGCCGCGCCGGCCAGTGGCCAGGTGGAGCGTCTGGCGGCGGAGCGTACCCCCACCATCGACAGCCGCGGCGAGCGCTGCCGCCTGAGAATCCTGAGCCCGCCCAACCTGGCCGGCAACGTGGAGTGGTACGAACTGCGGCTGGACGCCGGCGGCGCCCTGATCAGCGATGCCCATGCGCCCGGCTGCCGCGAGCACCTGACCATCCTGGACGGCCGCATCGCCGTGCAGTCCGGCCTGCGCGAGGAAGAGGGGGCAGCCGGCGACACACTGCGCTATCGCGCCGACGTGGCACACCGGATCGCCGCCCTGGACGGCAAGCCCGCCAGCGCGCTGCTGGTGGTCTTGAGCGGCTAGGCAGTTCCCGCGCAGGACCCGCTTGAAAAATCCGTCATAGCGGAATAGTGTCCACTATGACGTAGCCGCTTCCGGAGTTGAACACCGGAGCGAGACCCGGAGCGAGACCCAGAGCGAGACAGGGACCAGAGCCATGATCCTCGACGATATCCGTGCCGAACTCGACGCCATTCGCGCCGACAACCTCTACAAGGTGGAGCGGCCCATCGCTTCGCCGCAGGGCGCGGAGATCAGCGTCGCCGAAAACGGTGCCGCGCGCAGCGAGATCAATCTCTGTGCCAACAACTACCTGGGCCTGGCGAACCATCCGGCGCTGATCGCCGCGGCCAAGGAGGCGCTGGACCGCTACGGCCTCGGCATGGCCTCGGTGCGTTTCATCTGCGGCACCCAGGACCAGCACCGGCTGCTGGAGCAGGAGATCGCCGCCTTCCTCGGCCATGACGATGCGATCCTCTATGCCGCTTGCTTCGATGCCAATGGCGGTGTTTTCGAGCCGCTGTTGGGGCCGGAGGACGCGGTGGTTTCCGATGCGCTCAACCATGCCTCCATCATCGACGGCATCCGTCTCTGCAAGGCCAAGCGTTACCGCTACGCCAACGGCGACATGACCGAGCTGGAAAGCCGTCTGCGCGAGGCGCGGGAGGGCGGGGCCCGACGGATCCTCATCGCCACCGACGGCGTCTTTTCGATGGACGGTTATCTCGCCGACCTGCCCACCATCCGCCGGCTGGCCGATCAGTTCGAGGCCCTGGTGCTGGTGGACGACTGCCATTCCACCGGCGTACTGGGCCCGGGGGGCCGGGGTACCGGCGCCCACTACGGGGTCGAGGTCGACATCCTCACCGGCACTCTGGGCAAGGCCCTGGGCGGTTCGGCGGGTGGCTATGTCGTCGCCGCCCAGCCCATTGTCGATCTGCTGCGCCAACGCTCCCGGCCCTATCTGTTTTCCAACTCGCTGCCGCCACCCATCGTCGGCGCGGCGCGCAAGGCCATCGAACTGGTGCGCCAGGGCGACGACCTGCGCGCGCGGCTGACGGCCAACGCCCAGCGCTTCCGCGCCGGCCTGACCGCCGCCGGCTTCCGGCTGCTGGAGGGGGAGCACCCGATCATCCCGGTGATGCTGGGGGAGGCCGGCCTTGCCCAGGATATGGCGACGAAGCTCTACGAGCGCGGGATCTACGTCACCGGGTTCTTCTATCCCGTGGTGCCCAAGGGCCAGGCGCGCATCCGCACTCAGATGTCCGCGGGCCTGACGGACGACCAGCTCGACCGTGCAATCGACGCCTTTACCCAGACCGGCCGCGAACTCGGCGTGATCTAGCTGCCGCACAAGCGAAGGCGCAAGGAGACTGTGATGAAAGCCTTGATCAAGGAGAGGCCCGAACCGGGCATCTGGCTGGGCGAGCAGCCTCAGCCCCAGGTCGGCCCCGACGAGGTGCTGATCAAGATCCGCAAGACCGCGATCTGCGGCACCGACGTCCACATCTACAACTGGGATGCCTGGGCGGCGAAGACCGTGCCGGTGCCGCTGACCATCGGCCATGAGTACTGCGGCGAGATCGCGGAACTGGGGGCCAATGTGCGCGACCTCAAGATCGGTCAGCGGGTCTCCGGCGAGGGCCATATCATCGGCGGGCGCAGCCGCAATGCCCGGGCGGGGCGCTTTCACCTCGACCCCGACACCCGCGGCGTTGGGGTGAACCTGCCCGGCGCCTTCGCCGAGTATCTCGTGCTGCCGGCCTTCAACGTCGTGCCGCTGCCGGATCACCTCTCCGACGACATCGGCGCCATCCTCGATCCCCTCGGCAACGCGGTGCACACGGCCTTGACCTTCGACCTGGTGGGCGAGGACGTCCTGATCACCGGCGCCGGGCCCATCGGCATCATGGCCGCCGCCATCGCGCGGCATGTCGGGGCGCGCCACATCGTGCTGACCGATGTCAACGACTACCGCCTCTCCCTGGCGCAGCAGATCACCGACCTGCGGCCCGTCAACGTCGCCAAGGAAGACCTGCGCGACGTGATGGCGGAGTTGAAGATGAAGGAAGGCTTCGACGTCGGCTTCGAGATGTCCGGCGTTCCGGCGGCCTTCGACCAGATGATCGACCTGATGATGATGGGCGGGCGCGTCGCGCTGCTGGGCATTCCGGCGGAGGCCCGTCCCTTCGACTGGAACCCCGTGATCTTCAAGGCCCTGACCATCAAGGCCATCTACGGCCGGGAGATGTTCGAGACCTGGTACAAGATGATCGCCATGCTGGAGTCCGGCCTTGCGGTCGACCGCATCGTCACCCACAGCTTCCCGGTGAGCGACTTCCAGGAGGCCTTCACGGTCATGCGCTCCGGCCAGAGCGGCAAGGTGGTTCTGGACTGGGCCGCCTGAGGCGACGGCCGACGCCTGATGCTAGAGCTGGGTGATGCCGTGCAGTTCCAGCAGTTCGACCAGCATGGCGCCGGCGCGGCGGCGATGCTGGTGATGCAGACGGCGCGCAGCCTCGCCGTCCTGCCGCTCGATCGCGTCCACCACCGCCGCGTGGTCCTTGTTTGAATCCACCGGCTTGGGCCGGAGGCGGAGCGTCGCCATACGCGCGCGGTGGGCCTGGTCGCGACAGGTGTTCACCCAGGCACGCAGCCGCTCGTTGCCGCTCGTTGCCGCTGAACTCCACCAGCAGATTGTGAAAGCGCTCGTCGGCCTCGGCCCAGGCCCTGAGGTCATCATCGGCCAGGGCGCTGTCCATGTCCTCCACCGCCCGGCGCAGCGTGCCGAGGCTGTCGTGGTCGAGCCCGCGCTCGGCAACGATCTCCGCTGCCGTCGATTCCAGCCCTGTCAGGATCTCGTAGATCTCCCGCATGTCGGCGACCGAGATCGGCAGGATGCGCATGCCGTGGCGCGGTCGCACCTCGACGATCCCTTCCTTGGCCAGGCGGATCAGGGCCTCGCGCACCGGGGTACGGCTCATGCCGAGCAGTTCCGCCAGTTCCTGCTCCAGGGCCTGGAACCCTGCGGGCATCTCGTTGTCGAGAATGCGGCGCTTCAACTCCTGGTAAGCCCGCTCGGACTGGGAGAGACGCTGGCGGCCTTCCGCAGCAGCCCTCCCGGCCTTTGCCGTAGCGGCCGCCGGGCTGGTTTTATCCAGACTTGTCATCTCTTTAATGCGCATTCGCCCCAAGCATCTTCGGCATCGCCGCTTTGCGTGGCGGTGAGTCTAGCCTACCGATGGGGGCGAGCGCCACAGGTCTGCGGGCCCGGCTCCCCGAACGGGCCGCCTAAAGCGCGATCCGGCGCCCCAGGCGGTCAGACTCATAGACCGCCTGTTCGATGCGCAGGTTCACCAGGTAGTCCCGGCCGGTATTCATGACCGCGCCGCCGGACAGCAGATGGTCGACGACATGGCGCTGCAGGCGGAACACGCAATCGCCGCCGAACCCCCGGTTTTCCCAGGCATAGGCGACTTCCTCCTCGGCATTGCTGCCGAAGGCGCGCAGGTGAAGCCGGCCATCGCCATCCAGCCGCAGGCTCGCCTTCGACCCCTCGATGACCATCTCCCCCATGGTCAGGCGGCGGTTCTCCGCCGGGTGGTCGGCCAGGCGGTTGCCGTCGAAAAGACCCCGTGCGCCGCCTTCGAAGTCCAGCAGAATGAAACCGGCGTCTTCGCCGGCGATCGCCGGGTTGAGCCGTCGCAGCGCGGCGTAGACGCTCGTTGCCTCGCCCAGCAGGAAGCGGAACACGTCGATCAGATGGATCGCGGTCTCGTGGACGAGGAAGCGTTCCATCTTCTGGAAGTAGGGTTGGCGGTCGAGGTAGGCAGCCGGCCCCTGGCCGTCGCCCGGGCGCAGGCGGAACCCGGCCTGGTAGATCTCTCCCAACTGCCCTCCGGCGATCAGGTCGCGGGCCTTCCGGTGCCAGGGCTGAAAGCGGAAGTTCTCGTGCACCACCAGGAGAACGCCGGCGTCTTCGCAGAGGGCGACAGCCTCTTCGGCCTCGTCGAGCGTTTGGCAGAACGGCTTTTGGCAGATCACGGCGACCTTGTGCGCCGCGGCCTGTCTGATCATCTCCAGATGGGTCGGGGGCGGCGCGATGATGTCCAGCAGGTCGAGCGTTTCCTGTGACAGCATCTCCGCCAGCGTGGCGTAGGCGGCGGCACCGTGCATGTCCGCCCGCTCCCGCGCGCGGGCGCCATCGCGGTCGCAGACCGCGGCCAGCCGGGCCTCGTCAATGCGGCTCCAGCCGTCGTAGTGAAACTGGCTGAAGTAGCCGGTGCCGACGGTCCCAAGGTTCAGCACGTCCCGCTGCCCCCTACCGCGACCGCTTCAGCCGGCTGCCGCGGCTGCGGCCTCGGGGTCGTGGAGGGCTGCCATCACCGCATCGCTCATGGCCAGGGTGCCGGAGGCACCGCCGAGATCGAAAGGCATCACCGCGCCGGAGGCGAAAACGCGGTCGACCGCCGTGCGGATCATTGCGGCGGCCTGCGCACAGGCGGGCAGGCCTTTGCGGACCGCCAGCCAGTCCAGCATCATGGCGGCGGACAGGAACATGGCTGTCGGGTTCGCCTTGCCCTGTCCGGCGATGTCGGGCGCGCTGCCGTGGCAGGGCTGGAAGACCGCATGACCGTCGCCGATGTCGGCGGAAGGCGCCATGCCCATGCCGCCGATCAGGCCGGCGCCGAGATCGGAGAGGATGTCGCCGAACATGTTCTCCGTCACCAGAACGTCGAAGTCCCAGGGATGGCGGACCATGTTGAGCGCGGTCGCGTCGATGTAGGCGTGGTCGGCTGCGATGTCCGGATTCAGCGCCGCGCGTTCATCGAAGATCTTGCGGAAAAAGGCGAAGGAGGTGAAGACATTGGCCTTGTCGACGCAGGTCACGCGCCCGGGTCGTCCCGCCGCTTTGCGCTCGCCGGCCAGAGCAAAGGCGAAATCGAACAGGCGTTCGCTCACGGCGCGGGTGATGACCTGGGTGTCCTGCGCTTCGCTGTCGTTTTCGACACTTCCTCTGCCGCGGGCGGCGAAGAGACCTTCCGTCGATTCCCGGATGAGGACGAAATCGAGTGCGGCGGCACGGGGGTCCGCCAGGACCGCCGGCGTGCCGGCGACGCTGCGTACGGGCCGAACCCCCGCGTAGAGGCCGAACTCGAAGCGCAGATCCAACTGCGGCGCCACTTCGGTCCCGTCGGGATAGCGCACGTCCGGCAATCCCATGGCAGCCAGAAGAATGGCATCGGCCTGGCGCGCCGCCTGCAGGGACTCCGGCGGCAGCGCAGTGCCCTCGCGGCTGTAGGTGCCGGCGCCGGCGGGCAGGGACTTGAACGAAAGATCGAAACCGCCCACGGTCTCGGTCACCGCAGATAAGAGATCGAGGCATGGCTGCGTAATCTCGCCGCCGATGCCGTCACCCTCAAAGACCGCGATTTCGAGACTCGTCTTCCCGTTCATGTCGATTCCATCAGTTCCCACAGGCTGCTCCCCCAGGCTGCTCCCAAAGGTGTCGCTCAGCGCGGCGCGCCGACCAAGCCACAGCCTTGCAATCCATCAAAATATAATGCATACATTAAAGCATGCACATGTTCCAGCGCCAATCGTTTCCTCTCATTTTCGCTGCATTTCGGCAAGGGTGGGGACGATCGCCTGCGCTGAGCGGCCCTGGGCGTAGAGGCTGAGGTGCCGCATGTTGCTGGGCTGCATTGCCGATGATCTGACGGGCGCCACCGATCTGGCCCTGATGCTGGTGCGCGGCGGCATGCGGACGATTCAGGTTATCGGCGTGCCCGATGATCCGGGCAGCCTGCCGCAGGCTGACGCCATCGTGGTGGCGCTGAAGTCACGGACGATCCCCGCGGAGGACGCGGTCGCCCAATCGCTGGCCAGTGCCGAAGCATTGCTGGCCGCCGGCGCCCGGCAGTTCTTCTTCAAGTACTGCTCGACCTTCGATTCCACCGATCGCGGAAACATCGGGCCGGTGACCGAGGCCTTGATGGAGCGCCTGGACTGTCCCTTTACGCTGGCCTGTCCGGCCTTTCCCGCCACGGGGCGCACAGTCTACCTGGGTCACCTCTTCGTCGGCGATGTCCTGCTGTCCGACAGCCCCCTGAAAGACCACCCCCTCACGCCGATGCGCGATCCCAATCTGGTCTCCGTGCTGGGCCGGCAGACCGCCTGCGAAGTGGGGCTCGTGCCTTTCGACGTCGTCGACCGCGGCGCCGCTGACGTCGCCGAAGCGTTTCGTGAGATTGCGGAGGCGGGAACGGCCATCGCCATCGTCGACGCGGTCAGCGACCGTCATCTTCATACCATCGGCGAAGCGGCCGCCGACCTGCGGCTGATCACGGGCGGGTCCGGGATCGCCATCGGCCTGCCGGAGAACTTCCGGCGGCGCGGCATGATTGCTTCGCCCGACCCCGTGGACGGCTTTGCGCCGCCGAAAGGCAGGGCGGCCGTCTTGGCCGGTTCCTGTTCGGCGGCGACCCGGGAACAGGTGGCGCAGGCACAGGCGGCGGGCATGGCGGCGTTCCGGATCGATCCGCAAGACCTTGCGTCCGGTCAGACCGGCGTGGCCGAGATCCTTGCCTGGGCGGCAGGGCAGGGGGGTGAGCAGCCGCTGCTGGTGTATTCGACGGCCTCGCCGGAGGCTGTGCGCGGCGTCCAGGAAAGGCTGGGCCGCGAAGCGGCGGGCGCGCTTGTGGAAAAGGCCCTGGCGGCAGTCGCCTGCGGCCTGGTCGACCAGGGTGTGCGACGCCTGATCGTTGCCGGCGGCGAGACCTCCGGCGCCGTCGTTCAGGCTCTGGGCGTGCAGGTGCTGGAGATCGGGCCGGAAATCGATCCGGGCGTTCCCTGGACGGTTGCTGCCGGCGCGCCGCCGCTGGCGCTGGCTCTGAAGTCCGGCAACTTCGGTGCTCCGGACTTCTTTGTGAAGGCCTGGGGCCTGCTGTCGTAAACGGTAAGCCAGGGTGCGGAAGGGCGCAGTCATGTTTGTGGTTACGGTCGTCTTCGAGGTGAAGCCGGACTTCGCGGAGGACTTTCGCGCCGCGGTCCGCCGCCAGGCCGAGGCCTCGCTCAGCCGTGAGCAGGCCTGTCATCGCTTCGACGTCTGCCGGGATGCGGATGATGCGGCCCGCTTCTTCCTCTACGAGATTTACGAAGATCAGGCCGCCTTCGATCTGCATCTCGCCAGCGAGCACTTTGCCGACTTCGACGGCCTGGTCGGCCCCTGGGTGATCGGGAAGACGGTCGAATGCTGGGTCATGGACGGCGTTATTGACGGGGGCGAAGGGCCCTGAAGTCACCAAAAACGCTGGAATAAAGGCGGAGGCCGGGCGGTCCATCTTCCCAGGAGGTCCGACCTTTGCAGCTTGCCCGATCTTTGATCCTCGCCCTTTGGCCGAAAGACCGCCAGGACTCTGGCGTCACGCAATCAACAGAAAGAGCGGACCTTGGCTAGCGGTTCGATGGCGGAGTCCGCCCCCGGGCGGCGGGAGAGGAGCGACCACCGGCAGGGGCCGGACCTGCGTCCGCTGCCGCCGCCGCTGATCGATCGGGTCGCCCTGCCGGCCTTTGTCATTGCGCTGCTGTTCCTCAGCTTTCTCGGCGGGGCTCTGGTGATGCTCACCAACGTTTTTCCCGCCGGGCCGCTCAGCGATGCTTTTCGCGGCGGCAAGGCGCTGATCGACAAGACGCGGGCGTCGCGCGATCCCCTGACATCGGACTTCTGGATGCCCGAGCGCCGCCCGGACCAGGGGGTGACGATCCACGATCCTGCGAGCGCGTTTCCCGGTTACACGCTCTACACCTCCGGCCATGGCAGCGAGGCCTTCCTGTTTTCGATGGAGGGCAAGCTGGTCCATTCCTGGCAACTGCCGTACAGCGCGATCTGGTCGGCGGAAGAGTCTCCGATTGCCGACCCGCAGCCCGACCCCTTTCTCTATTGGCGCAAGGCGATGATGCTGCCGAACGGCGAACTGCTGGCGCTCTTCGTTGCGACAGGCGATACGCCCTGGGGCTACGGTCTGGCAAAGCTGGACAGCGAGTCCAACGTACTCTGGTCCTATCTCGGCCAGACACATCACGATCTGGACATCGCCGATGACGGGCGGGTCTATACGCTGATTCACCAGATGCGGCGGACGACCTACGAGGACTTTCCGCAGTTGACGATTCCACGGCTGGACGACTTCGTGGTGGTCCTCTCGCCCGACGGTGAAGAGGAGAAGCGGGTCTCGATCCTGGACGCGCTGGTCAACTCAGACTATGCGCGCCTGCTGCACCGGGTGACCTGGTTCAACAAGCACGACTTCATCCACACCAACAACATCGACTACATCGACGCCGAGATGGCCGCCGTGCTGCCTTTCGCCGAAGAGGGGCAGGTGCTGCTGTCGTTCCGCGACATCGACAGCATTGCGGTGCTGGACCTGGAGCAGGAAAAGATCGTCTGGGCCCTGCGCGGGACCTGGCTGGGCCAGCATGACCCCGATGTCCTGCCGAACGGCAACATCCTGCTGTTTGACAACATCGGCAACTTCGGTCCCGGCGGACAGTCCCGGATCATGGAAATCGATCCCCTGACGGGGGAGGAGGTCTGGGTCTACGCCGGCAGCGCCGAGCAACCTTTCGAAAGCCTGGTGCGGGCCGCCCAGGAGCGCCTGCCGAACGGCAACACGCTGATCACCGAGTCGACCGGCGGCCGGCTGTTCGAGGTGACCCCCGACGGCCGGATTGTCTGGGAGTTCATCAATCCCATCCGCGCCCGTCACCCTGAAAAGCCGGACCAGGTCATCCTGCCGGTGGTCTCTTGGGGGCAGCGGATCGTGCCAGACAGTCTGCAGCCGGGCTTTCGAGAGGTCCTTGCAAGGAAGGAACAGGAAAGGAGCGCGCAATGAACCGGACTCTACTTTCAGCCGCCGGCCTGGGGCTCGCAGCTTCGCTGGCCTGGACAAGCCCGGCGCTCGCCTACATCGGACCGGGCGCCGGCCTGTCGCTGCTGGGCGCGCTCTGGGGCGTCGTGGCGGCCGTGGCGGCGGCTCTGCTGTTTCTCCTGATCTGGCCTTTGCGGCGCCTGATGAAGCGCCGCCGCACATCCCCGGCGGCCGCGGCCCCGCAGCGGAACCTTGAAGCCAAGAGTGCGGACAAGACCTATTACGATTGACGCGCCGGACAGCCGGCCCCGGCCCGTGCTTGCTGGGCCCAAGCTCCCCCGGCCCACGGTCCGCAGCGGCGGATCGCGATCCGCCCGCCAAGACGCCGCTTACGCTTAGATGACCGGACTGCTCGATCTCACCTCGCCCTTGCTGTCGACACTGGACCAGGGCCTGGCGCCCTTGCTTGGCCCGGCCGCGCGGGTGGCGGTCTGGGGTTTGGCGGCGGCCTGCATCTCCATGGCGCTCTATGCGCTGCTCTCCCCCCAGGGGCGGCTGCGCCGCGTGAAGGCGGCTGCGGAGGATGCACGCCTTGCGCTGGACAGGCACGAGGGCAGCTTCGCCGAGGCCATGCCCCTGATCGGCGCGATGCTGCGGCGGGCGTTGGCGCAGCTGGGGCTGGTGCTGGGCCCGGCGGTGCTGGCCTCTTTGCCGGTGCTTTTCGTGATCGTCTGGCTGAGCGGTGCCTTCGGCCACTTCATTCCGGCCTCGCTCAACGCGGTACCGCTCGCCGTCGAACCGCAGGGCCTCGCGGCCCGTTGGATCGCCCCGGCCGAGACGGGGCGCGGGCCGGCCGTCGGCATGCCCGGGGGCGCCGGTCCCGGGGCGCCGCGCGCCCTGATCGAGGTGATCGACGCCCAGGAACGCGTGGTCGATTCCATCGCCTTCTCGCAGCCCGTGACCAGCGTGCACAAGCGTCATTGGTGGAACCTCCTGATTGCCAACCCCTTGGGCTACCTGCCCGCGGAGGGAGCGTTGGAGCGCGTTGAGATCGCCCTGCCGCGCCAGGAGATCGTCAACCTGGGGCCGGACTGGTTGCGCGGCTGGGAGGCTGTCTTTTTCACGGCATTGGTTGCCGCCTCTCTGGCGATCAAGCTGGTTTTCCGGCTGGTGTAGCGCAGGATGGCCGAGGCCAAGAGCGGAGCGGGGGATCGCTATGCCGGCTTCCGGGTGACGCCCTGGGTGCATCACTGCGGCGGCCTCGTGGCGCGCAACCGCAACTTCTGGATCCGCCTCGGCGAGCGTGAGACGCGGCTGCGCGCCGAGGACATCGCCGAGACCAGGATCGAGGCGCCAGTCTTCGTCTCCGGGCTCGCCCGCTCGGGCACCACGATCCTGCTGGAGGTCCTGGCCCGCCACCCGAGCGTCGCGAGCCACAGGTACAAGGACTATCCCTTCCTCTTCACGCCCTTCTTGTGGAACCGCTTCCTCAGCTTCGTGCCCCAGGGACGCCATGCGGCCCAGGAGCGCAGCCATGGAGACGGCATCGCCGTCTCGCCGGAAAGCCCCGAGGCGTTCGAGGAAGTGCTTTGGATGGCCTTCTTCGACAGCCTGCACGACCCCCAGGTCAGCAATGTGCTGGATGGCGAGACCAGCCACCCGGACTTCGAGCGCTTCTACGTCGATCATCTGCGCAAGCTGCTGCAGGTGCGTGGGCGCAGCCGCTACCTGGCCAAGGCCAACTACAACGTGACCCGGCTGGAATACCTGCTGAAGATCTTCCCCGATGCCCGCTTTGTGCTGCCGCTGCGCGCGCCGCTCGGCCAGATCGCCTCCCTGGTGAAACAGCACCGCCTGTTCTGCGAGGGCGAGCGCCGCCACCCCCGGGCCCTGGACCACATGCGGCGCATCGGCCATTTCGAGTTCGGGCTCGACCGGCGCCCCGTCAACGTCGGCGATCGCGCCATGCCCGCCATCCTGGCGGCCTGGGAGCGGGGCGCGGAGGTCGAGGGCTGGGCGCGCTACTGGGCCAGCCTCTACGGCTATCTCGCCGGCCGCCTGGCGGCCAACCCCCGGCTGGCCGAGGCGGTGCTGGTCGTGCGCTTCGAGGAGCTCTGTGCCAGGCCGGCTGAGATCCTCGCAGGGGTCTGCGCGCACTGCCGCCTGGGCGACAGCGCATGGCTGGTGGCCGAGGCGGCAGAGCTCATGCGGATGCCAGGCTACTATCGACCGGATTTCTCCCAGGCGGAGCTGGCCACAATCGAGCGTCTGGCCGGCCCCGTGGCCGCCGCGTTTGGCTATAGCGACAGCCAAGGGGGCCTCTGACCGGTTCTGGGAAACCACAGCCTGTCGCATGCTGGCCTGAAAGCGCGCGGAACCGCCGCCTAATCTCAACTGGAAGCGAACCGGGCGGCCCGGCTCCGGCATCACCCATCGTAATCTGCGCCATCGGAATCTTCGATGCCGCCCGGTGGTCATGGACGGTCGCCGCAGCCAGGGGCAAGAAGCCAGGGCGTCCGAAGAACCTTTTTTTGCGCACAGGGATCGGCAGATGAAGTCTCATACCCAGGTTGTCGTCATCGGCGGCGGTGTCGTCGGCTGCAGCGTGCTCTACCACCTGACCAAGGCCGGCTGGAAAGACGTTGTTCTTCTAGAACGCGACGAGCTGACCTCCGGCTCGACCTGGCATGCCGCCGGCGGCATGCACACCCTGAACGGCGATCCCAACGTGGCCAAGCTGCAGCGCTACACCATCGATCTCTACAAGGAGATCGAGGAGATCTCCGGCCAGTCCTGCGGGGTTCATATGACCGGCGGCCTGATGCTGGCCAATACCGAAAGCTGGCTCGACTACCTGAAGGTCGCGCAGGGGCGCTCGCGGGTGCTGGGCCTTGACAACGAGTTCGTCTCCATGGCCGAGGCCAAGGCGATGCACCCCCTGCTGAACGAAGCGCGCTTCGTCGGCGCCCTCTACGATCCGCTCGAGGGGCACATCGATCCCTCCGGCGTCACCCATGCCTACGCCAAGGCCGCAAGGATCGGCGGTGCGGAGATCGAGCGCTTCACGCGGGTCACCGACCTGCAGCCGCGCCCCGACGGCGGCTGGGACGTCATCACCGACAAAGGCACCATCCAGGCCGAGCACGTGGTCAACGCCGGCGGCCTCTGGGCGCGGGAGGTCGGCCGCATGGTGGGCCTGGAACTGCCGATCCTGGCGATGGAGCACCAGTATCTGGTGACCGACGAGATCCCCGAGGTGGCCGCGCGCGAGACCGAACTGCCGCACTGCATCGACTTCGGTGGCGAGATCTACATGCGCCAGGAGCGCAGCGGATTGGTCATGGGGACCTACGAGAAGGGCGGCGTGCCCTGGTCAGAGCGCCAGACCCCTTGGGATTTCGGCCACGAGCTGCTGCAGCCGGACCTGGACCGCATTTCCGACAACCTGGAGGTCGCCTTCGACCACTTCCCGGTACTGGGCGAGGCGGGCATCAAGCAGGTAATCAACGGCCCCTTCACCTTCGCCCCCGACGGCAATCCGCTGGTCGGCCCGGTGCGCGGCCTGAAGAACTTCTGGGTCGCCTGCGGCGTGATGGCCGGCTTCAGCCAGGGCGGCGGCGTCGGCCTGGCGCTTTCGAGCTGGATGATCGACGGCGATCCCGGCCTGGACATCTTCGCCATGGACGTGGCCCGCTTCGGCGACTTCGCCACCATGGCCTATACCAACGCCAAGGTGCGCGAGAACTACGGGCGCCGCTTCAAGATCACCTTTCCCAATGAGGAACTGCCGGCGGCGCGGCCGCTGCGGACCACGCCGGTCTACGAGCGCTTCAAGGCCCAGAATGCGGTCTTCGGGGCCGGCTACGGGCTGGAAACGCCGCTGTGGTTTGCGCCCGAAGGGGCTGAGCCCCTCGAAACACCGAGCTACCGCCGGTCCAACGCCTTCGAGCCGGTGAAGGCGGAGTGCCGAGCGGTGCGGGAAGCCGTCGGCCTCATCGAAACCTCGGGCTTTGCCAAGTACGAGGTCAGCGGCGCGGGGGCCGAGGGCTGGCTGGGTGAAATCCTCGCCAACCGCATGCCGCGCCAGGGGCGCATCGTGCTTTCGCCCATGCTGAACCACGAGGGCAAGCTGATCGGCGATTTCACGGTCGCCAAGGCGGGGCCGGAGCAGTTCTTCATCTTCGGCTCCGGCATCGCCGAAGACTACCACCTGCGCTGGTTTGAGCGGCATAGGGCGGAAGAGGGGGTCGCGCTGCGCTCGCTGCGCAACGAGATGGTCGGCTTCTCCATCGCCGGACCAAAGGCGCGCGATCTGCTGGCGCGGCTGACGGCCGAAGACGTCTCCAACGAAGCCTTCCCTTTCATGGCCTTCCGCCGCATGGCGCTGGGCATGGTTCCGGCCTGGGTGGGGCGTATCTCCTTCACCGGCGACCTCGGCTACGAGATCTGGGTGTCGCCGGACTATCAGCTCCGGCTCTACGACGACCTGCTGGAAGCGGGTGCCGATCTGGGTCTCAGGCACTTCGGCCTGCGGGCGCTCGACTCCCTGCGCCTGGAAAAGGGCTTCGGCACCTGGGCGCGGGAGTTCCGGCCGATCTACACGCCCGCCGAAGCGGGGCTCGACCGCTTCGTCGATCTGCGCAAGAACGCCTTCGTCGGCCGCGATGCGGTCCTGCAGGACCGCGAGCAGGGGCCGAAGGTCCGCCTTGTGACCCTGACCGTCGATGCCGAGGCTGCCGACGTCAGCGGCGACGAGGCCGTCTGGCACGACGGTGCGGTGGTCGGCTGGGTGACCTCGGGCGGCTACGCCCACACCGTCGACCGCTCTGTCGCGCTCGCCTATGTGCCGAACGACGTGGCGGCCGCGAACGGCAGCTTCGAGGTGGAGATCATCGGCGACCGGCGGGCCGCGCAGCTTCAGTCCGAGCCGCTGTTCGATCCCGCCCGCGAACGCATGCTGGGTTAGGGGAGGCGTCTAGAACTCGCTGAGCAGGGCGAGCAGCAGGGCAACGCAACCGCCGATGCCGACCCAGTAGACGCCCTTGATCACGGCGTTCAGCCGCGCGCCGCCCCGCTTCATCAGCACCCAGCCTGCGGCGGGCCAGCCGAGCATGACGATGATGACGGCAAGGATCGAGAGGGTCTCAAAAGCGGCCGGGATCAGGATCATGCCGGCGAAGACCCAGCCCACGCAGGTTGCGATGTCCGCCCAGTTGATGGCGGAACCCGTGGCCGGCTTGGCGGCGGTCTTGGCAGTTCGCGCGCCCTCCGACGATTGCTCGGCTTGAGGCTCTTTCGGCGGGTCGTCGGCGGACTTCGCCTCTGGGCGGGCTGAGGCGGGCCAAAGGGATTCCGGCTTCTGCCTGTCTTTCGTCGTCGCTTCCGCTTGCGGTTTCATCTTGGCCGTAAAACCCGAAGCCAGTCCCAGTCCGGACTCCAGGCCAGAGCTCAGGCCGGAGCTCAGCCCGGACCATGAACGGGATCGTGCCCCGGGCTGGGGTTTGGTCTCGCTCTGGGGTTGGGGCTCGCTCTGGGGTTGCGGCTCCGGCTTTGGCGCCGGTTTCTCGGCAGGACCGGGCGCATCGTCAGGCTGCACCTGCAGCCAGGCTGTCAGGAAATCGCCGATGCGCAGGTTCGGGTCCAGGACCCGGTCGAGCAGCGAGTCGTAGCGGGCAGCCGCCCCCCCGCGGGTTTCCTGGAAGGACAGGTTCGATACCTCCAAAGCCTTGGTGAACACCATGTCCGGCAGCACGCCCTGGTCCGCCAGGGCGAAGAGACGGGCGCGGATCGCCGCCCGGCGCGCCTCGCGCGGCTTATGGCTGCTTTGCGCAATCACCATCTCGCCCTGAACGTTCAGGTTCCATTTCATGGGGACCTGATGGCTCTCGGCGATCACTTCCCGGTGCACGTAGTCGTAAAGCTCGTTCATGGTGACGATGCCGTCGCCATCGACATCGGCAGCCCCGCGGATGCCGTCGATCAGGTGCTTGGTGAAGATGCCGAAGCCGTCGCGGATCTCCTCGCGTGCGGTCTGCACGTCGGTGGCGGCGGTCATGATGAAGGTCCCGCGCCCGCCGGCCATGAGATTCAACTGATCTTCGACATCGCCGCGCAGAAAGGTCTTCTCGATCGCGCCGCTGTAACAGCAGTCCAGGATGAGAGCCACCTTGGTGGTGCGGGCGTTGTCGATGAGGGAGCGAATGCGCTGGGCGGGGATCGAGGTGGTCTCCAGCTCGTCGCTGACGGTCTCGGTGGTGGCGAGATGGAGCCTGCCGGCGAGATCCGTCTTGCCGTGACCGGCGTAGTAGATCAGCACGAAGTCGTCCCGCCCCGCCTTGCGCAGAACCTGATGGACCTTGCGCAGCGCCGCGTGACTGGGCTCGTTTTTCACCACCAGCAGTTCGGAAAAGCCGCCGATGGCCTCGTCGCTCAGCACCTGCTGCAGGCCGTCCACATCGTTTTCAGGACAGGCCAGGTCCTTCAGCTTGGGCTCGTCGGGAAACCTGCTGCTGGCGATCAGCACGCCGTAGCGTCTGGGCTGGTTTGCATCCGCGCTCATCGGGCCGCCTTCCGGCTGCACTCAGCCGCTTTGCTCACCGAAGAACGCCTGGGCCATCGCAATCGTCTCGTCGATGCGCTCGGCGCTCATGTTTTCGGCCTTGATGGTCAGTTTGCGGCCCTCGGGCCCCTCAAAGGCCATCTCCAGGCTCTCGTCCCGTTCGAAATAGGCCTTGATGACCTGAAACAGGGCAACCGCGGTGCCGCTGGTGATGACGCTGAGGACGATGGCGCCCAGCGTGACCGGGTCGCCGCGTTCGCCGGGGCGTGTAGCGCCGTTGGGCAGACTTGCCTGCGCTGCGGTATGACGGTTGATGCTGCCGGCCAGTTCCCGCGCCATGGCCTGAACCTCGGCGGGCTCGAGCTGGCCGGATCTTAGGATCAGGTTCTGGTTCATGACAGGAGCGCCACCTCTTCGCTGCTGTCCGAATGACGATACGGGGGGCGGTCGGGTAAGAGAATACACCGCAGTGCAAAAGCGCTGCCGAGACTCGCATGCCGACCGTCTCCGACACTTTCCGCATACCCTACCAGTTTCGCTTATAGGCGCATAGCCGCCCCCCAGGGGTACCGCTACTGCGCCTGCCGCTTCGCCTTTCGGGGAAGCGTCACCGCCGGCAGCAGCGATGAATTCGCGCAAGCGTGATTTGGTCTCGTAGATGGACTGTGGCCTAGTAACGGCGCGACGGATGGCTTGACGGGAGTTGTGACGCGTGGCCGGCAGCAAGCTTCGCTGGCAAGTGGTATGCTGGGCAAACCATTGAGTTGCCGAATTTTTTTGGTGATCGTCGGCACTCGATGTGCATAATGGAAATCGTTTCCGGGATGTGGTAGCAGCGGACTTCATTGGGAGTCCGGCCGGGAGTTTGAAAGAAGGCTGCGGAAAGCAGCTCAAGGGATTGAACAACAGGGAGGTTCGTGGAGCGGGGGCCATCGTCGGCCGGCAGCAAGCCGGCACGCGTGTTGCCACCCGGGCTCCTCACACTTCATGATACAAGCGACGGCGCCGCGCCGAATCCTCCAGCCGGTCTGGAGGCTGCGGCCCGTGTTTGCATATGAGAGTGGCTTGCTGACCCGCTTCAACGCCATGGCGCAGCGATCCGCGGCAGCGCCGGCACCAAGGTCGGCAGCTATAGGATCGCCAGGGCGGTACGGAACCCTGGTGGCGGGCAAGAGGAGTGAGGGAAGGACGTCGTGGGTATAGCAGAAGTCCGCAAGGCTTCTGGAGTAACGGACCAACAAGGCCAACTAGGGAGGAATTCCGTGAAGAAGGAATCACAGAGCAAGAAAGTTTCACGCCGTAAGCTTTTGAAGGGCGGCACCTTGGCAGCCGGTGCGGCAGCCGGCGCCATCGCCATGCCGCAGGTTTCACGGGCGGAGACCGTGACCTTGAAGATGCAGGGTTCCTGGGGCGCTGCGTCGATTTTCAGCGACATGGCCAAGCAGTACACCGAGCGCGTCGAAAAGATGTCCGGCGGGCGCCTCAAGATCGACTATCTGCCGGCTGGTGCGGTGGTGAAGGCCTTTCAGGTGCAGGACGCCTGCCATGACGGCATTCTCGATGCCGCCCACACAGTGACCGCCTATTGGTACGGCAAGAACAAGTCGGCCTCCCTCTTCGGCACCGGCCCGGTGTTCGGTGCCAATGCCTCGCAGATCCTCGCCTGGATCCACTACGGCGGCGGCAAAGAGCTGTACCAGGAGCTGGTCCAGGATATCCTGGGCCTGGATCTGGTCGGTTTCTTCGCCATGCCCATGCCGACCCAGCCGCTGGGCTGGTTCAAGGAGCACATCAAGTCCGCCGACGATATGCAGGGCCTGAAGTACCGCACGGTCGGTCTGGCCACTGACATCATGCAGGGCATGGGCCTGAAGGTGACCCAGCTTCCGGGCGGCGAAATCGTGCCTGCCCTGGAGCGTGGCGTGATCGAGGCTTTCGAGTTCAACAATCCGACGGCGGACAGCCAGTTCGGTGCGCAGGACGTCTCGAAGCACTATCACATGGGCTCTTACCATCAGGCGGCCGAGTTCTTCGAGATCATCTTCAACAAGCGCCGCTTCGACTCTCTGGCGGACGAGCAGAAGGCGATTCTGGAGTACGCCGCCGAGGCGACGAACACGGCGAACTACGGCTTCGCCATGGACAACTACTCCCGCGATCTGCAGAAGCTGATCAATGAAGACGGGGTGAACGTCTACCGGACCGACAGCACGATCATGAAGGCCCAGCTGGAGTCCTGGGACAAGGTGCTTGAGGGCCTGGTGGAGGATCCCTTCTTCAAGAAGGTCGTCGACAGCCAGAAGGCCTGGGCGGAGCGGGTTGCGTTCTACGACCTGATGAACTCGGCCGACTACAAGCTGGCCTACCAGCACTACTTCCCCGGCAAGATCGAATTCTAAAGGAAGTGATCGGGGCCACGATGTGGAAGGGGCGGCACGCCTGCGTGCCGCCCTTGCCACAGGGCCCCGGCATGGTTGCTGACATCACATCTGGGGCGCGGCATGGAAAGCTATATTCGCTTTGCCGATAAGGTATCGGCTTGGTTCGGCAAGGCTTTTGCCTGGTTGATCCTGGTGATGACCTTCGGTGTCGGCTACGAGGTCTTTGTGCGCTACTTGCTGCGCGATCCGACCTCCTGGGCCTTTGACGTCAGCTACATGATGTACGGCACTCTCTTCATGATGGCCGGCGCCTATACCCTGTCGCGCGACGGGCATGTGCGTGGCGATTTCGTCTATCGCCTGCTGAAGCCGAAGACCCAGGCGACCATCGAACTGGTGCTGTATTTCATCTTTTTCTTTCCCGGCATCATCGCGCTTATTCTGGCTGGCTGGAAATACGCCGCGCGCTCCTGGCGTTTTACCGAGGTCAGCGTGATGAGCCCGGCCAATGTGCCGATCTTCCAGTTCAAGACCGTTATCATCATTGCCGGAATCCTGCTCCTCATACAGGGCATTGCCGAGGTCTTCCGCTGCGTTATCTGCATGCGAACCGGCGCCTGGCCCAAGCATACAGAGGAAGATGTCGAAGAGTTGGAGGATGTCCTCTTGCGTGAACACGAAAAGGAGGTCCTGAAGCACTCCTCCGAAGCGATTGATATCGTCAAGCCCTTGGAACGGGACGACAAAACGGGGGGGCGCCGCGATGACTGATCCTCAAATCGCGGTGATGATGCTCGGCATCTTCATCCTCGTCATTCTGCTGGGTTTCCCGATCGCCTTTACCCTGATGGCCATGGCCGTCGGTTTCGGCTACTACGCTTATTACGACCCGGAGCGCATGCGCACCATCTTTGACAACCGGGTCTTCGACCTCTTCGTCAACCAGACCTATTCGGTCATGGCGAATGACGTGCTTACGGCGGTACCCCTGTTTCTCTTTATGGGATACATCGTCGAACGCGCGAACATCGTCGACCGATTGTTCCATACCCTCTACATCGCCTCGCGGCGTATTCCCGGCTCCATGGCCGTGGCGGCCCTTGCGACCTGTGCCATGTTCGCCACGGCGACCGGAATCATCGGCGCGGTGGTGACCTTGATGGGCATGCTGGCTTTCCCGGCCATGCTGAAGGCGCGCTACGACACCAGCTTCGCTTCCGGCGTCATCTGCGCCGGCGGCTGCCTGGGGATTCTGATCCCGCCGAGCATCATGCTGATCGTCTACGCGGCGACTTCCAACGTCTCCATCGTCAAGCTTTACGCCGGCGCCATCATTCCGGGCTTCATGTTGGCGGGCCTCTACATGATGTATGTGATCGGGCGTGCTGTCGTGAATCCTTCGCTGGCACCCAAGCCGCGCGAGGACGAGGTGGAGGACGTCTCCGTCGGCCAGGTGGCCCTGATGCTGCTCACCTCGTTCTTTCCCTTGGCCTTTCTCATTCTCTCCGTGCTCGGCGCGATCCTCTTCGGCCTCGCAACCCCTTCGGAGGCCGCTTCCATCGGTGCCCTGGGCGGGCTTGTGCTGGCCGCCGCCTACCGCTCGTTGACCTGGCAACGGCTCCGCGAGTCCGTCTACCTCACGGTGCGCACCTCGGCCATGGTCTGCTGGCTCTTTGTCGGCTCCTGGACCTTCTCTTCGGTCTTCTCCTATCTCGGCGGCGAGCAACTCATCAGCGACTTCGTGCTGGGGCTCAACCTTTCGCCTCTGGCCTTTTTGCTGATGGCCCAGTTCATCATCTTCCTGCTGGGCTGGCCGCTGGAGTGGTCGGAGATCATCATCATCTTCGTGCCGATCTTCCTGCCGCTGCTGCCTTTCTTCGGCATCGACCCGCTGTTCTTCGGCATCCTTGTGGCGCTCAACCTGCAGACCTCGTTCCTGACGCCGCCGATGGCGATGGCGGCCTACTATCTGAAAGGCGTGTCGCCACCGCATGTGCAGTTGATGCAGATCTTCAAGGGCGTGATGCCCTTCCTGGTGATGATCCTCATCGCCATGATCATCATGTACAACTTCCCGGGCGTCGCTTTGTTCCTTCCCGAGTACTTCTACGGGAACTGACGGGAAGGGCCGGGTGGTGGATCTCATGGTCAAGGAACGCCTGCCGGGTGCGGCCGAGGCCGCCGCGGCCATCGCGGAGGGCAGCCTGCGCTCCGAAGAGTTGGTGCGCGCCTGCCTCGAGCGGATCGAGGCAAGCGAGGAGGCGGTTCAGGCCTGGACCTTTCTGGACCCCGACTACGCCCTGAAGCAGGCCCGCGAGCGTGACGCCTTTCGCGGCTCGGGCCGGCCCGTCGGCCCGCTGCATGGGGTGCCCGTCGGCCTGAAGGACATCATCGACACAGCGGACATGCCGACGGAAAACGGGACGGTGTTGGACGCAGGCCGGCGGCCGCGTGAGGATGCGACGATGGTGGCCCGTTTGCGGGCCGCCGGGGCCGTTGTCCTGGGCAAGACGGTGTCGACCGAATTGGCCTTTTATGGGCCCGGTAAGACCCGCAACCCGCACGACGCTGGCCGCACGCCCGGCGGCTCGTCCAGCGGGTCCGCCGCCGCCGTGGCAGCCGGGCATGTGCCGCTGGCGGTCGGCTCGCAGACCAACGGCTCCACCATCCGTCCGGCTTCCTTCTGCGGCGTGGTCGGCTTCAAGCCGAGCCACGGGCTGATCCCGCGGACCGGCATGCTGACCCAGGCGCCGCTGCTCGATGCGGTCGGGATCTTCGCGAACTCGGTGGAGGATGCCGGACTGCTGGCCGACGCCATGGCCGGTCACGATCCCGCCGACGGCGAGACCTTCCCCATGGCGCATCCGCGGCTGCAAAGGACCGCCGGCGCCGCACCGCCCGTGAAGCCCTCTTTCGCCTTGGTGAAGGGGCCGACCTGGGATGCTGCCGGCGAAGATACGCGCGAGGGGCTGGAAGAGCTGCGGGGGTTTCTGGGCGATGCCTGCGACGAAGTGCCCCTGCCGTCGGCCTTTGAGCGGGCGCACGAGCTGCACCGCCTGCTGATGATGGCCGGCTTTGCCAAGAACCTTTCGTCCTACTACGAGCGTGGGGCATCTCAGCTGAGCGCGGTCATGCGCAGTGCGATCGAAGAAGGCCGCCAGGTGCTGGCCGTCGACCACATGCTGGCCCATGAGTGGCGCGACGTCCTCAACGCCGGGCTCGCCGAGGTGTTCGAGCGCTACGACGCCATCATCACACCTGCGGCCCCCGGCGAAGCGCCGGAGGGCCTCTCTGCCACCGGGGATCCGACCTTCTGCACGCTCTGGACGTTCTGCGGTACTCCGGCGCTCTCGCTGCCCTTGCTGCAGGGGGCGGCCGGGCTGCCGATCGGCGTTCAGCTGGTCGGGCCGCGGGGCGATGACGCGCGCCTGATGCGGACCGCCCGATGGCTCACGGAGCAGCTTGTGGAAGCGCAGGATTGATGCCTAAGGTGTTGACCCGTCCGCTTGCAGCGGCACAGGAAAAGGACATGCCATGCCCCTGATCGACAAGGTTCTGGCCGTGCTCTCCATGGCGCTTTTCATTGCCTTCCTGGGCATCCTCGTCTGGTGGGTCCGGGAACCGGATCTGATCATCGTGGTCGCCGTCGTTTCCGCCATGGCCGTCTATGACTTCTGGAAGGGCGCCGGGCACGGCGAAACCATCCGGATGCACAGGGACTGAACGGCGCTTCACGCGCCCCACGGCTTTCAGGGACGGCGGACGACCAAGCCACGGCGGAGACTCCGATGACGCCGGCAGAGATGCGCGCCGCGTTTCAGGCCGACCTGGCGCGGCGTATCGGCATGATGGAGCAGTTGGCCGACCGGCTTGAAGCCGGGGCGGACTGCCGCACGGAGGTCGTTGCGACCCTGGCCGCTCATCTCCACGACATCAAAGGCACAGGCCGGCCCTTCGGCGTGCCGGAAGCCACTGAGCTGGCGCGGAACTTCGAGTATAGGTTGAAGTCACCCGGCGGACGGATGGCCCTGGATGCGGCGGCACTGCGTGATTTGCTGCAATCTCTCCGGGCGCTTTGTTGACGCGGCAGCGAGGGTTCTTGTCGGGTTCTGGCGCGTTGGCGATGGTTTCGGTGTCTGGCTACCGATCACAATTGCGCGTGTGCCCACAAATGCGGTGAAAGGGCCTATACGCGACTTGCCTATGACGCTATGATCCAGACGCGGGGTTGATTGCAAGTCGTACTATTTAGGGTGGTAGTTTTGCCAAAATAGTAATCCTTTTGTTTGTTCTCAGGGGGTTCTCTCAACACTCTCGGGTGTAGCCGCATTTGGAGCCCCACAAGGCAGCTTGGAGCTGCGAAGGACAAGAGGTCTGGAAGCGCGCGCCGGGTGCGTCCCAAGCAGGGGCGCGTAGGCTGGGCGGAGAATTTGAACCGCTAGGTTTACTCCTTCCTGTTTTCCTGGTGCCGCATCGGGTTCGGTGAGGTTTCACGCGCCTGCAATCAGGCTCCGCTAGGTTGAGTTCGTCACGGTCGTGGGAGAGAAGACCGATGAGAATTGCCCTGGCTGACGATCATGAGCTTTTCCGGGCTGGCCTCGGCTCGGCCCTGAAGGATGCCTTCGGTCCTGGCGCCGAGGTTATGGAAGCCTGTGATCGCGACAGTTTAGCGAAACTTATTGAGGCAGAGCCTGACCTCGATCTGGTGATCTGCGACCTGCGGATGCCGGGGATGGACGCGCCTGACTGCATTGCCGAACTGGTGCGCCTGAACCCTGCGGTGCCTTTTGCCATGGTCTCCGCTTCCGACGACCCGGCGGACGCCTGCACGGCGATCAAGCAGGGTGCCAAGGGCTACATCCTGAAGAGCGACAGCCTGGCGGTGTTGCAGCACGCCCTGGAGTTGATCTTGGCCGGCGGTACCTATGCGCCGGTGCAGGCCCTTATCTCGGAAGCGCAGGAACCCTGTACGCCGAGGCGGCCTTTGCCGGCCCTGCCGGCCCTGAGCAACCGTCAGCTGATGATCTTCGAGCGTCTGGCGGACGGAAAGTCCAACAAGATCATCGCGCGCGAACTGGGGATAGCGGAAGGCACGGTGAAGGCCCAGCTGCGCACGGTCTTCCGCAAGCTGGGGGTGGCCAACCGGGTACAGGCGGCCCTCGTGGCGGCCGAGGTTCTCAACGCGGTAACGGTGCCGGCCAAGACGGCCAAGCCGCATGCCTCTGGTGGCAGCACTGTCGAAGAAAACGTCTATCCCTTTCCAAGTCAGGCCTGAGCCGCCGCTCCCGCAGCGCCCCGGGCCCCTTTTGCCGGCAGCGCCGGGCACAGCCTGATGGCCTGTCGACCCGGCGGCGCATGGACCCGGCGGCGCATCGACCCGGCGGCGGCTGAGCCCTGCGGGCAAAAAACCTACCTGCAATGGCATGTCGCTTGCTTAACCTTTGGGCGAGTGGCTGAAGTGGCGGTGTAGTGCTCGACACCGGTCGCTCGTACCTGGGCGGGGGAAGCGATGAACACAAAGGTTGTTGGGTCGCTCCTTGCCTTCAGCGCGGTTGTGCTTTTCTTTGCGGTGAGGGCGGGATCGGCGGATTTGCCGAATGTGGCCGTAGCGTTTTTGGACGGCGAGACGGCAGCGGTCAGTGATAGCGAACTGGATCGCCAGCAGGCGCGGGGCCTTGCAGATCAAGGGGTTGAGGCGCCCGGTGCACCAGGCGACTGGGGGGTCATACTCTGGGACGAGCTGAAGTCGCCGAAGCCCGGCACGCCGCGCCCGGCCCAGCCGGGACAGGGCAGCAGCACAATCTCGACAAGCACGCGGTGACAGACGGCGTGAAGCCGGACAGGACGCGCTGAGCGGTCCGCGGCCGCGTTACATCTCTGAACGGTTGTAACGCTTCTGTAACACCGGATGCGCGGATACCGCCGCTGCTGGCCACCGCTGCCCAGTTGCCCGCAATTAAGGGGTAGAGCGGCGGACTGGCCGCAGTCCAGCTGCAGCCTGGCCCGGGCCTGGGCAGGACCGCAGCGGGTATCTGTTTCGTCAGCCATACAAAGCGTAAAGCTGCTGTACGGGGGCTGTACAGCAGACTCCGCACAAGGCCCGTGCTTCGCTTCGTGCCGGCGCCAAGAAGACACCGCAATCCCTTGTAATCCATGGAAATCAGGCTGTGACCCGCGTGTGGCATGGCGGTTGCTGTGATGGTGAAAGGGGTGCGTGCGATGGACGGACTCCTGACCGGAAGGTCCCGTAGAGGTCGATCCCCGGGGGGAACCCAGGGAGCAAAGGTCCGTCGGGGTCGGCTTCCGGGTTACCAAGCCCCCAGGGACGGGGGCAGAGGAACCGGGTAAAGCATCAAGAGGAGAAAACCATGAAGAAGTCTCTCATTGCGGGGGCCTCCGTCTTCGCACTGGTGGCGGGACTGAGCGGAACGGCTTTGGCTGAGGATCCGTTCATCGAGATCGACGAGCTCAATACCACCAATTTGGCGGTGAGCCTCAACAGTAAGAGCCAGAACGTCACCAACAACGCGACCGACAACGGCGCCGACGAGAACAACGAAGGCATCGCCGGCGGTGCGACCGACTCCCTGAACAACAACTTCAAGGACGACACCTTCGAAGATCAGGCGGTCAACCAGAACAACATCAATTCCGGCATCAATTCGGCCCAGCAGGGCAACAACGCCACCGCCATCGCCCTCGACATGGACGGCGACAACTTCGACCGGGACAACCACGACGCCAACATCGCCGTGTCCGGCAACATCGACACGCAGAGTGTTTCGAACACCGCAGCTGTCGACGCAGATGACGACCCTGATGCTGACGGAGCCGAAGAGGACGGCATTGCCGGCGAGGCGACGCGCTCGCTGAACAACAACTTCGGCGGCGACACCTTTGACAACCAGGTGATGAACCAGAACAACATCAACTCGGGCATCAACTCGGCCCAGCAGGGCGGCAACGCAACGGCCCTGGCGATTGATCTGGACGGCACACCGCAGAGCTTCCGCGATGAAAGCCACAGCCTCAACCTGGCGATCTCGGGCAACTATCTGACCCAGGACGAGATCAGCAACTCGGCGACAGTCGATGACCAGAATCCGTCGGACCCTGGCGGTAACGAAAGCAACGATGCCATCGCCAGTGAGATGGTGGACTCGATGCGCAACGACTTCGGGAACGACACCTTCAAGAACCAGGTCATCAACCAAAACAACATCAACTCCGGTCTGAACTCGGCCCAGCAGGGTGCCAACACCACCGCGATCGCTGCGAGCCTGGGTGACAACGAAGCGGCCATCGGCCCGGTGCCGGAGCTGCCTTCCCAGACTGAGGGCAACATCGCCGACGGTATCGACAAGGTGAAGGACGCCATCGGAGATGCCGTGGAGGACGCCCAGATCGGCGATCCGGCGAACCCGGCTACTGAGTACGGCAAGGAGCGGAACATCGCCAAGTCCCGTTCCAAGGGCACCCAAAAGGTGACCAACTCGGCGACGGCATCCGGCGATACGGAGACCGGCGGCGAGCAGGATACCGGCATCGGCGCCGACAGCGGAAACTCACTGCACAACGCCTTTGGATCCACCACCTTCCAGGAACAGGCGCTGAATCAGAACAATATCAATGCCGGCATCAACTCGGCCCAGCAGGGCGCCAATACAACGGCTATCGCGCTGGATACGGACAATGGTGACATCGGCAACATCTTCTTTGGCAGCGATTACAATCTCGCCGTTTCGGACTCGAACCAGACACAAGAGTTCAATAACTCGGCGATCGCGGATGATGAAGCCGGCGACGGCGTGGGCGGTTTCGACAACGACGTGCCGGATGAGCCGACGAACACCTTGTTCAACAAGTTCGGTAACCAGACCTTCCAAGACCAGGTGATGAACCAGAACAACATCAATGCCGGCATCAACTCGGCCCAACAGGGCATGAACACCACGGCATTGGCGGTCGACAACTCCAAGAGCGCGTTCGACCACAACACCGCCTATGCCAGCTCGACTGGAAAACAGGACGGTGACAACCTTGCCGATGAGAATCACTTCGGTGACAACGCCTTCGACAACACCGGACTTGGTGTCGGCGGCAACCCCGAGAACAACAATCTCACCAATGTTTTCGGGAACAACACCTTCCAGAACCAGACCATCAACCAGAACAACATCAACGCCGGCATCAACTCGGCCCAGCAGGGTGCCAACACCACTGCCATGGCCGTGGCTGACAACTCCGGTGCGGTCGGTGACATGAACCTGAGCAAGGCCACCACCAACCTGGATCAGGGTGAGCAGGGCGACCGGCTGACGAACACTGCTGAGGCAAGCGGTGACGACAGCGGCGGCGTCGGCGGTAATCCGGACGGCACCGATGCCGTCGGCAAGGACCCGCTGAGCAACCACTTCGGTCGCGAAACCTTTAAGAACCAGACAATCAATCAGAACAACGTCAATGCCGGCATCAACTCCGTCCAGCAGGGCGGCAATACCACGGCAATGTCGGTGGACCTGGACGGAAGCCTGGTTGACAAGAACTTCGCTTTCGCCAATGGCGACCTGGACTACGTTGACTCCGGCGACCTTGACGGTCACACGGTCGACGTTCCTGAGGCGAACCAGTACGTCACCAACAGTGCGACGGTGAACGATGACGGCAACGCCGGTATCGGTGGTGGTGCCGAGGAGGCGCTGAACAACAACTTCGGGAAGGAGACCTATCAGGAACAGGTCATCAACCAGAACAACATCAACTCCGGCATCAACTCCGCGCAGCAGGGCAGCAACACCACCGCCCTGGCGGTCGACATCTCCGGCAGCAAAAGCGACACGAACGTCGCCTTGGCCGGTGCGACCGTTACCCTTGGTCTTGACGACGACGAGATCGACGGCGTCAAGCTCAGCCCTGCTCAGATGAACCAGGTTGTCACCAATGGCGCTAACGTCAGTCATGATGACAATGCGGGCGTTGGCGGCGGCGCTACGGAGGCTTTCAACAACAACTTCGGTGCCAACACCTTCCAGGACCAGGTGATCAACCAGAACAACATCAATTCTGGCATCAACTCGGCCCAGCAAGGCGCCAATACCGTGGCTGTTGCGGCGGATCTCGGTGGAGACGGTGGTTTCGACCTGAACGTCGCGGTCAGCATGTCTGATCTCAATCAGACGGTAACCAACACGGCCATGGTCTCCGGCTCCGGCAACCTCGGGGTCGGTGGCGCTCCTGTGAACGCCTTCAACAACAACTTCGGTGACAAGACCTTCCAGAACCAGGCGTTGAACCAGAACAACATCAATTCTGGCATCAACTCGGCTCAGCAAGGTGCGAACACCGTCGCCATCTCTGTGGCCGGCGGCGTCGCGATCAGCAACTAAGTCGATGGTTCTGTTCTGCTGCTAAGCGGAACTGACCGGACCGGTGGGGCTTCGGCCCCACCGGATCCCGGTCAAGAGGTCAGAGATCAATCGCAATGCTCGGGAGGCGTTGCTATGAAGTTCAGAAACCGAATTCTCGCCCTGGCCGCCGCCTTTGTCGGCGCAGGGTTCGCCGCCGGAGCCACCCCGGCGATGGCGGAAGATGCTTTTGCCGATTGGGGGGTCGTGGCACCGCAGATCCTTGCAGAGGAGCGGGGCACCGCCAACGAAGTCGATGACAGGGCCCTGGCGAAGGCCATGGGCAACCAGACGCAACATGTCACCATCAACGGACAAGTCCTTGCGCCCGGCGGCACCATCGATATGGGGGACGACGTCTTCAAAGGTCAGGTGATGTCGCTCAACATCATCAACTCGGGCCACAACAACGTCTACCAGGCCCAGAACGTGATTGCTGTCACCGTTGTTGACAGCAACATCAACCAATGACGGGTTGTGCATCAGTGCTGCAGTTCCGCCCGCGGGCAGCAAGGCGCCTGGCGTTGTTTGCCGCTGCGCTGGCGATAGGGGCCGCGGCCGTGCTCGGGTCACCGGTGGAGGCGGCGGACACCCGCTTTGTGTCCGCCGGCGGCATGGCCTTCAATCTGAAGGTCAAGAGCGTGAAGGAGCGCAAGTGGGAATCCGTCGTCCGGCAGGAGCGTGACTTCTCCTGTGGTTCGGCAGCGGTGGCCACCTTGCTGACCTATCACTACGACCGGCCGACGGAAGAGGTCGAGGTCTTCGAATCCATGTTCGCTGTTGGCGACCGGCAGAAGATCATGGCGCAAGGCTTCTCTCTGCTCGACATGAAGCGCTTTCTCGATGCCCGCGGCTACTCAGCCGACGGGTTTCGCGTCTCTATGGACAAGCTGATGGAGGTCGGCGTGCCGGCCATCGTTCTGCTTGATCTGCGGGGCTACAAGCACTTCGTCGTCGTGAAGGGTGTGACCCCGCATCACGTTCTGGTCGGCGATCCCTCGCGCGGTATCCAGCGGTACAAGCGCAAGGAGTTCGAAAAACTGTTGGCCAACGACATCGTCTTCGTCGTCCGCACCCAGGTGGAGGTGGCGAAAGCCAACTTCAATCTGGTGGACGAGTGGGGCGCGCATCCGCAGGCCCCCTTGGGCCCGGCGGTGAGCTCGAGCAACCTGGCCAACATCACGATCTATCTGCCGGGCGCAGGAACCCGGTAAGGGAGCAGTCCGATGACGAGACTCATTGCTCTACAGTTGTTGAAGGGGTTCGATGAAGCCGTTCGGCGTGCTTTGCGGAATCTATTGGCTGTTGTGGGCATCGCGCTGGCAGTGGCCGCCTGTTCAGGCACCGAAGTGATCACGCAGACGGGCAGATCTTTCGACGAGGGCGGAAATGTCTTGATGGCCATGGCCACGGGCCGGTCCATCGACCCGCACGAGGTGGTTGAAGAGGAGATTCTGGAGGAACAGCGCGGCGGCTTCATCACCGCGGGCGGTCTCAGGGTCGACTTCGGTTTCGAGTTCACCACCCTGGTGAATGGAACACCCCAGCTCACGTCCGTTCTGTCTCTGAATGACATTGTCAGCGGCAACGGACTGTTGCCGAACACCAACAGCATTTCAGTGTCCGGAGGCTCGAATGGTGCCACCGACATCATTCACTCGATCGGTTCCGACGGTATCGCCTCGACCATCATCAACTCCCAGGACAACCTCAACATCGACAACATTTCGACACTGGCGATCGATATCATCGATCTCCGCAGCGTCCACAAAGGCGGCCGGGCCCTCGGCAACGGCCGGCGCATGCCCATGGAGATGCAACAGGCCCTCATCCGTGGCCTCTCAAGGTGAGGTCCTCAGGAAAGCTATGACTTGCTGATTCTTTAGAGTCTATTTCACAGCGAAAAGGGGAGCCTTGGGCTCCCCTTTTTTTTATCAGACCCCGCAGGTGGGTCAGCTGATCATTCGAAGACGTTGCCGATATCGAAGGTAACCGGGGTGCGCAGGGTGAGCACCACATCGGGCGCGTCGTCGGTGACACCGACCTGGGTGTTCAGGTTGAGGTTGATGTCATCGGTCAAGGCATAGGAGAAGCCGAGGCTGAGGCGGCCGACGTCGAAGTCTTCCGATTCCACCGTGACTCCGTCGATTTCCTGCTCTGTTTCGAAAACGAAGTCGTGGGCGTAGCCGACGCTGAAGGAGGCGCGCTCGTTCAGCGCGAAGCCCATGCCGAACCCGAAGCCGACGACGTCGCCCGGTTGGACGTCGCCGATCTCCGACCCGCCGATGTTTTCGTCGACGTCCTTGCCGAAGCTGTGGGTGTAGCTGACGCTTCCGAAGAAGACCACCGGATCGGACGGATAGATCACCGTAAGGCCGGGCTGAATGGCCCAGAAGCCCGAACCGGTCGACAGCTCGGTCTCAACGCCGTCGTCATCGCGGCTGACATCGAAGGGGCCACGGCCGCTGTCCGACTTCACGCGCGCGTTGGCGACGAAGATCGGCCAGTCATCCTGTCCGGAGTTGATCTGGTACCGGCCGCTGAACTCGATATCGCCCAGGTTCGTGGCATCCAGATCGCTGGTGACCGGGCCACCGGCGCCGATGACCTCCTGGGTCACCGAGTCGTCGCGGTAGACGAAGGGGATCTTGAGTTCGACCTCGGCCCGGTTGGTGATGCCGTAGCGCAGGGTGCCGGCCGCCGTGATCGTCTGGCGCTCGGCATCCGAAACCTCGATGTCGCCGACCAGAACGGTTTCGATGATCTCGACGCCGTCGAAGAAGAAGCGGGTGCTGTCTGTGCTCTCGAATTCGATCGAGGGCTCGAACACCAGATTGCCCTTGCGCGTGAGCACGCCGCCGACGTCCTGGACGCCGGAGACGTCGATTCGGCGGCGCTGGGCATCGGGGTCTTCCTCGCCCACCGGCCGATCCGGGGCTCCCTGGTTCTGAGGCGCGCCCTGGCCCTGGGGTTGGCCTTGTTGGCCCTGGCCTTGCCCCTGGTTTTGGCCCTGCTGGGCAACCTGTCCGGGCTGGCCCTGATAGTCCGCATAGCTGTAGTTGGGCGAGCCGGGCTGATAGCCGGGCTGGCCGACACCCGCGATCCCTCGGATCGCATTCTCCAACTGGTCGATCCTGCGCTGCTGCGCCTCAATCTGCGCACGCTGGACCTGGATCAGATCGAAGAGTTGCTCAACGGTGACAGGGGCGGGTGGCTGTCCGGCATCTTGTGCGTAAGAAGCGCTGCCCATCAATGCGACGCAGAGCCCGACGCCTCCCCCCAAAACGGTCCGCCTGACCGCAGATGCCTGTGATGGCGATACCACGAATCCCATGGTCTGTCTCAGCTCCCCCCTCACTCTCGCGTCACTATCACTGTGAAACAGGCACAAATCAAGGCTTCAGGTGAGGGTTGTCTCGATGTGCGGGCGGCCGGTCGTGCAGTTGCTGCGCGCGCCGCAGGCATGGGCGGCGGCATCAGTGTGTCGGGGCCGCACCCTGTCCCCGGATGCTGTACTTTTCGATCAGGCGGTAGAGCGTGACCCGCGAAACCCCTAGATCGCGCGCGGCGACGGTGATGTTGTGGGCGTGCTTACCCAGCGCGTCGCGCACCAGCTTTTCCTCGATTTTGGCCTTGGCCTGTTCCAACGTCGTTGCGGGCCCGCTGCAGGGTTCGGGGCCTTGCGGGAACGGGCTGGCAGCGGCAAGACTGCCGAGGTCGATCGGGGGCAGCGAATCGCTCGTCGCCCCCGGCCGGCTGCTGGCCAAGGAGCCCGCGACCGGGCGGCTGGCTGCTTCCGGCGCGCCAGCAGGCGCGTCGGCGAGCCCCAGGTCCCCGGGAGTCAGCCACTCGCTGTCCGTCATGACCACGGCCCGGCGCACCTTGCTGATCAGCTCGCGCACGTTTCCGGGCCAGGGGTAGCGCCGCATCGCCGACAATGCCTCCTCGGAGAGGAAACGGTCCTTGACCTGCATTTCGGCAGCGAAGCGCTTGGCGAAGAACGCGCCCACCAGGGCAATGTCGTCGCCGCGTTCGCGCAGTGGCGGCAACTCCAGGGTCAGGCAGTTCAGGCGATGGAAGAGATCCTCGCGGAACTGTTCCTTGCGGATCATCCGGTCGAGGTTTCGGTTGGTGGCGGCGATCACCCGGCAATTCAGGCGAATCGGCGTGTTGCTGCCGACTCTCTCGATCGTCTGCTCCTGCAGGAACCGCAGCAGGTGCGGTTGCAGCTCCAGCGGCATGTCGCCGATCTCGTCGAGGAAGAGCGTGCCTCCGTTGGCGGCTTCCAGCTTGCCGATCTTGCGCTGATGCGCGCCGGTAAAAGCGCCTTTCTCGTGACCGAACAGCTCCGAGGCAACCAGAGAGGCCGGAAGGCCGCCGCAGTTGATCGCGATGAAGGGGCCCGACGCATAGGCTGAGCGCTCATGGATCGCCTGCGCTGCCAGCTCCTTCCCGGTGCCGCTTTCGCCCTGAATGAGAACCGGTGCGCTGGGCAGGGCGAACCTTCTGATGGTGTCGAAGACTCTCTGCATGGCCGGGCTTTCGCCGACCATATGGGGTTCCACCGGATCCGTCGTGTTGCCGGGTACGGAGCAGGGTTTCGATGGTGCGGGAGACTCAGTAGCCGCCGTGCAGGGCTGCCCCGGCGAGGCGAGCGATGCAGGCGTGAGTGCGCGGATCAACACGGCAAGGCCGGCATCGCTGCGTCCGAGTTTCACGACCAGGTCCGCCAGCGCTTGGTGATCCCGGCTCAGGACCTCATCACGCGTGAGTTCTCGGTCGGTCATCTTGACCTCTCCGAAAGCAACGGCGGCATTTCCTCGACCCCCTCGACGCTTTACCGGGACCTGATGCATGGTCTCAGCCTGTAATCAGGCAGCCTTCTGTCGGGTGCCTTCGAAACCCTCGGACGCGTGCTCTCGCACGCAATGTCTTCAGTTCCTGAAAATGACTCTAGCGGGGCCCGCACCGGGCCTGCCAGGGTGCATAAGCGCTATGAAAAGGTCGCTTCAGGCCGAATGGCCGGATTGCATAAACTAAAGGCGTAATCCCCGCGGGTCGTCAGGGGAAATCAACCACTTACTTCGTGGAAAAGGTGTAGGGAAGGCGGTGCCGCCTAGCCCTTTATCCTCTATCCGCGGCGCGCTCCCGGGAGGCTGGCAGGGCCGATCACGCTGCGCTCGCGGCTCTTTGAATTCACTTTTGCCTCCCGTGATCGATTTCTATCGGACAGGCTGATTGAAAGCGTGGGAGTCTTCGGATGACAAAGTCCTGGTTCGAACCAGTCGGACGGTGTTTCGGCAGGCTTGCGTTCGCCGTTCTGGTGGTTCTGCCCCTGGCCGGCTTCACCTCGGCGGAACGCCTGTTCGCGCCCTCGGCGGATCTCTGGCCGCGTTGGGAACGGCACGACCCTGAGAGCACCGCCGTGATTGATTTCGCGGCCTGGGACGCCTTTCTCAAAAGCCACCTGCGAATTGGGGACGATGGTGTGCACCGTCTGAACTATGCGCAGCTGGCCGCCGGTGAACGGGATACCCTCGCCAAGATCGTCGCCGACCTTGCCGCAGTGCCGATCAGCACCTATGCCCGGCGCGAGCAGTTTGCCTACTGGCTCAATCTCTACAATGCGGTCACGGTCAAGTTGATTGCGGACCACTATCCGGTCGAATCGATCCGCGACATCGACATCTCGCCCGGCCTCTTCGCCAGCGGGCCCTGGGACAAGGACCTGGTGACGGTGGAAGGCGAAGCCCTGACGCTGAACGACATCGAGCATCGCATTCTGCGGCCGATCTGGAACGATCCGCGGATTCACTATGGGGTCAACTGCGCGTCGATCGGCTGCCCCAATCTGGCCGTCGATGCCTTCACCGGCGCTGCGCTGGAAGAACAGTTGGAGGTCGCCGCCCGCAGCTACATCAACGATCCGCGCGGCGTAACCGTCGCCAATGGCGAGGTCACCGTCTCAAAGATCTATGACTGGTTTTTCGAGGACTTCGGCGAGTCGGTATCGCTGCTGCAGCAGCACCTGAAGCGGTATGCCGAGCCGGCGCTCGCTGCCCAGCTCGAGGAGGCCGGAACCATCGACGGAACCGCCTATGACTGGAGCCTCAACAATGCCGGCCCTGCGGCGGGCGGTTGAGGGCAGCGAGTCAGGGCAGGCGGGTCGGGGCAGGCGGGTCGGGGCCACCTGACCCTCAGTGCTCCCGCCAGGCCTTGGTGATGCTGTCCCTGAGGGGCTGCACCAGATAGTCCAGGGCGGTGCGCTCGCCGGTCTTGATCATTACATCGGCAGGCATGCCGGGCCGCAGGACTCGATCCCCGCCCAGGCGCGCGACCTCCTCTTCGGGGATCGAAATCCGCGCCAGGTAGTAAGCTTCGCCGCTGCGCTCGTCCTCGAAGCGATCCGCGGAGAAGTAGGCGACGCTGCCGATCAGCTTCGGGGTGGTCCGCTGCGAAAATGCGGTGAACATGACATCGGCTTCCAGGCCGAGGGCCAGGCTGTCGACGTCGAAAGGCAGGACCCGCGCCTCGACAATCAAGTCGTCGTCGACCGGCACCAGCTCCAGGATCGTGGCGCCCGGCTGCACCACCTGTCCCGGTGCGTAGACCTGCAGGCCGACCACCACGCCGTCCTCGGGCGCGCGCACCTCCAGATGATCCAGCACGAACTGCGAGGCGGTCACCCGCTCGCTGAGGTCGAAGATCTCGGTGCGCAGGTCACGCAGCTCCAGCTCCACCGCTTCGCGGCTGCTCTTGCGGAGTTGCAGGATTTCCAGTTCGGCCTCACTGATGGAGGTCTTGGCCGCTGCAATCTCCGCAATGTGCTCGCCGCGTTCGCCGCCCAGGCGGGCAGCCTCGCGTTCCAGCGCCAGAACCTTGTTCTTTTCGGCAAAGCCCTTTTCCAGAAGCTTGCGCAGACCCTCCAGTTCCTCGCCGATCAACGCGATCTGCTGTTCCTTGGCATCCTGTTGGGCGCGCAGGCCGCGGATCTGCTCGTCGACCTGGCCGATCCGTTCCTGGTAGATCCCGACTTCCCCCTTCAGCGTCTCCCGCCGCGCGGCGAAGAGACTCCGCTGGCCGCGCAGGCTGTCGTTCAGCTGGGGTTCGTTCTGCCGTGCCATCAGATCCTGGGGAAAGACGATGCTCTCGGCCTCGTCGCGCTCCGCGATCAGGCGCGCTTCGTTCGCCAGGGCGTCATCCAGCTTGGCCTTCAGGATCGCCAGCGAAGCCTGCGCCCGCGTCTCGTCGAGCTGCACGAGCAGGGTGTCCCGGGCCACCGCGTCGCCATTGCGCACCAAGATCTGCTTCACGATCCCGCCTTCCATGTGCTGAATGGCCTTGCGGTTGCTGTCCACCGTCACCTTGCCCGAGGCGATGACCGCGGAGGAGAGCTGGGCCGTGGCGGCCCAACCAAAGAAGCCGGCGAAGGTGAGCACGACGACCGTGAGACCCGTCACGACGATTGGCAGCACGCGGGTCGGGGCCGCCTTGGGGGCTTTCGGGTCCGTCCTCATGACGACACCCCTTGCGCCGCCGCTGCGGGCCGTTTACCGGGTTGCGCCTTGGGCACCGCTTTGGTGACCTTGGGCACGACCTCTTCGCGGGAACCGAAATGCTCGATCAGGCCGTCGCGCAGAACCAGAAGCTTGTCCATGCCGGCCAGCACCGAGGGTCGGTGCGCAATCACCACCAGCGTCGTGCCGCCGGCCTTCAGGTCGGCAACCGCCTTGCGCAGAGCTTCCTCTCCGTCACCGTCGAGGTTGGAGTTGGGTTCGTCCAGCACGATGAAGGCAGGCTCTCCGTAAAGCGCGCGGGCCAGGCCGATGCGCTGTCGCTGGCCGCCGGAGAGCGCCGCACCCCCCTGGCCGATGACCGTGTCGTATCCCTGCGGCAGCCGCAGGATCATCTCGTGGACATTGGCGCGGCGCGCGGCGTGGACGATTTTTTCCGCGTCGGCCGCGCCGAAGCGGGCGATGTTCTCCGCCACCGTGCCGTCGAAGAGCTCGACATCCTGAGGCAGATAGCCGAGCGACGGCCCCAGAAGCACGTGATCCCAGTCGCAGATATCGGCGCCGTCCAGGCGCACGTGTCCTGCGGCGGGCGCCCAGACGCCGATCAGCAGCCGGGCGAGGGTTGACTTGCCGGCGGCGCTCGGCCCGATCACGCCGAGGCTCTCGCCCGGGCTGAGCGCAAAGGAAATGCCCTTGAGGACCGGCTTGTCGAGGCCTGGCGGCGCGGCGACCAGCCGTTCCACCGACAGCGCGCCTTTGGGCCGGGGCAGGGGCAGGCTTTCCGCGCGCGGTCTGTCCTTGTCGAGAAAGGTCTTGAGGCGGCTGTGTGCACTGCGCGCCAGGATAAAGCTGCGCCACTGGCCGATGGCGCCTTCGACGGGCGCCAGAGCGCGCCCCATGATGATCGAAGCGGCGATCATCACCCCCGGCGTGATGATCTGCTGCAGGGCCAGGTAGGCGCCGGTGCCCAGAATGGCGACCTGGAGGGCGGGCCGGACGAATTTCGCCGCTGCGGTCAGCAGCCCGCCGCGGTCACTGGCCTGTGCCTGGGCGGCCAGAGCGGCGCTGTGACGCTGCTGCCAGCGCTGGCGCAAGGCCGGCAGCATGCCCATGGCCTCGATCACCTCCGCATTGCGCAGCGTATTCTCGGTGAAACCGTGGGCGGCGGCACTGTCGGCCGCAGCCTCGCGCAGCGGGCCGCGGGTCGTCAGTTCGCTGATCACCGCCAAGGTGAAGAGAATCACCGCGCCGCCAAGGGCAACCAGTCCCAGCAGCGGGTGCAGCAGGAAGATGATCGCCAGGAAGAGGGGGGTCCAGGGGGCGTCGAAGAACGAAATCAGCCCGTTTCCTGTCAGGAACCCGCGCAGGCTTTCCAGGTCGCGCAACGGCTGGGCCTCGCCGCTCTCGTTTTGGCGCAGGCGCCGGCGCAGCAGCCCGCTGAACAGAATGTCACTGAGCGAGGTGTCGAGCCGCGATCCGATGCGCACAAGAATCCGCGCCCGAACAAACTCCAGCAGGGCACTGGTCAGAATCATGGCGACGGCGACGACCGTCAGCATGATCAGGGTATGGCGGCTGCCGGAGGTCAGCACGCGGTCGTAAACCTGCAGCATGTAGAGCGGGCCGGTGAGCATGAGCAGATTGATAAAGAAGCTGAAGAAACCGACTGAGAAGAAGGTGCTGCGCACGCGTTGGAGCGCATCGGACAGCGGGTTCCGGTCTTGCGTTCGCCGCGTTTTTGTCATGGCTTGGCTCGGAGCATCGTCTTGTCATGAAAAGCCGCAAGGCGACGGTACCTCTCGGCACCGCCGCCCCATCGGTTTACTGCGTTGTCGGGTCGTCACACACCGGTGATCATGAAGTCGTCGGAGGACAGGTCATCCTTGTTGACGCCGACCAGGCGGATCTCGTCGCCGTTGTCCTCGTCCAAGGTGATGACCACATCGCCGCCATCGTCGACTGCGGCATCCAGCACGTCGTCGAAGTCCGCGATTGAGAAGCCGTCGAGCTTGATGAGGTCGTCGCCCGGCTCAAAGTCGGTGATCGTGTCCACGCCGCTGCCGCTTTCGAAGACGAAGATGTCGTCGTCATCCCCTCCGGTCAGCGTGTCGTCTCCCTCGCCGCCGATCAGAGTGTCGTCGTCGTCGCCGCCGTCCAGCACGTCGTCGCCGGCGCCACCCTCCAGGGTGTCATCGTCATCGCCGCCCTCAAGGGTGTCATCGCCGTCCTGGCCGAAGAGCATGTCCTCGTCCCTGCCGCCGTCGAGGCGGTCGTCATCGTCGCCGCCTTCCAGGGTGTCTTCGCCACGGTCGCCGGTGAGTGTGTCGTCGCCTTCACCGCCCATGACCATGTCATCGTCGCGGCCGGCATTGATCAGGTCGTCGTCGTCGCCCCCGTCGAGGGTATCCTCGCCGCGTCCGCCGATCAGGGTGTCATCCCCTTCGCCGCCCATGACCATGTCGTCGTTGCGGCCGGCATCGACCAGGTCGTCGCCGTCACCGGCATCGATGGTGTCGTCGCCGCGATCGCCGTCGATGGTGTCGTCACCGTCGCCGCCATCGACGCTGTCGTCGTCGCGGCCGGCATCGACCAGGTCGTCGCCGGCTCCCGCTTCGATGGTATCCTCGCCACGGTCGCCGTTGATCGTATCGTCGCCCGCGCCGCCGTCGATTGCGTCGTCGTCCCGGCCGCCGTCGAGGTCGTCGTTGCCCGCCCCGCCGAGCAAGGTGTCGTCACCGCGTCCGCCCGCCAGCGTGTCGTCGCCGAGCTTGCCCTCCAGCAGATCGTCGCCGCGGGTTCCGGTCTCGTTGACCCCTTCCAACAGGCCGTCGAGAATGGTGTCTTCGCGCTCGTTCAGGTTCTGGATACGGCTGTCGTTGGCCGGCTCGGTGTCGGCCTCTCCGAAGGGCGTGGTCGAGAAGTTTGCCAGCAGATACTCCGCCAGCGCGTCCTGTTCGCTGCCGGGCTGGGCAAAGTCGGCCCCGCCGGCGTCGGCGAGCACATCCTGGAGCTGCACCACGTCGGCGAAGTCTGGGTCAGCGGTGGCGAAGTCCGGGAAGGGATAACCGTCGCCGCCCAGGTTGGCCAGGAAGTCCAGGGTCACGATGCGGATCGGCGTGTCCGGATCGATCGCCAGGCTGCCGTTCTCGACCAGTGCCATTACCGGGTCGCCGTTCTCATCGATGATGGCCGCTGACTGGATGCGTGAACCCGGCGCCGCGTCCGGATCGAAGCTGAAGGAAACGCCCCCGACCTGCGGGAACTGCCCGGGGGTTTCGCCTGGCCCGGTTGCAGCCACGCCGTGCTCCAGGACCTCAAGAAGCTGGGCTGCGGTCAGGGTCTGGAGCGTGAGGCCATTGTTGAACTTCAGCGTGTTCTCGACGTCGAGCTGGGAGACCTCGCCGGCCTGCTTGCCGGAGGCCGGATTGTCCTGCGGCGGCAGCTCGACAAAGTTGCCGGAGCCCGGGGGCTGCTCTTCGATTGCGCCGATGGGGGCGCGGATGCCGCCGCCGTTCTTGATCGAGACCATAACGGTGTCGTCCACCTGCTGGGCAAGAGCGAGATTGGCATCGGCGGTGAGGTTGCCGAAGTTCGTCTCCTCCGTGCGCACCTCGTCTCGGCGGCCTTCCAGGTATACGTCTGTCCTGCCCAGGATGACACTGTCCTTGGTCGTGACGATGGCTTCGACGGCATCGGTCAGGTCGGTGACGAGATCAGCCTTCGTGCCCTCGGCAAAGGCATCGTCCTCGCCCCAGAGTGCATCTACCTGCTCGTCCGTGGTGGCAAAGGCGCCGCTTACGTCTTCGTCGGCTGCATCGCCCTGGTCATCGGTGATCAGGACGCCATTCTCGTCAAA